>CAVYDW010000001.1:0-3249956 GCA_963767465.1 uncultured Phycisphaerae bacterium
TCGGAGTCGGCGATAGACGGGAGGGGGCCGGCGCTGTATATTAGAAACAGACACATCTCCGACGCATGCAGGCAAGGTCATCTGTTGAAGTTCAGGTAAGGGAGAGTTGCCATGTGCAGGAGCGCCCCGTATGCCCTCTTCGGGCTGGTACTGGCGACGGTCATCATGCTTCTGGTCGGCTGTGAGTACCTATTGCCGTTCTCGCCGAGCCACGAGACGACGAGTCCCTGTTACTATTTCTCGGCGCAGTTCTACCGGCCACTGCCGGGCGGCCAGGAATTCACCGAGAACTGGTGCATGTGGGGCTGGCCGGGAAGCCAGGACCCGGAGACCTATTGCGTGGCGAAGCTCCTGGACTACCTGCAGCACGACATGAGCCCACACGTGGCGTGGGACTTCCGCAACGTCAGCTGCTACCAGGCCCCCCGGGACCAGGCGTGCGATTGTGCCGTGCCCAGCACCGTCCCCACGATGTGGGGCGGGCCCATCGGTGCCGAGATTGCGTGGCAGAATCCGCCGAGTACCCAGGCGTATGTCTACATCTCCCTCGTGGACAACAACGGACAGACGCGTACTGCCACGCCGGCCGTCGACACCGCGCAGATCGCCGTGGCCGTGCGGACCGGCATGCCGGATATGCAGACCGGGTCGTACATCGTCGGCCAGAAGCACGCGCGGTTCACGGACATGTACCTGGGGCTCCAACCGTTCTGGTTGGGCGACGTGTACGTCCCCACGTGCTACATCCAGAACATCGGGGCCGTGATCGCGGAGAACATCAGCGGGTACCAGTACACAATCTACCCGGGCAACGCCAAGTTCTTCTTCTACGGGGCCGGCGTCGTCAGAGGGCAGGGTGATTTCACCAGCTTCTGCTTCACGAACACGGTCTCCGAACCCGTCCAGGTCTTCCAGGGGCCGGGGATGACGTTTTTCTCCCTGTCGTTGACCCTGCCGTCTAACGTGCTCGGACAGCAGATGCAGATCAACGTGTCGCTGTCCAAACCATGGTCGCAGCCGTCGCAGTTCTCCGCCCACCAGCCGTACGTGTATCTGGCCGACAAGACGCTGGCCGGCCCGAACGTGGTGCTCCAGGCCGACCAGATCGGCGACGAGGACAACGACTTGACGAAGGTACTGTGGTTCAAGGATTTCGAGACGCCGTTCGAGGAGTTCCTGGGGGCCGGCAACCCATGTTCGGCCACTCTGCCGGCCGGGTCGCACTGGATCACCTGCGTTGCCTACGATTCGCGCGGGACGTACGGCGTCGGGGACATGACGCTCTGGGTTACGCCGCCGAACGACACGTGTGAGAACGCCCAGCCGGTCGGGCTAGGTCTGACATGGGGCGACAACACGGGCGCGACCACGGAGATCGTCGCCCCATGCGCCGAGCAGCTGCGCCGACGTGTGGTTCGACTACACCCCGCGTCTCCCGAAGGGCCGGAGCTTTGTCACGGTCTCGACCTGCGATGATGGTGGCACGCTGGAGGACACCGTGCTGAGCGTGTACGAGGGGGCCACCCAGGCGGCGGCCTGCGGCGCTGCGGCCGTGGCTTGCAACGACGACGGGTGCGGCGTGAATGGCCACCGCTCCTCGGTACGGGTCCTCGTGCAGGGGCACGTGCAGTTGCTGATCCGCGTGGCCAGCTACGGCACCAGCGGACCCACCGGGACATTCCCCCTTCGGGTCGAGGAGGATGCCGTGCCGGTCGGGGACGTGAACACCGATGGCTGCGTCGACGTGATCGACCTGCTGTACCTGATCGCCGCCTTCGGCAGCTACTCCGGCGACGCCAACTACAATCACGACTGCGACTTCAACAGCGACGGGGCGGTTGATGTGATCGACCTGCTGTACATGGTGCAGACCTTCGGGACGTGCGTTTAGGAGACAGTGTGTGGTAATCCGGGGACACCCCCCTCTACGGGGACACCATAAATCATAAATCATAAATCATAAATCCGGGGACACCATTCATAAATCCCGTAAATCCGGGGACACCGTACGAATGGCACCGCCGTCCGGCGGAGAGGGATAGAGGCGCGCAAGGCTGGCGTTTACGCGGACCCAGTGGTTGTCTTGCGCCTCGCGTATGAATACAGTCTGAGTGCGGCCAGCATCGCTGGACGCGTTTTTGCCTTCCTTGGCCTATGATTGTGGTGGCCCTCCTTGGCTTGGCGTCCCACCGAAGCCAAGGAGGGCTTTTCATGTATATCGTAGCGCCCCGTCCAAGCCCGCGGCGGAATCGCTTTAACACCGTCGTCGCCCCATTCCTGCAACAGCCGGGCCTGCGGTTCGCCGAGGTGCTCCCCGGCGATGCCATCGAGCAGGCCTTTGCCGACAACGATGCGTTGTTCGGGCAGGACGATATCTTCTCCACGTCGATCGTGCTTTGGGCCTTTCTGGGCCAGGTCTTGCGGGGCGGCAAGGGGGCAGCCTGCGCCGCGGCGGTGGCGGATGTTGCGACCTACATGCAGCAGACGGCCGGTCGGGTGCCCTCGGGTGACACGGGAGACTATTGCCGGGCCCGCTCCAAGCTGAACCTGACGGCGCTGCGCAACCTGGTGGTCGGCGTGGCCCGGCGGTTGCAGGATCGCGCCAAGGCTTCGTGGCTGTGGCATGGGCTGCACGCCAAACTCATTGACGGCTTTACCTTCACCATGCCCGACACGCCGGCCAACCAGCAGGTGTTCCCCCAACAGAAGAACCAGCGGCCCGGCGCGGGCTTCCCGATCGCGCGGGCCTGCGCGGTGGTATCGCTGGCGACGGCGGCGATCCTCGACCTGAACATCGGTCCCTACGAAGGCAAGCAAACCGGCGAAACCGCCCTGCTGCGCGGCATCCTGGAGTGTTTGAAGCCAGGGGACGTGGCCGTCTTCGACCGGTGCTTCTGCTCGTTTCTGATGCTGGCCATCCTGCGATTGCGCGGGGTCCGTTTCTGTGCGCGTCTGCATCAGCGTCGCCCCGTCGACTTCCGACGGGGCCAGCGTCTGGGGCCGGACGATCACTGGATCACCTGGACCCGGCCGAAAAAGCCAGACTGGATGTCCGAGGAACTATACGAACAGATTCCCCAGACGATGACGCTTCGGGAACGGCGGTTCCAGGTGACCGTTCCGGGCCGACGAACCGAATCGATCACCGTGGTCACGTCATTGACGGACCCGTTGGCCTACCCCCCGCAAGAGATTGCCGAACTCTACGGCTACCGCTGGAACGCGGAACTGGACATTCGAGACATCAAGCAAACGCTGGGCCTGGATCACGTCCGCTGCAAGACGCCGGACATGGTTCGCCGCGAACTGTACGTGACGCTGCTGGCCTATAACCTGGTCCGCGGCCTGATTGCCACGGCGGCGAGCATCCATGCCAAACAGCCCCGTCAGTTGGGCTTCACCCTGGCCTGCCAGACGGTCTTGTCGTCCTGGATGTTGTTGGCAACGGGGGCCTGCCGGGATGTGCGCCAACTGTTGTCTCTGGCAAGGGAACGAATCGCTGCCAATGAAGTGGCCAACCGCCCCGGCCGCATCGAGCCGCGTGTGATCAAACGATCCCGGGACCGCTACCCCCTCATGCACGACCCTCGCCGGCAACTGCGGGAAGCGTTGCTCAATCCATAACGGGCTATAACATGGGGAGATATCTACGGCAGTGCCATTCGTAAGGTGTCCCCGGATTTCCTGGATTACTCGGATTACGTGTCCCCGGATTACGTTGTCTTTTCGATCGAATACAGCTCCAATGCAGATTGGAACAACCTGTCTTGGAGTCTGGCTGTTGCCTGCTGGATTATGGGGTAATGGCGATCCCACCATTCCATGTATCGCTCCTTTAGGGCCGACACCCGCATCTGGGCCTCATCCGAAGCCACATTCTGCACATGTTCAAGAGGGTCGCGCCCGCCAAGGAAAGCGCTAAGGGCCCCAAGTCCAGTGTCTATCGTCTTCCGTCGAATAGATCCTCGCTCCAATGAGAGTTCGCGTGGAAAGGGGAGATCATCGAGCGCATCGCATGTTACCTGGGCGAGAGCATTGACTTCACCATCTACCTGGATTAGTTGGGCATCTTTGTCGAACGACTTAGCAATCTCCTGGACCTTCGTGACTGCAAGGTGCCTCACCTGCCCGAACGATGTTTCGTCTGACACCGCCGCGAACGCATCACGCTGCACGGCCATTACGGCATCGCGAAGTTGCACAACAACATCATGGAGACGCTCAACGGCCTTTCCACGTTCCGTGGAACGAATTCTCGCAGCGGCCTTCTCGCGATCGGTGCAAATCAGTTTCCATTCCTCAGCGATTACAATGCGAATCTGTTGGCAGGGGACTTGGACAGCAGCCGCGACTTCATCGGGACCAGCGCCTGCGCGAGCCCCATCATAGGTGGCGACGATCACGCCAAAGAGGTCAGACGGCAGTTGCACTTGTGGTTCTGAAGGACATACGAAGAACGCACGTTTTCTGCCGAGCGCCCCAGCGAACAAGCCGAATTCAAGAAGAAGATTATCTCGCATCGCTGGCGATGACATATCACGTCTTATGAGTTGGTCGTCAGGCGATGCCACAAGGACTGCAAAAGCATGCTGTCGTAGTTGGCGCTCCAAGACTTCCATCGGGTATTGCCCTGGAAGGAACAACTGGTGCGTCCAGAGTTTGGGCTTTGTCTCATAGGAGAGGTGTGCGTAGATGGCCTCAGCAATATGCAGACCTTCTGACGATGAACCGACAAAAACCGATGGTTTGTCCATTGCGCATCTCGTGTCTATGCGAGGATCTCCGGCAGCATGACAGCAGAGCCCTCGGGACGATAGGGTCTTTTGCCGCATTTGGCCTACATAGATTATCCGAAAGCACCTCGAGTGGCAAGAGGGGGGGCGCATTGGAGCTTAGCATCGGGGTTTGCATAATCCGGGGACACCTATAATCCGGGGACGACTTACTTAATCCGGGGACAGACTGACTCATTTCTTTTGCTGGCGGGTACGGCCGCAAGAGGAAGAGCGGACCTGCGACGTGAGTAGGGGTTCCCTGGATTACCGAAGACAACGAGCGGACCGTTTCAGCCTACCGTTTGACGGGGGGGTGCCGAGCTGCCGGTACAAGACCAATTCGCTGGTCAGGGGGGAGTCCAGGGAGATTGTCAGGCCGTCTTGGGCCAGGTCCCAGCTTGGCAGCTCTACTGATTGAGCGTGGTTGTCCAGGGTGACTTCGTAGCGGCTGGCGCGGTCTACGCCGCGGAGGCGGAGGCGGTACTCGGCGGGGCCGTCGGCGAGGCGGAAGACCCCCGCGTAGCCGCGCGAGTGGTCGGGGGCGGCATACTCCAGGGCGCACCAGTCGGCTGGGGCGGTCAGGCCGATATCGGGGGTGTGGTGGTAGACGGCTGGGCGGTTCGTCAGGGCGGGGCGATTCTGAAGGTCCGCGTAGGCATGGGATTGGGCGGCGGGGATCGCGATGCGCCCCGGGGGCGAAAGGCTTGTGCCGGATTTCACTTGGCTGGAGGGGGGCACGGGCATAGACTTTGTCGTGGACACGACCGGTCATTGTTGGGCAACTGCTGTATTTACAGGGACTTATCGACAGCAGGTTGCAGGCCTCTCCGTAGTGTATCGACACGTGGCGCTTGCGAGGCGGTCGGGGCCGGGAACGGGTCCGGGACGATCAATATGCCGCCACACCCATCTGGTCACGGATGAGAGAAAGGATGTTATATGAACCCGATCAAGCAACTGTTGCCGCTGGGGCAGTCGGTCTGGCTGGATTTCATCTCACGCAAGATGCTGACGACCGGCGAGTTGGAGCGGATGGTACACGAGGATGGGCTTCGGGGGCTGACGAGCAATCCGTCGATCTTTCAGAAGGCGATCGCCGACGGGGCGGACTACCACGAATCGCTGATCTACCTGATGGACAGCAACCCGGAGGCTGACGCGAAGGCGTACTACGAGGCGATTGCCGTCGAGGATATCCAGGCTGGCGGCTGACGCGATGCGTCACGTGTACGAGGACTCCAGCCGAACGGACGGGATGGTAAGCCTGGAGGTTTCGCCGCACGCGGCGCATGACACGCGGGCGACCATCCTGGAGGCGAGGCACCTGTGGAAGGGGGTGCGCCGGCCGAACGCGATGATCAAGATCCCGGCTACGCCGGAGGGCGTTGCGGCGATCGAGACGTGCACGTCGGAGGGGATCAACATCAACGCGACGCTGATCTTCTCGGTGGAGCAGTACGAGGAGGTGGCGCAGGCGTACATCCGGGGCCTGGCCAAGTCGACGCTCCCGTCGCACATCACGTCGGTGGCGTCGTTCTTCGTCAGCCGGATCGATACGGCGGTGGACAGTTTGCTGGAGAAGACGGACGATCCGCGGGCGAAAGAGCTGCTGGGGACGACCGCGGTGGCCAACAGCAAGGTGGCCTACCAGCGATTCCAGGAGATCTTCTCGGGCAGCGAGTTCGGGGCACAGAGCAAGCGGGGCGCCCGGGTGCAGCGGATGCTGTTCGGGAGCACGAGCACGAAGAACCCGGCGTATTCCGACGTGAAGTACGTGGAGGAGTTGATCGGGTCGGACACGGTCAACACGATGCCGCCAGAGACGTTCGAGGCGTTCAAGGACCACGGGAAGGTCCGCACGAGTTTGACGGAGGGAGTGGACCAGGCGCGGGAGCAGTTACGGCAGCTGGGGGAGGTGGGCGTGGACCTGCATGCCGTTACGGAGGAGTTGCTGCGGAAGGGGCTGGCGGCGTTTGGGGAGTCGTACGACCAGATCATCAAGGCGCGAGAGCACAAGCGGCGGGTGCTGCTGAGCGGGCAGGTGTATCGGTAGGGGGAGTCAACGGTCGACAAGAACGACAAGACTTGACAGGTCGCAGGCATTATGGCTTAATGTAAACATGAGCATGTGTGCGGCACAGACCAGGCTGACTACGAAGACTACCACCACGCGGTGGGCCTGGTCGGCCTGCGCTTCCGGAGGCACGTGAAGGTAAGAAACCGAACCCTCTGAAAAGCAGACGATCCAGGCCCGGGAATGAACTCCCGGGCCTTTCTGTTTGTCCGAATCGGCGACGGCGCCTCCGCGGAGGCGCATCCGGCGAGGCGCAGGGTGTTCCTGCGCGCCGCGTTCGGGGTGCACTGCAATGATTGGAGGCCCAGTGCCATGAAACGCGAGGAGTATCGGGACGAGTGGGCGAGGCTGAGTCCGCTGCTGGCGCGGATGGTCCGCAAGGATGGTCGCTGCAAGCATGCGTGCGGGGACACGTTCTGCTTCCGGAACCCATACGAGAAGCCGACGGGGATCTGCATGGCGCTGTGGCACGTGCTGGAGTCCTATGCCTGGCGGGCGGCGTTGGGGTTTCCATCGTGGGAGGCGGATGATCAGACCGTCTATCGGCTGCACTGCCCGTCGTCCTCGGGGACGGTGTGGGAGATGCGGAAGGCGTCGGCGGGTGAATACGAGTCATTTGCGGCTGGTGGTTCGGCTGGTCAAGGAGCCGTGTCATGAATGAGCATGCGGTGCAAGGGCCCAAGAGGCAGTCGAGCGAGTTCGTGCGGTTTGTCGTGGTGGACCGCAACGGGGTGACCTATGAAGTCACGGCGGACAACTTCGATCGGTGCCCGATCTTCGCCGGGGCGGGGGGCGGCTACGAATACCTGCGCCAGTTCGTGGCGAACGAGCTGGCTGCGAGGCAGCCGGGCGACGCGGCGCCGAAGCACATCGAGCTACATGCAGGCGCCACGACCTGGTGGACTACTGCGAGGTGTCCGAGAAGGGGCACTACAAGTGGTATCCCAAGGGGCTGCTGATCCAGAACCTGCTGCTGGACTATGCCAGCCGCATCGCGGAGGAGTGGGGGGCCTTCGAGATGAGGAACCCGCTGGTGATCCGCGGTGACAACAACCTGGTGGGCGAGCTGATGGGAGAGTTTCACGAGCGGGACTACAAGGTGGACGGCGGCCGGGGCGTGTGCTACCTGCGGTACGCGTCGGATCCGGGGGCGTTTCCGTTCATGCAGAAGGTGCGGTTCAGCCACAAGCAGACGCCGCTGAAGGTGTACGAGCAGGCGTCGTGCTTCCGCAACGAGCAGGAGGGGGAGGTGAGCGGCCTGAAGCGCGTGCGGAACTTCCTGATGACGGACATGCACGCGGCGTGCGGCAGCGCAGCCCAGGCCAGGCCCGAGTTCGAGTGGCTCTGCCGGCGTTTTGCGGGGCTGATGAACGACGTGATCGCCAAGGGGCGTTGGGTGCTGGGCTGGGAGGGTACGATCGACTTCTACGAGCAGAATAAGGAATGGCTGGTGGGCATCGGGCGGTCGCATCGGGGTGCCGGCGTTCTTCAAGCTGATGCCGGAGATGAGCCACTACTATGCGATCAAGAACGAGTTCCAGGCGATCTGCGAGGACGGTTCGAACATGCAGGTCAGCACGGTCCAGTGGGACGTGAAGGACGGGCCTCGATTCGACATCGGCTACATCGACGAGGGCGGGCGCAAGCAGCCATGCCCGGTGATCCTGCACGCGTCGAGTTTCGGGAGCATCGAGCGGGCGTTGTGCGCGATCCTGGAGAACATCGCCATCGACGCGGCAGCCGGGCAGGTGCCGACGTACCCGCTGTGGCTGGCGCCGACGCAGGTGCGGGTGTTGCCGGTGGCGGGCGAGCATGTGGCGGGGGCGGTGGCGGCGTGCGAGCGGCTGGCGGCGGCCAGCATCCGGGCGGACGTGGACGACCGGGACGGGACGGTCGGGCGGAAAATCCGCGACGGCGAGAAGGAATGGGTGCCGTACCTGGTGGTCTACGGCGAGAAGGAGGCCGGGGGCGGCGAGCTGTCGGTGCGAGTCCGGGAGGATTCGAGCCAGCAGTCGATATCGGTGGAGGGGCTGGCGGCGGCGATCCGCTCGCGGGTGGGGGCGGTGCCGTATCGGCCGCTGCCATTGCCGATGCTGCTGAGCCGGCGGCCGATCTTCGGGGGGTGAGACGGCAACGACTGACAATATGACAATATGACAATGTGACAATGTGAAACGTCAAGGAGCACGCCTGCAAACACCGCAGGCGTGGCACCCGGGGGGTGATTAAGACACCTCTACTATTGGCCGATGGTGAGGATAGGACTGCAAGCGGCGCATCCGCCTCGGGCAGGGTGCGCTCGCGGTGCGGCATCCGGCGGCTGTCGTGTTATCGGGCGTGCGAGTCCGGGCGGCAGCGTCGAGGGGGCCGTGCGGCAGCCAATAGTAAGAAGGAAGACCCCGTGGCAGCCGAACACAACACGATTCAGGCCAAGATCGAGTCGATCGCCGCGGCGATCGTGCTGGTGGACGCGTCGGACCTTCAGGGGCTGGCCGAACTGCACAGCCGGTTCGAGGAGATCGCGGTCCTTGCGCAGGACGGCGCATGCCCGGTGGTGGTCGGGGACGCGGCGTTGGCGGCGAGCGTCCTGGTCGAGGGGATCATTCTGGGGTCGAGTCCGGACACGGCAGGGGCCCTGCGGACGGTGGCTGAGACGATCGGCGCGCTGCAGGCGATCATCCGGGACGGCCGCCCCGCGGAGCAGGTGAAGTTTCCGGCGGAGCTACCGCTGGCGGCAGGTTTGGGGGCAAGCGGCGGTTCCGGGGAGATGCCGGGGGGGCTTCGGCATCCGTCGAGTCTGCCGTCGAACGTGGATGAGAAGATTTTCAGCGAGTTCCTGGCCCGCCAGGAGGCGGCGATGGAAGAGATGGAGGCCATGATCCTCTCGCTGGAGAAGACAGCGGACAACGACAGCCTGGCGGCGCTCAAGCGGCTGATCCATACGCTCAAGGGCGAGGCGGCACTGATGGGGTTGGAGGACGTGGAGCGTCTGTGCCACGTGACGGAGGATAGCCTGGGCGTCCGGTCAGCGGGGGAGATGGTCGACAGTCTGCTGCAGATCAAGGACTGGCTGAGCCAGTTGTTCCAGTGTTGCGCGGGCAAGGGTCCGATGCCGGAGTCGATGGAGGGGATTGTGGGGCGGCTGACGGGGCCGCAGGCGCAGGTCGAGCCGGCGGCGAGCTCGAAGGAGGTTGCGAGTCCGGCGGCCAGTTCGAAGGAGGCTGCGAGCCCGGCGGCGGCGGTGCCGGAGGCAGCGGCGGCGCCGGGGTCGGGCGAGGCGGGCTGCGGGTTGGGGCGGGATCGTGCGCTGCTGGAGGACTTCGTCTGCGAGGCGGGCGAGCATCTCGAGGCGGCGGACGTGCACCTCTTGGCGCTGGAGACGAACTCGCAGGACAAGGAGGCGATCAACGCGGTCTTCCGGGCGTTTCATACGATCAAGGGGATTGCCGGCTGCCTGGGCATGGACCAGATCCGCAGTTTGGCGCACGAGGCGGAGAGCCTGCTGGACCGGGCCCGCAAGGGCGAGTTGGCGCTCACGGGCGCGCCGATCGACGTGGCCTTCGATGCCGTGGACGCCATCCGGGGGATGGTCAAGGCGCTTCGGGAGTCGCTGGCCAGCGGCAACGACATTCAGCCGGACGTGGACGCCGAGGCGCTGAAGGCGAAGATCGTGGCGGTGATGGCGTCGCCGGGCGCGCCGTTGGCGGCGCGACGCGAAGGCGCGGTGCCGCGGCCAGCGGCGACGGCAGAGGTAGCGCGGGAGCCGCGGCGGCTGGGCGAGATCCTGGTCGCGAAAGGGACGGTCACGCCGCAGGTGGTGGAGCAGGCGCTGGACCAGCAGGGGCGGGACGAGAAGCATCCGCCGCTCGGGGAGTTGCTGGTGCAGGAGGGAAAGGCGCCGGCCAAGGAAATCGCGCAGGCCCTGCGGGCCCAGACGGCTGAGGCGGTGCAGGTCAAGGAGATCGTGAAGATCGACGCGGAGCGGCTGGACCGGCTGCTGGACACGATCGGGGAGCTGGTGATCGCGGAGTCGATGATCAGCCAGTCAACGGAGCTGCGGCAGGGGGCGTCTCAGGACCTGGTGCGGCAGCTAGGGCTGCTGGACAAGATCACGCGGGAGCTGCAGGAGACGGGCACGGGCCTGCGGATGGTGCCGATCCGGGCGACGTTCCAGAAGATGGCGCGGCTGGTGCGGGACCTGGCGCGCAAGTTCGGCAAGTCGGTGGATTTCGTGACGCACGGCGAGGAGACGGAGCTGGACAAGAGCGTGGTGGACCGCATTGGCGACCCGCTGGTGCACATGGTCCGCAACGCGATCGATCACGGCCTGGAGGCCGCGCCGGAGGTGCGGCGCCAGGCGGGCAAGCCGGAGACGGGGCGGATCGAGCTGCGGGCCTACCACAAGGGCGGCAACATCTACATCGAGATCGCCGACGACGGGCGGGGCCTGGATCGCCAGGCGATCTTGAAGAAGGCGGTAGAGCGGGGGCTGGTGCCTGCCGGGGCGGAGTTGACAGACCAGCAGGTCTGGAACCTGATCTTCGAGCCGGGGCTGTCGACGGCCAAGGTGGTGACGGACGTTTCGGGCCGGGGCGTGGGCATGGACGTGGTGCGGCGGAACATCGAGCAGTTGCGGGGGCAGTGCGAGATCGAGAGTGCTGCCGGCACGGGGACGACCTTCAGCATCCGGCTGCCGCTGACGCTGGCGATCATCGACGGGATGGTGATCCGCGTGGGGCAGCAGCGGTACATCCTGCCGACGCTGTCGATCATCCGGTCGGTGCGGCCGGTGCGGGAGGACCTCTCGACCGTGCTGGGTCGCGGGGAGATGCTGAGTTTGCAGGGCAGGTTGATTCCGCTGTTCCGGCTGGGGCGGTTGTTCGGGATCGCGGGCGCCGAGAGCGACGCGACGCGCGGGATCGTGGTGATCGTCGAGGACGAGGGGCGGCAGATCGGCCTGCTGACGGATGAGCTCCTGGGGCAGCAGCAGATTGTCATTAAGAGTTTGGGCGATACGATGCAGGGGATCCAGGGCCTGGCGGGCGGGGCGGTGATGCCGGACGGGCAGGTGGGGCTGATCCTGGACGTGAGCGGATTGGCGAAGTTGGCACAGACCGACGACGGTACGGGGGTCGCAACGGCCTAGGTACGGCGGGCGGTCCCTATCGAGCGCTTGTCCGGCATCCGGGACCCATGATCCAGTTCACAACAGTGCGGGCACGAAGGTACCGTTCATCTGCCCTAGGGCTCCATCGCGTGGCCTTAGGGGTTACCTGATTCCATAATAAGTAGTTTTCCTATCCACCTTCCCATCAACCTTGCATCGTCCCGTGCCGAAAGAGGAGTGGGACAGGTGGAGAAAGGTCGGGATCCTGTCGCTGCAGGGGGTTGGGCGAGGCGATCGGCAAGATCAAGACGAGCAGCGATCAGACGGCGAAGATCGTCAAGACAATCAACGAGATCGCCTTCCAGACGAACCTGCTGGCGCTGAACGCGGCGGTCGAGGCGGCGAGGGCGGGCGAGGCGGGCAAGGGCTTCGCGGTGGTGGCTGAGGAGGTGCGGAACCTGGCCCAGCGCAGCGCCGAGGCAGCCAAGAACACGGCCAACCTGATCGAGGAGAGCCAGAAGAACGCCGAGAGCGGCGTGGCGGTGAGCACTGAGGTGGGGGGCATTCTGGCCCAGATCGTTACGGGCGTGCAGACGGTCAACCAGCTGATCGCCGAGGTGTCGTCGGCCAGCCGCGAGCAGAGCAAGGGCATCGAGCAGATCAACACCGGGATTGCGGAGATGAACAAGGTCACGCAGTCGAACGCGGCCAGCGCGGAGGAGAGCGCATCGGCGAGCGAGGCATTGTCGGCGCAGGCGCGGGAGCTGGGCGAGATGGTCTCGCGACTGGTGGTGATCGTGGAAGGCAGGAAGGCCGGTGTGGCGAACAGCCAGGCGGGGGATACGACTCCGCAGGGCGTGCAGGGCGGCCCCGCCGGAGCGAAGATGGGCCAGGCCGACAGCGCGCTGCACACGGCATGGGCCGATAACAAGGCGTCGTCTGGGAAGTCCGGATCGCGGGCCGCGACGCCCAAGCCGCAACAGGTCTTGCCGCCAAATGACGGGGAATTGAAGCAGTTCTGACAAGTACGCATTTGGAAAGAACGTTGATAGGGGCGAAGGTACGGACCTTCGCCCCTTTTTGCATTCGCGGAACGTCCGGAGGGTGGAAGTCTCTGATCCCCGCCAACGAGCATCTCTTCCATTCAAGTTATACCTGCGTTTAGTCGAGCACCGGACGCGCCGAAAGTATTACTGTCAGTAGCCAGCACAGAAGACATGGGCAAGCCAAGACCTGTCATTCTTCTGAATGTCGCTCACGTCCTTGCCGGACGAGATGCTTAGGGCTGAACAGGCACAGGAGTAGCCTGCGTTGGGGACTACGGTCGGAGACTTGGCGGACTGTCGGGTGACATCCGCCTCACGCCGGGCGTGGCTCGGATGGGTCCCTTGTACAGGAAGAGGTAGATCATGCGTATGAACTTGGCTCGCAAGTTGGTACTCGTGGGTCTGGCACTGGTTGTGTTGCCCGTTCTGGGCCTGGGCGGTTTCAGCCTCTGGCGACTGCGGGCGATCAGTCGCAAGACCGTCGAGCAATCCTCGGCGGCGATGGAGGTCCAGGTCCAGGAGAATCTGGCCAACAGCCTGTGCAACAGCGCCAGGACCGTTCAGGACATCGTGGAGAGCGTGCATAACGATACGCGCAGGCTGGCGGGCTCGGCCAACCTGGCGAATTTCCTGACCATACTGGATGGCACGAACGAGGTATGGAACAAGAGCCTGCAGGCCACCGCGTTCCAGGCGTTGAGTGCCGTGCGAATCCTGTGCGCAACGCACACGGCGGCACAGCAGGGAGAACTCAAGCACGACCTGGCGTTCGCCACGTTCCTGCTGTCGGCGCACGGCGGCGTCCGTCCGTCAACCACGGAGCATGGCTGGCAAGCGATCAATCAGTTCAGCAAGGCATCGCAGGAGATCTCCCTGCCCCTGCTGCAGGTGGGGGAGAGTGTTCTCCAGCCGAACGATTCGTTCGACACGCCCACACCCATCGTCGATGATGTCGGCAAGGTGCTGGGCACGACCTGTACGATCTTCCAGCGGATGAATGACAAGGGTGATATGCTCCGCGTGGCCACCAATGTCAAACGCGACGATGGCAAGCGCGCGGTCGGCACGTACATTCCGGCTGTCGGTCCCGACGGGCAACCCAACCCCGTCCTGGCGGTGGTGCTGGAGGGCAAGGAGTACCTGGGCCGGGCCTACGTGGTCAACGGCTGGTATGCGACCGCCTATAAACCCCTGTCCGGCGAGGAAGGGAAGATCAGCGGCATGCTCTACGTTGGCGTCAAGGAACAGGAGAACGACGACCTCGGCGCCGGCATCCTGCAGACGCGGATCGGCCAGACGGGGTACACGTTCATCATGGACGCCAAGGGCAACCTGCTCTATCACCCCAAGGCCGAATACAAGGGTAAGAACACCATTACGGACTTGAAGCTGCCGTTCGAGCAGGTGTTGGCGGACAAGCAGGATGGCCAGGATCATTTCCTTACCTACTCCTTCGAGGGCAAGCGGAAGTTCCTGGCATACAGCCGGTTTTCCCAGCGCGACTGGATCATCTGCGTCAGCGGGTACTGGGACGAACTGACGGAGCAGGCGACCGAGGCCAGCCGGCAGTACCTCGTGCAGGAGATGCAGCGGGTCAACGACACGGCCTTCGTGGACATCGCCGGTCAGCGCAAGGGCATCTACAACCAAATCCGTTACCTGGACGACAAGGGGAACGAAGTCATCAAGATTCAAGAGGGCAAGGTTGACACCCATCTGATCAACAAGGCCGATCAGGCATGGTTCCAGGAGGGTGTGAAGGTCCCCGCCGGGCAGGTCTATGTGGCCCCGTTGGAGATTGCCGCGAACACGGGGCTGGCGGAACTCCGCCTGGTGGCGCCGGTGCATCTGAATGGTCAGCTCAAAGGGGCCGTGGCCTTCAGCCTCGACTGGCAGGTGGTGCAGAATCGGCTTGCCCAGTCCCATTTCGGCAAGACGGGCTACGGGTACATCACCGATGGGACCGGCGTGCTGGTGGCGCACCCCAAGTACGGTTTGAAAGACAAGGTGAGCATTGCGGACGACAAGTACGGGGCCCTGGCGGAAATCGTGCGCGAGCACATGCTCAAGGGCGAAGAGGGCACGAGCAAGTACTTGTTCGAAGGAGTTTTCAAGTTTGTTGCCTACAGGCCCCTGCCGATTGGGAAATACCCTTACACCATCGCCGCCACCATGCCGACGGACGAGGCCTTGGCAAGCGTTCGCACCATGGGGGCGCAGGCACAGGCGGAACTGCGATTCACAACGTGGAGCATCGTAGTCGCCCTCGGCGTGCTGGCGCTGCTGGGCGGCCTGGCGGGACTCCTCTTGGGCCGCGGCATTGCCAGGCCTTTGCAGGCCGTCATCGACGGGCTGGACCGCAGTACGAGTGAAGTCGCGTCCGCCTCCCAGCAGGTCGCCGAAAGCAGCCAGCAGATGGCCAGCGGGGCATCGCAGCAGGCCAGCAGCCTGGAAGAGGTGTCCTCTTCGCTGGAAGAGATGGCCAGCATGACGCGGCAGAACGCCGACAACGCCAACCAGGCCAACAGCATGGCCACCCAGGCGAAGACGGCGGCGGAGCAGGGCAATGCGGCGATGGCGCGGATGAGCGAAGCGATCGGCAAGATCAAGACGAGCAGCGACCAGACGGCCAAGATCGTCAAGACGATCGACGAGATCGCCTTCCAGACCAACCTGCTGGCGCTGAATGCCGCGGTGGAGGCGGCGCGGGCGGGTGAGGCGGGCAAGGGCTTCGCGGTGGTAGCCGAGGAAGTCCGCAACCTGGCCCAGAGAAGTGCGGGGGCCGCCAAGAACACGTCCTCGCTCATCGAGGACAGTCAGAAGAACGCCGAGCACGGCGTGGCGGTGGCCGACGAAGTGGCCAAGATCCTGGGCCAGATCGTGACCGGCGTGCAGAAGGTCAACCAGTTGGTCGGCGAGGTGTCCAGTGCCAGCAACGAACAGGCGCAGGGCATCGACCAGATCAACACCGCCATCTCGCAGATGGACAAGGTCACCCAGTCCAACGCGGCCAATGCCGAGGAATCGGCGTCGGCCAGCGAGGAGCTGTCCGCCCAGGCCAAGGAGCTCAACGAGATGGTCGCGGCAGTCGTGGCCATCGTGGGTGGCAGCAACGCACGGGTTACGGACGACCGGGCAGGGACCGGGGTGAAGACATCGCAGCACCCGGCTCGGCATGATACCTCCGCCGGCGCCACCAAGCTCGGCCACGTCGATAAGGTGCTTCACAAGACCTGGGGCGCCAAGCCGGCATGCACGGCCACGCCCAAGGCGGCGCAGGAATCGGTGCCAGCCGCTCCGGGCACCCCTGCGCAGCACGTGTTGCCGCTGAGCGACGAGGAGCTCAAGCAGTTCTAGGACGTTACCATAGGCCACGGACAGTGACAGGGGCGAAGGCGGGAACGTCTTCGCCCCTTGTCTGTTGGAGCCGCGGGGATAACTGGAACGGCCCTGTTGTTGGGTCGATACACATGAAGTATGGATACCGCAACCTTCGAGAAATTCCGGCAGGTTGTCTACGACAGGAGCGGCATCGCCCTGGGGGCCAGCAAGGAGGCGCTCGTCGCTTCCCGCGTCGGTAAGCGGATGCGGGCACTCGGGCTCCAGCGGCACGGGGATTATCTCGATTACGTGCTGCGGGACGCGGCCGGCGACGAAATGGTGCACTTGCTCGATGCCATCTCGACCAATGTGACCAGTTTCTTCCGCGAGCCGGAACATTTCACGTTCCTGGGCGACGTCGTCAAGGGTTGGGTCGCCCGGGGCCAGCGGCGGTTCCGATTCTGGTCCGCGGCCTGCTCGACCGGCGAGGAGCCTTACACCCTGGCCATGACCCTCTGCGAGGCGATCCCGGAGGCGGGGCTCGACGTGAAGATCCTGGGCAGCGACATCTCGACCCAGGTCCTGCGGACGTGCGTGGACGGGGTCTACGGCCGGGCGAAACTGAAGGGCGTATCGCCGGAGCTGCGGCAGAAGTACTTCGACAAGCGCCGCGACGGCGAGGACGTCTCGTACGCGGTCAAGCCGCGGCTGGCGGGGCTGGTGACGTTCGGGCGGCTGAACCTGTCGACGCCGCCGTACCCGATGCGCGGCCCGTTCGACGTGGTGTTCTGCCGGAACGTGATGATCTATTTTGATAATGATGTCCGTCGGCGGCTGCTGTCGGAGATCGGCCGGCTACTCAAGCCGGGCGGCTACCTGATGGTGGGCCACGCGGAGAGCCTGACGGGGATGTTGATGGATCTGAAGGTGGTCCGGCCGTCGATTTACATGAAGCCGTAAGCCTGGAGTTCGCGACGTGCAACACGTGATCGGCATAGCCGAGATGAAGGTGACGAATTCGCCGGAGGACGTCCTGGTGACGTACTCGCTGGGTTCGTGCGTGGGGGTATCGCTGTACGACCCGGCGGTGGGGGTGGGCGGCATGATCCACTGCATGCTGCCGCTGTCGAAGATCGATCCGGCCAAGGCCGAGGCCAATCCCTGCATGTTCACGGACGTGGGGGTGGCCAATCTGATCCAGGCGGTATTCGACATGGGGGCGGATCGGCGGCGGCTGGTGGCGAAGGTAGCCGGCGGGGCATCGCTGCTGGACGAGAAGGGTCTGTTCAAGATCGGGGAGCGGAACTACACGGTGCTGCGGAAGATCCTGTGGAAGAACAACATCATGGTGGCGGCTGAGGACGTGGGGGGGTCGGCCTCGCGGACGATGCACCTGTACATGGAGTCGGGGCGGACGACGATCAAGAGCGGGGGGAAAGAGGTGGAGCTGTGAGGGTTCAGGGTTCAGGGTTCAGGGTTCAGGGTTTGGGGTTCAGGGTTCGGGGTTCAGGATTCAGGCAGGGAACAGGGGACAGGGGACAGCCGGCGACGACGGACACGCTGACATGGTGGGAAGGTGACGAGAGGTACTGCAATGGCATTCAATATTCTGATCGTGGATGACTCGCAGATCGTGAGGTCGGTGATCGCGAAGTCGCTGGACCTGGCGAACGTTCCGGTGCGGACGCTGCACCAGGCGGGCAACGGGCTGGAGGGGCTGAAGATCCTGCTTGCCCACCCGGTGGACCTGGTGTTCGTGGACATCCACATGCCGGTGATGGGCGGCGTGGAGATGGTCGAACGGATGAGCGGGGACGACCGCCTGTGGTCGGTCCCGATCGTAATCATATCGACCGAGGGCAGCGCCAGCCGCATCGAGGAGCTTCGAGAGCAAGGGGGCGCGGGCCTATTTGCGCAAGCCCTTCAAGCCCGAGTCGATCCGGGCAGTTATCGAGGAGGTCATGGGGGTGCAACATGCAAACAGACAGTAAGGAAATCGTCAGCGAGGTCTTCTGCCACGTTCTGGAGCAGGTGGCGTTCCTGTTCGCCGAGGTGGCCCCGCCCGAGGGCCTGGCGGGCCTGGACCAGCCCTTCGTCGAGGCGTCGATGGCGTTCGACGGGCAGCTGCGCGGCCGGTTGACGATGGCGGTCCCGGCGGGGGCGTGCGCGCAGATCGCGGCCAATATGCTGGGGTCGGAGGTAGAGGACGAGGCGGTGACGGCTGGGGGGCTGGATTCGCTCAAGGAGCTGCTGAACGTCACGTGCGGGCACATTCTGACGAGTTTGGCGGGCGACCGGCCGATCTTCGACCTGTCGATCCCGCAGGTGACGGACGTGGACGGCGAGGCGGTGCGGGCACTGGCCGGCGGCAGCGGGGCGGTGGGCTTCGTCGTCGAGGACAGCCCGGTGCTGCTGCGGCTGGAGCTGCGGGAGGGCTAGTCGATGATCCGCGTTCTGGTGGTGGATGATTCGGCGATTGTGAGGCAGATCCTGGGGCGGGAACTGGCCCGGGACAGCGAGATCGCGGTGGTGGGCACGGCACCGGACCCATACATTGCGCACGACAAGATCGTGCAGCTCAAGCCGGACGTGATCACGCTGGATGTCGAAATGCCGCGGATGGACGGGGTGACGTTCCTGAAGCGGCTGATGCACTACTTCCCGCTGCCGGTGATCATCGTCTCGTCGCTGACGCCGGCGGGCGGGCGGGTGGCGCTGGAGGCGCTGGATGCCGGGGCGGTGGACGTGACCTGCAAGCCGGGCAGCGCGTACAGCGTGGGGGACATGGCGGTCGAGTTGATCGACAAGATCAAGGCGGCCAGCCGGGCGAAGGTGACGCGGCGGGAGGAAGGCGGCCTGAACAAGGCGCCGGTCCGGTTTCAGGCCCTGACGTGCACGACGAACAAGGTGGTGGCGATCGGGGCGTCGACGGGCGGCACGCAGGCGCTGCAGCAGGTTCTGATGTCGATGCCGGCCAACGCGCCGGGCATCGTGATCGTGCAGCACATGCCGGAGCATTTCACGCGGGCGTTCGCGGATCGGCTGAACACGTTGTGCGCGGTGGAGGTCAAGGAGGCCGCGGACGGGGACAGCGTGATCCCCGGGCGTGCCCTGATCGCACCGGGCAACCAGCACATGCTGCTGCGGCGGTCGGGTGCGCGGTACTACGTGGAGGTGCGGGACGGGCCGCTGGTCAGCCGGCACCGGCCTAGCGTGGACGTGCTATTCAAGTCGGTGGCCAAGTACGGCGGGTCGAACGTGGTGGGGGCGATCCTGACGGGGATGGGGGCGGACGGTGCGGACGGGATGCTGGAGATGAAGCAGGCCGGCGCGGTCACGATCGCGCAGGATGAGGCGAGCTGCGTGGTGTTCGGGATGCCGCGGGAGGCGATTGCGCGGGGCGGGGTGGATTACGTGCTGGCGCTGGAACAGATCCCCGCTAGAATACTCAAACTCGCCGCGATGGAAGGCGCTGCTGTCGCCGGAGCATAACACGCCGGACCGCAGTTGCTTGCAGCCGAAGGCAATTCTGACTATGATAGGTCGTATTCGGGGATCGAGCGATGCCCGACGCCATCCCCGCCCGTGGACCAGCATTGAGGACTCTGCCGCATGGCAACCTATCGCTATACGATCATCTTCGATCGCGAGCCGGAAGGCGGCTATCACGCGTATTGCCCCGCGCTCAAAGGCTGCCACTCGCAGGGCGATACGCTGGACGAAGCGACCAACAACATCCGTGAGGCCATGGCGGCGTACCTGGAGAGTGTCGAAGCCCACGGCGAGGCGATCCCGAGAGAGGACTTTCTGATCAAGCCCGTCGAGGTCGCGGTATGAGCACAGGCAAAGGCGATTGGATGGAATGGAAACCGATTTCACTCGAGAGGGTATACGACAAGATCATCGCCGGCGAGGCGAATCTCCGTGGAGCGGAGCAGCGGCTGTGGGAGCTTGTGAAGGTTGAGCCATCCAAGTGGCAGGAACCTTCATATGGTACCCGCGGTGGAGGGTTCTGGGTTGTGGGTCTCATGGGGAACCTGGTGATCTGGTACAATGACATAGAATGTGGTTTCAATATCAGCAAATGGTCCACCTATGGCACTATCGATGAATACGTATGTGACCAGGACGAACTGAACGAGTGCATCACTAAACTCTACGCTGCAATCGACAAGGGGTTTCAGATCGTAAGAGCCGGACCGCCACGACCTGGCCGCTTCGCGCCACCTGATGCCTGAGCCGTCCTCTCCCTCCCGGGGGCCCGACCTGGCCGCGACAGGGGGCATCCGGGACCTGGCGGGTGTCGCCGGGGCCTGCGTGACTCCTATGTTCCGTCCTGAAGGGGCGCGACAAGTCAGCCCGGGGGCAAGCCGGCGCAGCCGCCGCGACCCCCGGGAAAAGGCCCACCATTGTGGTTGTTGTCGTTGTTGAGCCCTGAAGGGCGTGGCAAAGGCCCCATGTCCTAGCGGCGATCGCCACGCCCTTACAGGGCTGAACAACAACAGAATAAACATACGTTGGAGGCACCGTGTACCCAGGGTCGCGGCCTGCGCAGGCTACAGCGCCTGCTTGGCCTTACCCTGGGCTGACTTGTCCCGTCCCTTCGGGACGTAAGCGACCGAGGCTGTCCCAGTCGCCAGCGCACATCAGCACCACCAGAAAGACCCCCATCAGTACCGGCGAAAGACTGAATATGCAGTAATTGTGTGATATACGGTCCCACCGCCAGCCACACGAACATGACCGCCAGGATGACGTTCGCGGCCGGCCGGTATCGGGCAAAGGATTCCCCGCGGCTGGCCATCCGCCACAGCATCGCCGGCAGCACGAGGATCAGCATGTCGTAGTGGAACAGGTGGGGGCTGGTCAGGGCGGTGGCTACGAGCAGGGCGGCCAGCTGGAGAGGGAAGCGGCGGGAGCGAGCGTCCCAGGGGCCTTTCCAGATCAGCGTCAGGGGCACCAGCGTCGCGGCGCAGACGACGAGGGTCAGGCCGCGGACCAGCCACGTGGGCATCCAGCCCTTGCCGACCATCTGGAAGAACGCGTACCAGGAGTGCTGCTTGAAGGCGTCGAAGCCCTCGAACTGCATCAGCGTGCCGAGGCGAGAGGCGAAGGTCGCGTAGCTCCGCAGGACCTCCGGACCCAACAGCAGCACCGTCGCGGCCAGCGTGATCGCCCCGCCGGCCGCCAATCCCGCAACGGCCCGCCAGCGACGCTTGAAGAGCAGCAGCGCGACGGGCAGCAGGAGCAGGTGGAACTTGTAGGCCAGCAGGGACAGGACCAGTCCGGCCCAGCCATCGCGACCGCGGATGAGCAGGTGGCAGAAGGTCGTCAGGATCAGCAGTGTGAAGAAGGAGTTCTGTCCGCCGGCCAGGGCGAGGAACCACGCCGGCATGCAAGCGGCCAGTGTGGTCGCCAGGAGCCAGTCGTCGGCGTGGAGCCAGGTTCGCCAGAGCAGTGCCGTAGCGACAAAGCAGCCCAGCGACAGGGCCCACCAGGTGAGGAGGGCTGGGCCATATCCCAGCCGCGACAGCCAGGACAGCAGCCATGCGTAGTGCGGCGGGTTGAGGTAGAGGCAGGTGCCCTTCCAGTTCGGGTTGATGTCGCGCATGAAGTTCCGCTGGTACTTCTCCTGGACGTGTTCGTCGTACAGGTCGCCAGCGCGGCCGGTGTGCACCATGTCGCCGGCCATGTAGAAGGCGAGGAAGTCGTGGCCGACGGCCGAACCGCTGGGTTCGATCCAGTGGGAGGACCTGGCGAGGGTCACGGCGTAGATGATGAGCGTCGTCAGCAGGAGCACGGCGGGGTACTGCCAGAGCCGGCTGCGGGTCAGGAGGCCGTCGATCCTTGCCAGTAGAGGGTTGTCCGCCATTTGGGTCATCCGTTACAGCCGGAAGTCCAGGTGCTTGGGCGGGGGGCATTCCTTGCGGACGCGGTCCTTGAGGGCCTCGTCGATGGCGATGCCTTCGGCGCGGGCGATCCGCTTCTCCTGGTAGGCGAACCACGCCTGGACGCTGGTGGTTTCGCCCTCGCGGATCTCGACGAGTTCGAAGGGCTCGTGCAGGACGCGGCCGGCCCGGTCGAGGTCGTCGACCTCCACCGCTGCCAGGGCCTCGAAGATCTTGACGTGGCCATGGCCGCGGACGGACGCCGGGAGGGTGTCAATGATCTGGAGCCACTGGCGGGCATGGCCGGCCTCGACGAGGCTCTTGCCGCACTCGATGACGAGGCGTTGGTTGTCGGGGGCGAGGGCGACGGCCTTGGGGTAGGTAGCGGCGGCGTCGGCGGGCTTCTTCTCGTGCGTTGCCAGGGCAGCCAGCATGCGATAGGCCCAGGCGTTGGGCGTGCGGGCGACGGAGGTCCGCCAGGCGGCGCGGGCCTTGTCGAAGTTCCACTGCCCGCCCAGGTACATGATGCCCAGGTGCAGCCAGGCGAGCCAGTGGTCGCTGGGTGCCACGCCCGCGCTGTTTGCGGGCGTGCTGGCGCCGGAGGATGCAGCGGCTCCGATCCCGACGGACTTTTCGAGCATCTCGCGCCACTCGGGCTGGATCATCCAGGAGACGGGCGGGACGTTGGGGGCGGTCTGCGGGAGGGCGCCCTTTTCGAGGAGTTCCAGCCAGGGGGCCTGCTCGGGGCCCATCGTGTCGTCGGGGAAGGGGACCGAGGGCGGCGAGCATGGGCTCTGACCGACCTTGGCGCGGCGGCGGTTCTCCAGGGCGCCCCAGCCGGAGGCGTTCTGGATGAACTCTCGGGGCGGGCGCTGGGCCATGGGGCGGCTGGCAACGAGCAACTGCTCGAGTTTGTCGACGGTGACGTTATTGTTGATGACCCGCTGGGTCTCCTGCCAGGCGGCGGTCCAGTCGGAATCGTGGACGACCTTGGCATTCGCGCCGTCGATGGCGCCGTAGGCCTCGAGCCACTCCCAGTCGGTCTTGGGCGGCAGCGGCAGGCACTCGTTCTGCGTGCGGGCGAGGCCGGCCTGGATCTCGATGTAGGGGTGGCCGGGGGTGTTGAGGAAGTCCTGCCACATGCGGCCGCCAGGGTTCTGGCCGAAGACCCAGAGCTTGCGACCGATGAGGCGGCGGGTGGAGGACTGGAAGAAGCCGTTGCCATCACCGCCGACGGCTGCGATCCAGGGGTACTGCGGCGGCTCGATGCGGTAGAAGCGGTCGCCGGAGTGGGGGGCGTTGGTGGGGTAGCTGTAGTCGCGGCCCTGGTAGATGGGGTAGGTGTGGCGTTCGAGGGTAGCCTCGGGGCCCCACTGGTGCGAGGCGACGGCTGGCACGATGACGCGGACGTCCTGGCGCTCGGGGACGGCGATATTGCTCCACCAGTAGACGGGGACGGTGCGGTCGTCGAGGTTGGCCAGGCGGACGCGGACGTAGAGGACGGGCGAGCCGTCGGGCAGCCACGCGTCGATCTGGAAGGGCATCTGGCGGACGCGTTCGTACTCCCACATCCGCAGGACGGGCGTGCCGTCGTCTAAAGCGGTGCGGGCGGCGAAGACGCGGTCGACGGTGAAGGGGGTGTGGCCCATCCAGCAGAAGTTCCACTCCACGCCGCCGCTGATCCAGGCGTTGCGGAGGGCGAGGTTGGCCGGCTGGAAGACCGGGTTGACGTGGAGGAGTTCGCGGTTGGAGCGCTTGTCGAAGAGGGACCAGAGGTGGCCGCCGAGCTCCAGCAGGAAGGTCGCGCGGAGGTTTTCGTTTTCGAGCACGGCTGCCTTGAATGGCCGGGGGGTGCGGGCGCGGTCGTAGGAGTCCTGCACGAAGTAGGGCAGGACGCCGTGGTGATAGCCGTAGCCGTGGTACTTGACGTCCTCCTCGCTGAGGCCGACGGGGCGGCGGGGGATGGCCAGCTCGGCGGTGTCGTACCAGAAGGGTACGAGGGGGCTGGGGGGGCCGAGGTTGGCGGCGGGCATGGTGTACTTGTCTATGCGTAATTCGCTCACGGCTGGGGACTCCAGGGGGCCAAGGGTCTACATGGGGGTTATACGGTAATCCAAAAGCGTCAGCAGTCAACCGTCAGCGGGTAACGGGTAACGGGACGAACGGCAAAGGACGGGTCGCGGGGCGAACGACAACAGCCAGATGTCGGCGGCTGCGCCTCCGGCGACCGGACGACCAAGCCAAGCCGGTCGCGAAGAAGGCCAACAGCATTGGTGGGAATGGAGACCGGGTATTGGCGAGGCCAGTTTCCTGGGGCACAGCGGGTCGCGAAACGACAACGACGCGACCCGCTGTGCCCCAGGCTGACTTGCGTCACCCCGTTGGGGTGAGGTTGCAAACGGCATGGTACGTGTGTCCCGTGGCCTGTCCCCCGCTTCATATCGACCAATCCGTCAGTCCCGGCTCGAGGTGGCAGGGGGTGATGTCGGCCTTGCGGAGGGAGATGGCTTCGGTGGGGCAGATGCGGATGCAGTTGCCGCAGCGGATGCAGTTGTCGCTGTCGATCCAGATGTAGGTGGCGTTTTCGGGCTCGGAGGCGGATACCTCGGTGTAGCCGGCGGGGGCGCCGCGGGCGTCGGTCTGGAGGTGGCTGAGGCGGCGGATGCACTCGCGCGGGGAGACCTTGATGCACCAGTCGCAGTGGATGCATTTGTCCTGGTCGATCTCGAACTTGTAGTGGCACAGGTAGCAGCGGTCGGCGTTGATGTCGCGGCCCTCGGGGGTGAAGCCCAGTTCGACCTCCATGCCGCGGCTTCGCCGGCCCGGTGGTACCACGGGCATGGGGGCGGGCGTCAGCAGGTCGTAGTCGCGGAGGCGGCCGGTGTCCTCGGCGGTGTCGATCTGGACGCACTTGCCGCGGCGGGGGCGGGCCATGAGGAACAGGTCGATCTCGTCGGCGACGGCTTTGCCTTCGGCTACGCCGTGGATGACATCGCGGTTGCCGGTGGCGAAGTCACCGGCGAGGAAGAGATTCGGCAGACTGGTGCGATGACCCCGGGTGGTTGCGATGCCTTCGGGGAGGATTTCCATCGTGCGGGCCTGGCCGATTGCGAAGATGAGGGAGTCGCAGGGCATTTCGAAGTCGCTGCCGGGGACGGGGGTGATCTGGGGTTTGGCGGCGGGAGAGTCCTGCGTCCTGAGTGCTGAGTCCTGAGCGGGGGCACCGACGGCGCTGGCAGGCGAGTCTGCCAGTAGTACCCGAGGCCAGGATGTTGCGCTGGAAGGTAACGCCTTTGATCTTGGCGTCTTCCATGCGGGCGGAGACGGGCGTGACGAGGGTTTCGATGGCGATGTTCTCGCGATGCATTTCCTCGATCTCGTCGGGGCTGGCGGACATCTGCGCCTCGCCGCGGCGGTACATGATGGAGACCTTGGCGCCGGGGCCGAGCAGGCGTCGGGCGGAACGGGCGCAGTCGACGGCGGTGAAGCCCCCGCCTATGACGATCACGTCGCCGGCCATTTTCGGCAGGATGCCGAGGTTCCACTCCTTCATGAAGCGGAGGCCTTCGATGGCCAGGCCTTCGGGCAGGCCAGGCAGGTCGAGTTTGTTGGGCCGGACGGCGCCAGCCGTGACGAGGACGACGTCGAACTCGTGGAGCAGCTCCTGCATCCGCTGGGCGTCGATGTGCTGGCCCATGCGGGTCTGCACGCCGCTGTCGACGATGGCGTCGATGTCTTCGTCGAGGACCTCGCGGGGCAGGCGGAAGATCGGGATGGAGATCCGCATCTGGCCGCCCAGGTACGGCTCGCGCTCGAAGACGGTGACGTCGTGGCCGTAGCGCTTCAGCTCGCGCGCGGCTGTAAGGCCCGCGGGGCCGCCGCCGACGATGGCGACCTTCTTGCCTGTGGGGGCGAACCAGGCGGGCAGGGGCTTGCTCTTGATGCCCTTGCCGTCGGCTGCGGAGCGCTTTAGATGGCAGATGCGGACGGGGCCGCTCACGTTGGTCCAGTTGTGGCGACAGCGGGTCTCGCAGGGACGCGTGCAGATGCGGCCGAGCACGCCCGGAAAGACGTTATCTTCCTGGTTGACGCGGTGGGCGCCGTCGAGGTCGCCGCGGGCGATGCGGCGGATGTACTCGGGTACGTTGGTGCGGGCGGGGCAGGCCTCCTGGCAGGGGATGTCCTTGGCCTGGGTGGCGAAGTCCAGCGGCGCGTTGGCCTGGCCGGTGAAGAGGGAGAACTCGGCGGGGTTGGGGGCCATCTCGTAGGCGATGTTCAGCGCGGCGACGGCTTGCCTGTAGGGTTCGATGCCAACGCGGGCGACGTGGTCGGCGAGGGTCGAACGGCGGGAGTCCTGAGTGCTGAGTGCTGAGTGCTGAGTAACAGCATTGGCCGGCGTAGCCCGGCCTGCTGAGACTGCGGGCGGGGGCACCTGTGGCACTGGTGGCAGCACGCCTGCAGAAGACGCAGGCGTGGCACCCAAGAAGACGTCCAGGACAGCGGCGATGACGCGGGGGCAGTCGGTCTGTTTGAACTCGCCGAGTACCTGGCCGAAGCGGTCTTCGGCGCCGCCGAGGGCGATCTGGAAGCTGTCGGTGGAGCCCTGCTTTTCGCGGATCCGCATGCCGCGAAGGCCGATGTCGGCGATGCGGTAGGGCGAGCAGGAGTTGGGGCAGCCGGTGATGTTGATCAGCACCTTGTCGCGGAGGGGGGCGTACCTGTCCTGGTGGACGAGTTCCTGGAGGCGGTCGAACATCTCGTGCGTGTTGGAGACGGCTAGCGGGCAATAGGTGGTGCCGACGCAGGTGACGACGTCCTGCAGGCCGTAGAAGCCGTCGGTCCGCAGGCCGAGCTTGTCGATCTCGGCGCGGAGTTCGGGGAGGCGGGCGGGGTTCACGCCGTGGAGTTCGAGGTTCTGGCGATTCGTGCTGTAGACGTGCTTGTCGGCGTACATCTCGGACAGTTCGGCGATGCGGCGGAGGTGGCCAGTGCTGATCTCGCCCTTGGGGACCATGATCCGCTGGATGGCGAGGCCATCGGTGCCGGCGGGGGCGGTGTCGCGCAAGGGGCGATCGGGGATCGGCTGGCCTGCATCTTCGGTGGGGGCGGTCTCGAAGCGGCTATGGTCGACTTCTTCGCGGTCGAGGGTTTCGTTGACGATCTGGCGGCAGCGATCGATGCCGAGGTGGTGGACGACGAACTTGAGGCGGCTTTTCGCACGGTTGAAGCGGTCGCCGTGGTCGCGGAAGAGGATGCCGATCGCGCGGCAGAGTCTGGCGATCGATTCGGGCGGCACGAAGGAGTAGAGCTGCTGCGCGATGAACGGCCGCCAACCCATCCCGCCGCCAATCAGAACCCGGAAGCCCTCTTCCAGCCGGCCGTCCGGTGCTTGCGGACGACAGCGATCACGCCGACGCAGTTGATGTGCGGCTGGGCGCAATTGCCGCCGCAGCCTGAGAAGGTGATCTTGAATTTGCGGGGCAGGTTGTCGAGGTCGCGGCAGCTGGCCAGGTAGCGGGCGGTTTCCTTCGCGTAGGGCAGCACGTCGAGTCGGCGGTGGGGGCAGATCGAGGCCCAGGGGCAGGCGGCGACGTTGCGGGTGACGTTGCCGCAGCCGTGGAAGGTGGTGAGGTCGGCCGCGGCCAGGTCGCGGAGGAGGTTGCGGAGTTCGGGCATCTTCAGGGCGTGGAGTTGGGCGGACTGGCGGGTGGTGAAGGAGATCCGGCCGGGGGCGTATTTGTCGGCGAGTGCCGCCAGGGCCTTGGCCTGTACGCTGGTGATCTGCCCGCCGGGGATGACGACGCGGGCCATGTGGTGGCCGGCCTGTCGGGAGGAGTAGATGCCGTACCACTTGGCGATGGCCGTTTCCTCGCGGGACATGGAGCCCTTTCGGGCGATCTCATCGAAGTCGAGGACGAGTCCGGCCTGTTTGACGGCCTCTTCATCGCTGCGACGCAGGTTCTGCAAGTTCCGCTGCATGCGGTACTCCCAACATTCTGCTGACGGAGATTCCGTCGCGGCCAGGACCCGGCGGAAACAAGCAGCCGAATCCCGATTTCGGACGTTCAGCGTAAGCCTTTCCCCCAAGGGCGGCTGCACTGCCAGTGAGAGTAGGGGATAGGTGCGCGAGCGTCAACGCAGCATACCTTCCGGAGCAATCCGGAGGTGATCTGGCGTTTTTGCGGTTGTCGTCCTCTTGGGCGCAGTAAGAAACGTCATGGCTTTACTCTACCGGCGAAAATACTTAATGTCTATAGTTGTAGTGATGATTTGACGCGCGGTCGTCAGAACGGTGCCCAGGATTCGCCGGGGCTTCAGAGGAAGGAGGTTGTATGGCTGCTACCTGCACAGACTACGACCTGAAGGAGGTCAATGCGGAGCTGGACAGGCTCGATGCGGTCGATCGGGTCCGGTGGGCGGTCGGCGAGTTCGGGGATGCGGCTGCGCTGTCATCGTCGTTCGGGGCGGACAGTGCCGTGATGCTGCACCTGTGCACGCAGGTCAAGCCGGACATGCGGGTGGTTACGATAGATACGGGGATGCTGTTTCCCGAGACCATCCAGTTCCGCATGGAGCGTGCTCAAGCGACTGAGGCTCAACCTGCGGGTGTACTGCATTCCGCCGACGGATGAGGTGATCGTGGATCGCGAAGGCGGCGTGTGGCTGACCGATCCAGCGGCGTGCTGCGCCGATCAGAAGCGCCGGCTGTTTGATGTAGCGAAGCAGGAACTTGGCTTGCGGGCATGGCTGACGGGGATTCGCGGGGAACAGACCGAGACGCGTAGACAGACGCATTTGGTGGAACGGGACCACGTGGGGCTGCTGAAGATCAGTCCGATCCTGGACTGGTCGGCCGAACAGGTGGACGACTACCTGCGGCAAAACGGGTTGCCGTATCACCCGCTGCGGGAGAAGGGCTACCTGAGCATCGGCTGCGCGTGCTGCACCCGGGCGATCCGGCCGGGAGAGGACCCGCGGGCGGGGCGATGGTCTGGACAGGTCAAGACGGAGTGCGGGCTGCACTTGCACAGCAATGGGAGTGGGATTTGACGGTGGGGCGGAGCGGGTAACGGGTAACGGGTTACGAAGTTCGGGGTCCAGGGTTCAGTGGACGGCAGAAGACGGGGGGCGGGTTGCGGGGTGGCTGGTGACGGCTGCGAGGCAACGGGCATTGCACATAGCACATTCGGCATCGGGTAACTGACGGAAGATTTTTCCATCTTTCTCTCTTGACACTTACTGTATGGGTGTTACCATACAGACAAAGAGTGGTCGCGAGGGCGGTGTCTATGCTCAATCTTCAGATCGATCCTCACAGCGGCGTGCCGGTGTACCGGCAGATCATGGACCAGATCAAATATTGCGGGGCCAGCGGCCTGCTCAAGCCGAACAGCCAGTTGCCATCCATCCGCGAGCTGGCCCTGGCCCTGTCCATCAATCCCACCACGGTGGTCAAGGCCTACAGCGAGCTGGAGCACGAAGGAGTCATCGAGATGCGGCACGGCAAGGGTGCGTTCCTGGCGGACGCCCCGCGGATGAGCGATGGGCAGCGAAAGCAGGCCCTGCGGCGGATCGCCAGGCAGGCTGGCTGTCGAGGCGGTGCAGATGGATGCGCCGACGGAACTGGTGGTCCACGTCGTCACCGAAGAGGTCGAGGCCGTGCGGGCTGGCGCGGGTGGCGGGTAACGGGTAACGGGTCGAACGGCAAGAGACGGGACGCGGGACGCGGGTCGAACGGCAAGAGACGGGATGCGGGTGACGGGTAACGGGCGACAACTACGGCGGCGATTGGGTGACGGCACCAGCGATGACAGCGGCTACACGCGGGCGCACGAGGGTTTGGACATGAGTGATCTGGCAATCGAGGTTCGCGGCCTGGTCAAGACATTCGGCGGCACGGTGAAGGCTGTTGACGGGCTGGAGATGGCTGTGCCGCGGGGCGTGGTGTACGGGCTGATCGGCCGAAACGGCTCGGGCAAGACCACGACGCTGCGGATGCTGATGGGCCTGCTCCGGCCGGACGCGGGGTTCGGCTACGTCCTGGGGATGGACGTCCGCACGGCTGGCCCGCAGCAGCGATTGCGCGTGGCCTACGTCTCGCAGTCGCAGCAGTCGGTACTCGTGGATGGCGCTGGAGGAGCTGGGCTACTACCTGAGCCGGTTCTATCCGCGATGGGACGCGGGGCATTTGCGGCGGCTGGGGCAGCGGTTCGAGGTGCCTCGGGACCGGCCGATCGGCGTGATGTCCGGCGGCGAACAGCGCAAGGCGGCGATCGTGCTGGCGCTGGCCACGCGGGCGGAGGTACTGTTGCTGGACGAGCCGGCGGGCGGGCTGGACCCGATCGCCAGGCGGCAGCTGGTGGCGGAGGTAGTGGACATCGCGACCACGGGCGAGACGACGATCCTGTTCAGCACGCACATCATCACGGACCTGGAACGGGTGGCGGAGTACGTGGGCATGATGGACCGCGGGCGGATGGTCAACCAGGGGCGGCTGGAGGACCTGCACACGAGCACGCGACGGGTGCAGGTGATCTTCGCGGGGGAGTGCCCGCCGCCGGGGTTCGCGGTGCCGGGGGCGGTCCGCAGCCATGCGAGCGGGGCCGTGGTGACCGCGCTGGTACGGCTGGAGGACGAGGCCCAGCTCGAGCCGTTGCGACGGATGGAGGGCGTGCGGGTGCAGGTGTTCCCGCTGGGGTTGGAGGAGGCGTTCATTGACTTGCTCGGGCCGGAGATGACGGAGGAACTGGCGGAGGTGCGGTCATGACGACGATGGCGAAGGCGGCGGACGTGGCTGCGGCCAGGATCGGGCGTCAGGAGGTCCTTCGGGGCCTGTACTGGCAGGAGTGGTTCGCCCACGGCTCGGAGCTGGTGCTGATCTTCAGCGGGTGGCTGATCGCGCAGTGGGTGCTGCTGATCTTCTTCCACCCGCTGTGGATCCTGATCCTGGGGACGCTGCTGGCGGTGTGGCTGGGGGCGGGCTTTTCGGGGGCGGATGCGCACGAGGGGGCGGAGGAGTTCACGCTGGCCCTGCCGGCCACGCGGGCGCAGCGGTACTGGGTGCGGCTGTCGGTGAGCCTGCCGTGCCTGGTGTTGGTGGTGGGGGTGAGCCTGCTGGCGATCGCGTTCAATTGGCCGCAGGCGGTGTGGGGGCTGCTGGTGGACACGGGGTTTACCGAGGCCTTTCCGCGCGAACCGGAGCGGAATCTCAGCCCCATGTTCTACTACCTGCTGGCCATGGCGTGCCCGCTGGCGGCGTACGGGGTGTCGTTCGGGCTGGCGTCGGTGGCCAGCACGCGGGACCATGTGATGCAGGCGGGGCTGCTGGGGCTGGTGTACACGCTGGCGGGCTTTGCGGTCGGGCTGATGCTTGAGGAGTGGCTCTGGCGGTATCGGGAGCATAACGAGACCGGCATCGTTTCGTCGCTCATCCTGCTGGGCCTGGCGATGATCTACCTGCTGGCCGGGTATGTTGGGTACCAACGCAAGGACGGCATCACGCGGCCGCGCGGGATGCGGAGCCCGGAATGGCGGACGGCGGTATGGCTGGCGCTGGGGTTTCTGCTGGTGCTGGTCCTGGTGCCGGTGCTGCTGAGGATATTGGTTGAGGTGAGAGTGGCAGGGGTCAGGGGCCAGTAACGGAAACAACGGGAGTCGTGCCATGGTGGCGAGCATAATGGTCAGGCTTGCGGGGATCGCACTGGTGGCGGGCATCGTCGGGGCGATCTTCGCGCTGTGGCGCCGGGGGATGGAGAACCCCCTGTTTCTGCCAGCTGCGCGGCGGAAGACGGGCCCGCTGGGCAGGCTGCGCGTAGCCTGCGGCGTGCTGGGCGGGCTGATCCTGCTGGGCACGGTGGTCGCAACGTGGCAGACGGTGCGGGCGAGTTACACGCCGCTGCCGGTGCCGGCGGGGCTGACGGTGCGAGTTCCGACCCGGCCGGTGAGTCTGACCGAGGCGACGACCGAGGACGTGACTCGGCGCGTGCGGCTGCTGGCGACCATGCTGATCATGGACAGCCGGGCGACCGAGCCGCGGCCGCTGCATGTGGAGCAGGTGGAGGTCAGCCTGCCGCAGGGCCCGCCGTTGCAGGCCCCGACGCCGCAGGAGCGGGTCTTCACATTCGAGGGCCTCAAGTGCACGTACAACGTGGTCGTCTACCAGGCCTACCTTGAGCAGGCGCAAAGCGCGTCGCCGGAGCAGTCGCGCGCACTGCACGTGACTGGGGCCTCAGAGTCTGTACTGGAAGGGCAGACTCGGCATGCGGGGTTCCGCCAGCGAAGAGTTCAGGCAGGCAGCGGATACCGAGGCGCGCCTTACGCCGACGCGGGTGCGGCTCAGCGATGCGAGTATGGTGAACCCGCTGTCGATCACGCGGTCGACGCCGGGTGTGTGCTACTGCACGCTGATGGTAATGGCGGCTGATGCGGATGATCCCCTTCAGACGGTCCCGATCGAGCAGTTCGTCCAGGACAAGCGCGCGGTGCTGGAGCACGGTGGGATCTACGGCATGCCGTCGACTTGGGTGGGGAATATGGAGAACATTCCCGCCGGGTTCGTTCGATTGTCAGTCCACCTGGGCATCACGATCCTGGTGCTCCTGGCGGCGGCGGGGCTGCTGGCGCAGCTGTTCCGGCGGCGGGACCTGGCGCTGACGGGTCTGCTGCTGGGGATGGTGCTGTACGTGGCGGCGGTCGATCGGGGGCTGCTGGCATACGACATGTCGCGGCTGGCCGATCCGCAGGAGCCGTTGCAGGTGCGGCTGGTGGCGTGCAGCCGGGCGGGGGCGACGTTCTTCTACAAGGACACGGCTGCGCAGTTGCTCGGCAGCGCGCTTAGCCAGCTGCCGACTGGCACGCCGTCATCGCTGTCCAATGCGGTGGGTGATGCAGCCGCGAGCCTCCGGTATGAGTTGGAGGGGCGGGCGGGCCGCTCCTGATCGGACGGGGTTGCGGCGCGGATCCGGCCCCTAGCAGAGCTTCAACCACCGCGGCACGGTTGTCTTGTACTGTTGCCAGGCGTCGCCGAAGGTTCGTTCGAGGGTCTGCTCCTCGCCACGGACGACCCGGCTGGTCATCAGGCCCAGGAAGACCGGGATCACCAGCAGAGGGACGAGGCCGCGAAGCAATACACCGATGCCGCCGAGGGCGACGACCATGCCCAGGTACATCGGGTTGCGGGTAAAACGGAACGGGCCTTCGGTGACCAAGACCCTGGGCGGCTCGAACGGAAGGATGGGGGTCCGGCTGCGGCGGAACTGCGTCACGCCCCATGCGCCCAGACCCAGGCCAGCCAGGATGCCCAGGACGCCGACGCTACGGAGCGGCCGCGGCACGATGCGAGGCTGGGGCGCGATCCCGTTGAGCAGTATCATGGCGCCGGCGGCGGCGAGCATGTAGAGTGGCGGGGGGATGAACAACGGTTGCGGTTGCCGGTGTGCCTGGATCGGTTCCAGGTATTCGGTCATTCGTGAACGCACCATGGTTCGGCACCTCCAGAGTGTCTCTGTAAGTATAGGAGGCGTCAGATCCCCAGGGCTTGTTTGGCCTTTTCGATCTGCTCGACGATCTTGAGGTGCTGGGGGCACTTCTGCTCGCACTGGGCGCAGGCGGTGCACTGGGACAGTTCCTTGCGGATGTTGGAGTGGGGGGTCTGCGAGAGCAGCCAGTGCCGCAGGCGGTCGGGGGCTACGCCGTAACGAACGAAGTCGCGCATGATCTTCATGAAACGGGTTGGATTCACGCCGCTGGGGCATTCCTTGCAGTAGCCGCAGGCGGTGCAGAAGTTGTCTTCGATATGCTTGACGTCGTCCATCCGGCGGACGAGATCCTGGCGGTGCTGCTCGGTGAGCGAGTCGGCGCCGGGTATGGCTTTCATCGCTTCGTCGATCTCCCAGGGGCGGAAAAGCCGACGATCGAGGTGGTGATGTTGCGATTGGCCAGCAGGAAGCGCAGGGCACCCCAGGCCGGGCCGGTGCGCGAGCCATCGCGGAGGAAGTCGAGCGACCGGTCGCCGGCCAGGCCCAGGATGCCGCCGGCCAGGGGGTTCATGACGATCGTGCCGACGCCGCGGGCGGCTGCGTAGGCGATGTTGTCCTCTTCCTTGCGGTTCATCAAGTTGTAGGAGACGGTGGCGCAGAGGAACTCGCCAGAGTCGATGGCGCTGCGGAAGACCTCGGGCGTGCCGTGGAAGGTGAAGCCCAGGCCATACTTGACGATGCCGTCGGCCATGGCCTTGCGGACGCCGTCGACGGTGCCGCCCTTGGCGAGGATCTTGTCGAGGACCTCCTGTCGCTGCAGGCCCCAGACCTGGTAGAAGTCGAAGTAGTCCAGGCCGGTCTTCTTGAGCGATTCCTCCAGCGTCTTGCGGACCTGGTCGCCGGACGGCGCCGCGTCCCAGTGGCCCTTGGCGGAGAAGTAGATCTCGCTACGGCGTTTGCGGACGGCCTTGCCGGTCCAGGGCTCGCAGTTGCCGCCCTCGTAGCCGGTGGAGGTATCGACGTAGTTGAGGCCCAGGTCCAGGCCGTGGTCCATGACCTTGCAGCAGTCCTCTTCGGACGGCCAGCGCATTGCGCCGAAGGAGATGGCGGAGATCTTCAGGCCGGACTTGCCCATTACGTGGTAAAGCATTTCAACTTCCTTGTAGTAGCCAGTAGTCAGTAGTCAGTAGCCAGTAGTCAGTAGCCAGTAGCCAGTAGTCAGCAGCCAGTAGCCAGTAGTCAGCAGCCAGTAGCCAGTAGTCAGCAGCCAGTAGCCAGTAGTCAGCAGCCAGTTGTTCGTTGTCAGTGGTCAGTGGTCCGTTGCTCAAGGCGGTTCGGCGCCTTGGGTCCTGCCGGGGGGGACGCCCCATCGCTGGCAAACGAGACCGACTTCGGGAGTAACCACATCCTCCCGGCGGGCGTGCGGGTGCTCACCGCGCGAACGGTGCCAGTTCGTTCGGCTGCCAGTGCACACACTCCACCGGCTTGTGTTCCTTCAGGCGGCCGAAGCAACCCTTGTTGCACTTGTCGCACGCGACGATGTCCCGGGGGCGGCCTTGGCGGAGCTTGTTGGGCCAGGCGGCGTCGGCGATGAGTTGCCGGCCGACGGCGACCAGGTCGCATCGACCGGCGTTCAAGGCATCGGCGGCGGCGATGGGGTCATCCATGCCCTGCACGGCGATGACGGGTACGGTGAACTGCGCCTTGAAGGGGGCAGCCAGGTCGGCGGGGACCTCCTTGCGGGCCGGCGAGATGTCGAGCACGTCCAGGCCGGCGTCGATCAGCCATGCGGCAAACCGCAGGCTTTCGTCGATGGTGTACTGCTTTCCCTCGGGGGTGTGGCGATAGAGGATCAGCAGGTCGCTTCCGGCTGCGCGGCGCATCGTGCGGACGATATCGATGCCCAGCCGGCTGCGGTTTTCGAGCGAGCCGCCGAAGGCGTCCGTGCGGTTGTTCTTGTCCGGCATGAACATTTGGTTGATCATGTAGCCGTGGGCGCCGTGCGGCTCGACGCCGTCGAAGCCCGCTTCGCGGCAGATGGCCGCGGTCCGGCCGTACTGCTCGATGATGTCCTGGATCTGGGCCGTGGTCAGGGTGTTGAGATCGACCGACTGGCCGAAGGGGACGGGGAAGAGCTGGATGGCGGCGGCTGCGCCTTCGGCGTGGATGGCGTCGGTGAGGGCGCGGAGGTCCTGGACGGTCAGTTCGGCTCCGAAGAGCGGCACGCCGGTGGCCTCGACGATGACGAGGCTAGCGCCGCCGGCCGCGAGGCGGCGATACCAGGCGATGCCTTCCTTCGAGACGATGGAGCGGACCTGGACCATGGGCGGGCAGACGATGCGGTTCGCAGCGCCACGCCGGGGATGTTCAGCGGTGAGAAGATCGCTTCGTAGGGTAGGGCCATTGGGTTGTCTCCTGTGTGCCGTCAGTCTGTGCAGGGCGGCCTGGCGCTTGACGTGGTCTTCGAGCACGATGGCGGTCATGGCCTCGACGACCGGGACGATCCGCGGGCAGATGCAGGGGTCGTGACGGCCCTCGATGGTGATCGTTCGGGGGTGGCCCTGGATGTCGACGGTCTCCTGGGGCGGCCGATCGAGGAGGTCGGCTTGACCACCGTGCGGAAGACCAGTTCGGCGCCGGTGGAGATGCCGCCGATGATGCCGCCGGCGTGATTGGTCAGGAAGCCGGAGGGTCCCATGGCGTCGTTGTGCTGGCTGCCGTGCAAGTCGGCGGCGGCGAAGCCCGTGCCGAACTCGATGCCCTTGGTGCGCCGATCGAAAGGATGGCATGGGCGAGTTCGGCGTCGAGCTTGTCGAAGACCGGCTCCCCCAGGCCGGCTGGCAGGCCGCGAACGCGGCACTCGATGATCCCGCCGACGCTGTCGCCGGCGTCCTTGGCCTGTTCGACGCGTTTGACCATTTCGGCGGCGGCCTCGGGGTCGCAGGCCCGCATGGGGTTCTTCTCGACCTGGTCGAAGTCGACCGTGTTGCACTGGACGCCGGCGGCCCGCCAGGTGTAGGCGGCGATGGAGACACCGCGGCGGGCGAGGAGCTTGCGGGCGATGGCGCCGGCGGCGACGCGGCCGGCAGTCTCACGGCCCGAGGCCCGGCCGCTGCCGTGGTGGTCGCGGATGCCGTACTTTTTGAGGTAGGTGTAGTCGGCGTGGCCGGGGCGGAAGATGTCCTTGATGGGGTCATAGGCAGCCGGGCGGGCGTCCTGGTTGAACAGGAGCAGCAAGATCGGCGTGCCGGTGGTCTTGCCCTCGAAGACGCCGGAGCGGATCTGGACGGTGTCGGGTTCGCTGCGGGGGGTGGTGACGGAGGACTGGCCGGGCTTGCGGCGGTCGAGCTGGGTCTGGATGTCGGCCTCGCAGAGGTCGACGTTGGGCGTGGCGCCATCGACGACGACGCCGACGGCTCCGCCATGCGACTCGCCGAAGGTCGTGATCCGAAACAGGTGGCCGAAGCTGCTGCCTGGCATCGTGCACTCCTTGCTGGTCTGGTGGACAGGGATTGTACCCGGCTGGGGTGGGGCGGGGAAGGGTTCGGGGGCCGGGGACGAGGGGCGGGGGCCGGGGACGAGGGACGAGGGGCGAGTAACGGCAGACAAGGAGACACGGAGACAGGGAGACAGGGAGCAACGGCAGGGACGAGGGGACAGGTTTCAGGGGACAGGCGGCGACTGTAGGCGCATGCCTGCAAACACCGCAGGCATGGCAGCCGAAGAAGGAGCACTGGCAGGCAAGCTGCCAGTGGCACCCGGCAAGACAGCGAGAAGGCCACGGCAGACACGGGTCAGGGCTGCGAGTGGGCCTCTTCGGGTCGCGGCAGGGCTTCGGGCAGGCTGGCTACGAAGTCGCGGATCTGGTCGCGGACGCGGCGGTAGTGGTCGAGGGCCTGCTGACGGTCTGCGGCGGTCAAGGCCAGGCTGGGGGGATCGTCGAAGCCTGCGTGGACCACCCGGGCCGAGAGCATCGAGAGCGGACAGGCCTGGCGGGCATTGTCGCACAGGGTGATCACGCAGTCCAGCTGCGTGTTCCAGAACTCCATGACGTGCTTGGACCGCTGGGCGGAGATGTCGATTCCGACTTCGGCCATTACCTCGGCGGCCAGCGGATCCAGGCCGGCTGGACACGTACCGGCGGAGAAGGCTTCAATGCGGTCGGGCTTGAGGCAGCGGGCCCAGCCTTCGGCCATTCTGGCTGCGGCAGGCGTTGCCGGTGCAGAGGAACAGGACCCGGAGCCGAGGCAGCGGGGAGGTGCCCACGGCAGGACGCGGTTTCATGAGATCCACGACCCGCGCGATGTAGTGACGGATCGACATACTGTCTCCCAGGGGGTCCGGCGGCCAGAGGCGCTCCGGATCCTATCCTACATCATAGCGTGCGGGAGGACGATCAGGCGAGGGCACTGCGGACGCTGGTCTTCTGCGGGTGTCTTCACTCCGGGCGTGCGTCCAGGGCTTTGCGTGCAACGGGTGCGGATTGCTTGCAGAAGGCTTGTATCAGGCTTGCAGCGAGGGGGTGGAATGACCCATTCCGACGTGGGGTGTCGTTGCCGCATTGTTGACTGGCCTCAGCGGCGCCGCGGAATGGCCAGGCCCGCCAGAGCCAGCAACCCCAAGGTGGTCGGCTCGGGCATGGTCAGGACGAAGCTGTAGTCCGGCCCGCCGTACGTGTCGCGGTACGTGCCCACAATCCGGTCGCCAGAGATGCCAGAAACAAGAGTCCTGTCAGTGCCCCAGGGGCAGTCGATCCAGGTCCAGGTCGAGCCCTCCAGGTGGAAGCTGTCAATGGCGCCGCCCGAGGCGACTTGCGCCGTACCGACCACGTCAGATCCGCAGATCCCCGTCACCGGAGCTGGCGCCATATCCGGCCGGGAGGACGGTTGTCCACACGCTCCCATCATACGTGAAGCCCTGGGGGACGTTCCAACTCGGCGCGTACTGTCCGACGACGGCATCTCCCCAGATCCCGTTGGCGTACGTTGACCCCATGTAGAGATCGGGGTAGTCCAGACTCCTGTATCCGGTACCGTCGTAGACAAACCCATGGTACAGAGAATGGCTGTCCTCGTAGTATCCGACGACGCGGTTGCCGTAGACGCCGGTGGGCCTGGTCTGCTGCGCTCCGGGATACGCCAGGGTCTGCCAGGTCTGCCCGTCGTAGAGGAACCCGGCCTCGTACGTGTACCAGCCCGGCATCGAGTAGTAACCCACGACCTTGTTTTCCCAGATGCCGTAGGCGGTGGTACTGTCGGCGCCAGGGAAGTCTAGCGTGGTCCAGGCGGACCCGTCGTACATGAACCCGTGCCCACCGTTCCTCGCATAATGCCCGACGACCTCGGTCCCCCAGATTCCGTTGGCGTAGGTCCATGCGGCTCCGGGGTAATCCAGGCGCTCCCAGGTCCAGGCGGCCCCGGCCGGGGCCACCAGCCACAGGGCCATCATGCACGCAGTAGGTGCCATAACGTGTAGACGCATGGAATTCCCCTTTCCAGTTGCGCGATCGTCCCCTCCGGAAAGCCCTGCTCACCAAAGCGTATGCCGCCCTTGCTGGTTAAGGCAAGCCGGCGCGGATTCGCACGCACCCGCAGCCTCTGAACTCAGCGGGGGGCCGCACCCGCGAACACAGGGCGCCCGATTGACCGCCAAAAGACGAAACCCCATCACCTCTTTCGGCATAAGAGCCTACGAAATGTCTTGCCGCCCATTAGGTTCAGCTAGACAAGGGGGGCAAGGCGCCTACGGTATTGTGGGATCATTTCCGGACCCGCGCGTTGCGAGCCCTCAGCATTTCCCCGCTTTCCCACGGGCAGTGGTCAGGTGACTGCGCACACAGAAAAGGAGCCTCATCATGATGGAGTCCAGAACTGTGCTACGTGCCCTGCTTGTTGCCGCCGCTGTTCTGCTTTCGCTGGTGTGGGCGGGCCGCGCCTACGCCGAGAATGTGTACGTCGATGCCAGCGCAGCCGGGCGGAGACGGGACCGAACTACTCCCGTTCCAGACCATCGCGGCCGCCGGACAACGGGTCAGCCCGACGACGTTGCAGCCCGGTGACGTGGTGATCGTCAAGCAGGGCGTGTACTACGGCGACACCATTTCGCTCGCATCCGGGGCCAACGGCAACACCAGCCAGTTGATCACTTTCCGTTCGGACGATGGGGCCAAGGTCGTCCTCGATGGCGGAGGCAGCGCGACCAATCCGAGTGCCGTAAACCTGGCAGGCCACAGCTACATTCGGATCGAGGGGTTCGAGATCCGGGGGTATACAGGCGATGTCGTCACGGCGGGAAACGGGTGCCAGATCGTCGGTAACTACATCCACCATTGCACCGGGTACGTGGATCGCACAATTGACGACAAGCTGCACCCGGCATGGACTGACGGAATCGGCATCGAGGCCAGCAACGTGCAGGATACTCTCATCGAGAACAACGAGATCGCCTGGTGCGGAGACATCGGCATCCACGCCAGCGGGCAGCCCCAGTCGGCCCACCACCTCATCATCCGCGGCAACAATATTCATCACGTCGGGGCTGACGGCATCGACGTGGCCGGCAGCAACATCCTGATCGAGCGCAACCGGCTTTCGGATTCCTACTGGGGCTGGGGCCACCAGGACGGCATATTGATCCTTGCCGCCGACTACGTCGTCGTCCGCTATAACACCATCGGCGACTTCACGCAGCTGGTATACGGCGGGCCGGATTACCAGAACCACGGCCCGTTCCGGCACGTATACATCTACGGCAACGTCTTCTACAACTCCCAGTACAACAGCCTCTACGGGGGCGACTGCCCGGGGGTGTACCTGCAATTCGATGATGCCGGCGATGTTCAGCCTGCCGACCGCATAATAAGAGAAATCCAGGTTCATTCCAACACGTTTCTGTTCCTCGGGCCCACCAGCGGTAAGGCCGTCACTGTCTACGGGTCGTCCGGCTTTGCCCTAGACGGGCTGCAGGTTCAGAACAACATCTTCTACGCCTCTCGCGGCGACGGTGCGGACAGCCCGATGTACGATTGGGGTAGTTTCGTCGACTCGCTGGGCCACAATACGATGAGCAACGTAATGTCCGACAACAACTGCTTTTACCACTCAGGGTACGGGGGCGACCTCGGGTGGAACCTGGATCCTAACAGCCCGCCACTATACAAGAGTAAAGCAGGCCCTCCCGCGTATACGGCTGGAGGCGAACTCGCCGAGTGCGATCAAGCAAGCTGGATCACCAGCGACAACGCCGGTTCACTCCTGGAGTCCTACAGCCTGGGCGCCTGCCCGTTCAATGCACGGGTGCTCCCGGCGTTCTGGGACGACGGCCGGCTGCACTCCAGCCTAACGGGGCTGGTCAGTCTCCCGCCGCATCTCGACGGGAACGGGAGCCCGATCTTCCCGGGCGACGATGGTCCGTTCCAGGACATTGATCGGCATATCCGGCCGTCGTCCGGGACGGTGCTTATGGGTGCATACGAGTACGCGGGCGGTGGCGTCACGATCAGCGGCGAATATCCCTACGACACGATCCAGGAGGCTGTCAACGCTGCCCCGAGCGGCGCCACGATCATCGTCACCCCGGGGACCTACCGCGAGGCGGTAAACTTCGGGAGCAAGAACCTCACGATTAAGAGCAGCGATCCCCGCGACCCCAACGTGGTGGCCGCGACCATCATCGACGCCCAGGGGCAGGACACGGCCATCAAACTCTCGGCGGACACCCAGGAACCCAGCAGCGCCCTGGAGGGCCTAACGATCCGTGGGGGTGGCGGGACCGGCACCGGCGGCGTCCTCGTACGGTGCCCTAAGACGACCATTGCCAACTGCGTCATCGCCAGCAACGCCGGCCCAGGAATCGCCGAAGCGTCCGGCCTGTCCGGGGTCAGCCAGAACCCGCTGAGCGTCTACAACTGCGTCATTGCCAACAACACCGGCTACGGAGTGTCCATCGGCGGTGCAGGCCGGTCCGTCCGCGACTGCACGATAACCAACAGCGGGTCAGCCGGGATCGGAATCGCCACCGGCGGCAGCGCGACCGTCGCCAACTGCATCGTCTGGGGCAACGCGGGGAACCAGGTCGCCGGGTCGGCTACGATCGTCGCGACGGACACGACCACCGACCCTAGCTTCGGCGGTCCGGGCGGGGTGGTCGGCGACCTGCCGACGTTCCCCGGCGGCGACTATTCCCTGGGCATCGGCTCGGGCTGCATCGACGGGGGCAGCTCGAATCAGGCCGATATCGCGCGGGACGCGCTGGACCTGGACAACAATGGAGTTGCCAACGAGCCCGTTCCACTGGACATTGCCGGGAACCGCCGGGTCTGCGGCGCCGCTGTGGACGTGGGCGCCTACGAGACCGCCGGCGGCAGGTGGGTGTGGGCAGCCACCGGGGCGGGCAGGCTGGGAGAACGCCGCCGCCTGGCGGAAGGAGAGCGCCCCGCTTGGCGGGATGCACGACTACCCGGATTTCGGGATGTACCCGGCCTACATCGACACCGTTGGAATAGCGGAGATCGGGTCGTCGACCGCGCAGGCAGCCGCGCTTTGCCTGGGCTCGCGCCCCCAGACAGGGGGAGCGCTGTGATCCAATCCGGGGGGCATTTGTCGGTCTGTCACCTGGAGCTAGGCGGAGGAACGCTCTCCGGGGGGGCGTTCACGGTAGAAGGCGGAGGCAGCCTGACGGCCGGAACCGTGCGTATCGCGTGCGCACCGTCCTCCAACGGCGCGTTCACCCTGGAGGCAGGCGGAAGCACCGAGATACACATTCTTCATATCGGGTGCGGCAGTTCGGCCAGTGGCACCCTCATCATGCTCGGGAGCACCCTGAACGCCGACGACATCAAGGTGCGGCCGGCCACCGCGAACGATTGCGAGGCGATCCTGCAAGGCTACGGCATGATTCAGGGGCCGGCAGGCGGCGAAGCGACAATCGTCAACAACGGATGGGTCGAGGCCGACGGGTACGGCCCCGAGAACGAGTACACGCTGACTGTCACCAGGTTTACGCCTAGGTGCATGATCTCCGAGCAGACGGAGATACCGTATGGTTGGTACGCCATGGACTACGGGAGGCTCGAGCTGCCCGTCACGGCCAAGGGCTCGGGCGACTACGTCTGGGGCAGCACCGACTGGCAGGACCCGCGGTATTACTTCAACCTGGTGAACAGCATGCTGATATCCAATCCGGCTGTCGTGTCGTCGGGTGAGCCGAGCATCGCCTTGCTGGACTGGCGCCGGGCGTCAGAGGTCCCCCTGCCGCTGCTGGTTGGTACGCAGGAGGCGCCCACCGGGTATGTCCCACTGGCGATCTGGGAGTTCGCCGGTCCGGCGGCCTCCAGTCCGCCTCCGTTCACGGCTGCGGATATCACAATCCGGTACGACCAGACGAACGATGCGGCGATCCAGCCGTGCTACTCCTCCGCCGGCGAGGCGGGACTCATACTGCTGGAGGCCACCAAGAGCTCCGAAACCTGGTCCTGGCACATTGTCAGCTGGGACCCTGGGAACGTCGACTCGGAACACCACACCCTGAGCCCCTCGATCCTCACCCAAGTCGGGCAGGACTGGATTCGGATCGCTACACCTATCCCGTTCCAGTCGGATGGTGCGGTGTACCTGGCGGTCGTGCAAGGATACTTGCCTGACGACAACTCCGGCATAACGCCTGTATGCGATATCAACCTCGACGGGTCCACGGATATTATCGACCTGCTGATCTTTATCCCGACGATCGGCGTGACCCGGGACGACCCTTTGTACGACGTGGCCTGCGACTTTAACGCGGACGGGTCCATAGACAGCATCGATCTGCTGACGTTCATCGCCGCCTTTGGCACGGACCTGCGATGCGGCGGCGGGTCCCAGCAAGCGGCGTCCCTGCAGGGCCAGAGCGCCTCCCAGGAGTGGCAAGCCTTGTACGATGCCTTGGAGCAGGCTGGCCTGCTGGAGATCTACCTCGACTACATCGCCGAACATCCGGACGCGGGCCAGTAGGGCAGCCCTTTGCTGTCTGCAAACTGTAGGGGCTACGATCCGGGATGATTCCGGGCGTGGCCCCTATGCTTTCTGGGCCTCACGCTTCGGGCGACCCTGGTGCGGACATCAGGATAGACAAGCCTTGCGGGCACGAATAGACTTCCTGTCGTCTGAGTTTGTCAAACACAGCGGCACAGTGGCCGCCGTCACTGTCGTGCAGGACGATCCGCCATGAGCAACCTGGACAATGTGGCCGAGACAACTTTTGCCGTGAAGGACCGGCTGATGCCGTGTGACCGGTACGAACCGGCGGCGTGCGCGATGGTCATCTTCGGGGCCTCGGGAGACCTGGCAGCGCGGAAGCTGATTCCGGCGGTGTACAAGCTGGACGTCGAGGGGTTGCTGACCGAGAAGTTCCAGATCGTGGGTTTCAGCCGCAGCGACTGGGACGCCGGCCGGTTCCGGGACCGGATGCGGGAGGCGCTGCGGGAGTTCGGCGACAAGAAGCTGCTGGATGACGAACGCATCGAACGCTTCTGCCGGCGGCTGCACTACGTCCGCGGGGACTACGGCGACGTTGAGTCCCTCAAGAGACTGATCGCGACGGTCAACCAGCACTGCGACGGTGACGCCAGGCAGGTGTTCTACCTGGCGGTCCCGCCGTCGGTGAGCGAGGCGATCCTGGGGTGCATGAAGCAGGTCGGGGCGTGGCGCGACGGGGGCGATCGCTTCTGGCCGAAGATCGTCATGGAAAAGCCGTTCGGGCTGGATCTGGAGGGGGCGCGGCGGCTGAACCGGCTGCTGGCGGAGGTCTTCGTAGAGGACCAGATCTACCGGGTGGACCATTATCTGGCCAAGAGCACGGTGCAGAACCTGATGGTCTTCCGTTTTGGCAACGCCATCTGGGAGCCGCTGTGGAACAGCCACTACGTCGATCACGTGCAGATCACGGCGGCGGAGAAGATCGGGGTGGAGGGGCGGGGCGGGTACTACGAGGAGGCGGGGGTCGTCCGGGACATGGTGCAGAACCATGTGCTGCAGGTGCTTTCGCTGGTGGCGATGGAGCCGCCGGTGCCGAACGACTTCGAGAGCATCCACGACAAGAAGATGGAGATCTTCAAATCGCTCGAGCCGCTGCTGTCGGAGGACTTCGTGTTCGGGCAGTATGAGGGGTACCGTAGCGACCGCAACGTGGGGGCGGACTCGACGACGCCGACGTTCGTGGCGGTCCGCTGGCACGTCAACAACTGGCGGTGGCGTGGGGTGCCGTTCTACGTGCGGGCGGGAAAGGCCCTGGCCCGCAAGGTGACCGAGGTAGCGATTCGGTTCAAGAGCGTGCCGCTGTGTGTGTTGTCCGAGGAGGCCTGCCGCAACGTCAGCCCGAACGTGCTGTTCATGCGGATCCAGCCGGACGAGGGCATCCGGCTGTGCTTTGTGGTCAAGACGCCGGAACGGAGCGAGGAGGTGACGACGGCGGCGCTGGATTTCCGGTATTCCCAGTTTCATGAGACGATTCCGGACGCGTACGAGCGGATCATCCTGGACTCGCTGTGCGACCGGTGCATTTGCGGGCGGCAGAACCGCCTGTGGCGGGCGGATGCAATCGAGGCGGCGTGGAAGGCCGTTACGCCCCTGCTGGAGGGACCGCAGAAGGAGTGGGCGGGGCGGTTTCCCAACTACCAGCCGGGGACGTGGGGGCCGAAGGAGGCGGAGGGGCTGATCCGGCGGGAGGGGCGGAAATGGATCGTGTCGGAGTAGGTTCTCGACGCCGGGACCGTATGTTGAACCACGGAGTTCCGCATGAGGCCTCCGGCCTCACACAAGAGAATGTAAATGGGCTCCGATTGGGCCGCGGCGGCCATTTGAAACCTATTTACGGAGCAGGCACGGAGACACGGAGAAAGACCGAGACAAGCAGCCTCAGTGCCGGACGCAGGCCAGTCCGCCAGAGGTCCCCGGGATGGCTTGCACAACGGGCGGGTCAGGAGAGAACAGCCATGGGGTCAAACGCCGAGTACTTCGCCGCCAATCAGCGGTCATGGGACGATATCACGCCGGTTCATCTCGCGGCAGCCCATACTGCTATCCGATCGAAGAGTTCAAACGCGGGCGGTGCACGCTGCGCCCGCTGGAGCGGCATGAGGTGGGCGAGGTGGCTGGAAAGAGCCTGCTGCACCTTCAGTGCCACTTCGGGATGGATACGCTCTCCTGGTGCGTCTGGGGGCGAAGGTGACGGGTATGGATTTCTCGCCGGAGGCGATCAAGGCGGCGCGGTCGCTGGCCACGGAGATCGGCGTGCCGGCGGAGTTCGTCTGCTGCAACCTGTATGACCTGCGGGAGCATCTGGCGGGGCAGTTTGACATTGTCTACGCCACCTACGGGGTGATGTGCTGGCTGCCGGACCTGCGCGAATGGGCGAAGATCATTGCCCACTACCTCAACGACGGTGGGTTTCTGTACGTCGCGGATACCCACCCCATCAACAGCTGCATCCAGCAGGATGAGTCCGGGGCGTCCCGGCTGGGGGGCGACTACTTTACCCCGAAACGGACCCTGGCCGGGGAGCAACCGGATTATGCGGATCCGGGGCACACCCAGACCTCGCCGGAATACACGTGGTCGCACACGACCGCGGAGCTGCTCAATTCGCTGATCGACGCGGGACTGCGGATCGACTTCTTCCACGAGTGGCCGGGCTACAATGTAGCACCATGCCCGGACGGTACCTGGCGGGAAACGAGGGACAAACCGTCGCGGCACCCGATGGTGTTCTCGCTGAAGGCGACCAGGGGCTGAAAGGGCCAACCGAATGGGGAAAGAGCGATGATCCGGATCTTTGACGACCTCGGGAGTTTGAGTGACGCCGCTGCGCGGTTCATTGCGGATTGCGCCGAGGACGCGGTCAAAGGCAGGGGGGAGTTCCACTGGCTGCTGTGCGGCGGCAGTACTCCGCGAACGACCCTCCGGCTGCTGGCGGGGAATCCATACGGCGAGAAGTCTTTCTGGCGTCGGACGCATGTCTACTGGGGCGACGAGCGCTGCGTGCCGTCGACGAGCGAGCAGAGCAACTACCGGCTGGCGAAAGAGAGCCTGCTGGATCTGGTGGCCACGCCGGATGACCAGGTCCATCGTATCCCGGCTGACGCGCCTGACAAGCAGGCGGCTGCGGCGGTCTACGAGACGGTCCTGCCGGCTCGTCCGGACCTGATCCTCTTGGGGATTGGTGGGGAGGGGCACACGGCGTCGCTGTTCCCGCACTCGCCCGCGCTGGATGAGACCGGGCTGCGCGTCATGTACATGGTTGCGCCGAGTATGCCGCGCCGAGGGAACGGCTGACGATTACCCCGCCGGTGCTGCGGTCCGCCGACCAGATCCTGGTGCTGGTGGAGGGGCAAGAGAAGGCGGAGGCGCTGGGCAAGGTGTTCCGGCCCGATGGCGACTTTCACGAGACGCCGGCCAGGCTCGTTCGGGATGCCGTGTGGTTTGTGGATCGCAGCTGCCCACGAGGTGTTGAAAATGGGCCTGGGCGAATTCGGCAGGTGAAGTCGAAGCAGACAGCATGTTCTGCTGGGAGTGGTGGAATGGCCAACGAAGCCCGCGAGTCCTGGATGCATGTGGTGGTGCCGCTGGCGGCCGAGACGCTGGGTGTCCGGTCGGCGGCTGCGCTGGTCGAATCGACGGCGGGCCTGGTCGTCCTGGAACCAGGGTTTGCCGTCCACCCGGACCGTTTCGATCTGCCGCCGCATCCGTGGGAGCTGGCGGCGGCGTGGTGGGCCCGCCTGGAACTGGACGGCGCCATCCAGCGGGCGGGAATGCTGGTGATCAGTCACTTCCACAACGACCATATGATGGCGCCGGAGGTCCGCCCCTTTGAGTTCTACGAGCCGTCGCTGCGCGAGAAGCTCTACGCCGGCAAGCGGATCCTCGCCCGCGGGATCAACAATCCCATCAACTTCTCGCAGCGGCAGCGGGCTAAGGAGTGACTGACCGCATTTCCCGCCATCGTGCCCGCCGACGGCCTGACCGAGGACTGGATCCGTTTCAGCGGCCCCATCGCGCATGGCCAGCCCGGCGCCAAGCAAGGGTGGACGCTCTGCTACTGCGTGGAAACGCCCGCCGGTCGACTTGCCTGCGGCAACGACACCCAGCTGATGAACGATCAGGCCCTGGCGTGGCTGCTCGACTGCGAACCGGACTTCGTGATGACGAGCGGTCCGCCGCTGTGGCTGGCGGCGCGACGCAGCGGCACGGCGGGGCTGGCGCCGAAGGGGGTCGATCCGATCGATGACATCACCGACAGGCAGGTGAGGGCCGGGCTAGACCGCCTGATCGAATTGGCCCGGCGTGTCGAGATCGTCGTAGTCGATCACCATATGGCCCGCAGCGAGGACTTCGAGGCCGTGCTGGAAGCGTGCAGTCAGCGGGCGGGCCGGCGGATCTACAGCGTGGCCGACTGGCTGAGCAAGCCGAAGATGCAGATGGAGGCGTGGCGGCGGCAGCTGCACTCGATCGAGCCGGTGCCGCCCGGCTGGTACGAGGACTTTCGGGCCGGGGCGCCCGACGTGCGGCGCGAGATCGCCCAGCGGAGCGAGAAGATCGAGAACGTTCCGTGCCTGCTGGAACTGGGCGTGCTGCAGGGACGGATCGAGTCGGGGCCGATGTCTGGGCCGGCCGGGAAGGGGCACTGATGACTATGTGGGCAACCCCACCGTCACCGTGCTGCCCTCGCCGAGGGCGGTCTTGAGCTCCATCTTGCCGCCGTGGGACTCGACGATCTTGCGGCAGATGGACAGGCCCAGGCCGGTGCCGCGGGTCTTGGTGGTAAAGAACGGCTCGAAGGCCCGCCTGGCGACCTCCTGGATCATTCCGGGCCCGTTGTCCGAAAAGCTGACGCGGCACCAGCCGTCCTCGCTGGTCAGACGGATGACCAGCTGGCCGGGGCGGGTCATTGCCTGGGCCGCGTTGAGCACGATGTTCATGAAGACCTGCTCCATCTGGTCCGGGTCGACGTTCAGCGCGGTCGGCTGATCGGGGTAGTGCTTGATGACCTGCAGCGGCTGGAGCTGCCGTTCCCGCGCCAGCACCGTCAGCACCGCGTCGATCAGTTCTTCGAGGTTGGTCGGTCTCTTGTCCGGCGGGGTCGGCCGGGCATAGACCAGCAAGTCGCGAACCGTGTTGTCCAGCCGCTCAATCTGGTGGAGAACCTCGCCGATGATCTCGCGGTGCGGGTCCTCGAGGGCGAATCGTTCCCGGATGATTTCCATCGCGCCGCTGATGCCGGCCAGGGGGTTCTTGATCTCGTGGGCGAGACTGGCCGCCAGTTCGCCGATGGCCGCCAGGCGCTCTGCGCGGATGAGGTTCTGCTCGAGGTGCTGCTGCTGGGTGACGTCGGCGAGCACGGTGATGCCGCCGAGGCTCTTGCCGCCGGGGCTGTGGACGGGGGCGCTGGAGAGGCTGATGACGCGTTCGCCGCCATCGGGGCGGCGGATGCGGAGCTTGGTTTCGGAGGTGGTTCCGTCCGGCTCGTTGCCGAGCCCCGCCGCAAAGTGCAGGTCGGCCTCCTGGCGGTCTTGCGGGTCCTCGACGGCCTTCTGCAGCCAGTGGCGCAGATCGGACCCGCTGGCCAGGTCGTAGCCCAGGATCTCGCGGACGCGGGCGTTGCAGACCGTTACCCGGCCATACAGGTCATAGGCGAGGATCCCCAGCGGCGCACTGTCCAGGAGGGCCTTGGCCAGGGTGAGCTGGTAGACGTCTTCACCGTGTGGGTCGATGGTCCTGTCAGGTCTGTGCGACATCATCACGCCATGGGCTGCAGTGACCGAATCCGTCCTGCCGGCAGCCGCGAAAACCGGGTTTCGAGACACGGCTGCGCAGGCGGCGGTCAACGACGGGAATTATAGCATTTGGCCACCTTTTGGCGAGAACCCTTGTCTCGCTCCAGCGACTCACTATAATGAGGCACATGGACATGGTGAACCCGACCATTCTGATGACCTGTTCCTGTACCGGCGGGGGCTACAGCCGCCCCGCCCGGCAGCTGTCCTAGTCCCCGCGCACTGCCCGTCGGCCCCGGCCCCTCGCGGTCGGGGGTGTTCCTGACCCCGCTGTATAATGAATGATTCCCGCTGCCTGTTCTGGCGCGGGGATGATATGGCAAGGAGAGGCTTGGCATGGCATGCAAACCGTACCTGGGCGAGAAGCTCAACGAACTGGTCGACGACCTGGTCGCGTCGTACCATGACGACCCCCGGACCCAGCGGATCGGCAAGCGGTTCCTGCCGTCGCGCACCGAGATCGTCGAGATCATCCAGGACCTCTTGGCGCTGGTCTACCCGGGCTTCCACGGCCGGCAGGACCTGACCGAGCAAAACCTCCGCGAGCACGCGCAGAGCCGGATGGAGGACCTGGTCGAGAAGGTGCACCGCCAGGTCCACAACTGCCTCTGCTACGACCGCGAGGCGCACGGCGATGTGCGTCCCGAGGGCAGTCCCGACCCCTGCGATCAGAAGGCCTTGCGGATCTCCCTGGAGTTCCTCGAGCGGCTGCCGGAGATCCGCGGCATGCTGGCTGGCGATGTCCAGGCCGCCTACGACGGCGACCCGGCTGCCACGGGCATCGACGAGATCCTGCTGTCATACCCGGGCGTGCTGGCTGTGACGGTCTACCGCCTTGCGCACGAGCTGCACATTCAGGGCGTGCCGCTGATGCCGCGGATCATGACCGAGTGGGCCCACAGCGTGACCGGGACGGACATCCACCCGGGGGCGCGGATCGGGCGGAGCTTCTTCATCGATCACGCCAGCGGCGTGGTTATCGGTGAGACCACGGTCATCGGCGACAATGTCAAGATGTACCAAGGCGTGACGCTGGGGGCGTTGTCGTTCGCCAAGGACGCTCGCGGCCGCCTCATCCGCGGCACCAAGCGCCACCCGACGATCGAGAACAACGTCATCATCTACGCGAACGCGACAGTGCTGGGAGGCCAGACGGTGGTGGGCGCCAACTCGGAGGTAGGGGGTTGTCTGTTCCTGACCAAGAGCGTGCCGAGCGATTCGCTGGTGAAAATGAAGTCGCCGGAGCTGAGGTTCCGCAGCAAGCTGGCCACGGGTCCAGCCGGGGAGGACAAGTCCTTGGAGTCAGCGGCCCAGCCGGTCGATGGTGTCCCACCGGTCGAGGATGCGGCCACAGGCGACGCCCCGCCGGCCCCGTCGGCTGCGGAACTGGCCTCGCCGGAGTGAAAATGGCGGTCGATACGTTTACGGAGACGGCAACGTCCCGATTCGCAGGGGGCGTCGCCGCCTGGTTGTCAGGTGGATGTTGCTGCGGGGCTTGGGCGTCTGTCTGGCCGTTGCCGTCCTTGCGATCTCTCTCCCGCCTCGCAGGAGCTGAACTTGTTCCAGGCCCCAGGTATCGGAAACAAGGCATCTGGTCTGCGGGCCTGGGAGTCGGACCCCTGCCGCCCGCTTCGGCTTGCAGCGCAAAGCCTGTGCCTGTAACATGCTGCCAAACGTGCGATCTGGAGTTGCCTTGGGACGTTTGGAGCGCTGCCAGGGCGCACGCGTTCTGCCGGAGAACCTGCCGATGTCCGCCGAGCAACGTTTCCCACGTTCCTTCACCCTCGCGGCCTGGCTGATTGTCGCACTGCTGGTCATGATCGCGGTATTGTTGGCCGTACCTCGGGACACGCAGCTGCTCAGCCGCACCCTGGCCCAGCAGGCCCCCATGATGGGCGCCCGCGGGGTCTACGCCTTCCCGATCCAGTTGACGGCGAAGACCTATGGAATCTGCATGATGGATGTTGACGCCAGCACGGTCTGGTTTTATGAGTACATGCCGACCACGCACAAGCTGCGGCTGGCAAGTGCAAGGTCTTGGATTTTCGACAGATATCTCGAAGAGTATAATGTGGAGGGATTGGCGCCGAATGAGGTCGGCGAGTTGGTGAGCAAGCAGCGCTCCCAGCGGCAGCTGGCCCCGGGCAGTGGTTCGGAGGCGGCCGCTTCCAGCCCCGCCCCGTCCGGCGGCGACGGTGTAGGCGATCATAAGGAGTAGTCCCGAATGGCAGGCTTCTACAACATTCAGCAGGCGGCCGCGAAACTGAAGAAGAGCGAGGACGAGGTGCGCAAGCTCGTCCGCGACGGGCAGCTTCGCGAGTTCCGTGATGCCAAGGGCCCGGCCTACAAGTCCGATGAAGTCGACGCCATGGCCGCCCACATGGACGATACCGAGATCGGCCTGATGGACAGCAAGGTCGGCGCCCCAGCCGTCGAGCCGGCGCCGAAGCCCGCCCCGGCAAAGCCGGCGCCACCCAAGCCGGCGGCCCCTGCGGCTGGCAAGAGCGACAGCAGCGTCTTTTCGCTCGAGAGCGGCGCGGCCGAGAGCGACGCCGGCAAGACGGACGTGTTCTCGCTCGAGCCGGCGGGGGAGTCCGGCGAGGAGAAGAAGGGCGGGTCGGGTTCGGGCAGCAGCATCAGTCTGCTGGACGACCTGGAGAACATCACGATCCCGGCTGACCCGATGGCTGAGACGGTGGTTTCGTCCGGCGAAGGGATTGAGGCCGCAGCCGGCGGCAGCGGCCTGATGGACCTGGCCCGCGAGAGTGACGACACCTCGCTGGGCGCGGAACTGTATGACGAGCCGGCCGAAGCGGAGGCCGCCCCCGCGGCAGCGGACTCCGGCGCAACTCCTGCTCCGGCCGCGGAGGCCGTGGCGGCAGCGCCAGCCGAGTATTACGTTGCGCCGGCCCGCACCTACGAGGTAGTCGATCCGATGGCCCCGGCTTTTATTGCGATGTCGGCTGTCGGCCTTGTTGCGATACTGGTGACGGGGATGGCGGTCGCGGCTGCGGCGATGGGCACGTGGCCGAGCGTGCTGAACCTGCTGTACAGCAACGTCCTGTTCTACGTGGGCGGGGTGGTGTTGGCGGCAGGGCTGGCGTTCGGGATTGCCTTCCTGGTCAATCGCCAGGGGGAGACGCGCCGCAGGGCGGTGGCGAGGGTCGGGGCAGGGGCGGAGGCTGAGGCGGAGATGCCGGCCGAGGGGTAGTCAAACCGGCGAGGGGCTTGCGAGACAGATAAGTGATGTCAGAATCATATGCGGCGGCCGCGAAGTAGTGCGGCCGCCGGTGTTTTTATCGGTGGGAGGGTATTTTGCCCCAAGATTTGGGGCCTATTGCAGCGATATTTATATGCGGTAGGATGTCGCGCGCCCGTGGCAAGATCCAGGGGAGTTGGAGCCCCCATAAGCGATTTTCGAGGCAGGCCATGGAATGGCCCTTGGAGGAATGAAAATGCGTCGTGTTGCTGTTGCGGTGGCCGTGCCAGTGCTGGCACTGCTGGTGGTAGCCAATAGCGGTTGCGTAAGCGCGGCCAAGTACCGGGACCTGGAGACCAGCGCCCGGAACATGGAAGCACGGTTGCAGCAGGCCGAGACGGAGCTGCAGGGCGAGCGGGCCAAGGCGAAGATCCTGCAGGAGAAGCTGGCGGCGGCGGAATCGGAGCTGCAGGCCAAGAACGCCCAGATCCAGACGCTGCAGGATGCGCGGGATCGTCTGAACGCCGCCTATGAGCTGTTGCGCAAGGAGTTCGACAAGCTCAAGGGTCAGGGTGTGACGCCGGTGACGATCACGAAGGTCGTGCAGCTGCCGCCGGCCCTGGACAAGCTGCTCAAGGAATTCGCCGAGAAGAACCCGGGGCTGGTCGACTATGACTCGGCCCGCGGCCTGCTCAAGTGGAAGAGCGACCTGCTGTTCGATCTGGGCAGCGCGGAGCTCAAACCTGAGGCGCTGCCGCCACTCCAGGAGTTCGCCAACATCCTCAAGAGCGACGCGGCGAACGGCTTTGATATCATGATCGCCGGGCACACGGACAACACCCGGATCGCCAAGCCACAGACCCGCCAGCAGCACCCGACGAATTGGCACCTGTCGGCGCACCGCTCGATCAGCGTGCTGTTCGAGCTGATTAAGGACGGCGTGGACCCGACCCGCCAGACGGTCATGGGCTACGGCGAGTACCAGCCGGTGGCCGCCAACGATACGACCGAGCACAAGGCCCAGAACCGGCGCGTCGAGATCTACCTGGTCCGCAAGAGCACCCTGCCCGGGGCGACCCCCGAGCCGGCGGCAGCCGCGGTCCCGGCCGAGACGACTCCGGCCGCGCAGTAGGATTGCGCGGGGACGCGCCATGCGATGCAAACAGCCGTCGCGAGACGGGCGGAATCAGTGCGACTCGAGGCCCGGCCTGGTTACAGGCCGGGCCTCTTTCTATCCCGGTCGAGGGTCCAGGGAATGAGCGACATGGCGGCTCAGCCGGGGAAGCAGGGTCCGTCACCAGCGCAAGAGGCGCTGCAGCAGTCGTCGGAGCTTCTGCGGCTGATGTTCGACGAGTCGCCGCTGGGTATCGCCATCGTCGGGCTGGACTTCTGCCTTCAGCGGATCAACAAGACCTTCTGCCGCACCATGGGTTACAGCGCGGATGAGCTCACCGGCCGCTCGATCCTGGATGTCACCCTGCCGGAGGACGCGCCGGCCAGCCTGGAATTGAGTGTCGCGTTGCGTGACGGGCGGATGGACCATTTCCAGTTGGACAAGCGCTACCTCCGCAAGGACGGCCAGATCATCTCGGCGCGAACCACCGCCTGGAAGGTATGCGACGGGCAGGGCCGGCCACTGCACTTTCTGGCGATGGTCGAGGACATCACGCAGCGCAGGCGCATCGAGGAAGAGGCTGAAGGAGAAGGAACGGGCCACGTCCATCATGCTCGATTCGGTCTCGGAGCTGTTCGTGTACCTGAGCCCCGACCGCCGGATCCTGTGGGCCAATCGAGCGATGGGCGAGGCCCTGAACAGGGACCCTGAGACACTGAAAGGCGGCTACTGCTACGAGGTCTACGGCGGACACGACCGGGAGTGCCCCTCGTGCCCTCTGCGCAAGGTCCTGGAGACGGGGCAGCCCGGCGGGGGCGAGATCACTTCAGCGGACGGCCGGTCCTGGACGATCCGCGGCTACCCGGTCAAGGATGCCGACGGCAAGGTGGTGGCCGTGGTCGAGACGGCGAGCAACATCACCGACCGAAAGCGGGCCGAGCAGGAGTCTCCGCGCCCTCAATGAGAGCCTCGAGCAGCGGGTAGCCGAGCGGACCGCCCTGGCCGAGCAGCGGGCCGCCGAACTGCGGGCCCTGGCCCTGCAGCTGCTGCAGGCCGAGCAGCAGGAACGGCGGCGGATTGCGCACGTGCTGCACGAGCACTTCCAGCAGCTGCTGGTGGCGGCCAAGTTCAATGTCGGTCTTCTGCAGCGGCATCCGGAGCGTCCCGCGGAAGGACCGCTCCGCCAGATCGAGGAGGCCCTGGCCGAGGGGATTCGCGTCTCCCGGTCGCTGACGGTCGAGCTCTGCCCGCCCATCCTGCATGACGGCGGGCTCGTAGAGGCGCTGCAGTGGCTGGGGCGTTGGATGCAGGAGCGGCACGGGTTGCAGGTGAGGGTTTCGGGCCGTCCGAAGTCCGAGCCGGCCGAGGAGGATGTCCGCGCGATGCTGTTCCACGCCACGCGGGAGCTGCTGTTCAACGTGGTCAAGCACGCGGGGGTCAGGAGCGCCCGGCTGAGCCTGAGCAGCCGCGGGGGTCAGCTGCGGATCAAGGTGGCTGACGAAGGTGCGGGCTTCGATCCCGCGAGTGCGGGGGGGCACCATGGCACGGCTGGCGGGTACGGGCTGTTCAGCATCCGCGAACGGCTGCAGCAGATCGGCGGCCGGCTCGAGATCGATGCCGCTGTCGGACGTGGGGCTCGCGTCAGCCTGATCGTCCCCGTCCATCCAGCCGCGGGGCCCAAGGGGCCGTGTGCCATCGGGTCTTCGATCCGGTCGCAGACCACAGGCCGGCCCCCCGGCCGCGGGGAGGCCGTCACGAGGGCCATCGACCTGTCCTGACAGCGAACCAGATCTGAACCGTGCCGCAGGCGAATGGGCGTCCAGGGGACCGTGCGCATCCCGCCGGGGTGAAGGTCTGTCTGCCGGTGCTACAAGGAGAGGTCCGGATCAGGAGTAAAGGATGATGGCATTGTCGAGCAACATCAATTGTCGGCGGCACATGCTGTTGGCGGCCTTGGGCTGGGGGCTGCTGACCCTGGCGCTGAGTGGTGGGTCGGGCGCGGGTGCGGAGCGGTCAACCGGCCCGCAGGCATCGAAGAGCAGCGTCCCTATCATCGAGACTTCGCGGGGACGCGGCGACGATCGGCGGCGAGTACGGGCGGCAACTGGGCGGGCCCATCCGCATGCTGCACGAGCAGCACATTCGCAAGTGGTTCGGCGACGAGCAGCGCTATCGCCAGGCGCTGAGCATTGCGGCGCAGTTCGGCAGGCACCTCGATCGCGAGTACCGCGAGGAGGTCGAGGCCCTGGCCGCAGCCAGCGGTCTGGCCGCCGATGCGGTGCTCCTGGGCAACAGCTTTCTGGATATCGCCGTAGCGTCCGGCTGCTCGACGATCGGTCTGCCGGCGGAGGCTTCGCCTGACGGGGTGGCGCGGTTCGGCCGGAACCTGGACTTTCCGTCGCTGAAGGTGGCGGACAAGCACGGCATCGTCCTGGTGATGCACCCGACGGGGCGCTACGCCTTCGCGGCGGTTACCTGGCCGGGGATGCTGGGCGTGCTGTCGGGCATGAACGAGCACGGGTTGTGCGTGGCCAACATGGAGGTGCCGCGAAAGCATCTGCCGCCGACAGCGATGCCGTACGTCTTCCTCTACCGCAGCGTGCTGGAGCGGTGCCGCACGGTTGACGAGGGGATTGCGCTGCTGCGGAAGGTCCCGCGCCAGACGGCCAACAATCTCATGCTCATGGATGCGGCTGGCAACCGCGCGGTGGTTGAGATCACGCCCGAAGGGATCGTCGTGCGTTCGGGGCAGGCCGGGGCGGCCCTGGTCAGCACGAATCACCAGCGGGGGCAGGATGCCGAGACGCGGGGCCTGTGCGACCGGTACGACCGGCTGCGTAGCGAGGCGAGCAGGCAGTTCGGGCGGATCGATGTTGCGCTGGTGGAACGAATGCTCGGCGAGGTCGCCCGCGAGGACACGCTGCAGTCGATGGTTTTCGAGCCGGCGAGGCGCACGGCGTGGCTGGCGCTGGGCGCCAATGCCCCGCGGCGGGGGTACAGCAAGGTGGAATTGACGCCGTATTTCGAGCCTGTGGGGTGGTAGTCCCCTACCGGCCCCAGTTGTCGATCAGGTAGAGCAGGTCGATCACGTCGATCGTGCCGTCATTGTCGAAGTCGCAGGCGGCGCTGAATTCGGCGTCGCCGGCCGAGGTGCCGAAGGAGGCTACCATGGCTAGCAGGTCGGCCACGTCCACCGAGCCATTGCCGTCAACGTCGCCGGCCAGGACGATCCGAATGCGGTTCTTCGCCTTGCCGACCGTCATCTGCGGCAGGGTGACCAGGCCGTCGGCGTCCACCAGGGCGCTGCCCGAGGCGATCACGCTGTTGCCGGCCACGTCCAGGTTGCTCCAGACGCACTCGGTGCCGCTGGCGGGGTGGAAGGCCTGGCAGCGACGCGGGGTGATGTCCACGGTGCACGCTGCCTGGGGTGCCTGGTCGATCAGCAGACAGGTCATCTCCCAGCGGCCCGGCGTGTCGGTTGAATCCTCGGGTTGCCAGGAGAGGTAGGCATTGAGGTAGCCTGTCTGGTCGCCCACGAACGCGGTGCCGTCGCCGAGGTCCCCGTCGAGCGAGCAGTACGTGAAGGCCGGCAAGGTCTTGTTCCGGTCGATTCGCACCCCGATGGTCCAGAGATCGAATGCACCCGGCATGAGGGGCCACTGGCTGTGGCCTTGCTCGCCCCAGGTGAACATGTGCGGCCGCCGAGTCTGCTGCAGGGCCTTGGCGAACAGGTAGGCCTGGTTCCACGGGAAGTAGGGGTCGTTCCTGCTGAGGGCGAAGGTGATGAAAGGCGTCTGCGTGGCCATGTGCTTCTTGAGCCAGTTGCAGGTATCGAAGTAGTCCCAGGCGGTCTGGCCGGTCTCTTCGAACGGGCAGTTCCACGTCTGGCTCCCCATCGAGCCGGCTACACCCAGCACGACCGGAATGTTATGGCCATCGATAGGGACAGCATAGGCCATCTGGTCACCGGCGTGCACGCCCCAGGCGCTGCTGCCACAGCCGCCCATCGAGTAGCCGGACAGGACGATGTGGTTGCGATCGACATTCCAGTGGTTTGCAACGAAGTCGTTGACGAAGGACCAGATCCGGTCAGCCGGATACGCCCGGACCACTCCGCCACCGTTGCCGGTCACGTTTGCCCACGGGCGGATCGTGCCGGTGTTCTGGTGGAAGGCGTACCAGTAGTTGGAGGGGATCTGGTTGGCAGTTACCTGCAAGGCGCCGTTCTCGATTTCGTACGTGAAGCCAGAGTCCTGTATGTTGCCTCCCGCGCCGTGCAGATAGATGGTCACGCCTCGAGACCCCGACGCCGGGGGCGGCGGCTCATAGACCGCGTAGTTGTGGATGGTGCCGGGTACGTTCCAGTTGGGCGGGCACTCCCACTTGACGTAGTAGTGGACGATGACCTCGGGGGAAGAATACGTCGCTATGCCCTGCATCCACTCCAGGACCATGCCCGTGCCAGCCTGTCTCGGCCACGGGTCCCGGCGTTGCGTTGGCGAATGGCAACCAGTTGCCCAGATCCTCCTGGCCGTCGACGCTGCGGCTGATCGCATAGTAGGCGTTCTCGGATGCCTGGGCCCGGCGGACGTAGATGCCCGTGCCGGGCGGGGCGAGTGTATCGTCGGCGATCGGCAAGGTGGGGATCGGCGTGGTGCTGGTGATCGAGATCGCCCAGTTGCTGTTCCAGCCGGACATGGGGCCGACTTCATCCACCAGGTCCGCGGAGGCGATGGTTGACGCGTCGATCGGCGCGGCGGCGCGGTAGACGCGGTAGCGGACTTCCGGCCCGGCGTAGACTGCATTCAAGGCGGCTGTGTACTCTGCCCCGGTAGCGACGTAGTCAACGAGCGGCTGCTCGACCTCGCGCCAAGTCAGCATCGTATCGCCGTCGCGATGGATGGCCTGCAGGCGGTCGGCCACATCCATGGCCGGGGCCGGTTGATCGCACCAGAACGTCGAGGCGGAAGATCTGGCCAGCGTACCAGCCCGGCCAGGAAACGATGTTGATCCGCAGCGTCCGGTCGGCCTGCATGACCCGCTGGACGGATGCCGTGCAGTCGAGGTTGACGTAGTGGGGCGGCCGGGTATCCAGCCACACGCCCGGGGCGTCGGCCGCCTCGATCTGCAGCGGCGAACCGGCGGCGGTGGTGTTGGAGTTATTGGCCGGCCCATGCGGCACGAGGATCGCGCGGCTGACGTGCGTTCCGGCAGGCAGGGCGGACAGGTCGACGGTGATCGTGCCGGCGTTCGTTCCGTTGGGGGTCACCGCGACGGTCCCGGGATGGGTGCCTCGGGCGGGATCGCTGGTGAACGAGTGGGTACCGCAGAGCACATCAGGCAGTACCTGCAGCACGACGAGGGTCGATTGCGGGGAGTTGGGCGCTTGTGGGTCGGTGACGTCGACCCAGGCCGCGTACGAGCCGAGCGGCAACCCCTGCCGGTCCACGTTTACGTGGCAGGAATCGCCGTCGCTGCCCTGTGTGTTGGCCAGCTGGAGCCAAGCCGGGGCGGGACTGCGAACGGCGGCGTTCCAAAGGCTCGGGGCAAAGCCGCTGTTGCGGACGAGGATGTTTTGGGGGGCCAGGCCCGAGCCTGGATCACTTGCCTTGGCTGCAAAGCGGAGCAGGGGCGTTACCTGCAGGAATGGCTCGTTGACGTCTTCGGGGGCCAGCTTCAGGAACACGACGCCCGGGCCGCCGATGGCGGCGGCCTGCCAGCCTGACGAGCAGTTGATCTGCCCGAAGGTCCGCCCGGTCAGGTCGTTGGCGCAGGTCAGGATGGGCAGCAGCCGACCCTGCAGGTCATCGCCGGTCAGGTTAGAGAGCGAGACATTCAGAACGACGTTGTCCAGGCCGGTGACGTTGCCCGTTACAGCCAGGAGGTCGTTGGTGACGGTGGTTGGGATGCCGGACCCCAGAGGCTGGCCAATCACGTCGAGGTTCAAGGTGGCAAGGTGGCCATGATCCTGCGCGAAGGCGAGGTTGCCTTTGATTGTGAACGTCCCGGCGGCTGTGCCGTCCTTGCCGCAGGTCAGGGTCAGTCCGGCAGCCGTCAGGGTATAGCTGCCCGTGCCGTCCCCAACCGTGCACCCGCCCACACCGCTGAGGTCGTTGGCGAGGGTCCAATCGCTGTAGGGACCGACCCCGAGTACGAGGTTGGCGCCGCTAGTCAGCTGAATCGGTCCGCGCCCTTCGGCGCCTGGCGCGGCGATGCAGGCCGTGGCGGCGTCAACAGTGAGCCCGGCTGAGAAGTCGTTGCCGGGATTGGACAACCGGATCCGTGCGCCGGCGGCGGTTCCGGTCCCGGCTGTCGTAATGCTAACCTTGCGAGGCGTCGCATCTTCGTTCAGCGGACCGTCTACGCTTACCCAGCCGGCAGCGATATCGTTCGGCTCGATGGTGATACCCACGTCGGCCTGAAGCAGCCACCGGCCGGTGTAGGTGGATGTGTAGGCGGTGGTGGTGAGGTTGTAGATGGTCCCGCCGGTCAGGCACAGGTCGCGGCCCAGGGCGGCTGCGCTGCTGTCGTACTTGGCGTTGCCGATCTGGATGCCGGCCGGCACGACCAGGGGGCCGGGGCTATTGCTGCCGAGCGAGTTGGTGTTGGTCCAGTTCACGGAGCAGCGGAGGTCGGGGCTGGCCAGCATGCCGCTGTTGTCGCCGGTGAGCCAGAGCGGCGCGGGAGTGGCAGCGGCAGCTTCGAAGGTGATCGTTGAGCTGGCTGGTACCGTGATGGGCCCCGTCAGTTTGGGCGACATGCCGGAGGCGCCGTTGTGGCGGATGGTGACGCCGGCGTTTTCGGGGACGTTGAACCTGCCGTTCATTGACGCGGACACGCCGAGGTTGCCATACCAGATCGCGCCATCAGTCAGGATGACGTTCCAATTGAAGGTATTCGCGCCGGAGCCGGACCGGAATTCCACGCTGGCGCCGCGGTTGATCGTGATGGTGTTGGCATTGGTCTGGCTCTTAGTGACCAGCAGGCTGCCGCCAGCATTGGCAGTGATCATGCCCATGGGGGGCACGTTGACGGTTACGCCCATGGTGGCGGAGTCGATCGTGGCGGTGTCGCCCGGATCGTTGGCCCCGGGATACTTGTAGTTCTGGTCCCAGCTAAACGGCATCGACCACGAACCGATTCCTGCCACATCGGTGTAGTCGATCGGGGCGGCACCAGCGCCGCTGGCCAGCATCCCCGCGATCAGAAGCGCAATCCAGAGTCTCGACAGTGTACGCATGATGCTCTCCCTCTGCCTGCGATGTCAGTGATGGACCCTGCCCGACCGCTATGTCACGCATTACTGTACTACGCGATGTAGTACAGTATAACACAGGCCACATGCCTGTCAACGTTTCGTTCTGCGTGGAACTCCTTCCCGGCTGGTCCGGCGGCCAGGAAGTAGGGTCCTCATGCAGATAGACGTACAAGGACGGCGAATATCTCCGCAAAAAGAACACGAGTGTGTGACTCACTAATCGCCCTGCGCCAGCACCCGGGCGTCCTCAGCAGTTTGCATTTGTGGACGCCGCCGTCGCCGGTCCTGTCGAGCCGCGGGGAACACCCGCGCAGGCTGCCAGGATTGGACCAGGCGGAGACCAACGGTCAACGGCCTATCGTCTACAGTTGTAGACGATAGGGGGACGTAAGTCAAGGGGAATTCCGGAAATGCGGCCTACTTCGCCTGGGTCATCTTCTGGGCCTGGCGATAGGCGGCCGTCCGCTGGAAGTTCGTCCCGGCATGCTGGAGGATGTCCTCGGCGACGGTGCGGGCCGCGGCGCGGTCGCCGAGCTGACCGCAGCGCGCGGGCCTGGGCGTACCGTGCGACGAGCCAGGCCGGCGTGTCGGCCAGCGAGATGGCGGCGGCGTGTTCGAAGCGGCCGGCGGCCTCGCGCGAACGTCCGAGGATCTCATCCAGCAGCCGGCCAGCCAGAATGCACGCCGGCCACCGGTACTGAGAATCGCCCCGGTCCATGCATAGCGGCTCGAACTGTTTGAGGATCTTCTCGGCGGAGGCGCGGTCGGCGAACTGTGGCCCGCCGGCAGCGAGAAGGGCCGTTACCGCCCGTGCCCAGTCCGAGTTCTGACTGGCCGGCACGTCCAGCATGACCACGAGCCGGGCAGCCCAGTCCTGTATGGTGGAGTCCGTGTAGACCAGGAAGACGCGGTCGCCCGTCCCGCCTTGGCCGGAGGGCTCGGTCAGCCAGATCATCAGCCAGGCGACCTTGGCGGGCTCGACGTTCCGCAAGGTTACGGTCTGGCTGTAGGGGCCCTGCGAGGTCGGAGCGGGCTTGGCGCGGCCGCTGAACAGGTGCAGGAGGTAGAACGTCGCTGGCGGCGGCCTGCGCGGCGGGGGATTTGGGCTTGCCCAGCCGGGACCGGCGGGCCGGTTGAGAGGCGGAGGTATTCGGATTGGGGCCGCCGGTGGGTGTCAAGTTCTCCAGCATGGGGTCGGAACAGCCGGCCGTCAGGGCCAGGAGTATCCCGACCAGCCAACGCGTTTTCATTCGTCGAAGATCCATAGCCCGAACCTGTCTGATTGGGAGCCTATTCCACGAATACCCATGATCCGAAGCGATCCGCCTGGTGAAAGCCGGGTTTGAAGACCGGCAGGACCGACCAGGAGCAGTACTGCACGGGTTCGGTCCGCTCGATGCGGAAGACGTTGGCGTGCCAGTATTCGCCGTGTTTCGGGGTTTTGGCGCCACCGAGGGAGGCGAAGGGGATGTTGGCCTCGACGGCCCACCACTTGTCCTGGCTGGCGGTGCCGTTGAACTTGCCCTCGCCTGAGACCAGCCAGGTGAGGTTCTCGCAGTTCCAGGGGATGTCGGGCTTGAAGGTCTGGTCGCGGACGATCGAGGGGTTGCTGATGTGGGCGTCGAAGACCGCGCCGAGGGGGTTGAAGTTGAACTCGAAGTAGTCGGTGAGGTCGCGGCCGGGGCAGACGAAGAGTTCGACGACTTCTTCCGACCAAAGGGGGTCGTCGCGGTTGGTGTAGACGGCGCGGATGGCGTCATCCTCGCAGTGCCAGATGATGCGGATGCCCGTATCGTCCCAGCAGGCCTTGGTGACGGTCTTGCAGGCGGGCAGGTCACCGGGGGTACCGAGCAGGTGGAGCGGCCCGAACTCCGGCAGGTCGCACCAGGGGGCGGCATTGATGTCCGCCGAGAGGGCGGGGAGGCTGCGGATTTTCTTGAGACGGTATACCGGTATCTGGTCGGTCATGGTCGGTCCTCGTGTTAGTGAACGTATGAGGAACATGCTACGGTGGATCATGGCCCGTGTCGAGCGGTCAGGTGCAGGGGACCGTGTCCCGCCTGCTTGTTGACAGGTGCATGCATCGTCCGGACACTGCCGCAGCGTCCGCGTGAACGAGTTGAGGATGCGAGGGATGATCGATGGGTGGCTTAACGCGGTATGGCGTGATTGGGCTCCTGCTGAGTATCTCGGCGGCCGCCGCCTGTGGCCAGGCGGCAACGCCGGTCCTGACATCCCAGAGACGGTCGGCGGCGAGCCAGGCGGCAAGCCGGCCTCGCACGTTCGACGTGCATGCGACACTGGGGCCGGCGCTGCAGGTTCCGGCAAGGGAGTACCTCCCCCGGGGCACCGCACAGGGACCTGCATGGGATGGCGTGAACAACGGCCTGTGGATCCTTCTTGGGAGCCGCGACCATCCTGGGGCTGTCGCCGTACTGGTCGATCCTGAAACCGGGCGGAAGATCCGGCAGCTGCCTGTGCCTGAAGGCTGGCTGCTTGGTCCCGACAGCGAAGGATGGCTGCTTGGTCACGACGGCGTCGGCCTGTGGTTCGGGCAACGCGAGGACATGAAGACGGTCTACCGCCGGGTCCGCACCGCACAGAATCTTCCTCTGGAACAACGGGCGCGCAGGCCGGGAGCTTCCGGCGGATGTACCTCTGCAGTTGGACTTTGACTCGTTTCGCACCGTCCCCCACGGCGAGCCGATCAGCGTGTGCAACTTCTTCACGATAAGCCCCCGTGTTCTCGTTCTGAGCTTGGGAATGCGGCTGCAGCGGTTGGATATGGACCGGCAAACCATCACAGTCTTCGGCTGGATCGGTGCCGGCGGGTTGAACGCGTGGGACTTCATGCCTGCGGCGGGATACATCTGGTTCCTGTCCGGGAGTTTGGACAGGCCGGCGTCGCTGTCGCGGCTGGCGCTGAGCAGCTTGGCGAGCTGCCGCGTCGTGCCCGTCAGCAGGAGTCCACCTGCGGGACAGGGAGGAAGCGGCAGAGGTGGCAGGCGAGCACCTTGCGCACATTTACCGCCTTGCGTGGGACGGGCAGCGGTTCTGGTCGCTCTCGGATGAAATGGAAGCACGGGCCGGCACTCGCCCGGAAACGCCCCCTGCTGGTTCCGGCGAGACCGTGCCTGGCTCTGTGCGGCTGGTCAGTATCGACGTCGGCCTGACCCGCAAGGCGGATACCACCGAGCGCTACAACAAGGCCCTCGCCTTCGAGAAGAAGAACGGCACGGCCAAGGCCCTGTCGTTGTTCGAGGAGCTGATCGCCGCCGATCCGGCGGCGGTGGAGATCCGCAATCATGTGGCCTGGGCGCGGGGGACTCGGCCGAAGGAGCCTTACCACGACATCCAGCGGGCGAAGCAGCTGGTCGAAGGGGCGCTGGAGTGGCAGCCTTGGGACCCGGAGAAGTGGGACACGCTGGCGGAGATCTACTGGCGGCTGGGGGACGCCAAGCTGGCGGAGCATCTGGAGGCCAAGGCGATCAATCTCAACCCGGCCAAGACGTTCTACTGGAAGCAGCTCGACAAGTTTCGAAGTCAGCCCGGCAGCGACGAGGCCCCCGAGCCGGCGTACTGAGCGCTGCTATCTTCTCTCGCACAGGGACTTGCGGTGTGAGGTGGGGATGCGATAGGCTGCCACGCGATATCGTGCCGGCGGCCGGCTCGCCAGACGGTTGTTTCGTCTTTACAGTATCGCATTTGTGACCACTAGTCAGGCAAAGGACAAGTGAGGCTCTGTGAACCGGAAGTCCCTACTAGCGCTGGCGGTTGCCTTTTCGCTGTCAGCCGCCATTGGCCCTGCACCATCGAGGGCGGGTGGCCAGGATGCGCCACTGGCAGCTAGCAAGGGTCAGACGGCTACCGTTGCCGTCACGTCGACGCCTGCTACGGGATCCGCGCCGGCGACTGTTCCCGTCACGATCGGCGCGGCGGGGGTGACCTCGGCGCTGGAGCGCAGCCGGGGGTTGGGCACGTACATCACGCTGTTCGTCTTCCTGCTGCTGAGTGGGCTGGGCCTGCCGCTGCCGGAGGAGGTGCCCCTGTTGCTGGCGGGGTACCTGGCCAGCCAACAGACCGCGAATCTCTGGGTCGTGATCCCGGTGGGGCTGGCCGGGGCGTTGGTATCGGACGTGCTGCTGTTCATGGCGACGCACCGCTGGCGAAGCCACATCTTCCGGTGGCGGTGGACGCGGGCGACGATCCGGCCGCGTCACCTGGTCGTTGCCCGGCGGCAGTTCCACAACCACGGCCTGAAGATCGTGCTGGTTGCGAGGTGGTTGCCGGCCCTGCGGTCAGCGGTTTGCCTGACGGCCGGTCTGACGGGCGTTCCCTTCTGGCGGTTCATGCTGGTGGACGCGATGGCGGCGTGCATTACGGTCTCCACGAGCATCCTGCTGGGCTACTCCGCGGGGGCCCACATCGGCCGTCTGATCTCTGGCTTCCGGCGGGCCGAGCACATCGTGCTGATGACGGTGATCGTGGCGGCGGTGGTGGGGGTCCTGGTGCGGTTCATCTGGTGGCGGACGACCTCCGGTGCGGGCAAGCTGGTCAAGCCGCTGCCTCCGCAGGACGAGCAGGCCCCGCAGGAGAGGGAGATGCCGGGGAAGGCTTCTCCTTCGGAAGGGGTCGGGCCCTGAGACGTTACTCGAACATCCTCATCTGGTGGCGTTCGAGGGCGAATTTGGTCAACTGGTGGTCGACGGGGATCGCGTACCTGCCGCTGAAACACGCCGTGCAGTAGTTGCCCGCCGGGTGCTTCATGCACGAGAGCATCCCCTCCAGCGACAGGTAGACCAGCGAGTCCACGCCCAAGTATTCGCGGATGCCTTCGACCGTCCGGCCATTGGCGATGAGCTCGTTGTGGTCAGGGAAATCAATGCCGTAGTAGCAGGGGTGGCGGATCGGGGGGCTGGCCACACGGAGATGGATCTCCTTGGCGCCGGCCTCGCGGAGGGCACCCATTTTGCCGCGGGTCGTGGTGCCGCGGACCACGCTGTCTTCGACGACGACCAGCCGCTTGCCAGCCACGGAGGGCTTGATCACGTTGAGTTTCATCTTCACGACCAGGTCGCGGATCTGCTGGCTGGGCTGGATGAACGAGCGGCCCACGTAGTGGCTGGTGGTGAAGCCGCGGCCGATGGCGATGCCGCTTTCCTCGTGGAAGCCCTGGGCCGCGCAGCGGCGCAGTTGGGCACGGGAATGACCACGTCGGCGTCGGCAGGGGCTTCCCTGGCCAGTTGGCGTCCCATCATCCGGCGGGCCTCGTGGACGTTCTCCCCGAAAACGTCGCTGGCCGGGTCGGCGAAGTAGATCATCTCGAAGATGCAGTGAGCCGGGGTGGGCTGCTCCTCGATATAGGAGCGGCTGCGGATGCCGCGGTCGTCGATGGTGACGATCTCGCCGGGGACGACGTCGCGGACATACTCGGCGTCGATGATATCGAAGGCACAGGTCTCGCTGGCCACGCAGTAGGAGCCGTTGGCGAGTCTACCGATGCACAGCGGGCGAATGCCGTAGGGGTCTCGAGCCGCGACAACCTTGTCCGGCAGGAGGAAGACCAGGCTGAAGGCCCCCTGCAAGTAACGGAGGGCCTCGGCCATAGGATCGTCGGCGTTCTGGATCCGCGGGTCGGCCAGCAGGTGCAGGATCACCTCCGTGTCGCTGGTGGTGTTGAAGATGTGTCCCTGGGATTCATAGTCGTGTCGCAGCTTCGGGGCGTTGATCAGGTTGCCGTTGTGGGCGACAGCGACCTGGCCGGCAGCATATTCGACCAGGAACGGCTGGATATTCTGGTAGTGCGAGCTGCCCGTGGTGCTGTAGCGGACGTGGCCGATGGCATGGGGGTTACGGAGTTGCTCGAGTTTGCGTTTATCGAAGACGTCCGCGACCAGACCGGAACCTGTGTAGCGGACGATCTGAGCGCCGTCGGCAGAGCATATGCCGGCGGCCTCCTCGCCCCGGTGCTGCTGGGCATACAGGGCCAGGTAAGTCAGGTCGACCGCATCCGGGTGGCCATAGACGCCGAACAGGCCGCAATAATGAGCGACGTTTTCACTCACGTCTGTTCACTTCTCTCCCGAGGGCGCCTGCGTATAATCTCACTCGAAGCCGAACCAAAGAAGCTAGCGACCGACCGGGTTCAAGTCAACACGGGCCGATCGGAATATAATCAAGGGCGTCAGAGGCAGTCCGACAGGCAGCAACCGGAGACCCAAGCATGCCATCTTCTTCCGCTGCACCAGCTGTCGTCGTGATCGGCAGCGTGAACATGGACCTTGTCGTCCGCGCCCCCCGCGTTCCTCGCCCCGGAGAAACCATTCTCGGACATAGCTTTGCGACGATACCCGGCGGCAAAGGCGCGAACCAGGCCGTTGCGGCGGCTCGCCTGGGGGGTGGCTGCCATTTCGTGGGTCGCGTCGGCGACGATGCCTTTGGGCAGCGGCTGGTGGCTGGGATGAAGGCCGTCGGGGTCAACTGCGAGCACGTCAGCATTACGGAGGGCGTTTCGACGGGGGTGGCGCTGATCGTGGTCGATGAGCAGGGAGAGAACGCAATCACGGTGGCCGGCGGGGCCAATACGAAGCTCTCCATCGAGGACATCGAGGCCGCCAAACCGGTGATCGCCGCGGCCAAGGTGTGCCTGCTGCAGCTGGAGATTCCGCTGGAGACGGCATGCTATGCGATTCGGTTGGCCCGGAGCCTGAGGGTGGAGGTCATCGTGGATACCGCGCCGGCGCCGGCGGCTGACAGGGTGCCCCAGGGACTGTTCGAGGCCGACATTCTGACCCCCAACGAGACCGAGGCGATGATCCTGACGGACGAGCCGGCCGCGGGCAAACGGGAGGCGCGGCTGGTGGCGACCGCCCTGGCGGAGCGGGGGGCGCTGCGTGGTGCTCAAGCTCGGCGAGAAGGGTTCGCTTTATTTCGACGGGAGTCACTTTGAGCACGTGCGGCCGTTCCGGATCAAGCCCGTGGACACGACGGCGGCCGGCGACGCCTTCTCGGCCGCCCTGGCGGTCAGCCGGGCCAAGGGGTCCCCCCTGGGCGAGGCGGTGCTGTACGCCAACGCGGCGGGAGCGGCCGCGTGCCTGAAGTTCGGTGCCCAACCGGCCATGCCGACGGCCGAGGAAGTCCGGTCGCTGATGATGGAGTCGGGGGTGGAGCCGAAGGCGTGAACGGCAGGGAAGAGTTCAGGGTTCGGGGTTCAGGGTTCAGGAACAGACCATAGGGGATAGGGGACAGGTTACAGGGGACAGCCGGGGACCGGGCTACGTTTTTTTTCGCGGCAGGAACATTACCAGCAGCTCGCGGAGACGGTCGATGATGGCATCCGGTTTGTAGGTTTCGTAGTCTTCTTCAGGCCAGTCCGCGGCACGGCTGCGCATGAGGATGGCCCGCAGGCCGGCCGCTTTGGCACCTCCGACGTCCCACCGGGGCGAATCGCCCACATACACGACGCCCTGCGGGTCGAGGCGGCCGCCGTCTGCCAGTCGGTCCAGCGCCCTCTGGAACACGGCTGGGTGGGGCTTGCGCAGCCCCAGTTCGCTGCTGAAAGTGCAGGACTCCAGGAGGGTTGAGAGGCCCAGGCGGTCGAGTTCCGCGCGGCAGACAGCCGGCGGGGCCGCCACGTTGCTCAGCAGCGCCAGCCGATACCCTCGCTGGCGAAGGGCCTGCAGGACGGGCAGGGGGTCTGCGAGCGGTTCGAGGCACCCTTGCCAGTGCTTCCAGAGCTCCCCGGTCATCCGCGTCAGGTCCCACTGCTTGCGGTGGGAGAGGCCCATCTGGTCGCCCCATCGCTGCAGCACTTGGGGGATGTCGATCTCATGGTGCTGCGGGTCGGCGTCAGCCTGTTGGTAGGCTTGCAGCAACAGATTGCCGAGCGAGGCGCTGATGGAAGCGCGGCTGGCCTCGTCGTCCACACCAAACGTCTCGGCGATGCCGGCGATACCGCGGCCGATGGCATCGCGCTCGCGCTCGGTGCGGCAGAGCGTGCCACCCCAATCCAGCAGGATGCATTGAATGTCCTTCAGCCAGGCGAAGTTTCGCATGCAACTGCTCCAGGCGCATCGCCGCAGGCTGCGTATAACCGGGCGCACGGTTGTGACGCAACAGGTGCGTCCCGCGAGCCATCACGCCGCAGGCCTAGCGTCCAAGCGCCGTCGGCTGCGTAGCGCCACAGTATAGACGATGCTTGCGGACTGTCGAAGCGTACGGATATGATTCTGCAGACGTTCGCCCGGGTGGGGAAGGACCAGGCGCTGGGCCCGCACTTGGCGTGTTGCGGCGAAGGCGCGGCGGTGGAAAACAAAGAATGCGACCTCCTGCCGGAGAAATGGCTATGTTCCGCATGCCGATGCGACTTCGCCTGGCGCTGGCTGGCGCCGTGCTGCTGACGAGTGCGGCTGCCCTGTGCCGCGCACAGGAACTCACCCCCGGGCCAGTCCCCCCCGCGACGCAGCCGGTTGCGCCCGAGCCGAACCCGCCAGCTGCCCTGCGCCCGCTGGATGCCAAGGTCCAGCAGGTCTTTACCCAGGCCAGCGAGGCCTACAAGGCGCTCAAGACTTACCGGGACCTGGGCGCGGTCACCACCACCATGGTCATCGGCGGCCGTCCCGCTGAGACCACGTCCCCGGCCTCGACCACCTTCGCCCGTCCGAACAAGTACATCAGCAACCTCGAAGCCCTGCACCTGTACTCGGACGGCCGGACGCTCTGGATGTATGCTCCGACCCGTAGCGTGTACTACCAGCAGCCGTTGGATGCTCCGGCCCCGGAAGGTGGGACAACGCCCACCCCGCAGTCGATCATGCGGAACCTGCCTGTCCTGACGATGCTGAACGATCCGGACCACAGCCTGCTGGCCACCCAGACGGCCTTCGATTCGAAGTACCGAGGGCAGGAGCAACTGGCGGGCAAACTGGTCGATCACGTTGCGTTGGTGAGTCCGGCGGACGCCTGGTTCGGGGCGACGGATGCGGCCCAGAGCGGCGCCAACCGCATCCTGGTCGACATGTTCCTCGATGTCCAGAACCACATGGTACTGCGGCTGCATCTCGACCTGAGCACCGCGATGCGCAACCGCATCACCCGCTTCGACCAGCAGCGCCAGGAGCCGCAGCTCAACCAAGCCACCTGGCAGTTCAACGCCGGGCAGGTCCGCCTCAATACGCCGATCGCCGAGGATACGTTTACGTTCAGGCCCCCGGCTGATGCGGAACGCGTCGACGCGATCGCGGCCCTGTTCAGCCCGACAGCCGGCCGGCCGCCGGTCAATGATGAGGAGCAGGCCGAGAGTCGCGAGGCCGAGCCGTCCCGCGTTCCCTATCCGGCCCCGGACTTCACACTGCCGGACCTGGTCGGCCGGCAGGTGAGGCTCAGCGACCTGCGTGGCAAGGTGGTGGTCCTGGACTTCTGGGCGACATGGTGCGGGCCGTGCCGGGTGTCACTGCCGCACGTCCAGAAGGTGTACGATGACTTCAAGGATCGCGGCGTGTTGGTCCTGGGCGTCGACATCGGCGAGGATGCCAAGACGGTCCTGGCCTTTGTCGAGAAGAACAGGATGACCTTCCCCATCCTGGTGGACGAGGACGATAAGGTCAGCCCCCTGTACCACATCAGCGCAATCCCGCACACACTGGTTGTTGACCAGAAGGGTACGGTGGTCAAGGTGCATACCGGATTTGTCCAGGGGCAGGAGGATCAGCTGAGAAGTGAGGTGGCGGCATTGCTGGGTGGTGTTGCTTCGCAGCCGGCGGCGTCGCAGCCGACTGCGGCAAGGTCGGGCGGGCCGGCGACCCGGCCGGCTATCATGGTGACGGACTGAACGCCTCGATAACGACAGCACTGGCAGACAAGCTGCCAGTGGCACCCGGCGACCCGGCCGGCTGCGATGGTGGCGGATTGAATGGAGCGGCGCCCTGAAGAACCCCTGATTGCCGAAGGCGGTTCAAGCCCCTCGGCGCCTTGCCACTGTAACAGCGTGTCGTTTGTCGGTGGACTGAGGCCACCTTCTCGCCCCTTCTTCCGGACAGCCATGGTATAATGAGTTCTTTGGCTGGAGGCGCCTGATGCTGAAGCCCTGCGACAAACCGGTGGATGTCGACCAACTCGACTTGGAACCCGCGCCGTCGGCCGAGGCGATGCGGGCCTACGCCGACGCGCACGACATCCTGGTCCTGGCCCATAGCTACCAGGGGGGCGAGATCCAGGAGGCGGCGCACTTTGTCGGCGACTCGCTGGAACTGGCCCGGTACGCCAAGGAGAAACAGGCCCATAAGATCTGCGTGTGCGGCGTCCACTTCATGGCTGAGACCGTGAAGATCCTTTGTCCGGCCGCCCGGGTCTTCGTGCCTGACCCCAAGGCCGGATGCTCGCTGGCTGACGGATGCAACGCCGCCGACCTGGAGAAGTACCAGGCGTACCTGAAGGAGAAGCTCGGCCGCGAGGACCTGGTCACGATCTGCTACGTCAACTGCACGGCTGGGGTGAAGGCGCTGTGCGACATTGTCTGCACCAGCGGCAACGCGCTGGAAGTGGTGGAGTCGGTGCCCGCAGGCCAGCCGATCCTGTTCGTGCCGGACATGCACCTGGGGGCGTGGCTGATCGAGCAGACGGGGCGGGACATGGGGCTCTGGAACGCGTTCTGCGAGGTACACCAGGTCTTCAGCGTGGGCACGCTGCTGGACCTGAAGAAGCAGTATCCGACGGGCAGGATCCTGGCCCATCCGGAGTGCCCCAAGAACATTCGCGACCTGTCGGACGTGGTTTGCGGCACGGCGGGGATGTTGCGGCTGGTCAAGCAGGCCAGCGGCGAGACGTTTATCATCGCCACGGAAGGCAATATGCTGTACCGCTTTGCCAAAGAGGCCCCTCAGAACCAGTACATCCCTGCGCGGGCCCCGACTGCGCCTGCAACCTCTGTCCCCACATGCAGCGCAACACGCCGGAGAAGCTCTGGCACGCCCTGCGGACGCTGTCGCCTGAGGTCGACGTTCCGGAGAGTATTGCGGCCCGGGCTCGCAGGTCGGTCGATCGGATGCTGCAGATCAAACCGAAGGCGCGGTGACGCGTGAGTCCAGGCGGCGGGGCGTCGCAGGCTGCGCGTGGTGCCAGGCTGACGGGCTATCCTGTCTTTCAGGAGACATCGACGATACTGGGCGTCCGATTGCGGCGTCGTGCCATGGGGGGCCGACAGGGCTGGTGACCGCGATTTCATCGGAATGTCGATAGGAATTGACGGCGTCACGGGTATAATCGCGGCCTTGACCTGGCGGCCAAAGAGCCGCAAGAGTAAGGGTATATGGCCACGACCGAATATGAAGGGCTGGGGCTCGTCGAGACCCGCAGCGTCGTGCTCTGCCAGGAAGGCATGACGCTCGACAGCGGGATCACGTTCGGCCCGATTAACGTTGCCTATGAGACCTATGGGACGCTGAGTCCGGCCAGGGACAACGCGATCCTGGTCTGTCATGCGCTGTCGGGCGGGGCCAATGCGGCGGGCTGGCATGAGGGCAGCAAGCACCCGGGCTGGTGGGACGACATGATCGGCCCGGGCAAGGCCTTCGACACCGACAAGTACTTCGTGATCTCCTCGAACGTCCTGGGCGGCTGCTACGGCACGACCGGGCCGAGCTCGATCGACCCCAAGACCGGCAAGCCGTACGGCCTGACCTTCCCCGTGGTGACCATCGGCGACATAGTCCGGCTGCAGGCCCACCTGCTGGATCACCTGGGCATCGAGAAGCTGCTCTCCGTGACGGGCGGGTCGATGGGCGGCATGCAGGCGCTGCAGTGGGTGGTCACGCTACCCTGAGCGGGTGAAGTCGGCCATCATCATCGCCACCACCCACCGCCACTCGCCGCAGCAGATCGCCTTCAACGAGGTGGCCCGCCAGGCGATCATGGCCGACCCGGCCTGGAACGGCGGCGACTACTACGACACGGACGGCCCGCGGATGGGGCTGGCTGTGGCGCGGATGATCGGCCACATCACGTATTTGTCGGACCTGGGGATGGAGCGGAAGTTCGGGCGGAAGCTGCGGAACCGCGAGAAGTACGGCTACGATTTCTCGCTGGACTTCGAGGTGGAAAGTTACCTGCGGTACAAGGGCAAGGACTTCGTCGAGCGGTTCGACGCCAACGACTTGCTCTACATCACCAAGGCCCTGGACTACTTCGATCTGGCGAGCGGCCAGGCGTCGCTGACGCGGGCCTTCCGCGACTGTCGCTCGCTCTTCCTGCTGATCGCCTTTTCGTCGGACTGGCTCTACCCGGCGCAGCAGATGAAGGAGATCGCCCAGGCGATCCGGCGGTCCGGCGGGGACGCGACCTATTTTGAGCCCTCGAGCATCTACGGGCACGACTCGTTCCTGCTGGAACACGACGCGCAGGACCCCCTGGTCAAGTCGTTCCTGCAGCGGGCCTACAAGCAGCGAGAGGTGTAAGAGAACATGCGGCCGCGGGGAACCAATCGGGCCGAGATCGACACGTGGATCGTGCAGCATACCCCTCAGGACGGGCGGGTGCTGGACATCGGCTGCGGCACGGGCGACCTGCTGGGCAGGCTGGTCCAGGAAAAGGGCATCCGCGGCACGGGCATCGAGATTGCCGAGGACTGTGTGGTCAAGGCGGTGCAGCGGGGCCTATCGGTCCACCACGGCAACGTGGAAGAGGGGCTGGACCACTACTCCGACCAGTCTTTCGACCTGGTGGTCATGAGCCTGACGATCCAGGAGCTCAACAAGCCCATCCACGTGCTGCGCGAGAGCTTCCGGGTCGGCCGACAGATCATCGTGGTCTTCCCGAACTTCGCCCACTGGCAGACGCGCATCGCAGCTGGGCATCATGGGCCGGGCACCCGGACGCCGAGCCTGCCGTACACCTGGCACGAGTCGCCGAACCGGCACGTGCTGACCATCGACGACTGGGACGAGTTCTGCCAGCAGCGCGGCTGGCTGCGCGTCGACCGGGCGTTCGTCACCAAGGGCAAGGTCATCCACTGGTGGCCCAACCTGCGGGCGGAGGTGGCGATGTACCTGCTGGAGCTGGACCCGGCGCGGCGGAACCACGTCAATGGCGCCCGGGCGGCGGCGGAGGCAGCCGGGTCGCGGGTAACGGGTAACGGGTAACGGGTAACCGGTTACCGGTAACGGGTGTCGGTCAGTTGGTCACTTCCTCCCGTGTGATTGCCCATCGCTCATTATCGACCCACTGGCCGAGCGTCCAGATGTAGCGCGGGGAGAAACCTTCCTTGCGAAGACCACATGTACGGGCCAGGCCAATAGACGCCAGATTGCCCGGCTGCATGTTCGCTTCGAGGCGGTGGAGCGCCATAGGGTGGTCGAACCCCGGAAGGGCGTAGTTCTTGGCAAAGGCGTAGCGAATCACAAGCTTCATCCCCTCGGTCATGTACCCCTGCCTTGCGTACGGCGCTCCCACGTAGTAGCCCAGATAGCCGCTCTTGAAGAAGCCCCAGACAATGCAGTTGATGTTAATCAGGCCGAGGATCTTGCCCGACTCGCGACAGCAAATGAGGAAGCCGTCGTTGTACTTGCCGCCGTCGCGGCTGCGCAGGTAGCTGTCAAAGTCCTCCGGCGTCTTGGGTGGATCGAGCCAGGGCAGGTGGAACTCCCGGCTGATCTGCATCAGGTGAATGAACTCATCACAATCACCAGCGACCGGACGACGGATAGCCACGCGAGTACCGATAGCATCAAACTCAGGCATCAGCATCCTCCGTGCCGCGCAGGCGGCTCACTCTTTGTGCGAGACTTTTGGGATGATTGGTCGCCACAGGAGACTGCTAGCGATGTTCGTCATTCTACTGGGCCTTGGTCTTCCGTCAAATCGCTCCTGGATCACATCGTTTGTGAAGCCGTGTTTTCCCACATTCCCGCCTCTACACCCGCTCGAAACGCAGACTGCCGGCCGGACTGGTGGCGGATGAGGCCGTCGACGTGGCCGTCAAGGGCGCGGGTGAATTCGACCTGGATATCGAAGTCGCGGAAGAAAAAGCGGTCCGGGGCCTCGGCTGCCAGGGACAATTCCTGGCGGTTCTCGTCGATGTACAGCAGGCCGTCGCCGCCCACGCGGATCTGGGCCGGGCAGGAGTTCCTTCGGTACTGGCCGGCATAGTCGCTCAGGGTGCTCGCGGGCAGGACGACCATCCTGCGGTGAGCGTTGAAGGGAGTCCACTTGAACGAGGTGTGGTGGACCGGGTCGGCGAAGCCCATCTTGCGGGCGACCGCCTGGCCGGGGTGGTTCCAGCCAAAGCAGGACCAGACGGGTTCGATGCCGCGGTCCAGGCAGTATTCGATCAGCGGGGCGCAGGTCAGAGGGCTGTATCCGCGGCCGCGAACGTCCTTGGCCGTGGCAACCTCGATATCGAGCAGCCGGGTGGGCAGCCACACCGAGTGGGCCATGCTGAGCACGCGGCTGTCCTGGCAGAGGCAGAACCCGATGCTGCCGGCAAGGAACTTCTCCCGGTCTGGCCAGAAGCCGGGGGCAAGTTCGGCTGCGCGGTCGATCCAGTCCCGGTCAATGCGACGGAGGGTGCAGCCCGCGGGCACGCGGTCCCGCCAGGAGCGGATGTGCGTAGCGTCGGGGCGGAACGAGGTGAAGGTGATGAGGTCCATCGGGCAAACGCCGGCGGCGAATTCGCGGCTGATGGCAGCCTCCCACTGCGATGTGGGGACGCTGAACTCCAGGGTGTCTTTCACGCCGGGGATGGCTGCGACGTGCTCCAGCAGAGGCCGGACGGTGGCCGCGGCGGGGTCGCCGGCGACGAAGCTGAGCTCGGCGTCGGGGGACAGGAGCATGGCTACGGTGGGACTTGTCGGGTCGTCGACGAAGATACGGGTATCGCCGGCGACGCTGCGGGCATCGCCGACGGAGAGGTAGCATTCGAGGCGGGCACGGTCGTGGGGGAAGGCGCCGAACAGGGAGGCGGCGCGGGGCATATCTGATTGTCCAAGTTCAGTAATCATGTTGCCAGACTTTTCATCGAATACTTCCCATGCAGATTGTTCGCTGACGATCGCCGCCAGCGATGCTCATCGGATCGCTCATTCGGCCGTCTTGCGCAAGTGCTCCACGCAGTACGACGCCAATTGCCGCAGGTCGTCCCGGCGTTGCTGAAGCAGGAATCCGACCGTCGTCACAGCCGCTATCGCTATGGCTGTACCCAGGCCTTGCTCCAGATCCGGCGGGAGGTCGCGAACACGGCGATAGCCGCTCAGCAGTGCCTCTCGGATCTGCGGGAAATGCCGCACATGCTGGACACCCCAGAGCACCTCCGCCAGATCGCACAAGTAGTAACCGAACCCGCACACTTCGAAGTCGATCGCGCCGGCTCGTCCATCGTGGTAAAGACGATTGCCGGCCCCCAAGTCAGCGTGGATAAGCCCGAAGGTGTCATCCCGGGCATCCAGGTCGCACATCAGGGCTTCGCCTTGCCCGGCGGCCCTGCGAAGGACATCGCGCTGCTCCGCGGGCAGCAGACCCTTGCGGACGGCATCCTCGATGAGTGCCAGGCTCTGCCGCAGTGTGCCAGAGTCCCAGTGCCGCCGACGAAAGCCTTCCGGCGGGCGGAACGTGCGGGCGTGGTTGTGCAGTCCGGCCATCAGCTCCCCCAGCCGTGAAAAGTGTACCAGCCTCTCTCCCCGGCCGAATATGCGGCCCGGCACCCATCGCGTGAGTCGGCACGGATATCGCCGGCCGCTACCGGGCATGTCCAGCCTCCGTCACCCAGCAGCCGTCCAGGGTCGCCACCGGACGCGGGACCGACAGGTCGGTCTCCTCTGCCAGGGCGGCCAGCCACTGCATCTCGCAGCGGATTTCCGCCAGGCTGGTCTCGGCCGGCTCGTGGATCTTCAGCACGAACCGCTCCGTCGCCTGGGCCGGACCTCGGCCCGTTGTGCGGATGGGCGAAGCATCCAGGCGAAGGGTGGTGTTGTGGCGTCGGGCAAGCACTCGCCACCCGCTCGCTCGCAGACCGTACCGCCCGGCGATGACGCCAATCAGTCCCGTGAGTTGTTTCGTGGTGAATCGCATGGGATCAAGTACCTCTTGCGGATGGAGCCGTATTCCCCATATGCCTGGTTCTACATCCGCTCGGCACGGAACTGCCGGCCGGACTGGTGGCGGACCAGGCCGTCGACGCGGCCGTCGGGGCAGCGGGTGAATTCGACCTGGAAATCGAAGTGACGGAAGAAGAAGCGATCCGGGGCCTCGGCTGCCAGGGACAATGCCTGGCGGTACTCGTCGATGTACAGCAGGCCGTCGCCATCCACGCGGACCTCGGTTGGGATAGGCTTCCTTTGGTATTGCCCAGCATAGTCTCGGAGGGTGGTCGCGGGGAGGACGACCGTCCTGCGGCCGGCGTTGAAGGGGGTCCACTTGAACCAGGTGTGGTGGACTGGGCTAGCGAATCCCAGTTTGCGAGCGACGGACTGGCTCGCGTGGTTCCAGGCGAAGCACGACCAGTAGGGCTCGATGTCGTGATCCAGGCAGTGCTCGATCAAGGCAGCGGCGGTCAGCGGGCTGTAGCCGCGGCCGCGCATGTCCTTGGCGGTGGCCACGGCGATTTCCAGGAGCTTGCCGGCGCGAGCATCGAGTAGGCGATGCTCAGGATGCGGCTGTCCTGCAGGAGGCAGAAGCCGATGCCGCGCTGGAGGAAGGACGCGGGGTCGGGCCAGAGGCCGGGGAACTCCGGGGCGACTTCCCGAGCCCGGGCGGCCATGTCGTGGTCCATTCGGCGGACTTCGCAGCCGGCGGGGACGCGCTGCCGCCAGTCGCGGATGCCGAGGCCCTTTGGGTTGGCGAAGGTGAAGGTGATCGCGGGGTTGGGCGAGACGGCGTTGCCGAACTCGGCGTTGATGGCGGAATCCCACTTCGGGGTGGGGACGCTGAACACCAGAGGGTTATCGACGCCGGGTAAGGCGGCGATGTGCTCCAGCACGGCGCGGGTCTTGGCTGGCTGAGGAGTGCCGGCCAGGAAGCAGATGTCGTCGACAGCTGGGACGAGCATGGCGACGATCGGGGCCGACGGGTCGTCGACGAACAGGCGGCTGCGGTCGTCAGCCAGGTAGGATTCCAGGCGGGCGCGGTCGTGGGGGTAAGAGGCGAAAAGGTCTGCGACGAGAGAGATGCTACGATGGTTCAGCTCGATGATCATGGATGCCTTTCACACAGACTGGAGATCCGACGGACTACCTCGAGGCCTTTGTCCGGCGCGGGCGCGCTTGGGCTTGGGTTTGGCCTCCATCGCCTTGCTGACGGTCTGCTCGGCCTCGGGCTTGTTGAGTTCGAAGGCTGCGTGGAGTGCTTGCAGGGCTTTCTCGGCGTCGTCGCGGTCGATGACGCAGCCGACCACGATCTCGCTGGTGGAGATGTTCTCGATATTCACGTGGGCCTCACCCAGGGCGCGGAACATCTTCATGGCTACGCCGGTGTGGCTCCGCATCCCGACGCCGACGATGCTGACCTTGGCGACATGGTCGTCGATCTCGAAGGACTGGACGCCGTAACGACTGACCAGTTCGCGGCAGACGTCCTTGACGACGTCCAGGTCGTCCACGTCGATGGTGAAGCCGATGTTGGCGGACTTCTCGTGCTCGTAGAAGACGTTCTGGATGATGTCATCGACGATCACGTGGCGGCTGGCCAGGCGGGCGAAGATATCGGCGGCCACGCCCGGGCGGTTCTGCACGCCGACGAGCAGCACGCGAGCCAGGTCGGTACGGACGGCTGCGCCACGAACGACCACATCTTCCATTCCGGGATATTCGGCCATGATCAAAGTCCCCGCTATATCGGTCAGGCTGCTCCTGACGTGCACGACGACGTTATATTTCTTGGCAAACTCGATCGACCGGCCGTGCATCACCTTGGCGCCGACGCTGGCCAGTTCGAGCATCTCGTCGTAGGAGATGAGGTCGATCTTGCGGGCCTGCGGCACAATCCGCGGGTCGGTGGTGTAGACGCCGTCGACGTCCGTGTAGATCTCGCAGGCGTCCGCTTTGAGCGCCGCGGCCAGGGCGACGGCTGTGGTGTCGGAGCCGCCCCGGCCGAGGGTGGTGATGTTGGAATCCTCATCGACGCCCTGGAAGCCGGCTACGATGACGATGCGGTCGTCGTCGAGGTGGTGCTGGATGCGGTCGGCCTGGATTCGCTGGATGCGGGCGCGGGTGTGGACGTTGTCGGTGATCAGCCCGACCTGGGCGCCGGTCAGGCTGACGGCCTCGTGGCCGGACTCATAGATGGCCATGGCCATCAGGGCGATGCTTACCTGCTCGCCGGTGGACAGAAGCATGTCCAGTTCGCGGCGGGGGGGCATCTTGGAGACCTGGCGGGCCAAGGCGACCAGGTTGTCGGTGGTATCGCCCATGGCGCTGACGACCACGACGACCTTATTGCCGTCGAGCTTGGCCTTGATGGCCCGGCGGGCGGCCAGGAAGATCCGCTCGGCGTCGGCGACGCTGCTGCCCCCGAATTTCTGTACGATCAGCCCCATCTGTCGGACCTCGCCTGACCGGGTTCGCTCAAGAGACAACACGCCTGCAACTGACCGGACGTGCATCGTTTGCGGCCGCTACTATATGTTTGGCCTCCATGGTCGGCAAGCGACCTTGCTTGCGACCGGAGCGGCTGGCGGTAGGATATTGGCCGTTACGGCGGAAACACTGTCAGCTAGACTTTGTGAAGTATTGCACGAGCCCGTCCGCATTGCTATACTGTACTTGTCTGCTTGGCCAGATGCAGCGAACTTAAAGCAGGAGGCCATCAAAATGGCGAAGATCAGGCTGTTTACGCCAGGACCAGTCATGATTCCAGACGAGGTGCTGCTGGAGGCGGCCCAGCCGCTGGAGCATCACCGCACGCAGGTCTACCAGAACCTTCTCAAGGAGGTCACGGCGGGCCTGCAGTACGTCTTCCAGACGTCGAGTCCGTGTATCACGATCGCCGGCTCGGGTACGGCGGGGATGGAAGGCGCGCTGGTGTCGTGCGCGCGGCCCGGCCGGAAGGCCTTGATCTGCGACGGCGGCAAGTTCGGCGAGCGGTGGGGGAAGGTCTGCGACGCCTTCGGCATCGAGCGGGAGACGTACAAGATCGAGTGGGGTCGTGGCGCCAAGGCGGGAAAGGTGGCTGAGTACCTGGCCAAGGACAAGTCGATCGGCATGGTGGTGGTGGTCTACAGCGAGACGAGCACGGCGGCGGTCTCGGAGTTGGAGCAGATTGCGAAGATCACGCAGGGCACCGACGTGCTGCTGATCACTGACGCGATCACGGCGGCTGGTGCGATCCCGCTGAAGATGGACGAGTGGGGCGTGGACGTGGTGGTCACCGGTTCGCAGAAGGCCCTGATGAACCCGCCGGGGCTGGCCTACGCGGCGATCGGCAAGAAGGCCCAGGACGTGATCCAGTCGGTCAAGCCGAAGGCGTTCTACCTGTCGTACAAGGCGTACCTGAAGAGCCTGGCGGACAACGATGCCCCGTATACCCCGGCGATTACGCTGGTCCGCTCGACGCACAAGGCCCTGCAGATGATCAAGGCCGAGGGGATCGAGAAGGTCTGGTGCCGCGTCAGCAAGCTGGCCCGGGCGACGCGGGCCGCGGCGGTGGCGATGGGGCTGCAGGTGTATCCGAAGGACCCGGTGGACTCGCTGACGGCGATCCTGACGCCGGAGAGCATCAAGGTCTCGCCGCTGCGCAAGATCCTGCAGGCGAAGTACGGCGTGCACGTGGCGGACGGGCAGGACGAGCTGAAGGGCAAGGTCGTGCGGATCAGCCACATGGGCGCGGTGGATGAGTACGAGACGATCGGGGCGATCGGGGCGCTGGAGCTGACGCTGAAGGAGATGGGGCACCAGTTCAAGCTGGGGGCCGGGCTGGCGGCGGCGCAGGAGGTCATGGCGGAAGGCTAGGGTTCAGGGTTCGGTAACAGCCAGAAGGATTACCAGGGGCGGCCCGAAAGGGTCGCCCTTTCTATGTGCGGACTGCGTGGGTCAATCTGTTCGCGGACCAGACTGATCGTTGGGCTGCGTGCCGGGGTGCACTTGCGCGGGGAATGCGGCGGGACGTTCGGCTGCAGGACTCGTTCGCCGCCACTTTCGTATCTCGCCGATCGTGCAGCCGATGGCTGGCCAGAATGCGACGGAGCAGAACTTTATCATTGTCTAAGGCGGAAATGATTCCACAAGTCCTCCCTGACGGAGGGCCACTACGCCGGTAACCAGCGAGGGGATGGATAATAACCACAACAATGCCCTGATCCACGTCTGGGTGGCGACTATGCCGTAGAAGCCGATGAGGCCCAGGGCTGCGATGACAAACACCATTCTGCCTTCCTCGATCGTATCCGTTAATCGGTCTTCACCGTCTGCTCCTGGCCGCAGTAGCGGCAGACCTTCGCATCGCGTTTGATGAGTTCGGCGCAGTGGGGGCATTTCTTCATGCCGCTGGCCAGTTGGCGAGCTTCCTGGGTGGCGGGGTCCTGCTCGGCCAGGAGGGCGTGGACCAGGGGGATTGCGCCGAGGGCCAGGACGCTCAGGAACAGGTCCACCGATGAGGTGGCTGCCGAGGCGGGGGCCTGGGCGGCGCTCAGCAGGGAGCCGATCTGGCCCAGGTTGCCCAGACCGAGGGCATCCTGGCCGGGGGCCGGTGCGGCGGCGGGCGTCGCCTTGGTGAACATTGACATGACGATGGCGGCCAGGAGCGGCAGGATGGGCAGCGTGCTGCCGTACATGTACCAGAGCAGGGGAGGGCGGCCCTTGTTCCAGGCGATCATGGAGACGATCACGCCGAAGGCCATGATGGGCCAGAGGACGGCTGAGGCCGATGGCACGAGCATGATGACCGCCATGCCGGCCACGAGCATAAGGATGGAGTAGCCGGTGATCAGGAGGTAGACGCCGATCTGGGAGCCGAGGTTGCGGTCGATCTCGGTCCAGCCGGGACCGGGGGCGGGGCGGGGCTTGACGGCCACGGGCGCGGGCTGCTGGGGCTGGGGCGGCGGCTGGGGGGTGGGTGGCGCGGGTTTGGCTGCGCGTTTCTGGGCCTGCTGGTACTGGGCGAGGTCCTTGCTGAGCTTGTCCAGCGGGGATGAGGGTTTCGGATCGGGACGGGGCGGCTGACCGGCCATACGACACCTCATTTGCACATTGCGAGCACGTTTACGATATCAGCCAGGAGTCAACGGTCAATAGCGACCAGTCCATGGTCAGTCATCCATGGTCAATCGTGAAAGACGACGCGGCAGATGGTCAGTCGACTGCAACTGCCCGGCCTCGCAGGTTCACGTGTTGAACGGAGGCGGCGGCCAGGTCAACGATGGCCACGGTCGGCTGGGGCGTCCGATGGATCGCGCCGGGGTTGACGATCGTACAGCCGGCGGAGGTGCGGACATGGGCGCGGACGTGCGAGTGACCGTGGAAGAGGAAGTCGGCCTGCGGGTCGTGGAAGACCGCGCGGAAGACCCGCTCGTGGCCGTGCGCGAGCACGATCCGCTTGCCGGCCAGGTCCAGGTGCAGGGGGCTGCTCTCCGGCCAGGGGATGGACCAGGTTTCCAGGGCGCGGTGCCATCTGGGCTCGGGGCGGTCGGTGTTGCCCCAGACGAACCAGAAGGGCGTGCCGATGAAGACCTGGAGTACCTCCAGGCCGCCTACGTCGCCGCAGTGCAGGACGGCCTCGACGGCCTGTGTCCGGAAGACCGCTGCCGCGGCTCGCGTTCTTTCGAGCATGCCGTGCGTGTCGCTGATGACGCCGATCTTCATGCCGGCTCCTCGAACGGGTGGTGGGGCGACTGCTTCCACCGCATGTCCTGGCGGCAGATATTGCGGATGACGGCAGCTGCAGCGTCCGGCCCCAGACCGGCAGTGTTCAGGAGGAAGCATTGCACATCGGGATTGGCCTGGAGGAAGGTCAGGAACCGGTTGGCGTCTTCCGCCGCATCGCCTGGCAGTCCTGTTTCCACCGGCTCCGCCTTGGAGAAAGTCTCTGCTGCCTGGGCCGGGCCGATCCGCGCAGCGGCAGGCAGGTTCGTGTCCCGCACCAGGAAGAACACGTGCGTGCAGCGGGGCAGGTCGACCTGGCCATCGGCGCCGGCGATCCGGCGGATCGGCACGATAGCCCGGCTGTTGGTCGTGAGGGTGTCGTCGTCGAAGTCGATGGAGGCATCGCCGCGGATCCAGACGTTTTCCAGGATCGCGTCCTCATGGGTGCAGGCGGCATGGAGGGCAGGGCGGTCCTGAGGCGAGAGGCCCAGGGTCCGCACGTACAACCCTTGTCCCTCCGTGCCTTGGACGCGGCCATCCGGATGCAGGATCACCCGGTCGTCCTGGCGAAGAACTGCCTTCTCGCCAGCGGCGGGTCCCAGGCCATAGTCGTGGCAGACCAGCGTCGTTTTGCCCGCCCCGCCCGCACCGAAGATCAGCAGGCCGCAAGGGTGCAGTGCGCCGGTGCCGCGGTTGCGGGCCAGGATCTCAACACTGCCGGCATGTAGGGCAAGGTGCCCTTTCCTGCGGGTCTTGTGCGCGACGATCCGCAGGACGCTGTTGTGGATGTCGCCGTAGTAGTCGCTGCCGAGGATGTAGCCGGTCGAGGCGGCGTGGTCGAGCATGACCGTTGACTGCTCGGACCATTCGGGCAGGACGATCGCAATGACATCCGGCTGCGGGCGGCTCGTCCAGCCGGCAGGGGCGGGCAACAGGGACCGGCCTGCCATGGCTGCCAGGTCGGCGTGGACCAGGGGGACGTACAGCCGCACGTGGTAGAGCGGTTCGTTCGCGAAGACCTGGAGGTCGACCTGGAGGAGTCGCTGGCTGGTCAGGAAGAGGTGTATCCTGTCGATCGTAGCCTGATCGGCAGCGGGCCAGCAGCCGTCCGGGCTGACTCGGGGAGTCCGGCCGGAGCGTGAGCGCACGCGGTGGACATAACCGGCGGACTGGTACTTCGTGGTGATTTCCCGGTTCTTGGCAAGGTTGCGAAGGTCCAGTGGATGGAGTCCCTTGAGGACCTCCCGGGCGGTGACGGTGCATGCAGCTGCCATGGAATGCGACGCTCCTTCTTCGGTTATGCGGAATCGCGAATCCGCAGGCTCCGGAACTGCGCCGCATGCCTCCCTCGTGGTCCCGAGCACTAACGGCTCAGTCGCAGCACGCCAGCGGCGCCGACCGGCGGCAACTTCACCGTGATTCCCTGACCATCTCGGGCGAACTCGCAGGGCAGGGGGGCGTCCCGGGATTTCTCGACTGCCAGCCAGGTGGCGCGGCCGAACTGCTCGGCCTCGGGCAGGCGGACCGTCACATCCAGACCTTCGGTGAGCTGCCGGTCTTTCCAGGAGCGGGTCGAGTCGGCGACGGTCACGACGACGTCGCCGGCATGGGGGGCATTGGGGTCGATACGGAAGATCTGTCCCTGGAAGCCTCGCGGCAGGGATACAGGGTCGGCGTCGAAGACCCATCGCTTGCCGATCATGGCGTCCGTGAGCGGGCGGTACGCATTGAGGGTGGCGGCGTCGCGGGCAAGTTCGGCGTCAGGCGTGGCACCCCAGACCAGGGTCAGCTGCAGTGCCCGTTCGACCCAGTATTCCCTGTCAGACCGATCGACGTTGAGGGGGAAGAAGGGGCGGTTCACACAAGCCAGGGCCTGGGTGATCATGGTCTGCGGGTCGGCGTTTTCGACCAGGACCATGTCGGCGCCGCGGGCGCTTTCGATGGTGGCGAGCTTGTTGACCATCATGATCTTGCCGGCCTGATGGGCGATCTCGAAGCAGCGGGTGCCGATGTCCTGGTGGTTGCGGTTGAGGTCGTAGCAGGGCTTGTTGTGGACCATTGTCACGCCGTCGTCGTGGGCGAAGTCGATCTTCTGGATTGAGTAGTTGTCGACGAAGAAGCCCGGGACGTCGGGATAGGCCTTGATCAGGAGGCGAAGCTGGTCCATGAGGTTCCGGCCGAAGGCGCGTGTCGGGCTGGGCGACGACGGCTGCCTCGGTGAACCACTGGAGGGCGGGCTTGCCCTGTTCATCGAGCATCATCTCGCCGGGGTAGCGTTTGGCGATGGTATCGGGCAGGGAGTGGACGTTGTAGAAATAGGGGAACGGGCCGACACCCTTTTCCTGCATTTCGCCAAAGACGGCGCGGTTGCGCGTGTAGGAGTTGGGACCGTTCCGGATGTGCGGCCTGCAGTCGAATTCCTTGTCGGGGTTGTCGATGACTTCCTGGCTGATGTAGTAGCCATACTCGAGGAAGTGCGAGTGCATCTCGACGCAGGTGGCGCGTGCGGCGAGGAGACCTTCCCGGGTGCGTTGGCGGCCATCGTCCGGTCGGCCGGAGCGGCGTCTCTGCTCAGCGCCAGCGGGGCGGGTCTGTGAGGCGGACGGGGTCTGGCCGGCAGCCAGGCTCTGGCTGGCAGGGGCGGACGCGCTGGCAGGGGCACGCTGGATACCCAACCAGGCCGAGGGCGTGGTGATGCCGTACATGCCCTCGTATTGGCGGGTCCGGGGAATCGGCTCGAATAGTTCGGGATAGCTGCTCACATAGTGGCCCAGTACACCGCGCCAGTCCGGCCTGGTGCCCGCGATCTCTATCGCCAGGACCAGGTCCTTGCCCGGTCGCAGGCCGACCTGGTGGTGCTCCACGCGGAGGCTCTGCAGGTCCTCGACGTGGCGGAACACACCGACGCCGACGTCGGCCAACCCCTGCGTGTAGACCTCGAAGACGATCTGGCTCTTGCGGACGTCCGGCGGGGAAAAGATGGCGGCACCGGCCTTGCGGCCCCAGACGCCAGCCAGCGGGATGATGGTGCACATGGGGCCGCCGTCGGTGTGTCCGTATATGTAGCGGAATGGGGCGATGCCGTTGGTCGTGTGGACGTTGAGGTCGCTCGGCCCCCAGAACTTCCAGTACATCGGGAGGGGCAGGACCCAGGTGACCACGACGGAGCGATTATCCCCTTGCTCTGGCAGCAGGCGAAGGCGAGCCTCCCACCGGAGGCCGGCAGGGGTCCGTCGGAATACCTGTTCGATGGAGAAGGGAGCCCCTTCGTACTGCTGGGTGAAGTGCACCTCGTCGGCGTCACTTCGCCCGGGCTCGGTGCGGCAGAGGTCACGGCGCGGGCAGGTCAGTGGGTCGTAGGTTCGCCGGGTGGTGAGATCGATTACCTGAATGTAGCCGAACGGTACATCGCTGCCGGCGGGGTGGGGCGCAGCCATTTCTTCCTGGCCATCCAGCAGGATCGAGCGGACGACCCCGCAGGCTGGGTCGACCTTGACAGCTGCGCCGACACAGGTGAGGGTCACGGTGCGAGGCTCGGCGTCTGAGGGCGGGACATCGGCCACAAGGAGGCCTACCGAACCTGAGGCCATCCAGAACGCCCAAAGTACAAGACGAGTCCGTTGCATAGCCAAGCCTCTTTCCTGCCGCGAATCTTGACTGCCCGCCGAGACCTGCGGCCGTTTGCAGCCCAGTGCACCCAAATGCAGCCGGGGCCGCGCCTTGCGGCACGACCCCGGTGCGGACTATCAATCCGAGGTTCAGACTACTCGATGACGGCCTAGTAGTCCAGCCCGCCCTTGAGGGGCTTCTTGCGCTTGGGGGCCGGCGGGGGCGCCGGGGCCTCCTGGCCGGCCGGCTCAGGCGCGCCTGTATAGTGCGGGTCCATCACGATCTGCTTGATGGACAGGGAGGCGCGGCGGGCCGTTTCATCGATGTTCAGGAGCTTGGCCTGGACCGTCTGGCCAACCTGCACGACCTCGCTGACCGCGCGGACGCGATGTTCGGAGAGTTCGCTGATGTGGATGAGGCCCTCGACGCCGGGGGCGAGTTCGACGAACGCGCCGAAGTCGGTGGCCCGCTTGATGGTGCCGCTGACGATGGTGCCCTCTGGCCAGCGGTGCGAGGCGCCGACCCACGGGTCGTCGCCGACCCGTTTGAGCGAGAGACTGATCCGCTTTTTCTCCGGATCCACCGTCATCACACGGACGTTAGGGGTATCACCCACCTTCATCAGTTCGCTTGGGTGTTTGATCCGCTTCTCGAAGGACATCTCGCTGATGGGGATCAGGCCTTCCACGCCCGGCTCGAGTTCGATGAACGCCCCGAAATCCGCCAACCGGGTGATCTTGCCCTGAATGACCTGGTTGGTCGGGAACTTCTCGACCACGTTGTCCCACGGGTCGGGGAGGATCTGCTTGAGGCCCAGGGCGATCTTCTTGGTGTCGCGGTCGATCTTGAGGATCTTGACCTGGATGGGCTGGCCTTCCTTGACGATGCTCTTGGGATCGTCGACGCGGCTGAAGCTCATGTCCTTGACGTGCAGCAGGCCGTCGGTGCCGCCGATGTCGATGAACGCGCCGTAGGGCATGATGGTCTTGACCTTGCCTTCGACGATCATGCCTTCCTGCATGGTCTCGAACATCTGCTCGCGCTTGATGGCGGCTTCGGCCTCGAGGTAGCCGCGGCGGCTGACGATCACGCGGCGTTCGCTGCGGTCGATCTCCAGCACCTGGCAGCGGAGTCGCTGGTTGACGTAGGGGGCGACGTCGTCGACGTGGAAAAGCTCGATCATGCTGATCGGCATGAAGGCCTTGATGCCGTTGATGTCGAGTTCCAGGCCGCCCTTGTTGGTGGCGGCGACGCGGCCTTCGACGAGCTGGCCTTCCTCGAGGGTGCTCCAGGCGGCGGCCATCACCGCGCCTTGGCGGGACAGCAGCAGCACGCCGTTGCGCTTGTCGTAGCCTTCGATGGTCAGTTCCAGGACGTCGCCGATCTTGGGGAGTTCCTGGCCCTCGTACTGGCTCCTGGGCAGCAGTCCCTGGCTCTTCTGGCCCATGTCCACGAAGATGTCGTCGCCGTGGATGGCGATGACGCGGCCGCGTTTGACGTTCGGAGGCGCCGCCTTGGCATCGGTCTCCTGGCCGGCGATGGTCGGTGGGGCAGCGGCGGCCTTGCGGGCCTGGTCCTCGGCCTCGATCATGTCCATGAGGCTCTGGTCGCCCAAGGCATCCTCGATCTCGCGCTGCAGGGCCTCGTCCATGCCGGTCTTGGGCCGCACACGATCGTCGTCTTTCCTCTTCTGTGTTTCACTCATTCTGCAGTCCTGTTCTGCCATGGTTACGGTTCCCCGGCCGGTGTGGCTTTCTCGCCAACCGTGACCGGAATTCATTAATCATACCGGCTGAGGAGTCGATGGCAAAGGCCGGGGATCGGGCATTGCGCACCGGGCATCGGGGGTGCCGGCAAGGGCGGGAAGAGGACGGGGTAAGGGGAGCGTAAGGGCGTGGGCGGCAGTTGCCCTCCAGGATCGATCCGATTATCGTGGCGGCCTCGTAGAAGACTGCCAGAACGAGAAGCCCGGCCAGAGCCGGTATTGCGAACGGTGTTTCCCGCGGCACCGGCGGACCTGCGCCGCGGGCATATTTCGGGAGAATCGTCATGAAGAAAGCGGGTAGGGCGAAGGCGAAGCCCAGGGCGACGGTGCAGGCGAAGAAGGCCCGGCCGGAGGCGCCCAAGGCCCCGTTCGTTGTCGAGGCTGAGCGGGTGCTGGCCCTGAAGGTTGCTGAGCGGACCAGCAGGCTGGGCGGTTACGGGGCGGCAGGCGAGGTCATTTACGAGGGCCACCCGTCGGGCTGCCCGTCGGTGCTGGTCGACAGCCAGAAGGATGCCACCGCGACGTTCATGTCCAACGGCTCGATCGGGTTCGTGGTCAAGATCGAGGGCGGCAGCGAGATCCGCGTGCTGGATCCCTCGTTCGACCCCGTCGAGAAGCGCGAGATCAATGCCCCCAGCAATAACGTGTGGCTGGACGTGCAGGCCGGCAAGGGTCGGTACGTTGCCTCGTTGATCAATCCGCAGGCGAACGTGAACGCCGCGCCGGCCGCGATCAGGGTGGTCAAGCTGGGCGACCCCGACCGGTCCATGTGGTACTGTGCGACGTTCAAGCCGGCGGCGGGTGTGGCCTACCAGACCGCGATCAAGTTCGCGCTGAAGTATGCGAAGGCGGGGCCGGCGCTGACGCGGGAGATCTTCGTAAAGAACGTCGGCAAGGCTCCCTGGAAGGGCAATCTGTGGACGGCCTTCACGCTGCACGGCACGCAGCGGTTCGTCTACAACAAGGAGCTATGGTACGACAGCGGCATGCCGCTGTCGCCCGGTGAGATCGTAGTCTCCTGCACCGTTCCCTACACGGACATCATCCAGATCAAACGGGCCTCCAGCGAGGCGACCAATGCCAAGCCGATCGACGTGACGGTTGACTATGCGACCTTCGTCGGCAACACGGCTGCGTACCTGACCATGCCGCAGGCGGTGTTGGCTGGCAAGATGCTCAAGGGCGGCGCGGGGAAGCAGCTGAGCCGGTTCAGCACGGCTGCGGTGGCTGCGAGCCAGTTCGGCATCGCCCTGAAGGCCGGTGAGGTCGCGACCGTGCAGCAGAGCCTGCTGTACGTGACCGATGCCGAGACGGTCAAGGAGTACGGCAAACGGGCGAGCTTCTCCATACCGACATACAAGGAGATGAGCAAGACGTTCCGCGCAGCGGCTGAGTACCTGGTCCATGCGACGCCGGCGGCCGGGCAGGTGACCGAGCGCAAGCTGGTTGCCGAGGCGGATCGGCCGCACCCGTTCTTCGAGCTGCGGCTGCCGAAGCAGCGGCGGGTCAGCGAGTACGCCAACTCGCTCTGGACGGGCGTCAAGGAGCTCTACGAGAAGTGTCGCGCCCATGGGGCGAAACTGGCCAACGGAATCGAGCTCGGTACGCGTGACCGGGCTCAGGACATGTGGCCGAAGATGAAGGAAGACCCGGGCATCGTGCGGGTCGACCTGGTCCACGCGATGGGGCTGATGTACGTGACGACCGACTCGTTCCCCACGGACGGGCGGCCCCTGACGATTGTCGAGAAGCTGCACGGCATGTTCCCCCGGCAGTATCCCAGCCGCTGGGACAACCGTAGCGAAGTGGTCATGTGCGACAACCGGCCGTACACAGACAGCCCGCTGTGGCTGATTAACTCGACGAACCGCTACATCCGTGACACGGGCGACTGCAGCATCTTGGGCGAGGAGGTTACCAGCGTTCGCCTGACTGACCCGGAGCGTCCGATCAGCAGCGGCATCGTGGGCTGCGACCGGCGGTTCAAGTTCGTGGAGGTCATCCGCGAGGTGTTTGCCTGCTTCGAGCGGCACGCCAAGGACAGCCCGTACGGTATCTGCCAGATTATGTACGGCGACTGGTGCGACCCGATCGACATGTTCGGCACCAACCCAGTGGGCGATACCAACAGCCGGGGCCGCGGCCGGGGCGTGGGTGTGCGGCTGAGCGAGCACGTCTTCCAGTGCCTGGTCGAGACGATCGACACGCTGGAGGCGCCAGCGGTGGCGGAGTACCTGCAGCAGCGCGGCCTGATGCCGGACTTGGGCGTCTGGAAGGCGTTCGCCTCGTGGCTACGTGAGAACATCGTCAAGTGGGCGTGGGAGATCGGGGGCGGCGTCAATCCCGGGTTCGTCGAGCTACATCCATGAGTTCAAGGCGGACGGATCGACTCCGCTGTACGCCAACGGCGACATGGGCTACACACTAGGCAGCATGCGACCCGAGCGGGAGTTCGACGGCCTGCCGCGGCGCGACCTGGCGTGCAACGCCTACGGGCTGCACATGGTTACGACGCGGCGCGAGTACCTGAAGCCGATCTCGTGTACTCAGGAGATCGTCGACGGCATCCTCGATACGATGAACAAGATCTTCTTCAAGGACAAGCTCGGCCTGCTGCTGTTCACCAAGCCTATTCCCAACAACGAGAACGCTCGGCGGCTGGTCGGCCGGATGGGCATTGTGCCGTCGGGTGTGGCTGAAAACGGCGAGTACCATCATGGCCAGGTGATGATGCACTGCTTCCGCCTGGATCTGCCGGGTCTGCAGGACATGGTGTGGAAGCAGTTCAAGCCGATGATGTCAGCCATGCGGGACGAGTCGTTGGGCGGGCCGTTTGAGATGCCGTCGACCTCGTATGCCAGCGATGTCGATGATCCACACTTCGGCAAGGGCATGTACTTCGGCCTGAGCGGTTCGACGGACTGGATCATGGAGGTCTTCCACAAGGTGGCCGGCTTCGACCTGGCGCTGCACGACCGGCGACGGCCGGCGCTGCGGATCGCGCCGAACCTGCCGGCGGAGATCGACCAGGCGCTGACGTTCCGGCGGATCATCCATGTGGCCCAGCCTGCCGGCGGCTACAGGCAGGTACCGTTTACCTTGAACATCCGGAAGGAAGGCAAGGGCAAGAAACAGGTCGGCACGAAGGTGACGGTCAACGGGCAGCCGGCGGAGAGGGCGGAGGTGGCGGACCTGGCGGGGATGGACAGGGTGGAGATCGAGATTGCCTACGTATGCGGGAAGTAGGATGTCGGCCCTTTGAACGGAGTACCTGCAGAGGCAACGGCTACGAGTTCTTCGGTCCTGCGTGACTCTCGATGAACTTGGTCCACTCCTGGAGTTCCGCAGGATCCCCAAAGATCCTCTTGGGGATCACGACAACAGCAGTTGGTGCCATGATGAGCTCGATGCGATCGTTCCCGTGATCGAGAGACTGTACATTACTCCAGGAGAACCTGACCTCCTGTCCGCACATCCGCACGGCCAAGCCCGAGTCATCGACCTCACATTCAGTGGGAATAGGCCGGTCTGTTCCTCTCGCTCTTACGAGCGTTCTCTGGATATGCTCTCGAAGATCAGCTCGCATATCTTAGCAGCCAACAGGCGACGCACACTAGGGCGACCATTCCGCTAAGGATCAACTTGGCGGGGGCATCGAAGGAGCTCCCGGGCAGATATGTGAGCAGAAGCAGCATGGCACCACCCACTACCGGGCCAACGAGCAGCCCGGCCCACTTATACCTCTGTGCAGTGCCGATGAGTTCACAAAACCGGAACTGGGCCTCAACGGCGTCTTCTATGGTGGACTCGTATGCTTTCTTCATCTTGGGACTGGTGTCCTTTCTTGACTGCGTCCCACCAGTGCCATGCCACAGATCGAAAGGAGAGAGTTCAAGGGCGCTACTGCGGGTGCTTCTTCCACTTGCCCGACTTGTCCCTCGACCAGAGCCGGCCGGCCTTTTCGTCGCGCAAGGACTTTGCCAGCGTTCTCATAAGGGCGGGGTCCTCCTCGATTTCCACCGTCTCGAGAAAGGCCTCGTACTCATTCATCGGAACCAGGGCGACTTACGGGAGTACCATCCTTCGTCAGGATGAACGCCTCACCATTGTCGTTGGCCGCCCGAGCCAGTTCCAGCAGCTTTGCCTTCGCCTTGCTCAGCGACATGATCGTCTGTTTCATATCAGTGCCCTCCGTAAACATCCTTTCTGTGCTGAATGGCCAGGATCAACACGTAGTTCTCCGCGAGAAACAGCTTGTAGAGGAGCCTGAACGTCGAGACCCGCTCAGAGAAGATCCCTTTCAGCTTTCCGTGAAGCGGCTTACCCGAGTGCGGGTCTGCCGAGATCCTTTCCAACCCGTTATCCACCTGGCGCCGCAAGCTTGCCTGTCGGCGCTTCGTATTGTTCCTTGGCAGTCTCGGTAAAGACCAGCTCGAGCATGGCGGTAACCATTATAACAGTCACGGTCGAACAGTCAAGAGCCAGCGAAGCCTTGTACAACGCAGGCGCATCCACTACAAAAAGCAGCATGGCCACGCTCGATGACAGCAGAATTGCCCAGCGGAAGAGCCGGATTGAGATCGTCAACCCCGTCAGCCGGCGGACGATCACCCACGTCATGCACGACATCGACGGCACGCACAGCCTGATCCGCGACTGGCCGCCCGTGATGAGCCTGACGATCCACTGGGCGATGACGTGCGGCTTGGCCGATGACTTCGACTGCGAGGACAATCTTTGCCGCCTGGTCGAGCAAGTCGGCAAGAAGCCGCTGCCGGAAACGGACCAGTTCTGCATCGAGTCCGCCGGTCTGTCCGCCCTGACGCAGATGGAGTACGGCATCCGCCGCGCCGTTCAACTTCGCAACATCCCCGAGGATGTGCCGTTTGTCCTCACGCCTGAGCCTCGAGCGGGACAATGCCGAGATTGCTCGCCGCATCTGGGATGGCCACGAGCGGTTCGAGGACATCGCCGAACCGCCGGAGTTGTTGGCGTTCATCCACGAGCGGACGCCGCGGTTGTTCAAACTCTACGAGGCGATCCTGAACAAGGCCTGCCGGGACCGCAATACGGCTGACGCGTGGAAACACCCGGACCAGTGGCGGGTGCCGGGATCGATGGAGTTCATGCGGTACCTTCACGAGGTCGGCTGCCACAACTACTTCGTGACCGGGGCGGTGATCTACCCGGAAGGCGGGATGTTTGAGGAGGTGCAGGCTGTCGGTTTTGAGGTCGGTCCCGGCAAGATGGTGGACGCGGTCCTCGGCTCGTCCTGGGATCGCAAGATGCCCAAGGTCGAGGTGATGCAGGAACTCTGCGCCAAGCATCGGATCGACCCGTGCAGTGTACTGGTGCTGGGCGACGGCCGGACGGAGATCGAGGCGGCTGTGAAGATGGGCAGTGTGGCGATCAGCCGGCTGCCGACCGATGCCACGCGTCAGCGGGAACTGCACGTTCAGATCGGTACGAACTACATCGTTGAGGACTGGACGGAGCCATTGTTGCGGGAGTTGATTCGACCATGAGCTGCGAGAACTGCCGATTGCGGCGCTGCTCCGAGCGCAAACCGGAGTCGTGGATTGCCCGGCTGTGGCGCTGGCATACCGGGTGGTGTCCGGGGTGGAAAGCGTACCAGAAGCGGCTGGCGGGACAGGCGGGCAAGGCTCAAGACAGGCGAGCTGCAATAGCCCAAGAGCCGAAACTCGTGCGGGGGCCGACAGGCACGCCTAGCTTCCGGACAAGCGTTTGCGGGGGTGCCGGCTCGGCCAGCCGGGAGGTGGGCACCCGGCTGGACAGACAGCGGTAAGCTGATTTACCCTCGCCCGTGCTCGCGGTAGTACCGCAGCCCCTCGATGAACGTCCGCAGGTTTTCGTACGGTACCCCCGGGGCGATGCTGCTGGAGGCGCCCAGCATCAGGCCGCGCCTCGGGCCGTTGTCCACGAGCCACTTCATCTCCCGCCGCACGTCGTTCGGCGTGCCGAACGGCAGCGTACGCGTGACCGATACTCCCGCGACGATGAACAGCGACTGGCCGTTGCGATCGGTCATCCCGCAGATCCGTTCGTAGTCCATGCCGTCCTCGTACTGGAAGCCCTGGAAGCCGCGGACGCCGCACTCGATCAGCCGCGGCACCATCTGCATCAGGTTGCCGTCGCAGTGCCAGATCAGCCGGATGCCCGCCTCCAGGAACGGCTGGATCGACCGGGCGAAGTGGGGGAACCAGAGGTCATCCAGCGTCCTGATATTGACCAGCGTCCCGCGAGAGTCCGCCATGTCGTGATCCAGGCGAATCATGCGGGGCAAGTCCGCCTCCAGGATGACCTCTGCCGCCACGCGGTTCTTGAGCGCCGCCAGGTCCGCCTGCTGGGCAAAGTCCCTGGCCATGACCTCCGGATACAGGGCATACGCCATGAAGTAGTTCACATAGCCGTAGACGCCATAGCGAAAGGCCGGAAAGGCCTGGAACCCCTCCGAATATGGCCCCTTCAGTATGTCCGGCCCCAAGAATCGCTGGATGGCGACCTCCTGGGTGACGAGCTTCTCCTTCAGAGAGGGCACACACCCGGCAAAGGTCTCGATCTCCTGCTGCCGGGCGGGCCAGACGATCTTCTCCATGTGCTCGACCACCGCCTCGGGCGAGTCGATCACGATCCCGTCTCGGACGATCTGCTGCGCCCCCGTCGTCGCGGTCCGCTGGGTCGATGCCTCGTAGCCATGCTGGCCGATCGTCAGCACGTTGCGGGGTATCCACTGGTCGATGAAGCACGCCCCGGCCGTTTGCTGAAACCTCAGGTACACACCTTCCGGGTCTCTTGCAAGCGACCCAGGTGGACAGCCTGCATGGGTCTCGAGGAACGGGATGTCCATCGTGTGGACCATCCAGAAGGGGATGCCACGGGCAGGTCGCATCTGGAGGGTGTCCCAAGCGAGCCGGGCCGGCTCGCCCCAGGTGTCGCGAAACTGCTCGTATCCGGTCATGGATGCTCCGATCCGGTCGTGCTTACATGCCGCAGGCCGCGGGCATCGCGGCGTTTGTGCTGCCACGGATAGAACATGGACCCGCGGCCGTGACTACTGTTAGCAGAGCCTCAGTTCTGCCTTCAGCCCGGTCTTGCGTGCCGCATCCGTTAGGCGTTTGCGCAGCGTTCGTTCATACTCCTGTTGCCCTTCGGCGGACCAGAGGGCGGCCTTGACGTGCGGGAGGAGTTGGGGCCGATGCCGCTGCAACCATGCCGACAGGGCGCTCCAGACACCCCAGCGGAGATTCAGACGGTCGGTATAGGCGTAGCGAATCTTGGTCGTGGCCAAGGCGGTGACCAGGGATTCGATGTTCTCAGCCGTGTCCGTGATGCCGGGCATGAGCGGGCCGAGGAAGGCGTAGGTCGGGATGCCGGCCTTGGCGGCCCGGCGAAGGGTCTCGATCCGTTCGGCGGTCGGTGAGGCGTCGGGTTCGATCAACCTCCGCAGCGATTCATCGGCGCAGGTGATCGTGCAGCCCAGCTCCACGCGGTCCCGGCCGGTGAGGATGTCGAAGTCCCGCTCCACGAGCGTCCGCTTGGTGAGGATGTGCAGCTCGAAGCCGGCGTCCAGCAGGGGCGCCAGGCATGCCCGAGTCAGCCGGTACTTCTCCTCCAGCCGCTGCCAGCCGTCGCAGACGCTGCTGAGGAAGACGGTGCCCGGGTATGTCCGCGGCCGGGCGAGCTGCTTGCGGAGGACCTCCGGGGCGTTGACCTTCACGTCCACGAACGTGCCCCAGGGCTGCTGGCCGTGCTGGAATCGGGAGGCGAACCGCGCATAGCAGTAGACGCAGGCATTCTGGCAGCCGGTGTAGCAGTTGACGGCGTAGTCGCAGATGCCGCTCTTGACGAGGGCGCTCTTGCAGGTGACCTCGCGGACAACCGGCGATCGTTGCGTACTCATGGCTCGAACATTATAGCCGCAGGGCGGCCGGCGGCGACAACTGGGCGCCCAAGAGGCCGTGTGGGGTGGGCTCAGTGCGTCGGCGGGGCCGCCAGGTTCAGCATCACGCAGCCGGCGATGACCACGAAGATGCCCGCCCATGCCAGGGGCGGCAGCGATTCGCGAAACACGGCGATCCCGATCAGGGCGATGCCGATGGTTCCAACACCCGACCAGACGGCGTAGATGATGCCCACCGGTAGCACCTTCATGGTCTGGGACAGCAGCACGAAGGCCACCGCGTAGCCGGCCACCACGCCCACGATCGGCAGCAGTCGCGTGAAACCGGCGGTCGCCTTCAGGCAGCTCGTCGCGAACACCTCTCCCGCGATTGCCAGACCCAGTATCAGCCATGCCTGCATCGGATTTGCTCTCCAGTGGTGAGGGTTGCGGTGGCACAGCACCGGACCCACGAACCGGCACTTACCGTCCAGCGGCCTGCGACGCTGGCACCGAACCAGCTGCCCGTGGCGCCTTGATGTTCTTTACCTTGCCGTACATCACGTACACTTTGGTTACCTCAGGCTTTTCGAACACCCCGCTTGAGTACAGGATGTCCATGCAGCCGTCGCCGTTTAGGTCGCAGGCGGTCAGCTTGGGCATCTGTCCGTCGGATACTGCCAGCACGCCGATCTTCCTGCTGACGCCGTCGGTCACCCGATAGAAGTTGATCTCGCGGGACTCACCCTCGACGCCGACATACTCGATCTGCGCGGGCCTGCACGTGCCGGAGAAGTTCCACGCCCATGCGCAGTCCCTGGCCCTTTCACCTGTGATCTTCAGGTCGCGCCCTTTGTCGACGGGTCCGTCAGCGAACTTCAAGCCATGCCCGCCGACTGTCGTCCCGGCAAACAGCACGTAGTTCTCACCTCCGTACGGCATGTACAGGAAGTCGCGGATGCCGTCGCCGTTCCAGTCGCCTCCGCCGGCGAACATGGCATGGTTGGCTTTGCCGAAATCGAAGTACTTGACCCGCTCGAAGGTGGGCTGCCGGCGCGACGTCCTCTTGTTGATCAGGAGGAACACCCGCCGGTACGTGTCGCTGTATACCAGGTCCATCCAGCCGTCACCGTTCCAGTCGACCGGTTGGACGGCCACGTAACCGGCCTGCTTGCAGCCGCAGTCGAGCGTGCAGGCCGTACCCTCATCGATCTGGACCTGCCAGGCGTTCTTCCAGTCAAAGCGAGGCGCTTGATTGCTACCGACGTTGCGGACAAGCCAGATTCCGCCCTCCGCAGTGTCCATGCTGAGATGCGCCCCAAGGATCAGGTCGTTGACGCCGTCGCCGTCGAAGTCGGCGGCATAGGGCGAGCCCTCTGCCTTGCCTGTCAGGAGGTCCTTGCCGTCGGCGTCTTTCAGGGCCACCGGCTTGCTGAACAGGTCCCGCGGGTCAAAACCGCTTTGGCTATAGGACGTGCCGCAAGTCACCAGCCAGATGCCGACCGCCGCGACCCATGTCAGTCGCCTCATGTGCTTCTCCTGCAACCAGGGCGCACGGCCAACCGGCAGCCGTTGTTAGCGTCCCGAGGTTGAAACGCACCACGAAAGCTGCATACTATCTGCAACTCCATGTAGTGCAATGCTGGCGTGTTGCTGACCTTGATTCTCTGCAGAATACGGCGCCGGAGGTCGTGCCGACGGCGCAGCCTGTGTTTCCGGGGGATATCGCGGTGGACAGACAAGCAGGAAGGAGCACGATGATGGGATCGAACTACACGCGTCGCAGCGTGCTGAAGATGAGTGGGGCTGCCGTGTTGTTGGCGGCTGCCGATCGGGCCGTCGGCCAGACCATGCCAGCCGGCGTCTCGGGCCTTGCCCTGCCGGGGGCCTTCAAGGACGGCAAATATGCCCTGCCGGACCTGCCGTACGGCTACGACGCGCTCAAGCCGGTGCTCAGCGACGAGACGCTGCATCTGCACCACGACAAGCATCATGCCGCGTATGTCGCTGGTCTGAATGCCACCCTGGACAAGCTGCAGGCCGCCCGCCAGTCCGGCGACCTGGCGGCTGTCCGCGCGGTCTCCCGCGACATGGCCTTCAACGGCAGCGGCCACGTCCTGCACACGATCTTCTGGCACTCGATGAAGCCTGGCGGAGGCGCGAAGATCGACGGGGAGTTCGCGCGGGTGGTCAATGAGAGCTTCGGGTCGCAGGAGGCGATGACCAAGCAGTTCGCGCAGGCCAGCAAGGACGTTGAGGCCAGCGGCTGGGGCGTCCTGGCGTTTGAGCCCGTGGCCGGCAAACTACTGATTCTGCAGGCCGAGCGCCACGAGGACTTGACGATCTGGGGTGTGATTCCGCTGCTGGTCTGCGACGTCTGGGAGCATGCGTACTACCTGCAGTACCAGAACCGCAGGCCCGAGTGGGTTGACAACTTCGTCAAGATTGCCCACTGGGAGTTCGCGGCCCAGCGCTACGCAGCGGCCAAGGCCTGTCGCGGCGCGTAGGGCGTCCGGCTCACCACAATCTACAGGAATGCCATGCCATTCAGACGCGTCTGGGATGTGATCCAGTCGACTTTCAGAGGGTTCGTCAAGGACGAGGCCCTTTTGCTGGCAGCCAGTCTGGCGTTCTACATCGCGCTGTCGCTGGCGCCTCTGCTGCTGATCGGTGTGTGGGTCCTGAGCCTGGTGTACTCGGGCGACGCGGCGCAGCAGGCCATCCAGCGGGCCGAAGAGGCCGGTGGCTCCCAGGCGGGCGAGGTGGTCCGTACCGTTCTGGGCAACGTCCACCAGAGGGGCCAGAGCATCGCGGCTGCCATCGTTGGCTTCGGGACCTTCGTGTTCTCCGCCAGCGGGGTCTTCGGGCAGTTGCAGTACAGCCTGAACCGCGTCTGGAACGTCAGGCCGCGTCCGGATGCTCCCTGGTACGACTGGTTCCGCAAGCGCATGTGGACGCTGGTGATGATGGCGGCGATCGGGGCGATCCTGCTTGCCTCGGTTGCCGCTACCGCCGTGCTTTCTTTTCTCCGGCACAGGATGGAGGGAATGATCCGCTGGCCTTGGTTGTGGTCGTCCCTGAACCTGGCCGTACCCTTCCTTGTTTATGTCCTGCTGTTCGCGATGATCTATAAGATCCTGCCAGATGTCCAGATCCGTTGGCGCAATGTTGGGTGGGGGGCGGCTATCACAGCCATGCTCTTCTCATTCGGCAGGCATCTGATCGGCTGGTACATTGGCCGCGGGACGACCGCTTCGGTATATGGGGCAGCCGGCTCGCTGGCAGCGCCGTTGTTGTGGCTGTACTATTCGGCCATCATTTTCTTCCTGGGAGCCGAGATCACCCAGGCGATTGCCCGAGTTCGGGGCGAGAGGATCCAGCCCAGCCCGCATGCGGCGTGGATCGATCACCAAGAGAGGTGACAATGACTTTCGAATTCGACGCGGGGAAATATCGGGCAGCCTCGCAGCACCAGCAGGAGTGGGGACAAAGGCTGATCGCGGAGCTGGGGCTGAAAGGCTGCGAGCGGATCGCCGACCTGGGCTGTGGGGACGGGCGATTGACGGCACAGGCTGGCGGCGTGCGTGCCGCATGGTCTTGTACTGGGCATCGATGCGTCGGCGGGAATGATCGAACTGGCGCAGCAGCAGGAACGGCGCAACCTGCGGTTCGAGCGGTTGGACATCAACGCGATCGAGTGGCAGGACGAGTTCGACGTTGTTTTCTCCAATGCGGTTCTGCACTGGGTGAAGGACCATCAGCGCCTGCTGGCTAGCGTCAAGCGGGCGCTGCGGGCCGGCGGGGTGGTGCGGTTCAACTTCGCCGGCGACGGCAACTGCTCAAACTTCTACGCGGTAGCGCGGGAGACCATGCGGCTGCCGCGCTACGCCGGGTGTTTTGCCGGATTCGACTGGCCGTGGTACATGCCGGGCATTGACGAGTACGAGGCGCTGGTGCGCGAGGCGGCATTCGGCGATGTGCGGGTGTGGGGTGAGAACGCCGACCGCTTCTTTCCGACAGCCGAGGCGATGGTCGGTTGGATCGACCAGCCGAGCCTGGTGCCGTTCCTGGCATGCGTGGGACAAGCTGACAAGGCCGGCTTCCGCCAGGAGGTAGTGGACCGGATGCTGCAACGGACGCGGCAGGCGGACGGGCGGTGCTTCGAGACGTTTCGGCGGATCAACGTGCTGGCCCGCAAGTGAAGCGGACGTTGCTACGCCCCCGCGATCCGCGGCATGCGGGTCGGCTCACGGGCGATCTCGGCCTGCACGAAGCGCTGCAGCAGGCGGGCCTTCAGGTGGCGCAGGCCGGCTCGTCCCAGAGGTTGCGGGTCTCGCCCGGATCGACTTGCAGGTCGAAGATCTCACCGTAGTCCGCGCCGCGGTAGACCGTGATCTTGTACCGGCCGTCCACGTAGGTCCGCAGGTGGAGCTTCGTCGGCTGGTGGCGGTTCTCGACGAGGACGTGATCGCGAGCCGAGTTCGATCTCCCCTGCCAGACGTCCAGCTGGCTGACCCCCTGCATCAGGCCGGGCACGGGCAGGCCGGCGGCGGCCAGGAAGGTGGGGGCGAAGTCCACCTGTGACTGCAGGGCAGCCGACCGCGCGGCGGCCGGCACGTGCCCCGGGTGCCGCACGATCATCGGGATCCGCAGCATGTCTTCATAGTGGAACGCCCCCTTGGCGATCAGCCCGTGCTGGCCCAGGAAGTGGCCGTGATCCGTCGTGAACAGCACGATCGTGTTGTCGGCGATGCCAAGGGCGTCGAGGCTGGCGAGGATCCGCCCGATCTGCTGGTCCATCAGGCTGATCATGCCGTAGTAGGTGGCGATGTCCTTGCGCAGGTCGGCCTCGTCGTGCAGGTGGGAGTGAAAGCCGTGATTGCCCCAGGCGGTCTCTTTCCACGCAGAGAAATCGGCCGGGCGCTTTTGGGCTTCCGTGAAGTGCGGGCCCAGGCGGTCCAGTTCGCCGGGCGCCAGGTGTCCGAGCTGCATGTGGGCGGGGTCGTACATCGAGGCCCACGGCTGCGGGACCAGGTACGGCGGGTGGGGGTCGAAGAAGCTCGACCACAGGAAGAAGGGCTGATTCCGCTGAGCCGCCTGCTCGATGTTGGCGATGGTCCGCTCGGCCACCCAGGTGCTGTGGTGCAGTTCTGCAGGTAGGTCCCAGGCGTGCTGTCGCTTGGGCCTGGCAGGATCGACCGGCCAGGGATCGAAGTAGTCGGCCCAGTTCTTCAGGCCCTTCTCTTCCATCCAGATCGCGTAGTGTTGGCCGACCAGGTGCTCGTCGGCGTGCATGCGGGCTGTCTCGACGTGCCCGAAGCCGTACCAGGGTCCGTGGAAGCTGCGCCAGAAGTCGAGGTCGCGGAGGCGCGGGTGGCATTCGATGGACTCGCTGCCGGGCTCGCTGCGAGTGGGCTGGAAGTGGGCCTTGCCGATCAGCGTGGTTGCGTAGCCGGCCTGCTCGAACTCGTCGCCCACGGTGGGCACGTCCTCAGGCAGTTTCACGCCGATGGTCCAGCAGCCGTGCCAGGCGGGGTAGAGGCCGGTGATGATGCTGGCGCGGCTGGGCGAACAGACGGGGTTGCTGCAGTAGGCGCGGTCGAAGACCGTTCCCTCGCGGGCGAGGCGATCCAGGGCGGGGGTCTGGATGCGCGGGTTGTCGAATCCGAGGGTGCTGAAGTGCTGCTGATCGCTGGTGATCAGGAGGATGTTGGGTCGGGGCACGTCAGAACTCCGTCCAGTCAAATACGACCGCGAGCTTCTCCGCGGTCTTGTGCAGCAATGCCTGGTACGCCTGCTGGCAGTCGCGGGGGGATATCGTCTGGTACAGGCCGTCGACCCTGACCCGTCGCTCGCACAGCCAGCGCAGGGCGCCCGCGTACTGACCGAAGAGGCTGCCCGTGACGAAGTCGGTCGGCTGGTGGGGCACCTCCCACTCCCAGCCGCTCCGGAGCACGACGTACTTGTGGAAGATCGCGTGCAGCAGGTCGTGGGCCTGCACGTCGATCATCCGCTTCCAGGGCACGCCGACCATGACCACTTCGCCACGCTTGCGGACGACCTTGCAACCGTCCAGCACCGCCTGCTCGTGGCCGCTGCACTCCACGACCAGGTCCACCTGCCCGACGATGGCCGGATCGTCCAGGGGCACAGCCGGCAGGACGCGCAGGCCCATCTGTTCGGCGATCGCGCGGCGGGCGGGGACCGGGTCGCAGGCGATCACCTCGTAGCCGCAGCCGGCGAAGATCTGCGCCGCCAGGTGGCCTACCAGGCCCAGGCCCGTTACCAGGACCTGGCCCGGCGGGCGGGCGGTGGTGGTCGTCAGGGTCGACATCGAGATGCCCATCATGCGGGCGAAAACAGCCACTTTGGAGGGAAGGCCATCGGGGACAGGCACGACGTTCTGCCGGGCCATTCGCTGGTACGATTGATGCTTGCCCATGCAGAAGACCAGGTCGCCGGCCTTGATATCAGCTCACCTCAGGGCCGATCGACTCCACGCGAAAGACGGCTGCGTAGCCCGGCCGGGTGGGGAAGTCCTTGCCGGTGTACGCCCATGCCAGCTCCGTGCCGGCGCTGATGACGGTGGCGAGGGTGCGGCCGGCGACCTCGTTGGGTCCCAGCGGCGCCGGGTCGATCTGGATCGGCAGTAGCTCGGCCTTTTCCCTGGCCGTGACCACCACGCCGTACTCGGTCCTTTCCGTCATCGGATATTCACTCCGACCTGGTCGGCTACCGAGCGGACGTAGACGGCGGCAGCGACATATTCCGGCTCGGTCTTCATATGTTCGAGCATGAGGGGCGTGTCGGGATCGAGTTTGTCAAGTTCCTGGAGATAGGTGCAGTAGTCGAGCCCGCCCTGGCCGGGTCCGACCTCGTCCAGGTGGACGGTCAGCTTGCCCGACAGGCAGATGTCCTTGGCGTGGCAGCTCTTGATGTAGGGGCCGAGCTTGGCGAAGCACTCCTTCAGCAGGGCGGCGTTGCCGTAGTAGCGCTGCGGGCTGCAGATGATGTTGACCGGGTCGAGGTGAACCGCGAAGGCCTTGCGGTCGATGGCCTGGATCAGCCGCAAGTAGCTCTCGGCCGAGTCCGGGTACATCCAGGGCATGGTCTCGAGGGTGTAGAACGTCCGGGTCGGCTTGACCGCGTCGATGATGCTTCGGACCATCTCGACGACGCGGTCGAAGGCTGCGTCGGTCAGGTTGTCGGGGTGCGGGCCATCCCACTGCTGGCCGCACGAGCCGGCGATGTTCACGCAGCAGCGGGCGCCGATCAGGTCAGCTCAGCGCCAGGGCGTTGCGACATTTGTCCAGGGCGGCCCGCCGCGTCGGCTCGTCCGGGCTCATGGGGTTGCTCCAGGCACCGACCTCGGCAATGACGATGCCGGCCTTAGAGGCTGCACCGGCGAATGCCCGCACCTGGTTCGGATCGGTCCCTTCCTTGACCGGGCAGTAGGCAGCCGAGTAGCCGCGCTCGCGCAGGGCCGCTATCCAGCGGTCCGGATCGGAACAATCACCGAATGTTGGTCCACCTAGCCGCATGTCTTCCTCCTGCTTGCTGCCGTCAGTAGGTCCCCAGTTTCTTCGCCACTTCCAGCACGTACTGATACTCCTTCAAACTGATCGTCTCGGGGATGCTGTGGTCGGAGTGGAATATGTACCCGCCGTTCTTCTTGAGCACGGGCAGCTTCTCACGGAGTTCGGCGTCGGCCTTGGCCGGGTCGTTCCAGTTTCGCACGTCGATGCCGCCTTCCAGGACCAGATTGTCGCCGTACTTGGCCTTCAGGGCAAGCGGGTCCATGCCGGCCTTGATCTCCAGGGGGTTCAGGCCGTCCAGCCCAATCTCCGCGAGGTCATCCACCAAAGCCATGACGTTGCCGCACGAGTGCATGTGCGCTTTGATCCCGTGGGCGTGGCACCAGTCGATGGCCTGCTTGTGCACGGGCTTGCTCACCTGGCGGTAGGTCTTGAGCGAGAAGAGCAGGCCGTTGCGGTAGCCCAGGTCGTCGGGCCAATTGAAGCTGTCGAAGGTGTAGCCTCGCTCCAGCAGCATCTCCATCATCGCGATGTCGAGTTCCAGGGCGGTCCGGAACATGTCCTGGCACCATTCGGGCTCCTCGATCATCGCCATCAGCACCCGCTCGTAGCCAACGATCCAACTGGCGAAGACGTCGTAGCCGAACCAGCCGCCCGCCACGATCCATGCCCCTCGCTCGTTCCACTTGGGGTACTGGACCTCGAGTTTCTCCCAGTCGATACGGCTGGGGTCCGGCGTCATGCGCTTCTTTGCGGCGCGCCAGGAGTCCGGGTCGGTGATCGTGAACTTCTCGAACTCCGGTACGCCGCCCTTGGTCTTCCAGGTCTTCTGGGTGACCCCCCAGGCCGTCGTCTGGATTGCGTACTCGTCGGTCTCTTCAACAAGCTGGACCGGGTAGCGCGGCGAGTTGTCGATGCGGATGCCGGCGACGCGGTCCCAGCCAAAAAAACCGGCCGGGTCGGCGCCTTCGGGGTAACCCTCCTTGCGCCACCGCTGCCATGTGGAGGCCCAAGGATCGTCCCACATCGGTAGCCGATCGGGCTGCTTGTGGTCGAACACGCAGCGCATTCTCTCGGCACTGGTCATTTGTCTGGCCATATGCATTCCTTACAGATCATGTCAGTGGACTGCCTGATGCCACAGCGTCACAGACCGGCATTTTGCCGCGCGGGGGTCCGCTCGGCAACGGATGCCCGGAGGATGCTGGCGTCCTCGCTTCGCATGGTGCCTGGCAGCTCCGGGTCCGCGATTTGTGTTCTCCTCTGTCGGCTGGCCTTGGCGGTCACCTGCAACCTATTATGCTATAGGCTAGTGGGATCATGGTCGTGCGGCGGACCGGGAGACCTGAAGATGATCATGCAGCGCAGCGCTCGTTTGAGCAGACCCAGGCGCAGACGCAGATCAGCCCGGATCGGCTCCGCGCTGTCGAGGCCCGTTGGAGGGCGGCCAATCACCTCGGTGTGGCTCAGTTGTACCTGCGCGATAACGCACTGCTGCGCCGGCCACTGCAGTCCGAGGATATCAAGCCGCGTCTTCGCGGCCAATGGGGCACCCAGCCTGGCCTGAACATGATCTACGTGCACCTGGACCGCCTGGTCCAGGACATCGAGGCGAACGTCCTGCTGGTCGTGGGCCCCGGCCATGCCGCCCCCGCAGTCCTTGCGAATCTCTTCATCGAAGGCACGCTGTGCGAATACTACCCGCAGCTCGATCGCGACGAGGCCGGGGCGAACGAGCTGGCCCGGCAGTTCGGTTGGCCAGATGGCGTGCCGGACCATCTTTCGCCGCAGACCCCCGGCATGATCCAGGCGGGCGAAGGCCTGGGCTTGACCCTGGCGCACGCGGTCGGCGCGGCCTTTGACAGCCCCGATTTGACCGCAGTCTGCGTGATCGACGATGGCGAGGTGGAGACCGGGGCGCTGCTGGCCGGCTGGCAGTCCAACCGCGTGCTCAATCCCGTCCGCGACGGCGCGATCCTGCCGATCCTGCACCTGGGAGGCTACACGGCCAGTGGGCCGGGCATCCTGGGTCGGATGGACAATGATGAGATCGACAACCTGTTTACCGGGTTCGGCTATCAGATCGGCATTGTCTCGGGCGACGATCCTCGCAAGACCCACGAGGCGATGTGGCAGGCCATGGACTGGGCGTTTGGCGAGATCCGCGACCTGCAGGAGCAGGCCCGTGCCGGTGGGGTGCCCGAGCGCCCGGCCTGGCCGATGCTCATCCTTCGTATTCCCACGGGCTGGACCTGCCCCCGGCAGGTGGACGGTCAGCTGGTCGAAGGCACGTTCCGTGCGCATGGTCTGCCTGTGGGCGACCCGCGCGGCAATCCCGAGCATCTGCAGATCCTGGAACAGTGGCTTCGCAGCTACGGTCCGAATGAACTCTTTGGTGCCGCGGGTGGCCTGTCGCCTGAAGTGACAGCCATCTGCCCACGAGGCGAGCGCCGGATCGGTCGCAACCCGCATGCCGATGGCGGCAAACTTCGGGGCGAACTCGACCTGCCATCGCTGGCCGGGTATGCCCTGGACGTGGCATCGCCGGGTTCGGTGGTGGCCGAAGCGACCCCCGCGCTGGGCGACTTCCTCCGCGACACGGTGCAGCAGAACCTTGCGAGCTGCGATTTCCGCGTTTTCTGCCCGGATGATGCGATCACCGACCGGCTTCCCGCGGTACTGGAGGCAACGGGGCGAGTGTGGATGTGGCCCGTTGTTGGCACGGACGAACACCTCTCGCCTGAGGGCCGGATCCTCGAGATCCATGATGCGGCCACCTGTCAGGGATGGTTGGAAGGGTATCTCCTGACCGGGCGGCATGGACTGTTGGTCTGCCGCGAGTCTTCGCTGGTGGCGATGGTGCCAGCCATGCAGCAATATCTCCGCTGGCTTGAAGGGACTCGCGCGACGGCGTGGCGAACCCCCGTTGCCTCCCTGACCTGCCTGGTGGTTGCCGATTCGGGTATGCAGGGAGTCAAAGGAATTGCGCTCGGCAGTCTGTTGGCGGTGGCGGGCGATCTGCGGACTTCGCCGCTGCGCGTTTGCTTTCCGCCTGACGCCAACAGCCTCTTGTGCGTGGTCGAGCAATGTCTGCGGAGCCTGGCACGGGTCAACGTTGTCTTTACCTGCGTCTCCAATGGGCCGCAGTGGCTAGGCCTGCAGGCTGCCGGACAGCACTGTGCCCGTGGGGCATCGGTATGGGATTGGGTGGCTCACGACTCGGGGCATCCCGACGTTGTGCTCGCAGACTGCGGGTGACGTGCCGACCATCGAGGTGCTGGCGGCTGCAGCTGCTCAGGCATGAGTTGCCGGACCTTCACGTACGGGTGGTCAACGTCGTGGACCTGCTGGGTCTGCGGCCTCGCAGCCAGGATCCTCGGGGCCTGGCCGATGACGCCTTCGCCGAGCTGTTCGGAGCGGATGTGCCCGTCGTGTTTGCCGTATATGGCCAGGCCGCCGTCGTGGAAGAAATTCTCCGCCATCGGCCGAACCCGTTACGTTTCCATGTGTACGGGCTTGGTCAGCCAGGCCGCCCTGCGACTCCGTTCGACATGCTGGTGCGGAATCGCCTGAGCAGGTACCACCTGGCTATCGCGGCGATCGAGCAATCCCCACGGCTGCGCGAGACAGGCGACATCCCTGACCGACCGTCTTCGCGGTCGGTTGGCTCTGCACGAGCAGTCCATCCGCCAGCGCGACCAGGACCTGCCGGAGGTGACGGACTGGCGGTGGGGATGACAGATGGTCGCCTCAGTTCCTGGCGCCCCTGTGTCTGGCAGGCGCCTTCCTTCCCACCTGCTGAGGCCTCGTGCCGACACCAGCCGCAATCCTTGCCTCCCTGGGCTCGAATGACAGGCCCATCCTCGCCAGCGCATCCCGCGTGGCCTCAAAGCCGCTGTGGTGGACGCTCGGGATGCCGAGGCCCTCGGCTGCCTCGATCGAAAGGACGCGATCCTCGATGTAGATCACCTGGCCGACCGGTACCTGGGCCAGGTCCAGGGCCAGGTGGTAGATCTGCGGGTCGGGCTTTCGCAGGTGGACGAAACTTGAAACAACGAAGCTGTCGATGAAATCACCCAGCTGGTATTTCTTCACGCGGTAGACGGCCAACTCCCGACCTTCGTTGCTGACAGCGATCATTCTCAGGTTGTGCCGGGACTTCATCCGCCGCAGGAAGTCCAGCATGTGCGGCAGCGGCTGGGACTGCTCGAACATGAAGGCCTTGAAGTCCTCCTGGGTGAACGGGCGGTTTCTGTAAAAGAACACCCGCTCGATGTAGCCGTCGAGGCTCAGCTTACCGAGCTGGTAACGTCGAAGAACGATTCGTGCCGGACGGCGATCTCCTCGTGCTCGGCTTCCAGGTCGAATACCTTCTCGGCCCGCTTGCGGCTGTTGCGGTCCCAGCCGTTGGTCAACATGATCCCGCCAATATCCAGGAACAGCGTGGTCGGTCGCACGCGTGCCATGACCATGGCTTACCCCCTTGTACGAGCGCATCCAAACCAATTGTAGGACGGTGCTCAGTCGCCCGCTTCGCCGGGGACCAGGTCGCGTCGTGCGATTGGAACTGCATGGGGCGCCGCCTCGGCCGGCCGATCCAGTACCGGCCCCAGCACATAGCCGATCACGAACGTCGAGGTCGTGCCGATGACGATCAGCCACGTCCAGCCCAGGGCAAGCCGATCCGTCTGTGACAGGTAGAGCAGCGTAGCCATGGCGACGGCGCTGACCGTCATGGCCAGGACATTGGCACGGTTGGCGCGGCGCTTGGTCAATATTCCCAGCAGGAATACCCCCAGCGTGCTGCCGCCGGTGACAGCCAGGATCTGGAAGGCCACCCAGAGTACCTCCGTGAAGCGCTGGCAGGTGTAGGCCAGGCAGGCCAGGATCAGGCCGAACCCAATGACGCCCAGGCGGCCGACCCACAAATAGTGGCGTTCGGAGGCGCTACGGTGCAACAGAGGCTTGTAGATGTCAGTGACGAATGAGGCCGACAGGGAACTGAGCGGGCTGTCCAGGCTGGCCATCAGGATGGCTGTCAGTACCAGGCCCTTCAGCCCGGCAGGCAGCACGTGCACCGTGAAGTACGAGAGGATCTCGTCGCCCTTGGTCGGCAGGTTGGGGTCGGGGTGCTGTTGGTAGAACACGAAGAGCATCGTGCCGAGGGCCAGGTACGTGCAGACCATGACGAAGCCGGCGGCGATCGTGCCCAGCAGGGCGTTCTGGCTGGAGCGGCGGGTCTTGACGGTCAGGAGCTTCATGACGAACTCCTGGTCCGTGCCGAAGACGGACATGTTGATGAAGAACGAGCTGAGGGCGGCCGCCCAGAGTGTCTTGGGGTCGGCGATGCTCACTTTCAGGTTCAACAGGCTGAGTCTGCCGGCCTGGTCGGCGATCTGCCATGCCTGCGGCAGGTGGCCTGGCGTCCGGACCAGCACGTAGACGGCCACCGCCGTCCCGGCCGAGAGGAACACCAGGGCAGCGAACGCCCCGTTCCACACGACTGCCTTGATCCCGCCGAAGGAGATGAAGGCGATGCCGATGACCGTGAAGAGTAGAATGGCGGATTCCAGCGGCCAATCCATGATGATGTGAATGCTCACCGCCGCTGCGTACAGCCGCACGCCGGCCCCCAGCAGTCGCGTGATGAAGAAGAACGCTGAGCCGGCGTAACGCGTCTGGTCGCCGAAGCGGTGCTTGAGGAACTCGTAGATCGTCGTGCAGTTGAACTTGTAGAAGACGGGGATGAACGCAAAGGCGATGAAGATCCGCGCGGCCGTCGAGCCGACGAAGAACTGCAGGTACTGCCAGTTCTCCTTGAAGGCTACCCCGGGGACGCTGACGAGCGTGACGGCGCTGACCTCCGCGGCCACGAACGACAGGCAGGCGATCAGTGGGGGGACGCTTCGCCGGGCCAGGAAGAAGTCTTGCGTGTCCTTGCCCCTGCGGCCTGCCAGCCAGGCGATCGTGAGCACGACCGCGATAGCGATGGCGACTACGCAATAGTCGAGGCCCTGAAGCGTGGCCAGTACGTTCGCGCCGGACAACACATCCTTCATGGATCACTTTCTGCCTCGCCTGCCGCGCCTCTGCTCGCTGATCGCCGCGCGCAGTGATTCGTCAAACTCTGCCAGCAGATGGCACGCCTCGTCAAATCGAGCGTGACGGAAGTGCATCAAGATCGCAACTTTGGCCCCTCCCTGCGCTGCCTTGAGCAACTGCTTTGCCTGCGACCGATCCGCCCCTGTCGCGGCCATTACGATCCGCTCCGAACGGTCCTGCAGCTTGGCGTTGGTCGCCCGAAGGTCCACCATCAGGTTGCCGTAGACCTTGCCCATGCGGATCATGGCAGCCGTGGTCATCGTGTTCAGGACGAGCTTGGTGGCCGTGCCGGCCTTCATGCGGGTCGAGCCGGTGACCACCTCGGGGCCGACGACCGGGTTGATGATCACGTCAGCATCGATGAATCTCCTGGCCTCCGGGCGCAGGTGACGAACAGGATGTTCGCCCCGACCTGGCGGGCGCGGGCCAGCGCCCCGCGGACGAACGGCGTCACGCCGCAGGCCGCGATGCCGCAGACCACGTCGAAGGGCTTCACCTTGTGCCGGTCGATGGCGCGGGCCCCATCCTCGGGTTGGTCCTCCGCCCCCTCGACAGAACGGACCAGGGCTCGCCGGCCGCCAGCGATGATTCCCTGCACCATCGTCGGCGGCACGCCGTAGGTCGGCGGGCACTCGGAGGCGTCCAGCACGCCCAGCCTGCCGCTGGTGCCCGCGCCGACGTAGAACAGCCGGCCGCCCCGGCGGAAGGCCTTGACGATGATGTCGACCGCCCGAGCGATCCGCCGCTTCTGGCGGGCGACAGCCGGGGCGATCCTGTGGTCCTCGGCGTTGATGATCTCGACGATGCCGAGGCTCGAGCGGGCGTCGATGTCGGCGCTCCTGCGGTTTCGTTTCTCTGTCGTCAGTTTCGATCGGTCAGTGATCATGCCTGTCGTAGTAACTCAGCACTTAGGGTCTTCGTCGGCCCGGTACGATCTTGCCCAGCACGACCGGCCGTTTCGCGCCGGTCGCAGAGGGCACGTTGTTCGGCCGGCCCCGGATCGTCTCATGCGCCAGGATCGCGAACGAGACGGCCTCCTTCGCGTCGACGCTGATGCCGTACTCGTCCATGGCCGCTACTTTCGCCGATGGCAGGGCCGCGTGCAACATGCCTACCAGCGTCGTGTTCCACGCGCCGCCGCCGCAGAGGATTACCTCGTCGGGCGACTTCGGCAGGAACCGCCGGTAGGCATCAGCGATCGAGCGGGCGGTGAAGGTGGTGGCTGTCGCCAGCACGTCCTTCGGTCGAAGCCCTTGTTTCACGGCCAGGGAGTACATCGCGTCCGTGAACTGCACGCCGAAATCCTCGCGGCCGGTCGTCTTGGGCGGCCTGCGCCCAGGTACTCGTGCCGCATCAGCTTCGCCAGGAGCCGCTCGTCGACGCGGCCCCGTGACGCCATCCGGCCACCGGCGTCGTAGTTCCGCTGGCCGTTGCTGACCAGGTGCACAACCCGGTCGATGATCATGTTGCCCGGCCCGGTGTCGAAGGCCAGGATGTCGCCGATCCCGCCGCCAGCCGGCAGGTACGTCACGTTGGCGATCCCGCCGATGTTCTGGACGGCCCGGGTATCTCGCCGGTCAGCGAAGAGCAACCAATCCGTGTATGGAACCAATGGGGCGCCCTCGCCGCCGGCCGCCACGTCGCGCGGCCGGAAATCGGCCACGGTCGTGATGCCCGTCCGCTCGGCGATGACCGAGGGCTCGCCGATCTGCAGCGTCGAGCGGACCCGCTGCCTGCCGAACCGCCGCCCCTGCGGGATGTGATAGATCGTCTGGCCGTGCGAGCCGACCAGGTCGATCGACGACAGCGGGACGCGTTTGCGGCGGGCGGTCTCCAGCACGGCCGCGGCAAAGACTTCACCGAGGACGAAATTCATATGGCAAATGTCGTCGACATGGCATGTCTCGGGGCGAAAAAGCTGGAAGATCCGCTCTCGCAGTTTCTTCGGGTACGGCTGCATGTCGAAGGCGACGACTTCGACGTGCCGGCCTGAAATGTCCACGATCGCGACATCCACGCCGTCGGCGCTGGTGCCGGACATAAGGCCCGCCACGCGAAGCGTTTTCCTGCTCGACAGTGTGCTCAGCTCGCTGCCCACGTCTCTGCTCCGCAACAGTGGAACTGCCTATGTTATCGGAATATCGTGGCTGATCATCTGAGTCGGCGGCTAGGATTTCGTGCGGTGAGTTCTCTTGTTGCTTCAGGCTTTTTCGGGTGACCTACCCGGAGGTGGTCCATGGTAACGCAAGCAAGGCATTTGGTGGCCGAACTGAAGGGCCTCGACAAGCCGGACGAGGTACGCGAGTTTCCTCTCGGCCGGATCGAGCTGGTCAAGGTAGGCGGGGCGATGGTGGGCCGGGCGACCCTCCAGCCCGGTTGGCGATGGTCGACATCCGTTCGGCCGATCGTTAAGACGAACAGTTGCCAAGCGGCGCATTTTCAGTACCACGTATCCGGCGTCTTGCGAGTGCGGATGGACGACGGCACCGAGTTCGACTGCAAGGCTGGGGACGTCTCGTTGCTGACGCCCGGCCACGACGCGTGGGTGGTCGGAGACGAGCCGGTCGTGGTGATCGACTTCCAGGGCATGACGGACTACGCGCGGGCGCACTGAGGCGGGATGCGCGGCCGGCTGTCACACGGGGCCGACGATCGCCTTCCACAGGAACCGCTCGTGCCGCAGTACCAGGCCCCGCGGGCCGGCGTGCCGGGCGAAGACCCTCTCGATTCCCGCAGCCACCTGCTCGTAGGGCGGCACGTCCTGTGGGTCTCTGCCCCACGTCAGCAATATGTACAGCTGCCGCGGATCGTCGAACCACTCCGGCACGTTGAACTTCCACCAGCTGTGCAGCGACAGGCCGCCCTCGGCCAGTGCCCGGCAGATCGTCTCCTCCACGTCGAGCGGCGGCCCGCCTGGGCGGACCTCCGGGGAAGCTCCTCGGCCCAGGCAGGCGGACCATGGCTGGCCGGGTTGAGCTGGATGCAGACCACACCGGGGCGGGCGATGCGGCGGACGTCCGCGATCCAGTTCGTGGGCCCGCGGCGAGAGACGATCAGGTCGAAGGAGTTCACCTCGGCCGGCACCCTGGCCACGCCACCGTTGAACCGCGGGGATGAGTTGGCCTCCACGAAGGTGGCGTTGATAATGCCGGCCGCCTGCGCCGCCTCCCGGGCCAGGCGGATATACTCGGTAACCCGATCGTAGCCGAGGATGCTGCGGCAGCGACGGGCCAGCTGCAGGGTCAGTTCCCCGTGGCCGCAACCGGCATCCAGCACGTCGCTGCAGGGGGTCAGGTGCTGCTCGACCAACTGCAGGTAGGCGGTCTCGCCGTCGCCGGGCCCGATCGTCGACTTCCAGGGAAAGACGTACCCTCGTTGCAGCCGGGCCAGCCGGTCATACCATTCGTTGCTTTGCGGGCGCAGTTCCATGGACGTGTGATCTCCGTGCAGGGATTGCCACCAGTGTATATCCTCCTGGGCGCGGATGCAATGGCCAGACCGTTCGCCTATGCGGGCGGGGTGCATCCGCTGATCGGTGGCACTAAGCGGCCCGCTGCAGGGGTCGTGAGGCCCAGAAGCGGTCCCAGGTGCTGTTAAGCCGGTGGGCCACCAGGGCCGCCATCGCAACGGCCCCCGCCTCGCTCCACTGCATCCCGGGCCCCTTGAGCCGCTGGCCCACCACCTGCTTGCAGGTCGACTCCATCATGCCCGAACCGATCACATAGCCCGCCGCCCGGTAGTCCACATAATCCGTGTGCGTCACCCGCGGACGCAGATACCCGATCAGGCCATCCAGCACCGACTGCTCCGTTGCGGGCCGAACTGTCCGGCTGCGTTCCAGGTGCCGCAGCAGCCCGATCCCGCTGGAATCGTGCAGATGTCCCAGGCATTCGTCGACCCAGGCGCTCGCTGCTTTCTCCTGCGGATACAACACCCGGCCCACGGCCCAGACGTGTTCGCTCAGGTGATACCAGTCCAGGATCCGCGTGGCATCCTTGAAGTACAGCTCCCGCGACCGTGTTGCACCAGAGGCCGCCATCACTGATAAAGATCACCTCCGCCGCCTGTAGCATTCCACAGCCAACCGCCAGACTCCACAGACTCAGCCCAAACCGTTCGGACGCGTCGCGACCGGTCACAATTCGCTTCTGCCAGCGTCCGCCGGCATCCTGCCAGAAGACCGCCCCGCTCTTCATCTCCTGATATACCAACCGCTTCCGGTTCGGCTGATCCGGGTCCGCCTCCCGATACCGTGTCCGGTACGTAATCCCGTCACAACTGATGTACAACCGCGTCGGGGCTGGCCGTTCCTGATGCACCATCTGCTCACGCTGCACGCTCATCGGCACGGACGCCAACCGATCCAACTCTGCCTGCCGATCCTGTTCGGCCCGCCCCCCGGCCAATTGCATCAGGCCGTCCCACGTGGTGTCGCTGACCCGCACCGCATGCTGAATCCACAGTTCCTCTTGTAGCGGGCCAAAGCCCATGTACGTGGCCATCCGCAATGCCCGACGCGTCAGACTGACGGTCACCTCTCCTGGCGGCAGATCCAGCGTCGCATCCAGCGGAACCACCATCCGACCGGTCTGCGAGCACTGGTACCGGGCTCGCCGGATCACCAGCAGGCCGTTCAGGCCGATCAGCGTCCGCGCCTGGTAGCCTTTGTGCCGCAGTTGCCCGCCGACTTCTGAAAAAGGGGGCGCGGTCCTTCCACGGCATCCACGCTGGCCTGCAGCGTCTCACCGGCAACCGTCTTGCTCAACGCGTGGATCTTCTCCTCCATTTGTTCCAGGGTCCCATCCACCTGCTCGACATGCCGCTTGACCAAACGACCGTTCACTTTCACCGTGATCTCGACCCGCATCGCCAGCCTCCGCGCATCCAAGAAATGCAGGCTACACGCCTGCTGATGCACGTGTTATACAATATCACCCGACAGGGCGCCACTGAAATCGGGATGCACCCATGCGGGCGGCTGCTGTGCGGCAGCATCGATCTTCGCCTTGACCGTGCGACGGTCGAGTCCCAGGCGGCGGGCGGTTTCCTGCAGGCTGCCGGTCCGGGTGTAGACGAGGCTACAGTATCGCTGGAGGATCTGCTCGGCGGTCAGGTCGCCTGTTTCGAAGGCCGCGGCCAGGGCCTCGGCATCGGTGCGGGAAGGTTTCGGCGGCTGATACGCCTGCCGAATCATCACGTTCCGCACGCACTGCTCCAGTTCGCGGACGTTGCCGGGCCAGGGGTAGTCCATGCCCAGGTGCGTGCGGACCCACTCCTCGACCTCGCGGGCGATCCGCGGGGCCTCGTCCTCGCCGGCCACGCGGCGGACGATGAACAGGATCAGGTTGGCCAAGTCCTCCGGGCTCGCGGCGATCTGCTCGTGCAGCGTGGGGGTCTGGATGATGTCGGAGCAGAGGCGATAGTACAGGTCCGCGCGGAACCGGCCCACCTGCATCTGGCAGGCGATGTCGCGGTTGGTGGCGGCGATGACCTTGCCGCGGAAGGTTCGGGGCTGCGTGTCACCGAGGCGCTGGAAGACGCGGCTCTCCAGGACGCGGAGCAGCTTCACCTGGATGGCCGCGTCGGCCTCGGCGATCTCGTCGAGGAAGACCGTGCCGAGAGGCTTGCAGACCTCCAGCCAGCCGGCCCGATCCGCCAGCGCCGGTGAACGCGCCCGCTGGTGGCCGAACAGCTCCGACTCCACCAGCGTGGGCGCCAGGGCCGACAGGTTGATCGGGTGGAAGGATTCGGCGAAGTCCTCGCTGAAGGTGAGGGTGCGGGCATCGAAGGGGATGTACCGAGACAGGCCGATGGCGCGGGCGACCAATTCCTTGCCGGTGCCCGATGGGCCGCACACGAGCGTGGCGACGTCGCCCATGCGGCCGAACAGGCTACGGCGGTAGCGCCGCACGTCGTGGGTGAAGATCGACTGCCAGACCGTCGCCCGCAACCGGACCGCGGGCGGCGATCCGCCGATGATGTAGCGGAAGATGTGGTGGAACGCGCGGCGGAGCTGGAAGAAGCAGGCGAACAGGTGGGCCGGCTGCGAGGGTCCTCGCGGCTCCCCCTGGGGCAGGGCGAGGTAGTACTCCAGGTCCCGGATGAAGTCCTTGTAAAAGCCCAGGCGTCGGCGCCCGGGCTGCTGGCTGGCCGGCGGCAGGGCATCATCAAACTGCGGCACGAACCGGTGGAACAAGAGCAGCAGGACCATGTCCTCGTACAGGTCGAACTCGCGGGCGGCGGGCTTGCCGCCGGATGACATCCTCCGCCGGGCCTGCTCGGCGAGCGCCTCGGCCTTGTGCATCAGGCGCTCGACGTTGGGCGGTATGCCTTCGACCTCTACTCGGACGTTCCAGTGCGCATCGGCCTCGCGGAACTCGCCCCCTAGCGCCTGCCGTTCGTAGTCGATCCGCTCCGGCAGGAACGGGTTGCAGTAGGCCAGGTTCGACACGGCTGTCGCGAATGCCCTCTCCGCCTGAGTGAATAGCGCCACGGTCGTTCCTCGCGTGTGTACATTGAATGTACATGATATGTGCATTGGATGCCAGGAGGTACGTAGCAAGATGCGTTGTCCCACCAAAGTACTACGACCATAAGTGGCCGCAACAACAACACATACAGAATATTGCTGATTCCGGCACGCGGTTGGCTATACGGATCCGCAGAGGCTGGCCGGCGGTCCGCTGCACTTCGCTACCCGGTTGGCCGAGCCCGGGGCCGGTTCACGCCCGCACCGTGCGGGCGTGGGCCCCGCCAGGCTGCTGGCCACAATGCACAGGGAACTCGTGCGAGGAACAATCATGAAGATCCTGTTGATCCTGCCGGCTGCCGAGCACCTGCGGGTGACGATGTCCAACCGCCGCGTGCCGCGACGCAAGATGCTCCGCTTCAGCGTGCTGCCGTTGTCGGTGGTGGCAGCCCTGACGCCGCGGGAGCACGAGGTGGAGATCTGCGATGAGAACTGCGAGCCGATCGACTTCGACGCCCCGATCGACGTGGTCGGTGTATCGTTCATGACCGCCCTGGCGCCGCGGGCGTACGAGATCGCCCGCATGTTCCGCTCTCGCGGGGTTGTCACGGTTGCGGGCGGCTACCATCCGACCTTCCGTCCGGATGAAGTCGCCGAGCACTTCGATGCGGTGGTGGCTGGAGAGGCCGAGGGCGCCTGGCCGCAAGTCCTGCGCGACATCCAGGCAGGCTGCCTGCAGAGCGTTTACCGCAATGCGCAGCCGATCGACCTGGCGACCACGCCGATCCCGCGTCGCGACCTGCTGGTCGCCAAGGCGCGGTACTACGTCACCACCAATGCGGTTCAGACCAGTCGCGGTTGCAACCACGCCTGCCGGTACTGCTCGATCACGGCCTTTCACCGCGGCTTGCACCGGACCCGGCCGGTGGACAACGTGCTGGCGGAACTGCGGCCAGGTCCCGCGGAACTTCATGTTCGTCGATGACAACATCATCGCCGATCCCGAGTACGCCAGGCGGCTGTTCACCGCGATGGTTCCGCTGCGGAAGCGCTGGGTCAGCCAGTGCTCGATCAAGATTGCGGATGATCCGGAGTTGCTGCGGCTGGCGCGGAGGGCGGGCGGCTACGGGCTGTTTATCGGAGTCGAGACGCTCAGCCAGGAGAACCTGGCCGGGGTCAACAAGGAGTTCAATGATAGTCAGGGGTACCTGCGTCGCATCGGGACGATCCGGCAGTGCGGGATCGGCGTGCAGGCCGGCATCATCGTCGGCCTGGACCACGATGACGTAACGGTCTTCCAGCGGACGCTGCGGTTCCTGCAGACGGCGCGGATCGACGCGATCCAGCTGAACATCCTGACGCCGCTGCCGGGCACGCCACTGTTTGACGATTTCGAAGGGGCAGGGCGGGTGATCGACCGTGACTGGAGTCACTACGACTTCCGCCATACCGTGATTCAGCCAGCCCGCATGACCGCGCAGCAGCTGCAGGATGGGGCCGACTGGTTGTACCGGCAGTACTATCGGCTGGACCGTGTCCTGCTCCGCGCGATTCGGTCGATCCCCACGATCGGCTGGCTGCCGGCACTGCTGTTGCTGCGGCTGAATCTGACGTACCGCTATGACAACATTCGGGAGGGGGTTTGGGGCAGGAATCCGGCCAGACGGGGGTTGTTCGTTCGGATGCGGGAGGGACTGGTGGGCATCAGCGGGAGATTACGGGTCACGGGTCGGAAGTGGAGACCGGCAAGGACGTAGGCCGGTAGCGGGTCCCGGAGGACGAAGCATGTCGAGCTTGCCGGAAGAGGAGCGGCTGAGCGGTCCTGACAGGCCAGCGGGCCTGGATGTCGCGGGCGGGGTTCTGGTGGTGCTGATTCTGCTTACGACCGGCGTGCTGGCCGTCACGTACCTGCGGCATGTGTGCGTGGGCAACGTGCCGTTGCCGTACGCGATCGTCGATTCGATACTGTTTCGGATCGCCGGGGCGGGAAGCGGGCTTGATGGATGATGGCATTGCCTGCAGGTCCGCACGTGCAGGCTCGGAGATCGCTCGAAGGGAGCAGGCCCATGCGGGTGAACACAGTCTTGCGGGGCAACGTCGGTCCAACCGTCTTGCGCTGGCTAGCGCGGGGTCTGAGCGCTCTGGTCGTGGCTTTGATCGGCGGCATCCTCGTCGTGAACCATCCTAACCTGATTGAGATCATTCGCAGCACCCGCGGACAGTTTCTGTGGTTTCCGATCGGCGTGTGTGCAGGGATGCTACTGGCCTGGCGGTGGGAACTGGCGGGCGGGCTGGTATCGCTGGTGAGTTTGGGGCTGTTCTACGCCGGAGAGGTCACCCTGTGGGGGAAGTGGCCGAAGGGGCCGTTCTTCTTGATCTTCACATTGCCGGCCACACTCTTTGTGGCGAGTTGGTTACTGGCGAGGGCAACGGGTCCTTCGCGAGAGGGGCAGGCGAGTGAGTAGCTCGACAGCCCGCAATGCCCCGCACTCAACTGCGCAGTCGTGCGGAAGCAGACTTGTACTTCGTACTCGTTCGAGCGAAGATGCGGGAACGGAGATCACCGTGTGTTGGGCGACAATTAGAATTCCCTGTCAGCGACAATTAAAACTCCCTGGCTTTTGAGAGGTGGTCGGCTATTCAGGGTTCCTTCGAAAAGGAGCCTGGATGGTCACAGACCAGCAAGTCAGGAGGTTACATAGGTTGTTACAGACAGAGGACTCACAGGTGGTGGCAGCGGCGAAGGCGGGGATGGACGTGACGACCGCACGGAAGTATCGGCGGCTGATGCGGTTGCCCGGCGAGATCGCAGTTGCTCACACGTGGCGGACGCGGGGCGACCCCTTCGCGGAGGTTTGGGACGAGGTTCACCAGGAACTGGCGGTCAATCCGGGGCTGCAGGCCAAGGTGCTGTTCCAGGCGTTGCAGCGGAGGCATCCAGGTAGGTTCCAGGATGGGCAGTTGCGGTCGTTTCAGCGCGGGATCAAGACCTGGCGGGCGCTGGAAGGACCGCCGCGGGAGGTGTTCTTCGCCCAGGTGCACGAGCCGGGCCGACTCTGCCAGTCGGACTTCACCCACCTGTCGGAGCTGGGCATTACGATCGCCGGCCAGCCGTTCGACCACATGATTTACCACTTCGTGTTGACGTACTCGAACTGGGAGCACGGCACGGTCTGCTTCTCGGAGAGCTGATGAGAGCCTCTCGCAAGGCCTGCAGGACGCCCTGTGGGCCTTGGGCGGAGTCCCGGCCGAGCATCGAACGGATCGGTTGTCGGCGGCGGTGCATAACCTGTCCCGGTTCCTGGAGGCGGGATCGCGTAGCGAGCCGGAGTTCACGCGGCGCTACCAGGGGTTGCTGGATCATTACGGGCTGCTGGGGCAGCGGATTCAGGCCGGCAAGGCCAACGAGAACGGCGATGTGGAGCAGCGTCATCACCGCTTCAAGCAAGCTCTGGAGCAGGCCCTGCTGCTGCGCGACGGCCGGGACTTTGCCAGCCGGGAACTCTATGAGGCCTTCCTGGGCGAGTTGTTTGAGCAGCTCAACGCCGGGCGGCGGTCGCGGTTGGCGGAGGAACAGGCCCTCCTGCGCGACCTGCCGGATCGGCGGCTGGAAAGCGCCCAGCGGCTGGATGTGAAGGTCGATACCGGCAGCCTGATCCATGTGGATCGCAACATCTACTCGGTGGACAGCCGGCTGATCGGGGAGAAGGTGGAAGTCCGGCTCTATGCGGAGCACCTGGAGATCTGGTACGCCCAGCGGCTCATCGAGCGGTTGGGGCGGCTTCGCGGCCGGCAGCGGCACCAGGTTCTCGTACCGGCACATCATCGACTGGCTGGTCCGCAAGCCCGGGGCCTTCGAACAGTACCGCTATCGGGAGGACCTGTTCCCCACGAGCCGGTTCCGGATGGCATACGACCACCTGAAAGACACGCAGGCCGAGCGTGGGGTCAAGACGTACCTGCGGATCCTGTACCTGGCGGCTCGCCAGACACAGGACGGGGTGGATGAGGCGTTGCGGCACCTGTTGCAGGAAGGTCAGCCGATCTGTCTGGAGGCGGTGGAAGCCTTGGTGGACCGCCGGGAGGCGATCCCGCCGGTCACGCAGGTCCGAATCGAGCCGGTGGACCTGGCTGCGTATGACGCCTTGATGATCGGCCAGGAGGTGACCGTATGAAACCTCCCGAGCAAGAGAAGGCCACTCTGGAAGCCTGCCTGCGGGAACTGCACCTGCCGACGATCCGGGAGTGCTTTGAGGAACTGGCCCGGCAGGCGGAACAGGAGACCCTCAGCTACGAGCAGTTCCTGCTGACGCTGGTCCAACGCGAGTGCCAGGTTCGCCGGCAACACCGGCTTGAGCGATGCCTGCGGGAGTCGCGATTGCCGGCGGAGAAGAATCTGGCCGGCTTCGACCTGAAGCGGCTGCCGGCCAAGGTCACCCGGCAGGTGCGGACGCTGCTGGAAGGCAGGCTTCGTGGATCGCCGGGAGAACGTATTGGTCTTCGGCAGCGTCGGCGGTGGCAAGACGCACCTTTTGTGCGCGTTGGCGCAGGAGTTGATTCGCCAGGGCCGCAAGGTGTACTTCAGCACGTGCAGTCGGCTGGTGCAGGACCTGCTGGCGGCCAAGCGGGATCTGAAACTCAGTCGGTTGATCCAGAAGCTGGGCCGCTACGAAGCGGTGCTGATCGACGACCTGGGATACGTCCAGCAGAGCCGGGAAGAGATGGAGGTGCTATTCACCCTGCTAGCCGAGCGGTACGAGCGGGGCAGCGTGATGATCACCAGCAACCTGCCGTTCTCGAAGTGGGAGGCGATCTTCAAGGACCCGATGACCACGGCCGCGGCAATCGACCGGCTGGTGCACCATTGCGTGATCCTGGAACTGAACGTCCCAAGTTATCGGATCGAGCAGGCCAAAAAGAACCGGCCCGACGCCACCGACCCCTCCCCCGAGTGACGACCGGCCGGGCACTCTGACAATCTCACAGCAATTCACAGGAACTCACAGGCAGTTACAAAGAAAGAAAAAGGAGCAAAAAGAAAGAAACCAACAACCACGACCACGGCGGCGGAATCGGGAGATCTAATTGTCGTTGAAGAGGAAGGATAATTGTCGCTTGACAACCGTGGATCGAGCGGCGCTTTATGGCGTGTTGCTGCTCCAGCTTTGTGCCGGCGCAGGCGCTTGGTTTGTCTGCTTTGCCTGGTTGTTCACCCATCCACTGCATTCACCTGGCGCCGTGCTTGCCCTTTGCTGTCCAGCCGCAGCGGCATTTGGTCTGGCTTGCATGTGGGTAGCGCTATTCAACTGACGGGTACGCGCAGTGGCCATGTGCTATTCGATTCCGTTTTGGCTTTGGGCCGTGTTCGCGGCAAGCGGCGGCGTTGGGATCGGAGGTGCTCTTTTCCAGTTCGGTCTGGCTGCAACAGTCCATGTCGTTGGGGTACTGGGGGGCTGGACGGGCCATCGGCTGACTCGCTGAGCGGTTCCGTCCCCATCGATTCGGCTGACGAACTGCTAGGCACTGCGGCCGCTGCGATCTTTCGGTACTCCGACGGGGCTCCCCTAACGATTCCTCTGCTGTCAGAGACTCTTGCCTTCCGGCCGCCTCGCCAAAGTCTCGAAGATGTCCTCGTACTGCTTGCGGAGCCACGCCTTGTCCGGACCTTCGATGTGGTCCCAGGGGAAGATCTCGTCGGCCGGGCGCTCGCGGTTGGCATACCAGGCGGGGTTGAGCCCCTCGGCGGCGAAGGCGGCCTGCCAGCGCTCGAAGACGAACGTATCGTCCCAGGCATCGAAGCGGGCGCCGTCGCGCCAGGCGCGCTCGATCACGCGGCCAACCTTGCGGTCGGCCCGCGAGAAGACCGCCTCCAGGAACGAGCGGGCGAAGCCGTGGGTCTTGATCTTGATCGGCAGGCGGCGCATCGCGCCCTGCAGGTTCTTGAGCGTGTAGTGGACGCGGCGGAAGTACTCGGAGTCCTTCTGCGGGGCCCACTGCATGGGCGTGAAGGGCTTGGGCACCAGCCAGGAGACGCTGGCGTTAACAGCCGCCGCCCCGCCGGCGATGGGCTTGCGAGCCTCGGCCACCCTGCAGGCCAGCCGGAAGATGCCCTTGATGTCCTCCTCCGTTTCGCCGGGAAAGCCGGCCATGAAGTAGAGCTTCAGCGATCGCCAGCCGGCGTGGTAGGCCTCCTGCACCGCGGCGATCAGGTCCTCATCGGTCACCTTCTTGCGGATCGCGCGGCGCATCACGTCGTCAGCCGCCTCCACCGCAATGGTCAGGCCGGTCTTGCGAATCGATCGGGTCAACCAGGGGATGTTCTGCAGCATCTTGTCCACACGAAGCGACGGTACGGAGATGCTGACCATGCGGCGGGCGAATTGCTTCTCGACCCGCTCGGCCAGTTGCGCAAGGTGCGGGTAATCGGCTGTCGAGAGCGACAGCAGCCCGATCTCGTCGCTGCCGGTGGATCGCCAGGATCGTTCGGCGATCTCGAGGATGCGGTCGACGCTGCGGATTCGCATGGGCTTCTTGGTCGCGCCGGCGTGGCAGAAGCGGCAGGCCTGGGGGCAGCCCCGCATGATCTCGATGCTGATGCGGTCGTGAACGCTCTGGATCCAGGGGATGATCGGCCGCTCGGGGGCGGGCGCGTGCTCGAAGTCGCAGACATGGCAGCGCTCGATGCGGGCGGGCAGACCGGCGATCCTCGGCTGGACGGCCTGGATCGTGCCGTCGGGGTTGTACGCGACCCGGTAGAGGTTCGGGGCATAGCACCAGGGGAAGCGCAGGGCCAGCTGCGCGACGATCTCGCGGCGGCGTATGCCGCTGCGCTTGAACTCGCGGTAAGCTTCCAGCAGGGCCGGCAGGGACTCCTCGCCGTCACCGACGATGACCAGGTCCACGAACTCAGCGATGGGCTCGGGATTGTCCACCTGCGGCCCCCCGACCAGGACGATCGGATCGCCATCGCCGCGATCGCCCGCCCGCAACGGCATCCCCGCGAGGTCCATCATGGTCAGCAGGTTCGTGAAGGTCATCTCGTACTGGAGTGAGACGGCCAGGAAGTCCGCATCACGCACCGGGTGGCGATGGTCCCAGGTGAACAGGGGGATGCCCTCGCGGCGCATCACCTCTTCGGCGTCGGTCCAGGGGCAGTAGACGCGCTCGCCGCAGGCCCAGTCGATGTGGTTGACGATCCAGTAGAGGATCTGCGATCCGAGGTGACTCATGCCCATGGCGTAGGTGTCGGCGAAGCCCAGGGCCACACGGACCTCCGCGGACTCCCATCGGCCGCGCGCGGGTAGCTGATTGACCTCCCCGCCGATATACTGTGCCGGCTGCAGGATGAAAGGCAGGAGTCTTTCAGAGACGATCTGTTCAATGTCAGTCATAACGAACGGGTCTCAAGCCGGAAAACGTCCAAAGGGACGACCACAACGATGGCCTCCCAAGGATACACCGCCCAGGTGGGGGAAGCCACACGCGGTGCCAGGGAGTTCCTTCGCAGCTGTCCGGCCATCTCCCAAAGGCCCTCAAGGGGTAACCGACAGCGGATACCTGTCAATCGATCACGGGCTACGGAAAGGGAGCCTCCGCCCGAATGGCACTGCCGTAGATATCTCCCCATGTTATAGCCCGTTATGGATTGAGCAACGCTTCCCGCAGTTGCCGGCGAGGGTCGTGCATGAGGGGGTAGCGGTCCCGGGATCGTTTGATCACACGCGGTTCGATGCGGCCCGGTCGGTTGGCCACTTCATTGGCAGCGATTCGTTCCCTTGCCAGAGACAACAATTGGCGCGGATCCCGGCAGGCCCCCGTCGCCAACAACATCCAGGACGACAAGACCGTCTGGCAGGCCAGGGTGAAGCCCAACTGACGCGGCTGTTTGGCATGGACGCTCGCCGCCGTCGCAATCAGGCCGCGGACCAGGTTGTAGGCCAGCAGCGTCACGTACAGTTCGCGGCGAACCATGTCCGGCGTCTTGCAGCGGACGTGATCCAGGCCCAGCGTTTGCTTGATGTCTCGAATGTCCAGTTCCGCGTTCCAGCGGTAGCCGTAGAGTTCGGCAATCTCTTGCGGGGGGTAGGCCAACGGGTCCGTCAATGACGTGACCACGGTGATCGATTCGGTTCGTCGGCCCGGAACGGTCACCTGGAACCGCAGTTCCCGAAGCGTCATCGTCTGGGGAATCTGTTCGTATAGTTCCTCGGACATCCAGTCTGGCTTTTTCGGCCGGGTCCAGGTGATCCAGTGATCGTCCGGCCCCAGACGCTGGCCCCGTCGGAAGTCGACGGGGCGACGCTGATGCAGACGCGCACAGAAACGGACCCCGCGCGATCGCAGGATGGCCAGCATCAAAAACGAGCAGAAGCACCGGTCGAAGACGGCCACGTCCCCCGGCTGCAAACACTCCAGGATGCCCCGCAGCAGGGCGGTTTCGCCGGTTTGCTTGCCTTCGTAGGGACCGATGTTCAGGTCGAGGATCGCCGCCGTCGCCAGCGATACCACCGCGCAGGCCCGCGCGATCGGGAAGCCCGCGCCGGGCCGCTGGTTCTTCTGTTGGGGGAACACCTGCTGGTTGGCCGGCGTGTCGGGCATCGTGAAGGTAAAGCCGTCAATGAGTTTGGCGTGCAGCCCATGCCACAGCCACGAAGCCTTGGCGCGATCCTGCAACCGCCGGGCCACGCCGACCACCAGGTTGCGCAGCGCCGTCAGGTTCAGCTTGGAGCGGGCCCGGCAATAGTCTCCCGTGTCACCCGAGGGCACCCGACCGGCCGTCTGCTGCATGTAGGTCGCAACATCCGCCACCGCCGCGGCGCAGGCTGCCCCCTTGCCGCCCCGCAAGACCTGGCCCAGAAAGGCCCAAAGCACGATCGACGTGGAGAAGATATCGTCCTGCCCGAACAACGCATCGTTGTCGGCAAAGGCCTGCTCGATGGCATCGCCGGGGAGCACCTCGGCGAACCGCAGGCCCGGCTGTTGCAGGAATGGGGCGACGACGGTGTTAAAGCGATTCCGCCGCGGGCTTGGACGGGGCGCTACGATATACATGAAAAGCCCTCCTTGGCTTCGGTGGGACGCCAAGCCAAGGAGGGCCACCACAATCATAGGCCAAGGAAGGCAAAAACGCGTCCAGCGATGCTGGCCGCACTCAGACTGTATTCATACGCGAGGCGCAAGACAACCACTGGGTCCGCGTAAACGCCAGCCTTGCGCGCCTCTATCCCTCTCCGCCGGACGGCAGTGCCATTCGAGCCTCCGCCCCCAAAACAAGCCGAGCGGTCCGATCATTCGAACCGCTCGGTCACTGCTGTCGGCTGAGCTTGCCGTGGCGCACTCCCGGATCGGTCATCCTTGACTTCTGGTAGGGAAGCTGAGCTTCGGCGAGTCGCTCTACAGGTCTGCCGGCCGGAGGGTCTTCCGCTTGTTGCCGGCGGTACGAATGACGGCCGCGTCCAGCAGCTTCAGCACCACGACGTTCAGCGCCGGGATGACTTCGCTGCTCATGTTGACGCCCTTGCCGCGGACATACTGACGAACCTTGCTGGCCACAACGACGTTGCCGAGATCTTCCTTGCCCTTCTTACCGCCTGCCTTCCCTGCCTTCTTCGCCTTCGCCATGGAATTGTCTCCTTTTCTTGGGTCTTGGCCTAGCCGTGGCGACTTGTTATAGGCCCAACTGTTAGGGAATTCTATCGCAGCCAGTGGGGGTACGCAAGCCCGAAACCACAAAATATGGGGTCTGGACCCGGATTTGCCCGCCGATTTTGCCTCGTGACCGACCCTCAGCCTTGCCGATACGGGCCGTTTGCACGCGTTTGGCAGGCCTGGTGGCAGGAGCGAAGTAGCGTCGAACGGCCGATTGTGGCCGTTCCACAGGCTTGTGTCAGTACCCGGAGATTGCCGCCACAGGCGATCCGGCGGCCCTTCCGGGCCGACCGCAGTGCCTTCGCCGAAACTCCAGGCGCAAAAGGAGTTTCCCGCCGAATTCCAGTGGCTCCGGTCTGGCCGGATAGGATCGCGAGAGATCTGTTGAGGCGTTTGCTTGAGGCAGTTGCCCGACGTGCCGACGATACAAGGGCAAAAGTGTTCGATCTCTATGGGGACGGAGACAGCGAGAACGTCGAGCACAAGACGAAACGTACGGTCGGGGAGCATCAGGAGGAACCATGGACGTTCGGTACATTAACCCGTTCATCCGGGCGATCAAGAACGTGTTCACCACCATGCTCAAGACGGAAGTGAACGTGCAGAAGCCGCACGTCAAGCACGACGGGAAGGCCAGTGCGGACGTTTCGGGCGTGATCGGCTTTACGGGGGACGCCACGGGCTGCGTGGTGCTCTCGTTCCCGAAGGACGTGGCCTGCCGGGCCGCCAGCACGTTTGCCGGCATGGAGATCAGCCTGGAGAGTCCGGATCTCGTCGATGCCATCGGCGAACTGGCCAACATGGTGGCCGGAAACGCCAAGAAGGACTTCGAGGGCGTTCGGATCAGCATTTCGCTGCCCAGTGTGATTATCGGCGAGGACCACATCGTCGGACAGTCGCGGATGGTGCCACGGCTGGTGATCCCGTGCGCCAGTCCGTTGGGGAGTTTTTACGTTGAGGTGGCCATGAAGGTGGACAAGCCGGTCGTGGTGGCCCAAGGAGCGATGGCATGAAGATCCTGCTAGTTGACGACTCGCGAACAATCCGAAACATCCAAAGAAACGTTCTGGGACAGCTCGGCCACAGCGACATCCTAGAGGCCGGCGATGGGGTGGAGGCGCTGCAGGTGCTCAAGGTATCGCGCCCCGACCTCATGTTGGTTGACTGGAACATGCCCAACATGGACGGTCTGACACTGGTCAAGACAGTCCGCCAGACCGACAAGAGCCTGCCGATCATCATGTGCACGACCGAGGCCGAAAAGACCCGCGTGTTGGAGGCGATCAAGGCCGGCGTGAACAACTACGTCGTCAAGCCGTTCACGGCCGAGACGATGTCAGAGAAGATCGATCAGACACTGGCCAAGCTCGGCGCCGCGGTCAAGACGGCGTGACGGCAGTGCTGAGTGCCGAGAGACGGCAACGGCAGTAGCCAGTAGTCAGTAGCCAGTTCGCGGTAACGGCAACCACAGCGGCAGTGGCCAACGATAGGTGCCAGTACAGCAACGACCAAGCCAGCCGCTGACGAGGACGATCGAGCGGGGCCCGGATCACCCGACAGGCGCGAGGGGGAGGCGCGACCTGCCGGGCGACCCGGGCCCTTTTTGCGTCTTGCCAGGTTGGTTCGCCAGGATCGTTCGCGGTACACTGGCTGCGGTCTTCACCCGCTTCAGATCGTTGGGAGACGCATGTGACAACCCCAGATCACTCGGTTCAGCCGGCTGTCGGGCTCTACATGGGCGACCTCTCGCATGCCAGCGGCCTCTGGCGAGCGTGGGTATGCATGTTCCACACCCTCGGGATCGAATGGCTTCCCATGTGGGACCACTCGTTCCTGGTCCAGGACCTCCTCCACACGATCGATGTCCTCCACGTGCCGGGCGGGTTTGGCTGGAGTCCGCCGATGTCCTTCGGCGGCAAGACGGGCCAGGAGTCTCTTCGGGAGGCCGTCCGCAGCGGACTGCATTTTACCGGCACGTGCTATGGGGCGATGGTTGCCATGGCGGCCGGCGCCGAACAGAAGGTTTGCCGCCTGGGCCTGATCGATGGGCGGACCCTTCCAGCCGATGGGTACCGCTTTGAGGGGCCAGTATGCATTGACTATCTCGGCGGTCCTGTTGAATACCAGGCGAAGGGACAGCAGACTATGCACATGAATGGCCCCATCTTCGGCGATGGGGCGTACGAAGTCTTCGGACGCTTCTCCGACCATCCGCCAGGCCGCGCTGACAGTGCGCCCGCCAGGCCGATCGCCGGGATGCCGGCGGCCGTTGCCGGGGAGTTCGGCCGCGGCCGGGTCCTCCTTTTCAGCTCACATCCCGAGCAGCCTGCCACGTTCCTGTACTGCGACCTGATCGAGCAGGTGAGCCGCGGCCAACTGGAAGTGGATCGCGCGGTAGAGCAATGCGACCGGGTCCCGCGGGCCTCGCAGCCCAATACCAGCATGCTGGCCTCGCTCTTCGGGGGCCTATCCCGCACGGCATCGCGGCAGTGGCATGTCTCGTGGGAGTGGGCGGCGCAGCACGTTGCCTGGCTGGCTACCGCCAAGGATCTGCTGGCATCACGCCTGAGGGAGGAGCGGACCCAGTTGGAGCGGGCGCTGTGCCATCCGACAGCCCCGGCCCTGCAACTGGCCCGCCAGGTGGTATTGCTGCGCCTGCAACAGGCGCTGGAGATGATCGGTCGAATCGATCCGGACGGGTTGTGGGATGATCCAGCGGAACTGTCGCGTGTCGCGACCTGCTTCATCCTGGCGAAGATGTCCTGCGGGTGCGATTTGCCGCAGTACTACAAGCTCGCCCGGTTGGATTACCTCCTGGAATGCTGCAGCCAGTTGCCGGCCCTGCCTTCCGCCGACCGGGTAGAGAAGGAAAGGGAGATCGCCGGCATGATCTTGAACATCCGCGTGCGTCACTGGCTGGACCCGATGCTTCACGCTGGCATCGCCTGCGGCCTCCATGAGCCGTCCTGACTTCCCGCCTCAACCGTTCGTCGTTGCTCCATGTTTCCGAGTCTGCTTGTTCGCCGATGCCGGGCGTTGCCTGTCAACTTGTCTTCCCTTCCGCCGTTGCCATCTGCAGCCGGCGGATCAGCTGCGGCAGGGCGTCGTAGCGGGCCAGGCGGATGCCGGCTGCTCCGCCGCCCGGGTGCGTCTCCACGAACTCCGGGTCGGGCACGATGCCGAAGCGGCGGTAGAAAGCAGCGCGGATGAACTCCTTGACGTCCTGCGGATCGGCCCGGGTCGTGTCGATGTGCACCTGGAAGTAGTCGCCCTGGCCGGCCGCATTGACGCGAACCGCAACGCTGTCCCGGCCGAAGACCCGCTTGAGCATCGCCTCGGCCAGGTCGATCAGGGCCAGGCCCCGGAAGAAGCTGGACCCCTCCAGGCAATGGAACTCCGGCGGATTGCCCGGGTCCAGCGACGCATCATCCAGGCCGCGATTGAAATCGAACGGGGTCGCGCCGCAGCGCTCCAGCCACAGATCGAGCCTTTCAGGTCCGGCGGCCCCGCGCTCCCAGTCCAGGTCCATCTCCATTGCCGCCCGGTCGGGCAGGCGGTCCGGATCGATGTCCACGCAGCGGTCGCCCTGCTGGCTGCGGGTGACGCAGGCGATCCACTCCTCGCGATGGTGGATCATGTGGAAGTTCTTGGCTGCCTCGCCGAACAGGTACGCGGTCATCGCCCGCAGGGGCACGCCCGGCTCGGTGACGACCCGGCCGTCCGGCGTCGTGCGGCGCAGGACCGGGTCACGCCATCCGGCAAACAGCGAGGCAAAGGTGGAGTCGGCCTTCTGGGCGGCCGCGGCTGCGTCGAGGTGCTGGGTCTCGACGAGCTGGGCGACGTACCAGTCGCGGCTCTCGCCGACGCACCGGCGGAGGTCCTCCTGGCTGACCAGCAGGGGCAACTGCCGCAGGATCGAGCAGATCCATGTGCGGCTCTCGAGGCTCAGCGCCCCGTCGGCCACGAGGTCGTCCTCGATCCGCTTGAAGAAATCGGTTCTCCAGGGGGAGGCGCGTCAGGATGGCGGCGATCTCGGCGGCCTTGCCGGTCATCTTGCGGGTCTGTGTGGACGTCAGCGGGGTGCCCGGGGCGACGGTTCTCGGCGTACATGCCCCAGGACCAGCGCCACGCGCCGCGATTGCGCTCGACGCTGTACGGGAAGATCACGCGGAAGCGATCGGTGGGCACGGGGTACGTGCCGATGATGCGGTAGTTGTCCCGCGGGTTCGAGGAGATCAGCGTGCCCTGGCCGGGTCGACCCTTCTGCTCCGTGGCCTGGTCCAGCGAGCCGGCGCGGACGCCCGTGCCGTACTCCGCCTGGCAGGCCAGGTGCACGAGCAGGTCAGGCGGGATGTCGAACTCGAAGAGGCTGTTGATCGCGTTCTTGGTCGCGACGGTCACCGCGCTGGAGCTGGAGAAGCCCCCCTGCGGGATGCTGCCCGTGCAGACCAGTCGCAGGCCCTTGAACGTGCGGCGGCCGAGGTGGTCCTGGACCTTCGCGCCAAGGTGGCCGTCGCGGAGGGTCCGCATGGAGGCGATGGCATTGCCGACCAGGGCGAAGGGGCGCCGCATGTTCGAACTGACCCACAGGGACGGCGGGGGTAGGGGCAGGTTGCGCTTGCGGCGGTACTCCAGTTCGTCGTCGCTGAAATAGCCCAGGCCCAGCAGGAGCGTCTCGCTCATGCGCGTTCCGAAGCCCTCGTACGTGTTCCAGTCGGAGACGTCCTGGCCCGGGTACATCAGGTCGTTATCAGCCGCGATGGCGTTGACACTCTCGCGGAATCTCGGGTCCATCGGGTACAGGTGGATGCGGCGATCATCGGCGCCTTGAGCCATCACGACAATCTGCTCGTCGCCCTCCGGGGTGCCTGCGCCAACGGGCATCTGCCAGGCCGGGCCAAAAAAGCGGACCATGTCCGGGTGCATGAAGGCGATCCGCAGCCGACCGCCCGAGACGCCGATGGCCACAGGCCGATCGGGTGCAAACCCCAGTTTCTCCTCGGTGTCAGCCGCCATGAGTTCCTGGAGTCTGGCGTGCGATAGCGGCGACTTGCGGGCCGGGGCGGGCGGTGAGGATGGCGCGGGTAGCCCGCTCGATCTCCTGTTCCTCGGGGAACAGTTCGCCGTTGCGGGCGAAGATCCCCTCCAGCAGGGCCATGTCCATCGGGCGGGTGACATCGGAGCAGAGCAGGTCGTACTCGGCGTCGGAGGGTGTGGTGGTGATGGTGCGGATATCACCGCCGGTGCGGCTTAATCCCTCGATTACGTCGGTGAGGTAGTACTGGCCCTGGACGTTGGCGTTGGTCAGGTCCTGCAGGTGTCGCATCAGGGCGGCGGCGCGAATGGCGTACAGCGGGCAGTTGCCCTCGGTCAGGTTCAACAGGGCCTGGCGGGCGAGGGGGTCCTTTTCGGCCGCGATGTCTTTTTCCTCGATGATTCGGATGACGCGGCCGGCCTCGTCGCGCAGGACGCGCCCCTTGCCGCGATTTCTGGGGGGCTCGTAATGGGCGGTCAAAAAGGTCAGGTCGGCCTCGCGAGGGCCGTCGCAGTGGATCTCGTGGAGGCGGCGGAAGATCGATGTCGGTACGATCCGATCACCCATACTGATGATCACCAATGGATTACGGTCGAGAAGGCCCGGGACGCTGAAGGCTTCGAACACCGCATAGGCCGTCCCGCCGGTGGGGTTGTCAGAGCGGACGTAGATGTTGTCAGCGCCCAGGGCCGTCGAGACTTCCTGGTGCTTGTATCCGACCAGGCAGACAGCCGACGAGCACGAGACGCGACGGAAGGCGTCGATCGAGTGTCGGGCCAGCGGAGTGCCCTGGATGGGCTGGATGCATTTGGGGTCCTGGCCGAATCGGGTGCCTTTGCCAGCCGCCAGGATGACCAGGACCGGCGCAGTGCCCGAAATCCCGCCATAGAGGGAAAGGCTGTTGGGGTTCAGGATCTTGTCCTGGCTAAGCCGTGCGGCGTCGTTGAGGTGGCGGGCGTCAAGGGGCGGTTGCGGGTCTGTCATTCGTTTGCTACCCGGATCATCTCAAAGATGAACGTGCCCGCGACGTTCGCGGGCGCTGATTCCGTATTCTTCGGTAGCGCCCGGGCCAACGTCAAGGAGGTTTCTCATTCCACGCCATGCGTGTTGGCGGAATTCACAGGGAGGGACACGGTATACAGGAGACTCGACTGCATGGGCCCTGGCCAGCGTGGTTGTTGCTTGCCGGCGCAAGGCCATGCTTCCCGCAGGCCAGCCGTGGTCCTGCCAGAAGACGGCCCGCGGCGGGGACATGCCCCCCGGCCTGTCCGCGTCGCCCGGGATTGGCGCCGGGCCGCGACCCTCGGGAGCCGGCCACCTCTCATGCTCCGCCACCAGGCCGATGCGTCAAGCCGGTCGCGCGCCGTCCTCCCTGCGATTTCCAAGGGACCCGCGATGTCTTTCACGAGAACGGCTGCGTCGCGTTTCGTTCAACCGCAAGTGGTCTACATTTCTATAATTAAGAACACGTGCTCGTCCCTGGCCCGGTCCCGGGTTGTTCCTGGGGCGGGACAGGCTTCGCGCGGGGGATTTGTCTTGGCACGTTGCACGTCTATAGAGTCACACGTCAGGCTGGATCGGTCGCTCGAATCCGTCTGTCAGCGCGGTTTCCATTCGTCCTGCGTGTGCGGGGCGTTCGTGGCCCGCAGGGGTACACGTGCCGATCGCCGTGCCCGGCCTTGGTAGGGCCGGCCAGGCTTTGTGACAGCGATTGGACCAATTGTTCCGGGAAGGGGTGCCAACCATGAAACGTCTGTCGACGGTCGTAGCAGTTGCGGGAGTTGCATTCGGTCTCGCGGCCAGCGTCGACGCTGCGGTCGCGTCGGACCGGATGTTGATCTCCAACGCAGCGGGAGTGGCGCTGTTTGACAACTCAATCCTCGAAGTGGCCACGGCGCCGGAGTCCACACTGGTCTTCGGTGGCGGACCTTTGCCCGTGCCGCCGGCGATCGCCCCAGTAGCCCTGGCAGCCGCGCCGGGCGCCAGCGTCGTCGTACTCACGGAGCCTCTTGTCAACGGAGTGCCCGTGCTGGACCCGGGCGAGGTACCGCTCGTGTATACGACCCCGACCGGCCCCGTCTACGTCAGCGACGTTGTGCTTTCGTCGTTGGGAGTGCCGGGGATTGTTCCGCAGATCATGCTGCTTTCGGATGGGGACCCGAACCTGCCTCCGGTCGTCCAGTTGCTGGGGAGTCTTCCCAATGCCCTCGTCCTGCCCGAGACGGGTCAGCTTCAGGACCTGAGTCGGGAGCTGGGTGCCCTCGTTCCGACCAATCCCTTCGGCGTGATCACGGTGCAGGTCCAGTCGGACGTGCCCGAGCCGGCCTCACTGGCTACATTGGCCATCGCCGCTGCGGGTGCCTTTCTGAAGCGTCGTCGGCAGGCCGCCTGAACGGAGATCGGCCTGTCTCCGACCGATGGTCTTGACCAGGGGGTGTGGCCCTGCCGCCGGACGCCAGGGTGTGTGACTAAACATTCTGGCAACGGGTAGCGCATACGCACCGGACCCGCGTTTATGATAGCGCCAAGCAGGGTGCCGCATGCTCAAATGCCGCGGTGCCAGAAAAACTGGTCACGCACACGCCAGGCGGTAGGGCCAGCGTCATCTTGCCAACCCCTTGCGGCGCGGGTATCGTATACCGCAATCAACTCGTCGCGGCATGCCGGCATGGACCGGTCCCCGCCGCGACCCGGGTCGCGAGGCCTGCAGCCGGGCGGGCGACCAACCGTTGGATCCCTATTCACAACGGTAACTGTGGGGAGGCTGCCCCACGATAGAGCGCGCAGCCGGGCGGTTTGCGCCACCCGGGTGCCGGAGGTATTGCTATGGCTCGCACGTTCGAGCTTGTGCCGCACGATGTCCCTCGCGTCGAAACCAAGTACCGCCGCATCGTCACGAAGTTCCCCGTCCCCGAGTCCATCCCCATGCTCGAGGATCTCCGCCGGGCCGAACCCGTCAGCATGCAGGGCCAGCCCATCGTCGTCTGGGACCACGCCGAAGGCTTCCAGGTCTTCGACAAGTGGGGCAACAAGTGGATCGACTTCTCCAGCGGCGTGCTGGTGGCCAATGCCGGCCACGGGCGGCGGGAGATCATCGACGCGATCGTAGCCACCGCCCAGCGCGGTCTTCTGACGCACTACTGCTTCCCGGGCGAGCCGCGGCGCAACCTTTCCAGCCTGCTCGTGCAGATTGCGCCCAAGGAACTGAACAAGGCGTTCATCCTCTCCACCGGCGCCGAGACCACCGAGTGCGCGGTGAAGCTCGCCAAGCAGTACGGCCAGTCGATCAGCTCCGACAAGAACATCGTCGTCTCGTTCGAAGGGGCCTTTCACGGCCGGACGATGGGTGCGCAGCTGATCGGCGGCAGCCCCGCCCTGAAGGCCTGGATCGGCAAGCTCGACCCGACCTTCGTGCAGGTCCCGTTCCCCGATGGTTGGCGCAACCCCGACACCTCGTTCGCCGGCTTCGAGAAGGCGCTGGCGGCCAAGGGCGTCAAACCCCAGAACGTCTGCCTGGTGATCCAGGAGACCTACCAGGGCGGCAACGGCCAGTTCACCACGCCGGAGTTCGCGCAGGCCCTGCGCAAGTGGTGCGACAAGCACAAGGTCGTGATGTGCTACGACGAGGTGCAGGCGGGCTTCGGCCGGACTGGCACGATGTTCGGCTTCGAGCACTACGGCGTGGTGCCGGACCTGACGTGCCTGGGCAAGGGCATCTCCTCGAGCATGCCGATCTCCGCCATCCTCGGCAAGCAGGAGCTCATGGACCAGTTCCCGCCTGGCTCGATGACCAGCACGCACACGGGCAACCCGATCTGCTCGGCTGCCGCGGTGGCCTCGATCAACGTCATCCTGAAGGACAAGCTCCTCCAGAACTCGGCCAAGGTCGGGGCGGTCATGAAGGACCGGCTCTGCCAGATGAGTAGGAAGCACCCGGACGTGGTGGGGCCGGTGATGGGCAAGGGCCTGATCAACGCGGTGCACTTCACCAAGCCCAACAGCAAGGAGCCCGACGGCGACCTGGCGTGGGAGGTGATCCGCAAGTGCGTGGAAAGCGGCGTGCTACTGTTCAGCCCCGTGGGCCTGGGCGGCGGCTCGATCAAGGTGAACCCGCCGCTGGTGATCACCGAAGAGGCCGTCCTCGAAGGCTGCGCGGTGATCGAGAAGGCCCTGGAGGCGGCGCTGGCAAAGTAGCTGCTACACGCAGTAGCCGAACGGAACACGCCTGCAAACGCCGCAGGCGTGGCACCCGGCGACGCGAGAGTGGAAACTACGAGGCCCTTCGGAGCGGATCCGAAGGGCCTCGGTGTTTGTCCGGCTTTTAGCCCTTCTGCCCGATCAGGAATTTGTAGATCCAGCTCTGGTATAGCTCGGGGCCGACGGTGGTTTGCAGACGCAACAGCACCTCGGCGTTCTGCTGGAGGATGCCGAGGCAACCTTGCGGAGTGACGGCCTGCAGACACATGCCGACCGTCAGTGTCGCCAACAGCAGCCTGAGTGTGGGCCGAGGTCCGGGATGCATTGCCAGCTCCTTACTATTATCGCCTGGAATTGTCGCGTTTTATGGACTAGACGCCGACGGTCTTCGCGTCGCCACACGGAACTGTATCTGCCTGGCACGGGCACGACAAGGTGGCTGCAAGCCCTCCAGTTGCGGGGTTCTGGCAGACCGTCGGTGGTCGGCAGGTTTGGCTTTGGGTGGACACTTGGGGACCTCGATGCGCAAGTCATCTTGGGTTCTTTTCTCGGCGCCGTTTGGTGGCAGTGTGTAAGGGCTGAACATACAGCCAGTTATGAAAGTGTTCCGGTGCCGGAGAATACTCGCAACTATTGACCGGTCTTCCAGCCGCCAGTACGATGCCGTAAGATACTCCAGGCTCGTAGCCTATGGCATGATACATACTAAACAGTACCGGCCGGTTGGAGAGGGCTTTCCGATGAAAGCAAGGACACGTAGAGCGTTCTCGCTAGTGGAACTGTTGACCGTGATCGGCATCATCGCGCTGCTGATCTCGATCCTGATGCCGGCCCTCGGCCGCGCCCGCGAAATCGCGCGACGGACGGTTTGCATCGCCAACCTCCGCGCGATTACGCAGGGCTGCATCACGTACGCAGTGGTCAACCGTGGCAATTTCCCCTGCTGGGGCGACCCGAAGAAGAACATGGGGGCAGGGTTCACCGCGATTGGCGATGCCTGGGACTGGGACGGGGTCAGCGCCAAGACGTTCGATCCTAAAGTCAGTGCGCCCACATCTTATTCGCCGATTAGCAATACTCGTAACCTGTGGAAGCTGGTCCAGATGCAGGCGGCCGACACCAAAACCTGGCTCTGCCCGTCGGACGGTGAGGCAGACCAGCCGTTCACCCCGGCCGTGCTAAAGTCGCAGGATCCAGCTGCCTCCAGTATCAGCGACGTTCAGAACCGGTCGCAGTTCTCCTATGCGTTCCAGTACCAGGGGCCGGCTATCGACCCTAACCCGCCCACGAACGGGAGCACAATCCGCACCGGTTGGAACACGAACATGAGGGATGACCCGAAACTGGTCATCCTGGCGGATACGTCCCCGGCCTTCAAGGCGAAGTACGTCCCTGCGCTAGCGGCCACCGATGATCACACATTCGAGATGGCCAACGGCGGTGCTGTGAGTCCTACCTTCCCGAATGGTAAGCTCTATTGTGATGCTTTGAGCGCGATGAAAGTAGGTGTGAATATCACGTGGGATGCAAGCAGGGCCCAGGCCACCGTCACCCCCACCAATCCCAAGGATATGGATGTGCTGAACAGCCCGAACCATCGCGGGGAGGGCCAGAACTTCCTCCGCCTGGATGGCAGCGGGGACTTCGCCGCCGATCCCTGGTGCGGCGCATTCAAGGACAACATCTGGACGGTCCAGGATATCAGGGCGTACAACAACCCGGGGAGTCCCCCGGCGGACGACGTTGCGCTGGGCTACCGCGTGCAGGGGGAGTACGATTCCCAGACCTACTCCCAGACTCAGCTGCTGAAGGACTGGGCCTATTACCCCGACAGCAAGACCACCTACCCGGATTCCTTCCTGGTTCCGTAAGGGGCCCGGATGCAATGAATCAGAAGGTTTGGGAGGACCTCGCGGAGGCCGCAAGGCGAACAGCCTGCGGCCTCTTGCTTCGTCGGAGGGTGGATTCCTGGCGGTGCGTTCCCGGGGTGGCGTAAGCACCTGAAAGAACTGAGCTTGACCCGATGGCCGACAGACTGTGTAATCCATTAGGTGAAGCGTAAGGGGCCGCAACGATGAGTTTCAGGATTAAATGCTCCTGTGGCAAGATGTTCGGCGTCCAGGACAAGTACGCCGGCAAGAAGGGCAAATGCCCCCACTGCGGCGCACCCCTGGTACTTCAGCCGCCCGAGGGCTACACCCCGCCCCCTGAGCCACCCAAAAAGGACACCGGCGCGACCAAGACGGCCCCGCCTGCCAAGCCTGTCCCGAGGAAGCCCGGCCACGGCGGCAAGGTCCAGGTGCAACTCTCCAACGAGGAGGTCGAGATCCGCTCCGCCGCCGCACCCGTGGTGGTCAAGCCCGCGGCTGACGCCAAGCCGGGCGATCCGTCCCCCATGGCTGAATACCGGCACGTCGTGCAGCGGTTCTGCCACGCCTGCGGTACGCGGTACAACGAGGGGACCGAGAAGTGCCCCAACTGCTGGACCCCGCTGAGCGGGCCCGAGGCGGAGGCGGCCATCGCCGCTGCCAAGAAGAAGCCCTTCCTGCCGTGGCTGCCCCGGGCCAGCTTCTCCAAGCCCGCCTTCTGGGCGGCGATTGCCGTGGCGACCCTTCTGGTGGCTACCGCGGTCTATTTCCTCTGCTTCCATTCGGCCTTCCGACGTAAGGCGCGGCTGCAGGCCGAACTGACCCTCATCGAACGAACGCTCACATCGGACGATGCCCCGCTGGCGATGGTGGGGATACCGCCGGTCGACAAACTCGTCAGGCTCGCGCTGGATATGCCTGGCTACCCCTGGCAGCGGCCCGCCATGGTCAAAGCCATTGGCAAATGGGAGCGTCACTCGGGCGGCGGGATGTTCGAGACGGTCGGCACCGGCCAGTACGATCTGGGCAGCCGGCAATTGAGCCTAAGCGTGACGGACGGCCCCAAGACCTACACCTACCAGTGCGTGATGCGGCCGCCGCTGGTCATCGCCGCCAGCGTCGGGGACATGCGGTACCTGGGCCTGATGCTCGGCCAGCCGGGCGTGGACATCAACGAGCAGGACGTCGACGGGAACACGCCGCTGCACGCAGCTGCTGCGATCAAGGATGACAACATCGCGCCGACGAAGTTGCTGCTGCAGTACAAGCCGGACGCGACCATCATCAACAAAAAGGGTCTGAAGCCCCTGGGCGTGGCGCTGGCAGTCCAGAACATGAAGATCGTCGACGTGATCCGGAAAGATTCGGCCCAGGGGGCGTCGGGCGTGATCATGAACTACCATTGAGACCGACCGGGGATTTGCACGGCATATGATCGGGCCGCGAGGCGAGACGCCTGGCGGCCTGTTTCTTGCGCTGGAAACGCGTGCGCATAAGAAAGGGAAGGCCACTTTCGTGGCCTTCCCTGGTTTGTACTGTGCGGGTCTACTAGTAGCGACCGCCGCGGCCACCGCCGCCGCCACCACCGTAGCTGCCGCCACGCCCGCCGCGGCCGCCACCGCCGCCGCCACCACCACCACGCCCGCCGCGGTCTTCGCGAGGCTTGGCCTCGTTGACCGTCAGGGCGCGGCCTTCATGCTGCTGGCCGTTGAGGGCGTTGATGGCCGCCTGCGCCTCCTGGTCGTTGCCCATCTCGACAAAGCCGAAGCCCTTGGACTGGCCGCTGAACTTGTCCGAGATGACCTGTGCGCTCTGTACGGTGCCGTAGGCCCCGAACAAGCGCTCCAAATCTGCGCTCGTAACACTGTAGCTCAGATTTCCGACATACAACTTGTTGCCCATTTTTGACTCCTGTCAGGAACGTTGGGCATAAGACCCTCTCTTTCTCTTTCCGGGTCTTCAGGGAAAGAGGCCGCAGTCGGCCTTGGGCGGTAGGAGCCTCGACACAAGACAAACAAGTTGCGGACTGACTCGCCAAGAGCGTTCGCGAACCGTACCTGATCGTGCAACCAACCGTGACCGACAGAAGTATACCCAGGGCCACAAATGAAAACAATGGAATTCGTGATTAACTCTAACGGCTTGAAAGATAACAGATTACGGCTGGCAGTGACAGAATCTGGCCTGGGGCTACGAGGCAAAGACTTCTGCCAGGGGCAGCATCGCGTCCACATTTTCGCGGTCAAACAGTGCTGTTGGGCTCAAGGCCGTTGCCGCCGCTGCGGCCACGGCCAGCTTCAGGGCGCCAGGCAAATCCAGGCCCCTGTGCAGGCTTGCCAGCAGGCCTGCCAGCAGGGCATCGCCGCAGCCGACGGTGCTGGCGATTCGATGGGCGGGGACATCGCAGCGGCCGTGCCACGCGGCGTCGGCCGCAAAGAGATAGGCGCCGTCTTCGCCGCAACTAAGTAGAGTCAGATCGATCCTGTGGGCCAGATCCTTCCCGGCAGCCAGCAGATCGGCAGTCGTTGGCAGGTTGCGCCCGAGAAGGTCTTGGAATTCCTGGCGGTTCGGCTTGATCAGCCACGGGCGGATATCGACGGCGGCGGACAGGGCAGGGCCGCTGGCATCGACAGCCAGTCGCGAGCCGGTTCCGCGGCAGATTTTCAGCAGATCCGCGACCTCCTCGGGGGTAATGCCTTGAGGCAGCGCCCCGCCGAAGACGAACGTGGCGTCGGGGCCGGCCAGTTCGATGAGTCTGCGGCGCAGGTTGCCAAGCTCATCCGGTCGTACGACAAAGCCTCGGTCGCGCAGGTGGGTCTCAGTGCGGCCGACCGGGTCGATGAGCGTGATGTTCTCGCGGGTATGGCCTGTGACCGGGAGCATCTGCATGGGGATGCCATAGGCGGCGGCATCGCGGGCGTAGTAGTCGATCTCGCCTTCCCCGACCAGGCCCGTCAGGATGCTAGGCACCCCCAGAAGGGCCAGACCCTTGGCCAGATTAACGGCCTTGCCCGCGGGGTTGCGGGTCAGAAGGCGGGCGACCTGGTGGGCGCCGATGGCCAGGTGGGGCACCTCGATCACACGGTCGATGGCGGGATTAAGGGCGACAGCAATGATCCGATCGGGCGCGGTTGGCATGGGTGGGCAGTGTAGCAGAATGGCTGCCAGATTGACAGCAGGGCCGCACCGCGACGCAACTGGGGTGACATCTTGACAGCAGCGGCGTCTCGGCCGAGAGAGGTGGCTTCGCGTGGCAAGGTACAAGTGGCTGTCAATTCAATGGTTATGGCGCGACTAGATTCGGGCTGCTTCCCTGGGCAATTGGCATGGGCTTTGCTAGTTCCTAATGCGGTGCGGTATAGACGGCTTGCAGGTGCGTCATGACGTTCGGTCTGGATCCCAATGTTACCCCGCGGGTCGTGGTGACTCAGGGCCTTGAGATCCCTGAGGCATGGGTCGGCCGTTTGGCGGAGTCGCTGCGGCCGGCCCGGGTGGATGTGGTGTCGGTGCGGCCGCCCGAGCGTGTAGTCGAGAGGGTGAGTCGGCTGCGGCCGCGTGTGGTGGTGGTCGACGAGCCGAGCCTGACGGGAGCGGGTTGGAGCCTGCTGCGGCAGATCCGCCGGATCGACGGCAGCGTGGCGTGCCTGATGGTGGTCAGCAGGGCCGAACCGATGCTGCTGAACCAGGCGCTGCAGTTGTCAGCGTACAGCGTTTTCGAGATGCCGGTTGACGTGGAGTTGATGGGAGAAATGGTGAGCCGGTTGCTGCGTCGCGTGAACTGAGCGGGCGTCTGCCGGCGAAAGAGGATGGACAGGTTCCGTTCCTGAATAAGCAAGAGGGTTTCCATGATGGCCAAAGCGAATGTTCGTCCATTGGGTGAGAAGGTACTGGTCCGGCGGCTGGAGGCCGAAGCGAAGACGGCTGGCGGGATCGTATTGCCGGACAGCGCGAAGGAGAAGCCCCGCCGGGGCAAGGTGGAGGCGGTCGGCGAAGGCAAACTGTCCGACGACGGCAAGCGCACGCCACTGCAGGTCAAGAAGGGCGACGAGGTCCTGTTCGCCAGCTACGGCGGCACGGAGATCAAGCTGGGTAGCGAGGAGTACCTGATCCTGGACGAGTCCGACATCCTGGCTGTCCTGGAGTAGGCGCGCGGCGGGAGTGTCAGTAGATCGAAAGTACGAGAGGCAAGGCCTGGCGACGACAGCAGGCGCAGCGAAATGATAGAACGGGAGCAGAGTGATGGCAGCCAAACATATTGCGTTCGATACCGAGGCCCGTGAGGCGGTACGTCGGGGCGTGGAGAAGCTCAGCCGCGCGGTCAAGAGTACCCTGGGCCCGGCCGGCCGGAACGTCGTGATCGAAAAGTCCTTCGGCAGCCCGACGGTGACCAAGGACGGCGTGACGGTCGCCAAGGAGATCGAGCTGGAGGACCCGATGGAGAACATCGGGGCGCAGCTGGTCAAGGAAGTCGCCAGTCGGACGAGCACGCAGGCCGGCGATGGCACGACGACGGCGACGATCTACGCCGAGGCGATCTACACCGAGGGCCTGAAGAACGTGGCGGCCGGCGCCAACTCGATGCAGATCAAGCGCGGGATCGACATGGCCGTCGAGCAGGTTGTCGAGCAGTTCAAGAAGTTGTCCAAGCCGGTAGACACGAACGCGCAGGTCGAACAGGTGGCCACGTGCTCGGCTAACCAGGACGCCCAGATCGGCAAGAAGATCGCCGAGGCGATGGAGAAGGTCGGCAAGGACGGCGTGATTACGGTGGAAGAGGGCAAGAGCCTGGACACGGTGGTCGAGCTGGTCGAGGGCATGCAGTTCGATAAGGGTTACCTGAGTCCGCACTTCATCAACAACCTCGAGACGATGAAGGTCGAACTCGAGAACCCCTACATCCTGATCCAGGAGAAGAAGATCTCCTCGATCAAGGACCTCGTGCCTATCCTCGAGAAGGTCGCGCGGGCGGGCAAGCCGCTGCTGGTGATCGCCGAGGACGTCGAGGGCGAGGCCCTGGCTACCCTGGTGGTCAACAAGCTGCGCGGTATCCTGCAGGTGGCGGCCGTCAAGGCGCCCGGCTTCGGCGACCGGCGCAAGTCGATGCTGGACGACATCGCGATCATGACGGCCGGCCGGGCGATCTTCGAGGACCTGGGGATCAACCTGGAGAATCTGCAGCTGGAGGACCTGGGCCGGGCCAAGAAGGTGGTGGTCGAGAAGGAGACGTGCACGATCATCGAGGGCGCCGGCGCAACCAGCGCGATCAAGGCGCGGATCGACCAGATCAAGAACGAGATCGACCGGACGACCAGCGACTACGACCGCGAGAAGCTGGAGGAGCGGCTGGCGAAGCTGGCCGGCGGTGTGGCGCGGATCAACGTCGGCGCAGCCACCGAGGCGGAGATGAAGGAGAAGAAGGCCCGCGTGGAAGATGCCCTGCACGCGGCCCGGGCGGCCGTCGAGGAAGGCATCATGCCGGGCGGCGGCGTGGCCCCGCTGCGGGCCCGCAAGGCGCTGGCCGACGGCAAGAAGAAGGTCAGCGGCGACATCGCCACGGGCGTGGACATCGTCTGGCGGGCGCTGGCGGCTCCGATCCGCGAGATCGCCGACAACGCCGGGCTGGACGGCTCGGTGGTGATGCAGAAGGTGGATGACGCCGGCGAAGTCAACTTCGGCTACAACGCGTTGACCGGCCAGTACGGCGACCTGGTGAAGATGGGCGTGCTGGTGCCGACGAAGGTCGAACGGGTGGCCCTCCAGAACGCGGCCAGCATTGCCGGCCTGCTGCTGACCACGGAGGCGGTCGTCAGCGAGATCAAGGAAGAGAAGGAAGAAAAGGCCGGCCACGGACACCATCATCACTAGACCCAACTCTACGGTCCCAGGCCGTCGTGCACGGGCCTGCGGCGGGTTTGCCATATATCGACCCCGGCTGGTGTTGCCAGCCGGGGTCGCTGTTCTTGCTCCTCCCTTCGAACGATCAGGCCTGCATGCTGCTGCGCCGGGTTTGCATTGCGGTCAGGTCCCATCCAGGTTGTGACTGGAGGGGTCGGACAGTACAGTAGGGGCGCTCATTTGGCGGGCGGAGAGAATCATGAATGCGGTTTACCTGCTCGTAGCTGCCCTGCTGGTGGCGGCGCTGGCGTACCGGTACTACGGTGCCTTCCTGGCGGCGCGGGTGGTGGCCCTGGATGATCGACGCCTGACACCGGCGTACCGCCTGCGCGACGGACAGAACTACCATCCCACCAACAAGTGGGTGCTCTTTGGCCATCACTTCGCGGCCATCTCGGGCGCGGGGCCGTTGATCGGGCCTGTGCTGGCGGCCCAGTTCGGGTACGCCCCGGGCTTCCTCTGGCTGCTGCTAGGGTCGGTCCTGGCCGGCAGCGTCCACGACTTCATGGTGTTGATCGCCTCGGTCCGTCACGACGGCAAGAGCCTTGCCGAGATCGCTCGCAGTGAGATCAGCCCGGCCGCGGGCCTGGTCGGCTCGCTGGCGGTGCTGCTGATCATCATCATCGCTTTGGCCGGGCTCGGCGTGGCTGTGGTCAACGCCCTCAAGGAAAGCAGCTGGGGCGTCTTCACGATCCTGTGCACCGTGCCGGCGGCGCTGTTTACCGGGCTGTGGATGTATCGCATCCGGCCGGGCCGGATCGTCGAGGCCAGCCTGATCGGTTTTGTACTCGTGCTGACAGCCGTCGTGGCGGGCGGCGCGGTGCCGGGGTCGCGTCTGGCCGGGTGTTTCACGCTGTCAGGGCAGGGGATCACGATCGCGCTGGCGTCGTACGGGTTCATTGCCTCCGTGCTGCCGGTCTGGATGCTATTGTGCCCGCGGGACTACTTGAGCAGCTACCTGAAGGTGGGCACCATCGCCCTGTTGATCGCGGGGGTGCTCGTTGTCCAGCCTCACCTGAAGATGCCGGCGCTGACGTCGTACGCATCCGGCGGCGGGCCGGTCATCCCCGGCAAGCTGTTCCCGTTCCTGTTCATCACGATCGCCTGCGGCGCGCTGTCGGGCTTCCATTCGCTGGTCGGCTCGGGGACCACGCCGAAGATGATCAGCAAAGAGAGCGACGTCCTGCTGATCGGCTACGGGGCGATGCTGCTGGAGACGATCGTGAGCATCACGGCCCTGGTAGCGGCATGCTCGCTGTTTCCGGGCGATTACTTTGCGATCAATTGCACTCCGGACAAATACGCCGCGCTTGGCTTGCAGCCGGTGAACCTGGCGGAGCTGTCGCGCCAGGTCGGCGAGAACGTCGCTCATCGGCCCGGCGGCGCTGTCTCCCTGGCGGTGGGTTTCGCGCAGATTTTCGCGGCCCTGCCGTGGCTGGGCAAACTATTGAGCTACTGGTACCACTTCGCCATCATGTTCGAGGCGCTGTTTATCCTGACGGCGATCGATACGGGGACCCGCGTCGCCAGGTACCTGATGCAGGAGTTCGGTGGCCGGGTGTACAAGCCGTTTGCCCGTACGGACTGGTTGCCCGGGACGATCGTTTCGACGGGGTTGATCGTCGCCAGCTGGGGTTGGTTCCTGTGGACGGGGACAGTAGCGACGATCTGGCCGATGTTCGGTGCCGCCAACCAGCTGCTGGCGGGGATTGCGCTGGCGGTGGTGAGTTCCTGGCTGATCAACACGGGCAAGGCCCGCTACGCGTGGGTGACGATCGTGCCCATGGCGTTCGTGGCCATTACGACGATCTATGCGGGGTGGCTGAACCTGGTCGAGAGTTTCATTCCGCAGATGCGCAACCCCAAGACGTTTCTGCCCGGGACGATCAACGCGGTGCTGACGGTGGTGATCCTTGGCAGCGCCGTGGTCATCCTGGCCGAGGCCGTACGACACTGGGTCCGCGCCGCCAGAAAGACGCGGCGGCGCCGGGAGCTGGTGCCGGCGGCGGAGCCGGAAGCTACCGCGGAGCGGGTGTAGATCAAGGGGCATTTCTTGCCGACGATCATGACGCATTCGCTGGCGGAGGTGCGGGCTTTTTTTGCGCCGATCACGGCCAGCCACGGACTGCTGGACACCATCACCAATGGCGGGGGAGGCGTGGCGCTGCTCTGGCCGTTCAGCGACTCGCGATTCTTCGCCTGGTGGCGGCCTCTGGCCGTATCTCCGATCGGGGTCCGGCGGTTCCTGACGAGCCCTCGGGTGTGGACGGTGCTGGCCAGCGAGTTCATCTATGTATGGGTGCCGGCGGCGTGGGTGATGTTGCTTTCCTTCCTTTACAGCCAGTTTCGAGGCAGGAGGGCGGCGGCAGACGTTCCGGTGACGGCTGCTCGGGGGCAGTAACACATCTTCGAACAAATCCGAAAATGTCTTGACGGCAGGGAAGACTCGGTGTACATTTCTAATGAATTAGCAGCCGTTCCCTGGAGATCCCCGACATGGTCAGACCGGCCTCAGCCCATCCCACCGACCTGGAAATGGCGATCCTGAAGATCCTCTGGCGCGACGGTGCCTCGACGGTGCGGCATGTGCGGGATGGATTGGTCGGTTTTCGTGATCTCGCGCACACATCAGTACTTACGATCATGAACATCATGGTCGACAAGGGCTATCTTCAGCGGGTCAAGGAGGACAAGCACTTCGTCTACCGGCCCCGAATTTCACGCGAGACCACCACCCGCGACATGCTGCGGGATCTGGTGCAGAAGGCTTTCGACGGCTCGACGATGGCGGCGATGCTCAACCTGCTGGAATCGTCGGACCTGGATGGTGAATCGCTCAAGCATCTACGCGCGATGATCAACCGCAAGGCCAAAGAGCAGGAGCCATGACACCCATGTTCCCGATCGATGAGGTTCTGTGTGTACGGCTGATGATGACGCTGGCGCATTTCTTGTGGCAGGGGGCCGCGGTGGGGCTGGCGGCCCTTCTGGCTGGCCTGCTCCTGAAAAGGACATCGGCCAGCACTCGCTACCTGGTGTTGCTGGGGGCACTGCTGGTGATGGCGGCGTGCCCGCCGGTGACGTTCCTGCTACTGAAGGGAAATGCCCAGGCGGAGGTGTCGGCGGCGGCTCCTCAGCCAGCGGCAGCGGGGCAGGGGAACGTTGCGGGGCATGCGGCGCGGCGCCCGGCATGGCCGGGCCTTCGCCGGTCCGGACCGTGGTCTGACGAGATTCCACAGCCGGCGGTGATTCCCGCGCCGGCCGCCGATGTGACCAGCCCGCAGATCCAGCCCGTGCTGGCACCCACGGCGGATTGTCCGCCGGCGGCGCCGACGGGTTGGCGGGCGGTGCTGCTGGACAGGCAGAAGTGGCTGCAGTGCGCCCCGTACGTGGTTGCGGCTTATGCAGCAGGGGTGGCGGTGACCTTGGGGCGGCTGGTCCTGGGATTGTTCGGCGGCGGGCGGCTGCGCCGCCGGTCGCGGCCGGTGGATGACCCTGGCCTGCTGGCGGCCCTGGGACGGCAGGCGAGAGTCCTGGGCCTGCATGTGACGCCGGCGATCGCCTACTGCGGGCGGGCGGCGGTGCCGACGGTGGTGGGGGTACTGCGGCCGACCATCCTGCTGCCGCTGGCGATCGTTTCGGGGATGACCATCCAGCAGGTGGAGGTCCTGCTGGCGCACGAGCTGGCCCACATACGCCGCTACGACCCGATCGTGAACATCCTGCAGCGGCTGATCGAGGCGTTCCTGTTCTTCCACCCGGCCATGTGGTTGGTGTCGCGGCGGATCCGCAGCGAGCGGGAGCTGTGCTGCGACGACTGGGTGGTGCGGGCGGGCTGCACACCGCTGGCCTACGCCGATTCGCTGGTTCGGGCGGCAGAGCTGTGCATCATCGATCAACGGGGGCCTCTGGCGAGCTCGCGGCGCTGGCTGCGGCGGATCGCTCGTCGCAGCTTCACAGCCGGGTGCTGCGCCTGTTGGACATGAGGTCGAACGAACCGGTGCGCTTTGCGCACAGCTGGCCGGGAGTGGTGGTGCTGGCCGTGGTGGCGCTGCTGTTGACCTGCCACCACCTGAGTGCCGCCGGGGCGGGCAGATACCTGGAGGGCGACGCGGCCCTGCTGAAGGAGGTGGCCGAGGCGCACAAGGCCAACAGGCAGGCGATCCGCACGTGGAAGGCCGCGGTGACGATCGAGAACAAGACCTGGTCGGCGGCGGATGAAAAGGCCGAGCCCAAGACGATCGACACCGGCGGCGGCGACTTCCTCGTGGACGTCAGCCATGATCGTCTCCGCTGGAGCGGGCAGGGACAGGACGATCGAGTGGGGCAGTTCATCCTGAGCGGATCGGACGCCTACCAGATGCGAGGCGGGGGCAGGGGTTCCCGGCAGCTGCTCGCGATGTTCCGGGACCCGGCCTACATGGGCGGCCAGATGGTCGACCCGATGGCGGTGCTGCGGCAGCCCGCCAGCCAGGACATCGAGGCACAGCTGCTCCTGGAGCACACGCGGGCCACCGACCCGGCGTCGGTCAAGGACAGGGACTTGGCCGGCCGGAGCGGCTCGGTCAAGCGCGAAGGTGAGCAGGTGGTCCTGACGATCTCGGTGGCCCACGAGACATACAAGGGCGTGTTCGACATGTCCAAGGGCGGGAACCTGGTTTCGTATAACCAGGACGGCCCGAAGCACTCGGAAAGCATTCGCCTCACGTACGAGCAACAGGGCGGTGCCTGGGTACCGGCCACGTACGAGTCGACGAGCGTGGATCGCCTGGAAGGCGTGGCGACGACCGCTCGCGGCCGGCGGCTCGTCTTCAGCAAGCAGGTGCTCGACGAGCCGGTATCTGACTCGGAATTCGATCCGGTGCAGATGGGCCTGCAGCCTGGCGACTATGTCGGGGACTGGCGGGCGGGCGATTACGGCACTACCTACACGTACGGCGAGCCCTTTGCCCGGCCACAGGACGGTACGACGATCGCCTCCTGGGTTCGCAAGCGCAGCGCCGCGAGCCCCGAGATGAGCACGGCCGCCTGGAGGACCCCGGTCGCCAATGGCGGTTCAGTGGAACTGCTGGGGCTGGCCCAGGCGAAGAAGCAGGACGATTACACCTACTTCGACTGGTGGCTGCCGGACGGCACACCGATCCGCTCGTGCATCCAGGGCTACTACCGCGAGCAGCCGGCCTGCAACGCCATGGCCGCCTTCCGCATCACCGCCCCGGCGGATGCCGTGCGAGGCTCGGCGCTGGTTGGGGGAAGCCGCGTGCCTTTGCGGACCGTGCACCACCTGGCGGTCAGCGACATGTGGGTGGCCTTCTTCGATCTGCCGGCCGGCGCGGAACAGGTCCAGTTCGAACTGGAGCTGGGTACGAATCCGAAGGAGCTGTTCCGTGTGCCGCTGGACCTGGAGCAACTCAAAGGCAGTTCCCGTATCAACCGCGATGGCCTGGACAAGATTGTCGAGTTCAAACCCGTCCGGGGCGGCATGAAGGTGGAGCTCCAGCACAAGGCGAAGTTGCCGGGCGACCGGTTCATGGTACTGGTGGACGGCCGCCTTATGCCGGCGGTTCTCGCAGGAGACAGAAGCCCCCAAGGACCAGCACCAGGTCACCAAGATGATCGTGCCCGTACGGACCGTGGAGGGCCTGGTCCGCCAGCAGACTGCAGTGGCGCGGCGTGACGATCCTGGCCGCGGCGGGCAAGCCCCGGGCCCTCTCGCCGAAGGAGGCGGCCGAGCGAGACCGCGACAAGGCCGCCCTGGCGGAGTCCGGCGAGCCGGATGCGCCGGCGACCGCACCGGCCAGCGAACCCGCCAACGAGCCGCCGGGCCCGCCAAACCTGTTCTTCGAGAAGTTCCCGGCAGAACAGGCCGAATACTTCTCAATCCAGGGCTCGGCGCAGCTGACCATCGTGGACCCAAAGCCGGCCTTCTGCCAGTCGGAGCAGCCGCTGCTGCACCACACGCCGACCGGCTCGCTGATTTCGCGGATGCTGTTCGACGAGTCCGGCGGGACGGGCAGCGGCTATGACACGCTGTACGTGGACTTCAACAACAACGGCGATTACAGCGACGACCCCGTATACCACGCCAGCCCCATCGAGAACCCCACCGGGCCGGACCGGCAGCGGGTGGTGGCTTATTTCGAGAACGTGCGGGTCCACCGTTCGGGACCGCAGGGCTGGTCATGCCTGCTGCAGGTCTTCGTCGAAAAATACGGCTCCGGGCTGAAGTGCTGCTTCATCCCGCAGAACTGGGCGGTCGGCAACGTGCAGGTCGGGGACCGGGTGATGCGGGCGGCGCTGGTCGACGGCAACTGGAATGGCACGGTGACGGACGTGGGCGGCCTAGCCCTGTACCGCTTCCCCAGCACCAACAACAGCAACGTGGTCACTGCGGACAACCTGGCGCTGGGGCTGGATGGCGAGGATCGCATCGTGCCGGGTGGCGTCGGCAGCGCCCTGGGGACCGTCCGTGTCTTCCTGGCCAAGAACCTCGTCCTGGACACGGGGATCTACCAGGTCCGCGCCCAGGCTTCAGGCGAGGGCGTGCGGCTGGACCTGCTCCCCGGGCAGGCGCCCACCGGCCAGATTCCGCTGGATGAGAAGGCGCGGGGCTCGCGGCTGTCGCTGATCGGCACGCACACGGCGGTGGCCCTGTCGAAACCGTCCGCTGTCGTGGAATTGCCGGTGGACACGTACTACGGGCCCGGTTTTGAGCAGTCCCTGTACTCTGTGCATGCGGGCGACGTGGCCGAAGCCCCGGCGCCCGTGCAGGCTGTCCTGCCTTCGGGGGTCGTCCTGAAGCCCTCCGGCGAGCCGGCTGCCAAGGCGCACGTGATGATGGCCGAGGAAGGCAGCTACATGTACGTCAGGAACGGGCAGGCGACAGGCCGCGGTTCACTTACAATCACCGATGCGGAGGGCAAGTTCACCCTGCGCAGCGCCGGAGGACTACACCCTGGTCGTGGTGCACGATGCGGGTTGGGCGGAAGTCACCAAACAGCAATTCGAGTCGAGCGGCCGGATCATGCTGCAGGCGTGGGCCCGGGTCGAAGGGGTGCTGATGCGCGGCAGCAAGCCATGGCCGCGCGAGGACATCAGCGCCAGCCTGACGGGGTTGCCGCCGAACCCGAAGCAGCTGTACTACGCCTACCAGGCGACGACGGACAAGAACGGCCGGTTTGTGCTGGACCGCTTCGTGCCGGTCAAGGCCCAGGTCGAGCACGAGATGAGCAGCGTCGAGATCGATGCCAGGCCCGGCCAGACCGTGCAGGTGACCCTCGGCAGCAAGGGCCGGTCGGTGGTCGGCCGCATCCGCGGCCCCAAGGGAGAGAGGATCACGCGGGTGGGGATCGCCGATTCCGGCAGGCTGTACACGCCGGACCGCGTGACGGAGCCGCCGCACCCGGACGGCTGGGACAAGATGACGCCCGAGCAGCGGCAGGCGTATGTCCAGACGTGGCTGAAGTCGGCGGAAGGGCAGAAGGCGCTGCAGGCGGTGGCTGGCAAGCACCGCGGGACGTGGTTCGAGGTCAAGCCGGACGGGTCGTTCCGCGCCGAGAACGTCGAGCCGGGGACGTATGACCTGGACGTGGCAATCGTGGAGCGCGGTTCGGACGACAAGCCCGTCAACAAGGTCGTTGCACGGGTGCACAAGACGGTCGAGGTGTCGGAAGGATCGTTCGACACGCCCGTCGACATGGGCACGATCCAGGCAGAGGCGATCCCGGAGGCGGCGGCGCCCCGGCCGGTTGCCGCATCCCAGCCGGTTGCCTCGCAGCCAGCCGCGACCCAGCCGGCCGGCGAGACGGCCAGCGCCTCGGGATGACATCACAGGACGCCCCCAAGCCTGGCCGGGAAACCCCAGTTTCCTCGACACCATTGAAGCCCGGCCAGGCTTGGGGGCGTCCGCACGATTTCCAGGCCGGTGCCCGATGGCTGGCAGCTGGGCTGCCAGCCATCACGACTGCGCAGACCCTTGTGAGGAACTATCATGATGCGAGGAATCCCTGCGGCGGTGCTATCGCTCCTGCTGATCGCCTCCTGCCAGCCGACCCCCGCGCGGATTGGTGCTTCGACGCCGGATTCGTCGGGACGACCGACTCCAGGGGCGGCCATGCAGTCAACGCCTGTCCTGCCAGCCGCGCAGTCGACAGACCCGTCTCCGGCCACGAGCGAGATCGCCGACCTTGAACGGAAGGTCCGGGAGATACGCGGCCGCATGGCCCCCGGCAAGGCCAGCGACCTGGAGTTACAGGAGGCGCTGGCACAGCCTGGGCGGGGCACGGCTCCACCTGGCGGTACTGACCGGCCAGCGTCAGCCGGCGCTGCAGGCCCTGGAGTCGATCGTGCAGGCCTGTGAGCACAAGGCGGAGATCGTGCAGGAACGCCAGCGGGTCGGCAAGGCTTCTGACAGGGAGATGCTCCAGGCCTTGCAGTCGTTGCACGAAGCGGCGTATGCGCCTGGCGATGTTGCGGAGCCAGCCACGGGAGGCGCTTCAGGCGGCGGATGACGTCATTCGGATCCGGCGCAGAACATCGAGGGCCTGCGCCAACTTGTGGAGATCGGCAAGGCGCCGCCCGAAGACCTGGATGCAGCCACGCGGCGGCTCGAGGAGTGGCGGGCCCTGCGGCGGCAGCAGGCCCTCGTGATAGCAGCAGAGGATCGCGCTAGCGCATTGACCACCCAGCCAGCCGGGCAGGTGGACTCCCAGGCGCTCGGACGCGCTACGGCCGACCTGGTTGCGATCAGCCGGAAATGCTATGCAACGGCCTCCCTCCTGATGCCCGGGGCCAGCGAGCTGCTGGCCGGCGCCCTGGCCAGGGGCGACATGCCGACAGGCCGGCAGGCGCAGCAGGTGACCAGCCCCCCGGAAAGCCAGCCGGCGGCGACTCGGCCCGTGGGTGACCTGCCTACTCGTGAGGAGATGCTCACCGCGCAGCGGAAGCCGTACAAGGTGTCAGCTTCCCAGCCGGGGCAACGCTGCAACCTCGTCTGGCGCCAGTTTCCGGTAGGCTTCGCCGACTACTTCTGCATCCAGGGAACCGGTATGCCGGCCATCCCCGATCCCAAACCGGCCTTCTGCAAGTCGAGCCGACCGCTACTGTTTCACACGCCCAAGGGCACGATCACCAGCGCCATGCTGCTGGACGCGTCCGGACCGGGCGGGTTGTACGATACCCTGTATGTGGACTTCAACGGCAATGGCAACTTCCTCGACGACCCCGTCTACCATGCCCAGCCGTACGAAGGCGTGGCCCCGGATGGCGGGGCGGTGCACACGTACTTTCCCGACGTGCGCGTCATGCGTGCCGCGGCCAACAAGGTCTCCACCCATGTCCAGGTTTTCCTGAAGGATGCCACGTGGGATACAAAAGGCCAACCGCCTTATACGATCTGCATGATCCCGCAGCGCTGGGCCGTGGGTACCGTTCAGCTCAAGGACCAGACCGTGCCGGCCGCCGTCTTCGACCGCAACTGGAACGACAGTGCCGTGGACCAGGTCGGTTTGAACCTCGCCGAGTACATGAACAAGTATCCGCGCGGTGACTACTTGTACCTAGATCCGGAAGGCGGCGAATATCTGCGGCCCGGTTCGCTGGGCGGCGAGCAGAACGGTTCGCCCCACACGATCCTGAACAAGTACCTACAGGTCGGCGAGGACACGTACGAGATCAAGGCGGCCCAATGGGAAGAAGGCGTGCAGCTCGACCTGGTGCCCGTGCAGTTGCCCATGGGCGAGATCCGGGTCCGCATGATATACCCGAGCGGGCAGGTCATCGGCCTGAAGACCTCCTTGTTAGTCCGGGGCGAATTCGGTCCGATCCGGTCGACACCCGTGCCGGCGGACACGTATGCGTACTTCGGCATGGACAACGCGATAGGCGAGGCCGTGATCGTCGACCCGGGCCAGACGGCCGACCTGCCGAGATCGGCGTCGAGGCCGGAAGCGGAGCAGCCCCGGGCCCTGGCCGTCGGCCAGGCCGCGCCGCCCCAGGAGGTCCCGTTGCTGGATGGCCGGCAGTTCCGCCTGGCCGACTGCCAGGGCAAAGTGGTCCTTCTGAACTTCTGGGCGACCTGGTGCGGGCCGTGCCTCAAGGAGATTCCGGACCTCGCAGCGGTCTGGGACCGCTTTGGCGGGGGCGACAGGTTCGTGATGATCAGCCTGAGCCTGGACGATGACGCCGAGACGCTGCAGGCCTTCCGCAAGGCCCATCCGATGCCTTGGCCGCAGGCCTTCCTGTCTGACAAGGACCGGGCGGAGATTCAGAAGCAGTACGGCGTGGCCGCGCTGCCCGCGACGTTCCTGGTCGGTCCGGATGGCAAGATCCTGGGAACTGGTCTGCGGGCCGACCAGGCGGCTGAGGTCATTGAGAAGGCACTGCGCCCGGAACCCGCCAGTCCGGCTATCTCCCCGTTGCCGACCTCCAGTTCACCCGCCAGCCGCGGTATCAATGCCGAACAGGGCTCAGATCCGAGCTGACGCCTCCCAAATCAGCGGCACCGTGCTCTTGCCTGATGGCCACCCGGCCAGCGGTATCGCCGTCTTTCTCTGTACGCCGCAAAAGGGGCTGTGTCTGCACAACGGCCAGCCCGACCTGAAGGGCTCAACTAGGCTGCACGTGCAGACCGACGCCGACGGGCGGTTTTCGTTTCCTGCCCAGACGGTGGCGTTCGCCATCGCGGCGGTGGGTGATGCGGGATACGGGCAGGTATCGCAGTCGCAGTTCGAGCAGACTGGGCCGGTCCGGCTGCAGTCGTGGGCTCGAATCGAGGGGACCCTGCGAACAGGGTCCAAGCCCGCTGTGGGCGAATCAATCGTGGCGTATGTTGAGGGTGATTACGGAGGGCGCAATAAGCCGGAGATCGAGCGCGACTACGAGGTAACCACCGAAACGTTCGGGCGATTTGTGATGGAGCGCGTCGTGCCTGCGGATGTGATCGTGGCCCACAGGATTGAGAACGCCCTGGCCCACAACGCGTTAATCTTCGCCGAGCCCGGCAAGACGTATCAGGTCAGCCTGGGCGGTACCGGACGCCCCGTGATCGGGCGGATCGCCGTGCCGGAGGAGGCGGCATCAAAGACCGAGTGGAAGAACTGCTGGGCCGACGTGAGCGTGGTCCTGCCCGGCCTCCCGATGCCCGAGGCCATCAAGGCCAAAGGCCTCTCGGCGATGCGCGACTGGCAGGAGGCTTGGCAACGCACCCCCGAGGGCATGGCCCACCGGCTGGCCGATCGCAGGTACGCATTCAAGTTCGGCAACGATGGGTCGTTCCGGATCGAGGATCTCCCGGCCGGCATGTATCACCTTTCCTGCGAGCTGCGTGGTCGCAAGGACAAGGACGAACTCGAGACGATTGGGCGGGCGGCCCACGACTTCGAGATCGCCGAGATGCCTGGCGGGCGGAGCCACGAGCCGCTGGACCTGGGACAGATTGAGCCTGAAATGCTCAACAGGATCGATGTCGGCAGCGTGGCCGCCCCGTTTGAAGTCACGACCTTCGATGGCAAGACGATCAAGTCGTCAGACTATCGGGGGCGGTACATGCTCCTGACGTTCTGGTCGGTCAAATGGTGGGACAACACGAAAGAGACGGGCAATCTCAAGGCTGTTTACCAACAGTTCGGCAAGGACGGTCCGCTGGCGATGATCAGTTTCAACATCGATGACAAGCCTGACGAGGCCCGCAAGCACATCGAGCAGAATGACCTTCGCTGGCCCCAGGCATACCTGGGCAGCCTGGACAAGACGCTGCTGCCCCGAGCGTACGGGGCGTACCGCTTCCCCGCCATCGTCCTGGTTTCGCCCGATGGCAAGATCCTGGCGATGGGCCTGCGCGGTCCGAAGATCGCGGAGGCGGTGGAGAAGGCTTTGGCGGGGCAGACGCCCGCGGCCAGCGGTCCGGCGTTAGAATCTGTGCGGCAATAACTTCGCAGCAGCACAGCCCTGGCCTGCGGCGACAGCGCCGCGTCCACAGGACTGTGGCACCCGAACTCGTCAGTTATTCCCTTAGGGGGGCGAGATAGCAAGGCGCTGCCACTGCGTGTACAATGCCTGCCGGCAGGCAAGGGCGGCCGCTGACGTGGGACTTTTGCCGCCTTCATGCCGCCAGGAGGAGCCCGATGCAGCGGATCGTCGCACCATGCGTACTCGTGCTGATGGCGGGGGCAGCGGCGATGGCGGCGGACCCGTCCAGCCAGGCTGCCGGCTCGCCGAAAGCGAACCTGCTGTTCGCCGACTTCCCCGCGCGTTTCGCCGACGGCAACTGCCTGCAGGGGCTGCCGCGGCCGGATGTCCTGTCCGGGCCGGACAAGCCGGCGTTCTGCAAATCCGACAAGCCGCTGCTGTTCGACATGCATCACACGCCGATGCCGACGAAGCTGATCCTGGACGAGTCCGGCGGGACGGGCAAGGGCTACGACACGCTGTACGTCGACTTCGATGACGACGGCAACTTCACGAACAACCCTTCCTACAAGGCGACCCCCTTTGCCGGCGCGATGTTCCCGGAGGCTGCGCCGGTGGTCGTGTACTTCCGCAACGTGCACCTGCCGCGCAATCTCCAGCAGGGCAAGAGCTGCCATGTACAGATCTACATCGAGATGCTGCCCGGCTGGCCCCAGGAGGTGACTGCTCTGCATCCGCGGATCATTCCGCAGCGCTGGGCGGTTGGATCGGTGACGGTAGGCGACAAGCAGGTGCCGGCCGCGGTGATCGACCGCAACTGGGACGAGACGTACGTTGAAAAGGCGGGGCTGAACCTGGCGGAGTACCGCAAGTTCCCACGCGGCGACTACCTGGTGCTGGGGCTGGACGGCGAGCCGCGGCTGCAGCCGTGCGATCTCGATGAGAACCGCGGTTCGGTACGACTGGTGCTGACGGAGTATGCCGCCATCGGCACGCAGGTGTACCAGGTGCAGGCAGAGAAGCTCGCGGACGGTGTCTATGTGCAACTCCTGCCGGCGCAGCTGCCGATGGGGACGATTCGCTTCGACGCGGGCCTGCGGGTGGACAGGCTGGTCCTGATCGGTACGAAGGTCAGCGCGGTCGCGTACCGGCCACGGCGGGAGATCCGCGTGCCGGCTGACACCTATGTCTCTCCCAGAATGGGCGAAACCCTGTTGGTTGTGCGCCCGGGCCAGACGCCACTACAGGAGCTGTCCAGGCCTGCGGCGGCGACACGAGCGAACACATCGGGACCGGCTTCCGGCGAGACGACGCGACCTCTTGGGCACCAAGCGAACCCGTAGGGAATCCCTGCGGGAACCGATGTTCTTGACCGATGGGGTATGATATGCGCAGGCGGCCGTGTTGCCCTGAATCGGTGAAGCCGGCACTGGGTGCCGCGCCCATGCCAGCAAGGTAGTGGAATGCTCACTCATACATTCGTGCACGTTCCTGGAATCGGCCAGCCTGTCGGAGCAACAGCTGTGGGCGATGGGCGTGGTCGATTGGGACAGCGCGCTACGCGGGATGCCCGAAGGTGTGCCGGCCCGCTGCCGCAATCGCCTGCCCGAGGCCCTCCGGGAGTCGCAAGGGGCGCTGGAAAGACGCGACGTTTGCTTCTTCGCCGAGAGGCTGGACCCGGCGCATCACTGGCGGCTGTATCCGACGTTCGGCAGCCGGGCGGCGTTCTTTGACATCGAAACCACCGGCCTGGGAGAAAGCAGCATCATCACCACAATCGCGTTGTATGACGGCCGGACCATCCGAACCTATGTCCGCGACCAGAACCTGCACGAGTTTCCCGCGGATATCCTGCAGTACCAGATGTTAGTGACCTACAACGGCAAGTGCTTCGACGTGCCGTTTGTCCAGCGCGAGTTTCCGGGTCTGCACCTGAGGCAACCCCACGTCGACCTTCGGTACCTGCTGGCGTCACTGGGCTATAAGGGCGGCCTGAAGGGCTGCGAAAAGAGATTGGGGATCCCGCGACCCGAGGGGTTGCAGGAGGTCGACGGCTTCATGGCGGTCCGTTTGTGGTGGCAGCACGTCAAGGGGGACGCGCGGGCGCTGCCGACCCTGCTTCGCTACAACATCGAGGATGCGGTGAACCTGTGCTGGCTGATGGAGACGGCCTACAACCTGGCGATTGCCCGGCTGCCCGTTCAGCTCCCGGTGGCGCCTGTGCCGGTGGTCCCTCGGCCGGAAATAGAGTGGCCTTTCGATGCAAGCATCGTCCAGGAACTGCAGGGCATCTGGCACGGCTTCGAATCGCACTGGTCGGCCCAGCCGCGGCGATAGCTGGCGCGTCTTTGAGAAAGCCGTACGTCTGCCCGGAGCTCGTTTTCCGACTGCGGAGACACGGAGAAAGACCGGATGGAGCAGTAGTCCTCCGCCCCCTTCCGCTGTTCTCCGTGACTCCATGCCTCCGTGGTTCCCTTCACGCCCAGGATTTTCGGGTGCGCTGCCGTCGCAAGTCCTTGAAAAGTCGCTTGCTAGGATCGGGATTCCATGCTATACTACACGGCTCCGCCGCACTCGCAGGGGCGGGATTGTAAGCCTTTGGTTATCAGGGCTCTATTGAGAGATTGACGCGACTTATGGCATCGGTAGACAAGATTCGGAACCTGGCGATCATTGCTCACATCGACCACGGCAAGACGACCCTGATCGATTCAATCTTCCGCGCAGCCCACACCTTTCGTGCCAACCAGCACGTTGAGGAAAGGGTCATGGACTCCAACGACATCGAGCGGGAGCGCGGCATCACCATCCGCGCCAAGCACTGCACCGTCGAGTGGGGCGACTACCTGATCAACATCATCGATACCCCCGGCCACGCCGATTTCTCCGGCGAGGTCGAGCGGGTGCTCAGCATGGTCGACTCGGTGCTGCTGCTGGTCGACGCGAACGAGGGGCCCATGCCGCAGACCCGCTACGTCACGATGCGGGCCCTGAAGTTGGGGCTCAAGCCGATCGTCATCGTCAACAAGGTCGACCGTCCCAAGGCCGACCCGCACGGGGCCCTCGACAAGACCTTCGACCTGTTCATCGAACTGGGGGCCAACGACGGCCAACTGGATTTCCCCGTGCTGTACGGCTCGGGACTGGAGGGCTGGCTCGTCCGTGACCTGGATAAGGACAGCCGCAAGGGCATGGACGCCTTGTTCGAGACGATCGTCCAGCGAGTGCCGCCGCCGCAAGCTGACCTCGATGCGCCCTTCCGCATGCAGATCTGCTCGCTGGCCTGGAGCGACTACGTCGGCCGGATCGGCTGCGGCCGGGTGCTGCAGGGCCGGCACAGCCTTGGCCAGCCGGTTGTCCGGACGAGCACGAAGTGGCAGAGCCACGAGAAGCACGCCTGGGACGTGATCGGCACCGAGACCGCCAAGAGCCAGCACCTGTGGATCCAACGGGGGCTGGACCGCAAGGAGGTCGAGGAGATCACGGCTGGCGACATCGTCTGGCTGACCGGCCCGGAGGAGATCACCATCGGCGATACGCTCGAGCGCCCCGGAGATCGAAAACCCCGCCCTGCCGCCGCTGGAGATCGAGGAGCCGACCGTTTCGGTCTTCTTCCTGGTCAACGCCGGCCCCCTCTCGGGCAACGAGGGCAAGGCAATCACCCTGCGGCAGATCAAGGAGCGGCTCTACCGCGAGACCCGCGTCAACGTCGCGCTTCGCGTCGAGGACCTGGGCCGCGCGGACGGCATCAAGGTGTCCGGCCGCGGAGAACTGCACCTGGCGATCCTGATGGAGGAGATGCGCCGCGAAGGACTGGAGTTCTGCGTATCCAAGCCCGAGGTCATCACGCATACGGATGCCTGCGGCAACCTGCAGGAACCGATGGAGATGCTGGTGATCGACGTTCCGAGCGAGCACCAGGGGATCGTGATGGAGAAGGTGGCCCGCCGCAAGGGCGAGATGCTGCAAATGGAGCATAGCGGCACGGGCATCACGCGGCTGGAGTACAGGATCCCCACGCGCGGCCTGATCGGCTACCGTAACGAGTTCCTGACCGATACGCGCGGCCTGGGCATCATGTCCAGCCGCTTCGTCGGCTATGGACCCTGGGCGGGTGACATCGTCCCGCGGACGCGGGGCAGCCTGGTCAGTACGGATAGCGGTGAGGCGACCGGCTACGCGATGGAGAAGCTGGAGGCCCGGGCAACGCTGTTTATCTCCCCGATGGACAAGATCTATGCCGGCATGATCGTGGGTGAGAACAGTCGCACCGACGACATGCCGTGTAACCCCTGCAAGAAGAAGCACCTGACGAACCACCGCCAGGCGACCAAGGAAATGCTCGTCGGCATGAAGGTGCCGCGCAAGCCCACCCTCGAGTCCGGCCTGGAGTGGATCGCCGAAGACGAACTGGTGGAGATCACGCCCCTGTCGATCCGCCTGCGCAAGATCGTTCTCTCCGCCGACGAACGCAAGCGGGTGGAGCGCCGGTCGCAGGCGGTCTCGGCGGCGGGGTGACGTCTCACCTGGCCTCGATCTGCCGCATGATGCCATCCAATTCCTGCCGCACGATGGGCTCGAAGCCCGGGGCGAAGCGGTTCTTCTCCACCCTTTCCGGCTGCGGAATCTTGCTGTCGGCTGGGTCGATGTTGGCGATGGCGAAGTCGACGTTCTTCATCAGTTCCCGCACATCGATCAGCGGCAGGCGGTTCATCTTGCTCGATTGGTACATCTCCGTGTTGTAGATCCAGGCCCACGGCTCCAGGTGAGAGCAGGGGGGCATCGTCGTGACCACGGGGATGCTGCCGGCTGTCAGGACCCGCTTGATCAGCCGGGCGTAGTTGGCCTCGAAGTCGCTCCGCTCGGGATGACCCAGGTGCAGCTCGCTCGAGCCGACCAGGATCACCACGTAGCGCGGTTTGTGCCGGGCCAGCAGGTCGTCGATCGCGCCCAGCACGTCGGCCAGGTGCCAGCCAGCCTCGTTGCCGAACGCCCGGCCCCTGCGATCAGCCGGGCGCATGCGCTGGCCACTTCATCTCCGACGAACAGGACACCCTTGCGGTCGCCGAAACCCCTGGCGAACTGGCGGCACATCCCGAGCCAGCCGTTGACCGGCGCAACCACCGGGACCGGTGCCGCCGACCGCGGCGGGATCGTGCCATCCAGGTACGGCAGGGCCATCGGCGGGTAGTACGTGCCCTGAGTGACCGGCTTGAGCTGGCATGAGCCTCTTCCTTGTGCTCGCAGGCTTTGGCGTGCAGCTGCCGGGCCGCGTCGGCGTACTTCTCGTCGCCAGTCAGGTAGTAGGCCTTGGCCATCGTCAGGATGACCATGTTTGGCATCGAGCCGGCGTAGATCTGGGGCGAGGACACGTAGCCTTTCGACTCAGCCGTCGGCTTGGTCACACCCATGTAGACGCCGTCGAAGTCCGGCGTGACCCCGTGGGCCAGGAGGAAGTCCGCCAGGTTGACGATGCTCTGCTCGACTGCCTTGCGGTAGGGCGAGCCCGGATAGATCTCCAGGTATTGCGTGTAGCCGTTGGTGACGGAGTCGCCCAGCCACGTCTGGCAGAAATACTCGAGCTTCGGCTGGCTGGCCGGGGCCGTAGCGGCAGTTTGTGTCGCTGGTTGCGATGCGGGCTGCAAGGTACCCCTCCCGCGGCGCCCGCCCCGAGTGTTGGCAGGCCCGGGGCCGCTGTTGCTGCCCTCGCCGTCGTCCTCGCCGTTGCTGAGGTTCCACCAGATGCCGTCGGCGTGGCGGCTGTGGCTGCCGGCCATGTACTCGCGGACGGCCCAGTTCATGGGCTCGACGTAGCGGTCGTCCCAGGTCAGTTCGTAGGCGTAGGTCATGAGGGTCAGGAAGTAGCCGCCCAGGTACCGCCACGTGCCGGTGCCGCCGATGCGGTACCAGTCCTCGCCCAGGTAGCACGGGAACGACCAGTAGAGCACGTCCTTCGCCCGCGGGTCGCCGGTCAGGTACCAGTAGTTGGCCAGCCCGGCGATGAACACGTGGCCCGGATCGGTGTTGGTCTCCATCTGGCCGTGCGAGTCCTCGCCGCGGAAGTGGCTGCCGCGCTTGTCGTGCGACCGCTGCGGGTAGTTGCTGCTCTCGATGGTGTAGGTGTGGGTGAAGTCGATGTCATAGTGGTGCCGCGCAGTCTCGACGCTGAACTCCAGGTACTTGAGCTGGCCCGTCCGGTAGAACTGCTCCAGCATGCAGTACGTCGGGTCGTACTCCTGGCAGCCCCAGTACCGGCCGACCAGGAAGTCGCCGAAGTTGAAGTAGCCGTAATCGTCCTCGGTCTCGCGGAAGTAGTAGAAACCGCTCTTGAGCGTCCGCTCGCGATTGAGCCCGCCGGCCGCCATCGCGTCGAACGCCGGATGCACCGGCTTGCCGTCCTGCACGGCTGGCGCGAGCAGCTGACGGCCGTAGGCGCGGCTGGCGCAGTAATGCTGCGGCTCGCAGGTCGCAAAGATCTCGTGGATGTGGGCCAGGGCGGCCTGCTGCGCGCCGGCGGCGGCCGCATCACCGACGTGGAAGTAGAGCATCACGTCGTGGGTCTTGGCCATGCCCATCCAGTTGTAGTTGCGCTCCAGCAAGTCGAGCTGCGCGCGCCTGGGCCCAGTGTTCCAGCCGCAGACCATCGGCCTTGGCCACCAGTCGCTTGGGAAAGGATTGCCAGAAGTACCGCACCGCGGCGGTCACGCCCCAGCGCTTGTCGGACAGATCGATCCAGCCGGGGGAGCGCTTGCCGGAGGCGATTCTTTCGCTGCCGGCGTGCACGCTGTAGTTGAACGCCTTGCTCAGGCCGTCGTCGTCGACGTTCCTCTGGATGCACGGGTGCTCCAGGTCCTGTTCGAGCGTCACCTTCACGCCGCCGGCCACGGACGCCGTCGTCTGGTCGAAGGCCGCCGGTTCCGGCAGGGCCTCGCCGATGCCGACCGTCGCGACCGCGTCCTTCTGGTTCGTGCGGATCGGCAGACTCCAGCACGTGGCTCTTCATGACGACCGCCTGGGGCTGGACGGCCGAGCGGTTCTGCCCGGTCGGGCCGTTGATCAGCGTCTCCTGGATCCGCACGAAGGGCGAGCCGGCGTAGGCGAAGATCCGCACGACCGATTCGAAGCGATTGTCCAGGCTTCGTCTTGATCCGGACTACCGCCATGACCGGCCCCGACTGTTCGACCGTTACCTCGGGCCTGTTGCGGTTGATCGTCGCACCGCCGTAGTCGTAGCCCACCGAAAGGTTGGCCTCCTCCCGCGGTGCGATGATGCGGTCGTCAGCGCCGAAGCCGTCGCCCTTGACGTCGACGTACACCTCGTCCAGGACGTTGAACGCCTCCCTGGAGATCACGAGCTTGAGCGCGCCGACGCCCTTGCCTGTGGTGATCGTGACGTTCTTCGACTTGTCGGCGACGCTCAGTCTCGTCTTCGTCCCGTTCCGGATGTCCTGGCCGTAATCGAGTCGATACTGCTTCTCTTGACCGGCTGCCACCTCCGCCAGGAACGTCAGATGGACCCACTTGGCAAACCCGTTGGGACCTGTCGGATAGATGCCCCACACGGTCGCAACCTGCGCCTGGCTGGGCACCTCGCGGCCGTCGAGATCCAAGAGTCGCCAGTGGCCGGCTGCGATATCCTCGGCCTGCACCTGGCCATCGGCGAAAGGAACTCCGCACGTAATGGGCCATACCCGCCGATCGACCCCGCCCGTCTCACGCACCGTCAACAAAACACTGCTAGCCTGTGCCGCCACTGTCATGGCAACTCCCACTACGACTGAAGAAACGAGGGTCCCAGTCCGTGTCTTCACCCGGGTACCACGTGCCGAACGCATACGCACCTCTTATGGAACTGCCTCCAAGGCTCTTTTCCTTGGGTGTCACTGGCAGCTTGTTTGTCAGTGCCTTCTTCTGGAAGCAGTCCCTATGCCGCTATCCCTTTACAGACACTTCCAATCCTTCACCATCAACGATCATGTTCGCACTGGCTCGCATGTTCGCTGGGTTGCGGACGTACTCGAGGTAGTATTTCAGCTTCTCGGCCGCGTTCACGCTATTGTGCGCCAGTACCACGCCGCCGGCCGGGATCTTCTCATAGCAGGCCTCCAGGATGTCCAGGTAGACCCCTTTGCCGCGACCGCCCGCGCCGTCGGCATCGAGGTAGAGCAGGTGCATCGGTGCATCGAACTTGCGCACGATCTCGACCGCGTCATCCGCGACGATGCGAGCGACGCCGGTAGGATCGATCCTCCGGACGTTGCGCTCGGCTCGACGGGCCTCATCCGGCTTGATCTCCACCCCGATCAGGTTGCTGGCGGTGTAGACGGCCCCGGGTCCGACCGCGGCGCCCGCGTTGCTGATGAACGTGTTCCCGCAGAAGACGCCCGCGGCGATCATGTTAGCCGGCTGGACGATGGCGTTGATCGCCCAGATCAGCCGCTGCATCCGTGGGGTGATGGCTGTCCAGGGGATTTCGAAGTGGTCGCGGACCGCCTTGCGGAACGCCAGGAAGCGGCCGGCATCATAGCGCGTGTGTGGGAGGATGCCAGCCTGGTGGAGCAGCGCCAGCGCCTCGTCGACGATGCGGATCTCGCTGTCGGCTGGTTCGAGCTCGGCATGCGGCTCGCGGACGTTCATCTTGTAGCGGTCCCAGTCGGCAGCCTTGTAGGTATGAACCATCGGCATACTCCTGCGCAGAGCCTCCAGCCGGCTCGTAATACCGGTCCTGCATGGTATAGTGACATGACGATTTCGCAAGCCGGGCCTGCAAATCAAGCGGCCGGGCCTTTTCTTGTCGGCACTGAATCGCTACATTCGCATAAAACTGGAATCGTTCGCCGGCAAGCGGCGATCGCTTAGCCAGAGGAGGACTCGGCAGTGCCCATGCTGCTCAGCATCCTGGTTGTAGTTTCTCTCAGTGGAGATTTGCAGATGCCCGCTAACGGCAATCCGGACGTTGCGTCCGTGGTGAAGGTCGCCAGGAAAGCCCCGCCCCTGCCCAAGCCGACCGGCACGATTGTCCGCGTCGCGACCGCCGTCGAGCTGCGAGAGGCGATCGCCTCGGCCGCCGACGGCACGACCATTGCCGTCGCCGACGGTACCTACACGGTAGGCGACATGGAGTGCGCAAGGATGCCTCCCGCGTCGTCATCCGCGGCGAGAGCGGTGACCGCGGGAAGGTCGTCATCGACTGCCACGACAAGTTCAGGATGGGCATCATCCTGTGCGGGGCGAAGAACGTCACCATCGCGGACCTGACGATCCAGAACACGAAGTACGGCGTCTTCTTCTACGGCGACAGCGACGTCGACGGCCTGACCATCCGCAACGTCGTGTTCCACAACATCTGGGTCCGCGGCATCAAGGGTACGCACCCTTGCCGCAAGGGCGACCGCGCCGATGATTTGCTGACCCGCGAGCAGGCCGAGAAGATCCGCCCGCGCAACGGCCGCGTCGAGTACTGCCTTTTCGTCAACGACCGCAAGAAGGAGGACACCAACGACGGCTTCCAGGGCAACTACGTGGCTGGCATGGACATGATGTGGCTCAAGAACTGGACCATTGCCGACAACGTCTTCATCGGCATCCGCGGTGCCAGCGGCGGCGGCCGGGCGGGCATCTTCATCTGGGTCGAGAGCGAGGACGTCGTGGCCGAGCGGAACGTCATCATCCACTGCGACCGCGGCATCGCCTTTGGCAACCCCTCCAGCGTCCCGCCGCACATGACCCGTGGGATCGTCCGCAACAACTTCATCGTCGGCGGCTCGATCCAGGCGCTCGAGTTCCACCAAGTGGTCGACTGCAAGGCCTACAACAACACGATCATCGCGACGGATTTCGACAATGCCTGGCACATCGAGATCGGCCGCAACTGCCAGGGCGTGCAGTTCTGCAACAACCTGGTCCACGGCAAGACCCGGTTCAAGAACGACCAGGTGGAACAGAAGGGCAACATCATCGGCGACCTGTCCGGCTGGTTCGTCAACCCGGCCATCTGCGACCTGCACCTGATGGCCAAGGCCGGCGACGCCCTGGGCAAGGGCGTTCCGCTCCCGGAGGTCACCGAAGACTTCGACGGCCAGAAGCGGAAGAGCCAGCCGGATGTTGGCGCGGATGAGATGAAGGGCGCGCCTGGGAAATAGGTGCTGATTTACTGACGTAGCGGGGTATAGCTCTTCTTCGTTATCCTTCCGGATGCTAGGGATCGCGTCTGCCCCGGCCCTGTCGCTTGCACCTCCCGAGTGCGGTTGCCGCTCCCAGACTGGGTCTACCCGTCATTCTGTCCCCCTGTTCGAAGATCTGTCGATCAAGGCGTACTTCCTCCATGCAGAACCCATCTAGGCCCCCGATCGACACTGATCCCGGCCACGACTTCGCAAGGCCTTCGGCAACCAGATCCTCCATATCCTCTCGCGTCAGCCGGTACTTGCGGCGGACTTCAGCCTCATATCGGTCGCTAAGCTCTCTGTACGAACGCCACTCAGCATCCGTTTGCCCCTTCAGCTCTGCCCCGTAGAACATCTTCCAGGTTTGCTCATCGGCGCGAGGCAGGTCCCTGAAGATCGCTTTTCGCTCTGCCTCAGACAACCCGAATTTGACTTCAGGCTGGGCCTGCAGGGCGGTGATCTGCCGGTTGTCGAGTTTGAGGAGCGGGGGGTAATCGTGCGTGCGGGGATAGAGGAAAGGTGACGAGGCTAGCAGGACTGCAATGGGGAGCAACGTCTCTCGGTGTTCAGCATCAACATATGCACACACCGTGACGCTCGTAGGGTGCGCGTGGTACTTGAAGGGACCGCGTTTGCGCAATTCCTGCGCGGTCCAGTAGGAGATTCTTGAGGGACTCTTTTGTGATCCGCCCGGATACCATCAAGTCCTGCTCGATGCTGGTAATCCATCCCTCGTCGGTCACCTTCTCCTTCCAGACCGCACAGTGCAGTGCGTGAGCAGAACTCCAGAACCATGCGACAAGTGCTGATGCGCAGCACATGGCAGCGACGGTGGCCACACGCTTACGCCTGAGGGTGCCCCTGACCGACCTGAAGACAGTTCCGCAGGCTCTGCCAACGAACCCTTTAGAAGCGTGGGCTGCGCATTCTTTGCACAATAGGCTTCCACCAGCAGGTACCGGATCCGGGGTCGGTGCCCCGCACCGGATGCAGTACACAACGCGGGTTTCCATCGGCGTTTCCTCCGCAACAGCCGGCGCCTGGTCTGACGGTTGCGGCTGTTAAGGCCCTTCCCTTGGGGCCTCTGCTGGCCCCGAAGCCTCCGTACCCGAGTCGAGCAGACTCAATGCGGTATGAACTACCGCCCCTGGACAGTTCATCCTCGGGAAGGCCGGCAGCCTTGTGGATCCCCTTAATAATGGCTTGAGTATCTTGATAGGCCTTCTGTGCGAACTTGAGTGTGCAGAGCTGTTCCCACTGAGTCTGGGGCCCCCTGCGGCGTCACTCCTCGATCTCCCCGACCTCGGTGCGTTCGGGGGGATCCAGAAACTCGGATTTGCCGTGAACCACATCGTTTCGAAAGCGAAATAGCTCGACGAGCGTCTGGTATGGCCGCTTGTCGTCCGACCGCTTGATCCCCAGTTGCGTACAGATGATGTTCAGTTTGCTGCGGTGACTTATTCTTTCCATTTCCTTCCAATAGGGGAAGATGGCCTTGCCTGCATGGTTCAGATAGGCCTCGAAGGTGAAAGCGGCCATCAAAATCGCCGCCATCCATTCGTAGAAGTACCCGGGGCGACAGTGCTTCGCGTTGTCGAGCAAGACCCAGTTGGCTTGCGATAGCTCCGCGAAGGTTCTGACATCGCGGTGGCGCTTGACCTTGGCTCGAACCTGGTTCCTTGGCATCGTCAGCCTCCGACACGCAGCTGCAAGGCTTCTGAACTCGCCCAAGTAACGCCTTAAGCAGGGTGGGGCGGACCCCTGGAGGCGGTCCAACCGACTGGTCCATGATCCAGCGCCCGTTGCCAGCACCCAGGCATCACAACTTGCTCGGCGTTCAAGGTCTTATGTCTATTCATACGCTATGCTACCAGAGGGGATGTCCCGAGTCGACCCTAATCCGATCACTCGCGTCGCACGTGCGTGACCAGTTTTTCTGGCACCGCGGCATTTGAGCATGCGGCACCCTGCTTGGCGCTATCATAAACGCGGGTCCGGTGCGTATGCGCTACCCGTTGCCAGAATGTTTAGTCACACACCGTCGCACTGTGAACCGCTCCGTGCCAGTCCCGTTGCTGTACCCTCTTTGCCACTATCCCAGCCATTGGACAGCCGGCAGTGGAAGGACGCTACCTTTCCTTTTCCCCGCCACCCGTCCGTCATGCACCGTTCGCCTTCCAGCCGATAATGCTCTCATGGAGGACCCAGGCGTGTCCACCGGATCTTCGCAGGGCATTCGCATCGGCTCCCGGCCCATCGGGTCGGGACAACCCGTCTACGTCATCGCCGAGGCCGGGGTCAATCACAACGGTTCGGCCGAGACGGCCCTGCGCATGGTCGATGCCGCCCAGGCGGCCGGGGCCGATGCCGTCAAGTTCCAGGCCTTCAAGGCGACCCGCCTGGCCAGCCGCCACGCCGAACAAGCCGCTTACCAGAAGGACGCCGCCGCGGCAGTCTCCCAAGTCGAGATGCTGGCCCGGCTCGAGCTCCAGCCGGCCGACTTCGCCCGCATCCGTCGCCACTGCGACCAGGTCGGCATTGAGTTCCTCGCCACGCCGTTCGGGTTGGAGGACCTCCAGATCCTGCTGGACCTCGGCGTGCGGGCGATCAAGATCGCCTCGCCGGACATCATCAACCGCCCGCTGCTGGAGGCGGCGGCGGACTCACGCCTGCCGGTCCTGCTCTCCACCGGGGCCAGCGAACAGGCCGAGATCGATGCAGCCCACGACCTTCTCGTGCGCCAGCGCACCGCGCCGTTGGTCCTGCTGCACTGCGTCAGTCAGCTATCCTACGAGACCGGAGCAGGCCAACCTGCGGCGGATCACGTCCCTGCTACACAGGTATCGCTGCCCCGTCGGCTATAGCGATCACACGCAGGACGCGGCGGCGGGCCAGCTGGCTGTTGCGGCCGGCGCCAGTGTGCTTGAAAAGCACTTTACCCTCGACCGCAATCAGCCTGGACCCGACCACGCCTTCAGCCTGGCGCCGGCGGAACTGGCCGAATACATCCGTCTGGCCCGACAGGCCGAGGTCGTCCTGGGGACTGGACAACTGGACTTGTCCGATGCCGAACGCGAGGTCCGCAAAGTATCGCGATGCAGCGTGACAGCCGCTCGCGACATCCCGGCGGGTACGCCCCTGACTCGACAGAATGCTCGTCGTCAAGCGGCCCGGCACGGGCGTCAGCCCCTGGGACATCGATCGCGTAGTGGGTCGCGTGGCCGTCAGCAGCATCGCCGCCGATATGCCTGTCACGTGGGAGATGCTCTCGTGAAGCGAAGGAATGTCTGCGTGGTGACGGGTACCCGGGCCGATTACGGCGCGCTGCGACCGGTGATGGCTGCGATTGGCCGGGCGAGTGGTCTGCACCTGCAAGTCTGTGTCACGGGAATGCACTTGCTCAAGTCCTTCGGGATGACGGCCAGGATCGTCGAGCGGGACGGCTGGAGCGAGATCTTCCGGGTCAGCATGCAAGCCAGCATCGACAGCGCAGTCGAACAGGCGTTCGGACTTGGCAAGGGCATAGCGGCGATGGCCCAAGCCTTCGCTGCCCGTCGTACAGACATCGTTGTCGTTCTCGGTGACCGCATCGAGGCCCTGGCGGGGGCACTGGCTGGCAGCTTATCGGGCCTCGCGGTTGCTCACATACACGGCGGCGAGGTCGCCACCGGCCAGCAGGACGACGCCATCCGCCACGCCATCAGCAAGATGGCTCACCTGCATTCTGGTTGCCACGACAGAGGCCGCTGAACGTCTCATACGCATGGGCGAGGCCAAATGGCGCATTCGCCGGGTGGGTGCGCCGGCATTGGAGACGCTCTATCGGATATGTGTGCCGGAGGCCTCCTGGGTAGAGGACCTCCTGGGGATTCCAGCCCCCGACGGTTTCCTGATTGTCGCTCAGCACCCGGCAAGTCCAGATACACGGTCCGAGAAGCGCCACATGCGAGCGACCCTGCAGGCCGTGGCGGATAGCGCCCTGCCCGCCCTGATCGTTTGGCCCAACAGCGATCCCGGGCACACCGGCATCATCCAGGCCATCGAGACTCGGCCCACCCGTCTGACTGCACGGGTCGTCCGCTCGCTGCCACACGAGGACTTTCTCAGGGCCCTGCTGGCTGCCAGGGCGATCGTCGGCAACAGCTCCAGCGGCATCATAGAGGCCCCCGCCGCCGGTACGCCCAGCGTGAATATCGGACCTCGTCAGGCCGGTCGACTACAGGACAAGGTCACGACCATCAACTGCTCGTCAGACCGAGGTGACATTGCGACCTCAATTCGCCGGGCGCTGACGCGAAGAGACGGCTGCATCCCTTCCGTGCGACCCCGTACGGCGACGGCAAGGCCGCGGCCAGGATCGCCGGGGCGATTCGCGACCTGCAATTCGATGGCCGCTTGCTGCGAAAGCAGAACATCTACTGACTCGCCCGGGCAACTGGGGCAGAGCAGGCCATTACCTATGGCAAGCCGTGTCGATAATCTCGGATGTTTGACCTAAAGATACACCCGGTAGCAGTCGAAGAAACATCAGGCTGCTTGCCACTTGGGGTTACACAGGTGTGGTCGCGTGGGATCAGTGGTTGTTCCGTGCGGCCTGGCGTTGCTATCAACCGCCGTGAGGCGCGGGAGAGTATGTCGAACGCTCCAACAACACTCGACGGACAGCAGATCGTGGCCAAGGCGCTGGCGAAAATCGGCGACATCGCCACGCTGCCGGAGGTCACGCTGCGGATCATCAAGATCGTCGAGGACCCCAAGAGCACCGCCCGCGACCTGCAGGCCATCATCAAGTACGACCCTCCCCTGTCAGCCAAGATCCTCAAGGTCGTCAATTCGGCCTTCTACGGCTTGCCCGGCCAGATCGCCAGCGTCGATCGTGCGATCGTGCTGCTGGGCTTGCGAGCGGTCAAGAACATCGCCATCGCCACGTCCGTCACGAGGCTGTTCAAAGGCGTCCGACCTGTTGCCGGCTTCGATCCCAAGGAGACTCTGGCGGCACTGCATGGCGGTCGGCGTCGCCAGCCGGCTGATTTTCATGAAGAAGGACAAGGCGCGGGCGGAGGAGGCGTTCCTGGGCGGTCTGATCCACGATCTGGGCATCATCGTGGCGTTCCAGGCCTTCGCCGACCGCTTCGGCGACCTGATCGGCCGGGTTCGCGATGAGAACGTGTCCTGGTGCCAGGCCGAGACCGAGATCTTCGGTGTCGACCACCAATTGCTGGGCATGGGCCTGGCTGCAAAGTGGAAGTTCCCGATGACGTTGCGGGCCGCGATCGGTTTCCATCACTTCCCGGATCGCGTCTCGGAGGACAATCGGCAGATTGCCTACGCCGTATACCTGGCCGACCTTATCGCCTGCGTAGACCGCAAGGGTTTTTGTCTGACCGTCCGCGATGAGGAGGCCCTGGTCACGCCGCAGCTGCTCGAGACCCTCAGTCTGACCGAGGACGATGTAGCCGCTCTCCGCGCCGATCTGGATGATTCGCTTGTGGCCGCCGAGGCAAGCCTTGCTGGCAACTGACGACTGCTCCTGCATCCAAGACCAGAAACGAGAACGCCGCAGGCCTGTTACCAGGCTGCGGCGTGTGAGTCTCCGCCATCTCCGTTTGTCGTGCATCTGCTACATACGGACCTCCGCGTTGGTGGCAGGCAGGTGTCGCCAGCCGATTATGTGACGAAGCCGGTCGTCCAGCGCGATTCGGGCCTGTCCGCCAATGCTCTCCAGAGCGTGGCACATGCCAGGACACCGCTGCGGTTTGCCTTTCGATAGGCACGCCCTCCGCACGACGTACATCACCTGGATGAGCCCGTCTGGCGTTGAGCCGAGGATCGCTCAGCAACTTGCCCCGCACACCGACATCAGACTGACCATGCAGACGTACACGGACCCGAGGCGGCTGAACACGCATGCGGCGGTGGAGAAACTGCCTGACTGCACGGCGACAAAAACCTGGCCGTTGGAGCGACGGGTACTACCGATGCTGTTCCCGTTGTACCAGATCGGTACAACGGGGTGCCCTCAGTGGCACCTGCTGGCACCAACGGTCAGAACGGGCGATGTAGGCAAACCTCGTGTAGGGCAGTAGTTGGCACCGAAGGACACTTCGGTGCACTGAAGGGAGGAACTGGAGACGAGGGGGATCGAACCCCTGACCTACGCATTGCGAACGCGTCGCTCTCCCAGCTCGAGCTACGTCCCCAAATCGTCTTAGAGTATAGCGGGTGTGCGCGAGATGGACAAGAGTCGCGAAGCGCTGAATCCGCACGGGGATTGACCCCATGCTGGGAAGGGCCTGCATTCGGACTGGTCGCCATTAACCCTGGTCGGCACAGTACTTACGGCTTGCGGTGTAGACCGTCTGTTGCCGGGTGTGGGGGCTTCGGCTAGCATGGTCGGCGGAGCCGTTGGTAGACTACGTGGCCATCATGTGGCCGGCGTTTTCGTCTGCTTTGCGGTCGAGTCGAGCTGCGCGAAGTCGGGCGCGCAGGGAGTGCGGATATGGCATATGACGCGTCTAAGGCAGGGATGGCGGTTCAGGTTGAGGCGGAGACGATCCAGCTGCTGGGCGGCTCTCTGGACTGTACGCTCGAACGGGGTAACGGGCGGATCGTCGACCTGCGCGAGACGACGCGCGGCGACGCGTTTGTCACTCCCCAAAAGGGGCCGGCTGGACTCGAGGTGTTCGACGAACTCGATCGCAAGTGGTACAGCGACCTGCGGACGCCTTGCCGCGCGACCGACCTGCAGACCAACCAGCGCGAGGTCACCTTCGTCAAGCAGTTCGAGGGCGCACCCTTCTCGCTGCGGTGCACGTGGCGGCCCGGCGGTGACGGTCTGCGCCTCCATGTCGAGGCCCGCCTGCATGATGGCCAGCCGCAGCGGAGCATCCGCATCAGCGTCGTGCTGCCGGTGACCAAGGGCCTGGTCAGTTCGGCGCCCTCCTCGGCGCCAGCTTCGGACGTGATGGCTGACCCGGTGCGCTACTGCTACCTGGCCGATGAGAAGGGCAAGGCCCGCACGGGCATCCCGATGCTGACGCTGTACCACCCGGGCAAGGCGGGCCTGAGTATGTGCATTCCCTTCGAGGTGCCCAAGGTCCAGCTGAACATGGGTGTCGAGCCGTTCGATCCGACCCGCTGGTACGTCCCCGAGCGGATCCCCCGGATGAACGCCGGCGCGGAGGTCGATACCGTCACCCCGCCGGACAAGGGCGACCTCGGCGAGCGGCCCGTCATCCGTTTCACCGAAAAGCACGTGGGCCTGCGGCCGGGCAAGGCCCTGCCTTTTGCCATGTGGTTTTTCGCGCACGAGCCGGACTGGCGGTGCGCCCTGGGCACCGTCGTCGAAACGTACAAGGACTACTTCGAGCCGCATCCGGGCTTTGCGCCCTTGGCTGGCGGGACCTACGGGGGCAACCCCAACAAGGTCGAGCCAGCCATGCTGGAGGGATCCCGGCCCTTCGATTACACGAAGAACTGGTTCCACGCGCACTTCGAGTTTCACGGCGAGTTCCTGACCGATGAGGCGTGCAGCGATCCGAACTACCGCTGGGTCTGCGAACCGTATCCCAAGGAATTCGTCGACCTGGGCATCCAGCGGGTCCGCGAGGGGGTCCGCCGGCTCAAGCAGGCCGGCAACGCCACGTTCATCTACGGCTTCAACATGCATTGCGACGAGACGATCATCGCCAAGCGCAACTTGCAGGCGGACGTGGCCCGCAACCAGGAGGGCGGCATCGCCCGGGCCTACCACGAGCAGCCGGTCATGTACTTCTCGCCGTCGAGCCCCTTCGGCAGCCACCAGCTCGACCAGATGGACCGGCTCACGCGAATGTACCCGGAGATCGCTGGCGTCGCCCTGGACAACTGGAACTACGCCGGGATCGACTTCGGCCACGACGACGGTGTGACGATGGTCAACAACCAGACAGCTGCCAATCTCAACTTCACGCAGCAGCGGATGATCGCGGCCATCGCTGGCAAGATGCACGCTACGGGCCGGTTCGTCTTTACGAACAAGGGCCGCACGATCGAGAGCTTCCGCGGCGTCGATACGGTCCTGACCGAGGCGCAGGGGCACCAGACCTACGGGACGTTCGCCTACATGAACCTGCACCGCTGCGTCACGCCGTGCGAGTACAAGAGCCGCGAGGACGCGAAGTACGCCGAGTACGTGCTCAAGTACGTGCTGGTCTGGGGCGGGCAGCTCAGCCACTTCGAGGCGGAGTCCGACCCGGAGCAGTCGCTGGCGTATAAACCGCTGTACGACTGCATCCGCAACCAGCGGTGGGTCTTCACGCCGGACCCGTTGACCGTGCCGGCTGGCTGCCAGGGGCAGATCTTCCGTATCGACCCGCGCAGTCCCTGGAACGCCGGGACGGTGGCGGTGACGCTGGTCCGGCCGGATGTCAGCTGGCGCGACGGCAAGCGCAAGAGGAATCTGAAGGTGAAGGTGCGGCTGCCGGACGGCGGGCGGTTCAAGAAGGCCTTCTGGATCGGCGTGGAATCGTCGGCCCAGGGGCCGGTCAGGTGCAAGATCAGCCGCAAGCAGGGCGAGATCACGGTGGAACTGCCTCCGGTTGGGGCGGCCGGGGTCGTGCAACTGAGCGAGTAAGCCCGTGTGGGGACTCGGTGCAATGAAAGCCAGGAACATTGCCATTCTCGCGGCACTGGGCGTCGTGCTGGTTGTAGCGGCGGCGACACGGGCGGAGGACAAGGCCGCTCCCGCGGGGGAACCTGCGACCTATTCCCGCGATCTGCGCGCCGATACCCACGTCATGGGCACGTGGGCCACGCTGACGGTGGTGGCGGGTAAGAGCCAGGCTGACTTTGCCGCCCGGACACTGGATGAGGTCGAGGCTGTCCTGCGCGGAATCGAAGCCAGGATGAGCGCCCGGCTGGAGACAGCCGAGTTGGTCAAGGCGAATACCGCCCCGGTAGGCCAGGTGACACCTCTTTCTGCCAATGCCCTGGAAGTCCTTCGTGAGGCCAGGTCATTCACGCCGTTCACGAATGGCGCGTTCGACGTTACCTGCAGGCCGATCCTGGAGATGTGGCGACTGGCTGCACAGGCCAAGAAGGCCCCGACGGACGAGCAGATCAGGCAGGCCGTGGAGAACACCGGCTGGCGGTGGTTTGAGTTGACCGACAAGGGCATCATCCGCAAACGGGAAGGCTCGTCGATCGACCTAGGCGGCATCGCCAAGAAGTACGGTATCGACCAATCAACGGAAGTCCTGCTTCGCCGAGGCGTAATTGGGGGGATGGTCAACGTCGGTGGGGACATTCGCTGCGTGGGGCGCCGCGCGGCGGCGGACCCTGGCACGTTAGCGTCCGCAATCCCTTCAGCGACAACCCAGAGAGTCGGATGGCGGTTGTGGCCATCGAAGGCGGCGCGGTCTGCACCAGCGGCGACTACGAGCGGTTCGTCGTGATTGATGGCCGGCGGCACAGTCATATTGTCGATCCCCGCAGTGGTCAGACCTGCGACAACGCCCCTTCGGTCACGGTGGTCGGTCCCGATGCCACCTCGGCCGGCCTGTGGGCCACTGCCCTGAGCGTGCTGGGGCTGGATGGCCTCAAGCTCATGCCGCGCGGGGCGGGGCTCGAGGTCATGATGGTGGTAGGGACAACGCCCGACGACAGCCGCTGGTACCGGACGCCCGGTTTCGACCGCCTGTTCGTCCAGAGGCCGCAAATGCCGCCGACGGATCTGCCGCCGGGGTTGTGGAGCACAGCCTCGCAACCGGCCGGGTTCGCCGGTTCGGGTCCGGTCACGTCGAGCCCGGCCGGGTCGGGTAAGCGGTAACGACTGTCGGAAAGGCATGGCGCACTCTGTCGTTGATCCCGGCCGGTCCTGTGGTACAATAGCGTACGGTTCTGGTCTTGCTGAGGACCTTCCGATGCTCTCTGGAGGGAGAGAACGACATGCGTTGTCTTGCCGTTTGTGCTCTCGCGTTTATCGTTGGTGTCCCTGCCCAGACTGCCCAAGCTCAGACAAACGGCACCGCCACGTTGACGTTCAGTCTGTTTTCGCCGGGCGGAACGTACGCCCCCAACCACATCGACGCTGTGTGGGTGACCGATCCGGCCGGGGCCTTCATCGAGAACCCTTCGCAAAGAGGCCGCGTGGTCCACGGGCGTCGCGCCGTTTGGCAGATCCCGGTACCTGTCCACGTGGAACGTTGCCCGGGGAGGAACGGATGGCACCAGCAACACCGGCGATACGTATGTCGACGGCGTAAGCACCGCCACCGCCACCAGCTACGCCAATCCGATCACCGTGACGTGGGACTGCCTCAGCGAGGCCAATCTGCCCTTGCCGGACGGCGTGTACCATATGCACATCGAGTTTACGGATGCGCACGTTCAGGGGCCGCTGGCTGACATCCCCTTTACCAAGGGGCCTGCCCCGGTGACAGTCAATCCGGCCGACCAGACCTACATCAAGGGAGTGCAGTTGAGCTACGTCCCCGACCCGGCTACCCTGGCGCTGCTGGCGATGGGTGGGATCGCAGTGTTCCGGCGGCGGCTCCGGTAGCGGGCAGGGCAACAGGACACACTGGAGATGGCGCGGCACATGGAAACGTATGCCGTGCCTTTTTCGTGCGCTATTGTTCGCGGCTGGCTCCGATCGGCTACAATGCTGGCGATGACTTTGCTTCGACGGGTCTGGACGAGGAGCACATCATGAGCGTACGGATGCTGGCGTGGGCGTCGTTGCTAGGCGCGTTGAGTGCAGGCTTGGCACTGGCGGCTGATGCACCCGCGACCGCTCCCGCGGTGCGGTCCACCGCGAGTCAGCCGGAGGGCGTGCCCTTGAAGGTCCTTATGGAAAGGCATGAGATGCTGTTCGGGGTGGCGGCTGTCGGCAGGCTGCTGGCCGAGCCCGAATCGCCGTACGCCCGGGCGGTGGCCCGCGAGTGCAGCGTGATCACCCCGGAGAACGACATGAAGTTCGGGCCGCTTCGCCCGGGCCCGGACAAATGGAATTGGACGAACGCGGACAACCTGGTGGCATTCGCGGCCAAACATGGCATCAAGGTGCACGGGCACACACTGGTATGGCACGAGCAGGTGCCCAAGTGGGTGACGGAGGCAAGCCGCTCCCGGGAGGAGTGCCGTGATCTCATGCTCGCCCACATCGAAGCCGTGGTCGGCCGATACCGCGGCCGGGTGTACGCCTGGGACGTGGTCAACGAGGCGATCGAGAAAGACGGCACGCTCCGCAAGACGTACTGGCGGGACAACGTCGGCGAGGACTACATCGACCTGGCGTTCCGCAAGGCGCACGAGGTCGATCCGAAGGCGAAGCTGGTCTACAACGACTACGCGATGGAGGGCGGCGGCAAGAAGGCCGACGCCGTCTACGACCTGGTCAAGGGGATGAAGCAGCGCGGCGTGCCGATTGATGCGGTGGGCTTTCAGTGCCACTGGGAGGTCGGAAAGTATCCTGCGCTCGGGGACATACGGGCGAACATCAAGAGGTTCCACGACTTGGGGCTGGAGGTGTGGGTCACGGAGCTGGATCTCCGCGTGAAGGTGCCGGCTACGCAGGAGGACCAGGCCCGCCAGGCGGACGCCTATGCGAGCCTGCTGAAGATGTTCGTGGAGACAGGGGCGATGCGATCCATTCAGACGTGGGGGCTGGATGACGGCCACTCGTGGATACCGCATTCGTCGCCAGGTTACGGGGATGCGCTGCTGCTGGACAGGGAGCTGAGGCCCAAGTCGGCGTACCACGCAGTCCAAGAGATACTCGGCAAGATGAGGTGATGGAAGGCCATGCACACAGCGCGACAAGTAGCGAAAGTCTTCGAGGGGATCGCACCGCTCAACAGCGGCATCCGGCGTGACGAACGGGGCTTCCTCTTTGGCGATCAGAGGCAGCAGGTCACCGGCGTCGGCTGCATGTGGAGTGTCGACCTGCGGTCCATCGGGACGTGCGTTCAGCAGGGGTTGAACTTCATCCTCTGCCACGAGACGCCGTGGCTGCCGGAGCAGAAGAGCCCGTGGTACGAAGGGCCGGGCAGAAAGGAGATCTTCTCGAATTGTGCGAGGCGGAATCTGCTCGAACAGCACGGGATCGTGGTCTACCGCAGCCACTCGAACTGGGACGTTCCTGCCGGGTGACGGTATCGCCGACCAGGCGGTGGCGGTGCTGCCGATCCAGGGGATGCGCGAAATCGGCCGGCAGCGGTTCTTCTCGGTGCGGGAACTACCCTCGCCGATGTCCGTGCGGAGCCTCACGAGTCGCATCGAGCACGGTCTGGGGATGCCAGGCTGCCGGATCTGGGGCAACCCTTGGCAGCGGGTCAGCCGGTTCGCATTCCTGATCGGCGGCTTTGGCGCGAACCAGTGGCACATCCCGCAGGCCGCGAAGCAGATGGGGGCCGAGGCGGTCATCATCGGCGAGATGACCGAGCAACTGGTGATCGGAGGCGCTGGAGCAGGGACTGGCTGTCATCCAGACGCTGCACAGCGCCAGCGAGAATCCCGGCGTCCGGCGCCAGGCGGAGGTGCTGGCCGCGCGGCTGCCTGAGGTCCCGGTCCGATACGTGCCCAGCGGGCTGCTGGCGTTCCAGTCGCGGCCAGCGCCGCTGCGCGGCGAGAGAGTAGAGCAGTAGAGAGGGGAGCAGGAGAGAACGGCGGCACTGGCGCAGACAAGCTGCCAGTGGCACACAACCCGGACTTGCGCCGCTTGTCGATAGAAAGAACCCAGCGAGGGTCTCCTGCCGGGCTCTGGTTCAGTCAAGATAACTTCGCCGCTGGTGCCGCAACGGCCTATTCACTCACCACTCGCCACTCAGTACTCAGTACTCAGGACTCAGTACTCAGCACTGCGTCCTGCCGTCTACTCCTCCTCCTTTGGCTTGAACTTCTCGACCAGGCCCTGCTGGATCTGCGGCGGGACCGGGTCGAAGTGGCTGAATTCGATGATGTACGAGCCTCGGCCGCCGGTCAGGCTGCTCAACCGGCCGCTGTAATCGCTGATCTCCGACAGCGGCACGGTCGCCTCGATCAGGGACATGTTGCCCGGGAGGGTCTCCTGTCCTTGGGGTCGGCCGCGACGGCTGGCCAGGTCGCCGGTGATGTCGCCGACCTTGTCGATCGGGCAGGTGACCTCGATCTTGACGATCGGCTCGAGGATGATGGGTCTGGCCTTGGAGACGGCGTCACGCAGAGCCAGCTTGCCGGCGATGCGGAAGGCGACTTCCTTCGAGTCCACCGGGTGGTGCTTGCCGTCGGTAACGCTCACTTTCAAGTCCTGCAGCGGGTAGCCGGCGATGGCGCCCACGCGGAGCAGGTCGTCGACGCCCTTGCGGACGGCCGGTTCGTACTGGCTGGGGATCGTCCCGCCGAAGATGGCCCAGTCCCACTCCAGGGAAGGATCGCTGCCGCGGGCGATCGGCTCGACGGTCAGGTAGACCTCGCCGAACTGGCCGGAGCCGCCGGTCTGCTTCTTGTGGCGGTAGTGGCCGTCGGCCTTGGCGGTGATGGTCTCGCGGTAGGGGATCTTGGGCGGCTTGGTGTTGACCTCGACCTTGCTGAAGCGGGCCATGCGGGACAGCATCACGCGCAGGTGCAGGTCGCCCATGCCGCTGACGAGCATTTCGCCGGTCTGCTGCTCGCGGCTGGTCTTGAAGCAGGGGTCCATGTCGGCGAGTTTGCCAAGGACCTCGTTGATCTTGACCTCGTCGCCGCGAGCCTTGGGCTCGACAGCCACGCTGTTCATCGGGCTTGGGAACTTCGGCAGGGCTACACGGCCCGGCGTGCCGGTGTGCAGGATCTGGCCGATGTGCAGGTCGAGCTTGGCAATGCCGAGGATGTCGCCGGCGACGGCCTGGTCGACATCCGCGTGGTCGGCACCCTGGAACTTCAGGATGTGGCCGAGACGCTGCCCCTTGCGCTCGTCATCGACGAGGGCGGCCACTTCGGCGGCTGCGCTGCCGCTGTGGACGCGGAAGAACGAGTACTTGATGTTGCTCTTGGGTTCGATCCAGACCTTGAAGACCTGGGCGATGAACGGGCCGGCCGGATCGGGCTTGATCTCCTCCTCGCCCTTTTCGGTGACGAGTTTGCGACGCAGGCCGCTGACCGGCGAGGGCATGAATTCGGCGACCGCGTCGAGGAATTCGCTGACGCCGACTTCCGCCTTCGTTGCCGTGAACAGCACCGGGACCAGCTTGCCCAGGGCGATCGCCTTGGAGACCGCCGGCAGCAGCTTCTCCTGCGAGATCTCGCCGGCCTCGAGGTACTCCTCCATCAACTTCTCGTCGGTCTCGACCACCGCGTCGACCAGCTTCGAGTGCACGTCGGCGACGTCCTCGAAGTCCGCGTCGCCCGAGGTGTTGCGGAGGCAGTCGATGACCTTCTTGCCGCCGCCGGCCGGAAGGTTCATCGGCACCACCGCCGTGCCGTACATCTCCCGCAGGGTGTTCAGCAGGGCCTCGACCTCGACGTTCTCGGCGTCGATGTGGGTGATCACGATCGCCCGGGCCACGCCGTAGTCAGCCGCGTACTGCATCATGCGGCGGGTATTCACGCCGATGCCTTCGGAGGCGCTGATCACGCAGACGGCAGTCTCGGCCGCGGACAGGGAGGCGATGGCCGTGCCGGTGAAGTCCGGGGCGCCCGGGGTATCGATGATGTTGATGGTCTTGCCCTTGTGAGCGGCAAAGCCGATGGCGGAATCGACGGAGTAGCCGCGTTCCTTCTCCTCTTCCTCGAAGTCGAAGAGGCTGGACTTGTCGTTGACGCTGCCCTTGCGGTTGGTGGCGCCGGCGACAAACAGGATCGTGTCCGCGAGAGTGGTCTTGCCGCTGGAGGCATGACCGACCAGGGTGATGTTTCTGATATCGTCGATCTTATAACTAGGCATTCGCTCCTCCGTCGGCTCTGGTACCTTCTTCGGCGACAGTCGTGGGTGATTGCCGCCTACCGCAGTGAAACGACTATTGTAGCCGTTGCGTGACGTAGAACAAGTCCTGTCATGGCCATGTGACCAAGGCCGTATGTTGGCGGGCGCGATCAACCGAAAGCTCTTGGTGCATAGCAGCTTTGGGGGGAAACTTGCCTTGCTGGTTATACCAAGTTATACTGCTTATATGAAAACAGCGATCGGTCTTCCGGATGATGTGTTCTCCAAGGCCGAGGACCTGGCCCGAAAGAAGGGGCTTTCCCGGAGTGAACTCTACGTGGCGGCGCTTCGGGAGTACATCCGGCAGCAGGAACGGGCAAACCTGACGGAGGAGATCAACCGCGCCATCGACGAGATTGGCGAGGAGGCCTTCCGTGTGGATCCTGTCATGATGGCATACCAGGCTCGGCGGCTGGCGAAAGAAGACTGGTAGATGCAGCGAGGGGAGATCTACTGGGTAACCCTGCCGGAGCCCATGGGTTCAGGGCCAGGCTATATGCGCCCGGCGCTTGTGATCCAGGCGGATCAATTCAATGCCAGTCGGCTGACCACCGTGATCGTCTGTAGCCTGTCGTCAAACCTTCGACTCGTGCGGTTGCCGGGAAACTTGCTCCTGAGGCAATCAGAGACCGGCTTGGCGAAGGACTCAGTCTTGCGCCTGACCGAGATCCTGACGATCGATCGTTCGCTCCTCGGCGATCTGGCCGGCCGCGTGCCGGACCATTCTGATGGCCGCCGTCGACAACGCCCTGCGGATGGTCCTGGGGTTGTAGAACGGGATGAGGCATCGTTCGGTGCGGCCAGGTTAGAGCGGTCTCAGTTGTTGTGTAACGTATGGTCCCTCCCGATTTTGGGTGCCATGGTCCTGCACCGTTGCAGGCCCATGCCTCCTGCCGGTTGCCGCTCTTCTTGCTGGTGGTGACGTCATGTGCCAGTAAGATAAGACCAGATCCACGACGGCATCTTGGACATCCCGTGCACCACCGGCCCGATCATGGGGGCGCCGACGAGCGTGATGACGTGGAGCAGCGTTCGCCGGTCAACAGGCCAGCTTCCCATCCGGTTGGCGGCCTCGATGAGCCCTGCCTGCGTTATTTCGGCTTGAGCGCTTGTCTCAGCAAATGGTTGCTCTCGCAAATGTGCCTGGTTCCCTCGGTAAAGTTCCGTGTAACGACGTTCCGCTTCCAGGAGGTACTGTGTCCTCTTCTCCACCATAACGCGTCTCAGAGGATAAAGAGGGACCACGAACAGAATCGCCCCGAGAACCAAGTAGGCCAAAATCAACTCAAGTAGCCCGGGGTCGACTACACGAGCTGCCGTTACCGCCCCGCCGGAGGCGACAGCGATGACGTAGTTGTTCAGCGGCATAACGGCTATCTGTACCCCAACAAGGAAGATGAAGGTCGACAGGAACAACGCGACGCGGCCAATGGGGAGCAGTCCCCCCGCGGCATCGGGATGCGTTGGCGCGATACGTAACAATGGATCCTCGGCAATCATCTTGCAGACGCATGCAAACGTGGCAAATATGCGCACTGCAAGCAAGGCCAAGTACGCGAAGCCCGGTCCCACGACGCAGGTGCCCCACAAGCCGGCTATGCTCGGGCGTTGTGGGAATAGATACCCGCAGACTACCACCGTATTTGGCAACCGAGACCAATATGGGCTCCCATACGCTAAAGAATACATGCAGGGCACGAGGTTGAACGCAAGCAGGACCGTTATCCAGAAAACCCACCAACCTCTCCGGTCCAGTCGCGTCATTTGCTCAAGCCCGCGTAGAAACCAACCTGATGCCCAACCCTTGTCGTTAAGCTTCACTCTCTTTCCTACGATGTCGGCCTGCATCAGTCGCTCAATCAAGAGGCCGACTCGCCCCCTTGCAACCACAAGCAGCGGCAGCATGGTAAGGGCGGATAGTCCCGACACAATGAACCCCAGATCTCTCGCAACGCTTCCTTTGCCTGTCAGGCGTCCGATGCCGAACGGAGGGGGAATGAGATTGAATAAGAGAATAGGAACGACCACGAATCCCCAAACACACAGGATTCGTCAATAGCGAATTGGCGTTTCCAGTCCGGTTGGACTTGGGTGATACGGTGAAGGGTCGATGAACCGCATGAGCGGCTCTTGCGGAAACGGATCGAAACAGATGGTCTCCGTCTTCCTGCGAGTTAGCGTAGCGGTGGTCATGTCGTGACCTCGTCGACGAGGATCCAATCTGAGAACGTGAACAGTAAAACGCCGATCGGCCAAGACAGTGCTGTCGGCGACTGCTGCAACACGATGCTATTACACTACAGACAGATGTCCTGCTGTGTCAACAGGCCGTCAACCTGGATGGCGGGCGGTGACAATGCTGGCATTGAAATGTCATTCTCGGCGACCTGTCCCGTGCCGGGGGCAAGATCCCGGGGCGTCCCTTACGCCAGCAGGCTCTCGTAGGCGAACACGAAGCCCAGCCGTCGGGCGATCCGCAGGGACGGGACATTGGTGACTTCCGCCCCGTAGAACACCAGTGCGTTCATGCGGAGGGCGTGAACCGTGGCGGCGTGCACGGCACAGGAGGCGTAGCCTTTGCCCTGGTGCGATGGCTGGGTCTCAACGTCCATGGCCGCGCTGTCAAGGCCGGACCACATCAGCGCGGCGTAGGAGATCAGCGTACCGCCATCGCAGCAGCCGAAGCCCCAAATGAAGTCGTCGCCGTCCGTGCAGCGCCGCTCCCGCATGCGCTGCTCGAGCATCGCCGGAGGGATGTCCCGGCGCCACAGCGGGCGGACCGGGTGCGAGAGAGCGGGCCGCAGCAGATGCGCTTCGTCAGCCAGCGTGTAGACTCAGGTAGTGGTTGATGGGCTCCGTCGCAGGCAGGGCGAGCGCGCGGCGGATCTCCGCTATGCCCAGCGGCGAAAGTAGTTCGAGTGGGTCCATGCGCGCGATGACAGGCTCGACGGCGTGCAAGGCCCGCGCGGTCCCTGTGGCCAATACGCCGGGACAGTCCGGCAGGCGAACCGCCAGGAACTGGTTGTGTGGTTCGCTGCGGGCGGCGGACTCGACCAGGCGGATGCCGCTGGACGGGAAGGCCGTCAGCGGCTGGCCCAGCCACTTCTCCAGACCGTTGTGCAGGCGCGGGTCCATGTTCATCTCCGGGATCTGCCTGTATCATGCGGACTCGTTGCCACAACGTCCATAGCAAGCAAGGAAGCAGGCATGAGTGCATTCATCCCCGGGCTGGAACTGTGCCGAGGGTTCTTTCACGACGCCGTCCGGCCGATCATCGCCAGGTCGCTGCCGCAGGCTGCGTTACACCGCCGCCCTGGTCGGCTGCGGCTCGGAGGTGATCGGCTGCGACACCCCGCGCTCGGCGGACCATCACTATGGCCCGCGGGTGATGCTGTTTCTCGACCCGCGGCAGATGGCCTGCCGGGATCCGCTGGACCGGTCCCTGCGCGAGCAGCTGCCTCTCTCCTACGGCGGCTACCCGACGAACTTCGGCAGCCCGAACCCCGAGGACAACGGCGTGCGGCTGCCGCGGCCGGTCGAGAAGGGCCTCGTCGACCACATGATCGAGCTGCTGGAGGCTGGGGCCGTGGCTCAAGGGCTACCTTGGCTGGCAGCCGTGCGTGCCGCTCTGCCCGGCTATCTGGCTGAGCCTGTCGCAGCAGAAGCTGCTGACGGTCGTAAGCGGGGCGGTCTATCGCGACGACCTGGGGCTGGAGCAGGTCCGTGGACAGGCTGGCGTGGTACCCGCACGACGTGTGGCTGTACATGCTGGCGGCCGGTTGGCGCCGGATCGGCCAGGAAGAGCATTCTGATGGGCCGGGCCGGCGAGGTCGGGGACGAGGTGGGCTCAGCCCTGATTGGCAGCCGGCTGGTCCGCGACATGATGATGCTATGCTTCCTGATGGCCCGGCGGTACGCCCCGTACCCGAAGTGGTTCGGCACACATTTCGCGAGGTTGCCCATCGCGGCGACGCTGATTCCCATCCTTCGTCAGGCGCAGACGGCCTCCTGCTGGCAGGAGCGGGAGAAGCCCCTGTGCCGGGCCTACGAGATTCTGGCCGAGCAGCACAATGCACTCGGCCTGACCGAGGCGATCCCAGCCAAGGCGTCGCAGTTCCACGGCCGGCCCTTCCAGATCATCTGGGGCGACCGGTTCGCCGACGCGCTCATCAGCCGGATCACCGACCCGGCGGTGCAGGCCATCGCGAAGCGGACGCGGATCGGCGGCATCGACCAGTTCAGCGACAGCACGGACCTGCTGTGCAATGCGATCCACAGCCAGGTGTTGGAGGGGCTGTATCAATAGAATGGGCAAACGCGGCTGGCAAGATCGCTTCTGGAGGAATGCACCCATGGCAGCTGAGTACCTGCGAACGGGTTTTGATTGGGAGGACCCCTACTCCATCCACGTCTTCGACGAGGTGTCGGTCTGGTCGGCGATGTTCGGGTTGATGCTGCTGGAACACGTGCCGATGCGGGCCGGCATGCGCGTCCTCGATGTTGGCTGCGGGACGGGGTTTCCGCTGTTCGAACTGCGCAGCGGCTGGGGCCTTCCTGCACGGTTTACGGCCTGGACCAATGGCATGCCGCGGCCCTGCGCGCGGATCAAGGCCCGCCTGTGGCGCACGAGCAACGTGTACCTGGCGATCGGCGATGCGGCGCGGATGCCTTTTGGAGAGGGGCTGTTCGATCTGGTCGTCTCCAACCTCGGGATCAACAACTTCGCCGACCCGGCTGCCTCGCTGCGGGAGTGTGAGCGCGTCATGAAGGCCGGCGCCCGCATCGTGCTGACGACGAACCTTCAGGGCCACATGCAGGAGTTCTACGAGGTCTACCGGCGGACTCTGCTGGACATGGGCCGGTCCGAGTGGATCGAGGCGTTGGACCGGCACGTGCGGCACCGCACGACCGTCGAGCAGACTGGCCAATTGCTGACGGGCGCCGGCCTGCGGGTTTGTACGGTGCGTGAGGCATCGCTGCCCATGCGGTTCCTCGACGGCAGCGCCCTGTTGCGGCATTGGGCCATCCGGGTGGCGTTCCTGCCCGCCTGGCGCAAGGTGGTGAGCGAACAGGAGCAGGTGGCTGTCTTCGTCCGCCTGGAGGAGAACCTCAACCGCCTGGCGAAGCGGCAGGGAGGATTGACGTTGACCATCCCGGCTGCTTACATCGAGGCCCGGAAGGGGAGCTGACAGGCTGTTGTCCAGCGCAGGTCGCACCAGGCCCGGCGGGATATCGTGCAGTTGTTGGAAGCGTTGCTGAGACACGATGGACACTGAGTGGGCCGGCCAACACCGGGAGCAGCCGCCATGTCCAGGCGAATCGAGATCGTGCCGTACGATGAGCGGTGGCTGGGCCTGTATGAGGCCGAGGCCGCCCGACTCCGCAGCGTCTTCGGGCCGGACCTGGTAGAGATCCATCACATCGGCAGCACGGCTGTGCCGGGCCTGGCTGCCAAACCTATCATCGACATCCTCGTGGTCATCCGAGACATCAACCGGGTTTCCACGTTTGATGCCGCCATGATCGGTCTGGGCTACCGCGCCGAGGCGAGTGCCTGGACGCCTTCGGCACGTCCGGGCGGTTCTACTTCAGCAAGGACACGGATGGCCTGCGGACCCACCAGGCGCACGTCATGCAGGTCGCCCATCACGAGATCGCCGAGAAACTGGCCTTCCGCGACTACCTGCGGACTCATCCGTACGAGGCGGCTGCGTACGCGCAGATCAAGCATCGGCTGGCGGCTGAGAACACCCGCGGCATCGCCGAGTACATCGAGGGTAAGGATGCGTTCGTGAAGGCACTCCTGCAACGCGCGATGGTTTGGACGCGGCAGCAGGAGTAGGCCGGCGGTTCAGCCATCAGAATACCAGCCAGAGCAATATAGCCAGCAGGGTCAGGATCGCCGCTACAATCACCCACCAGGGGCGGCTGGAGGCCGTGCCGGGGGTGACATACTCCCCGCAATGCGGGCAGCGGTCCGCGTGCTCGTAGACCTCCCGGCCGCAGCGGGGACAGGTGACAACGTCCGACGGATCGTCCTCGTCGTCCTGGTCGGACTCGTCGGGATCCTCGGTCTCGTCCAGGTCGTCATCCTCTTCCTGCCAGGCCACGATCACGATCCTTGGTGAGGGCTGCATGGTCCTGCAACGGCGCAGGACCATGGCACCCGCACTCAGCACTCAGCACTCAGGACTCAGCACTCAGGACTCAGCACTCAGCACTCAGCACTGCCGTTACCCATGCCAGTGCCTGTCGATCTCCCGCCGCGCGATCTCGACGCACCGGCGCGGGTTGTTCAGGTTGCCGTGGACGGTGTAGACGTCGCGGACGATGAACTCGACCAACACCCCGCGGGTAGCCTCCAGCGTCTCGCGGATGTGTGCGGCCCAGCCCTCTTCGTTGAGCGTCTTGTCCACGCTCAGGAAGTTCGGGTCGGGCTTTCGCGAGTAGACGATGTCGGTGCCGCGGAGGGCTTCGCCCATCATCTCTTCGTTGCACCAGCGGGAGATCGAGACCTTCTTGAGGTGCGGCAGGCGGCGGATGTCCTCCCAGAACGGGTGGGCCGGCTCGCAGCAGCCGTAGTACAGCAGCCCCATCGGCTCGACCACGTCGCGATAGTAGGGGAAGACGAACTCGTGGTACATGGCTGGCGAGACGCCGACCGTCTCCTGGCTGTTGATCGACCCCCACATGTCGCAGAGCCTCGCGATCGGCGCCTTGTAGCCCGGCGCGGGCAGACGGGTGGTGAAGTTGAAGCTCGACCCGAAACTGACCTGGTTGGTGTTGTTCACGCGGAGCAGTTGCTGGCCTTCGGCCCAGCGCATGACCCGCAGGGCGTTGTCGCGGAGGTACGCCATCAATTGGTGCATCTGGTCGGGGCAGTCGTACATGGACATGAAGAACGCCTCCATGCCCATCAGCTCGATGACCCGGTGCGGTCAGCATCGTCGCGCCGTACGTGCCCGTGCGAATGCAGACCGGCAGCGCCCCCGCAAACAGGTCCTCCAGGAAGGCCTTGTAGCGCGAGCGTCCGTTCCACGTCCACGCTGCAGGCCGCTGGCTTGAGCATCGGAAGGTCGCGCTTTAGGTCCTTGATCGGGTGGGTCCACTCGTAGCCGCTCGGTACGCCCTGGGCATCCTTGATCGGTCCGGCGTTCGATCTTGACGCCGAACTCGTCGACATTCACGAACCAGCCGATGTCGAAGGTGTCGGGCATCACCTTGTCATCGTCCAACAGCTCGTGGTTGCGGATGTTCCGCAGCAGCTGCCGCTCGATGGCCCGCCCGTCCCGGCTGGTGCAGCGAAAGACGCTCTCGGGCATGAAGTCGCGGTCGAAGGTCCAGGGCTCGACGATCACCGGCGGCCGCGCCCCGGGCTGGGCGTCGTTGAGGGCGTACCACATCTTCCTGCCGCTGGTCCATGATCGGGCAGGGCGGCGTACTCCGCCTGCTTCTTCGCCAGTTCCCGCAGGTACGTCCGCTCGCTATCCGGTACTTGCCACTCCATAGCGTGCTCCTGAGTGCTTGCCGTGCCTGTGCCCGCATCTGCACGGCGGAGCATATAGCGGCGGCTGGGTCTTGGCAATCGGGTGATGGCGGCTCGGCGGGCCTGTGGAGTGCGGTGGCAGCGACACCGCTTTCACTTCGGCGCCATAGCAGCGAATCTGTCGGCGGATGAATACGACAATCCAAAGCGGCGTCACAGCCGCCGCACTCCATAGCTAGGGCCGCTGCAGGCCTGCGGCAAAGTCATTTACAGCGCCGGTGCCGGTCGTGCCTTCCCCGCCGGCTGGCTCTGGGCCGGTTGGGTTTGGACTGCCTCGATCACCGGCGGGTAACCGGGTACCTGCACGCCGTTGGCCTCCGGCGTGACCACGACGATGACCGGCTCGTTCAGGAACCGCTTGCCGACCGCCTGCACGTCAGCCATCTTGACGGAGTCCATGATCTCCGGCAGTTTGTCGGAGAAGTCGTAGCCCAGCCCGTACAGCTCGTCCAGGGCCGCCATCGCCGCCCGCTCGCTGTTGGTCTGGCGGTCGAGCAGCCTGCGTGGTCAGGATCACGCCCTTGGCCTGTTGCAGTTCCTCCGCGGTGAACTCGCCCCGCTGGGCCTTGCCCATCAGGTCCAGGATGATCGAGATGACCTTGTTGACCTGCTCCGGCTGGGTGCCCGCGTAGATCGGGAAGAAGCCGCCCGCCAAGCCCGTCCAGTTCGTCGCGTGGACCTCGTAGACGTACTTGTTCGTCCCGCCGCGAAGGGCCTCGTGCAGCCAGCCCGACGGCATCTCGTACCCCGAGACGATCGTATCCAGCACCGTCATCGCAAAGCGGGCCTTCACGTCGGCAAAGCCCACCGACGGGTAGGCGATCCCCACGCCAGCCACCTGACGATCGGGCGACTTCGTCTTGATGAACAACTTGCCCTGGTTGGCGTCGCCCGGCACCGCGCCGGCCATGGCCGGGGCCTTCGCGCCGGGCATCCTGCCGAAGAGCTGCCGCACCTGCTGTTCCACCTGGCCCGGATCGATATCGCCGAAGATCGCCAGCAGGCAGTTGGGGCCCGTTACGTACTTGTCGTGGAATCGCCGCAGGTCGTCACCGCTCAGCCCGTTGACCGACTCGATCTTCCCCATCGGGTCCATCGCGTACGGATGGGCGCCGAAGTACTTCCGGCGGATGTACTGGAACAACTCGCTCCGCCAGTTCTCATCGATCTGCGCGGATCTGGTCCAGGATCGGCTTGCGGACCTCCTCGATCGCCTCGGCTGCAAACGACGGCTCCAGCACCACGTCCGCCAGGACCGGCAGGGCCTCCTGCAGGCTCTCCTTGAGGATCTCGGCCTTGTAGTAGAACGTGTTCGACCCGCCAGCCGCCTCCACGCCCGCCCCGATCGAGTCGAAGAACTCCGCGATCTGCTCGCCGCTGCGGTTCTTCGTGCCGCGGAGGCTCGCCTCAGCCATCAGGTTCGAAATGCCGTTGTCCCGCGGCGTCTCAGATAGCAGCCCGCCCATCGCGTAGAGCTGGACCGACACGGTCGGCGTGGCCGGGTTGGCCTGCAGCAGCACCCGCAGGCCGTTGTCCAGTTTCACGGCCATCCGCGGGCTGCCCCAGGCCCTTCGTTTCAGTCGCCTGCTGCCAGTCGGTCCGCCGGCGCCGCGGGGCCACCAGCGTACTGACCAGGCCGCTGGCCGCCAGGTACCTGCGGGCCACCCGCTGGATATCCTGGGCGGTGACCTTCTGGATCTGGTCCACGTAGTTGGCCGAGAAATGCGGGTCCCCCGTGGACATCAGGTCCGTGGCCATCATCCCCGCCAGGCTGTCCACCTTCTGCAAACTCTGGACGTATTCGGCTGTCTTCTGCCGTTTCGCCTTGGCCAGTTCCTCGGTGCTGACCGGTTCATCCATCAGGGCACTGACGGCGCCCAGCACCGCCTGGCGGATCTTCACGAGGTTCTCCGGCGGGCAGCGGACCTGCACGTCGAACACACCCCGGGCCCACTCCGGCGTCCAGCTCGAACCGCTGACGGCCACCGCCAGCCGCTGCCGGTAGACCAGGTCGCTGGTCAGCCGGGGTGCGGGCCAGCCGTCAGGAGGAAGCTCGCCAGGTCCATGGCGTACAGGTCCGGGTCGCTCAGGCGGATGCTGGGCCAGCCATCGCCAGGATCGCGGCGTTGAGTTCCATTTTCTTGGCGGCCCCTCGCGGCGAGACGATCGCGGGTGCCTCCGGCAGCACGACGCGGTTGAGCGGCCTCCGCTGGAAGTCCGCGAAGTGTTTCAGGACCGTGGCTTGGGTGGCGTCCAGGTCGATGTCTCCGCAGATGCTGACGATGACGTTGTCGGGGATGTAGCGGTCGCGCCAGTAGTTGACCACGTCCGACTTGGTCAGCGACTGGATGTCCTGCTTGTAGCCGATCACCGGGAACTGGGCCGGGTGGTCCGCGAACAGGATCCGCATCGTCATCTCCTGCAGCTGGCGTCTGTGGGTCGTCCACCGAGCGCTCCAGCTCCCGCTGCACCACCCCCAGCTCCCGCTGGAAGGCCCCGTCCGGGAAGGTGGCCGCGTGATCCAGTCCCCCAGCAGGTCCACGGCTCTGTCCAGGTACTTGCTGGCTGTGTTGATGTAGTAGCAGGTGTGATCGTAGGTGGTGTAGGCGTTGCTGTCGCCGCCGATGTCCAGCAGCAGCTGCTGGCTCTGCTCCTCGCTGCGGGTGGTTGTGGCCCCGCCGTGCAGCAGGTGCTCGAACAGGTGCGAGAGGCCCGCGCCCAGGAACGGGTCCTCGTAGATGCTGCCCGTCCGCACGTACATCCGCACTGCGACGATCGGGGCGACCTTGTACTGCTTCAGGATCACCTGCATGCCGTTGCTCATCAGGGCGACCCGCTCGTCCGGCCGATCGACCAGCAGCGCCTGGACCCGCAGGGGCTCGACGGGCTGGCTGGTCGGCGCCATGAACGCCTCCAGCGAGACCGATCCCGACGGCACGGGCTGGGTAGAGGCCGAGGGGGTCTGGGCTCTCGCCCAATCACCAAGGGCGGCCGCCAAGACAAGTAACATGAACACCGACAGGAAACGGGTCCGACCGATTTGCGTTGGCATCACGTACGCTCCAGTCCGGGTTTCGGATCGCAAGTGCGTCTTCGAGACTCTCCTATTGTAGGACGGCTCCTGCCACATCCGCGGGTGCGGCGTGCGGCTGCCTGCAAAAGCATATCGGCAACCACGCGGACGGCAACAGTCGATCCGGGGGAGTTGTCGATTCGGGGCGTTTGCTGGCGCCGGCGAATCAATGTGGACTGCCTTTACTCCCGTCGTGCCCTGGCGGGCCTAGAGGTAATCGCACATGGCGACCGTCTACATTGAAACCACGATCGTCAGTTATCTGACAGCCTGGCCCAGCCGCGACCTGGTTCGTGCCGCCCACCAGCAGGTTACCCGGGAATGGTGGGAGAACGAACGTCACCGCCATGGATTGTTCACGTCACAGCTGGTCTTGGTCGAGGCTCCTGCCGGCGACCCGACCGCGGCTGCCGAACGCCTCGGTGTTTTGCAGGAGATTCCACTCCTGCCGGAGAGCCCGGAAGCTCGGCGGCTGGCCGAAGCGCTTCTGGGTGAGGCCGCGTTGCCGGCTGTCGCGGCGCGCGATGCCGTGCATGTCGCAGTGGCGGCGACGGCAGGCATGGACTACTTGCTGACCTGGAACTGCCGCCATCTGGCCAATGCTTCGCTGCGGGATAGAATATCTGAGGTCTGCCGTGCGGCAGGCCAGCGACCACCGACGATCTGCACCCCGGAAGACTTGCTAGAGATTGCCATGAAGGATGATCCGGTCGTCGAAGAAGCCCGCAAGGCTGGACAAGCCTATATCGAGTCCTTCCACGGCGACCTCAAGGCCGTCTTTGCCGACCTGCAGCGTCGGACCGAGGAAGCCCGTCGCGCCGGCCGGCAGGTTGTTTCCCTCCCGCTACGCCAGGTTACGACACAAGCTCAGCGCCCCAAGTGATCCAGTCAGGGCAAACTCGCTCCGGGGAGGCGAGATCGCTGCCCACCGACAACTGACAACTGACAACGGGCAACGGACTGCCACCTACTTGTTCGGCTGCCCCAGCGCCCGCTCGAGCTCCTCCAGGTACGTCAACGTCCGTTCCAGCTCGTTCTGCAGGTGCCGCAGGCGCAGCAGCGTGCTGACCCGGCTGACCAGTTCGACCCTCTTGATCGGCTTGACCAGGTAGTCGTCTGAACCCACCTCCACGCCGCGCTCGATGTCCGTCAGCTCGTCCAGCGCCGTCACCATGATCACCGGGATCATCTGCGTCGCAGGGTCGGCCTTCATCTTGCGGCAGACCTCGTAGCCGCTCATCCGCGGCATCATGATGTCCAGCAGCACCAGGTCGGGCCGCTCGGCGGCGACCTTCTGCAAGGCCTCCTCGCCGTCGCCAGCCGCCAGGACCGTCACCTGCGGCAGGTCCTCCAGGTATGCCTGGAGCAGCTCGACCATCTGCGGGTTGTCGTCGACGATCAGCACCTTGCTGGGCGGTATCGGTTTGTCCTGTTCCGGCATTTTTCGCAGTCCTCTCCAATGGGCGGTCGCCAGCCGTCTGTCAGCCGGAGCATTATACCGAATGTCGACCGCGTCGCAGCAGCAGGGTAACCTGTTGTACCGGCGGCAGGCAACAGCGGTTGCCGTGCCCGGGATCCGAGTTGTGTCCGAGGGTCCGGGCGTGCAGGACACCACGGCGACACAGAGTCACGGAGGACAACAGGGAGAGACAAGGCTGACTTGTTCTATCAAGGCTTTCTCCGTGTCTCAGTGCCTCCGTGGTTCAACAACAAGCTCCACCTGGACTTTGCGCCGCCCGAGAAAGAGGCTCGCCGGACCCGTGAGGTGATATGGCTTCCGCTCGCGTGGATGTCGAGGAACTTGCCGGGGCCCTGGCTCCGCTGGCCCTGCCGGGCGGCCGCCTGCAGGCCATGGTCGAGGCGCTGGCACCCCTGCGCCCAAAGCCCTCCGGCTGAACAGGCTGGCCGGAGTCGAGCCCGCCGCCCTTGGCTTTCCCGTCGAACCCGTGCCGTGGCTGCCCGGCTGGGGCTATTGGCCCGTCGGCGACGTGCCCCCGGGCCGACAGATCGCCTTTGGGGCGGGACTCTACTACATCCAGGATGCCGGCAGCCTCCTGGCCGTTAGCCTGCTCGATGCCCGGCCAGGCCAGGTCATTCTGCGACCTGTGCGCCGCTCCCGGCGGCAAGGCCACCGCCATCCTCGAAGGCCTTGGCCCATCCGGCGGCCTGCTGGTCAACGAGACCATCCGCAGCCGCATCGTGCCTATCCGCCTGAACCTGGCCCGCCAGGGGGCCAGCCGCTTCGTGACCACCAGCCTGGACCCGCGAGACCTGGCTGACCTGATGCCCGCTGGCTTCGACGCCGTCCTGGCGGATGTCCCCTGTTCCGGACAGAGCCTGGTGGGTGCCGGCAAGCAGAGATCGTCGTGTTTCGACCCGAAAATGGTCGGCCTGAATGCGGCCCGGCAACGCCGCATCCTGTCAGTCTGCAGCCGCCATGCTCAAGCCCGGCGGCCGACTCATCTACTCGACCTGCACCTTCTCCTGGGCCGAGAACGAGGGCCAGATCCTCCAGTTCCTCGCCGACCACCCCGACTTCTCGCTGTCCCCCGAGCCGCGACTGGCCGCATGGCAGGCGCCCGACCCCGCCCCCCAGGGCAGTCATCGCCTCTGGCCCGACACCGACCACGTCGCCGGCGCCTTTGCCGCCCGGCTGGTCCGCGGCGATGCTTCCCCCGACCAGGAGCCGCTGCCTTCGGGTCGCGACCGTTACCGCTCGACCGCCCGCCACCGTCGCGCAGAGGCCCCGCCCGAAATCCCCTGGTCGGACTGGGGCGAGTGGCGGAGTGAGGTCCGCTTCGTTGTCATCGGCACGCAGCAGGTCGCCGCCCTGCCAGCCGACCTGCCGACTTCGCTCCAGGCCCTGGTCGACCAAGGCCGGACCGTTGGCCTCCCCGAGGCCGCCCAACGCTTCGGCAAGACCTGGCAACCAACCTACGCCCTGGCCATGCGGCGGGATGGCACCTTCGCATCCTTTCAGCGACTCGAATTATCGGACGAGCAGGGCAAGGCCTACCTCGGCGGCCATACCGTCCCCGCGACCATCACCGGCTGGACCGTGACGACATGGCAAGGCAGACCCCTAGGCTGGGGCCACGCCACCGCCCGCACGGTCAACAACAAACTCGACAAGGCGGCGCGGTTGGCGATACTGTAACGGTTTGTGAGGCGCTCGGATTGCTAGGAGAACGGGCATGCAAGAGATAACGCTCGGTCTTATTCTCTCGGGTAAAGCCAATCTGGGGACGTGGGTTGAGATCCTCAAAGGCCTTCTGACACCAACGGTTGCCGTCGCAGCCGTTGTCGTCGCGAGGCAGCAGTTGCGGATACACAGAATGAGTTTCAAGAATAGCCAGTTTGAGCGACGACTCGGGGTTATGGCGGGGGCCATGGACGCGGCGCTTGCGGCCGGTATGGGTACTCCCAGCAGGGACGTTTACACAAAGTACATCGCCGAGACTGGGTTTGCTCATTTGTATGGATTCAGCGACTCATTGCTTCGTTACCTCAAGGAGGAGATGAAGCCCAACCTTAGGGAGATCATAGACCTGCACTTGGTGGCGAGCAGAACCCAAGAGCAAGAGCAAAGGGCAGACTGGCTGAAGAGATGGTTTCAGAAGCAGGTGGTAGTGCAGATGGAGCTTGAGTTCCGATCAGACCTGGCCATCGGTGCTTAGATTCGAGGAGAGCGTGGATGAGTGGGAAGGGAGGGCATGGGGACATTTCTCATTTCGCTGCAAAACCGGCTGAAGCCGGGGCTCCGAACGCCCGTCGCAGCGGGGGACTGCTGACTGGCAGTCAGATGCTCGGGCTGGTATGATGTTGGTGGCAGGTTGGGAGTCCAGTTTTCAGGACTGCCCATCCCGTGCATATGCTGCTGTAGCGAAGTGTTCGATGGTTGCGATCAAAGCCCGTTTCGATGGCCGCGCGCTGATTCCGGAGCAGCCGGTGGAGCTGCCCCAGGATCGCACACTGATCATTCACGTGGAAGTGGAGGGGCGCGTGCTGCCGGATGAGTCCTTCCTGAAACCGGTGCTGGTTCCGTCGGACCCGGAGGCGGCGCGACGCATGATCCACGACGCAGAGTCCGGGCTGGAGAACTTCTGACCCATGCCCCCCTGGACCTGCCCGGGGTACCTCGTGTTTCGTAGACGAATAGGGACTGTCCCGAACGGCATCCTGGAGAACAAGCGACCCCTACATGACAATCACCTGATCCATGTAATACCAGCCATCGCTGGTAATGCCCGCCATTGCCAGCTTCACCGCCGGGGCATTCGTTCGCGGATCCACAATTCCTACCTGCACCGCGTACTGCCCCGGCGGTACGTTGGGCGTGATGGGAATGGCGCTGTCGAAAACGCTGTCACCCGGCAGCCAGTCCATGATCCGGGCCGATGTCTTGAAGACGAACGATGCCGACTGGCTCTTCAGGCGAATCGCAAACTCGAACGGCTTGTAGCACGGAGCAACGCCCAGATTCTCGATCCAACTCGTAAACGGAAACAGCTCGCCGCGAGCGACCTGCTCCGGGAAGGTGAAACGCCGCACCGCCAGACGATACCCCATCTTCTTGAGCCAGCGGTTGATCTTTGGTTCAAGAACCGGCGGGATCGGCGAGCTCTTGGCGTTGAACGATGAGATGTGCCATTTGAGCGATTCATCAATGATGTAGTCGATGTCCCAGCCCATGTCGAGCCAGTGCTGCACCACCCAACACACCTCAAAGGAAACCGGAGTTTCTTCCACGCATCCTGCATGCCGGCGTTGATGATTCTCCGGGGATACAAGTCGAGCATGTGGCACCAGCCGCCGGGCTGGAAATACTTGTGGTCCGCTTCATAGTCATCGGGCTTTCGCATATCGCCCAGGCAATCGGCGCGGTAGCCGACGGCCCGCTTGGACAGGGCATGGCGGCAGGAATTGCCCTCATACAGCATCATCAACAGGGGCGTGCTCGTGAAGATGTCGACGTAAGCGTCCACCAGGCTGCTCATGGCCGCGTCGGGCAACCTGTCAATCCCCTCGCTTTCCCCCCAGGCGCCGACCACGGCAACGTCGACGCTTTCCAGATCCGGGTGGCCGTTATAACGCTGTCCCATCGCCCTGATGAAGTTGCCGAAGTGCTCAACGTAGAGCGGACTGCGGTTATCCACCATCCATTTCCTGTCCATCCATGCGTCGGTAACCCAGGACCGATCATCACCGACGAGTTGCCGGTACCAGTCAGGCACATCCTCGGCCTTGCCCTGCGTACCGTGCGGGCCAACGCGAAGCATCAACGTTTGGCCGCGACGCTTCGCAACCGCCATGGCTTCATCAACCAGATCCCAGCGGTAAACATCCTTTTCAGGCTGTATGTAACGCCAATAGACGCGAAGATAGGCAATCGAGGTAGCCGGATGGTTCACGTTCGCCCGCGAACCGGTATCGGGCTGATAGACAATCGGGAACCCCTCGGTCCACTTCTTTCCCTCATTGAGCGCATCCCCGTTAAACCGCTGGAACGTTGTGAAACCGATGCCCGGGTTAACAAGGATATCGTCGATCAACTGCGGCCGAACAACTCTAGTTTTCCTGTTCATATCACATCGAGCCTGAGTTCCTGCTCAAGCTCTACTCCTTTCCAGTATAATGAGCACACCCGCTTTCCCAGCCCACAGACCATGTCCTGAGCGCCGGGGCGAAGAAGGCGGCGCGACCATTTTCGGGACCATTTTCGGGACACCGTTTTCGGCCATTTTCAGGACATTCCTGCTCTGTAGAAAACTTGCAGAGGCGTAAAGAATCAGGACGTTGTGGGTGATGGCCCGCAGGCGCATCTGGCGGTTCTGGGCGTGGTAACTGCGGGCCGACAGGGCGGAGCCCAGCAGGCGCTTGATCATGGAGTGCACGGTTTCGCTCTGCCAGCGTTGGCCGTATTGGCAGTAGTGCTTGTCCAGACGCTGCTTCATCAGGCGACGCCATCGGCCCGTCGGCAGGTTGCTCGTGGGCCGACCGACCTGGGGAGGAATGACAGACCTGATGTGGTGTGTGTCCCGGGCGTAGCGATGGTTGGCCTCGCTGTCGTAGCCGGCGTCGGCCAGCACCGTGTCGATGGTCAGATACGCCACCGACGCATCCAGGAGCGGCACGAACTCGGCCACATCGGGATGCGGACCGCGACTTTCCTCGGTGGCCACAACCAGGTGGTTGGCGCAGTGGACGGCCAGGCCCTGCGTGGGATAGTGCCGGTACATGATGGGCTGCTTGGGGCCCCCGCTGCGGGTGCGGCGACGCACGAAGTAGGAACTGACGTGGTGGCTGTCAAAGCCCGTGGAATCCAGCGCCAGACGGTGGACCCTCTTGCGGCGGCCCTGGTAGCGTCGCACGGTAGTCTCCAGCAGCCGGCGGCTGCGCGGCCGTGAGAAGATCCGCCGCTGGGCCTTCTGCAGGGTCGTCCAGTGCGGCACGCCCTTGTAGCCGATGGCCTGCCGCAGGTCCGCCAGGTCCTGCAGGTATCGCCAGATGCCGCGATAGTCGGTCTTGAAGAAGGTCATCAGCACCAGGGCGGCAAAGTGCTGGTGGAGGGTGTAGGTCTTGGGACTGTTGCGGTGGCTATAGGCCGGCAGGGCCTTGCGGGCGACCGCCAAGGCCTCGCGAACGATGTTGATGGGCGATTTGCTGGTACAACTCATAATGCCGATGATAGGCCGGCAAATGGCCCTAGACTACCAAGACCGTGAGGGTTTTCTACAGAGCAGGACATTCCTCATTTCCTAAGACTTACGACTGCCTGAATCCCCGGAACCCCGTGTTGTTCCCCAGGTACAGCTCCCGCGCCTGCTCGATGAACTGCCGGGTCTTGTTGCGGAAGTGGTGCTCGATCAGCCGCGTGTTGGCCTCCAGCAGGCTACGGTGGAACTCCTCGTCCGTCATGTCCGTGAAGTTCACGCTCACCAGGTCGCTGTTGAGGTGCTTGCGCTCGTAGAAGTCCTCGCAGTCTTTCAGCAGGCCCTTCTCAATTGCGTAATAATACAGCGGCGTGCCCGGGTAGGCCGTGACCGGCCGGATCGTCCGCAGCTGCGCGCCGTCGTCGTACTTCAGCAGGAACTCCACGGCCTTGGACAGCGTCTGGCGGTTCTCGCCGATGTTGCCGAAGATCACGTTCAGGCCCGGGCTGATGCCAGCTGCCAGCGTCGCCTCGACGCCACGAACCGTGACCTCCACCGTCAGGGCCTTGTTCATGTTCCGCAGGATCTGGTCGTCCAGCGCCTCGACCCCGTAGTTGATGAACACGCACCCGGTCCGCTTCATCATCTTCAAGAGGTCCGGCTTGGCGAAGTTGAGCCGGCCGCAGCACTCCCACTTGAACTTCAGCCCCGACCGCTCGAACGCCTCGCACAGCTGCCAGGTCCGCTGCTCGCTGGTCATGAGCAGTTCGTCGTCGAAGGCGATGTAGTTGATGCGGTAGTCCCGCTGCAGCAACCGGATCTCATCGAGGATCGCCTCGGGGCTGCGCGTGCGGTGGCCCTCGTCCATCCGGTAGCAGAAGTTGCACCGGAACGTGCACCCGCGGCCCGAGAGGATCGGCACCACGAAGTCGCTGGCCGCCGCGTGCGGCAAGCGCAGCAGCCGGTAGTACTCCATGGGCAGCAGTTCGTACGCCGGCATCGGGATGCTATCGATGTCGGCGATCAGCGGTCGTCGGGGGTTGACGGTGACGTTGTCGCCGTCGCGGAAGGCGATGCCTTTGACCTTCGCGAGCTTCGCGGGGTCGCCCAGGGCATCGAGCAGCTCCAGCACCGTTTCTTCCCCCTCGCCGATTACCGCCACGTCCGCCCCGGTCTTGCGGAGGAAAAAGGCCGGCTCGGGCGCCGGTCCGTGCCCGCCGATCACGTAATACGGCCGATGCTCTGCGGCCTGGATCGCCTTGGACAGGCCCAGCAGCTTGCGATACTGGTAGTACCCGCAGATGGCGTTGATGCCGACCATGTCGAAGCGGCCCTGGTCGATCACGCCCGTCAGGTGCTCGTCGGGGTAGTGGTGTAGGTCCTGGCTGTAGAAGGTGACCTGGTGGCCGGCCCGCTTCAGGACCGCGGCGATGTAGCTGAGCCCGTGGGGCAGCCAGTGAATGTAGGAATCATTGTCGTAAACCACCAGCAGGGTGTTCATGCACCATTTCCTTGTATGGGAGACCTCTTGTTTATCGGATGTTGCCGGGTGATCCGTTGAATGGCTTGCTTCTCAAAGCATAGCAGGTGATCGCCGCGAACAGGACAGAGAGGATTGCCAGTGTGGCAATCTTGTCCGCACGCTTCGGATCGGCGTCCAGACGGAGAAGCATGTTCACGAACGATCCGAAGCCATAGTTACCCAAGGCAATGAAGGCAACGGGCAAGCAGGTTGTCCATCCCTTCCGGCGGAGCCAGAAGTAGAGGGCGGTAACAAGGCCATAGGGCCAGATGACCACAATGGCGAACGGCGCCCCCATGTCAGCGGCGATGAAGACAGCCACAATCAGCACCAGGTAAAGCGCCATTCCGAAGCCCACCTGGGCAGCGCGTCCCGGACCATCGTTGGAAAAGAAGGGCGTTCGGGTCGGCAGACTGGCGCCGAGCCACAGCAGAAAGGCGATCGTGGCCGCAAAGGCAGCGAAGTATCGCCAGTCGGCATACTCCGCGTTGAGCTTCGTGAACCCCAGGACGGCCGCTGGCACCCAGATCACTAGCAGCGTCACGCCAGCGGGCATGCTGAGCCAGGGTTCCTGGCGTACTGTGGGAAACAGCGCTGAGACCAGGGCGATAGGGAAGACCATCGCATGGAGGGCGTGCCACGTGGAGATGATGACCGTCCAGACGACACGGATCCCGGCGAAATAGAACGCATCATAGGCGTGCATTCCACCGCCGAAAAACAAGGTCTTGGCGATAATGCCCTCGTTGAATATCGAGTAAGCCAGTCCCATGAGGAACAAGCCGGGCAGTCCCGCTCGCGCCCGGGCGGCAAGCTCCCGGACGAACAGCACCGGCACGCCGTAGCCGAAAAACTGCAGCAAGAGCCCGAGCGGACTTAAGACCTCGGCCGGTCCCATGTTGGCTGAGAACAGACTCGGTGAGCACGGGTGTGATCAGCGCAAGCGTAACCGCTGCTTTGATCCGTGTCCCCTTTGATCCAGCATTCGTAGTCATTGCGGTTTCGCCTGTTTCGAGAGATGGGCTTCGTCCACAAAGTCTACCTGGAAATGCCTGTGACGCCAATGCAGGCTTCTGGCACGAAGTTGTGGTTCGCGGAAACTCCATCCGGCCTCATCGGCGAAGGCCAATGGGGACATGAATTCCGCCTTCGCTGTCACGCGGCCGAAACGGCATCCTTTGCCCGCCAGGGTCTTGCGGTCGGACGCGGCCCGCCCGGGCGGTCTATAATGGGGAGTTGCTTGCGCGGCGGAATCCCGGCTTAACTCGTTGTCTACCGGAAAGGAAAGGTCATGGAATATCGCACTCTCGGCCGGACCGGCCTGAAGGTCAGCAGGCTCTGCCTGGGCACGATGAACTTCGGGCCGCGCACCACGCAGCCTGACAGCTTCGCCATCATGGACAAGGCCCTGGAACTGGGCTTCAACTTCTTCGACACGGCCAACGTCTACGGCGGACAAGACGCCAAGGGCAGCACCGAGCAGATCGTCGGCCGGTGGCTCGCGCAAGGCGGCGGCCGGCGGGAGGCGATCGTCCTGGCGACGAAGGTCTACGGCAACATGGGCCCCGGCGTCAACGAGCGGGGCCTGTCGGCCTACAACATCCGCAAGGCTTGCGAGGACAGCCTTGCCCGGCTGCAGACCGACCACATCGACCTGTACCAGATGCACCACGTCGAGCGGACGACCCCCTGGGACGAGATCTACCAGGCCTTCGAGACCCTCGTCCAGCAGGGCAAGGTCCTGTACTTCGGCAGCAGCAACTTCGCCGGCTGGGACATCGCGGCAGCGAACATGCTGGCCGCCCAGCGCCACTTCCTGGGGCTGGTCAGCGAGCAGAGCGTCTACAACCTCGCCAATCGCACCGTTGAACTGGAGGTCCTGCCGTGCTGCCAGGCCTTGGGCCTGGGCGTGATCCCGTGGAGCCCGCTGGCTGGCGGGTTGCTCGGCGGCGTGCTCGGAGGCGGCGAAGGCGTGCGCCGGGCCGGCGACAGCATGAAGAAGCAGATCGACAAGCACCGTAGCAGTCTGCAGCGGTGGGAGAAGTTCTGCAGCGACCTGAAGGAAGACTGCGCCAACGTCGCGCTGGCATGGCTGCTCCACAACCCGGCTGTAACGGCCCCGATCATCGGCCCGCGGACGATGCAGCAGCTGACCGGGGCGATGCGCTGCCTGGAGATCAAACTGGGCGAGGAAACGCTCAAGACGCTGGATGAGATCTGGCCAGGTCCGGGCGGGCCGGCCCCGCAGGCGTATGCGTGGTGAGATGGATCCTTACTCCTGCCCCGCCGGAGCGTGCGTGCCGATGTGAAACGCCAGCTGCTCCAGCTCGACAGCCAGGTCGACGTCATTGGCCGTGGCGCTCTTGGGCAGGGCCAGCGTCAGCGGGGCGAAGTTCAGCACGCCCTGGATGCCGGCGCGGACGAGGTCCTCGGCTACCTGTTGGGCGGCCTCGGCGGGTACAGCCAGGATCGCCAGGCGGGCATCCTTCTCGTGCACCGTTACCGCCAGCTGCTCCATGGGCTGGACCGTCAGCACGGGGTCGTCGCTGAGCACCTGGCCGGTCCGTTGCGGGTCCTTGTCGAAGGCGGCGATGATGCTGAAGCCCTTGCGGGCGAAGCCGCGGTAGCCGGCCAGGGCCGTGCCGAGGTTGCCGGCCCCGACCAGGACGACGTTCCAGATCCGGTCGGTCCCGAGGATCTTGCGGATCGTGGCGACCATGCTTGCGACGCTGTACCCCTTGCCCGGTTTGCCGAACTGTCCGAAGTACCCGAGGTCCTTGCGGACCTGGGCGTCGGTGAAGCCCAGGGGGTCAGCCGAGCTGCTTGCTGGACACGGTCAGAAGGCCGCTGCTCTGGAAGGCCTCGAGCTGCCGCAGGTACAGGCTCAGGCGGCGTATGGCTGGTTCGGGCACCGGCATGGGCCGCTTCTGCCCGCCATCCGAAGTGTTTGCAGGCGTTTGGTCTGCCATCGCCACATGTTACTGCCGGAAAAGGCGAGGGGTCAAGATCGTTCATAACCCCTGTCATTCCAATTGCTTCAAACACGGCATCCTTGACAGCATTTCCGGCGACTGCTACGCTGCGAGCGACCCGGCCGGACGTGGTTTGTCTCGGCTGGCTGCGGAGAATGATCGATGCGGATAACTCATGCCACAATAACAGCTTGCATCCTCTTGCTCCTGGTGACTTCGCAGAGACTGGCCGGTCAGACTCCCCCGCCAGCGGCTCCGGCGCCCGCGGGGGACGCGGCGGCAGCGCTGCGAGGCCGCGATGCGCTCAGCGAGCAGGACAAGGCGGCCCTGCGGCAGTGGGTGGACGCGAGGGTCCAGGCCCTGGCCGAGGCCGCCAAGGCTGATGACCTCAAGGCCGTGCAGGCCACGCGGAAGCAGCTGGCTGACGCCGCCGGTCAGGGCGCCACGGCCGCATTCCGTGTGGCATTCGCCGACGTGTGCGTTGCGTCGTTCCCGGTCCACCTGTCGGGCAGCGAGGATGCCCGCGTGGCCTTGTGCCTGATCCAGGTCCTGGGGCAGGCTCAAGCAGACCAGCAGCCTGGACATGCTTCTGGGGGCGCTGGGCAGCAAGTACCCAGCCGTGCGGTTCTGGGCGGCCCGGGCGATTCGCGACATGCGTAGCGACCTCAAGGGCAATCTGCTGGACCGGGCGGTGACGGAGCTGGCCAAGGCCGGTGCGAAGGAAGGCTATGCGGCCGTCGCGCAGGTGATCTACGAGGCGGTGGACGTTCCGCAGCCAGGCGCCTGCCATGGCCCCGAAGGTGGTTGGGGCGTGGCTGGACATCCTGAACGGCCGCCTGCAGTTTTACAACAGCGATCCGGACAGTGCCGGCGCGCTGGTGACGGAGTTCTACCCGGACGCCAACATCCTGGCGCAGCTGCAGGCCAGCGCGGACCTGACCGACGCGGACAAGAAGCGGGCCGCCCAGATCGCCACCTCGATCATCGAGCAGTGCGTGCAGCGGTGGGCGGCGGTGGCGCGGGTGGAGGAGGGCGCCCCGGTCGATCCTGAGAATCCCTACAACCCCTACGCCGTTCGCGACTGGCACGTCCGTTACCAGCTGGCCCGGGTGACTCAGGAGGCGGAAGGCCTCCTAAAGAAGGTCCGCGGGGTGCGCCGGACGTAGCCAAACTGATGATGGAGATCTCGACGGTCGATGCGGTTCGGGCGGGGCTGGAGAAGTGGCAATCGCAGCCGACGACCACCGCGCCAGCCACGCGGGCGGCGGGGTGAGCCCCCCGGTCCGGACAGGCGAAAGCGATACAAGCAAGGGGGTCGCGGTCGGCAATGGACCGCGACCCTCTGATTTTGATCGAACCCGGCGGGACCGCGTGCAGTGGAACCGCCTTGCCAAGGGCACTCAGCGGCGGCGGACGAATCCCAGGCCGCCCAGGGCCAGCAGGGCCAGCGTCAGCGGCTCGGGGACAACGCAGAGGGCTACCGGGGTGATCGTGCCTATCGCAGTGCTCTTATTGCACTCCGCGGGTTTGTAACCGCCCGCGATGGCAGGCACAAACGTCAAGGTGACATAGCCCCAGTCCCACCCTGTGGCCATATGAAGTATCGCATTGTCAGTCCTTTCCGGAATATCTTGTGTTGTGAGGTAACGCGACAGACCTGCGACGCTGGCCTACCGGGTACGAAAGAAGAAGGGTCGCGTCCCGCTAGGAGACGCGACCCTTTGATTTCCTTCATGCTTTCGCGGCTCGGACCCATCGAACCGCGTCAGCAGGCGATCTAGCGGCGGCGGCGAGCCACCACCAAGCCGCCGAGGGCCAGCAAGACCATCGTCATCGGCTCCGGGATCGGGGGGATGGTGATCGTCACCGGCAGAACCTGCCCCATCGCGACCTCCTTGTCGGTTCTCAGCCGGCTTGAAGCCGCCGACCGAGGCACCCGCGAAGGTCAGGGTGACCTGGCCCGCGGAGACGCCCTGGACGGTATAGTCGAACAGATCCACCAGGCCCGCCTTCGCGTAGGTGGGGTCGAACGCCAAGTAATTGGTCTGCTCCGAGCCGAAACTGGACCACCCGCCGTTGACGCCGGCGGCGCCCTTGACGGGCGAGAACCCGAAGGTCGGGGCGAACGCGACAGCCCAGCCACTGACGTTCGGTGCACCCACTACGCCGGTGGCGCTCAACCCGCCCGTACCAGTGGCGTTGACGCTGCCGCCCAGCGAGAACATACCGGCGGCGGTGCCCTGTGCCCACACGCGAACGGTCGTCGATGCACCGATGGCGAGCGTGGTGCTGTCCGCCGTGACCGAGACATTGATCAGACCGTAGCTCGAGACTGCCATCATCCCCACAACTGCCATTGCAATAACCAGATTCCGCATGCTCCATCCTCCTTAAAAGGTTTGCTTTGTTCGCCGCGAACAAAGACGCTTTACAAACAAAACGTACATCACCCAGGATGCACGGACCCATTTGTCCCCGGTATCGCGGACGCCCGCGGCCGGTAACCGTGCACACTGCGCAGTCGCCTCTTTGGCGACGAGACGACCACGTTTGTTTGTCTGAAGTTAGCGAACTCCCAGCGAATCTTCGTGGGCATTCGCAAAGAACCACCGGAACTGGCTACGCCCGGCGAGAGGCGAAACCGAGTTCCCTCCAGTGACGTTGCCGTGAAGAGGTGTCCCTCCGACACCATGCGTAGAAAAGCCTGCAAGTTGCAGGTCCTACCGCTCCCTCACGACGAAAACTGCCACCGGTACCCTCGCAAGTATAACCCTTTTCGACTGTATTGTCCAGTCGACCCCAGGGTCTTGCAACGGGCGACATGCAAAACAAACCGCATGTCCATGTACTCAACATACCCAGGGGGACGTGTCGATGCAATAGATTTTCCGCTAGAATTTTCGAAGGCGTCCGAGGGCAGCGGCGGCGCGGGTGGTTCGCCGCGGCCCTGCTGGTGGGCGATACTCTATAACTCCTATTGCTACCGATAGATACAGTCGTTCCAGGCTGATTTCCCACAGCCGGCGACGGAGAAAGGAAGACCCATGGCGAGGCAGGCAAAGATCGTTCTGGACCGTGATTTTTCCATTGCCGCGATCGATCCGCGGATCTACGGATCGTTTATCGAGCACCTGGGCCGGGCGGTCTACGGCGGCATCTATGAGCCGGGCCATCCAACCGCGGGCGAGAGGGGATTTCGCCGGGACGTGCTCGATCTGGTGCGGGGACTCCGGGTGCCCATCATGCGCTACCCGGGGGGCAACTTCGTCTCCGGATACGACTGGCAGGACGGCGTGGGGCCGGCCGCCGAGCGCCCCGCCGGCTGGAACTGGCCTGGCGGACGACCGAGACCAACCAGGTCGGCACGAACGAGTTCGCCGAGTGGTGTCGCTGCGCCGGGGCGGCACTGATGATGGCGGTCAATCTCGGCACGGCTGGGCCCGATGAGGCGCGCAATTTGGTGGAATACTGCAATCACCCCGGCGGGACGTACTGGAGCGACCTGCGCCGCACCCACGGGGTCAGCCGAGCCGCACGCCATCAAGACCTGGTGCCTGGGCAACGAGATGGATGGCCCCTGGCAGATCGGGGCGAAGACAGCCGAGGAGTACGGGCGGATCGCCTGCGAGGCGGCCAAGGTCATGAAGTGGGTGGACCCGACGATCGAGCTGGTGGCCTGCGGCAGCAGCGGGCGGGGCATGCCCACGTTTCCGGCCTGGGAGGCGACGGTGCTGGAGCACACGTACGAGCATGTCGATTACATTTCCCTGCATACGTACATCGGCAACCCCGACAACGACACGGGCAAGTTCCTGGCGCAGTCGGTGGGCATGGAGGACTTCATCCGCACGGTCATCGCCACGTGCGATCACGTCAAGGGCCGCAAGCGGTCGAAGAAGGCCGTCCACCTGTCGTTCGACGAGTGGAACGTCTGGTACCACAAGGGATGGCCGACCCGGCCATCGAGCCCTGGCGGATCGCGCCGCCGCTGATCGAGGACATCTACACGTTCGAGGACGCCCTGGCGGTTGGTTGCATGCTGATCGCGCTGCTCAAGCACGCGGACCGGGTGAAGATCGCCTGCCTGGCGCAGCTGGTCAACGTGATCGCGCCGATCATGACCGTCCCGGGCGGGCCCGCGTGGCGCCAGACGATCTACTGGCCGTTCCTGCACGCCAGCACGCTGGCCCGGGGGACGGCGCTGCGGATGCCGGTGTCGTGCCCGACGTACGAGACGAAGGATCTCGGGGCCGTGCCGTACCTGGAGGCCGTTGCGACCCTGGACGGGCAGAGCGATACCGCGACGATCCTGGCGGTCAACCGCGGCCAGGACGAGGCGCTCGTGCTGGAGGGCGATTGCCGGGGGCTGGGCGAGTACCGGGTGCTGGAGCACATCGTCTACGAGCACGGCGATCCCAAGGCGACGAACAGCGCCGAGCAGCCGGACCGGGTGGTGCCGCACAATCGCGGCGACGCCCGGATGGAGCGCGGCCGGCTGTCGGCGACGCTGCCGAGACTTTCCTGGAACGTCATCCGACTAGGCAAGGCGGGGTAGCGCGGCCAGGCGCCACGATGGCGCGATCCCGCCGTTCCGGGTGAGCGTTAGTCCGACTGGAGAGTATTGCTGAACCACGGAGGCACGGAGAACAACGGAATTCACAGGGATGGGCAGGATGGACAGGGTGACGGCGTAGGTGCCGGTCGGCAGGCCGGCGAGCGTATAGGTGCCGTCGGCCTCGGTGGTGGTGACGGTCGTGCCGCTGCGCGTTGCGGTGCCGGACGCGGCGGCCAAGACGACGGGTCTTCCCGCGGCTATCCTGTATTGACACGGCACGTCGCAAGGCTGATCGTATAGCCGGCTGGCAAGCTCAGGAGACTCCATATGCAACCGGTCCGCGGGAGTGGACTGAAGCGTTTCGGCGTGGCGCCGCTGTTTGACCCGGCGGACGGGGTGACGATCGTCGAGCCGCCTGGCAGCGAGCCGGGGTACTGGGCCGGCGCGCCCGAGCGCGGTCTACGACGAGGAGGCCGGGCGGTTCTACCTGTACTACCGGATTCGCCGGCCTCGCGGGGTAGCCCCGGATCGCGGGGGGGAGTGCTTCGTGGCCGAGAGCGGGGACGGCCGGAACTTCAAGACGGTCTGGCGGGCGACGAAGGACCGGTTCGACAGCGACTCGATGGAGCGGGCGGCACTGCACAAGGGGCTGGACGGGCAGTGGCGGCTGTACCTGAGCTACGTGGACCCGCGGAGCAAGAAGTGGCGGATCGACCTGATGGAGGCGGCCTTGCCAGGCGGCTTCGATCCCGGGAAAGCCAAGCCGCTGCTCGACCCGGACAGCCTGCACGTGGAGGGGGTCAAGGACCCGTACGTGCTGACGGTCGGGCGGCAGTACTGGATGATCGTCTCGTACGCCACGCGGACCGGGGCCTTGTCGGTCGACCAGGAGACGACGCTGCATGCGACGGCGGACGCCTACAATACGGGCCTGGTCAAGTCGCGGAGCGGGTTGGCCATCAGTGCGGACGGCCGGCACTTTGCGTGGCAGGGGGACATCCTCTCCCCCGGCGATGCGGGCTGGGACGCGTACTGCGCGGATCTGCAGCGTGGTGTACGCGCCACCGATGTTCACGGGGTTCTACGACGGGGCGGCGAACGTTCGGGGCAACTACGAGGAGCGGACGGGTCTGGCGGTCAGTCCGGATCTGCGGCACTGGGAGCGGATCAGCGCGGCTGCGCCGGCGCTGGTCTCGCCGCACGGCTCGGGGTCGCTGCGCTACCTCGATGCCGTGCAGCTGCCGGACCGGATCCACTACTATTACGAATACGCGCGGGCGGCCGGCTCGCACGAACTGCGGCTGAGCGTGGTGAGGGTTTGAGGGCCGCAAAGAGGCACAGGAACAACAAAGGCAGGAGAAGCCACAAAGAGGCACAAGATGGGCAACGAGCAGGCCGAAGCGGCCGGGACCCGAAGCACGGGGAACAGTGGCGATCGGAGGCTGACGATGGCCACTGACATCTACCAGCTCTGCGACATCATCCGCCAGTACCAACTGCAGCCGCAAAGAGACACAAGATTGACAACAGGCAGACCGAGGAGACCGGCACCCGAAGTGCAAGCAACCATGGCGATCGGAGGCTGACGATGAGTACAGACATCTACCAGACTCTGCGACATCATCAGGCGGACAGGTCTTGCGCTTCACAAGCACCTCCGCGGCGGACACATGGAGAAGGTCTACGAGAACGGGTTGCTCCATCGACTGACCAAGCAAGGCTTGGCGGTGCGAGCCCAGTACCCGTTGCGAGTGTGCGACGAGGACGGGACCGTGCTTGGTGATTATTGCGCCGATCTGCTTGTGGAAGATTGCCTGATCGTAGAGATCAAGGCATGCAGGGTCCTCGCCCCGGAGCATGTGGCCCAATTGCTGGGCTACCTCAGAGCGTCGGGAATGGAGCATGGGCTGCTGATCAACTTCGGCCCCGCCAAGTTCGACATCCGCAAGTACATTCTGACCCGGGAGGATATCCTGCAGGAACGGACACCCATATTGCCAGTGCTACGTCCTCCCGATTGCTCGCCGTGATCTGCTGGCGTGTTGTTGTTTCTGTGCCTCTTGTGCCTCTTCGCGGCGTGCTTTTTTGCAGGAGAAGACAGCGTGAGTGACGAAAGGTGCTCTCGTCGTAAGGAGAGCTTACGGTCTTCTGGGTGATCTTCCCGATCGGGACCGCCGGATCGACGCGGTGCAGGTGGGCCAGCAGCTGCAGCGGGGCAACTACGTCCTCGAGACGCTCATGCTCGACCTGAACGGCATCGAGCCGGTGCCGGCCTATTTCGTCAAGCCGCTGGGCGGGCACGGCAGCCTGCCGACCGTCATCTACAATCACGCCCACGGCGGCGACTACGTCCTGGGCAAGGACGAACTGCTCAGCGGCCGCGCCGCCATCCACAAGCCGCCGTACGCCGAACAGCTGGCTGGCATGGGGTACAATGTCCTGTGCATCGATTGCTGGAACTTCGGCGAGCGGCGCGGCCGGACCGAGTCCGAGCTGTTCAAGGAGATGCTCTGGCGGGGCCGGGTCCTGTGGGGCATGATGGTCTACGACACGATCCGGGCGGTGGACTACGCGGTCAGCCGGGCGGACGTGGATGCGGGGCGGCTGGCGACGCTGGGCCTGTCGATGGGCAGCACGATGGCCTGGTGGCTGGCGGCGCTGGACGCCCGCATCAAGGTGTGCGTGGACATCTGCTGCCTGACGGATTTCGAGACGCTCATCGCGACGCGCGGGCTGGACGGGCACGGGATCTACTACTACGTGCCCGGCCTGCTCAAGCACTTCACCACCGCCCAGATCAACGCCCTGATCGCCCCGCGGCCGCACCTGGCCCTGGCGGGCAACTACGACAAGCTGACCCCGCCGGCCGGGCTGGACCGCGTGGATGCCGAGCTCAAGAAGGTGTACGCGGCGGAGAAGGCCGCCAATGCCTGGCAGCTGCGGCGGTATGACATCGGCCACTTCGAGACGGCTGCGATGAGGGGCCAGATCGTGGAGTTCCTGAAGAAGTGGCTGTAGAGTGTTCCGTGTCCTGACGCGCAGTGGGTGTCTGGAGTCGCGGCCATGGACCGGCCTTGTGTACCCGCGGCGCCGGACCCGGAGGTGTTTCGTGATGATTCGACGCGTGACGTGGTGCGCGTGGCTCCTGCTGCTGCCCGGCTGCGGTCCGCTGCTGGTCAGTCCGGATGACGCCGTAATCACCAACGGCCACCCCGTTCCGCTGGTTGCGTACGTCAGCCGCGAGCATTCGTTCGGTCTGCGGAGCGATGTCGAGCACGTTCGTGTCAAGTTCCTTGCTGACGGGCGGGACATCGGCGAGGCGATGGCCGATGACGAGGGGCGGGCCGAGGCCCGGCCGAACGTCCTGCCCGGCGATCCGCGGGTCTTCCAGGTGGAGACCCCGCCCGCGGCCACACCGCCGTGGCGACCGGGCGGATCTTCTACTGGCGGACCGGGCGGCCGATTCTGGCCGTGGACATCGACCACACGATCGCGCAGACGGACATCAAGCAGCTGATGACCCGGGGGCAGGTCGACCGCTCCGCCCCCCTCCCCGGTGCGCCCGAGGTGCTTGGCGAACTGGCCAGCGACTACTACATCCTCTACCTGACCTCTCGGCCGCGATTCCTGATCGACAAGACCCGCGAATGGCTGGACTGCCGCGGATTTCCCGCCGGACCGGTCGTTGTCCCCATGAGGAAGCGCGATCTGGTGTATCCGTTCGGCTACAAGCACAGGACGCTGGATCTCCTGCGCCAGCAATGGCCCGACCTGCGGATCGGCATCGGCGACAGCTACAGCGACCTGGAGGCCTATGCCGCCAGCCGGATGCTCCCGATGATCCTCTACAAGGGTCGCCAGCAGGAGCAGTCCTGGGGCGCCATCGGCGTGCGGGACTGGGTGAGTGTGCGGAGGTTCTTTCAGGCCAACCACGAAGTCCTGACCAACAACGAGCAGCTGCAGGAGGTGATCGACGGCCGGCGGATGGTCCTGCAATCGCTCATCCCCTACAAGGCGAAGGATTCCCGTTCCTGAAGATGTCGATGCAGGCCCGAGATCCCGGCGGGGCCGGCACCCCTTCGGCAAGGCGATCGCCCCGGCACGTGGCATGTTACTGCCGCCACATGGCTCGCGAGAAGGGTGCGGTCGGTCCCGCGGCCCGGACGCTGCTGGGTCATATACTTGGATGCCTGGAGGCGATTTCGAACGCATGCACGGGCAGGCAAGCCGCCCGTGGCACCCCGGACAATAGGGTTGGAGATCACCTCCGATCGGCCTGACGGGGGTCGATATGCGCAATCGTGCCGTTGCAGCGACTCGGCATCTGGCATGGGTGGTGCTGGCCCCGCTGATGCTGTCCGGCTGCGGCAAGATGGTCCTGATCGCCGAAGACGCGGTGGTCGTGGACGGACGGGCCGCGCCGCTGAACGCCTATGCCGGTCGCCAGGGCCTGTTCGATCTGCACAACAACGCCGGCGATGCGAAGGTCACGTTCCTGGCCGACGGGCGCGCAGGTCGGTCAGGACATGCTCGACCGGCAGGGGCATGCCTTCGTGGTGCTGGACGGTCGGGCCGGCGCAGCCTGCGTCCTTCGAGGCACGCGTAAAGGTGCGTGGCCAGAGGCTGGAAGGCAGCGGCCGGATCTTCCGCTGGCGAAGCGACCGGGTGATCGTGGCCGTCGACGTGGACTATTGCATCGCCCAGACCGATTACGTGCGGCTGCTCTTCGGCAGGCACATCCCGGTCTCGCCGCCGTTCGCCCGGCGCGAGAGGTCATCCAGGGCCTGGAGAAGGACTACCAGACCCTGTACTTCACGGCCCGGCCGCGGCCGATGTTGAACCGGACCCGCGAGTGGCTGGACTACTACCGCTTCCCGCCGGGGCCGGTAGTGGTCAGCGACCGTTTCGCCGACGTGCTGCACCAGCTGGAATGGAAGAAGGATACCCTCAAGCAGCTGCGGATGCTGTACCCCTCGCTCCTGGTCAGCATCGGCAACCGGGAGCTGGATATCCGGTCGGCCCTGCCCAACATGATCCTGCCGCTGACCGTGCAAAGCGTCGAGAACGATACGAAGGACGATCACGGTACGCTATTCCTGCAGGACTGGGAGGCGCTCGGCGAGTTCTTCCGTATCAACCGCCAGGTCCTGGTTGACCCTGCCCGGCTGGGCCAGGCGATCCGGGGAGGCATTCCCCTGCAGCAGCCGGTCCGCGACCCCGCCGGGCGGTACTACTACGTGCTGAAGTGCATCAACTGCGAGAGCGGGGAGATCGTCTCGCGGCCGCGGGACCGCTCGCCGGGGCAATCCGGCGACGTGCGTCAGGATGAACCGCCCGCCGTGTCGCGCGACAGGCTTGCCCCGTTCGAGGCAGGCGCCGGAGCGGAGTCGTTCCGTCCTCTCGACCGAGGGACGGCAAACCCGAGATAGCCGGCCCTTACCTCTGCGCGAACACGCTCATGCCCTTGGCCTCTTCCGTCCGGTCGGTGGCGATCGGCATCGGTGGCGTCAGGGCGGCGATCTCCTGCCACTGCTCCAGCGACAGGTTGCAGTCCGCGGCCGCCAGCGACGGCTCGAGCTGCTCGAGGTCGCGCGCCCCGATGATCGGCGCGGTGATGCCCGGGTGGGCCTTGACCCACGCGACGGCCAGCGTGGCCGGATGGACCCCGGCCTTGTGCGGCGTAGTGGCCGAAGTCCTCGGCGATTTTGTAGTACATCTCGTCGCCGTAGCGGATCGAGTAGTTCTTGTTCTTGGCCAGCCGTCCCTGCGGGTCGCGCCGGGCGGTCGTGTACTTGCCTGTCAGCAGGCCGCCGCCCAGCGGACTGTAGGGGATCACGGCCAGCCTCGCGTCCAGCGCCAGCGGCAGGATCTCGATCTCGGCCACCCGCTTGACCAGGTTGTACATCGGCTGCAGGACGTAGACCGGCGAGAGCCGCAGCATCTCGGCCATCCCCAGCGCCTTGGCGATCTGCCAGGCCGACCAGTTGCTGATGCCCGGGTAAAGGACCTTGCCCTGACGGACCAGGTCGTCCATCGCGCGGAGCGTCTCCTCCATCGGAGTGGCCGTGTCGAAGAGGTGGCAGAAGTAGACGTCCAGCCGGTCGGTGCCCAGCCGCCGGAGCGACTCCTCCACGCTCAGCAGGATGTTCCGCCGCGACAGGCCCTTGCGGTTGCGGTCGGTGCCCATCTGGCCGAACACCTTGCTGGTGATGACCAGGTCGTCGCGGCCCGTCTTGATCAGCCGGCCGAGGATCTCCTCCGACTTGCCCTGCGAGTAGACGTTGGCGGTGTCGAAGAAGTTGATGCCGGCCTCGCGGCAGCGGTGGAACATGCGCGCGGACATGCTTTCATCGGCGTCGCCGCCGAAGGACATCGTTCCGAAGCACAGCCTGGAGACCTGCACGCCTGTCTTGCCCAGCATCGTGTACTGCATGGGGATTACTCCAAACTCGCAGCCGTCATGGGTTATCGGGGACTGCCGCCATTTCGTATTCCTCGCCGCGGATCGGCGGACGCGCCCGGCGGATCGCGATCCACCGGCCGGTACAGCGCCTCGATCCGCTCGGGCTCCAGGAAGTGGCGCCACCGAGGCACCTCGCGGCCGGCCTTGGCGTAGTAGTACCGGATCGCCTTCCAGATCGCAAGATTAGCGGCCCAGCTGCGCAGGCTTGGGAGGCCAGGGCCTGATTCGCCTCGCGATCGACGGCAGCGAGTAGAACTCGGCGAAGCCGGCCATCTGGGCGTGCCGCAGCTGTGCCTGGGAGAAGTTCTTCGGCTCGAAGACGACGTTGGCCCCGTTGTAGAGCTGCCAGCGATGTGTCAGGATGCGCCCCTGGCGATGGAGGTCCGACCAGATCTCCGTGCCCGGGTAGGGCGTCAGGATCGGGTAGCACGACATGGCCAGGCCGGCCCGCTCGGCGAAGCGCACCACGTCCCGGCAGCGCCGCCAGTCGTCGTGGTCGAACCCGAAGATGAATGCGCCCCACAGGTTGATCCGGTGGGCCTGGATCCTGCGGATCCGGTCGAGGTAATCAGCGGGCCTCACGAACCGCTTGCCCGCCTCCAATAGCGTGTCGGCGTTGGGGCTTTCCAGGCCCAGGATCAGGCCCAGGCAGCCGCTGCGCCGCATGGCCGCCAGCAGCTTCTCGTTCCAGGCGATCAGGATGTCGCACTGGCTGGCCCAGCTGATCTTCAGCGGTTCCAGGGCGCTGCACAGCTCCATCGCCCAGGCCTGGTTCCCCGCGAAGTTGTCGTCGCTGAACATGAACGTCCGGCTGCCGTAGAGATCCTTGGCCTGGCGGATCTCCTCGACCACGTCCGCCACGGGACGCATGCGATACTTGCGGCCGAAGATCGCGCTGGTCGTGCAGAACCGGCAGCCGTGCGGGCAGCCCCGGGTCGTCTGGATCGGGTTGAACACGAGGTAGTCGGCGGGCTTGAGCAGGTCCTTCCGCGGTGTGCCGATCTTGACCTCCGGGTAGTCGCGCCAGTTGTAGATCTTCTTGAGATGCCCGCCACGCAAATCCTCGAGCATCGCCCCGATGCACGGCTCGCCGTCGCCGGTGCAGACCGCGTCGCAGTGGTCCAGCGCCTCGGCGGGTAGGGCGGACGGGTGGATGCCACCCATCAGGACAGTCACGCCCAGCTCGACGGTAGGCATCGGCGATCCGGTAGGCCCGCTCCGCCTGGGCCGTCATTGCGGTGATGCCCACGACGTCGGGTCCGGCAACGGCCTGGTGCTCGCCCTCCAGCGTGCATTCATCGACGATTTCGACGTCCCAGTCCGCCGGGACGGCCGCCGCCAGGCACGTCAGGCTCAGCGGGGTCCAGAGGGCCTTGCGCGTGAAGGTCATCTGCCGGATGATGCCCGGCATGGTGATCGTCGAGAGCGGGCTCGACGGGTTGATCAGCCGCAGCTTCAGGCGGCGCTTCGGCTGCGCATAGTCCATAACGATGACCCTGGGGACGACTTCGGGCACACGCCCGCACCTGAGCATAAGTCGTCCTTGCGGTCACCGTCAAGAACCGCGCCCTTCTTCAGACTTGCGCCGGCAGGTTCTCTATGCATGTCGACGCCGACGAAGCGCTGTCAGCCCGCCGACCACCAGCAAAGCCAGAGCCGTCGGCTCGGGGGTGCAAATCGTGTCGATCACCACCTGGTCGAGCATCGCGGTGTCGCTGAACCTGACTTCGATCTTCTCGCTCCAGGGGTTCGGCTGGAGAGTGAAATCATACGCGCTGGTCACCCATCCGTTGGCGTCGGGGGCGGTGCTGACCGTCGGGACCCCCGGCAGCACGACGGTGGTGGCATTATTGCCCGAATCCCAGCTTGTGATTCTCGCATCGATCAAGGTCCCGCCGAACTGCGGGTTGTACGTGATCTGCATTCGAATGTCCTTCACCGGGTTGTTGGTGTCATAGTTGTCGAGGTTGAACCACACGTTGTAGCCGTTCCCCTGCGGGACGAGCACGTTGGCCCGTCCGTGAAGCGGGTTCATCAGGACCGTCGTGTTGGGGGGTGTGCAGTTCGCCGTGGGAGCGACCAGCCCGCCGGGTACGGCGGACCAGAACGTCCGGGGCCATGGTCCCCGGGAAGTTCAGCCAGTTGTCCCACATCGCGGTCAGCGTGTTGTTCTGGCCGCGCCAGGCCGGCGGGAACAGATCGTCGGCAAGGACCGGGCTTGCAGATATCAGGATACCGAACAGAATCACAATGGTTCTCTTCATGGCATGTTCCCCTGTGGACAGGATCTACCGTCTTGACAAGCGTTCCTTGGTACGTGGCGCGCCGCGGGGAAGCAAACTCGCGGCGGCGGGTGGTTCGTTCCTTAACGCCGCTTCCCGAACGTGCGAGCATGCCGCCCGAAGACCGGAGCGGTACGTTGGCCCGCTTGGGACATGTCCATCCACGCTGTCTGGTCCGTTGCCGTCACCGCCGGCGTCTGATCACTGCCAGAGCCCCCATCGCCAGCAGCGTCAAGCTGGCCGGTTCGGGGACGTCCGCCAGGGGGATGTTCGCCGGTCCGGCCACGTAGACGATCGATCCGGGGTCTGCGCCTGCGAACGCCGACAGGTCGAAATCGGGCAGGAGCGTTGCCAGATCGGCGACTAAGACCGTTTGCATGGGGGCTGAGTACGCCGTGCCGGACACCCCGAAGAACGTCTCGTTGCTGAGCGGGACGAGTTCGGGGCTACTCGCGTTGAAACCGGTCAGGCGGGTGCCGGGGTTGCCCGGGTCCAGATCCTGGGCGTAGATATCGAAGAACGACAGCGGGTCCTCGATGATCGGATCGCCGAAGATCTTGATCCTGACGTAAGAGGGGACATAGACAGCCACCTTCTGGGTCACCGCCACAGTTGTCAGGTCGGTGATGGTGATGGTGACGGTCCCGTCATACGGGATGTGATAGGTGGTCGTGTACTGCGTGGGTATATACGTGTACGTCGTGACGTCTTCGTAGCCCTGGAAGTCGGGATATGGACCGAATACGAGCACTCCCGCCATACTGGGCAGCGCCGGCAGCAGCGTCAGACCCGCCGCGAGAACCACAGTTCGCATACTCATGTTTACCTCCATTGGTTTCGGCCCGTCTGTACAGGCACTGTCGCCGCACTAGCGGGTGCGCCGGCGCAGGACGGCCAGGCCGCCCGCCGCCAGCAGCGCAAGGCTGGGCGGCTCGGGCGTGCCGCAGAACGCCATGTCGGATGACAAGGTTGCCACCGGGCTCCGCCCGACGCATCCCGTCGAAATGAACACGACGTGGGGCGGAGCTTGCCTTCGCGTGCGCACCACACCTTATACGTCCGTGTAGCACGATTCGTGCCAGTTTCGGCGACTGGGTGGCCTGGCGGGGCCGGCGCAACGTAACTGTCGCGCCGGTCAAGGGTTGCAAGGCGACATCGAAATGTACGTAGCGGCATCTTAAGGCGCACGCCCGAGGCCTTAAGGTCCTTGCGGTGTTGACTTTGTGCAACGCAGGGTTGCGATTTGACTACATTTCTAGAAGATCTCAACCGTCTGGTTGAGCAGACGCGAGCCGTTGATCTCCCGGAGGTTCAGGGCGAGCTGCGACTGGCCTGCCAGGTCCGGACGCGGAATGACGTACTCCTTGACCATCGTCTGGCCCGGGCGGACGTGCAGGAACAATCGCTCCCGGCGGCCCAGGCTCGGCAGCAGCACCGAGCCGACGAAGGAGAGCTCCTCCTGCGTGCGGTTGGTCAGGACGTGGCGGATGACCACGTCGTTGTCAGCCGTCTCGCTGAAGGCATAGGTCTCGATGCCCGGCGACTGCAGGTCCAGCGTGATGGGGATGCCGATCTGGTAGAGCCGGCGGGCGTCCACGCTCAGGTCGGCCTGGATCGTCTTGGTCCCGATCGGCTCGTTGTACGGGATGTGGATCTCGATCTTCTCGCGCATCGCCTTGCCGGGCTGGAGCGAAAAGCTCAGCCGCGACGGCTGGATCTCCCAGCCCTGCGGCCCGCGGATCCGGACCGTGCCGTTGATCGACTCGCTGTACGGGTTGGCCAGCACGACCGTCTGCTGGTGTCTGCGCATGCCCGAGGCCATCTGGCGGGGTTCGATGGCAAAGCGGCTCCGCAGCGCCGCCAGCCGCGCATCCACCCCCGTGATTACCACCGGTTCCTGGCCGAGCGCCATGGCCTGCGCCTGGGTGCCTTCAAAGTGGATGCTGCGGCCGCGCAGGTCGAACGCGGCGATCTTCTGGCCGAGGTAAAGGTTGGTCGTCGCCTCGGGGATCGCCGGTGCGGCCGCGTGGTCGTTCCAGGCCACCAGCGTTGCGTCGTCCTGGTCGGCGAAGATGTGGAAGGTGGTCCCGTCGGTCCATTCGAAGCAGCCGGCGTAGCGCCGGCCAGCCAGGGCCCGCGAGAGTGTCGCCAGCACCGTGTACTCGATCGTGGGGGCCAGGACCGTGCGCGGACCGACCTCGTACGCCTGCCAGGGCTGAGGGATGAAGACGGTCTCGGCCTCGCTGGCCAGCGTGAAGACGAGCCGCCGCGCCAGGTCGCCGCGGCGGACCGCCGGGCTGTACCGCTGCCCTTCGATCGGGCAGAGGGTCACCCAGGTCGGCTGGCCCTCCCGGATGTGTTCCTTCAGGTACAGGCCGATCTGCTCGGGCCGGACGCTGTTGGGTATGAAGATCGAGCGGCGTTTGACGTTTTTGAGGTCGCCGACGCGCGAAAGGAAGGCCGGCCAGGCCATCGCCACCTGCGCTCCGTCGATCAGAGAGACGATCTGCTGGGCGGCATCGGAGGCGGCGGCCGGATAGCGCGCATCCATCGCCACCTCAGTCTGGCCGTCCTGACCGATCTGCCAGAGCCGCATGATGTCCGCGTAGTGGGTCATCGACAAGGCCAGGTACGGCTGCCAGACCTGGCGATCGGCGGCCAGCAGGTCCACGATTGTCCCCTGGCCGGCGAGCAGGTTCGCCTTGATGCCCGCGGGCGCAGCGACCAACATGCCCACCGGATCGAGTCCCCCGGCCAGGACTCGCTTGAGCAGCTCTTCCGCGCCCGGATGGCCGGTCTCGATCTGGCTTTCGCTCAGGCGGTTCGTCCAGATCGGGATCTTGACGTAACCGGCTTGCAGCCCACGAAGGCACGCCATCGTCACCTGCGGCGCCCGCAGCGATGACTCGTCCAGGCACACCCCGATCCGCTGGTTGAGGCCGTGCGCCATGCCCGGCAGGCTCGCGAAACGCACCTCCTGCTGGGCCACCTGGCGGTTCTGGGAGAGGATCCGGAGCGTGGCGGTGTAGAGCCCGGCCGGCAGGTCGTCCAGCCGGATCGTCGCCGGCGGTGACTCGCCGAGCTGGTGCGGATCCGTCTGGGTGTCGTACCACTTCTTGCCGTCCTCGTCGGCGACGTCGATCCGGCAGGCCAGGCCGAAGTGGGCGGGATTGACTTGGGGGCCCAGCACCTCCGCCGGCTGCCCGCCGGCGAAGACCGGCGCGTCCGCCAGCGTCCGGATCGACGCCACGGGCAGCAGGTGCGTCACCTCGATGTCGTCGAACCACGCGGACCCGCGGGTGTCCTGTTCCAGGATCGGCCGGTGCTCAGGTCATCCGCGGTTTCCGGCTGTGCCAGCCAGACCGTGATCCGCAGCCACCGCGCGGTCCGCGGCGCTTCGGCTGTCTGCAGCTCGACGTAGTGCCAGTGGCCGTCCTGTTCGGCCTGGCCGATCCCCGGGCTTTCCGTCTCGGCCTGTTCGATGACGCCCAGGTCGCGAGCGAGGTAGCTCGCCGAGAGATACGCGCGGCTCTTGCGGAGGCCCTCCGTGCGGATCCAGCCGGACACCGTGTAGCGATTGCCGGGCTCGACGGGGATATCGTTGCGGTCGTAGGTGTAGGCGACGCTCTCGGTGATGCAGGCCAGACGGAACGACGGCGGACCATCATGCCCGCTGGATCGATCGAAGCTGCCCGTGTTGTAGTGCGGCAGATTCAGTCCCTTGCGGCGTGTCCAGTACATGGGGATGTCTTCAAGGTTGCCGAACTTGCGCTCGTCGAAGTCAAACCGCTTGAGGATGTGTCGGGAGGGGGCCCCGTCGGTCGCGATGGTTATCGGACGGCTCGCGGCAACCTGCGTTTGCGGTGCCCGGGATACCGGCGCAGCGGCCTGGACTGCGGCAGTCGCAGGACCGACCGCGGCCCACGCCAGGCCGGCCAGGACCAGGTGGACGGCTCGCCACAGCAGACTGCGCGGGTTGTCTGTACCCTTTGTTCGCAAAGTGGCTCCTTTGAAACCGCGCCCCGGAATCCGCCCGCAAGATGCAGTCTCATGCGCAGTTATCGGCACATTTCGGGTCAGGTTTGAGCGACTTGTGCGATCCGGCTGGCACTGCTATCCTGATCCGGCTTTCTGGGGTGCGGGGCGCGGGTTTTCGATACAGGAGAGCACAGATGAGGCGCATCGCCGCAGTGTGTCTGGGGACCCTGTTGCTCGTGGCAGGCTGTCCTTCGCAGCAGCAGATTCCGTCGGTGGTTACTGCTTTGGCGGCCGGGACTTATGCCGGTACGGTCACTTGCACGTCTTCGGCCACCGGGCTGACTGACAATACGACCCAGCCGGACATGACGGTCCAGGTGACCGACCAGATGCAGACTGTACGTCTGGGACGCGCCCTACTACCAGGGGGTAGTACTGGACATGTCTGATTCAACGAAGGGCTACACCGGCAGCGTCACGATCGACACGATCGTCAACAGCGACAACACCCTGACGGCCTCCGGGACCGGCTCGCTCTCCAACGGCACCGTGACCTATGACATGAGCCAGAAGGTCGATCTGATCCAAAGCAGCGATACGCAGTTGCAGGTTTCCTATGTAACCGGTGGCAGCACTGCCGACGGCCAGTCGCTCGGGTTCGTCTGCACCGGAACGCTCACGAAGTAAGCAGGCCGCTGCGCGGCCGGAGGGTAGGGCCGCGGAGAGTTCAGTGGTACCCAAGACACGCCGGTGAGGGCAGTAGCACCAGCACACCTGCAGACTCGGCAAGCGCGGCACTTGGCACTCCTGTTGACAATATCCATGGCGCGACGCATCCTTTCCGGTGGGAATGCATCCAGTTCCGGAGGCACCAACCATGAAGGACATGTCGGCCGCGCCGGTCGATTACCGAATTGATACGACGGCCTGGGGTACCTGGCGGAGCTTCCTCTCGCCGACGGGCCAGCACTTCCGCGAGTTCCGGTCGCACATGGCCATCCTCGGCTGGCCGCTGATCCATTACACCAACGGTGTATCCCCCGAGACCGGCCGACGGAAGATGGCCAGCGGGTTTATCGCTGTCGGCCGCAAGGCCTTTGGCGTCGTTGCGATCGGGCAGCTGGCCATCGGCCTGGTCACCATCGGCCAGGCCAGTCTCGGTCTGCTGCTGGGCATCGGGCAGCTGTCGACGGGGGTGGTGGCCGTCGGCCAGGCGGCGATCGGGCTGCAGCTGGGACTGGGGCAGTTGGCCACCGGTGCCGTGGCGATCGGCCAGATCGGTTGGGGGCGCCACGTCCTGGCCCAGTTTGGCTCGGGCACAGTACGTGTGGGACACGCGCGGCGCGTCCGCGGACGCCAGGCAGTTCTTCGAGCCGCTGATTTCGGTGCCTGCGCCGGATGCACGTGCTTTCCTGAGAGGCGGCTCCTCTATCTGGTGGCACCCAGCACACGTTAGAGCCGGAAGGTAAACCACACCTTGCCGAAAAGGCTCCTGCGGCTGATATTCGTCGCCCATTCCCCACACTCGGCCCGGATGCGATTCCCATCCGCGCTGACTACTCTGTAGAACATGACCTGACTGCCCGTCTTGACAGCCACGACTGAGCCAGCCGCCAGATCCCTGACGTACCTCGCCCGCAGGATTAGGGCGAAGTCTCCGCGCCTGATCCCAGGATACTGGCCGGCCATGGCTACCCTTTCTACGGTGACGAAGAGGCAGGACACCGCCAGCAGGACTGCCGATACGATCCCGATGCGCGCCAGGGCCAGCCGGGCTCGCGGCGACATGCCTGATGTCCGACTGGCCAGCGGACTCGGCCGCGGCTGGGGTCCACTGGTATGACAGACGAATTCCACGAGCAGGACGACGAACATTAGGACCAGAGCGATACGAATCCACACGGGGATGCCGACAAACTCGCCATAGCCTGGGCTCATTTGCATCTGGGCTCTTGTCACCAATCGGTTCAGAACGATGCAGGCGTTCAAGGATGTGTGCATGACTATCGCCGGGAGAATCGAACCGGTGCGAACGGTCAGCAGCCCCAGAACCAGTCCACTTCCAATAGACGTGAAGAACCGATCGGGGGTCACGTGCCAAGCGGCGAAGAGCACGGCAGTGATCAAGACGGCCCTGCAGGTTCCCCTGCGCTCCAGGACGCCCAGGATGGCCCCACGAAATAGGGTCTCCTCGCACACCCCGGGGAGGGCACTATGGGCCAGCACGTACACACTAGCCCCTGCGAGGGAACCGGGGATCCGCGACGCCCATCTGCTGGCCGGCCCAAACACAAGATCCACGAGGGGCTGCGTGAGGACAACCAGTAACCAGCCAGCTCCCAGCCACGTGACCCCAGTAAGACACCCCGCAGCAACAGGCCCGGTGGCACGGACCGCCACCGCAGGGCATCCGCCGCGGAAAAGCCCTGGCCCCACACATACAGCACTGTTGGAATGAGAACCGCAACGAGTTCCACGCTCATCAGCCAGGTATCCCCGGACCTGATTGCCGGGATGTTGCGAAGGATCTCCGCCACCACAAGACTACCCACGGCGAGCGCGTATGCGCCTGACGTACCCGTACCTCGGGCCGATCTGTCGGGCGGCGCAGTCGGTGCTGTCGTAGTAGCAGTCTGCGGTGTCTCCATCGAGCTGGGCCTTCTGCGTTGATTGCGTTGGGGTTGCCTCCGGTGGACCTCGTCAGACCACCGGTATCACGGATGCCCCTTGGACCTTGACGCCTTCCAGGCTGCCGTAGAGGACTCGCACGGTCTTTTCCAGCTTGCCCTTCCTGTTCTTCTTTTGTGTATATGTGCCCCAGGCCTTGCCCGTGCTCCAGAAGCAGGTGAAGTTGTCCTTGTTGAGGGCGGGGGCGAAGCTCATCGTCCCCCGGACCATGTCGAACTTGAACCCCGACAGGGCCGTCAGGACCGCCCAGCTGGCCATCGACCGGGCGTAGTGGTGGCCGCACTCGACCTCGTTCCAGGGGTTGCGCCGCACGCCGTCGTGGCGATCGCGCACGGCCTTGACGATGGTCAGGCCCTCCTCCACCAGGCCCTCGTAGATCAGGTGGGCCGCCACCTGGTACTCGATGCCGGGCCAGACCTCGTCGGCGTAGGGGAAGGGGATCCGCGGCCGCTCGCCCCCGGGCCACGTGCACAGCAGCAGCCCCATCTCGTCGTTGAGGGCGTAGGTCCTCTGGACGTTCGGGTGGTTGGCCAGGCTGTCCCGGAAGTTGTGCCGGAAGATGGACTTGAGGGCCTTCTTGACGTGGTCCTTCGGCAGGATGTGGCCAAGCCCCACCACGTGTGCCAGGTACTGGCCCAGCACCTGGTCAGCCAGGCAGCCCAGCCCGTACTGGTAGCGGTACGCGTTGACGTCATCGATCCGCTGCACGTAGTACGAGCCGTCCCAGAGCAGCTCGTCCATCCGCTTGCTGCCTTTTTGCAGGGCGTCGCGATAGCGGACGGCGCGTTCGGTGTCGCCGACGTGCTCGGCCATTTCCGCCCCGGCCGCCAGCGCCGCGAAGAACATCGAGTTGACCAGGGAGTTGGGCCCGTAGAACTCGATGTCGTAGGTGTTGTGCTGCTGGCTGTCGAGCACGAAGTCCTTGTCGCTGTCCCAATACTCGAAGGCGAAGTCCAGGGCCTTGCCGGCCTGCGGCCAGAGGTCCTTCAGGAACACCTCGTCGCCGGTGAGCTTCCACTCGCGGTAGAGGCGGACGATGGTGCCCATCTGGCCGTCGGCGGCCGGGTGACCGAACTTCCACGGTTCCCTGTCGAACACGCGATCGGTGCGGAACCGCATGCGGCCCTGCTCGTCGGTCTCCAGCTGGAACTCGACGCGGCGCATGGTCTGTTCGAGTTGCGGGAAGAGGAAGGCCAGCGTCTGGGCGTAGTTCCACACGTGCGTGCACGAGCCGTGGCAGCAGCCGCTCGTGTCGTTGCAGCCCTCCCAGCCGGCGAACGTCCCGTTTTCCAGCCGGAAGCACGTCGGGCTGCGCAGCACCGTGATGTTGGCCTGCAGGGCCTCGATCACGTAGCCCGGCAGCGTGCTGGCAAACAGGGCGTCGTGGAAGGCCCGCGATTGACCCTCCAGGCGCGGCAAGTTCTCGCAGAGGTACTTGCCAGCCGCCCAGGCATCGGCAAAGAGCTTGGCATAGTACATCCGGGTGACGCCGCAGTCGCAGGTCGGGCCCGCAGTCCTCGTTCCACTGCTTGGCGCGGTTGGGGAAGTGCCAGGCCAGGACGAACTCGAAGACCTTCTGCTCCTTCGGGCGAAGCGTGTAGCGGATGCCCAGCGAGCCGATGTGCGTGCCGGTCTTGTTGATCGAGGCTTCGTCGCGAATGCTTCCGTAGGTGGGCTCGGGTTCGAGCCGGCCGTCGTCGCTGAAATCATCCCAGAAGTCGTGCGCCCCGTCCCACCAGGCGTCGTTAAGCCACTTGCGCTTGTACGTCACGTCGTCGGCGGTTGCCATGAGCAGGCCATCGTTCCGCCGGTGATGGCGCCAAAGGGGATCTTTTGGTTGCTGAACAGCAGCCCCTTGAGCGTGCCATCCTCTTTGTACTCGTTGGCCAGCCCATCCCGGTCGCGCTGGCTGGCGAAGTTGTCCTTGCCGATGTAGCCGACCGCGTTGGGCAGCGTGCCGGCGATGGTGACCTCTACGGGCTTGCTGGAGGTGTTCTTCACGCGGTACCGCAGGACGGCGGCTGGGATGCCGGAGTCGTCCGCATTGAGCGGGATGAACGGCGTGAAGGCCTCGAGTTGCACCTGGACGGGCAGGTACTTGTCCTGGAAATCGACCCAGACGAAGGGGTACTCGCCCCGCATCGTCGAGCCATCGAGACGGGGCAGTCCCGCCAGCTCGGGACGCCGGGATGCCGCCCGCGTCGGTGAAGGGCGGCTGGCGGCGACTTTCCAGGACCTTGGTGACGGGCTTGGCGCCGGCCTTCCTGGCCCAGATGGCGAAGAAGGTGTAGGGCAGGCGGACGCCCTTGCCGGGGCGGTTGAAGATCTCCCAGTCGCGGAGTTCGCCGCTAGCCGCGACGGAGACGTTGCCCGTGCCGATGCCGCCGAGCGGGAACGCGGCCTGCGTGGCCTCAGCGTTGTACGTGCGCTGTTTATTGGACGAAAAGAGCTGCTTCCGGGTGAACGGAGCCTTCATGGTCTTCTCCTGCACTTGTATCTAACCGCGCCTCATAGGGAATGCAGACCTGCTATTGTATACGGGCAGGACAGGTGATGCCAAGGTCCCCGCCACCGCGCCCTTGCCCGCCGGGTGGGGCAGGATATAGTCTGGCAGGATACCGAGGTCCTGCCCGCGTGTGCGGCAGCGGTCCTTGCGGTCCACTCAGGACAAGGGAGTCTCACATGATGCGGCGCGTGGTTGGCATGGCGGTTGTCGTCGTTCTGGCCTGTGTGCTGTCGGCGCGGGCGGCGGAGACCCTTGAATCGCTACAGAAGAAGATCGGCGAGCAGACGAGCAAGTACAAGACCCTCCAGTACAACGTCCAGATGGTCAGCGAAGGGATGGGCATGCCCGGCAAGTCCACCTCGGAAGGCCAGTTCCAGGCCATGCGCAAGGGCGACAAGTCCCTCAGCCGCATGGAGACCAAGAGCCGCATGACCTTCAAGGTCGGCGACCAGGAACAGACCCAGGAATACAGCAGCACGATGATCAACGACGGCGAGTTCGTCTACACGGTCAGCGATGCTGCCGGCCAGAAGATGGCCATGAAGATGAAGCCCGATTCCAAGATGGCCGGCAGCGACCCGCTCAACAGCGAGGCCGCCTTCAAGGCCATGACCAAGGACTTCAACGTCAAGGTCCTGCCGGACGCGACCGTCGACGGCAAAGACGCCTGGGTGCTCGAGGCGACACCCAAGGACAAGAGCGGCGGCAATCCCATGTCGCGGATGGTGACTTCCTACGACAAGAAGACGGGTCTGCCCCTCAAGTCCGTCGGCTACGACAAGGACGGCAAGGTCCTCAACACGATGACCATCAGCAATGTCAAGACCAATGCTGACATCCCGGCCGAGCGGTTCGTCTTCAAGGCCCCGCCGGGCGTCGAGGTTATGGACATGACCAAGTCATCCGGCATGGGCGGCGGGATGCCCGCGCAGGACCAGCCCTCGCCCGAACCGGCGGGGAAGTAGGATGATTCGGATGCAATGCCAACACTTGGGCTGGATGGTCGCCCTCCTGCTGGTCGCCCCGGCAGCCGTCCGTGCGGCCGAGTCGCTCGAGGACGTGGGCCGTCACCTCGACGACCTCGTCCGGCAGTACCGGACCATCCACTACAGGATTGAGGTGACCACGGCGCCGCCCGCGGGCAGCCAGACGCTCGGGCGGCTCCAGCAGATCGACCATGAGGTGCTGCGCCTGCCGGATGGCCGGACGCTGACCCGCTACGCGACCCGCACCATGACGCGCCGCTTCGTCCCGGGCAAGGGCGAGCAGGTCGAGGAGACTGGCAGCCTGGCGATCTATGACGGCCGGTACTTCTACGAAATCCGCCAGACGCCGAAGCAGGTCCGGGCCACCAAGACGAGGCTGGACCGCAGCCCGCACGACCCGGTCGGGCGACTCGCGCAGGCCCGTCAGGGCTTCGACGCCGAGCTGCTGCCGGAGCGGACGTTCGAGGGCCGCGAGGTGTACGCGATCCAGTTTCTGCCCCTGACGGACGATCCTGCCACCATGGGCCAGCGGATGGTCAGCTACATCGATCGCAAGACCGGCCTGCCGATCAAGACCATCACATACGACGAGCAGGGCCAGGCCGTGAGCGTCGCCGCCGTGGTCGATTCGAAGCTGAACGAGGACATCCCGGCGGACCACTTCGTGTTCCATGCCCCGCCGGGCGTGGAGGTGGTGGACCTGACCCCGCCGGAGCCACAAGGGGCGGCCACGAAGCCGGCCGCCAGCAGTCAGCCTGCACCGACAAGCGCCCCGGGAAAGTAAGTCACTTCGGTCGAATCACGCCGCTCTCGTCGACGGTGGCGCGACGCATGTCGATCTCGGCGACATCAAAGGGTCCCCCGCACTCGGGGCAGCGGCCGCCGGATGCGTGGTAGAGGATGTATCCGCACTTGCCGCACCTGGGTTCCTGGGGGTGCTGCCGCGCCAGCTGCCGACGAATTCCAAGGACGATCCATGCGAACTGGAAGCCGAAGTATCCAACCACTGCAACCCCGATCAGCACAAGCCCGATCCGCGCGTCCCAATCCAGTCGCTCCGCCAGATACTGAAGCCACTCGAGACAGGTAAAGCCAACTATCCAGGGAACCACCCAAGGAGCAACCTTCTGAAAGTTGCGGACCCTGGGGTGCCTCGTCCATGTCTGCGGCCGGCGCCGCAGGATGATCATGGCTGCCACCGCGAATACGCTGAAACCGGTCAACAGTGCAAGGTTAAAGGCGTGGCTCGACGCTGCCCGCTCGAACGCATCGGGCCATTTGAACCGGGCGTACAGTACGGTGGCCAGGCTGACCAGGATCATGTAGACGCCCGGCCTGTTGGGAAAGATGACCTGCTTGATCGCCTGCCATGCGACCCGCGAGGGCCCATGCGCGTCCGCCGGTTGCTCCTTCGGTCCGGTCGCCCACAGGTAAACGGAGGTCATGCCCAGCGATAGCAGAACGCCGAAGACAAGCGGGAACAGCCCGACCACGACCGAGACGACAGCGAACGTCGCGTCGCCGGATGCCCCTGGCCGAAGTTGGGCTAGGCCGAGGATCACGTGGATGGTCATCGCCATCCCAGCCAGACTCGGCACGGCGATAACCGGAATCGCGACGTATCGGGGCACCACCAGCCACCGAATGCCCCGGCTCGCAGCCCACACGCCGATCCACAAAATGGGCCAGATCCCAACAAACAGAAGGAACGCTTGTTCAGGGCCGATTTGTTTCAATAGCGCTGCCATAGGAAGGCGCCGTTGCCGACCTCATATTGTCACCCGTTACCCGTCTTCCCCTTCTGCACCCTCTTCGTCTCCGCCGGCACGTCCGGAATCTGCACGATCTGGTTGCTCTCGATGCTCTGCTCGGCCGTGATCGCCAGGACCGTGCACCAGCGGCCGGCCACGATGTCGGTGATCGGCTGGCGCTTCTCGCGCACCGCGGCCAGGAACTCGTGCACCACGCCCGGATCGCCGCCGGAGTGCCCGCCCGCCCTCTTGCCGGGGTAGATCGTCTCCACTCGGCCACCGGCGTGGCGGCGGCGCAGTTCGATCCGGCCGTCCAGGGTGTTGGCGTAGAGATGCCCTTTGTCGCCGACGAAGGTGAACTCGCGGCTGTAGTGCGGGGTGAAGTGGATCTCGCTGTAGGTCAGCCGCACGCCGTTGTCGTAGGTGGCGATCATCGTGCTGTTGTCCGGCACGTCGATTTCCTTCGACCAGCAGCACAGGTGCTTGCGGCCGGCGATCAGGCCGAAGTCGGTGTCCACCACGTCGGGCATCCGCTCGGGGCAGTCGAAGCGGTCGCACTCGCCGCAGTGCAGGTCGTCGGGCATGTCGCCGCCGAAGACCGCCAGCCGGCCCGAGCCGAACACCTGCCGCGGCACCGAGTCGATGCACCAGTTGAGGATGTCCAGGGTGTGGCAGCCCTTCTGCACCAGCAAACTGCAGACGTTCTTCTTGAGCCGGTGCCAGCCGTGGTAGTAGTACCGCCCGCCGGGCGCGACGGAGTCGACCGCGTGGACGATCTTGATCTCGCCAATCTCTCCGTCGGCGATCAGCTGGTGCATCGTCTGGCAGATCGGCGTGAAGCGCAGGCACAGCCCCACGCCGAAGATCAGGTCGGGCCGGGTTGCGTGGGCCCGCAGCATGTCGTCGCAGTCCTGGACGTTGATGGCCAGGGGCTTCTCGCAGAAGATGTGCTTGCCAGCCGCGATGGCCTCTTTCACGTTCTCGCAGTGGACGTAGTCCGGCGTGGCGATCAGCACCGCGTCGATGTCGGGGCTTTCCATCATCCGGCGGTAGTCGGCGTAGGGCTTGGCGGAGACCTTCATTTTCGCCAGCTCGGCGCAGACCTCGTCGCGCCGCTCGGGCAGGGGGTCGGCTACCGCGGTGCAGGTTGCCCATGGGTGTTCGCAGAACAGGGCCGCCATGCCGCCGCCCCGGCCGCCCGCGCCGATCAGCCCGATCCGCAGCGGGTTGGCATCCTTGGGCATCGGCGGGAAGACGTAATCGGCGGGGTCAGGGACGGTTCGTAGTTTCGGGGGGGCCACTCGACAAACGCCATCACTCAACCTCCTGTGGATGGCGATACGCTACTTGTGGCCTCCGGGCCTGTCAATCTTGCGCGGCCTGCCGTCGCGGCGTGCAGGACGCACCTCTTCCGGTCGAGCCTGTGCGCCTGGCGTGACGGCGAAACAGACAAGGCCGAGCCGTCCTGGCTCGGCCTTGCACTTGCGGCTGCGAAGAGCCGTGTTTGCAGCAAGAGAAGGGTTCAGAAACCCTTTGCGGTCCTGCGATGGACGCGTCGCCAGAGGGCGGCGGTGGCCAGGGCGGACAGCATCAGCGCGATCACGCCGGGATCGGGCAGATTGCCCGAGGCGTACACCGCCTGACCCAGCGGGCCGCCGATGCCAAGACCAAACGACGCCGAACTGCACGCGCCAAGCAGGGCAAGTACGACAAATGCATTCAGTATGTAGTGGCGGACAACGACCATGCGTGTCCTTTCCATACGGCGCGGCGAACTTGGTTGCCCAACGGGCTGCGGGCGTACCTGGCTTCGGGCAAGCCCCGCCGGATCGAGCGGCCCGCGACATCCTTGCCGGCCTCACCGAACCCGGGCGGGTTGGGTCACACCATAAACCTACGATACCAGCCGGGCCGGTCAAACGGGGGCTCCCGCCTGCTCATAAGTAGCGGAACGGCAGAGGTCGAGAAGCTCCCGGGCGCGTTCCGCCACCCCGCCGATTTTTCCTGCGCGTTTTTCCGTGCTCCTGCAATGTCGTGTAAGTATCTGCAACCGCAGGAGTAATAGAGGTGTTTCTTCCAAACCTGCCGGTACCCCCCTGGGTGGACAGTTGGGGACCGCGTAACCTTTCCGTGTACGGCAGCAGGGATCTCGGCGCGACGGTGGCAGCCCGGCCGCAGGGCGCCCCCGGCAGCCGCGAGCCCGACACCCATACGTACCTGGTCTTATTTGGATTATCCGCGTTCATAGGGTTCGGGTTGCTCGGCGAGCGGGAGTGCCGACATGGTACGGCGTGACAGTGGGCCATACGAGCGGCTGTGCAGGCAATCGGCCAGGGCGGTGGAGGCGGCAGTCAGTCATGCCGCCAGACCCGCGGCCTTGGTATCGCACGAAGGGCTATGCGGTCATGTAGATCGCCATAGGACGGTTCTGGTGGGTACACCGACGATACGGAAGAGGACTGCCGGCAGGCAGGCCTCCGCGGTGCGCCTCTCATCCTGGGGATCTCTCCAGGACCATCCGGCCCGGGTGCCACTGGCTCTCTGTCCGCCGGTGCCGCCGTCTCCAGGATATTCCCCAAGCTCCGGTTGGCTCTCTCCTCTGCGTTTTCTCCGTCGGATAACCGTTAACGAAGTGAATGCACGCAACCTTGCGCAGATCATGGCTGTGCGCCAGGCGGGGTGCCGGCCTGACCATAGTCGTGGTTGTGCCTCTAGCCGGCGTCTGTTGCCCTGCGTCGGGGTGACAGGCGCCGGCACTATTCTGGACATGGCAGGGAAGGGCTGGGGCACGCGTCACGGCTCAGCACTCGGCACTCAGCACTGTCGTTGTCATTTCCCGCCGCCGAAGCCGCCCTTGATCCCCTGTTCGATCTGCTGGCCCGGGCCAGTCGGCTGCTGTTGCTGTGGTTGTTGTTGCTGTGGCTGCTGCTGTTGCTGCTGCCCTTGCGGCTGGCCCTGTTGCTGTTGTGGCTGCTGCTGCTGTTGCGGTTGCTGCTGTTGTTGTGGCTGCTGTCCCGGTAGACCGGGCAACTTCGGTACCAGGCCTCCCGCGCCGCCTTGCCCTTGCTGCCCGCCAGGCGTCGGCACCAGTGCCCCGCCCGGGACGGCCCCCTTAACTCCCTGCTGCAGACCCTGGCTGGCCAGGTTCTTGATCGCCTGCTGGACCAGCGGCTCGATGTTCACCTTGGAGAAGTCCAGCTTCGGCTCGCCCCGCACGCCGCTCATGGGGATGTCGATCCGCTGCCCTTGCAGCACGCCGGCATATTGTCCCACGGGGCCTCGCACCCCCATCTGCTCCAGCAACTGCTGCGTGATCGGAACGCCCACCAGCAGGTCCACCGTGTTGTCGAAGCCCACCGAACCGTGGAACACCATGTCAAAGCCGTTCGGGAAAGTCATCGTGAAGTTGTCGTACTTGATCCGGCCGTTCTCGATCTGGAAGTCCGGGTTGCCCACCTTAATATCCAGGGCCTGTTGCCCGCCCTGGCTGGTCTGCCCGCTGATCTTGGCCAGCACCCCCAGTACCCCGCCCGGCTCCATCCGCAGGTTCGCCAGGTCCATGTGCCCCTGGCCCGTTCCGCTCTGCTTGATCGATTCACCCAGCGGCACGTCGATGTCCTGCAGCCGCATCGAAACCTTGCCCGCCATCGACGTTGTCTGCGAGAACAGCGGGTTGATGAAACTCAACAGCTGCTTGCCCATCTGGCCGTTCAGGTCGATGTCCTGCATCACCTGCAACCGCCCCGGGATCCGCAGCTGCGGCTCCTTCTGCGTCAGGTCCACCGTCGCCCCGAGGCTCATCGTCCCGCCGGATGCCGGGAAGCTCGCCACCGGCAGCTCCAATCGCCCGTCCCCCAGTCGCGGCGAGAGCACTGCCTGCCCCAGTTGCAGACCATATACGTCCCCGGATTGCCAGCCGATATCGAGTCCCTCCGCGCGAACGTCGCGGTAGGGCGGCTGGACGTCCTCCTGCCAGGCGGGCCCGGCTACCGTGAACTCGCTGGAGGAATCGCCCTTGAGGTTCACCGTATCCTTGACGGATGGCGCGAACTGATACACGATCGGCATCACCTGGTCCCACTTCGCGCGGTAGTTGCCGCGCAGGTCCAGCTGCTGGCGGCCGCGGAACTGCTGGATCGTCCCGGCCAGGCTGGCCGTCAGCGGCGCGGAAGTAAGCCTCGCCTGCCGCAGGTCGATCGTCTCGGCCTGGTTGTCGATCCGCGTGTCGTACGCCAGTTTGACCTGCTCCTGCCGGAAGGCATCCTTGCCCGTGCCGGCCTCGAAGTTGCTCACCGTCGCATCGCCGGTCAGGGCCACAACGTCGCCCTCGGTGTGCATGTCAGAGGCCAGCTTGAAATCGCCGGCCACAGCAGGCACCTCCTTCTGGCCCGTCAGGCGATACGCGGCCGTCAGGGTTTTGGCCACGTCCGCGCCAGCCTCGATGTGGCCGTCGAGGGTCATGTTCCGTCCGGACTGGAACTTGACGTTCTGCGCGGTCAGGGTGGCGAAGTCCGCCTTCACGCTGGCGGTCTGCAGACTCGCGCGGTTCGTGTCCGGCCAGTACGTCGCATCCTGCCACTGCAGCGCCACGGTATCCGCGACCGGCTCTCCCTTGGCCTGGAGGTCCTGCAGCTTCACCTGGCCGTTGGAAACGATCGCGCCGCCCCGTTCTTGCCGCGCGGCTGTCGAGCTGCACGTCCGCCGACCCGGAATCCCCCTCATACTTGTCCAACGCATGGACGCCGGCGGCCTTCGCCTGTTTGATCAGGTAGGGCAGCTGCGGCGCCTGGAGCTTCACGTCGGCCTTCCACGTCCGGTCGTCCACGTCAAACCACCCCGTCGCCGTGGCCAGGATCTGCTGGTCGACGTTGGCCTCCATGGTGTTGAGCACGACGCGCTGCAGGTTCTGGTCCCGCATCAGCAGCGAGGCGTTGGGGGCCAGCGTTGCCTGCCGGACGTCCAGGTGCTTCTCGCCCGAGACGTATTTCAGGTCCGTCGCCCGGACATTCGAGGCGACGTCGATCTTCTTGTCATCGGCCCGCGTGGCCGTGAACTGGCCGTTCACATTGCCCGCCAGCCTGCAGATCGCCCATGTCCACCAGGTCCCGCATCTGCCGGTCGAGTTTGGCCAGGTCCGCGTCGAACTTGCCCTGCAGGTTCGACGGGTTGCCCTGGACGTTGGCGGTGGCGAAGGAGGACTGCAATTGCCCCTGTTCTACCTGCAACCCCTGGTCGGGTACCACGTGGGCGTTGATGTTCAGGGACACCGGCTGCACATCCACGGGCTGGCCGTTCCGCGTGGCCGCCAGGTCCGCGACCTCAATCCCTCCCTTGGCTGCCAGCGCCGGCTGCGTCCGAACCTGCAGGTCGGAGATTCGCAGCTGGCCCCTGGTGATCTGCACTCCTTCCTGGATGTGCAGGATGTCCGGCATGGCCGCCGCCAGGGCATGCAGGTCCAGGTTCGAGTCGACGCTGGCCTGCACGTCCGGCAGGTCCACCGGCTTACCCGTCAGCAGGAGGGCCAGGAGGTTCTGCCCGTTCAGCTCCGCAGGCGGCGCGGTTGCCGCCCCCGCCTCGGCGCCAGCGGGCTGACTGCCGGGGGCGTATGCGAACTTGGCGTTGGCGGTGCCGGCCCCGCCCGTCAGACTCGATATGGGCGTTGATCTGTTCCCGGGCCTTGCCCTGGACCTGGCCGGTCAGGAGCAGATCGATGGGCTGCGGCTGCGCCTGGCTGCCGGCTGCCCGGGTGGAGAAGTCATTGACCTGCGTTCTCAGGTCGGCCTGCACGGCGCCGCGGTCGATCTGGCCGTGCAGGTCGAGATTGACCAGGCCGGTGACGCCGGGGCGGTCCGCGAAGGCCGCCAGTGGGGCGATCTTGACCGGCTCATCCGTCCGCACCACGAATTGACCCGTCGCCTGATTGGTGTCGATCGTGCCGCCAGCCGCCAGGTTCTTGACGTTTACCTCGGCCTGCATCTGCCCGCCGCTGGCCAGCTGCGCGCCCAGCTGCGACTGGATATCGTTCAGCGTGTCCAGCGCCAACTTCCCGTCGATCTGCCCGAGGCCCAGCTCCTGCCCGTCGGGCTTGACCATGCGGACCGTACCGCCGTGGATGGCCAGCTGCCCCTTCGGCGCAGGCGTAGGACCCGGCTTTTCCATCACCACGGGCTTTTCCCTTGCCGCGGGTTTCTCCGGGCTCGGCTGCCGCGGCTCGAACGCCTGGGCCAGCGAAGGCGGCTGGTCCTTCTGTTGATACAGCACCACCTGCGGCTGCTCGATATCTACCTGGCCGAACGTCATCGGCGAGCGGACGAGCTGCCACAGGCTATTGTGGATCTTGACCCGATTGACGGTGAGCACCTGCCGGTGCTGCGGATCCAGCACCTTCAGTCCGTCCAGGGTCGATGGCCCGCGCCACGACAGGTCCACGGCCTGGACGTCCACCCGCCCGCGAATCTTATCGTTTACCGCCGCGATCACCTGCCGCGTACCGAACTTGCTCGACAGGACTGACGGCAGTACGCCCGCCAGGACGATCAGGCCGATGAGGATGAGAACAACGAGGACCCCGAGGACCCGCAGCCAGCGGCGCCGCCTTGGCTTGCGGCCCGCCCCCGCCGGAGGGAGGTCTGCCCCGCCCGGAACATCATCGGACCCGCGACCGCGATCAGTGTCTCTTGCCATGGAAATGCAGCCCCCTACGCCCGCACCGGGCGCTTGCCTCTGGTATTATCAGAACCTGCTAGATGGTATGCCTGTCGGCCCGCCTCTGTAGGCATCTCGGTCCCGCTGTTACGGAAGCCGGGCGCATGCGCAGCAACCGGGGGACTGGAACTGTAGCCGTTGTGGAACAGGATCTGGCCAAAGAAGCAGGTCCCGCGGTGGACGCCGCGGGACCTCTTGCCACGAGGAGAGTTTTGCCGACCGATCGTGCCCGAATCGGACGGATCGACGGCACTTCCAGATATCGGGTGACGGCACTGCGGGTCTGCACAGGAATACTACTGGCCTCGAGCGTTTGACCGACTCGTCGCCGGGCGCCAGCGGCCGCTAACCGTGCCGGTCATCGGACAACGGGTGGGTCGGCGTGCAAGGTAGGCGCAGGCGGCGCCCGACTGCATAATGCATGCGATGCCCGACCTGGCGTCGGGCAGGGACACTCGCGCGTGTCGATTCGGCAGGCTGGCGCGGAGATGCCGCAATGTTCATTTCACCGGTACGGACAGGCGGGTTCGTGAGGCATACAGGGACTGTGGTGGTCGCCGTGGCGCTGCTGGCCGGCAGCCTCTGCGCCGCCCCGGCAAGTCACCCGGCCGAACCACACTCTGGTCCGCCGTTCCCGCGGATCGCCAATTGCTACGGCGCCCAGCTGGGCCCGCAAACGTCCACAGCCGACCTCGACCAGCTTGCCCGGTATGACCTGCTGATCGGCGGCTCCTGGTGCGACTGGCGCAGGCCCGAGCAGGTGGCGGCATTCCGGAAGAACGTCGCCTACCTCCGGCGGGTCAATCCGCACATCCTCGTCCTGGAGTTCTCGTCCTCCGCGCCGTACCTGGCCAAATGGGAGACGCAGGAAGACTTCCCGGCGGACGGCTGGCTGCTCACGCCGGCGGGCCGGACGATCGACGGCTGGCCCGGCTCGAAGATGATCAACCTGTATCACGGCGACGTCGTCGCCTGGCAGGCGCGGCGATCCCGCGAAGGCATCACCGCTCGCGGGCACCACGGCACGTTCATCGACTGCATGGCCCCGAGTTTCGACTGGTGGGCCTGCGAGATCGCCACCGGCAAAGGCTATGAGATCGACGCCGACGGCGACGGGAAGGCCGACAAGCGGGCATGGCTGGACGCGACATGGCAGAAGGCCAAGCTGGACATGGCCCGACAGGTCCGCGAGGCCATCGGCCCCGATGGCGTCTTCATGGGCAACCAGGCCGGCCGTGAGACCTTCGATGTCATCAACGGCATCCTCCTGGAGGACTACCTGGACTACGTGTTGGACGGCAAGCGCGACTGGCGCGGGGTGCTCGACGACTACCTGTTCTGGACGGGCACGCCGCACCGGCCGAACATTACGACGATCGTTTCGAGTTCGGGCGTCGAGCCGCCGTTCGAAGCGTACGAAACGCTCAGCAAGGCCGAGCAGGAAAAACTCCTCGAATCGGGCCGGAAGCGGGAGCAGCGGATGCGCTTCGGCCTGGCTACCGCGCTGATGGGCGACGGGTATTTCGCCTACGATCTGCACACGCGATGGCGGGGCCAGAAGTGGTGGTACCCCGAGTATGACGCGCCCCTGGGCTACCCCCGGGCGCAGCCCAGGAACATCCTGACGGCACCTGGCAACGCGCCTTCGACGGAGGGATCGTCGTGGTCAACCCGACGGCAAGGCAGGTCGATGTCGAGACGGACGGCCCGGCCCGGGACGCCAGCACCGGTCGGTCCGGCCGCACGTTCAGCGTCCCGCCGCGGGATGGGCGGCTCCTGCTGACGGCCGCTGCGACACAACCGGCTGCGTCGACCCCGAAAGTCGCTGGAACGTCCACGGCAACTTCCGCGGCGACCGCGACGCATCCGTGAACCGCTGCGGCATCCGTTTCCGCATCTGCTGCAGCGTCGCCCCGTCGTCAGCCGTGCGATTGACCACCTCGACCGGTTGACCGCGGCGGTCGTGCAGCCCCACTCGGGTCTGCGGATGGGGTCGCCCTTGCGCAGGGGTCAGAATCCCTGCTATTGCTTCGCGCCGTGGGCCCGGAGGAAGGCGACGATGTCGCTGCGCCCCAGGTCCCGCGCGACCGACAGGGCGGTGTGCCCGAGGCAGTCGCCGGCGTTGACGGCTGCGCCCTTGCCGACGAGAAACTCGGTCATGGCCATGTTCCAGGCGCCGCACTGCAGGGGCGTGCAGCCCCGTTCGTCGGCGACGTCCACGGTTGCCCCGCGCTCGATGAGTCGATCGGCCAGTCGCACGTCGCCGTCCTCGGCCGCCAGGTGAAGCAGCGTCTGGCCCGCGTCGTAGGTGCCTTGGACCTTCGCGCCGGCCGCGATCAGCCCCAGGGCCGCTCGCCGGTAGCCGGCGGCGACGGCTGCGTAGAGGGGCGTGTGGCCTTTCCCGTCGGCCGCATCGATCTTCGCCCCGCCGGACAGCAGTTCGGCAATCATGTCCGAGTCGCCGGCCGCCGCTGCGCAGTACAGCGCCGTGCAGCCGTCGTTGTCGGCGGCCTCGATGTCCGCGTCGTGGTCCCGCAGGAACGCCAGGGCGTCGATCGATCCGGCCTCGACCGCGACGTGCAGGGCGGTGCGTCCCTGGTCATCCTTCCGCTCGATCGGCAGGCCCTTGGACAGGAGCAGTTCGAGCGCGTCCGCTGCGCCGTTTTCGGCGGCGATGTGCAGCAGGGACTTGCCTTCCCGGTCGGTGAGCTCCAGATCCGCGCCCTTGGCGATGAGCATCCGGGCGATGTCGGCGTGCCCGCACGCGACCGCGGCCTGCAGCGGCTGCCAGCCGTCCGCAGCTGCGTCGATCCGCGCGCCCGGGCGAGCAGGGCCTCCGTGGGACCGGCCTGGCCGTACGCGCAGGCCACGTACAGGGCCGTCGCGCCGTCATCGGTGCGGGCCTCAACGTCCGGCTTGTGGGCCAGGATCGTCTGAAGCATCTCGGTGTTGCCGAGGTAGGCCGCCCAGTGCAGCGCCGTCCAGCCCAGGTCGTCGCGGGCGTTCACGTCGGCGCGGTGATCCAGCAGCGTGGCCACCACATCGGCATGCCCCTGGTCAGCCGCCAGCACGAGCGGCGGGAGACTGTCCGGGGGATTGACGTCCGCCCCGGCTGCCAGCAGTCGTTCGACGATGTCCTTGCGGCCGTCCTGGGCCGCGTAGTGCAGGGGCGTGCAGCCGTCGACGTCAGCGGCGGCGAGATCCGCGCCGCTGGCCAGGAGGAGTTCCACGAGCTCCAGGTGTCCCTGCTGGACGGCAAAGTGCAGGGGGGAGGCGCCCTCGATGTTCCGGGCATTGACATTGGCGCCGCTGGCCAGCAGCAGGGCGGCAACGTCCTTGTGACCGCTGTAGGCGGCCCGGTGCAGGGGGGTCTCGCGCCCGGGGGTGGTGGCACCGGGCGCAACGCCCTGGGCCAGCGCGGACCGGACGCGATCGAGGTTGCCGGCCTCGGCCGCCTCGTGCAGCTGCCAGAGCAGGCGGAGGGCCTTTCGTTTCTGGACGGAAGGCTGGGTTGCTGCGGCGCCCCGGTGCGGCATGTCGGCGGACCATGCGGGGCCGGTTGCCAGCAGGGCGATCAACCCTATCCAGGCGAGTGTGCGAGATTGCAGGGCGTATTCCTCCTGACTCAACGGGTCGGGATTCTACCGAAAGTGGAGAGACAAGCCAAGACGGGGCTGCCGGGCCGCAGCGGGACGGTGTGCCCGAAACCCGGGGGCGTGGAGGGATCACACCAGACACGGAGTCACGGCGGAAGACGAGGCAAGAGCACTCGAGCCCCTCCTGTTCTCCGTGTCTCCGTGCCTGCGTGGTTTATGGCACGAAGCTCCAGCCGGGCATACGCTTGCGGAAGAACGGGGGACACCCCTGCGGCGGCCTCAGGACCGGGTGAAGATGCTCCGCAGGATGGACAGGATGCACAGGATAGACCGCCGGAGGCGGCCATCTACCAGCGCGGCAGCTGGAAATGCACGTCCCGCAGCGCGCCGCTGGCGTTCAGGACGATCAGGGCCGCGATGACAGCCGCGAGGATCGCCACGACCAGCAGGGCGATCTTGGCGGCGCTGTAGGGCCGTTCGCCCTGGACTTCGCCCGTGCGGGCGTTGACCAGGAAGTGGAAGGTGCGGTCGTTGTAACGATAGGCGCTCAGCCAGATCGGCAGCAGCAGGTGCTTGAACGTGATGTTGGAGTAGCTGGTATTGACCGACTCGATCTGCTGGTGATCCCCGCCGATGTCCCGGCGGATCGACGCCTGGATCGGTTCGACCATCATCTGGCGGGCGATCTCGAAGCCGTCAGCCAGGTCGACCTGGTAGCTCTCGGCGGCAAAGCCGCCCAGGTACTCGTCCGTGTAGGGGACGGCGCCGCCCAGGTCCCAGGGCTCGAGTCGATCGGCGTACTTGCGGGGCAGGGAGTTGCTGGCCAGGACCAGCAGGTCGTCGAAGCGGTTGTCGACCGTGCCGCTGACCCAGTGCCAGCGGGTCTTGCGGACCTGGCGGGTGCGGGTGACAGTCTTGCCGTTCTCAGTGGTCGTGTAGGTCTCGGTGACCCAGTAGTCGTCGCCTCGCTGGCCGGTGTAACTGCTCCGTGTATCGCAGTCGTAGGTCCAGGCTGGGGATGTAGACGCCCTTGATGGCTGCGGCCTCGGCCCGGAACTTGAGGGCGTTGGGCGCGAACCACAGGCCCCGGACCCAGGTGCGGAACTCGGCCATCGCCTGCTCGCGGGTCACGTGGAAGGGCAGGAGGGCCTGCGGCCTGATCCGCCGGCTGGACATGGCCTCGGCGACGATGGCCGCCCCGCAGAAGGGGCACAGGTCAGCGGTGACGTTGGGCGGCAGCGACGTCTCGGCGCCGCAGGTGGCGCACTTGACGGTCAGCACCTCGTCGGCGGTCTGCTCGTCGGCGGTCCTGGCCAGCCATGCCCGGAAATCCCGTTCCTGGACGACCTCGTGCGACTCGGGGATCTCGTTGGCTGTGCCGCAGTAGGGGCACACGAGCGTCCGGGTGCCGGGGGCGTACTGGAGGCTGGCCCCGCACTGCTTGCAGGGAAACTGGCGCTGCTGGTTCGTTGGGGCGGCGGTTTCGCTCATGGACGAGCATTGTACCGCGGCGGGGCGATTCTTTCTCCTGTTGGAAGATCTCGGGGGTGTGGGGTGTCCGACAGATTCCGCGAAAGAGGCCGAACCGGGAGCATGCGGTGGGGCCGTGTCTCTCCTGGCAAGCCCCCTGCGCAGCAGGGGGTCGCTCCCAAGGGGACAGAGCCTGAGCGGGAAGGGCTGTCTACAGCGGCTCGAGCCACTCGGTCCGCCAGAAGAAGTAGCACCCGCGGTCGCAGCCCTTCATGTCCGGGTGGCCGCTGCCGTTGCAGTGGATCTCCTTCAAGGTCACCAGGTTCTTGCAGCGGCGCATCCGCCACTCCCGTTCGTCGAAGAACCGCTCGACCACCTTGGCGATGGTGACCTCCTGGCAGCAGTATGCGAACATCGCCTCGACAATGGCGCACCCCCGCAGCGCCTGATTCTCATCCAGGGTGCTCTCGATCTGCTGGCGGGACCGCACCCGGACGCGATCGCCGGACCGCGGATCCTTGCCCCGAATCCTCCCTGAGAGAACGCGACGTGTCAACCCGTCGGCAGGGTAGGGGAGAGTGTTTTTGGAGCCCGAGCGCGACTCGGCGGGCGTTTGTAAAGACAAGACCGGGCAAAAGCATCTCCCGCTATCGCTCGTTAGCGTCCACCGGCGACAGTGTCTGGCACGAGCAGCGGGACGCCTTTTCTATTCCGCAACTAAGCCGTTTTGTCGCACGTTCGGCGGCGGACTCGTAGATCTTCAAAGTCTCGCGGGCCACCGTATCCCAGCCCAGATGCTGTTCGGCGTGTGCGCGCAGCCGCGTTCCGTAATCCTGCCGCATCGCCTCGTCGCTCAAAACCTGCTCTATCCGGTTGGCAAGTTCCACCGGATCGGTACCGCTGATCCAGATGCCCAGATCACCGATGTGGTCGGGAACGCCTGCCAACCGCGTGGCGATGATGGGTAGTCGGTTGGCCGCGGCGACGCCAGCCGCCAGACCGGCAAAGCTCCCCGTATAGGGTAGGACGCACACCTGCGACCGTCGGTAAAGGCGTGCCATCTCCTCCGTCGGACTACTCCCTTGCGGCAGCTGGTTGAGCCATTCCACGTCGTCTGCAACGCCGGCCTGCCTTGCCATTTCGACGGCCTGCGGCGGCGGCGTCATCCCGTAGTGACCATGTATCCGCAATCGGGGCACTGCTTGCGAGCGATCCCTAAGGCGCCGATAAGCTTGCAGCAGGACGCCAAGTCCCTTGTTGCTGGTGAGATGATGGCCACCGTAGAAAACGATGCCGTCTCGCGCGACGTTCTCGCCTTCGGCAAGATCCGTTCCACAGCAGACAACGTTCACTAGATTCGCCGCAACGCCCAGGGACACGAGCCTTTCCTTCATCAAGTCTGTCGTGAACGATGATGGCGTCGGCCAAGTTGTAGGTTTGGTTGAGAACGGGGTAATCGGTCTGCTCGGGATCCAATTCATGTACCGTGATCACGCGTGCCGCACCCAAGCGTCGCCGCAGGAGACGGAAGGCGCAATCCGCACCATAGGCGTTCAGGGTCTGCTGAAAGTGGATGACATCGGCCCCCGAGGCACGGCGCCGAAACGCGATGTTCGGGCGTAGTTGCTCGCATAGCGGAAGCCATACTTTAGGACCCGTTTGACCGGATTGAGCGAGTACCCAAGCAAGTTCCAGCCTCCGATCCGGGCTCGCATCTCGAAATAGTCGCAGTCCTGCGTCTGGAACAGGCGAGCCGATTCGACGGCATCGCCGCACCCGCAGTTGGAGGCAACCCACTGCACGGGCGATCCGGCCGCGCGTTCCAACGCCAATCGTAACGAGAAGATATAGCCGCCGTATGACGTCCGGAACGGACAACCTATCAACCTTATTTTCATGGCTGTCTCCTGTCTGGATATGCGCTTTCGCTGCCAAGCGCTTCATGGACTTGGCGTCGATTTACGGCAACCATATGAGCTGACAGCCGCTGGGACGTAGCGCGAACTGCGCGCTACGATCTGACGCTTCGCCCATGGAGACTCCCCCAACCTGTGCAGCGTTCCTCGCGCGTGCCGGATCGCATCCGTACGCACGGGAAGCGGCGGCACACCTTGCTCACCACGGCAAAAGTGTAGAACGCCCCCTACGCAAATTCCACCCGGGCTAGGAGATACACTCTCGGCGTCGGGACACTGAAGAGCACCTGGCCGCTGCGCACGGCTGCGCCGATCTCCCGGGACGGGTGGTCCGGCTGGTCCGGGTCGGTCAGCGTGACGGTCGCCTCGCGCTTGCCGGCGGGCAGGGCGACGGCGACGTTCATGGCTACTTCGGTGTGCTTCGGGTCATAGTTGACGAAGTGCAGGTCGACGCCCCGGCTGGGGCCACTCTCGGAGGCGATGGCTTCGACGAAGACGAAGTCGTTGCCGGTGACGCGGTGGGTCAGCGCCCCGCCGACCGTGGCCTCATCGATCGCCTTGCGGAAGACGCCACGGTTGAGCACCGGCAGGACGTTCTCGCCCCAGATGCCGAACCAGTCGTCGAAGTTCCACTTCGTGGCCACCTCCCAGGTCGGCACGTACACGAAGCGGCCCTTGCCGACCGTCGCTACTTCGTACTGGCCCCGCGGGGCGTGCCCCAGCCATCGGCTCAGGGCGTGCTCCGGGTCGCGCCCGCGGTACCACTCGTTGTAGGCAGCCGCCTTGCCCGAGGCGATCACCCCGCCGCCGGCCTTGAGGAACCTGTCCAGGGCATCGATCCACTTGTCGGACAGGGCCTGGATCTCCGGCAGGGCGACGATGCGGTACTTGCCCAGGTCCTTGATCTGCTTGTCGTAGATGATGCCCCAGGGGATCTTCTCGACGGCCAGGGTCTGCTCGAAGGCCATCAGCTGCTCGTGGACCTTCGCGCCGTTGTAGTTGGTCGACGGCTCGCTGCGCAGCACCGCCACGTCGTGCAGGTGCGTGCGGCCCTGGAACAGCCGGCGGTGGCCCCGCAGGAACTGCGTGACCGGTGTGAAGATCGGGCTCTCGCACAGGTCGTCCAGCCAGCCGTGTCCCTCGACGAACTTGCGGTAGCCGTACACCTGCCCCTCGACCGCCGTCAGGTCGCAGCCGGGCCCGTCGATCACCGTGATGTGCGTGCTGTGCGAGGACTTCCAGAAGCGGACCTCGCTAACGACCGCGCCGTTGTGTACTCCGGCGTCGTAACCGTCGATGCAGGAGAAATCGAGGATGTCCGCGAATGCCCCGTGGCAGATGCCGTGGTCGAACGCCCGGTTGTGGCCGTGCACGCCCTTGATGTTCATCCCGACGACGCAGTCGGGCTTCTGCTTCTTCACGTGGCCGGCCATGTCCTGGTAGAACTCGACGACCGAGGCGACGCGGTGGTCGATCCAGTCCTGGATCTGCGGGGTGTGCATGCGGTCCAGCCGCCAGGGCTTGCAGGCCTGGCTCCAGACCGGGGGCATGACGTCGGGATACTCGGCCAGGCCGTAACGCTCCTGGCACTGCTTGAGAGTGTACTTGCGCCGGATCATCTCGCGCAGGTGCCGGATGCAGTGGTCGCAGCGGCAAGAGCGCGGCTCGTGGCGGAGGATCTGGTTATCGAAGAAGATCTCGTCGGCCTCGATCTCCTGCACCGCCACGTCCAGGACCTTGCGCGTGTACGCGCGGTAGTCGGGGTTGTTCAGGCAGGGGAACCAGCGCATGAGCTGGTAGCCGCCATAGGTGACCGACAGACCGTCCTGGTCCTTGCGGGCCCAGTGGATCGCCTCGGGGACCTCCTTGAAGAAGTAGTCGGTGAATATCGTCCCGCCGACGTAGACGCTGATCATCATGCCACGCTTGTGCAGTTCCTTCGAGTAGGCGATGACCTTCTCGATGAACGGCCGCTCGCGGACCAGGCCGAAGCCCTTGAAGAAGTGCGCCCGCTTGGGCATGTGCAGGCCGAGGCGGCAGAGCTTCTCCACGTTCTCAGCCGTGGTATAGCCGAGGGCGCGCTTCTTGTCCGCCGGGGTGGACGTGCCGCGGTTGCGGTAGAACCAGATCGGCTCGTGGGTCGGGAAGATGGTTTCGGCTGCCAGCTTGTTGAGGGCATCGATGTCCTTGGGAAAGGGCCGGTCCGGATCGCCCCGCAGCCACTTTTTCGTCTCGCCCGTCACCGCCTTCGACTTCTTGGCCGCCATCTGTGCGTAACTCCGTAATTCGGGATGAATCCGGCCGGAAACCTGCTCCCGGGCCGGATCGAAGGATGTCATACATGCGGACGCGTGCGGGTGCAAGGCTTGCCGGGGTCTTGTGCGGCGGCCGGAGAGGCACTACAACGGCCCGGCGGCAGGTGTCGCATGTGCCTTGAACTACTTGCCGTACGTGTCCGGATTGGAGGTCCCCGTCGATGTCCAAGCAGGCAGAGCGGGAGTACGCCGCCAACATTGACCAGGCGCACCTGTTCGCCAAGCCGTTCAACGACCCGCGGGTCTTCCGGGAGTTCGCCGCGGTCCTGGAGGTATTCGGGACGCGGATCAGCGGCGGGCACATCCTCGATATGGGCTGCGGGCCCGGGTGGACGACCCTGTTCCTGGCGCGGGCCGGCTACGAGGCGGTCGGCGTGGACATCTCCGAACAAATGATCGAGATCGCCCGCCAGCGGGGCCTCCAGGACAACGTCGCGGCTGCGTTCGTCGTCGGCGATATGGAGACGCTGGACCTGGGCCAGTGCGACTTCGACGGGGTCCTCTTCTTCGACTGCCTCCATCATTGCCCCGGCTACGCGGAGGCCCTGAAGAGGGCGTATGCCCATCTGCGTCCGGGGGGCTGCGTGATGCTGCTGGAGACCACGTGGCTTCACCGCTACTCCCCGCACGCACGCGAGGCGACCCGCCAGTTCGGCGTCACGGAGCTGGGCTTTGCCAGGCGGCAGTTGCGGCGGGCGCTGCGGGAGGCGGGGTTTCGGGACATATGCTTCTACTATGATCCCGGTTCCTGCTACCGGGGTGCCCGGGGCTTCGTGAAGGCATGCCTGCGACTGGCATGCGGGTACTTCTCCTACTTCCCCCGGGCCAAGAACATCGTGGTCGCGCGAAAGGTTTGACATCCGGCAGCACGAAGGGCACGAAGCACGGATCTCTTCGCGTGCTTCGTGCCCTTCGGGGTCCCATTCGCGTTCACAACCTACAGCACCTTCGATCCCTTGCCCTGCTGGATCGCCGGCACGTAGCTGGCCAGGTCCAACTTGTCGTCGAAGCAGATAGTCTGGCCGCGCTCGTGACTGAGGTAGCCGGCCATGACCAACTCGACCACCCGCAGGCCGTAGGCGAAGTTGAGCGTCGCGTCCTTCTTCTTGCTGAAGGCCGCCAGGGCGTCCTGCCACTCGCCGACGTAGCCGTAGAGGTCCGGCTCGTTCGGCTGGACGATCAGCTGCCCGCGCGAGGCCTGCGACTTTTCCAGGGCCAGTTCCGCGTCGGCGGCCGCCTCGGCCGCCGCGTCGCTGATGAAGATGCCCGACGGCGAGGCCAGCGTGTTGACGTTGATCGCGTAGCCCGGCCCCATGCTCTCCATCGCCAGCCGCAGCCCCGGCGCCTCGTACATCCACGAGTCCGTCGCCTGGACGACGACCTTCTGCTTGGTGGCCGGGTCCATGAAGGTGTAGGACACGCAGGCGTAGTCCTCGGCTGGCGTCTTGGCGTAGTCGACACCCCGCGCCGCAGCTGCTCGATCCAGGGCTTCTTGCCCCACTTGAGCAGCGCCATGTTGGCCGTGACTGACACGGGCTTGAGGTAGCCGATGGACTTGCCCAGCGGGGTGGCCATCGCCTCGCCGACGGCCACGCTGTGGCAACCCATGTCACACCACACGCCGCCGCCCTGGCGGGTGGGGTCCCAGAACCACGCCTCGTGCGGGCCGCCGTGCTCTTCGGCCGTGCGGATCAGGTGGGCCGGGCCCATCTTCTTTTCGATGGCGGCCAGCTGGCGCCGGGCGTTGATGACCGAGGGCATGAAGATCTGGTTCTCGAAATAGGCGGTCGGCAGGCCGTCGGCGAGTTTGACGACCTCGCGGGCCTCGGCCACGTTGCGGGCCAGGGGCTTTTCGGCGATCAGGCCGGTGAGCTTGGCGCCGGTGGCCATGATCTCGCGGAGGGCCTCCAGCCGGGCGAAGTTCGGCAGGAACAGGCAGACGACGTCGACGGCCTTGCACAGCTCGGCGATGCTCTTGGCGACGACGGGCTTGCCGACGCCCAAGTCTTGCGCCTTCTTGGCCAGTTCCTTGGCGCCCTTCTTCGCGTAGATCCCCTCGAGGCTGATCCCGCGGACCGACTGCAGGGCCCTGGCATGGAAGTTGGCGACGAATCCCGCGCCGATGAATCCGACCCGCAACATAGGAATCTCCTTATGGTTATGCCTGCCGTGCACGTGTTTTCATTTGACGAGGGCCCATTGTCCAGAGGCAGTGCCGCCGTGGCAAGCTTGGCGGGCGGGACCTGCGGGGCGGTTCCCCTTTCGCGTCTGACAGGGAACATGATACCATGTTACGCTATCCAGGACGGACGCGGGCTGGAGCTGGGGCCTGTCAATGAAGAAGCGTGTCCACATCGAGACTTCGATCGTCAGTTACCTGACGGCCAGACCTACGCGTGATCTGATCCGGATGGCACACCAGCAGATCACGTTGGAGTGGTGGGAGCAATATCGTCGCGAGTTCTCCCTTCATGTGCCCCAACTGGTCCTGGACGAAGCTGCCAGGGGCGACCCGGACGCTGCAAGGCGTAGGAATGCTGCGATCCGTGCGCTGCCGCTGCTTCCCTTGACGGATGAAGCCATCGTCCTGGCTGAGCGACTGGTTGGCAGTGGTCTGATCGACGAAAAAGCCGCCACGGATGCTCTGCATCTTGGGGTGGCGACAGCCCACAGGATGGATTTCCTGTTGACTTGGAACTGCCGGCACCTGGCCAACGCCAGGGTGTTGACGGAGATCGGGCGGTTTCTGCGTACAATGGCATATGAGCTGCCATTTGTCTGCACGCCGGAGGAATTGATGGGTGGTGAGTCATGAATGAAGACCCGATTGTCGATGAAATCCGCATGTACCGCCGGGAGAACGCGGCGAAGTTCGGCTTCAACGTCCGGGCGATTGCCGAAGATGCTCGAAAGCGAGAGAAGACGAACCGTCGCCGTGTCGTGAACCTTCAGGTAGCGAGAAGGAAGCGAAAGCCGCGAACAAAGGCGTCGCAACGGTCATCGCAACGGGCTTCCACATAGCAGTCACGAACTGCGACGCCGATGCTTCCAAGGCGACGCTCGTTGTCCGGATGGTCTCGCAGGTGGCTTTCGGATCCGACAGGCACGCGGGGCCTGCAACTCCTCCCTTACGCGGTGGTGCTTCAGCCAACCACTGGTCTTCAAAGGCGAGAGGCCTTGGAGGCTCTTCTCCGGCGGCTACTTCCCTGCCGGCCGGAACGTCTTGACTCCCACCGGCTCCACCGTTGGCAGACCCTTGCGGGCCTGGCGCCGGCCGGAGACCTTCACGCCGTCCTTGTCCGCCGTGACGCAGACACTCTCCTTCGCCTGGACCAGTACCTTGTCGCCCCACTTCAGGTAGGTGCCTTCGCCCAGGACGTAGCCGGTCACCTTGCCGTTCTTCACGCGGACCATGGCCGCCAGGCCGTCCGTCTGGAGCTGCCCGCACGCCAGGTCCGAGCCCCGCTGCTCGTAGACCTCCTCGGACTGCCAGGCCAGCTGATCGACCGAGCCGTCCGCCAGGCGGACCTGCGCGCCAGCCGCCGAGGGGCTCTCGCACTTCACGGGTTGGGCCTGCACGACGGGCCGGTCGGCGGCGTTGAGCTGAAGCGTGGCGACCGCGGCGTAACGGACGCGGATGCCGTTCTGCGCGACATCGATCCGCTGCAGGAACCTGTCTGCCCGCGGGCGGTCGGCATTCCGGCTGGGCCGGGAACCGGCTGCGCGGGTGGCTGTTGCTCCGGCGGGGCGACTGGCGCGGCGCGGGCCGGCTGGCTTGCCGTAGCGGCAGGACGCGATCCGGCGGCGCTCGCCTGGGTGGCCGCCGGCTGGCTGGTGGGTCTGCTTCGGCTGCTGCGGGAGACGTTTTGGATCTTCCCGACCGTTACAGCCGGGGCCCGGGGTCCCACGAAGCACAAGGCGCAGGAGCCCTTCTTGGCGGCAAGCACGATCGGATCGCCCGTCGTGCCGGTCCCGGTGATAGTCAGGTCGCTGGGTGCGTACCACTGCCAGCGATAGTCGTGCGCGTCGTCGGAGAACTGGAGGTCGTCCAGGGCGACCATGTAGGGCGTGGCGCCGGCCTTGACGAACAGGAACGCCCGCTCGGCGCGGATAGCCGGGTTGTCGATGATGATCGTGTTGTCGCGGTAGGACCACTTGGCGTCCCCGCGGACGTAGTCGGCAAACGGGCCCGTCGCCAGTCCCAGCAGCACGCCTTCCGTCGAATTCTTGTCCCCGCAGGAGCCGCCGTTGGCGTGCCGGGGCCAGCCGCCCTCGTCCACGATGATCATGTTGTGCTCGTGATCGACGCCGTGACGGGGGTGGTCGTACGGGTAGAGCATCTCATGCGTGGCAAACAGCGTCCCGAACCCGCCCAGCAGGAACGAGTTCATGTCATAGTGCTGGTGGTTGCACCGCTCATAGCGGGTTACGAAGGCGAAGAACGCGGCGTCCGGGTCCTGCCACTTCGTCCGGCTGAAGAAGTACCCCGCCCGGTTCTCGGTCATCTCGAAGTACTTCGCAGCCGGGACCTTCGTCGCCGCCGGGCTGACCGGCTTCAAGTCCAGCGGGTACCACAGGTAGGTGATCAGCGGGTCCACGCCCTTGGTATTGCCGTAATTCCGCCAGGTCCACAATCCGACCGCGTCGCGAGTCCGCGCCAGGCCCAGCAGGTACTCCGCGGCGAAGGTTCGCCGGCCGTAGTCGGTGTTGTCCCCGATCGGGCGCAGCCGCCCTGTGGCATCCATTGGTGCATCTGGTACTGCATGGTGCGGATGGCCCCGGAGTGCGCCAGCTGGTCCTCGCCGCCGGCCCGGCGCAGCGCCTCGGAGAACAGCGCCGGGTACTTCAGCCCCACGATCGAGTAGTTGGGACCTTCCCAGCAGATGCCCGAGGGCTTGAAGGTGGTGGGGTAGTAGTTCTGCCCGATGCGGCGGGTCGCCTCGCGCAGCCACATGGCGGCCTTGGGGTGGGTCGAGTCCGGGCGGATGGCCAGCGAGAGGATGCCCAGCCCGCCGATCGGGATCGCCCCGACGTTGTACGCTGGCCTCGCGCCACCACTGCTTGTCGGTGAAGGTGAAGCAGACGCTACACCAGTTCTCCAGGCCGGGCAGGATCTGGCCCCTCTGCTGCGGCGTCATGTCCTGATAGAGCCAGTCCCAGGCCAGCGCCAGGGCCCGCAGCGGCGCGGCGTGTATGTGGAAGTTCTCGCCGCCCTTGCCGTAGAACTCAACCGGGTCTATCTCCTCCAGTGCCCGCTGCATCAGCGAGATCGCCCGTTGGATCATGGCCTTGTCGTTGGTGATTCGGCCGACGAAGGCGCGGGCCTCCAACTGGTCCCACCACTGCTGCCGGTCATAGCGGTCGGGACTGTCCTCCTCCTGGTCGTCCAGCACGTCGGGCTTGTTGGCCAGGTCTGCCAGCCGACCCCAGCACTCCTGCATCAGTGGGTCGCGGGTCTTGCGGGCCGCGACGGCTGGGACCTCCGCCCGCCCGAAGAGCATGAACGGGTGGGTCGGCATGCAGGCGGGGGTCAGGCCGCAGGAACACTCGGCCGGACTGACGCCGACGGCGGCGGCGCCCCCCGCGGGCATGCCGGCTGTCTTGTGCGGCTGGGAACAACCCGTCAGGACCATCTGGAACGAAATCAGCGCACCGACGACAACCAACGAACGCATTCCCATCCGCATCGGCAGACCTCTCCTTCGGCGGGAGTCAACAGCGTACTCATTGCACACAGGATACGTATCCTGCAGGCAGACGGGCATTCACGCAAGCCGATGAGCTTGTGGCCCCGTAAGTCCGGTCCTGCGGGGGCTGCGGCCGATGGGCGAAGGCCACAGGGCTTGGATCACTTCGCCAGCAAAGTGCCGAGCTTTGCCAGGGCCTCTGCGATGGTCCTGGCTGGCAGCGCACAAATGAACTCCGCGTTCCTGGCTCGCCAGTCCAGGCTCTTGACCTGGTCGGCCAGGATGACGCCACCCACGGGAAGACCGGTAGGGATCGGCACCTCGAAAGGATAACCCTTGACCTGGTTGGTGACCGGACAGAGGACTGCCAATCCCACCTTCGCGTTGTAGGGCTCGGGCGAGAGTACGACGGCAGGCCGGCGAACGGCTTGCTCATGGCCGGCTTGGGGAGTGAACGCGATCCACACGGCATCGCCACGTTTGGGGATGTACGCCCTGGGAGTTACCATGCCTCGTTTCCAACGGCGGGGCCGGTATCCACCTCATGGTGCAGGTTGTCTTCGGTGACCTGCACCAGGAGCTGCTTGAGGGTCAGTTTGGTCTTGGCCGCGGGTGCGAGGACAATCCTCCCGCCGACCAGAGACAGCTCCACGGGGGAGTCCCTCCGCAAGCCCACTTCATCGGCGAAGGACTTGGGAATCCGAACAGCCAGGCTGTTGCCCCACTTCTGAATGCGAGTCTTCATCTTCAGCCTCCATCGGCAAGGGCTATGTATCTACATTGAAGATACCTCAGCCGCCTGCCTCGGTCACGTGGATCTGCCATTGGGTTCGCAGGAGTCCCTGGCCGCCGTCCTTATCCCACCACCCTCCCATCCGCGTCCACCCGCCACTCGACCTGCAGCCGGTCGTCAGCCAGCGCGATCACGTCGTCCATGTCTCCCAGGGCCAGCAGCCCCGGCGCGATCAGGCCCAGGCTCGTGGTATTCAGGTCCTGGTCGAAGAAACCCCGCAGACTCGCTGCCAGGCACCGCACCGTCGCGCGCGGCAGCAGCTCGGGGCTGGCCAGGGCGCACGCCAGCGCCAGCGGGACCGCCCATTCCCGCTCGGCTGTCAGGCACTTCACCTTGCCGCGGTGGTCCTCGACGAAGTCCAGGATCTGCCGGACCCGCAGCCCGATCAAACTTCGCCCGAAGGCCAGCATCTCCCGGGCGGCGTCGGCCTCCTGCGAACGGTACAGGAACGACTGCCCCGCCCACCACTCCGGCGGGTGCTCCTCGGTCCAGTCCAGCAGGCCCAGGTCGCCCTCCCGTGCGGTGCTGGCGCCGCTGACGCGGACCGTCCCGCCTGCCTGGCCGGTGAATTCGTAGCCCACCGGACATCGCGGCCAGTCCTCGATCCGCAGGACCCGCAGAAGGCCCTCGCGGCTCATGCCGGTTGACTTCGGCGCCAGCCGCTTGATCTGCTGCGCCAGCGTCACCTGCACGCGATCGCGCTGCACGAAGCCGGTTTCGCCCGTGAACGTCTCCCTGGCCGGCAGCAGGCGAATGTGGTTCCACGACAGGTGGTCCGCAGCGGGCAGGCCGAACTGGCGGGCGATGAAGTTGTACACCGCCTCGGCCATCGGGTGCGAGTAGCTGTGCTCGTCATCGACGCCGAAGAGTCTCGTCGCCCCGGCGGGTGCCCCCGCCAGGTCGTAGATCTTCCGCAGCCTCGCGTACGATTGGCCGGTTGCCTCGAAGGCGGTCTCCGTCACCAGCATGGCCGGCCGCGGGACGGTGCAGGCCACCATGTCGATGGCGGCCACGCCGCGGACGCCGGCGTCCCAGCAGTTCTGCTCGGCGTCGCCGCCGCCGATGCCGTCCTCGCCCCGCACGATGCAGACCGGGATGCAGAAGGCGAAGTCGCCCAGATATGCCGCTGCGTAGCGCGACATCGTCCCGCCGCCCGACAGGCCCGTGATGCCGATGTTCTGGCGCTTCACGAAGTCGAAGCCGGCCAGGAAGTCGCGCATCCGCGCGGCCTCGGTGATGTACCACCGGACGGGCTGGATGCCCGCCAGCGTGGACAGGTCGCCGGTGCGGTCATGCTCGGAGGTCGGCGTCTTGCCGGGGATCGATTCGTTCCGCAGACGGTTCCAGTACTCGCGGCGTTCGCCGTTGCCGCTGTGGTCGTAGACCAGCGAGGCGATGCCGTTGTTTGCGAAGTACGCGCAGGGGTTCTGGTAGTCCTTCGAGGCCTTGCCGTCGGCCGAGTGGCCCTCGGGCATCACGATGGCGACGCCCTTGGCGTTGGGCTTGTCGGGGACGTAGAGGTTTATCGGGTCGAACGTGCCGGGGAAGACCTCCAGCAGCCACTTCTCGACGCGATAGCCGTCGCGCTGGATTGTGACGCAGGGGACCTTCCGCGGCTCGCCCATTATGGGGACCATCGGCCCCACGGCGCGTACGGTACCACTCCTGCGTTTCCTTCGCCCAGGCAAGGACATCCTGAGGCGTCTTCAGGGCCGCCAGCCGCGCCGCACGCCGCGCCAGCGCCTCCTTGGTAATCGACGCGACCCACGTACGATACTGCTGCGCGATGTTGTGTCCGGGCATTGGCAGAGTCTCCCTGTCCGTTTGCTTCGTTCGGATCGAGGACGCGGTGCGATCATACTCCGCGACAACAAGGGGGGCCAGCTGCGCGCGCTATGGCCCTTTGTGGATCATCCGCGCCTGGCGCGACTTGTCTTCGAATACCATCCGCCCGTCGCACTTGAGATAGCTGCCGTCCAGCACGTAGCCCTTGACGAACCGGTCCCCGCTGTCGCTGCGGTGCCATACGAAGGCCCCATCCGTGGCAAAGGGTTGCCCATCGTCCACCGGCACCATCAGCTGTCGCGACCAGCCGAACCGGTCAATCGACCCGTCCGGCAGCGCGATCTCCAGGTACTGCAGCCACCCGTAGTTCGACTCGCGGCACGCGCGGACCCCGTACTTCGGCCGCTCCCCCCCGGCAAACGGCGCCAGCAGCACGACCGACCAGACGTGCTCCGGCCGATCGGCGACGTAGCGGAATTCCACCCGCGGGGCCTTGACCGCATCGTCGCCGTGCCAGCCGACCCAGCCGGCGATCGGCTCGCGGCTGCCCTCGGCGACGTCCATCGTGACCTTGCCGGCCTGCGCGTGGAGCATCTGCAGCAGGAGGTTGGCGTCCTTGTTCTTCGAGAACCACAGGCGGCTGTCCGGCTCGTGCGACCAGCCCTCCATGGGGCCCAGCTGCCAGACGTTGCGGACTTCGTGGCCCTTGTCGGTGCTCATCGAGTCCCGCACCAGCAGGTACTCGCCCTCGATCCAGAAGACGATGCGGTCGTGACTGCCGTAGACGCCCTGGCCCCGGCCGTCGCCGAAGTTCCAGTAGTACTGCCCTTGCCAGTAGCCGCCCTCGTAGCGGGCGTGTATTAGCGCTACCTCGTCGCCCAGTTCCGCTCGCAGCAGCCGGGCGTCGGCCCCCGACTGGTTCAGCCCGTCGACGTTCAGCGTGCTGTGGGCCGGCGTGCTCTTGCCATAGGCGGCCATCGGGTCGCTCATCTCGTAGCTGAAGATCCCGGGGTCTGCTACAAGCATCCGCCCGCCCGAGCGAAAGGCCAGCGACAGCCGGCTCAGGTGGCTGTGCCCGCCGCCCCAGGTGCTGGCGTCGAAGGCCAGGTAGTCCGCGCCGGGTTTCCAGGCCGTCCGCACGAAGACCTGCCCAGCTTGCGAGAAGACTTGCCGCAGCGGCGGGGTGTCGGGTGCCACCGGTAGCTTGCCTGCCAGTGTCCTGCCGGATGTCGTGGCTGTGCCGGGCGCCATGCCTGCGGTGTTTGCAGGCGTGCTCGCCCCCGCATCCCGCCGTTGCCCCATGTCTCCTTGTCTCCGTGTCTCCTTGTCTGTTGTCCCCTGTCTTCCGTCGGCCGCCTCGATCATCCCCAGCTTCGTCAGGATCTGCCGCCTCTTCTCCACCCACTCCAGCTTGTCCGGGTCCCTGTGCGGGGCGGTGGAATCATTGACACCGGCCAGGTCCGACTGCGCGGCGTAATCGAGGACCCGCACGAGCAGGTCGGCATCGACCTTCGCGTCAGCCTGCGGGAAGATCCGTGCCAGCTGCGCGTAGCTGGCCGCCACCTGCGCCATCCAGTGGTGGTAGCCGGGGGTCCGCTCGACGTGCACCCCGTCCGGCAGGAACTGTGTCGCCAGGGCCGCCGCCAGGCCCTCTCTGCCGGTCTGCAGCCACCGGTCGGCGCCCGGCAGGAACGGGAGCCGCAGGGCCGTGAACACCAGGGCATCCAGTTGCGAGATCCGCCAGTTGCCCGAGGGCGTCAGGTGGCGGCTCAGCCAGTCAACCTGATGGTCGATCGACCGGAGCACCTGCTCGACGAACGCGTCGTCGAACGACGGGCTCTTCAAAAAGACCGGCAGCACGCCGCCCCAGCCGGTGAACTCGCTCGAGCCCAGCCGGATGCTCATGTTCAGCGTGTTGTCGCCGGCCCGCAGGTCGGTAGCGGTTTCGTACGGGTCGCCGCGAAGCCAGTCCTCGATGTAGTCTCTCGCGGCACGCGCGTATCTCTCATCGCCGGTTGCGCGATACGCGGCTGCCAGCGGGTCGAGGTGGAAGAACCGGTTGAGCTGGGCCGGCCACTCCTGGTGCTTGATGTGCGAGCCGGTCCAGTCGATGTCCTTGAGGCCGACCTTCACCGGCGTGCGCTCGTAGAAGAACACCGTGCCGTCGGCGATCTGCCCGGCCTGGTCGAGGACCTCGGGCGTTGCGTCGGGCGTCTTCTGGCCTGGAAAGTCCTTAAGCTTGGCTGCGCGTTCGAGGATCGTCTGGCGAGTCGTTTTCATGTCAATCTCCCATGCCACGGGCCTGGAGGAGGCGTGTGCGGCGGGTTGACTGGCGGGCCGTTCGCTTGCCGCTGTGCTGCGCGAGCCAGCCGCGAAGACCGTCGCCAGCAATGTCAGCCCGAGCGCCATGCAGCCTGGCAGTTTCATGTTCGTTCCCGTCCCGCCATAATGGCGATCAAGACGCGATCCGTGCGCTTTCCGCCGTCGGCTGCCTACCGATCCGTGCCTGTCGTCACTGCATGACCCAGCACGCCCTTGCACAGCCGGATCACCTTGCCAGCCGCCTCGCCCGCGGGGAGGTACCAGTCGTCCCAACGCCCGTCCAGCAGGAGATCCGTCACGTAGCCCAACCAGACGGTGCGTACCCCGCACGCCTTCGCGGCCGCATACAGGGGGGACGTTTCCAGGTTGACCACCTGGGCGCCCTGCGCCTTGTAGCCCTCTATGAGCTCGTGGGTCTCACGGTACAGCGCATCGACCGTGGCGACCTTCACGCGGGCCAAGGGCTCTTGCCCGGCCAGCGCCATCGCCTGCTCCAGCAGCGATGCATCCGGAAGGATCGTCTCCTCCCGGCTGTACGCCCGCGTCGTGCCGTCGCTGGCAAGGGCCGCCGCCCCGGCGATAAGGCTCCCGCGCCGCAGGGTCGGATCAATGCTCCCCGCGATCCCAAAGCCCACGATGCAGCCGACCCCCAGGCACGCCAGTTCCTCCACGAGAATGGCTGCCTGCGGCCCTCCCCACACGCACCGGGTCAGGACCAGGACCTCACTCCCGCCGATCCGCGCCCTGTAGACACAACCGTCAGGCAAGTCCGGGCCGCAGCTGTTGTAGATCATCCGGTGGGGGATCGGCTGGACATTGTCCAACTGATCCAGCACCTGCCCCGAGCCGGCCTTGTCGCGAAAGACCATGAGCGCCGCCGGCCACTTCGGGGTCTCCTGCGACTTCAGTCGATTGGCGATGCATACCGCAGGCGTCAGGTAACGCCGCGGATTGGCCTCCGGCGGGTTCTGAGTGGGCACGGCACCACCTCGTTTGACGGATCTTTCCTCTCCTGTCTTGCACGCGGCCTGAAGACCATGAAGGCTCATGCCCCGACCCCCTGCGACGCCTTCACGATCTTCGTGAACTCCTCGTTCTGCGCCTGCAGGGCCTCGGCCGTATGGCCCGCGCCCTTCGGGTCGCCGTACCAGCGCGGGATGAACCCGCCGTTGTCCCGGTTGAAGGCCTTGTTGAGCTGGTGGCAATAGGCGCGGATCTGCTCGGCCGTCCCGTGGGCCATCGTCATCTGGATGTCCACCGGGGCCCAGAAGGTCAGCCGGCCGGCGAAGCGCTTGCTGAGCAGGTCCAGCCCCATGTTCTCCTGCTGGTCCATGTGGATCACGTCCAGGCCGATCTCGATCAGGTCTTCCAGGATGTCCACGATATAGCCGCACGAGTGCAGGAACGTCAGCATGCCCTTCTTGTGGCAGGCGTCGTAGATCCGCGCATACCGCGGCTTCCAGATCTCCCGCCACTTGGCAGGCGAGATCATCAGGCGGTTCTGCAGCCCCCAGTCGTCGCAGAAGAAGAACCCATCCGCCCCAGCCGCCGCGAAGCGGTCGACGGCATACAGGTTCATGTCCACCAGGATGTCGATCAGGCGGCCCAGCTCCTCCGGCGCGTCGTGGATGTCCATCCATGTGTTTTCCAGCCCGCGGATGAAGTGGACGCGTTCGTAGATGGAGATCCCGCCAGCCAGCAGGAACTTCTCGCCGGCCCGCTGGCGCCCCCTCGAGGTCGCCCCAGCGCTTGGGGTCGCGGATGTCCGGGATGCGGAGCTTGTCGAAGTCCTTCCAGTCCTTCAGGGGAAAGTCCTTCACCTCCCCCAGGTTGCACACACCGATGTTGTCCCAGACCGCACCCCACTCGTCGACGCTGTTGCGGCCGGGGGGCCGGGCGTCCGGCGAAGGATGGATCCGCACGTGGGCGAAGTCGCTGGCGAAGGGGGCCGGCAGGTCGACGGGCAGACGCTCCGGGCATTGGAAACGGATCGCGCGTTGGACGATCTGGCGACTGGTCATCATGGTTCCGGTGGCTCCTGGGGCTGACCCGGTTGCGGAATGGCCTTGACATCTGCCCGCTGCGACCGAGCCCTGGCATGGCGGGATTCTACGACCGGCGTTCGCCCTGTACAACCAAGCACGGGGTACCCCTTCTGCGCGCGGGATCCTGTGCCGGGGTACCGGCTCCCCAGGCACGTGCCGCCCTCCCGAAACCCGGAACCCGAAACCCGACACCTGCTCACGACTCTGTCCATCCCTGTGAATGTCTTTTTTGCTGCCCGGCTGGGGGGGGTGAGCTGCCTGAGGCCTATTCCCTGGTGAAGGAACCGACTGCCGCGGGCGGTCGGGCGTGACAAGGGCGTCAGCCGACTGCATGGCTGGGGCAGGGGGAGGGGACATTCGATGAGCGACCGGGCGGGCACAGGGCGGATCCGGCGGGTCCGCGGGGCGATCCTGGCGATTCTGAACATGGTGTACCCGGCAGCGGAGCGGGCCGACCACCTGCACTGCAGTTTGCTGGCGATCTTCCCGCACCTGGAATGGGAGCACGTCCGCAAGGACCTGAGCTACCTCCTCGAGAAGGGCTACCTCGCGCAGGCCGCCCTGGAGGACGAGCCGCAAATGCCGTGGGCCAAACGCTGTTTCCGCCTGACGGCTGCGGGCGTGGAGGCAGCCGAGCGGTGCATCCAGGACCCGGCGGTGGAGGTATAGGCGATGGCCCGGCAAACACACGCGGCGGAGGTGAAGGCGGCGGCTGACTACCTGCTGAGCCAGACGAAGCTGGCGGGGCGGGTCAGCGAGGAGGTCCGCGGGCAGATCGACGCGGCCCTGTCCGCGCCCCGGGACGCGCGGAAGACGCTGGCGCAGGTGCATAAGGACCTGCAGCTCCAGGAGCTTTTCGGCGTGGGCCTGCGGGCCCTGCGGGAGTACGCGCGGCAGCGGCAGACGGTGGCTGGTACCGCCGTCCGGGGCCAGCTGATCAAGGACGTGGCGGACATGCTGGCTATCCCCATCGAGTACGAGGACCACCTGCAGCACGCCGGGCAGGTGCTGCTGCTGGCCAGGCTCGGCAAGGCGCTGCAGGAGCAGGACCCGACGACCGAGCAGTTGGTCAAACTGGCCGAGGCCCTGGCCAAAGGGCAGGCGGCGGCCGTGAAGCTGGCTGAGCAGCGCCTGGCGGAGAAGGAGTCCAAGCGGGCTCGCAAGACCAAGGGTCGTCTGCGGGAGGGGCAAATGTCGCTGGAAGAGCGGGTGCGGCGGATCTACGGGATCGAGATGCCCAAGTGCCAGCCGGCGACGCAGCAGGCAGCGACAAGCGCGAAGGGCGAGGGTAAGGACAAGGCGACAGTGGGAGACTGACAATCAGGCGGGGCCGGTTCATGGAGTGCGGTGGCAACGACACCGCTTTCACTTTGCCTCCGCGGCGGCGAGTCGGTCGGCAAGGGGGGCGCCATGATCCAAAGCGGCGTCACAGCCGCCGCACTCCATAGCTACGGCCTCGTACGTCACACTTGGTTGGTGGTTGACGGCTCGCGGGCGTGCCGCGAGAATCGGCGACGATGGCCGACCGGCTCCCGTGAAGCAACGAATGGCGGCTGCTGAGTGAGAGCAAGATGAGCGTGATGCGAGAGGCGGATTCCAAGGCGGATCGATATTGGGCGGGGACGCTGGTGGCTATCCTGGTCGTCGCGGCGGTCCTGCGCATCCTCATGGTGCACCACGCGAACGGCCAGCCGGACCGGTTCATGTGGCCGGACTCGCAGCGCTACCTGCAGGCGGCGGCCAACGTGGCGTCGGGGCAGGGGCCGATCGTCAGTCCGTCCGACCGGACCGGCGTCGATCCGGCCTATCCGATGCTGCTGTCGTGGGGGCTACGGGCCTGGCCGGGCCAGGTTGAGAAGGTCGCGGCGGCGGCGCGGTGGGTGAACGTGGGGGCGGGGCTGGCGACGGTCGTATTCGCGGCGTACCTGGGGCGGCTGCTGTTCGGGTCCGTCGCGGGGCTGGTGGCCGCGGCGATCCTGGCGATCCAGCCGATCCAGATCTACTTCCATGGCCTGGTGCTGACCGAGGTGCTCTACACGACGCTGCTGACCGGCTCGCTGTATGCCCTGGCGCGGTACATGCTGGGTGGCGCGGCGGTGAACCTCTTCGGCTGCGCGATCGGGCTGGGATTGGCGACACTGATCCGCAGCAGCGGGCTGCTGCTGCCGATCTTCCTGCTGCCGTTGGTGGCATATGCCGGCTGGAGGCGGGGCCGCCTGGCGGGCGCGGCGGCTGCCAAGGTGACGTTTGTCGTGCTGTATGCCTGCGTGCTGCTGCCGGCGGCGTATCGGAACTACCGCATCCTGGGGGCGTTCGTGCCGGTGCGGACGGGCGTGGGCACGAGCCTGCTGGAGTCGGTGGGGCCCTGGGCCGACGGCGGCCCGGGCATGGAGAAGTTCCTCCCGGGGCGGCAATATCCCGAGGGCGCCAACGAGTACGTCCGCGACCAGGTGGACCGGCGGGAGGCGATCGGCTACATCCGGCAGGACCCGGGGCGGTTCCTCCAGCTGGCGTGGGTGAAGTTCCTGCGGACCTGGAACCTGCGGATGAACCTGGCGGACTTCCGCGGGCTGGTGTACGACGTGCTGGCGGTGGTCTCGACGGTGCCGGTGTTCGTGCTGGCGGCAGCGGGGCTGGTGCGCCATCGGCGACAGGTGAGCCGCTGGTCGCTGCTGCTGGTGCCGGCGGTGTACTTCACGCTGCTGCACATGGTGTTCGTGGGGTCGGTGCGGTATCGCTACCCGGCTGAGCCCGGGATCATGGTGCTGGCGGGTGCGGCGCTGGTGGCGGCGCGGCGCGGCGGGAGACAGGAGGAAGAGACGGGGGATAGCGGCAACGACAAGGGCGAATTGAGCCACGGATGAACACGGACTGACACGGATACGGGAGAACAACGGCAAAGGAGGTCCGGGCGTGAGACTTACATCGAGATGGGTGCTCAGTGTCCTTGGCTTGGCGATCTTTTGCCTGGGTATGCTTACTACCGTTGCGCTATCCAGGTTTCGGACGAGGTGGGCCTACCAGGGTGCCAGCATACCGCCGGACTTTGTGAGTACCGTGGGGACGATGGAATGCTTGGGAGCAATAGACGACGTTGCCGCTGTCAAGGTGCATGGCGGTACGATATCGGAAGGCGACGAAAGACTGATTCTTCGCCAGAGAGAAGGGGAGTGGTACGTTTATGTGTCCCGTGACCGTCAGGATAAGCATCTGAAAGAGCTTAGCCTCTGTGCCTCCTACGCAGGAGAGTACACGATCTTCTATGATAGCGGATTGGCATTGAGGAAACAGTTCCTTTCGTGCAGATCTCGTCCCGGTGAGGGCATTGACTATATGGATGCAAACGGTGACGGGGTGTTCGAGTGGATTTGCGGTCCGAAGCTCGGCATGTACCTGTTTACGAACAAAGGGTGGATGCCCGCGATGAAGGCGGGGGGAGAGGGTTGGATCCAGGTCGGCGCGAACAGTTGGCGCCGTGCAGATGAGGTCGATGGTGTGTACGCACCCGTTGGGGAGCCTGTCGCCCATCCGCCATCCTCCCAGCCCAGTAGTCAACCGCTAGACAACGAGTGATGGAGCGCAGAAAGAATGGCGCCATTCGGGGCAGGCACCTGTTTAGCGGAACGACGCTGACTGTCAACGGTTAACTGTAACGGCGCCCGCAACAACGGCAACGGCGACAGAGACACAGACACGGCGCCGGCTGAAGCCGGTAGTACGAACAGAGACGTAGCACGGACGGACGAATGAAGCGTTTGAGGTTCAGCAGACTGGCCGTACTGCCTGTACCGCCGGAGCACCGCTGGCCGGGCTGGCGGCGGCGGTCGGCGGCGGTGCTGCTGGCGCTGGTGGTGGCCGGGACGTGCGGGTACGCCTACCTGACGCGCGAGGCACGTCTGACGGCGATGGCCCGTGAGTTCCTCGCGGACCTGTCGGGCGGGCAGGTGGACATCCGGCGGGTTACCTTCTCCTTCTTCGACGGGGTCCGCGTCAGCGAGCTGACCGTGCGAACGGCGGCGGAGAGCAACTTCGCCCCGGCCTCGGAGGACAGCCGCGTCGTCTTCCATGCCGCGGAGGTGTGGCTGCGGCACCGGCCGCTCTCCTTGCTGGCTGGCCGGTTCGACATCGAGCGAATTGTGGCGATCCGTCCGGAGTTCCGCTACGTGACCGACAAGGCGGCCGGGCGGAGCAGCTGGCAGGCGCTGCTGTCGCGGCCGCGCCCAAGGCGGCCGGGCGATTCGATCCCGGTCCTGCCGCAGGTGGAGTTCCGCCAGTGCACGCTGCGCTGCGGGGTGCTGGACGGGTCGCGGTTGGAGATGGCGGAGGCGGTGCAGTTGGATGTGGCGGCGGCACCGGCGGGGCAGGGGGCGCGGGCGTACGACTGCCAGCCTGCGGCCGCTGGGGGCGGACCGGCTCGTGCGGCGGATTCGGGTAGACCTGGAGACCGGGGCGGCCAGCGGCGACCTGCCGGCCATCCAGATCGCGCAGTTCGAGCCGTCGCTGCCGCCACGGTACGCTCGCTGGTGCGACATTCTGGAGCTCACCGGCCAGATCGGCGCCGACGACATCGAGTACGACCCGCGCAAGGGGGCGCGCTGCGCGATCAACCTGTCGCATGTGACGCTGTCGGTGCCGTTCGATGAGAGCGAGTTCGACGGGGCGGAGGCCCGTAGCGGGCGGATGCTGCGGTTGCGGGAGGTCAGCGGCCGGATCGTCTTCGAGCCGCCGCAGGCCCGCGTCGATCTTGCGGGGCTTCTCAACGGCGAACCCGTCCACGTAGCCGGTACGCTGAGCGGCTGCGACGGCCCGATGGAGGCGATGGGTTATGACCTGCGGATCGAGGTGAGCCGGGTCGCCCTGCCGAACGCCCGGGACGACCGCGTGATCCGGCAGATCGGCCTGCTGGGGTCGCGGGCCGCCAAGATCCTGGATGACTTCGAGCCGACAGCGGGTTGGGCGAGCTTCGAGGGGAGTCTGAGCCGCCCGGCTGGCCAGGGGCATAGCGCGAAGTTCCGCGGGGTGCTCCGGATGTTCGAGGCCGCCGGCAGGTACGATGCCTTCCCGTACCACGGCCGCAACGTTCGATCCACGATCCGCTTCACGGACGACGGCATCGTCTTCGACGTGCTGGCGCGGCGGGGGGATGCGTTTTTCGAGGTCAAAGGCTGGTCGGCCGATGGCAGCAGCCACAGCGATGCCGACGTGACGGTCGAGGCGGTGGCGGTGCCGCTGGACGAGGAGATGTACCAGGCCCTGCCCGCCAAGCTCCGGGCCCTCTGGTCGCACTTCGACTTCTACGGACAGTTCTCCTGCACGTTCCACCTGTGGCGCATCGGCGGCACGCCGGAGGCGGGTCCGGCCCCGTGGCGGTCGAGCGTACACATGGCCCCGCACGACGTGGCGGCCCGTTACGAGGGCTTCGACTTCATGCAGTGGGGGCTCCACGGCACGATCGACGCCGCCGATGGACTGATCTCGAAGATCGACCTGTGGGCGATCAACCTGGATGCCGTCACGCGGATCACGGGCACGGCCGACCTGCGGGACGAGCACCGGGCCGTGGACCTGCGGGTTACGGCCCGCAACCGCAAGCTCGACGGCTGACCTGATGCCCGCCCTGGGGCCGCGGGTCCGGGAGCTGATCGACGATCTGGCTGTGAAGGGACTGTTCGACGTGGACGCGTCGCTTCAGCTGTCGGAGGCGACGGGCAACGAGCTGCTCTGCCGGGCGACGGTGGACTGGCACGACGGGTCGGTCCAGCCGAGGCGGTGGCCGTACCCGCTGCGCGACGTTCACGGGCAGCTGTGGATGGACCAGGCGACGCGGCGGATCGAGATCCGGCAGGTCAGCGGCCGCAACGGCCCGGCGAGGGTGCGGCTGGACGGAACGATCGACCTGAAGGACGGGACGGTCGGGCAGCTGCACGCCGCGGTGGACGACCTGCCGTTGGACGAGCCGCTCTACCAGGCGCTGCCGCCGGACGTTCAGGGGTGGTGGCGGGCCTTCGAGCCCAAGGGGCAGATCGGGGTCCGCAGCGACATGACGTTCGCACAGAGGCCGGCTGGCGAGTCGACCGTCACGCACCGCACGAGCCTGCTGCTGGCTGGCAATGAGATTTGCTGGGACGTCTTCCCGCTGCCGCTGAAGGAACTCAACGGCAAGGTGCTCCTGACGGCGGGTAGCTGCGAGCTGCAGGACCTGACGGCCACGCACGGCGGCGGGCAGGTCCGCCTGGGCGGGACGGTCGACTGGGGCGAGGCGTCCACGCGGGCCAGGTTGAAGGTCTCGGTCCGGGACCTGCCGCTGGACGAGCCGCTGCGGCTGGCCGTGCCCTGGCAGATCCGGCGGCAGTGGAACCTGTGGCAGCCGGCCGGGCGGGTGGACGTGGACCTGTCCAGCCTGCGCTACCAGGAGGTTCGGGGGGCCGGGACGACGTGGGACCTGGAAGGCACGCTGGGCGGACGGTTACAGAAAGTTGATATGTCGGTGCCGGTGACCGACGCCGTGGCGCGGACGACCATCGCTGCGCACATCGACCAGGAGCGGGGCACCTTCGAGGGCAAGGGGCGGCTAGAGGCGGACCGGGCGGTGCTGAGCCTGATCCCGGTTACGGACGGCCGCGCCGAGTGGGTCCGCGAGGCGGACGGGGCGCTGCGGGTGCGGGACCTGCAGGCCCAGGCGCTGGGGGCGCGCTGTCGGGGTTCCTGGAGCTGGACCCGACGCCGCATGGCGAGCGGTACGGCGCGGTCCTGTCGCTGGACCACGGCGATCCGAGCCAGCTAGCCGAGGTGCTGACGCATGGGCAGATGAGCGGGGTGACCGGCACGATCCAGGTGCAGATGCGGCTGCGCGGGCTGGTGGACGAGCCGGCCACGCGAAACGGGGCGGCGCAGATCCAGCCTGGCGGGGCAGGGGCTGTACCGGCTGCCGATCCTGCTGCAGCTGGCGAATTCGCTGAACATCCCGGTGGTGGGCGAGCCACGGGACGCGCAGCAGCTCGACGGCGAAGCTGACGATCATGGGGGACCAGGCGATCCTGGACAGTCTGGAGATGCGGGACAGCGCGTTTCTGATGCTGGGCAACGGGCAGATCGACCTGCCGAGCCGCCAGGCCAGTTTGACGGTGATCGCCGCGCAGCCGCGGACGTGGCCGAAGGTGCCGGTGCTGACGGAGTTGTGGGAGGGTGCGATCCGGGAGCTGGTGGAGGTGCACGCGTCGGGTCCGCTGAACGACCTGAAGTTCGAGGCGAGGCCGCTGCGGAGCCTGCAGGCGGCGCTGCAGGTGCTTGCGACGCCGAGGCATAAGCCTGGGAAGGCGGCGGCCAAGACGGAGTGACGCGGAAGGGGCCAGGGGCCAGGGGGCAGAGAACGGCGATGCGAGGAGGCGCTATGGGCATTGTAGCTGCGGATCATACTGATACTTGCGCAGGGAAGTCGTACGTTTGATCCCTGGCCCCTGCCCCCTGCCCCCTGCCGTTACGGCTTGCTGTTGCACGTGCAGACGAGTTTGCCGCAACCGGGGCAGCCCGTGCCGTACTTTTCCGCGCAGGCGGCTTCGAGGTCGACGTTCTCGACGTTGGCGAGGGTGACCAGCCAGGCGAAGACATCGGCGAACTCGTGGGCCTTTTCCCGGGGGGTGCCCTCGCGGACGGCGCCGGCCAGTTCGCCGACCTCCTCCATCAGCCAGATGAAGGTGGCGGCGCTGCCGCGCTTGCGGTCCTTGTCGCTGTACATCCGGTCGATCAACTGCTGGAACTCGCGTATCGTCATGTCGGATGCCTTTCCACAAAACCGGCTGGCCCCGCGCAACTGCCAATCATAGCGCCGCACGGTCGAGGCGGCTGGGGTCGACTTTCTCAGGCCTTTGTAGCACAATCGCTTCAGGATGGCCAGGTGTGCTTGCCGGGGCGGCGGTGCGGTCATAGACTGGCCTGGGAGGCCGGTGCGCGGGCTGCAATCGCGGTCCGGCCGGGGCGTTAAGCTGGCGGAAGATCGTCAGCGGTTCGTGGGTTGTCGGAGTTCGAGTGTATCGCACGCCTGCAAACGGCGCAGGCGTGGCACCCGGCGCCGCTGCGCGGCGAGAGAGTAGAGCAGTAGACAGTAGAACAGGAGACAGGATCCGCCGGTGGGGGCACCGGCGGGACTGGCGTTCGGCACGCCTGCAAACGGCGCAGGAGTGGCACCCGGGTCAAGAGCAGCCCCAAGCAGACGACGCTCGCGGGTGGCAGCCGGTGGGAATAAATGACGAGATGGTACGACTACAAGAGCACTGGCAGGCGAGCTGCCAGTGGCACCCGGTAAGAGAGCACCCCCAAGCAGGCGACGCTTGGGGGTGGCACGCGACGTAACGCTGCTGGAGGACGATCCGCGTCCCAAAGGAGACCATACCATGTCTGCAAGAGGAACGATGGTCCTGTTGACTGTTACCGTCGGCGTTGTGGCCGCGGCGGCCTGGACCGCCAACAGCCTTGCGGCGCCCGCCCAGCCGCAGGAAGTGTCGGGCGCCGACTGGCTGGCCCAGGCCCCGCCGCCCGGGGATCGCATGGACCGGCCGGGGCCTGGCGATCGCTTTGACCGACCCGCCCCGCCGCCGCGCAACGACGGCGACCGGCCGGGTTCGCCCGGGGAGGCGATGTTCCCGCAGCTCCGCGAGCGGCTGGAGCAGCTTCGCCGGATCCAGGAACAGCTCCGCGACCTGGCTCGCGAGTCGATGCCGGACCAGGAGACGCTCCGCCGGCTGGCGCGGCAGGCTGGACCAGGTGCTAGCGCCGCCAGGCGAGGGTCCGGGGCCAGGCCCGGGTGTGGGGTTGCGGCAGCGGTGGCGGGAGTTCGTGGACGGCGGCCGCGGCCCGGCCGAGCGTCCCGGCGAGCCGATGCCGAAGGAGATGCGCCCGGCGATGGAGGCCGCCATGCACGCGCGAGCGATGAAGGAGCAGATGGAGTTCGTGGCGGGGGCGCAGCGGCTGATGTCCAACCCGCTGCAGACGACCATCGTGGCCGTCCGCGGCATCGTCGATATGTCCAAGGACAACCCGAAGCAGGGCATCACCGCGCTGCAGCCGCTCCTGGACCAGGAGCAGCCTATCGCGATCCGCAACGTGATCCGCATGGGCCTGCGGGACCTGTATGACAAGGCGGGGGAGCGGCAGTCTGCCATCGACCAGCTGACGGCTGTGGTCAAGGAGAATGCCGGGGCGATCAAGGAATTCGAGTCAAAACATCCGGTTCCGTCGGCCCCGCGCAGTGCGCCCGAACGCTAACGCGGATTCCACTTGGTGCTTGTGCGAGAGGACCATGGCCCTGCTTCGCAGGACCATGCCGCCCGGCGCCGCTTCGCGGCGAGAGAGCAGAGCAGCAGAAAGTAGAGCAGGAGATGAGACCCGCCGGTGGGGGCACCGGCGGCATTGGCGGACAAGCCGGCGGTGGCACCCGGCGTCCGCACAACCGCAGCAGCGGGCGCCGAAGCACCGAGAGACGATAACCGGCCCAGCCGGGCCGATCTACGATTCATCGTGAGACTTGATCACAGGGCGGCTGGATTAGCGTCCAGTCGCTCTGTTTGTACGCAGACTTGCCGCGAGTTACCGGCAGCCGGTATGTTTGTGCGTCGGAGGTGCCCCATGCAGGTCCTTCTGGAGCCAGAACAGGTTGAGCGCACGCTGGATGATCTGGCTGCGCAGATTCGCCGGGACATCCCGGCTGGCAAGCCGCTGGCCATTGTGGGCGTGCTTCGGCGGGGGGATGCGCTGGCGCGGCGGATTGCGGAGCGGCTGGGCAAGGCGGGCCTGGCGGTGGCCATCGGCGCCCTGGACATTACTCTCTATCGCGACGACCTGGCGACCAAGGGGCCGGAGGCGGTCGTTCGCAGCACGGAGATCCCCTTCGACGTGACCGGGCGGTACATCATCCTGGTCGACGATGTACTCTACACGGGGCGGACGAGCCGGGCGGCGCTGGATGCCCTGACGGACCTGGGGCGGCCGGTGGCGATCCGGCTGGCGGTGCTGGTGGATCGGCCCGGGCGGCAGATGCCGATCCGCGCGGACTACAGCGGCCTGCGGCTGGAGCGGGTCGATGCGGACATACACGTGTACCTGCGGGAAACGGATGGTCAGGACGGGGTCGAGATGGGTTAACCTATGGCTACCTGGACGCGAAAGCATTTGCTGGACCTGGAGTCTCTGTCGGCGGAGGAGATCCAGTACGTCCTGGACACCGCGGAGAGCTTCAAGGAGGTCTCCACGCGCAGCATCAAGAAGGTGCCGGCGCTGCGCGGCCGGGTGGTGGTCAACCTGTTCATGGAGGACTCGACGCGGACGCGGACGAGTTTTACGCTGGCGGCGCAGCGGCTCTCCGCGGACGTGCTGGAGTTCTCGTCGTCGGGCAGTTCGGTCAGCAAGGGCGAGACGCTGCGGGACACGGCGCGGAACATCGAGGCGATGGGCGTGGACATCGTGGTGATCCGGCACTCGTCGGCCGGCACGCCGCTGTACCTGACGCAGTGCATCGGCTGCAGCGTGGTCAACGCGGGCGACGGCAGCCACGAGCATCCGACGCAGGGGCTTCTGGACATCTTCACGATCCGGGAGACCAAGAAGGATCTGCGGGGTCTGAAGGTGGCGATCGTGGGCGACATCGCGCACTCGCGGGTGGCGCGGTCGAACCTGTGGGGTCTCGAAGAAGCTCGGCGCGGAAGTGATCATGGTCGGGCCGACCACGCTGGTGCCCAAGGCGTTCTCGCAGCTGGGGGCGCGGATCTGCCACAACTTCGACGAGGTGCTGGGCGAGGTGGACGTGATCAACATGCTGCGGATCCAGAAGGAGCGGATCACCAGCAACGTCTTTCCGAGCGTGCAGGAATATACGCGGCTGTTCGGCCTGACCGCGCAGCGGCTGGCGCGGGCCAAGCCCGACGTGCTGGTGATGCACCCGGGGCCGATCAACCGCGGGATCGAGCTGGCCAGCGACGTGGCCGACGGGATGCACAGCGCGATCCTGCGGCAGGTGACCAACGGGCTGGCGATCCGGATGGCGGTGCTGTACCTGTGCAGCCAGGCGGGGGCGGCGGCGACCGGCGGACCGGCGGTGCTGGTGTAGTTGCCCGTTGTCCGTTGCCGGTTGCCAGTGACAGCAACAGATACGCGCATGGTGAAGCCGGGACTATGAAGGCTGCGGGGTGTTGAGATGGGAGATGCGATGAAGGTTTCCTGGCATGACGGCCGGACGATCCTCCTGAAGGGCGGGCGGGTGATCGACCCGGCGAGCAACGTCGACAAGACGGCGGACGTGTTGATCGAGGGGTCGCAGATTGCGGCGGTCGGGACGGGCTTGTCGCCCCGGGCTGACGTGGTGGTCGACTGCCGCGACAAGATCGTCGCGCCGGGGCTGGTGGACCTGCACGTGCACTTGCGCGAGCCGGGCGGGGAGGAGGAAGAGACCATCGCCACGGGCTGCGCCGCGGCTGCCGCGGGGGGCTTTACCTCCATCGCCTGCATGCCGAATACCCACCCGCCGCTGGACAACGAGGCGGCTGTCGAGTTCGTCCTGCGCCAGGCCAGCCGGGCGGGGTGCTGCCACGTCTGGCCGATCGGGGCGATTACGAAGGGGCGTCAGGGGACGGAGCTGGCGGAGATCGGGCAGATGGTGCGGGCCGGGGCGGTGGGCTTCAGCGATGACGGGGCGAGCGTGGCCTCGGCGGCGGTGCTGATGCGGGCGATGCAGTACACGAGCATGTTCGACAAGGTGATCATCGAGCACTGCGAGGACCCGGGCCTGGTCAAGGGCGCGGCGATGAACGGCGGGGTGACCGCGACGCGGCTGGGGCTGCCCGGCGCGCCGTCGATCAGCGAGGACCTGATCGTGCAGCGCGACGTGACGCTGGCCGAGTACACGACGTGCCGGTTCCACGTTGCCCACGTGTCGACGCGCCACTCGGTGGAGGTGATTCGCCAGGCGCAACAGCGGGGCGTGAAGGTCACGGCTGAGGTCTGCCCGCACCACCTGCTGCTTACCGAGGAGGCGTGCGCGACGTACGACCCGATGTTTAAGGTCAGCCCGCCGCTGCGCAGCCGCAAGGACGTGCAGGGCTGCCTGGAGGGCGTGGTCGACGGGACGATCGGGTGCCTGGCCACCGACCACGCCCCGCACGCGAAGGAAGAGAAGGAACTGGAGTTCCTGGCGGCGCCGCCGGGGATGATCGGTCTGGAGACGGCGCTGGGGACGTTCATCCAGGCGCTGATCGAGTCGAAGTTGCTGACCTGGCCGCAGATGCTCGCGAAGATGACGATCAATCCCGCCCGGGTGATCGGCATCGATGGCGGGACGTTGGGCCAGGGGCGGTGCGGGGACGTGGTCGTGATCGACCCGGCGATGCGGTGGAAGGTGGACGCGGAGGCATTCCGGTCGCGCAGCCGCAACTGCCCGTACCACGGCTGGGACCTCGTCGGCAGGGCGGTGCTGACGCTCTGCTGCGGGCGGATCGCGCACGCGGAGCAGGGCGTGGGCATCGAGGTGGATGCGGGGGTGTGCGTGTAGGGGAAGGCGGGCCTACTGCCGCGTGTAGTTGGTCAGTTCGACGTACGCGTACCCGCCGACCGGCTGGGCCGGGGCGGTCGCATCAGCCGCGGCGCGGGTGCCCGTGACGGTGCACAGGCCCTCCCAGTAGATGTTGAACGTGGTCAGGAGCGCGAAGAGTTCCTGGTCCTTGGCCACCGCGGCGACGCTGAGCGTCAGGCCCTGCGACGGGATCGAGATGTTCCAGCGGGTCGGGTACTTGATCAGCGTGTGCGGACTTCGCCACGAGTCGGTCGCCTGGATGGTGAAGGCGTCAGCCGGCAGGTGGATCGGGTCTCCGGTCGCGGGGATGTAAGTCCCCAGGGCTACCGGCGCGGTGTCGTCGCGGAAGACGAAGAGCATGATCGAGGAGCCGTCGTCGAGGCGGAGGCTGTACCAGTCCCACTTTACCGACGGTTTCGTTATGTCATACCCCCACTGCCGGTCGAACCAGAGCGTGCCGGTCACGGGCCGATCCTGGCCGTCGACGGTCAGCGTGCCGGTCGCACGCATACGCGGCCGGGAGTAGTAGAATGCCGTGCCGGTCAATCCGTAGGGTACGTAGCCGCCGTCGCCGTGGAGGATGGGGCCGCGTTCGTCGAGGGCGTCGAGGGTCAGGGCGAATTGGCCATCTGTCATCGAGGCTTCCAGGTGGTCCCGGCCGGACAGACCGTTCATCCGGAGGATCGGGGTGTTCAGGCCGAAGCCGTCCCGGGGATCGGGCCGCAGGTCCAGGGCGGGCAGGCCGCCCCACTGGCTATAGTGGAAATCGCCCGTGGATTCGTCCAGCACGGCGTAATGGGCCGCGTACTCGCCGCCGGAGAGCGTCACCGGGACGAACGTGCGATGGAAGATCACCAGTTCGACCCCGAAGGCGCGGTTGTCATCGGTGGTCAGCCGGCCGGTGTAGTACCACCACTCCCCGCCATAGTTGTGCGGCGCCTCGTCGGCTGGCAGGCTGGACCGTGGGGGCTGGTGTACTCAGCTCGTAGACCATGTCGGCGCTGCAGCCAACCAGGGCGGCCAGCATGACGGGAAGAACGCTGAGGACGGGGTGTCGGGTCGGGCGGGGGGGCATTCTGCTTCTCGTTCTCCTAATCTTTCCGTACGGCCGATCGCGTGTTAGGCTTGTGCGGGCGATCCACCAGGTCAAAGGCGGGCACGATCATGCGGCGATCCGCGGCGGTGATGTTCTGGTTCTGCACAATCTTGCTCCCGGGGTCGGTCCTGGCGGGGACGGCCTCGCAGCCCGCCCCGGCTGACCCGATGTCCGCGTGGCGGCCCCTGTGGACCCGCCAGGAGGGCACGGGCACCGCCGCCGTCGACGACAAGACCCTCCACAACGACCACCCGTGCGTCCGTATCGACCATACGGGGCAGCAGGACTGGGGCATCGTCCGGCGGCAGGGCCTGGCCGTGGCCACGGGGGATATACTGGAGATCTCCGCCTGGATCAAGCTCGAAGGCGAAGGTCGTGCCGCCATCGACATGGCTGCGTACGACGCAGCAGGCAAGGTGGTGGACTGGATGCTGGGGGCCCGGTGGGCAGCGGCCCCTCAAGGCTGGCAGCGGCTGCGGAGCCGGGCGGTTGTTCCGGCCGGGGTGGTCCGCATCGAGCCGCGGCTGGTCGGGTCCGAGCCGGCGACGGTCTGGGTCGATGGGTTCGCTTGTTTCCGGACCGCGACTGTCCAGGCCCTGCGCAAGGCCGACCTGCCGGAGGAGGTTACGATCGAGAACCCGGCGCTATCCGTGACGCTGGATACGGCCGATGCGACGCTTCGCGTCCTGGACAAGCGGACGGAGCGGACCTGGTCGCAGAAGGCCTTTCAGCCGGACGTGATCGTGCTCGATGCCGCGGTGGATCGCAATGAGCGGATGGCCCTGCGGTTGCACCATGTGCCTTCGGGGATGGACATCCAGGCGCAGGTGCAGTTCGATCCCTGCATGACGGAGTTTACCGTCACGCTCTCGGCCGAGGGGGAGCTGCCGGGTCCGCTGGCCTGGCCGCACCCGTTCGTGACGGAGGAGGGCACGCGCCTGGTGGTGCCGTTGAACGAGGGGATCGGCTACGCGGTCGAGGACGAGGGCGTCGAACCGATGCGCCTGGTGGGGTATGGCGGCCACGGCATCTGCATGGCCTTCTGGGGCGTGACCGATGGCGAGGCCGGGCAGATGGCGATCTTCGAGACCCCGGATGACGCGGCGATCAACATCGTCCGCTCGGGGGGGCTGCTGCACGTGCGGTGCGAGTGGGACGCGCAGAAGGGGCGGTTCGGCTATCGAGCGCCGGGTACGTTACATATTCCTTGAACAAGGCGGCCACGTCGCGATGTGCAAGCGGTACCGCGCCTATGCCGCCCGGGCCGGCCTGCTCAAGACCCTCGCCCAGAAGCGCAAGGACAATCCCAACGTCGACCTGCTGGCCGGGGCGGTGAACGTCTGGTGCTGGGAGAAGGACCCCTTGCTGGTCGTGGCGGACATGAAGACGGCTGGAATCGACCGTATCCTCTGGAGCAACCAGGCCGATCCTCGGACGCTGGCGGCCCTGAATCGCGAGGGCGTGCTGACCAGCCGCTACGACATCTACCAGGACGTGATGGACCCGGCCAAGCTGGACAGTCTTCCGTGGGTGCATCCGGACTGGCCCCAGAAGGCCTGGCCGAAGGACCTGCACCTCGACGCGGACGGCCGGCGGATCTCGGGATGGTCCGTCGAGGACAAGAAGGGGCACATGGTCCGCTGCGGGGTGGTCTGCGACAAGCAGGCGATCGCGTACGCGAAGAAGAGGATCCCGCTGGACCTGAAGGACCACCCGTACCGCTGCCGCTTTATCGACACAGCCACAGCCGCGTCGTGGCGTGAGTGCTGGGCGCCCGAGCACCCGATGACTCGCACGGAGAGCCGGATCTGGCGGATGGAGCTGCTCCGGCTGGTCTCGCAGGAGTACAAGCTCGTCACCGGCGCGGAGACCGGGCACGACGCAGCCGTACCGTACCTGCACTACTTCGAGGGGATGATGAGCCTGGGTCCGTACCGCTGCCCCGACGCCGGGCGGAACATGCAGAAGATCCTGGAGCAGGTCCCGCCGCGGGTCAAGAAGTTCCAGGTGGGCTATGCCTATCGCCTGCCGCTGTGGGAACTGGTCTACCACGACTGCGTGGTGTCATACTGGTATTGGGGCGACTACAGCAACAAGGCCCCGGCCATCTGGGCCGAGCGGGACCTGTTCAACGCCCTGTACGGCACGCCGGCCATGTTCATGTTCGACTGGGAGTTCTGGCGGGCGAACCGCAGCCGGTTCGTGCAGAGCTACCGGACGGCCTGCCGGGTGGCGCGGGCGACCGCGTACTCGGAGATGACGGACCACCGCTTCCTGACCGAGGACCGGGCCGTTCAGCAGACGACGTTCGCCAACGGGGTAGTGGTGACGGTGAACTTCGGGTTGGCGGCCTACGAGCTGCCGTCGGGCGAGATGCTCAAGTACATGGGCCTGGACGTGCAGGGGGCGGGTGGGGACACACCGCTTCGCGGCGAGAGAGTAGAGCAGTAGAAAGTAGAGCAGGAGAGAAGACCGCCGGTGAGGGCACCGGCGGCACTGGCAGACACGCTACCAGTGGCACCCCGCGAGTTGCGAGTGGCAGGTGAGAGCGCGCCTGCAGACGGCACGGGCGTGGCAACCGGCCATGTTGGAGTTGAGGGCTCTCAAGAAAAGAGTCCGGGCGTGACAGTGCCCGGACCCGGAGAGCCTGCCGAACGGTCGTCAGTGGTTGATCGAAAAGGGGATTCCGAGGAGTTTGAAGATCAGGCCCTGGAGGAAGCACAACAGGTATCCGAACATGGTTACTGTCTCCATCGCCGATTTTATCGGCTCCGCCGGTCCGGAACGTCACACACGCAGCAACGTCGCTGCCTGTATCTTCGGCAAGTGGGCGCCGGCGGCTGCAGTCGACCGGTCGCGTCGTCGCGGGGACTGTCAGGCACGCGTGGCGCGGCGGCAATGGGGGCGCGCCAGCGTTGCATATCGGTCCATCCAGCCCCGGCCGTGCGGTGGGAACCGGGGGCCAGCGCCGTATAATGTGTGCCGATACCGCTCCGGCTGCGTAGTCGGAGCAGGCCATCCGGGCAATGTCGGCGCATATGCCAGGGCCAGGAGATCCTGTGATGACACGCGTGGGGATGGTGTTGTTGGCAGCTCTCACCTCCACGGTGCTGGCGGCGAGCGAGCCGGCCGAACACGGTTTGGTGATCCAGGTCCTCAGCGACGGACCCAAACTGCGACGCGATCAGGCTTGGCCGGCCAGCAGTCCTGTTTTCGATCCGGCAGCGCGGGAGGTCAGTATCCGTGCCGGCCGAAACGAGTTCGTCGGCCTCCAGATTTTGATGCAACGCGCCGGCGAGTCCCTCGAGCAAGTGACCTGCGACGCATCGGACCTCCGGCCGGAGTCCGGCGCAGCCGACCCGATCTCCCGCGACAACATCGATCTCTACCGCGCCTGGTACGTACAGGTCACGACCCCCTCCTACACCGGCGATATTCCGGGTCTGGGACCCGGCGAATATCCGGATCCGCTCGTGCCGCTCTCGGCGCCGAAGTACGGGATGCCGTTCGATCTGCGGAAGGACAGGACCGAACTGCTGTGGGTGGATGTATTCGTACCGCCAGGAACGGCGCCGGGGCCCTACCGCGGTACGTTGACGATCCGTGCGGCGGATCGGCCGGTTGCGACGCTGGTGTTGCGCTTGCGGGTCTGGCATTTCACGCTGCCGGAAGAGACACACTTCAAGAGCACCTTCGCCTACAGCCCGGAGTTCCTCCGCTGGGGCTTTCGCAATCCGCCGGAGGCCGACCTCGTCCAGATCGATGACAGTCTCCACCAGGTGGCCCACCGGCACCGTGCGAATATTCTGGGCTACCTCAGTGCCCGTACGCCGGAGCAGTGGCGATCCTGGCTGGAGCGCCTACGGCCGCTACATCGACGGCACCGCCTTCACCCGCAGCCCCGGCAAGGGCATCGGCGAGTATGGCTGGCAGGCCAGCTTCGATGCGACCCGGGCCGACGCCTCCTTGCGGGCGGAGTTGCAGACGGTGGTCACCCGCCTCCGGGAGAAGGGCTGGCTCGATCGGTTCGTCGTCTCGGGCTTCGACGAGCCGAAACGCGACAAGTACTCGCTGGTCCGCAAGCTCGGCCAGCTGACCCGCGAGGTCTCCGGCGGGGACCTGAAGCACTTCCTGCCCGGCGCGGGGCCCGACCCGATCTATCAGGATGTCGTGGACATCTGGGATGGCGGCTGGACCCAGAAGGACCTGCGGGCCCTCGCGGAGCGCCGTAAAGCCGGGCAGCGGATCTGGTACTGCGGCGGCCTGGGCGCCCCGGGCAACCCGGTGGTCGACTCGCGGCCCTACGGCGCCGCGCCTGGGCATGGGTCGGCTGGAAGTATGGCTTCGAGGGCTTCGAGATGTGGCACGCGGTCTACTGGGTGGACAAGTTCAATCTTTCCGACAAGGACCGCAGCCGAATCATCGCGGAGATGAACCACGACGCCGAACCGTACATCAACGTCTGGAAGAACCCCGCCCCTTTGACCTTCGATGAGGCCCGCAAGCGCGGCGAGCCCTACAAGGACGATATCCGCCAGAACGGCGGCGCGGTCTTTTTCTATCCCGGCTACGACATCGGCCGCACCAGGCAGGTGGTGCCCTGTCTGCGGCTGAAGGACTTCCGGCGGGGGCGCAGGACTACGAGTACCTGTGGCTGCTCCAGCAGGCCGGCCAGCAGGACCTGATCGAGCAAGTCCTGGGTCGCATCTACAACCCCGATGCGGTTACGATCGTCCGCGGCGGCAGCCCGAAGATCGCCACCGGCGACCTTGGCGTGACGACGGACGAGGCGACGTGGGAAGCGGTGCATACCGCCATGGGCGAGCGGCTGGATGGGATCGCTGCGCGCGCGGGGGCTTCGGCCTCAAGGCCTGCGCCCCGTCGTCCCGATGCTCGCGACTGAAGTCGATGCTCGCAGCCGGCGGGTGCCGGCGTGCGCCAGGTGCTCTTGCATGCAGGGATTGAGCCCAATGGGCGTGAACGACCTGAGACAATGGTATTTGCAGCGGATCCTGAACAACCTGCCTCGCATCCTGGGCTGTTTCGATGACAAGGCCGGGGTCTTCCGCGTCGAGCCGGGCTACGATCACGTCTACCGGCATTGTTTGAGGCCTCTGGCGTACCTGTACAAGAACAGGATGGAGGGCAATTCCTATTTCGGCGATGGATCGTTGTTGGAGAAGGTGATCCGACAAGGCGATGCGATCTGCGGCGGGGGAGGGGCCGAGAGCGATCGGCAGCACGGTTCCCTGGGCGTCGAATGGATCCCGTTCAATATCATGGAGTGCATCGAGTGGCTCGGGGACGAACTCGGTCCCGAGCGGCGGGCCAGGTGGTTGGCGGCGCTGACGGCCCACCTGGATGACATGATGCGGATCAGCAACTACGTATCGACGGCGCCGAACCATTTCGTCTGGCGGGCCGCGCTGCTGGTACGCGCAGGGCAGCTGTTCGATAACGAGGACTGGCGGACGACCGGCCGGCTCTGGGCGCGGCAGGTGTGCAAGATGCAGCTGCCGGACGGGTACTGGGATGAATCCCGCCGCGGGCAGGGGCCTTCGCCGAGCTATCACCGGACGCACCTGCACGGGTTGGACCTCTACTTTCGCTTCAGCGGCGACCCGCAGGTCCACGACCCGCTGTACAGGGCGATCGACTTCGCCGTGCGGAACGTCGTATGTGGACGGCACCCCGATCGAGGCCTTCGACGGCAGGCAGCCGTACCTGGCGGCCTTCGCGGCGGGAATGGCGGCCAACGCGCTCTGCCGTACGGCCCGGGGCAGGCGTCTGGTCCGCCGGCAGATCGAGCGCATGGACGAACTCGGGGTGACGGATGCGACCCGGGCCTGCGGGTTTTCGGTCCACTGGTATGTCTTCGCCACGACCGACTTCATGCTGGACTGCTATCGTTTCATGGAGGAGGGGCCGGAGGAAGAGATTCCGCAGGAACGGCAGCGGTGGCAGGACACCTTCGCATTCAATGGGTACGACTCCGTCGGGGGCGGGGCGATCGTGCGGCAAGAGCCGTGGCTGCTGGCGGTATCGGCCGCCCAGACGGACAACCCTCGCGTCGTTCCCAATGTCTACATCACCGAGCGACAGAGTCATTGGAGCGCCTATCATGACCTGGCCGGCCTGGTCCTCGGCGGCGGCAATCGGATGCGCAACCACGTACCGCTGGCCAACGCGATCGTGCTGACCGGCTGGAAGGACGTGGACTGCGTCGCCGGAAGGTTCCCCGACTCGTGTGTCCAGGGGCAAGGATACCCCACCAGCCGGCCCGGACAGGTGGAGTCCAACGATCCGGTGAAGGGATGCTACTACCCGATCCAGCGCCGGCTGGAAACGCACGAGCGGGGCGCAAGGCTGTTCCTGGAGTTCCTGCACGCGAGTATTCGCTTTGACCTGCGGATCGAGGGGCCCGAGGACCTGGCCATCGACTATGCGTTCGAAGCAGCCGGCACCACCAAGATCCTGCTGCAGGTCCCGATCCCGCTTTTCTGGCCGGGGCGGTTTCGCGTGGATGACCGGCACGCGGAGGTGGCCGACCTGGAGGACGTAAAGACGGTGCCCGTAGCGGGCCAGGTGACGCTCAAGGCGCGCGGGACCCGGGTAGAGTACGCTCTGTCCGCCGGCCAGACAGCGTCGCTGACCTACCCGCTGGAGCCGATCAAGAACTGGAAGTTCACCGGCATGAACTATGTGCCCAACGTCCGCTTTGAGCCTCTGTATACGGTGGCGGTCCTGTCACGGGAATTCCGCGAATCGCGCGGAGAGGGGCTCCTGCTGACCGTTCGCATACGGCAACCGTGACGGCTTGCAGGGCTTTCCGGCCAGCGTGAATCGGCCAGAGGCATCCGGGTGTCGTCAGAAGTGTAGTGCCACGATCGATAGGGGCGATTACATTGGGATAGTCTCTCGAAAGTCCCTGGATTACCGAGAGATGTGAACTGGGCGATACTGGCCCATCTGCAGCCGGGGCGGGTTTACATCAAGGACCGTGGCTACTGCTGTTTCCGGCTGTTCCAGGCGATCGTGGACAGCGGCTCGCACTTCGTCTGCCGGGCGCGGGACAACAGCGTCTATCAGGTCATCGAGATCCAGGTCTACCTGGCGATTATCGTCTGCCTGCTGATCGCGTTGTGGACGGGCAAGAAACCAACCCTGCGGACGATCGAGATGATCCGGTTCTACTTCATCGGCTGGGCGGAACTGGACGAGTTGGAGGCCCACCTGGCCAAACTGCCGGCCATCCCCGTCTGACCCACGCCGGGCGCCGTCGACGCTCGCGGTCGTGGCCCTGTACGTTGCGCCGGGCTTGCCGGACTCCTCCCCCGCTTGGCCTCCGCCTGTCTGCTGCGATCCCTGCCATCCCCTCGCTTGGCCTTCAGACTCCTTCTAGCAACTGAAGTGCCGAACAGGATTGGGACGGTCCCTATGTCCCTATCTACTGTCCCTATCTACCCGTCGGACCCATAGATCAGTTCCCAAGCCCTGCAATAAGGTCGCATGATGCGCGAAACTGTTCCACTGGAAACGGCACTAGTTATCCCCGGTTATCTCGCATTTTGCAGCGAACCACGCGAAAGCCCACACTTTCAAGTCTTTGTCCCAAGGGAAACCCCGCCCACCTAGCGGCGCACCTGGCGGCCGACGGACTGTTGAAATAGGCGCCGCCTCGTATGTGAGCGACCTCTAGGCCTTCGTACGAACTGCCCGCTACGTGCTCTGGCAATACAAGGGTCGCAGTCCACTCCCACACATTGCCCTGCATATCATAGAGCCCCCATGAGTTCGGCGCCTTGATGCTACAGGGTGAGATACCCCTCCCGCATTGGGGCCCAGCCAGGCGTAATTCAGGAGCTCTTCCTGGTTGGTAGCAATACCGTAGGTCTGCTCCATCCCACCGCGGCAGGCATACTCCCACTCATCGTCCGTCGGCAACCGGTACTGGCACCCCTCCTTTTCGCTGAGCCAATCGCAAAACGAGCGGCAGTCGAACCAGCTAACAAAGATCACTGGTTGGTCAGGACCTGAGAACCTTGCCAGATCCGGATCTTGCGTGTGTCGCAGCAAGTCAGCCGATCCCTGTTGGCCACCCTTGTAGCCCGCCTCCTTGACGAACTGCAGGAATTGGGCGTTTGTTACTTCGCACATCCCCAAATAGAACCCCGTAGGAATGTTCACCTCATGTTGACGCTCGAGTATCTTGAACGCGGGCGGACCCGCTTCCTCAGGTGGCGATCCCATTCGGAAAGTCCCAGGGCGGACCCATATCAACCGCATTCCAATCGTATTCGTGTATTCCTCAAGCGGCAGACCGGTACCCTTGCTGATCCTCAATCCGTTGTGCGCCTTTTGCCCGCACCCTACCGCCAAGGGGAACATGCAGATCAGTAAGAGCCAAACCCGAAGGCAACGCCACATGCTGGACTCCTTTGCCTCTGAACACACTCCATGCAGGTCTCCGCCAGCCCGCTCCCTTGCAACGATTGGGCGTCTCCGAAGACTACCGGTTCTTGCAGTACGTGTTGCAGGTGTCGGTGCATGCCGATCCTGCAGTCTTTGCCGCCGCCTCGCACGCTTTCTGTCCGACCTTGTTCTTGATCTGTTCGCATGCCTTGAGAGCTGCCTGCTCGACAGCGTCACATGGACTGCGACAGCCACTACGACTGCAATCTCCCCACTTACTGCTTGGTTACTATAAACTATCTTCGCTGTTCTCCGTGTCTCCGTGTCTGCTCCGTAAATAGGTCTCAAATGGCCGCCGCGGCCCAATCGGAGCCCATTTACATTCTCTTGTGTGAGGCCGACGGCCTCATGTGCAACTCCGTGGTTTCTTGGCCCCTACAGCAACCCGATCTCCTCATCCGTCAAATAGCACGCCGGGTCGGGGGCCCAGGGGTCACCGCAACCCAGGTCGGCGCGGACTCGCAGGGCACCGCCGCACAGGTCCCAGAAACGGCAGGAGCGGCAGCGGCCGTGAACGTTGGCGGCCCGGTTGCGCAGGCCGGCCAGGAGCGGGTTCGGACTCGTCCTGCCAGATCTGGCTGAAGGGGCGCTGGCGGACGTTGCCGAGGGTGTAGTGCATCCAGAACTGGTCGGGGTGGACGTTGCCGACGAAGTCGATGTTGCCGATCCCGACCCCGCTGCTGGACAGGGCCGCCGCCGTTGCGGCGGAGCAGGTCCTCGACCGCGGCTGCGTCGGGGCGAGTCCTCCTGGCGGAGCTTCAGCAGCAGGAACGGGCCGTCCACGTGGTTGTCGACGGTCAGGACCTCGACGTTCTTGCCGGCCTGGACGAGTCTGGCAGGTGCGGTCGCAGATGGTGTCGACGGCCCAGCGGGTCTTCTCGAGGGTCAGGTCGTTCTCGCGGATGCGGCCGCCCCGGCCGGAGTAGACCAGGTGGTAGAAGCAGACGCGGTCGATCCCCTCGGCCTCGACGAAGTCGAAGATGGCGGGCAGTTCGTCGATGTTGTGGTCGGTCAGGGTCATCCGCAGGCCGACCCGTTGGCCCACCGCCTTGCAGTTGCGGATGCCAGCCACGGCGCCGGTGAAGGCGCCTTCGACGCCGCGGAACTTGTCGTTGATCGCGCCGATGCCATCCAGGCTGATGCCCACGTAGGTGAAGCCGATCCGCTTGATGGTCGCGGCCATGGCTGCGGTGATCAGCGTGCCGTTGGTGCTGAGCGTCAGGCGCAGGCCCTTGCCGGTGGCGTATTCGGCCAGGTCGAAGAGGTCCTTGCGGGTGGTCGGTTCGCCGCCGGAGAAGAGGACCGCGGGTACCTGGAAGGCAGCCAGGTCGTCGATGACGGTCTTGCACTCGGCGGAGGAGAGTTCGCCGTCGGCGAGGAGTTCGCGTGCTGTCGGTGTAGCAGTGGACGCAGCGGAGGTTGCAGCGCTTGGTGATGTTCCAGACGACGATCGGGCGCTTGACCCGGGCGGTGCCGCGGGCGGTAGCGTGGGCGTGGCCATAGCGGAGTTCGTCGCTGCCGCTGGCGGAGCCGCAATAGAGTTTGGAGATGTTGATCATGCCTGACTCACTCGCCCCTCGTCCCTCGCCCCTCGCCCCTGCCTTTGGGCTGGTGCAGGCAGCAGGGCTCTTCAGCCAGGACGTCGCCGGTGCCGGCGTAGGCTCGGGCGCGGCAACCCAGGCAGACGTGCAGGTACTCGCACGTGCCGCACTTGCCATGCAGGCTGACCGGCTCTCGAAAGGCCTTGAGGACCTGCGAGGACTGCCAGATCTCCTGGAACGTCTGCTTGCGGAGGTCGCCGGCTGGCACGGGCAGGTAACCGCACGGGAAGACCTGGCCTCGATGCGAGACGAAGACGATCTCCGTGCCGGCCAGGCAGCCGCGGGTCATCTGGTACATACCGCCGTCGCCGCGCTGCGAGGGGCAGGCCGGCGGCCTTGCGGCGCTGCAGCCAGATCCGCATGTAGTGCGGGGCGCAGGTGGCCTTGATCCGCAAGGGGCCGCCCTCGGCGTCCTTCTCGTAGATCCAGTTGAGGATTTCTTCGTAGCGCTGGGGGCTGAGCATCATGGCTTCGGCCAGTTCCAGGCCGCAGCCGACCGGCACGAGCATGAAGAAGTGCAGGGCCTCGGCGCCGATGCGGACCGCCAGGTCGTGCACCTCCTGCAGCCGGTCATGGTTGTGCGAGGCGACGGTGCAGTTGATCTGCACACCGATGCCGGCGGCCTTGAGGTTGTCGATCGCGCCGAGCGAGGCGTCGAAGGCGCCGTCGATCCGGCGGAAGCCGTCGTGGGTGGCGGCGTCGGGACCATCCAGGCTGATCGAGACGCGCCGCACTCCGGCGGCGGCCAGCTCGCGGGCGATGGTGTCGTTGATGAGCGTGCCGTTGGAGGCGACGGCGGTCATCAGGCCCTTGTCGCGGGCGTGGCGGAGCAGGTCGAACAGGTCGGGCCGCATCAGGGGCTCGCCGCCGGAGAAGACCAGGATCATGCAGCCGGCCGCGGCCAGCTGGTCGATCATGCCGAGGGCCTCGGTGGTGGAGAGCTGATCGGGGTTGGCGCGGACGCTGTCGGAGAGGCGGCGGCAGTGGACGCAGGCGAGGTTGCAGGCCTCGGTGGTCTCCCAGAAGACCAGGCGCGGGGCGCGGACCTGGCCGGGCAGAAGGGCGGGGGCCGGGTGTTTGCCGGGGTGACCATCGCCACCGAGTGGCCTGCCCGGCTGGCCGTCACCGCCGGGGTGTCCGCCGGGATGGCCAGGGCCGGGGTGTCCGGCCGAGCCGCCATGGCCGCCGGGTGGACCGCCCGCTGCAAAGGGATGGTCTGGGTGCATGGTAGTGTGTGCAGCCTCAAGGCCGGCAGCGTGTTCGCGACGCAAGACCGGCGATCGTGACATTATAGCCCCGTCTGCTTTCGTTAAGGCTACGGAATTGAGGGGATTATGCAAGCCCGTGGCGCGGGTGGTTGGCCTTGGCGCATGGCGCGGGTGGTGGTGGCAACGATAGCGGCGATCCCTAAGTGCAGACATAGGCCTTATTATCGGACAGTCTGCCGGTCGTTACAGGCGGGCGGGTAAGGCCGCGCCTTAGGGTTTGTTTTGTATGAAGAATAGGCGGCGGCGGACCGATAAACGGTCTTGAGACGTGTCGACGCTGTGATTGCGCCTGGGAGGTCGGAGGCGCAAAACATGCGATCCGAGGCGTCTGGAAGCGCAAATCATGCCGGTCAGGACGGCTGGCTGAAGTTGGCTCATGGATGAGCGTACGATGGCGGTAGTGCCTCGACTGCAGGGCCTTGCGGGCAGGTGGCAGATCCCGCTGTTTGCGGTGTCGGTCGGGCTGTTCGTGACCGGCCTGCTGCATCTGCGCCCGGTGGTCCACGAGGTCACGTTCGAGGACGTCATCAAGGGCGTCCGGGTCGACCTGCAGGCGGACCAGTTCGAGCGGGCCAGCCAGACTCTCACGTCGCTACTGAACACCAAGGATCTAAAGGACCTCGAGCGGGCCAAGGCCTATCGGCTGCTGGCGGAGACCATTTGGCAGGCCGAGGCCCTGCATCAGCGGCACAGTCCGGAGAACGCCCGGCGGATCCTGTCGAACTTCAGCCGAGCCCAGGATCTGGGCATGGCTGTGCAAGGGGAGGACATCCCGAAGGCGGCACAGGCGGCCGACTGGCTCGGCGATCTGGAGCAGGCGGTCGAGGGCTACGAGAAGGCGCTGGGGCTGGCCGGGGCGGACCGGTGCCGGATCCTGCAGCGGCTGATCGAGATCCTGCTGGGCAGTCCCAAGCGGGACTGGGGTCGGATCGACGGGTACATGGATCAGCTGCTCGCCGAGGCCCGGGACCAGCCGGACACGCTGCTGCGGGCGGTGCAGTGGAAGATGCAGCGGCTGCTGGCCAAGGACGACATCGAGGGGGCCAAGGCGCTGCTGGCGGGGGTGGGATCGAAACTCGACGTGCCCCCGTGGTCGCACTACCTGCAGTGTTTCGGTGCGCAGATCCTGTTTCGCCAGGAGCAGTACGAGGCCGCCGAGGCGCAGCTGCGGGTGCTGCAGGCGGGGCTGCGGCGGGGCGACAGTCTGTATGGTCAGGCCGGGTGGCTGCTGGGGCGGATCAACTACATCGAGAACCGGCCGGAGACGGCGCTGTCGTTCTACGACGAGGTGGTTCGGACGCAGGCGGGCAGCGAGTACTGGCTGGCGAGCCTGCTGGGCAAGGCCGAGGCCCTGGCCGGGCTGGAACGCTATGCGGCGTCGGCCGTGAACTACGGTCTGGCGGTGGAGTCTCTTCGCCAGCACCAGGGCTCACTACTGATCGACGAGCAGGCGATCCTGCAAGAGCTTGCGGACACTGGCGACGGTGCTGTCGCAGGCGGATCGGCCGGCGGAGGCCCTGCCGTTCGCCGAGATGGCGGTGGACCTTGTGCCCGACGACCAGCATGAGTTGCTGGCGGAGGTGATCGAGCAGCAGGCGCAGATCCAGGTCCAGACAGCCGAGCAGATTCGTCGCAGCGGCCGGGACGGCCTTGCCGGTGCAGTTACAGCGACGGCTGCGTCCAGTCAGCCAGTCGCCACGGAGCCGGGGGGGAGCACCCGGCCGGGACGGAGACAGCGGCCGGGGGCGAGCCGGCGTCGCAGGACCCGCAGGCGGTGGTTCGGGGGCACTTCGGCGAGGCGGGGCGGCTGTATGGGCGACTGGCGAAGTTGCGGGTCTTGCAGGCGGGAGCGGCACAAGCGGCGTCGTGGGAGTCGGCGTGGTGCTTCTACCAGGCGGGCCTGACCGACGAGGCCATCGAGTCGCTGCAAGTGTTCGTCCGCGAATACGGCACCAGCGAGCACGCGCCGGAGGCCATGTACCGGCTGGGGGCATCGCTGCAGGCGGCGGGTCGGGTGGACGAGGCGATCCGCGTCTACGAGTCCCTGCTGGAGAGGTTCGGGCGGACCCCGGCGGCGTTCGCCTCCCTGGTTCCGCTGGCGCGGTGTCACGTCGTGCTGGGGCCGGGGCACTACGAGGCGGCGGAGAAGGTCCTGCTGACGATCGTGCAGGAGGACCCGGCGCAGCCGCCGCTGTTCACGCCGCTGGCCCCGGAGTTCCGGGATGCGCTGCTGGAGCTGGCGGGCTTGTACATGCGTTGGGGCAAGCCCGAGCGAGCGATCGAGCGGCTGGAGCAGGCCCTGGCGTTGTATCCGGACGACCCGGAGGTCACGCGGATGCAGTACCAGCTGGCTGACGCCTATCGGCACAGCGGCCTGGCGCTGCGGAGTGCCGTAGCGGGCATGAAGCCGTCGGCACAGGCCGAGGAGATGGCGCAGGAGTCGCTGCGCCGGCTCGGGCGGGCGAAAGACCTGTTCGACAAGGTGGCCGGTCGCCTGGACATGGCCGCGGGGCCGCTGAAGTCGGTCGAGCAGGTATACCTGCGGACGAGTTACATCTACCGGGCGGACTGCGCGTTCGACACGGGGCAGTTCGCGCAGGCGGCGGAGTTGTACGGCCGGGTCGCATGGCGGTGGCAGAGCGATCCGATCGCCCTGTCGGCATACGTGCAGATCGTGCGGAGTTACGTGGCGGCGGGGGAGACGGATGCGGCGCGGAGCGCGCTGGCGCGGGCCCGGTGGATCCTGCGGAAGATCCCGGACGAGCGGTTCGGCCAGCCGCCGGACTCGCGGAGTCGGGCGTACTGGACGCAGATGTTCGACTGGGTGGAGCAGTCGGGGCTGCTGGCGGCGAACGGGAACGGATAGTCCTGAGTGCTGAGTGCTGAGTAACGACAACGGCGGTGGCGAGAAGCGAGGGGATGGTCACAGGAAGTGGAGTGCAGTGCATGGCCGAGAGCAAGGCAAGACGGGCAGCGGAGGTCCTGCTGGGCCTGCTGGATCGCCAGCGGCAGTTGTATCGCAGCCTGCAGGTACTGGCTGAGCAGCAGGCGGAGATGGTGACCGGCGGCAATCCGGACGGGTTGTTGAGCCTGCTGGCGCAGCGGCAGACGCTGCTGGAGGACGTCAAGAAGACCAACGATGCGCTGCTGCCGTTCCGGCAGCGGTGGGACGCGGTCTGCCAGATGCTGGATGAGCAGCAGCGGACGCAGGTGACGGCGGCCATCAACGAGATCAACGAGCGGTTGCAGACGATCATGCGGCGGGACCAGAAGGACAGCGAGATGCTGCAGCTTCGCTGCCAGCGGATCGGCCAGGACCTGAAGTCCGCGCGGGTCGGGCGGACGGCGATGCAGGCGTACGACAGCGCGGCGAGCCGGGCCGGCCGCCTGGACGAGGCCGCCGAATGAGCGCGACGGCGCAGCCAGTTCGGGATGTCGAGAAGGACCCGCGTGCGGGCCGGGCGGACCTGCTGGAGATGCTGGCGGCCTACACGCAGGTGACGACGAAGCTGCAGGCCTCGCACGAGGCGCTCAAGGGTGAGGTGGGCCGGCTGCGGGACGAGTCGGCGTCGAAGAACCGCGAGCTTCGCCGGCGGGAGCGGCTGGCGTCACTGGGGCAGATGGCGGCGGGCCTGGCGCATGAGATCCGCAATCCGCTGGGGGCGATTGCTTTGTACGCCTCGATGCTCGCGCAGGACCTGGCGGACCGCCCGGAGCAGGTGGGCATCGTCCGCAAGGTCTCGGCGGCGGTCGGCGGGCTGAACCGGCTGGTGACGAGCATCCTGGAGTTCTCCCGCCCACGGGAGCCCGTCCGGCGGGCGGTTTCGCTGTCGCGGGTGCTCTCGGCGGCGGCGGCGGCGGTGGCGCCGATGGTCGAGGACAAGGGGATCCGGCTGAGCGTGCCGCGGCAGGACGTGGAGGTGTTTGCCGATTGCGACGACCTGGCCAGGGCGCTGGGCAACCTGCTCCGCAATGCGGCGGAGGCGGTCGCGCCGGGCGGGCGGATCGTGGTGCGGGCGCGGCCAGGCAGGGATGGGGCGATGGTGATCTGGGTCGAGGATGACGGTCCCGGGGTGCCGGCAGAGATGGTGGACAAGGCGTTCGAGCCGTTTGCGACGACGAAGCACAACGGGACGGGGCTGGGCCTGGCGATCGTACACCAGATCGTGGAGGCGCATGGCGGTCGGATCCGGCTGGGGACCAGTCGGCTGGGCGGGGCGCGGTTCGTGCTGGGGATCGGGCCGAGGCCGGCGGCAACGGCAGACAAGGAGACACGGAGACGCGGAGACAAGGAGCAACGACAACGGCATCCTTCGGGGAAGCCGTCCCGGTAGCGGGAAAGACAACGACCAGATTCCTCGGGTCTGGAAAGCCGGGTCTACGCACCAGCTGCCGTATGACCCTCGGATGACAGCGAAGGGTACGGTAACGACGGATGGCCACAAAGAGGCACAAGGGGCACAAGAGCAGCAACGGCGAGAGCAGAAGCTGGCGAATGGCCCTCGGAGATGACAACATTCTGATCACTGACTATTGACAGTGTTCTTCGGAGAGCAGGCATGGCCAGGGTGTGCGTGGTGGATGACGAGGAGTCTGATGCGGGACAGCGTGGGGGCGATCCTCAAGCGGGCCGGGCACGGGATCGAGGCCTTCGACGATCCACACGATGCGCTGGAGGCGGCACGGGGCGGCTCGTTCGACCTGGTAGTGACCGACCTGAAGATGCCCGGCATGACGGGCGTGGACCTGCTGCGGGGGCTGCGGCAGGCGGGGTGCGATACGGCGACGATCCTGATGACCGCCTTCGGCACGATCGGCAGCGCGGTCGAGGCGATGAAGCTGGGGGCGTTCGACTACATCGAGAAGCCCTTCCAGGCCGAGCAGGCTGTGCAAGATGGTCGAGCGGGCCTGCCAGGTGCGGCAGGCTGCAGAGCGAGAATGAGGCCCTGCGGGCGTCGCTGCGGGATACCGAGCCGCCCCGGGAGCTGGTCGGCGGCAGCGGGGCGATGCGGCAGGTCCGCGAGCAGATCGCGCGGGTGGCTGGCAGCGACGCGACGGTGCTGGTCCAGGGCGAGTCCGGGACGGGCAAGGAGCTGGTCGCGCGGGCCATCCACGCCGGCAGCGGGCGCGGGGCAGCGCGGCCGATACTGTGCGTCAACTGTGCGGCCCTGTCGAACACGCTGCTGGAGAGCGAGCTGTTCGGGCATGAGAAGGGGGCGTTTACCGGGGCGGACCGGGTTCGCAAGGGGCGGTTCGAGCTGGCGGACGACGGCAGCCTGATGCTGGACGAGATCAGCGAGATCCCGCTGTCGCTGCAGGCGAAGCTGCTGCGGGTCCTGCAGGAGAAGGAGTTCGAGCGGGTCGGCAGCAGCGTCACGCGGAGGACGAACGCCCGGGTGATCGCTACGACCAACCGCGACATGGCGGACTGGGTGTCGCGCAACCGGTTCCGGCAGGACCTGTACTATCGGCTAAGCGTGCTGCCGCTCCAGCTGCCCGCCCTGCGGGAGCACGTCGAGGACGTGGACGAGCTGGTGGACTACTTCCTGGACCGCCGGGCCCGGCGGGTGGGCTGCAGCGTGCAGCAGGTTTCGCCGGATACGCTGGACCTATTGAAGACGTACTCCTGGCCGGGCAACGTGCGGGAGCTGGAGAACCTGATCGAGCGAGCGTGCGTGCTGTGCGACGACGACGTGATCGAGGCGGGCTTGCTGGAGCCGTGGCTGCGGTCGAACCAGGACGCGGCGGCGCCGCTGCCGGCGGCGCTTCGGCCGGGTCACCTGCTGGCGGATGCGGAGCGTCATCTGGTGGAACGGACGCTGCGGCAGTTCGAGGGGCACCGGGAGAAAACGGCACGGGCGCTGGGGATCGGGCTGCGGACGCTGAGTTTGAAGTTGAAGCGGTGGCGGCAGGAGGCGGCGGCGGGGTGAGGACGGGTAACGGGTCGAACGGTGACGGCGATGTGACGCGCAAGTTTTTGCGCGTCGAGATGCGCAGCATCTGCGCGGACGTTCGGTGGGCGAGGATCTATATCAGTTGTCGGTCAAAGGGTTTACGGTTTTGTGATCGAGCGGCACGCGGTTTGCTGAAGGGTTGTGGGTGCGGGTGATTCCAGGAGCAAGACGGTGAGCGGACTGGTGGGCATGATCGGCGGCAGGACGATTTCGGCGTTGGAGCAGATGGCCAGCTTTACGGAGGCGCGCCAGAAGGTCATCGCCGAGAACATCGCCAACGTGGACACGCCCGGGTACCGGCACAAGCAGGTCGACGCAGCTGCCTTCCAGCAGGCCCTGTCGCAGGCGCTGGAAGGGCCCCGGGGCGAGAACCTGGCCCCGGTCCGCAGCGACCAGGTGGAGTATGACGAGGCCGGGCGGATGGTATTGCGGCCGAGCACCGAGCCGGCGGACAACGTGATGTTCCATGACGGCACGAACGGGCAGATCGAACGGGACATGACGGAGATGTCGGGCAACCAGGCGCTCAACCAGGTGAGCGCGGAGATGCTGCGGCATCACTACCGGATGCTCGAGACGGCCATCCGGGGCAAGACGGCGTAGGAAAACGGGCCCGCGGAGGCGGGAACCAGAGGCGTAGAGCATGTTCGGCTCGATGAACATCAGCACCAGCGGCATGGTCGCCCAGCGGGTCCGGATGGACGTGATCGCCGGGAACATCGCCAACGCCTTCACGACGGCAGACGCGGCGGGCCGGGCCGTGCCGTACCGCCGGCGGGTGGCGTCGTTCAGTCCCGGTGACGGCAGTCAGGACGGCGGGGCAGGGGTCCACGTGGCGCGGATTGAGCAGGACCCGTCGGATTTCCGGATGGTGTACGATCCGGGGCACCCGCAGGCGATCAAGAACGGCCCGAAGCAGGGCTACGTGCAATACCCGAACGTGGATCTGGCGACGGAGATGGTCAACGGCATGGAGGCCGCCCGGGCGTACGAGGCGAACATGGCCGCGTTCGATGTGTCCAAGGCCATGATCTCGGAGGCAATGCGAATTCTGGCCTGAGAATGTGCCGGCGGCACTGGACCCGGGTAGTGGGGTCCAAGTATGATGGGCGGATCAAGTATGACCGACGCGCTGAACCAGGTAAATGCATCGAAACTCCTTCAGCCGACGCAGCTCGGCGGGACCGGCGTGGCCGGCGCGAGCGAGGCGGGCGGCAAGGAGTTCAAGCAGTTGCTGATGGACAGCCTGGAGCAGGTCAACCAGCTACAGCAGGAGGCGGATGCGAAGGTTGAGAACCTGGTGACGGGCAAGAGCGACAACATGGTGGAGGTGTTCAGCGCGGTCCGCAAGGCTGACGTGGCGTTCAGCCTGTTGATGGAGATTCGCAACAAGATGCAGGATGCCTACACGGAAGTCCAGCAGATGCGGATCTAGGTCGAAGAGAGCGGCTCGTGGCCAGTGACGGCGGCCGTTTTCGATCCGTCCGAACATGGAGGTGCGGACGATGGGGTTTCTTCGGCATACCCTTTTGCAGGTGCAAGAGCATTCTGAAGGGACTGACCCTCTCCCAGCGGGTCGCGCTGGCGTTGTGTGTTGGCCTGATCGCCGTCTCCCTGGCGTGGCTGATGCACTGGTCTGTCACGCCGGACATGGTGACGCTGCTGGACCAGTCGTTCAAACCGCAGGAGCTCTCCGCCGCCCAGCGCGAACTCGACCGTCTCGCCATCTCCTACCGGGTTTCCGGGGATCGGATCCTCGTGCCAGCCGACCAGCGCGACTGGCTTCTGGCGCGATTGCAGGAGTCGGAGGCGCTGCCCTCGGACATCAGCATCGGCTTCACGAAGCTGATGGAGGACCAGTCGATCTTCGTCAGTTACGACGACGCGCAGTGGCAGCGGCAGGTGGCACTGGGCAATGAGCTGGCGCGGGTGCTGCGGAAGTTCACGGGGGTGCGGACGGCGAGCGTGTTCATCGATCGGCCCGCCAAGCGGGGATTCGGCGAGAACCATGCCGAGCCGAAGGCGAGCGTCTTCCTGGAGATCCGGCCAAATACGGGGGTGACGCGTCCCTTCGTGGACGCGGTGGCCAGTTTCGTCAGCGGGGCGGTGGTGGGGCTGCGGCCGGAGAACGTGAGCATCGTGGATGCCACGACGGGTCAGCGGTACGAGGCGACGAACAAGGAGAACGCGATCTCGGCGGACTTCCTGGACGACCGCCGCAAGAAGGAAGAGCACTACGCCCAGAAGATCCGGTCGCAGCTGTCCTACATCCGCGGGGTGCTGGTGGGGGTGTTCGCGGAGCTGGAGACCGAGACCCGCCGCGTCGAGGAGCGGAAGCTGGGCAACCCGCTGCAGTTGGAAGAGGAGACGACCAGCAACACGGAGAAGGGCAGCGCGGCTGACGGCGAGCCGGGCGTGGTCCCCAACGCGGGGGCCAAGGTAGCCTCCGGCAGCAGTGGGACCAGCCGCGAGCAGACGACGGAGAAGTCGCGGTTTGCCAAGGGGGATGAGAAGGTCACGGTCAGCGAGAACATGCGGGGGGTGATCAAGCGGCTGACCGCCTCGATCAACGTGCCCCGTTCGTACTTCGTAAACGTCTTCAGGACGCGGAGCGGCAGCGACAAGAATCCGACCGAGCAGGATCTCGAGCCGATCATCGCGGAGCAGCTGCCGCGGATCAAGGCGCAGGTCAAACCGCTGATCGACGCGAACGCGGAAGAGCAGGTCGAGGTGAACTGGTTCTACGATCCGGCTCCGACCGGGGACATGGCGACGGCGTCGTCCAACAGCCTGGGAGAGATGGTGGCGGCGTACGGCCGACCGGCGGTGCTGGCGGGCCTGGCGCTGCTGAGCCTGGGGATGATGCTGATGTTGGTGCGCGAGGCGCAGCCGGTCTCGCTGCGGCTCGAGCGGATCGCGGCCGACGGCGGCAGCGACGGCAGCGGCGGGCCGGGCGGCGGGTACGGCGGTGCGAGCGGCCGGCGTCCGCCGGAGGAGTGCTGCTGACGGTGGAAGGCGGGCCGGTGGGCAAGGCGCAGGTGACCCAGCCGATCCTGGAAGGCCGAGAGGTCGACGAGACGACGCTGAAGAACCAGCAGATCATCGAGCAGGTGAACGACCTGGTGAAGGACGACCCTGATTCGGTAGCCTCGATGCTCCGCAAGTGGATCGAGGAGCCGCACTAAAACGGCTGACCAGGTGACAAGATGATCGGGTGACAAGGTGACAGGGACGTAGGGTGGGCTGGTGCCCACGAAGCGGTCGGCAGAAGGTCTGGAGTCGGTTTTCGTGGCCAAACGCGGGGCAGCACGAAAGCTCGACGGAAGAGATGAACGGCCTGCGCAAGGCCGCCATCCTGCTGCTGGCGATCGACCGGGAGTCGGCTGCGGAACTGCTCAAGCGCCTGGACCGCGAGCATGTGGAGGACGTGACCCGCGAGATCGCGGCGCTGTCGGACGTCGAGACCCGGACGCGCGACAAGGTGGTCGAGGAGTTCTACAATCTCGCCCTGGCCCGCGCGTACGTGGAGGAGGGGGGCCTGGGGTACGCCAAGAGCCTGCTGGAGAAGTCGTTGCCCAAGGATGAGGCCGCCCGCGTCATCGAGCAGATCGAGCACCAGGTCAGCAAGCAGCCGTTCAGTTTCCTGCAGAAGGCCGAGACCGAGAACCTCCTGACGTTCATCCAGGAGGAACACCCCCAGACGATCGCCCTGATCCTGGCGCACCTGCCGCCGCACAAGGGCAGCGAGATCCTGGTGGGGCTGCCGGCGGCCAAGCAGATCGAGGTCGTCATCCGCATCGCCAACATGGAGCAGACGAACCCGGAGGTGATCAAGGAGGTGGAGAGGGGCCTGGAGAGCCGGCTGTCGGGCATCGTCTCGCAGAAGTTCCAGCGGGTGGGCGGGGTCGACAGCGTGGCCGAGATGCTCAACCTGGCGGACCGCGCCACCGAGAAGTCGATCATGGAGGCCCTGGAGAGCGAGGACCCGGACCTGGTCGAGCAGATCCGCCGGCTGATGTTCGTCTTCGAGGACATCCTGCAGGTGGACGACCGCGGCATCCAGAAGGTCCTGAAGGAGGTCGACAACAACGAGCTGGCCCTGTCGCTCAAGACGGCCAGCGACGAGCTCAAGACCAAGATCTTCACGAACATGTCGGAACGGGCCGTGCAGCTGATCAAGGAAGAGATGGAGTTCATGGGCCCGGTGCGGATCAGCGAGGTCGAGGGCGCCCAGCAGAAGATCGTCGACATCGTCCGCCGGCTGGAGGACTCCGGCGAGATCATCATCATGGGCCGCGGCGGCGAGAAGGACATGGTCGTGTGAGAAGACTGTCGATTGCCAATCGTCAATTGTTAATTGTTAATTGTAACAGCAAGAACTGACGGGTGCCATGCCGTTGATCAAGGCTAGAGACGCCGAGAGCAAGATCGCCCGGGCCGAGGTCCTGCGGTTGCAGGACGTCGAGGCCGAGGCGGAGCGGATTCTGGCCGAGGCCCGCAGCCAGGCCGACGCCATCCTCGCCGAGTCGAAGGTCCGCGCGGAGCGGGCTCGCTCGGACGCTCACAAGGCCGGCCTGGAGAACGGGCGGAACGATGGCCTGCGGATCGGCCAGGAACTGGGGCGCAAGCAGGCGCTCGAGCAAGCCACCGCCGACTTTGCCGCGAAGCACGCGACCGCCGCGAAGGCCCTGGCGGCCGCCCTGGAGGAGTTCGAGACGCGCCGCCGAGCCTTGCAGTCGCAGACTGGAGCGGGACGTGGTTGCGCTGGCCGGGGCGATCGCCAGTCGCGTCGTCAAGCGGGCGGTCGATGTCGATCCGGCGTGCGTGGCCGGCAACTTGCGTGAGGCCCTGCAGCTAGTGGGCGGTCGGAACCGGCTGGAGATCCACCTGCACCCGCAGGACCTCGAGCACGCGCGGCAGTTCGCCCGCGATCTGTTGCCGGCCGGCGATTACGAGGCCGTCACGTTCATGGGCGACGAGACCGTCGGCCGCGGGGGCGCGGTGTTGCGGACCCCGGGCGGCGCGGTCGACGCCTCCATTCAGACGCAGTGTTTCAGGGTACTCGACGAAATCCTGGCCGGCTGGCAGGAGCACTGGCTGCTCATGCCTGCCGAGTCGGGCTCGACGGGGGCCGCGGCGAGCGAAGGCGCACAAGGGCAGGCCGCCGCGAGAGTCGGCGGCGAGGAAGGCGCGGCCGTCGAGGACAGGGACCCGGATGGGGCGGCAGGCGCCGGCTCGATCGGGACGGGAGGGGCCGATCCGCAATGACGCTGCTGGCCGACTACACCCGGATGGTACACGACTGCCTGCCGCAGAAGGTGACCGGGCGGGTTGCGCAGATGCGCGGCCTGACGGTTGCGGCGCAGGACCTGTCGGTGCCGGTGGGTGCGACGTGCGTCATCGAGTCGCGGTCGGGCAAGACGGTGCGGGTGGAGGTGATCGGTTTCGCGGATTCGCTGGCACTGCTCATGCCTTTGGACGAGGCGTTGGGCGTGTCGCCGGGCGACCCGGTCACGTGCCTTCGGGCGCAGCAGTCGGTCCCGGTAGGCGAGTCGATGATGGGCCGGGTGGTCAACGCGATGGCCGAGCCGATCGACGACGGTCCGCCGATCACGGCGGAGGCCTTTTACCCGCTGCACCGTCAGGCCCCGCCGGCCATGCAGCGCAAGCGAATCGACCAAGTGATCTCTACCGGAATCCGTTCGATCGACGGGACAATCACGGTAGGGGCCGGTCAGCGTCTCGGGGTTTTCGCGGGCACGGGTGTCGGCAAGAGCGTGGTGCTGGGCATGATGGCCCGCTACACGAGCGCGGACGTGACGGTGGTTTCGCTGGTGGGCGAGCGCGGCGCGAGGTGCAGGACTTCATCGAGAAGGACCTGGGGCCGGAGGGTCGCAAGCGCTGCGTGCTGGTGGTCAGCACGTCGGACGAGTCGCCGGCCCTGCGGGTACGGGCGGCGTTTGCCGCCACGGCGATTGCGGAGTTCTTCCGGGACCGCGGGCTGGATGTCCTGTTGATGATGGACTCGGTGACGCGCGTGGCAATGGCGCAGCGGCAGATCGGTCTGGCCGCGGGCGAGCCGCCGGCCACCAAGGGGTATACCCCGAGCGTATTCGCGCTGCTGCCGAGGCTGCTGGAGCGGAGCGGCCGGGTGCGGCAGGGCAGCATCACGGGTTTCTACAGCGTGCTGGTCGAGGGCGACGACCTGATGGACCCGGTGTGCGACGCGGTCCGGGGCATCGTCGATGGGCACATGGTCCTGAGCCGCAGCCTGGCCAACCGCGGGCACTGGCCGGCCGTCAGCGTGCTCGACAGCTTGAGCCGGCTGATGATCGACCTGGTGGATGAGAGGCACTACACCGCCTCGCAGGAGGTGCGGCGGCTGCTGGCGATCTGGCAGGACATCGAGGACCTGGTGAACATCGGCGCGTATGCAGGCGGGACGAATCCGGAGTACGACCTGGCGATCGCGGCCAGGCCGTGGATCGCCGAGTTCCTGCAGCAGAAGATCGCCGAGCCGAGCGGCCTGGAGGATGCCCGCAAACGGCTGTTCGACCTGGCCGAGCGGATCGAGAAGGCCCGCAAGCCGGCGGTACGGCCGGCGGCGGCGCAGACAACGAAACGGTGAGGTAAGGGACGGAAAGGGCGGACGGACCGATGCCGCGGACGACGTTCCGGTTGGAGCCGCTGCTGAAGATTCGCAAGCTCGAGGAGGATCGGGCCAAGCGGGTAGTCGCCGACCGCCTGCGCCAGATCCAGGCTGGTCTGCGGCGGATCGCCTCGATCGACGAGCACCTGGTGGAGGCGGGCCGGACGATGCGGTCGCTGGTGCTGGCCGGGCGGATCGTGCCGCTGGAGGCCTCGCGGCAGCGGGGCTACATCGGCAGTCTGCAGATGCAGCGGCTGACGACGATCGCGGAGGTGGAGGCGCTGCGGCAGGCGCTGGTCGCGGACCGGGCGGCGCTGGCGGAGAGCAGCAAGCGGCGGAAGATCCTGGACAAATTGAAGGAGCGGCAGCACCTCCAGCAGGTCCGGCGGGAAGCGGTCGCCGAACAGCGCGCGAGCGATGAACTGGGTGTGGTGCGGTTCGTGCATGAACGACAGGTGCCGGTGGGCAGTCGCTAAGCATGTTTCGTAAAGTGGTGAACATACTGGGTATGCTGAGCCTGGCGGCGGTGCTGGCCGCGGGGGGCACAGCCGGGTACCTGTGGTTCAAGGGCACGCTGAACGGCGGGAGCCTGCAGGCGGCGGCTACGGTGCTGACCACCAAGCCCGTGTACCAGGATGCGACCGCGTCGCGGCCGGCTTCGGGCTCGCAGCCGGCGGCGCGAGTCGCCGGCACCCGGACGGCGGCGGGTTTGGAGGACGAGGCGGCGGCCGCGAGCGAGCTGGACATGCTCCGCCGGCAGATCGCCAACGAAAAGGCGATGGCCGAACAGGCGCGGCTGGGCGTGCTCCGTGAGCGGGAGAAGATGGAGCAGCAGCGCAAGCAGTGGGAGGCGGGCCGGCAGAAGGAGCTCGAGGCCGCGCAGCAGAGCGGGGCGCAGAAGGAACTGGACTACCTCTCGACGATGAAGCCCGCGCAGGCGTTGCCGCTGCTGCGGGGCAAGAGCGATGGCGAGGCGGCCCGCGTTTTGATGGCCATGGAGACCCGCAAAGGCAAAAAAATACTTGAATTGTGTAAGAAGCCCGATGAACAGGAATGGAGCAAGCGGATTCTGGAGCTGATCCGCGAGAAGAACAACGTCCAGGCGGCGGCTTTGGCAGGAGGCTGATGCCGGTGTCAAGGAAGACGCCATGCTGGATTCCCGAACGTCGTTACCCGCGCCCGCGGCAGGGGGGACCGTCGCGCCTGCGGGAGGGGCCGTTACCTGGCCACTCCGGCCGGCGATCGCAGTCGGATGACCTGAGTTTCGACTCGGTGCTGGCCGGCACCGTCTCTAAACCTGAGTCGAGCGCTACCCGCGCTGCCACCACCCCGCGGCAGGCGGCTTCGTCCACGCGGCGCAAGAGCGGGCAGCGGCAACCCTGCGCTGCCAGCCCGAAAGACGGACCGTCCGCGGGGGCTCAGGTCGACAAGACCCGGACAGAGCCGACGCAGGCGGATCGGACTGATCGTTCGGCTGGCGAGGCTGCCTCGGGCGGCGACCAACCTTCCGGGTCCGGTCCTGCATCCCGGGCGCAGGCGGATGGGGCGCACTTGGGCGTCGATTCGGCCGCGTCCACAGCTACCGTAGATCCGGCTGCGCAAGCTGCTACAGCGGCCGCGAGCGAAGCGGCCACGCAGGCCATGGCCTCAACGGCTGCCGCGTCAGCGCCTGCCGCAGCGGCGACCGCAGCAGCTGCACCAGCCGCGTCGACTGCGGCATCCGCGGTCGGTGGGGCTGCCCAAGGGGTCGGGCCGGAGGGGGCCAGCAACGTCGGCACGGACGCAGTCAAGCAAAAACAACCCGTTGGCGACCTGGCTCCGCTGCAGTGGATCGCGCGGCAGCAGGCCGCCAGGGTCGGCGCCGCGCAGCCGACGTGCTGGCCGCGGCCACTTCCGAGGCGGACCGACGCGAAGGCGTCGAGGCGCAGGCGGAGAAGATAACCGCGCCTGCCGACATGGCGGCCAAGGCCTCCAAGTCGGCAGGTCAGTTTGGGGGAACGGCGGTGGCGCAGGTTCCTCTGAAGGACCTGGTAGCCGACCTGCTTGGCGGGGGCAAGGCGGTTGCGGGCGAGGCGTCCACGCCGGCCCATGCGAAGACGGAGGAGGGGGGGGGCGCCGGCAGCGACTTCGCGGACCCGACCGCTACGAACTCCAGCCAGCCGGCCGGGGTCCATTCAGTGACCGCGGACCCAACGGCCTTGCTGAGTCCCGTTGACGCGTCGGCTTTCACGATGTCGCACGCGGCCCAGCCGGCGCCGCATGCGACTGCGAGTTCGACGGTTGCCGCCGATGCTGCCGCGGCGTCCGTCGTGCCGGCTGACGACAACGCGGCCCGGAACACGCAGCGGCTGGCGGCGATGGTGCACGCCACGCTCGGGCAGGGGCGATCGGTGGCGCGGATGCAGTTGCAACCGCCGGAACTCGGGGCGGTGACGGCGGTCGTGCAACTCCGGCAGAACAAGATGGACCTGAGGCTGGAGGTGGCCAGCGAGGCGGCCCGGGACCTGGTGACCGGCGGCCTGGAGAGGCTGCGGGACGCGCTGCAGGAGCAGGGCATTTCGCTCGATCGCGCGACGGTGAGCGTCGCGCCGCGAAACGAGCATTCGTCCGGCGACCAGCAGCAATCGGACTGGCCGGGGCAGCAGAACCACGCCTCCGGGCAGTTCCACCCGGGGCAGGGGGGACAGCAGGGCGAACGGGGCCTGACGACCTCGTTTGCCGTGGACTTGCCGGCGGAGGCAGTCGCGACCCAGGCGGACCCGGCTGCCGCGGGCGTGTTGCACGCGGCGGGGCTGAACGTCCTGGCCTAAGACAGGGATATCAAACAAAAGAGGAGGATATACCAAATGGCAGTAAGTGGCGTGACAGCGACGGGGACGTCTTCGGCGACCGGCACGGCGGTTGCGTCGGCTGCGTCGGCGGACAACGCGACGGGCATGAGCACGGATGACTTCTACAAGCTCCTGATTGCCGAGCTGCGCTACCAGGACCCGATGCAGCCGATGGACAACTCGAAGATGGTCGAGCAGGTGGCCGGGATCCGCAGCATCGAGGCGTCGACGGCGATGACGTCGACCCTCCAGACGGTGACGCAGCAGCAGAACTACTCGACGGCCGCCAGCCTCATCGGCAAGGCGGTCACGGGCACGGTCAAGGATGCGGCCGGCAACGACATGCAGATCACCGGCGTCGTCACACGGGTGACATTCCAGTCCGGAGGCAACGTGGTGCTGGAGTTGGACGGCGGCAAGAACACCCTGCCGCTGACGTCGGTGACGGACGTGGCGAACGCGTCCTCGGCCGGCAGCGCGACGCAGCAGAGCCAGGGGTTGCTGGCGAACCTGCTGGGCAAGCAGAAGGTGGCGTAAGGAACGGGCCAAGGAAAGCACAGGAGCAATACGATGGGATTGACCTCTTCACTGTATGCCGGTCTGAGCGGGCTGAATGCCAACCAGTTCCGCATCGACACGATCGGCGACAATATCGCCAACGCGAACACGACGGGTTTCAAGAGTTCCCGAAGCATGTTCGAGACGCAGTTCGCGCAGCTGCTCAGCCAGGGGAGTCCGCCCTCAACCGAGACCGGGGGCACGAACGGCATCGCGGTGGGTCTGGGCGCGGTCGTGGGCAGCATGCAGCGCGACATGACGCAGGGGTCCACCGAGACGACGGGCGTGCCGAGCGACATGGCCATCGACGGCCAGGGGTTCTTCGTGCTTCGTCGACTCGAGCAGCAACCAGGCGTACACCCGCGACGGCTCGTTCATGCTCAACTCGGACAACTACCTGGTGAGCGCGGACGGCGACTACGTGCAAGGCTACGCCATCGACAACAACTACAACGTCGTGTCCGGCACGCTCAGCGACCTCAAGATCCCGCTGGGTCGCATGACCGCCGCCAAGGCTACGACCACCGCCGCCCTCACGGGCAACCTTTCCTCGGAGGGGCAGGTGCCCCCACAGGGGAGCATCTATACGTTTGGGGCGCTGGTGTCCGACGCCGCCGGCACGGCGGCAGGCGGAGGGACCCTGTTGACTAACGTCCGTTCCGCGGCGGCGCCTGCGGTCAACCTCTTCGCCAACGGCAACGTCATCCAGATTCAAGACGGTCCCAGCGGCATCACCAAGGGCGGTCGCAACCTGGGGATCCCGACGTTCACGGTGGGCACCACCGGCACGACCATCAACGACTTCATGAACTGGATGCAGGCATCGCTGGGCATCAATACGACCGCCGGGGTTCCGGGCAGTCCCGGCGTGGCGATCAATGCCGCCACGGGGGTCATTACGGTCACGGGCAATAGGGGCGAGGACAACGCCCTTTCGATGCTCAGCACGGGCATCATCAATACGAGCGCCGGCAACGCCTCGCCGTTTGCGATTGCCAAGGTGCAGGATGCCACTGGCAACAGCGTATCCACCACGTTCACCGCCCATGACTCCCTGGGTTCGTCCGTTCGCGTGAACCTGACCATGGTCCTGCAAGACACGACCGACGGGGCCACGTGGCGATACTACGCGGAAAGCCCCGATAACATCGGCGGTAATCTGTGCGTCGGGACCGGTCTGATCAACGTCGGCACCAACGGCAAGGCCGCCGCCGGGTCGACCGCGCAGATCACGATCAACCGGACGGGGACCGGCGCGGATACGCCCATAGCGATCAACCTGGACCTGTCCTCGCTGCAGGGCTTCGTCAGCACCGGCAGCGGGACCATCCCGTCCAGCCTCTCTGTTACGACCCAGGACGGCTTCGCCCCCGGGCAGCTCACCAACTATTCCATTGGCTCGGACGGCCTGATCACCGGCACGTTCTCCAACGGTCTGAGCCAGGTGCTCGGCCAGATCGTCCTGGGGACGTTCTCCAACCCGGCGGGCCTGACCCGACAGACGAACAACCTTCTGACCGCGGGTCCCAACAGCGGGCAGGTGGCCATCGTTACCCCCGACACCCTGGGGGCAGGCCGGGTCCTGTCCGGGGCCCTGGAGCTGAGCAACGTGGACCTGTCCCGAGAGTTTATCGGACTTATCAATGCCTCCAGCGGCTTTAGCGCCGCCAGCCGCGTGATCACCACGAGCGACCAGTTGCTCAACGACCTGCTGACGCTCATGCGAAACAGCTAGGTCGGCTGATGAGGGCACCGACAAATTGGCAGGCTAGCTGCCAGTGACATCCGGCGTGGCGTTTATAGGAATAACCCTTGCGGCGGTGGCCGATATATCTGGAGGATTGCGGTTCTGACATGACGAGGCGGGAATCGAGACTATGATCGTGCTGACCCGGCTGACTGGCCGGCCAATGATCGTCAATGCGGACCTGGTCAAGACGGTCGAAGAGACCCCCGACACGATGGTCACCCTGCTGAACGGGGATCGGATCATCGTGAAGGAGTCGATGGCCGAGGTGGTCCGGCGGGCGATCGACTATGCCCGGCAGGTGCGTTGCTTCGGTGTGCCGGCGAGCCCGGATCCTTCCGACCTGCCTGCTTAACCGGGGCTGCGGATCGGCCGATACGAGTCGTAGCGGCCGCCTGCGTTCCGCGCCGCCTCGGGTGTAAGGAGGATCATTGTGGCCGAAGAGCAAGCCAAGGGACAGACGGCGGAGACAACGCTTCCCGCCAATACTGGGAAGAAGAAACAGACCCTGCTGATGATGGGGATCCTGCTGGCCGTGATGGCCATCGAAGGCGGGGGCGTCTACTTCGCCGTGAAGACCTTCGGCGGCGGTCCGTCGAAGGTGGCTGCGGAGGGGCTGGCAACGGCAGCCAAGTCAAGCAGTCACGGCGGCGGACATGGGAGCGAGGCCGAGGCCGACAAGGACGCCGAATTGCCTCAGGATGCGGAGTTGCTCGTGGCGAAGCTGCGGGCCCCGAACATGAAGAGCGGCCGGCTGTTCATGTACGATATCGAGGTCTACGCCAAGACGAAGAGGGAGAAGGCGGCGACGCTCAAGAAGCTTCTGGAGGCCAGCAAGGCGACCATCGAAGACCGCCTCTGCCGGGTCGTCCGCTCGTCCGAGCCGCAAGACCTGCAGGAGGACGGGCTGGAGACGATGCGCCGCCAGCTCAAGCACGAGCTCGGTCAGATCGTCGGTGAAGAAAAAATGGTCGAGGAAATCTTGATCCCCAAGTGCACTCCGTTTAAGGTAGACTACTAGTGGCGGGGCCGATCGCCGCAGCGACCGGGTGATCGGCTCGGCCGGTACGTTATCAGACAGCGTGCTTCGAAGGGCAGGATGCCCTGGCAGCCGGATGCGTCAAGGAGGATGCCCGAAATGGCGCAGACACCTCAAGACCCCCCTGGTGGTGCCGAACAACCACTCAGCCAGGACGACATCGACGCGGCGTTGAGCGAGGTCGGGTTGAACACGGCCCAGGCCCCGGCCGCCGCCAAGGCGGCCCCTTCGGCCCCTGCCACGGGTCCCGCGTCGGCGGCTCCGGCTGCGGCGACCGCGCCGGCCGGTGGTGCACCCCAGCTCGATCAGGCGGGCCGTCCGTTCGACCAGTTCGCATCCGCGATGTCCGAGGCGATCGCCTCCGAGCCTGCGCCAGCCGGCAAGCCGGCGGACGCGGCGGCACCGGTTCCCCTGCCGGACTTTGCCGGGGGCAACGGCCACACGGGTGTACTCTCGCTGGACAAGCTGCAGATGCTCGAGGACGTGCAGTTGCAGGTCCGTATCGGAGTGGGCCGGACGAGGATGCTCGTGCAGGACGTGCTGCAGCTGGACCAGGGCAGCGTGGTCGAGCTGGACAAGCTGGCCGGCGACCCTGTGGATGTGTATGTCAATGAGCGGCTGGTGGCCCGCGGTGAAGTGCTGGTGCTCAACGATAATTTTTGTGTCCGCATCAACGAGATCGTCTCCTCGCCGCAGGAGGCGTCGGTGTGAGATCGTGACAGGCATGGATGCCGTCCGTCGAACCCTATCGATTGTGCTCGTGGTCTTGTGCCTGGAGGGCACCGGACCGGCTGCCATCGCGGCGCCTACGGCCGCCGAGCCGCCCGCAGGGCGCTTGCCCCGGTCAGTGCCGGACCCGCCGGGGCGACCCGGCCTGCCACCAGCGATATCGAGAGCCACGCCATCCATCGTCCCGGCACCGCGCGGAGCGGCGGGCCCGTGCAGAGACGGCCCGCGCAGTCCACCGGCTGGCAAATGTGGGTGCAGACCTCGTGCATCCTGGCTGTCGTCCTGGCGGGTATGGGCCTGCTGCTGAGATTTCTGCGGCGCACGGGTCTGGGCCGGTCCTTCGGCGGATCGACGGCGACGGTGCAGATCCTCAGTCGCGGCTACCTGACCAACAAGCACCAGATGGTGCTGGTGCGTTTCGGCGAGAGGATCCTGCTGTTGGGGCTGGGCCCGCAGGACCTGGGCGTGCTGTCGGAGGTGCGGGAGCCGTCCGAGGTGGCCCAGATCCTGACGCGGATGCAGGCGGGCAAGCCCGGCAGTGTTGTGCAGGATTTCCAGCAGACGATCGACCAGGCCGTGCAGCAGTACGACCGCGAGGGCAACATCGAGCCGGCCATCGTCGAGCCGCCGGTGTCGCCCGTGGGCGATGAGCCCCCGATCGGCGCCCTCCGCCAGGAGTTGCGGAACCTGCTGGCCAGGATGGGATCGATCAGGCGAAAGTGACCAGGGCCAGGCAGCACGACCCTGGTCCGCGGCGACAGCGCCGCGTCCACGGGACCGGTGGCACCCGGCTAGGTGGGATGGGGTTGATCGGGTGAAAGTGAGCGGTACTGTATATTCATATATGTAGTGTGTGGTACCCGGTGCGAAGGAGTCGCCCGGGCTTTGGGCATGGATGCCGGATGAGTTCGACCAGATCGCGAATCCTGGCTGTGGCGCTGCTGGTGGTGCTGGTGGCCGCCGGGGTAGCCGCTGCGCAGTCGGGTCCCCGGATCGACAATCCCTTGAACATCCCGGACTTGCGGCAGACGCTTCCGCCGGCCGGGGACCGGCAGGCCATGAGCTCGACGCTGCAGATCCTGGTGCTGCTGACGGTCCTGTCGCTGGCGCCCGCCATCTTCATCCTGACGACCTCGTTCACCCGGATCGTGGTGGTCCTGGCCCTGCTGCGCCAGGCGCTGGGGGCCCAGCAGTTGCCGCCGGGGCAGGTCCTGGTGGGCCTGTCGGTGCTGCTGACGGCGCTGGTGATGGCCCCGACCTGGAAGGACATCAACGAGGCGGCGTTGCAGCCATACCTCGATGGGCGGATCGCGCAGGCGCAGGCCCTGGAGCAGACGGGGCAGTCGCTGCGGGGTTTCATGATCCGCCAGATCGAGCGAATGGGCAACGAAGACGACGTCTTCATGTTCTGGGAGTACCAGCGAGGCAAACCGATCGAGCAGGGGGAGCAGGCCACCTGGAACCAGGTGCCGACCCTGGCGATGGTTCCGGCCTTCGTGCTCAGCGAGCTCAAGACGGCGTTTGTGATCGGATTTCGCATCTACATCCCGTTCCTGATCATCGACATGGTGATCTCCACGGTGCTGGTCTCGATGGGCATGATGATGCTGCCACCAGTGCTGATATCGATGCCGTTCAAGCTGCTGCTGTTCGTGCTGTCGGACGGCTGGCGGCTGGTGGCTGGGACGGTGCTGGACTCCTTTGCCGCATAGGGACCTGACATGAATCTCGACCAGGCGATCGATTTGGGACGTGAAGCGGTGATGATGATCCTGGTGATCAGCGGCCCGATCCTGCTCCTCGGCCTGGTGGTCGGACTGATCATCAGCCTCTTTCAGGCCGTCACGCAGCTGCACGAGCAGACCCTCGTGTTCGTGCCCAAGATCATCGTCATGGCGGTGGCTGCGATGCTGCTGACCCCCTGGATGGCCAAGCGGATGATCGAGTATTCGGTTGAGCTGTTCGGGAATTGGCGATGAGCTTGACATTCCTCGACCTTCCGATGGTGCTGCCCCTGCTGGCCCTGGTGCTGACGCGGGTCACGGGCATGTTTCTGACGGCGCCGGTGCTGAACAGCTCCGCCATCCCCGTCCGCGTGAAGGTCTACCTGTCCCTGGGGATTTCGCTGGTCGTGTTGCCGAACATGCTTCAAGCGCGGCCAGCGATAGCCGGCTGGGGGGACCTGCTGTCCGGTATGGGCGCGGAAATGGCCCTGGGGGCGCTGTTCGGGTTCGTGCTCAACCTGATGTTCGTGGGCCTGCAGCTGGGTAGCCACGTCGTGGCGCAGCAGGCGGGACTGTCGATGGCCGAGATACTCAACCCGGGCTTCGATACCGAGACGGATGTCCTGAGCAACATCTACTACTGGATCGCGGCCATGGGCTTTCTGGCGGGGGGTGGCCACCGGGCACTGGTGCGGTGCGTCCTGGAGACATTCCAATTACTACCTCCGATGGGGTTTTCGTGGCCTGAATCGGCCACGACGCTGGCCGTGCGAGCGTTTGCGGTGATCTTCGAGTTGGCGGTGCGAGTGGCCTGGCCGGTACTGCTCGCGCTGCTATTATCGGAACTGGCGATGGGCTTCGTCAGTCGGGTGATGCCGCAGTTCAACATCCTTGTGGTTGGTTTTCCGCTGCGGATCCTGGTCGGCATGGTGGTGGTGTTCCTGACGATGACGGTGGCCGTGGACCTGAGCCTGCAGGCGGGGGACAGCCTGCTGTATTCGGTCCGGACGGTCCTGGGAGCCGCTGGCCATGCCGGATGAACGTGGCGAGAGGACCGAGGCGCCAGACCCGCGCCGGCGACAGGAGGCCCGGGAGAAGGGGCAGGTCGCGCGGAGCCAGGACCTGCCGGCAGCGGTGCTGCTGCTGGGATGTGTTGTGGCGCTGCATGCCCTCGGACCCCATATCTTGAATACCCTACTGCAGACGTATGCGACGCTGCTGGGCAGCGACGCCGCCAGGCCCCAGGAAGTGATCCAGCTGCTGCCGATGGTCATGAAGTCAATCGCGATGGCGACCCTCCCGATTCTGCTGCTTGGGGTGTTGTTTGTGACGGTTGCCAACCTCGCCCAGGTGGGCTGGATACTGTCGACCGATCCGCTGATGCCTGACGTGAATCGGCTCAACCCGGTCAACGGTCTGATGAAGCTCATGGACCTGCAGGCCCTGGTCAGGTTGGGCATGGGCGCTGCCAAGATGGCATTGGTGGCGGCCGTGGCCGCCGGGACCTTGTGGCAGATGCGTCATGGGATCCTGTACTCGGCTCACCTGGGGGTGGGGGCGTTGCTGGGATATTCCGGGGAGATCATCTACACACTCTGTCTACGCCTGGCGGTGGCGCTGCTGGTGTTGGCGATCATCGACTACGCCTGGCAACGCTGGCAGCACGAGCAGGACCTGAAGATGAGCAAGGAGGAGGTCAAAGAGGAGTTCCGCCGCATGGAGGGGGATCCGATGATCAAGCACCGCCGCCGCCAGGTCCAGCAGCAGACTGGCCCGGCAACGAATGAGGTACGATGTACCGAAGGCGGACGTCGTGATCACGAACCCGACGGAGTTGGCCATCGCCATCCGCTACGACGCCGAGACGATGTCGGCCCCCAGGGTGGTAGCCAAGGGGCAGGGGTACATGGCGGCGATGATCCGTCAGATCGCCGCCGAGCACGGGGTGCCGATCATCGAGCGGAAGCCCCTGGCCCGGGCATTGTACAAAACCGTCGAAATCGGAGAAGAAATTCCGCGAGAATTCTACAAAGCTATTGCGGAAGTCCTTGCATATGTGTATGACATAACAGAACGCGGATCTCGTCGAAGACCGATCTCGGCCTGATCGGCCAGCCGGGCAAGGATGCTCGGCAGCGTGTAACAGAGCTGCAAGTTCTCCGTTGTGGACGGTAGGCAAGGATGCCGGCTGTTCTGACTACCAATTCCGGTTTGCTGCAAATGTTTCATCGCTACCGCGGGATGGCATTCCCGGTCGGATCGATCCTGCTGCTGTTCGTCATTCTGGTTCCCCTGCCGACGTTCTTCCTGGACCTGCTGCTGTCGATGAGCATCACGGTTGCGGCCGTCGTGCTGGTGACGGTGATGTACGTGAAGCGTCCGCTCGACTTCTCCGTCTTCCCGTCCCTGCTGCTGGGCCTGACGCTGTTTCGCCTGGTGCTCAATACCGCGACGACCCGGCTGATCCTGACGAACGCCAAGGAAGGCACGGCGGCGGCGGGGCACGTCGTGGAAACCTTCGGCAACTTCGTAGCCGGGGGCTCGTTGGCCGTCGGGATCATCATCTTCCTGATCATCTTCGTGATCCAGTTCGTGGTGATCACGAAGGGCGCGACGCGGATTGCCGAGGTGGCTGCGCGGTTCACGCTGGATGGGATGCCCGGCAAGCAGATGGCGATTGATGCCGATCTGAACGCCGGGCTGATCAAGGAGGATGAGGCGAGGCGTCGTCGTCTGGAGATCACGCAGGAGGCGGACTTCTACGGGGCGATGGACGGTGCCAGCAAGTTTGTCCGGGGCGACGCCATTGCCGGCATCATCATTACCATCATCAATATCCTCGGCGGGCTCTACGTAGGCATGGTCCAGGAACACTTCGGGCTGATGCAGAGCCTGGAGGTGTTCACGAAGCTGACCATCGGTGACGGGCTGGTCTCGCAGATCCCCGCGTTCATCATCTCGATCGGGGCGGGCGTGCTGGTCACCCGCAACACCGGGCAGTCGAACCTGGGCGAGGACGTCCTGGCGCAGATGACCGGCCAGCCGGTCGCCCTGTTCGTGACCGGCGGGTTCCTGCTGGTCCTGATGGCCACGCCGCTGCCCAAACTGCCGTTGCTGGTGCTGGGCGCCGGGTGCACGACCATCGCGATCATGCTGAACCGCAGCCGCACGCGGGTGGCGCAGGCCCAGGCCGTGCAGGCCCAGGCGGCGCAGGCCGCCAAGCCGGCCGAGAAGATCGAGAGTTTCCTGGCGATCGACCCGATGAGCCTGGAGGTGGGCTACGGGCTGATCAAGCTGGTCGATCGCAAGCAGGGGGGGACCTGCTGGACCGGATCAGTTCGATCCGCCGGCAGATCGCCCAGGACGTGGGGCTGGTGGTTCCGCCGATCCGCATCCGGGACCAGCTCCGCCTCGAGCCGAACCAGTACCAGGTCAAGATCAAGGGCGTGGAGGTGGGGCGCGGCGAGGCGATGCCGGGGTACTCCCTGGCGATTGACAACGGCGCCGCCACCGGCAACCTGTCGGGGATCGAGACGCGGGAGCCGGCGTTCGGGCTGAAGGCCTATTGGGTGAGCGAGGAGGCAAAGGCGGCCGCCGAGCAGCGGAATTACACGGTCGTGCCGGCCTCGTCGGTGCTGGCGACGCACCTGACGGAGATCATCAAGCGGAACGCGGCGACGCTGCTGACCCGTCAGGAGACGCACCGGCTGGTGGACACGCTGAAGGAGCACGCGGCCAAGCTGGTCGACGAGGTCGTGCCGGAGCTGCTGAAGCTCGGGGACATCCAGAAGGTCCTGCAGAACCTCCTGAAGGAGGCCGTGCCGATCCGCGACCTGGAGACGATCCTGGAGACACTGGGCGACTGGGCCAGCCGGACCAAGGACACGGAAGTGCTCACCGAATACGTGCGCAACGCCCTTGCACGACAGATCTGCCAGCAGTACCTCGCCGCCGACGGTCGGCTCTACTGCATCAGTCTCGATCCGCAGCTGGAGGACATGGTCCAGGCGCACATCGAGCGGAGCGACCGCGCGTCGTTCCTGACGATGCCGGTGCCGATGCAGCGGCGGATCATCGAGGCGGTTGCGGGGGTGGTGGAGCGGGCGATGGGGTCGAGCTCCGGCCGCATGCCTGTCCTGCTGTGCAGTCCCCAGATTCGCGCGACGATGCGCCGCCTGGTCGAAGCGGCGCTGCCGCAGATCAGCCGTGCTGGGATATAACGAAGTGGTTTCAGGCATCGAAGTACAGAGCCTGGGAGTGGCGGTGCTGAGCCATGAATCTGCGAACATACCAAGCGCAGTCCATGCATGAGGCCCTGGCCCTGGTCAAGCGCGACCTGGGCCGCGACGCGGTGATCCTGCATACCCGCGCGTTCCGCAAGGGCGGGCTGATGGGCCTGGGCGGCAGGTCGGTGGTCGAGGTGACCGCGGCGGTCGGCGTGAACGTGTTGCCGGCCGGTCGGCGCCAGCCCGCGGCCAGGATCGAGGCGGAGCGGACCGTCCCCGCGGCGGCTGCTTCCCGCACGGACATGCGGTCCAAGGCTGCCGTGCTGGCGGCCTATGGGGCCGCGGCCAGGAAGGCCAATCCGTCCGATGATTCGGCGTTCGGTGCGACGTTAGCGCCTGCCCCCGCGCCTGCGACGGACGAATTCAAGGAGCTGCGGAGCGAGCTGCACCTGCTGCGCGGCATGGTGGCCCAGCACGTCCAGGAGAGCCGTCGGGCCCACGGGCCGTCCCTGCCGGAGGAGCTGGTCCAGACCTACCGGCAACTGATCGAGAACCAGGTGGCTGATGAGATCGCCTGGCAGGTGCTCGATACGCTCGGCAAGACGATCCCGCGGGAGCAGCTGTGCGATGCCCAGCGGGTCCAGGCGGAGCTGCTGAAGGTGATCGAGGCGTCGCTGCCTACTGCCGGGGGGATCGAGGTGAAGCGGAGCAGTGCGCCGCACGTGGTGGCCTTCATCGGCCCGACGGGGGTGGGCAAGACGACGACGATCGCGAAGCTGGCGGCCAACTTCAAGCTCCGCGGGCGCTGCCGCGTGGGGCTGGTCACGATCGACACGTACCGGATCGCGGCGGTCGACCAGCTGCGGATGTACGCGCAAATCCTGGATGTGCCCCTGCAGGTGGTGTTGACGCCGGCGGAGCTGGTCGAGGCCGTCGCCAAGATGCGGGACCGGGACATGATCCTGATCGACACGGCTGGGCGGAGCCACAACGACGCCGTCCGGATCCAGGAGCTCAAGGCGTTCCTGGACGCGGCCGAGCCGAGCGAGGTGCACCTGGTGCTTTCGAGCGCGGCCAGCGAGCGGAACCTCTTGCAGGCGGTGGAGCGGTTCAGCCAGGTGCGGGTGGACAAGATCGTTTTCACGAAGCTCGACGAGGCGGTGGGTTTCGGGGTGATCCTGAACGTGCTCAAGCGGGTGGACAAGGCCCTTTCGTACATCACGATGGGGCAGGACGTGCCGGATGATATCGCTCCGGGCAAACGGTCGGGAGCTGGCGGCCCTGATTGCGGGCCGGCAGCCGATGCTGGTGAGCCGAAGCGTCAGCCTGGAGGGCTGACATGTTTGCACAGGACCAGGCGAGCAAGCTTCGCAATCTCGTGGCCCAGCAGAAGAAGGCCCGCACGGCCCGGATCGTGGCCGTGGCCAGCGGCAAGGGCGGCGTGGGCAAGACGGCGATCTCGGTGAACCTGGCGGCGTCGCTGGCCTCGCGGAACCGGCGCGTGGTGCTGTTCGACGCGGACCTGGGGCTGGCGAACGCGGAGGTGCTGCTGAACGCCGAGCCGGCCTGCACGGTGCTGGACGTGCTGGACGGCCGCAAGAGCATGCGGCAGGTGATCGCGGAGGCGGCCGGGGGGGTGAGCCTGATCAGCGGCGGCTCGGGGGTAGCGCGGCTGGCGGACCTGTCGGAGTTCGAGCGGGCACGTCTGGTGGAGTCCCTGGAGGAGTTGGAAGGCGAGGCGGACATCATCATCGTCGATTGCGGGGCGGGGATTGCCCCGAACGTCCTGGCCTTCGCTGGCGCGGCGGACATGACGATGATCGTGACGCAGCCCGAACCGACCTGCCTGACCGACGCGTATGCGCTGGTGAAGGTGATGACGCAGCGGTACGACGACGCCTGGAGCCCGCGTCTGCTGGTCAACTGCGCGACCAGCCGGGCGGAGGCCCAGGAGGTCTACCGGCGGATCAGCCGGGTGAGTTGGCGGTTCCTGAAGGTGAGCCTGCAGGATGCGGGTTACGTGCTGAAGGACGAGGCGATGGTCGCGTCCATCAAGCATCGTGTGCCGGTCGTGTTGCACCGGCCGCGCAGCGCCGCGGCGCGGTGCATCGAGGCGCTGGCGCGCCAGGTGGACAAGTCCATGGTTCCCCTGGAGCGGCGAGTCGGGTTCTTCCGCCGCGTGCTGGGACTGTTCAAATAGTTGTCGAACGACAGGGAAAAACGACTTGTCGTTTGGCGGGAAACGGTTATGCTGGCGAAACTGCTGGCGGCAATTCTGGGACTGATGTCGTTTGCCGTCTGCCTGCTGGGCGGCCTGAGCGTGGGCGCCCGAGCGGAAGTGGCCATACGTCGCGGGCTCCAGGCGATGATCGTCTTCTGCCTGCTCGGGTGGCTGATCGGTTGGGCGGCCGAGGCTGTCGTGCTCGAGCGGGTGCGCAAGGAGCGCAAGACGCTCTGGAGGTGGCCGAGAAGTTGCCGCCCCCGGCCGAAGAGGTCGTCGCCGATGACGAGATGACCACGGTCATGTAATGGTGATTTGCCCCGGCGCCGGCCGGGACGTCGAATACACGGATGACGGACAATCTGCGTGCATAGGCAGCCTGTTGGATCGCCACGGAGGGCGAGAAAATGGCAGCGCAGCGAAAAAGTATAAATCTCGAGCCGATCTGGCTGCAGTACAAACAGACGGCGGACGTGCATCTCCGCAATTCCCTGCTCGAGCACTACCATCCCCTGGTGCGCTACAACGCCGAGCGCATCTGGGCCAAGCTGCCCGACGAGGTCGAGCTCGACGACCTGATCTCGGCCGGTGTCTTCGGCCTGATGGACGCCATCGACGCGTTCGATTTGTCCCGCGGGGTAAAGTTCGAGACGTACTGCTCCGCGCGAATCCGCGGGGCGATCCTCGACGCCCTCCGCGACATGGACATCGTGCCGCGCCTGGTCCGTTCCCGGGCCCGCAAGATCGACCAGGCGGTCCGCGAACTGGAGATGCAGCTGGGACGCGATCCCCGCAACGACGAGATCGCCAAGCACCTGGGCATGTCGGAGGAAGAGTACGAGAAACTGGAACGGGAAGCCACCGCGGTCAGCTTCGTTTCCCTCTCGCGGCCTTACCTCGAGACCGACGGCGACAAGGACGTTCGCGAGGTGGATGTCGTGGAGGACCGGCGAAGCGAGGATCCCGTCGTGGAACTGCAGAAAAAGGACATCCGCGACCTGATTACCAAGGGCCTGTCCCGCGCCGAGCGCCTGATCCTGTTGCTGTACTACTACGAAGAGATGACCATGAAGGAGATCGGGGCCACGCTGGACCTGTCCGAATCTCGCGTCAGCCAGATGCACTCGGCCATTCTGGTCAGGCTTCGGGACCAGCTGGTCCAGCGGCACCGCGAGTTCAGTGCGTAGGGGCCGCGTGTCGCCCGAATTGTCTGAAGCCCCTCGGCCGCTCTGCCGATATTCCTTGTAGGATATGTGGATTCAGAGTGTGCGGTCGAGGCGGAAGATGCGGCTATGTCGTCCTTGCCTTCACAGATGATCTCCTCTTCCCTGCAGGGCACCTTGCAGCAGCAGCAGGCCCAGCAGGGCCGTAGCATCGGCGAGCGCCGCCGGTCCGATACCCGCGCCGCCGTCGTTCAGGGGTCCGGTCGGCTCCAGGACCAGATCGACAGCGCCGACGCCGATACGCAGGTCAACCCCGACGGCACCGGCGCCGGCGGGCAGGGACGTGCCTTCCAGGAGCCCCGGGCCGAGGCAACGGCTGCGCCGCCGCAGGCTTCATCCGACGGGAGCGTCACCACCGACAGTGACGGTCGGATGCACCTGGACGTGACCGCCTGAGCGGGTCCGATCCCCCGACGAAAAGAGACGGGGCAGCCCCGCCGTGCGGTTCCGCCCCGTCGCGACAACAGATCGCTTCGATCCGCTGTCGATTCCTGCTTGCGTGAGGGCATTCAGAGATCGTCCAGGCCCTCGCGTGTCTGCGTCTACTGCGAGCCTATCCCTTTGGGAGTGCCGACGGTTGAGCCGGCGCCACCGGACAGGTTCTGCACGCCTTCGGCGCCGGAAGAGCCGCTCTGGCCGGACGGGCTCTCCTGGCCGGACGAGCCGCTCTGGCCCGGCTGGCCGCTGGAGCCGCCCATGCCGGATTGACCGAAGCGGCCGCCTTCCCACGGGCTGATGAAGGTCGAACGGGTCTCGGTGTTGAGGACCTTGTCGTTCTTAACGTCGCAGGTCATCACCTTGAGCTGGCTGCCCGAGACCGCGAAGGCCTTGGCGTACACGGTCTCCTGCTGGCCCGAGGTGGACTGCTGGCCGGCTGCGCCGGTTCCCATGTTCGCCTGGTTCGGCAGGACCAGGAAGATGCCGACGAGCCTGGCGCCCTTGGCCTGGCTGTTGGCGAAGTCAACGGCTTTCTGCAGGGTGACGTTGTCCTGGTCGGCGTACTTGATGATCTTCTGGGCGGTGTCCAGCCGCAGGAACGAGGTGTCGGACATGCCGGCGCGTTCGCGGAGGGTCTGGCCCTGCGAGCCGCTGTCTGCGCCGGACTGGCCGCTGGAGCCGCCGGTGCCCATGGACTCGCGCATCTGCGCCCAGGGATGCTGGACCATCTGGCGGGTCTCGACGTTGAGGACCTTGTCGTTCTTGGCGTCGACGATCACGTCCTTGAGCTGGTTGTTGTCAGCCACGACGTAGACGTGGGCGACGAGGTTCTGCCCCTGGCCGGTTGCCGATTGCTGGCCGGCGGATGACCCGCCCGTCCCGCTGGTGTAGGGGCCGTGAAGGGTGAAGGCCGCACCGACGGCCTTGCCCTTGGCTTGGCTGATGGCGGTGTCAACGGCCTTCTGCAGGTCGGCGTTGGCTTGGTCGGCGGCCTGCGAGAGGTTCTGGACCGCCTGCGGGGAGTTCCAGGCCGGCGTGGCCCGTTGTTGTCCCGGCTGCATCGACTGCTGCTGGGCGTAGACAGCGCCAACGGCCAGAACGACCGCCAGCGCCGCAAGTACCTTCATTCGCGACATAAGCATGCCTCCAAAAGTGAATCCCGGGGCGCTCCAGGGACGGCTACACGCCGCGACGATAGGGACCTGCCAGCGCCCGTCGAACCTTTTTCCATGGAGTTGACTGCGTCGCCGAAAACATGCACGAAAAGCGGTTGCGAACGCATTTCCCCCGAAACTACCGCTACGCCAGATTAGATGCTCCGCGCAGCGCAAAGTCAAATGGACCGGCCGGCTCGCGCGTGCCGAAAGCGGTCAACCTACGCGGTCATCGTTTGGCGGCGCTTCCCCCGGTCGTGGGGCGCCGCGCAGCGACTGGAAGAACTCGCGGAGCTGCTGGGTGGATTCGGCGGTGAGGACGCCGCTGGTTACTGCTACACGGTGGTTGAGGCGCACGTCGTTGGGGATGTCGTACAGCGAGCCGCACGCCCCGGCCTTGGGGTCCGCGCGCCGAAGATCAGCCGCTCGATCCGCGCCAGATAGATCGCCCCGGCGCACATCAGGCATGGCTCGAGCGTGACGTAGAGGCTGCAGCCGCTGAGCCTCCAGGACTTGAGGTGATCGGCGGCGGCGGTGATGGCGATCATCTCCGCGTGGGCCGTGGGGTCGTGGAGGGTCTCGCGCTGGTTGTAACCGCGCGCGATGACATGGTTGGTGTGGACGATGACGGCCCCGACGGGAACTTCGCCGGCCTCGGCGGCCAGGGCCGCCTGTCGGAGGGCCTGGCGCATGAAGAGTTCGTCGAGCCTCTGCAGCGGCATGCCGGCATCCGGAATCTGGCTCATCGCTGGCTCCCAAACCAATTGCCGCGACGGGATTGCAGCAAGCCGCGGGTCGTGGCATGCTACCGACTGATCGGCAACAAGTATAGAATGATCGTCGGAAACTCGAGGGCAGCATGATCGTAACTATAGATGGACCGGCAGGTTCTGGAAAATCGACCGTGGCGCAGCGCCTCGCCCGCCGCCTCGGCGTCGCCTACTTGGACACCGGGGCCATGTACCGCGCGATCGCCTGGAAGGCTTTGCAGCGGCAGGTGAACCTGGACAGTCCTGACGAACTGGCGGCCCTGGCGGAGCGGACGACGATCCGCTTCGAGCCGGCCGGCTGCGGCCAGCGGGCGTTCGCCGATGATGAGGACGTCAGCGAGTCGATCCGGACGATGCGGGTCAACGAGGCCACGCCGTACGTGGCGAAGGTCCCGCAGGTACGCCAGGCGCTGGTGCGCAAACAGAGGCAGCTGGGCGGGCAGCTCGGGTCGCTGGTAGCCGAAGGGCGCGACCAGGGCAGCGTCGTCTTCCCGCAGGCGCAGGTGAAGTTCGTGCTGGATGGGCAGGTCGGCCGGCGAGCCGAGCGCCGGTATGGCGAGCTGAAGGCGGCTGGTGCGGATGTGACGTACGAGGATGTGCTGTTGAACCTCCGGCAGCGGGACCAGGCGGACCAGAAGCACTGGCTGGGGCTGCTGACTTCGGGTCAGGCGATCCACGTCGACACGACCGGCATGGAGATCGAGGACGTGGTGGAGTTTCTGTACCAGGCGGTGAGGAAGAAGACCGGGTGACGGGTGACGGGTAACGGGTGTCGGGGTTAGGGCATCGAGCATCGATGGGAAAGGCAGATGACGCAAACACAGGAATCAGTCGCGGTGACGCAGACGAGAAGGCCGGCAGTCAAGCCCGCCGCTTCGGGCGAACCGCCGGCGTGGCTGCACCGTCTGATCTGGTACAAAAACGTCCCGGGGGCTGAGCACGGCTTCGTGCCGTTGCGGCCGTGGTGGTGGTTCTGCCGCACGGTGGTGTTCATCCTGTCCTGGCTTCTGTTCAAGAGCCACGTGGTGAACGTTCGGCGCGTGCCGCGGCGGGGCGGGGTGGTCCTGGCGTGCAATCACCAGTCATTCTTCGACCCGGTGCTGGCCACGATCAGCCTGTCGCGGGAATCGGCGTACATGGCCCGCGACACGCTGTTTCTCAATAAGTACTTCGGCTGGCTGATCCGGTCGCTTAACGCCATTCCGATCAAGCGGAGCCACGCGGACGTGACCAGCCTCAAGGAGATGCTCCGCCGGCTGCGGGACAACTTCGTGGTGGTGATCTTTCCGGAGGAGACGCGGACGACGGACGGCCGGATCGGGCCGATGAAGCCCGGCACGGTGCTGATCGCCCGCAAGGCGCGGGCGACCATCGTGCCGGTGTGCATTGAGGGGGCGTACGACGCCTGGCCGCGGACGAGGCCCCTGCCGGGCCCCGGGCGGGTGACGGTGGCCTACGGCGAGCCGATCGCGCCGGAGGACATGAAGGACAGGACGGACGAGGCGGTGATCGAGGAGGTCCGCCGGAGGATCATCGAGATGCAGCGCGAGATCCGCGGCAGGGCGGGGCAAAGGCCGTTCGACTATGACGCGGCAGGACAGGAACCTGTAGCATGGAAGTGATCCTGGCCGAAAAACGCGGTTTCTGCTTCGGGGTGACCACGGCTGTCTGCGAGGCCGAGAAGGCCATCGCCCAGTACGGCCGGGGCAACGTCTATGCCCTCGGGCCGATCATCCACAACAAGCAGGTCTGCCGGAAGCTGGAGGAGGCGGGCCTCAACGTCGTCGAGAGCCTGGACGAGGTGCCGGCCGGAGGGGTCGTGCTGATCCGCTCGCACGGGGTGGCGCCGGAGGTGATGCAGGCCCTGGCGGGGCGCAGCCTGCAGACGGTCGATGCGACGTGCCGGCTGGTCAAGCGGGCGCAGCAGGTCGTGCGGCAGCTGCACGAAGAGGGCTACCAGGTGGTGATGATCGGCGACAAGGACCACCCGGAGGTCGAGGGGGTGGTGGCCTATGCGCCCGGGGTGATCATCGTCGACAGCGAGGAGGACATCGACCGGCTGTTGACGCACGGCTCGCGGCTGGGGATCGTCGCGCAGACCACGCACGCGCCGGATAAGGTCGGCCGGCTGATCGGCTACATCTCGTCCAAGCCCTTCCGCGAGATCAAGATCGTCAGCACGCTGTGCAGCGAGACCATCCGGCGCCAGCAGGCCGCCATCGACCTGTGCGAGAAGGTCGACGTGATGTTTGTGCTGGGAGGGCTGCACTCGGCCAATACGCGAGAGCTGGCCGACCTTTGCATCCGCCAGGGCGTGGCGACGTACCACCTGGAGAACTGGGAGCAGTTCGAGCCGGCGATGGTGGCCGGCCGGAAGATCGCGGGTGTTACCGCGGGGGCCAGCACGCCGGAGTGGCTCTTGCAGGCGTTTGTGGAGAAGCTGCGGGCGCTGTGAGCATTCCCTCAACCTCCACGTCAGTCGATAACAACCATCCCGTGGTTGCCTCTCCCGGCATTTCGTCGTATCGTCATCATTGGTGATGTGCGGCTTGTTCGCGGGATTCGGACAGGAGCCTCCCATGCTGCAGGACCTGGCTGGTCGCATCCGGCTGCAACGCGAGAAGCGCGGCCTCAAGCAGAACGACATCGCGCACGCCCTGCAGGTCAGCGCCCAGGCCGTCTCCAAGTGGGAACGCGGCGAAAACGCGCCGGACATCATCCTGCTCGTGCCGCTGGCCAAACTGCTGGGTGTGTCGGTCGACTGGCTGCTGGGCAGTTACGCGGCGCGCGACCTGGATGTCTTCGACGCGACCGTCCTGGTTAGCGGCGTGCGGGCGCGCGGCACAAGAGCGAACAGCTGCCGCCCAAGGACTTCGCGGCCTGGGTCAATGCCTGCTGTTTCCAGGTGACCGAGGCGATCCTGCGGCACGACGGCGTGCCGGTCAAATACAACGGGCCGGGGATCCTGTGCTTCTTTTCCGGGGCGGGCCACGCGCACCGGGCGATCCGCGCGGCTGTCGGCGCGCGGCAGGGGACAGCCGAGCCGCTCAAGATCGGCATCGCCGCCGGGCGGGTGTATCTCGGCTCGATCGGCCACCCGGACTACCGCCGCTCCGACGTGATCGGCGAGCCGGTGAGCATCGCGCTGCTGGCGGCGGACTGGGCGGCGGACAACACCGCCAGCGGCCTCGCGTGTACGGCCTGCACGCTGGAAGCCGTCGACGAGGAGCAGCGCGGCTCGTTGCTGACGGGCAAGCCCGTCGCGGCAAGGCTGCCGGGCATCGAGCACCCCGTGCAGCTCGATCGAGATCGTCATATAGCGGCTTCTTCTGCGGGCTGCGGCATGTGTGAAGATTGGCGGTGTGCACCGGCGCCGCTGTCGCTGGCCGTTCGTCCCGCAGGGACAGAATGACTTTGGCCCAGCACTTCAGTGCTGGGTAGCGAACGGCTCGGAGATCTGGTTCTTGCTTCTGTTGTTGTCGTTGAGTCCCGTCAGGGACGACTGAATGCCTGGTCCTTCCACCGCAGCCGCCATGGGGTGGCTGCCTGATCCGCGCAAAGCACGCCAGGGCACCCATCGCGCCCATGGGTCCTGCTGCGCAAGAAAGGAGCATCGCCATGAACGCGACCGTGACGGCTGTCGTCGGGGCCAACTGGGGCGACGAGGGCAAGGGCAAGATGACCGACCTGCTGGCGGGCGAGGCCGACTTCGTCGTCCGGTTCCAGGGCGGGGGCAATGCCGGCCACACGATCATCAACGACTTCGGCCGGTTCGTCCTGCACCTGCTGCCCTCCGGGGTGTTCTACCCGAATGTAACCAACGTCCTGGCGGCCGGGGTGGCGCTCGATGTCGGGGCCTTCCTGCGGGAGCGCGAGCAGGTGATGGCAGCCGGCGTGCCCGAGCCGCGGCTGTGCGTGTCGGACCGAGGCGCAGGTCGTCCTGCCGTACCACATCCTGCTGGATGAGTGCGAGGAGGAGCGGCTGGGCAAGCGGGCCTTCGGCTCGACGCACAAGGGCATCGCGCCGTTCTATGCCGACAAGTACCTGAAGGTCGGGGTGCAGGTGGCCGACCTGTTCGATCCGCCGCGGCTGCGCCGGCGGCTCGAGCAGTCGCTGGCGGCCAAGAACGTGCTGCTGGAGCACCTCTACGGCCGATCGGCCCTGGCGGTCGATGACCTGCTGGCGGGGCTGCAGGGGGACGCCGAGGCGATCCAGCCGTTCGTGTGCGATACGACCGCGCTGCTGCACGACGCCCTGTCAGCCGGCAAGCGAATCGTCCTGGAGGGCCAACTCGGCGGCCTTCGCGACCCGGACCACGGCATCTACCCCTACCCGACCTCCTCGTCGCCGCTGGCGGGCTTCGCCTCGGTCGGCGCGGGTCTGCCACCTCACGCGATCGGGCGGATCGTGGCGGTTGCCAAGGCCTACTCCACGTGCATCGGCGCCGGCCCGTTCGTCACGGAACTGGCGGGGGCCGAGGGCGATGACCTCCGCGATCGCGGCGGCGACCGGGGCGAGTACGGCGCCACCACCGGGCGGCCGCGCCGCGTCGGCTGGTTCGACGTGGTCGCCACGCGCTACGGCTGCCAGGTCCAGGGCGCTACGGAGGTGGCCCTGACGTTGCTCGAACGTTCCTGGGCTACCTCGACCAGATCCCGGTCTGCACCGCCTACGAGATCGATGGCTGCCGCACCCAGCGGTTCCCCGTATCCGCCAACCTGGACCGCGCCCAACCCGTCTACGAGCCCCTCCCCGGCTGGCGCTGCGACATCCGCAACGTCCGTCGTTTCGCCGACCTGCCCCCCAACGCCCAGCGCTACGTCGAAAAGATCGAGGAGTGGCTGGCGGTGCCGGTCCGCTATATCTCGGTCGGGCCGGCGCGGGAGGCGGTGATCGAGCGGTGACGGGATAGGTGACGGGACGAGCGGCTCAGTCATCCTGCGAGCCACAGCTGCAGACGAACAAGGGCATAGCTGCCGCAATCTGATCGGAGCGCCTGCCGCGGCACATAGTACGTGCTTAGGATAGTTTCATGGACCAGGCTTCAGGACGACTATGGCTGGCCGCGGAGGTATTTGCGCTTATTGGCCTCTATGGTGCCGGGGTTGCCCTGCCACCAGGAGTTGCCAGCGCCGCACCAGACGTCGCCCAAGGTATCACGGGAAACGAAGTGTTCCGACAGAACCTTTCCGGACCCTGTCCGGAGGGGATCCAGGCCGCTCTCGATGTAGCACAACAGGCTTTCGCCGCCGACAGATTCTGTTGCAGAGGCAGAGAATTCAACCTCTGTATGGAATCCGCTCGCCCATGCCTCGGCTGATATGTAGTCAAGCAGACCGTAGTGCACGCGGATGGCTTTCAGGAGAGGCCAAGTCCTGCCTTTCTCCTCTGTCTCGGGTTTCCGCAGGACTACATCCAGGACGGTCCCTTTCGGATAGGACTCGTGTTCCATGAACTGCTCGTACGGCACGTTGATATCCTCTCTCGCCAGGACAACGCAGGCCACCACCACGCTGCCGGGCTGGGCTCGGAGGCTTGTGGGTTTGGCTTGGGCGATACTGAGGAACAGTTGCATGTCGAGAGACTGCCCTTGGGCAAGGTGAAATGCGTCCTTCTTCAGCAGATAGCGAGTGTTGATGACATCGCCATTCTCCCACTTCTCGACCAGCGGCCATCCCGCCTTGCCAAAGAGGGGCTCAAGATCTGACCATCTCTGTCCTTTCAGCAAAGGAGGAACCCGCAGATAGGCTTCGCGAAGGAACACATGGTATGAGGGAGTCTTCAACTGCCGAAGGTCATCGACGGCCTTCAGAAGGGCTTGGCCCGCCGGACGACTATCCGGCATCGACGACCCTCTTCTACCCGCCGCCTCGGACGCGTTTCTTGGGAGCGTGGTTGGCGCCGGATCTTTGGCAACCAGCGACGTTACCGCCTCAAGATCACCTCTGGCGGCGGCATTATGGGTTTCGCCGCCACGCGCGACCGTGACCATGGTGGCCCAGAACAGCACTGCGATGGTCATGCACGCAAGCTTGTTCATGTTGCCCTCACTGGCATCTTTTACCATGTGGCGACCAGAACGTTGCTCAGACGCGGGTTGCATGGCAACCCGCGTCTGTCGCGAAGGCAGTGTTCTCGGCACTGCCTCTACACCAGCGTCACCAGGTCCGGCAGCGCGCAGATGTTCAGGGCCGCCCGCGGCCGGGCGTTCTTGTAGATCGCGACGATCTCGCCATCCGGGTGGAAGTCGTGCAGGACGTGCGACGCCTGGCGGCTGGAGCGGTAGATCAGGACCGGGCACATCCCGGCCGCCAGCGCCTCCCTGGATGTCGTCCTCGCTGTCGCCGACGAAGGCGACGTCGGCGGCGTCGAGGCCGGTCTTGTCCAGGGCGATCCGGAAGATGGCGGGGTCGGGCTTCTTCACGCCGGCTTCCCCCGAGATCACGATCACGTCGAACAACCTGGCCAGGCCGAGCTGCTCCAGCAGGCAGCGGACGTAGGGCGGGTGGTCGTAGTTGGAGACCAGGCCGAGGGTGCGGGTCTTTCGCAGGGTCCGCAGGACCGGCGCGGCGTCGGGGTCGAGGGTGATGTAGTTCTGCCACGCCTCGACGCAGGCGGCGGCGGTCCCGGCGATCTGCTGGCGGTCGGGGTCCAGGCCCAGCCTGCCGCGCCAAGGACTGGATGCGGCACTCGAAGAGGGTCAGGCCGTCGGTGGGCGGCGGTTCGGGCTGACTGAAGAAGCCGTCGCACCGCCGGGCGAGGGTCTCGCGGTCCATCCGCAGGCCGGCCTGGCCCAGGCAACGGTGCAGGGCGCCGAGCCAGTCGGCCCAGGCGGCGTGCATGTCGCCGAAGACGAGCAAGGTCCCGTAGAGGTCAAAGAAGACGCCCTTATATGCCATGGTATCTCACATCCGGATCGGCATAACCAGCACCGGGATGCCCTCGTAGTAGAGCTGCCGCTGGATGGCGAAGGACATGTAGTTGTGCAGCAGCCGGGTGGCGAAGGTGTCGCCCGGGAAAATCAACTGCCCGGTGAACACCACGCTGTGCGGGAAGCGGCCGGTCACTTCCTTGGCCAGCGACGCGACCTCCTCCACCACGTCCGTGCCGACGCGGCAGACCCCCTCGGCGTGGAAGCCGTGGGCCCGCATGTACTCGACGTAGCGGTTTACGTCGGCGGCTGCGCTGTCCTTGAGGTGCTCGATCTCCTGCGCCCCCTTGAACTTCCCGGCGTCGACCACGCCCACCTGGATGAACACGAAGTTGGTGAAGTGCTTGCGGAATACTCGCAGGACGTTGAAGAGCGTGTGCAGCCCGAGCCCGTTGAACCCGCTGACCAGCAGGACCGCGGTGTTCGCATCGGAGGGGGCTTCGCCCCGGGGGCCGGCGGCGCCGGCGGCTGTCTTGACCGGCAGGTTGCTGGTGAACAGGACATCGAGGCGGCGGAGCAGCTTGGCCGTCTCGTTGTAATGCCGCCGGATGCCGACGGCCAGGGCCACGATGGCGGCTGTCACGACAATCGTGAGCCACCCGCCCTCCTTGAACTTCACCAGGACCGTCGTTACGAGGATCGACGCGGTCAGGGCCAGGCCCAGCCCGTTGACCAGCAGCCCGTGCAGCCAGCGGACGCCCTCTCGCCGCACCTGCCACCAGTGGCGCACCATGCCCGTCTGGCTGAGCGTGAAGACCAGGAAGACGTTGATGCTGTAGAGGACTACCAGGAAGTCGACCTGGCCGCGCGAGATGCCCATCAGGATGGCCGAGGCCAGTCCCATCAGCACGATGCCGTTCTGCGTGACCAGCCGGTCGCTCAGCATGGCGAACTGGCGGGGCATCCAGCCATCGAGCGCCATGTTCGCCAGGACGCGCGGCCCGTCGAGAAAGCCGGTCTGCGCCGCCACCACCAGGATCAGGGCCTCGCCGAGAAGGGTGATGGTGACGAACGTCCGGCCTCCCGCGCCCCAGTTGGCCGTTATCGCCTCGAACAGCGAGGCGTTGAGGGTCTTGCCCTCCTGCTTGGTCACGTTGAACAGCAAGTAGGCCAGGATCAGGCCGCCGGCGATGAAGGCCAGGCTGATGGCCATGTAGACCATGGTCCGTTTGCCGGTGGCGACGCGCGGCTCGTGCAGGATCGGCAGGCCGTTGCTGACGGCCTCGATGCCGGTGTAGGTGCCGCCGCCCATACTGTAGGCACGGAGCATCAGCAGCAGCACGCCGCCCAGGCCGAGCGTCTTGACGGACTGGCTGAACTCGGTCGTGGTCTGGTGCAGGAGTTGCGGGACGTGGCCTGCGTGCGACAGCGCCGCGTAGAGGATCACGAACACGTGCGTCAGGATGAACACCAGGAAGACCGGCACCAGCGGGATGACCGATTCCTTCACGCCGCGGAGGTTCATCACCGTCAGCAGGATCAGGATGAAGAAACTGAACGGCAGCTTGTACGTGAGCATCCATGGCGGCAGGAAGCTGAAGATCGCGTCGGCGCCGCTGGCCACCGACACGGTGATCGTCAGGACATAGTCCACGATCAGCGCGGAGCCCGCGACCATGCCGACCTGCGGGCTGATCAGTTTGCTGGCTACCAGGTACGCCCCGCCGCCCGTGGGGAACAGCTCGATGATCTGGGAGTAGCTGACGCTGATGATGAGGACCGTCACGGCTGTCAGGATGGCCAGGATGACCGCCAGGGAGGTGTGCGCCCCCAGCGTGATGAACAACTCCTGCGGGCCGTAGCAGCTGGAGGAGATCCCGTCGCTGCCCAGCCCGATCCACGCCAGGAATGCTACCAGCGAGAGCTTGTGGAACACGTGCGGGTCGGTGGGGTTGCGCGCTCCGCCCAGCAGGACGCGCCGCAGGCGCCCCGCCATCGATGTAGGCTTGTCCGTCATGGTTCCACTGTCTCGCGTCTGGCTGCCTGCCATGGTCCCTTCCGCAAACAACACGGCACATCCTAGAGTGTCGCGGCCTTTCGTCCAGACCCACCGGCTCTAGCGGCGGACATCCGCCGGGCGCCCGGTGTGTGGCAGCGAATCCGCGTTATCGGTCGGCCCCAGGGGGTTGTGCCCTGTCGGCGGGCGGCTGCGCTGCTGCGGCCGCGATCACTCTTGCCCGCGCCCGGAGCAGCACCCGCGGGTCGGTCGTGTACTCACTCAGGCTGCGGGTGACCTTCTCGACCAGGTGCCGCCGGGCGGCGGCATCGGTTCGCGGCGCGGCCATCTCGATCAGCGCCCAGTCCTCCAGCCCGTCCCGTAGGTTCACGAGCCGGAGGCTCGGCATGGGTAAGCAGCGCTCATCCGGGTAGCAGAGCGTCCCGGCCCCGCTCATGCCGGTCTTCCACCGTGCGGCCCGGTCCGGCCAGGGGAGGTCCTTGGTGTCCTTGTTGTCCTTCCAGTCGGTCATCCAGAAATACTCGTAGCCACCCACGCCGTAGAGGGCGTCTGCCAGCCCGAGATTCGCGCCTCGATCGGCAGGTTGTCCAGCCGGACGTTCGTGCAGGGCGCGTACGGCTCGACGGAGTGGAACCACCAGTACTCGGTCCGCGGGTGGGTCTTGCGGAGCCACTCGAACGCCTCGGCTGTGTGGCTGTGAGGCTTGTAGAAGTCCGTCGAGTGGGCCGTAACCGGGTCGAAGATATCGGCGAAGTCCCACGCCGGGGCAGGGCGGGTCGCCACCCAGATCTTCACCTCGGGGAACTGCTGCTTGAACCATCGGGCGTTCTCGCGGCAGACCGGGGCGGCGTCGGCCTCGGGCTCGTCAGCCAGCAGGATCACCGCGATATCGAGCAGGCCAGCGGCCTGGAGCTCGTCGCGCCACTGCCGGAGCTGCGGGGCGAGCTTGGCCTTGGCCGCATCGGTCAGCGGGCGCGGCTTCTTGCCTCCGACGAACGTCAGGTTCATCACCGACAGACCGCGAGCCTTCAGGTCGGCCTGCTGCGCATCCGTCGGTGAGGGGTCAGGTGTCTTGGCGAAGAAGGCGGTCGGGCTGAGCCGCTGGTCGAGGAAGAAGGTCCAGAAGACTCGCTTCTCTTCGGGTTTCAGCGGACGGCCGAAGTAGTCGTCCAGCGACCAGTTCCAGGTGGTGGAGGTGCGGAAGGGGAGGCGGTCGGGGAGGGTCGGTTCGGCGACCGTCACGAGGATCCGCAAGTCGGAATGGATCTTGCCGCCGACCCATGCAGTGTACCGGTATGTGCCGGGCCGGGTCTTCGCGGTTGTATGGAACTCGACATAGCAGGTTACAGGAGTCTTGCCGGGGCTCCGTAGTCTCAGGTGATGGCGCAGGGGCATCAACACATCCGGAACCTGCCCGAGTCGCCGGGGTGGGATGACAAACTGGCCGGTTGTCGGTGGCGCGATATGCTCGACCGGCAGCACCTCGAACAAAGCCACTTCCGGCGCGTCGGGCGCGTCGGCGGAGACACCGATCATGACGTTGGCGGCCTCCTGATACCACCTGCCGCTCTTGCCGGTGGGAGGCAGGACAGCGAACTGGAAGCCTTCGCGTTCGTTGCGGACCATCTCCAGATTGTAGGAATTTGCCTTCGGCGGGATCGGCGCGCCGTCGGCTCCGCCGATGCGGACCATGGCGGATGCGGGATGCAACGTCACGCGGGATGGCGCGGCACAGCCGGCGATTCCGGCTGCCAGCAGCCCTGCCGCACATAGACTCCACACACCCGAACGTTCCATAGGATCGACTCCAGGTTAGCCGCCGTGCCGGGATGCTGTGTATGAAGTCCTACAGCATCAGCAAACCTGGTTAGGTTGTCAACGCCAGATGCGTAGCAGGTGCCTGGCGTGCCTGGCTGTCCAGAATTGCCGATGCCTTCTCGCGGGTTCCGGGTGCGCAAAGAAAGTGCCAACCGTTGCCGTTTCTTACGACTTGCCCCCGATAATCGTCCGTTTCACCTGCCAGTTCTGTTCGTCGAGCAGGACGATGTCCGCGTCCTTGCCGATCGCCAGCGACCCCTTGCGGTCGAAGACCCCGGCGATGCGGGCGGGCACCTCGCTGCAGCGGCGGATCGACTCTTCGAACGACAGGCCCACGATCCGTACGCCGTTGCGGGCCAGGTCGACCATCCGCACCGTGCTGCTGGCAAAGCCCGTGTTCAGCAGGTTCCTGGCTACGCCGTCTTCAACGATCGCCTTGGTCCCCGCTTTGCCGCCGAAAGTGTATACGCCGTCGGCGGCGCCCGCGCCCCGCATGGCGTCGGTCGTGAAGCTCACCGTGTTCGGGTCCTTGGTCTTCAATGCGAGTTTCAGGAGTTCCGGCGGGACGTGCTTGCCGTCGGCGATCAGCTCGGTACTGAGCCGGTCGTCCAGCATCGTCGCCTCCAGCATGCCGCCGCTGCGAAAGGGGCCGGCCTTGAGGATGCTGCTCATCGCGCTGTACAGGTGCGTGACCATCCGCATGCCGGCGTCTATGGCCTCCATCATCAGTGCGTACGTGGCTTCGCTGTGGCCGCCGCTGACCAGCACCCCCTTGGAGCTCATCGCCCGGATGAATCCCAGGGCGCCGGGGAGGTCCGGGGCGATGGTGATCCGGCCGATGATGTCGGCATTGTCGAGATAGTCCTTCGCTTCATCGTCGCGGGGCGGGCGAACCAGGTCCGGGTCGTGGCAGCCGCACTTGCTCAGGGTCAGGTAGGGGCCTTCGACGTGCGCACCGAGGATCGCCGGCCCGTCGAGCTTCTGCTCGCGGGCCTGGCGGATCATCTTCAGGGCGGACATCACGTTCTCGTGCCGGTCGGTCGCGGTGGTCGGCATCCAGGCCGTCGTGCCGCCCGCCGCGTGGTAGGCCGCGATCGTGCAGTAGTCCTGCAGCGTCGCGTCCATGAAGTCGCTGCCCGCGCCGCCGTGGATGTGCAGGTCGACGAAGCCCGGCACGACCGCCAGACCCTTGGCGTCGATCGTCTCATCCGCTTTCTGGCCCTTCTTGGCCGGCCCGACGTATCCGATCTTGCCGCCACTGATCCGGACCACCCATTTGTCGTGGATCTTGCCACCGGCCAGTACGCGGCCGTTCTTGATCAGGGTCGTTGCCATTGTCACCTCTGTACCAAGGACACCTTTTCCAGCGATCCCTTCCAGGCGCCCTGCAGGCTCGACATCTGCTGGCCCAGGAAGTCCGCCAGGGCACGGACCGCGCGGGTCCGCGGCCGGCGACGGTGCAGCATCAGGCAGATGGGCCGCTCGAACTCGAGGTCGGGGCAGGGCACGTAGAAGATCTCGCCCTGTTCCAGCGCGCTGATGGCCGATGAGAAGGGCATCAGCGCAGCAGCCGCGTCCGGCGGCCACCGCTTCGACCAGCACGACGGGGTTGGCGACTTCCAGGACGATATCGGGCCCCACTCCGATTCTGGTGAAGGCCTCCGTGATCGCGCGGCGAGTGGGGCTGTGAAGGGGGAAGGTGACCAGCTGTCGTTGGTTCATCCAGGATCCCGGGACCGGACTGGCAGGGATGTCTTTGCCGGGGGGGGCTACCAGGATCATCGGCTCCTTGCCTACGTCTTCGATCTGGATGCCCTCGCTTTTCTCCCCGTAGGCGACCAGGGCCAGGTCGATCAGGCCGTTGAGCACGTCCTGGGCCAGCTCGTAGGTCTCGCCGTGGGTGACATGCAGTTCGACGGAGGCCGCGTCGCGGAGGAACTGCCGCAGCATGTGCCGTAGCGGTCCCAGCGCCAGGCTGAAAATGCAGCCCAGCCGCACGGGCCCCGCGAGCATCGGCTGGAGATCCTCCAGGTGGGCCTGCATCTGGGCATGGATGGCGAGCAGCTGGCGGGCGGAGTCATAGACGATGTGGCCCGCGGAGGTCAAGGTCAGAGGTCGCGCCTTGCGGTCGAAGAGCGAATGCCCCAATCGCCTCTCCAGCTGGGCGACTCGCTGGCTTACCGCGGACTGGCTGACGATGTGACGTGCCGCCGCCTTGCTGAATGAACCCAGGTCGCAGATGTCTACGAACAACTGCAATCACTCAAAGTCCATGGTCCTTCTCACGACGATAAGCGAGGGCTTATGCGCATTATCGCAGATATGGATTTATCTTATACACCGAATTCTGATAGGGTGCAAGTGAATTTTCGCACGGACGCGAGAATTCTGGCCTGGCCGGTGAATCAGCGGAGAAGCCGAGCCCGGCGAGCGGCCCTACGGATATGGCGGGCACGTTTCTGGGTATGCAGCCGGCCCGCATGTCCGCATCGGCGCCAGCCAGGCGACCCACCCGCCGATCGGACCCCCTTGCGCGAGGCCATCGAACTCCGGGCGTTCGTCGGCTCCAAGCCCGAGGGCTGCCACCTCAAGTCCAGGTTCGGCCGCACCAGCGGCGAGTATGGGTCGGACCCGCCGAACATCCAGGTGGAGATACAATCATCTCCGTCCCGGCGTCCTTCGGCGCGATCAGTTACAATTTCCAAGAAGACCTGGCAATGCCGGTCAAGGCCATGGGCGTTTTTCACACCGGCGAGGGCGGACAGCGCTACCTGGGCGTATGCGTGTTGGCGGGCATCTCCGTCGACGTGCATGGCCCTCCAGGCCAGGGTAGAATCTCGCGTATGCGGTCTTCCTTTGCGCGTCGACGGTCGTCTTTGCTGTGAACAACCGACAAGGGACGAGATCTACTATGCCCTACGCCATCCCGAATCGCGGCATTCACCTGGACCTGAAAGGCGCCCCGCTACCGATCGACGCCCTGATTGCCGAGATCGAGCGGATGGCGGCCTGGGGGATCAACCTGTTGCTGGTCGAGTACGAGGACACCTTCCCGTACCTTTTCGACGCGGCTATCCGGGCGGCTACGGCGTACAGCCCGGCTGACATCGGGCGGATCGTCCGGACATGCAAATCGCTCAACGTCGAGGTCGTGCCGCTGGTCCAGACGTTCGGGCACCTGGAGTTCGTGCTCAAACATCCGCGCTACAGGCACCTGGCGCAGACGGCCGGGTCGTTCAGTTCCATCGATCCCACGCTGGGCGAGGCTCGCGACCTGGTCCTGCACATGGTGGACGAGCTGCTGGCCGCCCACCCGGACAGCCGTTGGCTGCACCTGGGGGGCGACGAGGTCTGGGACCTGGGCGAGGGCGAGCGGAGCAAGGCTCGCGCCGCGCAGGTCGGCAAGGACGGTCTCTACCGCGAGCATATGATGCCCATCATCCAACGGGTGCTCGATCGAGGCGTGCGGCCGATCCTCTGGGACGACATGATGCGCAAGTGGTCGATCGAGGCGCTGCAGGTGCTGGCTCCCCGGGTGGACCTGATGGTCTGGAGCTACGGGGCCAATCCGTTCTCATGGATCAGCCAGGAGGTCCTGGAGAAGTTCGACGCGGCCGGGCTACACCTCTGGGCCGGGGCAGCCTTCAAGGGGGCCGATGGCATCACTGCGGACCTGCCCAACGACCGGGTTCGGATGGCGAACATGGAGGTCTGGGCCGGCTACGCGTCGGAGAACCACTGGGAGGGCATGGTGGCCACCGGCTGGTCTCGCTACAGCGGGACGACCACGTACTGCGAGCTCTGGCAGGGGCGCCCATGGCGCTGTACCTGGCGGCCGAGGTCATGCGCAAGGGCCGCTACGAGGCATCTGACTGGGACAACGCCTGCCGCGAGACGATCGGGACGAACAACCTTCCGGCGGACTGGGCGACGCAACGATCCCCCCGCAAGGTCCTCGATGCCGCGGGCGGCTCGGGCAACAAGGCGCTGTCGCAGCTGAAGGCCATCGCGGCGGTTAACCAGTGGCGTCGCGATGCGCACGGCGTGCTGGCCGACCGCTGGCATGCGCTGGGGTTCCATGAAAACCCGGGCCTGCGGAACGAGTGGGACCTGGACCGGGTCCGCAAGGCAGCCGGCGAGGTTGAGGCCCGCTGGGCGGGGGTGGCCGCAGAGTTCGAGCAGGTCCTGCAGGGCAGCCTGCATCCGGGCGACATCCGCGACTACCTGGCCAGCCGGCGCCGCATGGGCGTGCAGCCGCTGCAGGCGATCCCGGGCCGGTGATAAGAGGGCTACCATGGCCAAGATCGATCAGATCCGCAAGATGCTCGCCGCTGAGCCGAACGACCTGCTCTTGAACTACGCGCTGGCGATGGAGCTGCTGTCGTCCGGTGTGCAAGAGGAGGCGTTGGCCCAGTTCGACAAGGTGATTGCCATCGACCCAGCGTACGGCGCCGCCTACCTGCAGAAGGCCAAGGCGTTGATCGGCCTGGACCGCCACGACGACGCCTGCGGCGTGCTGCAGGCCGGCATGCGGATAGCCGCCGAGCGAGGCGACTTCCATGCAAAGGACAAGATGGAGGAACTGCTCCGCGCGGTGCGCTAGACCGCGCGGCGGCCGACCCCCTGCTGCGCAGCGGGCTTGTGCGTGATCCGACTGCTGCCGTCTGTCGATGCTCCTTGTCTGGCCCTCTCCTTGTCTGTTGTTTTCTGAACCCTGAACCCCGAATCCTGAACCCTTCCATGTTCTTCCGTTTCTCCGGTTTCTGCCGAATTTGCTAATCCCGCCGATCCTGCTGCCGATACTACCGGTGTCATTTGGGAGGGAGGGGTTATGTATCTGCAGGAACCGGGGAGGCGTGTTATGGGCCGCAAGTACAGCAAGCGGGACATTCTCACCACCGGGGAGGTCGCAAGGATCTGTAATGTCGCCCCGCGGACCGTCTCCAAGTGGTTCGACAACGGCCAGCTCCGCGGTTATCGGATCCCCGGCAGCCGCGACCGCCGCATCCCGCTGGACCAGCTCATGCGGTTCATGAAGGCCCACGGCATGCCGATCGGCGGCCTGGAGACCGGGCAGACCCGCCTGCTGATCATCGACTCCGATGCCGACCTGGCCGACCTGCTGCGGACGGCGCTGGCTGACCAGGCCAGCTACGACGTCCACGTCGCAGCCAGCAGCTTCGAGGCCGGGGCGGCCGTCGAGGAGTGCCTGCCCCACGTGATCCTGGTGGATGCCGGCACGGCTGACATCAACCCCGAAGCCATATTGCGGTTCCTGCGCGGCAAGTCGGAGCTGCAGGGCACCCGCCTGGTGGCGATGAGCGGCGGTCTCAGTGACGTGCAGCGCCAGACCTGGCTGCAGATGGGCTTCGACGACTGCCTGGCCAAGCCCTTCGAGATCCGCCAGATCATCGAGTTGGTCGAGCGGCTGCGGATGTAGCGACAGCCGTGAGTTGTTGATCGTTAATGGTTAATCGTGAAGACTGAGACGGCACAGCCGGGCCGTGTTGTTGCCTTCACCATTAACGATTAACCATTAACGATTAGCGCCCTCTCACTTCACGAGCTTGGCATCCAACACAATCCTTGCCCCGGTGACGAGCTTCGAGACCGGGCAATTCAGTTTGGCGTCCTCGGCGAACTTCAGGAACGTGGCCTGCTCCAGCCCCGGCACGACGGCCTCGCAATTCAGGTCGATCTGCGAGATCCGGAAGCCCTCGCCGACCTTCTCGAGGTGGACCTTGGCGCTGGTGTGGACGCGGGTCGGCTTATGTCCCCCCGCCAGCCCGTGCGACAGGGCCATGGAAAAGCACCCGGCGTGGGCTGCGCCGATCAGTTCCTCGGGGTTCGTCCCGCCCGCCTCCTGAAACCTCGACGCGAACGAGTAGTTGCCCTGCCACGCCCCGCTACCCAGCCTCATCGTGCCCTTGCCGTCCTTGAGGTCGCCCTCCCACACCGCTTCCGACATGCGTACTGGCATTGGTCGTTTCCCTTTCTGTCTCATGGGGTTGAGGCCCCGTTTACGAGTAGTATAGGCACGCAGATCGGGGCAAGTGGAATCGAAACGGAGCGATCGTCAAGCGCGACGGTACGCAAGTCAGTTGCGGCCTCATGGAGTCTCTGCCAGCGGAGATCACAGGCCCCGGGGCTTGGCTTTAGCTATCCCGCCTGAGCAGCTTGTCCGTTCGCAGCACCGTCCGCAGGAACCCCACTACCCGGAAGTAGTACCCGGATTCAGAAAGGATCTGGCGGTTCTGCTCGTGCCACTGTGACGTTTGGCTCGCCAGGTCCGATGCACGGGTGAATCGCCACCATGTCTCCACGAGGTTCAGCGTTGTGGGCGATTGCGACTTGCCGGTCGGCCGCCAGGGCCGCCTGGATGGGACTGGCCAGCGCGACGGCCAGCCCCCCGGCCACCCGCGAGATCCGCTGGCGGGCCTCGCGCCTGGCGGTGGGATCCGGCGAGATCGCCCGCGCGAACAAATCGGCGTCCTCCGGGGGCAGAGGGCTGGCCGCCGGATCGAACACTAACTGCTGCGCCGGCCGGACGGGCGATGAGATGTAGAAGCGGTACTGCCCGCTGTCGAGCGGCTTGGGGAAGGTGAACTTGATCTTCGTCACGCCCTCGGCGTCGGCTTCGACCACGGTCGCGTCGAAGGCATCTCCGTGAAAGACCGTTTGCGGCTGGAGCGAGGTCCCCGACCGCGTGAGCCCGAGCAGCAACTTGCCCATCGAGCCGCTGAAACACCCGGGCCTGGGCGCCGATATCAGCAACTCGTGCCGGTTGAGCACCTCCACCGTGCCCGGCTCACCGGCCTGCAGCGGCTCGCTTGCCAGCGTCAGGACATAGCCTTCCAGGTCCCGGCTGCCCCAGGCGTGCCGTGCCGCCGACGGGGCGTTCATCCCGATGACCGGCCAGTTGATGAGGAAGATGGTGCTGCCGGGCCGATCCGGCGCGGGCCGCTTGTCATATCCTGGTACAGTACCTGCTCGCAGCGGACGATCCCTCGCCAGCCGAGCCGATACAGCAGCGATGGGCCGATGGTCATGACCAGCAGTCCAGCGACCGCCGCTGTTCGCCGGCCGCCGCGGAGGCGCGACAGCAGGATCGCCAACATTACTGCCATGGCCGCCGTAGAGAGATATGCGAAGTGCGGCAGCAGGAACACGGGGACCACCGGCAAGAAGGCCGCTACCACCCAGACCGGCCAGAACCACCGGCCTCGCACGCCGCGCGAGCCGGCTGCGTACCAGATCGCCAGGGCCAGGACCCCGATCGACATGATGAGGTGCAGCGGGATCGCGTCGCGGATGGCTGGGTTCGACGTGACCGCGCCCAGGAACATCGGCGTGGAGAACGTCAGGGAGAACACCATTTGCAGCAGCTTGCTGGCTGCCCAGGGCACGTAGGACAGCCCATGCGGGGCACTGAAGTACAGCGCCGGGGCGTTCGCCTGCGGGAAAATGATCAGCCGCCAAGCCGCGTACAATGCGGCCAGGGCCCAGATCAGCGCATGTACCGGCAACCGCCGCCGCAGGTGCTTCCAGCCGCCGTAGGCGGCGTCGAGAGTCAGCACCACCAGCGGGAAGACGATCGTCGCCTCCCGACTGAGCAGTGCCAAGCCCCAGAGCCCGAGTGCGGCTGCGAGCATTCCGCGGCGCAGGGTACTCGCTTCCCGTGGCCCGGAAGCGGCGGCGTACGCCAGTACCGCCGCGATGAAAAAGACCGTGCTGATCTGCGCGTTGCGCGCGGCGATCCAGCTGACCCCGATGACTGAGTGCGGATGGATGAGGAACAGGGCGGCGGCCACGAAGGACCACTTGGCGCTGCCGATGCCCCAGCGGGCCAGGCGATACACCAGCAGGCCTGCCGCCCAGTGCCAGAGCAATCCGAATGCGTGCAAACCCACCGGGTTGCCACCCGTCAGCAGGTACTCGAGCCTTATCTCGACCATCGCGGCCGGCCGCACGTAGCGCCACTGCAGGGGCTGTGTCTGCCACCAGAAGTGATTGAGGCGGCCGGGCAAGTCGAAGGTCGTCCACTCGATCATGTCGTGCCACGACCAGCCGGAGTTCTCGAGGTTGCCCCGGTGCCAGTAGTCATCGAAGAACAGGCCGTCGAAGAGCGACCCGCCGTGCGCGACAACTACGATGGCCAGCAGTCCCGCTGCGATCAGCAGGGCGTGCCATCGAGGCGCCAACCTCCCCGGAGGAACTGGCCGCCGGCCGCACTGCGTGGCGGCGGGCTGCTCCATGCAAACAGACTGCAACGGCAACTCCCTTGCAGGCGCCGCCCGACTACGGCGGCGACCCGCTCAACTACAACTTCGGTTCGTACAACGGGTGGCATGCTACTCGCCCCGCCGTGAATACGCGACAACCCGGGCCGGCTTCCGCACGCAGGTGTGTCCCGGCGCCGCGAAGGTCCTGCCGCAACGCTCAGGGCGGCATCGGGCAAGGGCCCCGGCGGCTCGCTCAGGCGTCAGAGCCGTGCAACTGCTGATAGCTGGCCCGCGAGCTGGCCGCAGGCGGCGTTGGCGTCCTGCCCGCGGCTGTCCCGCCCGTGGGCGACGACCTTCCGCTCGTGCAGGATCCGCAGGAACCGAGCGATCCGCTCGGGCGGCGACGGCCGGTAGACCGTGCCGCTGATACCGGGCCCGATGTGGTTGTACGGGATCAGGTTCACATGCGCCCGCAGGCCGTTCAGCAGGTCCGCCAGCGCCGTTGCCTGCTCGTCCGAATCGTTGACCCCGTCCAACAGGCAGTAGGCGATGTTGGGGAAGAGCCTGGTAACGTCCAGGAACCGCCGGGCCGCCGCGAGGATCGCCGCCACCGGGTAGTGCCTGGCGGCTGGCATGATCCTTGCGCGCGTCTGGTCGTCGGGCGCGTGCAAGGAGATCGTGAGGTTCACGTTGAGGTTCGCGTCGATGAAGCGGTGGATGGCTGGCACGATCCCGACGGTCGAGACGTTCGTATTGCGCCAGCCGACCGCGCCCAGCAGGGGGTCGGCGATCCGGCGGATGCCGCCGATCACGTTCTCGAGGTTGAGCATCGGCTCGCCCATGCCCATGAACACGACCGTCTGGAGTTGCCGGCCCATGTCCCGCGCCAGCTGCTTGAGGTGCAGGAACTGTTCGGCGATCTCGCCGGCGGAGAGGTCGCGGACCAGCCCACCTTGCGTGGTGGCGCAGAAGTCGCAGCCCATCGCGCAGCCGATCTGGCTGGAGACGCACCCAGCCGAGCGGCCGTTGCGATACCCCGGCATCAGGACGGATTCGACCGCCCCGCCGCCGTCGAACTCGACCAGCAGTTTGACCGTCCCGTCACCGGCCTGCGTGCGGGCGATCACGCGGGATTGGCGGTAGGGAACCTCTTCCGTGAGGCGCTTCTGCAGTGCCTGCGGGATCAGCAGCCGGTCAAAGTCGATCGGCTGTCCCGGGTAGCGGTAGAAATGCCCCAGCAGCCGGCCCGCATGCGAGGGCTTGTGGCCCCACTGCCCAAACAGGCCGGCCAGCGAGGCAATGTCATAGTCGGTCAGTGCGTTCATGGAACGCATGTTGTACAGAATCTACCGGCGATCGGCCAGCCCACGCGAAATGGGATGACCGACGAGCCCACAATGCCCGCGGACAGTTCCTGGGCCACGCAGACGATCGGCATCTGGTCGAGCCAGCGGGGGAACGCCAGCTCCCCTTTTTCGTAGGACAGCTTCGCCAGGTGCTCGTCCGGTACGATGCCGCGATACGTGGTCCGCCAGGTATCTACGTGCACGCGAGCGATGGCGGCGGCGTCCGCGGCTACCGCCGGTCGGATGGTGATGGTTGCCGTGTGCTTGCCCAGATCTCGGGTTTCACATTCGTGCCTCATGGCGCCACGCTCTGATGTAGCGACGTACGGGCATGTTGCCGGCGATCGTACGGCAATGCGGGCGCATGTGCAATGATTTGGGGGCCACGCGGCTATGAAATCGGCCGCCGGGCTTCTACAATAGAGCGGATTGCTGAACGGGAGGACATGGCATGAGCAGGCTGGGTCTGCTGGTGAGCATCGGCGTGATCGGGTTGGCGACCGGGGCATTCGGCGCGGTGCAGAGCCCCACGCTGGTCTACAAGTCCATGGATGTGGCGTACATCGGGGCCGAGGGCTTCACCTTCGACCTCAACATCGAGATCCAGAACCCCAACTCTATTCCGCTCCCGCTCGGGGAGACCACCTACTCGCTGAAATTCGGGGATGTGCCCATCCTGCAAGGCCGTGCCAGGCCCGGCGGGGAGGTCCCCGCGAACGCCTCGCTGCCGTTGACCCTGCCGATCAGCCTGACCTGGCAGAATGTGCTGAATGCCGAGGAGGTGATCCGGCACAATCGCGGGGACATTCCCTACACGCTGGAAGGTCGGCTGGGCTTCGACCTGAACGTCCCGCAACTGCTGATCTTCAAGCAGCCGCTTCGGTTGCCGCTGCGATACAGCGGCGTCCTGCCGGTTCGCGAGCTGCTCAAGGACCCGTCGCTGCTGCTGCGGAGCCCAGCCGTGGCTCGGCTTGCCCAGATCGCGGTGGGCTACATCTTCAGCCGGCAGACCCAACCGGCCCCCTCGGCAGAGCCGCGGACTCCTTCGCCTCGCTGATCCGACGGGCGATCATTGTGACCTTCGCAGGATCACCCTTGCCGGTGCCCCCTCCGCCCCGACCAGCTTCAGCGGCAGGCACGCCATCTCATACTCGCCTGCCGCCACCGCGGATAGGTCCAGGCCCTCGATCACCCAGATCCCCGCGCAGCAGGACCTGGTGCGTCTGCTCGCCGACCGGTCCGTACGGCCCGATCGACAAGTAATCGGAGCCCACCGTCCGGACCTTGCGCTCCACCAGGTACTCCGCCGCCTCCGGCCAGACCCCCACGTAGTCCTCGAAGAACCGGTCGCTCCCCCAGCAGCGGCGAGAGTTGATCGTCTTGAAGAGGATCCGCTCCCCCGGCTGGATGTCCTTGTCGCGGAGTTCCCGCACCTCGATGGCCCGGGGGCTGGCGATCTCGATCACCCGCGCAGCGCCGACCGTGGCCTCGAGCGGCATCCGGTCGATCGGCAGACCCTCGGGCAGCAGGTGCAGCGGTGCATCCACGTGCGTTCCGACATGCGCGCCGATGCAGATCTGCGAAAGGTTGCAGACGTACCCATCGGCCATGTCGGCGACCCGTTCGATCTCGACCTCCGGGTCATCGGGCCAATGGACCATGCCGGAGCGGATCGGTACCGAGACGTCGATCCACCCCGCGTCGTTGGGAATTCCCCCGGCCTTGCCGGTCGAGACGATGTGTGTCATGCGCGGACCCTCGTTGTCTCCATCGGTGTTGTGCCTGCCGGGAGTATACACGCTGCCCCCGCTGATTCACAACGGCTTCAGGACCTTCCGTCCATGCCAGCGGCTATGACGTCCGCGTGGCGTTCCGCCACCATCGGCGGTACACTGACCGCGCCGCGTGGGCTGTACTCGCATGGACCGCCCACGACGAATCAGGAGCCTGCGATGATAGATACGCGCACCAGGTGTGGTTCTCCCGGGCGTCGATCCCTTCTGCCGGTGGCCGTCGTGCTTCTGACGGTGTCGATGGGTCGCGCGACCCTAGCCGCCGAGAACGTCCTCTACGACTTCCAACAGCCCGACCAGGTCCAGGCCTGGAACAGCCTGGCGGATGAGCAGGCCGGCGCGCGCACCCTGTCCGTCGAGGCCCCGGAGGTCACCGCCGCCGGCAAGGCCCTCAAGATCGTCTTTAGCGGCAGCGGCACGGAATGGCCCGGCGTCGCCACCAGCCAAGTCCCCGCGGATTGGTCCGGCTACCAGGCCCTTAAGTTCGAGGTCTGGTCGGTCAACCCGCTCGACCTGGCCGTTCGTATCGATGATGACAAGTCCACGGACCATCCCAATCGCTTCAACTATACCGCCAAACTCGAGCACAAGAAGATGCTCGTGCAGATCCCCGTCGAGGGCATCCGCCGCGCCATCAACCCCCACAACGTCAAACTGCTCTGCCTCTACCTGACCAAGCCGCCGGCCGGTACGACCCTGTTCATCGGCAACATCCGCCTCGGCGACCTGGAGGCCGAACAGGTCGAATGGGTGCCCCCCGAGAAGCGCAAGGACGCCCCCTACACCGATGCCGTCAAGACGCCGACGGCCTGGCGGGTCATACCCCTGCCCGGGGGGGCACTCAAGGTCTTCGCCATGCCGAGTGTTTCCTACGGGCGGGAACTGGTCGAACTCGCCGAGCGCTTGGACATGACCTGCGGCGTGGTGACCTGGGACCGCGAGTGGGACAGCAACACCTGGGGCCTGGGCGACCATTACGGCCAACGAGGCCACCGCTTCGATTTCAAGGACGTGCAGAACTACCTGTCGATGGAACTGGCCGGACCGAATAAGTACGACGTCTACATCATTCGCACGCCGGTCGGCTGGAAGTGGTTCCCCAAGGCCGCCCGCGAGGCCCTGCTGCAGCGGGTGCAGGACGGCGCGGGGCTGGTCCTGGTTCAGCCCTTCGTCGGCGATGAGACCTTCGATGCTTCCGATCTCTGGTCGATCAGTGCCCTCACCGGCTGCAAGACCGACCCGATGGAAGAGCCGAGCGGGTACATGAGAGTGCCGACCGAAGGGCTCGTAGCGGGTCAGGCCTGGAAGGTTGCAGACCCCCAGCACTACATCGTCAAGGACCTGCCACTGGACCTGCTGCCGGTCAAGGCGATGTCGTATCAGCAGTACAAGGCCGCCGAGGGGGCCAGCGTGCTCATCCAGTCGGAGCAGTCCGACCCCATCGTCGCGGTAAAGCCCTTCGGCAAGGGCCGCGTCGTGACCGTCGCGTGGCGGCCGTACGACATGACCCCGCAGATCGACCAGCCCGGCGGAGCCCCGCCGCCCGTGGACTATCCCTATTGGGAGATCGAGTACGCCTTGGTGGCCCGTTGCGTGCTCTGGGCTGCCGGCCGCGAGGTCCCGGTCAACCTCCCCGAGGAGTTCCTCCGCCAGGCCCGCGCCCAGGGCGAGGACCCCATCCAGATCAACATGCCCGACGCCGTCGAGGCCGGTTCGCCCCTGGCCCTCGCCGCCGCCTTCTGCGCGGCCACACGGACTGGCGGATGGAGTCCTTCGAGCTGCAGGATACGTACGGCCGGATCATCGAGCGGGTCGAGTCGAACCGCTCGTGCGTTACGCTGCCGACCAACCGAGTCTGCACGCCCGCCGCCAAGGTGGTCGTCCGGGCCGTCGACGGCAAGGGCAACCGGCTCAGCAAGACCGGCGCGGTCGTCCTGAGGCCCCACGTGGCCACCTGGAACGACTACGAGGTTATCATGTGGCCCAACGACCGCCTGCCGTGGCAGCGGCCTCTCGTCTACGAGCAGATGCGACAATGGGGCTGCACGGCTACGCTCGATCCCGACTGGAGCAACCAGCAGCCTGATGCGCGAGCGACTGCTCAACGGCCTGCGGATCGTGCCGCACGGCGTTCGCCGCCAGCTGCTCCAGCAGAACGCCGACGCCTTCGCCAGGCAGAAGCAGCAGTGGGAGCTGACCCACGACAAGAAGTACCTCGAGCGGTTCATGTGCATCAGCGACCCGATGGTCCGCGAGACCGAGCAGGCCAGGCTCTGGTCGATCCTGGCCTACCTGTCCGAGGTCCGCCCGCTGGCCTACTGCATCGGCGAGGAGGACTCGCTGACGAGCTACCGGGCCGAACTGGACCTGTGCTTTGCCCCCGAGACGCTCAAGAAGTTCCGGGCGTACCTGTCACAGAAGTATGATAATGACCTCGACGCCCTCAATACCCACTGGGGTACGAAGTTCGCCTCCTGGGGCAAGGTCATGCCCATGACCAGCGACGAGGCCAAGGCCCATGGCAACTTCGCCCCCTGGGCCGAACACCGCACCTTCATGGACAACGAGTGGGCCGATATCTACTTCTTCTACAGGAAGATCCTCCAGAGGGTCGACAATCCCAACATCCTCATGGGCACCAGCGGCACGCAGGTCCCCACGCCCCACGACGGCCAGGACTGGTACAAGCTCATGCCCGCCTTCAACTGGTTGAGCTCCTATACCTACGGCCACCAGGACGAGATGCACATGGACTTCGCCGACGGCAAGCCCTACATCACCGCCGCCACCGGCTACGGCATCAGCGCGGACAAGGCCCGTTACCAGCTCTGGACTCGCCTCTTCCACGGCAATGCCGGGGCCATCGTCTTCTGGTGGCTGGCGATCCAGAACCCCGACCTGTCCCTATGCCAGGCCGGCAAGGACCTCGGGGCGGTGATCGGCGAGCTCAAAGGCGGCGTCGGCCGACTCGTCTTCGAGGCCGACCGCCTGCACGACCCCATCGCGGTGCACTACTCGATCCCCTCGATGCAGGCCGGCTGGATCACCACCGGCGACATGAAGGCCTACGAAACCGCCCTCGATGCCTGGTGGACGGCCCTGCAGGAACTGGGCTACCAGCCAGTCTTCGTCTCCAGCCGCCAGATCGAGCAGGGCCGCCTCGAAAAGGACGGCTTCAAGGCCCTGGTCATGCCGCGGAGCGTCGCGCTATCGGCCAAGGAGAAGCAGCAGATCGATGCGCTGGCCAAGGCAGGCGGCTCGGTCTTCGGGTCGAAGTGTGACGTCGGCATGTACGACGCGGACCTGGTCCAGAATGCCTCACCGCTGGTGCCGGAGGGTTACCAGGCGATCGACCCGGCGAAGCTCGATGCCCTCGCCGCTGAGCTGGCGAAGGTCAAGGTCCTGCCGCCGGTGAAGGTCGAGTCGAAGGATGGCGCCAGGCTCAAGGGTCTGGAGATCGTTCGCTACAATCTGGACGGCATGCAATTAGTCGGCATCCTCCGCCCGCCGGCCGGTCAGAAGGAGGTCGTCGGCAATGACGGCGTGATCCGCTTTGAGCCCGATCCGACGACGGGGCGGCCGGTCGAGCCCGTGCGGATCACGATGGCGCCGGCAGTGCCCGACATCGCCAGCTGGGTCCCGGCGGTCTTCAACGTCCGCACGCGCGAGCGGGTCAAGATCGTCGAGCCCGTGACAGGCGACATCGGCATCGACGTGGACTTGCCGGCTGGCGATGCGCTGCTGCTGGCCCAGGTGCCTCCGTTTGCACCGGTCGAATCCGGTACGCCGCAGCGGTCGTTAGGCGTAATAGTGCCTGCCAAGGTAGGGCAGGGCGGTGACCTCCAGATCGCTGTCACCTGCCCCGCATCTGCGGTCCTGAACGATACGACCCAACCGGCTGCGACCAGGCCATCCACCCCCGCCCGTCGAATCATCCGTCTTGACGTCCGCCAGCCCGACGGATCCAGCGCCCCCTGGCTGACCCGCAACCTCGTGGTCAAAGGCGGCGAGAAGATCACGGCTGCCGTCGCGCTGGATGACGAATTGGGCGACTGGACCGTCACGGCCACCAACGTCGTCACCGGCGACAAGACGACCCGCAAGTTCACGATGAGCAAGGCTCAGTAGACAAGACCCGCGTCCGCCAGGCCGTAACTGTGGTGTCCGTTCGGAGTCCCGCCTTCGGGCGGCGTTCGGGGTCTCCGCTGTACCGGGCGATTGTGGTGCCGCCTTCAGGCGGGCCTCTGTGGTACAGCCGCCCTCGACTGTGCACGCGGAAGGAAGGCCCGGCTCCAAGCCGGTACTACGAACCGGTGTCCCCGATGTTCCGTCTTGTGGCGGCTTTGGCGATCGTTGGCGCGGTAGTCGTGGCTGATGGTGGCTGTTGGGCCCTCTGCCGCCCCTTACCCCCGTGACGCCTTCTCCACCCGTCCCGACGTCAGATCGGACTCGGCCTCCGCGGAATGCTCGTAGAACAGCATCGCGATCCGCTTGGCCAGGCGCTCGGCCACTGTTTGTGCGTAGAGGTCCGCGGCCTTGTTGCTGCCCCACTCCTCGGTCTGCTCGTTGGGCTGCTGGATCTCGACGATGTAGCCGTCGCCCGTGGCCGGCCAGACCCGCACCGACGCCTGGCGCTGCGTGCTGCAGATCTTCACCTGTGCCCGAACCTTGCCCTGGTACACCCCGCTCTTGACGTCGTCGCCCAGCGAGAAGCTCAGGATCAATATGTGCAGGACCTGGTCGGCGTGTACCTGCTCGCCCACCGCCCGGATGCTCAGGTTGTCGAAGTCCCGGTTCTCCTGCTCCAGCCGGGCCACATCCGCCATCGGCACGACCGCGGCCGGTACCTTGTGGTCGGATAGTTCCGCCACCATCTTCGCGTGAATGGTCGCCCGCAGGTCCGACCGCGGCAGCGATCCATACGGGTCGTCGATCAGGATCGCCAGCCGACCGGGCGCGAGCTTGAAATCGGCCTTGTTCTTCTGCTCCGGAGCCACGGTGTACAGCAGCGCGCCCAGCTGCGGGCCGCAGCCGCTCGCCGTGACGATGACCACTCCCAGCAGCCCCGCACAGATCATTCGCGTCGTGTTACGCATGGTCCAACCTTGCTCCCCCTCCAACACCCGCTGGCAGTAGACAGTCCCCTGCCAGCCGACCCCCTGCTGCGCAGGAGGCTTGTCGCGTCGTCCTGCCGTTGCTCCTTATCCCCCTGTCTCCATGTCTGCTGTTGCCTGGAACCTGAACCCCGAACCCTCGCTGCCTAGCCCCTGGTCTGCGACACCGAGCCCTTGCCGTTCTTGTCCTTGGCCACTTCATGCTCAAAGAACTTGCTGGTGATCTGGCCAGCCAGAATCTCCAGCATCTGGTGATGGATGGTCAGATCGTCCGAGCTGGGCAGTTTCACGTATCCCGTGGGGTATTCCGCCGCCGCCGGCGTCAGGCTCCAGCGCGTCGTTGGGTCGGCTACGTCGTGGACCACGACTGAGGCCTTGGCCCGGCCGTGGAAGAGGCTCGGCAATTTGGGGTCCCGCGTGGAATACTCCAGCAGTTCAACGAAGACCACGTAGTCGGCTCCGAACTGCTTGCCGATCTCGGGCGGGGGCACCGCGTCCCAGTTCAGGTTGCGGTCCTGGTAGGTGGCGATCGGCTCAGCCGGCTGTACCTGCGCGGCCTTTACCTGCTGCTTCATCTGGTAGACGACCTGGCTGGCCAGCTCCAGGCGCATGTGCGGGAACTGCAGAATCGTCTCCGCCGGGGCCCAGACCACCACGGCCACCTTCTTGCCTTCGAGCTTGTTGAACTCGGCCGGGATCCTTTCTGTCGGCTCGGGAAGTATGCTGGCTAGGCCGTAACCGATCGCCTGGCAGCCGGCCGCGCACGACAGGGCCAGTCCGCACAGCGCCGCTAGAACTGCTGTCGATGCCTTCACTGCAGGGCTCTCCGTAAGGACCGTCTTTTCCAGAGGGAGTGTCTCTTCTTATCGGGCAGGCATCATTACGAGCACTTTATAGAGCCACGAGCCGAGCCACAGCGCTGCCAGGCCCAGCGCCAGGCCCACCGATGCCCGCCGCGACAACCGTATCGCGGGCACTCCGGCTGTGACTATACCGACTATGCTCATCCCAAGCAAAGCTGCTGTGGCCACGGCGGTTACCGCGCCGAGCGGGTGGGTCTTGATCGCCATCCACGGATGGCCATGCACCATCCAGGCGAACGCCGTCGTCGCCCCGCACGTGGGGCAGGGGTATCCGGTCATTAGGTACCAGCCGCACGGCGCCAGGCCCAACTGCTCGTGGGTGCTGTGGCCACGCGGATCGGGCCTGACGTAGATGCCCGCGCCCAGCAGCAGGAGGCAGCCGGCCAGGGCCCAGCCCCAGGTCAGCCGCGCCAGCCACGGCATCTGCGCCCGTTGCCAGGAGAACGCGGGCTGTGGCGGCCCATTATCCGGATCGGCGGGCGTTGCCCGTGGGGGGATGACCCGGATCGGCTGGCGGGACGGCTCTTGGGGCGGCAATGCGTTCACGTTCTAAAGCTTCCGCAAATCAAGGCTTGCTGCCGGCGATCGACGGTCCACAATCCGCTACGACGCGTCGTATCGCTCGTATGGTAGGATGGCCAGGGGCGTCTGCCAAGCGGCGTTGATTCCTACAGATATCGTGGCGGATGCGTTTACACACCGGCCTGGGCGGTCCTACAATGGCCGCGATATGACTCCGGCATCCGCCGATTCCAAGGTCCCGTCCGCAGCCGCCCGTAGTCCACGACGCTACAAGTGGATACGTCGGGCCATGGTGGCAGCTGCGTTGCTGATAGTGGCGGCGGCGGTGCTGCCGGCGGCGACATCGGGTGCGCGGCTGGCAGGGGTGATCGCGGGGTACGCGGAGTCGGCGAGTAATCAGCCTGTTAGGATCGCAAATGCGACCTGGGGCTGGTGGCGAGGTCTGGACCTTCGGGGCATTCAGACGCAACTTGATGATGGTTCGAAAGTTACTATCGACCATGTCGGGGTGCGTACCAGCTTGTGGGACGTTCTGCGGGGTCGCGACCTGCGGGACATTCAGGTCGATGGCATGTCAGTGGACCTGGCGGTAGGTACGGCGGCTGGAGCCGAAAGTGCGCCGGCGGTAGCGCGCGGGCCGGCCGAAATTGCTCCAAAAGCGCCCGCTGGCGGCAACGGAGCGGTGGCGACGCGGGCGGCCAAACTGATGACGGCCCGCAAGCCGGGCCGGGCCTCGCCGGTCCATTCGATACCGGTCAACCAGATTCTCCTGAGCCAGTGTGTTGCGAATGTCCGGGATGTGGCCACCGGGCGGACCACGCGGCTGGTCCTGCCGGCTGGCAGGATTGACCTGGACCGGACGACGGGGGCGGTCAACTGGCGGATTACGGCCAGGGTCGATGAGCGGGGGGATCTGACGACGGAAGGGAACTTTGTCCTGCCGCGGCTGGCAATCTCGCCAGCGGACCTGGGCGGTTCCCTGCAGGTCACGTGGAGCGACATGCCGCTGGCGGACCTGCCGAAGGACATCCTGCGGCGAGTGAACTTGCACAGATCGACGGGAGCAGTGACGGGCGGGTGCGGCTGCGGCTGACGCGGGACTGGATGCTGGAGTGCGAGGCGTCGGTGGCGACGAGTCACCTGTCGATGCAGACGCGGCAGGGTGGAGGCGCGGAGCTCTCGAGGGGGGCGGCCGGGCTTTCGGGCCGGTTCCAGATGATCGATCAGCAGGCCTACGTGCAGGAGGCGTGGGTGCAGATGCCGGGGGCGGAGGTGAGGGCGTCCGGCCCCGCGCTGGTGTTCGACGGCAATCAAGTGGTGCGGTCGAACATGGCTGGGGTGATCGAGGACGCGGTGGCATTCCGGGCGGCGCTGGCGGGCCTTGGGGTGAAGTTGCCCGCGGACCTGGAGGCGGCGGGGCGCGGCGGCTTCGAGGTCCATGTCGATCGCCAGCGGGACGCGCTGCGGATCGACGTACACGGGCATGGAGAGGAGCTGGCTGCGTACTGGCCGGGGGTGTTCCAGCGAAAGGCGGGCACGCCGCTGGAGGTGCAGGCCGTCTGCAAAGTCGGCGACGACGGGTCGATGGTGCTGGAGACGGGCCAGGTGCGGCTGCTGGGGGGTTCGATCACGGCGGCTGCGGAGGTCGGGTCGGTGGCGAGCGAGTCATCGCGGGCCTTCGCGCTGCGTCAGGCGCGGGCCCAGGTGCAGTGGGACGACCTGGAGGCGCTCTGGCGCAAGTGCCCGCTGCCTGGTCGCAGCTGGCGTCGCTGGGGACTGTCCGCGGGCCGGGCGTGGCGGAGGCCTGGTTGAAGATGGACAGGCCGGAGGGCGCGAAGGCGGGGGCGAGCCTGCAGTCTGCCGCAGGAGGCGCGGGTGCAGCTGGGCGAGTGGCTGTGCAAGGCGGTGGGCAAGGACCTGCGGGTGGATATCGGCGCGTGGCTGGGGTCGGGCCTGGATTCCGCGGGGGTGGATCATATCAGCGTGTCCTGCAGTGACCAGACGCTGGTGCGCCTGGACGGCATCCGCGGCAAGGTCGGCAAGCAGATGCAGGGCGAGGCAGGGTCGGAGCGGCCGATCCTGCTGATCGACCTGCAGGCGGGGCTGTCGCAGCTGGACCTGTCGGGACTGCAGGAGATGAGCCCACTGCTGGCCAGCGCGATCGGTCGGGCCGGCCGGGCATCGGGCACGGTGCGGGGACGGACGACGATGTCGTACTGGGCGGACATCAGCCGCAAGCGGATGGAGCCGCTGGGCATCAACGTAGCGGCGGATCTGGACCTGGAGCAGGCGGCGGTGCGGATCGAGGGGCTGCTGGACAAGAAGGCGGGGGAGAGGCTGCGACTGGCTGGCAGCTACACGGATCAGCAAGGCAAGGGCCCTGCCGGTCACAGCTACGGCAACGGGAGCATCGAAGGCGCGGGGTTTGCGGGGCAGGGGTGGTACGAGAGATCGGGGGCCGGGGCCGGGCCGGTGCAGTGGGCGTGGGGGTGGCTGGACGTGCAGGATGTCGCGCGCGCGGCGGAGATACTACCGGCGGTGGCGGAGGCGGTGCGGCGGGATGCGTTAGCGGGTGAGATGACCAGCCGGCTGGAGTGGTCTCGCCGGAGCGATTCGTTCGACCTGCGGACGCTGTTCGATTTGACCGGGGTGCAGGGGACGTGGGTGCCGGCGGGGATCCGCAAGCCGGCTGGCATGCCGGCGCGGGTGGATGTGCTGGTCTCGGGTCCGGCGGGCAAGAACGTCAGCGGGCAGTGGCGGCTGCCGCGGGCGGACTTTGCGCTGGGCGAGTCGCGGGCGGAGATCCGGGACGGCGAGATCGAAATGGCGGCGGCTTGGGCGAAGTCACTGGCGGGGCAGGGGCGCGAGGCGCTTGGCGAGATCGGCCGGACCTGGCCGCTCCGCGGGGCGCGAGCGAAGGTCTCGGGGGTGGCGGTCTTCGGCGGATCGCCGATCAGCCAGGACGTACAGGCGTTGCTGCGGGACCTGCGGGCGGCTGGGCCGGTGCAGTGGACGGTCGACTGGCGATACGAGGCGGCCAAGGGGCTGGACTTTGCGGCGAACGTGGAGGCGCAGGATCTGTCGGTGGCTGCGGGGGGGGTGGAGAAGGCGGGTGGGGTGCCGTTGCGGGCGGAGGTCAAGGGGAGGGTTCAGGGTTCGGGGTTCAGGGTTCAGGAAGAAGGGGATACGGGACAGGTTACGGGGGACAGCCGGGAACGGCAGACGAGGAGACAAGGAGACAAGGAGACAAGGGGCAACGACGGGAGGGGACAGGGGACAGGGGACAGGGGACAGCAGACAACAAGCGACGGAGGGAGCACGCCTGCAGACGCCGCAGGGGTGGCAGCCGGCGCCGCTGCGCGGCGAGAGAGTAGAGCGGGAGAGAGTGGAGCAGGAGAGAACGACGGGAGCCAGGGGCCACAGGACGTTGCGGGGGTGAAGGTGACGGTGACCGAGGCGTCCGGGGTCTTTTCGGACTTGACGTGGAAGGCGCAGGGGCAGGCGCTGTGCCGGTTGGTGTCGGGCCAGATCGATCTGCAGAGCGCGACGATCAGCGGGGGAGGCGAGAGTCGCCAGCTGACCAGTATGGCGGGAGTACTGCCAGCCATGCGGCCGTGGCGCGTGCAGGGCCATGCCGCCTGGGAGGGCACGTGCACGTTCGAGAAGGGCAGGGGCTGGCGGCTGGAGGATGCGGACGTGGGGCTCTGGCCGGTCGAGTGGGACCTGCTGGGCGTGCCGTGCCGGCTGGAAGGGATGGTGAATGTTCAGCAGGTCGGAGCGCCGGGCGACGGTGAAGGACCGGCCATCCAGGTGGCGACGAGCGGGCTGGCAGCGAAGGTGGGGCGGACGCAGGGGCGGGTGACGGTACACGGGCGGAACGTGGGCAACCGGCTGGACGGGGAGGTCGGCGCGGCGTTTGAGATGATCGATGTGGATGAGCTTCTTGCACTGCAGAGGAGGGTTCGGGGTTCAGAAACAGGAGACAAGGAGACAAGGAGACAAGGAGACAAGGAGCAACGACAGGGAACAGGGTTCGGGGTTCAGGGTTCAGAAACAGGAGACAAGGAGACAAGGAGACAAGGAGACAAGGAGCAACGACAGGGAACAGGGGAGAGTCGGGAAACGGGTAACGGGTCGAACGACGAAGATCGGGTCGCGGGACGCGGGACGCGGGTCGAACTGCAACAGCAGGATACGTCTGGCGGGGACGGGGGCGGGCGGGCAGCGACGCAGGCGGCGAGTCAGCGGATCGATCTGGCTGGCAGTACGATCGGGTTCATGGGGCAGACGCAAGGGGTGCGTTTCACTTTTGAGAAGGGGCACGACCCGATCCATCTGCGTATGCTGAGCTGGGAGGGGGCGTTACGCTCCGGCGAGGTCAAGGCGGACCTGGCTGGGGCGTTCGAGGGCGGCGGGCTGACGGTGCAGGTGAGCGGGCGGGCGGATGGCACGGGTCCCGTGAAGGTTCGGTACCGCGCGGACCGGGCGCAGCCTACGGAGTTGACGCGGCTGCTGGTGGAGCGGTCGTTCCCGGGGATGCGGGTGGACGGGCCGGTGACGCTGGAGGAGACGCTGGTGATCGATCCGGCCAGCAAGGCGCCGGCCACGCCCAGCAGCGGCGAGATGATCGTGGAGGGAGGCGAAGTCACGGGCGCGGCGGCGCCGCGGGCGGTGCAGCGGCTGTTTCCGGGGCTGCAGCTGGCGCGGTTCCGGTTCACGCGGCTGCACAACTGGTTTGAGAAGGACGCCAACGGCAAGACGATCAACCGGATGATCTACCGGGGCTCGCCGTGGAGTCTGTACATGAACGGCTGGAGCCAGGCGGACGGGACGTTCCGGTACGAGATCGGGGTGGACCTGCTGGGGCCGATGGAGTCGGAGTACTGGGCGACGGCGGACCGGGGCCGGGTTCCGCTGTTCCTCAAGACGGGGCAGGTGATCGACGGGCGGATGCACGACGAGGTGATCCGGTACCTGAACCCGCAGCAGATCCTGGAGAGGATCCTCAAGGACAACCTGGTGACGATCGCGTACGAGGCGGTGCGACAGCAGGTGGTCGGGGGCAAGACGGCGGGGGCGAAGGCACAACTGCAGCAGAGCGATGGGTCCGCTCAATGACACGGCCGTGACGATCAGGCCCTGTAGCAGATAGATGCAAGCGATGGAGGAGGCTGGGTATGAGCGAAAGGAACCTGTTTGACGGAGCGTTGCCCATGGAGTTGGGCGATGATCTGCGCAGCCTCAATCCTCACTGGCTCGACAAGCCCGGTCCACCGGTTCCGTCCTTCCACCGATGGGTCTTCGCCCGACTCCAGCGTCTTCTGACGGCGGGGCTTACGCCGGCGGTCGTACTGCGGGGTCCACGGCGTGTAGGCAAGACGGTCCTGCTGAGGCAGTTGATGGGACAGCCTGCTCAAAGATGGTGTTGAACCGCATCGGATTCTGTATGTTCCGTTCGATGAGATTGAGAGCCTTCGAAGAGTGAAGGACCCGGTTCTGAGCATTGCACGCTGGTTCGAGCAGTTCATTATCAAACAGAGCCTCAACGAGCTGGCGAGAGAGAACAAGGAGGCCTACATCCTTCTCGACGAGGTTCAGAACCTGGATGCTTGGGCTCCCCAGGTGAAGCATTCGGTAGACAACCATCGTGCACGTCTACTGGTTACGGGCAGTTCGTCATTGCGCATTGAGGCCGGACGAGACAGGCTTAGCGGGGCGAATCACAACCGTCGATCTCGGCCCGCTGCTCTTGCGCGAGATTGCTCAACTGCGGTTTGGGTACACGGCAGCTCCATTCTGGGGTGACAGTGGCATGGATACCGTGGCCACCTCGGAGTTCTGGCAGGAGGCCATTGTCCATGCCAAGAAAGAGTCACAGGCCCGCAGGCAGGCCTTTGCAGCTTTCTCCGAAAGGGGTGGATATCCGATTGCTCAGGAGCATGCCGAAACGCCTTGGCCAGAGATGAGTGACTATCTGACTGAGACAGTCATTAAGCGGGCCATCCAGCATGATCTGCGAATGGGACCTCGCGGCGTCAAGCGGGACGAGAAACTTCTCGAAGAGGTCTTTCGCCTGTGTTGCCGCTATGCCGGGCAGTGTCCCGGACAGAGAGTGTTCGTGCCTGAGATCCAGCAGGCTCTCACTGGAAATATCGGCTGGACGCGAATTCTGAGCTACCTGCGGTTTCTCGATGGAACGCTCTTGCTCCGCCTGGTGCAGCCTCTGGAACTGCGTCTGAAGAGGCGCAAGTCTGCTCCGAAGATCTGTCTGTGTGACCATGCACTTCGCGCTGGATGGTTGCAGGAGGTGATTCCGCTGGATCCCGAAACGCTGCAGGCGGAACCTCAGCCTGCACGATCTAGCCGGGCACCTTGCGGAGAGCGCCCTTGGCTATTTCCTGGGGTCCATTCCAAATCTTGATCTCGCACACTTTCCGGAGCGCGGCAGTGAGCCGGAGGTGGACTTTGTCCTGACCATCGGGACGAAACGCATTCCCGCTGAGGTCAAGTATCGGAGGCGGATCGATCCTCACGAGGATACACGCGGACTTCGTGCATTCCTGGAAAAGACGGTCTACAATGCACCGTTTGCCCTGTTGGTGACACTCGACGACGACGTGAGGGTGCTAGATCCGAGAATCATCCCTATTTCATTGTCGTCCCTGCTGTGGCTACGTTAGTTGCGACTGCGCCTGTGCCAGCTGACGGTACTGGGAAAGGCGTGAAGCATTCGTAGGAGATATCGCTTGGCCTTTGCGGACCTGCAATCATTCATCGGCGAACTCGACCGGCGCGGGCAGGCCGAGGCGCGTGGCGGTCGAGGTGGACCCTGTCCTGGAGATCACGGAGATCGCCGACCGGGTCAGCAAGATGCCGGCGGCGGGGGGAACGGCAGACAAGGAGACGAGGAGAGGGGGAGACAAGGAGCAACGGCCGGCAACGGCGGAAGAGGAGCAGCGGCGAGGGACAGTGAGCCGCGGCGGGGGCGGGCCCTGGACCGACCCGGTCCACGGCGGGTATGGCGGGCACGCGCTGCTATTTGAGAGGGTGAAGGGGTCGAGCCTGCCCGTGGCGATCAACCTGTACGGCTCCTATGAGCGGGTGTGCCTGGCGCTGGGGTGCAGCGACCTGGGGGAACTGGCGGGGCGGGTCGAGAAACTCGTGCGGCCCGAGATGCCGACGACGCTGATCGAGAAGCTGAAGAAGCTGCCGGAGCTGGCGCGGCTGAGCTACCTGACGCCGAAGACGGTCAGGGGCGGCATCTGCCAGGAGGTGGTGGAGACGGACAAAGCCGACCTGGGCAGCCTGCCGATCATCCAGTGCTGGCCGGGGGACGCGGGCCGTTACATAACATTAGGATCGACGCTGACGAAGGACCCGGCCAGCGGCGAGACGAACCTGGGGTTGTACCGCATCCAGGTGATGGGGCCGCGGCGGGCGGCGATGCACTGGCAAATGCACCACGACGGTGCGCGGCACTGGCGGCGATATACGGCGAAAGGGGTGCGGACGCCTGTGGCGGTGGTCTTCGGCGGGGACCCGGTGATCGCGTACGCCGCGTCGGCGCCGCTGCCGCCGACCTTGAGCGAGATGCTCTTTGCGGGGTTCCTGCGGGGCGCGGCTGTCGAGGTGGTGCCGTGCCGGACGGTTCCGCTGGAGGTGCCGGCGGCGGCGGAGATCGTGATCGAGGGGTGGGTCGCATCCGACGGAGAAGGTCATGGAGGGGCCGTTCGGCGACCACACGGGGTTCTACTCGCTGGCGGATGAGTACCCGCTGTTCGAGGTGACGGCTATTACGCGGCGGCGCAATGCGATCTACCCGACGACGATCGTGGGCAGGCCACCGATGGAGGACTATTACCTGGGCAAGGCGACGGAGCGGGTGTTCCTGCCGCTGGTGAAGATGCTGATGCCGGACGTGATCGACTATCACCTGCCGATGTTCGGGGCGTTCCACAACTGCGCGTTCGTGAAGATCCGCAAGGAATACCCGCTGCAGGCCCGCAAGGTGATCCATTCGATCTGGGGGGCTGGGCAGATGATGTTCACGAAGTTCATCATCGTGGTGGACGAGGACGTGGACGTGCACAACGAGCAGGACGTACTGTTTCACGTGGGCGCAACGTCGATCCGCGGCGGGACATTGTGATCGCGGAGGGTCCGGTCGACGTGCTGGACCACGCCAGCCCGTACTGCGGCGCGGGAAGCAAGATGGGGATTGACGCGACCCGAAAGATGGTCGGCGAGGGCATCGTGCGGGCCTGGCCCGACGAGATGGTGATGGCGCCGGAGGTGCGGGCGAAGGTGACGCGGCGGTGGGAGGAGTACGGGTTGGGGATTGGCAATGGCTGATTGTTAATGGTCAATTGTAACACCCATTGCCGAGCCAGGTAGGCTGACGCTATCTGTGTGACGATTAACGATTATCGATTAACAAGTGACCCTAGACAAGGACCGACGTGGGAACGGATACGAAGCACAGCGCGAATGGGCCGAAGACGCCCGCGGGTGGGCCGATCTGGGACGAGGAGTCGCTGCAGCGGGTGCACGAGGTGACGGACAAGGGGCAGCGGGTGCAGGCGATGTTCGACGCCATTGTCTGCCGATACGAGCGGGTCAACACGGTGACGACGCTGGGGTTGGATGCCACGTGGCGGCGGCGGCTGGTGAGGGAACTGGGTCTGCCGGCGAGGGCGAGCGTGCTGGATGTGGCGTGCGGGACTGGGCAGGTGCTGCGGGCGGTTGGCCGGCGCGTCCCGGGGCGCAACGGGTAGGGGCCGATTTCAGCGAGTCGATGATCCGGGCGGCGCGGTCGAGGGTGGCGGGCGGGGCGAGGTTCTGCCGGGCGGATGCCTTGCGGCTGCCGTTTGGGGGCGGGACGTTCGATGCGGTGACGTGCGCGTTCGGGGTGCGGAACTTTTGCGATCCGGAGGCGGGGCTGGCGGAGATGTTCCGCGTGCTGCGGCCGGGGGGGATTGCGGGTATACTGGAGTTCTCGATGCCGCGGGGGGCCGTAGCGGCGCAGCTGTACGGGTTCTACTTCGGGCGGGTGCTGCCGCGGCTGGGGACGTGGCTGTCGGGCGACGCGAGCGGGGCGTACTCGTACCTGCAGCGGTCGGTGGAGACGTTTGCGGAGGTTGACCTGTCGGCGATGATGCAGCGGTGCGGGTTCCAGGAGGCGCGTGTGCGGCGGCTGACGCTCGGGATCGTGCACCTGTACCGCGGTCGCAAGCCGGCGGGAGGATGAGATGAGTCCAGTAGCCAGGGCATTGCGGCGGACGGTACGGATCTCGCGGTGGGCGATGGGCGTGGACGGCTCGGACCACTGGGTGGACGTTCTGGAGCGCGCGGGCAGCAAGTACCGGATGCGGGCGGCGGTGTTGCTGGGCGTGGACCTGGTGCTGTTTCTAGGGCTGTGCGTGTTCACGTACTGGCTGCGGACGGGGTACTACGTGCCGTTTCGGGGCAGCGAGTACTATCTCGCTGCTGGCGCGGAGTTTCATGGTCAGCGGGAGCGACACGGTGTCGCTGACCGACATGCTGCTGTCGCCGATCAGCGTGGAGCGGACGCCGCTGCAACTGGTGGTGGTGGCTCTGGTGATGGCGGCGCTGATCAGCGTGCCGGTGCTGGTGTCGATCCTGTACCGGTTTCCGTTCGCGCTGCCGTTTGTGGCGATGGTGGCGTTCGTGGCGGGGATGCCGTGGCTGGGGATCACGGGGATCGGGGCGTGCGTGCTGGCGTCGCTGCGGCCGCTGCGGACGGGCTTTCGCTTCGGATCGGCGCTGATTGCGCTGGTGCCGTTTGGGCTCTACCTCTGGATGTCGACGCGAAGCGCGGGCGGCCCGCCGCCGGGGGTCGGCCCGATGGAGCAGTTCAAGCTCTACAGCCCGTGGGGCCTGTCGCTGATGGTCGCCACGTTCAACCTGGCGGTGGTGCTGTCGGTGGCGTCGATCGTGGGCTATCGGCCGGGGGCGATCGCGCCGGTACTGGCGGTGTTGTTCGTGGTGCCGATGGCGCTGTTCGAGTCGAAGATCGGGCAGGACGAGTTGTATTACAGCGTGCTGGAGGCGAGCTACGGTCCGGCGTCGGCGGCATGCTTCAAGCAGCAGAACCTGGCGCAGTTCATCGAGCAGCAGCCGGAGGCGTACCAGGCGGTCCGCAAGGCGATCGGCGACGCCGCTGCGCCGCTGGAGACGCTGCAGCGGCGTTGGCGCCTGGACCTGGGGCCGGCCGCGCCGCTGAAGCAGAAGATCGAGAGCCTGGTCCTGGCGGACACGGAGCAAGACCGGATCGAGACGGTGCTGCACGTGCTGCAGTTCATCAAAGATTTTCCGGAGAGCAAGCGGGTTCCGGCGGCGCTGTACCTGCAGGGCCGGGCGATGGACACGCAGCTGGATGTGACGCGGCTGCACGACGAGGGGACGATCACGTACTACGATGATTTCCCGGGCGGGGTCTCGGCCGGGGTGTGGCGTTCGCTGGCGGGGTCGTATCCGAAGCACCCTCTGGCGGCGGTTGCGCAGTACAAGCTGGCGGTGGGGGCGGTGCGGCAGGGCAAGTGCGAGGAGGCGATCGATCATCTTCGGCGAGTGCTGGGCCTGGCGGAGCGGGGGCGATCGACGTCGGCGGCGCCGAGCGAAGGGTGGTTCGGCGTGCTGATGCCGGCGCCGCCGGAGGTGGAGTCGCTGCGGGAGGTAAAGTCGCTGCGGGTGGAGATCGAGGACACGGCGGTGCAGGCTCGGCAGTTGCTGGAGCTGGTGGAGGCGAACGGTCGTGACCCGCGATACGGGGCCGCGCCGCTGGCGCTGCTGATGCGGATGGACCCGCACAGCGCTTACTACCGGGAGAACCTGACGTGGCTGGACGGGCGGTACCCGGGCTGCTTGCTGCACGACAATCTCGTGCTGCTGCGTGTGCTGGCGAGCCAGTCCTTGAGCGTGCGGATCTCGGAGCTGACGGCGCACGTGGCGGCATTTGCGGGGCAGGATTCGATCCCGCAGGCGACGTATGAACTGGGTCGGCTGCTGGAGGAGGACACGCGGTTCGAGGATGCGCTGGTGCAGTACGAGTCGCTGCGGGGGTGGTTCCCGGCGTCGGTGTGGACGGAACTGGCGATGCAGCGGATGGCGGCGCTGAAGTTGCAGCTGCATAAGTGACGGGGGGACGGGTGACAATGTGACAATGTGACAATATGACAATGTGAATAGGGAGGTTCAGGGTTCGGGGTCCAGGGTTCGGGAACAGCAGACACGGAGACGCGGAGACACGGAGACAAGGAGCAACGGCGGAAGAAGGGTTCAGGGTCCAGGACGCGGCGGGAAGAACGGGAACAACGGTAACGGCGGGCGGCGTGGGTAGCAGGGGATCGGTGTGGGTACAGAGAAGCAGGAACATCATGTTGTGCTGGCGATTACCGGGGCGTCGGGGGCGGCGTATGGCCTGCGGGTGCTGCGGGGGCTGATCGAGGCTGGCCGGACCGTGCACCTAGTGGTCTCGCCGCTGGGTCGGCGGCTGCTGGCGGAGGAATTGGACATCCATGTCTTGGATGCGGCCCAGCTTGGCGTGGCGGCGGAGGGGCTGCTCCTATACGACTTTGCCGACACGGGCAGCCGGCTGGCCAGCGGGACGTTTCGCACAGACGCGATGGTGATATGTCCGTGCAGTTCGAACACGCTGGGGGGGATTGCGGCGGGGATCGCGGACAACTGCATCGCGCGGGCGGCGGCGGTGCACCTGAAGGAGCGCCGGCGGCTCATCGTGGTGCACCGGGAGACGCCGGTCTCGCGGATCGATCTGGAGAACATGCTCAGGATCGACGCGGCGGGCGGGATCATCTGCCCGGCGAGCCCGGGTTTCTACAACCGGCCGCGGACGGTCGAGGACCTGGTGGACTTTGTGGCAGGGAAGGTGCTGGATCTGCTGGGCGTGGAGCACTCGCTGCTTGGGAGGTGGGAGGGGGCGGGTGACGGGTAACGGGTAACGGGGCGAAAGACGGGACGCGGGACGCGGGTCGCGGGACGAACGGCGAAAGACGGGACGTGGGACGAACGGCAAGGGCATCCTTGGTTGGGTCGGTACGACAGCGGGAAAGACAACGACTGGATTCCTCGGGCCTGGAAGGTGAGATCTACGTACCAGCCGCTTCATGGCCCTCGGAATGACAGTACGGCAGAGGCAGTACTGAGTGCTGAGTCGTGAGCAACTGCAACGACAACAGCACCCAGCCGCGAAGAGGACAAGAGGCGCAAGAATGACGGCGGGGGCAACGGCAGAACAGCGGTGAGGTTCGGCAGGAAGCCATGTTCGAGCGGATCGGGACAGTTCTGGAGATGATCAAGTTCGCGCACAGCGTCTTTGCGCTGCCGTTTGCGGCGATTGCGCTCTTGCTGGCGGGGCGGGATTTGCCCGGGGGCTGGCCGCGTCCGGGGCAGATCGGGCTGATCGCGGTGTGCATGGTGGCGGCGCGGAGCGTGGCCATGACGTTCAACCGCATCGCCGACGCCGAGATCGACGCCCGGAATCCGCGGACGGCTGGGCGGGCGCTGCCGGCGGGGTCGCTCGGACAGGCATTCGCGTGGGGGTTCCTGCTGGCGATGGCAGGTGTGTTCGTGGCCGGGGCGGCTGGGTTCGAGTGGTCCTACGGGAACCCGTGGCCGGTGCGGCTGGCGCTGCCGGTGCTGGTGGTGCTGTGCGGGTACAGTTACGCCAAGCGTTTCACGAGTTTGTCGCACGTGTGGCTGGGCGTTGCGACGGGGCTGGCGCCGGTGGGGGCGTGGGTGGCCATCTCACCGCGGACGCTGGGCTTGCCGGCGGTGGTGCTCGGGGCGGTCGTGTTGCTGTGGATGGTGGGCTTCGACATCATTTACGCCCTGCAGGACATCGAGGTGGATCGGCGCGAGGGGCTGTTCAGCCTGCCGGCGCGTCTGGGTGCGGCGAGGGCGCTTTGGATCAGTCGGGGTGCGCATGCGACAGTGGTGGTGTTGCTGGTGTGGCTCGGTGTGCTTACGGGGCTGGGCGTGATCTGGGGGGCGGGCGTGGCGGCGGTGGCGGTGCTGCTGATCGCGGAACAGTCGATGGTCAGCGCGACGGACTGTTCGCGGGTGAACGTGGCGTTCTTTGTGATGAACGGAATCGTGAGCATCGTGCTGGCGCTGGCGGCGCTGGGGGATATCGTGGCGGCCCGGATGGGGGCGGCGATGTGACAGTAGGGTTTCGTCAACAGCAGACACGGAGACGCGGAGACAAGGAGCAACGGCGGAAGAGGAGACGAGGAGAAGAGGAGCAACGGCCACAGCCGTGGTACCCAGGGTTGCGGCCGGCGCCCGACTACGTGGGGGTTGGCCTTGCCCCCAGGCTGACTTGCGGCGTCCCTTCGGGACGAACGGCGATGGCGGCGGACAGATGGCGGGTTACGGTCAGCCAGGCGATATGGATGGTGTAATGGCGTGATGGAGATCCTGAACAGGCAATTGGAAGAGGTTGCGGAGAAGGTCCTGGCTGGGCAGCGTCTGAGCCTGGAGGACGGGGCGGCGCTCTATGCCAGCCGGGACATCTTTACGATCGGCCAGCTGGCGGACCACGTGCGGCGTAGCCGGCACGGGCGGACCGCGTGGTACATCGCCAATCGCCACATCAACTACACGAACGTATGCGTGCTGCGGTGCAAGTTCTGCGGGTTCTGCCGCAGGCCGGGCGGGAGCGATGCCGATGCGTACACCCTGACCGCTGATGAGGTGGTGGAGCAGGCGCGGCAGGGCTACGGCGGCGGGGCGACGGAGGTCCACATCGTCGGGGGGCTGCACCCGGGGCTGCCGTTTGAGTATTACAAGGAAGTAGTATCGCGGATCCGGGCGGAATGTCCGCGGATGGCTATCAAGGCGTTCACGGCGGTCGAGATCGTGCACTTCGCGCGGATCGCCCGGCCGCGGCGGATGGTGGAGGAGGTGCTGGCGGAGCTGCGGGGGTGCGGGCTGGATTGTCTGCCGGGGGGCGGGGCGGAGATCTTCGACAGCCGGGTGCAGGCGGAGGCCTTTGCGTGCAAGGTGGGCGAGCAGGACTGGTTCGCGGTGCACCGGGCGGCGCACGACCTGGACATTCCTACCAACGCGACGATGCTGTACGGGCACATCGAGACGCCGGCGGAGAGAGCAGCGCACCTGGTCAGACTCCGCGAGCATCAGGATGAATCGATCCGGCGGGGCAAGGCGGTGTTCAACTGCATGGTGCCGCTGGCGTTCGTGCCGGCGGGGAACACGGAGTGGGCGGAGCTGGCTGGGCCGTCCGGGCTGGAGGACCTGAAGACGCTGGCGATCTGCCGGCTGATGCTGGACAACTTCGCGCACATCAAGGCGTTCTGGCCGATCCAGACGATCAAGCTGGCGCAGGTGGGGCTGTCGTGGGGGGTAGATGACTTCGACGGGACGGTGGTCTGGTACGACATCACGAAGCGAGAAGGACAGGGGACGCGGCAGGGACTGGCGGTCGAGCAACTGAGACGGTTGATCCGCGAGGCGGGGTATGAGCCGGCGGAGCGGGACTGTTTCTACAGGCGGGTGGTGCGGCGGGGGGCGGAGTGGTCGATTGTAGGGGGGTGATTGGGAGGGTTCGGGGTCCGGGGTCCGGGGTTCGGGGTTCAGGGTTCGGGGTTCAGGGTTCGGGGTTCAGGGGCGAGGGGCGAGGGAAGGGGAGAGGGCTCGGGAACGGCTGACAATGTGACAGATCTGGCAATGTGACAATGTGAAGCGGCAACGGCAGGATTCAGGGTTCAGGTAACGGCAGACAAGGAGAGTGGGAGACAAGGAGACAAGGAGCAACTGCAGGGCAAGAGGATGACAATGTGGGGGGGAGAAGACGACAAGGTGCTGAAGCGAGACGGCTGGGGCGCGGGTCGAACGACAAGAGACGGGCGCGGGTCTGGGGGAGAGCCACAGGAACAACAGCGACGGATACCCTCGCGGATGCTTCGGGCTCGTTGCTTGCGGCTCCGCGTTTACCACTACTCCTCAGCGTGTTCCGACTTCTGCAGTTGCGGGAGCATTTGGCTGCGCATCTTTTCCATGATCCGCATGAAGTCGCGGACGTCCTGGGCGGGGAGCTGGGCGAGGATCTCGGCGCCCATCGAGACCCGCGCGTCGCGGAAGCTGCGGTGGGCCTTGCGGCCGGCCTCGGTGATGACCACGTCGATGCGGCGACGGTCGACCGGATTGATGGCGCAGCGGATGAGGGGCTTTTCGCCCCGGCGCTCGAGACTTCGGAGGATCCGCGACATCTGGGCCGGCAGGACGCCGACGTGCTTGCGGAGCTGGCCGACGGTGAGGGACTCCTGGCGGGTCAGCAGGTCCAGGGAGAGGAACTCGGTCTCGGTGAGTTCGAGCGTATTCTTTCGGCGCTGGCGGGTCCGCAGCAGCCAGCTGACCTTGGTGAGTTCGAAGATCTCCTCGGCGGCGCGTCCGAGGGCACTGACGTGCGCATCGCCCTGCTCGAAGTCAGTCTTGACCCTGCGACCATCCTTGACGGTGTGAGCCATGGGATATCCCTCGTGCTCAGGACCCGCAACGTGTGCCCTGCCAACGACGTCAGGCGCGGTTGCCGCCTCTGAATAGTAAACAACAGCTAATAGTGCGTCAAACACAATTGTTCGCGAAAACCGCGAAAGATTTGGGACATCGGGTTGCGCCAAGAGCCTGACCGCCATGGCGGACCCGTGCACAACCGATCGCAAGTGGATTGCCAAGCGGCGGGTTTGGCGCGAAAATCAGGGGCTGTGTCCGGATATTGCGGGAGATGCGTGCATGGCGAAGAGGGGCAGCATACGTGGCAATCGGAAGCGGCCTGAGATCGTGGCGGTCGGGGTGGCGTGCCTGGACCATGCCGTGGCTGTCGAGGACTTGAACCAGGGCGAGAGGATCAACGCCCAGCGGTACGTCCAGACGGGGGGCGGCATGGCTGCGACCGGGATGGTGGCCGCGGCCCGGATGGGGGGGCGCTGCAGCTGAATCAGCAGCGCCGGCGACGACCCAGGCGGGCGCTTCATCCGGGACGAGCTGGCGGGGGAGGGGATCGACCTGACGTATTTTCGGCTCCGCCCGGACGGCTGCACGGGGGTGTCGCTGTGCCTGTCGCAGACCCGCAGCGGGCGCAAGACGATCATCGGACTGGCCGGCGGGACGAAGCGGATGACACCAGCTCGACGTGGATGCCGGCTTCTACCGGATGGTTGCGGGCGCGAAGATCCTGCACCTGGACGGCTGCCACATGGACCTGGCGATCCCCGCGGCCGAGCACGCGCGGGCGGCCGGCGTGCCGGTACACCTGGATGCGACGATCGGTGGGCCGACGAGCGAGCGGTTCCTGGCGGTTTCGGACATTGTATTTGCCAGCCAGTCGTTCTGCGAGGGGCGGTTCGGGGCGGACGTGAGTCCTAAGGCGCTTGGCTGGCTATCGGATATCACGCCGGCCCGGTGGGTGGGGCTGACGATGGGGTCCGCCGGGAGCATCGCGCTGGACCGCAAGACGAACCGGCGGTACTTCCAGCCGGCCTTTGACATCCCGGTGTTGGATACGGTGGGGGCGGGGGATTCGTTCCACGGGGCGATGAGTTTTGCGCTGGCGCGCGGCTGGCCGATGGACCGGGCCATGCGGCTGGCGACGGCGATCGGGGCGATGTGCTGCATGGGGCTGGGCGGGCGGGAAGGATTGCCGACGCTGGGGCAGGCGCAGGCGTTTCTGCGGAAGGCGAGGCCGCTGACGACGAGGCGCGGGAAGGGGAAATGAGAGGGCGATTCAACTGTCGCAACGAGGAAGGAGCACTGGCAGGCAAACTGCCGGTGGCACCCATGCGCAAGAGGAGAGGACGATGACCGGTCGCCAGCGGATCGCGGCGGCATTTGCGGGGCAGCCGACGGACCGGGTGCCGATCTTCGATCAGACGGTCTTTTCGAACGTGGCGTCCGCAGCGATGGGACGGCCCCTGGACGTGGGCGGGGGCGAGCTGCGCTACCGCGAGGTCCTTGCCTGGATGCGGGGGGAGGCTGCGCACGGCGAGTTCGTCGAGAAGATGCTTCAGGACGTGGCGTGGTTCTATCGGCAGGTGGGCTATGACATGGTCCGCATGCCGTGGCGCGAGACGCGCCGGCCGGCGTCGCGGATCGACGAGTACACGTTTCTGTTCGGCGGCAGGAAGGACACCTGGGCCGTTTGCGCATACAGCCCGACGACGGGCAACTGGCACGAGGTGGACAACAACTTGCGGCACGACGGGGTCGACCGGCTGATCGAGGACCTTCGGGGGCAGGTGAAGGAATACAAGGGGGCCCAGCCGCCGGGCAAGGGTGCCTTCGCGGAGTGGGACCGGCTACTGGCGCTGACGGGGCCGGACGTGGCGGCGGCCTGCGGGGCGGGGGGGATCGGGTTCGGCATGCACGAGCCGGCGTGGCTGGAGGCGATCGGCCTGGAGCCGGACCTGCTGCGCGAGTGGCACGACCAGCACGCGGACCGGCAGATCGCTGCGATCGAGGCGTTCCATCGTCACGGGGCGGAAGTGTGCCTGGCGGGCGGGGACTTCTGCTACAACGCGGGGCCGGCGTATTCGCCCGCGCTGTTCGGGAAGATCGTGCTGCCCGGGCTGGCGCGGATCGTGCAGGCGTGCGAGAGGCTGGGGATGCGGTACATCTTCCGCACGGATGGCGACACGTGGAAGGCGGCTGATCTGCTGTTCAAGGAGGCGGGCTGCCATGGGTACGGGGAGATCGACTTCTCAGCCGGGATGCGGCTGAAGGACCTGCGGCGGGCGTACCCGGGGCTGTGCCTGTTCGGCAACGTCGACTGCGCGGGGGTGCTGGTGAGGGGGACGGCGGACGACGTTCGGCGCAGCGTGGCCGAGAACCTCCGGGAGACGGGCGGGCTGAGGCACGTGCTCGGCAGCAGCAACTCAGTCATCTACGAGACGACGCCGGCCAACTACGTGGCGATGGTGGAGGCGGCGAAGGCGTGGCGGGGGTAACGAGGGCCAGCATGCCCGTCGCCCGGGGAAACGATTGCCAGCGTGCTCCGGCTCGAACGCCGGGCTCCTGGCATGGCACCCGGCAGGAACTGCGCGGCCGGCTCTACGAGTTTTCCTTGATGTAGGCGATCAGTTCGTCCACCCGGGTGTAGGCCACGCCGACGACGCTGTCCGCGCAGCCGTAGTAGATCGCGATCCGGCCGGTGGCGGCGTCGTTGACGGTGGCTACGGGGAAGACGACGTTGCCGACGAAGCCGGCGGTCTCGTAGATCTCCTCCGGGGCGATCAACGGCACCTTGCAGCGATGGCGGATGTGCCAGGGCTTGTCGATATCCAGCAGAGCGGCGCCGTAGCTGTAGACGAGGCCGTCGCAAGTGTCAGCGACGCCGTGGTAGAACATCAGCCAGCCCTCGGTGGTCTCGACGGGCACGGGGCCGGCGCCGACCTTGACGCGCTCCCACTTGCGGGGACCGCGGGTGAGGACCACGCGGTGTTTACCCCAGTAGACCAGGTCGGGGCTCTCGCTGAAGAAGATGTCGCCGAAGGCGGCCACCGCGCCGGGGCCGCTGGGGCGGCTGAGCATGGCGTACTTGCCGTTGATCTTGCGGGGGAAGAGGACGCCGTTGCGGTTGTAGGGCAGGAAGGCGTTCTCCATCTGGTGGAAGGTCTTGAAGTCCTTCGTCCAGGCCAGGCCGATGGTCGGGCCGTAATAGGTGTTGCACCAGATCACGTAGTACTTGTCGTCGATCTTGCAGAGGCGCGGGTCATAGGCGAAGTTCATCTCGGCGATTTCGGGGTCCACGCCCTGGAACTGGATGCGCTCCTCTTCGATCTCCCACTTCAGGCCGTCCTTGCTGCGGCCGAGGTGCAGGTTGGGCGTCATGCAGCGGTAGTCCACGCGAAAGACGCCCACGAAGCCGCCTTCATATGGCACAACGGAGCTGTTGTAGACCGACCAGGCCTTGAGGAACGGTCGAAGGCCGATGATGGGGTTGGCTGAATGGCGCCAGACCACTTCCTTGCATCCGGCCGGGCGATCCTGCCAGGGCATGTTGGGTACGGCCTGGCCGATGATGGTCTCGGGCATTGGGTTCTCCGTTACTCTATTTCCACTCCAGGCGGGGGGCGTCGCCCCAGAGGAGTTCGAGGTCGTAGTATTTGCGGCTTTCCTCGCTGAAGACGTGGATGACAACGTCGACGTAGTCGACCAGGATCCAGTTGGACTGGTCGTATCCGCTGAGGTTGTAGCGGGTCTGGTTGAGCTTGCCTGCGTGCTCGTCGATGTAGTCGGCGATGGTCCGCATCTGCCGGTCGGAGGTGCCGGTGCAGATGATGAAATAGTCGCAGATCGTGCTGCGGCCGCGGAGGTCGAGCACGACCACGTCCTCGGCCTTGTTCTCGTCGGCGATGCGGGCACAGTCCAGGGCGAACTGCCTGGCGTCGATCGCTGGAACTTCTTTTTTCGCTCTGGCCATTACACCTCACCGGATGGTTGGGGCTACAGACAGTCCGAATCGCCGGACACGCAAGACCGCCCTGCATCGTCGGCGTCTGACGGGTGTTCCGATCAGCTACATTTAAGCAGGCGGTGCGGACAATACAAGGCTGGCGGGTCGGGATTCGGGGGGAATCGGGTAACGGGTTACGGGTAACGGGTCGAACGGCGAGAGACGGGGCGCGGGTCGCGGGACGGGGGTCGAACGGCAGGAAAAGGGGAGCAACGACACCATCAACGGGGGACGGAGCTGGGCGGTTGTTTCGCGGGAGCGACGGATCGAGCATAATGGCCGGGGCAGTGAAAGGCGGGGGGCCTCTTCGGCGGATTACAGCGCGTTGCGCAAAGAAGTAAACTTTCCTAGGCCTATAGAATAGGGCATGGGGAATGGAGTCCTCAGCGGATCGGACTGGAAGCAATGGCGACGCATGCGGGCGTGGCGACTGAGCCAACAGGGCTGGACGCAGCAGGATATAGCCGTAGCCCTGGACGTTTCCAAGGGGGCCGTCAGCCGATGGCTGGGGGCGGCGAGGGGCGGGCGAGGCAGCGTTGATGACGCGATCCGGCCAAGGCCGGTTCCCCAAACTGACGGCCGAGCAGGTGCGGCTGATCCCGGACTTCCTGGGACACGGCCCGGAGGCCTACGGGTTCCGGGGCAAGGTCTGGACGACGGCCCGGGTGGCCCAGGTCATTCAGCAGGAGTTCCAGGTCAGCTACCACAAGGGCCATGTATCGCGGTTGCTCAAGCAACTGCATTGGACGCCGCAGGTCCCGGTCCTTCGGGCCCTGCAGCGCGACGAGGACCAGATCCAGCGGTGGCGTCTGGAAGTCTGGCCACGCCTGAGACAGCAGGCATCACAAGAGCATCGGACACTGGTGTTTACGGACGAATCAGGCTTCTACCTGCTGCCGGGCGTGGTCAGGACGTATGCTCCGCAGGGCGTCTCGCCCATCCTTCGGGAGTGGCAAACACGCGACCATCTGTCGGTGATGGGCGGGATTACCCGCCAGGCCAAAGTCTACACGCTGGTCCGCCAGGAGTCGCTCAACGGCCTGCATACGGTGGAGTTTCTGCGGCACCTGATTCGGCATCTGGGTGCTCGCCTGCTGGTGATCTGGGACGGCTCGCCCATCCATCGCCGGACCGAGGTCGGCGAATTCCTGAGCAGCCGGGATGGGCGAGGGATCCACGTCGAGCCGCTACCGGCCTATGCCCCGGATCTGAATCCGGTCGAGGGGGCCTGGCAGCATCTCAAGCATGTGGAGCTGCGCAACGTCGTCTGCCTGGATCTGGAGGAATTGCACTTGCAGTTGCATTGGGCTATAGCCCGTCTCCGGCAGAAACCACACCTGGCTCGCTCATTCTTCCAGGGTGCAGGACTGGCCATCTAGCAAAGTTTACTTATTTGCGCAACGATCAGTAGAATGGATTGGCGGCGATACGGCTCGGAGTGCGGGTTGCGGGTCGGCTGCCGGGCGACAACAGCGGAAAGGTTGTGACAAATGGTGCGGATCTATTCGTGCGGGGCGGCTGGTGAGGTCACCGGGTCGATGCACGTCGTGCAGTTCGACGGCAAGACGCTGGTGCTGGACTGCGGGATGTTCCAGGGGACGCGGGCCGAGGCCGAGGCCAAGAACCGCGAGTACAACCTGCCCCTGGACAAGGTGGATGCCATCATCCTCTCACACGCGCACATCGACCATTCGGGCCGGCTGCCGCGGCTGGTCAAGGACGGCTACCGCAAGCCCATCTACGCCACGCCGGCCACCAGGGACCTGTGCACGGTGATGCTGGCGGACTCGGCCCACATTCAAGAGGAAGATACGAAGTTCGTTAACAAGAAGAAGATCAGGAATGGCGAGATGCCGATCCAGCCGCTCTACGGGCGGCAGGACGCCCTGGACACGATCCCGCTGTTTCGCACGGTGAGCTGCTACCAGGCCTTCGAGCCGGTGCCGGGCGTGGTCGCGCGGTTCTTCGAGGCGGGGCACATGCTGGGGTCGGCTGGTGTGCACCTGCTGATCGACCAGCCGGGGCAGCGCTCGCTGTCGCTGGTGTACACGGGGGACGTCGGCCGGCCGCGGATGCCTCTGCTTCGCGACCCGGCGCCGCTGCCGGACTGCGACGTACTGCTGACCGAGAGCACGTACGGCAACCGACGCACGGAGAACGTGGAACTGGCCAAGCAGCGGCTGGCTGACATCGTGCTCAAGACGATCGAGCACAAGGGCAAGGTGATCGTGCCGGCCTTTTCGGTCGGGCGGACGCAGGTGATCGTGTACTACCTGCACCAGCTCTTCGAGGAAGGGGTCCTGCCGAAGGTGCCGGTGTACGTGGACAGCCCGCTGTCGGTCAGCACGACGGAGATCTTCCAGCCTCCACCCGGAGTGCTACGACAGCGAGGCCAGGGCCTTCGACCAGCTGACCCACGGCAACCTCTTCGGCGGGGACTGCTGCGTGTACGTCCGCGACGTGGAGGAGTCCAAGCGGCTCAACGAGATCAAGGACGCGTGCATCATTCTTTCCGCCAGCGGGATGTGCGAAACCGGACGGATTCTGCACCACCTGGCCAACAACATCACCAACCCCCGCAACACGGTCCTGATCGTGGGGTTCCAGGCGGCCAACACCCTGGGTCGTCGGCTGGTGGAGAAGGCCAGGCAGGTGCGGATCTTCGGCGAGCCGTACGACGTGAAGGCCCGGGTGGCGGTGATCAACGGATTCAGCGCCCACGCGGACATGGATGAACTGGATGACACGGTGCGGCCGCAGGCGGAGAACTGCCGGGCGGCGCTGCTGGTGCACGGCGAACCGGACCAGCAGTTGGCGTTCGCCCAGCGGATGCACAAGATGGGGTTCAAGGACGTCCGGCAGGTGGAGCGGGGGCAGATGGTCGAGGTGTGACGCCTCAATCCGTGGCCTGCACCTGGTGTTCGTCCTCGCCGCCTTCGAGGGCGCCGCGGCGCTGTAGGTACTTGGCGATCGTCCAGCAGAATGCGGCCCAGGCGAGTCCGGCGGCCCAGCCGGCCAGCACGTCGGTGGGATAGTGGACGCGGAGGTAGATGCGGCTGACGCCCACCAGGAAGCTGAGGGTCAGGGCCACCAGCATGAAGTAGATCTTCAGCCGCTTGCGGGGCACGACCCGGGCCAGCAATGTGCCCAGGGTCGGGTAGATGACCGCCGAGAGGATGGAATGGCCGCTGGGGAAGCTGGACATCGCCACTACGGTCAGGTGGGGCAGGTTCGGGCGGCTGCGGTCGATAGCCTCTTTCAGCAGCCAGGTCAGCGCGACGCCGCCGACGGTGGCCATGATCATCAGCAGCAGGGCGTTGTAGCGGCGGTCCCAGAGCAGGAAGCCGAGCATCGCCAGGGTCATCATCAGGATGACGGTGGGCCCGCCCAGGGCGCTGATGTCGGTGAACATCTGATCGACGAGCTCGGCAGGCGCGTGGACGCGCCGCAGGACGGCCTCGCGGAACGACTGGACCGCCCACTCGTCGAAGTTCTGCGTGCTGCCGGAGACGACCTCGCCGGCCAATTGGATGAACGCCCAGGTGCCCAGGACGACGATCAGCAGGGCGACGAGCATGAGCAGTTCGTTGGCGCCGAAGCGCACGGTCGCCTCGCCCGCCTTGCGGAGCAATCGCGTGGGGGTGGATTCTCCGGGTCGCGTCAAGGTCGTCCTCACAGTCGGGTCATGCCTTTGGTCCGGGCCCGCCCGTCGTTAATGCAGTAGCTGCACTCGGAACGGACCACGCTGATCTCCAGACCGCCGGCATAGACGGCCCGCTGCACGTTGCCGTCGTCGCTAAGGACCTCGTGGTGGGTCATCTCCAAGAGGCCCGCGTCCTGGTGGAAGGCCAGGACGGTCTTCTTGTGCCGCAGTTCGTCCAGCGGGATGGAGTGCCCGGTGAGCCGGAAGTGCGGCACCTGGGCGTAGAGCATGGCTTCGATCTGCTCGCCGCCGGGCGTCGGCAGGTGCACCGCGTCGTGAAAGACCAGGTGCCACAGCGGCACGGGGATGCCCACGGCGCGGGAGGCCGTCTCGCCGGATTCCGTCTGTACGTCCGTGCTGATGTGGCTGTTGCTCCAGGCGCTGTCGGTGTAGGGCACGGCGAAGTCCCTGGGGTGCTCGACGGTGAGCACCATCGGGCGCACCATCGCGTCCGCCGCGGACCATCCGGAAGCATTCCCGCTGGTACTCGCGCATCTGGCTGCGAGTGGCCGGGTGCTCCTTCGACCAGCACTCCACGGTCCGGCAGAAACAGTCGAGATAATACGCGGTCGGCGCGCAGATGTCCCAGATGCCGGGCGAGTTGTGGTACATGGGGTAGACCCGCCGCACGCCTTCCAGGAGGTTGCGCTTCAGAAAGCGGGGGATCTGCGAGTAGCACATGTGGCTGCACAGGCCGCCCGCCCAGCGGTTCACGCGGACGCCGCGGCCGTCCTCAGTGACGATGGAGAGTCGTTCGTCGTAGCTGGGGGCGTGGGCGTACATGTCGATGTACTGGTCGTGCAGGGCGAAGAGGTAGCCCAGCCCCTTGACGCGCCTGGCGAGGTCGGCCAGGCCGTCGATCCCGCCGCAGTCGGGGTTGGGCGGCAGGACGTCCGGGTGCATGGAGTCGTAGCCCCAGTAGCCCCAGCCGTCCACGTGCACCAGGGCGTTGGTGATCCGCGTCTGCTTGCGGAACTCCTCCACCCAGCGGGCCAGTTCGGAGAAATCGTTCGATTCGTACGTGAAAGTCTTCTCGCGGCGGATGCTGGCCAACACTGACACCAGCGGCGCGGCGTGCAGCTTGGCGACGTTGGGGTTCTCGGCGGCCTTGTCCTCGAGGCTGCGGAACAGGCCGATCTTCTTGCAATATTCGCGGTAGAGCTTCGCCTGGCGGACGTAGGTTAGCCCATCGGCGAAGTGATAGCGGACCCGCCGCGGGTAGCGAAGGGCACCCAGGCTGCCCAGCCAGTGGAAGAAGGCGCTGGCCGGCTGTCCGGGGCGGTTGTCGATCGCCTGGTAGAAGTCGTCGGGGGTCTCGGCGATGGCGCAGTAGCCGGTCTGGCCGGTGTAGCCCCCCAGCCAGGAAACCGTGGGTTCCGAGTATCCCTCGCGGTGATGGAAGGTCGTGGCGTCCGTGGCCCGGATGATGCAGCCCTGGCCCAGAGGGAAGACGGCATAGGCGTCGGCGGCGGCCGGCAGGAGGAAATGGCGAGGATAGAGGACGTCGCGCGCGACCTGGCCATCGGGTGTTTCCAGGGGGGCGATTTTGAAGAGCAGTTCGGGGCCTTCCAGGGCGATTTGCACCTGGAGGGCGATGCCGGGCAGGTCGGCTGCAATGCCTTGGGGGCCTTGCTGTCGGATTGCGATGGGGGAGGCGGCGAAGCTGCGCCACTCCTGCGACTGGCCGCGGACCATGAGCACGTCGTCGTCCTGAGCCGGGGCCATCCGCAGCGTCTCGCCCGTCTGTTTGACGGTCACGACCACAGCCAGGTCGCGGGCATCGACCTGGACCTTGAGCGCCGCGTTCTCCATCGTCACCGGGTACTTCTGCGGCATCGCAAAAACTCCTTACGTCCACCGGGCGCACATCATGGTCGACGATAATGCCGCTGTGTCAAGCCCCCGATGCCGGAAGATCGGCCCTGGTGCCGGCGATGGTGCCGATGTTCCAGTTCGTCCGCGCCAGCCGCGCCATCCTCCGCAGCACCACCGTGTAACCGATCAGCAGCACGACGAACCACAGGAAGTAGATGATCAGAAGCACGTTGCCGAGCCAGCGGAACATGCCGACCCACTGGGCGATCCAATTTGCACTGGGGCCGACCATGATCGTTGTGCGTGGCCAGATCCCCTGCACAACGTCCACGACCATGGTTACGCCGACTCCCGCCGCGAGCACCCACAGCAGGATGCGCACCTGCCGCGCCAGCCTTGGGGATGGGCCCTCCAGCACAATGCCGCGCATGTGCACCAGCAGGAAGCCCAGGCAACCGAATACGCACACAGAAGCCGGCACCCCCGCCGTCAACTGAACTTTCGGCAAGGCTGCCGCGAACCCCGGCATGCGGCTGCCCCACGCGTTGCCCGCCTCCCTTACCAGATACATCAGGCATGCCAGGCATATCCCGCTGACCAGGAGCGTGCGGGCGAGCCATCGGGGATCGGTGTGGCTGAGGCTTGTCGGCCGGCCGGGATCGGGCGAGGTAACCTGCCAGATACCGGCGATCGCGAGTCCCGCAAACGCGAGCAGCCCACCGTTTATCCCCCACCACCCCAGCGCCGCCAGCAGTGGGAAGCCGACGTTGCCCATCACGAGGTAGCCGCCGAAGCCCGTCAGCATCCACGCCGCGCCCCTTGCCAGCCGCGCCACCCAGGGCGGGTAGCGGAACTCCAGCGCATCGCCGCGAAGCGACAGGGCGATCGCTCTGCCGCACTCCGGGCAGCCTTGTCCGGCCGGCAGGCCGCGGAGGTTGTACGCGCAGCGGACGCAGGGGATGTCGGCGGCGACGCAGCCGTGCTGGTCCAACGGTACGGGTGTCAGCGGCGCGCCAGGTTCCATGGATCGGCCCCGGTGAGCAGTCCCATCAGCCGGTTGACCTGCGCGACGGCGCTGGCCCGCAGGTCGCCCATCGCCACAGGTCCCGGCGGGGCCGGCACGAGGGGGAGCGGAACTGACCCCAGGTCGGCTACCAGGATGAACTTCTCGCCGGGACCAACCGCCCCGTCGATGTACAGGTCATCGCCCTCGCCGTTGAACTTGGCGCCCAGGGCCGCATACGGCACCTGCTCCGGCAGGATCGGCGGCACGGACAGGTGCAGCAGTCGCTGGGCCGCCGCCTCCAACAGCGATCGGTCGATCGAGCCGGCCTGACCGTCGGGAGGGGTCATCCGTACCTCGCCGGTGAGGGCCTCCAGCCGGCCGTCGACGATCTTGAGTTTCTGTAATGTGGCGTTGAGTTGACCGGTCAGCGTCCCGGCCTGGAGCATCTCCACGAGCGGCCCGGCCTGGAGGTCGCGGACCCGGGCCTCGGCGAGCAGGGCCTGGATCTGGCCGGCCTCGTAGCGGAGTTCGTGGAGGTCGAGGCTGGCGCGACCCGGGGTCTCCGGCAGGCCCGCCAGTCGCAGGAGCCCGCGCACGTCGAGGTCCTCGATGCGGGCGCGTCCGGTGATGCTCTCGAGACGCCCGTCATCCAGCACGGCCCTGTCCAGGACGGCGTTGATGGTACCGGCCAGGTCGGGCTTGCCCGCCAGGCGGGCCAAGGTCGCCAGGTCGACATCGGCCAGGCTCCCGGCCAGTTCCACCACCCCGGCGAGACTGGCGGGGTCCTTCTGGCGGTAGACGATGCGGCCGGAGAGCCAGCCGCAGTCGGGACCGTCTTGCGGGGTGCAAGCTTCGGCCTGGCCTGTGTTTTCGTTGGAGGTGCAGGGCTGAGACTGCGCGGTGTCCTGTCCGTTGCCCTTCGACCCGCGACCCGCGACCCGCGACCCGGCTGTCTGCTGTCCCCTGCAAGCCGCGAACGCCTCCAGTCCGAGGCGCTGCACCGACAGGCTAAGTTCCCGCACGAGGGGTTTGTCGCCGGGCTCGAAGTCGCAGTGGATGCGGACCGGCTCGCCGGCTGGCACGCCGTTGAGACCGTCGCAGGAGAGGTCCGCCCGTCCGGTCGGGCCCGAGAGGTCCACCTGGCCGCTGGCTCCGCGGGCCCAGATGGTGGCCTTGCCGCAGCGAGCGATGAGTTCCATGTTCTCCAGGCGGATGATCCGCAGGTGGGCGCGGCGGAAGTCATGCGCCAGTGCCATGGTCAGCAGCCGCTTCAGCGTCTCCTGGTTGCACTCGTGCAGGTGGGGCTCGATCCGCCCGTCGCGCAGGACCACTTCGACGCTGTTGGAATCGGTCAGCCGAATGATGGCCGTCTTGCACGTGAAGATCGGGGAGAACTCGCCTGGCAGCCAGAGGGATACGTCGCGGAGGGCGCGGCTGGACAGACCCATGGGCACCACGCCGCCGATCTGCACGGGGCAGCGCATGAATTTCGAGGCCCGCTGCGCCAGCGCATTGGAGTACATCCCGCTGCGCAGGTACAGGCCGTAGCCCGCCGTCGCCAGCAGCGGCCCGATGGTGAGCCCCGCCGCCGCCAGCAGCATCCAGAAGCGTGTTCGGAACATGCCGGTCATCCGCGCCGTTGAGTAGCGTGCCCGGCGCGTTCCCTGCGCCGGGATGTCCGGGGGGATTGTACCGCAAGACTCGTCGCCGCGAAATGCCCCCGCAGTTACGATCGGAGTGCCGCGGCGGCCAGTCTGTGGCACTGCTGGCGGCGGCTGTTGCGCTTGGCCCGCCGGTGATCGGCTGACCAGCTGCCGGTCCGCCTACGCAGTTTCCGCCGGTATATCCCCCGCCGGTCCAGCGGCCCAGGTCGCCCGGGCCTGGCGGGCGGCCTCCCTCAGCCTGCTTGCGGTACTGGCCGATCAGTCTCATGGCCCAGATGCCGAAGATCGCGTTGACCAGCGGGATGGTCAGCCCCCACATCACGATCCGCGTATGCCGGGCGAGCTTCTCATCCGGGATTCGCAGGGCCATCCGGCGGGCATAGATCATGATCGCGAAGTAGCCCACCATGTTGACGATCCACAGCCCGATCTGCAGCAGGACGGGCAGCATGGGAATACCGCCGAGAAACTGCTGCAGCGCTTCGATCAGCGGGTCGCCGACCACCTGCACGATCGCCCCGAACCTGGCGACCTTCCTGGCGTTCCACTCGCCTTCCTTCTCCTGGTTGGCCGGCTCGGGGGCCGTCACCTTCCAGTATCCGACGAAGCCGACCACCTGGCCCATGATCGGCAGAAGCGAGCTCAGTAGTTTCGGGCTGCCCACGCCTGCGGCCATGAGAAACAACAGCGCGAAGCCCGCGATGCTCAGCACGACGCGCCAGACGATTCCCCAGACAATCCAGTTCATGCCGCTGGCCAGCGACTCGACCCAGTCCGGGTCGCGAAACTGCAGGAAGTCGCCCTGCAGCGACCGCCCGATGGCCGTGCCGCACTCCGGGCACTGCTTGTTTGGGTCCAGGGTCCGCAGGTTGTAGCCGCAGCGGATGCACGCCACGTCCAGTGCGATCCGGCCGGCGTCGTCGAAGGGGATACTTCCTGTCCCCGGGGTCATTTCCATGGGTGTTCTCCTGCGTCAAGATCTGGCGGTGCGCTCCGGGCTCGTTAACTGGCTATGTCCCCTGGCCTCTTCGGCAGCGTATCTGAATTGGCGGCGATAGTCCAAGACGAGCTTTATCGACCACAAGCCCAGAATCATGCCTGGCGCAGCAAGCAGGATCGGGATGGTCGCGAGCAGCCCATTGATGGGTGTGCTGCTGCCCGGCAACAGCCGCCGTAGGGAATCGACGACCAACGCTACGGGGAGACAGATCCCAAGCCCATGGGTGACGACCCTTGTGTCCTTCGCAAGCCGCGGATCAGGCAGCCGCTTTGCCAAGCGGCCAGCATAGGCGAGGATTAGCAGCCAGCCCGCAGTCAGACCGAGCCCGCCTGGGGAAAGCGAGATCTTCGAGCCGACGTGAACCAAGGTCACCCCTGATATGCTGCTGAACGGTACGAGAAGGAGTCCCCCGATGCTCCCGACGCGTGCGATACGCCTCATGCTGGACAGCGGCTCCGCTTGCGTCTTGTCCGGTTCCGGCGACGTGAACCTCCAGAACCCGACGAGAAAGACTCCCAGGAGGCCTATGGCTGGTATAAGATCGAAGGGCCGCATAATCTCGCCCAGGCAGCCGACAATGAACGCGCACACGAGCCCTGAGACGACCCATCGCATTCCGGCAGCGATCCGTGCGACCCACTGCGGGTCGCTGTACCGCAGGAGACCGCGGCGGATCGATTGGTCGATCGACAGGCCACACTCCGGGCAGATTCCATCCGGCAATAGCGTCTTGAGGTTGTAGCCGCAGCGGATGCAGGGCAAATCCCCGGCGAGCCGGCCGGTGGAGTCGAGATCGGTATGCGGGGGAAACGGGGTCGTCATATCGCCACCGTTCTGCGGGACGCCTCCCGGCATCGCTTCAGTCGTCCCTGGCGGGACTCAACAACAAGAAAAGAAACCTTGAGTGCCGTGGTCACTTGCGTCCCCGGCTTGAAAGCCGGGGCTAGAGTCATACCGTCCCTCCGGGACGAACGGCAGCGGCCTTTGTGGGCAGATGGCCCGCCCTACAGACTACGCGCGGTTTCCAGCCATCGGAGCAGCACGGCTGGCCGGTGGGGCGGCCTGAGAGCCGCGTTCACAGGTCCGTGGCACCCAAGCTCGGCCGTTCTCCGTGTCTCCGTGCCTCCGTGGTTTCCCCACTACCTGCGACTGACAACCGACCACGGAACGTCGTCCTACGCCACGTTCGAGACCGGCTGCTGGGCGGCACTGGCGTCGCTGAAGCGGACGGCCACCCGCTTGCTGACGCCGGCCTCCTGCATCGTTACGCCGTAGAGCACGTCGGCTACGCCCATCGTCCGCTTGCTGTGCGTAATGACGATGAACTGGGAGTAGACCAGGAATTCGCGCAGCAGCCGGGTGTAGCGGTCGTTGTTGGCCTCGTCCAGCGCGGCGTCGGCCTCGTCCAGGATTGTGAAGGGGCTGGGCTTACTGCGGAAGACCGCCATCACCAGGCTCATGGCTGTCAGGGACTTTTCGCCACCGGACAGCAGGCTGATGGACTGGAGTTCCTTGCCGGGCGGGCGGGCCAGGATGTCCACGCCGCTTTCGAGGACGTCCTCGGGATTGGTGAGCACCAGGTCGGCCTTGCCGCCGCCGAAGAGCTTGCGGAAGAGCTCCTGGAAGTGCGTCCGCACCAGTTCGAAGGCCTCGATGAACCGCCGCTTGGACTCCTCGTTCAGTTTGGCGATCAGTTCTTCCAGCTGCTGCTTGCTGTCGGCGAGATCCTTCTGCTGGGCGGTCAGGAAGCCCAGCCGCTCCTCGAGTTCCGACATCTCGTTGATGGCTTCGAGGTTGACGCTGCCCAGGCGGTCGATCTTGCCCCGCAGGTCGGCGATCTCGGCCTCGACCGCGGCCCAGTCGATCTCGGCGGGCTGCGGTTGTTGCTCTTGCGATTCTTGTGCCTCTTCGCGGCTGTCCTGCTGTTGCTCCTGTGCAGCCGTGCCGTCCGCCGTTTCCCCTCTACTGCTCTCCTGCTCACCTGCTCCACTGCTCTTGCCGGCAACGCCGGCAAGATCGATCTGCAGCTCTTCCTTCGTCCGCTGCACGAGCGTTTCGATCCGTAGCTGCAGCTGACTGACGGCCAGTTCCTGCTCGCGGAACCGCGCCTCCTCGGCCTCGTACTGCTGCCGCAGGGCCTTGAGCGCCTCCTGCAGCTTCTCCAGTTCGGCCCGGTACTCCGACCGCTGCCTGCGGAGGTCCAGGGCCTCGCGCTGCAGCGTCTCCTTCTTCTGGCAGCCGTACGCGAGGTGCTGCTGCGCATCCAGCAGCGTGCGCTCGGCGTCGAGGAGCCTCTGGCCGGCCAGTTCCACGGCATTGGCCGCCTTGGCGTGCTCCTGGGCGGCGCGGTCGACGTCCCGCTGCGTCTGGTGGAGCGAGGCCATCACGCCGGCCCGCTTCTCGGCGAGCTTGCCGGCTGCGACGCGTACCTCGGTGAGCCGCTCCTGCACGGCTGCCCGCGCGGCCTGCGCCTGCTGGTGCTCGTCATGCGAGGCATCGATGGTCTGTTGGACCTGCGCCTGCTGGGCCTCCAGGCCCTTGACCCGCTCGGCAGCGGCGGCGGCCCGGGCGGCGGCCTGGCGGACCTGCTCGTCCAGCATGTTCATCTCGCCTTGGAGCAGCTGTTCCTCCTGGGTCAGGCGCTGGAGGTTCTGCTGTTCGGCCCGCATCTGCGACTCGTCCTGGACCGTGGTCTTCTGGAGTTCCTGCAGGCTCTGCCGTAGGTCGTCCGACTGCTCCAGCAGGGCCTCGAACTCCGCGCTGGTCGCCTTGAGCACGTCCTGGCGCTCGGCGATCTGCGCATCCAGGGCCCGCAGGTCCACGTTGATCTGCCGCAGCTCGCTTCGCCGGCTGATCAGGCCCGTGCCGGCCTTGCCCTTGCCCAGGGCCAGCGTGCCGGCTGCGTTGACGATCTGGCCGTCGCGACTGATGAACCGGTACCCCCGCGGGCACTTCTCCGCCAGGCGGATCGCATCCGTGAGCGTCTCAGTAAGGCCGATCCGCCCCAGCGCCCACTGGACCGCCGGCTGGTAGCGGACGTTCGCAGCGGACGCGCCCGGCCGCCCAGCCGACAAAGCCGGGCTCGCCGTCCACGGCCACCTCGGCGATGCCGTCGGGCCGGATGCTGTCGAGCGCGAGGATCTGTACCTTGCCCTGGAGGTTCGTGTAGGCCCGGGCCTGGGAGAGGATGCCTTCGCGGCTGTCGACCAGGATCACCTGGTCGAGCCCGGCGAGCGCGCCCTCGATCCAGCCGGCGTCCTCGAGGTCGGCCTCGATGAGTTCGCCGAGCACGCCGCGGATGTTGGTAGCGGTACCCGCGCGAATGGCGTTGTCGCGGTCGGCCAGGAGGGTCCGGACGGCGGGGCTGATGCCCTCGTAGCGGCGGTTGAGTTCCTCCAGCAGTTGCAGCCGGCTGAGAAGGCCGCTGCGGCGTTCCTTGAGTTCGCCCAGGTCGCTGGTGAGTTCGGCCTTGCGCTGGTCCAGCGACTCGCACTGGTCCTGCAGGTCCTTGAGGCGGGCCTGACCTTGGGCCTGCCGCGCCTGGAGGTCCTGGAGCTGCTGCTCGATGGTTCCGCAGCGTTGACGGATGGATTCCGCCTGGTGACGGGCGTCGGTGAGCCGGTCCGCCAGGCGCCCCCGCTGCGCGAAGCGACCGCGCCCGGTCCTCGCCCTGCGCCTGCTCGCTGCGGAGATGGCTGATCTGCCGCACCAGGTCGAGCACCTGGCTCTTGGCCGATTCCACTCGGTGGGCGATATTGCTGATCGCCTCGGCTGCGCTGCGGTCCTCGGCCTGCATCTCGTCGATCCGGGACTTCATCCCGGTTGATTCCTGGTCCAGTTCGTCCAGGTGCTGCTGCTGGGCGACGACCTTTTCGGCGAGCGCTTGGCGCTGCGCCTGCGCCGCCCGCGCCGTCAGCCGGGCATTGCCCAGGGTTTCCTGGCTCTCCTGCATGCGGCGGTGGGTCTGGCTGATGCGTTCGCGCTGGGTATTGACCGTGCTGGCTGCGATCTGCAGGTCGCTTTCGACGGCGCTGATTTGCGAGTCGAGTTGGACGATGCTGGCGTCGATGGTCGCGGCGTCGGCGTCGTGCGCGGCGATCTGGCTGTGCACGCCCATCGACCGCTCGCGGGCGATCTTGAGGTCCTTCCTGCGCCGCTCGAGTTCGGTCGAGTACTTGCGATATTCGTTGAGCACGTACAGCGACCGCAGCTCCTTCAGCCGGACCGTGTATTCCTGCCAGGACTTCGCCCGGCCGGCCTGGACCTTCACGCTCCGCAGGCGCCTGGCGAGTTCCTCGAGGATGTCGTTGACGCGGAGGAGGTTCTGGTCGGTTCGTTCGAGTTTGCGGAGGGCCTCCTTGACGCGCTGGCGGTACTTGCTGATGCCGGCGGCCTCGTCGAACAGCTCGCCGGCGCTCCAGGGGGTTGGCCTGCAGGAGCGCCTCGATGCGGCCCTGCTCGATGATGGAGTAGGCGTCGAAACCGACGCCGGTGTCCATGAACATCTCGCGGATGTCCTTGAGCCGGACGTCGTGGTTGTTGACGACGTATTCGCTGGTGCCGTCGCGGAAGAGGCGACGGGTGACGGTGACCTCCTCGGCGTCGACCGAGAGTTTGCGGTCGGCGTTGTCGAAGGTGAGGTCGACCTGGGCCATGCCCGAGCCCTTGCGGGTGCCGGAGCCATTGAAGATGACGTCCTGCATCTGCGAGCCGCGGAGGCTCTTGGCTGACTGCTCGCCGAGGACCCATTTGATGGCGTCGACGACGTTGCTCTTGCCGCAGCCGTTGGGCCCGACGATACAGGTCACGCCCCGGTCGAACTCGAACTCGGTCTTATCCGCGAAGCTCTTGAAGCCTTGTACCGACAATTTCTTGAGCATCATGCTCGATTACTCACATGCCTGGTTGCCACGGGTCTTGCGGGGCTGCCTCCGATCCGCCGCAGCCTGTGCCCTCTCGTGCTCCGCCGCCAGGGCCGCTGCCGGCCGTTACCCGTTGACCGCTGAGGGGTAACTGTTGCCCGGAGCGATAACTATAACCCGCCGCTCATCAAATGGCCAACGAGAAGCCGATGTAACGTGCTTCTCAGGTGAAACCCACAATATATATGGTCTGGCCCGGAGGCAAGGCCCAAGTCGCAAGCCTGCCCGGAAAAGTAATCCTATTCGTCAACCAGGGAATTTATCGGTCGGTGACACTCGTCGGGATGAGTCCCCGCCAGCCGGCAATCCGTTACCTTGTGGCGCTATATCCCCCGGGTGTCAGGCTGAGGTGCTTGAAGGCCGGGCGACCGCGCACAGCGGCTCCCCGGGGGTATGTCTTTGTCGGGCGCTTTGTGGGGCAGACTGTCGTCAAACGCGAGCGGCGACCTTGTCGCCGGTCCGTGTCCTTCGCCGGCCCATGACTATCGCGCCAAAGACGCACATTCCCAGCAGGCTGGTTGGTTCCGGCACGAAGGCCAGATTGTAGTCGCTGGCGGAGGGCGAGGTGGCTGGGAGCCAGTACGTGTTCCCGTTGTTCAGGGCCGCCAGGAAGGCGTCCTGGCTCAGGCCGGATGGCGCGATGTTGCCATAGTCCCACACGGTCCCGAAGCCGGCGCCCCAGTACATGTCGGGGAGGCACCACCACTTGAGGCTGTCTGTGTTAACGACGGAGGAGGCATTTGGCGGCAGGGCCGCTTCCGCCACGAAGAAGGGGGCTGCGCTTTTCAGCGAGAACCCTCTCACCTTGTTCCCGTTGGGATCGATCTGCATATCCCCGGTCGTCGGGTCATAGATAAGTGTCGCCCTTTCGGCCGAGGGAGGTCCAAGCACGATCGACGCCTGGCCCGGCGCGCCCGTCAAGAGCAGTGTCGCCACACTGATCCCCAGCGTTATGACAAGTGTTCCTGGAATTGCACGCATCGGTGTTGCCCTCCACAGGACTCCCCTGGCCCGAACCACCGCGAGAAACACTCTCGCGAGTGTTGCCCGAGCCGTGCCTCGGTCGCATGCAAAACGGATGAGTGGACATGCTCCCGATGTCAGCCAGTCTAGACCGACATCCGACGGATGGCCGCCTGGGGGCTTACGCCTCCAGCGACATTTACGATTCTATATTGCGGGAAGGTATGCCGCAAGATAATATCAGATGCAAGGCTACTTTGTCCGCGCATAGGCGCGAAGGCGCTTGGCGGCACGGGCGGCGGTCTCGGAGTTGGGCTTGCTTACGGACTGGGCCTCCTCCCAGAACTTCCTCGCAGTCTCGGGCCGCCCCATGAGCATCTCCACGTCCCCAAGGTCGATCCAGGTCTGAGGATTGTTCGGCTCGACGGCCAGCAGCTTCTGCAGCGTGATCCGCGCCTTGGGATTGTCCTTGATGGACATGTACGCCAGGGCCAGGTTCCGCCAGGCCGTGACGTTGTCCGGCTTCAAGGCCAGCACGGCCTGGTACTCGCCGATGGCCTCGGCATGGCGGCCTCGGCGCTGCAGGAGGATCCCCAGGTTCAGCCGGGCCGCGTAGCACGTCGGGTCGCTCTGGATGGCCTCGCGGAAGAGGTCCTCGGCCGCGCCGAACTCGTTCTGGGCCATTCGCAGCTGGGCAAGCAGGCAGAGGCGTTCGGCTTCGGCGGCCCCGAGCGTCGGCGCCCCCGGGTCTACCGGACGCGAGGTCGCGGCGACGGCCGCGTTTGAAGCGGATGCGGTTGCCGCCGGGTTTCTGGCGGGGGCTTCGCCTGCCTTTGCGGGGACCGATAGGACTGCTTCGGCGGTGTTGCCCGCCAGGTCCGTGGCCCGCAGGCTGACCTCGAAGCCCTTGCCGGTGAGGGGCAAGGGGATTGGCCAGTCGAACGCCCCGCTGTTGGGCAGGTCGGTTGCGGCCTGCTGCCAGGGCTCGCCAGCTGCGTGGCGCCAGTGCAGGCTGATCGGCCGCTCGCCGAGGTTCTCGTCGTATGCCGCCCAGGAGAGTCGCAGGGACGTGCCGCCGGCGGTCGTTAGCAGCTGCGAGGAGATCAGCCGCAGCAGGGGCTTGTCCCAGTCGAAGACGATGGCCAGCGACTGGTAGCCGCTGTCCGGCAGGATGGCGGCCTGCTCGGCGGCTGGGGCCAGGGCGATCAGGACCTTAGCCTGTCGGGGTGGGGTGAAGGTGAAGCCCTCGGCTGGCGAGTTCGACCAGGCCCACGGCAGCCACTGCGTGCCATCCAGGCTGATCCACATTTGGACGCCCTTGGGAGAGGGACCCGTCCAGCGGTATCGGATGAGGATCGATTGCTGGCTGCAGTAGCGGACGTCACCGGGCACGACGATTGCGGCTGGCTCGGAGGCCGAGGCCGGGGCGTTGGCGACGGCGTTCTCCAGGCCGGACGCAGTCGTGGCCAGTGTCACTCCCAGCAGTGCTGCGGCCACTACCGGGCCGGTTGCCCAGCCGCCGCGCCTCGTCGATCTACGAACGTCTGTGTGTCGCGTTTCATATGCCGGCATCAGTCAGCCTTCCCCAAGGCGGACAAAGATGGTCGAGTCTGTCGCCACAGAACTTTATCGGACATTCGGCAGGTCCAGCCGCAGCCGTTGTGGCTGGCCGCGCCTCGTGTGCCGCGCCCGTATCCCGCGGGGCAGGGCCTGGTTTGACGGTGTTACCGCCTTCTGGTGTCCCGCGAGGAGATAATACTTATCCGGCTGGCGCCTGCCTGTCGAGACGTTGCCATCGAATTCGCCCTTCCCGCTGACATCCGTTGTTAGTAGCCGCCTCGTCTTGCCGGAAAAGGTGTCAATGGCACCCGGTTTGTGGTAAACTCCGGGTTCACAGGCAAGGAGGAGAAGGGCATGCTGGCGAGATCGTGCGCATACCGTACGTTCCTGGGGCTGGCCATCGCTCTGGCGGCCGGGACAACAGCCTGGGCCACCGATCCGAACTTCCAGGTCCTTCAGACCTTCACCAACGGCAGCCCCATGGACCTGAACATGGTCTACTCCATCTACGTCAACGACACCTGGGCCTTCAATGTCGACTACAACGGCGGGTGGGCCTACTCGCTGCGCCGCAATACGACGAATGGGACCCTGACCTATCTCAACTCCGTCCGCCTGTCCACCGACGCCGGCAGCACCACCGGCGAGATCATGGCCACGACCTACATGGGCCCGCAGGACATCGTCTACTTCTGCTGCTTCATGTCGCACTCGGGTGATAATAGCGGCAGCAAGGGGATCGTGTATTACCGCGTGGACGCGACGACCGGGGCGTTCACGCTGCTGGGCGTGGTGCCCTGCAGCCTGGGCTACATCGCCGACAGCGGCGACCCGTACCGCCCGTGGCTGTTCTCCGCGTACGACAACACGGTCTACGAGGTGGTGATCGACTCGGTCACCGGAGTCCCGTCGATCGGCACGCGGAAGTGCGTCGGCACCGGGATGAGCCCCGTGTTCGCCAATGGCTGGGCGGTCACCGCCGATCACAAGTTTCTGTACTGCATGACCGGCAGCAAGATCGGCTACGCGGGGATCAATGGCGACGGTAGCCTGACGTACAAGGGGTCCTACGACCTGACGCCCCTGGGGTTGCTGGACAACCGGTGCGTGGGCGTGTCCTACGACGGCAGGTACCTGTACGTGATGCCGGGCATCCTCTCCTTCCCGACGACCTACGGCCTGGTCGGCATCTTCCAGCGGAACCTTGCCACCGGGGCGCTCACCTGGCAGGAGAACCAGATAATCCCCAGCAACCAGTTGATCGGCCAGCTGATCTTCCACCGCAGCAATACGATCGTCTTCTACCAGACGATCTACTACATCGGCAGCCGGATCTCCTGGACGACCCGCGACCCGGCGACGGGGCGGTTCGGCATGCTGGCAGCCGGGGTCTCCTGCTCGCCCGATACCGGCAACAACATCGTCTTCACGGGCGATACCGGCACGCTCTATGGCACGGCCTGGTATACCCAGGTGCTTCTGGTCATCAACACGAACGTCCCGGTCGGGCCGGACACCCCGCCGGCCGCGGTCACGGACCTGCGGGTCGGTGCGCTGACGCCGGTGGGCGTGACCCTCAACTGGACAGCCACCGGTGACGACGGCACGACGGGGCAGGCCGCGGCCTACGACCTGCGCTACTCCACGAGCCCGATCACCGATGCCAATTGGGCCGCAGCTACGCAGGTCAGCGGGCTGCCATTCCCCCAGCCATCCGGCGGGACGGAGACATTCACCGTCGCCCCACTGCAGGGCAGCACGACGTACTACTTCGCGATCAAGGTGCAGGACCCGGCGGGCCACATCTCGGCCCTGTCGAACATGCTTTCGGCTACAACGCTCCCGCCGGACACCGTCGCACCGAACTGGATCGGCAACCTGGTGGGCAAGCCCTCGCCATCCGGCGGGGTGGACCTGGCCTGGACGGCCCCGGCTGACTACGGCTACAACGGCGGCGGGCCGTATACCTGCGGGTCGTACGACATCCGCTACAGCACGAGCCCGATTACGGCGGCCAACTTCGCGGCGGCCACGCGGGTGACGGGTGTTCCCGCGCCGAAGGCGCCGGGCTCGGCGGAGGCATTCACGGCCACGGGTCTGTCAGCTGGCACGCAGTATTACTTCTGCATGAAGGCCGCCAACGTCAGCGGCAACGTTTCGGAGGTGTCGAACTGTGCGCCAGCCACGTCGTCGGTGCTGGGCACGAAGACCCTGCAGGTGGGGCTGAACGGCTATGCCGGGGCGAAGGACTCGTACATCTACGGCGGCAGTCCGACGACCAACTACGGCGCGCTCGATCGGATGACGGTGGCTGGGTTCTATGACACCGGAGGAAGCTTGTCCCTCCAGCGCGGCCTCGTGAAGTTCAACGTCTCGAGCATCCCGGCGGTCACGCAGCTGACCGGCGCCACGCTCTGCCTGTACAGCTATGACACGGCATACGTCAAAGGCAGCACCGGCTTCTACGGCGTCTACCCGCTGACCCGCGACTGGACGGACGCGCAGACCACCTGGAACATCGCCAAGACGGGCACGAACTGGACCACCGCGGGCGGGGACGTTGCGGCTACACCCGACGCTACCAGCCCGAAGCAGGCCACAGCGGGTGTGTGGTATCCGTTCGACGTGATGGCCCGCGTGCAGGCGTGGCTGGCGGTGCCGTCGACCAATTACGGATGGCTGGTCAAGTGTACGGATGAGAACCTGCACAACCAGGACCGTTTCTACACGTCCGATACGACGAATGCGACGCTACGGCCGAAACTGGTGGTCAGCGACATGGTCCCAGCCGTGCCGGGTGACATCAACGGGGACGGCGGGGTGGACGTGATCGACCTGCTGATCTTCGTGGATAGCTTCGGCGCCACCTGCGGGGTGGATCGGGCATACGACCCGCTCTGCGACTTCAACGGCGACGGTTCGGTCGACGTTATCGACCTGCTGACCCTAGTGGACTACTGGCCGCAGTGAGCCGGTACGCATGGCAGATTCCGCGGAATAGGGTGACCTCAGCGGCACGGTGACGGCGTGTCATTCCGAACCCCCTGAGGCCCCGCCAACGATTCTACCCCTGGAGCGCACAGGAGGGGCTTCGGAAGACAGCACCGGCCTCGCCTACGGCATGGGCTTCGGATGACAGGCGGCCGCAGCGTGCTCACGCGCGGGTTCTGCCACGTGTCTGCATGACCCGGTGCGTCCGGTTGCACTTGCCACCGCTCCTGCCCGGCGGTAGAGAGGGGGGTGCCCTCTTCGAGGGCAGGAGGCGAACCATGGGGCGGTTGGTCCGGCTGTGCGTCGTGGCGGCGATGGTCTGTGCGTGGGCGGGGGCAGGGCAGGCGGCGGACCGCACGCAGGTCCGGCTGCTCTACGGGTTCGAAGAGGGCTCGGACGGCTCGCCCATCCCCGGGCTGCTCAAGGGCAGCGAGCACATCGACATCATCACCGTCCTGGACAACGGCGTGACCGAGGGCAAGCACTGCGCCCGCCTGACGATCCCGAAGGGCAAGACCGGCGTGTTCTTCCTGGAACCCGACACGATCAAGGACTGGGGCGATTTCGACTACTTCGCCATGGATGTCTGCACCCTGGACGACGAGCCCTACACCGTCCACTTCGAACTCTGGGATGCCGCCAGCGAGAGCGGCGACTACCATACCCGGTGCACCTTCGAGAAGGTCCAGACGCATGCGGGCCGGCAGACGCTACTGTACCGCATCGCCCGGCCCATCCGCAACGGCAAGCAGGAGTGGGACCAGAAGCAGCTGACGCCCAAGGACCGCGTGGATCTGAATGCCCTGACCAAGGTCAGGATCTTCGTCAGCGCCAGGCCCGATCGCGATGCCGTGTTCTGGATCGACAACCTCCGCCTGATGCAGGAAGACGCCGCCAAGCCGAAGATGAAGGTCGACCTGCCCGACGGCGCGATCGCCTTCAAGTTCGGCAAGGCGGCTGACGCGATGGCCGGCTTTAGGACCGTCTGCCCCCAGCCGGGGGAGGGGGGCGAAGCCGCCGAGGTAGGCCACGCCGGTCGGCTCATGTCATCGAAGAGTCTGGTCGCCGCGGGCGAGGGCTGGCCCGATCCGCTGGCCGGTACGTTCGTCTGGTCGCCCGAGAGCGAGTCGATCGAGTTCGAGGCGGCGGTCCCCGCGGGGGAGTACCGAGTCTGGCTGGCGGCAGGCAAGGTGATCCGCTGCGGCCTGAAGGACAATCGCTACCTGCTGAAGATCAACGACCGGGTGCTGTGCGACGAGCGGCCCTCGGCCGAGGACCTGGCCGGTGAGAACTACATCTACCGCTTCCTCTGGACACAGTATTCCGCCCGGCCGCACGCCCTCTGGCAGGACTACATCAGCCGGATGTACCCGTGCGTGCAAACGACGGTGACCGCGAAGGACGGGAAGATCCGGCTGACGGCCCGCAATCACTTCGTCGGCGCCCTGGTCCTGCTTTCGGCGGACCGGCAGACGGCGTTCGACGAGATGGCAATCAGGATCGAGCGGACCCGCATCGAGGCGTTCGAGCGGACCCTCGCCATCCCCGCGCCGAAGACCTTGCAGCGGCGCCCGGACGACCCGCCGCTGGTGCTGTTCGTGCCCGAGCCGTGGCGGGACGTGATGCCCTGGACCGAGCCGCCGGAGCAGCCGGGCAAGCCCTGCATCGACGCCGCGGCTGCCCCGGGCCAGCGCATGGTCCTGCGGCTGGCGGTGATGCCGCTGGTCGACCTGGGGCGGTGCCAGCTGCGGGTGTCGGACCTGGAAGGGCCAGCCACGATCCCCGCGGCCAGCATCCAGGGCTACTTCCGCAACTACCGTTTTGACGGCAGGAGCTTCGGCGAGATGGCGCTGCTGCCGTCGCTGACGCTCCAGGTCGAGACCGGGGTGACGCAGTGCTTCTGGCTGTGGATGCAGGTGCCGGCCGATGCCCCGCCGGGGCAGTACAAGGGGACCTTCACGTTCCAGCCGGGAAAGGGCAAGCCGGTCGACGTGCCAGTAAGCCTGGAGGTCTATCCGTTCCAACTCGAGGCGGCGCTGCCGGTTTCGTTCGGGATGTACTTCCGGAACGAACGGAACTGGCCGCCCTTTGCGGCTGGCAAGGAGCGGCAGCGGCTCAAGGAGGAGTTCGAGTGGATGCGGCGGATCGGCTTTACCGCGGCCGAGGTGGACGTGCCGAAGGTCGTCGGCCTGGAGGGTCGCGACAAGGTGCAGCTGCGGATGGACGCGACCCGCTATGAACTGGCCCGCGAGGTGGGCATGGCGCAGACGCCGGAGCAGGCGATGCTGGCGGTGTGGCTGCAGGTGGGCCGCCAGGTTGGCCGTCTGCTGCCGGACCTGGGCATCAAGGTCGACCGCGAGCCGGGCAGCGAGCTGCACCACCTGGCGTTCGCGCCCTATTACCTGGACGCCTGCCGGCAGTACCGCCAGTTCCTCGACAAGGTGGGTGTGCCGGTGGCCCTTGAGGTCGTCGACGAGCCTCGCGAGGTGCCCAACCCGTGGAACCGCAACCTGCTGGACACGATCCGCTACTCCAACCTGTTGCGGCAGGTGCAGGGCCTGACGCTCTACGTCTCGCCGATGCGTGACGAGAACGACGGCAAGGACTACACGGCGCTGGTCGACCACTTCGACATCCTGTCCCTGCACGCCTGGGACAAGTCGGCCGGCATCATGCATCGGACGCTGAACACGCCGGGCAAGCGGCTGTGGCTCTACAACAGCGGCAAGGACCGCTTCTCGTGGGGCTTCTACGTGTGGCGGGCCCGGGCGGCCGGGCGGTGGGAGTGGAACTTCTGCTGGCCGGAGGACCGCGCGGTCGGCGGCTACCCGGGGCGCGAGTGGTACAACCCGTTCACGGAGCTGGATGGCCTGGCGCCGTACACGCGCCGGAGGACAAGTACCCCGGCGGGATGCTGCAGCAGTCGGCATACCTGCAGATCTGCGAGGGGATCAACGACTACGCCTACCTGTGCAGGCTGGAGAGGGCGATCGACGCAGCCGCCAAGCGCATAAGCATGCCGATGTGGTGGCTGAGGCGAAGGCCTTCCTGGCCTCGCTGCCCAAGCACATCCCGGAGTTCCTGCCATACGGGAATTCCGCCGAGGGCGCCAAGGCCCTGCAGACCGGCCAGGGTCTGCCGGAGGCCGTCCGCCACATGGACGAGTGGCGGCGGACGATTGCGAGGTTCATCAGCAAACTGCAGTGACTGCGTGGCCATGGGTTCGGACCAGCTGCCCGTGGCCCAGTGAATCAGACGTGGTCAAGTGCAAGCGTCTTCCCGGCCTGGACACTATCTCGGCCCTTCGGGCCTGGGTCGGTCCCCTCGCGCAGACGCTCTTCTGTTCGTCGTTTGCACCCCGCCGCCCTTGCGGGTACAAGAAGACCGTCGGCTGATGCCGAATTTGATCGGTCCGGCGAACCCTCGCGGAGCGTGACGGGCCCGCAGCGTGGAGCGGGCGGCGCCGCGACGGGCCATCCTCCGTACCCGGGAGCTGCGAAGCGCTATGAGACCGCTGCCTATGACCCTGATCGGCCTTGTCGTCGTTACCTTCCTGTCGATGCCGGCCACTGTGCAACCCGCCCTTGCCGCAACCGATCCGACGGTGGCGGTCGAACCCGTCTGGCCGCCCAAGGGCGAGCCGATCAAGATCTCCGTCACTCGCGACACCGGGCTAGGCGCCGAGGGCGGCGAGGCCGAGATCAACAACGGCGGCGGCTCCAGGTTCAAGCTCAAGAGCCGGAAGGAATATGCCCTGATCGATATCGACGCGGCTGCGCTCAAGGGCAAGATCGTGACCGGGGCGCTGCTGCACCTGCACACGACCACGCCCAACGAGCCGGCCCTTCGGGTCAGCGTCTCTACCGTCGCCACGTCCTGGGTGGAGGGTACGGCTGACAACGCGCCGCAGCAGGGCAGCGCGTGCTACGCCTCGCCGGCCCTGGGCAAGGGCAACTGGGCCTATCCCGGCAGCGCGTATATGGATGCCGTGATGGGCCGGGGCAATACCATCTGGAAGTTCGCCGACGCCACCCCGCCGGATGACAAGGGGTGGCAGGTGGTCGCAGTCGATCCCGACGTGGTCGCCGCCCGCGCTGCGGGTCTGAGCCACGGCTTCGCGCTCAACGACGACGTCGGCTGCACGTGGTCCCATGACGCCGGCAAGTTCACCTACAACCTCTACCCCAACCGCTATTTCAACAGCCACGAGCAGAAGCAGTACGCGCCCTATCTGGAGGTTTGGGTCGGCGGCGAGGACCACCAGGCGCCCGAGCCGGTCAAGGGGGTCAGCGTCAAGACCGAGGGCTTCCCGGCTGGCGAGGCGCTGGTCACGTGGAAGACCCCGGCTGACCGGGGCGGCGGGCGGACGCTCGGCTTCAACGTGTCCTACACGGTCGGCGAGCGGACCGCCGAGATGCCGCGATACCTCGTGCCCATGGCGGGAGAGCCCGGGCAAGAGGTCCGCATGCATATCCAGGACCTGGGGCTGGCGGCTGGCGAGCTGGTGGGTGTGGCGATCAGTCCCGTGGACAGCGCCGGGAATGTCGGGGAGGCCTTCGAGGAGAAGATCAAGGTCTCGGCCATCCCGGCGGTCTTCCCGTTCGACAAGGCCGATATCGAGCCGTTCGCCCCGAGCACCGATCTGCCGGAGGTGGGCGGTCTCAAGGTGGCCGTGCTGGACATGCTCGACAAGGTCGAGGCCCACAGCGGCCGGATGCTGCCCGAGCACCCGGCTGGCTACAAGGGCGGCAATCACCTCTGGTCAGCCAAACAAAAGCTGATCCGCCTGCAGGCCGCCCGCAACGAGGCCGTCTGCTTCCAGGTCAACCTCGAAGGCAAGTCCGACGGTGTGACCGCCAAGCTCACCTTCGCCGATGGTTCGCTCAAGCCGGCTGTCAACCGCTTCGACTATGTCGAGGTCAGTGGCGGGGGTCGCGGCGGCCGCAGGGCAAGGGCCTCGGCGCCCGCATCCGCGCCGACTTCCGCGCCGGCGTCGGCCGCGGTGGCGTCCATGCCGGATGTCGTCGTGCCGCTGCGTGGCCCGCTGCCCATCCCAGCCAAGGACGATCCCCAGGCCGCCGGCCAGAGCAACGCCTCGCTGCTGTGCGAGATCTACGTACCGCACGAGGCCCAGCCGGGCGTCAAGAAGGGCACGCTGACGCTGACCTCGGCGGGTGAGTCACTGGACCTGGCCGTCGAACTGACCGTATGGGACTTCACCCTGCCCAACAAGCTCTCCTTCGTGGCCGAGATGAACGACTACGGCGCGGCCGGCCCGACGCCGCAGACGATCGGCTATTACAAGCTCGCCCACGAGCACCGCACGTGCCTGACGCGGCTGTACTACCACTGGAACGGCCGGGTGGACTACGAGCCGACCGTCAAGGACGAGAAGGTCGACTGGACGAGTTGGGCCAAGCAGTTCGGCCCGCTGTTCGACGGCACGGCGTTCAAGGACCTGCCTCGCAGCGGCGAACCGCTGGACCTGTTCTATCTGCCGTTCAACGAGAACTGGCCGCTGGACTACTACAAGTACTACCAGAAGGCCTACTGGCCGGAATATGCCTTCCCGCAGGAGTACAAGACGAAGATGCAGGAGGCGTTCGTGGGCTTCGCGAAGATGGCGGATGCGAAGCGCTGGCACGACACGGCCTTCTGGTTCTTCCTGAACGGCAAGGTCTACAACAAGCAGCAGGGCTGGGAGCGGGCAATCTCGACGTGGGTGATGGACGAGCCGCGCGACCTGCAGGACTTCTGGGCCCTCCGCTGGTACGGGCTGCTGTGGCACCAGGCGGTCGATCCGGTCAAGGGGCACGCCAAGATGTGGGTCCGCACGGACGTTCTCGTACAGCCCGTGGGGCCGCAACACGCTCTGGGGCGTGGCCGACCTGGAGTGCCTTGGCGGCGGCGGGGTCCAGAAGATCCGGATGAAGCAGGACGAGCAGGTCCTGTGGGGTCCGAGCGTCTTCACGCAGTACGGGGCGGCCAATCACCCGTCGGATGCGAACCTCCAGCCGGTGACCTGGTCGCTGCTGTGCTGGGCGAGCGGTGCCAGCGGCTTGGCGGCCTGGAGCTCGATCGCCACGCCAGCCAACTGGAGCCAGGGCAGCGAGACGGCGCTGCTGTACGCGCAGAAGGACGGCACGATCGTGCCGAGCGTCCGGCTGAAGGCCTTCCGCCAGGGCGAGCAGATGATCGAGTACCTGACGCTGCTGGGGGTGGTCTACGAGCAGCCTCGCTTCGCCGTGGCTGGCGGGATGCGCCAGGCCATCGACCTGGCTGGCAGGTTCCAGAAGTCCTACGAGGATGACGCCGGCACGGTCCGCTTCGACAAAGCCGACCCGACGTCCCTGTGGATGCTCCGTTACCGCGCCGGCAGCATGCTGGCTGCCAAGCACCCGCCGTACAAGGCCAGCGTCAAGCCGGCCATCGAACCGGCGACCGGCGTGGATCACCTGCCGGACATCGGCTACGTGCGGGTGGGCCCGAAGGTCGCCCCGGCCAAACCGGGGTAGGGGGTCAAAAAAACAGCCGCCCGGGCACTCGGGCGGCTTCGCTCTACAGGAGGAGGTCATTACATGCGCTTACATGCTATTGTACGGCCCAGGTAGCGGAAGGTTCACGGATTTCCCCCTCTTCGGACTTAGCCCGACCCGGTTCATCCAAGACTTGATTCGTAACTACATGTACACCAATGGTTAACGTGATTCATCTACCCTCTCTTACGCCGCAGCGGTCGGTACCCTGCAACTGCGCCACAAGAGCAGAACCGGGGTCGCATGAGAACTTGCTTCCTTTCGCAAAGGCCGAGGCCTTGTAGGAACCAGCACTTCAGACGAATCGGAAGAGCAACTTCGCGAAGGCGGTTGTGGAGCTCGAAGACATCGACGGAGTTGAATCCGAGATTCTCGCCAGCTTTCGATCTCCTGGCATGGGCGCGATACCTTCAGGGCAATTCCACAGATGCTCTTGTTGCCTCCGAGCTGCTCGTACACTTGGTCCCCCGATGTTCAGCGGCCTAGATCGTCACCGGCCTGACCAGCGGCACGCGCGTACTGCGATGCAGCGTGGCCCATGGCCGAAAGACCGGCGGCCACGAGTGTCTTCGTCCTACTTGACCACCTTGACGAGGTACTCGCGGGCGTCGTTGCCGAGCTCTTCCTGCAGCAGGTCGTTGCAGTCGACCTCCTTGCCGATGATGATCTGGCCGCCCTGCAGGTGCGTCCCCTGGGCCAGCGAGGCGTCGACCGCCTGGCCCAGCAGGGTCGCGTAGAAGCCGTTGAGCGCGCTGGGATGCTGCTCCTCGAGCTGCTTGTAGCCGGCCCGGGCGGTAACCTTCAGATCGTGGAACTCGCGCAATGCCTCGCCGATGGACTCGCAGCCGTAGCCGGCCTTGCCGTGCTCCGTGTCGCGCAGGAACATCGGGTTGACGGCCTTGTAGCCGGCCGGGTAGGTCGACTCGAAGAAGCCGCGGTCGCGGGTGTCGATGTAGGTGTCGCCCTTGGTGAACTGGAAGTAGATCCCCTGGCGGGTCAGCGACGGGATGTTCTCCGGCAGGTTCCACGAGAGGTAGAACGAGACAGCCGCCCCGCTGTTCATGATCACGTCGACCTTGATGGCGTCGTAGGTGTTGATGCCCTTCTCCGGCCCGAGGACCTGCTTGTAGCCGGTCGCCTTGACCGTCCAGGGGTCCAGGCCCGTGATGAACCGCACGCAGTCGTAGAAGTGCACGCCCAGGAACCAGTTCGGCGAGGAGTGGGCGGCCAGGGCGGTCTTGAAGAACCCGCCGGCCGGCACGGTGATCGCATCCTGCATCCAGACGTAGCCGAACTGCAGGTCGCCGTAGCGGCCGCTGCGGACACGGCTGCGGGCCTCCTGGTGGGCGGGGTCCTCTTCCTTGTGGAAGTCGGTGATGACGCGGCGCCCGTGCTTGCGGGCGGCCTGGCGGATCTTGTGGCAATCCTTGACATTCATGGCCAGGGGCTTTTCGACCAGCACGTCGCAGCCAACATCGAGGGCCTTCAGGGCGATCGGCGTGTGCGTGTGGTCGGGCGTGACGATCGTCACGGCGTCGAGGTTGCCCTTGGCGAGCATGTCGTCGAGGCTGGAGTACTGGCCGGCGATGTTATAGCGCTGCCCCCACTCCTTGAGGCGGTCGGCGTTGACGTTGCAGATGCCGGCCACGTCGATGAAGCGGCTGTAGCGGCTGCCGAAGTACGTCGGCATGTGGGCGATCTCGACGAACGTCCCCAGGCCGACCACACCAATGCGAAGCTTTGGTTCTGACATTTGTCACTGCTCCCGTAATGCTCGTCGACTGGTGTTACTGAGTCCCCGCCCCGCCCGGCTGGTTGGTCGCTGGCTGCGTGGCCGGCATCTTCATCTGCAACCGGATCTTCCCGGGCAGCACGGTCTGCGTGGAGCCGCGGCCTGAAGGCTGCGAACCGGCGGCCGGCACGAACGGGGGCCGCAGGTCGAGCTTGGCGACCTTCCACTGGTCCTTGACGGTCTGCATGGTCAGGATCACCGTCGCAGCCACCGGGTAGCCGACGCCCTGCCGGGCCAGTTTCCGGATCAGCAGGGTCTGGCGCCGGGCCGCGAGGTCCTGGCCGCTGTAGCCCTGCTCCTGGAGTTCCTTGGTGATCTCTCGAAACACCTGGTCGTACGCCGCTTGGTCTTTGGGGTCGATGGCGACGGCCGTCACGAGGGTCTGCGACTCCGCCCGCAAGACCGACATGTGGTTGCGCTCGAAACCATCCACGTAGTGGGCGACGACAGCCGGCCAGAGCAACACGTAGTCCCGCAGACGGACCTCCTTGTCCATGTCGGGCGGGGCAACCACCAGGTCCATGAGCTCCCGCTGGGCCCTGGCCAGGTCCCGCTCTCGCTTCTGGGGATCGTCGAGAATCTGGGCAGCGTGTACGTAGTCCCGCAAGGCCTGCAGGACGGCCCAAGCCGCCTCGGAGGGACCTTCGTCCTGGCTGGCGGCGGCCGGCATCCGCAACGTCATCGCCGGGGCGGTCGCCGGCGCGTCCGTACCGGCCTGGGCAGCGGCCGGGACCAGCGGTACCAGCAGCAGGGCCGCGCCTGCCAACCACGTTAAGGATCGGATCGCAAACCATTGGTTCACAGTAGGAGTCCTCTAGGCCAATGACCTTGCTCGAAACCGCGCGAACCCGTAGTCTAACATATGCAGGCCGGGCCGCAATGGAAAGAGGTGGTGAGTCCAGAGTCCTGGGTCCTGAGTCCCGAGTGCTGAGGGGCGAGAGGCGAGTGCCGCAGCGTGGGGTGGGCTATTGCCCACCAATCCGGTCCGGGCGATGGCCGGCAGCGGCAATGGGCGGCGGCAAGTGGAAAGGGATGTGGTATGGCCGAGTTCTCCAAGAACCTCTGGGCGCCCTGGCGGATGGAGTACATCGGCACGATCGAGGCCAGCAACGCGGCCGGTTGCTTCTTGTGCCGGTACTGGGGCCAGCCGGAGCAGGACGAGGCGAACCTGGTGCTGTGGCGGGCGTGCGAATGCATGGTCCTGTTCAACCGGTTCCCGTACACCTCGGGACACCTGCTGATCGCGCCGTCGCAGCACGTGGGCAACCTCGAGGACGTGCCGCCGGACCTGCTGACGCGGATGATGGCGCTTACGCAGGATGCCGTCCGGCTGCTGCGGGAGATCATCAAGCCGCAAGGGTTCAACATCGGCGTGAACCTGGGCAGGCTGCGCCGGGGCCGGGCTGCCCGGGCACATCCACATCCACATCGTGCCCCGCTGGGAAGGCGACACCAACTTCGTGCCGGTCCTGGCCGGAGCCAGGGTCATGCCGCAGTCGCTGGAGACGCTCTACCGCGACGCGAAGGAGGCGTCGGCGAAGTCTGGGGCTGCCGAGGAAGTGCTGAAAAGCACAGGGGGCGAGTGGCGAGGGACGAGGGGCGAGCAGAGGCAACGGCTCGATCCTGTTTGGACCCGCCAATTCGCCCAAGGACCGGAGGAGACATCTCTTGCCCAATGCGTGCGCGATCCCCGATGACCTGGCGACCGACCGCCCACACGCGGAGCCGGCTGTGCGCCGATCCTGCCGGGTTTCGCCCTCGACCGCTGGCGGGTGTTCAACTGCTCGGCCTTCCGGCGGCTGGTCAAGACGCAGGTGTTCGTCACCGACGAGGGTGACCACTACCGCACGCGGCTGACGCACACCCTGGAGGTCTCGCAGGTCTCGCGGATCCTGGCCGAGCGGCTGGGTCTCAACCCCGTCCTGACCGAGGTCATCGCCATCGTGCACGACCTGGGGCATCCGCCGTTCGGTCATGCCGGCGAGGAGGCGCTGCATCGAGCTGATGGCTGACTGCGGCGGCTTCGACCACAACCTCCAGGCGTTGCGGGTGATCGACCTGCTGGAACACCCGTACCGGCACTTCCACGGGCTGAACCTGGCCAACGTGGTGCGGTGGCGCATCAGCTGCACTCCGCCGACGGCAACGACAGGGGCGAGGGGCGAGGGGCGAGGGACGAGAACAGCAAGGTGCCCGGCGCTTTCCCGACCAGCTGGCGACAGCAGCCGCTGGAGGGGCAGGTTACCAACCTGGCTGACAGGATCGCCTACGACGTGCACGACGTCGAGGATGCCCTCGGCGCGGGCCTGGTAACCGAACCCGACCTCCAGCAGGTCCGCCTCTGGCGGCTGGCGGCCGACCCCGTGCGCCAGCAGTGGCCGGACCTGATGCTGCCGGCCATCCGGCGTCACATCCTTGACGCCCTGGCCATGTACCTGGTGGATGACCTCGTCGCCCAGACGCAACGGAACCTGCAGGCCCGGGGCGGGGACGGCTGGGAGGCGTTCTGCAAGGCGGATCGGCCGTGCGTGGCGTTCTCGGATGCCACCGAGGTGATGCTCCGCGAGCACGAGGCCTTCCTGGCTGAACGGGCCTACCGTCATCCGCGGGTGGCGGCCATGGACGACAAGGCGCGACTGATCATCCGGGCCGTGTTCGAGGCGTTGGTCCGACAGCCGCGCCAGCTGCCGGACCGCTACTTCCGGCGGATCGAGCAGCAGGGGCTGCAACGGGTTGTCTGCGACTACATCGCCGGCATGACCGACCGCTTCTGCCAGGATGCCTACCGCGACCTATTCGAGCCGTTTCAGCGACTGTAAAGTCTACTGCAGCGGCACCGCCTCCGTCGCCTGCGTCGCCACCGGCCGGGTATCCGCCGCCCGCGCGGGCTGGCTGAGCACCTGCAGCATGCCCTCCTTCAGCGCCGCGAACTGCCCGCCGGTCAGCGCGCCGAAGGTCGCCGCGGCGGCCTCGTCGGCGAAGCGTTGGCGGAATTGCGAAGGAAGCGCCACCTGCCCGCTGACCAGGGCGGCCGCGTGCAGGCGGTTCCATTCCGGATGACGGGCCTGCACCTGCCGCAGCAGCTCGCACTGCTGCGCCCCGTGCCGCAGCGCCATCACCCGCAGGCTCACCAGCGCCGTCTGGCCGAACTTGTCGCCCGCGATCAGCAGGCCGTTATTGTCCGGCTCGACCAGCGGGTCCTTGACCTTCGCCAGCGACTGCCACGGCAGCACCCCGTCGCCGCCCACGCCATAGGACTTCAGGCACCAGGCAGCCGACTCCAGGTTATTCCTGCCGATGTCGTTGCACGCCCCGTACAGAAAGATGTCCATCCCGGCGCGTTCGCGGATGTGCATCAAAAGACGCGGCCACTGGAGCCCGGAGCCGCCCGAGTACATGATATCCATCAGGCCGTCCATGAAGGCCCCTTGCCACTGCGGGCGGCTGATGTCCCCGCGGAACAGGAACGTCGCCTGCTTCGCGTCGGCTGTTCCCCGGTGAAACAGGTCCGCCCAGAAGCCCAGCGCCGCCCAGTCCAGCCACTCCGTCGGCTCGTCGAGGGTCCACCACTGGCCGCGGAAGTTGTACTTGTTGTTCAGGTACATCTCGCAAATCGTCCGCGTCCAACCCATCTGGTCGTAGTGGCTGGCGAAGTCGCGGGCCACCTGCGTGAAGCCCTGCTTGTAGGCCGGGTCAAGCGCCTCGGCAATCGGCACGGCCTGGATGTCGTGGATGTCCTTCCAGGACATGTCCTGGCTGGCCCGAGAGGCCCTCGCAGCACCCTTGACTTCGCTGGCCGGCGGAAGACCGTAGCGGTAGTGCCCCTTGAGCGGCATGGGCCAGGAGTCGAACAGCGGCAGGTAGAACGTCCGCACCGGCACGCGGTCGCGCGGCAGACCCGCAAAGGCCGACCCATCCAGCAGCGGACCGACCCGCTTGTCGTACTCGGCCCAGTCAGCCACGTGCGTTTCGCCGCCCTCGCCCGCCAGCGACGGGACCATGTCCGCGTGCACCGTACCGGTCTGGCTGTACGGCACGCGGTTGAGCGTGCAGCGGTTGTAGTGTGCCAGGCGGTGATAGTCGAAGAACTCCCGGCTGCCGGCCTTGGCGGGCCCGTCGTAGCAGTTGAGCTCCGGGTTGAAGTTCAGCTCCACGGGGATCCGGACCGGGTAGACCTTCACCTCCAGCGGCAGTATCGCCTTGCCGTCGGGCGCCTCGATCGTCACCTGCCCGGTCCACGTGTCGGCTACCGCCTCCGGCGGCACGACCAGGTCAACGTACACGGCCTGCAGGGCCTGCCTGGGGACCTGGTTGTCCGGCGGCGGCACCTGGAGCTTCCCGTCGGGCATGGGGATCGCGTACTCGCCGACCCACGGGGCGGCGGCCTGCGATTCCTTCGGCGCGGTCTGCACGTACCACACGCGGTTCAGGCGAACGGCATCAGCGGGCAGGGCCTTGCCGCCGGGGCCTTTCAGATCGACCGAAACTTTCGCGCGGACCGGCTCACCCGCGTTCTCCAGGGCCAGTTGGAAGGCGACGATCTCCCCGCGAGCGGCTGCCAGACGGATCCGGCCTTCGCCTCCGCTCCAGACGGGGTTGGCCTTGCGGTAAGTTTCCTTCTCCTTCTCGTAGACCGGCAGGGCGCTGACCGGGTCAACCATCACGACCTCGGGGAAGGCCCAGACCTTGAGGTTCCCGCCGGCCTGTTTCGGCTCGCCCTCCTTGGGCTCGAACAGCATCGCAGGCAATTCGGGCACGTCGACCTTGGCGCTGCTCTTGCCCGTCGCCTCGGTCCAGTCGGAGACGTTGCCCGCCTCGTCGACAGCCGCGACCGCCACGGGCAGTTCCTTGTCCGCGGGCATGTCCTCTAGCACGATGGTGTCCATGCCGCCGGGATGCCTGGGCAGTTCCACCTGCCAGGGTTCGACCAGCGAACCGTCCACCTTCACGCGGAAGCCGATCGCCTCGCGCGGAGTCTTCAGGCGGATGGCCAGGGCGCCGGCCTCGGGCGTGGCGTGGTCCGGCTGCGGCTCGACCGAGACGATCCGGGGCGCGGCGACCTTCACCTCCTGGCTGCCCTCGACCTCGACCAGCAGGTACGGCTCCTTGCCAGGCGTATGGCGAGAGTAGATGAACGAGTTGAACGTCACTGCGCCGGAGCCGTCCATCACGCTGACGCCGTCGCCCAGGCCGGCCACCAGGGCCTGGACCACCTTGGCATCGACAGGGACCTTCCAGTACCCGCCGTCGGCTGGCACGAGTTCGTGGACGCTGTAGACGGAGTTGAGGTTGCCGTCGATCACGAAGCTCAGGTCGCTGCCCTTCCACGCCCAGGGCTTGCGCTGGTAGCTGGCCTCGCTGTAGGTCGCGCCGTGGCCCTTGGGGTCGGTCTGGTAGGGAGTGGCCTGCTCGCCCTCGACCCAGTGGCTGCTGATGGTGGAGACGACGATCCACTTGAGGTTGGTCGGCCGACCCTCGACAAGCAATTTGCCCTCGGTGGCCGCCGGGTAGAGAAACAGTTCGGCGGACTGGATCTTCCGGCCCTTCAGCCCTGAGACGTCGAAGGCCATGACGGCCATTTCCTGCAGAACCTTGAGCTTCAGCGTGGGCGTGCGGCCCATCGAGTCCTCGGTCTCGCCGCTGACGCTGCTGACCCAGAACGTCCTTGACGGCCTGGCACAGGATGTCCTCGGCCCGCGCATAGCCGCGCCCGAGAACCGCCATTCCCAGCACGACCGCCGCCACCACGCACGACTTCCGCGCCGCTGACATGGGCTCGCTCCGGATCAGATGAACAGGTTGACCGTACCCGCCTCGGCATTGTCCAGGTACATCGCTACGCCGCCCTCCTCGATGCCGTCGATGAGCTCCTCGCGCTGGATGCCCATCAGGTCCATCGACATCGAGCAGACGACCAGCCGCACGCCCGCCGCCTGCGCAGATGCGATCAGCTCCGGCAGCGATTGCACGTTCTTCTTGCGCATGATCCCCTTGATCATGGCCGCCCCCAGGCCCGCCATGTTCATCCTCGACAGCGACAGCCTGCCCGCCCCCCGCGGCATCATCCAGCCGAACATCCGCTCGACGAGGCCCTTGGCTACGCCGATCTTCTCGGGCCGGCGAAGGATGTTCAGCCCCCAGAACGTGAAGAACATCGTGACCCGGCTGCCCATCGCCGCTGCGCCGTTGGCGATGATGAAGGCCGCCAGTGCCTTGTCCAGGTCGCCACTGAAGACGACCAGGGTCTTGGTCTTCGTACTGATCCGTGGGGAGTCCTCAGGGGCGAGGGACGAGAGGCGAGGGACGAGGGTAGGCTGACAAGCCGCTGGACCGCCGGTGGGGGCACCCGGGGCGTGGCACACGCCATTTCTCTGGATCAGGGCCCGCACGTCGCGGCCCTCCGGCACCACCTCGATCAGCCGATGGCCCGTGCTGTGACACCAGGCCGCCACGTCGCGGCCGAACGCGGGGTCGCTGGCCACGATCGATACCGTCTGGCCCGGCTCGACCTTGTCCATCGCCGCCTTGAGCTGCATGATCGGCCCGGGGCATTGCAGCCCGCGGGCGTCGACTTGGCGGACGGCTGGCATGTCGCTGCTGGGCTTCGGATCGCTCACGGGTACCTTCTCTCCTGTGCGGCTCGCCGCCAGCGCAGCGGCCGCCTGACCCTTGGACATCATATCCGTAAAGGCCTTGTAGGTCTTGTAGCCGCCGGACAGGTTGCGGCAGGTGAACCCCTTCTGCGCCAGGATCCTGCAGGCCAGGTACCCCCGCAGCCCCACCTGGCAGGTCACCAGGATCTCCTTGTCCCGCGGCAACTCGCCCAGCCGCTGGCGCAGCTCATCCACCGGGATGTTCAGCGCGCCGGGGATCGCCCCAGCCGCGATCTCGGCCGGCATGCGGACGTCCAGGATCACCTGGTCCGCCCGGACGTTCAGGATGTCCTCCACATGACAGAGCCGTACCCGCCCGCGCAGCACGTTGCCAGCCACAAAGCCCGCGTAGTTGACCGGGTCCTTGGCCGAGCCGTACGGCGGGGCGTACGATAACTCCTGCTTTTCGAGATCGCTCACGGTCAGGCCCGCGCGGATGGCCACGGCCAGCACGTCGATCCGCTTGTCGATGCCCTCGGCGCCGACCGCCTGAGCGCCGAGCACCTTGCCGCTTGTCGGGTCGAACAGCAGCTTCAGGCTCATCGGAGCGGCGCCGGGGTAGTAGCTCGCGTGACTGACCGGGTGGACGTAGACCTTCTCGTACTTCATGCCGGCCTTCTTCAGGGCCTTCTCGCTCAGGCCGGTCATGCCGATGGCCAGGTCGAGGACCTTGCAGATCGCGGTCCCCTGGCTGGCACGATACGTGCTCTCGATGCCGCAGATGTTGTCCGCCGCGACGCGGCCCTGGCGATTGGCCGGCCCCGCCAGCGGGAGGACCGCCTTGGCCCCGCTGACCAGGTGCGTGACCTCGACGGCATCGCCCACCGCGTAGATGCTCGGGTCGCTGGTCCGCATGTGCTCGTCGACCTGGATCGCCCCGGTCGCGCCCAGCTCCAGGCCCGCCTGCTTCGCCAGCTTCACCTCCGGCCGCACGCCGATGGCCAGGATCACCAGGCCCGCCTCGATCACCTGCCCGTCGCACAGGGTCACGGCGAGCCGCCCGTTCTCCTCGCGGATCGCATCGACCGACACGCCCAGCCGCAGGTCCACGCCGTGCTTGCGCAGTTCCTCGTGCAGCGGCGCGACCATCTCCGGATCAGCCGGGATGAAGACCTGCCGCGCCAGTTCGACCAGGGTCACGCCGATGTTCCGCTGGCGGAGGGCCTCGGTCATCTCCAGGCCGATGTAGCCGCCGCCGACAACCACGGCGTGGGCGGGCTTGTTCGCGTCGATCGCCTGCTTGATCGCATCCATGTCCGCCATGCCGCGAAGCGTAAACACCAGCTTGCCGTCGGCGCCGGGGATCGGCGGGCGGATCGGCTCAGCCCCGGGGCTCAGCACCAGGACGTCGTAGCGCTCGCTCGTCTCCTTGCCCGTGGCCAGGTCGCGGACGGTGACCTGCCTGCCCTGCCGGTCGATCGCCGTTACCTCGCTACGGGTACGCACGTCGATGCCGAAACGCTTCCGCATGGCCTCAGGCGTCTGGACCAGCAGCCGCTTGCGGTCGGCGATGGTCCCGCCGATGTGGTAAGGCATGCCGCAGTTGGCGAAGGAGATGTTCTCGCCTCGCTCGAAGATGACGATCTCGGCATCCTCGCTCAGCCGGCGCAGCCGCGCCGCTGTCGACGCCCCACCCGCCACCCCACCGACGATCAGGACCCGCTTGGACTCAGGCATCCGTCTACTCCCTCAAATGTGGTTGCGGCCTTACAGGCCGGTTTTGGTTTCACTCCCGTTCGAGCCTTTGCCCACCTGGCACGTCGCCCGGACGCACTCCAGTAGCCGCGGCAACGTGGGGTGGCAGACCCTGTAGAACACCGCCCGGCCGCGCCGCGCGCTGTCGAGCAGCCCGTGCCCTTTGAGCAGGCGAAGGTGTTCGCAGGTCTGGTGCGGCGGCAGGTCGCACAAGGCGGCAATCTCGTGGACAGGCAGTTCAGCCTGCATGAGGATCTCCACCATCCGCAGGCGGACCGGGTGGGCCATGACCTTGAGGCAGTTAGCAGCCGCCTCGAGACTGGCCATCGGCAGTAGTTGGCACGTCTTCTCCATCAAGCACCTCACGAGGTGTTGGTAGCTCGCCTCTAATATATCGACAGGTTGCGATATGTCAATAAGTAGACCGAGATGTCCGTTGTCCGTAGTCAGTGGTCCGTTGCAGGACCGACGTGGACTGCGGCGTAATCCTTCGAGTCAAAAGGTCAACGGCATCGAGGGTACAGCAACGGCAACAGCGATGGCCCGTTACGGGGCTCTTAGGGTCGACGCAAACCGATATTTGCCCGAACCAACTTCGTACACCGCGGACCCGTCCTCCATTCGCAGGAACTTGACGCCGGGGGCTTGCGCAGCGGGTTGGCTGCCTTCGCTGACCGAGGCGGCATCCTTGGCCGGGACGAAGACGGTGGCGGTCGTGTTCGGCGGGAGGGTCACGTCGAGGGAGAGTTTGTCGCGATCGCGGCGCCAACTCGTAGCGATCTTGCCGCGGATCGAGTTGTACGCCCCGCTGGCGTGGGTCAGGTCGCCACCCAGCAGCGGTCGAACGACCACGTGCTTGTAGCCGACCTGCTGCTCGTCGGGGTTGATGCCCAGGATCACGCGGTACATCCATTCGCCCACCGCGCCGATCGCATAGTGGCAGAACGAGTTCATCCCCGGGTCCTGGAAGCCGCGGCCCTTCACGTAGCCGTCCCACCGCTCCCAGATCGTTGTCGCGCCGTTTTCAATCATGTACCCCCACGACGGGAAGGTCTTGCAGCTTCGCCAGGTCGTACGCCAGGTCGTTGTGCCCCCACCGCGTCAGCTCCAGCATCATCCGGATCGTGCTGTTGAACCCCGTGGACATGTGGCCGTTGTAGCGCTTCACGCCCTCGACCATGTGTTTCGCCGCCGCCGGGCGCACATTCTCCGGCAACAGGTCGAACGCCAGCGCCAAGGCATACCCGGCTTGTGTATCGCCGCAGATCCGCCCGTCCGCCTGCACGAAGTGCTGGCAGAAGGCGGTCTTGATCGCCGTCGCCAGCGCAGCGTACCTGGCGGCCTCCGCCTTGAGGTCCAGCACCTCCGCCATCCGCGCCACCAGCTCCGCCGAGTGCGCGAAGAACGCCGTCGCGAAGATCTCCTTGGGCACCTCGCCGCCGGTCCGCGGCCAGCCCTCCGCCTTGAGCGTGTCCCCGTGCAGCCAATCGCCGTAGTCATTGTGACGCTCGTTCCGCCAGACCAGGTCTGGGTTATTGGCGCGGATCCACTCGACCCATTTGGCCGCGGCCTGGAAGTGTTCCGCCAGCAGCCGCCGGTCGCCGTAGTTGAGCCACTGCCGCCACGGGACCACCGTACCGACGTCCCCCCAGGCCGCCACGCCGCTGAACCGCGCGTTGGGATCGAAGGGGTGCGGCGCGAAGTCCGGGAATCGGCCGTCCTCGGCCTGGGCGTCGCGCAAATCCGGCACCCACTTGGTGAAGAACCCCGCCATGTCCATGTTGAACATGGCTGTCTGGCTGAAGACCTGCATGTCGCCGGTCCAGCCCAGTCGCTCGTCTCGCTGCGGGCAGTCAGTGGGGATGCCCGGCAGGTTGTCACGCTGCGTCCAGAGGATGTTCGAGAAGAGCTGGTTGAGCATCGGGCTGGAACACTCGAACCGGCCCGCCTCCGGCGCCGATGAGTACACCGCGCAGCCCGTCAGCATGTTCAGCGCCGGCCTGGCCGTCAGGCCCGTCACCTCGACGTACTGGAAGCCGTGGTACGTGAAGTGCGGCTGGAACGTCTCGTCCTCGCCTTTGGCGATGTAGCGGTCCTCCTGGCGAGCCCCCAGCGACCCGCCATCGGCTGGCATCCGCAGGTTCGTCCGGTAGATCGTGCCGTCCTCGTTGAGCATCTCCGCATGGCGAAGGCGCACGATCGTCCCAGCCGGCTCGCGAAGCCGCACCTGGCAGAACCCCGCGATGTTCTGGCCCAGGTCGAACACCCACACCCCCGGATGGACCTCCTTGACCGACACGGGCCGCACCTGTTTCGTGACCCGCATCGGCTCGTTGGGCTGGGCGACCAGCCGCCCCAGCGTCTTCTCCAGGACATCCACCGGCCGCCAGGCGCCTTCATCGAAGCTGGCCGTGTCCCAGCTGGGCATCTCGCGGCCCGCGTCGTACATCTCGCCATCCAGAATGTCGGCGTACCGGATGGGCCCGTCCAGCGTGTACCGCCACGTGCTGTCCGTAACGACCACCTGTGTCCGGCCGTCGGCCAGTTCGATCAGCACCTGCACCAGCAGGCGCGGCCGATCGCCGTAGAGGTGCCGCATCGGCCCGTCTTTGACGACTTGGGTCAGTCCGACCCGCCCCGCGTACCAGCCCTCGCCGAGCATCGCGCCGACGGCGTTTGCGCCGCTTGCCAGCAGGGCCGTCACGTCGTACGCCTGGTACTGGATCCGCTGGTTGTAGTCCGTCCACTCCGGCGAGAGCACGTTCTCGCCGACCCGTCGGCCGTTGATGTGCAGCTCATACATCCCCAGGGCCGACACGTACGCAACGGCCCGCTTGACCGGACTGTCCACTCGGAAGACCGTACGGACCATCGGCGAGGGGCCGGCCTTGTCCGCCGCCGGCGTCTCAGTTGCGCCGATCCACTTTGCCTGCCACTGGTCGACGCCCATCGCCCATGTCGCCGGCGCACTCCAGGCGGACGGCTGACCGTCCTGGTCCCAGCAGCGGACCTTCCAGCAGTACGGCTGGGCAGAGCGGAGCTTGGTACCAGCGTACTCCACGTGGTTCATTGCGTCGGAGGCTACCTTGCCGCTGTCCCAGGCGTCGCCCTGGTCCGCCGCCAGTTTCTCGGGGCTCGTCGCCACCAGGACTTGGTAGGCCGTCTGCCGCAGACCGCGCAGGTCGGGACTGGCCGGCTCCAGAGTCCAGCTCAGCCGCGGGGCAGCCGCCTCGATCGCCAGCGGGTTGACGAGGTACTCGCAACGCAGGTACGTCGGGACGAAACTCGCCATGTCTCGGGTATCCTTGGGTGGCGGGGTCCTCGCCTGACCGCCTCCCAAGGCGGCTGGCGCCTCCCGCACGGGCCTATAGAGTACAGCCGCCCGGCGGATCGGCAACATGTCGCGTCCCGGCCTCGTGGACAACCCCGGCTGCATGGTGGACAATGTGCGCGGTGCCACGCCCGAGTGTTCGGGTCCTGCGAGACCTCGGCCAAGCAGGATGCAGGCGTGCTCAATCATTCTGAAAGGCAGGTGCATCGTGTCGACCAACGGCTTGAACATGGAAGCGGTCTGCCAGATCGCAATCGTCGTCAAGGACATCGACCAGGCGGCTCGCCGCTACGCCGACGTCTTCGGTGTGGCTGTCCCCCCGGTGATGGAGACGGCTACCGAGGACCAGACGCACATCCGGTACCACGGCAAGCCTACGCCGGCCCGGGCGAAGCTGGCCTTCTTCAAGATGGGCCAGGTCTCGCTGGAGCTGATCGAGCCGATCGGCGGGCCGAGCACCTGGAAGGAATTCCTCGACAAGCACGGCGACGGGGTCCACCATATCGCCTTCCGGATCAAGGGCATGGACGACGTGCTGACGTACCTGAACGGCAAGGGACTGCCCACCGCCCAGCGCGGCGACTTCAAGGGCGGCCGGTACGCCTACGTCGACGCCGACAAGCTTCTCGGCGTGAACCTCGAACTGCTGGAAAGCCTGGCGAGCTGAACGAGCTACGCCCTCCGCTGAAACTGGTTCCCCGGCAGCTGCCGCACCAGTCCCTTCAGCCTGCAGTAGCGTCAGGGCCGCGCTGACCTGGGCTACGCTCATGCCCGATGCCCCGGCCACCTGCTCCATGTGCATCGGCGAGGTCGTCAGGACCTTGTACACCGCCGCCTGCGTGTGCGGCAGCCGCGGCCCGGCTGCGCCCTCTCCGCCGTCGGCATCCGCAGCCGGGGCAGCTTTCTCCGTTGCCTCTGGCGCAGCCTCCAGCAGCTTGTTCCCGGCATACTGCGCCAGCGACTCGCCGATATCCCCCAGTTCGTCCAGGATGTCGCCGATGCTCGTAACGAGCTTGGCATAACCCTGGCTGATCAGACTCGTTTGTCCCGCCAGCCGTGGGCGTGTCGATCCGGCCTGGCAGGGCGAAGACCTCGCGGTTGTACTCGCTGGCCACGCGGGCGGTGATCAGGGCGCCGCTCCGCTTGGCGGCCTCGACCACCAGCGTCCCCAGCGACAGCCCCGCGATGATGCGATTGCGCTTGGGGAAGGTCTGCGTGGATGGCGCGGTGGCCAGCGGCAACTCGCTGATGACCGCCCCGCACTTGATGATCCGGTCGCGCAGCTCCACGCTCTCCGGCGGGTAGCACAGCGACAGCCCGCAGCCCAGCACCGCGATCGTCCGCCCGCCCATCCGCAGGGCCGCCATGTGTGCCGCCTGGTCGATCCCGCGGGCCATGCCGCTGACGATGGAGAGGCCCGTCTGGCTGAGCAGCTCCGCAAACCGCTGCGCCTGCTCCAGCCCGTACATCGACGCCTGCCGCGAGCCGACGATCGCGATCGACAGCGCGTCCTCCCGCCGCAGCTGCCCCATCACGTACAGGCAGATCGGCGGGTCCGGGATCTGCCGCAGCGGCTCGGGATACTCGCCGTCCTGCCGGCAGAGGATCCGTACGCCGAGTCGCCCCGCCAGTTCCACCTCCGCCTGCCACGCATCTGACCGCGCCGCCACGGCGATCCCCTCCGCGGTCTTGCGGCCGACCTCTTCGACCTCCTGCAGCCGCGAAGCCGGCGCCGCCAGCACCGCCTCCGCCCCGCCGAACGCCTGCACCAACCGGTCAAAGAGGATCGGCCCGACCCCCTCGGCCATGCAAAGCCGCAGGTGCTGTTGGGCAACGTCGCTACAGGTCTCTGAAGTGGACATACGAATGCCTCGTCACGATGAATATGCCGCGTCTTTCTCGTCCAATGGCCGGAATCACCGGACCCGTTGACCGAGCTTGTCATCCGAGGGCCATGAACGCGCAAGTGCGTGGCTGACACTTTCCAGGCCCGAGGAATCTCGCCTTTGACGTCTGCGGCACGTTCCATGAGCGTCAGCCGGGCAAGTGTGCCGCCGAGGGCCGCAAGCTCGGAGGCCGTTTCAGATCTCGGTCCCAGCTTCCCTTGCGGTCCTTGGCGGCTCTGTTTCGTCCTTCTTGTGCGTCTTCTTGTTCTTGCGCTTCTTGCGCCTCTTCGCGGCCTGTCGTGCCGTTGTTGCTGTTCTTGACGTTCTCGGTGTCTTGGCGATCTATCGCGCCGCTCCGCACGCCTGCGCCGCCTCCCGCAGTTCCTCCTCCGCCACATCATCCGTGATATACACCTCGCCGATCCCTTTCGGCAGCACGAACTGGATCTTCCCCGCCTTGACCTTCTTGTCCCGCTTCATCCACTCCAGCAGCACGTCCGTCGGAATGTGCCCCGGGATCCGCGTCGGCAGGCCGAGCCTCGCCAGTAGCGCCTCGAGTCTGGCGACCTCCTCCGCCGCGATCGTCCCGCGCCGCTGCCCGATCCGGCACGCCGCCACCATCCCGATCGCCACGCATTCCCCGTGCCGCAGCTGGTAGTGCATCTCGGCCTCCACCGCGTGCCCGAACGTGTGCCCGAGGTTCAGGATCGCCCGCAGGTGGCCCTCCCGCTCGTCCGCGGCCACCACCGCCGCCTTGATCCGGCAGTTCCGCTCGATCAGTTCAGCCATCACCGCCTCGTCGCAGCCCAGGATCGCCTCGGCCCGCCCCTCGTACCAGGCAAACAGCCCCGCGTCCCGGATCATCCCGTGCTTGACGGCCTCGCCCATGCCAGCCGCCAGGTCCCGCCGGTCCAGCGTCCGCAGGCACGCCACGTCGATCACCACCCGCCGCGGCTGGTAGAACGCCCCGATCATGTTCTTGCCGCTGGCGTGGTTGACCGCCACCTTGCCGCCGACGCTGGCGTCCACATCCGCCTCCAGGGTCGTAGGGGCCTGGATGAACGGCACCCCCCGCAGCCACGTCGCCGCCACGAACCCGCCCAGGTCCCCGCTCACCCCGCCGCCCAGCGCCACGATCAAACTGGACCGCTCGATCCCCCCCGCCGCCAGGCCGTCGTAGAGCCTCTCGGCCATCGCCAGGCTCTTGCTGGCGTCCCCCGGCGGGAACGGCAACAGGCTCACCTGGTAGCCGGCTGCCTCGAGCGAGGCCACCGCCTTGGCCCCGTGCAGGTCGGCTACCGTCTGGTCGCTGATGACCACGCACGCGCCTGGCTGGGACCAGCCCCCGGGCGATCGGCCCCAGCCGCTCCAGCAGCCCGGCCCCGATGTCGATTCCGTAACTCCGCTCGCCGAGTTCGACCTGGACGCTCCGCATGCCAGCCGCCCCACTATTCCGCGTATTCGTCATGACCTGTTGCTCACCCGTATCGTCGGTGAAATATGTTAATCACCCGTCCTGACCCGTCTTATCGGTCCAGTCTCGTCGCCCGCGTCGCTCGGCCGCCCGGGTCCGCCAGTCTACCCGTCGCCGGGCGAAGACCATCATCGCGAAAAAGAGCACAAAAGCGGCGGCCACGGTCGCGCCCAGGATCTGCCACGGAGCGGCCGGCAGCGATGGCCGGGCGGGCGCAGATGCCTCCGGCAGCACCCAGCCGACCAGGACCGGCACCTGGACCGTCGCAACCTTGCCGGTCCTTCTGTCGGGGGCCTCCGCCAGGTCCAGCCGGACTTTGTAAAAGTATCCGACGCACCGGATTCGTTCCAGCCGCCCGAACTCGGGTCGGTGCCCAAGTGTCAGAATCTGGACAGGTTCGCGGCCGGAGTCGATGGCCAGGACCGACCACGCCATCCCCGGGGCGTCCTCGGGCGCACCCGCCAGCCGCACCTGCGTGGTCTCCACGTGTCGGCCGGCCAGCGTAATCAAGTCGCCCAGAAAGGCTTCCGGCTGGCCCAGCAGGACCGCCCGGTCGTAGGGGACCCCCTGGCCTGGTCCGGGGGGCGGTAGGGCAACCACCTGCCGGGCCAGGTCGTACAGGGCAGGTATCTCAACACCGGGTGTCGCCTCGGCCGGTTGGGTAGCGGGCGCCAAGGGGATACGCACCGGCACGGCCGGGCGGGTCTGTCCCAGGCACAGACTTGCCAGGACACCCAGGCTTGACAAACGGACTATTCGAGCTATTGCGAACATACGCGAACCTGAAACTTTGCCCGGTGTCATACGTACTACATTACGTGGACATTGGGTTCCGAGCGTGCCGCCAAAAAGACCTATGTACCCGGGAATACACAATATATCGTATTCTTGACCATTCGCGAGCCTATAATCTAGGTTGTGGCCGCGATGGCCGCCCAGAAGTGCTTGACAGAAGTTGCCAACCTTTTAGAATAGAGTTCTATGGCAAAGACAAAGGTTGCCCGTACCAAACGCTCTCCGGTAAAGAGCCGCCCCAGACGAGTTTCCGAGACGAAAAACGGCTCGATCCGCTCGTATGACGACGCCCTGCGCTTCCTGTTCAGCGTTACCGACTATGAGCGGATGTCCCGCACCAGCTATAATCGCGCATAACTTTAACCTCTCGCGGATGAACAGGATACTGGCGGAACTGGGGAATCCTCACAAGAACCTCCGCTGCGTCCACGTGGCCGGTACCAAGGGCAAGGGCTCGACGGCTGGCATGGTCGCGGCCATGCTCCGCGGGGCCGGCTACAAGGTCGGCCTGTACATCTCGCCGCACCTGATCGACATCCGGGAGCGGGTCACGATCAACGAGGCGATGATCCCGCCGCAGGCCATGGCCCAGATCCTGGGAAATCTGTCTAAGATTGTCAAGAAACTCAGCAAGGACAGCCCGACCTTCTTCGAACTGATGACGGCCACCGCCTTCAAGTACTTTGCCGACAACGAGGTGGATTACGCGGTCGTCGAGGTGGGCCTGGGGGGCCGGCTGGATTCCACCAACGTCATCAAGCCCGAGGTCTGCGCGATCACCAGCATCGGCTACGACCACATGACCCAGCTCGGTAACACCCTGGGCAGCATCGCCGGGGAGAAGGCCGGGATCCTCAAGCCGGGTGTGCTGGCCATCGCGGCTCCCCAGGAGGCCGAGGCCCTGACCGTGCTGCGCCACACGGCCGAGAAGACCGGCAGCACGCTTCGGGTGATCGGCCAGGACATCGATTTCAACTGCCGGTTCGAGGCGGGCCCGGACGGGCTGCCGATCAACCGGATCTGTATGAACACCCCGTTCAGTAAGTTCGAGCACGTGAACGTGCCGGCCCCCGGCGAGCACCAGGCGACCAACTGCGCGGTGGCCCTGGGGGTGATCGACGCCCTCCGCCAGGCCGGGCACAATATCCCGGAAGATCTGGCCGTGGCGGGGCTTACGGGCCTGCGGCTGCCCGGCACGATGGAGCTGATCTGCGACGATCCCCGGATCATCATCGACAAGGCGCACAATGGTCTGAGCATCCAGGCGCTGATGAAGGCCCTGGGCCAGCACATCTCCTACGACTCCATGGTCGTGATCTTCGCCTGCTGCCGCGACAAGGACATCAACCGGATGCTCTCGGCCCTGGCGCTGGGGGCGGACAAGGTCATCTTCACCTACAACGACTCGCCGCGGTCGGCTGACCCCTACGAGATGAGCGAGCAGTACATGGAGATGACCGGCAAGATGGCACAGGTGGCCGACAGCCTGGATGAAGCCCTTCGGGTGGCCGGCAGCGCAATCACCCGCGGCGACCTGATCTGTATCACCGGTTCGTGCTACATTATCGGGCGGGCCAAGCGGATCTTCGCGGACGGCCGGAAATTGCCTGCGCACGTGCATGTGTGACCGTCCCTTGCGATAGGGTCGCTTGCCGATCGTTCTGGTTCAGATCCTGAGCTGGTGATCCCTTGTGGTCTGTGACGGTGTCTGCTGTTCGCGGAGGCGGCTTATCGGACCGTCTCGGGCTGATAGGCGGCATGCCAGGCCTGCTGTGGGCGGTGGAGGGAAGGGGTCATGCCGCGGAGGCGGAGGGATCAGGACCAATTCTGATTGGCAAAGGCCGAATCTTGTCGCCTGGGCCCGAAGAGGGTGTACGTCGATAGCCTCTCTCGGCCAGCGGCGTGCCTGCCGATGTAGTGATCAGCGCGGAGATGTTGGCCGCCTGGCGGCGTGGTGAGGGGTTGCCGGCGGTAGGTGCCGGTAAGCTCCCGGCCGGCTCCTGGCAAGCTCCTGGCAAGCTTGTGGCCGGCACGTGGCGCGGGTTTGGCGAGCATTCGGGTGGCGCCGGCGGGTTTCTGCTAGCAGGTAGGGTAAATGCAGGTATAATGTTGGTCCGGCGTGGTTCGCGTGTAGGAACGGAAGCGTGGCTCGGTGTGTCTAGCATGGATCTGCAGAAGGTCGAACAGATAGTCCTGGGCATCCTGGCCGTGATGGTGATAGGCATGCTGGGCCGGATCGCGATCAGCCGCTACCGGAGGAGCCTGACGAGGGACTCCGGGTCAGCCGGCGGGCTGTGGACGATGGCGGACCTGCGCCAGATGAAGGACTCTGGCCAGCTGACGGACGAGGAGTACGAGGTGCTGCGTCAGCGGATGGCGCGTAAGGCGATGGATTCGGCATCCGGCGGGCAGGGTAAACAGAATCCGCCGGCCGGTCCGAACGATAAGATAAGTAGATGACGCCACACGGCCGCCGGCCAGAGCAGGCGGGCGGCGAGAGAGCGGGTATTACAAGGCAGACCGAGGCAGAGTCAAACAAGCGCAAGGCAAGGGTGCGTGAATGAGCAGTACGGGCAAAGGGGAATCCGGGGGCGGCGGCGGGCACAAGGGCCGGCGTTCAAGCTACTGTTCCTTCTGCGGGAAGGGCTACCGCGAGGTGGGCCCGATGGTGGAAGGGCCCAACGACGTCTACATCTGCTCGTCGTGCGTGGAGTCTGTGCCACAACATCATTCGCCAGGAGAAGCGGAAGCTCGCCTCGAGCCGTCCGCTGTTCACGTCCATCCCCACGCCGCGCCAGATCACCGAGCACCTGGACAAGTACGTGGTCGGCCAGGGCCGCGCCAAGCGCGTGCTCAGCGTGGCGGTGCACAACCACTACAAGCGGCTGCTGCACGCCGAGACCGCTGACGAAGACGACATCGAGATCGGCAAGAGCAACGTGCTCTTGATCGGGCCGACCGGCAGCGGCAAGACGTACCTCGCGGAGACGCTGGCCCGGATGCTCAACGTGCCGTTCGCGATCGCCGACGCCACGCCGCTGACCGAGGCGGGCTACGTGGGCGAGGACGTGGAGAACATCCTGCTGCGGCTGCTGCAGAACGCGGACTACGATCTGGAGGCGGCCCAGCGGGGGATCGTCTACATCGACGAGATCGACAAGATCGGCAAGACGCTCAACAACGTCTCGATCACGCGGGACGTATCCGGCGAGGGCGTGCAGCAGGCCCTGCTGAAGATTCTGGAAGGGACCGTCGCCAACGTCCCGCCGCAGGGCGGCCGCAAGCACCCCGAGCAGCAGTACATCCAGATGGACACGAGCAACATCCTGTTCATCTGCGGCGGCACGTTCGTCGGCCTGGATGACATCGTCAAGCGCCGGCTGGGCAAGAAGTCGATCGGCTTTGCCAACGAGAACGAGGAGCAGATCGGCGGGGTGAACGTCGAGACCAACGTGAACCGCCACGCCACGCCGGAGGACCTGGTCGAATACGGGATGATCCCGGAGTTCGTCGGCCGCCTGCCGCTGGTGGTGGCGCTGGAAACGCTGGACGAGGAGACGCTGGTGCGGATCCTCCTGGAGCCGAAGAACGCCCTGACCAAGCAGTACAAGCGGATCTTCCAGATGCACGGCTGCGAGGTGGAGTTCACGCCGGAGGCGCTGCACCGCCGTTGCCAAGAAGGCGATGGAGCGGAACACGGGGGCGCGTGGCCTTCGCAGCGTGGTCGAGGAGGCGATGCTGGACCTCCTGTACGACCTGCCGGAGCAGAAGGCCGGGGAGCGGTTCGTGATCACGGAGGAATTGATCGGCGCGCCGGGGAACCTGGTGGACTTCCGGCGGAAGCGCAAGGAGTCGGCGTAAGGCGATCGGCGGAAAGAGCGCCAGTCCGGCCCACAGCCTTGGCGGACCGTTGTCAGCCAGACCGCTCCGCATCACGACGTAGATCAGTACCGCAGGAACCGAATGGTGACCGTGTACGTGATGGTGCAGTCGGAAAGTTTGAAGCCGCCGAAGCCGCTACAGTCATTGCCGCCCCAGCCCGGGATGGCCTGCTGCACCGAGTATGTGACATCCCGGACGATATTGCCCTGATCGTCCAGGGCGTCGTAGCCCCGCTGGAACAGGTCTTGCAGGTACAGCGACGTGCTGTAGAACCCGATGTTGTCGGACGAATTGCCGTCATCGTCCCAGACCCCGATCTCCACGTACAGGACCGAGGCCCGCGGGGCGTGCTGCGGGTCGTACGGGCTGAGAGGGTGGCCGATGTCGGCATTCAGGCCAGGGAGCACGTACTCTTTCAAGGTGGAGTCGTAGTTATCATGGTCAGCCTCCCAGAAGGCCACCCCATCCGGCTTGTGAATGGGGGCAGGCATCTTCGTCCCGCTAATCAGGGGAAGCAGCACGGCCCGGGCCTGCACGTAGACGTCCGCGGCAACAAAGTCGGTGCAGTTGTTGCTGCCGTCGAACATGTCCGAGATCTCGATGGAGTCCAGGGTGACGTGGTAATCCAGGACCTGCGGCGCGCCGACCCGATAGTGCTGGATGTTGACCGTCACCGGCGGCGATCCGCCCTGTAAAACGCCGTCTGTCAGCGAATCGGGCAACGGGTCGAAGCCCCCGGCCAGGGCCTGCCCGGGCTCATTGGTGATCCCCCAGTCGTTGCTGCCGGGGGCGCCCGCGTCGGTGATCTGCCCTAGCGGCATATCGCACCCGCCCGTGTTGGCGCTCAGGAACTGGTAGACAGCCTTACCAGCTGTCACCGAGCCCCCGCAAGTGGAGCTCGACCCCGTGAAGATATACCCGCCCAGACAGCCGACCCCCGCGACGCCGAGGCCCGCGACCCCCGCCACCACCTGGTTCATCGTGCTCTCGCTGATCATCACCGAGCCGGAGAAGCCCGCCCAGAACTGCTTGCCTGCCAGGTCCGCCTCCGGGGCCACGAACAGCGGCCAGCCCAGAGAGAGATTCGGCCGGGGCAGGCTGGTCAGGTCGTTGTTGCGGGTGTAGTCCAGGTTGGTGAAGGGCACGTATCCCCACCCCGGGAACGCGGTGATCGAGCTGGTAGCCCGTCGGATTGGATGGGTCAGGCCCGGATGCGGCGGCCGCCATGAACTGGATTTTCGGGATGGGCTGGCTGGGGATGTCGCACTGGACCATGTTCTTCCAGAAACTGCGCTCCACCGGCAGGACGTACACGTTCATCTGCTCGATCACCGAGGCGATGTGCGGGGGCAGGACCGTCACGTAGGCGGCCGGACCGCACGTGGGAACGTAGTCTGTCGCAGTTGGCCTGGTTCGGACAGGTCTCCGTCCCGGTGAGTTGGGTGATCTCATACTCGCCGGGTGGGGCATCGAGCGGAATCGTGACGCTGAACTGCCAGTACTGCCCGCCCATCAGATCCGAATTCCCGGACACCACCCGCACCGTCTGGCACGCGCAGTAGATGTTCTGTGCCGGCCCGGATACGATCTCCGACGGCTGGATGAACCCATCGCCATTGATGTCCTTGATCGTCGGTCCCTGCGGCTGGAAACCTCGCAGCAGCACGTTCACGCTGTCCGGAAGCTGGGTGTTGGTGGAGAGGGTGACCTGCTCGCCGGTGGTTACCGTGCCCGTGCCCGCTTGGTAATCCGCACAGCCCATCAACAGGCTCACGAACGCCGGCGACAACTCGAATATCAAGGGCAGGCGGGCATCCATGTAGGCTATCAGCAAAGGCCCGTGCCCATCTCGTGGCGACGACCATGCGCCGGATCTGCCTGTGATCGATACGTTGGCGGAACCCATCTTCTGCGCGACGGTCACGAACTGCGGGACGGTTACCATGTCCGGCCGGCTGCACAGAATGTGGATCACGGAGCCTCCGGCCGGGGCCACGCTGTCCAGCGTCAGGGTCAGTGTCGCCGTTCGCGACCCCTTGTCGAAGGTCAGCTGTCCCGTGCTCACGTGTCCCGCCGGCCTGACCAGGAGCGTGGCCGTCGCGGTCATGTTCTGGCCGGTTGCCGTGAGGGTCACGTCCTCATTGGCATCCGTCGAGTATGTTGTGACCGGGAAGTCCGCGCTGGCGGCGCCTGCTGGGACGGATACGGACGAGGGCACGCTGGCAACCGAGGGCTTGTCGCTGCTGAGCCTGCACCTGCACCGCGTTCTGCGTCTGGCCGGCGCCGGAGTAGGCAACCGTGACGGTGCCCGTCGCCGCAGCGCCGCCCACGACCTGCGCGGGATTCAGCGTCAGGGAACTCAGTGCCGCCGTGGGTGCCTCTTGCCGGTCTTCGCCGATCACGGTGATATCGACCGTCTTGGAATCAGTCGCCTTTCTGGCGTCTGTCACGGTAAGCTGGAATGTAAGGACCCCCGGCTCGTGCGGCGCGATGAAACTCGCAGTGGCGCTATTCGCCCCGCTCAGCTGCACCGGTGTGCCAGCCATCTGCTTCCAGGTGTAGGTGAGCGTGTCATGGTCCGGATCACTGCTGGCCGATCCGTCGAGGGTGGTCGTGTTTCCCCGCAGGACCGTCGCGATGGCCTGGATGTCGGCCGTTGGCGAACGATTGCAGCCCGCTAACAGCGTCACCAACAGCGTCGCGCACAAGAAGACCTGCCCAGCGATCGCACGTTTGGGTCTGGCCAACATTGGAGAGCCCCTTTCTACCCGGAAACGGCAGTACAGTTCCACTCAGTGACCCAGTAAACGGTCCTCACCCGAGTTTGCTGGTACAGCGTGCCGGTATCGCGCTACCGGATTTGTGAGCCGCATCAGAGACTACAACACTGACCCTTGGGACAGGTCAAAGACAGGCCGCACTGTTCGTCGGGGCCGCAGCGATTTCCTGCCGGCCACAGACGCGTGCTTTCCCGGGCTTCGTTGCATCGCTAAGCTCAACTTGTAGTGGCGGCCGCCCCTGTAGTATCCGCTATTCCCGGAGACAGTCAAGTGGGGAGAATGCCCAGCTTTCAGCCTGTTAGCGAGCACACACGGCTATCCCGGGCCATGGAGACTTCCATTGCCGATGGATCAGCTCTGGGGGGAACAGCTCACGGGGGCCGTCTACCTGCCCGCTGTCCCACCGGCCGTCGCCAGGTGCAGGCCGGCAGGAGCGATGGCGGCCAGGTCCACGCTGATCGTCGCCGGCTGCTTCGTACGCGGGTCGAAGGAGATCACGTCCGTCTGACCATCTGCGGTGACGCGGACGGTCAGGTCGTCCAGGCGCTCGATCGTGGCTGGGGCGGCGCCGGGGGCGACGGGGTAAATCACGCTGAGGAACCGCCAGCCGGCGTGCTTGTCCTTCGTGGTCAGCCAGAGGTTGTGGGCGGCGACGAAGCGGCGCTTGGGGGCGGCGGCGCCGTGCTGGTCCTTGTAGTCCTCGCCGGTCAGCGGGTTCTTGAAGCCGTCGTCGCCCTCGAGGTCCTGCACGTCGAGCTGGCCCGAGCCCAGCAGTTGCGTCACCTGGACCGGCACGCCGCCGATGACGTAGCGGAACGAGCCGGTGGTCTTGTCGAGGTCGAACGAGTCGGCTGAGAGCACGTGGTACAGCCAGGTCCACTGGGCGGGCTGGGCGGCGGTCAGGTCGTCCAGAACCACGAAGTACTTGCTTCGCACGAACAGCACGTGCCGGTTGACGCGGGTCAGGTAGGCCAGGTCGCGCTGGGAGTAGACCTCGCCGATCCGGCCCCACCACGCGCCCGGCCGGGCCGGCGTGTGCGGGTAGGCCATCGTCGCATCGCCACACCAGTAGACGGCGTCATCGTGCTGCGCGAAGGCGATAATGCGGCTGAATTCCGGGATCGTCTGCCGCGACTGGGCCTGCCCCAGCCCGTCCACCAGGATCGCGTTGTGGCTCATCGTGTGGAAGGCGTACGGTTCGTAGTCGCTCGAACCGGCTGCGTGCGAGATGTCCTGCCCGTAGGCAAAAATGTGGAACGAGTTGTCGCAGGCGAAGGCGTGGCTGTAGGCGCCCACCGGCCTGCAGGCGAAGATCATGCCGACGCCATGCTTGTACGTGTCCGGGTCGGATGGCGCGCCCGAAAGGGCGGTCACCCAGCCCGCTACGGGGAAGAGTCGGACGGCGTCCTCCTGGACGACCGGCTCAGGCCGATCGCGCCACAGCGGCAGCGTGCACTCGATCCAGGGGCGCATGAGGTCGGCGGCATCCTTGGGGTCCACGCCGGCGTACCAGGTGTAGTTGGCGAGGAATCGGCCGTCCCCGGTCAGGTACGCCAGTTTGCGATAGCTCTTGCGGTGGCCGGTCTCGAAGTACTCGGGCTTGTCGGAGCCGTGCCCCCAGGGGGCGTGCTGCAGGCCGACCGGAGTGACGGAGCGGAAATACTCGCCCTGGCGGCGGAGCCACGGGTTGCGGCCGATGCCGAAGGCCGGGAAGACGCTGTCGAGGTAGGACGTGCTGTTGACCAGCCATGCGAACTTGCTGTTGCCGTAGCCGGGGCCCTCGTTCCAGCCCTCCTCGAAGCCGTGGCTGGAGCCCACGCCGATCATGTAATTGACGCCCAGGGCGAAGCACAGGCGGGCGTTGGGCGAGTCCTCGTAGGCGGCCAGCGAGGCCGGGAAGGTGTCCCAGAAGCCTTCGTACTGGTGGCTGCCCGCGGTGGTCGAGATCGAACCGGAGTAGACCATCGGCTGCGAAGCGGCGGGGCGGCTCGCTGATGGTTGGCTTGCGGCGGCGAGCGAGGCAGCTGCGAGCGTGGCGGCTGCGCGCGACGCGGGACCCGAGGCGGGAGCGGAGGCGGACGACCTGGGCTGTCGCGGCTGGACCTCGTACTTCCAGGCGAAGTGGTTGACGAAGTGCTCGATTCGCCAGTCGAGCGAACTGGCGAAGTCCTTCCGCTCGGCGGGGGTAAGGTCCCGGTAAAGCCAGTCGTACAGCAGGGCGAGGAACTCGGTGCACTGCGTGCTGTCTTCCGCGCTGTCCCCGCCGGCATCCTGGGGCGAGAACCGGCCGCCCTTGGGATAGCGGGCCATGGTGAGGGCGCGCTGCACGACGCCGGCATACCTGGGGTCGGCGGTGACGCGCCAACAGAAGGCAACGTCGACGAGTTGCTCCGCGATGGCCAGGTAGCCGGGCTCGGACTTGTCCTTGTCGGAGGCGGGGAAGTCGGCCCAGAAGTCGGAGGCGACGGTCTCATCGGCCTGGCGCTGGATCCGCTCGAAGATCGCGCGGGTCTCGGGGTCGGTGTGGATGAGCTTGTGGAGTTTGGGGAGGCGCTCGGCGGTCAGGAGGATGCGCGGGTGGGGCTGGGTCGAGAAGTCCGGCTCGCGAGGCCCGAGCGGTCCCAGACCTGGGCATCCTTGGCGATGGTGAAGCGGCGGACCTGGCCCCATTCGACGGGTGAACCCTTGACCGTGCGATCCTTGTAGCCGACCCGCCAGTAGAAGGGGCCCGGGCCCGGCAGGGGGGCGATGGTGTTGTAGAAGTTGAAGTCGGTCCGGATGTCGACGAGGCGGAACTCGCAGGCGGGATCGGAGGCGATTTGGAACGTGAAGAGGTAGTCGCCGCCCTGGCCCGGCTGGCTGGGGTGATAGCACCACCGGAAGCGGGGCGGGTTGAGGTCGCAGACCTGGCCATCCGCGGGGGCGAAGTTGACGCTGCGGGCGAAGTGGGCGCGGCTGTCGTCGGGCAGGAGGCTCTCTGCGCCGAAGCGGATGGGCGGGGCGGCGTGGGCGAGTGTGGCGACGAACGGGCAAGACACGGGCATCAAGAGCACGAAGGCAAGGGTCATACGCATGGTACGGTCATCCATCCAACGGCCCGGGACACACCGATCCTTGCGGCATTCCGCACGGTGAGCCGCCGGGCATCGGCAAACTTTACAATGGGTCGCCGCTCACGTAAATTGCTCGGGTAGTTGGATATGGGATCTCTGGCTTGTTGCGGCCGATCGACAGGTTCGCACCAGCAGGCGCTAAACGAGGGACGACTCAACGTGGCGATCAAGGTGGCGTTCATCGGGGCGGGCAGCGTCGGGTTCACCCGGCGGCTGTTCCGCGACATCCTGACCGTGCCGGAGCTGCGGGACACGCAGTTCGCGTTTCACGACATCAACCGGCGGAACCTGGACATGGTGATGCAGGCTCTGCGAGAAGGACATCCGCAGCAACAACCTGCCGGCGAAGATCACGGCCGACGCTCGACCGCCGCAAGGCGCTGGCGGGCGCCGACTACGTCATCAACTGCACGCGCATCGGCGGGCTGGAGGCGTTCGAGCTCGACATCGACATCCCGCTGAAGTACGGCGTGGACCAGTGCGTCGGCGACACGCTCTGCGCCGGCGGCATCATGTACGGCCAGCGGAACATCCCGTGCGTCCTGGATTTCTGCAAGGACATCCGCGAAGTCGCCAAGGACGACGTGCTGTTCCTCAACTACGCCAACCCCAACGCCATGAACACCTGGGCGGCGATCGAGTACGGCAAGGTCAACACGGTCGGCCTCTGCCACGGCGTGCAGGGCGGCCATCACCAGATCGCCAACGGTCGCTGGGCGCCAAGGACAAGAAGGAAGTGGACATCATCTGCGCCGGCATCAACCACCAGACGTGGTACATCCAGGTCATCTACAAGGGCCGCAAGGTCAGCAGCCGAGGAACTGCTGGCGGCCTTCGAGCGGCACCCGGCGTACCGCAAGACCGAGAAGGTGCGCATCGACGTGCTGCGGCGGTTCGGCTACTACACCACCGAGTCCAACGGCCACCTGTCGCGAGTACGTGCCGTGGTATCGCAAGCGGCCGAAGCGAAATCACGCAAGTGGATCGACCTGTCGAGCTGGATCAACGGCGAGACGGGCGGCTACCTGCGCGTCTGCACCGAGGGCCGCAACTGGTTCGAGACCGACTTCCCGCAGCTGGCTGAAGGCCGAGGACAAGCCCATCGGCCCGGCGAACCGCTCGCAGCGAGCACGGCAGCTACATCATCGAAGGCCTGGAGACCGGCCGCGTCTACCGCGGGCACTTCAACGTCCGGAACAACGGCTGCATCACGCAACCTGCCCGATGACTGCATCGTCGAGGTGCCCGGCTACGTCGACCGCAACGGCATCAGCATCCCGCGCGTGGGCGACCTGCCGCTGGCCTGCGCGGCGACGCTGTCGGCCAGCATCAACGTGCAGCGGATGGCGGTGCAGGCGGCCGTGGACGGCGACGTGACGCTGCTCAAGCAGGCGATGCTGCACGATCCGCTGACGGCGGCGGTGTGCGACCCGGAGGAGATCTGGCAGATGGCCGACGAGATGCTGGTGGCCCAGGCCAAGTGGCTGCCGCAGTATAGGGACGAGATCGCGGCCGCGAAGAAGCGACTGGCCAAGGGTAAGCGGCTCGGGACCAGCAGGTCAAAAGGGGCCGCGCGGTTGAAGGTGCGGACGCCGGCGGAACTGAAGAGGAAGGTCAAACCGAAGCGGGTGGCGGGGTAACGGCCGACAATGTGACAATCTGACAACGTGACAATGTGAGAACGGCGACGGCAACACGGATACAGCACAGGCGAAAGCCTGGGGAGATATGACATGGCGAAGGTGGCGAAGGCGAGCAAGGTTGCGGCCAAGGTCGATGGGCAGATCCGGACACTGGTGCCGAATTCGCCCGATGCGAAGGTGGCGATCGTGGGCGTCAGCCGGGGGTGCTTCTCCAGGGAGCTGACGGCCACGCGGACGAAGGAACTCGTCGCGGCCTGCCGACGCTGCGGCGTCGACGTGGCGGCCTGCAAGACGATCATCGAGAACGAGAACGACGCGATGCAGGCCCTGGCGGAGGCGTACACCGCCGGGGCCAACGCCGCGGTCGTGTACCTGGGCAACTTCGGGCCCGAGGGCCCGCTGTCGATCTTCGCCGAGCAGTTCGACGGGCCGGTCATGGCGGTTGGCGCATCGGAGGAGACCAAGCAGGACCTGTTCGATGGCCGAGGCGACGCCTACTGCGGCATGCTCGAACGCCTCGTACAACTTCAACCTGCGGAGCGTGCCGGTGTACATCCCGCAGATGCCGGTGGGGCTGCCGGAGGAACTGGCACCCAAGATCGTGCACTTCGTGGCCGTCGCCGCGCGTGGTGCTGGGAGTGGCCGACCTGAAGATCTTCGCCTTCGGCCCGCGACCGGAGGACTTCTATGCCTGCAACGCTCCGATCAAGCCGCTGTACGACTTGGGGCTGGAGGTGATGGAGAACAGCGAACTGGACCTGCTGCACCTCTACAACGCCGTCGATGAGAACGACCGAGAGGTGACCGCGACCGCCAAGGACATGGCCAAGGAACTGGGCGAGGGCAACACCTACCCGAAGCTGCTGCCGAAGATGGCGCGGTTCGAGGTGGCCCTGACGGCGGTTCTCCGACGCGAACCTGGGCAGCCGCGCAGTTCGGTGTGTTCGCGGACAAGTGCTGGCCGGCCTTCGAGAAGGCCTTCGGCTTCACGCCGTGCTACGTGAACAGCCGGCTGGCCTCGGCGGGCATGCCGGTGGCGTGCGAGGTGGACATCTACGGCGCGTTGAGCGAGTACATCTGCCAGCTGGCGAGCAACGCCCCGGCCACGCTGCTGGACGTCAACAACACCGTGCCGCGGGACCTGGTCACGCCGGCCGACAACCTGATGGGCGCGAGTTTCGAAGACCTGTTCATGGGGTTCCACTGCGGCAACACGCCCAGCTGCTGCATGAAGAACTGCGCGATGAAGTACCAGCTCGATCATGCACCGCGTGATGGAGGACCCCAAGAAGGCCCCCAACATCAGCCGCGGCACGCTGGAAGGGCAGATCCGCCCCGGGCCGGCCACATTCTTCCGGCTGCAGGGCGATCCCGACGGGCGAGCTGATGCAGCTACGCGGCCGAGGGCAACGTGCTGGACGTCGACCCGCACAGCTTCGGCGGCGATCGGGGTGTTCGCGATCCCGAACTTCGCGCGGTTCTACCGGCACGTGCTGGTCGGCAGGCACTTCCCGCACCACGGGGCGGTGGCCTTCAGCAAGTGCGGCAAGGTGCTGTTTGACGCGGTGAGCCTGATGGGCGTGGACGACATCAGCGTGCCGCTGCCCAAGACGATGCTGTACGCGGGCGAAAACCCGTTCGAGGTGCTGTGAGGGAGGGATGCAACCATGGTCATCAACGCGAGGCCCCAAGCAGGGCGTGTTGCGAGGACGGTTCGCCTAAGAACGCGACGGACTGTGGCGTCTGCACGTAATAGACAACCGAAGGCCACACGGGCCATTGCCGCATCGAGACCCTCGGTGTTCGTCTTGTCTTCAAGCGAGGGTCTCCGCGTTGCACAGACAGTCCAGGTACTCCTGGATCAGCGATGTGAAGTTGAGGTCTGGAATCAAGGGAGCTTCGAGCTCTCGGACGGTGCCCTTGATGCACTGCTTTCGGCACTCAACCGGTTCGACTTCGCAGTCCTTGTATTGACCGCTGATGACAAGACGGTTTCGCGGGGTGTCGAACGTCCGGTGGCACGGGATAACATTGTGTTCGAACTCGGACTGTTCGTTGCGGGTCTCGGCCGATATCGTACGTTTATGTTGTACGACCGTACACAGGCTCCAGCAATTCCCAGCGATCTTGCGGGCGTAGTCGCCGCAACCTATGAGCCCCACGCTTCCGGTAACCTCCAGGCCGCACTTGGCGCAGCCTGCACTCGTGTACTGATGGCCATCGAGGAACGGGGAGTTCGCGAGTCGGAGAATGCCCCGGGTGCCACGGTCCCGTGGACGCGGCGCTGTCGCCGCGGACCGGGGCCGTGCAAGACGTGAGGATGCGGCCCATGGCGAAATACACGATCGGTCTGGACTACGGCACGAACTCCGTACGGGCCCTGGTGGTCAACGTGGCAACCGGCGCCGAGGCCGGCACCGCGGTCTGGAACTACGCGCATGGCGAGCACGGCGTGATCCTCTCGGGCGACCCCAACCTGGCACGTCAGCACCCCGCTGACTACGTCAAGGGCGCGGAGGTCACCATCCGGAAGGCCATGGCCGAGGCCGCCAGGAACGTCCGAGGCTTCAAGGCCGCTGACGTCATCGGCATCGGTGTCGATACCACCGGCAGCACGCCCATGCCGGTCGACCGCGATGGACGGCCGCTGGCGTTCGAGAAGCGCTTCGCCAAGGACCCGGCTGCGATGGCGTGGCTCTGGAAGGACCACACCGGGGTCGCCGAAGCGGCTGAGATCACCGCCCTGGCTGGCAAGATGCGGCCGCAGTATCTCGCCAAGTGCGGCGGGACCTACAGCAGCGAGTGGTTTTTCAGCAAGATCCTCCACTGCCTGCGGACCGGCCGGGAGGTCTTCAACGCCGCCCACCTCTGGGTGGAGATCGCGGACTGGATCCCCGCCATGCTCACCGGGACGCAAGCACCGGAGGACCTGACCGTCGGCGTGTGCGCAGCCGGCCACAAGGCCATGTACAACGACGCCTGGGGTGGCTACCCGGACGCGAAGTTCCTGGGCAAACTCGACCCGAAGATGGCCCAGACTCCGCACCCGCCTCAAGGACAAGGCCCGGACGATCGACAAGGCCGTCGGCGGCCTGACGCGCGAGTGGGCCAGGAAGACGGGCCTGGCCGAGGGCACGCCCGTGGCGGTGGGGGCGTTCGATGCGCACCTGGGCGGGGTCGGCAGCGGCATCGCCCCGGGCAGCCTGGTCAAGATCATCGGCACGAGCACGTGCGACATGATGGTGGTGCCCGCGGGCTGGAAACTCGCGGACGTTCCCGGCCTCTGCGGCATCGTGCCGGGCAGCATCCTGCCGGGGTATTTCGGCCTGGAGGCCGGCCAGGCGCCGTCGGCGACATCTTCAACTGGTTCGTCAACTACATCCAGCCGGGGGGCAAGGCCGGCACGCACGAGGCGCTGACGGCAGAGGCCGCGCGGATCAAGCCCGGGGCGTCGGGCCTCTTGGCGCTCGATTGGAACAACGGCAACCGCACGATCCTGGTCGACCAGCGGCTGACGGGCATGTTGCTGGGCCAGACACTGTACACCACGCCAGCCGAGGTGTACCGGGCCCTGATCGAGGCGACGGCGTTCGGCGCGCTGACGATCATCAACCGCTTCGAGGAGTATGACGTCTGCGTCAGCCAGGTGATCAACTGCGGCGGGATCGCCGAGAAGAACCCGGTGGCCATGCAGATCTACGCGGACGTGATCGGCCGGCCGATGAAGGTCAGCCGCTCGAGCCAGACCTGCGCCCTGGGGGCGGCCATCGCCGGTGCGGTGGCGGCAGGCCCGCAGCCGGCGGCTACGCGGCGGTCGAGGCGGCGCAGAGGGCGATGACGGGCCTGAAGAAGAAGGTGTTCACGCCGAACGCCAAGGCCCACGCGGTCTACAAGCGGCTGTACAAGCTCTACCGGCAGATGCACGACGCGATGGGGACGAAGGCGTGGCAGGGGAGCCTGTACAACGTGATGAAAGAGTTGCTGGAGATCCGGGCGGAAGCGAGAACGGGTAACGGGTAACGGGCTACGGGTAACGGCGGCAGCCGGGCAGCACGCCTGCGGTGATTGCAGGCGTGCATCCTGCGAAGGTGCGGAAGATGCTTGAGGATCTTAGGGATCAGGTGTGCCGGGCGAACCTTCGAGCTGGTGAAGGAAGGCCTGGTCATCCATACCTGGGGCAATGTCAGCGGCATCGACCGCGCCAGCGGCTGCGTGGTCATCAAGCCCTCCGGCGTGGCGTACGACGGCATGCAGCCTTGCCACATGGTGGTGGTCTCGCTGGAGACGGGCAAGGTCGTTGAAGGCGATCTCAAGCCCAGTTCCGACACGCCGACGCACCTGGAACTCTACAGGGCCTTCGCCGGCGTCGGCGGGATCGTCCATACGCACAGCCTGTACGCCACGGCCTGGGCGCAGGCCCACAGGGAGATCCCGCCGCTGGGTACGACTCATGCGGACTACTTCCATGGGGCCGTTCCCTGCACGCGGCTGCTGACCCCGGAGGAGATCCGCGGGGCCTACGAGGTCAATACCGGCAAGGTGATCGTGGAACGGTTCGCGAGGATGACCCCCGCGGAATCGCCCGGCGTGCTGGTCGCCGAGCACGGGCCGTTTGCCTGGGGTGCCTCCGCGGATGACGCGGTACACAACGCGGTGGTCCTGGAGTTTCTGGCGAAACTTGCCAGCGAGACGATCCGCGTGGCTGGCTGCGTCGAGCCGATGCAGCCGGAACTGCTCGACAGGCACTTCTCGCGCAAGCACGGGTCGGGGGCGTATTACGGGCAGAAGTAGGATCGTTACGACGCGGCCACCTGTCCTTCCTGGGCTATGGGCAGGAAGCCGAACTTCTGGTAGAGCCGCTGGGCCTCGGTGCTGCGAAGGAAGAGAAGGAAGTCCCGCGCCGCCTGCGGGTGCGGCGAGTCGCGGAACCGGGCGGCGACGGCCGTGGACATGCCGTCCTGGTCGGCCGGCAGCGGGACCATGTCGATCGGGTTGCCGATCTGCTTCTGCAGGGCCGCCTCGGTGAACCAGACGGGGCCGGCATCCGCCTGGTCGTGCAGGATCCACATCGGCGTCTGGCGGTGGTGGATCTGCGTGAGCAGGGCGGTGCCCTTGCCGACCTTGTATTCCATAATCCTGTGAACGATCGCGTCCCCGCCGATTGCGCGGAGAACCTTCACGATCTCCTCGCCGATGCCCTCGACCTGCGGGTCGGGCATGCTGACGCGGACCTCGTCGCGGCCGAGGTCGTGCCACCCGAGCACCCGCTTGGGGTTGCCCTCGCGGACCATCAGGACCAGGCGATTGCGGAGGTAGGGGGTCAGTTCGTCGAACCAGTCCTCGGACTCGTTGAGGCGGCGGACCCGCTGTTCGCCGCAGGTGAGCACGTCCGGCTCGACGCGCACCCGGAGGTTGCCCATGACCAGGCAGCCGAGGCGGATTTGCTGCTCCAGGACGCCCGGCGGGAGCGTCTCGAAGTAGATCCGCTGGTACCGGGGGAAAACGGCCTGGAACGTGCGGCACCAGGTCCGGGACCATCATGAACTGGCTGCCGCTGAAGAAGACGACCAGGTCCGGATCGACGACGTCCCCGTGCAGGTCGAGAACGTTGTCGACCCCGCAGACGCTGAAGTGTACCCCCTCGGGATGGGCCTGGTGCGCGACGCCCGCCCCAAGGCCGTGGTTCTCATGGACGAAGGATACGCCGAATGCCCCCAGCGGCAGGCCGAACGGGCCCAGCAGAGGATCCATCACGCTACTCCTCTCATACAGTCCAGGCGGATGCGCTCAAGCAATTGTAGGCCTTGCCCCTTCCGCGGGTAAATCATGTGTCCGCGTCGCGGCCGTGCAGCTGCGCCGCGGACAGGTCCCGGCTGTCGCCGCCTTCGAGCTCCATCTTGACCGCCAGGAACCGCAGGAGGTCCCGCAGGGACAGGATGCCGAGGAGGCGGCCGTCCCGGGCGACCATGACGCGGGTGACGCGGGTGCGGTTCATCAGACCCAGGACCTTGAGGGCGTCGGCGTCGGGATCGACGGTATTGGCCGCGGCGCAGGAGGTGGCGACGTTGCGGACCGTCAGGGTGGCCCACTGCTGGCGGGGTACGGACTTGATCTGTTGCATGGTCACGCAGCCCGTGAGGCGCCCGTCCGGTTCGACGATCGGCAGCATCTTGTGGTGGTACCGCAGGACGTAGTCCTCGACGAGGCGGTCGATGGACGTTCTCCGGCGTGACGGTTACGGGGTTGGGGTTCATGAACTGGCGGATGGGCGTGCCCTGGAGCGACTGGCGGATGAGCAGCTGCTCGTAGGAGGCCGTCGCTGCGTTGCGCAGGAACACGCCGATCAGGAAGAACCAGATGCCGCCCAGCCAGTCGTACAGCAGGAACCGCGCCACGCCCAGGATGATCAGCAGCGTGCCGAAGCCCGCGCCGATCCGCGAGGCCGTCCGCGTCGCCCGGCGCAGGTCCCCGCGCCAGTACCACAGCACCGCCCGCAGGAGCCGGCCGCCGTCCAGGGGGAAGCCCGGGATTAGGTTGAACACCGCCAGCAGGGCGTTGATCATCCCCATGTACCAGAACACGCCCAGGACCGGCAGGGGCCACAGCAGCCGGTCGGCCAGCAGGTACAGCGCGTAGCCGATGCCGGCGATGACGAAGCTGGTGAGCGGGCCCGCCCCGGCCATCAGGAACTCCGCCCGGGCGCTGCGGGGTTCGTCCTCCATCTCCGCGACCCCGCCGAATATGAACAGGGTAATGCCCCGGATGGCCAGGCCGTACGACCGGGCGACCAGAGCGTGGCTGAACTCATGCACCAGGATCGAGATGAAGAGCCCCAGCGCCCCGGCCGCCCCCATCCACCAGTAGGTGGCCTCGTGCAGTCCGACGAACTGCTGGGGAAAGAGCCCCACCGCCAGCGACCAGGTGACCAGGATGGCGATGATCAGCCAGCTCCAGTCGACACGGACGGCGATGTTAAAGGCCGAGAACAGTCTCAACCGCCTGCCAAACATGGTCTTGCTTCCCCGGGTCCCGACGGTGCGGCTGGCGCGCCCGGCTGGGCGGCATGGGCCGCACGTACAGGATTCTATGCGGATGGTACGGTCGACCTTGAAAAGCGCCTGTCACCGGCCGGGCCCTTGGCGACTGCGTCCCAAGGCCCTATGCTTTATGGCTGCGAAAAGGAGTCCAGCCTCGTGCCGACCGATAGCAACGAGCCGATGCCGACCCCGCCGGCGCCCGATTGGCGCCAGGCCCTGCGGAGTCACCCGCGCACCTGGCGGGACAACCTCTACGTCTATCCCGTGCTCAGCCGGCGGGCCCGGGGCATCAGCATCGGCATCAACATCAGCCCCGACCAGGTCTGCAACTTCCACTGCGTCTACTGCCAGGTCAACCGGGGGGGCTGATCCGCACCCGGACCGTGGACCTGGACGTGCTGCGCCGCGAACTGGACGGCATGTTCGCCCAGGTGGCTGACCGGAAGTTGTTTGCCGAAAAGCCCTTCGCCGATGCCCCGGCTGCCATGCGGCGCGTCTGCGACATCGCCTTCAGCGGCGACGGCGAGCCGACGCTGGCCAAAGTCTTCCCCGAGGCGGCGCGGCTGGTGGTCGAGGCCCGCCGCTCGCACCGCCTGCCTGACGACATGAAGATCGTCGTGCTGACCAATGCCGGCTTTCTCGACCGCCCGGCTGTGCAGGAGGCCCTCGACCTGCTGCACGCCGCCGGCGGGGTCCTCTGGGTGAAGCTCGATGCCGGCAGCGAGGAGCACTTCCGCCGGATGAACCGCTGCAACGTCTCCTTCCGGAAGATCCTGCAGAACGTAACGCTGGCTGCGCAGCGGTGGCGGGTGCTGATCCAGTCGATGTGGGTGCGCCTTGAGACGCACGATCCGGACCCAGCCGAGGTCGAGGCCCTCGCCCAGCGGCTGAACGAAATCCTGGCCGCCGGCGGTTCGCTGCAGGCCGTGCAGGTCTACACCCTGGCCCGTCCGCCGGCGGAGAACTACGTCTCAGCCGTACCGGAGCCGCTGCTGCGCCAGATCGGCGAGACGATCGCCAGCCGGACGAACCTGCCGGTGGAGGTCTTTCCCTCGCCGGAGTGAGCTCGATGGCTCGCTCCCGGCACGTCGGGCATCGGGCATCGCACATGGGGCGTCGGGACGAAGGATTCGGCTGCTGCGCAGCCGGCGACCGGACGGGTAAGAACGGGTCGCGGGTCGCGGGACGTGGGTCGAACAACAACGGCCACGACTTCGGCGGCTCCGCCACCGGCGACCGGACGGCCACAACATACCGGTCGCAAGTAAGGCCAACATCAACGACGATGACAAGGTGACAAGGTGGCAAGGTGACAAGGTGAAACGGCGACAACCGGGACAAGTCCTGAGTGCTGAGTCCTGAGTGCTGAGAAACGGCAACAACAGAAACGGAAACTGGGCAAGAAAGGGTGTCCATGAGCCGTTGCGTCTGGCCGGCACCTGCCGCGTCAGACCTGCTGGTCCGGTGCACAATGCCATCAGCCGGGAGTGTACCGGCAGGGCCGGTGTGGCAGCCGATGGTACGGACGCTGGTGCCTGGGCGTTGGCTGAGCTTCAGGGCCCGGTCGATCTGGCCGGGCTTGAGGCCGTGCGCCAACAGGGATCGAGTGCGCCGATCCACCTCCTGCTGGACGGCAGGGGCGAGGGACGAGGGGCGAGGGGCGAGTGAACAACCATCGCCACTGCCGCCGTCACGGCTCCGGCCGCGGGTATACTCCCCCGCAGGGATTGAAGCGAACGATACAGACGTTCTGATTTGGCGACGCAACGGCTCGTGGAGAACGGTCCAGTTCGCCTTTGGACTGCTTCCTCTTGGACACCTCAACACTCCTTGAACAACGTCAACAACGTCAACGGTCAACAGTTCACGGTCAGCAACACACGGCAACGGGTACAACCACATAGACGCCCAGGACTCTTCTTGTCTTGCCCATTCTTTGGCCCATCTTCGCCCCTTGGGGAGGTGCACGATCCTTCGCGCTGCCTCTCCAAATAGGTATAGGCGTTACGTGGCATGCCGGGCGGGGGTGAAATGGGGGGTTACGAGCGGAGGTGGAAACGGGGGCCGCCGGCAAGGGGTGGCCGGGCCGGGGGTTGGCATGCCGAAAAAAAAGTTGAGAAATCGTTTGGGGAGGGGTGGGAGACGGGGCTGGCGGGGTGGGCGTCGGCGGCGGGGAGGGCAGGGGAGTGGATCGGGGGATACGTCTGGGGATCTTCAAGATGGAAACGAGTGATGGCCCCGAAGGACTCTGAAGTCGCTGGCCTACTCATCGGCGCGCCCCTCCTCTACTCGACCTAGTTATCGGTGACGTCCCATAGCCTGACCGCTTCGCTGGGACCTCGCCGATCCCGCCACGCACGCACCGCGGGCCTGGCAATGCAGGGAGGTTGACAGGCGAGGCACGAACTGTAAAGTGCCTCAAGGCGATGGAGTCCGCCCAAACCGGCCGTGTGGCCTGATGACTCCTACCAGTACATGACCTGGTAGGGGCTCGTCCTGAACCGGCAGAATCAACCCCACCAGGGCACGAGTTTGATGGGCTTTGTTATGGGCTGCGGCCGGTGTGAGGCGGATCGATAACCCATGTCGGATACCTGGTTCATTGCAACGTTGTGGATCGGGCTGGCGCTGGTGGCGACCCTGCTGTCGATCTGGCTGCGGATCGCCACGGCGCTGTCCGAGATCGTGGTCGGTACGATGGCCCAGCTGGTCATCGGGGCCGCCATCGGCAGCACACTTCTGGGCGTTAGAGAACCTTGGCTGATGTTCCTGTCCAGTACGGGAGCGATCCTGCTGACCTTCCTGGCAGGGGCCGAGCTCGACCCGGTCGTCTTCAGAATGAAGTGGAAGGAGGCGTCGGTCATCGGGCTGGCGGGCTTCTTCGCCCCGTTCCTGGGCTGCACGGCCATCGCTTACTGGGTCCTCCACTGGAGCCCGCAGGCCAGTTGGCTGGCGGGCGTGGCACTATCCACCACCTCCGTGGCGGTCGTGTACGCGGTAATGCTGGAGCTGGGCCTCAACAAGACGGTCTTCGGCAAGACCGTCCTGGCTGCCTGCTTCATCAACGACCTGGGTACGGTGCTGGCGCTGGGCATGATCTTCGCGCCGTTCACGTACAGGACGCTGGTCTTCGCAGTCGTCAGCATCGCACTGTTCGCCGTTCTTCCGTGGCTGACACCGCGGTTCTTCGCCCGCTATGGCGGCAGGCCGTCTGAACTGGAGGCCAAGTACCTGCTACTGTTCCTCTTTGGCATGGCCGGCTTCGCGCACTGGGCCGACAGCGAGCCGGTGTTGCCGGCATACCTGGTGGGTATGGTGCTAGCCGGCACGGTGGGCAAGGACCACGTGCTGGTCCGCCGGCTGCGGACATTGACGTTCGGGTTGCTGACGCCGTTCTACTTCATCCGGGCCGGCTCGTTCGTGTCTGTGCCGGCGCTGCTGGCCTCACCAATCGTGTTCCTGGTCCTGCTGGCGGGCAAGATGGGCACCAAGTTCGTCGCTGTCTTTCCGGCGACGAAACTCTTCGGCAACGAGCGCCGGGAGGGCATGTACACAACGCTGCTGATGTCCACGGGATTGACGTTCGGCAGCATCTCGGCCCTGTTCGGCCTGACGCACAAGGTGATCGACCAGGCGCAATATTCGCACCTGGTAGCCGCGGTCATCGCCAGCGCGGTCGTGCCGACGCTGATTGCCAATGCGTTCTATCTGCCGCGACACCTCTTACATAGGCCGGAGGAAAGTTCGGCGCCGGAGCCGGCATCTCCGGCGGGGGCTTCCCCGGCCATTTACCCTGAGCCTGTCGAAGTCGAAGGAGATTTGACATGATCAAGAAACTGCTGGTTGCGTACGACACTTCCAAGCAAGCGGAGAGGGCCTTCGACTTTGCCCTGGACCTGGCGGGCAAGTACTCCGGCGAGGTAATCGTCCTGTCGGTCGCAACGCTGCCGGAACCGCCGATGATGGTAGAGACGGAGGCTGTGCTGGAAAACGCAAAAGAGTATTTTGAGAAGGCGTTCGCCAAGCTGAAGGAGAAGGCGGCGGCCATGAAGATCACGCCGCGTTTTGAGGTCCTCGTGGGTCATGCGGCTGAGCAGATCATCCACATGGCGAACGAGGAGAAGGTCGATATGATCGTGATGGGTCACCGGGGCAAGTCTTTCATGCAGCGATGGATGCTGGGGTCGGTGTCCAAACGAGTCCTGAGTTACGCATCCTGTACGGTATCGGTCGTGCGGTGAATGGGAGGCGGTTCGGGGGCATCACGAAAGCGCCGGTCAAAGCCGGTAGAGAGTAGCGGATGCAAGAGCCGCACGAGAAAGGAATAGCGAACCGTCTGCGTGGGCTGTTCAGGGGCTGTTCAGGGGGCTGTTCAGGGACATCACTCGTTTCCCGGTGTTGTCCGAGGCCGCCCGGGGGCTGTTCAGGGAGGAGGGTTCGGGGCCATCACTCGTTTCGCTATATGCCTGACGCCCGCCCCCGCACACGGCTCCTCAGGATGGCCATGCAGCTTGCCTGCATGCGGGGATCTCGGCCGGTGGGCAGAAAGGTTGGCGCCGGACTTGAGTGTGCCCAGCCGGACCATCCAAAGCAGTGTCGATGCCGCCGCACTCCCTTAAGCCGCGGGGCGGGGTCGCGCACGGTCAATCAGGATACAGTGTGCGGCCCATGTTGGCCAGCACCAGTGCAACGTCGGCATCATCAATGATTCCGTTCTGGTCGAGGTCCATCGCCGGATCGTATCCCTCATCGCCGGGACGCGAACCGAGGGCGTTTTGAACCGCTGTCAGGTCCAGGGAATCGACCCAGCCGTCACCGTTCACATCGCCCATCATGCGGATGGTAACCGCAACCGTTTCCGCATCCGTCTGGCCGTAGCCGTCGTCAACGGCGACCTGGAACCGGAGTACCTGGTCGATCGTGTTTGTTACCGGGGGTGCCGTAAAGGAATGGTCCAGCCACGAGTACCCGGGCAGGGAGGGGTAGCCGCTGGTGGTCCAGGTGGATTCCACGGGGGTGCCGAAGTACTGTGTCCAGTTGATGGCCGGGACGTTGCCATCGACATCGGTGGCCGAGGAGGTGAGGGTGATCGTCTGGCCCTCGTAGACGATCGTCGGGCTACTGCCGGCGGTCAGTTGCGGCGGCATGTCGCCGGCGTAGCCGACCGGCTCGACGAGAAGGCTTACAAAACAGGAGCCGCTGAACATTTGGTCGTCGAATACGGTCAGCTCGAAGATCAGCGTCTGCTCCGCCGTAACGGTATCCGGGACGGTGAAGGTGACATCCGCCTGGTTGTTCGCCGAGAGCGTCATGGGGGCGCCGGATGTCTGTTGCCACAGGTAGGTCAGAGCGCTGCCTTCGGGGTCATAGCTGCCGGACCCGTAAAGGGTGACGGTATCGCCGACGACGGCCAGGGAGACAACATCCCCTACAGCGACGGGCGGGGCGTTCGAGGAGCCGGTGGGCATCACGAACACGCTGACGGTATTGGAATTGGGGGTATCGCCATCAGTCACAGTCAACCGGAAGGTCAAGACATCCTGGGTCGTGACAGGCGGGGCGGTGAACGCGACGGTCGCACCCGTACCACTGGACAGGATCACGGGCGTGCCGCCGGTCTGTTGCCACTGGTAGTCCGCGACAAAGCCCTGGCTGTTCGTACCATCCAGCGTGACCTGCTGGCCGGAGAACGCGCTGGCCGGGTTCGCCTCGGGCGCCGCGACGGGAGGCTGATACGAGGGGACGATGAGTACCTGAACGTCGGTGGAGTTCGAGGCCCCTTTGTCGTCAGTTACGGTCAGGCGGAAGGTCAGGGCCTGTGGCGGGGAAACGGCGTCCGACACGCTGAACGTGACGATCGCCTGGTCGGTGGCTGAGATGCGCCATGCCCGGGTCCGGCGGGGAATTCAGTTGCTGCCAGAAGAATGTAATCGGATCGTCATCCGGGTCATAGCTGCCGGAGCCGTCGAGCGTGACGGTGTCTCCTATCAGGACCGGATGGAGCGGTGTCAGGGCCGCCACTGCTACCGGCGGCTGGTTGGTCGGCGCGACCACTACATCCACCGTGGCGGAGTTGGCGTTCGAGCCGTCGGACACGGTCAGCTGGAAGGTCAACGTCAGGGATGTCGAGGCCGTCGGCGGCGTCGTGAACGTGACAACCGCCTGGTCGCCGGCCGAAAGCGTGACGGCAGGGTCGGGCGGCGAGTTCAACTGCTGCCACTGATACGTCAGGGACAGACCGGGCGAGACGGTGCTGTTCGAACCATCCAGCGTCACGGTCGTACCCGCGTCAGCCGGAGAGGGCGAAGCCTGCGGAACCGCCCGGGGCGGCGAGTAGTTGGGCAGGAGGATCACGCTGACGGTGGTGGAACCCGAGGCCCCTCTGTCATCGGAAACGGTCAACCCGAACACCGCGGTCTCCGGCACGCTGATCGTAGCCGGCACGGTGAAGGTGACGATGGCTTGGTCCGTGGCGGACAGGGTGATGGGTGTCGTGCTCGACACCTGCGACCACTGCCAGGTGATGGGATCGCCGTCCGGGTCATAGCTCGCCGGAGCCGTCGAGGGTGACCGTATCGCCTCTAGCCACCTGGGTGGCCGGAGCACGGATCACCGCGACCGGCGGCTGGTTGATCGGGCGAGGCTCCACCACTATGGTCACCTCCGCGGAATCAGAAGCCAGACCGTCGGATACTGTCAGCCGGAAGACCAGCGACTCGGAAGCAGTGATCGTCTCAGGAACGGTTATCTGGACGACGGCCTGGTCGGCAGGCTGGAGGATGCCCGTACCGGAGACCTGCTCCCAGCGGTAATTCAGGGGGTCGCCATCGGGGTCGTGACTGCCCGAGCCATCGAGCGTAACCGTGTCGCCGCTGGTGACCTGGCTCGGTGCCTTGATCGCAGTCTATCGGCGGGCTGTTCGGCTGCACGACAATCGTGGCCTCCTGAGACGCCGAGGCCTGGCCGTTGGAAACCGTAAGGCGGAAGACCACTTCCGTGGGGGCGGCCACCTGGGGGGCGACGAAGGACAAGGTGGGGGCCGTCGCATCGCTGATGGTGACAGGCAGGCCACTGACCCACTCCCACAGATATGTCAACGAAGCGCCGTTGGGGTCGTGACTGAGCGAGCCGTCGAGCGTCACCTGGTGCCCCGTCGTAACCAGAGACGGGGCCTGGATGCGTGCCACCGGCGGCAAGTTGCCCAGCGGAGAGACAATGGAATAGCCGAGCGTACCGAAGTCAGTGCCCATCAGGTAGGTCTTCTGATCGCTCCACAGACGGTTTCCCCCGGCGTCGTCGATCCAGGCGGTGATGACGGCACTGTCCATGTCTTCCGACGGCATGAGCATGCTGCTTTGGAACTGGCCATCCGAGGCGGGCCCAAGCACGCCCTCGCCGTGAAGCACCAGCGTGCTGCCGAGATAGCAGTCCACTTGCACGCTGGCGGTGTAGTTGGAGTCATTGTAGATATTGATGCTGACGGCGGCGGACGACGGCTTACCGACGGGATTTGTCGGTTGCGTGGTCGGAGTGTTCGTATCGGACGGACTGATGACGCAACCGGCCGCAGCCAGCATGCAGAGCAGACCCAGCCCCATCACGGCCCCGCGAGCGAATCCGATCTCGCCCAGTATGTGTGAACACCGTTCCTGTCGCATAGCTATCCCCTACCCGTCCCGAATACGAATGGATGCGCCTTATCGCTTGCATGTACGCCACAGACAATGCTGTGGATCGACGCGGATGTCTGGATGTCGGAATTAGGACAGCAGTGTACAGTAAGGCGGCGGGCCTGTCGAGGATCAATGGACAGTCATTCGGGCAGTCATTCGGGGGCATCGTTTCCACCGGAGGCTGCTCTCGACCTTGCCCATTGCCGCTCTGCCCATCAATGCTGTTGGCCTGCTTTGCGACCGGTTTGTAGTGGTTGTCCGGTCGCCGGGCGCGGAGCGGTCGAAGCCGTGGTCGTTGCTCAGTGTCCCCGCGTCTCCGCGTCCCCGTGTCTGCTGTTGCCTGAACCCTGAACCCCGAACCCTGAGCCCTGTCGTCTGCTCAGGACTCAGCACTCAGGACTCTCCCTACCCTCGCCGTTGACATTCCCCCGCGCCCTGCCGATGCTACGGCTGACGGCCCGGCCGGCTGCGACCGGGGCGGGCGATGCTGTATATACGGGCGTAGAAGTGGCGTGCCCGGGGGGGCCCGCGGAGATTGTGATGAATGTTGTCTTTATTCTGTCGGACCAGCACAACGCGGGCTTCAGCAGCTGCTACGGCCATCCGCGGGCGCACACGCCGAACATCGACTCGCTCGTGCGCCGGGGGACGCGGTTCGACTCGGCGTACTGCGTCAGCCCGTTCTGCGTGCCGGCGCGGGCGGCGATGTTCTCCGGTCGGTATGCCCACGAGATCGGCATTTGGGACAACACGAAGGCGTGGAGCGGGCGCCCGGCTGGCTGGAGCCACTACCTCCGCGAGAACCACGTGAGCCTGGTGACGGTCGGCAAGCTCGACTTCGCCCCCAATGGCGACCACGGCATCGAGCAGGAGATCCTGGGCGGCCACCGCAACAGCATGGACATCTGGCGCTCTACCGCGACCAGATCGTGCCGCGCAAGGCGATCCACCTGCCGCTCAAGAACATCCGGCCGCGGACGCCCGACGAGGCGGCCACCCACGACATGCACGTCCGCGACCGCGCGATCCAGTGGCTGCGGAGCGAGCGGCCCAAGGATCGGCCGTGGGTGCTCAACGTCAATTTCATAGAGCCGCACCCGGGCTGGCGGCCGCGACAGGACACATGGGCCCGGTACGAGGGGACGATCAAGGACCTGCCGGCCAAGTACTGGCAGAAGATGGTGGACCTGCACCCGTCGGACCAGGCGTTCGCGGTGCACTCGTGCGGGGAGATGTTCAGCCGGGAGGAGGTCCTTCGCTGCCACGAGGCGTACCTGGCGGTGATCGAGGAACTGGATGAGCACATCGGCACGGTGCTGCAGGCGCTGCGGGAGGAGGGGCTGCTCGAGGAGACGCTGGTGATCTACGCGTCCGATCACGGCGAGCTGATGCGGGCGCACTGCGGCTGGAGCAAGTGCTCGATGTATGAGGACTCGATCCGGGTGCCGTTGATCGTGGCGGGGCCGGGCGTGCCGGCGGGCAAGGTCGATACGGGCTGCGTGTCGCACTTGGACATCTTTCCGACGATCAGCCAGGCGGTGGGCTTGCCGGCTGCCTGGGACAAGAGGGGGTTGTCGCTGTTGGGCGATCGGCGGGCGGGCTTCGTGCTGAGCGAGTTTCACGGCAACGGCTTTCCCAATTCGATCTTCGCGATCCGGGCGGGGCAGTGGAAGTTGGTCGAGACGGCCAACCAGCGGCCGCAGCTGTACAATCTGCAGGCCGATCCGGACGAGATGAACGACTTGGCGGCTGGGGGCGATCTCGACCCGGCTGCGTGCGCGAAGATGGTGGAGCTGCGGGGCATGCTCGCAAGCATTCTGTTCGCCCCGGGCGGTCGACAGCCGGGCGAAGCGCGACCAGGACTACCTCAAGGCGGAACTGGAGGCGTCAGGGCGGCTGCTGGACGAACTGGCGCGGCGCGGGTTCGAGCGGCGCGCGGACAAGCTGGTGAATGTCGAGGCGGGGCCGCAGAACACGAATATATAACGACAGGGGCCAGGGTTCAGGGTTCGGGGTTCAGGAACAGCTGACAATGTGACAATATGGCAATGTGACAATGTGAAACGGCAACGGCGGGGTTCAGGGTTCAGGGTTCAGGTACAGCAACAACAACTGGTTGTCAGTTGTCCGTGGTCCGTTGTAACGGCCACGGCAACAGCAACGGATACCCTCGCCGACGCTTCGGGCTCGTGGGGCTACTGGACGCCAAGCTCGATCTGCGTGGTGCGGTCGACGACGAGTTCGGAGATCTCGCCGTCGGCCTTGCGGAGGCGGAGCTTGATCGTCCACATCTCGTCGTGGAGCCAGCGGTAGACGGGCGGGCTGGTGGGTACCAGCAGGACGTTGACGAGGTCGCCGCGGACGTCGGTGTACTCGGGCTTTTCGGCGTGGCCGACGAACGTCCGGACCCGCACGGGCCGGCCGAGCCGGTCTTTGAGTTCCTGCCATTTCTGGAGTTTGGGGGAGTCGGCTGGCAGCGGGGGTTGGGCTGCGTCGGTCGACGAGTATCCCTGGGGTTGGACGGTATCTGCCACGGTTCAGCCTTCCTTCCTTGGCGGTGCGGGACTGCGAGCACCTGTCGATGTCGGAGATTATATGATCTGCCGCGTGATTTGCCATGGCATTGGGACGGGCAGGTGTGGTAAAATAGCAACACCGTACCCATCCGAGGTCTCGACGGGCCATTGTCATGTGCGAGCAGGAGGGAGCAGAATGCGAACCCGCTGGATTGCCTGGGGGCTGGCCGCGTCTGTGACGTGCCTGGTTCCGGCTGCGCGGGGTGTGGACTGGCAGCGCCAGGGGGCCGACCGGGGGATGTCCAAGTACACGCCGGGCAACGTGGCGGTCGATTCGCCGCTGCACCTGCGGTACACGAAGCGTTTCTACAGCCGCTTCACCGATAACAAGGGCAATTTCTTCTACGGCTACGCGGTGGTGACGCACGGCGGGCAGGCGGTCATCTTCGCGGACGACAGGAGCCCCACGCCGGCCAGTCCGAACTACTGCAGCGGGATGAAGTTCAACTGGCTTACGGGGCAGTCGCTGGCGTACTACATGCTGGGCTTCTACCAGCTCAACGAGCACGACCGGGAGATCGACAGCCACCACTACACGAACCCGATCATCTGGCATGGCGATGCGCGGTGTATTCGCGCGGGGCGGTGACAACGGCGCGACGATGTTCCTGGTGCCGAGCACGGGCCTGATCGACCGCATCTACAACCGCGACCCGAACATGAACGCCCAGGCGAACGGCATCGACGCGACGGCCCTGCTGCAGACGTACAAGGACTTCCTGATCTGCCGGTACGACAATACCCAAAGCAGTCAGGAGTTCTACGCCGGCTACATTTCCGAGGCCTGCTACGTCTCCCCTAACAGTTCGAACCAGCCGTACTGCCTTGGCGAGCGGTTCTGCTGGACGGGGCCGACGGTGCCGACGACGGCTGGGGCGGATGGCATTTCGGGCAGTTCCGGCCGCTACGGCGACATTCCGAAGTGCGCGGCGGACGTCTGCGTGTACGCGGCGCAGGTGAACGGCTCCGCGCCGCTGCCATCGGGGCCGCGGGTGTTCCTGCAGGCGACGGACCTGGTCAGCGGGACGACGCTCTGGACGCGGCACTGGCCGAGCGATTACGGCGGCCAGCAGGGCTTCTACACGAGCATCTCCGACTATTGGCGGTTCATGGCCCTGGAAAACGGGCTGTACGTGTTCTTCACCCGCGCAGCGGGAGAGCCGGTCACGGTCCGCGCGGTAGACCTTCGCACGGGGGCGGACCGCTGGTCGCTGGTGCTGGCGAATGCCAGCGAGCGGCCGATCCTGGCATATAGCGCCGGGTGCGTGTATGTGATCGGGCGGGCCGATCAGTACAAGCTCGGCGCCGTAGACGGCAGCGTTATCTGGCATACGACGCACTCGTTTGCGTACGACCAGGGCTACGTGATGTACAACCACGAGGACCAGGGGACGTACTGGGTCACGCAGGACCCGATCTACCGGCCGGTGGTGCTGACCGACGAGACGCTGTGGTTCGTGGACGGGGACTACACGAGCATGGGGACGCAGTCCAACCTGGTCGCCCTGCGGACGAGCGACGGCCGGATCGTGCGGCAGATGGACCTGCGGGTCCTGTACGCGGGCCAGCCGAATGAAAGCCTGCTGGTGGTCAACGACATCCTGGTGGCTGACGGACTGCTGGGGCTGCTGGTGGGGGTGAAGGCGGCCAACAGCGCGCATCCCAACAGCAATAACATCGACTATCAGGACCTGTACGTCTTCGAGCCGGTGCAGGGGGACGTGACGGGGGACGGGCATGTCGACACAACGGACCTGCTGACGATGATTTCGGCCTTCGGGTCGTTGCTGGGTGATGCCAACTACAGCCTGGCGTGCGACCTGAACCAGGACGACGCGGTGGACGTGATAGACCTGTTGTCGCTGGTGGCGAACTTCGGGCACTGACCGAGGAGATGCCGTCGGCCGTGGGTGTTTTTCCACACTGCTGCGCCAGGATCAGCGAGCGGGGGCGGCGCTGCGCGGTCCGGGATTGTTAGTGATTCTCGGGTTAGCCATTTCGAGTCTTGTCCAGCAAGTGCTTACGTATTATCGACGCTGATCTGCACGATCGGAACGCCAATTGCAGGGGCGTCTTTGCGAAACTGCGCCAAACGTGGCCCGGGACAGGCGCCTAAACGGCAATGCCCGGAAGGGCTTGCGGATATCGAATATATCGTGACGGAAAAGGTCGCCTCGCTTGACAAGCGCCCGGCGAGAGCCTCTACTTAAGGTTTTCCCGGTGCCGGCTAGGGCCGGCTGGCGACAGTGAGTACCCCAGGCTGGAAGGCCCCCTACAGGTTGAAGGATACCTCCGATGGCTGAGAAGAAAATGATCACCGTGGATGCCAACGAGGCGGCGGCGTCCGTTGCGCATCGTGTCAGCGAAGTCATCGCGATCTACCCGATCACTCCCTCGTCCACGATGGGCGAGTTCGCGGACGAGTGGTCCGCCCGCGGCCAGCGGAACATCTGGGGCACCATCCCCTTCGTGCAGGAGATGCAGTCAGAGGGCGGGGCGGCGGGGGCGGTCCACGGCGCGATCCAGGCGGGGGCCCTGAGCACGACGTTCACGGCCAGCCAGGGCCTGCTGCTGATGATCCCGAACATGTACAAGATCGCGGGCGAGCTGACGCCGTTCGTGATGCACGTGTCGGCGCGCACCCTGGCCACGCACGCCCTGTCGATCTTCGGCGATCACGGCGACGTGATGGGCTGCCGCCAGACCGGCTTTGCGATGCTCTGCTCGAACACGGTCCAGGAGGCGCATGACCTTGCGGCGATCGCCCACGCCGCGACGCTCAAGAGCCGCGTGCCGTTCCTGCACTTCTTCGACGGCTGGCGGACGAGCACGGAGGTCGCGAGGATGGCGCTGCTGGGTGACGAGGACCTCCGCCAGATGATCGACGAGGACCTGGTCAAGGCCCACCGGGACCGCGCCCTCTCGCCGGACCACCCGCTGCTGCGGGGTACGGCCCAGAACCCCGACACCTTCTTCCAGCAGCGCGAGGCGTGCAGCCCGTACTTCGACGCGGCCCCGGCCATCGTCCAGCAGTACATGGACCGGTTCGCGAAGGTCACCGGCCGGCAGTACCGGCTCTTCGAGTACGAAGGCCACCCGCAGGCCGAGAAGGTGATCATCCTGATGGGCTCGGGCTGCGAGACGGTCGGCGAGTACGTCGAGCTGGGCCGTCGCCCAGGGCCAGAAGGTCGGCATGCTGAAGGTGCGGCTCTTCCGGCCGTTCAGCATGAAGGACTTCCTGGCTGCGATGCCGAAGGGCGTCAAGGCGGTCGCGGTGCTGGACCGGACGAAGGAATCCGGTTCGGCGGGCGAGCCGCTGTACCAGGATGTGATCACGGCCGTGGCCGAGGCGCGCAACGAGGGGACCAGCCCGTTTGCCGCGGAGCCGAAGATCGTGGGCGGGCGGTTCGGCCTGTCCAGCAAGGAATTCACCCCGGCGATGGTCAAGGCGGTCTTCGAGAACGTGGCGGCAGCCAAGCCGAAGAACCACTTTACGGTCGGGATCAACGATGACGTGAGCCACACGTCACTGGCCTACGACCCCGAGTTCGACATCGAGCCGGACAGCGTGGTCCGGGCGATGTTCTACGGCCTGGGGGCCGACGGCACGGTGGGCGCCAACAAGAACTCGATCAAGATCATCGGCGAGGAGACGGAGAACTACGCCCAGGGCTACTTCGTGTACGACTCGAAGAAGTCCGGCGCGATCACGATCTCGCACCTGCGGTTCGGGCCCAAGCCGATCCGCAGCGAGTACCTGATCCGCAAGGCGAACTTCATCGGGTGCCACCAGTTCAACTTCATCGAGAAGTACGACGTGCTGGAGGCGGCTGCCCCCGGGGCGGTCTTCCTCTTGAACAGCCCGTACGGCGCGGAGGGGACCTGGGACCACCTGCCCAGCGAGCTGCAGCAGCAGATCCTCGACCGGAAGCTGCGGTTCTACGTGATCGACGCGTACGACGTGGCTGGCAAGACGGGCATGGGCCAGCGGATCAACACGATCATGCAGACGTGCTTCTTCGCGATCTCGGGCGTGCTGCCGCGCGAGGAGGCGATCGAGCAGATCAAGAAGGCCATCAAGAAGACCTACGGCAAGAAGGGCGAGGAGATCGTCAAGCGGAACTTCCAGGCCGTGGACGACACGCTGGCCAACCTCCACGAGGTGAAGGTTCCCGGCAAGGTGACCTCCAAGACCAAGCGCCCGCCGACTGTCAGCGACAAGGCGCCGGACATCGTCCGCAACGTCCAGGCGGTGATGATGGCCAACAAGGGCGACTCGCTGCCGGTATCCGCCTTCCCGGTCGACGGTACGTGGCCGACCGGTACGACCAAGTGGGAGAAGCGGAACATCGCCCTGGAGATCCCGGTGTGGGACCCGGCGATCTGCATCCAGTGCAACAAGTGCTCGATGGTGTGCCCGCACGCGACGATCCGGCCGAACGTGTACGACCCGGCGCTGCTTGAAGAACGCCCCGGCGGGGTTCCGCTCGGCGGACTACAAGGCCCCGGACTTCAAGGGGATGAAGTTCTCCATGCAGGTGGCGCCGGAGGATTGCACGGGCTGCGCGCCTGTGCATTTCGGTCTGTCCGGCCAAGGACAAGGCCAACCCGAAGCACAAGGCCATCAACATGGAGCCGAAGCTGCCGATCCTGGAGCGGGAGAAGGCCAACTGGGAGTTCTTCGAGAGTCTGCCGAAGGTGGATCGCGCGAAGATCACCCGGGTGGATGTCAAGAGCAGCCAGTTCTTCGAGCCGCTGTTTGAGTACAGCGGGGCCTGCAGCGGCTGCGGCGAGACGCAGTACGTCAAGTTGCTGACGCAGCTGTTCGGTGACCGGGCGCTGATCGCCAACGCGACGGGCTGTTCGAGCATCTACGGAGGCAACCTGCCGACGACGCCGTACACGGTCAACAAGGAAGGGCGGGGCCCGGCGTGGAACAACAGTCTCTTCGAGGACTGCGCGGAGTTCGGGTTCGGGTTCCGGCTGGCCGTCGACAAGCACAAGGAATTCGCCACCGAGATGCTCAAGGCGATGGCCGGGCAGATCGGCGAGGACCTGGTCAAGGGCCTGATCGAGGCGGACCAGTCCAGCGAGGCGGGTATCGCCGCGCAGCGGGAGCGGGTGGCGGCCCTGCAGGCGAAGCTCGCCAAGATCAGCGATCCGAAGGCCTTGCTCCTGGCGCCGCTGGCCGACTATTTCGTCAAGAAGTCCGTCTGGCTGGTCGGCGGCGACGGTTGGGCGTACGACATCGGGTTCGGCGGCCTGGACCACGTGATCGCGATGAACCGGGACGTCAACATCCTGGTGCTGGATACGGAGGTGTACAGCAACACGGGCGGCCAGGCGTCGAAGGCGACGCCGATCGGGGCGGCTGCGAAGTTCGCCGCGGCGGGCAAGGCGATCGCCAAGAAGGACCTGGGCATGATCGCGATGAGTTACGGGCACTGCTACGTGGCGCAGGTTGCGTTCGGTGCCAAGGACGTGCAGACGGTGCAGGCGTTCCAGGAGGCGGACAGCTACAAGGGTGTGTCGATCATCATCGCCTACAGCCACTGCATCGCCCACGGCTACGACCTGAAGTTCGGGCTGGACCAGCAGAAGCTGGCGGTGGACTCCGGGCAGTGGCCGCTGTACCGCTACGACCCGCGGCGGGCGGCGGCGGGCGAGAGCCCGCTGAAGCTCGACAGCGGCGCCCCGAAGATCCCGGTCTCGCAGTACATGCAGAACGAGACCCGCTTCCGCATGGTCGAGAAGATCGACGCCAAGCGGTTCGCCGAGCTGGCCAAGGCCGCCCAGGAAGACGCCACCAAGCGGATCGCGTTCTACCAGCAGCTGGCAGAGGTCAATGTTTCCAAGCCGGCCGTCAAGGACGCCGGCCAGTAAGGATCGTCGGGTGCCATGGCCCGGCGGTGTGCGGCCATGGCAGGGCAGGACGAGATGACAGGCTATAATGGGTTGCGGGCCAAGCGCTAGCGGCGGCCACAACCAGGAGAATCAGGACAATGGATCTTTCGACAACCTACCTCGGTTTCAAACTGCCACACCCGATCATCCCCGGCGCCTCGCCGTGGGGCCTGGACCTGGACAAGGTCCGCCAAATGGAAGATGCCGGCGCGGCGGCCATCGTGATGCCGTCACTGTTCGAGGAGCAGATCATCAAGGAAGGGCTGGCGACGACGGAGGCGATGGATACCCCGGCCAACTCGTTCGCCGAGGCCCTGAGCTACTTCCCCAACGTCGAGGACTTCCGCATCGGCCCGCAGGAGTACCTCGAGACCATCCGCAGAATCAAGAAGGCCGTGAAGGTGCCGGTGATCGCCAGCCTCAACGGCGCGACCAAGGGAGGGTGGCTTGACTACGCGAAACTGATGGCACAGGCCGGCGCCGACGCCCTCGAACTGAACGTGTACTACCTGCCGACGAGCATGGACGAGTGCGGCCGGGACGTCGAGACCCGCACGGTGGAGCTGCTGACGGCGGTCAAGGCGGCGGTGAAGATCCCGGTGGCGGTGAAGCTCTCGCCGTTCTACTCGTCGATCCCGTGCATGGTGGGGCAGCTGGACAAGGCCAAGGCCGACGGCCTGGTGCTGTTCAACCGTTTCTACCAGCCGGACATTAACATTGAGACGCTGGAGACCGAGCGGGTGCTGCACCTGTCGACCTCGGAAGAGCTGCTGCTGCGGCTGCGGTGGCTGGCGGTCCTGTCGGGTCGGGTGAAGGCGTCCCTGGCGGCCTCGGGCGGCGTACACACGGCGGCGGACGTGGTCAAGGCGGTCATGACCGGCGCGAATGCCGTGCAGGTGGTGTCGGAGATGCTGCACAAAGGCCCATCGGTGCTCAAGACGCTACGGACGCAGTTGGCTGAGTGGCTGGAGAAGCACGAGTACGAGAACCTCGTGCAGATGCAGGGCTCGATGAACCTGAGCCGCTCGCCGGATCCCAGCGCGTACGAACGGGCGAACTACGTGCACATTCTGCAGACGTGGAAGGCCTGAGAGGCCGCTGCCTGAAGATAGATGGGAGACCCACGGAGCCTGGCTCCGTGGGTCTTTTATGCGGTGTAACGGCACCGACAGTGGCATCCGCGGATTTCGCAGATGAGCGCCGGTGAAAGAGGAGCACTGGCAGGCGAGCTGCCAGTGGCACCCAGCCGAAGTGGTGGGCAGTGCCTACCCTACACATCTGCCAGTGGCACCCCGCACGCCTGCAGACACTGCAGGCGTGGCCCCCGGCGTCCTTCCGTGTCCCGGGCCAGCATGCCGGTCGCCCGGATGACGATTCTCAGCGGCTCCATCTCGACAGCCGGGCTCCTGGCATGGCACCCGCCCAAACGTTTATCGGACTGCGGGTTCCTCGGATCCGCCGCAGCTGCCAATTCTTTGCCTGTTCAGCCGATATTTCCCATATTAACTATGCATGCCGCACGTCGGAGGGTGTCCACCCTCTGCCGGGGCCTGGCCTGGACGAAGGGAGATAGAACCATGCTGCGGGGATTGCACGGCATCTTTATTTTTGCGGCGCTGTCTGCTGTGACACTTTCGATGGGGGCGTGCCCGTCGGTCGAGCCGGGCCTTCCCGGGGGCATCAATGTGACTACGGACGGCGCGACTGCCGACCCGGTCTTCCTGCCGCCTAGTGGGACCTTCGCTGACACCATGGACGTCGTGATCTTCTCGCCGACGATCGGCGCAACGATTGGGTATACCCTCGACGGTACCACGCCATCGGAGTCCAACGGGACGGTCTACTCCGGGCCAATCACCCTCACCCAGACCACGACCATCCAGGCCATCGCCTTCGCGACCGGTTTCGAACCGAGCGACGTCGTCAGCCAGACGTTCACGCGGACGGCTGTGGCCGCGTCGCTGTCGTTATCGAATCCCACGGTGTACGGGCAAATGGTTCAGGGGCAGTCCTGCACTCTCGGCGTCGCGTGTACGGCTACCGCGACGGGCAGCCAGGTCCGACTGGTCACGGCCAACCTTTCGCAGATCGGCGGGTCGGCGGCGCAGCTACTCACGGCCAATGGGAATTACTGGTCGTGGATCGGCCCTGTCACTCCGACCGTCACGGGCACTTGCACGATCACGGTCACGGCTGTCGACACCAGCGACGACACGAGGTCCGTGACGGCGACGATCGTGGTCAGCGCAGCCAGTACGACGAACGCGGCCCCCACGATCAGCGACCCGGCGGCCACGGGGCAGCTTGTGTGCGGGCAGGCTTGCACGGTGAATCTGACCTGCACGGCCAGCGACTGGGATGGGACGGTCCAGTCGGTCCGTGGCGATCTGTCGAGCATCGGCGGGCCGGGTTCACAGTCCCTTACGCTGCAATCGGGGCAGTGGAAATGGTCGGGCTCGGTCACGCCGCCATTCGCAGGGACCCGGACGGTCACGTTCACGGCCACGGACGACGACGGGGCCAGCACGACCGCCTCGGCGACGATCAGCGTGTCCGCCAACCACCTGCCGGTTGTGAGCGTCCCCGCTGTGGCTGGCGCCCTGGTGCAGGGCCAGGCCGGGACCATCAGTATCTCCTGCGTCGCCAGCGACGCGGACGGGCCGGTGGCGTCGGTGCGGGCGGACCTTTCCGTGATCGGCGGACCGCTCAGCCAGGCACTGACGCTCGCTAACGGCACCTGGGGCTGGACGGGCTCGGTCACGCCGGCTGCCAGCGGGACCCGGACGGTTACCTTCACGGCCCTGGACATCCAGGGGGCCAACGGCACGGCTGTGGCCACGGTTGGCGTGGCGACGCCGCAGAACCAGCCGCCGTCGATCGGCTCGCCGAGCGCCAGCGGGACGCTTACGGTCGGCCAGAGCGGCACGGTCACGGTCTCCTGCACAGCGAGCGACGCTGACGGGAGCCTGCAGTCGGTCTGCGCGAACCTCTCGGCAATCGGCGGGTCGGCGAACCAGTTGCTGGCCCTGGTCGGCGGGGTGTGGACCTGGACGGGCACTGTTACCCCGGTTGCCAGCGGCAGCCGGACGATTACCTTCACCGCCACGGACGACCAGGCGGCCACGGCCTCTACCACGACAAGTGTCACCGTGGCGGCTGCCAACCAGGCGCCCACAGTCAGCGGCGCGACCGCGGCCGGCACGCTCATCCTGAACGTGCCGGGGTCGGTTACTGTCTCCTGCACGGCGGCTGATGTGGATGGCACGGTGCAGGCGGTGGCTGCGGACCTGTCCGGCATCGGCGGTTCGGCGACGCAGGTCCTGGCGTTTGCGAACGGCCAATGGACCTGGACCGGCAGCGTGACTCCGGCAGCCGCGGGTTCGCGGACCGTCACGTTCACGGCGACGGACAACGGCGGGCTGACGGGCACGGCCACGGCCACGATCAACGTCCTGGGCAGCCAGCCGGGGTCTGTGGCGGGCACGTGGGCCGGGGATGTCACCTGGTCGCAGTCGCTGGTGGTCGGCGGGACGGGCACGGCGCCCACGACGTTTGTCCGGGCGTCGACGATCGCATTCGAGGGCAACTACCAGCCGCAGGCCCTGCTGGTGTACTTCGGGCAGACGGGTACGATCGTCGCGTTGCCCGCTACGAGCCTGCTGAACCCGGGCGATCAGCAGACGACCAGCTCGACCAGCAACGGCACGACCACCACGGTGACCGGCACGGTGACCAGCGTCTCGCGGGGCGCGACGGCCTTTGCCATCGACCTGGACCTGCAGATCACGTATACGGGGACGACGCATGGCACGCTGGCTGGGCCGTACCACTTCGAGGCGGCGCTGCAGGCGGGCGACCAGTTGAGCTGGAGCCAAACGTCGCTGCTGACGGTCGGCGGGATCGGCATCGACCTGAACGTCGGCTCGGTGGGCACGTTGACGCGGCAGTAGGGCGCCGCTTCGCGGCGAGAGAGTAGAGCAGGAGAGCAGACCCGCCGGTGAGAGCACCGGCGGCACGGGGAGGCGAGCACGGCCCTGGTCCTCGGCGCCGCGCGGGCCGCGTCCATAGGACCTCGGCGTCCGGCGTCCTTTCAGGTCCTGAGCAAGCATGGCCGCAAAGAACGCGGCCATGCCACCTGGCCATTCGGACTCATTGGCGGCGGCGTTCATCCGGAAACCGGACCTGCGGCGAGGTCGGCGCAGGGTCAGTGCATCGGGTGGCCGGCCCGGGACAGTTCCTGGCGGGCCATTCGCAGGGCCTGATCGCGGTGGGTGATCTGTTCGTTGAGCTGCGCGGTGTAGACCGCGTCGAGTACCCGGCGGTAAATCGGGCCCGGGGTGATGCCCATGGCGGTCAGGTCATTGCCGCCGACCAGGGGGGCGGGCTGCACCTTCTCGGCTGGGATTGCGCCGGCGCGATCGGTGAGGACCTGCCAGGCTGTCAGGGGCTCGTGGTGGGCCATCAGATCGGCGTGCAACAGGCGCTTCAGATTCTCGAAATGGTCGGAGGCCATCAGCCGCTTGAGGGCAGCCAGCGACAGGTCGGCTGGGGCTCTCGCCGACGGCAGGGACTCCAGCAGCCACACGACGGTCTTGCGCAGGTCGTTGCTGCAGGTCATCTCGCGGCAGAGGTCCTCGACGCGGTCGGCGGGCCAGTCCGCCAGGGCGGCCGCTAGCGGGCAGGGCAAGTCGGTCTGGGCGGGAAGGTCGGACAGCCTACTGATGGCCAGGTCGAGGTGCGCGGTCGGCCAGGGCTTGCCCATGCCGGCGGCTGGGATCGCATAGGGCAGCAATCCGCCCTCAGCCATGAGGCGTAGGCCGAGGGCCCGGCCGGGGCTGGTCAGCATCCGCTGGAGTTCCTCGAGGACGCGTTCGCGGCTGACTTTGGCCAGCAGGGGGGCGTGCTCGGCGACGGCCTTCCAGGTGAGTGGTTCGATCGCGAAGTCCAGCACGGCGGCAAACCGCACGGCCCGCAGGAGCCGCAGGTGGTCCTCGGCGAAGCGTTCGGCGGGCGTGCCGATCGCCCGCAGGATGCGCCGCTTCAGGTCGGCCTGGCCGCCTACGTAGTCGATCACCTGGTCGGTGAGGGGGTCCTGGAACAGGCCGTTGATGGTGAAGTCGCGGCGGAGGGCGTCCTGGCGGGCGGTCGAGAAGACGACGCGGTCGGGGTGGCGGCCGTCGGAGTACTGGACGTTGCTGCGGAAGGTAGCGACCTCGATCCAGGGGCCGGCGTCGCCGACCATGACCACGCCGAACTGCACGCCGACCTTGAGGGTGCGGCGGAACAGCCGGAGGAGCTGGTCGGGGCGGGCGCCGGTGGCGACGTTGTAGTCCTTGGGCTCGCGGCCCATGAGCATGTCACGGACGCATCCGCCAGCCAGCAGGGCCTCGTGGTGTGCGTCGCGGAGGGCGCGGACGATCCGGGCGGCGGCCTCCTTGGAGGGGAGGGGCCTTCGGCTGCGGGAGGGGTTGTGTGGTTGTGGCTGCACGAACATCACCAGTACACGTACCGCAGGAACTCGTCACGCTCGCGGTCGGGGAGGGCCTGCAGGTCGGGGATGAGGTAGCGGTTCTCATCGACGTCCAGCAGGATCTTGCCGGTCCGGCCGTAATCGTGGGCGCGGTCGTGCTGCCAGCGCATCAGGAACTGCGCCGGGCCCTTATCGGTCTGGACATCGAAGGCGATGAATCCATACTTCCAGCCGATGTGATCGATGCGCGTGATCGTGTGAATGAAGTAGTGCCGGTGCAGCGCCTCTTCCACAAGCGTACGATCGGTCTGCGGCCATTCAGCCAGGTCACGAATGATTCCGACTTCGATTTCTTCGCCCTTGGCATTCTTGTACCTCAGGGAGACGTAGCGTTTCGGGTGTCGGACCGGAAAGACGTAGGCCGCGTACACCCCGCCGTAGATGCGGTCATTGACGACGGTCACGTGCAGGGCGTTGCGGCTGCCGAGGTGGATGCGGGCCATCTCGGGCGTCAGGTAGCGCGGCACGGTCGGCTCGATGTGCGGCGAGCCGTTGTCATCCGTGCGTGTCGTTTTCGGTTGGGTAGCCATGCTCAGCACTCAGCGCTCAGGACTCAGGACTCAGAACTCAGAACTCAGGACTCAGGACTCAGGACTGTCTCATTTCACGTTCGCCTGGAGGGTGTCGACGCTGGTGGTCAGTCTGCGTCTGGATCTTGACCAGCTTGCAGTACGTGCCGTCCAGGGCCATCAGTTCTTCGTGCGTGCCGCTCTCGATGATCTCGCCGCGGTTGACCACGAAGATGCGGTCGGAGTTCTTCAGGGTGCTGAGCCGGTGGGCGATCGCGATCGTGGTGCGGCCCTTCGTGATCCGCAGCAGGGCGTCCTGGATGAGCTTCTCGCTTTCGGTGTCGACCGAGCTGGTGGCCTCGTCCAGGATGAGGATCTTCGGGTTGTACAGGATCGCGCGGGCGATGCTGATCCGCTGCCGCTCGCCGCCCGAGAGGCCCGCGCCGCGCTCGCCGATGTAGGTGTCGTAGCCCAGGGGCTGGCGCATGATGAAGTCGTGGGCGTTGGCCGCCTTGGTCGCGGCGATGACATCCTCGGGGGTGGTCTCAGCCAGGCCGTAGGTCAGGTTGTCGTAGATCGTGCCGCGGAAGAGGAAGGGCTCCTGGAGGACCACGCCGATCTGGCCGCGGAGGTCGTCCTTGTTCATCTCCCGGACGTCCACGCCGTCGATGGTGACGGAGCCCTGGTCGACGTCGTAGAAGCGGCTGATGAGGTTGACGATGGTCGTCTTGCCCGAGCCGCTCTTGCCGACCACGCCGATCCGCTCGCCGGGCTTGATCTCGAACGAGACGTTCTTGAGGATGGGCTGGTGGCGGTCGTAGCCGAAGGTCACCTTGTCGAAGACGATGTGGCCCGTCATTTCCGGCACGCGGATGGGCTTTTCGGCCTCGGCGATCTGGATCGGGGTGTCGAGGATCTCGAACGTGCGGTGCGTAGCGGTCAAGAAGCCCGTCAGCCAGTTGGTCAGCTGGGTCAGCTGCGTGAGCGGCTGGTAGAACATCCACAGGTAGCCGATGAAGGCGATCTGCTTGCCGAGGGTGATCTCGTGGTTAATGACCTTCGTGCCGCCGGTATACCAGACGATCAGGCCGCCAAGTTGGAAGATGAAGCCCATCATCGGGTTGAACTTGGCGACGGTATACTCGACGCTGCGGAAACTGCTGCGGACGTAACTGTTGGAGCGGTCGAAGCGGTTGACCTCGCGAGGCTCCTGGGCGAATGCCTTGACCACCCGCATGCCGGAAAGGATCGTGCTAAGCACCCCAGCCAGTTTCGAGTTGCTGTCCCAGACCTTGTAGTACCGCGGGTAGACCCGCTTCCAGAAGAAGACCGCGCTGCCCGCGACCAAGGGGGCCGGCAGCAGCGTCCACAGGGCCAGGTACCAGTCCATGGTGAACAGCATGGTGCCCACGGCGATCACCATGATGATCTGCTGGAAGAAACCCGTGGTCAGCTGCTGGATGAAACCCTTCATCTGCTCGGTATCGCCCTGGACGCGGCTGATCAGCTGGCCGACGTTGTAACGGTCGAAGTAATCGATGCTCAGTTCCATGAGGCGGCCGAAGACCCGCCGGCGCATGTCATACGTGATCTGGGTGCCGACGTAGCTCTGCAGCCGGAGGACGCCCAACTGGTTGAGGCTGCGGAAAATGTGGGTGGCGAACATGACGCCGACCAGACCGAGCAAGTACGTCCTGGGGTTATAGCTGATCTTGGCGATGTCGACTGTCAGGACCTTGTCGATCATCTGGCGGACCAGCTGCTGGGGCACCAGCTCCAGGGTGCTGCCGATGATGACCAGGACCATCATGATCGCGGCCTTGCCGGCGTAGGGACGCATCAGGTGCATCACCCGGAGGAAGACGGCCCCGCCGTTGACGCAGCGACGGCAGACGTCGCCCTTGAACTGCAGGGTCAGGCCGCACTTGGGGCAGTGGCGCGGATCCACGTCGTCGTGGGGACCGACTTGGACGGGCTCCTTGCGGACCCAGCGTTCCAGTTTGCCGGCCACCTTGTGGAAGATGTCGGCCTTGACGTTGGAGAAGGCCAGCAGCACCACGCAGACCTCGTCGACGATGGCCTCCAGGAAGCCGCCGCCGACGCCCTGGCGGACGCGGATCTCCTGGATCTCGTCGCGGACGATGTAGTGCTTGACGGCTGACTCGCCCGGCTGGCGGGGGGTTGCCAGCACGGCCAGGGCGTCCTCGCTGACGACCAGCCAGACGGGATGGTAGTCGCCGCTGAGGTTGAGGTCGGTATCGGTGCAGAGCCAGGCCTTGGATGGGGAGATACGGACCTTGGCCAACTCACCTTGCAGGTCGTGCGGCAGGTCCTTCTGCAGCACGGCAGATCGTTCGGTCGTAAGCACGGCGCGTCTTGTCTCTCTTACATGGTCCCGCCTGCAGCGCCGGTAGCGGTGAACAACGTACAGCCGCGTAGCATCCGGCGATCGGTACCTTCAGGAACGGGACTATGCGATCTTTTTATCAGCAACGGCAGGATATGCAACCTCGGCGGGTGAGATCATGGGGGAGATTTGTCTGGCGAGAACGGGACATGCTCGGCAGGTCCGGTCCTATCGTGTCTGGGCAGAGGACATTGGGGCGGCAATGTGTCGGATATTATAAATGCTGCATTACATTTGACTTAGAAAGACGGCTTGCCATGATGGTGCGTCTTGACCGCCTCGGCGCGGTGGCGTTATGATACTGACTGGTCAGTTCTACCAGGCGATGGATGGTTGCCGTAGGAGCGGACGGTGCACAGGAACGGCAAAGGTCTGCAGATCATGCAGGCCGCCGAGCGTCTCTTCACCAGCAAGCACTTCCATGAGATCACCATGGAGGACGTTGCCAGGGAAGCGGGCGTCGGCAAGGGGACCATCTACCGCTACTTCCAAGACAAAGACGATCTCTTTTTCCAGACAGCGACATCCGGCTTCGATGAATTGTGCGAGCTGCTGCGGAGGAAGGTCCCCGGGCACGCCTCGTTCGCCCAGCAGCTGCTGATTGTCTGCCGGCAGATCGGCCAGTTCTTCGAGCGCCGCCGGCAGCTCTCGCGGATGATGCAGAGCGAGGAGGGGCGGATGTCGTGGGGGACCGGCCAGTTGCACCAACGGTGGATGGAGCATCGCAAGAGCCTGGTGGCGGCGATGGCCGAGATGATTCAGAAGGGCGTGTGCGAGGGGGACGTTCGCGCGGACATTCCGCCGGTGGCGCTGGCCAATTTCCTGCTGGGGATGCTGCGGACACAGCGCCGTGACATGTGCGACGTGCCGCAGGCGATGCGGCAGCACGAGGTGGTGGTGGAGTTGTTCGTGCGCGGGGCGGGGCGGACGGGGGAAGTCGGATCGCGGGACGCGGGTCGCGGGACGCGGGTCGCGGGACGAACGGCAACAGAAGGGGACAGGGGACAGGCTATAGGGGACGGCGGGTCACGGCCGGGAGCGGTTACTTCCGAGGGTACGGCATGAAACGGACGATCACGATCCTGGTGATACTGGCTGCGGTGGGGGGGATCGGCTGGCGCATCTACCAGAAGCTGGTCACGGCCAAAGGTCCGGATTCGAGGAAAGGGCCGGCGGCGGTGGCGGTGGAGACAGCGCCGGTTCGCCGGGGCACGATCCGCCATGTGGCCACCTTTGTCGGCGATCTGGCCGCCCGGGGCGAGTTCGTGGTGGCCCCGATGGTGGCCGGCCGGCTGGTGAAGTTGCTGGCGGATATCGGCGACACGGTGGCCAACGGGCAGCTGGTCGCGGTCCTGGATGACGACGAGTACAGACAGCAGGTCGAGCAGTCCAAGGCCGAGTTGGAGGTGGCAAGGGCCGTGGTCGACGAGGCGCGGAGCAACCTGGAGACGGCGCAGCGGGAGTTCGACCGGGTGGAGGCGTTGCGAGGCAAGAAGATCGCCAGCGAGTCGGAGCTGGACGAGTCGCGGTCGCAGTATCGCACGGCGCAGTCACGGCACAAGGTGTCGCTGGCGCAGGTGTCGCAGAAGGAGGCGGCCCTGAGGACCGCCCAGGTTCGCCTCGACTATACCCAGATCAAGGCGAGTTGGAGCAGCGGCGGCGACAGCCGGATGATCGGCGAGCGCTTCGCCGACACCGGCGCGATGCTGGCGGCCAACGACCGGATCGTGTCGGTCGTGGACATCGACGAGCTCACGGCTGTGATCCACGTCTCCGAGGCGCGGAGTATGCGCAGTTAGGGGTCGGCCAGACGGTGGACGTTCTCGTGCATCGCGTATCGGGGCAAGGCGTTCACGGGCCAGGTGGTCCGGATCGCCCCGCTGGTCAAGCAGACCAGCCGGGAGGCGCGGGTGGAGATCCAGGTGAACAATGCGGAACGGCTACTGAGGCCGGGGATGTTCATCGAGGCGAAGATCGAGCTGGGGCGGCACGAGAACGCGTTGATCGTGCCGGAGGCGGCGCTGGTGCAGCGTGACGAGAGGCGGGGGGTGTTCCTGGCGGACCGGGGGGTGAAGAAGGCGAAGTTCGTGCCGGTGGTCGAGGGGATCTCCGAGAAGACGGGAGAAGGGCTGCTGGTGGAGATCGTCAAGCCGGCGCTGAGTGGCGAGGTGATCACGCTGGGCCAACACTTGCTGGAGGACGATACGCCGATCGTGGTGGTCCAGGAGAAGGCGGCAGAGGCCGCGTCCCCGGCGACGGGGCCGGCCGAGGCCAAGGCGCAGCAGGCGAAGGCAGAGGCGAAATCGTGAGCATCAGCCAGTTCTCGATTCACCGCCCGATCTTTGCCACGATGGTCACGCTGATCGTGATCCTGGTGGGCCTGATCTCGCTGCTGCGCCTCCCTGTTGACCTGATGCCGGACATCACGTACCCGTCGTTGAGCGTGGGGTCCACGTACGAGAACGCCAGCCCGGAAGAGGTCGAGAAGCTCATCATGCGCCCGATCGAGCAGGCCATGAGCGCGGTGCCGGGCGTCCAGGAGATCACGAGCCGCTCGAACGAGGGCGGCGGCTGGCTGACGCTGAAGTTCGCGTGGGGCACGAACCTGGACGCGGTGGCCAGTGACGTGCGGGACCGGCTGGACCGGACGATGGGGCGGCTGCCGGACGGCATCGACCGGCCGACGCTCTGGAAGTACGACTCCTCGAGCGATCCGATCCTGTTCATCGGGGTCACGAGTAAGCTGGATCCGGTGCAGCTGCGGCAGATGATCGACGACCAGATCCGCTACCGGATCGAGCGGTTGCCCGGGGTGGCGTCGATGGACATCTGGGGCGGGGTGACCCGCGAGATCCACGTGGAGATCAACGCGGCCAAGATCAAGGCCCTGGACCTGCCGCTGGACCAGATCCTGCAGAAGATCAAGGACCAGAACATCAACCTGCCGGCCGGGGAGATCGACCGGGGCAAGTACACGATCACGATCCGCACGCCGGGGGAGTTCAGCAATATTGACGAGATCGCCAGTACGGTGATGGCCACGCGGGACGGGGCGACGATCCCGCTGCGCGAGATCGCGAAGGTGAGCGACTCGTGGATGAAAGTGCGGCGCAAGGTTCGGATCGACGGGATCGACAGCGTGCGGCTGGCGATCCTGAAGCAGTCGGGCACGAACACGGTGGACGTGGCGCGGGGGGTGAAGGAGGAGATCGACCGGATCAACCGGGACATGCCGCAGCTGCACCTGGTGATCCTGCGGGATTCGAGCGATTACATCCAGCGGGCGATCACGAACGTGGGCTACTCGGCGCTGCACGGCGGCCTGCTGTCGATCGTGATCCTGCTGGTCTTCCTGCGGAACGTCCGCAGCACGACGGTGGTGGCGATCGCCATCCCGATCTCGATCATCGCGACGTTCGGGCTGATGTACTTCACGGGCTTCACGCTGAACATCATGACGATGGGCGGGCTGGCGCTGGGGATCGGGCGCCTGGTGGACGACTCGATCGTCGTGCTGGAGAACATCTATCGCCGCAAGGAGGCGGGGGAGGAGCCCGAGGTGGCGGCCATCCGCGGCAGCGGCGAGGTGACCAACGCGGTGATCGCCAGCACGCTGACGACACTGGCGGTGTTTCTGCCGCTGGTGTTCCTGCGGGGGCTGGCCGGGGTGATGTTCAAGCAGCTGGCGGCGGTGGTGGGCTTTTCGCTGCTGTGCTCGCTGTTCGTGTCGCTGACGCTGGTGCCGATGATGGCCAGCAGGATCCTCAGCCGGCAGGGCCGGGACGCCTGGGGCCGGGAGACGCTGGGCCAGAGGATCTACCGGGTGACCGGCGGGTTCTTCGCCGGGATGGAGAACGGCTACAAGGACCTGTTGCGGCTGGCGCTGCGGCACCGGCCGAGCGTAGTGCTCGGCAGCGCGGCGCTGCTGGCGGGCAGCCTGCTGCTGATCCCGCTGGTCGGCGTGGAGATGATGCCCAAGACGGACGAGGGGGAGGTCCGGGTCGAAGCGGAGATGGAGACGGGGACGCGGCTGAACCTGGTGGACGAGAAGATGCGTAAGATCGAGCCGCAGGTGAGGGCGGCCGTGCCGGAGGCCAGGTACATGCAGTCCTGGTCAGGGGGCACCTCCGGCGGGGTGCGGCTGTCGCTGGTGCCGCAGGACCAGCGGAAGCGGTCCAGCGAGCAGATCGCGGCGGACCTGCGCAAGAAGCTTTCGGGCATTCCGGGGGTGCGGATTCGGACGCGGGCCACCTCCAACGGCTTCACGCTCAACCTGGGGCCCTCGGGCGACAACCTGACGATCGAGATCCGCGGCTACGACCTGGTGGTGGCGGACGAACTGGCCCGGCGGGTCAAGAAGGCGATCGAGAAGGTGGCGGGGATCACGGACGTGCGGCTCAGCCGCGAGGCCGGTACGCCGGAGGAACTGATCGTCATCGATCGCCAGCGGGCCGCGGACCAGCACCTGAGCGTCTCGCAGATCGCCAACGTGTTGCAGACGGCGCTGTCGGGCACGAGCGCGACCAACTATCGCGAGGGCGGCAACGAGTACCAGGTGCTGGTCAAGCTGCGCGACGCGGAACAGATGGACCTTGCGGACATCCTGGACCTGAAGATCACGAACGCCGACGGCCAGCCGGTGGTGCTGCGCAACGTGGCGACGGTCAAGCCGCGGATGGGCCCGCTGTTCGTGGACCGCAAGAACCAGCAGCGGATCACGTACGTCAGCGGCAACATTTCCGGCCGGGACCTGGGCAGCGTCCAGGGGGACTGCCGGGAGGCCATCAAGTCGATCGCGGTGCCGCGGGACTTCTCGATCGGATTCGGGAGCGACTACGACGAGCAGCAGCGGGCGTTCCGCGAGCTGACGACGAGCCTGGCGCTGGCGCTGCTGCTGGTGTACATGGTGATGGCGTGCCAGTACGAGAGCCTGAAGGACCCGTTCATCGTGATGTTCAGCGTGCCGCTGGCGGCGATCGGCGTGGTGCTGATCCTGTTTCTGACGGACACGACGTTCAATATCCAGAGTTTCATCGGCTGCATCATGCTGGGCGGGATCGTAGTGTCCAACGCGATCCTGCTGGTCGACCACACCAGCCTTCTGCGCCGCGAGGAGGGCATGGACCTGTGGGAGGCGATCGAGGAGGCCGGGCGGCGGCGGCTGCGGCCGATCCTGATGACGGCCCTGACGACGATGCTGGGCCTGCTGCCGTTGGCGCTGGGGCTGGGCGAGGGCGGCGAGGCGGGCGCCGATGGCGCGGGTGGTGATCGGCGGGCTGCTCAGTTCGACGGTGATCACGCTGGTGTTCGTGCCGGTGATGTACTCGCTGTTCGAGGGACGTTTCGGAGGGCGGCGGGCGGTGGAGGAGATGTCGAGTGCCGGCGAGCGGTCGGTCGAGACCGAAACCGCAACGGCTTGACAGTCGTAGTGTATAAGCAGGCAAGGATTTAAGAGCGGATAGAGGGTTACTCTGATGAAGATGAAGATCATCCTGGCACTCATCCTGGTCGGCGGACTGGGTACGGGCACGTACTACTGGACGAGCGGGGACAGCAAGAAGGACGACGCGACGACCACGCTGTCGAAGATCGAGCGCGGTCCGATCAAGCAGGTTGTTGCTACGACCGGCAAGGTGGCCTCCAACCTGGACGTGGACATCAAGTGCAAGGCCAGCGGGACGGTCAAGGCCCTGCCCTACGACATCAGCGATGCGGTCGAGGCGGGAAAGCCCGTTGTCGAAATCGACCCGGTCGACATGGACCGCGTCGTCAGGCAGTCGAAGGTTGAGCCTGCAGGCGTCCGAGGCCAGGCTGGCCAGCGCCCGCGAGAACCTCGCCATGGCGGCGCTGACCCTCAAGACCGACACGGACCGGGCCAAGGCGAGCCTGGAGTCCGCCGAGGTGGCCGCCAACGATGCCAGCGCCAAGGCCGAGCGCATGAAGCTGTTGTACGACAAGAAGCTGGCCAGCCGGGAGGACTGCGATACCGCCGAGACGGCCGCGAGTGTCGCCCAGACCAGTCTTGAATCCTGCAAGATCAAGCTCGAGGAGCTCAAGACCCAGGAGCGCGGCCTGGAGGTCCAGCGGCAGAACGTCAAGCTCGCCGAGGGCCAGGTCGAGTCCGACAAGATCGCCCTGGAGATCGCCGAGGCCGCCGCGGCTGACTGCATCGTCAAGGCCCCGATGGACGGCGTGGTGACCGCCCGCACGATCCAGCAGGGCACGATCATCGCCTCGGCCGTCAGCAACGTGGCCGGCGGCACGACGATCCTGACGCTGTCGGACCTGTCGCGGATCTTCGTGCTGGCCAGCGTGGATGAGAGCGACATCGGCAAGATCGAGGTCGGCCAGACCGCCACGATCACCGCCGACGCCTACCCGACCATGCAGTTCGCGGGCAAGGTGGTCCGGATCGCCAGCAAGGGGCTCAATACCCAGAACGTGGTGACCTTCGAGGTCAAGATCGAGGTGCTCGGCGCCTACAAGCACCCCGATATCGGCGGCAAGGCAAAGGCACCGCGCGGCGAGCAGGGCGCCCGCGCCGACAAGGCTTCGGCGACGAACAAGGCTCCGGCGACCAACCGGGCCGACGTACCTCGGCTGGCCGACAGGTCGGCAAAGGCCGAGATGGTTGACAAGGCCCCGGCCAGCAGTCCTGCCGACGGGCCGGGTGCGGGCGAGATAGCGGACAAGGCCTCCAAGGGGGACCAGAACGCGATCCTTCCCGAGAAGAAGAACCTGCTGAAGCCGGAGATGACCGCCAATATCGAGATCACCACGGCCGACCGCAAGAACGCCCTGTTGATCCCCGTCGAGGCGGTCAGCCGCCTGAGCGGGCGGTTCTATGCGAACATTCCCGACACGGATGAGACGCCGCAGAAGAAGCCCATCGAGATCGGCATCAGCGACAGCACGAACTACGAGTTGATCGCGGGGCTGAGCGAGGGCGACACCGTGGTGGTTCGCAAGGGCATGGCCGACAGCAAATGGGCGAACAACGGCCAGCGTCCGGGGCAGCAGGGGCGTCCCGGGCAGAACAACCCGGCCCGCATGATGAACGTGGCCAGAGGGCGCTAGCATGGTTATCGAGATGGAATCGGTGGTCAAGACGTACGTGCTGGGCGACCACACCGTGCATGCCCTGGACGGCGTGAGCTTCGGCATCGAGGAAGGCGAGATGGTCGCCATCACGGGCCCCTCCGGCAGCGGCAAGAGCACGCTGATGCACATCCTGGGCTGCCTGGACCGTCCGGACTCGGGCACGTACGTCCTGGCGGGCCAGGAACGTCTCGCGGATGAGCTCGGACGCGTTGGCGGACGTGCGGAACCAGCGGATCGGGTTCGTCTTCCAGACGTTCAACCTGCTGCCGCGCTCGAGCGCGCTGGAGAACGTGGAGTTGCCGCTTTTGTACGCAGGCATGCGTGACGCGAAAGACAAGGCGTCCGAGGCGCTGCGGGTGGTGGGCCTGGGCGACCGCATGAGCCACGCGCCCAACCAGCTGTCCGGCGGGCAGCGGCAGCGAGTGGCGGTGGCGCGGGCGATCGTGACCAACCCGGCGATGCTCCTGGCCGACGAACCGACCGGAAACCTGGACACCAAGACGGGCGAGGAGATCATGGCGCTGTTCAAGTCGCTCAACCGGCAGGGCAACACGATCATTGTCGTGACGCACGAAGCGGACATCGCCGCAGCAATGCCGGCGGGCGATCCACATCCGCGACGGGCGGATCGCGGAGATGGCCAAAGCATAGAGGAATGCCATGCTGTTCTGGACCACGGTGAAGGTCGGCCTGCGAAGCCTGCTGGCCAATAAGATGCGGTCGCTGCTGACGATGCTGGGCATCATCATCGGTGTGGGCGCGGTCATTTCGATGCTCGCCATGGGGGCCGGCGCAAGAAGCAGATCATGGAGCGCATCTCGGCCATGGGGACGAATCTGCTGTACGTCCGGCCGCAGCAGATCATGGGGGCGGGCGTGCGGGGCGGGATGTACCAGACGCTGAAGCTGCCCGATGCGACGGCGATCCTGGCAGAGGTGGAGGACGTCCGGGCGATCGCACCGGTAGCCGACGGCAACGCGCAGGTCAAGTTCATGAACCAGAACTCGTCGACCCCGCACGTGACGGGGACCAGCCCGACGTACCTGCCGATCCGGAATTTCCAGGTCGAGAAAGGGCGTTGCTTCACCGATGCGGAGGTCGATGGCGACGCGCGAGTCTGCGTCCTCGGGCCTCAGACGGCCTCGGACCTGTTCGGGGAGGACGAGCCGCTCGGCCAGACGATCAAGATCAAGGCGCTCAACTTCAAAGTGGTCGGGATCCTCAAGAGCAAGGGGGACCAGGGCTGGTTCAACCCGGATGACAACGTCTTCATCCCGTACACGGTAGCCATGCAGGAGCTGTTCGGGCTGGAATACATCAGGGAACTGGACATCCAGGCGGAAGAGGGCTCGGACCTCTACAAGGTGCAGGACGACGTGACGGCCCTGCTGCGCAAGCGCCATCACCTGCAGTCCGACCAGCCGGACGATTTCATGATCCGCAACCAGGCGGACACGATCCAGATGGCGACCGAGACCAGCCAGACGTTCACGATCCTGCTGGGCGGGATCGCGAGCATTTCGCTGCTGGTCGGCGGGATCGGCATCATGAACATCATGCTGGTGACGGTGACGGAGCGGACCAAGGAGATCGGCATCCGCAAGGCGATCGGCGCGAAGGAGCGGAGCATCCTGATGCAGTTCCTGCTGGAGGCGCTGATCATCAGCGGCCTGGGCGGGCTGCTCGGCGTGTTCCTGGGCGTGGGCGGGGCGATCGCCTTGAGCCGCTTCACGCAGTTTGTGACGCTGGTGACGCCGTTCAGCATCCTGCTCTCCCTGTCGTTCTCGGGGATGATCGGAATCTTCTTCGGGTTCTACCCCGCGCGGCGGGCGGCGTCGCTGGACCCGGTGGAAGCGCTGCGATACGAGTAGCGGACGGTCCTGGGTAGCGGGCGGTGGATCCTGAAGGCCGGACAGCCGCGGAAGACGGATTTCCGGTACGTGGAAGCGGACGAAGCACAACTGGCGATGGACGACGGATCACGGACGACCGACAAGAGACCATGCTGTTCTGGACAACCGTCAAAACGGGCCTGTGGAGTCTACTGGCCAACAAGATGCGGTCGTTCCTGGCCATGCTGGGCGTGATGATCGGGGTCGGATCGGTCATCGCGATGCTGGCCCTGGGGGCCGGCGCACGGCAGCAGGTGATGGCGCAATATACCTCGATGGGACTGAACCTGATGTTCGTCAGCGCTGTTCGAGCTGAACGCCCAGGGCGTGGCGGTCGGGCCCAAGAAGAACCTCAAGCCCCCCCATGCCGAGGCGCTGGTGCGCGAGGTGCAGGGCATCTGGCGGGTTTCGCCCTTCGTCTCCGGCAGCGCGCAGGTGAAGTACTACAACCAGAACACGGCGACCAGCGTCAACGGCGTGGCTGCGTGCTTCCTGTCGCTGCGCAACTGCTCGATCCAGGAGGGACGGGACTTCTCCGAGACGGAAGTCGAGTCCGCGGCCAAGGTCTGTATCATCGGCTCGAAGACGGCGGAGGACCTGTTCGGAGAGGACGATCCGGTCGGCCAGGTGGTGAAGATCAAGTCGCTCAACTTCCAGGTGATCGGGGTGCTCAGGACCAAGGGCGATCAAGGCTGGGCCAACCCTGACACTTTCTGCTACATTCCCTATACGACGGCGATGCAGGACCTGTACGGGATGGACTACATGCAGGAGATCTACATCGAGTTGTACGAGGGCGTCGACCAGGAGGAGGTCCGGCAGGACGTGCGGGCCGTGCTGCGGCGGCTGCACCACCTGCAGTCGGACCAGCCGGATGACTTCCGCCTGCGGTTCCAGACGGAATGGCAGCAGGCGGCCGACGAGGCCACGCAGACGTTTGCGATGTTGCTGGGCGGGATCGCGAGCATTTCGCTGCTGGTCGGCGGGATCGGCATCATGAACATCATGCTGGTGACGGTGACGGAGCGGACGCGGGAGATCGGCATCCGCAAGGCGATCGGGGCAAAAGAGCACAGCATCCTGTTGCAGTTTCTCGCGGAGTCGCTCATGATCAGCGGCCTTGGAGGCCTGGTCGGCGTGGTGCTGGGCGTCGGCGGGGCGCTGGCGCTGAACCGGTTTACCTCGTTCGTGACCGTGGTCCGGTTGCCGGCCGTTCTGCTGGCGCTATCGGTGGCGGGCGCGATCGGGGTCTTCTTCGGGTTCTACCCGGCCCGGCGGGCGGCCGCACTCGACCCCGTCGAGGCCCTGCGGTATGAGTGAGAACGGCAGTGGGTAGTCACTGGCTACTAGCGACTTGATTCGCGGCCGGGGGAAGTTCAGCGGTTGTAACAAGGAAGCATGGCAGATGAGTGTTCCGGGTCGTCGCAGAGGTCTTCTTCGGACGTTGGCTGCAGCATTCGTCGGCCTGTCGCTGGCATCGTGCGCGACGGTCCAGGTGGACAGCCCGCTGGATTACATCGGTCCGCCCAAAGGGGGAGCCGCGACCCAGCCCGGCGCGATCCAGGCGCTGGGCGCCAACCCCGCGCCGGCATCGGTGACCACCCAGCCGCTGGCGCCGGCGACCGCGCCGTCCGAGGCGGCGCCTGTGCGCGCCGCGACGGCGCCGTCGTCGTCGGCGCCTGCGGCCCCGGCCAGCGCTCCTGCCAGCCAGCCGCTGTCGGTCGGCATCATAGAGGCGGTCCTGCTGAGCCTGGAGAACGACCAGGGGCTGATCGTCGAGCGGTTCAACCCGCAGATCCAGCGAATCGCGGTCCAGGGCGAACTGTCCAGGTTCGATCCGGACCTGTCCGCGCAGATGACCGCCAACCAGGGCAAGAGCCGCTCGCCCACCACCCAGCCGAACGTGACGCAGGCGAGCCTCTCGCGGGGACTCGCCGGCCAGATCGGCCTGGACGAGACGTTGCCGACCGGCACGACGATCGGCGTACAGGGCAGCACGGCCGTGGCCCGTCCCGGCACGGATGCCTTCGAGGAGTTCTTCGCCTCGCGGATCGGCGTGAACGTCACCCAGCCGCTGCTGCGCGGCTTCGGCGTGGACGTGAACCTGGCCACCCTTCACCAGGCCGAGATCGACGTGAAGACCTCGCAGTACGAGCTGCGCGGCTTCGCCGAGACGCTGGTGGCCAACGTGCAGGAGACCTACTGGGACTATGCCCTGGCCCAGCAGCAGATCGCCATTGTGGAGCAGGCCCTGGAACTGGCCCAGCAGCAGATGAACGAGAACCTCCGAGCGGATCCACATCGGCAAGCTGGCCGAGACGGAACTGGCCGCTTCCCAGGCGACGGTGGCCCTTCGCGAAGAGGACCTGATCAACGCCCGCAGCCTCGCGGCCACGACCCGCCTGAACCTCATCCGCCTGCTGAACACGAACGGGCCGCAGATGTGGGACCGCCAGATCGTCCTGCGGACCATGCCCAGCGTGCCGGATGTGGACCTGGGGCCCGTCGACGAGCACGTGGCCGTGGCCCTGCGGATGCGCCCCGACCTGAACCAGGCCCGCCTGCTGCTCCAGCGGGACCAGTTGGAACTCGTCAAGACCAAGAACGGCCTGCTGCCGCAGATGGACCTGTTCATCAACGTGGGCCGGACCGGCTACGCGGATTCCTTCGGCGGTTCGACGCACGGAGAGGCCGGCCTGGGCTATGACGTGCAGTTCGGCGGCACGATCGAGTATCCCCCGCTGAACCGCTCCGCCCGCGCCGCCTATACCCGCTCGGTCCTCAACCGGGACCAGCAGATCCAGGCCATCCACAGCACCGAGCAACTGGCCCAGGTGGACGTGCGGTCGGCCTATATCGAGGTCGGCCGGACGCGCGAGCAGGTGACCGCGACGGCTGCGACGCGCCGCCTGCAGGAGGAGAGCCTGCGGGCCGAGACGGAGAAGTTCCGGGTGGGCAAGTCAACGTCGCTGCTGGTGGCGGCCGCCCAGCAGCAGCTGCTCTCGGCGCAGATCTCCGAGGTCCAGGCGGTGGTGGGGTACCTGAAGGCCCTGATCGAACTGTACCGGCTGGAAGGGACCTTGCTGGTCCGCATGGGCATCCAGGCGCCCGGGTTCGAACCGGTGACGCTGGCGCAAAAGTCAGCGCGGGCGTGATGGAATCGTCGTCCGGCGGGGCGGATAATTCAGGGCGGAGGCTGCCGCGAGGGGCCTGCCGCCCGATGTGTTGGGGCCGGAGACAAACGATGACTACAGATCCGGCGGGTCATTCTCACTCGTCCGACGACGCTGATCTGCTGCCGGTTGAGGCGGTGGATCCTGTCTGCGGCATGATGGTGGAGCCGGCATCGCCGGCCGCCTCGGTGCGCTACGAGGGGCGGATGTACTACTTCTGCAGCCGGTCGTGCGTCGAGAAGTTCAAGGCCGATCCTGACAGATACCTGAGGGGCTCGCCGGGGGAAGCGGCGCAGGCGGCCTCGCGCGACGGCGTCGCGTACGTCTGCCCGATGTGCCCGGAGGTCCGCCAGGATGCGCCCGGCGTGTGCCCGTCCTGCGGGATGGCCCTGGAACCGGAATCGCCGGGAGTGCCGGCTGGCAAGGTCGAATACACCTGCCCGATGCACCCGGAGGTCGTGCGGGATGGGCCGGGCAATTGCCCCATCTGCGGCATGGCGCTGGAACCGCGGAGCGTTCCGTCCGAAGAGGAGGAGAACCCCGAACTGCGCGACATGCGGCGGCGGTTCCGGGTCAGTGCGGCCCTGTCCGCGCCACTTCTGCTGCTGATGGGGTTGGACCTGTTGCCCGGCGGGCACAGCTGGATGTCGATGCGATGGATGCAGGCCGTGCAACTGGCCCTGGCCACGCCCGTCGTGCTCTGGGGCGGCTGGCCGTTCTTCGTCCGGGGCTGGACGTCCATCGTTAACCGCCGTTTGAACATGTTTACGCTGATCGGCCTGGGCGTGGGGGTGGCGTATGCCTACAGCCTCGTGGCGACCGTCGTCCCGCGGCTGTTCCCCGCGTCGATGCGGGGCGAAGGCGAAACCGTGCCGGTCTACTACGAGGCCGCGGCTGTTATCACGACGCTCGTGCTCATGGGACAGGTGCTGGAGCTGCGGGCGCGGGGCCGGACGGCTGCGGCCATCCGGTCGCTGCTGGGCCTGGCGCCAGCCGTCGCGCGGATCGTCCGTGACGACGGGCGCGAGGAGGACATTCCCCTTGCGGAGGTACACCCGGGCGATCGGCTGCGGGTCCGGCCAGGCCAGAAGGTGCCCGTCGACGGGGTCGTGTCCGATGGCCACAGCAGCGTGGATGAATCGATGGTGACGGGCGAGCCCATCCCGGTGGAAAAGCAGGCGGGCGATAAGGTGATCGGCGGTACGGTCAACGCAACGGGTACCTTCGTGATGCTGGCCGAACACGTCGGCGCGGACACGCTGCTGGCGCGGATCGTGCAGATGGTTGCGCAGCGCAGCGCAGCCGGGCGCCGATCCAGCACGTGGCCGACCGGGTGGCGGCGTGGTTCGTGCCAGCCGTGATGGCGATTGCGGCTGTGACCTTCGTGGTTTGGATGCTTGTCGGGCCGCAGCCCCGCCTGGCCCACGCGATCGTGGGTGCGGTGGCCGTACTGATCATCGCCTGCCCGTGCGCCCTGGGACTGGCGACGCCGGTATCGATCATGGTGGCCACCGGGCGCGGCGCGACGGCTGGCGTGCTGATTCGCAATGCCCAGGCCCTCGAGGCGATGGAGAAGGTCGACACCCTGGTGATCGACAAGACCGGCACGATCACGGAGGGCAGGCCTCGCGTGCAGGCCGTTGAGGCCGCCGCCGGCTGGATGCAGGCCGATGTCCTGCGGCTGGCCGCCGGCCTGGAGCGCGGCAGCGAGCATCCGCTGGCTGCCGCAGTGCTCCAGGCCGCCGAGGGGCAGTCTCTGCCGCTGCCGCGGGTGAGCAACTTCGAGTCGATTCCGGGCCAAGGGGTCCGTGGGACGATCGACGGTCGGGTTGTCGCCTTGGGCAACGCTACGCTGATGGACGAGGGCGGCGTCGATGTCGAGCCGCTGCGCGGGCGGGCCGATGACATGCGCCGCCGGGGACAGACCGTGGTGATCCTGTCGGTGGAGGGCCGGGCAGCGGGGCTGATCGGTGTGGCCGACCCCATCAAGGCATCGAGCCCCGAGGCGATCGGTCTGCTGCGGGGCGAGGGCATCCGCGTGATGATGCTGACCGGCGACAGCCGCGCAACCGCCGAGGCCGTGGCGCGGCAGACTACATATTGATGAAGTGCAGGCGGAAGTGTTGCCGGACCGGAAGAACCGCGTCGTTCGGCAGCTGCAGGGGCAAGGCCGGGTGGTTGCCATGGCGGGCGATGGGGTCAACGACGCCCCGGCGCTGGCCCGGGCGCATGTGGGGATTGCGATGGGCACGGGCACCGACGTGGCCATCCAGAGCGCCGGCATCACCTTGGTGCGAGGCGATCTGCGGGGGATCGTGCGGGCGCGGCGGCTCAGCCGCGCGACGATGCGGAACATCCGCCAGAACCTGTTCTTCGCATTTATCTATAACGCACTGGGCATTCCCATTGCGGCTGGCGTGCTCTACCCGGTCTTCGGTCTGCTGCTGAGTCCGGTGATCGCGGCGGCGGCGATGAGCCTCAGTTCCGTCTCGGTCATCAGCAATGCCCTTCGGTTGCGGCGGGCGGCGCTGTAAGACGGTACATGCTTGCCAGGAGTGGCCAACAGCTTGCCACGAGCGGCCGGCAGCTTACCAGGCGGTGCGCCAGGGACCTGCCAGACCCTGCACGTCAGGGGAGATCAGTCTAGGTAATGGGGTAAGGCCCTGCCGGCGGATTCCCCAGGTTCCTTCTAGGGGGGCGTCTAGGGGGCACCCTATGCCGAAGCGGCGGCCTGCACACGCATAGGCCGACGGAGGTTCTAGGAGGACTAGGGTGCCCTGGGCGGACCACGAATTCGGTTCTCCAGGGGTCTTCGGCGGTTGATGGTCGTAACGTGCTACTAGCGCAAGCGTTACAGGCACATCCGAAGATGCGGGATGACACCGTTCGCCAGCGGCTCGCAGCCCCATCCCGTGGCTTCCTGGACCACTCGGGTCGGCGTAGTATGTCTCTAGGGGAATCCCCTATGTCTCACGCCCGGTATAACCCTGAGGGGTAAATCAGAATTTTCTTCAAATTAAGGTTGCTTTCCCTGTGGCACGGTCTATCCTAAAGTCAGGTCCTGTGGATGGCGTAGTGATAGCCGCTCTTATGGGACCGCCTCATGCCGGGGCCGGGTGAGTGTAGGGCCGACCTAGTGATGGGCATGGATCGGGCAACGCGGGCCGCCTTGTTGAGAATCAGCAACACGGGCCGGTTCGGCGGATGCAGGTGAACGTTGCCACGAGGTTTGTAAACGGCTGCTGGAAATGCTTTTACAAGCAACTCGATCCAGATGGGCCGGCTGGATGTTGACTAGTGCTATGCCAGCCAATGCAGATGGGCAGATTTGCCCAGTTTGCCAAGCCAGTTGGGACGTTCGGTAAGTCGCTGCGGCGCAGTGGGTTGCATCTCCAATGCCTTTTTGGGCTGGAGGATCGGCCGCTGGCACGCAAGGTGCAACCGAAGTGGGTCGTCCTGAGGAGGACGAAAGGAGCTGGTGCGATGCTGAACGAAGAAAGCTTTCAGACGCGACTAGCGGAACTGGTCGCCGAGATCTCGACCCTGCCGGAAGAGCAGCGGGCCAAGTTGGAGGTCCTGGCTGAGCAGACCAAGAAGCGCCACGAGCAGCTCAAGCAGACCGTCGGGGACATCCAGGAGAGTATCGATTTCCTCCGCCTGTGCATCAAGTACCTGATGTTCGACCTGGAGGCGACCCGGCGAGAGAACGCCTACCTCCGCCGCATGCTCGAGCAGCGTCGCGAGGAAGAGTTTTAGTCTGGGCGTACCTCGCGGCCCGGCGGGTATTCCCCCGGATGCCGCTGCAGTGCCCGATCGACCGAGAAAAAGGCCTGAAACCTACCGTCTCATGGGTCACGAGTTCGATTTAAGGGGTCGGCATGGATGCCGACCCCATCGTTTTGCGCGGTAAGGCAACTGCGCCAGGATCAAACACACCTCAGTCGGCTGACGCGTCCAACCCCTGCAGCATCGGCAAGAGCCGCAGCAGGCCACCGCCCGCGGCCCGGGCCTTCGCCGCGGCCCGGGAGGCTTGTTGGCGGAGCGGCTCTGCTGCCTGCCGGTCCAGGTCGCCGGCCGATCGGCTGAGTTTGTCCGACCATGCGGTCTGGAGCGATGCCTTGAGCAGCCAGAGCGAGCCGCGGGTGACGTTCTGGGGCTGCTCGCCTTCGGAACAGGAGGCCACGCCGTGGGATGCGGCGCCTTGGGTAGGCTGCTTGTCGACGGCTGACAGGGCCTGGAGGTACTCGCTGACCAGGGCCACGGCGGCTGGGTAGCTGTCGGCATCGGCGAGCCAGCGGGCCTGAAGTATCAGGCCAGCCAGGACTTGCGGCGAGCCGACACCGTCACGCAGGACGCGTTGCAGTCGCAGGCGGGCATCGTCGCGGCGGCCGCCCTTGTCCAGGCAGCCAGCCAGCAGGAGTTGCCAGGTGACTTGTCCTGCCGGGGGGAGATCGGCTGCGGCGGCATCGGCAAGTTCCGCGGCTTGAAGGGCTTCGGCTGGGTCCGGCGTCCTATCCAGAAGCGTTTTCTCCATGGCCAGAAGGGCGGTGAGGGCGGCAATCCGGGTAGCAGAGGCATCCTTTGCATGGCCCGGCGGCAGGCTGCGGTAGGGCCGTGCGCAGCTTGGCCAGGGCATTTTCAGCTACGGCCAGCGCCCGGGCCGTCATTTGGGGCTGGGTCTGAGGGTGGTCCCATAGCCAGACGCGCGTCAGGTCCGGCTCGGTAGTGCGGGTGAGGGTCCGGGTCGCGGCGGTGAGGGTCAGGACCATGTACTTGGCGGGCAGTCTGAGATCGGGAGGCGATGGCGTCTTCCTCGGCGCTCAGTGAGCCGGCCAGGTTCTGTTCGTACTCGTCTTCGCTGGTTACGCCGGGCGGCAAACATGAGGTATCCAGGGGGAAGTCATCGGGGGCAGGCGCGGGTCGGGAGGCATCGCCGGGCTGGGACTGGTTGGGGGGCCCGGCGGGTGCGGCGAGTGAGGCGGCGGCCGCTACACAGACACAGAGCAGGGCTGCGGTTGTTGTCAGCCGGGCGCGGTCACGGTTGCGCATGCTCGGACCTCCTTTGGGCGTCAACGGCGTCGAGACTGCTGCCTCATCGTATCGGGGGATTCGGCGGAGGGCAAAAGACGGGTAACGGGCAACGGGTGGAACAGCGAAGACGGGTCGCGGGTCGAACGGCGACGACGGGTCGCGGGTCGCGGGGGGCGGACCACTGCGGCAGGGAGCAGGCGGCAACGACGATTTCACTGCAAAGGTGCAGAGGACGCTGAGACATACCGGTCGCAGAGCAGGCCAACAGCATGGGCAATGACACCGGCTACGAGCAGGTCCGGGAGCAGCCCCCTGGAAAGGAGCGACTTCCCGGAATGACCGCGCCTGTGGTGCGATATCAATGATCTTCCCGCCTTCGACCTCTGTGCGTCTTCCCGCCAGACGCCCAGACTGGGTGTCCTAGGAAACCCTTCCGAGAGACGTTATGCGCCTGCCAGGAGAAGACCGGACCCTGCCCAGCCCGGCCCGCGGGTGATGGCGGGCAGGACACCAGGAACCGAGGGAAAGCGCGAATGACCATCTGGTGTAAGAGGATGTGATCCATGTATAGTAGTTCGACACGACCCGGCGGCGCAGCTGGGCAGGGCTGCCTGGGAAACGCCTGAAAGTGGTTTCAAAACCCATGTACGGGCGGGCAATCCCTCGGGTGCGCTCTGTTTGCCGAGCCATCCGCCACTTGCTCAAGAGGAGCATTCGCAACATGACCACACTCCGCATTCGCCAGGACGCTTTGAAGGATGGTCACTACCCCATCCGCCTGACTGTGAAGCGGGACGGTCAGCCGGACTTGGAAGCCGAGGCAACCATCGAGTTCGCCCTCACCGAGCAGGAGCAGGAAGACATCCGCTGGTACCTTGAAGACTACCTTCAGCACGCCGACGTGGTCGAAGCTGTCACCGTCGAGCAGATCGAGGGGCGGATGAAGACGCGAGGCGAAGAACTTTACGCCAAGGTCCTCGCCGCCAATGGCAACACCCAGGCCCTCTGGTTTTCGATTCGCAACGACCTCGCCGATATCCGCGTCGAAGTCACCGCCGGCGTCGCCGAGGCCGCTTCGATCCCGTGGGAACTGATGCGCGACCCGAAGATGGACTCCCCCATTTCCCTCCGGGTGAAGGCGTTCGTCCGCGTCGAGTCGAAGCCCAACATCGCCTTCGTCCCCGTCCCGCCGGCGAAGGATGGGCGCATCCGCCTGCTCTACATCGCGTGCCGCCCCAGCGGGTCGCAGGACGTCGAACTGCGCGCGGTGGCCAACCGCCTCCTGCAGGATCTCGGCCCGGACCGCGCCCGCTTCGACATCAAGGCCCTGCGCCCTCCCACATTCGAGCGGTTGCAGAAGGAACTGGCCGACGCGAAGGCAGCCGGCCGCCCGTATCACATCGTCCACTTCGATGGGCACGGCATCTACGCCGACTTGAGCAAATCGACACTCGCCGACTGGCTCGGGGCCCTCTCCAGCCTCACGCTGGGCAGCGGGAAGCCCGGCAAGCACGGTTATCTCCTCTTCGAGCACGCCAGCGAGGACAAGATGCGTCCGGTGGACGGCCAGACGCTCGGGAAGCTTCTTCACGACAACGGCGTGCCCGTCCTTGCACTCAACGCGTGCCAGTCCGCCATGCACGAAGCCACGGCCGCGCCCAAGGCGGCCGGGGACGTCCACGGCGAAGTCCGCGCCATCGGCTCGCTCGCACAGGCGGTCGTCGACCAGGGCATCCCCGCCGTCCTCGGGATGCGCTACAGCGTCTACGTCGTCACCGCCGCGCAATACATCGGGCAGCTGTACGCCGCGATGGCCGGGGGACGCACCTTCGGCCAGGCCGCCACCGACGGGCGCAAGCATCTGCCAGCTCAATCCCGAGCGTTGGGTGGGCCTGCAGCCGCGTCCGCTGCAGGACTGGTTCGTTCCGGTCGTCTACGAAGCCGGGCCCATCGAGTTCTGCCAACCCGGGCCCGGGGCCGCGCTGGCCGTGCAGCCGGAACTCGATCCCGTGCCAGCTCAACCGCCTGCTGCTACGTTACGTCCCCGAGGAAGGCTTCATCGGCCGCGACGAGACGATCCTCGCGCTGGACCGCGCGTTCGACGAGCACCGCGTCGTCCTGCTGCACGCCTACGCGGGGCAGGGGAAGAGCTCCACGGCCGTCGAGTTCGCCCGCTGGTACTCTGTTACCGGTGGACTGGGCGCGCAGCCGCTCGTCTTGCTCGCCTCCTTCGAGGGCCACACGGACCTTGCCGACCTGCTCAACCAGATCGGCCAGCCGTTTTCGGAGGTGCTCGCGGCGCAGGGAATCGACTGGAGTGCCATCAACGACTTGAACGCGCGGCGGCAGCTCGTGCTCCAGATCCTCCGCAGTGTTCCCATCCTGTGGATCTGGGACAACGTCGAGCCGGTCGCCGGGTTCCCGGAAGGCACGGAGTCGCAGTGGACCGCCGCCGAGCAGAAGGACCTCCGCGACTTCCTCCAGCAGATCAAACTCGACACGGTCAGCAAGGTGAAGATCCTCCTCACGTCCCGGCGGGACGAAGCGAAGTGGCTCGGCGGCATCCCGCATCGCATCCCCATGCGCCGGATGAGGAACACCGACGCGGCCAAGCTCGCCCTTAGGCTGGGCGAAGAGAGGGGTCTGAAGCGCTCGGAGATCGCCGACTGGCAGCCGCTGCTCGACTACTGCGCCGGCAATCCGCTCACGCTGCGCGTGCTCGTGGGCCAGGCGATCAAGGCGGGTCTGCACGGCGGGCAGCCAATCGCGGGGTTCGTGGACGCGATCCGCACGGGCGAGCAGCAGATCGAGGACGCCGACGAAAAGCAGGGCCGCGACAAGTCCCTCGGTGCCTCACTCGATTACGGGTTCGGGCATGCGTTCAGGGACGATGAACTGCCGATTATCGCGCTGCTTCATCTGTTTCAGGGGACGGTGGATGTCAGTGTTCTCGTAGCCATGGGCAAAGTCGGCGAGCACGCCCTGCCGGAGATGAAGGGCAGGACCAAGGAGCATCTCACCGGCCTGCTCGAACGCGCAAAGGACACCGGGCTGCTCATCCAGATCGGCCCGGCCTACTTCACGATCCATCCCGCGCTGCCGTGGTTCCTCCGTCAGCTTTTCGCCCGGCACTACGACGGGCAGGCTGGCCGCTCCAACTCCCAGGCCGCCCTCCTCGCCTGGGTCGAGGCGGTTGGAGCATTGGGCGACTACTACACAGGGCAGTTCGTTGAGGGCAATCGAGACGTGATTGGCTTCCTGGAGCTGGAGGAAGCCAACCTCCTCCACGCGCGCCGCATCGCCCGCCGGAACCAATGGTGGTCCCCGGTCACTTCGTGCATGCAGGGCCTGTACGTGCTTTACGACTACCAGGGCGCGCGGCAGAGTGGGCCAGACTGGTCGAAGAAATCCGCTCCGACTACTGCACCGACGACGACGAACCCATTCCAGGTCGCGAAGACCAATACAGTCTGGTCATGGGATACCGTGTTGATCTGGCGCGGGGCCACGGTCACGACTTTGCCAAGGCCGGCGCACTTCAGGACAAGGTGGTTGGGTTCGATCGCCGGCAAGCAGCGTCGCTCCTGACCCTGCCTGCGGACGCCCCGCTCGACAAAGAGCAGCGCAATCGGGTGCGGACGCTCGGCGCGAGTGTGTTCATGTTGGGTCAGATACTACGAGATCAGGACGACGCCGCGTGTCTGAAACTGTATCAGGAATCATTGGCAATCTCCCGACGCATTGGAGACATGGGAAGCCAAGCAATCGCTGAATTCAACATCGGGCATGCCTACAAGGATGTCCCCGCCATCCGCGATCTCGCCGCCGCCGAGGGGGCCTACCAGCGCAGCCTGGATTTGCGCAATCCAAACGACGCCTTGGGCCGATCCAAGTGCATTAAGCAAATAGGCATGGTGCATCACGGGCGCTTCCGTGAGGCCCGGCAGCGCAAGAAGCCAGTGGAGACCTTGTTGCGCCACGCCCAATCGGCGGAAGCGCGTTACCTTGAAGGGCTGCGATTGTGTCCTAAAGGCGCCGTGGCCGACCTCGCGCCAACACACAATCAATTGGGGTGCCTCTACGCCCAAGTCGGACAACTGGAACAGGCCCGCGAGCACTTCGAGCAAGCCGCACAGTATTTTGAGAAGGCTGGCGACCGCTTCCAAGCTGGCCACACGCGCGTCAACATGGCCCTCATGTATGGCCGGGCTGCAGAAGGCGAAGACCAGCCGTCCCAGCAGCGCGCCAGTCTGCTCCGCGCGCGGGCCTATGCCGAGGCGGCCTTGCGTGATTACCAGCACTACCAAGGTCGCGCCGCCGAAAAGGAGGCCAGCGCCCAGAGCCTCCTCGACCAGATCAACCAAGCCCTCGCGAAGCTGCCACCATAAGCCCCGTGCGGATTGGCCTGGGACCCAGGGGGTGCGGGAAGTGGCGGGCAACAACGGCGCCACTTGCCTTGCCCCGGGCTGACTTGTTGAGCCCTTTCAGGGCTCGAACCACAAGGAACAACACACCGGTATTACGGGCCCTTCGTACCCAGGGCTGCGGCAGCTGCGCAGCCTTGCCCCGGGCTGACTTGTGGCGGCCCTTTCAGGGCTCGAACGGGAGGAAGAACCCGGGGTTGGGGTGGCCCGGGACTTATCGAAAAGGTGTGATTCGAGCTCCCCGAGCGGCACGGCGTCGGGCATCTTGCCGGCCGGGGCCGCCAGGTGTCTCTGGCGAGGTCTCATTGCCCGTTCTCCGCGGCTGGCTCGGTGGTCGCCGGCAGGTCCGCCGCCGCGGGCCGCGTGGTTGGCTGGGTCTTGGCAGGTCCCATCTTCGACCCGCCGAAGGTCGGCATGTCCTGCATGGCCTCCTGGTCCTTGGCCTTCTGGTACTTCTGGAAAGTCGCCTTCCTGACGGCAACGTCCAGCCCGGTGTCGGTGCAGGCGAACATGAGGAAGGAAGCCACCTGGCGGTCCGTCCGGGCGGCCTTGGTGGCCTGGCCCTCGACCAACAGCAGCATCGGCGCCACCAGGATCCGCGCTGCGACCGGCACGTCCTTCCTGGAGAGGGTCTTCTGCATCATCAGGTGGACGGCCTCCCGCGTCAGTTCGCCGGTCGGTACAGCCAGCATCCAGTCGGCCTTGCAGGCGGGCCGGCCGGTGAGGTCCCACAGGCGGGTCGCCTCACCCATATCCGTCGTCGCTGGCTTAGCCAGGAACATCATGTTGATGACTTCGGTCCCGATCTCCTGCTCGACCTCGGCGAGGGTCTCCTGCAGGTCGGCTGGCAACGTCGTGGGACCCGCGAACTTCGCCATGTCATCCAGCCGCTTGGTCATCCGCAGGACGTCGTTGAGGTCGGCGTACGGGGTGTCCTTCTTGTCCGTGACGATCAGCAGACCCTTGCCGGCCGGCTCTCGGCCCGTCGCCTTGCGGTAATCCTGCATGGCCACAAGCAGATCGCTGCCGGCCTGGTCCGCGGCGGCCTGGCTGGAGGCGTAGATGTAGGCCGGGGCGGTGTCGTAGAGCCGCCGGCCCAGGATCGTGTCCTCGGTGTGCAGGGCGGCCTTGGGCGGGGCCGCGCAGCCGGCCAACATGAGCCCGGCCAGCAGGAGGCAGGCCAGCGGCGTTCGGTTCGGGCGGTAGCGGCGGGTCTTCGTCGGGTCCATCGTTGTATCCTTGTGTTGGGTGACAGCGTAACCAGCCGCCATGTCACGGGCAAGGCGGCGATCGGGTGACGCGAATCTCGCATGCGCTTACTGACGGGCCGCGCAAGCGTTTCATTCAACCGCGGCGCAGTTGACGGTCCCGGAGGCCGAAAAGATAATAGTAGCCGGCACAGGATGCCTGCCGGTCCCGCGGGAAGGATGCCGTCCGCCTTCCACCGGTCCGTCACGTCCATCACCACAAGAGGAGGTCCATTGTGCCACTCAACCTCAATGATCGGCTCGGCGGCTTTCCCGTGCTCCAGACGCAGCGGCTTTGCCTGCGGGAGCTGCGACCGCAGGAGGATGCCCCGGCCCGGTACGCGATGTGGTCCGACCCGGAGGTGATGCAGTTCCTGCCGCACAGGCCGAGTCCATCGGTCCTGGCTGATATGACAATCAAACCAAGGAGATGATCGTGGCTGTCAAGCATGTCGTGCTGCTCAAGTTCAAGCTAGGTACGCCGCCGGAGAAGATCAAGGACCTGTTCGGCTCGCTGGGCGACCTCCGCCGGCAGGTTCGGGGGATCCTCGATTTCTCGGGCGGTCCGTACTCGGGTTCGGAGGGGCTGGGTCGTGGCTACACGCACGGCTTTGTCATGACCTTCCAGGACGCCGCCAGCCGGGACCTGTATCTGCCGGACCCGGCCCACGCCAGGATCGTAGAACAGCTGCTGCCGGTGCTGGAAGGCGGGGTTGGCGGCGTGCTGGCGTTCGACTACGAGTACAACCCGATGATGTAGACCGGCATGCTCCGACAGCCGTGCACCGCACCGGCACGAGGGTAAATCAGACGCCTGTTGTCTTCCAGGCGGCAGAATCACCTACCTTTTCCGGTCTGATCCTGCTATGCTGGGATCTGTGTTGTGTGATCCGGGCTGTATCGCTGGGGAGAGTTCGCACGGTTTCTCAGAGGGAGAGGGCATATGTGCAGGGTAGGGACGTTTCGTCTGGTTGCGACTTCGTCGGTGTTGTGCCTGTGGGGGCTGGTCCTGGCGGCGCCGCCGCCCGCGCCGGTCACCATCCACAACCCCTGGATCGTGAACGACCGCGTCGCCGATTGCCGCAGCATGGATACCATCGGCGCGACGTTCAAGAACTCCTACTCCCCAAGCGGCGTGGTCGCTCCGGCTGACGACCAGGCTATTGCCATCAACTGCTACAACAACCACAAGCGCCGCTGCTACCACTGGGGGCAGCTGCCGCCAGGAGGTGGCGTCACAGGCGACGGCGTCCCCCTCAGCGACCCGGTCTACGCGCTGAACATCTTCGGCTGGGGTCTGTGCTTCAACCACGGGCGGCAGGGCGCCACCATCGCCAAGGCCGCCGGTCTCGACGGCCACAGGATCGACCTGATGGACGGCGGGACCAGCCAGCACACCATCTACGAGGTGTACTACTGGGGCAAGTGGCACCTGCTGGACACGATGACCACGATGTACGTGTATGATCGCGGCAACCCGCCCCAGATCGCCGGCTGCGCTGACATCGCGGCCGACGGGACCCTGATGACTGGCGCGGTTGACCAGGGACGTGCCTGCCCGGGCTTCCTGCTGTGCGGAGACGATGCGGGTTGGTTCGCCGACGCGATCAAAAACGTCTACCAGGTCACGCCGGGCGGCATCGTTACCGATAACTGGTCCATGAACATGGACCTGCACACCGGCGAGACGTTCAACCGGACGTGGGAATCCTGGGCCAACCAGTATCCGCCCACCTCCAGCGATCCGCCGTTCCATCACGAGGCCCAGCGGGACTACCAGGACACGGTGAACTTCCCGTACTGGGAGCCGTACACGGTTTCCATGCTGGCCTACGGGTCGTACTCGATCCCCACCTACCGCCGCTGGGCCAACGGTACCTATGACGTCGCCCCCGACTTCCGCTCCCAGGCCTACAAGTCCATGATCTACAGCTCCACCGGCCTGGCCACCTTCGCCGACGATGGCCTCTCGCCCGACCTCCACCCAGCCGCCGTCGGCGTGGCCGGCGAGATGGTCTTCAAGATCCAGGTGCCTTTCTACCTCGTCAACGTCAGCATCAGCGGTACCTTCGTCCGCACCAATCCGGGCGATGTAGCCCGGATCCAGGTCTCCGCCGATGGTTCCGCCTGGACGACGGTCTGGACCGATTCCCAGATCGGCACGACCGCCCTGACCAACCTCAACGTCCGCACCCAGCTCTTCGCCCCGTGGTGCTACTACCTCAAGGTCGTCCTCTCCAGTGCGGCTGGCTCCAACGCCTCCGCCGGCGTCTCGAACCTGCTCATCAGCACGACCTTCGAGCACAACAAGGGGGCGATGGCCTACCTGGACAAGGGCGTCAACCACCTCACTGTTTCGTTCGACAATCCTCAGGACCTGGCTGGCAACTACACCACGCTGAAAGTGACGTACAAGTGGAAGGAATACGGCACCAGCGACTGGACGGTCGACAAGAGCTATGTGAAGTACCTGACGACCTCGCCAGCCACCTTCACCATCACCACCGGCGGGACCAAGGTGCCGCGGACCGAATACATCCGGATGGATGTGATCAGCAAGTATCCCGGGGACATCGACGAAGACGGCCAGGTCGACGTGATTGACCTGCTGACCTTCGTGGACAGTTTCGGCAAGACGGAGGGCGACAGCGGCTACGACCCTCGCTGTGACATGAACGCCGACAACAGCGTGGATGTCGTGGATCTGTTGATGCTCGTGGCCGATTTCGGGAAGTAAGGGTCTCTGCAGGCCAGCCCCCAACCCCTTGGCCGCGACGCCTTGACGGGCATATGATTGGCCATGTTCGAGACGGTTCGTCTCATTGCCGAGCATTTCGCCCAGCTGCCCCGCGTACGGGCCGCGGCCCTGGTCGGCTCGCAGGCGACGGGCAGCTCGGGTGCCGCGGACTGGGACATCTGGGTCCTGTGCCGCCAGCCCAAGCCCCGCGACGAGACGGTCGACGCCTTGTGGTCGGGGCACCTCTGTCCGCCGCTGCTGCGCGGGTTGTACGTCCGCGGCGGGCGCTTTCACGTCAACAATGTCCTGGTCGAGTGCGAGCTCTGGGAGATCGAGCGGATGCAGCGCCGCATCGACCAGGTCGTCGTTCAGGCCAATCCGCAACCGTATTTCGACGCTTCGGTGGCCGGGGCCGGCCTTCCCGAGGTCCTCTGCCACGACATCCGCACCTGCCAGGTACTCTTCGACCACGAGAGCTGCCTCGATCCCTGGAAGGAGCAGCTGGCTGCGTACCCGCAGCCGTTCCGGGCGGAGCTGCTCGGCGACGTCCTTCTCGAGGCGCGGTACCGGCTCAAGGACATGCGGCGAGGCTGCGAGCTATCGGATCTCCCCTTGTTCGGCATGGGGCTCTCGCAGCTGTGCCTGTGCCTGCTTCGGATGGTCTACGCCATCAACGAGCGGTACTTCCCGGGCCTCAAGCGCGCCATGGCTGGAACGGCCGGCATGACGCAGGTGCCAGCCGTCTTCGCCCCCAACCTCGAACGGCTGCTGACGACCGCCCACAACCCCCAGTCGCTGGGCCAGATGGCGGACCAGGCCCGCCGGCTGACGGTCGATATCGCGCTACAGGCCCTGGCCATCGATGGCGATGTCCGCCAGGCTGTGCTGGACCGGGGCCTGGTCGACTCGCCGGACCTCGAGCCGTTCTCCCTCTCGCCGCAGGTGCCGTAAGGCGCCAGGCACGCCTGCAAACACCGCAGGCCCGGCACCCGTCTACCTCTTCTCCAGCACGAAGACCACGGCGTCATTGGCGCCGATCGTCCAGCCTGTCCTCGGGGCTTCCTGCGACGGCGCCGCTCCATGGAGTACCCCCGCCACCCGCCAACCTGCCGTCACCTCGAACGTCTCCGCTGTCGCCGCCGGTGAGTAGTTGATCGCGACCGCAATCCGCCGCCCGTCGGGCAGCCTGTGCTCCGTCAGGCCGACCCGCGGGCAGGTCTTGCGGACCGCGCGACCCCGCAGGGCATCGCCTGCCACCAGCCCGTACACCTGCCACCAGGGCTGCCCCGGATCCGTAAACACCCCGCTGCGCTTCGCCAGGTCCGTCTCCAGTCCATGGGCGAGGAAGTACACCGTGCCGCGGCCCAGGGCCGCGCGGGCGAAACACGCATTCCCGTCCTGATCGGTCCCGAGCACCTCGGCCCGCGTGGGTTTGACGTTCAGACCGAAGGTCGGGCTGCACGGCAGCAGCGGCTCGCCCGGCAGGGCCGTCATCCGGATGCGGGCGGGCTGCGAGCGCCGCTGGCGCGTCTGGACCTCCAGGCCCGTCACCTCCTCGATGCCGCTCATCATCCCCTCGTCGCAGGAGATGTAGAGCGTTGCCCCCGCGCGGACCCGCTCCAGCAGTTCCATCCATCGCCGCCGCGGCATCCACGACCCACCGCGGATGCTGGGCAACAGGTAGACATCCGCCTGTTGCAGCGGCTGGGCCGCGTGCTGAAACCGGATGCCCAGCCCCGCCTGGCTCGCCAGGATGAACGACGCGTAGCCAGCCGCCCAGGCGTCCTGGCCAGCCGTCAGCAGGCAGACCGCCTCGGTCATTCGTGGCGGCAGCGTCCCGTGCGCGAAGTTTGTCACGAACCTCCGGAACCGGCTCAGTTCGCCCAGCACCGGTTTGGCGGTGTAATCGATCCGCAGCAGGCCGAGTTCGCGCTCCCACGAGTCCCAGTCGTACGGCGCGTGGCCCAGGTGCGCTGGTCGAAACGCGCACCACCAGAACAACCCGTGACAGTCGTGCGCCCACAGCGACCATAGCACCGTTCTCACGTAGTCCGCCGCGACCGCGTCGCTGGCGACCATCGTGCCCAGCGTACCGAGCTCCTCGGCGAAGGCGGGTTTTCCCGACAGGTCCGCGTACATCCGCGTCTCCGCCGCCGCGTGCAGGCACGAGCGGATCGTGTTGATCGGGTCGTGATCGGCGTGCGGGGTGAAGATCGGGTACGGGTGCGTGGTCAGCATGTCGGTTAGTTCGCCCTGGTCGGCGATGCTCCAGCCTTGCCGCGGCTGCGGCGAGAGGCTGTGCATCCCGCTGACGATCGGCCGACTCGTGTCGATTGCCCGGATCGCGTCGACGATCGTGCTCGTCCAGACCCAGGCCTGCTCGCGGGTCGCCTCGCCCATCACGTTGCACTCGTTGCCCAGGTCCCAGGCCAGCACCGCCGGGCAGTCCCGGAACCGCCGCACAAAGTATCGCACGAACCGCACCTGCCAGAGGATCGCTACCGGGTCGGTGATCGGGTTGCGCCCCTCCAGCCCCGGCGGCATGAACAGCCGCCCGCTCATCCACCCGGTGACGAGGCCCACCACCAGCCGCAGGCCGAGCCCGTCGGCGATCGCGGCCAGCTCCGCGAACCGCTCGATCATTACCGGCGCTACGCCCGCACGGCCCGCCTCGTCATCCGGCAGTGGCTGCTCGTCGTGCCGGGCCTCGAAGGGCCTGCTGTTGTTGCGGTAGGCGAAGCGGATCGGCTGGAAGTCCGGCCAGAGCGGGAAGACCCGCAGCACCTGCAGCCCGGCCGCGGCCAGGGCCTCCAGGTCGCGCCGCACAACGTCCGGCCGCCAGTCGGACCACGTGTTGGTTCCCGCGTGGCTGGCCCAGTAGTTGCAGCCGACCACGAACTCCCCCGGCGCCGTTAGCGACAGTTTCTGGGACATGGATTAGAACAACCCCACTACCTCGCCCTGCTCGTCGATATCCATCAGCTGCGCCGCTGGCTTGCTGCCGAACGCCGGCATCGTCATGATCTCCCCGCATAACGCGTACAGGAACCCCGCGCCCGCCGAAATCCGAATGTCCCGGATCGGCAGCGTGAAGTCGCTGGGCCGGCCGCGCAGCCCCGGGTCGTGCGAGAACGAGTACTGCGTCTTGGCCATGCAGATCGGCAACTTGTCCCAACCCAGCTTCGTGAACCGGTCGATGGCGGTACTGGCGGCCTTCTCGAAGTGGACCCCCTTGGCGCCGTAGATCGTCGTGGCGATCGTCTCGATCTTCCGCCCGATCGGCCAGTCCAGCGGATACAGGAACCGGAACTTCTCGTGCTGCATCTCGCACGCCTTGACCATCGCCTCCGCCAGCGCCGCCGCCCCGGGTCCGCCCTTGCCGTGCCCTTCGCAGACGATCACGTCGACCGCACCGGCCATCTCCGCCCCTTCCCGCAGGGCCTGGATCTCCTCGTCGCTGTCGCTGGGGAACTTGTTGACCGCCACCACGCACGGCACGCCGAAGTGCCGCGCGTTTTCCAGATGCTTGATCAGGTTCGGCAGCCCCTCGTGCAGCGCCTCGACGTTCGGTTCGAACAGCTTCGGGTCGATCGGCCGGCCCGCGATCACGCGGTACCGCCCGCTGTGGGCCTTCAGGGCCCGCACGGTGGCTACCATGCACACCGCGTCCGGTACCAGGCCGCTGACGCGGCACTTGATGTTGTAGAACTTCTCCATGCCCATGTCCGCGCCAAAGCCCGCCTCGGTCACCACGTAATCGGCGCATTTCAGGGCGATGTAATCAGCCAGGATGCTGCTGTTGCCGTGGGCGATGTTGGCGAACGGTCCGCAGTGCACGAACGTCGGCACGTGCTCCAGCGTCTGCATCAGGTTCGGCTTGATCGCCTCCCGCAGCAGTACGGTCATCGCCCCAGCCGCCTTCAGATCCTCCGCGCACACCGGCAGGTCCAGGTGGTTGTACCCGACGACGATCCGCCCCAGCCGCTCCCGCAGGTCCTTCAGGCTCGTCGCCAGGCTCAGTACGGCCATCACCTCGCTGGCCGCCGTCAGGTCGAAACCCGTCTCGCGGGGGATGCCGTTGCCCTGCAGACCGACAACGATACTCCGCAGCGCCCCGTCGTTCATGTCCACGCAGCGCCGCCACGTGACCTTGGTGGGGTCGAGCCTGGCCGGGTTGCCCTTGATCAGCAGCGTATCCACCAGCGCCGACAGCAGGGCGTGCGCGCTGCTGACCGCGTGCATGTCGCCCGTCAGGTGCAGGTTGATGTCCTCCATCGGTACCACCTGGCTGTACCCGCCGCCGGCGGCCCCGCCCTTGATCCCGAACACCGGCCCCAGCGACGGCTGGCGGATGCACGCCGCCGCCTTCCGGCCGAGGTGCGCAAGCCCCTGCGCCAGGCCGATGGTCGTGGTCGTCTTGCCCTCGCCCAGCGGCGTGGGTGTGACAGCCGTCACCAGGATGTACTTGCCGTTGGGCCTCTCTCGCAGGCGGTCCAGGCTGGTCAGGTTGACCTTCGCCTTGCACTGGCCGTAGCAGTCCAGGTCCTCGTCCCGCAGGCCCAGTCCGGCTGCGATCTCCTGGATGGGCCGAAGCTTGGCGGCGTGGGCGATCTCGAGGTCCGATAGCATCTTCTTCTTCGACGATTGGCTCATGTCAGGCTCCCTGATACACCCTGTAATATCGGCCGGACGGCAGGCTGCCTGGAACAGGTCTTTGCCTGCCATGTCCCTCCCAGTATATTGCCGTTGCTGTAGTCCACACCAGCAGAGGAGTCAGCCATGCAGGACGTCCAGGACCGCATCAAGCGATTCACCGCCGCAATCGTGCAGGACCTCGGCCCCCTCGTCGAGTGTATCGTCCTGGCCGGCAGTCTACGCCCGTGGCGACCCCGGGCCCGACAGCGACATCGATGTCTGGGTCATCCTCTCGGACGTGTGCAACGACGTGCTCCGTTGTATCGGCCGGATCGTCGCCGGCATGGGTCCTGGCCCCGAGATCAACCCGCAGTGCGTGACCGTCCGCGACCTGGCCAGCCCCGGCTTGCGCAAGGGTTTCAGCCCGGTGCAGGCTGCACCTGGATGGGATCGTCCTGCACGGCCGACTGACGATCCTACCCCCCACACTGGACGAGATCCGCCAGGAGCGGGACGAGCTCAGCCGCCTTCGTGCTGATGGGCGCCCGCCACTGGGTGACCGTGCAGGAGCCCGCCGAGGCCGTCCGCCGCAAGCTGGACAAGTGGCTGCTCAAGCTGCTGGTATGGGCGATCCGTTACGACGTGCTGCTGGGCACGGGTTGCTATCTCAAGGATCTGGAAGGACTTGCCGATGCCGCGGCCGATCCCGATGCCCGCCGGCTGGTCGAGGTCTACCGCCAGCTGCGCCGGGGGGGCTACGACGGCAACTGCCCAGAGGTCCTGGACATGGCGATGGCCGTGTGTACGCGGGTTTTGCACGGCAACGGGGGCTGATGTTCCCGCCTGCAGCACGCATTCGTCGTTTTCCTCTTGAAATCCCCTCGTCTCGTCGATACCCTAACATATACCGAACATCGTTGTCGGCGCGAAAATCCGGCGAGTTGACTTTATAGGACCGTGCAAGCGGATGTGGACGCTCCCTTGGCCCGGCCGGGAAGAAGGGCGGTATGTTCGTGCGCGCATGCAGTGGCTGGTCGCTGGGCTGCGGCCTGATCCAGCCGGACCCGCTGCTCGACTGGGCCGTTCGCTCGTCGCTGCGCTCGCTTTGCCTGGCCGATTACGACAACCTCTACGGGGCGGTCGATTTCTACCAGCGCGCCAACCAGCAAGGCATCAAGCCGATCCTGGCGGCGATCATCACCGAGCGCAAGCACCCAGCACCCGGCACTGCCGTTTCCGCCTGTCCCCTGAACCCTGAACCCCGGACCCTGAACCCTCAGCACTCAGGACTCAGCACTCAGGACTCAGCACTCAGCACTCAGGACTGCCGTACCAAGCTCATCGTCCGGCGCCTCGACGCCCCGCGGTACGTCGCCATCGCCACGAGCCAGGCGGGCTACGAGAACCTCTGCCGGCTGATCACCGCCCGCCACGGCGCCGCCCCGTTCGACCTCATCGAGGCGGCCGGCACGTACCAGCACGGTCTGCTTTTCCTGGCCGACGACCCGGCCCTGCTGGCGAGGCTGGCCCGTCGCGTGGAGCCGTCGAGCCTCTTTGCCGAGATCACCGATTACGGCGACGACCGCAGCCGGGCCCGGTGCTACAAACTAATGGCACTGGCGGACCGCCTGGGCATCGAGCCGATCGCCTCCCATGCCGCGTACTTCCAGGGGCCGCGCGACTGGCACCTGCACCGCGTCATGCGAGCGGTCGTTCTCAACCAGTTGGCCAGCCGCGTCGAGCCCCATCAGCTCGCCCCAGCCGGCGCGTGGCTCGCCTCCCGCCGAGCAGCTTCGCCATCGCGTGGACCGCTACGGCCGGCGGGCGATCCGCAACGCCCACCGCCTTACCGAGCTGTGCGACCTCAAACTCCAGATCGGCGCCCCGCACTTTCCGAAGGTCCGTGTGCCCGACGGCCAGACCGCCTGCGCCCGCCTGTGCCGTCTGGTTCAGGAGGGGCTGGCGCGTCGCTATAAACAGCCGCCCACCGAGGCCGCGCCGCGCCTTACGCACGAGCTGCGGGTGATCACCAAGATGGGCTTTGCGGACTATTTCCTGGTGGTCCACGAGATCGTCCAGTTCGCCCGCAGCCGGGATATCGGCTGCATCGGCCGGGGCTCGGCGGCCGACTCGCTGGTCACCTACTGCCTGGGCATCAGCGACGTCGACCCGCTCCGCTACAAGCTGCACTTCGAGCGGTTCCTCAACGAGAGCCGCACCGACTATCCCGACATCGACCTGGACTTCGATTGGCGCCGCCGCGACGAGGTCATCCGCTTCGTCTACGACCATTGGGGCAGCGATCACGTGGCCATGATCTCCACGCAGCACTTCTACAAGGCCCGCAGTGCCTTCCGCGACGCGGCCCGCGCCCTGGGGATGCCCACCGAGAAGCTCAACCGCCTGACCGGCCGGCTGCCCTATGACGAGGCCGACAACCTCTCCCGGGCGATTGCCTCCATGCCAGAGTGCCGCGATTTTCCCATGCACGACCCGCAGGTTGCCAAGGCCGTCCGCATCGCCGAGCACCTGGCCGGCCTGCCCCGGGGCCTCTCTGTCCACGTCGGCGGCGTGGTGATCTCCCCGCGCCCGCTGGTCTGCTACAGTCCGCTCCAGCCGGCCACCAAGGGCATCGCCATCACCCAGTACGACATGCACGCCATCGAGAAGATCGGCCTGGTCAAGATCGACCTCCTGGGGCACCGTTCCCTGGCGATCCTGGCGGACTCGCTCGACCTCGTCCAGCGCAACCACGACACCCGCGTCGATCTGCAGTCCCTGCCCGAGGACGACCCCGACACGGCCAGGATCCTGACGTCCGGCCGGACGGTCGGATGTTTCCAGATCGAATCGCCCGGCGTGCGGCAGCTGCTGCAGATGCTCCAGGCGAAGGACCTCCAGGACATCATCCACGCCCTTTCGCTGATCCGCCCCGGTCCGTCCGCCAGCGGCATGAAGGAACACTTCATCAAACGCAAGCGCGGCCTCGAGCCGGTGACCTACCTGCACCCAGCCATGAAGGACGTTTTGGCCGAGACCTACGGCGTGATGCTCTACCAGGAGGACGTGATGATGGTGGCCGCGGCGGTGGCCGGCTTCACCATGGCCACCGGCGACTCCCTCCGAAAGGCCCTGGAAAAGTCCGACAGCCAGGAGCACATGGCCCGCCTCAAGTCGAGCTTCATGGAGGGCGCGACCTGCCGCGGCTGCGACGCCCCGACAGCCGAGCACATCTGGCTGCTGATCAGCAACTTCGCGGCCTACTCGTACAACAAGGCCCACGCCTGCACCTACGGCAAGATCAGTTACTGGTGCACGTGGATGAAAGTGCACTATCCAGCCGAGTTCCTCACCGGGGTGCTCAACAACGTGGGCGGGTATTACAGTTTATCGGAGTACCTGGAGGAGGCCCGCCGCCTGGGCGTGCCCATCCTGCCGCCCCACGTGAACTCCAGCGACCTGCATTTCACCGCCCAGCCGGTGGCCGTCCAGCCGGTCCTGGCCCGCCGGCTGGCGGGGCAGGGGGGATCTGCCTCTTCAGCCGTTCCTGCCGGAACTGAAACAACGAAAAACGAAAGGACGAACGTTCCGGAGTCTGCCGGTCCCAGCACTGAAGTGCTGGGCTACGATTACACCGTTCCTGCGGGACGAACGACGGAAGCATGTGTTGTTGATCCTGCTGTTTCTCCTTGTCTGCCTGTCTCCTTGTCTCCTTGTCTGTCGTCCTCACCCGTGCCCCGTGCTCCGTTACCCGCGATCCGCGACCCGCGACCCGTGACCCGGCTGTCTCCCGTTCCTCGCCGCATCGGCATCCGCGTGGCCCTGCTGCAGATCCGCAGCCTCGCCGAAAAGACCGCCCAGTCCATCGTCGACCAGCGAAGCCAGGCCGGCCCCTTCTTCAGCTTACAGGACCTGCTCGGGCGGGTCCGCATGTCCAGCGACCAGGTTCGTGCCCTGATCTTCTCGGGGGCCTGCGACGGCCTGGGACCCAGTCGGCCAGCGATGCTCTGGCATCTGTCCGCGTGGCTGCGCAGCCCCCGCCCCAGCGGCTCGGACGCGCCCGCCTTGCTGTTTCCCGGGTTGTCCTCGCCGCAGGGCCGTCCGGGACCATCGTTGCCAATCCTCTCCCGGACCGCGGATACAGGGACGGAACCAGTCCTGCCCGAGCACCTGCTGCGGGACTACAATGACGGCCACATGATGGATCTGGAGCGAGAATACCTTACCTTTTTGCCAGCCGCCCACCCAACCAGCGTCCTGGCATGGGCCTGGGCCGGAAAGGATATCGTCCGCAGTATCGATATCGGCGGTTTTATCGGACGAGCGATTACCGTTGTCGGCATCATCGTCGCCATGCGCCGCGCCGTCACCCGCCGCAAGCAACTCATGCAGTTCGTCAGCCTGGAGGACCGCTGGGGATTGGTGGAGGTCGTGCTGTTTCCGGACGTTTACAATCGGCTCGGGGGGTCGTTCAGCCTCGTTCGGGCCGTACCTGGTCAGCGGCGTCGTGCAGGAGAACCTGGGGTCGGTCGTCCTGGTCGGCCAATCCATCCGGCTGGCAACCGACGCAACCCGCCGCCCACCGAAATCCCTGGAGGCGGATGCCCCCGGGGACACGCTGGGATGACAGGTGTAAATCCTGTCCATTCAACGGCTTCGTAAGCGCTATAATACTGAGTGTCCCCTGGGCGCGGACGCGTGGGGCGATATCGGAGCGAGCCGATCCGCTGGCTGGACGATGTTCTACCTGGTACGCTAGCGCAGGATTCACCGAAATCTAACACGACCGGCGATGCCCGCGGGACCGGGCGGCTCGATAATGATCGGGCGGTCCCGAGGCCACAGCCAGATTCATCGCCCGCAATGGGCTAGAGGTGACTTCCCGTGAGTGTCGTGTCCGGATCGGAAAAGACTGCTCCAGAGGTCAGCCCCGGGGCGCAGGTGCCGCCGGGGCAGGCCCAGCCCGAGTTCCTCAACCGCGAGTTGAGCTGGCTGGAGTTCAACCGCCGCGTCCTGCACGAGGCGATCGACGACCGCACACCGCTGCTGGAGCGGCTGAACTTCCTGGCCATCTTCTCATCCAATCTTGACGAGTTCTTCATGAAGCGGGTGGGCGGGCTCAAGCGGCAGATCGCCGCGGGGATCGTCACGACCTCGCCCGACGGGATGACCCCGGCCCAGCAACTCGCAGCCATCCGCAAGGTGGTCCTGCCGATGGTCGCCCAGCAGGCGGATTGCTACGCCGGCCAGATCCGGCCGGCCCTCGCTGAAAACGGCATCTTCCTGCTGGACTGGGAGGCGCTGACCGAGGCCGACCGATCCAAGGCGGATGCCTACTTCCACGGCAGCGTCTTCCCGGTGCTCACGCCGCTGGCGGTCGATCCGGGCCATCCGTTTCCGTTCATCTCGAACCTCTCGCTGTCGCTGGGCGTGACGCTGCGGCATCCGGGGCAGGAGGAGAACCTCTTTGCCCGGATCAAGGTGCCGCAGGTGCTGCCGGCGTGGGTGCGGCTGGACGGCGAGGGCAACGGCAGCCACCGGTTCGTGAGCCTGACCGACGTGATCCGGCACAACCTGGACCACCTGTTTCCGGGGATGCAGGTGCTCAACGTCATGCCGTTCCGCGTCACGCGCAACGCCGACGTCGATCGCGACGAGGAGGACGCCGACGACCTGCTGGCCATGATCGAGGACGAGCTGCGCCGCCGCCGCTTCGAGAAGGTGGTCCGCCTGGAGCACGGGACCCCCCCGGATGCGTGGCTGTACCACGTGCTGGCCCAGGAGCTGCACATCACCGAGAGCGACATCTACGAAACGCCGGCACTGATGGACTACACGTGTCTGCGGCCGATCGCCCAGCTGAACCTGCCGAAGCTCCGCTACAAGCCCTTCACGCCGGTCGTGCCGGCCAGGCTCGCGGATCCGGACGTCGACATCTTCAGCACGATCCGCAGCGGCGATATCCTGCTGCACCATCCGTACGAGAGCTTCAATGCCAGCATCGAGCGGTTCATCCGCGCAGCCGCCGACGACCCCGACGTGCTGGCCATCAAGATGACCGTCTACCGCACGGGCGACGAGAGTCCCTTCGTGCGGACCCTGATCCGCGCCGCCGAAGCGGGCAAGCAGGTCGCCTGCCTGGTGGAGCTCAAGGCGCGTTTCGACGAGGAGCGGAACATCTACTGGGCGCACGTGCTGGAGAAGGCCGGCGTGCACGTGGTCTACGGCGTAGTGGGCCTCAAGACGCATTGCAAGGTGGTGCTGGTGGTCCGCCGCGAGCCGGAGGGCCTTCGCTGCTATGCCCACATCGGCACGGGCAACTACAACATCCAGACGGCGCGGCTGTACACGGACTTCGGCCTGCTGACCTGCCGGCCGGAACTGACGGAGGATGTGGCCGAGCTATTCAACTACCTGACCGGGCGGAGCATCAAGCACACGTTCAAGAAGCTGCTGGTGGGGCCGATCAACCTGCAGGAGCGGCTGCTGGAGCTGATCGAGCGGGAGACGCGGCACGGGTCGGAGGGCCGGCCCGCGCACATCATCGGCAAGATGAACAGTCTGGAAGACCGGCGGATCTGCCGGGCGCTGTACCGGGCGAGCCAGGCGGAGGTGCCGATCGACCTGCTGGTTCGCGGGGCGTGCTCGCTGCGTCCGGGCGTGCCGGGCATGAGCGAGAACATCCGCGTCACGTCGATCGTGGGGCGGTTCCTGGAGCACTCGCGGTTCTTCTACTTCCGCAACGGGACCCGGGACGTCCTGGACGGGGAGTTTTACATCGGCTCAGCCGACTGGATGTACCGCAACCTGTTGGCGCGGGTGGAGGCCGTCACGCCGATCGAGGACCGGCTCCTGCGGGAGAAGTGCTGGGAAATCCTGCAGGTGATGCTCGCCGACCAGCGCCAGGCATGGCAGATGCAGCCCGACGGCACGTACGTGCAGCGGATGCCGCCGCCGGGCGATACGTCGTGGCCGGCGATCGGCTCGCACCAGGCCCTGCTGGACCTGACGCGGAAGCGCTACGGCGGCAACGACGATGTCGCTCAGGCGGTCCACACCTATCCAGCCGACCAGAAGGATCTGCCGTAGGCAAACCAGGTGCCTTCGCCATGGCAAGTCTCGAAAGTTCCGAATGCTGCTTTGCCGCGCAGGCCATCCTCAAGCGGGCCGAGGTCATGTCCCACCAGGTGGCCGGCGTCCGCGAGAACCGCGACGTGGAGGCCGTACACGACATGCGGGTGGCCTCGCGGCGGCTGCGGACGGCCCTGGAGCTCTTCGAGGACTGCCTGCCGCCCAAGAAGGCCCGATCCTGGGGCAAGGCTATCCGCCGGGTGACCAAGGCGCTCGGCCAAGCCCGCGACACGGACGTGCAGATCGAGTTCGTGGCGGATTTCCTGCGGCACGTCGAGGATCGAAAACTGCGCCCGGGGATCCAGCGCCTCCTGCTGCGTCTTCGCCAGAAGCGCGACGCCCTCCAGGCCGACGTGATCGACGCCCTGGATCGGCTGGAAGGCAGCGCCGTTCTCGGCGAGGTCGGGGACGTGCTCGGGCCGGTCCAGGCCCACGCGCAGCTCGGGCACGTCGACACCCATGTCCCGTGCGTCCGCGACCGGGCCGGCTCGGCCCTCGCCGAGCGGCTGGAGCAGATGCTCGCCTACGAGCCCTACGTCCAGCAGCCGGATGCGGTCGAACCGCTGCACGCCATGCGGATCGCCGCCAAACACCTCCGCTACGCCATGGAGATCTTCAGCCCGCTGTACGGCGAGGACTTCGACGCGCGGATCAAATCGGTCCGCCAAGTGCAGCAGCTCCTCGGCGACCTGCACGACTGTGACGTCTGGATCGCCTTCCTGCCGGAGTTCCTGCAGCAGGAGCGGACGCGGGCAATGGAGTACTTCGGCCACGCGCGAACGATCGGGCGGCTCGTCCCCGGCATCGAGCACCTGCGGGACATGCGGCGGCAGCAGCGGAGCGAGTGCTACCGCCAGTTCGCGGCATTCTGGCTGGAAATGGTGGGCCAGGGCGCGTGGGAGGGGCTCTACCGGATGATCGCCGGCGCTGCCGCGGCGTCCGATGCGTCGCCGCCGGCCGGTGAGGAGCGCCCGCATGAAGGTGGCCCTGCTCGGGGACGTGCACGGCAATCTGCCGGCCCTGGAGGCGGTGCTGGAACACGCCCACGGCCGAGGCGTCGAGGCGATCTGGAACATCGGCGACTTCGTCGGCTACGGGCCGTTTCCGGACGAGGTGGTGGCCAGGCTCCGCGACGAACAGGCCGTGTCGATCGTGGGCAACTACGACACCGACGTGCTGGAGGCGGCTGGCAAGTCGAAGGCCGGCAAGAACGGCCACAAGGCCTTCGCCAAGCGGTGGGCGTGGGAGCACCTGTCGCGTGCGAGCCGGCGGCACCTGCGGTCGTTGCCGCGAGAGCGGCGGCTGGAGGTGGCGGGCAAACGGGTGCTGCTGACGCACGGCAGCCCCGCGTCTCCGGATGAGCACCTCCTGCCGGACACCCCCGAGGGACGGCTCGGGGAACTGGCCGAGATGGCCGAGGCCGACGTGGTCATCTGCGGCCACTCGCACGTTCCGTTCGTGCGGAAGGTCGGCAAGACGTGGTTTGTCAACACCGGCAGCGTGGGCCGGCCGGACGACGGCGACCCGCGGGCCTGCTACGCGGTACTGGAGACGGGGGCGCGGCGGTTCCAGGTGCGGCATTTCCGGCTGGACTATGATACTGTGCGGACGGTTCGAGCGATGCGCCAGGCGCATCTACCGGAGGGATTTGCCCAGATGATACTCAGCGGAAAGGGACTGGATGATATCATGAAGGAGGCCGATCGGCAGGCACCTCCGGAGGCGGAGGACAAGCGCCTCGGGCCCATCCTGCGGCTGGCCAGGCTCTGCAAGTATGAGCAGGGCCACACGCACCAGGTGACGCGGCTGGCGCTGCGGCTGTTCGACCAGCTCCAGCCGCTGCACGAACTGGGCGAGCCGGAGCGCTTCCTGCTGCACGCCGGTTCGCTGCTGCACGACATCGGCTTCATCGAGGGGCAGAAGGCTCACCACAAGACGGCGCAGCGGATCATCCTGGACTCGCCGCTGCTGCCGCTGGAGGCCCGCGACCGGCAGATGATCGCCTGCATCGCCCGGTACCACCGCCGCGGCGAGCCCAAGAAGAGGCACGAACCGTACGGCCAGCTGGCCGGAAAGGACCGCGCGGTGGTCGAGAAGCTGGCGGCCATCCTGCGCATGGCGGACTCCCTGGACCTCTACCACGAGGACCGCGTGCGCGACGTGTCTTGCCGGATCCGGCGACGGACCGTGCAGATCGACTGCGCCGCCCCGTGCGACCTCACCGAGGAACGCGAGCAGGCGCAGGACAAGGGCCGCCTGTTCGAAACGGTATTTGACCGGAAGTTGGATATCCAATGGCATCTCGTGTAGCCAGCCGCACCAGGCCCGTCGTGGCCTTCATGGACATCGGCACGAACTCCATCCGCCTGCTGCTGGCGCGGATCCACCCGAACCACACGTATAGAACGCTCACGCAGCAGAAGGAGACGGTCCGCCTCGGCGAGGGCGAGTTCACGCGCCAGCGCCTGCGCCCGGCGGCCGTGCTGCGCGCCATCCAGGTCTGCAGCCGCTTCGCTCGGATGGCGCGATCTTTCGCGCGCGGGAGATCATCGCGGTGGCGACCTCTGCCGCCCGCGAGGCCCGCAACCGCCGCCAGTTCCTGGCCCGCCTCAAACGCGAGGCCCGCCTCGATGTCCACGTGGTCTCCGGCAAGGAGGAGGCCCGCCTGATCTGGCTGGGGGTGTCGGCCGGTATGAACCTGGCGGGTCGTCAGGCCGTCTTCCTCGACGTGGGCGGCGGCAGCACGGAGGTGATCGTCGGCGACCAGCGCCGTTACCGCTACCTGGACACGCTGCGGCTGGGGGCGATCCGGCTGCAGTCGATGTTCCTGAAGGCGGGGCAGACCGGCCCGGTCTCGCGGAGCTCTTTCAAGGACATCCAGCGGTACGTCCGCAACACGGCGATACACGTCTTCCAGCGGGTCCGCCGGTACGAGCCGGACCTGGCCATCGGAAGCTCCGGTACGATCATGAACCTGGCGGATATCGCGTCCAGGCTCTTCACCGGCCAGGCCCGCAAGGACGTGCTGAGCCTCGAACAGCTCAAGCGCGTGGTGGAACATCTGTGTTCGCTCGGCCTGGAAGAGCGCCGCGAGGTGCCGGGCCTCAACCCCGAACGGGCGGACATCATCATCCCCGGGGCGGCCATCGTGCAGACGTTCATGGAGGAACTGCACCTGGAGCAGACTGCGGGTCAGCGATCGCAGCATGCGGGATGGCCTGCCGCTGGACCACCTCTCGCGGCGGCGCCACGCCCAGCTGCTGCGGGACATGACCTTCCGCGAGAGCAGCGTCCTGCAGACTGGGCCAGGCGTGCGACTTCGACGAGCCCCATGCCCGCAGCGTCGCGCGGCTGGCCCTGGGGCTGTTCGACACGGCCCGCGAGGCGAAACTGCACGGCCTGGGCAAGTGGGAGCGGGACCTGCTGGAGTACGCCGCGCTGCTGCACGACGTCGGCTCGTTCCTGTCCTTCATCGACCACGAGGTCCATTCGGCCTACTTCATCCGCAACGCCGACCTGCTGGGCTTCGACGAGGACGAGGTCGCCATCATCGCCAATACCACGCTCTTTCACCGCCGTAACATGCCGCGCAAGAAACACCCGGCCCTGGCGGGGATGGACCCGGCCGGCCAGGACATCGTCCGCGTGCTCAGCGTGCTGCTCCGTCTGGCTGAGAGCCTCGACCGCAGCCACATGGGCGTGGTCCGCTGCGCAGCTGGTCGCCAACGGCAAGGGCAAGGTCTTGCTGCAGGTCAATTGCAAGGGGGATTGCCAGCTGGAGTTCTCGGGGCGTCCAGAACCACCACAAGATCTTCAAACGCGTCTTTGGCCGCGACCTGGTGATCGAGCAAGTCACGGCCGGCCACTGCCCGCGAACTTTCATGCGGACGGCCGGGATTCAGCGGACCTGACTACTTCGCCGCCCAGAGCATGCCGCGGCGCTGGATCTCCAGGGCCTCGGGCACGTCAAAGTCCTTGGCGACGTGGCCCAGCGAGGAGTAGAAGACCCGTCCCTGGCCGTACATCCGCTTCCAGCACACCGGCATGACGGTGCCGTTGACCCACGGGCGCTCTTGATACCGGTGAAGGTCGTGGTCGCCAGGACCTCGTTGGACGGGTCGACGTGCATGTAGTACTGCTCGGACTTCATGGCGAAGTCCTTCAGGCCTTTGACGATCGGATCGCTGGCCTTCGTGATGTTGACCTTGTAGTCGATGATCCCGTCCGGGTGGGCCACCCATTGGCCGCCGACCATGAACTGGTAGTCGCAGTCGTTGCGGAACGCGTCGCCCATGCCGCCGTGCCAGCCGGCCACGCCCACTCCGCTGGAGATCGCCCCGAGCAGGCCGCTGCGCTGCTCCTTGGTGATCTGGCCCATGGTCCAGCAGGGCACGATCAGGCTGAGGCTGTCCATGAGGGCTTTGTCGAGGTATGAGTCGAGCGTCGCCGACATCGTGACCTCGAAGCCTTCCTTCTGGAGCACCCGGCACATGATCTCGGAGGATTCCTTGGGCGTATGGCCGTCCCAGCCGCCGTAGACGATGAGGGCGCGCTTCATTCGGAGGTTCCTTTCCGTTTTGGGCTTCTTCAGTAGTCCCGTTAATTGTTAATCGTTAAGACTGGGCCGACCCATGTCATGGACCTCCAGGGACTGCTCGCAGCCCAGATGTGCCAATTAACAATTATCCATTAACAATTATCCATCCAGCGTCCCCGCCAGCAGCCCCAGCGGCAGCGGCGCGGGCCGTTCGACCGTGCTCTTGACCTTCACGTGCTGGCCGGCCTTGCTGGCCTCCTCGAACGCGCACATCACGTCCAGGACGTGGTAGGCCAGTTCCGCGCTCGGGCGCGGTTTGCGGGCGCAACGGATCGCGTACGCGAGATCGGCCACGCCGATGCCCCGGCTGACGGTGTCACTGTGGCTGTGCGGGATATCGCTCCACTCCTTGGCGCCGGCCCGCTTGACCATGATCTGGCCGGTGAAGGTGTTGGGGTCGGGCACGACCATCGAGCCTTCCGTGCCGTGGACCTCGATCCGCGGCAGGGTGTGGCCCCAGATGTCGAAGCTGGCGATGATCGAGGCGATCGCGCCGCCGGCGAAGTCCATCACGCCGGCCACCAGCGTGGGGGCCTCGACCTTCATCATCGTGCCGAAGAGCGGCTGACTGGTGATCATCCGCTCGGGGAAGGTGATCCGCGCTGATCCCGTCACCCGCTGGATCGGGCCCATCAGGTTGACCAGCGCGGTGATGTAGTACGGCCCGATGTCCAGCATGGGTCCCGCGCCACGCTGGTACAGGAACGCCGGGCTGGGGTGCCAGTTCTCCGGCCCGTGCGAGGCGAAGAACGCGGTGGCGGCCACCGGCTGGCCGATCCAGCCGTCGTCGATGACCTTGCGGGCAGTCTGCCCGCCGCCGCCCATGAACGTGTCGGGCGCGCAGGTCACCAGCCGGCCCTTGCGTCTTGGCGACGTCGAGGACCTTGCGGCCTTCTTCGAGCGTCACAGCCAGGGGCTTTTCCGAGTGGACGTGCTTGCCGGCCTCCAGCGCCGCGATGTCCACCTCGGCGTGGACCTTCGGGATCGTCAGGTTCACGACGATCTCGATCTCCGGATCGGCCAGCATGTCCTTGACCGTAACCGCGCTGCAGCCGTGCTCCTTGGCAGCCGCCTCGGCGCAGGCCATGTTGATATCGCTGCAGGCGACCACGTCCAGGACCTGGAACGCCTTGCAGCCCTTGAAATAGGCCGCGCTGATCTTGCCGCAGCCGATGATGCCGACTTTTGCCTTCTTCACGGATGGATCCCTCTTACGTCTTGCGGCCACCAGGCGGCCGCTTCCAGTCACCGTTCATTGGTTATCGATAATCGTTAATGGAGGAGAACAGGGGCTACCCGACTTCGTATCAGGGCTTGCCTTGCCGTTACAATTAACCATTAACAATTGACCATTGACGTCCTTCCCATCACTTATCCAGCATCCCCGGCACCAGCCCGATCGGCAGGGCCGCCGGCTTGGCCACCGTGCTCTTGATCTCGATGTGCTTGCACGTCTTCGAGGCCTCCTCGAACGAGCACATCACGTCCAGCACGTGGTACGCCAGGTCCCCGCTGACGCGGTTCTTGCGGCTGTACCGGATGGCGTACGCCATGTCCGCTACGCCGATGCCCCGGCCGATCGTGTCGTTGTGCGTCAGCGGGATGTTGCTCCACTCCTTGCCGCGGCTGTTGCGGACCAGCACCGGGCCGGTGAAGTGGTTGGGGTCGGGCACGACGAGCGAGCCTTCCGTGCCGTAGACCTCGATGCGCGGCAGGTTGTGGCTCCAGACGTCGAAGGACTGGATGATCGTGCCGACCGCGCCGTTGGCGAAGTCCATCACGCCCGCGATGTGCGTCGGGGTCTCTACCTTGACGACCTTGCCGAACTTCGGCTGGCTCGTGATCGTTCGCGTCGGGAAGGTAACCCGGGTCGAGCCGGTCACCCGCTTGATCGGGCCCACCAGGTTGACCAGCGCGGTCAGGTAGTACGGGCCCATGTCCAGCATCGGGCCGCCGCCGACCTCGTAGTAGAACTCCGGGCTCGGATGCCACGACTCGTGCCCGTGACAGAGCATGAACGCGGTGGCGCCGATCGGCTCGCCGATCCAGCCGTCGTCGATCAGCTTCCGGCAGGTCTGCCCGCCGCCGCCCAGGAACGTGTCCGGGGCGCAGCCCAGCAGCACGCCCTTGGCCTTGGCTGCCTCGACCGTCTTGCGGCCGTCCTCGCGGGTGACCGCCAGCGGCTTTTCGCAGTGGACGTTCTTGCCAGCCGCGATGGCTGCCATGTTCACCTCGAAGTGCGCCTTGGGCACCGTGAGGTTCAGCACGATCTCGATGGTCTTGTCCGCCAGGAGGTCCTTGACGGACACGGCCTTGACACCCGGGTAGGGGGCTGCCCCGCCGGGCTCCGGCGCGGTGCGCAGTCTGCTGGGCGGTCGCTTCGGCGCGGGCCATGTCCAGGTCGGCCACCGCCGCCACGTCCAGGATCGGGGACATCTTCATGTGCTTGAAGTAGTTCCCCGAGATGTTGCCGCAACCGATCACGCCGACTTTGACTTTATTTTCCACGGCCAAGCCCCTTGCTCTTGAGATAGGTGACGCTCTTCTGTACCGCTTCGATCATGTCGGTGGCGCAGTCGTCCAGTTCGACGACGAGCCACTCGACGTTGTTGCCCGCGGCCTTGAGGATGGCTGGGAAGTCCAGCGTCCCCTCGCCGACAGCCGTCTGCGGAACGCCCTGCTTGGCCGGGCCGTCCTTGATGTGCAGCAGGGGAGCCCGCTTGCCCATTTCCTTGACGACGGTGGCCGGGTCGCAGCCGCCCGTCTTGACCCAGTACGTGTCGATCTCGAAGAAGATGGTCGGGTCGAGCCGCTGCAGCAGGATCTTGTAGACCATCTGCCCTTCGACCGGCTGATACTCCCACCAGTGGTTGTGGATGCCGAACTGCAGGCCGGCGGCCTTGCAGTTGGCGGCGGCCTCGTTGAACTTGTCGCAGGCCGCCTTGGCCAGATCGAGCGTGGCGAACTCCTTGGGCCCGAAGCCCGAGATCACCCGCTTGCTGCCGAGCGTCTTCATCACGTCGATCGTCTCGTTCTTTTTCTCGCCGATGGGGATGCCCACGTGGGCGCTGGGCACAGCCAGGCCCAAGTCCTTGAACAGCTTGGCGGCGTCCTGGGCGTTGGACGTCGGGAAGCCAGCCGGCTCGACACCGGCGTAGCCAGCGGCGGCGACCTTCTTGACGACGTTGGCGTAACCTTCCTTCTCGATCACCTTGCGAACGGTGTACAGCTGCAAGCCGATGGGTGCTGGCATATCCGTAGTCCTTTCGTTTAGGCTAGTCTCATCCCGCGCCTCTCTGCGCGAGCCGCTATTGTGACAAATCGCACAGGGGATGCAACGGCTGCCAAGGAAAGGCGACGACGCTGGTAGTGATCTCAGGGTCGAGGAGGGGGGCAGGTGCGGGCCAGCGGGGGCAGCGGAGGCGCTTCGCTTGCCGCCTCAGCCGCCAGGTGTTAGGCTTCTGTACGTTACCGCGAGTCGCGCGGTCCGCGTGGCTCCGAACTGGAAGGTGACAGAGGTCGAGTTATGAACGCTCGCATCGATATCCCCATGGAAGCCGTCGCCGAGTTCTGCAAGAGGTGGGAGATCGTCGAGTTCTCGCTGTTCGGCTCGGTGCTTAGGGACGACTTCGCCCCGGATAGCGATGTGGACGTTCTGGTGACGTTTGCCCCGCATGCCCGCTACACGCTCTTTGACATGGTGCACATGGAGGACGAGTTGCGCGGTCTGTTCAAGCGCAACGTGGACCTGGTGGAACGGGGGGCCATTGAACGTAGCCCGAACTACCTCAGGCGAAAAGCGATCCTGGGATCCGCGGAGGCGGTCTATGCGGCCTAAACGTCGTTGGGCGTGAAGGATGCTCCGATGATCAAGCAAACAGACGCACAGGCGCTCGGCAGTAAGGGCGAGCAATGGTTCCCGGCGCAGCTGCCGAAGTATTGGCTTTTCCAGAAACCAACCTATGATCTCGGCATCGACGGGGTGGTTGTCATTGCGGAACAAAACCACCTGAATGGGCTCGAATTTCGAGTCCAGGTCAAGTCAAGTAGACAGTGGAAACGCCAAGGGGAAGCAATTGTGCTTGGTGGTGTCAAGAGGGACACGGCCCGGACTTGGGCGGCTGGATCATCGCCCACCCTGTTGGTGTTCTATGATGAAAGCAGGGGCGAGGGTTATTGTGCGTGGGCATTAGATGCTCTTCCGTCGATTCCTGATCTTATATTTGGTGACTCTGACACGATCACGGTTACGGCGGATAATCCGATCCTGATCAATGAGGAATGCTGGACACTGGTGCGGAGGGCCTTAGCCACGCGCATTGAAGACTTTAGCAAAGCGATAAGAACTGGAGCCATAGCGAAGATCGTTTTGCCAGAAGTCCGTGAGATCGCCCGGTGCATTGCCTTGCTTCATCTCGCTGAGTTCGCGCCAGAACCGAAAGGGCTTCAACGTCAAATGCTCGTTTCACTGGGGCAAGCTGTCGCGCATCGGGATATTGTCCGAGCGGCTACGAGGGTATTGAGTGACTTGGATTCAGAGTGCCTCTTTGGTCGTCAACTGAAGGCGACAATCGCGTCCTATGTGAAGAGGGCCTCTGAGTTCTACCAAGGGTTTGGTGCGCTAGTGGCGAACCCGGACAAGTCGATGGTACTTCCAGAGAATCCAAATCTGAGTCGGCGACTTAGGCCAGAGATGATCCAACGTGCAAACGGGCTTCTCTTCACGCTAGCAAGTCTGGGCGCTACTGACAAAGAGGACGCCCCAAATCCGGCTTCGGGCGATGCTTAGCAGCGAGCGTGAGGTTCGGTCCCATGGAAACCTTCTCACAATTCGTCAGCTGTAGTAACCGGATTCCTCCGGCCGGTTGAGCCCTGATGGCCGGGAACTCATGGGAGAGGTTCTCGGAGTGACACCCTCGGGTGCCCAACCGCCCGATTCGGACAAGACTACTTCACCCGCAAACTCACAATCTGGAACGGCCGCAACCGCAGCGACACCTCGTTGCCCGCCGCCTTCAGGGCGACGTCGTCCTTGTACGCCTGCTCCAGCAGGTTCACCGTCTCAACCGCCTTCGGCGCATCGGCGAACTTCAGCGTCACCTCCGCGTGCGACCCGTGCGACTCGTACAGCCGCACGATCGCCCCCTTGCCGTCCTCCGCCGGCTTGACCGTCTCGATCACCGCCGCCGGGCTCGTGACCTCCACGAACCGCCATGTCGCCGGCAGCTTCCCGCTGTGGCCGTCCGTCGCTACCGCGATCACCGGCACGTTGAGTTCCGCCGCCGCGCGAACCACCCCCGCCTCCTGGAACGACGCCGCGTGCGGCAGCAGCGAGTAGACGAACTCGTGCCGGCCCTGGTCGGCGAAGGCGTGCGGGGCGGTCGGGCTGCGTAGCAGCGTCAGCCGCATCAGGTTCTCGTGGATGTGGTAACCGTACTTGCAGTCGTTCATGAGCGCCACGCCGTAGCCGTGCTCGCCAAGGTCGGCGAACCGATGCGCCGAGACCTCGAACCGGGCCATGTCCCAACTGGTGTTGGTGTGCGTCGGCCGGGCGAGGTGCCCCCACTGGACCTGGTAGTTGGCCTCGGTGCTGCGAATGTCCACCGCGAACTCGGCCTTGAGCGCCATGTGGTGCTCGTGCCAGTCCACCTGCGTGTCGAAGTCGATCCGCGGGCTGCTCGCGTACACGATCATCTTCTGCGTGATGGTCGACTGCGGGCCCTTGCCGATCAGCGGCATCTTGTACGCGCATCTCGACAGCCGCGTGCGCCGCGTCCTGCTCGACAACCTTGAGGCTCTCGATCTGCGGCCCGGCCAGCGGATGCTCCGTGTAGTACTGCGGGATATCCCAGGCGTCCCAGTGCGCCGAGCGATCCTCATAAACCCGCAGCTCGTTGCCGACGCCGCCCTTGGCCAACACCTGGCGATTCGCCTGCCGGTCCAACAGCTCCGCGATGCGCCCTGCTTGTCCAGCTTGATTTGCCAGAAGCGGGTCTTGATCTTCCGGCCGCCATCAGCCACCGCGATGTCGCTCTTACCCGTCTGTTTGGCAGCCGCATCGACGACCGTCCATCCGCCGGCTGGCACCGTGACATTGTCGATGATCGTCCCATCCGGCATGCGGATCGGGTCGCTGCGGTCCCAGGAGAGGGTGTTGAACAGGACCACGGGCTTCTTGGCCGCCGACGTGTCGATCCGCTCGGCCAGCGCTTGGCTCGCGGCAGCCGTCATCTCATCGGCCTTGCCAGCCAGCGCCTCGTGCATGCCGCTGGTCTCTTCATAGAGCTCGCCCACCGATGAGCCCGGCAGGATGTCGTGGAACTGCATCAGCAGCAGGTCCTCCCACAGGCCGTCGACAACCGGCTTGTCGAGCTTGTGGCCGACCTTGCCCGCCAGCACCCCCAGCCACTCCAGGTTGTGCAGCCGGACCTCGTTCTTGCGATTGGCCCGCTTGGTCCAGCCCTGGGTGGTATAGGTGCCGCGGTGCAGTTCCAGGTACAGCTCGCCGTCCCAGACGGGCAGGGCAGGGGCCTTCGCCTTGACGTCCGCCACCATGGCCCGGACCTGGCCGTAGCGCAGCTTCGGCAGGCCGGCCGGTGTGGGATTATCCGCCAGGCGCTTGCCGCTCTCCAGCATCAGTTCCGTCGGCCCGCCGCCGCCATCGCCGTAGCCGAACGTCAGCAGCCCCTTGCCGGTCACGCCCTTTTGCTGGTAGTGCTTCCAGTTGCCCTTGAGCTCTTCGACGTTGAGCATGCTGTTGTACGTGAAGAACCACCAGTCGCACGCCGTCGTGATGAACTGCACCGGGATCTCGCTGCCATCCAGCCCGCGCCAGCGGAACGTGTCGTACGGGAACCGGTTGAACTCGTTCCAACTGATCTTGCTCGTGATGAACGCGTCGCAGTCAGCCAGCTTCAGCAGCTGCGGCAACGCAGCCGAATAGCCGAACACGTCCGGCAGCCACAGGTACCGGCTGTCCACGCCCAGCTTCTCGGCGAAGTACTTCTTGCCGTAGAGGAACTGCCGCACCAGCGACTCGCTGCCGGTGACGTTCATGTCGCACTCGCACCAGGTGGCGCCTTCCGCCTCCCAGCGCCCGGCCTTGATGAGCTTCTTCACCTCAGCTGAACAGGTCCGGCGCATCGGTCTCCAGCCACTTGTACGTCTGCGGGCTGGACTGCTGGTAGACCCAGTCGGGGTACTCCTTCAGCAGCCGCACCTGCGTCGCGTACGTGCGGACGACCTTGTGGTGCGTCACCCGGATCGGCCAGAGCCAGCCCAGGTCGATGTGCGCATGCCCGACCGCCAGCACCTGCCCCGCGCCAGGTGCATCCTTGATCTGTCCCCGGATCTTGTCGAAGGCCTTCTGCGCAGCCGGTACGCTGGCGTAGAAGCCCTCGCCAGCCGCGTCGCGGCGGCAGTCATCGGGGATCAGCGCCCGGCCGATCGCGTCGCGGGTATCGAGCGCCTTGATGGCCGCGTCGACGGCGTCGATCAGCCGGCGCGGTCGAGCGACTCGGCGTCCAGCCGCGCGATCATCTCCAGCGCCACTCGCAGGTCGTGGTAGAGCTTGTGCGTCGGTCCATCGACCAGCGCCAGGCCATAGCTCTCCAGGTTGTGCCGGCACTGGCAGCGGGCCGCGAAGATGACCGCCCGCACGTCATAGGTCTGCCCCGGCTTGAAGGGGTACCGGACCACCTTGTGCTGCTTGTCGATCGCGCCCACCCGCTGGCCGTTGATAAACGCCTGGCCTTCCGGACCGGCCGTGGTGTTGTCGTCATGCGTAGGTTCGAGCCAGCCCTCCTTGTGGCTGATCCGCAGCTCGATGGGGTTGCCCTTCCACCGGGCCGGCACCGTCACCTTGCCGCGGAAGTACGCGTACTGCTGCTTGCCGCCCCAGGCCCCGCCCAGGTCGAGTTTCTGCCACGCCCCGTCGTCCGGCGGGCAGTCGAACCGCGCCGGTGCCGGCTCCAGCAGCTGGATGTCCGTCGCCGGCACCGTCTCCCGCGTGACATACGGCGGGATGAGGGTATTGACGTAGTACTTGATCTTGTCGAGGCGGAGTTTGGCAAGGCCTTCCATGTACAGGGCTCCTTTGAATTACCGGCGTTTGGGCGGTTTACTACACCCAAAGAGGCGGGAAATGTCAAGCGGATACCCCCCACCTCGAAGGGTCGGGGAAGAGGTCGCGTCGACCATGGTTCATCCCGGCAGCATCGTGACGCCCCTATGCGTGCACCACATGGTCAACCCGTCGGTCTGAAAGACGAAGTCACTCAAGGTGCCCTGAAGCCGCCGCACTTTCGCCGTGTCGATTATGACGGAGACGGCAGAGTCGATCTCAGGAGACAACAGCTTCTTCCACCAGCTTCGGGGCGACGTCCGGTAGTTCATCTTGAAGGCCTTCCCCATTGGGTACGTGTATGACTCACCGGCCCAGTCGTCCGCAGCGACCTGCCCGAAGTCGCGCATATCGGAAAGAAAAGCGAATCCGTAGAGATGGCAGTAGTCGTAGAGCAGATCCCAGGTGTCTCTGGAAGCCTCGTCCCCAGCCAGATCGAAGCAAACCCATTCGCGTCGAAAGGCCTCCGGATCATCCCTGTGTCGCTCCTGCAGCCAGCGAACCCCAAGCTGATCAGCCTCCACTGCCTCTTTGGTCCTGGCCATCGTACTGCTCGCCCGCCATAGGAGATCCTTTTCACGCAACGCCTTCTCGCGCAGCCGCTGCCAAGCGGCGAAGTATAGGAAGACCGGCTGCCTCTCTATCATGTAGTATGGCATGTTCTACCCATTTGTCAGATTCTCATTACAAGCCCAAGTGTGCAGCTGCGGATTGTTCTGGCTGTAGCGAACGCATCGACAGTCTCGCCCCGAACACCCAGGGTCTTCACGGGGAACCTCGCTGCCCACGAGCTTGCATTCCTTGAGTAAGCACGCCGCACCCGCCGACATGACCCAACTGGCGTCTATCGGGTGCGGTATCAGCACCGTCGCGTCCTCACCGCCGATGTCGCTAATGCGCAGACAGGACCACCAACCGTCTCTCGGGGGCGCCTGCGTTCGATAGGTCTTCTCCTGGTGTTCCAGGTACCGCTCCCGTTTCATTGCGTCGTTTGCGTACAATCTGACTGACTCAGCCCACCACCGATCCCGAAGTAACTGTGGAGGGCCGCAGTCCTCTTCGATGATGCGCGACCACACGCGTCCGTCAACAACCGCCAGAATCCGATCGTCAGGGACGTCGAGGACCCATTCTACCGTCCTATCGAAAGGGGTCCATATGTACTGGTCCCTGCGAACAAAACACCACGTGATGCCGACCACGCCGAGCTGCCTGAGCAGCGTGCTATACGCCTTACGGATGCCCGCGAAGTTCCGATAGTATTCAGACCGGCTCAGATCCAAGCAGTCGCCTGCCGGCAGGTAGTCACGACCTTGCCACGTCCAAAGAAGCATTCTTGTTCCCCGTCGCTGTTAAGCCGTTGATCGCGCGGGACAGTCCCCCCGATCACCCGGGCGACCTATCGACAGAGATAGCGTCCGTCCCTTCCCGTGGCGATCGCCATAGCGTGCCGCCGCCTGCCCGGCTGCTGGTGCACGCTTCTGGAGCCTTCCATGGTCACTTCAGGAGCGCAACAAAGCCAGCCTGTTGGAAATGCCGATCGGCCGTAAGGGCTTCTTTGAGACCGAGCCGCTTCATGACAACAAACGAGATGCAGTCCGTCAATGTCCAGCCCTTGTCCAGCCGTCTGGAGAACAAATCCAGGCCGGCGTCAAACAGGCGCCTTGTGGAGGGAACCACCCTTACTTGCGGGTCGCTCCTGAGGTCACGGACGAACTGGATGACGGTGCGTCGCACAGGCGGGCGGCTCAATGCATCAGCGACTTCTGTAAGGACCCAATCGGTCGTAACCATCCCTGCCGTGAGGTCAACGGTCAGTTGCCTTGCCTGTATGTGTAAGCCGTCATCGGCATTCAGCAGGGCAAGATAGTAGGCGGTGTCTGCAAAGAGGGCTCGCATCATCTCTTGGGAGTGCCATACAGGTAGTGGTCGTGATTGGCCGCCAGGTCTGCGGGAAGTCCTTTGGCCTTGCCAGCATGCTTCAGCAGGCGCTCAGCAAGGGTCCGCCCACGCGCGCGCGATTTCCTTGCCGGAGATCGAGTGACGGGGGAAACACGGACCTCAGTCCCGTCTGGCAGGGCCCTCGGGTCGCTCAGCACGACCACACCGTTCTGCACGCGTCCGCGGTATGTCATGAGCGCATCCTCTCTTGTTCCTTCCGACTGCCTCTTATTATACACAACTGGCATTGAAAGGGGAAGATGGCGAGCTCGATCTGGTCCCGCCGACATCTGCGGATACAATGCTTTTCTCTTGGGTGCGCTAGGGCCGGCCAGGACGCGGAAGTTGCCGGGCAGCCGCCTCGGCGACCAGGGGCTTGGCGCAGGGCCGCAGCCGAGGATAGGATTGGGGGAAGATCGTTTCTTGCCCCGTATCGATGCGAACTCTCAAGCGGGAGGAACCGGGATGGGCGAGTTTGAACTGTCCTGCGCCGGGTTGGAAGGTGACATCCAGATGTTCGACGCCCCATCCCTCCTGCCCGCCGCCACGATCTACGACGCCTCCGACGCCAAAGGCACGGCGCTGCTCTACGGCATCGCCCCAGGGTCACCGCTCAACCACCCCTGGCTGTCCTTCGACATGCTCCTGGACAGCGACACCACAGCCGTCTTCCAACTGCAGTTCCACCAGCCGGGCCAGGAGCGGCCGTTCGCGATCCAGTTCATGCTGCTGACCTACGCCCAGGCCCGGGTCCGCGTGCCGCTGTCCGTCCTGGACATGAACCGCTGGCTCCTGGGCCGCGAAGGGGCCTGGCTCAAGGCCATCGTCGCCGGCCGCCGGGTGGACCCGGCCAAAGTCGACCGCATCTCGCTGGCGGTCATCCGCACCGGCGGCCGGCGGGTGCGGTTCCACATGACCTCTCCGGTGCTGACGACCGACGAACCGCCGCCATTGGCCGATCCGCTTCTACCCAAAGGCATCCTTCTGGACCGCCTCGGCCAGTGTGCGATCCGCGACTGGCCCGCCAAGACCCGCACTCAGCCCGAACTCGTCGCCCGCCTGCAGGCCCAGCTGGAGGGCAGCCGCGATGCCGCCTTCCCCGAGGGCTTCTCCCGCTGGGGCGGCTGGCTGGGGCGGCGCAGCCGCGCGACCGGCTTCTTCCGCGTGGAGAAGACCGACGCCGGCTGGCGGATGATCGACCCCGACGGCTGCGAGTGGTGGTCAGCCGGCCTGGACTGCGTCCGTTCGGACATCGACTCGGCCATCAGCGGCCTGGAAACGGCCCTGCAAGAACCGCCCCAGGGCCCCGACTACCAGGGCCAGGTCCTGGAGCGACATGGCCAGACCGCCATCAACTACCTTGGCGTCAACCTCCGCCGGGCCTTCGGCGACGACTGGGAAACCAACTGGGCCGCCATCGCCCTTTCCCAACTCAAGCAACTCGGCTTCAACACAGTCGCCAACTGGTCGCAGTGGGAATTCGCCCGCCAGGCACAGTTTCCCTACGTCCGGCCGATGGCCTGGGACGATCAGCCTACCCCGCGGATCTATCGCGACTTCCCCGACGTCTTCGACCCCGTCTTCGAGCAGGAGGCGGCGCGGTTCGCCCGGCAGGCTCGAGCAGACCAAGGACGACCCGGCCTTCGTCGGCTACTTCCTCATGAACGAGCCGACCTGGGGCTTCTCGTCGGAGTGCCCCGCGGCCGGCATGCTGTTCACCCACGAACGGTCTCACACGCGCGACCGCCTGGCCGCTCACCTTCAGCAGCGCTACGGCACCGACACCGCCCTGGCCGCCGCCTGGAAGATGCATGTCTCCTTCCAAGCGGTCCGCGCCGGGATCTTCCACGCCGCCCTGACCGCACCCGCGACTGCCGACCTGGAGGCCTTCAGCACGGTCATGGCCGACCGGCTCTTCGCGACGCTCTCGCGGGCGTGTCGCCAGGTCGACCCGAACCACCTGGACCTCGGCATCCGCTACGCGTCCAGTCCGCCGGCCTGGGCCCTGGCTGGCATGACCTCCTTCGACGTCTTCAGCATCAACTGCTACCAGGAGACGGTGCCAGCCGACCTGGGCGAGCGGATCTGCCGGGTGGTCGACCGGCCGCTGATGATCGGCGAGTGGCACTTCGGCGCGCTGGATGTCGGCTTCCCTTCCACGGGCATCGGCCACGTGCCGACCCAGTCCGACCGCGGCAAGGCCTACCGCGTCTACCTGGAGGACGCCGCCGCCAGGCCGTGGTGCGTCGGCGTGCACTACTTCACGATGTACGACCAGTCGATGGTCGGCCGCTTCGACGGCGAGAACTACAACATCGGCCTCTTCGACGTGTGCAACCGCCCGTACGAGGAGATGACCGCCGCCGCGCGGTGCTCGCACGAACGGATGTATCGCCTCCGCGCGGGGGAGGTCGCGCCGTATGCGGACCGACCGCAGTACCTGCCGAAGGTGTTTTCCTGAAAACCGAAATCCGCGCGATCATTTTCGCCTCCAGGACAGACTGTATTGTGGAAGCTTGACCAACGGTGACCAGGAAGGCGACGCGTCGAGCCATGGACAAGTCCGAAAAAGAGCTGGTCGGTTCGGCCTTGCGCGGAGATGTCGACTGCTTTGGCGAGTTGTGCAAGGCCTACTACGGCCCCTTGGTTGCCGTGGCCTACTCGCTGCTGGCGGACCATCACCTGGCCGAAGACGCCGCCCAGGAGGTCTTTGCCAGGGCCCTCAGGAACCTTCCTCAGCTCAAGGATGCCGGCCGCTTCGGCTTCTGGCTCTGCGGCATCTGCAGGAACGTCGCCAGGGATATGGCCAGGGAGAAGTCCAGGCTGGTCAGCACGGACGACCTGTCGCGCCTCAGCGCCGCCGCGGAACCGCAGGATGACGCCCTGTTCGTAAAGGAGGCGCTGAACAAGTTGTCCGAGTCGGAGCGAGAACTGATCGTGCTGAGATACTACAACAGTTTCTCGCAGGAGCGAATATCGTCGGTTCTGGGGATCACCAAGGCCGCTGTCAACAGCAGGCTCAGCAGGGCCAAGAGGCGGTTGGCGAAGTACCTGCGGCGCTGCGGGCTGGATGTGGTGCAATCATGACCATGGACAAGCAGGACAGATCGCTCGATGAACTGATGTCAGCCGCCGTGCGACACGAGATCGGCACGTTTGACTTCGACCGCTGGAAGCAGCAGCACCCGCAGGAGGTCCGCGAGTTCCAGGCTCAGGCGGTCCGGGCCGACCGGCATCCGCCGGTCCGGGGCGGTCCGTGGGGGCCGATCCGGGCGAGGCGCCTCGTGCCGCTGGCAATCGCCGCGCTGGTCCTGCTGGCCGTTCTGGCCGGCATCCGCCACTTCGGCGGTGCCATCGACGGGGCGGGCAGGGCCTACGGCATCACCGATCTGCCCGGGTTGTTGCAGCGGGCGCAGGTCATCCATCTCGTGGGCTGGCGCAAGCCCTCCGGGCCTCCCGTGGGCGAAAAGGAGCAACTGGATAAGTACCCGACCGAGTGCTGGATGGACATGCAGCACGAGCAGTACAGGAATACCTGGTTCCAGTTCCATCGCCGCTGGGACGGCCGCCCGGGGTGCTTTCACAGAATGGAAACGATCGTGAACGGCCCCACGTATGTGCAAGTCGACCATGATGCCGCCGAGGCCGGCGTGTACAGGCTGAGCGACTTTCAGCGGAAGCTACTCACCCGCGAAAAGTGGGAGAAGATGCTCGAATGGGTGTACAGGTCCGAAGACGGGCTGGCGGGATTCGTCCGCACTGGCGGGGAGGTGATCGACGGCACGGTCTTCGATGTCTGGGAGGAACAGAAGAAGGTGATGCGCTTTCGCGATGACATCGATCAGGAGGAGAAGACGCAGGTCTGGCTCTCGCCATCCTCGGGCGCCATAGGACGATACCGCCACTGGACAAAGGACCACGAACACTTGACCGCGGACAAGGTCGTCGTAGGCCCGTGGCAACTGGATACCGAGACGCGGATAGAAACGGGCGTCAACCCGCCGGAAGATGCCTTCCGCTTTGTACCGCCGGAAGGATACCGCACGGTTCCCGCCCTGCAGGACGCGGTCCCTTACGAGCGGAGCGAGCTCTTCGGGGCGCTGATGGTAAACGCCGTCATCGGAGGCCGCATGCACCTGGTTGTCGCCCTGCCGGGCGGGGTGGTCATCATGGGTTGGTCCATCGAGGACGTGGACAAGCACCCGTACCGGAGGCTGGCCGGCCTCGAGCCGGGGAGGTCTTTGCCCCTCCTGCCGGTGGATATCCTGTACGGGCTGGCCCCCAGGAGCGCGCATTACGGCAGGGAGTTGGTGTTCGAAGACACCAGTATCGTCTACCAGGGGCGGCATTTGGCCAGCACCCGGAAGGATGGGCGGCTGTACGAGTGGGCGATCTACGTCCCCAGCCGGCCGATCGATGCGGCAAGGCGCCTGCGCCGGTGCGACGTCATCGTTGGTCTGGATCAGTGGAACGGCCGCTACGGCAATCTCTACGACTGCACCGACCTGTTCCTGGAGGGCCGGGAATTCGTCGACATCGTCCTGGGCGCGATGGCGGACCTCAGCGACAGCGGCGTTGCGCCGGAGCACGTGACCTACCAGGCCGTATTGGAGCTGGCCGGCAAGATCCGGGCATCCATCGACAGGAAGGCGTTCGATGCCTCCTTTGGAGATTGAGCGGGATGATCGGCAGGGCGACGACCTCGGTAACGTTGCCGAACGGGGCTTGCTGCAGGCAGGAGCGACTGCCCCTGCCGCTATGATCACTACCACGTCCGGGCGCTGTTGTACTGCGCGGCCTTCCGCTTGCACTCGCGGAACCTCCGTGTGCTGCGTGGCGGATTGGCGGGCTACGCGACGGTCACGCCCGGGATTTCGTACTTCGCCGCCAGGTCGTTGAGTCTGGCCAGCCCCTGCTCGCTCACCGGCACACCTTCCGCCTGGGCCTTGCGCAACGACTCCTGCCCGCGCTGACCCGGCAGCCGGATCCGGTCGTGCCCCGGCCGCAGTCGACTCGATCGCAGCCACCCGACCAGGTGCTGGATCTGCCCCTCGAAGTATTGCCGGCCGGCAAAGGCCTCCGGGTCGATGACCTGCAGGGCGAAGGATTGGCGCGAAGGGGACTGCGGGTCGTTGGTCCGTCCGCCGGAGATCGCGGTCATCGCCTCGCACCAGAGGCTCATGGCGTACCCCTTGTGGCCTTCGGACTCCCCGCCCCAGAAGAGGATCGAACCGCCCCCGCGGCCGCCCTTGGCGTCGACCATCGCCGTCGGGTCGTTGGTCGCATGGCCGCTGCCGTCCATGAAGATCAGGTACCGTGCCTTCTCGCCGATCCTGGCCATGCGAGACGTGGCGCCCATCGAGACAGCCGCCGTGGAGAAGTCCGCCACGACCGGATCGCCCCCGGTGGGAAAGGCCAGTGCGATCGGGTTGGTCGAGAGCCGCGGATCGATCCCCCCGATCGGCGCGCAGTCCTGGCACTGGCTGGACTGACACCAGACCTGGGCCAGCAACCCCTCCCGCGCCAGCGGCAGCAGGTAGACGCTCAGGGCCGCGATCCACGACGTGTTCCCCACGCCCACAAACCCCACGCCGTGCTCGCGCGCCTTGGACGCAGCCATCTCGCACGCCAGCCGCATCGCGATCTGCCCGATCGCGCCCTCGCCGTCGATCATCGCCGAGGCCCCCTTGTCCTTGATGACGCGGGGCTGCCTGGCCGGGTCGATGCTCTTGCCGATGCCGCCGTCGATGGCGGTCAGCTGGACCAGGCCGTGGGTGGTCACACCCATCGCCTCGGCCGTGACAGCCACGTCGGCGATGTACTGGGCATCGCGCAGCGCCACCCCTCTGCGCACAAGCAGGCGCGTGCCGAAATCGACAAGGTTCTTCATCGGGATATTGGGCATGAGAGGTCTCCAACTGAGTGTCAATGGTCAGTAATCAATGGTAGCATGCTGCTGGTGTGCAGTGGACACCCAACGGCTGTCAACCGGCAACTGACAACCGACAACTGGCCACTGCCGTTCACACCATCCCCTTCGCCCGTTTGACCAGTTGGACCGCAAACCCCCACGGGTCGCGAAGCATGGCCAGCTCGTCTCCGTCCGGCGTGCTCGTGATGTCCCCGTGGAGCTTGGCGCCAGCCGCAGTCAGCTTCTTGACCGTCCCCTTCACGTCCGGGCAGACGAACGCCAGGTGCAGCACCAGCGGGTCCATCGCGTTGTAGTCTGGCACGGCCACCTCCTTCCGCTTGTAGATCTCCACCATCGTGCCGCCGCGGCTGTCCAGCAGGAAAAACGCCCACGGATAGCCATCGGTCTTGCGGACCACGCGAAAGCCCAGGTTCTTGCAGTACCAGTCCGCGGCGGCGACCGGGTCGGCCATCATGTATGCGACGTGTTCGATCTTCATTGCGAGTCTCCAGGTCCGTTAGGGTCTTTGGGTCAGTGGCGGGTATCTTACCGCAATGGCCCGTGGGCGTCATGATGTGCCGAGTCCTTTACAACCAGCCCGGCACAGCCCACGATAGGGCCCTCGCGTTATGCACGGCCCGATCGGTCCCGGGTGATATGGGAGTCCTGCAAGTGCGGATGCGAAAACTGGCGGTACGGTCAGCGGTCCTGGTGATCTTTGCCCTCTCGCTGCCCGCCTGGCCGCAGGCGGCACAGCCGAACGCGACCACCCTCCCGGCGGCCACGCGGCCGCATGAGGCGGCTCAGGCTTTCCGTTTTGCCGTGATGACCGATACGCACATCGCCGCGCCGGCCGAGCTGGCTCGCTTCCGCCAGTTCCTTCACACCATCCGGGACCAGAACGTCGATTTCCTCCTGATGCTCGGCGATCTCTGCGGCCACGCCCCCGAGTACCTCCCGCAGATCAAGGAGGTGATCGATCACAGCGGCCTGAAGGTCTACCCGATTGCCGGCAACCACGACGACAATTACGGCCACGATCCCCAGTGGTACACCGCGGCCTTCCCGCAAGCGTATTATTCCTTCGACCACAAGGGCTGGCACTTCATCATGTGCGATAGCCAGCTGATCGTCGATAACAAGGACCCCGTGCCGCTGGCCTGGCTGCAAAAGGATCTGGCGTCCCTGCCGGCCGGTACGCCAGCCGTCTTCTGCCAGCACTATCCTCCCGGCGAGCTCCAACCCGGCAAGCCCGATCTGCGCCGAACCCCTGGCCTGATGTCATCGCCTCGCCTAACGTGAAGATCGCCCTGGCCGGTCACCTGCATCGCCGCTACACCTGCTCCCTCGGCCAGATCCCGTGCGAGGTGCTGGCCAACTGCTTCTTCACCGACGACGATCAGAACTCCGCCCGCTACTACCTCGCCCGGGCCTCCGTCGACGGCCGCGTGCGGCTCGAAGAGCTCGCGCTCCACAACCTGAAGCTGCTTGAGCCGGCCGACCACGTGCCTACCGTCCAGATCCAATCGCCGGCCGATGGCGTAGTCCTGCGGGGCCAGGCGACCTTCAGCGGCTCGGCCGCAGACGACCATGGTGTCAGGAAGGTGGAGTTCAGCGTGGACATGGGCCCCTGGCAGGGCGCCGAGCTGGATCGCCCGAACCATTGGGTCTTTACGCTGAATACGCAGATGCTGCCCGACACCCACCACATGTTCCGCGTTCGCGCGGTCGATTCGGCCGGACAGCCGTCGATTGTCATGGGCAACGTGCTGGCGCTGGTGGAGAACCGTCCGGTGGCGGGCGAAGGGGTCTTCCGCTTCCAGCAGGGGCGCAATGGCTACGAGGGCTGCACCGACGGGACTGTCCGCAAGGTCGACGAACCCAAGAAGCCCAGCGGCGAGAATGGCGAGCGCAGCGACCTGGAGTGCTGGGTGACCAAGTCCTCCAAGGGCGTCCTGCAGGAGCTCAACGAGTTCTACATCCGCTTCGATCTTTCCAAGGCCAGCATTCCCAGCGACGCGCGGATCAAGGGGGTGACACTGACCCTCTATGGCAGCCGGCAGAATCATGTCGATCCCGCCGGCAAGGCGTGCGGCTATCGAGTGGCGGTGATGGATGAGCCCTGGCAGCCCGGAATGAAGTTCTCGCAGCGACCGGCCAAACCGGGCTGGGTGGCCGCTACGCAGCCGGACCCCGAGCCGGCGATGGAAGGCGACTGGCCCTACCTGGGCGGTACTCAGCAGATCTGGCCGCCCAAAGAAGTCGTGATCGACCTGTCCGGGATGAAGGACCGCATCGAGGGTTGGTTGTGGGCCCCGGCGAGCAATTGCGGACTGGTCTTCTCACCGGCATCCCGGAAGAATTACAACATGTCCGCCAAGGGCACCGGCTGCCCGATCGTGACCCTTCGGCCGCGGTTGGAGATCGAGATCGAGCCGGCAGCGGATGCCCCCGCGGTTTCGCCCCGATGAACGTGCCCCGCACGTGGTTGGTTCATTCTGTCTTCCTGCGGTTGGCGCGTGACGTAGTCCTCGCTGCGGTGCCGGACGATCTGCCCCTCGCACATGTAAATCACGTCCTCGGCGATATTCGTGGCGTGATCGGCGATGCGTTCGAGGTGGCGCGAGACCGACAGCAGGTGGATCAGGGCCTCGAGATTGTCCGGGTGACGCCGGATCGCCTCCTCGACCTGCAGGTAGGCCTCGCGGTTCAGGGCGTCCACCTCGTCGTCAGCCGCGCAGACCTCGCGGGCCAGGTTGGCGTCGAGGTTGACCAGGGCATCCAGGCTCCTGCGGAGCATTGCCTGGGCCTTTTCGCCCATCTTGACGAAGTTGAACCGCATCGGCAGACGGTCCTGGCTGGCCAGGAAGACCGACCGCTCCGCGATGTTGACCGCCAGGTCGGCGATGCGTTCGAGGTCGTTGTTGATCTTGAGGATCGCAATGATGAGCCGCAGGTCGATCGCCACCGGCTGGTGCAGGGCGAGGATCTTGAGGCACTCCTCCTCGACGTCGACCTCCCTCTTGTCAACCTCCCAGTCGTGGTCGATCACCCGCTGGGCCAGGGTTGCGTCCCGCGTATCGAGGGCCTTGACCGACCGTTGCACGGTCTCTTCCACCATTGCCGATAGCGACAGGATCATCTTTTTGAGCTTGTCGATTTCCTTGATCAGGTGGATTGACATGTCATCGTCCTCATCGCTGTCGCCGCCGTCGCCGTCGTTTCCGCTGACGCCTGACGGCTGACGGCTGGCCGTTGGCCGCTGACCGCTGACCGCTGACGTCGTTCCCGCTGTTGCCACCACAATTCTATCCGAAGCGCCCCGTGATGTAATCCTCCGTCCGCTTCTGCTCCGGGTGCGTGAAGATCCGCCGCGTGGGGCCGTACTCAACGATGTGGCCCTCGTAGAAGAACGCCGTGAAATCACTCACGCGGGCGGCCTGCTGCATGTTATGCGTGACGATCACGATCGTGTACCGCTTCTTAAGGTCCTCGATCAGGTCCTCGATCTTGGCCGTCGCCAGCGGGTCGATCGCGCTGGTCGGCTCATCCATCAGCAGGACCTCGGGATCCACGGCGATGGCCCGGGCGATGCACAGCCGCTGCTGCTGCCCCCCGGACAGGGCCGGCCCCGGGTGCTCCAGCTTGTCCTTGACCTCGTCCCAAAGGGCCGCGCCCTTCAGGGCCGCCTCGACCCGCTCGGCCATCTCGCCGCGCGACAGCTTGTAGTGCAGCCGCAGGCCGTACGCGACGTTCTCAAAAACGCTCATCGGGAAGGGTGTGGGCTTCTGGAAGATCATGCCGACCCGCCGGCGCAGCTCGATCAGGTCCGTCCCTGGTTCGAGCACGTCCTTGCCGTCCAGCAGCACCTGGCCCGCCGCGCGATGCCCCCGGTACAACTCGTAGATGCGGTTGTACACCCGCAGGTGCGTGCTCTTGCCGCAGCCCGACGGACCGATCACCGCCGTCACCTGGTTCTTCAGGATGTCCAGGCTGTTCTCGAACAGCGCCTGGTGGCGGCCGTAGAAGAAGCTCAGGCCCCGCGCGGAGATCTTGACCTCAGGCGGCGTTGCCTGGCGGAGGGGCGCCTGGTGCTCGTTCTGCTCCGGGCGAACCTGCGATACGATCCGGATGTCCTTCGCCGGCTGCGGTCCATAATCATCTCTTCCTCGTCTGCAGGGCAAAACGCGTCGAGAGCATGACCGCCAGCACAAAGCCCGTGATCAGCAGGCTGGCGCCCCAGGCCATCTGTTGCCAGTTCTCATAGGGGCTCATCGCATACTGGAAGATCGTGACCGTGAGGTTGCCCGTCGGCTCGGCCAGCGAATGGGTCCAGAAATAGCTGTTCATGGCCGTGAACAGCAGCGGGGCCGTCTCCCCGCTGACGCGGGCGACAGCCAGGATCACCCCGGTGATCAGGCCGGCCTTGGCGGCCCGGAAAACCACGCCGAGGGTCACCTTCCAGCGCGGTGCGCCCAGGGCCAGGGCCGACTCCCGCAGCGTGTTGGGCACCAGAGACAGCATGTCCTCACTCGTCCGCGCCACCACCGGCAGCATCAGGATTCCCAGCGCCACCGCCCCGGCATACGCGCTGAAGTGGCCCAGCGGCACCACCAGGAACGTGTAGACGAACACCCCGACGATGATCGACGGCGTGCCCATCAGGACGTTCAGCACGAAACGCACCGGCGCAGCTATCCGGCTGTGCGGCGCCGAACTCCGCCAGGTAGATCCCCGCCAGCATGCCGATCGGCACGCCGATGAACGTCGCCATCGCTGTGATCACCAGCGTCCCGACGATGGCGTTGACCAGCCCGCCGCCCTGGGCCCCGGGCGGCGGCGGCAGCTTCGTGAAGAAGCTCCAGTTCAGGGCCATCGCCCCGCGGGCGATCACCGTCCAGAGGATCCACGTCAGCAGTACCAGCGCCAGCATGGCGAACAGGCCCGAGAGGACCTTGATGACCAGGTCCGCGGCCTTGCGGCTCGTGTGGGACCGGGGGGTCATAGTCCCACCCCCATGCCCCGGCTGACCCGCTTGAGCCACACCTGCGCCACCGCCTGGATGATGAACGTGATCGCGAACAGGATCAGCCCCAGCTCGATCAGCGCCGACAGATGCATCGGCTCGGAGGCCTCGGCGAACTCATTGGCCAGCGAACTGGTGATGGTGTTGCCGGCGCCAAACAGCGACGCCTTGATCCGATGGGCGTTGCCGATCACGAACGTGACCGCCATCGTCTCTCCGATCGCCCGCCCCAGCCCCAGCAGCGCCGCCCCGATGATCCCCTTGAACCCGTAGCGGATCGTGACCTTCCGCGTGACCTCCCACGTCGTCGCCCCCATCCCGTAGGCCGATTCCTTCAGGGCCGGCGGCACCATGCCGAACACGTCGCGCGTCACAGCCGTGATGAACGGCAGGATCATGATCGCCAGGATCACCCCAGCCGTCAGCATGCCCTGGCCGTTGGCAGGCCCCTGGAACAGCGGCACGAACCCCAGCGTCTGCTTCAGGGCCGGGTCGATGTACCGGGCCATGAACGGGGCGAAGACGAACAGGCCCCACATGCCGTAAATGATGCTGGGGATGGCCGCCAGGAGCTCCACCCCCGTGCTGACGACCTTGCTGATCCGCGGCGGGGCCAGCTCCACCAGGAACAGCGCCGTCACCAGGGCCGCCGGCACCGCCAGGACCATCGCCAGGGCCGTCGACACCAGCGTGCCGTAGATGCTGCTGGCCGCGCCAAAGACCTCCGTCACCGGGTTCCACGTGGTGCCGGTCAGGAACCCCCAGCCGAACTTGCCGATCGACAGGCGGCTGTTGAGCAGCAGTTCCACGAAGATGGCCGCGATCAGCACCAGGACCAGGGCCGCGCAGCCGCCCGTGAGGGCCTTGAAAACCCGGTCCCCGCGTCCCTGGGCCGGTCCGTCCCCGTACGCGGATGATGCGGCCCGCGACAGAGGCGACGACAAGGACGCGGTTTCCCGCGTCCCTGTCCGTGCCTTCGTGTCAGGTGGTGGTTGTGCCGACACCCGCTCGGTCAAAGGATCCAACTCCGCACGTCACTTGGCGGCCTTCTCGACCGGCCAGGCCGCCTTCCCGTCGACCTTGAGCTGGCTGGCCCAGGTCTCCTCGACCAGTTTGACCGTGCTCTCAGGCAGCGGCACGTAGTCGAGCTTCTCGGCCATCTTGTCACCGTGATTGTAGCACCAGTGGAAGAAGCTCAGCATCGCCGGGGCGACTTCCCCGCTCTTGAGATTCTCATGCACCAGGATGAACGACGTGCCCGCGATCGGCCAGCTCTGATCCCCCGGCTGGTTCACCAGCACGACGTAAAACCCCGGAGCGCCCTTCCAGTCGGCATTCGCAGCCGCCGCGGCGAAGGTCTTCAGCGTGGGTCCCACCGTCTTGCCGGCCTTGTTCACCATCTTGCAGTAGGACATCTTGTTCTGCAGGGCATAGGCGTACTCGACGTACCCGATCGAGCCGGTCGTCTGCTTGACGTTGGCGGCCACGCCCTCGTTGCCCTTGGCGGCGCTGCCTACGGGCCACTGCACGCTCTTGCCCGCCCCGACCTTCTCCTTAAACTCCTTGGACACATCCGCCAGGTACGTCGTGTACAGCCACGTGGTGCCCGAGCCGTCCGCGCGGGCCATCACACTGACGTCGGCGTCCGGCAGCTTCACGTGCGGGTTGAGCTTCTTGATCGGCTCGGCGTTCCACTTCGTCACCTTGCCGAGATAGATGTCCGCCAGCAGCTCGCCGCTCAGAGCAGCTCGCCCGGCTTGACGCCTTCGAGGTTCACCACCGCCACGACCCCGCCGATGATCATCGGGAACTGCACCAGCCCGGCTTGCTTCAGCTCGTCGGCCTTGAGCGGGGCGTCCGAGGCCCCGAAGTCGACCGTGCCGGCCTTGATCTGGGCGATCCCGCCGCCCGATCCGATCGACTGGTAGTTCATCTTCGTCCCGTTGACCTTCTCGTACTCATTCGCCCACTGCGAGTAGATCGGGAACGGAAACGTCGCGCCAGCCCCCTGGATCGTTACAGCCGCCCATGCCGACCCCGTCATCGCCACGACAGCCGCTACAGCCAGCACTCGCTTCATTGATTGACTCTCCTCGTGTACTCTTAATCGATCTCCGCGCCGTCACTCTACGAGATGCTACGCGCGGCGTGTTAAGACTGCGTTAGGCCAGCGTGAATAAGCGATCAAACGAGTCGATATGACGCGGCGCAAGGCGTTGGCGGGCGCGAGGATTCGACCGGGCCTCAGTCGGCGGCAGGGGACGTGGCCTGCGACGTCGCCGATGGCAGCCGGATCCTGAACGTGCTGCCCTCCCCGACCGTGCTCTCGACCTCCACTCGGCCGCCATGCGCCTGGGCGATGTGCTTGACGATGGCCAGGCCCAGCCCCGTGCCTCCCAGCGAGCGGCTCCGCGACTTGTCCACGCGGTAGAATCGCTCGAAGATCCGCGGCAGGTGTTCCCGGGCGATCCCGCAGCCGCCGTCGCGGACGGCGACCACCAGCTCCTGGCCGTCCAGGGCCGCCCGGATCTCGACCGACCGGCCCGGCTCGCTGTACTTGATCGCGTTGTCGACCAGGTTGATCACCGCCTGTTCCAGCAGGGGGGCGTTGACCGGGGCCCGCAGGCCCTCCGGACAGGCCAGTTCCAGACGGATGTCGCGGGTCTGGGCCTTGGGTTCGCAGGTCTTGATGGCCGTCTGCAGCAGGCCCCGGATGTCCGCCTCCTGGGTGGTCAGCAGCGCCTTCTCGTGTTCCTGCTCCAGCCGCGAGAGGCTCAGCAGGTCCTCGATGATCGCGTTGAGCCGTTCGGCCTGTCTGGCCACGATCTTCAGGAAGCGGTCCGTGTCCTCGGCGCTGTGCGGCTCACCGTCCAGCAGCGTCTCCATGAAGCCCTTGATCAGCGTGATCGGCGTCCGCAGCTCGTGCGAGACGTTGGCCACGAAGTCCTTGCGGATGTTCTCCAGCCGCTTCAGCCGGGTCACGTCGTGCAGTACGACCACCGCGCCGATCTCCTGCCCCTGCGCATCCCGCAGCACCGCCCCGTGTACGTGCAGGAACTGCTCGCCGCCCTGTTCCAGGACGATCTCCCCCCGGCTGGGGCCCCTGGCCGCCAGCGCCTGCGCGACGAACTGCTGCAGGTCCGTGTTGCGCACGACCTCCTGGATGCTCCGCCCCAGCGACTTCTCCGGGTCGGCTCCGATCAGCCGCGCCGCCGATCCGTTCAGGATGATGAGGTTCTCCTGGCTGTCGACAGCCAGTACCCCGTCCTGCATGCTCGAAAGCAGCGCCTCCAACTGGTTTCGCTGCTGAAGCACCGTCTGCAGGCGGCTCTTGAGCTCGCCGGCCATGTGGTTCATCGCCCGCGACAGCTGGCGGAATTCCACCGTATCGCTGGCCGGCAGGTGATGGCCGTGCTCGCCCCGGGCGAAGGATTCCGCCGCCTCGGTCAGTTCCCGCAGCGAGCGGTGGATCCGCCGCCAGACCGCCAGCGACAGGATCGCCACGATGACCACCGCAACGGCCGCCGTGACGTACAGCCGCGCCGACACCTTGCTGAGCGTGCGGTTCACGACGGTCAGGGGTACGGCGGTCCGCACCACGCCGACGGTCTGATTTTCCCGCATCAGCGGCACAGCGACGTACATCATCTGCTGACTGAGCGTCGGGCTCCAGCGGATCGACGTGCTACGGTTGCCGTGAAGGGCCTCGATGATCTCCGGCCGATCGGAATGGTTCACCATCCTCCCAGGCTCTTCCTCGCTGTCAGCCACCACCCGCCCGTCCGGCAGGATGACGGTCACGCGAGCGAACGCGCGGGTGGCCATGTCGTGGATGAGCGCCTGGAGCGAGGCCGGCTCCAGGGGCAGGGCGGCGTCTGAGATCTGTTTCTCGACGAGGCGGGCGTTGCCCTCCAGGTTGGCGGCGACTTCGCCGTAGTGCAGCTGGTGGATCATGGAGTTGGCGTACCAGATCACGCCCAGCAGGGCCAGCACCGTCAGCAGGATGTACGAAGGATAGAGCTGCCAGAGCAGCCGCCTGCGCCTCATGCCTATTCCTTGAACCTGTACCCTACGCCACGGATCGTCTGGATGTAATCACCACACTCTCCCAGTTTACGCCGCAGCGAGACGATATGCACGTCCACCGAGCGGTCGGTTACGGCAATCTCGTCCCCCTGCACGCCGTTGATGATCTGGTAACGGGTGAACACCCAGCCCGGGCGACGGGCCAGCAACTGCAGGATCCGGAACTCCGTGTGCGTCAGGTCGACCGGCTGGCCCTTGAGCAGCACCTCGTGCCGGCCCGGGTGGATCAGCAGGTCGTGGATCTTGATGACCGTCTTGGGGTCTTCCGGACTGGCCACCTTGCGCCGCAGGACCGTCTTGACCCGGGCGGCCAGCACCCGCGGGCTGAACGGCTTGCTGATGTAGTCGTCCGCCCCAAGCTCCAGGCCGGTCACGACATCGGCCTCCTCCCCCTTGGCCGTCAGCATGATGATCGGGATGTGCTGGGTCTTGCTGTCGGCCTTGAGCCGCTTGCAGATCTCCAGCCCGTCCAATCCCGGCAGCATCAGGTCCAGGACAACCAAGTCGGGCAGCTGGGTCTTGGCGGCCTTGAGGGCCTCTTCCCCGCTGGCGGCGCACGAGATGCGGTACCCGTCCTTGGCGAGGTTGTACTCGACCAGCTCCAGGATGTCCTCTTCGTCGTCAACTACCAGAATGTTTTCTCTGGCCATCTGTGCCTGCCTCTCCAGTCCTACGCCAAGCCCCGTCAAGAAGTATAGGTGACAATGTTAGGATTCGGTTAGGAGCCCGACAGATCCGCGTTACATCTCAACGAGAAGGCAGTTCATCGCTCCGGCGGTTGTCCACCTCGGCCGATGGATTTGCGGGTCCGCCGAAGTCCCCATCCGCTCCAGCCGAGACAAAGACCGGCCAGCTGCCGTTGCCGGCCACCTGCTGCCCTCGGTCGTTGCCGGGGGCCATGTATCGATATGCGGACTGCCAGGGGTCGACCGGCTCCTCGCGGCCGACCTCCCGCGGCGCCTGCGGCCAGTCTGCCAGCACCGTCGCCGCCGCCGGGGTGCTGCTCAGCGACCGGAAGACATCGCTCGCGGACAGGTCGGCGGCCCCAGCCGGAAACGCCCCCGCATCCAGGTAGTAGACGACCAGGGCTTCCTGCAGTACGGCCAGTTGCCGGCTGGCCAGATCCTGTCGGAGCCGGTCGCGGGCGGACTCCGTCTGGCCGGCCAGCAGGCAAAGCGCAGCCGCCACGATGACCAGCAGCAGCAACGCCTCCAGCGCCGCCAAACCGCGCCCGATCTTGAAGGTCCCATGAACACAGGCACGGGCGACCATACCCCCCGTGCCTGTGGAACCTGCGCTCTTCTGCCTGCTGCGAATGGGCATCCTCTACTTCGAATTCATGACGGCCGTGATCAGTTTGACCAGCGGCATGAACAGCGCCAGGACGATGAAGCCGACGATCGTGCCCAGGAGGATGACCATCAACGGCTCGAGCAGCGATACCAGCGAGCCGACGAGCACGTCCACCTCTTCATCGTAATTGTCGGCGATCTTCAGGAGCATCTTGTCCAGATCGCCCGTCTCCTCGCCCACGTCGATCATGTTGACCACCAGCGAGTCGCACACCTTCGTGGCCCGCAACGGGTTGGCGAATGTGTCGCCCTCGCGGATGGCGTCGTGCACCCGGCCCAAGGCCCGGGCGTAGATCTCGTTGCCCGTCGTCTCGCGGGTGATGTTGATCGCCTCGAGGATGGGCACGCCGGCCGCGATCAGCGTGCCGAGCGTCCGCGTGAAGCGGGCGATCGAGCTCTTGGACACGATCTGGCCCATGACCGGCAGGTGGATCATTACCCAGTCCAGGGCGTAGCGCCCCGCCGAGAACTGCTTGAGGACCTTGAAGAAGATGACGAAGCCGATCGGCGAGCCGAGGACCACCATCCATCCACCGCGGGCGATCAGCCAGTCCGAAATGCCCAGAAGCACCAGCGTGATCCCCGGCAGGTCCGTGCCGAAGTCCTTGAAGATCTCCTTGAACTTGGGCACCACCAGCCACATCAGCATGAACACGATGCCGAACGCGAAACTCAGCACCGCCGCCGGATAAATCATCGCGCCGACGACCTTCCTCTTGAGCCGCTGGCCTTTTTCCATGAAGTCGGCCAGACGCTGGAGAATGACTTCCAGAACGCCGCCCGCCTCGCCGGCCTGGACCATGTTGACGAACAGGCGGTCGAAGGCCTTGGGATGCCGGCTCATGGCTTCCGACAGCGTGGCGCCGCCTTCCACGTCGTCAGCCACCTGGCGGATGATGCTCTTGAGCAGGCCGGCCTTCTGCTGCTGCTCGAGGATTCGCAGCGATCGCAGGATCGGCAACCCCGCGTCCTGCAGGGTCGACAGCTGCCGCGCGAACTGGCACAGCTGCTTGCTGCCGACGCGACCGATGGCAAACGGCGTGCTTCTCTTCTTCCTGCCCGGTTCGGCCGCCTTGCCTCCCGCGCTGCGCTTGCGCCGCCCTTCTCCTTGACCTTCGTCGGGAAGTACCCGAGGGCGCGGATGCGGGACACCGCCTCGGTGCTGTCGGCGGCCTCGAGTTCGGCCTTGACCTCCTTGCCGGAGGCGTCCATCGCTTCATACTGGAACACTGCCATGGTTTACCCTTCCTCAACGATCGTCTCGCGCACCACCTCGTCGATCGTGGTCCACCCGTCGTAGATCGCCATCAGCCCCGACTCCCGCAGCGACCGCATGCCGCGCCGCCGCGCCTCCGTCCGCAGGACGTTGCTCGACGCGTGCTTCATGATCAGCTCACGCATCTCCTCGTCCATCGGCATCATCTCGTAGATCCCCATCCGCCCGCGGTAGCCCGTGCTGTTGCAGTAGTCGCACCCGCGACCGTACATGAACCGCCGTCCCTTGACGTCGTCGGGCCGCAGACTCAATTCCATCAGCATGTCCTCGGTCGGCTCGTACTCCTCCTTGCAATGCTCGCAGATCCGCCGCACCAGACGCTGGGCCACGATCGCTTCGACCGCCGCCGTTACCTGGAACGGCTCGAGCCCCAGGTCCAGCAGCCGCGCCACCGACGACGGGGCGTCGTTCGTGTGCAGCGTGGAGAACACCAGGTGGCCGGTCAACGACGACTGCACCGCGATCACCGCCGTCTCCTTGTCGCGCACCTCGCCGACCAGAATGATGTCGGGGTCCTGCCGCAGAAACGACCGCAGGCACCGGGCGAACGTCATCCCGATGTCCGGGTTTATCTGCACCTGGATCATGCCGTCGATGTCGTATTCGACCGGGTCCTCCGCCGTCAGGATCTTCACGTCGATGTTGTTGAGTTCGCGCAGGGCCGCGTACAGCGTCGTCGTCTTGCCCGAGCCCGTCGGACCCGTGCAGATGATGATCCCGTGCGGCTTGCCCATCATCTGGCGGACCACCCGCAGGTCGTCCTCCCGCAGGCCCAGCTTCGCCATGTCCAGGTTCACCTGCGTCCGGTCCAGCACGCGGAGCACCACGCTCTCGCCGAACATCGTCGGCAGCACGCTCACACGCAGGTCCACCGGGTTGCCAGCCACCACCAGCGGAATGCGCCCGTCCTGCGGCATCCGCCGCTCGGCGATGTCGAGGTTGGCCATGACCTTGATGCGGCTGCTGATGGCGTAGGCGATGTGACGGGGCGGCGGCACCATCTCGTACAGCACGCCGTCGATGCGGTAGCGCATCTTGAACTCGTCCTCGAACGGCTCGAAGTGGATGTCCGACGCCTTGTCCTTGATCGCCTGCAGCAGCACCAGGTTCAGCAGCTTCTTGACCGGGTTCGACTCGATCATCTCCCGCAGTTCGTCCAGGTCGATCGACCCGCCGCGGCCCTCGAATTTCGACAGATCGATGTCCTGCTCGATCTCCTTGAGAATGTCCGTGACCGACCCGCTGGCATCCTCGGGGTAGTACCGCTGCAGGGCGTGGCTGAGCTGGTCCGGCGTGACGATCACCGCCCGCACGCTGAAGCCCATCAGCGTCTTCAGGTCGTCGGTCGCCTGGAAGTTGTCCGGCGTATCGACCGCGATCGTCAGCAGGTTCGCTTCCTTGTTGTAGTCGATCGGCACCACGTGGTACGTGTGGCAGACCTGCGGGGGCAGCATCGCCAGCACCGTCTTGTCCACGTCCACCTTGCTCAGGTCGGCCGACTCCATGCCGATCTGGAAGGCCAGGGCCAGCTGCAGGTCTTCCTCGTTGACGTACCCCAGTTCTCGCAGGACCTGCCCCAGCGGCCGCTTCTGCTGCTTCTGCAACTGCAGGGCCTCGTGGACCTGTGCCCGCGTCACTCGGCCCATCTTCATCAGGACGCGGCCCAGCGGCCGGCTCTTCAACTGCTCAATGGGTGGGAACTTGTTGGCGCCCTCTGCCATATCCTTGCGGCTCCTGAATCCCTGCGATCACCGTTATTCTACGAGTCCCCCAACTGTCCGCCCAGCCCCCCTCATCAGAGGAAAGACAAGCCACTACCGATGCCCTACACCCGATGCCCGTTGTCCAGGCCCCACGCCCAAACCACGTCGCCGGTAACCCGTAACCCGTTACCCGTTGTTACCCGACCCTAATGCGCCGCCTCCGCCGGCCCTTCGGTGCCGGGTTCCTGGGTCCCCTTGCGGCGGTGCCAGGACTCGATCTTCTCTTGTAACTCACCAGGATGACGAGACTTATCGATCATTTCCTCGGCGTTGATCGTCCCGGCGGTATAGAGGTTCCACAGGTGCTCGTCGAGCAGCTGCATGCCGTACTTCTTGCCCGTCTGGATGCTCGAATCGATACGGAATGTCTTGTTCTCGCGGATCAGGTTGGCGATCGCCGGCGTGACTACCATGAACTCATAGGCCGCCACCATGCCGGGTGTTGGCGCGGGGCAGAGGGCCTGGCTGAGCACCGCGATCAGGTTGAACGCCATCTGCACGCGGATCTGCTCCTGCTGGTCCACCGGGAACTGGTCGATGATACGGTTGATGGTGCCGGCGCACCCGTCGTGTGGAGCGTCCCGAACACCAAGTGTCCGGTCTCGGCGGCCCGGATGGCGGCGCTCCATGGTCTCCAGGTCGCGCAGCTCGCCGACCAGGATCACGTCCGGGTCCATACGCAGCACGCGGCGCAGGGCCTCGGCGAAACTGGGCACGTCGTTGCCGACCTCGCGCTGGTTGACCAGCGACTTCTTGTGGGTGTGGTAGTACTCGATCGGGTCTTCGACCGTCACGATGTGGCGGTCGAAGTTGTCGTTGATGTAGTTGATCATCGTGGCCAGCGTCGTCGTCTTGCCCGACCCGGTCGGTCCGGTGACCAGGAACAGCCCGCGCGGGCGGCGGCACAGGGCCTTGCACGATCTGCGGCAGGCCGATCTCCTCGAAGGTCAGGAACTTGAACGGGATCAGCCGCAGCACGATGGAGATGTTGCCCTTCTGCCGGAAGACCGACACGCGGAAACGCGCCTTGTCGCCGAAGGCGAAGCCGAAGTCCGTGCCGCCGTCCTCCTGGAGTTCCTGCTGGTTGCGGTCCGGCGTGATCTGCTTCATCAGGCTCAGCGTGTCATCCGGCTCGAGGACCTTCGTCTCCAGGCTGCGGAGCCGGCCGTGCAGGCGGAGCACCGGCGGTCGGCCCACCGTGAGGTGGATGTCGCTGGCGCCGCGCCGGATGCACGTCTCCAACAGCCGGTCAATATGGATCATTGCCATCGCTGCGTCTCGCTTTCCTTCGTACTGCCTGCCCTGCGGCGGTCAGGCGCATTTCCTCGCAGTCCACGCACCGCGATCGTCTCGCGGTGGATCAGTCGACCAGTACGCCCTCGGCCTGCGTCACGCGGGCGATCTCCGACGGGGCCGTGGTGCCCTTGAGGATCTTGATCTTGCCGTCGGCGACCAGCGGCTTCATGCCGCCCGTCTTGGCGGCACGCCGGAGCTGGCTCGTCGGCGCCCGGTTGAAGGCCAGCTCCCGGATCTCGTTGTTCATCAGCATCATCTCGAAAATGCCCAGCCGGCCTCGGTAGCCCGTCCCGTGGCACACCTTGCAGCCGACAGGCTTGTAGATCGTGTGGCTGGCGGCCTCCTCGTCGGTGATGCCCACCAGGCGAAGCAGGAAGCGGTCCGGGGCCGGATCCGGCTGCTTGCACTCCGCGCACAGCACGCGGATCAGTCGCTGGGCCATGATCGCCTGGATCGAACTGGCCACCAGGAACGGCTTGACCCCCATGTCGATCAGACGCGTGATCGCGCTGGGCGCATCGTTCGTGTGCAGCGTCGAGAACACCAGGTGGCCCGTCAGGGCGGCCTGGATGGCGATCTCGGCCGTCTCCTTGTCGCGAATCTCGCCCACCAGGATGATGTTCGGCGCCTGGCGCAGCATCGCCCGCAGGATCTTGGCGAACGTCAGCCCGATGTCCTCCTTCACCTGGCACTGGTTGATGCCCGTGAAGTTGTACTCGACCGGGTCCTCCGCCGTGATGATCTTCTTGTCCGGGCGGTTGAGCTCCTGCAGGGCCGCGTACAGCGTCGTGGTCTTGCCCGAACCCGTCGGGCCCGTCACCAGGAAGATGCCGTTGGGCCGCTTGATGATCTTGATGAAGACCTGGTAGTCGTCCTCCTCGAAGCCCAGGTTGCGGATGCCGATCCGTACGCTGTCCGGCCGCAGAATACGCAGCACCACGCTCTCGCCGTGGTACGCCGGCAGGAAGCTGACGCGGAAGTCGATGTCGCTCCCGTCGATCTTCATCTTGATCCGGCCGTCCTGGGGCAGCCGCTTCTCGGCGATGTCCATGCCGGCCATGATCTTCAGACGCGCGGTCACCGCGCCCTGCATGTTCTTGGGGATGTTGTCGCGTTCCAGGCAGATGCCGTCGATCCGGTAGCGGACGCGGACGCGGTCGCTCATCGGCTCGACGTGAACGTCGCTGGCCCGCCCCCGGACCGCCTCCTGGATGATCAGGTTCAGCAGCCGGATGATCGGGGCGTCCGCCTCTTCGACTCCGTCCCGCTCGGCCTGCTGCTCGTCCGGCAACTCCCGCTTGAGCTCGCCCATCGTTTCGTCGATGGACCGGCCGATCTCGCTGACGAACTGCTCGATGAACCGTTCGATCTTGCTCTTGGGCGCCAGGACGGTATCCAACTCGACGTTGAGACGGAACCGCAGCATGTCCTGGGTTTCAAGATCCAGAGGATCGTGAATGATGACTTTGAGCCGCCCGTTCTCCAGGGAGATCGGCAGCACCTTGTGTCGCTTGATGATGTCGGGGGGGATCAGGCGCAGGGACGAGACAGCCACCGGGCTCTTGTCGAGGTCGACGTATTCCATGTCGAACTGCAGGGCCAGGGCCTTGGTCACGTCCTCCTCGTTGACCAGCTGGAGTTCGATCAGGGCCTCGCCCAGCTTCTTGCGGTTCTTCTGGGCGTATTCGGCGGCCTTGTCGAGGTCCTCCTGCTTGACCGAACCCCACGATACGAGGATGTCTCCCAGTTTCTTTCTGCGGCGGGCCATGCATCTGTCCTCTCTGCGGGTCGCCCGTTGTCGGCTGCTGCAGAGGGGCGCAACCAGGCTTTTGGTACGGCTCGAAGCACGCCCGGCGGTTCAGGTAAGCGGCCCATCAGGCAGGCACGACCCGGTTGCATCCTATTGTACGGGTAGTCAGATACAGCATCAACGGCGAATTACGGAGACCTTTCTGCGATACTGCATCCGCTTGGTGAGCATCTTGTTAACCTTTCCCTCGGGCCAGGTCCCGGCCGGATGCCGCGACCCGCCCGGCGCTGTCCCGCCTGCGGGTCCCTGATTTGACAGTCCCCACGGGCAGGCGTATATTCGCCTGTTTCCAGGCTTCCTGGGCTTTGCGCCCGGGTGCGGTTCTCGCCTGGTACGGAATTGTAGAGGGTGCGCGCGCCTGCCCGCAGGACATACTTTTTGGACACGGAGCATAGCGATGACCAAATGGTGCTATTTCTTTGGTAAGGCCCCGGACGGCTCGAACCTTACCGAAGGCAATGCGAAAATGAAGGAACTCCTCGGCGGCAAGGGCGCCAACCTGGCGGAAATGGCCACCATCGGCCTGCCCGTCCCCCCGGGTTTCACCGTCACCACCGAGGCCTGCAGGGCATACGACGAGGGCGGCCAGAAGTGGCCCGACGGCCTCGCCGAGGAGTTCGAGCAGTACATCCAGAAGCTCGAGGGCGTCACCGGCAAGAAACTCGGCGATCCCGCCAATCCGCTGCTGGTCTCCGTCCGCTCGGGCGCCGCTGCCTCCATGCCCGGCATGATGGACACCGTCCTGAACCTCGGCCTCAATGACAACTCGGTCGAGGGCCTGATCGCCCGGACCGGCAACCCGCGCTTCGCGTGGGACTGCTACCGCCGCTTCATCGACATGTTCGGCGACGTGGTCGCCGGCGTGGATCACGAGCACTTCGAGGAAGTCATCCACGCGATGAAGGAGAAGAAGGGCGTCAAGTACGACACCGAACTCACCGCCGACGACCTGGCCGAACTCTGCAAGCGCTACAAGGACGTCTACAGGAAGCACAAGGGCGAACACTTCCCCCAGAACCCGCGCACGCAGCTGGAACTGGCCGTCAACGCCGTCTTCGGCTCCTGGAACAGCGACGCGCCGTCAAGTACCGCACGATCAACCAGATCACGCGGCCTGATCGGCACCGCCGTCAACGTCTGCACGATGGTCTTCGGCAACATGGGCGAGACTGCGGCACCGGCGTGTGCTTCACCCGCAACCCCTCCACCGGCAAGAAGGAGTTCTACGGCGAGTTCCTGATGAACGCCCAGGGCGAGGACGTCGTGGCCGGCATCCGCACCCCGATCCCGCTGGCCCAGATGAAGAAGAACAACCCCGCCACGTACGACCAGCTCGAGCAGATCCGCCAGACCCTCGAGAACCACTACAAGGACATGCAGGACATCGAGTTCACCATCGAGCAGCGGCAAGCTCTACATGCTGCAGACCCGCAACGGCAAGCGCACCGCCCAGGCCGCCGTCCGAGATCGCCGTGGACATGGTCAAGGAAGGCCTGATCGACCAGAGGACCGCCGTCACCCGCGTCGACCCGACCAGCTCGACCAGCTCCTCCACCCGTACTTCGAGCCCAAGGCCAAGAAGGCCGCCAAGGTCGTCGGCAAGGGTCTGCCGGCCAGCCCCGGCGCCGCCGTCGGCCAGGTCGTCTTCACCGCCGAGGACGCCGAGGCCTGGTCCGAGAAGAGCGAGAAGGTCATCCTCGTCCGCATCGAGACCAGCCCCGAGGACATCGGCGGCATGCACGTCGCCGAGGGCATCCTCACCGCCCGCGGCGGCATGACCAGCCACGCGGCCGTCGTCGCCCGCGGCATGGGCAAGCCCTGCGTGGCCGGCTGCGACGACGTCCTCATCGACTACAAGAAGAAGAACTTCAAGACCAAGAGCGGCGCAGACCATCAAGGAAGGCGACTGGATCACCCTCGACGGCAGCACCGGCGAGGTCATGCTCGGCCAGGTGGCTACCGAGCCGCCCGCCATCGCCGGCGACTTCAAGAAGCTCATGGCCTGGGCCGACGAGGTCCGCTGCCTCAGCGTCCGCACCAACGCCGACACCCCGGACGACGCCAAGCGCGCCCGCGAGTTCGGCGCCGAGGGCATCGGCCTGTGCCGCACCGAGCACATGTTCTTCGAGGGCGAGCGGATCTGGGCGATGCGCGAAGATGATCCTGGCCGACAACGTCGAGGATCGCCGCAAGGCCCTGGCCAAGCTCCTGCCCGTACCAGAGCAAGGACTTCAAGGGCATCTTCGAGGCGATGAACGGCCTGCCCGTCACCATCCGCCTGCTCGACCCGCCGCTGCACGAGTTCCTGCCGCAGGACGCCAAGGGCCAGAAGGAGATGGCCGACCGCATGAAGGTCAGCCCCGCCAAGGTCAAGGACCGCGTGCAGCAGCTGCACGAGCTCAACCCGATGCTCGGGCCACCGCGGCTGCCGCCTGCCGATCACCTACCCGGAGATCGGCGACATGCAGACCCGCGCCATCATCGAGGCCGCCATCGACGTCAAGAAGAAGAAGGTCAAGGTCCTGCCCGAGATCATGATCCCGCTCGTCGGCACCATGACGCGAACTGGAGTTCATGAAGAAGCTCGTCGTGGCCACCGCCGAGGAGGTCATGAAGGAAAAGAAGACCGAGGTCGAGTACATGGTCGGCACGATGATCGAGATCCCGCGCGCCGCCCTGACCGCCGACAAGATCGCCGAGGAGGCCGAGTTCTTCTCCTTCGGCACCAACGACCTGACCCAGATGACCTTCGGCTTCAGCCGCGACGACATCGGCTCGTTCCTGCCCGACTACCTGCAGCAGGGCATCCTCGCGATCGACCCGTTCCCAGCCTCGACACGAAGGCGTCGGCCAGCTCGATCGAGATGGGCGTCCAGAAGGGCCGCACGACCCGTCCGAACCTCAAGGTCGGCATCTGCGGCGAGCACGGCGGCGATCCGAAGTCCGTCATGTTCTGCCACAAGGTCGGCATGAACTACGTCTCCTGCTCGCCGTTCCGCGTGCCCATCGCCCGCCTGGCCGCCGCCCAGGCTGCGGTCAAGTTCGGTCCGACGACGGTCGCCAAGCCGGCCGCCGCCACCGCGGCGCAGTAACAAGATCGGTGCCACTGGCAGCTTGTCTGCCAGTGCTTTCGTCGGGTGGCGTGGCCGCGTTGTTTGCGTGCATGGAATCCGCCGGATGCGGTGGCCCCGGGTATCATAACCGATGCATAGAGCGATCGGGCAGCCGGGGATATCCCAGGCTGCCCGATTCATTACTGAGAGTTACCTCACTGGCCGGGTCCGGTGCCCGGCAACGGTGTTAGAACTGGTGTGTGGTGGCCAGGTACGCCTGGATATCCGCGACCTCCTGGGGTGTCAGGGTAAAGCTCATGGAGGTATCCACATTTGCCATGTTCGCCCCGACCAGGCTTTCGTTCATGTCCGGCGGCAGCGCCGCGTTCGTGCCGTTGTGGCAACTGGAGCAGTTGACCGTGCCGCCGCTGCCGGCAAAGTCCGCCTCGCCGTTCGTGGGATTTCCGGCTACCGTGGCCAGGTACGCCTGAAGGTCCGTGATCTGCTGGTCCGTTAAGGTGAACGTCATGGTTGGATCGACATTTACCATGTTTGTCTGGATCAGGCTGGCGTCCAGTGCCGTGGCCGTCGCCAGCGGCGCAGTCGTCCCGTTGTGGCACGCGGAGCAGTTGACCGTGCTGCCACCGCCTGCAAAGTCCGCCTGGCCGGCGTCGATACTTTCGAGCATCGACGTGGCGAGTCTGGCAACCCTGCCCGGCCAGCATGATCAGCAAAGCCGCGCCACACAGCAACCTGTTCCATCGCATGAGGGACATACTCACAACTCCTTGTCGACAAACCTCTCTCAACCCCGGGCGCTTGTTACAAGCAACAAGCCGTCCACCGTTTCCACGTTAGGCGGAACGCATCCAGCCGTCAATCGCGCGGCAACTGGCGGTACGCTGGCCCGTCCCGCTATACTGCCCCACTTGTACTGAGGGACCCGAGTCGTGCCGAGCTGCGGGTTGTATCGCCGAAGCCAGTTCACCTGGGGGGTGACCGCCTGCCTCCTGGCCCAGCTCTGCTGGAGCGTCACCCCCGTCCTGCAGCGGTACTTCGTCCGCCTCCTCGATGCCTATACGCAAAACGGCATCCGCTGCACCGCCGCCGCCATCTCCCTGTTGCCGGTCCTTCTCTGGGCCATCCACCGCGGCAAGATCAGCCGGATGATCTGGCTAGACGCCCTGCCATCGGCCCTGCTGGCCAGCCTCGGCCAGACCACCTGGACCCTGGCCCTCTACCGCATCGACAGCGGGTTCTGCTACTTCATCTGCGAACTCCAGGTGATCTGGGCAGCCGTCCTGGCGATGTCCTTCTTCCGCGACGAGCGATTGCTGGCTACCAGCCCCAAGTTCTGGATCGCCTCGCTGCTGGCTGGGGTCGGCATCGCGGCCCTCGTCGTCGGCGCCAAACGCCCCGACGCCCTCCACCCTGCCCAGGCCCGGCTGATCTGGGAGGGTGTGGCCCTGGCCGCCGCCTGCTCCGTCATCGCAGGCCTGCAGACCGTCTACATGCGATGGCGCCTCACCCGCCACCCAGCCGCGGCTGGCTATGCCGTGGTCTCCATCTACCTGGCGATCATCCTGGACGTCGTCATGCTGCGGCAAGGAACCGTCCGTCCAGCCATGGACCTCGGGCCGTGGATGCTGCTGCTGATGGGCGCCTCTGGCATGGTGGGCCTGGCCTGGGCCAACAGCTTCTGGATCATGGGCCTCAAACGGATCGGCGTGACCATCAGCTATGGCATAGCATTGCTCGCGCCGTTCGGCACCTCCCTGGTCAGCACTGTGGCCCTCGGCGAGCCGCTGACCGGCTTCCAATGGCTCGGCGGGACCGTCGTGATGGCCGGCATCGCCTTGCTGCTGATGGCCCGGCGGGAACGTCTACCAGGAGCCGGCGCCATCGCTGCTGCCGCCGGCCCAGCCCCACCCAGCCGTGACGGCATGAGAAGGTTTCGCGAATGAACAGCCGCAAGCATGTGGATATGTCCGGTGTCGCCCTCGCCCTGATCGCGGTGCTGTGCTGGTGCACCGTCCCGCTGTTCATCAAGTACTTCACCCACTTCTTCGACAAGCACACCCAGAACGGCCTCCGCTATAGCGTCGCCGCCGTGCTCTGGCTGCCCGCCCTGGTCGTGATGCTCCGCTCGGGCCGGATCGACCGCGGCATCTGGACCGCCGCCATCTTCCCATCCGTCGTCAACACAATCGCCCAGGTCACCTGGGCCTGGAGCCTCTACTACCTCGACCCCGCCATCGTCGCCTTCTCCGTCCAGATCAACGTCATCTGGGCGAACGTCCTGGCCATGTGGTTCTTCCGCGACGAACGCGGCCTCCTCCGCCACCCCTTCTTCTATCTGGGCACGGCCGCCAGCTCCGCCGGCTTCCTGCTCATGATGGGCGGCCTCCCTGACCTCTGGTCCCACAAGGCCCTGGTGGGTCTTTCGATCATCATGGCCGGCAGCATCCCCTGGGGTCTCTACCCGGTCAGCGTCCGGCGGAACATGTCCAAGTACCCCCCGGCCGCCGCCTTCGCGGTGATCGCGCTCTACACAGCCGTCGCCTGCGACGTGCTCATGTTCGGCTGGGGACAGCCCGGGGCCGTCTTCACGGTTCCCTGGCAGGTCCTGGGATGGATAGTCCTGTCCGCCATCCTCGGCATCGGCGTGGCCCACGTGTTGTACTACGCCGCGCTGAACCGCATGGGCGTGGCCGTCACAGCCGGCATCCTCCTGCTCAACCCCGTCCTCACAGCCGTGCTCAGCGTCGTGCTCTGGGGCGAACGCCTGGGACTGCTGCAGTGGATCGGCGGGGCCGGCCTCGTAAGCGGTACCGCGCTGCTCGGTGCAAGCCAAGCAGCGCCTGGAACGCCCCGCCCATGCCGATACCGCCCGCACAGGCACTGCATCACCCCACGGGCCGGTATCGCCGAATGATCCCCCGCCCCGCCCGGATTCCGTCCACCGCCGCTGAGATGATCCCGCCCGCGTACCCCGCCCCCTCGCCCGCCGGGTAGAGATTGCCGCAGCCCGGACACGCCCCGCTCCCCGGCTCCCTCACGATCCGCACCGGCGACGACGCCCGCGTCTCCGGCCCCGTCAGGATCGCCTCCGCCCCGGCAAACCCCGGCAGCCGCCGGTCCAGCATCACCAGAGCCTTCTCGATCGCCTCAGCCACGTCCTTTGGAAGCATCGCGTGCAGGTCGGCCGGCACCGAGCCGATCGGATGATCGACCCGAACCGGATCGACCGTCGCCCGCCCAGCCAGAAAGTCCCCCGCCCTCTGCGCCGGCACCGCGTAACCCCCAGCCGCCGCAAACGCCGCCTCTTCCCACCGTCGCTGGAACTCGATGCCCGCCAGCGCCCCCTCGCCGAACTGCTCCGGCCGCAGCGTGACCACCAGCCCGCTGTTGGCGTACGGACCCGAACGGTCCGACGGACTCGCCCCATTCGTGACGGCCAGCCCTTCTGACTCGTTGGCCGGCAGGATCTGCCCGCCCGGGCACATGCAGAACGAGTACGCGTCGCCCAGCGCCCCGCCCGCGCCCTTGGCGTTGAGGTGATAATCAGCCGGCGGGAGTTTCGGATGCCCAGCCAGCGCACCGTACTGCCAGCGGTCGACCATCTCCTGCGGGTGCTGGATTCGCACGCCCATCTGGAACGGCTTGGCCTCCAGCCCGATCCCCAGCTGATGCAGCATCGCGTACACATCGCGAGCGCTGTGCCCGGTCCCCAGCACCACCGCGCCCGCCTCCACCTGCCGCCCATCACCGAGCACCACCTTCGAAATCGCGCCTTCCCCATCGCGAACGAAGTCGACCACCCGGCTGCCAAACAGTACCTCCCCGCCGGCCTCAATAATGCTGCTGCGGATCCTCGCGCAGATCCCGGGCAGCTTGTCCGACCCGATGTGCGGCTTGCCGTCGATAAGGATCTGCCGATCCGCCCCAGCCGCCACAAGGGCCTGGTAGACCTCCTGCGTCAGCGGGTCGTGGATCCGCGAGTAGAGCTTGCCGTCGCTGTACGTCCCCGCGCCCCCCTCGCCGTACAGCAGGTTGCTCTCGGGGTTGAACCGGCCCTGCTTGTAAAACGTCTCGAACACGTCCCGCCCGCGCTGCTCGACCGCCTGCCCCCGTTCCAGCACGATCGGCGCATACCCCGCCTTGGCCAGCGTCAGCGCCGCGAACATCCCAGCCGGCCCCATGCCGACCACCACCGGCCTGGCCGTCAGGGACTCAGAGCCAGGCTTGAGCTCAACCGGCTCGTACGGCTTGTGAATGGCTACGTCCTGGCGGTGGAGTCGCTGCACCAGGCCCACCTCTCGCCGCGGACCCTCCGCCAGGGAAACCATGACGTTGTACACGAACTGAATCTCGTTCTTGTCCCGCGCGTCCAGGCTGCGCCGAACGGCCTCCCGGGACGCGATCTCCCGCGGCGAAACGCGCAGTCTCCTGGCCGTGCGCTCCAGCAGCCGTTCTTCCGGCTCATCCAGCGGCAGTGCGATGTTGCGAACGAGAATCGGCATGGCCTAGCCTGACAATGTGACAATTTGACAATTTGACAATGTGACCGATAGCGGCAGGCGAAGCTCCGTTGTCATTGGCCTTCTCCTCCGATCACCCAGGTCTCCGGATGTGTGATCATGCCTGTGAGCGTGCGCAGGACTTCATCGTAAGCGCCAAGAAGGTGTTGACAGTGAGGTGCGTCCAGGCATCCGCACTCAATCGCGAACTGCAGCCACACCTGGGTTTCCGCCGCCTCGCTGCCCGAATCAGAGAGTTTGCTGATGAAGGCCGCCTCATACAGCCGCTTTCGCCATGCTTCGGCCAGATTCGCACAAACGGACCGAGAAGATCGGCGAACCTGGTCGGTGAGGGAATAGGTCTCCTCCTTGGGAAAGGCTTTCGACAGTCCGAAGATATCCATGGCAGCACCAAAAGCCTTCTGGTACACGCGGAGATCGCGGTGAGACTGAATACGCTGTGCCATTTCAACCACCTCCGTAAGCAGTGCACGTTGTCAAATCGCCAGAATGCCGCTGTCTCTGGTCACATTGTCAGATTGTCAAATTGTCACATTGTCAGCCGTTTCCTCCGCCGGCCTTGTCTTCCACCGCCGATGCACCCACAAGTACTGCGTCGGGTCCTTCCGGATGAACTGCTCGATCGCCCGCGTGTACTCCTGCGTGATCCACAGGACTTCGTTGTCCTTGCCCTGCCACTCGTGCGGGTGGATGACCCGCGTCACCTCCACCTCGTACTGCAACTTGCTCGAGACCCGCCGGGCGCAGCCGATCATGATCGGCACATTGTACCCCCGCGCGAGTAGCCCGATCGACTTGTATGTGCTCGCCTTGCGCCCGAAGAAGTCCACGAACAACCCCTTGCTGCCGGCGTTCTGATCGGCGATGAAGCCCACCGAGCCGCCTTTGGCCAGGACCTCCTCCGCGATCTCCGTCATGCCCTTCTTGTAGATCAGACTGCAGCCCGCCCGCCGCCCGCGTGCGGACCGTATAGTCATTCAGGTACGGGTTGTCCAACGGCCGCATGACCGCCGCAACGTCCAGCCCCACGCACGCCATCGCGTAGCCGATCAGCTCCCAGTTGCCGTAGTGCCCCGTCACCAGGATCACCCCGGTCTTGTTCTCCAGCAGGTAGCGGATTTGCTTGGTTACCTCCGGCCCCACGCGGATATACTTCGACCATGTCCAGGGCGTGATCAGCCGGGGGGTGAACAGCAGCTCCATCGCCATCATCGCCATCTGCTGGCACGACCGCAGGGCGATCCGGTCGATCTCCTCTTCCGTGAAGGCGCTGCCGTACGCGCGACGCAGGTGCTCGCGCGGCAGTTCCCGGTGCCGCCGGATCGTCCGGTACCACAGCCACCCGAAAAAACTGCGCCGTCCGCAGGTTCGCATTGATCGGAAACAGGTGGAAGATGAACGTCAGTACCCGGAAACCCAGGTACACGAGCAGATGGGTTGTCTTGCCGGACCGCCTGGCCATGGGCGGGATTCTACGGCCGGGCTACGGTCGGGTTCAAGCCGGCCCTGGCAGGGATTAGCCCACCGGTTCCAGCTGCGGCGACTGGCTCTTCTGCTGCAGGTACGCAGCCATCAGGATATGGCGCAGCCGCTCGGTGCCCTGGCCGGCCAGGTAGTCGTCGCTGAAGTCCAGCCGGAAGGGGTAGCTGAACCCCCGGATCTGCTGCAGCAGCGACAGCCGGTCCATCACCGCGATTTTCGTCAGTACCGAGTCGATTTCGCTGATCGTCATGGCCGCACCCGCCTTGTCCATTTGCCCGCGACCGGTTCTCTTTCCGGCCGATTGCCCGTAGGATAACTGTGTATCGGCCCCGGCCGAGCGTCACTTTCGTTCGTGCCGGACAGGAGGCGCAAGGTGGCGCAACAAGATGCCGTTGCTGTGATCTGCTGACTGCTGACCGTTGACTGCTGACGTTGTTAACGTCGTTACCGTCGTCCCCGGAGCGTCCCGTGAACAAGTCCGACCTGCGGTTCGACCTGCCCGAGGACCTGATCGCCCAGGAACCCTCCGCCCGGCGCGAACAGTGCCGCCTGATGCTCCTGCACCGCAGTTCTCGGACTATCGAGCACAAGGTCTTCGCCGACCTGCCCGACCTCCTGCGCCCCGGCGACCTGCTCGTGCTCAACCGCTCGAAGGTCCTGCCCGCCCGGTTCGACGCCCATCGCCCGTCCGGCGGACGCATCGGCGGGCTCTTCCTCCGCGAACGGACGCCCGGAACCTGGCAGGTCCTCCTCCGCGGCAAGGGCCGCCTCCACCTCGGCGACCAGCTGCTGCTGGGGCAGGGGCCTTGGCGGATGGACCTCCTCCAGCGGGGCCAGCGCGGCCTCTGGGATGTGCGGGTACTCCCCCCTGACCCCGCCGAGACCGTCCTGGACCGGATCGGCCAAGTCCCCCTGCCGCCGTACATCCATCGCCAGGACCATGACCCGCGGACCCTACGGGACCGCCAGTGGTACCAGACCGTTTACGCCCGCGAGCCCGGCAGTGTGGCTGCCCCGACGGCCGGGCTGCACTTCACCGATGAGTTGCTCCGGCAGGTCTGCGGGCCAGGGGGGTGGACCAGGCGTATCTGACGCTCCACGTGGGACTGGGGACGTTCCAGCCGGTCGAGGTCGAGGACCTCGCCCGACACCCCATGCACTCGGAGACCTTCGACCTGCCCCCCGAGACCGCCGAGCAGGTCAACCGTGCAAAGGCGGACAGGCGGCGCGTCATCGCCGTCGGCACGACCAGCGTCCGCGTCCTGGAGACCCAGGCCGACGAGACGGGCCGCCTCCAGCCGCGTTCCGGTTCGACGAACATCTTCATCTATCCGCCATACCAGCCGCGGTGCGTGGATGCCCTGGTCACCAACTTCCACCTGCCCGGCAGTACGCTGCTGGCGCTCGTCTTCGCCCTGGCCGGCCGCGAGTTTGTTCTGCGGGCCTACCGCGAGGCCGTCGACCGGCGCTACCGGTTCTTCTCCTACGGCGACGCGATGTTCATCGTTTGAGCCGCTCTGCCGAAACCGTGTTGGCGTGGAGGGTCGCTGTCAGGGTGATCCGTGTGCCGCGCCGGGGGTGGCTGTCTATGACGACCTGCCCGCCCGCGACCTCGACTCGCTCCCGGATGCTGAAGAGCCCGAAGCCGCCCGTCTGGTCGGCATCCAGGCGGCGCTGCGCCGGGTCGAAGCCGACCCCTTCGTCAGCCACCACGATCTCGACGTGGTCGGCGTCCTTGCGGCGCATCCGCACGCTGGCCCGGTCCACATGGCGCGTGCTTGACCACGTTGAACAGCAGCTCCCGCACGCCGTGAAAGAGCATGACGCTGATATCTTCCGCCTTCGGATTCGCCTGCGGGTCCGCCTGGACGTCCACGTGCAGATGGTGCCGGCTCTCCATCCATCGCCCGAGCCAGTCCATCGACGCGGCCAGGCCCAGGTCGTACAGGATCGGCGGACACAGTTCCACCGACAGCGAGCGCGAGACGCTGATGGCCTCGGTGATCACGCTGTTCACCTGCTGAAGCAGCGGCAGCACCTTCGGGTCGCTGACCCGCCGCTCCAGGGCCCCCAGGCTGAATCGTGCGCTGGCCAGCAACTGCTGGAAGTGCTCGTGCAGGATATTGGCCACGCGCCGCCGCTCCCGCTGCTCCGCGGTCGTCAGCTGCGAAGCCAGTATCCGCAGCTGCGCGGCCCGCTTCTCGGCCACCGCCGTCCGCTCGCGAACTCGGTCCTCCAGCTCCGCGTTCACCTTCTGCAACTCTTCCATCAGGCGCCGTCGCTCTGTGACATCCTGGACGGCTACCACGGTACCTGCCCTGGGATCCGTCGGCTCGAGTGGCGCCGCGAACAAGGATACGTCCCGCACCGAGCCATCCGGCCGGACGAATCGCGTCTCCGTGTGGTTCAAGCCGGTTTCCCAAAGCCTGCCGAAGAGTTCGCGGCCGGCGCGTTCATATTCCTGGTCGGTTTCATAGAACTGGCGAGCACTGTGTCCGATGAGGTCCCCGGGGGACCGTCCTGTGATCGCGCAGAAACTCTCATTGACCAGATCGATAACCCGCTCATGGCTTGTCGTCAGTCCAACCGGTGCGGCGCGGAACAAACTGCGGAGCGTGGCCTCGCTCTGCCGCAGCCCTTCCTCCGCCTGCTTGCGCTCGGTGATATCTCGGGCTAACGCGATGACCATGGGTTGCCCTTGGAGGAGGAAGGGCCGCACATGGATCTCAACGGGAATGCGGCGCCCGTCTCGGGTGATATGGGTCTGCTCAAATGTGAGTCTCCTTCCCCTCCTGGAGCTCCCGAACGATGGGCGAGTGAGCGTCAGGATATGTTTCCGGTGCGTCGATGTCGCGGGGGGACAGTTGCAGCAACTCCTCGCGAGAGTATCCCAGCCGCCGACACGCCACGTCGTTGACTTCCTGAAACGTGCCTGGGGTACCATCCTCTTGGAAACCGTTCACGAACACGGCATCGGTGATGGAATCAAACAGGGTGCGGAATCGCTCCTCGCTGGCTCGCAGGGCCTCCTCCGCCCGCTTGCGCTCGGTGATATCCGTCGTGACTTCCACCAGGGCTTCGATCCGGCCCTGGTCGTCCTTGACCGGATAGCCACGGATGGTCCAGCTGCGGCCGTCCGGCGACATGATGTCCTTCTCGGACGGTTGGCCGGTGGCCAGGACTTCGCGAAGGGGGCAGTACGTGCATTCGCCCTCGGGCAGACCCCAGAATTCGTAGCAGTAGCGGCCCTCCAGGTCTTCAGGTTTGAGCCCCACGGAGTCGCCGGCGGCCTTGTTGGCCCAGAGGATCTTGTGATCGGGGGTCTGGTAGACGAAAAGCTCGCTGATGGAGCCGAGGATCATGGAGAGGGTCTGCTCCTTCTCCAGCAGACTCTCCGCAGCCCGCTTACGCTCGGTGATGTCCCGCACGACGGCCTGCAGGAAGGTCTCTCCGTCCAGATCGACCCTGTTCAGATTGACCTCGACATCGAACTCCGTGCCGTCGAGCCTGCAGTGTCGCCACTCGAAGGTCTGCGAATCGCCGGCCCGGGCCGCGCGGATCTTCTCAATCGCCTTCTCCGCGGAATCGCGTCCGTCCGGCTGCACCGGGGGCGAAAACCGTACGGGCGTCTGCGCGATGATGTCCTCTCTTCGGCAGCCGAACATCGTGAGGGTCGACGGATTGCATTCGATGAAGCGGTCTGCCTGCATCATAAGAATGGCATCTTGGGCGGACTCGAACAGCGTTCGGTACCGGGTTTCGCTGCGCTGCAGGGCCGCCTCGGCCTGCTTGCGCTCCGTGATGTCTTCGAAAACCCCCAGCACGCCGTAGACCTGGCCGCTCGCGTCCGCCAAGGGCACCTTTGATGTGTCAACCCAGAGACGAGAGCCATCCGCCTGTTGCAGCGGCTCGACGATATGGCGCTTCGGCTGGTTCGCGTCCATGACCTCGCGATCGTCGCTACGATATGCCTCTGCCTCACTCCGCGCCCAGGGAAGGTCGAAGTCTGTCTTCCCGACAACCTGTTCGGGGCTCTCCAGCCCGACCGCCTTCGCGAACACCGCGTTGCAGCCGACGTACACGCTGTCGCGGTCCTTCCAGAAGATGGACTGCGGGACCGAATTGAGGATGCTCGACAGCATCGCCTCGCTTCTTCGCAGCGATTCCTCCGCCTGCTCTCGTTGGTCAATGCTCGCCCCCAGGTCCTTCCGGTCCTTCCGGCTCGCCTCCAAACTCCGCATCAGCCGCTTGACGATGTACTCCTGCGACAGAAACACCACCAGCGTCAGTAGCGCAAAGCTCGCCGTCCTGTCCAGCCACCACGCGATCCCCTCGTCCGATGGACGCATCGCATGCAGCCACTTCGCGGCATGCCCGCCCGTGACCGCAGCCACCGTCGCGATGATGACCCCGCACCAGATCCGCGCCGCCGTCTTCGGCAACAGAAGCCCCGCCACGACGGCCGCAACCAGCAGGACAACGCGCCCCTCACCGTACGGGGCGGCCCGGACCAGCTCCACCGTCCCCAGCACGTACGCGAAGCCTATTACGAAAGGTGCTCGGAAGGACAGGTCCCGGCGCTTCCACAGAAGGGCGGCCAGGATCGCCACGTACGCAGCCCCCACCAGTCCCGCGTCGACCCGATCCCCCAGTGTATCGCTCCTGACGACCGACACGATCACCGCAATCGGGCCCGCCCAGACCAGCACCTTCAGGATCCCCGACGCCACCGCTTCCTGCCATGAGGACAGCTGCTCCGCCGTCATCGACGTGTCAGTGGCGCTCGCCATGGCCAGGACCTCCTCGCTCGCGCGTCGAGCACATCACGCGGTGCCTACTTTGCAGACGTGATGGGGCCGGACCGATGCCGTTCGTCCCGGAACACCTACGACTCTGTGCCGCCGAAACTCTTGGCACCGGCCGTCCCCGCTTCGGGCATCTCACATTCTCCCGAGCAAACAGGGATAATTCTACTCGCGTTCGTGGTATTTTCCACCCGGCCCGCGACGCCCGCCCGCCCGCCTGAGACTTCATGTGCCCCAATGGCCTGGCGCTATGGACTTACCCTTTCCAGCCGGAGATGTAAGATCGTATGACCCCCCGCGTGCCGCGGCTGCCACCGGCTGCGCGGTTGGCCCCTGGCCGCCTCGGAGGTGTAGTCATGGCCGAGCGAGTCTCTCCCGACCATCCCCTGAAACCCCTGTTCGCCGCCTCAGCGACAACTTCGAGTCTTGCGTCCTTCGGCCTCGGCGAGGTCCGCAAAGGCTGGCAGCGCCGCGCCCCCGGCTCCTTCGAACGCAGCCGCAGCCTATGGAGGCGGTAGGCCTGCGCTGTCTGTGGCACAGCCGCCCCCGGCCGTGATTCTTGCAGGCGACTCCCGCCGCTGCTCGTGGCATGCCGTTGACTGAACCCCGAATCCTGGACCCTTCCCCGTTACCCGTAACCCGTTACCCGCCCCCCGTCGACCGGCTCTCCCGCACGAACGCCTCCAGCTTCCCCGCGCCGCCCCGCTATCAATCGACTTCTCCGCCGCCCGTACCCCCTCCGCCAGGCTCCCCGCCTTCCCCCCCACCAATATCGCCGCCCCCGCGTTCAGCACCGCAATGTCCCGGCACGCCCCGCACTTGCCCCCCAGGATCCCCTGGATCGTCTCCGCCGACCGCGCCGGCGAATCCACCAGCAGGTCCTTCAATTCGCTCACCTTCAGCCCCACCTCGCCCGGCGTCACCTGCAACTCCCGCAGCCCCTCCGGCCGGACCTCGATCACCCGGCTCGGTCCCGTCACCGTCATGTCGCACAGCCCCCCGCCATGCACCACCAGGGCATGCTTCGTATCCAGTTGATGCAGCGCCGCCGCGATCTTCTCCACCATGTCCAGCCGCGCCACCCCCAGCACCTGCCGCCGCGCCCCAGCCGGGTTCGTCAGCGGCCCGATCACGTTGAAGATGCTCTTGATCCCCAGCAGCCGCCGCACCGGCGCCGCGTGTTTCATCGCCGGGTGCATCTTCACCGCGTACAGAAACCCCAGCCCCACCTTCTCCAAACACGCCTCGACCACCGCGATCGGCGCCTCGATGTCCACCCCCAGCGCCGCCATCGCCTCCGCTGACCCGCTCGCCCGCGTGTTCGTCCGGTTGCCGTGCTTGGCGACGATCACCCCCGCTCCCGCCGCGATGATCGCCGCCGCCGTCGAGACGTTGAACGTGCTCGTCCCGTCCCCCCCGTGCCGCACGTGTCCACCGGTTCGCCGGGGCACCGCACCTGCGCAGCTAACCGCCGCATCACCCGCGCCGCCCCCACCAGCTCCGCCACGCTCTCGCCCTTGATCGACCACGCCACCAGCACCCCAGCCAGCAACTCCGGCTCCACCAGCCCCGTCATGATCTGCTCGAACAGATACTCCGTCTGCTCGACCGACAGATCCTTCCTCGCCATCAGCTGCTCGAGCGCATCCTGTACTAGCCGATCCGCCATACCTTGGCTCCATCACTCGCCCCGGTGAGAATCACCCGGGCCGCCTTCGGCTGCCGACTGTTGTATTCCCTCGCTACCGCTACCTGAAGTCTCTCCGCCCCAGCCGGCGTCGTAATGGCCACCGCGCACCCGCCGAACCCACCCCCGGTCATCCGCGCCCCGTACACCCCCTCCACCTTCGACGCCGTCCCCACCAGCAGGTCCAGCTCCCGGCAGGACACCTCGTAATCGTCCCGCAAGCTCGCGTGCGACGCGTACATCAACTGCCCCGCCCGCCGACCGTCTCCCTGCCGGAACGCCTCCCCCGCCGCAACCACCCGCGCATTCTCCGTCACCACGTGCCGCGCCCGCTTCAGAGCCGCCTCATCCAGCCGACCAGTCACCGACCCCAGCGTCGCCTCATCCAGGTCCCGCAGGCTCTTCAGCCTCCCGCCCCAGCGCCTGGCTCGCCTGCTCCACCGCCCGCCGGCAGTCCTTCTGCCGCAGCGCATACTCCCCGCTGGCCAGCGAGTGCCGCACCTGCGTGTCCAGGATCACGATCCGCCAGTCCGCCGGCATCGGGATCAACTCGTGGCGGATGCTCCGGCAATCCAGCAGGATCGCCCGATCCTCCTGCCCCATCAGGCACGCGTACTGGTCCATGATCCCGCACGGCACCCCTGCGTACTCATGCTCAGCCTTGCGGCACAGGTGCGCCAGGCCCACCCGGTCGCTCGCCCGGTCACTGCCGCCGTTCGCGCTCAGCAGCGCAATCGCCACCCCCACCTCCAGGGCCGCGCTGCTCGACAGCCCCGACCCCACCGGCAGGTCCCCGCCAATGAAGAGGTTCGTCCCGCCGATTGCGTACCCCTGCCCCCGCAATACCGCCGCCACCCCTCGGACATAGCTGCTCCAGAGCCCCTTGTGCCGCGGAACCGCCTCATCCAGGTCCCACGTCCCCGCCTGGTCCACGTCCTGGCTGACCGCGCTCAACTTGCCGTCCTTGCGACCCCCCGCAGCCACCCAGAACCCCTGCTGCGTCGCCACCGGCATCACGAACCCTTCGTTGTAGTCCGTGTGCTCCCCGATCAGGTTCACCCGCCCCGGCGACCGAACCACCGCGTCCGGCTGGCAGCCAAACCGGGCGGCAAACGTATCAATAAAGGCATCCGGCACGTTGACCATGGGCGATTGGACTCCGATAATACGCCGACGGCAGACTAGCCGCCCCTCAGTGGCGTGTCAATTTGCGGCTTGCAGGAGCGGTCTCAATGCCGCTGCCCGTCCTGATCGACACGGACATGGGCGTCGATGACGCCATCGCAATCGCCCTGGCGATGCTCTCCGAGAAACTCTCGGTCCAGGCCCTCGTTTCCGTCGGCGGCAACGTCCCCCTCCTCCAGGCTACCCGCAACGTAGGCCGCCTCCTCCGCGCCCTCGAGGTCGACCCCTTGCCCCCAGCCGGCGTCGGCCTCGACCAGCACGGCGACAACCTCGCCGACGCCCGCCACGTATTCGGCCAGGACGGCCTAGGCGAAACCCCCTGGCCCGCCTTGGAGTCCTTCGAACCCGCCCCCTATACCAAGACCTACCGCGCCGCGATCGAAGGCAACCCCGGCCAGCTCGTCGTCATCTGCATCGGCCCGCTCACCAACCTCGCCGAGCTCTGGCGGACCAACCCCGGCCTCCTCCGCCAGGTCAAACGCTTCGTCATCATGGGCGGCGCCATCTGGTGCAAGGGCAACATCAACGGCATAGCCGAGTTCAACTTCTACCGCGACCCAGCCGCCGCCGACACGATCCTCGCCTCCGGCCTGCCGGTCACCCTCGTGCCGCTGGACCTGACGACTTACCTGCAGATGGACGAGGCGCACATCGCCCGCCTCTCCGCCTGCGACCACCCAGCTGGCCGGTTCCTCGCCAGCATCCTCGATTGGCCCATGCGAAACGGTATCGGCGACGCCCCCCCGGGCCGCTTCACCGTCCACGATGCCGCCGCCGTAGGCTGCCTCATCTGGCCTGAACTGTTCATGAGCCTGCAGCTAGCCGTAAAGGTCGCGACCGATCCCCCCCTAGCTGGCAAGTGCCAACCCATGCCCCGCCGCGACCAGTCCCGCAAACCCGTCTCCGTCCTGACCTCAGTCACCGCCGCCGACTTCCTCGAAAACATGCTCGAAGTCCTCTGCAGCCAGCGCTTTGTGGTATAACGGGGCAGGGGGGCATAGGGTCCAGGGTTCAGGCCCCAGGGTCCAGGGCTCGGGGTTCAGGGTTCGGCGTCCCGGCTTTAGCCGGCGCTTGGAGTCCCGCCTTTTGCTTCTTGACAATCTAGTCCGGTGATACGGCCTGTACCGCGCCGGGTTCGGAAGTCACTGTGTCCCGTCTCTGCCCCGTTCACGGGGCATCCCGCGCAGCGGGCAAATAGGCCAGTGCTTTTAGCACTGGTGCGCGGGCAGCACCCTCCGGTTCGTTTGTCTTTGTCGTTTCCTTCAGGCCGTTTTAACGGCCTTCCTGCTCTGCGGGGGCCTTCAGACCTTCCCCACGCATCCTCCCGTCACACGCCGGGTGCCATGCTCCTGCGCTCTTGCAGGAGCATGCCGCCGGTACCGTCGCTGACAAGGCCAGGACTGCGCAATCTGCGGATGCCACTGCCGTCGTCGTTGCCGCTGTCGTTCCCGTTACTGACAACTGGCAACTGACAACCAGCAACTGCCGTTGCTGTCATTCCGAACCCCCTCACCGACTCGGAAGGAGAACACACCTTCGCGGGGGTGAGGAATCTCGTCTTTGCCGTCCGCGGCCCCTTCTCCCGGCGTCAGCCGCCGTTGCCGTTGCTTGACCAATCCGTCGTCCTCCGCGTCCTCAGCGCCTCCGCGGTGCAATTCGCCGTTCCCCTTCGCCCCGCATCTCCGGCGCCCTCTTCCTCGCTCCTGCCGGTGTCGATGGGGCGCCTACAGACCGCATAGGTACCCCGAACAACTCCCCCCCGTGATCGTGGACGCCCGCCCCCTGAAGCTGTATCTTTGTTCCGTTTCCTGCCGGGGGGCGGGTGAAATCATGGCAAAGCGGACAGCGAACAACGGGAAGACTGCGGCCAAGGGCCAGCCATCGAACGGGGCGAATGGCGGCAACGGTAACGAACGTCCCGCCCTGGCGGTCAAGATCGATGGCAAAGGCCACATCTTCAGCCACATCCGCCAGAAATGGCTTGTCGAGACTCCCGAAGAGCGCGTGCGGCAACAGTACGTTGCGACCCTTCACAATGAATACGGCTTCGCCCTGGAGCAAATGGACGAAGAATTGGCTGTGACCGGGCGAGGATCGGCCGGCGCCCGTGCCGACGTGGTTATCTGGCGCACTTCGCAGGACAAGGCCGATTCCAGGACGCCGCTGATTGTTGTCGAGTGCAAGGCAGACAACATCACTATCAAGGCCGCCGACTATGCCCAAGGCGAAGCCTACGCCGTCTACTGCAGCGCCCCCTTCTTTGTCACGCACAACAACCGGGAAACCCGCTACTGGCGGGTCAAGAAAGACAAGATGCCGGGGTACGCCGAAGAGATTGAAAACATCCCCCATGCCGACGCCAGCGACAAAGAGATTCGGGAGTTAATCAACAAGCTGCGGATCTTCCGGGAAGACGAATTCGCCGACCTTCTGCACCAATGCCACAACGTCATTCGGAACCGGGAGCACCTGGACCCCGCTGCCGCCTTCGACGAAATCGCCAAGGTCCTGTTTGTGAAGGTATGGGTTGAGCGGGAAATGAAAGCCAAGCGGCGCCGCGTGAACCTCTTCACAGCTCGATTACCTGGACGAACAGCTAGGCGACAACCCGCTGGGGGACCTGTTCAAGAAGACAAAGGAAGCATTCTCCGCCGATCGTATCTTCGCCGACGATGACCGTATCAACCTGAAGCCGGCAACCGGCCGGGAAATCGTTCGCCTGCTGGAACGCTACAACCTGTCCGACACAAGCGAAGACGTGAAGGGCATCGCCTTTGAACGTTTCCTGGGCAGGACCTTCCGGGGCGAGATTGGCCAATTCTTCACCCCGCGAACCATCGTTGAGTTCATGGTGCGGATGGTGGCCCCCGCGGAAGGCGATGTAGTCTGCGACCCGGCCAGCGGGTCCGGGGGCTTCCTGATCCGCTTCTTTGAAATCGTGCGGGAACAGATTCTGGCGGACGTGGACAGGCAATATCAAGCCTGCGCGGCGGATCTGGACCGAAAGAAGCTGTCCGAAGCAAAACGGGCCGAACAGCTCCGAGCCAAGTATGATGAACTGCAAGCAAGCATCGACCAGCGCAAGCGGGACTCCCGGCTGTGGAAGCTCAGCCAACCGCTGTATCTACGGTTGCGACGCCAACGACCGCATGGCCCGTACAAGCAAGATGAACATGATTATGCATGGCGATGGCCACGGCGGCGTACATCACCACAACGGCTTTATCAACGTCAACGGCATCTTTGAGGGGCGCTTTGACATCATCCTTACGAATCCGCCCTTTGGTGCGAACGTGGAGCCTTCCGACCATATCACCGATGCCGACGTAACAACCGACGATGAACAGTATCGGCGCTATGCGGAAGCCTATGGCCAGCTGTACCGCGACGCCCAAAACAGGGTTAATGCCACCAAAGACAAGCCCATTGCTTCCCTGTTCGAGCTGCCAACCCGCAACGGGAGCAAGCTGGGCAAGGTAAAGACAGAGATCCTGTTCATCGAAAGATGCCTGTCCCTGCTGACGCCTGGCGGCCGAATGGCGATTGTCCTTCCCGAAGGCATCTTCAACAACCCGTCCCTGGCATACGTCCGGGAGTTCTGCGAAGACCGCGCCCGCATTCTGGCGGTAGTGAGCCTGCCGGCGGAGACGTTCAATTCTTCCGGCGCATCGGTCAAGGCTTCGTTGCTGTTCTTGGGGAAGTTCACCGAAGCCGAACAAGCCGAGTATGAGGCCAAGCGAAGGGCCGCTGTCGGCGAAGTGGCCGCGAAGTACGCCCCCGAAATCAAGGCCGAAGCGGCCCGCCTGGCAGGCGAGATAGGGGCCGCGAAGAAAGCGAAGGATAAGAAACGGTGCGATGTCCTGACGAAAGAATTGCGCGGTTACCTGGCGGCCGTGGGCGCAAAAGAGGTCGTGGAGGCCCGCGCACTGCTGAAAGAGCGGTTTGATTACCCGGTCTTCCTGTACGAAGCGGAAAAGGTCGGCATCACCGCCACGGGCGAGCCGGACCAGAATGAGTCTGTACCCCAACCGCAACATGCCGCCGCCGATGAAGCCCGAAGATACCTGCCTTGCGCTTCACCGCCGTTTCCTGAAAGACCCCCAAGCCTTCATTCTGGCTGGGGGTGAAGCATGACGGCAACCTGTGGCCGGGCAATCGTCGTGTGGTGGCACGATATGGACCGCTGGGTAGTGCCGAGCGGTGCAATTCTGTCGCGTCGGTTACCTGGTGGCTGGCGCCGTGTACACGTGCGCGACGTGGTGAAGATGACTTCCGACCCGGTGAGGGTGGAGCCAAACACCGAATACAAGATGGCGGGGGTCAAGTGGTACGGTGAAGGGGTCTTTCATCGGGAGAGTGTACGGGGAGATTCACAAAGCGCCCGCTGGGTTTGGCCCTTGAACCCTGACGCGTTGATCTACAACCGGCTGTTTGCATGGAAGGCGTCATTCGCGGTAGTTCCTGCGGAGCTGGCTGGCTGCCATGTTTCAAACGAGTTTCCGCAATTCGTGGTGGACCCCAAGCAGCTCTTGTCAGAATATCTATACCTTTGGTGCATAACCGACCAGACCATTAGAGCGGTCAACGTGGCTTCGACCGGATCGGCTGCGGTGAGCCGAAACCGTTTCCGCGAAGAGTTCTTCCTTGGGTTTGAACTGCCCCTGCCCCCGCTGGCGGTGCAACGGAAGATCGTTGCGGCATGGGAGTCGGCACGGAAGGCGGCGGCAGCTACGCAAGCCCGCATTGAATGCCTTGAGCGGGACATCGAAGCCGGCTTCCTGGCGGACCTGGGATTGAAGGCGCCGACCCGAGCCGCCCTGCCCAAGGTCTTCGCGATATGGTGGAAAGACCTGTTGCGGTGGAGCGTGAGTTTCAACGCGCTGGCGAGCGTTGCCATCGACCTAACCGGCGGCAAGTATCCGGCTGTTAGCCTGGGCGACGTGGCGGCGGTGTCCTACGGGATTCAGAAATGCCCTGCGAACAGACCGAGCCAACATCCCCGGCCATACCTTCGCGTCGCGAATGTCCAACGCGGGGAACTGGACCTGCACGAAATCAAGTACATCGACGTGCCCGATTCAGAAATGCCGAGCCTGCGCCTTGAGCCTGGCGACATCCTGTTTGTTGAGGGGAACGGCAGCAAGGCAGAATTGGGACGGTGTGCCCTGTGGCATGGCGAGGTGCCCGATTGCGTCCACCAGAATCACATTCTCAAGGTTCGGCCGGATTCCTCAAGGCTCTTGTCTGACTATGCGACGACTTGGTTTAATACTGACGTGGGGAAGGACCATTTCTTCCGGAGCGTCAAGACTTCGTCCGGGCTTGGCACTATTAACTCATCAGAGCTTCGAGCCGCGCCAATCCCCCTGCCCCCCTTGGACGTACAGCACCATTTTGTGGAGCGTGTCGCCAGACGGCGGGAACAAATCGCCAAGTTGCGAACCGAAGCCGATGCCCGCGCGAAGCTGCCAAGGCGGACGTGGAAGCAATGATCCTGGGAACGAAGCCGGTTGCCAGGCGAGAGTCTGGCCCTGAAGCGAGAGAAGTAGTGTTGTATCCAGACCAATCAGACCCCGAGCGAATTCCGCGACGTGCGGGACGTACTGCAATCCCTGGGTATCAAGTCGCGAACCGAAGAACGGTTCGCGAAGCTGCACTGCGCTGGCAGAACAAAGCCCGCTCCCGGACATCCCCCTGCCACCCCCCTCGCCCCAACTCTTTCCCACTTTTCCCACAATGACCAGTGCCAGTCTCTGGCATCACCCGATCAGCCGCCCCCCGTCGCCCCGTCACATTTGTCATCTCCCCCCTCGCGCCGTTGGCCTTCCTTGCGACCGGTACGTAGTGGCCGTCCGGTCGCCGGCTGCGCAGCAGCCGAAGTCCTAGCCGTTGTAGTTCGCCCCGCGCCCGCGCCCCGCGCCCCGTGACCCGTCTCGCGCCCTTCGCCCCGCGCACCCCATCTACACACCCCGCACCCACGTATACCACCATATCCCTAAGGTGAGCGCCTGTATTGCAAATGGCCTGCAAAGTGCTGCCACGAACCGCATTTCACCCTCCCGCGCCTGCCCACATGCTCGCTAAACGTGCCTTTCGCCACCGTCGTTCCTCCGCACTCAGCACTCACGATCGGTTCCCCCTGTTGTGGCTTCACATTGTCATATTGCCAAATTGTCACATTGTCAGCCGTTCCTGAACCCCGAGCCCCGAACCCTGAACCCTGAACCCCGAACCCCGAACCCTGAACCCCGAACCCCGAACCCTGAACCCCGAACCCTGAACCCCGAACCCTGAACCCCGAACCCCGAACCCTGAACCCTGAACCCTGAACCCTGAACCCTGAACCCTGAACCCCGAACCCTGAACCCTGAACCCTGAACCCTGAACCCCGAACCCTGAACCCCGAACCCTGAACCCTGAACCCCGAACCCTGAACCCCGAACCCCGAACCCTGAACCCTTCTTCCGCCGTTGCTCCTTGTCTCCCCCTCTCCGTGTCTCCTTGTCTGCCTTCCGCTCCTTGCCCCCACGTCCCCATTCGTTACAGTACCCACCTATGTCACTCACCGACCAACTTCGCCGTTTCCTCGACCGCCATAACGGCCTGCTCCCCCTCAAACCCTGCATGGTCCCTCGCGGCTACCGCGGCGGTGGCCGCCTCGCTGGCAAAGGCCCCGGCATGGTCCGCCGCCGCGATGGCCGGTACCTCGTCGAACGCTGGATCGCCTCCAGCACCCGCATCGGCTGGGGCGACCCCAACGCCGATGCCGGCCTGAGCTGCCTCGCCGGCTTCCGACCAGCCACCCGCCTCGCCGACGCCTGCAAAGCCCTGCCGGACGTGCTGCTGGGGCCTGCACGTGCCACCGCCCACAACGCCGAATTCCGTGTCCTCACCAAAATTCTCGATCCGTTCGATCCGATAGGCTTCCACATCCATCAGAAGGACGAGGACGTCCTGGCCGAGCCAACCGCCTTCCCGGACGCGCGTTGCGGCAAGGACGAGGCCTATTACTTCCTACCAGGTCCAAAAGGCGCCTGGCCCTATACCCACGTCGGCATTAATCCGGACATTACACGCCAGGAACTGATCGCCGCCATGGCCTCCGGCCGCGACGCCCTCCTGGAGATCTCCCCATACTTCCTGCAGCGCCCAGGCATGGGGTTTCTCGTCCCAGCAGGCCTGGTGCACAGCCCCGGCACGGTCCTGACCCTGGAAATCCAGCAGCCCAGCGATGTCGGTGCCGGATTCGGATTGCGTATGCGTCAAAAATCGCCCGATGGCACTGTCGACCCGGCTGCCCTGGACGCCGCCGCCAACCGCGCGTGCGCCACGTGGACCTGGCGCTCTGCCAGCAGCCCGACCTGCTCCAGCGGTTCACTCTCACTCCGAGGCCGTTGGATCTCCCCGAACCCGGTATCCAGGCCTGGTGGATCATCCCGCCCGACGCCACCACGAAGTTCAGCGCCAAGCTGCTGATCATTCGCCAGCCGTGTACGTACCGCTGGCAGGACTGTTTCGCCCTGTTGGCCTGGTCGGGGCAGGGGAGCATCAACAGCCAGGCCGTGCGGGCTGGCCAGGAGTTCTTCGTATCCCACCAGGCGGCGTCCGATGGACTGCGGATCGAACCAGCGGCCGAGGGCCTTGAGTGCTTTGCGATTTTCGCCGCGCGCTGCGGTTAAGTCGTTGCATTGTCAGCATCTGGTGGTATAGTATTCATAGACAGTAAGAGAGGAGGTGCCAGCGGCAGCTGACCACTGGATATCCCCATACAGCGTTCCGTGTAACATCCGGTATCATACCGTCCATTCAGCCAGTGTTCAGACACGCCGTCGGCTGCCTTCCCTCCAAAGTCTCGTATGCGGGCGATCCGCGTACGACCCCGGGATCGTGCGGGCGGTCTGGCCACGCCCAGGCCTGGCGCAGGCAAGGGCAGTGCGCAGACTGCGCTGCAGCGTGTATATCGCGCTACAGCGTATAGACTTCTCTACCGCTACGGTCCGGCACGCAGTTGGGCACAACGGCTGGTGGCGTCACCAGTCAGAACAGCCGGCAGGTTGAGACAGCGGGCCTCGACCAGCCGGACGGGATGCCGGAACTGTTGTCAGGCGCAAGCCGGGCGACACGGACCCCTTGTAGTGGCGGCCTATTTCCTGTAAATCATGGCACAGTGCGTCCGGGCGAGCTTCGGGCAGGCCCGGCAACCCAAACCCTAACGGTCCCGCGTGGAGGGCAGTACAGTGAAACGGTACAAGGCGTTTACGTTGATCGAGCGTACTGGTGGTCATCGCGATCATCGCCCTGCTGATCTCGATCCTGCTTCCGTCCTTGAGCAAGGCGCGCGAACTGGCCAAGCGGTCGGTCTGCGCCGCCAACCTCGGTGGCAGCGGCAAGGCCATTGCCATGTATGCCAACCAGGCCCGCGGGTCCTTCCCGATGGCCAGCAAGCAGCGGGCTCACATCACGACCGGCGCCAACATCCCGGGTACCAACCCGACGATGAACCCCGATGGCGTGTCGGGCAGCGCGGCCGAAGGGTACCAGAGTCTACGTCATGCTCTTCGACTACGATGACGCCAAGAAGGACGGGGCCCCGGACTTCACCGGCGGCCCGGGCGGCGGCCCCCACCGCTGGCAGCAAATCGTCGAATTGGCGCCGGGCACATCGCTGGACTCGACTGACAAGGCCAAGATCCAGTGCAGCGATACGCAGAAGGACTACAAGAATCAGCGCTATGCGTTCGTCACCCGCGAGCTGTTCCTGCTGGTCAAGGGCAACTTCAGCCAGCCCAACCAGTACGTCTGCCCCAGTTCCACCCACGAAGCCGATGACCTGCGGGCTGACAAGAGTCCTCGAGCAACCACGGCAACGTCAAGAGCGAGCTGGGATTGAACAATGCCACGGACTCCTGCCCGGCTGCCCAGTCTGTGGACTTCCTGCAGCCGGATATGCTGGACTATGGCTACCTGTTCGGGCATGACAACGAGGGCGAGGCGCTCAACGAGTCGATGGACCCGCAGTGCGCGGTGATGGCCGACTCGAACCCGTATATGCGGCGGCTGATCAACGGCGAGCAGTCTCACGGACCCCAAGACCCCCATCGTCAACAAGAAGATGGGCGATAACAGTCCCAACCACCTGATCGATGGCCAGAATGTGCTCTTCGGCGACCTGCACGCGTCATTCTATGACCATCCGACGGTGGGCCCCGCTACCGACAACATCTACACGTGTTGGTTCAGCGTTGCCAACGCGGATGTCAGCAAAGTGGTGGATCAATGCCCGTACTGTAAGACCGGGGCGAACGCGGCCGGCGACTGCCCGACGCAATACCTGTTTGACCTGGTCAGCCGCACCGACTGCATCATCATGCCGTGACGCGACGGCATCGTGACACGGAAGAATCAGACCGGGCCGCCATTCGGCGGCCCGGTTTTTTGCTCGGGTCAGAGGATAGCTACTTCCGTCGGACCAACCCCCCGACTGCCAGAAGCAGCAGGGCCGCGGCGGTCGGCTCGGGGACGGCTATGGGCGTGCCGATGATCGAGCGGATCCAGGCCATGTTGGAGGAGATGCGGGTGGCATAGGAGCTGCCCGGGATATCGGTTGCCTGGTCGGCGATATGGTTCCAGGCATTGTCGGTACCGACATACAATCCGCCCTGGTCGAAAATCGAGGCCGAAAAGCCCGTGCCGTTCTGTCCGGTGTAGCTGTAATAGCCGTCCGTGCCGTAGTTGATGCCGGCCAGCTTCCAGGTCGATCCGTCCTTGATGAATACCCCGCCGCCGCTGTCGCCGACCGAGAGGCTGCCTTCGTAGTAATCCCCACTTGCATCGAAACCGAAGGCCAGCATTTGCCCGACGCCTGAGCCCCCGTTCGCGACAGTATCGACCTTGTTCGACCCCCAACTCTCGACGTGGTCGAATGCCCCCCATGTCCAGCCCTTGAGCTGGCCGTTCACGGTGACGTCGTCGCCCCGGGCCGTGCCGCGGCCGTATACGGTCATCGTCTTGCCGACCTCGTTGCTGAGCGTGTAGAGCGGCGCATACGTGGCAAACGGCGTGCTGACCTGCCAGATCCGCAGGTCGCTGCTGGGGGAGTCGTAGCTGGCCGTCGTGGTGTATGTCTGGCTGTTGTACGTGAATACGCCGCCAACAGACCCGCCGACGTGCTTGGCCGTGACGAAGTAGTTCGGGGCGATGGGCGTGCCGAGATAGCAGCTCCACTGGCCCTCGTACTGCCAACCGCTGTTGCCGTACCAGCACGAGGTGGGCGCCCACGTGGCCCGGTCGGCACTCCAGTAGAGGATGACGCCCCGGCTGGCGGGTGCTGTCATCGACAGGACCAGCCCGAACGCCATCGACACGATTCCCCTGCGCACCGTGAGACCCATTATCCTACCCTCCGCCTCGTGAATGTATGCGATTATACCCGATCGGCCGGGCTGTTTGCCAGGGATTTCCGGCGGATCTGTCAGCCCCGGGCGCGTGCAAGGAAGGGATGACTACCCCTGCGGCGCGGGGATCACCAGCGGCTCCTTGCCCGTGGGCATGGGCGGGTAGTCGGGCTCGGCCAGACCCCGCACCAAGTCGGCGGTCCGCACGGCCTGGCCCGTCGCCATGGACCGGTTGGCGGCCACCCCGGTCAGGATGGACCAGGCGCCGCTACGGTGGTCGGCTGCGCGGAGATACTTATCGGTCGGGGGGCAGGGGGCGAACAGGTCGTCCAGCAGCGGGTCGTCTCCACCGCCGTGGCCGCCGGCGCCGGTCCACAAGTCGAGTTCGTAGGCGGGCCGGCGCTGGGGGAAGATCCGCACGTGCGTGCCGTCCTCCTTGAGCGCGCCCGGGACGGTCCCGTCGGCGTTGATGTAAACCTTCTCCTGGCAGGTATGCTCGAGCCGGCCCTTCGTGCCGTTGAAGGCCACCATGTAGCCCTCCCACGAGCAGAAGGCATTCAGGCTGTACGACATCTTGACGCCACTGGCGTACCCCACGACCACGTTCATCGAGTCCTCGATGTCGATCTTGTCGGAGAACACGCACTGGTCGCGGACGTAGCCGTCGTAGCGCTCGTTGTCCAGGTAGAGTTTCCTGAGGTTCTCGTTGCCAGCCAGATCCAGCTTGAACGTGCACTGGCCGGCCTCGGGGCAGCCGTGGCAGCGCTGGCCGCGATTCTTCAGCCCGAGCCGGTCCGCGGTCGCGGGCGTGTAGAACCGCCGGTGCCCCAGGGCGAAGACCGTCTGCGGCACGCTCGAGAGCCACCAGTTGACCAGGTCGAAGTGATGCGTGGCCTTGTGGACCATCAGGCCGCCGGAGTTTTCCTTGTTCCGGTGCCAACGGCGGAAGTAGTCGGCGCCGTGGTGCGTGTCCAGCAACCAGTGGAAGTCGACGCTGAGGACCTCGCCGATCACGCCGCTCATCAGCAGGTCCTTGACCTGCGTGCGGGGCGGGCTGTAGCGGTAGTTGAACGTGACGGTACACTTGCGGCCTGTCCGCTTCTGCGTGTCCAGGATCCGCTGGCATTTCGCCTCGTCGGTGGTCATGGGCTTTTCGGTGATGACGTCGCAGCCGAGCTCCATCGCGCGGACGATGTACTGGTCGTGGAAGCAGTCGCGCGTGGTGACGATCACGCAGTCGGGCTTTGTCTCGGCGATCATGCGTTCGAAGTCGCGGTCCGCATAGCCGGCGACCGTCGCGCCCTTCTGGCGGGCCTGCTCGATCGCCAGGCGCAGCCGGCCCTCGTTGACGTCGCAAGAGGCCACCATCTCGCAGCAGTCCTTGTACGTCTCGAGGATCGCGCTGCTGAACATCTTCGCCCTGCCGCCCAGGCCCACCTGCGCAAACCGCTTCCCGGCCATCTGCCTGCTCCTCTTGCCATGACCCCACGGATTCAGTAGCTCATGGACCTGCACAGTGTAGCGAATGACGGCCGCCTGTACACCGCAGGCGAGAACGAACTGGTGCTGGTGGACCTGCCCACCGGGCGAAGCGAGGTCCTCTGCTGGCCCGGCAGCAGCGTGAGCCGCGAGTTCCACCAGGTCAGCCACGTCCACCCGCTGTTCAGTCCGTCAGGCAGGAAGGTGGTCTTCACGTCCGATGCCGGCGGCAAGGCGGCGGTGTTCGTGGTGCCGTTGGAGACAGCCATCTGAACACAGCGGGCCCCGCTTGCTTGCGGGGCCCGCCTGTGTCCCTCATGCTTCCAGGGCGTCGGCGCCGTGGTGAGGGCCGTCCGGCGCCGTGCCCGTCAGTAGTTCACCACCAGCCGCGGCCGGTGGATCGTGTCGGTGTTGTTGGAGGACGTGAAGTAGTCCTGGTTGTGCTGGTTCTCATCGGTCACCTTGAGCACCCAGCCGTAGTTGCCCGCAGGCGTCGTGACCCAGCCCTGAACGCGGCCCGTCACATCGAACGCGTACCAGACGCCGGCCGAGGCCTGCTTGTAAGCGGTCGCATCCGCAGTGGTGGCGGTGTAGTCCCCGCCGGGGGTCGTCCAGTTGATGCCGGTGGCGGCGATGTTCCAAGTGACCTGCGACTCGGTCCAGCTCCGCGTGACCGGGTAAAGGCCGTAGAAGTTGAAGCTGCCCCGGACCTGCGCCGTGTCGTAGCTGTAGACGAAGAGCGTGGCGCTGCTGATGGTCGTGCTGGTCGGAATGCTCGATACGTCGAACTTCAGGATCGGCCGGATGCGATTGCCGGCGCCCTGGTCGGCGTAGCCGCAGGCGAAGAGCTTCGTGTTGGTGCCGTAGTTGGTGGTCGGCGCACCGGCGCTCATGTAGGAGTCGGTGCAGCCCGTGTAGCCGGCCACGCCGTTCTGGAACGTCGGGATCGACTCGAAGGCGCCGATGTCCACGGCGCTGCCGTTGATCGGACGCAGCTCGTAGCTGCACGGATGCATGTACTGGTAGACCGGCGTCAACACGACACCGTTGACCGTTGCGGGGGTCGAGCCGAGGTTGATGGCACCGGTGGAACTAGCGGTCAGGTGGTAGTCGTAGTTGGTCGCATCCTGCAGATAGGCATTGGACGTGGACCAGTTGGTGGTCTGGGTGTTGCTTCCGCTGGCCAGGGTGCTGACGCCCTGGAAGATATTGTTCTGGATCTGGGCGCCGGTGGAAGAGCCATTGTAGACGCCCGTGGTAGTGGCGCGGTTGCTGACCAGGGTGTTGCTGACCACGTGCAGATCTGTCGCCGGATTTCCCGTGCCGTACTGAATCATCGTGCCGTTGCCATTGGCACTCTTCTGGATCATGTTGCCCATCACGTAGGTCGTGCCGCCCGCCGGGAACTCAAGATCGTAACTGTCTGTGGCGGTCTCATCCGTAATGCGGTTGTAGAAGATGGAATTGACCAGCGCGGAGCTCTTCACCTCGTCCCCGCCGACAGCCATGTGGACGTAGCAGAACGCAAGGGTAAACGAATCCACCACGCCGATCTTGATGTTGCCGCTGGCTGTTCCGGTATAGCCATTGTTGTAGAACTCGCTGGTGGTCACGGTGACATTGCTTCCGGTGAAACCGTCCGAAACGATCCCGTAGTCGCTGTCATGGAAGCAGCAGCCGCTGACGCTCAGGTTGCGCCCTGCAGGCGGATGCAGGCGGAGTTGTTCCCGGAAGAGACGCGGCAATTCTTGAACTCGATGTTCTGGACGGTGGTGTTGCGGCCGCTGATGTTGAAAACGCCCTTGCTGGACAGGCAGCTGCCGTTGGCGTCCAGGACCGGGCGCGGCGAGCCCATGCCGATGAAGGTCAGGTTGCTCTTGGCGATGTTGGCCCAGCCGTTGGCACCGGTGTACGTGCCGGAGTAGATCTGGATGATGTCCCAGTCGCTGGCGGCGTCGACGGCTGCCTGGACGGTGGCATATGTCTTGCCCGAGCCGACGGTCCGGATCACGCCCCGCGGGTTGATCGCCCACTTGGGATTGGCGGCGAAACCGGTGGGGTTGGCATCTCGCACATTGGTCTTCAGGAAGCTCCAGGCGGTATCGCCGCCGGGGAATCCGGCTGTTTCAGCCCCGGCCGCGGAGGCGATCACCGGGTATCCATGGGTCGTATCCGATACTTGGCTGTTGAAATCGGCTATGGCCTGGGCATCCGTCTCGGTCTGAACTGTAATCGCTTCCATTTCACCCCAGGTTTGTACCCACGTACCATCGCTTCGCACGACAGGGAAGTAATAGGTTGCTATGCGATAGGGGCAGTAGCTGCTGTCGAAGAGCTGCTGGATCAGGTACTGGCTCTGATATCGAGCCATGCCATCGGCCCCGAAGCCCTTCTCACGGGCGATGCCCAGCTCCATCATAACCATGTACTCTTGCCAGGGACCGCTGGTTGTGTCGTTGCGGTCGATACAGTGTAGCGGCGAGAGCGTCGGCAGGCCGTAATACGCACCCACGTCGTCCTTCGCCCACTTCCAGAGGTAGCCCTGCACATAGTTGCCCGCTACCCCGTGCCAGCCGTCCCAGTGCGCCAGGGCGTCGTTGACGAGCATCACGAAGTAGTCCTTCTCGGGCGTACTGTCGGGCGAGAAGAACGCCGCGTTCACGCGGTTGCGGAAGCACCAGGCGTCGCCCCGGACCTGGTCGACGATACCTGCGTACCCGTTCGGGCCGCGCATGGTCGGCCAGATCGACACGGCGTCGTACGCCGCCCACATCTGCATCTGTTCCAGGTACCAGTGCTCGCCCGTCAGGACGTACGCGATCGAGAACGGGTCCGGCTGATGCGCGTTGTCAACGCTCCAGTCCGTATAGGGGCGGGGGATGGCCGTGCCCTGGATGGGAATCCAGTAACTGGGGTCGGTGCCGCCCCGGCTGTCGAAGATCCACAAGGGCGGCCTCGCGCAGATGGATACCGGCTTGCCCAGGGCCGAGATCGTCTGGGCCCGATCGTACAACTTGCTGGCGTTGCCTTCACGGACCTGCATCTGCCAGTTCGGCGCCAGGTCCGCGTTGCCCAGGGTGATCTCCTTGGACCGGTAGTCGCCCGTATAGAGCCATTGCGTCGACCATTGCGGCATATGGCCGATGTCGCTGCGGCCGCCGGTGGTGGGCATGTACCGGCACCACCAGCCGCTGTCCTGGATGTCCTTGCCCGTCGACTGCCAGTTGGTGTAGTCCGTGGCAATGGTGGACTCCGGGATCACCAGCGACGTGTCGTAACTGGGTACGAAACACGTCTGCACCAGGTAGGCCAGGTTGCTGTCGATGTTGATCATCGAGTCGGGCGCGCCCCCGATCCAGAACACCTTCGTCCAGCGGATCGCGGCCGAATGTACAAAGCTGGAGAACGTGTACACCGTCTGCTGGGGTGAGTTGCCTGTCTTGAGCGTCAGGTCGTACTGCACGTCTTCCAGCGTCTCGCTGTTGCAGTTGTCCCCGATGAAACGCACCCGAACCTTGTTGATCGTCGGCCAGAACGTCGCCTCGAAGATCGGTCGGATTGAGTTCAGCGCGTCGAAGCCCATGTCATACGCCCGGGCCGCGCTGTGATCGGCCAGGATGATCGTGGTGGCGACCGGCCCGGACGTCCAGTAGGTAAAGGCGTTGTTGCTCAGCATCGTGCGGCCCGAGGCGGTCCGGGTATTGCCCCCCGAGACGATCTGGATGACGGCGTCGAAGTTGTAGCCGCTGGCCAGCATCTGGGTCTGCGTCAGCGGCGTGTTGTTGCCGCTCGCCTGGTTCTGGAAGGTCAGCGTGACCGATCCGCTGGCCGCGATGGACGGCACCAGCAGCGAGAGGATCGCGTGCTTGACCGAGCCGTCCGGCCAGTGCTGCTTGACATCCGCCTGTGTGGTTACCGCCGAGCCGTTCACTAGGACCTGGGGGTAGTTCGCGATCTCGCCCTGCACGAACGGTCGGCCGAACTCGAGCGGATAATTCGTTCGTGCGACACCGGACTTGTCCGTCACGGTCATGGAGTTGACCCCCTGGGCCGCCGGCGCAGCGGTGAGCAACACGCAGGCAACACACAAGGCAACCACCATGGCAGGCGCGGACCCGGCAAGGCAGCCGCCGCGGCCGCCCGTGATGGCCCTCCTGTTGCTCAGCAATCCGTTCATACCTCGTCTCCTTTCAGCCCCGTGGGAAGGGCGGGATGTTCGGCCGCCGGGTTCCTGCCCGACGGCGGTGTCGGCACCTCCACCGGAAAGTGCCCGCTACAGCGCGGAAGGACGCGCCCGCCGGGAGCCGGACGGGCGAAATACGGGATACGGGCCGCTGACTCAGATGTCGCTGCAGGGATGCGTCGCCATAGGCGGCAGAACACAATCAGGAGCCGGCTGCGGACCGATGCACTGGCGCAGCCGCCATTGGCGCCAGGAAAGACGACCGTGACACCGACCGCACGAACACGAATCACGATGATCAACGAAATGCGCGGGGTATTCTGATGGGTGGGCACGATCCTGTCAACAGAAAAAGACAGCAATGTAGGTGCAGTGACAGCCGTTGGCACTAGACACGAGAATGTGCCTGCTATAGGGCGCGGTGAACGCTCGCCGGGCACGCGGGGCCGGGTGACAGCCGTGATTCCAGGCAGGATCTGGCAAGGGCAGGGCGACGACTGGCGGAAAGCGGTGCAAAGAAGGAGGCTGGCGCCAGCGAGTCCGCTCGCGCCAGCCTCTTCGTGGCTAGGTCATCTAGATCAATACTCGTAGGCCCCGATGTCGATCGTGCCGACGACGGTACGGGTCTGGTAGTTGCATGGGTGTACGTACTGGTACACCGGGTTCATGTTGAAGCCGTTGATGCCCGTGCCCGGCGTGGTGCCCATATTGATCGCGCCCGTGGAACTGGCCGTCAGATGGAAGTCGTAGTTGGCTGGGTCAGCGAGGTACGCGTTGGTCGTGGCCCAATCGGTGGTCTGGGTGCCGGGCCCGGACAAGCTCGCGCCGGGTCCCTGGAAGATGTTGTTCTGCAACAGGGCGGCCACCGTGGCGGAATTCCTGACGAATATCGGGGTGTGCAGGGGCTGGTTGTTGACCACGGTGTTGTTGACGACGTAAAGGTGCGAATCCGGATTGAGCATGCCTTCGGAGGCATAGTCGATGATCACGGCATTGCCGGTGGTGGAGCTCTGTTCGATCTGGTTGCCGATCACGTAGGTCGTGCCGCCCTGGCAGGCGCTGCATTCATAACTGCCGTTGCCGCCCTCGTTGCCCAGGCGGTTGTAGAGGATGTAATTGACCTTGGCGCGGGTCTTGACCTCGTGGCCGACGTTGGCATTGTGGCTCCAGCAGTACTGCAGCGTGAACTGATCGACGGCGTTGATGTACATGTTGTGGCTCTGGCCGTCGCCGGCGCCGTTGTGGTTGAACTCGCTGTACTGGATCAGGATCGTGCTGCCGGTGACCGCGTTGGCCAGGATGCCGTCCTGGTTGTCGTGGAAGTAGCAGCTCGTCACGGTCAGGTTGGCGCCTTCCTGGCGGATGCCGGCGCCATTGTAGCCCTTGCCCTTGCCCACGTAGGCGTTCTTGAACTCGAGGTTCTGGACCGTGGTATTCGTCCCGTCGATGATGAAAATACCCTTGTTGCTCAGGGCGCTGCTGTTGGCGTCAAGGACCGGCCGGGTTGAGCCCACGCCGACAATGGTCAGATTGTTCTTGGTGATGGAGGCCCAGCCCGCACTGCCGACGTACGTGCCGGAATCGATCTGGATGGTGTCGCCGGCCGCCGCGGCATTGACGCCCGCCTGTACTGTTGTGTAGGTCCGTGTTGGGCCGACCTGAATGATGGCTGCGCCAGCCAGGCTGCCGGCAATCGCCAGAACAGTCAGAACGGTGATCGTGTTCCTAACTCTCATGGTCCTCTCCTTCTATTGGGGCAGTGCTTGCCCCGACCGATTTGACTGATGCGGACCTGCCGGCGACACCGCCGGCAGGCCCGCACGGAAGGCCAGTAAAGATGCGTTCACTGCCGATGCCGTTTCGACTAGTACTCGTAGGCTCCGATGTCGATCGTGCCGTTGAGAGGCCGGGTCTGGTAGCTGCACGGATGCACGTACTGGTTGACCGGATTCATGTTGAAGCCGTTGATGCCCGTGCCCGGCGTCGTGCCGTGGTTGATCGCGCCGGTGGAACTGGCCGTCAGGTGGTAGTCGTAGTTGGCCGGGTCGGCGAAGTAGGCGTTGCTGGTGGCCCAATCGGTCGTCTCGGTGCCTGGGCCGGAAAGGACCGTACCGTTGCCCTGGAAGATGTTGTTCTCCAGCAGCGCGCTGACGGTGCTGTGGTTGTTGACGAAGGTGCCGGCGCTGCGGTCGTTGACGACGCTGTTGTTAACGACATACAGGTGCGAGTCGGGGTTGACCATACCTTCGGACGCGTAGTCGATGATCGTGCTGTTGCCGGTGGCCGAGCTCTGCTCGATCTCGTTGCCGATGACGTAGGTTGTGCCGCCTTGCGGGGCGCTGCACTCGTAGGAGCCGTTGCCTCCCTCGTCGGTCAGCCGGTTGTACAGGATGTAATTGACCAGGGCCCGTGACTTGACCAGGTGGCCGACGTAGGAGTTGTGGCTCCAGCAGTATTTGAGCGTGAACGTGCCGACGGCGCCGATGTACATGTTGTGGCTCTGCCCGTCGCCATATCCGTTGTGGTTGAACTCGCTGGTCTGGATGAGAATGTTGCTGCTCGTGCCGGCGTCGGTCAGAATGCCGTCGTCGTTGTCGTGGAAGTAGCAGCCGGTGACCGTCAGGTTCGTGGACTGGAAGCGGATGCCCGCGCCGTTCTTGTCCGTGGAGAAGCGGGCGTTCTTGAACTCCAGGTTCTGAACGGTCAGGTTCGTGCCGCCACTGCTGACCACGAAGATCCCCTTGCTGCTCAGGACCGAGCCGTTGGCGTCCAGAACCGGTCGGCTGGAGCCCACCCCGACGATCGTGAGGTTGGCCTTGCCGATGTTCGCCCAGCCGTTGCCCTGCACGTAGGTGCCCGAATCAATCTGGATCGTGTCGCCGGCCGCAGCGGCGTTGACGCCCGCCTGGACGGTCTTGTAGGTCCGCGTGGGACCGACCTGAATGGTGGCCGCGGAGGCCATGCTTATACAGACTGCCAGCAGAACAAGTACAGCGACTGCGTTACGACGAGTCATACGTCCGCTCCTTTGCTGCGGGCACTGCCGCCCGCGTAGGCCTGGCGCCGGACGCGTGGGCCTCCCTGGCCCCTGAGCCCGGCGCTTGTGTGCGTCAACCCTTGGTAACGGGGCACATTCGTCCGGTGGGCAGGGCGGCTGTTCGGTGGATAGCGACGGGTGCGCGACGGGTAAGCCTGCGAGGTAGCTGGGACATTATGCCCTGTCTCTCTCCAGCCGGACCAGTACCCGTGGCAGACGCATGGCGCAACACAACCGTCCGGGCTGATATCTACGCAGTCGGCTGCGCAAAGAACAAACTCGAAGCCAATGTACGGGCAGACAATCCCCTGACCTGGGACACAGCCTGCCCACGGCACCAAGAACAGACAGTATGGCTAACAGACCGAACCAACGTCGTACGTCAGAGGCCGCATCCAAGATGCTATGACTGGAAATGTGCCAGTACTTCTACCAGGGGTGGATCGGCATGTCAATACACTTGTTACTGTTGCTGCTGTTCGGTGACATGCGCTGACACTTGCGGATAGTTTCGGTGGAAATGCGGCTGGGCATCGAAGAGATTCCGCAAGCGCACAAGGTCCAAGCCATCTCGTGACAAATCGGCATCCGTTGCCACGCAGGTCCGTGCCAACGGGGGGCATCATACAGCGGGGCCATCCCGCCGGGACGGGGTGCGCAAGACCAGTGGCGATCCGTCACAGCGCCCATGTAGGCGACGACAGACTCTTCAGGGTTGCGATGTGCGACATCCCAGCCGCAGCGAACGTTCCGCGGGGCGACGGCGCATCCCGCCGCCCCGCGGGTACTCGGTTCATTACGGCTGGCTTCGGAAGAACATGTGATCGACGTAGATCGTGTCCAGGCTGGTCTTGTTCTTCGTGCGGTTGGTGCCGACGACCCGCACGTAGACCGTCCCGCTCGTCCCGGCCGGCAGGCTGTAGGTCTGATTCGTGTTGTCGTCCGCTGCCTTGGAGACCGTGACCATGTTGGTCCAACTCGTACCGTTCGTGCTGTAGGCAAAGGTGAAGTTGTCGCCGTCGCTGTTGGTGGGGCGGTAGGTCTCCAGGTGGAAGGTCAAGCTGGAATTGGCGGGGATGCTGAAGGTCCAGTGGTGCTCCAGCCAGGAGTAGTTGAGGCTGCCGCTGCCGCGGATGACCTCCTTGATCGATTCGTAGATGTTATTGCTGCTCAGGACGTCGGCGGGTTGCGGCGGACACACATCCGTCAGGCGCGTCGCCCTGCACCTGCCTTGCGCAGCAGCACTCCCAGGGGTGGGGGGTTAGCCTTCACCTCCGGGAGCCGTGCCTTTCATCTTCCTGTTGGGTCGCACGCGAAGCCCGCGCTATGCCCTCCGCGGCTCCGCGTCGTCCGTTCGCCGTTACGGCTTGAGGGCGATGCTCATCATGCCCTTCACCGCCGCGTTCGCCAGCGTGACGGCGGTCGCGCCATAGGCGCCGGCCGTTGCCTTGCCGCCGGTGGCAAGGCCCAGGCCACCGCCATTGCCGGCGGTGACGGTATTGTCGGTGCGTTCCGTCAGGCTGGAGAGATTCGCATTGGTCCAGCCCGAGAAGTTCGCGGTGCCGGAGGCGTCCGGCAAGGAGGTGGCGATGGCCACCACGACGAGGGTATTGGCCACGGTGGTGGTGGTGCCCGGAATGGAGCCGCTCGTATTCGAGGTGGCATCCACTCCGCCAGCTTCCACATCCCAGGGATTGCCGGAAGTCGTGGCGCCCCGGATGGCGATCATGCGCCCGAGTTGGTGATTGCCCGAATCACTGGTGGTCGGAGCGCCTTGGCTCCCATTGTAGCGGGACCAGAAGGCCGTCAGACAGGTAGCCGACGAGCCTCCGGCCGTGCCCGTGCCTTGCGGGGAACCGGTCACCTGCGTCCAGGTACCGCCGTTCTGGTTGCTGATGGAGATGGTCTGATTGGCCGTCTCCAGGAACAGCAGCAGGATGTCATTGGTCTGTAGACCGCTCGGCAGCGCCGGGCTGATGGTGCCCGTGCCGGAGGCGACGGCTCCCGCCGCCACAAAGGTGGGCATGGGCGCCGTGTCGTTGTCGATGATGGTGTAGGTATAGGTCGTGTTGGTCCCCAGCGTCGCATTGGTGGGCGACGAGAGGGTGATGATGACCGTCTCGTTTGACTCGGGGAGGGAGTCATCCACAACCGTCATCACGATGTTCTGGCTGGTCACGCCGGGGTTGAAGGTCAGCTGGCCGGCCGCCAGGGTGTAGTCGACGCCGCCGCCGGTGGCGGTGCCGCCGGTAACTGCGTACTGCACCGTCACCGTCTGGCCCGAAGCCGCGCTGAGGGAGACCGGGATGTTGACGGTGGTGACGGACTCGGAGCCGCTGCCGGTGGCGCTGGTGAACTGGACCGTCGGCATGGGGTTGACCGTGATTGTCACGGTGTCCGTGCTCTGCAAGGCGCTGTCGTCGGCGAGCAGCTGCAGGACGTAGGTGCCGGCCTGGCCGAAGGTGGCGGTGGTGCTGAGGGCATAGACATTACCGAAGGTGACCGTGCCGGGCCCGCTGACCTTGCTCCAGGTCGTCGTGATGGCGCCCGGGGGGTTCGGCAGGCCGTCATCGCTGGCCGTGCCAGCAAGATTGACGACGTTGGTCGGCCAGGTGATGGCCTGGTTGGAGCCGGCGTCAACAGTGGGCGGCTGGTTAACCGGAGCCCCCGTGTATTCATCCGCACCAACGTCCGGCGTGGAGTCGCGGGCCTGCTTGTCGAAATCGTCCGTGACTTCGGGCAGGCTTACCCCGTGGTCGATCGCCAGGGTGGCATTGGACGTCAGGTGCAAGTCGCCGGTATCGGGCGCGACGAACCAGTTGGTTGCGGGGGTGGACCCGGTGATGTCGCCGGTCTCTGTGACGTTGCCGCTGCCGGTCGAAGTGTTGCTGACCAGCCCGCGGATAATGTTGTACTTGAGCTGCAGGTTGACGGTGGCGTCGCCGGAGGTGTCGTAGATGGAGACCGTTCGCGAATAGCCGGCGTCGGCACTGTAGATGGTATTGTAGCAGATCTCCAGGTTCTTAGTGAAGCACAACTCCATGCCGATCCCGGCCCCGCGGGTCACGAAGTTGTTGCGGACGATACCGCCGGTGACGTGGTAGCCGGGCATGTAGACGTGGCCGGGCGCCGCCGGGTTGCCCATGGCGATGCCGCGGTCGCAGCCGATGATCTGGTTGCGCTGGACGGTGGGGTTGTTGATGCCGTTCCACAGGAAAATGCCGCCGCGCCCGCCGCCCGTGGCGCCCTTGATGTTCTTGATCACGCAGTCCTGGATGGTCATGGCATTCAGGCCCATCATGTCGATGCCGCCGACGTAGTCGTTGTCGGAATGCCCGGACAGGGCCGTGAGTCTGCTCGAGGTAACAGTTCTCGATGAGGCCGTTGTCGACGATCTTGGTGCCGTCGGCGGTGTTAGTGGAGCCCTTGATATAGCGTTCTCCGCAGTCGATGATCTTGACGTTGTTGATGATCGGATTGTCTGAATTATCTTCGCCCCTGACGTGGATGCCGTTGGACCAGAAGCCCTTTACAGTCAGATTCTGAATGGTTACGCCGGTGGAGTCTATGATGAGGCCTTCGGTGGGGCTGGTGTTGGTGTTGATGCCGGGACCCTGGATGACCACGTCGTCGCGGTTGCCGGTGGAACCTTGGAAGGTGACCGCGCCGCGGTTGAGCTGGATCTCCGCCTGCTCAACGTAGGTGCCGGCGTTCAAACTGATGGTGTCCCCGGCCGCGTAGTTGCGCATCGCATTCTCGACGTCATTCTCGTTGTTGCAGGTCCAGGTGGCAGCCGGCGCGGACCCGACCCCGGTGGCCACGAATAGCATGACCCATGCGGCGAATGATACGGCTTTCATATTCATCTCCTTGATCTCCTCCCGTTATCTCTTCCTTTCCCCCGTAACCTTCGATGCGATCCGTATGCCGCGACCCGTTCCGGCAGCCTGAACATCCGCGACGGGTTTGGGCATCGGTACAGCGGGCCCGGGGGCCGGGCGTGTACGACGCACCGGCCCCGGGCGTTGCGGATGTCAGTAGCCCGACTCTTCGTCCGCGCCGATGTCCGGCGTGGAACTGCGAGTCTGGTTGTCGAAGTCAGTTGGGGCCTCCGAGAGCAGTACGCCGGCGTTGAGCGCTCCGGTGGCGGAGGTGGTCAGGTGCAGGTCGCCGGAATCGGGCGCGACGAACCAGTTGGTCGCCGGCGTCGAGCCGGTGATGTCGCCAGTCTCCGTGACGTTGCCGCTGCCGTACGAAGTGTTGCTGATCAACCCGCGGATGATGTTGTACTTGAGCTGCAGGTTGACGGTCGGGTTGCCGGACGCGTCGGTGATGGAGATCGTCCGTGAATAGCCGGCGTTGCTACTGTAGATGGTGTTGTAGGCGATCTCAAGGTTCTTGGTGAAGCAGATCTCCACACCGATGCCGGCCCCGCGGGTAGCGAAATTGTTGCGGACGATGCCGCCGGTGACGTGGTAGTTGGGCATGTAGGCGTGGCCCGGGGCCGCTGGGTTGCCCATGCAGATGCTCCGATCGCAGCCGATGATCTGATTGCGTTCGACCGTGGGGTTGTTGATCCCGTTCCACAGGAAGATCCCGCCGCGGCCGCCACCCGTGGCACCCTTGATATTCTTGACGACGTTCAGGCGGATCGTCGGGGCGTTCAGACCCATCATGTCCATCCCGCCGACGTAGTCGTTGTCAGAGTGCCCTGATAGGGCGGTGACCTGCTCCAGCCAGCAGTTCTGGATCAGCGCATTGTTGATGACCGCGGTGGAGTCGGACGTGTTGGTCGAACCCTTGATGTAACGTTCCCCGCAGTCGACGACCTTGACGTTGTTGATGGTCGGGGTACTGATCTTATCCTCGCCCCGGAGGTGGATGCCGTTGGACCAGAAACCCTTGACGGTCAGATTCTGAACCGTCACGTTGGAGGAGTCCACGATGAGGCCCTCGGTAGGGCTGCTGTTGGTGTTGATACCCGGGCCTTGGATGACCACGTCGTCGCGGTTGCCGGTGGCGCCTTGGAAGGTGACCGCGCCGCGAGTAAGCTGAATATTCGCTTGCTCGACGTAGGTGCCGGCGTTCAAACTGATCGTATCCCCGGCCGCGTAGTTGCGCATCGCGTTCTCCACGTCGTTCTCATTGTTGCAGGTCCAGGTGTGGCCTCCCGCCGTGGTCGTGCCGCTAGGCACATTGGACAGGGCCGACCAGTTCGGCACCTCGTCGGCTGTCTCCATCGCGAAGTAGTAGGTGGTGTTGGCTGACAGGCCGCTGATGACCATGTTCTGGTTGGTGCCGGCTACCAGCGGGGTCGGTTCGCCGGACACCTGGGTCGCACTGGCCCAGTTGCCCGATGTGATCGTGCTGGTGCTGTACCGGATGTCGTACGTCGTCGCCGTGCCGCTGCTGCCGTTGTCACCCGGGGCCGTCCAACTCAGCGTGATGCTGCTGCTGGTCGGACTGCCGGTGGCCAGATTGGATACCGCGGCCGGGGCTACCGAGTCCACCGTATGCGCACTGGGCACGTTCGACAGGCCGGACCAGTTCGGCACCTCGTCGGCTGTCTCGATGGCGAAGTAGTAGGTCGTGTCCGCGGTCAGCCCGCTGATGACCATGTTCTGGTTGGTGCCCGCCGCCGCCGGGGCCGGTTCGCCCGAGACCTGCGTCGCGCTGGCCCAGTTGCCAGAATTGATGACGCTCGTGCTGTAGCGGATGTCGTACGTCGTGGCCGTGCCGGTGCTCCCGTTGTCGCCGGGGGCCGTCCAGTTCAGTTGGACGCTTGTGGTCGTCAGGTTGCTGCACGACAGGTTCGATACCGCCGCCGGGGCTACCGAGTCCACCGTATGCGCACTGGGCACGTTCGACAGGCCGGACCAGTTCGGCACCTCGTCGGCTGTCTCGATGGCGAAGTAGTAGGTCGTGTCCGCGGTCAGCCCGCTGATGACCATGTTCTGGTTGGTACCGGCGACCAGCGGGGCCGGTTCGCCGGAAACCTGGGTCGCGCTGGCCCAGTTGCCAGAATTGATGACGCTCGTGCTGTAGCGGATGTCGTACGTCGTGGCCGTGCCGGTGCTCCCGTTGTCGCCGGGGGCCGTCCAGTTCAGTTGGACGCTTGTGGTCGTCAGGTTGCTGCACGACAGGTTCGATACCGCCGCCGGGGCTACCGAGTCTACCGTGTGCGCACTGGGTACGTTCGACAGGCCGGACCAGTTCGGCACCTCGTCGGCTGTCTCGATCGCGAAGTAGTAGGTGGTGTCCGCGGTCAGGCCGGTGATGACCATGTTCTGGTTGGTACCGGCGACCAGCGGGGCCGGCTCGCCGGAGACCTGCGTCGCGCTGGCCCAGTTGCCCGAGTTGATGACGCTGGTGCTGTAGCGGATGTCGTACGTCGTGGCCGTGCCGGTGTTGCCGTCATCGCCCGGGGCGGTCCAGTTCAGTTGGACGCTTGTGGCTGTCAAGTTGCTGCAGGACAGGTTCGTCACTGCCGCCGGAGGCGTAACGTCGCCCCCGCCCGTCGTCGTGCCGCTGGGGCTGTTGGAAATAGCCGAGGTGTTCGGCACCTCATCGGACGTCTTGATCGCGAAATAGTAGGTGGTGCTCGGAGACAGGCCGGTGATGACCATGTTCTGGTTCGTGCCGGCGACCAGCGGGGTCGGCTCGCCGGAAACCTGCGTGGCGCTGGCCCAGTTGCTGTCGTTGATCGCGCTGGTGGAATAGCGGATGTCGTAGGACGTGGCGGTGCCGGTGTTGCCGTCATCGCCGGGGGCGGTCCAGCTCAGCGTGATGCTGCTGCTGGTCGGGCTGCTGGTGGCCAGGTTGCTTACTGCCGCCGGGGGTGTTACGTCCGCCATGATGAACGACAGATCGTCGACAGCCACCCAAGCCCCGCCGACCGTGCTGGCGCGGGAGGCCTGGACGCGGGTGATGATCTTGCCGGCCGGGGCCTGATAGCCGATGAAGACGAACTGGGGATTGCCGGAGCCGCCCAGGGCGGGCAAACTGGTGGAGGCCGTGGTGCTATCCGAGAAGGTGTAGGTGATCTGGCCGGCCGGGACGGCCTGGTCATTGCGGAAGGCGGCGCAGAACCCGATGGCCACAACGCTTTTTCCGCCGGTGGTGGTGATGGTGGCGTCCAACCAGTCGTTCAGGCCGCCGGACACACTGGGCGCGGTCGACATGGCGTCTTGAAGAGAGGAGCCCGAGAACGCCCCCCGTCCGTACGAGGTGTACGAGCCGTAGTTGTAGGAGGTGGCAAACGTGAAGGTCACGGTACCGGTTGTAATGTAGTTGACGACCAGGCTGTTCAGAGGCGTACCCGGGGCCGGGGCGCCGTTGAAGCCGACGACCTGGGGATTGAGGGCCTGGAAGGCGGCCTTGGTCACGCCGTAACTGTTCGTGACGTCATTCAGCCCCGCCGGATCGATGGTCGTGCTCAGGTCGCTGGGGCTGCTGTAGGTCAAGATGTTGTTGCTGAAGGTAATCGTCGCAAACGACGTGGCACACAGGGACAGCACAACGGCGAACATCAGCACACACAAACTGCCTCGGACAGATCGCAATCCAAACATGGTACAGCCCTTTCCTTTCCCCCTGACATCGGCTGCAACAGGAGATGCATCCACGCCGAGAACCCGATGACCGCAGCCTTTGAAGTGAACAGCAGCCATGTGTCGACACGGCGTCTACACATGCTACAACACTGCCTTGTACAGCGGTGGCAGAGCCGAGTCAAGGACGAAATCCAAGAAACATGTGCTCGCCAGTAACATAAGCTGGTACTCCACCCCGTGCTGTAGGGGGCAGGACCGGTCCAGCGAGGGGGTAGGGCTCCGGCAGGCATATTTGCCGGAGCCTCGTCGCCGACCGCATCAAACTCAGTAACTCGTCTCATCCGCGCCGACGTCCGGCGTGGAGGACCGCGTCTGTTTGTCGTAGTCCTGCGGGACTTCCGGCAGCAGCACGCCGACGTTGAATGCGCCCGTGGCCGAGGACGTCAGGTGCAGGTCGCCGTTGTTCGGGTCGACGAACCAGTTGGTGGCCGGTGTCGAGCCGGTGATGTCGCCCGTCTCCGTGACGTTGCCGCTGCCGGCCGAGCCGTTGTTGACGAGTCCGCCGATGATGTTGTACTTGAGCTGGAGGTTGTTAGTCACGTAGATGCCCGCCGCGTCATAGATCGAGACGGTCCGCCAGTAGCTGGTATCGGCGGAGTAGAGGGTGTTGTAGTAGACCTTGAGGCTGTCGGTGAAGTTCAATTCCAGGCCGATGTTGACGCCGCGGGTGATGAAGTTGTTGCGGATGATGCCGCCGGTGCTGGCGGCGCCGGGGCCGGCCCAACCGGGGTTGCTCATCGAGATGCCGCGATCGCAGCCGTAGATCTTGTTGCGCTCGATGGTCGGGTTGGTGTTGTGGTGCCAGATGAAGATGGCTGCCCGGCCGCCGCCCGTCGGGCCGACGATTCCTTTGAACACGTTGTCCCGGATGATGATGTTGTTGACGCCCATCAGGTCGATGCCGCCGATGTAGTCGTTGTCGGTGTGGTTGGAGTTCGCCTGGGTCTGCTCGCACAGGCAGTTCTCGATGATCGCGTCATCCATGATGTTGCTTGGGTTACCGGAATCCCAGGAGCACTTGAAGTGCCGCTCGCCGCAGTTGATCGTGTGGAGGTTGTTCAAGTGGACGCGGTCGACATTGACCTCGGCCCGCATGTGCACGCCGTGATAGTAGACCTCCTTGATGGTGAGGTCCTGGATGGTGACGTCACTGCTGTAGAGGTCGAACATCTCCGTCGGTTCGGTGTTGACCGTCATGCCGGGGCCTTGGATGACCACATCGTCGCGGTTACCCGTGGCGCCCTTGATCGTGACGCCTCCGTTGCTGCAGGTCAGGCGGCTGGTCGGAGTGTAGGTTCCGGCGGCGATGACGACCGTGTCGCCGGGCGGCGTAGCTGGCCACTGCGTTCTGCAGCTGGGCCGTGGTCGAAACGTTCCACGTGCTTGCGCCGATGACCTTGGTCTTGATCTCCTGGATCTTCTGCACGCTCAGCCAGTCGCGGAGCAGGTAACCGCTGTTGGACAGGGCGTCCCCGCCGTTGGCGTACGGGTCACTGTCGGCGTGGTAGCCGCCGTAGTCGGCGCTCGGATGCACGCCGTCGCTGCTGATCAGCGTGTTCATCCACGTGCCGTTGGGCCTCCGCCGCACGACCTCCTGGTAGAAGTCGATCAGCGGGATCGCCTTGGCCTGGGCCATGCTGCGGATCTGCGTGTTGTAGTCGGCGATGGCCGTGTCGCACCCGTACCGCGGCGGCAGCGTCGAAACAGCCACGATGACGTTGGCGGCCTGCATCTTGTCCACGATGCTGCCGAGGTCGGCGATGAATGCCGCCGAGGTGCGGTTGCCACCCACATCGTTGGTGCCCAGCATCAGCACGCAGATCTCCGCGTCGCGGTACTGCTTGCCGTCGGGGTTGGTGAAGCCCGAGGTGAACATCTGGTCCACGCCCGGCAGGTCCGGATACGTCAAGCCCGCCAGGTACTGGTCCGCCCGGATGCCGCTGCGGGCAGTATAGGAGCCGTTGCGGTTCGGCACATCGTAATAGGCCAGCCACCAGCCGCTGTTGGTGTTGTTGGTGCCGTCTCCGTTGACATCGGCGTGCATCCACGCACAGATACTCGTGTCGGCGCCGGTCTTGCCCTGGCCGTAGCGAGCCCAGGAGCCGTACGGCGCGGCGTAGGTGATCGAATCGCCGACCTGTACGACGAAACCGTCGGTCTTGCCGCTCCAGGCGTTCTTGATGTTGATGCAGTGCTGCACCCAGCCGCTGGGGCCGGTCTCCCAGGCGTCGTCGTAACTGTTGGCCGTGGTGATGTTGGCGTCCTTCTGCCGGACCAGCAGGCTGACGGGCACCGTCTGGGGCGAATTGGTGGCGCCGAGGCGGTCACCTGGATGTTCGCCGTGTACGTGCCCAGGGTCAGGCCCGACGGGTTGACCGTCGCCGTAAACGCCTGCCCGGACGTGCCGCTTGCGCTGGTCAGGGTGAACCAGGCTGACGCTGCCTTGGACCGCCGCGGTCCAGTTGAGCGTGCCGAGCCCCGCGTTCGTGACGGTCACGTTCTGACCCGATGGGGCGTCCGACGGGGCCATGTCATAGCTCAGGCTCGCGGGCGAGAGCTGGATGATCGGTGAGGTGGTCGAAACGACCTTCACGCTGACGTTGATCGTCCTGCGGGGTGTTGCCCGCGCCGGTACCGGCCACCTGGATCGTCGTCGTGTAGGTGTTGCCAGCCGTCAGGCCGGTGACGTTGAAGTTGGCGGTAAACGACCCGTTGTTGGTACCCGAGCCGTTGGTGATGCTCATCCAGCCGACGGACGGGCTGGCCGTCGCCGTCCAGTTCAAGGTCCCCGTCCCGGCGTTGGTGACGTTGACGACCTGGCTGTCCGTCGGGCTCGTCAAGGCGATCGTCTTGCTGACGAGATAGGTGTTCAGGCCGATCCAGGGGGCCGTCTGAGGCGGCCGCTGGACGACCACGCGAATGTTCGCCTGGTGGCACCACTGTTCGTTGGCGTGGATGTTGAGCGCCGTCGTAGTCGTTGCGACTGGCGAACAGGCCCAGCGCCGTATTGTTCTGCAGGTACGCGTTGATCAGGCTCTCCGGCACATCCATAACCACGTCCCAGCACGGGGACGGCAGACTCGTGTCCCAGACGCTCGTGTAGGGAACGTTGTTTACGACCACGGTCCTGCCGGATGCCGTGCCCGCATTCACCGCCGTCGCGAAGTCGCCATAGCCCGTCCCGTTGAACGTCCAGCTGCCGTTGCCGGCCCCGTAGGCGTTGCCGCTTTCCCAGACGACCGTGCCCGCGTCGAGGTCCGCTGAGCCGGCGACCAATCCCATGCCCGTGGGAGGCTGGGTCGTATTCCAGTTGACCTGGCTGACGACGATCTGGGCGTCCCAGCCGCCGTAGGCGCTGTAGATCGTATTGATGGCGGTCTGCAGCGCGGTCCGGTCAAACTCCGCGATCGTCGCGTCGGCGTTCGAATTCGGCCAGTTGTCCAGCCAGCAGTAGCTCGACGATACGTTGTACGCCCCGCGCCAGCCCGACGTGTTCGAGCCGATGTGCTTGACGATGATCGGCCCTTGCATGGCCACCGTGGTCGTGGCGCTGACCACGTTGGACAGGCCCGACCAGTTCGGCACCTCGTCGCCCGTCTTCATCGCGAAGTAGTAGGTCGTCGTCGGACTCAGGCCCGTGATCACCATGCTCTGGATCGTGCCCGCTGCAGCCGGGACAACCTCGTTGTTGACCTGCGTGGCCGACGCCCAGTTGCCGTCGTTGATCGTGCTGGTCGAGTAGCGGATGTCGTAGGTCGTCGCCGTGCCCGTGTTGCCGTCATCGCCTGGCGCCGTCCAGGTCAGCGTCACGGTGGTGTCGGTCGGACTGGAGGCCGCCAGGGTGGTGATCGCCGCCGGTGGCGTCGTGTCAGGCACGGGCGTGACCTGCACGCGTACCGGGATGTCCAGCGGGGTGTTGGCGGCGCCCGTCGCGGTGACCCGGACCGTTGTCGTGTACGTCCCGACCGCCAGCCCCGTCACGTTGAAGTTCATGGTAAACTGGCCGTTGGGGTTGCCCGAGGCGTTGGTCAGACTCAGCCACGTGACGTCCGGGTTCTCCGCCGCCGTCCACGAGAACGTCCCCGTGCCGCCGTTGGTGACCGTGACGTTCTGCGTCGTCGTGGGGTTGTTCAGGGAGATCGTCTTGGCCACCACGTACGGGTTCACGCCGATCCACGGGGCCGTCTGCGGCGGTTGCTGGATGACCACCCGGATGTTGGCCTGGTGCGTCCACTGGTCGCCCGTGAAGATCGACACGTTGCCGTCGGACTTCTGGCACCGACGAACAGACCGGTGCTGGTCGGGTTGTCCAGGTACGTATCGATCAGCGAGGCCGGCACATCAATGATGATGTCCCAGCATGCTGACGGCAGGTTCGTATCCCAGACGCTCGTCCACGAGGAGCCTGTAACGACCGCGCTGCGGCCGGCGGTTACGCCCGCATTCACCGCCGCTACGAAGTTGGCGTACGCGGTGCCGCTGAACGTCCAGCTGCCGCCGCCGGCCGTATTCGCGTTGGATGAGCCCCACACCAGCGTGCCGGTGTCCACATCCACCGAGGCGACCACGGGCGAGAGGTTCGAGGGGATCGGATCCGTCACCCAGTTGACCTGCGTCACGTAGACCTTGGCATCCCAGCCCTTGTACGCAGCCAGGATGGTGTCGATCGCCGTCTGCAGGTCCGTCTTGGCGAACTGGGCGAAGGTGCCGTCGGCGTTGGCGTTGGGCCAGTTGTCGATGAAGCAGTACGTCGCCGAGATCTCCGTCCCGCCGCGCCAGCCCGAGATGTTCAGGCCGGTGTGCAGGACCGTGATCGGCAGCTGCGCTGCGGCGCTGGTCGTGCCGCTGGCCACGTTCGACAGGGCCGAAACATTCGGCACCTCGTCGCTGGTCTTCATGGCGAAGTAGTACGTGGTGGCAGCCGTCAGGCCGCTGATAACCATGCTTTGGTTGGTGCCCGCCACCAACGGTGTCGGTTCTCCGCTGACTTGCGTGGCTGACGCCCAGTTGGCGTCGTTGATCGTGCTGGTGCTGTACCGGATGTCATAGCTCGTCGCCGTGCCGACACTCCCGCTGTCGCCCGGCGCCGTCCAAGTCAGCGTCAGACTGCTGCTGGTAGGGCTCCCCGCGGCCAGGTTGCTCACCGCCGCCGGCGGCGTCACATCCAGCGTCGTCGCGCTGGCAATGTTCGACAAGGCCGAGACGTTCGGCACCTCGTCACTCGTCTTGATCGCGAAGTAGTACGTCGTCTCCGAGTTCAATCCGGAGACCGTTACGCTCTCAGCCATCCCAGCCGCCTGAGGCGCCGGGACGCCGGCTACCTGGCTGGCCGAGCCCCAATTGGCGTCGTTGATCGTGCTCGTCGAGTACCGGATGTCGTAGCTGGTCGCCGTACCCGTGTTGCCGTTGTCGCCGGGGGCTGTCCAGGTGAGCTGGACGCTGCTGCCCGTCGGATTGCTGGCCGCCAGGTTGCTGATCGCCGCCGGCGCCACGGTGTCCGAGGTCTTGCCGCTCGGGACATTCGACAGGCCCGACCAGTTTGGCACCTCGTCCGCCGTCTCGATCGCGAAGTAGTAGGTCGTATCCGCAGCCAGGCCGCTGATGACCATGTTCTGATTCGTGCCCGCTACTGCCGGGGCCGGCTCACCCGAGACCTGCGTCGCGGACGCCCAGTTGCCAGCCGTAATCGGGCCGGTGGAAAAGCGGATGTCATACGTAGTAGCCGTGCCCGTGTTCCCGTCATCGCCGGGCGCCGTCCAGGTCAGCGTAATGCTGCTTGCCGTCGGGCTGCTCGTCGCCAGGTTGGTCACCGCCGCAGGAGCGGTCGTGTCCGGCGGGGTTGAGGTGGTTCCGGTGGCGACGTTGGACAAGGCCGAAGTGTTCAACACCTCGTCGCTTGTCTTCATCGCGAAGTAGTAGGTCGTGCTGGCCGACAGGCCGGTGATGACCATGTTCTGGTTCGTGCCGGCTGCCAGCGGGGCTGGTTCTCCGCTGACCTGCGTCGCGCTGGCCCAGTTGCCATCGTTGATCGTGCTGGTCGAGTACCGGATGTCATAGCTGGTTGCGGTCCCCGTGTTGCCGTCGTCACCCGGCGCGGTCCACGTCAGCGTGATGCTGCTGACCGTCGGGCTGCTCGTGGCCAGGTTGGTCACCGCTGCCGGGGGCGTCGTGTCAGCCCCGCCGCCCGGTGTGTAATCGACGAACAGCACCGGCTCCAGGTCCGTCCCCGCCTCGCTGCAGTGGAAGTCCCAGTAACCCCGGATCTGCGCCCAGCCGTAGTTCGGGTTGGTGCCGCTGACCCACTGCTGGACGTGGCGGTGACCGGGATCACGTGATAGCCCGTGCCGATCGGCGTGGATGACGGAGGCAGTGACGTGCCCGCATCCAGCGTGATGTCGAAGAAGGCGTTGGACGCCGCGCCCCAGGTTTGCAGCGAACCGGTCGTTCCGCCATTGGCGTCTTGGTCCGGCCCGGTGTTCTTGCCATTGGGGTGGGCGAAACTCACGCCGCCCGCCGCGCCTGGGTAGCTGGCCATGTCGGTTGCGCCGGTGCCTTCGGTCCAGCTGTGCGTCAGCACCATGCACACATCCCCGTTGCCTTGCGTGCCGTTGCCCGCGGTGTGATACAGACGCAACTGGGCCAGGTTGATCGTCGAATTGGCCGGGATCGAACTCAGGTCGAACTTGTAGAGCATGAATGCGGCATTCGCGGGGGTGCCGCACGCCCCCGCGTTCATATAGCGGGAGGTGGCCACGTTGTAGATCCCCGTGTCCGCCACGGTCACCGTCCGGACGGTGGCGTTGTTGAACCGGGCGTCGGTAGCTCCGCCCGCGACCAATCCGACATCGCGCTTCAGCGCGACCACCACCGGCGTCGGGGCCGACGTTGTCCCGCTGGCCACGTTCGACAGGGCCGACCAGTTCGGTACCTCGTCGGCCGTCTTCATCGCGAAGTAGTACGTCGTGCTCACCGACAGGCCGCTGACCGTGACGCTCTGGTTCGTGCCAGCCGCCTGCGGCGCCGGTACGCCCGCGACCTGGGTCGCGCCGGCGAAGTTGGCGCCGGTGATCGTGCTCGTGCTGTAGCGGATGTCATAGCTGGTCGCCGTACCCGTGTTGCCGTCATCCCCCGGCGCCGTCCAAGTCAACGTCAGGCTGCTGCTCGTAGGAGTGCCCGCCGCCAGGTTGCTCACCGCGGCTGGCGCCGTTATGTCCAGCGTGTGCGCGCTGGGGACGTTCGAAAGCCCCGACGTGTTCGGCACCTCGTCGCTGGTCTTGATGGCGAAGTAATAGGTTGTGTCGCTGGCCAGGCCCGTGATCGTCATGTTCTGGTTGGTGCCCGCGACAGCCGGAGCCGGCTCACCGCTCACCTGCGTGGTGCCGGCCCAGTTGGCGTCGTTGATCGCGCTGGTGCTGTAGCGGATATCGTAGCTGGTGGCCGTGCCCGTGTTGCCGTCATCGCCCGGGGCTGTCCAGGTCAGTGTGACGCTCGTGCCGGTGGGGTTGCTGGTGGCCAGGTTAGTCACCGCGGCTGGCGGAATGATATCCGCCGGTGTTCCCATGACGAACGACCAGTCGTCGACCGTCACCCATGCGCCGCCGACCGTACTGGTATGAGACGCCTGCACACGCGTGATCGTCTTGCCAGCGGGTGCCTGGTAGCCGATGAACACCAGCCTGGGGTTGGTGTAACCCAGGGCCGGCAGCGTCACCGTGCCCGTGGTTCCGTCATTGTGGGTGAAAATGGCCTGGCCGGCATCGACCGCCTGGTCGTCGCGGAAGCATGCGCAGAAGCCCAGAGCAACGACACCCTTGCCGCCGGTGGAGGTGATGGTCGCATCCAGCCAGTCGGTTGTCCCGCCGACCGTGTTGGGGGCGGTGGATATGGCATCCTGGCTGACCGTGCCGGAGAAGGCGCCTCGGCTGTACGTCGTGTACGAGCCGTAGTTGTACGAGACGCCGAAGGTGAAGCTGACCGAGTCGGTGGTCGTGTAGTACGCGACCAGCTGGGTCACGGGCGTCGGGGCCGGGGCGCCATTAAAGGCCACGACTTCTGGATTCAGGGCCTGGAAGGAGGCCTTGCTGACTCCGTAGCTGACCGCCACGTCATTGAGCCCCGGCGGGTCAATCACGCTGTCCAGGTCGCTCGGCCTGCCGTAGGTCAGGATGTTGTTGATGAAGGTGATCGTGCTGGCGATGGTCGCGCCCGAGGCGACGTTCGACAGGGCCGAGACGTTCGGCACCTCGTCGGACGTCTTCATCGCGAAGTAGTAGGTCGTTCCCTGAGTCAGGCCGGTGACCGTTACGCTTTGGTTGGTGCCGGCTACCTGCGGCGCCGGTACCCCTGTCACCGCTGTCGCGCTGGCGAAACTGGCGTCGTTGATCGTGCTGGTGCTGTACCGGATGTTGTAGCTGGTTGCCGTGCCCGTATTGCCGTCATCGCCCGGCGCCGTCCAGGTCAGCGTGATCGTCGTGCCCGTCGGGTTGCTCGTAGCCAGGTTGCTCACAGCCGCCGGCGCAATGCCGTCGGCCGTGGTGGCGCTGGCGATGTTCGACAGGGCCGAGACGTTCGGCACCTCGTCACTCGTCTTCATCGCGAAGTAGTACGTCGTATCGGAGGACAGGCTGGTGATGAACATGTTCTGGTTGGTGCCCGCCACAGCCGGGGTCGGTTCTCCCGTGACCTGCGTCGCGCTGGCCCAGTTAGAGTCATTGATCGTGCTCGTGGAATAACGAATATCGTAGCTGGTCGCCGTGCCCGTGTTGCCGTCATCTCCGGGAGCCGTCCAGGTCAGCGTGATGCTGGTGGTCGTCGGACTGCCCGCCGCCAGGTTGCTGATCGCCGCCGGGGCGATGCCGTCCGCCGTTGCCCCACTGGGCACGTTGGAGATCGCTGACCAGTTAGGCACGGCGTCCGACGTCTTCATGGCAAAGTAGTACGTGGTGTTGCTCGATAGGCCCGTGACCGTCATGTTCTGGTTCGTGCCCGGTGAGGCCGGGATGGGGGCGCCCGTTACCTGCGTGGCGCTCGAGAAATCGCCCGCCGTGATCGCGCTCGTCGAGTACCGGATGTCGTAGGCCGTACACGAGGAGTCCGGGTCGCTCGGGGCCGTCCAACTCAGCGTGATGCTGGTGGTTGTCGGATTACTGGTCGCCAGGTTGCTTACCGCCGCTGGCGCCGTCGTATCCAGCGTCTTGGCGCTGAGGTAGATTCGAGATCGCCGACCAGTTCGGATGCGCGTCCGAGGTCTTGAGGGCGAAGTAGTACGTGGTGTTCCCCGACAGGCCTGAGACCGTCACGTTCTGGTTCGTGCCCGGCGAGGCCGGCGTCGGGGCGCCGGTCACCTGCGTGGCGCTCGAGAAGTTGCCAGCGGTGATCGCACTCGTCGAGTACCGAATGTCATACGCTGTACACCACGAGTCGGCGTCGCTGGGGGCCTGCCAATTCAGGCTGGATGCTATTGGCGGTGATGTTGCTGCACGACAGATTCGTCACCGTCGTCGGCGGCGCCGAATCCGTGTACGTCCGGCGAATCCGCATCGTGTCGATGTAAAGGCTGTCCAGGCTGTTCTTGCCGTTGCTGCGATTGGTGTCCCGGACCCGCACGTAGACCGTGCCGCTCGTGCCAGCCGGCAGGCTGTAGGTCTGGTCCGTGTTGTTGTCGCTGGTCTTGGTGATCGAGACCGTATTGGTGTAGTTCGTGCCGTCGGTGGAGTACGCGAACTGGAAGTTGTCGTTGTCGGAGTTGCTCGGGTGGTACGCCTCGATGCGGAACTGCTGGGCCGTGCCGGACCGGACGTTGAAGGTCCACTTCCACTCCATCCAGTCCGTAGCTGGTCCCGTTCATGACCTCCTTGAGTACCTCGTAGACGTTGTCGCTGGCGAAGGTGCTCTGGTAGTTGCCGGACACAAGCGTGCCGTAGACAGGGGTCTCGCTGACGGCGTACTGGTCCTGCGTGTCCGCCGCGGCGGATGTCGCCAGCAAGGCCGCCACCACGAAGAGCATCATCGCACCACGCGTAACTTCTCGCATTGCCAGATCTCCTTTCTGAGATGCGTCGTACCGCCAGCCTGGGCTATGTGGGACTCCCTCTGTCCGCGCCGGAAGTGCTGCGATGCCGGAAGAAAGAGAAAAACTGGACACGTGCGCCACCGGTCCGCGATATGGCTCTCAGACCGCGAACGTGGGGCCCGAATCCTGTCTCTACATCAACATGTGCTAAACACGACCAACTGCGGGCGGTCGGCCCGGCGGCTCGGACGTTAGCAAAAACAACACAACCCGAGTCCCGCTTGGGCGCAGGCTCGACAACACTTGAAGGACTACGAAAGGATCTTACCGGCCTTTGCCGCGCACTTGTTGTATGAAGTTGACGTACATACTAATACACGATCCGGCTCGCATGTCAACGCTTTTCGCGGACCTCTCACACATTTCTGGTAACTTCTGCGAGAGGAGTGTCAACGGTTGACAGCGGCGGAGCCGCCTGGCCAGCGAGTGTCTCGCTGGAGCGAACCTGCACTGTTTCGCTACGCGATCGGCGGACACGCGTCCGCGCACGCGCATGTCCGCCGATGAGTTTGGTCGAGCGATCGGGCGTCCCCGTTACGTCCGCTCGTTCTGGAAGAACTCGATGACCTCCCCGTCCGGCCCCTTGCAGAAGGCGATGCGGACGGGTGTGACCGGAGAGCTGGGGATCTCAACGTCCTTCGGTTCCATCGTCACCTGCATCCCGGCTGCGCGGGCCCGCTCCAGCGCCGCATCGCAGTTGTCCGTCCGCAACGCAAAGTGCACGATCATCCCTTCACCCTTGGGCTCCCTGCTGCCGCCGGCGAACAACTCGACATAGTTGCCGTCGCCCGTGTCCAGCATGATCGCCTGCTTGCTGCCCTCGCCCCAGCGGATCTTCTCGGCAAAGCCCAGGGCCTGTGTGTAGAACCGTACCGATGCTTCGAAGTCGCTTACCCGCATGGCGATGTGATGAAAACCCCCGCCGCCGATCTTCGTGTTCTTGCCTTTCAAAGCCTCACTCCTTAGATAAGTGGCACCTGACTCCTGACTTCTGACTTCTGACTTCTGAACCCTGGACCCCGACCCCTGAACCCCGAACCCCGACCCCTATCCTACCGAACCACCTGTGCCACCGAAAACCCGCCGTCGACCATCAGGTATTGGCCCGTAACCATGGCCGCCCCGGCCCCCGCCAGGAAACAGATCGGAGAGGCCACCTCATGCGGTTCGGCCGGCCGGCCCAGCAGGGCGTATCCCTGGCTCTTCTGACGCAGCTGCTCCGGCGAGACCCCATCTCTGGCTGCGTTGCGCTCGTGGAAATCGGTCACCGTAAACCCTGGACAGACCGCGTTGACACGGATGCCGTCCCGGCCGTGGGCGACCGCCAGGCTCCGCGCCAGCGACAGCACCGCCGCCTTGGTCGCGTCGTACAGCGGCATGCCAGCCCGGCCGACGATTGCGTTCGCTGACGAAACAATCACGATCGCGCCGCTCTTCTGTTCGACCATGGTGGGCAGGACCGCCTTGGCCGAGTACGCGACCCCCTTGAGGTTCACCCCCACAATCCGGTCCCAGTCGGCCTCGCTGGCCTGCAGGATGCTGCCAAAGACCCGTGCCCCCGCGTTGGCCACCAGCACGTCGATCCGACCCCAGGCATCCAGCGCCGTCCGGGCCAGCTGCCGGCAGTCCGCCTCTCTGGCCACGTCCGCGGGCTGGAAGATGGCCTGCCCACCCGCATCCAGCACGAGCCGCTCCGTGGCCTCGCCATCAGCGGGCGACATGTCCCCGATGACGATCGACGTGCCCTCGCGGCCCAGTTGCAGCACGGTGGCCTTGCCGATACCGGCCCCGCCGCCGGTGACGATCGCGACACGCTTTGCCGTGGACATCCCGGGCCTCCTTCTGTCCGCCTGGCGCCGACATCATACCGCCTCGGCGCTGCCGAGGGCAGAGGGTACCAGGCGCAGCACGACGAGACCAGGGTAGGGCGGGCGCTAGGAGGACATGACGCGCCGCGGCCATTGTTGCCCGTTGCGGCACTGGCAGGTTACCGGGACATTCGGCTGTTGCTCAAAGCCCGAAGTTATCCACCAGCATGAGCAGATCGATGACATCCACCGAGCCGTCGCTATTGAAGTCGCAGTCCGGATTGTAGTTCCCGTCGCCGTTCGTGCTGCCGAAGGCATCCACCACGTACAGCAGGTCGATCACATCTACGTGGCTGTCGTGGTTGACGTCTCCGGACAGCCAGCCCGTCGCCGCCACCGTCAGCGTCCTGCTGCCTCGCAGGTAGTCGGGCAGGGTCGCCGCCGTGTACGCCCCGGCCGGCACGTACACGCCGTTGACCTTGAGCGTGTGTACACTCGCGTTGGTGCCCAGGTAGACCGATCCATACCAATCCGCCGTGGTCACCACGTGGCTTACCGGGTCTTCGTACGAGTAGTGTGTGAGGTTCAGGACCAGGTCCGTACTCGCTGCCATGGCCACCGGGCTGAATACCCGCAGCACCCCCGGCTGAGACGTCGGCAGAATGCTCGGGTCCACGCCGTCGACGACCACCGTGCCAGCCGGCATCGCCCCGTCGCAGCTCTAGGTCCACCACGCCTCGGACGAACGTGCCTCCCGTCCAGCCTTGACCTGTCTCTAGCACTACCCTGCCTTTGTTTGTGTAAACCCAGGCGCCCGTAGCCGTGTCCCATGTCGGCGGATCGAGCGGATTGAGGACGGCTGTGCCGGACCCGCCGACGCTGACAGCGATGGTGAAAATCGCAGCCGCCTGCGTGCCGCCGGCTACGATCGCGACCGTGTTGCTGATCGACGCCGCATTTGTGCCGTCGATCCGTAGCGACCCGCCGTTGTGTCGCAATGCGCCCCCCTGCAGGTCCATGGTCAGGTACCGCGGCGCCTTCTCCAGCACGATGCTGCCGCCGGTCATCGTCAGCACATCGAAGTTGTACGCCCCCGCCAGGTTCAGCGCCAATCGGCCGCCGTCAACCAGGACCGTCCCGTACCCTAGCGCCCCGGCACTGTTGGCGCGAACGGTCGGGCCGCGGATGATGCTGCCCCCATAGTAGGCGTTCGTGGCGCTCAGGTTGATGCTGTCCTGCAAGGTACCCCCGGCAGTGGCTGGGTAGCCCAGAAACGTGACCCTCCGCGCCCCGCCGACCTCACTGATCACTCCGCTGATCGCCAGCGCCCGCGTGCCGTCGCCCCTCTGGTTCTCAATAGATGAGTCTGCCCCCAGCCGCACCGCTCCCGCCACCGTGGCCCCGTCGGCTGGCGGGCACATCGTCAGCCTGCCCCCGTTGAGTGTGATCGTGCACGAGGAGGGCATGTTGGACCCGGCATTGAGGGTCCCGCCCGCCTCCACCGTAACCGCTGATACTCCCAGATCAAGGTCAGCCCAGGGCGTGCCCGAGGGGATCCTGGCTGCGTCTCCGAAGCCGGGCCGGACCCCGCCTGCCCAGTAGCCCGGAACGCTCCAGGCCAGGTTGCTGCCTCCGCCCCAATCGACCGTGCCGGCATGAGCGCCGTCAATACCTGCCGCCGTCAGTGCGACAAGTCCCAGCACCACCCGCATATGGCTGCCAGCGACCATCACTGTTCCTCCAGCCCCCGGCAGGCACATCTCGACCCCACATGATAACCAGACTATCCACGTCCGGCTGGAAACACAAGAGTGTATGGTGCTAATTCATGATATTATCATAGGACAGTGACAGGAGCTGCCATCGTGCTGTCACCAGTGGCGTCGCAAGCCACGGCCTTGCAGATGAGCGAGGCGCTACAGTCGCCGACGGCCTTGCCGAATGGTGCTGTCTACTACCTCTTCCCTAGGGCGGTCCGAGTAGGGCAAGTGTCAGTGGTTGTCATCCCCGCCGCCTCGTGAGGACATGAATCGGGCTGGCGGTATGTCGTAGTCTACTCTCCGTCGGGCGTGGCCGCCTCCTATGTCCCGAAGCTTGGTATGCCCCGTTATAGGACCGCCATGATCGCGTCGCAATACTGCTTGCCGTCCGGGTTGGTAAAGCCCGCCGTGAACATCTGGTCCATGCTCGGCAGGTTGTAGGTGCCGTCGAGGTACTGTTCGGCCATAATGCCGTAGCGGGCCGTGAACGACCCGTTGCGCCCGGGCACGTTCCAGGCCGCCAGGTACCATCCGTTGGTCGAGTCGTTGCTGCCGGTGCCCCACGTGGCCGAGTGCATCCGGTTGCAGATGGCATTGTCAGCCGCCGTCTTGCCAACGCCAGACACGTCAGGGCCGCCCGCGCCGGCACCGGCTGGATGCGTTCGTTGCGCTGCAACCGGCATCAAACAAACACCCCCGAGCGCCGGGCGCCGGGGGTGCGGTGTTGACTGCCATTCATTACAAGGTCTTCGGCGCCATACCGGTCCTTCCGGAGGGTGCGGCAGCCGACTACCTGCTACGTCCCGAAGTACGGGACGAAGGTCAGCAGGTCGATCACGTCGACGCTGTTGTCGCCGTTGAGGTCGCACCGCTGGTCGTAGTTGGCATCACCTTTCACCAGGCCGAACGTGTCCACGAAGATCAGCAGGTCGATCACGTCGCAGGAGCCGTCAACGTTGAAGTCGCCCGGCTTGATGTCGATCGCGTTGGCCTTGACCTCGGCGATCTTCTGGACGGTCAGCCAGTCGCGCAGCAGGTAGCCGACGTTGCTGAGGGCCTCGCCATTGTTAACGTATGGGCTGCTGCTGGAATTGTATGACAGGCCGGAACCGGTTGGGTGTACCCCGTCGCCGCTGATCAGGGTGTTCTGCCAGGTCTGGCCCGGCCGGCGACGCGTGATCTCGGCCCAGAAGTCGATCAGCGGAATCGCGCGGCTCTGGGCGAGGTTCCGGATGGCCGTGTTGAAGTTGGCGACGGTGGTATCCGAGCCGACCCGCGGCGGCAGCGTCGTCAGGATCGGGATGATCTTGTCCGCCACGAGCTTGTCAATGATCGAGCCGAGGTTGGTGGTCAGGCCGGCCGTATCCCCGCCGCCGATGTCATTCGTCCCCAGCAGGATCACCGCCATGATCGCGTCGCGGTACTGCTTGCCGTCCGGGTTGGTGAAGCCGGCCGTGAACATCTTGTCCATCCCCGGCAGATCCGGGGCCGCGAAACCGGTCAGGTACTGCCCGGCGGTGATGCCGCTGCGGGCCGTGTAGGAACCGTTTCGCCCGGTGACATCGCAGGCGGCCAGGTACCAGCCGTTGTTGCTCGTGTTGTCCGTCGGCGGGTCGACGCCCCAGTTGCCGGCGTGCATCCAGGTGCAGATGGTGGTGTCCGCGGTGGTCATGCCGCTGCCGTAGTGGGCCCATTGGCCGAACGGGTTGGCATACGTGATCGAGTCACCCAGCAGCACGACGAGGCCATCGGTCTTGCCGGTGGCGTTCAGCCGCAGGTGCCACATGCTGGCGGCCCAGCCGTTCTTGTCCGCCTCCCATGCACTGTCATAGCTGTTGGCCTTGGTGATGTCGGCATCCTGGTCCTGGACGTTCAGGGTTACCGTTAGCGTCTGCGGCGAGTTCGCGGCGTTCGGATCGGTCACGAGGACGTTCTTGGTGTACACGCCCGCCGCCAGGCCGCGGTGATCCACCGAGACGTAGAACTTGCTGCCGTTGGCGCCCGTCGACGGCAGGATGCTCGTGATCCACGAGACGCTGGGTGCCTGCTGCGCGGCGCTCCAGGACAGCGTGCCCAGGCCCGTGTTGTTCACCTGCGAGAACTGCGAGGGCGGTACCGTCGTGTCAGTCGGGCGGGCCGTGAACGTCAGCGACGTTGGCGACAGCTGCATGATCGGCTGAGGATTCGCGACCACGATCGCCGTGACCGGGATCACGACCGTGTTGTTGGCGCCGCTGGCCGAGACCGTCACGTTGGTGGTGTAGGTCCCAGCAGCCTTGCCGGTGACATTCAGGTTGATCTGGAACGACTGCCCCGCCGTCCCGGAGGCACTGGCAACCGTGCACCACGTGTCCGCGGGCACAGCGCTGGCTGTCCAGTTCAACGTGCCCGTCCCCGCATTCGTAACCGTAACGGACTGGTTATAGGTCGGGCTGGTCAGGGCGATCGTGCGAATCAAAGTCAGGATGCTCGCGTTGATCCACGGCGCGGTAGTCGGCGGCGCCGCAATCAGCAGCCGCATGTCGCCGACGCCGGTGCCCCCGCTACCCCACTGGCCGTTCTGGTAGATGCTTATGCCTGGGCTGGCGATCGTGGCGCTGACGAAGAAACCCTGGGCGGCGGTATTATTGAGATACCTGACGACCAGGTCCTCGGGGATGTCGACCGCGATGTTCCAGGCGGCTGGATCAGGCATGGTGGGATCCGTATAGGCGCTCCACTGGGTGGATGTCGGGGTGAACAGGAACGAGTTCCCGGCCGCGGCGCTGGCGGTGTAGGCGGCAACGAAATTGGCATAGCTGGCGCCGCCGTACGCCCAGTTGCCGGACCCGGCATTGAAGGCCCAGGCCCCGCCCCAGACGAACGTGGACGCGTCAACCTGAATGATGCCTGCTACAGGCCCGAGGGTGCTGGGGATCGCCGGGTTTCCTGTGTAGTCCACCTGCGTAATCAGGAGTTTGGCGTTCCAACCGCCCGAGGCGGCGATTTGATTATTGATGGCGGTTTGGATGGTAGGCCGGTCGAACCCTGCGATGCCGGCGTCGGCGTTGGCCGTGGGCCAGCCTGTCCATCCAGAGGTAATTGTTGGGTGTGCTGTTGTTGTAGGCGCCGCGCCACCCGGACGACTGATTGGCAACGTGCAGAACGGTCGTGTCGGCCACCAGCGGCGAGACAACTAGTACCACGAGACAAGCGGCAAGAGTCCGCGTCAGCATGACAGAGCCTCCCTTTCTGTAAGGAGCGGACATCCGATCCCCGGACCACCTCCGGCGCACAGTACCGACTCAGCGCCGAACGAACAACGCGGGCTGGGATCTCGCCGCTCTCCCTGTACCCCTCACGAATGGACAGATCCGGCCGGGACACACCCCGGCGGGACTTAAACGTAGGATATCACGGGGCGCATTCGAATAGCAAGACTATTCTGCAAACGCAGTTAGGTCGTTCTCCCCCTGGAATGTTGTGCAGGTACGCACCAACAGCCGTTCCGGGACGGTTCGCCGGGCCGGTGCCCCCGCCTCATAGTCCTCCAGGAACAATTCCACCACCGGCCACCAGGACATCCGGCTTGACCACCGGCGACTCCATCGTCAGGGCCCCCGCGATCCCCCGCATGGTCCCGCGCCGTTGCAGGACCATGCCTGCCTGCCCGCCTACTTGCCTGTCAACGCGTGGTAGTGGGCGTAGCACTCCGGGCACATTCAGCTTCATGGCGTTGAACATCTGCTGGTTGCAACTGACGGGGGTGGTGACAGCCAGGTACGTCATGCCGGACAGGCACAGCACCATCAGGAAACGCTTCATGGGAATCCTCCATAGGTTTTGCGGGCGCAGGCGTCCGCCTGCCTTCTTCTCGCCTTGATTATCGACCCCGGACCAGCCGGCACTACACCCGATCCGCGCGCTTTTCCGCCAGAAAGTACGCGTACCGCAGGAAGCCCGTGTCGAAGCCCGCCCTGATGTAGATCGCCGCCGGGAACTGCCCCTTGATCAGCCGGATGCCCCGCCGGCCCCGCCGCAGCCCGGCCCGTGCCAGGTGGACCGCGTTGCGCAGCGTGATCCTCCGCAACGAGTCCAGGTCGGTTGGCACGAAGGCTCTCCCAAGAAGGATAAGACGGGATTCCCGCAGGCCGCGACCCGGCGGCGCCGCCCGCAGCGCACCGGTACCGCCCCAGCGGCGGCCTGCCCGCAGGAATGCTAGGCAGCCCATGGCGGCCGGGCAATTGGGGCGGGGACCGATGGTCCCGTGGGCTGCTATTGTGCTGATTCATGTCATGGACTGGTCCTCCCGGTGTTCGACGGGGTGCCCTTGGGCATGTCGATGCCGTAGATGCGGCGGACGCGTTCTTCGAGGGTCAGGCCTGGTTCCTGCTTCTTGTTGGAGGCCTCCTTTCGTTTCTGGGCGATGCGGTCATGGGCGTAACGCTTCTGGGCGATCTTCTGGGTCTGCAGGCGGGCGAAGGCCTGCTGGTTTTGGGCGAAGCAACTGCCGAGACGACTGAGTTCCGCGGGCGTCAGTTCCTCGTCTTCGATGGCGACTGCAAGGCGCTGGGTCAAGCGGAAAGAAAGGGCTTCGAAGTCCTGAGTCCTGAGTGCTGAGTCCTGAGAAACGGCAGCAACAGAAGCACGAACGGGCGAAGAAGGGGTGTCCATGAGCCGTTGCGTCCGGCTGGCATCGGGCGGCGTGAGACCTGCTGGTCCGGTGCACAAAGCCGTCCGCCCGGAGTTCGAGGCGGAAGGTTCGCACGCTGATGCCGAAGCGTTGGCGGAGCTGCAGCAGCCGGTAGATGCGATCCGGGTGCAAGCCCTGAGCCAACAGGGATCGAGTACACCGATCCACCTCCTGCGGGACGGCAGGGGCGGGGGACGAGGGGCGAGGGGCGAGTGAACGACCACGACCCTCACCGTCGCCACGGCTCCTGCCGCGGGTATGCTCCCCTGCAGGGAACGAAGCGAACGGTACAGACGTCTGGTTTGAGGACGCAACGGCTCGCGGAGAACAGTCTAGTTCGCTATTGGACTGCTTCGTCTTGGACACCACAACACTCCTTGAACAACGTCAACGGTCAACGGTCAACAGTCAACAACTCCGTACATCGCCCAGGACTTCTCTTGCCTCGCCCATCTTTTCGCCTCTTGGGGAGGCGTACGGTCCCTCGTAGTGCCTCTCCATATAGGTATAGGCGCGATGTGGCATGCCGCCGGGGGTGAAATGGAGACTTACGAGCGTGCGTGTGCGCGGGGGTGGCCGGCAAGGGGCGGCTGGGCCGGGGGTTGGCAGGCCGGAAAAAAAGTTGGGAAATCTTTGGCGAGGGGGTGGGAAGGGGGGGGGTAGCGGGGAGGGGTGTCCACGGTGGACAGTGCGACGTTGCCGGCAGCGTGGCGCCAAGTTACTATGGCGCCAGCGATACGGCTTGCGATGGCGACAACGGCGGAGAATAGACGGTGCCGGTCCGTAGTTATTCCAATTGGCTTCGATGCCGAAATGAGAAATGTCCCCATTGCTTGGCGAGGGGGTGGGAAGGGGGGGGTAGCGGGGAGGGGTGTCCACGGTGGACAGTGCGACGTTGCCGGCAGCGTGGCGCCAAGTTACTATGGCGCCAGCGATACGGCTTGCGATGGCGACAACGGCGGAGAATAGACGGTGCCGGTCCGTAGTTATTCCAATTGGCTTCGATGCCGAAATGAGAAATGTCCCCATTGCCTTCGATGCCGACAATGAGAAATGCCCCCATTGCCCCCCATTGCCTGCCGGCGCCAACTTATGGCCGTTATAGAAAAGCTGTAGGCTTAAGTAAATGCCATTCGGGACTGTCCCTAGTTATCCCGTTGCCACCAGGGTTCCACCGACACCGACTCCACCTGCGGCAGGTTTTCCGGGTCTACATCCCGCACCGTCAGGTCGGTATAGACCACATGGTAAGTAGTCGACCCTTTGGGCCGGTACCAAAGGATCGGCGTGTCCGCCTGGCCTAGTGAGATACCGGCCCCGGCATAGTGCCAGTCATCGCCGTTCTTGGGGTCACCGGCGAAGGTAAGGCCCCTCCCGATATTGGCCATGCGCCGAGGCAGGCTGAGTATTTCCAGCAGTTGCGTCCACGTTGGAAGATGATTCCGATAACGCTCGATATCCTGCATTATGGCCTTCTGAGTCAATTCAGTCGGAAATGTATTGCCACAGAGTTCCGCCGCGGTCTTAAGCGTGTCGATCAAATCGGCCTCGGTCATCTTGGACACGTTCATGGGCATGTCGAAGAATGTGTAGCCCGGCGGCGGGGTCATATCCACGAGCGACGGATCCACAGGTACGTTCCATTCGAAGTCGGTCAGGACATTATTGAAGTATGGGGTCTGGCCGGGACGGGCACCCGTCTCGATCCGCACCGGCAGACGGGTCTGAGGGTCCACCCAAACCTCATTGCGGTAGCTCTCGGAACCGCCCCGCGAATGTACCTTAAAGCCCGCCGCCATCCGGCCGTCGATTTCCTTGTAGCCCAAGGATTGGGCCGAGGATGTTTCGAGACGCGTCCACTGGTCGAGCAGGTTTGCGGCGCCAGGCTGGGTTGGATCGACACCATTGCGCTTGATGTCGACGAACATAGCGACCTTCTGCGGGAGCAACTCCAGCATGCGGCCGGCGCCCTGGCTGAAGTCGGAGATGCACACGATGCCATTCGGACCGGCCATGCGCATGTGGTAGCGATCCGCAACAGTACACTCGTACGTGAAGGTCTGGGTGCCGGCCGGCGGCATTGGCACGGTCATAGTCCACTTGTACCGGATGGTCCGCACATTCATTACTTGTTGGAACACCTGGGCGAAGGCAACGCCGTGCTGGGCGAGGCCCCAGAACAGGACGGCCCCCACGGCGATGGCAAAAACGGCGGCAGCGGCCAATCGAGCCAACGGTTTCATGGTGATGATCCCCCGTGTCAGGGCATGCAGGCGGCCCGTCCTGGGAGCAACCTGGACAGATTGAAGCGCCGCGATGGTTTGCGTTACAAGATCGGCCGGCGGCCCATCCACCACGGCCACGTCCCGCAGGGCTGCCGTGGCTCTTTCGAGCACCTCATCCGGCATAGCTGGCTTGAAGTCGGGCATGGTTCACCTCCGGTTGCACTCATCCCCGTACGTCGACATCAGCAACTCTCGCAGCCGGGCGCGGCCCCGGTGCAGCAAGACTCCGACAGCGTCGATCGACTGGCCCATCTGGCTGGCGACCTGTTCATACGACATCTCGCTGAGGTGCCGCAGGCAGAAGGCCTCTGCCTGTGGACCGGGTAAATGGCTCAGCGCTCGGCGCAGTTGTTCGCCGAGTTCAACGGCCTGAGCCTTCTCTGGCGGCGTTGGATCCGAGCCGCACAAGACGGTCAGGTCTGCGGGTTCAGCAAGGTGCGTTTCGCGTCGGATCCTGCGGCGAAGTGCATCCAGCCCGCGGCTGGTAGCCAGCCTCTGCAGCAGGCCGGCCCAGTTACGTACTTCCTGGCGGCGGGTCACTTCCAAGGCGCAGAGAAACGTGTCCTGGAAACAGTCCGCCGTGTCCGCCTGGTGTGCCAGCAGCCGGTAGGCTGTCTTCCACACGAGCGGCCCGTACTGGGTAACGATCGCCGGCCAATCGTCCATAGGGTGCACCCTGCAGTTCGACGCCACCACCATAATAGTCGCTGTTGGGGTGAGATATCTTACAGCGAGCCCTTGGGAAGGGGATAAGGAGCCGTTCGGGAGCGTTGGCGGATGATTCTGGCCAAGCAAGGTCGAATCGCCGGTCCGGACCGATCGTGTCGTAAGGCCGCTGACTCGGAAGCAACTGTTTACCGTCCGGCGCAAGATGTTACAGGATATGAGTCGGAGTGCCCGCTGGAGGGTGTTTGATCGGCGGCCAGACAATAGACAATAGGGACATTTCTGATTTCGCTTTGAAGCATCACACGCGTCGGCTGGCGAGCCCCCTGACTGTGGGCCGTGCGGGGCAGGCGCGTCAGGCCGTGTCAGCCGGCTTGCCGGCGGCGCGGAGGGCGGCGAGGCGGCCGGCCTCATCCGGCTGCATCTCGTAGCAATGCTCGGGGGCCGGGTAGGCGCCGTTGCGGACCTCGTCGGCGTAGGCCTTGGCGGCATCGGTCAGGACGCCGCGGATGTCGGCATATCGCTTGGCGAACTTGGGGCCGCGGCCGGGCAGCCAACCGAGCATGTCCTGCAAGACGAGCACGTGGCCATCGCAGTAGGGGCCGGCCCCGCAGCCGATGACGGGCAGGGGGGTGTTCTGGGTGATGATGCGGGCGGGCTCGGGGGTGACGGCTTCGAGCAGGAGGGCGACGGCGCCGGCCTGCTCCATGATGCGTGCGTCCTCGATGAGTCGGGCGGCGGCGTCGGCATCACGGCCCTGGATCTTGTAGCCGCCGATCTCCTGGATGGACTGGGGCCGCAGGCCTAGGTGCGCCATGACGGGGATGCTGGCGCGGGAGAGGGTGGCCACGACATCAGCCAGGCGGCGATCGACCTCGATCTTGACACAGTTGCAGCCGCCCTCGATGAGGAGCCGGCCCGCATTGCGGACGGCCTCCTCGTTGTTGACCTGGTAAGACAGATACGGCATGTCGCCGATGAGGAAGGCGTTAGGGGCACCGCGACGAACGGCGGCGGAGATGGCGACCATCATGTCGATGGTGACGGGCAGGGTGGAGTCAAAGCCGAGGACAACCTGACCATAGCTATCGCCAATCAAGAGGACATCCACGCCAGCATCGGCGAGGATGGCTGCGGTGGGCGCGTCGTAGCAAGTGAGGACAGGGAATTTCTGGGCGGTTTTTTTTGCGCTTTCGCAGAGTACCGATGCTAACATTTTCGGGACCATCGCTGTTCATGACGTTATGCTAGTCGGGTGCGCGTGGATACACAATACGCGCAGCCGAGCGGGAAGCCGCATTTCAGTGCTGGCGCGGGTCCGGATGAACCGATACCCTCGTGTGTCGTATCTACGGGTAGCCTAAGGGCATAAGGCGAGGGAGCGGGACATTTCGTATGTCCGGCGGCATGAATATCTTTTGCGTAAGAGGCGTCCTTCATTTGCTTTATACCTTTTGACCGAAAGCCGATTAGTAAGACGGCGTGGATAGCGGTCAACCAGGCGTATTGGTCGCACTTGCGAGGCTACAAATGGACGCAACGTGTTGACGATTACCCGTGGTTGGATTTACAATCGCGAACTAACTTCTGCTGTCGGTGCAGGTTGTACGTCCTGGACGGGTGTCCGTCCAAGGCGAATGGCCGAGGCGGCATGGTTGGTTCGCCGTCGCGCGGATGCCGTTGCAGTATTTCGAGAGAGGGCAAGATGGCAAGCGGCAAAGTGAGGCTGGCGGGCCTGTTACTGGGGGCTTGTGTGTTCGGAGTGGGCTGTCAGCAAATGTCGAGGTGGCCAGCCAATGGCCTGATGGATCCCTCGCAGGTGGGGCGTTTTCCGGTGCAGAGCGTGCCGCAGAACATCCAGAGCGTTGTAAGCATCATGGATGAGCCGCTGGACATCGCAGCGGCAGGCGAACCGGGAGAGGCCGACTTGGAGGCGAGTCGACAAGGACTACGTTCTGGGGCCGGGGGACAGTGTTCGCGTTACGATTTTTGAGCTGTTGGCGGAGGGGACGGAGTCGACGTTCGATCGGCAGGTGAGCGAGTCGGGGTATATCAGCATTCCCCTTCTGGGGTCGATCAAGATCGGGGGCGAGACGGCGCGGGATGCCGAGACGCAGCTGGTGGACCTGCTGAAGCCGGAGATCATCCGGGAGCCGCGGGTGTCGATCGTCATCGTCGATCGCCGGCACCAGACGTTCGAGATGCTCGGGGGGTTCCTGGCACCCGGGTCATATGTGATCCCGCGTCCGAACTTCCGCCTGCTGGACGCCATGGCCATCGCCCGGGACGTACAGCCGGGAATCGAAACCATTTACGTTCTGCGCTCGTATGACTACAAGGATGCGCAGGCGAGCCAGGCGCAGTCGGCGGCTGCCACGGCTGCCGGGCAGGCTATCACGACGTCAAGCGTCCCGAATATCATATCGCCGGCCACGCAGGGGGTTCCGAGCGAGGCCGAGCTGAAGGAAGTGATGCCCGGGCCAGCGAGTGCGGCGGCGACGGAGGGTTCGGCAGTATTGCGGAGGCCGATCTACATCGAGGGGCAGTGGGTGGAGGTGCCGGCGGCTGGGAGCGCTCCGGCGACAGCGGGTGCGACGAATGCGGCTGCGGGCGCGGAGGCGGCCGGGACGACGGAGGCAGCGGCGACGGCGGAAGTGGATTGGGCAGCGGCGGTGATGGAGAGCAGCCGGCAGCGGATCCTGCGGATTCCGGTGCGGGAGTTGCTGCGAGGGGATCCGCGGTTCAACGTGGTGGTCCGCGCGAACGACAAGGTGTACGCATGGCCCGGACCGGTGGGCGAGTTCTACGTGAACGGGAACGTATACCGGCCGGGGGTGTTCCAGCTGGTGGGCCGCAAGGTGACGGTGCGGCAGGCGATCATCGCGGCGGGGGGGCTGTCGCAGGCTAGCGATCCCGGAGCGGTGCGAGTTGATCCGGCGGTACAACGACAACCAGGAGGAGATCATCCGACTGAACCTGGATGCGATCTTCGCGGGGGTGCAGCCGGACGTGGTGATCAAGCCCAACGACGTGATCAACGTGGGTACGAACGCGGCGGCGCCGTTCATGGCGACGGTCCGGAACGCGTTCCGGATCACATACGGCTTCGGGTTCGTGTACGACCGGAACTACGCGGACATCGACACGTACTCGGCGAAGGAGAATCCGCAGACGGTCGCCGCGGCGAAGCGGGCGTCGATGCTTGGCACGTTGTTCCGGTGATCGCGGCCGGCGGGCCGACAGGGAGCCGCGCCGGGTGTTCAGCAGACGAGTAGTCCATGAGTGGTAACCTACAACTGGAGGGGCGGCCGTCGGTGCGGCGGCGCCGGATGCCGGGGTGGTCGGAGATCATCAGCGGCGGGGGGTGGGTACGGCTGGCGATCCTGGCGGCGTTGGCGGGGGCAGCGTATTTCGGGGAGATCAATCGGCTGCGGCACATTCTGGTGGGAGCAGCCGGACTGGACGCACGGATGGCTGATCGCGCCGATCGGGCTGTACATTCTGCACATCAACCGGGGGAGGCTGGCGGGCACGCCGATCCGGCCGAGCCTGGCGGGCGTGCCGATCATGCTGTTTGCGGCGGCGATGTATGTGATGGCGTTCCTGATGCAGATCGGGTACCCGCGGCCGTTCTCGCTGCTGATCATGCTGACGGGGATGGTGGTGCTGACGGGGGGGTGGGGGCTGCTGAAGGTGTGCTGGTTCGCGATTTTCCTGCTGCTGTTTGCCATTCCGCTACCGGAGGTGCAGTACTTCTACGCGACGCTGCCGCTGCGGCACATGGTGACGGTGCTGTCGACGGGGCTGCTGAACCTGCTGCCAGACGTGCAAGCCGTGCGTGAAGGGACGGTCATCAATTACTTCCACGGCGGTCAGAGCGGGCAGTTGAACGTGGAGGAGGCGTGCAGCGGCATGCGGCTGCTGATGGCGTTCCTGGCGATGGGCGCGATCATGGCGTACCTGATGCGGGAGAAGCCGGTGTGGCACCGCATCGCGCTGCTGATGCTGTGCGTGCCGATCGCGATCTTCTGCAACTTCATCCGGGTTTCGATCACAGGTCTGCTGCACGTGTACGGATACAAGAGCCTGGCGATGGGCGGGGCCCATGCGGCGCTGGGGCTGGCCATGATGGTGTTGGCCCTGTCGTTGTTCGGCGTGGCCAACTGGGCATTATCGAGCCTGATGGTGGAGGGCGAGGAGCCCGGCGAAGCGGAAGGGGGGCTGGCATGAGCGCAGCAGATCCAGCCGCCGTCCAGACGGGTCGGGCCGATTGCGGGGGGATCCTCAGTCAGGGGGTAGCCTTCGGGCTGTGCGCAGCGATCCTGGCGGGGGTGACGGCGGCGGTGTTCCTCGTGGGTCGCGGCACGATGCTGGACAAGGACCCGGTGCCGCTGCACCGGTCGCTGTCGCAGCTGGACAAGGCGCAGTTGGGGCCGTACGAGTTCGTCGGGGCGGCGATCCTGACCGACGAGATGGTGGAGGCCCTTGGGACCAAAGAGTACATCCAGTGGCGGTTGCAGGATACGCGCCGGGGCGGCGCGGATCCGCTGCGGGTCGTGGACGTGTTCGTGACGTACTATACCGGCGGACGGACCCAGGTGCCGCACACGCCGGAACGCTGCCACCTGGGGGCCAACTGGGCGACCAAGGCGACCTGGGAGACGGGCTTCGACATTCCGATCGGGGAGGGCACGGCCGAGAAGGTCCATGTGCCGTGCAAAGTGGTGGTGTTCAACAAAGCGGGCCTGATCGACGTGCAGGAGCAGACGGTGGTGTACACGTTCTACGCCAACTGCGGTTTCGCCTGCAACACGAACACGATCCGCTTCTGGCTGAACCGTCCCGGGGTGCGAAAGTTGTTTTTCAGCAAGGTCGAGGTGACCTTTTCCGGCGGCATGACGGGGGTCAACAACCCGGACCCGAAGCAGGCCGCCGCCGCGGCGCAGGAGCTGTTCGGTACGGTCCTTCCGGTCCTGGTGCGTGATCACTGGCCGCGGGAGCAGGAGTTGAAATAGGCGGTGGTTCGGCGGTGCCTGCGGGGACCGCGTATCAACGAGAGGTCAAAATACATGGCAAGACGTGTAAACAAGCCGGCCGTAGCGGCGCTGACGGTCTTCGTGATGTTCGTGACGATTGCGGCCGGAGTGCTTCTGGTCCGGGCAATCCCGAGCAAGGATCCGGCGCCGCTGGCCAAGAAGGCGGAAGAAGCCCTGCGCACCGGTGATCCTCGCATGGCGGTGACGCTGTACCAGCAGGCGTACCAGCGGTCGAAGGATGCGAAGTTCGTCGTGCTGGCCGGGGACGCGGCCCGGGACGCGGGGGATTCGCGGGAGGCCCTGAATTTCTGGCAGCAGGCGGTGCTCAAGGACCCGAGTTGCCTGGAGGCGCGGCAACACTCGCTGGCCTTGTGGCTGGAACTGCTGGAAATGAGCGACTGGAAGATGAGTGCGCAGGCGTCGGCAGATGTTGCCGCGGATGCCGAGGTGGTGGTCAAGAGCCAGCCGAACGATTTCGTCGGCCGCTTTGGTCGGGGTCTGGCTTACATCAACATGCCGGACAAGCCGCAGAAGGTGACGGAAGGGGTGGCGGACCTGCAGAAGGCGATGGATCTGAAACCGACGGAGCTGCGGGTGCAGGAGGTACTCCGCGATTACTGGGTCGGCAAGAATCAGAACGAGCAGGCCCGGAAGTTCTTCCAGGACCGGATCCAGCGGATGCCGGAGGATTTCGGCGGCTACCTGATGCTGGGGCAGTTGCTCCTGGTGGAGCGCAGCTACGACGAGGCGATCGAGCAGCTGAAGAAGGCCCTCGAGCTGGGCAAGGACTCGGCCGAGCCGGCGATGTGGCTGGCCAGCGCCTACACGCGCAAGCATGACTACGACGCGGCCGACAAGCTTCTCGTGCAGACGGTCCAGGCCCACCCCGACTTCTACCGCGCGCATCTGCAGCGTGCGGAGTTGCTGCTGATGGCCAGCCGTGCGCCGGAGTCGCTGGCGATCGCGGAGCAGTGGTTGAAGCGGCCGCCGATCCTGCGGACGTACAAGGCCAACCGGGATCGGCTGGAACGGCTTCAAATGACTGTGCAGGCCGCCAACGCGGCGGTGACGATCGCGATTCCGGAGGCGGGCGCGGCCAAGCCGAACGAGGAGATGCTCAAGAAGGCGGAGGGGTATGCGCGGGCGGTGGAGAAGGAGGCCGGCCAGGCGAGTCCGTACACGGACTTGCTGTGGGGGCGGATCTACCGCCTGCGAGGGCGGATCGTCGAGGCGACGAAGTCGCTGGAGAAGGCCGACAAGGGGTTCAACGGCGCGAACGCAGAGACCCGCCTGCTGCTGACGGAGCGTGTACCAGCTGCAGAAGCAGCCGGGCCTGGCGCGCAAGATGCTGGACTCGGTCATCGAGATGGCCCCGGACTATCCGCGGGCGCACTACATGTCCGCGGTCATCGCGGCGCAGATCGGAGACGTGTCGGAGGCGTTGACGAGGCTGGAGTCGTGCCTGGCCCTGGACCCGAAGAACCGGGACGCGCTGCAGGCTAAAGGCGGCGCTATTGAAGGCGACGAACCAGAAGTCCCAGTACGAAGAGACGGCCCGGCAGGTGGGCGCGCCGACATCGGTGTCCGAGCAGATGCAGCAGGCGTACCTGAAGTTGTTGGACCAGAAGCCGCAGGAGGCGGAGGCGATCTACCGGGACGTCCTGAAGTCGGACCCGGCCAACGTGGCGGCGCTGAGCGGGCTGATGCGGCTGCTGCTGCAGCAGAAGAAGGAGGCGGAGGCCCGGAGCGTATACGAGGCCGCGCGGGCCGCGGCGCCGAAGAACGACGACATCCGGCGGATGGAACTGGCGTTTTCGGCGAACCTGCCCCCGGAAGAGCAGGACAAGAAGCTTCTGGAGATGATCCAGGCGGAGCCGGATGAACAGACCCGGAACCTGCAGCTGTACGGGTTCTACGTGATACGGAGCAAGTTCAGCGAGGCGCAGAAGATCGCGGACCAGATGGAGAAGGCCACCCCCGATAACGAGCAAGTGGTGGCCATGCAGTTCGGGCTGGCCATGAACAACAAGGACTGGGCGCGGGCCCAGAAGTACGTCGACACAGCCGCGCAAGAGTCTTGACGGGGCCGACGGCGGCTTCTACAAGGCGCGTCTGGCGATCGTGCGCGAGGATTACCAGAAGGCCCAGGAGGAGCTCGACCAGGCCCTGGTGAAGTACCCGAGTTTCAGCGACGGATGGGTGCTGCTGGGCAGCGTATGCATTCGGCTGAACCGCCTGGAGGAGGCGCGAAAGAGCCTGTCGAAGGCCCTGGAGCTCAACCCGGCCAAGGGCGACGCGTACAAGGGGCTGGCCCAGATCGCGTCCACGGAGAACGACCAGGCGGTGTTCGAGGAAAACCTGTCGAAGGCGGTGCAGTACCTGCCGAACGATTCGTGGGTGGTCGAGCAGTGGACCGACATGACCGAGAAGAAGGACCCGCAGCGGGCGATCGCCAACCGTCAGAAGATCCTGCAGGACGATCCGAACGACCTGGAGAACATGACGCGTCTGGCCCTGCTGCTGGAGCGGCAGGAGCAGTATAAGCAGTCGGACCCGTTGATCGAGCAGGCGCAGAAAAGCTGCCCAAGGACGCCCGGATGGCCTGGGTGGCCGCGACGTACTGGCAGCGGCGTGGCCAGGCGTCGCAGGCGGAGAAGATCCTGCAGGATCTCTGCGAGGCGGTCGATGCCGACCAGAAGGCCGGCGCCACCGTTCTGCTGGCGCGGCTGTACGTGATTCAGCAGCAGGTCGAGAAGGCCGAGCAGGCCTACAACGTCGCGATCAAGCTGACTTCCGATCAGCCGGGGGGGTACGTGGAGTTGGCGGGCTTCTACCGGAAGGCGGGCCGGATCGACGACGCGGTGAAGTGCTACCGCCAGGTGCTGGGGCTCCAGAAGAAGGGCAAGGACGTCGACAGCACGATCCGGCAGCAGCTGGTCGAAACGCTGCTGCAGTCGCGTAAGCTCGACGATGCCAGCAAGGAGATCGAGGCGTTCCACCAGGCGTACCCGGAGGAATCGGTCTACCAGCTGCTCCGCGGCACGCTGCTGATGCTGCAGGGCAGGTCGGAGGAGGCGATCAGCACGCTGACGGAGTACCTCAAGAACGAGCCCAACAGCGCGCCGGCGCGTTTCCACCGGGGCCTGCTCTACATGGCGACGAATCGGCTGAGCCAGGCCATCCAGGACCTGACGATGGCCAAGCAATTGCAGCCCAATGGCTTTGGGTACGAGCACCGGACCTCGCTAGCCCAGGCCTACGAAGGCAACGGGCAGCCGCAGGAGGCCATCACGGAGCTGAACCAGATTCTGACCAGTCACCCGGACGCGGTGCTGGTCGCGCGACTGCTGGGGTCGATGTACCAGCGGGCGGGCCGCACGGACGACCTGGAGGTCCTGATCCGCAAGTACATGGACATGGCGCCGAAGGACCCGGGGTGGCCGCAGACGCTGGGCCGGTTGGGCGAGTCGCTGGGCAAGTACGACGTGGCCGTCAGCGGCTACACGCAGGCCGCCAAGGTGAGCAACTTTGCGCAGGAGCCGGTGGACAATCTGCTGCGGACGCAGATCGAGGCCAAGCACTACAACGAAGCCATCGATTATGTGGAGAAGACGATGCCCGAGGCCTGCGCGGGTGCGGGTGGCCAAGGCGCGACTGGGGGAGGCGTACTACCTGCGGGGCGACAAAGAGAAGGGGCAGGCCCTGCTGAACGAAGCGGTCGTGGAATCGGTCAAGGACCCGGCAGCCAGCCTGGCGACGATGCGGGCGGTCACGGGCGCTCTGGCGCGGAGCGGGCCGCGGAGATCCTCAAGGAACGGATTGCGGCCGATCCGGACAACCTCATCGTGCGCTACATGCTGGTGGCGATGCTGGGGGAGCGGAAGCAGTGGGACGAGGCTGAGAAGTACAGTGCCGAACTGCTGACGAAGGCCACGTCCGATTCGGACAAGGCGATGGTCCTGCGGCAGCGCGGCGCGCTGCTGTACCAGGCGAACAAGCGCGAGCAAGCGGCGAAGGCGTTCGAGGAGATGCTGAAGGTCGCGCCGGACGACCCGGATGGGATCAACAACGTGGCGTACATCCTGGCCGAGGACCTGAACCGGCCCAAGGAAGCCTTGCCGTACGCGAAGCGAGCGGCCGATCTGCGCCGCGCGACCCGAACGTAGCCGACACGCTCGGCTGGGTGTACTACCTGGGGGGCGACCTGGACAGTGCGGTGGGCACGCTGGTGGGGGCGTTGCAGATCGACCCGAACAACATCGCGGTGCGGTACCACGTGGCGATGGCATACAAGAAACAGGGCAAGCCGGACCAGGCCCGTGCGAGCTGCTGCAGTCGCAGCAGGTGATCGAGAAGGCGCCGCAGGACCCGATTGCCCAGATGTTCCAAGATCGAGTGAAGAAGGAGTTGTCGAGTCTGCCCGGGGCCGCAGGCCGGTAGACCCGAATGAGTTGCTGAGGACACAAGCATGAGCATGCTCCCTGCTACGGTACGCGAACACACGGTGCTGGCCTCGCCGGTGGCCGTCTCCCCGCAACGAGGGGCGCCGGCGACGGGCCTGACGGCCCAGGACGTTCCTGAGGATCCTCCGGCGGCGGGTTGTCCTGATCCTCATGTGCTGGGTGATTGGGACGGGCCTGGCGGCGGCAGGGACGTACGTGTGGATGGTGAACTGGCCGAGTGCTACCTGGCGATGGCCATGATCAACGTCGAGTCGACTAACGTCGACAAGCCATACGGCGAGATGTGGGAGACGCCGATGTTCGTGAAGGACCAGGCCGATCGCGCAGCGCGACCAGATGACGGTGATCAAGAGCCTGAGCGTGCTACAGGATACGATCGAGGACAACCGAGTCCGCGACACGTACTGGTGGAAGCAGCAGATGCGTCAGGAGCCGACAGACGCGCTGCTGGAGCTGCAGGAGTACCTGGGCGTATCGCCGGTCCGCGACAGCAACGTCGTGGCGGTGGCCTTTTACACGCGGAAGATCGAGGACGGTCCCATCATCGTCAATGCGGTGGTCGAGCACTACTTCGATCGGATGACCAATTCGCTCAAGGCGCGTTTCAGCGACGAGCTGGGCAGCTGGAGAAGGAGGTCAATGAGGCCCAGAAGCAGCTGACCAACAAGATCAACGACATCGCGCAGTACCAGATGACCGAGGCGGCGATTCCGGGCATCCTCAATCAGCTGCAGCTGTCTGTGGTGACGGACACGCTCATCCGCCTGGGCGCCATGCGGACGGAGGCCAAGGCCAAGATGGAGGGGCTCAAGAGCCAGTACGAGGCCTACCAGAAGGGCGGCGTCGAGCAGGTTCCCCTGACACCGGAGATCATCACGGCCGTGGAGTCGGACCCGCAGATCGTCAATCTGAATATGCGCCGCACGCAGTTGCTCGAGGCGAAGAAGTCGCTGCTGGAGCGATTCGGGGACCAGCACCGCTCGGTCCGCGACATCGACAGCCGCGTGCAGACCATCGACCAGGAGGCCGAGTCCAAGCGGCTGGAGAAGACCAGCCAGTTCAGGCACATGCAGATGGAGCGGGTGCGGCTGGACATGCTGACGGCGCTGGACCAGGTGAACCAGATCGACCAAGAGTACCGGGAAGCCTCGGCAGCCCAGACCGACATGGACCGCAAGCGGGCCCACCTGGATAACCTGCTGGACGAGAAGAAGCGGGCCGAGGAACGTTTGGACAGCTCCCGCAAGAAGCTCTTTGACCTCACCTACGTCATCAACCGCCCGACGGCGGTGCGCATCACGCGGCTGCAGTCGGCGACCAAGCCCCTGGAGCGCTCCACGCCGAGCTGGAAGCTCAACATGCCGGTCGGCGCGGTGCTGGCGCTGCTGCTGGGCATCGGGCTGGCGCTGCTGCTGGAGTTCACGAACACCTCGGTGCGCACGCCGCAAGACATCGTCCGGCACGCGGCCATGCCGGTGCTGGGCATTGTGCCGGAGCTCGATGACGAGGAAGTGCGGATCGACAACATCGAGCTGGCCACGCGTCTGGCGCCGCGGTCGATGGTTTCGGAGTGCTTCCGGCGGACGCGGACGAACCTGCTGTTCAGTTGTCCGCCGGATCGCCAGCGGACGGTGCTGGTGACCAGCGCGCAGCCCGAGGAGGGCAAGACGGCCATCGCCATCAACCTGGCGGTAGCCTGCGCCCAGGCCGGCCGCAAGATCCTGCTGGTGGACTGCAACTTCCGGCGGCCCGCGCTCTATCGCGCCTTTCCGCAGCTGCGGAAGGAGGGCCTGGCGAACCTGCTGGTCGGGCAGTGCGAACTGAGCGAGCTGGTCAGCCACACGGACATTCCGTCGCTGGACATACTGGGCGCCGGGCCGACCCCGCCCAACCCGGCCGAACTGCTCGGTTCGAGTTACTTCAAGGCGTTCCTGTCGGCGGCCTCGGGACAGTACGACCAGGTGTTCCTGGACGGTCCGCCGGCCCTGCTGGTGACGGACGCCCTGATTGCCGCGGCGGCGGTCGATGGCGTGATCATCGTCTCGCACGCGGGGGCCACCACCCGCGGCGTGCTGCGGCGGCTGCGGGACACGCTGGACCGCGTCGGGGTCCACGTGCTGGGCGTCGTGCTCAACGCGGCCGAGACCCAGGCCGGCGGCTACTTCAGGGAAATGTACCGCTCGTACTACGACTACGACGAGACGGCCAACCAGGTGGTGCCGAGCCTGCCGGGCGCCAACGGCAACGGCGGCGATCAGGCAAAGGCCTGAGGCCGGGGCCCAGCCTCGGCCCCGCGGGGCGGGCACACGCATACATCCGCCGACGGTTGGGGTATTCCCCCAGCCGCCGGCGTCTCTTTTGGGCGCCGGGGAGTCTGGCCACGCCGCCGCGGATCGTCTAAAATGCGGACTTCTGCGGAGGTCCCCTGGATGGAAGAACGCGAACTGATTGCGGTGGGCCGGCGGGTGATCGCCCAGGAGGCGAAAGGCCTCCAGTGCCTGGCCGAGGGGCTCGACGAGTGCTTCGCGGCCGCAGTCAAGCTGGTCCGGTCGCTGCGCGGGCACCTGGTGGTTACAGGGCTGGGCAAGAGCGGGCTGATCGCCCGGAAGGTGGCCGCCACGCTGACGAGCACCGGCACGGCTGCGGCCTACATGCACCCGGTGGAGGCCCTGCACGGGGACATCGGGCTGGTGGGGGGGGACGATGCGCTGCTGGCGTTCTCCAAGAGCGGCAATACGGACGAGCTCGTCCGCTTCGTGCTGCACTTTCGCAACCTGGGGGGGGCGGTCATCGCGGTGACCGCTGCGCCCCGGTCCAAGATGGCGGAACTGGCGAGCCTGGTGGTACCGATGCCGGACCTGCCGGAGGCCTGCCCGATGAACCTGGCGCCGACCACGAGCACGGCGATGATGCTGTCGCTGGGGGACGCCCTGGCGATGGCGCTGGTGGAGGCGCGGGGGTTCAAGCCGGAGGACTTCGCCCGGTTCCACCCGGAGGGCAGCCTCGGCAAGCGGCTGCTGCTGCGGGCCCGCGACCTGATGCACACGGGGGCGGAACTGCCGGTGGTGCGGATCGATCAGTCCCTGGAGGAGCTGCTGGCGACGATGACGGCCAAGTCGCTGGGGCTGGCGTGTATCGTGGAGCCGGAGGGGACGTTCCTGGGGGTCTTCACCGACGGGGACCTGCGCCGGCTGGTGCGGCGCTGCCCGGACCCGATGAAGCTTGTCCGCGGCCGAGGCGTTCCGCCTGAGCCGCCGCGAGACAGGGGAGATCAAGGTCAAGCGCTCCACGATCGGCGCGGACATGCCGCTGATCGACTGCCGGCAGCTGATGCGCGACAGCGTGATCACGCAGCTGGTGGTGACAGACGAGCAGAATCGGCCGATCGGCATCGTGCGGCAGCAGGACATCGTCTCGGTCGGACTGGGGTAGATTGGCCCGGGGTGGACATGAAGACCCTCGTCGTCGTTCAGCACTGCCAGTCGCAACATCACGTGAATCGGCAGGCGGATCGCTGGCCGGATTGCAGGAACGGACTGACCGACCAAGGACAGCGCCAGGCGCTGTGCGTGGGAGAGCGGCTGCGAGTTGGGCTGGCGGGGCATAGCTGCCGCATCTACAGCAGCTGCATGCAGCGGGCGACTGAGACAGCGGCGATCATCAGCCGGTGCCTGGGGACCGAGATGCGGCCGGTTGGAGACCTGCACGAGTGGAACGGCCGGTTCGCGATGGAACGGACCGAGGACGGGCCCGAGTGGGTCGTCGACAACCGCAACTGGTCGCTGTTTGACTGGCGGCCGTTCGCGCAGGCTGAGACGTGGCGGGAGTTCTGCGGTCGCACGTGCGCAGCGATGGATCGGGTCGTCCAAGATCATCCGTCCGAGTGCGTGGCGATCGTTGTTACGCACGGCGGTACGGCCAGCAACATTGTTGCCTGGTGGCTGCGGTTGCCGCTGGACGTTCTGCCCGAACGAACGCCGTTTGCGGGGCTACCCGGCGGGATCAGCGTCCTGGCGGAGAATGCGTTTGGCAAGCCGGTGATCCGACGGCTCAACGATACGGCGCACCTGGAGGTGGCGGGGCTGGGGGGAGGCTTCGGGCTGGGTGCTTGAGAGAGCCGTGGGCTGAAGGCGGGACTGCAAACGGCGGCAACGATGTACTCAGGCAGGCAAGCTGCATGGGTGTTGGTGGGTGGTGTCCGCCCTGAACAGCTGGACGCCTGGAGGCGTGGCACCCGGCACTGGCCGACAAGCTGCCAGTGGCACCCGGCACTCGGCCTCTGGTGGTTCCTGTCCCATCACGAGGGGAATCACCCCGTACACGCGCCAGGCGAAACCGCCCCTAGTGACGGCTCCGCAGGCAGAGCCGTTCGCCACGGAGGCGAATTGGGGCCGTGACCAGGTCCCCGGTGGTGACACGCTACAGCGCCCGTACGCCCCAGTCCCGCAGACTGCGATTGGATGCTCGCGGCGATCCCCGGGGTCGCCTCGAACAGGAACTCCAACTCGTGCGGACCTTGGATGTTCATGCCGGGCAATCGGGCTTGCGTGATGAGACAGCAGTAGCGGGTTGTCGTCGTGGGGCCATCCGTCGATAGCGGAAAGACCCGCGCGCAGATGCGGTCCGACCAGGGCGTCAGTCGTATCGGGCCCCGTCCTGTCCGCGTGCCGTATCCCTTCCGACTCAGTCGCAACTGATCGGCCCTGGCATGTCGCCTATCCGCGCGAGTCGCCACAGCAGCCAACCGTAGACAGCCAGCACTAGCAGGATCAGCGCGATCAGGCCGTACGACAGGACGATGGGGACCAGTAGTGCTACCAGCACTACCAGCGGAACCAGCGTGATGCTCGGCGGCAGGGTCTTGCCCGAGGTGATGGCTCGAAGGCTGACGCCCTGCGATGTCTTGCCATAGAGGATGATCAGGTCCGGTCCGTACTCCAGGCCGCACTCCGGACACATACCGCGGTCCGGCAGGCCGTGCAGCGAGTAGCCGCAGTCCGGGCAGCAGTCCAGCTGTAACGGATTCGTTGGCTCGATTTGCTTGATCGGCTCCGGGTCCACTTTATTCGACGCTCTTGCCCCTTTGCCCGCTGCGCGGGATGGCCGCTGAAGCGGTCAGAAAAAGCCGGTCCATTGGCCGCTGACCGATGACTGCTGACCGCTGACTCCTGACTACTGGCAACTGATCACTGACCGCTGATAAGTGGCTGCTACAACGTCTTCATGTGGAACCCGCCGTCGACGTTGATGGTCTCGCCGGTGCTGAAGGGCAGGTCACCGCGGGCGATGGCTGCGACGGCGCGGCCCACGTCCTCGGGGGTGCCCCAGCGGCGGATGGGGGTCAGTCCGCCGGCGATGAGCTTGTCGTACTTTTCCTTTACGGCGGCGGTCATGTCGGTCTCGATGATCCCGGGGCGGACTTCGTAGACGTTGATGTTGTGCTCGGCGAGGCGTGCGGCGAAGAGCTGGGTCATCATGCTGAGGCCGGCCTTGCTGATGCAGTACTCGGCGCGGTTGGTGCTGGCGGTGTAGGCGCTGATGCTGGAGATGTTGACGATCGCGCCGCGGTCAATCGTCTTGTTGGCGATGAGGTCGATCATCGTGTTAGCCACGCGCTGCGTGAGGAAGAACGGGCCCTTGAGGTTGACGTCCAGCAGGTGGTCGAAGGAGTCCTCGGCGGTGTCGAGGACATCGGCGCGGACCTTGGGGGCGATGCCGGCGTTGTTGACCAGGAGGTCGATCCGGCCGTAGATGTCGAGGATGAAGTTGATCATCAGGTCGCGGTGGGAGGGCTCGGAGACGTTGCCCTGAAGGATGTCGGCCTGGCTGCCGGCCTTTTCGAGTCTGGTTGCGGGTTTCCTGGGCGGCGTCGAGGTTCTTCTCGTAGTTGACGACGACGAGGAAGCCGTTCTTGCCGAGTTCCAGGCAGATGCCACGGCCGATGCCGCGACTGCCGCCGGTGACCAGTGCCACGGGTGTCTTGACCGCCATTGGGGACCTCCAAGCAAGCCTGTCGTGCACATAGGTATACGTCTATAATAACCGCGAGGCAATCTCCCGGGCAATCTCGCGGCGTGTTGTCGTTTGTGAAGGAGAAAGGGAGCACGATGCGGATCCTCTACATCGACATGGACTGTATTCGGCCGGACCACCTCGGCTGCTACGGGTACATGCGGAACACGAGCCCGAACGTCGACCGGGTCGCAAAGGAAGGGATGATCTTCCGGCGGGTGTACGCGTCGGACACGCCGTGCCTGCCGTCGCGGGCGGCGCTGTTCAGCGGGCGGCTCGGGATCCGCAGCGGGGTGATCGGGCACACCGGCAGCGGGGCGGCCATGTGGTACCCGGGAAACGGGCACAGCATCGACCGGCCGTTTCGGCCGCTGACGATGTCGCTGCAGAACAAGGGTTTTCAGACGGTGACGATCAGCCCGTTCGCGGACCGGCACACGGCGTGGTGGTTCCACGCGGGGTTCTCGCAGGTGATCGACCCGGGGCTGCGCGGGCAGGAGATCGGTCCGCAGGTCAACGCCTGCGCGATTCCGTGGCTGCGGGCGAATGCGGGCAAGGACAACTGGTTCTGCCACATCAACTACTGGGACCCTCACCGGGCGTACCGCACGCCGATGGAGTATGGCAATCCGTTTGAGGGCCAGCCGGGTCCGGACTGGCTGACGCATGAGATCATCGATGCGCAGCGTCAGCGGTACGGGCCGAGGAGTGCCCGGGAGCCGCAGGGCTTTACGCCGGACCATCGCTGGCCTCGCGAGCCGCGGGAGATCCGGGACCCGGGCGATTTCAGGCGGTGGATCGACGGCTACGACACCGGCATCCGCTACATGGACGACCACATCGGGCAGGTGCTGGAGGTCCTGGAAGAGCAGGGGGTGCTCGACGAGACGGTCATCCTCATCAGCGGCGACCATGGGGAGAACCAGGGGAGCTGAACGTCTACGGCGACCATCACACGGCGGATGAGTACACCTGCCACGTCTCGATGATCGTGCGGTGGCCGGGGGTGACGCACCCGGGTACGTCGTGCGACGCCCGGCTGTACCAGCTGGACCTGGCGCCGACGCTGTGCGAGCTGCTGAACGCGCGGATATCAGACCAGTGGGACGGGCGGTCGTTCGCGGCGGCGCTGCGGGGCGAGGCGGTGGCCGGGCGGGACCACCTGGTTCTGAGCACCGGGGCGTGGAGCTGCCAGAGGTCGGTGTTGACCGACTCGCACCTGATGATCCGGACGTACCACGCGGGGCTGCACGAGTGGCCGGACGTGATGCTGTACGATCTGCAGCGCGACCCGCACGAGGTGAACGACCTGGCGGCAGCGCGGCCGGAGGTGGTCGGCCAGTGCGAGCATCTGCTGAGCCAGTGGTGGGCGCAGCAGGCGACGCGGCCGGACGCGCGGCCCGATCCGATGATGCAGATGATCCGGGAGGGCGGGCCGCTGTACGTGCGGGACCAGGTGGAGCCGTATGCGAAGCTGCTGCGTCAGAACGGGCGGGAGGCGGAGGCCGAGCGGATGGTGGCGGCGGCGAGGAGGTACCCGGCGTTTCGGGGGTGACGGCAGACAGGGAGACACGGAGACAAGGAGACAAGGAGCAAAGGCGGGGCACAGCGTGTCATTCCGAGGGTCATGTGAGGGCTTCTGCGCAGATCACACCTTCCAGACCCGAGGAATCTCGTTGTTGATGGGGAAAGGACGTGCCTCTGAGGGGGACGTTTGCCGGCGACGAATTGCTGCCGACGATGATCTAGCGCCTGCAACGGCAAGATTCCTCACCCCCGCCTGCGTCTTTTCCCCCTGCCGACTCCTTGAGGGGGTTCGGAATGACAGCAACAGCGACGGCAACAGCGAAGACCCGCTGAAGCGCGAACTCAGTACGCGTTACGCCCTGGCCCGGGCGTACAATTCTGCCCAGGGCTACAGCTGGTCCCGCAGCATCTTGAAGTAGCGGTTCAGGACCGGGCGGGGGACGTTTTCCAGGCTGGCGGGGGGCGGCTCGGAGATGGCGATCTTCTCGACGGCCTGTCTGGCCGGTCCGCGGCTCTTCTGCAGCTGCATCATGGAACGGTCGGCGTCGCCGAGGTCGCCGTCGGCCATCGAGCGGACCCATTCGATGACGAGGAACTCGATGTCATCGGGTGTTTCGGGGGCGGAGGCTGGCGGGGGCGGAGGTGGGGCGGCGGGGCGGCCGCCGGACCGGGAGCGGGTGGCGGCGGCTCCTTCGGGCGGGAGGTTCTTCTCCTTGAGCAGGGCTCGTTCGGCGGCCCGGGCCTGCTCCTCCATTTGGCGGCGCTTCTTCTCCTCCTGCTCGTCGACGGGGGCCAGGTCGAACTCGTCGACTGCGCCTTCGGGCATGGGCACGTAGAGGACATTCTGGCAGGCCGGGCACTTGCCCTTCTTGCCGCCGGCCTCGTCGGGGGCCTTGACCAGCTTGCCGCAGAAATTGCAGTGAAATTCGATCGCCATGTCAGTTACTCCGACTTCGAATCCCGGTGATGCGACCGGAAGAACAGTCTAATGGGCACCTCGCCGTATGGCAAAACCTCGCGGAGGCGGTTGAGCATGAAGCGACGGTAGTCCTCGGCCAGCAGGCCGGGGTCGTTGACGAAGGCGACGATGGTGGGCGGCTGGACGGCCACCTGGGAGAGGTAATAGAACTTGGGCATCTTGCCGCTGCCGGAGCCCATGGGCTGGCGGGCCTCGACGGCGTCGCGGAGGGCCTTGTTGAGTTCGGCTGTGCCGACGCGGACCTGGCTCTGGCGGAAGAGCTCCAGGGCGAGATCGACCACCTCCCAGACGCCGCGGCTGTCCTTGGCGGCGGTCAGGGCGATGGGGGCGTACTCGATGCCGGGGAGCGTTCGGCCCAGGTACTTGCGGTACTCGTCGGGATCGTCCTTGGCCTTGGCCTCGGCGAGGTCCCATTTGCTGACCACGATGATGACGGGCTTGTAGAGGTCGGCGATGTAGCGGGCGAGCTTCTTGTCGACATCGGTGATCGGTTGGCCAGCGTCGATGAACAGCAGGGCGACGTTGGCGCGGCGGATGGACCACTGGGCGCGGCTGAAGGAGTAGAACTCGATGTCGCTGTCGAACTTGCCCTTTTTGCGGACGCCGGCGGTGTCGATGGCGACGAAGGTCTGGCCATCGCGCTCGAAGCGGACGTCGATGCTGTCGCGGGTGGTGCCGGGGACCTCGCTGACGATGACGCGCTCCTGGCCGGCCAGGGCGTTGATGAAGGTGCTCTTGCCGACGTTGCGTTTGCCGACGACGGCGAGGCGCATGACGGGCTCGGTCGGGGCGGCCTCGCTGTAGCCGATGTGCTCCATGAGGCGGTCGAGGAGTTCCTCGATGCCGCGTTTGTGGGCGGCGGAGGTCGGCTGGGGGTCGCCGAAGCCCAGGGAGTAGAACTCGCCGAGTAGCGTGTCCATTTTCGGGTTGTCGGACTTGTTGGCCACCAGGATGACGGGCTTGTCGATCCGGCGGAGCATCTCGGCGACCTGGACGTCGAGGGGCTGGACGCCCGCCTGGCCGTCGACGATGAAGAGGATGACGGTGGCCTCGGCGACGGCGTAGCGGATTTGCTGCTCGACGTGGTCGGTGAGGCGGTCGGAGTCCTCGATGCCCAGGCCGCCGGTATCGACGAGTTCGAACCAGGCGTCGCGGTGCTCGACGACCGTGCTGACGCGGTCGCGGGTGGTGCCGGCGGTGGGGTCGACGATGCTGATGCGGCGGCGGGCCAGGACGTTCAGCAGCGAACTCTTGCCGACGTTGGGGCGGCCAACGATGGCGACCAAGGGCAGCTTGTGCATGGGTACGGGTGTATCGGTCATAGTCTTATTCTAGCGGCAGATCGACCGCCTTGCGACGGCGGGCGGACTCGTAGATGGCCAGGATGATCTCGACGCCCTTGCGGGCCTCCTGGCCGTCGATGAGGGGGGGGCGGTTATGCTCGAGGGCGTCGAGGAACTCGGCGAAGTTGCGGCGGTGGCCCTCGCAGGAAAGGCCGGCGCCGGGGCTGCTGGCGCCAGTGGAGACAGCGGGGAAGGCGACCCGCTCCTTGCGGATCTTCTCATCCTCGGGGGTCTCATTCTTGAACTTCCAGAAGAAGAAGGCGGTGTCGGCCATGGCGACGGAGCCCTCGTCGCCGGCCACCTCGACGATGCGGAAGTGGCCCGGCCACATGCTGGTGGTGCAGGCGATGGTGCCGAGGGCGCCGCTGGCGAATTCGACGGCGGCTGAGCCGGTGTCCTCGACCTCGATGCGCTTGTGGGCGAGGGTGGCGGCGAAGGCCTGGACGGACTTGACCGGGCCCATGAGCCACTGGAGCATGTCGATGGTGTGGATGCCCTGGTTCATCAGGGCGCCGCCGCCGTCGTACTGCTGCGTGCCCTTCCAGCCGCCCTCGTCGTAGTAGGACTGGTCGCGCCACCAGGGGCCATAGGCCATGCCGAAGGTGAGGCGGCCAAACCGATTCTGGGTGACGGCCTTCTTGAAGATCTGGGCGGTTTCGGTGAAGCGGCCATTGAAGATCCCGCCGATCTTCGTACCGGCCTTGTCGTGGGCTTCGAGGATGCGGTCGATGCGGTCGAGGGTGATCTCGATGGGTTTTTCGACGATGACGTGCTTGCCGGCGCGGGCGGCGGCGACGGCGGGTTCCATGTGCGAGCCGCTGGGGCTGGCGATGGTGACGATGTCGACGGCTGGGTCCTTCAACATGTCGTTGAAGTCGCGGTACATTTTGCAGCCGGGGAACTTCTCGGCGAACTTGGCGACGCTCTTGTCGGAGCGGTGCAGGCGGCGACGAGTTTGGCGTTGGGCAGTTGCTGGATGGCCTGGGCGTGGAAGTCGCCGATGAAGCCGGCGCCGATGATGCCGAAGTTGTAGGTCTTGGGCATGGGTCGTCTCTCCTCATCAGTCTTTTGTGCATGGAAGTATACTCGTGACTGGGCTGGAGGGACAGAGGGTTCAGGGTTCAGGGCCGGGGTTCAGGGTTCAGGGTTCAGGAACAACCAAGGCTACGACTTCGGCTGCCAGGCAGCCGGGGACCGGACAGCCAAGACATGCCGGTCGCGAAGAAGGCCAACAGCATGTGCGGGAACAGCCTGTCAGGTGAGGGTGCGGAGGGGCGCCAGGAGTGAACTCCCGGGCTACTGTCGGTCGTGCCCGCGGCACTGTAGAGGACTTCTCTTACCCTACGGAGAGGGCGTCGCCGAAGTCGATGACGTAGAGGCCCGTGTAGCGCTGGGGATCGGTCAGACGCGGGAGGCGGCCTAGGGTCGGTTCGGGGTCAGGGTCGGTCATGTTACCCGATCTTGAGTTTCGCCATGCGGCGTTTGCCGACCTGGACGACCATGCCGTCCTTGACCTCGATCTGGGCGTTGGGGTCGGTGACTTTCTGCTCGTCGATGACCACGCCGCCGCCCTGGACGGCACGCTTGCCGTCGCTGCTGGACTGGGCGAAGCAGACCAGGTGGAGCAGCTTGGCGATCCAGATCTTGCCGTTGTCGAGCTGGCCAGCGGGGACCGTCACCTCCGGCATGTCGGCCCGCAGGGCGCCTTCCTTGAAGACCTTGACGAACTGCTCGGCCTCGGCGTCGGCGGCAGCTGGGCCATGGTAGGCGGCGACGATATCCTTGGCGAGGAGTTCCTTGGCCTTGCGCGGGTGGGTTTGGTTGGGGTCGCAGAGGACGGCGATCTCCTCAGCCGGGCGGGGGGTCAGGAGCGTGAACCATTGCTTCATCAGGGTATCGGGGATGGACATGGTCTTGCCGAACATGTCCTTGGCGCTGTCGGTCAGGCCGACGTAGTTGCCCAGCGATTTACTCATTTTCTGTGTGCCGTCCAGGCCCGTGAGGATCGGCATGATCATGACGCACTGGGGTTCCTGGCCGGCCTCCTTCTGGAGGTCGCGGCCGACCAGGTTGTTGAAGGTCTGGTCGGTGCCGCCGAGTTCGAGGTCGGCCCGGACGAAGACGGAATCGGTGCCCTGAAGGAGGGGATACATGAACTCGTGGAGGTAGATCTCGATGCCGGCCTTGTAGCGTTTCTCGAAGGTGTCGCGTTCGAGCATGCGGGCGACGGTCATTCTAGAGGCCATCTTGAGGGCATCGGCGAGGGTCATGGGTCCGAGCAAGGAGGAGTTGCGGACGACCTCGATGGCGGAGGCGTCCATCTTGAGGATCTTGCCGGCCTGGTTGAAGTAGGTCTGGGCGTTGACCTCGACCTGGTCGGGGGTGAGCATGGGCCGGGTCTTGTTCTTGCCGGTGGGGTCGCCGATCATCGCGGTGTAGTCGCCGACGATCAGGACCGCCTTGTGGCCGAGGTCCTGGAACTGGCGGAGCTTGCGGAGGACGACGCTGTGGCCGAGGTGGATATCGGGGGCGCTGGGGTCCAGGCCGAGTTTGATCCGCAGGGGCTGGCCGGTCTTGGCGGAGCGTTCGATCTTGCGCGCGGAGTTCCTGTTCGGTGTAGAGGGCCTCGCAGCCCCGCAGGAGGACCTTCATCTGTTCGTCGACCGGGAGAAACGCCATAGGCTCGCATCCTTCGTGAGAAAAAGGGTCCACGTGTCGCAGGACAGACTGTGCTCCGCCGGCTCCGTCGAGTCTCACGGCGCCGCGATGTCCGAAAACGTCATCCTACACGGCGGGGGGCTCCGGTTCAACGCGGCTGCGCTATGGGCCGGACTGGCCGGACAGGGCGGTCAGGGCCAGGGTGCGGAGGTTGAAGATCATGTGGAAGAAGACGACGAGAGTCAGGGAACCGGTGCGGATGTAGAGATACCCCAGGAAGATGCCCAGGAGGGCCAGGGCGGGGACGAGTTGCCACTGGGGCTGGTGGATCAGGCCGAAGGCCACGCCGGTGAAGGCGATGGCCAGCCAGTTCGAGCGGCCCGCGCCGCGAAACCACGTGAGCAGCAGGCCGCGGAAGAAGACTTCCTCGAAGAAGGGGGCGACCAGGCCGGCCAGGACCCAGGGCAAGAGGCGCCAGATGGGGGAGAGGCTGGGGTCTTCCAGGAAGGTCAGGACCGGGTGCTCCGGGGGGTGGTACGTAGGCGCCAGTACGTGCAGCAGCCAGGTGACAGCCTCGGCGATGCCCACGCAGATCGGCCAGAAGGCGAGGTAGCCGACGATGGCCCAGAGGAGGTCGCGGCCGAGGTGGTTCACCCGCAGGCCGAAGCCGGCCAGTCCGCCGGAGAAGGTGCGACTGGCGATATAGAGCATCGTGGCGATCAAGACGATATCCGCGACGGCGGGGGCGGCGATGGTGGCAGCCGCGGCCAGCGGGTTGGCGGGTCGGGTCGTCGCGAGGGCGGCAGCGGGGGCTGTCTGTGTGGCTTGAGCGGGCTGGGTGTTGGCAGGGGCGGTTTGCGTAGCGGAAATGCCAGCGGGGTTAGCGGGGGCCGGGCTCTGGCCGAGCGACCGGAACGTCAGGAGGGCGGTTCCGTTGATGAGCATGTATACGAGCAGGATGAGCAGCAGGTGCGAACCGGTCAGGCTGCTGGGCGGCGGCGGGGGGAAGGTGAATGCGTCGCGGAGCCAGCCGGTGCGGTGGAAGAACAACAGGAGCACGGCCAGGAGGATGAGTCCGGCGATGATCTGCAGGTGATTGATTGTGTCGGCGAGGGCCTGTGGTTGCATGCGGGACACTTTCGCCGGAACGGCGCGGGCGTCAAGAGGGACGGTAGGGGATAGGGTTCGGGGTTCGGGGTTCGGGGTTCAGGGTTCAGGGTTCAGGGTTCAGGAAACAACAACGGCAACGGCAGGGAGTTGCGACTATGGGGGCGAGGCGCTGCCGGGTGCGATGGATTGACCGTACGGGGTGGGCTGCTAGACTCTTTGCAGCAGGTGCCGTAGGGACACTGTACGGTGTGTAGGGAGGCGATTTGTGTCCAGCCAGACGAACATCCTGGACCGGATTCTGGAGACCAAGAGGCAGGAGGTGGCGGAGGCGAAGGTCCGCACCCCGCTGGATGACCTGAAGCGGGCCGTCCGCGACCTGCCCAAGCCTCGGAACTTCTACGCGGCCATCGCGGCCAAGCCTCCCCGTGGCATCCATATTATCGCGGAGATCAAGAAGCGGAGTCCGTCGGCTGGTCTGATCCGCGAGGACTTCGACCCGGTGCGGATCGCGAAGGTCTACCACGAGAATGGGGCGAGCGCATTATCGGTCCTTACGGACGGGCGGTATTTTGACGGGCGGCTGGAGTACGTGCGGCAGGTGCGGGAGGCGGTGCCGATCCCGGTCCTTCGCAAGGATTTCATCGTCGACGAGTACCAGATCTACGAGAGTCGGCTGGCTGGGGCGGACGCCATTTTGCTGATCGCCGATGCGCTGAATCCGCGGGAGCTGCTGGACATGCTGATCCTGGCTGGCGAGCCTGTACCTGACGAGCATCATCGAGGTACACGAGGCGGACACGGTGATGAAGATCCGCAGTGTGGTGGGGTTCCCGCACGAGCGTTACAGCATCCTGGGAATCAACAACCGTAACCTGAAGACGCAGACGACGGACCTGGGTACGACAGGGCGGATCGCGGATATCCTCGAAGAGCCCAACATGTTCATCGCTGAGAGCGGCATCCGGACGCGGGCTGACGTGGAGCGGATGATGCGGGTGGGGGCCAGGGGGATCCTGATCGGGGAAACGCTGATGCGGAGCGCGGATATTGCGGGGAAGATGAGGGAGCTGTTTCCGGGGATGGAGCGGTAGCGCCGCGGGGTCGGCAGTCAGCGGTCAGCAGTCAGCAGCCAACGGCCGGATGTTATGTGCAGCCTATGACTTGCCTTGGGTGGTCGAGGAACTGTCAGTCTCGGATGGGGGGCGACGCTTCCCGATCGACTTCAAGTAGGCGTTGAGTCGGGGGGCGAGATCGGTCGTGAGTGCCTTGAGACGCCCGACCTGCTCGGGCTTGAGAAGGCCCCGCAGGTACGCCCGGCGCAGCCAGTGGATGGTCTCGTGAAGCGATCCGCGTGCGATGGTGACAAACCGGCGATTGTCCTTGTGCGTGCCGCGGCCCGTTCCCTCGGCGATGTTACTGGCCACACTGTCGGCCGCGTCCACCAGTTGCATCCCGACCGTGTTGCGGGCGAAGTGTTGCCATGTTGCCACGATCCGCCAGACCTCATCACCTAACTGTTCCGCCAACTGGTAGACGTGCAGCTTCTCGAAGTTCTCGCGTCCCATCCTAACATCCTCCTGACCTGCGGGCGCCGATATGAAAGCAGACGCCGTGATGGTAAACGGAGGCAGTACGAATCTGCAACCGCCTCTGGACACCAGGCGCCAGGCTGATTGCGGGATGCCAACCGCTTGCCGCTGACGGCTGACGGCTGACCGCTGACGGCTAACGATTTCCATCTTTGTGCTTGACACAGGTACAAGTGTACGTCATAATCAGGTACAGATGTACTTGAGAGTGCGAACATGCCTTCCAAGCGGGCTCTGTCCAAGGGCGAGATGGAAGTGGTGAGGGTGCTGTGGCAGCTCAAAGAAGCCACGCCCCGACAGGTCTTCGAGGCCTATCCCAACGACCGGCAGGTTGATTTCGCCACGGTGCAGACCTACCTGAGGCGGCTGGAGGCCAAGGGGTACATCCGCGGCTGGAAGGAGGGGAAGACCAAGTACTACAGTCCGAGGGTGCAGCCTCAGACGGTGATCCGCGAGACGATTGACGACCTGGTGAACCGGCTGTTCGGGGGCGAGGCGCTGCCGTTGATGCGGTACCTGGTTCGCGATCGGGGGGTCAACCGCGAGGAGATCGATCAGCTCCGCAAAATGCTGGACCAGCTGGAGGGGCAAGACCATGAACGCCCACAGTGATCTGCTGCAACTGGCCTGGACGCAGTGCTGGCAGGTGGCGGCGCTGGTGGTGGCTGTGGGGCTGGCGACGTGGTTGGGGTGCCGGCGGCGGCCGCACCTGGCGTACGTCCTGTGGATGCTGGTGGTGCTCAAGTGCCTGACGCCGCCACTGTGGTCGAGCCCGACGGGGGTGTTCACGTGGGTGCAGGGGCGGCCTGTGGTGGTCGAGAGGCCGGTGGCGGTCGTGGCGCCGGTGGCGGAGATGCCGTCCCCGGCGGTGGCGCCGGCGGGCGGGCGGGTGGGGCTGGGCATGGTTGCGCCGGTTCGTCAGCCGGGCGAGATCCGCGCTGTGAGTCCTGTCGCGGCGGAACCGCTTGAACCGGTTGAGCCGGTTGTGAGAGATGGGTGGTCCATTTCGGCTGCGGAGACGATGGTGGCGGGATGGCTGGCGGGGGCAGGGCTGCTGGCGGGGCTGGTCGTGCTGCAGGTGGTGCGGTGCCGGCGGCGGGTGAAGAGCCAGCCGGCGGCGGCGCCGGCGTGGCTGGAGGTGCTGGTCGAGGAGATGAGCGGGGAGTTGGGCCTGCGGCGGCGGGTGCGATTGGCGGTGACGGCGGCGCCGATCGGGCCGGCGACGGCGGGGCTGCTGCGGCCGGTGGTGATCCTGCCGCAGGCGGTGTTGGCCGGGCGGGATGCCGAGGGTGTCCGGCCGATCCTGGCGCATGAGCTGATCCATGTCCGTCGGCGGGACGTGCTGTTCGGGCTGCTGCAGTCGGCGGCGCAGCTGGTGCTGTGGTTCCACCCGCTGGTGTGGTGGGCGAACCGGCAGGCGTCGCGGGAGGTGGAGCGGTGCTGCGACGAGGAGGTGGTGGCGGGACTGGGGTGCCAGCCGGCGACGTATGCGCGGTGTTTGGTGGACGTGCTGGAGGCTGCAGCACAGCCAGGACGTGCTGCCGGGGTTTCCGGGGATTCGATCCAGGGCGGTGACCCGACAACGACTGGAGGACATCATGCAGTGCGCGGGGGCAGTTCCACCGGCGGACGCCGGTGTGGTGCTGGGCGATCCTGGTTGCGGCGGTGTTGCTGGTGCTGCCGGGGGCGGGAGACGGCAGACAAGGAGACACGGAGACAAGGAGACAAGGGGCAACGGCAGGGGATGGGGGACAGGCTACAGGGGACGGCCAGCGGCGGGAGGGTTCAGGGTTCGGGGTTCAGGGTTCAGGGACAGCAGACGAGGAGAGGGGGAGACAGGGAGGGGCGGCGGGCGGTGCGGGGGGGACTGCGATGGCGCAGAATCCGGTGGGGCAGACGGTGATTACGGGGCAGGTGATCGACTCGGCGGGCGTGCCGGTGGCGGGTGTGCCGGTGGCGGCGGCGGTAACGGGCATGACCTGGTGGATGCTTCCAGAGCCGTACCTGCCATTTGCGCAGGGACAGACGGACGGGCAGGGCAACTTCCAGCTGGTCGGTCGGTCGGTTGCGTGGCCGGAGGATGTCAGTTTGAGCGTGTTCGCCTACGAGCCGGGCTATGCGATCGCCTGCCGGGAGTTCTTCCTGCCGACCAGCAAGTATGACCAGCCGGGCCAGACGCGGGACAGGTACAACGCGGTGCTGCGGCTGGAGGTGGAAGAGCCGGTTGCGGGGCGGGTGACGGACGCGGATGGCAACCCGGTGGTCGGTGCGGCGATCGGCTTGCGGGGATACTGGCGAGACGCGGACGGGGAGCAGTCCCGCTCGGCCCGGTACCCTGCGGGGCAGGAGTTCGCCCGGCCGGCTGCGGTTGTCAGCGACGAGCAGGGGCGGTTCACGATCCGGGGCGTGGCTCGGGGCGCGCACGTCGGGCTGCGGACGGAAGACGCTCGCTTTGCCCCGACGGTGTGGGGCTTCAATGCCGGCGACGGGGAGGTGCCGGCGCAGGTGCTTTCGCGGCGGAAGCCGCTGGATGGCCAGGTGGTCTTCGAGGATGGCGGGCGGCCGGTGGCGAACGCGGCGGTGACGGTGATGTGCCACGGCAAGGACTTCGAGTCGCACTACATGGGGATCGTGGAGGCGCGGACAGATGGGCAGGGGCGGTTCCGGGTGTACCCGTACCAAGGATACGTGGGGCTGACGGTCCGGGTGGATGTGCCGGGGGACGCGAGTTACGAACTGGTTCCCTACTGGATGGGAAGGACCAAGCAGTCGGTCCAGCGGATGGCGGTGCCGAAGGGGACGACGCTGCGCGGCGCGTGGTGGAGGAGGCCAGCGGCGAGCCGGTGGCTGGGGCGGAGGTGTTCTGGGTGGGGCAGGATCGGGAGGACCTGGGGCAGGTACGGGCGAGAACGGACGCCGACGGGCGGTTCACGATGACGGTGCCGCCGGGGCGGTGCGGGCTGAAGGTGGGGGCGTCGAACCCGGAGTTCATTCCGCAGCAGGTCAGCAGCGGAGAGTTGCGAAACGGCGTTCCGGGGGGATGGCGGGAGTATCCGGATGGGTTTGTCCTGCTGGACCTGAAGGCTGAGCAGAAAGAGCTGCCGGTGACGGTGAAGGTGCGGCGGGGGGTGACGCTGCAGGGGCGGGTACTCGGGCCGGAGGGCCAGGCGGTCGCGTACGGGGCGGTCATGAAGGAGTGCTATTTAGGGGACTCGTGGCACTACGGCAGCGCAACGTCGTTCCCGATCCAGGGCGGGCAGTTTGCGCTGCCGGGGATGGACCCGGAGAAGCCGGAAACGATCTACTTTGCCGACCCCGAGGACCAGTGGGGGGCGATGTTGGAACTGGACCCGAAAGTGGCGCAGCCGGTGACGGTGCAGACTGCAGGCGTGCGGGGCGGCGACGGTGCGGTTCACGTATGTCAACGGCAGACCGGTCCAGAACAAGGACCTGAAGGACCTGGATGTGCCGCTGTGGCTGAAGATGGTTGCGGCGCCGGGGTATAGCGGGCCGATCTACCGCGGCGATACGGAATGGCAGGCCAAGGAGTGGTGCTACGCGAATGTCGACTGGAGGCGATACAAGGATCTGCGGCTGGATGGCGACGGGCGGGCGACGTATCCGACGCTGATTCCGGGGGCGACGTTCCGGATCTGGTGGGTGATCGCAGATCAGCCGGGTACGTTGGCGAAGGACTTCACGGTCCAGCCGGGCGAGACGGTGGACCTGGGGCAGGCCGTGGTGAAGCCGGGGAAGCGGGGAGTCGGGGGTGGGTGAGATAGCAGGGGGGAGGTTGATCTGCGGGTTGCCAACAGTGACGACGGGAACAGCAACGGCGACAGCATCCGCAGACCACGCGGGTGGGCACAGAATGAAGAAGGAGCACTGGCAGGCGAGCTGCCAGTGGCACCCGGCGAAGAGGCACAGCGCGGGCGTAGCCCGGAACCGAAGCACGCCCGCAGAAGACGCGGGTGGCACCCGGCAACAACAACTCAAGCCGCGAAGAGGCGCAAGAAGCACAAGAACAGCAAAGACAGAAACTGCAAGAGCCGCCAACGGCCCCAAGGGAGCGTGTGAAGGAGACTTCAGGGCTCCGTCCGCTCCTCCAGGCCGTTGGCGGGACGCTTGCCGGCTCAGCGCCATTTCGGAAGGACCTCTCACAGCCGACACAGATCGTCTCGGGGGATTTCGGACGCGGGGCTTGCGATTGTGGTGGCTGTCGGGGAAACTGTGCTAGCTTGCCCCGCTGTATGCCGATGTAGAGGCACGGCGGGGCGGGCGGACGAGGGAATCCCGCGGCAAGGCGGGGATTTTCCCCTGGCAGAGGAGTTACCCATGGCAGTGGCTGTGTTGCGTCCTAGCGGGCCGGTCGGTCGGATGGTGATGGCGGCCTTGGCGTTGGTGATCGGCGGGGCGGGTGGCGGGTGCGGCGGGTCGCTCAAGGGCGGCTCGGTGAGCCCGGCGGAGGTGGATCACCTGCGGATGAACCTGCGCACGGTGGTGGCGCAGAGCCGGGACCGGGTGTTTCCGGCCCTGGTGAACATCCACGTGGTGACGGTGGACTACTACGGCGGCAAGGAGCACAAGAACCGGGCCGTGGGCAGCGGCACGATTATCTCCAAGGACGGCTACGTGGTGACCAACCAGCACGTGACCAACGACGGCACGCGGTTCCGGTGCACGCTGGCCAACGAGGAGGAGATCCCTGCCACGCTGGTGGGCGAGGACCCGCTGACGGACCTGGCCGTGCTGAAGATGCATCTGTCGGACCGCAAGAGCAAGGAGGCGCTGCCGGTGGCGTCGTTCGGCAATTCGGATGAGTTGGAGATCGGGGACTACGTGATGGCGATGGGCTCGCCGTTCGCCCTGTCGCGGTCGGTGACGCTGGGGATCGTGTCGAACCCGAAGCGGGTGTTCGCGGGCGGGATGCTGGGCGAAGAGGGCGAGGACATGCAGCTGGAGGGCGGGCAGCGGACGGGTCTGTTCACCCAGTGGATCCAGCATGACGCGGCGATTAACCCGGGCAACAGCGGCGGGCCGCTGGTGAACCTGAACGGGCAGATCGTCGGGGTGAACGAGCTGGGCGGGGGGAGCGGGCTGGGCTTTGCGATCCCGAGCAACCTGGCGCGGAAGGTGGTGGATGAGCTGATCCTGCGGGGCGAGGTGCGGCGCAGCTACATCGGCGTGAGCCTCAAACCGATCGAAAAGACCGGGCTGGACAAGGGCGTGCTGGTCAACAGCGTGGTCAAGGACGAGCCGGCGTACAAGGCGGGCATCCGGGCGGGCGACGTGATCCTGGAGGTGGACGGGCAGGCGGTGACGGTGCGGTTTCCGGAGGAGGTGCCGCCGCTGGCCAAGCGGATCTCGGAGACGCCGATCGGGTCGAGCGTGAAGGTGAAGTACGAGCGGGACGGGAAGGTGCTGGAGACGACGATCCAGACGGCGAAGATGCAAAAGGACCGCGGCAAGGAGGTGGCGTTGCGGCTGTGGGGCCTTACCGGGATGGAGATCACCGACAAGATGGCGTTCGATCATCACCTGGACAGCACGGAAGGCGTGATGATCTCGGGCGTGCGGGAAGGGGGGCCAGCGGCGCTAGCGGAGCCGGCCTTGGCCGGCGGGGACGTCGTGCGGTTGATCGACGGGCAGAAGATCAAGAGCCTGGACGAGCTGCATCAAGGTGTATGAGAGGATCAGCGGCCTGGAGCCGCCGGCGAAGTTGATCCTGGTGGAGTTCGACCGCAGCGGCAAGAACAACGTGACGCTGATCAAGCCCAAGGCGAAGGACGAGGAGGACCCGCCGCGGGAGGTGGCCAAGGCGTGGATCGGCATTGACACGCAGCCGGTGCTGAAGGACCTGGCTGAGAAGCTGGGCAACGCCAAGGGGCTGGGCTTCCGGGTGACGCGGATCTACCCGAAGACGCAGGCGGCGGTGAGCGACCTGAAGGTCGGGGACATCATCGTGGGCCTCAACGGCGATGAAGTGCGGCCGCGGGGGATGCAGGACGCGGGGATGCTGGCGCGGCAGGTGAGGAGCTCAAGATCGGGGACCCGGCGAAGCTGGGGGTCCTGCGGGACGGCAAGCCGGCCGAGGTGAGCGTGGACCTGGAGCGGACGCGGATCACGCCGGACGAGGCGTTGCGGGACCAGAACCGGGACTTCGAGTTGAGCGTGCGGGAGCTGACGTTCTTCGACCGCGACGAGAACCACTGGGGGGAGGACGTCAACGGCGTGGTGGTCTCGCAGGTGGAGGCGGCCGGGTGGGTGGGCCTGGGCGGGGTGCACTCGGGCGACCTGGTGCAGCGGATCGGCAGCCATGAGATCAAGGACATCGAGGGCTACCGCAAGGCGATGAAGCAGATCACCAAGGCGCAGCCGGACCGGATCGTTTTCGTCGTGTTGCGGGACCAGCGGACGCACTTTCAGTACGTGGAGCCGGACTGGAAGCCGACCTCGGGTGACGAGGGAGCCAAGGACAAGGACAAGGCGAACCTGACGAAGGTAAAGGAGTAGCTGGGATGGCGGACTTCTGCGAAGCGGGGTGGTTGCGGCGGTGGTTGCGGCAGTTGTGGCTGCCGGGGCGGGCAGCGCCGGGCGCAGGCGCCGGGCGACTACGAGAAGGTGCTCAAGGACAAGGGCGCGGCCTTCGTGACGATCAAGTTCGTGCTGAAGCTCAAGATGGGCGGCATGGGCGAGTCGGAGACGGAGACGGAGATCACCGGGGCGATGATCGACCCGAAGGGGCTGGTCATCTGCTCGAACACGCAGCTGGGCGGCATGGGCGGGTTCATGCGGAGCATGGGGCACGAGGTCTCGGCCACGCCGACGGACATCAAGGTCCTGGCGGGCGAGGATAGCGAGGGCCTGGAGGCGCGGCTGATCGCGCGGGACACGGAGTTGGACCTGGCATGGGTGCAGGTCAAGCAGCCGGGGGAGAGGAAGTTCGATTACGTGGACCTCAAGGACGGGGTCGACGGCAAGGTGGGCCAGCCGGTGGTGACGGTGCGGCGGATGGCGAAGTTCTATGACCGCGTGGCGGTGGTCGGCGAGAGCCGTGTGGCGGGGGTGGCCAAGAAGCCGCGGCGGCTGTACGTGCCGACGTTGCCGCTGACGAGCAACCTGGGGCTGCCGGTGTTTTCCGCGGACGGCAAGGTGCTGGGCGTGGCGGTGCTGCAGATGCCCAGCGACGAGGACGAGGACGAAGGGCCGGCTGCGATGTTCAGCAAGATGTCGGCCATGCAGGACATGATGTCGGGGGTGATCCTGCCGGCGGCGGAGGTGATCGAGGCGACGAAGCGGGCGAAGCAGACGGCGGCGACGCAGCCGGCGGATGCGGAGGAGCCGGCGGCGGCCCCGAAGGCGGGGGCGGAGAAGGCCGGGCCCAAGGCGCGGCCAGGGCAGACGGACAACAAGGAGGCGGAGTAGGTAGAAAAGTTCCGCTGGAAGGTAACAGACATAATGCGGGCGTCGGCGTCACGGGATGCCGGCGCCCGCTTTCTTTCACTTGTCCTTGCAGTCGTCGTTGGGGGAGGCGGCCAGGCGGATGTCTTCGAGGAAGAGCGTCTTGCGCTGCTGGACGCAGGCGGCGGCGTAGAGGTACATGGCGGCGGACCAGGTCTGCCAGTCGCGGCCGCGGGGGGTGCCGTCCTGGGCCTTGATCCACTCGTTGAAGCCCCACTCAACGTCGGTCTCGTGGGCGGGCCGGACCAGACCGGTCAGGGCGGCGAGTTTCTGCTCGGCGAGCTGGAAGCGGCAGGTGGCGACGAGGGCGGCGATGTAGAAGCCGCAGATGAAGGGCCAGATGCCGCCATTGTGGTAGTCGCCGGGCATGTTGAAGCACTCGTAGCGAGGCCGCCAGTCGACGCTGCCCGGCTGGATATAGGGGAACAGGCAGGGGGGCAGGTCGACGGCCAGGACGCCTTTTTCTCGCATGGAGTCGCACTCGGCTTCGACCCAGGAGACCATGTTGTTGGCCCGGCAGGGGGTGGCCACGCCGGACAGGATCGCCAGGCTATTGCCCAGCAGGTCGAACCGTTCATCGTTGAGGACCTTGTAGGCCCAAAGGGCGTAGTAGGGCTTGTGCGGGACGACGAGGCCCTCGTGCACGTGGCTGGAGCGCGGGCCGGCCAGAATGTCGAAACGGTTCATCATCTTGCGCAGGGTCGCGGCTCGCTTTGCCTTGCCGTAGAGGCGGAGGTAGAGGTAGACAAGCGTGTTGACGTACAGGCCGTAGCCGAGGACCCACTGCTCGTCCCGCCAGTCGCTGGTCGGCTGCTGGGCCACCATGAGGCTGTCGTCGGGGCTCTGGTAGTCCATCCAGGTCAGGGCCTTTCGGGCAGCGGCATCCAGGAACTTCTTCTGGCCCGTGTGGCGCCGGTAGAGCGCCAGGCCGATCAGGAACAGAGGCGTGGTGTCGCTGGCCCCGAGGTCGTTGGGGTCGTGGGCCAGGGAGGGGATGTGGCCGCGCCGGGTCTGGTTTGCCGCCAGGGACTCCAGGGTGCGGCGGAGGGCGTCGATGAGTTCCTCATTGCCGCTGGCCAGGATGCCGAGGGAGGAGATCATCAGGTCGCGGGTGTAGGGCTCGGGGTAGCCGGAGCCGGCGGCACGGGGGAGGCCATCGAAGGGGCCACGAGCGTTCTTCAGCAGGACGTCGAGGGCGGCCTGCCTGGCTTGTTCGATGGGGACGTATAGATCCTGCTTCATGCCGAATTCTAGGCTCGGAAGAAGACCTGCCCGAAGGCGGTACTACGAACGCCGGCTCCAGGCTGGGACGCCGAACAGAGGCCCCGCTGAAGCGGGGACTCAGTACGCGCTGTTCCCTCGTCCCTTGCCCTCGCCTCTGGTCCCCCGTCACTCGGCACTTTCCCCTGCCCATGCTGTCAGGAGATGCCCAGGCGCTCGTGGAGGATCTGGAGGAGTTTTGCAGCCACGACACGGTAATCATAGCACTGGACGGCGCGGGTGCGTCCGGCCTGGCCCATACGGTCGCGGAGGTCCGGGTCGGTCATGAGGTCCATGAGGTAGTTGGCGATGTCGTGGACGCTGGCGCGGTAGTCGGCGGTGCGGGGGGTGTCGAAGACGATCCGGTGGCCGTTCTGGAAGCCGGCCTCCTCGCCGAGGACGGTCTCGCCGATGCGGATCTCGGTGGCGATGCCGGCCAGGAAGGCGGTCTGGCCGTGGACGAGCGTGTCGAGCATGGCCATGGCCTTGATGCCGACGACGGGCTTGCCGCAGGCGCTGGCCTCGATCTGGGGCATGCCGAAGCCCTCGAGGCGGCTGGGGGCGGCGTAGATGTCGCAGGCGGCCATGAGGTAAGGCATGAACTCGCGGGAGACAATGCTGGTGGTGTAGACGACGCGGCGTTCGATGCCGAGGTGGGTGGCCAATTGGAGGTCCTCAAGGTTCTGGCGGAGGGTGCGAGGCTGGGGCCAGACCTTGCAGACGTATCGCCAGTCGGGGGCCTTGTGGTCGTTGATGGCCAGGGCCTGCATGACCTCCTGGGCGCCCTTGCTGGCGGCATCGCCGCCGACGGTGAGGACCATGCACTGCTCGGGAGCCAGGCCCAGGGCCTGGCGGACGGCGGCGACCTTGGGGTCGGACTGGTCGCGGGGGATGAACTGGTCGGTGTCGATGCCGACGGGCAGGACGGCGATGTTGTCACCGTCGATGCCGTCGCGGATGTAGACATCCTTGACCCAGGAGCTGGTGACCAGGATCAAGGGGAGTGCGTTGAGGACCTCTCGATAGTTGGCGATGTAGCCGTCGGCGACCAGCCAGGGGACGGCCCGGATGCCGAAGCGCTGGGGGTGGAGGACCACGTCGGGGACGTGACCCCAGTAGCCGATGCCGACGACGACGTCCGGCCGGAACCAGCGGTAGTACCACTCCTTTTCCTGGCCGGACTCGAGGTGGACGGAATGGACGTCCACGCCGAGGGCTTCGAGGCCGCGAAAAAGCATGTAGCCCTGGGTGGCCAGGCCGCCGGGGGTGGGCGGGTACTCGTAGAGGACGAGGATCTTCATCGCGTCGGCTCCGATTGCTGTACGTGCCGGGCGGCGGCCCGGGGGGAGTCAAAGCACCAGAAGGCCTCCTGCCGGGGCGTCGTCCGGGCCTCCCAGGTGTCGGGAGCGAAGCCGTAGACGCCTGTTATCAGACGGTACTTTTCGCGCCAGAGGTCCTCGGAGAGGTCCTGGCGGTGGTGGGCGTCGGCCCGAGGGCGAGGCAGGTACGCGCGGCTGCCATCCTCGTAGGCGAACATGTACAGCCGGCCGGCTGTGAGTTTGTTCGCCTGCCAGAGCGTAACGACGGCCCGGCAAACTTCTTCGTGTCGGCGGTGGCGCGTGTACTCACCGTCGGGGCCGTGGGTGTAGAGGTGGTCGAAGCGTGCAGCCGGCAGGGATGCCAGGATGGTCCGCTGAAGGAGGTCGGGCGGAAGGGGATCCTGGTCGGGGCCGTCGTCGAGGTCGGCGATGCGGCCTGCGGCGCGCAGGTGGTGGATGGCGTGTGCGAATCGGGCGGCGCGGTCGGGGTCACTGCCGCGGCAGAGGGCGAGGATGAACCAGGCCCAGTCGGGGTGCGCGAGGATGTGTCCGCCGGCCCAGAGGACCTCGTCGTCGGGATGGGCGACGATCACCGCGGCAGCCGTCAGGGCGCCTGTCATGTGTTTTTCTTTCGCGGACTTCATAGATTCATTCGAAAAGACTATTGAAATCATCCCCGAAGACGGATATGAAGATTATAGGTTTGCACGCCAGGCATGTACGCGGGATTCCTTGAGTGAGTCGGTGCGGTCGGCGGCAGACCGATTAGCGGAGATCCATGAACCGTGGAAAATCCTCCCCACTCCTGCTAGCCGCTCGAGGCTTTCTGCAGCCTCAAGGCGATCGCGCCAATAGGTATCGTCTGCCCCCACAAAACCCATGACGACGCAAGCCGCCCGGTCCCATTGCGGTGCGGGCGGCGCCGCAGGCGAGGTCTTGGGGGGCAGGGGCTACCGGTCGGGCGTGTCGTATGGATCAGAATGAGCTAACCGATGGACAGCACGGCAGCCGGCCCGGAGCCACCCGCGGCAAGGCGCGGGGTTATGTCAGGGATTGGGGCCGGCCGCGATAAGCAAGAAGAGGGATCAAGGAGACAATGGGCAAGAAAGTCGTACCAACCAATGGCGCTCCCAAGACCGTCGGACCGGTGGCGGACCTGGAACGTCATCTGCCGAGCGATTGGTGGCGGACGCTGTTCAATTCGATCTATTTGAAGACGGACGGGGACGTCGTCGAGAACAACAAGAACACCTCCCAGGAGATCGACATGCTGCTCAAGCATGCCGGCCTGCAGCTGAACGATCGCATCCTGGACCTGTGTTGCGGGCAGGGGAGGCACAGCCTGGAGCTGGCGCGGCGGGGGTTCCGCAACGTCACGGGCGTGGACCGCAGCCGGTACCTGATCCGGCTGGCCAAGAAGCGGGCTCGCAAGGAGGGGGTGCCGGTCAACTTCCACGAGGGCGACGCCCGGAAGTTCCGGCTGCCGGAGAACTCGTTCCACTGCGTGACGCTGATGGGCAACTCTTTCGGCTATTTCGACCGGGAGGAGGATGACTCGCAGGTGCTGGACGCGGTCAAGCGGGTGCTGGTGCCCAGCGGGCTGGTGGTGATGGACCTGGCGGACGGGGAGTGGATCCGCAGTCACTTCGACCGGCGGAGCTGGGAGTGGATCGACGAGGACCATTTCGTCTGCCGGGAGCGGTCGTTGTCGGCGGACGGCGGGCGGCTGATCAGCCGCGAAGTAGTGGTCCACGCGGAGAAGGGGGTGATCGCCGACCAGTTCTACGCGGAGCGGCTCTACAGCCGGGAGCAGATCAAGGAGCTGCTGGAGAGCGTGGGATTCACGGCGGTACGGTTCTTCGACTGGGTGACGACGGATTCGACGCGGGAGCAGGACCTGGGGATGATGGCGCACCGGATGTTCCTGACCAGCCGTGCGCCGCGGGAGGTGAGCCTGCCGGTCCGCACCAGCCGCGCCCCGATCTTCCCCGAGGTGACGGTGATCATGGGGGACCCGAGCCTGTCGGACCCGGTCAAGCGGGAGGGGCAGTTCAACCCCGAGGACTTCGAGACGATCCAGAAGCTCAAGGACGCCCTGAACGAGCTGCCCGGCTACACCTACAAGTACATCTGCAACCACAGCAGCCTGCAGAACGAGCTTCGCGAGAACCCGCCGCAGCTCGTATTCAACCTCTGCGACGAGGGCTACATGAACGACCCGTTCATGGAGCTGCATGTGCCGGCCATCCTGGAGATGCTGGGCGTGCCCTACACGGGCGCGGGTCCGGCGTGCCTGGGGCTGTGCTACAACAAGGCGCTGGTCAACGGGATCGCGGCGAGCCTGGACATCCCGGTGCCGTTGGAGACGTTCTTCAACCCGGACGACCAGTCGGCGACGCTGCCGTCGGTCCTGCCGGCCCTGGTGAAACCGAACACCGGGGATTCGAGCATGGGGATCACGCAGAAGGCGGTGGTGTACTCGGCCGAGGAGCTGATCGCGTATATCGACGACCTGCGGGCGACGCTGCCGGGACGGGCGTTGCTGATTCAGGAGTACCTGACGGGGCCGGAGTACAGCGTGGGCATCATCGGCAACCCGGGGCTGACCAGCCACATGCTGCCGGTGCTGGAGGTGGACTACAGCGGGCTGCAGGCGGGGCTGCCGCGGATCCTGTCGTACGAGAGCAAGTGGCTGCCGGACTCGCCGTACTGGACGCAGATCAAGTATCACGAGGCGCGGATCGACGAGGAGACGCGACGGAAGCTGTCGGACTACTCGAGTCTGCTGTTCGAGCGGCTGGGCTGCCGGGACTACGCACGGTTCGACTTCCGGGCCGACGCCAGGGGCGAGATCAAGCTGCTGGAGGTCAACCCGAACCCCGGCTGGTGCTGGGACGGCAAGCTCAACTACATGGCCAGTTACGAGGGGCTGCGCTACGCGGACCTGCTGCGGATGATCATCGAGGCGGCGCAGGAACGGGTGGCGTCGCAGCAGAAGGCCACCGCTACGGCTACCAGCAAGAAGCCGGTGCTGGAGCTGGTATGAAAGGCAGGGGCCAGAGGTCCGGGGTCAGGGGCCAGTAACGGCAACAGCAGGATGCACCGCGGAGGACGCGGAGAACAACCAGGGCAACCTGGTGGAGCAATATGAAGGCGGCGCGAACCGTGACACGGGGCGCGCCGCCTCTTATTTGATGTCGGGGCCGACATGGCCCTATGGGGTCAAATCCATATTAGTGAAAGGTATTGACGTACCACAGGCGATCGCTATCATACATGGGATCATGTTTGAGGCAATCGCTACGATCGTCGAAGTTTCGCTCGCCGGCGGCCTTAAGGACCGCAAGGTTCATCATACCCATTTTGCGCTGCATGCTGCAGGGAGCGGGCCGATGCATTAGCGATCCACGAGTTTCGGAATGTCCAAGGCCCGCTCCGATGAGCGGGCCTTTTTGTTGGTCTTTTTCGTCTGTTCAGGTTGTCATACGAGGAGAAGGGCGATGACGTGGAAGATGCGCGCGGCGGTAACGGACCCTTGTGAACTGGAAGAGGGCGGGGACATTGCGATCGACTTCGGCCGATTCCGCAGCCGGGGCGGAGAGGGCGTGGTGCCCGTGGTGGTGCAGGAAGTTACCAGCGGGGAGGTGCTGCTGGTCGGCCATGTGAATGAGGCAGGCCTGAGGCAGGCGCTGGAAAAGAAGGTGGCCACGTTCTGGAGCCTGTCGCGGGATGCCCTGTGGGTGAAGGGCGAGACGTCGGGCAACGTGCTGGAACTGGTGGAGGTCCGGGTCAACTGCGAACAGAACTCCCTGCTGTACCGGGTGCGGCTGCTGCGGGGCGGGGCGTGCCACACGAAGGCGGCGGATGGGGAGTACAGGCTGGGATGCTACTATCGCAGGATCCGCGGCCAAAGGTTGGAGAACGTCGGGTAGCGTTTCGGACTGCGGGCTGCCAGTGGCATCCGGCACGCCTGCAAACAGGGCTGGCGTGGAACCTGGCTGGAGCGCGTGGGCTGAACAAGGAGACGGTCATGGCAGGCGAGGACATTCGAGTATTCGGCGGCTCGGCGAGTCAGAGGCTGACGCAGGCGATCTGCCGGCACCTGGGCGTGTCTCCGGGCAGGGGAGAGGTGATTCACTTCCCCGAGGGCAACACGTTCGTGCGGGTGCTGGAGAATGTCCGCGGCCGGGACGTGTACCTGGTGCAGTCGACGGTCTTTCCGGCCAACGACAACTTCATGGAGCTGCTGTTCTGGATCGACGCGTTCAAGCGGGCGTCGGCGGCGTCGGTGACGGCCATTCTGCCATACTTCGGCTACGCCAAGGGGGACAAGAAGGACGAGCCGAGGGTGTCGATCCGGGCGAGGGTCTGCGCGGACGCGATGGAGGCGGCTGGCGTGGACCGCGTAGTGACGATGGACCTGCACGCCCCGCAGATCCAGGGGTTCTTCCGCCGGCCTGTGGACGACCTGTACGCCGCAGCGGCACTCTGCGAGGCGGTCCGGCAGCTGGAGGCGGGGGACCTGGTGGTGGTCTCGCCGGATGCGGGGTTTGCCAAGAAGGCCCGGCAGTACGCGCGGTGCCTGCGGGCGCCGCTGGCGATCGCCGACAAGGAGAGGCTGGACCACGGGGGCAAGCTGGTCGTGAACAACGTGGTGGGCGACGTGGCCGGCCGAACGGCGGTGATCGTGGACGACTTCACGATCTCAGGCTCGACACTGGCAGCGGTAGGTGAGAAGGTGATGTCACTGGGTGCGCGGCAGGTATACGCGGCGATCACGCACGGGATCTTCGTGCAGGAGTGCATGGACCGGCTGGACGGGAGCCCTATCCAGAAGTCTGCTGGTGACGGACACGATCGAGACGCAGCCTGTGCGGTGGTCGGTGAAGGTGCAGACCGTGTCGGTGGCAGGGCTGTTCGCGGAGGCGATCCGGCGGATCGACGCGAGGGAGAGCATCAGCGTGTTGTTCGATTGAGTGGCACCCCAAGCAAACGAAGCTTAGGGTGCCACTCAATGGCCTTGGATTCTGAGCCCCGCGGCGGATTTGGCTGTTGTTCTTGGCGTCCTTGGCGTGTTGGCGGTTCAATGTCGTTGTTGTTGCTGTTACGGAACGGCCCCGTCGTCATGGCGGGTCGTTGTTCCGGCGGATGGAACGGAGGTTCTGTATGCCTGACAAGGACATCCTGGACAGCCTGTTCGAGGTGATCGAGACCCGCCGGACGGCCTCGGCGGCCGAGTCCTACGTGGCCCGGCTGTTTGCCGGCGGGACGGCGGCGATCAACGCGAAGATCGTCGAGGAGGCGGGCGAGGTCTGCCAAGCGGGGCGGGGGGAGGACCGGGGGCACCTGGTGAACGAATTGTGCGACCTGCTGTTCCATGCGTTCGTGCTGGCGGCGCACCGGGGGGTGGGTCTGGAAGACATCCGCTCGGTGTTTCGGCAGCGGTTCGGTACGAGCGGATTGGTGGAAAAGGCCAGGAGGCCGAACCCATGAACACTTGGGATGACATAAGGATCATCGAGACGGCGGATGCACTGCGGGACCCGCGGGTGCTGGCCGTGCGGGACAGGCTGCGCAGCGGGCTGACGGCGGAAGCAGCGGCGGCGGGCGAGGTCGAGCGGATTGTCCGGGAGATCATCGCGGACGTCGAGGCCCGCGGGGATGAGGCACTGGTGGAGTGGGAGGGGCGGCTGGATGGGGCGAGGCTGACGGTGGCAGCGCTGCGGGTACCGGCGGGGACGATCCGAGCGGCGTACGAGGTGGCGGACCCGGGTTTCCTGGGGCTGGTGCGGCGGGCGGCGGCCAACATCCGGGAGTTTCAGGAGACTATTCTGGTGCGGGACCCTCCGCCGCTACGGCGGGGCGGGCGGGAGATGGCGATCCGGTACGAGCCGATCCAGCGGATCGGGATGTACGTGCCGGGCGGCAAGGGCATCTATCCGTCGTCGATGCTGATGACACTGGTGCCTGCGCTCGTGGCTGGGGTGCCGCAGATCGCGGTGGCCTCGCCGCCGCGGACAGGCGGGGAGGTGCATCCGATGGTGCTGGCGATTGCCGGGGAGCTGGGCGTGCCGGAGGTCTACCGGCTGGGCGGGGCGGTGGCGATTGCAGCGCTGGCAATCGGTACGCCGGTTGTGCGGGCGGTGGACAAGGTGTTCGGGCCGGGCAACGCGTTCGTCACCGAGGCGAAGCGGAGGCTGTTCGGGCGGGTGGGTATCGACAGCATGGCTGGACCCAGCGAGGTGCTGATCATCGCGGATGAAACGGCGCAGCCTGCCTGGGTGGCGGCGGACCTGGTTGCCCAGGCCGAGCACAACCCGGGGGCGGCGATCCTGGTGACGACCTCCAGAGATCAGGCGGAGGCGGTGAGGCGGCAGATCGAGAGGCGGCTGGATGGGCTGACCCGCGAGGAGGCGGCCGGCCGAAGTCTGTCGGAGTATGGGGCGATTGTGGTGGTGCCGGACCTGGAGGCGGCGTGCGATGTGGCGAATGAGTTTGCCTGCGAGCACGTGCAGGTGATGACGGCGCGGGACGAGACGATGGTAGCCAGGCTCAGAAGCGCCGGCGCGATCTTCGTCGGCGGCCAGAGCCCGGTGGCGCTGGGCGACTACTACGCGGGACCGTCGCACGTGTTGCCGACGGGCGGGACGGCCAGGTTCCTCGGGCCGCTGAGCTGCAACGACTTCCGGCGGATGTCCAGCATCATTCGGTATGACGGCGAGGCGCTGGCGGAGGATGCCGGGGACGTGGCGGCGTTCGCGGAGCTGGAAGGGTTGACGGGGCATGCGGAGGCGGCGAGGGAAAGGCAGACACGGAGACAAGGAGAAGAGGAGACAAGGGGCAACAGCAACGACTTCCTTTGATGGCGTCGTTACGACAGCGGGAGGCGACATGAAGTACAAGGCGGTCGTGTTTGACCTGTTCGGGACGCTGGTGGACAACTTCGAGGGCAGCGCGTTCGTTGGGGTCTACAAGGAGACGGCGGACATCCTGGGGCTGGATGGGGCGAGCTTCGAGAAGGCGTGGACGGCTGAACCGTTCTCGCGACTGCGGTCGGTGGGCCACTATGCGACGTTCGAGGACTGTCTGGCCGACGTGTGCCGTTCGATGGGTGTAACGTACGACCCGGGGGCGATCCCGCGGGCCCTGCAGCTGCGGATGCAGGTGGTGCGGGAGAATATGCGTCCGCGGGAGGACACGGTGAGCACGCTGGAGGCGATTCGGCGGCTCGGGCTCAAGACCGGGCTGGTCAGCGACTGCTCCTGGGAGGTGCCGATCGTCTGGCCGGAGACGCCGATGGCGGCGCTGTTCGATGCGGCGATCTTCTCGTGTACGGCGAGGCTCAAGAAGCCCGACCCGCGGCTCTACCGGATGGTCTGCGAGCAACTGCCGGTCCAGCCGGCTGACTGCCTCTACGTCGGCGACTGCGGCAGCGACGAACTGGCGGGGGCGCGGGCGGCTGGGATGGATGCGGTGCTGATCTGCGTGCCGTACGAGGAGAAGGTGGTGCTGTGCCGGCCGGCGGCGAAGGCGTGGGACGGGCCGCGGATTTCGAGCGTGGCGGAGGTGCTGAGGCTGGTCAGTCCTGAGTCCTGAGTGATGAGTCCTGAGTAACGGCAACGGCAACAGCAACGGCCAATTGCACCGCAGAGGCGCGGAGGACTTAGCAGCGCAGAGAAGGGTCTGGCGGAACAGCAGCGGCAACGGCGACGTGACCTGGGGCTGTGCAGGCAAGGAGATGACATCATGGGCGAGGGCGAACTGCGGCTGGTCGAGCCGGCTGAGGAGTTCCAGCAGGCGTACCTGGAGTATATCGATGAGTTCCGCGAGTTGGAGCCGGCGCGGACCCACGTGAGGTTCCGCGATGAGGTGGCCAACGACTTTGGCTCGTACCTGCGGAGGTGCCGGGACGACGCCGCTGGGCGGAACATCCAGCCGACACGCGTGCCGCAGTCGTATTACTGGCTGTTTCGCGGCGACAGGATGATTGGGGCGTGCCGGTTGCGGCACCGGCTCAACGAGGTCTTGGCGCAGCACGGCGGGCACATCGGCTACGACGTGCGGCCCGGCGCGCGGCGAAAGGGGTACGCCACGCGGATGCTGGGGCTGCTGCTGGAGAGGGCGCGAGCGTTGGGGCTGACGCGGGTGATGGTGACGTGCGACAAGGACAATGTTGCCTCGGCGCGGGTGATCCAGAAGAACGGCGGCGTACTGGATCGCGAGTCCTGGTGGGAGGAGAACGGCAGCCGGGTCCGCATCCAGATCCACTGGATCGATCTGCTGACCGGCGGTCGGGGGAGGGGGGCGGGGCCGCTGGCGGGTTCGGGCCGGCTCGAGGCCGTCGTCTTCGACCTGTGCGGAGCCCTGGCTGACAACTGGCCCGTGGCCGGTTTCCACAACATGCTCCGCGAGGCGGCTGGGCGCCTGGGAGTCGACCCGGAGGCGTTCCTGCAGGCCGCGGACGACGAAACGGTCATGCGCCAGGAGGATCTCGGTGCCCTGGCCTCGACAGCCGCAATCATCGAGCGCCTCTGCCGCCAGGTCGGGAGCACCCCGCCCACCGAGGCGGTCGAGGCGGCGGCCAACCTGTGGCTGGAGTTCGCGCGACTCGCTATCGTGCCCCGCCCGGATGCCCCGGCTGCGCTGGCGGAGTTGCGGCGGCGGGGGCTGAAGGTGGGGGTCATCACGGACTGCGCAGCCGACATCCCGGCGGTCTGGCCGACTTCACCGCTGGCGGGTCTGGTCGACCAGGTGCTGTTCTCGTGTGTGGAGAAGATCGCCAAGCCGGACCCGCGGATCTACGCGCGGGCCTGCGAGCGCCTGGGCGTGCGGCCGGAGGCTTGCTTGTACGTGGGCGACGGCGGCAGCGACGAACTGACCGGGGCGTGCCGGGCCGGAATGACCGCCGCGCTGATCTGCGCGCCATACGAGGAGCAGATCGTCATGGCTCGGCGCGAGGCGAGGCTGTGGGACGGCCCGAGGATCGCCTTCGTCGGCGAGGTGCTCGGGCTGCTATGCGGCCGGACGTGAGGAGGCGGACCATGGACCGCGGACAGCTCAGTCTGATCGAACCGGACGCGTCGTGGCGGGAGGCCTTCCTGGCCCTGGTGGATGACTACATCGCAGCCGGGGAGGATCGCTACCGCGACCTGCGAGTGCGGGTCGTGGAGGATTTCGCCAAGGTCGTCGAGGAATGGCGGCGGATCGCGCGGGGGATCGACGTGCCGGCCGATGGCGTGCAGCAGGAGCGGTGGTGGCTCGTCCGCGATGGCCGGGACATCCTGGGCAATGTGTACCTGCGGCCGGAGGCGGACCTGTTTCTGGAGCGCAATCGCGGCCACATCGGCTGCTACATCCGGCCCAGCGAGCGCGGCAAGGGGTATGGGACGGAGGGACTGCGGCTGGGGCTGGCGGGGCTCCGCGAGTACGGGTTGCGGCGCGTCACGATCATTACGCGGACGGACAACGAGGCGTCGAAGCGGACCATCGAGAAGAACGGCGGCCTTATGGCGTTCGAGAGGTACTCGATTGGGCTGCAGACGTGGCTGTATGGGTACGAGGTCGATCTGGCGTGAGCGGAGGCAACGAAGTGCTACAGGACGATAGCAGGCCGGTCGAGCCCCTCGTCCGCCGGATGCTGGCCGGGATCGGCTGGCGGGTGGCACAGGTGCAGTGCAGGCCGCTGACGGTGACCGCCTTCGAATCGCGGGTGTTCGATGTGCGGATCGAGCAGAGCGGCGCGCCTGCGCAGCCGCCGACCCGGGCGGTGCTGAAGCAGTATCGGCAGGAGGTCGAGAGCGGGCGGGTCGACACCGATGCCGAGGTCCTCAGGCGGCTGGCCAATGCCGGAGTGGCCGTGCCCGGCGTGCTGGCGGTCCTGCCGCCGGAGCGGGGGCTGTTGCTGGAGCATGCGGGCGAGGCCACACTGGCGGACCTGCTGAAGACCGGCGCGGTGCCGGCCGACCTGTGGCGGCTGACGCTACGAGAGGTGGCTACGCTGCACCGGGTCCTGGCGCAAGGGCGCTGTCGGGCAACGACTGGCCGGCCTGGTCGTTTACGCGCCAGCAGCGGCAGGAGTGGGCGCTGGCTGGCCTGCAGCAATGGACGGCCTGGCCAGGTGCCGGGCTCGACCCGGCGATCGCCGACCGTGCGGCGGCCGTGGCGGAGGACCTGGCGGGCAGCCTGTCGCGGCGCGACCCCTGCGGCCAGGTCATCTGGGGCGACTGCAACCCCAAGAACGTAGTGGTCGGCGATGGTCGCGTGCGACTGATCGACTTCCAGCCGAAGCAGTCGAGTATCATGCTCGACCTGGTGCTGTTGATGACGTTCGCCGATATGCCGGCGACCTACCTGCCGCGGACGGAGGCGCACCGGCATCTGCAGGAGTACTGGCGGGCGGCGCAGGGGCAGGTGCCAGCCGTCGGAACGCTGCCGGAGCTCCTGGCCTGGTACGATGACGAGCTGCTCTGGCGGATCCTGGTGTACGGTGGCAACCTGCTGCGGCGGCGAGATGCGAGGTTGGCATGTTGGGCGGAGGTCTGCTTGCGCATGGCGGCCGACCTACGCGAGATTCTGCGTGAACGACGTTGAAAGGGCAGGGCAGGCAAGACCATGAACATCGTTGAGCAATCTTACGACGAGATGCCGGAGTACGAGTGGCACCGCCTGGAGCGGCACCGGGTGGAGTATGGCGTGACGATGAAGGCATTGGCCGAATACCTGCCGCCGGCCCGGGCCAGGGTGGCCGACATCGGCGGCAGCGTGGGGCGGTACTCGATCGAACTGGCCCGGCGGGGCTACGAGGTTACGCTGGTGGACCTTTCGGGCAAATGCCTGGAGTTCGCGCGGTGCAAGGCGGCGGAGGCGGGCGTGCGGCTGGCTGGGGTTGTTCACGCCGATGCGCGGGACCTGCCGATGTTGAAGGATGGTCAGTTCGATGCGGTGCTGTTGATGGGGCCGCTGTACCACCTGCTGGAGCACGAACAGCGGTTGCGGGCGGTGCGGGAGGCGTGGCGGGTGCTTCGGCCGGGCGGGCGGGTGTTCGCGGCGGCGATTACGCGAAACAGCATGGTGCAGTTTGCCGCGGGCAGAAACGTGGAGTACGTGGTGCGGTGCCGCAAGGACTTGGAGTCGGTGCTGGCGACGGGCATCCTGCGAAAGAACGACCGGGACCCGTTCCCCGACGCGTGGATGTGTCGGCCGGAGGAGATCCCGCCGCTGATGCGCGAGGGAGAGTTCGAGCAGGTGTCGCTGATGAACGTGGAGGCGCTGGCATACGAACTGGAGGAGAAGATCAACGCGGCCGGCGAGGACCTGCACCGCCAGTGGATCGACCTGCTGTACCGGCTGTGTCGCGACCCGGCCGTGCTGGGTACCGGTGGACACCTGCTGTACGTGGGAGAAAAGCGATGAAGATGGTGTGTCTTCACGAGAAGCCACCCATAGAGGCGTTTCTGCGGCGCAGCACGTTCCTGAACCTCTACGGCCTGGGCGACCTGGATGACCGCCTTTGGCCGCACACGACGTGGTATGCGATGGAGGAGGGCGGCGAGGTGCGGGCGGTGGCGCTGATGTACAGCGGGTTGTCGCTGCCGGTGCTGCTGGCGCTGGGGGACGAAGAATTGCCGGTCCTGCGGGACCTGGTCTGCCGGATCCGGCCGCTGCTGCCCCCGCGGTTCTACGCGCACCTCAGCGGCGACCTCAGCCGCGTGCTGGCCAGCGACTACGTCGCCAGGCCCTACGGGCTGCACTACAAGATGGCGCTGATGAACCCGGACCGGCTGGCCGGCTGCGACGGCGGCGAGGCAGCGCGGCTGACATCTGCGGACCTGGCAGAACTGCAGTGTTTCTACTGCGAGAGCTATCCCGAGACCGCCTTCGAGCCCAGCATGCTGGAGGTCGGCCCGTTCTACGGCCTGCGCGAGAGCGGGCGGTTGGTGAGCGTCGCCGGGGTGCACATCTACTCGCCGCAGTACCGCGTGGCGGCCCTGGGCAACGTGGCCACGCACCCGGACTGCCGCGGCCGGGGGCATGCCCGCAAGGCGGTCCGCTGCCTGTGCCGGTCGATCCGGGACAAGGTGGACCACATCGGCCTGAACGTCAAGGCGAGCAACGTGTCGGCCATCCGATGCTACGGTGCGCTGGGGTTCAACGTGATCGGGCAGTATGAGGAGTGCATGCTGGAACTGGCGTGATCACATCCGCACCGGCAGCGTGCGGATCCACTCGCCGATGGCGCGAAAGGTTTCGGCGGGGCAGCCCGGGGCGGCTACTCCAGCTGTGGTCAGGATGATGCGGCGGTGGTCCGGGCAGGCGGCCAGCTCCTCCTGAATGTACTGCTGGATCCTGTGGAGGGGCCAGAGCCAGACCATTACGTTAGTCCCGCCGATGAGCGTCTTGCCGGGGGCCAGGGTCCGGCCATCGACCAGGCGGGTGTTGCCGAGGGTCGGCGAGGTGAAGGCCTCGATGCTGGCGGCGGGGATGGTGTCGATCCGCGGCAGCAGGACCTTCGTATGGCCGCACATGTGCAGTTCGTGCTGCTTGCCGGCGGATGCAATCAGGCGGCCGTAATCGCACAGGTGACGGTAGCAGTACCGTTCGAACTGGGCGGGGCTTGTCAAGGTGGTCGAGGTGTTCTCGACGGAGACGACGAAGTCGGCTGGGGTATGCTCGGCGAAGAGCTGGACGAGGCGGAGGTTGTGCCGGTGCATGAGCGAGATCAGTTCGTCCATCTCTGTCGGATGGTCGGCGAGCATCAGGTGCGTCTCGATCGGTCCCGACGCGTGCTCGACCAGGTGCATCAGCGGACTGGTGCCCCAGTAGCCGATCAGGACGCCGCGCTGGCCGATCTGGCGGGCGAGGGTGCGGCCCTTGTCGACCTTTTGCGGGTCAACGTCAAGGCGGACGTCCTGGTAGAGCCAGCGGCAGCGGCGGATGTCGTCCAGGGTCTTGACGGGGAACTCGACCGGATGCCAGGAGTTGGTATAGGGATCGAGCGCCCATCGTTCGACCATGTCGCCGTCGGGCGTGTGGGTGACGGTCCGGCGGACGTTGTCCTGCGTGCGAGTCTCGGTGGTCACGTGCGGTTGGCTGACGCAGACGACGGCGGGGCAGCCGAACAGGCCGTCGGCGTGGATGTAGTCCAGTAGTTCGAGGTCGGACCATGCGCGGACCTGCTGCGGTTGGCTGGTCCGCCAGGTGGCGTTGGTGACCTTGGCCCAGTAGGGGAGGCGATCGACCTCCTGGCCTGCGTAGGCAGCCAGCAGTCGCTGTCGGGAGGTCATACGATCGTCGGGATGGATCAGGCCGTTCATACGTGAGGCAGTTTACGACGAGGGCGGCTGCGCGGCAATAGTTTACAGCGTATCCTGGCGGGGACGTCGGTTTGCGGGGGCCCGCGGGTCCTCATATACTAGACCGTTGCGGGTTCTGGAGTGACGGACAAGACGATGCACGACAGGAAGCCAGCATGACCAAGACACGATTTGCCCCATCGCCGACGGGATATCTGCATGTCGGACACGCGCGAACGGCGCTATTCAGCTATTTGTATGCCCGGCAGAAGGGCGGGACGTTCCTGCTGCGGATCGAGGACACCGACCAGGAACGACACCAGGAGCACGCCGTCCAGAAGATCGTCGACGATCTTCGGTGGCTAGGCATTACCTGGGACGAAGGGCTGGAGGTCGGCGGGCCCAACGGGCCGTACCGCCAGTCCGAGCGGCTGGGGATCTACCGCGAGTACGTGACCAAGCTGCTCGCGGCGGGCAAGGCGTACTACGCCTTCGAGACGGTCGAGGAACTCGACGCGATGCGCAAGGCGGCCGAGGCCGCCAAGCAGACCTTCCGCTACAAGCGGCCTGCGCAGCTGCCGAGCGAGCAAGATGCGCGAAGGGCGCGCGAGGCCGGGCGGCCCGTGGTGGTGCGGTTCCTGTGTCCGGGCCGGGATGTGCGTTTCGTGGACGATGTGTTCGGCGCGCAGGCCATGCCGGCTGGCGAGCAGGACGACTTCGTCATTCAGAAGCAGGACGGCTTTCCGGTGTATCACCTGGCCAACGTGATCGACGATGCCTTGATGGGCGTGACGTATATCATGCGGGGGCAGGAGTTCCTGGGCCAGACGTGGCGGCACGTGCTGCTGCGGGAGGCGATGGGGTTGCAGGCACCGGCGGGGTACAGCCACCTGCCGCTGATCCTGGACATGCAGGGCCGCAAGCTCTCCAAGCGCGACGGCGCGGTGGACATGTTCTCGTTCCGCAAGGAGGGCTACCTGCCGGAGGTACTGCTGAACTTCGTGGCGCTACTGGGCTGGAGCCCGGGGCACGACCGCGAGAAGATGACGCTGGAGGAGATGGTCCAGCTGTTCAGCCCGAGCCGGATCAACAAGGCCAACGCGAAGTTCGACCGGCAGAAGCTGCTGGCGTTCAATACGGACGGCATTGCCGCCGCGGGTGAGGACCGGCTGGCGACGACGCTGAAGGACTTCCTGTCGGTCAACGAGATGGCCATTCCGTGGCGGGACGAGCAGGTGGTGCGGCAGCTGGTCAAGGCGAATCCGGGCATCCGGACGTTCCAGGACGTTGTGACCAAGTGCAACGTGCTGTTCGTCGCGGACGAGGCTGTCAGCTGCGACGCGGACGCGGTTGCCAAGGTGCTGGCCAAGGGCGACAACGCCGGCTTTGCCGTGCTGCGCGAGGTGCTGGGCGTTCTGGCGGGGGCGGAGTGGACGCACGAGGGGCTCGAGAAGGTCCTGGATGAGTTCTGCAAGTCGAGGAACCTGGGCATGGGCAAGGTGGCCCAGCCGATCCGGGTGGCGGTGACCGGTACGACGATCAGTCCGGCCATCCACGACACGCTGCTGATCCTGGGGCGGGACAAGACGCTGGCGCGGATCCAACGGTGCCTGGGACAGGGACAGTCTCTGCCGTGATGCCCAACGGATTGCGGATGATGCGTAGCGGGCATATTGTCGACCAAGCCGGGCGGCTCCGGGGGAGGGTCGGCCTTGATGTGATGGCGTGGGATTCTCTTGTAGTTGATCCGGCAAGGCCTGCGTCGATGGCGACACATGCGGTGCCGGGCCAGTGGCCTTGCGGCAGGGTCCGATGGTTGCTAGCCTCACGCCTCTTATGAGTACCGCACTGCCGTCTGAAACGTTGACATCGTGTCCGGATGCCCGCCTGGCTGCGCAGCGGCGCCGGGGGATGTTGTTTCTCGGGATCGCCTGCGGCGCCGTCGCCCTCACCAGCATGATGCAGCTGGGCCTCAACGACAATTTCCTCTTTGATGTCATGCACATCAATGGATTTCAGAAGGGGTTGCTGGAGGCCTACCGCGAGAGCTGCGGGATCTTCGCCTTCGGGTTCCTGGCGCTGCTGGCGGGACTGGCCGAGCCGCTGATCGGGGCGGCCATGCTGGTGTTCTTCGCGGTGGGGATCGGGGCGTACGCCGAGGTACACACGTATCTGTGGCTGGTCCTGGTGAGCATGGTCTGGTCGCAGGGGATGCACATCTGGATGCCGCTGCCGAACTCGATGGTGCTGTGCGCTGGCTGAGCCAGGGCAGACGGGGCGGCGGCTGGGGCAGCTGCAGGCGTACGGGGCGGTCGGCTCGGTGGTGGGGCTGGTGGCGGCGCTGGTTCTTACGCTGATCGACGTGAACCCGCGGCCGATCTACCTGCTGGCGGCGGCATCGGCGTTGGTGGGGGCGGCGGCGTGCCTGTGGGTTCCCGCGGGACATCAAGACACCGGGTCCGCGAATGGTGTTTCGGCGGACGTACTTCCTGTTCTACCTGATGTGTTTCATGGAGGGGTGGCGCAAGCAGATCTTCATCGCGTTCGCGGGCTTTCTGCTGGTCAGCCAGTACCACACGTCGCTGCGGACCATGTTGTGCCTGTGGATGGGCGTGCAGATGCTGAGCTGGGTGACCTCGCCGGCCGTGGGGCGGCTGATCGACCGGTACGGCGAGCGCCGGATCCTGATGTTCTATTACACGGGCATGACGGTGTTCTTCACGGGCTACGCCACGATCCGCAACCCGTACCTGCTGTACGGGTTGTTCGTCATCGACAATGCGTTCTTCGTCTTCGGGATGGCGCTGACGACGTACGTCCGCCGGATCGCGCCGATCGTGGAGCACACCCCCACACTGAGCCTGGGGGTGGCGATGAACCACGTGGCGGCGGTGGCCATGCCGCTGGTCGGGGGCTTTCTCTGGAAATACCTGGGATACCAGTGGGTGTTCCTGTCGGGGACGGTCGCGGCGGCGATCAGCATCGTTACGGCGTCGTGGGTGCCGCGGCACATGCCGGAGACGGCGGAAGGGCCGGCACTTCCGAGGTCCCCGCAGGCGGCCGCAAGCAGTGACGTTGGATGAGACGGACAGCGTTGCGGCGTGATCTCATCTACCGCCAGTTTCCATCGAACACGCCCTGCGGCCCATCGCCGGTGACGGTGTAGTCCCCCTTGTACGCGTCCCGTTCGAACATCCGGCAAGCCGCCAGGACGCCCTCCTCGGACTGGCCGGTGATGAGCACGAGGTAGCGCTGCGGATTCAGGGGGCTTGGCTGGACGAAGATGATGCCCTGGTCCCGCCCTGGCCTGCTCTTGCCTGAAACCGTGATTGCCTTGTCATCGATGACGACGGGCGCTCCCTTGGCGACTTTGCCAGCCAGGCCATCGCCTGTCCAGCGGGCGACCAGGACGATGCTGGAACCTGCCAGCGCTGCCGGATCGACCTGGGCCTCGGAGATCGCCGGCAGGTCCCCGTGGTGCCATGTTGCCCAGCGGTTGGAGACCCCGGCGGCGGCCTTGGCCAGCGACGGGTCCGCCACCACGAGCATCAACGGTCCGGAGAACGCATCTTGAATGGGACCGCAGACGGTGCTGGTCTTGGCGATGCCGACCGGGCGGGTGGCGGGCCGGCTTGTGCAGGCGAGCCGGATCGCGCCGCGGCCGTCGATCGCGGCCGAGGGGATTGTCCGGCCATTGAGGACCACCCGAAGCGGCTTGCCCGGTTCGAGCCAACGTTGTGGCGGCCGGACCGTCAGGGCGGCGACGTTGGTCGTCTTTATGGCGAGCGTGCCGGCATCCAGCCGGGCGTCCACCGTGGCGCTCTTGTCGCACTGTTCGAACCCATCGATGCGTACCCAGTAGTTGCTCGTGTGGCGGAGGTCGGGAGTGGTGAAGGTCACGACGGGCGGATCGCCGATGCGGCGGTACCGGCCGAACCAGTCGAGGAGGGCATCGAAGTCGATGTAGTCCTGGGTGTGCCCCTCTGTTGGGTGGGCGGCGAAGATCGTCTCGGCGGTGCGTCCGTCAAGGGTCCGGACGGCCTCGGCGAGCGCGGCGATCCTGGACACGCTAGGCTCCTGGCCGCCGAGTTCGAAGCGCATCGGGATGTGGCGAAGGTTGCCGGCGAGGCTGGTGGACAGTCCGCCGGAGTACGCCGCCCCCGCGGCGAACATCTGGGGGTACATGGCGCAGAACCAGGACGTCCCGCCACCGCCCATGGAGAAGCCGGCCAGGTACACCCGATCGGGGTCGATCCGCCAGCGCTCGTTGACCGCCTTCCACACGTCCCAGAAGTCCGTCTCCCCGTCGAAGCGGTAGCCCTGCGAGCCGCGGCCGTACGGGTGCACCAGGAGGAATCCCGCCTTCTGGCAGGCCAGTTCCATCGGGTCCATGTAGACCTGCAGGTTGTTGCGAGCCCAGGCGCCATCGCCCCAGTAGCAGTGCAGCCAAATCAACACGGGGCGCCTGTCGGTGCCCTTCGGGTCGTAGTCCCTGGGCACGGCGACCGCGTAGGGCTGCTGCGTCCTGTCGATGGCCGAAGTATAGAGGCACTCGTGGTGGCCCCACACAGGCGGCTGGCCCCTCTCCAGGCAGTCGAGGTGATGGCCGATTTCCTCGACGGACAGGCTCGTCTTTCGCAAGTCGCGGGCCTTCAGGAAGGTGTTGAGCCGGTCGAGCTTGAGCCTGGCCTTCTCGGCGTAGAGCTGCAGTCTCCGGCGAGAGGGCCGCCGTGTCGAGCTTGTCCAGTCGCACCTGTAGGTCCGCTGCCTGCCGCTGCCATTGGCGAAGACGTTGACCGGCCAGGACCAGGTTCCGCTGGAGCGTCACGAGCCGGTCGCCGTGGTAGCCGTGGACCTCGGCCGAAAGGGTCAGGTCGTCATCCGGCAGGGAATTGTCCGGGACGAAGCGGCCCGTGTCCGACGGCGGGCAGACGGGCGAACCATCCATGCCGACCAGCTGCCAGCGAGCCGAAAGGCCGATCATCGGACCGGTGCCGATCGTTCTGGCGTGAAACGTCGCCTGCAAGGGCTCGCCCTGGACGGTCACGTCATTGGGGACGTCGAGTTCGAAGGAACCAACGTCGGGTACGTACATGGCCCATTCTGGCCGGGGACTGGCGGCGACCCGGAAGGTCGTTTGCAGCAGCGCTTCCTCGCGTACCGTGGCGGCCAGCGACAGGCTGTTGACGCCTGGTGCGAGGGAGTACGGGAGGCCGAAACGGCGAGAGCCCTCGGCCGCCAGGTCGGCGTGTTGCTCGTGCCGAACGTCGCCAGCGGCCAGTGCCACGGACATGAACGTGCCCGCATCGCCTTCGGATCGAACCAGGGCCACATTGTCGCCTTCGAACCGGTTGCCCAGGTCGACCGCCGTGATGCGGGCAGCGGGCATCCGATCGCAGAACACCAGCAGGCCGAACAGGTCGGGCTTCTCGTAATTGCCCCGGATCCGCGCCCAACTGGAGTATTCGCTTGCCTTCGGCCGGTGACGGTTGCGGGCGATGTTCAGGCCCCAAGCCTGGCCCGCCGCGGGGGGACGCCGGCCAGGGCCTTGATCCGGATACGGGCCTGGATGGTCCAGCCGTCCGATTGCGCGACGACCCTGGCCACGGTATCGGCCGGCTGGCCTTTGGGGCGCGGCAAGTCTGTCGCGCCGAGGGTATTGATCCCATAGTGAGCGAACTCGTTGTCGCCCCGCCTGGCATCGAGGAAGATCTCGACGGAGTCCTCGTCCTCCCACATCCGGCCGGTCTTGCGAACCGGGTGATCCATGTCGGTTTCCCGGCAACGGACGGCCATGTAGATCCACTCGTCGTCATGGAGGAGGCGGACCTCGGTCTGTTGTCCGACGAGGGTCTCACTGCGATCCGACACGAAGGCCGTGAGCAAGCCCGCATACGCCCAGCAGGCGTCGTCGGGGCTGCCATCAAGCGTCGGTGGGGTATCGGTCCGCGGGCAGTAGGCTACCGGGATGAACCGCTCGGCCGCCTCGGCCGGCTGACTGTCCGCCGCGGGTTGACTGGCCGGCGGGGCAGCCATGACGGGCGCCGTCACGAGCAGCACAAGAACGGGTAACAGACCGATCGCTGTCAGCCGGCGGGACAGTACCATGGAAAACGACTCCTGCAAACGCTTTTCAGACAGACATAGGTTTCCCTGGCGACCATGGAAAGGATAACCGGCATGACCAATCAGTGGAAGGAGTCTGTCCGTCGAGCAGGCGCGGGAGTCGGCGTGCAGCCAGGTGGGCGGGGTCGAAGGCTTCCGGGTGCAACTGAAGCGGCGGTGTTTTGGGATATGATCCGGCGGAATTTGCCGAGGGAGGCGCACGCGCCGATCCCGGACCCGGGGACCGGGGCCGGCGCCCGGTCGATCCGGCTGGCACGTGCAGGCGATATACGGCTCGGACATGGTGGCATCGCCCGCGCACGCGGAGATCGTCAAGGAACCGGCGGAGCAGCCGGGGCTGTTCGGGGAGGTGCTGGAGGTACAGAAACGGCTGCGGTCGGAGGAGTACCTGGTGGCGGCGGAGAGGGACATTCAGTTCATGGCCCGGAAGCACGAGCATAGCCCTTGCGGGGTCCATCCCTGATCGCGCACAATGGCACTCGCTGGCTGCCGGGCGTTGCCGGCCATATCGTCAACCAGGAGAGCCGTATGCAGGTTCCGATCTCGTTGATTGTCGATGACGGGGCACCCGTCAATCTTCTGTACTGGCATGACACGGCGCGGGAGCACGAGCTGCTGGTGCCCAGCGCGTTCACGGCCGGCTTTGCCGACCTGTGCCAGGCGTACGGGGTGAGGGGCAAGTTCAGCGTGCTGCCGATGCCGGCTGGGATGGGGCGGATCGACGAGAAGCTCGCGCGGGTGCCGCCGCGGCAGCTCGGGGAGTTCCTGGAGATCGTCCGCAAGAGGATCGCGCCGGCCTTCGACATCACGCCCGAGATCCTGACGCACAGCCGCGCATACAGCTTGGAGAAGCGGCACTGCCTGCACATGTTTGAGGACGAGTGGGTCGCGCGGGCCAAGGTCGACGAGATCACCGAGTACATCGTCCTGGCGCTGCAGATCCTGCGGAAGGTAGGATTGCCGGCCAATGGGGTGACCTCGCCGTGGTCCACGGGAATCCACAATGAGAAGGTGTACGCCCGGGCGATCGGCGATGCCCTATGGCGAGTGCAGCGGCGGAAGGTGGCGTGGTATTTCCTCCACTGCCTGGGCAACAAGCGGCCGCGCCAGCCGTGGATTACCTCGCGAGATCGCAAGACCGGGCAGGTGGTGGTAACGGTGCCGGCCAACACGGACGACGTGTTCTGGAACACCCAGTACGAGGGGACGCTCAAGCGGGCGCGGGCGGCGGCGATCAAGGGGGTTGATTCGTTGCTGACGGTGAACGGTAAGGGCGGGAAGATCCGGGAGCTGTTCGAGGCGGGCCTGCCGATCACGATTCTGACGCACTGGCAGAGTTTATTCGGCAACGGGAGCATGGCCGGGCTGTGGGGGCTGGACGTGCTGCTGGAGCGGGTGCGGGCGGTGCTTGGCGAGCAGGTGGAGTGGGTGCGGTGCAGCGAGCTGGCGAAGAGGGCGGTGAAGTGACGCCCGTCAGCCAGGTACGCCCACCTCGCGGACGGGGTCTGCCGCCAGGGGCAGCTTATAGCCCCGCGAGGAGGGCGTGGTACCCTGCGCAAGGACACGCTCAGGCAGGAAACGCCCGGGGATGAGGTACAAGTGGCATGGCTGATGGCGGCGTGATGGACCTATTTCGGCTCGAGGGACGCGTGGCGCTTGTGGCGGGCGGATCGCGGGGGCTGGGGCGGCAGATGGCCCTGTCGCTGGCGGAGGCGGGGGCGGCGACGGTGATCTGCTCGCGGAACCTGGCTGACTGCGTGCGGGTGGCGGCTGAGATCGCCGGGCAGACGGGCCGAGAGAGCGTCGGGATGGCTGCGGATGTGACGCGCGAGGCGGATGTGGCGGGGCTGTTCGAGCGGGTGGGCAAGCGGTTCGGCCGACTCGACGTGCTGATCAGATAGCGCGGGCATCAACATCCGCAGGCCGATCGAGCAGTTCGCGCTGGAGGAGTTCCGGCAGGTGGTCGAGTTGAACCTGCAAGGCACGTGGCTGTGCTGCCGCGCGGCGGCGGGCGTGATGAAGGGGCAGGGCCGGGGGTCGGTGATCAACATGGGCTCGTGCTGGGGGCGATCGGTCTGGCGGAGCGGTCGGCGTACACGGCGTCGAAGGCGGCTGTGGTGAACCTGACGCGGACGCTGGCGCTGGAGTGGGCGCCGTTCAACGTGCGGTGCAACGTGATCTGCCCGGGGCCGTTCATGACCGAGATGAACCGGCCGCTGCTAAAGGAGCCGGAGAAGATGGAGGCGATCACAAATGCGATCGCGTTGAAGCGCTGGGGCGAGATGCACGAGATCGGTGGGGCGGCGGTGTTCCTGGCCAGCGACGCGTCGAGTGACGTGACAGGTAGCGCGCTGTACGTGGACGGAGGATGGACGGCGGGATGAGAACGGCAGGGGCGAGGGAACAGCAGACAAGGAGACAAGGAGAAGGGGAGACAAGGAGCAAAGGCAGAAGATAGGGGACAGGTTGCAGGGGACAGGCGACTGCGATTCGGGGATGGTGGAACGGGGGACAAGGAGGCCTTGAGATGTCCAGTGCTGGCGGGAGCATCGATGCGTTTGAGGTGTGCAAGCTGTTCAAGTTCCTCCGCGTCGTGGACGTGGTCGATGCGATGGACGGCATCGGGTACTTCGACATCGGGCTGATGTGGCCGGAGGTGCGGCCGCTGTGGTTGGGCATGAAATTCTGGGGCGCGGCCTTTACGGTGCGGTGCGTGCCGGCCAACCGGCCGATGTGGAAACTCGGGTCGACGCAGGAGATCGTCGACGCGCACGGCATCTGGTTCCGGCAGGTCGGTAACATCGAGTACGGCGACCAGATCCGGCCCGGACACGTGATCGTCACGGACACGGGCGGGGCGCGGGAGGTCGGGGCCTGGGGCTCGGCCAACAGTCTGAACATGATGAGCCGCGGGGCGGTGGGGATCGTCACCGACGGCTACTGCCGGGACACGGCCGAGGTCGCCCTGCAGAAGACGCCGATCTGCTCGCGGGCGCGGGGGCGGACGATCATCCCCGGTCGGATCGAGGTGGCCGAGGTGCAGTGCCGGGTCGGCTGCGGGGGCGTACAAGTGCGGCCGGGGGACATCGTCGGCTGCGACGACGACGGGGTGGTTGTGGTGCCGCTGGAGGTGGCGCGGGAGGTGGCGGGGCACGCGCGGGCGGTCCTGCTGGCGGACATGCGGGCGCGGCGCGGGCTGTACGAGAAACTGGGCATGATGCCCGACGCGACGGTCGATTATGAAACCGTGGAGGCGTACTACAGGCAGTTCGGGTCGTGAACGTGCCGGCAGGACCGCGGCATCCCAAGGAGCACTGGCAGGCAAGCTGCCAGTGGCACCCGTATCTGCACCCCCAAGCAGACGACGCTTGGGGTGGCACCCGGTGACGGACACGGCGCGGCGACCGGGCGACGGTACTCTATGCTGAGTGCGTTGTTGTACCGGTGGCGGCGCGCTGCCACTCGTTGGTCCAGCGGTGTTCGATCCCGGCCCGCCAGGATTCGGCGGCGGCCTTGAGGTCGGCGGTGATATCCGGGTGCCTGTCCTTCAGGTTCGCCCGCTCGGACATGTCCTCGTCGAGGTTGGCCAGATGCACGGCGTCCTCGGGCGGGGCGCCTTCGACGAGCTGGCCGTCGAGCACGAGCTTCCAGGGGCCGCGGCGGACGGCCGTCTGCTCTCCCATCTCCCAAAAGATCTCGCGATGCGGGGACTGCGCCTTGGCCGTCAGCATGGGCAGGAGGTCCAGTCCGTCGAGTTCATAAGCCGAAGGGTCACCGCCGGCCAGCTTCAGGAGCGTGGGGAAGACATCCATGGCGGTGGCCGGGGTGTCGATGACCTGGCCGGCCGGGATGCCGGCGGGCCAGTGGAAGATCCCCGGCACGCGGATGCCGCCGTCGTAGAGGCTGAACTTGTGGCCCTTGAGCCCGGCGGTCGTGCCGCCGTAGTAGGGGTCCAGCCGACCGTCGAGCCAGTTCCGCGTCTCCCTGGATGGCCCGTTGTCGGACATGAAGAAGATGCAGGTGTCGTCGCGGATGCCCTGGCGTTCGAGCTCAGCGACGATCGCGCCGACGCCGTCGTCGACGGCACTGATCATGGCAGCCATGATCCGGCGGTCGGGCGACAGGTGCCGGAAGCGGTCCACGTACTCGGCCGGGGCGTGCATCGGGTAGTGCGGGGCGTTGTAGGGCACGTACAGGAAGAAGGGCCTGCCGGATCCGGCTTGGCGTCGGATATAGTTGACCGATTCGCGAGTGATCACGTCGGTCAGGTATTCGCCGTTGCGCCAGATCTCGCGCCCGTCACGCCACAGGTCGTGCGTGGGGTTGATCCCCGGGCCTGGCTGGTTCATGCCCCAGTAGAAAACGTGCGAGTAGTAGTCCACGCAGCCGGCCAGGAATCCGAGCCACTCGTCGAAGCCGTGGTCCTCGGGCCGCGACCCCTTGGCCAGCCCCAGGTGCCACTTGCCGAACATCGCGGTCTTGTAGCCGAGGGCCTTGAGGGCGGTGGCCAGCGTGGGCACCCGCGGGGGCAGGCCGGTGGCGGTGCGGTGGCCGGCCAGGATGCTCCGCACACCGGCGTTGCCGGGGTAGCGGCCGGTCAGCAGGGAGGCCCGCGACGGCGAGCAGACGGGGCTGTTGGAGTACCAGTTTGTGAGGCGCGCGCCACCCGCGGCGAGCCGGTCCAGGTGCGGGGTGCGAGAGTCGGTCGCACCCATGCAGGAGAGGTCGCCGTAGCCCTGGTCGTCGGTCAGGAAGATGATGAAGTTCGGCCGACTCATTTCATTGCTCCGCAATAGGTATCGTCAGCGACTACGATCGTAGCCGCCCAGGTGGCCGTGTGCCAGGGAGCGGGCGGAGAAGCGGGTGGGCCCCGAGGACGCCTAAGATTGGATACTGGCGTCGTCCGAGTGTGAAACCATTTCGGCGTGAGATCATTTCGCCGGGCGCAAGGCTGACAAAGGAGGCGATTCCATGAAGGCAGTCGTATGGCACGGCGTAGGCGATATTCGGCTCGAGGACGTCCGCGAGCCGACGATCCAGGACCCCAACGATGCGATCATCCGCATCACGGCCAGCGCGATTTGCGGTACGGACCTGCACATGGTCCGTGGGACACTGACGGGCATGGTACCGGGCACGGTGCTGGGCCACGAGGCGGTCGGGGCGGTCGAGGAGGTCGGCAAGAACGTCCGCAACCTGCGGGTGGGCGACCGCGTGGTGGTACCCTCCACGATCGGTTGCGGGTACTGCTCCTACTGCCGGGCGGGCTACTTCTCGCAGTGCGACAATGCCAACCCCAACGGCCGCCTGGCGGGTACGGCGTCTTTCGGCGGGCCGAAGATGAGCGGACCGTTCCAAGGCCTGCAGGCTGAGCGGGCGCGGATTCCGTTTGCCAACGCAGGCCTGGTGAAGCTGCCGGACGAGGTGAGCGACGACCAGGCCATCATGATCTCGGACATCTTCCCCACGGGGTACTTCGGGGCGGACCTGGCGGAGATCAAGCCCGGCAACACCGTGGCTGTCTTCGGATGCGGGCCGGTGGGGCAGTTCGCGATCCTCAGCGCGATGCTCAAAGACGCCGGCCGGGTCTTCGCGATCGACCGGGTCCCCAGCCGGCTGGAGATGGCCCGGCGCAAGGGGCCGAGGCGATCGACTTTGAGGCCGATGACCCGGTGGAGGCCCTGCAGGAACTGACCGGCGGGGTCGGCGTGGACCGGGCGATCGACGCGGTGGGCGTGGACGCCGACCATGCGGACAAGGGGCCGGCTTCCAGGAAGGCCCGGCAGCTGGAGGAGGAGTTCCAGCGGGAGGTCCGGCAGGTCGCGCCGCAGGCGCACCCGCAGGACGGCAACTGGGTGCCGGGCGATGCGCCGTCGCAGGTGCTCGACTGGGCGGTCGAGGCGGTGGCCAAGGCCGGCACGGTGGCGATCATCGGCGTGTACCCGCCGGCGATGAAGTCGTTCCCGCTGGGTGAGGCGATGATGAAGAACCTCACCCTGCAGATGGGCAACTGCAACCATCGCAAGTACATCCCGATCCTGGTGGAGATGGTCCGTAGCGGCATGGTCGACCCGGTTTCGATCCTGTCGAACGTCGAGCCGCTGACCTCCGTGATCGACGCGTACAAGGCCTTCGACCGCCGCCAGCCGGGCTGGATCAAGGTGGAGATCGTCCCGCAGATGCAGCCGGCGGGGGCTTAGGCGGGTGGATGTGAGCACCCCCCAGGCGTCTTACGCCGGGGGGGCCTTAGGTTCGTCATACCCAATGACAGAGTGCAACGATGCACCCGTGTTCGTTGTGGCACGGTCGCAGGGAGTCGATTCCGAGCGCTGGCCATCGGATCCTGCGGGAACGCATCAGATCGATCGCCGGTCAGCCCGCGTTGCGCTGGTAGTCTGCGCCGCCCCCTGAGTGCGAGTACGGAATGTCGCCGCGGATCTCGCCATCGGAGTGGACTGCGGTTGTGATGTTGATGTAGGCGTTATTGTCCATCATCAACCTGACCAGGTCGTCGACGCCCTTTCCGGCCAGGGGCCCCGCCAGATCAGCCGCCGTCAACGTGCCTTCGGCCACAGTTCCGGTCAGGTAACCCGTAGCCTGCGGGGGGACATAGAGCCTGGCCAGCACGGGGCCGATCTGCCCTTCGCGGCCCATCTGGACAAAGACGCCTGTAACCCCGGACAGGCCGTGCGAGGACAGGGTAACCCTGTAGTGCAGACTGCCATCGGAACGGACATCGAAGTACGCCTGGCCGGTGGTCCGAGTGGCGACCGAGCCGATCTCCTGATCGCCGGTCAGCATCGTCACGATCCTGGCGCCGTGAAAGCTCGGGGCCGTGTCCATGGGTTGCATGGCCTGGCCCCATGCGATGCCCGCAACAGCCATCAGGGCGATTGCACCCGGCAGCACCAAACGCGTCACTCTCATAAGGACCCCCTTTCGGAAACATGTCTTTCGATCTTACCCTCTTACGCCCGATTGTATTCCCGTAAGGATCGTGTGGGAGCCGTTCGGGAGAGTTGGGAGCGTTTGAGGGGCCTTGCGGCGCCGCGATTGCGGTTCGTTTGCAGGGGCATGCCCCGGTTCCGCTACGCGGCCGGAACGGCGATCTGTCGCAAGTCCTTGCCATCGAGAAACAAACGGGCAGCGGGCAGGCAACGAAATCGACCACGTGTGAGGGTTCGTCCCGCCGGCAGCACAGACCGTGCAACCGGCCGCCGGTGCGGGCTGGCGACGCGTGCCCATTTCTCCGGGCGCTGCTATTGGGGTGCCTGGATCGCCCCGAGCAGGTGTTCCTCCTGCTCGTGGGTGAACTGGTTGCTGTAGAGCTCGTAGTACCGGCCGCGCCGGCGGATCAGGTCGTGGTGGTCGCCCTGCTCGACGATGCGGCCCTTGTCGATGACCAGGATGCGGTCGGCCGAGCGGATCGTCGAGAGGCGGTGGGCGATGACGAAGCTGGTGCGATCCCGCAGGACCATTTCGACGCCGTGCTGGATGAGCTTCTCCGTCTCGGTGTCGACCGAGGAAGTGGCCTCGTCCATGACGAAGATCCGGGGATCGGCCAGGACCGCTCGGGCGAAGGAGATCAACTGCTTTTGCCCGACGGACAGGCGGTTGCCGCCCTGGCCCACCTCGCTGTCGTAGCCCTTGTCCATCGCGGCGATGAAATCGTGGGCGTTGACGAGCTGTGCCGCGGCGACGATCTCCTCGTCGCTGGCCGCGAGTCGGCCGTAACGGATGTTCTCCCTGACCGTCCCGCTGAACAGGTGGGGCTGCTGAAGGACGATGCCCAGGTGCGACTGCAGCCAGTGGAGACTCCGCCGGCGGTAGTCCACGCCGTCGATGAGGATCTCGCCGGCGGTCGGCTCGTAGAACCGGCAGAGCAGACCGACGATGGTAGTCTTGCCACCGCCGGTGGGCCCGACGAAAGCGATGGTCTGGCCCGCGCGGACCGTCAGGTTGAAGTCCCGCAGGACGGGTTGGTCCGGCTTGTAGCCGAAGGTCACGCTGCGGAACTCGACCGTATCGATGCGGTCGGGGTGGCCGTCGATGGCCACGCCGTCGCCTTTGCTCCCTGTCTCTCCTTTTCCTTCTGCTTGTCTCTTTGTCTGTCGTTCAATGGCGGCTACGACCTCGGGCGAGTCCTTGATCTTCGGCTCGGTATCCAGCAGGCCGACGACACGTTCGGCGGCGGCCTGGGCGCCCTGGAGTTCGGTGAGGATCCGGGCGAGCTGGTGGATCGGGTCGAAGAACTGGCCGGCGTAGTTGATGAAGGCGATCATCGTGCCCAGGCTGATGGCGTCGTGCAGGGCCCGCGAGCCGCCAAACCACAAGGCCAGGCCGGCTCCGGTGGCACCCATCAGCCCGACCAGCGGCCAGTACATGGCCGACTGGACCGCGTTGTGGACGGACTCGCTGAACATCTCGGGTCGAGAGGTCCTGGAACTCCGAGAGATTCTGCGCCTCGCGGACGAGGGTCTTGGTGGTCCGTACGGCCATGATCGACTCGTTGTAGCCGGCCGTCATCTGCGAGTTGATCTTGCGGATCCGCCGGGAGCTCTTCAGGAGCACCCGCTGGAAGCGGATGCTGATCCAAGCCAGGGGCGGCACCACGGAGAAGACCACCAGGGCCAGCTGCCAGTTCAGCACGAACAGGATGACGGCGATGCCGATCATCAGGCTGACGCCCCAGACCACGTCCAGGAGGCCCCAAGACAGGATGCCCGAGAGCCGCTGACAGTCACTGGTCAGCCGCGCCATCAGCCAGCCGACGGGCCGCTGGTCGAAGTACGCGAACTCCAGGGACTGGAGCTTTTCGAAGGCGGCCCGGCGGATGTCGTGGCTGATGCCGGTGGAGCATTTGCCGGCCAGCCAGATGAACCACCAGATGCAGGTACACAGCAGCGTGATCACGCCGAGGAACGCGAGGCCGCAGCGGAAGAGGTCGTCGAGGCGGTGGGCCTCGGCGGCGTCGATCACCTTGCGGACGATCAGGCCGAAGGAGGCGTCGCAGGCCGCGGTGGTCAGGGCGACGGCCATCAAGGGGACCAGGTACCTGCGGTGTGCCCAGGCGTGGCGGACCACGCCCTTCCACATGCGAAGGTCGATCTTGCCGGCGAAGTCTTCTTCCATGAATCCGGGGTCTGGCATAGGACACTCGTTTATTGTTAATCGTTACTTGTTAATTGTAGCAACCGGAGACACCTGTACACCGGTTCGGGCAGCCGAGGACCATCGCCTGACCGCTGACTGCTGACCGCTAACTGCTGACTGTCTGCAAGTCCTTGTCCAGGTCTTCCTCCAGCGAGGTCTGGATCTTCCAGAGCCGCTGATAGAGGCCCTCCTGGGCCAGCAGGCCCGCGTGGGTGCCCGATTGCACGATCCGACCTCGTTCGAGCACCAGGATGCTGTCAGCCTGCATCAGCGTGCTGAGCCGATGCGCGATGACCAGGGTCGTGTGGCGTCCATGGCGGCGGCGGAGGGCCTCCAGGATCAGCGACTCGGTCCGCGTATCGACGGCACTGAGGGCGTCGTCGAGGATCAGGATCGGCGGGTCCTTGAGGATCGCCCGGGCCAGGGCGACCCGCTGGCGCTGCCCGCCGGAGAGCGTCACGCCGCGCTCGCCGACCAGGGTATCGTACTTGCCTTCGAACTGCTCGATCGAATCGTGGATGCACGCGGCCTGGGCGGCCCGGGTAATGGCTTCGTCGGCGGCGTGCGGGACGCCCATGCGGATGTTGTCCCGCAGGCTCTTGGAGTACAGGAACGGCTCCTGCATGACCGAGCCGATCTGCCGGCGGAGGGCCTTGCGATCGAGATCACGGATCTCGCGGCCGTCGAGGGTGATCGATCCGTGCGAGTAATCGTACAGCCGCAGCAGCAGGTGCATCAGCGTGCTCTTGCCGCAGCCGGAGGGGCCGAGAAAGGCCAGGGTCGAGCCGGGCTTCACCTCGAAGGAGATGCCGTCGAGCACGGGCTTCTCGCCGTAGCCGAAGGAGAGGTCCTTGACTACGATGTGGCCGGCCAGGCGGTCCGGGTCGGCCGCCTGCGCGTGGCCGTCGGCGGAGATGTGTCCGTCGCCTTCGTGCGCTGCCGCCAGGTGGCCATTGTCGTCGGCATGGCCGGCCGGGGCGACCTGCAGCAGGACCTCGCGGGGCTGCTGGAGGATCTCGTGGATCCGCTGGAGTGAGACGAGCGTCTTGCCGAGGTCGCTCAGGATGCGGCCCATCTGGCGGATCGGCCAGAGAAGCATGTTGACGTACGCCATGAAGGCGAAGAGCGTGCCGACGCTGAGTTTGCCGCCGGCCAACCACATGCCACCGACGATCAACACCAGGCCGTTCTGGAGGTGGCAGAGGAAGTCGCCGCTGGACCAGTACCAGGCCATCAGGCGGATCAGTTCGAAGGTGCGGTCGCGGTAGGCGGCGTTCCGGCCGGCGAACTTGTCGCACTCGAAGTCCTGCCGGGCGAAGGCCCGCACCACACGGATGCCGGTTAGGTTCTCCTGGAGCACGGTAGTCATGGCGCCCTCGGCCTCGTCGGAGAGTTTGAAGGCGTACTTGACCCTGGCGAAGAAGATGGCTGAGAACAGGCAGATCACCGGGATGACCGACAGGGCCACGAGTGTCATCCGCCCGCTGAGCCAGCACATGATCGGGATAACCACGATGAGCATGATGACCGCCCGGGCAATCTCGACGATCTGCATCGACAGGAAGCTGCGGACGGTCTCGACGTCGCTGGTGCAGCGCTGGACGAGGTCGCCGGTCTCCACCTTGTCGTGGTACGTGCAGGGCAGGTGCTGCAGGTGGTCGTAGAGGCGGTCGCGCATCCGCCGGGCCATGGACTCGGCGGCGGTAACGGCCCAGCGCCCGCGAAGGTACTGGAAGACGCCCGCCGATGCGCTGAAGGCGATGATGCAGATCGTGGCCAGCCAGAGGTTGCGGCCCAGGACGCTGCGCCCGCCGATGTGCTCGATGGCGCGGGCGAGCAGGGGAGGCGCTGGAGGGGCTTGCCCTGGATGACGTAGTCGATGGTGGTGCGGCTGACCAGGGGGATGCCGTAGGACAGGAGCGTGCCGATGACCATGGCCAGGATGGCGCCGCCGTAGCGGAGCCGCTGTCCCTGCATGAAGTCCTGGAGCATCTTCCATTTCTGACTCATAGAGGTATCCGTGCCTTTGCTGATGATGCGCTGAACGAAAAAAGCCCGCGAGTCTGTTTCGCGGGCCCGGGTACGACTTGAAAAGGAAAGGCCCGCTCACCGTCGTCGGCGAGCGGGCCTTGTTATTTCGCGCTGTTGCTCTGGATCACCCACTCACCAATCTCGGTACTGTCGAACAAGGCAGATTCTGACATTGTAGGTGATCAATTCGGGGCTCTCCTGTGTCCAGCGACTGTCACAAGGATAGCACAGATTGTCGCGAATGCAATGGGGGTTTGCGAAAATCCTTCCTGTCCAATCGTTTCGACGGCGGAATAGGATCCCGTACGTTGGCGCCGCGGGCGACTCGTGGCGGGTCCGGGGCAGGGGAATTCGCCGCCGCGGCGCGGTCTTGCATCGATGGTACGCGGTTTGGATAATACGACACATGAATCAGCTCTTTGCGCGAAAACCACTGAAAGTTCTCTTGGAAGAGATGGCGGGCGAGAACCGGTTACGCCGGATCCTCGGGCCGGTGCAACTGACCAGCCTGGGGGTGGGGTGCATCATCGGGGCAGGCATCTTCGTAATGACTGGGAAGGCCGCTCACGACACGACCGGCCCGGCGCTGATGCTGTCGTTCGTAGCGGCGGGCATCGCCTGCATCTTCGCAGCACTGTGCTATGCCGAGTTCGCATCGATGGTGCCAGTGGCGGGGTCGGCATATACGTACGCCTATGCTACGTTAGGTGAATTGCTGGCCTGGATCATTGGGTGGGACCTGGTGCTCGAGTACGGGGTGGCGTCGGCTTCTGTGGCACACGGGTGGTCGCACTACTTCCAGAAGTTCATGGAGCTGTTTGCGCACAGGTGGCCGCAATGGATCAAGCCATGGCCTGAGTCGCTGAGTTTGGCACCGTTCGAGTACAACGCTATCACGAGCAAGTTCGTAGCCAGCTCCAGCTATGTGGACCTTCCGGCGATCCTGATCGCGATCGTTGTTACCCTCATCCTGGTCAAGGGCATTCGCGAGAGCGCTAGTTTCAACGCCGCGATGGTGATCACGAAGGTGTTGACAGTGCTGTTCGTCATCGCCGTCGGCTCGTTCTACATCGATACGGCGAACTGGCGCCCGTTCGCACCCTTTGGCTACAGCGGGATGAGTTTCTTTGGCAAGCCGATCTGGGGCCTGGTGAAGGCCGGCAAGCCGGTAGGCATGCTTGCCGGAGCGGCCGTGATCTTCTTTGCCTACATCGGATTTGACTCCGTCTCCACGCACTCGGAGGAAGCACGTAACCCCAAGCGAGACGTGCCACTTGCCATTATCGTCTCGCTGGTGTTGTGTACGGTGCTGTACATCGCCGTGGCGGCCGTACTGACCGGTATGGTCCCCTTTGACCAGATTGACAAGGATGCTCCTGTGGCCGTGGCGTTCACGAAGGTCGGCGACTGGGCGCAGTTCCTGATTTCGGTCGGTGCCTTGACGGGAATGACTTCGGTCCTTCTAGTCCTGATGCTCAGCCAGCCACGCGTCCTGCTGGCGATGGCGCGTGATGGGCTCCTGCCGAACTCGTTCTTCGGAGCGGTGCATCCACGTTTTCGCACGCCCTGGAAGTCGACGATCCTGACGGGCATCTTCGTGGCGACGTTGGGCGGGTTGCTCCCGCTGGACGTGCTGGCGGAACTGGTGAACATCGGTACCCTGCTGGCCTTCGTGATCGTGTGCGCGGCCATCCTGATCATGCGCAAGACGCACCCGCACGCCGAGCGTCCCTTTCGCGTTCCCTTCGTGCCGGTGATTCCGATCCTGGGGATGCTGACGTGCCTGGTGCTGATGTTCTCACTTCCGTGGGAGAACTGGGCGCGGCTGGGAGCATGGCTGCTGGCAGGTTTCGTGATCTACTTCCTGTACGGTCGCTACCACAGCAAGATCGCTCCCCACCTGGAGGAGGAGATTCGTGTGCATGGGGTCTCGGGGTTTCCCGCGGTTACGAACGTCAACGATGAGACGAATTCCGCAGCCCCGGCTGAGTCCAGGCAGCCGCCGAGAAGGTAGACAGTTCGGCCTCTAGCTTGCCAGCATCTCCAGCACCGCCCGCAGGCCGCGGGCGTGGCGCTCCTGGTAGTCGGCCAGCAGGGCAGTGTCCACACGATCCTTTACGCAGGCGGCCCTGGCTGGCTCTGTCGCGGACATTTCCACGTCGAAGGCAGGGATCCGCAGCTCGCGGCTGCACCAGGCGGGCAGGCTGCCGGCTGCGCAGGTGAACTCCAGGTCCGCATCCGGGCGGAACTCCGGGGCCATTGCGCCGCCGTACGCGGTTGTCAGGCGGCCGCAGGACTCCTTGTACGCGGCGTCCGCCGCGCCGGCAGAGGCGGCCAGGAACTTGTGGCCGCAGATGCTGCCCATGGCGTGGAAGGCGAATACGGCGGCTGGGCAGTGGGCGGTGATGAAGTCCATTACGGCCTGCGTTTCCGGTTCGCTGGCCTCGTGGGGGCCGGGGTAGGTTATCGAGGTGGGGTCGGAGGAGTCCAGGCCGTAGTCTGTGGTCGGTCGCGTGCCAGTCAGCCGGGAAGTTGCGGTTGAGGTCCACGCCGTTGGCGTTGGTCCGCAGGTACCAGGGCACGCCCTGGACGAGGCGCTGCCGCTCGTCGATGTTCAGCGAGGGGATGGCTACGACCGAAACCTTTCGCAGCAGGTTCGGGCAGCGCAGCAGCAGGTTGCCCAGGGCCGGCAGCATCAGTTCGGGGCCGGACTCGCCGGCGTGGATGGCCCCAACCAGGGCGATGCAGCGCTCGGCTGTTCCCACGCGGACGGCCTGAATGGGCCGATCCATGGCGGTGCGTCCGACCGTGCCCGTCCGGACCAGTTCCCCATGCCGGCGGCACAAGTCCCGGACCTGGGCCTCGATCCGCGGCTGGGGCCACCACACCTGCGGGTCGCGAACCTTGATGGTCACCGGTCCGGTCGGCTCGCCTTCCGGGGCAGCCATCCAGTACGCGTAGACCTCCCCTAGCGCGGCTCGGCGGTCGAGGAACATGATCTTGCGCCCGCAGACCGGCTCGCAAGGGCCTTCGAAAAGCAGATCGGCTGGCTCGCAGGCAAGGCCGTCGAGATACTCACGGTAGTCGCTACCGAACTCGAAGTCCGGCATGGGTCGGCGGAAGACGCGGATCCGGCTGAAGCGGCCGGCCGATCCTTCCGGGGCAGCCGCAGACCTGTAGGCCTCCAGACGCACCGCGGCGCCCTGGACGGTCCCCCGCAGGAATCCGAGCATTTTCCGCGACATGGCCACGAACCTCGCAAACGCCGGTGCAGCACGACAGGACCTGTCATGATACCTGTCAGGCCGCGACACGCAAGGGCTTGGGGCTTACCGACTCCCGTGCCCGTAGCGGACGGAGTGTTGCGGATCGGCCGGGCCGCCCAGGGTCTGCTGCCATATCGGCAAGGCCTGCAGGTGTGTCGGTGGCCAATGGTCGATCAGGGTCAACAGGTCGATCACGTCGACGATGCCGTCGGGGGACAGGTCGCAGCGGGGATCATAGTTACGGTCCACACCGCAGGTTGCGCCGAAGCCTGTCGATCAACGTGAGCAGGTCGATCACGTCCACGGCGCCATCGCCATTGATGTCTCCGGCGACGGGGTCGGTCATGTCGCTGATCAGCAGGTAGGGCGCAGGGAGAAGTTAGGTCCGTCGGACGAGTAGAAGCAGTCCTGGTTCGGCAGGTTCTCGTCGGCGCACTTGATGATCCAGCCGCAATTGGTGCCAGCGCCCTTCAGCCAATTCCGCACCTGAGAGGTTACGTTGAACCGATACCAGGCCGGGCAGTGACTCGACTTTGTGGCCGTAGCGTCCGGCTGGGCCTGGAAGTCCCCGCCGGGGCTCGCCCAGTTCACGCCGTCGAGGGCCTGCGTCCAATCGACCAGAGTGTCGGCCCAGTCCTGCGTCAGCCGATACGCTCCGTACAGGCCGCTGGTGCCGGCGGCCCGGGCCGGGTCGTAGCTGTACAGGTAGATCTTGGCCACGGTGATGTCCGAGCCTGCGGGAATGCCGGCCAGACCGAACTTCAGGATGCCCCGCCGGACGTTGCCGGGACCCTGGTCCGCGTAGCCGCGGACGATCATGTCGGGACTGGTGCCGTAGTTGGTGGGGCTGCCCTCCACGATGTACGAGTCGACCTGGCCGCTGTAGCCGTGCAGGCCGTCTTGCAGGATCCTTTCCCCCAGGATGGATGGCGTGCCCGGGGTGCAGTTGGAGACCTGCGAGGCGTTATTGAACCTGTCGGTAGCCTTGAGGGCGAAGTAGTATGTGACCCCGCCGGAAAGTCCTGTGACTGTGAAGGATTCCCGCGTGCCAGGTGCATTGGGCGCGGGCATGTTTGTGACAGGCGTGGCAGCGTTCCAGGTGGAATCGGCGTCGTTGTAGAGGATCGGGCTGGTGCTGTACCGCAGGTCGTACCGGACGCACGTGTACGGGCCGTTGCCGCCTTCTGCCCAGTCGGCCGGGGCGGTCCACGCGAGGTCCACGCCGCCGCCGGTCTTGGAGGGATGCCCCACCAGGTCGCCTGTCCATGCAGGGGCGACGGTATCCGTCGAGGGCAGCAGGACCGCCTTGGCGGCAGCCAGGCCGGCGGCGCTGCGGGTGATATTCCAAGCGTAGGTGTAGTCGATGTAGGCAGGGGTGTCGACCGAGTCAGTCAGGCTGTGGTAGTTCGGATTGCCCAACGGCTCGAACAGGCAGAAGGCCGGGAAGCCCCAGTACACAAAACTGTCAGCGTCGGTGCCTCCGAAGGCGACGACGACCAGGGGCGTGACGCCCTGGCCGTAAAGGCCCAGCGCCGCAGCCATGTCGTCCATCAGCGGCGCATAGGCGCGGTTGATGACGCGGACCTGGCTGGTGCCGCCATTGTAGGCGATCATATCGAAGTTGATTACGCCCAGGATCCTGTCGGATTGATGGGCCGTGGCGTAGGCCCGGCTGCCACAGCGGCCCGCTTCCTCCGCATCGAAGGCGATGAAGCGGATCGTGGCTTCGAAGTCATACGGCGCCAGTACACGGGCGATCTCCAGCACGGCGGCGCAGCCACTGGCGTTGTCGTCGGCGCCGGGGTTGTCGCGGGAGTCATAGTGGGCGCTGACGATCCGAGACGTCCTGCGGGCGGACCAAACCCGGCTTGGTGGCCACGACATTGACGCTGCCGGTCAGCTCCGCCGTTGTGGGGAACACCTCCAGCGTCGTGGCCAGCCCCATCGACTGGAACTCGGCCACGATGTTGTCGCGGCAGAGATCATGCTGGGGGCCGCCCATGCCCTTGTTGTCTCCGTTGTGGGTGTAGAGCCGGTCGTCGAGATAATGACGGTACTGCTGCTGGCTGACCTGGTCGACCAGGTCGGATACAGTGACGTCGGCGACAACCTGGCTGGACTGCACTAGAAAGACGATGACAGACAGAAAGACGGCGCGGTAACTGGCCATGGACAGGTGCCCCTGCTCTTGCGACTCGATAATCAAATGGGAAGACTGCGTAACCCCGTTACGCCGACTTCACCAAAGTATAGGCCGGATGGCGGACAATGCAATCGGGCCGGCGTCCTGGCCAGGTTCTGTCCGGTCCGCTACACTTGGGGCGGATCTGAACATGGCACAGCCGTCCGACCATCCGCAGGAGTCCCCTCAGCCGCATCGGCGGCGACGGAGATACTCCGGCACGCACCCGAAGCACTTCCAGGACCGTTACAAGGAACTGGCGCCGGATAAGTATCCAGACTTGCAGGAACATGTCCGAAGCCAGGGCCGCACGCCGGCTGGCACACACGTCCCGATCATGATCGAGGAGGTCCTGGCGGCCCTGCGACCCCAAGCCGGCCAGATCGTTGCCGACTGCACGCTGGGCTATGGCGGACATGCGGCTGAGTTCGTGAAGCGGATCGGCCCGACCGGTCGCCTCATCGGCTTTGACGTGGATGCGGCGCAGCTGGAGCGGACGCGCGCCCGTCTGGCGGAACTGCGCGTGCCGATGGCGTTGCATCACAGCAACTACGCCGGGATCGGCAAGGTGATGGCGGCTGAAGGGTTGGCCGGGTACGACATCATCTTCGCCGACCTGGGGGTCTCGAGCATGCAGATCGACGACCCGTCGCGGGGCTTTGGCTACAAGCACGACGGGCCGCTGGACATGCGGATGGACAGTCGGTTGCGGACGAGCGCGGCGGACCTGGTGAACTCCCTGCCGGAAGAGGAATTGTCGGGTCATTTGCGGATGCTGGCCGATGAACCGGACTGTCGGCGGATCGCGGCGGCCATCGTGCGGCAGCGGATCGGCCGGCCGATCACCCGGACGTTTGAGCTGGTGGACCTGGTCCTGGCGGTCAAAGGAATGACGCGGCGGCAGTGGAGCCAGCGGCCGGCGGAGCAACGGCGGGACCTTCACCCTGCGGCTCGGGTCTTCCAGGCCCTCCGGATCCTGGTCAACGATGAACTGGGCAGCCTGAGGCAGTTGCTGCGGGTGGCGCCGTATTGCCTGGCGGCCGGCGGGCGGATCGGCATCCTGACCTTCCACAGCGGGGAAGAACGGCTGGTGGAGGAGGCCTTTGCCGCTGGACTGCGAGACGGGGTGTATGCGGAGATCGCCAAAGAGGCCGTGAGTGCGAGCGGGCGCGAGGTGATGGCCAATCCCCGGGCGCGGCCGGCGAGGTTGAGGTGGGCGAGGAAGCAGTAGCCCGTTGTCAGTGGTCCGTTGTAACGGCAACTGTGCGTCCCCTCTCGCCCCTCGTCCCTCGCCTCTCGCCCCTGCAGTTGCTGGCTGTCCCCTGTGCCCTGTCCCCTATCCTGTGAACCAATCCGCCGGCCGCGGTGTCAAGGAGGGTGTGAGGACCCAGCGTGGAATCGGATGCCGACCTGATCCAGAAGATCCGCGGGCAGGACAGCCGGGCGTTTGACACGCTGCTGGACCGCCACGGCCGGTGCGTCCGGCTGCACCTGGAACGGATCGTTCGCGATGTCGGCGTCGCGGACGACCTGGCCCAGGAGGTGTTCCTGCGGCTGTGGACGCGGGCCGAGCAGTGGACCGGCAGCGGGTCGCTGGCCGGCTGGCTGCTGCGGATCGCCACCAACCTGGCGCTGAATCACCTGCGAAGCCGGCGGCGCCACCCGCAGCGGCCGCTGGAGTCTGACGGGGTCGGACCCAGCCGACTCGGAAGACCAGGCCGACCTGGTGCCCGGGTGGATGATCGACGCGGCGGCCATAGAGCCGGGAGAGATTGTCCAGCGGGCCGAGCAGGGCGAGCGGCTCCGTGGCTTGCTGGCGGGCCTGCCCGAGGAAAAGCGGGAGGTCCTGCGGCTGGTCTACGACGAGCAGATGGACCTGAACCAGGTGGCCGAGACGCTCGGCATCCCGCCGGGGACGGTCAAGAGCCGGCTGCACCACGCGCGGGCCCGATTGGCCGAACAATGGGACGAGCTGCATGGCGGATTGGAGGATTGAACATGGCCAGGCAATACGAGGCACCGTGGCACCGGGAGTCGTACGACCGTTTCCTGCAGCAGGACCTGGCGGAGCTGCTGGCGGAGCGATTGCCGCTGGCGGGCTACCGGGTCGAGCCGGCGGGCGAGTTTGCGCGGAACGTGACGGTGGCCGTCTGCGGCGCGGGAGGCCGGGCCGAGGTGACGTACACGAACGTCCCGGCGCCGGACGCCGATGGCCTGTTCGACGTGAACGGCCGGAAGCGGGTGGTGCTGCCGCTGGCCTGCGGCGAGGACGTGGCGACGGCCGAGGTCCGCTGCGTCGGCGAGCAGATGCTGGGGCGGGTGCGGGACCGGCTGGGCGAGGCGCCCAAGGACCTGAAGTGGGACGAAGCGATGCTGCGGGCGTGGCTGCCGCTGGATGCGTGGCTGCGGGAATTCGTCGAGACGCTGGACCCGAACTACAGCTGGCCGTACCTGCCGGAGTGGGTCACGCCGGGCAAGGAGATCCCGCGGGTCCAGCCGCTGGACGACCGCAACTGGCTGTCGGTGAGGACGCACCTGAGGCGAGTTCTGATCGTCGATCCGAAGCAGCCGTGGTCGCCGGGGCAGGCTTGGCCGGGTTTGCCCGTTCGAGACGCCGGAGGGGACAAACCTCGGCAAGGTGGCGAGCATCGCGGTCGGCGCGACGATCCGCGACGGGCGGATCGTGATCGTGGACGAGCGGCCCGAGGCGGCCATCGGCCTGAGCGCATCGATGGTGCCGATGCTGGAGCACTTCGAGGCGGCCCGCACGATGATGGGCGTGAATATGATGCGGCAGTGGGTGGCCGCCGGGGCGGCCGAGCCCGCGCTGGTGCAGACCGGCGGCGAACCGGACGTAGCGGGCTTCTGGTGCGGGTGCAACCTGCTGACGGCGTACGTGTCGCTGGGGCTGGAGACGTTCGAGGACGGCATCGTCATCAGCGAGTCGGCGGCGCGGCGGCTGGGGACCGACAGGCCGGCCGAGGTCGGCGACAAGCTGAGCAACCGGCACGGGGCGAAGGGGGTGATCGCGCAGATCCGGCCGGATGAATGGATGCCCCACCTGGTTGACGGCACGCCGGTGGACCTGGCGTACAGCTTCATGGGGCTGCACACCCGGCTGAACTTCGGGCAGGTCCGCGAGGCGGTGTTCGGGCGGATCGCACACAAGGTGGGCCATCCGCTGCTGATCCCGCCGTTCGCGCGGATCGGCCAGGACGAGGTCCGCCGGCGGCTGACGGAGGCGGGCCTGCCCGAGAGCGGCATGGAGACGCTGCGGGAGAGCCGGGAGGGCAAGGCGTTCGACCGGCCGTCCACGGTCGGCTGGGTCTACTGGGGCCGGACGGAGCACCTGTCGCGGTCGAAGATCACGGTCTCGACCGGGCCCGAGCGGTGCATGATGCAGGGCGAGATGGAGTACTGGGGGCTGCGCAACGCGGGGCGCTGGTCAACGTAGCCGAGACGTTCAACCTGCGGGACTGCACGCGGCCGGACGCGGCGGACCTGGCTGACCGGGTAGCTGCGGGGCCGGTGGGGCTGGCCGAGCCGCCGACGCCGACGTTCGTGGAAATGGCCCGGCGGTTGGCGGCGGCGGAGGTCGAGGCGGCCTTCGACGGTCGGCAGGTGTCGTTCCGGCTGGTGGCCCCGACGGGGCGGATGGAGGTCGTGCAGTTGGCGCTGCCCGTGCGGCACCCGTGGCTTCGGGACCGCGATCTGCAGCAGGTCGGGCGGATCGAGGACGCGGTGGGGTGGAACGCGCTGGTGGAGGCGAACAGCCGGCTGCAGCAGCTGGTCGCCAGCGGCGCCCCGGCCAGCCTGCGGGACAAGGCGCTGTGCAGGCTGCAGGGGCGGGTGGAGGCGTACGTGGCGGAGCTGCTGAAGTCCTCTCCCGGCGTGGTGTCGACCGTGGTGACGCCGCGAGCGCGGGTGATGTTCAGCGGCAAGGCGGTGCTGGCGCCGCCGGTCGGGGTGCGGATGGACCAGGTGGGACTGGCGGAGGAGATCGCGTGGGGGTTGTTCGGGCCGATCGTGGCGCGGGAGATGGCGGGCAAGTATGCATCCCCAGGCACAGACAAGGAGACAAGGAGACAAAGAGACAAGGAGCAACGGCAGGGGACAGGGGGCAGGTTACAGGGGACAGCCAGCGACAGCAGGGGCGAGGGACGAGGGGCGAGGGGCGAGAGGGGCATCACTGGGCATACTGCCGAGGAGACGGCGGTCCTGGACGAGATCATGGCCACATCGTGGGTGATCATCAACCGGGCGCCGACGGTGGGGCCGACCTCGCTGATGGCGTTTCACCCGGTGCGGATCGCCGAGCCGGTCATCCGGATGCCGGTGGCGGTCAATCGGCTGATGAACGCGGACTACGACGGCGACCAGGCGGCGGTGCTGCTGCCGCTGACCGAACAGGCCCAGCGCGAGGCGGGCGAGAGACTGTCGCTGGCGGGGCACCTGCGGCGCGACCCGTCGATCCTGGGGCAGATCATCCCGTACCAGGAGGCGCTGTGGGGGCTGGCGCTGCTGAGCCTGACGGGCGAGGGGCTGGAGCGGATCTCGCGGACGGCGGGCGCAGCGGTGCAGGCGCAGGGCGGCTGCGTGACGCACGAGTCGCTGCTGGCGGCGCTGCAGCCGGTGCTGCGCGAGCAGGGGTCGGAGAAGACGCTGGCAACGATCGACGCACTGACGCAGCCTGGGGTTCGAGGTGTGCCGGACTTCGGGCGCGTCGCTGGGTCCGCTGCCGGGCGGGAGCGTTGCCCGGCCCGCGGAGCCGACGGGCGAGGACCCCGGCGAGTGGAAGGTCTACATCGAGCAGCTGCACGCCGCGATCGCGTCGATGCAAGACTTCGCCGACCCAGCCATCGGGGCGCAGCTGCTGGCCGTCCGCTGTGGGGCTCGCGGGAGCGTCGCCCAGGTCGCCAGGTTGGTCGGGCCGCTGGGGCCGGCCATCGGCGCGGATGGTCAGCCGCTGATCATCCAGCGGAGTCTGGCGGAGGGGTTGATGCCGGCCGAATCGTACGCCCTGGCGGCGGCGATGCGGCAACGGCTGTGGCAGCTCCACGCGGACCTTGAACGGACGGCCAGGACGGCGTGCGAAACGGGCCGGTCGAAGGGCTTCAACGTCCTGGCGCGGGCGGCGCGGAGCGAGTACCCCGGGGTGGTGTTCGCCCAGGCGGCGGCCAGCGGGCAGGTGGACCCGCTGACGGACGTGGATGCACGGCTGTTCGTGGGATTGCCGCCGGCGTAAGATGCCCGCCATGGACATCCTCTGGCCCATCCTGCTGGTGGTGATCAACCTGGCCTGGCTGGTCTCGATCGTCGCCGGTCTGCCCGGCACGTGGCTGATGATCGCCTCGGCCGTCCTGCTGCAGTGGTGGCGCGATGCGACGTACTTCAGCGCGGGCACGCTGATCGCCGTGACGGTGCTGGCTGCGGCGGGGGAAGCCTTCGAGCTGCTCACGGGAGCGATGAGCGTCAAGAAGGCGGGCGGGACGGGGCACGGCGCGGCGGGGCCGTAGCGGGCGGGCTGGTGGGGGCGTTGCTGGCGACGTTCCTGATCCCCATCCCGGTGTTCGGGACGCTGATTGGCGCTTGCCTGGGGGCGGCGGGTGGTACGGTCCTGATGGAGGTGCGGGCCGGCATGCCGACGGAGGCGAGCATCCGGGCAGGGATCGGTGCGGGGATCGGGCGGCTCCTCGGGACCGTCATCAGATCTGGCGTTCGGGGTGGTCATCTGGGTGATCCTGGCGGTGGCGGCGTTCTGGTAGGCCCGGGGCCTTGCATTCGGCTATCTTCCTGGGAGTATACAGGCCTGGGTTCCATTCACGGGCAATGTGCGTCAAGCCAGGAGACAGGCGATGGCCAGGGTCACGCTCCTTTCGACGGGGATCTATTGCGTCCTGATGACGTCGGCAGCCATGGCGGCCGTCGGCGATCCAGAGATCATGACCGACCATCCGGTCTACCGCGGGGAACTGTCCTGCTCGACCCTCGATCGCAACATCGCCGATGCCTACCGCATCTTCCAGGAGCGATATGGCCACGAGCCGAAGACCGATACGGACAAGCTCGTCGCCCTGTGGTCCTGGAAGAGCGAGCACTACATGCACTCCTGCGACAACCGGGTGTACGTCGGTACGGACAGCCCGGAGGCGGACAAGACCGGCTGGATGGACAGCCGGGATTGCCAGATGACGCAGTTCTCCTTCAGTTTCGGATTGTGCTACAGCGTACACGCGCAGATGACGGCGCTGGTGGGGCATGCCCTGGGCGACCTGAAACGAGCCCGCGCGCCGGGCATCCCGGGGCATGTGCCGTTCGAGGCGTACGTGGACGGGCGGTGGGTGCTGGCGGATTTCACGACCGGCCTGATGGTCTTCGACGATGAGGGCAAGCCGATCGGGCTCAAGGAGATCATGGCCCGCGTCCAGGCGAAGGACGGGGAATGGCTGAACAGTCCGAAACGGGGCGGGCCGTATAAGTTCAGCATGTCGCCGTTCGGAGATCACCTGGACGGGTACACGGAGCTTCACGGGAACCAGACTGCTGTACGGCTACAACGCCATGCCGATCGTCTATACGCTGCGATCCGGGGAGAGTTTCACGCGGCACCTGGATCCCGGCTTGGACGACGGCAAAACATGGATGTTCTGGGGGAAGGACTACTGGGGCATCAACGGCAAGCCGAAGCACGGGCCTTTCCGCAACGTGACCTTCATGGACGACTACCCGGTGGGCAACGGCAAGGTGGGCCGCGGTAACACCCGCACGGGTAACGGCGTATTTGAGTACGTCCCGTCGCTCAAGGATGGCCGGTACCGCGAGGGCGTCAAGAGCGAGAAGGAAACGGTGTTCAAGAATGGGACCCTGCGCGGCAAGGTCGCGGGGGCCAGCGTGGTCTTCGAGCATGTCAGCCCGTACGTGATCGCCGCCCGTCCGGCTGAGGCTGGCGAGGATCGCGAGTGGGATGTGTTTGCGGAAAAGTGCGCGGACGGGGCGGAGGTCAGCGGTGTGGCTGTCGGCAAGGTGCCGGTGTCGGTCTGCGTCGATGACACGTTCAAACCGATCGGGGTAGCAGAGGGGGAGTTCCGGCTGGACTTCACCGATGTCGTCAAGGGACGGCACGAATACCAGATCAAGTTCGACCTGTCGCCGGAGGCCGGCCTGAAGGCCCTGAAGATGCGGACGGTGACGCAGGTGGGGCGGGGCGTGTTCCCGCGGCTCAAGGACGGCGGGACCACGGTGACGTACCAGGCGTCGGGGCAATCGGTCATCCATGGCGGGCCATCCCAGTACCTGGCGGAGCTGCTGCGTCGCAAGGACCTGGAGAAGGAAGGTTTTCGCGTGTACCAGGTCGAGGCGCCGGGGGCGATCCGCGGCGTCGCGGGTGTTGCTCGCGCCAACGGGCCGGGCTTCGGCCCGTGGTCGGTGGAGTTCAGCCTGGACGGCGGCAAGACGTGGAAGGCCGGCATGAAGGACCTGAAGGTCACGCCGCAGGAGAGCGACTGGGGCGGCGGGCACCACGTGTACGCCTGGGCCCAGATGGAGTTCCCTGACAACAAGGATGCCAGGACCGTACTGGTCCGCTTCGGGCAGGGAAATATCCGGCACTGCCAGGTGTTCGCAACGTATCAGCGAAAGAACACGTCGGCCATGGAGGTCACGTACGGCTGGACCGAAGACGGGCAATCGAAGAAGGATACGCACCGAATGAAGGCCGGCCTGGCGAAGGACACGTGGACGGTACCGACGGGCCGGAATGTACAAGGGCAGTGGGTGAGGTTCGCCGCGGACTAGGATCTGGAGAAATCCGATGTCGAAGATGCGTTTGCTGCTAGTGGTGGTCGTGGCGGCGGTGATGTGCGGCCGCGCGGGGGCCGGTGTCGGCGACCCGCAGATCATGACGAACCACCCGGTGTACCGCGGGGAACTGTCCTGCTCGACCCTCGATCGCAACATCGCTGAGGCCTACCGCGTCTTCAAGGATCGCTATGGCCACGAGCCCAAGACCGACACCGAGAAGGTCGTGGCGCTGTGGGCCTGGAAGTGCGAGCACTACATGCACGCCTGCGACAACAAGGTCTACTACGGCCCCTCTAACCCCGACGCCAACCAGGCCAAGGACCCGCCGTGGCTCGGCCGCGACGGCTGGATGGACAACAAGGACTGCCAGATGAACCAGTTCTCGTTCTCCTTCGCCTTGTGCTACAGCGTGCATGCCCAGATGGCTGCGCTGGTGGGGCATGCATTGGGCGACATGAAGCGCGTCCGTTGCCCGGAGATCACCGGCCACACACCGTTCGAGGCCTTCGCGGACGGCCGGTGGATGCTGGCTGACTGCACGATGGGCGTGATGATCTTCGACGATGACGGCAAGCCGGTGAGCCTGGAGGACGTCCTGTCCCACGAGGACGCCAAGGACAAGGAGTGGTTCGCCAGCCCGAAGCGCAGCGGGCTCTACAAGCTCAACATGTCGCCCTTCGGCGACCGTATCGACGGCTACAGCAAGGTTCGCTGGGAGCAGTACATGTTCGGCTACAACGCGATGCCGATCGTGTACAGCCTGCGGCCCGGCGAGAGCTTCACGCGGTATCTCGACCCGGGGCTGGAGGACGGCAAGACCTGGATGTTCTGGGGCCGCGACTACTGGCCGCTCAACGGCAAGCCCAAGCACGGTCCCTACCGCAACGTGACGTTCCTGGACGACCCGCCCACGGGCAACGGCCGGAAAGGCCGCGGCCTGGCATACTACGGCAACGGTGTGTTCGAGTACGCCCCGCTGGCAGACGGCAAGTACAAGGACGGCGCCAAGGACAGCAAGTCGGTCGCGTTCAAGGACGGCCTGCTGCGAGGCAGGGACAAGGGCGACTACGTCATCTTCGAGCACGTCAGCCCGTACGTGATCGCGGCCCGGCCGGTAGTGGGCGGCGATCGCGACTGGGACGTGCTCAAGGAAAAGTGCCGCGACGGGGCGGTCATCAGCGGTGAGGCGGCTGGCAAGGTGCCGGTGGCGGTGAGCGTCGATGGCGGCCGGACGTGGCAGGAGGTCGGTGCGGCGCAGGACCAGTTCAAGATCGACTTCACCGATGCGGTGAAGGGGCGGCATGACTATCTGGTGCGGTTCGGCCTGTCGAGGGATGACGGCCTCAAGGCACTCAAGATGCGCACCGTGGTGCAGGCAGGACGCGGCGTGTTCCCGCGACTCAAGGACAACGGCACGGCTGTAACGTACCAGGCCAGCGGCCAGAACGCGATCCACGGCGGGCCTTCGCAGGATCTGGCCGAGCGGTTCCGCAGGAAGGACCTGGAGACCGACGGCGTCCGCGTCTACCAGATCAAGGCCTCGGGGCCGATCCGCAGCGCATCGGGGGCTGCGAGTGGGCGGGCCGAACGGCGCGGCCTGGTCGGTGGAGTTCAGCCTAGACGGCGGCAAGACGTGGCAGGCCGGCGCCAAGGACCAGCGGGTGCCCTCCGATGGCAAGGTCTGGGAGGACGGCCAGGCGGCGTACGTGTGGGCGGAGATGGACTTCGTCGGCAACAAGAAGGCGCGGGACGTGCTGGTGCGGTTCGGCAAGGGCAACATCCTGCACGCCCAGGTGTTCGCCACGTATGAAACGAAGAACAACTCGGCCGTGACGGTGACGTACGGCTGGGAAGAGAACAGCCAGCCGCGGAAGGATGCGCACCTGGTGGAGGCCGGCAAGGGCGAGGATACGTGGACAGTGCCGACGGGCAAGGGCATCAAGACGAAGTGGGTGAGGTTTGAGGCGAAGTAGCGGGACGGCAGTGGCGAGCGGCGAGTAGCGAGTGCGGGGAGAGCAGAGGGTCCGGGGTTCACCTGGTATCCATGGCTTCGAATGGGTTGCGCCGAAAGAAGGGCTCGGCGCCGAGCAATTTAGAGGGATATTAGGGAGTTTAGGGTGTGTTGATAAATCCGCTAAACTCTGTATAATCCGGGCCATGGACCCGATAACAAACCCGTTCACGCCAGGTGCAGGCACCCCTCCACCGGAACTCGCAGGTCGAGATGAACTGCGGGAAAGAGTCCACATAGTCATTGAGCGAGTACGCCGAGGCCTGCCTAGCAAGAGCACTCTAATGGTCGGACTTCGAGGGGTAGGCAAGACCGTGCTCCTGGATCGAATCAGGGCTCACGCGGAGGGGACCGGTGTCCAGACTCTGAGGATAGAGGCCCCCGAGAACCGCTCTTTGCCTGCGATGCTGGCCCCGGAGTTGCGCCAAGCCCTGTTGCGACTCTCTCGCAACGAGCAGGCTAAGAGCCTTGCGCAGCGAGCACTGCGGGCGCTGGCCGGGTTTGCAACGCGGTTGAAGGTGAAGTACCAAGATATCGAGGTAGGGTTTGATTTCGACCCTGAACCTGGTCTTGCGGATAACGGCGATCTTGAACATGACCTACAAGCTCTGCTTGCGTCTGCCGGAGAGGCCGCACAGAGGGCAGGGACCGCTTTGGCTATCTTCGTGGATGAAATGCAGTACGTAAAAGAGGAAGAACTCGCCGCTCTGATCACCTCCCTGCACCGGATTGCGCAGCGGCAGCTTCCTGTCGTTTTGGTGGGAGCCGGACTCCCGCAGTTGAGGGGCCGGACGGGCCGGGCCAAATCGTATGCAGAACGATTGTTCGACTTTCCTGAGATCGGACCGCTGTCAGCCGAAGCAGCAATGCTGGCTATCGCCAAACCGGCGAGAGACCAGGATGTCGAGGTAACGCCCGAGGCGTTGGATCGTATCGTGAGAGAGACACACGGCTATCCTTACTTCTTGCAGGAGTGGGGCAAGCACTCGTGGGATGCGGCCAAGGCGTCGCCCATCACCCGGCAGGACGTTGAGAGCGCGTCGGTGACGGCCATTGCCGCGCTGGACGAGAGTTTCTTTCGTGTAAGGTTTGACCGACTCACCCCTGCGGAGAAGAGATATCTGAGAGCGATGGGCGAACTCGGTCCCGGGCCGCATCGATCGGGGGACATTGCCGAAGCCCTGGAGCGTGACGTAACCTCCCTTGGTCCGACAAGGAACCAGTTGATCGCCAAGGGCATGATCTGGAGTCCCCATCACGGCGACACCGCGTTCACCGTTCCCTTGTTCGACGAGTTCATGCGCCGGATCATGCCCGGTAACGACTGGAAATCATGATCAGGCGGCGAGCGAGTTCGTCTCCCTTGCCCGATGTCCGATGCCTGACCCCTGTTGTTCCTGCGTTTGCCGCCCGGTCGCGCCCCGGTATACTGGCGCGTACCCCGCCGGCCCGGAAGCGCCTGGCGCGGATCCTTGCCCTGGAGGTTGCTGCGATGCCTAGGTGCCTGATGCTTGCCGCTTTGCTTGCGCTGATCGTCTCCGGGAGCCTCTGCCTCGCCGGTGTCCCCGACCCGCAGATCATGACCGACCACCCGGTCTATCGCGGCGAACTGTCCTGCTCGACGCTCGACCGCAACATCGCCGATGCGTACCGAGTTTACGACGAGCGCGTACGGCCACATGCCCGCCAGCGACACCGAGAAGCTCATCGCCCTGTGGATGTGGAAGTGCGAACACTACATGCACGTCTGCGACAACAAGGTATATCTGGGGCCGGCCAGCCCGGAGGCGGAGACGTTGGGTTGGTCGGATTGCCGCGATTACGAACTGACGCAGTTCTCCTTCGGCTTCGGCCTGTGCTACAGCGTCCACGCGCAGATGTCCGCCCTGGTCGCCCGGGCGCTGGGCGGTGATCTTACTCGCGTGCGCTGCCCCACCGTGGTGGGCCACACGCCGTTCGAGGCCTACGTGGACGGCCGATGGGTCCTGGCGGACTTCACTACCGGCATGATGGTCTTCGAGGACGACGGCAAGCCCGTCGGCGTGCTCGACATCGTCAAGCACGTCGATGCCGGCGATACGGAGTGGCTGACCAGTCCCAAGCGGGGCGGACCCTACAAGATCGCCCTGGGTCCGGCGGGCCACACCCTGGCCGGGTACAAGAACGAGTGGCACGTGCAGATGCTGTTCGGCTACAACGGGATGCCGATCGTCTACAGTTTGCGGTCTGGCGAGACCTTTACGCGGTATCTCGACCCCGGCCTGGAGGACGGCAAGACGTGGGTCTTCTGGGGGCGGGACTACTTCACGTTGGGCGGCGGACCCAAGCACGGGCCGTGGCGCGGCGAGACGTTCCTGGACGATTACCCGGTCGGCAACGGCAAGAAGGGACGGGGCAACGGCTACTACGGCAACGGGGTGTTCGAGTACACGGTCCCACTGAAGGGCGGCAAGTACAAGCAGGGCGCAGTCGACCAGAAAGGCGCGACCCTCAAGGACGGCGTGCTCAAGGGCAAGACTGACGACGCCTACGTGACCTTCGAGCATCTCAGCCCCTACGTGATCGCTGGTCGGAGCATCGAGGGCGGCGACCGCGAGTGGAAGCTGCTGGACGAAAAGTGCGCCGACGGCGCGATCGTCAACGGCGTGGCATTGGGCAAGGTGCCGGTCAGCGTGTCGATCGACGCCGGCCAGACGTGGACGCCCGTGGGGACGGCCGAGGGGCAGTTCCGCATCGACTTCACCGACGTGGTCAAGGGGCGGCACGTCTACCGGATCCGCTTCGGCCTGACGAAGCAGGACGGGCTGGGGGCCCTGAAGCTGCGGACCGTGACACAGATCAGCCGGGCGGTCTTCCCGCGGCTCAAGGATGGCGGCACGCAGGTGACCTATGCGTCGAGCGGGCAGGAGGCGATCCATGGCGGGCCGTCGCAGTACCTGGCCGAGCCGCTCCGCCGCAAGTACCTTGAGAGCGACGGCGTGCGGGTCTACGAGATCAAGGCGCCGGGACCGATCCGCTCGGCTAGCGGCGTGCTGCGGGCGTCGGGGCCGGGCCTGGGGCCGTGGTCGGTGGAATTCAGCGTCGACGGCGGCAAGACGTGGCAGGCCGGCGTCAAGGACGTAACGCTCAAGGAGGGCGACAGCGAGTGGGGCGACGGCCACCACGCATATGCCTGGGCCGAGAAGGAGTTCCCGAAGAACAAGTCCAAGAGCGTGCTGGTGCGGATGGGCAAGGGCAACCTGCAGCACTGCCAGGTCTACGCGACGTACGAGGCGAAGGACCGCTCGCCGCTGCGGGTCACGTACGGCTGGGACGAGGGCGACCAGGCCAAGGAGCATTCGCACACGATCAAGGCCGGCAAGGCGTCTGACGCCTGGACCGTCCCGACAGGGCAGGGGGTCAAGACGAAGTGGGTGAAGTTCGTGGCCAAGTAGGTATCGACAGCCAAAGGCGGCAACTCACCGGATGGCTGCGTTCCCGCGGGCGGTAGGGCCGGTGTGGGGGCTGACGGTACGGGCGCTACGGTGCCGCCACCGGTCGCGCCGCCACCCCCCGTGGTTCCAACGCCGCCCCCGGTCGGAGTCTGGTACGCGGGCGCCGCGGGTCCGGGCGCTGTGCCGGGGCGATTCCAGGCGAAGAACCACCAGACGATCATGATGATGACGATGATGATCACGATCCACCACCACCACATGCAGCCCATAGCGTCCCAGCGGCCGCCAGCGTCCGGACCACCGACAGGCACGTCATCTCTGGTCATGGCTGTCTCCGAATTGTCGAAGGCATCGAGCCGAGCGACGGCGCCTCAATGCCACGTTGCCGTTGACCGGCCGACCGGCGGGAAATGACTGATGGATCCCCGTCTGCAGCCTTTCCAGCTCTATAGTAGGCCGGTCGGCTCGAGCCCGAAGGCTGCGGCCAGCGCGGCGGACGCGTTCAGGAAATGACGACGGGTTAACTCCATGTCCGACCTCCCTTGTCAGGCGAGGAGTTCCAACCGCAGCGCGCACCGCATCGCGGTGACATTGGGGTATGCCCGGATTAGGGGTGGCTTGCCGTGGTGAGTCAGTGCTTCTCCCTCTCCATGCGCGGACGGCCTGACAGCTTCCAACGTTTGGCCCTTATACGTGACGCTGACCACAGACCCCGGTAGCGTCGAGCCTTTTGTTGCGTCTTGTCTGTGCGAAACGTGTACTGAATTCGGAAATCGTGAAACCGCACCAGGACAATGCGAATTGCCCGGATTCCGGCCAAATGCTATTCCCAAGCGAGGTCAATTGTCCTATCATGCCGTTCTTGATCTGTAGCAGTGCCGGGTCCGGATCTGGGCCCCAGTTGGGGAGAGTTGCGATGCAGTGTGCGGGTGGCGGGCGGCGGCATGTGTTTCCCGTGTTGTTTCTGGCTGGTGTCCTGTGTCTGCCCGTTGTCGTCACGGTCGTGCGGGCCGAAGGGGGAGGCGATGGCGCCTCGCGGACCCCGCAAGCCGCGGCTTCCATCTACGGCGCGGACGGTCGCAAGCCCGTCCGCGATACGACGCAGTTCCCCTGGTCGGCAATCGGCCTGCTGAAGGTGCAGGTCGGCACGGAGGTGTATGTCGGCACGGGCGTGATGGTCGGTCGCTACACAGCCCTGACGTGCGGGCATGTCGTCTCCGGCGACGAAACGCGCAATGCCAGCGCTATCCAGTTCATTCCCGGCATCAACGGATCCTTGGAGCCCTTTGGGCGGGCGGAGGTCACCAGGGTCATTCCTTCTCCGCAGTGGGACGCGTTTCAGGCCGACGGCTACGACATCGCCATGGTGGTGTTCGATACGCCCGTCGGCGATCAAACCGGCTACTTCCAGTACTCCGTTCAGCCGGACTCGTTCTTTGCGAGTGCGTCGCTCACGACAGCTGGATACCCGACCGACCTGGGGACGATCTATCCGTACACGGTTTCGGGCCGCAGTCTACGGCATGGATGGCAACGTCATCATCCACGACCTGGACAGCGAACCGGGCCAGAGCGGCTCGCCGGTGTGGTACGGGGGGAGCGATCAGTCCGCTCAACTGGTCGGCCTGCTGGAGGGCAGTTACATTACCTCGAGCAGCCCACTGGGCGGTAACCAGGAGGGCATCGCCGCGCGGATCGATGCGGAGGTCGCTGGCTGGATCCAGCAGCAGATGGCGACCTACCTGAACGGTGCCACGGGTCCACTCGAAGCCTCGTCCAGTGCGGCCAGTCCGTCCGCGTCGGTGAACACGCCGAGCGTGTGCGGGATGGGGGCCTTGCAGGCGGTGCTGGGCGCGAGCGCGGGTGGAGTGCGGCGTTTGTGTCGCGCCGGCGGCGAGGCTTCTGACGGACGGTACGCTGGCAGATGTGACTTGACAGGTGGAAACGCCTGTCGATTATCGGGCCATGGCCAGCAGAGAGGGGTGTGGCCTGGGGGAGGAGTGTGCCGGCGGTAAGTCTCCTTGCAAGCGGCTGCACGCAAGAAGTGAGCCGGCGGTAAGCTCTGTGCAGGCGGCTGCAAGCACATTGCATGCTCAAGAGCGGTGCCGGGCGGGCCGATACTCGGAGAGAAGATTCCTTGCTGGAGGAAGGGATGCCGGTGTCGACGGTCACATTGTTATGTCCGAATCTCAGGTGCCGGGCTGTACTGCAGGTGCCGGAGGCCGTTCGCGGCAAGACCGTACGCTGCGGTCACTGCGGGACAGTCTTCTCGGTCCCAGCAGCCAGACCCATGCCTGTCCGGGTCGCCGAAGGGCCAAGCAAGGACCAAGGCAAGCCCGCCTCGTCGGATGAGAAAGGCTAGAGCACGCTTGCAAACACCGCAGGCGTGGCACTTAGCACTGGCAGACAAGCTGCCAGTGGCACCCGGAACTTCCTTCCCATCCAGTCCAGCATGCCCGTCGCCCGGGTGGTGGCTGTCAGCGTGCTCTGGCTCGATGGCCGGGCTCCTGGCATGGCACCCGGTACCCGAAGAAAGAGCACTGGCAGACAAGCTGCCAGTGGCACCCGGCGTCGAGGGACTTGCTGTTCAGGTTGGAGAGAATCGTCGTGAAACTAAAGAACGTTATCAATGCTACGGAGTTCGCCAGTCGTTCCTCTGCCACCGCGGGGATCCAGGAGGCGATCAATGCCCTGCCTGGGGTTGGCGGGGCGGTCTATCTTCCGCCGGGGCGGTATGCGCTGCGGCGGAGCATCGAACTGCGGAGCGGGGTGACGATCCGTGGGGAGGGGCCGGCGACGGTACTGGTCCGGCCGAAGGAGATCTGGGCGGCGGTAGGGCAGCCGACGGACGGAGCGCGCAAGACCGTGCAGCTGGCGCAGCCGGCGCGGGGGTTGAAGGTTGGGGACGAGATCTATATCGGCGACCAGGAGAGCCGGGGCTGGTGGGCGAGCCACTGCATCGTCACGGAGATGGACGGGCGGCGGTTGGGCCTGGAGGTCCTGCACGGCAGCAAGGAGCGCAAGATGCTGCCGAAGCGGGGGGCTTTCGCGGTCAACTGGTTCCCGGCGTTCTGGCTGCGGGAGGTCCGGGACGTAACGATTGCGGATCTGACGATCGAGGGCAGCGATCGGCGGCCGCCGCGCGACAAGTGCGACTTCGTGGTCGCAGCCGTGCACACGCGGGACTGCCGTGACGTGCGGGTCAGCCGGTTGACGGTGCGGCGGTGGCTGGGGGACGGGATCGGCATCCAGGGCGGCCAGGGGGCGATCGTGACGGGGTGTGTCGTGGAGGATTGCGTCGGCCACGGGTATCACCCGGGCACGGGCGTGACGCAGAGCGTCTGGGCGGACAACATCGCGCGGGGCAACAGCCGCGACGGGTTCTTCTTCTGCCTGCGGGTGACGCATTCGACGGTGCGAGGCAACGTGCTGGTGGGCAATCGCGGGCACGGGATCGGCGGGCTGACCGACCCGGACCAGTACAACGCGGTGATCGGGAACGTCTGCGCGGAGAACGGTCTGCACGGGATCGACGCGGACCGGGCGATCGGCAATACGATCCAGGGCAACGTGTGCCGCGGCAACTCGCGGTGCCTACCCGGTAAGTACGCGGGCATCTACCTGGCTGGTCACAAGCACTGCGTCGTGACGGGCAACGTCTGCGTGGACGAGAGTGCGAGCCCGACGCAGGTGCGCGGGGTGGTCAACTGCGACCCGGTGGGGCCGAACGTGGTGAAGGATAATCAGTGCTGGCCGGGGTAACGGCGAGGCGATGGAGGTGCGCGGATGCAGACGGCGATCGACGACTTGATGGGGTTGCTGGCGATTCCGGGGCCATCGACGGAGGAGGCGGCTGTTGCCGAGCACATCGAGAAGGCGCTGCTGGCGATGGGCGTGCCGGCGGGGGACATTCTGCACGATGAGGCGCAGCGGCAGAGCGAGTTCGGGGGGCAGCACGGCAACATGGTGGTTCGGTTTCCGGCTGTCGGCGGGGCCCGGGGCCCGGGGCGGATGTTCTCCACGCACATGGACACGGTTGCGCTGGCCAGAGGGTGCAGGCCGCGATTGGTAACCGGCGAACCAGGGCAGCCGGATCGGATCGTCAACGACGCAGCGGGGACGGCCCTGGGCGCGGACGATCGGGAGGGCTGCGCGGTGCTCCTGCAGATCGCGCGGGCGCTGACGGGGGAGCTCGCCAGGCATCCGCGGCCGGCCATTGCGCTGGTGTTCACGGTGCAGGAGGAGTTGGGGCTGATCGGGGCGCGGGGGCTCGACGCGGGGTTGCTGGGGATCGAAGGTCCGATCCTGGGTTTCAACTTCGACGGCGGGGGGTGCGAGCATCTCGTGACCCGCGTGACGGGCACGGAGCGGTTCAACGTCGAGATCCACGGGATCGCCTCGCACGCGGGGGCTGACCCGGCCGGCGGGGTGTCGGCGGCGGTGATCGCCGGCAAGGCGATCGCGGAGCTGGCGGGGCAGGGGTGGCAGGGGTCGATCGAGAAAGACGGCTTGGCGGGCAGCGCCAACGTGGGCGTGCTGCAGGGCGGCCAGAACACGAACGTGGTCATGAACCACCTGTTGGCCCGCTGCGAGGCCCGCAGCCACGATCCGGCCTTTCGTAAGCGAATCCGGGAAGTGCACGAGGAGGTTTTCAGCCGGGCGGCGGCGAGCACGACCAACCGGCATGGCGAGTGCGGGCGGGTGACCTTCAGCACGGGTCCGTGCTACGAGTCGTTCGCGATTGCCGATGATGCGCCGGTGGTGCGGCTGTGCATGGAGGCGGCCAGGCGGTGCGGCATCGATATGGAGACGGTCAGCAACGACGGCGGCATGGACGCCAACTGGTACAACGCCCGCGGGGTCCCGACGGTGACGCTGGGTCTTGGGATGCGGCAGGTCCACACGTCGCGGGAGTGGATCAACCTGCGGGACTTTCTTAACGCGTGCCGGGTGACGATGGAACTGCTCAGGCTCAGCGCACCAGGTTCGAGAGCATCAATACCGTAAGGTAGGGGAAGAGGATCAGGATGACCATGGTGATGATGTACGCCGGCAGGTAGTACATCGCCCCCTTGAAGACCTGCTCCATGGGGATGTCCTTGTTCATGCCGGCTACCACGAAGCAGCAGATGCCCACGGGCGGGGTGACGGCGCCCAGGGTCGTGACGATGCACAGCAGCACGCCGAACCACACGGGGTCGTAGCCCATCTTGTCGACCAGCGGGAAGAAGATCGGCAGGGAGATCAGCAGGAACGCGAGGGCATCCATCAGGCAGCCGCCGATCGTATAGATCAGCAACATCATCGCGATGACCATCCAGCCCGGCATGTTCATCGAGCCGATCCAGGCGGCGGCCTGCTGCGGCAGCTGGCTGATGGTCATGAACCGGCCGAAGATGACCGCGCCGGCCACGATCATGAAGACCATGCAGGTGATCCGGAGCGTGTGATGCATGGCTGCGCCCAGGCCGTGCAAACCCAGACTTGCCGCGCAACAGGCAGAGCACCAGGGCCAGGAAACAGCCGACCGCGGCGCCTTCCGTGGCGGTGATGCTCCCGGACATCATGGCGGCCATGATTGCGATGAACAGGACCATGACGTCGACAGTCGGTAGCAGGCTGCGGAAGCGCTGCGACCAGGTCGAGCGCTCGCCCGGGGGGCCCCAGTCGGGGTGGCGGGCACAGATGGCGACGACGGTGGCGGCCATCAGGGCGGTGAGGATCACGCCCGGGATCAGGATGCCGATGAAGAGTTTCCCGATCGATTGATACTGGTAGAGGGCGTAGACGACCAGGACGATGCTCGGCGGGATGACCACGCCCAGGGTCGAGCCGGCGGCGACGGCGCCCGCCATCAGCGTCGGGTGATACTTGTATTTGCGCATGGGGGGGATGGCGACAGCGGTCATGGTGGCGGCGGTGGCGGTATTGGAGCCGCAGATGGCGGCGAAACCGGCGCAGGCAAGGATCGAGGTGATCGCCAAGCCGCCGCGGCGATGGCCGACCCAGTGGTAGGCGGCCCGGTAGAGGATATCGCTGTAGCCGGCGAAGAAGATCAGCTCCCCCATGAAGATGAACATGGGGATGACGGTCAGGCCGTAGTTGCTGAAGCCGCCCCAGAGCCTCCGTGACGATCAGGTTGCCGGCGGATTGGAAGGCGGCGTTGAAGTCCTGGCCGGCCACCCACCAGAGCTGCGCGGTCACGCCGGCGAAGCCGACGAAGGCCATGGCAAAGCCCGGCGGGATTTTCAGCAACATCATCGCCGCGAGCAAGATGAGGATTCCGTACGAGCCGAGCAGACTCACCGCTCATGGAAGGGGGACCTCTTCTTCGGCAAGTTCTTCTTCGGTGACCGGCTGCGGCGCCTCGGGTCCGGCCGGCAGGAGGGTCCGGACGATGTCCAGGACGACCGTGCAGGCCAGGACCGCGAAACCGGCGGCGACCGCGAAGATGAACGGATAATGGGCGATCTTGAGGGTTTCGGAGACCTCGCCGCTGCGGGCGATGGTCAGGCCGTACTGGGTCATTTTCCAGGCCACGCCGACCGCGAACAGGAATTTCAAGGTGTACTTGAACAGGTCGATCGCGCGGTTGACGCCGGCCGGAAAACGACGGGTGATGATGTCGACGGGCACGTGGTCTTTCTTCTGCTGGGTCTGCCCCAGGGCCGCGGCGGTCACGATCGCCCCGGCGAAGCCCACCAACTCGTAGGCCCCGCCGAACCGCACGTGCGCCAGCCGCAGTACCACATTGACGACCGAAATGCCCATCACGGCCAGCAGGGCCGCCCCTGCCAGGACGATCAGGACCATGTTGAGGACGTTGATGGCCTTGCCCAGGGTCTTCATACTACTTGGCCGCCTGCTTCTCGAGGCCCTTCTTGATGGCCCGGGTATCGTCCACGATCTGCCGGCCCTTGAGGCCGGCCTCGTCGGCCTTCCTGACGTAGGCATCGATCATCGGCTGCAGCAGCTCCTGCAGCCTTCTGGCGATCCTGGGCGCTGAGTTCGAGGTGCTGGTGGTCCCGCTCCTTGGCGGCCCAGGCAAGCGCATCCTGGACGTGCTGGTCGGCGTACTTGCCGGTCCACTCGGCGTGGGGCCGGGCGAGGTCGTTGATGACCTTCTTGACATCGTCCGGCAGGCTATCCCACTTCTTGCGGTTCATCACCACGGCGAAGGTGACGACGTTGATGTCGGCCTGGGTGGAGTACTTGCAGTAGGCGGCGTAGTTCATGTCCTTGAGGACCTCGAGGGAGGAGGCCAGGCCGGTGACCACGCCCTTCTGGATGGCGTCGGGCACGTCGGACTGGGGCATGGCCACGGGGGTTGTGCCCAGGGCCTTGAGGGCGTCGACGCCCGTGCCGGCGGCGCGAAGCTGCATGCCCTTGAGGTCGGCGAGGGTCTTGACGGGCTTGCTGGTCATCAGGTTGACCGGGGGGCACGTGAAGACCGTGATGACGTGGACCTTGGCGAACTCCTTGGGCTGGTACTTCTGGAGCAGGTCGAACAGCGTCAGCGACGCGACTTGCGAGCTGGTGAAGCCCAGCGGCAGGTCCACGGCCTCGGACACCGGGAAACGGCCGGGCTGGTAGCTCATGGCGAAGCAGCCGATGTCGGCCACGCCGGACTCGACGCCATCGTACATGTTCTTGGCGCCCAGGAGGGTGCCGCCGGGGAAGGTCTTGATCTGGACCTTGCCGCCGGTCCTCTTCTCGACCTCCTGCTTCCATTGCTCCATCTGGACGCAGGGGAAGGTGGAGGCGGGCGGGAAGTTGGCATAGGTCAGGTTGACCGCCGCCGGCGCCGAGGGCAGGTGCGCCGTAGGAAACGACACTGCCGACCACAACGACCGCCGTCACCGCAACTGCGATGCAACCCAGCATGCTCGACCGAGTCATGTCTGAATCTCCGTAGACTGCCCCCATGGCCCAAGTGTCCAGGATGGGCACGACGTGTCAAGGGGGCGAGGCGCGCCGGAGACTGGGGCTTTCAGGCGACATCTCGAATCGGCTTTGCTCTAAACGATTGCTGGAGCTGCCTGGCGGCGCATCCCGAGACATACCAGGATCACGATCATGGCGACCGGGCAGATCGCGACGCAGGCGATAGCGGCGTGGAGGCCCTTATGCTGGGCGATGCTGCCGATCGCCAGGTTGATCGTGCCGCCCATGTTGCCAAAGGCCGCCAGCAGGGCGAACATCGTGGCCCCGCCGAGGGGGAAGCGGTCGGCTGTCACGCCGAGGGTCGTCGGCCAGAGGGCGCTGACGGCCAGGCCGGTCATTACGCAGGCCGCCAGGGCGACGGGGCGCACGGGGCAGTACGCTCCGAGCAGGTAGAGGCCGGCTGCGGCTGCGCAGGAGGCGATCAACAGGCGCAAGGGGCGCACGTGCCGGCTGATCAAGCCGCCGGTCAGGCGGCCGATGGCCATCGTCAGGGAGAACCCCGTCAGGGCCAGGGCGGCGGTGGATTTGGGGTATTGCAGGCCTTCCTCGGCGAAGGCGGGCAGCCACTGGGCCATGCCGAGTTCGGTCGCCCCGGCCAGCAGCATCGCCAGCATGGCTGCCCAGAACGAGAGGTGACCCAGGAGAACCCGGGCGCTGGTCCGCTGTTTGTCGCGGGCGACCAGGGGAGGGACGTACGCTCGCGTGAAGCCGATAAGGACAACCAGGGGGACGACAATCCCGGCCAGGAAGACGCCGCGCCAGCCGAAGATGGGCCGAGTCGCGGCCAGACGAATGGCGATCGAACCGCCGAGGGTCGTCAGCACCGCGCCGATGGAGTAGAAGGAGTGCAGCCAGTTCATCGCGCTGGTGCGGTGCTCGGGACCCAGGGCAACCACGATGGGACTGAGGATCATGTCCATGACGCCGGCGCCCACGCCCAGGAAGGTCGCGGCGAACAGTAGGAACGCGTAGCTGGGCGCGGCGGCGACGATGCCCAGCCCCGCGGCGATCAACCCACTGGCCAGAAGGACGAAGACCCGGGCGCCCAGGCGGTCGGCCAGCGGTCCGGCGATGAGAAGGCCCGCCACCAGGCCGGCAAACAGGAGGGTGCCGATCCAGCCGAGCTGCTCGCTGGTCAGTCCGGCCGGACCGCCGAAGGTGTTGCTGAATGTGGTCAGATAGATGGGCGGGAGGTTGACGCCGATGGCGATGGCGACCATGCCGAGGTAACAGAGCAGGAGAGGTAAGGCGACGGAGCGGCCCTGCCTGGTTCCGGTCGAGTGCACGTCCGCCGCCATCTGGTCACTGCTCAAGGTACGTCCTCTGGCTTGTGGGCCCTGTCAACACTGCCTGCGCCGTGGACGCAAAGATACGCATTGTACGCAACGGCGGCGGGATGGCGAGGGGGGAGGACGACTGACAATGTGACAATATGGCAATGTGACAATGTGAAGGGGACAGCGGGCAACGGCAGCACGCTCAAGCTCGGCGGGGCGGAGATCACAGGGATGTTGAGAGTCTATTCCCGCCGGACCAGAGCGTGCCACAACGAGATCCGTCGTCTATTTCGTCTCCATCTTCTGGGGATCAGTCGGCGGCTTCTGGGGGTCCGTCTGCGTGTCCTGCGTGTCTTCGTCAGACTTCTGGGCGTCGGCCTGCGGCTTCTGCGTCTCCGGATCGCCCTTCCAGGCGGCGGGGACGACGACGGTCCCGCCGGGGTCCATGGCGCGGGTCTGGGCGAGCATCTTCTCGAACTCGGCCTGGTCCTTGATGAACTGCACGTGGCCGTCCAGGAGGGCTACACTGATGCCGTCATCCCAGTTGTCATAGCGCTCGTAGAAGACGACCATTGCACCCGGGTTGGCGATCTTTTCCATCGGCAGGCCTGGCTTGATATAGACGTAGGCGGGCCGCATCTTCGGCCGCTGAGGATTGGCGAGGATGTCGGGCAGGGGATCGGTCGGCTTGATGTTCATCCGCATGGCGATGGTCATCAGCTGGAGGAAGTCATCGGCCCAGGCCTTCTTTTCCCCATAGTAGATGTGCAGGGCGCGGCCCCACTGGCCGAGGTTGTTCATCGAGAATCTCTTCTTGGCCTGCACTCGGGCCAGGGCCAGGGGCGGGGCGACCTGCGTGAGGATCTTGGAGATCTGGTCGTTGGCGATGGCCTGGACGAGCTTGTCGCCCTGGGGCTCGGCGGGCAGCAGGGCCTGCGCCAGGGTTCGCAGGGTCTGCTTGCGGCCCTCGTCCTGGGCGGTGGCTTCTTCGATTCCCAGGTTGCAGAGCGCTTTGATGGCGGCAAGTACCTGGCGGGCTTCCGACGGATCGCCCGTCTGCACTGCCAGGCGGAGCCGAGTCTGGGGCGGCAGATCCACGCCGGCCGCTCCCCACTGTGCCCCCCGGATTACGGTCTGGAACATCTCGCGAATGCGTTCGTGCTGCGGGTCTTCATCGTTCAGCGGGAGCATGGCGGCCAGGACCGCCCGCATGTCGGGCGAGGCGATGACCGCAACCTGCAGACCGGCGCCGGGCAGCGCCTCGAAGGCGGCCTGCAGCTGGGGCTGGGCGGCGGGCTCGAGGACCTTCAGCCGTTTGATGGTCATGCCGTCGGCGTCGGCGACGATGGCGCCGCTGATCTGGGCAGTCGGGACTGAGTGCCAGGAGGCTGAGGCGGATTGCTGCGAGGCCGGGGACTTGTCCGGCCGGTAGATCTGCTGTACGGCGGCAGTGAGTGCCTCAGCGTTTGCGCCGGGTTCGAGTGGGGCGACGACGAAGAAGGGGTTGGCCATCGGGACGTTGGCCAGGCTGCAGAGGACGTAGAAGTCCTTGCCGCCGGCCTGGCGGAAGTCGCGGAGGAGCTGCTTGGGGAGTTGCAGTTCGCGCTTCATATCGGCGACGGACTCGCGGAGTTCCTTGGGGTCCTTGATGGCGATGTTCTGCCAGTCTTCGATCTGCTTGATGGCGGCGTCGGCGTCGATCTTCGTCATGTCGATGCGGACGACCAGGACGGTCAGGGGGTCGATGAAGGGGGCGATTGTGTCGGCGCGGGCCTGCGCGGCGGCGGCCGAATCGCCGGCGGCTTCCGCAGCGAGCGTGCAAGGGACCACTATCAGCAGCAGTGCAAGAGTCAATGGGGCGAGCGTTCTCATGGCTTTCTCCTTAGGCTGCGAATCACTTGCGGATCGTCAGGATGTACCGCTGGTCATACTGGGACAGGCCCTTGGGGGACGGGGCCTCGAGCACGGCTGAATCGCCGCTGAGCTTGTAGGGGAACGGCTCGCCGGTCATGGGGTTGATCGGCACGGGGACTTCCTGGATGTCGGCCAGGGCGGCGGGGAGGCGGCCTTCGTGGGCGGCGGCGTAGATGCGGATGGCCTCGATGGTCTGCAGGGCGGCGAATTGCTTGTCCAGGCGGACGAACTGGGCGCGGGCCTTGCCCAGCGAAGGGAGCACGTCTATGAAGGGCACGCCGCGCCCTTCCTTTCGGGCCAGTTCAGTCTGCGCCTCGACCTGCTGGATGTGCGGCCAGGCCTGCCAGAAGGGGACATTCCACCACTTGAAGGTATCGTCGCGGAGGACGTTGTATTGGTCCAGCGAGCTCATCAGCATGACCTTGCCGACGGGCATGGTGTCGACCTGCTGGGCGGACATGCCCTGCGAGCGGAGGTACAGCTTGGCTCTGGGGTAGGCCTGGACGACCGACAGGAGCATGGCCTCGGTGTTGCCGATGGCGCTGCCGAGCCCTACGACCACCTTGCGGAGAAGGGCGTCCCACTCCTGAGGGGTGAGTTTGGCGTTCATGCCATCCTTGAGCTCGTGGAACGTGCCCAGGATGGTGTAGCTCTCGCCCTGGATGGCATTGGCCGTGAGGACCAGCGGTTGCGGCAGGCTGGACAGGGCCCAGTAGAGGTTGGGGGCGCCGGGCGTGCTGACGAAGTCCTCCACCGCAGCCTGCAGGGCCGCCTGCGCAATAGCTGTGCCTACCAGGATCTGGATGATCGTGGGGCCATCGGAGCAATGGCGGGACATTGCGAAGAGGGTCTGCATCGAGCGGACGGCGTCGTCGAAGCGGCCCTGGTGGATTGCCAGGCGGGTCCGCAGGATGGCGATCTTGCCGCCGAAGCGCAGGGCGCTGAGGGAGGGCAGACTGCATGCCGATGCCTTCCGTGTCGAACGCAAGGTTCCACTGGCTGGACTTGTACCGGGCGGCCTTGTCGAGCATGGCCACCTGGCTGGAGAAGCGTTCCACGGCGGACTGGACGGCGGACCAGTCGAGTCTGCGTAGCGGGCATGTCATACCACTCGTTGATCTTGTCCTCAATATCCCGGTCATTGATGCCGTGTCCGAGCGCTTCCATCGCGCTCATGTAGGTGGCCATGCCGTCGCCAGCGGTCTGGTCGATCAGCGGGGGCCAGAGGTTGTACTTCAGGGCGGGGCGTGGCTCGGCGGCGGGCGAGAGGGTCAACTTCGATTCCCGTACCGGGTTGTCGGATGATTGCGCGGCGGCCGGGTAGCCGATCGCCAGGATCAGCAGCGGCAGCACTAGCAGCGGAATGCGTCTCATAGTTTGTCTCCTAAGAGGATGCGGTCCATGATGCCCAATTGTCGAGTCGTACGAACTGTGGGGTCCGGTTCGCCGAGCAGCTCCCGCAGGGTCAGGGGCGGCTGCCTGCCCGACTTGTCCGCGGCTGGTTCGGGCAGGGCGGCCAGGCCCTTTTCGAGGATTTCCCTGCGGAGGTTGAAGTAGTGGGACTCGGCCGGCTGATCCACCTTGCTGATGCCGGCGAGCGCCTGGCGGACGCGATCGGCGCTGTCGGTGATCTGAGGCGACTGGCCGCTGTCGCGAGGGAGTACCTGCGCGGCCAGGGAGGCGGCCAGGGCGGCGCCCAGCAACATCGAAGCGATCTGCCACGGACGGTTGTGGCGGCAGCCGGCCTGGACGCCCGCCCGGTACATCAAGGCGTCGCGGTCGATGGCGGTGCCAGCCGGCTGCAGTCCGGCCAGCGCCGCCTCGAATTCTGTTTCGGCCGGTGTCAATCCATCTTCTTTTCGCATGGCGATCCCATCCGTTTCCGCAATTCCGCCAGGCCGGCCTGGTACCTGCTGAAGAGCGTCGAGACCGGCTGGCGGGTGATACCCGAGATCTCCTGGAGCGTGAGGCCCGCCCAGATCCGCAGGACGATCACCTCGCGCTGCTCGCACGGCAGTGCCATGAGCGCCTCCTGGGCCGTTACGGCATCGAGCAGGTCGTCGGGGCGGGCAGAGAACCACTCGCCTCGCTGGGCGGCGATCCGCTCGGCGTGCTGCTGATGACGGTGTCGTGATCGCAGCCGGTCGATCGCCGCATTTCGGACAACCGCGAAGAGCCATGCCTTGGCGCTGGCAGGTCCGGTCCGCAGGGACATCAGGTGGACGAAGGCGTCCTGGACGACCTCCTCAGCCTCGCCTGGGTCCAACCACTGCCGCGCGTAGAGGACAGCAGCCGCTGCGTGGGCGTTGAACCATCCGGCCAGGGTTGCTGGGTCCATTGCACTCATGTATGCTCTCAGCCTACCTTCTAGACGCTGACGGGTACAGGTTTTCCGATTAGAGCCGGGCCCAAAACCGATGCACGGGCAGACAAGCTGCCCGTGGCACCCGAGACGAGGTAATGAGACCGGCACCGGAGAGAGGACAAATCGATGAGGACGCGATGGGTGGTGGCGGCCCTGGCGCTGGCGGCGCCGGCGGTCATGGCGGCGAACGTACTGCAGATCTCCGACAAGATCGTCACAAAGAACGATTCACTGAGCGGGGTGCTGAACCTGCCGGAGTCCATGTCCGGGCCGGGGCAGCTGACGCTCACCTGGACCGATTCGTACGGCAGGACCGTGGCGGTCATTGAACAGAAGGTCCAGGTGGCTGGGGACAAGGTCTCAATCTCGATGCCGCTGGACCGGGCGGTGGCGCTGCAGAACCACCTGAAGGCGAAGCTGGTGATAGGGGAGAAGACGGTGGAGTCGCCAGCGGCGGAGTTCTTCGTCACGCCGGAGAACGCGAAGTGGGACGACTACGCGGTGATCATGTACACCGCGTATCGCTCGCCGAAGCAGCAGGACGCCCTGTGGGACATCGGCATCAACGCCGGCAAGATCTCCAGCAACGGCGCGATGGAGTCGCAGGGCGGGCGGGTGTGGTACGAGCACGGGTTCCCGTTCTACTGCGACCAGATCTCGACGAGCTTCTACGCGGCCTACCACACGCCGTCACAGAACCCCAAGGGAAAGATGCTGACCGAGGCCAAGAATGCCTACGAGAAGGACCGGACCAGCAAGGAGCCCTTCTATCGCCACCCGTGCCTGGATGATCCGAAGGCCCTGTCGGCGGCGACGCTGCGGATGAGCCGGGCGGTCAAGGCCCAGATGCGGCTGCGGCCGTTCTTCTACGGTCACACGGATGAGGGCGGCGTGGCCGAGCTGCCGGCCGCCTGGGACTTCTGCTTCTGCCCGGAGACGCTCAGCGTGATGCGCGAGTGGCTCAAGGGGCAGTACGGCACGCTGGAGGCGCTGAACAAGGAGTGGGGGACCACGTACAAGGCCTGGGACGAGGTAACGCCGCTCTCTACCGACGAGATGATGGCCCGCAACAGCGACAACCTCTCGCCGTGGGCCGACCACCGCACGTACATGAACGAGTCGTTCGCCAAGGCGCTGGAGGCCGGCACGAAGGCGGCTGAGAAAGTGGACCCGAACGCGCGGTGCGGGATGCTGGGTTGTCAGATGCCGTCGGCGTTCGGCGGGTACAACTACTGGCTGCTTTCCCACGTGATGACCGCGATCGAGCCGTACAACATCGGCGACAACCGCGAGATGTGGCGGTCGTTCGCGCCGACCAAGCCGGCCTGCACGACGGGATTTGGCGCCAAGGACAACGACATCTGGCGGCTGTGGTACCAGCTGCTGCACGGCGACGTGGGCGTAATCCTCTACGATGAGAAGTACAGCTACCTGGATGCCGACGCCAAGCCGACCGAAATGGCCCTGAAGATCGCCCCGACGTACAAGGAACTGACCGGCGGGGTGTGCAAGCAGCTGCAGCACATGCAGCCGGTCAACGATCCGATCGCGATCCACTACTCGCACCCGTCGATCACCGCGTACTGGATGTTCGAGGCCCGGCCGGAGGGGCAGAAGTGGATCGAGCGGGGCAGTGCCGCGGAGCGGCTGCGGTCGAACTTCCTGCGGCTGCGGGAGTCGTTCACGAAGCTGATCGAGGACAACCTGCGGACGTACACGTTCGTCGCCTACGCACAGATGGAGAATGGCGAGTTCGACAAGATGGATACGAAGGTGCTGATGCTGCCGCAGTCGATCGCGATGAGCGAGAAGGAGTGCGAAGCGGTCCGGCGGTTCGTGAAGCGCGGCGGAACGGTCGTTGCCGACTGCCGGACCGCGCTGATGGACCAGCACTGCAAGATGCTGGGCAAGGGGCAGCTCGACGACCTGTTCGGCATCGAGCGGACCAGCTTGGAGTCCAAGACGGGTGACTCCGACCTGCAGCGGCGCGGCAAGGACAAGGGCCTGCCAGCCAAGCTCGAGGGCGTCCGCACGGCTGAGCCGGGCATCAAGGTCGCCAAGGGCGCCGAGGCGGTCTACAGCGATGCGGCGGGCGTGCCGGCCATGATCGTCCGCAAGCACGGCAAGGGCGAGACGATCTACCTGAACGCCGTCGTGACGGACTACCACCGGTGGCGGCTGGTGCCGCCGCAGGGCGAGTCGCTGCGGCAGCTGGTCAATGCGATCTTCGAGAAGGCGAAGGTCGGTGAGCAGTTCGCGATCACGACGGCGGACGGCAAGAGGCCGCGCGGCGTTGAGATTTTCCCCTTCAAGTCCGGGAAGCTGACCGTCCTGGGCATCAACCGCAACTACCAGCTCCGCGTCAACGAGTTGGGGCCGCCGGAGTACCAGAAGCAGGATGCCCTGGAGGCACCGTTGCGCCTGACGGTCAAGATGCCCGGCATGCAGGCTGTCTACGACGAGCGTACGGGCAAGATGCTCGACTACGCCAAGTCCGTGACCGTCGATCTGCCGAAGTACGAGCCGGTCATTCTGGCAATGCTCCCCGATGTAACCCATGCCATGGCGATCTCCAGGGCGGCTGGGGATGCCAAGCGCGGGGACCTGGTAGCCGTGACAATCAATCTTGCAGGCAAGCAGACGGGCGACGAGCATGCCTTCGACGTGAAGGTGCTGGATCCCACGGGCAAGGAGATCCGGGCGCTGCAGCAGAACATCCTGGCGCCCAAGGGACGGGCCGTGTGGAAGGTGCCGTTTGCCGTGAGCGATGCGGCTGGCGAGTACACGTTGGTGGCGCGGGACGCGGCGACGGGGTTGCAGGTGCAACACAAGATTGCGGTGAAGTAGCAGCAGGGATCACCGCGACGACGCAGAGGACGCGGAGAAGAGACACGGCGGCAACGATGGGGTGACCTGTCGTTGCCGCCGGTTTGTTTGCGGCGTGCGAGCGGGTCATCCCGGAAGCAGGCGGATGATGCGGCGGCCGCCCAGGTATCCCGGCTTTGGCGTGTACTGCACGCAGCCGGGACCCAGGGGGTCAGCGTGGGGAATGTGGATGTGCCCGCAGAACAGCCCCGCCAGGTTGCCGGCCTGGCCGTTCGTTATGCAATCATGGAATTCCTGCGTGCTCGGGTCGATGCCGGGCACCCCCCAGTGCAGCCGCGTCTGCTCGGTCCAGGCTTCGGGGCAGGCCATCATGATCGGGGCCTTCCAGCACTGCAACACGTCCGGCAGGAGCGATGGGACATAGACCGGGATGTGCATGAACAGCAGGCAGGGCTCGCCCGCGGTGAGTTGCTGCCGCAGGAACGCCACCTGGGCCGGGCTGGCCTGGTACATGCTGTTGTCGACCGCGATCAGCCGCACCCCGCCGACCAGGCCGACCTGGCTGGCGAGGTGGCCGCAGGTCAGGGCCGCGAAGCGAGCGTAATGCTGCTGGCGCGTGGCGTCCGTCCAGGGCTCCCCGGGATACTGCCAGTCGTGATTGCCGGGGGTATAGAGGTAGGGCACGCCCGCCGCGGCCAGGTCGGCAGCCATGGCGTCGATGTTGGCCCAGGTCGGGAAGTGGACCATGTCGCCGGTCAGCAGGAGGCAGTCCGGTTGAGCCCGCAGACAATCCTGGAGGACCCGCTGGAGGACGGTCCGCATCGAGTCGTGCGCGGGTGAGTAGTTGCGGAACTTGCCGCCGATGACCCGGGCGGTCTCGATGACTGCGGCGTCCCGGTGGTCCGCTTCACAGACGTGACTGTCGGTGATGTGTGCCAACGTTACCGGGCGGGCCAGACCTGCAATGCGGATGATGGTTTCGTCCGTATTCCGCGGGTCAATGTGCTCGATCAGCATGCATTGTCACTCCCTGCGAACCAAGCGGCTGGGGACGAAGCCGCGGCTGTTGTCTGCGCGACCGGCCGCCCGCGTACCTGCAGGCGGCCATCGTCTTCCTCGTCTGTTGCAGGGCCTCGCCTACTTGGTTGCCGGTGCCGTGCCCGGGGCCTTGGGCAGGACCTGAATTCGTGAGACGCGGAGCCTTTCGTCGCGGTTCCAGGTGAGCCGGACCCTGTCCCCGACGTTCAGGGCGGCGATGGCGCTGACGACGCCCTTGTCCCATTGGCCACCGTTAAAGTTGAGCCAGTACTGCTCGGTGTAGGTGGAACCCAGGGCTTTCACGTCGACATACGGAATCTTCTCGCCAGGGCGCTCTTGCCCATCACCGTTCCGATGACGGCGCCGTTGCGTTCCGGGCGCAGCAATTGTCGGAAGCTGGTCAGGACTTTCTGGCCAGCCTGGAGTTTCCACTCCACGGCTACCACATTGGGGGGAAAGGCCCCCTTTACGGCGGCCGCGACTCTCGGGTCAGCTGTGCCGCCCGGGGCCGCCAAGGCATAGATCTGGGGTTCGCTGGCGCCTTCGGGTTTGATCTTGATGTCGTTGTCGGTGCGCCCCAGGAGCAGGCCCACCACCTTGCCGCTCTCGGCTGCGGGACCGGTAGTCGCGGGCGGCGGAACCCTTGAGTCGGCGGCCAGTGCAGCCGCGGCGCCCAGGAGACCGCCGATCGAAAACAACGCTAACCCGGCATACATCAACCTTGTTCTCGTGCCCATTTCGATTTCTCCTAAAGCGGCGCCGCCATGGCGCATACCGACATTCTTCGGACGACCGCTCGCTGACGCCGGCCGTTACGCCGCACACGATTATTACCGCGTCTTGGAGCTCAGCCAAGCGAATTCCCGGCGCCTTGGGGGCCGCTGGGAATCTTCCGGCCGGGCGCCAGCAGGCAGCGGAGGCGGTATACCCACACCACGGCTGCCGCCAGGGCCAGGCGCGGGACGGTGATCCAGATCGCCCAGGCGCCGATGGCGACGAACAGGAGGGTGTCCTCGAGCAGGGAGTGGCAGACGGCCACGGAGCGATTGAGCAGTTGGGCGTCCTGCTGGTCCAGGGCGCCGCTTTCGACCTCCTCGAAGATCACGGCGGCCCCGTAGGCCAGACCCAGGACGTTGGCGACGATCCAGAGGAAGGCGGTCCGCCGGGGCAGACCCAGCAGCCAGAGGACCGGGAACAGCACGTACGACAGGACGCGGATCAGGCCGAACTCCTTGAGGACCCGCTGCAGGACCATCAGGCCCATCACGATTGCGATGACCTTGCCGGAGAGCCAGGCTGTGTCGATCGCCCAGGTCTTCAGGACCGACACAAAGTCCGTGGCTGTGGCCGCTGCGACTTGCAGGCGCGCGGGGGTGTCGCTGGGCGGCAGGATCCAGTTGAGCACCAGGCCCGCGACGAGGCTGCTGGCCAGTCGCAGGCCGACCGTCCGCCAGGCGGGGGTGCCGACCTTGTGCTGGATGGCTGCCTCGACGGGGAAATTGTGTGAGACGAGGGCCATCACCGCGAAGATGGTCACGTGGCGGTCGGTCAGGGCGATCGAGCCGAGGGCGGCGATGGCGGAGTAGATGTTCAGGAATATCCCCGTCAGGAAGGCGACGACCGTCTCGCCCGGCAGGCCGACCACTCCGAAGATCGGATTGAGCGGGCGGGCGATCCAGGCCAAGGCGCCGCTGAAGGCGAGGACCTTCACGGCTAGCGAGACCGGCACCATGATCGCCAGGAGCCAGACGGCCATTCGCAGGCCGACGCGGATTCCGTTCCGGAAGCACCAGACGAGGCGGCCTGCGAAGGAGGAGTCGGGGGGCGGAGCCGCGGCAGGTGCGGGTGGTGCGGACTTGGGGGCGCGGGCATAGGGCAGGGCGGGTACGTCGGAGGCTTGCGGCGGGTTGGTTCCGGGGGTCGGGTTCTGCACGTCCGGGGACTCCATCCTGTCGGCTCACAGTGATGGTGGGCGATGCCCACCCTACTGTCGGCTTGTGATTCCTGACGATGCGCAAGAGCATAGCATCACCAGGGCTGGATGCGAAGGGCAGATCCCGCTTGACCGGCTGGGACATTGCCGGGACACTCTTTGCGGCTCGTCTACTGTTATTGAGGAGATGCCATGCCGTACGACTTTGAGCGGGAGTTGCTGGAGTACCTCGTTGCGCTGTACCAGGTCCGCGTGATGGACGCGAAGGGACGGCCCTGCCGGCGCCTGTACGTCCGTCAGGGGGGCAGGAAGGTGCTGGCGAAGTTCGGCGGGTTCCTGGCTGGTTCGGCGGCGTACCTGGCCCTGACGCCGTTCGAGGGCAATCCGTACCATGGCAGCGACGCGATGTTTCAGCTGGCCCTGGACGCGGGCGAGCGATTGCTTCTGGACCATGCCGATATCTCCCGCGACACCAAGCCCAATCACTTCCAGATCTATCCGCTGAACCGGCTGTACGAGCTGATGGGCGACCAGGCCGGCAAGGCACGGGTTGCCCGCTGGCGCGAGCCGATGGCCCGGAACCTGCGGTCGGTCGACGCGCTGATCGACCGCGTGGGTGAGGACCTCGGCAAGCCCGGGCCCTGGTCGGGCACGGGGCCGAATCACTACTTCGGCTGGTTCGCGGTGGGCTACGAGCACGCGCAGCTGTTGGGCGAATCCAGGGTGGCCCGCAAGATCGAGAGGGCCATGCTGCGGCACGTGAGGATCCAGTTACCGGCTGGGTACTTCCCCGAACACCAGGGACCAGCCACGGGGTATCAGCACGTGAGTCTCGGGGGCGTGGCGGAGTTTCACCGGCAGGACCCGCTGTCAGCCACGAAGAGGGCCCTGGAGCGCGGGCTGGACTTCATGCTGCACGCGATCTATCCGGACCTTCGCGGCATCGAGACATTCGACGAGCGCAACCGGCTGGGGCACGACCCGCGGTTCCAGCACGCGCTGCTCTGGACACCGCGGGGACGCAACCTGTTCGCTCGAACCCTGGCCGCTGCGCGGGAGCGGGTCGGCGGCAAGCGCGGGGACTGCAGGCCCCTGACCACCGCTACACCGTTTACGATGGGCGAGTGGCACCAGGTCGGGGCGGCTTTCCGCTGCCATGACCACGCTGTAGCGACACGGCGGATCGGCGTGGCGGACAGGCTGCCGATCGATGAGAAGGCGTTCGCATGGAGGCTGGAGGACAAGGGGCTGGTCCGCAAGCAGGGGCCGTGGTTCTGCGCACTGTCGGCGTACTCGCACGAGGTCGCGCAGGGCAATCCGTACCACATGGAGCGAACCCAAGCGCTGAGCGTCTACCACGACAAGGCCGGCCTGATCATCGGCGGCGGCAACGACAAACGGGCGTTTCATACGGCGACGATTCACGTGCGGGAAGGTGGCGACTGTCACTACTTCCCGGCCATCGGCACGAAGATGCTGGTGGGTGTAGCGCCCAAGGTGCTGGTTGGCAGGGGGGCGTGCGACGCGATTGAGTTCGACTACGGCTCGGCGCGGGCGAGGCTGGAGGTGCAGGCGGACTCCCCGCGGAGGCTGCGGATCGCCGCCTGCGCGACGACCACGCAGACGCAGCCGGACATTCTGGCTGGTGCTGCAGCTGTTCGCCCATGCACCGCTAGCGCTGAACAATGACGGCAAGAGGTTGAGCTTGAAGGTGCCCGCGGAGGGCGAACCACCGCGGGAGTTGGAACTTGGGAGGAGCCTGGGCAGCCCGACCGGCTGGCGGATGGTATTGCCGAAGGGATGCACGCTGCTCTGGCCGCACTTGCCGTGGAACCCGTATCGCCCGCCGACGTACCGCGAGCCGTCGGGTCTGGCGGTTGCCATGGTCCGTGTGCCGCTGCGAGGGCCGAGGATGCGGGCGGAGGTGGTCGTGAACGTACACGACGCGTGACACGATGGCCGACATGGAACAGATAGCGTCGCGCGGCGGCGGCGATCAACGGAACGGCGGCGCGGGCCTGCTGCGCAATAGCGCCTTCATCCTGCTGTGGCTGGCGTACGGGATCAGCGCGTTCGGCGACCACCTGTCGGAACTGGGGCTGATGCGGGAGCTGGGCGTGGAGCACAGCGGCCGACAGGTCCAGACCCAGGCGCTGATGACCTTTCTGTTCTTCGTGCCGTTCTTCGCGTGCGGGTGGCTGACCGGGGCAGTGGCCGACCGTCTGCCGCGGCGGATCGTGATGATCGGGGCGGACCTGGCGCGGGCGGGAATCGTGTTCTGCCTGCCGCTGTGGGTGGAGTGGCAGGTGCGGCGGCGCGGGGCGGACCTGGGTGGGGCCGACCTGCTGACGGCGCTGCTGCCGCTGCTGGCGTTGGGGGTCTTTGCGGCATTCTTCAGCCCGTCCCGGCAGGCGCTGCTTCCGCAGCTCGTTCGGCAGGACCAGCTTGTCCGGGCGAACTCGATCAGCAGCGGCCTGGGCACGATCGCCGCGATGCTGAGCAACATGGTGGGCGGGGTGCTGGCGGCCATCAGCCCGCGGCTGAACTTCAGGATCGACGCAGCGACCTTCGTTGCCAGCGCGCTGCTGGTGGCGGGGATCGGGATTCCTGGCCGGGACAAGGGTTCAGCGTTCGGAGTTCAGGGATCAGGGACCGCCAGACAAGGAGACAAGGAGACAAGGAGACAAGGAGCAACGGCGGGGGACGGGGGAGAGGTCGCAGGGGACAGCGGTCAAGAGTCCTTCGGCCGGATGATTGTGCAGGGACTGCGCTACGTCCGCACGCACAAGCGGGTGGGGGAGCTGATCCTGCTGGCGGCGCTGTTCTGGACGGCGGCGGGGATCTTCACCAGCGTGCTGCCGAGCGTGGTGTTTCACCGGTACGGCCTGGAGCCGCGGCTGGCGTACCCGTGGGTCGGCTGGATGCGAGGGCGCTGGCTGGGGGGATGCTGCTGGGGGCGGTGGTGCTGACGCTGCTGGGGGAGCGGATCCGCAGCGAGCTGGTGAACCTGCTGGCGCTGGCGGGCGCGGGGGTCTCGCTGGTGGCGTTCGCCTGGGTGGGCAGGCTGGGCGCGGCTGTGCCGCTTGCGATGCTGGTGGGCATGGGCGGGTCGATGCTGCTGATCAGCGTGAACACAATGTTGCAGAGGATCGTGCCGAACCAATGGCGAGGCCGGGTGTTCGGCATTGCGGACGTGGCCACGATGGCGGGGCTGCTGGCGGCCACGGGGCTGCTGGGGATGGCGCCGGTTCGCGGGCTGGACGAGATCGTTCCGCAGGTGCTGACAGGCGTCGGCATCGTGATGGTGGTGATTGCCGCAGCGGTACACAGGGCCCAGGCGGGAAGGACGGCGCTGCTCGGATGGCAGCTGCTGATCTGGCGGATCAACGAGTTCTACGCGAAATGGTGGTGCCGCGCGAGCCGTCAGGGGCCGTGTACCGTGCCGCCGGCGGGGCCTGCGATCCTGGCGGCCAACCATACCAGTTACATCGACCCGCTGGTGATGTACGCGACGGGGCCGCAGCGACTGATCGGCTTCATGGTGGCGAAGGAATACTGCGACATGCCGGTGGTCGGCTGGTTGCTCAAGAGGATCGCGTGCATCCCGACCACGCGGAGCGGCCAGGACCTGCCGGCGACGCGCGAGGCGATCCGGCAACTGGGAGAGAGTGAGCTGGTCGGCATCTTCCCGCAGGGACGGATCGCATTGGGGGGCGAGCCGCTCCAGGCGCGGGGCGGGATCGTACTGATCTCGCTGCACAGCCGGGCGCCGGTGATTCCCATCCACATCAGTGGCACCCGCCACAGCGAGAGCCTGCTCTGGACGCTGCTGCGGCGACACCGCGTGCGGGTCCGCTATGGCAGGCCGATCGACCTGTCGGCGTACTATGACCGGCCGGTGGACAGGCAGTTGCGCGAGGAGGTCGGGGCGCTGATTCTGCGGCGGATCATGGAACTGGCGCCGGGGCGGGAAGATGACGAGGTGAGGGGATGACAACGGCAGATGACCACGAAGAGGCACAAGGGGCACAAAGACAGCCAGCGGCCACAGACGAGCGCGGCTGTGTCACAAGGGCCGTCGGGGACACCGGCGGGGCTGGCAGCGGCGGTCGGATCGGGGGGGTTCAGCGCGGCAGCCAGTAGACGTTGGTCCTGGGCATTTGGGTCTTGAGCGTGTTGACGCCCTCGGCCGTGACGGCGGTGCGATAGAGCTGCAGATATCGCAGGCTGGCCAGGGGCTTGAGGCAGGTCAGGCCCTGGTTGGTGATGTTGGTTTCCGAGAGGTCCAGGTCCTGCAGGGCTGTCAAGGAGTGAGCGAGGCCAGGCCTGCGTCGGATACGGCTGTCTTGTATAGGGTCAGCGTCCGCAGGCGGGCGAGCCCGGCCAGGTTCGGCAGGCCGGCATCGGTGATGTTCGTTCCACTGAGCGAGAGAGACTGGAGGTTCTTCAGGCCCTTGATGTGGACGAGGCCTTCGTCGGTCAGGTGGGTATACGGCAGGCTGAGCGACTCGAGACTTGACATACTCTGCAAGGCAGTCAGGCCGGGGCCGGTGACCGGTATGAACGCCAGGTTCAGTTGCCGCAGTTGCGTCAGACCCGCCAGCTGTGCCAGCCCGGCATCACTGATGGGCTGGCGACTGAGGGCGGGTTCCGGGGCGAATCGGAGCTGCCGCAGGGCGGTCATTTGGCCGACGTATTGCAGGTCGGTGTCATCCAGGGGCGTGGTGATCCAGGTGTCCTCCACCTGCTTGAGGTCGGCCAGGAAGCGGTAGTCCGGCTTGGGCGCGGTGCTTCCCGGCGAGGCCATGAGGTAGAACATCCGCAGTCCGGGGATGTCCTTGAGGTGCTGCAGGCCGATGCCGTCCAGCGGGCAGTCCAGCAGGCTCAGGTTCCGCATTTGCCGGATGGCCTTGAGGAGGCGCAGGCCGTCCCTGCAGATCGTCGATCGAAGGAGCATCACGCTACCCAGTTCGGGAAGGGCCCGCAGCCGCTGGAGCGCGGCGTCATCGAGGTTCGCGTCGACGATCTCGACCTGGTAGACCCGGTCCAGGACGAATTGCACACGCCGGTTCAGCAGGCGCGTCACCCACCGGGGACCCGCGAAGGTCGTGTTGACTTTGCCGCCTTCCTTGCGGATCTGCGCGATCAGCGGCTGCTCCGCCCGCCAGCCCCGGTAGTACCAGCCCGTCACGCCGGCCTCCAGCAGGAGAAACCCGACTACGACTGCGGCAATGATGAGGGCGATTCGTTTCACCCACAGACCGGGGCCGCTCAGCAGCGGTTTGCGGCGGAAGGTGCGAGGATCGGCGGGGTTGAAGGGGCGACCGCATTCGGGGCAGCGGTTCCGCGAGAGGCCGGCGAGGATGTAACCGCATGTGCGGCAGTACATGGCAGGCGGGACGGAATCGGGTGAGTGGATGTCCATGGCCGCGATCGCTCCGGGAACGGTGGGTTCATTGTAACAGCGGGCAACGCAAATCGCACCGGAATGGTCGATCTTCGGGTTGCACACGGAAGCGAGTGGATAGCAAGGTCGCGCGGTGAAATCGCGGTGTGTCCGAAGAGAGGCGGCTGGTGCACGCGCCGGACTTGTCGTCAGCTTCCGATTCTTGCACTTTTTTTCACGGATGCCCTTGCGTCGCTGCGATGGAGCGCGTTATTATCGCGGGAACAGCTATTTGTCGCCGAAGCGGGTGACAGATTGTGCACACTCGGCGATGGAGGTCCTGGATTATGGCCTTTTCGGGTCAAGAACAGAGTGCAGCGACCACTGCCGTTGCGGAGCCGCCTCTTGATTTGAGTCGTCTCGATCGGATCCTCGAGGAGTTCAAGGGGCAGAAGGGCGCTGTCATTCCCATCTTGCAGCGGACCCAGGACACCTTCGGCTACCTGCCGCGCGAGGCGATGATCTACATCTCGCGCAAGACGTTGATTCCGCTGAATCGCCTGTACGGCGTGGCGACGTTCTACACCCAGTTCCACCTCAAGCGGCGCGGCAAGCACCTGGTCCGCGTCTGCGATGGGACGGCCTGCCACGTGAGGAACGCACCCAAGAACATCGACGCCGTTCAGAAGGCCCTGGGGATCGCACCGGGCGAGACGACGCCCGACTACAAGTTTTCGCTCGAGATCGTGTATTGCCTCGGTTCGTGCGGCCTGGCGCCGATCGCGCTGGTCGACGAGAAGGTCTACGGCCGCGTCGGTCCGGAGGCGTTGGTCAAACGGCTGGAAGCCGTCTCCTAGCGTACAAGGAAGGTGGGGGTAGTGTCCCGGTATTTCCGCGGATGCGCCCGATACCAAATTGACCATAGCGTTCCAGTGAGTTCACGACGGCAGACGGGAGGCTCGGCGATGGCCAAGCTCAGGTCCCTGCAGGACCTCGCACACCTGCGTGACGAGGTCAAGCAGTCGGTTCGAACGACCGTGGATACCGGTACGGCCATTTACATCGGGACGGGCACTTGCGGCACGGCTGCGGGGGCCCGCGAGACCCTGCAGGCGATCCAGGCGGAACTGGACCGGCGGAAGATCCAGGCGCACGTCGGCACGGTCGGATGCATCGGCATGTGCGCCAAGGAACCCCTGGTGGACATTCAGCAGGCGGGCAAGTCGCACGTCCTGTATGCCAACATCCAGCCGGACATGGTGTCGCGCCTGATCGAACAGCACCTGGTCAAGGGCGAGCCGGTCAAGGAGTGGGTGGTCTGCCGGATCCCGAACGAATAGCGACAGTCCCGGGTCCTGAGTGCTGAGCAAAGACATCAAGAAAGCGACACGGGACAAGGCGATGGGCCGAACACAAGGTGTCGGCGATGTGCATGGGGTGAGATGACATGGACAGCAGTCGAGCGACCGGGGCGAGCCCGGCGGCCGGTCAACCGGATCGGATGAAGGTCGAGATCTGCTGCGGCAAGCACTGCGGCAGCGTCAAGGGCGAGGCCATCCTGCACACGCTGGCGGCCGAGGTGAAGCGCCAAGGCCTGGCCGAACGCGTCGAGGTTGCCTCCGGCCCGTGCCGCGGCCTGTGTTCGATGGGTCCGACCGTCGTAGTCCACCCGCAAGGCCTCCTGTACTGCAGCGTGCAGGCTCGACGACGTGCCGGAGATCGTCGAGCAGACGCTCTGCAAGGGCCAGGTGCTCAAGCGCCTGACGTACCAGGAGCCGGCCGAGGTGCAGGCGATCCCGTCCTTCAAGGACCTTCCTTTCTCGGGCAAGCAGGTGCGGATTGCGCTGGTCAACTGCGGCGTGGTGGATCCGGAGCGGATCGATGACTACATCGTCCGCGACGGCTACGCGGGCCTGGGCAAGGTGCTGGCGGAGATGTCGCCGGACGACGTGATCCGCGAGGTGAGGACTCAGGACTTCGCGGCCGGGGCGGCGCGGGCTTCCTGACCGGGGCGAAGTGGGAGTTCTGCCGCAAGGCGCACGGCCAGCCGAAATACGTCGTCTGCAACGCCGACGAGGGCGACCCCGGCGCGTTCATGGACCGCTCGATCCTGGAGTGCGACCCGCACAGCGTGATCGAGGGCATGACGATCGCGGCGTATGCGATCGGGGCGTCCGAAGGCTACATCTACTGCCGCGAGGAGTACCCGCTGGCGATCGCGCGGCTGCAGACGGCCATCGCGCAGGCGCACGATTACGGGCTGCTGGGCGAGCAGATCCTCGGCAGCGACTTCTCGTTCGATATCAAGCTCAAGGAAGGCGCGGCGCCTTCGTCTGCGGCGAGGAAACCGCCCTGATCGCCTCGATCGAGGGCCGCCGCGGCGAGCCGCGGCCCCGCCCGCCGTTCCCGGCTGTCTCGGGCCTGTGGGGCAAGCCGACGAACATCAACAACGTCAAGAGCTACGCCATGACGCCCCAGATCATCCGCAAGGGGGCCAAGTGGTTCAGCTCGATCGGCAGCCCGAAGAGTCCCGGCACGGCCATCTTTGCCCTGACCGGCAAGATCAACAACACGGGCCTGATCGAGGTGCCGATGGGCATCTCGCTGGGCGACATCGTTTTCGACGTGGGCGGCGGCGTACCCAAGGGCAAGCAGTTCAAGGCCGTGCAGACGGGCGGTCCGCTGGGCGGGTGCCTGCCGGCCAGTCGTCTGAACACGCCGGTCGATTTCGACTCGCTGCAGGAGGCCGGGGCGGTGATGGGCTCGGGCGGCATGATCGTCGTGGATGACGACACGTGCATGGTCGAGTTCGCCAAGTACTTCTTGACCTTCGCGGCGGCGGAGTCGTGCGGCAAGTGCATGCCGTGCCGCGTGGGCGGGCAGCGGCTGCTGGAGATCCTGCACGCGGATCACCGAGGGCAGGGGGGTGCGCAAGGACCTCGACCTGATCAAGCAGATCAGCGAGCAGATGATGACGAGCGTCGCTGTGCGGCCTGGGGCAGCGGACGCCGGGGCCGGTGATGGCGGCGCTGCGGTTCTTCGAGGAAGAGTTCATCGCCCACATCGACCAGAAACTCTGCATGGCAGGCCAGTGCAAGCCGCTGGTGCGGGCCAAGTGCATCAACACGTGCCCGGCGGGCGTGGACACGCCGGCGTACCTGGCGATGATCGCGCAGGGTCGCTATGCCGAAGGGTTGGCGATCCACCGCGAGCGGAACCCGTTCGCGCTGATCTGCGGCCGGGCCTGCCCCGCCTTCTGCGAGGCCAAGTGCCGGCGCGGCGAGATCGACGACGCCGTGGCGGTCCGGCACGTCAAGCGGTTCATGGCTGACAACCAGCTCAAGACGCCGTGGACGCCGGAGCCGGTCGGGACGGCCAAGCAGCGGGAGGTGGCGTCCAAGAACAAGGTGGCGGTGATCGGCGGGGGCCCGGCGGGGCTGACCGCGGCGCTGCGCCTGGCGCAGCGGGGCTACAAGGTCACGGTCTTCGAGAAGCTGCCCGTACCGGGCGGCATGCTCAGTTGGGCGATTCCGGAGTACCGCCTGCCGCGCGACATGCTGTTCGCGGAGATCGACAACGTCCGCCGGGCCGGGGTGGAGATCCTGTGCGACAAGGCGCTCGGCCGGGACTTCTCGATGGAAGAGCTGTTCGACCGCATGGGCTTCAAGGCGGTCATCCTGGCCATCGGCGCGCACAAGGGCCGGTCGATGGGCATCCCGGGCGAGGGCAAGATCGGCGTGATCCAGGGCATCGACTTCCTGCGGGAAGTCTGCATGGAGTCCTGCATCCGCCACCTCGGCCAGAAGGTGACCGGCAAGGTGCCGGACCTCGCGGGCAAGCGGGTGGGCGTAGTCGGCGGCGGGGACGTGGCCATCGACGTGTCCCGCGTGGCGCTGCGGCTGGGGGCCCGTGAGGTACACGTGATGTACCGCCGGGCGGGCGATGACATGCCGGCGACGCACCTGCCGGAGGAGATCGAAGGCGCGCTGCACGAGGGCGTTCGCATCCACACGCTGGTCAACCCGGTGGCGATCCTCGGCGACGAGCACGTGACGGGCGTGAAGCTGCAGCGGCAGCGTCTGGTGGACTTTGACAACACCGCCCGCCGCAAGCCGGCACCCTTCGGCGAGACCTACACGCTGAACCTGGACTACATCATCCCGGCGATCGGGCAGACCCCCGACCTGTCGTGGATGAACTTCGGCGAGATCGAGACCAGCCGCGCCCGGACGTTCGTGGTGAACGACGGCCTGGCGACGAATCGCCCCGGCGTATTCGCAGCCGGTGACGCGGTTTCGGGCCCGGCGACGATCGTGCAGGCGATCGCCCAGGGCAACCTGGTGGCCGTGGCGGTGGACGAGTGGATCCGCACGGGCAAGGTGGGCAAGCCGCAGCTGGTTACGGCGCGGCACGACGTGGCCCGGCTGCACGACCTGCAGGCGTACGCCGAGGCCCGCAGGCCGGTCATTCCGCGGCTGCCCGTGGACAAGCGGGAGCGGAACATGCGGGAGGTCGAACTGGGTCTGTCGGAGGAGGCGGCCCGCGCCGAGGCGTGCCGTTGCCTCCGCTGCGACCTGGAGTGGCTGGAAGTGATGAAGCTGCCCAAGCCGGGCGACAAGCCGGCGGAGCAAGCCGCGGCGGCAGGAGAGTGAGTGTTGGAGTGCTGGCCGAAGCTGCCAGCCGCATGCGACGAGTGAGTGACTGGGAAGTGTTTGTGGTTGCCGATACCCGAAACCCGAGGTTCGACACCCGGGTGTTTGTCTGGAGCAGACCATGAGCGAGTCGGCTCTGTACAGGATCACGATCAATGGACAGGCGGTGCAGGCCAAACCCGGCCAGACCGTCATGCAGGCCGCCGAGGTCGCGGGCATCCGCATCCCCGGCTTGTGCAACCACCCGCACCTGAAGCCGGAGGGCTCGTGCCGGATCTGCCTGGTCGACATCGAGAAGCAGCGGGCCCTGCAGCCGGCCTGCACCTTCCCGATCTTCGACGGCATGGTCGTACAGACCGAGACGCCGAAGGTGCGGGCCTCGCGCCGCTTCGCGTTGCAGATGATCTTCTCGGAGCGTAGCCACTACTGCATGTACTGCCCCATGAGCGGCAGCCTGGAGGACACGGACTGCGAGCTGCAGAGGCTGGGCTACGAGTCTGGCCTGGATGCCTGGCAGTTCGCGCCGAACTATGCCAAACCCTGGCCGCTGGACGCCACCCGCACGTTTTTTGTGATGGACCACAGCCGCTGCATCCTGTGCCGGCGCTGCATCCGCGCGTGCACGCAGATCGCGGCGAACCACACGCTGGGCGTGCAGCAGCGCGGCGCGCGGACGATGGTCCACGCGGATGACGGCGCGGTTTTCGGCAAGAGCACCTGCGTCGAGTGCGGCACGTGCCTGCAGGTCTGTCCGACCGGCGCCCTGGCGGATCGCCACGGGGCTTACATAGGCCACGAGTCGCAGGTCAAGCGGACGCCGGCGGCGTGCCTGGGCTGCGCGGTCGGTTGCGGCCTGGAGGCCCTGACTCGCGACAACCAGCTGCTCCGCGTCGAGGGCAGTTGGTCGGCGGACAATGGCGGGTTGCTTTGCAAGACCGGCCGCTTCGACATCGTCGAGCCCCAGCCGCAGCGGGTCCTCCAGCCCCTGGTCCGCAAGGACGGGCAGCTGGCGGAGACCACCTGGGACAAGGCCCTGACGATGATCGCCGAGAGTTTCAAGCAGGCCAAGCGCGTGGCGGGAATGGCCTCGCCGCGGCTGACGAACGAATCGCTGGCGGCCTTCGCCTGCTTCTTCCACGAGACGCTCGGCAGCGGCGAAGTGGGCCTGCTGTACGGCGACCTGCCGCCGCTGGACCTGGGAACGCACGCGGCCCTGCAGGACGTCGCCCGGAGCGACTGCATTGCGGTCATCGGCGGGGACCCGCTCAAGGACCAGAAGGTGATCGGTTACATGGTCAAGCGGGCCTTCGACAACGGGGCGAAGGTGATCGTCGTACAGGACGAGGCGACCGACCTGGAAGCCTACGCGCACGTGCACCTGCACCTGCAGGATATCTCGCACAACGGCGTCTCGCCGTTCGAGCGGATGCGGACGATCTATCACCTCCGGGCCAGCGGCCTGACGCAGCCTGCGGACCGCCCTGGACGCGGCGGAGCATCCGGTGGTGCTCTATGCGTCGGGACTGTCCACCACGGTGTATGCGGCCTTGCGGGCCTTGTCACACAAGGTCCGTTTTCTGCCGCTGGTCAAGGGAACCAACACCGTCGGGCGCGATGCGTCTGGGCCTGACCAACCGCCCGGTCCGCGGAGACGCTCTGTATGTGATGGCTGGTGACGACATGCCCGACGGCCAGGCGGATGCCTGGTGTCAGCGGCAGTTCACGGTGGTGCAGGCGGCGTACCAGTCGCGTTGGACGCAGGCGGCGGACGTGGTGCTGCCGGCCCGGATCTGGTCGGAACAGACGGGGCACGTGATCAACCTGGAGGGGAAACCCCTGGCGGTCACCCCGCTGATCCAGGCGCCCAAGAGCGTGCACAGCGTGTGGGAGACGCTGCTGCAGCTGTCCACGCGGATGGGGTATACGCTGTCGTACGACGAGATATCGGATATTTCGCGGGCCGTGTAAGGTGCGAGGTGGGCTGCCGCCCGTCCCGTTGCGTGAAACGCCGCGATGCGAATGATGGCCGTAAGGAGTCTACTATGGCAACGAACAAGGTGACGGTCGCGAGCGATTGGCTGGCCGGATGCGCGGGCTGCCACATGTCCTTCCTGGACATCGACGAGCGGCTGGTCAACCTCATCCAGCTGGTGAGCCTGACGGCCACGCCGATTACCGATCTGAAGCACCCGGCGGAGGAAGGCGTGACCGTGGGTATCCTCGAAGGCGCGGTGAACAACTCGGCGGGGGAGGCGGTCGCCAAGCGGATGCGCGAGCGGAGCAAGATCCTGATCGCCCTGGGCGACTGCGCGGTCTTCGGCGGGATCCCCACGATGCGCAACCGGGTCTGCCGCTGCGATGCGCTCAAGCGAGCCTACGTCGACAGCGAGAGCACGGTGGACGGCCACGTTCCCGATGATCCCGAACTGGCCACCATGCAGGACGTCCGGCCGCTGGACCAGGTGGTGCCGGTGGACGTGTACCTGCCGGGCTGCCCCCCGCCGGCCGACGCGATCTTTCAGGCCCTGGTGAGCCTGGTGGAAGGCAAGAAGCCGCAGCTGTCGGGGAAGTTGCTGGACTGGCATTGAGTAGGGTTCAGGGTTCAGGCTTCGGGGTTCAGGCCTCGGAGTTCGGGCGGCGGGCCGAAGGTGTCGGGGTCCGAGTATCGGGTGTCGGCAGAGCGTTGGAAAATGTAGGGCGGGCATCCCCCGCCATGAACGGTGAATTACGTTGGAGGTCCCCATGGGCCGCACGATTACGATCGAACCCGTGACGCGGATCGAAGGGCACGCCAAGGTCACCGTGCACCTGGACGACGCCGGCAAGGTCGAGAAGGCGCGATTCCACGTCAACGAGTTCCGCGGCTTCGAGAAGTTCTGCGAGGGCCGCCTGTTCTTCGAGATGCCCTTGATCACCGAACGCATCTGCGGCATCTGCCCGGTCAGCCATCACCTGGTCTCGGCCAAGGCTTGCGACCAGGTCCTCGGCGTGGACGCTGCCGCGGCCGGCCAAGCTCCTCCGCGAGCTGATGCACATGGGCCAGACCATCCAGTCGCACTCGATGCACTTCTTCGAACTGGCCGGGCCCGACCTGCTGCTGGGCTTCGACGCCGACCCGGCCATCCGCAACGTCGTCGGCATCGTACCAGGCGAACCCGGAGCTGGCGCTCAAGGCGGTCCGGCTGCGCAAGTTCGGGCAGGAGATCATCGCGCGCGCTGGGCGATCGCCGCATTCACCCCAATTTCGCCGTGCCCGGCGGGGTCAACAAGGCCCTCGCGCCGTCGGACCGCGACGCGATCCTCCACGACATCCGGCGACATGCTCGGCTTCGTCCAGGACGGCATCGGCGTCATGAAGGGCTGGATGGCCAAGCATGCAAAGGAGATGGAATCCTTCGCGTCCTTCCCGACCGGCTACCTCAGCATGGTCGACGGCAATAACGCGCTGGCCCTGTACGACGGCGAATCTCCGCCTGGTCGACGCGCAGCGCAACCAGCTCGAGAAGTTCGACGGCCGCAAATACCTGGAGTACATCGGCGAGCACGTGGAGAACTGGTCGTACCTGAAGTTCCCGTTCTACCGCAAGCTCGGCTGGCCCAACGGCGTCTACCGCGTCGGGTCCCCTCGGGCCGGCTCAATGCGGTCGATCGCATGGCCACGCCGCTGGCCCAGAAGGAGTTCGAGGAGTTCCGCAAGATCAACGGCGGCAAGCCGGTGGAAGGGTCGCTGTACTACCACTATGCCCGGCTGATCGAGGACCTCTACGCCGTCGAGCACGCCCGGCAGTTGCTCGAAGACCCGGAGATCACGTCCAAGGACATCCGTTCGCCCGGGCGGATCACCAATCACGAGGGCGTCGGCGTGATCGAGGCCCCGCGCGGCACGCTGTGGCACCACTACTGGGTGGATGAGAACGGGCAGCTCGAGAAGGTCAACCTCATCGTCGCCACCGGCAACAACAACTACGCGATGAGCCGGGCGGTGGAGGAGGTCGCCAAGACAGTACGTCCACGGCGACAACGTGCCCGAAGGCGCCCTCAACCGCATCGAGGCGGCCATCCGCTGCTACGACCCGTGCCTGTCCTGCTCGACCCACGCCGTCGGCAAGATGCCGATGGAGGTGGTGGTGTGCGACAGCCACGGCAAGGAAGTACGGCGGGTTTCGCGGCGGTAATCGTGCGGGACGAGTGGACTGAACACGGAGGCACGGAGACACGGAGAAACAGCTCGTCATGGAGGGCTTTTCTGTGTGTTCTCGTGCCTTGGCGGTGAAATAACGCTCTCATCCAGCGCACGTGCACGCCTGTCTCAGTTGATCCCCCGTCGCTTCGCCTCATCCAGGATCGCCTGCGTGGCTGTTGCGCCCACCCGCGTCACGCCGAAGCCCCGCACCCGCAGCAGATCGTCCAACGTGCGGACTCCGCCGGCTGCCTTGATTTGCACGCAATTGGCGGCGCATTTGCGCATGAGTTTCAGGTGGGCGTCGGTGGCACCCTTGTAGGAGTAGGTGCCGTCGGGCTGGCGGACGAAGCCGTACCCGGTCGAGGTCTTGATGAAGGCCACCTGCTCCTGCGAGCAGATGCGGCACAGTTCGATGATCCGCCGGTCGTCCAGGTAATCGTTCTCGAAGATGACCTTCAGGATCGACCCGGCTGCCGTGACCGTCTGGTTGACAGCGCGGATCTCCTGCCGGACGTACTCCCAGTCTCCGCCGAGCACCTTGCCGACGTTGACCACGACGTTCGATCTCGGTCGCGCCGGCCTCCAGGGCATCCTCGGTCTCGGCCACCTTGATCCGCGGCGTGCTGTTGCCGTGCGGGAAGGCCACGACGGAGCAGACCCCCACGCCGGAGCCTTCGAGCACCCGCCGCGCCAGGCCGATCGAGTACGGCTTGATGCAGACCGTAGCCACGTCGTACTTGCGGGCCAAGTCGCAGCCAGCGGCGATCTGGTCATCCGTCATGGTCGGATGCAGAAGGGAGTGGTCGATCATTTTGGCGAGGTCGATCAAGTTCATGGCTGCCTCCGGTGCAATGGACTCTCGAGGTATACGCACGCCGCGAGTATGACGCTACTTGATAACACCCCCGGGCCCGCATGACAATAGCCGCAGAGGACCGGCTCTCAGCGGCGGTTGCCCGGCTTCTGCCGGTGGCGAGGATGTCGATCTGCGCGGACCCAACAGGAGGCCTCTCGATGAAACGGCAGCATGTGCTTGCCATAGGCACGATTCTGATGATTTCGACAGGCTGCACGGCGCTGAGCCGGCGGCCTACGACAGGCGCATACGGCTGCCGGGATGTGGGCGGCATCCGGATCGGGGGCGACTACGAGCAAGCCATTACTGAGTACAGGCAGGGCCGAATCGACCCGAGGTTGAAAGCCCCCATCCCTGTCTACCCGCCGGACAGAACCGTCTTCGGGCACTATCCCCGTACGATCGACTACGCCTGGAGACCGGCCGAGGGCACGCCGAAGGATGCCAGGTATCTGGTCCAGACTGAGTTCACCTGGAAGGGCGAATATACCAGCTTCGGGGACTGGGATGACCAGACGAGGGGGATGCTTACGTACGTCACCGGCAAGACTACGATGAGCGATCGCTTCATGGGAGCCCAGCCCGGCCGCTGGCGGGTAAAGGTCACGTGCAACGGCGGCGAGAGCGAGTGGTTCGCCTGGCAGTACTTCCGCTTCACTCGATAGCGAGCCGGAATTCGCGGGGTTGGCAGGACCCAAGAGGGCTCGCCTCCGCTGGCTGGGCAGGCGTGCCGGGAGAATGGTATAATGCAGGGATGAAGCGGGAGTAACGACCATGCAGAATGCGATTCTCGTGACAGGCCGGCTGACAGGGCCGCGAAGCGTGGAACTGGACGAGCCCGTGACGGACGTGACGGGCGAGGTGGAAGTGATTCTCCGGCCGCGCACAGGTACGCGTATCAGCGACCAGACGGTTTCTCAATTTCTGCGAGGCCTTCCGCCAGGAACGCGCAGCCGAGAGGAGATGGACGAGCAACTCCGGAAGGAGCGCGCTTGCTGGGAGGCCGGGGCATGAGGCTCTACCTGGATGCCAGCGCCATCATCTATGGTGTCGAAGGCGTCAGGACTGTCCGGCAGGTAGTCCTCGACCGGGTCCTCCAGGCGGAGGAGGCCCCCGGAGCCATGATTCTCACGTCGCGTCTGTCCCGGCTGGAGTGCCGGATTGTCCCCCTTCGCAAGAATCACACAGAACTGCTTGCCACGTATGAGATGTTCTTTGCCCGGCAGTCCCTGACGCTGGCTGAGATCACCGCGTCTGTCATCGAGCGAGTCACCGACCTGCGCGTTCGGTATGGTCTGAAGACGCCCGACGCGATTCACGTGGCGACGGCGATCGATCTTCAGGCCGACCTGGTTCTCACCGGAGACCGGGACCTGGCCCGGTGTGCAGACATCAAGGTGGAGATCCTGTAGCCCGGGCTCGAATCGTTGCCCTATGCGTACGTATCCACCAGACTCCGCACCGTCAGCCTGCTCGCGGAAGTCGCGCAGGGTCATCGCCTTCTTCGGCCGGACGAGGATCTTGGCCTTCTGGCCCGGCAGCAGGTGGAGGAAGTTGTCGGAGCACATCGCGTCGGCCTTGGCGAGTTCAAGCCACGTCCACAGGGCAGGGGACTTCGTTGCCAGCGTGACCATGAAGGCCTGCCCGGGGGTCCCGGTCTTGCCATTGGCAGCGGCGGCGACCTTGGCCGTGATGCCGGGCTTCCTGGCCAGGTCCATGTGCTTGGGGCGAGCGAAGGTCACCAGGTTGGTCGAGGTCGGCTGCCCCTTGGCGGCCAGCTCCAGGTGCACCAGCAGGTCGTTCGGGCCGTACTTGCCCAGCAGGGCGGCCATGTCCAGCGTGTGGACCTTCCGGCTGGCGAGCTTGGCGACCCGGACCGTCTTGCTGCCCCTGCCGACCGTCCTGCCCGTAGTCGTGCAGATCCGCCACCGCAATGTGGCTGCGACGTTCTCCAGGAGATCGCTGGTCACGTGAATGTCGACGACGCCCTTGTCCTTGTCCTCCACGCCGGACACCAGCAGCGGGGCGAAGAACTTGCGGGCCATGTACTGCAGGGCCTTCCACCGGCCGTGGTAGTCGATGCTGCTCCAGCTGGCGACGGGCCAGGTGTCGTTGAGCTGCCAGTAGAGCGTGCCCATGCCGCGCGGCATGGACCGCCGCCAGTGCTCGCAGGCGTACTTCATGGCCATGCCCTGGAGGATCTGGCTGGTCCAGAGGGTCATCTCGAACGAGCACGGCAGCCGGAACCAGTCCAGCATGTAGCGCATGATGGTCGTGTTGCCGATCCCGCTGCGCTGGTGGTGCTCCATCACGCGCGAGGTGATGTTGCGATCCTGCGGCGCGGTGTAGCCGTGCACTGTCTTGGGCTCGGGGAACGACTGGAACCCGAACTCGCTGTTGAAGCGGTGCTCGCAGGTGCGGTACCACTCGAACGGCTGACCGCCATGCCAGACGCTCCAGAGGTGCGCGTCGCCGCACGCGGGGTTGTTGAAGTCCTTGCGGTCGCCGTGCGGGGTGTGCGGGCTGCTGGGCCAATAGTCGCGCTGCGGGTCGACCTGGCGGACGACCTTTGGCAGCAGGACATCGAAGATCCTGGAGTAGTCCTTCCAGGACATGGATTGCTCGAAGCGCTTGTCACAGGCCAGCGCCTGCTCGACCTCGTTGTTGCCGCACCACAGGGCGATGCACGGGTGGTGCCGCAGGCGGCGGATGTTGTCCCGCGCCTCGGCCTCTACCGAAGCCCTGAACTCCGCATCCCAGCACGGGTATGCCGAGCAGGCGAACATGAAGTCCTGCCAGACGCAGATGCCCATCTCGTCGCAGGCGTCGTAGAAGGCGTCGTCCTCGTAGATGCCGCCGCCCCAGACCCGCAGCATGTTCATGTTGGCAGCGGCGGCGTCGGCCACGCGGTGGCGATAGCGCTGCGGCGTCAACCGCGAGAGGATGCCGTCGTCGGGGATCCAGTTGGCCCCCTTGGCAAAGAACGGCACGCCGTTGACCACGAACTGGAACGATTCGCCCCAGGCGTCCTTGTGACGGTCCAGGCGCAGGGTCCGCAGGCCGAGCCGCCTCCTCTGGCTGTCGATGACCTTGCCGGTCGAGTCGACCAGGTCGACCCTCACCTCGTACAGCGGCTGACTGCCCATGTTGATCGGCCACCAGAGCTGCGGATGATCGATCATCAAGGCGACCGCGGCGGAGCCGCTCTTGCGGACCTTGGCCTGGGCATGGGCGACCGTCTTGCCGTTGCAAGTGGCTGTCACGCGGGCCGTCAGCGGCCCATCGGTGACCCTCTCGGCGGTTGCCTTGACGGCCAGGGTTACCTTTCCGTCCGCGTGGTCCTGGAGGATATGCACGTCGGTCAGCCGGGCGGTGTCGAAGGCCACCAGCCGGATGTCGCGCCAGATGCCGGCGGTGATCGCCTTGATGCCCCAATCCCACCCGAAGTTGCACTGCTGCTTGCGGATCCAGCCGAACACGCCAGCCGCCCGGTCCTCGGTCCAGTAGTGCAGGGAGTGTTCCTTCTGCCTGCGGAACGTGTAGGGTACGGCTGAGTCGAAGGCCACCTCGATCTCGTTGCGGCCGAGCCGCAGGGCCTTGAGGACGTCCCACTCCCAGGTGCGGAACATGTTGTCAGCGGCAGCGACTTTCCTGCCGTTGATGCGGATGGTTGCCAACGTATCCAGCCCCTCGCACCGCAGCAGCACGCGTTTGGAGTTCAGCACAGCAGCGGGCACCTCGAAGGTGCGACGAAAGACCCAGTCGCTCCGGCCGATCCACTGCAGCTGGTTCTCGTTGTCGCGGTAGTAGGGGTTGGGGATCTTGCCGGCTGCCAGCAGGCCCCCATAGACATCGCCCGGCACGCGGGCCGGGATGGTCACCCGTTCGCCGGCCTTGTGCAGTTGCCACGTTCCGCCCAGGTCGATCGTCCTGATCACGTAGACTTCCTCCACAGTTGGCATCGCACGCACAGCCATTCGGTGGCTGTCGTGGGAATCCGGGCATTATCGGGGCTGGCGGGGCGAGTGCAAGGCTGGGAGGCAGGGATTGAATCCTCGCGGGACGTATGCTAGCATAATGCTAGCACCGTTGGCTTCCGTGGTCATGGGCATGAGAACAGTACCGATCACGGTCGCGAGGATTGGACGGGCGAGAAAGGCAGGTGCGTGACATGCCCAGTATTCTGATTCGAGGACTGGACAAGAAGACGATCGAGCGGCTCAAAGCCAAGGCGAAGCGGAATGGTCGATCGTTGCAGGGCGAGGCCAAACGCGTTCTGGAGGAAGCGGCTGGTCAGATTAGATGGGAGGAAGTCCGACAAGGCTTTGCCAAGTTGCGTCAGGAGTTCGGCGACCGAAAGTTTCCCAGCGCCGTTGAGATGATCCGCGAGGACCGGGAGCGGTGAGTGCCTTGGTCGTGGACGCAAGCGTGGCATGCAAGTGGGCCCTTGCGGAGCCGGACTCCGATACGGCCTCACGCCTCCTCGATGGAGGCCACCGTCTGCTGGCACCGGATCTGATCTGGGCGGAGGCTGGGCAACATCATTTGGAAGTACCACCGGCGGAGTCTGCTGACAGCAACAGATATCCCACGGGTGCTTGAGCAGTACCAGGGGGCACCTCTGGAAGTGCATCCGTCGGCACCGCTGTTCGTCTCAGCCGTCTACCTGGCCATTCAGACGGGCTGGACCGTGTACGACTGCCTCTACCTAGCCCTGGCCATCCGTGAGGGCTGCCAGATGGTCACGGCGGATCAGCGGCTGGTGAACTCACTGGCCGGCGGGCCGCTGGAGCGGTATGTGAGGTGGATTGGAAATCCATGAAACGTGACCAGGACTCGGCCGTTGTGACAATCAACCGCTTGCCAGCTCCATCTCGTATCTTTCCGAGTTACTGATCGTTGCGCAAATAAGTAAACTTTGCTAGATGGCCAGTCCTGCACCCTGGAAGAATGAGCGAGCCAGGTGTGGTTTCTGCCGGAGACGGGCTATAGCCCAATGCAACTGCAAGTGCAATTCCTCCAGATCCAGGCAGACGACGTTGCGCAGCTCCACATGCTTGAGATGCTGCCAGGCCCCCTCGACCGGATTCAGATCCGGGGCATAGGCCGGTAGCGGCTCGACGTGGATCCCTCGCCCATCCCGGCTGCTCAGGAATTCGCCGACCTCGGTCCGGCGATGGATGGGCGAGCCGTCCCAGATCACCAGCAGGCGAGCACCCAGATGCCGAATCAGGTGCCGCAGAAACTCCACCGTATGCAGGCCGTTGAGCGACTCCTGGCGGACCAGCGTGTAGACTTTGGCCTGGCGGGTAATCCCGCCCATCACCGACAGATGGTCGCGTGTTTGCCACTCCCGAAGGATGGGCGAGACGCCCTGCGGAGCATACGTCCTGACCACGCCCGGCAGCAGGTAGAAGCCTGATTCGTCCGTAAACACCAGTGTCCGATGCTCTTGTGATGCCTGCTGTCTCAGGCGTGGCCAGACTTCCAGACGCCACCGCTGGATCTGGTCCTCGTCGCGCTGCAGGGCCCGAAGGACCGGGACCTGCGGCGTCCAATGCAGTTGCTTGAGCAACCGCGATACATGGCCCTTGTGGTAGACTGACCTGGAACTCCTGCTGAATGACCTGGGCCACCCGGGCCGTCGTCCAGACCTTGCCCCGGAACCCGTAGGCCTCCGGGCCGTGTCCCAGGAAGTCCGGGATCAGCCGCACCTGCTCGGCCGTCAGTTTGGGGAACCGGCCTTGGCCGGATCGCGTCATCAACGCTGCCTCGCCCGCCCCTCGCGCCGCCCCCAGCCATCGGCTGACGGCCCCCTTGGAAACGTCCAGGGCTACGGCTATATCCTGCTGCGTCCAGCCCTGTTGGCTCAGTCGCCACGCCCGCATGCGTCGCCATTGCTTCCAGTCCGATCCGCTGAGGACTCCATTCCCCATGCCCTATTCTATAGGCCTAGGAAAGTTTACTTCTTTGCGCAATGCGCTGTAGGTCTCTCCACCTTGATCTCTATCTCTTGGTCCCCGTAGTGCTCTTGAACGACGTTGCGGATGCAGGCTGACCGGAACCGGCGAGCGAAACCCTATGAGAATGGCTGTGACCGATTCTGGCGAAAACGGTAAATAATACCGTCCGCATTGGGGAGTCCAGCCACGGAATTCTACAACGCACCTGGCCTCGTTCTCGTACCTCCATTCTGCTCCTTTAGTGCCGAACCACCTGCCCATAAGTTCGGCGACCTCCTGGTCGTTCCTCAGTCCTTCCCTGTGGAAGGGGATCTTCTGACGCTCGTCATTGTAGTCTATATCTACCCAGGGAAGGGCAGGGCGCCTCAGACGAGACGCATCGAACTCTATCGCCAACCCCGTCGCCCCAACCGCGTAGTGCCCCCAGAGCAGAGGGCTTGCACATGTTCGCGAAAAGCTGATGAGGCCGTAGTACTTGGCGTACTCCTCTACAATCCGCCTGCTGTATTCTTCGATATCGGATTCCGCATCGGGCGGTTCGAACAGAGGGTAGCAATCAAAGACATCGTTGAGTTCTGTTAGGAGCGACACCCTCAAGTGCTTACGCTTGAGGACGTGAATGCCGGCCATGATCGGGAGAAACTTGTACACCGTGTCGGGGCTGTCGCCCGTCTGAGTTGCACTCACGGAGTCGGGCTCCTTTTGCCAGCAGGCCCCGATTCGTCAGGTCCCGCCCCACACGAACTCCGAGGGGCTTACGGCAGGGCGGGACGCGTGCCTACTTCCCGCCCTTGTACTTGGCGTACAGCTGCGGCAGGTGCACCTTCGTCTGGGCCTCCAGCTCCTCCTCGCTGATGCTGGTGAGCCGGCCGCCGACGTTGTACTGGTCCATGACCCACTTCTGGATCTTGAACACGTCGAGCTTGCCGACTTGGTCCTTGGTGCCCTTGGTGCCCAGGAACGTGTTGACCCACACCACGATGCCGTCCACGCCGGTCTTGTCCGTGATGTCCACCTTGGGCGGGCGCCCCAGCAGGGCCTCCGTGTCAAAAATGTTGTAAATCCGCTCGCCCCGACGCATGCCGTCGGCGTGGATGCCGGCCTTGGTGGTGAAGCAGTCCCGGCCGACCAGCGGGTAATTGTCGGCGATCGGGAAGTGGATCGACCGCATGTAATCGGCGATCTCGGTGATCATGCACAGGTTCATGCCCATCGTGTTGCCGCGAAGGCTGCACAGCTCGATGATCGCGCCCTCCAGCGGCGGGTTGCCCGTCCGCTCGCCGTAGCCGAACAGCGTCCCGTTGGCCGCGTTGCAGCCGTAGAGCCAGCCGCTGCAAGCGTTGATGAGCACTTTGTGGAAATCATTGTGGCCGTGCCACTCCAGCCGCTCCGGCGGCACGCCGCATTCGTTATTCATGTACCAGATCAGCTTGGGCACGCTCCGCGGCGGCTTGGCGCCGGGGTAGGTGATCCCGAAGCCCATCGTGTCGCACAGGCGGATCTTGGGCTTGAGGTTCTCGCCGACCTGCTCGCCGAGCTTCATGACCTTCTGGACGAACGGGAAGATGAAGCCTTCCCAGTCGGAGCGGGTTACGTCTTCGAGGTGGCAGCGGGGACGGATGCCGGCCTCGAAGGCGGCCTCGACCACCTCGATGTACTGGTCGAAGGCCTGCTGGCGGGTCTGTCGCTGCTTGGTGAAGATGTGGTAGTCGCTGGCGCTGGTCAGCATGCCGGTTTCTTTCAGGCCGGCCTCTTTGACCAGGCGGAAGTCACCCTTGTTGGCGCGGATCCAGCCGGTGACCTCCGGGAACTTGTAACCCAGCGACCGGCAGGCATCCAGGGCCGCCCGGTCGTTCTTGGTATACAGGAAGAACTCGGTCTGGCGGATCACGCCGCTGGTGCCGTTGAGCCTGGCCAGCATCTCGTACAGTTTGACCTGCTGCTCGAGGGAGTAGGGCGGGCGGGCCTGCTGGCCGTCGCGGAAGGTCGTGTCCGTCACGCACAGGTCGCGCTTCAGCGCCTGCTGCGGGTCGAACTCCACCCGCTTGCCGTTGATCTCCTCGACGATCTTGCCGTCGAACAGGATCCGCGGCGGCAGCGTGTGCGGGAACATGTCCTCGATCAGGTTGGGCTGGTCAACGTTTTGCAGCGGGTACTGTTTCATCCGTCCGACCTCCTGCGGCCGTACGTCCGTCGGGACGCCCAGCCTGCACTTCCAGGGGGAACCCACGCGCCGCTCTCGGAGGCGGCGCAATCGCACGGCGCCTGCCGCAGGCGGCCCCGACAGCCTCTTGCGACAATGCGCCGTATCCGTCACGGTCAACGTTCGGCGGCCCGAAGGCCGCGGGACGTCACTTGCCCTGCTTCACGCAGACGTCGTAGATGAAATCGATCGCCTTGCCGACGTTGGTCACCGACAGGGCCTCGTCCTCATCCATCTCGATGCCGAACTCTTCCTCGAACGAGGCAACCAGTTCGATCGACTGGATCGACTCGGCGCCGAGATCGCCGGCGAAGGTGTCCTTCGGCTGGATCTTGGCGACATCCAGGCTGAGCACGCGGGCGGTCACTTCCTTCACTCTGCGAGTGACATCATCCTTATTGGCCATCGTCAACGTCTCCTGTGCGCCGGGATAAACCGGCAAGGTGTAGTGAATGAAAGAGTCATACGTTGAAGGGTTAGCGGCCCACGACGGCCCCGAGTCATGCGGAGACGCCTGCAAGGGCGTCGTCGAAGCGTTGACAGGGGAACGCGCAGGCCGGGTATTCAGCCGCGAAAGTAACCATCCTCCGGGGTGCCGACGCCGTAGGAGAAGGCGGAAGGCTACATTCGAGGCGACGCGATCGCGAGTCGCCCCGGAACCCCGCGCGGTCAGAGACCCCGAGCATGTGCGGAAACATCTTGCGCGAGAACCGGGAGATCCCCTGTCCACCGGGACCGATGGCTGGACCGGTCGTGTCGGGAAGTCCAAGGACACACGCCGATGATGAACGGACAGGGGAAGTCGGACGGTCCCGTAGTACCCGCGAAGCCCTCGAACAAGGCCGGGCAACCGGCGGCGGAGGGGGCGGAGGGAAGGGGACCGGCCAAAGGAAACCCGCCACAGCCAACCACGCCCCGGGCTCTGGACCGGCAAGGCGTGCAACAAGCGCTGGAGCGGGTACGTCAGGCTGCACGGAAGAATCGGAAGTTGCGGTTCACGACGCTGCTGCACCACGTCTACAACCCGGCCATGCTCCGGGAAGCCTACTTCGGCCTCAAGCGGGATGCTGCACCGGGGGTGGATGGCCAGACGTGGCAGGCGTACGGGCGGGACCTGGAAGCGAATCTCCAGGACCTCTCGGCACGTCTGAAACGCGGGGCGTACCGGGCCAGGCCCGCTCGACGGGCGTACATCCCCAAACCCGACGGCCGGCAACGGCCGCTGGGCGTGACCACGCTGGAGGACAAGCTTGTCCAGCGGGCCACGACGGAGGTGCTCAACGCCATCTACGAGCAGGACTTCCTGGGCTTCTCGTACGGCTTTCGACCGGGACGCAACCCGCATCGTGCGTTGGATGCGCTCTACGTCGGCCAGCTGACGAGGAAGGTGAACTGGGTGCTCGATGCGGACATCCGCGGGTTCTTCGATGCCATCGACCGCGAATGGCTGGTCAAGTTCATCGAGCACCGGATCGCGGACCGGCGCATCGGACGGCTCATCCGTAAATGGCTGAACGCCGGTGTGCTGGAGGATGGGGTACGAACATGGAGTGAAACGGGCACCGTACAGGGCGGCAGTATCAGTCCGCTTCTGGCGAACGTGTACCTGCACTACGTGTTCGACCTGTGGGTCCAGCAATGGAGGACGAAGCACGCCCACGGCGACGTGATCGTCGTGCGGTATGCGGACGACTTCATCGTGGGATTCCAGCATCGCCACGAGGCGGAGCAGTTCCTGGCCGCCTTGCGGCAGCGGTTCGCCAAGTTCGGGTTGGAATTGCACCCGGACAAGACGCGGCTGATCGAGTTCGGCCCCTTCGCCGCCGACAACCGGCGCAAGCGGGGCCTGGGCAAACCGGAGACGTTCCACTTCCTTGGCTTCACGCATATCTGCGGGACCAAGCGGAGCAACGGACGCTTCACGGTCCTGCGTCAGACCATGCCCAAGCGGTTGCAGGCGAAACTGAACGAGGTCAAGACCGAGTTGCGACGGCGAATGCACGCCCCCGTTCCGGTGATGGGCAAGTGGTTGCGGTCGGTGGTGGGCGGGCACATCCGCTATTACGGTGTGCCGATGAACACCCCGGCCCTGGCGCGGTTCCGCTTCTGGGTGGGCTGGCACTGGCATCGCGCGCTGTCGAGACGCAGCCAGACCGGCCGCATCCCCTGGACGCGGATGACCCGCCTGATCAACCGCTATCTGCCACCACCCCGCGTTCATCATCCGTATCCTTTACGACGGTTCGGCGTCATCACCTGAGGCAAGAGCCGGATGCGGTAGTTCCGCTCGTCCGGATCCGTGGAGGGGGTGCCCCGCAAGGGGCATCCCTACTCCGACCCGAATGGTACGTGCCTATATCAGCGATCGGCGGGCAGTGCCCTGCCTGCATTCTCGCGAACCTGCAACTGACAACTGGCAACGGACAACCGACTTCTTACTTCTTCACCATCTGCTTGCGGCCCTTGCGGATCGCCTCGTCGCGCTCGGGGGCCGTGATCTCGTAGATCTTCTCCCAGAGGTCCAGGTCGTCCTGGGTCCAGGCCACCTTGCGCCGACTGGTGGCGGTCTGGGCGGTCTCATAGAGTTTCTTGTGGCCGAAGCCCTTGGTCACCACGCCGTTGATGAACCACGCGAACGACGGGATCGTCTTCGGCAGCGGCTCGCCGGTGGCCATGATCAGCCCCATCGCGCCGACGATCGATCCGGTGTTAAACAGCGTCGCGATCGACGTCTTCGTATGGTCGCCGATGATCGAGCCGACCTTGGTGGATTTCGTGTTGACCTTCTGGCCGTTCAGGATCACCTCGACGTCGGTGTAGTCGTTCTTGAGGTCGCTGTTGGTGGTCAAGGCGCCCAGGTTTACGAACTCGCCCACGTACGCATGGCCCAGGAAGCCGTCATGGTACTTGTTCGAGTAGGCGTGCATGACGGACTCTTCCACCTCGCCGCCGACCCGGCAGACCGGGCCGATCGAGCAGCCTTCCCGCAGCTTCGTGCCCAGCAGGAGGCTCTTGCGGCCGACGAACGCCGGTCCCTCGATCCGCGTAAACGGGTGGACCTCAACGTCCTCTGACAGGTACACCGGGCCGTTGGAGGCGTCGATCACTACCATCGGGTGAATCTTGGCGCCGGCGGCGACAAAGATATCATCCTTGCTGCCGCGGATGCCGCTGGGCTGCTCGATGGTCCCCTCGATGCCGCGCTTGCCGATGAGCTTGAAGTCGTGGGTGATCTCGTGGGGGCTCTCCAGCATGACGTCCCACGAGTACTGGTAGAACTTCGCATCGGCCACCTGCTTGACCGGGAGGTTGTGCCCGGCCACCAGCGGCAATGTCTCTGTGCCGATCTTGCCGGCATCGATCTTTGCCGTATCAGCGCCGGCCAGGCGACAGTAGACCACCTGCTCGCCGCACATACCGATCTCGCTGGGGCCGGCGGCTGCGACGTTCAGGCTGCACGCCTTGACCTGGCCGTTGACCATCAGGACCGTGTCGTTCTTGACGGCTGCCAGGTCGTTGACGTGTACGCTGCCGCTACGGCGCTTGAACGTGGTCGCCAGGTAGCCGCGGCACAGGTACGCCGAGGGGCTTGCCTGCAGGCGCCTGGCGATCTTCTCGGCCAGGTTGAAGATGCCGCAGCGAAGCTCGAACACGGGCCGCGACAGCGAAATCGGGTAGAAGTTCGCGGCCTTGTTGAGGTCCTCAAAAATAACCAACTTCATGGAACGTTGCTCCTTAGATCATCTCGTAGCCTTCGACGGTCAGACTTGCCGCGTGCCACGCCCTCCTTGCGGCCCACGGGCTGCCATCGCTCATGGGTCTTGTTCCGCGAGGTGGGCGTGCCTGGCCTACCGCAGAAGTTACCCTACGGCTTCTCGTAGCCTTCCAGGGTCAACTTGCTGGCGGCCGCCTCGTCGATGACGCAGGTGGCATACCGGTGGAGTTGCAAGGCGCTGGCTGGGCAGCGGCCGCTGACCGGACCTTCCAGTGCGTCAGCGATCGCGTCGGCCTTGCCCTTGCCGGTGGCGAGCATGACAACCTTCTTGGCCTTCATGATCGTGCCGATGCCCATGGTGATGGCGTACTTGGGCACCTTGTTGATGTCGTTGTCGAAGAACCGGGCGTTGTCCTTGCGGGTCCGCTCGGTGAGGGTCTTGATGCGGGTCATGCTGCCCAGGCTGCTGCCGGGCTCATCGAAGCCGATGTGGCCGTTCGAGCCGATGCCCAGTACCTGGTAGTCCACGCCGCCGACATCGGCGATCTGGTTCTCGTACCAGTCGCAGAATTCCTCGACCTTGGCCAGGTCGGTGATGGTCCCGTCCGGCACGAAGGTGAGCTTCTTGTTGATGTTGATATGGTTGAAGAGGTTCTCGTTCATGAATCGACGATAGCTCTCCGGGTGATTGACGGGCAGACCGACGTACTCATCGAGGTTGAAGCTGATGACGTTGCTGAAGTCCAGCCCTTCCTCGCGGTGCCGGCGGATCAGCTCCTGGTACAGCGGAATCGGAGTGCTGCCGGTGGCAAGGCCGAGGACGAAGACGGCCCGCTTCTTCATGTCCGTAACGACAAGGTCCGCAGCCACGCGCCCCATCAGCTGGGCGTCTTTTACGATGATCACTCTCATTGCACCTGGCTCCTGTACAGAAGGCCTCCCGACGATTGCACGAACGGCTAAGGATAGTGCCACGGGTTTACGACTCCAAGGGAATCGAGGACGTCCAAAGCCTACCCTTATGCGAGCGGCAGCATTATAGCGGCTGGCTGCCGCAAAAAAAGGCCACCCGGGACGGGAACTCACACAAAAACTGCGCCGCCAGTACTGCCCGGGGAATGACATTCGAGGTGGCCGGTACAGAGCCACGGTTACGAAGACATCGATTATTAGGCAGTGCTTAAGTTGGGCCCCGAACAGGGCCTCAGGGACCGGGTCGGCGTGAATCCGAAATGCCAGCGGCGGTTCCCGGGCGGCGGGTCTGCCACCTCTGGCAAGCTACGGCTGTGCGTCGGTGCTGGCGGCGGCTTCCAGGACCGCGCTGCGCTGGGCGGCCAGCTTGCACGCCAGCTCGATGGCCGCAGTCATGCTGCCGGGATGGGCGGTGCTCCGGCCGGCGATGTCGAAGGCCGTGCCATGGTCCGGGCTGGTGCGGATGGTCGGCAGGCCGAGGGTGACATTGACGGCTGATTCGAAGGCGACCATCTTGACGGGGATCAGGCCCTGGTCGTGGTACATGGCGACGATGCCGTCGTAGTGGTGCCCTCTGCGAGCCTTCCAGAAAAGGGTGTCAGCGGGGAAGGGACCCTCGACCAATACTCCCCCTTCCTGGGCCATGAGGATTGCGGGCTTGATGATCCGCTCCTCCTCGTCGCCGAACTGCCCCTCCTCGCCGGCGTGGGGGTTCAGGCCGCAGACGGCGATCCGGGGGTTAGCGATCCCCCACCAGTCACGGAGGGCCTCGTCCAGCAAGTCGATTGGCTGGAATACTTTGCCGATGCTGAAGGAGTCCTCCAGGGCGAACATCGGCTCGTGCGTACTGGCCAGAGCGACCTTGAAAGGTCCGCCGGCGAACATCATCGTCACGCGCCGGACGCTGAAGGCCTTGGCCAGGAATTCCGTGTGGCCGGGGAAGCGATAGCCCGCCAGGCGCCAGGACTGTTTGCAGATCGGGGCGGTGACGATCGCCCCGGCCAGGCCGGACTTTGCGGCAGCGACGGCCTCTTCCAGGAAGCCCATGGAGGCCTCGCCGCCGGCGGCGGTGGCCCGATGGACGTGGAAGGGACAGTCCATGTCGTCGAAGTCGGCGACGATCACGCCGCTTTCGATGCGGCGGACCTGATCGTGCGGCTCGCGCCACCAGAAGGGGTTGATCTCGGCGCGATCCGCGGCGTACTCCAGGAGTTCCTCGAAGCCGTAGATGATGAAGCGGCCAAGACTTCGAACGGCCGGGTCGGCCAGGGCCTTGACGATGACCTCGGGGCCGATGCCGCCGGGGTCACCCATGGTAATCGCGATGACCGGCCTGGCGCCCTTGGCTGCGTCGCTGTGATTGTCGCTACTGTTGGACTGCCGCATACTTATAACCAACCAGCCTCGCGCAACTGATCGAACGTAATACCGCCGGACCGTTCCTGGCCCGGCTCCCGACTTCGCAGATAGTTTACCACAATCTTAGCCAGCATATCTGTCTCGATGTTCACCTTGTCGCCGGTGTTGCGGACGGCCAGGGTGGTCCTGGCCAGGGTGGTCGGGATCAGGGCGACGCTGAAGGTGGGGCCGTCAACGTCCACCACGGTTAGCGATACCCCGCTGATGGCTACCGAGCCCTTGGGCACCACATAGATGGCTTGGGTCGGGTCGTCGAGGGCGAAGGAGAGGCGAACCTCGGAAGTGCTTTTGGCTACACGAGATACGGTGGCGGTGGTGTCTACGTGACCCTGGACGAAGTGGCCATCGAGGCGGGCGGTGGCCAACAGGGCGCGCTCAAGGTTGACCGGGTCGTTGGGGCGGAGCCGGCCAAGTGTCGAGCGGGAAAGGGTTTCGGGGATGACGTCGAAGTCGGCCCAGGCGGGGCCGATTTCGGATATGGTCAGACAGACACCATCGATGGCGATCGAAGCGCCCTCGGAGGCGCTTTCTGCAAGCTCCTGGCCGACCCAAATGCGCAACTTTTTGCCCGTAGCCGAGCCGGTGACGGCCAGTACGGATCCCACGTGTTCGACGATTCCGGTGAACATAGTTCAGGATGCTAGTCGCCGGGGCATCGGCAGACAAGCTGACAGTGGCGGCCGGCGGGCTGGGGCAGGCGACGGTAGACACGGAGACAAGCAAGGATCAGCGGAAGGTCATGCGAAGCTGTGCGTAGATCATCCTGGGCACCTGGGCGTCGTTGAGAAACATCGTCCCGCCCTCATAGTGATTGGCGTCCAGCAGATCGCTCACGCCCACCGCCAGGAACGCCCGGTCCTTCCAGATCTCGTACTCGGCGCGCAGATCGAGCCGAAAATGCGTAGGAACGTGGCGAGGGGCAAGGGGGTTGGCGGGATTGGGGGCGTCCACTGTATCCACGTAGTACAGGTACTCCGACAGGCGAAGACGCTTCACGGGGCTGTACTGCGTGCCCAGCATGAACTTGTGGGCCGGCGGCGAGATGCAGTCCATCTGGACGTAGGGGACACTCGAGCGCCAGTTCAGTTGCTCAAACGTGTAGTTGCCCAGGAACGTCAGATTCCGGGTCGCCTTGTACCTGGTTCCCAGTTCGAACCCATACGTCGAGGCAGAGGAGTCATTGATCTGGTTCATACGGACCAGGCCGGGCGGGCCCAGCTCCGGCGAGAGGGTCGCCATGTCGCTGTACTCGTGCCAGAATACGGTGCTGTTCGCTTCGAGGCGGTCGAAGAGCTTCGTGTGGTGGCCGATCTCATAAGCAACCAGCCCCATGGACTGCAGATCTTCGCTCCCGGTGGCCTGAACCAGACCGTTCAGGACAGGGATATCGAGGAAACGAAGACCGACCGCCGGCATTTGAAAGGCCCGCGACACGGCACCATAGACCGTGGAGTCCCGTGATATGTCGTAGGACAAGGACGTCCTGGCGCTGGGCTGGAACCCGCCATAGAACTCATAATCCATTCGGCCGCCAACGTCGAGCCGCCACTTGGGGGCGAATCGCCATTGATCCTGGAGGTAGAGGCCCACGATCGCGGTGCTCATGAAGTCTCTGGTGGTCGTGAAGGGCTTGGAGGCGGACGTATCCAGCAGGTCGGTCCGGCTGTCCATGCCCCACGTGAGAGTGTGGTTCTCGGTGGGTTTGAACGTATGGCTGAACTGCAACGCGATCTGCTGATAACGATAGTCGATGAAACGCACTCCCGGGCAGCCCCGGAAATCATTGACGTATGCAGTCACGTCATATTGGTTGTCCGAGGCGATCTTGTGGTCCCACTTGCTGAGGAAGAACTCGGAATCGCCCCCGGGAGTCCGTTGGGTGAACAGGCCAGCCGTGGGCATAGGCGGGTCGCCGCCCTCATGGACGTTACTGCCGCCTGAGAGCGTAACGGTGTCCTGTTTCGTGGCGTCGTAGGTCGCATAGAAGCTGCCTCGCCCGGCTCTGTCGTAGTCATCAAGGCTCCGCAGCCATGACCCGCCCTTGGCAAACCCGTCGGTGGCATCATACTGGCCCGAGACCCTCATCCGCAGTTTCCCATCGGTAAAGCCATACCCCCCGTACTGCTGCCAGGTGCCCCGGGAACCGCCGCTACTGAGCGACGTGACGCCTTGCTGCTTGGCGGGGTCCTTGGTGATGATGTTAATGACGCCATTCATGGCATTGGCGCCCCAGGTGACCCCGCCCGGCCCGCGGATGACCTCAATCCGATCGATGTCTTCGACTTGGAAGGGCCAACTTCCCCAAAGCGTGCCGCCAAAGAAGGAGTCGAATACCTGCCGGCCGTCCACGAGCACCAGGACGTGTCTGGTCACAAGACCATTGAGGCCTCGCGGCGACACGGCGGCGTTTCCGGACGAGAGCGCAGCCACATCGACGCCTGGCACCAGGCGCAAGGCATCCGGGACCGTCCGTGCCCCGGACCAGCGGATGTCGTCGGCGGTAATGACGCTGATCGCGTACGGGACGGTTTCGGTTTGCTCCTCATGTCGCGTGGCGGTGACGACCGTCGGGATCTTCATCTGAAGGAGGTCGATGTCGCTGAGGTTCTGGTCGGCCGCGGCCGGGGCGGCAGCTGGAGCGGGAGCGGCAGCCTGGGTGTCGAGAGTCTCGGATGAAACCAGGCCCGCACCGCCAGCCGCTGCCGGGGCGCAGTACGCAGCCATCGCGAACAGGATGCCCCCGACCCCTGCGAGAGCAGGGCGGAGTCCGCACGTCCGCGTCTTCCTTTGCTCGAACATGATGGAAACCTTTCTCGTCGAACACTTCCTCACGGTCGGTCTTGGCCGTATCGCACGGTAACGTCGCGCAGGACCCTCGCATCGATGTTTGTGCCGATCATTTCGGTCGTTCTTTCATTCACAGCGGTCCGGACAACGCCGGGGTACTGCAAGCCGATGCCCGGGATGTTCTCTCCGGAGACCACACGTTTCACGATTTCGGCAGCCTGGCGGCCTATCGATCCTACCTCGGCGTACTGGCCCGCGAAGGCTCCGGCCTCGACGATATTGGCGCGAACGACCACACGGGTTTCTTGTTGCGGAGGCCCCACAACAGGAGTTCTCGCACGTTGCCGGAGTTGTAGACATCGGAGTCGGCGATCATGATGACGCCGTCGGGGGCTTTGTCATCGAGCAGCTGCAGCGCGCTGCCGAACTGTTGCTTGCGGACATCCACCTGCGTGGCCGTGATCCCGCGGGCTTTCGCCGCCGCTTCGATCGCCGCCGCCGTACGAGCGGAACGCGGACTGCGAGGGATGCACAGGTTCCTGAGGTGTGGGCAGAGCGTGGCGGCCCACTCCATCTGCCGGACCGGATCGATGTCGGTAGTTACGCCCGCCACTCGGTTGCGGCCGGGATAGTCGGGTGCCAGGAAGGGCATATCGAGGGCGTTGGGCACCATGCAGAACACCACGGGGGCAGTGGGGAGGGTCTCCAAGGCCGTGAAGGTGGCCTCGTCTCCGACCGAGAGGACTGCCCCGGCATTGGCGGCCAGGAGTTGCGCCACGGCTTGGCGGGCCTGCAATGCGGCCGGGTCTTCTTCCACCGGCGGCCTGGCGGCGACCGATCCGGCCCCGGTTGCCGGCGCCGACGAGCCGACCTTGGCATCCGGCGGTGCAGCAGACAGGCTGCGCACGGACCCCTTTGGGCAGGGCGATGCGAATGACCTGACAGCCCGCCGCGTTCAGGACTGTCTCGGCGGCGGCGGCGGCCTCCTGATAGGTCGGGTGCGAAGTGGACAGGATCACGACGCGAGTCGGCTCGGCCGCCCCCGGGGCCACGGGACCGCCGCCGACGATGGAGCCGAGGCCCATCGCGGCGACGCCCCATAACCAGAAGCGGGGGAACAGAACCATGCCGAGTCGTGGGACCATCAGACCTTCCCGCGTACCTGTGCACAATGTCCCGTTGCCTGACACGATGTAACTGACCGACCCGACCGGTCCCCTGCCGGCACTCAGGCAAGCGAAGATGCCCTTGTCGAAGGAGATATCGGCGGTAACGCGGCGTCTCATTTGATTGTCTTGAGAGGGACTTGAGCAGAAGGAAGTGCACGCGAAAGAGGAACTGAGATCCCAGCATTGCTATCGCGTCCAGGCCCAATCCACGATTACCGGCCACAACAAGTCGGACTTCCGTTAGTTAACTCATCTGTGTTATGGGCCGATTCAAACGTTAAGCGGGGGCGTATCTCAAATGCGCCTGGATCGCATTTGGGCGAGCGACTCCATGATGCGCACCAAGACAAGACGTGGAGATGTTTCTGTCAGGAGTATCGGACATGTTGGCAGTGCGTCGCATTGGCCTGACGGGGCGTTCCATCGGATTCTGCGTGACGCTCATGCTCGGAACGGTGGGGATTGTCAGTACCGTATTGATCCAACGCAATCATGCCGACTCGATGCGCAGGGTCCAGCAGCATGCGCTCGTCTATGCTCGGGCGATCAGCGACAACGCCGAGCCCGCGGTCCTGCTGAACGAGCCGGGAACGTTGGAACGAATCGCCCGTGCAGCGGGCAGTGACGACGCGATCGAGGTGGTCCGGATCCTGAACGCCAAGGGAAACACCCTCACTGAGTTCCGGAAGACGGAATCGTTCAGTCCCGCGGTCATCGCAGACCCAAGGCATCCCCTGGCCGGAGCGGTCGAGCGTCAATCGTCTCGCGTGGAACAGACGGGAAGGCAGCTGGTCGTGGTGGTACCGATCTGGCGACAGGCGGTCCACATGGACCTGGGGATCGTTGATGCGACCGAGCATGACGTCGACGCCGCATCGTCGGATGGGTTGCTGGGGTACCTGTGTCTGGACTACAAGCTTGGCCCAGGTCGAGGCCGAGCGAGTCAACCGCATGGTGTCGAGCGGCTTGATCTCGATTCTCGTGATCCTGCTGGGGGTCGGTGCCACGATTCCCGCAGTGCGCCAGTTGATCACGCCGATCAAGGACCTGGTCAAGACCACCAGCCTGATCGCCGATGGCAACCTGGCCAAGCGCGCCCGGAAGGGGCGGTGGCCGAGATCGGGGTACTGGCCCGCTCCTTCAATCACATGGCCGATCGCCTCCAAGAGAGCTACGAGTCAATCGAGCGGAACGTCGAGGAGCGAACGGCTGAACTGAGAGAGGCGGTCGAGCTCGCCAACCGGCTGGCCCACGCGGCCGAAGCCGCCAATCGAGCCAAGAGCGAGTTCCTGGCAAACATGAGCCACGAATTGCGGACCCCGCTGACGGCCATTCTGGGGTACAGCGAATTGCTTCTGGAGGATACCGACAAGCAAGACCAGGAACAACATTCACGGGTGATTCGCCGCAACGGCGAGCATCTGCTGGGACTTGTCAACGATATCCTCGACATCTCCAAGATCGAGGCCGGGCGGCTTGTCCTCGACCCGCAGCCCTGCAGCATCCCGGCCATCACCGCCGATGTGCTCAGCATGATGCGTGTTCGCGCGGTGGAGAAGCATCTGGATCTGGCCGTCTGCTACAGCACCGCTGTTCCCGAGTCGGTGGTGCTGGACGAAGCAAGGCTGCGTCAGTGCCTGGTCAACCTCGTTGGCAATGCGATCAAGTTCACGGAGAAGGGAGGGGTCCTGGTAGACATCAGTTGCAGGGGAGGACCTATCGGCAGTCTGCGCATCGATGTCACGGACACGGGCATAGGCATTGATCTGGGCACACTGAAGAGTCTGTTCCAGCCCTTCGCCCAGGCCGACTCCTCCACGTCGCGCAAGTACGGCGGGACGGGCCTGGGGCTGACGATTACCCGCCGGATCATCGAGGGCATGGGGGGCGAGGTGACCGTGCGTAGCAGCATCGGTCAGGGCAGCACGTTTACGATGCAGATCCCCTTGGGGTCGCTGGAGGGGATGTCCATGGTGGCGTCGTTCGAGGAAGCGATGTTGCCGGCAACACGGAGCTCTGTCGACAAGGAGGATCGACAGTCGCTCAAGGGATTGCGGGTGCTGCTCGCGGAGGACGGCCCGGACAATCAGAGGCTGATCGAGCTTGTTCTTGCGGAAGGCCGGCGCGGAGGTGACGCTGGCGGAAAACGGGAGGGAGGCCGTCGAGAAGGCCCGGGCCGCAGCGTACGACCTGATCCTGATGGACATGCAGATGCCCGAACTTGACGGGTACCAAGCCACGACGTACCTACGCAGTTGTGGCATGTCCCTGCCCATCATCGCGCTGACGGCCCACGCGCTTTCCGGTGATCGCGAGAAGTGCCTTGCGGCCGGCTGTGATGACTACGCCACCAAGCCGATCAACCGGAAGGAATTCCTGGAAACGATTCGCAATCTGCTGGACAGGCGATTGCTGTCGGCTGCAAGTGTTTCTCCGCCAGCCTAGGCCTCCGGTCGTGCCGGTCTGCTGGGACAGCGGTGTCCGGCAGGCTATTGGGGGGTTCCAATGTGTTAACGAGGGGCGGGGGTATTTAGGACTGCGGGCGGCGTATTGGCGGAGGGTACCTGGACGGGGCTGGAGGGGGTGGGGGGCGTTGCGGGGGGCCAGGAGGGGTCTTAAGGCGGGGCTGAAGGGGGAGGTTCGGCAGGAGCCGATGGCATCCAGGTGATGGGGTGGGCAGGGGGGCGGGGACAGGCGGGGAGGATCCCAAGCTGGACCGATCGGATGCGGGTTGGTGTCTTTGGCGAGGAATCCCTTGCCGTGGCAAGCGGGTGGGGCTACAATCTGCGGCCAGATGCGGGCGTAGGCTCAGTTGGTAGAGCGTCAGCTTCCCAAGCTGAATGTCGTGGGTCCGAATCCCATCGCCCGCTTTTCTTTTTGCGCTTTGTCAGCGGGGGACGGCACTTCACTACGCTTGGGCTTGTTCGCTGAGGAGATTCCGGGCCTGCTGCAGGTACTGCAAGAATAGGGCCCGCAAGCATGCGCGAAGGGAGAACCGGATGGAGCGCAACTGGGTCGGGCACGTCCTGGCGGGCGCTGTCGTGCTGGCGATGGTCGGCTGTGCCCGGGTCCGCCCGCAGGGCGACTACAACCGGGCGGCTGAGCAGATCCGTCAGCGCGTACCGACCACGCAGGTGTACAGCCCCGCCTCCCAGGCCGATACGCTGCCGGAGTTGGAGGGGGTCCTGACGCTGGATGCGGCCCTGCAGCGGGCGATGCTGGCCAACCGGGAGTCTGCAGGCGGCATTTGCGGAGATCGGCGTGGCGCGGGCCGAGCTGGTGCAGTCGGGGCTGTGGAAGAACCCTACGCTGGCGTTTGCGGGCATGATGCCGGACGGCGGCGGGAAGGCGCGGCTCACCCTGGGCCTGGCGGAGGACATCGCCGACCTGTGGCAGATTCCGATCCGCAAGAAGATTGCGCAGGAGGCCCTGGACGAGGCGGTCCTGAAGGTGGTGACGCGGGCGGTGGATCTGGCCTCGAGCGTGACCCAGGCCTATCGGCGGGTGCAGTACCAGCGTCAGGCCGTGCGGATCGCCGAGTCGAATATCGAGATCGCGCAGCGCTCCGACCAGGCAGCGCTGGCGAGGTTCCGGGCGGGGCAGGTGGGCAAGATCGACGTGGACCTGGCCCGGGCGGCCCTGCTGCAGGCGCAGCTGGCGGTGATCGATCTGCGCCGGCAGGCCCGCGTGGCGGAGAACGACCTGGCGCTGGCGATGGGGATGGATCGCTGGCCGATGAGCGAGGTGGCGCTGGACCTGCTGGCCAGCGATGCGCCGTCGCGGGTGGACGTGGAAGGGGCGGTAGAGACGGCGCTGACGGAACGCGCGGACGTGGAGGCGGCGCGGCGGATGGTGGCTGCCGCGCGGGAGCGGGTCGGCCAGGAGTGGTCGAAGGTCTTCCCGTCGGTGGAGATCGGCTTGGAGCTGGAGCGGATGGAGGAGCGGGCGCTGCCCGGGCGGAAAATCGCCTACGACACGCTGGTGGCTTCGGTCAAGAACGGGAAGCTCACGGCCCCCGATGTGCAGACCCGGAGTCAACGACGGCTGGAGAAGAGCCTGCAGATCGATGCCGTCCTGGGGCCGGGGCTGACGATGCCGCTGCCGATCTTCGATCAGAACCAGGCGCAGATCGCCAAGGCGATGATCCAGTACAACCAGGAGATGGTCCGCTTCGATGGGCTGCTGCAGCGCGTGTCCAGGGACGTCCGCACGGCCGTGGTCAACTACCAGGCGGCGACGGACGCGACGCAGTTCTACCGGGTCCAGTTGCTGCCGCAACTGCAGTCGAGCCTGGATACCGCGACGGCGTCGTACCGGGCGGGGGAGTCGACCATCCTGGCTGTCCTGGACGCGCAGCGAGCACTGGTCACATCGACCAGCGAGGCGAACAAGGCGGCGCTGGAGCAGAAGGTGGCTGTGGCGGAACTGGAGCAGGCGCTGGGCGGGGCGGTGGTCCTGCAGCGGCTGGCGGCGAGAATAGCGGCGACGACCCAGCCGGCGCCGCTGCGCGGCGAGAGAGCGGAGCAGTAGAAAGTCGAGAGTAGAGCAGGAGACAAGGGCTGCTGGTGAGGGCACCGGCGGCACTGGCAGACAAGCTGCCAGTGGCACCCGGCGTATCACGGGGCGCCGTTGACCGCGGGGGTCACGCTGTCCAGCCAGGCGACTACCGTCCTGTGGTAGGTGTCGGGCAGGAGGTAGCTCATTTCGCCGTGGTCGCCGTACTCCTGCCAGAACGTCTTGGGCCAGGGGGCGGCCTGGTAGACCTCCTGCGCCTCGGCAATGGGGATGAGCGTGTCATCGGGAGAGTGCATGATCAGCTTGGGTGCCGGGACCTGGGCGATGTACTTGAGGATGTCATAGTCCTCGGGCACCTGGGCGAGCAGGCCTTCGCCGCCGAACAGCAGTCCGGGCAGGGGGTACTGCCGCAGCCACTGGTTGACGCGGTCGCGCATCACCAGCACGCTGTCGAGGGCCAGGGCGGCCGCGTTGTATTGGGCCGCCGCCCGCGTGGCCAGCGGTGTGCCGAGGCTGATGCCATAGACGATCACGCGGGTGTGCAGGGGCATCGCGTAGCCGACTACGGCCAGAGCATCCTCCGCGGCGTTCTGGAGGGAGGCCTCACCGGGGGAGTCGCCGAAGCCCTCGTAGTCCATCAAGATCGCGTCGTAGCCGTTGTCGACGAGCATCGGCAGGCCGTGAAGGTACGTTGACTTGTTGTCCGCTGAGCCAGGGACCACGACGACCAGGGCCTTGGACTCGCTCGAGCGGACGTGCCAGATCGTTACGCTGCGGCCCGGAGCGACGGGGATATTGACGATGTCGTAGGGGTAGCCGATGTCGGCTGGCGTCTTGGTGATGACGGGGTCGGGCTCGAGGATCTTATCGCTGATGTCTAACGTCGGCCCGCACCCGCAGAGCAGGCAGCCACTGAGACAGGCAAGTCCAAAGACCAGACGCATGGTCTGACTCCTGTATGTCCTGAACGAATCACAGTGTCCCCTGGAGCAGCGACAATGGTGTCCGGGGCATCTGCAACGCCCGCATCGCCGTGGCGACCCGACTGATTGTAGGAAAACGGGCGTGCGTGTCCACAGCGGCGCGGCGCGAGGCGCTTTTTGCCGGATTCGCGTCCCGGTGGATTCGGCGTGGGTTCTCGGCTATAAGGATGCGAGATCAGGCCGTGGAGAGTTGAGCAGGGGAGAGCGGCTCTCCTGGGACTGCATAAGCTGAGCAGTGACTGGAGAGCGACATGGATCTTGCGTACCTGGAAATGCTGGCCAGGCCCCGGCTCGACCGGGGGACGATGCTGCTGGCGCTGACGGGCTGGATGGATGGCGGCCTGGTGTCCACCGGCACGGTCGAGCGGGTGATGGAGAATCGCCGCCTGGTCGAGGTGGCCCGCATTGATCCGGACCCGTTCTACATCTTCAACTTCCCCGGCTCGATGGAGATCGCCTCCATCTTCCGGCCGGAGGTACACGTCGAAGGCGGCCTGATCACCGAGTTCGACTGGCCGGCCAACACGTTCCACGCCGACACGGAGGCGAACCTGGTGTTCTTCCTCGGACGGGAGCCGAACCTGCGATGGCAGGAGTTCGCCGATTGCATCTTCGAGGTGGCCAGCGCGGTGGGCGTGACCCGGATCATCTTCATGGGTTCGTTCGGCGGGACGGTGCCGCACACGCGCGAGCCGCGGATGTACGGCTCGGCCTCGCACCCGCACCTGACGCCGCTGCTGCAAGGGTATGGCATGCGGCTGAGCGACTATGAGGGCCCGGCGAGCTTCGCGACGCTACTGCTGGACCAGGCGGCTGGGCATGACATCGAGATGCTCAGCCTGGTGGCGGAGATCCCCGGCTACCTGCAGGGGATCAATCCGATGAGCATCGAGGCGGTCAGCCGGCGACTTATAAAGATCCTCAATCAGCCGATCGACCTGAGCGGCCTGCGGGCGGCCAGCAACGAGTGGGAGACCAAGGTCAGCGAGGCGGTGGAGAAGGACGAGAAGCTCGCCGCCCGCGTCCGCAAGTACGAGGAGCAGTACGACAACGAGTCTGATCAACCCGAGCAGCACGCGTCCCAAGCCTCTGGAGGAGGAGGAAGAGGAGCCCCTGATCGACGAGGGGGACTTCGAGGAGGACGAGGAGGACGACGACGAGAACGACGAGACGCGGTGATCGCGCCCAAGAGCGACGATTTGGGCCGGCCTGGTTGTACGAGGGAGTTTCGGATTCGATGCACCGAGGGGCTATGCCTTTCAGGTGCGGATATACTGCCTCAACAGCGTCGTAAGACGCTCCGCTTGGTCCATGGCAATCTGGGCCTCGGTCTTCCTACCCCCGGCCGCGAGGTAGCGGGCGTAGTCGGCGTAGACGTTACTGTAAAGCTGAAGACAACTCGGGTCAGCGGCCGGCGCATCGATCGGCAACGAGCCGATGTACGAGGGTTGATGTCGCAGGAACTCCTCGATGACCTTAGCGGCTGCCAGGGGGTCGTTGCGGTTGGCCGCCTGAAGCACCCCGGGCCCGTAGAAGACCTCCCACGTTACGATGTAATACGTAGCACTTATGAGTTGGCAATCAGGCGCGAAGGGGCGGCCTGTCCACATGCCAAGTGTCATAACGGCCACTCCCCCGATCACGGCCGCAGGTATGCGGCCGCTCATCGTCCACTGGAACAACGACACCAGTGTCAGTGCGGCGAAGGGAATCAGAGCTGCCTCCAGCGGCTTGCGGTACCGGCTCATCACGTGGACCATCAGCAACACGAGCAGTGACACGAACACCAGCAGGACCAGCGGCCAATTGTCCTTGACGCGCCCGGCCGCGATCAAGAGTCCCATGAGTGACAGCGGCGCCAGTAGGAAGAATGTCACGGGCATCCATCTCAGCACCGACGAGTATTCGCGGTACAAGTAGAAGCAGCTGTTGCTCGGTACCTCGTACCAGTGCCACGACGCAGACAGACTTGTTCCAGATCAGTTCGGCGTAGGAGAACATCGAGGGATGCGTTGCGATTGCCGCGACCATCGATGGGCCCAAGCGTCCCTGCGTATCGGCCATGATCTCCGCCGCGTACCGGGGATTCATGTAGAACCCTCCGCCGGGCGGGTAGTCCGGAGTATTGGACCCGATGAACACGATTCCGCCGGCGCTTGTGGCCGTCAGCGGCGAAACACCAACGCTGAGATTGCGGGCCACCAGCGGGACGAGCATGGTGGCGATTGCGGCGATCAGAACTCCCCCCGCCTGGGCTAGTTGTCCCCATTCACGCTGGCGAACGCGGCTGATCGCCAAGGCGACCAGGACGCCGAAAACATACACCGCGAAGGTGGACTTCACGACGAGAGAAAAGCCCATCACCGCTCCCAGCAGGGCCCACCACATCAGCCCGCGCCGCCGGAACGCGATGCCTGTCAGGTACACTAGCAGGAGGCCTACGCAACTGATGGTGGTCTCGCGGACCAGCACCATCTCGTAGTAGAGCAGCGGGCTGCACAACACCGCGAGGACGCCTGCAACAACCGCGGTGGTTTCGTCGAAATACCGTCGCGTGATCAGGTAGATCAGCAGATTGCTCAGCACCCCCAGAGCCATCTGCCAGGCAAACACCCAGCGCGGATCGTCGCCGAAAACTCTGTAAGTCATTGCGACCGCGTAGGCGTAGAAGGGTTCCTGATAGAAGCGCCCCCACCCAACCATTGCTCCCAGAGCATACGCGTGGCATCCATGCCCTTGGGTTTGCCTGCCGCCTCCAAGACTTGCTTCTCACGCGGATGCTGCTGGAAATACACCTGCGCCACGTCATTATGCCAGCTGTGCAGTGGGTGCAGGACATTCCGGGAAAGCAGGTCGCCGGCGAGGATCTCGTGTGCCCAGCGATCGAAAAAGTTCATGTCGCTCTGGTCCCACCGATGCTGCCAGACCAGCGGCCCGTCGGTAAGGTTGAGGAAGTAACCCACGCGCAGCGACACCGACAACAGGAGGATGGCCGCGACGGTGTAAACCCGCTTCTGCGTGAGGAAGCCCTCGATCCGACGGGACAGGCTAGCGGGCGCCACTTCCCCTTTTCGGTTGGATTTGTCGGATCTCATCGCGGCCAGTATACATGCCCGGAACGGTTAACGGCAAGGCTGGACGCTGTCATACACGAACTGTAGTCCCATCTGGCCTGCAAACACCGCAGGCGCGGCACCCGGGTTTCTTCGAACGGCCGGAAGTTATGCGCTGATGAGCGTCCCGACGGGCTCGCCGCGGACGGCTCGCAGCAGGTGGCCTTCGGCAAAGACGTTGAAGACCATGATCGGGATCTTCTTCTGCTGGCAGAGGTCGAAGGCTGAGATGTCCATGATCCCCAGCCGCTGGTCGAGGGCCTGGTCGTAGGTCAGCCGGTCGTACCGCTTCGCAGCCGGGTTCTTCTTGGGGTCTTCCGTGTAGACGCCGTCCACCTTGGTCGCTTTCAGCAGGGCGGCGGCGCCGATCTCCAGGGCCCGCAGGGCGGCGCAGGTATCGGTGGTGACGAAGGGGTTGCCGGTGCCGCCGACGAGCACGACCACGCGTTTCTTCTCAAGGTGCCGGATGCACCGCCGGCGGATGTAGGGCTCGCACACCTGCTGGATGTTGATCGCGCTCATCACGCGGGTGGGGATGCCCTTGGCCTCGATCGTGTCCTGCAGGGCCAGCCCGTTGATCACGGTGGCCAGCATGCCCATGTAGTGCCCCGTCGCCTCGTGGACCGGGGTGGTCTGGGCGATGGTGTTGCCGCGCATGAGATTGCCGCCGCCGACCACCACGGCGATCTCGGAACCCGTGCCGGCTGCCTGGACGATGCTGTCAGCCAGGCGGTCGATGGCGGGGCCGTCGAGTCCCACCTGCCCGGGGGCGCCGAGGGCCTCGCCGCTGATTTTCAGGACGACTCTTCGGTATTTGGGCTGCTGCGTTGTCATACGCTACCTTTATCGTCAAGATCACCCCAAAAAAAGAGCCGCCCGAAGGCGGCTCGTGGGTTCTCGGTTCCGGCGTGGTTTACTCCTCGCCCACTTCGAGGCGGAAGAACTTGCGGGCCGTTGCCCCGGCCTTTCTGAGCACATCCTTGACCGGCGTCTTGCCCGAGGGGTCCTTGACGAACGCCTGCTCGACGAGCACGCGCTCGCTGAACCACTTGTTGATCTTGCCTTCCACGATCTTGACCTTGATCTGCTCGGGCTTCTTGTCGCCCTCCAACTGGGCCAACGCGATCTCGCGCTCCTTGGCCACCAGGTCAGCCGCGACCTCCTCGCGAGTGACGGCGATCGGCCGCATGGCCGCCACCTGCATGCACACGTCGGCCAGGACGGTGCCATCCGCGCCGGCCGGATCAGCCGCCAGGAGCACGCCCACCTGGCCGTTGAAATGCCGGTAGAAGCCCACCGTCTGGCCGGTCAGCCGCACGAACCGCGCGACCTGGATGTTCTCGCGGGTCTTGTTGACCGCGTCGGTGATCAGCTCGCGACAGGTCATCTTGGGGTTGTCCACCTGCGGCTGGGCGAGGAGCTCGTCGGCCGTGGCCGCCGAGTTCTTGGCGGTGGCCACCTGCCTGGCCAGCAGGTCCGCCGCCTGGCGGAAGACCTCGTTGCCGGCGACCTGGGCGGTCTCGCAGCGGAGTTCGACCATCGCCCCGGCGGTGCGATCGGGCGCGACGAACAAGCCGATGCAGCCTTCGGCGGTCTCACGACCGACCTTCTTTTCGGCCGCGGCAGCGCCCCGCTTGCGGAGGATCTCGATCGCCTTGTCGGCGTCGCCGGCCGCCTCGGTCAGGGCCTGCTTGCAGTCCATCATCGGCAGACCGGTCCGCTCGCGGAGTGCCTTCACGTCTCCCGCAGTGATATTCGCCATAAAAACAATCCTCCTGCTGATGGCTCGGACAAACGGATCATTCCGACAAACTCAGCACGGCCCGTCGTCAGTCCGGGCCGTGCCGCGTTGTGTATTCCAGTCTCAAACACCGGTCGAGCGACCGGCGGGATCTTACGGGTTTGGCTGTCCCGGTTCGCCCAGGGCCTCGGTCGGACCTTGGGCGGCCGCGGCAGCCTGCTCAGGGCTCTGCCCTTCGGGCTGGGGAGGTGCTCCCTCCGGGGCCGGACCGCGACGCACGCGGCGGCGCGAGGGGCCGGCAGCCGCGGCAGCCGCGGCGACCGACTCTGCGGCCGGTGCGGGCTCGCGGGTTACGCGTCCGCGCTTGCCCTCCTCGACGGCGTCGGCGAGTTCTCGCAGGACGATCTCGATCGAGCGAATGGCGTCGTCATTGCCGGGGATCGGGATGTCGGCAAAGTCCGGATCGGCATCGGTATCGAGCAGGCAGATCGTGGGGATGCCCAGCTTGCGGGCTTCCTTGACGGCGATGTGCTCCTTGCGCGGGTCGATCACGAAGAGCACCCCGGGCAGCCGGGACATATTCCGGACGCCTTCGAGGTTGCGGGTGATCTTTTTCTTCTCGCGCAGCAGGGAGGATACGCGTTTCTTGGAAAAGTCCTCGATGCTGCCGGAGCTCTGCATCTCCTCGAGCTCGGTCAGGCGACTCAGGCGGGACCGGATGGTGCGGAAGTTCGTCAATGTGCCGCCAAGCCAGCGCCTCCGAGACGTAGTGCATGCCGCACTTGCCGGAGTAATCCTGGACCAGTTGCTTGGCCTGCCGCTTGGTACCGACGAACAACACGTCCTGACCGTTGCCTACCACTTGCGTGATGAACTTGCGAGCACGCAGAAGGCCCTTGACGGTTTCGCGGATGTCGATGATGTGAATCATGTTCCGCTTGCCGAAGATGTAAGGGGCCATCTTGGGGTTCCAACGGCTTACACGATGACCAAAGTGAATGCCCGCGTTTACGAGTTCGCGGACCAGTGCCGACGCCACGCACACCTCCTTCGATTGGGTGACCGAACAATACCTTCCAACGACGCCACATGCCGTTAAAATGACGTACCTTACGATTCCGACCGGCCAATGTCAAGGTACCGGGATTGGGCAGCCAAACAAGGAACACCCAGGCAGCGCTTGGGAGCTTCTGCGGCGGTCTTGCCCTATCATCGCCTGAATTATACAGTCGAGCCCATCGGGTTGCGAGTCTATTGTGGGCAAAGCCGACCGATCGTTCGCAGACGCAAGGCTGGAAAGCACTTATGCGCGTTTTCGTCAGCGCTATCGAGCACAGTGCCGATCTCTACCTGGCCGACCTGGTCCGGTCCCTGAGGATCCAGCGCCCCCGAGCTGACGTATTCGGCCTGGCTGGACCGGCCTCGGTGGCAGTCGGCTGCCGCAGTTTGCGGGACATGACCGGCAAGGCCGCCATGCTCAACCACGCCGTCGCCCGGGGCCCGGAGGCGTTGCTGACGCTGACCTCGCTGGACCGGAGGTTTTCCTACGACCCGCCGGACGTGGCGATCCTGCTGGACTCGCCGACGTTCCACCTGCCGCTGGCCCGGCGGCTCAAGAGCCGCGGCATTCCGGTCTTCTACTACATCGCCCCGCAGGTGTGGGCGTGGGCGAAGTTCCGCGTCCACAAGGTTGCCAGCCGTACCGATGCCGTCGCGTGCATCCTGCCCTTTGAGGAGGCGTTCTTCCGCGAGCACGGGGTAAACGCCACCTTCGTGGGGCACCCGCTGATGGACCGGCTGCGGGCCTGCCCGCCGGATGCGGAGCAGCTGCGGCAGATGCAGTCGATAGGTCGGCCGCTGGTCGCGCTGATGCCGGGCTCGCGCCGCCACGTGATCGAGTCGGTCCTGGGCGACATGTTGTACTGCGCCGGGCGGATCCGCCGGCAGGTGCCAGCCGCCCGCTTTGCGATCTCCTGCGCCCGGCCGGACGTGCTGCCGCTGATCGAGGAGATCCGGCGGAAGGCAGGCGCTACGGACATCCCGATCCTGCAGGGCCGCAACGCCGAGGTGCTCACGGCCAGCGACCTGGTGATCGTCGCCTCGGGCACAGCCACGCTGGAGGTGGCGTATTACAACAAGCCGATGGTCGTCTGCTACAAGGGCAGCCGGGTGATGTACTGGGCGGTGGGTTACTGGCTGATCCGCACGAAGCACCTGTCGCTGGTGAACATCCTGGCCGGGCAGCGCCTGGTGCCGGAGTTCATGCCGTACTACACCGACCCGGAGCCGATCGCACAGGAGGCCCTCGAACTCCTTGCCAACGAGCCGCTGCGCCATCGCGTGTCAGCGAAACTCGCCGAGATCATGGCTACCCTCGACAAGCCAGGCGTTGCCGACCGCGTCGCCCGCATGGCCCTGGACCTGGCGGCCAACCGCAGACGCGTGCGGGTAGGGCCAGTGGGCACCCAGTCCAGATTGTGGTAGATTGCAGTCTGTAGTTGCGAAGGCGGCATGACCACCGCTGTTGCAAGGATGACCAACTATGTCGGAGGAAGTGTCTGCCCAAGAGAAGCCCCAGGTTCCTATCGTCCTGATCTCCTATGCGCACGAGAGTCCTGATCTCAAGAACTGGGTTTTGTCATTGGCCCAGGCCCTGCGGAGAGCCGGGATAGAAGTGATCCTGGATCAGTGGAACCTCACTCCCGGTCGCGACATGCTGGTGTTCATGGAGCAGGGCATTACTGAGGCAGACCGCGTGTTGATGGTATGCACCCCCACATACGCAACCAAGGCGAACAAACGCGTCGGCGGCGTGGGCTACGAGGGCATCATTATCTCCGGAGAGCTCTTTGCCAGGACGGATACCAACAAGTTTGTGTGTATACTGCGCAGTGGCGATTCAGAGACCTCATTGCCAGTATTCATGAAGGGGCGATTCTGTGTCGATTTTCGTGAGACCGCCCAGTATCAGGCTAGCCTTGAGCAACTCCTGCGTGACCTACACAAAGTGCCACCTCCCAACAGACCTCCCCTTGGTCCCAACCCGTACGGGTCTGCCACCACACTCGACAAGGGACCCGCGAAACCAGGGCAGACACTGCCGGAGTTCGCGGGGCAGGTGGCAGCGCTCCTTCGTGCCGGCGATGCCAGCGGATGGCATGGGCTCGTCCGTACCGTACATCAGGAGTTTCGCCGGAATCTCCTGGCTTGGTACACCAAGAATCGCGAACTGGATCTCGCTGGCCCAGTGCGGGACACAGCGTTGACGGAATTGATGAACATAGCTGTCCCTGCAATGACCCTTGGTTTGTGCACCGTTGAGGCGGGGAAGGCATTCCCAGGTCAGCGGCCTATCGCCATTGATACGTTCCTGAACATTCCAGAGTGGCCGCAAGCGGGAGATCAACGGTTCATCGCAGTACCGACTTTCTTGGCATATGTGCACCACCACCTTGTAGGTGCTCTCATGCTTGATCTGGGCCAACACGATCAGGCTGTCCGTCTGCTTCGGACTCAGGTCCAGGATGTCGATAGTGGGAAGTTGGAAGATCTGTGGAAAGAGCTGAACCTGAGTGCGTGGCCTGAGTACGTGAGCGACTGCACGCACAGTTGGGCATTCTTGCAGATGCTTTTCACCCACGAAAGCGGCTGGATCGGGCGCTTCTTTGGTTCAGAGCGGGAGTTTCACGTGGCCCTGGGAGCATACAGGCTCCTCGCGTCGATCCTTGAGTTCGCATCGCATGTAGCGGCGGGAACTCACCCGGAGGACTTCAAGCCACGGATTCCCCCTATGTTCCTGGTGCAAAAGTCGGGGAAGGGCGGTTGGCCTGACCTGGGGCCGATGCTCCTGAAAGCGCTCCCTGACGGAGCATCCACAAACGCCATAGCATCTGGCTTTGGCGTGGACAGGCGCAAGCTTGACGCTGTGTGGAAGTTCTGGGTTGACCAATGGTTTGTCTTCATGGAGCGGAGAGGCTATCGCATACTTGCTGCCCATGCGAAGTCGCTGTGCAAACCGGTTGAACGACTTCCATGAAGACTGTACGTCCAGGGTTCAATGCAGAGGCCAATCGAAATGACCCCCAAGCACCGTGTCCTCGCCGCCCTGAAGCACATCCAGCCCGACCGCGTGCCGATCGGCGAATTCGCCTTTGACCACAAGATCATCGAGCACTACACCGGCAAGCCGTGCTATTGGCGGCCGTTCAGCAATGCCAAGGCGCAGATCGCCCTCTGGGAAGGCAAGCGCGACCTGGTGGTCGAGTCGTGGAAGGAAGCGGTCGTCTTCCTGGTCGAGAAGATGGGACACGACATTGTGACGGTCCAGATGGCCCCGAGCAAACACAAGCCCGTCCAGGCCCCCAAGAGGATTGATAAGACGACGTGGCAGGCTGCCGACGGCACGGTGTTGAAGTACTCCGCCGAGACCGAGGCGATCCTGCCGGTCCATACGCCGGGCCAGGAGCGAGACTACAACGAATCCGACTTCTCGCTGACTGACCTTGCCGAGCCGGATGACAGCCAATGGGAGGTGATCCGTTTCGCCGTGAAGGAGTATGGCAAGACGCACTTCATTGCAGGCCGGAGCGGGGACGGCTCGTGGGTGTGGCCTGGCGGGATGGAGAACGCCTTGATCCTGCTGCTGGAGAAGCCGCGGGTCATCGGCGCCGCGATCCGCGCTGCGACCCACCAGACCATCCAGCTGGATCGGCTCTGGGCTCGCGAGAGGGTCGACGGGCTGGCGCCGGGGATGGACTACGCGATGAACACCGGCCCGATGTTCGACCCGAAGTACTTCCGCGACCTGGCCCTGCCGTACATCAAGCAGCACTGCGACGCGGCCCACGCCCTGGGACTGCCGGTGCTCAAGCACGCCTGCGGCAACAACTGGGCGCTGATGGACATGTTCATCGAGAGCGGCTACGACGCCTACCAGTCCATCCAGGAGTCCGCCACGATGGACATCTGCAGGCTCAAGGACATGTACGGCGACAGGATCGCGCTGTGGGGCGGGGTACAGGTCGAGACGCTCGTGCGGGGCACGCCTGAGAAGGTGCGGCAGGAGGTGATCCGCGCGATCCGGCACTGCGCCCCCGGCGGGGGGTTCATCCTGGGGGCGTCGCACTCGGTGGTCAACGCCACCCAGCCGCCCAACTACGAGGCCCTTCTGGCCGCCTGGCGGGAGTACCGCGACTGCCGGTGATGAGACAGGATCCGCAGGTGCCCACAACGGACAACTGACCACGGACCACGGACAAAGGGCTCCTACTGCTTCAGGAAATTCGCCAGCAGCTTCGGTCCCTCGTCCGTCAGGAAGCTCTCCGGGTGGTATTGGACGCCCTCGATCGGCAGGGTCTTGTGCCGGATGCCCATCAGCTCGTCCTGGTCGGTCCAGGCCGTGACGATGAAGTCCTTGCTGAGGTGGTCCGGCTCGACGGTCAGCGAGTGGTACCGCGTGGCGGTGAACGGATTGCTCACGCCGCGGTAGATGCCCTGGCCATCGTGGTGGATCTTGTCGGTCTTTCCGTGCATCAGGCGTTTGGCGCGGACGACGTTCGCCCCGTAGACGTACCCCATGCACTGGTGGCCCAGGCAGACGCCCAGGATGGGGATCTTGCCGGCGAAGTGCCGGATCATATCGTTACTGACGCCGGCCTCCTTGGGCGTGCACGGCCCCGGCGAGATGATCAGGTGGGTGGGCTTGTCAGCCTCGACCTGCTGGGGGGTGACCTTGTCGTTGCGGTAGACCCGGGTTACGAGTTTCGGGTCGAGTTCGCCGATCCGCTGGACGAGGTTGTAGGTGAACGAGTCGTAATTGTCTATCAATACGATCATGTTTAGCGTCCGTACTGCCCGCAAGGCCGCGCGAAGAGCCAGTCGCCGGCTACGTCCAAGAGGATATGTGCAGGAGGTGGGCCGATGCAAGGCCCCGCGGGACCAGATGCGGCGGCAAGGCGGAGCTGGAAGTCTTCGGGCCAGGGTTGACAGAACCCCGGGTTTGGCCAAGAATCTTGCTGCCGAAAAGGTTGGCGGTGTAGCTCAGTTGGTTAGAGCGTGGGCTTCATAATCCCAAGGTCGTCGGTTCGACTCCGACCGCCGCCAGTGATGTAAGTTATGCCGATTGCTAGGTTTAGCAAACTCCCCTGCGTCGGGGGATGCGGCTCTCGAGGTCCTCATTCACCCACCCCTCCCTGACTACGCGTCGTACGACCCCGTCTATTGCCCTAACCGCCCCGAGTCTCTATCCTTGCCCAGATTGGTTGCATGGAGGCGCTGCAGTTGGATGTTGGTTCATTACCGCGGTTGACCCGCCACACGTACCGCATCGAAATGCTGCACATGGCGCTCTGGGGCGGCGTCGGGGCGATGCTCGAAGGCGGGATCGCCGCGGTCATCATCGCCAAGACCTTCCACGGTTCCCCTTTTCAAATCTCGGTTGTGCGGGCGACGCCCGTTGTCTGTAATATGCTCAGCATCGCCTGGGGCATGCTCGCGGCCACCCGGCCCAAGATCCCGCTGCTCATGATCGGCTGTGGCGGGGCGGCGGCTGCGATGGCTGGGGTCGCCCTCGTGCCGGCGGACATCGCCTGGGGCGGCTGGCTGTTCACCCTCCAACTCGTGCTGGCGCGGATCTTCCTGTCGGGCACGGCCACCCTGCGGACGGCCATCTGGAAGGCGAACTACCCAACGCGGGTCCGGGGGCGGCTGGCGGGCAGGCTGCAGCTGCAGGGCAGCCTCTCCCGGCTGGTGACGCTGTACCTGTCGTGCTGGGTGCTGGACCTGCACCCGGCGCGGACGAACCTTTGGGTGCCGCGGTTTCTGGTGGAGTGGCTGCAGCCTGGACCCCAGCCGCGCCCTCTGGCACGTGCCGGACCTGCTGGTCCGATGGGGCGGGCCCGAGGCCTACCGCTGGCTCTACCCCGCCCTGGCGATCGTGGGCGGCGTGGCCATCCTGCTGCTCAAGTTCATCCGCGTCCGCGGGGACAGCTCCTCGCGCCAGATGCTCAACGAGGGGGAACTCGGCCCGATCGAGCCGCGGACCCGCGCCCTGGAGCCCTACAGCCTGACGGCTGTGCTGACACCCATCGAGCCGATTCGGCGGATGATGGAGATCCTCCGGCGGGACAAGGCCTTCCGCGTCTACCAGACCGCGCAGATGTTCAGCGGGGCGGCCAACCTGCTGATCGACCCCATCCTGGTGCTGATTTTCGCCAACCAGTCTGAAGATGAACTACACGCAGTCGACAGCCATGCTGGACATCATCCCCATCGTGCTGTCGCTGTTTACCGTGACGATCTGGGCGAGGCTGTACGACCACTGGGGCCTGCCGAAGTACCGCGTGATCAACGGCGGATTCTGGACGATCCGGATGATCCTGACGGCTGCGGCGGTGGTCTGCACGCAGTACCTGCTGGACATGCCGCACGGGTACGCGCTGGTCGTGGGAATCTTCGTTTTCGCCCAGGTACTCAACGGCATCGCCCAGGGCGGCGGCGGCATTGCCTGGAACCTGGGGCACCTGCACTTCGCCCGGCCGGAAGAGGCGGAGCTGTACATGGGCCTTCACGCGACACTGACGGGTATCCGCGGGTGGCTGGGGTTCGTGGGGGCGCCGCTGTACCTGTGGGGCGGGTGGGGGGTGTTCGCGGTGGCGGCCGTGATGAGCCTGGTGGGGTTCGTCCTGTACTTCCACGGAATGACGACGCGGTTCGGGCTGGGCGGCCGCGATGGGCAGGAGGCAGGGGACAGGTTGCAGGCTGCAGGGGACAGCCGGCGACAGGCTGACAAGGTGAAACGGCGAACCGGCAAGGGCAGTGGACAGGGGGACTTATCGGACCTTCTCCTTGGGGGACAAAGGCTTAGGGTTTTCGGGGGAAAAGGCGTCGGCCTGGAGATTTCCCGTCGCAGGCTGCTAGAATTCCGCAGAGTTTGCCGCATGCAATAGGTCACACGGGCTTTGGCAGCGGCTGTGTGCGGTCGCTGCATGGAGTTCGGCCGGTAGTACTGGGTTCCCAATGTTCAGACGCGCCTCTGTTATAGGTGCCTACAGCCCGCTATTCGGCCTTCTGCTGGTCGTCGTGCTGTTGTACCTGGCCTTTCTGGGCGGGAAGACGCAGTACACGGTCGTGCACAGCCTGGCGGAGCTGTTCAACATCCTGGTCGCCTGCGGGGTGTTCGCGGTGGCCTGGAACTTCCGGCGGCAGCTCGAACAACAACTACCTCCTCTTTGTCGGCATCGCCTACCTGTTTGTCGGCAGGCTTGCACCTCTTGCACACGCTGGCCTTTCGGGGCATGGAGGTATTCCCCGGCTACGGCGCCGACCCAGCCACGCAGCTGTGGATCGCCAGCCGGTACGCCCTGAGCCTGGCCTTCCTCCTGGCCCCGCTGTTCCTGGGACGTCGCCTGTGGCCGGGCGCGGCGTTTGCCGCCTGGGCGGCGGCAACGGCGGTCGTGGTCCTGGCCATCTTCCGGTGGAAGGTCTTCCCGGCCTGCTACGTGGAGGAGCTGGAACCCGACCCGCTGACGCCGTTCAAGAAGATCAGCGAGATTGTGATCGCGTTGATGTTCCTGGCGGCCATTCCACTGGCGTACGCGCGGCGGCAGTACCTGGACCGGGATTCGCTGCGGCTGATCGCGGGGGCGCTGACGGCCAGCGCCCTGGCCGAGCTGCCTTTCATCCTGTACACGAAGGCGGAGGACCCGCTGAACCTGTTCGGGCACGTGCTGCTGATCGTCGCGGCGTTCCTGATCCTCAAGGCCCTGGTCGAGACGAACCTGGAGAAGGTGAGACGGTCGCTGGAGGTGGGGGCAAGCCCGGAAGGGGCGGAATCGCAATCGCACCCGCCACCGTTCGATCCCTGGGTGCTGCTGGTCGCCCGGACCCTTTCGCGGACCTGCAGCGTGCTGGTGATGGCGATCGGTCTGCTGGTGCTGGCCGGCTGGTCCTTCCACGTTGAGGGCCTGAAGACCCTGCTGGCCCATGGCGTGACCCTGAAGCCCAATGCCGCCCTGTGTCTGCTGCTGGCGGCGCTGTCCCTGTGGATTGCGCAGGGGTCTCCGACGACCGCGCGGCGGTTCGGCCAGGTGCTGGCCGGGGTTGTGGCGGTCATCGGCGCTCTGACGTTCGTCGAGGTTCTGTCGGCATGGGACCTGCGGATCGACTATGCCCTGTTCGGCGATCCGCCGGCGGTGCCGGGAGGTGTCAGCCCGTCGCGGATGGGACCGCCCGCGGCGGTGTGCTTCCTGTTGTTCGGCGTGGCGCTACTCCTATTCAACAGTCGCAGCCAGGGTCGCCGCCGGCTGAGCCAGATGCTGGCCCTGATCGCGGGCACCGTGGGCCTGGGACCCCTCATCGGCTATCTCTACGATGCGCCGGACTGTACGCCGTGACTTCGTACACATCGATCGCCTTTTTCACGGCTGTTGGCGCAATCACGCTGAGCGTCGGGCTGCTTTCGTCCCGTCCGGAGGAAGGACTGGTGGCGGTGGTCACCGCCAACCGCGCCGGGGGCATCATGGCGCGGCGGCTGCTGCTGGCAAGCATCGTGATCCCGGTTGTGCTGGGCTGGCTGCGTCTGCTGGGCGAGCGTACGGGGCACTTCGAGGTTTCATTCGGCGTCTCGCTGCTGGTCTTGTCGCTGGTCGTGATCTTCAGCTTCCTGATCTGGCGGAACGCCGCGATGCTGAACGTCATGGAGGAACAGCGAGAGGGGGCGCAGGCCGAAAGACGCCGGGCTGAGCAAGATCTGCGGGACAACGAGTCTGCGGCTGCGGAGCACGTTCAGCCAGGCGGCGGTCGGGATGGCGCTGGTCGGGCCGGAGGGGCAATGGCGGATGGTCAACCAGCGGCTGTGCGATATCCTGGGCTTCTCGCGGGAAGAGATGCTCGAGCAGACCTTCCAGCAGAGCACGCACCCGGACGACCTGCCCGCGGAACTCCTGCGGTTCCGGGACCTGATGGCCGGGCGGATCAGCAACTACACGATCGAGAAACGGTGTATCCGCAAGGACGGGCGCGAGGTCTGGGTGACGGCCGCCAAGAGCCTGATGCGGGACGCCTCGGGCCGTGCCGCGGAATGCATTGCGGTGATGGAGGACATTACGCCTCGCAAGCTGGCGGAGGAGCAGGTGCGGCAGTTGACGGAAAGCCTTGAGCGGCGGGTGGCTGAGCGGACGGCGCAGCTGGAGGAGGCCAACCGGGAGTCGGAGTCCTTCTCCTACTCGGTCTCGCACGACCTGCGGGCGCCGCTGCGACACATCGACGGCTTTGCCCAGTTGCTGGGGCGGCAGCTGGAGGACAAACTGGACGAGAAAGGTCGGCACTACTTGCAAACCATCACCGAAACGGTTAAGCATGCCGGGTCGCTGGTGGACGACCTGCTGGCCTTCTCCCGCATGGGCCGCAGCGAGATTCGGCGCAGCACGGTGGACGTGGCCGAGGTGGTCCGGGACGTTCGCCAGGGGCTGGAGGTCGAGGCAGCCGGGCGGGCGATCGACTGGCGGGTGGATGACCTGCCGTGCGTGCAGGCCGACCCGGCGATGTTGAGGGTTGTGCTGCAGAACCTGCTGGCCAACGCCGTGAAGTTCACGCGGAAGCGGGAGCAAGCGCGGATCGAGGTCGGCTGCCGCGAGCAGGACAGCGAATGGGTCTTCTTCGTGCGGGACAACGGCGTGGGGTTCGACATGAAGTACGCGGACAAGCTCTTCGGCGTGTTCCAGCGGCTCCATCGGCCCGAGGAGTTTGAGGGGACGGGCATCGGGTTGGCGAACGTGCGGCGGATCGTTCACCGCCACGGCGGGCGGACCTGGTCCCAGGCGATACCGGGCGCGGGAGCGACGATGTACTTCTCGCTCCCCAAGAGGGTCTAACGAGGCCGAAGGAAGAAGGATGACATCCGACTTGAAACGCATTCTGCTGGTCGAAGACGCGGTCAACGACATCGAGCTGACCCTGTCGCGCGCTGGAGGAGAACCACCTGGCCAACGAGGTCGTGGTTGCCCGGGACGGCGAAGAGGCGCTGGACTACCTGTTCCGCCGGGGCATGTGGCGGATGCGGGCCGAGGGTAACCCGGCGGTGGTGCTGCTGGACCTGAAGCTGCCCAAGGTCGACGGGCTGGAGGTATTGGCGCAGGTCCGGAAGGACCCGTCCCTGGGCAATATCCCCGTGGTGATGCTGACCAGCAGCCGCGAGGAGCGCGACCTGGTCGACAGCTACCAGCTGGGCGTCAACGCCTACGTCGTCAAGCCGGTCGACTTCCACGACTTCGTCAGCGCGATCAAGAAGATCGGCCTGTTCTGGGCGGTGATCAACCAGCCGCCGCCCGGGACCAGCGAGCCGGGGTGAGGATGACAAGATGACAGGGTGAGGCCCTGACAAGGTGAAGCGGCAACGGCCACGACGAGGACCCGCTGAAGCGGGAACTCAGTACGGATCGTTCACGAGGCAGTAGTGGATGTCTGACACTGGATCGCAGGATAATACAGCGAACCAGGATACGCCTGGCGGCTCGACGCTGCGCCTGCTGCACCTGGAGGACAACCGCCTGGACGCCGAGTTGGTCGGCGCCGAGCTGTCCGCGGGAGGGCTTACCTGCCAGGTCCGCGTGGTCGACACCGAGAAGGACTTCGCCGCCGCCCTGCGGACCGATCCGCCGCACCTGATCCTGGCGGACTACTCCCTGCCGGGCTTTGACGGCATGGCGGCGCTGCAGATCGTCCGGCGGGTCTGTCCGCAGGTGCCGTTCCTGTTCGTCTCGGGGGCCATCGGCGAGGAGCAGGCCATCGAGACACTCAAGGCCGGGGCGGTGGACTATGTCCTCAAGCAGCGGCTCCAGCGCCTGGTCCCCTCGGTCCGCAGGGCCCTGGCCGAAGCGCAAGAGCGGCTGCAGCGCCGCCGCGCGGAAGAGTCCCTCCGCCAGAGCCAGGAGCATCTCCGCAGGGCCCGTGACGAACTGGAGGTCCGGGTCCGCGAGCGGACCCGCCAGCTCGCCCAGACCAACAACGCCCTGGAGGCCGAGGTGGCCGAGCGGACCCGCGCCGAGGCGGAACTGCGCCGCCTCAACCGCGCCCTGCGGATCCTCAGCGAGGCCAACCAGATCCTGATCCGCGCCACCGACGAGAATCACCTTCTGGCCGCGATCTGCCGCGCGGCCGTGGAGTTCGGCGGGTACCAGGTCGCCTGGGTCGGCCGCGCCGAGAACAATCCGGAACGGACGGTGCGTCCGGTCGCCTGGGCCGGCTGCGAGGACGGCGTGCTGGACAGGATGGGCATCGCCTGGTCGGATTCGCCGGCCGGTAGCGGCCCCACCGGGCGGGCGATCCGCTCGGGGCACCCAGCCGTGATGCACAATATCCCTGCGACTGTGGAGCATGCGTCCTGGCGGGAGGAGGTGATCCGGCGGGGCATTATGTCGGCCCTGGCCGTGCCTCTGGCCGTCGAGGGGCGGATGTTCGGGGCCGTCACCTTCTACAGCCCGGATGCCGAGGCCTTCGACAACGCGGAGGTCCGTCTGCTGCAGGAGCTGGCTGACGACCTGGCGTACGGTCTGGCGGCCCTACGCCTGCGGATCGAGCGGCAGCAGGCCCTGGAGGCCCTGCAGGCCAGCGAGGAAGGCTACCGCCGCATCGTCGAAACGGCCGAGGAAGGCGTCTGGGGGCTGGATGAGGCCGACAGCACGACGTTCGTCAACCAGAAGATGGCGCGGATGCTGGGCTATACCACCGAGGAGATCCTCGGTACGCCCATCCTCTCGTACGTCGACCAGCGCGATCGCTCGGCCGCCGAGGGCGGGCTGCCGGCGCCGCGCCGGTATCAAGGACAGCTGCGACATCCGCTTCCGCCGCCAGGATGGCGCGGAGCTCTGGGTCATCCTGGCCGGGCGCCCATCCTCGACGAGACGGGCCGCTACGTCGGCTGCCTGACGATGGCCACCGACATCACCGAGCGCAAGCGCCTGGAGCAGAGCATCGCCGAGATCAGCAGCCTCGAGCAGCAGCGGATCGGGCGGGACCTGCACGACGTGCTGGGCCAGAACCTCACCGGTATGAGCTTCCTCAGCAAGATCCTCGAACAGAAACTGGAATCCCTGGCCATGCCCGAGGCCCAGGATGCCGTCGAGATCGGGCGGCTGGCGACCCTGACCAACAAGCAGGTCCGTTCTCTTGCACGAGGCCTGGCGCCGGTGGACCTGACGGCCGCCAACTTCCAGGCCAAGATCCAGGAGTTCACGGTCGGGGTGCAGGACATCTTCGGCATCTCGTGCGTCTGCCAGTGCGACTCGCGGGTGCGCATCCCCGACGACGACACAGCCGGGCACCTCTACCGCATCGCCCAGGAGGCGGTCAACAACGCCGTCAAGCACGGCAAGGCCCACAACGTGATGATCCAGTCTGGCTGAGGAAGCCGGCCGCGGCATGCTGATCGTCCAGGACGACGGGCGAGGTATGCCCAAGGACGCGGACAAGCACCCGGGGATGGGGCTTCGAATCATGGAATACCGGGCCAGCGCGATCGGCGGGCAGCTGCGGGTGCGCTCGAACGCGGGCCGCGGCACCGTCGTGGTCTGCACCTTCGGCGACCGGAAGTAGGGGTATGACCCGCGTGAGTCACCGGCTCGAAAACGTCCTGGCCAAGCACCACCGGCGGACGAGGCACCCATCGGCCTGGGCGGCGGCGGCCTGCGTACTGCTGGTGTCCCTGGCGATCGTGCCCGGCCTCATGGCGCAGGGTGAACCGGCTGCCCTCGGGGCCGTTTCAGGGGCCCATGGGGCTTCAGTGCCGGCCCCGGCGGCCGTCCACGCGCCCCGGCTGACCCCCAACTTCGCGGAACTCCAGGATCGCAGTGAGAAGATCCTCATGATCGTGCTGCAGCTCGCCCTGATCCTGGTGGTGGCCAAGCTGGGCGGCTGGGCCTTCGAGAGAATCCACATCCCCGGTGTGCTGGGAGAACTCACCGGCGGTGTGCTGATCGGACCCTACCTGCTGGGCAGCCTTCTCCAGGTGTACCTGAACGGGCACTGGTACCCGCTGTTCCCGCCGCCGGTGGGCTTGACCGACTGGCCGCTCTCGGACGTGCTCTGGACGGTGGCGGTGCTGGCCAGCATCGTGCTGCTGTTTGTCACGGGGCTGCACACGGACCTGCGGCAGTTCCTGGCTAACCTCGGGCCTGCGTCGATCTGCGCGGTCGGCGGGGTGATCGTGCCGTACGTCCTGGGGGCCTGGACCGTCACGCGGTTCGTGCCGGGGGCGACGTTCTCGTCGCCGTCGGCGATGTTCATGGGCGCGATCATGGTCGCCACCAGCGTGGGCATCACCGCGCGGGTGCTGTCGGATATCCGACGGCTCGATACGCCCGAGGGTGTGACGATCCTGGGGGCGGCTGTCGTCGATGACGTCCTCGGCATCCTCGTCCTGGCGATCGTGGTGGGCATGGTCAAGGCCGAGCGGGCCGGCGCCGCGATCGACGTGGCCGGCATCCTGGTGACCACCGCCAAGGCCCTGGGGGTCTGGATCGGGATCACGGCGGTGGTCCTGGCGCTGGCGCCGCTGCTGGAGCGGGCGATCGAGACGGTCAAATACGCCGGTGCGCGGGTGGGGCTGGCGCTGGCCCTGGCCCTGCTGGGGGCGGGCGTGGCGGAGATGTTCGGCCTGGCGTTCATCATCGGCGCGTACTCGGTGGGGCTGGGCCTTTCGCGGACGAAGATGGCCCACAAACTGCGGGACGATCTGGTGGGCGTAAACGACTTCATCGTGCCGGTCTTCTTCGCCGCGATGGGCATGCTGGTGAACTTCGGGGCCATGAGGCAGGCGCTGCTGTTCGGGGCGGTGATCACGCTGTGGGCGTGCCTGGGCAAAATCGTCGGCTGCGGCCTGCCGGCGCTGGGATGGTTCAACCTACGCGGAGCGGCCCGCATCGGCGTGGGAATGCTGCCGCGGGGTGAGGTGGCGCTGATCGTCGCGGGCGTGGGGCTCTCCAACCGGCTGATCGAGCAGGACATCTTCGGCGTGTCGATCATGATGACGCTGATCACCACGGTGATCGCGCCGATCGGGCTGGTGCCGCTGTTTCGCGGCCGGCCCGGGCGGCGCGGGATGCTCGCCTGGCCGCAGGAGACCCAGCAGGCCCGTGCGCCGATCGACATCGCGATGCCGGCCAGCATCGGGCACCACTTCCTGGAGCTGCTGGTCGACACGTTCCGCCAGCACGGCTTCGTCGTCTCCTACGATGCGCCGGAGAGCGGCGTATACCAGCTGGTCAAGGATGGTACCGTAGCCAGCCTGAAGGAGCGGGAGGGGCGAGTCCTGCTGGAGGCCCCGCCGCAGATGCAGGCCGAGGCGCACGCGGTGGTGCGACAGGCGGAGAAGATGTTCCTGCAGGCGGTGCGGCAGATCCGGGAGGTGCAGGGGGGGACAGACGCATAGGGGGATGAACAGCAACGACAAGGGGCCGGGGTTCTGATAGAATGCTGTCATGGGCAAGCGAGTATACGTGGAAACAACGGTCGTGAGCTACTTCGCCGCTCGGCCAAGCCGCAACGTCGTGATTGCTGCACATCAGGAGGCCACTAGAGGGCTCTGGCCGAACCTCGGTTCCGAATATGAAGCCTATGTTTCGGCATTGGTGTATCAAGAGGCCGGGAAAGGGGATCCGGGTCAGGCCCAGACGCGGCTTTCGGCCTTGAGGCCGTTTCGCATGCTGGACATAGACGACGAGGCTATGGCCCTGGCAGAGAAGATCATTGCCGGCAGGGGGATCCCCGAAGAGTTTCCCGAAGACGCCCTTCACATCGCCTTGGCTGCCGTCAATGGCGTCGACGTCCTGATTCACGTGGAATTTCGCTCATATGAACAATCCGTTCACGAGGCTGATGGTGCGGCAGATCATCGAGAACGAGGGTTACGCGTGCCCCGAGATCTGTTCGCCGGAAGAGCTGATTGGAGATCGACACATGAGAGACCCCATTGTTGAGGAAGTGCGGAAGCACCGAATGGAGCACACGCGGAAGTTCCAGGGGGATCTTAGGGCGATTTGTGCCGACCTGCGTTTCATCCAGGAAACCGCGGGGCTTGAGGTCGTCCGGTTACCGGCCCGGAAGATCGCCCCCAAGTCGGCTGGCACGAGAAAACGCACCAAACGATAACTGGACCGCCCGCCATGCAGACACCCGGAGCATCTTCCCTGATCATATTCAGCCTGCTCGTTCCGTCAGGCAGATGCGGGGATCTCTGAGGGGAATGGATACGACCGTCGAGCGTGACCCGGATCGACCATGAACGTCCAGGACTGAACCGCCCGTGGCTGTCGGGCCCTGCTCCCGTCGTCACTTCGTTGGCGCACAAGCTGCAACGGGCTAACTGCCCGCTACCCCTTCGCCCGCTCCAGGTACTCCCCGCTACGGGTGTCGACGCGGACGACCTCGCCCGCCGAGATGAACGCCGGCACCTTCACGCGAGCCCCGGTCTCCAGCACCACGTCCTTGGGCTGGTTGGTCACCGTCGCGCCCTTGACCACCGGCGGGGCCTCGACGACCTTCAACTCCACCACCTGCGGCAGTTCCACCGTGATGATGTTGCCGTCGCTGACGGCCGCCGAGAGCTTCGTATTGGGCGTCAGGAACTTGATGCTGTCGCCGACCATCTCCTTGGACACGTTGAACTGGTCGTAGTTGTGGGTGTCCATCAGGACCAGGTCGTTGCCCTCGGGGTAGAGGTACTCGAACTCCTTGGTCTCCAGGAACGGGATCTCCAGGATGTCTTCCGGGTCGAAGCGGACCTCCAGGACCTGGCCGGTCACGAAGTTCTTGATCCTGGCCCGCATCAAGGCTGCCCGCTGCTGCTGGACGCTGTGTTTGACGTCCACGACCGTCCACATCTGCCCTTCGTGCGTGATAACACGACCCCTACGCAGTTCAACCGCCTTGATCACCGCCATACAGGCACCTTAATCCCAGGCCGGCAGCCGGCACAAATCGAAGTCGATCAGTAACACACCAATAATAAGGGTAAGGCCCATGCCGGGCAACCTCGCCCGGGGCCGAATTGGCAGTATTCTGCCCATGTCCGACCCGCGGTCAAGTGGTGCAAGCCAGCCGGTCGCGGTACACTGGACATCTTGGCGGCCATGTCAGAACGCGGCTGACAGGCACGGAGTCGAGCACCTTGGCTGAGCTGGACCAGAAACTTGCCCAGTCGCCCGGTTTGCTGGCCCTGCAGCTGCAGGGCAGGGAGGCAGCCCGGCTGGTTCCGCGCGAGACCGGCGTGCCGGCCGGATACCTCGCCCTGACCGAACTGCCCGACGGGCGGATGGCGGTTGTGCCGGCCGGGGCCGACCCCAACCGCGAATCCGTCAACAACATCACGCTGTTTCGGGCCGGGCCGATCCCCCTCTCCATGAAGGTTCAGCCGCTGAGGACCTCCGACGGGCACGACGTCTCCTGTTCGCTGATCCTGCGGGTGGCGGTGCGGCCCAACGTGAACCACCTGAACGGCTTGGCCAAGGAGTTCACCAAGCGGAACAAGAACAAGCCGGAGATCGACATCTCCGAGATCATCCAGTACCTAGAGGAGCACGTGTTGGTAGCCGCGAGGGTCTTCGCCCGCGGCAGGTCGACTACCGAGATACTTGCGCCGACCACGATCCCGGCCCTGGTTGACTACGTAGGCGAAGCCTTGGAGCGGCCGTTATTATCGGTCGGCTTGGCCCTGGTGCCCGGCATGTTGGCGACCTGCCTGCCGGTCAGCGAGGCGGCGATCAGTTTCCTGCCCACGGGTGCGGCCGCGGGTCCCGTCGCACAGGAGATCCTGCACAAGGCCCTGCTGGGGCAGTTCGAGGACCTGGCCGGCCGAGCCGCCGCCTGCGGCGAGGACAAGGTCGGCGAGGCCCTGCGGAAGCTGCGCGACAAGGTGGCCGGGCAGACCGCCTTTGCCACCTTCGACCAGGTGATGCAGGTCCTTCCCGAGCGCCTGCGGACCGAACTATACGACGCCTTGTTGAAGCTCTTCGCGGCCGACGCAGCCGAGCGACTCGTGGCGGTGGCGGCCTCGCAGGTGATCTGCTGGAAGCTCCCCGAGACGGACCGGCCGACCTGGAATGCCACCCTTTCGAGTGACCTGGGGGGCTGCCGCTCGGTCCGCCTGGGAAGAGACCTCGAGGGCAAGCAGATCGTGCTGGTCGGCTGCCAGAAGGGCGTGGCCCTGCTGGATGCCTCCACCGGCAGCATGATGTCGATGCTGATCGAGCCCTACCGCGGGCCGGCGGCCGGGGCCAAGGAGGGCAGCGGCTTCAACGCAGCCGTCCTGCGGCGCAGGCAGTGCTGGGCGAGCAAGTCCGACGTGGGCTTGCTCTGCTGGGAGTTGGACCGGCCCGAGAGCGCCCTACGCGGTGCTGGGAGCGGGCCGTAACCAGGCCGTCCGGTTCGTGCGGGCCGTGATGGTGGATGCGGCTGGGGCCGTCTGGTTCGGAGCGGACAACTGGCTGATCAGCTGCGCTGGCGGCTTGCCGACCTCCCCTGACATGGAGTGGTTCGTGCCGATCGACGCCCCGGTGACGAGCGTGGAGATCGACGACGAGGACATCTGGCTGGGCACGCAGGCCGGCGGGCTCTGGCGGATCAGCCGGCTCGACCCCCGCAGTAGCGAGCCTGATCACGGTCAGTCCGGGCCAGGCGGTCGAGGCAGTGACGATCCGTCGGACCGGGCTGCTCCGCTGGGTGGTCTACGCCGACGGCAAGGCCGCGATCATCCGAACGGTCAACGGGACGTATAGCCGAACGCTGGCCGGCAGCGCCGGCATCCGCGCCGCCCGGACAGCCGGGGCATGGGTGGTCGGCCTGAGCGACTGGCGCGACGCGATGGAAGTCTGGCACTGCGGGTCGCTGAGCAAGGAGCCGGCCCGGGCGACGGTCCAGCGGCTGGTCAACGCCCGCATCCAGGACTTCGACGTGGGGTAGATGGCACGCAAGGGAGAGTGGCATGGATCGCGAAGTGCTCCGCCAGGTGGCCTGGATCGGCGATGAGGGGTTGCAAGGTAAGCCCCGGGCCGTCGTGCTGGCCTTCCACGGGCTGGGTGGCGGGGCGCCCAGACTCGCGCCGACGACCGAGGAACTCGAGTGGGGTCGGCGGGGCGGCCTGGTGGTCCATCCGTACTACGGGCCGTGGACGCTGGATGAACCGCCAGGCGCGGCGGTTCGTCGATGAACTGGTCGAGGACGTCCTGCGGGAGTTCTCGCTGAGTGCGAAGATGCCGATCATCTCCACCGGCGGCAGCATGGGCGGCCAGGGCACGCTCATCTACACGCGGTACAGCCGCTGCCGCATCGTCGCCTGCCACGCGCTGTGTCCCGTCTGCGACGCGACGTACCACTTCAACGAGAGGCCGGACCTGCCCGCGACCTTTCGCTACGCCTACCGCGGATACCCGGAGGACTGGCAGGCCGTCCTGCACGAGCACTCGCCGCTGCACCAGGCAGGGTCCATGCCGCGGATCCCCTACCAGGTCATCCACGGCGACGCCGACAAGGCCGTCTCCAAGCCGCACCACTCCGACCCGTTCGTGGCCAGGATGAAGGCCTGCGGCCACAACGTCGAGTACATCGAGGTGCCCGGCATGGGCCACGGCGGTCCGATGCCCCTGGACGTCCTGCAGCGGCGGATCGATTTCGTATCGAGCCACTTCGCGGCGTAGATCCTGTCGGGTTGCGCTCGCCTTCTGCATGAACGTGGCCGGCTGGCGCAGCACAGGTCAGAGGCGGCAACGCCTCCGAACGCCCCCAAACGACATCCGCAGGCGACGCCGATTGCGCAGATCACGACCAGAAGCAGCAGACCAGGACCACCGGCCGACAAGACCGACTATCGCTACTGCTGTGGAGTGAACGCTGCTCTCCTACAGAGACTCGGTTACACGGCAGAGACGAAGCCGGATGCAGTGCTCATTGATGCTGTGACAGAGCCCACCCCCACCGCCCAGCCTGAACGTCGAGTCTCGTGGCAGGACTGTCCGCTCCCGACGAATACCCCGGCACCATGCCCGGGCCGCTGGTCGGTCGGCACATCTGTTGGCCGAGCTATCGTTGTTGCCGGCGGCAGGAGGCAGTGAAGAATGCCCTTTCCTTCTGGTCAACCCGTTGGTTCCGAGGTGGCCGCCTGTTTGCCAGCAGCGGGGCACTACGGTCTGCCCTTGCCGTCCTGCTTGGTTTCGGATACGTATTGTGCGCCAAATGAACTGGGCGATTGGCCCTGACAGAGCCGGTCCGGCTTCGGTCAAAATGGCGGGACAGGTTGGACGGTCCTCTGAAACGATATCGGTCGGGCGATAGAATGGACAGTAGAACTGGCGATGCAGTTTGAATGGGACCCAGGTAAGGCAGCGAGAAACCTGAAGAAGCACGGGGTCTGTTTCGAGGCAGCCGTGACCGTGTTCTACGATCCGCTGTCAGCCACCTTCGATGACCCCGAGCACTCGGCTGGAGAGGCACGGTTTGTTACCATAGGTTTCTCTTCCAGCGGTCGCCTGATCGTCGTGGCACACACGGACAGACGGGAGGCTTCGCGTATCATCAGTGCACGACCTGCAACCGCCAGGGAAAGAAGGAAGCATGAAGGCTAAATCGAAGAAGGCATCTGAGGACCTCCGCCCGGAATACGACTTTGACTATTCAAAGGCTGTTCGGGGCAAGTACTGCAGGCGACTCTTGCGGGAGGCGCGCAACGTTGTGGTTCTGGACCCGGATGTGGCGGAGGCCTTCGGCGATTCCGCCTCGGTGAACGAGGCGCTCCGGTCGTTGCTTACGATTACCCGCTCTACGCAACGTCTGACAAAGCACCGCAAAGGACAAGGACGCGGCACGCGGGTATCCAGAGCGTCCTGAGGGAAGCGGCCGTGTTTCGTTTCGGGCGGGGTGCCAAGGCGCAGGCGGAAGGCCGTCCTGTCTCGCCCTTTCAGGGCTGAACAACAAAGAAAGACAGGCTTTGCGAGCACAGTTGGATGTGCTGGAGGCCAGGTTGCGCAGCGTGCCCCTCCCGCAACGCCACACTCTTGCTGGCTTGCGCGGCATTCTCAAAGGCCAGGCGCAGACGACGACCGAGGAGATCGACGCTGCGAAGTACCGCGGCCTCTCCGGGGACCAGCAACCAACGCGACTGATTACTCGCGATCGCATGATCACCGAGTCGAAGCACATTGACGTGTTGTGGTAGCCACTCCCCGCTTGCCCAACAGGATTGCCATTGGATCGAACTTCCGGTGCGGTGCTAACATTTGCGGCCTCCGCGCAGGCAGTGAATCTGCCGCGGCGCATCCTGCCCTTGCCGTTTGAGATATCCATCACCTACATATTGGCTTATCCGCCCCGTTTTCGTACAATCAACCCCATGGAGCAGCATAGCCTCGACAAACTGGAGTTCGGCCGGGTCTGCGACGTCCTCGGCCGGTTCGCGCGGACGAGTTTGGGCCGGGAGATGGCCCAGCGGGTCCAGCCGTCGCAGCGGGTCGACCAGGTGAAGTACTGGCTCGACCAGGTCCGCCAGATGTCCACCTGGATCACGCGGCAGGGACAGCCGCCCTTCGGCGGCATGGCCGACGTCCGCCAACTCGTCGAGCACGCCGTCCCGCCGCACCTGCTCGAACCGGCTGAACTGGTCGATGTCCGCGGGGCCATGCGGGTCACCGGCATGATGGTCGGCTACCTGGCCGAACTGCCCGAGGACTTCGCGTCCCTGCGGCAGGTGGCCGAACGCATCGGCGACTACAGCATGATTGCCGACCGGATCGATAAGATCATCGACGATCGCGGCCAGGTGCGGGACGAGGCCTCCCCCAAGCTCGCCAAACTCCGCCGCCAGGTCGCCGACGGCGAGCACTCCATCAAGCGGGTCTACGACCGCCTGCTCAGGAACACGGACATCACGCGCGTGCTGCAGTACACGGCCACGACCTTCCACGGCGACCGCCTGGTCCTGCCGGTCAAGGCCGAGTACCGCGCCCGCCTGCCCGGCATCGTCCACCGCTCCAGCGACAGCGGCGCGACGCTGTTCATCGAGCCGTCCGAGGTCGTCGAACTCAACAACACCATCGTCGCGCTCAAGCAGGAGGAGAACGAGGAGGTCGGCCGGATCCTCTGGGAGCTCACCCACCTGGTCCACGTCAACGCCGAGGGTATCCTGCGGACGCTGCACGCCCTGGCCATGCTGGACCTGGTCACGGCCAAGGCGCTCATGAGCCGCCAGCACGGCTGGGTGGTGCCCGAGGTAGACGAGAACCTCCCGCTCAACCTGCGCGAGGTCCGCCACCCGCTCCTGATGGAGATGCACAAGGACGAGAAGCCACACAAGGTCCTCGAGGCCATCGTGCCGATCGACATGCGGCTGGGCGAGGACTTCGACATGCTGATCGTCACCGGCCCGAACACCGGCGGCAAGACGGTCACGCTCAAAACGATCGGCCTGGCCTGCGCGATGGCCCAGGCCGGCATGCCCGTCGCCGCCGCTGCCGGCTCGCAGCTGCCCATCTACACGGACATCCTGATCGACGTCGGCGACGAGCAGAGCCTACAGCAGTCGCTGAGCACCTTCAGCGCGCACCTCAAGCAGATCCTGCACATCCTGGGAAGGGCCGACGAACGCACCCTCGTGCTGATGGACGAACTGGGCAGCGGCACCGACCCCGAGGAAGGCGCCGCGATCGGCCAGGCGATCATGGACGAACTGCACAACCGCCGATGCCCCACGATCATCACCACCCACCTGGGTGTGCTCAAGGGCTATGCCTACCGCCACCCGCGGGTCGACAACGCCGCGGTGGAGTTCGACGTGGCGACGCTCCGGCCGACCTACCGCCTGATCATCGGCGAGCCGGGCAACAGCAACGCCATCGACATCGCGCGGCGGCTGGGCATGGGCGAGCCGCTGCTGCAGGCGGCCCGGCAGCACCTGGCCGGCCGCCACCGCGCCCTGCACCAGGCGATCCGCGGCACGCTCAAGAGCCGCCGCAAGGCCGAGGCCGCCCGCGAGCAGGCCGAGAAGGCACGGATCGCCGCCTCCGAGGCCGAGGCCCACTACCAGCAGGAGAGCGAGAGCCTCAAGGCCAGGCAGGTCGCCTTCGACAAGTGGATGCAGCGCGTGACCAACCTCAAGCCCGGCGACAAGGTCCGCTCCAAACGCTTCGACCGCGAGGCCACCGTGGTCCGGGTCCTGCTCCAGCGCCAGGCCGTGGTCATCAACAACCGCGGCATGGAGATGGAGGTCCCCCTGACGGACATCGCCCTGCCGGAGGCGGAGCAGAACGGCCTGCGGACGGGGATATAGTGGTCCGTTACATGCGTATGGATGGGTGCCCGCGCTGTTTGCGGGCGTGCTGCCGGCAGGGCCGGCTTCATGTCCTCCGAACCCATCAAATCATCTGCCGCCGACCACCAGTCCTTGGAAACGGGCCGCGCCAAGTCCTTTGCCTGTCCGTTCTTTGCCCGCCTTGCCCCCGGTTCGCGCCACAGGTATATTCCAGCCGCCGACCGTGCGTTGTAGTCACTGATGCGGGCAGAACTTAGACGTGTTCCGCTGACGGATCAGACGGAGGTGGCCGGGTGCTCGGTTGTCGGTCATTGGCGATTGCCGCGATGCTGCTTCTGCGCCTCTGCACCATGGCCGTCGGAATTGACTCGACCACGACCGCCCCTGCCTCCTCCCGACCTGCCGCCGACCGCATGCAGGCCGCCATCTGGCAGCACCTGGAGGCCCTCGGCTCCGTCGGCAGCCGGGCGGTAGGCTATCCCGGCCACGATCAGGCCGCGCGGCACATCCGGCAGGTGTTTACGGACCTCGGTCTGAAGGACCTGCAGGTCGACGAGTTCACCCGCGCTGCCCCGATCGACGACGGCGCGAGCCTCACTGTCGACGGCCAGGTGCTTCCGCTGGCATGCTTCTGGCCGAACCTCGTCCGCACCGTGGGCACTCCGCCCGGGGGGATCACGGGCAAGCTCTTCTACGGCGGCAAGGGGTACCCGAACGACTTCCAGGGCGCGGACCTGTCCGAGTGCGTCGTGGTCCTCGACCTGGACTGCGGCGACCACTTCATCCAGGCCCGCTCGCTGGGCGCCAGGGCGATCGTCTTCATCGAGCCGGATCAGGCCGAACGCCTGCTGGTCGTCGGCAAGGTGCTCGACGCCCCCGTCAACATCCCGCGGTACTGGCTGGGCCGCCAGGCGTGGCGGACGCTCGAGCCAGCCGCGCGGCAGGGCCGATCCGCTACGATCCATGCAAAGATGACCTGGAAGCGCGCGACAGCCAGCAACATCTTCGCCCACCTCGACGGACTCGATCCCGCGTACGCCGCGGAGCCGATCGTGCTGATGGCCTCCTACGACGCCTCCTCAGCCGTGCCGGCCCTGGCGCCGGGGGCCGACCAGGCCTGCGGCATCGCGACGCTGCTCTGGCTCACCGAGCACTTCAGCCGCCACCCGGCGATCCGCCCGATCTGGTTCGTCGCCATCGACGCCCACGGCCTGTCCAACGGCGGCATCGAGGACTTCGTGGTGCGGCACTGCATGCGCGGCCGGACCTACGACGACTGGGCCGCCAATTTCGTGAAGCGCGACCCCCCGCCTCGCGGCCTGCAGATCAACCCCGCGCTGATGATCGACCTGAATCTCTCCTCGAGTAGCAAGGCGATGGGGACGTTCTGGGACGGCAGCGGTACGGCCGGCAATGACTGGCACCGCAACTCGGTCATCAAGGTCGGCAACGTCTTCGTCGAACAGGCCGACCAGATGATCACGGCCGGCGGCTACCCGGGGATGCAGTTCGTCAGCGGGATCCGTCCGCTGCAGGGGGTCACGGCCGGCAGACTACCTGCTGGCGTCCATCCAGTTCGACAGCACGATCGCCCTCAAGGCCAAGCAGCACGCCCTGGCGATCGCGACAGCCATGGACATCCGGCGGGCCTGGGACACGCCCCTGGACACGCTCTCTCGGGTCAACCGTGAGAACCTGTCGGCCCAGGCGACGATGCTGACGGACCTGCTGGACGCGGTCCTCAACAAGCCCGACCTGGTCCGCCGCAACCTCAGCGAGAATGACTTCCGCCCCTACAAGTGGCCGATCATCCCCATGATCTGCAAGGCCAACAAGTCCATGCTCGCCGACCGGCCCGTGACCACCGAGCCGATGCAGGACGTGCTGGTGATCGTCCGGCCGGAGAACCGCACGCCGTGGCTGACCGGTGGCTACGCGACCGACATCGGCTTTTCGGACAAGGACGGCTACTACGTCGACCTGCTGACCGACCACAAGCGGGTGTTTATCTACGGCTACAAACTCGATCCCGTGGACGGTGCGATCATCTACGCCGCCGACCGGGGCGAGGAAGGCGCCGGCCGCCAGACGCTCGACCTGGACGGCCAGGCCCACGGCATCCTCGTGTTGTTCCGCTGCGTGACGATGGACCTGTACGACATGGCTGACCCGGTCCGGTTCAAGTGGCTGGACACCTACAGCATCATGCTGCCGACCGGCGGCACGCCGCAGAAGTTCGGCTATTGCTGGATGCCGCGGTGGGACGCCCGCCTGTGCATGACGCTCCACGTGCCGCGGGGCACGCGGGTCCGCTTCGCGGCCGGCCACGGCATGTTCGGCTACCAGTACGTCCTGCTGAACGCCACGCAAGACGAGCCCGAGGGCGAAGGCATCCTCCTCAACGACGAGACCCCCGTCTTCCGGGGTAACTTCCGCGCCCTGCAGGACCTGGTCACACTGAATGACGTCCGCTTCGACCGGCTTAACCGCAAGGGGATCAAGAACGAACTCGTCCAGGACCTGCTCCTGCGGGCAAGGGGCTTCTGTGACCAGGCCCGCAAGGCAATGCAAGGCCGCGACTGGGACACCTTCCTTCGCTGCACCTATGAGGGCCTGGGCTACGCGACCACCGCCTACCCCCAGGTCAAGGCCATGGCCCGCGACACCGTCGAGGGCGTCGTCTTCTACTTCGCCCTGTTGATCCCGTTCGCTTTCTTCCTGGAGCGCCTGCTGCTGGGCTTTGCTGACATCCGCAAGCAGATCGTCGCCGTAGCCGTGATCTTCCTGCTGGTCTTTGCCATCATGGGAATGATTCACCCGGCCTTCGAGATCTCCGATTCGCCCTACGTGATCTTCCTGGCCTTCATCATCATGGCCCTGGCGGCCATCGTGCTGTCCATCATCGTCGGCAAGTTCGGCGAGCAGATGCGCCAGATGCGGGCCAGCGGCGGCGAGGTCCATCGCGTCAACGTCGGCCGGATCAGCGCGACCATGGCAGCCGTGATGCTCGGTGTCAGCAACCTGCGGAAGCGCCGGATCCGGACGGTGCTGACGACCACGACGATCGTGCTGCTCACCTTCGCCGTGCTGAGCTTCACCGTCGTCAGCAGTTCGACCCGCTACTACCGGGTGCCGCGGTCGTACGAGGCCGGCTACCAGGGCATCCTGTTCCGCGACCGCAACTGGATCCCGATCAGCGACGTGTTGCAGGAGTATCTGCAATACGCCTTCAAGCCGGGCAGTGCGGACGCTGCGGGCAGCGCGGCTGTCGCGGGGAGCGCGGATGTCGCGGGCAGGGGGGATGCCGCGGCTGGCGCCGTCATCGCCCCGCGGTGGTGGTACTTCTACGAGAAGGACAACGACCTGTACCTGCCCATCGGCGGGCCCGGCGGGAGGCAAACCACCGTGGCCGGCGCCACCGGCGTTGCCCCCGAGGAGGCCAGGATCACCCACCTGGACCGTTTTCTGCTCCAGGGGCGGTGGATCTCCGATCAGCGGGCCCGGGAGGTCATGCTGCCGGCGACGTTGGCCAAGACGCTCGGGGTGGACCTGGCAGCGCCCGGCCGGGATGCGATCCAGGTGTTCGGCAGCACCTGGAAGGTCGTCGGCATCCTGGACGGTTCGCAGACTGAGCCAGTTCAAGGACCTTGATGGCGAGGCCTTTTCCCCCATGCAGGCCCGCAAGGGCAAGGACACCGCGCGATCCGGGACCGACGCGGCCACCGAGGCCCGCATGGAGGCCGAGTCGCAGCGGACCGTCGAGGTCATCTCCACCGTCCACATCGACCCGCAGAACACCCCGCTGTTCGCCTACGAGGCCCTGGCCATGTGCGGCGGACGCCTGATGAGCATCGCCGTCGGCGGCATCGATTCCGAAGATCCAGCCGGCAAGAAGCAGCTGGAGGACCTCCTGGCCCGCAGCAACCTCCTGGCCTTCGTGGGCTATCCCGACAAGAGTGTGCGGGCGATCTCGGCGACGGGCCAGACGGGCGTGGGCTGGGCCAGCGGCCTGTTCGTGCCGGTCATCATCGCCTCGCTGATCGTCCTGAATACCATGCTGGGCAGCGTCTACGAGCGCCAGCGCGAGATCAGCACCTACAGCAGCGTCGGGCTGGCCCCCTCCCACATCGCCGCCTTGTTCCTGGCCGAATCCAGTGTCTTCGCCGTCGTCGGGGCCTTCACCGGCTACCTGCTGGGGCAGGGCATCGCCAAGCTCCTGCTGGTCACGCACATCCTGGGCGGCATCAACATCAACTACTCCAGCACCGCCGCGGTGATGACCAGCCTGGTCGTCATGGGCGTCGTGCTGCTCTCAGCCGTCTACCCCTCCAAGGTGGCCGCCAGGATGGCCGTGCCCGACGTGACCCGCCGCTGGACGTTCCCCCCGCCGACGGGCGACACGTGGCGGTTCGAGTTCCCCTTCACGGTGGCCGACTGGCAGGTGCTGGGACTCTTCGCCTTTCTGGCCGACTTCTTCGGTGCCTGCGCCGAGGAGTCGGTCGGGGTGTTCTACACGCGCAATACGCGGCTGACGAGAGAGAGCAGGGGGGCGGGCAGAGAGGGGAACGGCTGCATACGCCACCGGATCTCCCTGGACGTTCGGCTGGCGCCGTACGACCTGGGGGTCAGCCAGCACGTGGACCTCGTGGCCGAGCCGACCGAGGACTCCCACATCCACCGCATCGAGATGACGATCGTGCGGCGCAGCGGCGAGCAGGTCGCCTGGCAGCAGCGCAACCGGGCGCTGCTGGCCGAACTGCGCCGGCAGTTCCTGATCTACCGCACGGTCCCCGAGATCACCAAGCAGCGCTGGGAACAGCAGGCGATGGAGCAGCTGGCCCCGGCGCCGGCAACTGTGGGGGTGGGACCATGAGTAGAGCCGCCTCCCCTCCCGACCTCGTCCCCGCCCTGGCCCGCAAGGACCAGGCCCCGCCGCAGCTCTTCGACGAGGCCCCCTTCGAGGACGGCTTCTCCTGGCGGACCGTTATCGGCGCGCTCTTCGTCGGCCTGATCATGCTGCCCGGCGCGATCTACATGGGCCTGATCAGCGGCGCCAGCATCTCCGGGGCCGCGGAGTGGGTCACCATTATCCTGTTCATCGAGATCGGCAAACGCTCCTTCATCCAGATGAAGAAGCAGGAGATCATCCTGCTGTTCTGGGTGGCGGCCGGCCTGCTGGCGGCTGGGGCCACCTTCGGCTCGGGCGTGACGCTCTTCGGCGGGCCCTTCGGCTCGAAGATCTGGGACCAGTTCCTCGTCCAGAGCCCCCAGGCCGAGGGCTTCGGCATCGCCGACAAGATCCCCTGGTGGTTCGTTCCCTCCGACCCCAAGATCCTGGCCACCCGCAGCTTCCTCCATCGCGAGTGGATCGTCCCGATCGCCCTGCTGGTCCTGCACGTCTTCCTGAGCTACGCCCTGATGCTCTCGTTGGGGTACTCGCTCTACCGCCTGACCAACGACGTTGAGCGGCTGCCGTTCCCCCTGGCCCCGGTCAACGCCGGCGGCGCGACCGCGCTGGCCGAAACCTCCGGCAACAAGGAGACCTGGCGCTGGCGGGTCTTCTCGATCGGCGCGATGATCGGCGTGGGCTTCGGCGCGGTCTACCTGGGCGTGCCCACCGTCACCGGCGTGATCGCCAGTCAGCCGATCATGATCCTGCCGATCCCCTTCGCCGACTGGACGGCGGCCATCGGCGACAAACTCCCCTCGGCCATGCTGGGCATCGTGCCGGACCTGGCCCTGGTCCTGGTGGGCTTCGTGCTGCCGCTGCCGGTCGTGATCGGCACCTTCATCGGCTCGATCTGCCTCTACGTCATCGGCAACCCCATCCTGCAGCACCTCGGCGTGCTGAGCGGCTGGGAGCCCGGACTGGACGTCCGCAACACCGACATCCTCGCCAAGCTCGACCTGTGGATCAGCGTCGGTATCGGCATGGCCATCTTCGTGGCGATCCTCGGGCTGGGCTCGGTGCTCAAGCAGTTCGCCGCCCTCCGCCGCAAGCGCACCCGCCTGGACGCCGAGCACCAGGCCTGCCTCGACGGCATCAAGGGACGCGGCCACTTCCCGCTGGGCTTGTCGATGGTCGTGGTGGTCCTGTGCACCCTGTCGTACGTGGCCTTTACCAAGCTCCTCGTGCCGGACTTCCCCATTTGGATCCTGCTGATCTTCGGCTTCGTGGTCAGCCCGCTGGTCAGCTACGTGCAGGCCCGCATGATCGGCATCACCGGCACCGCCACGGGCGTGTCGTTCCCCTTCATCCGCGAGGGGACATTCATCTTCTCCGGTTACCGCGGCGTCGACGTGTGGTTCGCCCCGCTGCCGTTGTACATGTGGGGCGGCGGCGCCCAGCAGTTCAAACAGCTCGAACTGACCCGCAGTAAGTTCAAGGGCCTGGTCAAGGCCCAGGCGATGGCAGCCGGCGTGATGCTCGTCTGCAGCTTCTTCTTCTACTCGCTGATCTGGTCGCTCGCGCCCATCCCCTCGGAGTCGTACCCGTACGTGCAGAAGATGTGGCCGTACTTCGCCACCGGCCAGTCGCTCTGGGTCTCCAGCACGCTGGCCTCCGACAAGATCGAGGCGGAGCAGGGGACCTACGAGGTCAACCCGCTCGAAGAGGACCAGGCCAAACGCTGGCCCGAACTCGCCCGGGCCGACAAGCACAAGACCATCGCCATCGAGGCGGAACTCGTCGATGCCCGCGGTGCCGCCCGCGATCCCGCGGACACCCGCGGCCGGATCCTGCTGCTGCGACTACCCGCCCCGGGCCCGACCCCGGCGCCGGCTGAACCGGCCGTCGTGCTCTGGACGATCGCCGGCCACAGGCCTACGCAGACCGAGCAGTCTGCAACTGGCCGGGCTCACCCCCCAACGCAGCCGCCAGTACTGGATCGCCGCGGACGTCGCCGATGACCTGGTCAACCAGGTACCAGCCGGGTCCACCATCTCCGTCAAACCGCGGCGGAGCTTCCTGAAGGAAGCCATCACCGGCCAGAAGGTAGCCGGCGGCTTTGCGGTCGCAGCCGTGGCCTTTGCGGTCACCCAGGCGCTCCGCCTGCCGGCTGGCGTCTTCTACGGCTTCGTCGGCGGCCAGGCGGTCTGGCCCCACTACGTGATCCCGCAGATGATCGGGGCGCTGCTGGGCCACTACTGGCTGCGGCGCAAATTCGGCGAGGCGACCTGGAAGGCCTACACGCCCATCCTGCTGGCCGGCTACGCGTGCGGCAGCGGATTGGTGGCGATGCTGGCGATCGGATTTGCCCTGCTGGCCAAGGCGATCAGCCGGGTGATTGTGTGAGAAGTGGCACTGCCTAGTCCTGTGTGCAGGGTGGGCACTGCCCACCATTGCCGTTGCTCAAATGTTGTTGGCCTCGCGCAGGGTCTTGCTGATGGTGGATATGCAGACAACCGAGCGAACTCCCTCAACGCAGGTAGCGGCTCCGACCGGCGCACCTGCCGCGGCCCAGCGGCCCGCCGACCGCCGGAATACCGTGACCCTCCGCGCCATCCTGTTGGGCCTGGTCTTCTGCGCGATGGCCGCCGTCTTCTTCCCCTACACCGACAACGTCATCCGCGGCAGCTGGCTGGCCGAGGACCACACAGCCGTCGGAATCACCGCCCTCTTCTTCGGCCTGGTCTTCGTGGGCAATACGCTGGCCCGGCTGCTGGAGCGGCGTGCCCGCAATCCCCTGCTACGCGGCACGGTGGTCACGCTGGTCAGCGGCCTGGCGTGGTACCTCCTCATGCGTCTGGTCGGGGCGCTGAGCGAGACCGACACCTCCGGCGCGGTCCTCAGCACCGGCATCATCACGCTCCTCCGGGTCCTCCTGGTCTTCGCGGGCTACGCCTGGGCGATGCTGGCCCTGGTGACCCTCAGCCGCCTGGTCGAAGCCACCTGGTCGGGCGGCCGCTGGCTCAGCCTCAACCGCGCCGAACTGCTCACGATCTTCGCGATGATGCTCATGGCCACCGCCTTGGTCACCTCCGGACTGGCGATGCAGCTGGTCCCGACGCTGCCAGCCATGGGCTACTACCAGAACGCCGGCAACCAGTGGCCCACCCGGATCGCCCCGCACATGCCCGAGTGGATGCGCGTGGTCGACGCCGACGCCTACCGCGGCTTCTTCGAGGGCATCCGCCGCGTCCCGGGCTTCACCGAGCCGCGCCAGGACCGTTTCGCCGAGCCCTTCCTCCAGGCCGGCTACGAAGCCTGGACGTACCTGCGGCAGATCCCCTGGCGTGCCTGGGGCAAGCCGCTGCTGGCCTGGGCCGTCTTCCTGGTCCCGCTGTACACCTTCTCGATCTGCCTGATGGTGATCGTCCGCGGCCAGTGGATGGACCGCGAGATCCTCGTCTATCCGCTGATGCGCCTCCCGCAGGAGATGGCGCGACTGGACGACGAGCCGGCTGCGCCCCGCCGTCCCTGGGGCCGCTGTTTCGCAACAGCAGCATGTGGCTGGGCTTCGCGCTGCCGGTGGTGTTCTCGGTCCTGCGGGCCGTGCATACGTACTACATGGGGTTTCCGGAGATCAAGCTCGACTGGCAGACCAAGATCATGTCCGACCAGGTGACCCTCTACATCATCCCCAGCTTCGTGGGGATGGGCTTTGCCTACCTGGTCAACACCCGCATCTCCTTCAGCGTCTGGAGCCTCTCGCTGGCCGGGATGTTCGTGTCGGGCTGGATGGCCCTGCGAGGCTATCGCAGCCCCGAGGATCTGGGCGGCCACGGTTCCGGCGACCCGCTGATGTACCACCTGGGCATGGGCGGTCTGCTGACGATGTCCGTGCTGGGGCTCTGGTCAGCCAGGCGCCATCTCGCTGCGGTCCTGCGCAAGGCCTTCCGCAACGACCCCCGGGTCGATGACTCCCGCGAGATCCTCGGCTATCGCGCGGCTGTCGTCCTGGCGATCCTGTCGGCCGTCGCCATGTTGGGCTGGCTGATGGCCGTGGGCATGCAGTGGTGGGTGGCGATCGTCTTCTGGACGGTCGCGATGCTCATCTTCTACGGGCTCACGCGAATCGTTTCGGAAGCGGGGCTTGGTTCGGCCTCGCCGGCGGGGCTTGCGCCCGCCTTCACAGCCAGCAAGATCGGCGCCGCGGCGATGTCCGAGACGAGCATCGTCGGCCTGGGCCTGCAGTACCCCTATGCCGTCGACGTCCGATCGTTCGTGATGGCCGGCGCCGCCAACAGCCTCAAACTCACCGGCGAGATCGAACACCGCCGCCGCAGGCTGTTCTTCGCCCTGCTGGCCGCCATGCTTGTGACCCTGGCTATCTCGGTCGGCACCGTGATCTATATTGCCTACGTCTACCAGGGCACCAGCCTGGAGAAGTGGTACTTCATAGATTCCCCGGCCTACGGGTTCAACTTCGCCAAGGGCCTCTTGTCGCAGACAGCCAAGGGCGTCCGATCCGGGCCCAACACCCTCGGCTGGGTCTACAGCATCGTCGGGGTGGTGCTGATGAGCTTGCTGATGACCGCCCAGCGGCGGTTCCTCCGCTGGCCCATCCATCCGATCGGCCTGGTCGTCATCGGCACGAAGTTCATGGACCAGCTGTGGTTCAGCGTGTTTGTCGCCTGGCTTCTCAAGAGCCTTGTGCTCAAGTACGGCGGGCCCAGGCTCTACATGCGGACGATCCCGTTTTTCCTGGGGATGGTGCTGGGCCAGTGCGTCAGCGCCGGGATCTGCTGCCTTCTGGACTCCGTAACCGGCGTGGTCGGCAACAGTTTGTTCACGATTTGATCGGCTTGCCCGCCCTCCGCCAATTCGGGTAATATGGCGCCGCAGTCGCGATATGTGTACGAACCTCCTGCGGACTCAACTTTATGGCAGGGCCGGCAAATGGCGCGAAAGTCGGAAAAGACGGTCGCCGGGCAGCGAGCGGCGGGCAACCCCCTGGTCCCGGGCCTCTATGCCATGTCCTTCATCATCGGGGCGGTCGCGCTGATCGCCGTGCTCTTCCAGCTCGGCGAGGTGCTCAGCCGCAAGACCCCGCGCGTCCAGATCGGTGAGGTCGTCGGCATCGTCCTCGTCGGCATCGGTGGCGTCGCAGCCGCACTGCTCCTGGCCGGCGTGGCCGCCGTCATCAACTACCTCCAGGTGCAGGTCCAGGGCCTCAGCCGCCTGGTCCGCGCGCAGGAGGACACCGTTACCTCGATCTCGCGACTGGCCATACCCGGCGTGCCGGTGGTGCCGTCTGCCCCAGCCGCCCCGACCGTGTCGGAGAGCCTCGTCGCGCCCACCAGGCTGGATCGATTCCCAGCGCCTCGAGCAGATCAGCGAGCAGCTCCAGGAGATCAACGAAAACATGCTGCTGAGCCCCGAGCAGCGCCAGGCCCGACACCGCCAGCACCTCGAACAGATCCATCGCGAGCTCGGCGAGACCCTCACCCGCCTTCTGTCCGAGAGCAAGATCGCCGAGGCCCAGCGCCGCCTCGACGAATACGCCCGGTCCTTCCCGGACGAGCGCGCCGGCGTCGAGCGCTTCCAGGAGCAGATCGAGCAGGCCCGCGCCGTCGCCGAGGACGGGGACTACCAGCAGGCCGCCTCCCGCATGCGCGACTTCATGGGAATGGCCGCCTGGGAGCGCGCCGAGGAGGCGGCCCAGGAACTCCTCGCCCGCCACCCGCGCAGCGGGCGCGTCAAGGACCTCGTCGACAGCCTTCACCAGGATCGCTCCCGTTTCGAGCAGCAGCAGCGCCAGCAGCAGCTTGGCCAGATCGAGGAACTCATCATCCGCAAGGAGTGGCGCAGCGCCTTCCGCCAGGCCGGTGAACTGATCACGCGGTTCCCCGGTAGCCCCGAGGCCCAGGGCCTTCGCGCCAAGATGGATACCCTCCGCGACAACGCCGAGATCGAGATCCGCAAGGACCTGGAAGAACAGCTCAAGGAACTCATGCGGACCCACCGCTACATCGAGGCCCTCGCCCTGGCCCAGGATCTGATCGCCAAGTACCCCAATTCCCCCCAGGCCAAGGCCCTCAAGGACCAACTCCCCTCGATGATGACCAAGGCCAAGCTCCAGATGGAACAGGTCGGCCAGTAACTCCCGTATTCCCCGGAGGACATGGTGGCTGCGGAGCTGGACCAGACTCATCCTGAAGCCAAGTGCCTTGCAGCCCGTCTGCGAGCCCTCGCTGGTCTGTTGGCTGTCTCCGTGGCAGCCGTGCTGGCGGCCATTCCCAGCTGCAACCGCCACGGCCAGGCAGACCCGCCCCCCGCCCGTCACCCCCTCCGCGTCCTCAACTGGTCCGAGGTACAGACCCTCGACCCAGCCCGCATCTCCTGGCTGACCGACATCCGCGTCGCCGACCTCCTCTTCGACGGCCTCACTCAGTACGACCCCAAGACCCTCCAGCCCATGCCCTGCATCGCCCAGCGTTGGGAATCATCCGACGCCGGCCGTACCTATACCTTCCACCTCCGCCACGACGCCCGCTGGAGTAATGGCGATCCCGTCACCGCCCGCGACTTCGTCTGGTCCTGGCGGCGGATCCTCGACCCCGACACCGCGGCCGATTACGTCTATCTCATGTTCGTCATCCGCAACGCCCAGCGCTACAGCGAGGGCCTGGCCTGCGCCGCCCAGCCCCCCGACAGGCAGGCCGACCTCAAGGCCAAGGGCAAGTTCCTCGCGCCCATCCCCTTCGATGACGTGGGCATCAAGGCCCTCGACGACCACACCCTCCGCGTGCAGCTCGTCGCGGCCTTGCCGTACTTCCTCGACCTGACCAGCTTCATCACCTTCAAAGCCGTGCATCCCGCCACGATCGAGAAGTTCACCATCCGCGAGGGCGATCGCGTCGTCGATGTCGATACCGACTGGTACCAGAAGCCCGAGAACCTCGTCTGCAACGGCCCCTACGTCCTGGATACCTGGGTCCAGCGCCAGTACGCCCGCTTCCGCAAGCGCGCTGATTACTACGACGCTGCCAAGATCCCCAGCGACGTCATCGAGATCCTCCCCGTCGAGGACCGCGGCACCGCCTTCAAGATGTACGATGCCGGCGAGGCCGACCTCATGCCCTTCTCCCCGCCCCGTCGCCTCGCCGAGAGACTCATCGAGATGGCCGGTGCAGGCCGGCGCGACGACATCCACCTGTCCATGGCCTTCGGCACGTACTTCTACCGCTTCAATACCAAACGAAAGCCCTTCGACGACCCCCGCGTCCGGATCGCCTTCGCCCGCGCCGTCGATCGCGAACTGCTCACCCGCAAACTCTGCTGGCTCGGCGAAAAGCCCGCCCTCTCCCTCGTGCCCCCCGGCGTCCGCCGCTACGTCAGCCCGCAAATGCCCGCCTTCGACCCCGGGGCCGCCCGGAAGCTCCTCGCCGAGGCCGGCTATCCCGGCGGCGCCGGCCTGCCCGTCATCGAGATCATGTTCAACAAGGACCAGTCGACCCACCAGGCGATGGCCGAATCGATCAAGGACATGTGGCAGCGCCACCTCGGCGCTCGCGTCGAACTGCTCTCCACCGACCGCGGCACCCTCCGCCAGAAGATGCAGAGCCTGGACTACTTCGTTTCCCGCGGCGGCTGGTACGGCGACTACAACGACCCTATCACCTTCCTCGACATGTTCATGACCGCCCCCGAGGGCGGCGGTGGCAACAACGACACCGGCTTTGCCGACCCCGAGTACGACGACCTCATCACCCGGGCCACCTGCCAGGACGACCCCGACCGCCGCGACCACCTGCTCGCCCGCGCCGAGGAGATCCTGATCGTCGAGCAGATGCCCGTCCTCCCGCTCTACTACTACGCCGAGATGTACCTATTCCGCCCCAACCTGACCGGCTTCTACCCGAACACGCTCGGTATCAACCCGCTCCGCTGGGTCAGTGCGGCAGGGACGAGGGACGAGGGACGAGGGGCGAGCGAGGAGGGTTCAGGGTTCAGGGTTCAGGGCCCGGGAAACAACAGACAAGCAGTCACGCCGGGTGCCACTGGCAGCTCGCCTGCCAGTGCTCTTGTTGCCGTTGCTGAAGACTCGCCCCTCGTCCCTCGCCCCTCGTCCCTCGTATCTCGCCCCTCGCCCCTCGTATCTCAGCCCTCGTCACTCAGCACTCCCGTTCCGGAGGAACGCCCATGACCACGTGGTTCCTCCGCCGACTCCTAGTGCTGCCCCTGGTCCTCTGGGTGATCTATAGCATGTCCTTCATGCTCGTCGAAATGGCCCCCGGCGACCCCGTCCTAGGCCGCCGCGACCGCAACCCCCCCCAGGTCGTCATCGACCGCCAGCGCCGACTCTACAACTACGACATCCCCGCCTGGCAGCGCTACGGCGTCTGGCTCGGCCAGTACGTAACCGGCAACCTCGGCCGCAGCACCAGCTACGGCGACCAGCCCGTCGCCCAGCTCGTCGGCCCGGCCTTCGCCCGCTCAGCCGCCCTGGGCTTTATGGCCCTGTCGATCGCCCTGGTCCTCGGCACGATCGCCGGCGTCGTCGCCGCCACCCACCAGAACCGTTGGCTCGACCAGGCCAGCCTCGTACCGGTCCTCTTCGGCATCAGCCTGCCCTCCTTCGTCACCGCCGCCATCCTGCAGATCCTCTTTGCCGTCCTCCTGCCCGTCTGCGCCCTCGGCGGCTGGCCCGACCGTTGGTCCGACACGCTCTACCACCTCACGCTGCCCGCCCTGGCCCTGGCCCTGCCCATCGTCGCCTACATCAGCCGCCTGATGCGCGCCAGCATGATCGAGACCCTGCGGATGGACTTCGTGCGGACCGCCCGCGCCAAGGGCGCCTCCCCGCGCCGCGTGGTCCTGCGCCACGCCCTCCGCAACGCCTTCCTGCCGGTCCTGAGCTTCCTGGGCCCCGCCGCCGCCGCGGTAATGACCGGCTCCTTCGTCATCGAGCAGGTCTTCCGCCTGCCCGGCATGGGCGACTTCTTCGTCAAGGCCGTCCTCGACCGCGACCGCCGCATGGTCCTGAGCATCGTCCTGATCTACGCCACGCTCCTGATGCTCTTCAACGCCCTGACCGACCTCGGTTACGGCCTGCTCGACCCCCGCATCCGCGTCCACGAGGACAAAGGGGCCGCCGCATGAGTCTCGCGCAAACCGGCACACCCCCTCTCAACTCGCCGGCCCCGCCGCCCGACCTTCGCCCCCAGGGCTACTGGTCCAAGGCCTTCCAACGCCTCCGCCGCAACCGCGCCGCCGTCTTCAGCGCCTTCCTCCTGGCCGTCATCTTCCTCGCCTGCTTCGCCTCCTGGCCCTGGGCCGCCGCCGTCTACAACCGCACCAACTACTCGATCGCCTTCGCCCCCCCAACCTTGCACCATCCCCTTGGCACCGACGAGCATGGACGCGACTGCCTCGCCCAGGTCCTCTACGGCGGCCGGATCTCCCTGACCGTCGGCCTCCTCGCCGCCGGCGTCGCCGTTTGCATTGGCACGCTTTGGGGTCTGATCGCCGGCTACGCGGGCGGTCGAACGGACGACGTCATGATGCGTATAGTAGATGTATTGTACTCGCTGCCGTACATATTACTGGTTGTGTTACTTACACTTGTGTTCGGCCGCGACTGGCGGGTGCTGTTCCTGGCGATCGGGGCGGTCTCCTGGCTGACTATGGCCCGCGTCATCCGCGGGCAGGTCCTGCAGCTCAAGGCCATGCCCTTCATCGAGGCAGCCAGGGCCCTGGGCCTGCCCACCCGGCGGATCCTCCTGGTGCACATGCTGCCCAACCTGGCCGGGCCCATCCTGGTCTACGCGACCCTGACGGTCCCCCAGGCGATCCTCCAGGAAAGTTTCCTGAGCTTCCTGGGAATCGGAATGCCGCCCGATTATCCTACGTGGCGGTGCTGGCCCAGCAGGTGACCCAGATCAACGCCATCGCCAACGACTGGCACCTGGTCCTGCCGCCCTGCGTGGCCCTGAGCGTGACGCTCCTGGCCCTGAACTTCGTAGGCGACGGCCTGCGGGACGCCATGGACCCGCAAGGCACCTGAACGAGCGACGGACGTAGGGTGGGCATTGCCCGCCATTGTCTATAACGGAATCGCCGATGCGTATACGACAGATCCTCCTAGCCGCACCCGTCGTCGTGATCCTCCTCTTCGTCGCCGCCTTCGCGATCTCCAGGCCGTACTTCAGCCACCGGCAGGAACAGCTGGTCATGTCCAGCAACGCCGACCCCGAGATCCTCAACCCCATCCTCTCGACCACCACAGCCGCCATGATCATCGAGTCCTTCGTCTTCGACGGCCTGATGAAGCTCTGACGAGAACGCTCAGATCACCACCGACCTGGCCCGCTCCTTCGAACTGACCCAGACAACCCATCTCTACTTTCAGTCCCCCGAGCAAGCCGCCACCGCCGCCCGGGCCATCGAGGCCGGGAAAGGGCAGTGGAAGGACCTCGGCTTGACCGACGTCAAAATCGATGGCGACGCCGTCGTCCTGGAACTGACCAAGCCCGGCACCGGCTACCAGGACACCCTCCTCAAGTGGATCGAGCCAGTCCAGCCCCTGCCTCTGCAGCGCTGGCAAGTCCAGATCCCAGCCGACCTGAAGTGGCAGGACAAGCCCGTCACCAGCGACGTCGTCATCGACTGGCTGACCCGGGCCGGCGGCAAGGCCCCCGACAAGCCGCGGGTGATCTACGCCTGGAAGAACACCTCGACCGGCTTGGAGGTCTACACCGTCGGCGCCGATGGCGCCTACCTCGACAACCTGCAGAAGGCTTTTGCCGACACGATCGGCGCAGCCGTGCAACTTGCCAAGGAGGCCCCCCCGGAAAAGCCCGCCGCGCCGGCTGCCCCGGGCACCTCGCCTGCTCGTGCAACGTCGGCTGCCCCGGGCACCTCGTCTGCCCGTGCTGACGCTCCTGCGCCAGCCTCCGCCCCCGTCGATCCAGCCGCCGCAAAGATGCAGCCGCGGACCCAAGGCCCCCTCCAGATCCAGTTCGACCGTGATTGGCCCGCCCGGGACGAGCCGCTGATCACCTTCCACCTCCGCCACGGCGTCAAGTGGCAGGACGGCCAGCCCTTCAGCTCCGCCGACGTGAAGTTCACCTACGATTCCCTCATGTTCGAGAAGAACGCCTCCCCGCGCCGCAGCACCTTCGAACTCATCAAGTACGTCCAGACCCCCGACGACTACACCGTCCAGGTCCGCTACAAAGAGCCCTACTCGCCCTGCCTCTACTCCTGGGAGATGGAGATCCTCCCCAAGCACCTGCTGGCCGACGAGCCCGATCTTCGGCACCTTTCCCCCGGCAACCGCTTCAACCAGTTCCCCATCGGCACCGGTGCCTTCAAGATGGAGACCTGGGCCACCAACCAGTACATCTCCCTCGTCCGCAACGATGACTACTGGGAAGGCAAGCCCCACCTGCCCCGCATCGTCTACCGCGTGATCCCCGACCCGACGGTCAGCCAGCTGGAGTTCGAGACCGGCGGCTTCGACTACACCGGCCTGGACCCCTACGAGGTCGCCCGCTTCCTGAAGGACCCCAAGTACACCATCTTCCGCGGCCCCAGCAACAGCTACAACTACATCGGCTGGAACCTCAAGAACCCGCTCTTTGCTGACAAACGTGTCCGCAAGGCCCTGGCCCACGCGATCGACGTCCAGGCCATAATCAAGTACGTGATGTACGGCAATGGCCAGCCTTGCAACGGACCCTTCGCCCCCGTCACCCCCTGGTGGAACCCCGACATCCAGCCCATCCCCTTCGACCCCGGTAAGGCCAAACAGCTCCTGGCCGAGGCCGGCTGGACACCCGGCCCCGACGGCGTCCTGGAAAAGGACGGCAAGCGGTTCCACTTCACGCTGATCACCAACAACGGCGTCCCCGTCCGCAAGGACATCGCCGTGCTCACCCAGCAGTACCTCCACAACATCGGCATCGAGGTGGAGGTCATCGAGTACGAGTGGGCCGTCTTCATCAAGCAGTACATCGATGCCCGCAACTTCGACGCCTGCGTCCTGGCGTGGCTCAACTCCTACGACCAGGACCTCTACGAGATCTTCGACAGCAGCCAGATCCCGCAGCCGCAGTCGCTCAACTTCGTGTCCTACTCCAACCCCGAGGTCGACCGGCTGATTCGCAAGGCCCGGACCGAGTTCGACCTCAAAAAGGTCGAGCAGTACACCAGGCAGGTCTCCCAGCTGATCTACGACGACCAGCCCTACCTGTTCCTGTTTTACCCCGAATCCATCGCCGCCATGCCGAAGGATACCTACTATGTCGAGCGTCCGGCCGCGGGCGAGAAGGAAGGAACTTGGATCAAGGAGCCCATCCGCCGGACCAAGCGCGGCTTCACCGTCTACCAGAAGTGGTGGGAGCGCGGGCAACTGGCCACCCACGCGGAACCGAACCTGAGCTCACAATGAGGACGATATGCTGACTTACATTCTTCGACGACTGCTCATCAGCATCCCGATCCTCTTCGGGATTACCGTCGTCAGCTTCCTGATTATCCACTTGGCTCCCGGCACGCCCTATCCGGGCATCGAACTGAACCCCAAGGTCAGCCCCGAGATCCGCCGCCTCATGGAGAAGACCTACCACTTCGACAAACCCCTCGTCGTCCGCTACGGCCTGATCATGAAGGACATGGTCACCGGCCAGATCCGCTCCTTCCAGGACAACCGTCCCGTCCTGGCCAAGATCGCTGAGCGCCTGCCCGCCAGCATCTCTCTGGAGATCGTCGCGACCATCCTGACCCTCGCCGGGTCGATCCCCCTCGGCGTCTACGCCGCGAAGTACCGCGGCACCTGGCGCGACCAGGGCGTTACCGTCCTGAGCTTCATGGGCATAGCCCTGCCGTCCTTCTGGGTCGCCTACATGCTCCTGATGCTCTTCGTCGGCAGATTGCACGTACCGGCCGTCGGGCTGAGGACCTTCGGGATGGTAGTACCCGATGCAGGCTGTCAGCTTCTCGGATCGCCTCTGGCACCTCTTCCTGCCAGCCGTCATCTTCGCCGTCAGCGGCATCGCCGCCGAGAGCCGCTACATGCGCGGCAGTATGATCGAGACCATGGTCCAGGATTTCATCCGCACCGCCCGCGCCAAGGGCCTGCCCGAAGAACAGGTCGTCTACAAGCACGCCCTCCGCAACGCCCTCCTGCCGATGGTCACCATCTTCGGCCTCATGCTCCCCGGCCTCTTGGGCGGGGCGGTCATCGTCGAGACCATCTTCGCCTATCCCGGCATCGGCCGGCTCGCCTACGAGGCCGTGATGGCCCGTGACTACCCGATGATCATGACGTTGAACACGATCACCGCCGTGCTCGTCCTGCTGGGCAACCTCCTGGCGGACGTCCTGTACGCCGTGGTCGACCCGAGGATACGTTACGAATGACCTACGCACCGACAACATCCCCGCTGGCGCCCGAGGATCTGCGGACCGCGGAGTTGTACTCTCCGTGGCACGACTTCCTCAAACGCTTCGTCCGCAATCGGCCGGCCATCATCTCCTTCTGGATCCTGGTGGTCCTGGCCGTGGTCGCCCTGGTCTTCACCACGATGGAGATCTCGCATCTCTTCTGGCCCTACAACCCCGACGCCGTCGACCTGACCGTCAAACTCCAGGGGCCCGCGTCCGCCCATCCGCTGGGCACCGACAACCTCGGCCGCGACGTGCTCACCCGGATGTTCCACGGCACGCGGATCAGCCTGACCGTAGGCTTCATCGCCGTCAGCGTCTCCATCACCATCGGTATCCTGGTCGGTGCCCTGGCCGGATACTTCGGCGGTATCGTCGACAACATCCTTATGCGCTTCGTCGACATGATGATGTGCTTCCCGACGTTCTTCCTGATCCTCACCGTGGTGGCCCTGCTCAAGCCCAGCATCTACAACATCATCATCGTCATCGGCGTGACCAGTTGGACCGGCACCGCCCGCTTCGTCCGCGCCGAGTTCCTCTCGCTCCGCCAGCGAGACTTCGTCATGGCCGCGGTGGCCGGCGGCCTCGGCAGCCGCCGGATCATCTTCCGCCACATCCTGCCCAACGCCCTGGCCCCGGTGGCTGTCTCCGCCGTCCTCGGCATCGCCGGCGCGATCCTGACCGAGGCCAGCCTGAGCTTCCTCGGCTTCGGCGTGCCGCCGCCCGCGCCGACGTGGGGCAACATCCTCGCCGACGGCAAGGTCTACATCCTGGACGCCTGGTGGCTGATCGTCTTTCCCGGCCTGGCGATCTTCATCACCACCCTGAGCTTCTACCTGGTAGGCGAAGGCATGCGCGAGGCCCTGGACCCGAGGTTGAGGGTCGATTGAAAGATGAGCGTGTGAAGGAACCACGCAGACACGCAGAAGGACAGAGAACTCACAGGGATATACAGGATGAACAGGATAGGAACAGAGAGAGCGGGCTGGTTGCCCATCCTGTATACCCTGTCCATCCCTGTTAACGTTGTTCTCCGTGTCTCCGTGCCTGCTCCGTGGTTAAGAAACAGGTACATAAATGAACGAGACCGACACACTGCTTGAAGTGATGAACCTCAAGACCTACTTCTACGGCGAAAACTCCGTCATCCCCGCCGTCGATGACGTCTCCTGGTCCCTCCAGCGCAGCCGGACCCTCGCCCTCGTCGGCGAGAGCGGCTGCGGCAAGACCGTCTCCGCCCTCTCCGTCATGCGGCTGGTCCCCGCACCCGCCGGCGCATCGTCGGCGGACAGATCCTCCTGCACACGGACGGCCAGGTCCAGGATCTGGCGCAACTGCCCGAACCCCAGATGCGCCGCATCCGCGGCAGCCGCATCGCCATGATCTTTCAGGAGCCGATGACCAGCCTCAACCCGGTCTTCACCATCGGCGACCAGATCGCCGAGGCCGTCCAACTCCACGAGAACGCCTCCCGCCGCCAGGCCTGGGACCGCGCCGTCGAGATGCTCCACCGCGTCGGCATCCCCGACCCCGCCCGCCGCGCCGAGGAATACCCGCACCAGATGTCCGGCGGCATGCGCCAGCGCGTGATGATCGCCATGGCCCTGTCCTGCAACCCCGATATGCTCATCGCCGACGAGCCCACCACCGCCCTCGACGTTACCATCCAGGCCCAGATCCTCGACCTGCTCAACAAGCTCCAGGCCGAGACCGGCATGAGCATCCTGCTGATCACCCACGACCTCGGCGTCGTCGCCCAGATCGCCCACCGCGTGGCCGTCATGTACGCCGGCAAGATCGTCGAAATGACCGACGTGAACACCCTCTTCGCCGAGCCCCTGCACCCCTACACGCAGGGCCTCTTCCGCAGCATTCCGCGCCTCGGCGCCAAGGAAGGCCGGCTCGACACCATCCCCGGCACCGTGCCCAACCCGGCCCACTTCCCAGCCGGCTGCAAGTTCCACCCGCGCTGCCCCCTGGGCCATGCGGACAAACGCTGCCAGACCCGGGAGCCGCCCCTGCTGGAAGTCAAACCCGACCACTGGGTCGCCTGCTGGAAGACACCCGGCTATGAGGAAATGTACCGTAAGATCGTTGGCTAAGTGTTGTTGTGTGGCACGGCCGCCCTCGGCTATGAGTGCAGTTGTAGATCGAATGCCGTTGACCTTTGTTGTCCCGGAGGGACAACTGAGTTTAGCCCAGCACTTCAGTGCTGGGGACCGAGGACGCAACAACCTGCGTGTTGTTGTTTTCTTGTTGTTGAGTCCCGTTAGGGACGACTAAAGGCTCGAATATGTTGAGCGAACGCCAAGGTCCCAGATAATGACGAAAAACGATCCCATGACCGCCGCCACTATGAACCGGCCCAATACCACCTCCGCCGCCCCCGGCGCCGCCCACCCCCTCCTCCAGGTCGACGACCTCCGCACCTGGTTCCCCATCCGCGCCGGCGTCTTCAGCCACATCGTCGGCCACGTCAAGGCCGTCGACGGCGTCTCCTTCAGCCTCCAGCGCGGCCGCACCCTCGGCCTCGTCGGCGAGAGCGGCTGCGGCAAGACCACCGTTGCCCGCACCGTCCTCCGCCTGATCCCCGCCACCAGCGGCCGCGTCCAGTTCGACGGCACCGACGTCCTCTCCCTGCCTCGCCACGAAATGCGCCAGCTCCGCCGCCGCATGCAGATCATCTTCCAGGACCCCGTCGGCTCGCTCAACCCCCGCATGACCGTCGCCCAGATCGTCGGCGAGACCCTCTGGGTCCACGGCTTGGTCGCTCGCGACCAGTGGCGCGACCACGTCGCCGAACTGCTCCGCAAGGTCGGCCTGCCCGCCGAAGCCATGAACCGCTACCCGCACGAGTTCTCCGGCGGCCAGCGCCAGCGGATCGGCATCGCCCGCGCCCTGGCCCTCAATCCCGACCTGGTCGTCTGCGACGAGCCCGTCTCCGCCCTGGACGTCTCCATCCAGTCCCAGATCCTCAACCTCCTCCAGGACCTCCAGAACGAACTCCACCTCGAGCTACCTCTTCATCGCCCACAACCTCGCCGTCGTCGAACACTTCTGCGACAACGTCGCCGTCATGTACCTGGGTAAGATCGTCGAGCAGGCCTCCAGCTCCGCCCTCTACGCCGACCCCCGCCATCCATACACCCAGGCCCTGCTCATGGCCGTTCCCGAACCTGACCCCGCCAAGCGCATGAAGCGCGCCGTCCTGCACGGCGAGGTCCCCAGCCCCATCAACCCTCCGGCTGGCTGCGTCTTCAGCCCCCGCTGTCCCTTCGCTACCGACCAGTGCCGCACGGTCCGCCCCGACCTGCGACCCCTGCCCGGCGACCCGGCCCACCTGGTCGCCTGCCACTACGCCGAGCAAATGCACCCCGACAGCCTGCGAAAGAAACTCGCCCCGTCCAACCAATCGGTTGAATAGCCGGCGGCGCCGCCCGACTATATCCTGGAAGCGAATGCTGCGCGCCGAGACGGCTCCGAGATCCTGGGTGCCACGGGCAGCTTGCCTGCCCGTGCATCAGCTTCTGAGCCGATTCTGGCAATCGTGATGCTGGCGCACCGAAACAGCCGCGTGCGCGCGCAGCCGCCACGCTGCCACGAATTTACGCTTGCGGTTCTGGCTTTCGACCCAGCCGGAGGGTAACATTCCGTGCCATTCTGGCTGCGCGTGTCGTTTACCTGCGAACACATAAGGAGCGGACCATGAGTTCACAACGTAAGGCTGTTGCAGGGATTGCATTCGTCGGCCTCTTGCTCGCGGCAACCTGCGGGTTTGCCCAGACGCCCCCGCCCGCGGCCGCCCCCAAGGCCCCGCCGCCTCCCCCGGGTGGCGTCCTCAGCGTCGTCCCCTCGGACGCCTGGGGGGTCATCGGCCTGAACAACCTCGAGCAGGCTCGACCAGGAAGTCATGCGGGTCGGCCAGAAACTCGGCCTCCCCGTCTTCTTCGCCCCCTCCGGCCTCATCCAGATGGGCCTGGGGATCACCCAGGGCTTCGATCCGGCTGGCGGTCTGGCCGCCATCGTCCTCGATGGCACCAAGTACCCCGGCGCAGCCAACTGGTCCTTCTTCAGGGGCTTCCCCGTCCCGGTCGTGCTGGCCCTGTCCGCCGCCGACCCCAAGGCCCTCCTCGAATCCCTCAACGCCAAGCCCACCGAAGATGAGACCGTCTCCGGCGTCACCCTCCAGAACGAGGCCGTCTTTGCCGTCACCAAGGGCAACTACGTCCTGATCGGTCCCGACCAGGAGCTTCCTCAAGGGCCTCGCCGCCGGCGGAGCACCCGCTACCCAGCCGGCCTCGACCGCCCTCAAGCCCGGCCTCGTCAAGTACATCGGCGGCTCGAACCTCTACATCTACGTCAATGCCAAGCCCGTCCTCGCCACCTACGGCCCCGTCCTCAAGGGCATGATCGCGATGGTCGCCGCCATGAGCCAGGGCGCACAGGCTCAGGCCAGCAGCGGCGCGCCCAACGGTCCCATGATGGCCGCCACGGTCAACTCTTACATCAACGTCTTCAGCAAGCAGCTCGACAAGGCCCTCATCTTCGCCGGCCTCGAGCCCAACGGCTTGCACCTCTCCGCCCTGGTCAGCTTCCAGTCCGAGGCCCTGCTGGCCAAGGTCTTCGCCGCCGCCAAGCCCAGTGGCAAGCCCTTGCTGGCCGGCCTGCCCGCCGGTGACTACATCGTCGCAGCCGCCTCTGAGACCACCAACCAGGACTTCGCCCAGCCGCTGATGGACATGTTCTACAAGCCCTATCTCGATGCCATGCGGGCCTCGGGCAACCCCGCAATGGCCGCCCGCGCCGACCTCACGGCCAAACTCGGCACTGTCCGCGTCCAGCTCGCCAAACTCCAGCGCTCCAGCCAGACTGGCCGCCTACAACCTGCCCAAGGGCTCCGAAGGCACCCTCGGCATCGTCGTGACCGCCCAGTTCTCCGAGGCCCCCAAGGCCTACGACCTCATCAAGCAGAACATCAAGAGTCAGGTCGACTCCGCCGCCGCTGACAGCGTCAAGGTCAAGGACTTCCTCGCCAACGTCACCTACACCGAGGACGTCGAGACCGTCGAAGGCGGCAAGGTCCACACCCTCCTGGCCGACCTGTCCAAGCTGCCCAGCTCCTGGAGGTCCCCGAGGACAAGGCCGCCGAGGCGATCAAGGTCATCAAGGTCCTCCTCGGGCCCGAAGCCGCCAAGGCCCGCATCGTCGTCATGGAAAAGGAGATCGTCGCCACCCTCGGCGGCGGCCAGGCCTTCCTCAAGGAGGTCCTCGCCGCCCGCGCCAAGGGCGCCCTGGACACCGACCCGACCATCGTCAAGGTCGCTGGCCGCCTGCCCAAGGACCGCGTCGGCGTGGCGTTCGTCTCAGCCGAGAACGCGCTTCGCATCGTCGACCGCGTCACCAAGGCCCTCGGCGAGGACGGCATTCCCTTCCCGCTCGCCGCCACGAGCCTCCCCGCCGCCGGCGCCCTGCTCAGCGACTCGCTAGGCCTGCACGCCACGATCTACGTCCCGATGGAACTGGCCGTCAGCATCAAGAACCTCTACAACCAGGCCCAGCAGCAGAAGATGGGCGGCCCGGGCGCCGCCAGCCGCCCAGCCACCGCCCCCGCGCCCAAGCCGGAATTCTGAAAACCGCAGGGACGAGGGGCGAGAGACGAGGGACGAGTAACGACGACAGCAACAGCAGGGGCCAGAGGTCGCGGCCCGTACCGATGACGTTCGCGGACGCAGCCGGCAGTCGCAACCATAACAAACAACCCGAGGGCGGCGCCCACAGCGCCGCCCTCGCCTCATATACTGCAGGGACGCCTTGCCCCCATCGGTTGCCATTGCTGGTCACTGACCACTGGCCACTGACCACCGCCGTTCCTGAACCCCGAACCCCGAACCCTGAACCCCGAACCCTGAACCCCGAACCCTGAACCCCGAACCCTGAACCCTGAACCCTCCCCCGCCGTTGCCCGCCGCCCCCTGCCCGCCGTCCCCTGCCCCCTGTCCCCTACTTCCTCACCTCCCCCAGCACCGTCTCCACGGATGGCCGATCGCCATCGCTCTTGCCGACGTACACCCACCGCACGATGCCGTCCTTGTCGATCACGAACGTGGCTGGCTGGACCTGCTTGCGGTCCTCGCTCAGCACGTTGTACGCGTAGCCCGCCTGCAGGTACGCATCGACCAGCAGCCGGCTCGCCCCCGCCTGCGTCAACCCTGCCTTGCGGGCGAACTCCCCGGCCTGCTGCTGCGTGCCGGCATAGATCGTTACCGCCGTCGCCCCCGCCTTGCCGAACGACCCCGCTGCCCCCTCCAGGGCCTTGGCCTGCTGAACGTCCGCGGGCTGCCGGGCGACCCCGCCGCCCAGGAACGTCAGCACCACCGTCCGCCCGCGCTCGCTCGACAGCGTCCACACCTGGTTGCTCGACTGCGCCGGCAGCATCACCTCCGGCGCGACTTTGCCGACTTGCGGCCCGATTCGGCTGGCCCCCGCCTTGTCCAGTTCCGCCAGCAGCACCTTGTCCTGCCCCGCGATGTCCGTCACCTTCGGATTGACGTAGATGACCTTGCCTGCCTTGTCGACCAGGAACGTGCACCGCCGGTCGTACGGCCCGCCCGCCCCGAACGTCTTGCCGATCTGCCCGTCCGCATCCGTCAGCAGCGTAAACGGCAGGTCGTACTTCCCGCAGAACTCCTTGTGGCTCTCGGCCGGGTCTCGGCTGATGCCGATCACCACCGCGTCCCGGCTGGCAAACTGCGGGTAGTCCGCCGCGAACCGCTGCGCCTCCAGCGTGCACCCAGCCGTGAAGTCCTTCGGGTAGAAGTACACCACCACGAACTTGTGCCCCCGGAACTCCGGCAGACCGACCAGCCCCCCGCGCTGATCCCCCGCCGAGATTCCCGGCGCCATGTCCCCGACCTTCACCGGCGCCCCAGCCGGCGCAGTCGTTGCCGTCGTCGCCGCCATCGCCGCCGTTGCCGTCATCGCCGCCACTATGCATGCGATCCTGGTAAGCATACGATTCTCCTCGGGCCCAAGCCCTTACGGTTGCCTCGCAAGAGTATATGCCTATGGACCATCCGGCACGACAGAAGGGTTCAGGGGTCAGGGTTCAGGAAATGGCAGACGTGGCGACGCAGCGACGCGTAGAAACGCAATGACAACACCCGCGAAACGGGAAGCAAAAGAGCCGCGACCGTAAGGTCGGGGCATCCGTTCCGCTGTCGCCGTTGCTGTTGCCGTTGGTCCCGCCAGGGACCACATGAGTTTACCCCCGGCTTTCAAGCCGGGGACCAGAACCCCCAAAGAAACATGTCTTCTTCTCCTTTGTTGCCGTCGGTCCCGCCAGGGACCACATGAGTTTAGCCCCGGCTTTCAAGCCGGGGACCAGGAGCCCCAAAGAAACATGTCTTCTTCTTTGTTGTCGTTGAGTCCCGTCAGGGACGACTGAAACGCACGCCCGCGGTGTCATTGATGCGCAGATGCTTACCCTTCCCCCAACCCCCGCCCGAACGCCCACGCACCTTGCCGAATGGGTCACCCCCGCCCCCCCCACCCCGTTTAGCCGCCTCGCTTCCGAGCCGCGTGTTGCTCATCCCCCGCCGCGCCGCCCTGTTCAGAGTCCGGGCTTTAGCCCGCGCCGTTGTTCCCGCCGCGGCTGTCTCACCCGTCGCCCGTCGCCGCTGTCGTTGCCGTTCCACCTTGTCACCCAGTCACCTTGTCATCTCCTTCGCCCCCCCCTTGCCACCCAAGGCCCCTTCCGATAATCTATGGTATCTGTTTAGCGGCCTGAAAGACACTGATTGGTGAGCGGAGTGGTTGGCATATAATAGTGTTGCCGCCGGCGCGGTGGAACTTGGGTTGCGACGCGGTTGGAACCGGCGAGCAAGCGGGGTCAAGGATGGCCCGAGCGAGTTACGAAGAACTTCTGGCCGAGAATCAGCAACTCCGGCAGCGAGTAACGGAACTGGAAGGGCAGGTTCGGCAGTTGACCGCTCAAGTTCGCGAACTGACCGCCCAATTCCAGGAAGCCCTGCGAGCCACCAAACGGCAAGCCGCGCCGTTTTCCAAGGGACCGCCCAAAGCAAACCCTAAGCTTCCCGGTCGCAAGGCCGGGGCAGATTATGGTCCCAAGGCGCATCGCCCTCTGCCGGAGCAGATGCCTGACGAGATCCACGACGTGCCTCTGCCCGAGCGGTGCCCCGACTGCGGCGGGCCTGTGCGGGAAGATCACATCGATCGGCAATTCCAGGTCGAAATCCCGCGCAAGCCCCTCGTACGGCGGTTCGATGTCCACGTCGGAGGGTGCCGCGCGTGCGGCCGACGCATTCGTCCGCGGCATCGCTTGCAGACCTCGCAGGCGAGCGGGGCGGCGGCCTCACAGACCGGACCGGACCTGCAAGCCCTGATCGCGATGATGAAGGACAAGTACGGACTGAGTTACGGGGACATCCAGGGACTGTTAAATGACGGCTTCGGCATCTCGATCAGCCGAGGCGGGGCCGCCCAGGTCGTGCAGCGGGCAGCGCAGCGAGCCGAAGCGTTCTACGACCGCATCGGCCAGATCGTGCGGGCCAGCGATACGGTCTATCCCGACGAGACGGGCTGGAAGGTCGGCGGGCTGCTGAAGTGGCTATGGGTCTTCGCGGGCGAGCAGGTCAGATACTACGTGATTCGTCCCAGCCGCGGCCGCGATGTGCTGGAAGAGGTGCTGGGCAGAGACTATAGCGGGTGGATGACGCATGACGGGTGGGCTCCGTATGACGGCCTGGAGCAGGCGGAGCATCAGCAGTGTGTCACCCACCTGCTGCGCCGGGCCCAGGACCTGTTGGAACGGGCCCGCCGCGGGGCGGTCCGCTTCCCGCGGCAGGTTCACCAATTGTTGCTGGACGCCCTGGACCTGCGGGACCGACGGGATGTCTTTTCGATCAGCTCTTACGGCTTGGCTGTAGCGCAGGGGCGATTGGAATCGCGACTGAAGGGATTGCTGGGCTGGAGGCTCTCGCACGAAGGTAACCGGAAGTTCCGGGACCATTTGGCCCGGCACGCCGAACAGATCCTCACGTTCCTGTACGTATGGGGGCTGGAGGCGAGCAACTGGCCAGCCGAGCAGGCGATCCGTCCGATGGTGGCCAATCGCAAGGTCTTCGGGGGAAATCGCACGTGGGCCGGGGCCCATGCCCAGGAGGTGCTGGGTAGTCTGTTTGCCACCTGCGCTCAGCAGACCCGCGACAGCCTGAGGTTGCTGTCAAACCTGATTCGCGCCACACCCCGTCAGCGAGCCGCCTACCTTGGGCACTTCCTCCCCGCCCCGGCGGGCTAACACCTCAGACCGCTAAACAGATACAATCTATGTAGGCCAACTCTGGCGAAAGATGCCGTCGTGCCGAGGCCCCCGCTGGCGTTCATAGCCCGGCCGACGCGAGACTTATTTCGCAGGCGTCTCATGCGGCACTTGCACCCGTACCTGGCAAAATATCCGCATCGATGTAAACAATGTTAGGCGTATTTACGTTCAGCAAGAATGGAGGCCGATATGAAATGCCCCGCAATAAACTGCTACCTGGCGCACGCCACAGTCGGCGCTATCATCTGGTTGCTCGCTGGCGCGATATTGCCTTTTCTTCTCTTTCGAGGCGTCGAGGGTGGTCATGAGCTCGATTTCGCGTACATGCTCAACACTGGAGGGCTGACCCTACCCGGCGGAGTGATCGTCGGATTGGCTCTAGCCTACATTCTGCGCGGCAGGCCAGACAACGAGCACACGCAGCCCGTAGGGACGCCCTTCGGAATGATTAAGACGCATGGCGATAGCAGGGTTTTCGATTTCGGCCTCGTCATAAGTACCGTCGTCGCGTTCCTTTGGACTTTCCTTGTTGCTCAACTCGCAGCCGACCCCTTGATCGTGGTTCCGCGTCCTGTATGGGCACAGACTCGTGATCGGGACTTTATACCTTGTGTTTGTCTCGACCCAAGTTTCTCCATACGCATGCAAAATACTTAGAGCCTGTGGATACACGAACTTCGGAGCCTAACAGAATCACTCCAACGAACCACGGAATACGGGGCCATTACTGATTCCTTCGGGAGTCGAGAACGGCGATATCATGGCTGCAAGAATATCGAATATCAGCAATGTTTGCGATGCCCTCCCGCCCACCTGACCCAAAGCCTTGGAATGGAGCCCAAATGCCAAATCCCTACGACGACCGCTACGACCGCCCGGGCTACTACTGGGGCAAGGTCCCATCGCAGACATGCTACCGGGTTCTCCAGATACTCCCCCCCGACCGCCCCCTGACCCTCCTCGACATCGGCTGCGGTGAGGGCCGCAACGCCGTCTTCTTCGCTCGCAACGGCTATCACGTAATGGCCTTCGATACCTCACCCAAAGGTGTCGAGAAGACCAGGCACTCGCAGACTGCCGCCGGCGCCCCGATCGACGCCTTCGTAGCTCGACATCAACGACTTCCGCCTCACCCACCCGTTCGACGTGTTGTTTTCAACCGGCGTCCTTCAGTACGTCCCGCCGGACCGACGCAAGGACCTCCTTGCCCACTACCGGAACTTCACCACCCCCGCCGGCCTCAACGCCTTCTCGGTGTTTGTGAAAAAGCCGTTCATCTCCCCAGCCCCCGACGCCGAGAAGACCGCCCACACCTGGATCTCCGGCGAGCTCCTGACCCACTACCACGACTGGAAGATCGAGTACTGTGCCGAAGAGATCTTCGATTGCATGTCCAGCGGCCTCCCTCACCAGCATGCAATCAGCAGGATCATCGCCAGAAAAGGAGCAACCCAGCAACCGGCTGCAGGCGGCGATTGACCGCTCGCCTCACCCGTAGCGTCCTACAATGAATCTATAATAACCGCCCACGGTCCTGAGGGGGGATTCGTCGCCATCACTCGTTCCGGCTTGGGGCAGTACCCGGCACTTCGACCCCGAGCTCGCCCCCTGTCCGCCGCGGACATGCCACGCTCCGCAACCCCCGGCCCCACCCCCTCCCAAAAAGATTTTGCAATGTTGTCTCCGCCCTCCCAACCCCCGGCCCAGCCACCCCTTGCCGGCCACCCCCGCGCTGCCCCCGCGCTCGCCACCGTCCGTAACTCCTGATTCCGCCCCCGCCCGGCGTAGCGGGCAACGCCTTATATACAGGTAGAGGGGTAGCACGAAGGATCGGCACCCCCCAAGGGCGAAGAAGTGGGCGAAGAAATGGGCGAGAAGATGAACGAAAGAATGGGCGAACCGAAACGAGTCCTGGGCGATGTCGTTGTTTTGGCTGTAAACGAGACCCGACCGTGAGGAAGGGGATTCCGTTGTTGTTGTCGTTGTTGTGAACAATTAACCATTAACGATTAACCATCGACTGTCGTCGCAAGGAGTGTTTGCGGTGTCCAATAGGAAGCAGTCCACCAGCGAACTGGACCGTTCTCCACGAGCCGTTACGTCGCCAAACCGAGACGTCTGTACCGTTCGCTTCATTCCCTGCAGGGGAGCATACCCGCGGCAGGAGCCGTGGCGACGGTGAGGGTCGTGGTTGTTCACTCGCCCCTCGCCCCTCGTCCCTCGCCCCTGCCGTCAAGCAGGAGTGGGACCGGAGCATTCGGTCCCTGTTGGCTCAGGGCTTCCAGCCGGGTCGCATCCACCGGCTGTTGCAGCTCCGCCAACGCCTAGGCACCAGCGTCCGTACCATCGGCTGCCACGCCGGCCTTGCCGGTACACTCCCAGCCGATGGCTCTGTGCACCGGACCAGTGGGTCTGACGCGGCAGGTGCCAGCCAGACGCAACGGCTCATGGACACCCTCTCTGTTCCGGCTTCTGCTTCAGTTGTTGCTGTCTCTCAGGACTCAGCACTCAGGACTCAGGACTGTCGTTGCTGTTGCTCCGTGTCTCCTTGTCTCCCTGTCTCCTTGTCTGCCGTTGTCCAGCAGGCCTTCGCCCGCCTGCAGGCCCAGAAGATCGCCCAGAACCGTTACGTCCACGACCGCATCGTCCAAAAGCGAAAGGAGGCCGCCAAGGAAAAGCACCGGCCCGCGATGTCACTCGAAGAACGCGTCCGCCGCATCTACGGCATCGACATGCCCAAGGGCAACCCGAACCCAAAGGGAGGTACCGGCGCCATGGACTGACGAAGGCCCCAAACCAGCTTGAGCAATACGTGAGGTCGGAGTCGGGCCTGGCCGGGCGTGGGGTTGAAGACGGGGCGTTCGTATGGTACCGTGAAGCCCCTGGTCCGTGGTGGTCACGGCCCAGCAGCCGGTTGGAGAGTGTCTGGCAGACTACAGTTGTGCGGGGACGGTCACGATGGCGAATGTGCTCGTGGTCTATTGCAGCATGTCCGGCAATACAAAGGCCGGGGCCGAAGCGGTCGCCGATGGCGCGCGTTCGGCCAACGCTCACGTGACGATCAAGAACGCCTTCGAAGCCCAGCCGAGCGATCTGCTCGCGTGCGATGCCGTTGCCTTGGGTTCGTACGATGCGTTCAGCCTATATGGGCGGAGGGCTCAAGGATTTCCTCGACCGCGCGTTCTACCCCACGCAGGGGGCTGTGACGGACAAGCCGTACGCCGCGTTCGTCAGCCACGGCGGCGGGGGAAAGGCCGTTGCCAGCATCGAGGCGATCGCCGAGTCATTCAAGTTCAAGAAGGTCGGGCCAGCCATACTGTTCAAGGGCCATCCGGACACCCAGGCCTATGCCGACTTGAGGGCCATGGGATCAAAACTGGCGCTCGCCTGCAAGAAATAGCCCCGCGGAAGCCACCTTCGGCTGGGCTGGGGCCGGCCGCTACGGCAGCTGGAACAGGTTGGGATACCCCGGCATCGACCGCAGATACGCCAAGATCTCCAACGCCATCGGGACCCAAATCCAGCGCAAGAGGCGCTTGAACTCGATGCGGAGCCCCTTGGCCTTGATCTCAACGGACTCGGGCGTGTGGAACAACGAGAACTTCGGCCAGAACCGCGGGGTCCGCTCGCAGTAGCGGGCGTACGGCTCGCCCAGGTTTCGCAGCAGCGTGGCCTCCTCCGCGCGAACCGTGCCAAGCGCGTAGAGGATCGCCGTGGTAGACATGATCACCACCAAAGCCAGCGAATTCACCAGCAGGCCGAACGACAGCCCGACCAACAGCGAGCCCAGGTACAGAGGGTTCCGGCAGATCGAGTAAGGCCCTTCCGACACCAGCGTCCATTCCTTGCGGGCACCGATGTACAGCGTCGACCAGAGCCGCAAGAGCAGGCCGGTCAGGAAAAACAACCAACCGAGGACGTGCAGCACCAGCGCCAGCCACGTGCCAGCCGGGACCATCGGTGTCGAGATCAGCACGACAACGGCGCCGCCGATGCCGGTAAGGCTTCCAGCCAGGCCTCGGGCGCGGAACCACCGATTCCGGCGAGGCGGTTGAAACGACCACTCTTCCGGGTCGGGCCAATCCAGCGTATTACTTGATCTCGTACTGGTCACGACTATCTCCCAACACCTGTGGCCGAACAGAGCCCTCAGCCGCAGGATTCCCTATTGGAGGCAATCCGCGTCTCCTGCAGATGAAGTTCTGCGGGAGTCTCCTTCGAAACAGAAAGAACTAGTTTAGCGGAGCGAACAAGAAGGAGCAATCCGGGTGCCAGGTGTTCCAGGGAAACAGGGAAACGAACGTGACCGGTAGGGGAGCATCTCCTTGAACGAGGTCAACAGCCAGCCGTCAGCAGTGAATCGTTCGCGGCACCGGCGGCACTCCCGGCGGGGGCCCGAAGATGTCCGCGGGGGGTGCATCCCGATTTCAGTGGCGCCCTGTCGGGTGATATTGTATAACACGTGCATCAGCAGGCGTGTAGCCTGCATTTCTTGGATGCGCGGAGGCTGGCGATGCGGGTCGAGATCACGGTGAAAGTGAACGGTCGTTTGGTCAAGCGGCATGTCGAGCAGGTGGATGGGACCCTGGAACAGATGGAGGAGAAGATCCACGCGTTGAGCAAGACGGTTGCCGGTGAGACGCTGCAGGCCAGCGTGGATGCCGTGGAAGGACCGCGCCCCCTTTTTCAGAAGTCGGCGGGCAACTGCGGCACAAAGGCTACCAGGCGCGGACGCTGATCGGCCTGAACGGCCTGCTGGTGATCCGGCGAGCCCGGTACCAGTGCTCGCAGACCGGTCGGATGGTGGTTCCGCTGGATGCGACGCTGGATCTGCCGCCAGGAGAGGTGACCGTCAGTCTGACGCGTCGGGCATTGCGGATGGCCACGTACATGGGCTTTGGCCCGCTACAAGAGGAACTGTGGATTCAGCATGCGGTGCGGGTCAGCGACACCACGTGGGACGGCCTGATGCAATTGGCCGGGGGGCGGGCCGAACAGGATCGGCAGGCAGAGTTGGATCGGTTGGCGTCCGTGCCGATGAGCGTGCAGCGTGAGCAGATGGTGCATCAGGAACGGCCAGCCCCGACGCGGTTGTACATCAGTTGTGACGGGATTACGTACCGGACACGGTATCGGGAGGCGGACCCGGATCAGCCGAACCGGAAGCGGTTGGTATATCAGGAGATGAAGAGCGGGGCGGTCTTCTGGCAGGATGCCGGCGGACGCTGGCAGAAGCGAATTGTGACCGGTCGCGACGCGTCCGAACGGTTTGGGCTGAGTCTGTGGAGTCTGGCGGTTGGCTGTGGAATGCTACAGGCGGCGGAGGTGATCTTTATCAGTGATGGCGGCCTCTGGTGCAACACGGTCGCGGAGCTGTACTTCAAGGATGCCACGCGGATCCTGGACTGGTATCACCTGAGCGAACACGTCTGGGCCGTGGGCCGGGTGTTGTATCCGCAGGAGAAAGCAGCGAGCGCCTGGGTCGACGAATGCCTGGGACATCTGCACGATTCCAGCGGGATCGGGCTGCTGCGGCACCTGGAACGCAGCCGGACAGTTCGGCCCGCAACGGAGCAGTCGGTGCTGGATGGCCTGATCGGGTATCTGCGTCCGCGGGTGACGCACACGGATTATGTGGACTACCGGGCGGCGGGCTATGTGATCGGTTCGGGCATGATGGAGTCGACCTGCAAGCAGGTGGTGGGCCAGCGGCTCAAGGGGCCCGGGATGCAGTGGAGCGAGGCGGGGGCCATTGCGATGGCGGCCCTGGTGGCCCACCGGCTTAACAGCACCTGGGACTGCTTCTGGGCCTCACGACCCCTGCAGCGGGCCGCTTAGTGCCACCGATCAGCGGATGCACCCCTCCGCGGGGAGGGGCTGGGACAGCGGCTTGCAAAGGGCCGGGACAGGACCTATCTTACCGTATTCTGGAGGTGGACCGGATGAGCATGCAGGACATGGCATCGCAGATCGGCGATCTGCAGGCAAAGGCGGCCAGCGAGGCGGCGGCGGCTGGCACGCTGGACGCACTGCAGGCCGTGCAGGCGGGGTATCTCGGGCGCCAGGGGCGCTCAACGACATCCTCCGCGGGATCGGGAAGCTGCCCGCTGAGCAGCGGGGCGCGGTGGGCCAGGCGGCCAACCAGGCCAAGAATGCGTTGGACGAGTTGTTCGGCCTGCGTCGCAAGCAGCTGGAGCAGGCGGCGGCCAGCGCCGAGCAGCAGAAGGCGGCGCAGTACGACCCGACGATCCCGGCGCGGCGGGAGCCGCTGGGGTCGCTGCACCCGGTGACGGTGGTGCAGCGGCAGATCGAGGAGGTCTTCAGCCGGCTGGGGTTTCTGGTGGTGACCGGGCCGGAGATGGAGAGCGAGTATTACAACTTCGAGGCGTTGAACATCCCGCCGATGCACCCGGCGCGGGACATGCAGGACACGTTCTGGCTGGGCAACGGCAAGGTGCTGCGGACGCAGACATCAGCCGTGCAGGTGCGGGCGATGGAGAAGTACGGCGCGCCGCTGCGGATCATCGCCCCGGGCCGGTGCTTCCGCTACGAGGCGATCGATCCCTCGCACGAGAACACGTTCTTCCAGCTCGAAGGGCTGCTGATCGACAAGAACATCTCGATCGCCAACCTGATCGCGGTGATGAAGCTGCTGCTGTCGGAGGTGTTCCAGCGAGAGGTAACGATCCGCCTGCGGCCGGGGTACTTCCCGTTCGTCGAGCCGGGCTTCGAGCTGGACATCCGCTGCGAGATCTGCGGCGGGGCGGGCTGCCCGACGTGCAAACAGTCGGGGTGGATCGAGCTGCTGCCGTGCGGGATGGTCCATCCGAACGTGCTGAAGTACGGCGGGGTGGACCCGACGGTGTATACGGGCTTTGCGTTCGGGCTGGGGCTGACGCGGCTGGCGATGATGAAGTACGGCATCCGCGACATCCGGGTGATGAACAGCGGGGATCTGCGCGGGATCGTGCCGGCCGAGAAGGTGACCGGGGCGACGATTGCGGCGACCACAGCATAAGTAGACGACGATCATGAAAGTTTCACTGAACTGGTTGCGGGATTATATCGACGTGCCGGCGGACCTGGACCCGCGGTCGCTGGGCGGGCGGTTCACGATGACCACGGCTGAGATCGAGGGCATCGAGCAGGTCCGCAGCGACAGCGAGGGACTCGTGGCGGCAAAGGTGCTCTCGGTCGAGAAGGTCGACGAGAACCTTACGGCTGTGAAGCTGAGGCTCAAGGACCGCAAGGTCGAGACGGTCAGCGCGGCCAAGAACCTGTGGCCGGGGCAGATCCTGGTGTACGCGCCGTTCGGGGGGCGGCTGGCGGGGACGACGATCGGCGAGGCGACGGTAGCCGGGCGGGTGAGCGAGGGGATGATCGCGCCGTCGGAAGCACTGGGGATGGGGGAGGTCAAGGGGGAGGCGGTGTTCCTGCCGCCGCGGACGGCCGTGGGGTCGGCGATCGACCCGGCCGTGCTGAACGACTGGATTATCGAGATTGACAACAAGTCGCTGACGCACCGGCCGGACCTGTGGGGGCACTACGGGATCGCGCGGGAGCTGGCGGCGATGCTGGGGCTGAAGCGCAAGAAGCACCCGGTGACGCCGATCGCGAAGCTGCAGGATGCGAGTTTGCCGGAGACGCCCATCGAGGTCGACGACCCGGTGCTGTGCCGGCGGTACTCGGCGCTGGTGATGACCGGCGTGAAGGCGCAGCCGTCTCCGCTGTGGATGCAGGTGCGGCTGGCGCGGGTGGGGATGCGGCCGATCAACCTGATCGTGGATTTGACGAACTACGTGATGGCGGACCTGGGCCAGCCGATGCACGCGTTTGACGGCGACAAAGTGGACCGGATTGAGGTGGCGGTGACAAAGCCAGCCGATCGGTTCCGGACACTGGACGCGGTGGAGCGGGTGATGCCGGCGGGTGCGCTGATGATCCAGTCGCACCGGCGGTCGATTGCGCTGGCGGGCATCATGGGCGGGGCGGATACGGAGGTGACCGAGGGGACGCAGAAGTTGCTGCTGGAGAGCGCGAACTTTGACCCGGCATGCATCCGCAAGACGGCGGCGGCCCTGTCGCACCGGACGGAGGCGAGCGCGCGGTTCGAGAAGTCGCTGGACCCGGAGTACACGGTGCTGGGGATCCAGCGGTTCCACTACCTGGCGGCGAAGGAGCTGCCCAAGATGCGGCTGGCGGGAAGGCTGAGCGACTGCTACCCGACGAGATTGCCGGCGATCACGGTGGAGGTGGACCTGGAGTATGCCAGCCGGTTCATGGGCCAGCCGGTTACGTTCGAGCAGGGGAAGAAGATCCTGGAGCGGATCGAGTTCAAGGTGAGCCGGGGCAAGAGCGGCACGATGGTGGTGAAGGTGCCGAGTTTCCGGGCGACGAAGGACATTTCGATCCAGGCGGACATCCTGGAGGAGCTGGCGCGGTTCGTCGGGTACGACAACATCCCGCCGCAGCTGCCGCGGGTGACGGTGCGGGCGCTGGAGCCGGACCGGATGCACCAGCTACAGGGGCGCAGTTTGGCGATGATGTGCGAGGGGCGGGGCTACTGCGAGGTGCACAGTGACATCTGGTACGACGGCAGCTGGCTCAAGACGATGGGCTACGATCCGGGGCAGACGCTGGAGTTGCGGAACGCGGCGGCGGCAGGCCAGGAGCGGCTCCGCAAGGAGATGGCGCCGTCCATGTTGGCGATGGTCGATCGCAACCGGCACTTCTTCAGCGACATCCGGCTGTGCGAGATCGGGAGCGTCTTTGAGCCGGGGCGGCCAGATGATCGGCAGTACCGGCATCTGGCGCTGGCGCGGGCGGGGCGAGTGGATGAACATGTGCTGCTAAAGGCGGTCAAGTCGGACGTGGAGACGTGGCTGGAGCAGGTGACGGGGCGGGGTGTGAAGTACAAGCAGGTGCCGGCGGAGAAGGTGCTGCCGTGGGAGGGCCCGCTGCAGACGGTGGAAGTGATGGTGGCCGACCGGGTGGTCGGACGGGTGACGGTGGTGCCGGTGGAGTGCAAGCGTGCGGATCGACCAGCACCTGCGGCGGCTGGGGATCGTGCTGGCGGAGCTGCGGCTGGACAGCATGGTGGATCTCGAACCGCCAGTGACGAGGCTGGGGCAGATCCCGGCGCAGCCGGAGGTGGAACTGGACTTTTCGGTGCTGACCCTGGCGGAGAGGCAGTATGCGTCGCTTGCCGAGCAGGTGGGCCGGTTTGCGCATCCGCTCTTGAGGCGGCTGTGGTTCGTGGACAGCTACGAGGGCGCCCCGATCCCGGCGGGGATGCGGAGCATCACGCTGCGGGCGCGGCTGGGAGCGGCGGAGCGGACGCTGGCGGAGGAAGACCTGACGGCGTTCCGGCAGGGGTTCGTGCAGTACCTGGAGAGCGTGGGGTTGAAGCTGAGGTAGTCGTGCCATGGCGTATCGGTCGGTTCGGGCGGCGATTCTGTGGGCAGGGTTGGCGGCGCTGCTGCCGGGGTTGTGCGGCTGCCCGGTGATCGTCCGCAGCGACAAGGGGCGGGCGCTGCAGCGGGAAGAGCCGGTGTCGGGGCAGGTGTACGAACTGTACGTGCCGAGCACGTATACGCCTAACCGGGCGTGGCCGCTCGTGGTCACGTGCCACGGCACGCCGCCGTTCGACTCGGCTAAGTCTGCAGGTGAAGGAGTGGACGGACCTGGCGGAGCGGAGGGGGCTGATCATCGCAGCGCCGGTGCTGACGGGGACGGCGGCGCGGAACGACTCGAGTCCCAAGACGGTGGACGAGCAGATCCAGGTGCAGCGTTGCGACGAGCAGACGATCCTGGCGACGGTCAACCACGTGCGGGCGGGCTATCACATCGACGAGGGCAAGGTCTTCCTGACGGGGTGGTCGGCGGGCAGCTACGCGGTGCTGTGGACGGGGCTGGGGCACCCGGAGGTCTTCCGGGCGCTGGCGGTGCGGCAGGGGAATTTCGACGCGAAGTTCCTGGCGCCGATCGAGGGGAAGGTGGGCGGCGACGATCGCGTGATGGTGTCTTACGGCACGGTGGACCTGCTGCGGTCGCAGGCGCTGAGCTGCATCCGGTGGCTGCGGGATCGCGGAGCGAGCGTGGTGGCTGACGAGGTGCCGGGGGCGCACCACCGCGTGCCGGACCTGGCGTACCGGTACTTCGAGGGGGTGAGCCGGGGCGAGGTGTGGCTGATCGCCCGCTGGGAGCCGGGCTGGGCGGGGGCGCCGCTGACGGTGCGACTGTGGGCGAAGTCGGATCCGCCGGCCCAGAGCATCGAGTGGACGTTGGGTGACGGGCAGACGGCGCAGGGGCCGAACGTTACACATACATATGCACAGGGCGGTACATACGACGTGACGGTACGGGCAACGTACGGCAAGAAGGTGCGGCTGGAGCGGCGGACGAAGGTGGTGGTGGCGCCGGCGGCGGGGCCGGGGCCGCTGCGCGGCCAGAAAGTAGAGCAGTAGACAGTAGAGCGGGAGAGAGATGTGCAGATCCTCAACCCATCCATTCCGGGTGGTGGGCGGTGCCGTCGAAGAAGGCGGCGGTCTTGAAGGCCTCGTACTGGCCGGTCAGGGCCGCCTGTCGGGTCTTGTCGAGCAGGGCGGTGAGCTGCTGGCGGGACATGGGGTGGAAGGTGCGGGCGGCCTCGAGGGCCTGGTCGAGCAGCTGCATGTCGGAGATGCCGGTGATGACGGTGCTGGTCGGCAGGTTCATGGGGTAGTGCAGGCACTCGATCGGCTGGACTGTGTTGGTCTTGAGGATCGCCCCGCTGGCGAAGGGCTTCATGCCCAGCACGGCGATGCCGTCCCGGACGAGGACGTTCACGACCTGCATCGCGAAGCTGCGGAAGTGAGCGTCGAAGAGGTTCAGCGGCATCTGGACGGCATCGAAGCGGAAGCCGTGGTCGCCGGCTACCTCGAGCATCCGCAGGTGTACGAGCGGGTCCTTGTGGCCTGTAAAGCCGATGAAGCGGATCTTGCCTGCCTGTTTGGCGTCCTGGAGGGCGTGGACGGCGCCATCATCGGCGAAGCAGCGGTCGGGGTCCTCCATGCGGATGACCTCGTGGATCTGCAGGAGGTCGATGCGGTCGGTCTTGAGGCGGCGGAGGGAGTCATCGATCTGTTTGGCGGCGGCCTTGCGGGTGCGGCCATCGATCTTGGTCATCAGGAAAACCTTGTCGCGGAGGCCGGTCTCCTTGAGGGAGGTGCCCATCCACTCCTCACTCTTGCCGTCGTGATAGTCCCAGCAGTTGTCGAGAAAGTTGACGTTGCGCTCGACGGCGGAGGCGATGATGCGGGCGCACTCCTTCAGGTCCTTTGCGGCGCCGAGGTGCCAGCCGCCCAGGCCGATGAGCGAGACCTTTTCGCCGGTGCGGCCGAGGGGACGGTAGGGCATATCGTCCTTGCGCTGGTCGGGCCCTTTGAGCAGGGGCAGGACCAGGGCGGCTGGTCGGGTAGCGAGTCGGCTGCCGGCGGCGGGCTGGTCGGGGGAGGTGTCTTGGGCGGCGGCTGTGGACCCGAGAAGGCGAGCAGATGCGGCGATACCCGCGGCGGCGATGCCGGTCTTGAGGAAACTGCGACGGTCGAGTTCCATGCGTCGTCTCCTTTGCATTGTCAGGGGCGGCCCGGAACCGATGGGTGGAAAGGATCGGCTGGGAGGGCGCCGGCTCCCAGGCCTGAGGAAGTATAGACGGGTGGAGCGGCGGGGGCCAGTTACTTGAACATCTGCCGCTTGAAGAGGAAGACCATGTGGCGGGTGGCGCCTTGATTCCTGTTGGTGTCGAAGGCGGCGATCAGTTCCCAGCCTTCCCAGCCGAGCTTGTTCAGGGCCTCGTCGACCTCGCGGGTGTCGACCTTGCCGTCGAAGAAGCCGTGCGGTTCCATCGTGACGGTCTTGTACTCCCACTTCATACGCGTGTCTCCTGTTGCGGCAGAGTCCGGGCGCGGCGAGCTGCGTGCTGCCGGCGCCCCACGTCGTCCAGGATGGGGCCCGGGGCGCCGGGCCCAGTACCGGACCCGTCGCCGCCGGCATCACCTGGTGGTGCGGATCGCCCGGCGGGGGCGCAGGCGGCGGTTTTGGCGTCAAGGGCGCCGCCCAGGGCGCCAGGTGGGGGTCGGAGGGCAGCGGCCCGGGGAAGTAATCGTCGGTGCCAGGCGCGTCGGCCGCTGCCGCAGCCGGTCTGGAATCCTGTTGGCTCGCTGAGGGCAGGATCTTTCTGAGGGCCTCTTCGGCGGCGGCGGCGACTTCCTGGTCGGGGTCGGTCAGCAGGGCTCGTAGGGCATCGGCAACGGGCTGGGCAGCCGGGCCGATCGCGCCGAGGGCGGAGGCGGCCCACCAGCGGACGTCGCTGTTGCGGTCGGCGAGGGCGGCTGCCAGCGGGTCAAGGGCGGGAGCGGCGGCGGGGCCGAGCTGGGTGAGGGCATAGGCAGCGGCCTTGCGCTGGTAGATGGCGCCGGAGGCGAGGGCCTGGACGATCGCGGGCAGGCCGGCCAGCTGGAGCCGCTGGGCGTTGGCGATGGTGTGGTCGTCGCTGGCGTAGTCGCGATCGGAGTAGGGCAGGTCGGGGTAGTACGAGTTGCGGACGGGAAAGGCACATTCGGGGCAGATGGCGGTCAGGGCCAGGCCGCGCAGGTTGTAGCCGCAGTTGGCGCAGGGCAGGTCGGCGTGGACGAGAGAGTGGCCGTCGGCGTGCAACGGTACTTCGAGATGGCTCGTCAGGTGCCGGCACGGGTGCTTCCTCCGGACGCATTGTAGTGGAAGGGGCCAGAGGCTAACAAGAGCGATGCAGCGATATGCTCCCAGTGGGACATTGATGGGAAGCACGGAGGCACGGAGACACGGAGAAAGTCATGATGGAGAAAGAGGTGATGAAGTGAGAGCACTCTGCGGCTCTGTTGCTGTCCTGCGTGACTCCGTGTCTGCGTGGTTCAACGCCAGACTCCCGGCGGGACTCGGGCTGGCGGGCAAGACGGATGCGTCCCGGCGGCGGTCGCTGGTGCGAACCGGTGAGGGCTGGTGAGCGGGGTCCGTGACAGGTTAGGCGGCCCGGCTGTAGGCCGGGCGGCTGTTCCAGTACCGGCTCCACCTGTCATCTTGCGAAAGCCACAAGGCCCGCAGCGATAGGATCGACTCCACTTGCGGTACGTTCCAGAACTGCTCGGTGCCTTTGACCCGCTTGTTGAACAGTTTGACCGCCGATTCTGTGACCCCCGATCCGATCGGCCACCCCTTGGCCCGGTACTTCGGGTAGTCCATATGGCGCCGGTGGGTCTGGAAGTAGCCCACATTCTGGGCCAGTACCCGACGAGGATGATCCGGACCGTCCGATGCCTGCGGTGGCCCCAGACGAACCGCATGGCCCTGCAAAAGCGCAATCACCTCGTCCCGCTGACCGTTCCAGAGATGTTCCTCCAATTGCTCGATCAACTGCTCCGCCTCGGGCGTATCCCGGCCCCACGCGGCCCGCCCGGCCTCATACAGGTGCTCGTCGGCATGGTAATAGTCCACAATCCGCTCATCGCCCAACCGTTCCCGTTCGTTCAGCGGATCGATCCAGTTGCCCGCGTCCCCCATCACCAGCACCGTTTGCGCCTGGCGTAGCCCACGCCGTTCCGCCTCCAGACGAACCAATGAGCCGAAGGCCTCCGTATCCCCCATCGTCGCCACGTACGTCGTCACCAGCGGCTTGGGGGGATGCTCCTGCATCCCGTCCCCCGGCAGGTACGACGTGATCGCACAGACCTTGTCTTCGCGCCAGCGACTCCCTGTTCCTCCCTGTTTCTGACGAGTTTGCACCCGTCCCCCGTCCATCCCGATCACCAGCAATTCCGGCGGATTCGCCACCGACGCCGGCCGGATCCCCTGCTGGTACGCTCGGACCTGCGCATCCCGGCCCTGCGTCAGCCTCTGCCCCATCGCTTCGGCCCAACGCTGAACCTGCTTGCCGTCCAGATGCGTCCCCCAATCCTCGTTCAGCGCCAGAGCCCCCTGATCAAACGGCTGCAACACCCCCTCCCGCGCCACACGCCGCGCCGCCCGTGGCGTCAGCATCACCTCCGCCGGCAACGCCCAGTCACGTACCTGAGGGGGAAAAAGACCCGTCACAGGACCGGCATCGCGCGTGTTGCTTGTACACCACCACCTCCCCATGGGCCGAAAGAACCTCCGGCTGGGTCACCTCCTTTTCCAGGTACACCCGGTTCGAACCGCAATGCGGGCAGCGCCCCGCCCGTTCGACCCGGGCGTTCGGCTCCAACGCCGCCCGCTCCTCCAACGCCACCGGCAAGGCCGCTCGGGCCAAGGTTTCGATCTGATCCTCAAAGTCGCTAAACGTCGCCCCCTTCAGCGGCATTCTGCTCATCTTCCGGAATCACCCGGTCCAACTGCGCCTCAAACGCCGCCAGAATCCGAGCCCGAGCCTCCCGACGTGTCGTCCGTGCTGGCATCACCGTTTTCCTCCTTGATTCACCGCCACACCTGCCATCCTTGGCAGAACAGTCCCTATCATACCTAAAAACTCCCGCCTAAACTGTCACGGACCCTGGTGAGCGGGGCTGCCGGCCGCGGGCTTGACAACGGGCGGGCGTGTGGGACATTCACTGCCATGTCACCGGTACGTCTTGCGATCATCGGGTGCGGGAACTGGTCCAGCCGGATGCACTTGCCGGCGCTGGTAAAGCTGGCCGGGGATGGGGATGCGGCCGTGGTTGGGGTGTGTGACCTGGATCGGCAGTCTGGCGGCAACATACGCGCAACAGCTGCGGGCGCGGCTGGGGATATCGGCTGGCGAGGGGGCGGCTGTGCACGACGATCTGGACCGGATGCTGGAGGATGTGCAGCCAGAGGGCGTGCTGGTGCTGGTACCGCCGCCGGTGGCAACGGCTGTGATCGAGCGGGTTGCGAAGCGTCGCGCAGCGTTCCTGACGGAGAAGCCTCCGGCCCCGGACACCGCTGCGCATCGGCGGTTGATCGAGGTGGTTGGGGAGCTGCCGCACGTGGTGGCGTACAACCGGCGGCACGCACCGTACATCCGTCAGGCGAAGGAGTGGATGGCAGGCCAGGCGGTGCAGTCTGTGACGGTGCTGTTCAGCCGATACCGGCGTCGTGATCCGGACTTCACCACGACAGTCTGTGCATGCGATCGACACGGCGTGGTATTTGGCGGGCGGGGAGTTCGCGGCGATACGGGCGGAGGCGGCGCCGGCGGGGCAGGCGATCAGCTGATTTCGTGAGCGGCTGGACGAAGGCGGGGGTGCGGGTGGATGTGCTGATGACGCCGGATACGGCTTCGGCGGTGGAACACTACACGGTGCGAGCAGGGGAGCGGACGGTGTTCGTGTCGTACCCGCAGCCGGGGATGATGGACGTACCGGGGTTCGTGGAGGTACACGAGGGCAACCGGGTGGTTGCGCGAAAGACCGCGGGGGATTTCGGGATCGGGGCGGAGGACTTCCCGGGGTTGGGCGGGATCGCAGCGGAGCAGGCGTCGTTCTGCCGGGTTGCCCGGGGCCAGGAACAGGCGGTGGCGACGCTGGGGAATACGTTGCAGACGCAGCAGGTGAGGGAGGCGCTGTCGAGGCTGCTGGCGGGGGGCGGGCGAGGGGTGATGGAATTGAATCTTTCAAGGAGCTACCCATGAAGCGGCTGAGTGGTTGGGCGTTGCTGGTCCTTTCGTGCGTGCCGGCGTTGTGCGCGGCTGAGGTGGTTCGGCTGAAGGCGACGGCGGACATTTGGCTTTGCGACACGGAAGCGGCGGAGCGGAACAGCAGCGCGGGCAAGGCGGACCGGTTCAAGCTCAAGAGCATCCAGGAGATGGCAGCCATCCGGTTCGATGTAGAGCCGGCCAAGGGGCGGCAGGTGGTCAAGGCTACGCTCTGGCTGCACCGGGCGAGCGAGGACTCGCTGCGGCATATCCGCGTGTCGACCGTGGCGGCGGACTGGGTGGAAGGAAATACGGACAAGTCCTACGGGCCGGCTGACGGGGCGACGTGGATGTACGCCGACTCCAACAGCAAGCGCCCGTGGACGTGGCCGGGCTCGCAGTTCGTCGACGCGATCATGGGCAACGGCAACACGCTGACGATGTGGACAGAGTGCCGGAAACTGGAGAACGGGTGGGTCGCGGTGGATCTGACGCCGGAGATCGTGTACGCCCTGGTAGCGGGCGACAGCGACGGGCTGGGGGTGATGGAGGGCGGCACGCTGGTGTTCGTCAACAACTTCATCCACAGCTGCCAGTCGAAGGGGAATGAGCCGTATATCGAGGTGGAACTGGGCCAGCCGCTCAAGGACGATCCCGGCAAGCCGGCTGTGAAGGCGGCCGCCGCCCCGGAGCGGTCGCACCTGGGCGGCGGGGCGATCCGGGTAACGATCGGCGAGAGCAAGAACGCCTTCTGCTACAAGGTGACCCTCAACGGCCAGCCCGTCGAGCGGTGGCGGGTCAAGCACCCGGCGGCCAAGGGCGCGACGGAGGTCTACCTGGAGGACCTTCAGCCGGGCGGGAAGTACAAGCTGGAAGTGGCGGCCGTGGCGGCAAGTGGCCGATCCTCCAAGCCCGTCAAGGTGGACGTGACGGCGTCGGCGGCGCTGGCGAAGGACGTGAAGCTCGGGGCGTTTGAGCCGCCGCAGGCGAAGGGGGAAACCCTACCCCGGTCCGGGGACATGCGGGTCTGGGCGGCGCCGCCGTTGGTCAAGGTGGATCCGATCAGCGGGGATGCGATGTTCGGCGATGCGGGGGACAAGGGCGATTATCGCCTGGCGAACGCGGTCTGGGATGGCCGGACGATCAAGTTAGCAGGTGCCCGCGGCGAGTACGTGTCGTACCAGCTGGTGATCGAGAATGCGGCAGAAAGGCCACTCGAGGGTGTCTGCATCCGAACCGATCCGCTGGAAGGGCCGAAGGGCGAGACGATCGGTACTCAGAACTTCGAACTGTACAAGAACTGGTATGCACGCAACCAGTCGAAGAAGTGGCAGCCGGCGTACTGCATTCCGATGGCCCCAAAGGACCGCCTGCTGGCCGTGCCGGACCCGGAGCGGAAGCTGGAGGGCCAGCGAAACCAATCGATCTATGTTGACGTTTATATTCCCAAGGACGCTAAGGCGGGAATCTACAAGGGGCTGGTCCGCGTTGCATGGGGTGTACTGAGCGATAGCCAGGCGCCGTGGGTGGCTGACGTGCGCCTGCCGGTCGAATTGACCGTCTACGACTTCGAGATTCCCGACCAGCTGACCTTCTGGCCGGAGCTGAACGCCTATAGCGTGCCTCGGGAGGCGACGGCGTATTACCAGCTGGCGCAGCAGAACCGGTGCGTGTGCAACTACTGGGTGCCGCGGCCGAAACTGGAGGGCAAGGGCAAGGACATCAAGGTGGTCTGGGACGAGTACGACAAGCGGTTCGGGCCGCTGTTCGACGGGTTGGCGTTCAAGGACAGCCGGCGGGGGCCGGTGCCGCTGGAGGTGATGTACCTGCCGTTCGAGGATTCGTGGCCTACCCCGCTGTCGCCGGAGAACTACAACTACCCGGCGCCGTGGCCGGGCAAGGGGGCCGGTCCGGAGACGCTGGCCAAGCAGGTGCTGACGGCGCCGTACATCGGTGACGCGCTCAGCCAGGAGTACAAGGACGCCTTCCTGGCGGTGCAACGGCAGTTTGTCGAGCATTTCAAGGCCAAGGGCTGGGATCGGACCGAGATGCAGTGCTTCTACGGCGGCAAGAAGACCCACCGCACGCAGTACGGCACGAACATGTGGTGGACGACGGATGAGCCGTACCACTGGGATGACTGGATGGCCCTGCAATTCTTCTGCCGATTCTGGAGCCAGGGGCGCGACAACCTGGGGGCCAGCCCGTCGCAGTGGAAGGCGCGGGGCGATATCTCGCGACCGAACTGGCAGGACAAGGTGCTGGCAGGGGCGGTGGGCACGGAGTACATCGGGGGGTTCAGTTCGCCGGGCAACTACCGGCGGTGCCGGCTGCTGGAGCAGGACACGGGCGTGAAGATCATGACGTATGGCGGGGCGAGCGCCGACAACGCGAGCAACACCCAGAGCCTGGTGATGCTGCTGGACTTGTGGCTGCACGGCAGCAACGGTCATCTGCCGTGGCAGACGCTGGGGGGCGAGCGGGCGCTGGATGACAACGATGCCGGGGCGAGCGGCGGCAACGCGCTGATCGTGCCGGGGACCCGGCTGGGCGTACCGGTCGTAGGGGACATGCGGCTCAAGGCCTTCCGCGATGGCGAGCAGATCATCGAGTACATGGCGATCCTGGCCCAAAAGCGAGGCTTACAGCGGGAGCAGATCCAGGCGATGGTGGCGGCGGCGGTGCGGATCGAGGCGGGTCGCAAGGCGGGCGCCGGGGCGGACGACGCGGATGCGCTGCGGTTCAGTTCGCTGAAGGACTGGCAGATCTCGCAGCTGCGGAAGAGGCTGGCGGAGTTGATTGTGAAGTAGGGTCCAGGAACGACTGACCATGTGACAATATGACTGTGTGACAACGTGAAACGGCAGTCAGAGCGGCAATGGCAACGAATGCCCTCGCTGACGTTTCGGGGGCGCGAACGGCGAGGGCAGCAGTGACGGCTCCGCCGTTGGGCACGCCATGATGGCGACGGCACAAGGCCGTACACAACCGGCCGCAGCCTTCGGAGGCGGCGAAGCAACTCCCTTACTGTGACAGTCTGGTCCCTACGGATGCGCTCGGCGCATCCAGGATCCCGGCTGTGGCACTACCTGGACGTAGTGCGTTCGATGTTGACGGTGCCGAAGAGTTCGTGCACCAACTTCTCGAACTGTGCGCAGCGGCTGACGGCTGCTTCAAGTACGCGAGTGACCTGGGCTTTCCTCTCCGTACCCTGGCCGACGAACACAAACTCCACCAGGTCGTCGCCCTGGATCGTTTCGGCGTCCCCATTGGTCTCGAACGCCAGCTCGTCGCCACACTCCGTGCGCACGATGCCCCTTCGCAACCGTGGCCGGAAGCAAACGACTCTACCTGTCATACTGACCTCCTGCTCTCGAGGTAACGGCGCAGGGTAACGCCGCTGCCAGCGTCGGCAGTAAGTACAACCATGCAGACAGGGTGCAAGAGCCGTGACGAACCACTGAACGTGTCAGCAACGCTCGATAGACCGATACTGACTGGTCGTCAGACACACACTCTTGGCGAAAAGAGATGAACCTCCACTCCGAGATTCATTGCCCCTACTTTACCATCGTGGGGGGTTGCAGATCAAGGGAATTTACCCGCGACTTCTACCTTTTTTGCAGGACTTGCCGCTCCACTGTCCGCGGCAGAGCGCGTGCCGGGTCTCGGGGCCGCAGGGACGGCTGGCAGGTGTGCGGTACGTGTCATATAAGATGTGTCCGATTGCTGATTTATAGCACTTGGTGACTACGCCGAGGGGGTGGGGGTCTCGGCCAGGCGGTAGAATTCCTCTTGCAGGCGGGCGGGAGTCAGGTCTGTCTTGGCCAGGCGGATTACCTCGGCGAGTTTCTCGGCGCGTTCTCGGATGAGGGCCTTGCCCTTTGCGACCGTGGCGTATTCGGCCTGGCCGGCATAGTGGGTGGGATAGTCGGCGTACCAGAAGATCCCGGTGAAGAGTTTCTTTTCGAAGGCGGTCATCCGGCCGAGAGGATTGCCGGTGTTGCTGACTTTGTCCATTTTGACCGTGTCGGGGCTGACGACGAGCATGCGGCTGGTCTCGATCTCATCGGCGTGGGCGTGGTTGGTCGTCTCCAGCATGGCCTGGACCTGGGGGGACATCGGCTGGTTCTCGTAAAGGAAGACCACGTAGTCGCGGGTCGTCTCCAGCATGATCTGGCAGAAGAACCGCAGGAAGTGGGTGTTCCCGCCGTGGCCGTTGACGATGATGATCTTGTCGAACCCATTGCGGCCGATCTCGTTGGAGCAGGCCTCGAGCAGGTTCATGAGCATGTCGTGGCCGACCGCGATGGTGCCGGGGCAGTGCTTGGCGCAGTTGATCTGTCCGAACCAGTAGTGGGGGAAGACGACGGCGGGCTCGATCTTGGCGGCCTGACCAGCCATGTACTTGATGTAGAGGTAGTCGGTGCCGAGGGGGAGGTGCTCACCGTGCTTCTCGACGCAGCCGATGGGCAGGAGGCAGACGCGGCTGCTCTTGCGAACGGCCTCGGGGAAATCGGCGGCGGTCAGTTCTTCCCAGTGCATGGATGGCTCCTGATGGTTGGGGACATCACTGCGACAGCGGCAACGTGGTTTCAGGCACGAAGTTCATTCAGACGATCGGTATCGGCATAAGCAGCAACGATCTGGCCCCAGTAGGTGCGGTGAAAGTCGCCGTTGGGGTAGGAGCCGGTCTTGATCTCCTGGGTGAGGGCGCCGGGTTCCAGGAAGTTCTTGTGGAGCACCTGGCATTCGTAGTGGATGATTCCACCATCGATGATCGGCGACCGGACCTTTCTGGCGGAGGAGGTCCGGAGGCCGGCCTCGCCGAGCTTGTCGCGATTCCGTCCGGAGGTGCTCCCGCAGATCTTGCAGGCGTTGATCATGTCGGGGCCGGGGACGGTGATGGTAAAATCGCCCGTCTGTTCGATGAGTTCGTACGTGTACCGGCTGGGCCGCACGAGGACGGTCCAGACGGGCCGGCCCCAGACGGAACCGACCAGGCCCCAGCCGATGACCATGGAATTGGCGCGGCCGCCGGGGCCGTGGCTGGTCAGGAGCAGGCCTCGGGAGGTCATCACCCGCATTACGTCGGGGAAGAACTGGTCATAGCGGATATCCTGCATGGGCATGGGAAGGTCTCCGGTTGAGTCAATCGTGGAGGCCTTTATATCCGCAGGAGGTGGGACCAGTCCACAGGCAATCCTGTTCGGCACGTCAATTGCTTGAGACGGTGTGAAGAAAAGGCGGGAAGAAGGCGAGGATCGCAGCAGGCCGGGGGGAGCCAAGCAGAGGTGGAGTCCAGCCGATTCGGCGCAGCATCCAGGGCCACGACGGCGAGCGTCTGTTGCGCCCGGCGTGGATCAGGCAGGCAGGTGCGGCAACTTGGCGATGTGGGCCTCCAACTCGTCCAGTTCGGCCCAACCGATGAAGTAGAACCGGATCATCTCGATCGTCCGCAACGTCGGCTTGCGGCCCGTCCATAGCGCGATCAGCAGGCAGACGATGATCGCCAGGTACACCTGGATCTCGATGCCGTTGGCCCCGTGGCTGAGCAGGTGCCGGCAACCCAGCACTTGCTTGAAGAATCGAAAGAATAGTTCAGTCTACCACGCAGACTACACCTCAAGACACCACTTTTATCTCCCCGGACAGCGAACCTATAGTAGGGGTGACGGCGCTGTTGGAGCTGGCACGCTGGTGCCGGAAGCGTCGGGAAGGTGTCTCCGGAGGAGACCCATGTATACCCCCACGGATGGGCCAGTCCCCCCCCAGCCCCGAAGCCCACGGGGTGTGTCCCGCCGAACGAGCTCTGGAGTACGCTGCCCGAGACAGTCCGCCGTCAGGCGCTGCAGTCTCTGGGACAACTGATCCGCCGCCACCTCCGGCCGTCCCCTGCGGAACAGGAGGTGGCCCATGATCGCCACTGAACCGGTCGTCCTGCCGGGGTCGGTGGCCGTCCCCTCGAAGGTGCAGGGACGTCACTTCGAGCGGCTGGCGGCGGTTTACCTGCGGCAGTCGACGCCCCAGCAGGTCCTGGAGCATCGCGAGTCGACGGCCCTGCAGTATGCCCTGCGGACACGGGCCATCCAGTGGGGCTGGCCGCCTGAGCGGGTCCTGGTCATCGACGACGATCTGGGCCACAGTGGCACCAGCGTCGACGGACGCGCTGGCTTCCAGTACCTGCTGGCCGAAGTCAGCCTTGACCATGTGGGATTGATCCTGGGCATCGAGATGAGCCGGCTGGCCCGCTGCAACAAGGATTGGCATCAGTTGCTGGAGCTGCTGCGCCTTGTTTGGCACCCTGTTGGCTGACCAGGATGGCCTGTACGATCCGCGCAACTACAATGACCGGCTGCTGTTGGGCCTCAAAGGGACGCTCAGCGAGGCCGAGTTGCATTTGCTGCACCAGCGTATGCACGAAGGCCGGCTCAACAAGGCCCGCCGGGGCGAGTTGTTCAACCATCCACCCATGGGCTATGTGCGTCTGGCCTCGGGCGAACTGGCGATCGATCCGGACCAGCAGGTCCAGGAAGTGATCCGCCTGGTCTTCCAGAAGTTCGACCGACTCGGCACGATCAACGCCTTGCTGCAGTACTTGGTGCGCCACCAGATCCGCCTGCCGGTCCGCCCGATCGCCCACGCCGAGCACGATCAGTTGCAGTGGCGGCGGCCGAACCGTCCGACCTTGAACACCCGATCTGCCCGACAACTTCAACCGCCTTCTGCACGTTGGCCTCAGTGTAGATTTCTGTGATGGCCGATCCGAGCCGATGCCCCAGGATCGTCTGTGCCAGGTCGATGCCGAACTCCCGCCGCAGCCGCGTCGCCGCGTTGTGCCGCAGCTGGTGCGGGTGCCAGCAGTGCTGCCGACACCAGGCCCGGACATGTCCGTGCCGTCGGGGCCGGCCATCCGCTTGCGGTGGACTTCCGCCGCCTCGCCCTCCTGGGGCCGCAGCCGGGCCGGCAGCGGATGGGCCAACAGGCAGCCCCTCTGGATTGCCCGCCGGTAGCCGCCATCGGTGTAGCGATCACCCGGCTTGCACTCCGGACGGGGTTTTCTGCGATTTACCTGGGACGGCTGGACCTTGGCCACGCGGCGGGCCCGCAGGGCCACCATCCGCTCGGCCTCCGCCTCGGCCGGGCTGAAGCAGTAGGCGTGCACCTTGCGAGCCAGGAAGGGCCGCAGGACCTCCTGGCCTTCGGGCCGAAGTAGATCGTCCGGCCGTGGCCGTGCCAGGCCGTCTTGTGGTCCGCGGGCCTGTACGTCCAGACCTTGCCGCTGGTATCCAGGTCGACCGGCCGCAGAGCCAGCAGCTCCCCGGGCCTCGCCCCTGTCAACAGTTGCAGCTGTACCAGGGCCCACACCTGCCGGCTGACGTGGGGGCGGATGGCCTCGATTTCCTGCTCCGGTACCGGCCGCACCGGGTCGGTCTCCCGGGCCTCGCTCCGCCCGCGCCGCAGCCCCTCCACGGCCTGCAGGGCATGGTGGACGCTGGCCGGCACGAGCCGCTCACCCACGCCCCACCGGAAGACCCGGCGGATCAGCCCGGTCAGCTCGTTCACGGTCTTGCGGGCCAGCCCGCCGGTGATCAGGTCCGCCCGGATGGTCTTCAGGCACAGCGGCCCGAACTCCGAAACGAACATCGACCCGTACAGCCGCTTGAGCGGGCACAGGGCCATCCGGTCATTGTCAAGGCTGCTGGTAGGGGTGCCATCGGGCTTGCGGTAGAAACCTTCCGCGAACGTCCAGAGCTTGAACGCCAGTTCAGTCACTCGCAGCGGGTCGCCGGTGGGCAGATCCTGCCGGCCGCCCTCCAACCACTCGGCAACCTTCCGGCGGTACAGCTCCCCGGCTCTCAGGGGTTCCATAGGTCCCCAGGTAGACACGTCGATCGCCCAGCTGGCACAAAGGCCCGATGGCCACTGCGGGTTGCCTGCTTGCGGTACTTGGGCAGCTTCGACTTGTTCACGGTCGCGGCCTCCTTGTGGCAGGAAAACGTATCACGTGATACGTTTTCAACCTCAGGTTACGGCCGCACCGTCTTTCGGACGGGTAATCGCTACTCGCGACTTCAGCCTACGTTACGTCAACTCGGGGCAGCGAGATTCGAACTCACGACCTCCTGGACCCAAACCAGGCGCTCTAGCCAGGCTGAGCTATGCCCCGTTCGCTGGCCCATTCTAGCCGCCTTGCCCCCGCTTGCCTATAGGCGATGGCCCCTGCCGCCTTCCATATGACCGCCCCTAACGCCTTGGCAAACGACCCGTTTCGTGCAAAGATATGCGGCTGGTATCGTCCCGGCCGGGCACCCCCGTGCCTTTGCCGGCGCCGGACCCGGGTACTGGAGCCGCCGCGACCGTCGCGGTCGATCGTGGGCGGATTCGCTAGCACAGACATCCAAAACAGGAGAGCTTGGTATGGCCAAGAAGACCATTGCCGACGTCGATGTGAAGGGCAAGCGCGTTCTGATGCGGGTCGACTTCAACGTCCCCATCGAGGGCGGGAAGGTCACCGACGACAAGCGCATCCGTGAGGCCCTCCCCACCATCAAGTACGTCCTCGACCATGGCGCCAAGAGCCTGGTCCTCATGAGCCACCTCGGTCGGCCCAAGGGCCTCCAGGACAAGGCCAAGTACTCCATGAAGCCCGCCGCCGACCGCCTCGCCGAACTCCTCGGCAAGCCCGTCCGGCTCGCCCCCGACGTCATCGGCCCCGAGGTCAAGGCCATGGTCGACGGCCTCCAGCCCGGCCAGGTCCTCATGCTCGAGAACCTCCGAATCTACGACGCCGAAACCAAGAACGGAAAGGACTTCGCGAAGGAGCTGGCTGGCTACGGCGACCTCTACGTCAACGACGCCTTCGGCACCAGCCACCGCGCCCACGCCAGCATGCAGGCCGTCCCCGAGATCATGGGCCCCGGCAAACGCGTGGCCGGCTTCCTGATCGAAAAGGAACTCAAGTTCCTCGGCGACGCCCTGACCACCCCCAAGAAGCCCTTCGTGGCCATCCTCGGCGGGGCCAAGGTTTCCGACAAGATCGGTGTCATCGAGAGCCTCCTGAAGAAGGCCGACGAGATCGTCATCGGCGGCGCCATGGCCTACACGTTCTTCCTGGGACGCGGCCAGGAAGTCGGCGGCAGCCTCGTCGAACTCGACAAGGTCGACGAAGCCAAGCGCCTCGAGGCCCAGGCCGGCGGCAAGCTGCACCTGCCGGTTGACACCGTCGCCGTCGCCGAGATCGCCGAGAACGCCCCATACCAGATCATCGAAGGCGACATCCCCGACGACAAGCAGGGCGTGGACATCGGTCCCAAGACCCGCAAGCGCTTCGCCGACGTCATCGCTCGCGCCAAGACTATCTTCTGGAACGGCCCCATGGGCGTCTTCGAGAAGAAGCCCTTCGACGAGGGTACCGTCGCCATCGCCAAGGCCGTAGCCGATGCCACCCAGAAGGGTGCGGTCAGTGTCATCGGCGGCGGCGATAGCGCAGCCGCCGTTGCCGAAGCCGGCCTGAAGGACAAGGTCAGCCACATCTCCACCGGTGGCGGCGCGTCCCTGGAGTTCATCGAGGGCCTCGAACTGCCCGGCATCGCGATCCTGGACAATCGCTGACCCGAGCCGTAATAGGATCAGTATGCACAGTACGACCCAGACCGGCGACGATCGATCGCGGAGGCTGCAGGCCCTACGCAGCCCCGGCCTCCGCATCGCGCCGTCGATCCTCTCCGCCGACTTCACCCGCCTCGGCGACCAGATCCGCCAGGTGGAGGCCGCCGGCGTCCGCATCCTGCACCTGGATGTCATGGACGGCCACTTCGTGCCCAACCTCAGCATCGGCGTGCCGGTCGTCCAGAGCGTACGCAAACGCACCGACCTGCTGCTGGATGTCCATCTGATGATCACCGACCCGCTCTTCTTCGCCGAGCCGTTCGTGCGGGCCGGCGCCGACCTGGTCACCTTCCACGCCGAGGTAACCCCCGAGCCCATACGCGTGATCGACCGCCTCCGCGAACTTGGCGCCGGCGCCGGCGTGTCCCTCAACCCCGGTACCTCCGCCCAGGCCCTCACCGGCTACCTCGACAAGGTCGACATGGTCCTGGTGATGACCGTCTGGCCCGGCTTCGGCGGCCAGAAGTTCATCGAACCGATGCTTGAGAAGATCCGCGCGATCGCTACACAGCTCCGCCCCGACCAGCGACTCCAGGTCGATGGCGGCATCCATGCCGAGACCATCGCCCGCGTGACCCGCGCAGGGGCCGATACCTTCGTTGCCGGCTCAGCCGTCTTTGATGCGGCCGACCCTGGCGCCGAGGCCGCCCGCCTGCAGGCCCTGGCTGAAGCGGCGGCCGGAGAAGGCGCGGCATGACCCGGATACTGCTGATCCCTTGCGGCAAGACGTTCTGGACCGAGCAGGGCCGGCTCTCCGGCGCTGCCGACATGCCCCTGACCCGCCAGGGATACCAGGACGCCCGGGAGTGTGCCCGCAAGCTCTCGGGTCTTGCGGCCCCGCGAGTCATCTATACCGGCACGGGCCAGGCGGAGAAGGAGACCCTCGACGTCGTGGCCCGCTCCCTGGGTGCCAAGGCCAAGGTCCTCGAGGGTCTCGACGAGCCCGACATGGGCCTGTGGGAGGGCCTGACCGCCCGGGACCTGCAGCAGCGCTCCCCCAAGGCCTACAAGCAACTGTCCGAGCAGCCCGGCCAGGTCATCCCGCCCAACGGTGAGCCGCTGGACGATGCCACCGCCCGCCTCGTCCGCTGCATCGATCACGTGTGCGAAAAACACAAGGACGCCGCGGTCGGCCTGGTCGTCGGGCCCCTGGCCGAGTTCCTCGTCGAATCCTGGATGCGCAGTCCCGCCTTCGCCGAGCACTGGGCCGGCCGGGACAAGCCCGAGATCGTCGTCGTAGGCGCGGCAGCACCATCCTGCCGGACGCGGATCATGATGGAAGGAAGTCGTTGTAGGACGGCTGTCCGTTGTCAGTGGTCTGTTGTCAGTTGTAACGGACCGTTGGTTGCTGATCGTTGTTGGATGATCGTAACAGCCACAAGCACGGCGATCGGTAGCCTGGGATTCCACGCGGCATGAACACCAGACGGACGAGAATCTATTGACTCTTGTCTTCCTCCGTGTCTCCGTGCCTCCGTGGTTAAGCTCACACGGGCGGCTGTCATAGGCGCCCGGGGAGAGAGTATATGAGCGGCGGCGCTTGGCCGAGTAACAAAAAGGTCGATGTCCCCGAAGGCCTCTGGATGCGGTGCCCCAAGTGCGAGGCCATGGTCTACCGCAAGGCCATGGAGGAGGCCCTCCACGTCTGTCCCGAGTGCCAGCACCACTACCGCGTCGATGCCCGCACCCGCGTGGCCCAGCTGGCCGACCCCGAGACCTTCGAGGAGTTCCTGGCTAACCTCGTGCCTACCGACCCCCTCCACTTCGTCGATCGCATCCCGTACCCCGAGCGCATCAAGCAGACCCAGGACAAGTCCGGCCAGAAGGAGGCCATCATCGTCGGTAAGGCCCACATCCGCGGCCGGCCCGTCATCCTCGGCGTGATGGACTCCTCCTTCATCATGGCCTCCATGGGTTCCGTCGTCGGCGAAAAGGTGACCGCCGCCACCGAGCGGGCCATGGAGGAGAAACTCCCCCTGGTCATCGTCACCGCCTCCGGCGGCGCGCGGATGCAGGAGGGCATGATCTCGCTCGTGCAGATGGCCAGGACCTCCGCCACCATCGGCCGCTTCAGCGATGCCGGCGGGCTCTACGTCACCGTCATGAGCGATCCGACGACGGCCGGTGTGGCGGCCAGCTTCGCCTTCCTGGGCGACGTGATCGTCGCCGAGCCCGGCGCGATGGTCGGCTTTGCCGGTCCGCGGGTCATCGCCAACACGATCCGGCGGAACTGCCCGAAGGCTTCCAGACCGCCGAGTTCATGCTCGAGCACGGCTTCATCGACCGCATCGTCCATCGCAAGGACCTCCGCAGCGAGATCGCAAGAATCGTGGACTACTGCGCAAATGAGACGCCCGGGTATCGGGCAACGGACTCCGGACAACTGACAACGGACTACTGACAACGGACAATGACCATATGGATCGTCTCGACGAAGTCAAAACCAAGCACGCCTCCATCCTTGCCCTCCTGGACCGCACCGGCCTGGACGCCCTCGTCCTCACCCAGCGCTGGAACTTCGCCTGGTACACGGCCGGCGGGCAGAACTACGTCAACCACGCCAGCGACACCGGCGCCGCCAGCCTCGTCGTCACCCGGCAAGGCGCTTCTGCATGACCAGCAACATCGAGGCCACTCGCCTGGCCCGCGAGGAACTCGAAAACACCGGCGTCAACGTCGTCCCCTGCGACTGGTGGGATGGCGCCGCGACATCCAAGGCCTTCGCCGACCTGTTGGCTGGCAAAAAGTTCGCCGCCGACGTCCGGGTCCAAGGCCTGCCCGATCGCGCCCAACCCCTGCCCGCCGACCTCGACAAACTCCGCCTCGTCCTGCTCGACAGCGAAATGGAGCGATACCGCCGCATCGGCCGCGATACCGGCCAGGCCCTCGAACAGGCCTGCCGCGACTTCACCCCCGGCGGCACCGAATACGACCTGGCCGGCCTGGTCAGCCGCGCAATGTGGTCGCGCCAACTCAAGCCCCACGTCGTCCTGGTGGCTGGCGATGACCGCCTCGACCTCTGGCGCGCACCCGATCCCGACGGCCGGCCCCATCCGCCGCCGCGCGATGGCCGTCATCTGCGCGGAGCAGGGGGGGCTGATCGCCTCCGCGACCCGGCTGTTCTCCTTTGGCAAGGGCGACCCCGCCTGGCACGACCGCCAGAAGGCGATCTGCCATGTCGACGCCGTGATGATGACCCATACGCGGCCCGGCACCACCTACGGCGAGATCTTCGCCGCCACCCGGAAGGCCTACGAGCAGGCCGGCTTCCCCGACGGCTGGCAGTACCACCACCAGGGCGGGCCGACTGGTTATCGGACTCGCGAGGGCCGGGCCACTCCCGGCAACGCGACTCGTGTAATCGCCAACCAGGCCTACGCCTGGAATCCGTCCCTTGTGGCTGCCAAGAGCGAAGATACGATCCTGGTCACCGTCGCCGGCTTCGAGATCATTACCGCCACGAGTGCCTGGCCGACCGTGCGGGTCGAACTCGACGGCCGGGCGATCGAACGTCCGGATATCCTGGTCCGCTAAGACCTTACACAACAGCGGAGCCGCGGGCCAGGGTGACTGCTCCTCCGCAATTGCCGGGTGCCACAGTCCTGTGGACGCGGCGTTGTTCCCGCGGACCAGGGCTGTGCTTGCCAACCAGGGCTCTTGGGCTGCCGCTTCCTCATCGACCCTAAAGACCTGCGTGCGACTGGAATTGTGCCGGCCCTGTCGTTAGAATTCCGCTTCTTACGCGGCTGCCCAGCCGCCTCGCAGGCAGTCTGAGGCGCGGATACCTGGGTGTCATGCCAGCCAGGTCCGACTTCAGCGAGGACCGGCGGGCATGCTTGGCGTCCAAGGCTGGCGTGGTGCGGCAGGCACGCCGTTCGGAGATCAAGGTGAAGTTCGTCCTCGTGGATCGGATCGTGGCGCTCGAGCCCGGCCGGCGGATCGTGGCCCGTAAGGCCCTCTCGCTGGCCGAGGAGTACTTGGCCGACCACTTTCCGACCTTCCCGGTCATGCCCGGTGTGCTGATGGTCGAGGCGATGACCGAGGCGGCTGGCTGGCTGCTCCAGGCCACCCACGACTTCGCCTACAGCACGATGGAGCTGGCCGAGGTCCGGAATGTGACGTACAAGAATTTCGTCCGGCCTGGCGAGGTCCTGGAGATCGAGGTAACAGCCCGGCAGATCGCCCCGGGCCGCAGCGAGTTTGACGGTATCGGCCGCTGCAACGGCCTGGAGATGGTGCGGGGCCGGCTCACGCTGCGGCACGGTCAGGCGGACGCCGCGATCCACGATCGCATCGTGGCCGAAGCGAAGGCCCGCTTCGCCCTGCTGACGCCGGACCTGGCCGTGGCGACCACGCCAGCCGGCAACACGTAGGATGGCCCGGGTGCTTGCCGGCGTGCGGCTGTGTAGGGTGGGCACTGCTCACCAACGCCCTTGCAGCTTGCTGCATGGGCAACGATGTGCGGTGGGTCGTTCCCACCTGTATCCTGTGACGGTGAACTTGGGCGGACCGGCTGGCACTGCGGTTCGCCGTGGCAATAGGCAAAGGAGACCTACAGCATGGGCAAGAGCCGGGATGAGATCTTCGGCAGTGTTCGGGAAACCCTGGTCGACGCCCTCGGTGTCGATGAGGACGAGGTGACCGAGACCGCGACCCTCACCGGCGACCTCGGGGCCGAGTCGATCGATTTCCTCGACATCGTGTTCCGCCTCGAGAAGGCGTTCAACATCAAGATCCCGCGCGGCGAGCTGTTCCCCGACAACGTCCTGAACAACCCGGACTACGTCAGCGGCGGCAAGCTGACTCCCAACGGCTTGGCCCAGCTCAAAAAGGCCATGCCCCACGCCGACTTCACTGAATTCCAGAAGGACCCGGACGTCAACAAGGTCCCCAACCTGTTCACCGTCCGCACCATCGTCAACTACATCGATTCCAAGATCAACGGCGCCAAATGACGCTTTCCGCTCACGAGCCAGAGACGTAAGTCGAGGGTATCCGTTGCTGTTGGCGTTGGTGGTGTAAAGGTCGCGGAAGCATTCGTAAAATGCGTTGGATCTGGATAGATCGTTTCGTTGAGTTCGAACCCGGCAAGCGGGCCGTCGCCATCAAGAACGTCACCCTCGCCGAGGAGCACCTGCACGATGTCTGTGCGGCCCGGCCCGCCATGCCCGCAAGCCTCATCATCGAGGGCATGGCCCAGACAGCCGGCATCCTCGTCGGCCAGGCCCGCGGCTTTCGCGAGAAGGTCGTGCTCGCCAAGATCCGCCGCGCATCCTTCGACCGCGCGGTCCTGCCCGGCGAGCAGCTCCGCTACGAGGCCCGCATCGACCAGGTCGATGACGCCGCCGCCATCACCAATGGCACGGTGTACTCCGGCGACCAGGTGATCGGCCAGGTGGACCTGGTCTTCTCGCACGCCGACCAGAACCAGAAAGGCCTGAAACTGCCCGAGGAAAACTTCGTCTTCACCGAGCAGTTCATGTCGTTGTTCAACAGTTTCGCAGCCGATCAAGGCGCAAGGGGCGGCTGATGGCAGATCGTCGTGTCGTCGTAACCGGTATCGGCCTGGCCTGTCCGCTGGGCATCGGCGTCCGAAACGTCTGGGACAAACTCCTGGCCGGCCGCAGCGTCGTCCGCCGGATCCAGGCCTTCGACCCCGGCCGCTTCGATAGCCAGGTGGCCGGCGAGATGGAGCCCTTCAAGGTCGCCGACTATGTCCCCAAGAGCTACCGCAAGAGCACCAAGGTCATGGCCCGCGATATCGAGATCGCCGTCGTGGCTGCCTATGAGGCGGTCAAGGACGCCGGCCTCCGCACCAAGTGCCTGATCGAGCGCGGCGAGGCCCAGGCCCCAGCCATCCCCGACCCCACACGCTTCGGCGCCAATATCGGCGCTGGCCTGATCTGCGCCGACCTCCAGGAACTCTCCGGCGCGATCTACACCGCCCGGGACGAGGCCGGTGCCTTCAGCATGAAGAAGTGGGGCCGCGACGGCATGAACAACCTCACGCCGCTGTGGCTGTTGAAGTACCTGCCCAACATGCTGGCCTGCCACGTCACGATCGTCCACGACGCCCAGGCGCCGTCCAACACGATTACCTGCGGCGACGCCAGCAGCCACCTGGCCATCGGCGAGGCCCAGCGGACGATCCAGCGCGGTGCGGCCGACGTGTGCATCTGCGGCGGTGCCGAGTCCAAGGTCAACCCGATGGGCCTGATGCGCCAGAGCCTTCTCAAGCGGGTGGCGACGGACTCCAACGACAAGCCCGACGCGGCGTGCAAGCCGTTTGATGTCTGCCGCAGTGGCACGGCTATCGCCGAGGGCGGCGGCCTGCTGATCCTCGAGTACTTCGAGCACGCCCGTGCCCGCCAGGCCCGCGTGTATGCCGAGGTGGCCGGCTTCGGCGCCAGCAGCAACCCCGGCAACCATAACGACCCCAACGCCCACGCCCGCGCAGTGCAGTTGTCGATCCAGCGGGTCCTCACCGATGCGGGTCTTGCCGCAAAGGACGTCGATCTGGTGGTCGCCTTCGCCCCCGGCACGACCCAGCATGATCTCGGCGAGGCGATGGGCATCGCCGCCGTGGTCGGCAGCCAGGTGCCCGTCGTCGGCATCAAGGGCGCGATGGGCATGGCCGGCGCGGGTTCCGGCGCGATCGAGACTGCCGTCGCCGCGATGGCCATCGAGACCGGCCAGGTCCCCCCGACGATCAACTGCACCCAGCCCGACCCGCAGTGCCCGATCCACGTCAATCGCCAGGTCCTCCATCGCCCCGTGAAGGTCGCGGTGACGGTAGGCTACGCCCTAGGCGGCGGCCAGTACGGCGCCCTGGTATTAAAGAAGTGCGAGTAGAGGAGATTGTATGCGTCGTCGAGTAGTGATCACCGGTATGGGTTGGGTCACCCCCCTGGGCACCGACCTCGAATCCGTATGGCAGGCCATGCTCAAGGGCGAGTCCGCCATTCGTCCCACCGAACTCTTCGACGCCTCCACCTTCCCGACCACTTTCAGCGCCCAGGTCCGCGACTTCGACCTGAAGGCCTTCCTCGGCGCCGACTACGACCGCCACCGCGATGCCAGCCGCAACAGCCGCTTCGCCCTGGTCGCCGCTAAGCTGGCCTGGCAGCACGCCGGCCTCGACCGGTTCGCTGCCCTCGACAAGACCCGCACCGGTGTCTACCTCGGCTGCGGCGAAGGCCCCTTCGACTTCGATCATTTCGTGAACGTCGCCCTGGGCGCCTGGGATCCCGCCAAGGCCGAGCTGGATATGTCCAGGTGGACCCGGATCGCTTGCCAGCAGTTCGACCCGACGCGGGAGCTGGAGCAGGAACCCAACATGGCCAGCGGCCACATCGCCGGCCTGTTCGGCCTGGAAGGCCCCTGCTTCAACACCCTGACCGCCTGCGCCGCCAGCACGCAGGCCATCGGCGAGGCCACCTGCCAGATCCGCCGCGGCGACGCCGACGTGATGCTCTCCGGCGGCGCGCACACGATGATCCACCCGCTGGGCGTGACCGGCTTCAACCGCCTGACGGCCCTGTCGACGCGCAACGATGATTGCCGCACGGCCAGCCGGCCGTTCGACCGCACGCGCGACGGCTTCGTCATGGGCGAGGGCGCCGGCCTGGTCGTCCTCGAGGAATACGAGCACGCCAGGAAGCGCGGCGCGAGGATCCTCGCCGAGATCGCTGGCTTCGGCAGCACCGCCGACGCCTTCCGCATCACCGACATCCACGAGGATGGCCGCGGCGGCACCGCCGCGATGCGGGCCGCCCTGGCCGACGCCGGCCTGCAGCCGCAGGATGTTCACTACATCAACGCCCACGGCACCGGTACTCAGGAGAACGACAAGATCGAGTCCCTGGCGATTCAGCACGTCTTCGGCGACTACGCCAGGAAGGTCCCCGTCAGCAGCACCAAGAGCATGATGGGCCACCTGATCGCCGCGGCCGGCGCGGTCGAGCTCATTACCTGCGTCCTGGCGATCCGCGACGACATCATTCCCGCCGACGATCAACTACTCCCAGCCCGACCCCAATTGCCCCCTGGACTACGTCCCCAACACCGCCCGCAAGGCCCCCGTCAGCGTCGCCCTGTCCAACTCCTTCGGCTTCGGCGGCCAGAACGACACGATCATCGTCAAGGAGTTCGCCGCCTAGGCGTTCTGCCGGATCGCGGTGCCGCTCCCGCAGCGCGCCGTTCTCTGCGGCCCTGTGATCCGCGCACTTTCCCATCGCCATCACCCCGCGACCTCGCTACAATCACGGTCTTGTACATTGCTAACGCTGCAGAGCACAGATACCCGGGAGTGCGACGTTGCACGGCAAGAAGACACATAGGAGCACACCGAAGCGCAACCCAGGCGCCCCCACCCTCGCCCCCATCCGCGTCGCCATGATCTCCCTCGGCTGCCCCAAGAACCTCGTCGACTCCGAGAAGATGCTCGCCGGCCTGGCCGACGTAGGCTGCGAACTGACCCCCCATCCGGCTGACGCCGACGTGGTCCTCGTCAACACCTGCGGCTTCCTCCAGGCCGCCCGCGATGAGGCCATGGGCATCCTCGCCGAACTCAAGCAGCTCAAGGACGCTGACCCGCGCAAGCGGATCGTCGTGGCTGGCTGCCTCGTCCAACGCGATGACTCCGCCCTGCTCCAGCAAGCCCCCTACATCGACGCCATCGTCGGCGTCCACGGCCGCAACAAGGTCAGCGACGCCATCCTCTCGGTTACCGGACGTTCCCGAAAGGACGATCTGAGCGACTCGCAGGCCCTCGGCCAGGGCTCCTCCGTCGATATGCCCGCCTACGACCCAGCCGCCGCCTGGTCGGACCGCGGCCGGCTCCGCCTCACCCCTCGCCACTACGCCTACGTGCGGATCAGCGAGGGCTGCGACCAGAAGTGCACCTTCTGTACCATCCCGTCCATCCGCGGCCCGTTCCGCAGCAAGAAGCCCGACGAGGTCCTCGCCGAGGCCGCCGAACTCGCCAACGATGGCGCTGGCGAACTGGTTCTTATCGGACAGGACACCACCACCTACGGCCAGGACATCGGCTACACCGAAGGCCTCGCCGGCCTGCTCCGCCAGCTCAACGACATCCCCGGCGTCCGCTGGCTCCGGCTGATGTACACCTACCCCCGCCAGTTCACCAACGAGGTGATCCAGGCCATCGCCGCCTGCGACAACGTCGCCAAGTACGTGGATATCCCCCTCCAACACATCAATGATGATCTCCTCCGCCGGATGGGCCGCCGCACCGATCGGGCAACGGTCGAGGACCTGCTTGGCCGTCTCCGCCAGACCGTCCCCGGCATCGCCATTCGCACCACCTTCATCGTCGGCTTTCCCGGCGAAACCGAAGCCCGGTTCGATGAGCTACTTGCGTTTGTCCGGCAACAACGGTTTGATGCTGTCGGCGTTTTCGCGTACAGTCGGGAATTCGGCACCCCGGCTGCCGACCTCGATGGGCAGATTTCCGAGCCCGTCAAGCAGCAGCGGGTGGAGGCCCTGATGCTCGCGCAGCAGGCCATCGCCCTCGAGGCCGCCCGCCGGACCAAGGGCCGGACCTTCGACGTGGTGGTCGATGGCCCAGCCAAGGATGCCGGCTGGTACACCGCCCGGCACAGCCGCCAGGCCCCCGACGTCGACAGCGTTACCCTGGTGGAGTCGCGCCAGCCGTTGCGACCCGGCGACCGACTCCAGGTCCGCTGCACCGGCAGCCGCGACTACGACCTGCTGGCCGCTCCAGCCAGGCCCCCCGGCCGCCACCCGGGCGCCAAGCGCCGTGCGAGATAGATACTGAGAACGGACAACGGACAACTGACAACTGACTACTGACTACTGACAACTGCCGTTAACAAAATGATCCTGAACCTGGCCAACCAGATCACCCTCAGCCGGCTCGTCCTGGCCGGTATCTTCTTTGGCGTCATCTCGATGTTTGACGCCAGCACCGGCCAGCCCCAGGGCCACCTGCTCTGGATCGCCTTCGGCCTGTACATCCTCGCCTGCATCAGCGACATCATCGACGGCGAGATCGCACGGCGACACAGCGGCATCACCACCTTCGGCCGCGTGATCGACCCTTTCGTCGACAAGGTCCTGGTCGTCGGCACCTACGTCTTCTTCGCCAGCAACCACTTCGCCGTCAGCGGCCGGAGCATCACCGGCGTGCAGGCCTGGATGGTCGTCATCATCCTGATCCGCGAGCTGCTGGTGACCGACCTGCGGATGATCAGCGAGAGCCAGGGCAGCACCTTCGGCGCCACCTTCTACGGCAAACTCAAGATGGTCGTGCAGTCAGCCGCCATCCTCTGGATCCTGCTGAGCCTGGTGATCGGCGGCCTGACGACCACGGGTCCCTGGTACTACAGCCGACAGGCCGCCGCCGTCACAGCCGTCCTCGTGACGTTCCTGAGCCTGGCCGCGTACATCCGCCGGGCGAACTTCCTGCTGGCGGAGGCGCTGACTGACTTGCGAAAACTTCTGCTGACAGGCTTCGGAACCGGCTTCCTGCCCATCGCCCCGGGTACCTGGGGCTCCCTCGCCGCAGCCGCCCTCTGGCTCGCGGGCGCGGTGTTGCTGAACCCCTCGGGCCACGACCCCTGGCGGCTCGTCATCGCCACCGCCGTCGCCATCGCCGCCGCCTCCGCCATCTGCGTCGCCTTCGGCCCCTATGCCATCGACCTGTGGAAAAAGAAAGACCCTGGCTGCGTCGTCATCGACGAGTTCGCCGGCCAGTGGGTCTCCCTCCTGCCGGTGGCCTTCGTGCCCCCCGGCCGCATGCAGGTGATCGGCGCGATCATCGCCTTCTTCTGCTTCCGTGTCTTCGACGTGATCAAACCCCCGCCCGCCCGCCAGGCCGAGTCCCTCCCCGCCGGCGTCGGCATCCTCACCGACGACCTCTTCGCCGGCGTTTACGCCGCCCTGGCAACCTGGGCCGCGCTGTACCTGCTGAATCGACCGTGATGGCGCTGCGGTGTCATGCGTATGGCACTCAGTCAAGGTACCCGGTTGTACGACGATTTCTGACCTTGTGTTGTTGCGACTGTTTCGGGTATACTCGAGCCTAAAGGTAGGTGGAGGACCAGAGCGCATTCGGACCTTCTGGGCCGCGAGGCGCCGGTTCAAAGCCGCACACCACGCATCGCTGGCAGTGCACCGGACGTCAGACCGGTACCGCGGACGCCCGCCCCAAGTCTTGATCGATGCACGGACGCATACGTTTGACCGCACGAAATGTGTCGCCGAGGCCGCCCGAGGCTTGTACGTGCCCGGACCTTTCAGGAGGGAGTGACGCATGCACCTGTATAGGCTCGTGTTCGCATGTGCGTGGCTGGTGTCCGTGGCAATCGTGGCCCCCGCGTCAGGCCAAACTGGGGGCTCCATCGTCGGGTGGGGGTTGATAGTCAGTCCAGACACGACCAATGCAGACCTTGTCTCGATCGCCGGCGGCAACACCCACACTCTCGGGCTTCAGGGTAATGGCACCATCGTTGCGTGGGGTTGCGATTACTACGGCGATGGCGTGTGCGAGGTCCCGGCCCCCAACAGCGGGTTTGTCGCCATTGCCGCGCAGGGCTGCCAGAATCTTGGGCTGAAGAGTGACGGGTCCGTCGTTGCCTGGGGAGACAACAGCCAGGGCCAGTGTAACGTTCCGGCCCCCAACAGCGGCTTTGTCGCTATTGCCACAGGCGACTGGCACGGCCTTGGCCTGAAGGGCGACGGCTCCATCGTAGCCTGGGGCGACCCTGGCGCGTGCAACATCCCGGCTCCCAACAGTGGATTTGCGGGTGTTGCGGCTGGCACTGGCACAGCCTTGGGCTGAAGAGGGACGGGTCCATCGTCGCCTGGGGATACAACAACTGGGGTCAGTGCAACGTCCCGGCCCCCAACAGCGGCTTCGTCGCAATCGCGGGCGGCGGGGACCACAGTCTGGCTTTGAAGGCGGACGGGTCCATCGTTGCCTGGGGCCGCAATGAATCCGGGCAGTGCAATGTACCAGCGCCCAACAGCGGCTTCGTTGCCATCGCGGGCGGCGGTCCGTATCCTACGGGGGGCCCTCTTTAGCCTAGGTCTCAAGGCCGACGGGTCCGTGGTCGCCTGGGGGGCCAATGGCGCCGGGCAGTCTAACGTCGCGGTCCCAAACACCGGCTTTGTCGCCATCGCTGCCGGGTCCTCTCACGGTCTGGGCCTTAAGGCAAACGGGTATGGCGTCGCCTGGGGAGACAACGGGTGGGGTCAGTGCAACGTTCCGGCCCCCAACAGCGGCTTTGTCGCGATCGCCGCCAGGTACTTTCACAATCTGGGCCTGAAGGCCGACGGCTCCATCGTCGCCTGGGGGCACAACGAATCCGGGCAGTGTAACGTTCCGGCCCCCAATAGCGGCTTCGTAGCCATCGCGGCGAGCGGGGGGCACAGCCTGGGTCTCAAAGCTGACGGATCGATAGTTGCCTGGGGTCGCAACACGGGCTACAGCAATGCAGGCTACACAGGTCAGTGCAACGTCCCAGCGCCTAACACCGGGTTCGTTGCCGTAGCCGCAGGTGACTACCACAGTCTAGGCCTCAAGAGCGACGGGTCCATCGTCGCCTGGGGTGACCACAGCTCCGGGCAGTGCAACGTCCCGACTCCTAGTGGCGGCTTTGTCGCTGTCGCGGCCGGCGGGAACCATAGCCTGGGCCTCAAGGCCGATGGGTCCATCGTTGCCTGGGGCGACATGGGCAGCAACGTCCCACCCCCCAATAGCGGCTTTGTCGCCATTGCCTGTGGGTCCTGCTACCACTTGGGGCTGAAGGCTGACGGATCTATCGTCGGCTGGGGTGGTGGGTACGGGTGGAGTGCGAGCTTCGTACCGACGCCCAACAGCGGGTTTGTTGCCGTCGCGGCAGGTGACTTTTATTGCCTAGGCCTCAAGGTCGACGGGTCGATCGTCGGTTGGGGGGCCACTGGCTACGGCGTCGGCGACGTTCCTGTACCCAACAGCGGCTTCACAGCCATCGCAGGGGGGCGTTGTTACACTTTGGGCGTCAGGGGCAATGGCTCGAACCCACACGTGCTGGCCGTATCGGGTGTGTATCCCGCGGGTAGGGAATCAGTCCGCAGCGAAAACCCCGCTGCAAATCAGCGGGAGCGGGTTCACGGCCGGCAGCCTTGTCCGCCTGGTCAAATCGGACACTCCGACTATCGTGCTGAGCCAGACCAAGCCGGCTTGGCGGGTGAGCCCGTGGACGCTCGTGGCGGAGTTTCAGTTGACCAATGCGCCCGCCGGGCGGTATGACGTGGTTGTGACGAGCCCCGGAAGCAGTCCGGTAACGCTGGCCGGTGGGCTGGAGATCGTCGCCGGGGGCGTCCCGAAGCTCGTTGCCCGGATGGTCCTGCCCACGCCCTGGGCTACCATGGCGCCTCCACCCTCTATATCGAGTACTCCAACGAAGGCGACGGTCCCATGCCCGCCCCGCTACTCAAGCTCCACGGGGGCCTGAACGCCCTCCTGACGGCGGACAAGTCGCTGGCCGGCCAGGGCCTGTGGACCAGCACGCCGCCGCCCGGACTGACCGACACCGTGCAGGTACTCGCCCTCGGCTCCGACCCCGACCCGGCGATACTCAAGCCCGGCGACAGCGGGCGCATCCCCGTCTACTACCGCGGGTGCAAGCAGCCGTGGGACTTCTCCTACCCGGCGATCACCTTCGATCTGGGGGTCGTAGCCGCCGATGACGATACCCCCGTCGATTGGACTAGTGTTGAGCAGCAGGTCCGGCCGTCCGGTATTCCTGACGCAGATTGGGACCCACTGTGGCTATCGGCGACAGCCGGAGTCGGGCTGACGCAAGGCCAGCTCGTGCAGACACTGTCGCAAGTGTCTTCGATGCGGGGTGGACCGGCATCGTTTGAGGGGATGCTCAAGTACGCTCTCTATCTTAAGGCCCAGAGCAGTGGGACCACGCTCCAAGAGGTGGTCAAAATGACCCGGGACGCCCCGGCGCCTACGATGGTTCGGACATTTTTATTTATCCCGCGCCTGTTTCTGGAAAGAAGACCATTGTCTTGACCCACGGGTGGATCCCTGATGGGTCCTCCGGGAGCCTGAAACGCTTCACCGATCTTGCCGACAAGCTGCAAGCCGTGTATGGCCCCGAGGTACAGGTGGTGATGGTCGTATGGGAGGTCGGGGCTACCTCGCCCTTGTTAGACCCCTGGCAGGCCGCCTCAAACATTCCGGTAGCAGCGCAAAAAGCCTTTGACGCGCTCAATGCCGTAGGGTGTGCAAACGCTGATACGATCTACATAGGTGAGAGCTACGGCAACGCGATCAATGCTTACATCTCTGCGAACGCCAGCGAAAAGGGTAGTGCGCTCATCCTGAACCCCGCAGTTGACGCTGCGTTTCCGGCATCCGAGGAACCTTCATACAAGACCGACTTCAGCCATTCAGTTGCCCTGGTGACACCAGACTTGTGTGACGAATGGGGCAAGGTCGCCGACAGGACGCTCTGGCATACGCCCGTGTGCGGGGGCGTTCCCTGTAACATCCTCGGGGAGTCGCACACAAGCCAAGTGGGATGGCTACTGTCCCTCCTCGATAGCAACCTGCTGCTTGCGAAGGGACTGATCGAGGGTACGATCCTGTTTCCGGATAACGGTCCCAACTGCTACGACGGGTATATCGACGAACTGGACAATCTCTTTACCGACCCATCCAAATTCCCAAGCGTCATGCACGATTTGAGACTCATACTACAGTACATTCAGTGTCATATCATGAACGTTAGAACCGTTCGGCCTATAGACCCCAACGACAAGATCGGCCCGGTTGGGTTCGGGGACGGCGAGTTCGTGCTCCTGAACCAGCCATTGGCATACACCATCTACTTCGAGAACGACCCCAGCGCCAGCGCGGCGGCGCGGGAGGTGCAAATCACCGATACCCTCAGCGCCAACCTCGACTGGACTAGCTTCGAGCTGGGCGACGTGGACTTCGGGGCGACTGTGATCGCGGTGCCGCCGCGGTCGACGCATTACGAGACAAGCTTACCCATTGATGGCTGGACGTGGAACGGTGTACAAGGCTGGCACACGGGCGAAACGCCGCTGATCGTGACGATCGTGGCCGACCTCGATGCCGGGTCCGGTCAGGCAACCTGGCTCATTGCGTGCGTCGATGCGAACACGGGGCTGCCGCCGGAAGACGCGTATGCCGGCTTCCTCCCGCCGGATGACGCGGCCAACCAGAACCCCCGAGGAGAGGGGCACGTCGGTTATGTCGTCGGTGCAAAGCCCGGCTTGGTTACCGGCGCCCAGATCAACAATTCGGCCAGCATCGCGTTTGACTTTAATCTGGCGATCGACACGCCGGCCGTGGTTAACACGATCGACAACGGCCCGCCCAGCAGCAGCGTGGCTGCCCTCCCGGCCAACTCACCGGAAACCTTCCCTGTCCAGTGGTCTGGGCAGGACGACCCCGGCGGCTGCGGCATCGCCTCATACGATGTGTACGTGTCGATCGACGACGGGCCGATGAATCTGTGGCTGACGACCAGCCAGACGTCCGCCTTGTACGTCGGCGAACCATGCCACTCCTATGCCTTCTACAGCGTCGCCACGGACTATGTCGGCAACGTCGAGTCGCTCCCGTCCGGCGCCGATGCGACGACCTGGACGGGTCCGCAGGCACCGGGTGCGCCCGAGTTTACCGATGTATCGTGCGTGGTCGCCACGGTAGGCGCGATCGCGTCGCCGAATGGTCCGCAGGTTGAGCATGCCCTGTTCGAGACAACGAGCCAGGCTATACGTTGGTCTGGACGGTCATCTCGGCGCCACGCCGCTATGGCTGCCGCTGGATCAATGGCCGGGGGTGCAGGTGCAGGCCCTGGAGGGCAGCACCCGGTACCGCTTCAAGGCGCTCGCCCGCCAAGCCGGCAGTCTGCGAATCGGTCATGGGTCCGCCAACGGTTATCAATACAACCATGTATGGGGATATCAATGCCGACGGTCACGTGGATGTAATCGACCTGCTGTGGCTGATCGCCGCGTTTGGTACCTACGCGGGCGACCCCGCGTACGACCCCCGCTGCGACTTCAACAATGACGCTGCGGTCGATGTCATCGACCTCCTGTACATGATCGACAACTTCGGGAAGTACTGACCCTACTGCACCCGCCGGGTTCCCGTTCGCCCCTTGAGCGTGCTCAGCGACGCCACCCGGCGGTAGTACCACCACACCAAGCCCCCGAACGCGTCCGTCCCTCGAAACGGTCCGGCCGCTATGAATCGCCTGCGCGAAAGACTCGCTTTGGAAAGGGCGATTTGCATGCATTCCAGTCGGATAACCGGGCGAGCAGCAAAGGCGATCCCGCGACTCCCCGTACTCAACTATCGCTAACCATCGAATCTACAACAAGTTATCGCTAGCCGTGGCAGCCGGCACCGAGAACGTGGTGACGGAATCTGTCATCAGCCGTGCAATCTTGTTTGCTTCCGTGTATTACTGTCCGGCACGCGATCTCCGCGTGTCCCGCATCGTCTTTGTACCAGGCGGCGGATATCTCTGGCTAACCAGCCGCCACCGCAGTAGCCTGTACGGCGCCGCCGCAACCTGGCTGCGGGCGGCCCCGTCCGGCTGAACTTTCACGGAGCGAGCCATGTTGCTGGCACCGCTGGAATCCTGGATCCTGGAGCCTTCGCTGGGCCTGGCGCCCGAGCAGGCTGCCTCCCTCATCGAACGCAGCCGCGCCGGTCAGCCCCCGTCCATCGATGACCTGCTCGCTGCCGGCGGACTCACCGAACCCGTCCTGCTGCAACGCCTGGCCGCCGCCATGGGCCTGACCTACACCGAACTGGCCGCCGAGACCATCGCGGATGACGCGGTCCGCGCCGTTGCCCCCGCCCTGACCACTCGCTACGCCGTCATGCCCGTCGGCATCGAGGACGGCCAGCTCGTCCTGGCTGTCAGCGATCCCTTCAACGTCGCCCGCCTCGACGAGGTCTGCCTGGTCCTGCGGCGGCGGGTGAAGGTCGTCCTGGCGACCCGGGCCAATATCCAGAAGGCCATCCGCCGTCACTACGGCGTCGGCGCCGCTACCGTCGACAGCCTGATGGCCAGCGGCGATCAGAACGGCCAGTCCGCCCGGGCCGAGACCGCCACGGTCATCGGCGACACCGGGGTCTGGGACTCCTCCGTCGGCAGCCTGGTCGACCAGGTCCTGGTCGACGCCATCCGCGAGCGCGCCACCGACCTGCACATCGAGCCCTACGAGAACCAGCTCCGCGTCCGCTATCGCATCGACGGCATCCTCACCGAGGCCGCCATCCCCAGCCGCGTCGCCGCCCTCCACGAGGCCATCGTTAACCGTATCAAGGTCACCGCCAACCTCGATATCGCGGAAAAACGCCTCCCCCAGGACGGCCGGGCGCAGCTCAAGATCGGACCCGAGGAGTACGACCTGCGGATCTCGCTGCTGCCGACGCCGTACGGCGAGACGGTCAACATCCGCATCCTGACCCGCCACTTCGTCTTCGGCAACCTCCAGGACCTAGGCTACAGCGCCGATGAGGCCCGGCTGATCGAGACCTTCATGGGCAGGCCCCACGGCATGATCCTGGTGACCGGCCCGACCGGCTCGGGCAAGACCACCACGCTCTACACCTGCCTGGAGCGGCTCAACCGCCCTGCCATCAAGATCCTGACCATCGAGGACCCGATCGAATACCGCATCCAGGGCATCAGCCAGATGCAGGTCAACCCTACGATCGACTTCACCTTCGCCCGCGGCCTGCGCAGCATGTTCCGCCACGACCCGGATGTCATGCTCATCGGCGAGATCCGCGACCCCGAGACCGCCGAGATCGCCATCCGCGCGGCCCTGACCGGCCACCTGGTCTTCAGCACGCTGCACACCAACGACGCGGCAGGCGCGATCCCCCGCATGCTCGACATGGGCATCGAGCCCTACCTGCTGGCCTCCAGCCTCGAAGGCATCATCGCCCAGCGGCTCGTGCGGACGATCTGCCCCGCCTGCCGTAGCGAATACACCCCGGCGCCGACGTGATCGAGCGGATTCGCCGCCAGGGCGCCGACCCCGGCCAGGTCCGCTTCTGCCGCGGTGCCGGCTGCAAGGCCTGCCGCTTCCAGGGCTACCAGGGCCGTACGACGATTGCGTCGGTCCTCGTGATGGACTCCGAGCTGCGGGAGCTCGTGATGCAGCGGGCCGACGCCGACCGCATCGCCCAGGCCGCCTGCCGAAAGGGAATGGTCGCCCTGGCCGATGCCGGCTGGCGAAAGGTCGTCCAGGGCGTCACCACCCCCGAGGAAGTCTGGCGCGTGGCCAAGGACTGACTATGCCGCAGTTTCGATATATCGCCAAGGCCGAGTCCGGCGCCGACCTCCAGGGGGTCATCGACGCCGCCGATCGCCCCCATGCCCTCCACCAGCTCAAGGCTATGGGCTATTACCTCCTCTCCGTAGAGACCCACCAGCCCCGCAGCCACTGGCGCGACCGCCTGGCCACCAGCCGCCTCGGACGCATCAAACCCCGCGATGTCGCCCTGCTGACCCGCCAGCTGGCCAACCTCCTGGCCGCCGGCATGCTCGTCACCCAATCCCTCCGCATCCTGGCCCGCCAGTGCGAGAAGCCCGCGCTGGGCCAGCTCCTGGAGGACCTGGCTGTCCGCGTGGAAGGCTCGCGAATGCTCTCAGCCGCCATGGCCGAGTACCCCCGGGTCTTCAGCCCCCAGTACACCAGCATCGTCCGGGCCGGCGAGGAGGGCGGCACGCTCCCGGACGCCCTCATGCGCCTCGCCGAGCACCTCCAGACCGAGGTCAAGTTCCGCGAACAGCTCCATCAGCGCCCTGATGTACCCGGCCTTCCTGTGCGTCTCAGCCGTGGTCGTCGTGACGCTCCTGATGACCTTCGTCATCCCGCGATTTCTGTCCCTCTTCGCCATGTTCGGCAAGGACCTGCCCCTGCCGACCCGGATCCTCATCGGCGTGTCCTCGTTCCTGGGCGCCTGGTGGCCCCTGCTGGCGATCGCGGCAGCCGTGCTCGTCCTCGGCTGCCTGCAACTCCTTCGCACCGAGCAGGGCCGCCTGCGCTGGCACCGCGCCAGCTCGATTCTGCCGATCCTCGGGCCCGCCTCGCACAAGGCGGAGATGGCGGTCTTCGGCCAGACCCTCTCCGCCCTGACCCGCAGCGGCGTCCAGATCGTCCAGGCCCTGCAGATCGCCTCGCAGACCCTGGACAACCGCTTCCTGGCCGCCCGGGTCCGCCAGGTCACCGACGCCGTACGCCAGGGCACCAGCCTCAACGAAGCCATGCGCAAGCAGACGGTGTTTCCGGAGGTCCTGGTCAGCATGACCGCCGTAGGCGAAGAGAGCGGCCGGCTGGAAGATCTCGTCGCCAACGCCGCCGACGTGCTGCGCGAGGATAGCCAGCGGGCCATCCAGCGCCTGACGATGCTCCTGGAACCGACGCTGATCATCGTGCTGGGCGGGATCGTGGCCGTTATCGTCGCCGCGATCCTCCTGCCGATCTTCAGCAGCAACGCCCTGGTGCAGTGAGGTCCGTTCGGAGTCCCGGCTTCAGCCGTCGTTCGGAGTCCTGCGCTTGCACCGGGCGTTCAAAGTCCCGGCTTCAGCCGGCGTTTGGAGTACCGCTTTCAGGCGGTGCCGTGTCTTTGTTGTTGTAGTCGTTATCGTGGAGCTGATACTCATGAACACCGCCCCCGTGCCAGACCCTCGTCCCACCCCCTCGTCGGGCTCGAGGCCGCTTCGCCGACCAAGACGCTCTGCCTCCCCCCCCTACGCCTTCACCCTCATCGAGGTCCTCCTGGTCGTCCTGATCATCGGTATCCTCGCCGCCATGGCCGTGCCCATGTTCTCCGGCCGAAGCCAGCAGGCCCGCGTCACCGCCGCCCGCCAGGACATCATCGGTTCCCTGGGCCTGGCCCTGGACCTCTACCAGCAGGACGTTGGCGCTACCCCACCACCGAACAGGGCCTGGCCGCCCTGCTCAACGCCCCCGCCGGCCAGACCCTCTGGCATGGCCCCTACCTCAAGGCCGTCGAGGTCCCCGTCGACCCCTGGGGTACCGCCTATCGCTACCAGTATCCTGGCACCGCCAACCCGTCACTGTACGACCTGGCCAGTGCCGGCCCCGATAAGCAGTTCGGCACCGCTGACGACATCACTAACCATGACAAGGTGACCGCAGCGCCATGAAGGCCTTTACCCTCATCGAACTCATGCTCGTCGTCTGCATCCTGGGAGTCCTGCTGGCCGCTAGCCTCCCCCGGACCGCCGGCGTCCATAGCCAGTCCTGCAACTGCGGGAGGTCGCCAAGACCCTCTGCGCCGAACTCCGCTTCTGCCAGGAATACGCCGCCGCCAGCGGTCTGCAGGTCCGCATCACATACTCGCCGAACCTCCAGCGCTACAGCGTCCAGGCAGCCGCCGACCCGGCCGCCCTCCAGTGGCAGGACCTGGTCACCCCCTGGGACGGTGTGCTGGACCTTCCTGCCACCGTGCAGGTGGGGCGGTTCGAAGCCACGTACCCCGACGGCCGCAAGACGATCAACGAGGTGGTCTTCGACCCCTATGCCGCCGCCCCGACCGTCAAGATATCGTTATCGACCGACCAGGCCCGCGTCTCGGCCCAGTACGTGGGTCCCACGCGTCTGTCCGTCATTGAGGAGTGATTGGGGATTTAGCATGTTGAGAAACCCCCGCCGATCCCCCGCCTTCACCCTCATCGAGACCCTCGTCTCGCTGACCGTCCTCTCCGTCGGCGTGATCGCGGTCTGGAACGTCCTGGCCATGGCCTCCCGCGCCAGCCAGCAGGACGCCGATACCCGCGTCGCCCTCATGCTCGCTGACACCATGATGACGAAACTGTCCATGGCCCCCGTCGAGCAGTTTGGCCGCACGCAGGGCCGCTTCGATGGCCAGTACCAGCGGTACCAGTGGACCTGCGACACCGAAGGCAGCCCCTTCGACCGGCTGGCGCAGGTGGTGGTCCGAGTCTACTGGCAGCAGCGCGATCAGCAGCGATCGGTCACGCTGGCCACCCTGTTGAGGATCTGAGGAAGGCATGACCCGCAAACGGACGAGACCCGCTCTCACCCTCATCGAGTCCATGATCGCCATGACCGCCAGCGCCGTCATCTTCCTGGCCGCCCTCCAGGCCTTCCGCCAGGGCCGCCTTGTCCAATCGCAACTCGACTCCCGCATGGCCGCCGCCGTGGCCGGCTACGACCTCTGGCGACTCCTCTCAACGGACGTCACCGGCAGCTACGTGCTCCAGGGCCAGGGCGTGCCCGGCCGCTGGATCGGCCTGCCGGACACGATGCACTTCCTGTCCGTCCAGCCCGCCGGCCGCCCCCTCGAGGTCGAATACAAACTCTCCAAGGCTCCCTCCGCCTCCACCGGCCAGGTCGTCCGCCTGGCCCGTTTCTGCTCGGGCTCGACCCCCGTCGGCGAGTGGGACCGGGTCACCGTGGCCTGGGACGTGACGACCTTCGAACTCCGCTTCGCCTCGCAGGTATCACCGTCGGATCCGCTCACCTGGACGACCGAATTCAGCGACAACCGCACGTTGCCTCTGGCCGTGGAGGTCCATTCGGTTCGCACCCCCCCCGACGCGGCCCCCGCCCCTGCCCCCGAGGAATTCCGCTGGGTCATCCCCATCCGCGCAACCAAGCCAGCCGACCCGGCCGGAGGCGCGCGATGAGAAAACGCTCATCCTCCTCCCGCCCCGCCTTCGTCCTGATCATGGTCATGGTCGTCCTGACCGGCCTGTCGCTGCTCGCCCTGCACCTGGCTGCCCGGTGTCGCATGCGGCTGTCCGAACTGACCACCACGACCCGCGCCGCCCAGGCCCGTTGGCTCGCATACGCATCCGTCCAACGCGGACTGGACGCCCTGGCAAACACCGACCCCACCCGGGGAACCGGCCTGAACTCCTCCTGGGCGCTGCTGGGCCATACGACCGACGCCAATCTGTTCACCCACGAAATCGATGGCCTCGCCAAGGACCTCGCCCCCTGCTGCGCCGTCCAGGACGAGCATGCCAAGATCAACGTTACCTCGGCTGACCACATTGCCCGGGTGGCCCAGCTCGGCGACTGGGGCAAGTGGCTCGCCCCCGTGCTGGCTGACTGGACCGACCCCGACGACGACCGCCGCATCGACGGCGCCGAGTCCGGCGACTACCAGGACTCGCCCGAGTATGGCTACACCGCCAAGAACCGCCCCCTCCAGATCGTGGAGGAACTCCGCCTGCTCAAGGGCGTGTCCCCGCAGGTCTACCTCGGCGAGGACACCAATGGCAATGGCCTGCTTGACTCTTGGGAGGACGATGGCCTGGCGCACCTGCCCGCCGATAACCAGGATGGCAAACTCGATCTCGGTCCCTGGAGTCTGCTCACCTGCGCGGGCAATGGCAAGATCAACGTCAACACCGCGCCGCAGGAGGTGCTGGCGACGCTGCCCGGCTTCGACAGGTCCAAGGCCGCGGCTGTCGTCGCCCTGCGGCAGAGCGCGGCCTCGGGCGTCTCGCAGCAGCCGCCGTTCACGTCGTTCGACGGCTTCTGCCAGGCCCTTGGGCTCGACTCCCAGGCGTACGCGTATCTGCAGGGTCTGGTGTGCACGTCATCATCGGACTTCCGGATCGTCGCGACCGTCCGCGACGCCCGGGGCCGCCTCCTGGCCCGCCAGGAGGTCCTGGTGGAACGCGACGCGCAAGGTGGCTGCCAGGTCCGGATGTACAGTGGCTGGTAGGAGTGCGTATGTTCATGACCCGGGATAGCCAGTCGACCGCCTCGCCCCAGGCCGCTGCGCCCTCCCTGCTGACTGACTGGGTCTCCACGGACCGCCTCGACCCCCCTGCGCCGGGGCGATATCTGCGCCGCCGTGCCCCTGGACGACGGCTCCCTCCTCGCTGGCCGTGCCCGTGGCTGCAAGGACGGCTCCACCCATGTCCAATTCTGTCACATGCCCGACGTTGCCGCCGTGGCGGGGCGGCGGGACCTCTGGACTCGCGCCCGGCCGACCCTCCTGCTCGTCCTCCCGGCTGACAAAGTCCTGGCCAAGGACCTGACCCTGCCGACCGAGGATGTAGGCGAGGTCGCCCGGATGGTCGCCAACGAAGTGGAGGTCCTCTCGCCGTTCGAACCCGGCCGCACACAGCACGGCTTCGTGACGTTGGGCCACCCGAATCACGGCAGGACAGCCGTCCGCTGCTTCCTGGCCGACCAGGCCGCCGTCGCCGCTGCCTGCGAACCCTTCGACCGCGCTGCCATCCCGATCTGCGGCCTCGTTCCCTCGCCCCTCGCCGGCGCAGCGGGCCTGCAGGTCCTGCAAGGCCCCCACACCGACCGTCTCTACATAATCTGCCAGCACGGGCTGGCGGAGTCCATCGTCCCCCGCGCCGATGGTACCTGGACCTCGCGGGTGGGCCTGCTCGGCGGCACGGAACATACCGCGGACGACCTGGCCCGCGAGATTCTTACCAGCCTGTCGGTCCTTTCGCCGGCGGCACAGCACCGGCCGCGGGTCCACATTGCCGGCCTGCCCCCGGCGCAGGTCCAGCAGGTCTGCGATCGCCTCCGCCGGCTGCGTCCGGCCTCCCCCGTCGACCTCCAGGCCGTCGAGTGGTCCGCCCCAGCCGATGTGCTGGCTGCCCTCCAGGTGCCCGCCATCCGATTGGCCGGCGCCCTCTGGTTGCAGCGGACGGAGCCGGCACAAATGGCGCAGGCCTGCATCGTGCCGCCGGCCTATCACAGCCGCCTGCAGCGCCGCCGGGTGCTGCGGCAGGACCTGCACTGGGTCGGCCTGTGCTTGGCCGCCGGACTGCTCATTTCCGTTGCCCTGGCCGTCGGCAACGCCCGCACGCGGCGCTTGGCCAGCCGCATCGAGCGGGAGATCTCGCCGAACGTCGGCTTGGCCAGCCAGGTCGCCGCCAAGCGCGAGCAGCTCCTCGCCGCCCGCAGGCAGCTCTTCCGCCGCGATCAGCCCCTGCGGATCCTGGCTGGTCTGGCCGATGTGACCCCCAGTGGCATCTTCTTCTACAAGTCTGTCTGTCGCCGGCGACGGTGTCCTGGTCATCGACGGTGTGGCCGACTCGCTCCATCTGGCCTTCGAGTTCCCGGAGTGCCTCCGCAAGAGCCCGCTGTTCACCCAGATCCAGCTCAACTACGCCCAGCAGAGCAAGGCCGGCGAGCAGTCCGTCGTGGAGTTCCGCTGTACCTGCAAGGCTGGCCGGGAGGGCCCCTCATGACCCTCTCGACCCGTGAAAGGGGCCTCGTTCGCCTGGTCCTGGTGGCCATCGCCGCCCTGGTGATCAGCCGCATGGCGTGGCTGCCGCTGCTCGCCGAGCGCCGAGCCGCCCGGGCCCAGCTCCTCGACGCCCAGACCCGCCGCCAGTCCGTGCAGCGCAACCTCCTGATGCGCGAAGCCGTCGAACGCGACTTCGCCGGCCTCAAGGACCAGCTCCAGAAGCAACGCAGCACCGAGGAGGAACTCGGCCTCTTCCTCAAGACCCTCAGCCAGATGTTCTCGGGACTGTCCCTGCGGATCGGCCAGATGCGCGCCCTGCCATCCGAGGTCCTGGCCTTCCACAAGAAGCACACCGCCCAGATCGAGGTCGGCGGGCCCCTCAGCAGCCTGGCCGGCCTCCTCCAGGAGGTCAGCCTCTCCAAACTGCCCATCCGCGTCGAACGATTCGAGGTGACCGGCGGCACCGCCGATGGCCGCGTGGACGCTACGCTCTGGATCTCCGAACTGGTCCTGCTGGAGCAGCCGGCGGGGGAGGGTGGCTGATGGCAGCCGAAACGTCCGTGGCAGGATTCCAGGCTTGGACCCGCGCCGCCGGTGGCCGGCTCGTGGCTGCCTGCCGTGCCCGTCCCTGGCGCACGACCTGGATCGCGATGGCTGTGTGCCTGGGCGGCTGGGTCCTCTGGGAGTCCGTCCGACCCCTTGAAGTGCAACCGCCCGCCGAGCCGATGGCATTGGCAGGCCGCGGTCTGGCCCTGCCGCGGTCCTCGACGCTGCCCCCGGCGGCCTTGGCTGGCCTGCATCAGCGAGTCCTGTTCAAGGGCAGGAACCTGGCGGTCTCCAATTCGGCCGCCCAGGCAACGGCCCAGGATCTGTTGAAGAACTCCAGCTGCGGAGCGTCTCCCGGCAGGCCCAGGGCTGGGTCGCCTACATCCAGGTCAAGGGCGAGTCGCCCAAGCGGGTGGCCGTCGGCGACAAACTGGCCGAGTTCGCCGTAGTGCAGATCGACCGCGCGGGCGTGCGCCTCCAGATGGGCGACGAACAGGTGGTACTGGGGTTCTAGTGATATGCTCCATCGAGTGTGTTCTTGGTTCGGTGTGCGAGTGACACGGGTAGTGCGCAACCCAACGAGCCGCGACCGTACGGGAGCGGTATCCCTTCCGAGGGGTGCCATGCCCGCGTCGTTTGCGGCCATGCCGATCTCCTTCCGTGCGAGATTGGCCATCGTCCTCCTCGCCATCCTCGCCCCGCTCGCGACGGCCCAGACCTCCAGCGACCTGGCCGGCGCCCTCTTCGGCGGTCCCCAGCAGGATGCCGACCCCGGCCAGCGGATCGACATGGCCGAGTTCCCTGACGCCGACATCACCGACATCCTCAAGATCGTCAGCGACAACAGCGGCTGGAGCATCTTCGCCAGCAAGAGCGCCAAGGTGAAGGTCAGCCTGACCGCCAAGAACATCACCGCCCGCGAACTGCTCGACCGTGCCGTCGCCGCCGGCGGCCTGGTCTACCGCCAGGACAAGAACGTCATCAACGTCATGACCTTCGACGAGTACGCCGAGGCCTTCGGCCTGGCTAAGAAGGTGATCCCCCTCCGCCACGCCTCCGCCGCCAACGTCGTCCAGGTCATCACCCCCTTCCTGACCCGAAACGGCAAGGTGGCCGTCCAGGAGACCGGCAACCGCCTGATCCTCCTCGATTCCAAGGCCAGCCTGGCGGAACTCGAACGAGTCGTGACGGCCCTCGATGAACCCTCAGCCGTCGCCCAGGTCGAGATCGTCACGCTCGTCCACCGCGATGCCGCGGAACTGGTCAACCTGGTCTCCCAATATGCCGGCCCGGCGACTGGCGGTGCCTCGCGTCAGGCTGCCCCGGCTGCCTCCGCCCAGCGGCAACCCGGCTCCCCGGCGCGTTCCTTCGATGGCATCCCGCGGGTCGTGTCCGCCCCGTTCGCGCTCTTCGCGGACGTCCGTACCAACGCCATCCTCCTCGTCGGCGCAGCCGAAGACCGTAAGATCATCAAGGAGATCATCACCGCCCTGGATGCCATCGAGGTCCGAACCATCAAGACGTATCCTGTCCGCAATACCGACGCCCAGGAGGTCTTCGAGGCCTTGGAGAACCTCCAGGCGAGTCAGCGGGCCAATTCCCAGGAGGATCGCGGTCGCAAAGTCGCCCTCAGTAGACAGACCAACGCGGTCACCGTCTTCGGTACCCCCGCCGACCACGCCCAGGCCGAGTCCCTCGTTACCAGCATGGATATCCCCATCCCCGAAGGTCCCGGCCGCGTCCACGTCTACATGCTCGAAAACACCAAGGCCGACGAGATGGCAGACCTCCTGGCCAGCCTGACCGGTGGCGAAAATGCCACCCCAGGGGGTCGCAATTTCCAATCGCGCCTCGGATCGACGGATGTCACGGGCATTACGACCGTGCCGACGCCGGCTTATGCCGGCCAGATGCCGGCCGGAAGCTGGCCCGGCGCTACCGCCGCGCACCCGGCGCCGCCTGGAACGGTGCTGCTAGCGGCGGCTGGATGCCTTCGGGCAGCGCAGCCGGTGCGTCGCCGGGCGTCCCGGGAGGTGCTTTTGGTGGCGCCGGTGCCCCGCCGGGAGCAGCCAGCCAACCTGCCGGCCCCGGCACCGCCCTGCTGCAGCGGCCCCGCATCGCCGCCAACCGCGACACCAATTCCGTCGTGGTCTGGGCCGCGCCAGCCGACCAGCAGTCCATCGAGCAGATCGTCCGCCAGCTCGACCGTCGTCGCCCACAAGTGCTCATCGAGGCAGTACTTGTGGAGCTGACCGCCGACGATGATTTCACGCTCGGCATCGAGCTGGAGTCCTGGCAGCCCCACACCTCCGGGGACACCGGGACGATCTTCTTCACCTCGTTCGGCCTCTCGACCATCGACCCGAATACCGGCCAGCGGACGATCATCGCCCAGCCCGGCCTGGGCGCAGCCGTCCTCCGCCCCGACAACGTTCCGTTCATCCTCCAGGCCCTCCAGACCACCGGCAAGGCCACCATCCAGTCCTATCCCAAGGTCCTGGTCAACGATAACGCCCAGGGGCAGATCACCAGCGTGAGGGAGGAGCCCTACACGCAAGTCAATGCCAGTTCGACCGTTGCCACGACCAGCTTCGGCGGTTTCATTCAGGCCGGCATCCAGTTCTCGGTCATTCCGCACATCAGTGAGAACAACTTCCTGCGGCTGGAGTACCAGGTGCAGGCTGAACTCCTTCGTCGGTGCCCCGACCGTCACCGCCAGCGGCACGCTGCCCCCGGCCCGCGATACCAACACGATCCAGAGCGAAGTGACCGTGCCCGACAATTACACGATCATCATCGGTGGCCTGCGGCGAAAGGAGCAAACCCAGACAAGCCACAAGATACCTTTGATTGGAGATATCCCAGGGGCTGGCTACCTGTTCCAGGACCTGAACAAGAACGGCCACGCCGTGACGCTTTACTTCTTCCTTCGCCCGCAGATCCTGCGGGATGACCGATTCCTGGACCTGAAGCTGATCAGTGACCAGCAGGTCGCACAGACGGACATCCACGGCCAGTGGCCGCGAAACCCCCCGGCCACCATCAGTAACTTGGAGATTCTTGGACCATGGGACAGTGGTACACCTTCGCCGACCTCGGCCTCCGCTTCACAGCCGGCGGAGTAAAGCATCGTAGTCAAGGAGTTGCGGCCTTGGCCGTTGCGGCGGTCGCCTTTCTGTGCGGCTGCGCGCCGCAGCCGCACGTGCCGACCGAGCAGGAGCGGATCCAGCAGATGCGGGCTGACCTGCTGCAGCGCAGGGGCGAGGCCCTGGTGCTGGCAAGGCAGGCCGGCGACAAGATCGACACCGGCAAGTTCAAGGAGGCCCGGACCTTGCTGGATCAGGCCTTGGCCAAGGACCCGTTCAGTTTCGCGGCCCAGAACAACCTGGGTGTTCTCTATCTGCAGCAGCGTAAGTACTACGATGCCGCCCACGCCCTTCAGGAGGCGTCGAAACTCGAACCGGCCTCGGCCTTGCCGTACTACAACCTGGGCCGGCTGATGGAGCAGACCGGTCGTTGGGAGGAGGCGGCCCGGCAGTACGAGTTGGCCCTGGCCAGGGCCCCGGATTTCCTGCCTGCTGTTGAGCAGCTGGCGCAGGCCTACATGCGGCTGGATCGTAATCCCAGGCAGGCGCAGGAGTTACTGGAACAGGCCGTGAAGATGGAGCATCGCCCCGAGTGGCTGGAGTGGCTGACGGTGCAGCGGGCGGCGGTTGGGGAAAGCAGGACGGCGGCCGCAGACTGCGGCTTCGCAATCGGCGGTCCGGTGATTTTTCTGCGAGAGTGCCGTAACCGAACACTGTGTCATGTGTCTAGTTTATTGAGAGGCCGATTGGCTGTGTTGAGTGGGATTCCTGCATGAGTGCCGATCGCGTCCCAGACACGGATCCGGCGCCTTCTCTTGAGTCCGTGGTACAGAGCAATACCTCGGCAGTGTTTGCCGTGTGTTTTGCATATACACGGAACATGCATGATGCAGAGGACCTGATGCAGGAGACTCTGCTGAAGGCGAGCCGGAGTATTGGGGATCTGCGTGAGCCACGGGCCGTCCGTCAGTGGCTGCTGCAGATTGCGCGACGGCTGTCCATCAATCATTACCATCGCAGGAAGAGCGCCGAGGCCCTGCCGGATGAGGTTCCCGCCCCAGCGCGGGAGCAGGATCCGGATATCGAGCGGCTGCAGGCCGCTCTGGCCAAGCTTCCCCTGGAGTACCGGGAGACGATCAGTCTGTTTTACCTGGATGAGAGGAGCTGTGCTGGAGTCGCCGAGGCCTTGGGCATCAGTGAGGGTGCCGTGCGCGTTCGCCTGAGTCGTGGACGCTGCATGTTGCACGAGCTTCTCAAGGAGGACCGGGCATGAGCCGGGGTCCGTGCGAAGTCCAATACAAAGCGATCGTCTCTCTCGCGATGGGCGAGATCGACCCAGGCTGAAGAGCTGGAACTGCGTCGGCACCTGGAGTCCTGCCAGGGCTGTCTGGGTCTCTACCAGGAGCTGGTCCGGGAAGAGGAGTTTATCCGGCGGACCTGTGGCAGGATGCGGGCGGCTGACAAGGCCACCGGACGTACTCACCTCCAGCCGACACGTGCCCCCGGCGGGGTGGCCGTGCCGATTGGTGCTGCGCGTCAGGAACGGCCGGTTCGGCGCCAGGGAAGATGGCGTGGGCTGGTGGCCTGGACGGCCGTTGCGGCTGCACTTGTTGCCACGGCGGCCCTGGTCGACCGCTTTGGTGGCAGGTCGCCGTGGTCGTCTGTGACGTTCGCGGATGTCGTGCATCAACTGGCAAAGGTGCGGTCGGTCACGTACACGAGGACATTCCAGATTGAGGGCGGCAAGCCACAGGTGTACCGGGAGCAGGCCATGGACCCGGGGCATCTGCGGCGGGAATGTCCGGATGGGTCTGTTATCGTGTCCGATTTCGTTCGGGGTCAGGAACTCATGACTCTCCCCGGGCGAAAGGCGGCAACTCTGACACACGGGACGCAGCGCGACAGGGAGCACCTGGCCAACTACATCGAGTGGATCCAGACGCTCCACAAGGCCGACGGACGGTTCGTCGGACACAAGGATCTGAACGGCACGGCAACCAACGTTTTTACCGTGGATCTCCCGTTTGACCACTATACAGTTTGGGCGGACCCGCAGACGAACCTGCCAGTGCAGGTGGAACATGTCGTAAGTCCTTGTCTTGACAGGGACGTCAGGACCCCCATGATTGTCCTGTCCCTGGACGATTTCCGTGAGGAGAAGTCCGGTGCGGCCACTATCATGTCGGGCTGCGCTCTGACGGGACCCGGGACGGTTTCCCAGGTTCAGACCAGTTTTCTGACTGGTTTCGCCTGGGGTATCCCTCTCGACGAAGCCTCCTTCCGTATGACGGCCCCAGATGGTTACCAGGTGGAGGAGATCGATTGGGGCGATCCTCCTGAGGACCGGCAGGCGCTGATCGAGTCTTTGCGATTCTGGGCCGAAATGTCGAATGGGGCGTTCCCGGACGATATCAACATGCTTCTGGAGGCAAGGCCCAAGCTGATCGAAAGGTTCCGCAAGGATGGCCCGGCTGAACAGGAGTACGACCGTGCCGTGCGGATGGCCAACGTGATTGTGAGGGGCTCGTACTTCGCCCAGACGCAGAAGGCCCTGGACAACTGGCACTATGCGGGCGATGGCATGAGGCTGGGAGAGGCCGGCAAGCCGTTGTGCTGGTGGAAGAACGAGGACGGAACGACGTGTTGCGTGGTGGATGGCGACCTCGGCTGGCGCAATGTCCCCGCAGATCAGGCTCCCAGCTATGGGCAGTGACAGCCGCTGGCACTGCGATTGACAGGATACTCCTGGACGTGTAGTCTATTGAGTTGTTGTAGGCCGCGACAGGACAAGCGGTTAGGCCGCTACGGAGGGCGTATCGCGGGCATCTCTGACAGTAAGCGCGGATGTGTCTATTGGGCGCGTTGTAACCGTATGGCGTTGTTGGAGTTATTTCCGACATGGCGGCGACAGGAAAAGTGAAACTGTTGCTTGTCGGTCTTGGCGGATGCCTCGCAGACTACGCTCTCTGTCTGTCTCTTTCGGTCATCACCCCCCCCAACCAATCGAGTCCATGTGTCAACCGCAGCTGCTCCCGATACCTTGTCCATGGGCGGTCATTCGGTGCAGACGCGGCCGGCTGCCGAAGGTATCCCCCATGCCGCAGGAAGCCGGCCGGTCCGTGCAAATGCCGAGGGCGATGTCCTGAAGGCCCTGGAGACGCAGGTCGTTTCCGGGGTTGACAAGGACCAGGCCTTGATGGCCGCCGCAGAGGCCCGGTCCAGAAGGATGTTCATGGCCATAGATGCCGTGACCCGGACCTGGCCGAAGTACCAGGCCATGCGGGACGAGGCTCCGGCAGGAGCTGGCTGCGGCGATCGACCTGGAGAAGGCGACGGTCGAGCAGTTGCGGCAGGAGGCGGCCCGGCTGGAGCGAGCCTTCTGGGAAGAAGAGGGTCCGTTGCAGGCCGAGGGATACCGAGAGGTCTTCAAGGCCCTCGTGCTGGCTGAGGCCGCCCATGAGAGGGAGCCAGGCAACCTGGCGGTATCGGATGACCTGGTCCGGGTCCTTCTGGCGGCCTCTCCCATTGGCTGCTATGACCCTGAAACCAAGACGTTCGCGGTGGATCAGGACTTGTGGTCGAGGTTGCAGAAGTTGCGGGCGGGCGATTACGCCCGGACCCGCGACGAGGTCGAGCACGGGCGCCCCTTCACCTGGGCGGACTTCGCACGGACGGCTGACTATGCCTACTTGTTCAGCCGACAGGACCCTGCCAGGGCTGCGGAGGCCCTGGAGTGGGGTATTGCTGCCGGTGGCGGACCCAACGGCGACAACGACAGGCAGTACTTGAATGGCGTCGTGGGCGCCCTGAAGACAGGTGATGGTTGCAAGTTCATGATCTACAGTCAGAACGGCATGGATTATCCCCACGATTACATATACGGACGGCGTCTCCCGTCGTTCCATGGGCCTACGGGTGGCGGCAGGTCCTATGAGCCGATGCTCGCGGTCGGGCAGCGGCGAGGTCGTGATGCGTACGTTGCGGCGGGAGCGCTCCCGCCGGCAGTATCCAACCAATGACAGCTGGACAACGTTCAGAGGAGAGGTCGGGCTATGACCACATGCGTGATTGAAGAGGTGGAGTTCGGGCAGGATGTGCAGCGGGTGTGGCGGCGACTCCTCGTGGATGGAGAGGGCTTGGTCGCCTCCAGTGACGAGCGCCATTGCCGTTGCACCTGCACGTGCAATGACAGTGTCACTCAGTATACCGGAAGCTACAACAACCCTGGCCCTTCGCCGCTGCCGCCGCCCGGCTGATCGGCAGGCGGGGACTGGCCTTGGTCCCGGTTGCGCCGGAGAGGCGGGACGAGCCCATGTTGCGGGTTGGACCCATTTCCGGCCTGATTGTTGCATGCGGGGCCAAGGTCTGATCGGTCTTGGGTTGAGGGCCCCTTGTGATGAGTGACGGGTGCCGGGCGGATGGGTGTTCCTGTGCATCGTGGGCGGCGAGCTCTGGATGGCGCGGACCATTTGGAGGTCCGCGCCCCGTTCGTGCACAAGGTCCGCACGAAGCAGCATCGGTACCTGCTCGATGTGAACACTTCGCGAATGCTTGGTGTTCCGCTGGCGGTGTGGGATATCGTCGACGAGGCAGGCGTACTACCCAGGGCCGATCTGGTTGCCAGGTACAGCGACCGCTACCACCCGTCCGTAATATCCGATGCGCTTGATGTCATCCTGGCTGCGCAAGCCAAGGGCCTGCTGTCCCCGAGCCGGCCCAAAGAGGTGGTCTGCGCATACAGCGAGAGATCGATTGCTCAAGAACTGGCGGACCGTCGTAACTCCGTGACCCTTGTTCCCACGGAGCAGTGCAATTTCCGGTGTTCTTACTGTGTGTATGGCGGGGCCTACGCGCATTGTCGTGTCCACTCGCCGGAAATGATGTCCTGGGATGTGGCCCGGCCGGCGATCGATGAATTCCTTGCCCATAGCAGCCGGACGGAAGACCCTCGGTCGATCCGCTTCTACGGTGGCGAGCCGCTCCTGGCCATGCCTCTGTTGCGACGGTGCGTTGATTACGTACGGCAGGACCGCAAGCGGGCGGACATCGACTTCGCCATGACGACCAACGGTTCGCTCTTGCGGGGGGACGTGGCGGACTTCCTGGCAGAGCACCAGTTCCGCATGAACGTCAGCCTGGACGGTCCCGAGCACATTCACGACCGGTGCCGCCGCCGCAACGACGGGTCGCCGACCTGGCGCCTGGTGATGGACAATCTCAGGGCCTTCCTGGACAAGCACCCGGAATACAGCGAAAACGGCCGACTGGGTTTTCACGCGGTGGTTACACCTCCAACCAACCTTCTGGAGGTCGAGAAGTTTTTCGGGTCCTGCGACCTGTTCCAGCCTGGCATGGCGTTCTCGTTAGCATATGTCTCCAACCTGGATACGACCTACCCGGACTGCATGCCCGCCGACCAGCGCAGGATCGAAGGCAGCGAAGCCCTGCACGAGAAGTTCGTTCGCAACCTGTGCGATGGTACGTGGGGTCGTGATCGGGGAAAGCCATCTCTGTGGGTCCAGCGGGCGTTGTTCGAGAAGGAAGCGCTGTTCTTCTACAAGCGCGGGTATGCGAGCCCGGAGGATCCGCTGCTTCCGGAGCGGCTGAGTCCATTGCCGATGTGTGTGCCCGGCGTTCGTCGGCTGTTCGTCAACACGGACGGTTCCTACTATCCCTGTGAGCGGGTGCAGGAGACCGAGTCGTTCTGTATCGGCAATGTCAGCGATGGCGTCAGTGCAGCCAGAGTGGCCGACCTGTTGCGGGGCTTCGTGGATCTGGGCAAGCAGGAGTGCTGTTCCTGCTGGTGCGTGGCCATGTGCCTGGCTGGGTGTGTCGTGGTGGTGATGAAGGATGGGAAGATGGATGCGGCTGTCAGGGCGCAGGCGTGCGACTACTACCGTGCCGTGGCCGATCGCGCCATTACGGACGTCTGCGAGGCCCTGGAGGTCAATCCGCAGGCGATGCAGTTTGCCAATGATGTCACTTTCACGTAGAGACTGTTTGCGCCTGCCGAAATCCTTTCCGAAACTGCTGCATGTCCTGTAACAACCCTCCTCTTGGCTGTGTCACAGTTTGCAGAAGACCTGCATAGGTAGGTTCTCCCGGAATAGCATGTAAAGGAAATAGCCCATACAGATGACTGACCTCCCCTCCCAAGGCGTCTCGGCGGCCTCGCTGGCAGCCGGGACGCCTTGCTGTATCTGACCGATTTTCAAGGCGTTACGTACTTGTAAGACGCGTGTAACGTTTACGGCAAGTGCCGTGTCCTGACTACTGGATGCCTATCTATCGGCAGAGGTCGCGAGGCTATTTTCATGGGTGCGAATCAAGTTCTGGACCGGCGTCAGGCTAGGACGGCTTCGGCCCGTTCTGTGGGCGAGGATGCACTGGCTGCCGGGAACAACCCCGCGGAGTCCTCGCAAGGGCGCGCGGCCGGGAGCAACGGTCACAGCACGACACGTGCGGGGACTGTGGCAGGGGGCTCGCGGGTCTCGAGGATTCTCCAGCTGATCAACACGATGCGATCGGGAGATGCTTTCAGCATCGACGACCTTGTGAGCCGGATGAGGATCTCTCGCAGGACCGTCTTCCGCGACCTGGACATGCTGGCCCAGTCCGGCATCCCGTGTTCCTACGACTCCCAGCGGCGGGGCTACCGGATCAGCGAGCGGTACTTTCCGCCCTCGCTAAACCTGAGCTCGACGGAGGCCCTGGCCCTGCACATTGCCGCCGCCAAGATCGTCAGCTCCAGGGCTTTTCCGCTATCAAGTGAGGCATTGCGTGCGGCTGAGAAGGTGACACAATCGCTGCCGCTGGGCCTACGGAATATGTGCGCTCGCCTGGGGGCGGTGGTGGACATCCGCTGGGCGGCGTCAATGGACACCGTCACGACTCGCCAGATCTTCCAGACGCTGCAGGAGGCAGACTGCCAATCGTCGCAAGGTCAGACTTGGCGTATGACCTGTGCGCGGAGAAGCGAGAGACCCGGCTGCTGGCTCGTCCGTACGTGCTGGTCATGCTGGACCGCATGTGGTACCTGGTTGCCTACCTTGAGGAGTACAGGCAGGTGCGGACGCTCAATCTCGACCGCATCCTGGCGGCCGAATTGCAGGAGGCCAGCTTCCCCGAGCCCGTCAGTTTTTCCCTGGACTCGTATCTCGGCAAGGCCTGGTCGATCAGGCCGGAAGGTAAGGTCTGGCCGATTCGGTTGCGTTTCAGCCAGGAGGTTGCCGGAGACGTCGAGGAGATCGTCTGGCACAAGACGCAGCAGACCCAGCGAATGTCTGATGGTTCGTTGATCTTCGAGGTCGAGGTGGATGGCCTATGCGAGAATCAGCTCGTGGATCATGGGCTACGGCGACCAGGTGGTCGTGGAAAAGCCGCATGAATTGCGAGATCGCGTCCGGCAGGTGTGCAGGAGCATGCTGGAGCGATACTCGGACTGATACCTCAGGCGATTCTCGCGTTGATGAGAACCCTGCCTCGTTCAGGCAATTCTTGCATGCCCCGAGTCTCTCTCGCACAGGCAACCCTTCCGCTGCCGTGAACCGGCCTCATTCAGGCGGGTGCTCCGGGAGTTTGTGGGCGCATGGATATGATCGGCATATCGTTGCGGCGTGATCTTTCCGGAGCTCGCCAGGCTTCGGGGCCTGCAAGCCTCTGCGTTGCGGAATCGGCAGCGGTCACACATCTTCTTCCGAAGGATCTGCAAGCTCTCGCCCAAATCGCCGTGGTTTCCGACACGTCACTTCCATAGATGCCCACATCGCATCTTTCGCTGCAAGCCACATGTTTTTGCGCTGGCGGCTATGGACATCCGCCGCCCCAGCGTCGAAAGTATTCGGGCATCTTGCCGCGATGCCGTCGGCAAGGGGAGGTCGGTTGGCATGAGCGCAAGTCAGAACGGGCCGGAGAAGGCGGTCGATGCCGCCGCCGAGATGGAACGCTATCGTTGTGGCACTTTGCAGTACACCAAATTCAGTCTGATTGCCCTGTTCGGCTGGATGATCTGGGGAGAGATCTGTTTCAATCTGTTTGAGACCCAGGGCGGCTACACGATCCTGAATCTCTACCTGCAGGACAACTTTCACGTCAGCAACCTCATGGTCAACGTCCTGTTCAACGTCATCCCGATGATCATCGGCACGTTCATGACCCCGATCATCAGTTTCAAGTCTGACCGGACGCGCAGCCGCTGGGGCCGGCGAATTCCTTATATGCTGTTCACGGCGCCGTTCCTGGCGGGGTTTGCGGCCGTAATCGGCTTTTCCGATGACATCATCCGGTACTGCAAGGTCACCTTCCCTGAAGCGGGTACGTTCAACTCGTTTGCGGTGGCGCTCGGACTGATCGGGTTTCTGACGATTGGCTACTCGTTCTTCAATGAGTTCGTCGGCACCGTCTTCTACTACCTGTTGCCCGATGTGATGCCGCGCCAGTTCATCGGCCGGTTCAAGGGGGTCGGCAGCATGGTCGGCACGGCCAGCGGCATCCTGACGAACATGTACATCGTGCCGTACCAGCTGACACACATCAAGACGATCCACGTAGGCCTGGCCATCCTGTACGTGGTCGGGTTGGGCCTGGTGTGCCTGTTCGTGAAGGAAGGCGAGTACCCGCGTGTAGAGGACGTTACGGAGAAGACGCGGACCACGGACCAGGTGCGGCTCTACTTCCGGGAGTGCTTCTTCCATCCCATCTTCATCTTGTTCTACCTTTCGACCGCAGCCACCGTCCTGACGAAGGGCCTGAATCCGGCTGGCATCTTCCACCTGCATCTGGCCGAGCACCAGGCCAAGGTAGTGGCCTGCAGCGATCCAGAGAAACCGCCCGCCGAGGCACCTGCAACGGCAATCGCCGCCGGGCCGCCGGCGCACGCAGCGACACTGGTCATGGCCATGACGCCGGATGGCCAATGGGGGGTTACCGGCGACAAGACCGGTGAAATCAGGGTCTGGAAGAACACCGACCACAAGCCTGCCGCAGACAAGACCCTCAAGACACAGGACGGGCCGGTCCAGGCCGTAGCGGTTACGCCCGACGGCAAGACCGCCTTTGCCGGATCCCAGGCCGGAACGATCGAGGTGGTCGATGTCGCCAGCGGACGATTGCTGCAGCGGATGACGGCTCACGACGGAGGCGTTCGCAGTCTGGCGATCTCGAGGGACGGCACGCGCCTGGCCTCAGGGGGGGCCGACAAGACGGCGAAGATCTGGGACCCGGCCAGGGGCACCTGCCTGCGGACTCTTGCCATTCACGAAGACCGGGTGAACTGCGTCGCATTCTCCTCCGATGGTAACCGACTGGTCTCCGGCGGGTCCGACAGGAAGATCATCATCTGGGATGTCGGCTCGGGCTGCCGGCTCCAGACGCTCGAGGGCAACCCCGGTCCGGTCAATGCCGTCTGCTTCGCGCCGGCCATGGCTTCGGTGCCGGAACAGCGAGATGACGGCGAGACTGGCTGATGAGGCTAGTGCACAGGACCACGTTCTTCCTCCAACAGGTCTTCACGAACGAGTCGCTCTATGACATTCCGGTGGAACAGACCTCCAAGCTGCTGGCCGAGGACGGCTGGATCCTGTCCGGCGGCCGCGACGGGGCCAAGGACAACGAGAACTCCCGTGTACGGATCTGGGACGTGGCCACGGGCAAGCAGGTCGACGAGCTCAAGGGGCACAAGGGCGCGATCTCCTGCGTGGTCTACAAGCCGGACCTGCGGGTGATTCTCAGCGGCAGCCCGGACGGCAGCATTCGCCTCTGGAAGCCCTGGGACATCGACCACAAGCCGGGCATTATCGATCAGTCGTATAAGACGTTCTCAGGCTATACTCGCGGTGTGACGGGCGTGGCCGCCAGCGAGACAGGCGTACAGCTGGTCAACGCCAGCGTCGACGGCACCCTGCACACCTGGGACATGGACCAGGGGATCAGCCTGGCCAAGGGCGGGCTGCGTGGCATCTTCATGTCGATCATCGGCCTTGTGCTCGCCTGGCCGATCGGTGTGCTGGTGGACCGCTGGAACCCCATTCGCATCACTCTCTGGTGCGGTTTCATCGCTCTTCCGTTCCAAGTGCTGTTCTTCTTTTTCTACCACAGTTACATGTTCCAGCTGTACATGGAACTGCTCCGCTGGCCGATCAACACCATGGCTGGCTGGGCCGGTGTGCCCCTGTCGATCATGCTGTACCCGAAGACCAAGTACGGGCAGATGGCCTCGGCCAATGCGCTGGTCCGCCAGGCGGTGGCGGCCATCGCCGGTCCGCTGGGGGCCATCCTGATGGACTTTCTGACGGCCAAGTCCTTGGACACGGACTACTACCGGTACGGCTACCTGTTCTCGTTCGTCGCGCAATCGCTGAGCCTCATGGCGATGCTGGGCGTCTACTATTACTGGAAGAAGCTCGGCGGCGACGATTACGTGGCGCCCGAGGCGGTCCACGCCGAGGCCCCGAAGCAGCCGGCCGCCGTCGCGTGACGCCCGGCGGCTGAGATGCAGGAGCCACGAGCCGGAAGGGAAAGGCAGGAGGCACCGCGGACAGTGAGTGCGGCTGACCCTGATACGGTTGCGCTGTACAGGAACAAGTCCGTTGACGCCCGTTGGGGCAGGCGCAGTGTCAGGATCGATATCCCGCGCGACGTGTTCAGCACCTTCCAGTTGGACATAGGCTCGTTGCTTCTTCTTCGCCAGATGTCCCAGAAGGGCGGGCACTGGGCACGAGCGATGGATGTCGGCTGCGGATACGGCACGATCGGCCTGTATCTGAGGGTGAACAAACTCGCTGACAGCGTCGAGGGGATCGACCGGGACCTCCTGGCGGTCTTGTTCGCCCAGAGGAACGCACTGCAAAACGGCGCGGCGAACCTCTCCTTTCGTCCGGGCCTGGCGTACGACGCGCTCGGCGATCAACGGTTTGATTTGATCGTCTCGAACATCCCGGCAAAGGCCGGTGAAGCCGTGCATCGCCTGATGCTCCTGGGGGCGTCGAATCACCTGTTGCCGCAGGGACAGGTCTGGGTTGTCGCGGTCCAGCCGCTGGAAGACGAGGTCGACTCGATCTTGAGGGATCCGGCGGTTGCGATCGCACACAAGCACGTGGCCAAAGGCTACGTCGTGTACAACTATTCCTTTCGCGGTGTTCCCGGCCAGCCGACAGACCCATACAACCGAGGGGTCAGATCGTTCCGTTGGCGAAAGGATACGTATTCCCTGAAGGCATTCTGGGGGTTGCCGGACTTCGACACACGGTCCATCGAGATTGATCTGATCCTGGGTTTTCTTGACCAGTCGCGCGGGCAGTACGGCAACGTGCGTGAAGTCATCATACACAACCCGAGCCAAGGGCATGTCCCTGTTATGGCTTCTCTGCTGATACCTTCCAGGGAGCGCATAAGACTCAGGTCTCGCGATCTGCTGGCCCTTCGGGCCTGCGGGCACAATCTCGAGATGGCTGGCTATAAGGGGGGGCTCACGGAGGAATTAACCGTTGATCTCGGTTACTCGGTTACGGACATAGAGCGCAGTCTGCTGATCGCCCGGCTCGAGCATGACCTGGGCCCGGAACTCAATTACCGGATGCTCCTGCGGTGGCTTGAGGACGGACTCCGCGGCCGGATGGTCATTGCCTGCCGCAGTGCCATGACGAACCATCTCATGCAACGGTTCGAGGGAAGCGACGTGCGCTTCCGGCGCAAGATGAACTCGAAGGGGTTCTGCGTGTTCGCGATCTAGTACATGGAGGAACGGAGAGAGTGGGATTCGAACCCACGGTACCCCTTGCGGGGTACACACGCTTTCCAAGCGTGCCCCTTCAGCCACTCGGGCATCTCTCCTGCGGTTGCGGCCACAATACAGCCAGATCTTACCCGAACATGTTGCTGACGCAACCGATACGATCCTGGAATGCGGCCTGGCGGAAATAGCCCACACCAACGCCGGATCGGGTCGATACACCAGTAACCGGCTTGATCGTGCCGTGCATCGATGGTTTCGGATCATCGGGGGCCGGCTGTCGCAAGGCATTGCCCGCGAGGCATCTGAGATCCTGGGGCAATCCAGGGCCCCGGGCGGACGGGCTCGTGATTGGGCTGAGGAGTGCGATTATGGGGCGTTGGTCGCCGGGGACGCATGGCGATCTGTCTTGTCGGTATTATTTGGCCGAAGAGCTCGCTGTATACTGCAAGCATGCGAGACGGTGTATCGGACCGGGATAGCGTGTCTTCCCGGATTCTCTGGTGCGGATGCATTCGCCCCGGGCCGCGGATGTATATATAGTAGGTATTGTGCGGACGTTGCATTCCGATGGTTGGACCCGGGACGTCGCAGGGCGAGGAAACAAGTATGACTCTCAAGTACATAACGACGGTGTGTGCGGCAGCGGCGGTGCTGTTCATGATGGCGGGCGGCGCCGTGGCTCAGACCACGGGGACCGGCACGACGGGCACCGGCACGACGGGCACGGGAACTACCGGCACGACGGGCGGTACCTCGTCCACGGAGTCTTCGCAGATATTGTCATTGCTGCAGAGCGGGACCGGAGGTACCGACCTTTCGAGCCTGGTCGGCGCACTAGCCGGCAGCAGCAGCAGTAGCAGTAGCAGTAGTAGCAGCACCAGTGGCACCAGCGGCACCTCGGCGAGCCAGCCCAGCGGCAGCGCCAGCGCCTTTATCAATGCGGGGATTGCCGAGCACGAGGCGTTCTATTCCAATGCCGCGCTCTCGCCGGCCCAGCGCCGGGCGGCGCAGTCTCAGCCGACTACCACGCAGGTCAAGCCTGCCGTTGGAGCTCGTGCTTCCGTACCTGTTCAAGTACCTGTCTCAGCACGTTCCGGCGCTGTCGTGGCTGGGAAACATCTTCGGCAATACGACGCCGGGCACGACACCCGGCGGTCCGACCCCGCCGGCCTCAGTCAGCGGAAAGGGCGTTGTCGCCTCCCTGACGGCCGATAGCACGTCGCTGACCGTCGGCCAGACGACGACCGCGCGGTTGTGGGTGCAGCAAAGCAGTCCCAACACAACCAACGACAACGGCGTCTTCAGTGTAGCCGTCAACATCGAGGCCAGCCCGGCTGCCATCGTGCAGTCCCAGGTGCCCGTGACCATCCTGTCGGGCTGGGACCAGCCTGTGGCGGCCACGGTCAACACCGGCACGGCTACCGCTACCGGCGGCATCGACGAGGTGGTAGCCGGTCTGGGCCTCTCGGGGGCCAAGGACGAGGGGATCAGCGGCCCTGTCGAAGTCTTCGATTTCACGGTGAAGGCCGTCGCCTCCGGTACGGTCACGCTCACGCCGACGAATTTCATCGGTAGCGGCTTGAAAGGCGTGGTCGACTACCTGGGCAATAGCGGCGACGAGGCCAACTACCAGTCCATACAGATCACCGTGCAGTAGCCTCATACAGATCGACATACCCGTGCCTGGCCAGGAAGTGGAACCACTTCACCAGGTCGACATCGCCCAGGGGCGTCTCGGCGACGACGCGGTCCTGGATCTCCGCGACGGTCCGCTTGCCGTCCGTCCACCACAAGGCCAGCGTTCGCGGCCCGCCCCAGCGCGGTGATGCGGTCAGGCCGGCTTCGGCCCATTGTTCCACCGGAATCGCATCCAGGGCGAGGGTGCCGAAGATCGCGTTGTTGCGGGCCGGGACCAGCCGTACGGCATCGTGGCTGTGCCGGTGCGCGGCGCTCGGCGAGCCCGAGAGGCAGTCGGCCATTTGGCATTCGGCCTCGACGAACTCGTCGTATTGACGGGCCAGCTGCTCGGCTGGCCCGGTGTTGTCCGTGAGTCGCTGCACGGAGAGGATGGCGCGGGCGCCGACCTCGCGCCAGACATCCAGGATGTTGCGGCTTGCGCAGGCGGCTACGCGGTCCAGGACCTCCTTCTTCACCCAGGCGGCTGTCCAGCGGGCGAACTCGGCTGCGTCAGCATCGTCGGCGCTGGCGATGCGGTAGAGCGTTGCGCCCTCACCGCAGACCAGGTCGACGTAGGCCCGTTCGTCCACGGTCCGCAGGTTATCGCCGCTGTGGTGCCAGAGGTCGGTTTCGGTACCGATGGATTGCCAGTGCGTCGGTACGCCCAGCACGGGGTCGTTGTACTCCTGGTCGGTGCCCATGCCGAAGTCCGTGATCTTAAGCGCCCGCAGCGGGCGGTGCCGCCGCAGGTAGGCCTCCACCGTTCGCGCGTGCACCGCCTCGTAGAACGACCGGCTGCACAGCGGCGCCAAGTTGATCTGATAGGCGGCCCGGGCGCTTTCGGGGGAGCCCGCCCCCGTGTCGATGCACGAGCAGACGATCGTGTCGGCCATCCGCGCCCGGTTGTCCTGGGCGTACGCCATCGAGCCGTAGCACTCGGCCATCAGCAGGAAACGGATCGACCGCCGAGGTCGCGGGATCGTTCCGGCGCGGACCAGGCTCGTCAGCGTGCGGGCCATCTCCAGGACCGTCGCGCAGCCGGAGGCGTTGTCGTTGGCGCCTTGCTCGTAGAGGTGCGCCAGGACGATGACCTCCTTCTCGGGTTGTTCGCGGCCGACGATGCGGGCGGTCACGTAGTCGAGGTGCCCGGCGTAGTGGCTGGCATCGATCGCGCCGCGGACGCGGACGACGCCGTGGTCGGCCTTGAGTCGGCGAAGGCGTGCGTGCGCGTCGCGGGTGATGGCGAAGCAGCAGAGCGGGCTGTCGGTTGCGGTGGACATCCAGCCGCCGGGCCTGTCCGACCAGCCGTTGATCCACTCGACGACGTCGGTGACTCCGGGGTTGCGAGTCCAGCTGGTGATGATGCCCAGGCCGCCGGCGTCGAAGACCGCCTTCTTGATATCGCGGGCGCGGCTGGGCGTGAGCACCCAGCGGCCCTGGACCTGCTTTGCCTGTGCCGCGATCTCCTGGGGTGTGCCCTGTTCGAGGAAGACTACCTCAGCCTCATAGCCATCTTTGGGGGTTGGGGCCGACCACATGCCCACGCAGTTTGGCTGGTCGAACCGCCGGGCCAGCACCGGGTCAGCCACGTGGGGGCTGCTGATCCGCAGCTGGGCGTCGCTACAGTCCCAGGCCAGCGGCATGACCCAGTCGCTCACGCGGTAGCGGCCGTCCGCGGGAGTCTCGACCCGCTGGACGTCCGCCAGGCCGATCTCCCGGAAGGTCCGCTCGACGTTCCCGGCTGTCCGGCCGTAGCTGGAGAAGTTGCTCCAGCGGTCCTGCTCCCACAGCATGCGGACGTAGGACAGGGCCTGCGGGCCGCTGGCCTCGCCGAACATCGCCTCCAGAAGATCATCAAACTTGATTTCAGCCATATCTGTGCCCGGAAATAGGATTGGTCTGCGCCGCGCCGAAGCGGTATAATGCCATTGTATCGCCGGAGCTGCGCATGGCGAGGCTTCGGCGGCCGATTCGTTCTTGAGCGCCGCGAGGAGTGGGAGAGAAGCGATGAGCCGCATCCGTTCCTTGTCCAGGGGAAGTTCCGCGCTGTTTGCCGCCGCAGTTTGCCTCTTGGCCGGTGTCGCGGGTGCCGCCGTCGTGGGCAGCACCGCGGTGACGGTCAATTCCACGCCGATCGGCAAGGCCCAGTCCGTGTCCGGTCGAGTCACGGTGAGCACCTCCCAGGCGGGGTCGCTCCAGGTGACCATCAAGTGGGTTGACAACTACAGCCGCGTCGCCGACCAGCAGGTCAGCACGATCACGACGCCAGGCCAGACCCAGGTGACGTTTTCGTTCCCGGCGTCGGTGGGGCTGACGATGCTGAACCGGATCACGGTGTCGGCGGTCTTTCCAGCCGGCGGCAACACGCTCAGCGGGTCGAGCGCCGATTGGGAGTTGATCCCCGACCCGATGGACCACGAGGACTACCACGCCAACGTTTGGGGCGACGGCAACGCCACCAGTGCCAACTACTTCACGGCGATTTCCCTGGGGTTCGTTGACCTGGGCCACATCTACCGCGACGTTACGCCCAACAACGGTTACAACTTCAGCGGCGCCACCTTCTACGGCCCGCTGTACAATGTCCGGCCGAACCACGACTTCGTGGAGAACAAGATCTGGTTCGAGATGACCGACGCGATGCACGACCCCAACTACAACAACTACCAACCCTCTCTTTCCGCCAAGACCTACTACCAGCCCGCTAAGCGGACCGCGCTGATCCGCCCGGCCAGCCTCAGCTCCGCCTCGGCGCTGTCCAGCCTGGTCAGCAACATCACGCCGCGGATGCAATTGACGACCAAGTGGCGCCCGATGCAGTGGAACATCGCTGACGAGTACGGACTGGGCCGCCGCGACTACCCGTTCGACTACGACCTGGGGCCCGACTGTATCAGCCAGTTCATCACGTACCTGCAGGGGCAGTACGGCAGGATTGCTGATTTGAATGCCCAGTGGGGTACGCACTTTGCGGCGTTCAGCGACCTGTCCGATCCGATCAACGCTCCGCAATACGGCGAGGCGGCCCTGATCGTCACGCAGGAGATGAAGGACCGCGAGTACCCGTTGTATACGAATACGACCGGCGCCAAGAACTTCTCGCCCTGGTCGGACTTCCGCCGCCACATGGAACTGACCATGGCCAATGCCATGCAGCGCTGCACCGATGCCGCCCGGGCGATCGACCCGACGGTGCCGATCGGCTGGGAGGGCGGCGAGACGGATACGGCCCTGAGCGGGTACGACTACTCGCTGCAGATGCCGAAGATGGGCAGCTTCGAGGCGTACGACCTGAGCAACTCCCCTGAGTATGCCCGCAGTTTCCGCGATAACCAGTACGGCGAGCGGCTCTTCCGCTGGGTCACCGCGTTCGACAGCGGCAGTCCGACGAGCAATCGTTATTGCCTCTGGTTCGACATGATCCACTATGGCCAGCGGGCCAGCATCATCTGGTGGGACCAGAACTACTTTGTCGACGAGACGAGCTACGCGCTGTCCAGCTACGCGCAGGGCCTGGCTCCGGCCTACCAGGAGTTCCGCGGCGGGCTGGCCAAACTGCTCAGTCAGGGCGAGCCGGATGACGGGCAGATCGCCCTGTATTACTCCCAGCGGTCCGTCCACGTCTCCTGGATGTACGACAGCGAGTCCCTCGGCACCGGGTGGCTCCAGCAGTCCGGCGACCGCAGGATCCAGTCGATCCTCTATGCCCAGACCGGCTGGCTTAAGGCCCTCGAGGACATCGGCCTGAAGGGCCGCTTCCTCTCCTATGACCAGATTGCCAACGGCGACCTGATCACGAAGGGATACAAGGTCCTGATCATGCCGCGAATCATGGCCATGAGCCCGCAGGAGATCGCCGCGGTCCAGGCCTTTGCAAATGCCGGCGGCGTGGTCATCGCCGACAGCCAGACCGGCATCTTCGATGGCCACGGCAAGCGCCGCAGCATCGCCGAGGGCGGCGGCCTGATGGACTCCTGGTTCGGCATCCAGCGGGTCAACTACCATTCCTACGAGCGGGGTACCAGCTCCAGCGACGCCTATAGCGGGTTCGACCTGCAGACTCCGCCGGCCGGATTCTCCGCCCTTCGCAGCGGCCTTGGTTCGACAGTTGCGTTCGGCTGGCACGCCGTGGAGGATGGCGTCCGCGTGACCGACGGCACGGCTGTGGCGGTCTCGGGCGGGGACCCGATCAACAAACCTGCCCTGATCGTCAAGACCCACGGGGCAGGCAAGAGTGTCTACACGAACCTGACGCTGATGCGCTACGGCCGGTCCGGCGGCAACTACACCAACGAGCGACTTACGCCCAACAGTCCCGACGCCCAGGCCGTCCGGCAGCTGGTCAAGAATCTGATGGCCTTGGGAGGCGTGACGCCCAAGGTTCGGGTCCTGCAGGGTTTTGACGCTGATCCGGTGAGCGGCCCGGAGGTCTACAACCTCGAGAAGGCCCGTTTCGTGGATGGCGGCAACGTTTACCTGGGTTGCATCGTCAACAGCCAGATGGAAGACGTGGACTGGTCCATGCAGTCCAATCCGGGCGGCGTCCTGTTCGGCGACTCCGGTGCGGACAATGCCCAGGTGAGCCTGCTGCTGGATCAGCCGGCCTACGTCTACAACGTCCGCAACGCGCTCTACATGGGCTATGGCACGACATTCAACACCCACCAGCACGTACTGGAGGGGGAGGTGTTCGCCTTGCTGCCGTACAAGGTTGCCCGGCTTCGCGTCGATGCCCTCTCCTTCGATGCCAAGCAGAGGGCGTCAATCCGTGCCTCCGTGCGGACCGACCTGGGGCAGCCCGGCCGGCACGTCCTGCGGCTGATCGTCCGCAATGCCGCCGGGACCGAGATGCCGGGTCTGACCCGCAATGTCGTCGCCCCGGCTGGCGTCTGGACCGACACGATCCCCTTTGCGGTCTCCGACAGCCTTGCCGGCTGCACCATCAGCCTGACGGACGTGGCCACCGGGACACAGGTGAGCGTGCCACCCGCGACGATCTACGCGGGGGACTTTGACGGTGACCACGGTGTCGACGAGGTGGACCTGCTGACGCTGGTGGACAGTTTCGGCGCCTGCCAGGGGGACGCGAACTACGACTACCGCTGCGATATCGACAACAGCGGTTGCGTGGACGTGGTCGACTTGCTGTACCTGGCTGCGGACTTCGGGGTGTAGCTACTCTCCGCCCGCCGGCTGGCTCTGGCTCACCTGCTGGCCGCGAAGCAGCGAAGTGCCGCCCTGCAGCACATAGCCGATCAGCCCGCCTCCTTCCTCGAACAGGATCAGGAACGGCCCGCTGGAGGTGTCCTCCCGCAGCAGGCAGACGAAGGCGTCGATCTGCCGGCCGGCCACTTGGACCTTCTGGCGCCCCAGCCCGGTCATCAGCAGAGATTCCGGCACCTGCGGGTCGCTGCCGACGATGCGAAACAGCGCGGTCGTGCCCGGCATGCGGGCCAGGTACCAGGCGGCCGGCTCGGTCCCCAGGTCCGGCAGAAATGGTTCGTGCGTCAGGAAAGAGGCCTGTATGGGTGTACTGCGGGTGAACTGCATGATTACGCGGACGGGAGAGGCCGCGTCGGGCCGGCTGGAGTCGATCCGTACCTGTCCGAGTTCACTATGCTGCGTGAGATCCTTTACCTGGAAGGCCGACAGGTCCGCTCGCAGCAGCAACGTCTTGTCCGACTTGAGCGTCTGGCCCCCGATGCTGATGCTGACATGCTCCTCGCGCGTTACCGTGCCGTCGGGTTGCATGCCTGTGGCGGTCTGCCCCGTGCCGTCCTGCCGGTCGCCCACGCCGGTAAACACGAACGCCTGCCGCCCATTGTTGGCGCGGTAGTACCGTTCGACCGGTCCCGTGGCGATGTCCGCCAGGATCGTTCCCGCCGTCGTGACGGCCTGATCGTACAGCTCCAGTCCGGTTGCTCCGAGGGCTGCACGGATGCCAGCAGATCCAGGACGGCGCCTTCCGGGTCGGCCCCGCCGCCGGCCGTGGTATGGGCCCAAACTACCCTCTTGTTGGGCAGTTCCCTCAGGTACAGGGCGTCAACCATGGTGTCGGCGTCGTTGTGCCGCGCGGCCAGCACGAGCTTCCAGATGCGATTGCCGCCACGCTGGACCCAGCCGCCTTCGGCCGGCGGGTCGAGCTGCAGATAGGCCCTGCGAAACCATGTGCCCGCCAGGTCCTGCAGGGTGCGGCGGTTGGCCAGCCACGAGGTCCACACGTCGATGCCGTAGTACTGGCCGGGACCGCTCTGGCCCTGCGGCACGAACGTCACGCCGACCGGACCGACCGCCGGCATCTCCCGCACATACCCGCGAAGGGAGGCCAGAGAGTCGTTGCCGGCCGGGCGGGCGGTGAGCTTCAGCGCCTCCATGGCGGCGGCGACGTCCAGGCTTTTGCGGTGCATCTGCATCGTCTCGGCCACTGCGTCCAGGGTCCGTTCGACGGCTGGGGATGTCCGTTCGTTGGACAGCAGCATCAGGCCGATTGCCTGGCCATCGGGCCCGCTGACTACCCGCAGTACGACCCAGAAGACCTGCCGCTGGAAATAGGCGGCGTACTTGATCTGAAACGCCGGCTCACCCAGCATCTCTTCGATCGATGAGGCGGACTCGCTGGTTGCGGGTACCAGGCCCAGCTGCTGGCCCACCGCCCCAAGCAGGTGGGCGGCGGCATACTGCGGGGACAGGTACATGTCGCTGATCCGCTCGCTCAACAGGTAAAGGACCTTCCGGGGCTGACCCGGGCCGCCGGGTTCCACCAGGCCGGCTACAGCCGGACCGGGCTGAGCGGGCAGTGACAGGGGTAGCCAGCCGACCGGCCACGCCATGCGCAGGCCCGGAACGGCTGGCACGTTCTGCGTTGCAGTCAAGGAAACGGGATGGTTGCGGACATACGTCAGCGCGGCCGCCCCGGCCAGCGTGCCCACCAGCAGGAGGCCGCTGACTACTAGCGCCAAAACCGGTCTTCCGGGTCTGGAATTCCCAGTGATCTCTATGGACATGTCGCATATGGTAGGGCAAGAGGAAGGTTTTGCCAAATCAGTTGCCAAACAGCCCGGCGAGTGCGATAATCCTGTGACGGTGCGGTTAGTCCTTGGGCGCATTTGACTTGGGCTATGGAACATAAATAGAATCGCCATAAGCATTTGCCAAGTCTGGGTCTTCCAGCAAACCAGCAGTATTTTCAGTGATAAGTGATCGGCCGCTGAGCCGTATCGGGTCGGTCCGGTTCATTTGAAAGGGTGGAACGGGCATGCCGGAGAAGATTCGCATCGCGATTGCGGGGGTAGGCAACTGTGCGAGCAGCCTCATTCAAGGGACACATTTCTACCATAAGCTGCAGGCTAACAACGGCCACGAGACGCCCGCTGTCGGTCTGATGCACGAGGATCTGTGCGGTTATCACCCCAGCGATATCGAAGTCGTGGCGGCCTTCGACATCGACGCCCGCAAGGTGGGGCGTCCCTTAAGCGAGGCGATGTTCGCCAAGCCCAATTGCACCAAGATCTTCCAAGGCGATATCCCCAACAACGGTTGCATCGTGCAGATGGGCGAGCTGCTCGACGGCGTTAGCGAGCACATGATGGACTGGCCCGAGGATCGGCGGTTCGTCGTGGCCAACCGGACGGCTGTGGACGTCGAGCGGGTGCTGGAGGAGTCCGGGGCGGACATCCTGGTGAACTATCTGCCGGTCGGGTCGCAGCTGGCCACTGAGTTTTACGCCCAATGCTGCCTGAATACCGGCGTGAGCCTGATCAACTGCATGCCGGTCTTCATCGTCTCGAACGAGACGTGGGCGGCTCGCTTTACCCGCAAGAACATCCCGTGCGTTGGCGATGACATCAAGGCGCAGGTCGGCGCGACCATCGTGCATCGCACGCTCATGAAGCTCTTCCACGATCGCGGGGTGTCCATCGATGCCACCTACCAGCTCAACACCGGCGGCAACACCGACTTCCTCAACATGCTCAATCGGCACCGTCTGGGCTCCAAAAAGATCTCCAAGACCGAGGCGGTCCAGTCGACCCTGGAAGAGCCGCTGCCGGCTGACAACGTCCACATCGGTCCCTCGGACTATGTCCCGTTCCAGAACGACAACAAGGTCTGCTTCCTGCGGATCGAAGGCCGCGGCTTCGGCGACGTGCCGTTGAACCTGGAGCTGCGCCTCAGCGTTGAGGACTCCCCCAACAGTGCCGGCGTGGGTATCGACGCCATCCGCTGCTGCCAGGTCGCCCGGCAGCGCGGCATCGGCGGTCCGCTGCTGCCCGTGGCCGCCTACTTCATGAAGCACCCGCCCATCCAGATGCCCGACTTCGAGAGTCGCCAGAAGATCGAGGAGTTCATCAAGAACGGAGTTGTCGCGCATTGAGTTCGCCGCAACCGGCAGTCCGGGCCAAGAAGGACTTCCAGAGCCTGCGGGCCTCCGGGCAGGCAGCCGGGATCACCCTGTCGATCGGGCGGACCATCGGCCGGATGCGCGATTCGCTGGCCGGTCTGCTGGTCCGCCTGGGGGTCACTCCCAACGGCCTGACGATCGTCGGGTTTGTCTTCTCCCTTGTCGGCAGCGCCCTATTGGCCTTGGCAGCCGGGGCCGCCTTGCCGATCGATCCGTTCGCCCCGGTTGGTACGCCGCGAAGCTGGTTGCCGGCGGTCGCCGTGGCCTGGTATTTTCTTTCGGCTGCGTGCGATATGCTCGATGGGGCAGTGGCGCGGCTCGGAAACCTGTATAGCGAGTTCGGGGCGGTGCTGGACTCCAGTCTCGACCGCATCAGTGACACGGCGGTCTGGTGCGGCTGCGTGGTCTACTTTGCCGGTCGGTCGAACGTCACCTATTGCTTCCTGGCAATCCTGGCACTGTCCAACGCGTATATGATCAGTTACATCAAGGCCCGGGCCGAGGACATCATCCCCGATTGCAACGTGGGCTTCTGGCAGCGGGGAGCGGACGGCTGCGGTATTGATCGGGGCAATCACCGGCCACGTGCAGGTCTTGCTATGGCAGCAGGCAATCCTGCCGCTTCTGACGGCTCTGCGCCGCCTGACCTATACGGGTTCGTACCTGCAAGCCATTTCCGCAGAGCAGCCAGTGCCAGCCACTGACACTCCCAAGAACTGGCGGAGGTGGCTCAAGCCATGGCGACACCCGCGCGGCTCAATCGGTTTCGACCTGGCCATCGGCTTTAACATCGCCGTCCTGGTCATCGGGCCGGCGGTCTGCCGCTGGCTGTACAGCGATGCCGATCCGCTGGGTGCTCTGCTGAAAAGGCTGCGATGTTGGCCAGGTTGCGCCTGATCCGGAAGGTAGTACGCTTAGTACACTTATGCTTCGCCGTTCCCTCCCAGGTACGCGTCACAATCCATAAAGAAATCGGTAATAACCTTTGACAGGTGATTCGTTTCTGATACAGTGGCCCTCAAGGTGGAGGTCCATACCAGCGTGTTCTCGGATGCTTTCAGCCATCGATGCCTTTTTCCATGCAGGTCAGAATTGCTCTGCAGGGCCACCGTCGGCCGTGCAGGTGCCAGCGTCGTTGTATAACCGCAGGAGGATTCCCGATGGCTACGGGAAAAGTGAAGTGGTTTAACGATCAGAAGGGGTACGGCTTCATCCAAGCCGACGATGGCGGTCCCAACGTCTTCGTCCATCATTCGACGATTCAGATGGATGGTTATCGGACGCTCGCCGAGGGACAAGCTGTCGAGTATGAAGTTGCGCAGGGACCCAAGGGGCCGAAGGCCACCGCGGTGCGGCCACCGGCCCAGTAGTCTGCAACTCGAGGGAGGGTTGTAGTCTAGCATTCCGCCTGCCGGGCAGGACGTCCGGCAGGCTTTTTTTGTCGATCTGTCTGACGTGTGTGCAGCAGGGCGGCTGGGCGTACAATACCTGTACATGGCTACCACCGGCTTTGCCTATCACGAGGACTTCCTGAAGCACGAGACGGGGTCGCAGCACCCGGAGCGGCCGGCTCGCCTGCTGGCGATCCTGGAGGGGCTGGAGCAGGCGGGGTTGCGCCGTGAATTGGTGCCGTTGGCGGTGCCGCCGGTAGAGCAGCGGTGGGTTCTGGCGGTCCACAGCCCCCAGTATCTCCACCGGTTGCAGCAGGCCTGTCAGGATGGCCTGCCGTACCTGGACACGCCGGACTGCGGGATCTGCGCGGACACCTGCCGGATCGCGCTGCTGGCGGCGGGGGCCTGCACGTCGGCCGTCGATGCGGTGATCACTGGCGCGGTGCAACGGGCCTTCTGCGCGGTCCGCCCGCCGGGGCACCATGCGGAGCACGACGTGGCCCTTGGCTTCTGTTTTATGAACAACGTCGCCATCGCCGCCAACTACGCCCGGATGCGCCACGGGGTGCGTCGGGTGCTGATCCTCGACTGGGATGTACACCACGGCAACGGCACGCAGCACGCCTTCGAGGCCGATCCGGACGTCTTCGTCTGCTCGATCCACCAGGATCCGCGGACGCTCTACCCGGGCACGGGCTATGCCACCGAGACCGGCGTCGGGCGCGGTGCCGGCGCGACGCTCAACCTTCCGATGCCAGCCGGCAGCGGCGACGCCGAGTACCGCGAGGCGCTGACGGAGGCGTTTCTGCCGGCTGCGGAGGCGTTCCGGCCCGAGCTGGTGCTGGTGTCGGCGGGTTTTGATCCGCACGGGGAGGACCCGCTGGCGTCGATTCAGCTGAGCGACGCGGCGTTTGCCTGGATGGGGCGGATGGTGTGCGATCTGGCGGACCGGTTCGCGGCGGGGCGGCTGGTCAGCGTCCTGGAGGGCGGTTACAACCTGGACGTCCTGCGACGCTGCGTGGCCGAACATGTGGCGATCCTATCGCGTCGGCAGAGCGTGCAGGCGAAGTGAGACGTTTCGTGCGATTGGTAAAGTCGTAGGAGCACAGCCATGGTCCGCGGCAAACGACGCCGCGTCCACGCGACTGTGGCACCCGAACGTGGCACTATTCTTTCAAGGAAAGAGGAGATGCACTTGGAGCAGACGCTCATCATCCTCAAGCCGGACGCGGTACAGCGCCGGCTGGTCGGCAAGATCATCGGACGGTTCGAGGACAAGGGCCTGCGGATCGCGGCCATGAAATTCATGCGGATCAGCAGGGGGCTGGCCGAGAGACACTACGAGGTCCACAAGGGCAAGCCTTTCTACCCGAGCCTCATCGAGTACATCACGTCGGGGCCGGTGCTGGTGATGGTGCTGGCTGGGCCGAAGGTGATCGACGTGACTCGCAAGATGATGGGCAAGACGTTCGGCTACGAGGCTGAGCCGGGGACCGTTCGCGGGGACTTCGGGATCAGCCGGACACTCAACCTCGTCCACGGCAGCGACGCGCCCGAGACGGCGGCCAAGGAGATCGCGTTGTACTTCGCGAAGGACGAGATGGTGGACTTCGCGATGTGCGACGAGCCGTGGTCGATCCAGGCGGAGGGGGTGTGAGGCCACGCATGAGCGGCAAGGAGAAATCCGAGCGTAGCATCGGCGGTGCGGCAGAGACGCAGCAGGTGCTCGAGAAGATCGAGCAGCCTGCGCGAGCGGATCCGCCGGCACGACCGCCTGTACTACATCGAGGCCAAAGCCGAGATCTCCGACCGCGATTACGACTTGCTGCTGGACGAGCTGCGGCAGCTCGAGCGGCAGTATCCGCAGCTGATCACGCCGGACTCGCCGACGCAGCGGGTGGGCGGCGAGCCGCTGGTGGGCTTCGAGCACGTGACGCACAGCGTGCTGATGCTCTCGATCGACAACACGTATAGCGAGGAGGACCTGCGGGCCTTCGACGAGCGGGTCCGCACCGGCCTGGGCGTCAAGACGGTCACCTACGTGCTGGAGCCGAAGGTCGACGGCGTGGCGGTGTCGCTGCGGTACGAGAAGGGGGTGTTCGTGAAGGGCGCCACCCGCGGCGACGGCGAGGTGGGCGACGACATCACCGCCAACCTGCGGACGGTCAAGTCGATCCCGCTGCGGCTGTACGGCAAGGACGTGCCGGACGTGCTCGAACCGCGGGGCGAGGTCTATTGGCCCCGCAAGGACTTCGAGGCCTACAACCGCAAGCGCGAGGAGGCAGGCGAGCCGCTGTTCGCCAATCCGCGGAACGCGACGGCCGGTACGCTCAAGCAGCTCGACTCGCGGATCGTCGCGAAGCGGCCGCTGCGGTTCGTTTCGCACGGCTTCGGGGTGATCGAGCCGATGGGGTTCAAGCGGCACTCGGAGGTGATGGCGGCCCTGGGCAAATGGGGCATCCCGATCTTTCCGCACATCCAGCCGGTGGAGGGGATCGAGCAGGCGATTGAGACCATCCGCGAGTGGAAGCAGAAGCGCGAGGGGCTGGACTATGCCACCGACGGGATGGTCGTCAAGGTCGATCGGCTGGATTGGCGCGACGACCTGGGGTCGACCTCGCGGTATCCGCGGTGGACGGTGGCGTTCAAGTACGAGCCGGACCGGGCCTGGACGACGCTGCAGGATGTGAAGGTGCAGGTCGGCAAGCTCGGCACGCTCACGCCGGTGGCTGTGCTGGAGCCGGTCCTGCTGGCTGGCACGACGGTCAGCCGGGCGACGCTGCACAACTACGAGCAGATCGAGCGGCTGGGCGTGAGGATCGGCGACACGGTCGCGGTGGAGAAGGCGGGTGAGATCATCCCGCAGGTGGTGCAGGTCGACGAGAAGAGGCGCCCGAAGAATGCGCAAGATCGAGCGGCCGGTGAAGTGCCCCGAGTGCGACGGGCCGGTCTCGACGGGTGAGGAGGAGGCTGTCTACATCCGCTGCATGAACCCGGAGTGCCCGGCGCAGCTGAAGGAGCGCCTCCGTTTCTTCGCGGGGCGGAACCAGATGGACATCGAGGGCATCGGTCCGGCGCTGATCGAGCAGCTGGTCGAGGCGGGGCTGGTCCGGCACTTCGCGGACATCTATCGATTGCATGAGCCGGACCGGGTGGGCCGGCTGCTGCAGCTGGAGCGGGTGGGCGAAAAGAGCGTGGACAACCTGCTGAAGGCAATCGAAGAGAGCAAGGCCCGGCCGCTGAGCCGCCTGCTGGCGGGGCTGGCGATCCCGCACGTGGGGGTGCACGTGGCGGAGTTGCTGGCCCGGCACTTCGGCGATGTCGACAAGCTCATGGAGGTCGGCCTGGAGGACCTGCAGAACGTCAGCGGTGTGGGGGCGGTCGTGGGCGAGTCGGTACACAAGTTCTTCCATTCGCCGCAGGGGCGGCAGATTATCGCCGAGATGCGGAAGATGGGCGTGAACATGACGCAGGGGCGGCCGGTGGGCGGGGGCCCGCAGCCGCTAGCCGGCAAGAGCATCGTAGTGACCGGGACGCTGCCGACGTTGAGCCGCAAGCAGATCGAGGACCTGATCCGGGATCTGGGGGGCCAGCCGACCTCCAGCGTCAGCCGCAAGACGAGCTTCGTGGTGGCTGGGGCGGACCCGGGCAGCAAACTGGAAAAGGCGCGGTCGCTGGGGGTGGAGGTGATAGACGAGGGGGCGTTTTTGAAGCGGATCGGGCGGAGCAGGTCCTGAGTGCTACACGTTCGCGATGTACATCCCGCGGCGCTGGCGGAGATTCCGCATGTTCTCGCGGATCATCTCAGCCACCTTCATCGGCTCGGCGACTCCGAGCAGCGTGATGTCGCCATCCGTCCGGTCGGTCGGGGCGACGACCTCGACGTTGCCGATGCCCAGCATCTGGTCGATCAGTCCCTGCGTCACGCGGATGTCGTCGACGCGGATCAGCTCGGTCTGGTCGATCGTGCGGGCAAGGATGCCCCGGCGGATGAACAAGCGGTCGATTGTCAGCCAGTAGCGCAGCCGGACCGGGTCCAGCAGCATCTGCCCCAGGATCCAGAGCGACCACAGCAGGCCGAGGCCTGCGACCACCAGCAGGCCGATGGTCACCGGCGCCTGTGCCGGCCGCAGGATCGCCATCGCGAGCAGCGGCGCGACCAGCAGGAACAGGGCATTGGCCAGCATCGGCAGGTGCCGCTTACGACAGGGCCAGCCGATCCAGAGCGGTTCGGCGCGGTTGATGGCCGCCGGTTGGCTGTCGGGTTGGACGGCGGCTGCCGGGGCAGCGGGGGTTGCGGGGGGCGAGGCTGCGGCTGGCTGAGCCTGCAGGCGAGGCGGCGCCGGTTTGCAGGGCTGCGCCGCACCGGCTGCAGAACCGCGCGTTGGCGGCGGCCTCCACACCACAGGATGGACAGTATGCCATGGCACGCTTCCTTTGGTTGTCGCTACCGTCTATTGACCCGATCGGGGGCGATCTTTCTAATCACAGGGCATTCTACCGACGGGGTGAGGCTGGCGACAGGACCAAAGGAGCCTGGCAATGAGGGTGAAGGTGGTCGTGGCTGTTCTGGCGGTGGTCGTGGCGTGCGGCGGGGTGGCGATTGGTTTGGCGGACAGGCAACCCGCGACGCAGAAAGGTACCGTTCTGGTTGAACTGCCCGCGCCGAAGGTCGAGGGCGGCATGGGCCTGGCGGAGGCTTTGGCCAAGCGCAAGTCCGTCCGCGGGTTCACCGGCCAGCCGCTCAGCCGAGAGCAGATCTCTCAGAACGGCTACCCGGTACAAGGAGCGGGCGGAGCGGTTCGTGTGGCAGGAGACCGGGCACGTGGGGCAGAACGTGCTGCTCCAGGCGACAGCGCTGGGGCTGGCGGGCACGCCGACGGGGGCGTTCGATGAGGAAGCGATCGCGGGGATCCTGCGCTTGCCGAAGGGATGGCAGGCGATGTACGTGCTGCCGGTGGGGGTGCCGTGAACGTGGTCAGGTGCCCAGGCGCTCGGTGATCTTCATCAGTCGCCGGAAGTCCGCGCCGGGCGGGGTGGTGTCCGCGATGCCGAGGATCAGGTGGCTGCGGCCGCGGGCCAGGGCGATCGTCTCGTCGAGCAGGCGGTCGAAGGCGGCGCCGCTCATGCTGGAAGCGCACAAGGCGACGGAGGGGATGCCTCCCCAGATCGTCATACTGGGCAGGGCCTCGATGGCCCGGGCCAGCGTCAGCTTCGTCATCGGGGCCGGGCAGACCGAATCGGCGATGTCGAAGCGGCAGCGGCGATACAGGTTCATGAGGGACTGGTTCTCGCCATCGGTGTGGGTCAGGAGGAACTTGCCGCGGCGGTGCGCGGCCTCGGCGGCTGCGCCGAGCCAGGGAAGGATGTGCCGCTCGAAAAACGGCGGGTAGGTGATCGTCTCGTCATAGTTGGCCCCCAGGAAGACCACCTCGGCGGGGCTTTCCGCCAGGGCGTCGATCATCTCGCGGAACCAGCGGTCCATGCTGGCAGTGAGGCGGGCCATCTCATCGGGGTAGTCGTGCATCTCGACAAAGAAGTCGGTCATGGGCAACAGTTCGCGCATGATGTGGTGCATGGGCGAGGCGGACAGGCTGGCGAAGGCGACCGCCACGCCGTCCAAGCCTACCCAATCCTGCCAGGCGCGGTACGTATCGTACGTGCGGACGACTTCGAGGTTGGAGAAGATGAACTCCAGCGCCGGTACGTCGGCGGGCGTCTTGTAGAGGTGCTCGTCGATCCAGGAGATCGATACGCCGGCGTCCTTCATTTCCGGCGTGTAGCTGAAAGCCCCGCTGACGCTGCCGACAGGCGTGTGGTAGGTGACGCGGGTCCTGTCGCCGTCGATGTGCACTTCGCGGCGGACGTTGTGCAGGCGGGTCTCGAAGGGCATCGTCCTGAGGCGGTAGATGCCGAGGGTCCGGTCAATCGTGTCATCGGGGCCGCGGATGTCCAGGAAGTTGGGCACGACCGCGTGATAGCCGACGCCCAGGGCATCGGTGATCCCGCGGAGGGTCGCCTTCTCGAACGGATGCGGCAGCGTACCGGCTCGGCTGTGGGCGTTGTACCAGAGGTCCAGTCGCGGGATCCAGGGGATGCGATCGGGCACCTGGCCGCGACAGGCCGCCAGGATTCGCTGTTTGTGGGTCATCGTCAGCACCTCGCAAGCGGGAGCGTTTCAGGCCAGGCGAGACGGGTCCGTCTCGCCGGCGGCAAGGCAGCATACTCGGACGCAGGCGGGCAGCCAAGGCAACCGTTAGTGAACTACGGAGTCACGGAGGCACGGAGGAAGATCTGATGTGGCGGTCTGGTGCTCAACCGCCGTTGCGGATCTGCCGATGACGGCGCAAGGAGTGCGCGTCTCGGGCCGGCTTGCGCGCCGGGGGGCGGCATTGCCGTGGGAGAGGGTCTCCTCGCCGGGTTTGGGATCGTTGCGCACCCGCACAAGTGGGAGGGACAGGTACGTGAAGACTCCGTTTCTAGTGGTTTTCTGCATCGTTGCCGTGGGCCTGGCTGCGCCGCTTGCGGCATCGGAACTCACCAATCATTTCCCGACGGACGACGGCTTCACCGTGTGCCTGCCGGAGGGGTGGAAGCCCTTCCCGAAGGCAACAGTTGTCGAGTTCGGCAAACGCATGCAGAAAGGGTTGCCCGAGGTCGTTCCCTGCACATATGGGTTCCACCAGGCCGATAACGGCGCCTCCGTGTTCATCTGCGTCGATCGAAGCAGGCGGATGTCCGAGGAGGAGATCCGGCTGAATCACGACAAGATGTCCGCCGGCCTTCAGAAGGGGATGGACAAGGCCAGGAGCAAGGTGCCGACGATCGCGAGCAGCGACCTGCGGGACGCCCGGTACGATCCGTCCGATCACTCGTTCTGCGCGACGATGCGCATGGATGTAACCGATGGTCCTGCCTTGTACGGTGTCGTGGGCGTGCGGCTGACCGAGTATGGCGCGGTCCACGTGGACTGCTACTGCCGGGCCAGCCAGGCGGAGCGCTACAAGCCCCTGTTCGAGCAGGTCATCCGATCGATCGAGTTCGACGAGGCATCCAGATACAAGGTCCATCCGGCGTACCAGTCCGTCCTGGAGCCGGTCCTGCAGAACGGGGTGCTGCTCTTCGTGTGCGCCGGGGTCGGCCTGATGCTGCGGTTTGCCGGCCGGGCGCTGTGGCGCCTCGCCTGCGGCGGGACCGGCCAGGCCAGTCCATCCACAGCGCCAGCGGTCTGCAGCGCGGCCGCGCCGGTCACCTGGAGGGCGGTCCTGGGAAGGACCCTGGTCATCCTGTCGATCCTCCTGGCCGCCGCGGTGTGCGTGGATCTCGTGGAGCACAGCGGTGCCTCGGCGGCTGGGACGGCCCTGCCCGCCAACTGGGCCGGCGTGGTTGTAGCCGGCGGCGTCTTCTGGGTCGCGGGCCTGCTGGCGCCGGGACTGTACCTGTGCCGCACGGCCAGGCGCAAGGCGGTGGAGGCGGCCGCGCTAACGGGGGTCGAGCCGGCGGCGTCGCCCCTGGTGGAGCCTGCATCCTGGCAGGTGCAGGACGCTACTGCTGAGCAGGTGATGACACCGGGCGGCACGCCGGGCCCGAACGTCCCAGGCCGAATGGCCGTGGAGGGGCATGCTCTGCCTCGGTGCCGTCATGATCATGGCCATGCTTGCGGGGTTGGCTGTCGGGCTGTGGAACGCACCGAGCCGTCCCTGGCCCCGATTGAGCAATGAGCAGTGCTGGACCCTCGCGGGCAAAGCCATGGGGACGCTCCTGTTCTGTGCGGCGAGCATCTGGTGGTGGGGGTACAACCGGCGGCACAGGAAGCGGGTGTAGCGGGTCAATCCTTGCCGGGCTGACGGTGCCGGTCGATCATCGCGGCGAGTTTCGTCCCGGCCGCGAAGCCCTGCGCCAGCCAGGCCGTCTCGTCGGTCATGCCGGATCGCTTCATCGTCGATTCCATGCTGACCCACTTGGCGTAGGCGGAGGTCGCCAGGGTCTTCGCCAGGCGGTCCCAGTCGACCGTCCCGCCCGGCCAGAACGGGAGATTGTGCTGGTCGGCGGAGCCGTCGTTGTCGTGCAGGTGGATGGAGATCAGCCGATCCTGGAGACACTCCAACCGGTCCAGTCCGTCCGGCACGAGGTTCCCGTGGCCGCAGTCGTAGCACAGGCCCAGGTAGTCCGGCTCGTAGGTTGACAGGAGCTTCTCGATCTCGGCCAGGGGGCCGTTCTCGATGGCGATCCGCACGCCGTGCCGGCCGGCGGGCTTCCGCAACGTGTCCAGCGACTTGCACACCTGGTCCCAGGCCGCTTCGCGCGTGGTTGGGTCGGACAGGTCGGGCAGGTGCATGATGATCACGTCGGTGCCCAAACGGGCGGCCATCTCGATCCGATTGGCGACCAGTTCCACGCCGGCCAGGCGCTCGTACTCCCGCAGCGAGCCCCAGGCTTTCTCCCGGCCGGCCGAGGCGTGCAGGTCGGTTACCTGCAGGTTGTAACGGTGGAGCCAGCACTCGATCTGCTCGAGTTCGCACTCATCGTAGAGAAAGTCGGTATTCCAGTGATGGCACCAGTGGACGTGGGTGAAGCCGGCCTCGGCGATTCGCCGCAGGTACAGCTCGGGCGAACCCGTGTCGGTTACGTAGTCGGTCGTTATCGAAAGCATGCGTGCATCCTCACGAGGTCGCCAGTATAGCCGGCCGGGCCGCCGCGTCACGCCCGCAGCCGGACATTTTGCTCCTCGACAACCTGGAAACCCCTCCCTGGCACGCCATAGACTCTTGGCAGCGGGCGCGTTGCGACGAGACCCACTTCATGTACCGGGGGTTTGGGCGATGCAGTCGGATCATCGAGACAGGCGACGGTTCCTCAAGGCGGCCGCCGGCCTGGGCGGCGGGATGCTCCTGGGAGTGTGCGCCGGTATGGGCCGCCGGCAACGGACGCAAGGGACCGAAGAAGAAGGGGTCTCGGCCGACGAGGACCTGATGCGCGAGCACGGTATCCTCCGCAGGACCCTCCTGGCCTACGAGGCGACGATCCGTCGGATGGAGCAGGGCCAGCCGCCCGACCTGCCGGCGATCCACCAGGGGGCGATCATCATCCGCGACTTCATCGAGAACTACCATGAGAAGGACGAGGAGCGGTTCATCTTCCCGCTGTTCGGCAAGGACCCCGCGATGGCGCCGCTCGTTGCCGTGCTGCTGCGCCAACACCAGGTCGGCCGCGAGGTGACCGCGCGGCTCCTGCACCTGGCCTCCGATGCAGCCGCGACCATGCCCGCCGACCAGCGCCAGGGCGACCTTCGCGTGCGGATGCTGCAGTTCATCGCAATGTATCGCCCGCACGCCGTACGGGAGGACACGGTGCTGTTCCCAGCCGTGCACGGTGCGATGGATGCCAAGGCCTACGACCGGCTCGGCGAGCGCCTGGAGAAGAGCGAGCGGGACACGTTCGGTCACGACGGCTTCGAGGAGTACGTCGCCAAGGTGGCCGCCTTGGAGCGTCGAGCTGGGCATCGACGATCTCGCTGCGTTTACGCCGATTATCTGACCCTGGGCTATCTTCAGACGGAAGTTCCCCTGGCCGATAATCAAGGTATGATGGTCGACCTCCATACTCACATATGGCAATACCCGGACCACATAGGCAAGGTGTTCGCGGCCGAGGCCAGCCTTGCGGCCGGCCGGACGATCGAATCCAACCCCAGTCTGCAGATCACCCCGGAGGTCCACTGGAAGGCATACACGGGCAGCGCAGCCGCCCACGTAGCCGTGCTGGCCTTTCGCAGTAGGTACCTGGGCGTCAACGTGCCGAACGAGCACGTGGCGGCCTACGTGCGGCAGCACCCGGACCGGCTGCTGGGTTTTGCGTGCGTCGACCCGGCTGACGACGACCCGGTCGGCGAGCTGGAGCACGCCGTCAGGGACCTGAAGCTCAAGGGCCTCAAGCTCGCCCCCGTATACCAGAACTTCCACCCGATGGATCCGCGGGCCCAGCCGCTCTACCATGCCGCCCAGCGGCTTGGCATCCCCATCCTGTTCCACCAAGGGGCTACCAGCATCCGCAGCGCCGGTTGAAGCTCGGTCATCCGGAGCTTCTCGAGGACGTGGCGCTGGCCTTTCCCGACCTGAGGATCTGCATTGCGCACGTCGGCCATCCCTGGCAGGCCGACACGATCGTCCTGCTCCGCAAGCACCCGAACCTGTACGCCAACGTCTCCGTACTGCACTGCCACGCGTGGGAGCTGTACAACACGCTGCGGCTGGCCCTGGAGTACGGCGTGATGCACAAGTTGCTCTTCGGTACCGACTTCCCCTCTCATACGGTCGAACAGACGATCAGCGGTCTGATGCGGGCCAGCGAGCTGGCGCAGACTGCCCGGTTGCCGGAGATCCCGCGCGAGCGGATCAAGGAGATCATCCACCACGACAGCCTGACGGCGCTGGGGATCGAGCTCTCCGACGGCGTCCAGGTACGCGGTGCTACGCCGGCGTCGTCCATGTCCTGATTGTCTTGCCACCGGTCCCTGCCTCGTGGTAGTCTCATGGATAGACCATGCGAATCCGCATCCTCGATTGCTGGGAGGCCTTGCACGGCCGCGCCGTTCGATGGCGGTGGTGGGCCCGGCTTGCCCTGGCGGCGGCCGTGCTGCTGTGGTTCTGGCGGCAAGCCCTTCCACGAGTAACGGCCAGGCCGGCCGATCCGAACCTCCAGTCGACGATGTGGACCGTCGTACCCCAGCCGGACCCGGCAGCCGGGCTGCTCGCCGCCATCGGCAAGATCCCGCCGCAGCCGCCACTGCCCCTGCCACCGAAGCTGCCGGCTGGGAAGCACTGGGAGCCGACCGCTCTCGCCCGGGACATCAACACGCCGCCGGCATCCATCGATCTCGAGGAGGCGCTGCACGGCCCATGGACCCCCGACGCACGCTATCGCTTGCGGGCGGTCATCAGTCTACCTCGAGACCCCGTCTGTGCAGGCGGCGCTGGATGAAGTTTGCCGGCAGGTTCAAGGGATGGTCTTCCCGGCCGGGTATCCAGGCAACAACTTCTTCAACTACTCCTTGAGCGACCGCCCGTCGCTGCTGGTTGCGCAGGCGCGCCTCCGGATGGCCGGCAGCCGGGACGCAGCCGCGGCGGCGCGGGACCTGGCCGGGTCGCTGGACCTGTGCGCCGCGCTGGAAGGCAACGGCCAGGTATGGCACTACCGGGTGTCGATCGAACGACGCAACAACGTCTACCAGGAACTGACCTGGTGGTCGCGAGAGATTCCGCTGACGCGCCGGCAGACAGAGCAGACTGCAGGCGGTGCTGCAATCGCATCCGTTCGATCTGGCGGGCCACTGGCGAAGCATGTGCCGCCGCGATGCTGATTTCGCCCTTTGGAGACTGGACTCACTCTACACGAAGGACTCCGACGGCAACGGCTGGTACGTGCCCTACGTGCCAGCGACGGATGACGTCCTCGACAAGGCCGGCCGCGTGCTGAACCTGCTCTCCCTGGCTGTCAACGACCGCGCGACGGTGGCCGGGAAGATCGAGTCCGCCATGGACCGCGCCAGCCGCGCCATCGACATGCCGTACTTGCAGGCCATAGATCTTCTGAACGGTCGCCTCGGCGCCTGGCAACAGTTCGGCATGTACAGGGAGATCGGCAACCCGGTGGACGGCGGCCTGGCGCAGCCGATGTGGTACAGCTACGCGTACACGCAGTTTATCGACTGCGGCATGTGGCAGGCCGCGGCTGTCACGTCGTTGGCGCTGTCGGCGTACAGGACGGAGCATGGCGCGTATCCGGCCCGTCTGGCGGACCTGGTGCCGGAGTATCTGCAGGCCGTGCCGATCGGCCCGCTGCACGCTGAGCCGCTGCGGTACCGCCTGGACGAGCGAGACGGCTACTCGCTGTACTCGCCGCGCGGCGACACCGGAATCGACCGCGGCGGCCGGTTGCGCGACGCGTCCGGAGAGCTCTTGACGGACCGGAACAAGACGAAGGACCAGCTCTACGCGGGGCTGGATCGCCCCGAACCGCGGGTCGAGTGGTACCTGGTGGATGACAAGGAACAGCAAGGTGCAGCCAGCCCCTCCAGATAGTCCTGTTGCCGACGCCGCGCCCGTGGTGCTGCCGGAGTTCTGGCCCGATCAGGCGCCGGCGACCGTGCGGCCGATCTGGTTGCCCTGGCCTCTCGCGGTCCTGCTGGTGCCGCTGTTCTGGCTGATGCCGAGGCGGTTCGGTCCGCACTTCGCGCAGGCCAGCTGGACGGCGGCCATCGTCGCGCACGGACTGTGGGGGGCCTACGCAGTGGCGGGTATCCTGCTGGTGGCGATCGGCCTGCCGCAGTACACGCTGCCTGGCTGGCTCCTGGGCTGCACACCCGAGCAGCTGCACAACTCGTTGTATGATGTTCCGACGCTCGGCGAGATCCTGCGGACCCCGCCGGCGCTGCTGGCGTGGATGACGGCCCAGACCAGCCAGTCATCCGGGCCTCGGACGACGATGGTCCTGATGCAGGTGGCCGGGGTGATCCTTGTGCTGGAACTGGGGCTGGTCTTGCTGGCAGTCCTGCTGATGCCGTTGGTCACAGCCGGCGAGCGGTCGCGGCACTGCCTGGAGCGGTCGGTGAAGCTGGTGCTGTGGGCCTCCACGTCGCTGATTGTGCTGGCGGTGGCGCTGCAGGGGGTGGCAGTCTACGAACTGTGGAGGGGCGGTGAATGGCCGGCCTGGCCGATGGTGCTGACCGTCGCGCTGTACTGCGCCTGGGCGGTCGGGCTGGTGGTCCGCGGCGGCAGCCGATACGCGGGTATCGCCGAAGGACCGGCCTGGGAGCGTCACAGCCCGCTGTGCATGGGGTGTGGCTATGTACTGACCGGGCTGGCGGCCGGGTCAACTTGCCCGGAGTGCGGGCAGGGGGTGGCTGCATCGTTGCCCGAGCGGCGCCAGCCTTCGCCGTTTGCCGCGGCGCGGTCGGTGTTCGGTCAGCTGCTTGCGTTCCCGAAGACGTACTTGCTGACCCTGTGGGGCAGGGGGTTCTACGAGCGCCTGGCGACGCGGGACGGGCTTGCCCCGGCCCGGCGGTTCGCGGTGTGGACAGCCGCCGTGACCGCGCTTGCGTTGGTGTGGCTGGCGGATCGCGGAATCCGGTTCTACGAGCGGAAGACTCACATCCGCTCCTGGGTCCACGTCCCCGATCTGCCCACTTTCTGCACGACGGCGGTGTGGCTGTGGCTGGGGCTCCTGGCGGTGAGCGCCCTGACGGCGCTGGCGGTCAGCCGCTTCGGTCGGCGGCCGATGGACAAGCCCGCGATCGCCGCGTTCTACGGCTCGGCGTGGCAGCTGCCCTTCGTAGCGGGGCTGATCGCGGGGGCCACGCTGGAAGCCTGGCTGCTGGACGGGCCGTTGTTCTCGTACGTCATCCGCATCCGCCAGATCGGACCGGTCGACCTGTATGTCCTGCTGGTGTCGTTCGTGATCATCATCCCGATAGGCGGGACCGGCTGGCTGGCCGCGACGCGCCTGGGCCGCGCGGTGCGGGCGCTGCGGCACGCGAACGCGTGATTGCGTGAAAAAGAGCGCCCCTGCAAACGCCGCAGGCGTGGCACCCGGCCGGCCACGTGCCATTATATTATTACAGTGTCATATTAGTTATGTCCCCGTTCCTCTATGTCCCCGTTCCTCTCTGCCCAAGTACCATGATCAACGCTCTGTCACTTCTTTTCTGATCCGTTCCAACTCAACCGCGTTCACTACCCCCCAGTGGTTGATCGCCCGGACAGCCTTCCGCCCTGTGTCTCGGACGCCCCGCAGTTCGGATGTCATCCTATCACTTCCCAAACGGATTTCCTCCCTGACCGTTGAACCCAGGCCCTCCATTGAAGTACGGAGTTCGTCACTCATAGATTCTATTGCACCCGTGATCTCAGATCCTAACGTCTCGACGGCTGCACAGACGGAGGCAAATCCGGCCCGCAAAACTTCCACCGTTTCGATTTGGAGCCAATGGCTGTGCAAGTGGGGTTGGTGTCCGCCAACCGCGTTACGCAGGCAAGGGTTGATACAACCGTCTGGGCTGCGATGGTGAGTTCCTTCGGTGGCGGCGCGACCGCAGGGAATGTGTGGCGGTAAGGCAACAACCTCGCTTGGTACTCTTTGATTCTCGCGCGCATCTCTTCGATCAGTCGGTCGAACGTTTTCAGATCGCGGTAAGCGGATTCACAACGATGGAACATCACTCGAAAGGCGCTCTGGTCATATTCCTTACGGGCCTCCCGGACCGATGCAGCGGCCCTGTCAAGGAGCTTGGGGAGTCTCATTTGAAGATCACTGGCCCACTTCAGAAATCGCAGACACCATTCCCTCCTTTCCACACAATCATTCTCGTATCTCTCCTTATCCGCCAGATTTGCGTAGCAGACACTCTGGTAAGCGCCCAATCTCTGTTCTGCCTTATGCTTCCCGCTCTGCCACACTTTCGAAAACACGAAAAGAAACCCTGCAACCGCGCCAGGTACTAAGGCAATGCACAGTAGGCCGAAGAAAAGGGCTGCCAATGAAAAAGCTACCCCGCTCCAAGGTGAGCCTGCCTGCCCCGGCCGGCCCTTATCCCCAAGGGCATAAAAGATGTCTCTGCAAATCAGGCTTGCTACCGCACATGCCGCAGCCACTCCGAGCCCCGCTATCAATGATAGCCAGAAGAGGCCAAGCTTCTCCTGCGCACCAAATGGCTCCGGTTTCCGCATAGACGTCCTGGGTTCGAATTCCGGGAGGAAAATCTTGAAGTCAGTCTCACCATCCTGCATTTCATTTCCCTCGAAAAACAACGAACGGCGCTTACGAACGCATGTCAAGACTGCTGCAAATCATTCCCTTCGCTATTGAGACTTGCGCACCGTACGAAGGATCCAAATGGCCGAACGGCTGTTTCCGTGCAATCCTTGCCGCTTCCAGGCATCAACACGCTTCGTTCGCCATCCAAGTCTCAATAGCAGGAGTCAGACGAGATCTCTCAGATGCCCTGCTCGTTGACGACCGCCGCCAGGGACAAGGGCCATTTTACCTGGCTCTGGGCAAACAAAGGTTCTCAGGAAGATTTTCCGCAATCGCTCGCCGTCCGAACGCATCCGACCCGAAGGCCCCCGGGCAAACACCTTAGGTATTTCGCTGTATGCAAACGGGCGTGCAGCTGCCTGCATTGTGCGTGCACGTGCCGGCTTCACGCCTGCCTGAATGCATCCCGGTGCCAATGGAAGGACAGCCGGATGAGTCCATCAGTACCCCACCAGGTTCAGGTACTGGATCGTCTTGTCCCAGTACCGTTGCCAGAAGAGGGTTCGTCCTCCGTGATGTACAGTTGAAAGGAGGCCAGGCTGCGGGTCAGGCCCGGCTTGCCGGCTACGATGTAGCCCTGGAGTTTGACCTTGAAGGTGTCGGTGGCCAGGTCCAGCCGCATCTGCTCGAAGCCCTTCTGGTAGCGCTTGTCGTCCTGGAGGAACGTCGCCAGGGTCCAGAGCTCCGCCAGGTAGGTCTGGGCGGCTACCTCCTGGTTGGGCAGCTTGCGGAGGTCGTCCAGGGCCAGCAGGTCGTGCAGGTTGAGCCACCACTTCATTTGGATCGCGGTGCGGGCCTGGGCGAACCGCCGGGCGTTGTACTTCGGGTCGAACACGAACCGGGCGCCCCGCTGCTCGAATCCTTCGGCCAGCGTCGCCAGGGACTCGTCGACCCAGAGCGGCGGCTGGGACTCGCTGTGCTGCCAGAGGTACTGGTGCATCCCCTCGTGGGCGATGGCCCGCAGTGTGTCAGCCGTCGAGTTCATGTACACGGCGCTGATGTCCCGCTGGGTGAAGCCAGCCAATCCGGCCTGGACGTTCCGGGCCGCTTCGCGACACGCCCCGCAGGGCCGCGTAGTCCTCCCACTGCACCGAATTGGCGAACAGGTACAGGGTCAGGCACCGCGAGGTGTCCGGGGCGGGCACGAGCAGCTGGTACTGTGCGTAGCAGGCCTCCACGAACACCGGCAGCTGGTCCATCCATTCCGGGCTTGTCGTGGTCGTGTAGATGATCCAGTGCTCGGTGCGGATCTCCTGGCCCTTGAACTGCCGGTACTCCACTGCGTGGTAGTCGGCGAAGGCATCGTGACCGGGACCGGACGGGGGTGCGGCGTGCAGCCAGCCAGAATGGACAACCCCGCCAGTGCTGCTGCGGTGAATCCGCGTGTGCGTGTGCGTAACATCCTGGTGTCTCCTTCGAGGCCAGGCGCAGGGTCTACGACCGAAGTGAGCCAGGGCCCGCGCCGCATGGAATCCTACCACAATCCTCCGTCGCAATCGATTGCAGCCGCACCGATCGCCCGGACGATATCCCTATGGATGTCCCCGGTGTACCTGCGTAGGGTCGTCGCCGCCCCCGTGCCAAACACCGCCCGGGCGGTATACTTACTCACACTTGCATGAGACGGTCGCCCCGAGAGACTGCTGCACGGATGCCGCGGGATCTTCCAGGGCGCGGGATTTGGGGTGCGATAGATTGAGTTTCGATGCTAGTTGGGAAGGGGCCGAAGTGCCGGCTTGCCCGTTATATCTCTGCGGTTTTGACGCCATCACGCCCTACCGGCAGGAGCCGCGGGCCGCGATGGTCATCCAGGACGGCAAGATCGTTCAGTTCGGGCCGCATGAGGACATCGCGCCGCCGCCCGGTGCGGTGCGGATCGACCTGGACGGCCGGTACGTCATGCCCGGCTTCATCGACATCCACGTCCACGGCGGCTGTGGGGAGGACTTCTCCACTGCGGATACCGAGGGCTTGGCCCGGATCGAGCGATTCTACGCCTCCCGCGGCACGACCTCGCTGCTGGCGACGGTCTATCCCCAGCCGGAGGGGCCGTTCTACGCGACCCTGGACCGGTTGGTGGCGGCGTGCAAGGCCGACCGCCCGGGACGGATCCTCGAGGGCATCCACCTGGAAGGCCCGTTCATGAACCCGGCCATGCACGGGGCCATCCGGGCGGACTACATGTGGAAACCGTCGCTGCAGGCGTGGCGGAACATCTACGTCCACGCTAACCCCTGGATCAAAGCCATGACCATCTCGCCGGAGATCCCCGGGGCCCTGGAGGTCACCCGCGATGCAGCCATGCACGGCATCCACCTGGAGATCGGCCACTCCGATGCCACCTACGAGCAGGTCTCCGAGGCCATCGACAACGGCCTGGAGGGCGTGACGCACATCTTCAACGCGATGCACCGATGCACCACCGCAAGCCGGGCGTTCTGGTGGGTACCCTGTTACGCGACGAGCTGTTCGTCGAGGTGATCGCCGACGCCGTCCATGTCCACCCGGCTGTGCTGCAGCTGCTTTTGAAGATCAAGACGCATGACAAGATCATCCTGATCACCGATGCGATTCGCGCGGCTGGGATGCCGGACGGGCTGTACGAGTTCTCCGGGCAGGCGGTGCGGGTCAGCGGCGGCCGGGCGTATCTGACCGACGGGACCACTGCCAACGGGTCATCGGAAACGCTGGCTGGCAGTACGCTTACGATGGACCAGGCGGTGCGGACGATGGTCAAGGAGGCGGGGGCGAACGTGCCGCAGGCGGCGCAGATGGCGTCGCTGAACGCGGCGCGGGTGCTGAAGATGAAGCACTGCCGGGGGATCCTGGCAGTTGGCAAGAATGCCGATATCGTCGTTACGGACAAGGACTTGCGCAGTGCAGATGACAATTAAGGCCGGACATATCATGTTTGTCGATCCGGCGGCTGGCATCGACCGGCCGGCTGGCGAAGTGCTGCAACGGTAGGCGTCGGCAGCGCAAAAAGCATGTCGTGGCCGACCCGTGGCGCTTCCAAATCAGCGATTGGCGGCCGCAGAAAACCCGCTTGGCAGCATCTGGAAGTCGGCCGGGCGGGGTCGGAAGATGGGACATTGACGACGTTTTGTGTATAGTATTATCTGTGGCGAATGGCAGTTGCGCAGTGGCGGGAAAGAGCTAAATCCGTCCGGCGGTGGGTGATTCGGTTGACAGGTGGTTAGCGCCGCTTTATCTTTAGTATCTCGCCGCCTGGGTCTTTGGGCCGTAGGCGGCGTTTTAGTCGGAGCGTTGGTTGGGTGCCCGAGTGGCTAAAGGGGGCGGACTGTAAATCCGCTGGCACTGCCTTCGCTGGTTCGAATCCAGCCCCAACCACTTGAGCGAGCCGGCGTTTGACGAGGCGTGGGCGTCACTCAATGGTAGAGCACCGGCCTTCCAAGCCGGCTATGTGGGTTCGATTCCCATCGCCCGCTGTCCGGGTCCGGTACGGCAGGTTGGCGAAAAACATTGTTTGACTGTCCAAAAGCCGCCTGTAAAATAGGCGGCTTCTACATTGGGCGGTTTGCCGCAGGTGGCTGGTTGGTCCTGCGTCGCCGCCCTTGTGTCGGGTGTTATTGCCGTCGCTTGGGTGTCGCTGCTGTAGCTCAGTTGGTAGAGCGCCTCCTTGGTAAGGATGAGGTCATGGGTTCAAATCCCATCAGCAGACTCGTTGAGGTGCCGCGCGGCGTGTGCTGGCGGATACGTTCGCGGAAGCGGCGGCCCGTCGCCCGGGCAGCCGGAAGTATCGTGGAAGATCTGACGTATCGTGGAGAATCAAGAGAATACGGGCTTCTCATTCAGTAGAGGAACCTGGCCCCTACGAGGGGTCGCAATGGAGGAGTAGTAGGCAATGGCAAAGGCTGTATTCGAGAGAACCAAGCCGCACGTGAACGTCGGCACGATCGGGCACGTGGACCACGGCAAGACGACCCTGACCGCGGCGATCACCAAGGTCCTGGCTGAGAAGGGCCTGGCGAACTTCAAGAGCTACGATCGAGATCGCCAAGGCGTCGGAAAAGGACGGCCGCCGCGACGAGACCAAGATTCTGACCATCGCCACCGCCCACGTGGAGTACGCGACGGAAAAGCGTCACTACGCCCACGTGGACTGCCCGGGCCACGCCGACTACGTCAAGAACATGATCACCGGCGCCGCCCAGATGGACGGGGCGATCCTGGTGGTCGTCGGCGGCGGACGGCCCGATGCCGCAGACCCGCGAGCACATCCTGCTGGCCCGCCAGGTGAACGTGCCGGCGATCGTGGTGTTCCTGAACAAGGTGGACCTGGTCGACGATCCGGAGCTGCTGGACCTGGTGGAGCTGGAGGTCCGCGAGCTGCTGAGCAAGTACGAGTTCCCGGGCGACGAGATCCCGGTCATCCGCGGCTCGGCCACTGGCGGCCCTGCAGCCGGCGACGCCGGATGGCGTCAAGCGCATCGAGGAGCTGATGGCCGCCTGGACGACTACATCCCCGAGCCGGTCCGCGAGGTCGACAAGCCGTTCCTGATGCCGGTCGAGGACGTGTTCAGCATCAAGGGCCGCGGCACGGTCGGCACCGGCCGTATCGAGCGTGGCAAGATCAAGGTCGGCGAGACGGTCGAGATCGTCGGTCTGGGCGAGACCAAGAAGACGGTCGTGACCGGCGTCGAAATGTTCAACAAGACGCTGGACGAAGGCCAGGCGGGCGACAACGTCGGCCTGCTGCTGCGTGGCGTCGAGAGGACGGACCTGGAGCGCGGCATGGTGCTGGCCGAGCCCGGGAGCATCACGCCGCACACCAAGTACGAGGCGCAGGTGTACGTGCTGACGAAGGAGGAGGGCGGCCGGCACACGCCGTTCTTCACCGGCTACCGTCCGCAGTTCTACTTCCGGACGACGGACGTGACCGGCGCGGTGCTGGAGTTGCGGGCGGCCGACGGCAGCAAGGCCGAGATGTGCATGCCGGGCGACCATGTGCTGGGCGTGGTGGAGTTGATCAACCCGATCGCCATGGACGAAGGGCTGCGGTTCGCGATTCGCGAAGGCGGCCGCACGGTCGGTTCGGGCGTCGTGACGAAGGTGTTGCAGTAAGCGATCGGCGAGGCGGGCCGCCCCGAGAGCGGCGGCCCGAGTCGTCTTAGGATGACCTGACCATGGCGAAGGCGCAACGACGTGAAGATGCCTGGCTGCAGTGCAGCCAGTGCGGTGAATTGAACTATCGCACGGAGATCAACGTGATGGGCGGTGCCCCGAAGCTCGAGATCAAGAAGTACTGCCCCCGCGAGCGAGTGCGGACGCTTCACAAGCTGAAGCGGAAGTAGGACCGACTGTGCGGCGGGATGCTCCGGCGACGGGGCGGACCGTCCTGCACAGGGGCGTAGCTCAATTGGCTAGAGCAGCGGTTTCCAAAACCGCAGGCTGGGGGTTCGAGTCCCTCCGCCCCTGGTGGTGGACGCGGGGCGTGGCCCCGAGCAGACCGGATGTAATGGAACAAAGTTGTATGGCAAAGAACCGCGACAACAGCAATCCCGTGGCGGATCGCCAGGAGTCGGAAGTGATGGAGCAGGCCGATGCCAGGAGGCCGTCAGGGCCGGTACGTCCAGCCCCAACGGGCAAGGGCTTCAATCCCTTCGTGATGTATAAGCCCGACCAGGGCAAGCAGATCCGGCTATGGACCGCGATCGGCGTGGGTATCCTGGTGCTGGGGGGTGGGGATGGCTGTATCCGAACTGCAGGTGGCGTATGCCGGCCAGCGCGAGTGGATGGCCGCGGCGATTACGGCGGCGGTCTGTGCGGTGGTGGCTCTGGCGACGTGGTACTTCGTGGGCGTCCACCGGGGCAGCGTGGACTTCATGATCGCCACGGAAAGCGAGATGAAGAAGGTCACCTGGTCGAGCCGCAAGGAGGTCTGGGGGGCCACGAAGGTCGTCATCGGGATGGTGATCTTCATGGCGGTCGGCCTATTTGTCGTGGACATTGGGTTCACGTGGTTTTTCACGAGGATCGGTGTGCTGAGAACGCCGTTCTAGGTGCTGTTATTCTGAATGGAAGCGACGCGATCGAGATGAGCGATACACCGAAGGCACAATCCGAGGGCACCCAGCCCACCGAGGCGCGCGCAGGCGCCGGCCGGGGAGACCCCGGCCGTTGCCCCCGCACCGATGCGCTGGTACGTGCTCCGCGTCGCCTCGAACAAGGAAGAGCAGGTCCGTGACGCCCTGGTTCGCAAGGTGCAGATCGAGAACATGACGGACCGGGTAGGCCGGGTGCTGGTACCGACCGTGCCGGAGCGTCGGATCAAGGGCGGGCAGTCGCGGGTCTACAACCGGAAGTTGTATCCGGGGTACGTGTTCGTGGAGATGCGGTGCGAGGAAGACGGCACCATCCAGGAAGACGTCTGGTTCCTGATCAAGGAGACCACGGGCGTCGGCGACTTCATCGGTTCGGAGGGCAAGCCCAGCCCGATGAACGAGCCGGAGGTCGAGAAGATGCTGGCGATTGCCGAGCGGCCCGACCAGACGCAGAGCCTGGTCACGATGCAATACAAGAAGGGCGACCGCGTCAAGATTCGCGAGGGCTCCTTCGAGAACTTCGAGGGCGAGGTGGAGTCCATCGACGAGCAGAAGCAGACGATAACCGTGCTGATCACGATCTTCGGCCGCTCGACGCCCGTGGACGTGGAAGTGTGGAACCTGGAGAGGATTTGAGATGGCGAAGGAAGTAACCGCGAAGATCAAGCTGCAGGCCCCGGGCGGACAGGCGACGCCAGCCCCGCCGATCGGACCGGCACTGGGCCAGCACGGCGTGAACATCGGGCAGTTCATCCAGCAGTTCAACGCCCGCACGGGCGGCGAGCTGCAGGGCATCATCGTGCCCGTGATCATCAACGTCTATTCGGACCGCACGTTCGACTTCGTGGTCAAGAGCCCGCCGGCCAGCGTGCTGCTGCGGATGGCGGCGAAGGTCGAGAAGGGGTCCGGCGAGCCGAACAAGAACAAGGTCGGGCAGGTGACGCGTCAGCAGGTGCGGGAGATCGCGACCCGCAAGATGGCGGACCTGAACTCGTTCTCGCCGGAGGCGGCTGACAAGGTCGTGATGGGCACGGCCCGGAGCATGGGCATCGAGGTGGTGGACTGAGAACGGCAGTTGTCAGTTGCCAGTTGCCAGTTGTCTGCAACGGCAGGATGCGAACCGGGAGCCTCATGTGGCCCGGTGACAATAGGAAAGGCCCGACCACGGGCGTTACAACAGTGGGAGCATGAACATGCGAGGACGGAGCAAGCGTTACGGGAAGGCCGCCGAAGCCCTTGGCGAGAAGGCGGCGACCCCGGTGGTCCTGGACGAGGCGGTCAAGCTGCTCAAGCAGATGGTGGCGGCCGCCCCCACCAAGTTCGACCAGTCGGTCGAGATCGTCATGAACCTCGGCATCGACCCCAAGCAGGCGGACCAGATGATCCGCGGCTCGGTGAGCCTGCCCAACGGCATCGGCAAGAGCCGCAAGGTGATCGCCTTTGCCGAGGGGGAGCAGGCCGAGAAGGCCAAGGCCGCCGGTGCGATCGAGGTCGGCGCGGACGAACTGATCCAGAAGGTGATGGGTGGCTGGACGGACTTCGACGTGGCCGTCGCCCACCCGGCCCTGATGGGGCGCGTCGGCCGCCTGGGCCGCGTGCTGGGTCCGCAGGGCAAGATGCCGTCGCCCAAGAGCGGCACGGTGACCGCGGACGTCGAGACGGCGGTCCGCGAGTACGCGGCTGGCAAGGTGGAGTTCCGCAACGACGCGGGCGGGAACGTGCACGCGGTCGTGGGCAAGAGCAGTTTCGCGGAGGATGCGCTGAAGGCGAACATCGATGCGTTCATCGAGTTCATCCGGCGGATGCGTCCGGCGGCGTCCAAGGGGACGTTCATCAAGAAGGTGTGTGTCAAGGCGACGATGACGCCGGCCGTCGAGCTGGCGATGGTGGTAGCGACGGCAGCGTAAGTGAGGATTGCCATGAGCAGGCAAGTCAAGAACCTGGTAGTCGACGAACTGCAGAAGCGATACGGGAGTCTGGACAGCGCCCTGGTGGTGCGGATCATCGGGCTGGACGCAGTGAGCAACAACAACCTGCGCCGCCGGCTCCACGGCAAGAAGATCGAGCTGCACGTGGTGAAGAACTCGCTGGCGCGGGTGGCGTTCAAGGGCAAGGCCCTGGAGCCGCTGGCCACTGCGCTGGAAGGTCCTGTGGCGCTGGTGACGGGCGGGGACTCGATCATCGACGTGGCCAAGGAGATGGTCGCGGTCGCCAAGGAGAAGCAGTTCGCCAAGATCGAGCTGCAGTTCGGGGTGATCGAAGGCGACTCGGAAGTGGTGGCCGTCGACCGGATCGCCCAGATGAAGGGCCGCCGGGAGATGCACGCGGAAATCCTGGGCTGCGCGATCGGTCCGGCTCGCAAGCTGGTCGGGTGCGTGGCGGGTCCGGGAGGCCGGATCGCCGGCTGCCTCAAGGCGATCGTGGAGAAGGGCGAGAAGGCGGCGGAGGCGGCCCCGGCGGCGGCGTAGAAGGCAGTGACGAGTGACGCCCTGCGTGGTCCTGCAACAGCGCAGGACCATGGCACCCGGCATCTGGCAGGCAGGGATTTGAGACGGAAAGCGCCGCGTTGGATTGCCCCGAAAGGGTTAAACGCGGTCAACGGGACCGCGGCTATCCGGCGGGCGCGTGAAGGATGCAGATAGAGTCGGAGTGATTGCAATGGCAGAAGCACCCGCCAAGGAATTCAGCGCGGATATCAAGGAACTCGGCGACAAGATCGTCAGCCTGACGATCAAGCAGGCGCAGGACCTGGTCGACTACCTGAAGGCCACCTACAACATCGAGCCGGCCGGCGGCGCGGTGATGATGGCCGGCCCGGCTGCCGGCGGCGCAGCGGCCGAAGAGAAGGCCGAGCCGACGGCGTTCGACGTCATCCTCAAGGGTGCCGGCGACAAGAAGATCCAGGTCATCAAGGTCGTTCGTGCAGCGACGCAGCCTCGGCCTGAAGGAAGCCAAGGACCTGGTGGACGGCGCGCCGAAGACCGTGAAGGAAAACCTCAGCAAGGAAGAGGCCGACAAGCTGGCCGGCGAGCTGAAGGAAGCGGCGCGCGACGTTGAGATCAAGGGCAAGTAAGTCCTTGTGATTCAGAGGAATACGTTCCTGGACGGGTCGGTGATGGCCGATCCGTCCAGGTTTTGCTTTTGTTGTTGGTTGCAGCCTTGACGGGTGTGGCTGCGGGGCTATAATACGGAACTCACTACATTTTCGGCGCGGGAACCGGCCTTCCTAAGGGACCGTTGGCCGCTTCAGATGGCGTCGAACCCGTGCGGATGTGTCCCACCTAGAGGGCTGATCGGGTTACCAGGTGGCTTCGGCCGGCTGGACCGCCCGGATGGGCCCTGAGTGCGTTGCGAACGTTCACGAGGAACGCTTTGACGAATCGCGCCAAGGCAGCGGGCTCAGCCGTCGCCAAGCATCGTAACGATGGGGCAATGGTCTGCGCAGAGGCTATTGCCGGGCGGCGGCTTTTTGCGCGCCGGTGTCGGCGGTTCGGTCTAAGGCGTCTGGGCAAGCACACTTACACGAGGTCGAGAAATGATCAGAGTCGATCGCGTACGTGATTTCGGCAAGAGCGTCGATGCCCTGCAGATTGGCAACCTCATCGAGGTGCAGACCGAGTCGTATGCCCGGTTTCTGCAGGCGGTGGCCCGGCCTGAGAAGCGCGACGCCGTGGGGCTGGAGTCGCTGTTCCGGGAGACGTTCCCCATCGACAGCTACGACGGCAACATGCAGCTGGAGTACCTGGGGTACGAGCTGGGCCGTGCCCGCTACACCCCGGATGAGTGCCGGGAGCTGCGTCTGACGTACGGGTCGCCGCTGCGGATCCGGGTGCGCCTGGTCCGCAAGGACTCGCCGGAGATCAAGGAAGACACGATCTACCTGGGCGAGATCCCGATCATGATCGGCGGCGGGGAGTTCATCGTCAACGGAGCCGAGCGTGTGATCGTCAGCCAGCTGCACCGCAGCCCGGGCGTCGATTTCACCATGGACACCGTGGAAGGCAACCGCCCGCTGCACGCCTGCCGGATCATCCCGGAGCGGGGCAGCTGGGTGGAGGTGAACGTCACCCGCAAGGACGTGCTGGCCATCCGCATCGACCAGTCCACGAAGTTCGCGGCTACGTGCTTCCTGCGGGCCCTGGACGAGAAGTACGGGACAGACTCGGCGCTGATCCGCGAGTTCTATCCCACGCAGACCGTCAAGATCAGCCAGCTCAAGCCCGACATGCACGTGGTGAGCGACGTGACCGACCCGGACAACCCGGACGAGGTCCTGCTGACGGCCGGCAGCCAGGTCGGCGAGGCGCTCGACGCGCATCCAGAACTCGTCGATCAAGTCGCTTGAGGTCGCGGCCGACGTGAACGACACGCTGATCCTCAAGACCCTGGTGGAGGACACCACCAAGAGCCATGAAGAGGCGCTGCTGAAGATCTATACGCGGTTGCGGCCGGGCAGCCCGCCGCAGCTGGACAAGGCTCGCAAACTGTTCGACGAGAAGTTCCGGGACGACAGCCGGTACCGGCTGGGGCGGGTGGGTCGTTTCCGCATCAACCGGAAGTTCGACCAGAACGTCCCCGAGGACGTGATGAGCCTGCAGACGATCGATTTCATCAATTCCCTGAAGTACATCATGGGCCTGCGCGGCAACGACCCCAAGGCCCACCTGGATGACATCGACCACCTGGGCAACCGGCGGCTGCGGACGATCGGCGAGCTGGCGACCGAGGAGCTGCGCAAGGGCCTGCTGAAGCTGCGCCGCACGGTCCAGGAGCGGATGACGGTCAAGGACCCCAACGAGCTGACGCGCCTGGCGGAACTGGTCAACTCCAAGAGCGTGTCGTCGAGCATCGAGTACTTCTTCGGCCGCGGCGAGCTGTCGCAGGTGGTCGACCAGACCAACCCGCTGTCGCAGCTGACGCACGAACGGCGGCTGTCGGCCCTGGGCCCGGGCGGTCTGAACCGCAAGCGCGCGGGGTTCGAGGTCCGCGACGTGCACATCAGCCACTACGGGCGGATCTGCCCGATCGAGACGCCGGAAGGCACGAACATCGGTCTGATCTCGTCGATGGGGATCTACAGCCGGGTCGATGACTACGGCTTCCTGCTGACGCCGTACCGGAAGGTGGAGCGCGGCAAGGTCAACGGCGAGGTGGTGCCGCTGCGGGCGGACGAGGAGATGCGGTCGATCCTGGCCCCGCCGGACGCGATCGACTGGCCCAGCCGTCATAGCGGTCACCTGCCGGAGACGGAGGAGAAGGACGCGTACCTGGTGCGGCTGCACCGGGAGACGGGGCCGGGCAAGGGCGGCAAGTATCCGCTGCGGGATGGGGCGGTGCTGGTGCGGGCGTACGGCGAGATGAGCCAGGTGATCAGCAAGGAGATCGAGTACGTCGACGTCTCGGCCAAGCAGACGGTCGGCGTGTCGGCCAGTCTGATCCCGTTCCTGGAGCACGACGACGCGAACCGCGCGCTGATGGGCTCGAACATGCAGCGCCAGGCGGTGCCACTGCTGGCGGCCGAGGCGCCGGTCATCGCCACGGGCATGGAGCGGGTGGTCGCGGAAAACAGCGGGATGGTGATCCGCAGCCGCAAGGACGGCAAGGTGACCTACGTGGATGCCGTGCGGATCGTCATCGACGACGTGGACGAGTACGAGCTGCGGAAGTTCCGAGGCCTGAACGAGCGGACCTGCCTGAACCAGAGGCCGCTGGTCAAGCCGGGCGACCGCGTGAAGAAGAACCAGATCATCGCCGACGGGCCGAGCACGCGCGACGGGGAGCTGGCGCTGGGCAAGAACATCCTCGTGGCCTTCATGATCTATGACGGCTACAACTTCGAGGACGCGATCGTCATCAGCGAGAAGCTGGTGCACAAGGACACCTTCACGAGCATCCACATCGAGGACTACGAGGTGGAGGTCCGCGAGACGCGGCTGGGCCGCGAGGAGTTCACCCGCGACATTCCCAACGTCTCGGAGCGGGCGCTGCGGAACCTCGATGAGAACGGCATCGTCCGCATCGGCACGCGGGTCGGCGCCGGGCGACATCCTGGTCGGCAAGGTCAGCCCCAAGAGCAAGACGGAGCTGACGCCGGAAGAGAAGCTGCTCCACGCGATCTTCGGCCGGGCCGGCGAGGACGTCAAGAACGACTCGCTGGAGATGCCGGCCGGGGCCGAAGGCATCGTCATCGGCGCGAAGCGGTTCAGCCGGCGCACGCAGATGAGCGAGGAGCAGAAGAAGGAGATCAACCGGAAGGTCAAGGAATTCGAGGCCGAGAGCAACGGCAAGATGGTACGGGTCTTCAAGCAGATGGCACTGGCGATCGAGGAGTTGACCGGGCAGGTGATGATGGACCCGGAGACTCGCCAGAAGGTCGGCAAGAGCGAGGACCTGGACGTCATCCTCGAGCAGATCGAGAAGATCAAGGCGCAGATGCTGGACGGCCAGCTCAAGTGGGTCAAGCCGGCGGCGACGCGCGAGCAGGCGATGGAAGTGGCGCGGCAGTACTGGCCGCGGATGATGGAGATCGACGAGGAGCGTGAGCGCAAGACCGCGCAGATGAAGCGGGGCGACGAGCTGCCCAGCGGCGTGCTGGAGATGGTGAAGGTCTGGGTCGCCACGAAGCGCCGCACGAGCGTGGGCGACAAGATGGCCGGCCGGCACGGCAACAAGGGCGTCATCTCGCGTATCGTGCCGGAGGAGGACATGCCGTTCCTGGCGGACGGGACTCCGGTGGACATCGTGCTGAATCCGCTGGGCGTGCCGAGCCGTATGAACGTCGGGCAGATCCTCGAGACGCACCTGGGTTGGGCGGCGGCGGTCCTGGGCTTCCAGGCGCTCACGCCCGTCTTCGACGGGGCGACCGAGGAAGAGATCGCCCAGTGCATCGAGCAGGCGAACGGCCACGCCCGCGAGCGGGCCAAGAACACCGAGGCGGTGCAGACAGCCGGGCAGACGGACGAGATGTTCGTCCAGATGCCGACGACCGGCAAGATCACGCTGTACGACGGCCGGACGGGCGAGGCGTTTGACCAGCCGGTGGCGGTCGGCTAGATGTACATGATGAAGCTGGTCCACCTGGTGGACGACAAGATTCACGCGCGGTCGACGGGCCCGTACTCGCTGATCACGCAGCAGCCCTTGGGCGGCAAGGCCCGTGCGGGCGGCCAGCGGTTCGGCGAGATGGAAGTGTGGGCGCTGGAGGCGTACGGCGCGGCGTACATCCTGCAGGAGCTGCTGACGGTCAAGAGCGACGACGTGGAAGGCCGGACCAAGATCTACGAGTCGATGGTCAAGGGAACGAACACCCTCGAAGCCGGCACGCCGGTCTCGTTCGACGTGCTGTGCAACGAGATCCGCGGGTTGGGGCTGAACATGCAGCTGGAGAAGAAGAGGGCGTTGTAACTGCAGGGCTCAGGGTTCGGGGTTCAGGGTTCAGGGTTCAGGGAAACGACGAGAACTCGCTGAACCGGGTGCCCGGGAATCCGCCGAACGCGGAAGATCCCAGAAGAAAAGACGCCCGCGACGGCGGGTGAAAGACGCGAATAAAGAAAGGAAGGCCGGTTGATGGCTACTGAGAGTGTATATGATCGGATCAACGATTACGGTTCGGTCCGAATCAGTCTGGCCAGCCCAAACGACATCCGTTCGTGGTCGTTCGGCGAGGTCAAGAAGCCTGAGACCATCAATTACCGCACCTACCGCCCGGAGCGCGACGGTCTGTTCTGCGAACGGATCTTCGGGCCGGAGCGCGACTGGGAGTGCGCCTGCGGGAAATACAAGGGGACCAAGCACAAGGGCATGATCTGCGACCGCTGCGGCGTGAAGGTCACGCACAGCCGCGTCCGCCGCAAGCGGATGGGGCATATCAACCTGGCCGCCCCGATCGTGCACATCTGGTTCTTCAAGGCCCCGCCGAGCCGGATCGGGACGCTGCTGGACATGAAGGTCTCGGACCTGGAGAAGGTGGTCTACTTCCAGGACTACACCGTCACCGAACCGGGCGACACGCCGCTGAAGCCCGCGCAGATCCTGACCGAGGAGGAGTACCGGGCGGCCGTGGAGAAGTACGGCTCGTCCAGCTTCAAGGCGATGATGGGCGCCGAGGCGGTCAAGACGCTGCTGATGGCGCTGCAGCTGGAGCCCTTGGGCATCGCAGCTGCGCGAGGCGATCGAGAAGACGTCCAGCAAGCAGAAGCGCAAGGACCTGATCAAGCGGCTGAAGGTGGTCGAGTCGCTCCGTCACAGCGGCAATAAGCCGGAGTGGATGGTGCTGGACGTGGTGCCGGTCATCCCGCCGGACCTGCGCCCGCTGGTCCTGCTGGAGAGCGGCAACTTCGCCACCAGCGATCTGAATGACCTGTACCGCCGGATCATCAACCGCAACAACCGGCTCAAGAAGCTGATCGATCTGAACGCTCCCGAGGTCATCATTCGCAACGAGAAGCGGATGCTGCAGCAGGCGGTGGACGCCCTGTTCGACAACGGCCGGTGCCGCCGTCCGGTGCTGGGCAGCAGCAACCGCCCGTTGAAGTCGCTGACGGACATGATCAAGGGCAAGCAGGGGCGTTTCCGCGAGAACCTGCTGGGCAAGCGGGTGGACTACTCGGCCCGTTCGGTCATCGTGGTCGGTCCCGAGCTGCACCTGTGGCAGTGCGGTCTGCCCAAGAAGATCGCCCTGGAGCTGTACCAGCCATTCATCATCCGCAAGCTGCGGGAGCGGGGCCTGGCGGACACGATCAAGAGCGCCAAGAAGATGCTCGAGCGTCGCGACCAGGAGATCTGGGACATCCTGGAAGAGGTCATCTACCAGCACCCGGTGCTGCTGAACCGCGCCCCGACGCTGCACCGGATGGGCATCCAGGCCTTCGAGCCGGTGCTGGTCGAAGGCAACGCGATTCGCATCCATCCGCTGGTCTGCAAGGGCTTCAACGCGGACTTCGACGGCGACCAGATGGCCGTCCACCTGCCGCTGTCGATCGAGGCGCAGGCCGAGGCGCAGACGCTGATGATGGCGACGAACAACATTTTCAGCCCGCAGGACGGCCGGCCGATCATGTGCCCGTCGCAGGACATCGTCCTGGGCGTGTTCTATTTGACGTATCGGCACGACCGGATGCCCCGGCGCGAGAAGCTTCCAGGCCTACAGCGATGAGCAGGAGGCGATGCTGGCCTACTCGACCAAGAAGATCGGGCTGCACGACCTGATCAAGGTCCGCATCTCCAAGAAGATGATCGTCACAGGTCGCACCGACCCGGCCGAGCCGACCCCCAAGGGCGGCGTGATCGAGACGACGGTCGGGCGGATGATCTTCAACGACATCATTCCGGCGGCGATGCCGTTCTACAACTGCACGCTGAGCAACAAGGGCCAGAGCCGCGTGATCGCCGACTGCCACGACGTGCTGGGTCGGGCGGCGACGATCGACCTGCTGGACGGCATCAAGACGCTGGGCTTCAAGAACGCGACCCTGGCGGGCCTGAGCCTGGGCGTGACGGACCTCCGCGTGCCGGCCATGAAGCAGAAGATCATCGACGGCGCGCAGAAGCAGGTGGACCGCGTCGAGCGCGGCTACCAGCAAGGCGCCATCACGCAGACGGAGCGGTCCAACCAGTTGATCGACATCTGGATTCACGCCCGCGAGCAGGTCACCGAGGAGATGCTGCTGGAACTGCGCAACGACATGCGCGACGATAAGGGCAAGTACGTCGCCTCGAACGATCCCAAGGGCAACCTGTACCTGAACCCGGTGTTCCTGATGACCGAGTCGGGTGCCCGCGGCAGCGTCGACCAGATCCGCCAGCTGGCGGGCATGCGGGCCCTGATGGCCAAGCCGAGCGGCGAGATCATCGAGACGCCGATCAAGACGAACTTCCGCGAAGGGCTGACGGTGCTGGAGTACTTCTCCTCGACGCACGGTGCCCGCAAGGGTCTGGCCGATACGGCCCTGAAGACCGCCGAGTCGGGGTACATGACCCGCAAGTTGATCGACGTCTCGCAGAACGTGATCATCACCGAGCCGGACTGCGGCACGATCCAGGGCATCACCAAGCGCGTCGTATACAAGGGCGAGGAGGTTGAGGTCTCGCTGAAGGAGACGATCGTCGGCCGGACCGCCCGCGATACGATCCGCCACCCGGTGACGGACGCGGTGATCGTGGCGGAGAACCAGATCATCACGGACGAGATCGCCGCGCGGATCGACGAGATGGGCATCGAGGCGATCCGGGTCCGCAGCCCGCTGACGTGCGAGAGCGCCGGGGCATCTGCCAGCACTGCTACGGCGAGGACCTTTCGACCGGCCTGGTGGTCGAGGAAGGGATGGCGGTGGGCATCATCGCCGCCCAGTCGATCGGCGAGCCGGGCACGCAGCTGACGATGCGTACGTTCCACACGGGCGGCGTGGCGGCCCGCGCGGTCGTCGACAAGGACGTTCGGAACACGCAGGCCGGCGTGGTGAAGTTCCACGACATGAATCCGGTGGTGGTGCCCGACCCGTTGGATCCGGGGACCAAGATGAGCATCGCCCTGCGGCGCAACGGCGAGGTGGCGCTGGTCGATCCCAAGGGCCGCGAACTGGAGCGCTACCGCGTTCCGTACGGTGCCCAGATCATGGTCAAGGACGGCCAGGCCGTCCCGGCCCGGACGCAACTGGTCAGCTGGGACGCCCACATGACGCCGATCCTGGCTGAGAAGGGCGGCATCGTGCAGTTCCAGGACATCGAAGAAGGCGTCACGGCCCGGCTGGAGCAGGAGACCAAGGTCGGCGCGAAGCTGGTCATCATCGAGCACAAGGGCGGCAAGCGGCCGCAGATCAACATCATCGACAAGGACGGCAAGATCCTGGATTACCACTACCTGGGCGCCAAGACCCGTATCGAGGTCGAGGAAGGCCAGGAAGTGGTGGCCGGCCAGATGCTGGGCCGGCGTCCGCGGGAGGCCTCCGGTACGCAGGACATCACCAACGGTCTGCCGCGCGTGACGGAGCTGTTCGAGGCCCGCAAGCCGAAGGAGCCGGCGATCATGGCCGAGATCTCGGGCAAGGTCGAGATCCGGGCCGACAAGCGTCGCGGCAAGATGACGATTGTGGTCAAGAGCGACAGCGGCATGGAGAAGGAGCACTACGTGCCGCAGGACAAGCACCTGCTCGTGCACACGGGTGACTTCGTGAACGCCGGCGACCCGCTGTGCGAAGGCCCGCTGGTGCCGCACGACATCCTGCGGATCCGCGGCGAAGAGGCGCTGCAGCAGTACCTGCTGAGCGAGGTGCAGGCCGTCTACCGCCAGCAGAACGTGGGCATCAACGACAAGCACATCGAGATCATCATCAGCCAGATGCTCCGCAAGGTCCGGGTCGACAGCCCCGGCGACAGCAAGTTCCTGCCGGGCGAGGTGGTGGACCGCTTCCGGTTCCGCCACGAGAACGACGCCCTGACCAGGGGCGTCAAGGTCAAGGAAGCCGGCGACACGGAGTTCGTCGTCAACCAGTTCCTCACCCGCGAGCAGTTCTCCGAGGCCAACCGCAAGGCCGAGGAGGAGGGCAAGGCCCCGGCCAAGGGCCGCAAGCCCCGGCCGGCCACCGCCAAGACCCTGCTGCTGGGCGTGACGAAGGCGTCGTTGCAGAGCGACTCGTTCATCGCGGCGGCCTCGTTCCAGGAGACCACTCGGGTGCTGACCGAGGCGGCGCTGGCCGGTGCCCAGGACTTCCTGGTCGGTCTGAAGGAGAACGTGATCCTGGGCCACCTGGTGCCGGCGGGCACGGGCTTCAAGCCGTACCTGGAGATGCGGGTCAGGCGGAACGTGCTGGAAGAGCTGCCTCCGATCGTGGAGACAGCCAAGCCGGGACAGACCACCGCGGCCGAGGCCGAGGCCGTCCTATTTGGACGCCGTCCGGCGGAAACCACGCTGCAGCAGGCCGGGATCGTCGGCGCTGAAGATGCCGAGGAGGCCGAAGGCGGCGAAGGCAGCGACGGCGAGGACGCCGGCGAATAAGGGGCCGTCCGGGCCGGCACTGGCAGGCCGGGTGCCGGCGGCATCCGAGAGAGGGTGTCGGCAAGTAAGTCGCGGACAAGGGTGCTGACAAGAGGCACCGACTTGTGGTATAAACAGGGACTCTTGATTTTTCGGGTGAGTATACACCTGTGAACGTTACGCTGTGGACGGCCTGGGCAGGCGGGCCGCAGCCGGCAAGAGATGGAGAGCGGAATGCCTACGATTAACCAGTTGGTTCGGCACGGAAGAGTCAAGCCCGTCAAGAAGTCCCGGTCGCGCGACCTGGACAGTTGCGGCCAGAAGCGCGGCGTCTGCCTGCAGGTCAAGACGATGACCCCGAAGAAGCCGAACTCGGCCCTGCGGAAGGTGGCGCGTGTGCGGCTGAGCAACGGCCGGGAGATCACGGCGTACATTCCGGGTGTTGATCACAACCTGCAGGAGCACTCGGTGGTGCTGGTGCGGGGCGGCCGCGTGCGCGACCTGCCCGGTGTTCGCTACCACATCGTTCGCGGGACGCTGGACTGCGCGGGCGTGCAGAACGACAAGGACGGCCGGCCGCGCAACCGCAGCCGCAGCAAGTACGGCGTGAAGCGGGCGAAGAAGTAGGGAACGGATATAGTCTGGATTGAGGAAGCAGGCCGGGCGAGTCGTGCCCAATCCTGCACCTGGATGAGAGCAAAATGGCAAAGAACAGACCAACGAAGTCCGTGGAACAGCTGTTTCCGGATCCGAAGTTCGGCTCGAAGTTGCTCGCCAAGTTCACCAACTGCGTGATGGAGCGCGGCAAGAAGGCCGTGGCGTTCCGCATCATGTACGAGGCGCTGGACGTGGTGGCCAAGCGGGTCAAGGACAAGCCCAGCATCGAGGTCTTCGAGGCGGCCTTGACCAACATCAAGCCGAACGTCGAGGTCCGCAGCCGGCGCGTGGGCGGTTCGAACTACCAGGTCCCGATGCCGGTCAACCCCCGGCGCCAGCAGTCCCTGGCGATCCGCTGGATCATCGAGGCGGCCCGGGGCAAGAAGGGCCGTCCGATGGCGCAGAAGCTGGCCAGCGAGATCGTGGACGCCTTCAATCGCGAAGGCGCGGCCTGGACCGCCCGCGAGAACGTCCACAAGATGGCCGAGGCCAACAAGGCCTTTGCGCACTTCGCGTGGCGATAGCCGAGGCCGGGGCGAATCTGCGGACCAATCCTCCGTTTGGGCGGGTTGGTCCGCTTTTCATTAACCGCGGAGGCGGGCTCATGGAATACTTTGGATTCTCTAGCAGGAATTGTCTTACAGGCATTGAGGTGTATGGCTATAATGCACCCTTTCGCCTTGATGTGGGCCTCCCGCCTGCTGTACACGCGGTGTGATCCGGTGGCGGACGTGCCCGGCCAAGGAGACGCAGGGTTGAACGGCCATGAGCGCTGACCTAGGCAAGACAAGAAACATCGGCATCGCCGCACATATCGACGCGGGCAAGACGACCGCGACCGAGCGCATCCTCTACTATGCGGGGAAGATCCACCGGATGGGCGAGGTCCATGAAGGGACCACGACCACGGACTTCGACCCGGAAGAGCAGGCTCGCGGCATCACCATCTACTCCGCGGCGGTCACGGTCGAGTGGCAGGGTCACACGATCAATGTGATCGATACGCCCGGGCACGTGGATTTCACGGCCGAGGTCGAGCGCTCCATGCGCGTGCTGGACGGGGCGATCGCGGTGTTCGATGCGAAGGAAGGCGTCGAGGCGCAGAGCGAGACGATCTGGCGGCAGGCGAACAAGTACAACGTGCCGCGGCTGTGCTTCGTCAACAAGATGGACAAGGTCGGGGCGGACTTCTTCAATACGGTCCGGGAGATTCGCGAGAGGCTGTCGGGCAATCCGATCCCCGTGCAGATTCCCATCGGTGCCCAGTCTGAGTATGAGGGCCTGGTCGACCTGCTGACCATGAAGGCCATCTACTTCAAGGACGACACGAAGGGCAACAAGTGGGAGGAACGGGAGATCCCGGATGACCTCAAGGCCCTGGCCAAAGAGTGGCGCCACCTCCTGGAAGAGAAGGTTTCCGAGACGTGCGACGTGCTGATGGACAAGTACATCCACGAGAAGCCGATCTCGGCCGAAGATCTCGTCCCGGCCCTTCGCAGGGCGACGGTGGCGGGCCAGGCGCATCCGGTGTTCTGTGGGTCGGCGCTGAAGTACGTCGGCATCCAGATGCTCCTGGACGGCGTGGTCGCCTATCTGCCCAGCCCGCTGGACATGCCTCCCGTGACGGGCCACGACCCCGACGACCCCGAAAAGCAGATCGAGCGCAAGCCCGAGGATGATGAGCCGATGTGCGCGCTGCTGTTCAAGGTCGTGGCGGAAAAGCCGGTGGACCTGTACTTCCTGCGGATCTACTCGGGCGTGCTCAAGAGCGGCAGCCGGGTCTATAATGCCAACCGTCGCAAGAAGGAGAACGTCAGCCGGATCTTCCGGATGTTCGCCAAGCGTCGGGAGGTGATCGACGCGGCCCATGCCGGAGACATCGTGGCGGTGGTGGGGCTGCGCGACTCGCTGACCGGTGACAGCCTGTGCGACATGAAGCACGAGGTGGTCCTGGAGAAGATCGAGTTTCCGGAGACGGTCATCAGCATGGCGGTCGAGCCGAAGTCGTCAGCCGACCGGGACCGATTGGCTGAGGCGCTGGCGGCCCTGTCGCGTCAGGATCCGACCTTTGACTGGCGTGTGGATCCGGAGACGGGGCAGATGCTGATTGCGGGGATGGGCGAGCTGCACCTGGAGATCATGACCCACCGGCTGGAGCGGGACATGAACGTGCAGGTGAAGGTCGGCCGTCCGCGGGTCAGCTACCGCGAAACCGTTATCGGGACTGCCAAGGCCGAGGCGCGGTTCATCCGCCAGACCGGCGGGCACGGCCAGTACGCGGTGGTCGAGCTGAAGGTCGAGCCGTACCAGCCAGCCGAGGGCGAGGACCACGTTCTGTTTGAGAATGAGATTCGGGGCGGGGCGATCAGCCGGCAATACGTCACGGCGGTGGAAGCGGGGGTACGGGAGGCAGCCAAGGGGGGCGTGCTTGCAGGTTATCCCCTTATCAATGCGAAGGTTACGCTCCTGGACGGCAAGGAGCACGCGGTGGACTCGTCGGACCTGGCGTTCGAGAACGCGGGGATGATGGCGTTTCGCCAGGCGACCGAGCAGGCGGGGGTCGGTCTGCTGGAGCCGGTCATGCGGCTTGAGGTGACGGTTCCGGAGGAGTACTTCGGCTCGGTGGTTGGGGACCTGCACTCGCGGCGGGCCCAGGTGAACGACACGTTCGTGCGGTTGGACCGGCGGGTGATCCACGCGCAGGTGCCGCTGGCGGAGATGTTCGGCTATTCCACGACGCTGCGGAGCCTGACGCAGGGGCGGGCGGCGTGGCTGATGGAGCCTTCGCACTTTGCCGCGGTGCCGGCCCAGGTGGCCGAGGCGCTGCTGCAGGAGGCGTGAGCGGCGAGCAACAGCAGACAGGGAGACCCGCGACCGGCGATGGCGCGTAGTTACGCGACTTCTGGATGCACTTGCCGACAACGATGCGTTGTTTGGGCAAGACGATATCTTTTCCACGTCGATCGTGCCCTGGGCCTTCTTGGGCCAAGTGTTGCGGGGCGGCAAGGGGGCGGCCTGCGCCGCGGCGGTGGCGGATGTTGCGACCTACATGCAGCAGACCGCCGGTCGGGTGCCCTCGGGTGACACGGGAGACCATTGCCGGGCCCGCTCGCAGCTGAATCTGACGGCGCTGCGCAGCCTGGTGGTCGGCGTTGTCAGCGCCGGTTCGAAAACGTGGTCAATCAGGCGGTTCGAACATGCGGTCAGTTGGCCGGCGTGAGATCGCGTGGCGGCAGTCGCGAGGCTCATAGCAATGCCACGTCAAGTTCTCGTTCGTCGAGTTGCTGTTACGGTTCGACGCCCCGCACGGAGGAAAGACCACAACAAAAACAACAACAAAGTGAAAAGGGTGAAACAACAAGGGGTAAAAGGGCCAAAGGCAAGAGGATAACCCCTTACGCCCTCTTCCTTCGCAGCATCCCTACACTTGCCAAGGCTACCATCATGATGGTGGCGGGCTCAGGAACCTGGGAGACACGAAACCCGACGCTGCTGTCCTCGAACGTCGGGGTGCCGTCGACGCGGCCCGAGGACTGCAAGTAGTTGCCGCCGTAGTCGAACGACCCGCCTCGCAGACCCCGAGCCGAGCTGTACAGAATCGAGTCGTTCCATTCCCACACGTTGCCACCCTGGTCAAACGTCCCATAGCCGCTGGCTGAGTTCTGGAACTGGCCGACCACCGTCGTGTAGTGCCCGTTGTCGATGGGATAGGCATACGGAGCCGTGTAGTAGTTGGCGTTGTTGCCAGAGGGGTCAGCCATATTCTGACCCGGTGCCGTGTCGCTCCGGGTTGGATAGAGCCAGTATCCCGCCCCACCAGTCTTTGTTCGGATCGTAATAGGCCGCCTTGTACCACTCATCCTCGCTCGTGACCGCCCACTTCCAGTTGCCATTGCGGTTGACGGTATTGTTGCTGATCCCCTGCGCCGTCAGCGTGTACGCCCCGTCCTCGGTCGTCGAGTTATTCTGCGCCCCGCTGGGCTGCCCATTCTGCAACCAATTCGCGAACCGGCACGAGTCCCAGAAACTCACGTAGTTGACCGGACGATTCACGAAGGCGGAATCGACGCTGTACGTGTAACTACCAGGAAGACCGCTCTGGCTGATGCCCGACCCGTACCGGGTGTTCGCCATGCCGCTGTTGTACAGTCCGTATGTGTCCGTTGCGGCTACCTTGTTTAGAAACTCCGTGTACTGACCCGCCGTCACCTCGTACTTGCCGATGTTGTAGGTGTAACCCACCGACCCATAGCCGGTGCCGTCCGCCGCATTGTTGATGTTGCCTACCGGCACCGTGTCCATCACCAGCCCACTGGCCGGGGCCACCAAGCCGCACGCCAGGACCATCGCCACAACCGCCCGCTGCCACTGACTCCCTCTCATCGCTGACTCCTCCCATTTCGCCCTTGCGGGCCACTCTATGTTTGAAAAACCGAGAAACCCTTTCCCCGGCATCCGCGACCGTCCCAACAGATACATCCCACGTTCAGAGCCACCCTCGCACTTGCTATCGAATTCGATGAAACCCAGCCTCACGGGGTACATCCCGCCCGAACGGAAAGATCCGGGGGAAGCGAGACTGACTCTCCCAGCTATCGAGACATTCGCAGACTCTGATACCTCCTGCCGACTCCTCCAGACCGCACTCTCCGGCAGTAGGCGGTAGGCGGTAGGCGGTAGGCGGTAGGCGGTAGGCGGTAGGCGGTAGGCGGTAGGCGGTAGGCGGTAGGCGGTAGGCGGTAGGCGCAAACCGTTGCCGCCCACTGGAACCTATACAGTCCCTAATCTAGCGGTATCCCACCATCCTGTCAATCCAAATCGTGTTTGATTCCGCGTATTTGCAGGTCCTTCCAGGCTTGGAACTGCCTTGTTCGCTCCTCGAATACGACGTTGCCGTATCCGCCACATCAGCCCCTACAGATAACACGATGCCTGCTGTCCGGCTTCCTGGTATTCCTATATGCATGACGTATAGTTCGCCTCAGGGCTCGATGCGATCCTTCATGCGGTAACTTTTGCCTTCCATGAGGATGGTCTCGGCGCGGTGCAGGACCCGGTCCAGGATGGCCGAGGTAAACGTGCTGTCGTTGTTGAAGATCGACGGCCCGTGCTTGTAGACCTTGTTGGTCGTCAGCACGATCGAGCCGCGTTCGTAGCGTCCGCTGATGATCTGGAGCAGCAGGTCGGCCCCATGCTTATCAATGGGCAGATACCGACGATGCCTTGAGCCGGGCGCGGGAGATTTTCGGACTACAGCGGCAGCGGAGGCTGGCAGGGGCTGACCCCTGGGTTGCCGGGGAGCCGAGGGAGAGCCGCAGGGCAGGGGAGGCGTCCCGAGCGCGCGTTCCGCGGACAATTAGTGCTGACATGTGGCGGAAATACGGCGCGTTAGGGCCGCGGCATGCCTGTAAAGCGGGTTGTCTTTTCTCTTGAGGCGGTTGACAAGGATTACCTCGGCGTTAGGATGTACGATCTGCCGCTTTGGTACGGACGACGGCAGCAGGATCTTGTTGGAGTGCAGCTCGGATGCAGGGCGAAAGGATACGGATTCGAATGGAAGCGTACGATCATCGTGCGCTAGACTCTTCGGCCAAAGAGATCGTGGAGCATGCCAAGCGCACCGGCGCGAGGGTATGCGGCCCCGTGCCGCTGCCGACGCACATCGAGCGCTACACGGTCCTCCGTTCGCCGCACATCGACAAGAAGTCCCGCGAGCAGTTTGAGATCCGTACCCACAAGCGATTGATCGACATCGACGAGCCGACCGCCCGGACGATCGAGGCCCTGAACCGGCTGGTGGTCCCGGCGGGCGTGTTTATCAAGATCAAGGCGTAGGCTTTTCTCGGTCCGACAAGCTGGAGAGGTCTGACCGGCCGATGAGGCCAAGGCAGGCCCCCCGCGGCAAGGCAGGAAGCGCCCGCGGGTAGCCGTAGGGCTGTCTCTGAGCGACAGGCACGCGTGCTTTGATTGCGCGTGGTGCCCATGGCAATACTGGTGATGAGGTTTTCGGCACATGATCGCGGCGATACTCGGCAAGAAAGTGGGCATGACTCGCGTCTACGATGAGAACGGCGCGATGGTTCCGGCGACGGTCATCGAGGCCGGGCCCTGCCCGATCCTGCAGGTCAAGACCCGGTCGAGCGACGGCTACGAGGCGGTGCAGCTCGGCTACGACGACGTCCGGGCCAAGCGGACAAGCATGGCCCGGATCGGCCACTCCGCCAAGTGCGGCGCGACGCCCAAGCGATTCATCCGGGAGATCCGGCTCGAGGGCGCGACGGATCGGCAGCCCGGCCAGGTCGTCAACGTGGCTGAATTCGCGGAAAAGCAGATCAAGTACGTCGACGTCCTCGGGATCACCAAGGGCAAGGGCTTCCAGGGCGTGATGAAGCGGTGGGGCTTCGGCGGCCAGTGCAGTTCGCACGGTACCGAGCGAAAGCACCGCAGTGCCGGCACCATCGCCAGCTATGGCAGCGAGCGTGGCGGCGCGGGCGGCCCGAAGAGGGGCAAGCCGATGGCCGGCCACATGGGCAACGTCCACCAGACGAGCCGCAGCCTGCGGGTCTTGCGGGTGATCGCCGAGCACAACCTGCTGGTGGTTTCGGGCAGCGTCCCGGGCCCCAACGGCGGGTACGTGATCGTGCGGCAGGCGGTGGTGGCGCCGAAGCCCCCGCCGGTCAAGGTCGCGGCCCCGAGCAAGGGCGGGAAGAAGTAGCAACGGAAGACGTGGCGAACGAACCAGGATCCAGATTGCACAGAGTGTCGGATCATGATCGAAGTACCAGTTTATGGCCGGGATGGACAGCAGATCGAGACGCTGCAGATCGACGAGCAGCAGCTGGGCGGCAAGGTTATGGTGCGCCTGCTCAAGCAGGCGATCGTGAGGTACCAGGCCAACCAGCGTCAAGGGACGGTCGCCAAGAAGTCTGCGCGGCCAGGTCGAAGGTTCCACCCGCAAGATCTACAAGCAGAAGCACACCGGCAACGCCCGCATGGGCTCGGTCCGCCAGCCGGTCCGCAAGGGCGGCGGCCGCGCGTTCCAGCAGGTCCCGCGGGACCACTCGAAGGACATGCCGCAGAAGATGCGGCGGCTGGCACGGGCGAACGCGGTACTGGCCAAGCTGGTCGACCACGAGGTGAAGGTGGTGGACGGGCTTTCGTTCGAGGCCCCCAAGACCAAGCAGTTCGCCCAGTTTCTCAAGGCACTGAAGGTGGACCAGAAGTCGTGCTACCTGGCGACGGCCAGGCACGACCAGGCGCTCTACAAGAGCGGCCGCAATATCGACGGTGTGACGATCACGACGGTGTCGCAGATGGATGTTTACAATCTTCTGCGACACCATTTTGTTTTGTTCACCAAGGAGGCCTTCCAGGCGTTCGCGGCCAGCCCGATGAACCCGGCGGCTTCGCAGGCGAGCCCCTCGGTCGAGTGAGTGCGAGGTAGAAAACGGTCATGGATGCATACGAAGTCATCATCAAGCCGCTGATCACGGAAAAGAGCGTGTGGCTCAGCGGCAGGCGCTTCGAAGGCACGTCGAGCCGGCCGGCCCGCGGCGGGACCTATACCTTCGAGGTGCATCCCAAGGCCAACAAGGCCCAGATCCGCGACGCGATCGAGCGGATCTACACCGTGAAGGTCCTGCGGGTGCACACGGGGACCCGGCCGGGCAAGCGCCGCCGCTATCGTTACAGCGTGGGCGTGACCAGCGCGACCAAGAAGGCGACGGTCACGCTGTACCCGGAATACCACATTGACCTGTTCTAGGGACGTACTGGCACAGATGGATCGGGACTAAGCGATGGGTATCAAGAAATACAGTCCGACGACTCCGGGGCGCCGCTGGGGCAGCGTGCTGGACTACGCCGAGATCACCAAGACCAAGCCGGAGAAGTCGCTGCTGGAGCCGCTGCCGAAAAAGGGCGGGCGCAACAACCTCGGCCGCATCACAAGCCGGTTCCGCGGCGGCGGCAACAAGCGGATGTACCGGGTGATCGACTTCAAGCGTCGCAAGGACGGGGTAAAGGGCAAGGTGGCGGCGATCGAGTACGATCCCAACCGCTCGTGCTTTATCGCCCTGGTCGAGTACACCGACGCCGAGAAGCGCTACATCCTGGCCCCGCTGGGCCTGAACGTGGGAGCGACGGTGGAGAGCGGCGAGTCGGTTGAGCCGGCCGTGGGCAACTGCATGCCGATGAAGGGTATTCCGGTCGGTCTGATGGTGCACAACATCGAGATGAACCCGGGGCAGGGCGGGCGGCTCGTCCGCGCCGCCGGCGGGACGGCCCGTCTGATGGCCCGCGAGGGCGAGTGGGCGGTAGTGCAGCTGCCCAGCGGCGAGATGCGCCGGCTGCGGGCGGACTGCCGCGCGACGATCGGGCAGCTGGGGAACCTCGACCACACGAACATCGCCCTGGGCAAGGCCGGCAAGACGCGGCACCGCGGCCGCAAGCCGCACGTCCGCGGCATGGTCATGAACCCGGTCGACCACCCGATGGGCGGCGGCGAAGGCCGCAGCAAGTCGAACAAGCACCCGCAGAGCCCGACGGGCGTGCTGGCCAAGGGCGGCAAGACCCGCAACCCGCGCAAGACGTTCGGGCAAGTGGATCATCCGCCGGCGTCGCAGCAGGCGGTACGGCCAGCTGGTGCTGTAGGGAACGGTTTTTCGAAATCGAACAGGTTTGGAGCGGATCATGCCCAGAAGCCTGAAAAAAGGTCCATACGTAGTCGAGAAGCTCTTCGCGAAGGTGATGAAGGCGCGAGATACGGGCGACAGTGTCCCGATCAAGACGTGGGCCCGGCGCTGCACGATCGTGCCGGAGTTCGTGGGGCAGACCTTCGAGGTCCACAACGGCCGGGTATTCATCAAGGTATACGTGACGGAAGAGATGGTCGGCCACAAGCTCGGCGAGTTCTCGCCGACGCGGACGTTCCGCGGGCACAGCGGGCACCGCAAGGCGGGCCTGCCCGCCGCCGCCCCGGCATGATGATGCCGGTGCCGGTTCGGGCCGCACGGGATCAAGTGCAGGCGAGACGGATAGGCTGGAGTGAGTGCAATGGCTTGGACAGCCACACACAAGTTTGCAAGGATCAGCCCGCAGAAGACGAGGCTGGTCGTTGACATGATTCGCGGCAAGCGCGTGCAGGAGGCGATGAACCTGCTGAAGTTCACGCGGAAGCGGGCGGCCGTGCTGATCTACCAGGTGCTCAAGTCGGCGACGGCGAACGCGGACGAGCAGGAGGCGGACGTGAACCGCCTGTTCGTGAAGGAATGCCGGATCGATCCGGGCCCGATCATGCACCGGTTTCAGCCGAAGGACCGCGGGCGGGCATTCCCGATCAAGAAGCGATCGAGCCACATTATCGTGACGGTGGACGAGAAGTAGTCGAGATAGAGCCGGAGGCTGTCCGTGGGCCAGAAGGTACATCCAAAAGGGTTTCGAGTCGGGATCACCGAGGACTGGGAGAGCCGCTGGTTCGCGCCGAGCAAGGGTGCGTTCGGCGAGTTCCTGGTCGAAGACGAGAAGCTCCGCAAGTACATCGATAACAAGCTGAATCGCCAACCTCCGTTCGCGGGCATCAGCCGCGTCGAAATCGAGCGGACGCGCGACGAGGTGCGGGTGATCCTGCACACCGCGCGGCCGGGCATCGTGATCGGCCCGCGCGGGGCGGAGATCGACAAGCTCCGCGGCCTGCTGGAAGGCCTGATCACCCGGCGGGTCGACGTGCAGGTCAAGGAGATCCGCAACCCGGACGTGGACGCGCAGCTGGTGGCCGAGGCGGTCGCCGAGCAGCTCCGCCGCCGGGCGAGTTTCCGCCGGGTGATGAAGCAGCGGTGCGAGACGGCCCTGCAGTCGGGCGCCAAGGGCGTGAAGATCATCTGCTCCGGCCGGCTGGGTGGGGCGGAGATGAGCCGCCGCGAGACGCAGCAGATGGGGTCGATCCCGCTGGCGACGTTGCAGGCGAAGGTGGACTACGGCTACGCGATCGCGCGGACGACATACGGGGCGATCGGCGTGCGGGCCTGGGTCCACCTGGGCCGCTACGGCGAGACGGAGACCGTCGAGGGCCAGGCGCCGCAGCGCCCGCAGCGTCGCGGGCGGCGCGGCTAGACGTGCGGCATGGCTGCCCAAGGCAGCCAGGGCACCCCGCGGCGTGGGCGGGCATGCGAGTGACTTTGGAAGGCTAGAGGATTACCAGGAGCGTTTGTCATGGCGTTGATGCCAAAACGCGTGAAGTTCCGGAAGTTCCAGAAGGGCCGGGTCCGCGGGAACGCCACCCGCGGCAACCGGGTGTCCTTCGGCGAATACGGCCTGCAGTCGCTGGAGGCCGAGCGGATCACGGCGCAGCAGATCGAGGCGGGCCGCGTGGCGGCCACGCACCACCTGGGCCGCGAGGGCCGGGTGTACGTGCGGGTCTTCCCGCACAAGTCTGTCTCGGGCAAGCCGCTCGAGGTGCGAATGGGCAAGGGCAAGGGCGAGCCGGTGACGTGGGTGGCGGTCGTCCGCCCGGGCACGGTGATGTACGAGATCGGCGGGGTGCCGGAGGAGCTGGCGCGGGAGGCCCTGTCGCGGGTGTCCCACAAGCTGCCGGTCAAGACGCGCATGATCCGCCGCAGGCACGGTTTGGTGTAAATCGGGACGCATGACCATGAAGATTGCGGATATTCGGCCGTTGTCGACCGAGGAACTGTACCACGAGCTGGTGAGGCTGCGCCGCCACCTGTTCGACCTGCACACGCAGGCAGTGACCGAGAAACTCGAAGACCCGACGCAGTTGGGCAAGACCAAGCGCGACATCGCCCGCCTCCTGACCGTGCTGCACGAGCGTGGCGAGACCGCGATCGAGATCAAGGAACTGAAGCTGGAGCGGGCGGGCCACCGGTAAGACGCCGGGGCCGGATGGACGCCTGAAAGGGGCCTTTACGTGAGCGAGACACAGAGCAAGGCGGAGCGCGGCAGCCCCCGCAAGTTGACGGGGCACGTCGTATCGCACAACCGCAGCAAGACGATCAAGGTCGCGGTCGAGAGCATGACCAAGCACCCGGCGTACGGCAAGTACCTGAAGCGCCGCACGGTCTGCCACGTCCACGACGAGCAGAACCAGGCTGCCACCGGCGACGTGGTCGAGATCCAGGAGTGCCGCCCGATCAGCAAGACCAAGCACTGGCGGCTGGTCAAGGTCGTGGAGAAGAGCCGCACCGGTCCGGTGACGCCGACGGGCGCCCAGGGGTAGTGTCATGGTACAGATGAAGACAATCATCGACATTGCGGATAACACCGGCGCCAAGCAGGCGATGGTGATCAACATGCCGGGACGCAGCACGCGCAGGGGCAAGTACACCCGCGTGACCGCGGGCATCGGCGACATCGTGGTCTGCACGGTCAAGAAGGCGCTGCCCAACAGCGAGTTCATGAAGCCGGGCAACAAGAAGGCCCGGGTGGTCAAGGCCGTGATCGTGCGGACCAAGTTCCCCGTCCGGCGTCCGGACGGCAGCTACGTGCGGTTCGACAGCAACGCGGCCGTCCTCATCGACGAGGAAGGCAACCCGCGCGGGACGCGTATTTTCGGGGCGGTGGCCCGGGAGCTGCGCGAGAAGAACTTCATGAAGATCGTCTCGCTGGCCAGCGAGGTGGTGTAATTTAGCGGAGTCTCATACGTCATGGCCTGCCACGTGAAAAAAGGCGATACCGTTGAAGTGACAGCCGGCGACCACAAGGGCGAGCAGGGCAAGATCCTGCGGATCCTGCCCGACCGCAGCCGCGTGATCGTCGAAGGCATCAACATGGTGTACAGGCACATGCGGCCCAGCCGGCGCTACCCGCAGGGCGGCCGCATCCAGAAGGAAGCCCCGATCCACATCAGCAACGTGCTGCCGGTGGATCCCAAGACCGGCAAGGGCACGCGGGTGAAGTTCGAGGTCACGCGGGACGCAGCCGGCAAGGCGACAGCCAAGAAGCGCGTGACGGTCAAGGGAACGGTCCTGAACGACCTGTACTAGCACCAGGCTGGATCTGGCAAAGGTTCGACGGTTGGTACCGTCGAGCGGAGAGAAGTGAGCGATGGCAGAAACGAATCCGACTGAAGGCGCACCGCAGGAGCCGGCCCCGCAGCCGCAGACCGAAGCAACGCCCCCGGCACAGGAGGCCCAGGCCCCGGTCGAAGAGGGCAAGGCCCAGGCGGAAGGCAAGCCCAAGGGCGAAGGCAAAGCCAAGGGTGAAGGCAAGTCCAAGGGCGAAGGCAAGCCCAAGGGCGAAGGCAAGCCCAAGGGCGAGGGCAAGGGCAAGGGCAAGGGAGAAGGCAAGGCCAAGGGCGACGACAAGCCCAAGGAAACCAAACCCGTGCCCAAGGCCCGCCTGTTGGTCCGCTACCAGCAGGAGATCGGCCCGGCCCTGCGGCAGTCCCTGAACAAGGGCAACCCCATGGCCGTGCCGCGGCTGAGCAAGGTCGTGCTGAGCATGGGCCTGGGCAAGGCAGTCCAGGAGGGCGGCGCCAAGTCCGTCGAGACGAAGCGCTTCCAGGACGCGCTGAACCAGATGTCGACGGTCGCCGGCCAGAGGCCGGTGGTCACGCGGGCCCGCAAGAGCGTGTCGCAGTTCAAGGTCCGAGAGGGCTGGCCGGTCGGCCTGAAGGTCACCCTCCGTGGCGCGCGGATGTGGGAGTTCCTGGATCGTCTGATCAACCTGGCGATCCCGCGGGTGCGCGACTTCCGCGGGTTGGATCCCAAGGGTTTCGACGGCCGCGGCAACTACAACATGGGTGTGACGGAGCAGAGCGTTTTTCCGGAGATCGACGCAGCGCAGATTACGTACCAGCAGGGCATGAACGTAACGATCTGCACGACGGGCAAGAACGACACGGAGGCTTACGAGCTTCTGCGTGGGTTGGGGATGCCGTTCCGGTTGGAAGGCAGTCAGGCCCGGGCATAACCACCGGGCCGGGAATAGGTGAACGAAAATGGCGACCAAGGCTTGGATAGCCAAGTGCAACAGGACCCCGAAGTTTAAGGTGCGGGCGTACACACGGTGCGAGCTGTGCGGTCGGCGCCGGGCGGTGTACCAGAAGTTCCGGATCTGCCGGATCTGTTTCCGGAGCCTTGCGAACCAGGGCAAGATTCCGGGCGTACGCAAGGCAAGCTGGTAGGGTAAGTCGCAACGCAAGACGACTATTGTATATTCGGAGCAAGCGATGTGGAGTGATCCAATCGCGGACATGTTGACGCGAATCAGCAATGGCCTCAGGGCGAAGAAGCGCCAGGTCAAGATTCCCTCTTCCGGTGTGAAGGTCGGTCTAGCGACCGTCCTGAAGGAGGAAGGGTACATCGAGGACTTCGATGTGATCGAGGATACCAAGCAAGGGATCCTGCGGATCACGCTGAAGTACACCGCCAATGGCGAGCCGATCATCAACGCCCTGCGGCGCGAGAGCAAACCGGGCCGGCGGATCTACAAGGGCGTGATCGACGTGCCGCAGGTGCTCAACGGCCTGGGCGTGGCGATCGTCTCGACCAGCCGGGGTGTGATGAGCGACCGCAAGTGCCGCGAGATGCACGTGGGCGGCGAGCTCCTCTGTACGGTTTATTGATGAATTGAGCAGGACGGACCAGATATGTCTCGCATAGGCAGAAAACCGATTGCGGTCCCGCCGCAGGTGAAGGTCGACGTGAAGAACGGCCTGGTTCACGTGGAAGGACCCAGGGGTAAACTGGACTGGCGTTACCATGAGCGGATGCAGGTGAGCTTCGATGCGAATGCCCGCCAGGTGGTGGTCAACCGGGCCGGCGACGAGCGGCTCGACCGCTCGCTGCACGGGCTGACCCGCACCCTGATCAACAACATGATCAAGGGGGTGGTGGACGGCTACGAGAGGCGGCTGGAGATCCACGGGGTGGGCTACCAGGTCAAGCTGCAGGGCAAGAACCTGCTGGTCGACTGCGGCTTCACCGGCCGCAAGGCCAACGGGCAGGCGGCGGAGTTCGTGATCGAGATCCCGGCGGGGATCACGGTGAAGGTCGATCAGCCGACCAACCCGGGCAAGTTTTCGATCTCGGGCGTGGACAAGCAGCTGGTGGGCGAGTTCGCCGCGGACATCCGGGCGCTCCGTCCACCGGACCCGTACCAGGCCAAGGGCATCCGGTACGAGGGCGAGCACATCAAGCGCAAGCAGGGCAAGGCTGCCGTGGGCACGGGTACGTAACGGGAACAAAGACGACGGACGGTTGACAGATGAATATTCTCAGGATGAAAGAAGTTCGGCACCAGCGTCGCAAGGCGCGGATTCGCAAGACCGTGTACGGGACGGCGGGCAAGCCGCGCCTGACGGTGTTTCGCAGTCTGAAGCATATCTATGCCCAGGTCATCGACGACACCAAGGGCCACACGCTGCTGTCCATGAGCACGAAGAACGCGCCGGTGGCCGAGGCCGTCGGCGCCAAGAGCGGCAACAAGGCGGCCGCCGTCCAGGTCGGCAAGGCCCTGGCGAAGGTGGCGCTGGAGAAGGGCATCGCCGCGGTGGTCTTCGACCGCAACGGCTACCGGTTCCATGGCCGGATCAAGGCCCTGGCCGATGCCGCCCGCGAGGCCGGGCTCAAGTTCTAGCCAGGAAAGGCTGTAAGGAAACGCGCTATGGCGATGCAGCAGGCAAACGTGAACGAGCTTCCCTGGAAGAGACCGTCGTGAAGATCTACCGATGTGCGAAGGTGGTTCGCGGCGGCCGGCGGTTCAGCTTCGGGGCGCTGGTCGCCGTGGGCGACCGCGGGGGCCACGTGGGGATGGGCTACGGCAAGGCCAACGAGGTACCGGCCGCGGTGGAGAAGTCGATGAAGGTCGCCCGCCGGGCGGTGGTCGGCGTGACCCTGGTGGGCACGACGATCCCGCACGAGGTGCACGGGCGTTTCGGGGCCAGCCACATCAAGCTGGTTCCGGCCAGCCCCGGTACGGGCGTGATCGCCTGTTCGCCGGTGCGAGCGGTGCTGGAGCTGGCGGGGATCCGGGACGTGCTGAGCAAGGCCACCGGTTCGACCAACCCGAAGAACCTGGTGAAGGCGACGTTCGACGCCCTGGCGCAGCTGCGGAGCCGCGAGTCGGTCGAGGCCCTGCGTGGCGTGTCGCTGGCGGCGGCCAAGTAAGAAGACGTGGCGCGGGCGTACGGAACCGCGCGGGAGCATTGGAACTCCGATGAACATTACGGATATCACCAACAAGGCAGGCGCCAACAAGCGCAAGAAGCGGATCGGTCGCGGGGAATCGAGCGGCCACGGCAAGACCAGCACCCGCGGCAACAAGGGCGCCGGGCGCGGACGGGTACGCCGGGGACGTTCGGCCTGAAGGAAGGCGGGCAGACGCCGCTGTTCAAGCGGCTGCCGAAGCGCGGCTTCAGCAACTTCCGCTTCCGGAAGGTCTACCGCATCATCAACGTCGGCGATCTGGAAGAGGCTTTTGAGAACGGCGCGACCGTGAACGCGGCTGCGCTGGTGGCCGCCCGGATGATCCGGGATAATTCGGAACCGCTCAAGGTGCTGGGCAACGGCACCCTGACCAAGAAGCTTGTGGTCGAAGCCAACAAGGTCAGCCGGCAGGCCGCCGAGAAGATCAAGGCCGCCGGTGGTGAAGTGAAGGCTGTCTAACATAGGAGGCAAGGTCCGATCCGCGAGAGCGGGGCAGGGCCGTGCAGCGGGAAATACTTATGCTGCGAACCTTCCTCAACATGTGGCGCATCCCCGAGCTGCGGAACAAGCTCCTGTTCACGCTGGGGATGCTCGTCATCTACCGCATCGGCTTCCACATTGCCCTTCCCGGCGTCAACCAGGAAGTGCTGGCCGAGAAATTCAAGGCGATGGGCCAGGGGGGCGGTACGGGCCAGGCCCTCAAGCAGCTGGCCGACTACTTCGCCCTGTTCACGGGCGGCAGCCTGCAGCAGTCGACGGTCTTCGGCCTGGGCATCATGCCGTACATCTCGGCCTCGATCATCTTTGAACTGCTCGTGACGGTCGTGCCTTCCCTGGAGCGGCTCCGCCGCGAGGGCGACACCGGCCGCCGCAAGATCCGCGAGTACACCCGCTATGCCACCGTCCTGCTGTGCTTCATCCAGGCAACCTTGTGGATCAACCTGATCCGCCAGCAGGGCATGGTCTACGCCGACTTCGCCAACGGCACGACCTTTTGGCTGATGTCGCTGCTGGGCCTGACGGCCGGCACGATGTTCCTGATGTGGCTGGGCGAGCAGATCGACGAGTACGGCATCGGCAACGGGATCAGCCTGATCATCATGGCGGGCATTCTGAGCCGCGCGCCGACGGCGGTGATCATGGTCGCCCGCCAGGCCAAGCTCAGCATCGGCGCCGGCACGGGCGAGATCGGTCCGGGCAAGATCGTCTTCCTGATCGTGGCGTTCGTGGTCGTGGTCGCCGCTACCATCTTCATCACCCAGGCCCAGCGGCGGATCCCGATCCAGCAGGCCAAGAAGATGCGCGGCCGGCGGGTCTACGGCGGGCAGAGGCAGTACCTGCCGCTGCGGGTCAACCACGGCGGCGTGATGCCGATCATCTTCGCCAGTTCGCTGCTGATGTTCCCGATGATCCTGTTCGGGTCGCTGGCGGACTCGGCCTGGCGTCCGCTGTGGCTCTGGAGCACCCTGCGGGACTCGTTCCAGTTTGCCCACTTCCCGTACATCGTGTGCTACATCGGCCTGGTGTACTTCTTCAGCTACTTCTGGACGACCGTGACCTTCCAGCCGAAGGAAGTGGCCAACAACCTGCGGGACATGGGTTCGTTCATCCCGGGCCTGCGGGCGGGCAAGCGGACGGCGGACTACCTGGAGACGGTGATGGTCCGGGTGACGTACGTGGGCGCGGCGTTTCTGGCGGCCATCGCGATCATCCCGGAGGTGATCTTCAACGCCCTGGATGTGCCGTACACGGTGGCGTCGTTCCTGGGCGGTACGGGCCTGCTGATCGTGGTGAGCGTCGGCCTGGACGCGATCAACCGGATCGAGGCGAACCTGGTCATGCGGAATTACAGCGGCTTCCTGGGTGAGCAGGGCCGGATCAGAGGAGGTCGCGGGTGATCGCGGTTCTGCTGGGTCCGCCAGGTTCGGGCAAGGGTACGCAGGCAAAGCGCCTGGCGCCCAGGCTGCAGGCGCTGCATCTGTCCAGCGGCGACATCCTTCGGGCCGAGAAGGCGGCTGGGACGGAGCTGGGCCGCAAGGCGACCGGCTACATGGATCGCGGCGAGCTGGTGCCGGATTCGCTGATCATCGAGATGATGCTGGGCAAGATGACGCAGGAGCGCGGCAAGAGCATCCTGCTGGACGGCTTCCCGCGGACGCTGCCGCAGGCCGAGGCCCTGGACGCGGGTCTTGCCCGACACGGGTTGAAGATTGACAGGGTCGTCAATATTGATGTGCCCGATAATGAGATTGAGCGGCGGATGACCGGGCGGCGGTCCTGCGGGGTCTGTGGGGCTGTTTACCACGTGGAGTTTGCCCCGCCGAAGGCAGTGGGCAAGTGCGACAAGGACGCAGCGGACCTGATACAGCGGAATGACGACAAGCCGGAGGTTGTGCGCAAGCGGCTTGTGACGTATCATCAACAGACTCAGCCTCTTGTGGACTACTACCACAAGCACGGCCTGCTGCGAGATGTTGACGGGACCCAGTCGCCCCCGCAGGTTGAGGCAGCTGTGACAGCGGCCCTTGCCTGAAGGCGGCCGGGCGCTTCCCGGTAGACCATGGTGAAGCTGAAAAGCAAGCAGGAAATCGAGGCGATGCGCCGGGCCGGTGCCTTGGTGGCGCGGGTCCTGGAGCAAGTGCGGCAGGCGGTTAAGCCTCGGGTTTCCACCGCGGAATTGAACGCCCTGGCGGAGGAGCTGATAGCCGCGGCCGGGGCTGAGGCGTTGTTCAAGGGCGTGCGATCGACGCAGGCGAAGTTTCCGTACCCGGCAGCCCTGTGCACCAGCGTGAACGAAGAGGTGGTGCATGGCGTGCCGGGGGTTCGCACGTTAGCAGAAGGCGACATCATCAGCGTGGATTGCGGCGTGCGGCTGGACGGGTACTGCGGCGACGCGGCGATCACGGTGCCGGTCGGGCAGGTGAGCCCGCAGGCGCTGCGGCTGATGCAGGTGACGCAAGAGGCCCTGGAGACGGCGGTCCGGGAGATCCGGTCGAACCGGAAGTGGTCGGATGTGGCCCGCCAGATGCAGAAGCACGTGGAGCAGGCGGGTTTCAGCGTGGTGCGGGAGTTTGTGGGCCACGGGATCGGCCGGACGCTGCACGAGGACCCGAAGGTCCCGAACTTCGTGGACCGCGGGTCGCGGAGTTTCGACCTGGTGCCGGGGCTGGTCCTGGCGGTCGAGCCGATGGTGAACATGGGCAGGCCGGACGTGGTCTACGGCGACTCGACGGGTTGGACCGTAGTGACCCGGGATCGCAGCTGGGCGGCCCATTTTGAGCATACAATAGCAGTAACTGACAACGGCAGTGATGTCTTGACAGTGATACGGTAAGCGGCGCCGAGGGACTGTGCGAGGCAATGGCCAAGCAAGCGAGCAACAACATCGTGGTCGACGGGATTGTCAAGGAATCCCTGCCCAACGCGATGTTCCGCGTCGAGGTGGAACTGGGCGGCCGCAAACACGAGGTACTGGCCCACGTTTCGGGCAAGATGAGGATGCATTTCATCAAGATTCTGCCTGGGGACTCGGTGACGCTGGAGATCTCGCCCTACGACCTGAACCGGGGGCGGATCACGGTGCGCAAGTAGGTGCGGGACGGGCGGCGAGCAAAGAGCGTAGGGTGTGCGATGCACACCATGGATCTGGAGGCCTGTTGTGAAGGTCAGAAGCAGCGTAAGACGGATATGTGAGAACTGCAAGATCATCCGCCGCCGCAGCGTGCTGCGCGTGATCTGCACGAACCCCCGGCACAAGCAGCGGCAGGGCTGATAGGCTTTAATCGCGACTGGAGAGTGATGGTATGCCACGTGTAGCAGGCGTAGATATTCCCGCCAACAAACGACTGTGGATCAGTCTGCAGTACGTCTATGGGATCGGGGACACCACGGCCAAGCGGATCTGCGAGGCGGCCGGGGTGGACCACTTCCGCAAGACCAACGAGCTCGACGGACGAGGAGCTGGCCCGGATCAACAACACGATCGACCGGGACTTCCTGGTCGAGGGCGGGTTGCGGCGGTCGGTGCAGCAGAACATCCAGCGGCTGATCCACATCAGCAGCTACCGCGGGTTGCGTCATCGCCGCGGGCTGCCCGTTCGCGGGCAGCGGACCCGGACCAACGCGCGTACCCGCAAGGGCCCGCGCAAGACCGTTGCCGGCAAGAAGGGCGTGAAGGAGATGCACCGTGGCTAAGGCGACCCCCAAGAGCGGCCGGCGAAGCAGCGCCGCACGATCAACACCGCGATCGCACTGATCAAGGCGACGTTCAACAACACGCTGATCACGATCACGGATACCAACGGCGACGTGCTCTGCTGGTCGTCGGCCGGTACGGCGGGCTTCAAGGGAACGCGTAAGAGCACGCCGTTTGCGGCGCAGCGGGCGGCGGATGCGGTCGCCTCGGCCGCCAAGCGCTACGGCGTTCACGAGTTGGAGGTTCGGGTGAAGGGTCCGGGCAGCGGCCGCGAGTCGGCCGTGACGGCCTTGCAGGCCGCGGGCCTGAGGATCCTGAGCATCGAAGATATCACACCGCTGCCGCACAACGGGTGCCGGCCGCCCAAGCGGCGCCGCGTCTAGGCGAAGCAGGCGTGGCGAGTTGTCAGAGAGTGTTGGTGAGTCAAGGATAGAAGCCAGATATGGGACGATACACTGGACCAGCGTGCAGGCTCTGCCGGCGTGAAGGCATCAAGCTGATGGTGAAGGGTGTCCGTTGCGACTCCGCCAAGTGCGCCATGGAAAAGCAGTGGCGCCAGCAGCCCCCGGGGATGCACGGTTGGAAGCGGACCCGCGGGACGGAGTACGCCGTGCGCCTCCGCGAGAAGCAGAAGGTCAAGCGGTACTACGGCCTGATGGATGCCCAGTTCATGCGGTTCTTCCGCATGGCGGCGAAGCTGCCGGGCAACACCGGTCAGATCCTGCTGCAGTTCCTGGAGCGGCGGCTGGACAACGTGGTCTTCAAGCTGGGCCTGGCGCTGTCGCGGCGCAACGCCCGCCAGATGGTGTGCCACGGGCACATCCTGGTCAACGGCAAGAAGGTGGACCGCCCGAGTTACCTGGTCGACCAGGGCGACAAGATCGGCGTCAAGGCCAGCGAGCACTCGCGCAACTTCGCCAAGAGCCTCGCAGCGGCTACCGAGGGCCTGACGCTGCAGGGCTGGCTGCAGCTGGACCGCAATAACCTGGAAGGAACCGTGTTGGCTTTGCCGACTCGCGAGGACGTGCAGATCCCCGTCGAGGAGAACCTGATCGTCGAGTTCTGCAGCCGCTAGGGCCGGAGCAGGACGCTCCGCAGGATCGGGTTCGCGTACGTGAATGAGAAACCAAGGCGGCCTGCCGCGATGCCAATGGTAGCGATGCGACAGGCCAGAGTGAACGCTTCCGCGAACGGGAGGCAAACCAGATGCGGATCAGGTGGCGTGGACTTGAATTGCCGAGTCAGGTCCTGAAGGACGAAATCGTCAGCACGCGGACGTACGGCCGGTTCGTGATCGAGCCGTTCGAGCGCGGCTTCGGGACTACCGTGGGCAACAGCCTGCGGCGAATTCTGCTGAGCAGCCTGGAAGGCGCGGCTGTCGTCCGCGTCAAGATTGCCGGTGCCGACCATGAGTTTACGAGCCTGCCCGGCGTGCTCGAGGATGTGACCGACATCATCCTCAACATCAAGAAGATCGTCGTCCGCCTGGAAGGCGACGAACCCAAGACGATGCGCATCGAGCGCAACACTAAGGGCGCGATCACCGCCGGCGACATCGAGGCCGATGCCGCGATCGAGGTGATCAACAAGGACCACGTCCTGGCGACCCTTACGGATGACGTGAAGTTCTCCGTCGAAATGACGGTTGCCCGCGGTCGCGGGTACGTGCCGGCCGAGGAGAACATCACGCCGGACATGGATATCGGCATCATCCCGGTCGACTCCATGTTCTCGCCGGTCACGCGCGTGCGGTACAAGACCGAGGACACGCGCGTCGGCCAGCGGACCAACTACGATCGCCTGATCCTGGAGATCTGGACCAAGGGCACGATCAGTCCGGAGATGGCGCTGGTCGAGGCCGCCAAGATCCTCCGCAAGCACCTCAACCCCTTCGTCCAGTACTTCGACCTGGGCGAGAAGGTCGTGCCGGCCGAGAGCGAGCCGCCGGCCGAGGCCGCCGCGCAGGCGGGCGGCATGGACGGCCACCCGGTCGACGTGGACGAGGCGCTGCAGCAGAAGTTGAACATGAGCATCGCGGAGCTGGACCTGTCGGTGCGTGCGAACAACTGCCTGGAGTCGGCGCACATCAATACCGTCGGGGACCTGGTTCGCATGGGAGAAGCGGAACTGCTGAAGGTCCGGTCCTTTGGCAAGACCTCGCTGCGGGAGGTCAAGCGGAAGCTGGCCGACATCGGGCTAGGCTTGGGCATGAACCTCCCGGGCGGCGCCGCCCCGCAGCCTGAATCTTCCGACGTGTCGGATGCTTCGATGCCCGGGACCGCCGGGATGTAAAGGAAGTCGCCGGCGGTCGTACGCGGCGGACAGTAACCCGGCGTCTCGTGTGCCGGGGACCAAAGGATAGGAATCATGCGTCATCGATCTACGGGTAGGAAGTTCAATCGGACCAGCGCACATCGCCAGTCGATGTTCCGCAACGCCGCCCAGTCGCTCTTCGAGCACGGGCAGATCGTAACCACGCTGGAGAAGGCCAAGGACATCCGGCGCTACGCCGAGAAGCTGATCACCATGGCCAAGAAGGCCCGGACCGGCAGTCTGGCCGCCCGCCAGCGGATCATCTCGATTATGGGCGACCGCAGCGTGATCCCGGCCGACCGCCAGGAGGAATACGACCTGATGACCGACGGGCAGCGGAAGAAGGCCCTCCGCGCTCCGTCCGGCCGCCGCTGGCGTCTCGGTGGTCCGAAGCTGGGCATGGAGTTCACGGCCGAGTCGATCGTCAACCGGTTGATCAACACCGTCGCGCCCAAGTTCGAGAATCGCACGGGCGGGTACACGCGGATCATCCGGCTGGGGCGCCCGCGGATCGGCGACAACGCCACCCGCGCCATCCTCCAGCTGGTTGGCGAGGAAGAGTCCCCGGGCTCGGTCGCCAAGCGAGGCCCCAATGCCCGCAAGGCCCGGGCCGATACCCGTCGCAAGTTCCTGGAAGAGGCCCTGAAGAAGGCGCCGGCTGCCCCTGCGGCGGAGGCGTCCAAGCCCGCCGAGGAGAAGGCCGAAGCGCTGCCGACGTCACGTAGGCTGCTTCCCCCCGGCTTGCACGCAAGCCGGACGACCTCTTGATAGAACTACACGGGCCGATCCCTCAGGGGTCGGCCTTTCTTCTGCGGCGGGCGTTGTGTCCTGCGGAGGATCAAAAGACTCGCATGGCCCCGGGAGGCAGAGGACGTTTGGCCGTCCCTGCCCGCTTCCAGCTTCCGAGTAGATCGTGCTTTGGATTCCCATAGCGATTCGGCGAGCGCCCCCAAGCAACAGTGCTTGGGTGTGGCACCCGGAGCGGCTGCGGCACATGGTCTTGCAACGGCGCGGGACCATGGCACCCGGCGGAGACTGAATCAGGAGAGAAACCCATGTCCCAAGCCGACTGCGTGTTCTGCAAGATCGTCGCCGGCGCCATTCCGTCCGCTCGCGTCTACGAGGATGACGCCTGCATCGCGTTCCTGGACATCGGGCCGCTGGCTGACGCGCACCTGCTGGTCGTGCCCCGGGCGCACCACGAGTGGATCACGGACATGCCGGCGCCGGCGGTGGCTGAGATCGCCCAGCGGATCCCCCAGCTGGCCCGGGCGATCATGAAGGTGACCGGGGCGGCGGGCTTCAACGTGCTCCAGAACAATGGGAAGGTGAGTGGGCAGGCCGTGCCGCACGTGCACTTCCACATCATCCCCCGCCGGGAAGGCGATGGCCTGGGCTACCGTTGGAATGCCGGCAAGTACCCCGAGGGGAAGATACAGGAGCTGCAGCAGGCGCTGCTGCGGGCGATGGAAGACTGAGTGTCGACCGTCAACCGTCAACTGTTGACTGCTGACTGTTAACTCTTGACTGTTGACGTTGCTTCGCCCTACTCCAGCTTGACCAGGCCGTGGCGGATGGCGTACTTGACCAGCGACGTTCTGGTCGTGGATGTCCAGCTTGTTCATCAGGTTAGCGCGGTGCGTCTGCACGGTCTTGATCGAGATCCTCAGCCTCTCACCGATCTCGCGATTGGTCTTGGATTCGGCTATCAGTTGGAGGATCTGCCGCTCCCGGCAGGTCAGATTCTCGTGGGTCTCGCCGTGCGGCTCGGAGTCGTCGTTGATCACGCGGCGGATGATGGTCTGGCTGACCTCCGGTGACAGGTAAGACTCGCCGCGATAGACCCGGCGGACCGCGTCGATGAGCGTGCCGGCGTCGGCGTCCTTGAGCACATAGCCGGTGCCCCCGAAGCGGAGGGCCTGGATGATGTACTCGTCATCGGCGTACATCGTCAGGAAGAGCAGTTTCGTGTCGGGGCTGACCTCGCGGATCTTCTGGGCCGCCTCCAGGCCGTTCATCCCGGGCATCGAGATGTCCAGCAGCGCAACGTCCGGTACGTGGGTCTTGGCCAGCTCAACGGCCGTGCCGCCATCGCCGGCCTCGGCGACGATCTCGATGTCCGGCGCGTCCTGCAGGAGGGCCACCAGGCCTTGCCTGACCATCTTGTGGTCCTCCAGGAGTATTGTCCGAATCTTTACGCCGTCGGTCATGGGTTTACCTCCGGGGTACTGGCGAATGCAATCCGCAGTGTTGTACCGGCGCCAACCTGCGATTCCAGCGTCATCGTCCCTGCGAACAGATGGGCCCGCTCTCGAATGCCGGTCAGGCCCGTGCCGTTGCGGATACGGCCAAGGTCCATCCCCTTGCCGTCATCGTGGATCACCAGGTCCAACCCGTTCTTGCCGCACGTCACCTTGACGACCGTGTGCTTCGCCTGGGCGTGGCGGACAACATTCGTCAGGGCCTCCTGGACGATTCGGTAAATCGTCGTCTCGAAGGACGGATTCAATCTACCCTTTAAGCCCCGACTTATCAACTTCACCCGCAGTCCATATCGCATTTCCACGCCTTTGGCATACCACCGAAGCGTCGGCAAGAGCCCCAGATCATCGAGGACCGGCGGCCGCAGTGCCGCCGCGATCCGCCGCATCTCACTGATCAGGCTGGTCGTGACTTCCGACGTGTCTTGGGCCAGGCGCTTCAGAGCCGGCATATTATCGGGCTGCTCTCGCTGGCGATGAAGGCGTCGCTGAACCCGCGGGTGTGAAAGTATGGGAAGTCGTCGCCGCGGCGAACGCGGATCGCGATGGCATCGCACTGGAGCCAGTCCTGCGGGGAATCGGCCTGCCGGTTGGCGTCGAGGATGCGACCGGTCTCTATGTCCGCGATGAAAACCGCGTCATCAAGCCCGTCGAAGATCAGCCGGCACTTCTGGTCCGGGACATCGATGTTCGGAGGATCTTTCCGCAGGGGCCGCAAACGCTGCTGCCTCAGAATCTCGCCGGCGACAGCCAGACCCATTCGATCCTGGAGTTCATCTGTCGTCAGCACATCCTGTACGCCCGAGCGGACTGCCTGGAGCTGCAGCCTGCCCGGTCGAGGTGTTGCCCGACGAGGATCAGTCCGATGGGGGGCTCGGCCGCCGCCAGCCGCTCTACCAGCCCTGGCAAGTCGTCATTACAGGCTGCGGGGTCGGCGATGGCAAGGTGCCAGCTGCCTGCCTGCAGCGCTGCCGCCAGGGCCTCAGGCGTCTGGGGGTGTTCCAGGTGCGCCTGGTACCCGGCCAGCTCCAGATGCTGTAGAGCAAACACCGCATCATCTTGGCCGCCGCCAAGATACAATACTCGGACAGATTCGTCCATGTCGCCTCTGAAATGCTTGCGATCGGACTCGTTGTGCATTCGCATCCTGCACAGTGCAAGGCCCATTTTGCGGCCGCGGCGACCACTTTGCAAGGTATTTGTGTTTGGGCCGGTGTACTTTGGGGCCGTTGCTTGACGGGAGGGGTGGCATACTTATAATCTACAGTTTCTTCGGCCCTTGCAGCAGGCAGCATGACAGCCGGAAGCGGCGATGTGCAAGGTGCCGGTACGACGAAAAACCGTGTAGGCAGGATCTGGAAAAATGCCCCGAACCGTTTTGATGCAGAAGTGTTACCAGGCCAAGCCGGGTGACGTTACCAAGAAGTGGTATATCATCGACGCAAAGGATCAGGTTCTTGGTCGCTTGGCTGTCAAGGTGGCCACGATGCTGATGGGCAAGGACAAGCCCACGTTCACCCCCCACGTGGACACTGGGGCGTTCATCGTCATCATCAATGCCGACAAGATCCGCGTGACCGGCAAGAAGGCCCAGCAAAAGACCTATGAAACCTACTCCCGGTATCCGGGCGGCCACAAGGTCATTCCCTACGAGAAGATGCAGGCGAAGCACCCGGACCAGGTCATCGAGCTGGCGGTCTGGGGGATGCTGCCCAAGACCAAGCTTGGTAAGCACCTGATGAAGAACCTGAAGGTATACGCCGGCAGCGAGCACCCGCACACCGCCCAGAACCCGGAGGCGATAGCTGTCTAGGGCGGGGCCCGGCTGACCGTATTGGACTAGGCATTCCGCGAGAGCATCGGTTGATAACGGAGGTACGGCTGTGGGCGATCGGCCTATGGAGACGTTGGTAGGGCAGGCGGAGCAGGTGGCCGTGCAGGCCGAAGCCAAGCCCGCGGGCCCGAAGTTCGGATATTACTGGGGCACCGGGCGTCGCAAGACCGCGGTGGCTCGGATCCGGATCAAGGCGGGCGACGGCAAGTTCGAGGTCAACGGCAAGCCGGTGGACCAGTTCTTCAGCGAGATTCGCGATCGCAATTCGGCGAACGAGCCGCTGAAGGTCACCGAGCAGGTGGGTAAGTGGGACGTCTTCGCCAACACCAGCGGCGGGGGCTACCACGGCCAGGCCGACTCGATCAAGCTGGGTCTGGCGCGGTGCTGATCCTGGCCAACCGGGAGTTCGAGCAGCCGCTTCGGGACCACAGTCTGCTGAGCCGTGACGAGCGCAAGAAGGAACGGAAGAAGTTCGGCAGGCGCGGTGCGCGTCGTGGCTTCCAGTTCTCCAAGCGTAGAGGCGGTTGTGCCGCCGCGCTGGGCGGCCTTCGGAACAACGCAAGAATACCAAGGCCCCGTCCTTGCGGCGGGGTCTTTTCTTTTTGGTGAGGTGCACCGTGCGGAAGGTTCGCGTGGCGATCGTCGGGTCGACGGGCTATACCGCATATGAGGCGATCCGGGTCCTCCTGCGGCACCCGCAGGCCGAGGTGACGGCGCTAGCCTCTCGCCGCGAGCCGCAGCCGCACATCGCCGAGATCTTCCCGGCCCTGCGGGGCATGCTGGACTTGCGCTGCGAGCCGATCGACGCCGAGACCATCGCGAAAAAGGCCGACGTGGCGCTGATGTGCCTGCCCCACGTGGTGGCGATGGAATCGGTCCCGTGCTTCCTGCGGACCGGCATGAAGGTAGTCGACCTGTCAGCCGACTATCGCCTCAAGAACGCGGCGGACTACCAGGAGTGGTACAAGCACCCGCACACGGACGCGAAGAACCTGGCCGAGGCGGCCTTCGGCCTGCCGGAGTTCTACCGGCAGCGGGTCCGGTCCGCGCAGCTGGTCGCCAACCCGGGCTGCTATCCGACCGCCTCGATCCTGGGGATCGCGCCGTTCGTCAAGCGGGGCCTCGTCGAGCCGGCTGACCTGGTGGTCTCGGCCGCCAGCGGCCTCAGCGGGGCCGGCAAGGAGGCCAAGCCGGAGCACCACTTTCCGGAGCGCAACGAGACCTTCGAGGCCTACGGCGTGGGCACGCATCGCCACGCGATCGAGATCCAGCGGACCCTGGAGGACATCGCCGGGGTGGCCCTGAACCTGACCTTCGTGCCGCACCTGGTGCCCATGCACCGCGGCATCCTGGCGACGATTGTTCTCAAGCCGCGGCAATCGATGACGGCCGAGCAGGCCCTGGCGGTCCTAGCCGAGACCTACAAGGACGAGCCGTTCGTCCGGGTCGGCAAGGACCTGCCGAGTACGAAGGACGTGGCGGGTACCAACTTCTGCGACATAACGGCGCGGATGGCCGGCGGTAAGCTCGTCGTGCTCAGCGCGATCGACAACCTGATCAAGGGCGCGTCCGGCCAGGCGATCCAGAACATGAACATCCAGTGCGGGATACCGGAGACAGCCGGTCTTCTGTGCTGAATACCAGTCGAGCCGGAATGGGAGCATGCAGCATGAGCAAAGCCAAAACGCGTACGACCAAGGTTGTCGCCGATGTCCCGCCGTCGATCCGCATTCCGGATGACCTTGCCTGGCCGGCAGGTTTCGCCAGCGGCGCCGGTGCAGCCGGACTGAAGGCCCAGGGTCGACTGGACGTGGCGGTCCTGGCGGCGGACGAAGCGGTCCCAGCCGCGGCCATGTTCACCACGAACCTGGTGCAGGCCGCCCCGGTCCTGGTCTGCAAGGAGCATCTGCGGAAGAGTCGCGGCATGGTCCGCGCGGTCGTCGCCAACGCGGGCAATGCCAACGCCTGCACGGGCGCAGGGCCTTCGCGATGCGAAGGAGATGTGCCGGCAGGTCGCTCGGTATCTGCGGTGTCCCGTGGAGCAGGTCCTGGTGGCCAGCACGGGGGTGATCGGCCGGAAGATGGATATGCCCAAGGTCCGCCGCGGGATCGCCGCTGCGCTTAAGAACCTGGGGACCACGCCGGGCCATTTCGCCGCGTTTTCGCAGGCCATCTGCACGACCGACCGCTGGCGGAAGGTCGCGTCGAGTACGGTCGATGTGGGCGGAGGGACCGTCCGGGTCGTCGGCACGACCAAGGGGGCCGGCATGATCGCGCCGAACATGGCCACGACGCTGGCGTTCCTGGCCACTGATGCGAAGCTCGGCGCAGCTGCCCTCAAGCAGTCCCTCCAGGCCGCCATTGCCGCCAGCTACAACCGCGCGATGGTGGACGGCCACATGAGCACGAACGATTTCGCGGTGCTGCTGGCCAGCGGCGCCTCCGGGTGCAAGATCTCGGGCGCAGCGGGCGGGACGACTTCGAGTCAGCCGTGTCGACGGTCTGCCTGGACCTGGCCTCGCAGATCGTCCGCGACGGCGAGGGCGCGACCAAGCGGATGGAGATCGTGGTCAAGGGGGCGCGGAGCGATGAGGCAGCAGACGGCATCGCCCGGACCATTGCCTCCAGCGCCCTGGTCCGCACGGCGATCTTCGGCAACGATCCGAACTGTCTGGGTCGGATCGTCTCGGCGGTCGGATATGCCCCGGGCGTGAAGGACATTCGCAAGCTCCGCTGTAAGATCCAGGGGGTGCTGGTCTACCGCGACGGTACGCCGACGGACTTCAGCCCCGCGGAGCTCTCGAACGCCATGACGTCCGAGCGGGTGACGGTCGAGGTGGAACTGGCCGAAGGCAAGGGCGAGGGTTTCCTCCAGGCCAGCGACCTGACGTACGAGTACGTTCGCATCAATGCCGAGTATACAACGTAGAGGGATCGAGGTCGGTTGTCCGTGGTCCGTTGTAACGACGCGCAGAAAGCCCCGACCGCAAGGTCGCTGTATCCGTTCTGCCGCGTGCGGCGAGGCTGGTGCTGCGTGGATCTCAGGCCGAGTGCTCTGTCCGCTGGATAGTCATGTCCTGCCAGTGCTTGTCCAGCGTGGCGAACCGGGCCGACCAGCCGGAGATCCGCACGACCAGGTTCGGATAGCGCTGCGGGTGCTGTTGGGCGTCGCCCAGGGTCTGGCTGTCCACCACGTCCACCTGGAGGTACCAGCCGCCCAGAGCAACGAATGTCTTCATCAATCCGACCAGGGCCGCGATGCCCTGCGGCCCGCGAAGCGTTGACGGTAGGAGTTTCACCTCCAGCGGCACGCCGTTGGGCAGCTTCTCGAAGTCCATCGAGCAGTGCGACCGCACCAGGGCCGTCGGCCCGTCACGGTCCGTGCCGGGCGTGGCCCCCAGGTTCGTGGCCAGGATGTCCCCGCGGACGCTGCCGAATGGCGTCGCCGCCCGCGCACTTCGCCACTCGATCTCCCGGCCGAACGTGCTGATGCCCGCCGGGCGGAGCACGCCATTGCAGACGGGCTTCAAGGCGGCCGCGGCGGTGAAGTCATCGAAGACTCGTCGCACCATCGCGTCGGCCTCGGGGTGGCCGTTGCCGTAGAGGACGAGCCGCCGCCTCACTTCCTGCCGTAGCGGCTCATGTCCCTTCCAGTCGTCGCGCAGGATCCGCAGGAACTCGCGCAGGCCCAGCCGCTTCTCGTCGTACACCAGTTTCTTGAGGACGTACAGGCTATTGGCCGTGTCCGGCAAGCCGCCGGCATGCGGGGCCTTGACCGAGCACTTCGGCCCGAAGTCCATGTAGCCGCGGGCCCGCTCGATGCAGTCCTCCACGAATAGGCTGACCAGCGGCGCCGGCAGCCGACTCTTGCCCCCGTAGCCGCCGAGGGCCACCTTCGTGTCCACGTGTTCGATCATCGCCTGCCGGAAATGGCTGTAGAGGGTCTCAAAGTCCGCGAAGTCCGGCACGTTCGCGGCGTTGTCGGCCAAGCCGATCGTTCGTTGCAGCACCTGCAACAGGTCGAAGGGGTGGTAGCCGAACGCGGTCTTGCCCGGGAGCAGCACCTCCCAACAGCCATCATTGGTGAAGGCCCGGGCCTTCCCCAGCGGGTAGCCGAACTTCACCATCGTGCGGATCACCAGGTACTCGTTGTAGATCGAGACGATGCCGACGCCCAGTCGCTGCACGGCTGCGATCAGGTCCCAGAGCCGCTGGGGCGTTTCCGGGCCGACCCGCACGGCGATGGGGAAATCGCTGATGTGGAGTTCCTCGACGACCTCCAGCACCAGGTAGGTTACGTCGTTGACAACGCTCTGCCCCCGCTCGTCGACGCCGCCGAGGACTACATTCTGATAGAATTGCGCGTCCCCACCGTAGCGGGCCTGGCCGTCGATCCACTCGCACCCCTTGATCCAGAAGTGCGCCGACAGCTCCCGTGCCTCGTCCAGGGTGATGAGTTCGGCCTGAAGGTCAGCTGCCAGGTACGGCCCCAGCATCTGGTCCAGCCGTCCGAGGCCTGACCAGTTGCCGCACAGTCGCAGGAATGACCACATCATCCATAGGGACTGCACAGCCTGGCGGAAGGTAGCTGGAGGGGCCTCCGGCACGGGCCGCAGTGCTTCCAGCACGGACCGCCAGTGCTGCGCCTCCTCCTGGGATGGCGCTCCGGCGATCGTTTCCTCCAACAGCGCGACGTATCGCCCATGCCGAACGTCCGCCGCGTCCAGGCACATCCGCATGGCCCCGAGCAGCCGCTGGCCGGCCAGGTCGAGCCCGCCGCGAGCCATCCTCTCGTCGATCTGCCTTCGCAGACCGCGATAGCCTGCCCGCAAGGCCTTGTCAAAGCCCACCGTCGTGTGGTTGATGCTGGAAATGCCCAGGGCCGGCACCTTGTGGGCCTTGGCCTCTTGCAGCGTGGCAGACCCGACGAGCATCTCGCCGGGCACCAGGCGCAGCGGGGCATGCCGGGCGATGGCCTGCACGGTCCGCGCATGCCGCAGGTCCGCACCGGCGGCCCGGGTATCATCCTGGGGAATCGCGAAGGCAGCCGGCTGCAGCTGGCGTCCAAACTCGCCCGCCAGCGCCCGGGCCGCCAGGGCGCGGGTCGCGGCGCAGAGCCGCCGGGGTCTGGAAAAGCCCGTGACGACCCCGAAATCGTCCGCCGGGCGGGCCGCCTGCCGATCCTGATGTAGCGCCGCCAAATCCTCGGCCATACGCCGTCTCTCCCGGAAAGCTCGTGCCAACACCTGCCATCTTACCATCCGCCTTTGGCGGCATGCGAGCGGGAGGCACCTGCCAACCCATGCGACATTTCTGTTGGGAATCGTCCGCCGATCTGATATCATGGATCCGTCCATTCAAAGCACGTTTGAGGGAGAGCCAAATGCGGTCCTGCTATGCCGTTCGGAGCGTGGCGCTTGTGGGGTTCGTGCTGGCTGCGACGGCGGGAAACGCGCCTGCCCTTGTGAACCCGCCGCCGCAACGCGCCCTGGAATTGCCGCCGGGTGCGACATCCATCGCGGCTGCCGACCCGCTTGTGGCGGCGATCCTGAATGGCGCCACGAGCACGCTTGGCGGGCATGTTGCGTGCACGGCGCCGGCGGTCTTCAATGTCGGTAAGACGCTGGTTACCTGGACCGACTCGGCTGACGCTTCGACCCTCAGCGAGTACGTCTACGTCTACCCGAACGGCTACCAGGTGATCGGTACCGCGGACAACCTGCGGATCTTCGAACACAACGGCGGCCGACACCTGCTCTACGACCGCGACAACCGCGTCCATGCCATCTACAGCGATGGCAGTGGGGTCTGGTACCGGCTGGGTGTGCGGTGGGGCCGGCGGGTGCAGTGGCGCGATCCGGTACAAGTTAACAGCAGCACCACCCCTATCGCCTGGTCAAGCCTCGGTACGCGCGGGGAGACTTTCACACTGAGTTATGACCCGACCGGCAAGGTGAACGTCCAGTGCACCTGGAGCACCATCTGGCCGTACAACCGCTCCATCCTGACCCGCCGTTTGACGGTCGATCCGGTAGGCAACGTCTCGGTCGGCGATATCGTCTACACCGGCCTGACTGGCAGCTTCCAATCCATTGCCGCGGATTCGACCGGCCGGCTGCACCTGGCGGTGGAGGTCTACTCGGCGATGGCCTATGCGTATTCGGATGACGGGGTGACCTGGACGGCGGCGCAGACCTGGTATGCGACCCAGACCAATTGCACGGCCTATCGGTTCCCGAACGTGGTGATCGACTCTAAGGATCGCGTCCACCTGCTCTGGCAGGCCGAAGGCTACCTGGGCAACAGCGGCTCGCGGGACTGGTGGGTGGGGCTGTACGCGATGTTTACGCCGCAGAGCGGTACTTGGACCACGCCGGTGAACGTGCTGAGCGGGCTGGCTGACTGGAGTGCGCCTGCCAGCGGCCAGCAGATCCTCTTCGCCTACCCGAACCTGCTTCTCGACGACCGGAACAACCTGCACCTGTCCTGGCACGGCACGGCCCGCTCGCACATCTACGCGTGGGACGACACGTACTACCAGGAGAAGGTGTACAATGCGGCCACGGACACCTGGGGCGCATGGACGAACTACGCGATCCTGCACGCGCGTGACCATTTCAATACCGGCAACGGCGAGGATATGAACTACACGTGGGTGCCCAGCCAGGCGTACAAGCCCGGCACCGGGGATCTATATGCCGTCATCATGTTCGGCCTGGGTGACGACGAGGTGGACGACCCGACCGTCAACCTTACCGACGGCATGCTCAAGACACGGATCGGCGGCACGTGGCAGGCCGGGTTCCAGAACGTCACCAATACGCCGGACCAGCGGAGCTGGTATCCCAACGTTCCGCCACGGGTGCAGGTCGATCCCAACGGCCATTCCTGGCTCGACATGATCTGGGTCGACGGCACGAAGGACGACTATAACGTCGTGTTCCGCCGGCTGGACCTGGGCGGCGGGCTGGCTGGCGACTGCGACGGCGACGGGCATGTGGATGTCATCGACCTGTTGATCTTCATCGACAGCTTCGGCAAGAGCGCGGGCGAGATCGGCTACAACTACGCCTGCGACTTCGATTGCGATACGACCGTGGACGTGTTCGACCTGATCGACCTGGTGAGAAACTTCGGGACGTAGGGATGCGACCAGATCAGCTGCCGCCCTGGCGCCGGCTGGCCACGGCTGCCTGTGGGGCCTGCGTGCCGGCCATCTCGCGGTAGAGCACCTGGCAGGCATGGTCCTGGGCCTGCCGGGCGTTGCCGGCCCAGCCGTTGATGTCGTTATAGAGGAAGGAAAACGCCAGGTATCGGTCCGGCCCGATCTCGATGTAGCCCGACAGCGTCGACACCCCGCGGATGAAGCCCGTCTTGGCGAAGACCTTCGCCTCCATCGACCCCTTGAGACGCTTCCTGAGGGTGCCGTTCTCGCCGCCGACGGCCAGACTCTTGCGCCAGGCCTCCCAATCGGCGTGCTTGCGCATCGTGCACAGCAAGCCCGCCAGCAGCCGTGCGGTCACGCGGTTCTCTTTGGACAGGCCGCTGCCGTCGTCGAGGAAGACGCCCTCGGCCGGCAGATCGTGCTTGCGGAAGAACTGGGCGGCTGCGACTCGGCCCGCGGCCCAGGAGCCCGGGCATCCGGTGGCGATCGCGCCGTTGAGCTTCATGAGTGTTTCGGCAAAGAGATTCTGGCTGTCGGTATTGCACCGCTGAATGACCTCGCCGAGCGGCGACTCGACCGAACCGACCAACTGCCAATCTTCCGGCAGGTTGCCGGTCTGGTCGGTGACTTTCTTGCGCTGCGGAGGGCTCAGCTCGGGACAGCACTGGGCCTTGAGCATGTCGTACAGGACGCCGGCGGCGAACATGCCCGGGTCGGGTACGGTCACTGCCGCCGACTTGCTCTTGCCGGAGAAGTGCCCGCTCAGGATCAGCTGCCAGGTGTCGCTGGGCCGGCCGATGGTGATCTGGTCACCTTTGCCGACGGTGCTGCGGTTGACGACCTCGAACAGGCTGCATGGGGGAGTGAGCAGGGGGGTGGTCTTGCCGCCGGAGGCCTCGCCCTGGACGTTGACACAACTGTCGTTGAGGATCAGCCCCCCAACCGGCGCGCAGTACCAGTGCTGGTACTCCTTCTCTTGCCAGGCTGGAATGATGCCAGTCGGAGTCCAGAATGGAGTCATCGAACACCAGGTTGCGGATCTGGCCGGCTGTTCCGGACTCCTGGAGGGCCTTGACCCACTTGGCGTAGTCAGCCGTCCGGTCGATGCCCAGCTTGTCGGCGATGTTGGGGTCGCCGAAGGCTGGATCGCCGCCGCCGACGAGCACGAGGGTATCGCCGCTTCTGGCCAGGCGGGTCCGCAGCTTATACGTGCTGCCGAGCTTGTCCAGGGCCGTGGCCGTGGTAATCGAGCTTCATGTTGCTGGCCGGTGCGAGCGGCTGATCCGCGTTCTTCTCGTAGATGACCCGTCCGCTGGGCACTTCCAGCACGCAGGCGCCGAAGGTCGCCTTCAGGCCGGCTGGCATCAGGGCCTGGTCGAGTTGCCGGGCCAGGTCCTTGTCGGTCGATTCGCCGGCCGGGGTTTCCTTCGCCGGGGCCTCCTTCTGCACGGAGGCCTTGACGGCGGCCGGTTTACGTGCGGCTCCGCTGTGAGCCGGAGGCTTGGCCCCGGCCGCAAGTCCGCTGGTCAGCAGGATGAGCCCTGCGGAGATGATCGAGAGGATACCTGATGCGTCCCGTCCCTGGCGGCCCAGCCGCGTCCCTACCTGGAAAACCCGCACGTTTACCTTCCCCATTTGCCTGTCGGGCATGGCCCGAGTCTTGTTTGCCGAGGTGCCCGCGTTGGGCACGTACCTATCACAGATCGGTATTCTCAGCAGAATTCCCCAGGCTTACAACCCGGTTTGCGGGGGAAGTTTCGTTTGAACGGCCCAGCCGCAGCGGGTACACTGATGGTACTGGCTCAGTACGGCCAGTGCGTGTCATGCACACGGAGCTTTTCCGATGCCGTCGGAAGCGCAGATGGAACATCCCCCAATGGCCCTGCTGGTAGGCAGTGTTCCCTGCCCGCTGGAGGCCCAGACAGGCTGCGCGGTCGAGGCGGGGTGGCGTTTCAGCCACGTGGGGGACATCTATGCCGCGATGGCTGCACTGCTTCGGACCGACCGCCCCAGGCCCGATGCCGTGCTCGTGCTGGCCGAGTCCCTCCGGGGCGACGAGTCGAGGTTCTTCGATGTCCTGGCCCGGCGCTGGCCGGGGCTGCCGGCTGGGGCGGTCTGTTGCGTCAGCCCGGAGGATCGCCGCCTGGAGGCGTGTCGCCGGCGGGGTGTGGCGGTGCTGGCCGCCCAGGCTGTTGCGGGGTGGCTGGGCCATCAGCGGCCTCCTGAACTGCCGGGCCCGGGTGTCGCGCCGGCGTCGCCCGGCGAAAAGTCTCCTTCGGCTGCGTTGGGCGCTACACCCGCGGTGCCTGTGGCACAGCCGCCCTCGGCTGTGGTCCCTGCGCCGGTGCCGCCGGTGTTCTCACCGGAGGTTCTGGATCCCCCGTCTCCCCCTGCGGGCGTCGAGGTGACACTGGACCTGCCGGACGAACTTGCCGACCTGTCGGATCTGGATGAGACGCAGGCGGAGCCGGTCGACCATACAGAATACGGCCCGGCTGACCTGCCCGATGGGGAGGACGAGCCGGGCGGGCCGCAGGCAGCAGACGGCAAGAGTTCCCCGGATGCCGTTGCCAGCCGGGCGAATCTCGATGAAGTGACGGATCTTGATGAAGGGGGTGACGGGGGGCATGACCTGTCGCCGCGAGTCCCGCTGACGCCATGGTCGGATGTGCCTCGTCCCGAGCGTCGCAGGCCTGAGCGCAGGTCGTCGCTACGTGACCGCCAGGGCCAGCCGGGTCCGTCGGCGGCGGTCGATCCGGCGGATGTCTCGCCTCCGGGGGCCAAGGCTGCCGGCCAGAACGCGCAGGCGGGCTCTTTGCCTGAGACTTCGGGCGGTGCTGCTCCCACGACGGGCAACGGCAAGCCGGCATCGTCGAACCGATCCTCGACGGGGTCGGGCTGGGAGCACGGCCTGCTGACGCCCGAGGAGCTGCGGGCGCTGCTGCAGGAATCGGACGACGTTCGATCCGGGGCAGGTGCAGCCATGAGTACTGTCGCCGCATCCGGCACGATCGCATCGGTCCTGGTCATCGGACCGGAGGCGGTCGCACAGGCCCTCCAGGCCAGCTGCAGCCAGGAACGGATCGACCGGGTCGATGACGTGCTGGCCGGGTTGGAGCAGCTCGGTTCGGGAGGGATCCGTACGGTCTTTGTCTGGACCGCCTCGCTGCCGGGCCGGGCCGCCGCCGCCCTGAGCGCCATGCGCGAACTGCTCGCCCCGGGGGCCGGGGTCTACCTGGTTGCCCGGCCGGAGGAGGAGCCGCAGGCCCGGAGTCTGGCTGTGGGCGAGGCGGTTGATTACATGATCTGGCCGCTACAAAAGAGTGAAATTGCCCGCGTGCTGGGCGTGCGGCCAGGCAGGCCCGAGGCCCCCCGGCAGGCGGAGGTCGTGGCTGCACCGGATGTCGGTCTTACGAGGCTGGCCGAGGCGATCGGCGCAGCCGGGGCGGACCTGTCGGCCTGCCTGGACCGGGTGACGGCGGCGGTGGCGGAGCACCTGCACGCCCGCGGCTGCACGATCGAGTTGCCCGAGATGATGAGCATCTGCGGCGAGGCGATCGGCGAGCCGGTGCTGGCGGTGGACCTGGATCTGGGCGGCGGTCGCAAGGGTCGCCTGGCGGTCGGCCCGCGGCACAGTGGCGCGTATGCTGCGGCCGACGCGGTCGCGCTGCAGGGCTACGGCGTGCTGGTTGCGACGGTCTGTCGGTTGGCGCTGGAGGCCAGCCATTGGCGGCAGGAGGCCCAGACCGACGGGTTGACCGGCCTGCTCAACCGCCGCGGCCTGGAACTGAAGCTGCCGGTTCTGCTGGCGAGGGCGCGGCGCCAGCGGACCACGGTCACCGTGTTGCTGTTCGACATGGATGACTTCAAGCACTACAACGATGCCTACGGTCACAACGTCGGCGACGAGATCCTCCGCGAGACGGGGCAGCTCTTCGTGCGGCACTGCCGCAAGCACGACCTGGTGGCCCGCTACGGCGGCGACGAGTTCGTCGTGGTCTTCTGGGAGGCCGATGAGCCCCGCGTAGCCGGTTCCAAGCCGCCGCGCGACGTGCTGGCCGTGCTGACGCGCTTCCGCAAGGCCCTCGAGCGGCATGAGTTCAGCAGCCTGGGACCCGAGGCGCAGGGCGTGCTGACCATCAGCGGCGGGCTGGTGACGTTCCCGTGGGAGGCGGGCTCGGCGGGCGAGCTGATCGCCCGGGCGGATGAGGCCCTGCTGCACGCCAAGCGCCAGGGCAAGAACCGCATCTGGCTGGTTGGCCAGGGCTCGCGGTAGGGCAGGTCGCCACGGCGTCCCCGAATCCAGGCTGCGCTTGTCGCCGCGGATGTGCGCGACCCCCATCTCGTTCCTGTTGTGGCCGAGGCGATCCCACTGAGCCATCCCCTGCAGGCGTATAATCGATATCGAGATCAGGAAGGGGTCCCCTATGACATCGGATCACGGACGCAGGGGCGCATCGTGCATGCAACGGGTGTGCGTGTGCCTTGGGATGGGTGTGGCATCGGTGGCTGGGGGCGTGACGTTCACCCCCCACTACACGGATGCGCCGGGGACGGGCTTCTTCGATCCAACCCTCGGCCCGCAGCGCCGCCAGGCGTTTGAGTTCGCGCTGGGGATCTGGCAGGTCCGGATCCCCGGGGCCATGACCGTCAACGTGGATGTCGATGCCAACTTTCAGGCGCTCGGCGGCAACCAGTTCTCCGCCACGCTTGCCACGGGCGGTCCTTCCACGTTTGTGTCCGGCTTCACCGGTGCGGCCAGCGCATCCCTGGCGTATCCGAGCGCGCTGGCCAACTACCTGGCTGATACCGACCTTAACGGCGGGCAGGCCGACATCAACACGACCTTCAACAGCGACATCGACGGTGCGGCCCTGGGCGCTGCCAAGTGGTACTATGGTCTGAATGCCCAGGGGCCGTCAGCTCAACGTCGACTTCGTCTCGGTGGCGCTGCACGAACTGACGCACAGCCTGGGGTTTATTAGCACGGGGCTCTCAGACGGCACGTTCGGCGTCAATACACCGCAGGGGGTGCTTCCGAGCGTATTCGACTTGTTCCTGGTCGACCGCAGCGGTGCGAGGCTGATCGATCTGCCGCCGCGGCCGTCCAATGTCACCTCGCCGGTCTTCTGGGGTGGCGCGCTGGGCACGGGACAGTACCAGCGGAACTTCGGGACGACGGGCCAGGCGCCGATGTATTCGCCGCCTGTCTTCGAGCCGGGCTCCAGCCTGAGTCACCTGAACCAGGCTACGTTCACGGGCGCCTTTTCGCTGATGGCGCCGGTGGCTACACAGGTCGGGCACTCGCCGGATGACGTCGTGCGCGGGATCATGGGAGACATCGGGTGGCAGTCGACCGGGGCCGGCGACGTGGATCTCGACGGGGTGGTCAGCATCCTGGATGTCTTCGCGCTGATCAACGGCCTGGGTTCCAGCTTCGGCGCGGCTGGGTACTCGATGGCGCTGGACGTGGACCTCAACGGCGTGATCGACCAGGCTGACATTGCTGCGCTGGCCGGCCATTTCGGCCAATTCGAGTTGCTGGGATCGGCCCCGGCGGGTGCGGCGGCGGTATGGGGAGGGGCCGTGCCAGGGGTGACGGGGGCTCAAACCGTCGCGGTGAACCGGGCCGTGCCGGAGCCGCTGGCCGCGATGCTCCTGCTGGTGGGGCTCATTTCTCGGCGCCTCCGGCCGGCCGGCCCACGCCTCGCAACGTGAAACCCAGCCCCAGCCGCGCCGCTGTCGCCGACACCCACTCCACCGCCCCGTACGGCCGACCCCGGTTCAGGCACGTACGCAGCACCGCCAACTCGCGCTGCTCCAGCGACTCGTTCACCAGGGCCAGCCAGTTGCGAGGCCGATCCTCCGGCCAGGTCGCCAGGGGCAGGTCGGTCCTGCGCTGCGACCGTCGCCACAGCCCGCACCACTCCCACAACTCGGCCCGACGAACCTGCCCCGCTCGCACGGCATTGGCCTCCACGTAGCGGCACACCCGCAGAAAGTGGTACCCGTCCTCCACCGGGAAGGCCTTGAACCGCCCCTGGTAGAGGTGCCCGCCGCCGCGACGCCGGTACCGCGTGTGGTGCCGCCGCACGTGCGTCACGCCGACCCAGCGCATCCATTCGCCCAGGGCCCCGTCGGTCCCGGGGCGGGCGACCAGGTGCCAGTGGTTGGGCATGAGGCAGTAGGTGAACAGTTCGACGGGGTATCGCTTGAGACCCTCGGCCAGGACCTGCTCGAAGGCCTGGTAGTCGGCGGGGTCCTCGAAGATCCGCATCCGGGCGTTGCCGCGGTTGAGGACGTGGTAGATCAAGCCGGCTTCAATGGCTCGGGCCGTGCGTGGCATGGCGGGCATCGTCCCACAGGCGACCGGTCATGTCAACAACGGCGGACGAAATTAGAAATGTCCCCATTAGCCCAGCCTACGGCCGGCAGGTCAAGGGCCTGGAGACGCGGTTGGGCAAGTTGGGGCAGAAGGATTGGGGCGATGCCGATGCGGATCGGCTGGCGGGCCGGCTGCGCAAGTACCAGGACCGGCTGACGGTCTTCCTGCACGATCCGGCCGTGGAGGGAACCAACAACGCGGCCGAGCGGGCGTTGCGGCCGGCGGTGGTGATGCGCAAGATCACCGGGGGCAGCCGCAGTGAAAAAGGCGCCAAGGCCTGGGCGGTCCTGGCCAGCGTGATGCGCACGATGCAGCAGCAGGGCCTGCCCCTGGTGGCTGACATCAAGACCTTGCTGCGGGGTGCCTGGGCCGGCCAGGACGTGGTCCTGCTGACCGAACTGCTCGATACGTCGTGACCACACCTTCGGACGGTAAACAGTTACAAGGATGGCGGCGGACCAATAGGGACGTTTCTGATTTCGCTTCTTCCTACCTCTTTGAAGGCACCGGGGACAGTCGCAGCCAGGCCGGCGCTGCGGCCTGGGCGATCCCGGGCAGCGTGATGCGGACGATCCAGCAGCAGGGCCGACCCCCGGTCGAGACGATGGAAACGCTGCTGCGAGCCGCCTGGGCCGGCCAGCAGGTAACCTTGCTGACCGACACGTCATGACAAACGGCCGGCGGGACGGTAAACAGTTACATGGCATAGCCAGCCCCCATTAGCCCTCCGACGAAATTAAAAATGTCCCCATTAGCCTTTTCCTCCCCCCGCAGTTGTCCTATCTGGCTAGGTTCATATCCCATCTCTCCGGGTATCGTATGTACACCCAAACGCCATCCCACACGTCACTCAATCCTGACCCCGGACCCACTCCTGGAGGGCCAGTCGACCCAGACATCGCGACGATCAGAGCACGGGTGTAGCCCCAGGTACCTCGCCACCACCACAGGACCAAAGCACTGCGGTCGGAGAGGATGTGTACCTCATCCGGCTCCAGACGAGAGATGCTCTGCGGCCATGCAGCCCTTGGTATCTCCACGGTGACCGCCTCCAGGCTTGGGCCCGCCCACCACGAAAGGGGCGACGATGTGGTACGCACCAAGTCCATGTGAGCAACCATCCCCCATTGCCGTATCGACGACACGTCCGTGTTACCCTTCGCCCAGGAAGCGAAGCCCAGCAGGAAGCCATTCTGTTGCAAGATCACCCGCGGAAGTATACATACCAATAGGACAACCGTAGGTAGCAGAAGCCCCCGGACGCACTGCATCGCAGCCCGAGGTCCGTGCATCGTTTTCCAAATGCGAGCAGGTGCCCACAACCCAACCACAAGGTAGCCCACCCACGAGAGAAACGCGAACGGAGACGACAGCACACCGTTTGACCGACCCTCAAGCCAGTCACCAAGTGGTCCAGTCCAGAGGATCCCTGCGAGGACAAGCACCGCCAGAATTCGATCACGGGCCGTCCTGCCTATCCCGACGCTCTGACGGACACTGGACTTCTCCACGTTCATGCTACCCACATCGCCTCTCAAAACCTCGTTCTCCCTATGACCACACCGCCGCCACTCGCACGCCAAGCCAAGGCACTAGGCCACTTCTCGCCGCACCCCCTGCAGCCGCCGAGCTGCGAAAAGCACTGTGGGGACGAAGGTAAAGCGCCGCCACCGTTATAGCCCCAGTCGAACCAAGCCATTTTCTGCATTGACCGCTCCCAGGGCATATCAGCGTTGTGCCCTATTATCAACGCGAGTGCCCAGTCGTAATCGTTCCCGCAGTTATAGACCATGCGGCCAAAAAGCACATAGTTAACATCGAATTTACCATAGCACTCGCCTCCGACCGTCACCGACTCCCCACCTCCATCGGAGGCGAATGCGCAGTTAAACGTAGGGCATTTGCCGGGTATATTAAAGTTTCTGCGAGCCAGATCCGAGTCCCAATTCTGCCGCCATTCGAATGTGCTACAAAAGATACACCTACGTACGAAGCTCGAGCTTTTCAAACTGGCTATCCACGTCATGTATGAGATCCCACAGACTGGTCAGTCACGTCGGCTCCGCAGACCCCTTGGCAGGCACGACTAGCAGGGGGGGGCCAGTACCCAAAGCCGCTAAACAGACCCAGAGGATCGGTCCCATTTGCAGGCGCGCTCCTCATGTATTGGTAAGAGTTCATCCCATCGACGTGTGCACCAAGCCCCAGGAAAGAGGCAATGCTCGCACCGGACCGCCGGGCCGCTGACCGTAGGATAAGCGGGTCCACGGAGGGACCTGCTGATGTCGCGCTCGTGAGGTCGTTTGCCGGATCCCTCTGCATCCACCTCCCCAGCCGGCTGGTGTAGACCCGGTTGCGGACGTTGTCCGAGGTCGTCTCCCAGTCGTGCAGGTACCCGCAGTAGAGCACCGGGTTGCTCGGCAGGTTCGCATCCAGCCACTTGAGACTCTGGCCGACCACGCAGCCGGCCTCGTGGCCGCCCGCGGCGTCCCAGCCGCGTACCACGCGCACCGTGCCGTACGGGTCGTACTCGTAGCGCTCGACGATCGTGTTGGTGATCGTTTCATTGGGCGGGCTGCCGCTGTGCGTGCTCTCCCGCAGGGCCACCACGTTGTAGTTGGCGTCCTGGCAGTAGAAGAACCGCCGCGAGCCGGCATCCGCGCAGGTCCCGTAGCCGGTACCCGCCGTTTGGGTGTTCACATCCATGCAGATCGCTTCGTCGATGTACTGGCTGCCCCAGACGAACTGCTGCCTGGTCCGATCCCCTGTGACGTTGCCCGTGGCAGGGTCGTAGGTTGGCACCCGCACCTCCAGCAGCCGCCACTGGTAATCGTAGTAGTAGTACTCCTCGCCGTCGAAGCCGCGGTTGTCCCTGGGCAGGACGGGGGTGGACCTTCCGGTGTTCTGGACGTTCTTGTAGATCCGCCGGCCCAGGCCGTCGTAGCGGTAGGTGGCGATGGTCTGCGGGGTGGTGCCCCCCGGCCGCTGGACGGTCAGGAGCCGGTTCCAGGCGTCGTAGGTGTAGTTGTAGATGCCGTCGCAGATCATGTTGCCGGCGGCATCATAACCCGGGGTCACGCCGGAGGCAAACCGCTCCTCCACCCCGCTTCCCCGGAGGCAAATAAACGGTGCCTGTCCCTAGCTATTCGACCAACACCTTCTATACAACCACAACGAACCCCTTCTACGATTCATGCCCATTCGAGGTTCTGAAACAGCGTCTAAGGCGAGAAACCCTCAAAACGGCACCTTTACCAAGGACACCAGCAGGGTTTGTCCCACTGCAGGAAAACACGCCGTCGAATCGCGCTCTGCCTGAGCAGGGTGCGGACCTCCGGTTCGGTCAAGTCCTTCACGGTTGTGTCGATAAGAAAGCTCTCTGTACCCTCCAGTAAACCGACCACCATCAACGTCGGCTCCCCTGAGCCTGCATCCATCTCGTATACTGCCGCGAAGCTATTACGGGGAGGCCCCTCTTGCCCCGACACGACCGAAAAGGCGGCATCATGGAGGTGACCGAACTGCTCGCAAACACCTGTTGCTGCAGCAAAGTCGGTCTTGCCAGTCTGTTGACGAGCGTCAGCGATCAGGTATGTGCAGCGCACGATAGCACCTTCCGCGGGGAGCTTCCCAGGTACTCTGCAGCACTGCCCCATGCCTACAGCCAGAAGGAGTAGCGCAGAAAGCCCGATTGCAAGCGATCTGGTGTACCGATTAGCTATCAACACCGCACTCTCCACTGCCAGTTTCCACTCGACTAGAGGCAGAATTGAAAGTACTCATCTTCCTCTCCAGCGATCAGGATGGACATGGGACTACGTCAGGCACCCATTCAGCAATGTCCCAAGAGACCAGTAGTTCGAGCAGACCCATCCCGCAAGTCGAGGCTCTGTTGTTTCGCCAGACCACGTAGTGCCTGCATGTTCATGCAGATACCCGCAAATCCTTCCGGGACACGATCGATATGTTACCACCATGGCTCAATGTCCGGAAGGTCGTCCCAACCGTTCCAAGGCAGGTAAGGAGCCCATTCACCCCACGCGGCGTGCAGATGACCATACCTGCTCTTGAGCACTGACCATGGCTTTTCATTGGCCACAGCGTGCCAGTTCCACCAGCTTGGCTTCCCCAGCCTCGCAGCGTAACATGCTACCAGGTAGATCTCCCCAAGCTTGTGATGGATGGGCAGGAGGCGGGATGGCACGACCGCATTTCCATTGGTATCGTATACCGGACCCCGGGATCTCTTGTCGCCATGTCCAGCCATGTACCAGCCGAATACGTCCTGGCTGCTCAGCTGCGTCTTGATGGCACCCAGCGTAGCCTTTGCGTTCAGCACAACCTTGAAGCCCCTGTGTTGCATCGCACTCCGAAAGTCTGCAATATCTCGGTCAACGCCCCATTCAGTCAGCGTACCGTCCATTAGTCCTTTGTCTACATATATGATATTCGGCACGCTGTACACATGACAGGACATGATTTGGTCCCGTGGGTACACCCAAGACCCGTCGGTCTCATCTCGAAGCCATTTGTTGGTATCCTCAGGATCTAGCTCTGTAAACCGAGCTGCACTGTCAGTGGTATCAAATGGATCGGGCAGCATCAAAGATCTGTCGTTGCCTTGTCTCTTGTGGTCTTTCCAATGCCACAACCCCAGGGGGTCCGCAGAGTCATCTGGCTTGCTGCCAACGTACTCGTAAAGGTTCAGAGAGTCAGCGTATTCAGCCGGATCCCTCTGCATCCACCTCCCCAGCCGGCTGGTGTAGACCCGGTTGCGGACGTTGTCCGAGGTCGTCTCCCAGTCGTGCAGGTACCCGCAGTAGAGCACCGGGTTGCTCGGCAGGTTCGCATCCAGCCACTTGAGACTCTGGCCGACCACGCAGCCGGCCTCGTGGCCGCCCGCGGCGTCCCAGCCGCGTACCACGCGCACCGTGCCGTACGGGTCGTACTCGTACGCGCTCGACGATCGTGTTGGTGATCGTTTCATTGGGCGGGCTGCCGCTGTGCGTGCTCTCCCGCAGGGCCACCACGTTGTAGTTGGCGTCCTGGCAGTAGAAGAACCGCCGCGAGCCGGCATCCGCGCAGGTCCCGTAGCCGGTACCCGCCGTTTGGGTGTTCACATCCATGCAGATCGCTTCGTCGATGTACTGGCTGCCCCAGACGAACTGCTGCCTGGTCCGATCCCCTGTGACGTTGCCCGTGGCAGGGTCGTAGGTTGGCACCCGCACCTCCAGCAGCCGCCACTGGTAATCGTAGTAGTAGTACTCCTCGCCGTCGAAGCCGCGGTTGTCCCTGGGCAGGACGGGGGTGGACCTTCCGGTGTTCTGGACGTTCTTGTAGATCCGCCGGCCCAGGCCGTCGTAGCGGTAGGTGGCGATGGTCTGCGGGGTGGTGCCCCCCGGCCGCTGGACGGTCAGGAGCCGGTTCCAGGCGTCGTAGGTGTAGTTGTAGATGCCGTCGCAGATCATGTTGCCGGCGGCATCATAAGTCGGAGTAACGCTGGTGGCAAACCGGCGGATACGACACCCTGCTGCCCCCATGCTGGCGATTCCGGACATGTCTTTGTATACTGTCGACACGATTGGCTGTCTGCGCGATGGCACGACAGCGGTTCTGACTGCACTCCCGAGGTAATGGCAAGTCCTCCAAGGAGCATCGGACGAGCGACATGCGGGGCGATCTGGACATCCTGTTTCCTCAAGGACCGGAGCGGCTGGGGTGGCTTTCCCGCTTGCGGGAGGCCCTCGGACGCCTGCGGCCCGCGCTACGCAAGGGACTGCCCTCCAGCCGGGCACCGCACCCGGGTGCTTCCCGCATCGCCGCGGCGGACTTGTGGGCGGCGTTTGAGTACCTGGTGGGGGAATACGAGGCGTGCGGGGCGATTCGAGATGACCTGGTCGATGTGCTGACTGCGTGGTTCGATCGTCAGACCGGCCAGGCCCGCTTCGACCTCCAGCGCCGACTGGCGGGGGTGCTGGCCGACCGGGCGGTGGCGCGATTCCACGTGGGGCTGCGGATGGCGGCGCGGGTGCCGGTGCCGCAGGCGCGGATGGTACTGCTGGAGATGCTGACTCTGCCGGAGATCGCTCGCTGGTCGCCGCGACCCGCGGCTGGCAACCGAAATGGCCAACACGGTGAAGGCCATGACCTGCGGCCGGTCGTGGTCGCCGCTCTCGGGCAGCTGCGGGACCCGTCGCTGCTGGGGCTGCTGCACCGGCTGCTGGAGAAGCTTTCGGTGCAGCCGGACGGACACGAGAACCTGCTGGCTGCGGTGCAGTGGTCGCTGATGAACCTGGCGCCGGGCGGTCAGGGCGAGCCCGTGCCGGCCTCGATCCTGGCGACGGTGCCGCCGCAGGGGCCGGAGCAGGCAGGCACGCCTGTTGCGTCGATTCCGGATGGCGGCGATGCCTCGACGGCTGAGGCCATGCGGGTCGTGAGCGCCCTGCGAGGCGGCCGTATGAGTGAGCCGACCGGGCGTGCCTCCAGCGTCCCGGTCGACAATCCGCAGGCCGCCGAGCCGCAGGACCCGCCGCGTGGTGCCTCTGAGCGAGATGAGCTGCTATCAGGATTCTGAAAAGGTGTGCTGAATGTCCATCGACAAGGTTGCGATCATCGGGCTGGATTGCGGGGAGCCGTCGCTGGTCTTCGACCGTTGGGCGGACCTGTTGCCGAATATGACCAGGCTGATGCGCTGCGGCCGGTGGGGTAACCTGCGTTCGTGCGTGCCGCCGATCACCGTGCCGGCCTGGAGCTGCATGGCCTCCAGCAAGGACCCTGGGCAGCTGGGCGTGTACGGGTTCCGCAACCGCAAGGACTACTCCTATGAAGGGCTGGAGCTGGCCACCAGCCTGCAGGTCAAGGAGCAACGGATCTGGGACATCCTGTCGGACCGCGGGCGGCCGAGCGTCATCCTGGGCGTTCCGCAGACTTTCCCGATCACCAGGCCGCTGACCGGCGCGATGGTTGCGTGCTGGCTGACGCCGGATCTAAGCAGCGAGTATACCTGGCCGCGGGACCTGAAGAACCGGATCCAGCAGTGGGTGGGCGAGTACATCTTCGACCTGAAGAACTTCCGCCGGCTGGGCAAGGACACGATCCTGCAGCAGATCTACGAGATGACCGAGAAGCGCTTCGAGGTTGCGCGGCGGCTGATCCGCGAGTACCCGTGGAGCCTGTTCTGGATGGTGGAGATGGGCGTGGACCGGATCCACCACACCTTCTGGGCCGACATGGACCCCAAGCACCACCGCTACCAGCCTGGTAACCCGTACGAGAACGCCATCCGCGACTATTACGTTTTCCTGGACCGCAAGATCGGCGAACTACTGGCGGCGATGGACCTCGAGCGGACGGCCATCTGGATTGTCAGCGACCACGGGGCCCAGTGCATGCAGGGCGGGGTCTGCTTCAACGACTGGCTGATCAAACAGGGCTACCTGGTCCTCAAGCAGCCGGTCTCCGGTCCGACGCGGTTCGACTTTGCCATGGTGGATTGGTCGCGGACGCGGGCCTGGGGCGAGGGCGGCTACTACGGCCGGTGCTTCATCAACGTGCAGGGCCGCGAGCCGAACGGACAGGTCCGCCAAGGCAACTACGACGCCTTCTGCCGGGAGCTGATCGCCAAGCTGGAGTCGATGCCCGATGAAGAGGGCCGGCCCCTGGGCACGAAGGTGTACAGGCCCACGGAGATCTACGGCAAGGTCAACGGCGTAGCGCCGGACCTGGTGGTGCTGTTCGGCAACCTGACGCACCGCAGCGTGGGGTCAGTAGGCAACCCGGCGATCTTTACGATGGAGAACGACACGGGGCCCGACGACGCCAACCATGCGCAGGACGGCATGTACATCCTGTCGCATGCGAGCCTGGGCTCGGGGCGGCGCGACGACAAGGCGACGCTCTACGACGTGACGCCCACGACGCTGAAGCTCTTGGGGATGCCCGCGCTGCCCGGGATGAAGGGCAAGGCGCTGGTGTAGCGGCGGCAATTCCTGAAATAACCTCTCCCGGCGACCGACTGCAGTATGATGGAAACGAGGACGGTCGGCCGTTTCTGAAGGAGAATGTCATGTCTGGATGGCACGGGCTGTTTGAGAATGAGAATGTGGCTGCGATCTACGCGGTGTTCGGCATGATCGTCCTGGTCGTGGCCATTCCGGTGATCGCGTCCGCCTGGGCGAGCGTTGTCAAGCATCGTCAGGACGCAGCCTTGAAGCAGTCCATGATCGAGCGCGGCATGTCTGCCGAAGAGATCGAGCGGGTGCTGCGGGCCAGGTAGCCGGACAAGTGATTCCGTACCTGCATGTTGCCGCGGGGGCCGCTTTGCGAGTCTTGCGAGTGAAGGTGTTGACCGTAGCGGTGGTCCACCGCCGGACCCCGGACTGCCTGCCACCGGTGTCAAACTGACAGGATTCCTGAGTAAGGCCTCTCTTTTCGTCCTTCTCTAAGTGATTATCATTTCGTCTGTTATGGATGGTCCTCTGTTTGGCACGCTACTTGCTCATTCTCGTTCTGCGAGAACGTCGTCACACGTTTGGATGCATGGTGCGAGGCAGGGGCAATATAAGAGAAGGAGGTTGACCCATGATGACGAACCTGGCACGGCAGTTGATGGACACGGGTGTGCTCAATGTGCTGGATCGGTTCCACCGCGACCTGGGCGGGCTGTCGCACGACTCGGAGCGTAACGGCGCTCCCTGGAGCCCGGCGGGCATCGAGCTTCGGGAGGACGAGCAGGGCTTCTGCGTCGATGTCGAACTGCCCGGCGTCAAGCCGGAGGACGTCGACATTACCCTGGAAGGCGGCACGCTGACCATCCGCGGCCAGAAGAAGCAGGCCCCGCAAGGCAAGCAGGTCCAGTACCACTTCAGGCAGCGCCGCTACGGGCAGTTCCTGCAACAGACTGCAGCCTGCCATCCTCGGTCGACGGCTCGAAGGTCACGGCCAGCCTGCATGATGGCGTATTGCGGGTACAGGTGGAGAAGCGGCCCGAGACCAAGCCGCGCAAGATCGAGGTCAAGGCGGAGTGACGTTTCGTTTCTCGCAGTGAACGCACTGGCTGGCAGCCGCCGGTGGCCCGCCGAAGGGCCCCCTCTCTTGGGTGCCACTGGCATTGCCTTCCAGTGCTCTTTTTGCTCAAGTCACGGAAAGGGTGGGCGGTGTCTGTCCCGCAGGGGTCTCCAGGCGATCAAGCAACGGCGCGGTGAATCAGACCTGTCGCACCTTGACGAACTTGCCTTTTTCGGCCGATTCCCTGCAGGCCAGGCAGGCGTAGGCGCTGCGCAGGCCGGTCTGGATCGGCGTCCGCGGCTGCTTACCGCATTTGACCAGGGCGATGAAGTCGCGGGCCAGTTCGCTGTCCCCGCCGAAATGGCTCATACCCGAGCCAGCCTTGATCGTATCGCTGAAGGGCTGGTGGTGCCGCACCCGGGTCATCTCGTTCTTGTACCAGTCAAAGCCGATCGTGCCGTGGTAGCCGCTGACGATCGCCCCCCGGGCCCCCGCGTCGCGGCGGCTGTAGAACACCTGTGAGTAGACCCCGTGCGCGCCGCTGGCGAATTCCATCAGGCAACTGGAGGCGTCTTCGTTCATGTGAGGCGGTCGGCCGATGTCCGAGCCGAACACGCAGGGGTGATCGACGGTCTTGCCCCCGCTGCCGTTCCGCTTGCGGTTGGCGGGGCTCTCCAGACAACTGTCCGTTTCCTTGCACTTCGAGCAGACCAGGCCGGCCGGTTTGTCCCCGCCGAACACGCGGCGGTAAGAGGCCATGGCCGCCACGCGGGTGATGCTCGAACCCATCAGGTACATCAGGTAGTCCAGATCGTGGGTCGCCTTCTGCAGGAACAGGCCCTGGGTGATGTCGAAGTTGCGGTACTCCTCGTCGAAGTAGACCGTGCCGTAGGGGACGTAATTGACGGCGTGGACGTGTTCAGCCGACCCGATCGCCCCATCCTCGATGTGCTGCCGCGCCAGCACGCACAGCGGCGAGACCCGCAGGGGGAAACTTACCACCACTTTGCAGCGCGACTTCTCGAACGCCGCCTCCAGGGCCGTCGCCTGTTTCATCGAGACCGCTACGGGCTTTTCGAGGTAGAGCGGCAGGTCGTACCGGGCGGCCTGGATCGCGTACGGCGCATGCAGGTTGCAGCGGGTGCCGATCGCCAGACAGTCGAGCTTCGCCCGGCGAACCATCTCGTCCAGGGTCTTGTAGAACACTACGTCCCTCTGGTCGCACTCCGCCAGGCGCGATCGCGCCCCGGCCTCGTCGGGATCGACGATTCCCGCCACGCGGATATCCGGCTCCACCTCGCGGAGCAGATGCTTGACGACGCCGCTTACCCGGCCGCCATGACCGACCACGCCGATACGCATTGCCTGTGACCTCCCGATTGCCGTGACGCCCGGCGTCCCACGTACACCGCTCGTGGCGGCCGGATGCGTCCCTGGCACCAATTGGACCTTGGCAGGAGAGGGTTGTCAACGAAACGGGCCGCGGAGGCGAGTCCGCGGCCCGTACGAAGCTCAGTGCAGCTTTCCTGAACGCGTTTCCCCTTCTGCGACTACCGGATTTCATGCCCGGCCGTGCCGGGCGATTCGCAGCGCGCTCAACAACCTTGCAGACATACAGCCGTTCTCCTGAACCCTTCTAGCCTGCGTGTGCCGGCAACTCGTGGTTCGCCAGGCACGTCATCCATCGCGTGGCCTCCGGTGCGATGGCGAGATCGCATCGAGGACCCAGCCGACAGGGGGCGGGGTATACGTCTAGATCAGCCGCGACGCGACGGCAATTGCATCACTGGCTGAATCGTTTCAAGGCAAAAAAGGGCGTAGTGGACTTACAGCTGAACAACGTCTCGAAATGCAACAATATCTGCGGATCCTCCCTACGACGATACACTGATTATTGTACAGGTTTTGGCGGCAAAGTAAATGGGAAAACGCCTGTCTGGCCTGCAATCCGGCAATATCCTCGTCAGATCAGGCGACGACAGATATCCAAAATATGTGGCCTGCCTTTGATTGTCATCGATGCATGCACAAGGGGAGATCACCCGAATGGCACTGCCGTCCGGCGGAGAGGGATAGAGGGCGCAAGGCTGGCGTTTACGCGGACCCAGTGGTTGTCTTGCGCCTCGCGTATGAATACAGTCTGAGTGCGGCCAGCATCGCTGGACGCGTTTTTGCCTTCCTTGGCCTATGATTGTGGTGGCCCTCCTTGGCTTGGCGTCCCACCGAAGCCAAGGAGGGCTTTTCATGTATATCGTAGCGCCCTGTCCAAGCCCGCGGCGGAATCGCTTTAACACCGTCGTCGCCCCATTCCTGCAACAGCCGGGCCTGCGGTTCGCCGAGGTGCTCCCCGGCGATGCCATCGAGCAGGCCTTTGCCGACAACGATGCGTTGTTCGGGCAGGACGATATCTTCTCCACGTCGATCGTGCTTTGGGCCTTTCTGGGCCAGGTCTTGCGGGGCGGCAAGGGGGCAGCCTGCGCCGCGGCGGTGGCGGATGTTGCGACCTACATGCAGCAGACGGCCGGTCGGGTGCCCTCGGGTGACACGGGAGACTATTGCCGGGCCCGCTCCAAGCTGAACCTGACGGCGCTGGCGCAACCTGGTGGTCGGCGTGGCCCGGCGGTTGCAGGATCGCGCCAAGGCTTCGTGGCTGTGGCATGGGCTGCACGCCAAACTCATTGACGGCTTTACCTTCACCATGCCCGACACGCCGGCCAACCAGCAGGTGTTCCCCCAACAGAAGAACCAGCGGCCCGGCGCGGGCTTCCCGATCGCGCGGGCCTGCGCGGTGGTATCGCTGGCGACGGCGGCGATCCTCGACCTGAACATCGGTCCCTACGAAGGCAAGCAAACCGGCGAAACCGCCCTGCTGCGCGGCATCCTGGAGTGTTTGAAGCCAGGGGACGTGGCCGTCTTCGACCGGTGCTTCTGCTCGTTTCTGATGCTGGCCATCCTGCGATTGCGCGGGGTCCGTTTCTGTGCGCGTCTGCATCAGCGTCGCCCCGTCGACTTCCGACGGGGCCAGCGTCTGGGGCCGGACGATCACTGGATCACCTGGACCCGGCCGAAAAAGCCAGACTGGATGTCCGAGGAACTATACGAACAGATTCCCCAGACGATGACGCTTCGGGAACTGCGGTTCCAGGTGACCGTTCCGGGCCGACGAACCGAATCGATCACCGTGGTCACGTCATTGACGGACCCGTTGGCCTACCCCCCGCAAGAGATTGCCGAACTCTACGGCTACCGCTGGAACGCGGAACTGGACATTCGAGACATCAAGCAAACGCTGGGCCTGGATCACGTCCGCTGCAAGACGCCGGACATGGTTCGGCGGGAACTGTACGTGACGCTGCTGGCCTACAACCTGGTCCGCGGCCTGATTGCCACGGCGGCGAGCATCCATGCCAAACAGCCGCGTCAGTTGGGCTTCACTCTGGCCTGCCAGACGGTCTTGTCGTCCTGGATGTTGTTGGCGACGGGGGCCTGCCGGGATGTGCGCCAACTGTTGTCTCTGGCAAGGGAACGAATCGCTGCCAATGAAGTGGCCAACCGCCCCGGCCGCATCGAGCCGCGTGTGATCAAACGATCCCGGGACCGCTACCCCCTCATGCACGACCCTCGCCGGCAACTGCGGGAAGCGTTGCTCAATCCATAACGGGCTATAACATGGGGAGATATCTACGGCAGTGCCATTCGGGAGATCACCCAGATATTACCGGGCGTAGCGCATCAGAGCCTCGATGGACGCGTGCTGTGCTTGGGACACACTGACAGGTGCCGGTTTGCCCGGACCCGCTATGTGGCAGTATCATCGTGCGGTTGAGGGCTGCCGGATGCGTACCGCCGGACCTTCCTCGCGATGAACCAGATGACCATGCAAGGAGGTTTTCATGAGACTGCTGAAGTCGGCCGTGATGGTTGCCGCGTTGGCGCTGACCCCGTGTCTGACCCTGGCCGCGGACCAGAAGGCTCCCGCCAGCCAGCCCAAGTGCCCCTTTCTGAAGGCCCAGCAGGCCGGCAATCAGGGGCAGTCCGGTTGCCCCGCCAAGGCCGCCGAGGGCGACAAGAGTTGCTGCAAGAAGGCCGATGGTTGCACGAAGGACGCCGCCAAGGACTCCAAGTGCGGAGCCTGCCCGAACAAGGACAAGGCCGCCTGCAGCCAGCCGGCCGATGGTGGATGCTGCAAGAAGGACGCCCAGGCAACGGCTGAGAAGCCTGCCGCCGGGGCATGCTGCAAGAAAGACGCGCAGACGACGGCCGCCAAGTAGCCTCACCCGGCAGCCGCACGAGAGCGAAGTGCGTGGGCATTCGACATGCCGGGTGCCCTGTTACTGCGCAGTGGCGGCTATTCCAGGTCGAACATGGCAGCCAGGTCGAAGTTGCTGTACTGCCGGAAGGCGATCAGCGTCTCGGTCCGCGCGATGCCTTCAACACTTCGCATGTCCTCGGTGACCAAGCCGGCCAGGTCCTCGTTCTGCCGTACCCGCGCGACGGCGACGATGTCATACTCGCCGGCCACGCTGTAGACCTCGGTAATGCCCTTGATCTTGAGCAGTCCCTGGGCGGCCTTCTCCACCGCGCCGCGCTCCGCCTTGATCAGGATGATTGCCGTCACCATCTCGCCAGCCTCCGTAGTTAAGGTATGGGGGTCATTGTATAGTGTCGGTCCGCGACGACAACCTCGTCTTTGGAGGTGACGTGCATGGCGGCGATGAAGGAGCGCTCGATTGTGTCCTGTACGGCAGAACAGCTGATTGTGTGCGGGTGGGACGAAGTGTTCATCTGGGCGCTGGATCTCGTGGCTGAGCCCTGTCCGCGGAAGATCTGGACGTGGCGCGCCCACCAGCGTCCCGATCTGCCTTCGGCGCTCTGGGGGCGATTCCGGACGACGGACGAGTGCAAGCCCGTCGATCAGGGCCGCCGGATCCTGGTCACCTCTTCCGGGGGAGCGGTCGCTCTGGTGGATCGTGGGGACGATCGGGTAGTCTTCTATGCGCACGGGCCCAACGCACACTCGGCCGAGATGCTTCCGGGAGACCGGCTCGTCGTGGCGTGCTCGCATACGCCGGACGGCACTGGCGATCGGCTGTTTCTGTTTGACCTGGCCGTTTCGGACCATCCATGCGGGAGTGTCGCATTGCCGTGGGCGCATGGCGTCGTCTGGGATTCGGCACGACAGAAGCTGTATGCCCTCGGCATGGATGACCTGCGCATCTACGCCCTGGAGGATTGGTCCTCGTCAGCGCCACGCCTGGGACTCATGTCCGCACGGCAGTGGCCCGTCCGAGCGGCCCGCGATGAGTGTGGGCATGATCTCTATCCTGTGCCGGGAAGCAGCCTGCTGTCCGTGACAACCAATGAAACCGTGTGGTATTTCGATCGGGATACGGAGATCTTTGCGCCGCACCCTCTGCTGGCGGGTCATGCCCGTGTGAAGAGTCTATGCCACCATCCCGGCGGGGCGGTGGCGTACGTGCAGTCAGAGGGACAGCACTGGTGGGCCGAACGCATCCTTTTGTGCAATCCTGACCGGGTGCTGTGCGTCCCCGGGGAACACTTCTACAAGGTACGGTGGAACGCCTCCGCGTCGTGACCGAACCCGGTTGTTGAAGGCGTGGCTGGCCTAGGTCTCCAGATTCAGCCACTTCACTTCCTGCGGGCTCAGCTGCACCTTCAGCGCCTCAAACGACGTCCGCGTCTCGGACAGCTGCCGCGGGCCGATCAGGGCGAAGGTCGGGAACGGCTGGCACAGGACGTAGGCGGCTGCGATCGTCACCGGCGTCACGCCGTACTTGGCCGCCAGCTCCTTCGCCCGCGCCTGCCGCTGGAAGTTGTCATCCGCGTACCAGCAGCGGACCAGTTCGGCGTCCGACCTGTCGTCCGGCCGGGCCCGGTCCGTGAAGAACCCCCGCGCCTGGCTCGACCAGGGCATCAGGGGGATCTGGGTCTTGGCAAAGAACGCCCGCCCAGCCGGGTCGGAACTGGACAGGCACCCGCCCCACGGGGCCTCGACCATCCGCGCCAGGCTCAGGTTGTTGCTGACGGCAGCCAGGCCCGTCAGGCCCTTCTTGGCGGCGTACTCGTTGAAGGCCTGGATCCGCTCCAGCGTCCAGTTGGATACGCCAAAGGCCCGCATCCGCCGGGAGCGCTTGTGCTCGTTGAGCACCTCGACGAACTCGCCGACCGGGACATTCGTGTTGTCGCGGTGCATCATGTAGATGTCGAGGTAGTCCATCTGCAGCCGCTCCAGGCTGATGAGCAGCTGCTCGGTCAGCTTGTCGGGGAAGCACATCGGGGTATGCGCGCCCTTGTCGAGGATGACCACCTGCTTGCGGATGTTGCGGTTCTTGACCCACTGGCCCAGCGTCTTCTCGCAGTTGCCTCCGCCGTAGACGAACGCGCAGTCGAAGGCGTTGCCGCCGCGCTCGAAGAAGTCGTCCCACATGACCGCCCCGTGCGGCAGGAACGTCTGGTTGTCGCAGCCCATCACCAGCCGCGACACCGGCGTCTCCACGCCGGCGATGCCCGCATACTTCATCAGCGTGCCCTTGCGGACCGCCAGCGGCCGGCCGTGCACCGTGCGGACCTGGGCGGCCGGCTTTTCGGCGTCGTAGACGAACCCGAATGACAGCCGCCAGGCGTCCAGCAAGCTTCATGTTGCCAAGGGTGTCGTCCCAGGACATGGCCGGGAACTTCGCCTGGCGGTTCTCGATGTGGGCAGCGACCGTATCGGCCTCGCGGCCGTAGAGCCAATCGCTGCTCTCAACGACGATCTCCTCGGCTTCCTTGTCCTTGTTCTTCTTGACGATGATCTTGACCTGCCCGCCCTCGCGGCCGGGGATCCACGGCGTCGGGATCAGGATGTTGCCCTCGGACCCGAAGATCCGCACGACGCTCTCCTGGTTGCAGCCGACGCCGGTAGCTAGCGTGGCGACGATCTCGCCGGGGAACTTCACCGCCGCTACCGCGTATTCATCGACCCCCGTGGCTCCCAGGTGCCCGATCCCCTTGACTTCGATGGGCTCGGCCGGACCGTCCTTGCCCGTGGCTACGCCGGCCACCAGCCGGGCCATGCTAGCGCAGTAGCAGCCGACATCCAGGATGCCGCCGCCGCCCAGGGCGTTCTTATAGAGGCGGCTTTCCGGGTTGTAGCCGGCGTGGAAACTGAAGGTGGCCTGGATGACGTGGACCTCGCCGATTACCTTGGCCCGCAGCAGTTCGACCAATTTGGCGATCTGCGGGTGGCACCGATACATGAAGGCCTCCATCGCAAAGACGTTGTGGCGATGGGCGGCCTCGAAGATGGCCATGGCCTCGGCGTGGTTGAGGCCGATGGGTTTCTCACAGAGGATGTGCTTGCCGGCCTCGGCGGCCTTGATGGCCCACTCCGCATGTTGCGGGTGCGGGGTGCTGATGTAGACGGCCTGGACCTGCTTGTCAGCCAGCAGTGCCTCGTAGTCTGCCGTAGGCGCAGGGGACGTTGAACTCCTTGGCGAAGGCGTCGGCCTTGTCCCGGGTACGGCTGCCGATGGCCACCAGCGTGCCGGTCTTGCAGTGGGCTACGCCGCGGGCGAAGGCCTTTGCGATGTTTCCCGTCCCGATGATTCCCCATGTCAGCTTCTGTGCCATCTGAGTGGTTCCTCGCATTTCCTTGTAACTTCGCGCCACGTGCCGCAATGGCGATGTCGTGTATCGCGAACGATAGTTCGCGGCCCTGGTACGGCTCTTCCTGACCGGGCGCCTTTACCGGGACGATATCACCAGAACAGCCGGTGGCTGTCAACGCGCCCCGATACATTCAGACGCGTCGCCGCGGTTCCCCGGGGGCGATAAAAGCGCGGCCGGAAGGACTGCGGGGCCGGGACGAGGCGATCATCGTAAACAGGCTGTAGTAATGGGTCGATATACGGGCATCGGATACCCGGACTGTGCCCGGCACGTGTGCGGCCTGGCGTACGCTGCGGCGTGACGGGCAGGTGAGGTGTTTGCAGGGGATCGTGGTATATGGACCTGGCAACGATCATTGGTTTGTGCCTGGCCGGCGGCAGCATCCTATGGGCCATGTACGAGCAGACGCACGGCAAGCTCAGCACGTTCATCTCGGGCGAAGGGCTCGTGCTGGTGGTGGGGGGGTCGTTCGCGGCTGTGTGCCTGTCCATGCCGTTCCGCTCGGTGTTGTCCCTGGGCGGATACATGAAGAACTGGCTGTTCAGCAAGGAGATGCCGCTGCAGGAGACGATCAAGCAGATCGTCGGCTACGCGGAGATCGCGCGGCGTGACGGCATGCTCGCTCTGGAAGGCGCCCTCAAGGCCCAGAAGGACCCGTTCCTTCGCAAGGGCCTGCAGCTGGCGATGGACGGTACGGACCCGTCGACCCTCGAGGACACCCTGCGGATCGAGATCGGCGCCCTGGCCGAACGCCACCGTAGCGGCAAGAAGTTCTTCGAGTTGATGGCCAAGTTCGGCCCGGGCTTCGGCCTGACGGCCACGCTGGTCGGCCAGGTGGCGATGTTCCAGAACCTCGGCGGGGACAGCGCCTCGATCGGAAAGGCCCTGGCGGTGGCGTTGCTGGGTACGCTCTACGGCTGTTTGATCTGCAACGTGATCTGCGGCCCGATCGGGGAGAAGCTGGCCCTGCGGTCGGCTGAGGAGCAGTTCGCCAAGGAGATGACGCTGGTGGGGATCATGAGCATCCAGGCCGGCGACAACCCGCACGTGGTGGCCATGAAGTTGCAGGCGTTCCTGTCCGAGGGGCAGCGAAAGTCGATTGACCAGAAGTAGGGCCGGGGCAGCAGGTGAGGCGGTCCCGGCGATGAGCGATCCGGGCGAGGGCAGGGCGGATGGCAAGCAAACATCACAAGAAGCACCATGAGGACAAGCACGAGGAAGGCTGGATCGTTTCCTTCGCCGACCTCATGTGCCTGATGATGAGCTTCTTCGTGATCATGGCCGCCGGCAATCCCCAGGACGTTAAGATGGACCCGGCGTTCGCCGAGGTCGTCGCAGCCGTCAAGCAGGCGTTCAACTACCTGCCGCCGGCGGATTCGACGGACCCGGTGGACATCCAGATTCTGCTGAACCAGGCTCAAGAGCCAGAAGGGGCGGGGCGGGGCCGGCAAGAAGGGGGACGCCATCTTCCACAACGACGGGGCGGTCGGCCGGCACGACCAGGTGACCACCGTCCGGACCGGCACACAGATGACCATGGGCGGGCAGATCCCGTTCGACAAGGACTCGGCGGAAGTCAACGAGGAGGCGGCGCTGCGGCTGCGCCAGTTGTCCGAGCGGCTCAAGGGCCATACCAACATTTTTGTCATCAAGGGGCACACCTCGCGGGACGAGGAGCAGTCGCCGGCCAGCGCAGAGAACGACCTGGGATACCGGCGGGCGCGGGCGGCGGCGGCGAAGCTGGCGGCGCTGGGGCTGGGCAAGGAGTCGCTGCGGGTGGAGTCGTGCCGGGACTTCGAGCCGCTCAAGGAGGCCGCCTACAGCGAGCAGGAGTTGGCGCTGAACCGGCGCGTGGAGATCGTGGCGACCGAGTCGCTGGTCAGCGAGGTCCGCGGGTCCAAGGGCGATACGGGCGAAAAGAAGCCCCGCGCGGCAACGTCGCAGGTGGCGTCGAAGGGGGCGGCCTCGCAGCCGATCGCCAAGGCGCCGAGTTCGCAGACGACGGCGCGGATCGACCTTCCGGGCGAGCACTGAGCCCGATTCATTGCATTCCGCCGGCCATCACCTCATTTGAACCCTCCTTTGACAAGTCCTGAGCGACGGCAGACAAGGAGACACGGAGACAAGGAGCAACGACACGGGGCGTCGGGTGACGGGTAACGGGTAACGGGTCGCGGGTGCGGGCGCGGGGCGAACGACGACGACCACGACTTCGGCGGCTGCGCCGCCGGCGACCGGACGGCCACTACATACCGGTCGCAAATAAGGCTGACAGCAAGGGCGACAACAACAGACAAGTCCTGAGTACTGAGTCCTGAGTGCTGAGGAACGGCAACAACAGAGGCGGAAACGGGCTGACAAGGGGTGTCCGGGAGCCGTTGCGTCGCGACGGCATCCGCCGCGTGAGACCTGCTGGTCCGGTGCACAAAACCGTCCGCCCGGAGTGAGAGGCGGAGGGCTCGCACGCTGATGCCGTACGGTCGGCCAGGCTGCAGCCGGTGCGTGCCACGCGGCTGGAAGGCCCGGGCCAACAGGGATCGAGTGCGCCGATCCCACTCCTGCTGGACGGCAGTGGCGAGTGGCGAGTGGTGAGTGGCGAGCAAACAGCCACGACCGCAGCCACGGCTCCTGCCGCGGGTATGCTCCCCCGCAGGGAATGAAGCGAACGGTACAGACGTTCGATTGGGCGACGCAACGGCTCGCGGAGAACGGTCCAGTTCGCCTTTGGACTGCTTCCTTTTGGACACCGGGCACTCCTTTAGCGACAGTCAGCAGTCAACGGTCAGCAGTCAACAGTCAACAGCAACTGCAACAACGACAACAACAACGACAACAACGGATACCCCTCGCTGACGGTTGGGGCTCGTTAACAACCACATCGCTCAGGACTCGCTTCGCCTCGTTCATTCTCTCGCCCATCGCCCTTGCCCCTGGGGGGCGCCGATCCTTCGTGCTGCCCCTCCATATATAGGTATAGGCGTTACGTGGCATGCCGGGCGGGGATTAAATCAGGAGTTACGAACGGAGACGAGGGGAGAGGGGATGCGGGGGCGGCTGGCAAGGGTCGGCTGGGCCGGGGGTTGGCAGGCCGGAAAAAAAGTTGAAAAATCTTTGGGGCGTGAACGGCAGACAAGGTGACAAGGTGACCGGGTGACAAGGTGAAACGGCGCGGGCGTGGGGTGTCCGCGGCGGACAGCGAGGCGGTGTCAGGGCTGAGGTGCCGGGTGGTGTCCGAAGTCGAAACGAGTGATGGCCCCGATACTCGCCCCGATACTCCCCCCGATACTCCCCGATACTCCGATGGCCCCGATACTCCCCGGCGGACAACGGGGCGGGTCCAGGGCGGAGGTGCCGGGTGGTGTCCGAAGGAGAAACGAGTGACGGGTCCGAAACTCTGCGATCGGGAACCGGGTATGGTGTTCCGGCATCCCTGGTGTTACGGCGTCCCAAGAAACGGTTGTGTTCAGGCGTATTTCGCTTGTAGCAGATCTGAATAATCAGTATACTTTATTCCGCAGTTCGTATACGGCATGCAGGGAGAGGTCGTACCAGACTGGCGGATCGTCCGCCCGGCCGTATCACAGTCTCGTCTTCAGGCAGGAGCGTTGCGCCGTGGGAAAGTCCATATCTGTGGGTTTCTCGTTGTGCGTGGCGGCAGGGGTGCTGGTCTTGATGACTGGGCCGGTGCTGGCGGGAACGGAGGTCCCTGTCATCGGGTGGGGAGCACAGATTGCCGGGGTCGACCTGAGCGGCGGATTGGCTACCATCGTCGCTGCCGGCCAGTCCGACGCCACGGTGCTGACACCGAAGGTGGTGTATGCGGTCGGGTCCGATTCCTATGGGACACTGGGACTAGGGCGGGGTACCCTCCCGCACCCCGTTCCGGTCGGTGGCATAATGGGCGCGTCGGCCGGGTATTATTACAACCTGACGGTCAAGTCGGATGGGACGGTCTGGGCGTGGGGGGCGAACCTGAACGGGCAGCTGGGCGACGGGACGACGACGGACCGGTACATCCCCGTGCAGGTGACCGGTCTCTCGGGGGTGGTGGCAGTGACAGCCACCTCGCCATATGGCCTGGCGCTCAAATCGGATGGGACGGTCTGGGCGTGGGGAAGCGGCGCGCCCAGGCAGCAGGGCGGCGGGACGACGACGGATCCGTATGCCCCCGTGCAGATCTCGGGGCTTTCGGGCGTGGCGGCGGTGACAGGCACTTGGCACGTCCTGGCGCTCAAGTCGGATGGGACGGTCTGGGCGTGGGGGGGCAACCACTATGGGCAGCTGGGCGACGGGACTACGACTGATCGGTACGTCCCTATGCAGGTCTCAGGCCTATCAAGCGTGGTGGCGGTGAGGGCTGGAGATTATCACAGCCTGGCGATCAAGTCAGATGGGACGGTCTGGGCATGGGGGTACAATCAGCACGGGCAACTGGGTGACGGGACGACAACGCAGCGTGCTATTCCTGTGCAGGTATTGGGGCTTTCGAGCGTGGTGGCGGTGGCTGGCGGGGAGTTCCACAGCCTGGCGATCAAGTCGGATGGGACGGTCTGGGCATGGGGGGACAATTCCTCCGGCCAGCTGGGCGACGGGACGATGACGGATCGGTACATCCCTGTGCAGGTCTCGGGGCTCTCGAGCATGGTAGCGGTAGCCGGCGGTGAGTTCCACAGTCTGGCGGTCAAACTGGACGGGACGGTCTGGGCATGGGGAAACAACTCGTCCTGGCAGTTGGGCGATGGGACAGTGACGAACCACAAGACCCCTGTGCAGGTCCCGAGTCTTTCAGGCGTGGTGGCGACGGCGGCCCGGGGTTTCTGCAGTCTGGCGGTCAAGGCGGACGGGACCATCTGGGCGTGGGGAGACAACTCCTTTGGCACCCTGGGTGATGGGACGGTGCCGTTTCGTACCAGTTGCGTGCGGGTTTCAGGCCTGTCGGGCGTGGCGGTTGTGGCGGGCGATTACTGCCACAACGTGGCGCTCAAATCGGACGGGACGGCTTGGGCGTGGGGGAGTAACTACGACGGCGAGGCTGGGCGATGGGACGACCATCCGGCGTATGGCCCCCGTGCAGATCTCAGGCCTTTCAGGCGTGGTGGGGCTGGCAGGCGCGTATTCGCACAGCCTGGCGGTCAAGTCGGACGGAACGGTCTGGGCATGGGGGTACAACGGCGATGGCGAGCTGGGCGATGGGACGACGACGGATCGCTATGTCCCCGTGCAGGTCCTAGGCCTTTCAGGCATCGCGGGGGTAGCAGGCGGGGATTCGCACAGCGTGGCGGTCAAGTCGGATGGGACGGTTTGGGCGTGGGGGGGCAACCAGTACGGGCAGCTGGGCGACGGGACGACGACGGATCGGCACGTCCCTGTGCAGGTCTCCGGCCTTTCGGGCGCGGTGGCGGTGGCGGCTGGCGGTTATCATAGCATGGCGATCAAATCGGACGGGACGGTTTGGGCATGGGGGAACAACGGGTACGGGCAGCTGGGTGACGGGTCGACGACGCAGCGTACGGCGCCTGTGCGAGTCTCAGGCCTTTCGGGTGTGAAAACGGTGGCATGCGGGTACCGGCACAGCCTGGCGGCAAAGTCGAACGGAACGGCCTGGGCATGGGGATACAACGACTTCGGCCAGCTGGGCGATGGGACTACATGGTATTGGGATGTCCCTGTGCAGGTTTCAGGCCTTTCGGGCGTAGTGGGGGTGGGGGCCGGGATTTATCACAGCCTGGCTATTAAGTCGGACGGGACGGCCTGGGGGTGGGGATCAAACGACGATGGCCAGCTGGGCGACGGGACGACGACGGATCGGCATACCCCCGTGCAGGTCTTGGGCCTTTCGGGAGTGCTGGCGGTGACAGGGTGCGCGAGCCACAGCGTATTCCTGGCGGACGCACAGGCATTGACTCCGCCAAAGGTCATCCGCACCTGGCCCGCCAACGGCGGCGCCGAACGCTGCGTTGCCCAGATCATCGTGGCCTTCGACTGGCCTGTGACGCACGTGTCGCCGGATGATCTGGTCCTATCCGTCGGCGCCGTCGTCGCCGTAGAGGGCAGCGGCCAAGGGCCCTACCTCTTCACTCTTTCCGGAGTGCCTGGTGGGACGATAAGTGCCAGACTTGGCGGGGACATTACAAGCCTCGATGGGGCGCCGCTGGCTGCCTACTCGTGGACGTTCCAGGTGCTGTGGCCTGGGGACGTGGACGGGGACAGCCACGTGGGCATGAGCGACCTGCTCTCGCTGATCGGGGTGTTCGGCACGCGGTTCGGCGGGGCGGTGTACGACTGGCGGTGCGACTTCAACTGCGATGGGGCGGTGGATGTGCTGGATCTGCTGGACATGATCCACAACTTCGGGACGTAGCGGGAACGACAGACAAGGAGAGGGGGAGACAAGGAGACAAGGAGCAACAACGCCACCAACAACAACGGCAACGCCGGCTGGCGCCGGTGGAAGGTGCCGTGGACGTTAAAGACGAGATTCCTCACCCCCGGCCAGCGGGCCTTCCACTTGTACGCAGCGGAGGGGGTTCGGAATGACAGCAACGGCGGGGGACAGCCGGCAACGGAAGGGTTCAGGGTTCGGGGTTCAGGGAACGGCTACGACAGCAACGGCGGCTGGCGCCGGTGGAAGGTGCCGTGGACGTCGAAGACTAGATTCCTCACCCCCACCAGTGGGCCTACCACTGGCACGCACCGGAGGGGGTTCGGAATGACAGCAACGGCGGGGGACAGCCGGCAACGGAAGGGTTCAGGGTTCGGGGAACGGCTACGACAGCAACGGCGGCTGGCGCCGGTGGAAGGTGCCGTGGACGTCGAAGACTAGATTCCTCACCCCCACGAGTGGGCCTACCACTGGCACGCACCGGAGGGGGTTCGGAATGACAGCGACGGCGGGGGACAGCCGGCAACGGAAGGGCTCGGGGTTCAGGGTTCAGGGAACGGCTACGACAGCAACGGCGGCTGGCGCCGGTGGAAGGTGCCGTGGACGTCGAAGACTAGATTCCTCACCCCCACGAGTGGGCCTACCACTGGCACGCACCGGAGGGGGTTCGGAATGACAGCGACGGCGGAAGTCGGGTCGCGGGTCGCGGGGCGCGGGTCGAACGGCAACGGCGGGGGACGGGGGACGGGTTGCAGGGGACAGCCGGCACATAGTGCGGTGGTGGGGGGTGGCCACCCTACAGACTCCGCAGGAGCACAGCCCTGGTCCGCGGCAAACGACGCCGTGTCCACAGGACTGTGGCACCCAAAGAAGGAGCACTGGCGGGCAAGCTGCCAGTGGCCCTTGGCGTCCAAAGTGGCGTCACGGCTGGCGTACGCCATAGTGACTGCCGAGGCCTGTGCAAGGATCGATGACACGTCTGTAAGCCGGGGCGGGATTGGTGCTTGAAGATCCTGGACTTTGGCTCTATCGTATGGAAGATCCGTCCTGTAACCGTGGCGCTCAAGTTCGTGCGAAACGGAACGATACCCCTATCCGCAGGCCTGGCCGGCGTTGTCTCGCCTTGACGGCATGTTGCCGTGCCCTAAAGTGTACTCCTTACTACCTATTGCGTTCCGGAGAGATGGAGCATGATGCTGCTGGCAAGCGTGTATTCGTATGAACCGATCGCCTGGCTGGTGGGGATTGCCGTGGCCATGGCGATCGGGATGTTCGGCGCGGCGCACATGCTGGGGCCGAAGCGGATGGGGCCGTCGAAGGGGATGCCGTACGAGGCGGGGATGCTGCCGATCGGCTCGACCCGGCATCGGTTCGACATCCGGTTCTACATGGTGGCCATGCTGTTCCTGCTGTTTGATGTCGAGGTGGCGCTGCTGTGGCCTTGGGCGGGGCTGTTTGTCGACTCGACCCGGCCGAATCCGCAGTATGCGGCGACGGGGCGGTTGGCGGCGGCAGGGATCGGCAGCGGGTACCTGTTTGTCGAGGTGGCGATCTTCGTGGTGATCCTGCTGATCGGGTACGTGTACGCCTGGCGGAAGGGCGTGTTCAAGTTTAACTGAGGACAAGGGATGATAACCGAGCAGCGCGGGCCGGGGAGTACGGTGACCACGCGGGCGCCGTTCCTGACCGGGCGGATCGCGGAGATGATCTCGGAGCTCCGCAACCCGGTGAAATGGGCGCGGCGGTGGTCGCTGTGGCCGCTGCCGTTTGCGACGGCGTGCTGCGGCATCGAGGTGATGGCCTTGGGAGCCAGCCGGTACGACATCGGGCGGTTCGGGGCGGAGGCGATGCGGTTCAGCCCGCGGCAGGCGGACCTGCTGATCTGCGCGGGGCGGGTATCGATCAAGATGATGCCGATCCTGCAGCAGATCTACAAGCAGATGACGGAGCCGAAGTGGGTGATGAGCATGGGGGCGTGCGCGAGCACGGGCGGGGAGTTCAACGTCTACGCGACGGTGCAGGGCGTGGACCAGTTCCTGCCGGTGGACGTGTACGTGCCGGGATGCCCGCCGCGGCCGGAGCAGCTGCTGGAGGGGCTGATGCTGATCCAGCGGCTGATCGACGAGGGCAAGGCGCGGCCGAGCTACGAACGGGCCAAGGGCATGAGGATGCGGGTGAAGCCGGAGACGGTGACGGACCTGGCGACGGTGACGAACACGGTGAACGAGGCACTGAAGCGGAAGGGCGCGTTGTAGTGGCGGGGGATGAGTGGCGAGTGGCGGGGGATGAGTGGCGAGTGGCGGGTGACGAGTGGCGAGTGATGAGTGGCGAGTGACGAGTGGCGGGCGGGTGCTGAGTACTGACTCCGCGAAGGATCGAAGGCATGGCAGAAGGCGCGACGACTGACAAGACGCTCAAGACGGGTGCGGCTGGTCCGATCGGCAGCAGCGGGGCCCGGGGGATTGCGGTGCCGGCTGATCAGGCGTACGGCAGCTGGCATCCGGCGGTGCGGGCGCTGCAGGAGCGGTTCGGCAAGACGTTCGATCCGTTTCCGCTGGTGGTGAATCGGTCGGGGCCGAGCGACCAGGCGTGTTTGAAGGTGCCGGCGGGGGAGCTGGTGGAGGTGATGCGGTTTCTGCGGGACGATCCGCGGTGCGGGTTCGACCTGCTGAGCGACCTGTCGTGTGTCGACTACCTGTACTACCCGGGCGCGAGTGACCGGTACGGCGTGACGTACTGCCTGGTTTCGACGTCGATGCGGCATCGGCTGTGGGTGAAGTGCTACGTGAACGACCCGGAGCCGGTGGTGCCGAGCGTGACGGGGATCTGGCGGGGTGCGAACTGGCCGGAGCGCGAGGTGTGGGACATGTTCGGCGTGCGGTTCGAGGGGCACCCGGACCTGCGGCGGATTCTGTTGTGGGAAGGGTACGGCTCGCACCCGTTGCGGAAGGACTACCCGCCGCAGGGGCTCGGCGAGCGGGCGAATTACGAGATTCTTGGGCCGGAGAGTGCGTAACGGCAGGGGCGAGGAACGAGAGGCGAGGGACGAGAGGCGAGGGACGGGGGGCGAGGGACGAGGGGCGAGGGACGAGGGACGAGAGGCGAGAGGCGAGGGACTAGGGGCGAGGGGCGAGGGGCGAGGGACGAGTGGACGGCAACGGCAGTCAGCGGTCAGCAGTTAGCAGTCAACGGCAATTGACAACTGGCAACGGGCAGTTGCATGGATGAAACGGCGGCGAGCATGGACCAGGGCAGCGAACAACTTGTCAGCGGGCAGCGGTTCACGCTGGAGCGGGACGAGTCGCAGGCGGACCGGTGGGTCCTGAACTTCGGACCGCAGCACCCGGCGACGCACACGACGCTGCGGCTGGTGCTGATCCTCGACGGCGAGCGGATCCTCGATTGCGTGCCGGACATCGGGTACCTGCACAGCGGCTTCGAGAAGATGGCCGAGGTGCACGACATCAACCAGTACGTCACGATCACGGACCGGACAAACTACCTTTCGCCGGTGATGAACAACCTGGCCTGGCACGGGGCGTGGGAGAAGCTCTTCGGGATCGAGTCTGACGCCGCGGTGCAAGGTGATTCGCACGATCATCGGTGAACTGGCTCGTATCCAGGACCACGTCCTGTCGGCTGGAGCGTCGGCGCTGGACCTGGGGGCGTTCACGCCGTTTCTGTACCTGTTCGAGGAGCGGGAGATCGTCTACGACCTGATGGAGGAGATCTCGGTGCGCGGTACATGAACAGCTTCACGCGGCTGGGGGGGCTGAAGTCGGACATCACGCCGGAGTGGCCGGAGCACGTGAAGGCGTTCTTGAAGCGGGTGCCGAAGACGCTGGCGGACTGCGAGGCGCTGCTGCTACGCAACCGGATCTTCATCGAGCGGCTCCGCGGGATCGGGTACGTGGGCAAGGAGGACGCCACGAACTGGTCGCTGACCGGGGTGGTGGCGCGGGCCAGCGGGGTGATTCGCGACCTGCGCAAGGACGACCCGTACCTGTGCTTCGAGCAGAACTGGGACGGCCAGGGCTCGAGCCCGGTGGATTTCAAGGTGCCGGTCAGCGACATGGGCGACTGCTACGCGCGGTTCGTGTTGCGGCTGGAGGAGATCAAGCAGTCGCTGCACATCATCGGGCAGCTGGTCGACAACATTCCGCCGGGGCCGGTGAACGTGGCGTCGGATGAGAAGATCAACCTGCCGGACAAGACGGAGGTCTGGGGCAGCATCGAGGGGTTGATCCACCACTTCGAGACTGGTGATGTGGAACCGCGGTTGGAGTCCGCCGGTGGGCGAGGCATACGCGGCGGTCGAGAGCCCCAACGGCGAGCTGGGACTGCTGGCTGTGAGCAGCGGCGGGCGGGTGGCGTACCGGGCGCGATGGCGGCCGCCGAGTTTCATCAACTACCAGTGCTTCGGCGACCTGATCCGGGGGCATCAGATCTCGGATGCGGTCGCGGTGCTGGGGAGTTTGAACATCATCGCGGCGGAGTTGGATCGGTAGAGGAAGGATAATGGTTGATTGTTAATGGTTAATGGGAAAGGCGACAACAGCGAACGGCTCCCGGCCCATCGTGGTGTCGTTGTTGTCGTTACAATTAACAATTAGCAATTGACAATTGACAGTTGTCTGGAGAGCCCAATGGCCTGGCCGGTCATCCATCGAGAGAAGTCAGCCATCCCCGCGGATGCCAAGCCGCTGTTGACCGAGGAGGTCAAGGCGCGGATCGCGCGGTTTTTCCCGAAGTACGAGACGAAGCGGGCGGTGCTGCTGCCGGCGCTGCACGTGGTGCAGGACACGTATGGCAGCGTCAGCTCCCAGGCGATGAAGGAGGTCGGGGAGTTCCTCGGCCTGCCGGCGTCCGACGTGATGGACACCATGAGCTTCTACAGCCACTTCTGGACGGGCCACCGCGGCCGGAAGGTGATCGTGGTGTGCCGGTCGCTGACGTGCCAGGTGCTGGGGCACGAGGCGGTGGTGGAGGCGATCCGCAAGCACCTGGGGATCGGCGAGCACGAGACGACGGCGGACGGGCAGTGGTCGCTGATGACGGAAGAGTGCCTGGGCGCCTGCGAGCACGGGCCGTGCATGCTGATCAATGAGCGGCTGCACAGCAAGGTCAGGCCCGAGGATGTGGCGAAGATCCTGAGCGATCCGAAGTGTGATAGGGAATGAACAACGTCAGCGGTCAGCGGTCAGCGGTTAGCGGTTAGCAGTCAACTACGGCGGCTGACGGTGAACACGGAGCACGAGGGCGAATCGCGTGGCATTCGAGCCTGTACTCTCGCGAAACTTCAAGGTGCCGGGCGCGGCCTCGATCGAGGTCTACCGGCAGCGCGGCGGCTACAAGGCCATCGCCAAGGCCGTGGAGATGGGCCGCGAGGCCGTGATCGAGGAGGTCAAGAAGTCGAATCTCCGCGGGCGGGGCGGCGCGGGCTTTCCGGCGGGGACGAAGTGGTCGTTTCTGCCGCCGAACCGCGCAGACGACGTACCTGTGCGTGAACGCGGACGAGTCGGAGCCGGGGACGTTCAACAACCGCTACATCATGGAGCTCGACCCGCACCTGCTGCTGGAGGGCATCCTGATCGCGGGGTACGCCACGCGCACGACGACGGCGTACATCTACATGCGGGTCGAGTACCACAAGGCGTACCGCATCCTGCAGAAGGCGCTGGACGAGGCGTACGCGGCGGGGCTGTTCGGCAAGAACATCCGGGGCAAGGCGGACTTCGCCATGGACTGCGTCATCCACCGCGGGGCGGGGGCGTACGTCTGCGGCGAGGAGACGGGGCTGATCGAGTCGCTGGAGGGCAAGCGCGGCTGGCCGCGGATCAAGCCGCCGTTTCCGGCGGTGGCGGGATTGTTCGGCAAGCCGACGGCGGTCAACAACGTCGAGACGCTTTCGTGCTGCGTGCCGATCATCGAGCGGGGGGCGGCGTGGTTCACGTCGATGGGAAATCCGCCGGGCTCGACGGGGCCGAAGCTCTACACGATCAGCGGCCCGGTGAAGCGGCCCGGCTGCTACGAGGCGCCGCTGGGCCTGACGGTCAAGGAGCTGGTGTACGGCAACGACTTCGGGCAGGGGATGCTCGACGGCAGCAAGCTCAAAGCGGTGATTCCGGGGGGCTTGAGCACGGGGTTTCTGACGGCGGACGAACTGGACTGCGTGCTGGACTTCGACGGGCCGCGCAAGTACGGGCTGCTGGGGCTGGGCACGGCTGGGGCGATGGTGATCGATGAGGGCGCGGACCTGCGGCAGGTCCTGATGAACATCGCGCGGTTCTACGCGACGGAGTCGTGCGGCCAGTGCACGCAATGCCGCGAGGGCACGATGTGGATCTACAAGATTGCGCGGCGGATCGCGTCGGGGGCCGGGCGGATCGAGGACCTGGACCTGATCGCGGAGATCACCGGGACGATGGGGATGATGAGCGGGCGGTCGATCTGCGGACACTCGGACGGCGCGCAGTTCCCGCTCAAGACGCTGGTCAAGAAGTTCCGCGGGGACTTCGAGAATCTCATCCGGAGGCAGAAGGGCGCGGCGGAGGCGGCGAGGTGACCAGTCCTGAGTCCTGAGTCCTGAGTCCTGAGTGCTGAGTGCTGAGGGACGAGAGACGAGGGGCGAGTGCCGAGGTGATCGTGAGCAGTAACGACGACGGTCGCAAAGATGATGAGCCCGCCGGCCGGATGGACGAGAGGGCCTTGTCCGTCCTGGTCCGGGGGGTGTTCTGGTTCACGTGGTTGACGGCCAGGTACCGCGCGGCGGCCCAAATGGCCGGCAGGATCGAGGGGCAGCACCGGAACTGAATTGAGCATGACCAGCATCCCGGACATGAGCGAGACGATCGTGCGGACGCCGCAGGCGGCGGGAGTGCTGCCTGCGCGGACGGTCGTCGGGCACGCGCTGTTGCTGGCGGGGCTGTTCGTCCTGTTGTCGGGCCTGTATTGGGGGGCGGTCTACGCGGTGGGGGGGCAGCGCGGCCTGCCGTTGGATGACGCGTATATTCACCTGCAGTATGCACGGTCGATCTGGCAAGGCCACGCCTTCGAGTACAACTACCTGACCAATCCCGGCGTCCGCAGCAGCGGCACGAGCGCCCCGCTCTGGACGGTCATGCTGGTGGGCGCGTATGGGCTGGCCGGCGACTGGCTGACGGCTGCATACGGCCTGGGGGTGATCTGGACGATTCCGTGCGTTGCGCTGGTTTACTGGTTGCTGTACCGTTGGACGGGGCGGGCCTCGTGGACGCTGTTCGGCGCAACCGCCTTCGTGATGACCCATCCGACCGTGCTCTCGGCCTACGAGGGCATGGAGCCGGCGGCGTATGTGGCCACCTTCCTTCTGGGCCTGCTGTTTTACGACTTCAGCCGAACGGTTGTGCCCGGGCGGCAGACGGCCTGGCGGCTGGCGGGCTCGGCGGTCTTCGCCATCACGGTGTGGCTGCGGCCGGAGTTCCTCCTGATGCCCGCGCTGATCGGCGCGGAACGAGCCGCATCGCTGCGGCGGGCAGGGGCGGGGTGGCTGGGGCGCTGGATCGGCGAGATGGTCCTGCACGCGGGGGTGTGGCTGGCGCTGATCGCCCCGTACCTGGCGTTCAACCAGTGGATCGCCGGCACGTTCCTGCCGAACACGTATACGGTCAAGGCGATTGCCCGCAACGCCGATCTGTCGATCCTGTCGGGCCTGCCGGCGGCGTGGTACTTCAAGAGTTGGAAGGTCGTCGGCCACTGCCTGACCATCGGGCTGCCCCTGATGATCCTGACGCTGGGGTGCGGGCTGATTGCGGACAATGCCCTGTTTGCGGTAAACCTCTCGGCGGCCGCGAAGCGGGCGTGGCGCGGGCGCTGGGTCCTGCCGGACTGCTGGCCGCCATCAGCCTGTTCGTGTTTCCCGTGGCCCGGGCGCTGGTCGATCCGGTGGGGACGTTCCCGTTCCAGCTGCAGCGATATTTCGCGCACATTACGGCGATCCTGGTCCTGCTGGCGGTTACGCTGCTGGCAACGCGAGAGCTATTGCCGAGCCGCCGCACGGTCAGCCGGGCGGTCGTGGCGAGCCTGCTGGGTCCGATCGCCTTCGACTACCTGGCGGTCAAGGGCATCGACAATATCAACGACATGCAGGTGACCATCGGGCGGTGGTTGGACACGAACACGCCGGCTGGCTCGGTGGTCGCCACGAACAACGTCGGGGCGATCGCGTTCTATGCGAATCGCCGGATCATCGACACGGTGGGTCTGACGGAGCCGGCCCTGGCGCGGCACTACCTGGCTGGCGGGACGCTCGAGCAGTACCTGCGGCAGGAGAGGCCCCAGTACGCGGCCCTGTTTCCCGGCTGGCACGGCGGGATCGCGGCTCGGGACGACTTGTTTCAAGGGATCTTCGTGGTCGACCTGAACAAGGGGATTTTCGACCGGAACATGGTCTGCGGCGACGATTGCATGTGGGTCCTGCGGACCTGCTGGAACCAGGATTTCGATCCTACGTGGCTGGCCAAACGCAAGGCGGCCGGCGCCGCTACGCGGCGAGAGGGTGGAGCAGCAGACAGTAGAGCAGGAGAGAAGACCGCCGGTGAAGGCACCGGCGGCACTCCATCTGCCAGTGGCACCCATGCAAGAGAGTCTTGAAGCAGTCTTACAGATGAAGGAAGAGGCATGACCGGCGGCATCGCGGTGAGCGGAGCGATCGAGCACGTGCGCAAGGCGCCGGCTGCGCCGGTTGTGTCGCTTGCGCGTACGATCGGCCGCCACGCGCTGCTGCTGGCGGGTCTGTTCGTCCTGCTGTCGGCGCTGTACTGGGCGGCAGTGTACGCAGTGGGCGGGCGGGCGGGCCTGCCGCTGGACGATTCGTACATTCATCTACAGTATGCGCGGTCGATCCAGCAAGGTCATTCGTTCGAGTACAACTACGCGTTTCTGCCGGGCGTGCCGAGTGGCGGCACGAGCGCGCCGCTGTGGACGGTGATGTTGGCCGGGGTCTACGGCCTGACCGGCGACTGGCTGACGGCCTCGTACGCGCTGGGGGTGGTCTGGACGCTGCCGTGCATCGCGCTGACGTGGTGGCTGATGTTCCGCTGGACGGGCCGGACCGCCTGGGCGCTGTTTGCGGCGGGGATGCTGCTGATTACGTTCCCGACGGTGGTATCGGCGTTCGAGGGCATGGAGCCGTCGGCCTATACCGCGGTGTTTCTGCTGGGCCTGCTGTGCTACGATTTCAGCCGGACCGCCGGGAGCGGCCGTCAGGTCGCCTGGCGGCTGGCGGCGTCGGTCGTCTTCGCGGTCGGGGTGTGGGTGCGGCCGGAGTTCCTGCTGATGCCGGTGCTGATCGCCGGGGAGCGGGCGATCGCGTTGCGGCGAGGGGGGGTAGCCTGGCTGGGCCGCTGGCTGGGGGAGATGATCCCGCAAGCGGCGGTGTGGGCGGTCTGCATTGCGCCGTACCTGGCGTTCAATCACTGGGTGGCCGGCACGCTGCTTCCTAACACGTACACGATCAAGGCGCTCGCCCGCAACAGCTCCGTGGACGTGAAGGTCCTGACCAGCCTGCCGCAGGCCCTGATGCACCGGGACTGGCTGGGGGTGCTGCTGTGTCTGACCGCGTGGCAGGGGCTCATGGCGGTCTCCGTGGTGATCGGCCTGCTGCTGAACAACACGGTGCTGACCTGGAAGTTGCCCCGCGCGATCGGGCGAGCCTGGCGCGGGCGCTCGGGCCGGCTGGCGCTGGCGGGCATCAGCCTGGTGGCCTTCCCGCTGGTGCGGGCGCTGGTGGATCCGTGCGGGCTGTTTCCGTTCCAGTTCCAGCGGTACTTCGCGCACCTGACACCAGTGCTGGTGGTCCTGCCGATGGCGTGGCTGGCAAGAGGCGGCGCCAAGATGCCCGCACTGGCAGACAAGCTGCCAGTGGCACCCGGAGGAGAGGACCTGCTCAGCGGGTCGGGTGGGACAGCCATGCCGGATCGGCGGCTGGTGAAATGGGTGGTGATCGCCAGTTTGGTTGGTCCGTTCCTCCTGGACTACCAGGCGGTCAAGGCGGTCGACAACATCAACGACATGCAGGTGGACCTGGGCCGGTGGATCTCGGGGAACACGCCGGCGGGGTCGGTGGTGGCTGTCAGCGATGTCGGGGCGATGGCCTTCTACTCGCAGCGGCGGGTGATCGACGCGGTGGGTCTGACCGAGCCGCAGTTGGGGAGTTTCTACCTGGCTGGCGGGACGCTCGAGCAGTACCTGGACCGGGAGAAGCCGCAGTATGCGTGTTTGTACCCGCGGTGGCACGACAAGATCGCGCGGCGGACCGACCTGTTCCAGGTGATCTACAAGATTGACCTGAACAAGGGCGGTCTGGATCGGAACGTGATTTGCGGCGGGCCGTCGATGTGGGTCCTGCGTACCCGTTGGAACCCGGATTTCGTTGCGGCCGGCACGGGTGACGGACCGGCCGGCGCCGAGGCAGTCAAGGGCGGCACCGCCCCGCAAGCGGCGCGTCATGCCGAGGGCAGATAACGTATGGCGAAGATCATCATCAACGGTCAGCCGGTGGAGTGCGCGGAAGGCACGCCCGTGTTGAAGGTCGCGATCGACGCGGGCTTCGAGGTGCCGTTCTACTGTTTCCACCCGGGGCTGAAGATCGTGGCCTCGTGCCGGCTGTGCCTGATGGAAATGCGCGGCAAGGACCCCAAGACGGGCGAGATGGTGTGGCCGCCGCGGCTGATCCCGTCGTGCCAGACGCCGGCCAAGGACGGGATGGAGGTCCGCTTCGACAGTCCGAACGTGCGGCAGAACCAGCGGGCGGTGATGGAGGACTACCTGCTGAATCACCCGCTGGATTGCCCGGTGTGCGACCAGGCGGGGGAGTGCTGGCTGCAGGACTACAGCATGCGGTACGGCAACGCCCTGAGCCGCATGACCGAGCCGAAGACGGTCAACCCGAAAAAGAGCGTCGGCTCGCGGACGCTGCTGTACCAGGACCGCTGCGTGCTGTGCAGCCGGTGCGTGCGCTTCTGCCGCGAGGTGTCGGGCACGAGCGAGCTGTGCGTGATCCGGCGCTGCTCGTACGCGGAGATCGACGCGTTTCCGGGCATGCCGCTGGAGAACAAGCTCCAGGGCAACGTGGTGGACGTTTGCCCGGTGGGGGCGATGCTCGACAAGGACTTCCTGTTCAAGCAGCGGGTGTGGTACCTGAAGACCGGCAAGAGCGTCTGCCCGCTGTGCAGCGCGGGCTGTACCGTGCGGGTCGACCACAACAACGGCCGGGTGTGGCGGGTGCGCCCGCGGACGAACCCGCGGGTGAATACGTGGTGGATGTGCGATGAGGGTCGGTTCGGCTGGAAGTACGTCCACAGCAACCAGCGGCTGATCGGCCCGAGCACCCGCGGCGCGAGCGGCCGGGACCGGATCGACTGGGACAGCGCTTTCGGCACGGTCCATCGAGATGCTCCAGGCGGCCGGGGCGGCAGGGCAGGGCAGGGGCGCGGCCGTCGTGCTGTCGCCGTTCATGGCGTGCGAGGAGGCGTGGTTGCTGGCGCGGGTGGTTCGCGCGGCGGCGCCGCAGGCGACGCTGGCGCCGGGGCCGGTGCCGGCGAGTGGCGGGGACGAGCTGTTCCCGGTGGGGACGGACGAGGCCCGGGCCAAGTTCATCATCCGGTCGGAGAAGTGCCCGAACCGGCGTGGGATCGAGGCGGTGCTCAAGGCAGCCGGCGGGCCGCAGGCTCCGCTGGGCGATCTGCTGGCCAAGGCGCGGCAGGGGCAGTACACGTTTGCGTGGGTGGTCGGCGGCTACCCGCAGGAGTGGGTGACGAAGGATATTACCGAGGCCCTGGGCAAGGTGCAGCACCTGCTGGTGCAGGACATCTTTTCTAGCCTGCTGACGGAGCGGGCCGAACTGGTGCTGCCGTCGGGCGCCTGGGCAGAGCGTGAGGGCACGTTCATCAACCACGCGGGAATCGTCCAGCCGTTCGAGCGGGTGCTGCCGCCGCCGGTGGGCAGCCAGTCGGACGGGCAGTACCTGTACCGCCTGGCTGGGATGGAAGGGCTGTACCGGGCGGACAAGGTCCGGGAGCAGATGGTTGGGCAGGTGCGGGAGATGGGCGAGGTGTATGCCCCGCCGGCCGATGCGCGGCCGATGCATTGAGGTGAGACGTGGAACTCATAAAGTCCATACTAGCCAGCCAGATCGGCTTCAGCGTGGTGTTCGCGTTTGCCATCGTGAACATCATGATGCTGGTGGTGACCTACTGCATCTACTGGGAGCGGAAGATCTCGGCCTGGGTCCAGGACCGGATCGGCCCGAACCGGGTGGGGCCGTGGGGGCTCTTCCAGCCGTTCGCCGACGGGCTGAAGTTCTTCATGAAGGAGGAGTGGATCCCGCCGTGGTCGGACAAGATCCTGTTCGTGGCCGCGCCGATGCTGATGTTCGTGCTGGCGCTGGTGGGCTTTGCGATCGTGCCGTGGGCGGGCAACCTGCACTGGCCGTGGAGTCCTGAGGGGCAGGTGGTCAGCAGCCAGGTGGCCAGCGTGGATATCGGCATCCTGTACTTCCTGGCGGTGGGCGGACTGAGCGTCTACGCGATCGTGCTGGGGGCGTGGGCGAGCAAGAGCAAGTACCCGTTTTACGGGGGCATCCGGGGCACGGCGCAGGTGCTGAGCTACGAGATCCCGCTGGGGCTGGGGCTGTTCGTGATCATCCTGGGGTGCGGTTCGCTGCGGCTGGAGGACATCCTGGGTCTGCAGACGCGGATGTGGCAGGTGGGCGGCGCGTCGGTCTGGCCGGCGTGGAACTTCTTCCTGCACCCTGTGACGTTCCTGCTGGTGCTGATCACGGCCTTCGCGGAGACCAACCGGTTGCCGTTCGATTTGACCGAGGCGGAGCAGGAGCTGGTCGGGGGGTACCACACCGAATACAGCGCGATGAAGTTCGGCGGGTTCTACCTGGCCGAGTACGCGAACATGATCACCATGAGCGCGATCCTGGTGGTGGTGTTCTGGGGCGGCTGGCACCTGCCGGGGGTCAGTGACTCGGCGAGTATCGGGTGGTTTGTCCTGCGGTTCGTGATCATGTGGGTGAAGATCATCGCGTTCCTGTTCTTCTACATGTGGGTCCGCTGGACGCTGCCGCGGTTCCGCTACGACCAGCTGATGCACATCGCGTGGCTGGCGCTGGTGCCGCTGGGGCTGCTGTTGCTGGGCTGGACAGCCGTGCTGACGCTCTACGGCATGCAGAGCACGTGGCTGGCGCCGGTCGGGGAGACGGTGATCTTCGTGGCGCTGGCGGCGGTCGGGGCGATGCGGTCGGTGCCGATCACGGGTCGGCAGCGGGACCTGCCGGTGGAGCAGGCCGTGCGGTTTGAGTAAGGAGAATTCACAGGGATGGACAGGATATACAGGATAACAGAAGAAGGATGGGGGAAGCTGACGCGTCCCCGCGCCGTTCATCCTGTCTATCCCTGTGAATGCTGAAGAGGGATTCGCGAGATGGCTGACTGGAAAGAGAAGGACGTGCTGTTCGTATCCGAGCCGACGCTGACGGCGGCCGAGCGGACGTACCTGCCGCAGGTTGCGACCGGGCTGTGGATCACGCTGCAACACCTTTTCAAGAAGCCGTTCACGCTGCAGTACCCGGAAGAGAAGCGCCGGATGCGGGTGCAGAACTACCGCGGCATCCACCGGCTCAACCGGGATGACAAGGGTCGGGTGGCGTGCGTGGCGTGCTTCATGTGCCCGTCGGTCTGTCCGGCGCAGTGCATCTACGTGGTGGCGGGCGAGTCGCCGTGGCCGGACCGCGAGAAGTACCCGGTGAAGTTCGAGATCGACGAGTTGCGGTGCATCTTCTGCGGCATGTGCGAGGAGGTGTGCCCGGTGGACGCGATCGAGCTGACGAGCGAGTATGGCCTGCTGGGCTACACCCGCGAGGAGATGCTGTTCGACAAGGAGAAGTTGCTGCGGATCTTCGACCTGACCAAGGGGTACAAGCCCCGTAAGGGGCCGAAGATCACTGGGTATCCCAAGCCGGTGGACGAGCGAGGAACCGCGACGCATGAGGGACTGTAAGAGGGACGAGGGGCGAGAGGCGAGGGACGAGGGAAGGGTGGCGAGTTGCGAGCGGTGAGTGGCGAGGGACTGCTGACTGCTGACCGTTAACGTCGTTTCTGGAGACGTGCGAACATGGATCCTGCAGTGTTGTGTTACATCGGACCGATCGTGGCGGTCCTGGGGCTGTTCTTCTGCTTTGCCGACCGGCCCCGGCCGGCTCGCTGGTTCGGGGCGGCGCTGGCGACCGCGGGGGTGGCCCTGACGGCGGTGGCCCTGGTCCGAGTGTTCCGCCTGCCGATCCTTCCGTGGGCGGTGATGCCGGCGGCGCTGGTGGCGGGCTGGCTCGGGGGGCGGATGATTGCCCACCCCAACCCGGTCTACTCGGCGCTGTATTTCGGCGGGGTGGTGCTGGACTCGGCGGTGCTGGTGCTGGTGCCGGGGGCGCACTTCCTGGCGGCGATCCTGGTGATCGTCTACGCGGGAGCGATCCTGGTGGCGTACGTGTTCGTCATCATGCTGGCCCAGCAGGCCAGGCCGGCTGAATACGACGTCACCGTCCGCCAGCCGGTACTGGCGCTGACGGCTGGCGGGGTGCTGATCATCGCCGTGCTGTGGGCCCTGATGCAATCAGGGTCCGGGGCGGCCAGGGACATGGCCAGCCGGGTGTACGCAGCGAACGGCGGTCCGGCTGCGAATGCGGTGGCGACCCAGGACAACGTCGTCAATCTCGGCTCGGTGCTGTTCGGCAGTTACCCGGTGTCGATCGAGGTGGCCGGCGTGTTCCTCCTGATCGCGATGATCGGGGCGATCGTTCTGGCGGGGATGCGGATCCAGAGGCAGGCTCAGCAGTCGTAGGACGGATGACCATGGGAACGTTGCCGATATACGTGTTTCTGGGCGCGGTGCTGTTTGGGCTGGGGCTGATGGGCTTCCTGGTGCGGCGGAACGTGATCATCATGTTCCTGTGCACGGAGCTGATGTTCCAGGGCGTGATCGTCAACCTGATCGGCTTTGCCTGCAACTTCCACGGCAAGGCGGCGCTGCAGGGACAGGCGTTCGCCGTCTTTCTGATCGTGGTGGCAGCGGCCGAGGCCGCGATGGCGCTGGGCCTGGTGGTGCTGCTGTTCCGCCGGCGGCCGACCTTGGACGCGGAGGCTTGGATGGCGATGTGGGGATGAACAGCCATGACAATGTGACAATATGACAATATGACAATATGACAAGTTGGCAATGTGACAATGTGAAACGGCGAAGACCCGCTGAAGCGGGAACTCAGTACGGGTTGTTCCTCGGGAGCGAGCATGCTCCTGCAACGGCGCAGGAGCATGGCACGCGGCGGAGACGCGGTGATAAAGAGAGTGACGGGAATCTGGTGATATGATTGCGACGACATCCAACTTTCTCGACGTCGCCTGGTGGTCCTGGCTGATCGTCGCGCTGCCCCTGGCGGCCGCGGCGCTGGTCGGTCTGCTTGGCCGGGTCGTGCGGGGCAGTTCGCACTGGCTGAGCATTCTCGGCGTGGCCGGCTCGCTGGCGATGTCCATCGTGCTGTTCTGCAGTATCCCTGCCGCACCGGCTACTCATGCTACGGTGGGACAGCAGCCGCAAGTGGGTGCGCATGGCGAGGTGTCAGCCCATGGCGAAGCGGGCACGGCGCCGCAGGTGACGGAGCAGGCCGGGCATGCGGTGGCGGGCGAAACTCCGGCTGGCGGTCCCGCGGCGGACATCTCGTACTTCGATTGGATCCTCACCGGTTCGGTCAAGGCCGTGCCGGTCATCGCCATGCAGGTCCTGGTCGACCCGCTGACGATCGTGATGCTCCTGACAGTCACCGGCGTCTCGCTGCTGGTGGTGATCTACAGCCGCGGGTACATGCGGGACCACCACGGCCACCCGGAGCGCGGCTACGAGAGGTTCTTCGCGTTTCTGGCGCTGTTCGTCGCGTCGATGTGCATCCTGGTGCTGGCGGGCAACTTCGTGGTGCTGTACCTGGGGTGGGAGCTGGTGGGGCTGTGCAGCTACCTGCTGATCGGCTTCTACTACGCCAAGCCGTCGGCGGCTGACGCGGCCAAGAAGGCGTTCATCGTCAACCGCATCGGTGACTTCGGCTTCGGGCTGGGCGTGATGTCGATCTACCTGGTGTTCGGGCGGCTGGACTACCAGGGGGTCTTCGCGGCCACGCAGGCGGCCTTCACCAACGACCCACAGGCGATCCAGACGCTCCTGCACCTGCCGGACCTGGCGGCGGCGGCTGCCAAGATCACGCAGATCCAGGTGTGGATGACGACGATCTGTCTGCTGCTGTTCACCGGCGCGGTGGGCAAGAGCGCCCAGATCCCGCTGTACGTCTGGCTGCCCGATGCGATGGAAGGCCCGACGCCGGTCAGCGCGTTGATCCACGCGGCCACGATGGTGACGGCTGGCGTGTATATGGTGGCCCGGTGCGGCCCGCTGTTCACGCAGAGCCCGCTGGCGCTGCACGTGGTGGCGGTGATCGGCTGTGTGACGGCGCTGTATACGCGCGACGATCGCGATGACCCAGTACGACCTCAAGCGGATCCTGGCGTATTCGACGATCAGTCAATTGGGCTATATGTTCCTGGGGCTGGGGGTGTATGCGGCCAGCGCCGCGATCTTCCACCTGTTCACGCACGCGTTCTTCAAGGCCCTGCTGTTTCTCGGGGCGGGCAGCGTGATGCACGCGATGAACGGGATCATCGACATCCGGCGGTTCAGCGGCCTGAAGAAGGTCCTGCCGATCACCGCCTGGACCTTTGTGATCGGCGGGCTGGCGCTGGCGGGCTTCCCGCTGCTGTCGGGGTTCTGGAGCAAGGACGAGATTGTCGGCGCGGCGATGCGGGTGAATCCGACGCTCGGTTGGTTGGCGATCGTCACGTCGCTGCTGACAGCTTTCTACACGTTCCGGGCGATCTTTGTGACGTTCTTCGGGCCGTACAGCACGCCGGAGGAGGCCAAGCATCCGGAGGAATCCACGTCGTGGATGACCGTCCCGCTGATGCTGCTGGCGGTGGGCGCGATGTTCGCGGGCTTTGCGGGTGTGACGTTCGGGTCGGGGGGCTTTCTCGGAGTGTTCCAGCCGGAAGGGCGGTTCCAGGCGTTCCTGGAAGGTCCGCTGGGGTCGTACCACCGGGCCCTTGCGGCGCTGCCGGGGCACGAGGCGGCTAGCGAGGGCTTCGGCCTGATGTACCTGGCGGGTGGCCTGGCGATCCTGGGCATCGTGGCGGCGTGGTTCGTGTACCTGAAGAAGCCGTCGATTGCGGAGGCGGCTGCGCGCGGCACGGGCCCGATCTACCAGCTCGTCTACCACAAGTACTTCATCGACGAGCTGTATGACCTGGTGGTTGTGGGCGCGGTCTGGGCAGCCGGGCTGTTCTTCTACTTCTTCGACCGGTACGTGATCGACGGGTTGGTCTTTACGGCGGCGCTGGTGCCGCGGACGGTGGGCCTGGTTTCGCGGTATGGGCAGCTCGGCGCGTTGCAGGGCTATGCCCTGTTCATGGTGGGGTTTTCGGCGCTGGTGGTGCTGCTGATGCTGCTGATGACGTAGGTGTGGAGTGATTGAATGCTAGCCCTGGCAAACACTGGAATCGAGCAGGCCGCAACCGGGTCCTGGTGGCTGACGATCCTGATCTTCCTGCCGCTGGCGGGGATCATCCCGATCGTCGCCCTGGACGAACGCGACGCCGGCAAGAGCCGCGGCATCGCGCTGCTGTTCTCGGTGGCCACCCTGGCCCTGGCCTGCGTGGTGATCGGCTTGTACGCGCAGGAGTCGTGGGGGCGGGCGGGCTGGGTCTTCGAGCAGCGGCTGAACATCCTGTCGCTGAGCGAAGGACCGGCCTCCGCGCAGACCTTCGAGACGAGCTACCACGTGGCGATGGACGGCATCAGTTTGTGGCTGATCGCGCTGACGGCGCTGACTTAGCCCTCTGGCGATCTGGGGCAGTTTCAGCGGCATCCGCGACAACCTCAAGGGCTACTACAGCCTGATGCTGCTGCTGCAGACGGCCATCATGGGGGTCTTCTGTGCCCGCGACCTGCTGCTGTTCTACATTTTCTTCGACCTGACGCTGGTGCCGCTGTTCCTGCTGATCGGGATCTGGGGCGGGGCGGACCGGCGCTACGCGGCGTACAAGTTCTTCATCTACACGATGACCGGCAGCGTGCTGCTGCTGGGCGGGATCCTGTACCTGGCGTGGCGGTCGTGGCAGATCCAGGGCGTGTTCAGCTTCGACTTCGACCGGCTCTATGCGATCGCCTCGCAGCTGAGCTGGAAGGAGCAGCAGTGGCTCCTGATCGCGTTCTTCGCGGCCTTCGCCATCAAGGTGCCGCTGTTCCCGCTGCACACGTGGCTGCCGCTGGCGCACACCGAGGCCCCGACGGCTGGGTCGGTGATCCTGGCGGGCCTGTTGCTGAAGCTCGGTACGTACGGCTTCCTGCGGTTCGCGGTGCCGCTGTTCGCGCAGGCGACCTACGCATACGCCCCCTACCTGGCGGGGCTGGCGATCATAGGCATCCTGTATACGGCCGTGGTCGCGTGGGTGCAGACGGACTTCAAGAAGCTCGATCGCCTACAGCAGCGTGAGCCACCTGGGCTTCTGCATGATGGGTTTGTTCAGCCTGAAGGTGGCGGGGCTCAACGGGTCACTGCTGTACATGGTCAACCACGGCCTGTCGACGGGGGCCTTGTTCCTTGTGATCGGGATGATCTACGAGCGCTATCACACCCGCAGCATGAACGACATCGGCGGGCTGGCGGCGAGGATGCCGCGGCTGGCATTCTTCATGGTGTTCTTCGCGCTGGCGAGCGTGGCGCTGCCGGGGCTGAACGGGTTTGTGAGTGAGTTTCTGGTGCTGCTGGGGACGTTCATTTCGAACACGCAGTATGACAACTACGCCCCGGGGCCGCTGGACTATCGCTACGCGGTGGTTGCGGCCGGCGGGATCATCCTGGGCGCGGTGTACATGTTCTGGTGGCTGCGCAGGGTGCTGTTCGGGCCGCTGGTGGAGCCGGAGCATACGCCGGACACGTCCGGCGTCGGCACGATCGATATCAACGTCCGCGAGACCTCGATCCTGGCGGTGCTGGCGGTGGCGTGCCTGCTGCTGGGTGTGTATCCCAAGCCGGTGATCAGCAGCATGCAGCCGTCGCTGGAGGCGGGCGTGCTGAAGATCGTATACAGCTCGCAGACGGCGTACGCCCATGCGGGCGAGAAGTCGGACACGCTGCCGCCGGCGGCGGTGGTTGCGGCGCGGATGGAGCGGACGAGGTAGGTGCTCGACCCACTGACAATGTGACAATGTGACAATGTGATAACAACAACAGCAGCACTGGCAGGCAAGCTGCCAGTGGCACCCGGACAAGATGGTTTGCAGACGGTCCCTTGTCGACTGCTGACAACCGGCAACGGACGACCGGCAACGGACAACTGGCTACTGCCGTTACGAGGACTGATCCGTGCAGATGAACTACTTACAGGCATTGGCTCCGGAACTGGTGGTGGCCGTCTTCGGCGTGCTTTGCCTGGTGGCGGGCATGATGCGCGGCCCGCGCTCGGCCGGCGCCGCAAGGCCGCTGGCCCTGATCGGCCTGCTGGCCGGCATGGTCGTGGCCCTGTGGCAGAGCCATACCGCCGGACGGCTGGGCGAACTTCAGGTGGACTCGTTCGCCGCGTACGTCCGCGCGATGGCGTGCGGGGTGGGGGCGGTCGTGGTGCTCAGCGCGTGGGCGCTGCCGGCGCCGGGGCGGATCGCGGAGATGTTCGCGCTGCTGCTGTTTTCGGTGACGGGGGCGATGCTGACCTCGGCGTCCAACGACCTGGTGCTGCTGTTCTTCGCCCTGGAACTGGTCAGCGTGCCGACCTATGCGATGGTGGCGGCCGGCACGAATACGTCGGCCTCGCAGGAGGCGGGTCTGAAGTACTTCTTCCTGGGCGCGCTGTCGAGCGCGATCATGGTCTACGGCTTCAGCTTCCTCTACGGGGCAGCCGGGACGACGACCATGCAGGCCGGGGCGGACGGCACGGGCATCGCCGCCAGTCTGCAGGCGGCCGCGATGAGCCCGTTTGCGTGGCTGGGCATCGTCCTGGCCCTGCTGGGCCTGGCGTACAAGGTGGCCGCGGTGCCGATGCATTTCTACATTGCCGACGTGTACCAGGGGGCGGCTGCCCCGATCTCCGGATTCCTCTCGTTCGTGCCGAAGTTCGCGGGGCTGGTGGCGATGATGAAGATCCTGGCCCTGGTCGGCTGGCCGCTGCAGGGGGCCGCGGGCGCGCACCCGAGCCTCTACTGGCTAGTCTGGCTGATGGCGGCGGCGACCATGACCGTGGGCAACGCGCTGGCGCTGCTCCAGGATAATGTAAAACGGATGCTCGCCTATTCGAGCATCGCGCATTCCGGCTACATGCTGGTGGGGCTGCTGGTCGGGCCGGCGCTGGTCGGCAACGTGGGGCCGTTGCAGGACGGGCTGGCGGCGGTGCTGTACTACATCGTGGCGTACGGCATCATGAACATCGGCGCCTTCACGTTGATCGCCTACCTGGGCGGACCCGAGGGGCAGGAACCGCAGCTGCTGCAGCAGCTCAGCGGCCTGGGGCGGCTGCGCCCGGCGCGGCCCTGGCGCTGGCACTGTGTGTGTTCAGCCTGCTGGGGGTCCCGCCGACAGCGGGGTTCTTCGGAAAGGTCTACCTGTTCGGCTCGGCCCTGTCGCTGGCGCAGAACACGCCATACGCCTTCTGGACCGGCGTGCTGGTCATACTGGCGCTGCTGAACACGGCGGTGAGCTCCGGCTACTACCTGCGGATCATCGGGGCGGTGTATTACCGCTCGGCGGAAGGTCCGGGCTGGCTGCGGGTCTCGGCCCCGGTCGGCGCGGCACTGACCTTGTGCGCGCTGCTGGTCATGATGATCGGGCTGCGGCCGGGGCGGCTGGCGGGTCCCGCGGGCGAGGCGTCACGGGCCGCCGTCGCCGCCAGCCGGCAGGGGCCGGCGCCGGCCATACCGACGCCTTCAGTGGCAGCTGTTATCTCTCCCAAGTGACGTGTCAGCTGCAGTGCAGGGCAGGAACTGCCTGCCAATTGCAGGTGCGGGGTCGTACTGCCCGCGACGCTATCTATATTGCCGGGCGGCAGGGCGTTGCGCTGTTGCGGGGCCGTGGTCTTGCAGGACTTGCGACGGTCCCGGGCGGATTCGCCCGGCTCGGCGGCGTCCTTGCCAGGCGGCTGGTTTTGCGATAGTCTGACCACGTAATCGGTCCGGTTCCTGGAGGTGCGTTCGATGAAGGTGTCCACCCCCGTTTGTGTCGGATGCAAGGCGATGTGGTTTCGCCGGCTGGTCCTGGCTTGCCTGGGGCTGACGGGGGCAGCGGCGCTGAACCTGGCTGGCTGCCCGAAGCCGCAGTTCCAGCAGCTGTATCCCAATGCCACCCTCGCGCAGATCAATACGATCGTAAGTGACACGACCCTTACCGACGCAGATAAGACCACGCAGCTCAATGACTTAGGGATCACCGACGTACAGGTGATCCACGTCCTCCTGGGTGCTCCGCTGCCTACCGGTACTACGAGTAGCACTACCGGTTGATTCCCGCCGATATACAGACAGCAGAGGTTGTTGTCGTGTTTCCCCTAACAGGAGGTACTCATGATGGCGTCGATGTCTACCGCCCGTAAGGTTGCGCTGGTCTGCCTGTTCTCCCCGCCCGTTCTGGCTGTGATCGGGTGCGGGTCCGTTGTGCCGCCGGAGGTCTCGGGCGGGATGAAGGTTCTCGCGAACAAGATGAACACCCTGACGGGGACTGAGATCCAGGCCATGGCTGGCGCGGCCAATATCCCATTGACCATCGACCAGGCCAATGTCATCGCCGAGTTCCTGGCGGACAATGACATCGCCTCGATGGCCGATGTCGAGGCGCTGATCGTGAAGTTCCAGCAGGACCCAACGAGCGTCAAGTTGCCAGGCGGCTTCTTCGACTTGTTCAAGAACTTCCAGTTGCCGACCCAGTCGACGTAGTTCGCTGGCTGGGCAGGCGGTGACGGACGGGTTTTTTGGAATGACCGAGAGAAACCGCATCGTCATCGGCACCCGCAAGTCGCGACTTGCGCTGGCCCAGAGCGAGATTGTGGCGGCCCAGATACGCCTGGCGTCGCCACAGGTGACGGTGGAACTCTACCCCATCGTCACGCAAGGCGATATCAAACTCGACAAGCCCTTGCCCCAGATCGGTGGCAAGGGCTTGTTCACTATGGAGTTGGAGCAGGCACTCCTTTCGGGCCAGATCGACCTGGCTGTCCACTCCGCCAAGGACCTGCCGACGGAGAACCGGCCGGGCCTGGACATCTTGTGCGTGCCGCAACGCGAGGCGGTTACGGACGTTCTGGTGGCCCGGGAGCGGCTGACGCTGCACGACCTACCGCTGGGCGGACGGGTCGGCACGAGCAGCTTCCGCCGGCAGGCCGCAGCTGGGGGCGATCCGGCCGGGGCTTCGGTTCGTCGACATTCGCGGCAACGTGGATACCCGCGTAAACAAAGTCCTGGCTGGGCAATATGATGCCGTGGTGCTGGCGCAGGCGGGGCTGGTGCGTTCGGGGATGGCGCAGGGCGGCGGGGTGGTCCGGACGGGGGCCGGGCAGGCCTGGTACACGGTCCTGCCGCTGGGGCAGGTCCTGCCGGCCCCGGGGCAGGCGGCGCTGGCCATCCAGGGGCGGGCGGACGACAAGTGGTTGCGGGACGTTCTCTTGCCGGTGAACGACCGGGCGTCGGCGGAGTGTCTGCGGGCCGAGCGGGGGATGTTGCAGGCCCTGCAATTGGACTGCCACATGCCGTTCGCGGCCATCTGCCGGCCGGTCGCTGCAGGCTTTGGGATGCACGTGTGGCTGGCTGATCCGCGGACGGGGCGGTCGTTGCGGCTGGAAGGTGCCGCGGGGGACGTTGACCAACTGGTATCCGAAATAGTGCGACAGATCGATCAGGCGGGGGGGATGGAGCCTGCTTGCGGGGGTACGGCGGACATCCGCGTCGTAGGCTATCATCCATTGCGCCGGGGCGTACGGCGGGCCGGGCGATAGTCTCTCACGCCTACTCTGGCTGGACCGTGTGCGGCAGGAGAGCATGGTCCTGCGGCCGGACCTGCAACGTACCCTTGCGCGAGGGCGTTACCCCGGCCGCAGGGCCATGGCACCCGAGCTGAAACGGGCCGGGCAACAGCCTGCGAAATGCTCAGACCTTGTGGGATTTTTCGCAAAGTCGCCACGGCGAGCGGGTGCCAGTGGGGATTTGAAACACAAGTCATTGTCTTGCAATGCGTTGCGACTTCCATCATTCTTTTCCGCGGACTGGTACGTTACTTGCAGTAGCTTGAAGGCACGGCGGATGCCGTGTCGATGTGTCACGGTGGATTTTGCGCGGGCAAGGAGTTGCGCGCGGCATCGGCGGGGCTGGAAGGCATGCGGTAAATGCGGCTGAGTCTGCATCACAGGCTGTTGATCGCGTACCTGGTGGGTACGGTGGTGGTCTTCACCGTGGTGTTCACCCACGGGGGCATTTCGGCGCGCGCGCTGTGGCTGGAGATCCTGGGGGTGGCGTTCACGGCCATCGTGATCACGGTCATCAGCCGGAAGTTCAGCGAGCGGGTGGACCTGATCGTGCAGGCGGCGGAGCGGATTGCGCGGGGGCAGCTGGATGAGCCGCTGGAGATGGAGACGGAGCTGCCGGAGGTGAACGCCCTGGCGGCCAAGATCGACCACATGCGGGAGTCGATCCGGCAGCGCGACGAGCAGTTGGTGCGTCGCAACGACGAGCTTCGGGAGGCGCTGCACCACCTGCGGCAGGTCAACCGCGGGTACCTGGAGATGCTGGGCTTTGTCACGCACGAGCTGAAGAGCCCGGTGGCGAGCATGTACGCGGCGGCGATCACGCTGCAGGACGGGGTAGCGGGGGCGCTGTCGGAGCCGCAGCGGAAGCTGTCGGCGACGATCGTGCGGAACTGCGAGTACCTGGAGGACATGGTCAAGAACTACCTGGACCTGTCGCGGATCGAGAAGGGCGAGATGCAGGTGCGGCCGCAGGAGGTGGACCTGCTGGAAGAGCTGGTGGTGCCGAACGTGGAGCAGTTGGCGCAGCAGGCGGAGAACCGGGGCATCCGGGTGACGTGCGACGTGCCGGCTGGGGTGATCGTGCGGGCGGACCCGGAGCTGGCGCGGATCGCGCTGGGGAATCTCTTGAGCAACGCGATCAAGTACGGGCGGGAGCGCAGCCGGATCGAGATTCGGGCGCGGCAGCACAACAACCAGGCGCGGGTGAGCGTGTGGAACGAGGGGGCGGGGTTCGGGGGGAGCAGCGGGAGCGGCTGTTTCGCAAGTTCGGGCGATTGAGCGACGCGCAGACGAAGCGGCAGAAGGGGAGCGGGCTGGGGCTGTACCTGGTACGGGAGATTATCGAAAGGCACGGCGGGAAGGTCGGCGCGACGAGCGAGCCCGGCGAGTGGGCGGAGTTCTGGCTGACGTTGCCGCTATCTGAACAGACAAAGGGTACTCTGATGAGCGACTTGCGGAAGGTGTTGCTGGTGGATGACGACGTGGACCTGGTGGAGACGCTGAAGATCGCGCTGGAGGCGGAGGGCTTTTCCGTCGACACCGCGCACAGCGGAGCGGAGGGGCTGGCCAAGGCGCGGAACACGAAGCCGGAAGTGATCGTGCTGGACGTCAAGATGGAGACGCTGGGCGAGGGCTTCCAGGTGGCGCGGGAGCTGCGGACGGATGACCGGACGCGGACGATTCCGCTGATCATGCTGTCGAGCGTGAACCAGGAGAACATGGGGTTCCGGTACGACGCGGACGAGCAGTGGAACCCGGTGGACGTGTTCCTGGATAAGCCGATCAAGCCGGCGCGGCTGATCGAGCAGATCCGGAAGATCGGGGCGGCGAAGGCGGCGGGGCAGGCGTAGCGAACGGAGACATGGTCCTGCAACGGCGCAGGACCATGGCACCCGGGCCTGTCAAGAACGAGTGATGTCCCCGATGCCCACCGATGCCCCGATGCCCCCGATGCCAAGACATGCATGGCACGCTGCCGATCCATCAAACCGTCGAGGAGCATTTCGGTATCAGCGAACGGACGGCCAAGCGTGACCTGGGCCAGATTTGCGATTGGTGCCTCGTAGAATTCTACCGAAGCGAGCAACCGGGCTGCTATCGGCTGAAGTAGCCTACACTCGAATCCTTTCATCCATCCTTGAATAGCGCTTCAGTAAACTTTTCTCGGCCCATTGAGCGCAAGTAATCGATTTTTCGTTTTTCATAGAAATCGCCGCGCGCCCCCTTGCAAAATACCAGATGCAGTCGAATAGAATGCTCAACTGGTAAACGTCAAACAGGTGCCTTTTTTCAATGGTGCTAAGGCGGCGGTGTTTGATATACTCCTGCACAATGGCGCGGGCCTGCTTCAAATCCAGCGTAACTGCCGGATATGTCCTTGCCCAGGCTTCGATAAGGCCTACCAGATCGAAGACCAGATACGTGAAATTCGCGTCGTCAAAATCGAGCAAGGCCGCGAATTGGTCTTCCTGGAACAGCACGTTGGAAAAATGAAAATCGCAGTGGCAAATCCCTTTGGGCATCGATCGGGGAAGCTGCAGGGTTGAAAGCTGACCGTCCAGCCAGGCGTACTTATCCATTGCATCCTGGCCGTGTATCTTCCCGGCTTCTGCCTGCGCCAGGCGGCGGCAAAGATCGATATTGTAGTTCCAGCGGTATGTTTTATATCGGGGCCGGTATTTCTGGGTCAGGAGGTTTAATTCCGCGGCTTTTTGGATCAGTTGTTGTTTGTGATGTTCACCCGGTCGTTCGATGGGCTGCCCATCGATAAATTCACAAATCAAGAAGGGTTTCTGCCGGAACAGGCCCACCGTTTTTCCGTGCCCGTCCTTGATCGGCCCCGGACAGGGGTAGGCGTGCGTTTTCAGATAAGCCAGCAGGTGGCTTTCGAACAGCGCTGATTCGAACGTGCGGTTTTCATAATATCTGAACACGAACTTCCCGCGAGAGGTGTGCAGGAAATAATTGGTCTGCACCGTGCCTTGTGGAATGGGTTCGGCTCGAAGAAATGTACCCAACGCGTATGGGGCAAGCACAAGCTCAAAATCCGCTTTTGAAATCAACGTTTTGACTGCCATGAATAAGACCGGCTCCGGTTGGGGGTGCGTGCTATTTACCTGATAGGAACGTTGATGCCGCGTGCGGCGATATCCGGGGACACCATACTCAATCGCCAAGCCTGAAGTCTGAAGCAACCTTGGCTATAGGTTCTTTTCGGCGACGTCGATGGCCTTGAACATGCCGGCGGCCTTGTTCATAGTTTCTTCGTATTCCTTGACGGGGACGGAGTCGGCGACGATGCCGGCGCCGGCCTGGACGTAGGCGTTCCAGCGGCCGGGGCGGCGGGGGTGATGACCATGGTCCGCAGGGCGATGCAGGTGTCCATGTTGCCGGCGAAGTCGAAGTAGCCGACGGCGCCGGCGTAGGGGCCGCGAAGGGTCGGCTCGAACTCGTCGATGATCTGCATGGCGCGGACCTTGGGGGCGCCGGTGACCGTGCCGACCGGGAGGGTGGCGCGGAGGGCGTCGAAGGCGGTCTTGCCGGCGGCGAGCTTGCCGATGACCTCGCTGGAGATGTGCATCACGTGGCTGTAGCGCTCGACCGTCATGATCTCGGTGAGCTTGACGGAGCCGAGTTCGGCGACGCGGCCTACGTCGTTGCGGCCCAGGTCGACGAGCATGACGTGCTCGGCGCGTTCCTTGGGGTCGGCCAGGAGGTCCTGTTCGAGGTGCTTGTCCTCTGCCTCGGTCTTGCCGCGGGGGCGGGTGCCGGCCAAGGGGCGGTTGGTGATCACGCCATCCTCGACGCGGCACATGATCTCGGGGCTGGAGCCGACGAGGCGGACCCGGGGGCTCTTGAGGTAGAACATGAAGGGGGAAGGGTTCACCGCTCGCAGGGCGCGGTAGATGTTGAACGGGTCGGCGGTGGTGGTGGCATGGAGGCGCTGGGAGAGGACGACCTGGAAGATGTCGCCCGCGCGGATGTATTCGAGGCAGCCATCGACCGCTTCCTCGTAGCGCTGCTGGGTCATGTTGCTGGTGTAGTGGGTGCCGGCAGGGCCGGAGGCGTCGATGCTGTTGACGACGGTGAGGGCGGGGCGGCTGAGGTCGGCGGCGACCTTCTGGATGTTCTGCCGGGCGGCGTCGTAGCCGGCCTCGACGCCGAGGCGGGCGATATCGACGTGGCTGACGATCCGGACGGTCTTGAATACATGGTCGAAGATGACCATGGTGTCGTAGAGGCCGAAGAGGAGGTCGGGCAGGTCGCGATCGTCCGGGGGGGCGTCGGGCAGGGGCTCGTAGAAGCGGACGAGGTCGTAGGATGCGTAGCCGACGGCGCCGCCGAGGAAGCGGGGCATTCCCGGAAGGTGATGCGGGGCATGGCAGTCAGCCATGATGCGTTCGAGTTCGGCGAGGGGGTCGTCGCAGTCCTGCTCGCGGACGACCTGGTCGCCGCGGAGGACCTGGGTGCGGCGGCCCTTGGCTACGAAGACCTCGCGAGGATTGGCGCCGAGGAAGGAGAAGCGGGCGATCTTCTCGCCGCCAACGACACTTTCGAGGATGAAGGCGTGTTCGGCGGAGGCGTCGAGGCGTGCAAAGGCCATGACGGGCGTCAGGTTGTCGGAGAGGAGTTCGCAGTAGATGGGTACGAGGGTGGCGCCGGCCCGGGCCTGCTCGCGGATCTGATCGATGCCTGGATATATGGCTAGCATGGGGGCATGGTAGGAGCGTCTGGAAGTGGCGTCAATGTGAGGGGCGAGGGACGAGGGGCGAGGGACGGCAACGGCGGGGTTCAGGGTTCAGGGTTCAGGGTTCGGGGTTCGGGGTTCAGGGTTCAGGGTTCAGGGTTCAGGGTTCAGGGTTCGGGGTTCGGGGTTCAGGGTTCAGGAAGTAGGGGACAGGGGACGGGTTACAGGGGACAGCCGGCGAAGCGAACTTTCACTTCGTCCTGTTCGCGGGCCCATTCCACCCGAGACCCGAGACCCGGGGCTTGCGTGCAACCGGGGGCGATTTGCGACGTAGTAACTCAACAGAGGGTGTGCGTCGGCCGATACAGGATATGAAGGGTTCGAGCCGGCATAAGCGTTGGCGGGGCTGTACGTTGGGGAAACGGGCGGTTTGCCGCATACTTGACGGTAGTGCGGGGTGACTCTACCATTTGGCGGCATGAAGTATCGACTTCGCTGTGCAATGGACAAGGAGTGCGCAGAATGACCTGCCAGCGATGCAAGAAACGTGATGCGACCGTGCATCTTACGGAGATCATCCACGGCGAGAAGGCCGAGAAGCATCTGTGCGAGCAGTGCGCGGCGGAAGACGGGATCGCCGTCAAGCAGCCGCAGCTGAACGAGCTGCTGGCGAACTTCGTGAAGAGCCAGTCGGCGGGGGAGGTGGTGAACATCACCTGCCAGGCGTGCGGGATGACGTTCGCGGAGTTCCGGAGCGGGGGTTTGCTGGGCTGCCCGTACGACTACGATGCCTTTGAGAAGGCGCTGACGCCGCTGATCAAGAAGGCGCACGACAACGGTTCGCAGCACGTGGGGAAGGTGCCGCAGCGAGCGGGGATCGCGCAGGAGCGCCAGCACGAGCTAATGCGGACGCGTCGGGAGCTGGCGTCGGCGATCGAGCGGGAAGACTACGAGCTGGCGGCGAAACTGCGTGACCAGATAAAGAATTTGGAAAAGGCATGACCATAGACGAACTGACTCGAAACCGCAGTGCCTGGCTTCGGGCGGACATGCCGATGGCGGACATCGTCATCTCGTCGCGGATCCGCCTGCGCGCAACGTGGCGGGCTTTCCGTTCCTGCCGAAGTGCGACAACGTGCAGCGGCGGGAGATCTACCGGCTGCTGCGGGACAGCATCGACCGGGCGCGGGTGGCGGACGACCTGACGTTCATCGACCTGGAGGTGCTGGACGAGGTGGACCGCCAGGTGCTGGTGGAGCGGCACCTGATCAGCAAGCAGCACGCGGAGAGCGACGGCAGCCGGGCGGTGGCGTTCAGCCCGGAAGAGACGGTCAGCCTGATGATCAACGAGGAGGACCACCTGCGGATGCAGGTGCTGCGCAGCGGGCTGCAAATGGACGAGTGCTGGTCGGTGATCAGCCGGATCGACAACACGATCGAGGAGCACATCGACTTCGCGTTCCATACGCGGTTCGGGTACCTGACGGCGTGCCCGACGAACGTGGGCACGGGGATCCGGGTGTCGGCGATGCTGCACCTGCCGGCGTTGAAGCTGACGGGCGAGATGGAGCGGGCGTTCCGGGCGGCGAAGGACATGCACCTGGCGATCCGGGGCTTGCACGGGGAGGGGACGGAGGCGACGGGGGACCTGTACCAGATCTCGAACCAGACGACGCTCGGCAAGAGCGAGGAAGAGATCATCAGCGAGTTCAAGCACCTGATCATTCCGAAGATGGTGGAATACGAGAAGCGGGCGCGGCAGGCGCTGCTGCGCGAGCGGAGCATCGCGCTGGATGACAAGGTCTGGCGGGCGTACGGGGTGCTGGTCCACGCCCGGACGGTGGGCACGGAGGAGGCGCTGTTCCTGCTGTCGCACATTCGGATGGGCGTGAGTTTGGGTCGGATCGACAGTTTGAAGCTGGAGACGCTGAACGACCTGTTTCTGATGATCCAGCCCGCGCACCTGCAGAAGCTGGCCGGCAAGAAGCTGTCGGGCGAGGAGCGGTCGATCGCGCGGGCGGACCTGATCCGCAAGCGGTTGACGGGCGTGAATACGAATTAGGGTTCTGGGTTCGGGGTTCAGGAACGGCTGACAATTTGACAATATGACAATTTGACAATGTGAAGGGGACGGGTTACAGGGGACAGCCGGCAACTACAACGGACGGAAGCCATTCGAGGGGCCACCTGCATGGGCGGGTGGCCTTTGCCTATTGTGGGGTGGCGACAGCGGTTTCGGGCGTCATGCACGGGCAGGCAAGCTGTCCGTGGCACCCGGCGAAGGGAGAGTGCATGTATACGACGTCGACGTTTTCGATCGTGGCGTATGATGCGGCGGCGGGGCGGATCGGGGTAGCGACGGCCAGCTGTGTGCTGGCGGTCGGCGGGCGGGGGCTGTACCACAAGTCGGACGCGTGCATCGTGCGGATGCAGCACATCGAGGAGCCCCGGATCGGGGAACAGATCCTGGCGGAGATCGCATCGGGGAGGCATCCGCAGGAGGCGATCGAAGAGGCGATAGAGGCGGATGCGGAAGCGCAGCAGAGGCAGGTGCTGGCGGCGGACTTCGCCGGGCGCTTCGGGGTGTACAACGGCGGGGGCTGCATGGAGGTCTGCGCGCACGCGGCCAGCGAGGCAGCGGTGGCGGCAGGCAACTGCCTGTCTGCGGCGACGGTGCCGCAGGCAATGCTGGAGGCGTACGCAGCGGCGGTGGGGGAGTCGCTGTCGATGAGGCTGATCCGAGCCTTGGCGCGGGCGGCGGAGCTGAAGGGGGACAAGCGGGGGCTGCAGTCGGCGGCGATCGTGTCGATCCCGCGGAGACTTGACAGCTGGAAGTCGCAGATTGTGGACCTGCGGGCGGACTTTCACGAAGACCCGGTCGGCGAGCTGGCGCGGCTGTACGGGGTGTTTCGGGGTCGATTCGGTCCGCAGTGAGGCCGCTGGCGCGGGCTTGCCAGGGGTGGGTCGCCTCTGTAGGTTGAGTTCGGTTGACAGATCCCCTGGCAAGGAGCAGCGACTATGTCGATCGACGGTCCGATAGTCCGGTGGGTACTTTCGGCGGGGCTTCTGGCGGCAACGGCTGCGATGGCGCAGGCTGAGACGATCCGCTGCACGGACGGGAAGGACGTTCTGGGTCAGCGTGGACCCCAAGGAAGTGGACTGCTCGATGGGCGCACGGATCGCATCGAGCTCAAGGTCCTGCAGGAATTCGGCTTGATCGCTTTCGACGTAGCTGCGCTGAAGGGGCGGCAGATCCGCTGGGCGGAGCTGTACCTGTATCCGGCGGGGTCGGAGCAGAAACCGCTGGTGGCTGATCGCGGCACGAATCTCCGCTGGATCACGGTCTCGACGGTCAGCAGCCACTGGGTGGAGGGGGAGCAGGCCGAGGCGTACAAGACCGATCCGGCGGGTCACGGGGCGACGTACAACGAGGCCAGCTACCAGCGCAAGAGTTGGGCGTGGAAGGGCAGTCCGCTGAGCTTCGTGATCAACGGGCATCTTAACTCGCTTGTCAGCGTGGGGGAACTAGTCAAGGCTGACGGCGGGTACTGGAAGGTGCCTGTCGATGCCAAGGTGGTGCAGGCCTTGGCGGCTGGCCTGGGCGACGGGCTGGCGATCATGGACGGCTCGAGCACGCACACGATCAACGAGTACGTATACAGCCGCGAGTCGAAGGGGCACGAGCCGTACCTGCTGGTGGAGGTGGGGGCGAAGCAGACGCAGGCGCCGAAGGCGCCGCGGGTCGCCGCGGTAGAGCCGGACCCCGGGCATGCCACGCCGGATGCGGGGGCGCTGCGGATCCGCATCCGCCCGGAGGTTGGGACGCTGGGGTACCTGGTCAAGGTGGACGGCAAACAGATGGAGCCGTGGCAGGTGGCGCTGCCTCACGCGCAGTACGACGAACAGGTCCGCGCAGGCGGGGGAGATAGCGGATCGCACGCCGGCCCGGACGCGGATGCTCAAGGACCGGCCGGGTGAGGATGTGATCACGCTGGAGGATTTGCCGGCGGGGAAGAAGGTGTCGGTTGCGGTGGCGGCGGTGGATGCGGCTGGGAACGTGTCGGAGTGGATCGAGCGGACGGGCACGGTGAGTGACAAGGTGTCGGTGCCGGCGCTGCCGGGGATGCCGTGGAAGCCGAAGGCGGGGGGGCCGCCGAAGGATGGGAACATTACCGTCTGGGCCTTTCCGGAGGGGGTCGAGGTTGATCCGATCGCGACGCTGCCGGTGTTCGAGCCGAAGAAGGAGGAGTACAAGCGGGCCAACCCGGTCTGGAGCGGCGAGGGGGACGTGGTGGATTCGGATCGTGGGCACGACGGGCGGGCCGTGGCCAGAGGGAAGGTCCGCCTGGCTGCCGGGCGCGGGGAGATCGTGGGGTTTCAGCTAGGCATCGAGAACGCGGGCGAGCCGGCGAGCGTGGATGTGTCGGTGGATCTGCACGGCTTGGCGCCCGCGAGTCGGCCGGTCGATCTCTCGGGCCTGATCCATACGTACCGCGTCTGGTACGTGAAGGCAGAGGCCGGCAAGAAGGCGGCAGCGTCGCAGCCGCACTGGTGCGGAGAATATGCCGTCCCGGGGGCACGGAGCCGTGCAGCCGCAAGTGAGCCGTTTCCGATGACTTCCTCGTCGATCACCGTGGAGGTCCCCGGCAAGGACAACGCCGTACCTGGCCAGCGTCTGCAGGCTGTGTGGGTGGATATCGTAGTGCCGCAGGATATGGCGCCGGGGACGTACAAGGGCTCTGTGTACGTGAAGACCGGTCCGGGGCCGTTCCCTCTCGACCTCGCACTGGAGCTGGTGGTCTACCCGGTTACGATCCCGAAGGACCTGAACTTCCAGCCGGAGATGGACTGCTACGTCACGCCCGGCGCGGAGGCCGGGTCGCGCGCACTCCACGCGTTCTACGAATACCACCGCCTCGCGCATTACAACCGCGCGACGATCAACGAGGTCATCCACACGCAGACCGGGACGATCTGGGAGGATATGGCCCCGAAGCTGGGCGGCGAGGGGGCTGATACGCACGTGGCTGATTGGAGCGAGTACGACAGGCGCGTCGGGCCGCTGCTGGACGGGTCGGCGTTTGGGGGGCTGCCGCGAGAGGGCGTGCCGGTGCGGGCGTTCTATGTGCCGTTCCACGAGAACTGGCCGATGAGGCTGCAGGGCCATTACCAGTTCGGCGCCCCGCCGCAGAACGAGTGGTCGAGCCAGCCGCGGATGAGTTTCGACCGGCCGCCGGCTGAGGACCTGTCGTGGAAGGAGATCCACGACCTGACCGTCAAGCCGATCGACCAGGCTTTTGACGAGGCGTACAAGAAGGGGTTCGAGCGGGTCGTCGGGGATTTCGTGAGGCACTTCGATGAGAAGGGCTGGACTTACCCGTACATCCCCATGTATCAGAACAACAAGTTCGAGCACCACGGGCAGTGGTGGACGCTGGATGAGCCCAACGAATGGCTGGACTGGCGGGCGTTGGAGTTCTTCGCGGACCTGTATCACAGGGGGATGGACTTCCCGCACCGGGCGAGGTTCCTGTATCACGTGGATATTTCCCGGCCGAACTGGCAGGGCACGTTCATGGATGGGTCCATGGACGTGATGTATTCGGGCGGGGTGGGACTGCAGTGGCCGCGTCTGATGCGGCACATCCGGGAGCGGACGGGGATTCGAGCTGTCGATCTATGGTTCGTGCAACGAGATCGGGCGGAACAACCTGGAGTCAGGCTGCCTGGTGCCTGCAGGCCTATGGGTCGTGGGCGGATGGGGTGCTGCCGTGGGACTGCCTGGGCAAGGCGGAGGACCTGGTGGCGCCCAACCAGCAGGGCCTGTTCGTGCCGGGCGATCGGTTCGGGGTGGCGGTGGTGGGGTCGTTGCGCCTGATGGCGCTGCGCGGGGCGCAGTTGTGCGAGCTGCTCAAGCAGGTGCTGGACAGCCACGAGGATTGGACCCGCTGGCATACGACGCTGCTGACGACGCAGAAGGTGCCGCTGGGGGCGGACTTGCGGCAGCGTTTCGCGGACGAGGCAGCGGCGGCGAGGTTCGGGGAGCTGCAGCGGGGCGGGGTTTGTGGGAGTCGAAGGAGGGGCTGCTGGAAATGCTGAGTGGCGAGGGACGAGGAGCGAGGGGCGAGTGAAGGAAGACACGGAGACATGGAGACGCGGAGACGCGGAGACGCGGGGAAGCACTGGGTGCGACTGCGACGGCAGCGGCGTCCGCAGGCATATGCGGACGAAGAAGGATCGGCGGGGGCTTCGGTATCAGTGGCCACCCGTGGACGAGAGCCAGGAGGACGGAGAATGGCCAGTGAGGTTTGGGGACGGGATCCCCAAGAGGCCTTTGAAAACCCGTACGAATATGGAATCCAAGAACAATTCGTTCGGGAAGCCGAGGCTGTCCTGCGAGGTCTTTACCGGCTTCTCAACTGCAGCCGCCATCACTACACACTTGAGGATCGTTCGGCGAAGAAGGCGGTCTGGCTCCTTGCTATGGACGCTCTCGATTCGCTCAGGGAAGCCCTTGCGGCATTGGTTAGGAAAGAGCACAGAGTTGCGGGGAAGCTCTTCCGCGACATATCGGAGTCGGTAGACTTGGCAACCTTCTTCAAGGACTTTCCGACTCAAAGCAGGAGATTCCTGCACGAGTGGTATGCTGATGGAATCGTTCCCCATCGGGAATACCGTGATGCAGTGAAGAAGAAGTTGGGTCCCGACATGGCTAGCAAGCTCAGCCAAGCACTACTCGAGCCTCTCTCATTTCACACATCGATCCTATCATGCGATTCTTGCGGGCTACGGAAGGGGGGGCGAGGATAGGCTGGTCCATGACAGGACAGGCGAACTCTACGGCGAGGCGACGTACGCGTCTACACTGCTCGTGCTACCACACACGATTTCAAGTCTGTTATGCGATTCTTGCAAACTTGATTCTGGAGTATGCTGGTAAGGTGTCAGATCTCGATTTGGTTGACAAGAACGACGTGCGTGATGTGTTCGCATGTAGCCTTGAAACTGAGACGGTTCCCAGACGCTTTCTCCCGACACGTTGGTTGAGCGACAGGCTGACACGGCGGTCCCGTACCGGTCCGTCCCAGATAGGGTAGTTGCAAATGGCGCATGCTATGGGCATGGACACATTGACCCCACGTGCGTCCATTGTGACTGTGTATGTCCGGGTCCCATGGTTCCAGGAGCATACAGAGAGAAACGGGGCAGTCATGCTTGCAGCTAAGCCAATGTCATGTGTTGTCGTCGGCATTGTCCTTGGAGCCTTGTGAGGCCAACCGGTTACGGCAGAGGCGATCCCGTGCGCGGATGCGAAGGATGCCTGACTCGGCGCCCCCGCGGAGGACGGACGACCCAATGGGCAGGACCGATGTAACGAAGCTGAAGGGTCTGCAGGAGGTGGGGCTGATCGGGTCTGACGAGTCGGCGGCGGCTGATGGCATCAGCCTCGTGTGTGCTATCTGTTCACAGTGACAATCACCTGTCGGGTCCATCGGGGATTACCCGCGATGGATGTGGGGGTTTTCCCAGGCTCGGCTCGGCGTTACGCCTTGGCGCATCCCGTGTTTCGTCGCGTTTGCAGGACGCTATGTTCCTCTCCGCGGACGAGGTGGCGGCGTGCGGCCTATCCACGGCCTATCCTTAGCTAGATAGCGATACGACGCGGTCGAGAGAGACTCCGCCGGCCAGGACCGCATGGAGACGGGTGAGTGCCATGGACCGACGATCATGCGGCGGAACGGCTGCGTTTGGTTCGGCGCCATGGCGCTATAATGGACAGAGCCGGAAGGAAGGACACGGCTGGGAGGGCGGCCTGCCGGGCGGGCGAGGCGCCGCACTCCGGCTCGGGGCGAACGTGGAGATCGACAATGGTGACCATTACGAAGTCCAAGCCGACGACCCTGAAGGAATTGCGTGACAGCGGGTGGGTCTCCAAGACCGTCAAGCGTGAACTCTATGACAATTTCATGTGCATGCTGCGGAGCGGCGAGGACCTGTTCCCGGGGATCATCGGGTACGAGAGCACGGTGATCCCGGAGATCAACATCGCGGTGATCGCGGGGCACGACATGCTGTTTCTGGGGGAGAAAGGGCAGGCCAAGAGCCGGCTGATGCGGCTACTGGTCCGGTTCCTCGACCCGGAAATCCCCTACCTGGACATCCCGGGCTGCCCGGTCCACGAGGACCCGTTTCACCCGATCACCCAGCAAGGCAAGCGCTTCGTCGAGGACACGCCCGAGGGCAAGGTACCGATCGCGTGGTGGCCGCGGGAGCAGCGCTACGCCGAGCGGCTGGCCCCGGGGACGAAGTTCGCCGACGTGATCGGGGAGATCGATCCGGCGAAGCTGGCCTCGGGCACGAGCATGTCGGCGGAGGAGGCGCTGCACTTCGGGCTGATCCCGCGGATGCATCGGGCGGTCTTCGCGATGAACGAGCTGCCGGAGCTGGATGAGCTGGTGCAGGTGGGGTTGTTCAACATCCTGGAGGAGCGGGACGTGCAGATCCGGGGCTACCCGGTGCGGTTCGACATCGACGTGCTGATCCTGTTTTCGGCGAACCCGGCGACGTACAACCGCAGCGGGAAGGTGATCCCGCAGCTGAAGGACCGGATCGGCTCGATCGTGCACACGCACTACCCGCAGGCGCGGGACGTGGGCATTCAGATCATGGAGCAGGAGGCGCACACCGACCTGGGCGGGGAGTTTCCCGTGCAGGTGCCGTACTTCATGCGGGAGATCGTCGAGCAGATGAGCATCGCGGCCCGCAAGAGCAAGTACATCGACCAGCAGTCGGGGGTGTCGGCGCGGTTCAGCATCGCCAACTACCGTACGATGATCGCCACGTGCCCGGCAACGGGCGGCGCGGCTGGGGGAGAAACCCTCGGTGCCGCGGATTTCGGACCTGGGGCACTTCTACGCATCGAGTCTGGGCAAGCTGGAACTGGACATGATGGGCAGCCACCAGATGACGGAGAAGCAGGTTCTGGATGCGATCCAGGCGGAGGCGATCAAGACGGTCTTCGACGAGTACGTCGACAAGCACGGCCTGGAGGAGATCGGCGAGGTCTTCGGCAAGGGGGTGAAGCTCGAGGTCGGGGACATGCTGCCGAGCTCGCACTACGCGTCGCGGCTCAAGAGGGTCCCGCCCGTATGGGAGAAGGCCTTCGAGGTCAATGCCGCGGAGAACGAGGCTGTGAGGGCCTCCTGCGTCGAATTCGTCCTGGCTGGTCTGTACGCCAACGACCGGATCAGCCGATCGCAGCATCATGGCAGGATCACATATGAGTTCTAACACGAAAGCCACGCCAGTCCCGGGCAAGCCCGGGTTCGGCGGGGTCATCCACACGTACCAGAAGTACGATCCGCTGAACTTCCCGAGTCCGACGGAGCCTCCGCCGGACGTGGTCAGTCCGGCCTTCGAGCAGATGCTCCAGTTCGGCAGCCTGCACCACCTGACGGAGGAGGAGCTGGCGCAAGGCGGTCCACCTGGACCCCAGCCAGATCCAGGGCCTGGGGCCGAGCCTGGAATCGCTGATGCAGATGCTGCTGGAGCGGAAGCGCAAGATCCTGGCGACGTATGAGACGGACCACGTGCAGGAGGAGGCTGCGGAGCGGTTCCACGACATGGCTGGGCGGTCTCATCCGCCGCGGAACCTCACGCGCCGGTTCAACGAGGCGGTGAACGAGGAGCAGCTGCACGACCTGGAGCGGCTGTGGTACCTGACGAACGACGAGCAGTCGCCGTTTGCGCGGGAGCTGCTCGAGCTGATGGACCAGTTGGGTGAGAAGTATCAGGTGGACGAATTGGCGGCGAAGTACGACTTTACCGGCCGGACGATCATGGACATCCCGAAGGCCCTGGAGGTGAAGGAGGAGCTGGAGGCGATCGACAAGTTGCTCAAGCAGCTGGAAGAGGCGATGAAGACGGCGCAGATCGGCGTGATCGACATGGAGCTGCTCAAGGAGTTCGCCGAGCCGGGGGACATGGAGCAGCTGGACGCGCTGCGCCAGTACATCGAGGACTACCTCAAGGAGGTGGCCGAACGCCAGGGCCTGGAGAAGCAGGACGGCGGGTACCACCTGACGCCGAAGGCATACCGGCTGTTCCAGTCGCGGCTGCTTGCAGGAGATCTTCAACGACCTGGAGGCGGCGCGGTCGGGGCGGCACCAGGGGCCGATCGTGGGCGAGGGCGCGATCGAGATGACGAAGACCAAGCCGTACGAGTTCGGCGACTCGATCACGCACATGGACATCCCGGGCTCGATCATCAACGCGATGGTCCGGCAGGGGCATGCGGGCCTTCCGGTGCGGATGAAGCCGGAGGACATCGAGATCCACAACACCCGCAACAGCCCGAAGTGCGCGACGGCGGTGGTGATGGACATGAGCGGGTCGATGCGGTACGACGGGCAGTACATCAACGTCAAGCGGATGAGTTTGGCGCTGCACGGGCTGATTCGTACGGAGTTCCCGGGGGACTTCCTGCAGTTCGTGGAGATGTACACGTTCGCCAAGCCGCGGCACATCAGCGAGATCCCGATGCTGATGCCCAAGCCGGTGACGGTGCACGATCCGATCGTGCGGCTGAAGGCGGACATGAGCAACCCGGACGTGAGCGAGTTTCAGATTCCGCAGCACTTCACGAACATCCAGCACGGCCTGCAGATGGCGCGGCAGTACCTGAGCAACCAGGACACGCCGAACCGGCAGATCATCCTGATCACGGACGGGCTGCCGACCTCGCACTACGAGGGGCAGTTCCTGTACATGCTCTACCCGCCGGACCCGGCCACGGAGTCGGCGACGATCCGCGAGGCGCAGTTGTGTTCGCGAAATAACATCACGATCAACATCTTCCTGCTGCAGAGCTGGAGCCAGACGAGCGAGGACGTGCAGTTTGCGTACCGGATGGCGGAGACGACGAAGGGGCGGGTGTTCTTCACGGGCGGTAAGGACCTGGACCGGTACGTGGTGTGGGACTATATCAAGCGGCGCAGGCTGTTTATCGGGTAAGCGTTACCCGGGGCTGTGCGGGTCGCCGTGACAGCAGGCGACCCGCGCTGCCCCGGGCTGACATGTGCCACCCCTTCGGGGTGGAGTTGCCAACGGCATTGGGTAACGGCGACAGCCAGGACGGGAACAACGGCATTGGACAACGGCAACACGGGGGACCAGTGACTGCCGCTTGCATTCCTACTCGCAGCCGGTAATCTCGGCGGCATGAAATCCCTTGCGCGATTGATTCTTCTATTGGTGCTGGCTTCGCCGGCCGCGGCGGTGAAGTGGGACTTCGTCGAGGTGGACGTGTCGCTGCGGCCGGACGCGAAGGCGACGGTCGTCTACAAGGTGGCGATCGAGCCCGAGGGCAACGCGGTCCACGGCTTTTTCTTCCAGGGGGAGCGAGGGCGGCCGCACTTCGAGAACGTCCGGGTGTTATGCCACGGACTCAGCCGGCAAGCGCTACGACCTGGATATCCGCAACGTCGGCGACAAGTACGATATCATTCTGTCCGGGGGCCAGGCGGTTCGGCAGGGGCGGGTGATCTACATCTTCACGTACGGCGTGGACCTGGCGGCGACGGGGCAGCTGAGCGCGGACGACCTCGCCCGAACACGGGCAGCTGGCTGTGTTCCACTGGGCGCCGGTGCAGTGGGACGAGCGGCTGGAGCACTACACGGCGACGATCTACTGGCCGGTGGAGGTCGAGGGGGCGGATGTTTCGCCGGAGCAGCTGGCGGGGCTGAAGTTCCGGACCGAGCCGTGGATGAACGCGCAGTACAAGCTGCAGTGGTTCGGCAAGGAGCGTGGCGGGAAGTACTGGCTGGGCCAGCGGGTGCACTGGGAGGGCGTGCCGGTCGAGGGGCATCTGCGGATCCAGGAGTACATCGACGCGTCGGTGTTCCAGGGGCTGCAGGAGGCGAAGCCGGCGGAGACGCCGTCTGCTCCGCCGGGGCGGCCCGTGGCGCCGGCGCGACCGGAGTTCACGCCGCGGCCACGGTACACGCCCGTTCAGCCTTACAATCCCGGCTATGGTTATCACTCTGAGCGGCCCACGCCGCACCTTGCGCCGCCGAGCGGGTCGATGCGGCTGCTGGTGGTCGTCGGGGCGGCTGGGCTGGCGGTGCTGTTCCTGCTGGTGATTACGGGCAAGCACCGCAGTATGCTGGCCGCGGCGGACGGGCTCAATGAGATCAGTTGGATCGACGCGGACTGGTCGCCGCCGAAGATCGTGCTGACGAGTCTACCGCAAGGACGGGAAGGTGGCGACGCTGAGCATGATCGAGGCGGCGGTGTTCCTGGGCATTCCGTTCAATCGTATCGTCGCGATCATGCTCAGTGCGATGCAGGCCAAGGGGGTCGTGCAGATGCAGGCGGACGGGCGGGTGACCATCCGCGGGGGCACGGAGTGTCTCAACGAGTATGAACGGGGGCTCCTGGATGCGCTGGGGCCGGACGGGCGGTTCGACCAGGGGGACCTCCGCAAGTTTCTGCAGCGGCTGACGGACGCGGTGCAGAAGAAGTCGTGGGATGCGGACGTCGAGGCCACGAAGGCGGCCTATTCGGCGCGGTTCAAGGAGGTGTTCGAGAAGGGTGGAGCGGATGCGCAGCGGCAGCAACCGCGGTCGGTGAGTGACTGGCGGACGTGGGACGACTGGTACTACCCGTACTATTTCCACAACTATTGGTACGTCGATCGCAGCGCGGTCGTGCTGACGCCAGCGGTTCAGTCGCAGATCGACCATATCGCGGGGGTATCGACGGACTATGGGCAGTTCATGTCGAGCCCGGCGTGTTATGAGGGCTGCTTCGTCCATTCGGCCTGTCACGATGCGTGCCATTCGGCGTGTCACTCGGCGTGCCATTCCGCGTGCCATTCCGCGTGCCACTCGGCGTGCCATTCGGCGTGCGTGAGCGGGGGGACGCACTGATGGGACAGGAGAAACGGCAGGGACGAGGGACGAGGGGCGAGGGGCGAGGAAAGGGTTCAGGGCTCGGGGTCCAGGAACGGCAAACAGGGAGACAAGGAGACAAGGAGACAAGGGGAAACGGCAGAAGAGCAGAAGAGGAGGCAAGGGGCAACGGCGGGGGAGCGGGGTCCTTCGAGAACGATGCGAGTGCCTTTTGCTGGGTGGACAACTACATCGGGCAGGTCCGAGGGCACTTTGAGGTGCGGGGGGAGGACAGGCTGCTGATCGTGATGCCGAACAAGGCGGTGAAGCTCAACGCGGCGGGCCTGTCGGTCCTGCGGTTCCTGAAGAACGGGGGGTCGATCGGGCAAGTGCTCGGGCGGATCGGGGAGAGGCCTGATCGCAGGCGGGAGCTCTTCCACTTCCTGTGCGACTTTCGCAGGCTTGATGACCGGGTGCCTGGGCGAGGGGGGCGGCCGCAAGGCGGTGGAGGTCGTGCCGCACGCGGGGCCGGCGTTCAGGCGCGCTGCCGGTGCTGTCGGAGATCGCGGTGACGTACCGGTGCAACCTGCGGTGCCGGTTCTGCTATGCGGCGTGCGGGTGCAAGGGGAGCGGTACGGCAAACGACAGACAAGGAGACGGGGAGACAAGGAGACAAGGAGCAACGGCAAGAGACGGGTCGCGGGACGCGGGTCGCGGGACGAACGGCAGGAGAGGAGAAGAGGAGAAGGGGAGAAGAGGAGCAACGGCAACGGCGTCCTTGGCGGGGTCGGTACGACAGCAACTGCAAGATTCCTCGGGTCTGGAGGGCGTGGCCTACGTACAGCTGCCGTATGACCCTCGGAATGACAGCAACAGCAACGACCACGACAACGGCGCGGTGGAGATGACCACTCGGGAGGCGATACGCGTCCTGGAGATCATCCGGCGGGATGCGAAGGTGCCTTCGGTGAGCTTCACGGGGGGAGAGCCGACGTTGCGGTCGGACCTGGAGGAACTGGTCGCGGCGGCGACGAAGATCGGGCTGCGGACCAACCTGATCACCAACGGGACGCTGCTGGGGGATGGCGGCCGGGCGGAGGGGCTGCGAGCGGCGGGGCTGGTATCCGCGCAGGTGTCTCTGGAGGGGCCGGACGCGGAGGTGCATGACGGCTTGACCGGGGTGGCGGGGTCGTTCGAACGGACGCTGGCGGGGCTGCGGGCCCTGCGGCAGGCCGGGGTGCACACGCACACGAACACGACGATCAACGCGCTGAACGCGGATCATCTGGAGGGACTTGTCCGGCTGGTGGCGGACCTGGGGATCGCGCGGATGTCGGCGAACATGGTGATCCCGGCGGGCAGCGCCGCGGATCGAACGATCCAGGTGGCGTACAGCGACATCGGCGAGATCGTGCTGCGGGTGCGCGAGGCGGCCAGGCGGTACGGCGTGGAGTTCCTGTGGTATTCGCCCACGCCGATGTGCATCTTCAACCCGCTGGCGATGGGGCTGGGTAACAAGAGCTGCGCGGCGTGCGACGGGCTGTTGAGCGTCTCGCCGGCTGGCGACGTGTTGCCGTGTTCGAGCTATCCGCAGGCGGTGGGGAACCTGCTTTGCCAGCCGTTCGAGGCGGTGTGGGGCTCGGCGCGGGCGAGTTTCTTCCGCCGCAAGGAATATGCTCCAAGGGAATGCGCCGGGTGCGAGGACCTGGGGGCCTGCGCAGCGGCTTGCCCGCTGTACTGGTCGGCGATGGGGACAGCGGAACTGGCGGAGGCCAGGAGGATCGCCCATGCTACTGCCTGACGTGAAGCGCCGCGGCCAGATTCATTTCGTGTTTGCGCGGTCGCTGCCGTACAACACGCGGCTGGCGATGATCGCGGCGCTATTGTTTGCGGGATTCGTGCTGGAGCTGTACGTGGGCCTGGTAGCGGGGGCGGGGCTGCTGCTGGCGGCGTCGCTGCTGGGCGTGGTGCGGGGGTACAGCAACGTCCCGGGCGACCTGGGCGATCAGCGCGAGTGGCGCGGGGCCGACCGGAAGCAGTTGGAGAACGTCCTGGCCATCGCCCGCAAGAGCCGCAAGTGGCACCACAGCCTGCTGGACGTGACCAGCGGGCTGGGGGCGTTCGGGCTGGTGGTGGTGGTGGGTGCAACGGCGGGCCTGGGGTACCTGCTGCTGGAGGCGGGGTACCAGTGGCTGGCCCTGGCGCTGGTGGTCGATGTGGCGGTGTTGCTGCTGCCGCACTGGGTGACCGGCGTGCGGCGGGTGCTGACGAACGACCCGCTAGTGGTGAAGATCCAGGAACTGCTGCGGGTGATGGACCTGTGGGAGGGCGGGCCGCACGAGGGCGAGACCATGCTGCCGCAGATGCAGGTCCGCACGGGCGGCCATGGCGACATGCCGATCGATGCCAAGCTGGTCCTGCGGATCGAGGCTTTGGGCGATGCGTTCCTCGGCGTGCAGACCCAGGTGGTGCTGAACAACGTGCAGGGACATGATTATCCGTACCTGTACTGTGTGCTGGTTGCGCAGGCCGGAGCTGGATATCGGCAAGGCCGAGTACAGGGGCCGGCCGCCGTACGGGATCCTTGCGGTGGCTGAGCACGAGGCCAAGGACGACGTGGACATCCTTGTGATCCGCCAGGAGACCTCGAAGACGAGCGGGTACGAGACCAAGCCGGCGGCGTGCGCGGCGATCTTTACGTATGCGCTTGGGGTGGCGCGGAGGGCGGCCGCGGCGAAGGGGGCATCGACGGCGCAGCCTTGAGATGAATGGATCAGATCAGTCCTTGTTTGGCCAGGTCCTTGACGATGGTCTTGGCCGTGCCGGGAATGGCCTTGTGCAGGTCGGCGGCGTCGTACGTCTGCGTCGTGCCGGACCAGAGGGGCTGGTCGGAGCCGGCCGGGAACAGCCTGGTTTCGAGAGTGACGATCTCGGTCTGGCCGGCCACTACCGGCTTGTAGGTGCCGGGCCAGGCGGATTGTATGCGGACCCACACGCCGGGCTCGGGCGGGACGATGACCGGTTCCTGCCGGACATTCAGCAGGCGGGTCACGAGGAAGGCGTCGGCCCCGGAGCGGGCTGCGGCCTGGCGGACAGCTGCATCATCGGTCATTCGGTCGTCGGGAAGCCACGAGTCAGCTGGGGATCCCCTGCACGCCTCTTGTTCCGAGCTGGCTGACGAGGGCGTCCTCGCAGGTCTGCCGGAGGTCGGGGTGGGCGGGTATGCCGATGACCAGCACCTTCTTGAAACGCGATCCGCTGAACGACGGGGACCGCCAGGAGGTGACCATCTGGCTGGGGGCGCAGCCGGATGACCATGCCCCGATCCACAGTGCGATGGCCACAGCCGCCTTACGCATGTTCATGGGTCTCCGCGGCGCCACGGGGCTGCCCGTCCATCTTCGCCACAGATTCATGGTAGGATCGAGGAGCTGGCGAGTCCACCTCAGACGCGTGTCGATTGAGCCCTGCGCGTTCGAGGCGGCAGGGCCCCGCGGCCGGATTGGGTCCATCAGGATCGGCAAGCTCATGCCCCTGGCCGACAGGATCGTGGCACCCAGCGCAGCGTGCAGACGTGGTCCGTATCAAGGGACTGAACGGAGCGAAGGGGAGTGCGACCCCAAGCCGGCCAGGTGCATGCGGATTGTCGGGCTGGTGAGGACGATCTCATCTTCGGACTTTGCTTCGGCGGTCAGATTGCGGCGGGGCATCGAGATCCCTCGGAAGGGCTGGACCTCCCACGCCTGGAGGACGGGCAGGGGGCCCGAGTGCGTGTAGACCGTGACGGGGCGGGGGATGATGCCACCGGGCACGCAGACCCAGTCTTTCTGGACCGACAGGGTGAGAGAGTCCTCATGCAGCAGGGGGCGAGCGCAGACGTTGGCGTCGCTGTCGCCCCAGCCGAGCACGCGGCAGATGTCGGACCAGTTGAACGGCTGGGCGTCTTTGCCGGCCAAGTCCGTATCGGCGGGCTCATGGAGCAGGGCGGGGCGCTGGGCGCATGCTGCGACCAGGCGGCCAGGCCATCGCGGCCGACCTGCATGACGGGCGTGTGCATTGCGAAACGGGTCTCGATGCCAGCGAAGGGGGCGGCTGGCATGGGCGCGGCGGCATCCTGGCGGACGGTGTCGATGACCGCGATGGTGCCGGCTGACTTGATCAGCACGACGAACCGGCGGATGGTGTAATCCAGGTACAGCCTAGTTTCCAGACCGCAGGCGGCCACCACCTCATCCTCGTGCCAGAGGATCTGGCGGGTGTAGGCGTCGTTGTAGAACTGCTTGGCGGCCTGGGTCATGCCGAGCAGGTGGATACTGCTGTGGCGCTGCGGCTGCCAGTCGCGCTGGCGGAGATCGCCTTCGTACGAGGCGAAGCCGGCGTCGCTGATGAGGGTCCGTCCCAGGCCATGGACCTCCAGGTGCAAGGCGTCGTAGTGGCCATGGTTGCGGGGGTTCATGGCCCAGGTCTGCACGCAGAGGGCGTCGAGGCCGAGGCCGCTTCGCAGGGTGCAGAGCTTGCTGGGTCCGCAGACTGCTGGGGATGGTCCGTGCCCGCAGGGCGGCGGGGGGCATTGTCTTCCACCGCCCGTAGGCCTCGGGTTCAACGATCCACAGCCAATCGGGTGAAAGCCGGTCGTCGTTGAGGCCGCCGGCAACTGCTCGCCAGTCGCGCCGATCGAACAGGGCGGCTCCCAGGTGCAGCATCTCGTGGGCGGCGATGAAGTGCTCGTGCGAATTGTCGGGGTAGGACTCGCCCTGGACAGGGTGTGAGCCATCCGGACGAATGATGCGGGCGGCGAAGTCGAACATCGCCTGCAGGCGGCGCTCGAAATCAGCGGGTACGGCGATGCCGTGCGTGCGGCACAGCACGTACCATTTGGCGGTCACGTAGGCATTCACATCCTGGTAGCTGAACGCCTCGCGAGTGTAGCCGTCGTCGAGGCATATGGGCGGGGCGGTCATGTCGCCGAAGAAGCGGTCGATGCCGAGTTGCAGCCACTTACGCGAGTCGCGGAACATCGGGTAGGCCAGGCCCACGCCGGCTGCTGCGCACGCCGTGCCGCGTGTAGTTGTGGTAGAAGTTGTGCTGCCAGCAGTTCCAGTGGTAGTCGGCGCCGCAGGCCAGGGCCTTGAGGAAGACCAGGAAATCTTTGTCGGCCAAACGGGGTTGCAGGATCGGCAGGGCGAGCAACCAGTTTTCCATCACGTGGTTGGCCCAGATGACATCCATGCCCGTATAGCCAGCCATCCAGCCGGCCCAGGCGGGCTCGGAGCCATCGGGGCAGGGCGGGGCCTGGTGCGCGAAGGCCTGGATCAGGCCGACGGAGAGGCCGAGGTAACGGCGGTCGCCTGTCAGGGCGAAGAGGCGGCTGGCCAGGGCCATCGCCTGGTGGCGGCGGGTCTGCATGTCACGGAGGATTCTCTCGTTCACGTGGGCGTAGTTGCGCGGGTCGGGCCGCCACGTCGGGGTGCGGTCGAGGACCGTGCGGTCGAGCAGGTCGCGGGCAGCGGCGATGTCGTCGGCGTAATCGGCCTGCCAGATTGCCAGGTACTGCGGTAGCCGGGCGGGGACGGTGAGCGTCCGGGGGGTGATCGGCCGAATGGCCCGGCTGGCTGCCAGGGCCCTGTCGGACGGGGGCAGATGCGCGTCGACGCCTGCCAGGGCGGGATGTGCCCAGTCCAGGAGGTTGCAGAACTGGTCGTCGGGCATGTTCCACTGCATCGAGGTACTCCCTTTCAACGGCGCAGCACGCCTGCAGACGCCGCAGGCGTGGCACCCAGGCTGTAGCACAGCCCTGGTCCGCGGCCACAGGGCCGCGTCCACAGGACTGTGGCACCCAAGCCAGCGACTTGTTCCTGCCTTCAGGGGTCGGGCGCCGAATGCAATCTAGCAGATGGATCGGGAGCCGGCTATACTCGGGGCCTGCTGAAGGGCTCTGAACTTGTGTTGACGATTGCGGCGCAGACATCTCAGATCGAGGTGCACGACATGCAGGCGGTCCAGAACAGGCTGACCAGGCGGTTCGACGAGGTGCTTCGCTCCGGCGGGAAGTTGCTGATCCCGTACGTGACGGCCTGCTATCCCTCGAAGGAGGCGACGGCGGCCATTCTGCGGAAGCTCGACAAGGTGGGCGTGTCGGCTGTGGAGCTGGGGTTTCCATTCAGCGACCCGGTGGCGGACGGGCCGGTGATCCAGACCTCGTTCGTCCGCGCTGGACAAGGGGTTCAAGGTGGCCCAGGCCTTCGAGGTGGTCGCATCGGTCCGGCCAGCGGCGTCGGTGCCGATCGTGGCGATGGTTTCCTACAGCGTGATCTATCGATTCGGGCTGGAGAGGTTCGTGCAGGGGGCTGCGCAGGCCGGCTACGACGCGATCCTCTCGCCGGACCTGTCGGTGGAGGAGTCGCAGCCGCTGGTGGAGATGGCCAGCCGGTACAACCTGGTGGTGCCGATGCTGATCGCCCCGACGAGTCCGGAGGCGCGGCGTGAGGCGATCGGGCGTCAGTGCTCGGGGTTCATCTACTGCGTGGCGGTGGCGGGGACGACGGGCGAGCGGGACAGCCTGCCGCCGGCGCTGGCGGGGCAGGTGGCGGGACTGCGGAAGTTCGGCAAGCCGCTGTGCGTGGGGTTCGGGGTGAGCAAGCCACGGCACGTGGCGAAGGTGTGGGAGATCGCCGACGGGGCGATCGTGGGCTCGGCGATCGTGAGGCGGCTGAACGAGGCGGCGGACGCGGGTCTGGGTCCGCAGGAGGTGGCTGAGCAGGTGGGGCGGCAGGCGGAGGAGCTGCTGCACGGGGAAGACGGGGTGTAGGGTTCAGGGTGTAGGGTTCAGGGTTCAGGGTTCGGGGTTCAGGGTTCAGGGTTCGGGGTTCAGGGTTCAGGGTTCAGGGTTCAGGGTTCAGGGTTCAGGGTTCAGGGTTTAGGGTTCAGGGACGAGGGGCGAGTAACGGCGACAGCAACGGCAAGGGTATGCTGAAGATGCCATACGTATCCTATCCGCGGCATTCGGATAGGCGAAGATCCTCGCGGGTACGGACCATGGATTGAACGGAATCGCTCCGGCACAGCAGGAATCCCGTTGCAACGGCCCATCGATTTTCGTAACATGGGCTATAGGAAACTCGATGGAAGGAGGGAAGCGATGTTTGTACGGGGAACTGCTGTCCGTTGTGTTGCCGTAGCGGTTGTGGCTGCATTTGTCCCTGTCCTGCACGCCGCGACGTGGAATGTCTCAACCAGCTCGGCCCTGGACTACGCTGTTGCCACTGCCGCGGCTGGCGACGTGATCATCTGCGCGGCCGGGGACTACTATCCCGGTCATGCGTATTACATGACCAAGCCCAACCTGACGATTAAGGGCGCCACCGGCAACCGGGACGACGTGAGGATCCACGGGGCGGGCATGAACGTGGACGGCGGCGGGCTCAACAACCTGGTCCAGCTGGCGGCCTCCGGCATTACGATCAAGGACCTGACGGTCCAGGACGTCAACCAGAACGGCATCCAGATCCACGGCGAGAACGGGATCACCAGCGCCAACATCATCAACGTGCATACCCTCAATATCGGGGAGCGCCACATCAAGGGTTCCGGCCGCTACATCGACCAGAACGTTCTTGTGCAGAACTGCCTGCTGGAGCAGACGATCGTGCGGTCCGGCTACGCGGTGAGCGGTTATGATTACATCGGCGGGATCGATACGATGGGCACGACCAACTGGTCCGTCCGCAGCAACGTCATGAGTGGGATTCAAGGGGCCACCGGCGGCGGCCGCGGTGCGATCTTCATCTGGGACGGTACGAATGACACCGTCGAGAGTAACATCGTCATCAACTGTGACCGCGGAATCTGCTTTGGCAACCCCTCCTACAGCCCAGGCCCCGCTTCCAGCATCGCTCGCAACAATTTCATTCTTCGCGGGGCCGATATCGCCATGGAGATCTGCAGCACCAGCAACTGCAAGATCTACAACAACACCATCTACAGCCCCGACGCGAGCTATTTTCGCACGGTCCATATCTACGGAACGCAGACCAACCTGCTGGCAACCAACAACCTGATCCGCGGCCAGGTGCTCAACAACCCTGGCACGTGGACCTCGACGAACAATATCATCGGCGCCACGGTCGACCCGACCTGGTTCGTCAATGCCGCTACGGGTGATCTGCACCTGACGACGGCCGCGACGGCCGCCATCGCCCAGGGAGTAGTACTGCCCGAGGTGACGACCGACATCGACGGCCAGGGCCGGTGCATCACCCCGGACATCGGCGCGGACAAGATCACGTTCCTGGTCGGCGATATCAACCAGGACGGCCACGTGGACGTGGTGGATTTGCTGATCTTCGTGGATGCCTTCGGCACGGTCCCCGGCGACGCCAAGTACAGCGCGGCCTGCGACTTCAACAGTGACGCCAGTGTGGACGTGGTCGATCTGCTGATCTTTGTGGCGAACTTCGGGAAGTAGCCGATACGCCGGGCAGCGGGCGTCGTGCTGCCATGCCTGCAGGGGACCAGGGATCCGCGTGGAAAGGTCTGCATCCCGCGGCCCGCACCTGTTACCGCCGCCGGCCCCGAGGCGCCTACCCCTCTGCGGGACTTCTGGTTCGGACCAATGCCGGATTCGCGTACATCCGGCAGATCTTCCTATTGCAGTCATCCGTGCCTTTTGCGTACACTACGGAAGACACGTTTGCGTACGCTGTGGCGATCTGGCCTGCGGCTGCAGATCGATTGGGAGAGGAAAGAAGCCATGCACTTTGCGAACCGGCGGTGCGTACTTGCATTTGTGTGCCTGGCTGCGCTGCAGGCATCTGTCGTCTGGGGGCAGGCCAGCAGTGTGATCAAGACGGCCCCGGCGCTGCCCCCGCCGGCAGGTTCGGTCATCGATGTTTACAACGTGAGCCAGTTTTATTCGGCGATCAGCAGCACTATCAGCGGCGTGACGGTCATGATCCATCCCGGCACATACACGCTTTCTTCGGTGCCGCAGCTGAACAAGGCCGGTATGACGATCCGCGGATCGACGGGCAACCGCGATGATGTCGTCCTGGTGGGCAGCGGGATGAACACGTCGTCTCCCGGCTCCCAATACGGCTTCCAGATCAACGTAACCAGTACCCCCGCCGTTCCCATGGTCATTGCCGACCTGACCATCAGCGGCGTGTACTACCATGGCATTCAGATCCGCGGCGAGAACAGCGTCAGCAACGTGCTGATCCACAACGTCAAGATCCTCAACGCGGGCGAGCGGTTCATCAAGGGGAGCAGCGCGACCGGGAAGATCGCCGCCAACATCACCATCGAATACTGCTGGCTGGAACAGAACCAGACGTACGTGTCGCGGCCCAGCAATCCCGTCGACCCGGACAACTACATCGGCGGCATTGACGCCATCGGCCTGAACAACTGGCAGATCCACGACTGCGTCATCAAGAACATTCAGGGGCTGACCGGCGGCGGCCGGGGCGGCATCTTCCTCTGGGGCGGCGTGACCAACTCCGTCGCGGAGCGGAATTGCATCATGGGCTGCGATCGCGACATCGCCTTCGGCAATCCGTCCCGGTCGGTACCGTACCACAGCACCGACTGCATCATCCGCAACAACTTCGTGGTCGGCGGCGCCAGCTTCGCCCTCGAGCTCTGTGCCAGCAACAACCTGAAGGTCTACAACAACACCGTCTACTGCAGCAACTCCGGGGCCAGCGCCGTCCATGTCTACGATGGGGTGACCACGGGCCTGAAGATTTACAGCGACATCATTCGCGGGCAGATCTTCCTGAACAATGCCGGCGGCACCGTGACGGCCGACACGACCGGCAGCATCGTGGGCAGCTCGCCGGTGGCCTCGTGGTTCGTCGATGCGACCAACGCCGACCTGCGGTTGACGAGCAGTGCGACGGCTGCGATCAACCAGGGCCAGGTGCTGGCCGAGGTGACGAACGACTACTTCGCCCTGCCTCGGGACAGCCAGCCGGACAAGGGGGCGTACGAGTACGTGCCGCCGCCCCCGCCGCACGTGAGCGGCTTTACCCCGGCGCTGGGGCACGTGAGCAATCAGGATGCGGCCCTGACGACCATGGCGGTGACTTTCGACAAGGATGCGACGATCAACAGGGCGATGGTGAGCGTCAGCGGCGCGAATACGGGCGCACACAACGACTTTGCGTTCAGCTACGAGCAGCGCGTCTTGCACGGCCACGCTGACGTGGGGAGCGGGGCTGCCGAATGACACCTATACGGTTACCGTCAGCGATAGCGTTACCGCGGGCGGGGTCGCCCTGGATGGGGAGATCAACAAGCTCAGCCCGACGCTGCCGAGCGGCAACGGCACGGCTGGCGGGAGCTTTGTCTGCCTGGTCTACCGGCTGGTGGGGGACGTGAACGAGGACCTGTCGGTGGATGTGATCGACCTCTTGACGATGGTGGCGACGTTCGGGCTGGTCACCGGCGACCCGGGCTTCGACGCCACGTGCGACCTGAACAGCGACGGGTCGGTCGACGTGATCGACCTGCTGATCCTGGTGGGCAGTTTCGGCCAGGGCATTCCGCAGCAGTAGGCGGCGGGGCGACGGGGTACGGGCCACGGGTAACGGGCAGCGGGTTACGGGTTACGGATGGGGAAACGACTTGTCTGACGGCGGATCCGGGAACGCGCGACGCTTCGGTAACATGGACGAGGGGATGGGAGACATGCACAACGCAGTACGGAATTGGGTCCTGGTGTTGCTGGGAGCAGCGTTACTGTACGTACCGGCTGCGCGGGGCCAGGGGGTCAGCATCGTCAAGCAGGCCCCGCCCCTGCCGGCGCCAGCCGGTCCGGTCATCCGTGTTCCCCAGGACCAGTGGATCTACACGGCCCTGTCCACAGCCACGCCCGGCACGACGATCCTGCTTGGGCCCGGCATGTATTATCTGGGCACGCCGCTGGAGGTCGACACGCCAAACATCACGATCCGAGGGACCACGGGCAACCGAGACGACGTGGTCATGCTGGGGTACGGCATCAACGGTGGCGGTCACGCCGGGGCGGAGTTCGGCTTCCACGTGAACGTCAGCGGCATTACGATCGCGGACCTGAGCATCACCGAGATGACCTACCACGGCATCCAGATCCGCGGCGAGAGCGACGTGAGCAACGTCCTGATCCACAACGTCAAGATCCTCAACTGCGGCGAGCGGTACATCAAGGGCAGCACGGCGACGGGGCACATCTCCAGCAACGTGACGATCGAGTACTGCTGGCTCGAGCAGACGACGGCCCTGTCGGGTCATGCGGACAACGACTACATCGGCGGCATCGACGCGATCGGGATCGACAACTGGCAGATCCGCGACTGCGTCATCAAGAACATCCGGGGCGCCACGGGCGGCGGGCGGGGCGGGGTCTTCCTGTGGGGCGGGGCGGCCAACTGCGTCGTGGAGCGCAACTGCATCATGGGCTGCGATCGGGACATCGCCTTCGGCAATCCGTACCGGACGGTGCCGTACCACACGACCAACGGCATCATCCGCAACAACTTCGTGGTTCGCGGGGCCGGCTACGCGGTGGAGCTCTGCGCGACCAACAACCTTCAGGTCTACAACAACACGATCTACAGCGACAACGCCGGCGCGAGCACCGTGCACGTGTACGACAGCGTGACGACGGGGCTGAAGCTCTACGAGGATATCATCCGCGGGCAGATCTTCTGGCAGGGGGCCAGCGGCAGCTCGACCGGCACGATCTCCGGGTCGACGCCGGCGGCCTCGTGGTTCGTCGATCCTCTCAACGGCGACTTGCGGCTGCTGCCCGGGGCTGCCGCGGCCATCGATACGGCCCAGGTCCTGCCGGAGGTGACGGACGACTACCTGGCGCGGCCGCGGGGCGGTTCGCCGGACAAGGGGGCCTACGAGGTGGCGGCGCCGAGGGTGGCGGCATTCAGTCCCGCGCTTGGCCGCGTCAGCTACAAGGATATTCCGTTGACGAGCGTGAGCCTGACGTTCGACGAGGATGTGTCGATCGATGCCGGCAAGGTCAGCGTCAGCGGAGCACTTACGGGCGGCCATAATGACTTCACGTTCAGCTATAGCGCCGCGACGCGGACCGTGAGCCTGCAGTGGGCGGCCGGCCTGCCGAACGACAGACTACAGCGTTGCCGTGAGCGACGCGGTTGTGGCGGCGGGCCTGGCTCTCGATGGCGAGATGAGCGTGTTGAGCCCGTCGCTTCCGAGCGGGAACGGTGCGCCTGGCGGCAGTTTCGCCGGGGTGTTCTACCGGCTGGTGGGGGACGTGAACGAAGACCGCTCGGTGGACGTGATCGACCTGCTGACGTTGGTAGCGACGTTCGGGCTGGCCAGCGGCGATCCGGGGTTTGATGCGACGTGCGACCTGAACGGCGACAATAGCGTGGACGTGATCGATCTGCTGTCGCTGGTGAGCGCCTGGGGGCAGGCGGTGCCGCAGCAATAAAGAAGTCCTGAGTGCTGAGTACTGCGTACTGAGAAACGGCAACAACAACCGCAACGCCGGGCTGGCATACCAAGAATGGGGCAGGGCTCGCCGGCGAGGGGGACCGCCGGGGGCCGCGGGTATGGTGCGATGGGTCGCAGGCGGCGTACCGGCCGTACGAACTTCTCAATTCTGAAGGAACCTGCGCAGAAACTCTTGTCGGCGAGATTCGCGTCAAGTATAGTATGAATCCAGCGGTCAGCGCATTTCCTTGATTCCGTAAGGGTACGGCGTAGCGTCCTACGGCAGTCTTGTTGGATGGGACGTTGTCGGCACGGACCATTCGAGCGTCTTTTGGCGGAGGAAGGTCGCGGTCCGAGCCACGTGTGGCGGCTCGCGGGTCGGCGTTTGGAATCGGTGGCGGAGGGAGCACCCATGGCGACGAAGCGGGTTGTATTGGGCTTTTGGGGGGTGGCGGCGCTGATTGGGGTTTTGTCCCAGAGCGCGCTCGGGGGGTCGTTCACTTGGACCGGTGATGTCGGGACGCAGGAATGGTTTGACTACCGGGTGTACGATTCGTACCAAGATGCTGAGGGATACTGGCACGACTCCTACATCAACAACTGGGGCAGCATATGGGGATGGGACAATGACCCGCCGCTGGAGTATCCCAACGACGCAGGTGATGATGTGGCGATCGGCCCTGGGTGGGTGGTTCAGGCGGCGTACCCCTACGGGGCCTCGGCCGGGGATGTCACTGTCGCCGGTACGGTTTTCGGAGATGTGAGTTGCGCCGACCTGACCGTCGAGAGTACGGGCCGGGTTGACGGCGCGTTTGTGGATGTCGTCGGGACCGCCAGGATTGCCGGGACCGTTTCCGGCTTCTGGCGTCTGACTTGCCAGGACCTGACCGTCGAGAGTACAGGCCAGGTTGACGGCGAGTATGTGGATGTCGTCGGGACCGCCAGGATTGCCGGAACCGTGTCCGGCTTCTTGCATTTGACTTGCCAGGATCTGACCGTCGAGAGTACAGGCCAGGTTGACGGCGAGTATGTGGGTGTCGTCGGGACCGCCAGTATTGCCGGGGCCGTCACTGTTTCCGCCCCCTGGGGTCTGATTTGTCAAGACCTGACCGTCGAGAGTACGGGCCAGGTCAGCAGCGCGTCTGTCACAGGGCCTGCGATCACCAACGACGGCCTGATCGGGGGGTTGGAACTGAATGGGCCGCTCACCGTGAGTGGCAGCGGGACCATCCGCCTAGCCGACTCGTACGCAGGCGTCGAGGGCGCGGTCGGCTCCACCCTGACCAACGAGGCGGGCCACACGATCGAGGGTTACGGAGACATCCGGGTCCCCCTGGTTAACTACGGGCTGGTACAGGGCAATGTGGACGGCCAGACGCTCTTCCTGTGGGATGACGGAGGCGGGGGCAGCACCACCAACAATGGCACGATTAAGGCCAGTAACAATGGGACGCTGGCTATAGAATACCTCTACTTCAACGTTACCCAATCGTCGGACGGGATCATTGTGGCTGACGACGGGTGCGTACGTATCGATGCGACAATCACGGGCGGGACGATCACGACCGTCGGAACCGGGTACATCGACCCCGCCTGCACCCTCGGTTACGTGCATACTGGCGGGTCGTGGGGGAGGCGGGTTCTGGTGGCGTCTGGCTGGAGGACGGCGTTGTCAACACCGGGAATTGGGATCTGGACGGGCTGAGATTGGAGGGCGGGTGGACCGAGAACAACGGGACTATCGAGGCCGGGCTTATACTCACAGAGTTCGACCACGCCATCGGCGGGACCGGGACGATGAACGCCAGTGTCGTGATCATTGTGGTTCCGGGCACCACGCTCTCATTGGAGCATCCGTCCTGCATCCGCCAGGCGGCCACGTGCGTGACGGGTGTGTGGGGGACGATCAGTACGACGCCGGCCTTGATTCTGGATGCCGGTGGTCTGGACGGCACCGGGTCCGTAGAGCACGGTCTGTCCAACGTGGCCGGGGACGTGTTACCCGGTGCGTTGCTCGGTACCCTTCAGGTGTGTGGCGACTACACCCAGGGAAACGCTGGGCGGCTCGCGATCGTTGTCGTCGGGCCGGACGTGACCGGAAGCGGTTCCGGACCCGTAACCGATCAGCTCCAGGTTACGGGAACGGCCTTCCTCGGCGGCGACCTGTACATCTCCTACTTCGGCCAGTACGAGCCGCAGGTCGGGGATGAGTTTACCATCCTGACAGCGGGGCACGTGGTCGGCAGTTTCGCCTCGGTGAGCGGGTCCGACGCGTTCGAGGTGATCTATGGCTCGACGAGTGTGAGGATTCGGGTGCCCGGCGGAGGCCCGGTACTGAGCCCGCCCCACGTGATTGCCCTCAGCCCCCCGCTGGGCCGGGTCTACAACAAGGACATGCCTTTGACAGTCATGGCGGTCACCTTTGACAAGAATGTTTCGATCGATGGGGGCATGGTCAGCGTGAACGGCGTGAACACGGGATCGGGCGGGGACTTCACGTTTGGCTATGATTCGTGGTCCCGGACCGCGACGCTGCAATGGCCCGAGGATCTGGCGGATGATACGTACGTGGTGACCGTCAGCGACGCGGTGACGGCTGGCGGGGTGGCACTGGATGGCGAGATCGACAAGCTCAACCCGGTCCTGCCCAGCGGCGACGGCACTCCGGGCGGCGATATCGTTTGCCTGGTCTACAAGCTGGTGGGCGACGTGAACGAAGACCTGTCTGTCGATGTGATCGACCTGCTGTACCTGGTGGATGCCTTCGGGACCGTAAGCGGCGACAGCAACTACAATCCGGCCTGCGACTTCAATGACGATGGCAGCGTGGACGTACTTGACCTGCTGGACATGGTGTACAGCTTCGGCAAGACGATTCCGGAGGAGTAGTGCTTACCCTAGCACGATCGGGTCGGATGGCGTCGATTCGATCGTTTCATCTTTGTCAGCCAGCGTGATCATCAGGGCCAACGGGCCGATCCGGCCGGCGAGCATTGTCAGCAGGATGATGCCTTTGCCCAGGGCGGTCAGGCCGGGCGTGAGGCCCAGGCTCAGGCCGCTGGTGCTGATCGCGGAGGTTGCCTCGAACGTTACGGCCTGGAACGTCGCCCGCTCCGTGTGTGCCAGGACCAGGATCACCAGCATCAGCCACGCACCCATTGCGAACAGCAGGCCCAGGGCCCGGCGGATGGTGTGCTGCGAGATCCGCTGCCCGAATGCCTCCGTCCGGCTACGGCGTTTCAGGATGCCCGAGGCGTACAGGATGATCACAGCCAGCGCGACCGTCTTGAGTCCGCCAGCTGTCGAGGCGGGCGCGCCGCCTGCGAGCATCAGGAGGATCAGCAGGAACTGGCTGGCTGGACTCATCGCGCCGGGGTCGATCGGCACGGTCCGCAGTCCGGCGGTCGGGGCGACGGTCGCCTGGAAGAGGGCGTCGAAGAGGCGCTGGGGGCCTTGGTGGCTGCGCATCCACTCCGGCGAGAGCTGTATGGCGTCCTGCTGGGAGAGCAGGTTACCCTTGCCGGCATACCAGTAGCCGATGGGGCCGGGCTTTTCGAACAACAGGAATCCGAGCGTGCCGGCTGCGACCAGGCAGAGGGTCGTGGTCAGGGCCAGCCTCGTGTGCAGTGACCAGCCGTGCGCGGGCAGCGGCAGCAGGGGTAGGCCCTGCCGCCAGCGCCGAGGAGCCGCTTGGCGGCCTCGTACAGGACCGGGAAGCCCAGGCCGCCAAGTACGGAGAGCGGCAGGATCACGCCGTAGACCTGCCAGAGGCCGCTGCCGGTTACGAGGCTGTCCTTCTGGAGCGAGAAGCCGGCGTTGCAGAACGCGCCGACCGCGTGGAAGACCGCATGGAACGTTCGTGAGAAGACGGTCGGCTCATCCGACCAGATGGGGTATAGCAGCACCGCGCCGACGGCCTCCAGGCCGAGCGCGGTTCCGGCGATCATGCCGATGATCCGCCGGATGCGCTGCGGGTCCGAGGCGGCAGGTCCGGATGGTTCGCCCGACAGGCGGCGGACCAGCAGCATTCCGAAGAGGGTGCCGGCCACCAGCATGCCCAGGCCGCCTGCCTGCACCAGAGCCAGGATCACGGTCTGGCCGAAGAGCGTGTAGTCGCCTGGCAGTTCGTAGACGTTCAGGCCGACGTCGCAGGTGGCGCTGGCGGCGGTGAAGGTACTGTTGAGCAGGTGGGTGTACGGGGAGTTGCGATGGTCGGCTGTGGTCGCCTTCGGCAGGGCGAGGAGCAGGCCCCCCAGCACGGTGAGCGACAGGTACCACGTGAGTATCAGGCGCACGGGACGGCGTCGTGAGAGGGGGCCGGCGACACAGTCTGCTGCCCGGCGGGCGGCTTCCTGGACGATCAGCCCCGCCTGGCGGATCGCGACGTAGATGGCACCGGCTTGCAAGGCGGCGAGGCCGCCGACCGAACCTCGTGCAACGGCTGCGATGGCTGCGGCTGGCACGACCGCCAGGTCCAGCCAGCGCCGCCGCAGGAACGCCGCCTTGTCCACTGCCTGACATAGACCGACCATCCAGCCGGACAGGAATACCAGCACGGCGACCGTCTGGGCGAGCCGGCAGACGTGCAGCGATACCGGAGGTTCGTTGAAGGCGTACTCAGCGAGCAGTCCGGCGGTCCCGAGCACGGCCCAGGCCGTCTCCGCGAGGTCGAGCCAGGGTGGACGACCCGTGGCGGGCGGGGCGGTCTGTGGGGTGGTCAGGAGTGTCACTTCTTGCCGTAAACCTTCTCAGGGTCGACTTCCTGTTTGGCGATGATCTTCCAGTCGCCCTGGTCGGACAGCTGCCGGAAGAAGCACGAGCGGTATCCCTCGTGGCAGGCCACGCCGTGCTGCTTGACCTTGATCAGGACGGTGTCGGCGTCGCAGTCGGTGTAGACGGCCTGGACCTCCTGGGTGTGGCCGCTGGACTCGCCTTTCATCCAGTACTTGCTGCGACTGCGCGACCAGAAGTGGGTCTTGCGGGTCTCGATGGTCCTGGCCAGGGAGGTCCCGTTCATGTAGGCGACCATGAGGACCTCGCCGGTCTCGGCGTCCTGGATGACGGCCGGGATCAAGCCCTTTTCATCGTATTTCAGTATACCCAAACCGTTGCTCACCACCGGTCTCCTGAACTTGCTGTCCGAAGGCCTTGCCCCGGGTCGGCTTTGGATTGCGGCCCCGGGCTGTCCATTGTCTCCAGACGGGCAGATATAGCATATTCGGGCTGTTGGGGCAACGACAGGGCAGAACCTGGTTGTGCGATCGCATGGCCCAAGGTTTCGGCATTTGGGCGTAGTGGGCATGGGGAAGGACCCGTTGCATGCGTCTGCACGGTGGCAAGCTATCTTCCCAGCGTCGGCAGTTCCTTCAGGTAGTTGCGGATGATGTCCGGCCTGAGGCCGTTGGCGCGGATGATGTCGCGGTAGAACAGGGCGCTGGGCTTGAGGGTCCGCTCGAAGGTCTGGAAGTCGACGTGGACCAGCCCGAAGCGCGGGAGGAACGAGCCCCATTCGTAGTTGTCCATCGTCGACCAGTAGAGGTAGCCGCGGACGTCGATGCCGCGGTCGATCGCCTCGCGCAGGGCCGAGAGGTGCAGGGCGATCCAGACGATGCGCCAGCGGTCGTCGTCGCAGGCGCAGCCGTTTTCCGTGATGTAGACCGGCTTGTCGGGCAGGCGCTCGAGGTTGCTGGTCAGGCCCTCGGGGAACATCTCTTCGAGGTAGAACGGCTCACCGATCATCCGCAGGTGCTTGTGGACGAAGGGCTTTCCCCGGAAGCGGCTGTTGCGGGCGTCGACCATGTGCCGGACGTAGGTGTTGACGGCCCAGTAGTCGATCGCGCCTTTGACGTTGGCGTCGTACTCGGCGTCCAGGTACGGGTAGGTCAGTTCGCCGGTTCGCAGGGCGTGGAAGAAGAACTCGTTCGTGCACCAGTCGATGTAGCCAGCCGCGGCGTTGTCGAGCTTGTCATGCCGGCGGCGGGGGAACCAGTCGATGAAGGCGTGGGCCGTGCTGACGGGCGCCTTGGAGTGCTGGCGGATCAGGTGATAGCCCATGGCATGGGCGCGGATCATGTTGAACTTCCAGCGGCCGCGGGCGGGGTCGAGGGGGAGGTTGAACTCATTGAAGACGTGCCAATTGGCCACGTAGGGGGCGATCTTGGGCAAGAGGTAGGCCAGGTGTCTCTCGAAGTATTTCAGGTTCTCGGCATTCTGGAAGGCGCCCTTCTCCTCGAACCACTGCGGGTGCGTGAAATGGTGCAGGGTGACAAAGACCTGGATGCCCTTCGCGCACAGCCGCTCCAGTTCGTCAATGTAGTGCGCAAGTGCCGCCTCGTCGCGCTGTCCTTCCAGGGGCTCGATGCGGCTCCATTCGACGGACATGCGGTAGGCCTGGTGTCCGAGCTCGGCGAGAAGGTCGATGTCCTGGCGGTAGAGGTCCCAGTGATTGGAGGCCTTGCCGGCCTTGGCGAGGTTCGGGTTGTCCTGCTCCTGGCGCCAATGATTGGAGTGGATGTTGTCCCCTTCGATCTGATAGCCCGCCGTCGAGCTTCCCCAGAGAAATCCTTTTGGAAATCGACACTCCGGTAATCCGAATATGTCGTACATAAGTGAATCGCGCCTCCTGCCAGTCTGATCGCCTTCGTGCAAAGCCTATGAGCGCCACACTATACCAAATCAGAGATAACATGTCAGCCATGGCACCAGTTCAGCGGACCGCAGCGTTTCCTTTTGTGCAATTCATGAGATTGCGAAAACAAATCTCCCGGTATCGCTTGACATGCGGGGCATCGAGGGTCACACTGCGCCCGCTCTCAAACGAATTGTTCTGGTGGGAGGGCAACACACGATGCGAACCGCATGGGATGCACCCGCCGATAGCCACGACTGAACTGAGCGATTGATCTCGCTGACTTTTCAGGCTGCCTTGCAGCCCGCTGACAGTAGGTGTTGTTTGTTTCGATCCGCGGGGGACGTTGCGCGGAGGTAGTAAGTATGACCGGACGCTTCGGGTGCCTGTCTGTGGCCTTGGCGGCCGCATTTCTCGCTGGTTGCGTTGATGATGTTGTGAGCACGGCCATCTCCCGGGATCCGCCTCCAGGCGTGGCGAGTTCCCAGCCTGGCCCTGATGCTGGCAGTCCTGTGTCTGATCCAGGTGGCGGCAGTCCTGTGTCTGATCCGGGTAGCGGCAGTCCCGCGCCTGGTCCGGACGCTGGCAGTGCTGCCGCCTGGGCGCCTCCCATCGGCGTTCCCGTGCCTCCCTTCGGCATCCAGGAAAGCCATCTTATGTACGCGGGCAGCACATACGACTTCGGCAGTGGACCACAGGCCTACCCGGATGCCGGCCACGGTCCCTACACCCACTACGTTGACAATACACACCCCAGTGCCGCCGACACCGGCAACCCCTTTGGCTCCGCTGCTTTGCCCCGCCGAAGTTTGCCGAAGGACCTGCCAGCCGGCAGCGTCGTCGAGATCCACGGCGGCCCGTACCCGACCGCCGAGACGGTCCTTGTAGCGCAGGGCACAGCCGCCAAGCCGGTCTTTGTCCGAGGGATCGACAAGCCGCGTCTGGGGGGCAAACTGACCGTCCAGAGTCCCGGCGGCGTGGAGTCGGCCTACACGATCATCGAGGGCCTCGACGTCTTCAAGATCTTTATCCTGGCCCCCACGAGCTATCTTGCCTGCCGCGACAACGACATCCATGGCGACGCCACCAATGGTGGCATCGGCATCGACAGCTACAACAGCGCCTATTCGAACCATCACCTGCTGATTTTCCGGAACACCATCCATGACAACGGCGACTGGCAGGCGGACTACGACCAGGACGTCCACGGCATCTGCCTGACCCGCTACACCAACAACGTCTGGATCCTCGACAACGAATTCTATCACAACAGCGGGGACGGCCTCCAGATCAACGCCGGTTCCTTGGCACTGCAGCCCTACACCCATCACATCTACGTCGGCCGCAACCGCTCCCACGAGAACAAGCAGTCCGGCATGTGGAGCAAACAGGCGGTGGACGTGATCTTCTCGCAGAATACCGTCTACGACCTCAAGCCGATCGGGGCGAAACCGTCGGCCTTCGGCGCAGGCATGGGCTTTCAGTATGCGCCCGAACGCGTCTGGTTCTTGTACAACCACGTCTACAACTGCTGCTTCGGTATCAGCAGCGGCAGCACCAGCGGCCTGGGCACCGGGCAGGACAGCTACTACATTGGCAACCTCATCCACGACATCCACCACGATCCGAACTACGCCTACAATCCCGCGACCTCCTACTCCAACGCGGCCATCGCCCTCGTCGGTACCGTCAACAAGTACATCATCAACAACACGATCAGCAACTGTGATGCCGGCATCAATTCCCCTTCCGCCGGCAAGGCTGTGATCGCCAACAACATCATCAGCAACATCACCGAGCCGGCTGGCAATCACGTCTTCCTGGAGGACCCCACCGCCTCCAGCGCCTCGGAGCTGTCGTACAACCTGTTCTGGCAGGATGGTGGAGCGCCACGGTTCCGCTGGAACGGCACGGCCGCTCGCGACCTGCAGGCCATTCAGACGCAGTACGGCAAAGGCGCCACGTGCCTGATTGGCGACCCGCTGTTCGTGAACGCGACCGGCGGAGACTTCCGCCTGCAGGTTGCCAGCCCCGCGATCGATCATGCGACGGTCTCGACGGTGTACCAGACGTTCTACTCGCTGTACGGGCTGGATATCAGCGTCGACTACGCCGGCTCGACGCGGCCACAGGGCGCAGCGTGGGATATCGGCGCATACGAGTACGCTGCCGGCCACTAAGATGCCGTTAGCGTCCGCGGCGGCTGATTCGCCAGCGTGTATAAATGGTTGCGGATGTGTCTTGCGCATGCCGCATTCATGCGTTGCCGGATCTTGTATGTGAAATGGATACGCGGTAGGGGAATTGACGTGCGTGAATGCTGTAGACGAGGGCGGCCAGGACGCGGGTATATCAGAATGCGGATGTACGGCGTGGATCTCGCGATGTAGCAGGGGTGACTGCCAAGGTGTCCCGCCCGTCGGGAAAGGAGCGGAGTATGGGTACGGCTCGCATCCGGTACGGGATGCTGGTTGTGGCCATTGTCCTGATTGGCCGGATCGGTTGGGCCATGGAGCCGCAAGGCAAAGCCCCTTCCACCCAACCAGGCGCCAAGGCCGACGCGGCGAAGGTTGCCGCTGCCCTTCGTGCCGCCCCGGCTGGCTACGCCGCCTGGAAGGCCAGGTCCGCTGCGCCGCAGGGCAAGGAGAGGGTCGGAGCGACGGTCCCGATCCACGCCAAGCCGCTGCAGTCCGCCCAGCAGGCATCATCGCCGGCTCCGAAGGCGGCCTCCCAGCAGATCGCATCGGCGCTGTCGGCCCTGAAGACCAGCCGGCCCGATGTTGACGTCCGGCTGGATGCCAAGACCGGCGCAGCTGTCTGGATCAAGGGCCCCAACCTGCATGCCGCGCAGCGGGTTCGGTCGATGTCCGGCGCGGGCGATGCGGCCGCAACGGCCCAGGCCGCCGCGGCCGACGGCCTCGATGCCCTGCACGAGTACGGCGGCCTGCTCAAGATCACCGACGCCAGCCGCGAGTTCGTGCACAAGGAGTCGAAGACGGATTCGCTGGGCCTGACGCATGTGAAGTATCAGCAGGTCTACCAGGGCCTGCCTGTCTGGAACAAGCAGATGTGGGTGCACTTCGATGAGCAGGGCGCGGCCTATCTCATCGAGGGTCGGGCGGCGCCGACCCCCGGCGTTGCCGTCCAGCCCCGGATCCCCTCGCAGCAAGCCGTGGATGTTGCCGCGGCTGACCTGGGCACGGTCCAGGATGCCGCCGCGGAACTGGTCGTGTACATGGACGGCCTGGACCTGGCCCATCTGGCCTGGCACGTGACGGCTACCAGCAAGATGGAGCACTGGCATGTCTTCGTTGACGCTGCTTACGGCGTGGTCTTGCACCGTGCCAGCGATACCCGGTACGAAGGCGTGACCTCCTCCGGCACGGACCTGCTGGGCCGGTCGGACACGTTCTCGTCGTGGCAGCAGGGCGGGGAGTACTACCTGATCGATACGTCGGAGTCTATACACGTAGCAGACCCCCTCGTGCCGAACCAGCTGGGCAAGGGCAATCTCATCGTCTTTGACGGCAAGAACCAGGACCCCAACAGCGACCTGACCGCGTACTTCCTGACCAGCAGCACGCCGGTCGGCAACTGGGATACGGCCGGGGTGAACGTGACCAACAGTCTCCGGCTGATCACGGACTACTACAAGAATCACCTGGGCCGGGCCGGGCTCGACGGGCAGTCCCTCAATGCCATCTCGTTTGTTCACGTCGGTACCGCCTGGGAGAACGCGGCGTGGACCGGGCAGGTCATCTTCGTCGGCGACGGCGGACAGCACTTTCTGTCGCTGGCCCGCGGGCTGGACGTGTTGGCCCACGAGTTCACCCACGGGGTGGTGGACTACACGGCCAACTTCGAATACCAGTTCCAGTCCGGGGCGATGCATGAGGCGTTCGCCGACACCTTCGCGGCCATGGTCGACCGCGCGAATTGGACGATTGGCGAGGACGTCGTTCCCGCCGGCAGTCCTCCCCTGCGAGACCTGAGCAACCCTGCCAACAGCCTGGACACGCAGGCCACCACCATGGACGACTACCAAGCCCTGCCGCTGTCGGTCGACAACGGCGGCGTGCACATCAATTCGACCATCGTCAGCCACGCCGCGTACCTGATGGCCGAGGGGCTGCCCGACGCCATCGGCCGTGACAAGGTGGAGCAGATCTTCTACCGCGCGCTGACGACGCATATGACGTCCCAGAGCGATTTCGCGGATTGCCGCGCGGCGACGATCCAGAGCGCGCAGGAACTCTACCCGAACAGTACAGCCGAGGTCCAGGCTGTTACCGACGCCTGGGATACCGTCAAGGTGACCGCGTCCTCCGGCGGCAGCGGCGGCAGTGGCGGCCAGATCCCGCCGACTCAGGGCACGGACTACCTGGTCTTCCTGACTTACGACGATAACAACACGCCCCGCCAGGCCTTTACGGCCAGCGACGGCAACGCGTACTACGTGTCGCCGGTGGCTGTGAGCCTGACCCGGGCGGTCGTGACGCAAGGGGGCACGGCGGTGCTCTACGTCGACGCTTCGAGCAACCTGCGGATGGCCAGCCTGTCGCCCTACGACAACTACGACCAGGCCATCACAACCGATGGCAGCGTCCGTACGATCTGCGGGTCCACGGACGGCCGGTACTTTGCCTTTACCGACCCCCCCGTCAGCGGCGTGTATGACAACCAGCTCTACGTGCTGGACCTGAATACGCAGGGCAACGACCAGACGTTCGACCTGTACCTGCCGTCGCCCGACGGCGGGACGACCACGAGTTTGCTGGACCACGCCGACGTGATGGACTTCGACATCTCCAACGCCCACATCATCTTCGACGCGCTGAGCCACTTCAGCGTCTCCGGCACGCAGCAGGACTACACCTTCTGGAGCGTGGGGATCCTGGAGATCGGCACGGGTCGGATCTCGAACCTGGTGACGGCCCAGCCGCAGGGCATCCAGATCGGCAACCCGGCGGCCTCGAGCACGCGCGACTGGATCCTGGCCGTGGACGTTATCGACACGACGGCGGGCACCTGCCAGACCCGCGTATTCAACCTCCAGACCAACAAGTCGGGCCTGGTGGCCGAGCAGCCCGGGGGCACCGACAGCAGCAACGGCTGGCCCTCCTTCAACGGGGATGACACGCTGTTCAGCTGTGCAGTACGGTGGTGCGATCACAGCCGTGCCCATCTCCACCGACAGCGAAGGGACGGTCCAGGGCGATTTCGCCAATCGGCAGGCACTCGAGTCCAGCGCCTACTACCCGCGTTACTACCGTTCGGGGCAGGCGGGCGGCAAGCCGCAGATCGCGCTGTCGGCGTCGTCGATCGACTTCGGCGCGGTGGATGTCGGCGTGCAGGCCAATGCGGTCCTGACCGTCCAGAATACGGGCACGTATACTCTGTCCGTGACGGGTTACTCTCTGTCGGATACGAGCCAGTTCCAGGACGATGGCGTGCCGACGGAGATTCCGCCGGGCTATGAGATGGACGTGGACATGGGCTTTGTGCCCGCAGCCGCAGGCGCGCAGTCGGCCGTCCTGACGATCACCTCGGACGATCCGGATGTCCCGCAGGTGCAGGTGCAGCTGACGGGGCAGGGGACTGACAGACTCCTCGTCCGGCGGCAATGGGACCGGTGGGACAGGCAGCCGCAAGTGCTTCATCGCGACGGCTGCTTACGGGAGCTATCTCGAGCCGCACGTGGTGGCGCTACGGACGTTCCGCGACCAGCACCTGCTGACTAACGCGCCGGGGCGGGCGTTCGTGAACGCTTACTATCGCTGGTCGCCGCCGATCGCCACGGTGATTGCCAGCCACGACAGCCTGCGGGCCGTCGTGCGGGCGGGGCTGACGCCGGTGGTGCTGGCGGTGCAGTATCCGGCGCCGGCGGCGGTCGTGTTGCTCACGCTGACCGGTCCCGGCATCCTGTTGTACCGCCGCCTGCGGCTGCACCGGCGGCGCGGTGCTCAGATAGGATAGCTGTCGGCGGCGGGCCGTCGCTCCGCCGTCGGTATAGCCGGGACTGCAACGGTAAGAAAAGAAGGAATGAGTGTGTCTGGGGCCTAGCTTTCCCGGGGCCACACACCGGATAGGATCTCGCGATTGCTGCCCGGGTGTCAGTCTGACGCTACGACCGTGGTATCCGACCCACGTACCCCGCCGCGAGCCAGCCGCGCCTCGCGGCGCAGGACTCTTCCGTACAGTACCGCCAGCACAACGACCGGGACCTGCTGCAACGTCATTGCGATTCCCGGGATCGCTAGCAGTGTCGTGATCGCAGGGCCGGGGAAACGCGTAATCCATTGTTGAGGGTACAAGACCTTCCATGTGGATATGCCCGTGCAGACCAGGCCCAAGAGGCCGACCACGAAAGGAACCAGCAACGTGAATCTCGCCAGCCGAGGTGCGCCAGCCCGCCGGCCCAGCGGGCTGATGTGAACGCAGAAGATCACCCATCCCGCGGAGATCAGAAGGCAGCACAGGGCTGAGCGCAGCTCAGACCAGCACAGATCGGACATGGTCGCGGGTCTGGCGCTGGTGCCCACGGGAGATAGCGCACCCGCCAGCATCAGCAGGAGGAAAGCCGCCAGCAGGACCCGAATCGTGATCCGGGTGCGGCTATCACGGGCGGCACCGACGCGTCCCGGCTCCGGCGATGTCGCCAACCAGACGCCGACGATTAAGGTGCCGAAGGCAAGCAGGATGAGGACGATACTTGCTGCCGGCTGGAGAATCTTCAGGATGGCAGAAAACCACAACTCCAGCCAGCGCAGTGCGCCGCATAGGGTCGCCAGCAGGGCTATCTGACCGATGACGATGCAGGTCATCCCAGCAGACAAGCGTTTGAGCCACCTGGGATCGCTGAGGCGCAACAGGTCGCCGCGGAGGCTGGGGGCGACCGCTGCGCCGCACTCCGGACAGGCCTGGTCCGGCAAGAGGCTGCGAAGGTTGTAGCCGCATCGCAGACAGGCCACGTCCCGGGCGATCCGGCCGGCCGGGTCGAGGGGTATGTCGCTCGCGGTAGCATCCGCCGTTGCCTTGCTGTCCATGGGGTTCAGGGCTCCAGGGGGCTGCATCTACTCTTGCGGCGGCAGCGGCGGCGGCGCGGCTGCGAAGAGCGGCGCCAGTTCCGGCACCTGGCCGGCTGGGGTCCACTGCGGCATTCCCTGTCGCCAGGCGAGGGTCTCTCGCGTCAGCTCGTTGCCTTGCATCTTTTGCTGCAGGGCGGACATATCGAACGGGCCGGACTGCTTGCCTCGCAGGGCCAGGTAGTATTGGGCGGCCTGCGGGGGGAGGGCAGGGGGGACGGCGCCCTGGCCCGCGCCTGGCACGCCCGCAGAAGACGCGGGCGTGGCACCCGGAGAAGAAGAGTCCTGAGTGCTGAGTCCTGAGTGCTGAGGAACAACAGGAGACGCACTGGCGGGTGCGGCGCCCGGCGGCGGCGGCTGGCTGCCGGCCTGGGCGATCTGCTGGCCCATGGCCATGCCCATACCCATGCCGATGCCGGCGCCAGCGGCGCCGCCGGGGTTCTTGGCGGCGTCCTGCATGGCGGTGGCGGCCTGGTACTGGGTGTAGGCCTGGAGGTTGCCGACGATGCCCATGCTGGTCCGCTTGTCGAGGGCGGCCTCGACCTCGGGCGGCAGGGAGATGTTCTCGACGTACAGGGCGGCCACCTTCAGGCCGAACATGTCGAAATCGTTTTCGATCCGGCTGGTGATGAACTTGCCGAGTTCGTCGTAGTTGCTGGCCAGGTCGAGGATGGGGATCTTGCTCTCGCCCAGCACGTCGGCGAAGCGTGCGACCAGCATGTCGCGGAGCTGCTCGCCGATTTCATCGACCGTGAACCGCGCGTTGGTCCCTACGACCTGCTTGAGGAAGGTGGTGGGGTCAGCCACGCGGACGGCGAACGAGCCGAAGGCCCGCAGGCGGACCGGGCCGTACTCCGGGTCGCGAAGCATGATGGGGTTCTTGGTGCCCCACTTGCGGTCGGTGAAGGTCCGCATGCTGATGAAGTAGACCTCGGCCTTGAAGGGGCTGTTGAAGCCGTACTTCCAGCCCCGGGCGGTGGAAAACAGCGGGAGGTTCTTGGTCTCCAGCGTGAAGGTCCCCGGCATGAGGAACAGGTCGGTCAGCGCCCCCTCGTTGATGAAGGCGGCCACCTGCGACTCGCGGACGATCAGCTTCGCGCCGTATTTGATCTGGTTGTTATAGCGCTGAAAGCGGTAGACCATCGTGTCGCGGGTGTCATCCACCCACTCGACGATGTCGACCAGTTCGCCGAAGAGCTTGTCGAAGAGTCCCATGTCGTATCTCCTCCTGGATCGATAGCGGCCGTCCGTTGTCAGTGCTCCGTTGTCCGTTGCCAACGACAACGGCGTTGCACGGGAAAGTGGCGCCTTGGACCGTGCCGCGGTCGCGGCCATTCCTGCATGCCCCACAGCATACCAAAGTCCGCGTGTCAGGCGAGTATATGCCCGAAAATCGCCGGAAGCGTGGCCGCAGGACTGCCATGAATTGGGCCGGTAGGGGAAGGGTCTTTCAGGGAAGGCAACGGCAGCGGCCAGCCACCAGCGCCCCCCAAGCACACGACGCTTGGGGGTGGCACCCAACGTGGATGTCGACCAGCCGTGCCTGGCATCGGACGACTGACAACTGACAACTGGCAACGGACAACTGACAACTTCCTCTCCCTACTGCCACGTCCCCAGCGGGGCGACGCGTAGGACCTCCTCGATGCTGGTCAGGCCCTGGGCGGCCTTGGTCAGGCCGTCTTCGAGCATCGTCTTCATGCCCTGCTGAAGGGCGGCCTCGCGGACCTGCGTGGCTGTGGGGTCGGTGGAGACGACCTGGCGAATCGCGTCGTTCATCACCAGGACCTCGTGGATGGCGGTCATGCCTCGGTAGCCGGTCTTCGTGCATGCGCTGCAGCCCCGGGGCCCATACCATGTGACGTTCTTGTGGCGATGAAGCACCTGCTTGACCTCGGCTGGCAGGAGCGACTCGTCCACGCGGGCCTGCTGCTTGCAGTCCGGGCAGAGCAGGCGGACCAGCTTCTGCGAGATCACGCCGATCAGCGACGAGTTGAGCATGAACGGTGCGATGCCTATATCCAGCATCCGGCGGATCGCCCCCGGAGAAGTCGTCGCGTGCAGTGTCGTCATCACCAGATGGCCCGTCATGGCCGACTGCACGCACATCTCGAGCATCTCGCGGTCGCGGATCTCGCCGATCATCAGCACGTTGGCTCCCTGGCGGAGCATCGAGCGGATCGCGCGGGCGAAGGTCAGGCCGATCTCGGGTCGGATCTGGATCTGCGTGATCGTGTCGAAGGCGAATTCGACCGGGTCCTCGACGGTCAGGATCGAGTTGGCCACCTGGTCGATCTCCAGGAGCATCGAGTACAGCAGCGTCGTCTTGCCGGTGCCGGTCGCGCCGTTGACCACGACGATGCCCTGCGGGGCGTGGCAGAATCGCCGCACGGTCGCCAGGTTTTCCTCGCTCAGGCCCACCTTGTCCAGCCCCAGCATCACCGCCTCGCGGCGCAGCAGCCGCATCATGACCCGCTCGCCGTAGTACCCCGGGACGATGCTCAGCCGGACGTCCAGGTCCTTGTCTTCCATCTGCGTCTGGATCCGGCCGTCCTGCGGCAGGCGCCATTCCGCCAGGTCGAGGTTGCCCATCGCCTTGACGTGGGCGACCAGGGGCCTGGCCGAGCCTTCCGGCAGCATCCGCATCTCGTGCATCACGCCGTCGATCCGCTGGCGGATGCGGACCCGGCCGGACTCGAGGCTTTCGATGGAGACCTCCGAGGCGCGGCTGCGCAGCGCCTCGGCGAGGAGCCCGCGGAAGGTCCTGGCGGCCTCGGTATTGGCGGCGGTTGCCCGTGCAGGTCCCTGCGGCAGGTCGGCCAGGGAGTCCTTGTCCGCCGCGTCGGCGATCTTCATGGCGATGATGTCCAACTCACCGGTCGATTCCCCGACCTCGATGGCGCCGAGGATTCGCGGATCGAACGCGTCCGGTGTCGCGCCCAAAGCCTGGGCCAGCGTGCGGCCCATCGGGATCGCGTCGCGAGCCGCGCCGGCGGCCGCGGCCAGGGTTGGCTGGCCCGTCGCCGCCATCTCCTCCTGGAGCAGGCCCAGGGCCTCCATGATCGGCACGCCGCTGCCCATGAGCCTACCCAGCCCCCGCCAGAACCTCGCCATCGGCCGCCCGACCGGCGGGTCCTGGGGCAGTCGGAAGGTGCCATCCTGCAGGGCCTCGGCGATCCGGCCGGCGATGACCGCGAGCACGCCGCCTGCCTCGCCGGCCTGGACCATGGCCACGAGGGTGCGCGGGAAGACGGTTTCGTGGCTCGCCATCGACTGCGAGAGGAGCGTGCCCTGGCGGGCGTCCTTGATCAGCGAGTCGGCCACCCGCACGAAGGGGTCGTCCGACACGGCGGCCCTGGCCGCCTCGAGACCCCTGGTCATCGGTGCGCCCTTGGCCATTTCCGCGGCCAACGCCTGCCAGAACCTGATCTGCGCTGCAGTTTCCATCATGCGACCCCTTTCCTGAGACCGCCGGCCTGGATCCGCGCCACCAGGCTGGCGGCGCTGGACCGGCTGAACTGGCGCTCCCGCTGCTCGATCCACTCGAGCAGGCGTGCGCGCCGGACCCGGATCTGCCCGCCCAGTTCGAAGGCCGGGAGGTCCGTTACGAAGGGCCGCAGCTGCTCCAGGTCGATCCGCAGCATGGCCGCGACCTCCTCCAGCGTCAGGACCTCGGGCTCTCGTTTGGGGCGGGTCTCCTCGGATAACAACCGGCGGGCCGCCAGGATTGTTTCAGCGGGCGGCTGCTGGGCCGGCAGGTTTCGCAGGGCCGCATCCACCCGCCGGAGGCTCGCCAGGCGGCGACGGCAGGCGTCGCAGGAGGCGATGTGCTGCCCCAGGACCGGGTGCTGGTCGGGTGGAAGGTCGCCCGCGTCCAGGGCGGCCAGCTGCTCGTATGTCACGTTGCAGGGCATGGTACCTGTCATCTTGTCACCTTGTCATTCCCATCATCCAGGCATCCGGCCAGCCTCGCCCTGGCGCGGTGGATCAGCGTCTTGACGGTGTTGATCGGCAGGTCGAGCACGTCGGCGATCTGCTGGTAGGGCATCCCCTCGAAGGTATAGAGCGCGATCGCCTCGCGCTGCCGGTCGGGCAGGGCGGCCACCGCGCGGCGGACCCGGTCTGTCTGCTCGTTGCCCAGGGCCTGCTGCGGCGGGGATGGCTCGCGCGAGGGGTACTGCAGCACGAGGGCCGCCCCGTCATCGGCGAGGACCTGCCGCTGGGCCCGCTGGGCCTCCAGGCGATTCAGGCAGCGGTTGCGGACGATCCGAAGCAGCCACGTGCGAAACGTCCCTCGCGGCTCGTAAGTCTTGACCGCCCGGGCGACAGCCAGAAAGGTTTCCTGCAGGACCTCCTCGGCGGCGCCGGCCTCGCGGAGCATGGTGCGGGCGAAGTTGTAGACGCCGACGTAGTGGCGGTCGAACAGCACGTCGAATGCGTCGGCCTGCCCCTCCCGGAACATCAGGAACAGGTCGTCGTCGGTGATCGGCTCGCGAGCGATGTCCCCGGGTCGGCCGGTCAATGGTCACCTCTACCTGTATGAACAGCCGGCAGGGGGAATTGTTTCACAAAACGCTGGGGGCGTCCAGGCGAGGACTAGTTGACCCTCGCGTAGCACCAGCTGTCGCGGGGATGGTCGCTGATGTTGGGGTGGATGATCCACCGGCGGAGCAGGCCCTCGCGCTGCATGCCGGCCTTCTCCATAACCCGGGCCGATGCGAGGTTGTCCACATCGCAGGTGGCCCAGACGCGGTGGATCTCCGGCTGCGCGATCGCCCAATCGGCGACCGCTTTCACCGCTTCGGTCGTGTACCCCTGCCCCCAGAACCGCCGGGCCAGGACGTACCCCAGGTCGGCCTTGAATGCGCCCATCCGCAGCGTGACCATGCCGAGCAGCTGCTCGTCCTGCCGGCGAACGATCATCCAGGACAGCGTGGAACCCTTCTGCCAGCCGGCAATGCAGGCCCGGATGAAGTCGCGGGTGACCTCGGCCGATTCGTGCGGCCTCCAGGTCATGTACCTGACAACGTCCGGGTCGCGGGCGTACAGGTCAAACACGACGTCCGCGTCCGCGAGGACCGGCGGTCGAAGGTGCAGCCGGGCGGTGTCGAGTGTTGCTGGCGGCTTCATGATGGGCCCTCGTTACACAACACCTGTCATAGTAACGAATTCGGCGTCGGCGACCAGAAACGCGCCGCGCGGCCCGCGGCAAGACAATTCGCGACAATTCGACCCGAGAATCCCTTGATTGTTTGTCATGTCGCCTGTACGTGGAAATGCCTGTGGAATGATGTTGCATTCCGGAGGCTGATCGCGTACACTGTGTTGAGTTGAGTTATGCCGGAGGAGGGGTTCTCCGGTCTGAAACGGCTGATCTGTCACTTTTCGCCGGGTGACCGTTCGGCTTCTATTACAAAACCAGAGATTCAGACTGCATCTGCGGCTTGTAGCTGTGGATCTGTATCGCGCTGCCGGGGGCGGCAGCTGCGTAGTTGCATGGGGAATGGGTATGTTGGGGAGAACGCCAATGAGACTTCCACTTCTTGCCGTGGCCGCGTTGTGTTGCGTTGTAGCTGCCAGTGCCGGCGCTGCTGTCCTGGAGATCCAGGTCAGCGGTGTGAACCTCAAGTATGATGGGACCAACCTGTTCGACGCCGGTGCCAGCAACACGATCGGCGTGGGTACCCGCGCAGGCCGACCCCCTGGATACCATGACCTTCCTGGTCGATGGCGTTCCGGTCGGCAGCCTGTTGACCAGCAACATCGCCCTGGATGCCTATATCAAAGGCATAACCAATGTTCCGGCTGGTGGCGGTTCGGTCGTCAGCAGCGGCAACGGGAACGCGTATGGCGTCGATCTGCTTACCGGGACGACTGACCCGGCCTGGGGCCTGGCCCTGCAGATCGACAAGTTCAGTCTCTTCTACACGGGCAACAAGGTCGCCATGGCGGCGGCGGGCCAGTCCACGAGCATCTGGGCTCAAAGCCTGCCGTTCGGCCTGGCCTTCGACCCGAGCCAGCCGATCTCGGTCGTGTTTTCCAGTGCCAACCTTACGAACGTCACCACGTCGGGCGACTTCCTGAAGGGGTTCGATGCCGCGGGCACGGGCAACATCTCCGGGACGCTCGCACCCGAGCCCTGCACGCTGGTGCTGCTGACGCTGGGCGGGCTGTTGCTGGGGCGGCGCCGGATACAGTAAAACCACCTCTGCCGGCTGCCGGGCGCCTGAGTCGCGACAGCTGGCCTTGGATGATCGACGCACGAATCTGGAGTCCCGAGCACTGGAGTGGGTGCCCGGGACTCGCTTTTTCTGTGGCATCTGCCGGGCTCGTCCGAGCCTGCTGCACCCAAAGCGAGGGGCGCAACATTTAACTGTAGAGCGTATTAGGAGTGTCCTGCGGGGATGGTGCCGATGTCTCCCCCCGATTGCGGCCCTTCAAGCGGACTCCACGCGCGCAATAGCCCAATGCATGAATGGTGTGAGAAGTGCCAGGAATTCCTCGGGGGTTACGGCAGCCGCAACCGGGTCGTTCTGTGTGGCTTCCACAATTGTGTACAGTTCTTCCCATTGGGGGTAGTGACACCGGAGCTGCCGCAGGAACGTCCTGTGACCGAAACGACACGAATCCCCCCTCGGCCATGAGCAGGTAAGCCCCCTCCAGGATCACGAAGTTCCTTGCGAGCTTGCGTGTGGCCAGATATGGATCCGCTGGTGGGGTGTAGAGTTCCTTCGGCACCTGTCCTTCCGCACTCCCTGAAAACACTTGCGGACCCACCCAAGGCGGTCCTTCGCCAACTTCCCGGTCGGCGCAGGCGTCAGTACTCCGCGCCGCTCGAGAACCGTAACGATATCTTCGCCTCGCAGGCGGACCGAGTTGTATCGCAGGATGAATCTCCACCAGGTTTCCTTCGCCACAAAATCCAAGGAGTTGATATTCAGGTGGAAATGCTCGACATGCGGATGCCGCCGGCCGAGCACCTCTTCGCTCTGGGGCCGCCACTGTAACTCACATGGTTCAAGCTCGCGGTCCAGGAAGGCATATATATCCATGTCCGAGACTCCCGGCAGCCCTTCGCCATATGCAAGACTGCCGGACAGGTAGATGGCGCACAGGTCTGCGCCAAACCGGGCCTCGTATGTGCTCACCGCATCCTGTATGGCTGGTGCAAAGTCGTTGTCCATCGTTGCTCCCTCTCGCGTACGCGGATCACATGCCTATGGGGGGCACAAATGTACGTTGTGACCGGGCGTGTGTCAATATCACATGCCCTGGAACGGAGGCCTCAGGCCTCCGAGGCCTCCCGCCCGGCTGGCCCGGGTCCAAGAGAATCTCATGGCACATGGTTCCGGTCCCGGGGAGCAGATCGCCTCCCGGCGCCGGCACTGCGAACAGGGACGCCGGGGCTCCTCTTGTCAAGCGTGGACAAGGCCCAGGCGGTCGTAGACGTTGGCCAGCACGTGCCGTGCCCTTTGGCAGGCGCGTACCGCCCCGCGGGGCAGGACCCGGTCGAGTTCGTGCGGGTCCTGCATGAGCCGCCGGTACCGCCGCTGGATCGGATCGAGACAGGCAATCACGGCGTCAGCCAGGTCGGTCTTGAACTGCCCGTAACCCTTGCCGGTGTAGCGCTCCTGCAGCTGATCGATGCTGATGCCGGTCACGCCGGCGAAGATGGCCAGCAGGTTGGAGATCGCCGGCTTGTCGGCCGAGGCGACGATCTCGCTGCCCGGGTCGGTGACAGCCTTGCGGATCTTGGACCGGACGGTGTCGGGCCCATCCAGCAGGGCGATGTAGTTGCCGGGCTTGTCGTCGGTCTTGGACATCTTGGCGATCGGGTCCTGCAGGCTCATGATCCGCGCCGACGGGCGGGATGCACGCTTCGGGAACCGTGAAGACCTCGCCGTACGTGCGGTTGAAGATGCCGGCCAGGTCGCGGGTCAGTTCCAGGTGCTGCTTCTGGTCGTCGCCGACCGGCACGAGGTCCGTCCCATACAGCAGGATGTCCGCCGCCATCAGCACCGGGTAGGTGAACAGTCCGGCGTTGACGTTGTCGATGTGCCTGCCGGCCTTGTCCTTGAACTGCGTCATGCGGCCGAGTTGCCCGAACGGTGTGACGCACGCGAGCACCCACGCGAGCTGGGTGTGCTGCGGCACGTGCGACTGTAGGAAGATCGTGGCGGATTCGGGGTCGATCCCGCAGGCGATGTAGAGCGCCGCGAATTCCAGGCTCCGCTGGCGCAGGACAGCCGGGTCGTTGCGGACCGTCAGGGCATGCAGGTCGACCATCAGGAACAGGCAGTCGTACTCGTTCTGCAGGCGCACCCAGTGTCGCAGCGCCCCGATGTAGTTGCCGATCGTGAGAGTGCCGGTCGGTTGACTGCCGGACAGGACAACGGGCTTACGCTGTACAGCCATGATCGCTTCTCCTTGTGATCTCCGGGATCACCATCAGAAACGAAAGAGGCCGCGGGAAACTTTCCCGCGGCCCTGCGCCAGGCGCATGAAAAGGCCGCGGCCGCCCCTTCGGGCAGCCGCGGCGGAATTGTCAGGAACAGGAAATCAGCGTCCGGCGGCTACCCTAGGGGCACCGCCACCACCAACGGCGATTGCTGATCGGCTGGATTGCTGTCATGCCTATCTGATCCTCATGCTGCTGCAGGGAAGTATACCACGCCGGCGGGGGCGAGGACAAGCCCGTCCGCGGGAGGCGGCGACAGTGCCGGGCGTTCTCATACCCGTTCTGAGCACTGCCGTTGCCGTTACTTCGGCCAGTTATCCACCAGGATGAGCAGGTCGATCACGTCGACGCTGCCGTCGTTGTTGAAGTCGCAGCGCGGGTCGTAGTTGCGGTCGGTGCCACAGACCGCGCCGAAGCTGTCCACCAGGTACAGCAGGTCGACCACGTCCACGCTGTTATCCGCGTTGACGTCACAGGTCAGGGGCGTCAGCAGGTCGCTGATAACCAGCTTCGGCCGCAAGGAAGCGTTAGCCGTGTCGGCCTGGTAGAAGTAGTCCTGGTTGCTCTTGCTCTCGTCGGTGCACTTGACGAGCCAGCCCAGGTTGCCGGCCGGTGTGTTGATCCAGGCCTGCACGCGGGCCGTCACGTCCCACGGGTACCAGCACATGGCGGCTGTGCCCTGCTTGGGCGAGGTGGCGTCCGGGGTGGCGGAGAAATCGCCGCCAGCTGTCGTCCAGGCGACCGAAGTGGTGGCATTGTTCCAGGTCGTCTGGCTGTCCGACCAGGCCCGGGTGACCGGGTAGACGCCGTAGGCGCCGGTCGTGCCCTTGGTCTGGGCCGGGTAGTAGGAGTAGAGGCTGAGCACGGCGCCGGTGATCGTCGTGCCGGCCGGAATGCTCGACACGTCGAACTTCAGGATGCCGCGCTGGTAGTTGCCGGAGCCGTAGCCGGTCACGACCATCCGCTCGAAGGTGCCGTAGTTGGTCGTGGTTGCGGCCTGGGTGATGTACGAGTCCACCTCGCCGCTGTAGCCGTTCAGACCCACCTGGAGGGTCTTCACGCCGATGGCCGAAGCCGTGGCCGGGGCGGAGTTGGAGACCTCGGAGACGTTGTTGCTGTCATCCTTGGCCTTGATGGCGAAGTAGTAGGTAGTTCCGCCGGTCAGGCCGGTGACGGTGAAGGATTCGGCCGATCCCGGCGCCTTGGGGGCTGCCAGGCCGGTGACCACCGTGGCGGCGTTCCAGCTGGCCCCGCCGTCGTCGTAGGCGATGGGGCTGGTGCTGCGGCGCAGTTCATAGCTGGCCGCGGTGTACGGGCCGGCCCCGTTGGCGCCGTAATCGGCCGGGGCGGTCCAGGTCAGATCCACGCCGCCGCCGGTCTGCGACGCGAGGCCCATCAGGTTGCCGATCCACTGCGGCGGGGTCACATCCGGGGCCGTCGTGGTGGCCGTCACCACGTTCGACATGTCGGAGATGTTGCCGCCCTTGTCGTGGACCTTCAAGGCGAACCAGTAGGTGGTGTTGCCAGCCAGGCCCGTCACCATGACGGACTCCGCTGCGCCGGCGACCTTGGGAGAAGGAACGCCCGCGACCTGCGTGGCGGCGGCGAAAGACACGTCATCGGTAATGGGGCTGGTGCTGTAGCGGAGGTCGTACGAGGTGGCCGTGCCGCTATAGCCGTCGTCGCCCGAGGCGGTCCAAGTCAGGGGGACCTTGGTGGCAAAGGCGGTCCCGGCTGCCAGGTTGGTGACCTGCCCCGGCGGGATGGCGTCGGTGACCGGCGGGACGACCTCCAGCAGGATGTACTCCGTGCGGGGCACCTTGGTCCCGCCGGTGGTGATGCTGAAGGTGCTCGGGCTGGCCGTCAGGTAGGTTTCGAAGGAGCGGTCGACGGTCCAATCGGTCCCGTCATATTCCTTCCACTTGTAGAAGACGTGGAGGACGTTGCGGCTGGCCTGCAGTTCGGCGGGATTGTCGAAGGTCAAGGTGATGTTGTTGAGGCCCTTGTCCAGGTACGCCATCGCGCCCTTGTTGTGCTCGAAGATGGTCGTGATGACCAGGTTCGAGACACCGGCATCGGCCTTGGCGACGCTGCTCTTGAGCTGGACCTTCAGGTACCAGGTCTGCCACTGGCCGAACACGTAGCCGCGCAGCGGCAGGCTCGCCAGGTGTGTGGTGCCGAGGGTGGTGTTGTCCCAGACCTTGGTCCAGGCCGTGCCGTCGGGTGAGGTGTAAAGGGTGCAGACATCGCCGGCGTTGGTCTTGACGAAGTCGCCGGTGACATTGGCATCTGTGATGTAGTAGGGGACGCTGAGCTTGAAGATGGCCTCGCCCTGCGTGCCGACCGTCTTGCCGTGCAGGTCGGGCGTGAGGGCGTCATCGTTCCAGGTGGCCAGGTCGTGGCTGGAGGACTCCAGCATCGACTGGTAGCCGGCGCTGCGGAAGTCCGGCGTCAGCGTATCCTGGCCGTTGGCCCAGCGGCGATACGTCGGGACCATCGGGATGTTCAAGGCCGTGCTCTGGGCACTGGTCAGCGCGTAGGGCTCCCAGTACGGGATGTTGACGGTGTCCTTCCAGTCCTTGTTGGCCTCATGGTGGTAGGGCTCATCCGGACCGGCGGCGCTGTCGGAGTTGGTCACGGGATTCGGCCGCTCGGTCACCCAGGATTCCCACGTCCGCTTGAACGACTGGCCCAGCCGCAGGTCGATGTTGCCCGTCCAGCGGGTGGTGACGATGCCGCTGCCGCCGTCGCTGTAACTGTTCACCATGCTGACTTCACCCGATGCCGTGTCTCCACACAGCAGGAAGCCCGGGCAGGCCCGGTTTTCGGCCACGGCGTTGAGCACCAGGTTGTTGTTGGCCTTGATCTCATCGCAGCTGGCGACGTGCCCGGTCATGTTCGTGCCCGTCATGACGTAGAAGGTCATCATCGTGTGGAACAGGTGGTTTCCGCCGTCATAGATGAATTCCATCTGCCAGTCGCCGGGTACCGAGATCTTCCGTGACGCGATTCCGGCCGCGTTGGCGATCGTGCAACCTTGGCTGGCGTGACGGCCGCACAGGCCCCATCCGAACACGTTCTGATTGTACGTCGGGTCGTTGATGTCATTGCCGCCGACGCTGGGCGGTTCGTCGGCCCAGTGGTACAGCCGGCGCTTCTGGTTGTTGTAGATATTGATGGCCTTGTCCTGGTTGCTGGCGGGCAGGACGACGCCGTTGGGTGTGTAGGCGTTGACGTAGGTTGCGCCCATCGTGGTGACGTTGTGCGTGTCCGCGACGCGATCGTTGACCAGCCACGGGTTGTGCACGACGACCGGCACGATCGGCGGCATGGTCGTGCCGCTGGCGACATTGGACAGGGCCGAGACGTTGGTCGGTTCGGCATAGTCGAAGGACTTGATCGCGAAATAATACGTCGTGCTGGGGGTCAGCCCCGTGACCGTGTAGCGATCGGTCGTGCCGGGCGTGCCCGGGGTCGGCGCACCGGTCAACTGCGTGGCGCTCGCCCAGTTGGCGTCGGTGATCGGGCTGGTCGAGTAGCGGATGTCATAGCCGGCCATCCCCGCCGTGCCTACGTCCGCCGGGGCGGTCCAGGCCAGGTACGCGGCCGTGATCTGCGCAGCCGAGACCCGCAGATTGGTGATCGTGTTGGGGGCCGTCAGGTCCTGTGCCAGCGTGGTGAAGGTCACGACGTTTGAGAGAATCGACCAGTTCGGCACCTCGTCGCGGGCCTTGATGGCGAAGTAGTACGTCGTCGACGGGACCAGGCCGTGCACCGTGACGGTCTCGGCCGAGCCCGGGGCCTTCGGGGCGGCCAGGCCCGTAACGGCCGTGCCGGCGGCGAAGGAGGCATTGTCGACGATCGGGCTGGTGCTGTAGCGCAGGTCGTAGCCGGCCGCTGTGCCCGTCACGCCGTCATCGCCGACCGCCGTCCAGGTCAGGACCGCGTAGTTGGGCTTGACGTTCGGAGCAGCCAGCGTGGTGATCTGGGCCGGCGGGACGACGTCCAGCGGGATGGTCGTGCCGGAGGCGACGTTCGACATTGCGCTGACCGTGTTGATCACGTCGTAGGACTTCATCGCGAAGTAGTAGGTCGTGCTGGCCGACAGGCCCGTGACCGTGAAGCTCTCGGCGGTGCCGGGGGCGGCCGGGGTCTGCACGCCGGTCAGCTGGGTGGCGGCATTGAACGACGCGTCATCGGTAATCGAGGTCGTCGACATGCGCATGTCGTAGCGGCTGACCGGGCCCGAGGGGTTGGCCGTGGGGGCGGTCCACGTCAGGGTCAGTTTGAACCAGTCGGGGGCGGTGGTGGCGAGGTTGGTCACGGCCGCCGGGGTACCGTGCTGGTCGTAGTCGATGCACAGGACGGGCTGGTACGTCGCGCCCTGGGTCGTCTCGCTGTACTGCACGGTGTAGTTCATGCCGCTGTCATATGTACAGAAGCCGTAGTTCGGCGTGCCATTGGCCCAGGCCTGGACGTAGGAGGTGACGTCGTAAGCCACGAAGTCGGCGCCGGCGTTGTGTGGCCCGGCGCTGGCGTAGGTGGCGCTGACGTCCTTGGCGATGGCGAAGTAGTCGTTGTTGGCCCAGGTCTGGAGGGGAGCGGTGGTGCCGCCGCTGGCATTCTGGTTCAGACTGGTGTTGTAGCCCATCGGATGGGCAAAGCTCGCGCCGCCTGCCGCGCCGGGGTACTGGCCGGTGCAAGTACCCTCGATCCAGTCAGACGAGGTGATGGCGCCGGTCTTGCCCATGCCTGTATTGCCAGCCGTGTGGTAAAAGCGGAGCTGGGCCATGTTGACCCTGCCACCGGCAAAGCCAGGCAGGGCCTGCGTCTTGAACTTCGACAGGAAGTAGGTGACCCCATACGTGATGGCAGGATTGCCGCCGAAGTTCTCGTATCTGTTCGCCGGGTGACCGGCATCAGCGTAGCCCGAGAAGTCTGTATCGCCGGCCACGTCCAGGCCGCTGATCACGTTAATCGTGCCGGCGGTAATCAGGTTGGCGAACCGGCTGTCCAACCGCGTGCCTAGCGTCAGGCCGGGGCTCTTTTTCAGTGCCACAATGTCCGCGTTAGCCACACCGGCTGCGAGTACCGCCGCCAGCGCTGCCAGCACTACCGTTCTCCTAAACATTCTCTCTCCTCTTTGTGAAAAGTGGTTGGTCAAACCGACTCCCTGGGACTGCTTGATGGCCGCCAGGACCCGGCCGAAGGTTGCACGGATTGCGAGGATTGTGGGTTAATGGAGGCGGAGGGGGAAATGGTCGCGGGATGCGCCCGGTCGCAGTGTTGCAGCCGGCGCATGTTCAATGAATCACGACCAGGGACCAGCCTCAGTGTAATGGAACCTCGCTTCAGGCAAGCAGGACGCAAGACTTCTTCCCCATCGCCTGCAGCCGCCAGCACAAGCTTGCCTTGGCGGCGTCAGCCAACACCTTCCTACGCTTCGTTCCCATAAAAGCGCAACCCGTCCGAGATGCAGCGGGGCGGGTCGTCTCTCCAGGAGCCCATGATAGCAGGATTCCACGCGAATGTATACCCAAAGTTCGCGGTCTGCCATACGACTGTAAGTCACGTCATAATAAGATGTTGCTATCGTTCTCAAGCCGGATGTGACCGATTCTTACGCCCTTTTCCCAGGCCGTTTTCAGCACTTGGGCGGCGAGGATCGCAGGTGCGTGTGTCTGTGGGCGATGGGTTCGGTGGGCAACTGCAGCACGGCATCGGCAACGGATGGTAGAGGTGCAAATGGAAACGCCGCGGGCACCTCTCGATGCCCGCGGTGTTGGTTGTCTTCGCTGCGGAATCCCGCTCGTGCCGTCACAAATGATGGGCAGTGCCCACCCTACATTCCGGCACTCAGGGCTCTCCTGCCCGGCTACTTCGGCCAGTAATCGACCAGGTAGAGCAGGTCGATTACGTCCACGCTGCCGTCGTTGTTGAAGTCGCAGCGAGGATCGTAGTTGCGGTCCGTGCCGCAGGTGGTGCCGAAGCTGTCCACCAGGTACAGCAGGTCGATCACGTCCACGCCGCCATCGGCGTTGATGTCGCCGGGGACCGGCGCCAGCAGGTCGCTGACGACCAGCTTGGGCCGGTAGACGGCGTTGCTGGTGTCGGACTGATAGAGCCAGTCCTGGTTGTGGTTGTTTTCGTCCACGCACTTGATCATCCAGCCGTAATTCGTGGAGGAGCCTGCCAGCCAGGACTGCACGCGGGTCGTCACGTCCCAGTTGTACCAGACATTGGCGACGCCCTGCTTGGGCGCCGTGGCATCCGGCGTGGCTGCAAAGTCGCCGCCGCCGGTGGTCCAGGCGACGCTGCTGGTGGCATTCGACCAGTTGCACTGGTTGTAGACCCAGTTGGTCGAAATCGGGTAGGCGCCGTAGAAGCCGGTGCTACCTCTGAGCTGGCCACTGTTGTAGCTGAACAGGCCGAGGGTGGCCTTGGTGATCGTCACCCCCGTCGGCACCTGGCCGGTCAGGTCGAACTTCAGGATGCCGCGCTGGACGTTGCCGATGCCACCGGAGCCCGGGTCGGCGTAGCCGCAGAGGGTCATCCGCTCCGAGGTGCCCCAGTTGCTGCTGGTGTAGTCAATATAGCTGTCCAGACAGCCGGCGTAGCTGTTCACGCCGTTCTGGAGGACCTTGTTGCCCAGGACCGACGCGACGGCCGGGGCGGAGTTGGAGACCTCCGAGACGTTGCCGCTGTCGTCAATGCTCTTGACCGCGAAGTAGTAGGTGGTCCCGCCGGTCAGGCCCGAAACCGTGAAGGTCTCGGCGCTGCTCGGTGCCTTGGGGGCCGGCAGGCCGGTTACGACCGTGGCGGCGTTCCAGCTGGTCCCGCCGTCGTCGCAGGCGATGGGGCTGGTGCTGTACCGGAGCTGGTAGGTGACGCAGGTGAACGGGCCGGACCCGCCGTAGCCGTAGTCAGCCGCGGCCGTCCAGGTCAGGTCGACGCCGCCGCTGGTGCCGGAAGGCGCGCCGATCAGGTTGCCGATCCAGTTGGGCGGCGTGACGTCGGCCGCGGTCGTGGTGACCACCTGGATATTGGACAAGGGGGAGGCATGCCCGAAGCTGTCCACGCCCTTGATCGCGAAGTAGTAGGTGGTCATGGCCGACAGGCCCGTGACCGTGAACGACTCGGCCTGCCCGGCATTCTTGGGCGCCGGCACGCCGGTTGCCGCGGTAGCGGCGTTGAAGGAAGCGTCATCCGTGATGGCGCCGGTGCTGTAGCGCAGATTGTACGAGGACATCTTGCCGAGGTTGCCGTCGTCGATGGCTGTCCAGGTCAGCGAGGCCTTATTGGAGCCAGGCACCACGACCAGGTCAGTGATATGCGGCGTGACAGCCGTCGTCGTGCTGGCGATGTTGGAGATCGGGCTGGCGTGACCGAAGCCGTCGATGCCCTTGATCGCGAAGTAGTAGGTGGTGCTGCTCAGGAGGCCCGTGACGGTGAAGGACTCGGCCTGGCCGGCGCTCTTGGGGGCCGGCAGCCCGGTGATCTGGGTGGCCGAGGCGAAGTTGGCATCGGTGATCGTGCTCGTGGAGCAGCGCAGGTCGTAGGAGGTCTCCTTGCCGACGTTGCCGTCGTCGATGGCTGTCCAGCTCAGCGTGACCTTTGAGCAGGTGGGCGTGCCAGCGGCGAGGTCGCTGACCGGCAGCAGGGCGGTGGTGGTCACGGGGCCTGCCAAGTTGGACAGCGGGCCTCGGTTGGTGCCTTTGTCGACGGCCTTGATGGCGAAGTAGTAGGTGGTCAATGGATTCAGGCCCATGACGGTGAAGGACTCGCTGCTGCCGGCGACCTTCGGGGCCGGCACACTGGTCACCTGGGTGGCGGCGTTGAAGGCGGTGTCGTCGCTGATGGGGCTGCTGCTGCAGCGCAGGTCATAGGCCATCGCTGTGCCCGTGCTGCCGTCGTCGCCGGCGGCGGTCCAGGTCAGCGGGACGCGGGCTGCGCCCGGGGTGCCGGCAGCCAGGTTGGTGATCTGCCCCGGCGGGACGGGGTCGCTGACGGGCGGGATGACCTCCATCAGGATGTACTCGGTCCGGGGGACCTTGGTCCCGGCGGCGGCGATGGTGAAGGTGCTGGGGCTGGCCTGGAAGTAGCCGTCGTAGGAGCGATCGACGGTCCAGTCGGCGCCGTCATACTCCTTCCATTTGTAGACGACGTGGATGAGGTTGCGGCTGGTCTGGAGTTCGGCGGCGTTGTCGAAGGTCAGGGTGATATTGTTGATACCCTTGTCGAGGTAGGCCATCGCGCCCTTGTTGTGTTCGAAGGTGGTCTGGATGACCAGGTTGCTCACACCGGCGTTGTTCCTGGCGACGGTGCTCTTGAACTGCACCTTCAGGTACCAGTTCTGCCAGAGGCCGAACACGCTGCCGCGGAGCGACTGGTTAGTCTACGTGGGTCGTGCCCGGGCGCTGGCGGTCCAGACGGTCGACCAGCTGCTGCCATCGGTGGAGATCTGGACGTTGCAGACATCGCCGCTGTTGGTCTTGACGAAGTCGCCGCTGAAGTTGGCGTCGGTAATGTAGTACGGGACGCCGATCTTGAAGACCACCTCGCCGTTGGTGCCGACGGTGGCCGCGTGCAGGTCCGGGGTCAGCGAGTCATCGTTGTAGGTCGCGATGTTGGTGCTGCTGTAGAGCATCGCCTGGTAGCCGGCACTGCGGAAGTCCGGGGCGAGGGTGTCGGTACCGTTGGCCCAGCGGCGATAGGTCGGGAGCATCGGGATCGGCAAGGTGGCGCTATAGGCGCTGGAGATCTGGTAGGGTTCCCAGTAGGGGAGGTTCACGTAGTCCTTCCAGTCTTTGTTGGCCTCGTGGTGATACGGCGGGTCGTTGCCGGGCGTGCTGTCCGCATCCGTGTAGGGCGTCGGATGCTCGTTGACCCAGGACTCCCAGGTCCGCTTGAAGGCCTGGCCGTACCGCAGGTCCATGTTGCCGTTCCAGTTGGTCGGGGAGACCGTGTGGCCGCCGTCGCTCCAGTGGTCACATCCGCTACCGTTGCCGTCGCCGGCATACCAGACGGGGTCGTCGCCGCACAGGAGGAAGCCCGGGCAGGCCCGGCCGTCGGCCACGGCACTGGTCATGATGGTGTGGTCGGCGGAGATCTCGGCGCAGCACGCGACGTGCGGCGAGGCGCCTTTCGTGAACACATACATCGTGGTCATGGTGTCGTAGAGGTGCCAGCCGCTGTTGTAGTAGACCTCGTAGATGTTGTGCCCGGGGATGCCGACGTTGCGGGTATCGGAGTAGCCCGCGTACTTGCTGATGGTCATGCCCATCGCCGCGTGGCGCCACACAGGGCCCAGCCGAACACGTTCTGCGTGTAGGTCGGGTCTTCGATGATGAACCCGCCCACGTTCGGCGGCTGGTCGGCCCAGTGATAGAGGCGGCGTTTCTGGTTGTTGTAGATGTTGATGGCCCGGGTCTCCGGGTTGCTGGAGGTGACCACGCCATCGGGCGTGTAAGCGTTCACGTAGGTGGCGGCCATCGTGGTGATGTTGTGGGTGTCAGCCACGCGGTCGTTGGTCAGCCACGGGTTGTGAACGGTGACCGGAAGGATCGGCGGCATGGTGGTAGCGCTTGCGACGTTGGAGATCGCCGAGACGTTGGTGGGTTCGGCGTAGTCGAAGGCCTTGATCGCGAAGTAGTACGTCGTGCTGGGATTCAGGCCGGTCACGGGGAAGAGCTCCGTGTTGCCCGGGGTGGCCGGGGTCGGTGCGCCCGTGACCTGCGTAGCCGAGGCGAAGTTGGCGTCGGTGATCGCCGCGGTCGAGCAGCGGATGTCGTAACCCGCCATGCCCGCCGAGCCCTGGTCCGCGGGGGCCGTCCACGTCAGGAAGACCCCGTGGATCTGCGTGGAGCTGACCGCCAGGTTGCTGATCGTGTAAGGCGGCAGCAGGTCCTGGGCCAGCGTCGTGAAGGTCACGACATTGCTCAAAGGCGACCAGTTGGGCACCTCGTCGCGGGCCTTGATCGCGAACCAGTACTGCGTGCTGGGGGTCAGGCCGTGGATGGTGATCGTCTCGGCCGAACCGGGGGCCTTCGGGGTGCCCAGACCGGTGACCGGCGTGGCCGCTGCGAAGTCGGCGTCGGTCACGATTGCGGTGGTGCTGTAGCGCATGTCGTAGCCAGCCGCCAGGCCGGTCATGCCGTCATCGCCGACAGCCGTCCAGGTCAGGGTGGCGTAATTGGGCTTGACGTTCGGGGCCGCCAGGGTGGTGATCTGGGCCGGAGGGGTTACGTCCATCGCCAGGGTCGTGGCGCTAACGGGAATGTTTGAAATGGCGCTGACCGTGCCGATGATGTCGGTCGACTTGATGGCGAAGTAGTAGGTCGTGCTGGGCGAGAGGCCGGTGGCCGTGAAGTGTTCGGTCGTACCGGGGGCGGCTGGGGTCTGCACGCCGGTCAGGCGCGTGGCGGCGGTGAAGGTCGCGTCATCGGTGATCGCGCTGGTGGACATCCGCAGGTCGTAGCTGGCGACCGCAGCCGGGGGATTGGCCGACGGGGCGGTCCAGGTCAGGTCGATCTTGAACCAGTCGGGGTTGCCGGCTGCCAGGTTGGTCACCGCGTTGGGATTGCCGTGGGACTGATAGTCGATAAAGAGGATGGGCTGCAGGTCCGCGCCCTCGGTCTCTTCGCTGAGGTAGGGACCGTAGTTGCCGTTGAGGTTGTTGATGAAGAAGCCGTAGTTGGGGGTTCCGTTCGCCCAGAGCTGCACGATCGGGGTCACGGCGATGGTCAGGTACTGGTCATAGGGCGGGTGCAGGCCGATGCCCCAGGGGTTGTGAGCCATGCCGTTGACCAGCGTGACACCGTCCTTGGCCATGCCAAAGATCTGCCCGCCGGACCAGGACCCTACGTAGCCGTACGTGTTGGGGTCTTTGTAAACGCCGTCGGCGGTCTGGTAGGCGCCTGTGTTCAGGCCGTTGGGATGCGCGGCGCTGACGCCTGGGGTTGCAGGCGCTACGCCGGGGTAATCGCCCCAGCCATACACCACGCCCGTCTTGTTGCCCTCGGACCAGTCGCTGAAGGTGACGTAGCCGGTGTTGTACATGCCCGAGTTGCCGCCGGTGGCGTAGAACCGCAGCTCAGCGGTATTGACGTGCCCGCCGGCGAAGCCCGGCAACGTGCCCACATTGAACTTCGCCAGGATGATGGCCCCCGACTGGGCCGGGCTGATCGCCCCGCCGTTGACGTAGAGGATCGATTGGGCCCACGTTGTGCTCTGGTAGAGGAATGAGTCGGCAGCCATGCCCGCGCCGTTGTAGACGGTCACGGTTGCCCCACTGACGGCGTTGGTGAAGACCGAGGCGAGTCCCCGGCCGTCCGTTACACCCCCGCTCCGTTTGAGTGCCACCACGTTGGCGTTGACGCTTGCGGCTGCGATCAGCAGTGCAAGGCCTCCCAACACGATCGTCCTGCGATTCATGCGCCCTCTCCTTATGGAATGACCGGAAGCATCAACGATCAGGCAGCTAGCCGCCCGATCCTGTATCGACGCCTTTTCTCCCTGGAAGTGGGTGTGGTTACTGCAAACTACCTACCAGTAGACACGAATCACACGCGTGTTTCAAGTTAAAAACCGGCAAGACGTTCGGTTGGCATTGCCATCTCCGATCCGGATGTGGCCGCTTGATCCGTGGGTGCCGCGATCCTGCCCGTCCTGAGCTTGTCGAATGGGTGAACTGCGAAGCGGGACCAAGGATGCGACAGTCGCTTCGCACGGAGCAGGTGCACTCTAATCGGTTATATCATGTTACTTTATGAGCGATGCCAAGGGCGTTTTCATAGGCCTTGGAGGCGCGGCCACCGCGTGGAGCCATGCGTCCAACTACCCCTTGAAACTCGATACTCAATCTCGGGTTCCCGAGCCCCGAGAACCCGTCACCCGTTACCCGTTCTTGTTCACCCCGGCAGCATCCGGCGCAGGCGCAGGCCGTATCGTTCGCACTGCTTCTCGTACACCGCGTCGATCTTGCGCCGCACGTCCTCCGGGAGGGCGAAGTCGTACCCGGCGATAGCCTGCTTCATGACCTCGCGGGCCGCCTCGACCGCGTCCTTGGTCTGGCCCGTCAGGTGCCCGCCCATCATGCCGTAGTCGAACAGCCGCGGCATCCAGTACATCCGCTGATACTGCGTCAGCGTCTGCTCCTGGATCAGGAAGTTGCTTTCCTCCTTGAGCGCGTCCTCGATCACCGGCACCGCCAGCGTCTCGTCGCTGAACTCGAAGCCCGCCGCCAGCCGTTGGGCATAGTCGCGGATCTCGCAATCGATCACCAGCTGCAGCGGGCTGAACAGACTCGTCCAGGCTGAGCAGCCCGGCGCCGTAGAACACCTTCGAGCCAGCCAGGGCGCCGACCACGGCGCTGGCGGCCCTCTCCGCCGACGCTTGCGGGCCCGGCTTCTTGGCCATGCTGCGGATGCTCCGCGAGCCGACCACCGGCACGCCGTAGTGGCGGTTCAGGTCCATCCGCGCCAGGTCCGCCAGGTTGTGCTCGGGCGTGCCGTAGACCATCCCGCCGCGCCGGAAGTCCATGCAGTGCAGCCCCAGCGAGAAGCTCACCGCCATGTCGGTGAACAGCAGGCGCATCAGCGTGTACCCAGCCAGCACTTCGGCCGCTGAGAACCACCAGCCCGCCCGGCAGGAACACCGGCGCCGAGGCCCCGCAGATCGGCATGTTGCCGACGTGTACGCCGGAGAGCCGCCCCTTGTGGGCGAGGATGATCTCCAGTTCCTGCCCCTCGAATCGCAGCGGGCTGATCAGGTGCATCGGCATCTGGCACGGCCTGCCCGCCGCCTCGAACAGGTCCAGGATGATTCCCATCTCCTCGACCGAGCCGATGGATGAGTAGATCGGCCGGCCCGCGTATCGCAGCGCCACGTATGTCTGCGTCACGGATTGCAGCGGCTCGGGCAGGTCAGTGGCTGCCCCGCTCGTGCTGCCCGTTACCCGCTGGTTCCGCAGGCCGTAGATGAGCCTGGCGGCGGTTACCTGGTCGGCCAGCACGCTGGGTCGGACCCGGTCGGTGTCGGGATCGTGCCACCAGCGGGCATGCGTGCCGGCGGACAGGACGATCCCGTCGGCCTGATCGCTGCCCTTGGGCGCCTGCCCCTGGTTGGTCATGGGCGGCGCTGTCGCGCCATCCGGTCCCGGTGTTCGGCGATCATCTTCTCGACAAGGCGCCGCTCGATGCACGCCCGGGCGGCGCATATCCGCACCCCGGCCATGCCGGTCAGTCTCTCGCGAAGGTCCGCGTCGCGGACGAGGATGCCGACCCGTTCGATCAGGCCGACGGCCTCCTCGTGGATTCGCTGGCACTGGGCGGGGGACAGCAATGGCGGCAGTCGGAGGACATGCAAGCTCATTCGATCACCAATGGGTAGAAGCGATTTCAGAACATGGATTGCACCACGAAGGGCACGAAGGACACGAAGAGATCAGTGCCGGTAACCCTTTGTACTTCGTGGTCTTCGTGATCTTCGTGGTTCTGAAACGGCTTCTGGACTGCCGAAGGAGGGACTTGAACCCTCACGGGCATTACACCCACGGGTTTTTGAAACCCGCGCGTCTGCCATTCCGCCACTTCGGCGACAGCGATGTATCCTAGTAGCCAGGCGGCGGTTGTCAATCGGCGGGGACAGGCGGCGCGGGGACGCGGCCTGGTAAGGGCCGCGGCGGACTGCACCGCAAAGGCGCCGACGATGCGGAGAACAGCAGCCCGAGGACCTGTCCCCGGTAGCCTGTTCCCTTTATTGCGGCCAGTACCCGACCAAGGTCAGCAGGTCGATGACGTCCACCGTGCCGTCGCCGTCGAAGTCGCAGCGTGGATCATAGTTGCGATCGGCGCCGAGGGTCGCGCCGAAACTGTCCACGAACGTCAGCAGGTCGATCACATCCACCCCGCCGTCGGCATTGATGTCGCCTGGAATCACCGGGGGCAGGTCACTGACCACCAGCTTCGGCCGCAGTGTCGTCAGGGTCGACTCGCTCGTATAGAAGCGATCCTGGTTGTGCAGCGACTCGTCGGTGCACTTGATCAGCCAGCCGAAGTTGCTCGCCGGGCTGGCCGCCCACGCCTGCACGCGGGCCGTTACGTCAAACGGGTACCAGACAGCCGCGACGGACTGCTTGGGGCTGGTGCCGTCGGGCACAGCGGGGAAGTCGCCGCCGGTCGTGGTCCAGTTGGTGCCCGTCTTGGCGATGTTCCAGGTGACCTGCGTGTCGGTCCAGTCCCGGGTCAGGGGGTAGGCGCCGTAGAAGCCGGTGTTGCCCTTCACCTGTGACGGGTCATAGCTGTATAGCGAAAGCGTGGCATGGGTCAACTGGACGCCGGCTGGAATGCTCGATGTGTCGAACTTCACGACACAGCGCATCAGGGCGAGGGTCCCCAAGTCGCTGAAGCCATTGATCGACATGCGGTTGGTGGTGCCGTAGTTGGCGGTGGGGGCGCCTCCGTAGATGTACGAGTCGTGACAGCCCGTATATCCGTTCAGTCCCGTCTGCAACGTCTTCTCGCCCATGTAGGATGACTTGCACGAGGCGCAGTTGCTGACCTCGCTCACGTTCGGCACTTCATCCGCCACCTTCAGGGCGAAGTAGTACGTCGTGCCCGGGGTCAGGCCGCTGAGTGTAAAGGTTTCCGCCGAGCCCGGCGCCTTCGGCGCCGGCACACCGGTCACCCGTGTCGCCGCGTTCCAGGTGGTGCCCCCGTCGTCACAGCGGATGGGGCTACTCGTGCTGTAGCGCACGTCGTAGCTGCTGGCCGTGCGGACGCGGCCATCGTCCCCCGTGGCGGTCCAGGCGAGGTCCACCGCGCCACTGGTGGCGGAGGGCTTGGCGGTCAGGTTGCCCACCCAGGCCGGCGGCGTCACGTCCGGCGGCAGCGTGGCGGCCGAAACGACATTCGAGATGTCGCCGAAGTTGCCGGCTGCGTCCCTGGCCTTGATGGCAAAGTAGTACATCGTGCTGGGGGTCAAGTTCAGGACCCGGAATTGCTCGAGGGTGCCGGCTGCTTTGGGGGTCGGGGTACCCGCTACCTGGGTAGCCGCCCCGAAGCCTGCCCGCGGTGATGGGCGACATGCTGTAGCGCAGGTCGTAACTGGTGGCCGTACCCACGGTGCCGTCTTCCCCGACAGCCGTCCAAGTCAGATCGATCGTGGCCGAATCGGTCGCCGCCACGGCCAGGGTCGTGATCGGGGCCGGGGCAATCGGCATGTTCAGGGCGATCGGCCGGGTTGTGTTGCCGTCACTGCTGGTGGTGTTCGTGAAGGTGATCGTGTCGCTGTACGTGCCGCCGGGAAGGGCATAGACCCCGCTGTTGATCGAAACGACGACCGTGTCGGTGTCGCCCGGGGCCAGCGTACCGGCGGTCTTGGAGAGTGTCAGCCAGGCTATTGGTGTTCCCTGCCGTCCAATCCAGCGGTTGCCCGCCGACGTTGCTGAGGGTGTAGGTGACACTGTCTGGTGTGATGGGACCGCCGATCAGCAGGCCCGTGCTGGTCATCCCGGTGGCCGGGGTCACCCACAACTCCGGCCAGTCGGCGGTGCCGGCCAGGTCGGTCCAGATGTTGCCGGTTGTGCCGTAGTCCGCGGACGTGCCGGTGGTGAAGGTCTGGCTCGCGAACGTGTAGCTCGGCTGCGCTGGGGGTCAGGACAAAACCGGTGCCCGACGGAACTTGGGGGATGACGTACATCCCCTTGCTGTTGGCCGTGACGGTCCAGGTACTGCCGCCCAACTGCTCCACTGTTACCGTGGCGCCCGGGACGGGGCGGCCGATCTGGTCGGTGACGCGCCCGCTGATGATCTCGCCGGTGCCCGTCGTGAAGACGTTGTAGACACACTCCGTGATGTAATAGAAGTAGTAGCTGCAGTCGATGTTGGGCAGGTTGTAATAGGCGTCCGAGCCGCCGCTCCAACCCATGTTGAGGTGATGATAGAGCGTGCCCAGGTTATAGCCGTAGCCATCGACCACTACGGCATGACCCACCGTGTCGTTGTATATGGCCAGCAGGCACGGATGGCCGGCATCGAGGCTTGTGTTGAGCATCGTGCTGCGCTGCGGATCGGCATTGGCCCAGCCGGTGATGGCATTGCCGTAGCCGAGCGCACCCGCAGGGCATAGGTGCAGTCGTGGACATAGGCGCCCGAGCCGCTGCTGGCATACTGCATGTGTACCAGGACGCCCGCGTCGTAGGTGAGGGCGCCGATGGCCTGCCGCTGGGCGCCCGTGGTGCTGCAGTCGGGTACCAGGGGCATCTGGTTCCAGTCGTAGGGGCCGCCTGCTCCGTCGCCGCCGCGGGTGTACGCCGTTTGGGAGACGCCGTCGACGTAGATGGTGCTGGCGTTGGCGCCGATGCCAGCCGTGGGGAACTGGTAGAACCGCAGGAGCTGCGAAAACGCCGTGGCCGTGCAACCGCAAACGTAGTATCTGGGTGTGTACAGGTTGTAGCAGTACTGGTTGCATACGGTGCTCTGGTCCCAGTGACTCTGGGTCAGCGGGGCCACTCGAACATCGGAGATCGAGCCCGTCCCCGTGGGCGGCGGCAGGCTATCCGAAGGCGGGGCGTCCTGGGCAGCCGCCAGGCGCTGCCATTTCGCCTTGGGCTCGGCCGACTTTTTCACCTGGCCGAGCGGCGCCGGGCCGGCACCCAGCGGAACGGTTGGCGCGCGGGCCGCGGCAACACGGGCGGGCACCTCGCTCTCGATCATCTGCCACAGCGGGTTGTCCGGCGTGGGGTCGTACCGGTCACCGTTGACGAACGCAATGATCGGTTCGACATCATCGTCAGCCGAGACGATCAGGAAACCGGTCGGATCAAGATAGACGACGTAGTAAAGAGGCTGTCCCTGGCCATCGGTGAAGGTCTCGACGTGGTCAACCTTGGCCCCGAGGTCGGCCCCCATGGGCTTGGCCTCGAGCCGGAGCCAGCCCTGGGTGATCTTGCGGGCATGTGCGGCGCTGACGGGCGCCGCCTGGCTCATCTGGGCGAAGGACAATAGCGCGATGATCGCGGCCAGGAGACAGGGACGGGCAGTCCGCTGAACCATGCCGGGGGGTTGCGCTGCCGACGAAGGACGCGAATCGACGTTTGCGTACGCGAGGCGTGCGGCGTGGCGGACCATGCCTTCGGCTCCCTTCCCTGATCTGCGCGGGACCTACGCGGCTGGCGACTTGTGGGCGAATGCCCACCAGTTCCGACGCCAGGCATGAGTCCACGAGCGATTGACGGGCGCAGAAGGTCGCGGCCAGCCAGTCTTCAGACGCCCATAAACGCCATTATGCATCCGGTTGACTGGGAGGTCAAGCAAAAAGGGCGATGGAGAGGCCGACTGACTCCGGTCGGAGGCCTTACCTGGTCAGACGCGCACGATCCGGATGGCGATTGGCGACGGATAGCGGCCTACTGATTGCCGGCAACGACCTCCACCGTGAACCGGTACGCATCCTGCTCCCCCCGCTGGTTGCGGCAGATGACGATGAACTCCGCCGGCCCCAGGTCCCAGATGGACGGCTGGATGCGGACGACGCCGGTCTTCGGGTCGATCTCGGCATGCACGTCGCTGTGGATCGACCAGCGCAGCTCGTCCGCGTTGAGTCCGAACTCCGCCTGGTAGCTCTTGCCCTCCAGCGCGCGGCTCCGCAGGTTGCCGGCCGATGCCAGGGCCTTCATCGGGATCACCGTCGGCGGGCCGTACGGGATCTTTGCCGGCGCCGCTGTGATGATGATCGGTCCCTGCGCCCGGGCATAGTCCGACGGGCCGCTCCGCGTGCCGTCCGCGGCGACCGCCACAACCCGGTAGAACATCTTTGCATCAATCCCGGTGGCCGGCTGCGACGCCGCGGGCTGCAATGTCGCAGGTTGTGTCCCGGAGGGCTGCGAAGTGCCCGCGAAGATCACATAGGACGTTTCCCGCGTTTCCGCGATGCGATTGGCCGGAAACGTCTTGCCGGCCTCCGTGCCCACGTTGACTTCGTATGCTTCGTCGCTGGCTGTGAACCCCTTCTCATCGCTGCCGTACAGGACGTACCTGGCCGGCCGGTCTCCCTGCGGGTTCTCCTCCCAGCGGAGCGTCAGCGCCCGCTTGTCCTTGTTCCAGTCCATCTTCACGTTGACGGGCGGGGCAGGGGCCTTGGCTGCAAACGACCATACCTGGCTCCATGGTCCCCAGACGCCCTTTTCGCTACGGGCCCGCACGCGCCAGTAGTACGTCTGCCCCGGGTTCAGGAGTCCTTCGTACGGCACCTCGTACGACGCCGTGCCCGCCTGCCGGGTCTTGCCGATGAGCTTCTCGAAGTTCGGCGAGAGCGGCCACCGCATGTCCGCCCGGTCCGACAGCTCGAACCAGTAGTCCGCGATCTTCTGCCCGTCGGCTGGCGGCTCCCACTCGAACGTGAACTTCGTGCCGCTCACGGTCGCGCCGTCCTTGGGGTGGCGCGGGGCAGGGGGAGCGGCCGGCGGCGCGGAATCATCGCGCTCCAGCCACTTGTGCTCGATGCGTACCTGCCGGCTCTGGCTGTCATCGGCGTAGGAGACGTGGTTTTCGCCGCATGCCAGCGACGGCATCGACAGCCACGCCATCTGCAGTGTGTTGTGCAGTGTGAACGCCTTCGTCGGGTCCGGCTGTTCGGGGCAGTCGCAGGCGTTGTTGTCGCGCACCACGATGAACTGCAGCAGGTATTCGTAGCAGGCCGGCGACGACGGCGGGAACTGGCTGTCCAGGTCTACCCGGATCGGCTCCCCATCGCCGACGTTCTCCTGGCCTTGCCAGATCGACACCGCCTCCTGCCCGCGGTTCTTGAGGATCATTACCTGCTTGAGCACGGCTGGCTTGTTGGCCTTGACCTCCAGCCACCCACCCACGATCGGCCAGGCCGACTTGACCGGCACCGTCACCAGCTGCTTGGCTCCGTTCTCGATGGGCAGTTCGGCCAGCACCAGTCTCTTCTTATGGTCGGGGTCGTCCATGTTCGGTGCGTACTCGAGGTATCCGTTGCAGATCCTCGTGTTCGCCCCCGGCCACATGCCGATGTCCTCGAACCCGTGGTAGCGCCCGGTGTACTCCCACCGCCAGGCGATCTTCTCGCTGGGCCGCAGGTCGAAGTCCATCGTGTGCGAGGACGTCTCCGGCCACGAGCCGTCCCGCGGACCGTCATAGTAGAACAGCCCCGCCCCGCCCTCGTCGGTCATCCGGCTGTCGCGCTGCAGCGGGCCGTACGAGTGCGTCCGCTTGACGAGGTCCGGGTCTTGCACGAACTGCTCCTCGCCGGCGATCGCGCGGTTGTCCCGCAGCAGGTAGATGCAGTGCTCGTCGCCGTCCATCATGTGCCAGGCGTCGTCGTAGAGGACCTCGGTCACACTGTGCCCGTACGGCCAGCCCCGGCGGGTCTGCAGGCCCATCGCCTGCCAGAGCTGCGCCAGGCACTTGGAGTCGTCGAAGCACAGCGTGTAGCCGTAGCCGTTCAGGGCCTTGACCGCGTCACGGACCTCGGCGTCGTAGCTGCTGCAGTGGAACCGGTGCTTGCGCTCGAACTCGAAGGCTGCCCGAGCTTTCTCGGCATCGGTCTTGAGCCCTGCCGCCAACTCCGCGACCATCTCCTGGATGTTCCGCCAGCCGCCCCGCCCGTCGATCCGCAGCCGCGGGTTCTTGACCACGTCCGTTCCCGTGTTGGTGATGCTGACCTCGACGTTCGGCTCGAAGGTCTGGTCGAAGACGCGGTAGCCGACGGGGCCGCGGGTGTTCAGGCCGTCCACGGTCCCGCCCATCCGCAGCACGTACTGCCGGGGCGAATCGCTGACCTGCTGGCGATGGACCTTGAGCCCGGCCGGCTCACTGGCCGCGGCCCGCGTCGCAGCCGGCTGCGTCTTCGCCCGTTGCGTGGTCGGCTTCGCGGGCTTGCCCGCCGCCACGCCCGCCCACCCAGCCAGTATTGCGCTCACCGCTGCAAGCACCGCGATCCGGGATGCAAGACTCATCATTTGCTCCATTGGCGCACGCGCGCACGAACACTCACAAGAGATCACCCTTGTGGATCGGATGTGATGGTAATCGGGATGCCGCCGACTGGCTACAGACTTGCGAGACGCAGGCGCACGCGCCGCCGCGGCCCGGCGTCGCTATTGCGAAGCTCCCCGCTGCTCCCCTTTGTTACCCGCGACCCGTTACCCGTTACCCGTCTGCTTGCCCTTGAGCACCTCGTTGAGCCCGCCGCTGCGGAAGCCCTGCAGGTCCAGAGCGACGAACGTGAAGCCGAGCTCCTTGAGGCGCTTGACGATCTTGTCGCGCGTTCCGGGTTGGGCGAACTCCGCGATCCGTTCGCACGGGATCTCCAGCCTGGCCAGGTTGCCGTGGTGCCGCAGCCGGCAGTCCCGCAGCCCCAACCCCCGCAGGAACGTCTCGCCCTCCTCGATCTGTCTGAGCTTCTCCGAGGTCACCGGTTCGCCGTACGGGATCCGGCTGGCCAGGCACGGCGAGGCCGGCTTGTCCGCCGTCGGCAGCCCGTAGCGCTTCGAGAGCTGCCGGATGTCGTTCTTGGTCAGGCCGGCGGCTGCCATCGGCTCCACCACGCCGAACTTCCGCGCCGCCTGGATGCCTGGCCGATAGTCGCCCAGGTCGTCGACATTCAGCCCGGTGAGGATGGCCCGCATGTTGTACTTGGCGGCAATCGGTTCCAAGTGCTCAAAGAGAATGGACTTACAATGGAAGCACCGGTCGATGGGGTTGGCGCGGAATTTCGCATTATCCATCTCCGATGTCTCAATTTCCAGCAAGTCCGCACCGATCTGCTGTGCCAGCTGGCGGGCCAGGTCCAGTTCCGCCCGCGGCAGCACCGGCCCCGTCGAGATCACCGCCAGTACGTTTTTCCGCCCCAGCGTCTCCACAGCCACCTTCAGCAGGAACGTCGAATCCACTCCGCCGCTGTAGGCGATCAGGATCCGCCCGAGCTTCAGCAGCTGCTGCTGGAGCAGTAACATCTTGCCGTCCAGAATTGTTCCGTTGGTCATGGCTTCTCCAAAGGTGGAGGCGGCTTGCTGCCGCGTGCAAGCGGCAATCATAGGGCATCGCGGCGTCGGCCACAACGCGATAAATCTCATGCTGCCCCGCAGTTGCAGCTTCGGCCGGGGCGCTGGATCGCTCCCTTGTGCCCCAGCCGGCGACACCTTGACAATGCCAGTCACAATCAGGATACTGCCCACAGTTTCGAGCGGTGTCTCTAAGCCGTGCTGCCGCGTACAGTTACCGTCTGGCGGAGGCCGACCACGCGGCAACCTGCTTGGAGGCCGTCCGCATTCCTAAGTGCGTGGTATTACAGACGAGGAGTCGGCCCTATGGCAGGGATCAGGCCTCAGCGGGGTGGCGCGTTTACCGGTGTCCATATCGCCCTGGTCGTATTCGTGGTGCTGGCCGTCGTCAGCTGGATTGCCCTGGTCATCCTGTACACCGGCTGGAGCAAGCTCGACCAGGACCGCAGCGATGCCGTCCGCAACCTCGACAAGGTAGCCAGCCTCCATGGAGGTCGGCCAGTACCAGGGCCTGGCCAAGCCCCCGCAGACCGTGCTCGGCCGCGTTGCCGAGGAACGTCGCGGCATGGCCAAGTGGATCACCGGCTCGGAGGCCGATGACCTCCCGTCCGTGCAGCGCCAGATCGCCGACCGCTACGCCGCGATCCGCGATGCGGGGCGGATCGATAGCGCCAAGGACTTCGATCCGGCCGGCCAGATGCCGCTGGTGGCAGCCGTAGGTAACCTGGCTGATTCGCTGGGCAAGGAACGCGACCGCCGCACGCAGGCCGAGAACAACCTCAAGGCCGCGCAGGTCCAGATCACCGATCTGACCCGGGCCCGCGACCAGGCGAAGCAGAACTTCTCCCAGGCCGTGGCTGACATCGAGTCGCAGCTCAAGGCCACGACGGCGCAGCTCGAGAGCTACCAGAAGGCCAAGGATGCCGAGGTCGAGAGCCTCAAGGGCAACGCGACCAAGGCCGAGGAGCAGCTCAGCAAGGCCAACGACCGTCACCGCGCCGAGCTCGAAGAGAAGGGGCAGGAACTCACCAAGATGCGCAACCACCTCAACGATGCCCTGACCAAGCTGCGGGAACCTTAAGGGCGAGTCGGGCCCGGATGTGTACGCGGCCGCCAAGGAGGTCGACGGCAAGATTATCCGCGCCCTGCCCGGCGACCAGTTCGTCTACGTGGACCTCGGGGCCAAGGACCGCGTGACCCTGGGCATGACCTTTGCGGTCTACAACGCCGGCGAGGGCATTCCCACGAGCGGCAAGGGCAAGGCTATCGTCGAGATCAGCTCGGTCTACGATGACGTCTCAGCCGCCAAGATCGTCGAACGCAGCCGCAACCAGCCCGTGCTGGAAGGCGACCTGATCGCCAATGCCGTCTACTCCAGGACCCGCAAGCACACGTTTGTCGTGGCCGGACGCTTTGACGTGGACAACACGGGTGTGGCAACCGCGGCTGGCGCCGACCGCATCAAGGCCATGATCAACGAGTGGGGCGGCGAGGTCGTCACGAAGATCGACACGGGCACGGACTTTGCCGTGCTGGGGCTGGGGCCGGCCCAGCCGGTCGCCCCGCCGGCCAGCGCCTCGCCGATCGACAAGCAGCGCCACGAGGAAGCCCTCAAGGCGTACAACGGGTTCGAGGCGCTCGAGAGCGAGGCCAAGTCCCTGATGGTGCCGATCCTCAGCCAGACGCAGTTCCTGTACTTTGTCGGCCACAACCTCGAGGTCATGCGGTCTTCCGGCAAGCCGCAAGCCGCGCCGCGGTAAGGGACTGTGCAACCATAGCTCCGCACTTGCACGGCCTTGGTCGGCGGCGACGGCGCCGCGTCCACAGGACCGTGGCCCCCTGATTCTGGACTTTTCTTGCACACACCGTAACGGCCAAAACGTGACCCTGGAGAACCGTCAACCTACTCCGCAGTCCGGGCCCTCGGCCGCCGACCGCATTCCGAGCGGGGGTGGGGGTGTGACGGGCATCTGGTACCGCGACGGCCGGATCCTCATGACCCGCCGCTCCGTCGGCATCCCGTTCCCGGGACTCTGGTGCTTCCCCGGGGGCGGTATCGAGGCCGGCGAGGACGAGATCACCGCCCTGAAGCGCGAGTGGCGCGAGGAGCTCGGCACCTCCGTCGAGCCTGTCCGGAAGGTCGGTTCGGTCGAGATCGCCAACGCAGCGGGTCGCTTCCCTCTGTACTGGTACTTTGTGACCGGCAACGAGGATGCCTTTGAGCCCAACCCGCTGGAGGTCGCGGAGGTTCGCTGGATTCCCCTCGAAGAGTCTGCTGTCCATGCCCGACCTGATCGGGTCGAACCGCAAGATGCTGGCCTCGCTGGGGCCTGACCTTCGCGGGGCCTGCGAGGAGGCGTACACCTCGCCAGGCCCGGCTCAAGCCGGTACCACCAACGAGGTTCCGGGGTTGCCCGGCGCCCTGCCGTCCTGGCATCATGTCTTCCGCCAGGACCTGGACGATCTGCGGACCCGCGGCATGCATCGCCGCCTCCGTAGCGTCGATTCCGGCATGGGCCGTACGCTCACACGCGAGGGACGCCGCGACGTGCTGAACCTGGCCAGCAACGACTATCTGGGTCTGGCAGCCGATCCTCGCCTCGCGCAGGCCGTCGCCGATGCCCTCGGCCGCTTCGGATGGGGTAGTGGCGGGAGCCGCCTGATCTGCGGCCACACGAGCCTTCACGCCGAGCTCGAACGCGCCCTGGCCGCCTTCAAGCGCACGGAGGCAGCCCTAGTCCTGCCGACCGGGTATATGGCCAATCTCGCCGCGGTTCGTGCCCTGGCAGCCGGCGGGGATGCGATCCTTCTGGACAAGCTCAACCATGCCAGCATCATCGATGCAGCCGACTCTTGCGGGGCCGACGTCCGCGTCTTTCCTCACCGCAACTACGACAAGCTCGAACGCCTGCTGCGGCGTTACGCGAGGGCGCGCCGCCGCGTCATCGTCACCGATACCGTCTTCAGCATGGATGGCGACCTGGCCGATCTGCGCCGGCTGGTCGCCCTCAAGGCGCGGTACGATGCGATCCTCATCGTGGATGAGGCCCATGCCACAGGCGTGCTGGGGCCATCCGGCCGGGGAGTCGCGGAACTGCAATCCGTCGAGGCCGACGTCGACGTGACCGTCGGCACGCTCAGCAAGGCCCTCGGCGGGCTCGGCGGTTTCATCGCCGGGCCGGCTGTCCTGATCGAGAGCCTCGTCAACCACGCCCGGCCCTTCATCTTTACGACCGCCCTGCCGGCTGCCGCCTGCGGCGCCGCTCTTTGCGCCCTGGGGATCGTCGAGTCCGAGCCTTGGCGCCGCGGGAAGGTCTTGGATCTGGCTCGCAGCTCCCGCACACATCTGACAGCCGCGGGTTGGGATACGGCTGGCTCGCAGACGCAGATCGTTCCAGTGGTGGTCGGCCAGGCCGACGAATCCTTGCGCCTGGCCGACCACCTGCTGGAACAAGGCATCTTCGCCCCGGCGATCCGCCCGCCGGCCGTGCCCGCGGGTTCGGCGCGGCTTCGGATCAGCCTGACCGCCGCCCACGAGCCCGGAGACGTGACTGCCGTCGTCCGGGCCCTTGGGTCGGCGGGGCGTTGACACTTACCGTCGCAGCGAGAACGTCCAGCCGCTGGTATCGAGTGTCCGCCTCCGGCTTGCACGCGATGGTGTCCATGGCTGGCCGCCACGTGAACTTCATGTGCATCTTCACGATGGACTGCCTGTGGTCGGGTTCGCTCTGGCCGCGCACCCTGGGCCGGTACAGGAACGCCATGTGGGTGACGACCAGGTCCTTGGCATCGACCCAGATCCGCACGACCCCGGACTGAAGATCGTTGGCCATCAACATATCCTCGATTGTGATCGCGTAGGTTTGCTCGGCATCTTCCGAAACCGGCTTTCGGATCGTGACGGATGAGGGGTGCGCCTTGAGCAGCGCCGTGAGCCAGGCTCGCGTCGGTGCCAGCAGTCGCTCCAGGGGCAGATTCGGGTAGTGGGCTTCGATCTGCGAGGCCGCGTCGCGCAGCACCGCCCCGGCTGCGCCGTAGTGAAACTCCATCGTTTTGCGGAACAGCGGCTCCTCGGGATCGGCCTTGTCGGTCGCCGGCTGGGTCGCTGCTGCTCCGGGGGTCAGGCCGTCATACGAGTACAGGCTGACTACTCCGTCCTCCGGCCGCACCTCCGCGAGCAGACGGACCGGCTGCTCGCTGGCCGACTGCTGCGTCAATTCGCACAGGTACCGTCGCGGCGTTGCGGGAGAGACCGTATCCCGCTGTTCGAGCAGCGGCAGGAACTCTTCAAGGCCGATGCTCTCCGTCTTCCCGGCTGCCGCAGTCACGCCTGTCGTCATCAGCACAACCGTTATCGCAAGGATGCGAATGCACGCGTTCATGATTTTCTCCCGGTCAGAATGACCTGCTCTTTGCCTCGATAGACCCGCACGTCGAAATCGCCGTGCAGGGACTTCAGCCGCCTGCTTCAGATGGTCGGCGTCCTTGAACGCTTGCCCGTCGATGCGGACGATCACATCCGCGATCCGGAGCCCCGGCACCTGCAGCTGGCCATCACTACCGATGTCGCGGACGCGAAAGCCCACGCCGTCCGGCGGCCAGGCCCGCTCGAGGACACAGTCGAGTTCCTCCGCCCGCCACGGCCGACTCGCCTCCGGTTCGGGCAGGTCCACCTTGTATTCCTTTACCTGTCCTTCGCGGCGGACCTTGAGCCGGACGGGCCCGTCGACGCCCGCCGTGGCAAACAGCATGAGTTCGCCGTTCGTGCCGCTGGCGGGAGGTTCTCCGTTCGCCTCCACGATCCGATCTCCGGGCAGGATGCCGGCCCGTTCCGCCAGGCTTTGCTGCGCGACTGCCACGACCTCCGGCGAGCCGGCCGCGTCCGCGGCGAATGCGTATCGGACACCCATCCAGGCGAGCCTGGAGAGTTCCAGGGCGGCATAGTTTCGCACCAGCGTCTGCAGGTCCCGCGGGTCCATCCGCGTGACTATCGCGTCCGGACAGGCCGCCATGCTGACGTTGTTGAGGTGCAGGCAGTAGATGGGGTTGTCGGTCGGGTCCGGGCGGAAGTCCGTCAGGAGGCCCAGGATCCCGGACCCGTCCTCCTCCAGGCAGATCGCGCCCAGCCAATCGCCTGGCAGGGGACAGGCCGGGATCCGCAGCCGGCGCGAGTCCTCCTCCTCGTACAGCGCCGGGGCCGGCTGGGCGTACGCCAGCCTCAGTCCTTCCGCCGCGGCCCGGGCGAGGATCACCCGCTTGCCCGTGGGCGGGCCGGATTTGAGCATGTCCGGCCGCAGCGCAGCTGTCGGCGCCTTGGCCGGTATCTTCAGGAGCATCAGGTCCGGTCCGATGTAGACCGGCTGCGCGTCCACTTCGCGCCCGCCGAGGACGGCGCGGTAGGCCACGTGGCCCAGGCGCGGGGTCTGGGGGATCGGCACGAGGGCCTGCTGCAGGAACGACGGGCAGAGCACGAGTGTCCCGTCGCCGACAACGATCCCGCTCAACGTCCCAGCCGGGTGCAGCACTTTGTCGCCGATGGTAACGGCCCCGGTCGCCCGGACCGGCACGAGGAACGGCCGGATGTCAACCGCCGGCTCCTGTGCGGCCAGGCATGCAGTTCCCATTTGCACGAGGCCCATCAGGCCTGCGAGCCAGACGATGGCGCAAGTGTGTCTACTCATGTTGCACCTCCGAACAATCGAGGAAGTCCCCCACGGTCCGCCCCTTGGCACGAGCCGGATCCAACACTTCGGTCACCAGCAGCTTCGGGCCCGACGGGCTCGCAGCCGTAGCGGCCTGATCGTACGGGTTCGTATACCGGACCTTCACGCCCTTGTCCGGCACCGCGAACTCGTAGGGGAATGTGTAGGGGACGAACGTGGGTTCGATGGCATACTCGCGCCGGCCCGTCGGCCCGTCAGTCTGTCTCCAGTCGCAACGGCCGGCCGCGAGCGTGTGTGTACACCAGGTAGCGCCAGTCGTGGCCCGCAAGCGGGTCCTGGCCGTCGATCTTGCGGACCACGCTGCCAGCGCAGTCCCGCCTGCCGGGCCGGCGAGTCCTCGGGCACTCGCGTGACGACCAGTTCGTCGGCACGGCTGCCGTCGCGGCGGCGCTGCGCCATCTCCAGGCCCGTCCAGCTGCAGTACGGCGCCTCGCCGGCCATCGCCCGCCGCAGCATCTCCTGACAATACGCCGCCGGCACGACAAAGCCGATGTTGGGGTTGTCCATCGCCTGGCGGGTCAGCAGGCCCACGATGCGGCCGCGGTCGTCGTGCAACGCCGCCCCGCTGGCCCCGCGGGAAGCCACGCAGTCCGTCTGCAGGAAGCGGACCCAGCGGTCCGGCATCTTCCGTTCGACGGCCGTGATCCGCCCGAACGAGGTGGTGTTGTGCAGACTGCAGCGGCGAGCCGCAGCAGACCACGGGCGTGCCGACGCTCACCTGGCGGCACCAGGCGACCTCGTCGCCCGCGGCCTGCGTCAATCCCGCGGCTCGCAGGACAGCCAGGTCCACCAGGGGATCGATGGCGACCACCTCCGCCGGTATCGCTTTGCCCTCCTGGCAGTACACGCGGACCCGCGCGGCATGGGCGATCACGTGGTAGTTGGTGAGGATCCACCCGCCGGGCGCGACGATGCACCCGCTGCCGGAGGCCTCGGAGCCCTCGCCGCCGTGGTCGGCCCGGTTGACCACGTGGATGCGGACGGCCCGCTCGTTGGCGCGGCCGATCAGCTGCGGCGAGGGCCATGCCCCGCCGCCCCGCTCGGTGCATGATATCCCGCTGGCCGCCATCGCCAGCAGGATGCCCCATGTGCCCAGCCGCCTCATGACTCGAACTCCTTGAGCAGTTGCTCCACGGCCCGCACGTGCTGGATCTGACTGGCTGTCAGGATCTGCATGAAGCCGCCGCCCATGGCCTGGCTGGAGAAGTTGACGGAGTCGAGATAGGCCATGATGGCCCCGCCGCTACGGGTATGGCGCTTTGCGCAGACGACGTTCCCGCCGTCATCCACGTACACGGGCTCGCCGCCTTCGATCGTCATGCTGGCGACGTTGCAGGCGACCGGGGGGTCGATCCGCGTCGGCAGGATGTCCGGCGATCGCATGAAGTCGGCGATGCTGACCAGCGTGAAGGCAAGGCCGTCGTCGCCGCCGGCCAGCTGCGGCAGCTTCGTCCCTCTGGCCGCCGACGCCGCCTGCGCGAAGCGTCCGCCGCATGCCGAATCCGGCCAGCAGTTCATCGGCCGTCGAGCCGTGGTTGCCGATCGAATCGAGGACCACTACGCGATAGCCGTGCATCCCGACGGCGTGGTACAGCGTCTGCATCTCCCGTTGCGACGGTTGTCTGTCGGGATTGACCACGACGATGCGATTGGATGTTCGCAGGGCCTCCTGGATGTCGCGGCAGACCTCCGGGAAGTATCCGGCCCGCTGCAGCGCCATGATGAACGCCCCGAAGTCCACGTCCTTCATCTCCGTTGTCACCGCCGTGGCCGTCAGCACGTCGCGATTGGTCGCGTTTTCCAATACGACGGCGATTGGGCGCAGCGGCTGGATCGACCGGATCTCCGGCCGGTCGCCGTGGCTCAGTGCTGCCACCAGCAGCGTGCCGGCCACGAAGGCGGCGCCGATGTCGTAAGCGATCGTGCCGAACGGCTCGAGCCTGCGCCTGCGCCACATCGCCTGCAGTGCGACGCCGGCCGCCAGAGCCAGCGCAGCCATTGCAGCGGCGCCGACCAGCTGTCGCCAGCCGGTATTCAGCCGCTGCAGGTAGCTGACCGTGTCCAGGGCGTACTTCATGTAGTCGCCCTGGAAGGCCGCGAAGTTGGAGAACACCGTGCTGTCGCAGAAGAGCGAGATTCGTCCCTTGCCGTAGGGCATGACCGCGCCCTGCAGGAACGTCCCCAGCCGTTCGTTGCCGTCGGGGAGCATGTTCCCGAAGAATCCGGGCCGGCCGTATCTCGCGTTCTCCGAGAAGATCCTGTGCGAAGCCAGGACCGGCTCGACCAGCAGGCTTTGCGGAGCCAGCGTGCACGAGGTGAGGAACTGGAATTTGCGGACCCGCTCGACCGTGGGGTGTCCGAACCAGGTCGTCGCCGGCACGTGCAGGCTCGGGCTTCCGTCATAGGCTGCCTGGTCGTCCAGGTTGAACTGGATGCCCGCGTCCTTCAGTATCGCATTGAAGTGCGAGGACATGCCGAACAGGTCGGTGTGGTCGCTGTGCAGCCACAGCCCTCCGCCGTTTCGCACGAACCGCTGCACGCAGGCGACCTCCCGCGGCGAGTACTCCTTGGTGGCGGTCTTCAGGATGATGACGCTGTACTTGCTCAGGTCGCACTGGTCCAGGGTCTTGTCCTTGTTGATGTCGACGGGATAGAAATGCCGCAGGTAGTCCACGAAGTTGGTGTAGCTGTACGCCGACGGCTTGCTCATGCCTTCGTCGGAGAAGTCGAACGGCTTGTCCGACCATTCCCATTTCGAGTGCGTGTCGTCGATCAGCACCGCCGTGTTCGCCTTGGGGGCTCCCCACGGATACCAGCCGCAGAAGACGCAGATCAGCACCACCGCGGCGATGGCAAGGCCCCGGCCGAGCGAGAACCGCCCGCCTGCCACGTACACCGACTCGCGGGCCGCCTGCACGCTGCGGCTGACAAACGGGATCAGCAGCGCCAGTCCCGCCAGCGGCAGCCCGATCAGCAGCACCGGGTTCAGGAAGACACACGCGTTCTTGGAAAAGTTGAAGGCCAGCAGCGACCCGATCATCCACGCCAGGCACCCGAGCAGGCCGTGCAGACCCGCCCGCAGCGTCCCGCGTAGCCCGGGCCCGGTCCCGGTATACAGCCTGTAAAGTACGTAGTAGCCGAGCACGTAGCGGATCGCCCAGATCAGGTGTGCCCGCTCCGGCCCGAAGTGGAACGGCGTGTAGCCGCGCCCGTCGAACAGCACAAGCCACTGGCTTGCCCGCTGGTGCACGATACCCGCCAGCGACAGCACCGGCGAGAGCAGCGTGTCCAGTACCTGCGTGTCGTAGACGAACCACAGCCCCGCCGTATACAGGCTCTCGGCCAGGGCGAAGAGGTTCAGGATGATGAGCACGCCACAGATCCCGCTGGCGGCCCGCAGCGCCGCTTCCGATCGGCCGCGGACCCAGCGGTACCCCCAGCTGGCCGCCCAGGGCACCCACAGCAGGGCGGCCCACCGGAGCGAGTCCGTGCCGCTCGTGCAGCCGTAGACAACCGCCGAGACGGCCACGACCAGCACCTGCTGCTTCCAGCCGATCAGCACGGCCGGCGTCCGCCGCGACAGCCATATCCACGCCGCCGCGACCAGGACCGATCCTCCGAAGAACAGGGCGTATTGGGCCTCGCTGTACAGGTCCGTCAGGAACCACGCGATCGATGCCAGCAGACCCGCCGTTACGATGATGAGTAGTTCGGTTCGTTTCATATGCCTGACCCCTGGATAGTCTTGTTGAAGTCGTCCCAAATGGCTGTCAGAACGTCTTGCTTGATCTCGGCCAGGTCCCCGCGCCGGATCCGCTCAAACAGCCCCTTGACGAACAGGATGTTGGCTACGCGGTACGCCTTCTCCTGCTCGAGGTTGGCGTCGCAGAAGAACTGCGAATCGCCGACCACCAGCAGGCCGCCGGAGCCCACCGTCCGGTAGACGATCAGCGGCTGCGACAGCCGCCGGTACAGCACGCGCATCGGCGGGCGCGCTGATCTGCCAGGCTTCTACGAACGTCGGTGTGATCCCGTCCTTGTTCGGGAACGCATCGCCGCCCAGCGGCGTGTCGGTGATGGCCATGCCATACCGCTTCAGCAGGTCCCCAGCCGCCTCTTGCGCGTCGTAGCCGGCGCAGACAACGAGCTTGCCGCCGCTACGCATGTAGTCGTCCAGGACCGCGTACTGCGACGAGCTCAGCCGCCGGGTCGGGGCGATCAGGAACACCCACTCGGCTCCCGCAAGCCTCTCCGGCGAGATCTCGTACTCCCAGTACGCGGGGCAGCCCAGCCGGTACAGGTTCAATGGAAGCCCCAGGTACGACTCCGCCACGAACATGTCCCGGTTGATCTTCTGCGTGCCCAGGTCCAGCAGGACGGATCGCCCGGCGGGCTGCTGCGCCTGCGCAGCGCCGCCCTGCAGCCCCCAAAGGGTTGCCAGGACACACGCTGCCACCACGCCTGGTCCCCAGACCCTCTTGCGCGTGACCGGGATGCACAGGGCCGCGAGCAGCAGAACCCCCAGCGCACCCTCGCGCCACGCGGTTCGGGCCTCGTGTATCTCGCCGGCCCCGCCGACCATCCGGTCGATCAGCTGCCGCACGAACCAGCCGCTGCGCACATAGGCGATGTTCTGGAAGGACGAGGAATCGCCGCAGGTCACCAGCCGACCGCGGCCGACCGGCGCCTCGGCCATCAGCACCATGTCGCCCAATCGCTCCCCGTGCTGGTACGTGTAGTCGCCCAGGAACGCCTCCTTGCGGGAGCGCTTCAGGATGTTGCCCAGGTCGCCGAAGGCGTACCGGCTGACGAGCACGGGCCGGGCCGGCGGCCGTACGCTGATCGACCCGCCCGTGCCCCAGCCGTAGTCGAAGGCGTTGTCGGGCGCAAAGGGCAGCCGGGAACTGGCCTGCAGGTTGTAGGCCCACCAGTGCGTGAACGAGAACGCCGAGTCGAACTCCAGCGTCATGCCGTGCGGCTGGCCGAGCTGGTTGAACACCGTCTGGTTGTTCTCCAGGTTGGTGTGATCGCCCACCATCAGGATCTGCCCGCCCTCCCGCAGGTAGTTCTCCAGGAACCGCAGCTCCTCGGGGCTGAACCGTTTCGACCGGACCATCAGCACGATCAGGTCCAGGTTCCTGGCGCGGTCCAGATCCATCTCCTTGGCCATTCGGCCCATCGGGTCCGGGTTGGCCAGCTCCTCCTGGTCCGGCGGCGGAAGAAGATCGACCATCGTTGCACCGTGGCGCTTCAGGTCGTCCAGCAGCAGGCCGTACATCCCCGTGCCGGCGATCCCGAAGCCCCCTCTGGGCTTGTACGTGGGTTCGCCGGCATCCCAGGCGATGTAGTACCCGATCCGCGGCGATTCCTTGGCCTTCGGCATGTAGGGCGTCGAACTCCGGCTGGCCAGCACCGCAAGGCACATCACCGCCAGCCCGAAGGTGCCGGTTCTGATCCCCTGCCATGAAAATGAGGACGTTTCCATGGCTGCGGCCGGCTTGCCTGACGGTGCCTGGCCGCCGTTGCTCCTCGCGGGTTCGCGGCTGCACAACAGCCAGACTCGCAGTGTCACCACCAGCGCGAGACCGTATACCAACCCCACGTCGAACATCGAGAAAAGCGCCCGCATCGGCACGTACGGGGTGAAGTGCTCGTTGTCGACTTCGGATGCGCCAGATCGATCTGCCAGGCACTGGCCGGCACCCACCGGCACGCCGCCAGCAGCAGGGCATTGAGCCCGAAGGCCCCGGCGATGTACATCGCCATCCGGGGCCACCGCAGCCGGATCGACCCCGCGCTTACCACCAGCGCCAGCAGGCACGCGTGCACGGTGATCTTCAGGTACGAGGCCGTCGCCGCCATCACGAACCCCGGCGTCACCAGCGACGACAGCCATACCGACGCCTGGTCCATCAGCAGCCAGCCGATGCCCATCCTGCGGTCGCACAGCAGGTACAGCTCGCTGGCCAGCGCGACGTAGGCCCAGATGGCCCAGTGGATCCTCGCATCGCCGGCGCTTTGCTGACGATTCAGCAGGCGCAGTCCCACCGCGTACATCAGCACCGCCAGCCCCTGCACCAGCGGGTCGCCGGGGCAGCCCAGGACCGTGACCACGAAGGCCGCCACGCAGGAGAGACCGGCCGCCGCATCGAGCGGGCGATCCCGCAGCGATCGCCAGTCCCGCAGCGACAGGGCCACGCCATACGCGGCCAGCGCCATCAGCAGCGTGGTCTTGGCCAGGGCGAATCCCAGTCCGGCCAGATCGTGGGCCAGCAGCATCATGAGGAACACCAGGATGGCGACCGCCTGCGGCGTTGCCTGCCGCGGGCCGTCCATCGCATTCTGCTTCGGCAGGGCTGCGCCTACAGCCCTGCTGGTTGCGGAAGTGTCAACGCACGTTGTAGTCACATCTGCTCTCCTTGTATTGCGGACTCTGGATCGAAACGTTTCGCCGAAGAGCCGCCGGCCGCGACCTTCAGGGAAAGGCCGCGCCAGGGACCCAAGCGGGCCCCTGGCACAGGCCCGATACTGCCACGGTCGTGCGGGAACGACTGCTAGCCGCCGATGGACACGATTTCCACCGCTTCCGGCATCGCGATCCGGGCGACCGACCCGGCATTCAGGTCCACCGTCGTGCTCTGGGTCTGGCCCGAGGCGACCTTGTACGTGATCGTGTACCGGCCAGGCGCCGACACCGTCGTCGACAGCCAGCCATCGTTCAGCTGCGCGCTGCTCACGGCTGCGCTGGTCTCCATGCTCGCGGGCGCGTCGCAGCAGCTGCTCGCGCAGGCCGTCCCGGAACATCCGGTGCCGTAGCAGTAGCTCAGGCCGCAATCGCTGGCGATACAGACCGACCCGGCGCAGCCGCTGCCGAAGCACACGCTGCCGCCGCAGACGCTTGCGCGGCATACGCTGCCGCCGCACACGCTGCCGACGCAGCCGCTGCCGCCGCAGATGCTCCCGTAGCACAGCGACCCGCCGCACACGCTGCCGTAGCACGCGCTGCCGCCGCAGACGCTGACGCCGCAGGCGCTGCCACCGCAGCCGCTGAGGGCGCAACCGCTGCCGGCGCAGGCACTGGCGCCGCAACCGCTGAACACGCAGGTGCTGGCGCCGCAGGCGCTGCCGATGCAGCCGCTGCCGAAGCAGCCGCTGCCCAGGCAGCCTGAGCTCACGCAGGCGCTCAGGAGGCAGCCGCTGGCGCTGAAGCTGAAGATGATCCAGCTGTCCTGGGCCTTCGGATCGACATCGCTGCTCAGGAGCAGTTCCGCCTCGCTGCCGTTGGATTCCAGCGAGCCGACGCCTTCGCCTACCGACTCCTGTTGCAGCAGGGTGGCGCTGACGGCCATGGCGCGGCCGGTCCCCAGGCCGATCACCGCGACAGCCAGCACGATAGAGTACGTCATCCAGTTCATTCGCAAGTTGTTTCTCCTCGTTGAGAATAGGGGTCTAGCTTGATATCACGATTTCTTCCGGCACTTGTGTGCGTCGCATCTTGCGGAGTTCTGTCGGTCGCGCCCGGACCGCCCGGTGCGACCGTCAGGCAAAGCCCGTGCCAGCGGCCTGAAGCGGGCCGCTGGCACGGGCCCGTTACTGCGATGACCGTGCGGGCGCCGTCGCTAGCCGGCGATGGCTACAACTTCTACTGCCTCCGGCATCGCGATCCGGGCGACCGACCCGGCGTTCAGGTCGACCGTCGTGCTCTGGGTCTGGCCCGAGGCGACCTTGTAGGTGATCATGTAGCGGCCGGGCACCGACACGGCCGTCGACAGCCAGCCGTCGTTCAGTGTGGCGGAGGTGACCGCCGCGCTGGTCTCCATGCTCGAGGGCATGGCGCAGCACGAGCTCGTGCACGCGGTGCCGGAGCACCCGGTGCCGTAGCAGTAGCTCAGGCCGCAATCGCTGGCGATACAGACCGATCCGCCGCAACCGCTGCCGTAGCACACGCTGGCGCCGCAATAGGTCCCGCCGCACGCGCTGCCGCCGCAGACGCTGCCAAGACAGCCGCTGCCGCCGCAGATGCTGCCGAAGCACAGCGACCCGGCGCACACGCTGCCGGCGCAGGCGCTGCCGCCGCAGATGCTGCCGCCGCAGGCGCTGCCGCCGCACCCGCTGAGCGTGCAACCGCTGCCGCCGCACGCGCTGACGCCACAGCCGCTGAAGTAGCAGCCGCTGCCGCCGCAGGCGCTGCCGATGCAGCCGCTGAACGCGCAACCGCTGCCCAGGCAGCCCGAGTTCACGCAGGCGCTGAGCAGACAGCCGCTGGCGCTGGAGCTGAAGATGATCCAGCTGTCCTGCGCCTTGGGATCGGCATCACTGTTCAAGAGCAGTTCCGCCTCGCTGCCGTTGGACTCCAGCGAGCCGACGCCCTCTCCGACCGATGCCTGTTGCAGCAAGGCACCAGTGACGGCCATCGCGCGGCCGGTGCCAAGGCCGATCACCGCGACAGCGAGTACAACGGAGTAAACCATCCATCTTGTTCGCATGTTATTCCTCCTCAGGGGGGATAGGTGTTACTGGTCTTTGCCAAACATCACGATCTTCTTCGTTGCTTCTGTCCCTCCTTCCTGCAGGGTCTCCCTGCCGGTCGTCAGAACGTCTCGGCCCGCTCGGTCAAGCAGTTCCGTGTTGATGCCTTCGTGTGAGGCGATATCCCCCGTACGTGAGGCAGACCAGCCCGGCCAGGGTCGCGGCCGCCCAGCTGCTCCGCGAGCCGGCCTGCGCCGCAGCCTGCCTGCGACGGCCTCGCCCGCTCTCTGTCTGCGCCGGCCCCTCGAGCGGCCCCCGCCTTCGCCTGCGCCGGCTTGTTCGCCGGATCGAGCCCGTCCGTGTTCGCAGGCTTGGATGCGGCGGCTGCCAGCCCCCTGGCCGGCTGGGTCTGTGCGACACTGCCCCCGGACGGCTGACGGCTCACGCTTCGCTCGGCCACGCGCGTGGCCATCTGGCCCAGGATCTTCTCGAGGGCCGGTGCCTCGGCCGCCGCCTCCGGCGAGTCCGGGAATCGCTCCTTGAGCAGCAGCAGCCACATCGCCGCGTGCTCGAGGTCCCCACCGTTGGCGCAGACGATGCCCATCCTCTCGCACAGGCCGGCCAGCAGCGGGTGTTGCGGGTAGTCCGACAGCAGCTCCCGTACGATCCCGTCGGCGACCTTGACCCTCCCGCCGGAGAGATTCATCTGGGCCTGGCGCGCCAGGATCTCCGGCCGCAGGTAGGGCGCCGCATCCGTGTGCTGGAGCGCCTCATCGAGATGGGCCAGGCCCGCCTCGATGTACTTGGCCGGGTCGTAGCCGCTGTCCGGTACGCTCGCGTACATCCGGCGGTGTTCATCCAGCGATGCCAGCAGAAGGTGATACTCCGGCACGTCCGCCGGCGGGGGCGGCACATCGCTCACCCAGCGGTCCACGAAGTCCTCCACCTTCTGCGTCTTCTGCATCACCACGTCAGCCGTGTTGGCCCCGGAGGCAAAGTCCAGCAGATCCCCGACGCTCAGCACGGTCTGCCAGTTCAGTTCGGGCGAGGAGACGTTCAGGTTGTCCCGGATGTACTGCGGCACGCTCTCGAATTGCCCAGCCATGATCTTCTGGAAGGCATCGCCGGTGACGATCTGGCGCGGGCGAAGTCCTGCACGTCGCGATCGCTCGCAGATTGCGCCAGGGATTGGTACTCCGCGGACAGGCCGGCCGCGTCGCCCATCGTCATGCGGTACTCCGCCCGAAGGGCCGTGGCCTGCTGATCCGGCGGGAGCGACTGGATGTAGGGCAGCCGCTTGACCAGGCGCTCGGCCTGCTGGCCTCCGCGGTCGCCGATGCACGATCGGTACAAGTCGTTCAGCGTCGTCGCTCCGGCTGCCACGTCCCCGCCGAACACCTGGCACATGCCGATCCGGGCCTGCAACTCCTGCACCGCGGGCCCCTTGCTCGTCGCCAGCGCGTCCTGGAAGGACGCCTTGGCCTTGGCGAAGTCGCCAGCCACGTACGCATCGACCCCCGCCCGCAGGCTCGGCAGCTGCAGGGCTTGCGCGGTCTGTGGCTGGTTCTGGCCCATGGGTGGGGCGGTCGCAGCGCCGGGTTGCGGGGTGGCTGCGGCGGGCGCTTGCCCTCCCGCAGCCATTTGTGCCAGTGAAGCTTGGCTGGTAACCACACAGATGATCGCCGCTACGGCCATCGCGGCGTTCAGCGCTGCCCTGACTTGTGCCATGGGGATCCTCCGACGTTGCCGGTCGTGTGCCTTCCGCATCACCTGACGTGCCGGACGTTCGCCGGCCTGCAGCGCGGCGTCCGTATGGTCCCCCAGGCGGAGCCCGCCCGAGGTCCCGCCTGCCGCGACTGCTACGTCCTAGTCGCTCGAAGTGGCCGAAGTCCCCCCGAAATGTGGAAGATGTCCGCGCCGCAGGACAGTCACGGGCAGGGGAGGGCAACGGCACGAATCCGGAAGGGCCGGTCACTACCGTCGGCTGGCATAGGATTAGTCGAGAGGAAACGATGGACGGGCTTGTGCTTTGTTGTTCGGTTGTGAATCGAACAACCCACGCCACCCCGCCGTGTATGCCGCGGCGGGGTGTTTCTTTACGTCTCTTTGGCCCACTCCTGCATATGCGGCAGGAGCACTTCCTGGGTCACGATTTTCAGGCACGCCGCCACCGGAATCGCCAGCAGCAGGCCGTACAGCCCCCCGACCGCGCCTCCCACCAGCACCACGATCATGATCGTTACGGCCGACAGGTTGCTCGAGCGCGACTGGACGATCGGCGTGATCAGCCAGTTGTCCAGGAACTGCGCCACCAGGTACGCGATCGTCGGTCCGGCGACGATCCAGACCCAGTGCCAGTCCGGCGCACTCGGCTGGGTTGCCGCCGCCTGCGCCGCCCCGCTGCCGGTCATGAAGTCCAGCCACTTCAGCAGCACCGCCAGGGGCCAGGCGATCACTACGAGGTACGGCACGATGTTCAGCACGCTGGCCAGGAGTCCCAGGAGGAACCAGTACGGCACCCCCGCCCACCACCAGCCGAGCATGAACACCGCGCTCATCACGAAGGCGACCGTCAGCCGTCCGCGGAAGAACCCGCTGACCGCCTGGTCCATCTGGCGGACGATCTGCGATACCCGCGGGCTATGCCGGCTGGGGATGTTCTTCCCGACCTTCTGCACGATCGCGTCGAAGTGCCAGGCGAACGAGAAGAAGTAGATCGGGATCAGCATCATCACCAGCACCACGTACGTTGTCGTCTCGATGACCGTTCCGATGTAGCCGAAGGCCTGGCTCGTCCAGTTGTAAATCGTCTGCATCAGGTCCTGCGGGCTTGTCTGGGGCATCGTTGCAAGGTGCCGTATGCCCGCGAAACTGCCCGGCGGGATGACGTTCTCCCTCTCCAGGTAGTTCATCATGTACGTCACATACGTCGGGAGGTGCCGGATCAGGAGCACCGTCTGGTTGACCAGCATCGGCACCACCCACGCCACGATTCCCACGAATACCACCAGCAGCAGGCCCAGCAGGATACTGATGGTGACCGGCCGCGGCACCCGCCAGCGGTTCTCCAGGTAACTGATCAGCGGGTTGAAGATGTAGGCCAGCACCAGCCCGATCAGCACCGGTGTGAAGATGCTCCGCAGGTAGTACGTGAACAGCAGGAGCGCAACCCCAAGTCCGATCCAGAAGTCTGTCCCGCACCCAGGCGATCTGCCACAGGTGCAGTCGCGTGCGCCGCACGCGCCGGCTCCTGCCGCGACGGGGAGGACGACTCAGGTTGGCGGATTTCGCTGGCCATATGGTTGCCGATGGTGCTGCCGCTTGCTTCCGGTACGAATCCTGGTCTACTGTACGAACTTGCGCGTGCATCTATTGTATGAAGGATATTCCGTGACGCAATCCGGCCATGGTCGGAAAGCCAGACAGGCCGCCCTGCGGCGGCGCTTGCTGGCCTGGTACGATCGCGAGGCTCGGGACCTGCCTTGGCGGCGGACCCGCGACCCGTACCGGATCTGGCTGTCAGAGATCATGCTCCAGCAGACCCGGGTCCAGACGGTCATCCCCTACTATCAGCGGTTCCTGGAGGCCTTTCCGACCGTCCGGCACCTGGCGGCTGCCCCCGAGGACCGGGTCCTCAAGGCCTGGGAGGGGCTCGGCTACTACAGTCGCGCACGAAACCTCCACCGCGCCGCCCGCCTTATAGTCGACGAGCATGCCGGCCGCCTCCCACGCACGGCCGATGAGTGGCGCCGTTTGCCTGGGGTCGGCCCCTATACGGCTGGCGCCATCGCCAGCATCGTTTCCGACCTGGCCGAGCCTGCCGTGGACGGTAACGTCCTGCGGGTCCTGTCGCGGATCTTCGGTATCAGCGAGTGCATCGACGAGCCGGCTGCAAAGGAGCGGATCCGGGCCGTGGCGGCTGCGCTGTTGCCGCGGAAGCGCCGGCGCGTTCGACCAGGCCTTGATGGACCTGGGGGCGAGGATCTGCATCCCGAGGCGGCCGCGGTGCACGGCCTGCCCGGTGAGCGGCTGGTGCGAGGCGTTCGGCCGGGGGATCCAGGACGAGCTGCCGGCCCGCAAGGCGAAGAAGGCGGTGCCGCACGAGGTGATTGTGGTGGCGGTGATCCGGCGGCGAGGGCGGTACCTGATCGGCAGGCGGCCTGCCGGGGGGCTGCTCGGCGGCCTGTGGGAGTTTCCGGGGGGCAAGGTCAAGCCGGGGGAGGGCCACGAGCAGACGCTGGTGCGGGAGGTGCGGGAAGAGACGGGGCTGGAGGTGTGCGCGAGCAAGCGGATTGCCGTGGTCGATCACGCGTACTCGCACCTGACGGTGAGGCTGCACGTGTTTGCGTGCGAGGTCGCGGCTGGGCGGGCGCAGGCGCGGCATCATACGGAACTGAAATGGGTTTCGCGAAGCGGGTTGGATGGGTACGCGTTTCCGGCGGGGAACAGGAAGTTCATGGGGAAGGTGCGATGACGATACCGGCGTGTAGTGGGTGGTTCGGCGGGGCTATGAGAGTTCCTTTCGGACCTGGTCGACGAGCTGGTCGAGGTCGGACTGGAGATCGGCGGGGTCGACGCGGTTGGCGGTGAGGAAGTGCTGGAGGGCGTCGAATTCGGGGTCGGCGAGGAGGTCGGCGAGGCGCGGGAGTTCGTAGCACTGGCCGGCCTGGGCGGCGCGGCGGATGCCGATCGCGAGGTTGCGGCGCCAAATGGCTAGGTGCTGTCCGTGCCCGCAGAGCAGGAAGTAGCTACCGGCGGCCAATTCATGCCGCGCGGCCTGGGGCCGCTGCCCTGCCTTCTCCAGGTATGCGGCGAGATTGCCATGCGATATGGCGCGGTCGGCCGGATCGGGTAGGCGGTTGCGGAGGACCAGGGCTTGGCGTTCCAGGCCTGCGGCCTGGCGGGTGTCGCCGCGCTCGTTCCAGACATCGGCCAGGCCCGAGGCAGCTCCGGCCTGCCCCGCGATGGCTTCCTCCTTGCCAAAGACGGCCAGGCAGGACTCGAGGATATCCTGCGCCTCATTGAGGCGGCCCATCCGTGTCAGGGGGCCGTATTGATTGAAGCGGGTGCGGGCCAGTTTCTGTTCGGTCTCGCCTAGGTCGCGCTCCGCCTGTTCGCTCTCGGCCAACAAGTCCAGACAGGGCTGCCAGCGCTCCAAAGCCTGGTTGGCCTGGTAGGCGATGTCTAGGGCGCTGACCAGGGCGAGGGCGAGGTACACGGGATTGGGCGCCTCCGGGACGGACTTGCCGGACCGCGAGCGTTTCCACCAGGCGCGGAGCTCGTCCAGGCGGCCGTCGATCTCCGGGAGGGCTGCCTCGGTCTGCCCTTGCTGCACGTCGATCCGCAGGACCTCCAGTTCGGACATAAGGATGTTGATGCGCCGGCTCCCGGCCTTTTCCTTTGCCTTCGCACTTCGCAGGTAGGTGGCCTTGGCCCGGGTCGGGTTGCCGGTGGTCTGGAGCGCAACCGCCCAGTTCTGGGAGATCCATCCCACATCCGCCCAGTGCGACGCAGCTTCCGCCTCGGCCGCTGCCTGCTCGTAGAAAGGCAGTGCCTCCCCCGACCGCCCGGCGCTGACCAGGGCATCGGCCAGGCCTCCCCGCATGGACCAGCGAGTCTCGCCGGGCGGGGCCTGTTCGACCACGGCGCGCAGCTGGTCGATCGCGCTGCGGAGGGCGACGGGGTCGCTCGCGGTGGTGACCATGGCACTGGTAAAGCTCGCGAGCCGGTCGAAGGCGCAGGGCGCGGGCCAGGTACGTCAGGGCTCGGCAGCCGGCCTCGCTCGCACGCGCCATCGCCCCTTCCCGGCCTGAGGTGAGTTCCTGCTGGAATGCCGCCTTGTAGCGCTCTCCGTAAGCAAGCCAGATCTCTTCGCGAGTTCGCCCGGCGGCCTCGGCGGGGTGCGCGGTCATCCAGCAAGCGATGCGTTCGCGGACCAGTTCGTGGAAGGCGTAGGGGTGCCGCTCCTTCGGCCCGTCCGCAGACTCGCGCGACAGCAATCCAGCCCCGTGCAGTTCGTCTAACAGGGCCTGAACGGACGGCCCGGCCCAGATGGCTTGGATCAGGCCGGGCGGGACCGGTTCGTTGGCGAGGGTAACGATCCACAGAAGGCGGCGGGCATCAGGGGTGGCCCGCTGGATGAGCAAGTCGACGGCGCCGATGGCAACGTCCTCCAGGTAGGCGCGTTCGGCCTCGCACTGCTCGCGCAGACCCCGGGCCGGCGAAGACATCCGGGAGGGATTGGCAGCCACCGGCGGCCTGGAGGCGGTCCAGGGCTTGGGTCAGGGCCGCGGCGTCGCCTGCAAGGCAGGCCAGGCGGTCGAGGATGAGGGGGTGGCCGCGGCTGACCTCCAGGAGCCGCTGGACGAGGGCCTCGCCCTGGGCGTCGCGGTAGTAATGGCGGCGAAGGGCATCGTGGCTGCGGATGTAGAGGGCGGCCTCGGGCATGGGCAGGGGGCCGAGGGGCAGCCAGAGGGCGAGGCTTGCATCGGCGAGGGCGGCGAGGCGGTGCCGGCTGGTGAGCAGGACGCGAGAGGCCGTGGGCGGCAGTTGCGAGGCGAGTTCGACCAGCAGGCGGTCCCACTGGGGGTCCTGGCAGCGGTAGCCTTGGGGACCGGAGACGGAGTCGAGGTTGTTCTCGAAGTTGTCCAGGACCAGGAGGATGGCCTCGGAGCGGAGGGCCTCGATGAGGTTGGTGCGCATCTGGTCGAAGCGGGCCTGGCCGGTCAGCGGGCCGGTGGTGGGGAGATGGACGGCGGCGTTGGGCGAACCTTCGCACGTCTCGCGATAGGGGGCGCTGTCGAGGCGGAGCTTGAGGTCGAGCTGGCGGTGGAACTCCTCGAGCGAGAGGGCGACGGGCTTACCTTGGAAGGCGAGGACGAGGTCGAACCGGCGGTGCCAGAGATGGATGGCCTCAGCAGCCAGGGCGGTCTTGCCCAGGCCGGCAAGGCCCTGGATGAGGGCGATGGCGGGCTTGTTGCGGGGGAGCCAACCGACTGCCAGGCGGGTCAGTTCGCTGCCGCGGCCGACGAAGTTGACCGGCGGGTCCAGTTCGCGGCTGCCACCGGGCAGGAGGGGCTGGGGGCGCGGCCGGCGAAAGCTGAGCTGGGGGCTGCGCTGGGGCTTTGGGTGGAAGGCGACCGGGGCGGGGCCGACGACGAGCGGGGTCGCATGGTCGACGGGATCGTAGCCGCAGGAGGGGTCGAGCATGCGGGCCATTTCCCCGCGGGCCAGCGACAGGGCGGCTTCGACGGTGTACCCCGCGGGGTCGGCGAGCAGGTGCTTGTAGAAATGCCCGGCCAGGTCGCGGGCGTAGTCATCGCCGACCTCGTAGCGCATGGCGACGACCTGGGGCACGCCGGCCTTGAGCAGTTCCAGGGCGGTGCCGGTGTAGCCGGTCGGGGCGGCGAGCAGTTCGGGCAGTCCGGGCTCGGCGGTCTTGGCCCGGGGCGCTCGGGTGCCTGCCATGGCGGCCTGGAAGTCCTGCCAGTCCTTCATGCTGATGAAGGTGCCGGACAGGCACGCGCTCAGGAAGGCCAGCTGGGGGGTGAACCCGCCGGCCTCGCGGATCAGCTTCACCAGGTCGAGGCCGGAGAGGTAATCGGGCGTGCCGTCGGGGCCATAGAGTTCCAGGAGGTTGTGATAGCCATGGCCGCTCCAGTGGATGATGTGGTAGCCGCCCCGGGCGGTGATCTGTTCCTTGATGCGGTCGCGGGTGACACCGTGGCAGAGGGCCTCGACCTCGACGCGGCGATGGGGGAGGATTTCGTCGAAGAAGAGGCGGAGGAGGTCCTCGCGTTCCTGGCGCATGGCCAGGGGTCGGGAGCCGGGGGCCTCGGCGAAGACCAGCAGGACGCGGAGGGGGTCGGGGTCGGGGTCTTCGGCGGGGGGTTCGGCGGACAGATCCGTGACGGCCCGGATGACGAGGTTGCGCTGCAGGAGGGGCGGCTCATCGGGGCTGGCACGGGCGATGTCCCAGGGCACGCGGGCGAGGGCGGCGGCCAGGCGGTCGGTCGCCGCGGGCAGGCGCAGGAGGAGGGTGCGATGCTGGTGTCCCGCCAGGCGGGACATGATGGCGGGGCCGAGGATCTTTTCGCCCAGGAAGAGGCCGATCTCATCGAGGAGTTGGGTCTGGGTCCTGGGTTGGACTTGGGGGGCATCACGCATTTGGCCGGCGTAGCGGTGGACGTACTGGCGGGTATCGAAGAGGGCCTCGCACATGGCGGGGGGTTGGTCGCGGAATTTGACCGTGGAGGCGGCGACCTGTGAGCCGTGCTGGTCGAGGAGGCGGAACTTGGCGATGTCGTCGGCGGGCTGGGTTTCGATGACGAGTTCTAGGTCCATACGGGCTCCCTGTTTGCCCTCTCGGGTGGTCAAGAATGGCCCGTGCCGCCGGCCACCGTGGAACGTTGCAGTTTCATTGTCTCTCGCGGTCCAGGATCTTTCAAGCCCGGCGCGGCTGGGCAGGCTGCGATAGTGTCTGGCGAGCTCGTTTAGGCCGTTCGGAAACGCCTTGTATGGCGTGGGGGAGGGCATTTGTCAACGCCGATGTCAGATGCTGGCACTGGGGGGCGGCGTGATGGGGTGTATGGGCGGGGCGGGACGTAGCGGGCGATGTCGGCGGCGGTGGTGTGCCGCTGCGGCGCAGTGCTTATGCCGTCAAGCCAGGTGCCGGGGTCCGGGGGCCAGAGGTGGGCACGGGACATGTCGATGCCGAGGACGCGGTAGACCTCGGCGTGCAGGCGGATCCTGTCATGCAGGGATACATCGTTGCTCCGGCCGACGCGCGACGGGCCCAGCACGTGCTCGTAGACGGGGCGGTTCTGGATGGTGGCCCAGAGGGGCACGCGGCTGGTTTCGCGGTGGGTGAAGGCGGCGTCGACACGGTCGTATGCGGTCATTTCGGGCATGGGTGATTTCCTCTGGGGTCATCGAGGTTGCTACTGGCAGCCGGGGCAGTTTGGGCCGCACGATGACGGCGGGTCTTGGGGCGGTCGGGGCTGGTAGACGCCCTCCTGCCGGCGTTTCTCGGCCTTTTGGCTGATCGAGGTGTCCTCGCGGACATCCAGGCCGAGCTTGGCGATGAGGGCCTTGAGGTAGGCCAGGTTGGGGCAGGGCGGGGAGTGGTAGTTGTCCCGCGTGATGCAGGCTGGAGAGCTGTACGACGATCTTATCCTTGCTGAGGCCCTCGCGTTTGGCGCCCTTGCGGAGGAGGTGGGCCAGTTTGCGGTGCAGGGCCTTCCCGCAGCAACCGCCGCAGGTCAGATAGAGCACGCGGTAGGCCTTGTCCTTCGGGTACTCGGCGAACCCGCCGGTCCGTTCGTGGAACGCCTTCTCACAGTAGTACCCCGAGCAGTATTCCTTGACGATGTGGCACTGGACGACAACAACGTAATCTTTTTGACGTAAGTCTACCATGCCGCACTACAATACGACGGATCTTCGCGATGTCCAGTCCGCTGGCGCCCCACGGTCCGGGCACGCGGCGGGTTTCGGAGCGAACGCATGTTCAACTCATCAGATGAAGTGCAGGCAGCCATCAGGGTGATCGGCCACCGCGGGGCCGCCGGCCTGGCGCCGGAAAACACCCTCGCCTCCTTCGAACGGGCCATCGCCCTGGGGGTCGATGCCGTCGAGTGCGACGTTCGCCTGACGGCAGACGGCCGGATCGTCATCCTCCACGACGAGGAGGTCGACCGCACGACGACCGGCACGGGGCGGGTGGACGGCTTGACTTTGGACCAGCTGGCCGGTCTCGACGCCGGCGGAGGCCAGGCGGTGCCGTTGCTGGACATGTTGGTGGACATGCTCGCCGGTCGCTGCGAGCTGCTCTGCGAACTCAAGGCCGACGGCATGGAGGACTTGGCCGCTGGCGCCGTGGTTTCGCGCGGTCTCCAGGACACCGTTACGTTCATTTCGTTCCGGCTGGAGCGTCTGGCGCGTCTTCGCCGGCGCCGCGACGACCTGCGGATCGGGGCCCTGATCGCCGCTCCCACGGCCGCTGAGATCCACCGGGCCGTTGATCTCGGCGTGTCGTATATCGGGGTCCATGACCACTACGCCACCGCCGCCGCCTTTCGCCGGATCCGCCAGGCCGGCGCAGTTGCCGGCGTCTGGACCCCCAATACCCTCGATGCGATGCTGGCGATGGTCCGCCTTGGGGCCACGCACATCACCACCGACAGGCCCGACATTCTGCTGGGGCATCTGGGCCGGCTTTCCTCGGGACATCCGGCGGGGTAAACTGCACAGTTGTACCGGTCCGAGCGCACCGGGTGTCTTTGGAGTGTGGAGTAGCCATGACGAACAACACGCAGCCGACCGATCCCGCGGGCAACGGACACGTCTCCTGCGAGCAGGCTGCCGGGCCCCGCGTCCAGGCCGTCACGCGCAACGACATGGGCCAGGTGATCGTGCGGATGGCCGGGGCCGACGAGCCGATCCTCGACGCCCGCATCGCCCGCTGTTTCCCCTGGTCGCTGCCGCAGGCCTACATCTCGATCCGTAACAAGGAGGGCAAGGAGGTCGTCCTGCTCGAGACCCTCGACGAGCTCGACGAGGCCAGCCGCGCGATCGTCCGCGAGGAACTCCACGACAAGGTCTTCAACCCGAAGATCACACGGATCGTCGAGCACAAGACCGAGTTCGGCGTGACCTCCGTCACCGCCGAGACCGATCGCGGCCAGGTGATCTTCCAGGTCCGCACGCGGGATGACATCCGCATCCTTTCGGGCACCCGGCTGCTCTTCCGCGACGCCGACGGCAACACCTACGAAGTAGCCGATGTGAACGCATTGGATGCCCCCAGCCAGAAGTTTCTGGAAAACTACCTATAGAGCACCGCTGGACGGCTGGCCGTCAGGGGGGCGTGCAGCTCGCGCCTCATGCCGATAAGAACCGCGTCCGCGGGGTCATGTCGCTGTATGCTGACCATGTTCAATGTGTCGGACATTGCGGTCCTGTAATGGTAGAAACTCGGCGCCGCGTCTCCTTTGCGGCGCTTCGGCAAAAAAGCCTTGGAATAGCACGATCGCTCGTCTAACATATACGTCGTCCTGGCAATACCATCGGGAATGGTATTGCCTTCGGATTGCCCGACTCTCGCCATTCGGGCGGCCACAGGGGAAGCAAAAGGGGAATACGCAATGGGTATGTCTGTTCGCGCCGTTGTATTGTCGTTTGTCGTCCTTTTCGCCGTCACGTCCGCCCACGCTGACATCATCAATCTGGCGGGCGGGTCGCTAGCCTCCTTGAGCACCCGGGGGACCGACAACTCCGTGGGGTTCCTGCCCGTTTCAGTCTCGCTGCCCTCGACGGGCACGTTGAGCCTGACCGGGCCCGGAATTGTGGCCAGCGTCGACTACTCCTTCACCGACACCGGTATCGCCTTCAGCAACGCCAGTTTCTCGGAATCCGCGGCCGGCGGCGTGTCCAGTTCTGCTAGCGCTGATGTTACGGTCTACTTTACCCCCGTGATTCCCGTGACGTATACCATCGCCGGCGCTGAACTGGGCCGGCAATTGGGGCAACGGTGTGGCCCTGGAAGCGCATCTGCAGGACGTTACAGACATGGCCAACCCGATCAACATCGCCAACCACTTCTATACGAAATCCGGCGTGCTCACCAGCGCTGCCCTGAGCGTGACACCCGCGGCGGGCAGACCCACCACCGGCACCTTGACACCCGGAAACATCTACCAAATCGACCTGGAACTGGCGGCTGACAACAACATGTACAGCCCTCAGACCGGTCTGGCCACCGGGAACGTGTCGATCACCTTCGTGCCCGAGCCAGCCACACTCTCCCTGCTCGTGCTGGGTGTTGCAGCTGCTCTCAAGAGGCGTCGCGCATAGATCTAAATGGCTGTGCGTGATTCGGCGGGGCGGCCTTATGGCGTGCGGTGGCAACGACACCGCTTTCAACGGCCCGCCCGCGTCCAAAGCGGCGTCACAGCCGCCGCACTCCAAAGCGCGGCGCATGTTCGTGCACAGGTATTCAGGCAGTTTGTGCCCGCGGCGGCGTGCCAAAGGAGGCCGCCGCGGGGCACGCTTCTCTTTTGCTACGGGGTTCCAATACCCGAACTCCGACACCCCGCCGCTCACGGCGTCAACCGCTTCCTATCCCGCGGGAACAGGCACGCCTCCTTGATGTTGCCCAGGTCCAGCATCTGCTTGGTCAGCCGCTCCAGGCCCATGCCCATCCCGCCGTGCGGCGGCATGCCGTGCCGGAACGCCTCGAGGTAGCCCTCCACGTCCGCGGGGTCGAGCCCGCGACGGCGAAGCTCTCCACCAGCTGCTCGTAGCGGTGGATCCGCTGGCCGCCCGTCGTGATCTCGATCCCTTTGTACAACAGGTCGAACGATCGCGTCAGCGACGGGTCCTCGCTCGACGGCATCGTGTAGACCGGCCGCCTGTCCACGGCGTAGCCGGTCACGAAGAGCAGGGGGGTGCCGAACTCTTTCTGCGCCCACTCGCCGATGAGCCGCTCGCCCTCGGTGTCCAGGTCGCCGGAGAGCCCTTCCGTCTTGCCGCACTGCGACGTGAGGATCTCCTTCGCCTGCGGATACGAAACCTGCGGGATCTGCTCGAAGTCCGCCAGTTCGATACCCCGGCGCTGCAGGATGTCCGGGCAGTTCTCTCGTACGCCGGCGAAGATCGCCCGCACTGTGCTGCTCAGCATCCGCATCAGGTCCTGTTCGCTCTCGATGAAGCCCATCTCGAAGTCCAAACTCACGAACTCCGTGATGTGACGGCTGGTCTCGCTCTTTTCGGCGCGGTACGCGTGCCCGACCTCGTAGACCCGCTCCAGCCCCGAGCCGACCATGATCTGCTTGTAGAACTGCGGGCTCTGGCCCAGGTATGCCTTGCGGTCGTAGTACTCCACCTCGAACAGCGCGGCCCCGCCCTCGGCGCCAGCCAACACGAGATTCGGAGTGCAGATCTCGGTGAATCCCTGGCTTGCCAGGTGCCCGCGGAAGGCCCGCAGGATCTCCGCCTGCACCCGGAAGACGTCCAGTACCTCCGGCAGCCGCACGCTGATCGCCCGGTGGTCCAGCAGCGTGTCCAGCCGGAACGGCTGCTTCGCGTACGGCCGGTGTACTTCGATCGGCGGGGGCTGGGCTGGCGAGATCGCCTCGATGCTGCGGGCCGTTACCTCCAGGCCGCCCGGGCGCGCTCTTCCCGGTGAACGGTCCCGCGGATGCGGACGACGCACTCGCCGCCGGAGTTGTCGGGATTCAGGTCCAGGTCCGGGGGGATGACAACCTGCGCCAGGCCCGCCCGGTCCCGCAGGACCAGGAATCGGACCCCTCCGAGGTCGCGGACGCGGTGCACCCAGCCTTCGAGCGTGATCGGCTCGTCCACGTGCCCCGGCAGCTGGGAAGAAAGAACTCTGGCTACAACCATGTGGCACCTCCGGCGGCCCTTGCAGCCGCCCGCATAAAACACGAGCAGCCCCTCGTCCTGTAAGGGACGGGAGGCTGCTCATATCCCGCGGTGCCACCCTCTTTGTCGGGCGGGTTCGATCTCGATCCGCCGACCGCTTTTCCGGCACATCGGTGCCTTCCCCGAGATAACGGTGGGGCATCCGGCACAGTCTACTGGGCGCCACGTTGGTCGCAGCGAGGTTCGGTGTGCGGCTCCGTGGTGTCTTCGCGGGCCTGTCCAGCGCCGGGCTTCCACCGTCCCCGGCTCTCTATAGCCGACCTTGGCCGCTACTGGTCCACATCAACGCCTTTGGCAATCCAATAACGATATCGGCTAGACAGACAGCCGTCAACGAAAAAACGCAGCCGATTGGGGCTCAGGCATGTGCAGGCTCTGTGCGATGGGGGTGCCCCGCTATAACCCGGTGGCGGCGTGTCATTCCGAACCCCCTCGGGATGCATCGAATATGGCGTCACGCGGGAGGGCCTGGCCCGCTTCATGCAGTCCCACCCGGACCTGGACGTCCCCGCGCAGGCCTAGGATGGCCACACCGCCTTGCGCCTGGCTGGCGAGTACCGCCCCGACGTGGTCGTCATGGATGTGAGTCTGCCCGACATGGACGGGCTCGATGTGACGCGGCGAATCGTGGCGGAGGTTCCCAACCCCCACGTCATTGCCCTGTCCTGGCACCCGCGGGTGGAGATGGCGGCCGCCATGCAGGCCGCCGGCGCGGTTACCTACCTGGAGAAGACCGTCTCTCTGGAGACGGTCGTGTCAGTCAGCCGCAACTGCCTGCTCCCGGCCGGTCCCAGGGCCTCCTGACCGGATGCCCCGCGGGGACAGGGCCCCCCGGACCAATGCCTTGCCATGCGACGTCAGTATGTGGGTGACTAGGTCGGTCGGTGTGATCGCTCGACGTCCCCGCCTCCATACCGTGCCAGGAACCGCTGCCGCGTCATCCGCAGCAGACAGGCATCGCGACGGGCACGATCCTGTTCGAAGCCGGCCTGCAGCAGCAATTGTTGGCCGCCTGTGTTTGCCGGGGCAACATCGTCTTCCATGCACTGTCCGCCGACGCGATGGAAGAAAAAGTCCAGGAACAGCAGCAACGCCTCCCGGCCGTGACCCCTGCCGCGTTCGGTGGCAAACACCTTGATGTTGAGCGTCGCGCGCATGTTTGCGTCGAGGCGGTGGAAACTGATCTCCCCGACGGGTCCTTCAGACTCGTTGAAGATGACGCAGTAGCAGTGCTCGCGGCTGCCGGGATCGACCATCCGACCGTACCAGTCCCGGGCGCGCTCGTCGGACAAGTCACAAGGCCCCCCGACGGCGGCCATGGTGTCCGGATCAGACCAGAGGCGACGGATGAAGGACATCTCGTCCCAGCGGGGAGGCCGCAGCGTGACGCGAGGGCCGCGCAGATGCTCTTGCGGGGTGAGCCAGTGCATGTATTGTTCCGATATCCGCTTGCCGACCCGTTACCCGTTACCCGTTACCCACCCCCATTACCCCGCGATCGCCATGATCGCACTGCATCTCGCTCTGCATCCGGACGAGCTTGGCGTAGACGCCGCCTTCCTTCTCGCGGAGTTCGTCGTGAGAGCCCTGCTCGACGATCGCGCCCTTGTCCAGGATCACCAGGCGGTCGGCCTTGCGGAGGGTCGAGAGCCGATGGGCGATGGCGATGGTCGTGCGGTTGGCGATCAGGCGGTCCAGCGCCTCCTGGATCAGCTTCTCGGTCTCGGTGTCGACCGAACTGGTGGCCTCGTCCAGGATCAGGATCTTCGGGTTGTTCAGGATCGCCCGCGCGATGCTGATCCGCTGGCGCTCGCCGCCCGAGAGCGTGTGGCCGCGCTCGCCCACCATCGTGTCGTAGCCGTCGGGGAAGCCCACGATGAAGTCGTGGGCGTTGGCGGCCTTGGCCGCTGCGATGATCTCGTCGATCGTCGCGCCGGGATGGCCGTAGGCGATGTTGCTGGCCACCGTGCCGTGGAACAGGAACGGCTCCTGCAGCACCACGCCGATCTGCCGGCGGAGGGACTCCACGTCGTACTCGCGGACGTCGACGCCGTCGATGAGGATCTGTCCTTCGAGCACGTCGTAGAACCGGCAGACCAGGTTGATCAGCGTGCTCTTGCCGCCGCCGGAGGGCCCGGCCAGGCCGATCATCTGCCCCGGCTCGATCTTCAGGCTCACGCCCTTGAGGACCTTGCGGACGCCGTCGTAGGAGAAGCTCACGTCGCGCAGCTCGATCGAGCCGTCCAGCCGCTTGGCCGGCTCGGCGCCGGCCTTGCTGAAGATGGCCGGCTCGGTGTCCAGCACCTCGAAAATCCGCTGCACGCTGGCCGCCGCCCGGTTGAACATCCGGTCCATGTGGGCGATCATGTGGATCGGTCCGAAGAACATCCACATGTAGGTAGTGAACGCCACCAGCGTGCCCGGCGAGATCCGCCCCTGGACGGCCCAGTACCCGCCGACCGTCCAGACCAGGATGCTGCCGATCTGCGTGCAGAACATCATCAGCGGTCCGAACAGCGTCCAGATGGTCGACCATCCCGATCTCGCGGGTGTAGAAGTCCGCGTTCTGATCCTTGAATCGGTGGACCTCGCGCTTCTCCTGGCCGAACGCCTTGATCACCCGCACGCCGGGCAGGGCATCGGCCACCACCGCCGTCAGCATGCTCCAGCGATGGAAGAGCCGGTCGAACCCCATGTGCAGCTTGCGGTGGAACCACAGCGTCAGGCCGATCATCAGCGGGATCGGCAGCAGCACGATGCACGCCAGCCGCCAGTCCAGGTAGAACAGTGCCACCCCCACGCCCAGGATCGTCAGGATCGAGATCACCGCCTCGATGACGGTGAAGGCTACAAAGTCCCAGATCCGGTCGCTGTCGCTGGTGATCCGCGTGACCAGCGAGCCGGTCGGTTTCTTCGAAAAGTAGCTCAGGCTGAGCTTGTGCAGGTGCTCGTACGTCCGGTCGCGGATGTCCCGGCTGATCCGCGAGCCCAACATGGCCATGATCCGCTGGCGAGTGGCGCCGACCACCGCGGAGAAGACGATCAGCCCCGCCAGCAGCGCTACGTATCTCATCAGCAGGGGGTAACTGGGCGTCTGACCCCTGCCCAGTCCCAGGCCCCGGTCGAGCATCGGCTTGGTCAGTCCCGGCCGGATCAGGTTGTCCACCAGCACCAGCAGCGCCAGCAGGAACCCCGCGACGGTGCTCCACTTGTACGGCTTGACGAAGTCCATCAGCCGGCTGAGGACCTTCCGCTTGGAGATGCACTTGGGGCAGGTCTCGCTCCAGGGCGGGATGACCTGGCCGCACTTGTCGCAGCGGACCTTCTTCTCATCGGGCTTGCCCTTCTCCGGCGGCAGGTCCGCCTCATCCTTGCCGCTGAAGCGCCGCTCCAGCTTCCGCTGGACCTTGGCCACCGCCTTGGCATGCCGCAAGCTGAAGCGGTACTCAGCGACCGTCTTCTCGCCGGCCAGCAGCCGCAGCACCCCCATGCCCAGGCCCTCGACGATGACCGCGCTAGTCAGGCCGTCCAGGTCCTGCCACCGACTCGTCCAGTGCCCGTCGACCCGCCCGAAGTCTGCCCAGCCGGTCCTCGGCCAGTACCAGGTACCCGTCGAAAAAGCGGCCGTCCGCCCCCAGGTCGTGCGCAGCGGCTGCCTGCACGGCCTGGGCATCGACCTGGGTCTTGAGGATGTCGAGCAAGTCCTGGGGGAGGTGCCCGAGTACGTCTTCCTTTGTCGGATGCGGATCGGTCATGTTGGTTCACCTGCAAGTATGTGGACCCTGATTTTACCAACCTGGGGGCCGCCTGGCCAGTGCAGGCGTCCCCGTCGGCGGTCCAACATCCGGCGAGGCCGTGACTTGCGGCACTACCGCACTTGGCCCGATCGTTCCCTCACGCCCCCTGGTACGCACCACCGGCGGGCATTAGAATAGCACATCCGTATCTGGGAAGACCGGAACAGGCGCCTTGGGCCTTCGCCCGAGGCTCGCCCGCCGGTACGAGGACCTTTAGCCCATAGGAGACGCCATGGCCGAATACTCTGTCGCACCGTCCGGTGAGAAGTTCGCGATTCCGAGCAAGCAGGAGTACGCCGCCGAGTACGCCCGCATCGAGAAACTCGCCGCCGCCGCCCGTAGCGAGGGCAAGGAAGTCGTCGTGGTCATGGGCGTCGGCTTCGTCGGCGCGGTCATGGCCGCCATCATCGCCGACACGCGTCGACAAGAAGACCGGCAAGCCCGGCAAGTTCGTCATCGGCTGCCAGCGGCCCAGCCCGCGGCAGTTACTGGAAGATCCCGATGCTCAACCGCGGCGAGTCCCCGGTCAAGGCCGAGGACCCCGAGGTCGACCCGATGATCGCCCGCTGCGTCAAGGACAAGAAGACCCTGGTGGCCACCTACAACAGCGACGTGCTGCAAGCTGGCCGACTGCGTGGTCGTGGACGTCCAGTGCGACTACACCAAGCACGAACTGGGCAACATGCGCAGCGGCGAGGCCGAAATGGCCGCCCTGGAAGCCACCATGCGGACCATCGGCGAGAAGATCCAGCCCAACTGCCTCGTGCTGATCGAAACCACCGTCGCCCCCGGCACCACCGAGTTCGTCGCCTGCCCGATCATGAAGAAGGCCTTTGCCACCCGCGGCATCGAACTCCGCCCCGCTGCTGAGCCACCGCTTCGAGCGGGTCATGCCCGGCCGGCAGTACGTCTCGAGCATCCGCGACTTCTGGCGGGTCTGCTCGGGCTGCAACGACCGAGGCCCGCGACGCGCGTGGTCAAGTTCCTCACCGAGGTGCTCAATACCGAGAAGTTCCCGCTGACGGTGATGGACCGCCCGATCGAGAGCGAGACCACCAAGATCGTCGAGAACTCCTACCGCGCGACGATCCTGGCGTTCCTGAACGAGTGGAGCCTCTTCGCCGAGCGCAACGGCGTCGATCTCATCAAGGTCATCAAGGCCATCAAGATGCGGCCCACCCACAGCAACATGATCTTCCCGGGCCCGGGCATCGGCGGCTACTGCCTGCCCAAGGACGGCGGCCTGGGCTACTGGGCCTACAAGCACATCCTGGGCTTCGAGGACGGCGACGAGGTCTTCAAGATCACGCCGCCAGGCCATCGACATCAACGACACCCGCGGCCTGCACGTGGCCGAACTGGTCCGCGACGCCCTGCGCAACATGGGCCGCTACATCGCCGGCTCGAAGATCCTGGTGCTGGGCGCCAGCTACCGCGAGGACGTTGGCGACACCCGCTACAGCGGCAGCGAGATGGTCGTCCGCAAGCTCACCGAGATGGGCGCCGAGGTCAAGGTCCACGACCCGTACGTCGACCACTGGTACGAGCTGGAGAGCCAGGACACCTACCCGGCGCCGGGCCACTCCTGGGCGCGGTTCTTCCACAACCAGGAGGACCTGGTCAATTCCCGCGTGGAAAAGGACTTCGCCGCCGCCATCAAGGGCTGCGAGGCCCTCGTGCTGGCTGTCAAGCACGCCCCGTACCTGCAGCTCGACCCAGCCGAGGTGGTCCAGCTGGGCCGGCGGCCCGCTGGCGATCGTGGACTGCTTCGGCATCCTGACCGACGAGAAGATCAAGTGCTACCTGCAGCTGGGCTGCGAGGTCAAGGGCCTGGGCCGCGGGCACATCAAACGCCTGAAGGATGAGGTGACCGGCAAGACCCGGCACGACACGGCTGGCTAGCGCCGAGACCAGCGGCATCGCCTGAACCCGAAGTCAAAGATTCTGGTGCCACCCCCAAGCGTTGTCGGCTTGTCGGCTTGGGGGTGCTCCTTTCCACGTGCAGTCGCGGGCGATGTCCGGTACCATGCGCGCCCGGGTGATCGTTGGTCGCTGCGGAGAAAGACCCCATGGCCTGGAACCCCGACAAGTACGAACGATTCAAGAACGAACGCTACGCCCCCTTCGACGACCTGCTGAACCTGGTCCGCATCCGCCCCGGCATGCGGGTGATCGACCTCGGCTGCGGCACGGGCGAACTGACCCGCCGTCTGGCCGATGTCCTCCCGGACAGCTGCGTCGTCGGCATCGACTCCTCGGCCGAGATGCTTGCCAAGGCCGCCTCCCTGGCCCGGCCGGGACTGGAGTTCCGCCGCCAGCGGATCGAGGACGTTGCCGGCCAGTACGACCTGATCTTCTCCAACGCAGCCATCCAATGGGTGGACGACCACGCAACGCTGATCCCGCGACTGCTGTCGCTGCTCAAGCCCGCCGGGCAGATCGCCGTGCAGGTGCCCAAGGGACACCCGGCCCTGGCCGCAGGCGGCGAGGTGGCCAGACAGGAGCCGTTCGCGCATCACCTGGCTGGCTGGCAGCGGCTATGGCCTACGCTGGACCCGCTCGCGTATGCCGAACTGCTGTTCAAACACGGTGCAACCGACATCACCGTCTTCGAGAAGATCTACCCGCACGTCCTGCCGGACAGCGACGCCATCGTCGCCTGGGCCGAGTCCACCTATCTGCTGCCATTCTTTGAGCGGTTGCCAGCCGACCTGCACGAACCGCTCAAGGAGGCCTTCCGCCAGGCCCTGCGGTCTCGCTACCCCGACAAGCCGCTGCTGTTCGGCTTCAAGAGGCTGCTGTTTGCGGCGACGCGGCTGTGATCGCTACTTCGACGCCGGCACGCTGAAGACGACCTTGACGTTCTCGACGCCCTTTCCCGTGTTGATCGTGTAGGTGTGCCGCGTATCGCCGGCCGCGATCGTCTCGACGTGGCGTCTCGGCTCGTTGCCGGATTTCCAGTGGTACGTGATCGTCAGCGGCGACTTGTTGCCCGCCTGGTACGTCCCGTACAGGTACCAGTAACGGATGCCCACGGCCTTGCCGTCCCCGGCCTGGCGGACCCGCACGTAGGCCGTCTTGAGTTTCTTATTGGCCAGGTCCGCGGTGCCGTAGATCCAGGGGAAAGGCGAGTTGTTCTTGCCGACGAAGTCCTCGGCTTGCGGGTCGATTCGGCCCATCGTCGTCCAGGGGCCGTCCGGCGATCCGCTGACTGCGATCTCCGCCCATGCACCCTCGGGCGTCGGCCAAGGCCAGACCAGCTGCGCAGCCGCCGAAACGCCTGCCAGGTCCCCCGCGGGAGAGGTCACCTGGTAGATGCACGAAGAGACGGCCTTGCGCGTGCCCCAGGCGTAGATCCCGCCGCCCTCGTAGCCGATCCAGACCATGTCCCCTTGCGGCACGAAGCTGTTTCTCGCCGTGGCCAGCGCCTCGCTCGCAAAGTCCGGCGATGCCTCGAAAGCGCCTAGACCATCGGCGGCGTAGGTGATGGTCGTGGTGCCCGATCTGAGCTTCGGGTAGACCGCCCGGCAGGTCGTCACCATCGTCCACAGACGCAGGTCCCGCAGGCGGCGGCCCTTGTCCAGGCGCACCCGCAGCAGGTACTGATTGCGGCCTTTGACCGCGTCGGTGAAGTCGATCCGGCTGTTGCCTTGCACCGTGCCGGCCGGCCGGAATACCAGGCCGTTGTCGACCGAAACCTCCACCGGCACTTCCCCGCTGGTCTTGGCCTCGAGGATCGCCCCGTTGGTCGAGCCGTCCAGGGCGGGGTCGGCCTGGTCCTCGGGCATCGCCGCGATGACGTACGGGCTGAAGAAGGCGAAGGTCACGCTGGCAGGACCATCAGCACTGATCCCGGAGTCGTCCTGCTGGACCGGACCCTCCACGACCGCCGCCCCATCCTTCCAATCCCGGGCGGCTACGTTGGGTTGCCAATCGTACAGGCCGTTGCCGTACGTGGCCTCCTTGAAGTCCCGCCACGCGTAGCGGCCGTCGGTCTGGCTGTCCTCGGAGAACACCAGAGGGTCCACATCCTCACACACACCCGGGTCGCGAAGGTAATGAGAGTAGTAGCAGATCGATCCCGGTCCCCCCTTGATGTTCGAGCCCCACCAGACCGGCTTGGGCAGGGCGAGCTCCCGCCGGGCGCCATCCCCACTGAACCATCGCGTGAACGTCTCGCCCTTCTTCAGGCTGTAGATGATCGGGCAGGCGTTGTAGCCGGCATGGTAGAGGAGCTGGATGCGGGGCGACTTACGCCCCGTCTCGTCGCCGTCCCAGTAGAAGTCCGGGGACTCCAGCAGCTCGCGCATCCAGGAGTAAGGCTTCGGCTTGCCGGCCAGCGTCGTCGGGCCCCAGACCAGCTTGGGCAGATACCGGCCGTTGAACTTCGGGGCGTTGTTCAGCAGTTCCGCGTGCTTCGGGCCTCCCTTGGGTCCGAAGGCGTCCTGGAAGCCCAGCAGCTCGGCTGACTTCTCGTCGTCGCTGCTCCACAGCAGCGTTGCGGCGTTGACGTCGAACGCCCGCCATTTCCCGCCGAAGTAGATCTCGTGGTTGGCGTCCTCGGGCATGTTCAGGACCCGGCTGTGCCAGTCCTTGCCCAGGGCCCGGCCGATCGCTTCGATCTGCGGGCCCAGGTTGCCATGCTGCGTGCTGCAGAGCCCATAGCCGAACGAGAACGTCCACCGCAGGCTGTCCTGGTCTTCGTCGAAAAGGCAGGGGGGGGCGACCGGGTCCGGCCGGATCGGATGTTCCGCGCTGTGGGTCTTGTATTTGCGCGGTTGTAGTCGTGCAGGGGGGTCCAGAGCTTCGGCGTGTAGTCGTGCAGCGTATGGGTGATCTTCCAGAGCCACAGCTTCAGGGCGACATCCCGCTCGCTGTTGCCCAGATCCAGGCCCCAGTCCCCGCTGTCGATGATGCTGCGGGCGAAGCGCTCCGGCGTCGAATAGGCCAGTTCGCCCGGGTACAGCGGATGGTCCGTCCGGATCTGCGGGTTGCCCACCGCGCCCCAGGCCTGTGAGAGATCAAATAAGATGACAATAATCCATAACCAGGCTGGCCACCGGGTTTGCGTCCGGCCGGCAAGGTAACGCCGACTTGGCCCCACAACTCTGAAGTTGTCCATTGCCTGTTGCGTACTGCCCCTCGGTACACCTGTCCGCAGGCATCACTTCCACGTCCGTCCCCCGTCAAGCAGCGTTTTCCCGGCAGATTCTTTCCGCTCTCGGCGAAAGACCACAAAAACGTTATCTTACCGCAGGTTGCCCTGCCGTGCCAATCATTTTTCGGGTCAGAACCCGTGACGTAACGCCCGTCCAGCCAATCCTATCCGGCAAGCACCGCATATTCGTTCAGCAGCCGCAGGTACACCCGGTACTGCTCCAGCGACACCCCCGGCGGCGTCTGGTGGTCAACGCTGGGAATGAATCCGCCTTGCCGCATCACCGGCAGCAGGCGCTCGAACTCCGCCCGCATCGCCGCCTCGCCCCTCGTCATCACCATCTTGTCGTAGTGGCCGATCATCAGCAGCCTCGGCGCGATCCGCCGCAGCGCCGCTCCATCCACCCCCGCCTGCCGCTCCAGCGGCAACACCCCCGCGATGCCGACCTCCTGCAGCCACGGGATCATCGTCGTCACGTCCCCGTCGCTGTCGACGATCACGTGCGTACCCATGTCCTGTAACACTGGAATGATCTGCCGGTAGTACGGCGCCAGGAACTCGTCGAACAGCGCCTTCGACAGCATCGGCCCGTGGTTGTACGACATATCCTCCCCGAACGTCATGAACGCCGGCCTGCACACCTTCGCCAGCTGCTCCAGGATGGTGATGTTGTACCGGGCCAGGTCCTGGTTGATCCGGTGCATCGAGCTCCGGCTGGTCGTAGAAGGCGTACAGATGCCCCTCGATGCCCAGCAGCGTCCGCGGGAACCAGAAGAACCCGTCCACACTGATCCAGACCACCGCCTCGCCACGTTCCTGCCGAGCCGCCCACGGCCCGATCGCCGCCAGCGCCGGCTCCACGGCCGGATACAATGCGGCCGGGCCGCCTCGTATTCGTCCATCGTGCGGATCACGGCTGCCCCGTGATACGCCGGCCGCGGGAACGTTCCCGCCCGCGGAGAAAACCACCACTGGAAGTACGGGTCCAGACCGAAGTGTTCGTAGAGCTCGTAGCGGTCCCGGACGGGCAGGCCCTCGCTGCACCAGCGGTCGATCGTATCGCCCCACCACGTGGCCCACTCGATCCGCGGCAGCCGGTCCACCGGCTGGAACCTCGCCAGTGCCTCGAATCGTTCCCGGTGATTCATCCGCTCCTGTCGACCCATACGCGTCTCCCTTTGGCGGCCTTATACATCCGGCAGCGGCTGCCGGCAACGGGCCGGCGACTGTCCGTGAAACGCTGCAGTCGGACCGTAAATTAGTTCACAGGAGGAAACTATTGATCGGACCGGACTATAATTCATTGCTGGATCAGGTTGCATCCAGCCAAGATGGAGCCCAATCTCATGATGCACCGGATTACGTTCATCCTTGGCGCGCTGGTCGGTGTCCTGCTCTTGCAGCCGGCATGGGGTGAGGCCGCCGACCCGACTGCCCCTCAGCCCCCGCCCGTCCTACAGCGGGCCGACCGCATCGCCCTGCAGATTCAGGCCATCGAGAATGCGCCTGATCCCTCGGCTGCCGTGGCCGCCTATGTCCGCGGAGCCGCCCTGGAGCCCTCCAACCCTCGGCTCCTGGAGGCCTACGTGAACCGAATGGTCGGCTTCGGACTTCCCGAGGTCGCCTCCCAGCAGGCGCAGGTCCTCGTGGACATGGACCCCAATAGCGGCCTGGCCTGGGCCGTCCTGGGCTACGGCAGCGCCCGCCGAGGCCGAGATGCCCGATGCCTTCGCCGACCTCGTCCAGGCCGCCAGCCGCGAGCCCGACAACGCTTTCGTCCAGGGCGTGGCCGGCGAACTCCTCGCCTGGTATGACAAGAACCAGCCGGACATGCCCGCCCCGCTGAAGGCCTCGCTGGAAAAGATCCGTCACCAGATGGCCAGCCGCAAGGCTTACACGGACGCATACAGCCAGGCACGCGATGCCTTCGCCCAGGGCGCCACAGTCCGGCCGCAGCAGGCCCAGCCTTCCGTGCAGCCCTCGCAGCTCGCCCCGGAGCAATCGCAGCCCATGGCCCAGCCATATGCGGCCCCGCAGAGCTCCGGTGACCTGTACGGCGTCGAGCAATACGGCACCGCGTACGTGCCGCCGATCGATTACACGGATGCCGGCACGTACTATGCCTATAGTCCTTACGATTATGGTTACAGCCCGTACTACTACGGGTATAGTCCGTCCCTCTATTGGCCGCCGTTCTATTCCGGCTACTACCCGTACTACTCGTCGCTGGCCTACGGCAATGGGTGGTGGCCATACGGCTCGTACTGGGGGCTCGGCTTCGGCTGGGGATACTGGGGTCCTTACAATCACTGGTGGTACGGCCACGGCCATGGATACTATGGCCATGGTCATGGCTACTATGGCCACGGCTACGGCTGGGGGCACTTTGGCTATGGCGGATACGGCGGTGGCTACGGTTGGGGACACAACGGCTACGCCTACGGCTCGAACGCATCAGCCTTCCGCAGCGGTCGCAACACATTCGCCTACAGTGGCTTGAACGGGTCCGGCTTCTACGGCAACCGCAGCGCCTTCGGTACCCAGAGCGACCTGGGCCGCGCTGCCTTCGACACCCGACAGGAGATCAGCAGGTCGGTCCAGCCGCGCAGCGCCGCCGCCCTCAATAGCCAGCGCCTCGGCTTGAATGCCCCGATGGACCGCAACGGATTCCGGAACTTGAACCCGGGTACGACCAGCCTTGGCAGCCGCACCGCGATCTCGAGGGACCTGGGCGGCACGACACGGAACTTTGCGTCGCGCGGCTCTGTTAGCACCTTCAGTGCCCCCTCGTCATCTTTCGGGCGCAGCTTGAGCGCGCCGTTTGGCGGGTACTCTCGCAGCTTCAGTGCCTCTGGCCGAAGTTTCAGCGGCGGGTCTGTCCGCAGCTTCAGCTCGCCGTCCTCCGGATTCTACCGGGGCTTCGGCGGCTCTGCCGGGAGCTTCAGTGGCTCTCGTGGCTTTAGCGGCGGTTCCATGCGCGGCTTCAGCGGGGGATCCATGGGCGGTTTCAGCGGCGGGTCCCATGGCTTCGGCGGATTCTCCGGCGGTGGTTTCAGCGGCCACGGTGGAGGCTTTGGGGGCGGTGGCGGCCACGGTGGTGGCGGCGGACACCGCTAACACTGGGCATTGCGGCGCAGCTGGCTCGGCTTTCGATGTGTGTCATCCTCTCCAAGGGCTTGGCCTCCACCATTTGCCGAGGGAGTAGCCCTTCCCGACCCCGCCCGGTACAATCGCACCTCTTGATGGACTTCCTTTTGGATGACGGCGCCACGGCCGGCGCCATGGCTGACGACGAGGTGCCACAATGCGTAGCGACACGATCAAAAAGGGTATGGAACGCGCTCCCCACCGCTCCCTGCTGAAGGCCTGTGGTGTTACCGATGCCGACATGGGCAAGCCCTTCATCGGGGTGGCCAACTCCTTCTGCGAGATCGTCCCCGGGCACGTCCACCTCAACAAGGTCGGCGAGATCGTCAAGCAGGCCATCCGCGCAGCCGGCGGCGTGCCCTTCGAGTTCAACGTCATCGCCCTCGATGACGGGATCGCCATGGGCCACGGCGGGATGAAGTACTCCCTGCCCAGCCGCGACCTGATCGCCGACTCCATCGAGACCATGGTTCGCGGCCACTGCTTCGACGGCCTGGTCTGCATCCCCAACTGCGACAAGATCGTCCCGGGCATGCTCATGGCTGCCGTCCGGTGCAACATCCCCACTGTCTTCTCCTCCGGCGGACCCATGAAGGCCGGCAGGACTCCCGACGGCAAGATCGTCGACCTCATCAGCGTCTTCGAGGGCGTCGGGGCCATCAAGGCCGGCAAGATGGACGAGCGGCAGCTCAAGGTGGTCGAGGACTTCGGCTGCCCGACCTGCGGCTCGTGCAGCGGGATGTTCACCGCCAACAGCATGAACTGCCTGTGCGAGGCCCTGGGCATCGCCCTGCCCGGCAACGGCACGATCGTGGCCGGTACCCGCGAGAACCTCAACCCCCGGCGGGTGGAGCTCTGGCAGCGGGCCGGCCGCCAGATCCTGGAACTGGTCGCTCGCGACATCAAGCCGCTCGACATCATTACGCACGATTCGCTCGACAACGCCCTCGTGCTCGATATGGCCATGGGCGGTTCGACCAACACCGTGCTGCACGCCCTGGCGCTGGCGGCCGAGGCCGGCATTTCCTACGACCTGGCCCGCATCAACGAACTGTCCAACCGCACCCCCAACGTCTGCAAGGCCTCCCCCTCCTCGCACTTCCACATCGAGGACGTCGACGAGGCCGGCGGCGTCATGACGATCCTCTACGAGGTCATGGTCGGCGTACACGGCCTGCTGCACGAACAGTGCCAGACCGTGCTGGGCCAGCGGATCGGCCAGGTCATCCGCGGCTACTCCGCCCGCGACGGCAAGGGGTACAAACTCGGCCAGCCCCCCGTGATGTCCAACGCCTTCGACGCCTTCCAGTGCATCCGCACGGCTGACACGGCCTACAGCGCCACCGGCGGCCTGTCCGTCCTGTTCGGCAACCTTGCCCCGGAGGGCTCCGTCGTCAAGACGGCCGGCGTCGATCCCAAGATGCTGAAGTTCCGCGGCCCAGCCGTCATCTTCGAGTCCCAGGAGGAGGCCTGCGATCGCATTCTGGCCGGCAAGGTCAAGGCCGGCGACGTGGTCGTCATCCGCAACGAAGGCCCCCAGCGGCGGACCCGGCATGCAGGAGATGCTCGCTCCCACCAGCTACATCATGGGCCGCGGCCTGGGCGATAAGGTCGCCCTGATTACCGACGGCCGCTTCAGCGGCGGGACCCGCGGGGCCTGCATCGGCCACGTCTCCCCCGAGGCCGCCGCCGGCGGGCCCATCGGGCTGCTGCGACCGGCGACACGATCGAGATCGACATCCTGGCCGGACGCCTGCACGCCGACCTGTCCGACGAGGAACTCGCCGCCCGCCGCCAGGCGTTCACGCCGATCGACCGCAAGTTGACCGGCTGGCTCGCCCGCTACGCGGCGATGGCTACCAGTGCCGCCACCGGCGCGGTCCTGCGGGTGCAGCGCCGAGGATCTCGATCGTGCCTGTGCATGACCGCTACAACGTCGTCTTCATCATGACCGACCAGCAGTCGGTCGATCAGCTCCGCTGCTACGGTTCCCCCTGGATGCACACGCCGAACCTCGACCGCCTGGCCGCCTCCGGATGCCGCTTTCACTGCGCCTTCACCACTACGCCCGTCTGCACTCCCGCACGCGCCGGATTGTTCACCGGCATGTACGCCTCCTCCGCCGGGGCCTCCTGCAACGAGGAGCCCGTCTACCGTACCACGGAGTTCCTCGGCCAGATCGTCGCTTCCCACGGCGTTGCCCCGGGGTACATCGGCAAGTGGCACCTCAATGGCCTGGAGGGAGGCTACTACGGCAACGGCAAACCCGATGGCGGGTTCCTGCCCGAATACTGGTACGATGGCCGGCGGTTCATCGACGACGTCGGACCGGAAGGCTTCGAGAAATGGAACGTCGGCAAAGACCTGGCCGACTCGGACTGCTGGGGCACCCGCGTCGCCGACCGCGCCGTCCGCTTTCTGGAACGCCATCACGACCAGCCGTTCCTGCTGGTCGCATCCTTCGACGAACCGCACGGTCCCTCTTCCGCTCCCGAGCGCTTCTACGACCTCTATCGCGGCACGAAGCGCCCGTGGCGGCCCAACATGGCCGACCGCCTCGACGCCGCCAAGCCCGCCATCCACTTCGCCTACAAGCAGATGAAGGAGAAGGGCGGCTATGTCCCCGATGGCCAGGACCCCAACAACAACCCCCGCAACTTCGGGTCGATCAAGCTTCGTCGATGAACAGATCGGCCGCATCCTCGATGCCGTCGACCGCTTCTGTCCCGACAACACCGCCGTCATCTTCACCACCGACCACGGGGACATGATGGGCGCCCATACCATGACCGGCAAGGGCCCGGTCATGTACGAGGAGTCCATCCGCGTGCCGCTGCTGATCCGCGTGCCGGGCGTCACCACTCCCGGCAGCACCTGCGATGCCCTTCTAAGCCAGATCCACCTGGCACCCACCGTCTGTGGCCTGCAGGGCCTCCCTGGGCACCCGCAGTTCCAGGGCCGGTCCATTCAGCCCCTTCTCCAGGATCCCGGCGCCGCCTGGGACGACGCCGTCTTCCTCGAGTACGGCCGCTTCGGCATCAGCCACGACAACCACTGGGGCTTCGTCCCCAGCCGGACCATCCGCACCCGCCGCCACAAGCTGGTCCTCAACCTCTGCGACAGAGATGAGCTCTACGATCTGGCGGACGACCCCGGCGAGATCCATAACCGCATCGACGATGCATCGCTGGCCGAGGTACGCAACGACCTGCACGACCGCCTCCTGGATTGGATGGTCGACCGGATGGACCCGCTTCGAGGCCAGGGCTGGTGGGGCCGGCCTTGGAGACCTGGCCTGCGGCTGGATCCTAACGAAAAGGGCCGGGTCCGCGCGGCATGGAACCGGAAGCGACAGTAGCCGCGGTCACGCTCAGCGGCACCGGTCTAGTCGCCCCAGTTCTGCACCATGAGCAGCAGATCGAGTGCGTCGACCGACCCGTCCCCGTTCAGGTCGCTCGCGGCGTCGTAGTTGGCCTGGCCGACCGTGCTGCCCCAGGACGCCACAAACAAGAGCAGATCGACCACATCCACTTGCCCGTCCTCGTTGATGTCGCCGACGAGGAAGGTCTTGTAGACGTACAGGTCCTGGTAGTCCATGCCGTTGCTGTTGGGATACGGGCCCTGCTTGTTGCGGACCCCCACGAGCACGCCGATCAGGTCATTGGCGATCACGACGTTATTGACCACCTGCAGGGCCTCGTTCGCACTGCCGCTGTAGTAGGTCTGCAGGTTGACCTGCTGGACTACCTGGCCATCGCTCGTGCTGATCGCCACCAGCATCGCCGCGCTGGGAGCGAAGTTGCTCCCGGTGCTGTCCCCGTTGACGAACCAGAGGGTCGCGTCCGTCAGTACGGCCGGCCGGTACAGCGGGTCTATTGCAAGCTCGTGTCCCGGCTGACCAGGGCGTACCCCCTGTCACGAGGCCACGAGTTGGTCGTGTGCCAGACCTCCTGGCCCGTGTACACGTCGAGCTTGTACTGGTCCGCGCGACCGATCACGTAGACATAACCGTTGTGATAGGCCAGCATCGGCCGTTCGTTGGTGTTGGGCAGCGGCTTGGACCACTGCTCGCAGCCGCTCCGGAGGTCCACCGCCCGCACGGTGACCGGCTGACTACTGCCCCGGGTGAAGAAGACGTAGTGGCCGCTGTCGGTGGCGATGAAACGCCAGTAGTCCGGGACGTTCATGCCCGGGTTCCACTGGCCGCCCGTGTCGGAGGCCCATGTCTTCGTCCAGAGTCTGCTGGCCGGTCAGCAAATCGGTCGCCTCCAGCCACACCGCATAGCCACTCACCTGGGATGCCAGGGCGGCCGTGACGCACACATCGTTTGCGCACTTGGGGATGTCGCCGTAGCGGGCCGTCCCGCCGTAGCAGCCGTCCGCCCCCGCGACAGCCGGGACCGACGGGCCCACCGCAAAGCGCATCTTGCCGAGGATGTCGCCCCCGACCGGCTGACCCGGGTCGGCAAAGCAGGCGTCCGCGATACTGGCCGTCCAGAACGGGCGCGTTCGCGCACGTCGCTGTAGCGATAGATAAGCATGTCCTTGTAGGCCTGCATGCGGGCGGTCGCATCGATTCCGGGCGTGAGGGCGGACCCGGCGGCGTCCCGGTAACTCATCGCGATCAACTGGCCGCTGTCCGGCAGAAACACCTGCGTGCTGCTGTAATCGCCCCCGCGGCGCATGTAGACCCGGCCGTCCGTGTGCCAGATCACCGGATTGCTGTAATGGTGGCTCTCCAGTTCGTTGCTGCTCCCCTGGAACGGCCAGGGCGTCGCGTAGTATCCCTGGCTCTGGCTCGTGGTCCAGTCAAACGTCATGAAAGTGACGCTGCCCGGCGACGGCAACCGGTCGTCGGCGATCAGGAGGGCCTTGCCATCGCGGGTGACGACTGAGGAGCCATAGAAATAATTGCCCTTCGTGGTGGCGTACTTGCCGTAAAACCGTTTTATGTATTGAAGCTTCAGCGTGGACTCAGCCGGGATATTGCACGGTGAGTATTTCGACAGGCCCGGGTCCCCGCCGATGCACGGCCAGTCCCCCGGGCTCAGCGTGTTCGCTGGATCGGGCTGGTCATCCGCCGGCAGCGGCGGGGCCTCAACTCCCAGCGACGACCAGTCCACGACGCTCGCGGGGACTTGGCCTGCGCGCACCCGTACCCAGCCCCACTACAAGAAACACAACGACCAAGGGATACCAAATCATCTCTCCCATCCCTTCAGCCTGGCAGGAACTGTCTTTGCTGGCGGCTCGTCTCGTTCCGACGGAAGAGAGTCCGCCGTAAGCGTATCAGAGTGAGCACCAAGGAACATGCATCAAACGATCTGTCCGGTCGCAAGCACTTGGTCGGTTGAACATCGGGGTCGTACTGCGCGACTGTATTGAATACGACATGCAGTCTACAAACGTATATGGGACCCTGTCAAGTAGAAAAACGTTACGCTGTCAGGGTCTGTCGGTTACCGCGTTTGTGACGCCGCATATCCGGCATGGCCGTTGCAGTCCAGTGCCCCCATGGATACCGCGCGGAATGCCTCTTGGCATCGGCCCTGTCTTTGCGATAAACTGCAACCATTGTCGTACCGGCTGATGCGGTACCTATCTGGCTGTGGTGCAAAACAAATCAGGAGCGATTATGAAAGACACGATCATCAATCTGTCCCAGCGCGATATCCCACCGGCCTGGTACAACGTGGCCGCGGACCTGCCCGGCAGCTTGCCGCCGCCGCTGAACCCGGCCACGGGCGCACCCATCGATCCCTCCGCCCTGGCGCGGATCTTCCCGATGAAACTGATCGAGCAGGAGGTCTGCGCCGATCGCTGGGTCGACATCCCCACCGAGGTCCTCGACATCTACCACCTCTGGCGCCCCACGCCCCTCGTCCGTGCAACGGCGCTGGAGGAGTACCTCGGCACGCCTGCCAGGATCTACTTCAAGAACGAGTCCGTCAGCCCCGCCGGCTCGCACAAGCCCAACACCGCCGTCGCCCAGGCCTATTACAACAAGAAGGCCGGCGTGGAGCGGCTGGCGACCGAGACCGGCGCCGGCCAGTGGGGCAGCGCCCTGTCGTTCGCCTGCTGCAAGTTCGGCCTCAAGTGCAAGGTCTACATGGTCAAGGTCACTTTCGAGCAGAAGCCCTACCGCAAACTGCTCATGAAGACCTGGGGCGCCGATATCGTCGCCTCGCCGTCCTGCGACACCAACACCGGCCGGGCGATCCTGGCCAAGGACCCCAACTGCAGCGGCTCGCTGGGCATCGCCATCAGCGAGGCCGGTCGAGGACGCCGCCACCCACGAGCACACCAACTACTCCCTGGGCAGCGTGCTCAACCACGTCCTGCTGCACCAGACCGTCATCGGCCTGGAGGCCAAGAAGCAGCTCGATCGCGGCTGGCGAGAACTGCCCGACGTCGTGATCGGCTGCGCCGGCGGCGGCAGCAACCTGGCCGGCATGATCTTCCCGTTCGTGCCCGACAAGAAGAAGAACGCCAAGATCGCGCCTGATGGCCGTCGAGCCATCGGCCTGCCCGTCGCTGACCCGCGGGCCGTACCGCTACGACTTCGGCGACACGGCCTGCACCACGCCGCTGCTGGCGATGTACACCCTGGGTCACAACTTCATGCCCAGCCCGATCCACGCCGGCGGCCTGCGCTACCACGGCATGGCCCCGCTGGTCTCGTACCTGCGGCACATCGGCATGCTCGAGGCCCGGGCCTACCAGCAGAAGGAGGTCTTCGAGGCCGCCGTCACCTTCGCCCGCACCCAGGGCACCATCCCCGCCCCCGAGACCGCCCACGCCATCAAGGCCGTCATCGACGAGGCGATGCGCTGCAAGGCCTCCGGCAAGGAAGAGGTGATCCTGTTCAACTTCTCCGGCCACGGCCACTTCGACATGACCTCCTACGAGAAGCACTTCGACGGCACCCTGACCGACTACGACCTGCCGCAGGAGGTCCTGGAGCGCGCCCTGGCCGAACTGCCCAAGGCCCCGGCGCTGGACAAGTAGAACGGCAGTGGCCAGCAGTCAGTTGACGGTTGACAGCTGTTAGTTGCCAGTTGTCTGTTGACGGCAAAGACATGACGACAGCGCAGGGCGTGGCGACAAGGATTGAATTCCGGGTGCCACGCCTGTGCTGCAGGTGGGCATACCCACCAATCCGCCATACCCGCAGGAAAAACGTATGACCGGTACGCACAGGTCGCCAGGAGGATATGTCTATGCCCCTGGATACTGTGCGGTTGTCCTTTTGGATGTGATGGGGATAAAGGCCGACCTGGCGTCTATTTCAGCGTGGCCGAAGACCGAACAGGAGCTCGCTGATTACAGGCAGAAGCTCCTTGCATGCGCCGCCAAGCGGGACTCGCTTCGCCGCCGCTTTGAGACTGTTTTTCCCAGGATTTTCTCTGGCCCCATAGATATCCCTAGTGGAATTGGGGATGAGGTCGCAGAAGAAATACGTCAGCATTTCTCCCGGAATGTCGTGCACACTCAGACCTTCTCGGATACCGTGATTGCCTTTACGAGGCTAGACGCTAGTGCTCTGTCGCTGATGATTTGATGGAGTAGTCCGAGGCCCTTTGCCGATGGGATAAGTATAACCCAGGCAAGGAGGCCTGCCATGAAGAAGAAGTATATCGTGACGTTGACGGAAGCGGAACGGCAGATGTTGCAGGCGATGCTTTCGCGAGGCAAGGCGGCGGCGCGGAAGCTGATGCACGCCAGGATTCTGCTGAAGGCCGACGCCAGCCCGGGCGGACCAGGCTGGAGCGACGACGCGATCGCCGAAGGGCTGGAGGTCGGACGGGCCACGGTCGAGCGGGTGCGGAGAGGAGTTTGTGGAAGAAGGTCTGGAGGCGGCGTTGGAGCGTCGCAAGCCCCGCCGCCAATACGAGCGGGCGTTGGATGGAGACGGCGAAGCGCATCTGGTGGCCTTGGCCTGCCAGCCAAGCCGCCGGAAGGTCGCAGCCGCTGGACGTTGCGGCTGCTGGCGGACCGGATGGTGCAGTTGGAGTACGTGGAGCAGGTGTCGAACAGACACGGTGCGTCGCGACGCTAAAAAAAACGAACTTAAGCCTTGGCTGAGCAAGCAGTGGTGCATTCCGCCCAAGGCCAATGCCGAGTTCGTCTGGAAGATGGAAGACGTGCTGGAAGTGTACAAGCGGCCGTACGACCCCAAGCGTCCGGTGGTGTGCCTGGACGAGACCAGCAAGCAGTTGATCGGCGAAGTGCAGACGCCCGTGCCGGCCGCGCCGGGCCAGGTGGCTCAGTACGACTATGAGTATGTCCGCAACGGCGTGGCGAACATCTTCATGATCTCCGAGCCGCTGGCCGGCCAGCGGGACGTGGAAGTGACGGACCGGCGGACGAAGAAGGATTATGCCCAGTGCCTTCGGAAGATCGCCGACGAGATGTACCCGGATGCGGAGGTGATCGTGCTGGTGCAGGACAACCTGAACACGCATTCGCCGGCCTCCTGTACGAGGCGTTCGAGCCGGCGGAGGCCAAGCGGCTGGCGGATCGGTTCGAGTTCCACTACACGCCCAAGCACGGCAGTTGGCTGGACATGGCCGAGATCGAACTGGGCATCCTGGGCCGGCAGTGCCTGTCGCGACGCATCGACAACGTGGACGACCTGCGCCGCGAAGTCGAAGGCGTGGGAAACAGCCACGGAACTGCGGCCGGAACGAAGGTGAACTGGCAGTTCACCACGGCAGACGCACGGATAAAGCTGCGGAGGCTTTATCCATCAATTGAGTAGCGACAGAGCACTAGCGATCCGTCCGCCACTGGCTTGTTTACAATGCTGCGTACTGCAGCATATACAATGATACGAGCCTTATCAGAGCACATACCAGTTCGGGGAGGCGTCGCCGTAGGTCTTGACGCAGGGTCAGATAGACGCGAGGTGTTTGGACCGGCCGCGCTGTGCGCTCATCTGTTGGAGGAGGACAGGGCCAAGTACCCGCGGATCGTCGTTGCGCAGAATGTCCTAGACTACCTCAGTTGGGTCACGGGGCGATCCTGCACTCCTGGATCTATGGAGGACGCAAACAGACTGATGGCCCAGAAGTGTAGATCGTGCATTGCATGCGATGAAGACGGTGCACTGGTTCTAGATTACCTGGGAAGGGAATGCCGCTTCGGTCTGGTTGGACGCCCGGGGGTATTCAGTGAGGCGTTCACGTTCGTAATCGAGGAGCAGGAGCGGCGGGCTCCGGTCAATGACAAGATAGCAGACTATTACCTTCGGCTGCGCCGCTATTGGGAGAAGATGGCGCCCGGGTGGATGGCTGAGATGCGAGAACACTACGAGCGGGCTGCAGAATCGCCCGAACAGCGGGACCGCTGACTGATGCCCAGTGACACACTCGGCGTCCTCAAATCATGGATGTCTGGACGAGTAGTACCGCCATCTTGATACGTACGTGCGGCCGTAGATATACTCCCAGCATGAAGCGTAACTATGACTTCAGCAAAGCCCGCCGGGGACCCGTCATCCGCGCATCCGGCGGCAAGGTCAGGATCACCATCCGTCTGGACAAGGACGTGATCGACTGGTTCCGGTCCAAGGTCGACGCGGCCGGCGGCGGAAACTACCAGACCCTCATCAACAACGCCCTCCGTGACTACATGGGCAACCAGCAGGAGCCCATCGAAAAGGTCCTGCGCCGGGTCGTGCGCGAGGAACTTCGGGCCGCGCGGTAGGACAGGGGCCGCCCGCGGGCCGGCGGAGCCTTTTCCAGAAGGAGAGCGATCGTGCACGTCGGATTCCCAGGGGCCAGGCTGGTGCTTGTCACTATGGCCGGTCTTGTCGGCATCGTGATAGGTGCCTCGCCGGGCATAGCCGCTGACGCCCCGGCAAGCGCGCCAGCCTCTCACCCCGCCCGGAGGACAGGAGACATGCCCCGCCAGACCGACTTCTTCGCCGACAAGGGAACCGAGTGGTACTCCGCCTTCAATCAGCCGGCCGCCCAGTGCAGGAATGGCAGGACATATATCGTCTTCCCCGACGAGAACATGGATCCGGTCATCACCTGTTACGACCACGCGAAGCAGGAGTGGTCCGGCCCGGTCCGCGTCGGGGCCAATCCCCTGTCGAAGCAGCGCGACAGCCACGGCAATCCGGCCCTGCTGATCGACCGGTCGGGTTACCTGCACGTCTTCTACGGCTGCCACGCCACGGCCATGAAGTACGCCAGGTCCGCAAGGCCGGAGAGCATCGACTCCTGGGTGGCCATGCCCGATCCGGCGCCCTGCGCCACCTACCCGCAGGTCATGCGGATGTCCGACGGCACGATCTTCCTGTTCTACCGGGCAGGCGGGCATTGTGACGACTGGGTCTACCGTACGTGCAACGATGCCGGCACCGAGTGGAGCCAGGCGACGGCCGTCATACGCGGCGTGCCTCCGCGGGATGCCTGGTATGCCAGCTTCATCCCGGGACCCGGCGACACGGTTCACGTTGGATTCGTCTGGAAGGATGACACGAACGGCCTCAAGGCCCCGGGACCGGAGTTCACGCATCGCTACGACGCCTTCTACATGAGGAAAGACCCGGATGGCACCTGGCGCAGCGCGGCGGGGGTCCGGCTGACGTTGCCCCTCGCAAAGGAGGACGCCAACTCGCTCTGCAAGGTCTACGATTCGCTTGCCGACAAGCAGTTCACGGGGGCCTGCTCGGTCGGGGTCGACAGCCAAGGCGAGCCTTACCTCTTGTTTCGTGTCGGAGGACCCTACGGCAGCACGGCCTACACCCATAAACTGGCCAGGCGCAAGGCGGGCAAGTGGGACATCGTGGACGTTGGCCCGACCGTCGACAGCCGATATGCCGCGTATCCGCGCGACGACAATTTCGTCCTGCAGGTCCTCTCCCCAAAGCGCCTGCGGGCATACCTGGTCAACATCACGGCCGCCGAGCCGGTCCGGACCGACTTGGAGCAGTGGGACAGCCAGGATGGCGGCGGTACCTGGTCGCGGACCCGTATGATCTTTCGCTCAACCGAGTATCCGGCTGAGTACGTCCTGATCGCCCCCAAGCTGGTCGCCGATCCTGATCCGGACGGCCGGGTGGTCTTTGGCCTGGAAAAGCGGTACCTGTACGGCGATGCCGGGTTCGCCAAACGACGCTGGTGAACGGGACCCTGGATCATGTGCCCCTCTGGCACAGCCTGCCGGGTGCCACCGGTCCTGCCGGCCAGAACCCGAGCCTCCCGTAGCTGATCGAGTCGATCTGGCCGCAGGGCCGTGTATCCTCGGTCGCACAGAATTCAATCAGAGGGCGTATTACCCGTTCCCCGTAACCCGTTCCCCGTTACCCGTTCCCCGTTACCCGTCCCCTACGGCACCGCCACCACCTCCCGCAGCCGGTCATCCGCCGGGTTATCCGTCAGGTTCGTCTGCCCCGTGCCGTCGGGATTCATCTGGTAGATCTCCCAGTTCCCGTCGCGATTCGTCTCGAAGAACAGGACGCTTCCGTCGGGACTCCACAGCGGCCCGTACGCCGCTGACGGGTCGTGCGTCAGGTCCGTCAGTCCCGTCCCGTCCGTGTGGATCACGTACACGTCCGGATGGCCTCCAGTCGTCGACACGAACCCGATCTGCCCGCTGTCGGGGCTCCAACTCCATTCATTGGCCTGGTCGAGCTGGTTCGTCAACTGCAGCGTCGTGCCGGCCGACAGGTCGGCGACCCACAGTTCGATGCTGCCGACGATCGTACCGGAGACATACGCGATCTTCGTGCCATCCGGGCTGAACTTCGCGTTGTAGTCGTCCCCCGCATGGTGCGACACGTTCGTCTGCCCGCTGCCGTCGGCGTTCATGATGTACACCTCGCTGTTGCCGTCCCGGTCCGACAGAAACGCGATCCGCGCCGCTGGGGCTGTAGACCGGCTGCGAGTCATTGGCATTGGCGGTCTGCGACAGGTTCACCGCCGTCCCGCCCGCCTGGTCCACCACGTAGATCTGGCTGTGCCCGTCCCGCCGCGATGTGAACGCCACCTGTGTGCTCCCGGGCCGGACCGCCGGCAGGAAGTCCTCCGCCGAGTTGCTCGAGAGATTGACCAGACCGGTGCCATCCATCAGGACCGAGCGGATCTCCAGGTCGCCGGTAGCCGACTGGAACACGACCCGCGTGCGGTCCGACGTGATCAGCGGCCCCGAGTCGTCGTTCGCGCCGCTCGTCAGCTGGATCAGGCCCGTGCCGTCCAGGTTTACCCGGTAGATCGCCTTCAGTCCCGCCGCCGGCGAGGGCACCGCGGCAAACACCATCCACGTGTCATTCGTCGAGATGGTCGTGCCGGCCTCGGGCCGATTGGCCAGGACAACGGGGCTCGTGCCGTCGGGGTTCATCACATAGACGCCGTCGTTGTCCGGCTCACCGTCGCGGTCGGAGCTGAAGATCACCTTGGCTGTCGGGTGGGTCGTGGGGCAGCCCGAACCCATTGCCAGCGCGCACGCCATCCCGCACAACAGCATCCAGCCGACCCGTTTCATGGTCTGACTCCTTCTTCCAGCGGTTTGTAGAGCAGCGCCACCTTGCCGATGCGATTGACGAGGGTGGACTCGGTTCGTGTAGCCAGCTGTTCGGCCGCGGCCTGGACCTGCGTCCGGTCATCCATCTCGATGCGGACCTTGACCAGGTCGTGCGTTCGCAGCACCCGCCTGACCTGCTCGAGGACCGGCTCGCTCAGCCCCGCATGCCCGACCACCACAGCCGGCTTGAGCGGATGCGACCGCCCGATGAGCTTCTTGGTCAGCGCCTTGTCCAGTTGCTTGTTCCAGGCCATTGCAGGTCCGTCCGATGCAGCTCTTGTTTGTCGTTGTCGTGGCTGTTCGCAACGGACAACAAACCACTGACAACGGACACCCGTTACGCGGCAAACATCATCCCCGCAAACGCGATGATATCATAGAACGCGTGGCACCCCACCGCCACCGCGAATCCGCGCATCGCAAAGACCGACGCCAGGAATCCCCCCGCCAGCAGCCGGAACGCAAACCGCACCGCCACGTACGGCTCGCTGCCGATCGGCACCTGGTGCTGCATCGCGAACGCCGCCGAACTCAGCACGATCGCCGCCGCCAGGCCATACTGCTTGGGCACCCGCGCCACATCCACCAGCACGAAGCTCAGCAGGCAGATCAGCATCAGCCGGAACACCAGCTCCTCGTAGATCCCCGCCCCCAAACTCAGGATCAACGGAGCATGCCAGGCACGCCCCGTCCCCGTCGCCGCCGCCAGGTTCCCCAAACTCACGTGGCCGACCACGTAGTTCAGCGCCAGCAGCGGCACCGCCAGGAGCAGGCTCTCGCCGGTCATGCCCAGGATCGTTGGCCAGTGGATCTTCCACGGCTCTTTGCTCGCCACCTGCCAGCTCAATAGAATGGCCACCACCGCCAGGGCCGGCAGGTGGTAGCCGGTCGCCCCGCAGGCCGCCAGGAACCGTTCCAGCAGGTCCTCGGCCACCAGCTTGACCGGCGGACTGCCCGGGTGGGCGGCCTGGATCGCAGCCACGCCCAGTTCGTACACCGCCAGCAGCGGTAGCAGGAAGACCAGGCAGTGCAGCGGACGGTGGGTCAGGCGGCTGTAGTCGCTCGTTGGGGGCGAATCGGCCCCGGCCCCGGGCGCTTTCGGTCTGCTTTTGGTCGCGCGGGTCATCGTTGCCGTATTTACTGCAAGACTCGACAGCCGGGCAAGAGGAATCCATGACCAGGAGTGCTACCTTACTTCACGAGATCTACGAGGCGCTGCTCAAGCGGTTCGGGCCGCAGAACTGGTGGCCCGCCGAGACCCGCACCGAGATGATCATCGGCGCCATCCTGACGCAGAATACCAACTGGAAGAACGTCGAGCGAGCCCTGGCCAACCTCCGCCGCGAAGGACTCCTGGACATCGCGGCCCTGCACGCCACCCCCATCGACGCACTGGCCCAGCTCATCCGCCCAGCTCGGCTACTACAACATCAAGGCCAAGCGCCTCCGCAACCTGGTGGACTTCATCTGCCAGCACTACGACTGCGACCTTGACGCCTTCTTCGCCCTGCCGACCCACCGGCTGCGCGAGGAACTCCTTGGTGTCACGGGGGTGGGGCGGGAGACCGCTGACTCCATCGTCCTGTACGCCGCCCAGAAGCCGACGTTTGTCGTCGACGCCTACACCGCGCGGATCCTCCGCCGGCACTTCCTGATCGACGAGACAGCCGATTACGACCAGATCAAGGAGCTCTTTGAATCAGCCTTGCCAGCCGAAGCGCCGCTGTTCAACGAGTATCACGCCTTGATCGTGATGTGCGGGAAACATTACTGCCGTCCTCGCGCGATATGCGAACACTGCCCGCTCAGCGGGTTCGAACATGACGAAACGATTCGATAGGGGAGAGACAGGGGAAGCCGCGCAGGCGTCGCAGCTTCCCCGAGGTTCGGATCGCACTTAGCCCGCCTGGTTCTTCCGCATCACCACACCGGCGACGATGACGATGACGCACACCACGATAACTACCCACTGCCACATCTCAAGGGCAAGCATTTGGACCGTAGAATCCATGGTTTCTGCCTCCTCGAACAAGGGATTATGGATGTGCTCGCTACACTGGATACCCTATCACGCGAACCGTCGCTGTCAACCGGGTGGACTGCCCGGTCGGACAGCGGCATTTTCCCCAAACTATCGGCTGATACCGGTTCGTTACGTTAGTCCTGGGCGCAACCGAGCCTGACCGTCCGGAGACAGGCCGATCCGCCACGCCAGTGCTACGAACCAGGCCTGCCAGGCTGCAACGGAAGGGCGGCGTGCGCGTTATCGGACCTTGCGAACATCCTCCCTGGTGGTGCCCAGGGCGGCCGCAGCCGCATCGCGCAGCATCGGGTCGCTGCAGTACCGGACCAGCGATGTCAATCGCTGCCTCGCGGCTCGCTGATCCGCCTTCCGCGGCGCGGTGTGCTGGGTCAAACCCAGCAGTAGCGTCGCCTCGATCTGCCACATCCGGTCCTTGTCGTTGTCGACCAGCCAGAACAGCTCCCCGGGCAACGGGCTGCCGTTCTCCAGCATGGCTGTCGTCGTGGCGGCCTTGCTCTCCAGGCGGTTCTGCAGGTCCTGCAGGGCCGCAACGTACTCCGTGGCCGCTTGGGCCAGGGGGGTCCGCTCCGTCTTCTCGTAGACCTGCCCAAGCATCCGGCAGGCACGCTTCTGGATGGCGATACCCGTGATGGTCTGGCTGTAGCGCAGCCGCTCCTGTTCCACGTGGAAGCCGAACGCGATGACCGCCTTGAGCAGGGCCTCCGCCTCAGCCGTACGTCCGGCCTGGATCAGCAGGTCGGCCTTGAGGCAGCAGATCTGCCCGATGCCGTCGAAGGCCTTCACGAAGCCGACCCGCGGGGCGGTCCAGTCCTGCCGCTGGGCGAAACGCCGCGTGTAGTCCATCTTCGCCTTGGGCGCAGCCGCCAGCAGGTACCCCGCCGCGCGGATGTCCAGCACGTCGGGACCGGCCAGGTCCTGGCTGGCGGCCATGGCGAGGTAGCCGCTGTAGCCGTCGGCGCCGGTGCATTCCTGCACAGCCAGGTGGTAGTCATCCGCCGCGTCGCCATCGGGCTGGGCGAACGGACCGATGACCGTCTCGACCGGCACGTCGCAGCGGATGACCTCGGCGACCGCGGGGTCGAGGTTCACCCGGCTGCGGTCCCAGGTCGAGGTCGTCGCCAGCAGGTACAGGCCGGCCACCCCGGCCCAGATTGCCGCCGCGATCAGCCACCCCTTAAGGCTGCCCAGTGCCGCGACTGATGGTGTTGGCATAACGCGTTACCTGCCCGGGACGGGAGCATACGGCTGGGTGTGCCGGCCCGTCAATAGGACCCGCATGCCAGCCCTTGCCAGGCGCTTCAAGCGACGCCGCGAGGATCGACAACCGCAAGGATGCGGCCACCGCCGTGTCATTCCGAACCCCCTCACCGACCCGGCAGGAGAACAGCCGTCCGCGGGGGTGAGGAATCTGGTCTTTGCTGTCGGAGGGACCCTCCCAGAGGGTCTCGTTACTCCCGGGGGCCAGACCCCTTTTGTGGTCTCCCCTGATGTTTCTGGCGGCATGCGGCGAGCACATTCGCTTGTAACGAATCCCAACAACTGCTATGCTGAATCCCGCAGTTCGTAACCAGGGAGAGGTCGCATCGGCCCGGCGGATCGTCCGCCTGGCTGAATCGCAGGTTCGTCTTCAGGAGCGTTGCGCCGTGCGAAAGTCTACATCGACGGGTCTCTCGTTGTGCGTGGCGGTGGCGATGCTGGTCATGTTGGCCGGGCCGGCCCTCGGCGGGTCGCAAGGCAGAATCCAAGGCTGGGGGGACCAGATCGTCGGGGGCGACCTAACCGGCGGGGTCGCTGCCATCGCGGTCGGCACTCGGCACAGCCTGGTCCTCAAGACCGACGGGTCCATCGTTGCGTGGGGATATTACGACTGGGGCGTGTGCAACGTCCCGGTCCCCAACAGCGGTTTCGTCGCCATCGCCGTCGGCTATGCCCAAAGCTTTGGGCTGAAGGCTGACGGCTCCATCGTCGCCTGGGGCTTCAACGGGTACGGCCAGTGCAACGTGCCGGCTCCCAACAGCGGGTTTGTCGCCGTTGCCGGCGGGGAACTTCACACGCTGGGTCTCAAGGCCAACGGGTCCATCGTCACTTGGGGAAACAACAGCTTCGGACAGCGCGACGTACCAAGCCCCAACAACGGCTTTGTCGCCATCGCGGCTGGCAGGTACCACAGCCTGGGCCTGAAGGCTGATGGTTCCGTCATCGCCTGGGGGAACAACTCCTCCGGCCAATGCAACGTGCCGACGCCCAACAACGGCTTTGTCGCGATCGCCGCCGGCTACTACCACAGTCTGGGCCTGAAGGCCGACGGCTCCATCCTCGCCTGGGGAGACAACGGGTACGGCCAGTGCAACGTGCCGGCTCCCAACAGCGGGTTTGTCGCCGTTGCCGGCGGGGAACTTCACACCCTGGGTCTGAAGGCCGACGGCGCCATCGTCGCCTGGGGAGATAACTACGACGGGCAGTGCGACGTGCCGGCGCCCAACAGCGGCTTTGTCGCCATCGCCGCCGGATCCAGCAGCCTGGGGCTGAGGGCCGATGGGTCCCTTGCTGGGTGGGGGGACAACACCTATGGGCAGTGCGGCGTGCCAGCCCCCAACAGCGCCTTTGTCGCCGTTGCCGATGGCGGGGGGCACAGCCTGGGGCTACGGTCCGACGGGTCCATTGCCGCCTGGGGAGACAACTACTACGGCCGATGCAACGTGCCGGTCCCCAACAGCGGCTTTACCGCCGTCGCCGCCGGCGGCCTGCACTCCTTGGGCCTGAAGGCCGACGGTTCCATCGTTACCTGGGGAGACAACAGCTGACGGCCAGTGCAACGTGCCAGCCCCCAACAGCGGCTTTACCGCCGTCGCCGGTGGCGGGTACCACAGTCTGGGGCTGAAGGCTGACGGCTCCATCGTCGCCTGGGGCGCGGGGCAAGCGGGGCAGACGGGCGACCCCCACTACGGCCAGTGCAACGTGCCAGCCCCCAACAGCGGCTTTACCGCCGTCGCCGCCGGTGAGTGCCACAGCCTGGGACTGAAGAGCGATGGGTCCATCGTGACCTGGGGAGCGAACTGGTACGGTCTGCAGAACGTACCACTCCCCAACAGCGGGTTCGTAGCCATCGCCTCCAAGTTCGAGCACAGCCTGGGGCTGAAGGCTGACGGGTCCGTCGTGGCTTGGGGGTGGAACGATTACGGCCAGTGCAACGTGCCAGCCCCCAACAGCGGCTTTACCGCCGTCGCCGGTGGCGGGTACCACAGCCTGGGCCTGAAGGCCGGCGGCTCCATCGTCGCCTGGGGAAGCAACTACAACACTGGAACGTATTGCGGCCAGTGCGACGTGCCGGCTCCCAACAGCGGCTTTGTGGCCATCGCCGCTGGCGGGTACCACAGCCTCGCCATCCGCGGCTACGTCGGCGACATCGACGGCGATGGCCACGTGGACGTGATCGACCTTCTCTACCTGATCGACACCTTCGGCAAGGCCAAGGGCGATCCGGCCTACAATGCGGACTGCGACTTCAACAACGACAGCACCGTCGACGTCATCGACCTGCTGTGCTTCATCGGCAACTTCGGCAAGTAGGCCGGGCGCGGCACTCGGCGCGATGTCATTCCGAAGCCCCTCCTGTGCGTTCCCGGGGAGCAATCGCTGGTGGGGCTGAGGAATCTAGTCTTTGTTGGCGTAAGGGCCTGTGGAGCAATAACTCCGCACAGGCACGGCCTTGGTGGCGCGGCTGACGACGCCGCGTCAGGGCCTCTGCGCCCTTGTCTTCCTTCTTTGTTGATTCCAGTCCTGGGACGGCTGAACGGTTCGCGCGCCTCAGTCGTCCCGCCGGGACTCAGCAACGAAAGAAGAAACCCAACCCTTTGGGCCACCCGAGTCCCAGGCTTGAAAAGCCTGGGCTAAGATCATCGCGTCCCTGCCGGGACAGTAGAGGCCAACGGCGCCAAGATCACAGCCGAGGGCGGCTGTGCCACAAACGGCGGCGGCGCTGGTGGGCGGTACCCGCCCGGCATCCTGTCCCTCCGGGACGAACGGCCGCCGCCACTGGACTCCGCCTGCCTGTGTCCCTCACACACTCCTCAACGTGTGCTCCGCGTCCTCCGCCTCTCGGCGGTGAACCGGCTGCTTCAACCGCGACGGGACCCACCGGACGCTCGGCGACCCCACGCTACTGTCATGCCCGCCCTTGCCGATGTATCCGCTATAGGGGATGATGGGCATCCGGTTGTACCTGCAAGGGCAATGGCCGGTTGTACCCGTAAGGGCCAATGGTTTGCGAGGGTTGTCGATTGAATCATCAACTGCCGTTGATGCTGTCCATCACGATCTGCGCGGGCTGTCTCCTGGGCTCGCTCGGCGTGTCGCTCCTGCTGACGGCTGGCGTTCGCCGCTGGTCGCACCGCTGGGGGTTCCTGGACGTCCCCGGCGGGCACAAGGCTCACGCCGCCCCGATCGCCCTGGGAGGCGGCATCGCCATCGTCTGGTCGTTTGTCCTGATCGTCGGGGTCGGCCTGATGGCCGTACTGCTGGGCGAAAGGGTCGACCAGATCGCGGGCCTGGCCATCTACCGCTCCGGCATACTGGCCAAGGTGCCCTCGCTGCTGATGATCCTGGCAGCGGCCCTGTTTCTGCACGCGGTGGGACTGGTCGATGACGTCCGGCCCCTGCCGCCGCGGGCGAAGCTGCTGGCGCAGGTGCTGGCCGCTGGGCTGGTGGTCTTCGGGGCGAACGTCCGGGCCGCGGAGGTGCTGGGGCCGGTGCCCAGCATCATCCTGACGATGCTGTGGCTGGTGGGCATCTGCAACTCCGTCAACCTGATGGACAACGCCGACGGCCTGTGCGCGGGTGTCGTGGCTATCGCCGCGGCGTTCCTGGCGATCTCGGCTGCGCAGATCGGGCAGATCTTCGTGCCGGCCCTGGCGTGGGCGCTGGCGGGGTCGGTGCTGGGCTTCCTGGTCTTCAACTTCCCGCCCGCGAAGATCTTCATGGGTGACGCGGGCAGCCTGCCGATCGGCTTTTTGCTGGCCGTCTTGACCGTGCTGACGACCTACTACAACCCGACCCTCAAGACCGAGCCGTACGGCGTGGCCGCCCCGCTGTTTATCCTGGCTGTGCCCCTGTACGACACCCTGACGGTCGTGCTGCACCGCTACAAGGCCGGCGTGCCGCTGTTCAAGGGCGACCGTCGGCATTTCTCGCACCGGCTGATGCGCAAGGGGATGTCGGGCTCAGCCATGGTGCTGACGATCTACCTGGCGACGGCGACGACGGGCCTGTCGGCCCTGCTGCTGCCGTGGGTCGGCTGGGCGGCGGCGCTGCTGTTGGGCATCCAGTGCGTCTGCGTCCTGAGCGTGGTGGCGATCCTGGAGAGTGCGGGTAGCTATGAGAAGATCGCCAAGTAGTTCGGCTGCACCCGCTGCGGCGCCGCCCGCGACGCAGCCCGCCTGGCACAAGGCGCTGGCCATCGCCGCGCTGGTCCTGATGGGCGCAGCCATGACCGTCCGCCCGATCCTCGGCGAAATGCCGACGGTCCAGGTGAATGATCTGATCACCCCCTCGCCGTTCTGGTGGAACACCAGCCCGGCTGTCATGTACCTGGCGCACCTGATCGCCGCTACGGGTCTGTTGCTGGGCGTGCTGTGGGTGGTGCTGCGGCGACAGCCCTGGCGGTTCACCGGGCTGGAGCCGGCGGTGCTGCTCTTGGCGATAGCGGCGGTGATCTCGGTGCCGGCTGCCTCGGACAAGCGGCTGGCGATCAACGTGGCGGTCGGGATGATCCTGCCGATCGGTGTAGCGGCCGTGCTGGTGCAACTGCTCTCGGGTCGCGAGGCGTGGCGGCGCGCCCTGCTGGCGGCGCTGCTGGCCGGGGCGGCGGCCAACTGCTGGCGGGCGACGCGCCAGCAGGTCTGGGAGAACGAAGAGACCTGGCAGCACTACCAGGCGACCAAGGAGGAGTACTGGGCCAGGCAGGGCAGAAGCCTGAACGACCCAGCCATCGAGATCTTCGAGGCGCGGATCAAGGCCAGCCAGCCGATAGGCTACTTCTATGGCGCGAATGTCCTGGCGTCGTTCATGCTCCTTGGGGCAGCTGGGGCGGGGGCGGCCATCACGTGTGCGGGTTGGCGCCCGCGGCGTCAGAGCCTGGACCCGCGCCGCTGGCTGGGGTACGGGGACAGCCGGTTCGATCCCCGCGGCCAGCCGGGAGACGCCGCCAAGACGGGGCCACCGGCCGCCAAGCCCGGCCGCCCCGACCGCCGCCGCCGCAATCAGCCGGCACCGGCCAGCCGATTCTGGCAGAGGTCCGTGCCGTGGCCTGCGGTGACCATACCGTTGCTGCTTGCGCTGGTCGCCTGGCAGCTCAAGGTGATCCAGTGGGTCGGCAGTGCGGGCGCCAAGGTGGGCATCGCGGCGGGCGTCCTTGCGGGCCTGATCGTTTGGACGCTTCGTAAGCGTCCCTGGAAGGCCATGCTGCTGTGCCTGGGGATACTTGTCGGCCTGCAGGCCGGTCTGACGGTGCTGGCGATCAAGGCCGACACGGTCATTCCGGCCATGGTCCGGCACGGCGGGAAGCTCAGGTCTTTCGCCTTTCGACTGAACTACTGGCAAGGGGCGCTGCATCTGTTCGCCGGACAGCCGATGACCGGGGTCGGTCCCGGGCAGCTGGGCATCGCCTATCCGACCGTAAAGCCCCTCGGCGCAGCCGAGGAGGTCGCCCACTCGCACAACTGGCTGCTGAACGTAGCTGCCGAATGGGGCATTGTCGGCCTGATGGGGACCGTCGTGGCACTGGTGTTGCCGGCTTGGCTGGCGGTGCGGCGGGTGCGTAGCCGGCCTGGGGATGGACCCGTTGACATCGGCGATCGGGCGGCGGGGCCGGACGTCCGCGTCCTGCTGACGGCATGGGCGATGGTCTTCCTGTGCTGGCTGGTCTTTCTGCCGGGCGTGGTGCCGGCCGGGGCGGCGGTCTTTCTGATCGAGACATCGGGGTCGGTGCCGTTCGCGTTCGCCGCCGCGGCGCTGCCCGCGTTGACCGCGTCCATGGGTCCTGCCGGCGGGGTGGTGTTGCTTGCGGGCCTGGCGGCCTTTTTCGTGCACGCGGCAGTGGAGATGTCGTCGGGGGTGGCGGCGGCGATGTGGCCGTTCTGGGCGATACTGGCGCTGGTGGTGGCGCAGGTTCAGCCGCAGGTCGTCGGAGCGGCGACGGTTGCCGGCATTCGGTGGTGGCTGCGTCCGGCCCTTGCGGCGGCCGCGGCGGGTTCGCTGGCGGTGCTCGTGCTGACGGTGGCGCCCATGCGGTCGATCTGGGAGATGAGTCAGGCCAAGAACGAGGTCGCATCGCTGCGCGGCGCGTATGCCGAGGGACCGCTCCTGAAGGCGGTTGCGGCCGATCGGATCGACCCGGCCCCGGAGGCGGCGTTGGGGGTCTTCTACCAGCGGATGGCGCAGGCGAACCCGGAGCGAGGCGCGACGTACCTGCGCCAGGCGGTCGAGCATGCGCGGGCCGCGGTGCAGCTCGACCCGCGCAGCCACACGAGATGGAGCGACCTGGCCTGGACGCTGGAGGCCCTTGCACAGGTGACGCGGGAGCCAGCGGCTGCCACTCAGGCCGCCGAGGCGATGCGGCGGGCCGTGGCGATCTACCGGAACTGGCCTCGCGGGCACATGCACCTGGCGGGGATGCTGGCCACCGCCGCCGATCTGGGCGGGCCGCGCGGAAATGCTTCGTGGGTCGCTAGAGCAGTTCGACGAAGCGATCCGGCTCAATGCGGAGTGGCCCGCGGAGGATCCGAACAAGCTCGCCGGGAAGGACCTGGCCGACCTGCAGGTCCGCCGCCAGCGGGTCTGGAGGAGCCTGGAGGCGGCATCGGGGAGCATGCCGGCGACAAGGTGAGGATGGTAAGGGTTCGGGGTTCGGGGTTCAGGAACAGCAGACACGGAGACAAGGGGCAACGGCAAGGGACGACTGAAGAGGAGGGGAGAAGAAGGGGGGTGATGGCAGGGAACAGGGGACAGGTTACAGGGGGCGGCCGGCAGCCGCCGGGTTGCGGCTAGAACGGCGGCAGCGGGCCGATCAACGTCAGTATATATTATAGTAATAGATAATCACAGGAATCGCACAGGCTTCCTGTGGCCGGCCGGGGTTGCGCCTTCGTCCGGGCCGCTCTTATCGGTCCGGCTGCCGGGGACGTTTTTATCGGAAGCGGTTTTCCCGCGTGCGGCAGCCGAGCGGAGATGGCGGCCGATGAGGGTTCTTATGGGACGCCCATGGCGGGGGATGGGCGTGGCGGCCGGGGGCTGTTCTTGTTCAACATCTCGTACGGTGCCGGGCCGATGACCACAACCGGTAGATGGGTCGCAGAGGGGGCCGAAGCGATTAAAGTTTTGATGGCACTCTTGACGTTAGGAAAATGGTAGGGTATAACACTAGGGCAGCTCGAGCCCGTATTCACAGGGCCGGCACAGTGCAGGAGGCCTGAGGATGCCAGGACGGTCGACGCAGTCGGCGGGTGGGGGGGGCGGCCGGGCCGGGACGGAGTTGTTCAAGTCCTTACCGCTGTGTCTGTTCGGGACGGGCGGGTCGTACCTGAGGCCCTGGCCGGAAGACCCGGCCTGGGTGCCCGACGCAGCGGCGGAGGCGGTCGTGTCGGCCGCCCAGTGCGGCCGCCGGTTGCGCAGCCGGGCGCTGGAGGCCCTGGGGCAATTGCCGCTGGTGGTGCTGGGGCCGGCGGGACTGGACGAGCTGGCGGAAGAGATGCTGGAGGCAAAGGAGGCGGCCGATGCCCAAGGCTTCACGTCAAGAGTCGCAGCCGTCGCGGCTGGTGGTGACCCCGCGGCAACTGGAGATCCTGCGTTTCATCCGGGACTACCGGACCCGGAACGGCTATTCGCCGACGATGCAGGAGATCGCCGGCCTGCTGGGCGTAAACAAGGTGACCGTGTTCGAGCACGTCGAAAGCCTCGTGAAGAAGGGCTTTTTGCGGCGGTTGCCCTTCAAGGCACGCTCTTTGATCTTGAGCGAGCAGGTGCGCTTTGACGACGAGTCCGGCACGGAGATGCCGCTGGTTGGCTACATCGCCGCCGGTCTGCCCGTCGAGGCCGTCCAGACCCCCGAGACGATCGACCTGAAGGAAGTCTTTGCCGGCCGGCCCGGGACGTTCGTCCTGAAGGTCCGGGGCAACAGCATGATCGACGAGCAGATCCGCGACGGGGACTTCGTCATCGTCGAGAAGCGCGACAGCGTCCGTGACGGCGAGACCGTCGTGGCCCTGCTGGACGACGGCGAGGCCACGCTCAAGAAGTTCTACCGCGAGAAGGGCGGGAAGGTCCGCCTGCAGCCAGCCAACCCGGACTTCGCCCCGATCCGCGTGGACCACGTGAACGTCCAGGGCGTGGTGGTCGGCGTGATCCGCAAGATGCAGTGAACCCCTGCCGCCCCCTCGGGGTGGCGGCAGTCGAGATGATCGGGGGACAGGTAGATCGGCCGCGCACTGCCCGGCCGGGAGGAATGTCCCCGTGGAACCGCACATGAGCGACAGGCGGCTTTCGAAGGCTGCTTTTGAGCAGGCCCGCACGTGGCTGGCGGCCCACGCGCGTCCCCTCGACCGGGCGATGTTTGCCTTGCACTTCGCGGGCGGGAATGCGGCAGCCATGATCGAGGAACTCCGCGCGTATCGCAACAACGACGGCGGCTTTGGACACGGACTTGAGCCCGACGTCACCCTCGATCAGTCCTGCGTCGTGGCAACCACGGCGGGCCTGCAGGCATTGCGGGCGGGTCAAGCGGACGCCTCGCACCCGCTGGTCCGTGGGGCGATTGCCTATCTGCTGGAGAACCTCGACCGCGAAACGCTGGCCTGGGTCAATGTGCCTGCGAATGTCAGTGATGCCCCGCACGCTCCCTGGTGGACGTACCGCGGCAGGCCAACCGGATTTACCGCGAATCCCGGCGCCGAGATCGTAGGCCATTTTCATCATTGGGCGTCATTGGTTCCTGCGGACCTGCTCGCGCGCCTCACCGATGCCGCCATGAACCACCTCCGGCATCTGACCGCTGAACGGATGCATGACGTGCTCTGTTACGAGAGCCTGCGCCAGACGCAGGAGCTTCCGGCCGCGATCCGGGCGGAGGTCCTGCGTCTGTGCCGCCCGCTCGTCGAGCAGATCGTCGAAACGGACTTGGCAAAATGGACCAGCTACGTCACCCGTCCTCTCGACGTGGTCGATAGCCCGGATTCGCCGTATTTCGAGCTCTTTCGCGAACCGGTTGGAGTGAATCTGGACTATCTGATCGAGACCCAACGGCCGGACGGCGCCTGGCCAGTGTACTGGGGGTCCTGGAATGCGAAGGATGATCGAACCTCTCGGGCGTGGGAACGATCGTGCCGGGCGTGGCAGGGTTTCATGGTCGTAAAGAACCTACAGCGTCTGCAAGTATTTGGACGAATCAACGTCGCCTGAACACCCGAAATGTCCGCTGATGGGAGGTGTCGCATGACCGGAAGATGTCTCTGTGGAGCGATCAGGTACGAGATCATCGCCCAGCCGCTGAATCAGACCGTCTGCCACTGCGGCGGCTGTCGCAAGGCATCCGGCGCTCCAGCCGTGGGATGGCTGACGGTCGCTCGCGATGCATTCTGAATGATCGGTTCACTCAAGTACGTGTCGGCTCCCCAATCGGGCCCCAGGACGTGCGACGGGTCTTGCAGCGGCAAGCGCGGGTTCTGCCCGGTCTGCGGCAGCCAATTGACCTTTGAAGACGACAAGCGGGCCAGCCAGGTGGACGTCACGGCCGGCACGCTGGACGACCCGACGTCGTTCAAGCCAACGCAGGATGTGTTCGCAGACCAGCGGCTCCCATGGGTGCAGCGATTCGCATAACCAGGAACCGGCAGCTACCCTGTCACCGCGTTGTTGCCAGACACTGACCGGCGGAACGGACCCGGCGGGGGAGCAAGATCCCTGCCGGATGTTTTCTGGGTTCGAACAGGGTTTGGTTGATCTGTGACGGCGTCGGGCACGCCCGCCTCCCGGATCGCGGTAGCGCAGGTGCCAATCTCGATCAGCCGGGAGGAGGGTGTGGCACCCGGCCGCCCTCGGCTGTGCTTTCTTAGGGCGCCGGTGTCGCCTGTACAAGGCCCGGCCAGGAGGGATGTCCCCGTGGAACCGCGCATCAGCATCATCACCCTCGGCGTCAAGGACATGCCCAGGGCGATCCGCTTCTACCGCGACGGGCTGGGCTTTCCGACCGACGCAAAGGACGATGCCAAGATCGCTTTCTTCGGGACGACGGGCACAAGGCTGGCGCTATACCCTCTTGCGGCCCTGGCCGCCGACGTCTCGCCCGATCTTCGAGCCTGCCTCGCCTGGATTCGGAGGCATCACGCTGGCCCACAATGTCCGCCGCAAGGAAGAAGTTGCGGAGGTAATCAACCTGGCGCAGACCGCTGGCGGGAAGATCATTAAGCAAGCCCAGGATGTGTTCTGGGGCGGCCACAGCGGGTACTTCACCGACCCTGACGGGTACTTCTGGGAGGTAGCATGGAGCCCCCGGGGGGCGTTCGACGAGACCGGCGCGGTGGTCCTGTGAAGATCCGTTCGGCGCAGCCTTCAGGCACGACTTGCGTTATTGTCCCGCTGGCGCGTCTGCGCCGAGCATCGATCCGATCGCCCGGCCGGTGGACTGCAGGGGCGTCAGCAGTTTGATCACCTGTTCCCGGCGGTCCGGCGCTAGCCAGCACGCAGCGACGGGCCGATACCCGTCGTGGATGATTCTGCACGATCTGCAGGACCTTCTGCAGCATCAGGACCCGAACGTCTCCCCGGCGGCACGTCGCGCCAGCTCGTGCAGCAGGACCCAGGTCATCTGGCTGGGCGTCAGGTCCAGGATGTCCGGCGGAAGGATCAGGCGCGACCGGAGGACCCCGCAGACGGCTGGCGAGGCCACGGCGCCGCTGGCGAGGATATCGATCGGGCGGCGCAGCCCCGCCGCCTTCCACAACGGCTCGAGGTCGACCTCCAGGAGGTCCGGATCGACCGGGATGGCGGCGCGGATGATACGGCGGGCCCGCCACTGCGCCCAGGCGAAGTAGAGCAGCAGGCTCGTCACGATCGCCGCCCAGCCGAGCATCAGGAGCGATAGCAGGGTCAGCGAGCCGAGCGATGCGCGGGGCAGTTCAGCCACGGGCGTCTCGGTCCATGCGCTGTTCGGGGATATGCGTGGAGACGGTCCGGATGGGTTGCGCGAGTCCGTCGTTCGCGGAGCGCCCGGGCGGACTTACTGCTGGACCGGTGCCGACCGCAGCACCGCCGAGGGCCCAAGCGCCGGGATTGCCTGGGGCACGATGGGTTGCGCCGACGGTACGACCCGCTCGGCCGCCCGGCCGATCAGCGCCCGGGGTGCCCAGTCCGCCATCCAGGCCGGGACCGTCAGCCGGACAGGCGCCGCCAGGCGCAGCAACACCAGCAGGAAGAGCCAGTATCCCAGCTGGGCCGGGGCCTTGCGGTGGATCAACCACCATACCGCTCCCGCCACGGCCAGGACCAGCGTGGAGTCCTCCGCCGCTACGAGCATGAAGCGGCCTCACTGGGCGGCCATGGCGTTGATCCAGTTACTCATCATTCGGCTGTCTCGATGGTTCGCGGCTTTGAAGCAGGGCTCGCAGCCTCTGGAACGTCCTTCGCCGACAGGTCGCTGTTCTTGACCAGGTGCACCAGCAAGGCGCCCGCCATGCCTTCGACCGCATTCCTCAGGAGCGTATCGGCCGCCTGCAGGAGGGAGCCCAGCGCCGGTCGAGCGGGCTGGTACAGGAAACTGTTATCCAGGCGCGAGGCCTTCACGTGGCCCTTCTCCACGAGTCGGCGAAGCAGCGTCTTGGACGTGCTCATCGCCCAGCCGTACAGCGTGCCGGCCTCCGTGTATACGTCGCGGGCCGAGCATGACTTCCTCCGCCAGAGGATCTTCATGATCTTCCATTCCGCGGGTGTGAGCGAATCGCCGGGATCCTGGGTCATTAGCGCCCTCCTGCAAGATGAGTACATGCCGGCACACGGTTACAAGTGTAACCGAACAGGCGGGGGCATGTCAAGGCGAATGCGGAGCCTCCTGCGTCCTATCCGCCGGCCGGAAATGGTGTTATAATCGAGTGTGTGAATGTGAGTCCTTCAGGCTGGAGGGACGTTCGATGGACCTGTTCGAGGCGATCGAGAAGCGGCGGAGTGTCCGGGCCTTCCGGAGCCAACCCATCTCCCGCGAGGACCTGGAGAAGGTCATCGACGCGGCCCGGCGCACCCCCACGGGGCGCAATGAGCAGCCCTGGGAGTTCGTTGTCGTGACCGACATGTATAGCCGCCAGCGGATCGCCGAACTGACCACCTTCGGCAAGTACATCGCCGATGCCGGTGCGTGCGTGGCCGTCTTCTGCCGCGGCAGCAGCCCGTACTACCTGGAGGACGGCGCAGCCGCGACGCAGAACATCCTGCTGGCCGCGACGGCGCTGGGCCTGGGCAGTTGCTGGGTGGCCGCCGACAAGAAGCCCTACGCAGCCGACATCGCCGAGGCCCTGGGGGCGCCCGAGACGCACCGGCTGGTCAGCCTGGTCGCCCTGGGCTATGAAGGGGATGAGACCCCGCGCAAGCCCAAGCGGCCGCTCAGCGAGGTACTGCACTGGGAGAACTGGTAGACTGCTTTTCTGGACGCCTTGCGCAGGAATCCGCCGAGCGGCTGTGAATTCCCCTCAAAACCCTCTCGCATTGCCCGGGCCGGTGCGTATACTATTCCCCGTTTGTCCAAGCCGATGTCGATCCCTGACGAACCGGAACAGGCGGGAGCAGAAATGGGTATCAAGGTTGCGAAGTTCGGTGGTACGTCTCTGGCCGACGCCAGCCAGATCTGCAAGGTCCGGGCTATTGTCGAGGCGGACAAGGAGCGGCGCTACGTCGTGCCCTCAGCGCCCGGCAGGCGGGCGAAGGATGACAAGAAGATCACCGACCTCTTGTACCTGTGCCAGTCGACGGCTGCCCAGGGCCTGCCTTTCGAGGACGTCTTCAAGATCATCGCCGACCGCTACCTCCAGATCGTCAAGGACCTGCAGCCTGAAGCTGGACCTGCGGCCCGCCCTCGACGAGGTCCGCAGGAACCTCGCCGCCGGGGCCAGCGCCGACTACACCGCCAGCCGGGGGGAGTACCTGAACGGCCTGATCATGGCCGACCTGCTCGGCTACGACTTTATCGACGCCGCCGAGGTCATCTTCTTCGATGACAAGGGCCGCTTCGACGCCACCCGCACCCAGGCGGTCATCAGCCGGCGCCTCGCCGAGCACGAGCGGGCAGTGGTGCCGGGCTTCTATGGGGCGCTGCCGGGCGGGCAGATCAAGACCTTCAGCCGCGGGGGCTCGGACATCACCGGCGCGATCGTCGCCCGCGGAGCAGATGCCGACGTCTACGAGAACTGGACCGATGTCTCGGGGCTGCTGATGGCCGACCCGCGGATCGTCAAGGACGCCCGGCCGATGGATGTGGTCACTTACAGCGAACTCCGCGAGCTGGCGTACATGGGGGCGACGGTCCTGCACGACGAGGCGATCTTCCCCGTGCGGCAGGCGGGCATCCCGGTCAACATCCGCAACACGAACCGACCGCAGGACGCCGGTACGACGATCGTCAAGGACGCCTCGCCGATCACGCACAAGGGCATGATCACCGGCATCGCCGGCAAGAAGGACTTCACGGTCATCGTGATCGAGAAGGCCATGATGAACCAGGAACTGGGCTTTGCCCGCCGGCTGCTTTCCGTGCTGGAGGTCAACGGCGTGTCCTTCGAGCACATGCCTTCCGGTATCGACACGATCAGCGTCGTGGTGGCCGAGAAGGAACTCAACGGCCGGCTCGACAAGATCCTCTCGGAGATCCAGACGGAGTGCCAGCCGGACTCGATCAACGTCTACAGCGGCATGGCCCTGATCGCGACGGTGGGTCGGGGCATGGCGTACACGCCGGGCATCGCCGCCCGGCTGTTCGAGGCCCTGGGCAAGGCCAGCATCAACATCCGGATGATCGACCAGGGCTCCAGCGAGATCAACATCATCGTGGGCGTTGGCAACGACGACTTCGAGCGAGCCGTGACCGCGATTTACAAGGCGTTCGTGAAGTAAGCGGCGCGCACGTCCGCCTGCAGTCCTGCAGCAAGGCTCGGTATGCAAGGCAAGCGGGCCGGCATCGCAAGATGCCGCCCAGCGTCTTGTCCATACGGGCTTCCGGGACGACCCTCCGGCAGGACGCCCGCCCGATAGACGCCGCGAGGAGGCCGTTGGGCGGCCTGTTTCTCAGCCGTTCCGGACGCCATTGAACTTTTCGCCGGGAACCGGGACTATCCTATCAGAGCGATGGGAACCGAACGCATCGAACAACTGCAGGAGCAGGTGCTGGTGCTGCGGGCCCAGGTGGGCGACCGGGCGGCGCTGAGCCGGCTGATCGAGCTGCATCACGGCCGCCTTGCCTACTTCGTCCGCCGCCTGCTGCCTGAGGCCGCTGAAGACGTGGTGCAGGAGACTTGGCTGACGGTGCATCGAAAACTGCGGACGTTGGCGGACCCGTCCGCCTTCACAGCCTGGCTGTACGGCATCGCCCGACGCAAGATCTGGCAGCATCTGCAGCGGCGAGGGGTAGCCCTGGTGGGCGAGGAAGCGCTCCAGGCTCTTCCGGACATGCAGGAGGACACGGCCTTTGCCGCCGAAGACGCGCAGCAAGTGCATGAGGCCCTGTCCCGGTTACGGCTGGAGCATCGGGAAGTCCTGACGCTGCGGTTCATGGAGGACATGTCCTACGAGCAGATCGCTGCCGTGGTGGGATGCTCTCTCGGGACGGTGCGCTTACGCCTGCACTACGCCAAGCAGGCCCTGCAGTGTGAGTTGGAGGATAAACACGATGAAAAGCAAGGATGACCTCGCGGCTTCGTTGGTGGCCGCGGACGGACTGGGGGCGTCTATGACTTCTGAGAAACTAAAGGAGTCTGGAAACCATGTTGGCCAAACAGGAACGAAAGATGGTCTGGGAATGGCGGATGACCAAAGGGCTGTGGATCTTCTGGGGCTTGATGATGGCTGCCATTTACGGCTCGGCCATCATGCCCCGGACGTGGTTTACGTGGTATGGTGATGCCAGACTGTCGGAGTGGGGGGTGCAGGCCGCCAGGACCGTCTTTATAGTCGTTGTCGGCGGGACCTTCTGGCTCGCGGTCATCCAGACAGTCCTGTACTTCGCTCGCAATCGCTCGTTAAGCACGAAGCAGCTCCAGCTCGGCTTTCCAGGATCCAGCTGGAGATCGAGAATCTGAAGAGTCACACCTGATCGCAGGCAAACAGCTGCGGGCCGACATCTTTCGATGCCGGCCCGCATGTTCGTCTCTATGGGCACTTGTCGTTGCTAATCCCGTTGTTGCTCGCTACTCGCTACGGACCACTACCGTCTACGCGTCATAGTACAGGTGGAACTCGTACGGATGCGGCCGCAGCGCCATCGGCTTGATCTCGTAGTCGGTCTTGTAGTCGATCCAGCCCTGGATCAGGTCCTCGGTGAACACGCCGCCTTCCAGCAGGAACGCGTGGTCCTTCTTCAGGTGATCCATCGCCTCTTCCAGGCTGCCCGGGGTGTTGGCAATGTGCTTCGCCTCGTCGCCCTCGAGTTCGTAGATGTTCCGATCGAGCGGCTTGCCCGGGTCGATCTGGTTCTTGATGCCGTCCACCGCCGCCATCATCAGGGCGCTGAACGTCAGGTAGCCGTTGCTGGACGGATCGGGGAACCGCACTTCCAGCCGCCTGGCCTTGGGGTTGTCCGAGTACATCGGGATGCGGATCCCTGCCGAACGGTTCCGGGCGCTGTACGCCAGGTTGACCGGCGCCTCGAAGCCCGGCACCAGCCGGCGGTACGAGTTGGTCGTCGGGTTCGTGATCGCCGTCAGGGCCTTGGCGTGCTTGAGGACGCCGCCGGTCGCCCACAGGGCCATCTGCGACAGACCCGCGTACTTGTCGCCGGCAAACAGCGGCTTGCCGTCCTTCCAGAACGACATGTGCGTGTGCATGCCGGACCCGTTGTCGCCGAAGATCGGCTTGGGCATGAACGTCACCGTCTTGTTGTGGCGCTTGGCGACGTTCTTGAGGATGTACTTGTACCACTGCAACTGGTCGCCCATCTTCAGCAGCGACGTGAAGCGCATGTCGATCTCGCTCTGGCCGGCCGTGGCCACCTCGTGGTGGTGCGCCTCGACGATGATGCCGACCTTCTCCAGTTCCTGGACCATCTCGGTCCGCAGGTCGTGGTAGGTGTCGGTCGGGCTCACCGGGAAGTAGCCGCCCTTGAACGAGGGCTTGTAGCCGAGGTTCGGCTCCTCGAAGCGGGCGCTGTTCCAGGCCCCTTCGACCGAGTCGATCTCGTACATGCCGATGTGCTCGTTCTGCTGGTAGCGGACCTCGTCGAAGATGAAGAACTCCAGCTCCGGCCCCATGTACGCCGTGTCGGCGATGCCGCTCTTGCGGAGAAACTCTTCCGCCTTGCGGGCGACGTAGCGCGGGTCCCTGCTGTAGTCCTTGCCGGTGATCGGGTCCCTGACGTTGGCGATCACGCTGACGGTCGGCTTCTCATAGAACGGGTCGACCATGGCTGTGGTCGGATCCGGAATCGCCAGCATGTCCGAGGCATTGATCGCCTGCCAGCCGCGAATGCTGCTGCCGTCAAAGCCCAGGCCGTTGACGAACGTGCCTTCATCCCACTCGCTCATCGGGTACGTGCAGTGCTGCCACGTGCCCAGCATGTCCACGAACTTCAGGTCGACCTGCACCGCGCCGACTTCCTGGCAGAACTCCAGAAAGCCCTTGGCGGTTGTGATCCTCGGAACCTGCAACTTCGCACCGCTTCCAACGGTGGCCATATCAATAATCTCCTTTTCCTACCGAGCGGCCGGTACTTGGGTATAGCAATCACGCCATTATGCGTATAAGCAGGTTCCGTGCCAACGATGGCTTTCCGCGTGCTTTTTCCTGCCTATTGTCGGTCTCGCCGCCATTGGTATCGCTGTATGCAGACCCACGACAACTCCGTAAGGCCAGGCGAATGCCAGCGTTATGTCCATAAGATGATCCATATGATGCATGGTTCATTCTGTATGCTGCCAAGGTGTGGCGTAAATCATGTGCCTACCGGTTTGTTGGTTTTCGCGGCAAATCCTACGAACTGGTAGGGTGAGGCCCTCGCATCGCAGGAGCTGCCGCGGTGATTTCCGCAGCCGGATTCCACTGTGGCTCCGGTAGGGCCCGGCCTAAGCCGCGCATGCCGGCCGGTGCCGGGCCGGTTTCACCTGACCGGGCACGCAACTCTAGTCCAGCAGCAGCCGTCCGTATCGGGCCGGCGTGTGATTGCTCGATCCGACCCAGGCCCAGAAGGACGTCTCCCGCGCGGCCTTGCGGTTCCGGCAGACATGCAGGCCCCACTGGCCCGTGGCCGGTGTCTTGCCGAACGCCTCCAACGGGATGGCCACCTCCACCGTCCAGCCGTCCGGCCGCCGCGAGGTCGCGATCTTCGGTGCCAGCCCCGCCCCGCCTTCGGGCATCCAGGTACTGTAGCCGAAGCCGGCTGCGCTGACCATCACCTGCAGGTATCTGGCCTGGTTGGCGCCCGCGTCCAGGAAGATCTCCACCGAGTCGTCGTTCCAGGTGTTCGGATCGCCGTCAGCGGTCACGTTCGTCTTGAGACTGTCCATCATTGGCTCGTCGCAGCGGATGCCGAACACCAGGTGCTTCCTGGTCAGCAGGCACTTGATGTTCGTACCTGCCCCGGCCGCATCGCCGCTGATGCTGTTAAGGAACCGGCTGGACGCTTCCGCCTTGGCCCACGCGGGATCATCCATCCGGCCGCTCAGATTCGGTTCCTTTGCGAGTTTCACGGCCCGCAGGACCGGTTTGGTCTCTCCGAGCTGGCGCAGGTACTCGGCCTTGCCCCCGCGGATCAGGAACGGCTGGGTCCAGGCCATCTGCCCGCCGATGCCGTAGCACTCTACGCGGATGTAGGAGTGCCGCAGGTCGGCCACGTCGAAGTAAACCTCGTTGCCCAGCTGGTAGTGCAGCCGGGCGCCGCAATCGCCGAAGACTGCCATGGCCTGCGCCGTCGGGGCGAAGACGTGCAGCACGCTGCCGGTGCAGGTGATCTGCTGGATCTCCACGCCGCTGGAGACGTAGCAGGAGCCCTTTCTAAGGGCCTCCACGACCGCCTCGACGCTGCGGCTCTTGGCGCGAACGACCGTCCAGGCCAGGGCCTGCTCGTACTCTTTGTGCATGTCATCGTTGCCATAGCCCCAGATGATCCGCCCGGTGGCCAGCACGCGGTCCCACTTGTCGGTCGCCCGGGCCTCGCCCGGCAGCCGCAGGCAGGTCCCGTTGAGGATCTCAATCCCGGCGTAGCCTTGGAGCTCCAGCAGCTTCTCGTACGTGCAGTGGTTGAAGTGCTCCTGCCAGTTCGGGTGGCACAGGATCGCCAGTCCGCCGTCGGCGTTGACCGCGTCGATCACCTGCTGGCGGTTCTCGCACGGCTCGATTCGCTTGCTCGCGCCGACGTGCAGCAGGTGGGGCCCGCCGGCCGAGATCTCGTTGCCGCGGATCAGCAGCATGCCGTCGGCGCTCAGCGTCTCCGGCTCGCCCAGCGTGTCGTGGTCGCTGAGCATGAGGAAATCGTACCACAGCGACCGGTACTTCTCGATCGTCTCCTGCGGCGGCAGCGCCCCGTCCGACCGCGTGCTGTGCGTGTGCAGGTTGCCCTTGAGCCAGACCGCCCCCGGACTATCGCAATACGGACTGTCAATATGGATCGTCATCTTGTGCGTCACCCGGCGGCCTGTCGCGGCCGCTCCCAGCAATCCCTCGTTCGTTCCAGCCAGGCCGTCAGTTCATCCTGCAACCGCCGGACTACGTCCGGTTTGCGGCCGGCCACATTCTCCATCTGGTAGCAATCGTTCCGGTTGTCGTAGAGCATCCGCGACTCCCGGCCGTCCTCGCGTTTCACGACGTACGTGTAGTCGTGCGTCCGCAGGCCGCGCGCCCCGGACGACAAATCCTCCGGCTTGATCCACATATACAGCGCCGACGCCGGGCGCTCCATCGGCTGGCCGCGCAGGATCGCCGAATAGTCCTTGCCTTGCACCTCTTGTGGGATGTTCCCGCCCAGCCCCATAAGCCCCAGCAGCGACGGCATGATGTCCGGTACGCTGAGCAGCAGGTCGTCCCGCCCGGGTCGGATCCGCCCGGGCCAGCGGATCAGGAACGGCACCAGCAACGACTCGTCGTACCAGACCAGCTTGTTCATCAGCCCGTGGCTGCCCATCATCTCGCCGTGATCGGACGTGAAGACGACGATCGTGTTTTGCGAGAGGCCTTCCGTTTCCAGCGTATCGAGGATCCGGCCGATCTGCTCGTCGATGCCCGTCACAGCCGCAAAGTAGTTCCGCACGTGCTCGAATGCCCATCGGCCGTCGCCATTGGCGCTGACGTTCGGTCGGTTGAGCAACTGCTCGACAGGCGTATCCGCGTAATGGGTCAAGTACTCCGGCGGAACCTGTCCGAACGGCATGTGCGGCGGGTTGTAGGCGACGAAGAGGGCGAAGGGCTTGTCGCCGCTGCGGTACCTGCCGCCACGGTTCTGGAGGTAATCGACGGCCACATCCGTCTCGTGCCTGACCGACCATTCGTTCACGTCGAGCCGGCCCTCAACCGGGGCATCGCCTTCCCAGTAGTGCGGCTGGAGGTGCCGGTCGCAGCAACCGTACGAGTGCCAGAAGTCGAAGCCGTGCCGCCTTGGACCCGGCGGAGTGTAGGCGTCCCAGATCGTGCCGCCGTTGCCCGGCTCGCCCCGCCAGCCTTCGGTATAGGCCGCGTGCTCGACCTTGGGAAGGTCCAGGTGCCACTTGCCGATATAGCCGAGGTAGTAGCCAGCGGTATGCAGTACATCCGACAGGCAACGGGCGTCTTCACGCAACTCGATGCCGAGCGGAATCGTATCAGTATAGCAGTTGCCATACACCCCGCTGGCGAACGGATACTGGCCGGTCAGGAGCATCGCCCGGTAGGGGGTACACACGGGAAAATTGCTGACCGCGTGCGTGAGGACCAGCCCCCGTGAGCCGAGCCGATCCAGGTTCGGCGTGACGACCGGATCCTGGCGCATGATCCCGACCGCCTGTTGGCGAAACTCATCCGGGAAGATGAACACCAGGTTCGGTCTGGCGGGCATGCGAGGCAGCCTCCTGCTTGACTCGGCCCTCGGTCCTTAGCACGCAGGACTCGGCACTCAGGACTCAGGACTCAGGACTCAGCGCTCAGGACTCAGGACTCAGCACTCAGGACTCATTACTCATCACTCATCACTTCTTCTTACCGGTTTTGCTCAGAAACGCCGGGATGTACTTCTTTTCCGCGGCGATCATCTCGTCGGTCATCTGGCGGATCTCGCCGGGCGTGCACACCGCCGCGGCCAGCGGGTCGAGCATCATCGCGTGGTAGAACGCCTCTTTGTCCTCGTTCAGCACCGCCTGCACGCCCAGCTCGAACACGCTCATGTTTGCCCGGCACAGGGCCGCTACCTGCTCCGGCAGCCTGCCCACCTTGGTCGGCGCGAGGCCGTTCCGATCCACCAGGCACGCCACCTCCACGCACCCGCCCTGCAGCAAATTGTCGATCAAACCCGTGTTCACCACGTTCCCGTGTACCACAGCCGGCCGCCCCGTCTCCATCGCCTCCACGATCACGCTCGCGTATTCCGCGCTCCGCTTGAACGTGATCTCCTCCGTCCCCGCGATGATCTTCTTGCGGCGCTCGTCGCGGTTGGCGCGGCTGCCGGGCCACATGTTCCGGTAGAAGCTCGTCCCGCCCCGGTAGCCGTCGCGGCAGTGCTTCTTGACCAGTTCCGGCCGCTTGCGGTAGTAGGGCACGTATTCGCTGAAGTGGCCGCTGGACTCGGTCACGAAGTAGCCGAAGTGGTTCATGATGTCCCAGCGGACCGGGTCGCCTTCGTAGATCTCCGTCTCCTGGCAGCGCTTCCGCAGGACGGGGTAGAGGTCCTTGCCGCAGTGCTCGAGTTTGGTGAACCACGCCATGTGGTTGATGCCGCTGCACTCCCACTCCATCTCCGCGTACGGCACGCCCGCCACCCGCGCTAGCCCCATCCCCGTCCCCTGCACGCTGTGGCAGAGCCCCACGATCCGCATCCCCGTCGCCCGCAGCCCCGCCAGCGTGATCATGCACATCGGGTTCGTGTAATTGATCACCTGCGCGTTCGGGCACATCCTCTCCGCGTCCCGCAGGATCTCCAGCCAGACCGGGATGGTCCGCATGGCCTTGAACAGCCCGCCCGGCCCGATGGTGTCGCCGATGCACTGGTCGATGCCGTACTTGAGCGGGATGTCGTTGTCCAGCTCGACCGTCTGCATGCCGGACACCTCGATCGTGTCGATGAGGTAGTCCGTCCCCGGCAGCAGGTCCTTGCGATCGGTCGACGCCTCGACCTTCCACTTCTTGCCGCTGGCCTCGACGATCTTCTTGACGGACTTGCTGGCCAGGTCCAGCCGCCTCTTGTCGATGTCCACCATCGCCAGCGTGCCGGCGGGCATGTCCAGCGAGAGGAAATCCCGAACCAGCGAGTCGGTAAACGCGCTCGCCCCGCCCGTAATCGTGATCTTCGGCATAGCCCTGTGATCCTTGCCTCTGTGCCGCTCCCGAACCGGTTTCGAACCCCAAATGGTCCAATCTTCATACCGGCTGGAAGGGGTGGCGTCAACGAGGGGGCTGATAAGTGCTGTGTTTGACAACTGCACTCGTGTATTCGGGGTCCACTGGGTGCATACGGCACTTCCCTGCAAGCGCTGTCACCTGCCAAGTCGGCAACCAGCAGACGATCTCTCAGTCTAAGGCTCGTCGAAGCTCGAAAAAACAGCAGCATCGAGGACGCATGGGAACACGCCGCTTCGCTCGCATAGCTCCACAACAGCTGTAGAGACAAAACGGTAGTAACATGAATCACTTAAAGCAGCAGGGCTAATGGGCGCAGGAAACCCAAACTTCTTGAGCCATTTCGAGATTCGACTGTCGATAGGGATCTCATATCGAGTCAGACCCAGGCCTTGAAGCAGGTTCCGAGCTTGTTTTGGGCCGAATCCTGCCAGTTCCTTGTCAATGAATTCGGCGACCTCGACCTCGACTTGCCGTGTGGCGTTACCGTTGAGGCGTGACATCTCGCCCAATACTTGCTGCCAGATACCGCCTTCGAGACGCTTGAAGTTCTCGGCAATCTGCTCGCCCAGCGTCGGCGGTCGGCGAATCCCGCCGAACTGTGAGAGTGTTGACGTCGCGAAGGCTCGCAGGTCTCGCTTCTCGCAGCACGCCGCGTAAGAGAGAGGAAACGGCCTCACATCCATGAAGCGTGCGACCGGGCTCTTCGGGCCGGAGCGCTGCTGTGTAGAGAGTAGGCAACCTACAAGTTCTTGCCAGACGTGCTCTTCTCGGATCGGTGGCTTGGTGGTGGCAAGATTACGCGTCATTCTGTCGACAACAAACTGCCTGCCTTTTTGTTCGTCGACGACCGACCTTACACGCGCTACGTCTTCCTCGGAAATATCCCAGATTATTCGCAAGACTATGCCACTCCTGTCAGGTGCCTGACGATGGAGTCCGCTGGGTGCCACTGGCGGCTTGCCCGCCAGTCTGCTGTTCAGATCCCCTCACTTCTTCGCCCGGGGCTTCTTGTGTTCCTTGGTCAGATCTACGATCCGGCCTTCCTTCATGACCCACACCGGCGTGCCCGTCTCCAGACCAATCCGCAGTGCGCGCTTGGCCGCTCGTTCCAGCGCAGCCTTCGACGCCAGGATGTCGGGGTCTCTTGGGCGCGTCTTCTTAGTGCTCACGAGTTATCTCCGAAAGCTGCCTCAACTGGCTCTGGACCTGTATTATCGTACCAGATCCAGCGATCGACCAGATCCGGATATATCCCCTGGAAGTTCCTCAGCCCCGCCTCAAACCGCCTGCGGACCACGGCCTCCGGTACATCATGCCCGCCCTGGGCGACTCTGGCCGCTACCCGTGCGATCGCCAGATCCGCCGACGGCAGCCCCAGGAAAATCAGTTTCACATGGTACCCCGCCCTGCGCCACCGCGGGATCATCTGCGCGTAGTTCCGCCCCGCCAGCGTCGTCTCGAAAGCGAAACTGTCCCCGGCCCGGACCCGCCGCCGGATCTCCTCCAGCATGAGCCGCCCGGCCCGGATCGCCGCCCTCCGCGGATCGAACGGCGACAGCCCCGCGGCAATCAGGTCCACGTTGATGAACTCCGGGCATGCCGCCTCTTTGGGCAGGAACGTGTGTGACTAAACATTCTGGCAACGGGTAGCGCATACGCACCGGACCCGCGTTTATGATAGCGCCAAGCAGGGTGCCGCATGCTCAAATGCCGCGGTGCCAGAAAAACTGGTCACGCACGGCAGGAACTCCTGGGCGAACGTGGTCTTGCCCGCGCCGTTGGGACCCGCGACAATGATGATCCTGCGTGGCTGCCGCATGCGCCACTATCTAATCGACTTGGGGAGGCACGGCAAGTTCGGCAGGCACGCGACGCTTGCGCGTGCCTGCACGCCTCGGGGAAAGGGACCCCATCTCCGCCCGCCACTGCGTGCGTGGTCTCGCGGCGATGCTCTGGCCGCCCACCCTCAAACCAGCGCCGGCGCATGCTCTTCGTTGGCCAGTCGTGCCCGCACGCTGGGGAATGCGTTGCGGAAGAGCGTCTCGAGCGTCAGGCGTATCTGCTCGCGGTTGCCTCCGCGGAAGCGGAAACGGTTCTGGCGGACCGTGGTCATGTGCCGGTAGATCTCTTTGAACGCGGCCGTGGGGGGCACTCTATCGACCTTGCACAGGTCCCGCCAGTACTCCTGCAGCGACCGGCAGTCGATGCCCTCCAGCGCGATGGTGAAGCGTCCGCCCGTGATCGGCGGGGCCGATGCCGCCTTGGGCTCCGGATGCCGCATGTAGCCGATGGCCTCGCCCCCGCCGGAGGCGTATGCCCGTTCGCTGTGTTGCGACAGGTCCAGGCCGATGATCTCCTCGTCCTCACTGGCCCGCAACCTCGTGATGGCGTTGATCACGACCAGCAGCACCAGCGTCCCGATGCCGCAGTACGCGTAGGTCGCTCCCACCGCGATCAGCTGCTTCCAGAGCAGACCCGGGTGGCCGTACAGCAAGCCCCCGTCCAGTCCCAGCGTCAGGCTCGGCAGGTCGCCGTTGATCAACTTGGTCGCGAACACGCCCGTCAGCAGCGCCCCGAGTGTCCCTGCCACCATGTGCACGCCGACCACATCCAGGGCGTCGTCGTAGCCGAACTTCGGTTTGAGCGAGACCGCGAAGTAACATACCATTCCGCCCGCTACGCCGATGACGATCGACGCCATGGGCGTGACAAAGCCCGCCGCCTGCGTGACGGCCGCAAGACCCGCCACCGCCCCCGAGGCCACGCCCAGCATCGTCGGCTTGCCGGTCCGCCACCACTCGACCAGCATCCAGGCCAGCGCCGCTGCCCCAGCCGCCGTGTTCGTGTTGATGAACGCGATCCCCGTCAGTTCCGTCGCCTTGCACGCCGAACCCGCGTTGAAGCCGAACCAGCCCACCCACAGCAGCGATGCGCCGATGATCGTGAAGGGCAGGTTGTGCGGCGGCATGGACTCCTGCCCGTGTCCCAGGCGCTTGCCCAGGTACAGCGCCGTCACCAGCGCCGAGACGCCGCAGGCGATGTGGACCACCGTGCCGCCGGCGAAGTCGATCGCGCCCACCTGCGTGGCGATCCAGCCGCCTCCCCAGATCCAGTGCGCCACGGGCGCGTAGATGCACACCGACCACAGCAACATGAACAGCGCGAAGGCCGGAAAGCGCATCCGCTCGGCGAACGTGCCGCTGATCAGGGCCGGCGTGATGATGGCAAAGGTCGCCTGGTACGCCACGAACACGATGTGCGGGATGGTCGGCGCCAGCGGGCTGTTGGTCCCCAGGATCCCCGCCAGCCCCACATACTCCAGCCCGCCGATGAAGCCGCCTTTGTCCGGGCCAAATGCCAGCGAATACCCGAAGACCACCCAGGTCACACTGATCAGACCCGCGCAGAAGAAACTGTGCATCAGCGTGGACAGGATGTTCTTGGAACGGACCAGGCCGCCGTAGAACATGGCCAGCCCCGGCACGGTCATCATCAGCACGAGCGCCGTGCTGATGAGCATCCAGGCCGTGTCCCCCGTGTCAACCTTCATGGCAGGCGCGGCAGCGGCACCATCCGCCCACGCGGGCCCCGCCACCACCAACAGAATGCCCCCAGCCAGCACCGCTCCCGTCAGAGCCTGTAGTTTCACAGAATCGTTCTCCGTCTCTTGGACCCACCAACGCTCCCGGAAGGATCGCGGTGAGAGACTAGCACGTGATTGATGCATGATGGCATTTGGTGTGCCAAGAAGCGGCCGTTGTTGTTTGCTGCATGTAATAGGTGGTAAATAATGGACTTAGAGTTGTGAACGACTGACAGTGTCGGCTCGTCCTGTGGGTCCAATGGCTACCGGAATGTATGACAGCCCCAACAACCTACCAGGCTGTAGGAAAAAAGGGCAGGGGCGAAGACCTTGGCCTTCACCCCAGCCCGTTTGATGTCACCTGGATCTATTGCCGGTGTTGATGCCGCTTACCTTGTCGACGTTGTTCTCGTCGCTTCCGTTGTCAACGTTGCTCCCGCCGCCGCCGTTCTCAGCCCTCGCGGCTCGTCTGCTCGACCACCGCCACCTGTTCGTGCGTGAGCACCTCGTCGATGTCCAGCAGCATGATGACCTTCTGGTTGGCCTTGCCCATGCCCAGGATGAAGTCCGTGTTGACGGTCGTGCCGAATGACGGGGCCGGCTCGATCTGCTCGCTCTTGAGGTCGATCACCTCCGCCACCTCGTCGACGATCACGCCCATGACCACCTTGCGGTCGCCCCGGGCGATCTGCACGACGATGAAGCACGTCTTGGTCGTGTCTTCCTGGCCGGAGAAGCCAAAGTGTACCCGCAGGTCCACCACCGGGATGATCTTGCCGCGCAGGTTGATCACGCCGCGGACGAATTCCGGCACCCGCGGGACCTTCGTCACCGGCATGATCCCAATGATCTCCTGGACCTTCAGGATCGCCAGGCCATATACCTCCTGCTGCAGATGGAACGTCAAGTACTTGCCCGCCAGGTTTCCCTGCATCAACGCCGAACCGCCGCCCGTGCCGCGAGTCGTCACTGTTTCTGTCATGGTATCGCCTCGTATGGATGAACCGTACCGGCAAGCCCGTCTGCCAGACCGCAGCCATCGCGCCCTTCAGGCCGGTACCCCTGCGCCTGGTCGTCGCGATACGCCTGCTACCGTGGACTTCGGCAGAACCGGGATATCGGTTAAGCGTGGCCAGAGGAAGCGTCTGCCAGGCCAGCCAGCGGGGCTTGCGAGGTCACCCCTGGCGGACATAGGCTCAAGCCCCGGGCAGTTCCACGATCGTCGTCGGCGCCTGCCGCGCAAGGCCCATAACCCGGGTTTTTCTGAGACCTTCAGCGCCGGGAGATCCTGCCGGCAGGCTGCGGGGCGGGCCCGCGAAAGTCTCGATCATCGCGAGCCCCGCGGCGTTCCGCCATCCACGGCCGCAACAGCCGCGAAGACCAGGCCCGACACTCAACGACAAGCCCCGGACACGCGGGCTGAGCCGTGCGTCCGGGGCTGATATTCGCTGGTTGGCGGCCGCTGTCAGTCGGGCTTGATCGGCTCGACCTTCGGCGCGACCTTCACGTAGCCGATGTCCGGCAGCTTCGACAGGTCGATCGCCGGGCTTGCGTGTTCGACCAGTGCCCGCTTGTACTCGGGCTTCTTCGCCGAAACCATCTTGCCGACGCGGTACCGCATCTGCCACAAACTCGTCGGGTCCACCTTGTCGAACTTGATGATGCCGGCGTCCTCTTCGCTCCGCTTGATTACCCGGCCGGACAGATCGATGGTCTGCTTGAGTCCGGCTGCCACGGCGTAGTGCGGGGCCTTGTACACGTCGCCCAGCAGCGTGAGATACTCCACGTCCTGCTGACCGCGGCAGAAGGCCTTCAGCCGGATCGACGCCACCGGCCCGCCCGGGGCCTTGTAGAACAGGCACGTCGACTCGCCTTTGTTCCAGTTGTTGGCTGACTCGCCGATCGTCTGCCACGGCAGCACGCCCGTCGCCCCGCGCGGACCAGGCCAGCAGGCACCACGTCACCGGCGCGAGGTTGGCTGTGCCCGGATCGTTGGCCCCGCCGTACTCGCAGAAGTACGTTGGGACAGGCGACAGGTCCTGCTCGTCGTGCTTCTGGCGGACCTTCTGTTCGCTGCTGCCGCCGAAGTAGACGACGTCCATCACGTCCCACATCTCGTTGCGGCCGAAGTCGCTCCGGCTGATGTCGCAGCGGTACCACGCCTTGACCTGCCCCTTGACCGGGTCGACCGCCTGGTGCCACAGCAGGCCGTACCACCGCAGGGCCCAGAAGTCCTGCGTGTTGACCGGCTCGTCGAAGATCCACGGCGCCGCCGAGTTCCTCCAGCCGGACCCCTGTCCCTTGTAATACACCTTGTTGTTCAGGAAGAACTGGAACTCCGTATCGTGCCACTTCATCTGGTCCAGGTGCTTGGCGAACTGCGCGTACGCCTTCTGCATGCCCTCGCGGTAGGCCGGCGTGAAAGCGTCCTCCGGCCAGTAGCTCTTGGTGAAGTTGTCCCAGATGCTCATCGGCCAGGACTCGTTGAACGGCAGGTAGAACACGTCGACCGGCTCGCCCTTGCGGGGCAGGTTCGCAAAGGCCGCGCCCGACAGGATCGGGGCGTACTGCTTGTCCCACTCCGCGAAGTCCAGGGTCTTGCCGTCCCACTTCGGCGCCAGCCGCGCCTCGCCGTTCCAGCCGTACGGCAGCCGGTTGATGCACGTGCGATGCTCGTGGGCCAGGCGGTAGTAGGCCAGCCCCTCGGGCGTCGGGTCCACGCCGCTGTAGGCGTTCATCTCCGGCAGGAAGGACAGCTTGTTCGGCAGCGTGAAGTCCCAGATCGTCAACTCGATCGGGATCTGCAGGTTCTGCCCGTTCGACGTCACCGTCAGCGTCCCCTTGACCAGTCCCGGCTTGGCCGCGTGCGGTACGTAGATCTCCGCCAGCAGCGAGGCGTTGGTCTGATCGGCTGCCTCCGGGTCGACCTGGCTGGAGATCGGGATCGGGATCGTCCCGGTCAGCGGCACCGCGGCGTCGGGCATGATGCCGGCCCCGGTCTTTACGTAGTCCAGCCGGTAGACGCGGCTGCGCACCCCGTAGTCCGCGCCGACGGCCACCTTCAGTCCCGCGGCATTGCTCTTGCCCTCGAGGTTGACCAGAAAGCCCACGAACTCGTTGCGGGCCGCTTGCAGTCGAATAACGTTCTTTTCCGCCGACCACAGATGGTTGCCGCCCTTGTAGCCGTCTTCATGCTGCGGCACCATCTTGCCGGTCTTGGCCTCGACCTTGTCGATCATGTCGAGGATCGCCACCTTCACCCCACCCACCTCCGGCAGCTTCGTCGAAGGTGCGAACGGCTCGATGTCCGACGCCTCGATCGCCAGGACCGCCGGGTTGTCCGACACCTTGATCTTCTTGACCAGGGCCTTGCCCCGGTTGCCCGCCGCGTCGACCGGTGTGATGCTCAGTTCGATCTCCTCACCGGCCTTGAAGGGCAGGTCCTGGATGTGCATGCGGACGGGCTGCCCCGCGGCTGCCGCCATCGGCACCAGGTAGCGCGGCAGGGGCTTGGCCGGGTCTTTGCCGACCTGGTACGTCACGTCGAAGCCCAGCGTCCTCGTGCCGCCCTTGTCAGCCGGCGTGATCCACGTGACCAGCGCCTCGCCCGGCGGGAGGTCCTTCACGTGAACCTTCAGGCCTTTCTCGGCCACCGCGTCCGGCGCGACCGTGTCCGTGCCGTCGCACCAGACCTCCAGCCACGGCGCCGACGACGCATTCTGGTCCTTGCTGTAGAGGAAGCGGTTGGGGTGCTCGATGAACTTGAACTTGTTGTCCTTGTACGACCACTCGCTGCCCACGTCGTCCCACAGCCCCAGCCCGTAGCACAGGTCCGCTGCGCGGGCGGCGACCACGTCGGCGTCGACCGCGATCGTCTGCCAGCCTTCGGCGTCGGGCCGCGTGGCGTCGGCGAACTTCCAGATGGTGTTGCCCAGCCCGAAGCCCGCGTCCTGAACCGTGCTGCCGGGGAATGTCCATGGCACGGCCTTGTTCGCGTCGGCGCTGTAGCGGGCGAAGTCCCAGCAGGACGCGCCCTCCTCCGGCTTGTAGCTGCTCGACTTGCCCTCGGCCCACGGGGCCGAGATCGTCGAGACCGTCACGCGGGGCGCCGGCTCGTTGAGCGAGGAGCATCGCACGTGCAACAGCGCCCCGGTGATGATCTTGCCCTTCAGCGGAGCGGCATCCACGTCGATCAGCGACATCTCCTGCTCGCCCTTGAGCTTCAGTCTGCGAGGCCGCGCCGTTGTTGCCGATCTTCTCGCTGCCCATCCTCGAGACCCAGTTGTCCTTGACCACCGGCACCTTCACCGGCTCACCCTTGGGCGGCCAGGTCGTCTCGACCGCCTTCGTCGGGTCCTGCGCCTGCGCAGCCGGGGCCGCCGCCATCGTCCGGCCGACCATCAGGCCGCCCACCAGCACGCCTACCGCCGCCAACCGCCACCACATCCCGGGAGAATGCATCCGCATCGACAGGTTTCTCATCGCGCCGCTCCTTTAGGAAGGACACATGTTCCGTGGCCACAGCGTACTGAGGCCCCCGCGCTCGGTCCAGCTTCGGCGGCACGGCTTTATGTTTCCAGTCGCCGTTTCCCCGCCCAGGACCGGACCAGGGATTGCCAACCTGATCCTTTTCTCCGACAATCCGCACCCGGACCGCACCCGTGGTTGTACACTCTGAAGTGGTCCCGCGGCCCAGGAGGCACAAGCGCATGCTCGACACGCTGGAATCCCGCTTCCGCTCGGTCACTCCAAACGTGACCTTCTGCTCGCTCCGCTACATGCACGAGCGCCAGCAGATGCTCAGCGTCCGTCAGAACGTCCCCCAGCCCGTCTGGCAGGCCGAAGACGCCGGTGCCATGGTCACGGTCATCCACAAGGGCGGCCTGGGCTATGCCGCCACCAGCGACTTGACCGTCTCCGGCCTGCGCAGTGCCGTCGCCCAGGCCGTCCGCTGGGCGGAGCTCTCCGCCGGCCGCAGCGTCACCGACTTTGACCGCGTCCCCATGCCGCATCCGGTCGGCGAGTACCTCGGCCCCGAGCAGGTGTCCTGGCAGCAGGTGCCGGTCGCCGACAAGATGGCCCTGCTGCAGCGCGAGTGCAGCCGCCTCAAGGTGGATGACAAGATCGTCGACTGGGAGGCCTCCCTCCTGCAGGGCTGCATCGAGGTCCTCTACCTGACCAACCAGGGCGGCCGCGTCTACCAGCGCTTCAGCCTCGTCCAGCCGCACCTGGGCGCCACCGCCAACGATAAGTCCATCACCCAGAGCCGCCGCCTCGCCGGCCGCGGCCGCTGCCAGCAGGGCGGCTACGAGGTCCTCCGGCAGGTCGGCTTCGAGCAGGAGGCCCCGCGGATCGGCCAGGAGGCCATCGAGCTGCTCAGCGCGCCAACTGTCCGACCGGCCGGATGGACGTTGTCCTCGCCCCCGACCAGATGATCCTGCAGATCCACGAGTCGATCGGCCACCCGCTGGAGCTCGACCGCATCCTCGGCGACGAGCGCAACTACGCCGGCACCAGCTTCGTCACCCGGGACATGATCGGCACCTACCGCTACGGCTCGGACCTGCTGAACATCACCTACGACCCGACCCGGCCCGAGCAGCTGGCCAGCTACGGTTACGACGATGACGGCCTCAAGGCCAAGAAGGAGTACCTGATCCGTAACGGGATCCTCGAACGGACCCTCGGCGGGGTAACCAGCCAGGCCCGCAGCGGCTGCCCCGGCGTGGCCAACTCCCGCGCCTGCTCCTGGAACCGCCCGCCCATCGATCGCATGGCCAACCTCAACCTCGAGCCCGGCGCCAGCACCTTCGACGAGATGATCGCCTCGGTCGAACGCGGGATCTACATGCAGACCAACTGCTCCTGGTCCATCGACGACTCCCGCAACAAGTTCCAGTTCGGCTGCGAGCGGGGCCGGCTGATCGAGGATGGCCGGCTCACCACCGTCGTCCGCAATCCCAACTATCGCGGGATCTCCGCCACCTTCTGGCGGAACCTCAGGATGGTCGGCAGCGACGCGACGCAGATGGTCCTGGGCACCCCCAACTGCGGCAAGGGCGAGCCCAACCAGATCATCTGGGTCGGCCACGCCAGCCCGACGTGCGTGTTTTCCGATGTGGAAGTCTTTGGAGGCGTATAACCCATGATGCCCCGAGCCAGACTAACGATAACCTTGGCAGCCTTTCTGCTGCCGATCGCCCTGCTGGGCTGCGAGTCCATGCCAGCGTGACCGCACCCGCGCGACCCCGCTGCCACCCAACCCACCGGCCGCGATCTCGACCGCGAGGGCCTCCAGCCCAGCCGGCGGATCATGTCCCTCAATGACTCGACGATCCGGATCTACGACGCCCCCGACGGCCAGCTCATCGTCGACGAGAAGCAGACCTTCGATCGCCAGGGGCTGATGCAGTACCTGGACCGCCAGGATCGCAAGCACCTCGACAGCGGGATCGTCTATTTCCTCGCCAAGGGCGACATCCAGGACAAGATCGCCTTCGCAGCCGTCAAGACCTTCTGCGTCCGCCGCAACGTCGACCTCTACATCAGCGAGGGCACCTGGACGCAGCAGCGCCCGCCCCTCTGGATGCTCGACCCAGCCGTCCACCACGACGTGACCTGGATCGTGCAGGCAAGACCGTAGGCAGGAGTGCGCATATGCAGCAGGCATTCTACGAACTGGCCGATTCCCTCGTCGGCTCCCTCCAGGGGCGGGAGGTGCTCCTGCTGAGCTTCTCCGGCGAGGAGTCCGACTTCGTCCGTTTGAACCACGGCCAGGTCCGCCAGTCAGGCAGCGTCGCGCAGCGCTACCTGACGCTGGACCTGGTCCTCGGGCAGCGCCACGTCAAGGCCACCATCGGTCTGTCCGGTGATGCCCAGACCGATCGCCAGCGCTCCGCCGCCAATCTCACCGACCTCCGTGGGCAACTGCCCAACGTCCCCGACGACCCCTATCTGCTCTATGCAACCGACGTGCAGTCCAGCCAGCGCTGCGGCCAGAACCACCTGCCCCCGCGCGAGCAGGTCCTGGAGGCGATCCTCCAGGCCGTACCAGGCAAGGACCTCGTCGGCATCCATTCCCAGGGGGGCATCTTCGCCGGCTTCGCCAACTCGCTCGGCCAGAGGAACTGGTTCGGCTCCTACAGCTTCAACTTCGACTTCAGCCTCTATCACCAGACCGACAAAGCGGTCAAGGCCGGTTACGCCGGCTTCGCCTGGGCCCTGGCCCTCTTTGAAACGAAGATCCGCGAGGCGACGGAGCAGCTAACCATCCTCGCCCGCCCGGCCCGCACGATCGAGCCGGGCCAATACCGCATCTACCTCGCCCCGTCTGCCTTCGAGGACTTCGTCGGCCTGCTCGGCTGGGGCGGCTTCTCGCTGAAGGCCCACCGCACGAAGTCCACCTCGCTGCTGAAGATGATCACCAAGGGCGCGACCCTCAACCCTTCTGTGACGCTGAAGGAGAACACCCGCGAAGGCATCGCCCCCGACTTCCAGTCAGCCGGCTTCCGCAAGCCCGACCAGGTCGTCCTCATCAAGCAGGGCCGCTACAAAGACTGCCTCGTCTCGCCGCGCTCCGCCAAGGAGTACGGCGTAGCCCCCAACGGCGCCAGCCAGGCCGAGGCCCCCGCCTCACTCGACATGGCTGCCGGCGACCTGTCAGCCGAATCGGTCCTGCAGCAACTCGGCACGGGCGTCTACGTCAACCAGCTGCACTACCTGAACTACTCTGACCGCCCCGCCTGCCGCATCACGGGCATGACCCGCTTCGCCACGTTCTGGGTGGAGAACGGAAAGATTCAGGCCCCGCTCAACGTGATGCGCTTCGACGAGACCGCCTACCGCGTCCTGGGCGAGAACCTCCTGGCCTTGACGCGCCAGCGCGACTTCATCCCCAGCACGAGCACCTACGGCGGCCGCTCGACCGCCAGCATCCGCCTGCCCGGCGCCCTGGTGAAGGACTTTAACCTCACGCTGTAACGTGCTTTGTCATGAATCCTGTGTCAAAGGTGCACGAATGAGAGTCTTCATCAACTACAAGCAGAATGTCCAGCCTGACCATGATCTGGCTCGAAGACTTGAGCTGTTCCTCAGGGCGAAGAGGCACTGCGTGTTTCGAGACGAGACCGGAATCCAGACCGGTGACAAGTGGCCGGCGGCCATCGAGCGGGAGATCAGGAATTGCCAAGCGATGATCTCCATTGCTACGAACGCCTCGATGCAGAGCAATTGGGTCCTCAACGAGATTCGATTCGCCATGGAACTTCGGAAGCGGGTTCTGCCCGTTGTTGTCGGGGAGATCGATCGGTCCGTAAAGTTCCAAGCGTTTGATCCGCTTTTCATGGCGACGCAATACTATACCAGTGTTGGGGATGACTCTGCCGACTTTGGTGCGATCCTAGCGATGCTGAAAGCGGGCCCCAAGATGCAATACCAGGACACTATAGAGAAGGCAATGCAGACACATGGGGTAACCGATGCATCGCACCTCCTTTGCGCCTCCTCTTCACAGTGGGGGACCTCTACGTCGCCCGTAAAGCCTTCCCCATGAACGATGGATACAAGGACTGCCTGCCAGACATGCCTTGGAAGTTCCCTCGTGCCATTGCGCTGGGGGAAAGCATCCGGAACGTAGCGGAGATGAAAGCGTGGATGATACACGAGAATGCGAAAGTGATGCAGGAGAAGGGGAAGATCGACTACGTCGAAAGCGCGAAGATGGTGGAGCCTTTGTTGCGCATGCCTGAGCGAGGCGTTTTCGACTGCTATTGGGACGTGGGACAAAGAGGCAGGCTGAGTTTCGGGCGAACTTCGACAAGCATTTGCGCGACACCTCTCCGGGCAAAGGCACGAGTTCACTCCCTCTAGGGCTGGACGTGCAGGGGTTGGCCTGAGCCCTACGAAAAGGCGGGGCCGCCCCCCCCCGCGTATCAGGAGAGAAGGCCCCCCGTCCCCGCCGCTCGACTAAGCATCCTCACCTTGACATCCCGAAATAACGTTCTTTCCCGCCACACGTGCAGGGCCATCCCGCCCGGCGGCAGCGTCCTGTCCGTCACCTGGTTGACCAGCGCCTCCGTCCACGTACGTCGTCAGCGACTGCCCCCGCGCCGCGATGCTCACCGCGTACCCGCTACCAGCGTCAACCGCCGTTTCCGTCTTTGTGCCTCTTGTGCCTCTTCGCGGCTACTCTTGAAGCGGTCGTCGTTACGCTGCTCAGCACTCAGGACTCAGCACTCAGGACTTGGCGCAGTTGGACCTCCCCAGCCACTCCTGCAGGCCTCATCCAGCTGCCGGGCCCGCTTGCTAAGTTCCGCATCTCGTCGCACCAGTACCTCGGCATACTGCTCCAACTGCTGCTGCCACTGCCGCAGCTCCTCAGGCGAGGCGGGGATTCCTTCCTTCGTCGGCGTTAACAAGGAGCCCGGCTGCGACATCGCCTCCCCGGATACCCGCGGGCTCTCCTGCGTCGCCTCGTCTGTCGGTGCGTCCCGCCCGACGGTGGTCGCCGCCGGCACCTGGGCGGTAGCCCACGCATCCTGCCGCTCCGCGACGTAGTCCGTGCTGCCAGCCGGCGATTCCATCTCCCTCGCGTCTATCATGTCCTGCTGCTCCCCCCGGTTCTCCGTTGGCATTTCGTTTTTCTGTTGCGATGGGCCTTCCATCTGTCCGATCGTCATCCGCAGCGTCACGGGCCAGACCGTCAGCGTGTCCGCCGACTGCAAGACCGCCACCTGCGTGGTCGTACTGTTCACCCGGATCGGCTTGTCCGCCGCCAGGCTTGCCAGCACCACCTGGCTGCCCACCCGCGTCAGCACCGCCTGCAACGGCAGGACTTCCCGGCTGGCCAGCCGCACGTCGCATCCGGGTCGGCTGCCGATCACCGCCCCGATCGTCTGGACCGTCCACTCGCCGGCCTCGCCATGCTCCGTCCGCAACCGCACCGGCGCCGGCAGCCGCACCGCCAGGTCCGGTTCGAGCGGTTCCCGCCTCGCTGAGCCCACCTCCAGGTCCAGACTGCAGTACGCACGTGCCCAGTCGCAGTGAATCCCCCGGCTGCATCACCCGCGTCCGCACCTTCTGATTCTCGTGGTAAACGCCCTGGCGGCTGATCAGGTCCGCCAGCACGATCGAATCCCCCGTGTTCAGCAGGGCCGCGTGTACGGCCTCCACTCCCACCCCTTCCACGCGGATATGCGCGTGCCTGGATGATCCGATGAGCGTAACCGGCCGGACCAGGCTCCACGCCTTCTGCTCGGACGTGCCAGCCCCAGCCGTGACTTCAGCCGCCATCAGCGGTCCCAGGTCTTCGAACGTCAACCGCACGGAGATCATCGCCGGTTCCTTGCAGCGTACTCATTGCATCCCCTGCCAACTACCACTTCGAAATCCACCCGCTCGCGAACCGGACCCAGGCGGCCCCTCTCGGTAAAACATGGCAAACAGAGGGACTCAAGGCAAATCTGCGGCCTGTGCGGCCGCGCCTTGCGTCCTGGGCTTCTCGCGTTATAGCCATGGTCTCCAAGGTCTTGCGCCGGGAAATGGACCTATTGCCGTCTTCGATGCTCATGTTTGGCTGGTGCCGTGCAGGCATGGCACCATGTCCGGATCCAAGCCGTTCCGTCGAGCCGAGTTCTGGTGTCGCCTTGGTCGCAGGATGGTACCTGCCGCGATCCCAGGACTGGATTTGACTTGCGGGCGTTGCACATCCCCACGGAATACGTTAGGAATCCGCTAACTTGGCCCTGTAACCCTTGTGCCGTGGGATTCGGCGCGCACAATTCACTAGAATTGTGCGTGCAAGCCCTATGCCTTTGAGCCCTGGCGTTCGCTGCGGAGAGACCGTCATGAGACTGTGCTGTTTCCTCGCGATCTGTTACGCGACGATCATTGCCCTTCCTCTTCTGGCCCAGCCGCAGGTCGCCGATACTCAGAAGGCTCCCCAGAGCCAGCCGGCTGTTCCGCAAGCCTACCAGCTGGACATCCGGAACGTGCTTGCCTACCAGGTCGTCGTTACGAATCGCGCGGGGGCGGCACCCCCCACGACCACCAAGTACCGCGAGATGGTCCTCTTCGACGTCGATGGCGATGACAATCTGATCGCCTACATCGGCTCGCCCGATACAAAGGCCGCTACGACCCCGGCCAGTCCGGCCCCTGTCGGCGTGGTCCGCACCCCCGAGAAGCGCCCGTCCGCGGCAGGCGGTGAGCATAGGCCTGCTGCGCCCCCCGTCGAGCACAAGGCCGCCCCCGCCCCCGAGCGCAAACCCAACGTCCCCGAAGAAGCAGAGAAGATCACCCTCACCTGGACCCGCCACGTGCTCGGCAAGGATTTCACGCGGGGGGCCGACGGCATGATCTCCTTCCGCCCGCCGGAAGGCCAGGTCATGCCCTATCCGGTCCTGCCCCTCCCGCCCACCTCGCTCAAGGAAAAGGAGCGCTTCGAACTGACCGTGCCGGACCTCGCCCTCGGTCAGGGCAAGACCCTGCAGGTGTCCGGCCTGGCCAAGGTCGGCCAGGACGGCAAGCTGACCGTCGATTGCCGCGTGGACGCCAAGATCGTCCCTGGCACCATGCCAGAGCTCGGCATCCTCGGCTATGACATCCCCGCCTCCGCCTCTGCTGTCAGCGGCATCCGCATGACCCGCCGGCCGGCATCGGAACCTGCTGGGGCACCGGCAGGCCAGGAGCCCGCCGAACCCCGGCCTCGCGGAGAGAAATCCCAGCAGCCCCGGCCCACCCCCCCAGCCGCAGGCCCCACAACGTCAGTGATCATTCAGCTGGTCAGCAGCAAGCCTGCCCCGGAGGAACTGCGAAAGGGTCTGATCAGCCAGATCAGCACCGGCTCGCACTCCGGATCCGAGCCAGCGGCCGGCGAGCAGTCCGCTGCCGGGGAAAGGCCCGCCGCCGACTCATCCGGCAAACCCGCCCGTGTCACGGGCAACCTTTGGGAGCAGGTCGACCAGCTCGGTGCGCAGTCCAGGGAACGCAACGACGCCGGCAAGTAATGAAAAACGGCAGCCGACTGGGTGCTACCCTCCTGCCAGCCAGCGGGTACCGAGCTTCGCGTGCAGCTCCCCGAGCAGATCTGGCCGCAGACCGTGCATGTTTGGGCCCATTGAGGAGCTGCGGTTCCATGGACCTATCGACGCCAGGGGACACGCGACAGGGGATTCCCAGGCATCAGCAGACCGGAAGCCGGTTGCTCCCGCCAAAGAGTTATTGCTGCCCGATCTGCTGCATGGTACGACCGAGGTCACCGGCGACCTGGTCCCCGAGCTAACCGCCGGGCGAGGGCGAGGGGGTCGAGGCCAAGCTCCCTGAGATTCCTCGCCGATCGAATCGTATCGGGCGCCTGCGGGCCCATCTTAGTGAGCTGGATGGAGAAGGCTTCAGTGATTGCCTTGCAAGCGCCTTCGGCGTCGCCCTTTCTACGGAGCAGCACACCGATATTGAATACATGAATAGCAACTTGTGGGTTGTCGTCACCATAGACTGCGCGGTTGATCCCTTCGGCTTCACGGGCAAACCTCAGGCTTCCCTCCAGGTCACCCTTCCGGTAAAGAACGTTGCCGACGTTATTGACAATGGCGGCGAGATTCTGACGGTTGTCTCCACAGGCCATCCGGCAGATCCGTTCGGCTTCGCGGAAGCACTTCATCGCCCCGTCCAGGTCGCCCATGGCTAGCACCAAAGTGCCCATGTTATTAAGATCAGTGGCAAGTTTCGGGCTGCGGGCGCCAAAGACAGCACGATTGATTCCCATAGCCTCGCGGAAACAGACTCAGGGCTCCGTCCATGTCGCCCTTGTCCCGGAGAACAACCCCGATGTTGTTGACGCAAGCGGCGACCCTTTGCCGGTTGTCGCCAGGGGTCGCCCCTCGCGATTTTCTCGACCTCGCGCAGGCTTCAGAGCCCCATCCAAGTCCCCCCTCTCGCGCAGCAGAGTTGCGATATTATTGATGCAACCCCCGACATTTACGTGGTGGTCCCCATGGACGGTGCGGGCGATCCGTTCGGCGGTGGCTAGCGTGAGCAGCGCAGCGTCATATCGGCCCCGGTTCTGAAGGTAGAGACCGAGCCTGGTTAGCCAGGAAGGCTACATTGGGCATGTCTCGGGGGTCATCGATAGGCGCCAGCGAAGCTTGGGCGTGCACGGCGTATGGGTCCAGCCTCTGCATGCTGGCAGGATCGCCAGCGCCCCGGAAGATCGGCCAGAGGGTATCAACCAACCGCTTCAGAACCTGTGCGCGCCCTGGGGTCGCATTCTGGCACGGACGACTGATTGCATTAGCCTGTGAATGGTGACAGTCGCACCGTACTTGATGATCGAGAGGCTGCCCAGCTCCGTGAGTGCAACTTCGACCTCCTCCTGTGTCGTACCTCCGGCTGTTGTCGCCTGGCGAAGGAGTTCCAGAGGGATGCCCGCGGGATGGCAAAAGGCAGCGACGTTGAGTACCTCGCGGGCGAGCTTCTGGTCGATTTGATCGAGGTGCAGGGAGAGGCACTGGGCTACCTTGAGTTGTAGCCGCGCCTATGTCCTTGCCTGGATCTAGCCCTTCGAATAGATCGTCCTTGTCGCCAATCTCGGCGCGTCCGATCCGTTCAAGGAGGCTTCCTCAGGGGTGACGTTCTTGCAACGTCCCAGATATGTACCGGCCAGAGCAACGGCGAGAGAGTGGCATCCGAGGCAGTCGACGATAGCCGCCAGGGGCCGGTCGTGGGAAGCATTGGCTAGGTCGGGGCGGTGCTTGCGGAGAAGGGCGACCGCTTCCGTAAGGGTCAGTACGTCTACTTCCAGCGCGACGGCGATCCCAGCCGGGAGGTCCGTACGCCGGGTGGTAACCAGGAGCCGAGCGGGCGACTGGAGGAGAAACTTGCGCAGGAGATCCGGTTTCTCCAGGTTGTCGAGAATCAGTAGGTGCCGCGCACCAGAGAGGTGCTCCCGCAGTGCAAGGCGGATCTCGTCTGGCGGTGTGCCGCGGGGGAACGAGAGGCCCAGGGAGGTGGTCAGCCCTTCGGTGGCGGTTTCTATGGCCTCATCAGAAGCGTCGAGCCACCAGAGCCCATCGTAGTCGCCAGCGTGCCGGTGGGCGTACTCGATAGCCAGCTGTGTCTTGCCGACGCCGCCCTCGCCAGTCAGGACGTGCTGGAGTGCGACGTGGCCGGACCGAAGCCGTTCGTGCAAGTCGCGGAGCAGACCTTCGCGGCCCACGAAGTCGATGTTCGGAGCGACACCGGCCGCCAGGAAGTTGTTGGGGGGAGCCTTGAAGAAAGACTGCTCTGACTCCCGGGCGCCGAGGGCTCGGGCGACTGGAGGCTTGACGGCGTTAGGGATGTTGTGGATTCGGCCGCGCAGGTCATCGTATCCCGCAGGATGCTCCAGGCAGACCCGCGTGGCACCTTTCAGCGGAGTGGGAATGTGCTGAGCGTCGGAAGCACGGAAAATGACCGGTACGAACTTTGTGTTGTTCGCTCCAGCGTCGTAAAGGTGCTGGTAGATCAGCACGCTCTCCCAGCGAACGCCCAAGCCCAAACCCGGACGTTCGCGGCCGTCGAGCCGGCGAAGGTAGGTCCCTGTGCAGACGACGAGAACGAAGTCGGCTGCCGCGATCTGCCGGTCCATCCAGTGCGGCCACCCCTCAGGTGGCGATACCTCGTATTGGTCAATGCTGCAGTCGATCCCATCGGTCCGCAGTCGGTTTGACAACTCCAGCACCTGCTGCGAATGCTCGCGGCTGTCGTGGCTGTAGCTGATGAATACCCTCAATGCCTCCACCGCGGAGTCTCCTCGTACCGGAGTTATTGAGGCATTGTAGCAGCAAACGCCAGGCCCCGCCAAGCCTACGTAACACGAGAGCTGCTGGAGATAGCAGCTCGCAGGCTCGTGTCAGAAGTGGGCGACGTTCGGGGGAAGTACAGTCCCGTGGCAATCCCATGAGTTGGTATGAACGCCGATCGGACGCAGATATCCGTGACGCGCGAGTATCGATCAGACTAACATCGCACAACAAGCAAAACGGCAGCCGACTCCTCGTCGCGCTGCCGTTTCCGTTTCGTTTGGTAGTTGACTGCCCCGCTGCTTCCTACGCCGGTACCTCCGCCTTGGCCAGTCGCCCCGCAACCTTCCGGGCGGACTTGTCCTCGACAGCCTCCGGCATAACCGCGACAACGGCGACGGTCTCCTCGACCGCCGGGGGCGCGGGAACCGCTTCAGGTTCCGTCGCCTCACGGAAGAACCGACCCATCTCGCGGAGCTTGGCATATCGCCGCTGCACCAGTGTCTCGGGCTTGAGCCGCTTGAGGTCCTTCAGTGACTTGTTGATGAACCGCTGCAGGTTCGCAGCCGCCTCCGCCGGGTTGCGGTGCGCCCCGCCCAGCGGCTCGGGGACGATCTCATCCACCACGCCGAGGGCCCTGAGGTCCTTGCCGGTCATCTTCAGGGCCGCCGCCGCCTGCTCGGCATACGCGCCGCTCTTCCAGAGGATGGCTGCGCCGCCCTCCGGGCTGATCACGCTGTAATAGGCGTTTTCCAGCATCGCCACACGGTCGCCCACGCCGATGCCCAGGGCGCCGCCGCTGCCGCCTTCCCCGATCACCACGCAGACGATCGGCACAGCCAGCTTCGGCATTTCCATGAGGTTGTACGCGATCGCATAGGCCTGCCCGCGCTCCTCCGCCCCGATGCCCGGATATGCGCCCGGTGTGTCGATCAGGCAGACGATCGGCAGGTTGAACTTGGCCGCCAGCCGCATCTTCAGCATCGCCTTGCGATAGCCTTCCGGATGGCGCAGCCGAAGCAGCAGTCGATCTTTTCCTTGGTCTCCCGCCCCTTGCGATGTCCGACCACCAGGACCTTGTGCGAGCCGATCCGGCCCAGGCCAGTGATCATCGCTCTGTCGTCGCGGAACGACCGGTCCCCGTGCAGTTCGACAAAGTCACGCACGATCATCTGGATATAGTCGGTGCTGTGGGGGCGTTTCGGATGCCGGGCGACCAGGACGGTCTCCCAGGGGGTGAGATTGGCGTACGTCTTCTTCGTCAGGGCGATAACGGCTTCCCGCAGATCGTGGATCTCCTTGGAGCAGTCCCGGCCGGTGCTGGCCTGGCTGGCCGTCCGCTCCGCGATCTGCTGCTCGATCCGTGCGATGGGCCTTTCAAATTCAAGGTATCCATTCGGGCCCAAGGCCGGGCCGCTGGATCGGCCCGTACTCGCCTCGCTCATCTTCGTTTCCTCCGGGATGCTCTACTACTACTGCTACCCGCGCAAACCGCAAGCGTCGCATACTCCCGGGTAGTAAGGCCGCGCCGTCTTGTCTCGATCGGCAATAGCCTAACCATTTCTGAAGAATAGGCAAGCCATCATTGACCCGACCGCCGGCGTCCGGTTACAGTATGGCCCAGACGCGGAGGGTCATGTTGTGGCTAAGCGTCCATCGATACGTGACTTACGTTGCATCACCATCGCTGGCGTCGGTCTGCTGGGCGGATCCGTGGGCCTGGCGGTGCGGGCGGCTGGCCTTACGTGCCGCCGCATCGGATATGTCCGCAGCCCCCAGTCGGCCCGAAACGCCCTCGACTGTGACGCCGTCGACGAAGCCACCCAGGACCCGGCGCTGGCCCTGGCTCCGGCTGACCTCGTCATTCTATCCACCCCCATCGGCGTATTTCCAGGCTACATGAAACTGGCCCGCCAGTACTGCCAACCGGGATGCCTGATTACGGATGTGGGCAGTACCAAATCGGCCGCTCGGGACTGGGCCTCGCACCTGCTTGGCCGCAAGACCCGGTTTGTCGGCTCACACCCCATGGCCGGTAGCGAACGCACTGGAGTCGAATTCGCCCGCGCCGACCTGTTCCACGGCGCGACCTGTTTCGTTTGTCCCGGAAGCGGCCGGGCCGATGCCGCCACCCGGCTGCTCGAGGAGTTCTGGCAGGCCCTGGGCTGCCGGGTGACGATCCTCTCGCCCGCCGAGCACGATCGCACCGTCGCCCGGATCAGCCACGTGCCGCACCTGGTGGCCGGTGGCCTGATCCACCTGGCTGGCAGCGACGAAATGCTCAACCGGGCCGGCCCGGGCCTCCGCGACGCCACGCGGATCGCCTCGGGCAACCCCGTCATGTGGCGGGACATCCTCACCACCAACCGCGACGAGGTCGTAGCCGGCCTGGACGAACTCCAGCAGATCCTGGCCACCATCCGCCGTCTCCTGGCCGAAGGCAAAGACGACCAGGCCGAGCAGTGGATGGAGTCCGCCGCCCGGATGCGCAACGCCTGGCTGCAACGCATCCTCGCCCGCGGCCAGGCCGGAGAGTAAGAGCCGACGCGGGGGGCCGCGTCAACGGCAGCGGAGGTCGACGGACGTGGACCATCGAGAAGTCGGACAATACTGGGAGGGCAATGCCGCGGCCTGGACGCAGCTGTCTCGGGCGGGTTACGACCTGTACCGGGACCTGATCAACACTCCTGCCTTCCGGGAAATGCTCCCGGAAACGGATGGAAAACGAGGGTTGGATATCGGATGCGGTGAGGGGCACAACACCCGCCTGATCGCCCGCGCAGGCGCTCGGATGATCGCGTTCGATATCGCAAAAAGATTCGTCGCGGCCGCCCGACAGCAGGAGGTCAAAGACCCGCTTGGCATCCGATACCTGGTGGCCAGCGCGTTAGAGCTTCCCTTCGCCGATGAGGCGTTTGACTTCGCGATTGCGACCATGAGCCTGATGGACATGCCCGAGGCCGACCGGGCGATCCGCGAGGCGTACCGGGTATTGCGGCCGGGAGGGTTTCTCCAATTCTCGATCCTCCACCCGTGCTTCATGACCCCGATGTGGCGGTGGATCAAGGACGAGGCGGGGCGGCGGGTGGGTGTGGTCTGCGGCGACTACTTCCGGGCGGAGCAGGGGCGCATGGAGGAGTGGACCTTCTCGGCCGCGCCGCCGCAGGTGCTGGCCGGCCTGCCGGCGTTCCGCACGCCGCGGTTCGACCGCACGCTGAGCTGGTGGATGAATACGCTGATCGAAACCGGCTTCGTAATCGAGCGGCTTAACGAGCCGTGCGCGGATGAGCAGACCGTCCGCAAGCACCCCCATGTGGCCGACACGCGCAGCATCGCTTACTTCCTGCAAGTTCGCTGTCGGCGCCCCGGGTCAGCCGGGTAACCCTTTGCTGTCGGCCGCGATGACACCGAGATCTCGCCTGGCATCTGGTACCGGGACGTCGTCGTTGCGTGGCAATATCGTTGCGGTCTGTAACCTGTTCCCTTCCTGTGCTAAAATACCTGTTTCGAGACCAAGGCCGTCGCTATTGGGTAACGCACACGGAAAGCCATGACTACCAAAACCAATCACTGGCGTGTCGATATCGTCAACAAGCCCGATGTGACCGACGCCCACGGGCTGGGCGTCCTCGGCGACATCCGCGACCTGGGGATCGCCCACGTCCAGGCCGTCGAGTCCAGCCGCGTCTTCCTGCTGGATGGGGCCCTCTCGCGCGACCAGGCCAGCCACATCGCTACCGAGCTGCTTGCTGACCCCGTCTGCGAGGCGTGCGAGGTCTATGCCCGGGGCGAGCCGATCTCCTGCGCCCCGGCGCCGCCAGCGTCGAGGTCTACTTCAAGACCGGCGTGATGGACCCCGTGGCCCTGTCCACCCAGGCCGCCATCGGCGACATGGGCCTCTCCGCCGAGGTCCGCACCGGCAAGCGCTACGTCATCAGCCCGGCCCCCGACGCCAAGACCGTCGACCTCATCGTCCGCCGCGTCCTGACCAACGGCTCGATCGAGGACGCCGTCGTCGGCTGCCGCCCCGCCGGTCCCGCGCCCGAGCCCAGGCCCTACCAGTTCCAGACTCCGCTCGGTCGAGCTGCGCAGCCTCGATGACAAGGGCCTGGCCGACCTCAGCCGCCAGGGCCACCTCTTCCTCTCCGTCGAGGAGATGAAGGCCATCCAGGACCACTACAAGGCAGCCGGCCGCGACCCCACCGACATCGAACTGGAGATGTTCGCCCAGACCTGGAGCGAGCACTGCTGCCACAAGACCTTCAAGAGCGCGGTGACCTACCGGGGCGACGCCATGCCGGCCGGACCGGGGAAGGGACAGGGGCGAGGGACGAGGGACGAGGGGCGAGGGGCAAGGGGCGAGTGACCAGCCGGGTGCCACGCCCGCGTCTTCTGCGGGCGTGCCTGACGCGAAGGCGCCGGGTGCCACTGGCGGCTTCTCCGCCAGTGCTTCCGCCGGCCTCGCGGGTACGGGAGGCGCCACTGAACCCCGAACCCTGAACCCTGAACCCCGGCTCGCTCAGGCTGAGTATCGTTACACTAATCTCATAAAAGAAACCGTCGCCGCCGCCACTCGCAGACTGAACAAGCCCTGGTGCCTCTCCGTCTTCGTCGACAACGCCGGCATCATCGACTTCGACGACGGCTACGGTGTCGCCTTCAAGGTCGAGACGCACAACCACCCCTCGGCGATCGAGCCCTACGGCGGGGCCGCCACCGGCATCGGCGGCGTCATCCGCGACATCATCGGCTGCGGCCTGGCCGCCAAGCCCATCGCCAACACCGACGTCTTCTGCTTCGCCATGCCCGATGTGCCCCTGGAGAAGATCCCCCGCGGCATCCTCCACCCGCGGCGCATCGCCAAGGGCGTGGTGGCCGGCGTGCGCGACTACGGCAACCGCATGGGCATCCCCACGGTCAACGGCGCCGTCTACTTCGACCCGCGCTACCTGGGCAACCCGCTGGTCTACTGCGGCTGCCTGGGCCTGATCCCCAAGGACAAGATCGAAAAGGCCTCGCAGCCCGGCGATATCGTCCTGGTGGTCGGCGGCCGCACCGGCCGCGACGGCATCCACGGCGCGACCTTCAGCAGCGCCGAACTGACCGACACCCACGCCGAGGAGTTTGCCCACGCCGTCCAGATCGGCAACGCCATCACCGAAAAGAAGTTCACCGACGTCATCCTCCAGGCCCGCGACCACGCGTCCGGCTGCCTCTACAACGCCATCACCGACTGCGGGGCAGGCGGGCTCTCTTCCGCCGTCGGCGAGATGGCCGAGAAGATCGGCGCCGAGGTTGACCTCGAGAAGGTGCCGCTGAAGTACGCCGGTCTTCGCTACGACGAGATCTGGATCAGCGAGGCCCAGGAGCGGATGGTTCTGGCCGTCCCGCCGGCCAAGCTCGACACCATCCTGGCGCTCTTTGCGGCCGAGGACGTCGAGGCCACCGTGATCGGCCGGTTCCGCTACGATGGCCGGATCATCCTCCGCTACGCCGGCAAGCAGGTCGGCGACATCGACTGCCACTTCCTGCACAACGGCGTGCCGGGGCTGAACAAGGTGGCCACGTGGAACCGGACGACGCCCAGGCCGCCCAAGGAAAGCCATGTCGCCATCTACAGCGAGAAGGCCGGTCTGGCCGAGAAGCTCCTGAAGCTGCTGGGTCATCCCACCCTCGCCAGCAAGCACTGGGTCATCCGCCAGTATGACCACGAGGTCCAGGGCGGCAGCAGCCTCAAGCCTCTGACAGGAAAAGAGAATGACGGCCCCGGCGACGCCGCCATCATCCGCCCGCTGCTGAACAACCGCATGGGCGTGGCCATCGCCAACGGCCTGTGCCCGCACTGGAGCGACTGGGACCCGTACTGGATGGCGGTCGCGTCGGTGGATGAGGCCATCCGCAACGTCACCTGCGCCGGCGCGGACCCCGCCCGCATTGCGATCCTGGACAACTTCTGCTGGGGCAAGCCGGATGACCCCGAGATGCTCGGCTCGTTCGTCCGTGCCGCCCAGGGTGCCCACGACGCCGCCGTCGCCTACGACGCCCCCTTCATCAGCGGCAAGGATTCGTTCAACAATGAATTCTCCCTCGACCCCGCTGACGCGAAGAAACTCGGCTTCCCCAAGCCCCGCATCAGCATCCCCGGCACCCTGCTGATCAGCGCAATCGGCATCGTCCAGGACGTCTCCCAGGCCGCGACCCTCGACCTCAAGGCCGCCGGCAACCTGCTGATCCTCGTAGGCCCCAACTGGTCCTGGCCCGACCCCGCCGGCCAGCTGCCCTTCGACTGGCAAACCGCCCGCGCGGTTCACCTGGCCGTCTCGCAACTGGTCCGCGCGAAGCAGGTCGCTAGCGCCCACGACTGCAGCGAAGGCGGCATCCTCACCGCCGTAGCCGAAATGGCCATAGCCGGCCGCCGCGGCGCGACGTTGGATGTAGGCACGAAGGACGTGAAGTCTTTCCTCGCCCCTCGCCCCTCGTCCCTCGCCCCTGAGTCGTGGCTCCTAGCCGAGGCCCCCGCCCGCTACATCCTGGAAGTCACCCCCGCCGCAATGCAGGCGGTCGCCGCCGCCCTGGCCGAAGTCCCCTGGACCGCCCTGGGCATCACCACCGAACCCAACCAGCCGCTGCTGGTCCAGGGCGTGGAGAAGGCCCCGGTCCGGCTGGAGATCGAAGACCTCCGCAAGGCGTGGATGAAGACGCTGGATTGGTAGGGGCAAGGGAGCCGGTTGCGATGTGACCGCTCTGCGGGCGGTCGAAAGCGGCCGGGCCGCGCCCAATAGCGACTGGAGACTTCGGAAAGGGTCGGCGGCAAGGCCGGAAGGCGTGCCGGCTGTGGAATGGCCAGCGGATGGCTGGTTCTGCGCGTACCGCCAGCGCGGCCGCATCCGATGACTGGCTCACTGGACCGCGTCTCAGCCGGTCATTCGTTCCGCCAGGGCCTTTTGCACGTGGCCCAGTCGCAGTTTGCCCAGGGTTCCTTCCCGACGCGGGCTGGCCGCCAGGAGTGTCGCGAAGCCCGCATGCACCACCATCACCGTGGCGATCAGGGCATGGAACCGCCGGGCTCCGGTCACGTTCCCATCATCCAGCCCCCAGAAGAGCTTCACGCGGGCATTGACCCGCTCCACGGAGGTGCGGCCCTTGTAGAGCCGCTCGAACTTCTTGGTTGCCCGGGGAATCGGCGGGAACCGCCGCAGGTCGATCGCGCAAGCCACTCGTACCGTCTTGCCGTAGTCCTTGCCGGCGTTGCACAGCCCCTCGCTGGGGCACGGCCAGCCCTCGTGCCGGGCCGGACAGCGGTACTTGATCGTCTTGCGCTGTGGCTCATGGCCAATGTAGGCCATCTTGTGCCGCACCGGCGGCTCGCTGTGCCGGTCATAGCAGTACACCGTCCCGGCCTCATCGTAGGTGATGTTGCTGGTCCCATCGTGCCCGGGCAGCATTTCTTCGGTGTGATCCTTCCAGAGACTGCGGTTCTGGATCACGGGCCGGATTCCCTCCTTGTCCAGCATCTTATGCACATCCCGACTGTCGGCCGCCTTGTCATAGGCCGTGGTCTGGATGCGACCTTCCGGCAGATTCGCCTTGGCCTGTTCGATCAACGCCGGCAGCGTACCCCCATCGTCGATGTGGGCACTGGTCGTACGGTAGGCCAGGATCAACTCGTGCCGGGCATCCACCAGCAGATGCAACTTGTAGCCGAACCATTCGACGATCTGGGTGACCTTGCCTTGCTCGTCGGTATACTCCTTGCGCCCCCCGGTCGGCTGGGGCAAGCCTTCGGCCACTTCCTCGGTCGCCTCCGCCTTGCGGCGAGCGTGCAGGGCGGTGGCATCGCCGGCGGTGTGTTTGCCCAGGTCGTCCACCACACAGGCCAGTCGCTGGATCATCCGGTCAAAGACACCACGCAACTGCGACCGGTGGGGCTCTTGGCCCAGCACATCCAGGAACCGGGAGATATTCCACTTCTCGGGCACACCGGCTTCCTCCGTAATGCCGATCAGGTGTCGCAGTCCCTCGTTGCGTCGCAACTCTGCCAGGCAGGCCTCATAACTGGCATGCCGCAACGCAATCGTCAGCAGCACCACGCCCCAGAGGACGTGAACGGGATAGTCGTTGCGACCGCGGCCGCGGTGCTGACGCAACCCCTCCAGGAGAGCCGCATCCGGGATAGCGGCCAGCAGTTGCTTGAGCGTCTGCAGGCTGGGACTGTCTTCCAGGCATCCCCAGGCAAACAGCGGTTCGGTCATCGCGATGTGCATGAGCAACCCTCCTTGGCTTCGCAGGGCTCCATTGTACACCGCAACCGATCCCCGCACCAGGGGTCCGGTGGTCGAAAAATCCACAAGAGAATCGTCCCGATTGCCCTGGCAGGTCGCAAGACACCTTGTCTGCGGGGAAGACGCTTTGCCCCCTCCGTCCAACGCACTCACACAAATGAAGTTCCACACATCGCAACCGCCTCGGGGCAAGGGGACGGCTCTCGCGGTTCGCGAGTCGCCCCGGTATAATGCAGCCTGCCGCCGTACCTGCGGCTGTCCGCATGGGCAAGTCGTCTGCAGGAACCGATCGATGGTTGCTTTATCAGCCATCCAGGAAGTCGTCGATGCGATCGCGCGGGAGTTCCGTCCCGAGCGGATCATCCTGTTCGGCTCGTATGCCCGCGGCAGTTCCACGGCCGATTCCGACGTCGACCTCCTGGTCATCCTGCCGTTTGACGGCAAACCCTTCTGGAAATCACTGGAGATCATGAACCGGGTGAACGCCCAGTTCCCCCTGGACCTGCTGGCCCGGCAGCCGGCTGACACGGCCCGCCGCTACACCGAAGGCGATCCGCTCATCCGCGATGCCCTGGACAATGGCAAGGTGCTATATGAACAGCGTCATTGAAGAGTGGGTTGCCAAGGCCGAAGGCGACCTCGCGATAGCCACGCGAGAGAAGGCCGTGCAGGACAATCCTGTCTACGACGGCATCTGCTACCACGCCCAGCAGTGCATTGAGAAGTACATGAAGGCTTTGCTGATCGCCAAGGGTGCGACCCCGCCGAAGATCCACGACTTGGTGGAACTGGATCGGCTGCTCTCCCCGGTGTGCAGCGACTGGCAGTGGCCCGTGACGGAACTGCGCCTGCTGAGCCGCGCCGCGGTTATCTCGCGGTACCCGGGCGAGGTGGCCGGCCGGGAGGAGGCTGCTGCAGCACTGGACATCTGCCAGCGGTTGCGGTTGCGGTTTCGGAAGCTGCTGGGCCTGAGCAGATGAGGCGAGGTCCGTGCCGTCGCATTGCGGCGGTGACATGGACCTGCGTGGTACATGGCGGCTGGGCCGTTAGGCGTCGTGACAAAATAACATGACCAATTAACTACATGGGAACGATCGTATAGTTCCAGTCGCCATGGAAGCCAGCCGGAAGAAGGTTGACGTTGGCCAGTTCCTTGGCGGTAACCTTCTTGCGTGTGGGATAGTGACGTCGGTCGAGGGCGGCTTGGACCTGCAGGCCCGCCGTCGTGGTCGTGCTGGCGATGAGTTTGACGATCACCTCGTGGCTGACCAGCGGCCGACCTCGCCAGTTCTGGGTGATATGGCAGAAGAGCCGATGTTCGATCTTGTTCCATTTGCTGGTGCCCGGCGGCAGGTGGCTGACCGTTAGCCGCAAGCCGGTGCGATTGGCCAGTTTTTGCAGCGCGACCTTCCACAAGCGGCAGCGGGCGCCGTTGCTGCCGCCCCCGTCGGCCGTGATGTACAGTTGCTTGGCACGAGGATATCGCGCGTGGCCCATCTTCGACCACCATCGTCCGATGGCGGCGGCCGCGAACTCGGCCGTGTCATGATCGATCCCTACGCTGACCCAGGCTTCGTTGCGGGTCAGGTCATAGACGCCGTAGGGGACGGCCTTGCCCAGATCCTTGTCCAGGAAGTCGTGAACCCGGACTTCCAGAGGTTGGCCCTTGGGCCGCCATTCGCGGCCAGCGTTGCGGAAATCCCCCACCAGTTCCTTCTTCTTGGTGTCCACGGAGATAACCGGCTGGCCCTTCCGCTGAAAGACCCGCACTTGCCGACTGATGTACTCGAACTGGGCGTTGCGGTCCGGATGGTCGCTCCCTTCGCGGACTTTGCGATTGCTCTGGAGGCTGTAGTCCCACGCCCGCAGGAGCCGGTCCACGGTACGGTAACTGGCCGGGCAGCCCCGAGCAGCCAGTTCTTCCGCCAACTTCCGTGTGCTCTTGCAGGTCCAGAGGATGGGAGATTCCGGGTCGCCGCGGGTGGTGGATTCCACCAACGCATGCAGGTCATCCGCCAAGTGGTCATACGTCTGCGTCAGGGGCTTGCGGCCGCCGCCGGGCAGGCGAATGCGACCCGGCCCCGGCTCCGCCGGAGAACGGCCCCTTCGCAAGGTCTGCAATCCGGAGCGAATCGTGTTGCGGGACATCTTGGTGGCTGCGGCCACGGCGCTGATCCCACCCCGCCCCAACGAAGCCGCCTCCACCGCTGCCCACATCCGGCGGGACCGCTCGTTCAGATCCGGTGCCAAAGACAAGAACTTCGTCTGAATCCATTCGACGACTTGTGTGCCCGGCATGCCTCCCATATCGTCATGATGCCGGAACGCAGGTGAAGGAAATTGCTCAAGTTATTTTGTCACGACGCCTTAGTCACGATCCCGCTTCGCTGTCAGCCGTAAGGCGACGAACTCCAGGAGACAGAGGACATGGGAGGCATGCAGACCATCGGCTGTGCGGCCTGTCACCGTGAGACAGACAAGCCCGTTGAAGTTGGCCGCGTACTGCTCTGCCCCGAGTGTGCCGCTCCAAAGCAGAAGGCCAGACCCTGCGGGAGGATCTTGATCATGATCGGGGTCAGGGTGCTAGTTTTATCACTGGCCGTGACTCTGGTGGTTACGGTATATAGCTATAACCTCTATAGGCAGGTGGAGGGGATTTATCAATCTGGCGGGCTAATCGACAAAGCTGCGGAGATGAGGTTGAAGTGGCACAGCAAACTGAAGGAGATACCCGTCATCGGGAGCCTCGTCGGGCTTATGATGGCGGACACGGATGCGGAACTCGACGAGATCATCAAACGTACGCGGAAGTTCGATGAGGACCTCGTGAGAACAGTTGCGGACCTCAAACCTACGCGGCATCGCTTGGAGACGATGCTGAGTCCAGCGCGCGAACAGCGATTGCGGGCGGCTGAAGATGAGGCTCGTATCCTGAGGGAGGAGGCGGCTCAGATAGAGCGGCAAACGACGAAAGGGCGGCAGGATGCCGCAGCTTGCCTGCAGCAGCAGCCAGAGGTCGGCCTTGCTTCTCCGGTCTTGGGAGCGTTCGTTGGTGTTGTTTTGATCGGTCTCGGGGTCGCCGTGAATGGACTGGAACGGGCCATTCGGAACCAGGAGAGGGCGGTGTAGAGCGATCGATCTTTTCGCCTCGGTCCTATTCGTCGGGTGGGTGTGGAGGTGTCACTTACTGTCGCACGCGGACCGCAAGACATCGAAGCACAGCAAATGGAGTCACCCATGACCAACCAAACCGCCGCCCTTCCGCACGTAATCCAGCTCTGCCGCGACGCCGACCCCACCTCCGGGATCCGCCTGGAGGGCAGCGTCGCTCGCGGCCAGGAGCAGCCGGACTCCGACATCGACCTGACGATCATCATGAGCCAGGACGCCCCGCTCCGGTTCAACCAGATCATCCGCGATAAGACCCGGGGACATTTCTCATTTCGACGCAGGGGCTGTATCATCGAAGCGCATAACACAGAGGCATTCCATGACCACCCAAACCGCCGCCCTCCCATACGTAATCCAGCTCTGCCGCGACGCCGACCCCTCCTGCGGCATCCGCCTGCAAGGCAGCGTCGCCCGCCGCCAGGAGCAGCCGGACTCCGACATCGACCTGACGATCGTCATGAGCCACGACGCCCCGCTCCGGTTCAACCAGATCATCCGCGAGGACAACCACTACGGCATGCGGCTGATCCGGCTGGACCCGTGCGGCCTCGACCTCGACATCAACTGGCTGCGGGTCGAGGAGCTGCTTCGTTGCGTCCGCAATGGCGGGGCCATGGACTGGTGGATGTTCCACACGGGCCGGACCCTCCACGACCCAGCCGGCCTCGCGCAGCAGTGCGAAGCCGCCATCGCCGAATGGTACGATCGCAACCCGGCCATCGTAGCCGCCTGGGCCCGCCAGCAGGAAGAAGTCCAGAAGAACAAGCAGGACCCGAACTACCCCCTGAAGTACGCCAACCAGCCCCAGTTCAGCGCCTACCTGCGGACGCTGCTCCAGCCGAATACCTGACGGATCCCGCCGCCCCCAACCCGCCCTTGCCTTTGGTCCCGCGACCCGCGACCCGTCTTCCCCGTTCGACACCCGACACCCGAGACCCGACACCCGCCTTCGTTGTTCGCCCCTCGTCCCTCGTCCCGCGTCCCGACGACCCGTCACCCATTACCCGCCCCAGCCCCCACCGCCTGCCGCGCCTCCGCCGGCTTCGCCGCCGGCCACTCGCGCCCCAGCACCTTCGCCCACAGCCTCTTATGCCAGTCCGGCCGCATGAACGGCCGCTCGAACAGCAGGAACAGCACCGAGCAGATCATCAAGACCAGCACCCACAGCATCACCGACTGCAGGATCATGTCCACCCACAGGATCCCCGTCCGGTAGTGCCACGTCTTGCGCCCCAGCCCGATGATGATTCCCCCGTGGTACATGTAGATCGTGCAGCACATCCCGCCGATCGTCGCCAGCCACCGGTTGGCCAGGAAACTCCGCACCGCCACGCCCCGAAACGCCCCCACGTACGCCAGCAGCATCGACCACGGCAACACCAGGAACCGCGACGACCCCAGCCAGTCGCACAGGATGATCCCCACCCAGCCGACCAGCGACAGCGCGTCCCACGTCCGCGAGCCGGCTGGCCCGTCCTGCCAGCTCGTCAGGTACAGGTCGACCAGCAGGAACCCAGCCAGGAACTCCTGCAGGTACCCCGCCAGCGAATGCGTCAACACAAAATTGTAGTCCCAGCGATACGGGACCAGCGACCAGCCCAGCATGCCGCCCACGATCACCGTCCGGCGGAGCGTCGGATTGGCGATCGCGAAGACCATCGTCAGCACCGGCGCCAGGATGTAGAACTGGACCTCGATCTCCAGCGACCACAGCACCACGTTCGGATACGGCATCGTCTGGTAGATGAACTGGTGGCAATACACCAGGCTGGCCAGCAGATGCCTGGGCACCTCGTGCACGAAGCTCGATTGCAGCAGCGGCGCCACCGCGAACGTCCGCGTGCCGAAGGCCGCCCACGCCCCCAGCGTGATCAGCAGGTGGATCATGTACGGCGGTTCCAGCCGCGTCAGTCGCCGGCTGAAATAGGTCCCCAGCCGCACCGGCTTGCCCTGGCCCAGGTACTGGCGGGCGAACGGGATGGCCAGCACGAACCCGCTGATGACGAAGAACATGTCCACGGCCGACCGCCCCGCATCGAACAGGAAGATCAGGGGGTGGGACAGGTCCGGCCGCAGCGTCAGGCCGGTCCTTTCCGCCATGTACATCGCCACGTGGATGGCCACCACCCACGAGATCGCCAGGCAGCGGATGCCGTCGAGCTGGGGCACGTAGAACTTCCCCGTGGAAGTCACACGCGAGAATCGCGCCAGCAGTCTATCCGAGAAGCTCCCTGCCATGTTCCGGGTACCGTCTCCTCAGGAAATCCGAATCGGCCGTGACGATACCGCAACAGGTCAGCCGGGGCAAGGGACCGTGCCAGCGGCGAAACAACAGGGATGGACAGGATAGACGTGGTTACATAACACATCCCTTGTGGACAGGACCGCTCACCTGCTCGCCGTTGCCACCCGCCCGTCCGCCGCACTATGATGACCGCGTCCTTTTCGACAGGAGCGCGCACATGAGACAACCGTCCTTCTCCGAGTTCCGCAAGGTCCTGGTTCGCCAGGGCCGCCCCGACCACCTGCCCGTCTACGAGCACATCGCCAGCCCCGGCTTCATCTCCGAGCGCCTGGACTGCGACATCCGCAAGGTGAAAGGCCGCGACTACTGGAAACTCTACGTCGACTTCTGGCTGGGCATGGGCTTCGACTGCATCCCCATGGAGATCCCCTTCGACCTCGGCCCCCAGCCCGTCCTCCCCGCGGGCCACCCCGCCTACCAGAGCGAGGAGGGCGCCCGGGTCTTCCGCCGCGAGGACTTCGAGAAGGTCCGCTGGCCGGACCCCGCCAGGCCGATCAACTTCGAACCCTTCGAGATCGTGGCCGGCCTGATCCCCGACGGCATGAAGATCGTCGGCGGAGTCTGCACGGCCCCTTCGAGGTCGCCTCGCAGAGGATCTTCGGCGTGATGGGCCTCAGCCTCATGCTGGCTGACGATCCGACCCTGGTGCGGATGGTCTTCGAGAAGCTCGGCCAGCTCTACGTCAGCGCCAACCGCATCCTGGCCTCGATGGATGCTATCGGCGCCTGCCGCCAGGGCGATGACCTGGGCTTCAAGACCTCCACCTTCCTGCCGCCGAAGGTCCTCCGCGAACACGTCTTCCCGATCTACAAGGGCATGGCCGCCGCCGCCCACGCCCAGGGCAAGCCGTTCGTGTTGCACTCCTGCGGCGACCTCAAGGAGGTCTACGAGGACGTGATCGCCTGCGGCATCGACGCCAAGCACTCCTTCGAGGACCAGATCCTCCCCGTCGCCGATTTCAAGAAGCAATACGGCCGGCGGATCACGCCTCTGGGCGGTCTGGACGTCGATTTCATCTGTCGCAGCGACGAGCCGGCCCTGCGGGCCTACACCCGCAAGGCCGTCCAGCAGTGCTGGGCGGACGGCTACTGGGCCCTGGGCACCGGCAACTCCCTGACCGACTACATGCCTGTGGGCAACTACCTGGTCGTGCTGGACGAGGCCCGCAAGATGACGGAGGCATCCCGATGAGCCAGACAGCGCTCTCGCTTCACCCGGCCAACCCGCACTACTTCCTGTTTCGCGGCAAGCCGACCGTCCTGGTCACCAGCGCCGAGCACTACGGCGCGGTGATCAACCTCGAGTTCGACTACCGCAAGTACCTCGACACGATGGCCGCCGATGGCCTCAATCACACCCGCCTGTTCGTAGGTGGATACCGCGAACTGGTCGATGAATGGTGGCCGGGCAACTCGCTCAGCCCGCGCCCGGGCAATTCGTCTGCCCGTTCGCCCGCAGCGCCGTCTCCGCGCGCGGGACGGCGGCAATAAGTTCGACCTGGACACGTGGGACGAGGTGTTCTTTCGCCGCCTGACCGACTACTGCCGCCTGGCGAGCGATCGCGGCATCGTCATCGAAGTGACCCTCTTCTGCCCGCACTACGTGCTGACCGGCGGGCCGCAGCATTGGGAACTCTCCCCGTGGCATCCCGACAACAACGTCAACGGCGTCGGCCAGATCCCGCCAGCCGAGCTCTTCACGCTCAAGCACCCGCGGGTCGTCGCCTACCAGGATTCCCTGGTCCGCCGGATCGTCCGCGATTTGAACCGCTTCGACAACCTCTACTACGAGGTCTGCAACGAGCCCTACTGGGAGGAGGTCCCCCTGGCCTGGGAGTACCACGTCGCCGACCTGGTCACTGCTGAGGAGCGCAACCTGTCCCTGAAACACCTGGTCAGCCGAAACGTCGCCAACGGCTCCAAGGAGGTCACCCCGCCGCTAGGCGCCTTCTCCATCTTCAACTTCCACTACCCGCACCCGACCCCGGAGTGCGTGCCGGCCAACTGCCACCTGAACAAGGTGATCGGCTGCAACGAGACGGGCTTTCACGGCTCGGCCGACGAGACCTACCGCATCCAGGCCTGGCAGTTCATGCTGGCCGGCGGCGGGTTGTTCAATCACCTGGACGTGTCCTTCCGCGCCGGCGACGAGGCGGGCACCCGGCTGCCAGTCTACCGACAAGTTCGGCGGCGGGCCGGCGCTCCGCCGCCAAATCCGCATCCTCAAGGACTTCATGGAAACCTTCGACTTCGTCGGCATGACCCCGGACTCCTCGGTCGTAGTCGATCGCGGCGGTGCCGCCCGCGTCTACGTCCTGGCTGAAAAGGGTCGGCAGTACGGCGCGTACATCGTCAAGGACGAGGGCGCCCAGTGCCGCCGCGTGGTCCTGCGCGTGCCGGCCGGCACGTACCGCGTGCAGTTCGTGGACGTCCTGAGAGGCCCAACCGCCGCGCCGCTGACCGTGGAGGCCCCGGACGACCGGCTGACGCTCGATCTCCCCGACTTCCAGCGCGACATCGCCGTACGCGTCGTGGCCGAACAAGAGGACACGCCTCACTAGTGGTCCGTTACACGCGTATTGCTGGGTGCCATGCCCGCGCTGCTTGCGGGCGTGCCGCCAGCAGGGCCGGGTTCGTGTCCTCGGAACCCATCACATCATCCGTCTCGGACCACTATGGCGCCGAGTGCCACTGGTAGCTTGTCTGCCAGTGCTTTTGTTTCAGGTGCCACGCCTGCGGTGTTTGCAGGCGTGGTCCTGCCAGTGCCGCCGGTGCCCCCACTCCCGGGTCTTGTCTGCTGCTCGGCCCTCTCGCCGCGTAGCGGCGCCAGGTGCCAAGGCCGCCCCCACCGGCTTACCCTTTCCGCCACTTCGCCTTACTCTTGCTCGGGCGGCTGGCCGATGTCCGGCTCGAACTGGCCGTCGAGACCGTCTCCGGCGCAGCCTTTCCCATCCTGCTGACCGCGCCCGCCGAGGAGCGTTTCCGGCCGGCGCTGCTCTTCGTCCGGCCCTTGCGGCCCTTGCTCCGCGAGGCCGAGGACCTCCTTGACGACGATTTCTTCCCACCTTTGGCTGTTGGCATCTTGCTTCTCCTTCCAGTCTTCTGAAATGGCCCCCGATGTGCCATGTCCTGAAGGATTATACGCTCGTGCGAGCGTCATTCTTTCTGATGAGGATATTCCGGCGCGGTGCGATCGCCGCTGCGCGGTTGAGAGAGACGCAGTTGGCCGCTATCGACTGCTACCAGAGAGATGGAAAGATGCCGGGTGCCAAGGGCGGCTCGCCTGCCCGTGCACGGGTCTCGACACGAGTTCCACAGTGCCCGGCTGCGGGGCCACACACGCCGTCACACGTAACTGGCCGCGCCCGGGCCGCCGCCGCTCACGACGCCTCGACCTCCGCCATCCGTCGCGACCGCAACACCGTCGCCCACACCTGTCTGTGCCAGTCGGGCTTCATGAACGGCCGCTCGAACAGCAGGAACAGCACCGAGCAGATCAGCAGGCACAAGACCCACAACATCACGAACTGGCAGATCAGGTCCACCCACAGGATCCCCGTTCGCAGGTGCCACGTCCCGGGGCCCAGACCCAGAATGAGCGCCCCGTGGTACATGTAGATCGTGCAGCACATCCCCCCGATCGTCGCCAGCCAGCGGTTGCCCAGGAACCGCCGTACCGCGACCCCGCGAAACGCCCCCACGTACGCTAGCAGCATCGCCCACGGCAACGCCAGGAATCGCGATGGCCCCAGGCAGTCGCACAGGATGATACCCACCCAACCGGTCAGCGACAGCACATCCCACGTCCGCGTGCCGCCCGGGGCATTCTGCCAGCCTGTCAGGTACAGGTCGACCAGCAGGAACCCGGCCAGGAATTCCTGCAGGTACCCCGCCAGCGAGTGGGTCAACAGGAAGTTATCATTCCAGTGAAACGGGATCAGCGACCAGCCCAGCATGCCCCCCACGATCGCCGTCCGGCGAAGCGCGGGGTTGGCGATCGCGAAGACCATCGTCAGCAGTGGCGCCAGGATGTAGAACTGCACCTCGATCTCCAGCGACCAGAGCAGCACGTTCGGATACGGCATCGTCTGGTAGATGAACTGGTGGCAATAGAACAGGCTGGCCAGGATGTGTCTGGGCACCTCGTGCGCGAAACTCGACTGCAGCATGGGCGTCATGACCAGCCCGCCGCCGATCACCGTCCACGCCCCCAGCGTGATCAGCAGGTGGATGATGTACGGCGGCTCCAGCCGCGTCAGTCGACGGGAGAAGTAGGCCCCCAGCCGCACCCGCTTACCCTCGCCCAGGTGCTGCCGGGCAAACGGGATCGCCAGCACGAACCCGCTGATGACGAAGAACATGTCTACCCCCGCACGCCCCGCGTCGAACAGGAAGATCAGTGGGTGGGACAGGCCCGGCCGCAGCGTCAGGCCGGTCTTCTCCGCCACGTACACCATCACGTGGACCGCCAGCACCCAGGAGATCGCCAGGCAGCGGATGCCGTCGAGGCCGGGGCACATAGAACCGCCCCGTGCTCGTCACGCGCGAGAACCTGGCCAGCAATCGCTGCGAAAGGTTCGTCACCATACTCCTCTTGCCGTTTCCTTCAGGCCGTGGCAGCCCGTCGATCGTCGCGGGAACACCCTTGCCTGGTGCCAGGATCCTGAGGACGCAGTCTGTCAGGCAGCGCACCAGGGCCATGCATCGCCCACTATGTACTTCACTCGCTACGCGAAGTCCGAATCAGTGCTGACGATACCGCAAGGCGGCAGGCTCGGACAAGGGTCGCCCGCACAGGAGGGTTCCGGCATCCCAAACCGGTGTATACAATGCCGGCCATGAAACCAAGAGACATCTTCCTGAAGAGCCTACGGCGCCAGACCGTCCCCGGGCCCGCCACCGGCAGCGCTACCTCCATCGTCACCATCGACCTGCAGCACAAGGTCCAGGCCTTCTTTCCCAACGCCCACCTCGAGGCCGAGACCATGGCCCGGCTCGCCATGGCCGGCCACACCGAGATCGGCTTCGATAACGTCATGCCCCTCTTCAGTGTCTGGCACGAGTCAGCCGCCATGGGCTGCCCCGTCGAATGGGGCGACATCGACCACATGCCGGACTGCCGGACCCATCTCTACAAAATCGACGAGCAGATACGCATCCCAGCCGACCTGCTGACCCGCCCCTCCTGCGCCGTGCCCCTGGAGGCCATCCGCCTGCTGCGAAAGCGACTCGGCGACGAGGTCGCCATCGTCGGCAAGGTGTTCGGCCCCTGGACCCTGGGCTACCACCTCTTCGGCGTCGAGGAGTTCCTGGTCAGCACCCTCCTCGAGCCCGACCTGGTCAAACGCGCGATGGCCGTCCTCAAGGACGTCACCGTTGCCTTCGGCCGCGCCCAGATCGAGGCTGGCGCCGACGCCCTCTGTCTGGCGGACCACGCCACGCGCGACCTCTGTTCGCCGGCTGCCTATCGCGATTTCCTTCTGGACACGCACGCGGAACTGGCGGCCCACCTGCACTGCCCACTGGTCCTGCACATCTGCGGCGATACAGCCGACCGCATCGACTACATCCGCCAGGCCGGCCTGGCCTGTTTCCACTTCGACTCGAAGGTACCCGCGGTCAAGGCCCGCCAGCTGGCCGGTGAGCGCATGGCCCTGATGGGTGGCACGAGCAACCTGGAAATCATCCGCAAGGGCACGGAGCAGGCCGTCCGCCAGGACGTCCGCGACAAGATCGCCGCGGGGATCGACGTGATCGGTCCCGAATGTGCCGTCCCGCTGGATGCGCCTTATCGGAATATGCGGATCCTGGTGGACGAGGTCAACAGGGCAGGGCGGCAACCTGCCTAAGACGAGTGCCGCCCGCGACTACAATTCATTGAAGACTGTCACTATCTGTGATGGTATCAGTTTGCGACAATGATGTGCGAGAGTCTTGTCCGCCCAGCCTGTCCAGCCCTCCCAACTGTCCAGCACACCCGCGCACTGCCCCCGTTTTTTGGATGCCCGTCGCTACGTCTTACAGGCCGGTCATTTACCTTACTCTTGCAGCCTGTCGCCAGGTGATTCCCTGAACATAAGCTCGGGAAGAATCGTATAATACAGTAGACGCCAGGCACGAGTTTGTGATGCAGGAGGGTGTGTCGTGATGACCCGAATTATCCTGCTGATCGTAGCGGCCGGTGTTGGGTGGGAAGTGGGGGCGGCCTCCGCCCAGTTGCCCGAGGAAGGGCTGAGGCTCACGCCTGAGCAGTTCGTCATTCTCCCATGGGGCGAGTCACCGGGAGACCTCGTCGCCCTGCAGACCATCCGCGACTGCGGGTTCAATCTGGCTGGCTTCGTCAGGCCTGAGTACCTCGATCTGGTCGCCGAAGCCCAGCTCAAGTGCATCGTCATCGACAAGGACCAGCATCCCTGCGAGGGCTACGGCGATCAGCGCGAAGCCTGGCAGATCCGCCAGCACGTCGCCAACCTTGTCCAGCGAGTCGGCCGGCACAAGGCCATCTACGGCTACTATGTGATCGATGAGCCGGGCGCGGAGTACTTCCCCGAGCTGCAGGTGTGGGTGGAAAGCTATCGTACCTTCGCGCCCCAGGCCGTCGCCTATATCAACCTCTTCGGCGACCATGCCACGCCGCGTCAGATGGGTGTGGACACCTACGCCCAGTACCTGGAAGCCTATGTCCAGACCGTCCAGCCGTCCTTCCTGAGCTACGACCACTATTCCCTGATGGGCGACGGCACCGTTCGCAACGGGTACTTCCGCAACCTGGAGACCATGCGGGCCATAGCCTTGCGTCACAACCTGCCGTTTTGGAACATCGTCCTGGGCAACGCCCATTACGACTACGCCGTGCCCACCGACGCCGGCCTGCGGTTCCAGATGTACACGACCCTCGCCTACGGCGCCCGCGGCATCAGCTACTTCACCTACTTCACCCCCAACATCGGCAACTACCGGCTCGGACCGATCGACCAGTTCGGACAGAAGACTCCCACCTGGGGCCTGGTGCGCAACGTGAACATGCAACTGCACCGGATCGGCCAGGTGTACGTACAGCTGCGGAGCCTCGGGGTGTTCCACTGCCCGGATGTCCCGGAAGGCTGCACCGGCATCGAGACCAGCCGCTGGATCGAACGCGTCGGTGGTGGCGATCTCATGGTCGGCGAGTTCGAGGGCCCCGCCGGTGAACCATTCGTCCTGGTCGTCAACAAAAGCCTCCAGCAGTCCGCCAAGGTCGAGGTCCAGTTCCGCGAGCCCGGCCGGACCCAGTTCGTCAGCCCCTACACCGGTCAGATGGAGACGTGGCGACCCGACCATGACTGGCTCTCCCCCGGACAGGGCCTGCTGCTGTGTCTGAAGAAGCAATAGTGGGCTTCCACTGACGGATTCTGACACTGCGGGCACACTTTGCGAATCATCCCCGCGAATCCTCTTGACCGCTGGGTGGATTCGGATATAGTCAACGTTACCTTCAGCCTTGCGTTTCGGGAAGACGCCGGGCGCAGACAGCCGAGTCCTTCGGTTCTGCCTGAGTGGTGTGTTGCCTCTCGCCAGTTGTTGCTGTCCATTGACCGGAGATGTTTTGTTTCGGCGGCATCGCGCGCCTGCAGGTCTGGCCGGCTCAAGGCCCCGAACGTCCCGCGAGGGACTTTGGGCTACCGGGTGATCGGGTGTTTTCCGCGCGTTGCCCCGAGAAGTTCTATGTTGCGGGCGAAGGCGAGAGCGAGGATCTGCAATGACGAACGGTAGCTGGTCTGCGGTTTCGGCGGCTGTGGTGGCACTGGTGCTTGCGGCGGCTGTCCCGACGCTGGCTGTACCGATCGTCACGACCTGGGATAGCGGCACTCTGGAAGGCTGGACCTTCACCGGCGTGGCCTATGGCTACTGGCAGGTCGCTCCCACCGGCGGCAACCCGGCTGGTTGGGCCCAGTTCTACGACACCAACTCCACGTATACGGCTGACACCTTGCATGCCCCGGCTGCCTACCTGGGCAACTACCAGCCGTACCTGGGCGGCTGGTTGGAGTGGGACCAGACCACGGGCAAGCCTGCGGCCATCGGTCCGAGCATCACGCTCGTAGGGCCTGGCGGGCGGGCCTTCTACGACGCCCCCGTGCCGGGCTCGACCTGGTCGCACGTCAAGGTGTTCCTCGCTCCGCAGTACTGGACCGTCTCGCAAGGCACCTGGGCGGGTCTGATGGCCAACGTGACCGACCTCAACATCGTCGGCGACATTGCCTCCGGCAGCGGCACCGTCGAACTCGGTCTGGACAACTTCACGCTGGCCCTCCCTGAGCCGGCGACACTGACGATCCTGCTGTTGGGCGGTGCGACCCTGCTGCGGCGGCGACGCTGACGCACCATCTTCCGCGGCCCTCAATACTCACGCTGCGCCACTGGCGGCTCCTCGTGTTCCGCCGGTAGCGCTGTTTCCTTCTGTTGTCCGACGCACGCCTTTCGCCGTTCGCCCCGCGCCCGCGCCCCGTTACCCGTCACCCGTTACCCGTAACCCGTTGCCCGCCCCCCGACCCACGCGACGACGCCGCGGCCGCGCATTATCATGAACCCCGGCGAACCTTCGACGCCCATGGCGGCTCTGTTTTCTGGAGGACCCTGGAGGCAAACGGCGTGGCCGAGACCATGGCGGATCTTCTTCAGCGATGTCGCACCGGCGATGAATCCGCCGTACGGCTCCTGGTCGAACGATTCGCCCCAGCCGCTCGCGACCTGGCGGTCGCGATCTTGAATGACCGCCACCTGGCCGAGGATGCCGTGCAGGCCGCCCTGGTGACGGCCCTGGGCCGGCTGGACCAGCTGCGACAGCCCGACGCCTTCGCCGCCTGGCTCCGCCAGATCGTCCGGACCCAGGCCCACCGGATCCTCCGCAAGCGCCAGGAGCAGGTCCAGGACCTCCTGGATGATCGGCCGGCCGCCGGCGCCTGCCCCCAGGAGGCCCTCCAGCGGCGTGAGCGCCAGGAGATGGTGCGCCGGGCCCTGGCGCGGGTATCGGACGTAGGCCGCCAGGCGGCGGAGCTCTACTACTTCGAGGATTTCTCCCTGGCCCAGATCGCCCAACGGCTGGGCGTGCCGCAGGGGACGGTCAAACGCCGGCTGCACGACGTGCCGGCGCAGCTCCGCAACCTCCTGCTGGGCTACATAACTGAGCCGGAGCCCCCGCCCCAGCCGCCCGACGAGTTCAGGTTCATGTAACCATGAAAGGAGACGAACGTGGCGATCCAGAATGACGGCCGAACTGCAGCGGATGCTCGAGGAGGCAGCCAGGCGCCAGGCCAGTGACCTGCACCTGGTGCCGGGCGAGCCGCCGGTCTATCGCATCGGAAACCGACTCGTACGGGACGAACAGGACCCGCTGACCGAAGAGGACATCCGCCGGATCGCCGAGGCGGCTGTCGGGGCCGACGAGGCCGCCCGGATCGGCAGCCAGCGAGAGGTGGTCATCACCACCTGCGGGATCGAGGGCGTCCTGGAGGGTCGCATGTGCGTCACCCGGAACCTGGAGAGGCTCACCGTGGTGGTCCGCCTGCTGCCCAGCCGGCTGCCGGATGCCAGCCTGGCGCGGGTCCCCCAGGCCCTGTTGGACCTGACCGACAGCCCCAACGGGTTCATCCTGCTCACCGGACTGACCGGCTCAGGTAAGAATACCGTCGCCCTGATGCTGTTGGACTACATCAACGCCCGCCGGCCGGTCCACATCGTTACGATCGAGGACCCGGTCGCCATGCACCTGGTGCCCAAGCAGGCCCTCATCCGCCAGCAGTCCGTTGGCACCGACACGCCCAGCTTCGCCGGGGCCCTGCGGGCCGTCCTGCGCCTGGACCCCGACGTGATCTACGTCAGTGAGACCCGCGACCTGATGACCCTCCAGGCCTGCGTGATGGCCACCCAGACCGGGCACCTGGTGATCTCCGTCATCCACGGCCCCTCGCCCGAGGCGGTTGTCCGCATGATGCTGGATGCCCAGCCGGAGGACATGCGGCCGATGTTCCGCCAGTCCCTCGCCGGGGCCCTGCGGGCGGTCGTGATGACGCACCTGCTGCCGGAGGCGTCCGGCAAGGGCCGGGTGGCCGCCTACGGGCTTCTGCTGCCGGACCAGGCCATGCGCCAGGCCATCGCCGAGGGTTGGGACCTGGCCAAGCGCCAGCAGCTGCCGCAGGGCAGCCAGACCATCGCCCAGGACATCGAACGCCTCGCAGCCGAGGGACGCGTCACCCGCGAAGCCGCTCGTGAGGCCCTCGAGAAGATCTGGCAGGGGTAGCCGGCCTATGGATCCTTGGTCAGTGTGGCCGGTATTCCCCCGCCCGTGGTGATCGTTGTGGCGCCGATCACCAGCGAGTACTGCAGCGTCCCGGTGATCGTCGAGTCGTCGGCGTCCAGCGTGCCGGTGAAGGTCAGTCGGCTGGGGCCCGCGTAGCTCACGGTGACCGTGACGTTGCTGCCGCTCACCGTTGATGTGGCAGTCAAGTCCGGCACGTTCCTGGTGACATGAACGCTGTTGAAGTCAAACTCGATCGTGGTCAGGTTTCCGCTGCTGTCAAAGGTCAACATGACGTTCGCCAGGTTCGGGTTGGGGTTGTTGGGTGCCGTCAGCGTCCAGGTACCCGCCAGGACCGACGCAGCCGGCGCAGCCGACGCACGCAAACGTGAATGCGACCACCATCGAGAGTAACAGCACGGCACGGAGAACCTTGATCGTGTGCATGGATCTCTCTCCTGTTTCCAACGGTCACTCCTGACAGACTCTGGCGGCGCTACGCGCGCCGTCACGCTCTGCATAACTGTGCGATATATGCCCCTGCGGCCCTATCCCATTCGTATGGACCCGGCTAGGCACGGCTGGCGACCGGACGGGCAGCCCCGCCGGTCGCCGGCCGCGGGAGCAGTCCTGAATCGCTACACTACTGCGTAGCCCCGAATGCCTGGAGGTCGACGATCTGCTGGTCCGTGAGCCTGGCGATGCTGCTCATGGCTGCGTTGATCGCCCCCAGGTTGTTGATGATCGCGTCCGAGTTCGCCTTGATGAATGCCCCCGTGTGGCACCCCGCATATGGCGTTGAAGAACGTCTGCCCGTTGGTCGCGTTCCCGGCCCCCGGCGGCGTTACCGTGCCCAGGTACGCCTGCAGGTTGGCCACCTCTTCGCCGTCAACGTGATGCTGCTCATGATCGAACTGATGGAGCCGAGGTCGGGGACAATCTCACTGGAGGCCTCGACCAGCGGCGGGGCGTTGTGGCACGGCAGGCACGTGGCGTTGAACAGCGTTTGGCCGGCCGTCGCGTTGCCCGTGATGCTGACGCCCTTGGTCAGCGTGGCCGGCCCCGTTGGCGCGGTGATCGTCGTGGCGCCTATGGTCAGCGACCAGGAGGCGTTGCCCGTGATCACGGTGTCATCGGCATTGAGCGTACCCGTGAAGTTCAGGGCAAAAACGCCCGTGTTGTTCGTGGTGATCGTCACATCGCTGCCGCTGACCGAGGTCGTCGAGTTGGTCAGCGTCCTCGTGACCTGGGCGCCACCGTTGAAGACATAGCTGACCGAAACGAGGCTCCCGGCGCTGTCGAAGTTCAGCAGCACCTGCGTGAGGTTCGGGTTGGGGCTGGTCGTCTCCGCCAGCGTCCAGGTGCCGGCCAGGACGGCGTTGGGATTCGGCGCCGGCGGGCACCCCGCATTGGGTAGGACGACCGCAGCCAGCAGAGCAAGCAACAGCAGACTCTTTGGAATGGTCATGACGCGCATGGATCCTCTCCTGTACCTGAAATACCCTTGCAATCAATGAGGGTGCCCCGTGCACCCATGGCGTGTGGCTATACCATCCGGGCGTACGCCGCCGGACTCTCGACTGCCTTGCAGCGCTACCTTGCCAGCCGCAAGAGACAGTCCTTTCGGCCGGCCGTTACGGCCCGGCTGGTCGCTCTGGTCAACGTCGTAACAAATGGGAACCGCGAGAAAGAAGCGGATGATCCGCGAGGACTCCCCGACTGCCTCGATTGCCCCCGCCGAATCTATCGCGAAATTATAGCGGTCGGATCTCTCCGGGCAACCTTGGCACCGAAAGCAGTTACGGTCGAATGACTTGCGCCCGGACCCGTGGCCGGGTCCAGGAAGTTCAAGATCAGGCTATAGTACCATGCCGGTGCGTAAGCCGCGAAGCCGATGTGCCCTCCCGTTGGCAGAACAATGGCCGCGACTCGCGGGTTGCTCACGCGGGCGATCAGGTCCGCGATGGTCTGCACGGGGGCCGCCGGATCGTCCGCCGCGTGCACGATCAGCACCGGTATGCGGGCCGCATCGAGCTTGCTTGCGGCCGGCAGGTCCTTGTACGGCAAGAGCCGCAGGAACTGCAGGCTGTCAGCCACGCTGCCAGGGTATTGCAGCCCCGTGTGCTGGATCAGCGCGTGCACGCTGCCGCAGGGATCGGGATAGCCGTCGTGGATCATCCACTCGCGGATCGTGTTCTGCAGGCCCGCCTGCACCGGATTGAAAAAGGCCAGCCGCGGCGCAGTTCCAGCTTGTCCATCAACTCCTCGAACCGCAGGACCGGCGAGAAGGCGATGACTCCTGCCTCGTAGCGGCGCCCCGGCGGCGGAGCGGCCAGGTGCTTCGCCAGCCGCAACGCGATGCTCGCGTTGCCGGCGAGCTGTCCGTCCCGCCAGGCCACCAGCAACGCCTGGTTGGCGCTCCACGAGAAGCCGATCAACCCGGTCCGCCGGATATGGCCTTGCCGCATCAGCCAGTCCGAGACCCGCAGGAGGTCGTCGGTCTCGAACACCCCCCACGTGTATTTCCGGGTCGGGTAACGCTCCTCGGTCAGTCCCTGTCCGCGGGGGTCCAGGGCCAGCACGTGCAGCCCTGACTGCCGCAGCCCGGCTGCCAGGTCGCGCGTCCGCTGAACGTCCTGTCCCCCGTGAAGCCCCGGCAGGATCACGATGCACTCGCTGTCCACGACCGCTCCGGCAACGTCCCGCGCCATGCCCAGCCGTCCGGCCGACTCCAGGTCGCCGCCCACCGGGATCCAGACCTCATCAAATTGTGGCCACGGCGCCGACGGCCCCACGCGGTCTGTCATCTGCGACATCTGCGCCGAGTCGCTCAGCCCCAGGAAGTTGACCCAGATCGATTCCAACCCCCACGTGCGCACGCCGAAGTGGGCGACCAAGTCCACGGGCCTGCCCCGCTTGTCGCACAGCTGCTCGGTCAACAGCGGCTCTTGCGGGTGGCGGGGCAACAGTGGCCTCAGGCCTTTGTCTGCCGTTACCAGCCACTGCCGCGTCGGGGGCGGATCGTTCGGGTCGTCCGTTGATGGTGCTGCCGGCTGCACCCGGACGATCCTGCCCGGTTCCATCGGAAAGGATCTCTCCACGAAGAAACATCCGCCGGTCCCGAGGCTGGCAACCAGCAAAGCCGCGCTGAATACCTGTCCCTGTCGCATTCGCACGTATGTCTCGTCAAGAACCCGCCGCTCCCCGAGGCCGTTCGATGTCATTGTACGGCCCCCGGTTCAGCGGTCGCAATGGGTCCCCGCTCCGCCGGTGCCCGCGCACAGACGATTGAGCATGCCTTGGCATCCCTCGGAACGGCCACGGGTATGCACGGGATAGACAGGTTGGAAGAACCGCAACCCTTTTCCCTCCCCGTGAATTCCATCTCTCCCTAGGCACACCCCACAAAGACGACCGACCCCCTCCCGATCCTTCCTGCCTCGGCGTCACGGCCTTGCGCCGCACCTGTCTGCCGCGTGTCACGCCTGGCCCCGTCGGCGCACTCGCCGTCGGATCGGTTTGCATTGCCCGTCCTAAACGGCATAATGGAGCGCTGGGTGGTAGTATTTGGCTTGATCGCCCGGCAAGGGCGGGTCTCCCGCAATCGGAGCCGTTCGATGTTCACGATCCTGGAGAAGAAACAGCTCGCCCAGCGGGTCTACTGGCTCCTGGTCAAGGCCCCGCGGATCGCCCGAAAGCACCAGCCCGGGCAGTTCGTCATCCTCCGCGTCCACGAGCAGGGCGAGCGGATCCCCTTGACCATCGCCATGGCTGACCGGCACAACGGCGCCGTCGCCCTGATCGTCCAGGTCGCCGGCGCTACCAGTGCCCAGCTGGCTGCCCTCGAGGTCGGCCAGGCCCTCTCCGATATGGCCGGCCCCCTCGGCAAACCCACCGAGATCGAGAGCGGCGGGCACGTGGCTGTCATCGGCGGCGGTGTCGGCACAGCCGTCATCTATCCCCAGGTCTGCGGCCTCAAGGCGGCTGGCAACAAGGTCAGCGTGATTATCGGCGGCCGCACGAAGGACCTGGTCATCCTCGAGGACCTGCTGGCCGAGGTGGCCGACTGCGTCTACCCCTGCACCGATGATGGCAGCTTCGGCTACCACGGCCTGGTGACCGGCAAACTGGCCGAACTCATGCAGCAGGCCAGCCCGCCCATCCGCGCCGTCTACGCCGCTGGACCCGTCCCGATGATGAAGGCCGTTGCCGAGGCCACCCGCCCGGCCGGCATCAAGACCATCGTCTCGCTCAACCCGATCATGGTCGACGGCACCGGCATGTGCGGCGGCTGCCGCGTGACCGTCGGCGGCAAGACCCGGTTCGCCTGCGTGGACGGTCCCGAGTTCGACGGCCACCAGGTGGACTTCCAGGAATTATGGGACCGCCTGGGCACCTATAAGCCGTTTGAGAAGGAAGCTTCGAGCGGGCCAAACACCGCTGCAAGCTCGAGGGCGTGCTCTAGTTTGTTGTTCAAGCCCTGAAAGGGCGACACAACGACCGTTTTCGGTAAGGGATGAATGTCCATGGCCGACGCCAATCCGAACAAGACGCCCGACCAGAAGCTCACCCCCGCCCAGCGGATGAAGATCGACCGCCAGCGGATGCCCGAACGCGACCCCGCCGAGCGCAGCCGCTCCTTCAACGAGGTCAACCTCGGCCTCGGAGACCAGCATGGCCATCCAGGAGGCCCAGCGCTGCCTCCAGTGCAAGAACCACAAGTGCGTCGAGGGCTGCCCCGTCCGCGTCCGCATCCCCGAGTTCATCGCCGCCGTCGCCGAGGCCGACTTCCGCAAGGCCGCCGAGATCCTCCTGGCTGACAACGCCCTGCCGGGCATCTCCGGCCGCGTCTGCCCCCAGGAGACCCAGTGCGAGTGCGTCTGCGTCCGCGGCGTCAAGGGCGAGCCCGTCGCCATCGGCTACCTCGAACGCTTCGTCGCCGACTGGGCCCGCCAGAACATGAACGGCACCGGCCAGAAGCCCGCCCCCTCCAACGGCCGCAAGGTCGCCGTGGTCGGCTCCGGGCCGGCGGGCCTCACCTGCGCCGGCGAACTGGCCCGCAAGGGCTATGACGTCACCATCTTCGAGGCCCTGCACGACCCCGGCGGCGTGCTGGTCTACGGCATCCCCGAGTTCCGCCTGCCCAAGGACATCGTCACCGCCGAAGTCAAGAACCTCCAGAAGCTCGGCGTGAAGATCGAGTGCAACGTCGTCATCGGCAAGACCGTCGACGATCGACGACCTCATGAAGGAAGAGGGCTTCCACGCCGTCTTCATCGCCAACGGCGCGGGCCTGCCGATCTTCATCGGGCATGCCCGGCGAGAACCTCAAGGGCGTCTACTCCGCCAACGAGTTCCTCACCCGCGTGAACCTCATGCGGGCAAATGCCTTCGGCGAGTACGAGACCCCGGTCCTTCGCGGCCGCAAGGTGGCCGTCATCGGCGGCGGCAACACCGCCATGGACGCCGTCCGCACCGCCCGCCGGCTCGGTGCCGACCCAGCCGTGCTGGTCTACCGCCGCAGCCGCGTGGAGATGCCCGCCCGCGTGGAAGAGGTCCACCATGCCGAAGAGGAAGGCATCGTCTTCGAGATGCTGACCCAGCCGGTTAAGATCCTCGGCGACGAGCAGGGCTGGGTGAAGGGCCTGGAGTGCCTGCGGATGACCCTGGGCGAGCCGGACAAGTCCGGCCGGCGGCGCCCCATCGAGCAGAAGGGCTCCAACTTCGTGGTCGAGTGCGACATGGTCGTCGAGGCCATGGGCACCCGGGCCAATCCCCTGCTGACCAGCACCTGCCCCGACCTCAAGCTCAACCAATGGGGCTACATCGTCGCCGACGATCTCGGCATGACCACCAAGCCGGGCGTCTTCGCCGGCGGCGACATCGTCCGCGGCTCCGCCACCGTCATCCTGGCCATGGGCGACGGCAAACGCGCCGCCGCCAACATCGACAAGTACCTCACCGACAAGAAGGCCTAGCGCCTGGCGGACGTTCTTGGAGTGCGGCGGCCCTGGCGCCGCTTTGGATGCCTTGAACGCCAACGTCCTCTCCTGCTCCACTGTCTCCAACGGCGTCTCTCGCCGCGCAGCTGCGCCGCCGGCCCGCCTGCGTGCCGCGTGCCGTGGTGTTCCCCTGGCAGTAACCCATGGCGGCGCCAGGACTTATCGGGCTTGCCTCCCTGTCCGAACGATATCGCCCATCCGGCCCGCTACCCTTGACGAACGGCCTGCCGTCGCGTAAAACTACTGGAGTTCGATAGATATCGGCCCGTCCCGTTGGTGCCGAGGATCTTGGGGTCGTAGCTCAATTGGTTAGAGTACCGGATTGTCGATCCGGTGGTTGCGGGTTCGATCCCCGTCGACCCCGATTCTTAAGTTCCTGAAAGCCAAGCCTTTACAGCTTGGCTTTTTTCGTGTCATCAGGTTTACCTGCCTTTTTTGGGCTCAGTTGGTCACTTCTTGGTCAGTCGGCTTCTGTTGCAGGATTCCTGCCTGTACCCGTCGCGCTTCCTCGAGGTCGGCCTGTCGCACAGCCAGGTAATAATGCTGCGTCGTTTTGATGTCGCTGTGACCAGCCAGTTTCTGGACCACGTGAGTTGGAAGCGTCCTCGCCCAGTTCGTGATGCATGATCGACGCAGGTCGTGGAAAGTCATCTTACTGACGCCGGCTGTTTTGCGGAGGGTCGCCAGCCGCCGGTTGAGATTGTTGAGCATCTTCTGTTCATCGTCCCAGGTTCCTGCGTCCCGGGCAAGTCGTATGTAGTCCCACCGCCAGGGGGGAACAAACACGTATGGGCAACCTTCGGCTGACTCGCCCTGCAGATCCGCCATCAGCTGTACGGCCTGTGAGGGGCACGGTACCACCCGGCCCTCGTGATCCTTAGGTTCCCACTGGATCAGCTCATGGTTGGCATCTTTCCGTGCGATCCGCACCCGGTCCTGTTCGAAGTCTACGTCCGCCCACGTCAAATGCAGCAGCTCGCCCAGTCTGGCCCCGGTGGTGTAGGCCACAGACAGGAAAGTCCGCCACCACAGTGTCGTTGCTGCCTTGAGCAGTTTCTGGAATTCCTGTGGCGTTACATATCGAATCGGCTTGGTGCTCTGCTTCCGCTGCTTGATCGACGCAAAGGGGTTCTGGTTCAAGTAGCCCCGTGGGGTGATAGCGAGGTTGAAGATACGCTTAAGCGTGCGGATGTCCTTGTTGACCGTACCGATGGCAATACCGCTGCGGAGCCTGGAGGCTACGAAGGCTTCCGCGTCGCGTGGCTTTACCTTATGCAGCGGGATGTCCTGCCCCACGTGATCGATGAACGACTCCAGAGCCCGCTTCTGATCGGCCAGACTTGCCCGTGCTATTTGTCCTATCATGACCTTCTCATGCTCCGTTGCAAAAGCCTTGATGGTGATCGACGGCGGCGGATCCGCTTGACCCACGCGCACTTCCTGCTGCTTACTCTCGTAAGACCGCTCGGCCTCCTTTCTGGTCTCGAAGCTCCGGCTGTAGCGCTGCCCGTCCGTGCCGAACCAGCGGACGACCCAGCTATGGGGCCGCCTCTTCGGCCAGTCCTCTTTTGGCAACGGCTTACCGGAGCTGTCTGTCGGTACCGGACCATAGTAACTGCGATAAATGCCTACTTTCGTCGTCATCGTGGACTCCTTCCGGCCCGCGTGGGCCTGGGCCACCATGCGACGACTGACCATTGGTCAGTATACGCACGGTGGGGCAGTAGCGCAAGGGAGGGCTACGACTCGGTTTTGACCTCTAAGAAGCGGTCAAGCTCAGCCTTGCGGTACCAGACCCGGCGGGCGTATTTGGTCGCGCGCAGGTGGCCCTTGTCACGCCAGTAGTTGAGCGTCCGGATAGCCGACTCGGGGGTATGCAGGCCTGTCTCGTTGAGGCGGAGGTATTGGGCGGCCTCGATAGGTGTGAGCAGGGGGCCGAACAACTCGGGGCGGGCCGGCCATTGGGCTGGCGACTCATACACTTCATTGGCGGTGCTCTCTGGTCGTATCATCTTCTTTTCCCCGGCACAGCCAAACCCTCGTCACGTGTGCAAGTGGCCTGCAAGTCCTATGGCAGCAGGCGCGGCAACAATCTGTGAAGCTTCGAAGTCCTCATCTTGATCTGCGGATGGCTGGCCAGGCATGTTTCAGCAGCGCAGGAATGTATGAATCTTCAGCTGTGAGCTGAAATCGAAAGAGGAATTCAACCGCTTACGCTTTAGCGACACCGCCCTCTGGCTTCGACCGGGCAAGAGTAAGCGGAGCTACAGCAGAGTAGTGGTCGTTCGACAGACGGCAGGACGCAAGACCCAGCACATTCACCAGCAGTGGCGGCACGCGGCTGCGCGATCCAGTGCGAATCAGCACCAGAGACAGGGGCTCGCGGAACGATGGGGGCCAAGCGGCAGCTGCTCGGAGCGTACGGTGTCAGACGCCACTATGCCAGAGGTTGCGAAAGGGTGCGACGAAAGCGCCCGCGGAGGCTGGGCATGCGGCTCGCGGTTTACAAAACAGGGTAGCGATGCCGTAAGTAGTTCTGTTGACGAGACTTACGGAGGTCTAGAAAAAGCCCCCGGCGATTTCCCCAGCAGTTGCGGGGCAATGGCTCCGCAGCTGTGGTGGTCACAGCGGCGCCCAGCAGCTCACAGCAATAGACCCGCAGAGCAGCGATCTGGCTGCCGTCAGGTGAACAGCATCGTCAACGTTCACTTCTGCATCTGGTAAGCAGCTCGGGCAATCCCAGCGACTGCAGCGCGGACCTCAGGAGTCATCCACCTGCGGGACGTGCGGCGTTTCGCCAAGGGCACGTTCCAGCAGCATTTCTTCGCCATCAATGTCAAGCGACAATTATCCTTCCTCTTCAACGACAATTAGATCTCCCGATTCCGCCGCCGTGGTCGTGGTTGTTGGTTTCTTTCTTTTTGCTCCTTTTTCTTTCTTTGTAACTGCCTGTGAGTTCCTGTGAATTGCTGTGAGATTGTCAGAGTGCCCGGCCGGTCGTCACTCGGGGGAGGGGTCGGTGGCGTCGGGCCGGTTCTTTTTGGCCTGCTCGATCCGATAACTTGGGACGTTCAGTTCCAGGATCACGCAATGGTGCACCAGCCGGTCGATTGCCGCGGCCGTGGTCATCGGGTCCTTGAAGATCGCCTCCCACTTCGAGAACGGCAGGTTGCTGGTGATCATCACGCTGCCCCGCTCGTACCGCTCGGCTAGCAGGGTGAATAGCACCTCCATCTCTTCCCGGCTCTGCTGGACGTATCCCAGGTCGTCGATCAGCACCGCTTCGTAGCGGCCCAGCTTCTGGATCAACCGACTGAGTTTCAGATCCCGCTTGGCCGCCAGCAGGTCCTGCACCAGCCGACTGCACGTGCTGAAGTACACCTTGCGGCCCTGGCGAATCAACTCCTGCGCGAACGCGCACAAAAGGTGCGTCTTGCCACCGCCGACGCTGCCGAAGACCAATACGTTCTCCCGGCGATCCACGAAGTCTGCCTTCCAGCAGCGTCCGCACCTGCCGGGTGACCTTGGCCGGCAGCCGCTTCAGGTCGAAGCCGGCCAGATTCTTCTCCGCCGGCAATCGCGACTCCCGCAGGCATCGCTCAAGCCGGTGTTGCCGGCGAACCTGGCACTCGCGTTGGACCAGCGTCAGCAGGAACTGCTCGTAGCTGAGGGTCTCCTGTTCCGCCTGCCGGGCCAGTTCCTCAAAGCACTCCCGGATCGTCGGCAGGTGCAGTTCCCGCAGGCAGGCTTCCAGAGTGGCCTTCTCTTGCTCGGGAGGTTTCATACGGTCACCTCCTGGCCGATCATCAAGGCGTCATACGCAGCCAGGTCCACCGGCTCGATTCGGACCTGCGTGACCGGCGGGATCGCCTCCCGGCGGTCCACCAAGGCTTCCACCGCCTCCAGACAGATCGGCTGACCTTCCTGCAACAGGTGCCGCAACGCCTCATCCACCCCGTCCTGTGTCTGGCGAGCCGCCAGGTACAGGATCCGCAGGTACGTCTTGACCCCACGCTCGGCCTGCGTGTCTTTCAGGTGGTCGTATGCCATCCGGAACCGGCTCGTGGGGAACAGGTCCTCCCGATAGCGGTACTGTTCGAAGGCCCCGGGCTTGCGGACCAGCCAGTCGATGATGTGCCGGTACGAGACCTGGTGCCGCTGCCGGCCGCGAAGCCGCCCCAACCGCTCGATGAGCCGCTGGGCGTACCAGATCTCCAGGTGCTCCGCATAGAGCCGGACTTCCACCTTCTCCCCGATCAGCCGGCTGTCCACCGAGTAGATGTTGCGATCCACATGGATCAGGCTGCCGGTATCGACCTTCACATCCAGCCGCTGGGCGACTTCCAGCCGCCGATCCGGCAGGTCGCGCAGGAGGGCCTGTTCCTCCGCCAACCGCGACCGCCGCCCGGCGTTGAGCTGCTCAAACAACTCGCCCAGGAAGGCCTCATAGAGTTCCCGGCTGGCAAAGTCCCGGCCGTCGCGCAGCAGCAGGGCCTGCTCCAGAGCTTGCTTGAAGCGGTGATGACGCTGCTCCACATCGCCGTTCTCGTTGGCCTTGCCGGCCTGAATCCGCTGCCCCAGCAGCCCGTAATGATCCAGCAACCCCTGGTAGCGCCGCGTGAACTCCGGCTCGCTACGCGATCCCGCCTCCAGGAACCGGGACAGGTTATGCACCGCCGCCGACAACCGATCCGTTCGATGCTCGGCCGGGACTCCGCCCAAGGCCCACAGGGCGTCCTGCAGGCCTTGCGAGAGGCTCTCGATAGCTCTCCGAGAAGCAGACCGTGCCGTGCTCCCAGTTCGAGTACGTCAACACGAAGTGGTAAATCATGTGGTCGAACGGCTGGCCGGCGATCGTAATGCCCAGCTCCGACAGGTGGGTGAAGTCCGACTGGCAGAGTCGGCCCGGCTCGTGCACCTGGGCGAAGAACACCTCCCGCGGCGGTCCTTCCAGCGCCCGCCAGGTCTTGATCCCGCGCTGAAACGACCGCAACTGCCCATCCTGGAACCTACCTGGATGCCTCCGCTGCAACGCCTGGAACAGCACCTTGGCCTGCAGCCCCGGATTGACCGCCAGTTCCTGGTGAACCTCGTCCCAAACCTCCGCGAAGGGGTCGCCCCGCGTCCGCCACGTGTGAGCAGCTGCGATCTCGCCGGGCAACCGCATCAGCCGCCGATACTTCCGTGCGGTCGTCACGTCCATCCCCGCCTTCGCCGCTGCCACCACCTGTGAGTCCTCTGTCTGTAACAACCTATGTAACCTCCTGACTTGCTGGTCTGTGACCATCCAGGCTCCTTTTCGAAGGAACCCTGAATAGCCGACCACCTCTCAAAAGCCAGGGAGTTTTAATTGTCGCTGACAGGGAATTCTAATTGTCGCCCAACAGCCATCAAGTTCTTCTTCGTCAACACCCCGGGCTACGACTGGCCACTGTTCACGAAAAAAAGTACGCCAACCCCTATGCAAACGCCTGCCCGATGTCCGCAGTGACCAGGACTGCCGCCGCCTGATCGCCGCCATCTACAGCCGGTCTACCGCGGCTGTTCTCACCCTCCTTTCCCTGCTGGGAAGCCGTCGAGTGGAACATCTGCAGGAGCTTTGCCGTGGCCCCGCTCCGTAGATCAGTCGTATCTGTTTAGCGGCCTGAAAGACACTGATTGGTGAGCGGAGTGGTTGGCATATAATAGTGTTGCCGCCGGCGCGGTGGAACTTGGGTTGCGACGCGGTTGGAACCGGCGAGCAAGCGGGGTCAAGGATGGCCCGAGCGAGTTACGAAGAACTTCTGGCCGAGAATCAGCAACTCCGGCAGCGAGTAACGGAACTGGAAGGGCAGGTTCGGCAGTTGACCGCTCAAGTTCGCGAACTGACCGCCCAATTCCAGGAAGCCCTGCGAGCCACCAAACGGCAAGCCGCGCCGTTTTCCAAGGGACCGCCCAAAGCAAACCCTAAGCTTCCCGGTCGCAAGGCCGGGGCAGATTATGGTCCCAAGGCGCATCGCCCTCTGCCGGAGCAGATGCCTGACGAGATCCACGACGTGCCTCTGCCCGAGCGGTGCCCCGACTGCGGCGGGCCTGTGCGGGAAGATCACATCGATCGGCAATTCCAGGTCGAAATCCCGCGCAAGCCCCTCGTACGGCGGTTCGATGTCCACGTCGGAGGGTGCCGCGTGCGGCCGACGCATTCGTCCGCGGCATCGCTTGCAGACCTCGCAGGCGAGCGGGGCGGCGGCCTCACAGACCGGACCGGACCTGCAAGCCCTGATCGCGATGATGAAGGACAAGTACGGACTGAGTTACGGGGACATCCAGGGACTGTTAAATGACGGCTTCGGCATCTCGATCAGCCGAGGCGGGGCCGCCCAGGTCGTGCAGCGGGCAGCGCAGCGAGCCGAAGCGTTCTACGACCGCATCGGCCAGATCGTGCGGGCCAGCGATACGGTCTATCCCGACGAGACGGGCTGGAAGGTCGGCGGGCTGCTGAAGTGGCTATGGGTCTTCGCGGGCGAGCAGGTCAGATACTACGTGATTCGTCCCAGCCGCGGCCGCGATGTGCTGGAAGAGGTGCTGGGCAGAGACTATAGCGGGTGGATGACGCATGACGGGTGGGCTCCGTATGACGGCCTGGAGCAGGCGGAGCATCAGCAGTGTGTCACCCACCTGCTGCGCCGGGCCCAGGACCTGTTGGAACGGGCCCGCCGCGGGGCGGTCCGCTTCCCGCGGCAGGTTCACCAATTGTTGCTGGACGCCCTGGACCTGCGGGACCGACGGGATGTCTTTTCGATCAGCTCTTACGGCTTGGCTGTAGCGCAGGGGCGATTGGAATCGCGACTGAAGGGATTGCTGGGCTGGAGGCTCTCGCACGAAGGTAACCGGAAGTTCCGGGACCATTTGGCCCGGCACGCCGAACAGATCCTCACGTTCCTGTACGTATGGGGGCTGGAGGCGAGCAACTGGCCAGCCGAGCAGGCGATCCGTCCGATGGTGGCCAATCGCAAGGTCTTCGGGGGAAATCGCACGTGGGCCGGGGCCCATGCCCAGGAGGTGCTGGGTAGTCTGTTTGCCACCTGCGCTCAGCAGACCCGCGACAGCCTGAGGTTGCTGTCAAACCTGATTCGCGCCACACCCCGTCAGCGAGCCGCCTACCTTGGGCACTTCCTCCCCGCCCCGGCGGGCTAACACCTCAGACCGCTAAACAGATACGATCAGTCGCCGGTATCTCCTGACCCTGTGACCACACACCGGCCTGCGGCTGCACGGACAGGCTTGCCCGCCCGTCGCATGACGGTGCCAAGCATTGGATCAATCCGGCGAGTTCTTGCACGTCACGAGGGCGCTGCCGGACGCCGCTGCACCATGACTCCCCCCAAAACCGCTCTCCCAGCCGACTCGCTCCCCCGAAAAGCAGATTCTCATGCGGACCCCGCCCGCCGCCACCCATCGTGCGGCGAGGCGCTTCGTCCAAGAGGCTCATGCGTCGGCTCCGCGACGCGATAAGCCATATCTTTTCTGTGGACACGACCGGCCAGAGGTGATAATCGGCTCGGATGGCTCAAAACCGGCCAATCTGCCTATCAGCTCAACAGCCTATGCCAACGACATCGCCCCGGAGCGGGCCTGGCGGCCCGGCATTTATCGCATTGAGGCCAACGGCAGAGCCGGATATCACTGGCCGGTCCGAAGTGATATTCCGCGGCCGGTTTGGAAGTGACAAATGACAGCCAAACGAGGCGGTTTGGCGGCTAAAGCACGGCGCAGCTGCGGTTTGGCGAAGCTGGCTCGCTGCTCGTCAGTGGATACCTGCAACTCTTCTTCCTTGTCTTCCTCGTTTGTCCGTGTTTTCCTCTTGACGATGGGTAGGGTCGCTATGTATAATGAGTCCATTTCACCTGTCGTGTGGTTCGCGTAAAGCCCTGTTTTGGCACTTCGATATGGGCGTCTGAATGCTTTGGCGTGTGTACCGATTTGGGAGCGAGTACGTTTCCTGAGAGGTTATGGTGTGTACAGCCGTTCCCTACAAAGCGCCCTAGCCGTACACCCGGGTTCGGTCTTGCACACCTCCCTCGGGTTTTTGCAGGCACAATCAGGGCTATGTACGCGCGAGTTTGCCGGCCGCGTGTGCCGGTGAGTCTCACCGCTTTCTTGGAGGGAGGTGTGCCATGAAAAGCAGCGTTACTTCGGTGCTGTTGTTCCTCGCCGTTGCATCGACCGGCGCAATGGCGCAGTACACCAGCAGAATTGACCTGGTATCTGGCGACCTCAACGGTCAAGGCCTGGGGCCAGGCAATTCCGGCAATCACCAAGTGACGGTACAGCCGGGTGTTGCCCTGACCGGGGATGTCACCATCATGGTGCACAACACGTTCCCGAGCAGTGCGATCACGCCCGTTGCGGCAAGCCCGACCTGGGGCGACCCGGCGGCCAGTTGCTGGCAGATTGACAGCTGGGCGCCCGTGGGCGATACCAACTACGACGTTCTGATCAATCTTACCGCGCCCGCTCAGACCGGGACGTACTATATCCTCTTCGCCATGAACGGCGCTTACAACATCGCCCAGATCATGTCCGGCACTCACCCGGCCTGGCCGGCGGACTGGCAGAACGGAAACGTAGTAGTCAAGCGTCCGCCGAGCGAGTTTGAATCGGCCATGGGCACCGGATCGATTGTTCCCTTCGATTGGTTCACTCCCCCTGGCGGCTACGCAGAGGGCGGGTTGTCCTTGAACGCTGTAAGGGTTGTGGTAACTCCGGAGCCAACCACAATGGCCCTGCTGGCGTTCAGCGGACTCTGCGCCTGCGGTCGCCGGCGCGCTTGTGCCTGACCGAGATTGTATACGCGCGAGCCTGGGCGATGCGTGCTACCGAAGTCGTAGCTGCTCGCTTAAGTTCAGGAGTCGCTGCGAAGATAAACGCCGAGGGACAGGGATTCGTAGTCCAACAGGCGAGGAAGGCGCGCGTTGCGCTGTGGGCGGGCCTTGAACAGAGCGCCGTGGTACCCGCTGAGCTTGAGGACGTTCTCAAGCACAGCGAAGTGAAGCTCGCATAGGCACGGAAGGCTGAGGCTGAGGTTGTCCAGGAACGTATCCTTACCCATGGTTTGTTCATTAAACGCCGCACGGGAGGCCAATGTCATGTTCGGAGCACGCCGCAGCGTTTTCTTGGTCTTGCTCGGTTTACTGTTCCTTTCAGGCCGCGCTCAGGCGGGATACAGTGGGCTCATCGTGTTTGGGGATAGTCTGTCGGATACGGGCAATTGCAAGGCTATGAACATCCTAGGCTGGCTTGTCCCCGCCTCTCCATTTTACAACTACGACGGCGGCGGCCGGTTCACGTGTTCAGCATCGAGTAAGCCTCCAAGCGGGAAACCCTATACGGGCGTGTGGCATGAGGTGCTGACGACGGATCTAGGCATTCCCCCTGCCACCCCGTCGCATCTTTTTGGCACGAACTTCGCGTTCGCCGACGCCGAGGCAAGCTCCATTGTCCACTTCAGTTATTTCGAAGACGTTATACCCGATGCTATCATCGAGGATATACTAACACAGATTGGCTATTTCAGCGCAGAGAGCCTTATCGTCGACTATAGCGACTATGCTTACGTCTTCTGGGCAGGCGGCGACAACGTCATGGACACATTGGCGGACCCCAGTGTGGCTGACAGTGACAAGCCCCAAGCAATACGGGACGCTGCCTCAAGGGCGCTCCAAAGCGCGACGACCGAGATTGAGGAGCTCGCTGCATTGGGGGCGACGACGATAATATGGTGCAACCTCCCCCCCTTGGGCAGCACACCACGGGCAAGCCAATTCTGGGGCCCGGAGCAGCAGCTGATCTTCCAGGCCATAGGGGAGGCAACTAACATCTTCAATGGTAGCATGGACGACGCCATCCGATCTCTTACGAGCGAGTTCCATGAGACGGGGCTTACGATTTACAAGGTCGACGTAGAGCAACTGTTTAATAACATATGGAACGACGGAGCCTATGGCGGTGGAGCGAGGTACGGCATAACAAACGTTGTGGGCCAAGCGAAGAATCTGGATCCTACGGCTGTGGGGGTTGGCGATATGGTAGACAAGTACCTATTCTGGGACGAAGTCCACCCCACGTCGCACGCACATGCCATCCTTGGCGATGCAGTGTATGTTCAATTGAAGGGTCTCGTGAGCGGGTGTTCGCCTGGCCCCACAGGCACGGCGCTGCCAAATACGACCGTCCAGGTCTTCTTCAAGCGGGATATGAACTTTCGCACCCTTGGGCAGGCCAATGTGACGCTCGCCGGTTCGTCAAGCGGCCCCCACACCTGGCAGCCTCTTGAGTCACCCTATTGGGCGACAACCTTAGTGATGAAACCTGACGTTGCGTTCAGCTATGGAGAAACAGTTACCGTTACGGTCAAGACAAGCGCATATGACGCGATGGGCAACGGGCTGACAAACGACTGGACCTCGACTTTCACCATCGGGGCGGCACCCACCTTCACCGTGACTTGCACCGCTGGCGGTTGCGGGTCAGTGAGCCCGAGCGGCTCCATACAGGTACCTGCCGGTGGGAGCCAAGCGTTCCACGCCACCCCCAATTCTGGCTATGCAGTGGATACCTGGTATGTGGGAACGGGTACCGCAGACCGGAGGCAACGACTTCACGCTTTCAAATGTACAGTCATCGGAGTCTGTGTTTGTAACGTTCCAACTGGCAACCGGCGGGCAGCTAAGCGTTGTTTCGCCTGTGGCTGGCACCTACATGATCGGCACCCCGATGTCGATCATCTGGACTTCAACGGGCAACGTAGGGCAGCAGATCAAAGTCGAACTTCTGTACAGCGGCGCCTCTATTTCCTTACTCTACCCGGGCGCCCCGAATAACGGCGGGTGCGGCTGGGGGATTTCTCTGCCTGGCGGATACTCCCCAGGTCAAGGCTACTCCATAAGGCTTTCCTCGGTCTCTGGGGCCGTTACGGCGACGAGCCCCGCCTTTACTATTGTGTCCTACGCCCCGCCACCTTCGGTGATATACATCCGCACATTGAGCGACCTAGAGGCCATGAGCAGCAACTGGAATACCGTATCTTTTCCGCGCAGCGCGCACTACGTGCTTACGAGTGACATCGATGCGACGGCCACGTCCAACCCCACGTACAATAGCGGCAAGGGATTCAAGCCCATTGGCAACAATTCGGCGGACTGGTTCATAGGAACGTTCGACGGACAAGGGCACACGATAAGCCACATGTACATCAACCGACCCACTGAGACTGACGTGGGTCTGTTCCAGGTAGTCCAGGATGTCGCCGTTGTGAAGAATCTCAACTTTACGGACCCCTACGTAATCGGACTACGAAACGTTGGTACGCTGGCTGGTGATAACCTCGGGATTATCACGAACTGCCAGATGTCCGGCTCCGAAGCTGAGGTGCGGAGCAGCTCTACCGGAGGGGGACGCGGAATAGGCGGCTTGGTCGGAATCAATGATTTGAAAGGAAGGATCTACAACTGTTACGTGGGGGGCGGCGCGGGACAAGATATTCGTGGATATGGCTCGACGGAAGACGTTGGTGGCATAGCCGGCGATAATGCAGGTACGATCCGATGGTGTAGATCTGACTGTCCTTGGGTATACTCAGAGGACCTGAATGTCGGCGGTATCGTCGGTTACAACGGCCCGGCCGGCCTGGTGATCGAGTGCTACTCCACAAGTACCGCAAAGGGTTCAAGCTACGTTGGGGGAGTGATAGGATGCAACGATGGCTCCGTCTCTGATTCAGCAGCGTCGAGACCGGGAGTAGTCGAGTCATTTGGATGGGACGCCGACATCAATGGGGGCGGTGTAGTTGGGCAGAATTCGGGCTCAGTCCTCAGAATGCTATGCGGCGTGCGGTGTGTACGGCGCGGGCGGAGGCCTGAGTGGCCGGTACGTGGGAAGCCTGTCTAACTCCTTCTGGGATACCCAGACCACGGGTGTGCCGCCCGAACGGCCAGTTGGGTGGGGAAGCGGCGTCTTGACGAACTGCGCGGGCTTGCCAACAGTCCAGATGCAGGACCCAGCAACGTTCTTAGCAGCCGGGTGGGACTTTGCCAACGTGTGGACGATCCAGGCGGGCGCTGGCTACCCGCAGCTGCGAGGGCTCGGGGCAAGACTCACAACGCCGTCCGGGTTGGGAGCGTCTACCGGGCGCACCGACGGTGTCCTCGTATCATGGAACGCGGTCGTGGATCCGTCGGGGCTGGTGCTGTACTGCGTCTACCGAGCTCGACTCGGTAGACGGCATCATGAACCCAATCTCACCGTGGCAGCAGACCGCTACCTTTACTGATGCTGACGCAATTCCCACCGTAACGTATTACTATTACGTCGCGGCGGCCGGGACCGCCAATGGTGCTCGGGCCAGTGACTTGGCTGGCCCCAAGGCGGGTTCGCGGCTAACTCCTCCGCTGGCCACCCCGTCTAACGTGTGTGCGACGAAGACACTGCACGGGTACGTGGGTGTCAGCTGGGACGTTGTACCGAACGCGAACTACTACCGGGTCTACAGGTCGGAGACGCAAGCCGGCAGCAAGACGGCCTTGGGCACATGGCAAGCCGGTGCATCCTACGTGGACACGTCAGCTGTGGCCGATGTGGTGTATTACTATTGGGTCACCGCGGCAATCGATTCAAACGGAACACAAGAGAGCGGGTTCGGCGGTCCCGACACGGGCATCAACAAGTCGTTCAAGCCGGGTGCATTCGCTTTGGACTCCGCGACGTACACCGTGAACAGCGGCGTAAGCAGCGTGACCGTCACTGTGCAGCGAACAAACGGCAGCGACGGCCAGGTGACGGTGGATCTTGCGACGGCAGACGGCGGCGCAAAAGCTGGGGTGGACTACATATCGGTCTACCAAACCCTGACATTCTCAGATGGCCAAGCCAGTCAGTCGATCGCGGTGACCATATTAGACAACAGCGCAGCGCAAACCAGCCAGACATTCAGCATAGCCCTGACAAATCCGACAGGCGGATCGTCGCTGGGCTCTCCGGCGAATGGTACAGTGACCATCGTGCTGGGCGCGGGAACGAACCAGCCGCCAGTCGTCCACGCAGGACCAGACCAGACTATCACGCTGCCGGCGGTGGCCAACTTGGCGGGGACCGCCACGGATGATGGGTTGCCCAACCCGCCCGGTACAATGACTTACGTTTGGAGCCAGGTTAGCGGCCCCGGCACGGTCACGTTCGGCAACGCCAGTGCATTGAGCACGACGGTTAGTTTCAGTGACGCCGGTATCTACGTCCTGCAGCTGATGGCATCTGACAGTGCGTTGAGTGCCGTTGACACGGTGACGATTACTGTCAACTCTGCTCCTTCAGTGCCCGGCACCATTGCCGCGTGGGGAAACAACGACAGCGGGCAGTTGGGCGACGGGACGACGACGAACAGACCCACCCCGGTGCAGGTCTTGGACCTTAGCGGTATGGTAGGGGTAGCGGGGGGAATCTCGCACAGCTTGGCGGTCAAGTCCGACGGGACGGTCTGGGCATGGGGGTTCAACAACGCCAGCCAGTTGGGCGACGGGACGACGACGGAACGCAATACCCCGGTGCAGGTCTTGGGCCTTACCGGGGCGGTGGCCGTAGTGGGGGGCGGTTACACCAGCCTGGCGGTCAAGTCCGACAGGACGGTCTGGGCATGGGGGCAGAACGATTGCGGCCAGTTAGGCGATGGGACGACGACGACGAGGTCTACCCCGGTGCAGGTGTCAGGTCTGAGCGGTGTGGTGGCGGTATCGGCCGCTTGGGACCATGTCCTGGCAGTCAAGTCCGATGGTGCGGTCTGGGCGTGGGGGTACAACGGGTACGGCCAGTTGGGCGACGGGACCACAACGGCCCGCCATGCCCCCATACAGGTGCCGGGTCTTTCTGGCATGGTGGCGGTGGCGGGTGTCGGGTACCACAGCCTGGCAGTCAAGTCCGACGGGACGGTCTGGGCATGGGGGTACAACAATGCCGGTCAGTTGGGCGATGGGACCACAACGGACCGCCATGCTCCCATACAGGTGCCGGGTCTTTCTGGCGTGGTTGCGGTGGGAGGCGGCGGGTATCACAGCCTGGCAGTCAAATCCGACGGAACCGTCTGGGCGTGGGGGGACAACGGGAACGGTGAACTTGGGGACGGGACGACGTCGAACCGCTCTACGCCGATGCAGGTATCAGGTCTGAGCGGAGTGGTGGCGGTGGCGGGCGGGTGGTACCACTGCTTGGCAGTCAAATCCGACGGGACAGTCTGGGGGTGGGGGTACAACTATTACGGCCAGTTGGGCGACGGGACGACGACGGACCGCCATACCCCCGTACAGGTACTGGGTCTTTCTGGCGCAGCCTGCGGTGGCAAACGCCGACTGGCATGGCGTGGCGGTTGTGAAACCGAACAGCCCACCGGTTGTCGATGCCGGCCCGGACCAGACCATCACACTGCCGGCTGTGGCCAACTTGGCCGGGAGCGCCACGGATGATGGGTTGCCTAATCCGCCGGGGACCCTCACCTATACCTGGAGCGCGGTCAGTGGGCCCGGGACGGTTACGTTCGGCAACGCCAGTGCATTGAGCACGACCGCCAGCTTCAGCGTGCCGGGCACCTATGTCTTGCAGCTAACGGCCTCCGATAGTGCGCTCGACTCCACAGACACTGTTACGATCACCGTTACGGCCCGGGTCACGATCTCGGGCTACGTAACGCTGGGGGATGGCACCCCTATACCGGGCGTAACCATGAACGGCTTGCCGCAAGCGCCTCTGACCGATACCAACGGGTACTACACCGACACAGTGACCTACGGCTGGTCGGGGATGGTCACGCCAGGTCTGGGTACTCGGTCGTTCAGTCCAGGCAGTCGCGACTACACGTACGTCACAGCCGACCAGACCACGCAGGACTATGTTCTGAACGCGACAACGCTGTACGTCGATGATGATGCCACCAACGATCCAGGGCCCGGCGACCCGACGGTAAGCGACCAGGCGGCGGACGGCTCCACCGTGCATCCGTTCGACGCCATCCAGAAGGCAATCAATGCCGCAATATCGGGGGATACCGTCATGGTTTTGCCAGGGACGTATACGGGCACGGGTAATCAGGACATCGACTTCGGTGGCAAGGCCATTACCGTCCAGGGTACGAGTCCAGGTGATCCGTCCGTAGTCGCGGCGACCGTGATTGACTGCCAGGGTAGTGCCGCGGCAAACCATCGGGGCTTCCATTTTCACGTCGGCGAGATTGCTAGCTCTGTTCTAGCCGGTCTGACGATCACCAACGCCTATATATCAGGTGGACTGGGCAATGATGGCGGCGGCATCTTCTGCGAGTACGCCAGTCCTACCATCCGCAATTGCACGATCCGCAACTGTCGGGCGGGTGTTGGAGGCGGAATCAGCAGTCTTGGCTCGACCCCCAGCATTGTCAGGTGCACCGTCAGCAATAACTCTGCCGATTACGGGGGCGGAATCCGTTGCGACAGCGCGACCGTTATCTCAAACTGCGTGATCAGAAACAATACCGCAGTCGGCCAGGGAGGCGGGATCTACTACTACATCAACGTCACGATCCGGGATTGCGTGATCGTCAGCAACGGAGCTTCCATGGGCGGCGGGATCCAGGCCGAGAACGAACCGGGCACTTTTGGGACGATCACCAACTGCACAATCTGTGATAATACGGGCGGTGGGGGGATTGCATCGGACTACAACCCGGCTCTGACTGTCGTCTCCAACTGCATCGTCTGGCGTAATACGGGCGGGAGCGTCTCAGCGGGGACGGTTTTCTATAGCGATGTGGGGGGAGGGTACCCGGGTGGGACCAACCTGAACGTGGACCCGATGATGACCTCTGACTACCATCTTCAGCCCGGCTCGCCCTGCATCGATGCCGGGGACCCGGCTTTCACTCCCGCGCCCGGCGGAGACCGACATGGATGGCCAGCCCCGGCTCATCGGCAGCCGCATCGACATCGGCGCGGATGAGTTCACCTACACCGGCGATGTCAACGGCGACGGCAGCGTCGATGTGGTCGACCTGCTGTACTTCGTGGATGCCTTCGGCACGGCGCCGGGCGATGCCAAGTGGAACCCGGCCTGCGACTTCAACAACGACGGCAGTGTGGACGTGGTCGACCTGCTGGACCTGGTGTTCAACTTTGGCCTTTCCGTGCCTTAAGGCCACCAGACTGGGCCCGGAACACCCGGCAAGTCGGCCCTCCCGCCCACGCTTGCCGGGTGAACCGGACCCCGCTCGGATAGCAGTCGCGTCAAGTAACGCTACGGATCTATCTTGCGCTGTCGGCAGATACTCGTCAGCGAGGACAGAATCCCTGGGGACCGGCGATCCGCGGTCTACAGAACACAGAAACAGGGCCGTAAGCGTAACTGCTGATGGCAATTACAACCGGATGTAACAAGTCCCCAGCAGTTTCCCCAGCAACCCCTGTGCCGCTCCAGGATGCTCTATGCGGCGGGTGGCGTCCTCGTGCGTATGACTCGTGCAGACACTTATCCGTAGCCTGGACCCGCAGCTTGTGGTTTACAAACCAGCTGAAGACGTTAATCGTTTGATCCAGAGAGGTCGAACCGGTCAAAGTTCATGACTTTGTTCCAGGCCGCCACAAAGTCATGCAGGAACTTCTCCTGGGAGTCGTTGCATCCGTAGACTTCCGCCAAGGCCCGGAGTTGGGCATTCGAACCGAAGATCAGGTCGACACGGGTAGCACTCCACTTGCGTTCGCCCGTTGCGCGATCACAACCCTCAAATACTTCATTGTCTTTCGAGGTTGGTTTCCACATCGTGCTCATATCGAGCAGGTTTACGAAGAAGTCATTGGTGAGCGCCTCTGGCCGCTTGGTAAAGACGCCGTGCTTCGACCCTTTGAAGTTGGTATTCAGGACACGCATGCCGCCAATGAGAACCGTCATCTCCGGTGCGGTAAGCGTCAGCAGCTGCGACCGATCGACCAGGAGCTCCTCGGCCGATACCGAGAACCTAATCTTCTGGTAGTTGCGGAACCCATCCGCAACTGGCTCCAGCACGGCGAAGGAGGTCGCATCGGTTTGCTCCTGCGAGGCGTCCATGCGTCCCGGAGTAAAGGGAACCATCACGTTGTGGCCAGCATTCTTCGCGGCCTGCTCGGCGCCCGCGCAACCAGCCAGGACAATCAGGTCAGCCAGTGACACCTTCTTGTCGCCGGACTGCGCACTGTTGAACGCCTTCTGAATGCCCTCCAGGGTCTTAAGCGCCTTATCCAGCTGGGCAGGCTGGTTGACTTCCCAATCCTTCTGCGGGGCCAGACGAATGCGGGCACCGTTGGCACCGCCGCGCTTGTCGGAGCCACGGAAGGTGGATGCCGACGCCCAGGCGGTCGAAACCATCTCCGATACGGACAGACCAGAAGCCAGGATCTTGCCCTTGAGGGAGGCAATATCCTGTGGATCAATCAGTCTGTGATTGACGGGGGGGATGGGGTCTTGCCAGATGAGCTCTTCCGCGGGGACCTCCGGGCCGAGATAGCGTGCCGCGGGCCCATGTCGCGGTGCGTCAGCTTGAACCACGCCCGGGCGAATGCGTCTGCGAACTGATCCGGATTCTCCATGAAGCGCCGTGAGATCTTCTCGTAGGCAGGATCGAACCGCAGGGCGAGGTCCGTGGTCAGCATGGTCGGCCCGTGGCGCTTCGACTTGTCGTGGCCATCCGGCACGGTACCGGCGCCTGCACCACCCTTCGGCGTCCACTGATGCGCACCGGCCGGGCTCTTCGTCAGTTCCCATTCGTAGCCGAACAGGTTCCAGAAGAAGTTGCTGCTCCACTTCGTGGGCGTGGTAGTCCAGGTGACTTCCAGGCCGCTGGTAATCGTGTCGCCGCCCTTGCCGGTGCCGAAGCTGCTCTTCCAGCCCAGGCCCTGCTCCTCGATGCCGGCCGCTTCGGGCTCAGGCCCCACATGTTTCGCATCCCCGGCGCCATGGGTCTTGCCGAAGGTGTGGCCGCCCGCGATGAGCGCAACCGTCTCCTCGTCGTTCATCGCCATGCGGGCGAAGGTTTCGCGGATATCCCTGGCCGCGGCGACCGGGTCCGGGTTGCCGTTCGGGCCTTCCGGGTTGACGTAGATCAGACCCATCTGAACGGCCGCAAGAGGATTTTCGAGGTCCCGGTCGCCAGAGTAGCGATTGTCTTCCAGCCACTTGCCCTCGGAGCCCCAGTAGATGTCCTTTTCCGGTTCCCAGATGTCCTCACGCCCGCCTCCGAAACCGAATGTCTTGAATCCCATCGATTCCAGAGCGACGTTGCCGGTGAGGATCATCAGGTCGGCCCAGGAGATCTTCCGGCCGTACTTCTGCTTGATCGGCCAGAGCAGTCGACGAGCCTTGTCGAGGTTGGCGTTGTCGGGCCAGCTGTTAAGGGGAGCAAAGCGCTGGCTGCCGTTGCCTGCGCCGCCGCGGCCGTCGCCGGTGCGGTAGGTGCCGGCGCTGTGCCATGCCATGCGGATGAACAAAGGTCCATAGTGACCGAAGTCCGCCGGCCACCAGTCCTGTGACTTGGTCATCAGTTCGCGGAGGTCCTTCTTCACGGCCGCCAGGTCGAGCGTCTTGAACTCTTCAGCGTAGTTGAAATCCCCGCCCATCGGATTGGACTTGGAGGAATGCTGGTGCAGGATATCGAGCTTCAACTGGTTCGGCCACCAGTCTCGGTTCGTCGTGCCGCCCCCGGCAACAGTGGTCAGTCCCATCTGTTCAACGTTCTTCTTGTCAGCCATGGCCTAGTCCTTTCCGGCTTTGCGACCTAGAACTGGGTGTGGAATCCCTCTTATTCTTCTTCTTGGCGCAGGTCTCGCAGACGCCCCGCACCTCGATATGCGTCGATAGCACGCTACCAAGCACCTTGACAGTGTCAGGTAAGCGCAGTGCATGAAGCTCGGCGCTTTCGAAGTCCCTTGTCAAGCCACATCGGACGCAGACATAGTGGTGATGCTTCTTGGGATTGGCATCGAATCGAACGCTCTCGCGGCGGGCCCCAAGCGTTGAAACCAGGCCCAGATCGCTGAGCATCCAGAGTGTTCGGTAGACGGTATCGAGCGAGACCGTCGGCATGCGCGCGTGTACGGCGCGGTAGACGGTTTCGGCGGCTGGGTGTTCCAGGCTGGAAGCGACCTCACGGAATATCTCAAGGCGCTGGAGCGTCAGCTTGATACCCCTGTCTTTGGCGGTTGCCTTGAACTGCGCGACCCGTCGCGTGGTCTCGTCCGTGTTGACTCTACCCTGCATAGTCATACATCAGAATCATATGCAGATAGGAACTGCTGTCCACTAATACTGAGTTCCTGATCGCGAGGTCATCAATATCACTCGGGTTACCAGGGCCACGGCTTGGAAGGACGTGCCAACACCGGCCATCTGACCGCCCGCAAAAAGAATTCAGCTTGACAATCTGCCATACCGATATAAGACTATTCGTAGATACTAAAATACGAGGCAGGCTTCCCTATGGTTGAGAATCCTGAAGTCATGGCTCGCATCTTCCAGGCGCTGTCGGCCGCGACGCGGGTCCGGCTGCTCTGTCTGCTCAAGGATCAGCCGCTCAGCGTCGGCGAAATCGCCAAGCGGCTGGATGTCACGCAGGGAGCGGTGTCGCAGCATCTGCGCATCCTGCGAGACACAGGCCTCGTGCGGGCCCAGCGGCACGGCTACCACGTCCACTACCAGGTCCTGGCCAGTGCCTTGGATCAATGCAGGCAGGCACTCGAATGCATTCTCCAGTGCCCGGTGATTCGATCATCCGGTGACGAAAGTGCTGCCCCACGCGCCAAGGTCAAGGCGACAAGGAAGAGGTAGGCCCGCTGTCCGGAAAGTCATCCAAAACCTGCTACTGAGGGTCTCGAAAATGAATGCTCGTTTGTGGAACGCTGCAAAACAGTCGGTCACGTTCCTGGTCACGCTGGTAATCGTCGTCGCCAGCATTCTGTGGCTGAGCAACTTCTTCAACCAGAAGATCCCAGCCAGTGCCAAGGCAGCTGAGCCGTCGACCTTGCCAGGGGCGACCCCACTGCCGGCAGGCGCCTCGCTCTACTCGGTGGCTCTGGAAGACGTGCCACAGTATCGCGCCGCCGTAGGCACCGTGCAGGCGGTGCATACCGCCGATATCGGCAGCAAGCTGATGGCCCAAGTCAAGGTGGTGACTGTCACGGCCGGCAAAGAAGTCGCCGAGGGGGACGTGCTGGTCCAGCTGGACGACACGGACCTGGAGGCCCAGGTAAAGCAGGCCCAGGCCCAGCTCGACCAAGCCAAGGCTGCAGCTGAGCAGGCACAGTGGGACTACGATCGTCAGGTCAGTCTCGTAAAGAGCGGTGTAGTTACTGAGCAGGAGTTCCTGCACACCCGAACCAATGCCGACAAGGCCAAGGGAGCCGTAGCCCAGTCGGAGCAAGCCCTCAAGTACGCCCAGGCCACGTTGGCCTGGACGGTTGTGAAGTCGCCGATCAACGGCGTGGTCGTTGACAAGCTTGTGGAGCCTGGCGACCTGGTCAAACCCGGCCAGACTCTCGTCCGCGTCTACAATCGCGACAAGATGCAACTGGTCGCCAGCGTGCCGGAAATGCTCGCCAGCTCGCTGACGGTCGGCCAGGGAGTGCAGGTCAAACTCAACGTCCTGCCCAAGGCCTGCGTCGGCACGGTGAGTGAGATTGTCCCCGAGGCCGCCAGCCAGAGTCGCACCTTCCAGGTGAAGGTCACCGGCCCCTGCCCGCCGGGGGTCTACAGCGGCATGTTCGGCCGGCTCTTCATCCCAACCGGCAGCGAAAAGCAGATCCGCATCCCGGTTTCGGCGGTCCGCACATATGGCCAGCTGCAGCAGGTGATGGTCAGCGACGGCAAGGTTCAGAAGCGACGGTTCGTTTCCCTGGGCGACCAGGCAGGCGACCATGTCGTCGTGCTCACAGGGCTTGAGCCAGGCGAGAAGATCGTGGCGGATTACGGCGTTTCGTCGATGACCCCAGCCAGCCAGCCGGCAGCATTGGTGAACGGGTAGGTCTTAGGCGAGGGGCAGAACGGGCTTAGGACAATCGAGTTAGTTCTGAGGATTGCTCAGCTATGTCGGATACACAGGATCATCGCGGCGGGATCACGGGCAAGATCGTGGAAGCATTCCTGCGAGGGAACCTCTCAGGGATGCTGATCGTCATCGCCGTGATCTGCGGCCTGGCGGCGGTGCTGCTGACGCCCCGCGAGGAAGAACCGCAGATCGTCGTGCCGATGGCGGACATCATGGTGCAGGTACCCGGGGCCTCCGCCCAGGAGGTCGAACGGCAGGTCTCGACCCGCCTGGAAAAGATCATGTACCAGATCGACGGCGTCGAATACGTCTATTCCATGAGCAAGCCTGGCCTGTCGATCGTGACCGTGCGGTTCTACGTCGGCGAGGACCGCATCGGCTCGCTGGTCAAGCTCTACAACAAGATGTCCATGAACATGGATCTGGTGCCTTCCACTGTGGCAGGCTGGGTCGTCAAGCCGGTCGAGATCGACGATGTGCCGATCACAAACATCACGTTCTACAGCGACAAGTATGATGCAGACTCCCTGCGGCGCGTGGCGGAGGAGGTCGAGAATCGGCTGCAGGCTGTAAAGAATACCGGACGGACGTACATCGTCGGCGGAGCGCCGCTGCAGGTGCGAATCACGCCGGACCCGGAGCTGATGGCCTCGCGAAACGTGTCGATCCTGCAGATCGCGATGGCCCTGAAAGGGGCCAACGTGACTGTGCCGGCGAACTTCATGAAGGGGCAGGACACCGTCCAGACCGCTGAGGCGGGTACGGTGTTTCACAGCGTCGAGGACGTGCGGCACCTAGTCGTGGGCATTTCCCTCGGCCAGCCGGTCTACCTGCAGGATATCGCGAAGATCGAACAGGCTCCCGCTGAGCAGAGCAGCTACACACGGTTGATGTTCGGTCCTGCGGCTGAAGAGAAGGACGTGCCGCCTGAGCTCGCCGATGCCAAGACCGGCGATTGGCCGGCGGTAACCCTGGCCGTCGCCAAGAAGAGGGGCGCCAACGCTGTCTGGGTCAGCGAAAACGTGCAAGCGGAACTGAACCAGCTCAAGGGTAGCATCATCCCGGACGACATCCACACGCTGGTCACCCGCGACTATGGTGAAACCGCCAACGACAAGGTTAACGAACTCCTTGAAGGGTTGCTGGTGGCGATTGTCATCGTCATCGGACTCATCCTGGTGACATTGGGCGGCCGAGAGGCCTTCATCATTGCCACCGCTGTGCCGATTACCTTCGCCCTGACGTTGCTGGTCAATTACCTGGCAGGCTACACGATCAACCGCGTGACGCTGTTTGCGCTGACCTTGGCGCTGGGACTTGTCGTGGATGATCCCGTGGTCGATGTGGAGAACATCTATCGTCACCTGCGGATGCGTAAGGAAAAACCTCTCCAGGCAGTGCTTTCGGCCGTGAACGAGGTCCGGCCCCCGATTATCCTGGCGACACTGGCGGTGATCGTCAGTTTCATCCCCATGTTCTTCATCACCGGCATGATGGGGCCGTACATGCGGCCGATGGCCCTGAACGTACCGCTGGCGATGCTGATGTCGCTGGTGGTGGCGTTCACCATCACGCCGTGGATGAGCTACCACCTGCTCAAGGGGCACTATGAGCATCCGGCGGCGAAAGAGGAACAGCCAATAGACCTGCACAAGACGTTGATCTACCGCATCTACAACGGCACGCTCCGGCCGCTGCTGGGCAGCCGGCTGCTGGCGGGCCTGCTGCTGGGAGGCACCGGCCTTCTATTTGTCGGGGCGATCGGCCTGGTAATGGCCCGCAAGGTGCCTCTCAAGATGCTGCCCTTCGACAATAAGAACGAGTTCCAGGTGGTCGTCGATATGCCTGAAGGGACAAGCCTGGAGCGGACCGAGGTCGCAACTGCCGCGCTGGCGGACTATCTCAAGACCGTTCCGGAAGTCCGGAACATCACCACCTACGTGGGCACCGCCAGTACGATGGACTTCAACAGCATGGTCCGCCACTACTACCTCCGGCAGGCCCCGCACATGGCTGATATTCGCGTCAACCTCATCCACAAGAACCTGCGCCAGGCGCAGTCGCACGACCTGGTCCTGCGGCTCCGCAAGGCCATCGCCGAGATCGGCCAGGCCAATGGCGCCAATGTCAAGATCGTCGAGGCCCCCCCAGGACCGCCGGTGATCAGCACAGTGACCGTGGAGGTCTATGGCCAGGACTACAACGCATATAACCAGGTCCAGCAGGCCGCGACGATCGTGGCCGAACGCCTGGGCATGCAGTATGGCGTCGTTGATCTGGACACCAGCCTGGAGGCTGACCAAGGCAAATGGACGTTCGTCGCCGACAAAGAAAAGGCAGCCCTTGCAGGAATCAGCACTGAGCAAATAGCACAATCCCTGGCGACAGACTATTAGTGGTCAGTCGGTCTCCGTCATGCACAAGACGGGCGAGGTCAACCCGATGCCGATCTGGGTGCAACTGCCGCTGGCGATGCGCGATGACCCGCGCTCGCTCAACCGCCTGTACATCACGGGTAGCCAGGGACAGAGCATCCCGCTGAATGAGATCGGCAGTTGGGAACATCACACCGAGGACCAGACCATCTACCGGAAGAACCTCAAGCCCGTGGTCTACGTCTTTGCCGAGATGGCCGGCCGGGCTCCTGGAGAGGCGATCTTTGAGAACCTGGAAAGATCTCAAGGCGTACCCGCTGCCAGCAGGCTTCGAGGCCGTCTGGACGGGCGAAGGGGAGTGGAACATCACGGTGGACGTCTTCCGTGATCTGGGCATCGCCTTTGGCGCGGCGTGCATCGGCATCTACATCCTCCTGGTGTATGAGACAGGCGAGCTACCTGATGCCCTTGATCCTGATGCTGAGCATTCCGCTGACGATCATCGGCATCATGCCGGGCTTTGCCCTGCTGAACGTCCTTTGGGATAAGCCTGTCGGCGGCTTCCACAACCCCGTCTTCTTTACTGCTACCGCGATGATCGGCATGATCGCCCTGGCCGGTATCGCTGTGCGCAACGCGATCCTGCTGATTGACTTCATTCACAAGAACGTCGAGCGCGGGCTGACGCTGCGCGAGTCCCTGATCGAAAGCGGCGCGGTCCGTTTCCGTGCAATCTTTCTGACCGCAGGCACCGCCATCCTGGCCGCGATCCCGATCACGCTGGACCCGATCTTCTCCGGACTGGCCTGGTCATTCATCTTCGGGCTGTTTGTCTCGACCGCCTTCACCCTATTGATCGTGCCGCTAGTCTACTGGATCGTCTACGGCAGGAAGGAACGTAAGGCCGCAAGACAGCCAGTGCTTGCCGGCACTAGCGGACACGCGAATGGGCACACAAAGCATTAGCAGCCGGCTCGCCGAGCGCGGGGCAAACCCATGGGAGAAGCAGATATGCCAGAAACAGGGCAGAGTGGCAGCGGCCAGGCACTGGAGTTCCTGAATCGACACCGATCGGCGCTCATTTGGATTGCCGTGCTGGTGCTGATTGTCTGGTTACAGTGGCCCATGGTCAAAGGCACGTTCTACCGGCTCGCGAAGATCCCAGCCCCAGCCGATGGCATCGCCTGGCAGGCTGACTTCCAGGCTGCCTTGGCCGCGTCGAAGCAGACGGGCAAACCGGTGCTGCTAGATCTCAGCGCTTCGTGGTGCCCGCCCTGCCAGGTGATGAAGCACGAGGTCTGGCCGAATGAGCAGGTGCGGCAGACCGTCATGACCGGGTATATTCCGGTACTACTGGACATCGATACCCCGGCGAGCCAGGAAGTCGCGCAGCGCTTCAACGTGCGTTCGGTGCCTACGATCCTGGTTGTGGATGCGGAGGGCCGGGTCATTCGGCAACAGGGATTCATGTCGAAAAGCAAAACGCTGACGTTCTTGAAGCCGCCGGCTTGATGACTGACGAGATCAAGTGTGGCAGCGGCGGAATATGGACCGATGCATCGGATGCGCTGCTGACGTCCGGTGCTACGTGGAGGCGAATGCTATGGCCGTGGAGAGTGCCCTTCGGCTGATCGCGGGCTTCTTCGTGATGGCCAGTGCCCTGCTGGCGTGCGTGCATAGCCCTTACTGGCTGCTCTTCACCGGCTTTGTCGGGCTGAACCTGTTCCAATCAGGATTCACCAATTGGTGCCCGATGATCTGGATCCTGGGCAAGGCGGGGTTGCGGCGCTGCGACTCCGCCGCTGCCAGCCGGGAGCGCATGTTAGCCTGATCATGATGGCCCACGATGGGCGGTCAACAGGAAGACATCGAACTGCCGGTTGTTCTTGGCCACGGTGTGGACCACCAGCCAGTGGCAATCCGTCCGGGGAATGCACCGGGTGACTGTCCCGGCCAATACGTCCGGCGCGAAGCCATTGTGCGGCACCGTGATATCCTCGTGGAAGGACCCGTCTTCCTGGCACAGGTCCGCGATCGCCAGGTAGCCACCATCAGTCAGCATCTCCCCAAGACGCGTAAGGACCTGCTGGACGTCTACCACGTGGTGCAAAGCCATGGCGGTGACAACTAGATCGAAACGCTCCGCCGGTGCCGGCTGTTGGCTCAAGTCCAGCAGCATAGGTCTCAGGTTCACAGGCGACGATTGGGCGAGCTTGCGGCGTACCTGCTCGATCATCCCGGCCGAGGCGTCCGCGGCCACCACTTCCCGGACATGCGGCGCCAGGAGGAACCCCAGCGTCGCGGTACCGCAGCCATACTCCAGGACTCGCCAATCCCTCTGCAGCGAAATGGCATGTCGAATCGCCTGGGCGATCGCCTCGCTCAACTGCCGCCGGCGAGGGTTGTCATCCCACGTGGCGGCAGCTTCGTCAAAACGATTGGCTGGCTGTTGTAGTGGATCCGGCTGCCCCATCGCGTCTTGCTTCCTATCACCCATCATGTTACCCCGCAGGTATGAACCTCGGTGAACCCCCGTCACTTTACATAGAACCCACGGTGCGGCAAGATGCATGCGTGAATCGCTCACAGCAGGACAGTATTACGAATGTCATCCTCGACTCGATCGCCGACGGGGTCTTTACCGTCGATGCCGAGTGGCGGATTACCTCGTTCAACGCCGCGGCCGAGCGGATCACGAGTGTAAAGCGCAGCGAGGCGATCGGTCGGCCTTGCTGCGATGTCTTTCGCGCTAGCATTTGCGAGGGAGCCTGTGCCCTGCGCAAGACCCTCGCCACCGGGAAGTCCGTCGTCAACACGGCCGTCTATATCGTCGACAGCAAGGGCAAACGCATCCCTATCAGCATCTCCACCGCCATCCTCAAGGATGCCAATGGCAAGGTCATTGGCGGGGTAGAGACCTTCCGTGACTTAAGCCAGGTCGAACAGCTCCGCAAGGAACTTCAGGGCCGCTACACCTTCGCCGACATCGTCGGGCGCAGCCAGCCCATGCAGCAGCTGTTCCAGGTGATGCCTGACATTGCCGCCAGCGACAGCACGGCCCTGATCGAAGGCCCCAGCGGGACGGGCAAGGAGACTGTTCGCTCAGGCGATCCACAACCTGTCCCGGCGGCACAAGAGGCGATTTGTTGCGATCAATTGCGGTGCGCTGCCGGACACGCTGCTGGAGAGCGAGCTGTTCGGTTACAAGGCCGGCGCCTTCACCGACGCCCGCAAGGACAAGCCCGGTCGGTTTGCCATCGCTGATGGTGGAACGATCTTCCTCGATGAGATCGGCGATATCTCGCCCGCCATGCAGGCGCGGCTGCTTCGCGTACTCCAGGAGCGAGTGTACGAGCCGCTCGGCGCGGTCGATCCGGTCAAGGCGGACGTGCGGGTGATTGCGGCTACGAACAAGAACCTGGCCCAACTCGTACGCAAGGGCACTTTCCGCGAGGACCTGTTCTACCGCATCAACGTGATCCGTTTGCCATTGCCGAGCCTGCGCGACAGGCGCGAGGACATCCCGCTACTGATCGAACACTTCATTAGTCGGTTCAACCGCCTGCAAGGCAAAGACGTTGTCGGCGTGAGCGACGAGGTTCTCGCGCCGCTGATGGAACACGACTTCCCCGGCAACGTGCGCGAACTGGAGAACATCATCGAGCACGCCTTCGTGCTGTGCCGCGGCGGTCTGATCCAGTTGCTCCACCTGCCCGCAGACCTGCGCGGCAACCGGGATGCCGTTACGCTGCCGATCCACCGCGGCATGACCCTGGAGGCCATGGAGCGGATCCTGATCGCCGATGCCCTGCGCCGCCATGGCGGCAACCGCACCGCGGCCGCCCGAGAACTTGGCATCAATGCCAGCACACTCTTCCGCAAACTGAAGTCCATGGGTATGGACTCTCCTTCGGTACCTGCTGAACCGCTGCTTTAGTTCAGGCATTGCAACATGCAATGCTGTGCCAGTCGGATCGATGCATTTTGCAACGGCACTCCGAGATGAATCCTAACCTGCCGTTATGCCCAACCATTTGGTAGCACTTGCGTTACGTTCCATGCTCCCGAATACCTGTCCGTGGCACGCTGCTTGCATCCTCGATAAGTGATGAACGTGGCGATCCCAACATGGTGCGGAAGGATCTCACCGGTCCTGGATACGGCCGGCCGATTGCTCGTGGTCAAGACTAACGCTGGTCAGGAGTTCCATAGGCAAGAGACCGCCTTGACGGCAACGGACCTGCCGGATCGCGCAGCACAGATCGGCAACCCGGACGTGAGCGTCTTGATCTGCGGCGCGGTCTCGCAGGCGCTGGAAGGCATGCTGGTTCGGCGTGGAATTACGGTGATCTCGCACGTGTGCGGCGATGTGGAAGAGGTGCTGGCCTGTTACCTGGCCGGCGAGGCACCGCAGGATCGCTTCGGGATGCCCGGTTGCTGCCGGAGACGCCGGCACGGTGCCGGCCGTCGCGGAGGCCGATGCCATGGTCGTAGGATCGACCCGCCGCAAGCGGGCAAACACGCAGCGTTGAGAAACCTGCGGGGGATACGACGGTGCCCGATTGGTTCATGGTGTGTGCGAAGTGTCCGAGGAGACCGGAGTCCAACTTTCAGTCAAGGAGACAAGACAGTGGCTAAATCCCCAAAGGAGATTCTCGCGGAGTTCCAGGCCAATATGCCCAAGCTGCAGAAGGCCCTTCCACAGGTAACCGGCGATTTTGCCAAGACGCTCATGCCGGATGTCCTGAAGGATGGCGTCCTCTCGACGAAACAGAAGGAACTGATTGCACTGGGCATCGCCATCTGCGCAACCTGCGACTACTGCATCGCCATCCACGTCAAGAAGTGCTTCGAGGCTGGGGCGACAAAGGAAGAGATTGCCGAGGCGTGCGGAGTCGCAATCCTGATGGGCGGTGGCCCTGCTTTGACTTATTCGACCTTTGTCATGCAGGCCATCGAGGAGATGGCTCCGTGAAGATCGCCATAAGTTCCAGCGGCCAGACTGCTGATTCGCAGGTTGACCCCCGATTTGGCCGCGCCGCGTTCTTCATAGTTGTCGACACGGATACGGGAGCGTTCGAGGCGCACGACAACGTCCTGAACCTCGACGCTGTACAGGGGACGGGCATCCAGGCAGCGCGGTGCGTGGTCAATCTGGGTGCAGGCGCGGTTCTCACCGGCCACGTGGGGCCCAAGGCCTTCGCCGCGCTGCAGGCTGCCAGTGTGAAGATCTTTGTCGGCACGGCCGGAAGCGTGCTAGAGGCCCTGGAGCAGTACAAGGCAGGACAACTCGGTGAGGCGTCGAAAGCCACGGTCGAAGGACATTGGATGTAGAGCGTTTTGCCGAAAGGAGGCAGCGGATGCCAGGTGGCGATGGAACAGGACCGATGGGAATGGGGCCGCGGATGGGTCGCGGCAGAGGCATGTGTGGAGGTCGCGGTGCGGCCGGCATGGGCAGTCAAATGGGGCTGGGCATGCGGTGCCGCGGTCGGCAACGACACGCAATGGGCTGGCCAGCCTTCGTCGGGGCGCAAGCAGAGAATACGGAGCAGGAACTGGAGATTCTCCAGCGTCAGGCGGAGACGCTGACAAGCAGGCTGGAGAGCCTGCGGACGCGCATCGAGCAGTTGCAGGGGCACAAACCGACCGAATAGGTCCTTGTCACCCAGGCCGGGGCCGGCGACACTGGCCCTGCGCCTGTGGAGGGGCCGTCGGCGAGTAAAGAACTATCACGAGCATGAGGTCGACACATGGCAGCAGTTGTGGACAAGGATAAGTGCAACGGTTGCGGTACGTGTGTGCAGGCATGTCCCGCGGAAGTTATCAAGATGGAACAGAACCGCCCCGTTATCGACAAAGCGGCGTGCATTGAGTGCGCGGTCTGTGTCGATCAGTGCCCCGCTCATGCAATCGCGATGGAATCGTAGATAGCCATGCAGATCGCCATCGCCAGTGGCAAGGGGGGTACCGGCAAGACGACCGTCGCAACGAACCTGGCGTACGTCGCCAGCCGGGCGGGACGTTCGACCGCCTACCTCGACTGCGACGTGGAAGAGCCCAATGGGCACATCTTCCTGAAGCCGCGGATCGTCGAAGAGCGGACAGTCTGGAAGACGGTTCCTCGCGTGGATGAAACGCAGTGTACCCACTGCGGCACCTGCGGCGAGGTCTGCCAGTACAGCGCGATCGTTTGCATCGGCCGGAAGGTGCTTGTCTACCCGGAACTGTGCCATGCGTGTGGCGGCTGTGCGATGTTCTGCCCAACCGGCGCCATCACTGAAGCCTCCCGCCAGATCGGCACGCTACGGGTGGGCTACAGCGGGTCGATCCATTGCGTGGATGGTCTGTTGAACATCGGTGAGGCAATGAGCCCGCCGGTGATCCGTGCGGTGCGAGAGGCGGCACCGCACGTCGATCTGGTCATCGCGGATGCCCCGCCCGGCACGAGTTGCCCGGTGATTGCAAGCATCCGGGCCTCCGACTGCGTGGTGCTGGTGACCGAACCGACGCCATTCGGGCTGAATGACCTGCAACTGGCAGTGGACATGGTACGGGCTCTGGCTTTGCCGCTTGGTGTTGTAGTTAACCGGGCCGGTATTGGCGATGATCGCGTGCAGGCATGGTGCCGGCAGGAAGGTGTCCCGCTGTTGGCGGAAATCCCGGACGATCGAGGTGTTGCGGAGGCGTACTCGCGAGGGCGGATGGCCTGCGATGCCCTGCCGCACCTGCAAGAGCGGTTCAGCCAACTGCGGGACCAGGTAGAGAGACTGGCTGCTGGCGATCTCCTGTCGCCAGTGGAGAGGTGCCCTTGAACGAACTGGTCGTCATCAGCGGCAAGGGTGGAACGGGCAAGACGTCGGTGGTGGCGTCGTTTGCGGCGTTGGCGCGCTCTGTGATCCTCGCGGACTGCGACGTGGACGCGGCCGACCTGCACCTGGTGCTTGAACCAACCGTCCTGCGACGGGAGGACTTCTCTCGCGGTTCGCGGGCCACGATTCGCCGGCAAGACTGCACCGGCTGCGGCCGCTGCCGCGAGATATGCCGGTTCGGTGCGGTCCTGGAGGAGGATAGGGACTCTGATCGTGTCGCGAAGATCTTCCGCATCGACCCGACTGGTTGCGAGGGTTGCGGCCTGTGTGCAAGAGTCTGCCCGCAACAGGCCATCGAATTCGGACCAGCTGTCAGCGGCGAGTGGTACATCAGTCAGACCCGCTGTGGGCCAATGGTACACGCGAAGATGGGGGTAGCAGCAGAAAACAGTGGCAAACTGGTCAGCTTGGTGCGCCGGCATGCGCGGCGGCTCGCGGAAGAACAGAAACAGGATCTGGTCCTGGTCGATGGCTCACCGGGTATCGGTTGTCCGGTCATCGCGTCGATCACGGGGGCGAGCCTCGTGCTGATCGTGACCGAGCCAACGCTCAGCGGGCTGCACGACCTGCGGCGCGTAGCGGACCTGACGCGGCACTTCGGCATCGCCGGACGAGTCTGCATCAACAAGTGGGATTTGAACGCGGACGTAGCCTTGGAGATCGAGAAGTGGGCAGCCGGACACGGCCTACCCGTGGCGGGCCGGCTGCGCTACGACCCGCAAGTCACGCGGGCCCAGATCCAGAGGCAGAGCGTTGTAGAGTATGCAACGGACGGCGTGGCTGCCGATGTTCGGCAGGCTCTGGACAAATGTCTCAGCGGCACTGGTCAAACCAGCCGCTGAGTATGGAACAGACACTTGGCAGGCGAGAACCTGCTGGGAGTCATAAGAACGAGAGGAATACGAATGAAGATCGCGATTCCGATGGCCGACGGCCGACTGTGCATGCACTTTGGACATTGTGAGCGTTTTGCCGTGGTAGATGTGGACGAGGCCGGCAAGCGGATTCTCGGTACGGAAATGCTGATTCCCCCGCCGCACGAGCCGGGTGTGCTGCCGGCCTGGTTGCACAAGTTGGGCGCCAATGTGATCATCGCGGGCGGCATGGGCGCACGAGCCCAGGCACTGTTTGCCCAGAACGAGATCAAGGTGCTCGTCGGTGCGCCAGCGGAAGCACCAGAGACGCTGGTGAACGCCTTCCTGGCGGGTACGCTCGTGAGTGGCCAAAATGTCTGTGACCACTGACCATGCATCCAGCAACCGCCAGAACGTGTGCGCGCGGGAGCACCTGGACTGTGTTGTCTGCAGCCCGGCCAACCCGCAAGGTTTACAGGTCCGCTTCGAGGTGCTTGCTGACGGCAGCACGCAGGGCCGCTTCGCCTGCGAAAAAGCCTATGAAGGCTACCCCGGCATCATCCATGGGGGCATCCTGTCATCCCTGCTCGACGGGGCGATGCTGCACTGCCTGTTCGCCAGGAAGGGGCCGGCCGTAACCGTGGAGTTGTCGGTGCAGTTCCGGCATCCGGTTCAGATCGGCTCGCCCGCCACGGTACGCGCCAAGATCGTTGAGCACATTGACTCGCTTTACACGCTGTCGGGCGAGGTCGTACAACAGGGCCAGCTCAAGGTGAAAGCGACGGGAAGATTCCTGGCCAGGACCGCCGCTGTCGGCGGGCCGGAAGGAAACAATGGGAACAGTCACGATTACAACGCTCGTTGAGAACGCCACATCTCGATCGGACCTGCAGGCCGAGCATGGCCTGTCGCTGTGGATCGACACAGGGCCGCACAAGGTCCTGTTCGACACCGGCCAGGGTGATCTGGTGCTGGCGAACGCCCGCAAGCTCGGCATCCGACTCGAAGAAGCGGACGCGATCGTGCTGAGCCATGGGCACTACGATCATACGGGTGGCCTGGCGGGCGTGTTGTCGCTGGCTCAAAGGGCTCAGGTGTTCCTGCACCCAGCGGCTCTGTCTGCGAAGTATGCCCGAGACACCGATGGTCGCTGTCGGGCAATCGGCATGCCCCGGGCCTGCCGGCTCGCGTTGTCGCTGGATCCGGTCAAATCCGTTCCCACAGAACATATCACCGAGGTCGTGGAAGGGGTGTTCGTCACCGGCACCGTGCCTCGCACGAATGACTTCGAGGATACCGGCGGCCCGTTCTTCCTGGACGAGGCATGCACGCAGCCGGACCTTCTCGTGGACGATCAGTCCTTGTTCTTCGAATCGCCGCAGGGGTTGGTCGTGCTGCTAGGCTGCGCGCATGCTGGCGTGATCGACACGCTCGGACACGTTCATCGGCTGATGGACAGGCCCATACATGCCGTGCTGGGCGGCATGCATCTGCTGAATGCAAGTGAGCGGCGGATCGAATCCACGATCGACTCCTTGCGACAAACGGGTGTTCGGCAGGTGGGTCCCGCCCACTGCACTGGCGCCGCTGCCACACAACGACTGCGTCAGGCGTTCGGCGAGGCGTGCATTCGGTGTTCTACCGGGACAGTCCTACAGCTCAAGAGCAGGACATCGGACCCTGAAAGTTCCCGTTATCCCGTGCCGTGACGATCGCTAAACACGAAACAGACGGCTGCCATTGCGCGGTCTGAGGCAAGATGTGATAGTAACAAAGACCTCTTTGCCGATTGGCATCCAATGAGCCGAGTGCTGGCCAACTGATTCGAATCCTCTGACGGTTATCCCGCCGGACATCGAGCATCCCGCTGATTCGTGTCGACCTTGCCTACTCGACGCGGCCCAGCAGGAAAGAAGCCAGCAGTACCGCCAGCACCACGCTGGTGATCAACACATAAACAAGATCCCGCTCCACGGCAAATGCAACGATCGACGCGGCCACCCGCAGGATCGGAGTCGCGATCAGCACCATCAGCCCTAAGGCGATAACCGCCTGTCCGCGGAAGGTGCTTATCCCCAGGAGCACATCGTGCAGAGTGTGCGGAAAGGCAGCACCAGGGCTGGTGAGTCGCTGGAGGTCGGGTCCGGCGTAAACATAGGAGGGGTGATGCACGAACATCAATAGCAGCCCCGCCAGGATGATGACCATGCTCGTGGTCACGCCGATCCGCAGGAGGTGGCTGATGGCCATCTTTACCTGCCCCATCCTCGCATCAGTGGCCCCCGGCACGGTTGCTTCCTCGATCGGCTTCATCGCAGCCCCTTCCATATCATTTCCGCCGAGACAAGCAGCAGTACGGCCACGAACACCACGCGAATGACACGATTGTCGGCCCGGGCCAAAAAGTGGGATCCGGCAGTGGCGCCGATCGTTACGCCGATGGCCACGGCCGCCGCGATGATCGGGTCGATATCGCCGCGGGCGAAGTATACGCCCGCGCTGGCGGCGGCTGTCACGCCGATCATAAAGTTGCTCGTGGCGGTGGAAACCTTGATCGGAATTCGCATCGCCAGGTCCATCGCCGGCACCTTCAATGCCCCCGAGCCTATGCCCAGCAGGCCGCTGATCATCCCCGCCAGGTACATCAGACCCAGCCCCAGCCAGGTATGCGTGACCTTGTACGCCACCACGGCCTTTTGCGATTCGTCATAGTAGCTGCCGTGCAGCCGCAGGCGGTCCGCCCAGCGATCCGGCTCGACCGGCCGGTCCGGCTCGCGGACGCGGTGGAACATCGCTACTGCCGAGTAACCCATCACCAACCCGAAGATGATGAACAGCCACCGGCCGCGAAGAATGCCAGCGATGAATGCGCCCGTGATAGCCCCTGTGGTGCCGAGCTCCAGCAGCATCGCCGTACGGAGGTTCGTCATATGCTGCTTGACGTAGGCGGCCGCCGCCCCGCTGGAGGTGGCGATGACCGAGACGATGGATGCGCCGATGGCGTAGCGAATGTCGATACCGTACGCAAGAGTCAGCACAGGCACGACGACGATCCCGCCTCCCAGCCCGATCAATGAGCCAAGAAACCCTGCCCCCAGGGAGATTGCAAGCAACGTGGTTACGAACAGCAGCGGCGACATACCTGATCCCAGCATGTTTTCCCGTCCGTCCGGCGCCGCGAGGCGTGCAGGCAACTCCGCTGCTGCCTGTGACGCTCAGGGCAACCCCCAGCACTACGCCAGGCATGATAGAGACTTTGCACCGCGGGGCCAACCGGCACGTGCGGTCATTTCGCATGCAATACAAGGGAACGCCCGTCCGCGCATGCCGGAAGGTGCATCTGGATCGAGCCCGTTGGGCTGCGCCCGACCGAGGCCGCCTGGTCCATCCTGCCTTGCACATGAGCAACGATGTGACCGGGAATGCTACTTATCGCGGATAGCACCTCGTCGGTCGCCAGCAGCGACCAGTCGGACCCATGCTCGCGCAGGTAGCGGCAGGCAGGCGGATCTAGGTCAACCGTGGCTACAAGGTTGCTGTCCGCACCGGCGAGAATCGTCCAGCGCGCGTGCAGGTATCCGGCCAGTTCGTCTGCACTGATGTACGTGGGAGGCGGGCCCTGATCGTCGAGCGACTTGAGGATATGCACCAGGTAATCGGGATTCAGAATGAAGTCACGGTTGTGGAAACGGAAGATGGTAGGCACGTCGTCCCGGCAGGAGATGGCTGGCTCAATTCCCCTTGGGGAAGATACGACGGGGACCATTCGCAAGGTGGTTACCTGCTGGCCGTCCAGGTCGTGACAGGCCGTATCGATCATGAGGCCAAAGCCAGCTCGTGCGGCAACCTGGTAGGTGCAGGCGGCAGGCCGCGAAGGCGGCTGATACGTTTCCTTGTTGAGATGCCCCGTGATCCGGCCCCGACAGACGGACTGGCTGGCCGCGGGGAATTCCCGTCGTTCGGCGGGGGCCATTTGCACTTTGTCCCGTACAGGCAGGGAGAAATCGAATCCCAAGGCCTCATGGACCGGGCCGGCGACAAACTGGGTGCGCCCGCCGATCCGGTTGATCGTGAAGTAGCCTTGACCTTCCAGCCATATATCTGGCGGAGCGGAGAGGGTTGCGTTGATCGCCCCGCCGGCGTCCGAATGGAGTTCGCCCGCGGCAATCCAGTTCGGCTCTTCGCCAAGGAACAGACGGTAGGAACCGTTCGGTTCAGAACCATCAACGCGAACCTCGATGGTCCCTGTCATCCCCTTTGGATAGACCCAGGAATCACCGGAAACATCATGACCGGGCGGGCAGAACGCCAGCGGCCGGTGCCCATAGTACCCCTTCAGCCAATCGCACGAGATACGCATGTGCTGCAGCTGGACCTCCGGCGGCACGTCCTTGTTGCGTCGCCTATCGTAGAATTCCCTGTACCAGGTGTAATTGTCAAGCGACAATTATCCTTCCTCTTCAACGACAATTAGATCTCCCGATTCCGCCGCCGTGGTCGTGGTTGTTGGTTTCTTTCTTTTTGCTCCTTTTTCTTTCTTTGTAACTGCCTGTGAGTTCCTGTGAATTGCTGTGAGATTGTCAGAGTGCCCGGCCGGTCGTCACTCGGGGGAGGGGTCGGTGGCGTCGGGCCGGTTCTTTTTGGCCTGCTCGATCCGATAACTTGGGACGTTCAGTTCCAGGATCACGCAATGGTGCACCAGCCGGTCGATTGCCGCGGCCGTGGTCATCGGGTCCTTGAAGATCGCCTCCCACTTCGAGAACGGCAGGTTGCTGGTGATCATCACGCTGCCCCGCTCGTACCGCTCGGCTAGCAGGGTGAATAGCACCTCCATCTCTTCCCGGCTCTGCTGGACGTATCCCAGGTCGTCGATCAGCACCGCTTCGTAGCGGCCCAGCTTCTGGATCAACCGACTGAGTTTCAGATCCCGCTTGGCCGCCAGCAGGTCCTGCACCAGCCGACTGCACGTGCTGAAGTACACCTTGCGGCCCTGGCGAATCAACTCCTGCGCCAACGCGCACAAAAGGTGCGTCTTGCCACCGCCGACGCTGCCGAAGACCAATACGTTCTCCCGGCGATCCACGAAGCTGCCTTCCAGCAGCGTCCGCACCTGCCGGGTGACCTTGGCCGGCAGCCGCTTCAGGTCGAAGCCGGCCAGATTCTTCTCCGCCGGCAATCGCGACTCCCGCAGGCATCGCTCAAGCCGGTGTTGCCGGCGAACCTGGCACTCGCGTTGGACCAGCGTCAGCAGGAACTGCTCGTAGCTGAGGGTCTCCTGTTCCGCCTGCCGGGCCAGTTCCTCAAAGCACTCCCGGATCGTCGGCAGGTGCAGTTCCCGCAGGCAGGCTTCCAGAGTGGCCTTCTCTTGCTCGGGAGGTTTCATACGGTCACCTCCTGGCCGATCATCAAGGCGTCATACGCAGCCAGGTCCACCGGCTCGATTCGGACCTGCGTGACCGGCGGGATCGCCTCCCGGCGGTCCACCAAGGCTTCCACCGCCTCCAGACAGATCGGCTGACCTTCCTGCAACAGGTGCCGCAACGCCTCATCCACCCCGTCCTGTGTCTGGCGAGCCGCCAGGTACAGGATCCGCAGGTACGTCTTGACCCCACGCTCGGCCTGCGTGTCTTTCAGGTGGTCGTATGCCATCCGGAACCGGCTCGTGGGGAACAGGTCCTCCCGATAGCGGTACTGTTCGAAGGCCCCGGGCTTGCGGACCAGCCAGTCGATGATGTGCCGGTACGAGAACCTGGTGCCGCTGCCGGCCGCGAAGCCGCCCCAACCGCTCGATGAGCCGCTGGGCGTACCAGATCTCCAGGTGCTCCGCATAGAGCCGGACTTCCACCTTCTCCCCGATCAGCCGGCTGTCCACCGAGTAGATGTTGCGATCCACATGGATCAGGCTGCCGGTATCGACCTTCACATCCAGCCGCTGGGCGCTTTCCAGCCGCCGATCCGGCAGGTCGCGCAGGAGGGCCTGTTCCTCCGCCAACCGCGACCGCCGCCCGGCGTTGAGCTGCTCAAACAACTCGCCCAGGAAGGCCTCATAGAGTTCCCGGCTGGCAAAGTCCCGGCCGTCGCGCAGCAGCAGGGCCTGCTCCAGAGCTTGCTTGAAGCGGTGATGACGCTGCTCCACATCGCCGTTCTCGTTGGCCTTGCCGGCCTGAATCCGCTGCCCCAGCAGCCCGTAATGATCCAGCAACCCCTGGTAGCGCCGCGTGAACTCCGGCTCGCTACGCGATCCCGCCTCCAGGAACCGGGACAGGTTATGCACCGCCGCCGACAACCGATCCGTTCGATGCTCGGCCGGGACTCCGCCCAAGGCCCACAGGGCGTCCTGCAGGCCTTGCGAGAGGCTCTCATAGCTCTCCGAGAAGCAGACCGTGCCGTGCTCCCAGTTCGAGTACGTCAACACGAAGTGGTAAATCATGTGGTCGAACGGCTGGCCGGCGATCGTAATGCCCAGCTCCGACAGGTGGGTGAAGTCCGACTGGCAGAGTCGGCCCGGCTCGTGCACCTGGGCGAAGAACACCTCCCGCGGCGGTCCTTCCAGCGCCCGCCAGGTCTTGATCCCGCGCTGAAACGACCGCAACTGCCCATCCTGGAACCTACCTGGATGCCTCCGCTGCAACGCCTGGAACAGCACCTTGGCCTGCAGCCCCGGATTGACCGCCAGTTCCTGGTGAACCTCGTCCCAAACCTCCGCGAAGGGGTCGCCCCGCGTCCGCCACGTGTGAGCAGCTGCGATCTCGCCGGGCAACCGCATCAGCCGCCGATACTTCCGTGCGGTCGTCACGTCCATCCCCGCCTTCGCCGCTGCCACCACCTGTGAGTCCTCTGTCTGTAACAACCTATGTAACCTCCTGACTTGCTGGTCTGTGACCATCCAGGCTCCTTTTCGAAGGAACCCTGAATAGCCGACCACCTCTCAAAAGCCAGGGAGTTTTAATTGTCGCTGACAGGGAATTCTAATTGTCGCCCAACATGTAATTGGCCCACTCCGTGGAAACGGCACCTGCCCACCAGTTGGTGCTGCCGGGGACGGGCGTCTCCAGGTCGGGATCCATGTGTGTCCAGCCATGACATTCGATCTCGATGAGAACCTTCTTTCTGCCCTTCCAGCAGGGTCGCGAAGGTGTCGCGGATATCCTCCCGGTCGCCAAAGGCATCGACCTGGTCGACCTGCTCGGAATGAAGGATCGTGTGGGTCTTGGCATCGACATACCCGGGACAACAGAAGGCGTCCAGCCGGGCGTGATGTTCACGCAACGGCGTCAAGATCTTCTGCCGGATGAGAGAATCGGACAGGCTGGGATAGTTCCACCCCCGCAGGTAGCTGGACTGGGCCGTGCCGGGGTCGTCCATGCGAAGCATCAGCGTGTTGTTGTAGTCATGGACGACAAGGGCACCGACTGCCCAAACGAGCGACCTTTGGAACAGGCGGATGCCCAGCCCCGAGCCGCCATGGAGCAGACGACTGGCGTCTCCCCCTATCCAGACGGCCCGGGTGTTGCTGCCGGCGTCCAGCGTCCTGGCCGTCAGCAGCGGCTGATCGCCCGCGCGCAGCAGGACTTTGGTGTCCGGTCCAGTCGGCTCGACAGCCGGTCCGTCAGTGCACCATGGCTCATCCGCCAAAGCGGGCAGCGGCAATTCGCCTCGCGTGATGAAATGCGCCAAGTCCCCCGGAGCGAGAGGGGCCGTGTACGCCCCCGAGCCGTGGACGCGCAAACCCAGAATGTCCTGGACAGATGGGACATCGATCCGTCCGCCCAAAGCTATCAGGCTGATATGGTGTTTGAGGCAAGCGTCACGCAGGACGGAGTCCTCGTGGAACGGCCGGGGAAGCAGATCGCTGCGAACGTCCCAAAGAATGACGCCGTAGAGGGGCTGACCTGCCGCGTCAACCAAACTCTCCTCGCGAAACACCTTGGTATCCAGGCGCAATATATCGTACGGAACTCCCCAGAGAGCGAGCAGCCCGAGGGCGTCGCCCAGTTCTCCTGCATCGCGGAAGACATGGCCATCCCTGGCTCTCGCATCGGCCAGCACTAACACACGGGACGGCTTTAGTGACAACGAGGCATAGCTACGTGCTGACGACATCAGAACCAGGGAAGCAAGGACAACGGTGTGCAAACTCATTGTGTTCTTTATGGATCGGAGCATTGCAGTAGTTTTCAGGTTCATCGCTATCCTAAACATTATGTACGTACAGGTGAAAACATGGTTCTCGATGCAAGACCGGGTTTGCGGGGAGGACGGCTACCACCGGGCGCACGGACACTCATCCATATCGCCCTGGCCAGTATCGCGATGATACTGATAACTGCCCGGCCGTTCATCCCACGCCTCTCCCTTCTTTGCTGTCGGCTGGCAAGCAGCCTATACCAAGAAACCGGCGCACTCGTGCCATCGAATCATTGGCCGCGATCGACGATGCATCCGCTTACGTAGTCACGAGGGCTGGCGTCGGTGCGGTGGTCCCGTACCGGATTCAGAAGAGGACTGGTTCATGACCACCGTTGGTCGGGATTGCGAGGGCATGCCCATGTGAGGATTAGCGAGAGATTGGTTCCGCTCCCCCTGCAAGTCGAGCGTGTAGACATTCATGGGCCGGCCGTGATGAAGGCGTGTCAGCGCCAGCGAGAATCCGCATCGCTCGTAGAACTTGATGGCGGCGCTATTGCCGGCCCCCACACTACCTTTTTGCGTTTGGACATAACCGACCTTCGTCAATCGCACTCTGATTGACCGGGTGGCGGCCCGACCACCCCCACATCCTCCGACAGGACTCCCTGTCGAACTCTTATGCATCTAATTGTGTCTGAAACGGCAGTCATCCAAAGATGGTTATCCATGTATAGGGCAAAAGCCAGGTTCATGTCAAGACAAAACACAGAGCTGCGAGGCGGTTGCGATGTGTGGAACTTCATTTGTGTGAGTGCGTTGGACGGAGGGGGCAAAGCGTCTTCCCCGCAGACAAGGTGTCTTGCGACCTGCCAGGGCAATCGGGACGATTCTCTTGTGGATTTTTCGACCACCGGACCCCTGGTGCGGGGATCGGTTGCGGTGTACAATGGAGCCCTGCGAAGCCAAGGAGGGTTGCTCATGCACATCGCGATGACCGAACCGCTGTTTGCCTGGGGATGCCTGGAAGACAGTCCCAGCCTGCAGACGCTCAAGCAACTGCTGGCCGCTATCCCGGATGCGGCTCTCCTGGAGGGGTTGCGTCAGCACCGCGGCCGCGGTCGCAACGACTATCCCGTTCACGTCCTCTGGGGCGTGGTGCTGCTGACGATTGCGTTGCGGCATGCCAGTTATGAGGCCTGCCTGGCAGAGTTGCGACGCAACGAGGGACTGCGACACCTGATCGGCATTACGGAGGAAGCCGGTGTGCCCGAGAAGTGGAATATCTCCCGGTTCCTGGATGTGCTGGGCCAAGAGCCCCACCGGTCGCAGTTGCGTGGTGTCTTTGACCGGATGATCCAGCGACTGGCCTGTGTGGTGGACGACCTGGGCAAACACACCGCCGGCGATGCCACCGCCCTGCACGCTCGCCGCAAGGCGGAGGCGACCGAGGAAGTGGCCGAAGGCTTGCCCCAGCCGACCGGGGGGCGCAGGAGTATACCGACGAGCAAGGCAAGGTCACCCAGATCGTCGAATGGTTCGGCTACAAGTTGCATCTGCTGGTGGATGCCCGGCACGAGTTGATCCTGGCCTACCGTACGACCAGTGCCCACATCGACGATGGGGGTACGCTGCCGGCGTTGATCGAACAGGCCAAGGCGAATCTGCCGGAAGGTCGCATCCAGACCACGGCCTATGACAAGGCGGCCGACAGTCGGGATGTGCATAAGATGCTGGACAAGGAGGGAATCCGGCCCGTGATCCAGAACCGCAGTCTCTGGAAGGATCACACCGAAGAAATGCTGCCCGGGCACGATGGGACCAGCAACATCACCTACGATGAGGCCGGGACGGTGTACTGCTATGACCGGCACAGCGAGCCGCCGGTGCGGCACAAGATGGCCTACATTGGCCATGAGCCACAGCGCAAGACGATCAAGTACCGCTGTCCGGCCCGGCACGAGGGCTGGCCGTGCCCCAGCGAGGGGCTGTGCAACGCCGGCAAGGACTACGGCAAGACGGTACGAGTGGCTTGCGCGATCGACCTGCGGCGGTTCCCGCCGATTCCCCGGGCAACCAAGAAGTTCGAGCGGCTCTACAAGGGCCGCACCTCCGTGGAGCGGGTCAATGCCCGCGTGAAGCTCTTCTGGGGGCTGGATGATGGGAACGTGACCGGAGCCCGGCGGTTCCATGCCCTGATCGCCACGGTGATGGTGGTGCATGCGGGCTTCGCGACACTCCTGGCGGCCAGCCCGCGTCGGGAAGGAACCCTGGGCAAACTGCGACTGGGCCACGTGCAAAAGGCCCTGGCGGAACGAATGACCGGCTGAGACGCGGTCCAGTGAGCCAGTCATCGGATGCGGCCGCGCTGGCGGTACGCGCAGAACCAGCCATCCGCTGGCCATTCCACAGCCGGCACGCCTTCCGGCCTTGCCGCCGACCCTTTCCGAAGTCTCCAGTCGCTATTGGGGCGCGGCCCGGCCGCTTTCGACCGCCCGCAGGGCGGTCACATCGCAACCGGCTCCAGAGCTGCGCTGAGACTCTACAAGCGGCCCCTGCATATCGCCATTGACGCTATCAGCAATCAGATTATGCGATCCACATCCATCGCATTCCAGAGGGTAGAACGCATTCAGATGGCTCTTGATTGCCGCGTATCGAGGCTCCCGATGAAGAAGCGGCACAGCTGCATCTGTGAGATCGGCTCGCCTCCGTTTCCATCTCGCCAATCGGGCTCGCCACGCGTTTCTGACCGCAGTATTCATCCGCCATCAACTCTCGGCTTTTGTAAGATCTGAGCCGTTGCGAATGGCGGCAAGCAGAGCCTCCGGCGCAAGACTTGGCCAAGTAGGCCGTCGCTCCCGCGCTGCACATCGCCGTGGCCATGTCCTCTTCCTCATGCATGGACAGACCAATGATTCGAACGTCTGGCAGCTCAGCCGCAATTCGCTGTGCGGCCTCCACGCCATTCATCCGCGGCATGCTGACATCCATCAGGACAACGTCCGGCCGGACCTCCAACGCCAGATCCACGGCCTGCCGGCCGTCGGATGCCTGGCCAACTACCTCAATGTCCGGCTGCATCTGCAGCAAACGGACGAGCCCGTTACGGACCACCTCGTGATCGTCCGCCAGAAGGACGCGGATCGAGAGAGGACTGATAGGCGGCGAGAGGGCCTCGGCCGGCCTGTTGGCATGCTGATCCCCGTGCGGCGCCGCATGCACTGGCTCAGGCTGGAGGCTACATGAGTCCGCGGCCGGGTGAAGCGGCGCAACTACCTCCACGCGCGTTCCGCGGCCAGGTGTACTACTCATCTGCATCTGTCCGCCGAGGTACTGAAGTCTCTCGCGAATGCTGAACAGACCGAAGCCGCCCGAATCCCTGCTTTTGGGACGGTTCGTCGGGTCAAAGCCGACGCCCTCGTCCTTGACTACGATCTGTAGCCGGTCATCATCAAGTCGACGCATCTCCACAGTGGCATGATCCGTGTGAGCATGCTTGACGATGTTAAACAGCAACTCGCGTACCGCCTGGAAAAGCAATATGCGGGCATCCTCATCGACAGGATTGGCACTGGGGTCGGCATGGACCGTTACGCACAGGCCATGCTGCTCCTGGGCCCGGCGGGACAGCCATTGCAGTGCCTGGGCAAGGCCTTGGTCGTACAGAACCGGGGGGCTCAGCTCGGCCGTGAGTGATCGAGAGACGGAGATCGACTCGCCAAGCAGGTCATTGACCTGCCGTAGGATTGGGCCACCCGCTGCGTCGGGAAATTCCGCCTGAAGGCCGGCGAGATTCAGCTTGGCCCCCACGAGCAGCTGCTGCAGGTGATCGTGCAGGACCTCCGCCAGCCGCCGTCGCTCCCGCTGTTCCACCTGGGTCAGCTGCGAGGCCAGCCGGCGCAGCTGGTCAGCCCGTTGCTCAGCTATGGCTGTTCGTTCCGCCACGCGCTCTTCCAGGGTCTCGTTCAGTATCCTGACGCGATCCAAGCTCTGCCGGGTCTGGTCTTGGGAATTGCGGAGATTCGCAGCCATACGGCCGAAGGCGCCGGCCAATTCATTAAGTTCGGCAATACCTGCAACGGCGGGTTGATGATCGGACTCGCTACGGCCGAGGGCGCTGACATAGTCATGCAGGCCCGCCATACCCGCGTTGATTCGATGATTGACCAGGAGGGCGACCACGGCTGAACCCAGGATGGCCGCCAGCGTGGCCAGGCTGGTGGTCTGCATATCGTTCCAGACGGGGGCCATCACGAGGCTCATGGCCCGACCTGCCCCGGCCGCCCAGCCCAGGCCGCTGATGGGGGAATACGCGACAGCCCATTGCCGGCCATCGGTGTATTCGACTTTGCCCGTGGCCTCCTTGCCGGACAGGGCGGCAGTTACAAACGCGTTGCCTTCCGAAGTTTGTTGCTCCCAGACGGGGGTGGTCGCTGGATAGCTGCAGACCACGTGGCCCGTACGGTCCAGGATCATCACGACGCCGCCCTTGAGTCGCTCGAAATTCAACGCCACATCTTCGAGTCTCTGCAGGTTTACGGATGCAACCATGACTCCTTCGGGCTGGCCGATTGCGTTGCGGATGCACCGGGCGACCATAAACGTAGGGCCGCCGGTCAGGCCGGTTGGCAGAAGGTCGCTGGTGACCCATCGGGGTGCTGTCAGTGCCTGCCGGAAGTAAGTCTGATCCTTGATGGAGCGTCCTATTACGCCGGGGTTGCTCGACTCCAAGACCCGTCCTTGCATGTCTGTCCAGTGAAAAGCTCGTACAGACGGATACTCCGCGGCGCTGGAAGCGAGGTATTCGTTGGCTTGTTGGTTCGCGGGTGGGTGCAGTGCAATCACGGCCGTTCCGACGGCCCCCTCCTGGCGTGCCACATCCCGCACGTAGGCCTCGAATGTAGCCGCCCCGGCGCGCGCGATCTCCTGATTGGTCTGGATCTCCGCCTGGTATCGCGTCTGCATCCACTTCCGGTAAATCACCACCTGGACCAATAGCACCGGCACGAGCGTAACCAGAAGTAACAACACCAGCAGAGAACGCATGGTTCGGGGCAGTCGTTGGCGTTTACTCAACCCGTTCGTATCTGGCGTGGGCATTTCGTTAACATCCTCTGGACATTCCTACGGGACAGAAGCCTTCCAGGCACAAGCGTGCGCAATAATCCATATAGCGAATGCCACGGCAGCCATCAATACACAGTACCGGCGCCATTGAGACATGTTGGCAGGAGCCCCTGTGACCGTCTGGCCGTGGAACCGGGCGATATCGATATAGCGAAGCCAGATGATAGTGACGACAGTGACCCAGAACACAAGATCCGCCCCGGAGAAGAACGTGGTACGATGGGAGATCGACATCGCCGAGGCCGCTAGCACGATATTGCCCAGAAGCATCCATAGGAGCCGGACCAAGCAGCCGCTCGCAGTGTCTTGGTTTGGAAGGACTTCCTTCTCGGGTACCTTCATTCGTAGCCTCCGGCAATCGCGCAAAGCGACCAACCGGATGGCGGCCCGACCATCCGAAGTCCTACGGCAGCAATGCCTGCCGCACCCTCAGGACTTCCGCTCGCATTCTACGTATGGGCTGAAGTCCCTTTCCTTTTCTATCGCTCCCGCGCGTCGCAGTCAACCGAAGTGGCGCCATCTACGGAGTTCATAAGATGGAGTGCACAACTTACCTTGCACAAAGGGTAGACGAGGATGAGTCTCATTTCCGGTTGGTGCGTCTCAACCTGAGGACAGAGTCTGCCTCGCCGGTCTGGTTGTGCCCTTGCTCTGTTGCGACTGCCGCCGCAACACTCTGTTCAGCGCTTTGCTGAGAAATGGGCGGTCCAACGCAGTGCCTGCAAAGCCTCTGCTTGACTCCAGCCGCGATTTGAATAGGGCCGCCTTTCTCATGTCCAGTCCGCGAGGGCCCCCGGGTTGCGTGATCTGTGGCCCGCTTTCTGCTGAATGAGCCATGCACTTGATTATCTCCCGCATCCGCAGCGTGCCGGCCGCCGCCGTTTGCAGAGTCGTTCGCATGATGTCGACCAGTTCGGCCCTAGCACCTGGCCTGGCCTCGACTTCTTCCTTTGCCAGCAGCAGCGCGTTCTCAAGAACCCCGAGCCATCTGTCCAAATCGGGAGATGTCTGTGTGGACTGCCTGAGCACATCCTGCGGCGAATTCCTCCCGATGTCAGGCAGGGGGAGTTCCAGAAGAGCCCTCAGGCGGCGGACGGCGCGATCCACCCTGTCAAACATCGCCGAGATACGAAGGTCGGCCGGGATCGCGTTATAGGTGATCAGGCCGGTTCCATTGCAGAATCCGCAGTGCTCCAGGCCCATGCCGATGCACCTGTCGCAGATCGTGCCATCCTTCCAACGGCCTTGTCCCTCACATGACTCGCACGTCTCCAGCCCCCTGTTGCAACCAAAACAGGGTTGCTTAGCGTAGGCATGGATCAATTTGGCTGTGGCCTGCCGACCAATCTGGCCCGTAAGCCATCTCTGCAGCTTCACGCCTGCGGGAACAGTTCCGTCCGTCACGGCTGCCGCGAACAGCTGGATCGCCTCCGCCCCGTGGTTTTGGCAGAGCTGCTCTACGATGGATTGCAGGGCTGTTCTGCGGGAAGACGGGGACTTCCCCGATTGTGCAGGTATGTTCCTTCCGGATTCCATCAACATCGCTCACCTCCAATCCGTCAGAAACTTTGTGGATGCCATAGCTGCGGTGCAGCGGCGTCGCACAGGCCACCTATTGCTTTCTATGCCTGGAAATCAAACACGTCTCCCCAGCCCGCCCGGAAGCGTCACCTGGTTGCTACCACGACTGTCCCATCCACGGTGGAATGGGACGCATGCAATTCCTGACTGCCTTGGCAGGACCGCACCCTTTTTCGCTGCTAGATGTCGCGGAAAGATGCACGGTGCAGCTCGCATCCGAGACGGCCGGCGCATATATTCTTTAGTTTCGTGGCTTGGGCATCCATCGACTGTGCTGCGGAGGGCATCTGATGAAGCCCTGCAGCTGGTTCCCTGGGTCAAACGCCCATGCTGGATGGTTACAGAGCGTCTGCATATTTGCTGGAGCAAGTGACGGATCGACATGGAAAATAACTCGTCTGGCCGACAACGGACCGGTTTTCCCTCGGCACAAAGAATCAGGCGCCTTCTGCTGGACATTCAGACACATGAGCTGGTGCGGTGGGCGCTGTACTGCCTTGCCATCGGCGTCGTGGCTGGCCTCGGTGCCTTGGCCTTCACCTGGATTCTCAATCTGGCTGACGTGATGTTGCTGGGGCGGCTGGCCAACTATTATCCGCCGCACGCTGGCGCGGAAGGAGCGGCCCACCCGACGGGGCTTGCTGTGCGTCAGTGGATGCTCGTGCTGCTCCCGACGCTTGGCGGCCTGCTCAGCGGGTTGCTCGTATTCAGCCTGGCCCCTGAGGCCGAGGGGCACGGCACGGACGCGGTGATCGACGCGTTCCACAACAAGCAAGGACGTATCCGACCCATCGTTCCGGTTGTTAAGACAATCGCGTCTGCCCTGACCATCGGTTCGGGCGGCTCGGCAGGTCGTGAGGGCCCAATCGCCCAGATCGGTGGCGGCTTCGGCTCGGTACTGGGCCAGCTGCTACACCGTCCGCCTAGCGAGGTCCGTCAGATGCTGATCATCGGCGCGGGAGCGGGCATCGGGGCGGTCTTTCGCGCCCCGCTGGGCGGAGCACTTTTCGGGGCATCAGTCCTGTACAGTGAGACTGACTACGAACACTCGACCCTCATGCCCGGCATCCTCACATCGGTTATCTCTTACGCTGTTTACTCGACACTGGCGGGGCTGGGCTCGGCCCCGATCTTCAACGTCGACCAGGCACTGGCGTTCGACATGCGGCAGCTGCCACTGTTCTTCGTGCTGGGCATCGCCATGATCCCTTTGAGCATGCTCTACATCTGGGTCTTCTACGGGATGCGCGGCCTGTTTCACAAGGTCCCACTGCCACGGCATGTCGTGCCGGCCATCGGCGGGCTACTCGTGGGCCTGATCGCGCTGCGGTATCCGCAGGTCCTGGGCGTCGGCTACGGCTGGGTGCAGCAGGCCATGGACGGCCATCTGACCATCCGGCTGATGATTACCATCGCTCTGCTCAAGATCGTCGCAACATCCCTGACCATCGGTTCGGGAGGCAGCGGCGGCGTGTTCGCTCCATCCCTTGTCATCGGTGGCCTGGCCGGCGGAGCGATCGGTTACACTCTCCATGCCTACAACCCCGTGTTCTTCCCGAATCCGGCAGCTTTCGTACTGGTGGGGATGGCGGCGTTCTTCTCGACAGCGGCCAAGACACCCATCGCCTCGCTGGTGCTCATCAGCGAGATGACGGGTGGGTACTCCCTGCTGGTTCCGGCGATGCTGGCGATCGCGGTGGCCTACATGTTCAGCAGTCGCCGATGGAGCATCTACGTGAAGCAGGTTGCTAACCGCTTCGCCAGCCCGGCCCACCGCGGCACATACGTAGTGGATGTCCTGGAGAACGTCGCTGTTCTGGATGTCCTGAATTCACCTGACCACATTGCCACCGTGCGACCCACGACGACGCTGGCCGAACTGTCGGGCCTGATTGCCAGGACTCGCCAATCGATCTTCCCGGTGGTCGAGGATACCAGCCGCTATGTCGGTGCGATCTCGCTCGACCTGCTGAGCAATGTGTCGCCCGAACTGATCACCGCCGGCTTGATCATCGCCGAGGATCTGGCCGAGCACGGCGTCCATATCCATCCGACGGACAATCTGAACACGGCCCTGGAGGCCCTCCAGCGCAGCAGCCAGGATGAGATACCCGTTGTTGATGAGAACGGATGCTTCAAAGGCCTGCTCTCCCGCCGGGATGTGCTGGCGGCCTACTACAGTCGGCTCAAGGAAATCCGCGGCGTCTGACCGACTACCGCCCGTCCGCCTATCCAGCCAATCGGTTCTATAATCCCGTAGACGCGCCGTTTGAGCCCTGCCATCTTCGGGAATTTGATGGAGACAGGGACGGCTTTGTCGTGAGCACGCGAGGACCGACAAATGAAACTCAACGTAAAGGCTTTTGCCCTTGCATCCGGGATCATCTGGGGACTCGGGCTGTTCTTTCTCACCTGGTGGATTATCGCCTTCGACGGCGCTACCCATGAGGTGACCCCGATCGGCCGACTCTACCGGGGGTACAACATAAGCCTGTCAAGCGACAATTATCCTTCCTCTTCAACGACAATTAGATCTCCCGATTCCGCCGCCGTGGTCGTGGTTGTTGGTTTCTTTCTTTTTGCTCCTTTTTCTTTCTTTGTAACTGCCTGTGAGTTCCTGTGAATTGCTGTGAGATTGTCAGAGTGCCCGGCCGGTCGTCACTCGGGGGAGGGGTCGGTGGCGTCGGGCCGGTTCTTTTTGGCCTGCTCGATCCGATAACTTGGGACGTTCAGTTCCAGGATCACGCAATGGTGCACCAGCCGGTCGATTGCCGCGGCCGTGGTCATCGGGTCCTTGAAGATCGCCTCCCACTTCGAGAACGGCAGGTTGCTGGTGATCATCACGCTGCCCCGCTCGTACCGCTCGGCTAGCAGGGTGAATAGCACCTCCATCTCTTCCCGGCTCTGCTGGACGTATCCCAGGTCGTCGATCAGCACCGCTTCGTAGCGGCCCAGCTTCTGGATCAACCGACTGAGTTTCAGATCCCGCTTGGCCGCCAGCAGGTCCTGCACCAGCCGACTGCACGTGCTGAAGTACACCTTGCGGCCCTGGCGAATCAACTCCTGCGCCAACGCGCACAAAAGGTGCGTCTTGCCACCGCCGACGCTGCCGAAGACCAATACGTTCTCCCGGCGATCCACGAAGTCTGCCTTCCAGCAGCGTCCGCACCTGCCGGGTGACCTTGGCCGGCAGCCGCTTCAGGTCGAAGCCGGCCAGATTCTTCTCCGCCGGCAATCGCGACTCCCGCAGGCATCGCTCAAGCCGGTGTTGCCGGCGAACCTGGCACTCGCGTTGGACCAGCGTCAGCAGGAACTGCTCGTAGTCGAGGGTCTCCTGTTCCGCCTGCCGGGCCAGTTCCTCAAAGCACTCCCGGATCGTCGGCAGGTGCAGTTCCCGCAGGCAGGCTTCCAGAGTGGCCTTCTCTTGCTCGGGAGGTTTCATACGGTCACCTCCTGGCCGATCATCAAGGCGTCATACGCAGCCAGGTCCACCGGCTCGATTCGGACCTGCGTGACCGGCGGGATCGCCTCCCGGCGGTCCACCAAGGCTTCCACCGCCTCCAGACAGATCGGCTGACCTTCCTGCAACAGGTGCCGCAACGCCTCATCCACCCCGTCCTGTGTCTGGCGAGCCGCCAGGTACAGGATCCGCAGGTACGTCTTGACCCCACGCTCGGCCTGCGTGTCTTTCAGGTGGTCGTATGCCATCCGGAACCGGCTCGTGGGGAACAGGTCCTCCCGATAGCGGTACTGTTCGAAGGCCCCGGGCTTGCGGACCAGCCAGTCGATGATGTGCCGGTACGAGACCTGGTGCCGCTGCCGGCCGCGAAGCCGCCCCAACCGCTCGATGAGCCGCTGGGCGTACCAGATCTCCAGGTGCTCCGCATAGAGCCGGACTTCCACCTTCTCCCCGATCAGCCGGCTGTCCACCGAGTAGATGTTGCGATCCACATGGATCAGGCTGCCGGTATCGACCTTCACATCCAGCCGCTGGGCATTTCCAGCCGCCGATCCGGCAGGTCGCGCAGGAGGGCCTGTTCCTCCGCCAACCGCGACCGCCGCCCGGCGTTGAGCTGCTCAAACAACTCGCCCAGGAAGGCCTCATAGAGTTCCCGGCTGGCAAAGTCCCGGCCGTCGCGCAGCAGCAGGGCCTGCTCCAGAGCTCTGCTTGAAGCGGTGATGACGCTGCTCCACATCGCCGTTCTCGTTGGCCTTGCCGGCCTGAATCCGCTGCCCCAGCAGCCCGTAATGATCCAGCAACCCCTGGTAGCGCCGCGTGAACTCCGGCTCGCTACGCGATCCCGCCTCCAGGAACCGGGACAGGTTATGCACCGCCGCCGACAACCGATCCGTTCGATGCTCGGCCGGGACTCCGCCCAAGGCCCACAGGGCGTCCTGCAGGCCTTGCGAGAGGCTCTCATAGCTCTCCGAGAAGCAGACCGTGCCGTGCTCCCAGTTCGAGTACGTCAACACGAAGTGGTAAATCATGTGGTCGAACGGCTGGCCGGCGATCGTAATGCCCAGCTCCGACAGGTGGGTGAAGTCCGACTGGCAGAGTCGGCCCGGCTCGTGCACCTGGGCGAAGAACACCTCCCGCGGCGGTCCTTCCAGCGCCCGCCAGGTCTTGATCCCGCGCTGAAACGACCGCAACTGCCCATCCTGGAACCTACCTGGATGCCTCCGCTGCAACGCCTGGAACAGCACCTTGGCCTGCAGCCCCGGATTGACCGCCAGTTCCTGGCGGAACCTCGTCCCAAACCTCCGCGAAGGGGTCGCCCCGCGTCCGCCACGTGTGAGCAGTCTGCGATCTCGCCGGGCAACCGCATCAGCCGCCGATACTTCCGTGCGGTCGTCACGTCCATCCCCGCCTTCGCCGCTGCCACCACCTGTGAGTCCTCTGTCTGTAACAACCTATGTAACCTCCTGACTTGCTGGTCTGTGACCATCCAGGCTCCTTTTCGAAGGAACCCTGAATAGCCGACCACCTCTCAAAAGCCAGGGAGTTTTAATTGTCGCTGACAGGGAATTCTAATTGTCGCCCAACAACTGGGCATGCTGAGGCGAAATGGAGTCTGCAGCGAACAGCTGTTATATTCCTTGGCAACTATCTATCACCAGTACGGCATGGCCGAAAAAGGGGAGGCTGGTTCTTTGGCGGACGACCATCCGGTTGTACGTGTGATTTGCAGCGAGGCTCTGAGGTGATCTGACCTGCTCCCCCAAAGTTGATCCATCGGTTATGAGAGTCTCAATGGCCCTGGTTGAGCCGGGCAGGAGGCTCTGATTGAAGAGGAAGCGGCACAGCCCCGAGCAGATCGTCGGCAAGTTGTGTGAGGCCGATGCAATGCTGGCCACAGGGACCATGATCGCCCAGGTCTGCCAGAAGTTGGAGGTAGGCGAGGCCACCTTCCACCGCTGGCGGGAGCAGTACGGCGGGATGAAGGCATCCGAGGCCAAGCTGGCACCATGCCCGGTGGAATAGGCTGTCACCGGTTGCTAATAACCGCTCCAAAATTCGCTGCAATTGCGGCAGCATCGACCATTCGCTCGCCGGCCTTCCAGGCGCCCTAGTTGGTCACTCAGTTGGTCAGTCGCCACATGGCGATCAGTTGTTAGCTGTTCCTGAGTGACTTGTAAACCACTTGAAAACGCCATTTCTGGCCATTTTGGTCCATGTAACTGCTGACATAACAATGGTTTACGGTGGCAGCACTGGATTGTCGATCCGGTGGTTGCGGGTTCGATCCCCGTCGACCCCGTTGGTTGGTCAGGGCCTGTCACGTTAAGACAGGCCTTGCCTATCTTAGCCAACGGCAAGGACTTACGATTCGTTCTCTGAGCATCGGCTGCGCCATTCGACTTTCGCCAAGCCTCGTCAGCCTCCGTCACGTTTAGACCCTGCAAGTCGGGTTCCGGCGCGTACTGGGCGCGCACTGGAGCGCGTACTGGCGCAGCCGCTTCGTCGGTACCAGTTGCGGCCAGGGCCTCGGTCTTGACCGGCGCGGCCGTGGGGATGGCCGGCAGCGTGTCCAGAGCCTTCGCGAGATCGCCGTGGAACGTGTGGGTGTAAATGCCGAGAGTCAGCTCGAGTTTCTTGTGCCGCATCAGCTCCATGGCCACTCGGGGATGCACGCCCCCTCGGGCGAGGTTCGACGCGTACGTGTGTCTCAGAGAGTGAAAGTCGGCAAACCGCCCGGCAGCGTCCTCGTACTCGATGCCCGCAACCTTCAGATCCTTGCGGATCATTTTGGCCGAAGCCTTGAGACTCCAGGTGCCAGGCCACAGCAGGCAACTAGAAGGACGGTCCCCGATCCAGGCCCGCACGCCCGAGGCTACGTCCGCCCGTAGTGGCAGAAAAGCCTCCTCTTTGTTCTTGGTGTACGCCCCGAGGACGCGTACCGTCGCTGGCTCATGGCTGAAGTCGAAAGAGGTCGGCGTCAGTGAAGCCAGCTCCGAGGCCCTTAGGCCTGTGTTCGCGGCCAGGATGTACAACAAGGCCCTGTCCTTGCCGGCAAGACCACGGAAGGAATCGGACGAAGCCTCCGCCGCGTTGACGAGTCTTGCCATCTCCGCATCGGTCAGCGGGCGTCTCTTCCGCCGTGTGTCCTTGTCGGACTTCTTGATCGCTGAAAGGCCTTGAATCGGATTCTCCGAGGTCCTATGGTCCTTGACCATCCACCGGCAAGAGGACCGGAGTGCACGAAAGTAGTGGTTTGAAGACCCGATACTCAACGGCACGGGCTGCCTTTCAGAATCTTCGGACGACTCGTCGCTTGCCTTGCGAGGCAGGCCTTTGCTCCTGAGTTCAGCCAGGTACTCCGCGACCTGGCCGGCCGATATCTCGGTGACCACAGTGGCCTTGATCCCGTTGAGGACAGATCGGACACGCTGTACCGTCAAGTCGACGTGTTCGGGCGTGTTGTTCTTGTCAGCCAAGTACCGCTCGAAATCGGCGAGGTGTTCAGTCAACGGCCGCGTCCGCTGGTCTTCGAGGGGATCAGTCAGACCGACCTGTCCACGTTCCGCTCGTTTCACCAGCTTTACCTTGAGTGCATCGGTTGCAGTCTTATCGGTGTAGCCTTTGACCTCTTGCCAGTTGCCAGCCGCGTCTTCGAACCCGACATACCATTCGTCCGATTCGTATACCAGCCGAGTGCCCTTGTCATTCAGCGGGACGGTATATGTTTTTCCTCGGCTCATCCAGCGAGCGCATCGACAGCCCCTGTGTTTGATCAGCTCAGCAGCTGCCGGGATCGGTTTCGACGTACGTTTTTTGAATACTCGCGGATCCTTCATGGTTTTGCATCCTTATGCATCTTGCTCAGTATAGCGCACCGAGCATGCTCGCGCAACAGCGAATACCGTATAGAGGGGCCAGTCCTATCTTCTGGCCGATCGCCTTGGCGGTCTTCTGGCTGTGTCCATCTTCCGTGTGAACTGGTCGGATATCGGTTCTCGTTTGCCGCGACCTGTGCCCGTTTGTACTGCGTAACCCCCCCCTGGCTTCGGCGTTCCGTGTTTTGGGTCGCTGGGCTTCGACAACTGGCTTGTTCATGTCACGGGTTCTCTCCTTCAGCGTTATACATGCCGCCCTGGAACCATGTCTCTGTTAGACGGAACCTGCCGACGTAGGCTGGCGCAAGCGGGGGCCCGGCCACCTATCCCCGGCCCTGTTCCGGACAGCCAGCGCGGATCCATCTTTCCAGTTCATCGCGACGGAAGAGGACCCGACCAAGTTTAACTGGTTTCGGGAATCGACCCGAGGATACCAGGCGGTCTATCGTTCTCACCGACAGCGAGGTCAGACGCGCGGCTTCAGCGGATCCGAATTACTCTGATAGCGGGGAACCACGACTACGACCTGGTGCGCTGACTGCGCCCGCGGCGAGACCCTCGCAAAGTACGGCATTTGCCTCGATACCAGCGTGCACATCGAGCGGCTCGTGGCCGGCCGCCGTATCTGGATCGAGCACGGCAACCAGCACGACGAAGCCAATGCGTTTCCCGACTGGGGCAACCCCTACGGCCAACCTGCGGGTTACTTTATCACTAACGGCGTGGTGGCCGCCTCTGGGCGGGGGCCGAACTCGCCAGGACCCCATGGCTTGGCGATCTGGAGTCAGTATACCCTACGGAAGCGATCCCGGAATGGGTCTTGTCCGATTACTTCTACCGGGAGATGGGGATGGTCCTGCGGTGGTGCCTGCTGCCGTTTCTGCTCCTGTTCACGTTGAGTGTGATCGTGGTGGCTGGCCGGGCAATGGAGAAGGTCCGCATCTTGCCCACGAGAGTATTCCATGCCGAGTTCAAACGCCGCCTGGGGATGCCGGGCCGGCTGATCGACGCGGTAGTATGGGTCAACGGTACCGTGATCCTCTTCCTGCTGGTCCTGGCGATCCCGGCGTACCTGATGGTGCGCGATGTAAGAGCAACGCTCTATCGCTACGGCATTGATGTCGCGGAGGACCTGAAGGAGAGCAAGGACCGCAGCTACGTCGATGCAGCCAAAAGGGCATTCGATGCTGACCCGACGGTGGCCGCCTATACTTACGGCCATACGCACGCCGTTTCCGTGCGAGAACTGAATGGCCGGTACGTGATCAACACCGGCACGTGGCTGAAAAGGATGGAACGGGTGACGCCGCGTATCGGCATGCTGCCGGCGGTGTATGTCCCGTCCTATCGGTTAAACTATTTTGTGATAAGCTTCTCGGGCCGGGACGTCCGCGTGGAATACCACGTCATTCCGAAAAAGCCGGAGGATGGACTGACATGGCTACAGAGAGCCGTCTTGCTAGGCAAGCGTCTCCCCCAAGAGGCAGACGCGATCCCGGCCGAGATACTCATCCGCGACACTATCGCGCAGGGTGTGGAGAATCCAGTTGCACAATGACGATGGCCTCAGGGAGCCTCGCGTGAACGTCACGCCAACGGAGTCGTCGCTCTCCAGGCTTCTGACCCCGCTCCAGGAGTTCATCCGGAGCGAGAGCGTCGGCGGGGCCATCCTGTTGCTTGCCGCGGGGCTGGCCCTCGGATGGGCGAATCCCCCCTGGGCGTCGAGCTGATTCTCACCTGAAGGAGATCCCTCTGGGCCTGTGCGTCGGACGTTGGGAACTGCACCATTCCCTGGAGCACTGGATCAACGAGGGCCTGATGGCGGTGTTCTTTCTCCTTGTGGGCCTTGAGATCAAGCGTGAGTTGCTCGCCGGAGAACTCAGCTGGGCTTCACAAGGCCCTCTTGCCTGCGATTGCGGCCATCGGAGGAATGGTCGTGCCGGGCGCCGTCTACGCCGCGCTCAACTCCCGTACGACGGGAGGCCGTGGCTGGGGCATACCAGCCGTAGCCCCACTGGCCGCCACCCGGGTTGCTCGTGTCGAAACGGTTCGTCGAGTCATAGGCCCAGATCAGGGAGCCCCGGCTGTCATAGGCGCCGAAGAAGAAGCCGAAGGTGAAGCGGGCCTGGTGCGCCGGCGCGTGGTCGCCGGTGCCCCTGTACTGCCAGAACTGCACGCCCACCGCGCGGACCTTGTCCGGCAGCTGCGCGTCTTCGTGGATGGCGTTAGTGCAGAAGACGTCCACGTCCTTGAGCAAAGCCAGGCACGGGGCGGCGATGTGCATGTCGCCGCCGGTCAGGATGTTGTCGTGGCCCTTGGCTCCCTCGTGGATCAGCGCGCAGGCGTCCTGGAAGTGCGTCTTAATCCAGGGTCCTGACCCGATGACCTTGTGATATGCGTTCTCCTGGACTTGCTTCTCGACGTACTTGGCCGGCTCGTCGAACGGGTGCAGGATGATCCGCTGCGGCCAGTTTGCGGTCTTCGCATGTTGTGCGAGCTGCCGGACAAACTCGACGTAGCGTTCACGGACCTCGGGGATGACTTTCTCCGGGCTCGCGTTGGTCTTGTCGAGAAACTCGCGGCGGAAGCTGATTCCTCTCCTGCCCGTTGGCCCCGCCGGCCCGGTAGAGATCGCGCTCGCAGTTGAGGGTGTCGGGGAAGCCGTAGGGGTTGCCGCCCAGGAACCACATCATGTGGGTCATGCCGGACCTGACGGCGCTGGCCATCCAGTCATCCATGTAGGTCCAGTCGAAGCGGACCTGGCCGTCCTTCACGCCCATCTGGGGCTGGCTTCCACCGAACCAAATGTCCATGCCCGTGTGGTTGTTCCAGCCAAGGAACTGCAGGTCCTGCGCGGGGATCAGGCCGCTGCAGCCGCCCAGCTCCAATTTGGCCTGCTGCACGGTCAGCAGCGTGACAGGCAGGACCTCGACTTCCATGGGCAGCCGACCCTTCGCACCTCTGGCCCTGATCTCCACGGTGCCCTTGTAGATGCCCGGCTTGCTCTGTTCGCCCAGCGTGCGGACTGTGACCCAGAACCAGTGCGACTGGTCCTTCTCGATGTCCACGGGGAACATGGGCCAGAGCCGCTGCGGGACCAGCTGGTAGCGCGGAAGGGCATCGCCGCGCCGGTCGCCGCCGCTGACCACGGCATACTCGGCCGTCCGCAGATCCAGCTGGCAACCAAGCTTCTCGCCGCCCGGGCCTTTCAGGTCGCTGACGGCGAAGGTGACCTCCTGCAGGTCCTTGCCGTTGGCGTAGACGCCGAAGGCCGTCGGCTCGTATTCGTTCCTGGCCATCCGGATCTTGAGCGCCGCACCGGCCTCGCCCGGCTGCGGCGCGTCATTGAGCATGAGGGACACCAGGTACGTGCGAGCGTACGGCACCAGCACCTGGTCCTTCATCGACTCGGGGATGATCGGCTCCTGCTTGCGTCCGCGGTCGGCGAGTTTGATTTTGTCGGCCTGCGCGGGCGATCCACTTGCGGGTCTCGCGGTCGTAGCGCTGGCGGGCATCCCTGGCGGCCGGACCGACCTCGATCGTCGCGACGGGCAGGTCCTTGTTGGACTCAATGACGAAGCGGGCCTCATCGGTGAGGCCCTGGAAGGGCACATTGATGCGAGCGACCAGGTCCCACGAGACGGGCACTATGGCGCTCTTCCACTTGCCGTCGCCCGAGCCGCCGAAGCGATGGACCTCGACCGGTGCGTAGTACTTGCCCACGCCCGCATGCGAGAGGAAGACGACCGGTTGCGTGGCGTCGTCGCGGTAGGTAATCTTCAGGTCGTAGATCTTGCCCTCCTCGGGACGCAGGCCCTTGCCCCACCAGGCCGGCACGGTGAGCGAGGCGGGCTTGCCGCCGGCGGCAACGCGGTAGGATCGCAGCCGTTCCCTGGTCGGCTGGCTCCAGTTCTCGAGTGACGGGTCCTTCATGCCCGCCAGGTCCCACGTGGCCTGGTCGGTGGCCGCTGCGCCCGTGGTCAGAACGATTACGAAGAGAACAGCCGCTGCCCGGATCCGGCGCATGGTGGGTCTCCTCCTATAATGGGAACTCCACCATCTGCACGCCATCGACCACCAACGATGAGAACTCGGTCTCCAGCGTCACGAGTCGCCGTTCCGTCGGCGACCTTAACCCTCGATCATACACTGCGTACGTTGAGCACGCACCTCACCCGTTGCTCACCCGTTGCTGAGTACCTGGATTCACGTTCACTCGGACTCCTGCACAGTCTCGGCGTCCAGTCCCACCGCCGAGGCCTCGCGGCCTGGTCAGGGGAGGTTCAACGGCTCCCCTTGTCGGAGAGCCGCCTCCCGGCTTTGGGTGATAATAATGAAAGATCAGCACATGTATGAGCACCTCAGACAGCACGCCACACTGCCGATGCTTAATCGCCATTCGTTCCAGGAGATCGAGAAGGCCGTTGACAGAGTCAAGGAACTTCCTGATCGGGTCAGCATGCGTCGAGAAAAGGACATGCTGTTTGAGCAACGGCTTGGCAAGGCGTCCCGGTTCAAGGCCAAGGCGCTCAAGATGGCAACGATCGTGCGGGAGCATGAGCGCTGTGTACGTGGGGGTGATGTAGATGAGCAAGGCAGGAAAGCGATGGCAGATGCGTGAGAAACGTCGGCCACCGGAGACTCAGCTCGAACTGGCGGAGTGGGAGGAGGTTTGGCCGAGGGTCTGGCGACGAAAGGTCAGGGAGTGGTGAAGCCAGGCGTATTGGCCGGCGGAGCCAAGAAGACAAGAGGTCCACGGTCTCGCCGCAGACCCTTAGCCACGGATTGGTCAGGCCAGATTCATGGCCGGTTTCTGAGGGGCCAGCATGTGCCCCGCGGCATGATGCTGGTTGCCTCTACTATGTTGATGAGTTCAGATTCACAGTCACGGTCTTCAATTCCGTGTAGTTGTCCAGGGCCTTTTCGCCGAGTTCCCGGCCCACGCCCGACATCTTGAACCCGCCGAACGGCGCGCCGGCGTCGAAGACGTCGTAGCAATTGACCCAGACCGTGCCGGCCCGGACTTTGTTGGCTATGGTATGGGCCTTGGCGATGTCGCGGGTCCAGACGGCCGCCGCCAGCCCGTAGAACGTCCGGTTGGCTCGTTCAACGATCTCATCGGCGCCCTTAAATGACAGCACGCTCAGGACCGGCCCGAAGATCTCGTCGGTGGCGATCTTCATCTCATCGCGCACCCCGGCGAAGACGGTCGGCTTGACGAAGTAACCCCGTTCCAGCGCCCGCTCCCCGCCCACCAGGCACTGGGCACCCTGCTGCTTGCCGATGGCGATGTACTTGAGGATCTTGTCGAACTGATCCTTGTCGACCTGTGGACCCTGCTCGGTAGCAGGGTCGAACGGGTCGCCCAACTTGCGGGACCGTGCCTTGGCGACCAGCTTCTCGATGAACTTGTCGTGCACCTTCTCTTCCACGAACACCCGGCTGCCCGCGCAGCAGCACTGGCCTTGGTTGAAGAACAGGCCGAAGTACGCCCCCTCGATTGCCGCGTCGAGATCGGCGTCGGCGAAGATGATGTTCGGGCTCTTGCCGCCCAGCTCGAAGGTCAGCCGCTTGAGCGTCTCAGCCGCCTCCCGCATGATGATCTGGGCCGTGCGGTACTCTCCCGTGAAGGCAATCTTGTCCACCTGCGGATGCTTGACCAGGGCGGCACCGGCCGTCGGGCCGTAGCCCGGCACGATGTTGATCACGCCCGCTGGGAACCCCGCCTCCATAGCCAGTTCGCCCATCCGCAGCGCCGTCAACGGCGTCTGCTCAGCCGGCTTCAACACGATCGTGCAGCCCGCCGCGAGGGCCGGCGCCCACTTCCAGGCGACCATCAGCATTGGAAAGTTCCAGGGGATGATCTGGCCAGCCACGCCCAGCGGCTCGCGCCGGGTGTAGGTGAAGTAGTTGCCGCGAACCGGGATCGTCTGGCCGGCGATCTTGTCCGCCCAGCCCGCATAGTAACGGAAGCAGTCGATGACCAGCGGTAGGTCGGCCTTTCGGCTGTCGGTGATCGGCTTGCCGTTGTCGAGGGTCTCCAGGGCCGCCAGTTCTTCCTGGTTCTGTTCGAGCAGGTCGGCGAGCTTGTTGAGCAGCCGGCCCCGGTCGCGGGCATCCATCTTCGGCCAGTCGCCGCTCTCGAAGGCTCGGCGGGCCGCCTTGGCCGCCAGATCGACGTCCGCCGCGTCGGCCTCGGCCACATCCGCGATCTTCTGTTCGGTGGCGGGGTGGATCGTGGGGAAGGTCTTGCCGCTGACACTGTCGCGCCATTTGCCATCGATGAGCAGACGCGTCTGGCGGACCTTGGGCACACGGGCCGTGGCTTGCGTTGCTACCGTTGCCATGCGTGCATCCTTTCTGATGAGCGAACGCTCTCTCGGACAACGAAATGCAGTTACCGTTCACAGCAAGCTCAGCTCGCTCGATTCCCTATATCAAGCCCCACAACAACTTGCCTGACCGGTTATGAAGTGCCCATCCACCACTGACACGGGGCTCCTACAAGAATTCCACGAAATCGTTATGCGATGGCCATATATGCGATTACAGGTCTCGCCAACGTTTGAAACCCGTTCGGATCGGGGACGGGGCCGGCCGAAAGGGCGTATCGACGTCGCCAATCCAAACGATCCGAACCATCCCCCATACCCTCTCCCCTGCCGTTGTTGCTATTTCGCCTTGTCACCTTGCCACGTTCCCTGCCGCTTGGTTTGGCCACGCCACCATTGGCATCGCCAACGTATCCTCGATCGCCAGCAGCCGATTGTACTTCGCCAGCCGGTCCGACTGCCGGATCGACCCCACCTTGATCTGTTCGCCTGACCACCCCACCCCCAGATCCGCCAGCCAGTCGTCCTCCGTCTCCCCGCTACGGGCCGATACCGTCACGTTCCACCCCGCCGCCCGCGCCAGCCGCAACGCATGCGCCGCCTCGGTCAGTGTGCCAACCTGGTCGACCTTCAGCAGCAGCGCCGTGCATGCATCCTCCTCGATTGCCCGCCGGATCCGGTCCGGATTCGTGCATAAGAAGTCATCGCCCACCACCAGGCACCGCCCGCCCAGCACCCGCCGCAGCGATGGCCAGTGCGCCCAGTCATCCTGCCCCAAACCGTCCTCCACGCTCACGATCGGATACCGATCCACCCACTGCGTCAGCCGCTCGATCATCCCCTCGGCATCCAGGGGCCGGTCTAGCTGGTACAGGCTGTCGGTGTGGAAATGACTCGACGCCACGTCCACCGCCAGGCTCACGTCCTTCCTCAATTGCAGTCCCGATCGGCGGATCGACTCCATGGCATCCTCGAGCATCGCCTCCGGGCTGGCGAACCCCGGCGCCAAGCCCCCCTCGTCCGCCGTCAGCGCCCGCATCCCGTACTTGCTCCGCACAAGGTCCGCCGCCGCCTGGTAGACCGCGTACACCATCGCCAGCGCCTCGCCCATCGTCCTCGCCGACGCCGGCACCACCAGCACATCCTGGATCGGCACCTGCTGGCCCGCGTGCTTGCCGCCGCTGAACAAGTTGATCGTCGGCCTTGGCATCGTCCGCGGCTCCAGCCCCCCGATCGCCGCGAAGTACCGATACAGCGGCAGCCCCGCCTGTGCCGCCGACGCCCGCGCAAACGCCAGCGACACCGCCAGAATCGCGTTCGCCCCGATCCGCGACTTGTTCGCCGTGCCGTCGATATCGATCATCTCCAGATCGACTGCCTCCTGGTCCTCGAACATCCGGCCGACCAGCTTGTCGCTCAACTCCCCGCTGATGTGCCCTACCGCCCGCCGGCACCCCAGCCCCCCATACCGCGCCGTGTCCCCATCCCGCAGCTCCAGCGCCTCCGCCGCCCCCGTCGACGCCCCCGACGGCACCGACGCCGTCCCCGTCGCCCCACCCGCCAGCGTGCACGTCGCGCTGACCGTCGGCCGCCCCCGGCTGTCCAGGATCTCCAACCCATGAAGGGCCTCAATCGTCGACATGTTCGTGGATCCTTCCGAGAAACGCATGCACCATGTCCGGCACACCCCGCGGCACCTCCGTCATCAGCGCAACCGCCGCCTCGCGCTGCCTGCTCCGCTCCGCCTCATCCAGGTACTCCAGCAACGACCGCCCGCTGACGCGCGCCAGCAGGCAGCCAAGTGTGTGCCGCACAGCCACGGCCTCCAGGTCTTCCAGCCACGGCACCTCCCCCAACCCGTCCCGATATACCCGCCAATACAACACGCTCACCTCCGCCAGTCTCTCGCGACAGCTCGCCAGGTGATTCGCCTTGCTCAGCAGGTGGGCTAGCGAAAACCCCACGTCGAACGCCGGGTCCCCAAAGTGAATCACCTCGTGGTCCAGCAGCACCAGCCGCCCGTCGTGCACCAGCACGTTCTTCGGGCTGAAGTCCCCATGCACCAGCGTCAGCCGCCGCGTCCGCGTCCGCGCAATCAAGTCTTCCAGGAATGCCGCCGCCGCCGGCACCTGAGACGCCGTGTAAGTGTAGTACGGCTCGATCCGCAGCGACTCGAAGAACGACCGGTCCGAGAAGGCCTGTGCTACCGCCTCCCGCTGCTCGTACGCCCGCCGATGCACCGTCGCCAGCAACTCGCCGAACTGCGCAATCAGATCCTGCTCCACCCGCCCCGCCAGCAGCAACACCTTGAGATTGTCATGCGGCGCCGGCACCGCCCGCATCGCCAGCAGGTGATGCTCGTGGTCCTCGAAGACCAGAGGCGCGATCGACCCCGGCGCCAGCCTCTCCAGCCACCGCATGCCCATTGCCTCCCGGTGGATCCGCAACGGGCTTGAGTGCCACTCCGCCTTGGTCCGCAGCTGCGACAGCGCCTGCTTCAGCACCCACGCCTCGCCACTCGACCGCACGACCAGCACCGTGCGATTCGATATCCCACCGGCTAGGTTGGCGACTCGCGGCTGCTCCTGCCCGCCAATCCAGCCGCCACGCCGAAGATACCCAACCAGCTCTCCCAGCTGCTCGATATCCACCGTCCCCGATCTCGACGACGGATCACCCATACAGCCCACCTCACACCGCGCCCGGCCGCATTTTGCTTCCACCCACGACTGAATGATCTTATGCCGGGTGCCGCAATATTGGCAGCCATGGAATTGCCGCGTCCCATGCGTTAGGGGTCAAGAGAGACAGATCTTAGACCGGCCGAAAGGCAACCTGGACTTCCTTTATTGTGCGCCCCTTGCCCGAAGTCGGCGAGAGAGCAAGGGCCGCGCGGGCGGTTGCTACGATGGCGCCGCCATGGCCCGGATCGAATGTTCTAGCGGCCAGATATGTGTGATTCTCGGGAGGCACACGGGGTAGAATTCACCGTTGCCGGACATTCTGGCCGGTGGTAGGCTCGTGGTCCGGCGGCAGAGGAGGGAACACCGGAGAAAAGAGGTCTCACGATGAGATGGGCAAGTGCGTGTGTTATTGTTTGCTTCTGTGCCGGAGCGCCTGCCATCGCGCAAGAACGGACGGTGTTTTCCTACCGTGACGCCGGGAGCAGGAGAGGATGCTTCTTTCACCTGCTCGACAAGGACTGGGTGGAGTTGACTGGCAGCGGAGACAGGTTCTCTTTCACGGAGGTAGGTCGCCAGGACGAGTCGATCGAACTCTTCGATAAGAGCCGAGGGGGCGTCGGCGTCAGGCTTTTCGCCGACCGGTCGGAATGGCGAACCGACAGGGAAACCCGGGGGAAATGGGCGCCGCTGTGGTCCGGAGCCTGGACGACGGACGCAGATCTGCGCCCCGAATTCAAGAAATGGGGTCTGGATCCCGTGCGTCAGGGCGACCGGGGGACGTGTTCGGTCTTCACCACAAACTCGGCGTTGGAATTCGCCTTCTCTCGGTACATGGGGAAAAGCGTCGGGTTGAGCGTGGAGTACCTCAACTGGGCTGCCAACCAGGTGACGGGCCACCCTACGGACGGGCAATTCTTCCACGATTGCCTTGCCGGCTTCGGCAGGTTCGGCGTCTGCTACACCGCCGATATGCCTTACGCCACGAAGTTTGACGCAAGCCTCGCACCGTCCGAAAAGGCAGTGTCGACTGCTCGCAGACTCCACACGCTCGCGACGAAAGTCATTCGACCGCACTGGATCAGCCCGTGGAAGCCGAAGCCAGGATTGACCGGCGCCCAGATGAACGAGATCAAGGCGGTGCTGGCGATGGGCTGGCCGGTCGCCGCCGGCGCAGACCACAGCCGGTTGCTGGTCGGGTATCGCGACGATCCCAGGCAGCCGGGCGGTGGACTGTTCTTCGATGAGGATTCGGGTAGTGGCAGGTACGAAGAGGTGACATACCGGTTCGTGAAGACCAACGTAAGCGACGTATTCTGGGTCGAGGCTCTCGTCAAGCCGGGGCCGATGCACAAGTGAGAACCCAGCTCGATGACATCGCCAATCACCGATCCGCTGTTGGCACGCTCGACACGCCGCCAGTTCCTGACTACGGCTGCCGTGGGGTTTGCCTTGTGGCAGTGCGGCGAGTGGGCCTTCGGCCAGGTTACGGGGCTCGTCATGCCGAAGCTGGCCGCCTACGACGATCTGATGACCACCTTCCTGCGCGAGCACAAACCCCCCGGCGCTGCTTTGGCCGTCACCTATCACGGTCGGCTGGTCTACGCCCATGGTTTCGGCTATGCCAACCGGGAAAAGCACGAACCGGTGCGACCGGCTTCGCTGTTTCGCATCGCCAGCGTGAGCAAGCCCTTTACCTCCGCGGCCGTCATGCACCTGGTCGAACAAGGTAAACTCCAACTGGATGACCGGGTGTTTCCGATTCTGAAGTTGCAGCCGTATCTCGAAGGGGCAGCGCGACTGGACCCGCGCTGGCACGAGATCACCGTGCGGCACTGCTTGCAGCACACAGCAGGATGGAACCGCGACAAATCGTTCGACCCGATGTCTGCCGAGACCGCCGAACAGATCGCCAACGCGCTGAGTGTCCCACTGCCCATTCACCCCAGGCAGATCATCTGCTACACGATGGGCAAACCGTTGGATTTCGCTCCGGGGACGGCCTACGCCTATTCCAACTTTGGCTACTGCGTGTTGGGTCGGGTCATCGAGGCCGTTTCGGGCAAGCCCTACCACGAGTTGGTGCGGCAGAAGATTCTTGCCCCCCTGGGCATCAACAGCATGCAGCTGGGCAAGAACCTCCTCCGGGACCGCGCCCCCGGGGAAGTGCAATACTACGACAGCCGCCACCGCACGGGCCGGGCCATCTCCGGACCGAAGATCGGCAAGAAGGTACCGCTGCCCTACGGCGTCGAATGCATCGAGACGATGGATGCCAACGGGGGCTGGATCGCCTCGGCGGTGGACCTGGTCCGCTTCGCGGCCGCTCTGGACGACCCGAAACGATGTCCGATCCTTAGCGAGGACAGCATTCGGACCATGCTCTCGCCGCCGCCAGGACCTGCAGGCCGCGGACCCAAGGGGCAGCCGAAGCCGGCCTACTACGCCTGTGGCTGGGACGTTCGGCCCGCAGCGGGTCAGCCGGGCAAGTACACCAAGTGGCACACCGGCATGCTGGCCGGCAGTTCCACGCTGCTGGTCTGCCGCGACGACGGCATCAACTGGGCGGTCCTGTTCAACAGCGATGCCGGCAAGGATGGTAAGGATCTCGCGGGTCTGATCGATCCGCTCCTTCACAAGCCGGCCAGTGACATCAAGGACTGGCCCGAGATCGACTTGTTCCCGCGGTTCTGATGCCGCGGCAACGATCCCACCGTTTCAGGACCCCCGGGATCGGTCGGTGCGACGTGCCACATGCCCCTGATTGCGATTCGCCAGCAGGCGTAGGCTGGGGTGTAGGCTGCGCGGACAGCCCCCATCCGCAAGGCCCGGCCGCCTGGGTCAAGGCTGCATTGTCCGGGCCGGGCCGATGGCGACGACTCGCTGGGCGGCCCAGATGTGATGGCCGGAGTCGAGGGTGTTGGATTCGGTGATGAGAACGTAGAGCGTTCCGTTGACGGCGATGAGGTCAAAGACGCCTCCGCGGCGGTTGGAGGATTTCGGAACCTTCAGGTCGTAGGCGATCTCGGCGGGCTTGGGGGCAGTCTTGGCGGTGATGTCGAAGGAGAGGATGCGGACGGTGGCGCTGCCTTCGCCGGCGGAGTCGACCCAGGCGATGAAGGCGTGCAAACCCGCGACGACCATCGCGGAGCGGTCGAAGTAGCCTTCGGCCTCGTTGGGGGGCAGGGAGGCGTGCGGGCCGGAACCATCTGCGGCGTTGAGTGTATAGATCCATGCGGTTTTGCCAGCGGCGACGTTGAAGACGGCCAGGGCGGCGGGGCCGAGGGGTTTGCCGGCCTCGGGTGACCAGGTTGGCAGGGACCCGCCCATTCGCGGCTGGTCCTGCATGGCCTGGAACTTGCGGTAGAGGGCATTGCCGGCGTAGTAGACGATGTACTGGCGGCTGGCGACGGTTGCCAGGCTCATGTGGCCCCAGATGTCCTGGCCTCGCTGGCCTGCGCCGATGCCGAGGTCGAAGGTCTTGCTGGCGTCGTCGTCGCAGCGGATGAGTTCGAGGTTACCCTTGCGGTCCTTCTTCCAGGCGGCCCAGACAGTGGTGCCGTCGATGAGCCAGGTCTTATTGCGGTGGAAGGCATCGAGCTCGAGATAGGAATCGGCGTCCTCGGGCGAGGTGGGCTTGTGGGGGGAGTGGAACTGGTAACCGAAGACAGGGGTGAGCGTCGCGGTTTCGGCAGCACCGGGGCCTTCGTAGCCGGCGTTCTCGCGGCGGTCCTGCCAGGCGACCTTGTAGGCGTAGATAGCCAAGCCTTGGTCGGGTTGGTCGGCTTTGAAGAGGCTGGTGTTGAAGCCGTCTCCGGCGGTGTCGTCGCAGGGACCCATGAAGTAAACGCGATCGCAGTTGACGCGGATGCCGCCCCACTTGGCGAAGACGGACCTGTTTTCGTCGATCCGGCCCTTTGAGACCTTGGCGTACAGGCCGGTGTGCTTGTCGAGGAGGAAGTAGCCTCCTGCCTGGCGGTGACTGCCTTCGATGGCGGCGGCCATCAGGCCGGTGCCAGAGTCGACTTCGAAGAAGGCGGTGGAGTTGGGTTGGTTGTTGAATTTGGGCTTGAGGGTGCCGTAGTCCCACTGGTCGCCATCGAGGAAACGCTTTGCGTCGCAGGGGATTTCCTTGTCGCGGCGGACGTTGCCATCGGCGTCCTCGAAGTCGGGATATTTGCGGAGAAAGTCCTCGTATGCGCCGACGCCAGGCTGGCTTCCGGTCTTGTAGGAGTCTGCGTTGGCCAGGGGTAGGTAGGCGGTGTTGCCGGGGTTGTCGCCGCCGTTACGGAGGAAGAGGACACCGGTGGCGGGGTCCCAGTTGGCGACCGTGATGCCGATGCCGGTGTCGTAGGCCTCCATGTAATCGCTGGTGGGGTACTTGATCTGGTGGCGGCGAGGACCGGTGGTCTGGGTGGTCGAGATGCAGTTGAGCACCTCGCCATCGACGGCGGAGAGGATGGTGACGTAAGCGATGCCGGGATCGAAGCCATCATGGCCATTCGCGGCGACGAGGGCGATGCGGCCATCGAGATAGGCCAGGTTCCGCGAGCCGAAGAAGCCGGGGTTGGTCGTCTTGCAGCTGACAGGGTTGTCGAAGCGGGCGTCCCAGAGCGCGGTGACCCGGGAGAGGTCGACGTTGACGGCGGAGGCGTTGTGGTGGAGGTGGCCGGCCTCGTAGCCGGGCCAGTTTTCGCGAGCGGCAGGCTGGGTGGACGGGGACGTTGAGGGTCGCGTAGCCGCAGACGCGGTCTGGCGCGTGTCCGGGCCGGCGGCACGTGCGCCTGCGGCAACTGCCAAGATGATTCCCGTGAGAATGAAGCGTTCCAACATCATCGGCCTCCCGCTGTAATGCTCTCGGGGCCTGAGAACCGAGCAGCCGAGATATCCCGGATGACCTTTCCCGGCTACGCCGCCGGGTGGTGTTCGGCCATTGTACATTGGCCCCTTTGCTTGAACAGACAGCCAGCCTTCTTGACCTGCGGCCGGAAGCGGAGGTCGGACGACCAGAGGAATGACGAACGGTGTCTCAGCCAGTCTTCTTCTTGGTAATAGGAAGAGGCTGGCCACAAAGATGACATGCCTCGCAGATGAGAACATGAAACCAAAACAGAAGTTCAGTGCAGGAACAATCCCGTTCGGCACGTCAATTGCCAGAGACGGTCTGAAGGAAAAGCGGAAAGCTGGCAAGGATCGCAGCGGGCAGGGGGGACCAAGCAGCGGAGGAGTCCGGTCGATTCAGCGCAACATCCAGGGCCACGACCGCGAGCGTCGATTGCGCCCGGCGTGGGTCAGATGGGGATGGCCGGCAGTTTGGCCAGGTGGGCCTCCAACTCGTCTAGTTCCGCCCAGCCGATGAAGTAGAACCGGATCATCTCGATCGTCCGGAGGGTCGGTTTCTTGCCCGTCCACAGCGCGATCAGCAGGCAGACGATGATCGCCAGGTACACCTGGATCTCGATGCCGTTGGCCCCGTGGCTGAGCAGGTGCCGGCAGCCCAACGCGTACTTAAAGAATCGAAAGAACAGTTCTACGGTCCACCTTTTTCGGTAGATCAAGGCAATCACTTCGGCCGGCACGTCCAACAGGTTCGTGGCCATCAGCAGGACCTCGCCCTGTTCGGGCCCGCCGCGGCCGGCGTGCCGTTTGCGGTGCGGCTTGCAGGCGATCTGGATCAATCGCAGCGGCTGGCGGAGTTCGTCCCGCTTGCCCTCGCTGCCCAGCCAGACGATCTGGTCGCTGACGATGCCGGCCGCCTTCGCCGCGGCCCAGAGGGAGCGGTTCTCGATGACCTGATAGACGCTGTTGTCCCGCGCCCGGCAGACGAAGTGCGAGCCGATATCCACAATGGCCTGAAACAGCCGAAAACAGCAGTAGCCACGGTCTTTGACGTAGACCCGCTCTGGCTGCAGATGGGCCAGCAGGTGGTCCACCTCCGAGGCGTCCGCCACGGTTAGGTCCATGTCCGCCGGCACGCCCTTGAGCGGCTCGAAGTGGGTGTGCAGTTTGACCCCGCGTCCCTCCCAGCCCACCTCGACCAACGCGGCCAGGGCCGTCAGTTCCGTGCCATCGACCGCCGTGAGCACCCCCGGCAGGTCGTCCAGGCGAGCGTCATGTGTCAGCGGCCGCAGTTGCACGCCCAGTTCGGCAATGATCGGCTTGAGCAACTCGGCGTCAAAGACGCTGGCGGCCTCGCTGAGACTGCCCAGACTGGTCGCCGAAACGCCGAGTTCCTGCTGGACCTTGCGCAGGTGAGAAGCCTGGACCAGGCCTCGCAGACTGCTGATAACGGGATTGAAGAAGAACAGCCGTTGCAGGGCGATGTACTGATCGAAGTGCAGGATGCGGTTGCCCGCCTTGTCCCGCCCGGTGCCGGCGTCGTGCAGCCGATCCAGCAAGGGCAGGATCTTGCCGAAGTATTTGAAGTTCCGGAGCCGATCTTCCGTGACCGGTTCTCGTTTGGCGCTGATGCAGAAGATCATGCACGCGCTTTCGCCCGGGCGCCAATAAGGTGGCGCTTATACACGGACATGGCCGGCGCTTATGCTAAGCAATTCCTGTGCCGAACAGGATTGGGGCAGGAACCATTTCCTGTGCGTTGTGGGAGAACGAAGCAACGATAGACGGCAGGACGGTCCAGCTCTTGAAGGTGTCCGTGGAGCGTCGCTATAAGGACAAGGACGATACCTGGAAGTCCTCGAATAGTTTCGGCAGGAACGAGATTCCGCTCGTGATCTACTGCCTGCAGAAGGCGTATGCGGTCATGGTGGAGGGCAATGAGGCGGAAGACAGCGTGACGCAGGAGTAATCGTGGCACTCGGAGTCGACGATGACAAATCCAGAATCGACGCAATCTCAGGGCGGCTTCATACTCAAGGGAGCCGCCCTTTCGGCTCTGGTGGGATGCATGCATTGCCCATCATTGCATCAGACAGCGAGACCGTGGATGGACAGACTGTAAGGCCTGCATCAACTGCGTCCTGGAGATTGAAGCGGCGGTCGATAGGGCTAAAGGCGTTCCGGAACGCGTGGCCAAACGCCGCGCGACGGATCTGAAGTTCGGCGTGCTATTGGGACGGGCAGAATGGCATGGTAGGCACGCCATCTCCCCCCTCAGTCGAGCGTGCTTGAGGACTGCCAGCTGTGGTGTAGACACCCCATGCCATGGCATTGAAGCGTTCCAGTACGTCCAGCAGGTTGCGGTACTATTGTACGCAGGTGAACCGGTCGCGGGCTGAAAGGCGCCCGCTGACACGGTCGCAGGCCCTTGCATGCTCTCATACTCCGTCTGCAATTCCCGAAACGCCAGGACGTTATAGCAGCAGGCCGATCCGCACATCCCTTGGCAAGATGCCCGTGCATGCCCCGCATGCTGCATGGTTGAACCGCCCTCGGCCGGCACGGCATGGTACACGCCCTGTACCTGTAGCAAAACACAGCCGCCACGCAACCTGTAGTCCCACAAAGGATGCCGCCTATCATTTCGCGCGGGGTCCGCTCTATCCGTTCGTGCACGAGTGACCGATCAGTACCGTCATTTTGACGGACCAGCTGAGTTGCAGCCAGACGATGGACTAGTCCTGCACTTTCTGAAGAGTGGCCACGTTTGGTGCGTGCCGGCGGAGCTGCAATCCCTGAGAATGTGGCCGGATTACGCGGCCAAACCCAGCAGGCCGTGTACGAGCCGGCGGATTTTTGCCGGAAGCGGCCGGTCGCGGCTGATTGCCGATAATTCGCTCTGGAGGACCAACCGACGCAACGCCTTGCGACGATCCGCGTGCGAAGGCCGTCGCTGGGCGTCGTCCCAGGGCGAGTCCCGCCGGTCGCACAGGTCGCGGCGCGAGCGGCTCCAGGCCCACAGTTCCACCAGCGTATGCATCCACAGATTCAGATGATAGACCGCCACGTTCGTCCAGATGTTGCGCACCTGCTGCTGGCCGGCGCCCCAGACCTCCTTGATGTCGTGAAAGTCCTGCTCGATCGTAGCGCGGTCGGCAAACGTCTCGAGGATCTGGCGAGCCTGTCGCCTGCGTATCGGTCGCGAAGAAGGCCAGCCAGCCATGAGATTCCTTGACCAACACCACCCGGATCCGGCCGCCGGCCGGCGCGTACGTCGCCAGGAACGTCTTGCAGGTCTTGGTCGTTTGCTTGTTGTACAGCACGCACTCGACCGTCTGCCAGCCCCGCCTCTGCCCGGCCCGCTTGGCCAGGCTGATGCGGTTCTTGCCGTACCGCCGCGGCCGACCGCGACGCCGCCTTTGGCCTTTCTTGACTGGCGGCGGCAGATCGCGCAGGGCCGCGTCCTTGCGCAGGCGGCCCACCACGACCACCCCGGCCCGCAGGACCGGCCGCAAGAACGGCCGCTTGGTGTACCCGCCATCGACCACGACCTGCAAGGTCTTTCCCGCCCGCTTCAGCAGCCCGGCCGCCCACACGACCAGTTCGGCTGCCAGCACCAACTTCGTGCGGAATCGCCAGCGGCGACAGGCCGGCAGCGCCGCGACCGTCTGGGCCCGCACGTACAGCATCGCCCGCAACGGCAGGGCCAACGGCCCCCAGCGGGGATGCCGCAAGGCCAGCGACAGCGTGACCCAGATATGGCCGTACAGATACTTTTGATCGGCCGGTCCGGGCGTGGGATTGCGATGGATGGCGGCCCCCTCGACCTTCGGCCCGTAGCGCTTCGTGGGCGAATCGTCGATCACCACCAGTGCCCGATCCGGCAGCGGCACAGACCGCAGCAGCAGGCCCAGCAGTTGGGCCGCGACCGATTGGCTCTTGCGTCCCAGGGCCGCCAGGCTGTAATAATAGTCCTGGAAGTCGTCGCGGACCCCGGCGGCGCAGAGCCAGCTGGTGACGGTCCGGCGTCCGTGGGCAAACAGAATGCCCATCAGCAGCACGCCCAGCCGCCAGCGGTTGCGGGCATGCAGCCCGGCCGACAGCCAGTCGCTCCACTCGGCCCATTCCTCTGGAGACGGCCAACGACATTGTGCGGTTGCCATCCTTGGCTCTCCCGTTCATCATGGCGTCCATGCAACCGCTATGGTGACGGGAGAGCCTGCTTTCGTAAACCTCTCGCTACCGTCGTGTTTTCAGAAAGTGCAGACTAGTACTAAGCGTCGGGAAAAGACGGGGGCCTTGAACGCAAAACGGGGGAATGACATGGTCGCGCAAAACCGCAGAGTTGCCGGCAGCTGGTGGATCGCAGCATTGGCCGGACTGGTCTGGTCGACACCGGTTGGCCCTGCGTCCGCTCAAAGTGGCGGGGGCTATGACCTGACCTGGAACGTTGTTGGCGGTGGTAGCGGTAAGAGCCGCGATGGGACCGGGCTGTATTCATTGCGCGGCACGATCGGCCAGCAAGCGGTCGGCGTCATGGCGGCGGATTCGTATACGCTGACCGGCGGCTTTTGGGCTGTACCACCGGGCGTCACCGGCGACATCAATGGCGACGGCCACGTCGATATCAGCGATCTGCTGCGCCTGGCCTACTCCTGGAGCCCGTCGGAAGGCAATCCCGATTTCAATCCGGCCGCCGATCTCAACGACGATGGTCCCGTCAACGTGACCGACCTGCTCATCCTGGCCGCGCATTTCGGGACATGACAGTGCATTCGAAGCAGAACATAGAACAGACAGGAGACGCAAGATGACTCGGATATCCGCGCTGTTGGTCGTAGCTATGGTGCTCGCATGCACCATGTCGGCAGTCTGCGGCACCCCTCGGTACGGCGATTACATATCAGGGCCAGCTCAAAAGCGGTGGAAATCCGTACGGCGGCACAGCCGACATGATCTTTACTCTTTATGACGCTGCCAGTGCCGGCAATGTCGTGGCTGGACCGATCACCCTGAGCAGCGTCAGCGTGGTCAACGGCCTCTTCACAGTGCAGATCGACTTTGGAAGCGGTGCCTTCACCGGCAATGCCGCCTACGTGGACATCCAGGTACGCACCCCCGCCGGCAGCGGCAGCTATACCCAACTGACGCCCCGGCAGAACGGCACGCCGGTGCCCTACGCGGCGTATGCCGCCACCTCGGGCAGCCCCGGCTTCTGGTCGGCCAACGGCAGCAACATCTACAACAGCAATGCCGGGTCTGTCGGCATCGGAACCCAGACGCCGCTTGGCTCATTGGAGGTCAAGAAGACCGGCAACACCCTGATCTCCGGCGGGGCCTTCGGCGTCACCGCCGATCAGACCCCCTTCCCCGCCGCAGCCGGCCAGGGCGTCTTCCTGACCGGCGGCAATGCGAACTACGGCAACGTATTCGCCTTTGACTACGCCGCCTTCCAACCCCTGGCCCTGGTGCTTCAAGCCCCTGGCGGCCACGTGGGCATTGGCACATTGAGCCCGAGCAGCCCGCTCACGGTCGTCGGATCGGGCGCGGACTGGGCAGTGTATGGACAGGCGCAGAGCGGCGGCTATGGCATTGCCGGCTTTGCCAGCGGCGGCACCGGCGCTCGCGGCGTGTACGGAACCGTCGGTAGCGGAGGATACTGCGGCACCTCAGGTGATCACAGTGGCAGCGGGTATTACGGCCTGCTCGGTACGCAGAATGAAGGGGTCTACGGCTACGCACAGACCGGCTACGGGGTGCATGGTGTCAGCAGCTACTATTACGGCGTGAGAGGCGAATCTACCTCGAACTACGGCGTTTATGGTTCGGGCCAGGAGGGCGGTCTGTTCATCGGCCAGAGCTTTGGTGTCGATGGTGAGGCTACCAATGCGAGCAGCACATCCATGGGCGTGTTCGGCTTCACGTACAACTCTGCTGGTGGTTTTGGCGTCTACAGCGTCGGCAACTTTGCCGCTACCGGGAACAAGAGCTTCCAGATCGACCACCCGCTCGATCCCGAAAACAAGTACCTGATGCACTATTGCACCGAAGGCCCCGAGCCGCTGAACGTCTACCGCGGCAACGTCACCCTCGACACCAACGGCCAGGCCTGGGTAACCCTGCCCGACTACTTCGACCAGATCAATCGCGACCCTTCCTACCAACTCACCGCGATTGGCGAGGCAGCGCCTAACCTGCACATCGCCAGCAAGATCGCGAATCAACGCTTCCAGATTGCCGGCGGAGTAGCCGGGCAGGAAATCTCCTGGCGTGTCGAAGCGGTACGAAACGACCGGTTCGTTCGTACCTACGGCGCGCCTGTCGAACAGGACAAGCCCCAGGAACTTCGCGGCAAGTACCTCCAGCCTGAACTCTACGGGCAGCCAAAGGAGAAGGGTCAATTCCATCACCCGACGACACAGCCCGGCTGATCCGAGTGACACGCAGCCCTGCATAGCCTGCCCTCCTAACGCCTGACGGATTGTGGGTCTTGATACGCGTGGCGTCCGACTGCAACCCCTCAAAGCCGCCTACAGTTCCGTCATGCCATTAACGAGCCGGTCTCTTGCCGGCAAGAGTCTGAAAACGTCGCGTGACCTCACCTGGAAGCCCCAGCCAGAACCAGTGCAGCTCAACAAAACCTTGACGGGTCTGCCTGGCCCCGGCATGATCGCATTGTGCATTTGCTGGTATGCACTTCGTTCCCTCGATACTTGCCGGCGCCGTGAAGGCATCAAGATCGGCACGGTCTGTTTCTACGACGCGGCGGGCCATGCCCTGGAGAGGGCGGGAGAAGATGTCATGGCGGCAGTTCGCGGGTCGGGGGGAACTGTACAGGGGATCGCGGCCATCGGCTTCCTGGTGCTGGCACTGGCGTCGGGGCAAGTCCGGGGGCAGGACCACGTCGGCTGGGTCTACCGCAACCCGGTGCCGACGGCGGAGAACCTGCTGGCCATCAGCGGCAGCGGGCCGAACAACATCTATGTCGTCGGCCTCGTCGGCACGATCGCGCACTATGACGGCACGAGCTGGTCGCTGGTCAACCGGGACCTGGTCCCGAACTGGGACCTCCAACCGACGGGAGTGTGGGTGTACGCCCCCGACTGCGTGTTTATCGTGGGGACGGACGTGACCGCACACCGCTTCGACGGCGCGACCTGGCACTCGGATGTCGTGCCGTTCACGCAGCAGGAGGCGGTCTGGGGCTCCGGACCCAACAACGTCTTCAGCGTCGGTGCGCAGGGACACATTGTGCACTGGGACGGCACCGCCTGGACGCCCATGGCCTGCCCCGTCAGCGCGTGGTTGTACAGCGTCTGGGGCACGGGACCGACGAACGTTTACGCCGTGGGCGCCGGCGGGACGATCCTGCACTACGACGGGTTGCACTGGTCGCCGATGGTGGGTGCCTCGGGCGACGACCTACGCCGGGTCTGGGGCCTGGGACCCAGCGAAGTCTACGCCGTGGGCACAGACGCCACGTCCGCGAACGTGCTGCTGCGCTATAACGGCAAGGCCTGGGGCGAAATGTCGGGGGTGAACCTGATACCCCTGATTAACGACATCTGGGGTACCGCCAGTAATGACCTGTTCGTGTGCGCGGGCGGGGAGGTCTGGCACTACGATGGCGCGTCATGGACGAGGATGCTTGAGCCCGTCAACTGGCCCGCGGTGGTTTCTTTGTAGGGCAGTGGGTCCAACAGTGTCTGGGCCGTCGGCGAGGACGGGACCATCATGCATTGCAACGGGGCGGCGTCCACCGATGTGGCCAACCGGATCACGCGCGGGGGAATGCCGGTGATGTGAGGCACGGGGCCGACGGATATCTTCGTCGGGGGGGACCGTGAGTCTCTGGCACTATGACGGGACGGCCTGGTCGCTCAGCGAGTCCTTCCCCTATCGACTGGAGAGCGTCTGGGGCAGCAGCCCGCAGAATGTCTATGCCGTCGCGGGGGTTCACCCGGCAACGTGCTGCACTTCGACGGCACAACCTGGTCGAAGGTGGCATTGGACAACGGAGCGAACCTGCACGGTGTGTGGGGGTGTGTCACTGTGCTGGCCACGGGGGTGCGCCGGCTCAACGTCTACGGCGTCGGCAACAACGGCGTCATCGAACATTCCAACGGGACCACCTGGAGCCAGGTTGCGATGAGTCCGCCTGTGGCGGCGAACCTGAACGCCGTGACCGGCACCGGGCCCAACGACATCTATGTGGTCGGGGACAGCTGCACGATCCTGCACTTCGACGGCGCCGCGTGGAGGCAAATGACGACTGCGGAGACAGCCAACCTGCACGCGGTCTGGGCCTCTCAGCCCGGCGACGCCTGGGCCGGCGGGGAACAGGGGCGCATCCTCCACTACAACGGGGCCGGCGGACCTGCCGGCGAATGGCTCCTCGCCCAAAGCATCGGCCCGTACGTGGTCCGATCCATCTGGGGCAGCGGGCCGAACGACGTAGTCTTTCTGCGCGACGCAGACCTTCACGGTCAGCCTGAGCCACGCGACCGGCCACGACGTGGCCGCTCAGTATGCCACGGCTGATCGCAGCCCCGCCGACGATGCCGCCACGGCCGGGGTGGACTACACCGCAGCCTCGGGTGCGCTGACGATCCCGGCCGGGTCGACCAGCGCGACCATCACCGTGGCATCGGCGGGCCATACCCTCTACCGGCCGGACAAGAAATTCAACGTGGTTCTGTCGCAGGTGGTGGGGGCGGCGGCCGGCTCGTGGCTGGGAGTGGGCACGATCCGCGGCGAGGATCCCATGCCGAGCCTGTCTGTCGCTGATGCCAGGGGCAAGGGGACGGTGATCTTCCCGGTCCACCTGTCGGCGGCATGCGCGGTCAACGTCCGCGTCGACTACACGACGGTTGCCGGCGACGCCGACCTCTCCGTTCACTCGGGCACGCTGGTAATCCCGGCGGGCCAGACCGTCGGGTCGGTCTGGATCAGCGTCGGCGCCAATCCGCTCAAGAATGCCACGACTTTCGGGCTGCAGTTGAGTAACGCGGTCAACGCGAGCCTGACCGATACCCAAGCCACCGGCACGGTCCTTCCGGACAGTCAACCCATGCCCACGGGCGGCTGCGGGAAGACGGGCAGCCCGGCGAGCTACGTGTCCCTCTACGCGCTGTGCTGGGCGGGTCTGGCCGCGGCCAAGGGAATGCGGCGGACGCGTGACAGGCGTTGAAAGGGGAAGGGAATATACGTACTGGTTCCAATCCCTGGCGGCGAGCCAGCACAAGGGGCGCTGATATGGAGTGGAGAGCACATTCGCGGGTTCACGTTCTGGCGGTAGCCATCTGGCTCCTGGCCCTCGGTGCTGTTGCAGCGCGAGGCGACATCACGCTGTCTGCGGTTGCCGATGCGTGGACCGATTCGGGTAACCCCACCACGAACCATGGGCCGGATGCGTACCTCGATGTCTTCACCAGGAGTACTATCGGTCTGAACACCTATGGCAGGGCCTACTTGCAGTTCGACCTGAGTGGTCTACCTGGCGCCCCGCGTACCGCCACACTGCGGCTGAACTGTGGCTACACTGCCGGCCCGGGTACCGTTTATTTCTACCCGGCCATTGCCCCCTGGCAGGAGAATGTTGTCACCTACAACAATGAGCCAGGGCTGGATTCCACCATACAGGCATCCCATTTAGCGCAGTCGTTGTTACTGGGTAACCAGCTGTGGGAGATTGACGTAACGCAGCATGTGCTGGCCCGGTATAACGGAATGAAGGCAAACAATGGATTCGCTCTGACGACAGGCATATCGAATGCCGATGTGGCTTTCAGTTCGAAAGAGAACGCCACCGCCTCGCTACGGCCTCAGACTCGTGGTCGTCGTGCCTGGCTCGATACAGGTCTCTCTAGGACCCGCGGACGCGGTCAGCGCCGGGGCCCAATGGAACGTCGTCAATGATGGGACGTGGCTGAACAGCGGGGCGATAGCGTCCGGACTCAATCCCGGCCCGCAAACCATATACTACAAGGCCATCACAGGATGGCCGGCACCGCCAAACGAAACGGCAAACCTGCAAGATGGGCAGGCATTACAGTTGACACGAGACTACACCTCCATCGGCACACTGTCGGTGGATACAACGCCCGTCAAAGGCGAAGTCTTTGTGGACGGAGCGGACTGGGGCGTTGCGCCCCAAAGCAGATCGCTTGCCGCCGGCTCCCATTCCGTCAGCTTCGGCGACATCAGCGGCTACACCAAGCCGGGCGATCAAACGGCCACGGTCCAGTTGAATAGCACCACCCCTGTAACGGGTACTGATACAGCCGGTGGTGGCACTGGCGCGGCCGCCCTGTCGGTCACGCCCTCCGAGCGCAAGGCGGGCAAGGACGCAGGCACAACCACTGTTGACGTGAGCAACTCTGGCGGTGGCACGATGGCGTGGTCGGTTCAGGTAACGGATGGTGCTGATTGGCTTGCAATCGCCTCCGGCAGCGGCGGGAGCAACTCGGGGGCAATCGATATCTCGGTATCGGCGAACAAGGGACCGACACGGACAGGCACCATCCGTGTAACCGCTTCCGGCGCCACGGACAGCCCGACCGACGTAACGGTGATGCAGTCGGGGGCCACATGCGGCATTGGTAGCGGACTCTTCAACACGGTCCTGTTTACGTCTTTGGGATTTCTGGGACTGACCGGGCTAAAGATTCGGTATCGAGTCGCCTGCGGGTGCCGTTGAGATGATCACCGAGTGCGCAGGGCCCTATGGGGCAAGCGTATTCTGCCAGACAAGCGGCATGTCCAGCAGCACGTCCCAGACCTTCTCCTGACCGACGTGCTGATTCCAATTGCTCGCCCAGAGGACTTTGGACCCATCATTGGTGATTGTCGCGGGTGTCTCTTCCCAATAGGCCCCACGGGTACCATAGACCTCGGCTAGATAGAAGGCCCGAGGATGGCTCGGATCGAGCTTGACCAGGACTATCGAGCGGTCGAGCCAGTTCTGTTCCGGCAAGTTGGGCTCGATCGATGCGGAGACGACGCAGTATCCCGGCATGTTGCAGGAAATGTGCACTCCGCTGTTCAGGCCGATCGGCGAGGAGTCGTAGAAGAGTCGCATGAGAGGGACGCGATTCGTGTTGTCATACGAGCCCTGGTCGTCCAGGATCGGCTGTGTATTCGGATCCAACGGGATCATGTCGATGTAGTCAGTGCGGACGTTCTGCATGACAATGACTTCGTTGCCCTGGCTGTCCAGGCCCACACTTGAATGCGCCGTGGTGTAATCCAGCCCGTGGAATTGAGTCAGTTCCCTGTTGGCCATCGTCAGGCCAGTCAATTGGCCGCCGTTGGTCTCCAGCCCGCCGATCAGAACCCAGGTGCCATTGCACGACATGCCGACCCAGTCAATATCCGATTCAGCAGCGGACAACGTGTATAGACCGAGGATCTGGTCGGCCTGGCGGTCCCACGTCAGGATGTAGCGGGCCCGGTAATCCTCCAGCGATCCCTGGATCAGGAAGGCCCAATAGCGCTTGTCCATCGAGGATTCGCCTTCATCCATCATGGTGATCCGGTACAGGTCGGGGTTGGCGGCCAGGATCGGTTGGATCGCAGGATCAGCGGAGAAGTCCTTGATCGTGGTAGTCTGACCCGTGCTGATCTTGACCGTCACGATGCTGAAATCGTGGAACGCCCAGATCAGGTCTAAATCACTCGGGTCCCATCGCGGTTCCGCCACGTCCGGGGTCCCCGTGTTGGGCGACAATTAGAATTCCCTGTCAGCGACAATTAAAACTCCCTGGCTTTTGAGAGGTGGTCGGCTATTCAGGGTTCCTTCGAAAAGGAGCCTGGATGGTCACAGACCAGCAAGTCAGGAGGTTACATAGGTTGTTACAGACAGAGGACTCACAGGTGGTGGCAGCGGCGAAGGCGGGGATGGACGTGACGACCGCACGGAAGTATCGGCGGCTGATGCGGTTGCCCGGCGAGATCGCAGCTGCTCACACGTGGCGGACGCGGGGCGACCCCTTCGCGGAGGTTTGGGACGAGGTTCAGCCAGGAACTGGCGGTCAATCCGGGGCTGCAGGCCAAGGTGCTGTTCCAGGCGTTGCAGCGGAGGCATCCAGGTAGGTTCCAGGATGGGCAGTTGCGGTCGTTTCAGCGCGGGATCAAGACCTGGCGGGCGCTGGAAGGACCGCCGCGGGAGGTGTTCTTCGCCCAGGTGCACGAGCCGGGCCGACTCTGCCAGTCGGACTTCACCCACCTGTCGGAGCTGGGCATTACGATCGCCGGCCAGCCGTTCGACCACATGATTTACCACTTCGTGTTGACGTACTCGAACTGGGAGCACGGCACGGTCTGCTTCTCGGAGAGCTATGAGAGCCTCTCGCAAGGCCTGCAGGACGCCCTGTGGGCCTTGGGCGGAGTCCCGGCCGAGCATCGAACGGATCGGTTGTCGGCGGCGGTGCATAACCTGTCCCGGTTCCTGGAGGCGGGATCGCGTAGCGAGCCGGAGTTCACGCGGCGCTGCCAGGGGTTGCTGGATCATTACGGGCTGCTGGGGCAGCGGATTCAGGCCGGCAAGGCCAACGAGAACGGCGATGTGGAGCAGCGTCATCACCGCTTCAAGCAGCTCTGGAGCAGGCCCTGCTGCTGCGCGACGGCCGGGACTTTGCCAGCCGGGAACTCTATGAGGCCTTCCTGGGCGAGTTGTTTGAGCAGCTCAACGCCGGGCGGCGGTCGCGGTTGGCGGAGGAACAGGCCCTCCTGCGCGACCTGCCGGATCGGCGGCTGGAAAGCGCCAGCGGCTGGATGTGAAGGTCGATACCGGCAGCCTGATCCATGTGGATCGCAACATCTACTCGGTGGACAGCCGGCTGATCGGGGAGAAGGTGGAAGTCCGGCTCTATGCGGAGCACCTGGAGATCTGGTACGCCCAGCGGCTCATCGAGCGGTTGGGGCGGCTTCGCGGCCGGCAGCGGCACCAGGTCTCGTACCGGCACATCATCGACTGGCTGGTCCGCAAGCCCGGGGCCTTCGAACAGTACCGCTATCGGGAGGACCTGTTCCCCACGAGCCGGTTCCGGATGGCATACGACCACCTGAAAGACACGCAGGCCGAGCGTGGGGTCAAGACGTACCTGCGGATCCTGTACCTGGCGGCTCGCCAGACACAGGACGGGGTGGATAAGGCGTTGCGGCACCTGTTGCAGGAAGGTCAGCCGATCTGTCTGGAGGCGGTGGAAGCCTTGGTGGACCGCCGGGAGGCGATCCCGCCGGTCACGCAGGTCCGAATCGAGCCGGTGGACCTGGCTGCGTATGACGCCTTGATGATCGGCCAGGAGGTGACCGTATGAAACCTCCCGAGCAAGAGAAGGCCACTCTGGAAGCCTGCCTGCGGGAACTGCACCTGCCGACGATCCGGGAGTGCTTTGAGGAACTGGCCCGGCAGGCGGAACAGGAGACCCTCGACTACGAGCAGTTCCTGCTGACGCTGGTCCAACGCGAGTGCCAGGTTCGCCGGCAACACCGGCTTGAGCGATGCCTGCGGGAGTCGCGATTGCCGGCGGAGAAGAATCTGGCCGGCTTCGACCTGAAGCGGCTGCCGGCCAAGGTCACCCGGCAGGTGCGGACGCTGCTGGAAGGCAGGCTTCGTGGATCGCCGGGAGAACGTATTGGTCTTCGGCAGCGTCGGCGGTGGCAAGACGCACCTTTTGTGCGCGTTGCGCAGGAGTTGATTCGCCAGGGCCGCAAGGTGTACTTCAGCACGTGCAGTCGGCTGGTGCAGGACCTGCTGGCGGCCAAGCGGGATCTGAAACTCAGTCGGTTGATCCAGAAGCTGGGCCGCTACGAAGCGGTGCTGATCGACGACCTGGGATACGTCCAGCAGAGCCGGGAAGAGATGGAGGTGCTATTCACCCTGCTAGCCGAGCGGTACGAGCGGGGCAGCGTGATGATCACCAGCAACCTGCCGTTCTCGAAGTGGGAGGCGATCTTCAAGGACCCGATGACCACGGCCGCGGCAATCGACCGGCTGGTGCACCATTGCGTGATCCTGGAACTGAACGTCCCAAGTTATCGGATCGAGCAGGCCAAAAAGAACCGGCCCGACGCCACCGACCCCTCCCCCGAGTGACGACCGGCCGGGCACTCTGACAATCTCACAGCAATTCACAGGAACTCACAGGCAGTTACAAAGAAAGAAAAAGGAGCAAAAAGAAAGAAACCAACAACCACGACCACGGCGGCGGAATCGGGAGATCTAATTGTCGTTGAAGAGGAAGGATAATTGTCGCTTGACATCCCCGCGAGGTTCGCCGGTGTGTCATAGGGAAGCGACTGGGTGCGATAGATGCGCCACTGACCCCGTGTGATATCCATCACGAGGATCAGTGTCTGATTCTTGTTAAAGGGATCGAAACGGGAATACTCATGCCGCAGGCCGGCCGTCTCAACGACCCGCATCTGGCTCGTGGTACCCGTCGGCGGAGGCCACGGCTGTAACTGGCCCGACCGGCACGCCGGACAACAAGTACTTACCCTGCGGATCGGCAGTTGTCCGTAGCGAGTGCCGCGTACCGTAACAACGGCCCCGCCGATCGCAGCTTGTGTCCCGGCATCACGTACCACGCCGTGCAGCGCCGCCGTTGCAGATGGCGTCGTCTGTTTCCTGCATCCGTTGGCGCCGACCGTCCATGGGATCAGGAGTGCTGCCAGCAGCGTGATTATGTGATACGCCGTTATGCGCATACCTGTTCCTCTCGATTCGTTGCCTGGCCTTCCCTATGAGTACGGCCACCCGGATCCGACATGCGGACCAGAGTCCGGGTGGCCAGAATGTATATGAGATCGCGGTACATCAAGATACGGATGGGTATCTCAGGAACCGGATGGTCACCGTGTATGTGATCTTGCAGTCGGACAGTTTGAACCCGCCAAAGCTTTGGCAATCATTGCCGCCCCAGCCCGGAATGTCCTGCGTCACCGAGTACGAGACATCGCGGACGATGTTGCCCTGATCGTCCAGGGAGTCACCGCCATGGTTGAACAGGTCCTCCAGGTACAGGGAGTTGCTGTAGAAGCCGATGTTGTCGGCGGAACTATCGCCATCATCATCCCAGACCCCGATCTCCACGTACAGGACCGAGGCCCGAGGGGCGTGCAGCGGGTCGAAGGGACTGACGGGGTGCCCGATGTCCGCATTCAGGCCCGATAGAATGTAGGCATTCGAGGTGCGATCGTAGTTGTAATGGTCGGCGTACCAAAAGCCGTTGACATCCGGCTTCTGGATGCAGGCGGGCATTTGTTGCGTTCCATTCAGCAGGGGCAGCAAAACGGCCCTGGCCTGCACGAAGACATCCGCGGCGCTGGAATCCGTGCAGTTGGCCGAACCATCGCACATGTCCGATACTTCCATGGAGTCCAAGGTGACGTGATAGTCCAGCACCTGCGGTGCACCAACCCGGTAATGCTGCACGTTGAGCTTCACGGGCGGCATTCCGCCCTGCAGGACACCGCCTGTGAGCGAATCCGGCAATGGGTCGAAGTCCCCGGCCAGCCCCTGGCCGAACGGGTTCGTGATCCCCCAGTCGTTGTTGGCCGGGTCGTCCATATCCGTAAACTGGCCCAAGGGCATGTCGCACCCGCCTGCGTTGTCGGCCAGAAACTTGTAGACGGCCTCACCGACACTGACGGCGCCGCCGCACTTGGAGACGGATCCTGTGAAGATCACTTGCCCCAGGCAGTCCGCGGCGCCCACCGTAAGGCTCGCAATGGCTGCCACTACCTTACCCCAGGTGCTTTCATCCATCAACACATTGCCGGAGAAGCCTGCCCAGAACTGCTTGCCCGCCAAATCCGCTTCGGGTGCCACGAACAGCGGCCATCCAAGCGATAGGTTCGGACGGGGCAGGCTGGTCGGGTTGTTGTTGCGGGTGTAATCCAGGTTCGTGAAGGGGACATAGCCCCAGCCAGGAAACCCCGTGATCATCTGATATCCGGTGGGGTTGGATTGGCTGGGCCCGGAGGCGGAGGCCGACATGAACTGAAGCTTCGGAATCGGCTGGGCAGGGAGTTCGCACGAGAAAAGCCCCTTCTTGAAATCGCGCTCCACGGGCAAGATGTAGGCGTACATCTGCTCAATGACCGAGGCGATGTGCGGAGGCAGGACCGTCACATAGGCCGCACCCAGACGCTGGGCGAGGAGTACTTCCAGAAGATCGGCGGGGAGCATGAACAGGCACTAGAAATAGTCGACAGTGTCAGGACGGATGCCGGACGGGTCTATTCTGCTAACCTTCCCAACCTGGGCCAGGTCCCCAACCTTCCCCCAGAGGCTGTTATCGAATGCCCTGCCTTCGCGGATGGATCTGGCCTGCGTCCTATTGTCCAGGAATTGCTCCCTTCAGGCGTGATGGCTACATTGGCCACCCGGCTGGCCTGGGTCGAGACCGTTGTCGAGGCGGCACTTGAGGCAAGCCGTGCGAAGTTCATACAGGCCCTGGTGGTAGATGGATGGGTGAACTCAGTCTCCGTGGCGGAGCGTTTAGCCGATGAGATGCTCGCTGCCCGAGCGGAGTATCTGCCTCAGTTCGCCGGCACGCAGTCGGGAAAGACGAGCGGCACCTGAGGCCCGGACCCTCCTGGACTTCGACATCGGCAGCCTTACGATGGGCTCGGTCGGGACACTCGCCCGAGCCGAATTCCGCGCGAGGACAGACGCCGTTGGCGAGATCGAGCTGCTCGGAGATCGTCCGGGACGGCCTGGTCGATCCTGATCTGGATCGGAGGAAACCGTGCTACGAATTGACGAACCCTTTCACGGTGCGATTCTGAACCATCGCAGCGGCCAACAGACCGCCCAAAGCCTGACGATCCCCGTCCGGGGCCAGGCGGATCTTAGTGATCGAGTTACCGTCAACGGCCTTCCGACTACTCGGGCCGGCACGCAGTTCTCGGTAGACCTGGCACTAACGCAGAAGGAAACCGACATCATCGCGGTCGCCGAAGGCATCCGCGGCCGGCAGGAGCATCGGGTTCGCGTGACCTGGGACCGGTACTCCAGACCCCGGTACCGCTTCTCGATCGACGACAACAGTTACTTCCTGCGGGACATCGCGCAAAAAGGGCTACGCCTCACAGTTCGATTGCTTCTACCTTGCTGCCCTTCGGGACCTGCACCGCAAGTACGGCACGACGTTTGTCCTGAACATCTTTCACCAGACGCCCGAAAAGGACTTCGAACTGCCCCAATTCCCTGACCGCTACAAGGCCGAATGGAAGGATAACGCGGATTGGCTGAAACTGGCCTTCCACGCCTACGCGGAGTTCCCCCGCGCCCGTACCAGTATGCTCCGCCGGAAAAACTCGCGAAAGACTTCGACGTGGTGGCCGAGCAGATCCTGCGGTTCGCCGGCCAGGAAGTCTACTCCCCGCCGACAGTCATTCACTATGGCATGGTGCAACCTGTTGCCTGGCCCGTCCTGGCCCAGCGCGGAGTTAAGGTGCTCAGCGGCATGGCGCGTCTGCAGGACGGTCTGTGGGGAGACATTCTGTACTTTCTCGATGACACCCTAAGCGAGTACCTGTCGCGCCACGATGCGGTGACGGATGTCGCCACGGGCATCATCTTTTCGCACATCGACATCGTCGTGAACGAAACGCCGCTGGATCAGGTCGTGCTCACACTCGAGCATGCAACGGCCACCACGGAGATGGCCGAGGTGCTGGACATTTTCACCCACGAGCAGTACTTCTGGCCATTCTATTCGCGATACCTGCCCGATCACGTGCAGCGCTGCGAGGCGGCAATCCGTTGGGCCAGCGAACACGGCTACGAGCCCGTCTTCCTCCACGAAGGTCTGCTGGGCGGGAAGGAATAACGGGCAAGGAGGTCCCATCGCTTCATCATCGTTCGGATGACAACCTCGCGGCCAGATCGATCAACTGACGGGCCTGCGATTCGCTGGATGTCGAGGTGGTGATGCACAGGCCCTTGCTGCTGAGCAATCCAAGCACCTCGGCAACTTCATCCGCCGGCAGGGAGATGTGCAGGCGCTTGTTCATCCGCTGCACCGTTCGCAGTGTCTCCAGGTAGTGCAACGGGCTGGGCGTACCCTCACCGGGCAGCACTTGGACACCGCCTAGCGACTCGATCCGGCACACCTCCTCGACAAGGTGGAAGGCGCCTTGGCCATCGAGGTGATAGATCGACTGCTCCAGGTAGTCCGCCTGTCGCCGCAGCTGCGGGATGTAGATCTCCTTGAACAATGCCGGTGAGATCCCGTAGGACACATCGCAGTGCATGGGGTAGAACCGCCCCGGTGCCCACAGGGCGAACCACGTGGCGTAGTTCTCGACCGGGTCACGTGCAAGGGAGACCTGGTGTTCGAAGACATCGAACCAGTCGTCCAGTAGCCGCTCCTCGGCGGCCCGGACGCCGGCTGGGTCATCCATCATGTCGTACAGCAGCGGCTGCGTGCCCCGCAGGGCTGCCAGTGTATCGCCTACGCCAAAGATGGCGTGGATGGAAGGCATGCTCTTGCCGGACGATTCCAGCCGCGCACGACGTAGTGACTGATCACCCCAGTCCCACCACCAGGATGACCGGTCGACCCGCACACGCGTGACATCCAGACGGTCCTTGAGAATCGGCTCGTGCCAGCCCGTGGTCTCGGCCAGTGTGAATGGACAGCCGTAGAACGTCGGCAACCCAGCGTGTCCGGGGTACCCTGTGTGCCAAATGGGAAAGGCCTCTGCCCCGTAGAACGTACGGCGGTGCCGATAGTCATTGAGAGCCGTCAGGTAGTCCAAGTCCGTCCATCGCTGGTGCAGGTCAGCTGGCGCCGGGGGAGGATCCTCCGGAGGCACATCGTTCTTCGGCGCGGTAATCCAGAGCAGACATCGATCCATCTTCTCGCCGGGCCACCAAGCCAGGTAACGCTGCTTGGCCTCTTCCCAGTCCTCCTTGTGGAGCAATTGGCTCAATCGCGATCTCCTGTTGCAGTACTTCGGAGGCATTTCTCGTTCTGACGCCTTACGTCCTCTATGATCAGATGGCGGTGGCAGTCCTCGTCCTCCCGCTCAAAGCACAGCAGCGCAACTGTCCCTTCGGCCTGCTCAATGATCTCACGCAGCCGCTGAAGGCCCTGTCCATAGCGGGCCGTCTTCATGTACTCCCGGAATCCTTCCATGGTCCGCTGACCGCTTGCGTCGCGGGGGTTGCCGAGAAGGTCGCCTTGCCAAATGTACCGAATGCCGTGTTCTGCCAACGCTTGCTCGGCCCTGTTGCGGTTCAAGAGGGACTTATTGCCCCGAGAGTAGGGGTTGGCTCGCACGTCAACGACGAGTCGTACGCCCGCCTGCCGGAGCTCGGCCATAACCTCCGGATCGCTCTTGCCCTGGTAGCCGATGCCGATGATCTCGACCATGCTCTCACCTCGCGTGTCTGTTAGGCCCATCAAGGTGATGGGGGCGTCGGGATACCGTTTGCGGAATTCCACGATGCGGGTGGCCAGCTCGAGCTGCCTTGCGGCGTTTGTATTCCACGCTCGACTTTTGATCGGCCACGATGCCCCACCGCGTCTGCCAGGGGAAGTTTTCGCCCGAGCCCTGGTAGCCGGCCTTGCGCATGCCTTCGCGGACGCCCGTGCCCCTGTTGGTGATCAGGCTGCCGCCGCCGGCTCCGTCGCAGTAGAAGATGTAGCCGCGTGCCATGCGGGCTTGGCTCTGGGCGATGGGCGGGGTGCTGTGGCGACGCAGCCGGCAAGCATGGTTACTAGGGCAGCCATGCCTGCGAGCAGGACTCGCGCGGCACTTACAGAAGCGACCGGTGCCAACAAGAGAAAAGACTGTGTCCTTTCGGCAAACCTGAAAAAGGCAAAAGGCCCGCCCGGCCGCGTAGCTGTGCCGTTCGATCAAGCCGCGGAGCGGACGCCGTTGATTTGAGGTGGCGAGGGCAAAGGGACAGCCGACAGGCCGGGGCGCCGGTTCATCCCGAGGGGCGGCCTTGTCCGGCTTCGAGCGTGGCCTGGTAGTTCCAGGGCATCCAGTCGGCGGGGGCAGCGGCCAGCTCGCGGCTGTGCTTCTGCAGTTCGGTCAGGTAGTGGAACGGATTGACGCCGTTGAGCCGGCAGGTGTGGATCAGGCTCATGAACAGGTCGCCGACGTGGGCCCCGTTCTCGGTCTTGTAGAAGTAGGCGTTCTTTCGGTGAAGGATCGCCGACTTCAGGGCCCGTTCACAGAATGTTATTGTCCAGCGGGGCCCCGGCCACCCGCAGGAACAGGGTCAGCTCCAGCCAATGCTTGCGCAGGTAGGTGATCGCCTCGCCCAGGCCGCTGTTGGGCTCCACCTGCCTCTGCTCGATCTGGGCGTCCAGCCACGCCTTCAACTCGGCCATCGCCGGGCCGCTTTCGACCTGATGGAACCCCAGCCGCTCCTGCGGCGACATCTGCCGCTGCCGGGCGATCGCGTCGTTGGCGTACACGACCTTCAGGATCTCCAGCACATGCAGGCACTCCTCGGGGAAGTTGCCGGCCACGTCCACGAATTTACGACGGCCGTGGGCCAGGCAATGGGCCAGAAGGGTCTTCAGCTCCGCCGGCAGGTTGCGCGACAAGGCATCGCACATCTGGATCGGCGGAGCCAGATCCGACGAACGCCGTTGCAGCAGATCGAACAGGTTCTCCCCCGCGTGCTTGTGCCCGGTGAAGAACAACGCGATCGTCCGTTCGCCGACCTTCGAGATGATCCCCGACGTGAACACGCCCTTGCGGCCGGCCGCCGGGTCCGCCGACACCGCAGTCTCCTCTGCGCCGTCCGCCGCCGAAGCGCCCGGCCCTTGCCCCGCGCTGCCCAAGCCCAGCACCTTCATCGTCGTATCATCATTGTGCAGGATCTGCCCCTGCGCCGCCTGCCGGATCAACTCCCGGCACGCCGGCTTGAGCACGCCCGCCGCCTCGGCCACGATCTCCCATTGCGTGCTGGCCGGCAGCGGAAGGCCCAGCCCCTCCTGCAACTTCTCCAGGCGATGGAACGGAAGACCCGTGCCGTACTTCAGCCGCCCGATCATCGCCGCCGATTCGGCATCATACTTGCCAGACCCCACGCCCGCCGGGGCCTCGGCGGTGAACACCTGCCCGCACAGGTTGCAGCGCAACTTCTCCAGTTCGTACACCGTCCCGCCGATCGGGGCCTGCCCCGTCAGCCGCACGATCCGCCCCGGCTCGCCGCTGGTGTAGACGGTGCCCTTCCTGCAGGTCGGGCAGGCGTCGCCGGCGTGCAGCTGCTCCAGTGCCACCTGCACAAGCTGGGCGCCTACGTAGGCCTCCGCGCCGTTGCGGCCGTGCCCCTTGGGCTTGGCGCCCGCGGGCCCCGCCGACGCCGAACCCGTCCCGACGGCCTGGCGAACGGCCTGAATCACCTTCGCCGTCGTCTCCGTGCTGGCCCCGAACAGCAGTTGCTTGAGCCGCTGGATCGAGACGCTCTTCTTCTCCAGCCTCCCGCGTCAAAAAGGCCAGCGTCTGCATCGCCTCCTGGAGCGTGGCAAACTCCGTGTCGCTCAAGGCCGTCTTGGCATGCTCCAGGATCACGGCCAGGTCGGCCATCGACAGATCGACCCGCGGTGGGGGCTGGCCCTTTCCCTCACTCGGTCCGGCCTGTGCTTTGGTTGGCGGTTCGTTCATCGTCCACTCCGCCGGCAAGCCCCCACGGCTCATGGCTGGCGGCTCCGATTGTCTTTATCGGACGAGAGTGCACGAATTTATCAACCCAGCCTCCAGACGCCGCCCTTTCAGTCACCGGGCCCCACCCGCCGCCATGCCGGTGCCGCCTGAACACTATCAGGATTGCCGGCCGATAGCAGGACCTGCAACTGGTGGGCCTCCAGCGGCCGGGCGGCCCCGGTTCGACCGGCGGGCCACCAGCCGAACCGTCCGCTTGAAAGGCGCTTGTGGCAAAGCCAAAACCCCTGGCCGTCATAGACCAATATCTTCACGGCCGTGGCCCGGCGGTTCCGAAAGGCGAACAGGGTGCCTTTGAACGGGTCCTGCTGGAGCGCCTGCTTGCAGACGGCCGCCAGGCCATCGATCCCCTGGCGGAAGTCCACAGGCTCCAAGGCGACCAGGATGCGCATCTGGGGTGTGATCTGAATCATGCCTGGCCGCCCCAGAGGCTTCGGCTCAGGGCCGCCAGATCCGGGACGGGAACGCCCTTGAGGTGCATCCGCATCTTCGCCCCGCCGGTGTTCTCCAACTCCAGGATACATTCGGCCAGGCCGCCGGGTACGACGGGCGAGGCCAACTCCACGAACGCGGCTGGAGCCTCTCGGCCAAGCCTGGCATTCCCGATCGGTCCGTCCGACCGGTAGTCAGCTGCCGCCACGTGCCGCTGGACCGATTTATAGTCCAGTCCCAGCGCCCGCGCGGTCGGGTTCAGCCCGTACCGGCCCGCCGCCTTCACAGCCGATGTCCACAGGCTGGCGGGGATCCGCGAACGCCCGTGGCGCGTCTGGCGCCAACGCTCCAAACGCCGGCGAATCGCTTCCAGTCGAGCAGGCAGGTCCTGCCCTATTGCGGTCTTCATCAGCTATCCTCCACGCAGGGTCACCCCCGCAGCGGACGATAGCCGATGCCTCAGGCGGATTCATTCAGGCTTGCCGGAAGGACACAAAAGACTTGCGCTTCATCCAGCGTGGCGCTATGCTGGTTTGCGTGTCTCAACCGTGAAGGAGGTTTGCTATGTCACTCGGTATTCGCGAGTTGATCGTCGTCTCCCTCGTTGGGGGACTTTTCCTGCTGGCCAATCTCTGGCTCGTCGTGAACTGGCTGGACGGGCACAGGGTGATTGGAGCCGCGCGGCCGCTGCGGCAAGACTATCTCACAGGGACCGCAATCACGGTTATCTTGGTGATGCTGATCCTGCTGGTCGGCCCCGGCCGGGCTACGGCCAGCAGCTGGTTCCGGAAGTGCTCGGTGTGCGGGGAACGGCTTGGGCTGGCAGGCAAGTACTGCTCGGCGTGCGGCAGCCGGGGGTGACGTTCCGCAACAAGTCGGCGCTCGCTACCATGGTGCGCCTGCATCGCTGGCAAGGCGTGGATGATCCCGCACCCAACCCCACAGATGAGACCGACTAGAACACGCCGTATGTGTTCCATGCCTGCGTGGCCGGCATGCCGCGCTGGATCGCGATCTTAACCTGGCTCTCGCTCCGGGCCTTGGCAAAGGCACGGGTGAAGACCTCTTCGGCCGCCGCGCGCGGCACGACCAGCACACCGTCTACGTCGCCGACGAGGACGTCCCCCGGCTCGATCCGCACGCCCCCGATTTCGATCTGCACCCGGTAGTCCAGTACCATCCCCCGTCCGCGCTGGTCCTGCGCGTAGCAGCCGCGGGCAAAGGCGGCGAACCCCAGCTGCCGGATGCCCTCGGTATCGCGGATGAACCCGTCGCAGACCGCCCCGGCCGCCCCCCGCATCTTCGCAGCCGTCGACATCAACTCGCCGAAGAGGGCATACGTCGGCGAAGCCCCCGTCACGATGTAGACCTCATCGATCTTCAGGTCGTCGAGGGCTTCGAACATCCTGCCGAAAGGGCTCCTGCCCGCCGGCTCGCTGGCGACGTCAGCCTCGAGCACGGGCATTGCCCGTCCCACCAGGATCGGCACATTCGAAGTGCAGGTAACCGGCCGGATCTCGGGCGGCAGGAACTGGCGGCGCAGGCCGAGCGCATCGCAGACATCGCCGACGACAGCGCTGTAGAGATCGCGACGGACCCGCTCAAAAAGGTCGGCATCAGCCTTCCATTCAGGCATGTCTATCCCCCTTATACCCGGTTGGCAAGGATGTCCTCGCACAGCGCTGCGACGCGGCGAGCGATGGCGTCGAGGAACTTCTGGCCCTTGGGAGCGGTCGCCAGCGTCGGGTCGCCGAAGCCTCCGTGCCGGGTGAACTCCGAGAATGGCTTGGGCGCGCTGACCTTTGGCGGAACGAGCATCTCGCCCTGAGAGAACTCGCTGGCCGCTTGCTCGCCGTCCCGCTCAGCACGGTCCATATGGACCAGGTCCGGGGCGACGGCCAGCACGATCGAGGTCTCCAACTCGCAAGCATGGCCCATGCCACCGGGCGGGCTTTCGCGCAGGGCGCTGAGTTCACTGGACGCAAGGGTCCAGTACGTTGCGCCGACGATCGTGGCGTCGCGGTGGGCATTCGCCAAATGCTGCACCGCCACGCCCAGGGCCGCCTGGTTGCCGCCGTGACTGTTGATCCAGAGAATCCTGCGGAACCTGTGATGCAGCATCGACTCGGACACGTCGACAATCGTGGCGATCAGGTGACCCCATTGTGTGCTCAAGGACCCGGCATAATCGAGATGATGCGGGCTGATGCCCAGCCAGATCGTCGGCAGGACCAGCACCCTTCGCTCCAGCTGGTCGCTGACGCGCTGGAGGATCGCCGCGCCAATGATGCTGTCGGTCGAAAGCGGTAGGTGGTGACTGTGTTGCTCGGTGGCTGCCACACAGCCAAGAATGACCGTGCCATCGCGGTCCAGAGTATCGATCTCGGCCCAAGTCATCCGATCGAGGATCATGTCAGGTCCTTTGCATCCCAGCTGGCAGCGCCGCCAGCATTTCGATTTCTACCTTGATTCCGCCGAGGAGTTCCGCCTGGATCGCCGTGCGGACCGGGTACGGTGGGATGAAGTACTGCCGGTACACCTCGTTGAATGCGGCCCAATCGTTCAGATCGGCCAGGTAGACGGTGACCTTGAACACGTCACGGAGGGTGGCGCCGCCCTCGTCCAGCCGGCGGCGGCAGTTGCCCAGCGTGTAGTGCGCCTGCTCCTGGAACGTCTCGCCAACGATCCGGCCATCCGGGTCTATCGGCCCCTGCCCGCTGATGGCCACCAGCGTGCCACCCGTCACCCGCAACACCGGCGAGTAAGGGCCGGCGCCCTTGTGCTGCGTGGCGCCCTGGGGCAGGTGGATCGAATGGTCGTGTCCCGGTTCACCGGTCATGTGGCGCACTCCCAGTGATAGGTCGTGTAATGCCGCAGGGCATCGGCATCCAGTTCGACGCCCAGGCCCGGGCGCTCAGGTACGAACGCGCAGCCGCCCTCGATCCGCAGCGGCGCCGCCAGGAGGTCATGCTCGCGGACGATCCGCCCGAAGATGTCGGCCGGCAGGGTTGCCCCGGCACACGCGGCGCTCTTGTGGACGTAGCTGGCCTCCAGGATTCCCAGGTCGACCTCGCTGCCGTGCCAATAGCGCAGTCCCGCCAGGTCCGCCGCCGTCGCCAGCCTCTTGAAATGGTGGAGGCCGCCGTTGAAGTTGAAGTAGTCGCAGCAGCCCAGTCGGATCGCGCGGACAACGTCGCTAACCTGCTGGCCCATCTCCGCGTACGGCAGCGAGATGTGCAGCGCGATGGGGATCTCGATCCGGCACCGCAGCGCCGCCAGTTCCTCCAGGTTCCACCGGGGGATCGGGTCCTCCAGGCACAGGACGTTGCCGATCCCCGCCAGCTGCCGGGCGATCCGCCGGGTGCTGGCGGCGTCCTCGAAGCGCTCGTTCGGATCAAGGATGATCTGGAAGTCGGCCCCGCATGCCTCCGCGATCGCCTTGCACCAGTCCGCCACCGGGTCGGACAGGGCGCACTTGAACTTAATGCAGTCGTACCCGAGGTCCTTGCCTTCGCGGGCCTTGCGGGCTGCGTCCGCTGTCGTGCGATGCCCCGTCCAGTAGCCGCACTTGACCTTCAACCGGCAGGGCCCACCGAGCAGTTGCACTAGTGGCATGCCGAAATGCTTGCCGACGGCGTCCAGGATCGCGCACTCAAAGCCGTCGTACACTCTCCCCGGCGGGATCGGCAGATCCTGCCAGTTCATGGCCAGCAGGTCCCGGCCCAGCAATTGCTCGGCGATCGGCCGCAGTTGATGCTCGGTCAGCCCGCGATATGCCTCGCCGAGCCCGACGATCCCGCTGTCCGTGTACAGGCGCAAGATCGGCTTGAAGATCCTGTCGAACTGGACCGTCCAGCCTCGCTGCCCGCCAAACGGCAACTTGTGAAGGGCGTGATCGACCTCCGGGCTGTTGATGCTGTCCGGCCGGGCCGGCACGACCACCTCGTCGACCTCGATGCGGACGACCTTCATCTCTTGTCCTCGCGTTCAAAGAGCATGGCCAGCGACCCGCCGTCGATGACGATGGACTGCCCCGTGATCGATCGCCCGCCCGGCCCCATCAGGAACGCTGTTGCTTCGCCGACCTCCGAGCCCGTCGGCAACCACGGCAGCAGCTGTTTGGTGACTGTGTAACGGGCGATCCAGGCATCGACGTCCGCCGTGAAGCGCCCGATCAGATCGCGGTTTTGGGGGCTCTCCACCATTCCCGGATGGATGCAGTTGGCCCGCACCCCGACAGGCCCGTAGTCGATTGCCAGCCCCCGGGTCAGCGACTCCACCGCCGCCTTGATCGCCGCGTAAACCCCGTATCCGCCGATCGTCGCATGGGCGTGGACTGAGCCAATGTTGACGATTGAACCGCCGCCCTTGCGGAGTTCCGGAAGTGCCGCACGGCAGAAGCGGAAGACCGCCCGCAGGTCCAGGGCCACCAGACGCTCGAACTCCTCGTCCGTCACCTCGCCGATTGGCTTGCACAGGCCCGCGCCGGCGTTGTTGACCAGCCCGTCCAGACGCCCAAACTGCTCCAACGCCGTCTCCACGGCCGCCTCCGGCACGGCCCGGGCGGTGATATCTGCCGGCAGCAGGTACACCGGTTCGCCCCGCTCTCGAAGCGACCAGACGAACTCGCAGCCGACAACGTCGTCGCGATCGATCACGACGACCGCCCACCCGTGTCGAACCATCGCCGCAGTAATGCCGTGCCCGATCCCCGCACCGGCCCCGCCGGTGACGATGGCAACCTTCCGCTGGCCAGCAGATTCAGACATTGGATAGCGCCTGTTAGTTTCGTTCAGCTATGTAGACATATTATAGGAGACATCCCATGAAGCTCGAGGGCCTCGCCCACCGGGCCCAATACATTCGCCCCTAGTGGACCTCGGCGGCAATATGGTGCTGGCTTATATTTGCGGTGAATGGTCATCGGCAGTTATTCGGGGTCCCAAATAGGAATAACAGCAGGGCCGACAAGTCGACAGCAGGGTCCGGATTGGTCAGGTGTTCTGGCGGCAAACATGCCTCCTATGCGGTTCAACTACCAGCAGTGCGTTGGCCGTGCGGGTCGTCGCGGTGCGGGTCTATCGGTTACGCTCACTCTCTGCCGTGGCCGGAGCCATGATGACCACTACTTCCAACGGCCGGAGCGGATTACTTCTGACCCTCCGCCGCAGCCATACGTGGACATGAGGCGTGAAAGCATCTTGCGGCGCGTGCTTGCAAAGGAAGTGCTTCGGCAGGCGTTCACCGCATTGGCACTGTTCGTTGGGCAGGGCGGCGACAATGTGCATGGCGAATTCGGTGATGCTTCGGAATGGGCGCAACCGCCGACGCAGCCACAGCCTGGCATGCCGCCTGGACGGGCAATCGAGCAGATGGTTGGAGACTGGCTCGCCCACCACACTGCAGAGATCGTCCACACATGCGGCGTGCTTCTTGCTTTTGCGTCACCTGCTCTCGTCGCGCAACGCCCGTCTCGCGTTCAGTGTATTCAACAGCGGCTTGTACCCGAGATCACGTCTGCTGCCAATGATCCCAGGCTCCCGCAAAGATCTCTAAGCGAGCGGCTCGCGAACGTCGGGATCCTGCCCATGTTCGGATTCCCAACGCGAGTCAGATCCCTCTATCACGAGAAACCCACATCCGGCGGCGAGTGGCCTCCAGAGGACGTAATAGATCGTGAACCTGACCTCGCAATTGGCCAGTTCGCCCCATCTTCGGAGACCGTCAAGGATGGCGTGATCGATACTTCAGTTGGTGTCGTGGACTACGCGCCTTAGGGTAACCGTGTAGTGGAAAAGCCCGATCCGCTGGGGCCGGTGTCGGTCGTGGGAACGTGCCGGCGCTGCCAGGCAGTTGATGGTTCTCGGGAAGTTGGTCACTGACCTCAAGGCAAGGCGAATCGCACGGAACAAGCAGCCCAAGCCTCTTCTGCCCGGTGACAGAGCACACCTGGACCCCGATCTTGTCCGGAACGTGCGGCAGCGCCCAGCAGGATGACCGCATTATCAAACCCGCTGCTTTTCAGCATGTTCAAGCCGGCGCCAACACTTGTCGACGTTCTGACCGTTGCCTCGCGATAGCCCTGATGGAATACTATGTTCTCCCCAGCCTGATCAGCGATCGCTGCCTCCAGGGGACGCTGGACATAGCCCCCGTCCCCGACTTGTATCGCTTGTGATAACGGCAGTGGCAGCGACATCGGGCTGCTCCTACGAATCTGGTTTATGTACAACCCAGATCGCACGGTGCTCTTGTCTCACGCCTGTAAGGCGGGTTCTGTTGCGGTGACCCTCTCGATAGGTAACGCCTAGGGCCACTAGTGGTGCCCTTTGAGTTGACTTCTTCGAAGATACGGAGAGATGCGAATGGGCAAAGCACATGACGAGCATTCGGTAGAGGACGAGCGCACGTCCGAGGACAGCAGGAGCCCGAAGGGTGTCGGCTCAGCGTTGATTGACAAGTTCCCACAATGGTTCGCGGTTGCTATTGCCCTCATATATGGCACGGGATTCCTTGTAGTGTCTTATTTGGCTGATTACATCGGGTTCCGAGGAGCAGTAGTCGAAGGCCTGAAGGCAACATACATACACATTGGCATCTTGTGCCTCCAGTTTCCGATTAGCATCGGTATTATCGTGTTGGCGACCATGTTTCTCTCAACGATGGACACAAACGCAGAAGGACGCAAAGCACAGACTGGTGTTGCAGCAGCTACGAAGGGGGATCATAAGGTCAGACTGAGTCGAAAGGAAGTATTGGAAGCGTGGGCAATGCCTGCATTTAGCATGGTGATGCTCCTGTTCTTCTACATGTTGAGCACTTTCGCCAGGCCAGGTCATTTCGCGGCCCACGAGGAAGGTTGTGCTCTGTTCTTCCTCATCACGGTTGTCGGTGCGTTGATCATGGCTTGGCAAAGGGGGCTATTCTGGAGAAACTGGCGGTTCCAAAAGAAGATTCTCGACCCATACTCAGTGAAGATACGTTGGTATCTCGTTGGGGTTCTGCTAATAGTGACTGGTGTAGTCTTTGCTTCGACCTGGCAGCTGGTATGGGAGATGCTGATGTTGGGCGGCTACATGTACTTCCTACTTGTCTTCCTCATAGGGGAGATTCTTTGGCGACTCAAGGGGCGATATGATAACGATCACGCAGCTGGACTGTTGCCGGCATATGCAGTGACAGGTCTCACCGTGTGTGCGGCTCTATTCTATCTCGCAACTGTAACGGTTGCGGATCGTGTGTACCCGTATATTCCGGTGGCCAAGGGCGGAAAGGACTACACAGACGAGCCGAAGCGCATCTTGTGGTTTGACGAGAAATACAAGAACTCCATCCCGGCTGAATGTATCGCGCCTCAGTCAAAGGGCCAAGAATCGCTGCGCTCAATACCGTTGATCGTGATTGAGGAGACAGACAACAATGTATTCATCGCAAAGGTAACTACTGCAAGCAACCCTGGTACGTGGCGCAAGCCAGGCAGAGCTGGCAAGCCGTTGATCGCCACCATCAAGCGCGATGCCATTGCCAGTGTACAGGATCCCTGAGTGAATGCGGCCGCGTGATTGCCATCCGCCGGTCGGGAACAGCCCCGCCCATGCCGGCACCGTGCAGCAGATGCGGACCACCCCAGTGGATTGGATGATCACGGCCGACGAATCGGACCAGATTGCCCCCTGCTGGAGGGACGTGTAGGCGCCTTTACGATGATGACGAAGCCTGAGGAGATAGAGTTGGATCAATAGAATCATATTCGTCGGCTCGCGCGGTATCTCCTGCTGGAGGAGCGGGGAAGGAAGTATTTGCAGGAGGACGGGAACGGCTGATGGGGGTCGGGGCCGCGGGTGTATGCCCGGGCCAGAGTCTGCGGGATCACGTCGCGGGTCTCCTCGCCGGCCGAGCCGCCGGCCCCGTGATCGAACCGCAGCCACCAACGGGCGACCGGCGCGTCAGATCCTCTTGGCCGGCAGGCGCTTCTCGCGGACCTTCCGGCCGACGCGCTCAACCAGCCAGGCGTGGCAGCGGGGGGCGGTCGCGACGATCTCGACGCGCTTGGTGTCCTCGTAGCGGGCCGCGACGTTGTCGTCCAGCGCAATCCCGGCTGGCAGCAGGCCGCGCCGGACCATCTTCATGTAGTCGTACCGCCAGTTCTTGTGGTGGTAGTGCGGGCAGTGGCTCCCCGGTAGCAAGCCCAGGCACTCGATCGGCTCCATGATCGGGTTGCACACGTCGGTCATGCCGCAGTCGTACCAGCACAGCGAGCCGGCGCTTCCCCCGGACAGCACGACGCCCTCTTCCCAGGCCTCGCGCAGGATCTTGTCCACACCCTGGTACTTCCAGATGGCCAGCATGTTGCCGGTGTTGCCGCCGCCGACGTAGATCAGATCCTGGCCCAGCAGGTACGAGCGGAGGTCCCATATCCGCCGGCTGAACAGCCGAAGGAAGGTCGGGCGGGCGCCCAGTGCCTCGAACGCGACAATAAACCGCAGGATGGCCTGGTCGTTGTCCGCGCCGGCCGTCGGAATGAGGCAGGCCTTCGGCCGCCGCCTGCCCGTCTGGGCCAGCAGGTACTTCTCCAGCGCCGGCCGCTCCGGGACCAGCCCGCCTCCGCCAATTGCGACGATGCATCGCTTACGCATGGGTTGCCTTTCGGCGAGCAGCTTTCATTCAGCTCCGCGCCTACGACCGTCAACGACGTATGCTACGATTCTATCGCGCTGAGGCAACCGTAACCGCGTTGACGGGCAGTGGCTCCAATCCGTGATCATGATGCCTATGCCTGCACGATCTGGCGCCTCGCATCCCGCCTTGCACGAAACGCGACCGGTCATAACCGCTTATGTCATCGCTCCTTATACTTACCCGTCATCGGCTTATGAAGTCGGTGTGGATCAGATAGCAAACTGGCTGACAAGGTTTCGGACACGGCGTTGCCAGGGCATGTAATACTCATACGTTATCGCATCCGTCCGGCCCGCCGCCCCGCGCACCACCCCGGCCGATGTCGCCCTCCCGGCCGGTTCGCTCTTCTGCCAGGATGGAGTTCGCCCGCGGGAGCACGGACGAGGTCGACCGGACTTTCTGAAGCATCTCCGACGCGAGGCAACGGATCATCCCGAACTTCCCTGGGAGCCGTGATCCCATGCGGAACGTTCTCGATTTCGGCTTTGCAGCGGCCGGGACGGGAGGTTACATTGCGCTCATGTCGCCTGCGGACGGTCTGCGGGCTCCCTGCATTCGGGAACGACTCCGCGAAAGGGCCAAAGGTGTCTGATGGCAGACAGGAAAGGGCACTGTGGAGGATCGGCACGAGTCGCTCGTCGGCCCCCGCCCCCCAACCCGCCCCAGGCCGTTTCGCTGCCCCTCGCGGAATCAGATCTCCTATCAGTTAGTGGCTATACTGGGCACTGCCCGGCTGTGCCGCACCACCGACCGCCGGCCAGAGACGCAAAACGCTAATGCAGGTATGGAAGACGATCATCACCGCCATCCTACTGGCCATCTCTGCCGGATTTGTGTTTTTTGGCGGCCGAACCACCACGGGTGTTCCCAAGGACCGCGTCCTTGTCCAATACTGGGAGAAATGGACTGGCAACGAAGCCGCTCAGATGCAGCAGATCGTGGACTGGTTCAATAAGACCGTCGGTGCCGAAAAGGGTATCTACGTTCAATACCTGTCCATGAGCAACATCAACCAGAAGACGCTGGTCAGCACAGCAGCCGGCGTGCCCCCTGATGTGGCAGGGCTCTGGGATGGGCAGGTGGCCCAGTATGCCTCCAACGATGCATTGGAGCCACTGGATGACCTTGCCCGCGAGTATGGAATCACCGCCGACTACTACAAGCCGGTTTTCTGGGATGCATGCACCTACCAGGGCAGGTTGTGTGCCCTGGTCTCCACGCCGGCGGCCGTGGCTCTGCATTACAACAAGGCCGCGTTTGAGGCCAAAGCGCAGCGAGCTTCGTGAGGCCGGGCTGGAAGAGGATCGTCCGCCACGCACCCTGGACGAACTGGACAAGTATGCAAAGATCCTGGATGAGTTCGACGGTCCATCCGGCAAGGTGAGTGCTTCGGGCTACATTCCCCTGGAGCCCGGCTGGTTCACAAGTTATACAAGCTACTGGTTCGGCTACGACCTGTTTGACCACGACCGCATAAAGCTGAACCACCCGGCCATGATCCGGTCGCTGGAGTGGATACGCCAGTACTCTCAGCGGCTGGGGATTGATCGAGCTCAGCGAGTTCCGATCAGGTTTCGGACAGTTCAACTCATCGCAGAATCCGTTCCTGACCGGCTCGGTGATGATGGTTCAGCAGGGGCCCTGGATGGCCAGCTACATCGAGAATCTCAAGCCGGAATGGAATCGCCGCAACATGCCCGAGGACCGCCGCAAGCTCGACGAGCAGCTTGCCCAGGAGGTTCGGGATGGCAAGCTGGCCCCCGAAGAGAGAATGATCAAGTGGGCTTCGCTGGTGCCGGCCGATGAACGCCGCAAGTATTGCCAGTGGGGCGTGGAAGCATTCCCATCCGCCGTGCCGGGGCTGACAAATGTCACCTACTGTGGCTTTGATACCCTGGTAATCCCGAAGGGATCACGCCACAAGAAAGAAGCCTTCGAGTTCATTGCATTTGTCAACCGCCAGGAGGTGATGGAGAAGCTCTGCCTGCTTCACTGCAAGAACTCGCCACTGGCCAGGGTGAGTGACAAGTTCATCGCCGAGCATCCCAATCCATACATCGAAGTCTTCGAACGGCTCAGCGCCAGCGCCAATGCCCATGGTCTGCCGTCGCTGGGAATCTGGCCCCAGGTTCAGGATGAGCTTCAGTTTGCGATCCAGCAGGTCTACCTGCTGAAAGCCACGCCCCAGGAAGCCCTGGATGCAGCCCAGCAACGAGCGGATGGTTTCATTGCGCGATTCGAGCGGCTTCAGTTCGAGCGTAGAACAGGGAGGGTTGCGCAGTGACAGGTCGGCAGTGGCACCAGTTTGGAAAAGGCCTTGCCTTCATAAGCCCCTGGATCATCGGATTTTTGGTTTTCACGCTCATGCCGGTGGGATTGAGCCTGTATTACAGCTTCTGCGACTACTCTCTGCTACAGAGCCCGGTCTGGGTGGGTTTGGACAACTACCGCGAACTGGCACAGGACCCGGTTTTCTATAAGAGCTTGGGGAATACGCTTTACTATGCGGCTTTCTCGCTTCCGGCAGGCTTGTTGATATCCGTGGGCCTTGCCCTGTTGCTCAATCTCAACATCCGTGGACGAAGTTTCTATCGCACGGTGGTGTTCCTGCCTTCGCTGGTGCCGGCGGTGGCGTCAAGCATGTTGTGGCTATGGCTGCTCAATGCACGCCTGGGCCTGATCAATGGACTGCTGCTGAAGGTCGGAGTTGAAGGCGAGCTCAAGTTTCAGTGGCTCAACAGCCTGCTTGGCCTGAGCGGGAAGCAGGCAATCGCCCCACTCACGTTGCCTCCGGCATGGCTGGCTGATACACGCATCGCCATGCCCGCCCTGATCCTCATGAGTTTCTGGGGGGTGGGCAATGCTGTGGTGGTCTACCTGGCAGGACTTCAGGATGTCCCGCGCGAACTCTACGAGGCCGCAGAGATTGAGGGAGCCAGTCCCATGCAGCGGCTTGGACATGTGACTCTGCCAATGATCTCACCGGTTATCTTCTTCAACCTGATCATGGGGATCATCGGCTCGCTGCAGACTTTCGCTACCGCCTACATTATGACTGGCGGTGGACCGGCAAGAGCGACCTACTTCTACACGATGTACCTGTACGACAACGCGTTCACTTACCTGAAGATGGGCTACGCCAGCGCCATGGCCTGGATTCAGCTCCTGATCGTCCTGGTGCTTACGGCAATCGCGTTCTGGAGCAGCAGACGCTGGGTGCATTACCAGGGAGAGTAACAGAACACACAACAGAATCACCCGATGAACGGAAGACGGCGGGAATCATCAGGAAGACGAATGACGACCGGCCAGACACTGGTGGCCCATATTGGGCTGTTGCTGGTGTCGGCCGGGTTCCTGCTGCCATTCATCTGGATGGTCTCGACCAGCCTTAAAACGCTCGACAAGACCATGGAGTTCCCTCCCCGGTTTATTCCTGACCGGGTGGAACTCTGGCAGGTTGGAGATACCACCACCCCCATCCCCAAGAACTATGTCGATGTGGTAACAAGCCCGAAGGTTGATTTTCCTCGCCTGACCCGCAACACCCTGATCATCGCGGCCATGTCCGTCCTGGGCACTACAATTTCAAGCGCCCTGGTGGCTTATGGGTTTGCCCGTATTCGTTTCAAAGGCCGAGGGCTAATGTTCGCTGCGATGCTCTCGACGATGATGATCCCTTTCCCGGTAACCATGGTGTCTATGTTCACCATATTCCGGTGGATGGGTGATCACACTCCCATCCAGATGCTGGGCACGCTCCGCCCGTTGTGGGTGGGTGCCTGGTTTGGCTCTGCGTTTAGCGTGTTCCTGCTGCGTCAGTTTTTCATGACCATCCCAGAGGAATTGTCCGAGGCCGCCCGAATCGATGGCTGCAGTGAGTTCGGCGTGTTCTGGAGGATTATCCTTCCTCTGGCCCGGCCGGCTCTGACCGTCGTTGCTCTATTCACGTTCATGGGAGCATGGAACGACTTTTTGGGTCCGCTGGTCTATATCCAGGATCCTTCGCAATACACGCTGGCCCTGGGCCTGCAGACATTTCAGAGCCAGCACGGAGGTACCGAGTGGAATCAGCTGATGGCAGCCAGTGTGCTGGTGATCGCTCCGGTGATCATCCTGTTCTTTATGGCGCAGCGTACATTCATCGAGGGTATCGCCACAACCGGGATGAAGGGCTGATAGCGTCAGGATGCCATGCCCAGGTTTACTGATCGTTGCGCAAATAAGTAAACTTTGCTAGATGGCCAGTCCTGCACCCTGGAAGAATGAGCGAGCCAGGTGTGGTTTCTGCCGGAGACGGGCTATAGCCCAATGCAACTGCAAGTGCAATTCCTCCAGATCCAGGCAGACGACGTTCCGCAGCTCCACATGCTTGAGATGCTGCCAGGCCCCCTCGACCGGATTCAGATCCGGGGCATAGGCCGGTAGCGGCTCGACGTGGATCCCTCGCCCATCCCGGCTGCTCAGGAATTCGCCGACCTCGGTCCGGCGATGGATGGGCGAGCCGTCCCAGATCACCAGCAGGCGAGCACCCAGATGCCGAATCAGGTGCCGCAGAAACTCCACCGTATGCAGGCCGTTGAGCGACTCCTGGCGGACCAGCGTGTAGACTTTGGCCTGGCGGGTAATCCCGCCCATCACCGACAGATGGTCGCGTGTTTGCCACTCCCGAAGGATGGGCGAGACGCCCTGCGGAGCATACGTCCTGACCACGCCCGGCAGCAGGTAGAAGCCTGATTCGTCCGTAAACACCAGTGTCCGATGCTCTTGTGATGCCTGCTGTCTCAGGCGTGGCCAGACTTCCAGACGCCACCGCTGGATCTGGTCCTCGTCGCGCTGCAGGGCCCGAAGGACCGGGACCTGCGGCGTCCAATGCAGTTGCTTGAGCAACCGCGATACATGGCCCTTGTGGTAGCTGACCTGGAACTCCTGCTGAATGACCTGGGCCACCCGGGCCGTCGTCCAGACCTTGCCCCGGAACCCGTAGGCCTCCGGGCCGTGTCCCAGGAAGTCCGGGATCAGCCGCACCTGCTCGGCCGTCAGTTTGGGGAACCGGCCTTGGCCGGATCGCGTCATCAACGCTGCCTCGCCCGCCCCTCGCGCCGCCCCCAGCCATCGGCTGACGGCCCCCTTGGAAACGTCCAGGGCTACGGCTATATCCTGCTGCGTCCAGCCCTGTTGGCTCAGTCGCCACGCCCGCATGCGTCGCCATTGCTTCCAGTCCGATCCGCTGAGGACTCCATTCCCCATGCCCTATTCTATAGGCCTAGGAAAGTTTACTTCTTTGCGCAACGCGCTGTAACTGCAGGATGTGTAAGGCAATGCTGTCCATGGAGGACCGCTATGCCGGCCAGTTGGCCCGCTGCCCTACCTGCCATTCCACGGTGCAGGTTCCTGCCGTCGGGACCACGGCGGTACCACCGGCTGTTCCACCAAGATTCTCCGGGGCGTTGCCGCTCCAGGTTGGTCGTAAAGATGTACAACGCTTTGGCTTCGACTGTGCGTGGTGTTCCAGCTGGCTTCCCTCCTGCCTTGTGTCAGCGCTGATACCTGATGCTGCATGATACTTGTGCTTATGACGATTTGGATTACAACCCTGTGACACGAGGCTGCCGCGCATGTTGCAGTCACGACCTCCTTCGCTTCGGCGCCTTGCAGGAAGGCACCGCACCTGTAACAGCCGATGTGATCAGTACTTATGTTGCAGTATCGCGGGCCTATGAACCCAGTGTGATTCTGGTAACAAACTGGTTGACAAGGTTTCGGAGCCGGCTTTTCTAAGGCATGTAGTATTCATACGTTGTAAACAGAGGCCGCGGTCTGCGAGACCGCAGGTGGCACCTCAGTCAGGTCAGGCAGCAAGTCAGGTGACAAGGTTTCGGACCCGGTTAGAGGCTGCGAGCCTCACGCACACATACTGTACACCTATTGCACTTCGATCGCAGACATCGGCGGAACGAACAGGCCGCCTGTGCCGCGAAACTCGCCTGAGCCGAAGGTGCGCGTTCCGGAAAATATGGCCACATTTTTCCGGATATTCTGGCCACCTTTGCCGACGATGGCCACTGACGGCTCGCGGCTGTTGCCGCGAGGGATTTATCGCTTTGATGCTAATCCCGAAGGGTGAGGAAAGACGGGCGGCATGACGTCGTCGCCGCCCGCCCTTCGGTCTTAGCCCCTGGGTCGGCCTCGGGTCGGTTCCCACCGGCGCCCTATCCTCCGCCCAGGTCATCTTCGATCCTATCGATCAGCCGTGGTCCCGCAAGGTCCACCCTCAAAGGCCTGCCGGCTCGGCATCCTTCTCGGCCGCCTTCAAATGCCGCGTCCGATAGGACGGCCCACGCAGTTGGATGAATCGCCCACGTTCCAGGATCCGATCTGTAATCGCCTCGGCCAGGTCCGCATCGTGCAGCACCTGGCCCCAGTGGCTCAGCGCCTTGTTCGTGGTCAGCAGCATCGGCTTTTTGTGCAGGTAGCGGTGATTGACCACCTGGAACAGCACGTTGGCCGCGTCGGTGCCCGTGGTCAGGTAGCCCACCTCGTCGATGACCAGTACGTGCGGCTGCACGTACGGCACCAGCGCCTTGCGCAGTTGGGCCGCCCCGGCGGCCGCGGACAGCTCGTCGATCAGTTCGGCCGCGGTGGTGAAGTAGGCGTCGTAACCGTTCTGGATGGCGCGATAGGCGACCCCGATCGATAAATGGGTTTTTCCCGTTCCGGAAGTTCCACCCAGGATCAGGCAGCGCCCCTCGCTGACCAGTTCCGGACCGAGGTAACTGCCCAGCAGGGACAGCCGGACAGCCGTCTGGAGTTGGAAGTTGAACTCCTCGATCGTCCGCAGGAACGGGAAGCCGGCCTTGCGGACCGCCCGCTGGATGCGCGTTTCACTGCGATGGGCCACCTCCTCGGCCACCAGGAGCGCCAGGTAGTCGCGGTAACTCATCTGCTCGGTCTCGGCGCGTGCCTCCAACTCGGCGTACAGCCGGCGGATCGTCGGCAGGTGCAGGCGCCGCAGCAGGCCCTCCAGGTCCACCGCAGCAGGGCCCGGAGCCGAGGGATTGGCAGGAGTCGATGGGGGTGTCGGTTTCATCGCACGCCCTCCCGCTCCAGGACCCAGGTGATCGCCTTGACGTGATGCCGGCCGTTGGACAGGGCATGCTCAATCGCTCCCAGCGTTCGCCGGGGGCCATACTCCAGCAGCAGGTTATGCAGCTGCTCTACCTGGACCTTCCAGTTCATCCGCGGCTGGTGCACCCACTCGGTCAGCAGAGATTCCGCCGATGGCCCCAATTCCAGGATCTCCTGGCGTTTCTGATAGAGTTGGGCCCGCTGGCCGTGGACCGCCGCCAGCTTGGCCACGCGGTCCTCGCTACGATACGACGTCTGTCCGACCTCCGGGTAACGGGGATGTTCCACCTGGGTTCCGTCACGCGTGACGATCCGCACCCGTTCGGGATACAGGAACAACGTGCCGGGGATGCCGATGGTGCCCGGCGGCATCGAATAGCGAATGCCCTCGTGCTCGACGAACCCGGTGGTCCGCACCGTCACCGGCACCCGTAGCGGATACTCCGTCGGCCGGATCGGCAGGCGGGACAGGCGTTCCCGCTCGGCCTTCATTCGTTCGGCCGGGATCTGGTTGGTTGCCCGGCTGGGCCGCCGCAGGTTCACCTCTTCCAGCCAGGCGAGCAGTTGCTGTTCCAGGTCTGCCCGGTCATGGAACCGCCGAACCTTGAAGAAGCTGCCCTTGACCCAGCCGACCAGGTTCTCCACGGACCCCTTCTGGTTGGCCCGCCGCGGCCAGCACAACTCCACCCCGAAGCCGTAATCCACCGGCACGTGGGCGAAGGTCTGGTTCCAGTCGATGAACCCTTCGCTTCGCCCGGTCACGATCGTCTTTGGATTGTCGAAGACCGCCCGCAACGGAACCCCCTCAAACGACTCGAAGGCCTTCAGCAAGGCCCGGATCAGAGGCTCGACCTTCTCATCCGGCACCGTGACCACGTGCGTCCATCGCGAGTACTTCAGCCGCGAGGCGAAGAAGTGAACCTTCTCGTCGGAACCGTCGGCGTAGGTGACCGCCACGCTGCCGAAGTCGTGCTGGCTGAACTCGCCCGGCACCCCCTCGAACCGCACCTCCGGCCCGCGCTGCGCCTTGGGACGCACAGACCGGACTAGTTCGTAGACGGCCGACTTGCCGCCCGTGTAGCCCAGACCCCGCACGCGACGGAGAACCTCCACGGTTGGCAGCAGCGGCTCTGCCTGCAAGATCTGCTCCACCTGCGATCGTAATGCATCGACCTGGCTGGGCCGGCCGATGCGTCGTGACTGGGGTGTGGCGGCGGCCTCCGGACTGGTGATGGGCGGCTCCCGCAGAATGCGTTGTACGGAGCGTTTGCCCACGCCGACGGTCTCGGCGATCTCCTCCAAGGTGTGTCCAGCCTGCCGCAGCGTCCAAATGCGTACCCGATCCAACATGCTGATCATCCTCCTTGTTCCTCGCGCCCGGCGGCACCATTGCCCCCGGCCATCGCGAGAAAACATTACCGGAAATCCAGGCCTCAAAAGTGGCCAGAATTTCCGGAAAAGAGGTGGTCAGAATTTTCGGAACCCGCAGAAGTTGGCGATCATGCTGATACCGTTGGAGAACTGCGTCTGCTGGACCTTGCCGTCCGCCGTCAGCCACGTGAAGTCGGTCATCTCCTCAGTTGCCACGCGGGCGAAGTCGCGCGCGATGTCAACGGCCCGGTGGGCGGCCTCGGCTACCTCCGGCATGTCCAGGCTGTGGTCGAACTCCACCACCCCGGCAGCCATGCCCTGGCCGGCCCACCGGTATTGCCGCCCAACAGGCATCAGTAGCGGCATGTCGCCATAGAGCAGATCGGTCAGCGACTGGGCAACCATCCTGCCGCCCCTGTAGTGGGGTACGTCGTAGGTGTCCACTTCCCACCATAGCATGAACAGGGAGTCATGGTAGACCAGGTGCTGGACCGGAACGATGCGGAACGCCGGCGTCTCGTCAACGACCGGAATCTCCTTGTTGCTGCCCATGTCGCAGTGGGGAACCGCCCAGTCCTTGACCCCTTCGCTGGCGATGAAACGTTCGCCGCGGCGGACCCTCTCGAACAGCTCCATTCGAGCCGCCCGATCGCCGCGGCGATCCAGCGGGTGCGTCGGGCAGTAGCACTCCATGAGAGCGTTGCTGGCCGTGGTGTCGAAATGGTGGCCGTCCGCCTGGGCGATCATCTCGTCCTGGCCGGCCAACAGCTGCACCGCTTGGGACATGCAGGTCTGCGGGAACAGGGCCTCGCCCATCCGCCAGTTCAGCGCCATCGTACCGTCGGGGTTGCGCAAGGCCAGGCGATTCAGCTCGGGCAGGTCGGTCAGGCCCGCCAGGAACGTCCAGCTGCCGGTAACGGCCCCCAGCGACCGCAACTCGTCCGTCAGGTGGCGAATGTCAATCATCTTCAGGCCGGCGAACGTGTCGTCGCGCCAGTGGTTGATGTGATAGGTGGGGAAGGCGTAGAAGGCGGAATGGCCCATCTGGCGGAGTCGGCGGAACGCGCCGACGTAGTCCAGGTCACTTGCCTCGTAACCGATGAAGCGTGTCCTTTCGGCAAACCTGAAAAAGGCAAAAGGCTCGGGCGGCGGCCTGGCGGGGCCGTTCAATCAAGCCGCAAAGGGGACGCCGCGGGTTGAGATGGCGAGGGCAAAGGGACCGCCGGCAGGCCGGGGACGCCCGGTTCATCCCGAGGGGCGGCCTTGTCCGGCTTCGAGCGTGGCCTGGTAGTTCCAGGGCATCCAGTCGGCGGGGGCAGCGGCCAGCTCGCGGCTGTGCTTCTGCAGTTCGGTCAGGTAGTGGAACGGATTGACGCCGTTGAGCCGGCAGGTGTGGATCAGGCTCATGAACAGGTCGCCGACGTGGGCCCCGTTCTCGGTCTTGTAGAAGTAGGCGTTCTTTCGGTGAAGGATCGCCGACTTCAGGGCCCGTTCACAGATGTTATTGTCCAGCGGGGCCCCGGCCACCCGCAGGAACAGGGTCAGCTCCAGCCAATGCTTGCGCAGGTAGGTGATCGCCTCGCCCAGGCCGCTGTTGGGCTCCACCTGCCTCTGCTCGATCTGGGCGTCCAGCCACGCCTTCAACTCGGCCATCGCCGGGCCGCTTTCGACCTGATGGAACCCCAGCCGCTCCTGCGGCGACATCTGCCGCTGCCGGGCGATCGCGTCGTTGGCGTACACGACCTTCAGGATCTCCAGCACATGCAGGCACTCCTCGGGGAAGTTGCCGGCCACGTCCACGAATTTACGACGGCCGTGGGCCAGGCAATGGGCCAGAAGGGTCTTCAGCTCCGCCGGCAGGTTGCGCGACAAGGCATCGCACATTTGGATCGGCGGAGCCAGATCCGACGAACGCCGTTGCAGCAGATCGAACAGGTTCTCCCCCGCGTGCTTGTGCCCGGTGAAGAACAACGCGATCGTCCGTTCGCCGACCTTCGAGATGATCCCCGACGTGAACACGCCCTTGCGGCCGGCCGCCGGGTCCGCCGACACCGCAGTCTCCTCTGCGCCGTCCGCCGCCGAAGCGCCCGGCCCTTGCCCCGCGCTGCCCAAGCCCAGCACCTTCATCGTCGTATCATCATTGTGCAGGATCTGCCCCTGCGCCGCCTGCCGGATCAACTCCCGGCACGCCGGCTTGAGCACGCCCGCCGCCTCGGCCACGATCTCCCATTGCGTGCTGGCCGGCAGCGGAAGGCCCAGCCCCTCCTGCAACTTCTCCAGGCGATGGAACGGAAGACCCGTGCCGTACTTCAGCCGCCCGATCATCGCCGCCGATTCGGCATCATACTTGCCAGACCCCACGCCCGCCGGGGCCTCGGCGGTGAACACCTGCCCGCACAGGTTGCAGCGCAACTTCTCCAGTTCGTACACCGTCCCGCCGATCGGGGCCTGCCCCGTCAGCCGCACGATCCGCCCCGGCTCGCCGCTGGTGTAGACGGTGCCCTTCCTGCAGGTCGGGCAGGCGTCGCCGGCGTGCAGCTGCTCCAGTGCCACCTGCACAAGCTGGGCGCCTACGTAGGCCTCCGCGCCGTTGCGGCCGTGCCCCTTGGGCTTGGCGCCCGCGGGCCCCGCCGACGCCGAACCCGTCCCGACGGCCTGGCGAACGGCCTGAATCACCTTCGCCGTCGTCTCCGTGCTGGCCCCGAACAGCAGTTGCTTGAGCCGCTGGATCGAGACGCTCTTCTTCTCCAGCTCCCGCGTCAAAAAGGCCAGCGTCTGCATCGCCTCCTGGAGCGTGGCAAACTCCGTGTCGCTCAAGGCCGTCTTGGCATGCTCCAGGATCACGGCCAGGTCGGCCATCGACAGATCGACCCGCGGTGGGGGCTGGCCCTTTCCCTCACTCGGTCCGGCCTGTGCTTTGGTTGGCGGTTCGTTCATCGTCCACTCCGCCGGCAAGCCCCCACGGCTCATGGCTGGCGGCTCCGATTGTCTTTATCGGACGAGAGTGCACGAATTTATCAACCCAGCCTCCAGACGCCGCCCTTTCAGTCACCGGGCCCCACCCGCCGCCATGCCGGTGCCGCCTGAACACTATCAGGATTGCCGGCCGATAGCAGGACCTGCAACTGGTGGGCCTCCAGCGGCCGGGCGGCCCCGGTTCGACCGGCGGGCCACCAGCCGAACCGTCCGCTTGAAAGACGCTTGTGGCAAAGCCAAAACCCCTGGCCGTCATAGACCAATATCTTCACGGCCGTGGCCCGGCGGTTCCGAAAGGCGAACAGGGTGCCTTTGAACGGGTCCTGCTGGAGCGCCTGCTTGCAGACGGCCGCCAGGCCATCGATCCCCTGGCGGAAGTCCACAGGCTCCAAGGCGACCAGGATGCGCATTTGGGGTGTGATCTGAATCATGCCTGGCCGCCCCAGAGGCTTCGGCTCAGGGCCGCCAGATCCGGGACGGGAACGCCCTTGAGGTGCATCCGCATCTTCGCCCCGCCGGTGTTCTCCAACTCCAGGATACATTCGGCCAGGCCGCCGGGTACGACGGGCGAGGCCAACTCCACGAACGCGGCTGGAGCCTCTCGGCCAAGCCTGGCATTCCCGATCGGTCCGTCCGACCGGTAGTCAGCTGCCGCCACGTGCCGCTGGACCGATTTATAGTCCAGTCCCAGCGCCCGCGCGGTCGGGTTCAGCCCGTACCGGCCCGCCGCCTTCACAGCCGATGTCCACAGGCTGGCGGGGATCCGCGAACGCCCGTGGCGCGTCTGGCGCCAACGCTCCAAACGCCGGCGAATCGCTTCCAGTCGAGCAGGCAGGTCCTGCCCTATTGCGGTCTTCATCAGCTCATCCTCCACGCAGGGTCACCCCCGCAGCGGACGATAGCCGATGCCTCAGGCGGATTCATTCAGGCTTGCCGGAAGGACACCAAGCGCAAAATCGACCAGTGCCTCCGCTACAAGATCAACGCCGTCCTCTTCGACGGCTTCGGCTGGAGCCTCGACCAGCGCGACCCGCAATACCCCCGGGTGGTCAGCCGCATCACCCGGTACGCCCGCCAGCGCGGCATCTACCTGTCCTTCGGCGGCTATGGCGCCGGCTACGGGATGGTCTTCCAGAAGGGCCCCCTCTATGAGGACGCCAAATACCTCGGCCGGGTGTTTCTCAACCAGGAGCACTACCCCGATGGCCCCGTCTATCCCTGCACCGGCGAGACGCGGGCCCACGCCATCCGCAAGGGCAAGGACACGCGGATCCTCGGCACCTGCCGCGGCAACGACGACCTCAACCGCCTCAAGGCCGCCGAGCTCCAGGCCTTCGTCCGCGCCGTCGAACCCGGCATGCTCTACATCCACAACGAGGACTACGGCAGCACCCGCAACACCGAGGCCGCCTGGCAGGTCCGCTGCGACCGCTGCCGGCAGCGCTGGCCCAACAACGACGGCACCGCCCCCGACGGTGCAGCCGGCGCCGTCGCCGAGGGCTACACCTGGCTGATCAACGCGGTCAACGAGGTGACGAACCCGGCCACCGGTTACGTGGCTGCCCGCGACTGCCGCATCCTCCTGGTCTCGCCGGTCTACTGCCTCAGCGACCACACGCCGCAGGCCTGGGACGCCGCCCTGCGGTTCTGGCAGAGCGCAGGCCGGCAGCTCGCCCGCCGCCTCCAACGTGATGGTTTGCTTCCGCGAGATCTTCCCGATGCCGGAGCGGTCGGCCTCCTGGACCGAGTCCTTCAACGCCGCCATGCGCGAGGCCGGCCTCGATCTCGGCTCGATCATCTTCTTCATCACCGGCGGGGACCACTGGCTCAACGATTACCCGTTCGTCGGCGGCTCGGCCCTGAACAACCTGTTCCTGGGCGCCCGGGGCATCTTCCACGACAACGGCAACGCCTACCAGGAGCCCCTCCAGCTGCTCAACGCCGAGTACTGCTGGAGCACCCGCTCGACCGGTTACGCCCCCCAGCCCCGCGACTATCAGGAAGCCTGGCAGTCTCTGGATCCGTCTCGCCGAAAACAACGTCAAGCCCCCGGAGATCTTCGGCGAGGGCGGCCTCCTGCAGCGGGCCTGCGCAGCCCTGTACGGCCCCGGCGCAGCTGCCGCGATGGCCCGCTACTTCAGCGCATTGCGCAGCCTTCAAGAGGAGGTCGCAAGCAACGAAGGCCTCGGCACCCACCAGGACGCCGAGCCGCAGCGCCGCTCCTACCTCCCCATGTCGCCCAACAAGATCCACGCCGTGCCCGTCCTTTGGCGGTCCCTGGCCCTGGACTCCAAGACCTGGGGCGCCCAGATCGACAACGAGCGCATGCTCACCGAAATGGACCGCTTGAAGATCGATCGCCCGGAGCTCCACCGGCGACTGAGCCGCCGCTGGACCGTTACGCGGGAGATGTTCGAGACAGGCCAGGCCCTGCTGAACGAAGCCCTCGGGGCTGTTGCCTCGGAGGAAGCCCGCCAGGAACTCCGGTTCCTGCTCGATGCCACCCGTATCAAGCTCTCCGCTGACCCGCTCCCTGGCCACCTTCCACGACGCGATCCTGGAGACGCTCGCCGGCCCGGTGGATCGCAAGCGGGTCGAACTGGTCCTGAAAGACGCCCTGTCCCTCGCGCAGGAAGGCTCCGCCCTGGCTCGGCGGCACTACCCATCCATCGTCGATCCCGTCGGCGAGACCGGCGCCGTCCGAACCTACCTGGACCGCCTCGAGGCCGCCATCCGCGAACGAATCGCCCACCTGGCGGACTGACAATCAGGCCCTCCTCGGGTAAACTTCCTGATCGAGGCAAGAAGTAACAGGGATGGACAGGATGAACAGGATAGCTGGACGATGCCGCCGTCTTCCCATCCTGTCTATCCTGTCCATCCCTGTGAATTCTGTCTGTGCACATGCAATTGCCAGGCAGTCGCACCGGAAACCGCAATCATGAAAACGATTCACCTGGTCTTCAATGCCCACATCGACCCGATCTGGCTCTGGCCGTGGCAGGCCGGCCTCGACGCCGTCCTGGCCACCTGCCGCAGCGCCTGTGACCGGCTCGACGCCCACCCCGACCTGGTCTTCACTCGCGGCGACGCCTGGTCCTACGAGCAGGTCGAGCAGGTCGACCCGGCCCTCTTCGAGCGGATCCGCCGGCACATCCTCGCTAGCCGCTGGGCCATCGTCGGCGGCTGGTGGATCCAGCCCGACTGTAACCTGCCCAGCGACTTCGCCCTCCGCAAACAGATCCAGATCGGCCGCGACTATCTTCAGGCCCGCTTCGGCCAGTTTCCCCGCGTGGCCTACAACGTCGACTCCTTCGGCCATTCCGCCGGCCTGCCCGCCCTCATGCGCGAGGCCGGGCAGGACTGCTACGTGATGATGCGCCCGCAGGAGCACGAGATGACACTCCCCGCCCGGCTGTTCCGCTGGCGGGGCTTCGAGGACGGCCCCGAGGTCGTCACCTTCCGCATCGCCCGCGCCTACACTACCTGGTCGCCCGATGCCCGCGAGCACATCAAGGCGTCGCTGGCCGACCTGCCCGATGGCATCGACCACACGATGTGCTTTCTCGGCCTGGGCGATCACGGCGGCGGCCCCACCGAGGCGCAGATCGCCTGGCTCAAGGAAAACTGGAACACCTTCGAAGGCGCCAAGCTGGAATTCTCCAGCCCGCAGCGCTTCTTCGACGCCATCCGCGACCAGGTCCAGGCCTTGCCCCTGGTCACCGGCGAACTCCAGTACCACGCCATCGGCTGCTACACGGTCCATCGTCCGGTCAAACTCGGCGTGCGGCGGGGCGAACACCTCCTCCGTCAGGCCGAGATCGCCCTCGAGCACGATCCCCAGCCCGACCCAGCCGCCCGCGACCAGATCGCCTCCGGCTGGCGGCAGGTCGTCTTCCACCACTTCCACGATACCCTCGGCGGGACCTGCATCCCCTCGGCCTACGAGCAGGTCGACGCGCAGCTCGGCTATGCCCGCTGCCTGGCCGACTCCATCCTGCAATACAGCCTCCGCCGCCGGATGCAGCAGTTGCCCGACGACCCGCTGCAACGCGTGGTCCTCTTCAACCCCTCGGATCGGCCGTTCAGCGGCTACGCGGCGGTCGAACCGTGGATGGGCTGGCGGGGCTGGCCGGCCACCTGGCGCCTCATCGACGAGCAGGGCAACGCCCCGCCCCAGCAGAAGGTCACGCACGAGGCCGTGGTCAACGGCCTGACGCGCCTGGTCGCCAAACTCTACCTCGAACCGGGCCAGGTCCGCGTCCTGCGGGTCGACGAGTCGGGGCAGGGGGGGCAAGCCCCCGAGAACCACCAGCCCGTCACCGCCGGCATCGACTGGATCGACAACGGCCACAGCATTACCGTCAACGCCGGTGGTCGCTGGCTGCGGTTCGGCGACACCGTCCTTTCAGCGCCGCGGCTGGACCTGGTCGAGGACCTGACCGACACCTGGTCGCACGGCGTGGACCGATACCCCGAGGCTCCGCTGACAGCCGTCTCCTGGAACGAGCCCCACGCAGCCGAGTCCGGACCCGTGATGGCCGCCCTGGTGCAGCAAGGCCGGTTCGGCCACTCGTGGGTCCTGGCCGAATATCGCGTCTACCACGCCGAGCCCTTCGTCGAACTGCTTCTGCGGGTCCACTGGGCCGAGCAGTTCAAGGCCCTGAAGCTGACGCTGGCCCTGCCCGGCCGGCTCACCCGGCGGACCGACGGCGTCCTGGGTGGCGCGCTCGACCGGGCACTGGACGGCTCCGAGCGCCCCTTGCGCGACTGGACCCTGCTGACCGGTGCGGCCGATGACAACACCGTCGCCGTGATGTCGCCGGATGTCTTCGCCCTGGATGCCACCGCCCAGCGGGTCCGCCTGACGCTCCTGCGAAGCCCGCGGATGGCCTTCCACGACCCCTGCCGCCGCACCGACCCGCACGACCGCTTCTCCGACCAGGGCGAGCACGACTTCCGCCTGCGGATCTACGCCGGCCGGGGCCTTCGCCCGCGGTACCTGGACGACCAGGCTCTGATGCTGCACCGGCCGCTGGTCGTGGCTGATTTGACCCGGGGAATGAAGTAAGAACGATCCTTCGGAGGCCAGACAATTGTGAAAAAAGTCATTCTGATCGGTGATTCCATCCGCATGGGCTACCAGCAGACCGTCCGTACCGAGCTGGCGGGCCGGGCGGAGGTCGGCTGGCCCGAGATGAACGGCTACGACAGCCGCAACGTCCTGGCCAAGATCGACGAGTGGGCGATCCAGCCCCAGCCGGACCTCGTCCACATCAACTGCGGCCTGCACGACCTCAAGCGCGACCGCATGCGCGGCGAGTTCCAGGTCCCCCTGGCCGATTACGCAGCCAACGTCGAGCAGGTCCTGCAGCAGCTCCGCAAGCGCACCCGCGCCAGCATCATCTGGGCGACTACTACCCCGGTCAACGAGCGCTGGCACCGCCAGAAGAAGCCCTTCGACCGATACGAGGCCGACGTGCAGGCCTACAACGCCGCCGCCCAGGAGATCTGCGGCCGCCTCGGCGTGCAGGTGAACGACCTCTTCGGCTTCCTGACCCGTGCAGGCCGCGACCTGTATATGGCCGTCGACGGCGTCCACTTCAACCCCGACGGCTACGAGCTGCTCGGCATCGAGGTGGCCCGGGTCATCCAGGCCTGTCTCTGATGGTTGACCGTCATCTGTTGACTGCTGACCGGTTGGGCGAACATGGATGCCATCACGAACGAGATCACACACTGGATCACGCAATACGGCTACGGCGGCCTGTTCGTCCTGCTGATGCTCGGCATCGTCGGCCTGCCCATCCCCGACGAGACGCTCATCACCTTCTCGGGCTTCCTCGTCCACAAGGGCGATTTGAGCGGGGCCTGGGTCTGGATCACCGCCTTCGCTGGCAGCACCTGCGGCATCACCCTGAGCTACCTGCTCGGCAACTTCCTGGGCGTGTGGCTGATCCACCGGTTCGGCTACTGGGTGCACATGACCCCCCAACGCATGGATCGGGTCCATGGCTGGTTCGAGAAGTACGGCCGCTGGACCCTGACCTTCGGCTACTTCGTCCCCGGGTTCCGCCATCTGACGGCCTACGCAGCCGGCATGACCTCCATGCGGTGGTGGATCTTCGCGATCTTCGCCTACGGCGGGGCGGTCATATGGGTATCGACCTTCCTGGCGCTCGGATACCTGCTGGAGGACCGGTGGCGACAGGCCCTGCGGTACGCCCAGGCCGGCAACCGGGTCGTGCTTCTGGTAGTGGCAGTCGGCGTAGTGATCGCTGTCCTCGTCTGGATCTTGCGCAAGCAGCGCACCCGACCTTCCGGGCAGGCATGAACCCGGAGACCGCTGCCGACGCCGTTGCCGTCACTCCGCGCCTCGGCGTCTCCACGTCGCCTTTCTGCCCTCGGCCTCGTCTCTGCCGTTACCTGAACCCCGAACCCTGAACCCTACCGTCCCCCCCCTGACACCCGGAACCCGACACCCGATCCCCGTGCATAACCGCCCCGCCGGGCATATGATACTGGCTGTACCGGGTCAGCCGGGCCCTCCCGGCTCCCCTGATGTCTAGGAGAACGTATGTTCCTTCTGCCGATTGGTAACAACGCCCCGATGCGCGAGCGGCCGACGGTCAACTACGTCCTGATCGCCATCAATGCCGTCTTCTTCGCCCTGTTCTACGTCCTGGCCCACATGCCCGGCGGCCAGGAGCTGGCGCAGATCCGCGACGGCATGATCCTCTATCCCCAGTCGCCTTACCTCTTCCAGTTCATCACCTACCAGTTCCTCCACGCCGGCTGGGCCCACATTATCGGCAACATGTGGTTCCTCTACCTCTTCGGCAATGCCGTCAATTCCAAGATGGGCAACGCCCCGTACCTGTTCTTCTATCTGGCTGGCGGGGTCTTCGCCGGCATCGGCTTCGCGCTCACCGGGACGCAGAACCCCGTGCTGGGGGCCAGCGGCTCCATCGCCGCGGTCACCACCGCCTACCTGGTCCTGTTCCCGCGGACCACCGTGCGGCTGTTCTACTGGTTCCTGGTCTTCATGGGCGACCTCGAGGTCGGCTCAATGCTGCTCATCGTCGGCAAGATGATCGTCTGGGACAACATCATCACCGCCGACCTGCTGACCTCTCCCGGCGCGGATCGCGCCATCGCCTACGAGGCTCACCTCTCCGGCTACGCCTTCGGCTTCGTGGCCACCCTCCTGATGATGCTCGTCGGCGCGCTGCCCAGGGATACCTTCGACATCGTCGCCCTCTGGAACCGCTGGAAGCGCCGCCGGGAGTTCGCCGGAATCTACTCCGACAGCCCCCTGGGCCGCCCCCTGACCGTCCTGCGCCAGCCTCCTCCCGAACCGCGGGGCTTGACCGCCGGGACTGCCCCGTCTGCCCCTGCGCCCCCCCCAGCCGGATCGACGACCTGAGGACCCAGATCTCCCAGGCCATCGACAAGTTCGACCTGGCCTCAGCCACAAAGCGATACCGCGAACTCATCCAGCTGGACAGCCGGCAGGTCCTGCCCCGCTCCAACCGAGCTGGACATCGCCAACCAGCTCACCGCCGAGGGCGACTATCCGCTGGCTGCCGAGGCCTACGAGAACCTTCCTGGCCCGCTACGGCAATGGCAGCACCAGCCAGCACGTCCGCTTCCTGCTGGGTGTCATCTACGCCCGGCACCTGCGGAATTTCCCCAAGGCCATCGAATGCCTGGAGGCCTGCCGCCGCGACATTACCGAGGCCACCATGGCCAAACAGTGCGACTACTGGCTGCAGGTCGCCCGCTCGCAGAATCAGCCGCCCAACGCGCTCAGGCGCCGCGGGGCCCCGTTTCAGACGAAGGCGGGAAGCAATAAACCCTTGACTGTTGAGCCGGACCGGGTAACCTTATGAGTCTGCGGCAGCGCTTCTGCCCAGGTATGGACTCCGTAAGCACCCCTCACTCAATTGGATAGAGCATTGGACTACGGATCCAAAGGTTGAGGGTTCGACTCCCCCGGGGTGCGATTCCAAGGCCTTGCAAGATAAGCACTTGCATGGCCGCTTTGTTTCTGGGCGTTGCAGGTGTAGAACGCGGTATCACGTCGGTGCTATTCAGCGCATAACAAGCCCCGGCATACGCGGCCCCGATCACGTAAAGAGCCTGAACCGTATGAACACAACGATCCCAGGCAGCGCGCCACGTCTTGCCCCTGTGGTTCCAGTGGGTAAGAGAGATTCTCCCGTCCGTTGCCACAGTACTTGGTCTGTATGTTGCGTTCGCGGGGCTAAGTACCTGGCGGCGGCAACTTCGAGGAAACACGCAGTATGAGCTGTCACGCCGCCTGCTTCGAGCCGTGTACAAAACGAGAGATGCGATCCTGTCTGCCAGAAGCGTGATTGTATTCAGCGGTGAAATCGAGGCAGCGCGCAAGGAATATTGCATCCCATCCTCTGAGGGCAAAGGAGCCACTGCATGCGACGATGACACCGCTCTCTTTCGCTATAGGTGGGGGTTTGTTGGAGAGGCACTTCGCGAGGTTGCGATTGAGCGATTGGAGAGGGAAGTCCTATGGGGTCCTACGGTGCGAGACTCGCTCCAGCCTCTATTCGATGCCGCTTCTGAGTTACGAGCTCACATGGAGTTACACCGCGACCTCGTCCGGACCGCCCAAACAACGGCCGATGCCAAAGAACATTACCGCAAGCACCTGAACGTTCTCTATGGACTCAGCAGCGATGGGAAAGGAGACGACTTTGCCATGAAGCTGGAACAAGCCGTTGCCGCCGCAGAGGAGATGGTCAAGCCCCACTTGCTGTAGGTTAACGCACCTCGCACTTCTCCATCCTCCAGATCACAGCGTCGTCCGCAAGTCCGGCTGCCATGCTCCTGCGTCGTTGCAGGAGCATGCCGGCCTCACCGTGCCGCTACAACTTCCTCCGCGTCTCCAATCCTGCCGCCTACTCCCTCGGCACCAGGTCGCACGCCTCCGGCGGCATCCAGTGCGCAGTCCTGGTCCTTCCACTTCACATTGCAGCCGATCGGGTTGGTCGACTCCACCGGCGGGGTACGCCCAGCCAGGAGGGCATCGAGCGCATTCCGCAGGTCGTGCTTGCTGGCCTTGGACGCCTCATAAGGATTGTCATCCATCCGCCCGGTGTACCGCAGACTTCCGCTGGTCGTCGAAGACGTAGAAGTGCGGCGTCCGCAGCGCGCCGTACGCCAGGGCCGGCTTCTGCGTCTGGTCCCGCAGATACGGGAACGGGAACCCCTTCTCCTTGGCCCGGACCTTCATGTGCTCGAACGAGTCCGTCGGGTGGTTCTGGTCCTCGTTCGAGTTGATCGCCACGAAGGCCACGCCCTTGGGCTGGTATGCCTTGCACATGGCCACCAGCCGATCCTCCGACCCGATCGCCGCCGGGCAATGGTTGCACGTGAACGCGACCACTAGCACCTTCGCGGCCTTGAAGTCAGCGAGGCTATGGTCCTTGCCATCCACACCCGGAAGCCGAAAGTCCGGCACTTCGCGCCAATCGAAAGAGTGAACGCCATGCCAGTCTCCTTGTTACATTGCTAACCTAATATCCCCGCAACACCCGCTTGGCCAGCGGACTATCCTTTGGTACGTAAACCCTGTCTGGCCGAACGAGCATTCCCGTCACCGGCCAGAACACGTCGTCCCGCTCGAACAGCTGCCCAATGCGCACGTAATTGGCCTCGATCTCCCCCTTGCACAGGTCCAGCATCGTCTGTCGGGCCAGCCCGCGCGGGTCCATGCCCACCTGCCGGGCCGCCTGCTGCAGGTTGGCGGCCTCGCTCGGATGCGCCGCATCCAGCACCAGTACTTCGAACTTGCGATCCACGATCGCCCGGCGGAACTCCTCGCGCAGCCTGTGGCCCAGGTCGCTCTCCGTCTGCACGATGTCCCACAAGGCGCTGCCATGCGCATGGAAGCCCTTGTGACCCGCTAGCGTCGCCAGGTACCCGTGCTCGACCATGAACACGTCGCCCTCGAGCCCCGCCAGCTGCTTGACCATTGCGTCGCCGCTGCGCCGGTCTCGGCCGCTGGGTACCTGCATCCCCGGCAGATACGCCAGGATCACCAGCTGCCAAATGCCCACCAGGTACACCGCCGCCAGCGGCCCCGCCCGCCCCCCCAGGCCAAATCTGCCCGGATTGCCTGACGCCCTGCCGAAGACCGACTGAAACGCCGCCCCACCTACCCCCAGCCCGATCGCAAGCGCCGCCGCAGCCGGCATCAGAACATTGTCATACCCGCCGATGTGCAGCCGCGACATCCACGACGACCCCAGCATCCCCGCCAGCAGCACCCCATAGAAGCCGATGTCGCGCCGGCCCATCCCCAGGGCCATCGCAAACATCGTCATCGCCAGGGCCACCCCCATGTTCTTGCCGATGTCCGCCACCCAGAACCCCGGCCACATGATCGGCACGGTCCGGTGCAGCCCCGGCAGATGGAACAGGTAGTAGCTGTACCAGCCCCGGCTGCTGCGATCGAGCAGGAGCGTCGTGGCCAGCACCAGCCCCAGAAACGCGCCGGCAAACGCATATCGTGCCCGCCCCCTGTACGCCAGCAGCGCATACCCCGCCAACGGCAGCCCGATGAACAGGCCCGTCTGTTTCGTCAGAAACGACAGCCCCATGAGTACCCCGGCCGTCGCCTGCCACGCCGTCTCCGGCCGCAATCGCACCAGGTACACCGCCGACAGCGCCAGCACCAGAAACAGCGAGTCGACGCGGGCGATGTCCATCCACGCCCCCGTCATGCGATAGGAGGCGGCAAACACGCCGGCTGCCACGAAGCCCCACACCCGGCTGCCGGTCTCCCTCCGCACCAGGCTCCCGATCAGCCACAAGCACCCCAGCGACGAGACGAACGAGATCAGCCGCGGCCCCAGGAACCCCACGCCCACGACCTTGCACACCGCTGCGCTGGCGTATGTGTACAACGGACCGTAAATGTTCGGGATGAACTCCAGCGACGGCGCCACGTACAGCGATCGCCCCGACAGCACCCACCGCACCTGGTCGACGATGCCCCCTTCCATCCATTCCAGCTCATACGGATACGGCATCCGCAGGCACGCCAGCCGAATGTACATGACCACATACCCGCAAGCCATCAGCACCAGCAGACCTCTCAGGACCTGCACGACACCCCTGGCCCACATGGACTGCCCCTGCTCACTGCTGGCCTGCAAGTACTGCACCTCGGCTGACTGCCCCATGTCTTCTCGTCTCCTCGGACCGGATCGTGCAGCCTCGTGTCCTCTGGCTGACATCTTCCAGACAACATTACCCGCCCGCCGCGCCGCCTGCCAGTCCCGCAAGGTCCAACCGGAATGCCTTTCACACCGCGGGTGGTGTCGCTGAACCGCTCGCCTAGGTATGCTAAGCACCCGCGCCAGGGCAGTCCCTGGCGCCCGGCAGTCTTTGCAGATGTGGAGGGATGTCCCAGTGTCGTTGGGAATCGTGGAGTGTTCGTGCCTGGCCGCCCTTTCCGGGGCCAGCATCGGCCTGATCGCCGTCGCCTACAGGCTGGCCCAGTCTCGCGGTCTGCTGCCCCTGGATGTCCTGGCCGCCTGCTGCGTCCTGGGGATCGCCGTCTTCGGCACGGCCTTCTGGACCAGCGGCGGTCATCTGGCAGCCATGCCAGCCGGCCTCTGGGCTTGGGGCCTGGCAGCCGGCCTGGGGCAGTACGCAGCGGTCCGGCTCCTCGGGGCCGCCCTGCGGTTCGGCCCGCTCGCCCCCGCCTGGTGCGTGGTCTCCCTGAACTTCGTGCCCACGATGATCTACTCAGCCATGTTCCTGTCCGAAAAACTCCTGCCCCTCCAGTATGCCGCCGTCGCCGCCAGCATCCTCTGCGTGATCGTTGCCTCGATCAAACCACAGCCCGATGCCCAGCCGCGCCACCCGACGGATGACGACCCGCCCGGCTCGCGACGCGCACCGTCAGTGAGTCCCCCGGCCGGCTTTGCCCGCCAGGCCCTCTACCTGGCGATCCTCGTGGGGATCTTCGTCCTGGGCAGCCTCCTATCGGTCGCGATCCGTGCCCTGGGTGACCAGAAGGACACCCTGGGCGAGACCCTCAGCCGCCAATACGGCCACTTCCTGCTCCTGCAGAGCTACACCGTGCTGATGGTCTGCGGACTTACGGACACGGGCCTGTCCGGCCGGCTGCGCACCTCGCCCCGGACCTTGGCCGCCCTGGGACTGCTGGCCGGGGCCGGCTCGGTCTGTGGCCTCGCGCTGCTCTCGCTGTGCGCGTCCTCGACGATGGCCTTTCCCATAGCGAGCATCGCCCAGATCGTCGTCGTAGCCGTCATCAGCGTCCTGGCCTTCGGCGAGAAGCCCACCGCCAACTGGTACGGCACGATCGCCCTCGGCGTCCTGGCCGTAACCCTCGCCACTGGCAGCAGATCCGGCAGCAGCTCCTCGCCGCGGGCCACTGATGTCCCCCGAGCGGTGAACTGGAAGTGCTGTCGTGGTCCTCTCTCCTGCTCTCCTGCTCGACTGCTCTACTGTTCTACTTTCTCGCTGCGCCGCGGCGCCGCGTCCTGCGCCGCCCCCTCCTCCTGCGCAGCGCCGAGTACCAGCTGTTCCCATCCTGCGCCGTCAAAAGCTCCGCCTCTTCCGGCCCCCACGTCCCAGCGGGATAATTCGGGAAATCCGCCGGCGCGATCGACTCCCACGCCTCCAGCACCGGCGTGATCACCCCCCACGACGCCTCGATCTGGTCCGCCCGCATGAACTGCGTCAGGTCCTCCAGCATGATGTCCAGCAGCAGCGTCTCATAGGCGTCCGGCGGCCGGCTGTGAAACGCCTCCCGGTAACTGAACCGCATGTTCACCGGCGCCAGCCGCATCATCTCCCCGGGCTGCTTCGCCTGCAGCTGCAGCACGATCCCCTCGTCCGGCTGGATGCGGATCAACAGCCGGTTCGGCTGCGGCCGCGTCATCACGCTGGCCGGGAACGACTGGTGCGGCACCGGCTGGAACTGTACGATGATGATCGACTCCGTCCGCGGCATCCGCTTGCCCGTTCGCAGGTAGAACGGCACCCCGTGCCACCGCCAGCTGTCCACCAGGCACTTCAGCGCCGCGAACGTCTCCGTCGCCGACTCCGGCGATACCCCCGGCTCCGCCCGGTACGCCTCCACGTGCTCCCCGCGGATCCACCCCGGACCGTACTGCCCCCGCACCGCGAACTTGTGCATCTGCTCCATCGGGATCGGCCGGATCGCCCGCAGGACGTCCACCTTCTTGTTGCGGATCTCGTCAGCCGCGTACGAGACCGGCGGCTCCATCGCGATCAGGCACAGGATCTGCGACAGGTGGTTCTGCACCATGTCCCGCAGCGCCCCGGCCTGCTCGTAGTACCCCCCGCGGTGGCCGATGCCCAGCTCTTCCGCCACCGTGATCTGCACGTGGTCGATGTAGCGGCGGTTCCAGATCGGCTCGAACAGCGAATTGGCGAACCGGAACGCCAGGATGTTCTGCACCGTCTCCTTGCCCAGGTAGTGGTCGATCCGGTAGATCTGCCGCTCTTCGAAGATCTCCGTGAGCGTCGCATTCGAGCTGGCGTGCCGACTCCAGGTCCCGCCCGAACGGCTTTTCCACCACGATCCGGTGCCGCGGGTCGTTCCGCGCCATCTTCGCCCGTCCCAGGTGCGCGTACGATCGACCCGACCACCGACGGCGGCACCGCCAGGTAGAAGATGCGGTTGGCCGAGACCTTCCACTGCCGATCCAGCGCATCCAGATCGTCCCGCAGGATCCGGTACGTCTCGGCATCGTCAATCTCGCCCACCTGGTAGCTGATCTGCTGGGCGAACGGCCCCCAGTTCTCCCGCGTCAGCGGGCAGTCGTGCGCGAACTCGCCCGCCCCCTCCCGCAGATGGTGCCGGTACTTCGCGTCGTTCATCTCCTTGCGATCCACTCCGATGATCGCTACCTGCTCGCCCAGCCATCCCCCCACGTGCAGGCTGTACAGCGCCGGCACCAGCTTCCGCCAGGTCAGGTCCCCGGCCCCGCCGAAGATCACCAACGCCGTAGCCGGCGGCTTGTCGTAGGGCTTCATGTCCGGGCCTCCGCCGCCGCCCACTGCGTGTGGAACGCCCCCTCCATGTCCACCCGCCGGTACGTGTGCGAGCCGAAACAGTCCCGCTGCGCCTGGATCAGATTGGCCGGCAGCCACGCGCTGCGGTAGCTGTCGAAATACGCCAAACTGGCCGAAAAGCCCGGCACCGGGATCCCCGCCGCCGTCGCCCGCATCACGATCCGCCGCAGGTCCTCCTGCAGGTGCTCTGCCTTCCGCACGAACGCTCCGTCCGCTAACAGGTCCGGCAGGTCCGGCCTCCGCCTGTACGCCTCCCGGATCTCCTCCAGCAACGCCGCCCGGATGATGCACCCGCCCCGCCAGATCCTCGCGATCCTCTCCAGGTCCAGGCTGTAGCCCAGCCGCGTGCTCGCCGTCCGCAGCAGCGCCATCCCCTGCGAGTACGCCAGGATCATCCCCATGTACAGCGCACCCCGCAGGTGCCGCACCGTGTCCTCGCCGCTGGCAGGGCAGGGGCCCTGCGGCCCGCACAGGTACTGCCCCGCCTGCGTCCTCATGTTCTTGTAACTCGACATGTCCCGCATCGCCACCGCCATGTCGATCGTCGGCGCCGGCACGTGCATCGCCAGCGTCGACTCCGTCGTCCACATCCCCGTGCCCTTCTGGTCGGCCTCGTCCAGGATCACGTCGATGAGCAGCCGGCCCGTCTTCTCGTCCTTCTGCGCGAAGATCCCCGCCGTGATCTCCACCAGGTAGCTCTGCAGCTCGCCCCGGTTCCACTCCTCGTACACGGCCCGGATCTGCTCGTTGCCGTAACACAGCCCCCGCTTCATCATGTCGTACGTCTCGGCGATCAGCTCCATCAGGCCGTACTCGATCCCGTTATGCACCATCTTGACGAAGTGCCCCGCCGATCCCGGCCCCAGCCACGCCGCGCACGCCTCGCCCTCGACCCGCGCCGCAATCGCCTCGAAGATCGGCCGCACCCGCTCGTAGGCCTTCGCGTCCCCGCCAGCCATCAAACTCGGCCCGTGCCGCGCCCCTTGCTCGCCCCCCGAGATCCCCACCCCCAGCAGGTGGATCTTCCGCCGCGCCAGGTCCCGGCTGCGCCGCTCCGTGTCGCTGTAATGGGAATTCCCCCCGTCCAGGATGATGTCGCCCTCGCCCAGAAACGGCACGATCTCGTCGATGACGTCGTCGACCGCCTTGCCAGCCGGCACCAGCATCATCACGGCCCGCGGCTTTTCCAGCACATCGAGGAACGCCTCGATCGTCTCCGCCGTTCGCACGTCCCGCCCTTGCCCCGGCTGCTGCAGCGAAGCGGCCTGATTGGCAGCTCTTGTCATAGCCAGCCACCGCAAACCCGTGGTCAGCCATGTTCAGTACGAGGTTGCGGCCCATCACTCCCAGGCCGATCATGCCGATGTCGCACAAGTCCCTGGCCATGCCCATACCCCCTTGTCGTAACGCAACGCGATGGCGCAGAAGCGGAACGCTCCGCGCTAGCCTCGATATGAGATTATAGGCCGCTGCCCCCTGCCGCTGCCGTTCGACCCGCGTCCCGCGACCCGCGACCCGTCCTCTCCCGTCGCTGGCTGTCCCCTATCCCCCCGTTCTCCTCCCCGGCCGGATCAGAAGAATCGCCCCCGCCGTATACACCGCCCCCGCCAGCACAGGCTCACCAGCGCCCACTCGTACGGCGCCGTCGGCGCCCGCGCCGCCAGGTACCGCCGCCGTGCCGGCGCCAGTGCCTCCGCCAGCGGCTGCACCTGCGACCGCTGCTGCGGCGTCAGCGTCGCCTGCCAAGCCGCGTACTCCGTCGCCTGCCGCCGCTCGAACCGGCCCCAACTCTCCGGCCCCGTCCCCATCCACACCGGCCACGTGACCTGCGCCGTCAGCTCGATCGTCAGCGCGAACCACGCCCGGCCACAGCGACCGCCGCCGCATCGCCGCCGCCACCAGCACCGGCAGGGCGACCAGCACGTACCGCTCATGGATCCGCGTCGGTAGCATCACGCATGCCAGCAGGGTCCACGCCGACAGCAGAACCAGCGCCTCCTGCCGCCGTCCCCATCGCCACATCGTCCACGCGAAACCCCATGCCGCCCCCGCCGCCAGCAGGATCTTGCCCCAGGCGTCCTTGCTGATCCCCAGCAGCGTCGCCGTCACCTCGTCCGACTCGCACCGCAGCAGGTCCACGTACCAGAGGTTGAACGCCTTCAGCGTCGTTGCCGGCAGCGCCACCAGCACCGGCTCCGTGTAGCATGCCCTCACCCACGTCAGCCCGCCGTGCAGCGTGAACGGCAGTGAGATCGCCGCCGCCGTCGCCCCCGCCGCTGCCAGCCCCAGCAGCGGCCCGCGGATCGGCCGCATCACCAGCACCGCGTACCCCCACACCGGCAGGATCAGAATCCCCTGCGGCTTGACCATCGCCGCCATCCCCAGCAGTACCCCCGCCAACACCCACCGCTGCCGCGCCATCGCCCAGACCATCCACACCAGCGGCGCCAGCACCGTCGTATCCACCTGCCCCCAAATGATGGTGTCCCACCAGATCGGCGGCAGGAACACCATCACCACGTACGCCCACCGCTTCGCCGGACCAGGCCGAAAATGCGACACCAGCGCCGCGCACCCCGCCGCCAGCACAAAGTCGCACACGATGCTCCAGCCGCCGACGACCGCCCGCAACGTCACCGTATTGGCCGTCCGGTCGCCGCTGACCCCCCTGAATACCAGCCCGCTGCCGTACAGCATCCATGCCGACAGCGGCGGGTAGCTGCATGGCGGCTTCGCGTCGATGCGCGTCGTCACCCACCGGCCGTGGTCCCAGACGCGCAGCTGCATGTCGGCGGAGACTCGTCGTAAATCCGCATGACCCCCCGGTCCGTCGCCTCTACCCCCCACCGCACGAACGTGGCGTGGTCCATCAGGTAGCCGTACCGCGGCCCCAGCGGCAGCACCGCAATCCGCAGCACGAGCCCCGCCGCCGTCACGCCGACCCAGAACCAGATCGCTCCTCGGCCCCTGGCTTCGCCGCCCTCGGTATTCGCCTGCCGCTGCTGACTAGCCCTTCTTGCAGTCATATCGACCAGACCACTTTGGGTGCCACGGGCAGATTGTCTGTCCATGCACAGTTTTGGAACCGCTTCTAGCCCTTCTTGCAGTCACATCGACCAGACCGCGCATAGGTCCGCCGCCTCCCCGGTTCCTGTGGACCCGGCAGGCGGCGGACATGTCCTGGCGACCGATCCGCATGTCGATCAGTTCGGAGTCTCGAGGTACAGCCCGTTGATCACTGTGATCTCGTCGCTGGCGATTGTGGCCGTCTGCGGCGCCGGCGTGCTGAAGAACATGACATCCGTAAAGCTCACCGTGTACGTGCCCGGAGCCAGCGTCAGCGAGGACCCGCCCGTATGCGTCGTGCCAGGGTCCGTGTTAATGCTCCAGGCCGCCCCGGGCAGGGTGCTCGGGCTGATGTTCACCACCAGCGTGCCCGGGTGCGGCGTGTAGTTCCGGGTGATCTGTGTCACCGCGCCGTTCGTGATCGTCACCGACTCGTTCGCGGGGGCATCCCAGTGCAGGAGGGTCAGGTACGTTACCGGGTGCGCTCCAGCCGCCAGGGGCGTCACCGTCGCGCCGCTGTCCTGCTGGGCCCCGCCGTCGACGCTCCATTTGGCCCCGGCTGCCACCGCCTCGGCAGGCGTCAACGTCACCTGCAGGCCTCCGGGATGGACGATCGTCAGCGTCTCAGCCGGAATATCCACGTCCCACGAGCACGTGGCTGTGCTGATTCGGGTGATGCGGAAGTCCACCGCCAGGCTCGTCACATTGGCCGGGAACGTCCCCGTCGTGACCGTCGCCGTGCCGGTCGTCGCGCCAGCCGCAATCATGATGTCCGAACTCGAAAGGGTGAAAGCAGCCGTGGCGGTCGCTGGTGTCTGCTCGCTCTCGATGTGCAGCGTGACATCCTCGGTCCAGGCCGCCGCGAAAGACGCCGTCAGCGTCGCTGTGCCGCCGTTCTCCACGATGGTCGTAGGCGCCACGCTCAGCGCCGCCGTCTCCGGCGGAGTCGTCGGACAGCACGGCCCCAGCAAACTTGTGAGCAGTATGCCGATAAAGCCCAGCCGAATGGGACAGCACATGGTCAGCTCCTCGCCCGCGGACGGGCATTAGCCTGGTGCTTCCTAGAATGACGGCGGGGTGCAGGCCGATATCAAGCGGGCCTGGGGCCCCTGCCCGGTTCCGTTCAACCCCTGCGTTGGTCCTTTACTGCGGCCAGTAATCGACCAGGTAGAGCAGGTCGATCACGTCTACACTGCCGTCGTTGTTGAAGTCGCAGCGGGGGTCGTAGTTGCGGTCGGTGCCGCAGATCGTGCCGAAGCTGTCCACCAGATAGAGCAGGTCGATGACGTCCACGCCGCCGTCGGCGTTGATGTCGCCCGGCACGGGCACCCCCAGGTCGCTGACGACCAGCTTCGGCCGCTTGTCGGTGGTGGTCGTGTCGGACTGGTACAGCCAGTCCTGGTTGCTGAGCGCCTCGTCGGTGCACTTGATCGATCCAGCCGTAGTTGTCGGCGCTGTTGCCGATCCAGGCCTGCACGCGAGTCGTCACGTCGAAGTTGTACCAGACCTGGGCGACGCCCTGCTTGGGCGCCGTGCCGTCCGGGTCGCTCAGGACGTCGCCGCCGGCCGTGGTCCAGTTCACGCCCGTCTTGGCCAGCGTCCAGTTGCACTGGTTGTAGGTCCAGTCGGTCGTCAGCTTGTAGGCCCCGTAGAAGCCGGTGCTGCCCCTGCGCTGGGCGTCGTTGTAGCTGAACAGGCTCAGGGTGGCCTTGGTGATGCTCTGTCCGGCCAGGCTCGAGACGTCGAACTTGAGGAGGCCGCGCTGGTAGTTGCCCGGGCCGTACCCGCAGATCGTCATGCGCTCGATCGAACCCCAGTTGGTGCTGCTCACATCGACGTACGTGTCCAGACAGCCGGCGTAGTCTGTTCAGGCCGTTCTGCAGGGTCTTGTTGCCCAGGACGGATGCGACGGCCGGGGCGGAGTTGGAGACCTCCGAGACGTTCCCGCTGTCGTCGACGGCCTTGATCGCGAAGTAGTAGGTCGTTCCGCCGGTCAGGCCCGCCACCGTAAGGGTCTCGGCGATGCCCGGGGCGTTGGGGGCCGGCAGGCCCGTCACAGCCGTGGCGGCGTTCCAGCTGACCCCGCCGTCGTCGTAGGCGATCGGGCTGGTGCTGTACCGCAGCTGGTAGCTGGTGCAGATGAACGGGCCGGACCCGCCGTAGCCGTAGTCAGCCGGGGCGGTCCAGGTCAGGTCCACGCCGCCGCCGGTGCCGCTGGGGCTGCCCATCAGGTTGCCGATCCAGGCCGGCGGGGTGACATCCGCCGGGGTGGTAGTCGCCACCGCGATGTTGGAGATGGGGCTGGCGTGGCTGAAACTGTCAATCCCCTTGATCGCGAAGTAGTAGGTGGTGCTGGCCGACAGGCCCGTGACGGTGAAGGCTTCGGCCTGGCCGGCGGTCTTGGGTGCTGACAAACCGGTTACCTGAGTGGCCGAGGAGAAGTTGGCATCGGTGATGTTGCTGGCGCTGTAGCGCAGGTCATACGAGGACATCTTGCCGAGGTTGCCGTCATCGATGGCCGTCCAGGTCAGGGCGACCTTGTTGGACCCGGCGACGGCGTTCAGGTCCGCGACGAGGGGTGTGACGCCCGTGGTGACGCTGGCGATGTTGGACAGCGGGCTGGCGTGGGCGGAGTTGTCGATGCCCTTGATCGCGAAGTAGTAGGTCGTGCCGCCCAGCAGGCCCTTGACGCTGAAGGACTCCGCCTGGCCGGCCGGCTTGGGCGCCGGAACGCCGGTTACCACCGTAGCCGCGGCGAAGTTGGCGTCAGTAATCGGGCTGGTGGAGTAGCGCAGGTCGTACGAGGTCTCTTGGCCGACGCTGCCATCGTCGATGGCGGTCCAGGTCAGGGGCACCTTTGACCAAGTGGGGGTACCGGCGGCGAGATTGCTGACCGGCAACAGGGCAGGGGTGGTCACCGGGCCGGCCAGGTTGGACAGCGGACCACGGTTGTTACCCTTGTCGATGGCCTTGATGGCGAAGTAGGAGGTGGTCAGTGGGGTCAGGCCCGTGACAGTGAAGGATTCAGTGCTGCCGGAGATCTTGGGGGCCGGCACGCCGGTGAATTGCGTGGCGGCATTGAACGTGGCATCGTCGGTGATCGGGCTGGAGCTGTAGCGCAGGTCGTAGGCCATCGCGGTGCCTGTGCCGCCGTCGTCGCCGGTGGCGGTCCAGGTCAGGGGCACGCGGCATGCGCCGGGGGTGCCAGCGGCGAGGTCCGTGATCTGTCCCGGGGGAATCAGGTCGATGATCGGCTCGATGACCTCCACGAGGATGTACTCGGTCCGTGGGACTTTCGTGCCGGCGGTGGCGATGGTGAAGGTGCTGGGGCTGGCCTGGAAGTAGCCGTCGTAGTGCTGATCGACGTTCCAGCCGCTGCCGTCGTATTCCTTCCACTTGTAGACCACGTGGAGGATATTGCGGCTGGCCTGGAGTTCGGCGGCGTTGTCGAAGGTCAACGTCAGGTGGTTGATGCCCTTGTCCAGGTAGGGCAGGGCGCCCTTGTTGTGCTCGAAGGTGGTGACCACGCTGAAGTTCGACACGCCGGCATTGGTTTTGGCGGCGACACCCTTGAACTGGAGTTTGACGTACCAGGTCGCCCACAGCCCGAAGACGTTGGTTCGCAGGCTCTGGTTGGCCACGTGGGTGGTGCCGGTGGAGGAAGCCGACCAGACGCCGGTCCAGCTGGACCCGTCGGAAGAGAAGAACACGCTACAGGTGTCGCTGCTGGTGGCCTTGACGAAGTCGCCGCTGAAGACGGCGTCGGTGATGTAGAACGGGACGTTGATCTTGAAGATCGCTTCGGCCGTCGTGTTGGCCGCGGCGCAGTGCAGGTCCGGCGTGAGGGAGTCATCGTTCCAGGTGGCCAGGTCGTGGCTGCCGGTCTGGAGCATGGCCTGGTAGCCGGCGCTGCGGAAGTCCGGGGCGAGGGTATCGGTGCCGTTGGACCAGCGGCGGTAGGTGGCCTTGGAGGTGTTGATGTAGGAGATGATCGCGCCGTAGGGCTCCCAGTACGCGTAGTTGACGTAATCCTTCCAGTCGTTCTGGCACTCGTGGTGATAGGGTGCGTCGGGGCCGGGGATGTTGCCGCCGTCGGCGTCGGTGTGGGGTGTGGGATACTCGTTGTTCCAGGCGTCCCAGCCGCGGTAGAGGGACTGGCCCAGCCGGACGTCCACGTTGCCGGTCCAGAGGGTGCTGACCACGCCGCTGCCGGCGGGGCTGTAGTGGTTGCACGCGTCGGCCTCCCAGGCCGCGGTATCGCCACACAGCAGGAAGCCCGGGCAGGCGCGGCCTTCCGCCGCGGCCGCGGTGCAGATGGTGTTGTCGGCCGCGATCTCGGCGGAGCTGGCAATGTGCGGCGGGACATCACGGGTGAACACATAGAAGGTCATCATGGTATGGAACAGGTGATAGCCGCCGTCGTAGTACAGCTCGTACTGCCAGTCGCCGGGGACGGAGGTCTTGCGCTGCCCGATCCCGGCGGCGTTGGCGATGGTGCAGGCCTGGTCGGCGTGGCGGCCGCACAGGCCCCAGCCGAAGACGTTCTGGTTGTAGGTCGGGTCGCTGATGGAGTTGCCGCCGACGCTGGGCGGTTCGTCGGCCCAGTGGTACAGGCGGCGCTTCTGGTTGTTGTAGATATTGATTGCCTTGTCCTGGTTGCTGCTTGGGGTGACTACGCCGTCGGGGGTATAGGCGTTGACGTAGGTGTTACCCATCGTCGTGACGTTGTGGGTGTCGGCCACGCGGTCATTGACGATCCACGGGTTGTGCACCGTGACCGGGACGATCGGCGGCATGGTTGTGCCGTTGACGACGTTGGACAGGGCCGAGACGTTGGCCGGCTCGGCGTAGTCCGAGGTCTTGATCGCGAAGTAGTAGGTGGTGCTGGCCGACAGGCCGGCGATCATGAACGATTCGGGGGTGTTGGGGGCGGCCGGGGCCTGGACACCGGCTACCGGCGTGGCGGCCGCGAAGGTTGCATCATCGCTGACGGGGCTGGTGCTGTAGCGCATGTCATACGCCGCGGTGCCCGCGGAGCCCTGGTCGGCCGGTGCGGTCCAGCCAAGGTAGATCACGTGGATGCCGACCGTCTGAACGTGCAGGTCGCTGATGGTCACGGGCGGCAGGAGGTCCTGCGCCAGCGTCGTCGTGGAGGGCACGTTGGACAGGGCCGACCAGTTGGGCACCTCGTCGCGGACCTTGATGGCGAAGTAGTAGGTGGTCGAGGGCGTCAGGCCGTGGACGGTGATGGCCTCGGTGCCGCCGGGCGCCTTCGGGGCGGGCAGGCCGGTCACGGCCGTGGCGGCGGCGAAGGAGGCATCATCGACGATCGAGCTGGTGCTGTAGCGGAGGTCGTAGCCGGTCGCCAGACCGGTCGTGCCGTCATCACCGGTGGCGGCCCAGGAGAGCTGGACGTAGTTGGGCTTGGTGTTGACGACCGCCAGGTTGGTGACACTGGCCGGCGGTATGGCATCCTGCGGGATGGTCGTGCCGCTGGCGAGGTTGGACAGGGCGCTGACGGTGCCGACGGCGTCGGTGTCCTTCATCGCGAAGTAATAGGTGGTCGAGCCGGACAGGCCCGTGACGGTCTTGGATTGCGCCGTGCCCGGAGCGGCCGGGGCGGGCAGGCCGGTCACCGGCGTGGCGGCCGCGAAGGTTGCGTCATCGGTGATCGGGCTGGTGCTGTAGCGTAGGTCGTAGGAAGCGACGGCTCCGGGCGGAACGGCCGACGGGGCGGTCCAGGTCAGGTCGAGCTTGAACCAGTCGGGGTTTCCGGCGGCGAGGTTGGTCACGGCATTGGGTGTGCCATAGTAGGTGACATCCAGGACCAGTTCGGGCCGCAGGGTCGGGTCGGTGGTGTATTCCTTGAAGTCGATGGTGTTCTGACCGGCGCCGTAGAGCCGGACACCGTTGTTGGCCTGGGCGGAAAGGACCCAGTTGCGGACGATCGGGGCAATCTCGATCTCGATCCAGCCGGGGACGGGCGGCCCGGCGGCGGACTTATCCTTGATGTAGCTGCCGAGGATGCCGGCGCCGGCGGTCGCCCACATGTCGGAGGTGGCGTACCAGCGGACGCTGACATCGTTCTTGTTGACGTAGAGGCAGGCCGCGGCGCTGTCCCAGAAGTAGCCGCGGGTGCTGCCGGCTCCCTGCAGGGCCACCAGGGTGGCGTAGTGGGTGTAGATGTTCTGGGTATTGTTGTAGTTGCCGGGGCTGTTGCCGCTACGGACGAACTTCTTGCCGGCGTTGACCGGGTCATCGGCCAGGCTGGTGACATTGGGGATGTACCAGATACCGCCGCCATAGCTGACCAACGAAGCGACGGGGGTGACCGTGCCGGCGTTGCGAGTGTACCACATGGCGCCGTCGCAGACGCCGTCCCAGAGGCCGGAACCGGTGCCTTCGACCCAGCTTTCGGCGAGCTGACCCGCGTACCAGCTGCCGTTGCCGTAGGTATTGGCGGACCGGTAGAGCCGCAGCGTGGCCGAGTTGACCAGGGCGACCTTGTTGAGGTTCGGCACGGCCGTCAGGTCGAACCGCACGAGCAGGACGCGCGAGGTGCTGTAGGTGCTGGATGGGGCGGCCTCCCCGCCGTGGCAGTAGCCGGTCTCCACCAGCGTTATAGCCGGAGATGAGGGTATCGGCCTCGTTGGCGAAGGTGTAGCCTGCCCCCGCTGTAGGGTTTGAGCGTGAAGACGTCCGCGCCGGCCGTACTGACAGCCAGCGACGCAACCGCGAGGACAAGGGCAAGACATGTCTTTCCCACGAATCTGACCCTCCATCTGTGACAGATCCCTGCTCCCAGGACAGGCCCGAGGCGCCCGCCCGATCGGGGCACTCTTACGAATCCACCAAGTCCGGTGGCACCGGCCTGGCGGCCAGCATGCAGGAAGGAATGGACAACGTCGTGAGAGCGAGTATATCAGGTGCCGGCAGACGATGCCAGACCGCGGCAGGGGATGGCCTGATGTCGTGGTGTGGCTGGATCCAGGCCGCCTGAGCGGTTCGCCGGTGCTGGCGCCAGCCGATCCGTTCTTAGTGACGGTTTTGCAAGTCTGTTATCGATCGCGGTCCGATTTCGGGGGCGTGTTCGGCCGTCAGGCGATTCGACAAGTACCACTCAACGGCCTGCTTGCAGTATACCGCGGGCGGGTCCGTGGACATAACGGCGGTTGCAACGGGGTCTGGATGGGGCGGGGGAGTCAGGCGGCGCCATCTCGCCGGCCAGTACGGTGATCTACTTTACCATGCGGTTGCTGCCGTGGCCATCCGGCACCTTGCCGCAGCGCGGGCAGATGCAGATGCGATCCGGCGCCACCAAGCGCATCGTGACATCGTCCTGCTCATAGCACGCGGGACAGTACGGCCCTTCGCACTGCTCTTCCTTGCGGAGCCAATACAAGCCGTTCTGAAGGACGATCTCGGCCTTCTGGCTCAATCCGGAGCGGGCCGCCAGCTCGTTGTACTCCCGAACCTGCCGGAACTGAGGCAGCATCGTGGCAGCGGGCGGACAAGAATCCGGACGCATGGCTTTCTCCTCGAGTGAATCGTTCAACAGTCGTCTGGCAGCACGTGTTCCGATCCGTCGGAAAGCCAGGCAGTCCGTAGCGCGGCGCCGTGCCAGCAAGAGGTGCGCCGTGTGAACATTATAGTACCGCGAATGGCCGGCTACCACCAGACTTGAACGTACTGTTCGGACCGGGGGGGAAAATGAGCGGCGTGTTCAGATCGTGTTAGCCGATGGTTAGCTCGGAAGGCCTGCCTGATCGGGTCTGTCGGGAGGATCAGGCGAATTCTTCCTGGCTCGCGGCCCGTCCGGATCCGACATCGTTTCCGCGCAGGATATCAGCGCACTCCTGAGTTCAAACACACACAGTGCTAATAAAGTTGGCGTATCCTCGTATAGGTGCTGGGAACTTCGGCCGCCACATCATCCGAAGGATCCGAGGGAATATGGAGGATACATCATGCTCATGACCAAACGGCCCGTCGTGATTCGAGCGGCCCTTGCTCGGTACTATGCCGGGGAGCGGTTGCGCATTCTTGGCTTTGTCAACGATGCCCTGGACCGGGAAGGGCTGCGCGAACTGGATCACGAGGAGGCCGACACCGTCATGCTCTCCTGGAGCCTCGAAGTGCTCCCGTACGGTGCCGAGGACATGCCGGTTCCAGCCGACCTGGATGGGGCGCGGGAGGAGCTGGCCGCAATCGACATGTGACACGCAACTGGCAGCCCGCAGCCGCTGCCTTTGCCGCGCTCGCGAGCTGCGGACCGGGCTGAGCTGTGGGGTGACGTCGATCATCTCGGGCGCCCTGTTGGCCGCCGCGCCGGTCCTGTTGGACAGCTCGGCCATGGAGCGCATGCCAAGTCAGCTTGGCTGTGCCAACGCAATCCCCATACGGTCGTGATGCCGCGTAAACACGTCTGATGCACGCGGAGCTGGCCTGTTCTGAGGTGCGGTCCACCCCCGGCAGCTTCCCCCCATTGTCCGGCAGCGGGCGTTTTTTCCTCGTTCTCCGACTTGAATCAGGGGCCTGTTAGGGTAAACTTCTAAGCCATACAGGTAGTGGCTGACGGAGCGGGCGCGCACAATATGATCGCAAAAGTCGCGGGTGTGCTGGCGGAGGTGGGTGAGGACCGGGTCCTGGTCGATCGCGATGGCCTGGGCTACGAGGTCCTCGTGCCGGCGTACCTGTCGATGCAACTGTCCGATCGCGTCGGCCAGCCGGTCACGCTCTATACGATGGACTACCTGGAGGGCAGCGCGACCTCGGGCAACCTGATTCCGCGGCTGGCGGGGTTCGGCAGCGATGCGGAGAAGGCCGCCTTCCAGCAGCTCCTGGGCGTCAAGGGCTTCGGCGTGCGCAAGGCCCTCAAGGCCCTGGCTGTGCCGATCGCCCAGGTGGCGGCCGCCATCGAGCAGGGCGATACGATCTCTCTTCGCGCCTGCCGGGCATCGGCAAGCGGTCGGCCGAGCAGATCGTGGCGACGCTTCGCGGCAAGCTGGCTGCCTTCGCGGCGCAGGACAAGATCCTCAGCCGGATTGCCGCGGCGGCGGGCCGGACGCAGGCCCCGCTGAACCAGGCGCAGCTGGACGCCCTGCAGGTGATGGTCGCCTGGGGTGATCGGCACACCGATGCCGAGAACCTTCTGCGAAGGGCGGCGGAGGCGTACAAGGACTTGAGTTCGCCGGAGGAGTGGGTTCGAGCGGCCTACAAGATCAAGGCCGGCGGGGCGTGAATGATCGGGGCAGGCACGCCCGCAGAAGACGCGGGCGTGGCACCCGGCAGTGCTTGTTACAACTGACAACTGACAACGGAGCAAGGACACGCGGTTTGTTGCAGGCGAGTAACGTTGATGGCACGTGAACGTATCCTATCATCCGGCAGCGAGGGACCCGAAGAGGAGCGGACCAACCACGCCCTGCGCCCGCAGCGGCTGGACGAGGTGGTCGGCCAGAAGCAGGTCGTCGAGCAGCTGCGGATCGCCATCGAGGCCGCCAAGGCGCGCAACGAGGCCGTCGAGCATGTCCTGCTGGATGGCCCGCCGGGACTCGGCAAGACCACCCTGGCCCATGTCATCGCCAACGAGATGGGCACGAACGTCCGCGTGACCAGCGGGCCAGCCATCGGCAAGCAGTCCGACCTCATGACCGTCCTGACCAACCTCGAGCCCGGCGAGATCCTCTTCATCGACGAGATCCACCGGCTGGCCGCGGCTGTCGAGGAGTTCCTCTACCCAGCCATGGAGGACTTCCGGGTCGATTACACGCTGGAGGGCGGCCTGGGCGGGCGGACGATCAACTTCAAGCTCAACAATTTCACGATGATCGGCGCGACCACGCGGGCGGGCCTGTTGACGGCTGCCCTTCGCGACCGCTTCGGCCACCACTTCCACCTGGACTTCTACAAGCCGGACGAGCTGAAGACGATCCTGGCGCGGTCGGCGAAGATGCTCAAGGTGCCGGCGGACGACGACGCCCTGGACCTGATGGCCGACCGCAGCCGCGGCACGCCGCGCGTCGCCAACCGGCTGCTGCGGCGGGCGCGCGATTACGCCCAGGTCCGCAGCGACGGGCACCTGACGGTCAAGGCCGTGGAGCAGGCCTTGGGCATCCTGCAGGTGGATGCGCTGGGCCTGGATGACCTGGACCGCGCGTACCTGCGGACGCTGATCGAGACGTACGAGTGCGGCCCGGTCGGGGTGGAGGCCCTGGCTGCGACGATGGGCCAGGAGCGCGACACGCTGGAGGACGTGGTCGAGCCGTACCTGCTGCAGATCGGCTTCGTGCTGCGGACCCGCCAGGGGCGCTGTGCAAGTCGGGCGGCGTGCAAGCATATGAAGCTTGCCTATAAGCCGCCCCACGCCGGGACTGAGGAGACGCCGAGCTTGTTTGAGTCGTAGTTCATGCCACACTGGATCATAGGGTAGCCTTGCCCGTCGCTACGGTACCCCGCTGTCTGGCTGATCGGGTACAGATCGCGTGGCGACAGGAAGCAGACGCCCCTTCACTTGCGAAGCGAACCTCAGGGCCAGGTCCGGGTCATTTCTGTCGTAGGGGATTGGAAGATCGGATACGTAGGCTAGTGTCTCCACGTACTTGCCGAGGTAAAACCGTTGGCTCCTGCCGAGGTAACCCCGTTGGTTCCAGTCCTGCTGAGTCTGTATGGCTGTTTCCAAGGCTGCGATCACTACGGCAAGGACCTCCTCGGGATGCTTACGTCCGAGTGCTTTGGCGAGGATTAGCGTGAGATCCTCAGACGACTCGTCGCGGTCGCGCCACGCCTTCAGGAGGATGGCGTCAGTCTGCGGCAGGTTGAGCAACTCAAGGGCGCGCACGGTCGTCTGGGGCTGACACGACAGCAGCCGGTCCAGCTCCGCAAGGCCCTCCTGAGACTCAGCAACACGAGACAACGCATCGGGCGACCTCGCCGAGATACCGGCGCAAGCTCTCTGCAGAGCATGGGAGTGCCGCTGAAGTCACCAGCTTCCAGCAACTCTCGCGCAGCCGCCGCCCCCGTCTGCACCCATTGTCGGTTAGCGATGCCGACGTAGTCATCCTTGGGTGGAGGCCGACGCACCGCCTGCAGCAGCCATTGGCGGCGGGTCTCATGCCGATGGGCTTTCCACCAATCCGTCCAGAACGCGTGCAGGTCCAGGCCGTATTTGCTTGGCGGGTCCGCGCGTGTGATGACTTCCAGGGCCCGATTGGCCTCTGCGCGCTCAGTCTCTGTACCCTGCGGCAACTGTCGGATCAGGGGCTCAACGGCCCGAGGATCGTGCGTCTCGCCAAGCTCCCGTTCCACTTGATATCGTTCCCACTCAGACAGAGGGCCATGCAGGCGGGCCAGATAGTAGTCCACGGGATGGCGGGGGAACACAACATCGGCCGGGCGGCCATCCTGGCCATACCATCGCTGCACGATACCGTCAGGCGATTCATGAAGCGTGTAGTTCCCAGGCGAGTCTTCCTCGATCAACTGCTCGCGCAGCACCGGGGCCTTGGGTGGGTGCTCGTCCAGGTACCGTTGAAGGGCGGCGCGAACCCTGTCCAGAGATCCTCCCGCCGAGGAGGCGATGGGCTTGGCGATCGCTGCAAACTCTGGACCGTACCAGCGCGATGGAGCACCGGCGCCCCAACGGTCGTACTTCGTCTGGATCACAACGGCAGTGCGGGGCAGGGCTCTGTTCATGCCGAACCAGACCAGCGTGCATCCTGCGAGGGCCGGGCCGCTCAGACGCAACACGAAGAACCTTCTCCAGTTGGTTCCTGCGAAGATGAGGCTGGCTGCAGCCGCGATTACAAGAACGCCGGTCCAGGCTCGCAGCCCCCAGAGTTGAGCCGTATCGTCCGCGCCGCGGTCGCTGTACAGACGCTGCCTGTACGCCGCAGGTCCGGTGAAGCGAAACGCGATGTCCTGCTGCATCGCCTTCGGTTCCAGAACTGCCGTCAACTTTGTGACACAGGCCCCATCCCAGACAACCTCACGGGCACGGGGATGCCCGATCTGCACGTCAAACATGTCGCTGAGAATGTAGGACGAAGACAATTGCAGGCGGAACCCGTCGTGCCGAAACGTATCGACCCATTCGGTTGTCATATTGGGTGCGGAGGCACGCTTGTCCGCGACCACAAACCACTCAATTGCCACCCGTGAACCTGCCAGGGCTGTCAATCGCATTGGGTAAATGGGTTCGGTCACCGGGCAGCAGAATGCTGAGCGGATGTGGCCGGGCCGGTCCATGTCCAGCCCGCTGCAGTTTCGCAGCCACGAAGCTCCCATTTGTTCCGGATGTAGTCGCCTGCGATGCCGGCCGCAGACTCCGGCAGGGTGGCGAACCCGTTCCCATCAAGCCACTGGTTCAGCGCTGCCGGCGAATCTGCCTCCAGCAAAGTGACCTCGTAGACTGCCGATGACCTGCATCGGGTCAGCACGGACGCCTGTGACGCCACCGCCAATCCCGCGATGGGTGACACCAGCCAAGCGTACCGGCGGGGTGACTGCCATGATGCATGCCACCGCCAGTGCGGCGGCCATTCCGACCCATCCCGGACCTGATCGAGGATTCAGCAGCAGCAAGAGCAATGCCCATGCGGTGACCGCAACGGCGACACGCTGCCACAGGCTCACGGTCTTGCTAACGTCGTGGACGATCTCCGGTTGGATATTGAGCGAGAGGGTCTTGAGCAGGCCGGGTGATGCCCGCTCGAGGGCTGTCGGCTTGGCTGGTACTGGAACGATCCAACCGAACTGCTGGCCTTCGGCGTCCAGCGATGACTCGATGATCAGGCGTTCCGTCCGGTCTCTGTAGGTGAGGATGGCCCGCTGAACGGGGATTGAGGGCATCTTCCTGACGGCTTTCTCGGGAAAGTAGCAGCCATCGGCGCGAACAGCGGTCCGCGCAGACAGGCATACGCAAGGCAGATGAGGCAAGACAACAGGCGACCTTCAGGATGCATGGGACTGCTCCCGCAAGCCGTTCCTTTGGCTTTCCGAAAGTAGCAAGGGCGAACGCATCGTACCGGATCGTTGCCGCTCAGGCAAGGCGATGGCTCGTGCCGGCTCGCAGGAAGATCCTGTGCTTCATGTCTGTGAAACGATCTCCAGGTACCCTCGCAGCGTCTGTTCCAACCCGCAATCAAACGCCTCCACTACGATCGCATGGCCGATCGAGACCTCCAGGATCCCAGGTATCGTCAGAAAGGTCGCCAGGTTGTGCCGGTTGAGGTCGTGGCCGGCGTTGACGCCCAGACCGACCTTCTGCGCGTGCAGCGCCGCCCGGCGGAAGTGCCCCAGGACCTCCTCCTGCGGCGGCGTACCGAACGCCCGGGCGTAGGGCTCCGTGTACAATTCGATGCGATCGGCGCCGACCGACCGCGTAATGTCGATCTGCGCAAGGTCCGTATCCATGAACAAACTCACGCGGATGCCGGCCTCCCGCAACTGCGCAATGATCGGCCGGACTCGCTCGCCGTCGCTCTTCAGGTTCCAGCCATGATCCGAGGTGAGCTGCCCCGGCGAATCCGGCACCAGCGTGCACTGGGTGGGCCGCACGGCCAGCACCACCTCCAGGAACGCCGGGATCGGGTTGCCCTCGATGTTGAACTCGACAGCCGGGTGGTCCTTCAGCAGCGCCGACAGGTCCGCCACGTCCGAGTACCGGACGTGCCGCTGGTCCGGCCGGGGGTGGACCGTGATGCCGTGCACGCCAACCGCAATGCAGCGCCTGGCCATGTGCAGGAGGTTCGGAAAGTCCGTGCCGCGCGAGTTGCGCAGCAGGGCGAACTTGTTGAGATTGACGCTTAGCTTGGTCATAGGAAGTTCCCCAATCCGCTCATCCCCGGATCGCCCGGCCCGGCCTTGAACAGCTCCCGCACCGCGTCGGCCAGCAGTTCGATCCCTTCCCGGATCTTGGCCACGTCGAGCGACCCGTAGCTCAGCCGGAAGGCGCTCACGAACCGGTGGTTGTGGTCCATCTCGGGCCCGGTGATGATGACCACGCCGCGCTCCACGGCCAGCAGGTAGAGGGCGATGCTGCTATATTCCTTTGGTAACTCCACCCACAGGTGAAAGCCGCCCACCGGCCGGGTCCAGGTCACGCCCTCCGGCATGTGACGCTTCAGGGCCGCCAGGGCGGCGTCGCGGCGGACCTTGTAGTGCTCGCGGGCCCGGGCGATGTGCTCGTCATAGGCCCCGGACTCCAGGATCTCCAGGGCGATCCCTTGCATCAGCGGCGGGCAGGAAATGTCCATCGCCCGCTTCAGAGCCAGCAGCGACCGGATCCGCTCGGGGCTGCTGACCAGCCAGCCCGTCCGCAGTCCGCACATAAAGGACTTGGAGAGCGAACTGATCAGCGCAGCGCTGTCCGTCCCGGCCTCGGCTAGCAGGCACGCCGGCGCGGTCCCCTCAAACCGCAGGTCGTGGAAGATCTCGTCGGCGATCAGCAACGCCTGCTGCTCCTTCGCCCAGGCGACCAGCGACGCCCGTCGCTCGGCGGTGATGTCCGTGCCGTGGGGGTTATGGATCTCGGGACAGACGTAGAGCATGCTCGGCCGCCTGTCGCGGAAGCGATTGAGCCGGTCGGGCAGGGGCCCTTGCGCGTCCCGCGGGATCGACTCGACCCAGTGGCCGATCGCGGCGAAGGCGTTGGGCACGCCGACGTAGTTGGGAGTTTCGCAGATCACGCGGCAGCCCTGTTCCAGCGCGAGTGCGCAAGCGCCGAGACGGCCTGCTGCGACCCCGACGTGACCAGCATCTGGTCCGCGGAGACCTGGCAGCCGCGCTGGCGGAGACGTTTGGCGAGCGCCTCGCGCAAGGCCGGCATGCCCATGATGTCGCCGTAGCCCTGGTAGGCGTCCTGACCCTTCTTGAGGGCCTCGGCGGCGGCCTTCTGCAGCACGTCGGGCGCGGCGATGGAGGGGTCCGGTATGCCGGCGACGAAGCGGATCAGCCCCGGCCGCTGCGCGAGTACGTGCAGCGCCTCCAGGCTCTTGGCGACGCCCATGCGGATCCGCCGGGCGGCCTGGGCGAGACCCGGGTCCTGGGGGTCGGCTGGCGAGCGTCGCGCCGGCGAGTCCTGGGCCGGTGCCTGGCCGGAGGCAGCCGGCTTGGGCTCGGTGATGAATGTCCCCCGGCCTACGAAGGAGGCGACCCGCCCCGCGGCTGCGAGGTCCTCCAGTGCCCGGCGGACGGTGGCCTGGGTGATGCGGAGGTCCCCGGCCAGCGCGGTCACCGGCGGAAGCCTGTCGCCGGTCTTGAGCGTCTTACGCCGGATGGCCGCCAGGACCGCGTCGCGCAGCTGCACGTAGAGCGCCTTGTCCGACTTGCGATCGAGTTTGACCTTGAACACAGGCGACCTCCTTGGCTACGAAAGACCCGGACGGGGCATCCGAATGATACCATATTAATACGGTATTACACGCGCGCCAAACGCCATCGCAGGTGTTCCGGCGGCTGTCCGTGGGCGAAAACGGGGCTCCGGAGGCACGAGAATGTGCCATGGAAGATCATAAGGATCCGCCAATACGCGACTTATGGATTTTCTCGCTAAACCCTTACAAAACCCTAACTACTCGGCTATACTATGGCAGTCGGACGTTGTTCTGTGGTTGTTGGTGGTGCCGCGCCGCAGGAGGTGTCGGATGCCAGAGCGGGGCAGGAGATCGGCTAGTGGCGGGGGGACGGGCCGGCAATTGGGGTTGTTTGAACCGGGTGTCGGGTGTCGGGGTTCGGGTGTCGAACGGCGAAAGACGGGTAGCGGGTTGCGGGACGCAGGTGGAACGGCCAAAGACGGGTCGCGGGTTGCGGGACGTGGGGCGAACGGCAGAAGACGGGTGTCGAGTGTCGTGGGCGGCGAGGAAACGGCAACGGATGCGGCCGTCCTGCCGGTGACCGCCGATCGCAGCCCGCGGTTTGGATCCACGCGGATTGAGAAGCCCGCGTTTCAGCAGCGGCTGATCATGCTGCTGGACATCGACGCGTTCTTTGCCTCGGCTGAGCAGGTGGCCCGTCCGGAGCTGGCGGGCAAGCCGGTGATCGTCGGCGGGCTGGTCAGCGATCGCAGCGTGGTGGCCTCGGCCTCCTACGAGGTGCGGGCCCTGGGCGTCAAGACAGCCATGCCGATCGCGCAGGCGTACCGGATCTGCCCGGACGGCGTGTTCCTGCGGGGCAATCACTCGCTCTATGCGACGCTGTCGAAGAACGTCATGGAGATCTGTAATACATTCACGCCGATCGTCCAGCAGGCCAGCATCGACGAGGCGTATATGGACCTGGCGGGGACGCAGCGGCTGTACGCGAGGGGTGAGGGTTCAGGGCTCAGGGTTCAGGGTTCAGGAGAAGGGGCGAGAGGCGAGGGGCGGGGTGCGAGGACGACAGGGGACAGCCGGCAACGGCTGGAGCATCCGCAGGTTGCGCAGATCGGCGCAGAGGAAGACGCTGCACTATCCGGTGATCCGTCGGATTTGCCCAATACAACGCTGTCGGTGCCATCCGAAGGCTGTGCTTGTTCTTCCATGGATTCCTCCGTGCCTCTGTGCCTCCGTGGTTCATCTACGGACGTCGAACCGCTCAACTGGCCCGTGGGTCTGGCCGAGAGGCTGCTGCGGGCGATCCGGCGCGAGACCGGCCTGGGCGCGACCATCGGGATCGGCGCCAACAAGCTCGTCGCGCGGATGGCCATGCAGCGGGCCAAGCCCGGGGGGGTCTGCTACATCTGGCCCGGCTATGAGGCCTCCTTCCTGGCCACCTGCCCGCTGGCGGATGTCCCGGGGATCGGGCGCCGGACGGCTGCGATGCTCGCTGACTATAATCTGTTGACGGCCATGGACGTACAACATACGGACAGGGCCCTGCTGGTGGCGACCTTCGGCGAACGGTTCGCCGGCGTGCTGCACGAGGCGGCCTGGGGCAGGGGCCCGACGCACCTGGAACTGGAGTACGAGCAGAAGTCGGTCAGCCGCGATACTTCGTTCGAGCGGGACACCACGGACATGAACTACATCCGCTCCATGCTGTACTACCTGACCGAGCGGGCGTGCCGGACGCTGCGGAAGATGCACCAGGCGGCCTGCACCGTGTCGGTGAAGCTCCGCTACAGCGATTTTCAGACCCTCGGCAAGTCGCGGGCGCTCCCGGCCCCCAGCAACCACGACGACACCGTCTACCGGGTCGCCGGCGACCTGCTGGAGAAGCTCTACACCCGCGCGATCGCCGTGCGCCTGGTGGGCGTGCACCTGTCCGGGCTGGTCGGCGACGACCAGGTGCAGCTGCGGATGTGGGAGCAGCAGCTGCGGTCCGGCCGTCTCTACGAGGCCAGCGACCGGATCCGCGACCGGTTCGGGTTCTGCGCCCTGATGAAGGGGCCGGCCATCGAGCTGATGGGCAGGATGGAGCACGACGCAGCCGGCCTGAAGCTGCGGACGTCGTGTCTGACGAAGTAGGAGTAGCCAGCAGTCAGTTGTCAGTTGTAACGACAACGGCAGGATGACGTGGAGTGCGTGCCATGGTGCAACCGATCAGGCCATTCGTGCAGGGGACCCGGCAATCCGGTAGTGCGCCGCGTCTGCCGCGGCTGGAGATCATCGAGCGCAAGAGCGACGTGCTCAGGCCCTCGAGCCTGGCCTGCCTGGGACGGTCCTACGACGCGACGATCAATCTGACGCAGGGCTGCCCGCACGGCTGCGTCTACTGCTATGCCCGGGGATACCGCAACTATCCCGGCGACGACCGCGTCCTGCTCTACGGCAACACGGTCGAGAAACTCCGCCAGGAACTCCTCCGCAAACGCCGCCTGCCCGAGACGGTCTACTTCTCCCCCAGCAGCGACGCCTTCGGGCCGTACCGGCTGCTGCAGCGGATGACCTACGAGGCTATGCAGTCTGCTGCTGGATCGCGGCCTGCACGTCTCGCTGTTGACCAAGGGCTACATCTGGCGGCGGTTCTACCCCCTGTGGCGGCAATACCCGGGAGGGGTCCACGCCCAGATCGGCCTGAATACCCTCAACCCGGGGATCGCCCGCTGGCTCGAGCCGCTGGCCGCTACGCCGCGGCGCAGGCTCACCAACATCGCCCGCCTGCTGGGCAGCGGCGTGGATGTGACCGTGCCGCATCGACCCGCTCGTTCCCTACATCACGGATACGCCCGAGCAGATGACCGACCTGTGCAGGGCGCTGGCTGGCATGGGCGTGCGGCACCTGTCAGCGGCGTACCTGTTCGTGCGGCCGCGGATCCTGCGGAACCTCCTGGACGACCTGCCCGGCCCGACCCTGCGCCGCAGGATGTGGGAGGTCTACCACGCCGGCGTGACCGTTGCCCTCCACGGCGAGGGCTCAGCGATCCGGCTGCCGGCCGCGAAGTACCGTGCCGCCGGCTACGAGCGCCTGCGGCGAATCAGCTCGCGGTTCGGCCTGGACCTGCGGCTGTGCAGCTGCAAGAACCCGGACATGGACCTGCCGGACAAGTGCAACCTGGTGGTCGCGCCGACCGGCCCGGAGCGCGTGCCGCGGCGCGGGGCCACTCCCGGTCAGGAGCAGCTCGTGCTGTTCTGACCCACGGCTACTTGCCGAATGTATCCACCATTATCAGCAGGTCGATCACGTCCACGGTGCCGTCGCTGTTGAAATCCGCGGCCGCATCGTAGTTCGCCTGCCCGGCGATGCTGCCGAACGCCCCCACCAGTATCAGCAGGTCGCCCACGTCTACGTGGCCGTCGAGATTGATGTCGCCGATCCAGGGCACCTCGTACGGTCCGATGTCGCAGGCCGTCCGCATCGGCCGCGAAATGCCCCGAACGTCCGTCGTCACCAGGCTGCCCAGGTCCAGGCCTCGGTCGATCGCCGGCGAGCCCTCGAGCAGCCGGAATCGGTCGACGATGCTGGCCCACGTGTCCACCGGTGTCCACCCGGCCACCGGTCCGGAAGGCGCCGCCAGCATGGGGTCCACGCCGATCAGGCTGTGCGCTTCGGCGGCGATGTCGACCGAACCCCCGCCGGGCACCTGGTAGTAGAGGTTATAATCGTGGGTGAAGACCGACGGCATGTAGCCGCGGTCGGAGAACACGCCCGTGCCGTTGGAGTTGTAGATGATGTTGTTGTGGAACTTGAAGTTCTGATTGGTGCCCACCCCGACGGTCCAGAACTCGATGGGCGCGCGGCCCCGTGTAGTTCCAGATGATGTTGTTGTAGAACTCGACGTTGACCGCGCTGAGCAGCCCGAAGGCCGCGTCCCCGCCGCAGTTGAGGAACAGGTTATTGCGGGCGATGAAGTCCTGGCACGAGGGGTACACGACCGGGCTTGGCGCGCCGGCACTGGTCGAGCAGTTGCCGGTGGGGCTGCCGACCCGCGGGCCAAACACGTTGTTCTCCCAGAGGATGTTCGTGGAGCCGCCCTTGGCGTAGATCAGCGTGTCGCCCCTGTGAAGCCCCACCGACGTGTGGAAGATCCAGCAGTTGCGGACCGTCACGTAGCTGGCCGGGTAGATGTCCACGCACTCCTGCCAGCCCGAGTTCCCGGTGGGGTCGCCGTTGCGCGGTGCGGGGTTGTACACGAGGCAGTTCTCCACCAGGATGTTGGTGGTCGTGTAGCCCGCCCCGCCGATCTTGATGACGTCCCCGTCAGCCGGCGCCTCGTGCACCATCAGGTCCCTCATGCGGATGTTGCTGCAGTTGTAGGCCCGCACCAGGCTGTCCATCAGGTACAGCCCCCCGTCCCAGCCCGTAGAGACCTCGAACCCGCGGATCTCGGCGTCGGTGCAGCCGTTCTCGAACCGAAAGGCCTCGCCGGCGCCCGCGTAGACCTTCGCGGCGTACAGCCCGTCCTCGCTGACGATCGTCACGCCGCTGGGCACCTCCAGGAATGACTCCACGTACTGGCCGGCCCGCACGTGGATGGTGTCGCCGTAGGCCGCCTGCTGCATGGCATACGTGATCGTAGCGTACGGCGCGTCGGTCGTCCCCGCCGCCGCGTTACTGCCGGTCAGCGCGACGTAGATGTCCCGGGCGCACAGCGGATTCACCAGCAGGCCGAGCAGCAGCCCGGCCGCGGCGCAGACAGAGAAACGCTTCATTTCTTCCTCCTAGTTGTAAGGCCTGTGCAAGCACAAGTCCCGAGTCGCTACGCGGCTTCGGAAGACGCTCCACCTACCTCCCGAACGTATCCACCAGCATCAACAGGTCGATCACATCGACCGATGCATCGCCGTTGAAGTCGCACGCCGGGTCATACGCGGGATCGCTGCTGAGGCTGCCGAAGGCATCCACCAGGTACAAGAGGTCGATCACGTCCACGTGGCTGTCGCCGTCCACATCGCCGGACAGGCCGATGGTCAGGGTCAGCTGCGGCTTGGTGCCGTTGAACTCCCGGGTGGTCACGGCCGCATAGCCGCTGCCGGAGGTCGCCCAGATGTTCAGCCCGTTGTTGTCTACCGTGCCGCACGACCAGCCGCGCACGACCCCCACCCCGATGGGCGTGAACGGCATGGCTGGCATCGGCGAGCCGGCCGCGTCGTTGGGTCCGACCGTGCGGGCCCAGGACATCGCGAAGAGCTGGCGGTCCAGGACGTCGCTGCCGACGCCCCGTCCGCCCGGAATCGCCCACGGGATGCCCGCGGTGGCCACAGTCGAGCCGGCGAACGACCCGCTGCCCGGGCCGACCGCCGTCACCCGCTGAAAAGCCCACACCGCGTCGCCGATCGAGGCCGGTGCCCAGGGGAAGCCCAGGTCGCCGACCGTCCCCCCGTTGCCGATGCCCTCGCCCCACGGCGCAACCAGCGGATACGCCACCACCTGCAGGTTGAAGCTGTATCCCTGCCGCGCGGTGCCCAGCACCAGCGTCGCGCCGGTGACCATCTCGTCGGCTGCCAGTTTGCCCGCCAGGTCGAACGTGAGCAGGGCGTCCTGCGTCAGGCCGACGTCCATCCGACCGCCCGTGCCGCGGTTGGAATAGTCGCTGCCGGCGCCGTAGAGTCCCGCGTCGGCCATCGGGTTGAGCACCAGTTGTCCCGTCGTGCGGACGCCGGCGCATGCTGATAGGTCCGAGACATTGCCGTCCTCATCCGTGGATCGGATGGCGAAGTAGTAGGTCGTGCGGCCCTGCAGGCCGGTGACGGTGAAGGATTCCGCCGAACCGGGCGCCTTCGGGGCCGGCACGTTGGCGACCGCCGTCGCCGAGGCCCAGTGGCCAGCGTCGATCGGCGCGGTGCTGCAGCGCAGATCGTAGCTGACGCACGTGAACGGTCCTGCTCCAGCGGCGCCGTAATCCGCCGGCGCCGTCCACGTCAGGCTCGCGGTGCTGTCGGTCGAGCCGGGCTCAGCCGCCAGGTCGCTGACCGCCTCCGGCGGGACGAGGTCCGGATCGAACGTTCGGCACGGGGCCACCACGTTCGAGAGGGGCGAGCGGTTGCCCACCTTGTCGATCGCCTCGATCGCGAAGTAGTAGTTCGTGCCCGGCGTTAGGCCCAAGAGCACGAAGGACTCGGGCGTGCCTGCCGGCCCGGGCGGGGGCACGCTGGTCGCCTGCGTCGCGGCATTGAACGAGGCGTCGTCGGTGATCGGCGCGGTGCTGTAGCGCAGATCGTACGCGTTGGCCGTACCGCTCGAGCCGTCATCCCCGGTGGCGGTCCAGGCCAGGGCGATGCGTCTGGTGGAGAGCGGGTAGCAGGCCAGATCGACGATCGGGGCCGGCGGAATGGGGTCGAACGGAGGCGGGGTGACTTCCAGCAGGATGTACTCGGTCCGCGGGACCTTGCTGCCGCCCGTGGCGATCGTGAACGTCGCGGGGCTGGACGTGGTGTAGGTCTCGAACTGCCTGTCGACGGTCCAGGCGCCGCCGCTGTATTCCTTCCACTTGTAGACCACGTGCAGGTAGTTGCCGCTGGCAGCCAGCTCGGCGGGGTTGTCGAAGGTCAGGGTGACGTGGTTGACGCCCTTGTCCAGGTACGCCATCGCCCCCTTGTTGTGCTCGAACGTGGTTACGACGACGAAGTTCGACACGCCCGCATTGGCCAGGGCTGCCGCACCCTTGACCTGGACCTTGATGTACCAGGTCGACCAGTTATTGAAGACGTTGGTCCGCAGGTTCTGGTTGGTGACGGTGGCGGTGCCGACGGGCGCCGTGTACACCGGCGTCCAGCTCGTGCCGTTCGTGGAGAGCAGGACGTTGCAAACGTCGCTGGCCGTGGTCCTGACGAACGTGCCGCTGAAGTTGGCGTCGACGAGGTAGTACGGCACGGAGATCTTGAAGACCGCCTCGCCCTGCACGTTGACCGTCGCCGCGTGCAGGTCCGGCGTGATGGCGTCCTGGTAGTACGTGGAAATGCCCGTGCCGCTGTAGAGCATCGCCTGGTAGCCGGCGCTGCGGAAGTCCGGCGCGAGGGTGTCCGTGCCGTTGGCCCAGCGGCGGTAGGTGGGGGTGTAATCGACGTTAATGGCCGAACTCTGGGCCGTGGTCAGGGCATACGGTTCCCAATACGCGAAATTGACGTAATCCTGGTTGTCGTGTCGGGCCTCATGGTGAAAGGGCGGGTCGGCGCCGGGGAAGCCGTCGGCATCGGTCTGGGGCGTGGGGTGCTCGTTGAGCCACGACTCCCACGTCCGCTTGAACGACTGGCCGCTCCGCAGGTCCATCGCGCCCGTCCATCCCGGCGTGACGGCCCCGCTGCCGTTGTCGCTCCAGCTGTCCACCATGGCGCAGTAGCCGGCCGGGTCATCCCCGCACAGCAGCAGGCCCGGGCAGGCCCGGTTGTCGGCGATCGCGCTGGTAATCAGGGAGTGATCGGCCTTGATCTCGGCGCAATTGGCCACGTGCCGGGGCGTCGACTTGCTGAAGACGTACATCGTCGTCATCGTGTCGTAGAGGTGGTACGTTCCGTCGCCGTACTGCACTTCATAGACCCAGTGGCCCGGCAGGCCGATCCTCCGCTGCCCCAGGCCCGCGGCCTGGGCGATCGTGCAGCCCTGGCTGGCGTGGCGGCCGCACAGGCACCAGCCGAACACGTTCTGGTTGTACGTAGGGTCGTTGATGTCGCCGCCGCCGACGCTCGGCGGTTCGTCAGCCCAGTGGTAGAGGCGGCGTTTCTGGTTATTGTAAATATTGATGGCCTTGTCCTCATCCGAGGCCGGCGGGACCACGCCGCCGGGGGTGTAGGCCTTCACGTAGGTGGCGGCCATCGCGCCCAGGTTATGCGTGTCAGCCACGCGATCGTTGACCAGCCACGGGTTATGTACGGTGACCGGGGCGATCGGCGGCAGCGTCGTGCCCGAGGCGATGTTGGAAAGCGCCGAGACGTTCGCCGGGAGGGAGGCGTCGGCCGTCTTGATCGCGAAGTAGTACAGGGTGCTCGGCGCCAGGCCGGTGACCGTGAAACGGTCCGTCGTGCCCGGCGCCGGGGACCGGCTCGCCCGTGGCCTGGGTGGCCGAGGCCCAGTTGGCCTCATCGATGGGGGCGGTGGAATACCGGAACGTTGTAGACTGCCCAGTCCCACGCCGCCAGGTTCGCTGGGCACGCTCCAGGCCAGGGCGACGGCCTGGATGTGCACGGCCTGTACCCGGAGGTCCCCAACGGTCGTCGGCGCCGCAGCCAGCAGCCACGGAGCGATGCCGGCAATCATCGCAACCGACAGACACACAACTACGGTTGCCCGCTTCATCTCATTCTCCCCTGGTTTGGACCACTACTTGCCGGAAGGTTGGGCGCACTTGCCCTTCGCCCATGGGGGCCATCGTACCAGGATCGGCGCAAGGTAGTAAGGGGAAATCCGCCGCTGCGGACGCCCGGGCATGCCGGCGGATGGTGGTCGCGCGGCGATAAGCACTGTAACGGGCATGGGTTATGTAAGTCGAAGACGCGTGGTGGGACTTGCTGTCCGTCAGCAGCCGTGCTTGCACGCCCGGTGCAGCGTGAGCATCGCGATCTCAGGCGGGCAGCGCCACCGCACCGGGATCGGGCCTGACTCGCCCAAGCCAGCCGTCACGAACAGGTGCGTCGGGCCGACCTTCTGCAGCCCGTACGCCATCCGCGTCGGGATTGCGTCATGCGCCCATAAGCAGCCGAAATACGGGAAGCGCCACTGCCCGCCGTGCGTGTGCCCCGAGAGCACCAGGTCCACCTTCGGACCGCTGAACGTCCAGATGGCCGAGGGCAGGTGCGAAAGCACGACTGTCGGGTTCCGCGGCAGCGTGTGGGCGATGAAGCGTTGGCAGACGTCGGTCCAGCGATACGCGCGAAACGCATAGACCCCGCCGAGGTTCAGCGCAGCGGCGCCGACCGGGATCGTCGTCCAGCGATTGACCAGTACCGTCGCCCCCATCGCCGCAAGGATGCCCGCCGTTGCCGGGCGATCGTGGTTGCCCAGGGACGCGTAGAAGCCCAGCGGCGGCGTGAGCCCCTCCAGCAGTACCGGCAGCTGCCGCAAGGCCGCCGACACCCAGTGCGCGTGGTCGAGGACGTCCCCGGTGGTCACCAGCAGGTCGCCGCCGGCCTCACGCAGCACGGCGTTGAGCTGGCGGACGAATTCGATCGACTTGGGCAGGTGCAGGTCGCCGAAGTGCGTGATCCGCAGCCCCTCCAGGGCGGCCGGAAGATCCACGATCTCCACGCGGTGCTCGACACGGTTGATCTGGTACGTTTTCTTCACGGTTTCCCTGTGCGATCAGGCCGCGGGGATCTTCATCTCACAGTTCATATCATAGGCCGCGGTCCGCAGCAGCGCGTAGATGGAGACTGCCTTGCGTGCCAGACCCTTGCGGGCCAGGGGCCGCCGGTAGATCGGCGCCTCCGGGACCGGCTCCGGCCGCGCCGCGTGCCGGTAGGCGATCAACTGCTCCGGGCTGACCTTCTGGCGGATGGCCGCCCGGTGCCGAGCGGCCGCGCCGCGGCTGAGTGCCCCGGCCTGGACCGCGCTGCGGATGGTGGCCATTGCGTCCCGGCTGCGCCCAGCATTACCAGCGTCGCGGCCATGTTGGTCCAGGCGACGCTCAGACCCGGCCAGGCCACGCACGCCCGGCGGAAGCAGCGGACCGCCAGGTGCGGCCTGCCGGCCGTCACGAACCACACGCCCTGGTCATTCAGGCTGTGGGCGTACGCCTGCCTGTCGGCATCGTCGTTACCCCGCGGTCCGGCCGCCTGGCCGCCCATGCTCCCCGATTCCCCGAACTGATCGTTGGACACAGATACCTCCCGCTCTGGCGGCTTGGCTGCCACCTGACACCCCTGCAGGCTGGTTGCTACACCTGGGAAGTAGATCACGGCGGCTGGGGTGCAACCCTCCTGGACACTACCTGTTTGCACCAGGTGCTATTGTGCCTGAACCGCGGCGCTTTGCAAGGCGTCGGGGCAGCTCAGACAGCCTGTCCGGGTGCATCCGCTGATCGGTGGCACTAAGCGGCCCGCTGCAGGGGTCGTGAGGCCCAGAAGCGGTCCCAGGTGCTGTTAAGCCGGTGGGCCACCAGGGCCGCCATCGCAACGGCCCCCGCCTCGCTCCACTGCATCCCGGGCCCCTTGAGCCGCTGGCCCACCACCTGCTTGCAGGTCGACTCCATCATGCCCGAACCGATCACATAGCCCGCCGCCCGGTAGTCCACATAATCCGTGTGCGTCACCCGCGGACGCAGATACCCGATCAGGCCATCCAGCACCGACTGCTCCGTTGCGGGCCGAACTGTCCGGCTGCGTTCCAGGTGCCGCAGCAGCCCGATCCCGCTGGAATCGTGCAGATGTCCCAGGCATTCGTCGACCCAGGCGCTCGCTGCTTTCTCCTGCGGATACAACACCCGGCCCACGGCCCAGACGTGTTCGCTCAGGTGATACCAGTCCAGGATCCGCGTGGCATCCTTGAAGTACAGCTCCGCGACCGTGTTGCACCAGAGGCCGCCATCACTGATAAAGATCACCTCCGCCGCCTGTAGCATTCCACAGCCAACCGCCAGACTCCACAGACTCAGCCCAAACCGTTCGGACGCGTCGCGACCGGTCACAATTCGCTTCTGCCAGCGTCCGCCGGCATCCTGCCAGAAGACCGCCCCGCTCTTCATCTCCTGATATACCAACCGCTTCCGGTTCGGCTGATCCGGGTCCGCCTCCCGATACCGTGTCCGGTACGTAATCCCGTCACAACTGATGTACAACCGCGTCGGGGCCGGCCGTTCCTGATGCACCATCTGCTCACGCTGCACGCTCATCGGCACGGACGCCAACCGATCCAACTCTGCCTGCCGATCCTGTTCGGCCCGCCCCCCGGCCAATTGCATCAGGCCGTCCCACGTGGTGTCGCTGACCCGCACCGCATGCTGAATCCACAGTTCCTCTTGTAGCGGGCCAAAGCCCATGTACGTGGCCATCCGCAATGCCCGACGCGTCAGACTGACGGTCACCTCTCCTGGCGGCAGATCCAGCGTCGCATCCAGCGGAACCACCATCCGACCGGTCTGCGAGCACTGGTACCGGGCTCGCCGGATCACCAGCAGGCCGTTCAGGCCGATCAGCGTCCGCGCCTGGTAGCCTTTGTGCCGCAGTTGCCCGCCGACTTCTGAAAAAGGGGCGCGGTCCGAATGGCACTGCCGTAGATATCTCCCCATGTTATAGCCCGTTATGGATTGAGCAACGCTTCCCGCAGTTGCCGGCGAGGGTCGTGCATGAGGGGGTAGCGGTCCCGGGATCGTTTGATCACACGCGGTTCGATGCGGCCCGGTCGGTTGGCCACTTCATTGGCAGCGATTCGTTCCCTTGCCAGAGACAACAATTGGCGCAGGATCCCGGCAGGCCCCCGTTGCCAACAACATCCAGGACGACAAGACCGTCTGGCAGGCCAGAGTGAAGCCCAACTGACGCGGCTGTTTGGCATGGATGCTCGCCGCCGTGGCAATCAGGCCGCGGACCAGGTTATAGGCCAGCAGCGTCACGTACAGTTCGCGGCGAACCATGTCCGGCGTCTTGCAGCGGACGTGATCCAGGCCCAGCGTTTGCTTGATGTCTCGAATGTCCAGTTCCGCGTTCCAGCGGTACCCGTAGAGTTCGGCAATATCCTCTGCGGGGTAGGTCACCGGATCCATCAAGGACGTGACCACGGTGATCGATTCGGTTCGTCGGCCCGGAACGGTCACCTGGAACCGCAGTTCCCGAAGCGTCATCGTCTGGGGAATCTGTTCGTATAGTTCCTCGGACATCCAGTCTGGCTTTTTCGGCCGGGTCCAGGTGATCCAGTGATCGTCCGGCCCCAGACGCTGGCCCCGTCGGAAGTCGACGGGGCGACGCTGATGCAGACGCGCACAGAAACGGACCCCGCGCGATCGCAGGATGGCCAGCATCAGAAACGAGCAGAAGCACCGGTCGAAGACGGCCACGTCCCCTGGCTTCAAACACTCCAGGATGCCGCGCAGCAGGGCGGTTTCGCCGGTTTGCTTGCCTTCGTAGGGACCGATGTTCAGGTCGAGGATCGCCGCCGTCGCCAGCGATACCACCGCGCAGGCCCGCGCGATCGGGAAGCCCGCCGGGCCGCTGGTTCTTCTGTTGGGGGAACACCTGCTGGTTGGCCGGCGTGTCGGGCATGGTGAAGGTAAAGCCGTCAATGAGTTTGGCGTGCAGCCCATGCCACAGCCACGAAGCCTTGGCGCGATCCTGCAACCGCCGGGCCACGCCGACCACCAGGTTGCGCAGCGCCGTCAGATTCAGCTTGGAGCGGGCCCGGCAATAGTCTCCCGTGTCACCCGAGGGCACCCGACCGGCCGTCTGCTGCATGTAGGTCGCAACATCCGCCACCGCCGCGGCGCAGGCTGCCCCCTTGCCGCCCCGCAAGACCTGGCCCAGAAAGGCCCAAAGCACGATCGACGTGGAGAAGATATCGTCCTGCCCGAACAACGCATCGTTGTCGGCAAAGGCCTGCTCGATGGCATCGCCGGGGAGCACCTCGGCGAACCGCAGGCCCGGCTGTTGCAGGAATGGGGCGACGACGGTGTTAAAGCGATTCCGCCGCGGGCTTGGACGGGGCGCTACGATATACATGAAAAGCCCTCCTTGGCTTCGGTGGGACGCCAAGCCAAGGAGGGCCACCACAATCATAGGCCAAGGAAGGCAAAAACGCGTCCAGCGATGCTGGCCGCACTCAGACTGTATTCATACGCGAGGCGCAAGACAACCACTGGGTCCGCGTAAACGCCAGCCTTGCGCACCTCTATCCCTCTCCGCCGGACGGCAGTGCCATTCGGGGCGCGGTCCTTCCACGGCATCCACGCTGGCCTGCAGCGTCTCACCGGCAACCGTCTTGCTCAACGCGTGGATCTTCTCCTCCATCTGTTCCAGGGTCCCATCCACCTGCTCGACATGCCGCTTGACCAAACGACCGTTCACTTTCACCGTGATCTCGACCCGCATCGCCAGCCTCCGCGCATCCAAGAAATGCAGGCTACACGCCTGCTGATGCACGTGTTATACAATATCACCCGACAGGGCGCCACTGAAATCGGGATGCACCCCAGCTGTCCCCGTGTGCTATGTGTGCCACCGGGGGCCCGGCTCCCACGTCGTATCCGACGTGTAGCCATGCCTGCCAGTGCGTCAGTCTCGGGGATGGACCCGTCAGTTGCCGCGCATCTTCTTGACCTGGTCCTTATACGCGTCCCGCTCCTTCTTGGCGGTCTTGAGGTCGGCCTTGAGCTTGGTGTTGCTCCGGGTGGCGTCGTCCAGCTGCCGCTCGAGGTAGTCGATCCGCTGATAGGCCTCCGCCAACCGCTGGCGGCCCTCCTCGACGCTGCTGATCGGCGGGACCCGGCTCGTGTCGACCGGCGGGGGAGATTCCCGGGGGGCATTCACCCTCACCAGCGGCTCGTCGCCGCCGATCTTCAGACACCCCGCGTTCGAACCGACCAGGACCCACGACAGGACCGACAGACCTGCCAGCAGCACTGCCCGCCGCGCTACGGTTACTAGACGCATGCCTGATTTCTCCTGTGCGACCTATACGCCGGGCCGATCCCGGCGATACACTCAACCATATGGCCATCCGCCTGGACATCGTTATCGGCTGCACCGCCAGCGGCAAGAATGAGGCCGCCGCCTGCCTGGCGCAGCGCCTCGGCGCCGAGATCGTCGTCGCCGACTCCATGAAAGTATACCGCAGGATGGACATTGGTACAGCCAAGCCGACTCCGGAACGCCGTAACCGTGTCCCGTACCACCTGGTAGATGTCGTCGAGCCCTGCGAGTCTTTCACCGCCAAACGCTACGCCGAACTCGCCGACGCCGCCATCGCCGCCATCGCCGCCCGAGGCCGGCCGGTGATCGTGGCCGGCGGGACGGCCTTCTACGTGAAGGCCCTGGTGGAGGGCCTGTTCGAAGGACCCTCGGCCGATCCGGATTTTCGCCGCACCTTCCGCGACCGCGCCGCCCGGGAGGGCCTGGCCCCGCTGCATGCCGAACTCGCCCGGGTCGATCCTGTCACCGCTGGCCAGATCCACCCCAACGATCTGCGGCGGATCGAGCGGGCCTTGGAGGTCCATGCCCTCACCGGCACGCCCATCGCGCCCTGCGGACGCAGTGGGGCAGTACTCGGCCGGACTACGATGTCCACTATATCGGAATCCGCCGGGACCGCGAGGATGCCAATGCCCGGATCAACCGCCGCGTTGCGCCATGATCGAACAGGGCCTCGTCGACGAGGTCCGCCGGCTCCTGGCCGAGCCCCAGCCGCTCAGCCTCCAGGCCCGCCAGGCCGTCGGCTATGCCGAGATCATCGCCCACCTGGAGGGTCGCTGCAACCTGGCTGACGCGATAGAGCAGATCAAGATCAATACGCGCCACCTGGCCAAGGCCCAGCGGACTTGGTTCCGCCGGTTCAGCCCGGTAGACTGGTTCGACGTTGGCATGGACGAATCCGCCGAAGCCTTCTGTGACCGCATCCTCCGCGATTCGACATCACTCCGAGGGTCGTGACCCGGCCGATTCCGCCTCTTTGTTTGGAGTCCGAGATTGCAGCGGGCGTTCGTAGTTCCGCCTTCTATGAGTAAAGGCCGTATGTCAAGGCAACAGTTCGCAATTTCTGAGAGAGCCAACCGCGAAGCGGTTCATCCTTCTATTGGCGGGTCATGGCCCGATGATGGTTTGGGAGACAGCGGCGGCATATTCTTCAGGAGTTGGGTCAAGCCTACGGCTCTGGCTCGCCCGAATGCGGAACGGATGCTCGCCGTGTCTTGTCCGCTCCATCCGATTGGACCTCTCCAGATTTTGCGTGGTCTTGGTCAAGGGCGGTGCTGCCGCCCTCCCGGTGGTCGTGCTGGCCACCGCGATCTTATGGTACTGCCGGCCTTACCTCCCCGCCACGACCGGCTCACAACGCCCGCGCAGCGGACGAGGCCGTTGTCCACAGGAGGGGAAAGAAGCCGGGGGTTCGGGGGCGGAGCCCCCGAGTTCTTGCCGTCCCGCCCGATCGGGTCCCGGGTCTGCACCGGGTGGCGGAACAAAGCCCGGATGGAACGGCACCTGGTCCCGTTGCATCTTGTGCAGACTCCGCAGGAACATCCGCGCCACGGCGATCCGGGCGATCTTGCGGCCCCGCTTGCCCACCACGCGTTCGTAGGCCGCCCGGTATCGCGGGATCCGGCACAGCCACGTGGTCGCCTCGATCAGCAGGTACCGCAGGTGACTGTCGGTCCCTCCGCCGCCGATCGAGGTGTTCCGGGAGGTCTTGTCCGACCGTTGGACACCCGGAGCCAACCCGGCGTACGAGATCAACTGCTCGGCGTTGGCGAAGCGCTCGATCGGGCCGATGTGCGCCAGCAACGAGACGGCTGTGACCATCCCGACCCCGTGGACCTGATCGAGCCGCTGGGCGTCGGCCTGCCGATCGCAGACCGCTTGCATCTGGGCTTCGATCTGCTGGAGGTGGCGGGCCAGCAGGTCCAACTCCTGCAGTTTCAGGTCGACCAGCAACCGGTCGCTGGTCGACAAGGCCATCGCCGCCAGCCGTTGGCGTCCCACTCGAACCAGAGGTTCTGCCGATCTTGCCAGGTCTCATGATGCAGCAGGCTGCCGATCCAGTTCTTGATCGCCGTCTGGCGTTCGACCAGGTCCTGCCGCATATCGACCAGCCGCCGCAACCGCCGGCACTCGGCGGACGGTTGGAAGGAGGTCGGCAAGCGACCGTTGAGATACTCCCGCAACTGCCGGGCGGTGTCGATCTTGTCGGTCTTGCGTCGGTGGGCCTTGGGCTCCCGCGGCATCCGCAAGACGTTGGTCAGCAGGAAGCGGACTTGGCCGTCCAGCAGGTCCTTGACGCGGGCCCAGCCGGTGGTGCTCTCCATGAGCCAGACGACCTGACCGCCGGGGGCCAGTTCCTTCCGGGCCTTCCGCACCAGTTGGCGGATCCCGACGCTGCTGGTGGGCAAGTGGCCGGTCCGTTCCTGCCCCGTGGCCAGATCCAACCAGCGGAATTCGATGTTGTCGGCATGGTAATCGACGGACAAGACGATATCCTTACATTCGTACATGGCGGTCTCCTTGGCCCTCTGGGCCGATCCTGGAAGCTACTCACATGGCTCCCTTTCGGACGAGAGTGTACTCGCCCGACCGGGAGACCGCCTTTACTCATGCCATCTTCAGGCGGCGTTCGGAGTACCGGCTTCAGCCGGGCCTTTCTGGTTGTGGCGTCGTTGTGGTTGCTGCCGTTGTGGCACAGCCGCCCTCGGCTGTGGCCGTTGCCGTGGTTGTGGTTGCCGTTGACTCTTGCTTGGAGGTGCCCCATGTCGCGCGGAGTCGTTCCGCTCTGCACATCGATCCTCTGCCTCGCCCTCTTCGCCCAGTCCGTCTCCGCCGCCTCCTACGCCGAACTGGCCGCCAAAGCCAAGGCCTCGCAGGACCTCGCTGACAAGGCCGGTGCCCGCCTGCTCGCCCCGGCTACCGAGCCGGACGAGTTCCCCTACAAGCTTCGGCTACAGCGAGGCGGGCGGCGTGGTCTTCTACCCCGACATGAACAACGTCCTGCTCGACAGACCGCCCACCAACGGCGAGGTCCTTCGCCGCCCGTGGCTGCTCGTCGCCCGGGGCGAGACCAACATGCTGATCGTCGCCGCCTGCACCGTTCGCAAGGCCGACAGCGTCAGGCTCCGCGCCCAGGTCCTCGATGCCGACGGCGAGCCGACCGAGGCGGTCGGCATCGGCGTCCGGCCGATCGTCTTCGCGCCCGTCGCCCAGCGAGGCCAGAAGGCCTACCGCGTGCAGGGCCTGTGGCTGTCCGAGTCCAGCGCCGTCCAGGCCGTCGAAGGGCACGTGGTGGCCTGGATGCTCCGCGTCGAGGCGGGCGCCCAGACCCCCGCGGGCGAGTACCGCCTGACCTACCGCATCTCCTGGGAGAACGAGGATCCGACCACCGCGCCGCGCGACAGCCTGCGCCTGACGGTCGTGCCGATCCGCCTGCCCGTCCCAGCCGAGCGCAACTACACCTTCGGCGCGTTCTGCGCCGGGGCGGACTTCAGCGAGCTCCAGTTCCGCCAAATGCGCGAGCACGGCATCGAGTCGATCCTGTTCTTCTGGGGCCATTACGGCCTGAAGGTCCTCAACGAGGACTCCAAGCTGCGTCTCGACTTCGCCGACCTCGACAGGATGGTCGCCCGGTACAAGGCGGCTGGCATGGCCGGTCCCGTAGTCATCGCCCTGGGCAATGACAGCGCCAGCAGCCTGGAGCGGCAGATCGCCAAGGCCTTCAACCTGCCCGTGGTCCAGGAGGTCCGCGAGGGCAAGCAGGTCCACGTCGCCCCGCTGGACAATACGCAGTTCGAGCAGCGGATCATCGAGGCCCTGACGCGACTGTTCGACCATGCCAGGGCCAACAACTGGCCCGAGATCGTCATTCTGCCTTATGACGAGCCGACCGAGCGGCTGATGCCCGAGTACCGCCGCATGGTCAAGCTCTTCCGCGAGCACTTCCCCAAGGTTCGGCTCTACGGCGTGACGATGGACCGCCTGGAGTGGGCGAAGATGGTAGCCGACTGTGACATCCTCTCGACCAACGGCGACTTCGCCCGCATCATCCGGTTCGACCGCGACAACGGCAAGACGGCCTGGTTCTACGGTTCCAACGCAGCCGCCCAGGGCTACGGCGCCTGCCGGGCGGGCTACGGCCTGGCCCGGTACGTCTACCACCCCGACGGCTCGTGGTTCTGGTCCTACAACTTCCACGTGGCTGACCCGTGGAACGAGTTCGACGGCGGTACGCCGGACTCGGCCTGGGTGATCTGTTGGCCGCCGCTGCACGAGGAAGAGGCATCGGTCAGCACGGTGGGCTACGAGGGCTTGCGGGCCGGCGTCAACAACGTCCGCTACGCGATGGCCCTGGAGGATGCCCTCAAGGCGGGCAAGGGACCAGGTGTGGAGCGCATCCACAGCCAGTACGAGACATGGTGCCGCCAGGCGCGAGCAAGGCCGTTTCACCTCCGCCCGCGCCGAGGCCGCCCGCATCCAGCTGATCGAGTGGACCCTGCAGGCTACCGGCCAGCCGGTCCCCAAGGGCCTGGACAATCTCCACTCCGCGGCAACCCAGCCCGCTGCCTCCCAGCCTGCGGGCTTTACGCCGGTGGAGAATGAACAGGAGTAAGACACAGGCCGGCTTCAATTCCCAAGCCTCTGCGACGCTTGCTCTTCGGACTGTCATTGGGCAGAATGGGGTTGGACCAAATGATCCCCTCAGAGGTGATGCCATGAATGCCATAGAAAGGGCGAGCAATCCAAAGGCAGTGCCGAGAATAGAGTACGTGCACGTTAAGAACTACAGGGCGCTGCACGATCTGGAACTTCAAGTCACCCCGCTGACCGTTTTCCTGGGCCCCAACGGCAGTGGCAAGTCCACGGTGTTCGATGTTTTCGCCTTCCTGGCGGAGTGCTTCTCCGTGGGGCTGCGCAAGGCATGGGACAAGAGGGGGCGTTTCAGAGAATTGAGGACGCGAGATTCCGCAGGTCCCATTGAGTTTGAACTGAAATACCGCGAAAGGCCTGGTGAGACGATCATCACGTATCACCTCGCTATTGACGAAGACGCCAAGGGCCCATTTGTGGCGCAAGAATCGCTGCGGTGGCGACGTGGGCGGCAGTACGGAAGGCCATTCCGCTTCTTGGACTTCGAGAAGGGGTCAGGTCAAGTCGTCAGCGGCGATACGCCGGACGAGCGGAATGAACGCATCACGGAGACGTTGGACTCTCGGGAGATGCTCGCCGTCAACACGCTTGGGCAATTCGCCAAGCACCCGCGAGTCGAGCGCCCTGCGCCGGTTCATCTCCGGGTGGTATCTGTCTTACCTCTCGGCCGACAGTGCCCGCGGTATTCCGGAGGCCGGCCCACAGGAGCGTCTGTCGGATACGGGGGATAACTTGCCCAACGTGGTCCAGTACCTGAAGGAGCAGCATTCAGACAGACTCGAGGAAGTCCTTAAGATATTGGCGGAAAGGATCCCGCGGATCCAACGTGTGGACGCCGAGCTGATGGCGGATGGACGGCTGCTGCTCCAGATAAAGGATGCCCCCTTCGAAAAGCCCGTACTGGCGAAGTTCGCCTCCGACGGAACGCTGAAGATGCTCGCATACCTGACGGTGCTGTATGATCCGCAGCCACCGCCTCTTATAGGCATCGAAGAGCCGGAGAACCAACTGCACCCGCGGTTGTTGCCGGAGCTGGCCGAGGAATGCCGCAAGGCCGCGGCACGGACCCAGCTCATGGTGACTACGCACTCCCCGTTCTTCGTCAATGGGCTGCGACCGGAGGAGGTTTGGGTGCTCTACCGGGACGAGAAAGGGTACACGCAAGGGCGACGGGCCGTGGATATGCAGGGTGTTACAGATTTCATGGAGGCCGGCGGGAAGCTGGGGCATCTGTGGATGGAAGGGTTCTTCGAGGTGGGCGACCCCTTGACGGCATCCGGCGGCCCCAAGCCGGGCACGCCGCGAAAACGATCCGCAAAGAGGGGGGAATGATACCCCATGCACATTGAGTTCCTGCTGGAGGAGCAATCGTGTGCGGAGGTGCTGAACAACCTGGTGCCGAGGATCGTCGGAGGCCAGGCTTCCTTTCGCACGTACGTGTTCCAGGGCAAACAAGACTTGCTGACTTCGTTGCCCAAGCGTCTGCGCGGTTACTTCCATTGGCTGCCCACCGACTGGCGAATCGTTGTCTTGGTGGATAGAGACGCGGATGATTGCACGACACTTAAAGCCAATCTTGAAAAGATGGCCGCAGAGGCGGGCCTGAAGACCCGAACCTCATGCCGCGGCAAGGGCGACTTTCACGTTCTGAATCGCATCGCCATCGAGGAGCTGGAAGCTTGGTTCTTCGGGGATGTCGACGCCCTTGTGGCAGCCTATCCTGGGATACCAACTACTTTGGGCGCCAAGAAGGGTTTTCGCGATCCGGATGCAGTGCCCGGGGGAACCTGGGAGAGACTGCAGCACGTACTCCAGGAGGTCGGGTACTACCGGGCAGGCATGCCCAAGATCGAGGTCGCCCGAAAGGTATCGCAGGAAATGAGTCCAGACCGCAACAGGTCTCGTTCTTTCCAGGCCTTCTGCAGTGGATTGCGGAAACTGATCGCGTGACATCGTTTGCTGAAATAGGATAGTTGCTGGGCCGGACAGCTCAGATGCATATCACTGTTCGCGTTTTCGGCCATCACGTGCTGCAAACGTCTATTCAAACGAACACAAGTACTGCGCAATCCCCTCATCCACCGCGATCTCGAACGAAGACTTGCCCGCTACGCGGAAGAACGTCCCAGCCGGGTACGCCTTGAACTGGCTCTCGCCAGCCATCTTCGCCCGGCAGGCCCCAGCCGTGATCTCCATCCGCTCCGGCGCATCGGTATTGAACTTGTACGTGCCGGGGTAGATCAGCCCGAGGGTCTTCTTCGCCCCGCCCACCAGGATCGTGTGGCTGACCACCTTGCCGTCAAAGTAGACATTGGCCTTGCAGACCACGCTCACGCCGTCGAACTTCTCAGGTACGCTAGCCACGACATTCCCCTTGGCAGTTGACCGCTGACCGCTAACCGCTGATTGTTACCCGTTACCCGTTACCCGTCTCCACATCCAGCTCCGGATACAGCGGGTGCCGATCCAGCAGCGCCTGCACCCGCTTGTGCGCTTCCTCCACGATCGGCTTGTCCAGGTTGTACTTCGCCTGGCTCTTCTTGCCTTCCGCCACGACCGCTGTCGTGCCCGCCAGCACCCGCTTGATGATCCGGGCGATCTCCTTCATTTCTTCACCGCCCATGCCCAGCGTCGTGACAGCTGGCGTGCCGATCCGCAGCCCGCTGGTGTACCACGGCCCGTTCGGGTCGAACGGGACCGCGTTGCGGTTCAGCGTAAAGCCGCACTCCCGCAGCGCCGATTCGCCCTGCCGGCCCGTCAGCCCGAACGTCTTGCCCACGTCGATCAGCATCAGGTGGTTGTCCGTCCCGCCGGTCAGGACGTCCAGGCCCTCGGCTATGCACCCCGCCGCCAGCGCCTGGGCGTTCTGCACGATCTTCGCCGCGTAGGCCTTGTACTCGGGTCGCAGCGCCTCGGTCAGCGCCACCGCCTTGGCGGCGATCGCGTGGGGCAGGGGGCCCCCTAGCACCGTCGGGCAGCCCTTGTCGACCGCCTCGGCGAACTCCTGCTTGCACAGCACGATGCCGCCCCGCGGGCCGCGAAGCGTCTTGTGCGTCGTCGAGGTCACCACGTGGGCGTGCGCCACCGGGTCATAGTCGCCGGTGAACACCTTGCCAGCCACCAGCCCGGCAAAGTGCGCCATGTCCACCATGAAGACCGCGCTCACCTCGTCAGCCATCTGGCGCATCTTCGCGAAGTTGATCTTCCGCGGGTACGCGCTGTAGCCAGCCAGCAGAATGAGCGGTCTGATCTGGCGCACCTGCTGCGCGATCTGGTCGAGGTCCAGCAGGTTGGTCTTCTTGTCCACCGTGTAGGAGTATGCGTCGAACAGCAGCGACGAGACGTTGTGCCGGTAGCCGTGCGTCAGGTGCCCGCCGGAGTAGTAGTCCAGCCCCATCAGCCGCTGGTTGTGCATCGCCTCGCGGACCTTCGCCCAGTCCTCGCGCGAGATCTTCGAGAACGTCCTTGGCGTTCAGCTCCGCCAGCACCTTCGACTCCACCCGTGCGTTCAGAATCGACAGGAACGCCACCAGGTTGGCATCCGCCCCCGAGTGCGGCTGGACGTAGGCATGGTCCGCCCCGAACAGCTGGCAGGCCGCCTTGGCGGCCTCGGCCTCGATGACGTCAACGTTGTCGCAACCGGCGTAGAACCGGTGGAACGGGAACCCCTCGGCGTACTTGTCGGTCAGCAGGTTGCCGTGGGCCAGCTGCGTGGCCAGCGAACTGTAGTTCTCGCTGGCGATCGAGCTTGAGGTTGTGCCGCTGGTCCCGCAGTTCGTTGAGGATGCCTTGGGCGACCACCGGCGAGACCGTGCACACCTGGTCGATAGCGGCGTAGAACGCTACCGCGCCGGCGTTCAGGGAGCTGCCGTGTTTGGCCAGGTAACGACTCAGAAAGCCGCCGTTTAGTGACGGGTTGTTCATAGCCGAACTCTCCTATGGCATTGCGACCGCAGGGTCCACTATCGGACCCCAAGCCCAGGCGAGCGGCTCTCTTGACGCCTCCGGGCTCCCCTGTGGTGAACCCACATGCATCGCCAGTTACCCGGGGCCGGCCGGTAATTATCGCCGCCCGGGGCGGCGACTGTCAACCGTTCTATTGCAGGTACCCCGGCAGCCCCACCTTCAGGATCTTCACATGATGTGCCTCCGTTTGGATGCCCCCTGGATTTGCCCCGATGTCTACCGCTGTTGCCTCGCCCCCCGCGGCGCCGCCTCTGAGCCTCGCTGAGCGGGCCGGCTGGTCGGCGGGCTCACCGGCCCCGTCTCCAGCTGCGCAATCTCCTCCGGCGATAAGTCCCGGCGTATGAACTGCGGCGGGTCGAACCGCTCCGCCGCAATCGCCACGTTCACATCCACCGAGTCGATCGTCAGGGTCGCCCCGAAAAACTCCCCGATGGTCGTGGTCTGCTCGGTCGGCAGGAGCAGCCCGCCGAAGCGGAAGTACCCCTCGTACGTGTCCTCCGTGCCGATCTTGTCGGAGAGGTGGTTTGCCATGCTCCCCGTCGTGGATACCCGCAGGCTCGTCTTCGTATCAAAGTATTGCACGCTGGCAAAGCCCAGCCTCGGGACCAGCTTGACCGCGTAGCAAGTGCGTCCCTCCACGTCCTCGATGCCCGTGCACTCAGCCGCGATGTAGGAATCCCGCCAGCGGACGTCCCGGTCCAAGGCCGCCCGCAACTGGAGGAACCACCGCTCCTTGTCCCTGGCCATCACGATGTGCCCGTCGTGGATCGTCCAGACAGCCGGGCCGTTCACCCCCGCCTCGGCGATCACGGTCGACTTGTGTACGCGCTTCTCCGGCGGGCCGGCCTCCTCCTCGCGCGCGCGAGCGCGTAATACCGCCCCGGCGGCGCCCAGTACTCCTCGACCACCAGGTCCGACCAGCGCCCCGGGATCTGGCAGCGGATCACCAGCGTCTTGATGCGATCGTACGCCTTGCGGCCGCCCGTGGCCTCCACCTGCCGGCGGAGCACCTCTTCCCCCGTTGGCAGGGCGGGCTGACTGGCGGCAGGCGCGGGCTCAGCGGCTGGGACGGGCGCTTCGAGCGACCTGGCGGGTCCGGCCTTGGCAGCTGACGCCTGGGCCGCGGACGCTTTGGCAGGCGATGCCTTGAGAGGCGCAGCCGCCGTCCGATCGGTCTGGAAAAGCCCGATGGCCAGGAACACGATCCCGGCAGCTGGCAATCTCGACAGGAGACAACGCTGCAATCCCGGCACGACCGACGCTCCACTGGACAGGGGTCTGGAGACAAGATGACAACATATTCCGACCCGGCCGGGTGATTGTCAACCGGACTGTCAGTCGTTGGCAGCCTTCGACGCCGGCTGCGACGCGGCCCGCTTGTCCCGCAGCGCCTTGATCGCCGACGGCAGGTCGAAGCGGCTGTCCGGGACCTGGCCGTTGATCTCCACTGACTGGATCTTGAGCGCCATCTCCTGTGCCATGATCTTCATCGTCCGGCTGGCAGGCAGGAGGAGGTTGCCATAGCGGCTATAGTCGCCGTAGACTTCCTCCATGCCGATCAGCCCGAACGAAGCATCGTCGACCATCGACTTCCGGCCGATCATCAGGCCCGTTTCGACGTCGTAGTACCGATCCTCCACCAGGTCGTCCGGCGATATCAGCAGCACGTCGTAGCAGGGGACCCCCTCGTAGTCGACCACCTTTTTGCATTCGGTGTACTTGTAGAGGTCCCGCCACCTCAGGTCCCGCGTCGGGTTTGCGTCCCGAAGGTCTGCCTCGCGCTTACGGCCGGTTACGATCCTCGAGCCGATGCTGCTTGTCTCCCACACCGTCTGGCCGTCGCTTCCCTCTTGGCTGCTGCCCAGCAGGCCCATGTTCACGATGCTGTAATACCTGCCTGAGTCAGTCGTGTACTCCTCGTCCGTGACCGGCATCCCCCCCAGGTTCCCCTTGTAGTGGACCACCATCGTGTGGACCGCCTCGTAGGCCTTGGCGCCTCCGGTGACCTCGATGTAGCGGTCCAGCACCTGCTCGGCCGTCGGCACCGGCTGCGTGGCTGGCCCGGTCTGCTGCGCCGCCGCCAGGACCAACTTCAGAAGCCACATGCCGAGGGAGTCGATCTCCTTGCACGCGTTGGTCAGCACGATCACGCCGATCTTCCGGGACGGCGTGAACCCGATGAACGCGAAATGCCCGCCCGTGCCGCCGTTGTGCCAGACCAGGTCTCCGGTCTCCTCGTCGTATGGCAAGATCTGCCAGCCCAGCCCCATCGCCGCCTTCCATCCTTGCGTCAGCCTCTGCGGCGTCTGCATCTCCAACAGCGTCGCGCCGGATACGGGCGTCACGCCCGCCTTCCCGGCCCGCAGCTGCAGGGATACGAACTTCGCCAGGTCCGGCACCGTCGAGGCCAGCCCGCCGCACGGCGCCAGGCAGCCCAGGTCCCAGTCCGCCGTCTCGTGCTCCAGGCCCTCTCCGTTGTACGGCGTGGAGAACCGTTCCCGCTGCCGGGCCGACAGCGCCACCGTCGTATCCTTCATCCCCAGCGGCTCCAGCAGGTTCTTCTTCAGCAGCGCCTCGTACGGCTGGCCCGCCGCCCGCTCCAGCGCGTGGCCCAGCAGCGCCACCCCCAGGTTCGAATAGACCGACTTGGCCCCCGTCGGGAAGATCATCGGGGTGTCCGCCAGCCCCGCGTACAGCTGCGCGACCGTGTAGCCGCCGTACGCGTCTTCGCCCTTGGACGCCACGTTGGGCGGCAGCTTCGGCAGCCCCGACGTGTGCGTCGCCAGGTGCCGCAGCGTGATGGCAGGCGCCCCGCGGGGGTCGCTCGGCAGCTTCACGTCAGCCGGCAGATACTTGCTGACCGGGTCATCCAGGCGCACCACCCCCTTGTCGCGGAGGATGCACATCAGCGTCGTCGTGAACACCTTGCTGATCGACCCGATGCGGTAGAGCGTCTCCGTCGTGGCCGGCCGAGTCGCCTTGCGATCGGCCACGCCGTACGCCCGGCAGAAGATGAGGGCCTGGTCGTACACCACCCCGATGGCCAAACTCGGGAACTTGTCCGCCTCGATCCGCTCTCGCATGTAATCGTCGATCTTGACGGTGTCCAGCGTTAGCCCCGCAGGCTGCGACCGCGCCGAAGTTGCGGGTGCCGTACTCGCCGCCCCGTTCGCGGCATGCGCGACCCCCATGGACCAGCCAACCAGGACGACGACCAGGGACATGAACCGTTGAGCGTGCATGATGCTGTCTCCTGTCAGATCACCGTTACCTTCCCGATCTCCACCCACCCGTACGCGTCCTGTTCCTTCACCGCAAAGCGGATCGCCGGCACCTTGCCCCCTGGCCGGACGATGCCCGCTGACAGCATCGCCGGTCCCGCCTTGAGCATCTGGGGGACCTCGACCTTCAGCCGCAGACACACATCCCCGGGCAGCCACTTCTTGAGGTCCGTGTCGATCTCGACGAGGTGCTCGCGATCGTCCTGGCTGATGCGGACCGCGAATCTGTATGGATGATACAGCGGCGCAACGCCCACGTTCTCGATCCAGGTGTCGCAGTCGAACCGCTGGCCTCGCTGGACGGTCAGCGAGTACCTGGTCTCCCGCAGCACGAACCGGTACCCCAGGTAGCGGCACCAGTCGAGGATCAACTTCTGCCACTCGTCGGGGATCCGCGTCGATTTCGGCATGAAGATCGACCCGTGGTACTTCAGCCCCTGCCGAAGGTTGAAGTCCAGGTCGTATGGGTACTCCTTCTGCCAGTACCAGCCCAGCGGCACCCCGCACGTCTCGAAGACCACCGGCCCGCTGCGCCACGCCTCGCTCGCCCCGTTCTCGCAGACCAGCCACGGGTACGCGCCATACGTGTGGTTCCACGCCAGGTGGTGCGGCACCTCGGCGTTGCCCTTCTCCCGCATGTCGCCGAAGCAGTCGCACCGCCAGCCCGTGCCCAGTGCCACCGCCGGCCGCATCTGGTCGCCGACCATCGCGCACAACGGGGTCTTCTGGAAGCACGAGACGTAGTGCTCCGCCATCCGCGCCATCGCGGACTCGCTGCAGTCCGCCGCCCCTTCGCCCCACGGACCGATGTGCGAGATGTCGAACGTCTCCAGGTCCGCGTGGCCGTCGTACTTCGCGGCGAACTCCTTGATCACGTTGCCCCACCAGCGGAAGAACTCGCCGGAGGAGTGGTCGGGCGTGGTCAGCTCTGGTTCCCTTGGTCTCGGTGATGATCACCGGCGCGACCTCGCCGTACCAGTCCGGCAGGCAGGGCTGCCTGGCCGAGCCGTACGGCATCAGCCGCACCTGCAGCGTCTGGCCCCGCTCGTGCGCCGTCCGCAGCGCCGCGTCGATCAGCGACCAGTCGAAGGTGTCCCGGCTCGGCTGGAACCGCCGCCAGAACCAGCGGCAGTACACCACGGGCGACGGCAGGTACCCCGGCGTGACGCCCGGGTGCTGTCGCGGTGGGAATTCCGTCGGCCCCTCCTCCGACCAGTGCGTGCCCTCAAAGAGCGGGTCGCCCTCGAAATGCTGGAACGTCGCGCACCCCTTGTGCGGGTTGCGGAAATACTCAAACGACTCGGTCGGCCTGCAACGCCAGTGGGTTTCCGCCATGAACACATCACTCCCGGAACGATTCCCGACGGCAGTCTACACCCCGCCAGCCGGCCGTCAAACTCCGGCTGAATCAACGAAAGACTGGGAGAGCGGCGGGCTCCGCGGGTACTTTCCAGGAAGAGTCGGGCGCACCCTTGCAGCCGTGAACCTCCGCCCCGTTCAGGGCCTGTCGATCAAGCGACAGGCCCTCAATGGCGTAAACGGCCTTGCACCCCGGCACGACGCGCCATTCGATCCGGTCCGGTCAGTCTCTCCTCATCGCGTCAAGATCTCCTTACCAGGCGATCTTGCCCTTGAGCGAACGAAGCTTCTTCTGACCGCTCATCTGCACCAGCAGGCGCAGACCGGCCTTTATCGCGGCCGTCTTCGTTTTGCATCCACTGGCACGCATGCCCTCGGACATAAATCCGCCGTCGATGTCAACGGTGATCTTCATGATCCACCTGAGGAATGTCACCGTACCGAGCACGTAGGTTGCGCCGAACGTCGGAGCGCTGTGGGGATCTGCTCCCACGAGGCATGTGCTTTGGCATAGTTGCAGCCTGGAGGTGCGACGGAATAGGCTAACAGGAAATCCCGGAAGCCCAAAGCTCGCAGGCGTGTCGCCGCCTTCGTACCAAGGGCAACGACGAGCGCATGTCGAAACAAGCCAAGTTGGGGCAGGAGATAGCGCCGCCCACATGCAAGGCAGACCGAGCGCGGGACTAGCCCGGCCTCCTTCCAAGCAGAGCACAGCACAGAGTCAACGAACCATACCTTCCGCGAGCTCTGCGCTCGAATTCGAGGTCGCCCCAGCACCCCTTGAGAATCTCAAGAACGTTCCTGTGGAAGAGGTCCTTGCCTTCCTTGAAACAGCGGACAGCGTATTCGTATGCACTTTGCAGTGGACCTTCCGGCCTGGCATGTGTCTCCCCGTCGTGAGGGTCGCCGGGTTCTGCCCCGACCAGAACGAGCTCAACTTCAGCGAGGTCGCCTGTAGCACCTGCAAACCCGCGCGGCACGTGGCCTGCCCTTTTGCACCATCGCATCTCGCTGCAGGTGCGTTTGAATTCCGGGCACGGGCCGTAAGCAGGTGCCAGGAGCTCCGCCACGAAAGGATTGAGTTTCATTGCCGATTCTCCGCTGAAAGTCCCGGGAGCTGCAGGCATCCCGGTCGCCGCCACTCGCTGCGCATTCGCGCCTGTCTGCGGAATCTGCGAATGCGGTTGTTCCTGCTCTTACGCCGATCTCTCCTCTGCGCCTCTGCGGTGCAATCGCCGTTTCCTGAACCCTGAACCCTGAACCCTGGCCCCTCACACCTCCTTCCCCCACGCCTTCCGCATCAATTCCTCCGCCGTCTCCGCCCGGAAGTCCTGCACTGTCTTCCACTGCCCCGGCAAATCCGCCGGGTTGCTCTTCATAACGTCCGAGCCAGCCGGATACTCATCCAGCTGCCACGTGTACGGCGGCGGCGGCAAAAACGGCTTGACCTGCTGCCGGTTCACGACGGCCCGCTGCGCCCCCTCGGCGATCATCCGGCACGCCACAGCCGGCGGATACGCGATCGCCGCGTACCGCGACACCCCCTCCTTGACCGCCACCGTCGTGATGTTTGGTATGAGACTCTCCCCCTCCCGGCAGGCCGCAACGTCCCCGGTGACATACACCAGCGGCACCCCGCACGCCCCGCCGGCAAACGCCTCCAGCCCGATCTCTCCGATCGCCTGCCCGCACAGCCGGATCTGCCGGATCTGCGCGCTCCAGGTGTGGTACAGCACCCCGCCCCGCGTGCCAGCCATCGCGTGCGCGCCGATCGAAAACATCGCGTCGAATGTCCCGTCCAGCCCGCAGCACCACGTGGGGTATTCCCGGCCGTGAACCACCCGCACACGCGAATCGACGTGCTCGAAATCGATTGCGTCCCCGGCGTGGCCGTCCCGCACGACGATCTCACCGGCCCCGCCGGCAAACGCCCCTTCGATCGCGGCGTTCACCTCGGCCGTCAGCAGCCGGCGCCACTGCTGCAGACGTGCGAAGGTGTCCGGACTCTTGTCGGACCGGTCGTCGAAGGCCTGCACCCCGCTGACGCCTTCCAGGTCCGTCATGATGTAGATCTTCAGTTTCGCCATCGCGATACCCCTTTGCCCGCGGCATCTGCAGGCGCGCTCCTCTCAGTGCCGCCGGTGCCCTCACCGCCGGTTCCAGCCGTTACTCAGCACTCAGTACTCAGTACTCAGTACTGAGCACTCAGCACTCAGGACTCACCCCTATGCCAGCGGCGTCTGCGTGATTCTCTTGCTGTCCCGCCGGCACCACTCCATGATCCGCATGACCTCGAGCGTCTGCTCCGCCGGCACGAACGGCGCGCCCCCCGTGCGGATCGCCCTGGCGAAGTCCTTATACACGTCCACCTGGTACTTCGGATCGACCCGGATGACCTCCTGCCGGAACTCAACGTCGTCCGTGGGGTACTTCCGTCCCGCGCTGGCCAACCTGGCATCGAGCCTCTTCGCCTTGAGCTCCCCCCGCGGCAGCCAGCGGACCGTGTATTCATCCTTGTGCTTGGTGATCACCCCGCGTGTCCCGTACACCTCGATGTCGTACGGCCCGTGCGGCGTTGCCTGGTTGATGTCGACCTCGCCGATGGTCCCGCTACGCGTCTGGTACACCACCTTGACCACGTCCTCCGCATCGCCGAGCGACGCCACCCGGCGCAGGTCGCAGAACACCTTCCGCACGTCATAGCCGGTCAGCGCCAGCATCTGGTCCAGCGCATGCGCCCCGTAGTTGTTCAGCATCCCCCCGCCGAACTTCCGCAAACTCTGCCAGTCGTCGCGCCGCACGAACCGGAACGACCCCCGCCGCACGTGGTACACCTGCCCGATCCGCCCCGAGGCAATGATCCGCTGCAGGTGCCGGAAGTACGCCGCCGCCCGGTGTGGCTGGTACACCGTCAGGATGCAGCCAGCGTGCTTCGCCGCCCGCACGATCGCCCGCGCATCAGCGAGGTTGGCCGCCATCGGCTTTTCGAGCATGATGTGCAGTCCCCGCCGCGCCGCCGCCAGCACGTGTCCCTTGTGCAGGTGGGTCGGCGTGGCGATCGTCACGGCGTCGAGGTCGGCCTGCTCCAGCATCTCCTGGAACCGGCGGAACGCCCGGCACCCGTACGTCTGCTGAGCCTCTGCGCACCGCTCCGCAGCCGGGTCCGCCACCGCGACCAGCTGCCAATCCTTGTGCGGTCCGATCGCCTTGCAGTGGAATCCCCACCCGATCCGCCCCAGCCCCGCCACCCCAATCCGCAACATCCGCGAACCACGTTTGCTCATGTTCCCACTCGGCCTGTGCCGTTGTCGTTTTGCTGACCGCTGACCGCTGACCGCTGACCGCTGACCGCTGACCGCTGACCGCTGACCGCTGACCGCTGACCGCTGACCGCTGACCGCTGACCGCTGACCGCTGACCGCTGACCGCTGACCGCTGACCGCTGAACCCGCCGTTGCCGTTGCTCCTTGTCTCCTTGTCTCCCGGTCTCCCTGTCTGCCGTTATACCGCCCCATGGCACCACAGCACCTTGACCGGCCCGCTGTCCGCGTTCCGTTTCACCGTGTGCGGTATGCCCTTGTTGGCGATGAAACACGAGCCGGGCCGCACGGCGAACTGCTGCTGGCCGACCTTTGCCGTTCCCGCACCCTCCAGCACGTAGAACCCCTCCTGGTCCTCGTGAACGCCCGGCTTGCCGTACTCCGTCAATGCGTAGTACGACACCCCCATGCAAAAGCCGCTGGTCGCCCCGTTGTCCTTGCCGATCAGCAGCCCGCCCGCCTGCGGCCCCATCTCGCTCTCGTGCGTGTGGATCTTCATGCAATGCTCCGTAAGAACACCTGGCAGAATGAACGCGAGAAGGGCGCCAGAGCTACCCATTCTCGCATCTCTCCGTGTCTCCGTGCCCGTGGTTAACCGGGACGTCGTCTTGTTCGAAGCCCCTGACCTCGTCCCTTGCTAATCGCTCACCTCTGCAATCTTGCCACCACCTCCTCCACGATCCTCTCCGCCGGCTGCGTTGCGTCCACGATCTCTACCGGTCCCGGGTACCGTCCGGGCAGCGCCAGGAAGTTCGACCGCACCGCCTCGTGGAACGCCGTCGGCCGCCGCTCCATCGCGTCCAGCGCCGCCTCCGCCTCCGGGACGTTCCCCGCCAGCTGCGCCTCCCGCCGCGCCTCAGCCGCCGTCCGATTCGCGCAAAACCCACCTCCACCGGCACGTCCAGGACCAACGTCAGGCCGGGCCACGTCTCGCCGATCGCGTATCGCGCCAGCTCTATGATCGTCCCCACCTCATCCCCGGCTGCCACCTGGTACGCGCACGTCGATGAAACAAACCGGTCGCACAGCACAACGTGCCCCTGCCGCATGGCGGGCCGGACGACCTCGCGGACGAGCTGCGCCCGCGACGCCATGAACAGCAGCGTCTCGCACTGCACGCTCATCTGTGTCAGGTCGTGGTCCAGCAGCACGCTACGGATGCGGTCGCCCACCACCGTCCCGCCGGGGTCCTTGCAGACGGTGACGGCCAGCCCCGCCTCGCGGAGCTTCTGCGCCACGCCCGCCTGGACGGTCGTCTTGCCCGACCCGTCCGGCCCGTCCAGGACGATGAATGTGCCGCGAAGGTTGTCCAGCCCCGCATATCGGTCAGCCATAGTCGCTCTCTCGCAAGTCGGTTGTACAGCCATTGGCCTCCGGCGATAATACCCGGTATCTTCCTCGATTGGCGCCGCGGTTCAATAGGTGCCGGATGCTAGTGCCGCCGGTGCCCCCACCGGCGGTTTTGGCCGGGTACCAAGCGGGTGCCATACCTGCGGTGTTTGCAGCCGTGCTTTCAGGGAGAAGTGGCAGGGCAGGGCGGTACGTCGTGGATGGGATGATCACCGACATTCAGCGGTTCTGCGTGCACGATGGCCCCGGCATCCGCACGACCGTCTTCCTCAAGGGCTGCAACCTCCGCTGCGCCTGGTGCCACAACCCCGAGACCATCCTGCCGAGCCAGCAGCTCCAGGTCTACCCCGGCAAGTGCATCGCCTGCGGCGCCTGCCTCACCGCTTGCTCCCGCGGGGCCCACGAATCCGTCGATGGCCGCCGGACCTTCCGCCGCGACCTCTGCGCTGCCTGTGGCTGCTGCTCCCGCACCTGCTATGCCGAGGCCCTGGTCCTGGTAGGCCGACAGGTGACGCCGCAGGAGGTCCTTGCCGAAGTCTTGGAGGATCGCCCCTTCTACGCCAACTCGGGCGGCGGCGTGACCCTCTCCGGCGGCGAGCCCCTCTGCCAGCGCAACTTCGCCATCGACATCCTCCGCCTCTGCAAGGACGCCGGCATCCACACCGCCATTGAAACCAACCTCGCCTGGCCCTGGGAGCACCTCGAACCCGTCCTGCCGTGGCTCGACCTGCTGATGGCCGACATCAAGACGATGGACCCCGCGCTCCACACCGACTGGACGGGCCAATCCAACGACCGGGTGCTCGACAACATCCGTCGCCTGGCAGGTCAGGACCTGCCCCTGGTCATCCGCACCCCCGTCGTCCCCGGTGTGAACGACAATGAGGCCGAAATCGCCGCGATCGCCGACTTCCTCGCCGGCCTGCCCAACCTCCGCTATTACGAATTGCTGCCCTACCACCCCCTGGGCCACGGCAAGTACGCCAGCCTGGGGATGGAATCGCGCGTGCCCGAGGATCTCCGCTTGGAGGCCGACCGGCTTAGGGCCCTGGCCGCCGCCGCCCGCCGCCTAGGCATCGAAGTCCGGCCGGGCGGCGATCCAGTTTGATCCTGCCCCATGCAAGAGAGATCGCGTCCTGGCGTGGACTATTCCGGCGGCTCGTCTTGGATGCATGACACGTCAAGTGGGTCCGGCTGGTCGCGCCACCTGCCCCGTTCAGGGCATCCCGCGCAGCGGGCAAATGGGCCAGTGCTTGTAGCACTGGTCCGCGGGGCACCCCCTCCGTTTCCCCGTCTTCTTTTTCTGTTTCTCAGGCCGTTTCAACGGTCTTTCTCCTCTGCCGTGGCCTTGAGGCCAGTACTCCCGCCCCTGGACAACCTCTCCATACCGCGGCACGATAGAATCCTGAGTGTTCCACAGGATATCTCGAGGGCAGACCATGATCCGTTCCGCCACGCACGACCTGACCTACCGCCAGCGCCTCGACCTGATCCGCGAAAAGAAGCTCCAGCAGACCCGGGACAAGATCGCCCGCTACGGCGCCATGGACGAGGACGACTACGGCACCGTCTGCCCGCCCCCCGACTTCAAGTGGGAGCCGACCCCCAACCACCCCTGCGGCTCGTGGTTTGGCCCCGCTGGCTGGGCCGCCAACTTCCGCGCCCTCATGGCGGTCCACCCCGTCTACGTCGATCCCCTCGAGGGAATAGCCGGCCGGTGGATGGTCATGCTCAGCCGCCACCGCAAGGTCTGGTGGAAGCCCGAATTCGACTACTCCCACCTCAAGCCCTTTCACGCCCTCTATGGCATCAACCCCGGCATCGGCGCCGACACCCACTTCACGCCCGACTACCGCATCGGCCTGGCCCTCGGCTGGGGCGGCCTGCTCAAAAAGGTCCGCGACTGCCGCGCCCAACGCGGCCCCGACCGCGCTGAGTTCTACCAGGCGGAGGAGGACGTCATCCTCGGCGTCCAGGCCTGGATCCGCCGCACCGCCGACACCTGCCGCCAGATGGCCGAAACCGAGGTCAACCCGCAGCTCCGCCGGAACCTCTGCGAGTTGGCCGACATGAATGACTGGCTCGTCGACAATCCGCCGCGGACCTTCCGCGAGGTCTGTCAGTGGATCGCCTGGTTCAACTCCGCCTCCCGCACCTACAACCGCGACGGGGCAGGGGGGCAGCTCGACGAACTCCTCCGCCCGTACTACGAGCGCGACGTGGCCGCCGGCGCCCTCACCGACGAGCAGGCCGTCTTCTACATCGCCTGCCTCCTGCTGAACGACCCCCACTACTACCAGCTCGGCGGACCCGCCCCCGATGGCCGCGACCAGGTCTCCAAAGTCTCCTTCCTGGTCCTCGAGGCCGCCCACCTCCTCGATAGCAGCAACAACCTGACTGTCCGCGTGCACGATGGCCAGAACGAGGAGTTCTTCCTCAAGTCCGTCCAGTACCTCTTCGAGGATCGCAAGGGCTGGCCCCGCTACGCCGGCGACAAGGGTCTGACCGAAGGCTTCATGCGAAACGGTTACCCCGCCGAACTCGCCCGACAGCGGATCGCCACCGGGTGCCATTGGATGGCCATCCCCGGCCGCGAATACCCCATGAACGACATCATCAAGATCAACACCGCGAAGGTCTTCGAGGTCGCCTTCCAGGAGATGTTGGCCGAATCGACCAGCCCCACTACCGACGACCTCTTCGCCCGCTTCGAAAAGCACTTTTCTAAGGCCGTCGAGGTCGTCGCCGACGGGCTGGACTTCCACCTCGCCCACCAGAAGGACAACCAGCCCGAACTCCTGCTCAACCTCCTCTGCCACGGTCCCATCGAGAAGGGCCGCGATGTCTCCGACGGCGGCGTCGAGTTCTACAACATGTGCGTCGACGGCTCGGCCCTGGCGACCACCGCCGACTCTTTCGCCGCCCTCGAGCAGCGGATCGAGCAAGAGAAGGTCCTCACCTGGCCCCGGATCGCCGACGCCCTCCGCACCAACTACGCCGGCCCCGAGGGTCAGCGCATCAAGATGATGATGAGCCGCAGCGAGCGTTATGGCCACGGCGGCACCCTCGGCGACGCCTGGGCACTCAAGGTCTCCCAGTGTCTGACCCGCCTGGTCAGTGCCAAACCCACCCGGGCGGGCGCAAGATGATCCCCGGCTGGTTCAGCTGGTCCGCCACCATCGGCATGGGCAAAGTCGTCGGCGCCACCCCCAATGGCCGCGGCGCCGCCGAGCCCATCTCCCATGGTGCCAACCCCAGCCCCGGCTTCGGTGGCGCCCCCACCGCCATGGCCCGGGCGATCGCCGCCATCCAGTGCGGCCGCGGCAACACCTGTCCCATGCAGCTGGAGATCGACCCCTCGCTCTGCCGCGACGGCGGCTACCGCAACCTCGCCGCCCTGATCAAGACCCACTTCGACCTCGGCGGCACGCTGATGAACATCAACGTGATCGACCGAGACAAGCTCCTGGCGGCCCACAAGGACCCCCAGGCCTTCCCGGACCTGGTGGTTCGCGTGACGGGTTTCACGGCGTACTTCGCCGCCCTCTCCCCGGCCTTCCGGCAGTTGGTGGTCGACCGGATTATCGCGGAATAGCTGTTGCCCCAGCTGTTCACGAGCCCGAAGCGTCAGCGCTTAGGTTTGCACACATCTTTCGCTCATGAGGCGGACGCCGGCGCACATGGATTCCAGACGAATATAGCCCCGCCACAGCACCTGCCAGCCCGGTGGGCGTTTGCGGGGATTGAGCATGTAGCCGCCCAGGCGGGCGATGGCGATGTAGTAGTCCCACACCGTCATCTTCCGCCAATCCGGATGCTGGCTCGCACGGCCGGCCACTTCCACCTTCAGTTCCTCCTCGTGCAGCCGCGCCGGCTGGTCCCGGTTGGACGCATCGCGAGCGCAGCACCGCAAACGCAGGACATGCACCGCCAGCACGCTCAGCACCGTGATCGCGTTATCCAGGCCGTGACGCGTGGTCAGTTGCAGATCCTCGATCCCGCAGCCGGTCTTCTGGGCCTTGTGATAGTCTTCAATGACCCAGCGGCACGCATAATGTTCCGCCACTTCCAGGGCCTGCTCGATGGAAACCAGCGAACGGTTGGTCAGCAGAATCCATTCGATCGGCTCGGCCCCCGACGCCAACGCCTCCGGCGAGAGCTCTTCCCGGGTGATCAGCCCCCAGAGCCCCATCGGCTCTTTTCCATGCTCGCCCCGCGCCTGGCGGGGCGGAAGGATAACTGTTCAGCCGGTCCAGACAACGACGGCGGTGTGCTTCGAGCATGGCCTGGGGCCTCACCCGGGGGTTGTTGAATAGCCGATAGCCGCCAACCAGTTCCGAGCGTCTGGCCAGCTTCTTGGGCAACGTGCCCTCTGGACATTGTTCCATCCGGTTGCACGTGTCAAGCAGCCGCGTATCCAGCCGAAGATCCGGGACAATGCGTTCGCTACCGAAATACCCCGGAGCAATGCCATCCATGGCCGTTACTCCCTGTCTTCTTGCCCCCGCCCCTCTATCGGCATCGCAAGGAAGATGTGTGCAAACCTAAGCGCTGACGGTTCGGGCTCGTAGACAGTACGACAACGGCAACGGATACCCTCGCTTACGCTTCAGGCTCGTAAACGGCAACGGCGGCGGCACGCAGGATTCAGCACTCGCCTACGCCAGCAGTTTCGCCAGGCGGTCGAGGCCTTTGTCGATCTGGGCCATGCTGGTGGCGAAGGACAGGCGGACGTAGTTGTCGGCGCCGAAGGCGGAGCCGGGGACCAGGGCTACGTGGGCCTGCTCCAGCACCTTGGTCGAGAAGTCCAGGGAGTTATTCACGCCGAGCTTGGCGAATGCGCCGCTGACGTTGGGGAAGGCGTAGAAGGCGCCGGTCGGGCGGATGCACTTGACGCCGGGGAGGGCATTGAGGCGCTTCCACATGTGCTCGGCGCGCTTGGCGAATTCCTGGCGCATCTGCTCGACGCAGGACTGGTCGCCCTTGAGGGCGACGGCCAGGGCCTGCTGACAGAAGGTGGCGGTGCCGCTGGTGGTCTGGCTCTGGATCTTGGCCATGTTGGTGATGACCGGCGCGGGGCCGGCTGCGTAGCCAATCCGCCAGCCGGTCATGGCGTAGGTCTTGGAGCCGGCGTTGAAGGTGACGGTCCGCTCGTACATCTCCTTGCGGGTGGCGGCGAAGGAGAGGTACTTGTCGCCGGTGTAGATGAGCTTGTCGTACATCTCGTCGGACAGGACGATCACCTGCGGGTAGTCCATGAGCATATCGGCTATGGCCTTGGTCTCATCCGGGGTGTAGGTGAACCCGCCGGGGTTGGAGGGGCTGTTGAAGACGAAGAGCTTGGTCTTTTGGGTGATCTTGGCGGCGATCTGGGCGGGGGTCAGTTTGAAGGAGTTCTCCTCCTTGCCCTCGACGAAGACGGACCGGCCCTGGGCGAGCTTGACCATCTCGGGGTAGGAGACCCAATAGGGGACGGGGATGATGCACTCGTCATCCGGGTCCATCAGGGCCATGATGGCCAGGTAGAGGGCCTCCTTGCCGCCGACGGTGAGCAGGACCTGGTTGGGCCTGTAGTCGAGGTTGTTTTCCTTCTTGAGGCGGTCGCAGACGGCGTCCTTGGCGGGCATGATGCCGCTGGCGGGCTTGGCGTACTTGGTCATGCCCTTCTTGATGGCGTCGTAGGCGGCCTGCTTGATGTGGTCGGGGGTATCGAAGTCGGGTTCGCCGGCCCCGAAGGAGACCACGTCGACGCCTTCGGACTGCATCTTGGCTGCCTTGGCTGAGACCGCCAGGGTAGCCGACTCTTCCAACTGCTGAGCGCGCAGCGAGATAAGTGCCATTTCCGGTGCTCCAAGGGAATCCGGTGTGTTTCGGACCGCCACCGCAGGGGGCAGAGGATACCGCAGCGGGGGGAGGTTTACAAGGGGACAGCAGACAAGGAGAGGCGGTTGCGATGTGTGGAACTTCATTTGTGTGAGTGCGTTGGACGGAGGGGGCAAAGCGTCTTCCCCGCAGACAAGGTGTCTTGCGACCTGCCAGGGCAATCGGGACGATTCTCTTGTGGATTTTTCGACCACCGGACCCCTGGTGCGGGGATCGGTTGCGGTGTACAATGGAGCCCTGCGAAGCCAAGGAGGGTTGCTCATGCACATCGCGATGACCGAACCGCTGTTTGCCTGGGGATGCCTGGAAGACAGTCCCAGCCTGCAGACGCTCAAGCAACTGCTGGCCGCTATCCCGGATGCGGCTCTCCTGGAGGGGTTGCGTCAGCACCGCGGCCGCGGTCGCAACGACTATCCCGTTCACGTCCTCTGGGGCGTGGTGCTGCTGACGATTGCGTTGCGGCATGCCAGTTATGAGGCCTGCCTGGCAGAGTTGCGACGCAACGAGGGACTGCGACACCTGATCGGCATTACGGAGGAAGCCGGTGTGCCCGAGAAGTGGAATATCTCCCGGTTCCTGGATGTGCTGGGCCAAGAGCCCCACCGGTCGCAGTTGCGTGGTGTCTTTGACCGGATGATCCAGCGACTGGCCTGTGTGGTGGACGACCTGGGCAAACACACCGCCGGCGATGCCACCGCCCTGCACGCTCGCCGCAAGGCGGAGGCGACCGAGGAAGTGGCCGAAGGCTTGCCCCAGCCGACCGGGGGCGCAAGGAGTATACCGACGAGCAAGGCAAGGTCACCCAGATCGTCGAATGGTTCGGCTACAAGTTGCATCTGCTGGTGGATGCCCGGCACGAGTTGATCCTGGCCTACCGTACGACCAGTGCCCACATCGACGATGGGGGTACGCTGCCGGCGTTGATCGAACAGGCCAAGGCGAATCTGCCGGAAGGTCGCATCCAGACCACGGCCTATGACAAGGCGGCCGACAGTCGGGATGTGCATAAGATGCTGGACAAGGAGGGAATCCGGCCCGTGATCCAGAACCGCAGTCTCTGGAAGGATCACACCGAAGAAATGCTGCCCGGGCACGATGGGACCAGCAACATCACCTACGATGAGGCCGGGACGGTGTACTGCTATGACCGGCACAGCGAGCCGCCGGTGCGGCACAAGATGGCCTACATTGGCCATGAGCCACAGCGCAAGACGATCAAGTACCGCTGTCCGGCCCGGCACGAGGGCTGGCCGTGCCCCAGCGAGGGGCTGTGCAACGCCGGCAAGGACTACGGCAAGACGGTACGAGTGGCTTGCGCGATCGACCTGCGGCGGTTCCCGCCGATTCCCCGGGCAACCAAGAAGTTCGAGCGGCTCTACAAGGGCCGCACCTCCGTGGAGCGGGTCAATGCCCGCGTGAAGCTCTTCTGGGGGCTGGATGATGGGAACGTGACCGGAGCCCGGCGGTTCCATGCCCTGATCGCCACGGTGATGGTGGTGCATGCGGGCTTCGCGACACTCCTGGCGGCCAGCCCGCGTCGGGAAGGAACCCTGGGCAAACTGCGACTGGGCCACGTGCAAAAGGCCCTGGCGGAACGAATGACCGGCTGAGACGCGGTCCAGTGAGCCAGTCATCGGATGCGGCCGCGCTGGCGGTACGCGCAGAACCAGCCATCCGCTGGCCATTCCACAGCCGGCACGCCTTCCAGCCTTGCCGCCGACCCTTTCCGAAGTCTCCAGTCGCTATTGGGGCGCGGCCCGGCCGCTTTCGACCGCCCGCAGGGCGGTCACATCGCAACCGGCTCAGACAAGGAGACAAGGAGAGGGGGAGACAAGGAGCAACGGCAGGGGACAGCCGGGGGCGGTGGGGCGAGAAGCGAGGGACGGGGGGCGAGGGACGAAAGACACGGAGACCAGGAGCAACGGCAGGGGACAGCCGGGGGCGCAGGGGCGAGGGGCGAGGGAAGAAAGACAAGGAGACACGGAGACAAGGGGCAACGGCAGGGGACAGCCGGGGGCGGAGGGGCGAGAGGCGAGGGACGGGGGGCGAGGGAAGAAAGACAAGGAGACACGGAGACAAGGGGCAACGGCGGCGGACAGGTTACAGGGGACAGGCGGCAACGGCACTGGCAGACGATCCCTCGATTTCGCTCGGGACGGGGCTGCCAGTGGCACCGGGAGGGGGAGAACACGGGGTCGGCGGGGGGGACGAGAGAAAGATGGCGGAACCAGCCTTACGATATCCTGTTAAGTTTGCGCGGGTTAAGCGTGCGTTGCCGGCTGCAGGCGGTTAGAATCGGACAAGCAGGAACGCATCAGGCCAGGAACCTTGTTCTGGGGAGACCATGGCACGGGCAGGGCATCGAGTATGGCAAGGGGGGGGCGGCGGCCGATGGGCGGCTGCGCTTGTGGTGCTGGCCCTGGCGTCCCGGGGTCTGGCCCAGGCGGGCGATCAGCCGGACCAGAAGCCCGCGACGGGGGTATCGGTCAGCAACATCGAGGCGGGGTTTTTCGACGGGGCGTACAGCATCGTGCGGGCGGACGCGTCGACGCCGATCAGCGTGCAGATCAACAACCGGACCGGGTCGCGTTTCGACGGGACGCTGCAGGTGATCAGCCGGGACCGCGACGGCGAGACGGTGATCTACGAGCTGCCGGGCTTTGGGGTGGATAGCGGGGTGATCGAGGACCGGCAGTTCTGCTTTTTCTGCCGCAATCCGGGGATGTACGTGTCGAGTCCGGAGGTGTCGGTGCGGCTGCTGGACCGCGCGGGCGGTCGCCTGGTGACAGCGGAAACGGTGCCGCTGAAGTTCATCAAGGAATCGGACCTGCTGGTGGTGGACATCTCGCCGCAGTCGATCAAGTCGGTGATCCAGGCGGCGCTGCCCGACGACCCGGCCCAGTGCTTCCGCGGGCACGTGCAAACGGCGTACATGAGGCCGGACCGGCTGCCGCAGTTCTGGCACGAGCTGGAGGCGGTGGACGTGATCGTGTGCGACCAGCCGGACGACCTGGGGCTGGACGAGAGGAGCACCGCGCTGAAGGTGCTGGCCGAGTGGGTGCGCCAGGGCGGCAGCCTGGTGCTGGGGCCGGGGAGTTTGCAGTCGTTCGGGCAGTCGGACCTGGGCAAGGCCCTGGCGGGCAGGCCAGTCGCGGCGAAGCGGCTGGCGCCCGGGAAGGTGGAGCTGCAGGGGCTCAATACGACGCTGACGGTGCGGCTGTTGAACGAGGCGGGCGTCTGGCAGCTCAAGCCGGCCGCGGACGCGACGACGCTGCTGTCGCTGCCGGGCGGGGCTGGGGGGGCGTCAGCGGTTGCGGAGGCGCCAGGCGGCGGGGCGAGCGAGGGGCAAGCGATTCCCCTGGTGGTGCGGCGGCGGCTGGGGATGGGGTCGATCGTGCAGTCGGGGATCAGTTTGAAGGCGCTGCTGGCGGTGACGTCGGAGGAAGGGCGGGAGGCAGGGGCGATCGGCACGCGGATCAAGCCGGAGATCTTCGGCGTGCGGACGATGGAGAAAGGGACGGGCTCGGCGGCGGTGAGTTTCGGCTGGAGGCCGGGCTGGCCGGATGCTACGGGGCCGTCGGACCTGGTTGCCGGAGAGGCGGACTTCCGCGCGACGGGGACAGTGCTGGCGATGCTGCTGATGCTGCTGATCGCGGGGTACGGGCTGGCGGCGACGGTGGGGACGTGGCTGGTGCTGAAGCGCCGGAACCTGGCGCAGTTTTCGTGGCTGGCGTTCGCGGGGGTGGCGATCATCGGCAGCGTGGGGGCGGGGATGCTCGTGCAGGCCGGGCGGGGGATCATGGCTGACGTCAAGCAGCAGTCGGTGATCGACCTGGACGGGGCTAGCGGGATGGGGCAGGTCCGGACGTTCTTCGGGCTGAAGATGCCGTACGATGCGCGGGTGGACGTGGCCCTGACGGCGGCGGGGCGGGACGAGTTGCCGGCGGAGTCGCTGGCGGAGGCGTACCTACGGCCGGCCAGTGATTTGGAGGAGGCGACGGGGACGACGTTCGCGGTCAAGCGGGAGTATACGGTGCGGTACGGCCAGACGGAGTTGACGAACGTGCCGGTGCGTGCGACGGCCAAGCAGTTCGAGTCGTACTGGCGCGGTCCGATCGGGTTGGTGCGGGCTTCGCTGGCGGCGGCGGGGCAAGGGGGCCAGGGGTTGGCGGGCGGGTCATGGATCGCCAACGACACGGACCTGGACCTGCACGACTGCTACCTGGTGTACGCGACGACGAATTCGTTCAACAGGAGCACCCGCGACGCGATGATCAACGTGATCAAGATCGACCGGCTGGCGGCCCGCAAGACGCGCAACGACCTGGCCGGGCTGGAGGTGCTGCCGCTGGGCGATGTCGGCCAGCAGGGGGGCATGGCCAGGAGCTGGTGGAAGAACCTGCCGGTGGAAGGGCCCGGACGTCGTGGCATGGGGGGCACCGCGAGCCTGCGCCGGTTACGGATGCGGGGTCGCGGATGCTGGCGGCGACGATGGTGAGCCTGCTGAGCGAGGTGCCGGGGCAGAGCCAGGGGATGTTCAACCAGGGGTCGAACAACGACAAGCTCGATCCGTTCAGCGAGCTGCCGCGGGAGGGCGGGCACTGGCTGGACCTGCGGAACGTGCTGGACGGGCAGAGCGCGCTGCTGGTGGGGCTGGCGAATACGCCGGGGCCGATGCGGCTGCGGGTCAACGGGCGGGGGACCGCGCCGTCGTCGGGCGCGTGCATCGTGCGGGTGGTGCTGCCGATGGCGGGAGGGGATAGGGGATAGGAAACGGCGGACAAGGAGAGGGGGAGACACGGAGACAAGGAGCAACAGCAGAAGAGGAGACGAGGAGCAACAGCAACGGCAGTACTGAGTCCTGAGCGAAGGCAACAACAGCGGCAAAGGCGGAAGGCGAGAGTGGTGGGCCCGGGCGGCGGGCCGGCGGAATGGAAGCGGCGAACATGGCGATCATCGAGACGCTGAACCTGACGAAACGCTACGGCAAGCTGGTGGCGCTGAACAACCTCTCGATCAAGATCGAGGAGGGGGAGTGCTACGGCTACATCGGTCCCAACGGCGCGGGCAAGACCACGACGATCAAGATCCTGGCGACGCTGCTGCGGCCGACCTGGGGCGAGGCCAAGGTCTGCGGCTTCCTGGTGGGGTTCCAGAGTCGCAAGATCCGGCCGCTCATCGGCTACGTGCCGGACTTCATGGGCTCGTACGAGGACATGGTGGTCCAGGAGTACCTGGAGTTCTTCGCGGCGGCGTACAACATCACGGGTGCGCAGCGGCGCAAGATGGTGGGGGACGTGCTGGAGCTGACGGACCTGGCTGGCAAGCGGGACGCGATGGTGGATTCGCTCAGCCGGGGGATGAAGCAGCGGCTGGCGATCGCACGGGTGCTGCTGCACAACCCGAAGGTGCTGCTGTTGGACGAGCCGGCCAGCGGGCTGGACCCGCGGGCGCGGATCGAGATCCGGGAGCTGCTCAAGGAGCTGCACCGGATGGGCAAGACGATCATCATCTCCAGCCACATCCTGCACGAGCTGGCGGAGCTGTGCAGCAGCGTGGGGGTCATCGAGCAGGGCAAGATGCTGTTTTCCGGGTCGATGGCGGAGATCCTGCAGCGGGCGCGGTTGGGGACGCGGCTGTGCGTGGCGGTGGCGGGCCAGAACGACCGGGCGGACCTGGTGCTGCGGGGGTTGCCGCAGGTGGGGAACGTGCAGGCGCAGAACGGGCGGCTGCTGGTGGAGTTGAAGACGGAGTGCAAGGACTACAATTTTTTGGTGCAGGCGCTGGTGGAGGCGCGGATCCCGATCCGGGAGGTGCGGGAGGAGGAGGTGAACCTGGAGACGGCGTTCATGCGGCTGACGAAGGGGCTGGTGCAGTAGCGGCGAGGGCCGTTGGGTATTGTCATGCGAACGGCATGGTCGCTAGGTGTATGGGCGCGGTGTCTGGCGGAGCTAGCCAATGAGGAAGCGGCGAGTATACGTGGACACTTCGGTGATCGGCGGATGCTTCGATCCGGAATTCGAGGTGTGGTCCAATGGGCTGGTTGAGGACTTCCGGCGTGGACAGTTCCGTCTGGTATTGTCGGACGCAACGTCAGCCGAGGTCGAGCGGGCCCCTGAGGATGTCCGAGAACTGTGCGCCGGGCTGCTGCCAGAGGCGGAGATGGTGCCTGTGACCGAGGAAGTGCTCGACATCCTGGCTGCCTACGAAAGTCACGGAATACTTGGCCCTCGTTTTCGTAACGATATGCTCCATATTGCGCTGGCCAGCGCAGCCGAGGTCGACGTGCTGGTGAGCTGGAACTTCCGGCACATTGTGAGACTGGACAAGATCCAGCGGTTCAACGGAGTCAACGTCGAGATTGGATACAGACCGTTGGCGATCTACTCGCCTCGTGAGGTCACAACCTATGGCAGAGAAGACAAAGATCAAGGCCGTTGACATGGTACGGCACATCCGTGATGAGCAGGCAAAGATGCTCGAAGGGAAGTCGAACGCGGAGATCATCGCGTTCTTCCAGAAGGCCGGAGAGGCAGCGCGGCAGGAGACGGAACGAAGGCGGGCAACACAATGGCGCCCTCGAAGAGGTAGGCGATAGTGTCAATCGGCAGTGCCAGTGGAGATGAGCCCGCCGCACGGCGCCTGGCGGAGACTCGGTCCGTGCTTCAGAGTCTGTGAGAGGATCGACGAATACATGGCTGGCAGAACACCTCATGATCTGGCACTATTCGTCTACGGGCGACTTGAGGACCTCAGGTCTCGCCCATCCGTGGAGGTGCTCGATGAGCTCTTCCAGACGCTATTCCTGACTAGCCTAAAAAGTGAAGAGGGTGCCCAGATCACATGCTCTGTTGTATATGTCGATCCCAGGAGTCCCGATCCCGATCCGCCGCGTAACATTCGTGACTCCCGTTGGGAATACTCAGATCTGGCTGATCCGGTTGCGTATGATGTGACCCAACTGGCGAAAATAGCCTTGGCAACGGACCCATCCTGTTCATCGCTGGCGGTCCATCCTGATCGATACGGTCGTTTGAAGATCTGGGGGATCTTCGATCAACAGGGTGGCTTCCAATCCCTTCTCTGCCACGAAAGCGAATCCGGGTTTGGGCCGCCAGGGGTCATTCAAGCACAGATACTTGGTCTTGGGCACATCATCGTCACTAAAGGGTTCTCGGTGGTTGCCGAGCTAAACGGTGGTAACCTAGTCGAGGATGCCGTCGACGTACTCGAGGCACCTGTCGTTTGGAAGAAGCTCAGATGGGGATTCGAGAACCGGTTGCGCGGGATCAAGGAACGGGCTGAAGAGGCAGGGCACACTCTTGATCGTGAGTGGACATTACACGCAATGGGGATTTGGATCAACATCATTCGGCGTGTGCTCCTTCGCGCAAGGGCCTTCCAGCATGGCGGGGCCTTCCTGTTGACCGACTCGGACGTTGCCGGTCAACTGCGCATCAAGTACAAGTTCCACTACGGACGCATTCCGTTACTCTTTGAAAACCAGATAGGCGCCGAGATTGCCCACACCGAGAGCGAGCAATTCCTGATTGACGAGTGTGAGAAGGACCAGAACAGCATTGATCCGGTAGCGTACCTAAACGGTGCTGTTGGCAAGAACGACTGTGATGACGCCAAGGAGGGCATGACAGGAGCCGTAGCCCTAGTCGCGTCGCTTTCACGTGTTGACGGATTGGTCCTTATGGGCACAGATCTGGTGGTTCACGGGTTTGGCTGCGAGATCGTTGCCAGGGGCGATGATCGTTGCAGGGTCTTTCATGCGAGCAATGCGGGGAACCGCGGGGGCAAGGCCCTGCCGATACTCCTAGATCGATTCGGGACAAGGCACAGATCGATGGCTCGCTATTGCTCGGAGGACGAATCGGCGGTTGGGTTCGTGGTATCCAGTGACGGGCCGGTTCGAGCATTTACGCGTTCCGGAAAGCGCCTTTGTTTTTGGGATAACGTACAGTTAGGGCTATCGTTGCCGCTTCGGGAGGAATGAACGACTGTGGGACACGCATTCCAGGGCCCCGACCCAATTGGAGCAAGTTGGCGATGAACCGTTTCGTTTCGCAAAAGCCCAGACAGCAATCGGCGCTGTCGGCGGCGCTGCACAGTTTGTGGCAGGACGTGCTGGGGGCGTTGTGGCGGCTGGGGCCGGGCAACCCGATCGCGGACCGGACGGTCAGCACGGGCAGCAAGCGGTTGCGGCATTTTTACATCCGGCTGGGGTACGTGGGGGTGCTGCTGCTGGTGGCGGGCATGAAGTTCATGCAGGTGACGGGGAGCCAGGCGGGGCTGGCGGAGCTGGCGAAGCTCAACAGCCAGACGTTCGCGTGGGTGTCGTTCGCGCAGTTGCTGATGATGTGCCTCTTGGCGCCGGTGTTCGTGTCGGGGGCGGTGCAGCAGCAGCGGGACGCGGATACCTTCAATGTGCTCTTGACCACGCCGCTGACCAACGGGCAGATCGTGCTGGGGACGCTACTGGGGCGGCTGTTCTTCGTGATGGCGCTGCTGGTGTCGGGGCTGCCGATCTTTTTGCTGACGATGCTGTACGGGGGCGTGACGATCCGGGAGGTGCTGCTGAGCTTCAGCCTGGCGGCGGCGGCGGGGCTGTTCATGGCGTCGCTGGCCATTTGCGTGGGGATGTTCGGGGTGGGGGCGCGGCAGGGGGTGTTCTCGTTCTACATCCTGATCGGGTTTTACCTGGTGGCGGGGCTGGCGCTGGCGCAGTTCTTCCCGCTGGGGCAGGCTCCCAAGGTGCCGGTGGGGACGCAATGGCTGAACCTGGACCAGATGCCGACCTACGCGTGGATGCACCCGGTGCTGGCGCTGATGGCGGTGCTGGGGGTGACGCCGCCACCGCTGCCGGATGCGGTGGCGGGGCTGCCGTGGCCATTCCCGTTCCTATTGAGCCAGCCGGGGGAGGGGTTCATCGTCGCGGCGCTGCTCTTGAGCGTGGTGCTGACGGTGGCGGCGATGTTCGCCGTGCGGCGGGGCTCGCGGCAGGGGGAGCCGAGCTGGCTGAGCGGCGTGCTGGGGTCGATCCTTCCCGCGCGGATGCGAGGGGTCAACGGCGAGACGAGCCGGCGGGCGCGGTGGGTGTGGCATAACCCGGTGGCGTGGCGGGAGGCGGTTGCGCGGGCGTCGACGCCGAGCCAGCGGATCATGCGGTGGTTCATCTTCGTGGCTGGGACGGCGGCGGCGCTGCTGCTGCTGGCGTACTGGTATTCGATCCCCTCGGGCTCGCGGAGCAGCTTCCAGCCGCGGATGCAGAACCTGCTGACGGCGACGCTGGTGATCGAGGTGGTGGTAGCGATGATGGCGGCGGCGTCGGCGGCGGGGACGGCGATCGCGCGGGACCGGGAGAACGGGACGTTCGAGCTGATGCAGACGACGCCGCTGACCAGCGCGTACATCCTGGCGGGGAAGCTGCGGGGCCTGGTGACGCTCTCGGCGCCATTGCTGGCGGTGCCGACGCTGACGGCGCTGCTGTTCGCGGTGACGGGGCTGGCCAGCAGCCGGCAGGCGATGTTGATCAGCCCGGTGAGCCCGCTGGTGATCCCGGTGGTGGTCTTGACGCACATCGCGGTGGTGGCGATCATCGGGATGCACATCTCGCTGCGGCAGAAGAGCACGACCAAGGCGGTGATGATGAGCGTGGGGTTCCTGCTGGGGATCTACCTGCCGATGACGCTGGTTTGCCTGAGCGTGGGCAGTTCGGGGTCGATCTTCGCGGCGCTCAACCCGATCCTGTTCATCCGGGCGTGCGTGGATACCAAGGAGATGATGGGCCAGTCGTACGTGGCCAACCTGCCGACGGAACTGATTTCGATGGTGCTGACGGCGGTGATCGGTTCGGCGGCGATCCTGGTGGGCGTGTGGCAAGGGTACGTGAGCATGGTGAAGAACTTTGATTTCACGCTGCGGAAGCAGACGTGACGACGGGCAGAGATAACGGTCAACGGTCAACAGATAACCGTCAGCAGTCAACAGATAGCGGTCAGCGGACAGCTAACGGCCGGCTACTGACAACCGGCAACGGATAGCTGTTTCCAGGACAAAGAACATGGATATCGCATTGGTCGGTCCTCCCCTGAGCGGCAAGAGCACGTTGTTCCAGGCGGTCAGTGGCCACGCGCCCGGGCACACGGGCGGCGAGACCCGGGCGTCGGTCAAGGTGCCAGACTCGCGGGTCGACTGGCTGTCCGAGAAGTTCAAGAGCAAGAAGACGACGTATGCCACCTTCAACGTGCTGGACATGCCGGGCTTCTCGCAGGAGACGCCCAGCCAGCAGGCGGAGTTCCGCCGGCACCTGGGGGCGCTGCGGACGTGCGACGGCCTGGTGGCGGTGGTGCGGGCCTTTGCCGGGGCGGACGTGCCGGCGTATCGCGGGCGGATCGACCCGGTCAAGGACGTGCAGGAGCTCCGCAGTGAGATGATGTTTGCCGACCTGGAGCAGGTGGCCAACCGAATCGATCGTCTCAAGAAGCAGCTGACCAAGCCCGTCAAGACGCACGAGCAGGACAAGCACGAGCTGGCCCTGCAGGAGCGGTGCCAGAAGGCGCTGGAGAGCGACACGCCGCTGTCGGAGGTCCTGCGCGACCCGGAGGAGGCGAAACTGGTCAGTTCCTTCGGGTTCCTGACGCAAAAGCCCCTGCTGGTGGTGCTGAACGTGGCGGAGACCGAGGCGGCCAAACCGGTCGAACAGGAGATGCCCTATGCAGCCGCGACGATCAAGCTCAGCGCCCGGCTGGAGGCCGACCTGTCGCAGCTGTCGGGGGACGACCAGAAGACGTTTCTGGCCGAGTACGGCCTGACCGAGCCCGTCCGCGGGCGGTTCCTGCGGGCGTGCATGCAGGCGATCCGGCTGGTCTCGTTCCTGACGTGCGGGGAGGACGAGAGCCGGGCCTGGCCGATCCGCAAGGGTACCATCGCCGTCGACGCGGCCGGGACGATCCACAGCGACTTGGCGCAAGGGTTCATCCGGGCCGAGACGGTGGCGTTCGAGGACTTGAAGGCAGCCGGCGACATGAAGACCGCGCGGGTGCAGGGCAAGATCCGGCTGGAGGGCAAGGAGTACGTGGTCAAGGACGGGGACGTGCTGAACATCCGGTTCTCGGTCTAGTCCGCATTCATCAGCGGGGGGTAGGCGCCGCGGTCGAGGACGGCGACGAGTTCCACGTGCGGGGTCTGGGGGAACATGTCGAAGGCCTTCAGGTCGGTGAGGCGATAGTTCGGCATTTGGGGCAGGTCGCGGGCGAAGGCCTCGGGATTGCACGAGACGTAGATGATTCGGCCGGGGCCCAGGCGGAGCAGCTTGCGGATCAGCCGGGGCGAGAGGCCGCAGCGGGGCGGGTCCACGACGACGGTGTCGGGTACGGGGCCGGCGTAGGTGACGAGGAAGTCGGCGGCGTCGGCGGCGACGAACGAGGTAGCGGCCACGCCGTTGGCGGCGGCGTTGCGGCGGGCCAGGTCGATGCTCTCGGGGACGCTTTCGACGCCGAGGACGCGGCTGGCCGAACCGGAGCAGACGATGCCGATCGTGCCGACGCCGCAGAAGAGGTCCAGCAGGAAGCCCGAGGCATGCCGGGCGATCTGGTCGAACATGGCGTCGGCCAGCAGCAGGTTGTTCTGGAAAAATGTGTTGGGGCCCAGCAGGAACTCGAAGCGGCCGATCCGCTGGCGGACGTGGGGGCTACCCAGGACGCGGTGGACTCGGCCGTAGGCGACGTCGGTGATGTCGGGGTTGATGGCCCAGATGACGGACTCGGCGCGGGCGGTGAGGCGCTCCAGCAGGGGTTCGACGCGGCTGGTTGCGGCCGCGGTGAGGAGGGTGACCATGAGCTGGTCGCTGCTGAGGGCGTGACGGGTGACTACGTATCGCAGGTCGCCGCGGTGGCGGGTGTAGTCGTAGCCTTCGATGTTGAACTCGGCCATCCAGCGGTGCAGGTCGCCCAGCAGGGCGCTGACGCGCGGGGCGACGAGGTGGCACTGGTCCAGATCGACCGCCTGTTTGTAGTCGCCCATGCGGCGAAAGCCGAGGTGGCCAAAGGCGACGACGTACTCCATCTTGTAGCGATAGTTGTAGGGGGAGGGGCTAGCCACGAGGGGGACGTCGCGGCCGAGGAGGTTGCGCAGGGCGGCCTGCTTGGCCCGTACCTGGTCGGCGTAGGCGACGTCCTGGAGCGCGCAGCCGCCGCAGGTGCCGAAGTACGGGCACCGGGGCTGGGTGGTTCGGCGCATGTCAGCGGGCAAGTCCAAGGCCACTTGTTCACCTCATGACGGCCACTACTCGGTCGCGGTGCCCAGCAGGTGCTTGACACCCTCGTTGGGCTGGTCGATTTCCCTGGCTGACTGAATCGTCAGCGTCGGGATTGTCCCCAGATCCATGTGCAGTTGCATCCGGAGGCGCGACTCGGGCGAATCGCCGCTCAGCCACGAATATCCGAAGGAGCGGCACCACGCGCCGAAGAGGAACTCGTTGAGCGGGCAGCGGGCGGTCCGCTCGAGGCCGTCGACGTTGGCGTGGCCGCTGCTCTTGAACAGGTGTACCTGGGCGATGGCCTCGCCCTGCATGACGATCTCGTTGCGGCCCTCGCCGCCGACGGCGCGGACCGCGTCGATCTGGCCGACCCGGGCGATCAGGCGCTTCATACCCTCGGTCGGGGTGAGGTTCTCGACCATGCAGTTGACGAGGTTGAAGGTGTTCATCGTCACATCGAGAAAGACCGTGTCGACCGACAGGTCGGTGGCGGCTGATCGGATCTGCTCGGCCAGGATGGACCGCCACATGGACAGGCCCGGGTGGGCCTTGATCATCACCTTCTCGGAGCGATGGCGGGTGCGGGCGGCGTTGGACTCGGGCACGCCCCGGGCGGCGTTGTCGATCCACGACCAACCGAGCACGTGCTTGCTGACGGCGTCGCGGTACTGGAAATCGCGGACGTAGGCGTAGACCGGGTGGGTCGGGTCCATGTCGATCGAGTTGAAGTGCGGCATCGGGTGGAAGCCCATGGACAGGGCCTTGGCGATGAATGCGCGGCCGGCGTCGCTGGGCTGGAAGTTCGGGTAGTTCTCGTCATAGGCGTCGGTGCGCCAGTTGGGCACGTGGAGCAGGACGCGTTTGGGGTCGATGCGACGGGCCAGGGAATCGAGGAGGGCCGGGTCGGTCGGGCACCAGCTCGACGGCCAGGAGGAGGTCCTTGACCCACTCGGGGTGGTCGACGTCTTCGAGGCGATAGGCACGGCTGAGCCACTGGCGGTACTCGTGGGCGGGCACCTGCCAGTCGCCGGTGTAGACGTTGATCCGCCAGGCGAGGCCGCCGGCGGCAAGCCCGGGCTCCAGCGGGCCGAAGTTCTCCGTCTCCAGGCCGAGGCAGCGGGCGTCGGCGGCCGTGCCGACCTGGAGGTTCTTGTAGCGGAAGCGGTCGTCGCGGCAGTGGACCCAGAAGCCGCCGCCATCGCCCTGGAGGATGGCCAGTGGCGCCTCCCAGGTCTGCGGCCAGCGGTGGAAGGTGTTGCGGATGAGCGGGTCTTCCAGGGGCAGGCGGATGCCCTGCCAGAAGGGGGCGATCAGTTCGAGGCTGCGGTCGATGCCAGGGAGCATCCAGCGGCAGGCCCGCAGGCCCGGGCGCGAGGCGAAGGCGCTCGGCTCGATCAGCAGGTCGCCGCTGGCCTGGTCCTCGCGGACGGCGATCACGCCGTCGCCGTGCCAGGATGCGACTCTTACCTCGGCGTAGTGGTCGTTGAGGCGAAGGCAATGAACGGAACCGTCTGGCGGGCCGCCTAACGGCACGACCTCGTCCTGGCCGTAGACCAGCTGCAGTGGGAAGGAAGCGTCGGTCGGGGCGCCGACCAGTTGCCGGCCGTCGGACTTGCGGACCAGCGAGGTGATCAGGCCGCCGTCGATCGTGGCGGTGAGGGTGCGGGTATCGACCGAGATCCGCTTGTCGGTGACGGTGAGCATGGGATGGCTCCTTGTGCGCCGGGTCCGTTAGATCGGTGCATTATCCAGACAAGGCCGGGCGTTGCAAAGCTGCGGCGTGGGAAGTGGCTGGGGCAGAGTACTGAGTACTGAGGAATGGCGGAACCGGCGGTGGGGGCACTGGCGGCACTGGCAAGCAAGCCCTCGATTTCGCTCGGGACAGGGCTCCCAGTGGCACCCGGCATCCGGGAGGATGCACGCCTGCAGACACCACAGGCGTGGCACCCGGCAGGCAAGCTGATAGTGGCACCCGTGTAAAGCGGGTCGAGTAGCGAGCGGTCAGTCCGCTCTGCGTTCAACGGTTCCCGGACAGGCGGAACTCGCTGACCGGCGGGGCGGGGGGCTGGGGCTCTCCGAAGAGGTAGGCGGCCAGGAGCTCGGTGTCGCCCTGCCAGAAGTAGGCGGCGATGGGGTAGCCGGTCCGCGCGCTGACATAGACATCCTGGCGGTCCGCGGGAGTCAGGCCGTGCGGGTAGCGGATGATTACATGGTCGGCCGGTTCCTGGAGGTCGGGTGGGACGGACCGGCCGACGTAGGTCATCGGTGCGCCTCCGGTCCCGCGGGCCTGGTCCATCTGCTTGAAGGTCAGGCGCAGGAGGTTGGCCAGGCCGAAGTCGGTGACCGGCCGGAGCGACTTGCCGTACTTGACCTCCGCCCCCGGCTGAAAGGACACGGGCCTGGGGGCCAGGCCCAACAGGCCGTGGCGCGGCAGGGCCGTCGCGTTGTCGTCATTTGCGCCGTTGATGTAGACGACCTGCGAGTACTCGCTGTCGCGATTCAGCCAGACCATCTTGATGGCGTCGGGCTGCCTGCGGTAGTACGCGCGGATCGTTTCCCAGCCCTGGAGAGTATCGAGCCAGCCGAGCCGTTCGCGCTTGTAGAACATAATCTGGTAGCCGTCCAGGGCGTTGCAGCGGGCCAGGGCATCCTCGAGGATCTTGCGCGGAGCGACAGCGGTGCGACTGAGATCGGCAGCCGCTATCGGGTGGTCCACCGGTCGTAGCGTTGCAGTCTGCGGGCTGGACAGGGCCCGACGGCGGGGCCGAGGCCAGGATGGGGCACGCGGCTACACCCGCCAGGGCCAGCACGGTCGCCCGGACGAACCGGCGGGACGGACGGAACAACATCATCAGCTCCAACTTGCAACTGAGAGGCATCAGCCTCACTAGACTGCGGAGTCAAACAGATCATAGAGGACATGGGCCGAGTGTCCGCCTGTCGACGGACAGATACGCGCTTCGACGTGCGGACAGAATGCGCCCAGGGCCCGGCAATCGGCCGAGCCCCGGTGGTTCCCAAGTGAATGGTGAAGCCGTGTTACGGGCAATTCGCCGGGGGTCCCCGGCTTTCGGTCAGGACGCGGGATTCCCGAACAAGGGGATGAAGCCCAGTAAGTCCTCAACGTCCACGCAGCCGTCGCAGTTCAGGTCGCAGAAGGGATTGTACCCAGGATCGCCGGAGCACAGGCCGAAGCTGTCGACGAACGTCAGCAGGTCGACGACGTCCACGCTGCCGTCATGGTTGAAGTCGCCGTTGAGCGACCAGGGGACGGCGTCGCCCACGATCTCCAGCGTGGCGCTGCTGATCGTGTAGTAAGGTGGGTGCGTCCAGCCGCAGTCTGCCTACACAGAACATCGGCTCGAAGCTCGGGTAGACGCCCAAGTCGAACCGCCCCGCAAGCATGCTCGCGGTAGGCTGGGTGACCGGGAAGGTCAGCGTGAAGTCGAAGGCGCCGTTCAAATTCGCGGATGTCTCCGAGCCTCCCGCCGCCTGCACCACCATCGGCGTGGGGGCATCGCCGCCGGTGCCTTCGATCGGGTCGGGATCGACATATGTCGGGTGCATCGTCCCCTGCAGCCGGACCCGGACCTGGCTGATGCTCGAGAATCGCAGGCCTGCGTAGGGCGAGGCACCGGCGGTCAGGTCGCTGTAGGCCGTCAGCAGGTCGACGATGTCCTGGAGTTCCGTCACGCTGGAGATGTACTGGCCCTCCAGGTCCGGAACCGGCATCACGTAGGTCTCCGCGGGTGTGGGTGCCGCGAACAGCCCGAGGGCGAGCAGACAGATAGCCGCAAGCGTTGCGCTTCTCATGACCATCCTCCTCTGAAGGACATCGCAGTGATGTACTCCGCCTCTATAGAGTCCGGCTGCGCAGCCGGATCGATTGCGCTGATGGCTGAGACCGCAAGGGCTCTTCAGACCGCATGCTGCCAGGAAGGGGCCGTCATCGGCCGCGCCTGCCCGCACCGCTGACGATAAGACATATGAAGTATGACCGATAAACCCAAGGCAGGCAAGGACTTTCTTGTGGGGCCGGGGCGTTTACCGAGTCCAGCCGAAGTGCGTGACGACCCTCAACAGGTCGGTCATGTCGATCGTGCCGCTGGAATCGAGGTCGCTGCGGGGGTCGTAGCCGGGCTGGCCGGCGGTCGTGCCGAAGGCGTTCAGCACAGCCAGAAGGTCCAGGACCGTTACAAAGCCGTCGCCATCAACGTCGCCGGGGACATCGGGCGAGACCACTGCGGGATCGTTCGGGTGGGTATCGCGCCAGAAGAGGCGGTAAAGGGCGGCGGTATGGGCGATGGCGGCGGGCATGAGGTCCAAGGCGATTCGTCGACAATCCACGTCGGCGATCTGGTCCATCTGCTCGATGCGACGAGCGGCGAGCTGGACGGTCGTGCCATCGTGGGAGATCTCGACCGAGCGGGCGCTACCGTAGGTGATGTCCGGCAGCAGGATGCGGCCGCCTCCGACCGTGGCGATCGGATCGACGGGGGTCGAGTTGCCTTGGGCATCCACCAGGCTGACCTTGATCGAGGCGGGGTCAACGAACGGCACATCGATCTTCCACCGCCAGCGGAGCGAGCCCCCGCCGATGCCGGCTGGGCCGGTGCCGTCGGCGTCGTTGCTGTCCCAGCGGGCGGTATGGATCGCCATCGAGTAGAAGAGCCTGTAGAGGTCGCCGAGCTCGGGGTGGCCGCCATCGTCGAGATAGACCGGCCAGACGGGCTGGATGGGGTCCTGCAGGAAGTCGCCCTCGAAGCGGAGGCGGCCGGTGGGGTCGATGTTCCCCGTATCAGGCTTGCCCGTTACATAGTGCCAGCCGAGATAACGCTCGAAGCAATCGACGGCAAGGCCAGGCGTATCGAGGAGGGTGGCCAGTTTGTCGGACACGTGGGGGTCGAGGTGGGTGTGGGCGGGGGTGGCCATGTCGGTCAGCAGGTGCAAGACGCGGCCGAGGAGGTCGTGGGCCTGTCCCGGGTCGGTGGGGAAGGCAGCCACGGCCTGTTCGTAGAGCATCCGGCCGCGCTGCCAGGCGTTCTGGGAGGGCGGGGGATTGAACAGACGGAGCTGGCCGGCGTCGGGGCCGTCGAGCGGGTCCCAGAAGTGGCTTCCCTGGCCGTAGATGAGGTCGGGGTTGGAGAAGTCCAGGACCTGGGGGATCGAGCGGGGTATGCGGTCGTAGTCCTCGTCGAAGGCGCCCTCGCAGACGGTGTCGTCGGGGTCATCGCCGATAGGGTTGTCCGGATTGCCGATGGCGTCAGGCGTGGCGAAGTCCGGGGGGACGTTGGGGGAGCGGGCGGCCTCGTAGGCGAGGATGGCGTGGACGCGGGAGGGCAGGGCGTGCGCCGGCTGCCAGAGGAGCAGGAGGATGGCCAACGGCAGAAAGCGGATGCTCGCGGCACATGCACCATACACCCGGGCACGACGTTTCATTGCGTACATCTTTGTGATCCCCTGAGCGGCCTGCGATCATACGCGAAGGGGCAGACGACGGCAACGGCTGGCCGGGAGGGATCTGCCGGGTTGGCGGGCGCGGGTCGGCATGTATCCGGCTGGGATCCAGTTGAACCACGCCAGAAAGGGAGAAAGGCATTCACAGGGATGGACAGGATAGACAGGATAGGGAGGAGGGAGGCCGGACTCTGGCCTTTGTTGTATCCATCCTGTTCATCCTGTCTATCCCTGTGAAACGGTTGTTCTCCGTGCCTGGCGTGGGTTCCCTCACGCTCACAGGGTTTAGAGAACGCTGTGGCCCGGCTGCCTCGCCAGCGCGGTTTCTAACCGGCTTGGTCAGCCGCGATCTGGGCGAGCGAGCGGCCGGTGGCGACGCTGTCGGGGGAGGCCTTGAGGATGTCGAAGTCAGCGAGAGGGCGGGCGTGCTCGTCCTTCGACTTGATCAGCAGCCAGTTGTCGGCCTCGTCGGTGTGACCGCGGAAACGCACGAGCTTCCAGTCGCCGGCGAGCTTGCGGCCGAGCAGGCGGAAGCGCATCGTCCCGGCGGCGTAGGAAGCAGCGGGGTCGCCCTGGGGCTGCCACGTGCCGGAGTCCCAGAGCATGACGGTGCCGCCGCCGTACTCGCCTTCGGGGATGACGCCCTCGAACCGGCCGTACTCGACGGGGTGGTCCTCGACCTGGACAGCCAGGCGCTTCTGCGAGGGGTCCAGGCAGGGACCCTTGGGGACGGCCCAGCTTTTCAGCACGCCGCCGAGTTCGAGGCGGAGGTCGTAGTGCAGGCGGCTGGCGTCGTGCTTGTGGATCACGTAGAGCAGGGCGGGGCCGGGCGGGGTGGCTGCAGACGGGACGGCGGCTTGCCGCGGTTGGGGCTGGGGCTCTTCCGGGACCTGGCCGGCCGGCTCGGGCGTGCGGGCGAAACGGCGCTTGCGGCGATACTCGCCCAGGGGCGGGGCGGCGGATGGGTCGGACTTTCGCCTGGCGGACACGGTGATCGCCTCTCCTTCGGCCGGGCGCACCTGGCGGGGCGCCGCCCATGTAACTGAAGACCATGATAGCGGCCCGGCTGACCGATGCCAGTGGCGACGCGGCAACTGGAGCGGCCGGGGTGCCCGGGATACTATTCCTGTGCATGAAACGCGTGCGGATGGGACTGATCAAGGAACTGCCGGTCCGCTGGTCGGTCGAGGAGAACTGGCGGACCATCGAGCGGCTCGTGCGGCTGCACAGCCGGGACGGGGTGGACATCTACGTCACGCCGGAGTGCTTCCTGGACGGGTGCAGCGCCAGCGAGGGTGACTGGACGCCGCAGCGCTTCGAGGGGATCGCCCAGCGGATCGAGGACAGCCCGTACATCGAGGCCCTGAGCCGTACGGCTGCGACGCACTCCACGCACATTGTCTGCGGCTTCACCGAGCGGGTCGGGGAGCGGTACTATAACTGCTCGCTGCTGGTGGGACGCAGCGGCGAGATCCTCGGCAAGTACCAGAAGACGCACCTGCAGGAGCACGACCGGCACATCGCCGGCGGGGCGAACCTGCCGGTCTTTGCGCTGGACTGCGGGCAGATGGGGATCCTGACGTTCAGCGAGTGGCGCTGGCCGGAGGCGGTGCGGTCGCTTCGCCTGCAGGGGCGCAGGTCGTGCTGCTGCTGGGCAACGCGGCATACCGGCCGGAGGAGGAGTGGGGCCTGCGGACGCGGGCGGCGGAGAACGGGATGTTCGTCTGCCTGGCGCACCCGGAGAGCCCGCTGATGATCGACCCGGCTGGGCGGGTGGTGGCGCGGATGAACTCGAGCATCGAGGACGTGCTGGTGCACGACCTGGATCTGGACACGGTGAGCGACGCGACGCTGGCGGTGCGGCGGTGCGACCTTTATGGGCACCTGGTGGAGCCGCCGGGGGAAGAAGCGTAGCTGTCCCTCACAGCAGCGACCACACCCGCAACATCAGGATCCAATTGAAAATCCGGTGGCCGCTGTCCCAGTAGAACCAGCCGAACTGCATGCCGGCCATCGCAATCAGCAGGCAGATGAACTGGCTGGCCAGGACTGTCGCGACCGGGTGGTCGAACCGCAGGTACAGCCGGTATGCCATGGCCAGCCGGTAGACCACGACCAAGACCATGGCTGGGATGGCCCAGGTGTGGAGGGCCTGCAGGATCTCGCCTGCCAGCCGCGGCAACGAGAGTGGCAGGTTGTCGAGGATGCTAGTGATGCAGACGATCATGCCGGCCCAGAAGAGGGCGTCGAAGCTGTAGATGATGCACCGCAGGACGTGGGAAAGCCTGACGCGGGCCCGGCGCATCGACATTCTGGTAGATGAGGAGCGTCGCCAGGGTCGTCAGCAGCCACCCCGGCAGCCATACCCAGGTGTGCCAGTAGATTGGGACGCGGTCCCACGCCTGGACCAGCAGGACCAGGTTGATGTGCGTGGGGTACATCGATTCGGCATAGGCCTGTATGGAACCGTACTGGCTGGTGAGCTGCTGCTGAGCGTGCATCGGCCAACCCTGCAGCGCCTTCTGGTCCTGCTGGTTCCTGGCGATCTGATATCGCAGACAGTCGACCATTTGGCCGATGCTGTAGTCGCTCAGCGCCAGGCACACCAGCCAGGTCAGCAGGCCGTACACGAGGAGCCTGGGGACGCTGGAGGGCTGGGTCGGCCGGAGCGTCCGCCAGAACCGCCGGGGTCGCAGGCCGCCGGCGAGGGTACGGCAGAAGGAGCGGACGTTTTTCTCCGGGTGGTGCTCGAAGAGGTAGGGGTGCGGCTGGCGGTCGGGGTCGAGCACCTCGGCCCAGGCGAAACGGTAGCCGCACTCGGGGCAGCGGGCCTCGGAGAGGCCCCGAAGCGAGTACCGGCAGAGCGGGCAGTGGACCTCGGCGGGGAAGGTGGCCCAATCCGGGGGGGAAGAGGAGACGGCAGCAGGGGGTGTTGGGTCGGTGGCCATGGCTGCATTATATCTCGGCGGTCCGATCTGGATCTCTATTTCTTACGTGAGTATCGGATCTTGGCGAGGTTGTCCCGTGCCTCGGCGTAGTCCGGTTTCAGCTGTAGTGCCCGCTCAAAGTGTGCAATCGCCTCCCGCACTCTACCCACGCTGGACAGGGCTACGCCAAGATTGCACTCGGCTTCGGCATCCTGCGGCTTCAGTTGTACTGCTCGCTCGAAGTGTGCAATCGTGTCCTGCACTCTACCTACGCTAGCCAGGGCCAAACCCAAGTTGTACTGGGCGTCGGCATAATCCGGCTTCAGTTGCACGGCCCGGTCGAAGTGTGCAATCGCCTCCTGCATTCTACCCAGGCAAGTCAGTGCCACACCCAGGTTGATCTCGGCGTCGGCGTACCTGGGCTTCAATTGCAGCGCCCTCTCAAAATGTGAAATAGCCTCCGGCATTCGACCCACGCCCCCCAGGGCCACGCCAAGGTTGTAGTGTGCACGAGGATTGTCCGGCCGCTTGGCAAGCGTGTCCTGCCATATGACCAGACCTGTCCTGTAGTCCTTGTTCCGCTCGAACGCGCCGTAGCCCAGAGCGACCGCGACAATCGCCGGCACCGCCAAAGGCAGCGCCCGCATAACGCCGGCGAACCGACGTTGCGAAGGAACCTTCTCCAACAACCGTTGCCATGCTCGATACAGCAGCGTCACCACCAGTACCACCACGGGCGCCAGCGGCAAGTACATCCGGTGCTCGAAGGCGGCATCCGCCAGCGGCACGAGGCTGGAAGTCGGCGCCAGGATCAGGAAGAAACAGGCCCCGAGAAAACCCGCCGTCGAATTGCGGATCAGCCCCCAGACTGTCCCTGACAGCAGCAAGCCGATCAGGATCGCCCCGGGCAGGATCTGGCCAATGCTGCTGGCGACGGGCCAGCCATAGTCCAGCACCAGGCCCGCCGGCCAGAACGCAAGCCTGAGGTAGTGCGTGATGACTCCCAGTTGTGTCAGGGCGTACTGCCACACCGTCACGGACAGTCCAAAGCCTGCTGTGCCTCCGCGATCCCCAGAACCTCCCAGCAGATAAGCCAGCAAACCCCAGATACAGGTCAAGGCAGCATACAAAGGCCATCGTCGCTGCAGGGCCCCCTTGAAGGTCCCTGACAGAAAGGTCCGGTCGTACAACAGTACGACCAGCGGCGCGGTGGCCACCATTTCCTTGCTGGCCATGCCCAACAGGCAAGCAATGAAAGAAAGAACATACCATGCAGTCGCCCTGGCAGAGCCGGCCCCGCGAATCACGCCGTACAACGTCAGCAGGTAAAACAGCCCCATGATGGATTCGGCGCGCTGCACGATATATGTCACCGACTCGGTTTGGAGCGGATGGACGGTCCAAATCAGCGCAGCCGCCAAGGCAATGCCAGTGTCCGCCCGGGCAAATCGTGCGCGCAGGCATGGCTGGCGCAGAGTTCGCCGGACAACTCCAAACAGCACCAGCCCGGCCGCCAGGTGGATCGCAAGGTTCAGGATGTGGTAGCTCTGGACCTTGTCCTGACCGATGGCCCAGTTGACCGCCAGGGACAGGTTTACGACTGGCCGGCCCTGAACGGTCCGGCCGTCACCAGGAGGACTCAATACCGGTCCAATGGGCCAAAGTTGCCTGATCGTCGAGTTCAGGAGGATGGATGGCTCGTCATCAAAGATGAACGGCCCGTCGAAGGAATTAGAATATGCCGCCAGGCCGGCGGCCACGATCACCAGGCAGGCCAGCGGCCCCCGGAGCCCAGACAGCCGACCTTTGGCAGGCGGGCGAGGCTCGGGGTGATGGTGTCTTGGCGGAAGATTGCGTAGTACGGTTCATCAATAGTAAACCGATATTCGCCAGATGCCTCTTGCCGACGACCTCCGTCGGCGATGTTCGCCATCTTACTTATCCTTGGCTTTTCAGCCAAGTGAACTCCCGGATCCCACTGCTTCCAGATACTCGTATACCTGTGGCCGGGCGAATGCCGCGTTGCCGTACAAGAACCGGCCGATGTTTGCTCTGTGGTGCCATCCGGTGAATCCAGGTTGAACAATGAATCGTACCTGGGCAAAGGCAGTGTCGACCCCACGTCAGAACGCGGATTCCGGCCAGTCCTCGTGCATCTGGACCCGGCAGGGGGGCAGGCTCTCGATAAACAGCCGGCCGTAGGGCTTGTGCGCGAGGCGCGAGTCCAGGATCGCGACGATGCCGGTGTCGGTCTTGGAGCGGATGAGCCGGCCGAATCCCTGCTTGAGCTTGAGGACGGCCTCGGGGAGCTGGTAGTCGAAGAAGGGGTTTCCGCCGGCCTTGCGGATCTTTTCGATGCGGGCCTCGACGATGGGGCGGTCCGGCACGGCAAAGGGCAGCTTGACGATGATGACGTTAGAGAGGGCCTCGCCGACCACGTCCACGCCCTGCCAGAACGAGTCGGTGCCGAAGAGCACGCTGTCGATGTCCTCGCGGAACTTCTGCAGTAACTGCGTGCGGGGCAAGCCCTCGCCCTGGACCAGCAGGAGGAGGCCGTTGGCATCGAAGAAGTCCCGCAGCTGGTCGGCGAAGGCCCGCATCATCGTGTAACTCGTGAACAGCACGAAGGCCTTGCCGTGCGTGGCCAGGATGTAGTTCTGGATCGCCTGCAGGGCCGGGACCGTGAATTCGGCTGAGTTGGGGTCGGGCAGGCCGGCCTCGATGTGCAGCGTCACCTGCTCGGCGTAGTTGAAGGGCGAGCCGAGGCAGAGCGTCTCGGCCTTGTCGACGCCCAGGCGGTCCTGGATGTAGGCTGAAGTCCTTGCCCTTGCCGATGGCCAGGGTGGCGCTGGTCAGCACGACGGAGGACACCGTAGCGAACAGCAGGTCGCGCAGCTGCGGGCCCACCTCCAGGGCGCGCGGCGGATGCCCAGGCGATCCGGGCGCTCCGGCTCGACCTCCAGCCAGTAGACCGAATCCGCCTGGCGCTGCGCGACGATGTTGTCGATCTGCTCGGCGATGGTCTCGGCCCGGCCTGCGAAGGATTGGATCTCCAGCTTGTCGTCGGGGTCGGGCACGCGCTTCACCAGCGAGCGGAGTTCCTTGCCCAGGTCCAGCAGCACGGGCGAGAGGGTGTTCTCGACGATGTTGGCCTTGTTGATCCGGCCGTTGGAGCGGGCCTGGCCAGAACGCCACTGCCGCAGGGCGTCGAAGAGCCGCTTGGACTGCTGGTAGGCGTCGCGGACGATGTCGGTGACCTCCGGGGCCTCGAGGCTCGCCAGCAGGCCGCGGCCGGTGCGGTCGTTGAAGAGCCCCGTCAGCAGGAAGCGGACCTGGCTGTCGCTGGTGGCAGTGCCCAGGTGGTCGGTGGCCATGCCTTCGAGGGTGTGGGCCTCGTCGATGACGGCCAGGTCGTAGTCGGGGAGCATCTCGACGTTGCTTGCCCGCAGGACCAGGTCGGTCAGGAAGATGGCGTGGTTGACGATAAGGATATTGGCCAGGTACATCGCGCGGCGGGCCTTGTAGTAGAAGCAGTCGCCCTGGAGCGGGCACTGGGAGCCGCCGCAGTTGCCGGCCTCGGAGCAGACGGCGTTCCAGACGCCCTGGGCGGGGACCATGGGCAGGTCCGAGAGCGTCCCGCCGTGGCTGCCGCGGGCCCACTCGGCGATCCGCCGCAGGTCATGCTGCTCACGGAGGGAGGAAAAGAGGGTGTCGGCCTTGGCCATGGCCCGCGCGAGGCGCCGCAGGCAGAGGTAGTTGGCGCGGCCTTTGACCAGGACCGCGTTAAACTCGTACGGCAGCACGGACCGCAGGAAAGGGACATCCTTTTCCAGCAGCTGCTCCTGCAGGGCGATGGTGTGGGTGCTGATAACCACGCGCCGGCCGCGGACGGCCTGGAGGATGGCTGGCACCAGGTACGCGAAGGATTTGCCCACGCCGGTGCCGGCCTCGACCAGGAGGTGATGTCCCTGGTCGAAGGCGGTCTCGACGGCCCGGGCCATGGCCAGCTGCTCGCGCGGGGCTCGTAGCCGGTGAGGCGCTTGGCGACAGGACCCTCGGGACCGAGCAGGGAGGCGGAAAGGGCTGGGGCGGGGTTAGTCATGGGGGGCAAGTCATCGCTTGTGCAGTTCGCTGAGGAATTCCAGGAGGAACCACGTGGTGGCGACGGCGGACATCACGACGACCAGGGTGGCAACGATCGTGATAAAGACCGGGCCGCCGACGGGGCTGTTCCGCATGGTGCCCATGATGTGCGGGCGGGCCAGGGTCAGCATCGACAGCAGGACGATCGCGTGGGTCGGCCAGAGGCTGATCGAGTGGATGTAGGAGTAGATCCACTGGCGCCGGGTGACCTCGGTGAACTTGCCGGTCGCCCCGTGCCGGATGAAATGGCCGCCAACGTAGTAGGTGGCCGCGGTCTTGCCGAGCTCGGTTGTCCTGACCTCGACGAAGCCGTTCTTGGCGTCGCCCTGGAGGAAGGCGTAGGAGATGCCGTAGGCCAGGTAGTTAGCCAGGCCGGCCAGGATCAGCCACATGCACAGGAGGTTTCGGGTTCGTCGGGTCACGGTATCGTTCGCCCAGGTTGGTCTGGCCGCGACCAAAGCGCCGGTCGCGTCAGGACACAGTACGCCATAGCCAGACAGTGTATCGTGCCGGGGGCAGGGGGAAAGGGGGCCGGGCAGCTTTGGCGGGGGATATCGGGTGTGGAATCAGGGGGTTATGTCTCCGGCGGGCAGATCCTTGAGCCATTGCTCGACCATGCGGACTTCGGGGGCGGCACCAATCTGGCGGTAGAGCTCCAGTGCCTTGGACCACATATCCCTGGCACGGACCCTGTCGCCCCGTGCCTTGTAGAGGTTGCCGAGGTTGGCGTAGGTGATGGCCATACCCTCCAGGCGACCGAGCTTCTGATTGATCTCGAGGGCCTGGCGGTACATCTCCTCGGCCTGGTCCAGGTCCCCTCGAGTCTTGCACATAACGCCGAGGTTGCTGTACTGGATGGCCATGCCCCCCAAGCGCCCGAGCTTCTGGTTGATCTCCAGGGCCTGGCGGTGCATCTTCTCGGCCTGGGCCAGGTCCCCCCTCATCTGGTACACGATGCCGAGGTTGGTGTAGTGATTGGCCATGCCCTCCAGGTGACCGAGCCTTTGGTCGATCTCCAGACCCTGGCGGTGCATCTTCCCGGCCTGGTCCAGGTCCCCTCGCTGCAGGTATACGCTGCCGAGGTTGCCGTAGTCGTCGGCGATGCCGTCGAGGCGGCCGAGCTTCTGGTGGATCTTCAGGGCCTGGCGGTAGATTTTCTCGGCCTGGTCCAGGCCCCCTCGCGTCTGGTACACGCTGCCGAGGTTGCCGTAGTCGGTGGCCACGCCATCCAGGCGCCCGAGTTTCTGGTGGATCTCCAGACCCTGGCGGTGCATCTTCTCGGCCTGGTCCAGGTCCCCTCGCGTCTGATACACGATGCCGAGATTGCCGTAATCGGCCGCCAGCGATTCATCATCGCCCAGGTTTCGGTCGATCTCCACCGCCCGTAGGCAGGACTGCTCCGCTTGCTCGATACTACCCAGGCGATAGTGGAGTTGCCCCAGTTCCCTGAGCCACCGGCTGACGTGTCGCGCCAGAAGCGGGTCCTTACTCTGCTCTGCCTCCTGCACCCTATGCTGCAGCTCCGCGATCCGCAGCCACTTTCGGTCCGCGTCCAGGTTGCCGGTGTCCATTGCAGCCGACGAGCTGGCCATCGTTGGGCTGCCCGTTCCCGCCCCGTCCTCCGTGACGAACTCAAACTGGTGGCTGATCCAGGCCCAGAGGTCCCTGGCGTACTTGGCAAGCAAGGTACTGCGTACTCCGGCAGCCAGAGGATCACCGGCATGGTAAAGGCCCGTGCCCAGAGTTCGCGCGAGGCGTTCAGCGCTCGCAGCGTAGGCCAGTCTCCCGCGTCGGAAGGAAGCGACTTCTCCAGATCCACGATGCACAGCGCCGCCGGGGTCTGCCCCTGTATCTCCTGCCGGACATGGTTGAAGGGTTCAAGCGTCCTTGGCGGCAGCGCGACCGTGCGAATGCCCGGACAGGAAGCCGAAAGCTGTTCGATCAAGCGATCTCGCAGGGCGGGACTGTTGCAAACCGCCAGGCTGAACGAGAACGCCCCCCGCGAGGCTACCAGCACCCGCCGCAACGCCTGTAGTTCGGCCTCTGTCTGCTTCCCCTCCACCGCGGCGCCGGGAGGAGGAGCACCCTCCTCCACCTTTGGGGTGGTCCGTTTGATGTTCGCTGCGCGTTTGGACCGCTTCCGGGTCATTTGCGTTTCGGCTTGCCCCTGCTCGGTTTTGGCGGCTCGGTGATGATCGGGTTTACGCCGTACCACTCCTTGTGGTTGACATACTGAAGTATAACCCGGCTATCCAAGAGGTCCCGGACAATCGCATCGTTGCCCTTGGTCCGCTTCACGTCGCCCGTCCGTCTGACATCCTCTATGATGGGCATGTCTTCCGCAAAGAGTTGCCGCTCGTAGGCCCTGCGCCGCTCGCGCACGGCCCGGTCCACGGCCTGACCCGTGATCGGCATCTGTGTGATCAGCGCATCACGGAGCAAGAACATGATCTCCCTGGGCTGCCCGCCGGTCATGCGGATCAACTGGTCCCGGACCTTGTCATTCGCAAAGACGTCGCGTTCCTGGACCCCCGCTTCCGAGACCCGCTTCTGGATAATCTCCCGGAACTTGTCCATGCCCATGGCACAATCGCCCCTCTTGGGCGGCGGCAGCTGGACCTTCACCATCGGCAGGACCGGCAGGCTTCCCCCATACAGGTTAGCCAGCGTCGGCTCCAGGCGCGAGTAGGCCAGGGGGATCGGGACGGTATATAGCGTGTGGCACGCGAATGCCGACAGCTGCGCGTGCCGGTTGACGAACAGGTATTCCCCCGTGGAGCAACCCGCCGTCGAATGAGGCCGCAAGACCATCTTGTCCAGGTCGTCCACCAGGACGACCAAGCCTCGCCAGCCCTTCTTGCCCAGTTCCAGCATGGCCTTACCGATCAGGTCGTTGGCCGCGTGGAGCCAGTTCCCCATGTCCGGTTCCATCGCCTCGCGCAGCTTCAGCCTGGCATCGGGGCTGTTCTTGATGGCGGTGGATATCTTAAGCATCCCCGCTTCCAGGCCGATCTTCTCGAAGCTGACATCGCTTCCCAGCAAGGCCTTGATCCGTTCCCAGCGGTCGCGGAAATAGCCGGGGGTGAGCTTGATATCCACGGCCTCCAGCTCGTTTCGGCCAGCTGGCGCATGATCGCGATCAGGACCTCCAGCAGATCGACATCGTTGGGATCGACATCCTCCCTCGTATCGCACAGGACGGTGAAGTAGCACTTGTCCTCAAGCGTCTTCTTCAGCCAGCGCAGCTCCGTCGACTTGCCGCTGCCGCGGTGGCCGGCCAGGACCTGGCACGTCGGCTTGTCGGCCAGGAGGATGTTCTTGGCGATCCGTTGCATGGGGTGCTCGTCACCGCGGACCTCATCCAGCTCCACGTAGAGCTCTCGCTGGCTGATGTCCAGTGGTTCAGGGCTGAACTGGCGGTACACCTTTTGAAGAACCTCTTCTTCTCGATTGGCCGCGTCTGCTTCCATGTCCTGGCTCCCTGGGGTCCGGCTGTTCCGCTGCTGACTGTGCGGGTCTGATTATCGCATTGGGGTGGTCCGGCGGCAATTGCCGTTTTGGGGGAGACTACCGCCACATCCGTCCGACGATCCACAGAACGAGGCTCAGCAGGATCGAAACCAGGATGCAAGTAGCAATCGGGATGTAGATTGTCACGTTATCCGACTTGTAGCGGATGTCCCCCGGCAGGCGCCCCAGGCCGAGCCGGCCGCCCAGCATGACCGCCAGGCCGATCAGGACGAGGACCAAGCCGGCTACGACGAGCCATTTTCCCAGGTTCATTTCGGGCATGGCGTTTTCCATCCACCGCGACGATGGCTCTGCGATAGCGCGGCACCCGGCTACGGTTCTTGTCGCCCCGCGCCAGGGCCTACGCGAGAACGACCCTGCTTTCTCGATCTCTCCACGGGTTACGGCCGCGGATCCGGAGGCTCCGGAGCCCTTGCCAGCCGCGGGTCCGCCAGCTGTGCTGGGGTAAACGGCTCGCCGCACTCCGGGCAACGAGCCCGCGAGAGCCCGAACAGCGGATACCCGCACCGCTGGCACTGCCAAGGCTGGTATAGGGGCAGACGGCGACGCAGTTCATGCGCGTATATGCCAGCAGCCACCGTCCAGGCAAGGCCCAGCAGGAAGAATGGCAACATGGCTTGCTTTGGGCCCCAGCCAAAGGCGTTGACCAACCCTACGAACAGTCCACAGATCAAGCAATGGGCCAGGCCAAGCCAAGCCACCTGCCGCGCCCTGGCAACCATGCCATAGGCGATGGTCGCCAGGCCCAACAGGAAGATCACCGGTCCAGCAAACGGCGTGACTTCGGAGTTCGTACATGGCACGAGAAGCGTTGTGATCAGGCAGGCCAGCCAGCTTCCCAGCAACAGCAGGCGGCACCGCCTTACCCACAACGGGTTGATTTGAGCGTCTTCGGGTATCCGCGGGTCCATTCTCTCCAGCCGTCCCTATCAGGGTTGATTTGATGGGCCCCACGCCTTCCTCCGTGCCGCCAGCAAGTCCATCTCGAGATTCTCCGGACAGTCCTGCGGTGACATCGCTCCTCTGGTTCCCTATCGCCGGCTCTTTTGGGCATGCTCCATGTAACCGATCATCTTGTAGATCAGCCGGGCGCCCAGGTGCTCGGTCACGGTCTGGCCGGGGATGGGCGAGACTTCCACCAGGTCGGCGGCGACGATCTGCTTTTCCTCGGCCACGGCCCGAAGCAGGCCGCAGCCCTGAAACCAGTCGATGCCGCCGGGCTCGGGGGTGCCGGTGCCGGGGGCGACGGACGGGTCGAAGCCGTCGATGTCGATCGTCACGTACACCTTGTCGCCCAGGTGGTCCAGCACTCCGTCGAGCCAGTCGTCGCCGCGGGCGATCGTCCAGGCGGTCACCTCGAGGATCTGTGCGGGGCGGGACTGGATGAAGTCCCACTCCTCCCGGCTGATGCTCCGGACGGCGACGCCGGCGATCTTTGCGCCGGTCTCGGCGATGCGGCGCATGACGCAGGCGTGGCTGTAGGGGCTGGAGTGGTACTCTTCGCGCATGTCGGTGTGGGCGTCGATCTGCAGGACGCTCACGCCGGGGTGGATCTTCCGCACCGCGCGGAACAGGCCGACCGAGATGGAGTGCTCGCCGCCCAGGCCGATCAGCGTCTTGCCGTCCGCGAGGATCCTGTCAGCCGCCTGCTCGATCCGTCCGCACATCGCCTCGGGCCCGCTGGCATCCGGCTCGATGGCCTCGAGGGTGGCGATGCCGGCCGTATGGTACTCGGCATCGAGTTCGTCGTCATAGTTCTCCATGTGCTCGCTAGCGGCGATGACGGCGGCTGGGGCGTGCTTGGCCCCACCCCGCCAGGAGACGGAGGCGTCATAGGGGACCGGCATGATGGCGTATCGGGCGGTCGTGTAGTCGGCCAGCGACTCGGGCAGGCACAGGAAGTTGTTGGGGATGGTCGGTATGGGCACGGTCGGTCTCCTGAGGGCAAGAAAAGTTGCCAGTTGTCAGTAGCTAGTGAAGGTAACCGCACCAGTTCGTCCATGGCCCTCGGAATGACAGCAAGCGGCCGATACGTACGTCCATGCCGGTGCGGGAGGCGGCGCGGCTGGGGCGGCTACTGGGCCTTGTTATGGTTGTTGCCCGCGTAGTCCATGATGAACACCGCCGCGGCGACGGCGCTGGTCCAGAGGCCTCGCTTGTCGCCCTCGACGGTCTGGACGACCGCGCGGGTGCGAACGATCCGGCCGCTCATGCGGTACAGCGCGCGGCGGGTGTCGTAGGCCTCTTCCGGGTCGAACTCGATGCCCAGGGTGGAGGCCAGCATCGAGGCGGCCATGTCCTCGACCAGGTCGGCCGTCTTCTTCTCGGTCATGCCGTAGCCGTGGTATTCGGAGATGTAGCCGTACTGGTCCTTCTTGGCGGGGACAGCCATACCGATGCCGGCGCTGACCAGGCGGTTGGGCTCGTCGGTGCGGACCTCGGCCAGGACGGTGAAGACGACCTGCCCGGGGCGGAGGTACTTGAGGCCTTCGCGGAGGCTGAGGATCTTGCAGCCGGGGGCATAGATGCTGCTGACCTTCACCAGGTTGAGATGCGCGATGCTGGCATCGCGCAGGGCGTACTCAAATGACTGGAGGGCGTGCTTGTGCTTGCCGTGACCCTTGGTGAAGAACATTGCCTTCGGAACAAGACTTTCCATTCCTTCGCCTCTCGCTTCCGCAGTCTCTGCTGCGCCTGACCGTGTGGTCCTTGTCGTCCTGACACCTCGCTCCATGTATGGCGCCAAGCCCATCTCGCAGGTCGGTCCGGGCCGGCGGTAAACCCCGATAATAGCCTCTTAGTTGCGCCGCAGCCAGCCCTCTATCTTCACTTTCATCGCCCGCAGGGCCTGGCCGCGGTGGCTGATCCGGTTCTTCTGCTCCCGCGGGACCTCGGCCGTGGTGCAGCCCAGGTCGGGTACGTAGAACAGCGGGTCGTAGCCGAAGCCGCCGCTGCCGCGGGGCTGGTCGAGGATCCGGCCTTCGATGGTGCCTTCAGCGCTGGCCAGGACGGCGTCGGGCCCGGCCAGGACGCAGACGCAGCGGAACCGCCCGGTGCGCCGGTCCTCGGGCACGCCGCGGAGCAGGTCGACGACCTTGGCGTTGTTGGCTGCGTCGTCGCCGTGGCAGCCGGCAAACCGGGCCGAGTAAACGCCCGGGGCCCCGTCGAGGGCGTCGATCTCAATGCCACTGTCCTCGGCGAGGGTGACGATGCCGGTCAGTCTTGCATAATGCATCGCCTTGATGGCGGCGTTTTCTTCAAAAGAATCGCCGGATTCGACGGCCTCGGGCAGGCCGGGGAATTCGGACAGCCGGCGGATCTTCACCGGCAGGTCGCCGAGGACATCCAGGATTTCGCGGACCTTGCCGGCGTTACCGGTTGCCAAAAGGATTTGGTCTGGCGGGCGGGGTGGCTCGCTCGGGTGGGACATTCGTGGGTTCCTTGGGGATCTGGATCAGCTGCGACGGGGCGACGATCCGCTCCTTGCCGATCACGTGAGTAACCTTCCGCAGGCACTCCGTGTTGTACTTGAACTCTTCCCGCTTGTTCTGCAGGGCGATCACAGCCGGACTGTAGCCGGTCACCTTGCCGTCGGGGCCCTTGACCAGGGCGGACTCGTCGAAGTGGCCGACGGTCACCACGCTGATGCGGTCGTCGTGGAGGTACCAGGCCTCCTCGCCCTCCTGGCGGAGGGCCTTGCAGATCTCCACAGCGACCTCCTTGTGGTTGGGCAGGCCCGGCTTGTCGAAGACGTAGGTGATCTGCAGGGTGTAGAGGCCGGCGGCGGTCTTGAGGTTCCATTCGGCTGGGCCGGGGTCGGGGGTGGGGGCCTCGACGATGCGGGCCAGCTGGAAGGGCTGGGCCTGGCCGCTGGCCATGCTGCGGATCAGGGTCAGGTCCTGGCGGGCCTTGTCGGGGGCGACGAACTCGTCGGACTCCTTGCGCGGCACGCCCTTGTAGGCCCCGTAGTAGAGGCGGTTGCTTTTGCCCTTGGCCTGGACCTGGACGAGGTTGGCATCGAGGCCCTGGACGTTGCGAAGGCCCTTGGCCATCAGGTCGACCATGCGGGCGCCGTCGGGGCCGGCTGCCTCCATGCACTGGATGGTGAAGGTCGTGGCGTAGCTGCCGCCGATCAGGGAGGGCAGCTTCAGGCCCGAGCCCTTGGTCTTGGTATCGGCAGGCGCCTTGTCCGCGGGGGCGGGGGTGGCGGGCTTCTTGGCGGCCTCGCAGCCGCAGGTGGTGGCAACCACGACCAGGCCTGCCACGATCGCGATCGGCCAGCGGGTTTGGAGTTTCGAGGGAACCATCACGTCCGCTCCTTCATGTTTCGCCGTTGCTCCTTGTCTCCGTGTCTCCGTGTCTCCGCGTCGCCGTTCACCGGCTCCGCACCACACGCTTCCTCGCCGCCATCTTCTGCAAATCGAACAGTTTGTCGATACCCTTGGCCGCCAGATCGAGGATCTTGTCCAGACCGCGGCGGTCGAAGGGGGCGGCCTCAGCCGTGCCCTGGACCTCCACGAACTTGCCGCTGGCGGTCATGACGACGTTGAAATCGACCTCGGCCCGGCTGTCCTCCTCATAGGCCAGGTCCAGGAGGATTCGCCCATCCACGATCCCGGCGCTGATGGCGGCCACGGGTTCGCGGATGAATTCCTTCCAGAGGTTCCGCTTGCGGCCGGCGGCCTGGGCCTGGACCAGGGCGACGTAGGCGCCGGTGATGGCCGCCGTGCGGGTGCCGCCGTCGGCCTGGAGGACGTCGCAGTCCAGCCAGATGGTATTCTTGCCCATGGCGGCGAAGTCCACCACGCTCCGCAGCGCCCGGCCGATCAGCCGCTGGATCTCCTGGGTCCTCCCGTCGATGTGCCCGCCGCGGTTGCGGCTGTGGCGGGTGGAGGTGCTGGCCGGCAGCATGTCGTACTCGGCCGTGACCCAGCCCAGGCCGGAGGCATCGCGCCACCGGGGGACGCCCGGCTCGATGCTGGCGGTGCAGAGCACGTGGGTCTCGCCCATCTTGATCAGGGCCGACCCGGCGGCGAAGCGGCTGACGCCGGTGGTGATCTCCACGGGACGGAGTTGGTCGGGGCGGCGGTTGTCGGGGCGTTTTGCGGGCATCAGAATCCTCCAGGAATCCGCTGGACCCTATCGGGGGCCGGCGCGGGATTCGCCGCAGAACTATACCCTTCAGATGGCGGGAGCGAAAGGTGCACGCACGGCGGGTCACTGACGCACCGGTCGCCAAAACCCGGCGAACAGCCGGTGAATCGGCGGATTCGAGGCATGTTAGCGTGCTGCCGACTTGCGGCGCCGTGGTTGCCGTCGGGATGGTTTGGTGCGGAGCGACAGTGCTGCCGCTCGATCGAGAATGGCGGACAGCGCTTCGCCGATCGGCAGGCTCTGCACTTCCCGGTAGACAGATTCCTTCCACGCCCAGACATCCCGCAAGGCCTTTGGCACTCCTCGATCAGCCGGCTTCATCTTCCACCTCCATTGGCGTAGTCAGACGCACCGTGTGCCGGTATCCTGCCTCGATGCTCGCAGCCATGAGGCGGGCCTCTTTGTTGACGTTCGCCAGGTGCCTGAAGTTCCACGACAGCAGAACGTCCATCTCGTATACCACGGCGAAGGCGACATGGAGCGCATCCTCCATCTTGGCCGGTGGAATGATGCCGCGATTCAGGTACAGCTGGGCCAATTGCTCCACCTCGCTTCGGCGATCCATCGGCAGCACTCGGATCGGATGTGTCTCCAATACACGCAATACCTTCCGCCGATGTGTAGCGTCCGGGTCCTTGCTGATCTCCAGGCGCACCACGTCGGACACGTACAAATCATACCGCGACACGTGTCTGGCGAAGAAGGCTTCCGTCACTTCCTTGAAATCTGGAGAATCGTCCGCGAACAGGAAGTTGATGACAGAAGTGTCAAGATAGATGCGGAGTTTCCGCATGGCGTTTCCTCGTGCCGGTAAGCCTATTCTATCTGGAACTGCCTGCGCTGTCGAGGCAGTGGCGAGCCGGAAGTCCCGCAAGGTCTCCGCAAAGGATGCATAACAGGTGCGATCCCCGTCCGTTTCGTCCGTTCAGCACAGGTTGCGGGATACGTACCCTGGACGGTGGAACGTAGAGGGGTCATGCTTGGTTCCTCCGCCTCGCCCTTTCTCGAATGCTGTTGTACAAGAGCGGAATGGCCTCGTCGTAAGTCTTGCCAGATTTGATGCTGTTACACAGGAGACACGAGGTCCTCAAGTTGTCCTTTGTATTCGTGCCACCCTTGCAGACGGGAAGATAGTGGTCCAGGGTAACACTGTCTTCGGTGACGGGCTCGCCGCAATAGGAGCAGATCCAATGGTCACGGTCATAGATCCCCCTCCTCTTGGTCACGTCGCTGAAGAAATCCTCCTCGACAACTGGTGCCCGAGCGATGCGGATCTTCTCCGCGACAGAGGGCACGCCCGCTGGAAGAACGACCTCGTACAGCGTTCCCTCCCGATTGGTATCGAATATCTTCAGGCAACCCTTTTCCTGGAGTTGTTTCAGCTGCCGGAGAATATGCGTCCTGCTGGGAATGGCGTTGTTCGGTCCCCGTCCATACTGTTGGGCGATGGTTCTCTGTCCGATTCTGATCTGTGCTTGCCCGTTCTCGAAATGAGAATGGCGCAAGAGAAAAACGTACAGGGACGCTTCGTGAGGCGTTAAGTCGGGCATCAGAAAATCCACAAACTGCCTGACTATCCCCCTTGCGTCAACCATAGGGCTCTCCAATCTACGCCGGATTCCCCTACCGTTCAGATCGGAAGAAGGCACGGTTCAAGAACCTGCGGCTACTCCTGCGGCCCCGCCACCAGCAATTCCATCAGCGCCCGCTGGAAGTGCAACCGGTTCTCCGCCTCTTCGAAGATGCGGCTCTGTGGGCCGTCCATCACGGCGTCGGTGATCTCCGTGCCGCGGTAGGCCGGCAGGCAGTGCAGGACGATCGCCTCCTTGGGAGCGGCCGCCAGCAGGTCCTCGTTTACCTGGAAGCCCTGGAATTCCTTGACGCGCTTTTCCTTCTCCGCCTCCTGGCCCATCGAGACCCAGGTGTCGGTGTAGATGACCTGCGCGGACGCGACGGCCTTCTTCGCATCGCCGACGATCATCTCGATCTTGCCCCGGCTGCCGGCCACCTGCTGGCAGCGGTCCAGCCAGAACTGCTCCAACTCGTACTTGGGCGGGCAGGTCAGCACGAAGTTCATGCCGAGCTGCGCGCATACCATCGCCAGCGACCGGGCGACGTTGTTGCCGTCGCCCACAAACGCCAGCGTCAACCCCGCGACCTTCCCGAAGTTCTCCAGCACCGTCATGATGTCCGCCATCGCCTGGCAGGGGTGCAGGTAGTCCGTCAGGCCGTTGATCACCGGCACGCCGGAGTACTTCGCGAGTTTGTCGACCGCCTCCTGCGAGAAGGTGCGGGCCATAATGATGTCGCACATCCGGCCGAGCACGCGGGCGACGTCCTCGACGCTCTCTCGCTTGCCAAGGCCGATGTCCTTCTGGTCGAGGTTGACCGCGTGGCCGCCGAGCTGCGCCATGCCCACCTCGAAGCTGACCCTCGTCCGCAGGGAGGGCTTCTCGAAGATCATCGCCAGCATCTTGCGGGACAGCGTGGGGGCGAGTCGCCCGGCCTTGGCCTGGGCCTTCTGGACGATCGCGTACTGCAGCATGGCGTAGACCTGCTCGCTGCTGAGGTCGCTGGTGCAGATGAAGTTCTTCAGGCCGTTGAGCAGCTTGGTTGTCGACTTCACCGGTTGGCCTCCTGTGCCTGGCTGGCGACGATCCCGGTCAGGATCTCGAACGCCTCGTCGATCTGCTGGTTGGTGGTCACCATGGCCGGCAGGAGCCGCAGCACCACGTCCTGGGTGGCGTTGACCCGCAGGCCCTGCTTGAGGGCGGCGTCGGCGACGGGGCCGGCTGGGATCTCCAGTTCGATGCCGATCATCGCGCCAAGGCCGCGGACGTCATGGACCACCCCGGTCTTCTCGCCGAAGACTTTCGCCTTGGCCACGATGTACTCGCCCATCTCGACGGTCCGCTGCAGCAGCCCATCGGCCTCGATGGCCTCGATGGAGGCGACCGCCGCCGCGGCCATCAGGGCGTTGCCGCCGTAGGTGCTGGCATGCGAGCCGGGGGTCATCTTGGCGGCGACCTCGGGCTTGGCGACCATCGCGCCCATGGGCCCGCCGCCGGCCAGGCTCTTGGCGAGCGTCATGATGTCCGGAACGACGTCCCACTGCTGGTAGCCGAACCACTTGCCCGTGCGGCCCAGGCCCGTCTGGACCTCGTCGAAGATCAGCACCATGTGGTTGGCATCGCACAGCTCTCGCAGCCCAGCAAGATAACCCGGCGGCGGCATGCGGACGCCGCCCTCGCCCTGGATCGGCTCGAGCATGATGGCGGCTGTCTCGCTGTCGACGGCCTTGCGGACGGCGTCGATGTCGCCGAATGGCACGTACACGAAGCCCGGCACGAGCGGCTCGTGGCCGATGTGGATCTTGGCCTGGGCCGTTGCGGACATCGCGCCGTACGTTCGGCCGTGGAAGGACTTTTCCATCGTGATGATCTTGTAGCGGCCGTCGGGGGTGGCGCGTCGGGCGAGCTTGATGGCGGCCTCGTTGGCCTCGGCGCCGCTGTTGGCGAAGAAGGATTTGCCGCCGAAGGAGCGCGTAGCAATCATCTTAGCCAGCTGCCCCTGGGGCACGCTGTGGAAGGTGTTGTCCACGTGGATGAGCCGGGCGGCCTGCTTCTGAATGGCTGCGACCACGCGCGGGTGGCAGTGGCCCAGCAGACTGCAGCCCCAGCCCGGGAACAGGTCGAGGTATCTCTTGCCGTCGGAGTCCCAGAAGTAGGCGCCCTCGGCGCGGGTGACGACGATCGGCAGGCGGAAGTAGTTGCCGATGACGTAGTGGGCGAACTGATCGAGCACCGTTTGCGTGTTCACCTGGTCTTGTTCCATCATTCAGTACTCCGGTCTTCTCTGGTAACGCGTTCGCTGACAATCGTTAATCGTCAATCGTTAATTGTTAATTGTAACGACAATGGCACGGGCACCATGGGTAGTTGTCGCCATTAACCAGTAGCAATCAGCCATTAACCGCCGTTCTACTTCCCCGGCATCTCCTGGCTCTGGATCTCCGTGCCCACGCCCTTGTCCGTGAAGATCTCCAGCAGCAGGGAGTGGGCGAATCGGCCGTCGATGATGTGGGCCTTGCCCACGCCGGCCTCCAGGGCCCGCAGGCACGCCTGGACCTTCGGCAGCATGCCCTTGGTGATCACGCCTTCCTTGACGAGCTGCTCGACCCGGCCGCGGGTCAGCGACGGGAAGTAACTGTTCGGGTCCTTCAGGTTCGCCCGGATGCCGTGCGTGTCCGACAGCATCACGAGCTTCTCGGCCCGCAGGGCGGCGGCCACCTCGCCGGCTGCCAGGTCCGCGTTGATGTTGAGCCGGCCTCCGGTGCGGTCGCGGGCGATCGGGGCGATCACCGGGATCGTGTCGGCCTGGACCAGCAGCCGCAGGACCTGGGCGTTGACGTCGATGACCTTGCCGACAAAGCCGATGTCGATGCGGCGGTCATCGTTGCCTTCCAGGAACATCCGCTCGGCGAAGAGCACGCACTCGACAGGCTGTGCAGGCCGATGGCATTGCAGCCGAACTCCTGCAGGCCCGCCACCAGGCGCTTGTTGATCTGGCTGCACAGGACATGCTCGGCGATGGCCAGCGTCCGTTCGTCGGTGTAACGGAGACCCTCGACGAAGTGGGGTTCGAGGCCGGCCTCGCTCATGGCGGCGTTGATCTCCTTGCCGCCGCCGTGGACGATGATCGGCTGCATGCCGACGTAGTTCATGAAGACCACGTCGCGGAGGAGCTGCCGCTCGGCGTCGCGGTCATCCATGAGCGAGCCGCCCATCTTGACGACCACGATGCGGTCGTAGTACTTCTGGATGTAGGGCAGGGCCTCGGTCAACACTTCGGCTTTTTTGATCGCTTCTTCCACGCCTCGGGCCTCTTTGCTGCCAGGGGGTCCGCGTCGTCTCTTGCGGGCGTCTTCCAGGCTCCCGCGACGCACGACCCAAACCGCAAAGAGATAACTTTGCCCTCAGAAGGCTTCCGCGTCAACTGCTTTTCGCAGCCTTTCCAGCAGTTTCGCCGACCGCGGGCCGTTGGAGGTGAACCGCACCTGTCTGGATTGCTCCCCCGTGGGTTCCATCTGGACCCAAAGCGTATCAGCTGGCAGGGCCCCCTCGGCCCGTTCCGGCCATTCCAGCACGACCACGCCGCCGGCCTTGCACATCTCGTCGATGCCGATGTCCCAGAGGTCGGACGGCCCGGTCAGGCGGTAGGCGTCCAGGTGGCGGAGCTTGAGCCGGCCGTCGTATTCCTGCTCCAGGACGAAGGTGGGGCTGGTGACGCGGCGGCTGGGGATGCCTAGGCCCTCGGCGATGCCCTTGGTGATCTGGGTCTTGCCGGCCCCGAGGGGTCCCTGCAGGGCGATGACGGTGTTGGGTTCGCAGAGATGGCCGATGGCGGCGCCCAGGCGGATTGTCCCTTCGGGTGAGGAGGTGGCCAAGGCCAGCTCTCGGTGGGAACTGGGCTGCCTGGACGCGTGAGCGGAATAGAGATCGTGCTCAGGCTTGTTTGTCATAGTCACGGAACTTCGGGTTTGCACCCATGTTAATCCGTAAGCTGATAGTAGAACACCCCACGATCGGTGTCGATCCAGATCTTTGGCCGCAATGTCCCGCCTCCACCCGCCTCCAAGCCATTGACGATGTTCCAAACGTCGAACCACGCCGGAGAGCTGGACCGGTAAGAGTTCATGGCGCCCTCCGGCGGGTGCATCTTGGCCAGCGTCTTCTGTTCCACGGGATATTCCGAGCCAAATCTTGCCTGGCATGCCTTGATGACAGTGTCGGCATGGGCGATACAGACGTCCACGGGGGCCTCAAATCTCACGGTTTCGTCCAGTTCGATCCACTGACGGCGTAAGCGGTAACGGATGTTCCGCGCGGTCGGAGGAAGCGGAATGGGGCAGCCCTCCGCCTGGGCAAGAGAGACGGGTGCGTCGATCTGCCGTGTGTGTGGCACGCACATGGTCCAGGCAAACAGCAGGGACCCGGCTACGAGCAGGCCGAGGACAATCCGGCGGAGTGTCGTTGCAGTACCGGTTCCCCACAGCATGGACGGTCAGTTCCTGTTTTCCGAAAGACATTTCCTAGTAAAGAAACCTTGCCTAGTGTGGGACATTAGTAAAGGGGACCTTACCAAGGCTTTAGCCGCCGCCTCCGAACCTATGCCTCCACCCCCCCGGCGGCATCGGCTCGTCCTGGCCGGCGTGGCGGATCTGGATGCCCGGCTCCGCCGTGATCTGGCCGATCCGCAGCAGCTTGCCGGCTGTTACCAGCGGCTCCAGGCCTCGCGGGTCGCCGGCCAGGGCCAGTTCGAAGTCCTCGCCGTCGTGCAGGGCGTGGTCCAGGGGGCTGACCTTGTCGCGCTGGCTCAGGTAGCGGGCGTCCTCGTGGATCGTCCGCTCCAGCAGGTCCCGCTCCAGCACCGCGCCGCAATTGCTCTCCCGGCAGATGTGGCCCAGGTCGCCGGCCAGGCCGTCGCTGATGTCGATCATCGCGTGGATGCAGCCCGTGCCGGCCAGCTCCTGCGCCAGGTGCACCCGCGGCTCGAAGGTCATGTGACGGCCCAGGATCGACCCGCCCAGCTTCCCCGTCACGTACACCGCGTCGCCTATCCTCGCCCCGGCCCGGGTGATCGGCTGGCGGTTGTCGGGCACCTCGCCGAGCATCGTTACGTCGATCGCGGTCGGGCCCTTCCAGGCCGTGGTGTCCCCGCCGACGATCTCGCAGCCGTACGCCCGGGCCGTGTCGATCATCGACGCCGCCAGCACCTTGGCCTGGTCCATCGCGACGTTCTTGTTGAGGGCGACGCTGATGACCGCCGCGCGTGGCAGGGCAGCCATGGCGGCGCAGTCGCTCAGGCCGCAGGCGATGGCCTTGCGGCCGACGAGGTCCGGCCCGTGCTCGGTCCAGATGAAGTGGACGGTGTCCAGGCGGATGTCGCAGGTGACCAGCACCATTCCGCTGGACCAGCGGACCGCGGCCATATCGTCACCGATGCCGATGGCGATGCGGGCATCCCTGGGATGCGTCCGCTGGCGAATCCAGTCGATGAAGGCGAATTCGTCGCTCATGGTCGGGCCCAGGGCACAGATTCGTGTTTTCCGGCGGTCACAAGGGCGACCCGTCTGTGGTCGCGTGGTACGCTAGTGTTCGCGGCCGGCAAATGGCGGCATGTGCTTCACGCCGATCAGGCCGTCGATGGACAAGTCCTCATCCACGTCCGGCCAGTGGATCCCGTAGCCCGCTGGGGATACCTCGAAGTTCTCCCTTTGGTCCTGGGTTGCGCTGCGCAACCGTTGCGAGACATGGGTGACATCGATCCGGTATTCCTTGTCGTCCACTCGCAGGTGCAAGGACGTGCCAGATACCGACACGTGCTGGATATCGTGCGCCCTATCCATTCTTCTGCTCCTGGAATCTTCGCCATTCCGCGACGATGTAGTCAAAATGCTCGAAGATGATGCGGCGGACCGTTCTTTTGTCCGCGGGACTCATGTTGTACGCGTGTGCTTCAATGGCCTCAAACTCCTCGACATCGAGCCAATACTTTGCCTCCGAGTCAGCCTTGCGGCAATGAACGTGAGGGGGCTCTTGCCGTTCGTTTGCGTAGAAGAAGAACCTCCAGCCCAGGATCATCAATATCGTCGGCATCTTCGTCCTCAGAATCTGTCCCGGGCAAAGAGCACCTTGCCTTCCTGCAGGGCAGGTCGCAGAAGCGTGCCGATAAGATTGCCGCGACGGACGATCTCCTCGGGGGTAGTCACCAGAATGTCTTTGCCGACCGGCAGGTCGTGCAGCAGCCGTCGCATCGCAATGGCCAGGCCGCGTTTGTCCGGGGCGTCGGGCAGAACGATCAGGAGGTCCCAGTCGCTGTCAGGCCGGGCCTGTCCCCGCGAGCGCGATCCGAAGAGAATGATCTTGAGGGGCCGGAAGTGCTCGATGAGCCGGTCCCGGACGGTGGTCAGCACCTGGCTCTCATCAAACTCCATCATCTGGTTCGGCCTCGTGCCTGCCGCCGGCGACTCTCAGACCCGCCATGTCAACAGATGATTATCCAAACCCGCCCAAAGCAAGTCAATCGCTCAGGCTACAGGCTCAGATTCTTCTTCCAGGCTCTCAGTTCGCTCCTGAACGATTGTACCCCCGCCGACCCCTTGCTGGCGTACCGCTTGACCACGTTCTCGGCCCCCAGCCAGCCGTATACGTCCTTGCCGATCGCGTGGCTGGCTGCGCGGAGCTGCTCCAGCGGCAGGTCCCGCAGCTGCTTGCCCTGCTTCTCTGCCTCGGCCACCAGGTGGCCGACCACCTCGTGCGCCTGGCGGAACGGCATCCTCTTGCTGACGAGATACTCCGCCAGGGCGGTTGCGTCGAGGAAACCCCCCTCGCAGGCCGCCAGGAGCTTGTCCTCGCGGAACCGGCTGTGATCGACCACCTCGGCAGCTACCTGCAGGCACAGGAGCGTCGAGTCGTGCGCGGAAAAGAGGTTGTACTTGTCCTCCTGCAGGTCGCTGTTGTAGCCCGTGGGCAGGCCCTTGATGATCGTCATCAGGGCCACCAGCGCCCCGTAGGCCCGCCCGGTGCGGCCCCGGATGAGCTCCAGCAGGTCGGGGTTGCGCTTCTGGGGCATCATGGACGAGCCCGTGCAGTAGGCGTCGTCGATCCTCAGGAACTGGAACTCCTGCGAGCAGAACAGGACCCAGTCGTTGGCCATCCGCGACAGCCGGGCCGAGAGCAAACTGCAGGCGAAGACGTACTCGGCCGCCGGGTCGCGGTCGCTGACGGCGTCGATGCTGTTTGCCGTGATGCCGGCAAAGCCGAGCGTCCGGGCGGTTGCGTCGCGGTCGATGGGCAGGGTGGAACCCGCCAGGGCGCCGCTGCCCAGTGGGGAGAGGTTCAGCCGCTTGCGGAGGTCCTCAAACCGGCTCGCGTCGCGGTCGAGCCCCTCTACGAAGTTCAGCAGGTAGGCCCCGGCCAGGATCGGCTGGGCCCGCTGCATGTGCGTGTAGCCCGGCATCACAGCCAGGCCCTGGCGGGTCGCCATTCGCAGCAGGGCCGCCTGCAGGTCGCGGACGGCTGGGACCAGCACCAGGTCGACCGCGTCGCGCAGCCACAGCCGCAGGTCCACGGCCACCTGATCGTTGCGGGACCGGGCGGTGTGCAGCCGCTTGCCCGGCTCGCCGATCCGGCGGGTCAGTTCGGCTTCGATGGCCATGTGGATGTCACCGTCAGCCACGTTGAACCGGAATCGGCCGGCCTGGATGTCCGCGGCGATGGCTGTCATGCCCTTCTCGATCGCCTTGAGGTCCTGGCGGCTGATGAGTCCGACCTGGCGGAGCATCCTGGCGTGGGCGATGCTGCCGGCGATGTCGTGTTTCCAGAATCGCTGGTCGACGGATAGGGACTCGACGAACTGCTGCGTCAGCTCGGCTGGGGTCTGGATGAGTCGGCCCTGCCACAAGGGTTTGGCAACTTTTTTGGACATCGCGTGGCAGCTCCTCTTGGACGAACGCGTCTTTGCCGTGGCAATGGCACGCCTGCAAACGCCGCAGGCGTGGCATCCGAAGTTGTCCGTCTCTGTCGTTCGCAACGGACCGCGGACAACTGACAACGGACCACCCCTCGCTTATAATCCGCATCTTACCGCAAGCCAAGTCCTTGGCTCGCCGAACACACGGCAGGAGAGCACTATGGCAGCGACTATCCTTGACGGCAAGCAGCTCAGCCGGCCAGATCCGCCAGGACGTGACCGCCCAGGTGGAGGCGATCGTCAACCGGCTCGGCCGGCGACCCAAGCTGGTCGTCCTGCTGGCCACCGACGATGCGGGGGCGAACCTCTATGCCGGCTCGCAAAAGAAGGCCTGTGCTAACGTCGGGATCGACTTTGAGTTGCTGACAGCGCCAGCCACCAGCTCACAGGCCGACCTGCTCGCCATGGTCGACAGGCTCAACGCCGACCCGGCTGTCACCGGCATCATGGTCCAGGTGCCGTTGCCCAAGGGGGTCGACCAGATGGCGGTGCAGGGCCGGGTCCTGCCGCAAAAGGATGTCGAAGCGACCGGCCCGACCAGTCTGGGACTGCTTTTGCACCGGCAAAGTGCGCTACTGCCATCGACACCAGCGGCCGCTTTTGAGCTCGCCCGGATGTCGAAACGCCCAATGGAGGGGGCCAAGGCCGTGATTATAGGACGGTCGGTAGTCGTTGGTAAGCCCCTGGCGCTCATGCTGATCGACGCGCACTGCACCGTAACCGTCTGCCACACGCGGACAAAGGACCTGCCGGGCATTGCCAGGCAGGCCGATTTCCTGTTCGTGGCCGCGGGCCGGCCGGGGATCGTGACCGCTGACTACATCAAGCCTGGCGCGGTGGTCGTTGACGTGGGCATCAACCAAGTGACGGAAAAGGGGCCGGATGGCAAGGACCAGACCCGCACGGTCGGCGATGTGGACTATGCCGCCGCTAGCGAGGTGGCTGGCTTCATCACGCCGGTGCCGGGAGGCGTTGGGCCGGTTACGGTTGCGATGCTGCTGCGGAACATTGCGACGGCTGCGAAAGTGCAGGGATAGAGTTGCACCGGTAGAGCTCGTGCGACTGGCGAACAGGGGGGATTCGGAATACAATATTCGTCTTGGCCCGTGGCCCCGGCCAGGCGCCTTAACCGGCTCGCGACCAATAGCCTGTGGCTTGCGCCTGCCGTAGCGGATTGGACAGGTGGGGCCGTGCGATGGCAAAGTGGTCGGACCAGATGATGGTTGGTCACCTGAGGTCCCGAAGTCGGGGCCTCTTGTTGTACCCGATGGACCCGAACACCGGAGATTGAGGCTCGACACTCGACTGTTATGAGCGATGAATTGAACAACCAGGAGACAGGCGCGGAGGACCAGCCGGCGATTTCGCCGACGGACGGCCTGATCCGCGAGCAGTTGATCACGGACGAGATGCAGGAGTCGTACCTGACGTACGCCATGAGCACGATCATGGATCGTGCCCTGCCGGACGCCCGCGACGGCCTGAAGCCCTCGCAGCGCCGCATCCTCGTGGCGATGCACGATCTGAACCTCGGCCCCCGTGCCCAGCACCGCAAGTGCGCCAAGATCGTCGGCGACACGTCAGGCAACTACCACCCGCACGGCGATCAGACGATCTATCCGACCCTGGTCCGGCTGGCCCAGGACTGGAACCTCCGCTACCCGTTGATCCACCCGCAGGGCAACTTCGGCTCGATCGACGGCGACCCGCCCGCGGCCATGCGGTACACCGAGGCGCGGATGGCCAGCCCGGCCGAGGAGATGCTGGTCGACCTGGACCTGAACACGGTCGACTTTCAGGCGAACTACGACGAGACGCGGACCGAGCCGATCATCCTGCCGAGCAAGTTCCCCAACCTGCTGGTCAACGGCTCGACGGGCATCGCGGTGGGCATGTCCACGAGCATCCCGCCGAACAACCTCAACGAGGTATGCGACGCCATCATCGGCTACCTCAACAACCAGGACATCTCGGTCGAGGAACTGCTCAAGATCGTGCCGGGGCCGGACTTCCCTACCGGTGGGATCATCTGCAACCACGACGCCGTTCGCCAGGCCTACGCGACCGGCCGGGGCAACCTCACCGTCCGCGCGAAGCTGCACGTGGAGGAGACCAAGCAGGGGCGGGCACGCGTCGTCATCGACGAGATCCCGTACCAGATCCTCAAGAACACGATCACCACGCGCGTGGTCGACGCGGTCAAGAGGCAGCTGATCCCGGACGTCAGCGACATCCGCGACGAGTCGGGCCGTCAGCACGCGGTGCGGCTGGTGATCGAGCTGAAGCGCGACGCCGACCCGGACGTGGTCATCAACCAGCTCTACCACCACACGCCGCTGCAGATGACCTTCGTGATCAACAACATCGCCCTGACGCGGGGCCAGCCGCGGACCCTGGGCTTCAAGGACCTCGTCCAGCTGTACGTCGACCACCGCTGCGAGGTGATCCGCCGGCGGACGCAGTTCCTGCTGGACAAGGCCCAGCACCGCGCACACATCCTGGAAGGCCTGATCCTGGCCCTGGGGGACATCGACGAGATCATCCGGATCATCCGCCATTCGGCCGATCCGGCCGAGGCGAAGCGCGGCCTGATGGCCAAGGCCCTGCGGCTATCGGAGCGGCAGACGCTGGAGAAGCTGCTGCCGGCGGAGTTCATCCGGAAGGTGACCTCGTCGGACCAGCACCTGTCCGCTGCGCAGGCCGAGGCGATCCTGGCGATGCAGCTGCAGCGGCTGACGGGGCTGGAGATCGAGAAGCTCGCGAAGGAATACAGCGAGTTGCTGGAGCAGATCGCCGGGTACGAGCGGATCCTGGCCGATGAGAACCTGATCCTGGACATCATCCGCGAGGACATGTACGAGCTGAAAGAGAAGTTCGGCGACAAGCGCCGCACGCAGATCCTCAACGTCGATCTGAACCTGCGGCCCGAGGACATCATCCCGCAGGAGCAGGTGGCGGTGACGATCAGCCACGCCGGCTACATCAAGCGGACCACCCTGGACGAGTACCGCGCGCAGGGCCGAGGCGGCAAGGGCGTCCGCGGGATCGACGCCAAGGAGGGAGACTTCGTCGAGCACCTCTTCATCGCCAGCACGCACGACTACCTGCTGTTCTTCACCAACAACGGCCGGTGCTACTGGCTGAAGGTCTACGAGATCCCCGAGATGCAGCGGGCGGCGAGGGGCCGGGCGCTGGCCAACATCCTCAGCATGCACGAGGGTGAGGCGCTGACCAAGGTGATGGCCGTCGACAAGTTCGACGAGACCCGCTACGTCTTCTTCGCCACCGCCAAGGGCACGGTCAAGAAGACGCCGTTGGAGGCCTACAGCCGTCCGCGGGCCGACGGGATCATCGCCATCAACCTCGACGAGGGCGACACGCTGGTGGGCGTCGACCTGACCAGCGGGCAGGACCAGATCGTGCTGGCCACGCGCCAGGGGCAGGCCGTGCGGTTCGAGGAGCCGGACGTGCGGCCGATGGGTCGCGGCGCCACGGGTGTTCGCGGGGTGAACCTGGTCGATGACGACGTGGTGGTGGACATGGCGGTCGCCCGGCCGGGCCAGGACCTGCTGACCGTCTGCGAGGGCGGCTTCGGCAAGAAGACGGCGATCGAGGAGTACCGCCTGACGCGGCGTGGCGGCAAGGGCGTGATCAACATCAAGGTCACGGAGCGCAACGGCAAGGTGGTTGCGCTCAAGGCGGTCGACGACGACAACGAATTGGTCATGATCACGCAGTCGGCCCAGATGCTGCGGACCTCGGTGAGCGAGCTGCGGGAGATCGGCCGGGCGACGCAGGGCGTCCGCCTGATCCGCGTGGACGAAGGCGACCGGGTGGTGGCCGTCGCCCGCGTGATCAAGGAAGAGAACGGGGAGAAGGACGAGGCGACGGCGGAAAAGGCTGCGCCCGACGCGCCGGCGCCCGAGAAGCCGGCGGCGGACGGCGCGAACACGCCGGAGTCTGCCGGCGATGGGCAGGGAGCCTCAGGGGAGTCGCAGCCCGAGAAGTAGCAGGTCGGATTCGTCCAGATCGTTTATCGCGTGGGGAGGAGCACGGCCCCGGGGAGCGCTTCGCGGTCCACAGAACCGTGGCACCCGGCAACTCGTTTTCATTCCGAGGGCAGGGACGAGGCAGTGCGTGGACAACACGCTCCAGGCCCGAGGAATCTTGCAGTTGTTGTCGTAACGATTTGCCCGAGGGGTCCCACCGAGTTGGCGGCGGCGCCCACCCTACACGACTGCGGCCTACGAGGGACCGCTACAGCGAATCCGCGTACTTCCTGACCTCGTCCATGAGCGCATCGAGCATTTCTGCCTCGCCGACCGTCCGGACCTGCTTGCCGGCCACGCAGATGACCGCCTTGCCCTTGCCGGCAAAGAGCGCCACGTCGGCCCCCTCGGCCTCGCCCGGGCCGTTGACCACGCAGCCCATCACCGCCACCTTGATCGGGGCCTGGATCTGGGCCAGGCGCTGCCGTACCTCCTCGACGATTGCCAGCAGGTCCACCTCGATCCTCCCGCAGGTCGGGCAGGCGATCAGTTCGGGCCGCACGCGGCGCCGCAGGCCCAGGCACTGCAGCAGTTCCACGGCATCTTCGACTTCGTGGACCGGGTCGGCTGCGTAGCTGATCCGTACGGTGTCGCCGATGCCGCCGGCCAGCAGGGCCGACAGCGCGGCGATGGAGCGGATCCGCCCCGTGGAGGGCGGTCCGGCGTGCGTGACCCCCAGGTGCAGGGGATAGTCGAAGGTCTTGGACAGGGCGCGGTAGGCATCGATAACAATCAGGGGATCGGGGCTCTTGGCCGCCAGCACCAGGTTGCTGAAGCCATGGCCCTCGAAGAGGCGGACATATTCCGTCAGGCGATCCACCATGATCCGCACGAGACCGGCGCGCCGATCGCCAGCCAGCATCTGCTCGTGCTGCGAGCGTTTCTCGGCGTCGTAGCGGTCGACGGCGCTGCCCTCGTTGACGCCGATGCGGATGGGGACGGACCGCTCCTGGCAGGCCGCGATGACCTTGAGGGCCTTGGACTGCTCGCTGAGGGTCCCGGGGTTCAGGCGGATCTTGGCGGCGCCGGCCTCGACGGCCTCCAGGGCCCGCTGCACCTCGAAGTGCACGTCCGCGATGATGGGCACGGGCGAGTCGGGCACGATCCGGCGGAGGGCGTCGGTATCGGCCTTGGCGGGTACAGCCACTCGGACCAGGTCCGCCCCGGCCGCGGCCAGCGCGCGGATTTGCTGCAGCGTCGCGTCGACATCATGGGTATGAGTGCTGGTCATGCTCTGGACGGTGACGGGGGCGTTGCCGCCGATGGCCACGCCCTTGACCTTGACCTGCCGGGTGGATCTCCTGGGCATTGACATTCGTACCGCTTCCGTCGGCCCCATAGGCCGTTGTGCGGCAAGACAAACCGTCGAGGCGGCCGCCGGCTGCCGCGAGCCGGCGACTCGTACGAACCATCCATTGTAGCGATCCGCGGACGAATTGGCTGCGCCCGCCGGTCAATCCTCGCAGCACTTGGTTCGGGGCGTCTCCCGCTTGTACTTGACCAGGTCGTTGATCCTCTCGATGAGGTCGCCGTACGGTGTATATGCCTGCAGGGTCAGAACGTCGCCCACGGTCGTGAACAGGAGGATGGTTTCCTGGGCCGTGTAGCGGTAGCGGCGCTTGTCTAGCGGCTTGGGCGAGTCGATCTTCTCGACGAGTTTCCAGAACTCGTTCCACGGCGTGACCTGCTCCGCGTCCAGCGGCATGGCGGCCCCGCCCGAGACGATGTACCACGTCGGGTGCTCCAGGTCGGTCAGGGGGGACGGATCGGGCTTGAGGCGGCCCGTGCCGGCCTTGTCATCGCGAGCCGGATCGCCCACCGGCACCTGGTTGCCCACGAGCATGCGGTGGTAAGCATGCCCGCCGCTGGAGATCACTGCCCCCAGTTTGCGGGGGCGGTCCGCCGCCCGCAGGAACTCGTTGCGCATCTCGAGCAGGCCGGGGCCCGCCGGCTGCAGGCGGCCCGTGGCGGCGTCGACCTGGTACGGCCGAAGGGCGTTGTTCCCGCCGGCCCACATGCCCCCGGAAAGGGTCCCGCCGTTGGGCAGGACCGGCTCGGCGAGGAAGACGAGGCTGAACTTGACGGTGGCGTCCTCCTCCGCGGCGGTCAACTCCTGCTTGAGCCAGGCCATCTGGTCGGGCATGATGTAGCCCTCGGGGCAGCCGCCGTAGACCTTCGGGTCGCTGGAGTACCAATAACTGTTATTGAGGCAGAATGAACCGGACCGGCCCGTGCTGGAACGAGTAGACGCTGTTGCGGTAGGAGGGCCTTCGCGGGTCGGCCGTCGCCGGTCCGTTCAGCGGATTGGCGAAGGCCTCGGCAAAGATCGACTCGGCGCTGGCAGTCGGATAGGGCCAGGGGTCCATCAGGACCTCTCCGGCGGGGGAGCGGGCCGCGCGGAGCAGCGACTCGCCGGCGCCCATGAGGGTGAAGATGGGGCGGGAGCACCCGTAGGGCTGGGCCGCCTGCTTCCAGGCGGCCGGCTGCATGCGCAGGTCCTGCGGCTGGGAGGTCCTCCCGCTGACGAGGTTGCCGCCGGCAATGACGAACTCGGCCCCGAGACGCTGGGCCTGATGGAGCGTGGCCTCTGCGGCCGCGACGTTGATGCCCATCCAGTCGTTGGCCCCGCCGCCCGGGGCGGCGCCGCAGCCGCCGACGAACGCGAATATGGCCGAGCTCACGCCGCGAGGCGGTGCCAGGCCGAACGAGTAGTCCCTCGTGCCGATCCCGCCGGCCAGGTCCACGCGGTAGGTGAGTTGGTGTCCGGGCTTGAGGTCGGTCAGGGCGATCTCGTGGCGGATGGCTGGGGCGGGTTCCGGGAAGGTCTGCTTGCCGTCGACGACGACCGTCGCCTGGACCGCGTCAGTGGTTGTGAAAGTGATGACCGCCGAGCCGAAGGCGTCGCTGGTGAGGCGGCCCAGGAATGGCCCGTCGAGCAGACAGGGCACTCGCTTGCAAGCCCCCTCCTGGCGGGCGAAGCCGCTGAAGGTGTCGTAGACGCCCAGCGCGCGGTCGGCGCCCTCGCGGGACTGGTGGAGGTCCAGACGGATGACGATCCGCCCGCGGTCGGGGCGCTTGGCGGCTGGGAGCGTGGCGAGCAGGTCCGCCACCGGCAGGAGGACCTTGCCGGCCTGGATGCGGGCCGCCGCGGGGAATCGTTTGTACGTGTAGACGATGCCCGCGTCGTCCGGCGGGTGCAGGCCGACGTACGCCGAGCCGTAGATATCAGCCGGGCGGATGGCGCTGCCATCGAGGAGGCGCGTTACGCCCGACAGGTCGAGTCTGCAACCCCGCGGCCGGGCCGTCCTGGATGGCCGCCTGAAGCTTGTTCCACCGAGAGCAGGCATCGCACGCCGAAGGGGGTATCGAGGACGGCGTCGCCGGGGTCGAGGATCGGCAGGCCGTGTACCTCGGCGGGGGCGGAGGTCGTAGCCGCCGCGGTCGTCGGCGCGGGGCGGGTAGCGGTCGCGGAAGTCGGGGCGGGCGCGGGGCGTGCAGCCGCCTCGGGACCGCCGCCTTGTCCGGAGACCGGCGCCGTTTGCGCACGCGTCGCGGGGGCGAGCATCGCGGCAGACAGCATGAGGACGAGCCATCGGCCCGGGGAAAACAAATCACGCATCGATCGACTCCTTTCGCCGGCAGTCAGTCATCGGATGTCCGGACGATGCCGAAAAGGGTACCGCGCGCCGCGGTTGGCGGCAACGGGTGCCAGCTGCGGGGCGTGACGGGACTCGCGGGTGTATTGACAGGGAAACAGGCGCCAATCACCATGAGGGCCGTGCCATATTGACCCACAGCCCTGGGCGGGTGTTGATTTGAGACAGCTGCCGCCGCAGCGGCGATGTACGACCGGCCCAACGCAGGAGAGGCAGATCATGGCCCTTTGGTATGCCCCCGCATTGCCAGCCAGGGGCAAGACTCACTTCAGATCCTTCAGGATTTTCGCCGCGTCGATGGTCGGCTTGGGGAACCGCATGTCCAGGCCCTCCATCGTCTCCACGAGGATCCGGGCGACGGCCAGGTTGCGGAACCACTTGTGGTCGGCTGGGATGATGTACCAGGGCGAGTGCTTCGTGCTGCAGCGGGTCATGGCGTCTTCGTACGCGGCCATGTAGTCGTCCCAGCGTTTGCGCTCGGGCAGGTCGCTCTCGCTGAACTTCCAGAGCCGGTCCGGGTCCTCCAGGCGAGCCCGCAGCCGCTTGAGCTGCTCCTTGCGGGAGATGTGCAGGAAGAACTTGACGATGTGGACGCCGTTGGCGGTGAGGTACTCCTCGAACGTGTTGATCTGGTCGTATCGCTTCGACCAGACGTCCCGGGGTACCAGGTCGTGGACGCGCACGACCAACACGTCCTCGTAGTGCGAGCGGTTGAAGATCCCGATCTCGCCCTTGCCCGGCACCGCGCGGTGGATCCGCCACAGGAAATCGTGGGCGAGCTCCTCGTGCGTCGGGGCCTTAAAGGCCGTCACGCGGCAACCCTGCGGGTTCAGCCCGGCCATCACGTGCCGGATCGTGCCGTCCTTGCCGGCTGTGTCCATCGCCTGCAGGACGATCAGCACGCTGCGGCGGCTTTCGGCGTAGAGCAGGTACTGCAGGTGGTCGAGCCGCTCGCGGAGCTCCTCCAACTGGCCGGCCACCTTCCGCTTGTCCTTGAATTTGCCGGTACAGGCGGTGTCCTGTCCGGCCAGGTGCACCTTCCGGCCCGGTTTGACCTGGAACTCCTTGGCAACGTTCATGTGGCGTCTCCTTCAAGGCGAGGGTATCTGTTATTGTGACGCGCCTTCCAATGCGCAAAGAAAGCAACGCCAACCGTCAGGCGTTCTACGCCGACGGCGCCATCCCCCAGGCCGCGCGGATCTCCCGCGCGATGTTGTCCAGGTCCAGGAAGAGGCTCGCGTAGTTCACGCCCACCCGGCGAAGGTCGACCAGCAGATCGTACTTGGCTGACTGCGGGATGACGTACTTCCTGGCTGTCGTGATCGAGTAGGCGGGTTCGGGGGGACGGCCGGCTGGTCCCGCGGCTGGCGACATGTGCATCGTGAAGCAGGACCCCTGCTGGAGCATGCGGCCGGTCCGCAGGTCGGGCATGATCGGCAGGATGAAGGGGTGCTCCACCCACCGTTCGCCGGTGAAGAGGGCCTCGACGGCCTGGGCGACCAGGGGATCGCGAATGTCGACGACGTCGGAAGGATACATCCGCGGTCCGGTCTCGGGGTTTCGCGGGATCAGGTCGCGCGGGTGCAGTATGTACAACTCGCCGTCGCGGTCGGGTGCGCCGGCCGCCGTGAAGAACAGCGCCGCCAGCGGGTTGGTCGTCCAGTCCAGCAGGCGGGTCGGCATCCCGTGGTGCTGGGCGACGAAGTAGACGTCGACCGCGCTGGCCCCGGCCGGCAACAGCGACGCCGCCTTGCGGCGGAACTCCCGGTTGATGGTGATCTCCAGGTCCAACTGCCGCAACTCGGCCGGCAGGAGGTCGCCGGCCCGGCCGGCCAGATCGATGAACCACTTGCGCAGGACGGCCGGCTGGAGTTCCCAGCTGGGGTAGGGGTGCCCGCGGTACCAGATGAGGGGCTGGCCCTTGCCGCGGTCGGCGAACGGGCGTTCCTCCGCGCGGACGATCTCCATCAGGTCGCCGATCGTCTTGAGCTCGGGCTCGCTCATCAAGCGCTATCTCCCAGGCCGTACCGCCCAGGGGCGTGTATCACTGGGCGGCGGCAGGCGTACCGGCCATCGGTCCGGCGACCATCGTGCGCAGGCTCAGCCGGCGGCGGTTCACCCACATCGCCAGTCGGATCACATGCACCGACAGCAGGACGGCCGCCAGGCTCCCCAGGGACATCAGGATCGACATGGCCGCCAGCACGCGGTATCCCTGGCCGTTGCCGGGCACGGGCAGGCCCAGGCCGACGGCCACGCGGGTGACGCCCTTGCTGATCAGCCACGCCTCGCCGTAGGTCGTGACGATGATGGCCACGGTGAGCGCCAGGTAGAAGCCGATGTCCTTCCAGCGCTGCGGGCTGCTGCGCCCGCGGCAGAGCATGTAGAACTCACGACAAGGCATCATGAACACCAGCAACAGGTAAAACAGACCACCGATGCCGGTCCCGGGCAACCCCGCAGTCATTCTAATGTCCTTTCTCGTAAACCTTCAGCGGCCTGCGCATGACAAACTCGTCCCAGAACGCCTTGAGCATGAACAGCCCATTGACGATCCGCAGGACAAAGAAACTCGGTATGCTTGTCAGCGTGCGCGCCATCTCTTTTCTTTGCCAGCCTTTGACGAGTACCGGGACGACCACGGCCGGTGCGTCGATCAAGTACCCCAACAGGAACAACGGACTCACCAGTACCGACAGCAGCGGCAGCAGAAACAGGTAGCAGAAGGACGCGATGGTGGCGTCCCAGACCGCTACGGCGATGGTCGACCGCAGGAAGGGGACATCGAGGATCCCCCGCCAGTGCAGCCGCACGTTCTGGACGAACCCGTGCGACCAGCGCTTCAGCTGCTTGCTCATGAAATTATAGTCGTGCGGCTCGATCGGGTAGCAGACCGCCTCCGGGATGAAACGGACCTTGTGCCCCTTCTGGTAGAACGTCCAGGTCAGGTCCATGTCCTCCGCCATCGTCCGCATGGACCAGCCGCCGGCGGCCTTGAGGACGTTCGTGCGGTAGGCCGAGAAGCATCCCGAGGAGATCAGGGGCTTCTCGTAGTAGTCCTGCACCGGCTTGAAGAACGTGAAGGCGAACATGTACTCGATATACCGGCCGCGCTCCCAGATGGTCTTGACGAATCGGGGCAGGACAAAGCCGCAGACGGCGGCGACGTTCGTGTCCTCCTGCAGGGCGGGCAGGAGCTTGGCGATAGCGTCGGGGGCCAGGGTGGTGTCGGCGTCGATGGCCATCGTGTAGGGCGTGCCGACGTGGTCGAGCGCGAAGTTCTGGGCGCCGGCCTTGGAGCCGGTGTTCTTGGGCGGGCGCATCACCGTCACGCCCATCGCCTGGGCGATCTGGCCCGTCTTATCGCTGGAGAAGTCGTCTATCACGATGATCTCATCAGGTGGCAGCGTCTGCGCCTGGATGCTGCGAATCGTGTCCGCAATGGATTCCGCTTCATTATAAGCCGGCACGAGGACGGTCAGCCCACTGCCGGTTTTCAGCGCGCCAGGACTGTCTGACTGCAACGGCTCGACAACCATCATCTAAGTCCACTCCGCCGGACACACCCGCAGTGTCTCTGCAACTTTATACTGCGGAAATCCCTGGGGGTACAAAAGAGACGATTATCAGTACTGGCGGCCGTGGCGTCAAGGGTTTGCGATCATCGGGGTACGAGCGTCGCGGCGCTACTTGGCATCCGGAAAACACAGGTGGAGGCGCCAATGGCTCATAATGCCCCGTCTGGCAGTACTGCCAACGCGGTTTTATCGTTACCGGCCGAGCTGCGGCGGCACGCGGGGTGTCACTGATCTGATAATTGTGGATATATGCTGTGCTGATTGCATGACTCGATGTCCTGTGGTGGGATGTCCGGCAGACCCGCACTGGCGATGGGCGGGGTTGCCTGCATAATGGCCCCGCACCCATGAAGCTGGAAAGCATCCTGGCGGTGCAGCTGCTGGGCGACGCCGGGCCGAGCCGGGGCCTCGTCCGGGCCTAGGACGTTGGCGTGTCCGGCAGGTTGCGCGAGGCCTGGGTTGACGGGGACGTTGCGGCAGAAGTCAGAGTTTTACGTTGTCGTCAGGGGACGTGGGCAGGATTCGTAGCTGCCGATCGAACGGGTGACGCATGATTGACAGCTTGGATACCAATGTCATTCTGTGCAAGTGGAAGAGGACGCGGGCGGGACATCGGCTTTGGGTCAAGGGGCGGCCGACGGTCTTCGGCGAGGGGGATACCCTGGCGTCAGCCGAAGAGTCGCTGACCCAGGCGGTGTGGCAGGCGGCCGAGGATCTGGACGCGGTAGAGGCGCCGGTATTCGTTTTCGACCCGCCCTTGCCGCCGTCGGCTGCTACGGAAGCATTCCTAAAGCCGGAGCTGTACCTGGTGCATGGCGACAGTGCCTTCACCGTCGGTCTTGGCGATGCCAGGAGCCAGACGACGCGCGAGGCCTACTTCGAATGGCTTACGGGACATTTGGACAGTCTCTATGCAGGCGGGATCTGCCGTGCCTGCAGAGACGGTATCGGGCAGCGTACGTCGCAGCCTGCGCAGATCGGCAGCTACGAGTCTGCCTGTGACGGCGGGTGCATCGACGTCCGAGACTTCTGGGCCTGCTTATCGTCCTACGGATACGTATACTCTGATCGCTTCCTGACTCTGTTACTGCCGGAGGAGCGGGCCAGGCTTGCCTTCCAGGCTGTTCGGCTTGCGGAGAAGTCAGGCAGACGGGAATACTACGAGTCTTGTCTCGCCGCCCGAGGTCACATTTGTCGGAGTCAGAGGCTTCGATGCGCAAGGCGCCCAGTGCCGCGAATGTGGCCACAGGTCGATTTCATTTCGCGACGAGCCAACGGTGACGCTCATGCGCTTTGTCTGCCGGTCCGATCTGCCCGGTCCGCTTCCCTCGTGCTTTGTTGTAGGGGCCGACGACAAGCCCTATCTCTGTTTCACCCGCCACCGATGGGACCAGATCAGAGGGCAGCGAGGGGCCAAGGGCATGGTAGCTGAACCGATAGGTGTGGTTTCGGAAGAACGATGTAACCGGAACCCTCGGCTTGCCATCTACCCCAGGGATTGCGAATGCACATCGGAGTGGCCGGACCCGGTTACCGTTGTCGGCAAGGAGAGACGGTGCTGGAAGCTGCCGACCAATCCGCTAGTAGCCGATGCGTGCAGCGAGAGGAATCTGCAGTGGATTCTGCCGGCGCAGGAGGCGGGGATCGTGCAAATCGTGCGGCAGACGACAAGGTTGGAGGAGATGGCGGCGCTGGTCTCAAGCGGGAGAAGCCCGAAGCAGCCAGAGGTGATCTCGTTCCGATGTCCCAAGTGCTGGCGGCTGGGGATGATCATTGTCGAGCCGAAGGAGTTGTCTCTTCTCTGGTGGTGAGCCCTTTCGATCGCGTGATGCGGGGGCATGGAATTGCAGCTCCCGACCCGCCACCAGCGACCGCGCCGGGATGATCGTTGAGGCGTGACAATGCAGCCGGCGCCGCGGACCCTGTGGTCCGCGGCGCCGGGGGTAGATACCGCGGCTGACCGGCAGACGACGTGTCGAGCGGCGGCACGCGTCCGTCAGTCGCCCGGAGAATCAGTAATTCACGACCAGTTTCGGCCGGTGCACCAAGTCGGTGTTGTTCGAGGAGACGAAGTTGTCCTGGTTGTGCAGGGTTTCGTCCGTGCACTTGAGGACCCAGCCGTAGTTGCCGCTGGGGGTGTTGACCATGCTCTGGACGCGGCTGGTCACGTCGAAGGCGTACCAGACGCCGGCCACGCCCTGCTTGGAAGCCTGGGCGTCCGCGGTGGCGTTGAAGTCGCCGCCGGGGGTCGTCCAGTTGGTGCCGGTAGCGGCGATGGTCCAGGTGACCTGGCTCTCGGTGAAGCCGCGGGTCAACGGGTAGACGCCGTAGTAGCCGCTGCTGCCACGCCACGCGGTCTGGTCGTACGCGAAGACGTACAGTTTGGCGTTGGTGATCGTGGTGCCGGAGGTGATGCTGGAGAGGTCGAAGCGGATCACCGGCCGGTACATGTTGGCACCGGAGTCGGCGTAGCCCGAGACAGCCAGCTTGGTGTTGGTGCCGTAGTTGTTGGCGGGGTTCGGATCGCTCAGGTAGTCGTCGGTCACGCCGGTGTAGGCTGGCGACGCCATACTGGAACGTCGGAACGTACTCATAGGCCCCGATGTCGAGCGTACCTCGGGTCGGCCGGGCCTCCGACATGCAGGGGTGGACGTACTGGTAGGTCGGGCTCATGTTGAAGCCGTTGACGCCCGTGCCGGGCGTGGTGCCGGCGTCGATCGCCCCGGAGCTGCTGGCGGTCAGCTGGAAGTAGTACGTGGTTGGGTCAGCCAGGTAGGCGTTGGTCGTCGCCCAGTTCGTGGTCTGCGTGCCGGTGCCGGTCAGAATGGTGCCGGCGCCCTGGAAGATGTTGTTCTCCAGCAGCGCACCGGTCGAACTGGCGTTGTTGACGAATGTGCCCGAGCCCTTGTTGTTGACGATGGTGTTGTTGACCACGTAGAGGTGCATGTCCGGGTTGGACCCTTCGCTGCCGTAGTCGATGATCGTCGGGTTGCTGCCGGTCGAACTTTGTTCGATCTGGTTGCCAATGATGTAGGTGGTCCCACCGTTGGCGGCCTGGATTTCATAGCTGCCGTTGCCGCCCTCGTTGCCGATCCGGTTGTACAGAATGTAGTTGACCTTGGCGCGAGTCTTCAGCTCGTGACCGGCGTAGGCATTGTGAATGTAGCAGTACTGGGCGGTAAAGGTGTCCACGCCCTTGACGTAGAAGTTGTGGCTGTACCCGTCGCCGTAACCGTTATGGTTGAACTCGCTGTTCTGAACCAGAACGGCGCTGCCGGTCATGTCGTCCACGTTGATGCCGTCGTCGTTGTCGTGGAAGTAGCAGTTGGTGATGGTCAGGTTTGCAGCCTGCTGGCGGATGCCGCCGGCGTTCTTGTCCGTGGTGTTCCGGGCGTTCTTGAACTCGAGGTTCTGTACCGTCGTGTTGGTGCCGCTGATGTTGAAGATGCCCTTGCCGGACAGGCAACTGCCGTTGGCATCGAGCACCGGCTTGGGCAGGCCCATGCCCACGAACGTCAGGTGGTTCTTGCTGATGTTCGCCCAGCCGGCACTGCCGACAAACGGGCCGCCGTAGATCTGGATGGTATCCCAGTCCGCCGCGGCATCGTGCGCCGCCTGAACCGTCGAGTAGGTATAACCCGAACCGACCGTACGGTTCTGCGCCGCCGCCGTGGTCCCGCTCGGAACGTTCGACAGACCCGACCAGTTCGGCACCTCATCCGCCGTCTCGATCGCGAAGTAGTACGTCGTGTTTGGATTGAGGCCCGTGATCACCATGTTCTGGTTGGTGCCCGCTACCAGCGGCGCCGGTTCACCGGTCACCTGGGTCGCGCTGGCCCAGTTGCCGGCGTTGATCGTGCTCGTGCTGTACCGGATGTCATACGTCGTGGCCGTCCCCGTGCTGCCGTTGTCGCCCGGAGCGGTCCACGTCAGCGTGATGCTGCTGGTCGTCGGACTGCTCGTCGCCAGATTCGTTACCGCCGCCGGTGCAACGGTGTCCGATGTCTTGGCGCTCGGCACGTTCGACAGGCCCGACCAGTTCGGCACTTCGTCCGCCGTCTCGATCGCGAAGTAGTAGGTGGTGTCGCCGGACAGGCCGGAGACGACCATGTTCTGGTTCGTGCCGGCGACCAGCGGGGTCGGTTCGCCGCTCACCTGCGTCGCACTGGCCCAGTTGCCAGAGTTGATGACGCTGGTGCTGTACCGGATGTCGTACGTGGTGGCTGTGCCGGTCGAACCGTTATCGCCCGGAGCGGTCCAGTTCAGCTGGACGCTGCCGGCCGTGATGTTGCTGATCGACAGGTTGCTGACTGCCGCCGGCGCCACCGAGTCGACCGTGTGGGCGCTGGGCACGTTGGACAGGCCGGACCAGTTCGGCACCTCGTCCGCTGTCTCGATCGCAAAATAGTACGTGGTATCGGCGGTCAGGCCGCTGATGACCATGTTCTGGTTCGTGCCCGCCACCAGCGGTGTCGGTTCACCGGAAACCTGCGTCGCGCTGGCCCAGTTGCCGGAGTTGATGACGCTGGTGCTGTAGCGGATGTCATAGGTGGTGGCCGTGCCGGTGTTGCCGTCATCGCCCGGGGAGGTCCAGTTGAGCTGGACGCTGGTCGCGGTGATGTTGCTGCACGACAGGTTGGTCACCGCAGCCGGGGGAGTGGTGTCCGCCGGGGCCGACGTGGTGCCGGTGGCGACGTTGGACAAACTGGACCAGTTCGGGACCTCGTCCGCGGTCTTCATGGCGAAGTAGTACGTCGTGCTGGATGAGAGCCCGGAGATGGTCATGTTCTGGTTGGTGCCCGCGACCTGTGGCGCCGGCTCACCAGACACCTGCGTGGCACTCGCCCAGTTGGCGTCATTGATGGTGCTGGTCGAATACCGGATGTCGTACGTGGTGGCCGTCCCGGTGTTCCCGTCATCGCCAGGCGCCGTCCAACTGACCGTGATGCTGCTGCTCGTCGGACTGCTCGTCGCTAGGTTCGTCACCGCCGCCGGCGGGGTCGTGTCGCCGCCCGAACTGTATTCATAGGCGCCGATGTCGATCGTGCCGACGGTCGGCCGCGTCTGGTAGTTGCAGGGGTGGACGTACTGCAAGGTCGGGTTCATGTTGAAGCCGTTGATGCCCGTGCCGGGCGTGGTGCCGGCGTCGATGGCCCCGGTGGAACTGGCGGTCAGGTGGTAGTCGTAGTGCGCCGGGTCCAGCAGGTAGGCGTTGCTGGTGGGCCAGTTGGTGGTCTGGGTGCCGGCCCCGGAGAGGATCGTGCCGTTGCCCTGGAAGATGTTGTTTTCCAGCAGGGCGCCGGTCGAAGAGGCGTTGTAGACGAACGTGCCGGAACTGTTATTATTGACGATGGTGTTGTTGACCACGTAGAGGTGATTGTCGGGACTGGAGCCCTCGCTGGCGTAGTTGATGATCGTGTTGTTGCCGCCGCCATCCTGCTCGATCTGGTTGCCGATGACGTAGCTGGTGCCGCCGTTGGCGCACTGGACCTCGTAGCTGCCCGTGCCGCTGGCCTCATTGCCGATGCGGTTGTAGAGGATGTAGTTGACCGGCGAGCGGGTCTTGACCTCGTGCCCCATGTAGCAGTTGTGGCTCCAGCAGTACCGCATGGTGAAGGTCGTGACGGTCGTATTCATGTAGATGTTGTGGCTCTGGCCGTCGCCCTCGCCGCAGTGGTTGAACTCGCAATACTCGAACAGGACCACCCCGCCGCCGTTGAGCACCCCGGCGTCGGAGTCGTGGCAGTAACAGTTGCTCATCGTCAGGCCCGTGCCCTGCGCGCGGACGCAGGCGGCATTGCCGCCGGCGCCGATGTTCATGCGGGTGTTCTTGAGTTCCAGGTTCTGGATGGTGATGTTGCTGGCGTCGGTCTCGATGACGATGATGCCCTTGGAATTAAGGAGGCTGTTGCCCGCGTCAATGACCGGGCGGGGGCTGCCGACGCCGCTGAAGGTGATGTTGCTCTTGCCGTGCACGTACACCCAGCCGGTCCCCTGATAGTAGGTCCCTGAGTCCAGTTCGATGGTGTCGCCGTTCTGCGAGGCGTCGAATGCCGCCTGGACGCTGCCGTACGTCTGCCCGGTGCGGACGATACGGATGGCGGCGTCGGCGGGTACGGATGCAGCCAGGAGGATCCCCCAGACCGTTGCGAACAGGTACCGATTCATGCTCGTTTCTCCCATGGGAAAAAAGCGGGGCAAAGGCAGGCACAAGCGGCCTGCCCTTGCCCGCAACGTTCATGCGCGGCGAAACCCTCGCCGCATCATTTCCATCAGTAGTTCACAACCAGCTTCGGCCGGTGTACGGTGTCCGTGTTGTTGGATGAGGTGAAGTTGTCCTGGTTGTGCACGCTCTCGTCCGTGCACTTGAGCACGAACCCGTAGTTGCCCGAGGGGGTCGTGATCCAGCCCTGGACGCGGCTGGTCACGTCGAAGACGTACCAGACCCCGGCCACAGCCTGCTTGGCGGCCTGGGCGTCGACCGTGCCGAAGTCGCCGCCGAGGGTCGTCCAGTTCGTGCCGGTCGCGGCAATGGTCCAGGTGACCTGGTTCTCGGTGAAGCCACGGGTCAGCGGGTAGACCCCGTAGTAGCCCGTGCTGCCACGGATGGCAGAGGCATCGTAGGCGTAGACGTACAGCTTGGCACTGGTGATGGTCGTGCTCGTGGAGATGCTGGATACGTCAAAGCGCATGATCGGCCTGTACATGCTCGCGCCCTGGTCCGAGTAGCCCGTTACCGACAACTTGGTGCTCGTGCCGTAGTTGTTCGTCGGGCTGGGGTCGCTCATGTAACTGTCGGTCACGCCCGTGTAACTGCCCACGCCGTACTGGAACGTCGGAATGTACTCGTACGCCCCGATGTCGAGCGTGCCGCGGGTCGGCCGGGTCTCCGACATGCACGGATGGACGTACTGATACACAGGCGTCAGGCTGAAGCCGTTGACCGAGCCGGCGGCTGAGCCGGCGTCGATCGCGCCGGTGCTGCTGGAGGTCAGCGCGTAGTAGTAGGTGCTCGCATCTGCCAGGTAGGCATTGGACGTCGACCAGTTGGTGGTCTGGGTGTTGGCCCCGCTGGCGATGGTGCTGACGCCCTGGAAGATGTCGTTCTGGATCTGGGCGTTCGTCGAAGAGGCATTGTTGACGCCCGTCGTGGTGCCGCGGTTGCTGACGAAGGTGTTGTTGACCACGTGCAGATCCGTCCCGGCGTTGCCCGTACCGTACTGCATCATCGTGCCGTTGCCGTTGGCACTCTTCTGGATCGTGTTGCCCAGTACGATGCATGTGCCGCCGACGGCGAAGTTGATGTCGTAGCTGTCGGTGGCGGTCTCATCGGTGATGCGGTTGTAGAGGAGGTAGCTTACCAGGGCGGAACACCTGATCTCATCGCCGCCGACTGCCATGTGGACATAGCAGTACTGCAGCGTGAAGGAGTCCACCACGCCGATCTTGAGGTTGCCGCTGGCCGTACCGGCATAGCCGTTGTTGTAGAACTCGCTGGTGCTGACGCTGATGGTGCTGCCGGTCACGTTGTCGGCGCTGATGCCGATGTCGCTGTCATGGAAGTAGCAGTTGCTGACCGTCAGGTTCGCAGCCTGCTGGCGGATGCAAGCGGAGTTGTAGGTGGAGGCGACGCGGCAGTTCTTGAACTCGAGGTTCTGCACCGTCGTGTTGGTGCCGCTGATGTTGAAGATGCCCTTGCTCGACAGGCAACTCCCGTTGGCATCCAGCACCGGCTTGGGCAGGCCCATGCCCACGAACGTCAGGTGGTTCTTGCTGATGTTCGCCCAGCCGGCACTGCCGACAAACGGGCCGCCGTAGATCTGGATGGTATCCCAGTCCGCCGCGGCATCGTGCGCCGCCTGAACCGTCGAGTAGGTATAACCCGAACCGACCGTACGGTTCTGCGCCGCCGCCGTGGTCCCGCTCGGAACGTTCGACAGACCCGACCAGTTCGGCACCTCATCCGCCGTCTCGATCGCGAAGTAGTACGTCGTGTTTGGATTGAGGCCCGTGATCACCATGTTCTGGTTGGTGCCCGCTACCAGCGGCGCCGGTTCACCGGTCACCTGGGTCGCGCTGGCCCAGTTGCCGGCGTTGATCGTGCTCGTGCTGTACCGGATGTCATACGTCGTGGCCGTCCCCGTGCTGCCGTTGTCGCCCGGAGCGGTCCACGTCAGCGTGATGCTGCTGGTCGTCGGACTGCTCGTCGCCAGATTCGTTACCGCCGCCGGTGCAACGGTGTCCGATGTCTTGGCACTCGGCACGTTCGACAGGCCCGACCAGTTCGGCACTTCGTCCGCCGTCTCGATCGCGAAGTAGTAGGTGGTGTCGCCGGACAGGCCGGAGACGACCATGTTCTGGTTCGTGCCGGCGACCAGCGGGGTCGGTTCGCCGCTCACCTGCGTCGCACTGGCCCAGTTGCCAGAGTTGATGACGCTGGTGCTGTACCGGATGTCGTACGTGGTGGCTGTGCCGGTCGAACCGTTATCGCCCGGAGCGGTCCAGTTCAGCCTGGACGCTGCCGGCCGTGATGTTGCTGATCGACAGGTTGCTGACTGCCGCCGGCGCCACCGAGTCGACCGTGTGGCGCTGGGCACGTTGGACAGGCCGGACCAGTTCGGCACCTCGTCCGCTGTCTCGATCGCAAAATAGTACGTGGTATCGGCGGTCAGGCCGCTGATGACCATGTTCTGGTTCGTGCCCGCCACCAGCGGTGTCGGTTCACCGGAAACCTGCGTCGCGCTGGCCCAGTTGCCGGAGTTGATGACGCTGGTGCTGTAGCGGATGTCATAGGTGGTGGCCGTGCCGGTGTTGCCGTCATCGCCCGGGGCCGTCCAGTTGAGCTGGACGCTGGTCGCGGTGATGTTGCTGCACGACAGGTTGGTCACCGCAGCCGGGGGAGTGGTGTCCGGCGGGGCCGACGTGGTGCCGGTGGCGACGTTGGACAAACTGGACCAGTTCGGGACCTCGTCCGCGGTCTTCATGGCGAAGTAGTACGTCGTGCTGGATGAGAGCCCGGAGATGGTCATGTTCTGGTTCGTGCCCGCGACTTGTGGTGCCGGCTCACCAGACACCTGCGTGGCGCTCGCCCAGTTGGCGTCGGTGATGGTGCTGGTCGAATACCGGATGTCGTACGTGGTAGCCGTGCCGGTGTTCCCGTCATCGCCAGGCGCCGTCCAACTGACCGTGATGCTGCTGCTCGTCGGACTGCTCGTCGCTAGGTTCGTCACCGCCGCCGGCGGGGTCGTGTCACTCCCGGCGTTGTCGCTGATGACCAGCTTCGGCCGGAGGGTCGTATCGGTCGTCTCTTCGCAGGCGTAGAACCAGTCCTGATTCTGCAGGGTCTCGTCCGTGCAGTGGATGGTCCAGCCGTTGTTGTTATTCGGCTGGGCGATGTAGTTCTGCGCGGCTGGTCACGTCGATGGCGTACCAGACGTTGGCAACGCCCTGCTTGGCGGTCTGGCCGTCCAGCGTGTCGCAGTCGGAACCGCCATGGTCCACCCAGGGCATGTTCCAGCTGACCGCCGGGGCCGACCACGGCGTGTATACATGGTAGGCACCGTAGTACCCGGTGCTCCCTCGCAAGTCAGTGGCGTCGTACGCATACACGTACAGTGTCGCCTGAGTGATGACCGAGCCCATCGGGATGCTGGTCAGGTCGAACTTGACGATGGGACGCATGCGGTTCGGACTGGTAAAGCCGCAGATCTTGAGCATGGTCGAACCATCGTACTTGGTCGTGGCGTTCGCCTCAACCATATAGGTGTCCTGGGCGCCCGCGTAGCCGTTCAAACCGTTCTGGAACGTCATCGTGCCGATCATCTTCGACGCACTGGCTACGTTCGAGATCGCGGACCAGTTGTTGCTGTCATCGGCCGACTTGATCGCGAAGTACACCGTGATGCCGGTCGGCAGACCCGACGTGGTGAACGATTCGCCCTGCCCCGGGCTCTTGGGAGCGCCAAGCCCCGAGATCTGCGTCGCGCTGGAGAAGTTGCCAGCCGTAATCGCCGTGGTCGACCAGCGCAGGTCGTAGGTGGCCACGTAGCCGTTGCCGTTGTCGGCCGGGGCCGTCCAGGTAATGTTGAAAGCGCCCAGCGTCGCGGTGCTCGCCGCCGCCAGGTTGCTTACCGCATTGGGGGCCTGGTTATCCAGCGCCATCGTGACCTTGCTCGGCACGTTCGAGATCGCCCCATAGTTGCCGGCATCGTCATAGGCCTTGATCGCAAAGTAGTACGTCGTGCTGGGCGTCAGGCCGGTGACCGTGAAGGACTCCGCCCCGCCCGCGGGACGCGGCGTCGGAACGTTCGCCACCTGCGTGGCCGAACTGAAGTTGCCTGCCGTAATCGTGCTCGTGCTGTAACGCAGGTCGTACCCGGTCGCTTCACCCGTGCTCCCGTCGTTGCCAGGGGCGGTCCAGGTCAAAGGCATGCTGGTCCTGCCGGCGCTGCCGCAAGCCAGGTTCGTAACCGCCGCCGGGGGGGTCGTATCCGGAGGCGGGGTCGGCACGACCGCCATCTGGATGTATTCGGTGCGCGGAACGGTGGGATAGTACTTGCCGTCCCACAGGCTCTTCCTCTGGGCGCCGCCAGTGACGAGGGTGATGTTGGTCGGGCTGGTGCTGACGTACTTGGTGTAGGCCTTGTCGATCGTCCAGTCCGACCCGTCATATTCCTTCCACTTATAGTCGAGTTTTATGCGGTAGCCGCTGCCCAGAGCCGAAGGGTTGTCACAGGTGAAACTCAGGTGATTGACGCCGTTGTCCAGATAGGCCATCGATCCCTTGTTGTGCTCGTACGTGATGTTGAACGTCAGGCCGGTCACACCGGCGTCCGTCTTGGCATTGGTGGACTGGACCTGGATCTTGACGTAGAAGACGTTGTAGTTGCCGAAAACCTGGTTCCGCAGGCTGAAGTTGGTCAGAACGGTCGGCCCCGTCGCCGTGTTGTTCCACACCTGCGTCCAGCTGCTGCCGTCCGGCGACGTGCAGATCGCCGTGATGTCGCCGGAATTGGTCCGCGTGAACGTCCCGCTGATCGCCCCGTCCGTCAGATAGAACGGAACCTGGACCTGGAACACCGCCTCAGCCAGCGTCCCCGTCGTGTTCGCGTGCAGATCCGGGGTGACGCCGTCCGTATAATACGTCGCGATGTTCGTGCTGCTATAGAGCAGCGCCTGATACGCCGCGCTGCGGAAGTCCGGCGTGATCGTGTCCGTGCCGTTCGCCCACCGCCGGTACGTCGGAATCATGGGGATGTTGACAGCCGTGCTCTGGGCGCTGGTCAGCTGGTAGGGCTCCCAGTAGAAGATGTTAACGTAGTCCTTGTAATCCTTGTTGGCTTCATGGTGGTAGGGAGAGTCCGGGCCGCTGTAGCCGTCGGCGTCCGTGTGCGGCGTGGGGAACTCGCTGGCCCACGAGTCCCAGCCTCGGTAGAACACCTCGCCGGTCCGAACGTTCATGTTGCCGTTCCAGGCGGGAACGACGCCCGGATCGCCGTAGTCGCTCCAGTGATCCACCATGCCGCAGTACCCGTCTGGGTCATCGCCGCACAGCAGCAGGCCCGGGCACGCCCGGCCTTCGGCGATCGCGCTCGTGATGAGGGTGTGGTCCGCGCTGATCTCGGCGCAACTGGACACGTGATGCGGCGTCCCACGCGTAAAGTCATACTGCGTGCACATCGTGTCGTACGTGTGCCACGTGCTGTCGCTATACTGCACCTCGTAAATCCAGTGGCCCGGCAGCCCGATCTTGCGCATCCCGAGCCCGGCATTCTTCACGATCGTGCAGGCCTGGCTCGCGTGCCGACCGCACAAACACCAGCCGAACACGTTCTGGTTGTACGTCGGGTCGTTGATGTCGCCGGGGCCCGGCGGTTCGTCCGCCCAGTGATACAGCCGGCGCTTCTGGTTGTTGTAGATGTTGATCGCCTTGTCTTCGTCCGTTGACGGACTGACCACGCCCGACGGTGTGTAAGACTTGACGTACGTGGCCGCCATCGTGGTGATGTTGTGCGTGTCAGCCACGCGGTCGTTGACGATCCACGGGTTGTTGATCGTCACCTGCCCCGAGGCAATCGGGGGATGCAGCATTGCGCATAACAGCGGAACGACTAGCAGTAGCAATCTTTGTCTCGTCATACTCTCTGTCTCCTAGATTTGGGTCTACCCGACCATAAACGTGATCCGGGCCCTCCTCGGCCCGGGAAATAGACAACGACATCGCGCCGGCTCGCGATCACAATGGCGACGCCAAGGCGATGGCAAACAACCTGGTAATCCAGGCAGAGCCTTGCGGTGGCGGCCGGGAGATCCCGCTGCCGCCGCAAAGCACAGGGGTTGCATAAGCCAACGGTGGAAACGGATTCGTAACGGTCTACTACGTACGCAAGGAACTGAAACGCCGCGACGCGATGCCGCAACGTCCTCAGCAATATCTGCAGCGACCGATATCTTGTCAAGCGCAAAGTCACATAAAGTGACAAGAATTCTGTAAACCTGTCTCCCGGTGCCATACGTCTGTCACCAGAAACGCCCCGCGAGCCCTGTGGTACCCGGCGCCGAGAACTCGTACTGTGGCTGAATGATCGACAGTGTTCAACGGCCCTGTGGGATGAGGAATGCTAACTGTATTTGGTGCCGACTATGGATGTCCTGGCTGACGCTTCAGCTCGCCGACGGTGGCGCCAACAACTCCGGCGCGGTGCTGCTCGCCGAACGACACTCGGGAGACAAAGAGGGGACAAGGAGACATGGCAAGGAGACATGTTGCCAAGACGTGGGGGGACATCCGACAGGAGGGCGATGTCGAGGCTCACGCACGAGCATCCGACTTTGCCACAGTTCGGCTGTGCCAGGACAGGCACGACGCTCGGCGATGACGCCCGGGCTACGGTGGCCAGGTGCCGGACGTTCACAGCGGGGCAGTAGCGGCGACGACGCCGGCGGCGACACCGACAGCTGGGACCGTGATGACACCGACAATGGCGATGGCATCCGCCGATGGGCGAGACGCAGTTGAAAGCAGTTCGGCGCAGCGAAAGAAGCGGGGCCGACCGAGAGTCCCTTGACTCCGCTTTGGGCACGCCTTCCGGTATCGCCAAATGCGTGCTCGGCCTCTGCGATCAGCCGATCGTGCAGTCCGACTGCCTTTGCCCGTTGCCACATCCGGCTTGCAACTGTACACTAGCCCCAATTTGCCCGGGTCCTGCTAGAATGACCCTGGGGGTCCGGACCTCGCGTCGTTGCCGAATGCGAGAGTCGGGGCCCGTAACTCTATGCCCTAACACGGCTTATGTGGTGACATGCCCAAACGAACCGACATTAAGACGATCCTGATCATCGGCAGCGGCCCGATCATCATCGGCCAGGCGTGCGAGTTCGACTACTCCGGCACCCAGGCGTGCAAGGCCCTGCGCGAGGAGGGCTATCGCGTCGTGCTGGTCAACTCCAACCCGGCCACCATCATGACCGACCCGGAGTTCGCCGACCGCACCTACATCGAGCCGGTCACGCCCGAGACCATCGACAAGATCATCGCCCGCGAAAGGGCCCTCGGCACCCCCGTCGACGCCGTCCTGCCGACCCTGGGCGGCCAGACCGGCCTGAACTGCGCGGTCATGGCAGCCGACCAGGGCATCCTGGACAGGCACGGCGTGGAGCTGATCGCCGCGACGCGCGACGTCATCCACAAGGCCGAAGGCCGCGTCGAGTTCAAGAAGGCCATGCAGAACATCGGCCTGGATGTCCCGCGCAGCGGCGTGGCCCGCACCTACCAGGAGGCCCTCAAGGTCCTGGAGGACGTCAGAGCTGCCCTGTGTGATCCGGCCGGCCTTCACCCTCGGCGGCAGCGGCAGCGGCCTGCCTGCAACATGGAGGAGTTCGAGGAGATCGCCCAGCGCGGCCTGGAGTACTCGCCCGTCAGCGAGATCCTCATCGAGGAGTCGGTGATGGGCTGGAAGGAGTTCGAGCTGGAGGTGATGCGCGACAGGAAGGACAACGTGGTCATCATCTGCTCCATCGAGAACTTCGACCCCATGGGCGTGCACACCGGCGATTCCATCACCGTCGCCCCGGCCCAGACCCTGACCGACAAGGAATACCAGCGGATGCGCGACGCCTCCATCGCCATCATCCGCGAGATCGGCGTGGAGACCGGCGGCTCCAACATCCAGTTCGCCGTGCACCCCGAGACCGGCCGGATGTGCGTCATCGAGATGAACCCGCGCGTCTCGCGCAGTTCGGCCCTGGCCTCCAAGGCCACCGGCTTCCCCATCGCCAAGATCGCCGCCAAGCTGGCCGTCGGCTACACCCTGGACGAGATCCCCAACGACATCACCAAGGAGACGCCGGCCTGCTTCGAGCCGACCATCGACTACTGCGTGGTCAAGATCCCGCGCTGGGCCTTCGAGAAGTTCCCCGACGCCGACGAGACGCTGACCACGCAGATGAAGAGCGTCGGCGAGGCCATGACCATCGGCCGGACCTTCAAGGAGGCCCTCCAGAAGGGCATCCGCTCGATGGAGATCAAGCGGTTCGGCCTGGGCCTGGACGCCAACGACAAGTACCTCCAGACGATCCGGGCCGGCAAGGCCAGCGGCCCGGTCGAGACCATCCCCGAGTGGGTGACCGACCACGTCCAGCTCGGCGTCGACTTCACCGCAGAAGGTGCCCGTGCTCAAGGGCCGCCGCCACGGCGAGGGCCTGCACGACTGGAAGGAGAATGCCGCCCAGCTCTGGCCGATCCCGCTGGAAGTCCTGGGCGACAAGCTCGCCCGGCCGTGCCAGGGGCGGCTCTACTACATCCGCTACGCCTTCAAGCAGGGCTGGTCGGTGGAGCAGGTGTATTCCATCACCAGCATCGACCCGTGGTTCCTGCAGAACATCAAGGACCTGGTGGACTTCGAGGAGCGGATCCTGGCGTTCGACTTCGCAGGCTGCGCATAAGGTGCTGATGAAAGGGGCGACGGACGAGGGACGACGGAAGGCAGGCGCGGGGACGCGGGGACGCGGGGACGCGGAGACACGGATGCATGGGCCGGGTGCCACCGGCAGGCTCGCCTGCCAGTGCTTCTGTCGCCGTTACTCAGGACTCAGGACTCAGCACTCAGGACTTCGAAGGCCCCGCCGCCGACCTCGTCGACCTCCTGACCCAGGCCAAAACCTGGGGCTACAGCGACGTCCAGCTGGCCACCGCCTGGAACACCTCCTGGGCGGCCATCCGCAACCTCCGCAAGGCCCTGGGTATCCGCCCGGTCTACAAGCTCGTCGACACCTGTGCAGCCGAGTTCGAGGCCTACACGCCCTATTTCTATAGCACCCACGAATCGCCCATGACGGTGCTCGAAACCGACGTGGACGCCAACGGCTCCGCCCGTGTCACCAAGACGCCGCGTCTACGACGACGAGATCCGCATCCCCGACAAGCCCAAGATCATCATTCTCGGCGGCGGGCCCAACCGCATCGGCCAGGGCATCGAGTTCGACTACTGCTGCGTCCACGCGGTCATGGCTGCCCAGGCCAGCGGCTACGCCGCGATCATGGTCAACTCCAACCCCGAGACCGTCTCCACCGACTATGACACCGCCGACCTGCTCTTCTTCGAGCCGCTGACCATCGAGGACGTGCTCAACATCTGCGAGCGCTACATCGAGGCCGGCGTGCTCAAGGGCGTCATCGTGCAGTTCGGCGGCCAGACCCCGCTCAACCTCGCCCAGGGCCTCAAGGACGCTGGAGTACCGATCATCGGCACTAGCCCCGAGTCCATCAACCTCGCCGAGGACCGCAAGGCCTTCAACCAGCTGATCGAGGAACTCGGCCTGCTGCAGCCGTCCGGCGGCATCGCCTTCGACCTCGACGAGGCCGGAAGGTCGCCGCCGGCCTCGGCTATCCCGTGCTGGTCCGTCCGTCCTACGTGCTGGGCGGCCGGGCCATGGAGGTCTGCAACAACGAGAAGGACCTGGTTCGCTACATGAAGCGGGCGATGGAGGCCACGGACCGCACGGCTGTCACCGGCAAGAAGTCGCCCGTGCTGATCGACAAGTTCCTGATGGTAGCCACCGAGGTGGACGTGGACGCCGTCTGCGACGGCAAGCGCTGCGTGGTGGCCGGCGTGATGGAGCATATCGAGGAGGCCGGCATCCACAGCGGCGACAGCGCCTGCGCGTTGCCGCCGTACTCGCTCTCGCCAGCCATCGTCGACGAGATCAAGCGGCAGACGATGGAGCTGGCCCTGAAGATCGGCGTCTGCGGCCTGATGAACGTCCAGTACGCCGTCAAGGACGGCCAGGTCTACATCCTGGAGGTCAACCCCCGGGCCAGCCGCACGGTGCCGTTCGTCTCCAAGGCCACCGGCGTGCCCTGGGCCAAGGTCGGCACCCGGGTGATGCTCGGCGAGACGCTCGACAAGATCCTGGCCGAGTTCAACCTGACCGACACGCCGCGCCCGGAGCACACCTCCGTCAAGGAGGCGGTCTTCCCGTTCAACAAGTTCCCCGGCGTGGACGTGGTGCTCGGGCCGGAGATGCACTCCACCGGCGAGGTGATGGGCATCGACCGCGAGTTCGGGCTGGCCTACGCCAAGAGCCAGATCGCCGCGGGCGGCTCCTTGCCGACGGGCGGCACGGTCTTCATCAGCGTCAACGCCGCCGACAAACCCTACATCGCCCCGATCGCCCGGCAGCTGGCCGAGCCTGGGCTTCAACATCATCGCCACAGCCGGCACGCACAAGGTCCTTTCCGACGCCGGCGTGCCGGTGCCAGCTGGTCCCCAAGATCGGCGAGGGCAAGCGGCCGAACATGCTGGACATGATCGTTGCCCGGACGGTGCAGCTGCTGATCAACACGCCGACCAGCAAGGGCAAGTACACGGATGAGGGGCGGATCCGCGCGGCTGCCACGATCCACAACGTCCCGATCGTCACGACGATCACAGGAGCGCGGGCGGCCGTGGCGGCGATCCGCTCCCTGCGCAAAGGCCCCTGGGACGTCCGCGCCCTGCAGGACTACTTCCCGAAGTACGCAAAGTAGCAGTAGGGATTGACAAGGGGGTCCGGTTTCCGCTATATTCAATACATTACATTGCTGGATTCTTTCGCTGGCTCGACCATCGTTTGGGCCGGCGCATCGGTCTACTACAACCTTGTAACTCTCTGATTGGCTGACTGTTGGATCTGTCGTCAGGACCGCGTCGTACGCATGCACCGGCGCCGCCCGGAATGCGGTGCCCGGTTTTGCCTTGAGGGGCCGGTCAGTGGCCGGCAGTGGGAGGATCCGGACATGGGGTCGGACTGCACGTTCCATCGGCGTCACTCGCTACTGAGCATCTGTTCTTGTGTACTGTTCTTCTTGGGCTTGCCCGCGTCCTTGGCGGGGCGCCACCTTCACCATCGACACGAGCATCACCGCCGCCAACACGACGTATGAGGGCCAGGACATCGTCGTCTCCGGCTGCACGGTGACGATCGATGGCCCGCATGCCTTCAACACCCTGACGGTTGCGAATAACGGCGTGGTGACGCATCCGGCCCCGGCCGGATCGACCACGTATAGCCTGAACCTGACGATCGCCGGAGACGTACGGGTCGATTCCGGCAGCAAGATCACCGGCGATGGGCAGGGGTACGCTGTCAACACGGGTCCCGGGGCTGGCTCCACAGGCAGTTTGGCCTACAGCGCCCGCGGGGCCGGCTACGGCGGTACCGGCGGACGGTGCGCCGACGATTTGATTGCCGGCGGCGGGCCCTACGGATCTGTAACCCAGCCCGTGGACTTGGGCAGTGGCGGGGGCCTCCGCTTCGGAGCAGGTGGGGTCGGGGGCGGCGCGATCCGACTCCTCGTTGCCGGCACACTGACCGTCAACGGTACGATCAGTGCCGACGGCGCTCCCGCTCCCGGGTATGGTTCCGGCGGCGGCTCCGGCGGCAGTATCTGGATTACCGCCGGTGCCTTGAGCGGCTCCGGTGCCATCACAGGCTAGCGGCGGGGCAGGCAGTCCGAGCGGCTACGACGGCAGCGGCGGTGGCGGCGGTGGCGGTCGCATCGCCATCTACTACGGCGGCACCCCCTTTGCCGGGACCATCGCAGCCTTTGGCGGGGGCACGGTGTACTACGGTAGCGCCGGGACGATCTTCACCAAGGCCACGAGCGACCCCAATGGCGCCCTGCTGGTCGACAACGCCGGCAACAGCGCCGTGACCCGGCTGGGGTCGGCCTGGTTGCCTTCCGGAACCACTCCGAACCTTACGATCGCCAACAACGCCCAGCTACAGATGGTTACCCCATCACTTACCCTGAATAGTCTGTTCGTCGCGAGTACCGGACAGACTGACTACAGCCGCCCAGAACGCCCTGCAGATAACCGTGCAGACGAACGCCACGGTCGATACAGGGGGTGCGCTCAGCGTCGACGGCCAGGGCTACCCGCAAGGCGCAGGACCTGGCGCCGGCTCCACGGGCAGTTTGGCTTACAGCGCCCGCGGGGCTGGCTATGGCGGCACGGGCGGGCGATGTGCTGACGACGTAACCCTTGGAGGCGGGCCTTACGGGTCTGTCACCCAGCCGCTCGACTTTGGCAGCGGTGGCGGGATCCGATTTGGCCAGGCCGGGGCCGGCGGCGGGGCGATCCGGCTGAGCGTTGCCGGCACACTGGCCGTGAGTGGTACCATCAGTGCCAACGGCGCCGCCGGCCCTTCGGCGGGTGCCGGCGGCGGCTCCGGTGGCGGCATCTGGATCACAACCGGGGTCCTGGTCGGCTCCGGCGTTATCGCGGCCAACGGCGGGGACGGCAGCCCAAGTGGCTACAACGGAAGCGGCGGCGGTGGCGGCGGCGGTCGCATCGCCATCTATTACACAGGCAGGCTCGTTCGGCGGGACCATTGCCGCCTACGGAGGCAGCGGGTACTACGGCGGGGCCGGCACGATCTTTACCAAGGCCGGCAGCGACCCCAACGGCAGCCTTCTGATCGACAACGGTGGCAACGCGGGCCTGACGCCGCTGGGTACCGCCTGGCTTGCGCCGGGGAACATGACCAACGTGACGATCGCCCACAAGGCGGTGGTCCAGATGGTCACACCGTTGACCCTCAACAGCCTGCTTGTCGCGACCGGCGGCCAGCTCACGCAGCCGAGTACGCAGAATGTCTTCCAGCTGACGGTGCAAACGGACGCCACGGTCGACGCAGGCGGTGCGATCAACGTCGACGGCCAGGGCTACCCGCAGGGCGCGGGCCCCGGCGCCGGCTCCATAGGCAGCAGAGCCTACAGTGCCCGCGGGGCCGGCTACGGCGGCACTGGCGGACAATGCGCCGACGACGCAACCCTCGGCGGTGGGGCCTACGGATCTGTGACCCAGCCGACGGACCTGGGCAGCGGCGGCGGGGTCCGCTTTGGCATGGCTGGCGTCGGGGGTGGAGCGATCCGGCTGATCGTTGCCGACACCCTGGCTGTCAATGGTACCATCAGTGCCAATGGCACCGCTGGCCCCGGGGCTGGCTCCGGCGGCGGCTCCGGCGGCAGCATTCGGATCACCACCGGGACCTTGGTCGGTTCCGGTGCCATCACCGCTAACGGCGGGGCCGGAGACCCCGGCGGCTACGACGGCAGCGGCGGTGGCGGCGGCGGCGGTCGCATCGCCGTCTATTATGGCAGCAACCCCTTTGGCGGGACCGTCACAGCCTATGGCGGCGGCGCCACGTACTACGGCGGCGCCGGGACTGTCTTTACCAAGGCCACGAGCGATCCCAATGGTGCCATGCTCATCGACAACGGCGGCAGCACCGGCCTGACGCAGATGGGTAGCACGTGGCTCGCGACGGACGTCATACCCAATGTGACGATTGCCAACAGGGCATTGGTCCAGATCGTCACACCCCTGACCTTCAACAGTCTGCACGTGGCGGCCAATGGCCAACTCTCGCACCCGGCCGCACAGAACACCTTCCAGCTGACCGTGAAGAAGGATGCCACGATCGATGCGGGAGGCGCCATCACCACTGACGCGCTGGGGTATCCGGCGGGCATGGGCCCGGGCGCCGGCTCCATCGGCGGCCGGGGCTACAGTGCCAGCGGGGCCGGCTACGGCGGCGTTGGCGGATGGTGCGGAGACGGCGGCTACGCCGGAGGTGCGTCCTACGGGTCTGTAACCCAGCCGACGGATCTGGGCAGCGGCGGCGGGGTCCGCTTTGGCATGGCTGGCGTGGGGGGCGGCGCGATCCGCCTGATTGTTGACGGTACCATGGTTGTCAACGGTACGATCAGTGCCAACGGCACCGCCGCCCCCGGGGCTGGCTCCGGTGGCGGCTCCGGCGGCAGCATCTCGGATCACTGTCAGTACCCTCGTGGGCTCCGGCGCCATCACGGCCAACGGTGGCGCTGGCGATCCGGGTGGCTATGACAGAGGCGGCGGTGGCGGCGCCGGTGGCCGCATCGCCATCTACTATTCCAGCAACCCCTTTGGTGGGGCCATCGCGGCCTATGGCGGCCCTGGCGCCTACGGTTCCGAGGGCAGCGGCGGCCCCGGTGGGGCCGGCACGCTCTATCTCGCCTACACGGGCGATGTCAACGGCGACGGCGCCGTCGACGTGATCGACCTGCTCTGGCTGATCGACGCATTCGGTACCTATACGGGCGACGCGAAATACAACCCGGCGTGCGATTTCAACGGCGATGGGGCGGTCGATGTGATCGACCTGCTTTACATGATCGACAACTTCGGCAAGGGCGCATAGCGGCACTACACGTTCTTGACCCCTGTCCGTCGCGGCAGGTGCCGCCGGCACGTCAGGCAGTAGTATCGCCCCGTCGTGCCCGGGATTGCCACCGCCGGCTTCCAGCAGCGGTCGCACTTGGGCGGGGCCTCGACATACGTGCTGGCATACTGGATGGAGCTGCGCGTGCGGGTCGGCCGGACTGCCGTATCCACCCCGATGATCCGGTCGTAGGTGAACGACTGGCCGTCGCCATCGGGGCAGGCGTCGCCCGCCGGGATACTCGACTCATTTGCCGCCGCATCCAGGCTGCCCTGTTCGACCTGTTCGACCTGTTCGCCCAGTGAGGCGACGATCCGGCCGAGCTGGTCGCGGACCCACGCCTCGAAGGAGGCCTGCTCCTTCTGGGTCGTCGGGTACGGTCGAACGCCAAGCCGCCAGTAGAAGTTGGCGATGGTCTTGGCTGGCGAAAACGAGTACGTGATCGTCAGATCCACCGGTGCCTCGCTCCATCGGCCCCCGTTGAGGCTCCAGGCGATCTTCTTCATCACGCCGCCCCGGTCGAAGACCTGTCTGCGATCGTCACAGGCAAGCAGGTCATAGCCTTCGGCGAGGACACAGGGAAGAAGGAGATTCGGCAGATCCTCCGTGCAACCGCTGCAGGCCCACCGGGCCCAGTACGATGCTCCCATCGTCGACCCCTTTCCATCCATGAGGTGAGTTTGATGATCCACGACACCCTCACTTCTTGCCACGTTTGCCGATCCAGGGCCCCGGGACCATTCTCCATGAACGGCCCCACTCCGGACCCTCGCGAATGGCAGGGAATATCTAAGCAAGAAAAGCCAACCACCACAATTGGAAATACCCCCATCTTCCCGGCGGGAAAGTGCCGGGCGCGGCATCGGGGAATTGCCTAGGGGTTCGGGCGGCGTTAGTAGATAGCCCGGCATTCCGTCGGGCGAACTGAACGCGTTGGGCGGCAGATGGGTCCAATCGAGAGAGGGGAAATCCGGATGCCGTCGGCGATCCGAAGCATATCGGGCGTTCGCCGCACGGGCAACGAGTCAGTCCCTATCCCTGGCTCTGCAGCCAGTGGATGGCGTGCTGGAGCAGTTCGGTGGCACTCTCGATCTGCAGCTTCTCCTTGATGTTGGCCCGGTGCGATTCGACCGTCTTAATGCTCAGGTGGAGGGTCTCCGAGATCATCCGGGTGCTCATGCCCCGGCCGATCAGCTCGAAGATCTGCAGTTCGCGGTCGCTGAGCCGGTCCACGGACAGGCCGGCGGTCTCCGTCCTGCCGCCAACCAGCTTCGAGAGCATCTTCGCGCTCATTCGTTCGCTCAGGAAGATCTGACCCTTAAGGACCTGGCGGATGGCCTGCAGGACGTTTTCGGCCGCCTCTTCCTTGGTGACGTAGCCGCGTCCGCCGGCCCGCAGGACGCGCTCCGCGTAGATCGCTTCGTCGTACATGGACAGGGTCAGGACGGGCAGTTCGGGGTAGCGGATGCGGATGTCCTTGATGAGGTCCACGCCGCTCTCCCCCCTGAGGGAGATATCCACGATGACTACGTCGGGCTTGCACTGCTCGATGGCCTTGAGGGCGTCGAAGATTGTTTCGGCCTCGCCGCAGACCATCAGGTCGGGGGCCTGCGAGATCAGCCCTTTCAAGCCTTGCCGGACGATCGGATGGTCATCGACGATCAGGACGCGGCTCTTGGTCGAGTTGTTATTGGATGCCTCGTGTTGAGTGGCCATATGCACATTCTACCTCCGCTTCCGCCGTACCACCAGAATCCGAACGGGTTAGGTGCATCGGGCTGACAACAATCCGCCGGCCCGGAGGTGATTCGCCCCCGCTGCCAGCGGCGCCTCGCATGATACACGATCCCCACAAAAAAGGACACAGATTGGATGTAGCGGTGACACGTCGGTAACAAACGGACCCTATAAGATGGCTGTCAGCGGTGCGGGAGTCCGATACGATGGCAGGAAAGGACAGGTCATGACTCTCACTAGGTGGATTTCAGCAGTGATTTTCGGTGTCCTACTGGCGATGGCCGCCGGGGCAGCCGGCGGGATTGTCGAATCGGTCTCGTCGTTGCTGGAGAAGGCGATCTACTACGAGCAGACAAGCGGCGACCTGGATGCCGCAATGGGGACCTTCCGGAAGGTCGCCGCCGATGGCCAGGCCACGCGTCGTCAGGCAGCCCAGGCCCAGTACCACCTGGGCCTCTGCCAGCTCAAGAAGCAGCAGCCCGACGCAGCTGCACAGACATTCCGGACCGTCTCAGTTCAGTATGCCGACCAGAAGGATATCGCCCAGCAGGCCGGCAAGCAGCTCGCTGCGGCGGGCAACGGTAATGGCGGGGGCGGCGGGAGCACTGGCGGCGGCAATTCCGGCAACGGCAGCCAGATGCAGAAACGCCCCATCGGCAAGGCCGTCGCCATCTTCCCCGAGCAGGTCGACCTGTCCACCCCCGAGGGCGAGCTGTCGCCTGGAACCGCGCGTCCGGCAAGATGGATGCCCAGGCCCTGGCCGGCCTGAGCTGGCTGCCGATCAAGCCGGAGGAGATGGAGCACTTCTGGAAGTCGGCTGACAAGAAGGACATCGACACCTACAACAAGGCCCAGCTGGCCGGTGTGATTGTCGAAGTCCTTACCTACAAGGATGACTTCGCCGGGGTCGTCACCTTCCTGTCCTTCCCGCCGGGCGTCGGCCGCAGCCCGTACAGTCTGCGCTACCTCGGCCAGGCGGGCGGCCAATGGAAAAACATGGGCGAGGACCGCCTGCCCAGTGTCGGCGAGGCCCGCCAGACCTTCCAGAAGAAGATGGAAGCCATCAGCAACAGCTTCCACCAGCTGCAGACGGGCTCTCGGCCGGACCTGCAGAAGGACGTGACGATCCGCGAGATCAACAAGACGGTCAAGGACTTCCCCGAGCAGGCCGACCTGTCTACGCCGGAAGGGGCCTGCGTCGCCTGGCAGCGGGCCAACGTGCGGATGGATGCCAAGGCCATCGCGGACATGAGCCAGGTCCCGCTCGATCCGAAGGAAGAGGAGCAGTTCTTCAAGCGGCTCCGCCAGGAGGACCCGGACAACATCTACCTGAATGCGATCGCCAACTCGACGATCGTCAAGGTGCTGGCCTACAAGGATGACTTGGCCGAGGTTATCACCTACCTGCCCTTCCCGCCCGGCAAGGGACGCGACCCCTACAGCAGCCGCGCGTTCGTCCGCTCGAACGGCCAGTGGAAGAACATGGGCGAGGACCGCTTCTCCAGCGTCGAGCAGGCCGTCGGCAAGTTCATCACCAACAGGGACGCCTTCTGGAAGCAGGCACAGGAGCTTCTCGGTGGCAAGGGACAAGCCCACAGCTCCGCCCAGATCGACCAGGACCGCCAGAAGGCCATCGAGCAGATCTTCGCCGACCCCGAGCCGATCGTCACCCAGGCCAACGAGATCTTCCAGGCCATCCGCTCGGCCGACTATGACCGCTGGCTCAACGGCGAGGGCTGGCACTCCTTCCCGCTGACGCAGTACTACCAGACGTACCAGTGGTACGACGTGCTGGTGCCCTGGATCTGCAAGACCTTCAAGGCCGACCCCATCAAGGATGTGAGCCTCGGCAAGGTCGTCAAGAACGAGGACGGCCTGCCCGCCATCCCCTACAAGCTCACCCTCGCCAGCGGCAAGGTCATGGACGGCGTCCTGCCCTTCAACTACGGCGACAACGGCTGGTATGCCCGCTGGGGCCTCGACTGGCACCTGGGCAGCAAGATGCGGTTGACCGAGGCGAAGAAGGCAGCCCCGTCAACCGGACCCGCCCAGACCCAGGTCAAGGACGTCAACAGACCCGTGACGGGCTTCACGATCGGCGACCTGTCCACCCCCGAAAGCGCCGCCGCCAACTACAACCGCGCCAGCGGCAACATGGATGCCCGGGCCCTGGCGGCCGTAAGCCTGGCCCCGGTCGACCCCCAGGAGATGCAGCGGGCCTTCGAACGCAACCGCCCCGACATGGAGGTCTACAACAAGGCCCAGCTCTGGGCCACGATCGTGCAGACCCTGACCTATCACGACGCCGTGGCCATGGTCATCACGAAGCTGAACTTCCCCGAGGGTGTCGGCCGGCACCCATACAGCGGCCGGATGTTCGGCCTGTTCAATGGCCAGTGGAAGAACATGGGCGAAGATCGCTATCCCACCCCCCAGGCGGCCGGGTCGGCCTTCGAGAAGGTCAAGGACGCGATCTGGGATGACTACATGCAGACGGTCCAGGGCGCGGGCGGTGGCGGCGGAACGACCGGGGCCAGTTCCCAGTCGTCCGACCTGAAGGACATCCAGCGCCGCAAGATCGACAAGCCTGTCTCCGCCTTCCCGGACACGATGGACCTGTCCACCCCCGAGGCGGCCTGCGCCTCCTGGATGAAGGCCTATGCCCGCCACGACTCCAAGGGGATTGTAAAGGCCAACGGTGTCGGCGGCATGACCGTTCGCGACTGGCAGTACATCTTCGCCAAGGAGCGCAAGAGCGACGACGACCCCATGCTCTCAGCGCAGATCATCGAGGTGCTCGTCTATCGCGATGATCTGGCCGATGTGATCGTGAAGGTGACTCGCCCCGACGGCAGGTCGTACCACAGCTGCCGCGGCTTCGGTAACGTCGCCGGCCAGTGGAAGAACATGGGCGAGGACGTGGCCTCCAGCGTCGATGAGGCCGAGCAGACCTTCGCCGCCAAGAAGGACAAGTTCTGGGAGTCCTGCCAGGGCCTCAAGATCGCCGACTCCATGCAGCAGCAGGCCGAACAGAACCCCGAGATCATCGAGGCCGAGGCCCAGTGGTTCTTCAACGCGATCCGCACGGCAGACTACGACCGCTGGCTGGGCGGCGAGGACTGGACCACGTTTCCCATCGACGGCCGGTACGAGACCGCCACCGACTGGCCGAGCATGATGATGTGGATCTGCAAGACCTTCAAGCAGAACCCCATCACCGACGTGCAGCTCGGCAAGGGCTTCAAGAGCCCCGACGGCCTGATGGCCGTGCACTACAAGCTCACCCTCAAGGACGGAGCCGTGCTGGAGAACGACCTGCCGTTCTACTGGGAGGATGACCACTGGTGCGGCAAGCAGGGCATCGACTGGCACCTCAAGTACAAGAACAAGCCATTGGTGGCACAGGCCGCCGGTGCGCCTAGCGGCCCCGCGACTCAACCCACGGCGGATGCGAGGACGACGAGGTGATTCCCGGAGTGGCACAGCTCCCCTCGACTGTGGTTGTTCTTGATCGGACGCCGTTGGCCTCTACTGTCCCGGAGGGACAATTGACTTTAGCCCAGCACTTCAGTGCTGGGACCACCGGACCGGGTACCATGGGTCCTTTCTATCTGTCGTTGTCGAGTCCCGCGAGGGACGGCTGAAGCGTTCACCGCACAGCCATTTGAGGCCGATCGAGGCAAACGAGGAGCGTTACATGAATCTGTTTCACCGAACAAGCACAACGGGCACGGGCCGGGGTCGATCCCGGCCCGTGCTGGTCTGCCTGGCAACTGCTCTGATGGTGGCGACGGCGGCGACGGCGGCTACGGCGGGGCAGAGCGGTCCGCCTGCAACGCAGAAGTCCGGCAACCTGCAGGACATGCAGGTCCGCAAGGTCGACAATCTCGTCTCCCAGATGCCGGATACCTTCGACCTGTCTACCCCGGAGGCGGCCTGCGCATCGTGGAACCGGGCCTGGGCACGGCAGGACGCCCGGCAACTAGTCCTGGCGGACGTCGGCCAGATGGGCAGGGAAACGATGCAGACCATGCTGGAGGTCTGGCGCAAGCAGGCCCCGGCCTGGGCTGACGGCAAATCGATCCTGGAAGCGCGGATCGTCGAGGTCCTGACCTGGCAGGACAGCGCGGCCTGGGTGATCGTGCGGTCCGCCAAGGGCACCTACCGCATCCGCGTGTTCGGCAACATGCACGGCCAGTGGAAGAACATGGGCGAGGACGGTGCCCGCACCGTCGAGGCCGCCGAGGCCGCAGCCGCCGGCAAGAAAGATGCATTCGTCAAGATGTACCAGGCCTGGTTGGAGGCTGATACGCAGCGCCGCCAGGCCGAGCAGCATCCGGAGATCATCGAGCGCGTCGCCGCCAAGTTCTTCCAGAACCTTCGTTCGGCCAACTACAGCGAGGGCGGCAGGTTCGACCTCCACCAGCTTCCCTACGAGGGGCCGGGCAATCGCGCGGCCCTGGCCGAATGGATGTGCACGACCTTCCGGGCCAACCCGATCGTGGATGCCCAGGTCGGCAAACCGTTCAAAGGCGACGACGGGTTCATGGCGGTCTCGTACAAGCTGACGCTGCGGGATGGTACCGTCCTCCAGGGCGACCTCTCCTTCAACTGGTCGCCGAACACGAAGGCCTGGTTCGGCATGCAGGGCATGGAGTGGGCCACCCGGTACAACGGCAAACCGCTGGTGGCCGGGACACCCCGGGCGCAGACCCAACCGGCTGCTGTTCCAGGAGCGGCCAGATGACTCGCAGTGTGGGACATGCACGCACAGCCTCGGCCCGCTCCTGGCCCGTGCTCCTGGCCCTGCTGGCGGCGGTCCTGGTCCCGGCCGGGTGCGTGGTCTGGTTCATGACCGAGGCCATGGGCAACGAGGCCCTGGCCGTGCGCCAGCGCCTCCGCGATGTCTACACCGACAAGATGGCCGCCGCCCGCAAGCGCCTCGACTGGGACTGCCAGCAGCGATTCGCCCGGCTGACCGAAGGGCAGAACCTGCCCGCCGGGCAGCGCTTCGCCCTGCTGGCTGCGGAGTCCGGGGCGGACGCGGTCCTGATCTGCGATCAGGATGGCCAGGTCGTCTACCCCAACGATGCCCTGCAGCTCATCGACGCCGCCGCGACGGATGACAACCCTGCCTTCCGGGCCGCCGCCCAACTCGAGCAGGACGGCGACCTCGCTGCGGCGGCCCAGAGGTACTCGACCCTGGCCGTGGTATCCACCGACAAGGAGCAGATTGCCCGCGCGTTGCAGGCCCAGGTCCGTTGCCTCCTGCAGCTCGACAACCGGGCGGAGGCGTCCGCCGCACTCGACCAACTCCTCGCGGACGAGCAACTTCGCGAGGCGGCGGACGCCTCCGGTCGGTTGATCGGGCCGGCAGCCCAGCTGCTCCGCCTACAGCTCACGCCCGACCGCGACACGCCCGAGTTCCGAGCCCTCGCAGATCGCCTCCGCCAGCGCCTGGAGGACTACCGCGGCCGCCCGATCCCAGCCGGTCAGCGGCGTTTCCTCCTCCACGCCCTGGAGGAGATGTCCCCGTCGAAGGAACCCTCGGCGGCCCTGGCGGCGGAAGACCTGGCAGCTGAGTACCTGCAGACGGAGCAGCCGCGGGCCGAGCCGGGCAGGTTGACGCCCACCCGCACCGCCGGGCTCTGGCACGTGGCCACGCCCGAGCGTTCGGTCGTCGCCCTCTACCGGCTCGACCCGCTGCTGCGCCAATGGCAGGATCTCCTCCGGCGCCAGCAGTCCCAAGGAATGGTCCTCCGCCTCCAGCCCCCGCAGTCCGGCGCCGGACAACCCGAGCCGTTCCTGGCCGCCGCGGCTGGCGAGGCCCTGCCCGGCTGGTCGCTGCAGGTCCACCTGGAAGGGCAGGACCCGTTTGCCCTGGCGACCGGCCGCAAGGCCGTCTACCTCTGGACCGGCGGGGCGGGCATCGCGCTGATCGTGGCGCTGGCCGCGACGGTGGCTACCTTTGTCAGCCGCCAGATGCGTCTCACCCGGCTCAAGAACGACCTGATTGCGACCGTCTCGCACGAACTCAAGACGCCCCTCTCGTCCATGCGGATGCTCGTCGATACGTTACTCCAGGGCCGCTACCGCGACCAGGCCCAGGTCCGCGAGTACCTCCAGATGATCGACCGCGAGAACCGCCGCCTCAGCCGCCTGATCGACAACTTCCTGACCTTCTCCCGCATGGAACGCAACAAGCGTGCCTTCGAGTCCGGCCCGGTCCGAGTGCAGGAGGTCGTCGCTACGGCCGTCGAGGCCGTGCGGGAGCGCTTCGCAGCTCCCGGCTGCCGCCTGGAGGTCGACGTGCCAGCCGATCTGCCCGCTGTCACCGGCGACCGCGACGCCCTCACCACGGTCCTTCTCAATCTGCTGGACAACGCCCACAAGTACACCGACCAGGACAAGCGAGTTTGCATCCGCGCCCGCAGCGAAGGTGGCCACGTCGTGCTGGAGGTCAGCGACAACGGCATTGGCATCCCGCGCCGGCTGCAGCGCCGGATCTTCGACCGCTTCTACCAGGTCGACCAGACGCTCACCCGCAAGGCCCCCGGCTGCGGCCTGGGCCTGAGCATCGTCAAGTTCATCCTGGATGCCCACGGCGGCACGATCGAGGTCGACAGCACGCCAGGGGCCGGGTCTCGCTTCACGATCCGCCTGCCGTCAGGCGAGAGGCCTGAACGCCCCTGACAGCCCCGCCACTGCCCGGTGTCGGGCCGAATAGACACCAGCCGGACTCCTGTTCGGTGTTTACTGAAGGCAACGCGGATGTTGTGCCGAAACATCGTCCGGTCTAGACTGGGCCCGGTCAGGCGACTTCCGTGTTGCCCTAAGACCACGTCAATACAGCTCCAAATGCCGCCCTAGGGCACCTGCATGGGCATTTCGAGCCGGCCGCGCAATTCCTTCAGTTGAATTGGCACATAAAGTGCTACAAAGTCGCCTGCAGGTTCTGGCGGTAGGATCTGCGCCTCGCCGGCGGATGCCGGCGAGCGTGTTGGTGTAGGTGCAGTCATCCAAAAGGCAGGTCGTTTGGGAACACCGGACTCCGTGACCCGGAGAGGGCTTCCCCAACGATTAAAGACAGGGAGAGGTGTAGACATGCGTATGTTACTTACAATTCTTGTTGTCATGGGTCTCGGGCTTCTGACAGGGCCCGCGGGTGCGGCCACTCTCTTCAGCAGTGACTTTGAGGCCCCCACTTACACGTCCGGCGCAATCCCCGACACAAGTACCCCGCAGGTATGGAATCAGTTTGATGGGTGGGGCACGTACAGGTTCCCGGCCCTCGGCAACGAGATCCTCGGCCTGCCCGCCTCGGGTCCCCAGTGGGATCTGGGCTGGTACGACAGTGATCCGGGAAACGCCGGCGACGTTCTGGCAAAACAGCGCCTTCGTGACGGCCGACCCGTCCAACCCGGCCAACCACATGGCGGCGTTCGTCGGCAGCAGTTCACAGGGGCCGATCAATGCTTCCGGCGCGGGGGTCGTGGTGCCCGTGAGTCTGGACAACCCCGTCACGCTCAGCTTGCAGATGTACTACCCTTCGGTCCGCAACGCCGGAGGCAGCCCGGTTATCGCTTTCCAGTTCATGAACCAGAGCATGAGCTTCGGGACGTCGCACTTCTACAACGCCCAGTGGGCCGGCGATGATGGCAACGTCCTTGCCTTCGATTTCAACGGGACCGACGCCGTCGTCAGCAAGGACGCTTGGCACACCTTGAACCTGACGGTCGACCCGACCACCGGCGCCGGCAGACTTCTCGGTGGATGGAACGCTCGTGACCAGCGGCACGTTCGCCCTGGGAGGCTGGGCTCCGAGCCTGCAGAAGCTCAACTTCTTCGATGACGATCCAGGTTGGCCCGGCGATGGCGGCAACGGCGCCGTTTTCCTGGACAACGTGTCCATCACGCAGGTTCCCGAGCCGATGAGCCTGGCCCTGCTGGCCCTCGGCGGCCTGGCCCTGCTCCGCAAGCGGAACTAGTTTCAGCCGATGATTCGTGAGAGATCATGAGCCGGCCCGACCCCTCGGTCGGGCCGGCTCTTTTCTTGCGCTGCCTTCCTGCCTGGCAGATCGGGCCGCCTGTTGTGTGCGCCGGTACCAGAGCGGTAGAATGGACCCCGGACCGCGCACAAGGACGCCGCCGCCATGCCACCCGAGACCATCCTGATCGTCGAAGACGACCCCACCATGCTGCGGGGCCTCAAGGATAACTTCGAGTTTGAGGACTACCGCGTCCTCACAGCGGCCGACGGAGAAGCCGGCCTCCACGCCGCGCTCAACGATCGGCCGGATCTCGTGATCCTGGATGTCATGCTGCCGAAGATCAACGGCTACGAGGTCTGCCGGCTCATCCGCCGCGAAGGGATCGAGACGCCCATCATCATGCTCACCGCCAAGGCCCAGGAGCCGGACGTCGTGCTGGGCCTCAATACCGGCGCCGACGACTACGTCACCAAGCCGTTCGGCATCAAGGAACTCCTGGCCCGCGTCAACGCCTTCCTGCGGCGCCGGCGCGAGGCGGGCCAGAAGGTCCACCGCTTCGGCGATTGCGAGCTCCTGCCCGTCTCCCACAAGCTCCTTCGCCGCGGGGCCGAGGTCGAACTGACGCCCAAGGAGTACTGTCTGCTGACGATGCTGGTGTCCAGGCCCGGCCGGGCCTTCACCCGCGACGACATCCTGCGGCGGGTCTGGGGCTACGACGTGATCGTCACCACGCGCAGCGTCGACCGCTGCGTCAACACCCTGCGCGCCAAGATCGAGCCGGACCCCGCCAACCCCACCTTCATCCGGACCGTCCGCGACATCGGCTACCGCTTCGAGTCCCCCGACCCGTAGGCTAGCCGCTGAGCCGACAGCGGCTGCAAGGCAATGGCTCCGCCGGGACGCGGCCGAGCGTCGGGACGGCTGTCGGCAGTCCTTTCGGCTGTAGGGATCTGGACCGCGGGGGCGATGTCCCGCAGGCTCTCCAGGTTGACCAGGGTGTGGAACTTCATGGCGATCTCGTGGATCATCCCCCGGATGTGCCGGCACCGGATCACCGTGCCGCTAACACTTTCCCAGCTGCCGCCCGCCGTGGCCAGATCGACCGTGCAGGGCTGATCCAGATGCATCATCTGGCCATGCAGGAAGGACAGGCCACCCCGCGAGATGTTCCTCCCCGGCACGATGAAAACGACGTCCTTTCCCGCCTGCTTCGTGTGGAGGATGACCTGCCGGCCGCGGTAGGGAATGCGTTCGTGCCGCCGCCGGTTGGGGTGGAAGCCGCAGGGGCTCTTGTCCAGCGCGTTCAGGATCCTTTCCAGCAGGGTCCTGTCTACGCGGACGGACTCAATGTTCATGGCATCACTTGGCCAATGTTTCATCGCATTGCACCTCGCCCGACGAAACCGTAACCTCCTTACAGATACGATATATCGCAAGGGCAGGCCAACGGTCGTTCGGCGACCAGGTCCGGGTCCTCAATCGCCATGGTGGGTGCCGGCCCGCAACGGCCAAAACCTCAGGTCGTGCGTTTGGGGACGGACCACAGGATCCGCCCAAGGGTGTCGCTTGCAACGCGTTGCATGTAGCAGGGGGTTTTACCGGACGGGCGACGAGAAAAAGCGTCTTTTTTTCACAAATTTGCCCTCGAGGGACGTGTCACCGTCTTGCGGGCGCGTGTATAATAGGGTGCCGGACGTGTCGGGTTCTGACCTCCCTCTCTCCCTCCCCTGGGCCCGATGCGGCCGGCTTTTTTTGCGCGGCGAGCGTGTTATCGGGTCTACCTGGCGGATAGGAGCAGACCGGCCATGCCGAAAGAGTTGCTGTGCGTGGGCAAGGAGCAGCTGGCCTGGAACGAATATGACGAGCCGCCGCTGGGACTCGGGCAGCTCCGGGTAGCCAGCCAATTCACCGCCGCCAAGCACGGGACCGAGATGGCGGTCTTCAAGGGGTACTCGGGGGTCCGGGGACGGTATGACCGCGACCTGCAGGTCTTTGCGTACGACAAACGCTACGACCCGGCGGGCTTTCGCCCCGGAAACATGACCGTCGGCGCCGTCACCGAAGTCGGCCCACAGGTCAACGGCTATGCCATCGGCGACCGGTTGCTGCTCTATGGGGGCTTCCGCCAGACGCACATAGTCGCTCACGACCGGTGCTGGAAGATCCCGATCGACATGCCGTGGCAGTCGGCCGTCTGCCTCGACCCGGCTGACTTCGCCCTGGGCGCGGTTCGCGACGGGCACGTGCGGGTAGGCGACAACGTGGCCATCTTCGGCATGGGGGCCATCGGGCTGATGGTGGTGCAGATCGCCCGGCTGGCTGGGGCCGGCAAGGTGATCGCGGTCGAGCCGCTCGCCAGCCGCCGGTCGCTCGCCAGGCAGCTGGGTGCGGACCTGGTGCTGGACCCGCTGCACTGCGACGCCGGGCTGGAGATCAAGCGGGCGACCGAAAACCGTGGGGCGGATGTGGCGATCGACTATAGCGGCGACCGGCAGGCGATCCAGGCGGCGCTGCGGGGCGTGGCCTATGGCGCCACGGTGGTCGCCGGGGCCTACCCGCCGCCGTACGACGCCGGCCTGGACTTCGGCGCCGAGGCGCACGTCAACACACCGCACATCGTCTTCAGCCGAGCCTGCAGTGAGCCGAACCGCGACCACCCGCGATGGGACGAGCGGCGGCTGTTGGTCGCGTGCATGGACCTGCTGACCGGCGGCCGCGTCCGCGGCCAGGAGGTCGTCACGCCGGTCGTCCCCTTCGACGAGTTGCTGGAGACATACCCGAAGATCGCGGCCGAGCCCGAGCGGCTCATCAAGCTGGGGGCGGCGTACTGAGGTTCCTGCCGCTGCCATGGCCATGCGTCCGGGACCTGGCGGCCTGCGAGAATTCCCGCAGAGGGTGCCGGAATTCAGCGGCCGTGCCCCGCCGCCCGGGCCTGGTCCGCGACGCGGGGCCGGCGGAGTGACAAAGCGGCTTTTCGCCCCATATGCCTACGCCAGCAACACTTGTGGCCTCAATTCGGCATAATCCTGGCGGATTGGCAAGCAAATTGCTAGCAGGAGGTACGGTAGCGCCCCGCCAGGCAGCTCCAGGGCCTGCGGGCGATTGTCGCGGCCGCGATGGGCGGCCAGGATGCATGCCACATGAAGGAACGCCCTCGAACCACCTCTGACACGCATGGCGATGGCCAGGCCCGCTTTCGCCTGACCGTCCGGGGGCAGGTGCAGGGTGTGGGCTTCCGGCCGTACGTCTACCGGCTCGCCCTCCGGATGAACCTGGTTGGCCACGTCTCCAACGACGCCGCTGGCGCGACCATCGAGGTCCAAGGCACCCCCGCTGTGCTGGAGGTCTTCGGCAAGGAGCTCCTCCGGCAGCTGCCGCCGCTCGCCCAGATCGTCGATCTCAAACGCGAAGACATCCCCGTCCTCGATGAGCGGGAGTTCGTCATCCGCCAGTCCGACAAGACCGGTGCCGCTGAGGCGCACGTTACCGTCGACGTCGCCACCTGCGACGACTGCCTCCGCGAGATGTTCGACCTGGACGACCGCCGGTACCGCTACCCCTTCATCAACTGCACCAACTGCGGGCCGCGCTACACGATCGTCCGCGGCATTCCGTACGATCGGCCGAACACCACGATGTCGACCTTCGCCATGTGCGGGCCGTGCCGCAAGGAGTATGAAGACCCCCTGGACCGGCGCTTCCATGCCCAGCCCATCGCCTGCCCCACCTGCGGGCCGAAGGTGTGGCTCGCGGACGCCGCCGGCAAGACGATCGACAGCGCCGACCCCATCCGCGACGCCGCCAGCATGCTCCGCGCGGGCCGGATCCTCGCGATCAAGGGCCTGGGCGGCTTCCACCTGGCGTGTCTGGCCGGCAGCGACGACGCCGTCGCCCTGCTGCGACAACGAAAGCACCGCGACCATAAGCCTTTTGCCGTGATGGCCAGCGATATGGCTGCCATCGAGCGCGTGGCCGAGGTACCCGACGACGCCCGCAAGGTGCTGGTCAGTTCCGCCCGGCCGATCGTGCTCTTGCCGCAAAGGCAGCAGTCCCATGTCAGCAGGTTCGTCGCCCCGGGCACCAACACCTACGGGATCATGCTGCCCTACACGCCGGTGCACCACCTGCTGCTGGCCGAGGGGCTGGACCTGCTCATCATGACCAGCGGCAACTTGTGCGACGAACCGATCTGCAAGGACAACGACGAGGCCGTGCAGCGCCTGGCCGGGATCGCCGACGCCTACCTGCTGCACGACCGCGACATCCAGCGGCGCGTGGACGACTCGGTGGTCCAGGCCCGCGGCGACCGCCTGATGATGCTCCGCCGTTCCCGCGGCTATGTCCCCCGGCCGATCCCGCTTGTCAGGTCCCAGGAGAAGGGCTCCGCCGCACAAGCCCCCTGGGCACCAGCGGGTCGCCCGCCCGGCGGGGGACCAACTCCCGCATCGCCAGACAATCTGCCAATGGCACCCGAACATGAGTCCCATGGGTCCCATAGGTCCCATGCCACGTCTGCAGACGCCGCAGGCGGGGCACCCGGTACTGGCCACTGGCTACAGGCCACTGGCCACTCATCCGGTACTCGCCCCTCGCCCCTCGCCCCTCGCCCCTCCGCGGCGATCCTCGCCGTCGGCCCCGAGCTCAAGAACACCATCTGCCTGCTGCGGAGCGACCAGGCGGTCCTGAGTGAGCATGTGGGGGACCTGACCAACACGGCTGCCTACCGCCACTTCTTGGGCGCGATCGAGCACCTGGAGGCGCTGCTGGAGATCAAACCGCGCGTCGTGGCCCACGACCTCCACCCGATGTACATGTCCACCCAGTACGCCCGGCAGCTGGCGAGCGTCCGCCTGGTCGGCGTCCAGCACCACTTCGCCCACGTGGTCTCCTGCATGGCCGAGCACGGGCTGGATGAGCCGGTCATCGGCATCGCAGCCGACGGCACCGGCTACGGCGACGACGGGGCTATCTGGGGCTGCGAGATCTTCCGGGCCGAGCGGACCGGGTACACCCGCCTGGGGCACCTGCGGTACTTCCCGCTGCCCGGCGGGGACGCGGCGGCCAGACAGGCGGTCCGGCCCGCCCTGGCGGTCCTGCACGAGATCTTCGGGGCCGAGGCCTTCGAGACCTCCCTGGCATGGCAGCTGGACCCCGCTCTGCGGGACGCCCTGCGGCAAACGCTTGAGCACAAGGCATCTACGGTTGTCACCAGCAGCCTTGGCCGGCTGTTCGATGCGGCGGCCTGCCTGGTCGGCGTGGCTAGCGAGAACCACTTCGAGGGCCAGGCGCCCATGGCCCTGGAGGCCGCCATCACAGCCGATGACGAGTACTACCCGCACGCCGTGGAGCACCACGGGCGAAGGTTCGAGTCTGGATTACCGGCCGATGATCAGCGCCATGCAGGCGGACATCGATTCGCGGGTGCCTGTTGGCCGGATCGCCGCCCGGTTCCATAATACGGTGGTTGAGTTGCTGAAAGTGGCGGCCGTACTGGCCCGGGACATGGCGGACGTGCGAAAGGTGGTCCTCTCCGGCGGGTGCTTCGCGAACCGGTACCTGTCGGACCGCCTCCAGGACAAGCTGCGGCAGGTCGGCTTCGAGGTCTACAGCCACCAGGCCGTCCCCTGCAACGACGGAGGCGTAGCTCTGGGCCAGGCCGTACACGCGGCGGCGGTGTGTTCGTAGTGCCGCCCTCTAGGCGGGTCTTCGTTGTGGTTGTTGCTGACAACTGACAGCTGAAAGAAGGTCTCCCATGTGCCTCGCCATACCCGGCCAGATTGACAAGCTGACCAACGACCAGGCCCAGGTCGTGATCGGCACCAACCGCTACGACGTCTGCACGATCCTCACCCCCGAGGTTCGGGTCGGCGACTGGGTGCTGGTCCACGCCGGCTATTCGATCACCCGCCTGGACGAGCAGGAGGCCCGCGAGACCTTCTCGCTGCTCCAGCAGCTGCAGTCCCAAGAACCGCAGGACGCCCGGTAATGGCGATGATGACCAACCAGCAGGCCAGCCGGCAGAAGATGCAGGACCTCCGCGACCGCTTGGCCCGGGCCGCCGGGCGTCTTGGCCGAACCGTCCGCGTTATGGAGGTCTGCGGCACGCACACCGTTTCCGCCAGCCGCAGCGGCCTGCGCAGTTTGATCGGCGATCAGGTGAAACTCATCAGCGGTCCCGGCTGCCCGGTGTGCGTGACCAGCCAGGCCTACATCGATGCCGTGGTCGACCTCGCCCTCACCGGCCAGGCGACCATCGCCACCTACGGCGACATGGTCCGCGTGCCCGGCAAGCGCGGCAGCCTGGAACAGGCCCGCGCAATGGGCGCATCCGTCCGCGTGGTGACCTCGGCGATGGACGCACTGAAGCTCGCCCGGGCCGACCCGGCCAGGCAGGTCGTCTTCGCCGCCGTCGGCTTCGAGACCACCACCCCGCCCACCGCCGACGTGCTGATCCGCGCAGCCAAAGACGGCGTGCCGAACCTCTCTGTCCTGGCAGCCCACAAACTGGTGGTCCCCGCGATGCTGGCCCTGCTGGCGTCAGGGGAAGTGCAACTCGATGGGTTCCTCTGTCCCGGCCACGTCAGCGTCATCGTCGGCTGCAATGCCTACAAGCCGGTCGTCGAACAGTACCGCAAGCCCTGCGTGGTCGCGGGCTTCGAACCGGCCCAGATGCTGGCCGGTCTGACCGAGATCGTCGAGCAGGTGGCGTCCGGCCGGGCCGAACTCGGCAACGTCTACGGCGCCGCCGTCCGAGCCGAGGGCAATGCCGCCGCCGCCCGCCTGGTCGACGAAGTCTTCGAGGTCGGCGACGCCGACTGGCGATCGATCGGGGTGATCCCGGGCAGCGGCCTGGTCCTTCGATCGAAGTACCGCAACTTCGACGCCTGCCAGCGCTTCGGCGTGACCTTCGGGCCGGACACCGCCACCCCCGGCTGCCGCTGCGGCGACGTGATCCGTGGCCTCTTAGACCCGCACGACTGCCCGCTGTTCGGCACGGCCTGCACGCCCCAGCGCCCCATCGGCCCGTGCATGGTCAGCAGCGAAGGCAGCTGCCAGGCGTACTACAAGTATCACCGCTTCCGGCCGGAGAGGGGCCGACAGATTCGACGCGGCAAGCTTTGACGCGCAGCCCGCACAACGTAGTGTCTTGGCGTGCATTGAGCGACATAAGGACACCGACGTTCCCATGCAACCTGACCACGACCGTATCGTCCTCGCCCACGGCGGCGGCGGCCAACTGACCGCCAGCCTTCTGGCGCGGATCGTCCTGCCCGCCCTCGACAACCCCGTGCTTGCCAAGCTCGGCGATTCCGCCGTGCTCGACCTGGCCGACCAGGCGCTCCCCCAGCAGGACCCCGCCGACCACCGCCTCGCCTTCACCACCGACAGCTACGTCGTCCAGCCGCTCGAATTCCCCGGCGGTGACATCGGCCGCCTCGCGGTCTGCGGGACCACCAACGACCTCGCCATGGCCGGCGCCCAGCCCCTCGCCCTCTCGCTGGCCCTGATCCTGGAAGAAGGCCTCGAGATCGCCACTCTCCAGCGGATCGTGGCCTCCATCGCCCGGGCCGCCCGCCAGGCCAGCGTCCGCGTCGTCACCGGCGACACCAAGGTCATCGAACGCCGAGCCGCCGACCCCCGCACCTCGCACGCCGATGGCATGTTCATCACGACCGCCGGCCTGGGCCGCGTGCTCGCCGAGGCCCACCTCGGCTATGACCGCATCGCCCCCGGCGACGTCCTGCTGATCAACGGCCCCATCGCCGAGCACGGCCTGACCGTCATGAGCCGCCGCAAGGACCTCGCCTTCGCCAGCCGTCTCCGCAGCGACGCCGCTCCCCTGGCGCCCCTGGCCAACCTCCTCGTCCGCGAGCTCAAGGACCAGCTGAAACTCCTCCGCGACCCCACCCGCGGCGGCCTGGCCGGCGTGGTCGCCGAGATCGCCTCTGCCAGCGGCAAGTCCGTCGAGCTCCACGAGGACCAGGTCCCCCTGACCGGCGACGCCCGCGCCGCCGCCGAGGTACTCGGCCTCGACCCCCTGACCATCGCCAACGAGGGCAAGCTCGTCGCCGTCGTCGCACCGGACGCCGCCGAACACGCCCTGCGACTCATTCGCGGTCACGACCTCGGCCGCGGCGGCGCGGTCATCGGCCGCATGACAAGCGAAACGCCCCCGCTGGCGGAGCTCGTCACCGCCATCGGCGGCCGCCGCGTCGTCCAGATGCCCTACGGCGAGGACCTGCCCCGGATCTGTTGAGGGCCGGCTTCAGGACCTCCTGTTCTGAGTGCCACGAGCAGCTTGCCTGCCCGTGCCCCGTGTGGAAACCGTTTTGAGGATCATGTATGCCCTGGCTTCGACTCAAACAAGCCCTCCTGCCCAGCCAGACCATCACCGAACGCGTGCAGTGGCTCATCCGCCTCCGCTGGCTGGCCGCCGTCGGCGTCCTGACCACCGGGCTGGCCGCGAGGTTTCTCACGCCCGTGCGCTTCGACCTTCGCGCGGTCGTCGTGGTCGCCGCGGCCATCGCCCTCTACAACGCCGGTCTGTACCTCCTGGCCCGCAGCCAGGTGCTCGACAAGGCGCCCGCCGACGCCCTCGCCGCCTCCCGCTACGTCATCCACCTCCAGATCATCGCCGACCTGGTCTGCCTGGCCGTGCTGATCCAGTGTACCGGCGGCCTGATCAACCCCTTCGTCGTCTTCATGGTCTTCCACATGGCCATCGCCGGCATCATGCTGCCCCGCTCCGATGCCGTGCTGCAGGCCTGTGTCGGCAGCGTCCTGCTGGCCATCCTCGGGGTTCTGGCCCTGAAGGTCCCCGCGTCGCGCGGTGTGTTGGTGGGCTACCCCCTGGAGTACGAGGTGGGCGGCTACCCGTTGGCGGCCCACCCGCTCTACGTCGGCTCGGTCTGGCTGGTCCTGACGATTACATTTTTCCTGACCGTCTACTTCGCCAACGGCATGAGCCGCCAGCTCGACCACGCCTACCGCGAACTCTCCGTCGCCTACCAGGAACTCCACAGCCGCGAGGCCGCCAAGAGCCAGTTCCTCCAGATCGTCGCCCATGAAATGCGCAGCCCCCTCGCCGCCGTCACCAGCCTCCTCGACCTGCTCGACAGCGAAGAGCCAGCCGACACCATGAGCCGCCACCTCCACCAGCGCGTCAAGACCCGCTGCGATGCCATGATGGACATGGTCGACGACCTCCTGCGCCTGGCCCACGTCCGGGCCGGTGGGGACCTCGCGGGCGTCCCCGACAGCCTCGACGTAGCCGAGGTCGTCCGCGCGACCTGTGCCGAGTTCACCGACGAGGCCGCCGCCAAGGCCGTCCGCCTCGAGACCGACCTGGCCGGTGCCGAAGACCTCAAGATCCGCGCTGTCCGCCGCGACCTGCGGGACCTGGTCGCCAACCTCCTGGGCAACGCGATCAAGTACACCCCCACGAATGGCCACGTGCGCGTCTTCGCCAGCCGCCGCGACGGCCACGTGCTGCTCCGCGTGTCGGACACGGGCATCGGCATTCCGACGGCCGAGCAGGAGCACCTCTTCACCGAGTTCTACCGCGCCAGCAACGCCCGCCGCGCCACCGCCCACTCCAGCGGCCTGGGCCTGAGCATCGTCAAGAGCCTCGTGGAGAAGCTCTCCGGCCAGATCCGCTTCGAGAGCAGCGAAGGGGAGGGCGCGACGTTTGAGGTGGTCCTGCCAGGGCAGGGGGGCGAGGGACCAGGGGCGAGGGGCGAGTGATGAGTTAGATGTCGGGTGGGCACCGCCCACCAAACCCCTACTTCCCGCCCAATTCGTCAAAGGCCTGCAGAATCCCCCTCCTCGTCGCTCCCTCCCCGCCGCTGGCCTCGTCTTCCTTCACCACGCCCTGGAACTGGCTCAGCACGTAGTTCACCTCGTCCCGGCCGAGTCCGTAGAGAATGAAGTACGCGGCATCGAGCTCCGCCCGTAGCTCGCCCCCGCTCTGCATCCTTCCACTTGTGAATGCCCGGCTTGAACCCAGCCGCGTCGGCAAACGGCCGCATGTCCTCCGCAGTGCACGTGAGTTTCAGGACCCGCTCACTGACCCACTTCTCCAGGGTGCCCTTCCCATCCCACGGGCACTTTTCGGCGTACCGGTCCGGCGGGAACGTCGGCAACTGCTCCACGATGAAAAAATTCAGATGGAGACCGCCCACCTTCTGTCGGGCAACGTAGTCGTACGCGAACGAGTTCAGGTTGCCCAGGAGGCACGACAGCCTGCGGGCACTGATCCCCTCGCCGGGCAGGATCAGAGGCGCCGAGTTCACCACCCCGACGCACGGCACCATCGCGGCGATCATCGTCCGCTGGTTCGTCGGGCTCGTTACGTCCTTGTACGCGAGGAACCCGTGCAGGCACTCCGCGAATCTTGCGACCTCGCCCTCCGCCACCCAGAACCGCGGCATCACGACAAACTCCGGGTTCCCATGGTACACCGGTGGAGTGTCCTCTGTTTGCCCCTGACGCATCCAGTTGTCATCCTTGACCACCACCCCCGCCGCCCGGTGGTCGAAAGCCTGGATCATCTTCGCCTCGTAGAGCGGAAGATAGACCTCCTTTCGCTTGACCCACCGGTTCCCTTCCAGCCGATACCCCTTCTCCTTCAGCCCTTCTGCTGTTCGAAACAACTCGGCATCGTTCGTCTGGTGGAACATCGTTAGGAACCGGATGCCCCACGGGTTCCCGCCCGATTTGCGCCCCTCATCGATCAGAACGGGCACATGCCGGTAGATCCGCTTGGTTAGCTCCGCATCGTGCCGCGTCCGGAAAATCGGGCACGTCCGCGAATTCGGGTTGACGAGCTTCAGGTCCCGCCCCGAGAGCGAAATATGCCGGTCCTTCGGCTTCAGATCATCCAGGTTGCGAGCAAAGAAGACGAAATCGGCCGCCTCGGTCTTTCTTTCCGCCCCATTCATCAGCAGGACAGAGAACTTGAACGACCGGTGCACGTCGGCAAACACACCCTCTTTGTTCTCGAAATCGTACAGGGCATTCAGCGCGTTGTTGCCCATCAGGTCCTGGAAGAAATGCTTCGTCGTCTCATCCGTGGCGATCCCGCTGGGCACCAGCAGACCAATCAACCCATTCGGGTCTACCAGCTGCCGCGACAGCTCGGCGAACAGAACATACGTGTTGATGTCCCCTCTGCCCGTCAGCGGATACCGCCCGCATTCGCGAACGTATGCAAGAGTGTCATCCGCTTTCTTCTGGGCCTCGGTGTAACGCTTCCACAGGTCCGGATCTTCCCTCTCGACCCGCGCGATCAGCCTGCGCCTGTCCGCGGCACTGACAGCACTGGCAATGTCGGGAGACGACAGGGCGAAGAACTCCCGCTCCTGGAGCTTCATCCGTTCCCACGGCGGATTGCCGATCACGCAGTCGAACCCGCCCGTCTCAAAGACAGCCGGGAAAACGGCCCGCCAGTCCTTGGCCCGCTCATGCACCCCAGGGTCATCCACCAGGCTGTTGCCGCAGAGGATGTTCGCGGAAAGATCCGCCAGCGTCTTGCCCTTCCGGGCCGAACGAATCCACAGGGCCAGCCGCGCAATCTCGACCGACTCTTCCGACACGTCCATCCCGTAGAGGTTGTCCGCCAGGATCCAATCCGGGTATTCCTCGCCGATCCTTGCCGCCTCATCCACCCGTCCCCCCACCCGAAGCAGGTGCAGGATCGTCTCATACGCGTCCTGGAACAATTCGTACGCGGCGATCAGAAACGCCCCCGACCCGCAAGCCGGATCGACCACCTTGATCTTCCGCAGCGCCGCCAGCTTGGCGTCCGCGTCCTCCACGGATTCGACCCGTTCCTCGATCAGACGCCCGACGGTCCGTTCCACGATGAACTGCGTGAACTCCGGCGGCGTGTAATAGATCCCGAACCGCTTGCGCATTGCGCCCTTCGGCATCTCGGGCCCGCCGTTGGCCCCCTTCTGCTTGCCGAACAGCCCCGTGACGCGCAGCTTCTCCATCTCGGTAACGCTCTTCTCGAACAGGTGCCCCAGCACGTCAACGTTGACCTCGCCTTCCTCCCGGAAGTCGTAGTTGCCGATGTTCTTGAACACCGTTGTCCAAGGGTCATCGTCGAGGTCGAGATTGTCGACAAGCTCATCCTTCTCGAACAGCCCGCCGTTATACCCCTTTGGCAGGTCCAGGTCCCTGTGCCCCCGGTCGATGGCGTAGAACATGTCCAGGAAGTTCCGCCACCGCGGGTTTGTCGCCCGCGCCAGGGGAGCGACCTTCTCGTAGGTGTTCTCAAGAAGCTTCGCCGGCAACAGTCCCCGGTCTTCGCAAAAGGCCACGAAGATGATCCGATCCAGCAGGCGCTGCGCGGCATGGATCGCGTTGTCGGTGGAATACCCCTTCTCGTGGATCAGCGCATCGATAAGCCGGATACGCTGGTCGCTATAGTAGTCATACAGCTTGTCGCCCACGGTTCGCTGCTGCGTCTCCGAACCTTCCAGCAGACTCGCCGACCGCGCTTGCCCGATCCTGGCCGGACCCAGCAGCCCGGCTGGCTCGAACAGGTAGAAGAACTCCCGGATCTTCTGCGGGTCGCGAAAGTCCGCGACCGTGAACTCCTGGTACGCCCGCATCGGCCGGTCCCGGTGATACAAGCGGATCGTCACGTAGTTGCTCAAGATGCCCCATGGCGTGCCGGGCATCTGCGCGAGGTAGTCGGACAACTGCTGAACAGGCGTCCGCCCATTGAACTTGTCGTGGTCCAGATCCGCCGCCGCCCCCTTGCACTCGATGATGGCCGCCGGCCTCGGATCTTGCCCCGTCCCGAACCGTCCCAATGCGCCATCCACCGTTCCGGCACCCGGCACTGCGAATGCCCGCTCGTACTCGTATGCCTCCGGCGAGTCGGTACGGGACCGGTACCCCAGCGCGTCGGCGAAGATAACCCGGAGGAACTCCGCGTCCAGCGACGTTTCCTTCTGCTTCAGCGCCCCTGGGCAGCCAGGTCCGCCCACTTGCCCAGGACTGCCCCCGTCTGCTCCAGGCGCAAAGGCTCGAAGGGAAACACGACCGCTCGCTCAGCCAGCATCTTCGGCAGGATCAGGTACGGGTGGCGCCGCTTCAGTTCCGCGAACAGCACACCCTCGGTCAAGTCCGCCGGTTGCTTGCGTTCGCGTGCCATGGTCAACGCATCTTACGCCCGTCGACAACCCTGTCAAAGCGAAACTGGATAGCATCAGACCCGCCAGTACCAGTCGCCCCACGCCCACCGACCAGTTCCCCCTGTCCGCCGCGGACACCCTTCCGGCCGTTTCACATTGTCAAATTGTCGAATTGTCAGATTGTCACTGCCGCACCTTCGAGTATCATCTCCGAGACCGGCGCCGACAGGCCCGGCGGGATCGCTCCGGCGGGGAACACGGGACGCGCGGAAAACGGATGAAAGCACTACCGAACTTCAAAAGGGCCCTTGGCTACGTCTGGCCGCAAAAACGCCGCCTGGCGATGATCGGCATCGCCGTGGTCGGCGTGACCATCTTCTACACCGTCAGCATCTCCTCGCTCCTGCCCCTCCTGCAAGTCATGTTCTACCAGAACGAGACCCTACCCGACTGGCTCTACCGCAGTGCCGCCGAGTACCGCCTCGGCGCGAAACTCGCTGTCGATGTCACCGCGCCCGACGACGAAGGGCAGGCTGCCCCGGCGTCGTCCCCCGTGCGCGACGCCGACCAGCCCGGCCTCGAGATCGAAAGCGTCAAGATCCGCGAGCCGGGCAAGGCCGGCCCCCTCCAGAAGGCCTCCATCGGCAAAGGCGACCGGATCATCCAGATCAACGGCCGCCGCGGCACCCACTACCAGCTCCTGCCCGTGGCAGCCGGCCTGCCCGACGGTCAACCCGCCGACCTGCTGGTCGTCAACATCCGCACCCGGCAGGTCCGGTCCGCGCGGATCGTCCCCAACGACGCCCAGGCCCACACCCCCATTCTGCTATGGGCGGCGGGCAAGCTCCCGCCCGGCCACGATCCCGCGACCCGCTTCGGCCTGCTCGTCTGGGTGATCGTCGGCCTGTTGGCCGTGACCACCCTGGGCGGGCTCTGCAAGTTCTGGCACGAGTACACCGTGGGCATCCTGGTCGAGCGCGCCGAGCTCGACATCCGCCGCGACCTGTTCCGGCACGTGATGCGCCTGCCGATGGCCTGGTACGGCCAGCAGCAGGCCGGCGACACGATGAGCCGCCTGGCGCGCGACTGCGGCCTCGTCGAGGTCGGCATCAAGATCCTCTTTGAAAAGATGCTCTCCGAACCGCTCAAGGCCGCCGGCGTCCTCGCCCTGAGCCTCAAACTCAACTGGCGGCTCATGGTCGTCGTGTTCCTGGTCATGCCCCCGGCCGCCCTGGTGATCTGGTTCCTCGGCAGCAAGATCAAAAAGGCCCAGCGCCGCGCCCTCCGTGCCTGGGGCCAGATGCTCGACCTGCTCGATGAGCGCATGGCCGGCATCAAGATCCTCAAGACCGCCCACGCCGAGCGCCGCGAGAGCCTCCACTTCTACCGCCGTTCCCGCGGCCTCTACAACCAGCAGGTCAAGATCTCCCGGGCCGACACCGCCACCAGCCCCATGCTGGAGTTCGTCGGCGCGGTCGCGGTCTGCGCGTTCGTGCTCTACGGCGGCTACCTGGTCTTCCACGGCGACATGAGCGCCCCCGAGTTCTTCCTGGCGATGGCCTGCCTGGCCGGCATGCTCGCCCCCATCCGCCGCGTCGCCAACGTCAACAACCGGATCCAGTCAGCCGAGTCCGCCGGCGCCCGGGTCTTCGAGATCCTGGACTTGCCCTGCGAGGTCGATGTCCCCGGCGCGGTGGACCTCCCGCCGCTGGCCCGCGCGATCGACCTCCAGGACCTCTCCTTCACCTACCCCGGCGCCGAAAAGCCCGCCCTCTGCGGTGTGACCCTCTCCATTCCAGCCGGCCAGACCCTCGCCATCGTCGGCCCCAACGGCTCGGGCAAGACGACCCTCTCGAGCCTGCTGCTGCGCTTCTACGAGCCCGGCGCCGGCCGAATCCTGCTCGATGGCGTGGACATCCACAAGGCCTCCCTGCGCAGCCTCCGCCGCCAGATCGGCCTGGTCACCCAGGAGACGATCATCTTCACCGACACCATCCGCAACAACATCGCCTACGCCGACCCCGATGCCTCCGCCGACCAGGTCCTTGCCGCCGCCAGGGCCGCCCACGCCGACGACTTCATCCTGCAGGTCCGCGGCGACCTCGGCGGCGCCGAACGGACCGGCTACGACGCCGTGGTCAGCAATCGCACCCTTTCCGGCGGCCAGAAGCAGCGGATCGCCATCGCCCGCGCCGTCCTCAACAACCCGGCCGTCCTGATCTTCGACGAGGCCACCAGCCAGGTCGACGCCGACAGCGAGAAGAAGATCCAGCAGGCCCTGTCCGAACTCACCCGCGGCCGCACCACCCTGATCATCGCCCACCGCCTCAGCACCGTGATCAACGCCTCGCGGATCGCCGTGATGGACGCCGGCCGGATCATCGCCGCCGGCACGCACCAGGACCTGCTGGCGACGTGCGAGGCGTACCGGACGTTCTGCCGGGCGCAGATGCATTAGAGCCCGTTCTGTCCGTGCGCAGCTCGCGATATCGGGTGTGCGCCAGACCGGGGGACGTTGCGTCTGATCAGGGAACGCTCCCGGATGCCGTGACAATTGACGATTAACAATGAACAGTGGACTGCCGTTACTTCAGCACCCCCGGCCCGAACGGCTCCACGTGCCTCGCGTGCAGAAACGCCAGCCACAGCCGGCACACCGGTCGCCGCCAGATCCGCTCGATCGCCATCGCGTACATCCGCAGCTGTCCCTTGTACAGTTCGATCCGCCGGCGCAGCTCCGCCCCCTCGACCGCGTCCGTCTTGAAGTCCGCGATCTCGATCCCCTCCGCCGTCGTCCACAGCACGTCGATCACCCCGCGGACGATCCCGCAATCCGCCAGGTCGTCGCTGCCGCTCCCCCGGGCCAGCAGCTCAGGCTCCAGCCGCATCAGGAACGGCATCTCCCGCCGGACCGTCTGGCAGTGGCGCCGCAGTTGCCGCCCCAGCTCCGTGTCCGACAGGAACCACGTGACGCTCCCCACGTCGATCTGTCCCGCCTCCACCGCGCTGAGCAGCCGCTGGTCCACCAGCGCCGAGCTGCCGCTGCAGCGCCTCGGCATCCACCAGCCCAGCCAGGTCCACCTTCTCCAGGAACAGGTGCGTCGCCGTGCCCTTTTGCCGCGCCGCATCTCCCGACCCGATCGGCCGCAGACGCCTCGGCACGCCGAACGCACCCGCTGCATCGGCGTTGGCGCCCGGGGCGGCATACGCGCGGCCCGTCGTCATCGCCCTGGTCATCCCACCGCAGCCGCCCCTTCAACTCCGTCACCGGCGTAATGGCTGGCACCCGCGTGAGCTTCTCGTAGTCATACGTACCGCTCAGCCTCGGCAATAACCTGTCGGACCTCCGCCGTCCTGGCCGTCTTGCCATCCAGCGCCGCCAGCACCTTCCCGCTGTCGAGCCGCTCGACCTGGTCGGCGATCTGCCACGCGTCCGTCTCTTCGCGCGAATGCGTGACGATCGCCGCGGCCTCGCCCGAGGCCGCAGCCTCTCCCGCCCCCGCCGCCACGATCCAGTCCAGCGGGCACTTCGCGTAGCGCACCACGTGCCGGGGCAGGGGACCCGGCCACTGCCCCCACAGCAGCCGCGCCTCCTCCAGTCGCTCCGCGGGCTTGGGGCCCGTCCCCACCAGCACCAGCCGCTCCCTGGCCCGCGTCATTGCCACATACAGCACCCGCAGCTCTTCCGCGCGGTTCTGCCGCCGCACCCGCCCAGCCGCCAGCAGCTTGACCAGCGTGTCGCTACGGAGCATTCGCTGCGGGTCGCGGGCCTCGATGCCCAGCACCCCCTGGCGGTCCAGGACGATGGCACCGTTGAAGTCCAGGTCGTTGAACTTCCGCGCCAGGTCCCCCACGAACACCACCGGGAACTCCAGCCCCTTCGCCGCGTGGATGCTCATGATCCGCACCACGTCCTGCGCCTCGCCCACCGCGGTCGGCGCCGTCGTCTCGCGGCCGGCGCGGATCATCTCGCTCACGAACGCCACGAACCGCCGCAGCCCCTGACGGCTGAACTGCCCGAATTGCCGCGCCCGCTCGTACAGGCTCACCAGGTTGGCCCGGCACTGGACCCCGCCGTCCAATAGCGTGACATATTCCAGCAGTCCCGTCTCCTCATAAATCCCCGCAATGACCTCCGCCAGTGGCCGCAACCGCGCCTCCCCCCGCCACCGATCCAGCCTCTCCAGCCGCTCCGCCACCTTGCAGCGCAGGACGTCGTCCGCCTCCACATCCCGCCCGCCGTCTCCTGTCGTTTCTCCTCTTCTGTCCCCTGCCGTTTCTCCTAGTCTGCTGTCCCTCGTGCTCTGCTGTTGCCGTTCGACCCGCGACCCGCGACCCGCGACCCGACTATCCCCTGTCCCCTGGCCCCTGTCCCCTTGACCGTACGCCCTCACCGCCGCATGGAACTCCAAATCCGGCCGCGCCATCCGGATCGCCGCCAGGTCCGCGTCGCTCAGCGCCTCGCCGAACAGCGGGCTTCGCAGCACCGCCGCCAGCGGGATGTCCTGCCGCATGTTCTCAAGGACCTGAAACAGGCACAGCACGTCCTTGACCTCCCGGCTGGCGAAGTACCCGCTCCGCAGCTCCGCGTACACCGGGATGCCGCGCCGCCGCAGGACCTCCGCGTACTCCGGCGCCGCCTCCCGCGTCGACCGCAGCAGGACCACCATGTCCCGGTACGACAGCCGCCCGACCTTGCCATCGCGGTCCAGGAACGGGGTACCGCGCAACGCCTGGATCCGCCGGGCCACCAGGTGCGCCTCGCGCTCGCGGTCCGCCATGGCCTCGACGTCCTCGGTCGCGTCATCGCCCGCGTCCGCCGCCTCCTCGCCTCCGCTCGCGGCCCGCGATGGCCCTTCCAGCAGGTGCAACTCCACCATCGGACCGTCTGCCGCCGGGAAGTCGCTCCGGCCGGCCTTGAGCGTCAGCTGCCGCGTCGTAGCCGACCTGCGTCTCGGCCCCCTGCATGAGCTTGCCGAACACGCGGTTGACGAAAGCGAGCACCTCGCCCCGACTGCGGAAGTTCTCCTGCAGACTCACGCACCGCCCCGCGACCTCCCCCGCCTCGATCCGCTGCTGTCGCCCGCGGAACAACTCCGGGTCTGTCATGCGGAAGCCGTAGATGCTCTGCTTGACGTCGCCCACGACGAAGAGGTTCGGTTGAGGCGGTTCCGCCGACTCCCGGCCGACCAGGTGCACGATCGCCGCCTGGATCGGATTGATGTCCTGGAACTCATCCACCAGCACCACGTCGTAGCGCTGCTGGTATCCCCGCGCGATCTCGCTGGGCTGCCCCTCCCCGCCGGCCAGCAGTCCGAACGCGTGCTCCTCCATGTCGCTGTAATCGATCCGCCCGATCCGGCGCTTCTGGCGGCTGTAGAGTCCGGCGAACCGATCGACCAGCTGGATCAGCAGCCCCGCATAGGGCGCCGTGATGGCCATGCCATGGGCCCAGGCCTCGGCGCTGGCGACCCAGCGCTCACCGATCACCTTCTTCCATTCGATCTTGAGCCACTCCGCCCACCCCTTGCAGGCCCCCGGCACGTCGCGCCAGCTCTTCATGCGGCCCCACGGCACCACGCCCGCCCGGTCGGTCCATGCCTTCAGGCTGGCTGGGGACGTAACCTTGCCGAGCTCCTCCCGCATCTGCGCCGCGAACTCATGTACGCCCCGGGCATTGTCCAGGCCCCGGTGCGGCCCGACCCGCTGCTCGAAGGCCTGCAGGCGGACGCTGCTTTGCTTCATCATCAGGTCGATCTCATCCAGGATCGCGGTCCGCAGCTGCTCGAACTGCGCTGCCGTCAGCATCCCGCCCGCATCGAGCGCATACGCCGCCACGGCCCGCTGCTTCCACTCCTGCCGCCGCGGCGGTGGCAAACTGCGCAGGTACTCGTGCAGCCGCTTGATCTGCTCGCGGATGCGGTCGTCGCGCCCCTGGCCGTAGTTCGCCACGAACTCCCCGAATCGCGGGGCCTGCTCGCCCTGGCCGCCGTAGAGGCCCTCAAAGAGCTCGCCCATCACCTCGTCCTTGAGCAGCTGGGCCTCGTCGTCGTCCAGCACGCCCGCGTCGGGCTCGATCCCCGCCAAACTGAAGTTCTCCCGCACCACCTGTAGGCAGAACGAGTGCAGCGTCGAGATCGACGACGCGTCCAATAGCGCGATCTGCCGCGCGAGGCGGCTGCCCCCCCGGGCCTCGTGCATCTCCCGGAGCTTTGTCCGTATCCTCTCGCGCATCTCCTGCGCAGCCGCCTCGGTGAACGTCACCACCAGAAGCCGGTCGATCTCGATGGGGTCTTTGCCCGTGATCAGGTCCACGCACCGGTCGGTCAAAACAGTGGTCTTGCCCGTGCCAGCCGACGCGCTGACCACAAGGCTGCCCGACCGGTCGTAGATCCCGATCCGCTGTGCCTCGGTGCGAGGAGGCTTGCTGCTGGGAGCTGTCACCTGTTTCGCCATTCTGATGTTGTTCATGGGGAGTCCACGCCTCCCGCTTCTCCGCTATTCAACCTCTCCAGCAGGTCCCTCGTCCCACACCTTTCCACCTCTCGATACCGATTGAGAGGTGGCCCAAACCGGCACACGTCGTCATACACGCAGTACGTGCACGCGATCTGCTGGCCCATCCGGTACGGCTGGATGTCGAACTCCCCGTCCAAAATCCGGTCCACCGTCTCGCCCATCTGCCGCCAGACGTGCTCGACGAGGTTGTGGAACTCGGCCGAATCACCCGCTGGCGTGCGGCGCTCGGGCGGCCATCCTTGTTCAAGGACATTTCGATCGGCCACCGATCGTCCTCGCCCTGGCCATCCCCAAACGCCCCCAGCCAATCCGAATTCGTGAACCCCTTCAGCCTGCCACACCTTCTCGTCCTGCCCCTTTGCCGGATCGAGCAGCTCGTGTGGCGCAACCTTCTCCCACTCCGGCAGAAGGTTGAAGTAGTACATCCCAGCCGGCGCCGCCGCCCCGCCTTCGATCTTCCCCGCTTGCCCCGCCATCGTCGCCGCCTTCACGTACGCGATCAGCTGCACCTGCAGCCCCGCCAGCGCCTGGTCCAGGCGGAACTTGTACCGGCTGGAGCGCTTGTAATCGATCACCGCCAGCACCCGCTGCCCGTCCACGTTGGCGATGTCAATCCGGTCGATCTTGCCCCGCAGCACCGCCCGCCGCCCCTTCGGCGTGTCGACCTCCAGCGCGGGCAGACCGTCCTTCATCCCGAAGCACGCCTCCAGCAGCGCCGGCTCGAATTGGCTGGCCCGCCACAGGCCCACGTGCCCGCGCACGGCTGCGCCGATGTCCACCTTCGCCCGTTCCAGCAGGTACTGCTCCCGCCCACCGGCAAGCGGCAGTTCCGCCGCCACGGCCTGGAGCTCCTCGTCCGTGGTCTCGCTCACCATCCGGTCGAGTATCTCCTGCCGGATCGTCCCCAGGGACTGCCCGGCCCGTCGGATCCGCGTCCCCAACTTGTACAAAATCCGGTGATAGAACGACCCCAGCTCCACCGCCGCCAGTTCGAACTCCGGCCTCTCCTGCAGCCGCAACCCATACCGCGCAAAGTACCGATAGGGGCACGCCGCATATTCCTGCAGCTGCGACACGCTGCAGGTCAGTGACTCACCGACCAGCCCGCCGACCTGCTCGTGCCCGACACAGCACTCGTTCGCGTAATCACACGCTGACGCCACCCGCTGAATCTTGCCCGCCAGGTCCGCCTGCCTACCCATCCACTCCCGCAGGCTCGACCAGCCGGCGCGGTCGATCTTCTCGCCGCCGGCCTTCCCGTCCGCCAGCGCCTTCCCCGCCAGCACCACCCCCGTCGCCGCCTGCCACGTCGTGCCGACGTCTTCCACCGCCAGCGACGCCAGCGGGTCCGCCAGCTGCCGTACTTGCAGTCCCGGCACAGCCATCTCCAACGCCCGCAGGTACGGCGAGGGACGCAGCTTCCTTGCCCGTCTCGTCCGCCTGGGCGTAACTCAGCCACACATACCGGCTGGCCCGCGTCAGCGCGATGTACGCCAGCATCCGCTCGTCGAACAGCCGCTGCCGCCCCGTCGGCAGGTCAACCGACTCTGTCACCTGGCCGATCTGCTCTCGCTCGGCGTCGCACAGCAGCACGTCCTGACCCGGCCGGTGCGGGAACAGCCCCTCGTTGAAGCCCAGTACGAACGCTGCGGCGATCTCCGGCTGGCGGCTTCGCTCCACGCTGCCGATCACCACCTGGTCCACCACCGGCGGGATCAGCGGCAAACTGAACGCCTCCAGCCCCGCCTCGATCGTCGCCTGGAACTGCTCAGCCGTGAGCGGCTCGTCCCCCAGCCCCGCCACCAGGTCATCCAGCAGCTGCACCAGCAGTCCCCACGCCCGCACGTGCTGCTGGTGCAGCTCCTGCCCCAGTGCATCCGCGGCGCTGCGTCCTGCCCGCCCCCACCGCGCCAACCGCTGCGCAACCTTCAGGCGTTCCAGTGTTTTGTAGAGACGGTCCGCCCACTCCCGTCCGCCCTGGGGCTGATGGCTGGCCGGATTGGCCCAGTCCCGCAGCAGGTCGCAGACGCACCGCCGCGCATAGTTGGCCTTGGCAAGCGTCCGCTCCTCCAGGGGGTCCGGCTCAGCCGGCTCCTCGTCCGCTCCCACCATCCGCCGCCGGTAGGTCCAGTCGCCCCCGCACCACGTCGCCCAGCCGACGATCCCGTGGGCCAGCAGGTAGTTCTCCACCAGGTCGGCGCGGTTTCGCGGGATCGGCGTCAGGCCGCTCTTGAGCATCGCCGCCGCTGCTGTCGAAGGCCAGTCCTCCACCAGCAGCCGCAGCAGGGCCCGTACCAGCTCCACCAGCGGATGGTGCGACACGCTCCGCCGCCGATCGATGAAGCAGGGGATGCCGTGCGCGGCAAACACGCTGGCCAGCAGGTCGTGGTAAGGCTCCAGGTCCCTCACGATCACCCCGATCTGCCGATACCGCAGCGCCCCGCCCATGGGTGCCACCGGCAGCTTGCCTGCCAGTGCTCCCCCTCCGGGTGCCGCCCCCAAGCGCAGCATGCTTGACGGCGTGTCTTCAGCGTTCTGCCGTCGCTCCGTGTCTTCGCGTCCCCGTGTCTCCGTGTCTTCTGTTGTTCCCTGAACCCCGAACCCTGAACCCCGTTGTTGCTCCTTGTCTCCTTGTCTCCTTGTCTCCTTGTCTGCCGCACCCCCCCTCGTCAGATCGACGATCCTCCGCGCAGCCGCCTCCACCTCCGCCCGCCGATCCGGCGCAGCCACCACCTCCAACTCCACTCCGGGTGCCACTGGCAGTCTTGTCTGCCAGTGCTCTCACCGCCCGCATATCCGTCTCAAATACCTGCCGTTCGACATGGCAGAGCAGGGGGGTCTTGCCGAATCGCGGCGGTGTCGTGGGCCTCAGCACCACCGGCTCTTCCACCGTCACCCCGGCCTGCCCGAAGGCCTGACGCAGCTGCTCGGCCGTCTGCCACGTCCGGTAGAACAGGTCGTGCGGCTCGGGGGGTTGCCCCGTCTCCAGCAACCGCGGATCCATCAGCAGGCAGACCTGCACTTGGCTGGCCACCTGCGCCAGCCGGACCAGTGTATACCGCTGCTGCACGCTCAACCCGGCAAACCCGTCCACCCACACCAGCGCACCCCGGAGCCACTCCAGCCGATCCACCTGGTCGGCTGTCTGGACTAGGAGCGCCTCTGGGTCGGCCTGCTGATGCTCACTAAGCCACCCTAAGTAGAGCTCATATAGTAATGCCAGGTCGTGCAATTTGCCGGCCAGAAGTGCAGCCGGAACCTTCCGTGCGCTACCGCCGGCTACCGCCGGCATCGTCCGCGCGGTCCCGCCGTCCACGCCCGCCGACCCCTGCCGCCCCGTCCCGCCCGCTACCCCGTCCCGTCTCGCCCCCTCCACCTGTTCAGCCGTCCGACGCAGCTGGTCCGGTAAAATACCTTGCTGCATGAACTCCACGAGCCCGGCAGCCACTTTTGCCGCCGTCCCGGGCCTCTCGGCCACCTTCTCCAGCATCCGCAGCTGCCGCCGACTGCGACTCAGCAGGTACTGCACGATCATCTGCCGACCGATCTGCCCGACCACCTCCCGGTCCGCCAGCCCCGTCTCTTGCAGCACCAGCTGTTGCAGCCGCCGGAAGCTCAACGTGTGATACCGCGATGCCCCCGCAAGGTCCTCTACGGCCAGGAGGTTGCGCTCTGCCTGGACCGCCGCCTGCTCGGGCAGGAAAAGCACCACCGCCGGCCCGTCGATCGGGTCGGCCCGCAGGTGTTCTCGTATGGCCTGCAGGCAGGCGTGCGTCTTGCCGGTGCCCGCTCGGCCGAACAGGAAGCGTACCGCCACGGTCCCTCTCCCGCTACGTTCTCGTCGGTTCACGTGCCGCAATCGCGTCGGAAAACGCTGTCGTCGTTCTACAAGCCGGGGCAGCCCGTGGCAAGGAGGAAGCCACGGACTGCCCACTCGTCCCCCAACGGTCCAACGCGGTACTCCCCATATTCTTGCCGAGGGGTGTGACAGGTGCGGTCGTGGCCGCGGACAATCGCTCCGGTTGCCGATTGATTCCCTCTGCCGCCAGGATCTGCTGCCCACGATTTCGTAATTCCGCCCATTCGTGGCGGACATTGCCCGTGCCATCCGGCGTCATTTTCCTTGACAGGCTCGCGGATTTTGGCATCATGTTGTCTGCTTCTTGTTAACTGCGTTTCGGCTCGGCCTTTAGCGGCCAATCTGTCGTTTCTGTCGATTGGGGCATTTCCTGCGGATGCCATTGCGGGTCGGTCTTTCGCAGGCATAGGAGAGCGTATCGTGCGTGCGACCAGATCAATCGCGTTGGGCGGCCTGTATGCGTACGTATTGGCGGCATTGTTCCTGGCCGGCATGCCGGCTGTGTCCTGGCGCTGGACTGGCAGGTGGAGTCCACGGGAGTAAGCCCCCTCACGCACCTCTACGGCGTGTGGGGGAGCAGCCCGGCCGACATGTTCATCGTCGGGTCGGGCGGGGCGATCCGCCATTACAATGGCTCGGACTGGTCGGCCATGGGCAGCACGACGGACCACGACCTGCACGGCATTCTGGGGCACGGCCTCGAACAACGTCTACGCCGTCGGCGCGGGCGGAACGATCCTGCGCTACAACGGGTCGTCCTGGTCAGCGATGGCCAGCCCGACCACGCAGGACCTTCATGGCGTCTGGGGCAGTTCAGCCGGCGACATTTGGGCGGTCGGGGCCGCCAGCACGATCCTTCACAGCGACGGCGTCACATGGTCGGACACGCACACGAGCCTTGCCGACAGCATCGAGGCCGTCTGGGGCAGCGGTCCCGGCAACGTCTACGCCGTGGATGACAACGCCCGAATCCTGTACTACAACGGGACATCGTGGTCCCTCGTCCTCGGGCCCATGGCCGCGTCCTTGTGGGGCATCTGGGGCACGGCTGCCGACAATATCTACGCGGTCGGCTACACCTGGACGACAGACACCGGAATGATCCTGCACTTTGACGGCGCCACCTGGTCGCCGATGACCAGCAACACCACGGCCTTCCTTTACGGCGTCTGGGGCAGCGGTCCCGGCGACGTTTACGCCGTGGGAACCGACTTTGCCAGCGGCAGTGCCGGCCCGGCGATCGTCCACTTTGACGGTGGGGATTGGTCGAACATGACCTCGCCGGTGCACGTCTCGCCGTATGCCGTCGGCGGCAGCGGCGCCAATGACGTTTACACCTGCGCATACGAAGGTACGACGCTCTATCTGGGGACCCACAGACCCTCCGGCAGCGTCCAATTCTCCTCGGCCAGTCTATACCGGGAATCGAAATGTCGGCGGCGCCGTTGTCGTCGTCACGCGCAGCGGCGGGGCCGCGGAGGGCGCCAGCGCCGACTACACCGTCAGCGCCGGGACCGCGGTGGCTGGGACCGATTTCGTGCTGGATTCGGGCACGATCACCTTCGGTGCGGACGACACCACCCAGACCTTCGAAGTGGTCATCCCCGCCGGCGCCGCGGCCAACCGGACCGTAAACCTGGCCCTGACCAACCCGGGCGGGGGGGCGACGCTGGGCGATCCCCATGCGGCGGTGCTGACCATCGTCGATGGCGAGGCCCTGCCGGCGCTGTCGATCGAGAACCTGGCTAGCGATACCGGCGGCCTCCATTTCCAGGTGAGCCTGTCCAAGGCGGAGGACTGGGCCGTGGCGTTTACTTACACCACGGTGGATGGCACGGCTGTTGCGGGCGTTGACTATGTGGCTGGCAACCAGACGCTGGTGATCCTGCCGGGCGAGACATCGCTGGTGATCGATGTCCCGTCGATCCCGACCGCTCCGAATGTGGCCGGCAAGACCCTCAGCGTGGCGCTGAGCGATCCGCTGGGGGCGACGGTGGCGACGGCCGAGGCCGAAGGCACGATCATGGGGCCCGCCACCGGCCGTATCAAGTGCGGCGCGGGGGCGGGAGGGGCCAGCCTGCCGATCTTCTATGCGCTATGCTGGGTGGGTCTGGCGGTGATGAAGTGGCGCCAGCCGCGAGGGGGATGACCTTACGCCCCCTGGCTCAGCAGGTCCACGCGGCGCAGGATGTTCACGCCGGCCTGGTTGAGGACCTTGATAGCGGCGTCGGTGTCGCTGAAACGGAAGACCAGGACGGCTCGGCTGCCGACCGACTGCGCGAAGGCGTAGATGTACTCGATGTTCACCCCGCCGGTGTCCAGGACCTCCAGGATCTCGGCCAATCCGCCGGGCCGGTCCGGCACCTCGATGGCCAGCACGTCATTGACGATGGCGGTGAAGCCGTTGTCCTTCAATACCCGGGCGGCCTTGGCGGGGTCCGAGACGATGAACCGCATCACGCCGAAGTCGGCGGTGTCGGCCAGCGCCAGCGTGATGAGGCTGAGCCCGGCCTTGGACAGGGCTTCGCAGGCCTCGTGGAGTCGGCCGCGACGGTTCTCGAGAAACACGGATACTTGCGGGACCTTCATCGTTAGCCTCCGGTGCGTCTGGGCAAAGGCAGGCAGTAGCCCGCCCTACATACTGCATTGGTGTGCAGTGCACACCCTACGTGCCGTCTGCGCCGGCACGCCTGCAGACCTCGCAGGCGTGGCACCCGGCGTTCTGCAACGGACAACAAACAACGGACCACGGACCGCGCTGCTATACATTTCGCTCGTCGAGCACGCGCTTGGCCTTGCCTTCCGACCGCTGCAGGGTCTTCGGTTCGACCAGTTTGACGGCCACGTGCAGGCCCAGCGTGCTCTCGATCTTGTGCTGGACGGCGAGGCGGAGGTTCTCCAGGCCGCGGACTTCGTCGGTGAAGAACTTCTCGGTGACCTCGACCTGCACGGTCATGTTGTCCAGCGAGCCGTCGCGCGTCAAGATGATCTGGTAGTGCGGCAGCGTCCCCTCGACCTCCAGCAGCGCCGCCTCGATCTGCGAGGGGAACACGTTCACTCCGCGGATGATGAACATGTCGTCGCTGCGGCGGCGGACCCGCTCCATCCGCACGATCGTCCGGCCGCACTCGCAGGTTTCCCGGTAGAGCCGGCTGATGTCGCGGGTGCGGTATCGCAGGACCGGGAAGGCCTCCTTCGTCAGGGTGGTGAAGACGATCTCGCCCTCCTGGCCGTCCTCGAGCACCTGGCCGGTGTCGGGGTCGATGATCTCGGCCAGGAAGTGGTCCTCGAAGACGTGTAGCCCGCGGTGGAAGGGGCACTCCATGGACACGCCCGGGCCGATGATCTCCGACAGGCCGTAGATGTCGAAGGCCTCGATGCCGCTGCGGTCCTGGATGGCCTTGCGCATCGGCTCGGACCAGGGCTCGGCCCCGAAGATGCCGGCCCGGACCTTCAGGTCGCGGATATGGACGCCCATCTCCTCGGCCTTATCGATCAGGTGGAGGAAGTACGACGGCGTGCAGGTGATCACCGTCACGCCGAAGTCCTTCATAATCAGGATCTGGCGTTCCGTGTTGCCGCCGCTGATCGGCACCACCGTCGCGCCCAGGGCCTCGGCCCCGTAGTGTACGCCCAGGCCGCCCGTGAACAGGCCGTAGCCGTAGGCGTTCTGGACCATGTCCCGGCTGGATACCCCGCCGGCCAGCAGCGAGCGGAGCATCACCTGCGACCAGACACCGATGTCGTTGTGCGTGTAGGCGACCACGATCGGCTTACCGGTCGTGCCGCTGGAGGCGTGCAGCCGGACGATTCTCTCCATCGGCACGGCGAACAGACCGAACGGGTAGTTGTCGCGCAGGTCGGTCTTATAGGTAAAGGGCAGCCTGGCGATGTCCTTGAGGCTGCAGATGTGCTCGGGCTTTACGCCGGCCTCATCCATGCGGGCGCGGTAGGCCTTGACGTTGTCGTGGACCCGGCGGACCAGGCCCTGCAGCCGCACCAGTTGCAGCTCGCGCAGCCGGTCCACGGGCATGTAGTCCAGGGCGGAGACATCGTGCCAGGTTGACATCTGGGTTTGCTTCTGCATCAGTCGGACTCCAGGACGGGTGACTTGCCGGCCGAGACTTCAGGCCGGTCGCTCATCGGGCGAAAACACCCCTTATACCACCGGCAGTGGGCAATTGCCAAGTAGCCTTGGCTCAGATCGTTCGGCTGCCATCCCCCGCTACCTGGGAGGGTGTTGGTTGTGGATGTCAAATGGTAGCAATGTGGAAATCCTCAAGACGTGGCTATCATTAGAGGACAGGTATCGTCAAGCATTTCAAGGGCCCAGTGCCATCCAAGAGTGTACGGGGCATGTCGTTCGGACCTTGGCGAGGCGGTTGTGCCAAGGTGAAGGCGAATCGGTTTGAGGCGGTCTGTTACCAGGGTTTCCTGACGGTCAGGACTCTGCCTAGATCGGGTAAGGAGGACACGCGAATGGGAATCTGGTTGCTAGTTCTGGCTTATCTGGGTGTGGGGATACTGCTTGGCAGGCCCATTGCTGATCTGATTGCCGTGTTGCAGAGGAACGGATAGCAGGGGCAGGAATCTGCTCGAAACGCTCGGGGGTCTCTTCTGGTCCTTCCAGGGGAGACCCCCGAGTGTTCTGGGGCCTGGCGGGGTTAGCCCGCAGGCTGCGCCTTGAGCAGGTCGTGAAATCGACGGCTGGTTTCGGCTGGCGGGCGGATGATCTGCGCCGAGGGGCCTACGAAGGCGTGCGTGGTCCAGCCGGCCACGACCTGGGTGGGTTCGGCTTCGGCATCCAGGGTCGCCTCGTAGTCAAAGCGGATCGATGCCCGACCGACCTGGCTGAGCCAGGTGCGCAGGTGGATGGGATCGTCGAAGCGGACGCGGCGGATGTAGCGGCAGTTGGCCTCGACGACCGGCAGAAACAGGCCCTCGGCCTCCATCCGGCTGTAGGGCATGCCAGCTGCGCGGAGCCACTCCGTGCGGCCGAACTCAAACCATTCGAGGGCGCGGGGGCTGGAGAGCGCGCCCATCTGGTCGGTTTCGGCGTAACGGACCCGGAATGTGAGGCAGTGAATCATGTCGGGTCTCGGGTCTCGGGTCTCGGGTGTCGATCACGGGTGCCGGCCCAGCCAACCATAGTAACTGACCCCACTCTCGAGCTCAACGCGGCAAGCGGGCGGCGGCGTTCTCATCGGTTCAGGAATCCGCTATACTCTTCGGCGACGGTTGCCTGATGTCGGACGCCCGATGACGACTCGTAACAATACCCGAAACCCGAAACCAGACACCCGATCCCCGGAGCGACGATATGAACATCATTCGTGAGCCGAAGGTATACCTGACCGGCCGGCAGGTCGTGAACGAGGCCGAGATGGACCGGTTTCTTAGCGAGCACGGCCTGACTTGGCAGACCGACACCGAGATGGGGGCCGAGCGGCTGTGCGAGGTAGCCGGCCGACTGTGCTACATGTCCTTCGGCAAGGGTCGCAAGACGAACCAGGAGTACATCGGCCACATCCTGGAGGTGGGGCACGGGTCGGTGCTGGAGCATGCGACGTGGAACTTCATCATTACCGGGGTATCGAGGTCGTTCACGCACGAGCTCGTGCGGCACCGGGCGGGTTGGGCGTATTCGCAGCTGAGCCAGCGTTACGTCGATGAGTCGGAGGCGGACTTCGTCGAGCCGGACGTGATCGCCGGCGACCCGCAGCTGCACGCGGTTTGGCTGGAGTCGGTCCGGGCCTCGCACGCGGCGTACGTGAAGCTCAGTGGACGCGCTGGCGGAGAAGTACGCCGAGTACCCGGACAAGACGATGCGCCGCAAGCTGGCCCGCCAGGCGGCCCGATCGGTCCTGCCGAACGCGACGGAAACGAAGATCTTCGTGACGGCCAACGCCCGCGCCATTCGCCACTTCATCGAGATGCGCTGCAACGAATTCGCCGATATCGAGATTCGCAAGGTGGCTGGCATGATCCTGGCGATCATGCAGAAGGAGGCCCCGAGCATCTTCAGCGACTACCGGTGGGTGGACGTACCGGACGGCACCAAGGCCGCGACCACCCCGCACCGAAAGGTGTAGTTCGTGCAATCCGTCGCGAAGCGCGATGTTTCTTTCACGCTTCGCGCAGTCCTTCCGTGAGATCCATCACAAGCGAGCACGCCGCCCGAAGATGGGCGCCTTGTTGTCGCTGCGCATTCACGATTTCCCGTCATATCGGCCGCGCGACCATTTACAATCCATTGTGATCCGTGGGCAGGCCGGGTACGGGTCGTACCTGGCGGCTGCCCGCGTCACTTCGTATCGCGTGTAACGGGCCGGGCGTGTGGAGCCCGGCGGGCAGGCCCTTTCGGGCGGCCGAGTTGCTCGGCCATCGCAGGGAGAGACGGACATGTCTAGCCTTCAGGATCGTACCGCGGACGCCCTCATTCAGGCCCTATGGACCGAAAGCCGCTCGTTCCCGCCGCCGGCGGAGTTCCGGGAGCAGGCGAACATCCGGGACGAGCCGGTCTACGAGACGGCGCGCACGGATCGCGAGGCCTTCTGGGCGGAGCAAGCGGCCAAGCTGGACTGGTTCAAGCCGTGGGACAAGGTGCTGGAATGGGACCCGCCGCACGCGAAATGGTTCGTGGGCGGCAAGCTCAACGCCAGTTACAACTGTCTGGACCGGCACATCAAAAACGGCCTGCGAAACAAGGCGGCCATCATCTGGGAGGGCGAACCCGGCGAGCAGCGGACGTTGACCTACTGGGACCTCTACCGCGACACCAACAAGTTCGCCAATGCGCTCAAGGGGCTGGGGGTGAAAAAGGGCGACCGTGTGGCCATCTACATGCCGATGGTCCCGGAGGCGGTCATTGCCATGCTCGCCTGCGCCGGATCGGGGCGATCCACACGGTGGTCTTCGGCGGGTTCTCGGCGGAGGCCCTCAAGGATCGTATCAACGACGCCCGGGCCAAGGTGCTGATCACCGCGGACGGGGGCTATCGCCGCGGCTCCATCGTCCCCCTGAAGCACGACTCCGACTACGCGATCTCCGGCTGCCCGACGATCGAGAAGGTCGTGATCGTCAGGAGGGACGACTTCCCGCTGCGGGTCAGGGAAGGCCGCGACGTCTGGTACCACCGGCTGATGCAGGAGGCCAAGCCGTACTGCGAACCCGAGCCGATGGACAGCGAGGACATGCTCTACATCCTTTACACCTCCGGTACCACCGGCAAGCCCAAGGGCATCATTCACACGACCGGCGGCTACCTGACCCAGTGCGCCATGACGACCGAATGGGTGTTCGATCTGAAGCCCGAGGACGTCTATTGGTGCACGGCCGACATAGGCTGGGTGACCGGCCACAACTACGTGGCCTACGGGCCGTTGGCGCTCGGCGCGACGGTGGTCATGTACGAGGGCGCGCCGGACTGGCCCGACCGCGACCGTTTCTGGCGGATCATCGAGAAGTACGGCGTGAGCGTCTTCTACACCGCTCCCACCGCGATCCGGGCGTTCATGAAGTGGGGGCCGGAATGGCCCGGCCGGTGCGACCTGTCGAGCCTGCGCCTCCTGGGCAGCGTGGGCGAGCCGATCAACCCCGAGGCGTGGATGTGGTACCACAAGTACATCGGCGGGCAGCGCTGTCCGATCGTCGATACCTGGTGGCAGACGGAGACCGGCGCGATCATGATCTCGGCGCTGCCGGGTGTTACGTGGCTCAAACCCGGTTCGGCGACCCAGGCCTTGCCCGGCATCGAGGCGGCTGTCCTTGCCGAGGACGGCACCCGCGTCACGGAGGGCGGCGGATACCTGGCCCTGACGGCGCCGTGGCCGGCCATGCTGCGGGGCATCTGGGGCGATCCGGACCGGTACCTCCAGACCTATTGGAGCAAGTGGAACAAGGGGACCTACTTCACCGGCGACGGGGCCCGCATCGATTCCGAGGGCTACTACTGGCTATTGGGCCGCGTCGACGACGTGATCAACGTGGCCGGTCATCGCATCGGCACCAGCGAAGTGGAAAGCGCCCTGGTGGACCACCCGGCTGTCGCCGAGGCGGCCGTGATGGGGGTGGCGGATGAGCTCAAGGGTCAGGCCCTCGTCGCCTTCGTGACACTCAAGGAGGGCCACAAGCCCGACCTGAGCATGGAAGAGGCCCTCAAGCAGCACGTGTCGTTCAAGATCGGTTCGATCGCCCGGCCCAGCAGGATCCTCTTTGCCGCGGATCTGCCCAAGACACGCAGCGGGAAGATCATGCGCCGGCTGCTGCGCGACATCGCGGAACATCGGGTGCTGGGCGATGTGACGACGCTGGCGGACGCGGATGTGGTAACGCGGCTGAAGAGCCAGTACGAGGAAACTGCCTAGCCGAAAGAACGGGACCGCCGGAGTCACACCCGGCGGTCCCGATGTCTGTAATGCCTGTGATCTGTCAGCGGTCAACTATTGACTGATGACCGTTGATTGCCGTTCAGAACCACCACGCCGCGCCGGCTGGCTGCTTGACCATCACGCCGCGTAGGTACGAGACGGCCTTTTCAAAGCCCTCCTGGACGCTCATGAGGCTGTCTTCGTGCTCGATTGACAGGGCGCCGTCGTAGCCCTTCACGCGGAGCATGCTGATGAACGGCTTCCAGAACTCGTCGCCGTGGCCGTAGCCGCACGTGCGGAAGACCCAGCTGCGGGCGGCCACGTCGCCGTAGTTCTTGGTGTCGAGGTTGCCGTTGATCTTGCTGTTGAGCGGGTCGATGGCGGTGTCCTTGGCGTGGACGTGGAAGATGCGCCTTGGCGTCGCCGATCACGCGGGCGGCCTCGACCGGGTCGATGCCCTGCCAGAAGAAGTGGCTCGGGTCGAAGTTGCAGCCCAGCTGCTTGCCGCAGAGCTTCCGCAGCTTCAGCAGCGTGTCCGGGTTGTACACGCAGAAGCCCGGATGGGCCTCGAAGGCGATCTTCACGCCCTCGTTGGCCGCCGCCTTGTTCTTCTTCGTCCAGAACGGGATCAGCACCTCGTTCCACTGGTAGTCGAGGATCTTCAGGTAGTCCGGCGGCCAGGGGCAGGTGACCCAGTTGGGCGTCTTGTCGGCCTTGCCGCCGCCCGGGCAGCCGCTGAGAAGTTGATCACCACGTCCGTGCCGAGCTTCTGGGCCAGGCGGACGGCTACGTCATGATCGTGCTCGTGCTGTTTGGCGATCTTCTTGTCCGGGTGGACGGGGTTGCCGTGGACGGCCAGGCCGCTGATCGTCAGGCCGCGCTTGGCGACGGCATCCTTGATCTTCTGCTGGAGGGCCTTGCTCCTCAGGACCTCGTCGGGCTTGAAGAACGGCTTGCCCGGGTACGCCCCGACGGGCAGTTCGATCGCATCCAGGCCCAGCTGCTGGCAGTAGTCCAGGGCCTTCTTGAAGCCCATCCCGCCCAGCCCCGCGCTCATCACGCCGAGTTTCATTGCTATTCTCCTTTCAGTGTACTTCGCTCATCTTCACCGCGCACCGTTCCGTCGCCGACAGCATCGCCGCCTCCAGCACCCGCTGGGTCTCGTAGGCGTCGGCGAAGTCCGGCAACGGCACCTCGGGCTTCTTGCCTGCCAGGACCCGGATGATGTCCGCCGCCTGGTTGATGAACGTATGCTCGTAGCCCAGCACGTGCGCAGTCCGGCCACCACGCTGCGGCGTACGGATGGTTGCCGCCCGAGGTGCACATGACGCGGGTCCAGCCGGCCGTCTTCGGATCGGCCGTGGCGTCGTGGAACCACAGGACATTCATGTTCTCGAACTCGAACCTGATCGCGCCCTTCTCGCCGTTGACCTCGAGGTTGGCGGCGTTCTGGTGCGGCTTGGCGAAGCGCGTGGCCTCGAAGCTTCCCACGGCCCCGCCTTCAAAGCGGGCCAGGAACAGCGTCGCGTCGTCGACGTCCACCTTGCCCTTCCTGCCACCGCCGCGGGTGCCGCCCGCGATCCCGCCGGCCGGGCCGGCGCTGGGGACTTTCGTTCCTTGATGAACGTCTCGCTGATCGCGCCACTGATTTCGGTGAACTCCTGGCCGGTCACGAAGCGGGCCATGTCGATGATGTGCGCGCCCAGGTCGCCGTGCGAGCCGCTGCCGGCTACCTTCTTCTGGAACCGCCAGATCAGCGGCACGTCCGGGCCCGCCCAGCCCTGCAGGTACTGCGCCCGGACGTGGTAGATCTTGCCCAAGGCGCCCTTCTTGACGAGTTGATGGGCCAGGGCGACGGCCGGGCACCGGCGATAGTTGTACCAGACGAACGTCTTCTGGTTTTTCGCCCTCTTCGCGGCCTCGGCCATCTTGCGGGCATCCTTGAGGGTATTGGCCAGCGGCTTTTCGCAGGCGACGTTCTTGCCGGCGGCCAGGGCGGCCAGGGCCAGGTCGGCGTGGGCGTTGTTGGGCACGCCGAGGTCGACCAGCCGGATCTCGGGGTTTCTCAGGACGCTCCTGTAGTTGGTGGTATGGTTGTGCCAGCCCCAGCGGCAGGCGAAGTCCCGGAGCTGGGCCTCGTTGCGGCCGACGATCGTGTGCATGATCGGCGTCGCGGGCAGGTCGAAGAACTTGGCGACCTTGAGCCATGCGTTGCTGTGGGTCCGGCCCATGAACTTCTGGCCGACCAGCGCCACGTTCAGCAGCTTGGACATGCTGGATGCCTCCGTCTGAAGGTCCGACCGGCATATGTTCGATCTCGCGCCAACGTGCCCGTTTATAGGGTGCGTCGGCTGTCCGGTCAAGCATGTTCATCGGCGGCAGGTACTTGGGTAGGCCTTGCCCGGCCGCGCCTTGGCTTGGGGTCGAGCCCGCGGCATAATATCCAGCGTCTCGGAAACTGGGACGTATGGGTTTCAGGAAGGAGATGCCAGCCATGAGTATGACCGAGCTGAAACTTGATCTGCCTCCGAATCTGTCCGGGGACAAGGCGAAGCTCCTTCTGGCCGTCAAACTCTACGAGGTCGGCAAGGCCTCTTTGGGGCAGGCCTCAAAGCTCAGCTGGTTATTCCAAGCGGGCGTTCATCGATATTCTGGCGCACCATGGCGTTCCTGTCCTGAACTACTCTGCTGAGGAATTGCGGCAGGAGATCGACACGTGAAGGGTCCGGTCGTGGCCGACAGCACATGCCTGATCGGACTGGAACGAATCGGCCGGCTGGACCTTCTCGAGGCGCTGTTCGATCCAGTCATCGTACCCCCTGGGGTCAAACAGGAGTTCGGTGGGGCCCACCAATGGCTCACGGTGCAGACCCCCGCCAATGTCGCCCTGGTAGCGTCCCTGAGGATGCTCGTCGATGATGGCGAAGCCGAGGCAATTGCGTTAGCGTACGAGAAGAGGTGCCGCATCATCCTGGATGATCAGCATGCGCGTTCTGTAGCCAGAAGGCTGGAACTGCCGATCATTGGCACCGTGGGAATCCTGGTGAAGGCAAAGCGGGAAAGGATCATTTCGGCAGTCAACCCACTCCTGGTTGACCTGGCCGAAAAGGGTTTTCGCATGAGTGAGGCCTTGAAGGAAGAAGCGCTTAGGCTGGCGGGGGAATAGCCCCCGAGCGCGGAGTCGAAAGGATGCCCGCGGATGCTCTGTGCAGTTCTGACGGTATTCCTGGCCCTGCTGGGCGCGTGCATCGGGTCGTTCCTGAACGTGGTGGTCTACCGGCTGCCGCGGGGGCTGTCCGTCGCGCAGCCCCGCCGCTCCTTCTGTCCGTCCTGCGGCAAGCAGATCGACTGGTACGACAACATCCCGCTGCTGTCGTGGGTCCTGCTCAAGGGCCGCTGCCGCCACTGTCAGCTGCCGATCTCGATGCGGTACCCGCTGGTCGAGGCCGCGTGCATCGTGTTGACCCTGGTGGTCTGGCACGGGGTGCGATCGGCCTGCCAGGACATCGCCATCGAGCAGTGCTGGCCCGTTGTCCTGGGAATGCTGGGGCTGTTCTGGTGCCTGCTGGGCCTTTCAGCCATGGACCTCGAGGAGTACTACGTCGACATCCGCCTGACCTGGCTGGCCCTGGCGATCGGCCTGGGCAGCCACGCCGTCTCGCCGGCCCATGTCTGGCCCGTCGACCGATACATCGGTGCCGGTTGGGGCGCCTTCGCGATCGGCTGCACGGTCGTGCTGATCTTCCTGAACTGGCTCTGGCCGATGCCCGAGGAGCAGCCGATCGGGGAACAACCGGATGGCCAGCAGCCCGAGCCATCGGCCGGCAAGTTGCAGGCTGCGGCCAATACCCCCGCGGGCGGTATCGCGCTGGTCTGGCTGTTGGGCATCCTGGCCGTGGCCATCACGGCCGTGGAGATGGTCTCGTGCCGCCAGGCGGTCGACCCGCTGCCCGGGCGGCTGCTGATCGGGGGCGGGCTGGCGACGCTGTTCGGGTCGATCTTGGCGGCGTCCTGGCTGCCGACCGAGGCGGACGAGGAGATCGCCCAGGCCGTGGAGAGCGAGCGGTCCCAGGCGCTGCGACAGGTGGCCAAGGAGGCGGTCGTCCTGCTGCTGTGCGTGTCCGGCGGGCTGGCCCTGATGTGGCTGGCGAATCGGCCGGACGTTGGGCGACTCTGGCTATCGGTTTTTGTGTGGGAACCGTCGTTGCGGTGGCAACCGGTGGCTGGCCTGTTGACCGCCCTGCAAGGCTGGGTCGTGGCTGGCGGGACCTGTTGGCTGGTACGAGTCCTGTTCACCATGGTCTTTCGTAAAGAGGCCTTAGGGTTCGGCGATATTCACATCATCGCGGCGGCTGGCGCGGTGATGGGGCCTCACCTGGCGATCGCCGGTTTCTTCCTGGCGGCGCCGGTGGCCCTGTTCGGTACGTTGATCCTGGTCTTTCGCAAGCGGTACCGGACGTTGCCGTTCGGGCCGTGGCTGTCCATGGGGTTTCTCTTGGCGCTGCTGTGGGGCCGGTCGCTGGTCGAGCACATCGACGCGGGGTTGGGCGGCCTGTCGATCTGGCTGGCCGGCGGTCCGGTCCGGCCGATTCCCTGAAACAAGGACGGAGGCGCAAAATGTCCCTTGTGTTCCGGCAAACGGGTGTCTATCTTAAGACGCTGGTCGGCGCAGTGGTCCTGTTGTTTCTCGTCCTTTTCTTTGTCGCGGACAAGGGCAACCGGGCCGAGATATGGCTGTTCGGCCAGCGCAAGGGCGAGCAGGGCGTCTCGACCAACTGGGTCGTCTTCGCAGGCCTGCTGGTCGGCGTGTTGCTCTGGTGGCTGTGTCGATGGATGATCACCCTGCCGGGTCAGTGGCGCACACTGCGGCAGGATGCTCGGCGCCAGGATCTGCCGCCTGAGCAGGACGTCGGCGGCAAGTGATCCGTGGTGTTGCGGATCGGCAGGCGCCGGGGGTAAGGAACTCTTTGCAGGAGGCAAGGGTAATGAAACGGTTTGTGTTGGTAGTGCCGGTGGCGCTGTTGGCGCTGGCCGCGGGTTGTGCGGATCAGAAGAAGGAGATTGAAGGACTCAAGCAGGAGGTCGCCCAGCTCAAGGCCGACCGCGACGCCTCCGAAGCGGAAAAGCAGAAGGCCATGGACGCCCTGGCCAAGGCCCAGTCCGAGAAGGAAGGCCTGGCCAGCCAGGTCGGCACGATGCAGTCGCAGATGGGCGAACTCGAGCAGCGCCTCGCCGGCGCCCAGACCGAGGCCGCCAAGTCCAATCCCGCCAGCAAGAACGGCTGGATCCAGGCCCCCGGCGTGGCCATGATCTCCATCTCCTCCGACCTGCTGTTCGGCTCGGGCAAGGCGGACCTGACCACGGCCGGCCAGGCCAAGATCGCCGAGGTCGCCCGCGAGATCAAGAAGGAGTATCCTAGCCGCGACATCTACGTGATCGGGCACACCGATACCGACCCGATCCACAAGACCAAGTGGCAGGACAACTGGGAGCTGTCGGTCGAACGGGCCCTGACCGTCACCCGTGTACTGCAGCACGCCGGCGTCAGCGGCAAGCAGATCATGGCAGCCGGCCGCGGCGAGTACCAGCCCGAATCGGCCAGCAAGGCCAAGAACCGCCGCGTGGAGGTCTACGCGGTGGAGAAGTCCGGCCACAGCGGTGGCGGCGGCAGCAGCCATACGAAGTCCGGCGCCAAGGCAGCCGCCAAGCCGGCTAGCCATACCAGCGCCAAGAAACCAGCGGCGAGCGGGACGTAGCATCATGTAGCCGGCCCGCTTGCGGGCCGCGTTCGTCGCAGCGATTGTCGAGTAGATACGCGGGCCCTTCGATCGAGGGCCCGCGCTTTTTGGACGGTGCGTCATGATCGGAATCATCGATTACGGCATGGGCAACCTGCGGAGCGTGCAGAAGGCCTTCCAGCGCTATGGGGCAGACGCACGTATTATCACCACCCCAGCCGAGATGCTCCAGGCCGACAAGGTGGTTCTTCCCGGCGTGGGCGCGTTTGCCGACTGCATCCAGCACCTCCGCGACCGCGGCCTGGTCGACTCGATCCGCTCGACCATCGACGCCGGCAAGCCGTTCCTGGGGATCTGCCTCGGCCTGCAGATGCTCTTTGACGTATCGTACGAGGATGGCGAGTATCCGGGCCTGGGCATTATCCCCGGCAAGGTCGTCCGCTTCGACTGGACTCACCGGCCCGAGGCCGCCGGCCTGAAGATTCCGCACATGGGCTGGAACCAGGCTCCGCTGGACCCGGCCGTGCCCGGTCCTTGCGGGCCTCGATAGCGGCGAGTGGTTCTACTTCGTACACTCCTACTACGTCGTACCGAATGACGAGTCGGTCATCTGCGGCCGGTGCGAGTACGGTCTGGAGTTCACCGGCATGATCTGGAAGGACAACGTGATGGCCGTGCAGTTCCATCCGGAAAAGAGCCAGCGGGCCGGATTGAGGATCGTGGAGAATTTCACGGGGATGTAAAAAGCGGGGGGCGTTGTCAGTGGTCCGGTCTGCGTGGTCCGTTGTTCGTGGGACGGACATGGTATGGGGCTTTGCCAGCAGCGCCCGAATCGCGTACACCTGCGCAACCTGCCCGTTGCATTTCCCACGGCTTGCCTTAGGATATAGTTTTGCTTACGCGCATAGGGCTCTGCTTAGGAAGCACTTATGGACCCGATAAGCGATCATTCGACCCATGGGGCCGAGGGGCATGGCCAGCATTCACTTGCCCAGCGCCTCCGTAGCGCGACGGGGCTGTCCGTGGCGGACTGCTACCAGTGCGGCAAGTGCTCGGCTGGTTGCCCGCTGACCACCGAGATGGACTTCTCGCCCAACCAGATCCTGCGGATGCTGCAGCTGGAGATGCCGGAGTTCGATCGCAAGGTCTTGGGCAGCTTGTCGATATGGCTGTGCCTGACCTGCCAGACCTGTCTGGCCCGCTGCCCCAAGGAAGTCGATCTGCCTCGGGTGATGGACTTCCTTCGCGAAGAGTCGCTGCGACAGGGCATGGTCAACGCCAAGGCCCGCGACATCCTCAAGTTCCACGAATCCTTCGTCGGCTCGGTCGAAGCGTGCGGCCGACTCCACGAGATGGGACTGATCCAGCAGCTACAAGCTCAAGACCTTCCACTTCCTGCAGGACCTGACGGTGGCCCCCAAGCTGTTCCTGCGGGGCAAGCTGCATCCCAAGGCCCACAAGATCGAGGGCCAGAAGCAAGTGGCTGACATCATGCAGCGGATCCGCGACAAGAAGGGAGGCGCCCAGTGAGGTTCGGCTACTATCCCGGCTGTTCGCTGTCCGGCTCGGCCCGCGAGTATGACGAGTCGATGCGGGCGATTGCCGGGCCGCTGGGGATTGAGCTTGTCGAGATCCCGGATTGGAACTGCTGCGGCGCGACCGCCGCCCACAACATCGACCACCTGATGTCCCTGGCCCTGCCGGCCCGGACGCTGGCCCTGGCGGAGAAGCACGGGCTCGATGACATCCTGGTCCCTTGCAGCGCCTGCTACAATCGTCTGGCCACGACGCGTCACGAGATCGCCACCAACGAGTCGGTCCGCAAGGTCGTCAGCGATGTCCTGCAGATGCCCCTGACCGGCAAGGCCCGCGTCCTGAACATCCTGGAGGCCCTGGTCAAGGTCTTCGCCGAAAAACCCCTTAAGCCCGCCAAACCCCTGGGCTTCAAGGTGGCCTGCTACTACGGCTGCTACCTCGTGCGGCCGCCGAAACTGGTCAACTTCGACCGCCCCGAAGACCCGCAGAGCATGGACGAGATGATGAAGGCCCTCGGCGCTGTGCCGATCGACTGGCCGTTCAAGGTGGAGTGCTGCGGCGCGGGGTTCTCCGTTACGCGGACCGACATCGTCGCCAAGCTCTCCGGACATATCGTTGAGGACGCTGTCCGGCGCGGGGCCGAGGCGATCGTGACGGTCTGCCCGATGTGCCACTCGAACCTCGACATGCGGCGCGACCACATCGAGAAGCTGGCCGGCAAGAGCCTGCGGATCCCGGTGCTCTACATCACGCAGGCGATCGGGCTGGCCATGGGCGTGTCCCGAAGCGACCTGGGCCTGCATCGGCACCTGGTCCCCGTACCGGAAGACCTGGTCCGAGCCGCGCCCGAGCCGGCGGCCAAACCGCAGGCCGTCGCCACTGGAGGAAAGTAACAGAATGGCAAGGATTGGCGTATTCATCTGCCACTGCGGTGAGAACATCGCCGGCACCGTCGACTGCCCCGGCGTGGCTGAGGCCTGTACGAAGGTCCCCGGCGTGGTCCACAGCGTCGACTACAAGTACATGTGCTCCGACCCGGGCCAGAGGCTGATCCGCGACGCCATCAAGGAGCACAAGCTGACCGGCGTGGTGGTCGCGGCCTGCTCCCCGCGGATGCACGAGCCGACGTTCCGCCGCGCCTGCGCGGAAGCGGGGCTCAATCCCGTTCCTGTGCGAGATGGCCAACATCCGCGAGCATTGCTCCTGGGTGCACGAGAAGGGTCGCGGCCACGACGCAAAAGGCCATCGACCTCGTCCGCATGATGGTCGAGAAGGTCAAGCGCAACCGCGAACTCCAGCCCATCAGCGTGCCGGTCACCAAGACGGCCCTGGTCATCGGCGGCGGCATCGCCGGCATCCAGGCCGCCCTGGACATCGCCAACTGCCGGCCACAAGGTGATCCTGGTGGAGCGCGAGCCGTCGATCGGCGGGCACATGGCGCAGCTGTCCGAGACCTTCCCCACGCTGGACTGCTCGCAGTGCATCCTGACCCCGCGGATGGTCGAGGTCGCCCAGCACCCGAACATCACCCTCTACATCTACTGCGAGTTGGAAGAGCTTGGAAGGCTTCATCGGCAACTTCAAGGCCAAGATCCGCACGCAAGGCCACGCTCGGTGGACGACGAAGCTCTGCACCGGCTGCGGCTCCTGCTACCAGAAGTGCCCCCAGAAGAAGATCCCCAGCGAGTTCAACACGGGCCTGGGTACCCGCACGGCCATCTACACGCCGTTCCCGCAGGCCGTGCCCAACAAGCCCGTCATCGACCGCGACAACTGCCTGTACTTCAAGAAGGGCGTCTGCAAGCTCTGCGAGAAGGTCTGCCCGACCAAGGCCATCCGCTACGACCAGCAGGACGAGATCGTCGAGGTCGAGGTCGGCGCGGTCGTCGTCGCCACCGGCTATGACACCAAGGGAACCGACTTCTTCCCCGAGTACGGCTACGGCAAGTACAAGGACGTGATTACCGGCCTGCAGTTCGAGCGCCTGGCCTCGGCCTCCGGCCCGACCGGCGGGCGCGATCAAGCGGCCCAGCGACGGCAAGGAGCCGCGAGACCGTCGTCTTCATCGCCTGCGCCGGCTCGCGCGACCCGGCCAAGGGCATCCCCTACTGCTCCAAGATCTGCTGCATGTACACCGCCAAGCACGCCATGCTGTACAAGCACAAGGTGCACGGCGGCAAGCGCCTACGTCTTCTACATGGACATCCGCGCCGGCGGCAAGATGTACGAGGAGTTCGTCCGCCGCGCCATCGAGGAGGACGGCGTCAAGTACGTCCGCGGCCGCGTCTCGCGCATCTACGAGGAGGACGGCAAGCTGATCGTCAAGGGCGCCGACACGCTGCTGGGCGGCGTGCCCGATCGAGATCAAGGCGGACATGGTGGTGCTGGCCACCGCCATGGTCGCCAACCCCGGCGCCGAGGAACTGGCCCAGAAGCTGCACGTCAGCTACGACCCGTACAAGTTCATCTCGCGAGGCGCACCCCAAGCTGCGCCGGTGGAGACGAACACCGCGGGCATCTTCCTGGCCGGCGCCTGCCAGGCCCCCAAGGACATCCCCGAGACCGTCGCCCAGGCCTCCGGCGCTGCCGCCAAGGTGCTGCGGCTGTTCAGCAAGCCCGAGCTGATCGCGCGAGCCGATCGTCGCCGTGGTCAACCGCTGCCCGCCGCCGCTGTTTTCCACGTGCGTGGGCTGCTTCCTATGCGAGAAGGCCTGCCCGTACCAGGCGATCGGGCGGGAGGAGATCAAGGCCCGCGACGGCAAGGTCCTCAAGGTCGTCGCCAAGGTCAACCCGGGCCTGTGCCAGGGCTGCGGCACGTGCGTGGCCCTATGCCGGTCGAAGTCGATCGACCTGCAGGGCTTCACCAACGAGCAGATCTTCGCCGAGATGATGGCGGTGCTGTAAAGGCAGTTGTCAGTTGCTAGTTGCCAGTTGTAACGACGACGGCAAAGACCTGGCCCGAGAGCCGGAACTGTGAAGGGTGAACCGTGGCGGCAGAAGCGAAAGCAATGGAAAACACGAAGCAGGCGGGCGAGTTCGAACCCAAGATCATCGCCTTCGTGTGCAACTGGTGCACCTACGTCGGGGCCGACCTGGCCGGCACCAGCCGGCTCAAGTACGCCTCCAACGTCCGCGTCATCCGCCTGCCCTGCACCGGCCGGATCGACTTCATGCTGCATCCTCAAGGCCTTCGCCCAGGGCGCCGACGGCGTCATCGTCTCCGGCTGCCACCCGGGCGACTGCCACTACACGGCCGGCAACTACCACGCCCGCCGGCGCTGGATCCTGTTCCGCTCGCTGCTGGACTTCGTCGGCATCGATGTCGGCCGCGTCCACTTCGCCTGGGTCTCGGCCGCCGAGGGCGCCAAGTGGGCCGATCTGGTCAACGACGTAGTCGGCAAGACGCGGCAGATGGGACCGTACAAGGAATACCAGGCCCTGGCGGGCAAGGGAATCGCGTAGGCAGTTGTTGAGTCCCGTTAGGGACGACTGAGGCGATAGCAGACATGGAAGAACTGAGGAAGAAAGCCCGAGACCTCCTCCAGGCCGGCACCGTCAAGGTGGTGATCGGCTACCAGGCCGGCAGCCGCAAGGGCCTCGCCCGGCCCGGGTTCGTCACCAAACCCGAGCAGGCCGACACGCTGATCCTCGATGACGCCTGTACCGAGAACCTCGCGGTCTACCTGCTCAAGCCCGAGGTCAAGGCCCTGGGCAAGCCGGCCATCGTCGCCCGCGCTCCCGGCCTGCGGACGATCCTGCAGCTGGCGGCCGAGTTTCAGCTCGTCGACGGCCAGGTTCTTGCGATCGGCGTCGCCGCCGACGGCTCGATCAGCGAGCTGGCCGACTTCGCCGACATCGAGGCGTTCGTCGCCAAGGCCCCGCCCGCCCTGACGAGCGAGCAGGAGGCCCTGCTGGCCAAGATCGAGGCGATGTCGCTGGCCGAGCGCTGGGCGTTCTGGCAGGCCGAGTTCTCCCGTTGCATCAAGTGCTACGCCTGCCGCCAAGCCTGCCCCATGTGCTACTGCACCAAGTGCATCGTCGAAACCAATCAGCCGCAATGGGTTCCCGTGGCGCCCCACGACGTCGGCAACATGGAGTGGCACATCGTGCGGGCGATGCACCTGGCTGGCCGCTGCATCAACTGCGGTTTCTGCGCCGATGCCTGCCCGATGGGCATCCCGCTGAACCTGTTGACCCAGAAGCTGGCCCAGACCGTAGCGGCCAGCTTCGGCACCAGCGCGGGTACCGGCGCCAAGCAGGACTACGCGCTGTCGACGTTCAAGCCCGACGACAAGGAAGGGTTTATCCGGTAATGGCCATGATGGAAACAAGGCTGCTCAAGAAAGACTCCCTGGCGGCGCTGTTCGAGAAGATCCTGCGCCGGCGGTCAGCGCATCCTCGCCCCCAAGGCCCGCGGGGAGACGATCAACTTCGAGCCGGTGGCTTCCGCGGCCGAGGTCAGTCTCGACCAGGTCCAGACCCGCGCCTCGCGCCAAGGACGCCGTCTTCCCGGCCTGCGAGGCCCTGGTCCGTTACCGTTTCGACAACGGCAACGTCGCACTCGACGACGCCTTCGAAGCGCCGGCCCAGGTCCTCTTCGGCGTGCGTCCCTGCGACGCCCGGAGCCTGGCGGCCCTGCGGGCCATCTTCAACTGGGACTACCCCGACAAGTTCTACCTCCAGCGCGAGGCCCGCACCACGATCATCGGCATCTCCTGCACCCGCTGCGACGAAGCCTGCTTCTGCACCTCGGTGGGCGGCGGCCCCGGCGATACAGCCGGCAGCGACATCCTGCTGACCCCCGTGAGTGATTCGGCATATCTGGCCGAGATCCTGACCGAGAAGGGCAAGGCGATCGTTGCCCTGGCGCCGGACCTGTTCGCCCCGGCCGGCAACCAGGCCAAGGAGCCGCACTTGGTGCAGGTGCCCGTGCGGTTCGACCTGGACGAACTCACCAGGGTTACTCCGGTGCGGTTCGACCAGGACCAGCGATGGGTCGAGCAGTCGCTGCGCTGCCTGGGCTGCGGGGCCTGCGCTTCGTCTGCCCGACCTGTGCCTGCTTCGACATCCAGGACGAGGCCGGCCGCCAGGGCGGCGTCCGCCTGCGGTGCTGGGACTCCTGCGGCTTCTCGCTGTTCACCCTGCACACCTCGGGCCACAACCCGCGCAACGTGCAGAGCCAGCGCTGGCGCCAGCGGGTCATGCACAAGTTCGCCTACATGCCCGAGCGTCAGGGGATGCTCGGCTGCGTGGGCTGCGGCCGGTGCTCGCGGGCCTGCCCCGTGGACATGAACCTGGCCGAGCACCTTAAGGACCTTGTGGAGAGCTGAATGGAAGCCGTACAGACCCTCCCGAACATCTACAAGCCGTACCTGATGCGGATCGAGAAGATCACCGACGAGGCCCCCGGCGTGCGGACCTTCCGCCTGGTCTTCACCGACCCCGTCGACGGCCGAGCGGTTCACCTTCAAGGCCGGCCAGTTCGGCGAGTACTCCGTCCTTCGGCGAGGGCGAGAGCACCTTCTGCATCGCCTCCTGCCCCACCCGCAAGGGCTACATCGAGTGCACCTTCCGCCAGGCCGGCCGCGTCACGGCGGGGCTGGCCGACAAGGACGTCGGCGACATCATCGGCTTCCGCGGGCCCTACGGCAACACCTTCCCCATCGAGCAGTGGAAGGGCAAGAACCTCGTCTTCGTCGCCGGCGGCATCGCCTTGCCGCCGCTGCGCTGCGTGATCTGGAACGTCCTGGACCTGCGCGAACGGTTCAAGGACGTCACCATCGTCTACGGTGCCCGCACCGTCGCCGACCTGGTCTACAAGCACGAGCTGGCCGAGTGGGAGGGCCGCCCGGACGTGAAGCTGGTTCAGACGGTCGACCCGGGCGGCGAGACGCCGGACTGGAAGGGCAAGATCGGCTTCGTGCCAACGGTCGTCGAGAAGGCGGCCCCCTCCAGCGCCAACACGATCGCCATCGTCTGCGGCCCGCCGATCATGATCAAGTTCACCCTGCCGGTGCTGGCCAAGCTGGGCTTCACCGCCGACAGCATCTACACGACCTTGGAGAACCGGATGAAGTGCGGCGTCGGCAAGTGCGGCCGCTGCAACGTCGGCAAGACGTTCGTCTGCAAGGACGGCCCGGTATTCACCTTCGCCCAGGTCAAGGAATTGCCGCCGGAGTATTAGAAGGCCGTTAGGCCCGCAGGCCATTCCGCCGCAAGCCCCAGCGCCCGGGTGCCATGGTCCTGCAACGGCGCACGACCATGCTGTCGGGTGGTACTGGCAGCCGAGCTGCCAGTGCGGCCGTTGCCGTTGTTTCTCCTGAACCCCGAACCCTGAACCCTCCCATCCGCGCCCGTCCGGCCGACCTCGCCCCGCACTGTCCCGCAGCCGCCCCGAAAAGAATCTTCCGGCAGTTTCTTTTGCGCCCCTCTGGCATGACAGACCCGCCCGCCATATACTTTGCCGCTTAATCTGGCGTACTTGTACCTACAAGTTAGGTCTCTCGGATAAAGGGAAGCGTTCCTATGAAGCGAGTACCGACGTGGATGTTTGCACTGACGGTCGCCGGCCTGCTGGGAGGCGCGGCCTGGGTGTACGCAGCCCCAGAACAGATGAGTGCCATCGCGGCCCGGGCGGCTGACGCCGTTGCCCCGCACGTGGAGCAGATCAAGCTCTGGCAGCCGCTGATCGGCGAAAAGTTCAACATCGGCGAGAAGATCGCCCTGTGCATGAACGTCGTGATCGCCCTGGCGGGTCTCTGATTACGCCCTGACCCTCGTCAGGCAGGTCCGCGGCGCAGACCAGGGAACCCCCAAGATGCAGGAGATCGCCCGGGCCGTCCGCGAAGGCGCCAATGCCTACCTCGGCCGGCAATTTCGGGTGGTCGGCGGCCTGATCATTATCATTACCGGCGCGTTGTGGTGGGCGGCCAACAAGTCCGGCGCGGTCCCCGAGATCGCCGTGGGGCGTGCCATTGCTTTCCTCGTCGGCTCGATCTTCTCCGCCACCGTCGGGTTCGTCGGCATGCGCCTGGCGACGCAGGGCAACCTTCGCGTGGCCGCGGCCGCCCGCACCAGCTTCGGCAACGCCCTGCAGCTGGGCTACCGTACCGGTACGATCACCGGTATGCTGACGGACGGCCTGGGTCTGCTGGGCGGTTCGATCATCTTCCTGGTCTACGGCGAGCACGCGTACGAAGCCTTGCTCGGCTTCGGCTTCGGCGGCACGCTGCTGGCCCTGTTCATGCGAGTCGGCGGCGGCATCTATACCAAGGCCGCTGACGTTGGCGCGGACCTCGTTGGCAAGGTCGAGGCCGGTATCCCCGAAGACGATCCCCGCAACGCCGCCACCATCGCCGACAACGTCGGTGACAACGTCGGCGACTGTGCCGGTATGGCCGCCGACATTTTCGAATCCTACGAAGTGACCATCGTGGCCGCGATGATCCTGGGTATCGCCTCCTTCGGCCACAAGGGCGTGATCTTCCCGCTGCTGGTTCGCGCGATCGGCGTGATTGCCTCGATCGTCAGTACCTACAGCGTCCGGGCCGGCGACAAGGGCTCGGTGGCCGAGGCTATGAAGAGCGTCAACAAGGGCTTCGTCATCGGTTCGGCCCTGAGCATCCTGGGCTTCCTGGCCCTGGGCCTGGTCTACCTGCACTTCAACGGCACCGTGACGGTCAACGGCATCGCCGTCCCCTACATCCAGGCCTACCCGCAGGCAGCCGCCGGTTTCCCGGGGCACGATCCGGCTAACCTGGCCACCTGGCAGAACCTGGGTTGGGCGGGCCTCGACATGCGGCCGGCCTGGACCTGCCTGATCGGTATCGTCCTGGCGGTCTGCCTGAACAAGGTCACCGAGTACTTCACCGGCACCGAGTACGCCCCGGTCAAGAGCCTGGCCAAGTCTTGCCAGACCGGTCACGCGACCAACATCATCCAGGGCTTTGCCGTCGGATATGAGAGCAGCGTGGCAGCCGTGCTGGTGATCGCCGCGGCGATCCTCGCCTCGACCGTGATCTACGCCGGTACCAATGCGACCTTCGTGGCCTTCGGCGTGGCCATGTGCGGCATCGGCATGCTCACCCTGACCGGCAACACCATCTCGATGGACGTGTTCGGTCCGGTGGCCGACAACGCCAACGGTATCGGTGAGATGGGCTACGACAAGGCGGAGATGGGCGAGGCCCAGTACAAGAACGCCCGCCAGATCCTGGCCGACCTCGATGCCGTCGGCAACACCACCAAGGCCATCACCAAGGGCATCGCCATCGGTTCCGCGGTCATCGCCGCTGTCTCGCTGTTCAACTCGTTCATCGTGTCGGTCGGCTCGGGCGGCCAGGGCGAGAACGCCCTGATCGGCGAGGAGACGTACGCCAAGGTCGCTTCCATGCTGACTCTCAGCGATCCGCGGCTGTTCATCGGCATGCTGATCGGCGGTGCGGTGCCCTTCCTGTTCAGTTCGATGACGATTCGCGCGGTCGGTCGCGCGGCGTTCCTGATCGTCAAGGAAGTCCGCATCCAGTTCCGTGACAAGGCGATCTGGGAAGGCACCAAGAAGCCCAACTACGGCCGCGTGGTGGATATCTGCACCGCCGCCGCCCAGAAGGAACTCATCGGCCCCGGACTGCTCGCCTTGCTCGTGCCGGTGCTGGTCGGCTTCAGCCTCGGTGTAGTCCCCCTGGCGGGCTTCCTCGGCGGCATGATCGTGGTCGGCCAGCTGCTGGCGGTCTTCATGGCCAATGCCGGCGGTGCCTGGGACAACGCCAAGAAGATGATCGAGGACGAGCCGAAGGACGCCCTGGCCAATACCGGCAAGGGCTCGGAGAAGCACAAGGCCGCCGTTACCGGCGATACCGTCGGCGACCCGCTGAAGGACACCGCCGGCCCGGCCATCAACCCGCTGATCAAGGTCATGAACATGGTCAGCCTCCTGATCATCGGCCTGATCCTGCCGTACGACAAGGTCATGGTCGGCGCCCTGCAGAAGTTGGGCGTGAATGTAACGGCCAAGCCCTACGACCAGATGTACTGGATCATCATCGTCGTCTGCGTCCTCGGGCTGATCTGGGCCCAGTGGCAGTCCAAGCGCGAGAGCAAGGAACTGCAGGAGATGGAAGACGAGGTCGCCAAGGCCGAGGCTGTCGGCGCCGGCAAGTAAGAGGACCGGTTCCCGGGGCGCCACCTGCAGCCCCAGGTAGCCGCAAAGCAAACCCAAGGGCCCGTCCGCCGACAGGTGGATGGGCCCTTTTCCTGGGCGCGGTCTCTCAGACCTGCTCTCGGGCAGCCACCCGAAAAGACGGGCTCGCCGCTTCTTCCGTCGTGTGACCGGCAGCAACGGCGGGCTTGATCCCGATCTTACAGAGGCGATACTCCTTCGTACCTGAAACGGATATGGCGGCCACAGGGATCGAGGTCATCCATGCATCCATTGCGTCGAGCTGTGTCACCTGACGGTGAGGGCCTTCTGGCCAACCTCCGACGCCAGGGGACGCCCCGGCGGGTGCACCTGCTGGAACTCTTCTTCGATGAGGAGGTGAAGGACGCGATCTGCAAGAGGTTCGGCCTGGCTGAGCACCTTCGCCGTGACGATCCCTTCTACCAGCCCAAGCGCGAGATTGCGTTTCAGCGATTCCTGGGCTACGACTATGTTCTGGGGCAGTTGCCGGTATGGTGGCTGGCCCGCAATCCCCTCAAGACGGAGGATACCGCCGGCCTGGCCCGCAAGGGCGGTCGGGCGTACATGGATGAGCATCGCGGGCCGATCATGTCCTGGGCGGACTTCGAGCAGTACCAGTGGCCGGACCCGGCGGCAGACTTCCAGCAACGTCCTCGAGTGGTATGAGAAGAACCTGCCCGAAGACATGTGCCTGATCAGCGACGCATATGCGTACGTATTCGAGTTCCTTTTTGCGCTGATGGGGTACGAGCCGTTGTGCTTCGCGCTGTGCGAGCAACGGGACCTCGTGGCGGCAATCGCCGCGAAAATCGTCGGGATCGTCCGCGGTACGATGCTCCGGCTGAGGCAGTTCAAGCGCATCCGGGCGGTATGGGGGATGGATGACATGGGGTTTCGGACCGGCACGCTGATCTCGCCGGCGGACCTGCGGCAGTTCGTACTACCGGTCCACAAGATGGCCGCCCAGATGTCCCATGACAACGGCTGGCTCTATCTGCTCCACTCCTGCGGGGACCTCGGCCAGATCCTGCCCGATCTGATCGAGGGCGTGAAGATCGATGCCAGGCACAGCTTCGAGGATACGATCGAACAGGTGACGGACGCGAAACGCCAGTACGGCCAGAAGATCGCGCTGCTGGGCGGGATCGACATCGACTTTCTGTGCCGGGCCGACGAGGAGGCGATCCGCCGGCGCGTCCGGCAGACCCTGGACGCATGCCTGCCAGGCGGCGGCTACTGCCTGGGCAGCGGCAACAGCATCGCCAACTACGTGCCGCTGGACAACTACCTGGCCATGATCGACGAAGGGCGGTGCTACGCAGGGTAGGGGGGGACAATGCCCTTACCCGCCCCCTACGATCCGCACCAGCTCCAGCCGGTCGGCCTCGCACAGGACCGTCGTACTGTACGTCTCGCGGTCCACGATCTGGCCGTTGCGCTCCACGACCATGCCCAGGGGGTTGAAGCCCAGCCCCTCCAGCAGCGACAGCACCGTCGTGCCCGCGGCTACCTCTCGTGCCTGACCATTGGCGTCAATTCGCATCACATCGGCTCCAAACGCGGGCTGTTCCGGGCGCACCGCTACTGACCCCTCAGGGCGCCGCCTTGCGCCCGGCCTCCGCGTCGAACGCATAATCGAAATCCTTCCACACCGGGTCGTATCCCGCCCTGCGGATCATCGCAGCGACCTGGGCCGGGGAGCGGTTGTCCTCGATCTCGAACTGTTCGAGCGTCTCCGCCCCGGTGATCGAGTACCCGCCCGGGCGAGTGGACGAGCCCGCGCTCATGTGCGTTACGCCCAGGGGCACCAGCGCATCGCGCAGCTCCTGTGGCTCCCGCGTGGACAGGTTGATCCCCGCCTCCGGCATGAACAGCCGCACCGCAACGATCAGCTGCACCAGCTGGCGATCAGCCACCAGACGCGGCACGGCGAACCGCGCCGGCGTGTGCCGCAGCCGCGGAAACGAGATCGCTACCGCGCTGCCCCAGCACTCCCGCTGCAGATATCGCGCGTGCAAGGCCATCCAGAAGCCGTCGAGCCGCCAGTCGTATAGCCCCAGCAGCGCGCCGATGCTCAGCCGACGGACCCCCGCGCGCCCGGCCCGGTCCATCGTGTCCAGCCGGTACTGATAGTCGCGCTTCAACCCCTTGCGGTGTACCTGGCGGTAGGTCGCCTCGTCGTACGTCTCCATGTACAGCGTTACGCCGTCCAGCCCGCGGTTGGCCATGTCGCGATACTCGTCCTCTTTCAGCGAGTACACCTCGACAGCTACCGACGGAAAGTACTCGTGCGCGACCGACACCGCCTCGGCGATCTGCGCAGGACTCACCGCCTGCGGCGCCTCGCCGGTCAGGAGCAGCACGCTCAGATAGCCGTGTGCCCGTAGCGCCAGGCACTCCTGCCGCAGTTCCGCCTCGCTGAGCGTCCGGCGCTTCCGGCCATGGCCCGCGTGCCGCCCATAGCCGCAGTACGAGCAGTCCGCTGCGCAGATGTTCGAGATGTAGATGGGCGCGTACATCGAGATGGTCCGGCCGAAGTGCTGCCGCGTCAGCCGCTGCGCCTCCCGTGCCATGGCTTCCAGTCGCGGCAGTGCGTGCGGCGACAGCAGCGCCGCCAGGTCGGCCGGCCCGCGGTCCTCGCGCCAGCGCCCGCTCGAACGTCGCCCGGCGTCGAGGCATCGATCATCTCCCGCACCCGCTCGCCGGGCCAGGTTTTCAGTTCCTCAAGAAAACCCATCTATCTCCGCGTCCTCCGCGCCTCCGCGGTGAAATCGCCGCTGCCGTTACGGCTGACCGCTGACGGCTGACCGCTGACCGCCGTTCGCCAGGAACCCCGTCAGCGGACTCGACGCTTCAGCCGTCTCCCGCGGCGGCCCCAGGCCGCTGCGGTACGCCAGTCTCCCCGCCTGCGTTGCCAGCGCGAACGCCCGCGCCATGCCAGCCGGGTCCGTGGCGTCGGCCAGCGCCGTGTTGACCAGCACCGCGTCCGCGCCGAGTTCCATCGCCTCCGCCGCGTGTGATGGCGCGCCCAGCCCGGCGTCCACGACCACCGGCACCCGCGCCTGCTCGATGATGATGCGGATCATGTCCCGCGTCCTGAGGCCCTTGTTGCTGCCGATCGGCGCGCCCAGCGGCATCACGGTAGCAGTCCCGACCTCCTCGAGCCGCTTGGCTAGCACAGGGTCCGCCTGGATGTACGGCAGCACCGTAAAGCCGTCCTTGACGAGCATCTCCGCCGCTCGCAGGGTCTCGATCGGGTCCGGCAGCAGGTACCGCGGCTCGGGCGTCAGTTCGAGCTTTACCCACGGCCCCATGCCAGCCGCCCGCGCCATTCGCGCCAACCGCACGGCCTCGTCGGCATTTCGCGCGCCGGAGGTGTTCGGCAGGACCAGGTGCCGCCCGGGCTGCAGCACCGACAGCACGCTGTCCTGGCCGGGCCGGGACAGGTCGGCCCGCCGCAGCGCGACCGTCACGATCTCGGCGCCCGACGCCTCCAGCGCCAGCCGCAGCGCCTCCGCCGAGGCGAACTTCCCCGTCCCCACCAGCAGCCGCGAGCGGAACCGCCGCCCCGCAATCACCAGCGAATCGTCGTTGAGTTGTGAATCGCCGCTCATCCCTGCGTTCCCTCGTTGTTCTCCGCACCCTCTGCGCCTCCGCGGTGGACTTCGTCGTCACTCCAAACCGCTGCGCACCGGCAGTCGCGCCGCCGCGGGACCCGCAGCGTCGCCAGCTGCATCGTCTCACCGTCCACGCTGTGCAGCAGGCCCGCGCCGTCCGCCTGCGCCCGCCACAAGCCCGCGATCCACCGAATGACCTCCAGGGCCTGCACGCTGCCCAGGATGCCGGGTACCGCCCCGAGCACACCTTGCTGGGCCGTGGTCGGCACGCCCCGCGGGACCTCCGGGCTCACGCACCGCAGGCACGGCGAGCAGCCCGGCACCACGAACATCGCATGCCCGGCCAGCGCCAGGATCCCGGCCGTGGCCAGCGGCTTTCGCAGGTCCACGCACACGTCGTTCAGCAGGTACTTCGACTCAAAGTTGTCCGTCGCTTCCACCACGGCATCATAGCCCGCCAGCAGCTCCCGGGCATTGTCCCCGGTCACTCGCACCGCATGCGGTTCCAGCCGCACCTCGGGGTTCAGCGCCGCCAGCGTCGCCGCCGCGGATTCGGCCTTGCCCATCCCCAGCCGCGGCGTGTCGTGCAGCACCTGCCGCTGCAGGTTGGACAGCTCCACCGTGTCCGGGTCGAACAGCCCCAGCGTCCCCACGCCCGCCGCCGTCATGTACAGCGCCGCCGGGCTGCCCAGCCCGCCGAGGCCTACCACCGCCACCCGGGCCCGCCGCAAGCGCTCCTGCCCGCGCCGCCCAAACGACGGGATCAGCACGTTTCGCTGGTAGCGGATGGATTCGCTCGCATTCACGCCTCTAGCCGTCTCCATGAAACCGTATCTTCTACCACCCGCACCCATACTTGGAAAGCCAGGTTGCACCGGTCGTATACAAGTCCATCGCGTTGTAAGTGAGGAGCATCGAGAACAGAAACGGGGTCCCCAATACCGTTGGCCTGCCTGGTGATCGGTACGTCGTGGCTGCCCGGTCGCCCGCTGCGCAGCCCCCGAAGTCCTACGCGTTGTTCTTGCTGTTCGCGATGCCCGATGTGCGATGCTTGATGCGCAGCACCCACCGTCTGCCGGTACGCAGCACTCAGGACTCAGCACTGCTGTCCCCGCCGTTCTCGTCCCTCGCCCCTCGTCCCTGTCGTTCTCAATGCGGATGCAGATGCCGCAGCGCATGCGGCCGCTCCAGGTCGTGCCGCAGCATCAACTCCTCGTTCGACAGCAGCTCCACCGTCGGCCCTTCGGCCGCAACCACCCCTTTGGCCAGGATGATCACCCGCGGGCACAGCTCCACCACCAGTTCCAGGTCGTGCGTCGCGATCAGCTTCGTGATCGGGATCTCGCGGAGCAGCTGCTTCAGGTCTCGCCGGCCGCGCGGGTCCAGGCTGCTCGTCGGCTCATCCAGCACGAGGATCGCCGGGTCGCACGCGAGCACCCCCGCCAGGCACACCCGCCGCTTCTCGCCGACGCTCAGGTGGTGCGGCGCCCGGCCATCGAACCCCGCCAGCCCCACGCGGATCAGCGACTGCCGTACCCGCTCGGCCACCTCGCCCTCAGCGATGCCGAACTGCCGCGGCCCGAACGCCACGTCTTCGAAAACGGTCGGGCAGAACAACTGGTCGTTGGGGTCCTGGAAGAGCAGCCCCACCTTGCGGCGGACGTCCGGCAGGTGTTCCGGCCGCAGCGGCTCGCCCAGCACCGACACCGCGCCGTTTCCGCGCTGCGTCTCCGGCAGCAAACCATTCAGGTGGAGCAGCAGCGTGCTTTTGCCCGCCCCGTTCGGCCCGATCAGCCCCACGCACTCGCCGGCCTCGATCGCCAGGCTCACGCCGCGCAGCGCCTCCTGCCCGTCGCCGTAGCGGAAGTGCAGGTCGCGGACTTCGATGGCTGCGCTCATCGCCATCCCCTCGCGCACATGGCTGCGTAGATCCGCTCCGCCCGCTCGCTGCTGCGGATGAACAGACTGGCTGATGACGGTCGAGAGCGTCCGCCACTGCCAGGCCCGCTCGTGCCTGAACGTCCGGCTGGCGCGGGCCCGCCGCATCCGCTGGGTCTCATCGACCAGCACGAACAAGTAGCGGTACATCAGCGAGAGCGTCGTCACCAGCAGGGCCGGCACCCGCGCCGCCCGCAGCACCCGCACCAGGTCCGAAAACGGCGTGGTGTTCGACAGCAGCACCATCGCCAGCAGGCACAGTGTGCACTTGGCGACCAGTACCGCGAACAGCCGCCATCCGCCCGTCCCGAACAGCGCCAGCACCGCCACGCCCACCACGAACGGCTCGAGCAACAGCAGTCGACGCAGCAGGAACGTCACCGGAATGCGACTGAGCAGGGCGATCGCGACGAGGACCCCCGCCGGTACCCCCAGCCACCCCGCTCGCTGTGGCGGTAGCAGCACCATCGCCAGCACGATCCCAACGGCTGCCGCCAGCTTCACCCATGCCGGCAGGCGGTGGACCGGCGAGTTCAGTCGGCTGTATCGGTCAAGAAAGTCGTGTCGCATCGGAGTTCCTGGGCACCAGCACCCGGGCGAGCAGCCACGCCAGCAGGAAGACCACGATCGTGCCAGCCGCACCGGCCAGCGACGTTGCCAATACGCCCCAGCGGATCCCGGGCATAGCGTACTCGGGCATCGGCGCAGCCAGCGCCGCCTTGCCGGACCGGCCCGCCAGACCCAGCACCTTTTCCAGCCCGTCCGGCAGGGCCGACGCAAAGGGCGAGATGAACAGCGCCAGCCCCAGCGAGATCAACGCGCCGTACGCGATTATCGCGCCGTAGGCCCGCCCCGGGCGCTCCGCCTCCTGCGGCGCCACCAGGTCCGGCCGCGCCGCGCGATCCCCGCCAGCACCAGGCCCGTGATCAGCCCCTCGCCGATGCCGATGAGCATGTGGATGCCCGCCATGGCCGGCAGGGCGACCGATCCGCTGACGGTGCCCGAGATCGCCAGCTCCCCCGCGCACACGATCGCCGCTAGCACCGTGCCGCACCAGCCCGCGAAGGCCGCCGCCAGCACCCGCCCGAACAGGCCCGTGACCAGTCGGCTGACCACGTGGTAGACCGACCAGCCCACCACCGTGCCGACGATGGCCATATTGAAGACGTTCGCCCCCAGCGCCGTCACCCCGCCATCGGTGAACATGAAGCACTGCACGATCAGCACAGCCGAGATGACGATGACAGCCGCGCTGGGCCCCAGCAGCACAGCCGCCAGGACCCCGCCGACCAGGTGCCCCGACGTCCCACCAGCCACCGGAAAGTTGATCATCTGCGCCGCAAACACGAACGCCGCCGTCAATCCCAGCAGCGGCACCTTCCGCGCCGGCAGGTGTAGCCGCGCCTGGCGCAGCGCCACCCCCAGCCCGGCCACCGCCAGCCCGCCTGCTGCCGCCGCCGTTCGCGCATCCAGGATTCCGTCAGGAATGTGCATACCGCACGACTCCCGTACCAGTGTCACGATTCCCGAAATCATGCTACCAGATCCGAAACCCAAAGGCAAGCAGGGCAGGGGGGCGGCGTCCTGGATCGGGTCCGTGACAGTTTAGGCGGGAGTTTTTAGGTATGATAGGGACTGTTCTGCCAAGGATGGCAGGTGTGGCGGTGAATCAAGGAGGAAAACGGTGATGCCAGCACGGACGACACGTCGGGAGGCTCGGGCTCGGATTCTGGCGGCGTTTGAGCGCAGTTGGACCGGGTGATTCCGGAAGATGAGCAGATGCCGCTGAAGGGGGCGACGTTTAGCGACTTTGAGGATCAGATCGAAACCTTGGCCCGAGCGGCCTTGCCGGTGGCGTTGGAGGAGCGGGCGGCGTTGGAGCCGAACGCCCGGGTCGAACGGGCGGGGCGCTGCCCGCATTGCGGTTCGAACCGGGTGTACCTGGAAAAGGAGGTGACCCAGCCGGAGGTTCTTTCGGCCCATGGGGAGGTGGTGGTGTACAAGCAACACGCGCGATGCCGGTCCTGTGACGGGTCTTTTTCCCCCTCAGGTACGTGACTGGGCGTTGCCGGCGGAGGTGATGCTGACGCCACGGGCGGCGCGGCGTGTGGCGCGGGAGGGGGTGTTGCAGCCGTTTGATCAGGGGGCTCTGGCGCTGAACGAGGATTGGGGGACGCATTTGGACGGCAAGCAGGTTCAGCGTTGGGCCGAAGCGATGGGGCAGAGGCTGACGCAGGGCCGGGATGCGCAGGTCCGAGCGTACCAGCAGGGGATCCGGCCGGCGTCGGTGGCGAATCCGCCGGAATTGCTGGTGATCGGGATGGACGGGGGACGGGTGCAAACTCGTCAGAAACAGGGAGGAACAGGGAGTCGCTGGCGCGAAGACAAGGTCTGTGCGATCACGTCGTACCTGCCGGGGGACGGGATGCAGGAGCATCCCCCCAAGCCGCTGGTGACGACGTACGTGGCGACGATGGGGGATACGGAGGCCTTCGGCTCATTGGTTCGTCTGGAGGCGGAACGGCGTGGGCTACGCCAGGCGCAAACGGTGCTGGTGATGGGGGACGCGGGCAACTGGATCGATCCGCTGAACGAACGGGAACGGTTGGGCGATGAGCGGATTGTGGACTATTACCATGCCGACGAGCACCTGTATGAGGCCGGGCGGGCCGCGTGGGGCCGGGATACGCCCGAGGCGGAGCAGTTGATCGAGCAATTGGAGGAACATCTCTGGAACGGTCAGCGGGACGAGGTGATCGCGCTTTTGCAGGGCCATGCGGTTCGTCTGGGGCCACCGCAGGCATCGGACGGTCCGGATCATCCTCGTCGGGTACTGGCCCAGAATGTGGGCTACTTCCAGACCCACCGGCGCCATATGGACTACCCGAAGTACCGGGCCAAGGGGTGGCCGATCGGATCGGGGGTCACAGAATCGGCGGTCAAACTGTTCAACAAGCGGGTCAAAGGCACCGAGCAGTTCTGGAACGTACCGCAAGTGGAGTCGATCCTATCGCTGCGGGCCTTGTGGCTTTCGCAAGATGACAGGTGGAGCCGGTACTGGAACAGCCGCCCGGCCTACAGCCGGGCCGCCTAACCTGTCACGGACCCTCCTGGATCGGAGGCGTGAGCGAAACCACGGAGGCACGGAAGCACGGAGAACGGCAGAGAGGGGTGAAATCCACTCACCCTATCAAGTCTTTCTCCGTGTCTCCGTGCCTCCGTGGTTCAACAACATGCCTGCCTGAGGAAAGGGCCTCAGTACCGCTTACAGCTTCCGGAGAAACCCCGGCATCAGCCCCCCGTGCGCCGCGATCATCTCATCCACCAGCACGTCGATCTTCGGCAGGCTCAGACTCGCGGCCGTGTTCGGGTCCATGTACGCCGCGTGGTACACGTGCCGCCGGTCCTGCTCCAACACCGCCCGCACCACCAGGTCCTGCACGCTGATATTGGAGTTCATCATCGCCGCGAGCTGCGCCGGCAGCTCGCCCATCGCCGTCGGAAACAGCCCCAACCCGTTGGCGACCGTCGGCACCTCCACGCAGCTATCGCCCGCCAGGTTGCTGATCAGCGCCCCGCCCCGGTTGTGCGTGTTGCCGTTGAAGACGTACGGCTGATTCGTCTGGATCGCGTTGATGATCCGGCTGGCGTACTCGATGCTGACCGGCTCGTCAGCCGCGATGAACGGCTCGCCCGCCTGCGCCTTCCGCCTGTACTCCTGGAAGGTCTTTTCCAGGTCGTCGCAGGTCAGCAGGTAGCAGTTGGGCCGCAGCCCCACCCGCCGCACCTCCTGCTCGTCCTTGAGGAACCACGGCAGGTACTCGCTGATGTGCCCGCACGTCTCGGTCATGAAGTAGCCGAACCGCATCATCAGGTCCAGCCGCACGTGCTCGATCCGCCGGATGCGCTCGTCCGCCCACGCCTGGCGCAGCAGCGGGTAGAGGTCCTTCCCGTCCTGCCGGAACACCAGGTATGCAGCCATGTGGTTGATCCCCGCGCACACCGCCTGCACCTGCTCGTCCAGGACGCACTCGTGGAAGAAGTCGCTGAAGCGGTTCCGCGTCCCCTCGTGCGGGTCCCACGGCGCCAGGATCTTGCCCGCCGACTCCGGCCCCATCTCCGCGAGTCTGGCCAGCATGATCATCCGCCCCCGCGTGTAGCGGACCCCGTGGCACAGCCCCACATGCCGTACCCGGCTGGCCCGCTCGATCGCCAGGCAGTGCGTGGCCATCGGGTTGGTGTAGGTCAGCAGCAGGGCGTCGGGGCAGACCTGCTCGATGTCGCGGCACATCTCCAGCACCACCGGCAAACTCCGCAGCGACCGGAAGATCCCGCCGATGCCCAGCGTGTCGCCGATCGTCTGCCGGACCCCGTGCCGCTCCGGGATGAGAAGGTCCTTTCGCGTGGCCTCCAGCCCGCCCACCCCGATGGTGTTGACGACGTAGTCCGCCCCCTCCAACGCCCGCCGGCGGTCGCAGGTGATCTCGATGGTGGCGTTGGCCTTCCGGCTGGCATTGATCGAGCGGGCCATCTCCCGCGTCACCTGCAGCCGTTCCTGGTCCACGTCCATCAGCCGGAAGGTCGTATCCTTCAGGCTGTCAAACGCCAGAATGTCGGAGACAAGGTTCCGGCTGAACACCATCGAGCCGGCGCCGATAATCGCGATCGTAGGCATAGCCAAGGCCTCCAAGTCCGGATACGTTATCAAACCCCCCGCCGGCCCGCCAGATGGGGCCTGTGGAGGAACCACGGAGACACGCCAGGCACGGAGAACGACCTGTCAGGATGAATAAGACAGAGAGGATGGGGAAGGGCATATATCCGGGTCCTGCACCTCTTTGCCGTCCATCCTGTCCATCCCTGTGAAATCCGGCTGTTTTCTCCGTGTCTCCGTGCCTCCGCGCCTTCGTGGTTATTTCCAGGCTCTGTGACCCGGGAATGCGCCCGCTGGCGGTCCTTCTAATCCCTCCGCGCCTGCCCTATAATCGCCCCGTTCATGGACAACCGTACCGGCACAAAGCGGGTGATCGTCAACGCCGACGACTTCGGGTTTTCTCCCGGCGTCACCGAGGGCATCGTCCGAGCGCACCGCGAAGGCATCGTTACGTCCACGACCATCATGGCCAATATGCCCGCCGCCGAAGACGCCGCCCGCCTGGCCCGCGACGTGCCCTCCCTCGGCGTCGGCGTCCATCTGAACATCTGCCAGGGTCGGCCGCTCTCGAGCCTGGCCCTGTCCCTGGCCGACGAGGATGGCGTGATGCGCCTCTCCGCCAACCGGGTCCTGTGGCTCTGCGCTACCCGCCCCCGCCTCCTGCGGGCCGTCGAAGCCGAGTTCGACGCCCAGGTCCGCTGGGTCCTCGACCACGGTATCCAGCCCACCCACCTGGACAGCCACCGTCACACCCACGGCTACCCCCCGATCTTCCTGCGAGCGGCCCGGCTCGCCCGGCGGTACAATATCCGCTTCCTGCGGCGGCACCGGGAAGTGCTTCCCGGCCGTGATTGGCCGGCTGGCGATCCCAAGCGGCGGCGGATCCGCCGGATGCTGAACGTCCTGGGATGGGTCAATGCCCGTCTCGCGCCGCGGCTGCTGGCCACCACCGGCACCTGGGGCATGGCCCAGACCGGCGTGATCGATGCCGCCTGGCTGATCCGCGTGGCCGCTGCGGCCCCAGCCGGCGTGACAGAGATCATGACCCACCCCGGCCTGGCGGTGGGGTTGGATGAGGAGGCATCGCGCCTGCGGGAATCCCGCGAGCGGGAATTGGCAGCCGTGTGCGACCCCGCGGTGCGAGAGGCCTTCCGCCGGCACGGAGTTGAATTGGTGCACTATGGACAGCTATAGCACGATGGAAGAGGGCGAGCCCCGGCTCAAGTACAGCATCGTCGTCCCGTTCTACAACGAGGAGATGATCGTCCAGCGCCTCTACGAGCGGATCGTCCGCGTCATGCGCCACGTCGGCCAGCCCTACGAGATGATCTTCGTCAACGACGGCAGCCGCGACGGCACGCCCAAGGTCCTCGAACGCATCGCCCTGGCCGACGAACGCGTCGTCTTCGTCGACCTCCGCCGCAACTTCGGCCAGACCACCGCCCTCCAGGCCGGCTTCGACCAGTCCCGCGGCGAGGTCATCATCGCCATGGACGGCGACCTCCAGCACGATCCCTACGAGATCCCCCTGTTCATCAAAAAGATCGACGAAGGCTACGACATCGCCAGCGGCTGGCGCGTCCGCCGCGGCGACAACTTCATGATGCGCCGCTTCCCGTCGATGGTCGCCAACTGGCTGCTGGCCAAGGTCAGCGGCGTTCGACCTGCACGACTTCGGCACCACCTACAAGGCCTACCGCCGCGAGGTGCTCGAGGGCGTCCGCCTCTACGGCGACATGCACCGCTTCGTGCCGGCCGTCTGCGCCCGCCTGGGCGCGAAGATCATCGAGGTGCCCATCAAGAACGTCCGCCGCAAGGCCGGCAAGAGCAACTACGGCATCGGCCGGACGTTCCGCGTGGCGCATGGACCTCCTCACCCTGCGGTTCATCAGCAAGTACATGACCCGCCCGCTGCACTTCTTCGGCAAATGGGGCCTCGCCTGCGGCACGGTCGGCTCGGCCATCCTGGGCTATGGCCTGGTCCGTAAGATCGTGCAGTGGGACAGTTTCCACGTCTTCCAGCAGCACGGGCCGCTGATGGCCATGGGCTTCATGCTGGTGATCGGCGGGATGCTGCTGCTGGCCACCGGCCTGATCGGCGAGATGCTGATGCGGATCTACTTCGAGGCTTCCAATGCCCGAACGTACGCCGTCCGCCGCGTCGTCCGCCGCGAGGCCGCCAAGATGCGGGTCTGAGGACGGTCTGGCGGCTGCCCCACGTAGGGTGGGCACCGCCCACCAATCCTCTTCCGGCGCATTCTTACCCGCCCGTGCCCTGGATCTCCCTGCACCGCGCGACGAACCCCGGCAGGTCCAGCTCGCTGCGGATCCCCAGCCGCGTCAGCGCGAAATCATACCGTACCGGGTCGCTTGGCTGGATGACCCGGAACGCCTCGGTCATCGCCGACGCCGCCCGGCCGCCCACTTGCTTCGGCCCGCACAACCCCAGCGCCGTGCCGATCCGGTGCATATGCGTGTCCAGCGGCACAATCAGCAATCGCGGCGAGACCTCCCGCCATCCCCCCGGATCGACTGCGTCCTGGCGGACCAGCCACCGCAGCATCAGGTGCAGCCGCTTGCACGCCCCGCCGGCAGGAACGTCCGGCAACAGGCTGTTGCGGCCGCCCCCCGCCGCCCGCAGCTGTTCCACGAACCGCCCCAGCGCGGGCACCACGCTGTCGTGATCGCCCCCCAGCCCCGCCGCAAAGCACTTGCCCAGCGACCCGTGCCGCTCGATCGCCCGGCGAGCGCCAGCTAGCAGTTGAGCCACCTCCCACCCCGTCGTCCACCGATGCTTGAAGCCGGCGAGCACCTCCGGCAGGTCCCGCGGCTGGGTCCGTTCCAGAAACGCCGATGGCGACGGCCCCATCCGGTCGAGCACGTTTCGGACGCTCCGCAGCACCTGCGCCACCCGCCCATACGCCAGCCCCGCCGCCAGCAGCGCCACGATCTCCCGATCCCGGGCGTCTTCGTACTCGTACAGGAACTCCAGCGGGTCGGGATGGACGAACTGCCGCCGGTTGTACTCCTCGTACAACTCGTCCAAGGCTGACTGAAGACATCGGACCGAACGCGTCACGTTTCACCTTCGCCAATTGCAGGGGTCATGCTCCTGCCAGTGCGACCGACGCTCTCCTCACCGGGGGCAAGGCGTCGCTGTTCTCTCCTGCTCAACTCTCTACTGTTCTACTCTCTCGCCGCGCAGCGGCGCCGGGCCCGCCCAGCCAATCGTCCGCCAGCCGGGCCTGACCGTCAACCGGAGGCGATCGAAACGCATCCGTCGTTCCCGCCCTTTTCTGTTCTCCGTGCCTCCGTGCCTGCTCCGTGGTTCCCGTACGGCTCCGGATCCCCAGAAACCCCCGGAATCGCCCGTCCCAGCGCTTGTCGCCTCCCGCCGTTTCTGCTAGGCTAACAGGGACTTCAGACCGAATCCCGTCCTGGCAGGACCTAAGTCGGATGCTGGCTGCCAGGGGAGCCTGCGTCGCACGAGGATCCACGAAATGCAGAAATACGTATGCATCGTTTGCGGGTACGTCTATGACCCGGAGGCGGGTGATCCGGACCATGACATCGCCCCGGGCACGGCGTTCGAGGACATTCCCGACGGCTGGGTCTGCCCGCTCTGCGGCGTCGGCAAGGACGAGTTCGAACCGATCGAATAATCACCGTTGCCGGTGGACTCGAGAACCCTCTCTTTCGGGTGCCACTGGCAGCTCGCCTGCCAGTGCCTCAGCTCTCGTAAGGCCGCCTCAGAACCGGTTCCGAACCTGCACCCGGCTTCGAGTCCCCCCGCCCGAGATCTCCTTGACCGCAAGGGCCACGCGGTTGCCCGCATCCAGGGCGTTCCAGTACGTCTCCAGTGTCTGCTCCGCCGAAGCAGGGCAGGGCAGCAGTAGCGGCTCCCCGGCAAACGAGGGCAGGGGGGCGCCGTCTCCGCTGTAGGTCGTCAACCCCACCCCCACGCCGATCTTCGGCATGGCCGGCCGGTAGAAGTACCGGTCCGAGTACTGCGGGTCCAGCGGACTCGCTTTCAGGATGCTCAGCGTCAGGGCCGGCGCTGCCCCGCGGAAACTAAGCATCCCGCTGATTCGCGGTGTGTAGTTGGGGGCATCCGGCTCACATTCCCGCGTGGCCAGGGCATCCTCCATGCCCCCCCCCGCCTGTAGCGCCTCGTACATCGTCCGGGTCTGGTCGCCGTTGCTGACCAGGTAGATCCCCGGCAGTTCGAGCATCGCCTCGTAGATGATCAAACTCGCGTCGGCCACTTGGCTGACGTCCACCGGCTCGGTTCGCAGCACGCCGCCATCCGCGACAAACCGCCGGTTCCGGCTGTTCGCGCTGCGCCCCATGATCCAGTAGACGATCACCCACCTGTCTTCCGCCGACCGCCCGACCACCAGCCCGCGCCCCGGGTACGGATTCCCGCGCAGATGCCGCTCCAGGTTCGACTCCGTCGTGTCCTCAGCTTTCATGTCTCACTCTCTTGGGGTCCATGCCCTTGGCAAGCACAAGAGGCTAACAGCGCACCCCCAAGCGCACGATGCTTAGGCGTGGCACCTGGCGCGAGTCAAGCCAGATTCAGGCGAAAGGAATCTGCGGGGCCACCGTAAGGACGAAGACACTCACCCAAAGGCAAGTGATCGCGTTATGAAGTCGCATAAGCCACTCAAGGTGCCGCATCGACCGCTGGGGTTCGGTGTCGAGCAACAGTGGGTCCAATGCATACTTGTCCATGTCTTCCATCTCTTGGATTGACTCCTGCCACTTCGGGAGAATCTCAGTCCGGCGTCTAAAGGAGTTGTGCTCCCTGGTAAACGTTGTGACAATCCCAGAAGAAGTTCTCCACGGGGTCCTATCGTCTGGTGCCAAGAGTTCCTTTATCTGGCCTTCGATAAGCATTGCATGGTTCTTGCGCAGCAGGATGAACCAATGTGCCCTCGTACTCATCAGTTTCGTTATGTAAGTGAAGTAGAGCCCCATGATGGCGAGGGCTGCCCCGGCGCATGTAGACCACAGGTCATAGGGGGGCTTCCAGACGACGCCCCAAGCAACAAGCAGGCCTCCATTGACCGTAAGGAACATCTTGATGCGCTCCAGGCCCCTCTTGTCCTGATCGATGTAGAGGGCGACGTTCTGTTTCCATTCCTCGAGTAGGACTTGAAGTTTGTCTGTCACGTTTTCTCCTTCCTCTTGGCTAGCAATCGGGGCAGCAGGAGAGCACTCCGAAACCTCCGTCGAACGCCTAGTGGGTGCTGTTCGCGCTAGGCGCCCTTGGTCTATGTGATGTTCTACGCCTTCCGATCCGTCTTCGGTTCAGACCCCGTCGGTCCATCCGTCGCCGCCGTCGGCCGGCGAACCACTGCCTCAGCTGGCTTCGACCCAGCCGTCGATGTCGTCGGCTGCTCGTGCTGGTTTGTCCCTACGTCCGTGACCTTGCCCAGGAACTCCGGCAGGTCCAGCCCCACCTGCCGCGCTCAGCTCGTGCATCGGCGGCAGGGCTCCCATCAGCCGCTTGCCCAGGTTCTCCATCCCGCCGCCGGCCCCGCCGCCGTCCCAGACGATGATCTTCTCCAGCGGCAGGTTCTTGATCGCCTCGGCCTGCACTCGGCTGACCTCCAGCAGCTTCTCGATCAGCAGCAGCGCCGCCGCGCCCTTGTCCCCGCCGCACGCCTGCACCAGTTGGCTGTACCCTTCCGCCTTGCCCGCCAGGATCGACTGCAACCCCTTGGCCTCGGCCGTCATCTTCGCCAGTGTCGCCTGCGCCTGGCCCTCGGCGATCTTGATCGCCTGCTGCTTCTCCGCGTCGGCCTCGATGACCACCTTCTGCCGCATCGCGTCAGCCGGCACCACCACCTCGGCATTGAGCCTCGCCGCCTCCCGCAGCGCCTTAGCCTCTTCCGCCTTCTTGGCCGCCAGCTCCTGCGCCGCCCGGATCTCCCCGTCAGCCAGCTTCGCCGCCGATTCGCCCCGCTTGCGGGCCTCTTCCTCCGCCACCCGCTGGTTGGCCTTGAACGCCGCCTTGGACGCGTTGGCCTCCGTCTCCTTGTTGACCGCCTCGGCGTCCAGGGCCGCCGTCTGCTGCCGCTTCGTCCTGGCCGCGTCCGCCTCGCCGATCTCCGCCTGGGCATTGGCCGCGGCGATCTGCTGGCGCTTGGTCTTGGCCGCCTCCGCCTCGCCGATTTCGGCCTGCGCATTGACCGCCGCCACCTGTTGACGCTTCGTCTTCTCGGCGTCCGCCTCGCCGATTTCCGCCTGCGCGTTGGCCGCGGCCACCGCAATGCGCGTGTCGCGCTGCCGCTCGGCCACGCCGATCCGCCCGCGACGCTCCTGCTCCGCCACGTCCACGTTCGCCTGGTTGATCGCCTCCGCCGCCGCCTTGCGGCCCAGGGCCAGGATATATCCGCTCTCGTCCTGGATGTCGCGGATGTTGACGTTGATCACCGTCACGCCGATCTTCTCCAACTCGACGCTGACCGCCTCGTTCACCTTGGCCATGAACCCCTGCCGGTCCCGGTTGATCTCCTCGATCTTCATCGTCGCGATCACCGCCCGCATCTGGCCGACGATGATGTCCGTCGCCTGTTCCTGGATCTGCTTCTGCGACAGGCCCAGCAGGCGCACCGCCGCGTTCTGCATCACCCCCGGCTGGTTCGAGATCGCCGCCGTCACCGTCGTCGGCACCGCCACGCGGATGTTCTCCTGCGACAGCGCGTTGGCCAGGTCGATCGGCACCACGAACGGCTCGAGGTCCAGGTACGCGTAATCCTGCACCAGCGGCCAGATGTACGCCGCCCCGCCGTGGATGCACTTGGATGCGCCGCTGCCCGTCCAGCCGTAGATCACCAGGATCTTGTTCGACGGGCACCGCTTGTACCGCCCGATCGTCGCCATGAACGCGGCGACGATGGCTACCGCCAGCCCCAGTAGCAGGACCAGGAAGGTCGTCGTCGCGTCAGCCATCATTCCGGTGGAAGCAAGCATGTCCATCTCTCCTTGTATACCAAGCCGTTGCTGTCATTCCGAGGGCCATGGACGAGTCAGTTCGTGGATCTCACGTCCCAGGCCCGAGGAATCCAGTCGTTGTCGTTTCCGGATGTCCTACCAACCCTGCCCGTCTTCCGTCTCATCGTGTCAGACTACGGCGGGCCGTTTCCCCGCTGACGGCTGACCGCTGACGCCCTTCGCGCCGTTCACGCCGTTCCCGTCTCCATCGCGGGCTCCACCTCAATCGTCGTCGACCCCAGCGCCCGCACCACGCGCACCGGCGTGCCGGCCTTGATCGGCCGGCCCTGGGCGGACCTCGCCTTCACGCACGAGATCGCCCCGCTGACCAGCACCCGGGCCTCCCCTTGCCCTCCCTCGGGGATGTCCAGGTAGATCACGCCGCGCGTGCCGATGCACGTGGCGATGTTCGCCGTGCCCGTCTCGACCATCCGCTGCAGACTGTATAGCGCCGCCGCCACGCCGAACATCCCAGCCGTTCCCCACAGCAGGGCATAGCAGACGCTCCGCGGGATCGGCGTTTGGTTGGTCAGGTACAGCCCGCCGGCCCAGCAGAACAGCGTGCAGAACGCCAGGATCGACCGCACGGTCAGCAGCTTGAAGTCCGACACCGTCTCCGACATCGGGTGCGCGCCGCTGTGTGACGAGTCGCCGTGGTCGCCCGGTCCGCCTGCCCCATGCGCGGCGCCCGCGTCGCTGTGGTCGAGGCCCCCGGCATCCGGGTGCCCAACGTCCGCGTCGTGGACGCTGATCATGCCCAGCAGGCTGCCCAGCATCTGCCAGACGAACAGGACCGTGAAGAATGCGGCGCCGTTGTAGAACCACCGGTTCAAGGGGCTCAGGCTCTGCCACCAGTTGGACCACTCTGCCATGGTTCTTGCTCCTGTGCGCCGGGATAAACCGGCAAGGTGTAGTGAATGAAAGAGTCATACGTTGAAGGGTTAGCGGCCCACGACGGCCCCGAGTCATGCGGAGACGCCTGCAAGGGCGTCGTCGAAGCGTTGACAGGGGAACGCGCAGGCCGGGTATTCAGCCGCGAAAGTAACCATCCTCCGGGGTGCCGACGCCGTAGGAGAAGGCGGAAGGCTACATTCGAGGCGACGCGATCGCGAGTCGCCCCGGAACCCCGCGCGGTCAGAGACCCCGAGCATGTGCGGAAACATCTTGCGCGAGAACCGGGAGATCCCCTGTCCACCGGGACCGATGGCTGGACCGGTCGTGTCGGGAAGTCCAAGGACACACGCCGATGATGAACGGACAGGGGAAGTCGGACGGTCCCGTAGTACCCGCGAAGCCCTCGAACAAGGCCGGGCAACCGGCGGCGGAGGGGGCGGAGGGAAGGGGACCGGCCAAAGGAAACCCGCCACAGCCAACCACGCCCCGGGCTCTGGACCGGCAAGGCGTGCAACAAGCGCTGGAGCGGGTACGTCAGGCTGCACGGAAGAATCGGAAGTTGCGGTTCACGACGCTGCTGCACCACGTCTACAACCCGGCCATGCTCCGGGAAGCCTACTTCGGCCTCAAGCGGGATGCTGCACCGGGGGTGGATGGCCAGACGTGGCAGGCGTACGGGCGGGACCTGGAAGCGAATCTCCAGGACCTCTCGGCACGTCTGAAACGCGGGGCGTACCGGGCCAGGCCCGCTCGACGGGCGTACATCCCCAAACCCGACGGCCGGCAACGGCCGCTGGGCGTGACCACGCTGGAGGACAAGCTTGTCCAGCGGGCCACGACGGAGGTGCTCAACGCCATCTACGAGCAGGACTTCCTGGGCTTCTCGTACGGCTTTCGACCGGGACGCAACCCGCATCGTGCGTTGGATGCGCTCTACGTCGGCCAGCTGACGAGGAAGGTGAACTGGGTGCTCGATGCGGACATCCGCGGGTTCTTCGATGCCATCGACCGCGAATGGCTGGTCAAGTTCATCGAGCACCGGATCGCGGACCGGCGCATCGGACGGCTCATCCGTAAATGGCTGAACGCCGGTGTGCTGGAGGATGGGGTACGAACATGGAGTGAAACGGGCACCGTACAGGGCGGCAGTATCAGTCCGCTTCTGGCGAACGTGTACCTGCACTACGTGTTCGACCTGTGGGTCCAGCAATGGAGGACGAAGCACGCCCACGGCGACGTGATCGTCGTGCGGTATGCGGACGACTTCATCGTGGGATTCCAGCATCGCCACGAGGCGGAGCAGTTCCTGGCCGCCTTGCGGCAGCGGTTCGCCAAGTTCGGGTTGGAATTGCACCCGGACAAGACGCGGCTGATCGAGTTCGGCCCCTTCGCCGCCGACAACCGGCGCAAGCGGGGCCTGGGCAAACCGGAGACGTTCCACTTCCTTGGCTTCACGCATATCTGCGGGACCAAGCGGAGCAACGGACGCTTCACGGTCCTGCGTCAGACCATGCCCAAGCGGTTGCAGGCGAAACTGAACGAGGTCAAGACCGAGTTGCGACGGCGAATGCACGCCCCCGTTCCGGTGATGGGCAAGTGGTTGCGGTCGGTGGTGGGCGGGCACATCCGCTATTACGGTGTGCCGATGAACACCCCGGCCCTGGCGCGGTTCCGCTTCTGGGTGGGCTGGCACTGGCATCGCGCGCTGTCGAGACGCAGCCAGACCGGCCGCATCCCCTGGACGCGGATGACCCGCCTGATCAACCGCTATCTGCCACCACCCCGCGTTCATCATCCGTATCCTTTACGACGGTTCGGCGTCATCACCTGAGGCAAGAGCCGGATGCGGTAGTTCCGCTCGTCCGGATCCGTGGAGGGGGTGCCCCGCAAGGGGCATCCCTACTCCGACTGACGTTCGCACCATTCAGTATCTATTGGCGGTCCGGCTGCGGGGTCTTTCCCGCCTCGCCGGCCCCGCCGCAACAGGCCGATGTGGGCAAGACTTGCGCACAGGATACCCGCTGTCGGCTACACCGCAAGACACCGGTGCGCGCACGCGGGCGCGGCCCCGCCGGCATGGCAGCGGCTCCTCGTGTCCCGTGTCTGTCTACAAAGAGAGTCGAACGCCGTGCGGGAGTATTGCACAGGGTCTCAGTGGTGCAGTCGCTGTCGCCGTTTCGTCGGATCACCGATCCGGGCTCCCAGCGGGTCCTCCAGCAGCGGCCCGTACCGTCGGAGCCACTCCCGAAACCGCCCCGCCAGCGCAGCCGTGGTCGCCGTGGCCGGCGAAACGACCATCGCCGCCGCGATCAGACGGACCAGACCCAGCCAGTCCTCGCGGTCGATGTGCTCAGCCGCGATCGTCCGGCGCTTCGTATCACGATTGTGATAATTCCCCAGCGGCACGCACAGGCCCGCGGCGCGATACCCCGCCGCCCGGAAGACCGACGCCTCGCACGTCCCGCCGGGCATGAGCTTGCGCTGCCACGCGAAGCCGCCGTCCTCTTGGGCGATCCGCCCGGCGATCCGGCAGAGCCAGTCGACCAGGTCCGCGTCGAACACGCTCGCCCGATCCCCGATCCGTACGATCGGGCCGGCCTGCTGCGGTGCCTCCGGCTGTGCCAGGCTGCACTCGATCGATACGAACACCGCCTCCGGCGGCAGTACATGCCCGAAGGCTGCCGCGGAGGCCCCGATCAGCCCCGCTTCCTCCGCCCGCGTCACCAGCACCGCTGCATCGTGCCGCAGTCCCGCCCTGGCCAGCAGGTCCATCGCCGCCAGCGCCGCCGCCAACCCCGCCACGTCGTCACAGGCCAGCGCCTCGATCCTCCGTTGCCTCTGCCGGAAGGCCGGCAGGTCCCAGCTGCCAGGCGACCCCGCCGCCACCTCGCCGGCCAGCTCGACTACCACCTGCTGCACCCGCTGGCGGTTGTCCCTCGTGTCGATCGCGGCAATCTCTCGGACCACGCCGCGAACCACCCCGCCGCCGGCCGGATGGAACCGCACCCGCGTACCGACGAAGTACTCCGGCTCGACCCAGCCGTGCCAATCGGCCAGCAATCGCCCGGTCCTCAGCATCCGCCTGGCGATAAAGCCCGGGTGGTCCGCGTGGGCCACGATGATGATCGGCCGCCGGGGCAGGGCTTGCCTTCGGCTCACAAGCACATTGCCGAATCGATCCGGCGTACAGTACCACCGGTGCTGCCGCCCCAGGTTCCGTGCGAAGTCCAGTACCCGGTCCTCTACGAATGGCGCCGTCGGCAGCGACAGCAGGTCCCGCAGCAGGTCCAGGCACCGTTGCCGGCGGACCTTCTTCATCGGCTCCCGGACAACGTCCGGCAATTCCGTTTCTGGCAAGGCATCCTCCACAGCCACATGATGCATACCGGCAGGTCCTGCCTGGTGCAGCTGCCCTTGCGTGCCGGGCGACACCTGGACATCAAGACCACCGTCATCCGCTGCCGCTACGTGAGGGCGATGCTCCACGAAGTCGGCCTCATGTTCGACCAGCCGATCGACGTGGCGGCCGCGTACCGCATGCCGGCCGGGGCATCGTCACTTGTCCGTCTCCTCCCCCTCGCCGCTGGCGGAGGGTCCCGCGTAGCACTCCTTCGGCCCCAGGCGCTTTCCCAACACGTTCGTCTCGAACAGAAACTGCCGCACGTGCGTGCACAGGTGGCACTTGCCCGCGTACCCGGCCGGGCGCGGCTCGAAACCCAGGACCTTCGCATACCGCAGCAGCACGTGCGGCCCGCCTTCGATCAGGGCGCCCAGCAGCGGGTTGGCCACATGCTTCTGCGTGGTCAGCGTCCAGATCTCCCGCAGCGCCTGCTGCCTGGCGTTGCCCAGGATGATCCCCGCGCACGTCCCCGGAAAGACGTTGCCGTACGGGTCGATGTGGATGTGCCGCGCCTCCAGGATCGCCTGGTCGCACGCCTGGTCGGCAAAGCTGCTCGGGGCGGTCGCCTCCAGCAGCCACGTCATCTCCCGCGCCGCCCGGCCCGTCAGCCGCTCCCGATGCCGGGCCAGCGCCGCCCGAAAGATCTCGTTGCGCTGCGGCCGCGGCGTGTTCCGCACGTCTTGCATGTCCTCGTACCAGTCCAGCCAGCGGACCTGCACCCGGTCCGGCCCCAGGACCCGCCGCGCCTCTTCCACGCACGTGCGGACCCTCTCTGGCGCGACGAATTGCTGGTGGTACGGGTCCGCCGAGACGACGAGCTTCCGCATCCCGAGTCGATCGAGGGCCTCGACACGCTCCCGTACGACCTGCGCATCGTTCGCCCAGTAGGCGTTGGTCTCGACCTTCTGGAAGGCCCCGTCGCCGGTCAGGCCTGAAGCATGGGCCCGCCTGGCCGTCTCCAGCAATACCGGCCAGTTGCCGAAGGGCTCTCCCCCGGACAGGTGGACCTTCACGGTCTTGCCCAAACTCCTCGCCAACTCGTCCAGCTCCTGCCACCAGCGGACGGCATCAGCCGGATCGACCCACTCGCGCGCCTGCGGGCCGCACGAGACATAGCAGAATCGGCAGCGCGCATTGCACCAGTACGACAGCATGATGCCCGCGAATGTCCACGGCTGGATGGTTTTGCCGAATGGGTGTAACACCTTGCGACCTTCATCAAGCAGCGCATTCGATTGTCGCACCCATCGGACTGATGTCAACGCGAAAAGGTCCGTACCAACGTCGGCCGCAGCCGGAGGGCTGCCTGGAATATGGTTGTTGAACCGCGGAAACACGGAGAGACAGGCCATGCGGCAACTCATCTCCTTATGCCCCGTGCCGCTGCGTCTCCGTGGTCTGCCTCACGCTTCCGGCGTGCAGACAGCAGTCCGGCACTTGCGAAACCCCGTGAAACCCCGCGCATTGCGGAACTGCCCTCGAACTCTTAGCATATGCGTTTCGTCGTGAATGAGGACGCCTGGAGGTGCCTTGACGATGCCTGATTTCAACACCCGCCGTTACCTGTGCAATTTCGACTATCGGCGGCTGCCCCATCTGGTTACGGATGTCCTGGTGATCGGCACGGGCGTGGCGGGCCTGCGGGCCGCCATCGAGGCCGCGCGGTTCGGCCACGTCCTGGTCCTCTCCAAATCCGCCCCCCACGAGAGCGGGACTGCCATGGCCCAGGGCGGTGTGGCGGCCGCTGTCGGCGCCGGCGACGACCCCGATAGCCACCTGGCCGACACCCTGCGGGTCGGCTGCGGTCTGTGTAGCGAGGGTGCCGTCCGCAAGATGGTGCAGGATGCCCCCGAGTGCATCCGCGAACTGGTTGACTGGGGCACCGAGTTCGACCGCGACAACGAGCGATTCCTGCTCGGTCTCGAGGGCGGCCACAGCCGCAACCGCATCCTCCACTCCCACGGCGATGCCACCGGCGCCGAGATCTCCCGCGCCCTGCTCGCCAAGACCGCCGCGACCCCTGACATCCTCATCTTCGATAACTGCTTCGTCGTCGACCTCCTGCTCGGAGAGAATGGCTGCGCCGGCGCCGTTACCTACAACCCACGTTTCGGCATCCAGATGTTCTGGGCCCGCCAGACGATCCTGGCCAGCGGCGGTATCGGCCGGCTCTACCGCGAGACCACGAATTCCCCCCTGGCCACCGGCGACGGCTATGCCCTGGCCTTTCGCGCCGGCGCGACCCTCCGGGCCATGGAGATGGTTCAGTTCCACCCGACGACGCTCTACGTGGCCGGCGCGACCCGCGCCCTCATCAGCGAAGCCGTTCGCGGTGAAGGGGCCTACCTCACCGACAAGAACGGCGCCCGCTTCATGCCCGACTATCATGAGCAGGCCGAACTCGCCCCCCGCAACGTCGTCAGCCGCGCCATCATCCGCCAGATGGTCAAGACCAACAGTACGCACGTCTTCCTCGACGTGCGGCACATCGGCTCCGACCGCTTCCACAAGCGATTTCCCTACATCTCCAAGCTCTGCGAACAGTTCGGTGTCGATGTCGGCAAGGACCTCATCCCCGTCCGCCCCGCGGCCCACTACATGATCGGTGGCGTGGCGACCGATGCCTGCGGCCGGACCGACATCCACAACCTCTACGCCGTCGGTGAGGTAGCCAACACCGGTGTGCACGGCGCGAACCGGCTGGCCTCCAACAGCCTCCTGGAAGGGTTGGTCTTCGGGCGTGAGGCGGGCCGCACCGCCGGGCAGGCCCTGGCGACCATCCCGAACAACACCAAGCCCTTGCCCCTGACGCACGTCAAACCCCCCTCGCACCGCCGTGAGCTCGACCTGCCGGATGTTGCCAACGCCCTGCGCTCGATCATGTGGCGCAATGTCTGCATCGAGCGCAACGCCGACCAGCTGATCGACGCGGTCGACGTCCTGAAGTTCTGGGGCCGCTACGTTATGGATAAGTCCCTGGAGACCCCCGGCGAGTGGGAGGTCCAGAACATGCTGACCACCGGCATGCTCATCGCCCGCTCGGCCCTGGCCCGCGATGAGTCCCGCGGCGTGCACTTCCGCACCGACTATCCCCAGATCGACGACCAGCACTGGCTGCGGAGTATTCTCGTCCACCGCGGTGAATCTGACCTCGTCCTGGAGACCGAACCCGTAGCCGGCTAGTCCGAAATGCGGTATACTATGCCTGATGGTACAGCCGTCGTGGCTGGAGCCGGGTGCCGCTGGCAGCTTGCCTGCCAGTGCTCTTTCCTCGGGTGCCTTGCTGCAACTGACATGCTGTGGCTGCTGCATGTTTTCCGAGACCGATGTCCCGTCAAGATTCAGGGGCATTTTCATGGACGACGCTACAAAGCGCCGACTACTCCAGGTTGCCCGGCAGGTCGTGGAGGCCTGCGTGTGCGGCGAACCGGTCCCGTCGCTCGATGCCGGCTGGCCCGACCTTGAGCACTCCGGCGCCTTCGTCACCCTCCGCAATCGCAAAAACCTCCGTGGTTGCATCGGTACCTTCAGCCCTCGCGGGCCTCTGCCAGCCACCCTCCAGGAGGTGGCCGCCGGGGCATGCAGCGACCCCCGGTTCGTCACGTGCCCCATCACCGCTGAAGAACTGTCCGACCTGCGGATCGAGATCTCCGTCCTATCGCCCTTGGAGCGGACCTTTGACCCCTGCAGCTTGCAGGTGGGCAAACACGGCATCTACATCCGACGCGATCACAGCGTCGGCTGTTTCCTCCCGCAGGTAGCCACCGAATTGCACTGGGATGCCGAGACCTTCCTGTCTCAGTGCTGCAGTGGCAAGGCCGGCCTGCCCGCCTATGCGTGGCAGGATCGCGACACCGAAGTCTACCTCTTCACCACCGAATCCTTCGGCGAAGACCACCTGCCGGACGACCCCGCACACGCCTGACGGGTGTTTCGGACCGGTGCCAGTCCCGCCATCCGTTGCCGTTACTCAGGACTCAGGACTGCCTCCTCCAGCCTGCCTATACTCTCTCGGGCCCACGGTAGTACGTACCGGCGGGGGCCGGACGCTCAATGTACGTGATCCGGGCTGGTCCGGGGGGGATATCGATGAACCGGATACTGCTTGCTGCAATGGTGCTCGCGGCCGGATCCCTTCCGGCCCAGGCTGCGGTTCGGACGGTCAAGGCTATCGTTACCGCCTACTGCCCGTGCAGGGCGTGCTGCGGTCCTGATGCCCGGGGCATCACCAGTACCGGCCAGGACGCACGGCGTCTGTCAGGGTGCGCCGTCGATCCCAAGTCCATCCCGTACGGCTGCCGCGTGTACGTCCCCGGGGTAGGCTGGCGGACGGCGGATGACACCGGCTCGGCGATGCGCCGGGATGGCCGGCAGGGGATCGTCCATGTGGATGTACGGATGGGCTCGCATGCGGAGGCGCTGCGATTCGGCGTGCGGCACGTGACGATCCAGATCGAAACTCCCTTAAACAGGATTTGACTTGTCGGGTGCCAGGGAGCGAATCAGTCCGCCAGCCGCACCATATCGCTGAGTTCAACGTCGAGCGTCAGACTACGGGGCGTGCCATCCTTCTCCTGGCGAGTCAGCATCAACTTCGTCTGCATGGTCCCGTCCGACCGATCGGCCTGTTGCCGCACCCCGACAACGTGCCAGGAGATCCCGCGAACGACGACCACAGCCTCGGCCTCCAGGCGTTCCATCAACTCACGAACGGAAATCTGAGCACCCATGTCACTCCCTGCTCCTGGCTGCGAAATACCTTCCTTCAGCGCACGCCTGCTGTGGCCGCAATAGAGCCGGCTGCCACCATCCAACCGGCTCGGCGCCATGGTGCCCGGGCAAGCGGGCTGCGTCAAGCAAGATCACCGCCTGGTCGCGATCTGCCTGGACCCGCCATGGGCCCTCTCCAACTCGTGCCGGATGCCCTCCATCTGATCGACCGCCTCCTGCCGACCCACTGCCGCAGCCTGGGCCTCCAGATTGGCCCGCTCCAGCGCCGCCTTGGCCAACTCGACCTCCTGCCTCGCCTGCAACAGTTCCGTCCGCGTGGCCGACAGCCTGTCGGCCACCACCTGCCCAGCCGCGATCTGCCGAGAGCCCATGCCACAACCCCAGCCCGCCAATCGCCAGCAGGACAAAGATCACCCCCGCCGCCAGGTGGGCATCCAGTCTCGCCCGTTTGACCTGGCGCTCCGCCTGGTCGACCGCCGCGCCGCTGGCGGCAAGCACTGCCTCCCATCGGGCCGCCTCTTGCTGTCGAGCCTGCCGCTAGTGTCTGCTCGGTCAGCGAGGCATCCGCGCGGGCCACGTCCGCTGCATGGCCGACACTGTCGGCCATAACAGCACAATCGTCCACCAACACAAGCACCCGCCCCTCTTCCTTTCGACTCTGGACTTTGCCGGTCGCAATGCGTCGCTCCATCGTCCTGGCCGACACGCCCAGTCGGGAAGCAGCTGTCGCTTTATCTACCCATGCCATCGCACTCAGTTCTCCTGCCAGATTGGAGTGTGGCCGACATGTGGCCGACAGTACTTATCGGACGACTGGCCCCGGCGACTTGAATCGGCCGATGGCCGACAGGTAGCAGCCGCAAGGCCCTTACCGATCTGCCGTTGCAGTTTTTAGTTGCAGTCCTTCGGCAAGGTAAATACACTTGCGCGGGGTCTTCAGCGAGGCCGGAGGAGGTGCCAACGTGACGAGGTGTAACTTGCCGTGCGGCGTGCATGTGGCGATTCTGGTGGTGGCCTTCGGGTGGGCCCAGGGAGCCGCTGGTCAGGGCGGGCAGCCCCCGGCCGCGAGTCAGCCGACGAGGACCGCGGCAAAGCCTGTTAGCCGTGCGGCCAAACTCAGCCGCGTCAAGACAACATACCACCCGGGCATCTTCTCGTCATCGGCAAGCGATTCGGTGACCTACGCCAGCCAGACCTACGTCCGCTACCCGGGCAATTGGGCGGAGGTGGTGCAGCGGGCTGAGCGCTACGGTGCGGCCAATCGGATGGAGGACGCGCCACGCGCGAGGCTCGCAGGAAATTCGACGCGACCGTCGCGGAGATCTCCCTGGAGCCAGCCGTCCCCCTGGCGGACGCCTTCGAACGGGTCAGCCGCGACAGCGGCCTGAACATCTTCGTCAACTGGCCGAGCCTGCAGCAGTACGGCGTTACGCGCGACCACGAGGTCAGCCTGCCGCGGCTGACCAACATCACCTGGCGAAAGGTGGTCGAACTGGTCCTGATGCAGGTCAACGCGAGTTTGGGCGGTGTCGCGCAGCTGGACTGGATGCTGGATGGCGGCCTGCTGACGATCGCCATGCGTGACGAGTTGAACACCTACATGAGCACCCGGGTGTATGACGTGGGCGACCTGCTGACCCCGCCCCTGGTCGTCCAGCCGAGCGGGAGCCTGAACCTCAGCAGCGGGGCAGGGGCGGGCAGCGCCGGCGGCACGGGGGGGACCACCGTTGGCGGCGGGGCGTTCAGCGTCGGGTCGGGCGGGTGAGGTAGTCGTCTCATGGTCGGGTCGGCCCTGCTTCAACTGCCGTCTCGACCGCCCGCATTCTCCCGCACGTACTCCAGCCACCATGGCAAATTGCAGGAGAACCGGCCCTTGTCGCCCGCTGTCTTGCTGGTCTTCGTGACCAGAAACCGGTGAGTCGCGCCGATCAGGTCGGCCGTCTTGTTGAGTCGGTCCATATCCGCCGGGCCCGGTGAAGTCGTCAGTTTGATCTCCACGGCCCAGAGCCTCCTTGCCCATATCCAACACCAGATCCAGTTCACGGCCGTCGCTTGTTCGGAAGTAATACGGGTCGAATAGCCGGCCGGTGGCCGACAGTACCCCGATGGTCTGTTCGATGACGAACCCCTCCCAACTTGCCCCGACCCAGGGCTGGGCGAGCAATGCATCTTCGTCCGTCACGTTGAGCAGGGCGTGCAGCAACCCGCTGTCGCGCCAGTAGACCTTCGGGCTCTTGACCAGTCGCTTGCGGATGTTCGCTTGGTAGGGCAGCAGTCGGCGGATCAGGAACGCACCGACCAGGTAGTCGAGGTGGCTGTTGACGGTGTGGTAGCTCAATCCCAGGCTTTGACCGATCTGCGAGGCATTCCATACCTGGCCGTGTGCAGCGGCGAGCATCCGCAGCAGCCGGTCCGTGGTCTGGGGCTCGGCAGGCAGGCCCCATGCCGGCAGGTCGCGCTCCGCCAGCAGCGCCAGGTGGTTCCTCTGCCATCGAGGAAAGCGGTGCGGTTCCAGGATGCCGCCTTCCGGGTAGCCGCCGCAGAGCCAGAGCCGGTCCGGCGCCGCTTCCGTCGGCACCTCCGTCCACAGGAACGGCGTCAGCTCCACCAGCGACAGCCGCCCGGCCAGCGACTCCGAGACCCGGACCATCCGCGCCGGCGACACTGAGCCGAGAAGCAAGAACCGGCCCTTGCGTTGGCGGTCGTCATCGATCGTACCGCGCAGTCGTGGGAACGCTTCTGGCATGGACTGTGCTTCATCGAGGATGACCAGATCGCTCCCTCCTGCAAGCCGATCCCATTCCACGTCGAGGCGCAGCCGATCCGCCTCGCGCTCAAGGTCGAAGTACACCCGTCCCAGGGATCTTGCCAGCGTTGTCTTCCCGGACTGACGCGGTCCGATAAGGGCAACGGCCGGGTAGGATTGCAGGTCGTCCCTAACTTGTTGTGTTTGAATGCGATCGATCATTCCTTGTATAATAGAATTCATTTTCTAATTTGCAAGAGACAGCTGACCCCCGCTCGTGTCACGTGTGCAGGGCTGCTAGCCAACCAATCACCGCGTCTCTCGACGCCCACGCAGTGGGAGCCAATCCATGGCGGGGAACGGCAGTCAGAAGTGATTTGAGGCAAAAGCCTTATGTTCGGCCGCAGACTACCAAGAAAAAAGTTGTGTGCCAATTCCCTTCTGGCACGCGAATTGCTACAATACCCGTGGCCGTGCTAGGCGGGGAGCCCCCGGTTCCCTCGGGCCGCCCCAAACAAGGCGACCCGCCCGAAATCCGGGTTATGCGGGGCTGATGGCTCAGCTTAGGACCGGCAAGTTCAGGTCTCTATGATGGCTGGCTGTGGTGATGGTACCGGGTCCCATGCAATGGGACTCTTGGGCAACGGGTCAGGTCCTGACGGATGCAGCCCATCCATCGAGCCCCAGGTGCCGTGGGGCAGCCCGGCCGGAGCAGGCAGCCGTCATAAGCTTGAACGAACCGATTCGAAGCGAGCCGCACGGCCGCTTTTTGTTCCCGGGCGGCCAACGGCGAAGACCAGCAACTGGATCCCTTGCTTCGCTCGGGATGACAGTCGGTGATCGCTTCGCAACGGACAACCGACAACGAACGACGGACAACTGACGACCGGCAGCGGATAACTGACAACTGAAGATTTACGATTAACAATTGGCCATGAACCATTAACTCCCGGCTATGTCCTACACAGTCCTAGCCCGCAAATACCGCAGCCAAGACCTTCGACGAGGTCATCGGCCAGGAGCCCATCGCCACCACCCTCAAGAACGCCATCAAGGTCCGGCCGCATCCACCACGGCTACCTCTTCACCGGCACCCGCGGCGTCGGCAAGACCAGCATGGCCCGCATCCTGGCCAAGGCCCTCAACTGCCTGAAATCCGACGGGCCCGACGACCACGCCCTGCTGCGAGTGCGACTCCTGCCGGGCCATCGCCGACGGCGAGGACGTCGACGTCCTCGAAATCGACGCCGCCAGCAACACCGGCGTGGACAACATCCGCGAACTGCGCGAGCAACGCCGATCTACCGGCCCGCCCGCGCCGCTTCAAGATCTACATCATCGACGAAGTCCACATGCTCTCCACCGGGGCCTTCAACGCCCTGCTCAAGACCCTGGAAGAGCCGCCCGACGCACGTGAAGTTCATCCTCGCCACCACCGAGACCGCAGAAGGTCCCGGCCACGATCCAGTCCCGGTGCCAGCGGTTCGACTTCCGGCCGATCGCCCCGGCTGGCATCGCCGACCAGCTCGCCCTCATCTGCACGGCCGAGAAGATCGACGCCGAGGCGGCTGCCCTGCGCCGGATCGCTCGGTTGGCAAACGGTTCGATGCGCGACGCCGTCTCGCTGCTGGACCAGATGCTCTCGATCGGTGCCAAGAAACTCTCCCTCGAACTCTTGGAGCAGGTCCTGCCCCGGCCCGGCGATGAGCAGGTCTGCGAGATGGTCGACAAGTTCATCGCCTCCGACGCTGCGGGCGCCCTGGCCGTCCTCGACGGGATCATCTCCTCGGGCCACGCCCTGGAGTCGCTCGTGGTCAGCCTGATGGAGCACCTGCGGGGTATGATGCTGCTGCGGATCTGCGGGCCGCAGACCGAACTGGTCGATGCCGGCGACGCCCTCCGCAATACGATGGTCGAGCAAGCCAAGGCCTTCGACGAGCCGGTCTACGTCTTCATGCTCTCGATGCTCGAGGAACTCCGCCGGTCCGTCCGTTACAGCGGCACAGGACGGTCGCTGGTCGAGGCCGTGATCGTCCGGCTGTGCATGCTCGACGCCTTCACCTCACTGCAGACCGTCGCCCAGGCGGCAGGAGGGCAGGGGACCGCTCCGCAGGCCGCCCGATCCGGTTTGCCCTCCCGAGCGGCCCAGCCGCCCGGCCGCACGGGCCCCGCAAAAAAAGCCGATAGCCCGTCCAGTGCCGAGGCGGCCGGGGCGGGCGATGACGCGTTGCCGCCTCCCGCGGTAGCCGCCCCCCGGGAATCGTCGCCAGCGGTGGCGCCCGTTGCCGAAGCGACTCCCGCCTCCCCGGCTAGCGAGACGACCTCCGCAGCTGACCTGGTCGCCGCCCGTCAGAAGCTCGCCGAAACCCGTGGCCTGGCACCCCGCCAGCCCAATGGCGAATCGTCGCAGGTACCACCCCCGCGTCGACCCCAGGCCACCGACGCCAGGACCCCGGCGCCAGATTCCCGTGACCCGTTACCCGTAACCCGGCCTTCGTCACCCGTTCCCCGTAACCCGTTATCCGTCTCCCGCGGCACCAGCAGCCAGGACATCAAGAAGGTCACCGGCAATTCGATGGTGCGCCGTGCAATCGAGTTGTTCGAAGGTACACTGGTGGGCGTCCGACCGCTGATGCCAGCCACGCCGGAGACTACGCCGCAGGGCGCGGCAGCCGGACCGGCGGAGTTCACCCCCGAGGCGGACACCGACGACGAAGACGACGGATGAGTGCCATCCACAAGGACGAGTCGAATTAACCAGGAGCAGGCAGAATGTTCGGATCGCTCGGAAATATGGCCTCCTTGCTCAAACAGGCCCAGGAGATCCCCAAGCGGCTCAAGGAGATGCAGGAACGCCTGGCAGCCATGACCTTCGAGGGTGAGGCCGGCGCCGGTGCGGTCGTAGCCACCGTTAACGGCAAGGCCGACCTCGTCAAACTCCAGATCAAGCCCGAGGTCGTGCGGCCCGAGGATCGCGAGATGCTCGAGGACCTGGTCATCGCAGCCGTCACCGCAGCGGCCGCCAAGGCCAAACAGGCCCTGCAGGAGGAGTCTGCCAAGATCACCGGCGGACTGAACCTGCCCGGGCTGGAAGGCCTGTTGGGCAAGTGAGAGGAAGGGACGAGGGGCGGGGGGCGAGAGACGAGTGGCGGGAAGACGACAACGACCATGACTGCAAAAGGTCCACAACCGCTCAACCGCCTGGTTGAGCAACTGACGAAGCTGCCCGGGATCGGCTCGCGGACAGCCGAGCGCCTGGTGTTCCACATGCTCAAGGCCCCGAAAGAGGAGGTCATGGAGACTCTCCGACGCCATCACCGCTCTCAAGACGCAGATGCGCTACTGCAGCACCTGCTTCAACCTGACCGACCAGGACTCCTGCGCCATCTGCCAGGACCCGCGCCGCGACCACGGCCAGATCGTCGTTGTCGAGCAGCCCAAGGACCTGATGGCCCTGGAGGAGACCGGCCTGGTCCGCGGGGTCTACCACGTGCTCATGGGCCAGCTCAGCCCGCTGGAAGGCGTCGAACCGGGCCACCTGACCATCGACGCCCTCCTGGACCGCGTCCGCAAGGGCGGCGTCTCGGAGGTCGTCCTGGCCACCAGTCCCACCCTCGAAGGCGACGGCACGAGTCTGTTTATCCATGGCGAGCTGCAATCGCTCGGCGTGAAGGTCACCCGGCTGGCCCGTGGCCTGCCCAGCGGCGGCCAACTCGAATATGCCACTCGGGCGATGCTGTCCGACGCGATTACCGGCCGCCGCGAGATGCAGTAGCCGCATAGCGGCCAAGGATGTTAGAAACGGCTCGGTCGGACCTGCAACCAGGTTCTGCAACGGGGTTTGTGGAAGTACATCAGGTCCAGCGGAATAAGCGAAGTCGGGGCGTATTTCAGCCGATCCGAAATACAAGGCCCCCCGGTGGAAGTTTGAATTGACTTCCGCCTCGGAATTGACGTTAATGTAGACAGAGGGCCGGGTTATAAGACCTACGGAAGGGTCACGCAGGTTATGTCGCAGTCGATGTCACAAATGATCTCGCAGGTAATGCGACAGGAGCAGCGGCTTACTCCGCAGACTCATCCAGTCGATGGACATCCTGCAGCTGCCCCTGGCCGCCCTCGAACAGCGGATCAACGAGGAACTCGAACAGAACCCCGTCCTGGAGTACGAGCCCACCCAGGCCAAGTCGCTGGACAAGGCGCCCGCCAACAACGAGCCCCTCGAAGGTCCGGAGGGCCGGGAAAGCCAGGCGGCTGCCAACGACCCGATCGAGACCCTCGAGGCCATCATCGACCGCGGTGGCGGCTTCGGCAGCGAGAATCATGACTATCGGCCTCGGGCAGTCAATAATGGCGACGCCGACCCCAAGATCGAGGCGATGGCCAACACCGCCGCCCGGCCCCAGAACCTCCAGGAGTATCTCCTGGAGCAACTCCGCTTCGTCGAGGCGACCCCCCAGGCCCGCCAGGCCGGCGAGGCCATTATCAACTTCATCGAGGACGACGGCTACCTGCGGACCAACCTCGAGACGATCGGCGAGACCATCCGGCCGCCCATCGAAAAGCCTCTCCTCGAGGAAGGCCTGCACCTCGTCCAGAAGATGGACCCCCCGGGCATGGGGGCCCGCGACCTGCAGGAGTGCCTCCTGCTGCAGATGGAATCGAAGTATCCGAGGAGAGGAGCTCGCCAGGCGGATTGTCCGCGATCACCTGACCAATGTCGCCAAGAAGCGCCTGCCCGTCATTTCCAAGGCCACCGGGGCGACGATGGACGAGATCAAAGCCGCCATCGACGTCATCGCCAAACTGCAGATGCGGCCCGGCTCGGCCCTGGCCACCCGCCCGGTCGCCAGGATCGTCCCGGACATCCTGGTGGACTACGACGACGAGGCCGAGGAGTACAAGGTCCGGCTGGCCCGCGGCAACAACCCGCGCCTCCGGCTCTCTCCGTATTACCTGGAAATGTACCGCCAGCACGCCACCGACCGGGCCGCCAAGGACTTCCTCCGCAAGAAGATCGAGGCCGCCCGCGCCATCCAGGACGCCATCGAGTACCGCCGCCAGCGACTCCTGCAGGTGGCCAAGACCGTCGTCGAGCGCCAGCGGGCCTTCTTCGAGTACGGCCCCGAGAACCTCAAGATCCTGCGGATGTGCGACCTGGCCGCCGAGTTCGGCTGCGACCCGAGCACCATCAGCCGCACGGTGGATGACAAGTACATGCAGACGCCGCGGGGGATCTTCCCGTTGCGGTTCTTCTTCACCGGCGGGACCGAGACCGACCAGGGTGACGCGGTCAGTCTGGGATGCCGTCAAGGCCCGTGTCCAGCAGAATGGTCGGCAGCGAGGGCAAGAACAAGCCCCTCTCGGACGAGCAGATCGCCCGGGTCCTCCAGAAGGAAGGCATCAACGTCAGCCGGCGGACGATCGCCAAGTACCGTTCGCAGCTGAACATCCCCTCCGCCCGGCAGAGGAAGCAGTACTAGACACCCGTTTCGAGGACCTCTTTGTTCGGGTACCGTGCCGGTACAAGTCCGGGATCTCCATCCACGACGCAGCAGACAATCGCGTTGTCGCCGTTAACGAGCCCGAAGCGCCAGCGAGGGTATCCGTGGCCGTTGCCGTTACAGAACCCTGAACCCCGAACCCTGAACCCCGAACCCTTCCGCTGCCGGCCGTCCTCTGTAACCAGTCCCCTGTCCCCCGCCGTTGCTGTCATTCCGAACCCCCTCCGGTGCGTGCCAGTGGAAGGGCCGCTGGCGGGGGTGAGGAATCTAGTCTTTAACGTCCACGGCACCTTCTACCGGTGTCAGCCGCCGTTGCCGTTGTTGCTGGTAGCGTTGTTGCTCCTTCCTTGTCTCCCTGTCACCGTGTCTCCTTGTCTGCCGTTTCCTACGTCCCGAAGTTCCCGATCATCGTCAGCAGGTCGATCACATCCACGGCCCCATCCCCGTTGAAGTCGCACGCCGCGTTGTACCCGGCGTCGCCTGCGGACTTGCCGAACGTATCGATCAGCCACAGCAGATCGATCACGTCCACGTGCCCATCGCCGTCAACGTCCCCATCCAGCAGCGGCGTGCCCTTGCTGATGCGATTGTTCCACGAGTCCGCCACGTAAAGGTTCCCAGTGCTGTCGACGCCAATCCCCTTTGGACAGGAGAAGATAGCAAGACCCCCCACTCCGTCCGCCCCCCCGCTGATGCCGGCAACCCCGCCGATGGTCGTTACCACCCCCTCCGACGTTACTTTCCGGATGGTCCTGTTCCCCATGTCCGCCACGTACACGTTCCCCGCCCCGTCCACCGCAACCCCCCCAGGCTCGCAGAACCTTGCCACGCTACCCGTCCCGTCAGCACTCCCGGAAGAGCCCGCCAGCCCCGCCAGCGTCGTGACCACCCCTCCCTGAGTGACTGTACGGATCGTGTGGTTGTAGGTGTCGGCCACAAGCACGTTGCCTGCACTATCCGCCGCTACGCCGCAAGGCTTGTAGAACCTCGCCGCGCCGCCCGTTCCGTCGGTACTCCCCGAAGATCCCGCCAGCCCCGCCAGTGTCGTCACCACACCATCAACGTCACCTTGCGGACCGCGTGGTTGTACGTATCCGCCACGTAGGCATTGCCTGCCCCATCCACCGCAACCCCCCAAGGCTCGCAGAACCTCGCCTCGCTGCCCGTCCCGTCAGTGCTGCCGGAAGCCCCCGCCAACCCCGCAAGAGTCGTCACGACCCCCGCCGGTGTCACCTTTCGGATCGTACTGTACCCGGCATCCGCCACGTACGCGTTTCCCACCCCGTCCACCGCTACGGCATAAACAGACCCGAACCTCGCCGCGCTGCCCGTCCCATCGGTGCTTCCGGGATGTGCAGCCAACCCCGCCAGCGTCGTCACCACCCCGGATGCCGTCACCCTGCGGATCGTGTGGTTGCCTGTGTCCGCCACATAGACACTGCCCGCCCCGCCCGCCGCCACGCCCCAAGGATCGCAGAACCTCGCTCCCGCGCCCGTCCCATCGTACGAGCCATAGCAGTCCGCCAGTCCCGCCAGCGTCGTCACCACCCTCCCCGGTGTCACCTTCCGGATCGTGTCGTTGAAGGAGTCCGCCACATAAACGTTTCCCTTGCTATCCACCGTCACGCCGGCAGGACCGCCGAACCTCGCCGCACTACCCGTCCCGTCGTCGCTCCCGAGGTACGTCGCCTGCCCCGCCAGTGTTGTGACCACCCCCGCTCCCGTCACCTTCCGGATCGTGTCGTTGAAGGAGTCCGCCACATACACGTTTCCCTCGCTATCCACCGTCACGCTGGCAGGATCGCCGAACCTCGCCGCGCTCCCCGTCCCGTCAGTGCTCCCCGGAGATCCCACCAACCCCGCCAGCGTCGTGACCACCCCAGCGGGTGTCACCTTCCGGATCGTGTAGTTGAGTGTGTCTGCCACGTACACATTTCCCGCCCCGTCCACCGCCACGCCCTGAGGAGACCAGAACCTCGCCGCGCTCCCCGTCCCGTCGATGCTCCCATAGGACCCCGCCGACCCCGCCAGCGTCGTCACCACCCCCTCAGGCGTCACCTTGCGGATCGTATCGTTCCCGGTATCTGCCACGTACACGTTGCCCCCACCGTCTACCGCCACGCCGGAAGGAGTCCAGAACCTCGCCGCGCTGCCCGTGCCATCGGTGCTGCCGCAAGACCCGGCGAGCCCTGCCAGCGTCGTGACCTCCCCCGCGGGCGTCACCTTGCGGATCCTGCAGTTGTAGGTGTCCGCCACAAACACGTTGCCCGCGCTGTCCACCGACACACCGGAGGGTTTGAAGAACCTCGCCTCGCTGCCCGTGCCATCGGTGCTGCCTACATACCCCGCCCGCCCCGCCAGCGTCGTGACTACCCCCGCTGCCGTCACCTTTCGGATCGTGTGGTTGTCGGTGTCTGCCACGTACACATTCCCCGCCCCGTCCACCGCCACACCGCAAGGATTGGCGAACCGTCCCATGCTCCCCGTGCCATCTACGTTCCCACGTCCCCCCGGCTGCCCCGCGAAGTTCGTCCAAGCATACCGCACCCCCGCACCCGCCGCGCACGCCCACCCCAGCACCGCCACCGCGCACAGTACCCACCCCGGCACGACCGCTCTTGTCTTGACCATTTGTTGCTCTCCCTGCCTTGTTGACTCGGGCGGTCTGCCCGCCTCCTGTGAGATCGCCCGCAAATGCACTTCACCAGCTGCCCCCTTCGCCCTGCAATGGCCTCCCCAGGACCGCAAGGCGTCCGGATGAGGCGACGGAGGCAGCCGAAATCCCTTTCCTTGACCGGCTCAAAATGCCAGCCGAGCCGTGTCCGGATAGTATACCGCGCCCTCCCCCCGTTGCGCCAAGCGTTTTCCGAGCGTTTCTGGCCGAGCGACAGATTCTGACAGTGGCGTGATGCTTCCTGTCGGAACGTGGTGCCGAAAATGCCGTTGCACGCAAGCGGGGCCATGAGTTATGGGCGGTCCGGCCAGAAACGGGGTAGCAGTGGCCCCCGGCGCTGCCCCGTCTCTGGCCCCCACCGCGTCTCCCTGTCTGCAGTTTCTGAACCCCGAACCCTGACCCCTGACCCCTTCCCTCGCTGTTGCTCCTTGTCTCCGTGTCTCCCGCTCTCCTTGTCTGCAGTTTCCCTCACCGCGGCTTCAGCCCCCGTATCCCCTCCACATCCAGCTCCCCCGCCTTGCCCCAGCCGCTCGCCCCCGCGGGAATCTCCGGCCGGAACTGCGAATACAGGTCATACGCCCGCGCAGCCAGGTCCTTTGGCTTGAACGCCGCCGCCAGGTCCGTCATCGCCGACCGCACCGCCTCCAGGTCCTCGCCGAACTTGCTGGCCAGGTACCGCTGCACCGGCGCCGGTTCGACCACCGCATCCTTGGCGACCGCGCGGAGGCCATCCTTCGTCTTGCGAACCGGGACCTGCCTGCCGAGCAGCTCCACGCAGAACTCCTCGCCCGCCTTACGGGCCGCCCGCTCCCGGGCGGCGGGCTTCTCGGCTGGTTCCTCCGCCGGCTTGAAGATCCCCAGCCGCCGCCCCTTGGCCTGGGCGTTCAGACCCGCGACGGTCTTGCCGAGCGTCAGGGCCTCATCGCGGTCGAAGCCGAGCCGTTCAGCCACCACCGCCGCCCACAGCGTCATCACCGGCGCCCGATTGATCTTCACGATATGCTTGGACATGGCCTGCCCCTTCCTGGGTGCCACTGGCAGCTTGCCTGCCAGTGCTGCTCATTCTTCATCTTGCGCCCATCTGCGGAATCTGCGGGCCCTGCCGCCGTTGTCGTTGCCCCTCTTGTGCCCCTTGTGCCTCTTTGTGGCCATACTCGGGAGCCCCTGTCCGCAACCCGGTTCCTTTCTCCATCGTACTCCTCACAACGCGCCTACCGCAACCGCCCCCGACCCGTCATAATGCCCGCTTGCTCCGGGCCGGCCAGGCCCGGGACGCACCCGCGAGGTGCCGGCTTACACACGGTTTGGAAAGGATCTGTATGACGTTCGTGCCCATGCGCGACCTGTTGGAAAAGGCCCTGGCCGGCGGATACGCCGTGCCGTCGTTCGAGTGCTGGAATGCCGAGATGATCATCACCGTCCTGGGCGTCGCCAAGCGGCTGGATGCCCCGGTCATCCTCATGAACGGTTCAGCCGGTTTCCCCCTGGTCGGCGGGCCCGGCAACTTCAGCACGATCGCCCACGCCCTCGTGCAGGACCACGACCTCCCCGTCGCCTTGCACCTCGACCATGGCGGCTCGCTCGACCTGGTCAAGGCGTGCCTCAAGGCCCGGTTTTCCTCGGTCATGCTGGACTTCTCGCGCAAGTCCTTCGATGAGAACGCCGCCGGCATGAAACAGGTCGTCGCCTGGGCCCACCCGCTCGATGTAACGGTCGAAGGCGAGATCGGCGCGGTAGGCCGGGCGGACAACCTGTCCATCGAGGGCAGCCGCGACTCGACCCTGACCGACCCGGCTGAGGCCGGCCGCTTCGCCCGGGAGACCGGCGTGGACTGCCTGGCTGTCTCGATCGGCAACGCCCACGGGCAGTACACGAAGCTGCCGCAGTTCGATTTCGACCGGCTGGCCCGCATCCGGGACGCCGCCAAGATCCCCCTCGTCCTGCACGGCGGCTCGGGCACACCCCAGGCCGACCTGGATAGGGCGATCTCCCTGGGCATGACCAAGGTCAACGTCGCCACCGACCTGGTCCGCGCGGTGTGGGACACTCTGGACGCCCAGAAAAAAACCGGCCGCAACCTGTGGCTGCCCATCGCCCTGGAAGAAGCGATGCGGAATGTAGCCCAACAGGTTGAGCGCTGGCTCCGCGCCACCGGCGCCGCCGGCCGTGCCCGCGCCTGAAATCACAATCGCCACCTTCTCTAGCTGACGCGCCTCGCTTACGGAACCTGCCTGCCACAGTGCCGCCGGTGCCCTCACCGGCTGTCCCATGGAGTGCGGCGGCTTCGACGCCGCTTTGGACTGCCGGGTTCCTTAGGAGGCAGACTCACCACCGTGCCGGGGAAGTGAAAGCGGTGTCGTTGCCACCGCACTCCATGCGTCTACCTACAATTGGCTAGAAGGGGGCTCATGGCCTATGGCGCCCGGCAGCGCAGGCCTGTCTGGCGCAGCCGTTCGACCAAGATCGGAAGGAGGTCCACCCGATGATACGGACCACTGCGACACGCGTGCAGGAAGCGACCGACGAGACCATCGACCAGGAGATCCTCCGGACGATGGAGCAGCGGATCAGCTACTATGCCGCCCACAAGGACCAGATCAGCCAGCGCCTCTGGCAGCTCGACCGGGAGTGGGACATGGAACGGGCGATCGGCGTGACCGCCTCCAGCCTGGGCCTGCTGGGCCTGGTGCTGGGTACCCTGCGAAGCCGCCGCTGGTTCCTGCTGCCGTTTGGGGCAACGGCTTTCCTGCTGCAGAACGCGGTCCGGGGCTGGTCCCCGCCGCTGCCGATCCTGCGGCGCTTCGGCGTGCGGACCGCCAGCCAGATCGAGCAGGAGCGTTACGCCCTGAAGATCCTCCGCGGCGACTTTCAGATAAGCGATATCGAGGGCAAGACCGACCTGGAGCGGGTGGCATCAATCGTGCAATCGGTCAGCCGGCGGTAGCCAGCCGAGCGCAAAACGTCGCGCCGTAGACTAGCAATTGCGTGCACTTCGTGCAAGAGGGCGCGCCGCAGCCTGCAATTGCCTGCACTTCCCGACAGTGAGTGTTGGAAGGATGATACTGCCCCCAGCGGGAATCGAACCCGCGTCGCCGGCGTGAAAAGCCGGTGTCCTAGGCCTCTAGACGATAGGGGCAAACAACTATCTGGCCACGATTTACATAAGGTCAGCCGTCCGCCTGCCAATCCGCGTTGACGCCCGGCAAAGCTCCCGCCGGCCCTTGCAATCGCAGCCACCAGCAGGGGGCGTCGACCGCGGACGCCTAATCATAGCGAGATTGCCCGGTCCGGCAAGACGGGCGGTTCCCGCGCTGCCGGTTGTCCTGTTTGTGGCCTGATCGCGCCCGGAGCCCGTGCCGGTCTGCTGACCCCCGCCGACGCCATGCCAATACGTTTCCTGTCTACGTCGGATTTGCCACAATGTGGTCCGCAAGTCGTGCTGCCGCCTAGGGCCGGTTACACTGACATTCACTTCCGGGACCTACGGCGGCCATAAGTGCACGGAGACCAACAAGTCCACCGCGCTGGGCACAGTGACACCGCTATACATGACCGAGGTCCCGGAGCCGGCCACGATGGCCCTGCTTGGCCTGGGCGGCCTGCTCATGGCTCGTCGGCGCGACGCGTAGGCGTTGCTGACCGGCAGGCGGCTCCGTGGTACACTCTGCCGCACCATGGAACTCTATCCTTCCATCAACGTCCGTAACGGCAAGGTCGTCCGGCTGATCCAGGGCGACTACCGCCGTCAGATCGACTACGCTGATGACCCCGCGGTCGTGGCGGAGCGCTTCGCCGCCGCTGGCGCCACCTGGATGCACCTGGTCGACCTCGATGGCGCCAAGACCGGCGTGCCCGCGAACCTGCCCGTGCTGGCAGCCATCCGCGAGCGAACCGGTCTGAAGGTCCAGTTCGGCGGCGGCATGCGGGACGAGGCGCAGATCCTCCGTGCCCTGGAGCAGGGAGCCAGCCGGGTCATCGTCGGCACCCGCGCGGTCGAGGACTGGCCCTGGTTCGAGCGGCTCCTGGCCCGGCCGGAGTTCGCCCACCGGGTCGGCCTGGGCCTGGACGCCCGCAACGGCATCGTGGCTACCAAGGGGTGGGTCGAGGCCTCGCAATTGCTGGCCAGCGACCTGGCCGGACGTGCCAGCGACCTGCCGGTGGCGGTCATCGTCTACACCGACATCAGCAAGGATGGCATGCTGCAGGGCCCGGATTTCGAGGCCACCGAGCGGCTGGCGGCGCTGACGCGGGTCCCCGTGATCGCCTCTGGGGGCGTAAGCGGCATCGAGGACATCCAGCGATTTATGGGAACGCAAGTCCATGGTGTGATTATCGGACGTGCATACCATGACGGTCGCATCGACCTGGCTGAGGCCTTCCGGCTGGTCAGAAGACCATGAAATCCGGCGGAGTTTACCGCGCGTCGCGTGCCGATTATGAGATTGCCGACGGGCGGAATCTTTTCAGCGGTTTTGCTGCAACGAAAGACCGGGCATAGCGTACGTCAATAGTAGGGAGTACGTGGTCAGCCATGGATGGCTCCCGTCCGGAGCTGGGCGATCCCGCAGAACCCGTAGGGACAGGATAGACATCATGAGCCGCTTTCTATTGGCGTCCAACAGCCCGCGCAGGCAGCAGCTGCTCCGCGAGGCCGGCTACGACTTCAAGGTCGTCAGCCCCCCATGGCCGGAGCCGACAGCCGAGGACGTTGGCCGGTCGGCTGCGGAGTTCGCTCAGGCGGCCAGCTACTTCAAGGCCCGCAGTGTTTCCTCGCTCAACCGAAACAGCGTGATCCTGGCGGCGGATACGGTAGTTGCCCGCGAAGGCCGGATCTTCGGCAAGCCCGTCGACCGGGAGGACGCCCGTGGCATCCTCTCGTCGCTGGCGGGCACTACCCACGAGGTCATCACCGGGGTAACGGTGCTGGACCCGCGGTCCGGCCGGCGGATCATCAGCATGGACCGCACCTGGGTGACCATGCGGCGGATGTCGCCGGTGGAGCTGGAGGAGTACCTAGAAAGCGGCGAATGGCAGGACAAGGCCGGCGCCTACGGCATCCAGGACATCGGCGACAAGTTCGTCGAGCGTCTGGACGGCAGCTTCACCAACGTCGTCGGTCTACCCATGGAGCTGGTCACGGACCTCTTGGGCCGCTTCGGCATCCAACCGATGGCAGTGCACTAGTCCCACCTCATACGGACCATCCCTGTCGAATGGGCGTTGCTACGCCCTGGGGGCCGCTGTTGTAACTGACTTGCCTCTGGTATGATAGCATCCGGCGGAAGGGCCCCGGCGATCGGGCACGTTGCTGCCAGCCCGGGTCGATTTCCGGACGGAATCGCTTGAACGCCTCGGGGCCTTAGGGTATCAATGGTATTGTGGTGTGCCTGTTGGGGCAGCGTCCCGGCGAAATGGCGGCAGAGTATCTCTGCGGGGCAAGGGTATGGACGTAAGGCTCATATACTTCGGTACGAACGGCCAGCGTCGGGAGATCCACCTCCACGATGGCGTCGTTTCCGTGGGGCGGGCGGAGGAGTGCCAGCTCCGCATCCCAGCCGAGACCGTTTCGCGTCGACATTGCCAGATCGAGGTCTCCGGCAAGGAGATCGTCCTGACCGACATGGGCAGCAGCAACGGCACCCTCGTCAACGACAAGAAGGTTATCGATGACGACGTTGTGCTCCAGGCCGGCGACAAGATTACCGTCGGACCAGCCACCTTCACCCTGCTGATCGACGGCAAGCCCGGCAAGCCGAGCAAGGCCGCACAGGCCAAGCCCCCCGAGCCGACCGTCAACGCCGAGGTGGAGGAGGCCCTGTCCGGCAGCAGCCTGGCCGACGAGCCAGTCGACGCCTTCAGCATGCTCGAGGAGATCAGTGACGAGGACCTGCTGGACGGCGAGGAAGAAGACGACGACGAGATCCCCCCACAACCCAAGACCGTTGTGATCCCCCGCAGCAAGCCCGAGGGCCAGCGCCGCGGTCCGGGCGGCGCTCCGATGCCCGAGAAGAAGGAACCGGACAAGCCCGGCCCCAAGGGCAAGTCCTGACACAGGGCGGGCCGCCGCTACCAGGGCCGTTGAAGTTGTCGTTCACGAGCCCGAAGCGTCAGCGAGGGTTTCCGTAGCCGTTACCGTTACCGGTCCTTTTCGCGAGCCTGCTCCGCCGCCAACCGATACGCGCCCACCCGACGTTCCGTCCATACATACGTCCGCGGCGCGACCTCCTTGCCTGCAGCCTCGCGTAGCTGCAGGTCGAGGATGAGGGGCTTCTCTTTCCCGGCTGGCGCCTCGGCGATGATCGCTCCGCTGGGCGCGATCGCCGTCGGCCGATCCCCCGGCGCCGCGATGACGAATACCCAGTTCTCGATCGCCCGGACCCGCAGCGTTGGCACGGCCACGTCTGAACCGACCACCGCCAGCACCTGTGCTCCATCGAGCGCCAGCAGCCGGGGCCAGACGAACGACCGTGCCTGCCGATCTGTCATCAACCCCACCCGCGCGCCAGCGACCACCCGCACCTGCGACGAGTCCCGGCTGAACGGATGGACAGTCCAAACGCCGCCCGTTTCGCCTGGTGCGGCGACGTTGCCGTCTTCCTCCAGGTGGAACATCACCCGCACGCCATGGCCAGACAGGAGCGCTTCGATCTGTTTCACCGACTGCCGTGCAGGCTCCGATCCCAGGATCGCCACGCGGAGCGGGACGGCATCCGCGGGCGGCAGCACGGGCTCGCGCGGGTCCAGCAACTGCTTCACCGTTGCCTCCGGCAGGATCAGCCGCCTGGGCTCGGCACGCAGCCGCGCCACCAGCAGCGCCGGCTGATCGGCGGGCGCTTCGGCAAGTACCTCGCCGTCGGCCGCGACGATCAGGCTCATCCCGCAGAACCGCGCCTGCTCGCACTCCTGGCCGAACTTGTTCGCGCAGACGATCGGCAGACCGAACTCCAGCGCCCGGGCCTGGATCAGGAAGTCCGGCTGGGGGTTGTAGTACTCGCCCGTTCCGGTTGCGGCGTTGACCCAGGCGGTGGGCATGGCCAGCAGGGCCGCTCCTTGTGCCGCGTGCGAGGCGAAGACCTCCGGGCTGCGACCCTCCGCACAGATGAGCATGCCGACGCGGCCAAGGCTGCATTCCACCGGTCGCACCGGCCCGCCCGGCTCATACCAGTCGTGCTCGGCATCCCACAGGAAGGTCTTGTCGTGCCGGCCAAGGACCCGGCCCGAGGCGTCCGCCAGCACGGCTGCATCGTGCAGGACGCCGTCCTTCCGTTGATGGACGATCCCTGCTACGATGGCGATACGGTGCCGCCGCGCAAGGTCGCCCAAGGGTCCGACCAGGGCTTGACCGCGCAGCACGTCCGCCTGGAGGTAGCGGTCCTTCGTCCCCAGCCAGTACGCCGGGTAGCAGCATTCCGGCAGCACGACGAGATCCGCTCCGGCCAGCGACGCCCGGGCAATCGCCTGCTCGATGTCGGCCAGCGCCTGGCGGGCCTGCTCCAGGGGTCTAGCGGGCAGCTGGGCAGCGGCGACGGTGATGATGCGCGTTTCGATGCTCATATGCGCCATGATGGTAGGGGTCGCCGGGCCGCGTTGCAACCGGATGGGCCTCGTTCTAAAATCACGCAAACGGGGCAGCCGCCGCCCGTCCGAGGAAACCGCGATGCAGCGACTTCTTGCGACCGTCCTGGCCGATGCGATCCTGGCGGCTCCGCTGCCGCCGGAGGTCCGCCGCGCCTACCGACTGCTCCTGCTGATCAGCGGGGTCCTGGTGGGGGTCTTCGCGATGACGATCCTGCTGGTCCGCATCCTCCGCCAGTATCGGCAGACCTACATGACGCCGCCTCGCAAACCCACACCCAACAGCAACGTCTGGCAGCAGCACCGTCTGCCCGAAGACTGGGACAAGGGGATCGAGCCGCCCGGCGACGGCCAGAAGGACAAGCAGTAGGCCGACGGGTCCTATCGCCGCTGGCGGCACTTGCCGACGAAGAACGCAACCGGATCTGCCGGGATCCTGCGCAGCCAGCACTAACGTCCTGAACCCGGACAAGCACGCCTGCAAACACCGCAGGCATGGCACCCACAAATGGCCCTACCGGCGACCGCGAGGGGAAGCCTTCCGTGGTGTTGGCAGCCGCTTGGCTCGGGACTTGGGGGCCGTGGGAGGTTTGGAGCCGGCACGGGGCTTGGCGCCGGACCTGGCGGCGCGAGGGGGCGGGCCAAGGCAATCCGGACGACCTCCTCGACGTTGTCAACAAAGTGGAACGTGATCTGCTTGCGGACCTCTTCGTGCACGTCGGCCAGGTCCTTCTGGTTCTGCTTCGGCAGGATGATGGTGCGGATGCCGGCGCGGTGGGCCGCCAGGACCTTTTCCTTGACCCCGCCGATGGGCAGGACGATGCCGCGGAGGGTGATCTCGCCGGTCATGGCCACGTCGACGCGGGCGGGCTTGTTGGAGAGCAGGCTGACCAGGGCGGTGAACATCGCCACGCCGGCCGATGGGCCGTCCTTGGGGACCGCGCCAGCCGGCACGTGGATGTGGATGTCCTGCTTGCGGAGATTGCCGTTGGCCCGGCCGAGGTACGGTCTTGGCGCGGCTGCGGATGAGGCTGAAGGCGGCCTGGGCGACTTCGCTCATGACGTCGCCGATCTGGCCGGTCAGGGTCAGGCCGCCCTTGCCGGGCATGCTGGTGGCCTCGACGAAGATGATCTCGCCGCCGGTCGGGGTGTAGGCCAGGCCGGTGGCCACGCCGGCCACGCCGGCCCGCAGGGCGGTCTCGGGCACGAACCGGGCCTGGCCGAGGTAGTCGTGCAGGTTCTTGCGGTCCACGCGGTGGAAGCGCGGCCCGTTGCGGGCGATATCGGCGGCGGCGACGCGGCAGACGGCGGCGACCTCGCGCTCGAGGTTGCGGACGCCGGCCTCGCGGGTGTAGTTGCCGATGATGTCGTCGAGGCGCGGGGTCGGCGATCTCGAGCTGCTCGGCCTTGAGGCCGTTCTCCTTGAGCTGCCGCGGGATCAGGTAACGCCGGGCGATCTTGAGCTTCTCCATGATCGTGTAGCCGGGGATGTCGATGACCTCCATCCGGTCGCGCAGCGGGACGGGGATGGGGTCGGCCCAGTTGGCCGTGCCGATGAACAGGACCTTGGACAGGTCGAAGGGCACGTCGAGGTAGTGGTCGACGAAGGTGTGGTTCTGTTCCGGGTCGAGCACCTCCAGCAGGGCGCTGGATGGGTCGCCGCGGAAGTCCGCGCCGATCTTGTCGACCTCGTCGAGCATGAAGACGGGGTTGTTGCTGCCGGCCTTGCGGATCTCCTGGATGATCCGGCCGGGCATGGCGCCGATGTAGGTGCGGCGGTGGCCGCGGATGTCGGCCTCGTCGCGGATGCCGCCGAGGCACATGCGGATGAACTTGCGGCCCAGGGCGCGGGCGATGGACTGGCCCAGACTGGTCTTGCCCACGCCGGGCGGCCCGAGGAGGCAGAGGATCGGCCCGCGGCCAGCGGGCTGCAGCTTGCGGACGGCGAGGAACTCGAGGATGCGTTTCTTGACCGTTCGAGGTCGTAGTGGTCCTGGTCGAGGATCTCGGCGGCGCGGTTGATGTCGAGGTTGTCGTCGGTGGCCTTGGACCAGGGGAGGCTGAGGAGCCAGTCGATGTGGTCGCGGCTGACGGAGTACTCGGGGCTGGCCTGGGGGATGCGTTCGAGCCGTTCGAGCTCGGCGGTCCACCTCGGCCTGGACATCCGGGGGCATGCCGGCGCCCTTGGCGCGTTTGCGGAGGTCCTCGGCCTCGGCCTGGCGGCCGTCCGCCTCGCCGAGTTCCTTCTGGATGGCCTTGAGCTGCTCCTGGAGGAAGTACTCGCGCTGGGCCTTTTCGATCTGGCTGCGGGCCTGGTCCTGGATCTTCTTGGACATCTCCAGAACGTCGATCCGCTGGACGAGGCGGTCGTTGACCTTCTTGAGCCGCTGGAGGACGTCGGTGGTCTCGAGCAGGTCCTGGCGCTCCTCGACGGAGTCGGCGAGGTTGGCGGCGACGAAGTCGGCCAGGGCGGAGGGGTCGTCGATGCTGTTGAGCACGCCGATGGCCTCGTCGGGGATGTTGGGGCTCAGTTCGATGACCCGCTGGCTGCCGGAACGGACGCTGTGGACCATGGCCTCGAGCTCGGCTGGTGTCGGTGGTTTCCGGGCGAATGACGCTGATCCGCGCGATCCAGTAGGGTTCGGCCTGGACGAGCTCCTCGATGCGGATGCGAGCCAAGCCGTTGATGATGGCGTTCTGGCTGCCGTCGCGCATGCGGAGGAGCTTCATGACCATGCAGGCGACGCCCGTGCGGTAGATGTCGTCGAAGGTCGGCTCTTCGATCTCGGCGCTCTTCTGGGTGACCACGGCGAGCATCTTGCTCTCGCTGGCCAGCACCGCGTCCATGAGGCGCTTGGACTTCTCGCGGTTGACGCCCAGGGGCATGACCGTGCCGGGGAAGACGACGGAGTTGCGGATCGGCAGCAGGGGCAGCACCTCGGGGATGACCGGCGCGGCCTCGCGGCCGGTTCCGGTGCCGCCGGGGAGTTCGACGCGGGTAGCGGCGTCGCTGTCGGGGCTGTCTTCGGGGGTGATGGCGCGGGAGTCGGAGTTCATGGCTGGCTCCGATCGCTGGATTTGGGCAGGTCGATCCAGAGGATACCATCCTTGTAATGGGCGGCAATGTCCTGGGCCGTCACGTCGCCGGGCAGGTCGAGTTCGCGGCAGAACGCCCCGTGCTCGATCTCCATGTGGTGCATCCGCAGTTGCTCGCCGGGGGTAGCGGGGCCGGGAACGGCCCGCTGGCCTCGAACAAACAGGTGCCCCTCCTGGACCTGCACGTCGATGTCCTCGCGTCGCATGCCAGCCAGGTCGACGGCCACGTGGTAGGCGTTGGCCGACTCGCAGATATTGATGCTCGGTTCCCACTGTGCGGCGGCACAATACCGCCAGAAGCTGCCTTGCGACTGGTCCATCGTCGAATCCTTCCGGATGCAGAGGGCGAATCCGAAACGGCCACTACGTATCCAATATGACGCGGCCCAAGGGGTTCGGCAAGGTCCGCTGCGCCCCGGGGCCACTGGAAGCGTAGGCGGTTGATGGAGTGGGGTAAAGCGCTGCCGCGACAAGGTGAGACAGCAACAGCAAATTCACCGCAGAGGTGCAGGGGGCCTACCGGGCCGTTGGCTGGGCTGGCGCGTACCTCTGCGACCCGAAGTTGTCGATCTTCTGGACCGGGCACTCCGGGACCCAGGCGGCGATCACGCGGCCGAAGAAGACGCTGTGGTCGCCAACGGTCACGCGGCGCTCAACGCGGCACTCGAAGTGGGCGGCGGCGCCTTCGATGAGCGGGCAGCCGGTGTTGGGGGCAGAGGCGGCGTGGACGCCGGCTTGACTGAGCTTGTCGGAGCCGGTGCTGCTGATACTGCCCAGCTTGTTGACCATGTCGGTCTGACCCTCGCCAGCCAGGCTCAGCACGAAGGCATCCGTCTGCTCGATGAGGCGGTGGGTGTAGTTCTTGGGCGAGACCGCGACAGCCAGGACGGGCGGCTCGAAGGAGGCCTGCATGAGCCACCCGACGGCCATGGCGTTGCGCGTGCCGTCGGGGGCAGTCGCGGCCAGCAGTGCCAGCGGCTGGGGATAGAGGAAGTTGAGGGCATCCGCGACGTTGAGTTGACGCATGGCCACCACTCCAAATTCCAGAGAAGCATGTTCGTGAAACGATCCGGCCGCTCCCGCGAACGACAGATGATAGCCATGGCCGCAGAGGCGGGCAAAACGGTATGGCGCAGCTGGACTTGAGGGTGTGTCGGAAGCGTGGCGAGATGGCGGCCAGAGGAGTACGCCCGCAGATGCCATGGACGCGGCATTCAGCCTCTGTGCAATGAGGGCCGCTGAGTACCGCATGGTCCCGCACCGGCGGTACAGCCTTTGCCACACTTGAAGTCCACTATGGTTTGTGCCAGGAGGGAGGCTGGCCAGGGGCGGCATTTGGGGCTATCCTATCGGGATTGCATCCGCGGGCGCGTGAGCCCGCGCGAGGACTAAGACGCCATGATGCGACGCCTGATCATCGGCTGCGGGACCCTGGGGGCGATCCTGGTGGCCTTCGGCCTGTACCGCAGCCGCAACGTGCTTCCGGAAAAGCCCCTGCCGGCGCTGCCGGAGGTTACGGTGGCCACGGCGACCGCGCCGGTCGCCCAGCAGACGATTCCCGGGCTCAAGAACCTCTGGGTCGCCCCCGGCAAGGAGGCGAACTTCGAGTTCTTCGACCAGAAGGGGCAGACTGCAGTACCTCATCAAGACAGCGGAGTGGAAGGCCCGGAAGGAGAACGAGCTGACGCTCTCGAAGCTGGAGCTCTGGAAGTTCCTGCGGAGCGGGCAGATCCTGCGGATCACGGCGGACAATGGAGACATCACGGCGGAACCGGCGGGTAAAGGCAGCCTCAAGCCCAAGCGGGGGTGGTTGCGCAACAACGTCGTGGTCAGCATCGACATGACGACACGGGCCTGGCGCGAGGCGCACCCCGGGAGCGACGCGATCGACCAGCACGGCGAGCGCGTGATCACGGTGGCGATGGACTCGATGTACTTCGACGACGACCTGTCGCTGATCCGCACGGACGAGGCCGTGCGGGTCCGCGGGGCGCGGTTCGATATCGCATCGACGGGCATGAAACTGACCTACAGCCGGGCGCTCGACCGGCTCGACCATCTGCTGCTGGTCCACGGCGGGACGATCGTCCTGCGCGGGCAACTGGACGACAACACATCGTCCGCGGACGCGGCCTCGCGCGAGGGCAGTCGGCGGGCGCAGCCCGTGACCAGCCGGCCGGGCGCCAGCGCCTCGGTGCCCAGCACCCAGGCGGCGCCGACGAAGTTCCAGGACGTCTACCTGGCGGCGTTCGAGGGGCCGGTCAATGCCCAGCAGTTCCGCGAGAACAAGCTGGTCAGCCGCCTGGACAGCGACAAGTCCCTGGAGCTGATCTTCGACATGCTCGGCCAGAAGGGGGGCGAGGACGAGCAGGAGCGGCCACTGCCGATGATGGGGTCGGCGCGGGAGCAGGCGGCGGAGGAGACCGGCGAGCGGACCATGCTGACGTGGGCGGGCTCGCTGGAACTCACGCCGATCGAACGCAACCCGCTCGAACAGTCCCAGCGGGTGGCGCGGATCAAGGCGGCGGGCCAGAAGGTCGTGCTCGAAGATATCGAGGAAGGCAACACGATTACGTGCCAGCAGCTCGATTACGACGTGATTCGTCATAGCGGTCGGATCCAGTCGGAGGCGGCCGAGCCGGCACGGCTGGCGGATGCCCGCGGCGGCGGGATCGCGGCGCATGACATCCATTTCGACCAGGCGGAGCGGGTCCTGGAGGTCGACGGGCCGGGCGAGGCCACGGAGCCGGAGGCGCAGGCCGCGGCGGCGGGCGCGACCACGCGTCCATCCGAAGGGCCGACGGTGATTCACTGGGAAGAGCATATGCTGGTGCACTTCCAGCAGGCGAAGGTGCCCGTGCCGGTGAGCGCCATCCCGCTGACCATGCCGGACAAGCCGGCTGTAATGGAGCGCCTCAATCGCCAGTCGATCTTCCAGATGCGCCGGCCCGTGCGACAGAAGGCGTCGCTGGGCGGCAACCCGCTGCAGGGGCTGCTGGCCGAGTCGGCCGTCATCACCGGCGACGCCGTCGTGCAGCGGGGCTCGGACTCGCTGCACGCGGAGAAGCTGACGACGCTGTTCTTCCCGGATGAGCGTGCCAGGACATTCGGGCCGATCGCCTCGGCCATCGGCCAGGGGCAAGTCCAGATGGTGTCGAAGGACCAGAATATCTCGGCTGACTCCCTGGACGTGCGGTTCGTGCCGGCCGAAAGCGGCCGCAGCGCGCCGACGCGGGCGATCGCGCAGGGCCACGCGGTGGCCACGCAGGAGAAGTCGCGGATCGAGGCGGACTTCCTGGATGCTGCGCTGGGCCAGGTTGCCGCAGAGCCGGCCAGCGGCGAGTCGGCCCCGGCCCGGGGCCGCACGGCGGTCGTGGCGATGATGGCTACCGGCAATGTGCGCATCAGTGACCCGGAGCAGCATCTCGATCTGGCCGGGGACTCGCTGACGGCGAAGATCCCGGACGGCCGGCAGGTCAAAGACGTGACGGTCAAGGGCACAGCTGGCACCCCGGCTCGCGTGATGGTGCAGGACTACGAGTTGTCGGGGCCGACAGTCCAGGGGGACCTGCAGAAACAGGACATCGTGGTGCCGTCGGCGGGGTGGCTGAGGATGCAGGTGCGGCAGGGGCCGGAGGGGACACGACTGGAGACGCCGCGGAAGCTGAGGATCACCTGGACGGACAGGATGCAGAATGTGGGGGGAGCGGAACCAGGCGCTGTTCGAGGGGCACGTGCAGGCGACCATGGCCAGCAGGGAGACCTCCGGGCAGGCGGCCATGGCCGGCACGGACACCTCCGGGGACGACACGGCGGTGCAGGCGGATGTCATGACGGTCTACTTCCGGGCGGTCAGCGCGGGAGCGGAGACGCGTCCGGCCGGGGAGACAAGCGCCGCTGTCCAGGTGATGGAGAAGGCCCGCCAGGAGATCGCCAGCATATTGCCGAGCGCGGCGGACTGGCTGCCGGCTCCGCGGGGCGCCCAGCGGACGGGACGGCCCAGCGGGGACTTTTCCGCGCAGCGGGAACCGGTGCGGCTGATCGCCGAGGGCAATGCCAGGGCGATCTCGAGCCACTATGACGCCAGCGGAAAGGTACTCACCGGCCGGCAGCTGATCGAAGGGCCGGTGTTCGTGGCGGACCTGGCGCGGCAGCAGCTGCAGGTGCCGGGGCGTGGGAAGCTGCTGCTGGAGAACTATGCGCTAGCCAAGACGGCGGCGAAGCTGGCGGCGGCGGGGCAGAACCTGGCAACGCTGCCGGCGCTCAAGACCGCGCCCGAGGACGGCCTGAGTCAGACGGTCTTTGCGTGGCGCAACGTGATGACCTTCTCGCTGGACGAGCAGCTGGCGGTCTTCGATGGCGAGGTGAACATGGTCCACCGGACCGGCAGCAAGGTCGTGCTGGGCGTGCGGCTGGCGGAGGCCCTGGGCGCAAGGCCCGCGCTGCTGCAGGTCATGCCCGGGCGACTGGCCACCTTGAGCAGCGAGAACCTCGTCGTGCAGTTCAGCGAGGCGGCTGACAAGCCGGCGAAGGCGGCGGCGGCCGACGAGTGGATGCGCCGCGCCCAGCTGGAGACGATGATCGCCACCGGCAACGTCTACCTGAACGAGGAGCTCAGCAACGGGGGGAGCAATTTCCTGACGGCTGGGCGGTTGCATTACTCGGGCCAGCGGGACACGTTCGTGATCGAGGGGACACGGGGGGTGCAGGGATCGCGGTCGGTGCCCGCGAAGCTGGTTCGCCAGCGGGACGCCCAATCGGCGCCGGAGCCGACGACGATGGACGCGTTCTGGTGGAACCGCCAGACAGGCGAGGTCAGTGCCCGTGGCATCCAAGGGCAGAACCTCCAGTAAGCCATGTGCACTGCCTGCCGCGCGTGCCAACATGGCAGGCTGCGGCGCGACCGGCCGCGACGGCCTCAATTCTCAAAATCCTTGACTTACTTGACGTTGCGCTGCGAGCGACCACATCGGGGGCGATTGGCACGCTGTGTGCATATCCGCCTTTCATGAGATTGCGATCGGAGCCTGGAGCCTATCTTGAAGGAAAGGAGATACAGATATGTTGCCAGCTCGTGCGCACCGCAGGCCGATGGAGGCCATGAGCCTTCCGGATGTGTTCAACCAGTTCCAGCAGGATTTTGACACGATCGTGGAGCAGTTCTTCGAGCCGGTATTGCAGCGAGGCGGCTGGTCGCCAACCGGCGTGGAGATCTGGGAGGAGGAGGAGAAGGTCCACATCGTGGCGGAGATCCCTGGCATCAGGGCCGAGGACGTCGATATCACCCTGGACGGCAACGTCCTGACGATTCGCGGCGAGAAGAAGGAGTTCCGCGAACTGCCGGAGGAGGGCGGCGCCAAAGGCCAGAAGGGCGAGAAGGCCGAAAAGGGCGAGGAGCAGGGCCGTCAGGTCCGCTGGCATATGCAGTCGCGGTCCTACGGGCAGTTCATGAGGCAGTTCCAGCTGCCGGCCAGCGTGGATGAGTCGAAGGTGAGCGCCACGTGCAAGGACGGCCTGCTGCACATCGAGATCGAGAAGCGGCCGGAGATCAAGCCCAAGAGGATCGACGTCAAGAGCGAGTGATACGGCGGGTAACAGGTAACGGGCCACGGGTAACGGGAAGAGCGACGACAGCGACCGGGTAACGGCAACAGCAGCCTGCCCGACCCGGGGGCTTCCCGTGTTGGGGGGAGTGCGTGGCTGCGAACACCGCACCCATGGCATCTCATGGCGCCCGGCCACGGCTACCCGAGCTTCGTCGCGGACGGCTGCCGCGGAGCAGGACCATGCCACCCCGACCTCAGTGCCCAGTCCTTTACCCGTTACCCGTTATTCCCGCGCCGGTGAGGCGAGTGTGATTGAGCTTGCCGCCGGCCGCGAGGATCTTGCGCTCGCGGTCCGTCAGGGGTAGCGAGCACGGGAAGGTCGTGCCTTGGGTGCGGTTCTGGACCGTCACCCGGGCCTCGCCGGACTCAATGGCCCGCAGCAGGCCGGGGGTCGCCAGTTCGTCGCCTTCGGCAATCCTTCCATAGTCAGCCGGGTCGACCAGGAGCATCGGCACGATCGCGAAGTTGACCAGGTTGGCCTTGTGGATCCGCTCGATGCTCCGGGCGATAACCGCACGGACGCCCAGGTACATCGGGCACAGGGCGGCGTGCTCGCGGCTGGAGCCTTGACCGTAGGATTCGCCGCCGACCACGATCCCGTGGCGGCCGGCCTTCTTGGCTTCCAGGGCCCGCTGGGCGAAGGTCGGCTGGCCCTGCTTGTTGAAGCGGAAGAAGACCGCCTTGGCGTACTCGGGGACGTTGCTGCGGTGCTTGAGAAACGAGCCGGCCGGCATGATGTCGTCGGTCGTGATCTTGTCGCCGAGCTTGAGCAGCACGGGGCCGGCCAGGTCGGCCGGCGGGATCTCTGCGGCCGGCGGGGTGACGATCGTCGGGCCGCGGAAGACCTCGGCGCGGGCGGCGTCGGCGGCCGGGGTCGGCCGGATGATGAGCGAGTCGTCGACGATGAACTTCGCGGGCCAAGTGACCTTCGGGTAGGTCATTCCCTTGGCCGTAAGGTCCCGGGGGTCGCAGAATTCGCCGGTGATTGCAGCAGGCTGCGCAAGTCTCGGGGCTGGCCAGGTAGACCTTGTCATCCAGCGTGCCGCTGCGGCCGGTGAAGTTGCGATTGAACGACCGGATGCTGACCGTGCCCTCGGCGGGGCTTTGCCCTTGGCCTATACAGGGCCCGCAGGCGCTTTCGAGGATCTTGGCGCCGGCGGCGATGAGGCTGGCCAGGGCGCCGTTGCGGGCGAGCATGTTGAAGACCTGGCGGCTGCCGGGGGCGACGCTGAACTCGACGGACGGGTGCACCGTTTTGCCTTCGAGCACCTTGGCGACGACCATCAGGTCGTGGAACGAGGAGTTGGTGCACGAGCCGACGATCACCTGGTCGACCTTCTTGCCGGAATTGGCGCGGACGGCCTCGATGTTGTCGGGCGAGCCGGGGGCCGCAACGAGCGGCTCGAGTGCGGACAGGTCGATCACGATCCGGTCGAACGAGACCTTGGCGTAGCCATCCTTGTCGGGCAGGCCCACCTCCATGCCGAGGCAGTACTTACGGATATTCTCGATGGACGCGGCGTCCTTCTGGACGTGCATTTTCTTGGTGATGCGGTCGTACTTGGCGCCGCGGTCCGGGGCCATCGGCTTGAACTGGTCCTCGCGGCCCTGAGCCCTCAGGTACCTCTTCGTCATGGCGTCAGCGGGGAAGATGCTGGTGGTTACGCCCAGTTCGGCGCCCATGTTGGTGATGGTCGCGCGGTCGGGGACAGCCAGGCTCTTGATCCCCTCGCCGAAGTACTCCACGATGCAGCCGACGTTGCCCTTGGTCGTCAGGATGCTCAGGACGCGAAAGATCACGTCCTTGGGGGCGACCCAGGGCTGGAGCTTGCCCTTGAGTTCCACGCCGATGACCCTAGGGGCGGTCAGGTAAAACGGCCCGCCGCCCATGGCGACGGCGACATCCAGCCCGCCGGCACCGATGGCCAGGGCGCCGGCCCCGCCGGCCGTCGGCGTGTGGCTGTCGCTGCCCAGGAGGGTCTTGCCGGGGGCGGCAAAGCGTTCGAGGTGGACCTGGTGGCAGATGCCGTTGCCGGGTCGGCTGTGGTACGCGCCGACCTTGGGGGCGACGGTCTGCAGGTACAGGTGGTCGGTGTGGTTCTCGGGTCCGAACATGGACATATTGTGGTCGACGTAGGAGACAGCCAGCTCGCTGCGGACGCGGTCGACGCCCATGGACTCGAATAGAAGGAACGCTGTCGTGCCGGTCGCATCCTGCGTGAGGGTCTGGTCGATGCGGATGCCGATCTCCTGTCCGGCTACGAGGTCGCCCTCGACGAGGTGCTGCTCGAGGATCTTGTACGTCAGGGACTTGGCCATGGTCGCTCCTGTCAATCCTTTAAGCTGCTCCGCACCTGTGTCGTTAGGATCGGCGCGGAAGGCAAAGTATAGCCAGGAAGGCGGTGGCGGACAACAAATCCGGCCGGAGTCGCACCCGGTCTACGTGAATTCAATCACGAACTTCAGCGTCATCTGCGATTCCAGCCTGCCGCGTTGCCGAACCGAAGGGGCAATCTATAGTGCTTTTGTTCGAATTGCCAGCTCGCAAGCCCTCGCGGATCGTCCGGAAAAGATGGCCACCTGCGCAGCCGTCGCCAGGGCCCTTCTCCCTTCCTCTGCATGCGCCCCATAACCTGAATCTGCGCGGAAAACTCAGCACATCTCCCGCATTTTATCGTAGACTCCTTGTGGCCCTTCGAGCGACGTGAGCGCCTGGTGAGGGACTCGCCGCCCGGCGAGTCCACGCGGGGGCACCTCGGGTGGCCAAACGGGTGACAATCGGGTTGTGCGGGAAGAGGAAACGGGCAGCAGACGGTGCGTCATGAGTATGCCGGAAGCGGACATTGCGATACCGCGGGAGGACGGGGCGATCCAGGAGGCACTAGCCGACCTGGACAAGAAGCTCTCCACTCACGCCGTCGCCGTGCGCGATGCGGAGAGGCGGTTGCGGGAGATGCTCTCCCCGCGCGAAGAGCCCGCTGGCGGCGAGGCACGCGTCCCGAATCGCGAGATGGCGCAGCAAGAGCCCCCGTCGCACGCCCCCCACGACACTCCGCACAAGGCAGCGGCCTCGCCGGCGACCACGTCCCGCGTGCTGTCGGCACGCCTGAAGAACAACAATGTCGGGTCGGCTGCCGCGAAGTCGGAGGCGGCCAGTCCGGTTGTCGAGAAGGAAAAGAAGCCCGAAGCGGCTGTCGAAGGAGCAGAGGCGGCCACGCCGGTTGCTCAGGCTGCGGCCAAGTCCGACACACACAGGGACGGGGCCGAAGCGACCGAGTCGCCTGCCGCGACGCAGGCCCGGGCCGAGCCCGAGCCGTCGGGCGCCGCTTCGCACGAGGAGGAGGCCTTGCTGGCGTCGCTCGACGAGGCGACAGCCAAGGCGGTCCGGGTGCAGCGCCGGCTGAACCCCGGCAAGTCAGTGCAGGAACTGCTCAAGCAGGTGGACAAACACAAGGACGGGGCGGGTCCGGCACCCAAGGCGGCCGCCAAGTCCTGGTTCAGGAGAAGGTGATTCCATGGACGAGCAGAAGAAGGCACCAGCGGCAGGCGGGCAGGGACCCGCGCAGACCGTCGACCTGGCACACATCGAGTCCCTCGGCAAGGAGGTCCTGGGGGCGATGCAGACCATCCGGGAACTGCTGGACGCCCGGGCGACGGCGCTGGAGGCCTGCCGCACCGCGCTGCAGGACCATGCGAGTCGTCTCGTGCAGGACCGCGAAGAGCTGGCCCAGCAGGAGGCGGAACTTGGCAAGCACCTCGAGACCCGCGAGCAGGACCTGGTCACCCGCGAGACGGAGTGCCGCAAACGCACCGAGGAATTCGAGCGGATCGAACAGAAGCAATCGGAGCGGGCCGCCCAGATCGAACAGCAGTTGGAACAGGTCCGCAAGCAGCAGGAGGAACTCAAGACCAAGGCGGGCGAACTGGCCGCCCTGCAGGCCGCCCTGCAGGAGGAGAAGGGACGCATCCAGACCGATCGGCAAGGGCTGGAAAAGCAGGCTGGCCGCCCTGACCCAGCAGCAGAAGGAACTCCAGGCAGCGCAGCAGGAATTCACCCGCACGACCGCCCAGGTCCAGCAGGACCGCAGCGAGGCTGACAAGGCCAGGCACGCCCTGGCGGCCGCTGAGAAGGAACTCACCCAGCAGCGCGAGCAGCTCGGCAAGGCCAGCAGTAGTCTGGAAGCGCGGCAGGCGAACCTGGCGCAGCAGGAACAGGCCCTCGGCAAGGCCGAGGCGGAGATCCGCGAACGGGCCGCCACCGTCAAGAAGGTCGAGCAGGACCTCAATGAGCAGAGGACCCAGATCGAGCGGATCAAGCGAGACTGGGAAGAGCAGATGCATGAGGTCTCAGCGGCCCGCGAGAGCCTGGCCGAGCTCCGCCAGCAGTTGGAGCAGGAACTGGCCCGCGCGACCGAGCAGAAGCAGGACGTGTTCGAAACCGTTGGGGCAGCTCAGGCCGGTACGGCAGCCGAGACGCCCCTGGCCAGCGAGGTCGACCAGAACCTCCGCAAGTCAGCCGAGCGATTCCAGAAGCTCTGCCGGGACGCGAAGCGCAAGTTGATGGGTGACAGCCGACCGGGTTGATCCGGGGGGAGTCGTCATGGCATTGAGTCTGTTTGCACGAAAGCCGCAGCCGCAACCGCAGGCGCAGCCGGCCCCGGTCGTAGGACGGGGGTCAGCCCCGGCAACGACATTTGAGCCCGCGGAGAAGCCTCCCATACAGGCCGATCCGCTCGAGCGCCTGCTGGAGCACGAGCGGTTCGGCTACATCGTGCGTCACCCCCGGCAGCTGGCCGGGATACCGGGCCTGGCGGCTGTTCAGCAGGCCGCGATCGAGGCGATCGACGACCGGTTCGCCCTGGTCCCCGAAGGCTACGTCACGCTGCCCAAGACGGTGAATGACTACCCCGGTTGCCCGGAGGAGAACATCGAGACGGAGGCCTTCCTCTTGGCGCGGCTGTGCGTGACTAACAAGCAATACCAGAAATTCGTGGACGAGGACGGCTACGCGAACGTGGGCCTCTGGCCGGCGGACATCCTGCCGCACCTGGTGGACTTCGTCGACCAGACGGGCCAGCCCGCGCCACGATACTGGCGTGGCGGGCGGCACGACCGGCGCGTATCAGACCACCCCGTGGTCGGCATTTGCTATTACGAGGCGGCGGCCTATGCGAAGTGGGCCGGATACCGGCTGCCCACGAACGCGGAGTGGCAGATGGCGGCCAGCTGGCGGATCCGCAGCGCCGCGCATGTCCTGCGGCGATACCCCTGGGGCGATGCCCTGGATACCGGCAAGTGCAACGTGTGGGGTTCTCGGGTCGGCCGGACGGTGAAGGTAACGGCCTATCCGACTGGGGCCGCGCCGAACGGCGTGCTACAGCTGATCGGCAACGTGTGGGAATGGACCGAGTCGGACTTCGAGGTGACCGATGACCAGGGCGCCCGCTCGTGGGGGACATGTTGATGAAGGAGGTTCGCGGCGGGGCATTCGATACGTACTTCCCGTCCCAGGCGACCAGTTCGTTCCGGACGGGGCTGGCGGCGCTGGTGCGAGCCCATAACACGGGGTTCCGCTGCGTGGTCGAAAGCGCCGCTGACCCGTCCCGAGCGCAGAAGGAGGCGGACACACAGTGAACACGACCTACGCCCAGATGCAGGAGGGCACGGACTGCCTGATCTGCGGGACCCGCAACAGCGGGGACGCGGCCCAGTGCGTGGAGTGCTCAGCCCCGCTGGCCCTTGTACACGACGGGACCGACCCGCAGACCCAGCCGAAGATCGTCACGATCTTAGGGGACAGCAACGTCGGCAAGACCGTGTACCTGGGCTTCCTGCTGGACATGCTCTCGCAGCGGGCCGGCGACTACGAGTCCGTCCCCATCGGCGCGCACTCGGTGAACGTGCAGCAGACCGTGATTACGCACATGGCCAATCGCATGTTCCCGCCCAAGACCCCCATGGAAGCCGACCAGTGGTACTGGGCCTACTACCAGGTGTCCAAATGCGAGAAGCGCGCCCAGCGCTGGCTCGACCTGGTCATCCCCGACGTGGCCGGCGAATCGCTCACCGCCGAACTGGCCAACCCCAACACCTTCCGCGTGATCAGCAGCCTGGCCGGCAAGTCGGCTGGCATGCTCCTGCTGCTGGATGCCTCGCAGGCGGCCAACGGTTCCAGCCAGCCGGACTTCTTCGGCGTGAAGATGCTCACCTACCTGGATGCCGTCCACCGAGCCGACCGCCGCAACCGCGTGCAGATGCCCACGGCTGTCGTGCTGTGCAAGGCGGACTTGTGTCCCGAGTGTTTCGATGACCCGCGGCACTTCACGGAGGTGAACCTCAACCGGCTGTGGAATCTCTGCCAGAGCCGCCTGGGCAACGTGGAGTTCTTCGCGTGCAGCACGGTGGGCTCGCTGGCATATGCCACGTCACCCGAGGAAGACTTCGTTACAACGGTCCCGCTGCATACCGCGCTGCGGGGCGTCCTGGAGCCTTTTGAATGGATCGCGCAGCAACTCTAGTGGTGCGAGGAAACGCCGTGGCAACACCGGCCGGCGGCGACGTGCTCTGCGAACAGGCCGTCTTCACCTCCGCGCGTTCGGCGACGGGGGAGGGGTACCGGGTGGTGGCAATGAGTCCGGGCCTGCAGGTGGCCGAGAAGATCGAGATCACCCGTGCGCTCGCCGTCGCACGGTGGCCTGTGCGAAGAGGATCCCGAGGCGGTCGGGCTCGAGACCTACCGACTGCCCACGGGGCGCCACTGCGTCGCCTACTGCAGCTATGCCGGCTGCGAGCAGACGGCCCGCGGTGGCCAGCGGGTCTACACCCACGCGGTCGTGCTCGACAAGCAGGCCTGGACGCGGTTCGGCGGCAACCCGATCCCGGTGCACGCAGCCATCGCCCGGCACGTCGAGCAGACCGGGCCGACGATCAGGCCCGGGACTCGCCTGGAGAAGCTTCCGTTGACTCCGCCTGCCCCCGTACCGAACCTGCCGTCCGGTACAGGATACGGCAACGACCGGCTGGAGTGGGCCCTGGCGGCCGCGGCCGACATGCTGGCCGGGCGGCAACTGGTCCTGCTGGAGGCCCCGGGGGCGCTGCGGCTTCTGGAGAAGGTCCTGCTGAGCCTTCCGCTGGAGATGCGCGAGAACCTCGACGCCTCCGTGGGTGTGCGGTTCTCGCCGGCCCGGCGGATGCGGCTGGTGTTTACCGACGAGCCGGAGGCCGAGCTGCAGCGGCGGATCGCGGGGCTCAACATCCAGCTCCGCCGCGCGGAAGGGGCCGCTGCGCCTCGCCAGGGCCTCTTCGAAGGCTGGGAGCGGCTGCTGCGCCGCTGGTGGCGCGAGGGCCGGCGATCCGACATCATGCACCTGACGGAGATCTGCTGCGGGACGTTTTGCGATGCCCTGGACCGCATCGCCTCCCTGTGCGAGACCCTCGATGCCATCGACAGCCTGGCTGTCGAGGCGGTCTGCCCGCTGATCGAACGATATGGATCGGCCCGGCTGACTACCAAGGCCGAGCAGTCACTGGCCCGGGAGATCCTGCAAAAGGCCCGCGAGAGGCTGGCGAGTCTGCCGGGGGCGGCTGGGTGATGCCGCTTGCCGACAGGTTCCCTGGTCAATGCAGTCGGTTCCGCGGAGACGACAAGCTACCGTAGGCGGGGCCGTCTCCGGCCGCTATACTACGAATCTCCGACGGACCCGATTCCAGAGTGTCAGGGTACAGGATTTGATTGGCGGGGGCGTCAGAACTGCATGACGCGACGGGTACCATGCTTGCGTATCTGAAGACCTTGATGACAAGCCGGCTGCGAGGCGTCCAGCCCATCGCGGCAGGGGCAGGGGTGGCCACTGCGCTGATCGGTGGCGGGCACCTGGCGGCGTGGCTCTGTGGCCTGATGGCCCATCGCGGACACAGCAGCATCACAATGAAGACCAACACGGCGCTGTGCCTGCTGTTGCTGGGGTTATCCCTGGTGCTACTCGTGCCGGTGCGGGCCGGCCGGTCCCGGCGCTGGGCAGGCCGGGCCTGTGCGGTAATGGCACTGCTGATCGGAACCCTGATTCTCAGCGAGAACCTGATCGGCTGGAACCTGGGGATCGACCAACTCCTGGCGCAAGAGTCGCCGGGGGCACTGGGCATGGTTGCACCCAACCGGATGGGCTTGCCTGCCTCGATCTGCGTGACTCTCGCCGGGGTGGCGCTATGGCTCCTGAGCCGCAAGCCCCGGCGGGTGTGGGCGGTACAGTGGCTGGCGCTGGCCGTGTGCCTGATTGCGCTGCTGTCCGCCATCGGTTACTTGTACGGGGTGCAGTGGCTGTACGGGGTGGCACATTTTACGGCCATAGCGTGGCCGACGGCCATAGGCCTGCTGGTGCTGGGGCTGGGCCTCCTGTGTGCCCGGCCGGGCGAGGGATGGATGGCCCAGATCACGGCGGCAGAGGCCGGCGCCTCGAGCATCCGGCGGCTGCTGATCCCTGCACTCCTGCTCCCCATCGGGCTGGGCTGGCTGCGAGTGGCGGGCGAGCGCTACGGCTTGTTCGATGCGGCCATGGGTACAGCCCTGATGATGCTGATCTTCATCGTTGTCTTCTCCTCGCTGACCTATCATGCCGGCCGCGGGGTCAGCCGATCGGCCGTGGCAGTGCGGGCCAGCGAGGACCGGCTGCGCTTCGCCTTGGAAACCAGTCACACCGGGGCATGGGATCTCGACTTGACTGACCACACTGCCTTTCGGTCGCTCGAACACGACCGCATCTTCGGTTACGCCGGACCCCGGCCGGAGTGGACCTACGAGATGTTCCTCGACCACGTGGTGCCGGGAGATCGTCCCGGCGTGGACGCGAAGTTCCGGCAGGCCACCGCCGCGCAGAGCGACTGGAATTTCGAGTGTCGCATCCGCCGCGCCGACGGGGAAGTCCGCTGGATTTGGGCGGCTGGTCGTCATCGGCTCGACGCGGTCGGCGGCCGGCAGCGCCTGGCCGGCATCGTGCAGGACATCACCGATCGCAAGCAGGTGGAAGAGGTCCTGCGCCGCAGCGAAGAGCGCTTCCGCTCGTTTGTGGAGGCATCGGCCCAGGTTGTCTGGACGGTCAACGCCGGTGCGGAAGTGGACATGGCCATCCCCGCCTGGCAAGCCTACACCGGCCAAACCGAGGAAGAGGCCCGCGGTCTGGGCTGGATGAACGCGATTCACCCGGATGACCGGCCACAGGTGGCCGAGGCCTGGCGCAAGGCCATCGAAGCAAAGGGACTCTATGAGGTCGAATACCGTCTGAAGATCCACGATGGAACGTGGCGAGACATCCTGGCCCGTGGCGTGCCCGTCAAAGAGGACAACGGCAGCATCCGCGAGTACATCGGTACCTGTATCGACATTAGTGACAGCAAGCGAAGGGAACAGGATCTCCGCCAGCTCAACCGCACTCTCAAGGCACTCAGCAGCAGCGACAAGGCGATGCTTCGTGCCAAGAATGAACCGGAATACGTGAAGGAGGTCTGCCGCATCATCGTGGAGGAGTGCGGCCATGCAATGGTCTGGGTCGGCTATGCCGAGCAGGATGAGAACAAGACCGTCCGGCCTGTAGCCCAGGCTGGCTTCGATGAAGGGTACATCGATTCGCTGAACATCACCTGGGCGGATACCGAACGCGGGCGCGGCCCGACCGGCACAGCCATTCGCACGGGCAAGATCAGTATGTGCCGCAACATGTTAACCGATCCTGCCTTCGGACCGTGGCGGCAACAGGCGCTGAAGCGCGGCTATGCCTCTTCCATGGTCTTGCCGCTAATGGCCGACGATCAGGTCTTCGGTGCCTTGACCATTTACTCCAGGGACCCCGACTCCTTCTCCGAGGACGAGGTACGATTGCTGAGCGACCTGGCCGGTGACCTGGCCTACGGGATTACCGCGATCCGCTTGCGCGAGGCCCATGTCAAGGCGGAAGAGGATCTGCGGGAACTCAGCGAGAACCTGAAACGCTCCAACCAGGACCTGGAGCAGTTCGCCTACGTTGCCAGCCACGATCTGCAGGAGCCGCTGCGGATGGTGGCGGGCTACCTGCAGCTCGATTGAACGGCGATACAAGGACAATCTGGACCAGGATGCCCGCGAGTTCATCGATTTTGCCGTCGATGGCGCCACGCGCATGTCCCGGCTGATTACGGACTTGCTGGAGTACTCCCGGATCCCCACCTGCGGTCGGCCGCCGAAGCCCGTGGCCGTGGAAACAGTCCTGGCGCAGGCGCTCAAGAACCTGCAGGTCTCGATCGCCGAGACCGGGGCGAGTATCACGCACGACCCGTTGCCGACGATCTGCGGCGATGGCCCGCAGTTGGTGCAGCTGCTCCAGAATCTCATCGGCAACGCCATCAAGTTCAGGCATCCAGAGCACGCGTCTCGCATTCATGTTTCGGCGGAGCGGAAAGGCCAGGAATGGGTCTTTTCTGTTCGGGACAACGGGATTGGTATTGACCCACAGTATGCCGAGCGGATATTCCTGATCTTTCAGCGATTGCACAGTCGAAAGCTCGTATCCAGGGACGGGAATCGGCCTGGCGATCTGCAAACGGATCGTGGAGCGGCATGGCGGGCGGGTCTGGGTGGAAAGCAGTCTGGGCCAAGGCTCGACGTTTTTCTTTACGATAGGTGCGTGACCCCCAAGAGTTGGGTGGTGGACGCGGCAGCTAACCAGTAGTGCAGGTGTGAGCATGGATTTAAATCAGCATGTTCTATTGCCCATTGAGATCCTGTTGGTCGAAGACAACCCTGGCGATGTCCGGCTAACGCAGGAGGCCCTGAAGGACGGCAAGGTCAGTAATCGCCTTAGCGTCGTCGAAGACGGGGCCGAGGCCATTGCGTTCCTCTGCCGGCAAGACCGGTATGAGGACGCCCCGCGGCCGGACCTGATCCTCCTGGACTTCAACCTGCCGAAGAAGGACGGGCGGGAGGTGCTGGCTGAGATCAAGTCCGACCCGAACCTGCGGCGGATTCCCGTGGTCGTCATGACCACCTCCCGGGCCGAGGAAGACGTGCTGAAAGCCTATGACCTGCACGCCAACTGCTACATTACCAAGCCGATCGACCTGGAGCAGTTCCTGGGCGTGGTCAAGGCGATCGAGGATTTCTGGCTGTCAATCGTGAAGCTGCCACAGATTCGAAGACCATGAGTGATAGCGTTATTCGAATTCTTCTGGTCGAGGACAACCCAGGCGACGCCAGGCTGCTGGCGGAGAGCCTACGAGAGTGCTCCGTTGCGCCGTTCGAACTGACACATGAAGCGTGCCTGCGGGTGCGCCCTTTCGCGGCTGAAGGCCGAGCCCTGCGACGTGCTGCTGCTGGACCTGTCCCTGCCGGACAGCCAGGGGCTCGATACGGTAGCCCGGGCCTGCGAGCACGCGCCGCAGGTGCCCATCATCGTACTGACGGGAACCGCCGACGAGGCCGTTGGTTTCGAGGCGATTCGCCGCGGCGCACAGGATTACCTGGTCAAGGGCCAAACGGACGGGCATCTGCTGCTGCGGGCGATTCGCTACGCGACCCAGCGCAAGCAGGTCGAGCAGGCCCTGCGCGACAGCCAGCAGGAGCTTCAGGCAGCCAATCAGAGCCTGGAGCAACGCGTCGCCGAACGTACCGCCGAAGCCGAAGAACGGGCCGCCCAACTGCAGCGGCTGGCGGTGGAACTGACCCAGGCCGAGCAGCGAGAACGCCAGCAGCTGGCCCAGATCCTGCACGATCACCTGCAACAATTGCTGGTGGGGGCGAAATTCAACATTGGCATTCTGCGCAATCAGTTGAACGAAGCCGGCCAGCGAGAGGCGCTCAAGCAGGTGGATGACCTGCTGAGTGAATCCCTCAGAACGTCTCGCTCGCTGACGGCGGAACTAAGTCCACCGGTCCTGCACGAGGGTAGCCTGGCCCAGGTGTTGGAATGGCTGGCCCGCTGGATGCAGGATAAGCACGGCCTCCGCGTGGAGGTGGAGGCGGACGAGCAGGTCGATCCCCCCACCCAGGAGGTCCGGATCCTGCTGTTTCAGGCGGTCCGGGAACTGCTCCTGAACATCATTAAGCATGCCAAGGTCGACCGGGCTCGCATAGTCATGCACCAGCTGGGAGCCGACCAGATCCGGATCCTCGTGGCGGACGAGGGCGCGGGCTTCGATCCATCCCAGAGCCGGACAGACCCGCATGAGAGCCAGTCCGGCAGTGGCTTTGGCCTGTTCAGCATCCGCGAACGGCTGGAACTGCTGGGGGGCTGGATGAGGATAGACAGCCAAGCCGGCCAAGGAACTCGCATCGCCCTGACAGCTCCCTGCTACCTGCCGGATGCTACCACTCATATGGCTGCTGGGGCGTCGGCCGAACAAGCCGCCGCCGGTCGTGCCGCTCGGCAGGCTGTGGATACCAAACCGCACGACGAGGGGGTCATTCACGTGCTGCTGGCGGACGATCACGCCGTTGTACGCGATGGCCTGACCCGCCTGCTGCAGCTCCAGCCCGGTATGGTGGTGGTGGGCCAGGCCGCCGATGGCCAGGAGGCCGTGAAGCTGGCCCTGCAGCTGCAGCCGGAGGTGATCGTGATGGACGTGTCGATGCCGCACCTGGGCGGCGTGGAAGCCACTCGCTGCATCACCGAGGAGTTGCCGAACGTTCAGGTGATCGGCCTGTCCATGCACGTACAGGAGGATGTAGCCGCCCAGATGAAGGCTGCGGGCGCCGCGGCGTACCTGACCAAGACCACGCCCCCCGAGACGCTCGTTGCCAAGATCCGCGAACTAGCCCCCCGCCCGGCCGGTCGCTCCGCCGGAAAACCGGCTGCTCGCACATCGCACAACCGGAAGGTGATCCGCGTCCTGCTGGCGGACGATCATGAGGTCCTGCGCAATGGCCTGGCGCACCTGCTGGAGATCCAGCCGGACATCCAGGTGGTCGGTTTGGCCGTCGATGGCCTGCAGGTCGTTCAGATGGCCCTGCAGCTCAAGCCCGACATCATCGTGATGGATGTATCCATGCCGCATCTCAGCGGAGTGGATGTAACTGCGCCGGCTGACCCAGGAGATGCCAGGCATTCCGATGATCGGCCTGTCCGTACATGCGCAGCAGGATATGGCTTCGTCGATGACGCACGCTGGTGCTGTCGCATATCTGACGAAGGGCTCGCCCCCCGAGGCCCTCGTCGCCGCCATCCGCAAGCATGCCGCCAGACCGGGAACATGAGCATCTTTTTGTTACGCGATTTGCCACCGGATTTGAAGCGTACAGAAAGATGCTGGTGTAACCCTAAACACTGCACGCTCTTAAGAACTGGAGCCGGCGAGGATCGAACTCGCTACCTTCTGCATGCCATGCCGCCCTGTCGGCCCAGGATGTACGGGCTGTAACCGTAGACGCATTGGCAACTTACACCGCCACCACGTCTACTACATTTCGTTAGCAGTATACCCTACTAAAAAGGTGTCCGCTGACTGAACCCCATTCTGGTTCCCACGGGCCGATGCCGTGAAGATGCGTGCGTGCAAGATCCAGGAGGCACGCATGGCAAAGCAGACGCGAGCGTCGCGGCGAGAGTACTGGCAAGATGCGTTGGTCCCCGACCGCCGAGCATCCGATAGACTGGCTGGCCCAGGAGGGCGCCCGCCAAGTCGTGCAGGGCGAAGTCCAGCGGCGACGCTACGGGATCGATCACCCCGATGGCCGGATCGAACAGTTCAGACACCAGCCGCCCCTCCACCTGCGGCGTCTGTTGCGGCGGCAGCCGGCGTGACAGTCCCCAGCCGACGGCGCCCTGGTCGGTGAGGACCTCTCGCACGAGGAGCTCACGACCATAGCCATGCTCTTCCAGCCGGGCATTGCGTCCCAACAACCGCGGCCAGCGGGTGCGCAGCTTGCGCGTCTTGACTTCGCGGATCCGATGCTGCGACAGCGGATCCCGATCAGACTCAGGCATGGATGACCTCACTGGCATCAATGTATTCCGTCTCCCGCTGCGTCCAAAGCCTCATCATATAGGCCTGCCGGGCCGCGTCGAGCAATCACCTCAAATGGCAATGGCATCAGCTAGGACCGTGGTCTTGTGGTGCATCCCCCGCGACGGATAATGATGCTGTACAGTGTGGCCCCACGGGCTCGCGAAGCCCTCGCAGGTCCGGACGCACGCAAGTCGGAGGTTCATATTTATGGGAAAGCAGACTCTCCTGTCGATCCTGATCTTGCTTTGGACGACACACGTCGGTCACGCGAAACAGGAACCTGCCGATACTCCCAAGCCCCCGGTGGTCTGGGCCGCCAGCGATGCCAACAAGGTCAACCCGATCTGCGGCAACGTCCTGGAGGAGCACTACTGGCACAGGACGGGCAGAGAAGGGTTCGGCTACGACGCCGCGCCCAGCTATCAGAATGGCCCGCGGTCCGGCACGTTCCGTGAGAGGTCGACTGTCTGGGATGCTGGTGCCAGGCGCATCGCGCTGTCGCGCGGCGGGCAATGAGTTCGTCTCTTTCCAGGTCATCGTGGAAAAAGGCGACCACCCTCTCAAGGGCCTCCGAGTGGAGGTCGGTGACCTGGCCGGCCCTGGGGGTGCGACGATCCGCTCCGGTCGCGATATCGAGGTCTTCGTCGAGCATTACATGGATCTGTTCACCAACGCCAAGGATGCGTGGGACCTGGCGACCTACTACGGTGACAAGCGGTGGTTTCCGGACGGCCTGATCCCCGCGACCGCCAAGGGCTGGGACAGGGTGGATCTGCCCGAGCCCCGCCTCAACGTCGACGGCCAGACGGTGCAGGGCTTCTGGATCGACGTATACGTGCCGCACAAGACCAAGGCCGGCCGCTACAAAGGCAAGGTCACGGTAACCGCTGAAGGCGTGTCCGCACAGGATCTGAGCCTGGAGCTGGAGGTGCTGCCCTGGGAACTGCCGGATGAAGTCAGTTTCATCTTCGAGCTGAACACGTACGGCACCGGCTTCGCGAAGTCCTTCCATGCCAGAAGCGAGGCCGAGGTGGCCCGCATTGAAGAGGCCTTCCACAAGATGGCCCACGCCCACCGCTGCACGCTCAACATCTTCCCGGGACACCCGAGTACTCGCGATCGCCCGGCCGCCAAGGTGGTGGACCCGGCCTATGTGCCGAAAATCGCCGGCGAGGGAAAGGATATGCATGTTGTCGACTGGTCCGCCTTCGACAAGCGGTTCGAAAAGTACTTCACCGGCGAGGTCTTCAACGACTGTCCGCGCAAGGGCGTCCCGTTGACCCACTTCTACCTGCCGTTCAGCCTCGGCTGGCCCAGCGATTTCGGCAACTACTACGACAACCGGGAGAAGTATGAGGCCGAGTACACGGCCATCCTCAAGGCCTTCGACAAGCACATCGCCGAAAGGGGGTGGAAGCGGACGCAGTTCCAGCTCTTCTATAACGGCAAAAAGAAGTTCGGCGAACCATGGAATACGGATGAGCCGAAGGACAAGGACGAATATGACGCCCTGCGCTACTATGGGCAGTTGCTGATCAAGGCGATTGGCCAGCGCCAGGATCGGGCCAGCAACATCCGGTACCGCATCGACATCGGCACCTACAGGACCACCAAGGACCAGCTCGACGGAATCATCGATCTTCGCAATGTGAACTACGAGGTCACCCCGGAGGCCTTCTGGGGCGACTGGCCGAGTGGCATGAAGGCTACCCGTGCCAAGCTGGGCGATGAGTGGTGGCACTACGCCAAGGACAACGTCCGCCAGCGCCACACCCGCCTGGACTGGGCCATGATGAGCCCGATTATCTACGGCTGGAGCGGCTGGGACCTGAAGACCCAAGGCTTCTGCCTGTGGGAGTGCATGGGATGGAACGCGGAGGACCCCTTCAACAAGCCCGGGGCGATCTGGAGACTACGTGGCGATGTGGTACCCCGGCAGCAAGTTCGGCATCGAGGGGCCGATCCCTACGATGCGACTGAAGGGCTTCCGGCGCGGCCTGCAGGACTATGAGCACCTCGCATATCTGACGAAGCTCAACAAGGGCGACTCGACGCAAGCCGACGCCATTCTTCACAAGTACTACAAGCTCGCCAACGCGGCCCCGTACTCGGTCAAGGTCGAGGCCGAGGACACGTACAGGATGCGGAACGAGGTGCTCTCGGCGATCCAGGCGGCACTGAGCAACGCCGCCGGCGGCTCGTATGCCCGGAGCCGCCCGGCACAGTGACCCACGGCCGCGGGTACCGCGGGATGGACCCGCAAGGCACCCGTTTTTTGATTGACACCCCGCTATGCCAGATTGTACACTGGAATCGTGTAGTATCTGTAGACAAGGGTCTACACTTCGGATCAGTTTGCGGCCCTTGGTGCACCGGTGCGCGGCAGGCGCCCGCGGCTGAGCGCTTTCGATCTCTCGCGGGGAGTCAGAGGAGGCGAGAGATGCGTTTTCTGTGGATGTTCACGCCCATGGTCGGCCTGCTGTCTGCCTCGGTGGAGGCGACGGTTTAGACCTGGAACAACTCGTCCGGTCCTCGGGGCCGAAGCTGCGCGATGGACTCCCGCCGGCGGGCAGCCCGCCTCGGCAACCGATACCGGCGCCGTGGGTAGCGGCGCCGCATACGCCATCGCAGACTTGGGGGCCGACGGCGATCCGAACTGCAGCGTCGCCTGTGATTCTAACGACGACGGCAGTGTCGACGTAGTCGACCTGATGATGCTGGTGGATAACTTCGGCAAGTAGACAACAGCGGTTGTCAGTTGCCAGTGGACCGTTGTCAGTGTCATACGCATTCGGAGTTCCGGCCTGGAGCCGGTCTTCGTCGTTGCGGGTGCCTTGCGATAGGAGAGTGCCATGGGACCGACGTATCTGCGGGCAAGGGGTCATCGCGTGATCTTGCTGGCGGCGGCGTTGTGCGCGGGCAATGCCAGTGCGGTGGACTACACCTGGACCGGCGGGGCCTACGTTTCGGGCAACGAGGCCACGCGCTACTGGGACCTGGCCGGCAACTGGAGCCCCAGTGGCGTGCCCGGGGCCGGGCAGAGCGCGGTGGTCAACATCGCCGGGGCGTATGCGGTGGTCGATGCGGACCTGGCCGGCTCGCCGGCCATCGAGGTGAGTGCGGGCGGCATGGTGGGCCACAAGAACGGCGTGACGCTGACCACGCCGGTGACCTTGAGCGGCGGCACTTGGCACCTGTGCCCGAACCTGAACTACTACGGTTGGGGGCCGGACCGCGTCCTGAACGCGGCCCTGACGGTCACGGCACCGTCGTTCATGAAGGGCGGACGCGGCAACAACATGCGGGTCAACGGCGCCCTGTCCGGGGGCGGATTGCTGACCTTCCAAGGCACAGACCAGTACCTGGGCGATGGTCCGGACTGGTCTTTCTACGTGGCCAATAGCACGTTCTCGGGCGGTATGGTGATCGACACGGGAAACTACCCGGTCGTCTGGGCCATGGCCAGCCAAGCCCTGGGCACCGGCGATATCACCGTCCGCTCGACCGGCACGTTGTTCTTCGGAGCCAACCAGGACTACAGCGGAGCCCTACGGACGCCCGTGCTGTACCTGGAGGGCGGAGCGACCGGCATGAGCGACCACTTCGCCAACGGCACGATCCCGTTCAACGTGGTGGTGCAGAGCACCGGCGGCACGCTGGGGGCCGGCACCTGGTCCAGCAACAACACCTACAGCGGCTCGGTCACCCTCAATGGCCCGCTTACCCTGGCAGGCTCGCGCGGCAACGGCGGGTCCACGAACTTCACCATTACGGGAGCGATCTCCGGCAACTACCCTGTCACCGTCAACACGACCGACTACTACCAGACCGGCCGCGGCATCGTCACCCTGGCCAATGCCAGCAACAACTTCGCCAGCCTCACGCTCCAGAGGGGCTACCTCAAGGTCACCGGCGAAGGGGCCCTCTCCGCGGGTTCGGTCACGCTCTACACCTCGGACAGCATGACCCGGCTTTACCTGGACAAGACCCCCGACGCCGACTGGATGATCGCCAACAACCTGGCCGGGACCGGCACCATCCAGGTCGAGGCCGGTACGGGCAGGACCTTGACCACCTCCGGAGCGATCAGCCCCGGCATCGGCGCCGACAACACCGGCACGGTTACAATCGAGGGCAACCTGGGCTTTGCCGCGGGGGCTGCGCTGGCCATCGATCTGAATGGCGTCGATCCGCTCAGCCCGACGTCCGACTGTGTGACCGTCTCCGGCAGCGTCAGCAACCTGGCCAATGCCACGCTCAACATCGCGGTAACCGGCGACATCAGCGCCATTGCCGGCCGGCTGTTTACGATTGTGACCTGCGCCAATGACCTGACCGGCCAGAGCTTCGGCGGCGTGGTTGTTCCGGACGGATATGACAAGGCGATTGTCTACGGTAACGGCACGATCAAGGTCGCGGTCTCGCCGCATTCGGCGAGTGATACCATCCCCCCGGCGGCGGTGATCGACCTGGCGGCTGGCAATGCCGCTCTGCACAGCCTCACGCTGACCTGGACGGCCCCCGGCGATGATGGCGTCATCGGTACCGCCGCCAGCTACGACATCCGCTGGTCCACCAGTACGATCACAGACGCCAACTGGGGCAGCGCCACGCCTGTGACGGGCCTGCCGGTCCCGACTGTTGCCGGCACCGGCCAGAGCGTGGTCGTCGCGGGGCTATCCCCCGCCACCATGTACTACTTCGCCATGAAGACGGCCGACGAGGTACCGAACGTCTCGGCCCTGTCCAACGTCGCTTCGGGCCAGACGCTGATTCCCGACACCACCCCGCCCGCGGCCGTTACGGACCTGGCGGTCAGGACCCCGACCAGTACGACGGTCACACTGACCTGGACTGCCCCGGGCGATGACGGCAACATTGGCACCGCCACCAGCTACGACATCCGTTACTCCACCAGCACCATCACGGACGCCAACTGGGCCGGCGCCACACCGGTGCCAGGCCTGCCAACCCCGACCGCCGCGGGCACCGTCCAGAGCGTGCTGGTCAGCGGCCTGCACCCCAGCACCACGTACTATTTCGCCATGAAGTCGGCGGACGAGATCCCGAACACCTCGGCCCTGTCCAACGTCGCGATCGGCAGCACGGCGGCATTCGGTCCGGCGGACAAGCCAGTACTCAGCCAGTCGGACTTCACGTACAGCGGCTATTACCTGGTCCCCACAGGCGGGAACTTCTCGGGACTGAACTGGGGACAGGGCTTTACGCACCGCTACGTCAACGGGCAGCTGCGGTTCCTGACCTTCAGCTTCTACGGCAACTACACCGGCGGCGGCTACCAGCTGATCGAGTTCGCCCCGCCGGCGAACCTGGGCGGCGTCGCGACGTTCACCAATCACTGGGCGGACATCTGGCCCGGGACCGGCTTGAACAGCGGCGGCGTCTGGATGGGCCTGTGGTTCGAACAGGCCAAGAACCGGCTCTGGACGACGTGGGCGATCGACTATCCCGACGACACCCAGTCCAGTTACACAAAGTCGCTGGCCATCCGCACACTCAATGATGATGGCACCGTATCCAACGGGATCGGCCCGTGGGGGCTGGCCGGGGTGCAGCAACGGCGGATCTACGGCGGCGTCACGGCCCTGCCCCCGTGGTTCCAGGACTTCTACCAGGTAGGACCCTATGCGGTCGGCTGGGGCGGCTACGCCAGCCGGATGGGCTTGGGCGTGTCTCTCGGACCGACGTTCTACGCGATCCCCGAGCCGACGGGATATCCGGCCGGAGATATCCCGACCTCGGACTTCAGGACGGTCATGGACCACAGCGGCGGCACGACATCTACGGACTGGTACGCCAGCGGCCATCCGGTGTCCTTCGACCGCGGCGTCCGCAACAGCAACGTCAAGAACGACTACGACGCCCCGGCCTGGCAGTCGCCGGCACCCGACGGGCTGGGGCGCTGGGTCTGGGGCGACAGCGCCTGGAACACGGGCGCCTGGATCGAGACGCCCAGCAGGCAGGGGTTCGTCCTCGTCCCGAAGCTCTCCAGCGGCCGAGCCTGGTACCAGACCTCGACGCTACACTGTCGAGCGCCAGACGGCCGAGATCCAGGTCTTCGACCCCAAGATGCTGGGCGAGGTGGTCCAGGGGACCCGCGCGAGCTGGAATACCTATCCATCCAGCCGATGGGAGATCACCGCCGACGGCGCACCCTTGGGCCTGATGTACGGCATCGGCGGCAACGGTCCGTCCGGCGGGCCGGCCGGGGCGGCCTACGACTCGATCAGCCAGCGGCTGTACGTGTACTGTCCGGCGGGCACGAGTTTGAATTCCTACATCCTGGTTTACGATGTCGGCCCGCTGGCCGGCGACGTGAACGGCGACAGCCACGTGGACGTGGTGGACCTGCTATACCTGGTGGACGCCTTCGGCGGGATCGCCGGCGATCCCGATTACAACATCGCCTGCGATTTCAATTGCGACGGCAGCATCGACGTGATCGACCTGCTGATGATGATCGACAACTTCGGGAAGTAGCAGCCTGCTACCGAGTACAGTTGAGGGATCTGTCGACCCGTGACCGCAAGACAGCAGTGTCGGGGTCCGTCGGTCTCTTGCTGCTCCCGTGAGCACAGCGGCATTCCGTCATGCAGCTGTCGCAGGCTGATCCCGTCCGGCTCCTTGCTGTAGATCACCGCCTCAGCGCTGATCGGGCCGGTGGTGTGTGAACGCTGCCTATGTGCCAGCGGTCCGGCGTAGCTGGCTGAATTCCCGCCTGAACCATCCTATAATCTGCCACAGCTGTTCTGCTTCACGTGAGATCGTGTGGATGGAACAGATCCAGAGCGACTACGACTCGGAGCAAGGGCATGGATGGCATTCAATCCTTCATTGCGACACGTGCCCCGGCAGCCACGATCCTGATCCGGCTGCTGGTTGGGTGCGTGTTCTTCGAGGAAGGGATTCAGAAGTTCCTGTTCCCCGACCTGCTGGGAACGGGTCGGTTCGCTCGCATCGGCATCCCGGCACCAGAGGCCATGGGACCATTCGTCGGCGGGGTGGAGATCGTCTGCGGCGCCCTGATCCTGCTGGGATTGTTTACGCGCCTGGCGGCCGTGTTGCTGCTGATCGACATATGCGTGGCCATCGCCTCCACCAAGGTGCCGATCCTGCTGAGCCACGGCTACTGGCATTTCAGCCTTGCCAGGTTGCCCCGCTATGGGTTCTGGGCGATGGCCAGCGAAGCCCGGACGGACTTCTCGATGCTCATGGGGCTACTGTTCCTGCTGATGGTCGGCGGCGGTTGCTGGTCGCTGGACTGGCTCCTGCATCGTCGAGTGCCTTGAGTGCCGTTGGGTTGTATTCGTCTCGCCACCTCCCCCGCTGCTCGCGCCAGCACGGCGGCAGGCCTCGTGTAGCGGTCTGAGGCTGGTCCCTTGTAAAATGACGGACATGACTGGCGGCGGTCGTCAGCGAGCGGTTCATCCGGGAAATGTCGGCCAGAAGGAGTCGCAAATGTCCACGCACACATACCGCTTAGGCCTGGTTCTGACAATGGCCACACTCCGGGTCCCCGCGGTCCAGGCAGGCCCCGCAACCCAACCCACGACCAGCCGGCCCGCCATCAACCTCTCCTTCCAGCCGATGTCCCAGGGGCCGGCCGCCAAGGGCAGCGACTTCCAAGGCCTGGGCAACATGCGCGTCCTAAAAAAGAAACCCGACTTCTGCAAGTCCGACCGACCGGTGCTGTGGCACGATACAGGCACGCGCTATCGCAGCGCCCTGCTGTTCGATGAGTCCGGCGGCACCGGTACCGGCTACAACACCCTCTTCGTCTCCTTCGACGGCGACGAGAACCTTCGCCGGCAAGGTCGACACCTACAAGCCTTCCACGACAGACGTCTCGCTGGAGGCCCCCGGCCGCAACTTCGAGATGACCTTCAAGGACGTGCACATCCAGCAGGCCGGCAGCCGGTCGGCAACCGACACGACGATCGCCTTCCGCAGCAATCGCGACCAGTCGGACCCGGACTCGAAGTTCAGCCTTTGGCGGGCGGCTCTACCCGAACGGCAACCAGCGCTGGCCGACCGGCACGATCTTCATCGACGGCAAGCCGGTCAAGGCGGGCATCGTGGACCAGACCGGCGATGGCCAGTTCACCGACCGCGGCGGCCTGGATCCGAAGAACCCCAACGTCGTGCGTTCCGGCGACACCCTGGTCCTGGACTTCAGCAACCCCGAAACGCTGAGCCCCGAGCGGCAGCCCGGCGAATCCAACGACCGCGTGGACGTCTCGCTGCCGCAGTACCTGGTGCTCGACACCGGAACCTACAAGGTCAATGTCGAACAGTCAGCCGCGGGCATATCGCTGGACCTGGTGCCGGTGAAGCTGCCGGCCGGGACGGTCGAACTCGGCGAGGTCGCCGGCCAGCAGGGGCGAAACCTGTACCTGACGGGAGAGAAGACATCCGTGGTGCTGAGGGAATATCCTGCCAAGATCGTATTGCCGGCGGACACCTACTCCACGGACCGCGACGGCGAGTCCCCGTACCCGGTGGAAGCGGAGGAGGGCGTCACAGCCGGCCGGCCCTTCCCCGAGCCGAAGAAGATCATGGTGAGCGTGGTGCAGCCGGACGGTTCGCCGGCCGCGGGGGCCGATGTGGTGGTTGCCGGTAAGGGACAGATCATCGAGATCCGCGGGAACGCATTCCCACGGGAGCACGGGTACAAGCCCGTCAGGCTTGGCGAGGGCGGCCGTCTGCCGGTCCGCACGGACCTGGAAGGCTACGAGGTGTTCGTGCTGCACCCGTCGGGCTTCGGGCAGGTCGCCAAGGCGAAGGTCGAGAAAGACGCCCGCGTCGTGCTGGAGCCGTGGGCGACGATCGAAGGAACGCTCAAGATCGGCAGCAAGCCCGGCGCACGAGAGAAGGTCGGACTGCGGTGGCGCGAGCGCAGCGACGACGGCGACGTTGAAGCTAACTGGAGCACAGTCTGCGACGAGAACGGTCGGTTCCGCATCGAAAAGGTCGTGCCCCGGCGGCTGGAGGCCAGTTGGGTCCAGGAGTGGAAGCGCCGGGGCGAAGTGTTCATCCAACCGAAGTACGTGACCCCCAAGCCGGCCAAGACAACCGCGATCGCCATCGGCGGCACCGGACGGGCGCTGGTCGGACGTATCATCGCCGAAGGCAGCGGCGAGAGTTTCCTGCTGACCGAGCCGCCCTACGGCTGGCTGACGCTGCCGGACACGCTCCCGCCGCTGGAGTTCCCCGCCAACTGGGTCGAGATGACCCGCGAGCAGACGGACAACGTCCGCAAGCAGAACCAGAAACAGTGGATGCTGTGGGAGAAAAGCCTGAGCACTCCCCACGACGTGGCAGCGATCGACCCGGACCGAGAACCTGCGCTTCCGCATCGAGGACGTGCCGGCTGGTACCTACCAACTCGTGGTCCACTTCAATCGGCCTATCAGCGGCGGCTCAAGGACGGCCAGCAGGCTGCGCAAGAGCATCGTCATCCCCGAGATGCCCGGCGGGCGGAGCGACGAACCGCTGGACGTCGGGGATCTTCAGGCGCAAGTGCTCAAGCCCGCAGTCTGTCGGTGATCCTGCCCCGTTGCTGGAACTGACGGACATCCACGGCAAGCCGCTGCGGATCGCGGACTACCGCGACAAGTTCCTGGTCCTCGACATGCGAAGCCCCGGCACCGGGACCCGCGTGGATCCCGCAGCTCAAGGCAATGCATGCCGAGTTCCGCAAGTCCGGCAAGGCCGCCCTGGTCACCGTGATCGAAGGCTTCATGCCGAAGGGGCACCCGCAGTTCGCCGCGGAGAAAGGGATCGATTGGCCGCACGCATTCGTGGACTGGTCCACCGAGCCGAACGAGGTGATCGCGTACGAAAAGGACTCCCCATCCACCTACTTCGTGATCGACCCGTCCGGCAAGATCGTCGCCCGCACGACGGACTTCGAGTCCATGCGCGAAGCCTTGCGAAAAGCGATGTCCGGCGAGTACTTGCCGCCGTCGCGGCTGCGCAGGTAGCTGTCAAAGTCCTCCGGCGTCGTGGGCGGATCGAGACTTTAGGGGCCTTTTGGGGCGTTTTGGATGCAAGGGCTCGGGGGTCGCGTTTCTGAAGGTCGCTGCGAAATGCAGACTAAGGGGCTTCAAGAACAGCAGCACTGGCAGACAAGCTGCAGTGGCACCCGGAGAACAGCCTTTGGTAGCTGACCGGTATCGGGTGGTTTCCTGCTAAGCTCTTCAGGGGATTACGCAGTGGGTCACCACAGGGTTTGGCAAGACCGTTCGCTGGCCGAAAGTGATCACGGACTTGGACACGGCATATTCAGTATTAGTCCCTTCCATCGTTGGCAGCCGACGCTAGGCCCCCGCCGCTCCTGCCAGCACGGAGGCAGGCTGTCGTGCGGATGCCTTAGGCTGATCACATGTGGCTTCTCACCCGGAACGATCGCCTCCACGATATGCGCCCGACCTGGACAATAGAGCGGTTCGGGCACGCACCGAGGCGGCCTACGATGTCCTTGCGGGCAGGTGGGGGCCTCGAAACAGTAGAGGAGGGCCAGAGGAAAGCGAATCATGAGGATGTTTGCTGCGGTGCTGTTTGTGCTGCTCGCGAGCGTCTACTCCCTGGGAGACGCAGCGTCGGCCTGGTGATCGGCGGAGTCGCCCTTAACCCCTTCGTAGGCGCTCTTGGCTACCTTCGCGCCTTCCTTCATGGCCTCGTGCTTGACCACCATGGTGGCAACGGTCACGCAGCCAGTCAGCGTCAGGAGCATGGACGTACAAAGCCCGCCCAGAACCACCTTTCGCATCGTATCGGCCTTTCCATTCCCAAAACGCATGACTTGGCCGGTTCGCCGGCCGGCTCGTCCGCCGCAGACAAACCGACCGGGTCGGCGCCAAACGGATCAACACATGCAGCCAGCCGGCGTCAGCTGCCGCCGGCGGAGTCACGTGTAGAGGTCTATTTCAATCATAGGCTGTGCAAATGCACAGGCTGAAGATACAGAGGCGCTGAAGAAGACGCCACACCGTCGGTTCCAGTCCGCGCAGAAAGCCTCGCGCCTGAGCCATGACGTTAGCACGCGTGCCGCCACCTCTCCCGCGCTCCTGCCAGCACAGCGGTACCCCATCATGCAACTGCTTCAGGCTGATCCCCTGCGGCTCCTGGCTCCGAACGATCGCCTCCACGAAATGCGCCCGACCGGGACGATAGAGCGGTTCGCGTACACACGAGGCAGCCTACAATGTCCTGGCGGGCGGGTGGAGGCCTCGAAACAGGAAAGGAGACGGATCGTGCCGAGCGTATTCACACGGGACAAGCTTTGGACATTCGCGACCGGGCCGAGGAGCTCAGCAAGCAGACCTCGATCCATCCGGCCTGGAGCCGGGCATACCTGGCCCTGGCTGACGCGGCGGACCGGCTCGATGCGGCGATCGCCCGCGCCGAGGCCCAGCCCATCGGCCGGGGAGACTGATCCAACATGTACATCCCGGCACCATTTCGAGTGTCCGACGAATCTACGATTCTTTCGTTCATTGCCCATTACGATTTCGGCACGATCGTCACTTCGTCGGCCACTAACGGACTGATCGCGACTCACGTCCCCATTCTTGTAAAACGCGTTGGAGATCGTGCGGCACTTCAGGGCCACGTCGCACGAGCAAATGAACACTGGCGAGACTTCGATGGAAGCACTCAGGCGCTCGCGATCTTCCAGGGCCCGCACGGGTACGTTTCGCCAACCTGGTACACGACCGCACCTGCTGTTCCCACTTGGAACTACGCGGTGGTTCACATATACGGCCGGCCCCTCGCGACAGAGGATCGCCAAGTGGTTTCGGGTATCTTGGAGGCTCTCGTCCGAAAATACGAGAGCCACCGATCGCGCCCGTACCGGATTGATGAACTGCCCGAGAACTTCTATGAACAGCTGTTGAGCAACATTGTCGCATTCGAGATGCCGATCGACAAGATCGAAGCAAAATTCAAGCTGGGGCAGAACCGATCCAAACAAGACCGGGAGGGCACGCTCAAGGGCCTCATAGCCGAAGGATCGCCAAGTGCTGCTGCGCTGGCAGCCTTTATGCGTGAACACGCAGACGTGGACACGGCTACCTAACAGGGCATGCAGCAGGCCACGCAGGGCGCTGGCTGCCACCGCGGCTGATGAATGGGCGTTAGCCACCACGCCGTCACCTCTCCCGCCGCTCCTGCCAGCACGGCAGCAGGCCAGCATTCAGAGGGCGCAGGTGATACCGTCCGGCTGGGTACCTGGAACGATTCCCTCGACAACAGCTGGTCGCCCCGGTTCTGGTCGTTGTCGGCTGCACCGGTTGTGTGCTTCAGCGGTACAAATACGCATTGCAGCGTCGAAAGCCAAGCTGCGATTCCTGCCGCAGCAGGGCTAGATGGTTTCTCCACTGATGGGGAATGTCGGTCAGCACGCACGGCTGACGCAAGGGAAAACTGCCGATGGCACGCGAATCTGGCTCTCCGGAGCAAGTGATCGAACGATTCACCGAAATGGCCAGAAAAGACGGCGATGTCTGGTTCTCTCAAGAACGCTGGCCGTACACGGTGAAACTGGCTGACATGCTGGAGGGATGGCTGGAGGCCAAACCGCCGCAGCGGATTCTTGACTTGGCCTGCGGCACGGGTTCCCCTACGGTCGCACTGGCCCTGAAGGGCCATGAGATGACGGGCCTGGATCTGACCCCCGCGATGCTGGATGTTGCCCGACAGGGCGCTAGCCAAAAGAGTGCTTCGGTGGAATGGCTCTGTCAGGACATGCGGACCATCTCGTATCACCAAGTGTTCGATCATGTGATGCTCCGTGACGTGATCTTCAGTATCTTCGAGGATGAGCAGGACGACGCCGAGCTGATCCGGACGATCGCCCAGGCGCTCAAACCTTCAGGACGATGCCTATTTGAGGTGTACAACAAGGACTTCGCCAAGGTTCACGGCGTGCAAGGCACATACTTCTACGAGGCAGGTTCTGACCGGTTCGTCGCTACGCACCCGGCCGAAGCCTTCAGGAGCTGGAAACTCTATTCGATTGAGGAGCGGGAGAGAATGCTTGGGGCAAACCGCCTCAGGATCGTGAAGAGGTACGGCTGGAAATGGAAGCAGGACCCCGACCCGCCTCCGTGGCGGGCGGACTACATCATCGCCAGAAAAGAAGCCGAATGAGGCATTGCCGACGACGGGCGATCGGGGCGTCGTCATACTGCCATCCCCGGTAATCCGCCCCCCTCTTCTCTGCTCCTGCCAGCACGGCAGGGCCGACCCCGCTCGTTTGCCCAAAACCCGGAACCCAGTAGAATCGTGAACGTCGCTGGCGGCGGTCGGCGGTGAACAGTCATGGGAACATGTCGGGTAATATGCCTGCACGGGCAACGACTACACCTTCAAACGACTCGCAAGGAGCCTGAACGTGAAGGAACAAGTGCTTACAGAGCGGCCTGCCGGGTTCTGGATTCGTAGTGCCGCACTCTGGCTGGACATGGCGACGGTGTGGGTGCTGGTGGACCTCGGCATAGGACTGTGTGTCTGCACTTTCTGAAAACACGACGGTAGCGAGAGGTTTACGAAAGCAGGCTCTCCCGTCACCATAGCGGTTGCATGGACGCCATGATGAACGGGAGAGCCAAGGATGGCAACCGCACAATGTCGTTGGCCGTCTCCAGAGGAATGGGCCGAGTGGAGCGACTGGCTGTCGGCCGGGCTGCATGCCCGCAACCGCTGGCGGCTGGGCGTGCTGCTGATGGGCATTCTGTTTGCCCACGGACGCCGGACCGTCACCAGCTGGCTCCGCGCCGCCGGGGTCCGCGACGACTTCCAGGACTATTATTACAGCCTGGCGGCCCTGGGACGCAAGAGCCAATCGGTCGCGGCCCAACTGCTGGGCCTGCTGCTGCGGTCTGTGCCGCTGCCGGATCGGGCACTGGTGGTGATCGACGATTCGCCCACGAAGCGCTACGGGCCGAAGGTCGAGGGGGCCGCCATCCATCGCAATCCCACGCCCGGACCGGCCGATCAAAAGTATCTGTACGGCCATATCTGGGTCACGCTGTCGCTGGCCTTGCGGCATCCCCGCTGGGGGCCGTTGGCCCTGCCGTTGCGGGCGATGCTGTACGTGCGGGCCCAGACGGTCGCGGCGCTGCCGGCCTGTCGCCGCTGGCGATTCCGCACGAAGTTGGTGCTGGCAGCCGAACTGGTCGTGTGGGCGGCCGGGCTGCTGAAGCGGGCGGGAAAGACCTTGCAGGTCGTGGTCGATGGCGGGTACACCAAGCGGCCGTTCTTGCGGCCGGTCCTGCGGGCCGGGGTGGTCGTGGTGGGCCGCCTGCGCAAGGACGCGGCCCTGCGCAATCTGCCGCCGCCAGTCAAGAAAGGCCAAAGGCGGCGTCGCGGTCGGCCGCGGCGGTACGGCAAGAACCGCATCAGCCTGGCCAAGCGGGCCGGGCAGAGGCGGGGCTGGCAGACGGTCGAGTGCGTGCTGTACAACAAGCAAACGACCAAGACCTGCAAGACGTTCCTGGCGACGTACGCGCCGGCCGGCGGCCGGATCCGGGTGGTGTTGGTCAAGGAATCTCATGGCTGGCTGGCCTTCTTCGCGACCGATACGCAGGCGACAGCTCGCCAGATCCTCGAGACGTTTGCCGACCGCGCTACGATCGAGCAGGACTTTCACGACATCAAGGAGGTCTGGGGCGCCGGCCAGCAGCAGGTGCGCAACATCTGGACGAACGTGGCGGTCTATCATCTGAATCTGTGGATGCATACGCTGGTGGAACTGTGGGCCTGGAGCCGCTCGCGCCGCGACCTGTGCGACCGGCGGGACTCGCCCTGGGACGACGCCCAGCGACGGCCTTCGCACGCGGATCGTCGCAAGGCGTTGCGTCGGTTGGTCCTCCAGAGCGAATTATCGGCAATCAGCCGCGACCGGCCGCTTCCGGCAAAAATCCGCCGGCTCGTACACGGCCTGCTGGGTTTGGCCGCGTAATCCGGCCACATTCTCAGGGATTGCAGCTCCGCCGGCACGCACCAAACGTGGCCACTCTTCAGAAAGTGCAGACTGTGTGTGTACTGCGGCGTTTATATCCCCTTCGAGATGACGCTTATCGTGTGCCTGCTCGCCTACCAGGCCGTTGCGATTGCCTGGCGCAGGCGCACCGTGGGCAAGGTATTATGTGGTCTGACGGTCCTGACGTCCCGAGACGAGTCGCTTAGGTGGTGGCAGGGATTGTTGCGCGAGCTGCCATGCAAAGGTGTTTCTTCGCTGTTCTTGGGTCTGGGGTTCCTGTGGTCGATGTTCAACGCCAGGAGGCGAGCCTGGCATGACTACCTCGCCTGGACAGGGTCGTCCAGGATCGCCGCGCGGTCGTACGGGGACGGCTCCTGTTGGCTTGTTCGCTAACTGCCACTGCCATCCTTGCAGGTTGGAAAGCGGTTCCGCTTGTGAGGGAGTATCGCGAAGCGTCGCAAATGGCGGCCGCAGCCGCAGTACCCATGCCAGCCTGCACACAATCGGCAACACTGTTGCAGATCACCCCGCTACATGGCGCAGATCCGAAAACAGCTGGCCCAGTGGATGGACAGCCATGGGAAGGACCCGGTCGATTACGTCATCGATATTGCCGCCGCGCACCAGGTCACGCTGATCGGCAAAGCGCACCATGTCCATGAAAACCTGGAGTTCCTGAACCGCATCATCCCCGACCTGTATCATCGGGCGGGAGTGACCTGCATTGCCATGGAGGTCTGTGTTGCCCAGGACAATCAACGTTTGCAGTCGCTCGTCACGGCCCCACAATTCGATCGCGATCTTGCGCTCCAGATAGCCAGGAATTGCAGTTGGCCAGACTGGGGTGACAAGGAGTATTGGGATGTGTTTGAAGCGGTATGGCGACTGAATGCGAGCCTGCCGGCTGGGGCACCCAGAATGCGCGTCGTGGGCATCGACCGGAAATGGGACGTGACTTCCAGTGGCCTCACAGGCCTGGGCGACGAGGCTGCGCCAGGTCCGGCCTGGGAGAGGCTGCGACTGCTGAGGCTCATAGGCCAGCTGCCGCTGATGGGGCAAAACGACGCCATTATGGCCTGTAACATCGAAAAGGAGATCATCCTCCCAGGTCGGCGCGGACTGGTCTGGGCCGGAGCCCCTCACATCTGGACCTGGCCGCAACTGTTCGTGCGGGACGGGAAGATTGTCGGGCAAGGATACCGGATGGGTAGCATGCTTCGTGGTAAGTATGGCGACCGGGTGTTTCCGATCTCCTTGCACGGTTCGTTCGTGGGTGAACCCGTGATCGGCAGGCCCATCATGGACCTCGTCGAATCGATCCAGGCCCAGCATGACTGCCGTCCCGTTGGATTCGACGTGCCTCCATTGTCGCTGGCAGGCCTGGATGGTGGCCTAGCCAGTGGCGCCACCAGCCAGGCGGACGTTGCGCAGGCGCTGCCGACTGGGGGATATGTCTATCTCGGGCCGCTATCCCGGCAGACCGAATGCCACTGGTACCCTGGGTTCATCTCGCCAGAGGTGTTCGTCCGTGAGAAGCCCTACTTACGGGCCGAGTACGGCCATGACTTGAAGACAACTCAGGAGGCAGACGCGGCGATTGCGTCGTTCTGGCAGAAGCGTGGGCTCTAATCTTTTTGGTCCCTGAACAAGCAAGTGATCTGATTGCGTATTCGCCGGAGAACTCGCTGCCGTTTGTCGATCAAGTCTGTGTCCGGTTTGACACCGATGGACTCCTTGCGCGACAGCTGGCAGAATACATTCGCGGCGAACAAGACGTTCCCGGCAAGGCGCCAGAGCCGCGCCGGCAAGTTCTCGCCTATCCCTCGCTCCGCCACCTCTCCCGCCGCTCCTGCCAGCACGGCGGCGAATGCCGCTGCTATTCCCCTGTTTCGAACGGCTCCCGCCAGTCTTTGGGCATGCTGCGCCCGCCCGCCCAGGAACGTGCCAAGGTAACCTTGTACGTTTCCCTCATGGCCAGCAGCTCCGGCTTCGTGTTGGGGCTGTAGGCCAGATCGTCCAGAAACACCACGATCTGTCAAGCGACAATTATCCTTCCTCTTCAACGACAATTAGATCTCCCGATTCCGCCGCCGTGGTCGTGGTTGTTGGTTTCTTTCTTTTTGCTCCTTTTTCTTTCTTTGTAACTGCCTGTGAGTTCCTGTGAATTGCTGTGAGATTGTCAGAGTGCCCGGCCGGTCGTCACTCGGGGGAGGGGTCGGTGGCGTCGGGCCGGTTCTTTTTGGCCTGCTCGATCCGATAACTTGGGACGTTCAGTTCCAGGATCACGCAATGGTGCACCAGCCGGTCGATTGCCGCGGCCGTGGTCATCGGGTCCTTGAAGATCGCCTCCCACTTCGAGAACGGCAGGTTGCTGGTGATCATCACGCTGCCCCGCTCGTACCGCTCGGCTAGCAGGGTGAATAGCACCTCCATCTCTTCCCGGCTCTGCTGGACGTATCCCAGGTCGTCGATCAGCACCGCTTCGTAGCGGCCCAGCTTCTGGATCAACCGACTGAGTTTCAGATCCCGCTTGGCCGCCAGCAGGTCCTGCACCAGCCGACTGCACGTGCTGAAGTACACCTTGCGGCCCTGGCGAATCAACTCCTGCGCCAACGCGCACAAAAGGTGCGTCTTGCCACCGCCGACGCTGCCGAAGACCAATACGTTCTCCCGGCGATCCACGAAGCCTGCCTTCCAGCAGCGTCCGCACCTGCCGGGTGACCTTGGCCGGCAGCCGCTTCAGGTCGAAGCCGGCCAGATTCTTCTCCGCCGGCAATCGCGACTCCCGCAGGCATCGCTCAAGCCGGTGTTGCCGGCGAACCTGGCACTCGCGTTGGACCAGCGTCAGCAGGAACTGCTCGTAGGCTGAGGGTCTCCTGTTCCGCCTGCCGGGCCAGTTCCTCAAAGCACTCCCGGATCGTCGGCAGGTGCAGTTCCCGCAGGCAGGCTTCCAGAGTGGCCTTCTCTTGCTCGGGAGGTTTCATACGGTCACCTCCTGGCCGATCATCAAGGCGTCATACGCAGCCAGGTCCACCGGCTCGATTCGGACCTGCGTGACCGGCGGGATCGCCTCCCGGCGGTCCACCAAGGCTTCCACCGCCTCCAGACAGATCGGCTGACCTTCCTGCAACAGGTGCCGCAACGCCTCATCCACCCCGTCCTGTGTCTGGCGAGCCGCCAGGTACAGGATCCGCAGGTACGTCTTGACCCCACGCTCGGCCTGCGTGTCTTTCAGGTGGTCGTATGCCATCCGGAACCGGCTCGTGGGGAACAGGTCCTCCCGATAGCGGTACTGTTCGAAGGCCCCGGGCTTGCGGACCAGCCAGTCGATGATGTGCCGGTACGAGACCTGGTGCCGCTGCCGGCCGCGAAGCCGCCCCAACCGCTCGATGAGCCGCTGGGCGTACCAGATCTCCAGGTGCTCCGCATAGAGCCGGACTTCCACCTTCTCCCCGATCAGCCGGCTGTCCACCGAGTAGATGTTGCGATCCACATGGATCAGGCTGCCGGTATCGACCTTCACATCCAGCCGCTGGGCGACTTTCCAGCCGCCGATCCGGCAGGTCGCGCAGGAGGGCCTGTTCCTCCGCCAACCGCGACCGCCGCCCGGCGTTGAGCTGCTCAAACAACTCGCCCAGGAAGGCCTCATAGAGTTCCCGGCTGGCAAAGTCCCGGCCGTCGCGCAGCAGCAGGGCCTGCTCCAGAGCTTGCTTGAAGCGGTGATGACGCTGCTCCACATCGCCGTTCTCGTTGGCCTTGCCGGCCTGAATCCGCTGCCCCAGCAGCCCGTAATGATCCAGCAACCCCTGGTAGCGCCGCGTGAACTCCGGCTCGCTACGCGATCCCGCCTCCAGGAACCGGGACAGGTTATGCACCGCCGCCGACAACCGATCCGTTCGATGCTCGGCCGGGACTCCGCCCAAGGCCCACAGGGCGTCCTGCAGGCCTTGCGAGAGGCTCTCATAGCTCTCCGAGAAGCAGACCGTGCCGTGCTCCCAGTTCGAGTACGTCAACACGAAGTGGTAAATCATGTGGTCGAACGGCTGGCCGGCGATCGTAATGCCCAGCTCCGACAGGTGGGTGAAGTCCGACTGGCAGAGTCGGCCCGGCTCGTGCACCTGGGCGAAGAACACCTCCCGCGGCGGTCCTTCCAGCGCCCGCCAGGTCTTGATCCCGCGCTGAAACGACCGCAACTGCCCATCCTGGAACCTACCTGGATGCCTCCGCTGCAACGCCTGGAACAGCACCTTGGCCTGCAGCCCCGGATTGACCGCCAGTTCCTGGTGAACCTCGTCCCAAACCTCCGCGAAGGGGTCGCCCCGCGTCCGCCACGTGTGAGCAGCTGCGATCTCGCCGGGCAACCGCATCAGCCGCCGATACTTCCGTGCGGTCGTCACGTCCATCCCCGCCTTCGCCGCTGCCACCACCTGTGAGTCCTCTGTCTGTAACAACCTATGTAACCTCCTGACTTGCTGGTCTGTGACCATCCAGGCTCCTTTTCGAAGGAACCCTGAATAGCCGACCACCTCTCAAAAGCCAGGGAGTTTTAATTGTCGCTGACAGGGAATTCTAATTGTCGCCCAACAACGATCTCCTCGATGTTGCCATCCAGCACGTTCTTGGCTATGGGCGAGGTAGGCCACTTGCAGGCTCTGGGCGTGGAAGGTATGAATCAGGCGGTCGATCTCCACCATCTTCTCGCGGTAGGAGCGGCATCCGGGGAACGCCTCGGCATATGCCTGCAGAACGGGCAGGATGCCCGGGGCCGCCAGCTTCTTCTTGCGGATGGTCTTGTAGTAGTCCTTCCACGGCATGCGCCAACCGCACTGCGCACAGGCCAGGATGGTCTCATCGCCCCTATCATGCACGATCGTCGTCCTGCAGCCAGGGCAGCATACCTCGCCGCCAACGGCCTTGGACGCCTGGATCATGCTCAGGCAGCGCTCGTACAGCGCGTATCCGACCTTGCCGGCCAGTTCGTCGTCAGGCAAACCTATCGCGTCGGCTTGGTAAAGACGCCGGATCGGTTCGAGCGGCACGCGTGGGCGCCACCGCGGCCTTACGGTATCGTGCGCCATCGTTAGTTCCTCGTGCAGAGACGCAGCGTCAACGTCGCGCTCAGGTCCTCTTGGCTGATCAGTGTAATCGATCTAAACCTGCGAGCAATTCGGAACCTGGAACCATCGCCCTTTCTCGCTGCGCGATTGCACATCCTCCGGGAGGCGTCCCTCCTTGTCCCCCAACCTTGCACGCCCGCCAACCGGCCTGGATGATGTCCGGCACGGTCGATGATCTCTGAGGGCATCCCATGGCCGGCAAGGCGAGACTGCACTGGCACTGGCGAGGAACGCCGTCAGCTGCCACCCCATCTTCGCGGCCTGAGCAAGCCGAGGTGCCCGGAGTGCGGCGAGGCGATTTGAGCGGTCTCCCGTTGCTCCTGCCGGCACAGTGGCACGGCATTATGCAGTCTGCCTCAGGCTGATACCGTCCCGTTCCTTGCCCCGCTGCCCAGAGTGCGGCGAGGCGATATGACGGACCCCTCCCCTGGGGACGGGCACTGACCGCCCCTTGCAAGCGAGGCGCGAGGCCTCCAATGGCTATCAAGGCGAGGCTGCACTGGTTCTGGCGAGGGGCGATTACCGTAGCAGGCCGCTGCTCTGTAGACCGCAGCCAACTGCAGTATGGGAAACCACTCAGATAGGCGCGTAAAGATCACGTCTGCCGACACTTACAGTCTGGCCCCGAGAGACCTGTCATCTGACTTGTCACTAGCACTGAACGAGTATCCCGAGATCGCCGAGGTGGCAATGGCTTGGCGACGCCTGGCTGCGGCACTCGACGAAAGGTGACAAATGCGTAATAAGAAGGTGACAACCGCGTAACGAATTGACTGTAGAATTCGATGGTACAGGCACGGAGCCTGGAGCCGGCTGTTCCATAGGTGGCCATGTTTGCTCATGATCTGGCGTCTCAACCCGCGGATGTCGGCCATGTTGATTGGTCTGGGCAACCATCTACCGCCGCCAGGTTCGCAAGGTGCTGCAGCAGTCAACGGCAGCTTTGGGGTGAAAGACCCGCTCCTTTCGGCGCGGTGACCGTGGTGGAACTTCGATCAGGAGACCGATCATGAGCCTCTGGATTCCAGCACAACCTGCCGGTTGTCGGCAACGCTATCGCCTTGCTGTTTGTGTGGACCGTTCTGCTGTGCGCTTGCGGCCTGGGGCAGACGGGCGTCGCGGGTGGCGCGGTGACCGAGGAACAAGGTGCGCAGGGGCCTGCTGTCGCGGCTGGACAGCCGGGCGAGGCGACTGGGCAACCGCCGGGGCAGGAAATCGCAGCAGGGCCGAACCTCACCTGGCAGAAGTTCCCGGCGGAGTTCGCGGATTACTACACCACGCAGCGGATACCGGTTAGTTCCGCCGAACCGCAGCCATTCTGCAAGTCAGCCAAGCCGATAAGAGTCGGGCCCCATCCGACCCTGTTCACCATGAACGCCATACTGGATGAGTCTGGCGGCACCGGCACCGGCTACGATACGCTTTACGTGGATGTGGACAACACTGGAGACTTCGGCAACGCCCAGGTGTACAAGATCAGCCCGCAGGACCGCAAGACAGGCTTGGAGGGTCACGCCCTGCTGAGTTACTTCGAACATGTGGATATTCGGAGGGGTGCGGACAGCGTCCACGGGCCGGGCTCGGCCCAGGTGCCAGCTGTTCATCGAGCAGAACCCTGAGCACATTGAAGGATCCGACTACCTGGTGAACATGATCCCGGCCCAGTGGGCGGTTGGCACCGTTCAGATCAACGGCCAGGCGACCCCAATTGCCATGGTCGACGGCACCTTCAACGACAGTGCTGTCGATCGGATCGGCATGCGGCCGTATGCGTTCAACAGCATGTCACCGGGCGACGACGGCGGCGCTCGTCCGCAGCGACTTCCTGATCATCGGCAAGCCGGGCGAGACGAGCCTGCAGCCGGGCGATCCCAACGGCTGGCTCGGCAAGACCGGCTCGGCCCGCGCGATGAACACGCAGTACCTGGTGACCGACGCGGGAGCCTTTGAGATCAAGGCGGACCAGGTAGAGAGCGGGGTCAACCTGCAGCTGGTGCCGACCAACGTGCCGACTTCCACGGTCGATCTGGGCCAGGTTCCGCACAACGGCCGGTTGTCAATGTTCGGCACCAACGCTTGCGTGCTGCTGGACCACCCCGGCAGCAGCGTGCAGGTTCCCGGCGACACGTACTACGTGCCGGCGCTGGGGCCGTGCATGTTCAGTGCCCCCGCCGGCGGCAACGTGACCCTGACGCCGCCTGAAGGTTTCAACGCGTCGAACCCGCAGGGGACGGATTCGTCGATGGACCGCGACCAGACGCTCTTCACGAGCATGGACCCGACGGCCGAGGCCATGAACGCCGCCCGCTGGTCGCAGCCGAGCAGCAATCCGTTCGGCTTCACCACGCATTGGCCCGGCTGGCGGAAGATGGAGATTTCCCTTATCGCGGCCGACAACAAGCAGCCTGTGCCCAAGGCGAGCGTGGTCGTCGATGGCTACACGGGCGGCGGGCTTGCGGGCGGCGGCTTGCGCAGGCTGACCACGGATGAGAATGGCAAGTGCATCGTCCCGATCCCGAGCGGGGACATGCAGTACCTGAGCGCCATGGTCGAGGCCGCCGGCTACGTGCCGATGCGGATGTCCTGGAATGTCAGCGGCGGCGCTCTGCCGGAACAGTATACCTGGTTGCTAGAGCGCGGCACGACCATTGGCGGGGTCGTACGGGACGATCGCGGGCGGCCGATAGCCGGCGCGGAAGTTACAATCCAGATGCAGCAGTCCCGTTTCTTCAGCGATAAGCCTCAGCCCTACCTCTCGGGGCTGCAAATCATGACGGACAACCGCGGCAAGTGGCAGTGCAAATCGGCGCCAGCCAATCTCAGTCAGGCGCGGATCGGCCTGAGCCACCCCAACTTCATCAGCGACCACGGCGCGACCCGGCCCGTTAAAGCCGAAGAACTCCGCAGCCAGACATGCGAGCTGATCATGAAGGCGGGCATCACGCTGACGGGCAAGGTGGTGAACACGAAGGGCAAACCGGTGGATCAGGCGCTCATCAGCTGGGGCGGCTACGTCCAGCCAATCAGCAGCGACCGGCAGGGCCGCTTTCGTATCCCGAGCCTTACACCCGGCGAGATCACCCTCACCGTTCACGCGGCCGGATACGGGCCCTTCCTCAAGAAGGTGACAATCGAGGAGAACGTGCGGCCGCTCGAGATCAAGCTCGGTCCGGGCAAGATGCTCAAAGGACGCGTCGTCGACGCCGCCGGCAACGGGATCGCGGCCGCCGAGATCAGGCTGCAATCGTGGCAGGGCGCCATGTTCTGGTGGTACACCAGGACGGACACACTGGGCCGGTTTACCTGGGATAGCGCCCCAGAGGATGACATTACCCTGAGCGTCTCCGCAGAGGGCTATGCCCCTCAGTACAACTGGCAGGTGAAAGCCGGCGACAAAGAGCAGGTCCTGACGCTCAAGGGCCAGATGCAGGTGAGCGGGCGGGTCGTCGACGCCTCCACCCAGGCTGCGATCCCTTCCTTCACCGTCATCCCCGGGATGATGCAGGATGCCTCCTCGTCCTCCGTCTACTGGCTGCGCTACGCCAGTACCACGGGCAAGAACGGAGCGTTCCGCCTCAATCTGGACGATCGCAGCCCGCGCTTCCAGGTCCGCGTCGAGGCGCCCGGCTACAAGCCCGCCGTGTCCAAGACGCTGACGGAGGACGAGATCGGCCAGACGCTCCAGTTTGCGCCTGGAGGCTGGCCAGGGACCTTCCGGCATCGTGCTTGGCATCGACGGCCAGCCGGTCGCCGGCGCAGAGGTCATGCTCGCCACGCCCTCGCAGCCGGCCATGATCGTGGACGGCCACGCCCAATCCCAGATGACCAGCGTATCGAACACCGGACAGGACGGTCGCTTCAGTCTTGTTGCCGCAGACGGACCCGTTCGTCCTGGTCGTGCTGCACGACAGTGGATTCGCCAAGGTCACTGAAGAGCAGCTCAAGCAGGACACGCCCATCCGCCTGCAGGCCTGGGGCCGCGTCGAAGGGGAGCTGCGAACCGGCGGCAAGCCCGGCGCGGACGAGGGGGTTCAACTGAGCTACGCCATGGACGGTCGTCCGGACAGCCCCCGCCTTTGCTTCCACTATCAGGCTACCACCGATGAGGAGGGTCGCTTCACGTTCGAGCGCGTAGTGCCCGGCGATGCCTCCGTCATGCGCAGCGTCCCTATGGGTCCGGGATCTGGACGTGCCAGGTTGATGGGCAGCACGCATGCCACGCCCGTGGAGGTCAAATCCGGCCAGACAGCCCACGTAACCATCGGCGGGACCGGCCGGCCCGTGATCGGACGGCTTTCGCTGCCGCCCCAACTGGGGGACAGGGCTGACTGGTCCAACAGCCTTGGCCACATCAGCCTCCAGAGGCAGGGGCCGGACATTCCGGACGAAGTGAAGGCCAAGGGGAGCGAGGCTATTCAGGCCTGGCACCGGGAGTGGTCCGCCAGCGATGCAGGCAAGGCATGGCAACGGGAGAGCCAGAACTACATGTTCCAGCCGGAGCAGGACGGTTCCTTCCGGGTCGATGATATCCCGGCCGGCAAGTACACGCTCTCGGTCCAGCTGTTCAAGCCGTCCGAGGATGGCCAGCAACACGGATTCGGCCAGCCTTTGGCCAATCTGTCGTACCAGTTCTCGGTGCCGGAGATCTCGGGCGGACGCAGCGACCAGCCGTTGGACCTGGGGGCGGTCGCCCTGCAGATCCCGAGCTTCGGCCGGGCGTCTGTGACCTCCTCGCGCCCGGCAGCTTCTCGGCCGGCGGCCACGCAGGCGGCGGCACCGTAGGCCCAGATGAACCTCCGCGGCCTATACGTGAGAGATCGTTGCCCACAGTTTGCGGACACGATCCTGGCCGCTGGGTTCGTCCGTTGGAACGCCCGGCCCGACCCGATCCTGCCCCCGTCCTCTCTGCCCGACAAAGGTTCGGAAATCTCCGGCCACTCGACTGGAACTCTCGCGAGAATCTTGGCTTAAGTGTGCACACATTAACGGCCAAGAGAGGTCGGAAAGGAAATGGGCATGAACATTACACGCGAAGTAGCTGCCCTGAAGCAGATGACCGCCATGCAGCCTGCAGCCCCGCTACCGGGAGGTCTACGGCGAGCCAGCCCGGTCCGGCAACAAGGACTACCTCTGGAAGCGAATCATCTGGCGGATGCAACCGATGGCCGGGGCGACCTGTCGCAGCGAGCTCGGCGCCGGGCCGAGGAACTGATTGGGCAACCCGGACCTCGCCGAGCCGCTCACGCCGTCTCGATCAGATTCTGCTTGCAATACCTGGCGGGCATAGCCGCCTTGGCGCAAATATCCCGGAACGGGCTGACGATCCGGTCCCCCGCCAGGCGGTCCGGCAACCGCCAGCTTCCGCCGCGGAACTCGAGCCGCTGAGGGGCGCCCATGCACTCATAAGCCCGCCTAACCGCCTGCATCTTCGGACACAGTCTCCGGCCCCGCGGCTTGACGATCTTTGCCGGCGAGTACACGACGTGGCGGGCCTTGACCTCGCAGGCAAAGGCAACGAGGTACCGTAGATCGTCCAGGGTCTGCGCCTCGGGCAGACCGAAGTCGACCATGCTCTGACTCTGATTGAGCGGCGACCGGGGAAACAGAGGATCGATGCGCAACACGACGGGAACGCCCATGGCACTCAAGGCCCGGACAGCATCCTTGCGGCTTTCGACGGACGGGGCGGCCACGTCATACCATGCCCGGGCTTCGTCGCGCCAGAACGGCTAACCTCGATGCAGAAGGCCGGCCGGCCTTTGCTGGTGAATTCCGCGTGCCGGGGATGGCTCGACGGCAAGACCGCGAGAGCCTTGAACAGATCGGCATAGCCTCCTTCGACAGCCAGCATCGGGTTCTTCGTCAGGATCGTTACAGTGGTGATGCCCCCCGCGGCGGTCTATACGAGAGATAGACAGGTTTCGGCGCCGGGGGTTCTCTGGGCTCGTGGGCGGTGAAGTGTTAGATCACAAGGGCAACCGCAGTCAGTCTGAAACTAACGAGATCCCGGGAGCCACAGGTCACGCGCCCCGACTGGGCTAGAGGCTGTCGCGCACGAGTCTCCAGAGGCGACGGGTTTGGAGGTTGCTTGTAACGTCGCGGAACATCTCTCGCATCGCCGTCTGCTTGCGGGTGCGTATGCGGCGGGACGCTGGTACGGCGCAGAACATGGACGGCGAGCCCTGGTCGATCTGAAACTCGAACCAACTGGAGCGCCCATCGCGACGGGACGCCGGTGAGTATATCGGGTCCCCATTGCTGTCACGCTGCAGGCAAACCCGCTGGTTCTTCCGCTCCGAGTCCAGAAGCGTCGCTGTATAGAGCTGAAGTGTCCGGCAGATCAGGTACGCAAAGTCGATGTAAGGATCGTGGATCCCGTCACCGGGCGGGTCTTTCGGCTGGTCGCAGCTTGCAGGCAGTCGGCTGAACAGAATCGGCCTGCCAGAGGCAAGGGAGTCCAGGATCTCTCGATCCAGGACACCTTGCGATTCGTTGCACCCGCAGCTTGGCAGAGGCGCCCGCGCGAATACATCCGGTAGATGTGCCCTGTGGTCCGCCTGATCCAGGGAAGGTAGTGCTGCAGCTGCTCGTAGGCCACGCGGAACCAGTCGCGGGCGAACTTCTCGCTGGCCCTCCTCCTGCTACCGTTCCAGAGGCTCTCGTCGTTTGGGTAGTAGCGGCGAGCCCGCTTGAGCGTCGCCATGTAGTCCCTCAAGGCGGCTTCGATCGGCTTCGCGGGCAGGTCCTGTTCGAGCCATTCCTGCAGTTGCCCGGCTGATAACGCCTTCGCCGGCAGAAGCGAGTACGCCAGGTGCAGGCTGGAGCACAGCCTCGACGAACCTAACCGTGGCGTCGGTGTCCGCCTCGACGGCACTACGCCCCTGCCCGACGCTGGCCAGGCTGCGAGAGAAGCTCGCCACGCGGTGCAGAAGGCCGGCGTCGCGGTTGCCCCCGTAGATGAAAACCTGTTCGAAGAAGATCGCGAAGATCTCCGAGAGCCGGTCCTGGGTCACGATGAACTCGTGCCGGCAGTCCGGGTTCGGGGCGTCACGAAGATCCCACAGCCTCGCCAGTTCGTCTGACTCGAAGCCTCGCGGAGCGTCCGCGCGGAAGGCATTCCGGAATACGAGATGACCAGCTTCATGGAAATAGTCGGCGTAGCTGGCCAGAGGGAGGACGTGAGAGACATCAACGTCGTAGTAGGCAAGTTGCGGCTGGCCCATCTGTTCCATCCCCAGGTCCACCGGCACGCAGCGCAGCCCCGGCCCGAGGTTGACTTGGGTTACCACGCCAGCCCCCGTGAACCGGTTCCAAGCCTGCGACTTATAGGTCTCCTCCTGTGAGCCAAGGAAATACCGGCGGCACAGGCCGATGCTGCAGATCAATGGCGCCGACGCTGCCAGCAGGAACTGCTGCATCCCGCCCCGGATGTCAACAGCCATGTCTTCCGAGGGCGCCAGACTCGCCGCCTTGGCGACGCGGTGGCGGAGCGCGTTCTCCACGGCCGCCACCAGCCCTGAGATCTGCTGCACCTGGTCCTCGTCCAGCAGGCGGCTGGACCGGCCCGCCTCGTTGAAACGGTTGGGCAGAATCGTCGTGAGCATCCGGTGGAACGTGGCAAACACATCATAGAGGTCCAGCACAAGGTCCACGCGGTACGCATCGGTTATAATCGTGAAGAACGTCTGCCAGAGCCCTTCGATCACCTGCCGGAGCTTGATCGGGATGCCAGCCTGGCGTAGGCTCGTGCGCAGGCGCCATGGAGTCCAGCGGCAGAGGCTTGTGCCCACCCTTGCTCTCCTGCCACGGCGGTGGGCAGAGCCTCTGCTTGACCCTCGCCAAGACCATCGACAGAACAGGCGTGTGACACATGTTGCTCGGCGCATCCGCATCGAGATCTAACGGCACCGTTGGGACCAGCAGTTCCACGTCCATCCGGATGCAGTGCCGGCCAGGCACGCGCCCTATTGACGCAACGGAGCCCCGCTGCACGCTGGAGAGACTGCGAGCGACATCTTTCCACTGCGTTATCGCCTGCTGCACGCGCAGATGCCGCCCGCACGCCGAGGCGAACCGGTCTTCGCCAATGGCCGTGCAGACGGGGCGAAGATCATGGACAAGGTCGGGGCTGCCCAGGAGCAGGTGCCCCTCCTCGCCGCGGCCGCGCGACGCCCGGGGCATGCTGGCTTCCACCGCCTTCTCGTGACCGGGCGATGCCTGGATCCTGAAACTGGCACGAACAGCCCCGCCAGCTTTCCAGTGATTCCCCGATGCCACGTGGGGCGACAGCATTACGGAACTGGTCGTCCACCGGAACAGGTGATTGCCACGGATGGTCCGGATGTACTTCTCCCGGTCGATACGCTTCGTGCCGACGGCAATCCGAACGATGTCGCGCAGCCTGTCATTTGAAGATAGAGCGGCTGAGAAGGACGCATCCGCACAAATGGCGTCTGCGTACCGCAGCGTACGCAGCCCCAAGATCAGGCTGGTGGCTACGCTCAGGTTCCTGGTGAAAATCAGGCTGCCGATCTCTTCAACGCCGGTCAAGCGTACAAGGCAAATGCGAGTATCCAGGACGTCCTTGCACCACTCGACCGGACCCGTCCTGAGGGACTCCGGCAGTCTGGCCCTGCAGAGGCCCTCGACCATGCAATCGATCCGGCGAACCATAGCCTTGAACGTCGCCTGAAGCACAGGAGCGACTGGCCCAAGAGCCCAAGGCCGTCCATGCGATATTTCGTGTAGAGCAGGAAGGGCAGATCCCGCTGGATCTGGTGTATTAGCACTGGGGCCCACCCGCCATTCTTCCCCGTACTCATGGACTTTGAGGGTCCCAAGGCCTCGTCGAAGAGATCATGAGGCTCCCGGTAGATCGGATCCCGGCCGTCGCAGCGCACCGAAGCCGTCAGCGATGCCATCGAGATGCATTCGGCAAGGCTAACGTCGGTGACACGATGGCCAATACGGGTGGTAAACAGCTGCACCGGGTCCGGGTCGTCCAGCAGCACGATCGAGGCATCCCCGGTTGGGTGCATGGTGTGGAAGCTCAAGGCATTAAACAGGTAGCCGTCCACGCGCGGGTATACGTCGTTGCCTTTCACTCGCTGTCGGTTGCCTTCCCTGAGCCGACTGACGTGCCCGTCAATGTCTCTCTCGCGGACGTGCGGCGTGATCACACACGGGACCGTCTCCATGCCAGCCAGCTGGGCGGCAACATGACGTCGATGGCCATCCTCTATGTAGAAGTCCTGCGTGACGTGCAACTCCGACATCACCCCGTTGCGGGGGATGCTGCGGGCCATAGCGATGATGGCCGGATCCTGCGGATCGACCGGGCCGTACAACTTGGTGTTCTCAGGACTAGGCTTGATCTGGTCGATGGGTAGTTGGCAAACCCGAACTTGTCCGGGTTTGGGTTTGCCTTTGCTTCGGGTCGCGGCATGTGCTATCATTACAGTGTAATCCGTTCTCAAGGCCGTGCCCTGGCGGCGGGAACCAGAAGGGCCGGCCTTCTTTACTCGAATGCCCTTGCTCGCGCAGTAAGCCTTAGCCGCAGCCACTTCGCGCTCCGCGCCGGGCTTGTGATGGGCGACGACGGGTTGGGGCGGGATTCTCGGCTGGTTCTCTGGCCGCAGCCAGGGCGTTACAGAACTCTGTCAACGCCTCCGTGCTCGTGTAGATCCTCCGTCCGATCCTGAAATGTTTCAGCACCACTCCGCCGCAGCCCTTCGTCATCCAGCGGATGATAGTGGAAATGTGCGGCTTGCGACCGTCATCGTCGGCAAGAACATCAGCCGTTGCCCGCAGGCTCAGGCGCGTCTCTCTTGCGATGCTCACCACTGCGATACCTCCTATTCCAGTACAGCGTTCAGCACTGGCCAGGAGTATCGCGCCGTGCAGGCATTTCATCAGTGCACGATCAGGGACTATTCGGGGAGCGATCAGGAGGTGCCTGGAAGACGCGTTCAGCAGTGCTCTTGCCGGCCACTGTGAGCCAACAGCCGCCGCTGTTGCCTGCTTCGCTTTCTGCTAAACTCCGTTTTACAAGCCTTGCCGGCGCTTTTCTTGTATCGTTCGGGATCTCCGTCCTGCTTGCTGGAGTGCCACGCCATTTCCCGGCTAGTCCGTAGGTTGGCCCGAGAAAACGCCTTTAGTTCCCACAGAGCCTTAAGGGAGCCATATTCCATGCTGTCGCGTTTCGGCTCATACTGGTATTGCTGGTCTTCCGCCGCCATGCCCGCGTCGTCCCCATGGACTTTAGCAGCATCGGCGCCATTTGGAGGGATCTCGGTCTGGTCGGTATCCGCCGGCAGCACTGTATCCCACATGGCGCTTACATCAGCAACGAACCGGTCTACCTCCGCCTTGACGTTCAGACCAAGCGCCTGCTCGATTGGCGCTAGCGGACGGGAGCACTTGAGTAGATCGTTGTCTTCGCAGTATCGGTCGATCTTCTGGCCGATCTCTTCAAATACAGCGCACAGCGCTCGATCCTTGCCGCCGAATGTTGGTAGCCGTCGGCCTCTAGAAGAACAACTGCCTTTGGGAAATGGTTGGCTCGGTCTATTCGGGCAAATGCACCGCGAGGTACGGCAACGCTAATCCATTTCCTGTACGGGAGGCCGCGCACCCAGTCCTTTACGGAGTCGATAAGTTCATCGAAGATGGTCCGGCCTTCATCGTCGTAGTAGTCGACTGGCATGTTTCACCTACCTTGTCGGGCCGGCCGGGCGCCGTGCTGGCGGTAGGTGCGACCAGCACTGCGCCCGAGCCGTTCACCAGGTCATGACTCCCGGTGCCCGTTGAAACCAAGCTATCCAATCCGCGCCATTACGTCCAGGGCCTTAGCGCGGTCCGCTTCCGAGTACAACTCCGTCACCAGGGAATCAAGCCGATGCCCCAGAATCGTGCGGGCCATATCGAGCCCGAACTCCCGCCGCAGCCGGGTGCCTGCGTTGTGCCTCAACTGGTGTGGATGCCATGAGTGCTGCCGGCGCCATTCAGCCAGCTCGGTCTTGTCCTTGGCGGACAGCCGCTCTTGCCACTCCCGCCGCGTCTCATCGGGTCGCTTATCAAGTGTCGGGTGCGGCCAAACCACCGCGCAAGCGTTGGAGATTGCCCTGCGGCAACTGGCCGTGTCGTAGTGGTCGCGGGGTGCAGAGCTCGGGATGCTTGACTCTGTTGGTGCCCGGCCGATTCCCACAGCTCAGCGGCGTTGTCCGCGCCGCATGCCTGATTGCGACCCGCTCGGCAACGCCTTCCTCCGCAGGAAAAAGGTAGGCGTCAACTTTCCGGCTTCCAAGGAAAGGCTCGATAATCGCCTGCGCCTGTGGGCCCAGGTACAAGGTGCGGTCGTGGCCACGCCACGACCCCTTATGCTCCGTGACCTTGGCCAGCCAAACCCGCCCGGTCCGGTCGATGTCGATCTGGCGCAGCATAACCAGCCTCGCCAGCCCGAGCACCCGTCAGCAACTGCAGCCGGATCAGGGCCTGTACCTGCGAGCTCACGTAGGGCATGATCGCCTCGATATGGGCCTCAGGCACCGGGCGGACCGGATCGGGCTCACGAGCACCAGATCGGCCGTATCGCAGCCCCTCGACGGCCGTCAGTGCCTGCCAGACAGCGGCTGGCACCAGACCCTCAGACACTCCCCACTTGAACAGCCGCTTGACCAGCCCGGTCAACTGGTTGACCACCCCGCGGCACATCCCGGTCCCGATGTACTGCTCGCGGACGACCTTGAGCATCGCCGGCGTGAACTCGGACACGAACGCCGAGCTGTACAATGCCCGCAACGGCCTGAACGCAATCTTATAGTTTTCGGTGCTGGTCGTCCGTTGGCCATTGGGCCTGACGTAGTAGGTCTCCGCCCACCCCATGAACTTCGCGATCAACTCGACCACCCGGACCAGCTCGGGCTCGACGGGTCGGACCTGTCCGGTCGCCAGGAACTCCGCCACGACGCGTCGGTAAGCCTCTCGGCTCTCGGTAGTGTTCCAGTCGCCCAAGTATGTCCGCTGGCCGTTCAGCACGACGAAGGCAAGATCGCCGGTAGGCTTACGCTGTCTGCGGTAGGAAGGGACTTTCGGCTTAGTCACGGTCACGGCCTCCTGAATTCGGGTATACATGTATACCCTTCAGCCTTCAGGTTACAGCCGCACCGTCACATGACGGGTAATCGCAACTTGCGAATTCGGCACTACTTACATCACTGGAGCCGATGGGGATCGAACCCATTACCTTCTGCATGCCATGCAGACGCTCTCCCAAATGAGCTACGGCCCCAAACGTTGGCATTGGCCTCCGGCCTTGCGGGCCGAAGAGTCATTGAACGTATCTGCCCTGGGCGGGTCTGTCAAGGATGCCGTAAGTCCTCGTCTTTCCAGCGAGGAAACTTGCGGCCAGATGCCGGCATAAGTCTCTTATAGCTATCGGGTTGTGATTTATCGGGCCGTCGGGATGGCGCCCGGCGGATCACGCCGGCGTCACCAGTACTCTAGGGGGGGCGCCCCAGCCCGGACGGTCCTCAAGATCGCCCGCTACTTGCCCTGGCTGGCCTTGTAGAGGTTGTAGGTCAGGTGGGCCTGGCCCTGGTGGTGGCCCTCGTGCCAGAGGTAAACCGACAGCAGGTCCCGGGCTGTCCAGTTCCGCTCCTTCATCGGCGGCGGCACCACGTCGAGGTTCGTGACCTTCGACAGGGCGGCATCCAGGTGCTCCCGCGATTTGGCCATGATCTCGCGGATCTGGGCCGCCCCGGGGATGTTCTCATCCGGGGTGCTGCCCCCGCGGAAGCGCTCGACCAGGTCCGGCCAGGCGGCCTTGGTGCCCACAAAGAGCCGCTCGGTGGCAGCCAGCTCCTCCGTCACGGCAATGTGCATCAGCTGCCAGGCGATGTGGGCCCGGCCAGGACCCGGGCGCCAGCCGAGCACTGCTTGGGGGTTCGGCTCGGCCTCGATCTTCTGCAGCAGGCCCAGCGTACGTTCGCGAGAGCGGCGGAACAGGTCCTTGAGCATTTCGATCTCGGTCATGGAATCCTCCTATCGTACTGACCCTGGTATTGTAGGCGCGGTACGGCGGTCTTCGCCAAGCCGGCGCTTACGGTTTCACGTCCTTGCCAGCCGACCAGCAGGCGGCAAACGGCGGGCCGAGCCTCCAGTAGGACTTTCGCGGCATGTCGAACAGGAACGGTTTGACCTTCTCCAGGTCGATCTTGTCGCCGGTCAGGCACGAGTCCTCGCACCAGGTCTCGATCACCTGGCCGATGAAGAAGTCATAGGCCCCGATATCGACGGTCTCGACGAGCTGGCACTCCATGTTCAGTGGGCAGCCAGCGATCATGGGCGCGGTCCGCAGCGTGCCGTAGAAGTTCTCGAACAGGAGGGACTTGTCCTCCTTGCGGCCGCTGACCGTTCCGCAGTAGTCGGTCAGGCGCACCAGGTCCTCCGACGGGATGTTCACGCTGAAGGTCTTGTTCTCCCTGATGCCGATGTTGGTGTAATGGGTCTTGTGGGAGCTGATCGCGATGCAGTCGATCGTGGCGATGCCGACGTGGGCGATGGTGGCGTAATTGGGCTTGCCGCCCACGTTCGCGCCGACCAGGACGGTGGGCATCGGGTAGAGGCAGTTCACGGCGCCGACTTTTCGCTTCATGACGTCTTCTCCCGGCATTCGCACGACAGGCGGTCTTGCCGCATACCATCGTATCGTGGGACGGGCCGGCGTAAACAGCCGCCCGTTGCCAAGCCGACGCCAGCCGGTATGCTTTATGACCTGTCCGGGCGGCGCGGAAAGCGGACCAAGAATGGCGGCGACGAGGGACTGCCTTATCTCTGAAGGAGAGATGCGATGATCAACGTGGCATTGGTCGGTGCGGCGCATATTCATACCCCGGGTTTTGTCAAGCGGCTCAAGGAGCGTGGCGAGGCTGTCAAGATCACGGCTGTCTGGGACCATGACGCCGCGCGGGCGGCCAAGGCGGCGGCGGACCTGAACACCCAGGCCGTGGCCGACGCGGCGGCCATCTGGAAGGACAAGCAGGTCCAGGCCGTGGTCATCTGCACCGAGACCAACCGGCACCAGGAGGTGGTCCTTGCCGCAGCCAAGGCCAAGAAGCACATGTTCGTGGAAAAGCCCCTGGGCATGGGCTCCAAGGACGCCTTCACGATGGCCAAGGCGATCGAGAAGGCCGGCGTGCTCTTCCAGACCGGCTACTTCATGCGGGGCAGCCCCGCGCACCAGTTCATCCGCGAGCAGATCGCCAAGGGTTCCTTCGGCAAGATCACCCGAGTGCGGCACAGCAACTGCCACGCCGGCTCGCTCAAGGGCTGGTTCGATACGGACTGGCGCTGGATGGCTGACCCGGCCATCGCAGGCTGCGGGGCGTTCGGCGACCTCGGCACGCACGTGCTGGACATCCTGCTGTGGCTGCTCGGCGACGTCGAGCGGGTGGCGGCGGACATCAGCGCGGTCACCAACCGATACGGCAACTGCGACGAGACCGGCGAGGGGCTGATGAAGTTCACCAGCGGGGTGGTCGGCACACTGGCAGCCGGCTGGGTGGACGTGGCCAACCCGGTGACGCTGATCGTCAGCGGCACCGAAGGCCACGCCCACATCGACAACGGCCAGCTGTACTTCCAGAGCAGCAAGGTGGAGGGCGCCGACGGCAAGCAGCCGTGCCCGAACCTCCCCGCCGCCTGGCCGCACGCCTTCGAACTGTTCCTCGATGCCGTGATGGGCAAGCAGGCCGTGCCGCTGGTGACCCCGCGCGAGGCGGCGGTCCGCTCAGCCGTGATGGAGGCGTTTTACAAGGCGGCGGAGACGAAGAAGTGGGTGGCGCCGAAGGCGGCCGCGAAGGCGTAGTGCTTATCGCGGCGGATGTTCTGCCGGGAGACTTGGCGTCTCCACGTGGACATGGTAGTTTGTCTCTGCGAGTGGTTGAAGATCGCAGGAGTAGCATCGGATGAAGGCATCGTTGTACGTTGAGACAACCGTCCCCAGCTATTATGTCTCCCGTGATTCGAGGGATGTGGTCGTTTTGGCACATCAGCAGATTACGCGGCTCTGGTGGGAGACGAGGCTCTCCCATTTCCGCCCCTACGTTTCCCCCGTGGTGCTTGAGGAGGCGCGCGAGGGAGATCCCGAACAAGCCCGGAGACGGTTGGAGGCGATTGGCCAGTTTCAGATTCTCGAAGCTGCGGAAGCAGTCGAGCGACTGACAACCCGGTACATGGCGGAGTTCGAGCTTGCGCGGCAGCGCCATCCGCGACGCCGCGCATCTCGCGTTTGCGTGCACCTATGGAATGGATTTCCTTGTGACCTGGAACTGCGCCCATATTGCCAACGGGGAGATCATCAAACGCTTGACACGGCTCAACGCGATCGCAGGTGTCCCGACGCCTACAATTTGTACGCCAGAGGAACTGCTCGGCATAGAAGAGGAGACGTAAGCCATGCACCTCGACCCCATTGTCAAAGAAGTGCGAGAAGCGGGGGCTAAGCTCGCCGCGGAAGCGGGTTACGATGTCCACCGCTTCTTCGAGAAACTGCGACAGGCCGAGAAGAAGTACGGCAAACCCCTTGTCCGAGAGTCGCCCCCCAGGCTACGAAACGGCAGGCGGAACAACGGAATCAACCTGATTCTCAGAACGCCGCGCGACCCGGCGCCATTCTGCGTGTACCGTTTTATACAGACTGCATGATTATCGTTAGCCTGGCACAGACGAGGCCGAGGACAGAATGAAGCCTGCTTCACTAAGGAAAAGGTACGATGCTTTCTGCGAGGACGCTGAGGCCTTACTGGAGAAGTCAGGGCTTGCGCGGCCTGAACAGACACCAGCGATTATTGGAAGGCCCTTCCATGAAGCGTGTAACGGACTGGCATCGATCCATTTCCCGGAGGACAAGGAGGTAAACGGCTACGGTCCTCGGGGCCTGCTCTGGGGGATGCACGGTGTATTTAACGACAAAGGCCACGATCTCCCGGGGGCTTTAGCTATTGCTGAGGTGCTCAAACGTATCATCAGATACCGGCCGCCCCTCGACCTGGAGGAAAGCGGCGCAGAACACCCTAAAGGTGTGCGACCCGAACTCGGCGTATCCCCCTTCTACGACAGAAAGAGAAACTACGGACCGCAGGTTCGGTCAGTGTTCGTGCTCATGCCGTTTCGGGAACCCTGGAGCGACCGCATTTGGAGTCAGCATCTTCGACCGTATCTTCAGGTAACCCCCAGCGGTAAAAAACTCTCTGTGCGCCGGGCCGACGACATGTACGGCCAGGCCGTGATGGAGGATGTGTACGAGGGCATCGTCACAGCAACGTTGGTATTGGCTGAGTGCACCGGCAGGAACGCAAACGTGCTGTATGAACTCGGAACTGCCCATTCTCTGGGCAAGCGGACGGTGCTGCTCTCGCAGGAAGCCCAGGATATTCCATTTGATTTGCAGAGATTCCGGTTCTGTATATACGAAGACAACTCCTCTGGGTACCCCAAGTTGAAGCATTTTCTGGAGGAGACGGCCCGAGAGGTATTTGAGTAGGATCCGGGCCGCCAGGTGCCATGGTCCTGCCCCACTGCACGCCCATGCGACCGGCTCCCCCCGAGCGCCGGTCGCACCCGGGGCGCCCGGCTGGTATAATGACTGTGGCTGTGCCGAGGAGAGTCGCCAATGTCTTATGAGTTCAACGTGGTGATCGAAAAGGACCCGGACGGGTACTTTGTGGCGTCCGTTCCCGCCCTTCGGGGATGCCATACGCAGGCGAAGTCCCTCGATACCCTGATGAAAAGGGTCAGGGAGGCCATCGAGCTCTGCCTGGAGGTAGAGGATCCCGTCGCCAACGAGTTTGTTGGTGTACAACGAGTCGCGGTGGTCAAGTGAGCAAGCTCCCGGCCCTGAAGGGCCCCCAACTCATCTTGAAGGACGCGCTATAGGCAGAGCGCTGCTGACACTACGGTCTAATCCAGCCCATGCTCTGTCCGCTCCAGGATGTCCGCCTGCACAGCCGGATCCAGCCCGACGAAGTGCGCCGAGAACCCGCTCACCCGCACGACCAGGTCCCGGTGCTCTTCCGGTCGGGCCATCGCCTGGCGAAGCACCTTGCGGTCGACCGTGTTTAACTGCAGTTGCACCCCGCCCAGATCAAAACACGTCCGGATCAGACCGGCCAGGGCTGACAAGCCCTCCTCGCCGGCCAGGGCCGACGGGTGCAGGCTTCATGTTGATCACGTTGCCGCCGGGGCAGCAGCGGTAGGGGAGATTCGCGACCGAGTGGATCGCCGCGGTCGGACCGTGCGTGTCCCGGCCGAAGGTCGGGCTGGCGGCGTCGCTGAGGGGTTGGCGGCTGAGCCGCCCATCCGGCGAGGCGCCCACCTCCAGGCCCGCGCTGACGTTCTGAACGTTGGCGGCCATCAGCGCCCAGTATCGGCCGCCCTGAGGCGTGCGGTACGTGAGGCACTCCTGACCGACGGCGCGGGTCACCTCGACCGCGATGGCATCGACCTCGGGATCGTTGTTGCCGTACTTGGGGGCGCGGCGGAGCAACTGCCGGCGCTGCGGCTCGTACCCCTCGAAGTTGGCCAGGAGCATCGCGCGGAGCTGTTCGAGCGTGAAGGCCTTCTCCTCGTAGACCAGCCGCTTGACGGCCGCCAGGGCGTCCGCGGTCACGCCGATGCCCATCGCGGCCACGCCATGATTGGCTGGGTAGCGCCGCCCCCCGTCGTTCAGGTCCAGACCGCGATCGATGCAGTCGGCTGTCAGGGCGCTCAGCAGCGGGCTCGCGAACTCGGCGGCCCTATCCTGGAAGGGCTGGCTGTACGCATCGAGCCGCTGAATGTGCTCGCGGAGCCTGTCGCGCATCTGGACCAAGAAGGCCTCGCGGAAGGCGTCCCAGGTGGCCGGCTCACCCGTGTCGGGGCCGATCCTCTGGCCGGTCAGGCTGTCGAGGCCGGCGAAGACCACGAGGTTCACGCAGGCCAGCAGGTTGAAGCGGCTGTCGGCCCAGGGGGCCATCCGGCCGGGGATGAACGTCTCGATGCAGCCGACGAAGCAGTAGTCGCGGGCGTCCTCCAGCGGGTAGCCCTGGTCCAGCAGGGCGGGCACGAGGACCTCGTCGTTGACAACAGCCGGGTAGCCGATGCCCGTGCGCATCACCTCGGCGCACTTGAGCAGGAACGCCTGCGGCGTGCCGGCGTGGATGCGGGCGGTGACGTTGCCGCCGGGCCGGCCGACGCGTTTGCAGGCTTCCAGGATCATGTAGCTCGAGGTCGTTTGTAGCGCAGCTGCCATCGGGCATCAGCCCGCCGATTGCGACATTCTGGATGTCCCCGCCCAGGCCCGTCAGCTTGCCGAACAGGTGGTCGAGAATGGCCTGTGCCTGGTCGCGCGTCATGCGGCCGGACTCGATGTCGCGGAAGTAGAAGGGCAGCAGGTACTGGTCCAGTCGGCCCAGTGCCATCGCCCAGCGCTGGTCGCACTGCAGTGCCGTGTGCGCAATCCAGACGAGTTCCACGGCCTCCCAGAACGTTACGGGCGGCTCCTCAGCCAGACGGTGCAGCATCGACGCCTGCTGGCCCAGGAGCAGGGCATGGTCGGGATGGGCGGCTGCCATGCGGCGGCACGTGACCGGCCCAGCGGCGGAGGTGCTCGCGCAGACCGTCCAGGGCGATCAGCACGGATTGCAGGAAGACCCGGCGCTTCGGGTCGTCCTGACGGGCGAGGGACTCACGCGCCTGTCGGGCAAGACCCGCGATGCCGAGCCGCAGCAGCGCCGGATAGTCCGGGGCGTGGTGGTCGTTGTGCGAGAGGAAGTCCCGGCTGCGGGTGGCGTCGAGGATCGGCTGCGCGTGGTCCAGCTGCTTCTGCAGAACGTCCGACTTGGGGACCAGCCTGCCGACGCTGGAGCCGACAAGCAGTTCGCCGGGGAAGTGGATCAGGTCGATCTCCCGCAGGACATCGCTCAAGGCTTTGGACCGGCGGATGGTCAGCGGCTGCCCGACGGTAGCCCGGAAAGACACGGCGCGGACGAGGGCAGACCTGTCGAACGTGCGACCGGCAGCGTCAGTCCGCATGGCATCGTATACCTGCGATCCTGTCAGGACGTTGTGCCACATTGTCAATCTTCCTACGCCAGCATGCCCGTCGCCCCGACGACGACCATCAGCGTGCCCTGGCTCGACAGCCGGGCTCCTGGCATGGCACCCGAACTCGGTCCTTTTCGCGTATAGGTCGTCATTTCGCGGCCTCGACCGGCTGGGTGGTCACCGCCTGGGCCAGCAACGTCACAATCTCCTTCACCAGCACCGCCGCATTGTGCGCCGCCGCGTGCATGAACTTCTCGAACGTCACTGTCAGCCGCATTGTCCGCCAGGTCGCTGATGCTGCGGATGACCAGGCAGGGCACGCCGAACTGCCAACAGACCTGGGCGACAGCCGCGCCCTCCATCTCGCAGGCGTCGGCGTGGTAGCGCTGCTGGAGTCTCCTTCTTCTTGGCGTCGGTGCCGATGAACTGATCGCCCGTGACCACCAGGCCGGTCGTGATCCGCGGGGCACGGTCCTTGCGGACCGCCTGAAGGTCCTGCGGCTTCAGACAACCGGCCGCGGCCCGCGCGATACGGACCAGGTCCTTGTCCGCCGGGAAGAACTCGGGGTTCTTGGAGCCGTCGACGGGGCTGAAGATCTCCATGGCCCCGACGTGCCCGCGCTCAAGGGTCAGCAAGTCGTGCTGCACGGTCCGCTCGGCAATGACGATATCGCCCAGGCCGAGATTCGGGTTCAAACAGCCCGCAATCCCGGAGAAGATGATCTCCCGGGCGCGAAGTGCTCCACCAGCAGCGTGGTCACGACAGCCGCGTTTACCTTGCCCATGCCGCTGACGACCAGCACTACCTGCCGGCCGCCCATCGTACCCGACACAAACCGGATGCCCAGGATCTTCTGCTCCTGCTTGTGGGCGAGCGACTGTTCCAGGAGGGACGTTTCCTCCTGCAGGGCGCTCAGGATCGCGGTGACGGGGGTCGAACCGGCGACGCAGGCCGGTTGAGTTGATGACGTCGCACCAGCTGGCGCCGCGGGCGCGGCAGCCGTTGTCCTCGCCAGCGTCAAACCTATGGCTACTGCCAGCCCCACGTGCAAAAGCATCTTCATGCGCTCGTCTCCTGTGCCAGCGGCGCTCGCGGATGATACGTGGCTGCCGCATGGTGCCAGTCTGGCCATTTCCGCGGCAAATGCAAGTCATTCCGGGGTCGGGAGCACCGGACGAAGGAGAGGCGCTGGCTATCGCGCAAGCGGCGTCTGCGTCATTTGGCACGCACCCCGCTGGCCCGTACAATCATCCCCCCATGGACATCACCGTGCTGCTGATTTTCGCATTCGTCTACCTGGGCATGATCCTGGGCGAGATCCCCGGCTTGGCCCTGGACCGCACCGGCATCGCGCTGCTCGGGGCGATCGCCTGCCTGGCCACCGGGCACGTCACCCCGGCTGCGGCGTGGGAGTCGATTGACGTCCCCACCATCGGCCTGCTCGTCGGGCTGATGGTGGTCTCCGCTCAGTTCCGGCTGGGCGGGTTTTACAGCCAGGTGACCCGCTGGCTGGCCGATGCCCCGGTCGGACCCCGGACGCTGCTGGCCCTGCTGATCGCCGTGGCCGGGCTGCTCTCCGCCGTGCTGGTCAACGACATCGCCTGCCTGGCGATCGCGCCGTTGCTGGTGGAAGGCTGCGTCCGCCGCAAACTCAACCCCGTGCCGTTCCTGCTGGCCCTGGCGTGCGCGTCGAACGTCGGCTCAGCCGCGACGCTCATCGGCAACCCCCAGAACATGCTGATCGGCCAGACGCTGCACCTGTCCTTCGCGGGCTACCTCGCCGACGCAGCCGTGCCCTCGATCCTGGGCCTGGCAGCCGTCTGGGCGATCCTGGCGTGGATCTACCGCGGCCGGTGGGAGCGCGACGCCCCCGTGCCGCCGCAGGTCGAGGCCGCACCCTTCAACCCCTGGCAGACCAGCAAGGGCCTGGTGATCATCGTCGCGCTGATCGCGGGATTCCTGTTCAGTCCCTGGCCGCGCGAGTCCCTGGCCCTCACCGGCGCGGGCATCCTCCTGCTGAGCCGCACGCAATCCAGCCGCCGGATGCTCGACCTGGTCGACTGGCAGCTGCTGATCCTTTTCGTCGGCCTGTTCATCGTCAACCACGTCCTGGCCGCCTCCGGGACGCTGGACCAGATGATGGCAGCCGTCGCCCGCACCGGCGTGCAGGTGCACCGCCCCGGCTGGCTGTTCGGCATCACCGTCGTGCTGAGCAACCTGGTCAGCAACGTGCCCGCGGTAATGCTCCTGCTCCCAGCCGCGAAGCACCCCCTGGCCGGCCCGATCCTGGCCCTGTCGAGCACCCTGGCCGGCAACCTGCTGATCGTCGGCAGTATCGCCAACATCATCGTAGTGGACCAGGCCGCCCGCCTGGGCGTGCGGATCACCTGGCGCACCCACGCCCGAGTCGGCGTGCCGGTAACGATCGTGACCCTGGCGATCGCAGCGGGGTGGTTGTGGGTGCGGGCGGGGATGGCAGCGAGCTAATGAGATATTACTCGCAGTCCGCCCACGACGGGCATACCCAACTGCCACGAGGCCCGAATTTCCTGCCAAAGTGGCAGCTTCGGGACGTCGAAATGCCACTACAGCCTGGGCTCGACCTGCCGGTATAGCACAACCTCTTGAATTCCTCAGCTTCATAACATCCTTCAGAAACGGCAGTTACCGTTTGGTATATGTTAGGGGTGCCACAAATGGCACGTGTCTTGCTAGAAAGCAAGTTTGCGTGACCTCAGGGCGCTGCCGAGAAACACTGGGATACGACGGACGCTGACGTTGTGCCTGGCGCATCGCCTAGCAATGGAACAGCTCGATTTGAGACCGAAACCCGAAGGAGTGTTGCACATGGCTGCGGAATCGAACTCGGGGAACGGGAAGCCTTTAGCGACTCAAGCGGGCGCAATGCAGAAGCGGGGCTCGAAGCAGACCAGGAAACCCGCCGCGTCGACCAAGGCCCAGCCTTGGTCGTTTCCCAAAAACACGCTCGAAGACGCGATAGCAATCCCAAAAGCCATAGAAGACAAGTACGGTGGAAACCCTACTAAGGCTGACCTCGTAGCGAAGGCTGTAGGGTACAACAAGCCGGACTGGAGGTTCCTGGACCTCCTGAAGTCTTCATATCTGTACGGTCTTGTGTCCGGTACCGGGGCCACAGCAACTGTGGCACTTGAGCGAATCGGGCAGGATTTGGTGGCGCCGGGCTTGCCCGAGGACCGCAAGAAGGCACTGTTGGAGGCCTTCAGGAATGTCGAGGAGTTCCGAAAAGTTCATGAGTTCTACGGCAACAAGCGGATCCCGGAGGATGAGTATTTCATCAATACCCTGACACGCCAGTTCAACATTCCTCGGGACCGAGCTGAGGTCTTTGCTAAGGCCTTCCGGGCCAACATAGCCTTCTTGAAGTCTTTCAATATTCAAACAACCACAACCGCAACGGAGTCCGCGGACACGCCTTCGCACGGCCCCGACGACGCAGTCACAGCTGCCCCCGGCAACAGGGAGCGCCGCCAGCGGGACTTCCTTGATACCTGCTTCGTTATGATGCCCTTCGGGAGTTGGTTCGATCGTTACTACCAGGAAATATACGTTCCGGCAATAAAGGATGCGGGACTTGACCCGGTTAGAGCTGATGAATTGTTCAGCACCGGGAGCGTAGTCGAACAGATATGGGACCAAGTCACGAAGGCAAAGGTCCTCATGGCGGATCTGACCGGCAAGAATGCGAACGTGTTCTATGAGCTCGGCTTAGCGCACGCAGCGCAGGAAGCCCGTTGTCTTCACGTCCGCCAATACCGAGGATATTCCGTTCGACCTTCGGCACCTGAGAGTTGTCGTGTACGAGGTGCGAGATCCCGACTGGGCTCCCAAACTGCGGAAACTGATCACTGAGTGTTTACGCACCACAGTCAAGGACCCAACCAAGTCAATTCCCCACCCGTTCCGCCCACTTGCTGACTCGGTGGCAGCGGCTCCCGCAGGGAGTTCCGGCGACTAGCGCGGTCCTGGTCCCGAACTGGAGGTCAAGTCCGGGGGACAACGATTGGAGGGCCTCCAGGTACCATTCGGGAACCTTGTTGCCGGCATTTGTCAAAGTTCAACACTTCTGTCGCGCCTTAGCAGATACTCCCTCCCCGCCCCCACCTCCGCCGACGTCCCCAGCACCCCCACCACGTCCCCGGCCTGCATCACAAAGTCCGGCCCCGGGTTGCCGAAGATCTGTCGGTCCCGGCTGATGCCCAGGATCGACGCCCCCGTTCGGCCGCGGAGGTCCAGGGCCTTCAGGTCCCGCCCGCAGGCGTGCGACTCCGCCGGCAGGGCGACCTCGGCGAAATCGGCATGGGCCAGCATTTCGCGCAGGGCCGGGCTTCGCAGGGCGCGGGCCTCGTCCGCGCGCAGGGCCTCGTAGTGTTCGCTGCGGAACATCTCCTCCTGCCGCTCGATCATTCTGCTCGGAAGCGCCGTAGATGGCCATCACCCGGGCGACCAGCGCGATCGACGTCTCGAACTCCTCCGGCACGATCTCGTTCGCTCCATCCTGTCCATCCCTGTGAATTCCCCGGCCCCGCGCACTTGATCGGCCCCGATCCCGAGGCTATCGTGCTGGTGTTGCTGGCACTACCTGAATAACCAAGGAGCACAAGGACATGGCCATTCGCGTTACCGTCTGGCACGAGTACCGTCACGAGAAGAAGAATCCCGAGGTCGCCAAGGTCTACCCCAAGGGCATGCACGAGGCCATCGCCGAGCACCTCCGCAAGGCGGGCGATCTCAAGGTCGCCACCGCCACGCTCGATGAGCCCGAGCACGGCCTGACCGAGCAGCGCCTGGCCGCCACCGACGTGCTGACCTGGTGGGGCCACACCGCCCACAAGGAAGTGGACGACAAGATCGTCGAGCGGGTGCAGAACCGCGTCCTCGAGGGCATGGGCCTGATCGTGCTGCACAGCGGCCACTTCTCCAAGATCTTCCGCAAGCTCATGGGCACCACCTGCAACCTCAAGTGGCGCGAGGCCGGCGACCAGGCGATCTACTGGGTCTGCCGCCCGGGCCACCCCATCGTCCAGGGCATCGACGACCACTTCATCCTGCCGCACGAGGAGATGTACGGCGAGTTCTTCGACATCCCCGAGCCCGATGAGACGATCCTAATCGCCAGCTTCACCGGCGGCGAGGTCTTCCGCGGCGGCCTGACCTACACCCGCGGGGCCGGCCGGATCTTCTACTTCCAGCCGGGCCACGAGACCTACCCCAGCTACTTCGACAAGAACGTGCTGAAGGTGATCGAGAATGCGGTCCGCTGGGCGGCGCCCGCCCCCGGGCTGGTCGGCCATTCCTTCGGCAACCGCAAGCACGGCTGGCTGGAGCAGAAGTAGGCACGATCATGGCAACCTTTGCCTTCTTTCAGAACAGGTTGGGCCGGACCGACGGGGTGTCCCTGGAGGTCGACAAGTGGCGGCACATCCTGCGCGACAAACTCGGCCACAAGGTCCGCTACTGCTCCGGCAATCCGGAGGTCAAGACCAACTACGTCATCGACGAACTCTATGCCCAGCATCCCAAGACCTGGAAGATCCTGCGCAACGGCACCGTCGAGTTCAAGGACTACGCCACGGAGCAGGACCTGGAGCTGGACATTTACAACCATGCCGACGTGATCGAGGCCAAGCTCCTGCGGTTCATCGAGGACGAGAAGATAGACGTGCTGGTGCCGAACAACCTCTGCTCCGGCGGCTACCAGCCCGCGGCAGCCATCGCCTTCCACCGCGTCATGCGCAGGACAGGCATGCCCAGCATCATCCACAGCCATGATTTCTACTTCGAGGACAGCGGCGAAGTCCGGGCGACGTGCCACACCGTGGCCAGCATCTACGACCGGTACTTCCCGGTCAAACTGCCCAACGTCCGCCACGTCGTCATCAATCGCATCGCGCAGGGCGAACTCAAACGCCGCAAGAACATCGACGCCCGAGTGGTGCCCAACGTGTTCGATTTCTCCCAGCCGGCTTGGGTGGCCGACGATTACAACCGCGACTTCCGCTCGGCCTTCCACATCGGCGCCAACGACCTGGTGTTTCTCCAGGCGACCCGCATCCTGGATCGCAAGGGCAGCGAACTGGCCATCGACGTGGTCTCGGAACTGGCCAAACCCGTCAGACGCAAGGCGCTGGTCGGCGTCCCCACGGCCGCCGGCGGGCGGTTCCAGTCTGACTCCAGGATCATTCTCCTGTGCGCCGGCATCATTGAGACGATCGGCATCTCCGGAGATTACTGGTCCGCGCTGCAACAGCGAGCACAGGAGAAGGGCGTGGACATGCGGCACGTGGGCGATGACGTCAAGCACAGCCGCGAAATCGCCCCCGATGGGCGAAAGATCTACTCCCTCTGGGACAGCTACGTCCTGGCTGATTTCGTTACCTACCCGAGCCTCTGGGAAGGCTGGGGCAACCAGTTCATCGAGGCGGTCTTTGCGAGGCTCCCGGTGGTGTTGTTCGAGTATCCGGTCTGGCGCAGCGATCTCCAGCAGGCGGGTTTCGACGTTGTCTCCCTCGGCGATCGGATCGTCGGCCGCGACAGTCGTGGACTGCCCATGGTGCCGCAATCGGCCCTGGACAGAGCGGCCGACGAGGTCGTCGCCATCCTTGGCAGCCCTCGGCGCAAGCAGGAGATCGGCGAGAGGAACTTCGCGATCGCCAGGAAGCACTATTCTTTCGAGGCCTTGGAGTCGATCCTGCGCGATCTGATCGCGGAGATCCGGCTGTGAACGGCGGCAAGACCCGATGGCGGAGTCAGGCAAATGGTTGAGATCAGAATCGACTACCCGGGCGATCTGCTGTGCAGGGCCACGCACGGCCCGTCCGGCACGACGCTGACCACCGACGCCCCCGTGGACAACCAGGGCCAGGGCCGCTCCTTCTCCCCGACCGACCTGGTGGCCACCGCCCTCGGCACGTGCGTATTCACCATCATGGGCATCGTCGCCAAACGCCACGGCATCGACCTTTCCGGTGCGAGCATGATCGTCCGCAAGGAGATGGCCAGCCAGCCGGCCCGCCGGATCGGTCGGCTGGAGGTGGAGGTCCGCGTGCCCGGCGCGGTCTCGCCGGAAGACCGCAAGCGGCTGGAGAACGCCGCCCAGACCTGCCCCGTCAAGCAGAGCCTGCACCCCGACATCGAGGTACCGATCCGCTTCCGTTGGGCATAGAAAGGGAGCAGCCGCGCCAATGGTTTGTTAACACTGGCGCGGCTGAAGGATGCCTCGTCGACAGGGTAATATTGTTATTGCTTGCGTCGAGCCAGTGCCAGCAGGCCGCCGATCAACACCAGGCCCAGCGTGGCCGGCTCGGGCGTCTTGGGCGGAGGCGGTTCCGGCGGATTGACCGGTATCGCAAGCGTCGTGGCGTCCAGGTGCATGCCGCCACAGATCGGGATGACCAGCCCGTACTTCTTCAGGAAGTCCTTCTGGGTCATGAGGACCGTGCCATCGCTGCTGATCAGGTCGTCGGCACGGATCCATTGCTTCAGGCTGTTGCTGTAGAAGTCCTTGTTCGTGCTAAACCAGAAGACGTCTCCCGTTGCTTCCTGGGAGACGTACAGCGAATCCAGGCCGAGCGAGGACGTATTGCCCTTCGGGTTGAAGGCTGACACCAGGTCGGATGTCGTGGCGATGATCGTTCCGCGATTGCTCAGGACGTCGCCGGCACTGACCCAGGCCCCCAGAGCCTGCGAGTAGAAACTCCGGGTCGTGCTGAACCAGTATTCCGGCCCGGACCCATCGTTCAGGCTGTGGACGGTGACGGCGTCCAGCCCGAAGTTGGACCCCTTCGGATTGAAGGCCGCCAGCAGCTGTGCGTTCGTGGCCAGCACCTGTCCCTTGTTGGTGATCAGGTCGCCATCGCCGATCGTCTGCTTCAGCGCGTTGCTGTAGAAGCTGCGGTTCGTGCTGAACATGATCGTCGGATCGGCGGTGGTCCCCACCAGGGCCATCGCATCCAGCCCGCGATCGCTCGGTACGCTGAAGGTCGGCTGGAAGGCCGCCAGCAGCTGGGCGTTCGTGGCGACGACCTTGCCGGACGTGCTCAGGATGCGCCGGGTCCCAGGTACTTGGGCATGCCCGCGAATGAGACCGCGGGTACAGATGTGCTGAACCACAGGTCTATCCCGCTTGGCAGGACACTGGCCTGCAACGCGGGCGTAGCCAGCCCAATCAACAGCATGAGCAGGCAATAATGCCGCTTCCCCCTGAATAACCACTGCATCTCGATTTCCCCTGCCCGGCAGTCACCTCGGCGAGAAGGTGGCCGAACAAACACAATATACCTCGCCGAAGGACGGATCTCAATCCCTTTTGCCAAGAAAAACCGGACAAATCCCTGTTGATTTCCACGTGGCAATACTGCGCAGGCCGTAGAGTTTGCCCATCTTGTTGGCCCAGTGCCAACTTCAGGGTCCCCATGCCCGAAATCGTGTGTACATCGACACTAAGAGCGGGTAGTGCGGAGCCGCGATGGCCCGGTCCCGGATACGCCGAGCCTGCGAAAAGGCCTTGGCATTCCATGGATCGGATTGGGGTCCAGGACGGTTCTGTAAGGTACGACGGCGTCCGTGATGCCCCCGGCCGCCCGTCGTTTTGTCAATAGAGGTCCTTGGCACGATACACGCCCCGGCTGCCAGCTGTGCGCGCCCCGGCTCAGCCGGTGCCGCAGACACCCTGCAAGGCGGCACCACCCCTAGCAGCGCATCAGCGCCCCCCCGCTTGACAGACATGGGCTGGCCAACGTAGCATTCCGCCCGTCCGGTGTAGGGCAAGTCTTGTGGCCTGAAATATAGGAGACGGACCATGACACAGATCGTTTGGCTCGTGCTGTTGCTCTTGAAGGAGTTCCTCGGTGTCGACACCTCGGGCCTGGCAACCTTCTTCAGCACTTTGTTCGACTCCCTAGGCCTCAAGTAGGCCCAACAATTAAATGGGAATTCAAGTCGAGGCAGGTCCGATTCGCCGGATCCTGCCTCGCTTGGCTTTTGGGGACGGATGGAATCCATGGCAAACCACGACTGGGAGAATCAGGCGGTAACCGGCATCAATCGTCTCGTGGCCAGGGCGGAACTGCTGCCGTTTGAGGATGAGTCCGCCGCGGCTGCGGGGACGCGGGCGGCCTCGGCATACTTCCAACTGCTCAACGGCACCTGGAAGTTCCAATACTATCCGGCCCCGGCGCTGGTCGAGGAGACCTTCGTCCAGCCTGATTTCGACGAGGCCGGCTGGGATGACCTGGACGTGCCGTGCTGCTGGCAGATGCACGGCTACGGCCGGCCGCACTACACCAACGTCATGTACCCCTTCCCGGTCGACCCACCCCGCGTGCCGACGGAGAACCCCACCGGCTGCTACCGCCGGGTCTTCAGCGTACCGGACAGCTGCGCGGCCGGCGGGTCCTGATCAACTTCCGCGGCGTGGATTCGGCCTTCTACGTGTGGGTCAACGGCAGGAAGATCGGCTTCACCAAGGGCAGCCGTCTGCCAGCCGAGTTCGATATCACCGATGCCCTGCAGCCCGGCGAGAACGTGCTGGCTGTCGAGGTGCTCCAATGGTCCGATGGGACCTACCTCGAAGACCAGGACATGTGGTGGCTCTCCGGCATCTTCCGGGACGTCTACCTGACGGCGCTTCCGCCGGTCCACCTGTTCGACACCTTCGTCAAGACCGATCTGGATGCAGCCTGCAAGGACGCAACGCTCTCGGTCGAGGCAGTCGTCCGCAACACGGGGCAGGGGGGGGCAAGCGGATACAGCCTCTCCTGCACGGTGCTCGATGCCGACGGCAAGCCGGTGCTGGATAAGCCGTTGACAACCCGGTTGGATGTGGCGGCCGGTCAGCAGGCAACCGTAGCGCTCAAGGCCGCTGTCAAGGACCCGCGGAAGTGGACGGCCGAGACGCCGTACCTGTACCATTTGGTGTTGAGCGTCCGCGACGCAGCCGGCAAGGTCGTGGACGCCTCCAGCGTGCGGGTGGGCTTCCGCAAGGTCGAGATCAAGGATGGCTGCATTCTGGTGAACGGCCGGCACATCATCTTTCGGGGTGTGAACCGGCACGACACGGACCCGGACACGGGCCGCGCGGTCTCGTACGAAGCCATGCTCCGCGACGTGCTGACCATGAAGCGGCACAACATCAACGCCGTGCGGACCAGCCACTACCCCAACGACCCCCGGTTCTACGACCTCTGCGACGAGTACGGCCTGTACCTGATCGCCGAGACCGACATCGAGACGCACGGCTTCGGCTACAAGGACAACATCTCGATGTACCCGGACTGGCAGGCGGCGTTCGTCGACCGGATGCAACGGATGGTCGAGGCGTACAAGAACCACCCGAGCATCCTGATTTGGTCCCTGGGCAACGAGTCCGGCTTCGGGGTCAACCACGAGGCGATGACCGCCTGGGCCAGGCAGCGCGACAACACCCGGCTGATTCACTACGAACGCGACACGGACGACAAGATCGTGGACGTCTGCTCGCGGATGTACGCCACGCCGCAGATGCTTGCCGACCTGGCGGCCAAGTGGAATCACCAGCGGCCGGTCATCCTGTGCGAGTACGCCCACGCGATGGGCAACGGTCCCGGTGTGTTCAAGGAGTACTGGGACCTGTTCCTCTCCAATCCGCGCGTGCAGGGCGGGTTCGTGTGGGAGTGGGCCGACCACGGCATCCGGATGGTCGACGAGGACGGCACGGAGTGGTACGCCTACGGCGGCGACTTCGGCGACGAGCCCAACGACACCAACTTCGTGTGCGACGGCCTGGTCTTCCCGGACCGCACGCCCTCGCCCGGCCTGATCGAGTACAAGAAGTACTGTGAGCCCGTGGCCGTCGAGGCGGTGGACGCATCCAAGGGACTGCTGCGGGTGACCAACCGCTATGATTTCGTCTCGCTGGAGCACCTGGCCGTCCAGTGGAGCCTCCTGGAGGATGGTAAGGCGGTGCAGGGCGGGCAGCTGCCCTCGCCGAACATCCCGGCCCGGCAAGAGCGCCGAGGTCCGCGTGCCTCTTGAGCAGCCGCGCAATCCTGCGGGCAAGGAGTACCTCCTGAATCTGCGGTTCACCCTCAAGGCCGACACCTTCTGGGCGCAGGCGGGCCACGCGGTGGCTACCGCCCAGGTGGCCGTGCCCTTTGACGAGCCGAAGGCCTTTGCGATCGCCTCCCGGCCGGCTGCGGGCCTGGACGTCGAGGACGACAGGAACGCCGTCGCGATCTTCGGCGACGATTTCCAACTGGTCTTCGACAAGGTCTACGGCCTCCTCTCGGACTGGACATACCAGGGCAAGTCGCTCATCGAGGCCGGTCCGCGCCTGAACCTCTGGCGCGCCCCTATCGACAACGACCGGTTCGGACCGTTCCTGAGGCTCTGGCGCGAGGCGAGGCTCGATGCCCTGCAGCACCACACGATCGCCTGCGAGGTCCGCGAGAAGTCGGCCCAGAAGCTGGTCATCCGCGTCCAGAGCCGCGTTGCCCCGCCGGTCCTGCGGATCGGCTGGCTCTGCGACTACGAGTACACGATCCACAACACCGGCAACGTCGTGCTGATCGTCGACTGGCACGCCGCAGGGTACCTGGCCGCATCTGCCCCGGATCGGCCTGCAAATGACCCTGCCGATGGACCTGGAGAACGTGGCCTGGTACGGCCGGGGCCCCGGCGAGTCCTACGTCGACAGCAAGCAGGCCGCGCTGGTCGGCCGCTATGCGAGCACGGTAGCCGACCTGTACACGCCGTACGTCTACCCGCAGGAGAACGGCAACCGCGAGGACGTGCGGTGGCTCGCCCTGACCAACGAGCGCGGCGTCGGGCTCTACGCCCAGGGCCTGCCGCTGCTGAACTTCTCGGCGCACTACTTCACGACTCGGGACCTCGCCGACGCCAAACACACGAACAAGCTCGAGATCCGCGACCAGATCACGCTGAGCCTGGACCATCGCCAGTGCGGCCTGGGCAGCGGCAGACTGCGGCCCCGCCACCTGGGAGCCCCACCGCATCCAGCCGGAGCCGTTCCGCTTCTCGATCCGCCTGCGGGCGTTTTCGATGGACCAGGCGCAGCCGGAAGAGTTGTTTGGCTAGGGCCACAGAGACTCAGGCTTGGGTGATTCAGGCCCGCCCGCAGCAGCGGGTATAATATGGTCAGTATTGGACAGGAATGCTGAATCATGGCAACGGCCTCTACTCATCCGATCCGCGTGTACGCCGATACTTCGGTCCATGGCGGCGTGTTCGACGCCCATTTCACCGAGGCGAGCCGCGAGTTCTTCGACTTGGTGAGGCGGGCTCGGTTTCGACTCGTCATATCGGCCCTTGTGCGTGCAGAGGTCGAGCAAGCGCCGGAGCAAGTCAAGAAACTCTTCGCCGACTACCAACGACTTGCGGAAGTGGTCGAACTCACTGAAGAATCCATCCGGCTGCACAGGCCTACCTAGACGCAGGGATTGTCTCCGCGAAGTGGAACGCCGACGCACTTCACGTGGCTGTGGCGACCGTCAGCGCTTGCCGTGCGATTGTCAGCTGGAACTTCCAGCACATCGTCCACTTTCAGAAAATCCTGCTCTACAATGGGATTAACCAGAGCCTGGGATTTGCCCCCATCACGATTCATTCCCCTGAGGAGGTGATTGCCAATGAAGACTAGACCGTTTGATTGCGTCGAGATGAAGCGCCGCGGAGCTGAACATGTCTACAGTATTGTCAAGGACATGACGCCCGAGCAGGAACTGGAGTATTGGCGCAAAAGGACGGAGGAGATGCGCCTGGAGCAACATGCCGCCAAGAGTGAAACGGGACCTGCGGTGCCCCCCAAGACGGGCCAATAGGTCAGGTGAACCGGCGAGCTGCGGGGCGGCATGTCGTGGTCCAGGGGTCTGGTGCGGTGACGGCGACGGAATACAAACCACTGGTGCCCGCTACTCATGAACGGCTTTGCATTCGAGGAGTTCGTCGGGGATGTCCAGCGCGAGTGTCGGGTGCAGCTGGATGTAGACCAGGTGATGGCGCTTGCCCGGCAGGGCGGGACCGTGATGCAGCTTCTGCGTCTTATCCAGGATCGACTGCCGCATGAGTCGCACGCGTAGGGTTGGCGGCCTGCGCAGCGCCACTCGCCGCCCCCGCATACCAAGGAGTCCGGTATGAAACGTTCCTTCCAGGCAGCCTTCATCGTGGCCGCAGGCGTGTTGTCCCTGGCCTCGGTCTGCCTGGCGGCCCTGCCGCCCACAGCCGGCATCGACCCTAAGGCAGACGAGATCCTGCACAAAGTCGCCGACCAGATCAACAGCATGCAGGCGTTCTCGTTCGAGGCAGCCGTCACCGCCCAGATGACCACGCTGAAGGGCACGCAGCAGCAGACGATGAAATACAGCGTGGCTGTGCACAAGCCGGACCGCGTCGCGATCGTCCAGAAGACCACTTACGAGAGCTGCACGATCATCTGTGACGGCAAGAGCCTCTACACGTACATGCCCGTGCTCAAGAAGTACGTGATCGAGGAGGCCTACAAGTCGATCGACAAGATCCCCAACTGGTACGTCGGCCAGCCCGGTGGGGGCGTGGGAGGACTGTTCTGTGCCACGGGCGAAGAGGTATACCGCAGCCTGCGCGGCACCGCCCAGGTGTCCTACAAGGGGGTCGAGTCCGTCGAAGGCGTCCCGTGCCATCACCTGGCCTTCGTGAGTGGGGCTGCTTACGACCACGACCTCTATATCGACGCCCGCCACAAGCCCCTGCTCCGCAAGAGCGTGGTTACCCACATGATGTACCGCATCAGCGCGTCGGGCCAGAAATCCATCGTCCCCGAGCCCGGCCCGCCCGAGTTCGTCACGACATACGGCCCGTGGATGATCGATGCCGCCCCGCCGGAGGACGCCTTCCGCATTCATCCCCCAGCCGATGCGAAGCCGGCCAAATCGTTCGATCTCAACGAACTGATGTTCGGCGCAGCCTACTCCCTCCGCGGCAAACCCGCGCCGAGCGTCGTCGCCCCGACGCTGGACGGCCGGGCCCTGGTCCTCAACAGGCTCAAGGACCACGTCGTGGTGCTGGGGTTCTGGAACACACGATGGACCCAGGGCGACGGCAGCCTGCCGGACCTGGCCCGGATCGCCCAACAGTATCGCGGCAAGGGCGTGGACGTCTACGCGGTCAACCTGGGCGGCCAACTGGAGGCGGTCCGGAAGGAAGCCAGCCATATGATAGGGCAGATTCCCGTGGCTGTGGACACCGCCGACAACGCCGGCAAGGTGTACGGCGTGAAGAAACTGCCGCATACGGTCATCATCGGCAAGGATGGCACGGTGCAGTTTGTCCAGGTCTTCTGGGGCAAAGGCAGCGACACCAGGATCAGCGCCGCGATCGATGCGCTGCTGGCTGGCAAGGACCTGACAAAGGAAGACGCGAACGATGGTGCCCAGTCACCAGCCACCTCGCCGAACCGAAGCCCCACAGCGGGCGGGTCCGCCCCGTAAACACCCCGACGACGGTGGGCGGCGCACACCTCATCGAAGGGATATCAGACCCTCCATCTCGGCAGCCACCGGGGCACGCGTCGCAGGTACTGCTCGTAGGGCTTGCCGAACCGCTTGCGCAAAAGCGGCTCTTCCAGCAAGACCACCTGCGCAGTGCGCCAGCGGCAGCGCGACGGCAAACAGCAGCAGCACACCCGTCGAGGACAACGCGATCGCCTCGCCCAGGAGCATCCCCACCACGCAGCCGGCCACGGGATTGCGGACCCGGCGGTACGGTCCCTCGGCGACGAGCAGGGTCGGCGGATCGAACTCGATGTATCCTCCCCGGCCACGCTGGGTCAACTGGTAGGCGCAGTAGACGTACAGGGCCGCGAATCCGGCGAAGATCGCCACCCCCACCAGGCGAAACCAGCCGGCCTCGAAGTGCCAGTCGGGCCGGGCGCCGTCCACCTGGTACGCCAGCCACGCAAGGCCGATGAGCACGCCGAGCACCAGCATCCCGCCATGTGACAGGATGCGGAGCCGAAGGGGAATGCGCCGCAGCCCGCGGGTCAACCAGCCCCCCGCCGCGTGCTGACCGGATGGCTCTCCAGGAATCTGCATCTACCACCGCACCACAAAGCCGCCGGACATCCACTTGCTCGACTCGACCGAGTAGACCATGGCCTTCTGCCCCGGGCAAAGCTCCCCGCAGCGAGCCATCTCGTCGAAGTGCAGCAGGACCGACGCCCCGCCGCAGTAGCCGGTGTTCTCCGCGCGGAACTTCACCCGCTCGGCCGTCACCCCGAACGGGACCGTCACCTTCTCCAGGCCGCCCTCGTACATGTGCTTGCCGGGGACCGAGTAGACGTAGTGGTCTATGGTCGATGGTTCGATCTCCAGGGACTTGAGTGCGCAAAGCGCCCCGGCCACCAGAAAATCCACCGCCTCAAAGTTCACCGCCCGGAAGTCCTGCTCGAGGTGGTGCTGACCGGCTTCGTGCATGGCCGGAATCTGCCGCTCAGAGGCAACCAGGTCCGCCAGGCCGCCTCCCGCGATCATGCCTGGCGCCCGCTTCGAGCCGACCGATTCGATGTAGGTCCCCAGGACCTCGTGGGCCGTCGAGCCGTCGCCGCCCGGCTCACCGGACTCCAGCACGACCGCGCCCGCGCCGTCGGCCAGAATGTACCGCAGGGCCGCCTGCGTCTTGGTCATCTGCGGCTGGTTGATATAGCAGGCTCGCAGGTACACACTGGAGATCTGCGAGTAGACGACCAACGCCACCTTGTATCGGCCGAGCCGCAGGGCATCGAAGGCCACCTGCATGGCCTTGCCGACCCCGGAGCAGTTGGAGTGGATCTCCATCTCCCCGCATTGCTCGATGCCCAAGTGCTGCTGGATCAGCGTGGAGGTCGGCGGCGTGGAGTAGTCGTAGCTGGGGCTCGAGCAGATCAGCAGGTCCACGTCCTGCGGACCACGGCCTGCCCGTGCCAGCGCCAGCCGGCCTGCCTCGGCGCCGAGGGTGGCATTCGTGTGGGTGAGGTTCCGCGTGGCGGGATCGACGGCAAAATGACGGAACCGGACGCCCGTCCCGGCGAGTATTTTCGGGCCGACGTTCTGAATGAACGACTGCACACGGGCCGGGGCGTCCCGCAAGGGCCCCAGGATCTCATCCAGTCGTTCGTTCGGCACGGGGTCATTCGGCAGGAACGACCCGGTCCCGGCGACCCAAACGGGCCGAATGCCTTGTCTCATACACAAGCCTTCCCTGGCCCCCTGGCGAATTCTGCGTCAGATCGAAATGCCGCCTTATAGATGCCATAAGGCGCCGGCGTTGTCAACGCTGTTGTAGTGTCCGCCCCGGAGCTGCGGCGTCGCCGATGCCCCGGGAATCAGGCGCCGGCAGACTGCATTCCCTTCGCGGGGTACCTCGTGCGCCCCTCGGACGACTCGGGGCTGCGCAGGGGGCTTGTACGACGGCGCCGGGTCCAAGCCGGGACTGCGAACGAGACGAAAGGCCCACTCCGCCGAACGCTACGTTGCCGGCCTCGACTCCGCCGCCTGCGACGCCGGTGCGACCACCGTCCGCAGGTCGGCGGCGAGTTTCTCAAGCATCCGGCGGTACGCCTGGCCGAGGCCATCGACGAGTTGCTCTGACCGGTCGCCAGGCAGCGGTTGGCTCTCCTGGAGGACCTCCTGGAAGACCACCTTGTAGGCAGCCGCCTGCTCCTTGACCAATACGAACCTCGCCTCGATGACGGCCTTTGGAGGCTGTCTTAACGGAGTAGTCGCCGTAGAGCGCCGTGACGTTCGTCTCCAAACTCAGGTCGTAGTCGGCCCCGCTGCTGCCGAGCACGATCGCGAACGGCCCCGAGGTCTCCAGCCAGCTGATGAGTTCCCCCGTCAGCAGCCGATCGGGGTCGGTCAGGAAGCCATTGTAGTAGTCGATGGTATAGGCGTTTGGGCCGCTCTTGTAGACGAAGGTCCGGCTGTTGTACGGGGTGGCGATGCGGACCGGCTGGACGCGAAGCGTGAGGCGCCTCGGGCCGCCAACCTGGACCGGCTGGCCCGCGGAGAGGGTGTAGAGGTTCTTCTGCGGATACGGCTGGGTCAGGCTGGTGCAGCCGGCCGCGCCGAGGAGGGCGGCAAACGTGACGCCCAGGCTGAGCATGGCCATCGCGTGTGACGCGGCCCGGCCCTGGTCCCGCTTCGCGGTCCACAGGACCGTGACACCCCGGCTGTTTCTCTTCCGGAACCCCATCATTTGCCACCTCCTGGCCGGGTCCGGGGCGGCGGCGCGCCGAAGAGCACCCGGGAGGGGTTGTTCCTGGCGTCCGCGGCCACGTCCGCGGCATCTTCCGCGAACTTGCGGAGGTTGATCACGATCGACTGGATGTCCTGCCCCTGCGAGGTGAGCACGTCGCTGAGCTGCCGCAGGACCCGTCGCAGCTCCACCGCGGCTGGACCTGCGCTGGTCGCGGTCGTGCTCAGCCCGTCGATGATCTGCTGGAACTGCGGGCTGGCCAGCGTCTGGTCGATCCGCTCGGCCGAGGTCCGCAGCCGGGCCGAGATCGCCGGCAAGTCGTTCACAAAGGTCTTCACCTGGTCGCCGCCCATGTAGGCCTTCAGGCTCGCGGAGGTGTCCGACAGGTTGTTCAGCGTCGCATCAATGCCGGGGTTGGCCAGGATGCTCTTGAGCCGGCCAGCGGAGTCGTTGGCCTGGTCGAACAGCGCGATCGCCTTGTCGCGCAGGACCGGGACCTGCAGTTCGTCGACGGTCTTGCTGAGCTGCGTAGCCAGCATGTCCACGTGGTCGACGAGTTCGGCCAGGCGGACCTTCTGGAGGGTGTCAGCCAGGGCCTGCACGCCGCTGACGACCTGGGTCATGATGCTGGGGGCCGAGGGGATGTACAGGTATCGGGGCTCCCACTCGATCTTCGGCACGGGAAACTGTTCCGGCGTGAGATAGACTAGTTCGATGTACGCCGGACCCGCCAGGCCCGAGGAGGCAATCCGCGCCCGCAGGCCGGACTCGACCGCCTTGCGAATGCCGGCCTCGAAGTCAGGCATGCTTTCCGAGGGCATCATGTCCCGCCGCAGGTCCATGTCCAGCACGACGTACTTGGTGATGGCCAGGTCCTTCTCGGGGTCGCCCGTGCGGTACGGCCACAGGGCCAGCTGGATCTTCTTGAGCTTGCCGACGGTGACGCCCTGGTACTTGACCGACGCGCCGGCATCGAGCCCTTCGACCGACTCGGGCACGGCTGTCTCCACGGTGACGGTCTCGTGGAAGTATGCGGCCGCCCCGAAGACGATCACTCCGAGCACCAGCAGGGCCACCCCGCTGATCACGAACAGGCCGAGTTTGAAGTAACTGACCTCACGAGCCATTCTGCACCTCTGAAGTCGGACCCGCCGGGCCTTCGGGGCCGGCGGTGGCCTGGCGGTTGAAGAAGGCCCGCACCCAGGCATTGGGGCTGGCATCCCGCAGGCTCGCGGGATCGCCCAGGGCCACCATTGTCCGGACGGACGCGTCCAACACAAGCACCGGCTGGCGATCGTGAAGATGCTCGGCAACTCGTGCGTGACCACCACGAACGTCATCCCGAGGAGCCTGTTGATGGCTACGATCAGCTGGTCCAGGTCGGCCGAGGTGATCGGGTCCAGCCCCGCCGAGGGCTCATCCAGGAAAACGATGGCCGGGTCCAGGGCCATCGCCCGGGCGATCGCCGCCCGCTTCTGCATGCCGCCGCTGAGTTCCGAGGGCAGCTTCTGCGCGGCGTGTTCCAGGCCGACCAGTTTGAGCTTGGTTAGGGCGATCATTGCGCGGGCCTCGGCCGGCAGGTCGGTGAACTCCTCCATCGGCAGGCAGACGTTCTCCAGGACCGTCATGTTGCCGAACAGGGCCCCGTTCTGAAAGGCCACCCCGAACGTCCGCAGCAGCTGCCGGCGCTCGGAGCGGCTGGCGGCGTGCATGTCATGGCCGTCGATGAGGATCCGTCCGGCGGCGGGTTCGTACAGGCCGATCATGTGCTTGAGCACGGTGCTCTTGCCGCTGCCGCTGTCGCCGGCGATCACGAAGATCTCCCCGGCCTGTACGTCGAAGGTCAGGTCCTGGACGACCACCTTGCCTTCGTAGGCGCCACTGAACTTTTCGACCTGGATGATGGGCGGCGGGCTCATGGCAGGCTCAAATCCCCAGGTTGTAGTAAAGGACGCCCAGCACGGCGTCAGCCACGATGGTCAGGACGATCCCGGCCACCACCGCGCGGGTCGTGCTGTCGCCTACCGCGCCCGGGCCGCTCTGCGTCTGGGTACCCCGCAGGCAGCCGACCCCGGCAACGATCATCGCAAAAACCAGCGACTTGAAGATGCCGCCCAGGAAATCCCTGACCGTGACGGCTGCGCGGACCTGGTTGACGTAGAAGCTTACGGAGTAGCCCAGGCTACCCATGACGATATAGCCGCCCACCATGCTCATCGCGAAGTTGAACACCGTCAGCAGCGGCATGACGAATAGGGCCGCCAGCACCCGCGGCACCACCAGGAACTGCATCGGCTCGAGCCCCATCGTCTTGAGGGCGCTGAGTTCCTCCGTAACCTTCATCGTGCCGATCTCGGCGGCGAAGGCCGCCCCCGACCGGCCCGCCAGGATCACCGCCGGTGATCAGCGCGCTCATCTCCCGCACCGACGCGATGGAAACCAGCGTGGGAATCAGCGGCTGCGCACCGTAGCGCCGAATGGGTCGGCGGTCTGGAACGCCAGGATCACCCCCATCAACAACCCCAGCAGCCCGACTACCGGCAGGGCGTTGGCCCCGGCCTTCTCGGCGACCTCCACCATCTCGCCCCGGCGGACGCGTATCGGGTGCAGGATCGCCCAGGCCAGGCCGGCTGTCAGCTCCCCCACGAACGCCACGATCTGGTACATGTCCTGCAGCAGGAGCCAGGTCGCCCGGCCAGCATGGGCCACCATGCCGGGGGGCTGTGGCGGCTCGAGCCCGCGCACCTGCGGGTCCTCCAGCAGTGACATCTCCAGCAGCCGCTGCAGGTCGCCTGTGAGCCCTACGAACTCGACCTGCCCGCCGGCCGTGCTGACCAGCCGCCGCAGCTCCGCGAACAGGCCCAGCCCCGCCCCGTCGCAGCGGGTCAGCTTGCCTCCGTCGATCGTAAGATGGCGAGCCTGCGCCCGCCGGGTCGGCTCGACCGTCCGGCTCCAGGCCTCCGGCAGCGTGCGGGAGTCCAGGGTCCCGGCCAGCGACAGTAGCAGGCGACCGTCGCCCTGCTGGCGGATGTCCACGACGATACCGGATGAAGGCGACTCAGGGGCCATGTAGATCCACAGTCATGCAATCGGCCGGAGACACAAGGCTTACATCTGATATTTCCGGTTGCTCACGTCCAGGACAATCGTACGGAATGCGGCCGGCCGGTCAAGGATTGCGTTATGATTTGCAGAATCCACTAGCCGACACTAGTATACAGGGAATACAAACACTGGGGCCAGGTCAACTGCAGACCTGGAAGATCAGGGTTGTGAACCAACTTTTGAGGTCCCCGAATGATCACTCGCGTGGAAGAGATTCTATCTCTTGCCAAGCAAACCGGTAAACAATACCGGATGGCTGTGGCAGGAGCGGAGAGCGGCTCGGCGTTAGAAACCGCCGACGTGGCATTGAAAGACGGGTTGGTTGAGAGCGTCCTGATCGGCGATGCCGGCAAGATCCGCCAGGCAGCCGGGGAGCTCGAGATCGACCTGGCCCCATTCCAGATCTACGACATCCCCGACCCAGCCGAGGCGATGCACAAGGCGTGTCAGGTCGTGACGACCGGCCAGGCGGAACTCCTCTTCAAGGGCTCCGTCAGCACCCGCATCTTCCTCAAGGGCGTCCTGACCCGCGAGTATGGGTTCAGGACCGGGCGGATCCTCAGTCACGTCGGGGTCTTCAACATCCCCGGCGAGATCCGCATCATGATCATTACCGATGCCGGCGTGAACGTGCAGCCAGACCTCGACAAGAAGATGCACATCCTCCTGAACGCAGTGGACGTCGCCCACGTCCTGGGCAACACCCGGCCCAAGGTGGCGATGCTCTCCTTCGTCGAAGAGGCCAACGACCCCAACGTCAAGTCGACGGCCGAGGCCAACTCCATCACCGAGATGTACCGCACCGGCCAGATCCCCGACTGCGTGGTGGAGGGGCCCTATTCGTTGGACGTTGCCCTGTCCCCCGAGGCCGCCAGGATCAAGGGCGTCAAGGGCGAGGTGGCCGGCCGGGCCGACGTGATCGTCATGCACGACATCGGCATGGGCAACGTGCTGTACAAGGCCCTGCTGCTCTGGTGCAACCCGGTGCTGGCATCGGTGGTGATGGGCGCGACGGTCCCGCTGATCGTCACCAGCCGGGCCGACAGCATGCGGACCAAGCTGAACTCGATCGCCCTGGGCATCATCGAGCGCCGAGCACCGGCGAGAGAATGTGAATGACAAGCAGCCAGCCGACAATATTGGTTATTAACCCCGGCTCGACCAGTACGAAGATCGCGGTGTTCCGGGGGAAGCGCTGCCGCTTGGAGACCGAACTGAAGCACGGTGCCAAGGCCCTGGCCGGTTTCGACTGCATCAATGCCCAGGCCGGTTACCGCCGCGACGCCCTGCTGGGTTTTTTCCGAGAGAATGGCGTCCAGCCGCGGGCGGTGGATGTTTTCATCGGCCGCGGCGGCTTGCTGCACCCCCTGGCCAGCGGCGTCTACACCATCAATGACGCGATGCTGGCCGACCTGCGGAGCTGCCGTTACGGCGAACACGCCTCCAACCTCGGGGCGATCCTGGCCAGCGAACTGGCCCGGCCTCTCAGCAAGCCCGCGTACATCGCCAACCCGGTCGTCGTGGACGAGCTGTCCGACGTAGCCCGGATCACCGGCCACCCGCACGTGCCGCGCCGCAGCATCTTCCACGCACTCAGCCAGAAGGCGGTCGCCGCCAAGGCCGCCGCCCGGCTCGGCAAGCCCTACGAGCGGTGCAACCTGATCGTCGCCCACCTGGGCGGCGGGATCACCATCGGCGCGCACGAGAAGGGCCGCGTCGTCAACGTCAACAACGCCCTGGACGGCGAAGGGCCTTTTAGCCCCGAGCGGACCGGCGCGGTGCCGTTCCTGCCGTTCTATCGCTACTGCCACGAGCGGAATATGACCCCCGCCCGGGTCCAGAAGTTCATCACCCGTAGCGGCGGGCTGCTCGCCCACCTCGGGACCAACGACTGCCGCCTGATTGAGGAGAAAGTGGCCGCCGGGGACAGCCGCTTCGCCGTGGTCTACGATGCTTTCATCTACCAGGTCGCTAAGTCCATCGGCGCCATGGCTGCTGCGCTTTCCGGCAAGGTCGACGCGGTCGTCTTGACGGGGGGCGTCGTTCGTGGTCCTATCTTTCGTAAGAGGCTCAAGGCCCGGGTGCGCTTCATCGCCCCGGTTTTTGCTATCATACGCAATAGCGAGATGGAGGCCCTGGCTGCCGCCGCCCTGGATGCCCATTGCGGCTGGCGCGAGGTGAAAACCTACTGACCATGGCAACGACACAGACCGCCAGAAAGTTCCGGGTCCAGATCGACGCCAACCGCTGTAAGGGTTGTCGCCTGTGCGTGGACTTCTGCCCCAAGGACGTGCTGGAGATGACGACCGACCGGCTCAACACCAGGGGCGTGACCTTCGCCGAGTGCGCGCGGCCGGACCAATGCATCGGCTGCATGGCCTGCGCCCTGATGTGCCCCGATGCCGCGATCGAACTCTACAGGATAGAGGGGTAAAGCAAGCGATGGCCAAGCGAGTGCTCACGGCTGGTAACGAGGCCCTGGCCGAGGGGGCGATCCGCGCAGGCTGCGAATGCTACTTCGGGTACCCGATCACCCCCCAGAACGAACTGACCACCTACATGGCCGTGAACATGCCGAAACTCAAACGCGTGTTCGTCCAGGCCGAGAGCGAGGTGGCCGCGATCAACATGGTTTACGGCGCCGCGGCGGCCGGCAAACGGGCCATGACCTCGTCGTCCTCCCCGGGCATCAGCCTCAAGCAGGAAGGCATCTCCTACCTGGCCGGCGCCGAACTGCCCGCTCTGATCGTTAACGTCCAGCGGGCCGGCCCGGGCCTGGGCAGCATCGAGCCGTCCCAGTCGGACTACTGGCAGGCTACCCGCGGCGGCGGGCACGGCGGATACCGCACGATCGTCCTGGCCCCCTGCAACGCCCAGGAAATGTACGACCAGCCGACCCTGGCCTTCGACCTCGCTGACAAGTACCGCACGCCGGTGCTGATCCTGTCGGACGGGCAGCTGGGCCAGATGATGGAGCCGGTGGCCCTGAACGACCCGGCCCCTTGCCCGCCGGAAAAGCCCTGGGCGCTGACCGGCGCCAAGGGCCGCCCGCACAATATCGTCCGCTCGTACCTGCCGCGCGCCGGCCTGCTGGAGGTCCACAACAAGCACCTCCATGCCAAGTACGCCGAGATCGAAAAGCACGAGGTCCGCTGCGAGGCGAGCCGGCTCGACGACGCCAAGATCATGGTCGTCGCCTACGGGACCTCCGCCCGCCTGGCCGGCGGGGCGATCTCCCTGGCCCGCAAGGAAGGCGTCGCCGTCGGGATGCTGCGGCCCATCACGCTGTGGCCGTTCCCGACCGGGCAAATCCGATCACTGCTGGGCCGGGTCAGGGCCGTCCTGACGGTTGAACTGAGCCCGGGGCAGATGGTCGAGGACGTCCGCCTCGCGGTCGAAGGCAAGGTGCCGGTGCACTTCTTCGGCCGTGTCGGCGGCGGAGTGCCCTCCATCGCGGAGGTGCATGAGCAGATTCGCAAGATCGCCGCGAAACTGTAGGAGAGAAGCATATGCCCGAAACGGCGTTATACACCAGGCCCAAAAGCCTGCTCGAGATGGACATGTTCTACTGCCCGGGCTGCGGGCACGGCATCGTCCACAAACTCATCGCCGAACTGATCGACGAGTTCGACCTCCGCGAGCGGACCATCGCCGTCGCCCCCGTCGGCTGCTCCGTCACCGCCTACGACTACCTCGATGTCGACTTCTCGGAGTCCGCCCACGGCCGCGCCCCCGCCGTTGCCACCGGCATCAAGCGGGCCCGCCCCGACACCTTCGTCTTTGCCTACCAGGGCGATGGCGACCTGGCCTCCATCGGCACGGCTGAGATCATCCACGCCGCCAACCGCGGCGAGAACTACACCACGATTTTCATCAACAACACCGTCTACGGCATGACCGGCGGGCAGATGGCGCCGACGACCCTGCCCGGCCAGAAGGCCTCGACCTGTCCGAACGGCCGGGACGTGACGACGATGGGCCACCCGGTCCGGGTCTGCGAACTGCTCAACACCCTGGAGGGCCCGTCGTTCATCGCCCGCACCATCCTGGATGGACCCGCCAACGTCCGCAAGACCAAGCAGCTGCTCAAGAAGGCCTTCCAGTGCCAGCTGCAGGGGCTGGGCTTCAGCCTGGTGGAGGTCCTCTCGCCCTGCCCGGTCTACATGCGGCTCGACCCCAAGGCCGCCATGGAGCACGTCCGCAAGAATGTCGCCGCCTACTTCCCGGTGAAGGTCTTCCGGGAGCCGGCTACGGAGCAGCGCGATGCGAAACTATGAGATGATCTTCTCCGGTTCCGGCGGCCAGGGCCTGATGTTCATCGGCAAGATGTTGGCCAAGCTCGCGATCGACGAGTACCCCTACGTGACGTTCCTGCCGACCTACGGCGCGGAGGTCCGCAGCGGTACCAGCTACTGCAACATAAAGCTCTCGGATGAGCCGATCGCCACCCCCGTGGTCGACTTCCCCGACGTGATGGTCCTGATGAATCAGCCGAGCGCCGACCGATTCCTGCCGCGCCTCCGCGTCGGCAAGATCGCCTTCGTGAACTCCTCGATGGCCTCGGCCGCCTGCGACGGCGTGATCGAGATCCCCGCCAACCAGATCGCCCTGGATTTAGGCGACGTCCAGGCCGCCAACGTGGTGATGTTCGGCGCGATGCTCGGCCGCGAGCGGCTGATCGACCGCGACAAGGCCCTGGACGCGGTCAAGGAATCCAGCCTCCGCAAGGGCGAGCAGTACGTGGAGCTGAACCGCAAGGCCTTCGAAAAGGGCTGGGAACTGGGCCACGCGACGCGAAAGCCCCTGCAGAAGACGGCGTAGACAAGTCGGAATGCGTATCACGATGGGTGTCAGGGCCACGTCCTCCGGAAATGGAACGTTGTAGGTCTCGTAAGGTGGGCCCCGCCCACTGTCCGTAAGGTGACGATGACCGCCACGCACCCCAACATCCTGCTGATCGTGATCGACTGCGGCCGATCGGACCGCCTCCTCGGCCCGCGCCGCCACACCGTCACACCCAACCTCGACCGCCTGGCGAGCCAGGGCCTCTCCTTCCCCACGACCATCACCGAGAAGAGACTGCACCTCCCCGAACTTCAGCAGCCTGCTGACCGGCCTCTACAGCCCCCGCCACGGCGTGCAGCACGTCTTCGGCAACAGACTCCCCGAGTCTGTGCCGTTGCTCACGAACGTCCTCCGGACCCATGGCTACAGTACCTACGCCCAGACCAGCGGCCCTCTCACCGACGCCATCGGCCTGGGCCGCGGCTTCGACGGCTACGACTACCGCATACCCTACGACTACCTCGACACCCGCTGGGGCGACCTCTTCCTGGACCGCCTCCGCGGCGGCCGCTACAAGGCCCCTTGGTTCCTCATGCTCCACCTGTGGGAACTGCACGCGCCCAGGCGCGTGCCGCCTCCATTCGACACCCCCGAGGCCGGCCGTGACGCCTACGAGCGGGCCATCTCCGCCCTCGACGCTCAGATCGCCCGCGTCCTGGCAGTCTGTCAGCGACGCTACGCTGGTCGCCGTCACAGCCGATCACGGCGAATCCGCCTCCGAGGACACCTACCTGCCCGGCACCGCCGTCGACTATACCCGCAAGGCCCTCGGCATGGACCAGGCCCGGGGCCTGCAGCTCGACAACGTCGGCTGGATGGCCGGCCCCGGTACCATGCAGGCATTCGAGGAGGACTTCCGCCGGCGGATCAAGGGCCTGCGCCTCCGCGACGGCCTGCCCCGGACCACCTTCACCCGCTGGGACCGCTACGCCGATCGGCTGCGGCTGACGTGCCTGCTCCCGTTCGTCTGGCTCCAGGACCTCTTCGTCCTGCACGCCCCGGTCAAACTCACCAGCATGCTCAAACGGCGAGGCATCCTCGACGAGGACGCCTGCCGCCGCCGCGTCCGGCGGATGGTCCGCATGGTCGGCCAGGAAAAGGTCCTCCAAATGCAAATGCGCCTTTGGATCAACGAGCTACAAGGCCTCCCTCGCCGAAGGCCACACCGTGGCCGTCCACGACTTCCTCACGCGCGTGCCGCTCGTCCTCCGCTGGGCCGGGCATCTGCCGGCTGGCGCCGTGCACACCCGCATGGTCCGCCAGGTCGACATCCTGCCGACCCTCATGGACCTCGTCGGCATCGACCGCGAGCACCTCGGTCCCATCGAAGGCCGCTCGTTCCTGCCCTTGATCGAAGGACGGGAATGGCAGCCCGCCCCGGCCTTCCAGTCGGTCTCCGGCGTCCTGGAGGACCTGGAGGTCCACGGAGTGCGGACCGAGGAGTTCCGCTACACCTACGGCCCGTACAACCCCGACCTGCCCGAGGAGCTCTATGACCTGCGGACCGACCCGCACGAGAGGCGAAACCTGGCGGCCGCTCAGCCCGATCGTTGCCGGCTGCTCCGCGACCTGACAGACTGGCTTTGTCCTCGCTAGCGGGGCCACCCCCGTTGACCTGGTCTCCATCAAACCCGAGGACCAGCAGCAGGTCGAGCAGCACCTGCGGGAAATGGGATATATCGAGTAGCCAGCTGTGACCACCCAGACCCTCCAGCAACCGCCTCCAACCGCCATGCTCGAGCGGCCCCGCCGCAACGGCCTGCTCATCCTGGCTGGCCTGTTGGCGATTACCCTGATCGTCCACGGCCCAGCCCTGTTCGATGGTCCCTTCTTCGATGACCATTGGCAGGCAAGCGTCTTCCGAACAGCAGGCTGGACATGGCACGACCTCGCTGCCGCTACCACCTTTGAGACCCCCGGTCCGCTCAACTCCCTCTGGTGGCAGGATCAGCCGCTCCAGATTCGCTACCCCCGACCCGTCGCCATGCTCGTGCTGAAGGTAGAATACCTGCTGACCGGCGGCAACGCTGCCGCCCTGCACGCCTTCAGCCTGCTCTGGCACCTGCTGACAGGCCTGCTGGTCTACCGCCTGGCCGGCACGGTCTTTGCCGACCGCCGCTGGGCCTTCGCCGCAGCCGCCCTGTTCCTGGCTAGCCCCCACTCGGTGATCTCGGTGGGCTGGATCGCCGCCCAAAACGCCATCCTCAGCACCTTCTTCCTGGTCGCCGCCATGCTGGCCTACCTGGCCGCCCCGGGAACTGTCGGGTGTCACGGTCCTGTGGACGCGGCGATCTCGCCGCGGACCAGGCCCGTGCAAGCTTCCCTGCCGGGTGCCACTGGCAGCTTGTCTGCCAGTGCTGCCGTTGTACCAGGCCTCTCTCTGCTAAGTCCTCCGCGCCTCTGCGGTGAAACCGCTGTTGCCGTTGCTCAGCGCCCAGGACCCAGCACTCAGGACCTGGCTCTATCATCGCCGTTTCACATTGTCACATTGCCAGATTGTCACATTGTCAGTGCCGTTGCTCAGCACTCAGGACTCAGCACTCAGCACTGTCCGTCCCTCCGCAGGGGCCCGTTCCTTGCATGCCTGCTGCTATGGCTGGCCGCCATTCTCTGCCGCGAGTCCGCCATCGTGCTGCCCCTGCTGGCCGTCGCAGCGGAGGCGGGCACCGGCGGCTGGGGACGCCTCCGCCGCCGCGTCCGGCCCCTGGCAATCCTCTGCTTGCTGGCCGCTGCGTACGCCGCCTGGCGTCTGATCGTCTTTCCCCGGGTGCCGCTGCCCGAACCCTACTTCCACTCGCCAGCCGGCCTCGCGTACCTGCCCTGGGCCGCTGGCAAGATGCTCCGCCTGCTGATCGCCCTGGTGTTCTACACCCCGATGCTCACCGACCCCTCGTCAGCCGGCGGGTCGCTCCCCCGCGCCGCGCTGACCTGCGGGATCATGTCAGCCCTGCTGCTGGCGGTGGTGGTTTGGTACCTGCGGGCATCGCGGCGAGTCCCGAACCGCTGCCTCTGGCCCGCCTGGACCGTCGCCGCGTTCCTTCCGGTCCTGCCCGTGATCATGTTGCCGCACTTCGCCTACGCCTCAGCCGCTGGCTGGTCGATCGTGCTGGCGATCCTTCTGGCAAGCCTGACCGGCCGCAAACGCACCATCCTGACGGTCTTCGTCTTCGCCGCGACGCTCTGGTCGCTCGCCCTGCAACGCGTCGTTTGGCGCGGCATCGTCCGCTCCGAGCAGGTCCTCTATGCCGACCTGCTGGCTGGTCCGCCGCCGTCCGTGCCCAACAGCAGAATCTTCTTCATCAACCTCCCGATGCTGGGCGTGTACGCGCCCGTCGTAGCCAGGGCAGGGTGGGACCGGCCCGACCTGGATGGCTGCGTACTGACCTTCGCCCCGTCCGTCCTGCGAGCCCAGCAGCCCTGCGTGGTCGATGCCACCGGACCCAACGAGCTGCTTGTGACGATGTCCGCCCCAGGATACTTCGCCGGTCCTAGCAGTCGGATGCTCCTGGGCCTGACCCGCGCGGGCCGACCCCTCGAGCCGGGCCGCACTGTCCACACCGAAGAGTTCGACGCCACGCTGCTCCCGGCCCGGGAATCTGACGCTGCGCTGCCCCTGTCCCCTTCAGCTGGCCCCACAAAGGTCCGCTTCGTGTTCCGCCGCCCCCTGGCCAGTCCCGAGTACCGTTTCTACCTCTCCTCGCCCGATCGCCCGGCCCAGCCGCTTTGCTTCGACGCCCCCGTGGCCCCCGACGACCTTGCCCGCCAGGCCCGCGCCTGGCGCCAGGCCAATGCCGCCCCCCTCGCCGAGGTCGACCGCTACCTCGCCCTGATGGACTTCCTCCGCCGGACCATCCGGTCCGACGTCCTCCTGACAGCCGGCCAGCAGTAACCGGCCCGGTTGCGGGCCGCATGCCCGCATGCCGTAGCCGTTCCTGTGCTTGTTATGGCTCCGGCCAGACTTTACAATGGTCTCGCACTTTGCGCCGCCGTTCTTCCAGCGGCAAGGACGTTCTGAAACGGTCGCATGATTTGCCAGACATGGCTCCGACGGTGTAGTCGGAGCGGACCGCCTCGTCTCTGTCCAATTGCTGGAGTACTTGCTATGAAGACTCGGACCGCCGTACTGCTATGCGTGGCCGGAGGTTTGCAGTTGCTGATAGGCTGCACCGGCACGAATGCGCTGCCCCTGAACGACATCCTGCTGGGCATTCAGGACAGCGGCACGACTGTCCACGTCCGACCGGCCGACAGGCTGACCATCATCCTGTCTGCCAATCCGAGCACCGGCTATTCGTGGGTGCAAACAGCCGCGGATGCCAACCTGCTCACAAAGGAACAGGACAAGAATGTGCCGCTCGAGGCCAGCGCCGGCGGCGCGGTCGGCCAGCCAGTAGTCCAGGTGCTCGTGTATTCCGTAGGGAGCATAACGAGCGAGACAACAACGCCGCTGATTCTGGAGTACCGCCTGGCGGACTCGACGACGACGATCATGACGTTCTACATCACGGTTGACATCACGCCATAGCTGCAATCAGCCTCGTGACCGCTGCCCGGCCCGGAAAACAGGGACCGGAACTCGCCGCACAACACCCGCCGGCTGCGCTGCCGAGACCGGCCAGATGTCGGCCGGCGAGCTCCCGCCGGCTCACTTTGGGTCAGTCGGCTCTTGGTTTACGCCAGCGGTTGTACCTTGCCTGACACCCGATTGCTTGTCTCTTGGTTGACACCAAGCAGTACATGGCTCTTCTGTAACCGACCTGGAACAACTTGACCGGTGTGGTTAGTAACGCATTTCGCTGATGTTAGCGCAAGGTTCTCGCCAGGAACGGTTTATGATGTCTTCTTGGGTTCCTGCCTTCCCTCCGCCAAGTGCCGGGATTCGCATCGTGGCAGTTTGGCCACCGACTTACTAACAATGTGAATGCCTAAGCTGCCCCTGCATAAGTACTTGCCGGCGCGCGCTTTATGAGTATTTGAAAAAGCTGCAGAACGGGAGTTGACGCATACGATCTATTGGGGTACATCCTGCTCTTGCGCACAACAGGTTGTTGTTCGCCTATAATTACCCGGCACGGGCATTTCAGCTGGGGTGATGTCTTGCGGCCGTGCGGAAGTATTGCTTTTGGTTTGGTATCTGTTAGGATATAAGTGGCCAATCGGACGCAATTCGGCCGTGGTCGTTCATCTTCTTGGCTGTTCGTCAGTACGAAACGTACTGCCTAGCATTGCCTTGGAGGCGGTAGATTAGGAGCGAGGTCACAATGGCTGTCCAGGCTGACCGTGTCGTCATAAATCGTGCCGGTACTGATAACGAGATCCCTGCCCTGACCGAGAACGGACTTCGCGTCCTGCGGGCTCGTTACCTCAAGAAGGACGAGAAGGGCAAACTCGTCGAATCCCCGGCCGAACTTTTCCGGCGCGTCGCCCGGGCGGTAGCCGCCATCGAAAAGAGCTACGGCGCCGACTCTGAGCAGGTCGACGAGTGGGAGGACCGATACTACCGACTGATGACCTCCGGCCGGTTCATGCCCAACAGCCCGACCCTGATGAACGCCGGCCGGGAGATGGGCATGCTCTCGGCCTGCTTCGTCCTGCCGGTCGGCGACAGCATCGACGAGATCTTCGACTCGGTGAAGTACACGGCCATGATCCAGAAGGCCGGCGGCGGCACGGGCTTTGCCTTCGATAAGCTCCGGCCGACCGGCGACTACATCAAGAGCAGCGGCGGCGAGACGAGCGGGCCGATCCCGTTCTGGCGGGTCTTCTCGGAAGCGACCAACGCGATCCAGCAGGGGGCGTTCCGCCGCGGGGCCAATATGGGCATGATGTACGTCCATCACCCCGACATCCTGAAGTTCCTGCACGCCAAGCAGGACCTCACGCAGTTCACCAATTACAACATTTCGGTCAAGATGACCGACCAGTGGATGAACGAACTCATCGCCGATCCCAACAGTCCCCACGTGGTCCGTAACCCGCGGACCGGCAAGGCCTTCTTCCTGCCCAAGGACCTGGAGATCTGGAAGTATGACATCCACTCGCTCAGCCTGGCTGATGAGTACGTCGAGAAGGTCGAGGGCGAGGCCTCGTACTGGACCACACCGAAGCTCATCAAGCCGGTCCCGCCCGAAATGGCCGCGAAGCTGATGACCAAGGCCGAGATCTGGAACATTATCGTGCAGAACGCCTGGCAGACCGGCGAGCCGGGCCTGGCGTACATCGACCGGATCAACGACTACAATCCCACGCCGCACATCGGGCGGATCGAGTCGACCAACCCGTGCGGCGAACAGCCGCTGCTGCCGTTCGAGGCCTGCAACCTCGGCAGCGTCAACCTGGGCTATTTCGTCAAGAACGCCTGCACCCCGCAGGCGGAAGTCCGCTGGGACGCGCTTCGCGAGGCGGTGGCCGACTCGGTCCGGTTCCTGGACAACGTCATCGACGCCAACCGCTACCCGCTGCCCGAGATCGACGCGATGTGCAAGGCCAATCGCAAGATCGGCCTGGGCGTGATGGGCTTCGCCGACGCCCTGTTCAAGCTGGGCGTGCAGTACAACAGCGACGACGGCATCGACTGGGGCGAGCGGTTCATGAAGTTCATCAACGACGAGGCTCACAATTGCGGCGAGCAGCTGGCCAGGCAGCGCGGCAGCTTCCCCAACTGGAAGGGCAGCATCTGGGACGTCGAGCACCAGCGCCCGATGCGCAACGCCGCCACCACGACCGTCGCTCCGACCGGCACGATCAGCATCATCAGCAACTGCTCCGGCGGGATCGAGCCGATGTTCAGCCTCGCCTTCTACCGCAACGTCCTCAAGGGCCAGGAAGAGGGCGCAAAGCCCATGATCGAGGTCAACGACACCTTCCGCCAGGTGGCCGTCGAGCGCGGCTTCTTCAGTGAGGACCTGGTCGACAAGATCGCCTCCGCCGGCTCGTTGGACCACATCGACGGCCTGCCCGAGGACGTCAAGCACGTCTTCGTCTGTGCCCACGATATCCAGCCGGATTGGCACGTCCGGATGCAGGCCGGCTTCCAGAAGCACTGCGACTCGTCGATCTCCAAGACGATCAATTTTGCCAACTCCGCCAAGGTCGAGCAGGTCGACGCGATCTACAAGACGGCCTTCCAGCTCGGCTGCAAGGGCATCACCGTCTACCGCGACGGCTGCCGCGCCGAGCAGCCCATGTCCCTGAAGAAGACCAAGAGCGAATCGCCGTCGCAGGATGCCCCGGCCCAGGCGCCGGCTGCCGCGGCTGCGCCCACCGGCGCGGCTGCCAGTACGGGTGCCGCCGGCACCTTGCCTGTCTGTGCTGCCAAGGTCGCGGCGTTCCGTCCGATCGAGCCGGCCCAGGTGCCCGAGATGATCTCGGGCCTGCGGATCCGCCAGATGACACCGTTCGGCAACATGCACGTAAAGCTCACGGTCGATCCCAAGACCGGCCGGGAACTCGAGGTCTTCGCCCAGCTCGGCAAGGGCGGCGATGTGGCCAACAGCGACCTGGAGGCCATCTGCCGGATGATCAGCCTGTGGCTGCGGGCGGGCGGCTCGTTGCGGCACGTGATCAAGCAGCTCAAGGACATCGGTTCCTCGCTGCAGGTGCCCACCAAGGAAGGCAAGATCATGAGCCTGGGCGACGGCCTGGCCCGCGCCCTGATCAAGTACCAGCGGGCCAAGGAGCAGTTCGGCCTCAAGGCCCTGCTGCTTGGCGAGGCCGACCTGAGCCAGCTGAACCGCTACCTTACGGAAGGCCGGACCGGTTCGGACAACGGCGGCGACAGCGACAATGGCGATAGCGGCAATGTCAATGGCAACAATGGTGGCAACGGCAACGGCCACAAGGCGGCCACGGACGCGCCAGCGCTTGCCGGCGGCGCTCCGGCGACGGCCCCGGCGGGCAAGCCCAAGGCGGTAGTCGTGCAGAGCCTGGCTGCCCAGAGGCGGTCGATGTTCAAACTCAAGTGCCCGGAGTGCCAGACAACCCTCGTGTTCGCAGAGGGTTGTGTCAAGTGTACGAGCTGCGGCTACTCGCAGTGCTAGGAAGGTATGCAAGCCGCAGGTTCTTTGTGCTCCATAAGTTTCTGGACAGGGCACTGAGGTTGGTGTAGACTACAGTTGCACTAAAGGTTGCGCGGTTTGCTTGCCGACTTTCCTTGTTAGACGGACACGGTTATTCACGGGGCGTTCGTTTCTTGTAGTGGTGTGAACGACCCGATTATTGAGGGGCTGTGCTGTAGTTAAGGTTGCTATAGCGCGTGGTGTTGGCTTCTTTCCCCTCCGGAAAGCACCGGGGTGCCCGAAAGGGTCCTGGTGCTTTCTTTTTGCGCCGAGTGGGCACCTGAAAGCGTTCTGGCTCGCCGCCTTTCCCGCTGAGTGCTGAGCCGATCAGGTCGAGTGCCGGTCTGGAAGTTCCTTCTGCCTCCCGCCGTGTTGTCACCGTCTGCCATTTCCGCTAAAAGGTGCCTGGGCCTGAGGTTGGCCTGCGTTTACCCTCGGAGCACGGGAATGCCCAGACAGCCGCACGTGATCGTCCTGATGACCGACCAGCATCGCTTTGACACCCTCGGGGCCTACGGCGACCGGCAATGCCAGACGCCCAGCCTCGACGCCCTGGCGGCCGAATCCGTCGTGTTCGACCGCCATTACACGTCCTGCCCGCTGTGCGTGCCTGCTCGAACGTCGCTGGCGACAGGTCGCTGGCCGAGCAAAATCGGCGTCATTGTCAACTATTGGATACCCCAAGAAGATAGGTACGGTACCCTAGGGTCAAGATATGAGACGCTCTACGAGCGGTTTGCTCGGGAGGGCTATCGCGTCGCCCAGATCGGGGTTCAGCACGTCAACTGCGAGCCGAAGCTTCCACAGCGGGTGCCGGGCGGCCTCTTCCTCGATGCCACCGAGTACAAGCAGTACATGGCTGCGCAGGGCCTGACCTTGCCCAGCGACAAGCCCTTCCGCTCGCCGTGCCCGGACTTTGTGGATGGGCACATGGTGGCTGCGGAGTACACCACCCCCAAGACCGGTGTCTGGCCGCATGCCCCGGAGCACTACTACGACCAGTGGATCGCTCGGCGGACGGTCGAGTTCGTCGAGCGGGCCGACCCGGACCAGCCGCTGCTGCTGTTTGCCAACTGCTGGAGCCCGCACTGTCCGCTCTGGGTGCCCGAACCCTACGCCAGCATGTACGACCCGGCTGCGCTCGACCTGCCGGGCAACGTGGGCCAGTGGTACCCGGGGCAGTCAGCCATGCAGCTGGTCAACCTGCCGGGCTTTCTGGGGGCGTCTGTCGGCATGGAGGAGTGGCGAAGGGCGTGGGCGACGTACCTGGGGATGGTCACACTGGTGGACAAGTCGGTCGGCCAGATCATCGACTCCCTGAAGCGCCGGGAGTTCTGGGACGACGCCCTGGTGATCTTCTCGCCCGATCACGGGGAGATGCTCGGCTCGCACCGGATGTGGCAGAAGATGTGCATGTACGAGGAGTCGGTCCGCACGCCGATGTTCATCAAGGCTCCGCGGATGGACGGCTCGCGGGCCGGGGCGCGGGCAGGGGGACTCACCAGCCACGTCGATTTCATGAACACCATGTTCGACTATGCTGCAATCGGCGTGGATACCGGCGCCGACGGGGTGTCGCTGCGGCCGCTGGTGGAGGGTACGGCCAGCAAGGTCCGCGACGAAGTCTTCAGCGAATTCAGCGGCAACGCGGGCCGGGGCAGCTACAGCCGGGCGATCATTACCGATCGCTACAAGTTCATCTACTGCCGCACGCAGACGTACACGCAGGCGGAGTACGAGCTGTACGACCGCCAGGCCGATCCGCTGGAGACGAAGAACCTGGCGGCAGACCCGGCCTGCCGCGCGGTCCGCGACGATCTGGCCAGGCGCCTGGCGAAGTGGATGGAGAGCACGGGCGATGCGCTGGCGTTCGAAATGCCGAAGTGAGAACGGCAGTCGCCAGTTGTCAGTAGTCAGTTGTAACGGCAACAGCCACAGTAACGAGCTGCAAGGGGCGTGCATGAACGATAGACCCAACATCCTGCTGATCATGTCCGACCAGCACCGCGGCGACAGCCTGGGCTGCGCGGGCCATCCGGTGATCCGCACCCCCAATCTCGACCGGCTGGCGGGGCAGGGGGTGTACTTTCCCAACGCATTCTCGCCGATGCCTGTCTGCGTGCCGGCGCGGTACTCGGTGATCACCGGCTGCGTGCCGATCGCGTGGGGCTTCCGCGCCAACGGAGGGGTCATCCCGGCGAGCGTGCCGACGCTGCCAGCCATCCTGCGCGAACGCGGCTACCGGTCGGCGCTGATGGGCAAGGCCCACTACACCGGGCCCAAGGACGAGTGCGAGCGGCTGGGCATCCCGCGGTTCCGCTGGAAGTACGGCTTTGACGAGGTGCTCTTTGCCGAGGAGGGACGCCAGTGGAAGGACCGTGACGACTACGAGGCGTACCTGAAGCGGGTCGGCTGGCACGGCTGGCAGCGGGCCCATGGCATCGGCAACAACGACGTCCGCACGGCGCCCTCGCCGCTGCCCCGGGAGCACTACCAGACCGCCTGGGCCACCGATGAGTCGATCAGATGGCTCCGCGAACACGGCCGCAAGGGGCCGTTCCTGCTGATGACGAGCTACGTCAAGCCGCACGCCCCGTACGACCCGCCCGAACCGTACGACAGGATGTACAACCCGCTGCACGTGCCCAGGCCCATCGGAGGGAGCGAGGACCTGAAAGGCCTGTCGCCGGCCTACGAGCTGGAGCGCAGGGCCTATGGTTGGAACACGCTGCCGGCTGAGGCGCACCTGCGGGCGCGGGCGTACTATTACGGCAACATCACGATGATCGATGACGAGGTCGGGCGGTTGCTTGGGACGCTGGAGGGGCTGGGCGTCGCGGACAACACGATCGTGGCGTTCGTATCCGACCACGGCGATCTGCTGGGCGACCACGGGTTGTACTTCAAGGGCCTGTTCTTTCGGGAATCGTGGCACATTCCGTTCCTCCTGAAGGCCCCGGGCAGGCTGGAGGGCAGGGGGGCACTGCCGCGCTTCGCATCGCTGCAGGACCTGATGCCGACGCTGCTGTCGCTGTGTAGCGTGCCGATTCCGGGGGGCGTGCATGGCCAGGACCTGACAGCCGACCTGCAGGCCGGTCCGGACATCGTCTTCGGCAGCTACGAGTCGCACCCGCACGGGCTGCACTGCGCCCGCACGGTCCGCTGGCAGTACGTGTTCCACGAGGCGGGCGGGTTCGAGGAACTCTACGACGTCCAGGCCGACCCCGACGAGCGCCACAACCTGGCTGGGGAGGTCGGCACCCACGAGACGATCCGCGACCTGCGGCGCCGTACGGCCAGGTGGCTGAGCGGCCTAGGCGACGGTGAGGCGCTGGACGCAACCGGCGATCTGAGGGTCTGCGCTGCGCCGGAAATGATCGACCCGCCTATGACGAAACTGCCCCTGGGGTTGCGGCCGTACTGAGCCGCCCTCCCGCCGCGCAGCCTCGTGCGGCTGTGCCGCCCTATAATGAAAGGCCCTGCGTCGGGCAGGTCCGAATGACAGACTCCGAGGGCAGGCTGGCAGGCAATTCCTCGACTTCGCTCGGAACGAGGTTGCCAGTGACAGACAAGGAGGGCTTTGGGAGCCGCCAAGGGCTATGCGCCTTTGCGCTGTCGCGGGCCGCCGGCTTGAAGGATCGGTCGGGTCTGTGGTAAACTCTGGGTCCGGCGGGGCAGCCTGGACGTGCGGCTGGCCCCGCGGATGTTGAACGTGGAGAGGTGTCTGAGTGGTTGAAGGAGCCGGTTTCGAAAACCGGTAGGCGCCTAGCGGTGCCTCGTGGGTTCGAATCCCACCCTCTCCGATTTTCATCGTCCCAATCAACATTAAGTTCATGCCGTATCGGGACTTATCGATTTCAGGGGATCTCCGTTTGTGCACATGTTTGTGCACATTTGTGCACAGGAGATTCTCAAGCATGTCTTCCTCCAAACCTGCATGGCGGCGGCGTATCGGCCGGGTGAGCGTGTATCAGCGCGAAGAGCGTTACTGGATCTACTATCGCCAGGGCAAGCAGTTTCGATACCCTGAACCGATCGTGAGGAAGCATTGGCCCTGAGCACCCAGCGCAAGGCGGCCTGGTAGGACCGGGGGCTACCCGCCAGGTGCTTGACCTCCGGATGATCGATCAGGCCCGACCAGACGTGGTTGAGAAATACACCGCCTCCGCCGAATGGTTTCATGGCCACAGTGCCGACACGGCGATCTTTCGCTGCTGGCAGCAGTTCCCGACCGGCCGCCGGGTGCAGCGGGCTGTAGGGCACCATCATCACCTCGAAGACATCGAACTCTGTAATGGGCGCAGGGCAGTCTGCGGGGAGTGGTGGCAGGAGGAGGCGAAGTGGTCGCAGAACCCTTCCGCCTTGAGGGCCAGGAATGCCTCGTGTGCCGCGGCGATTCGTTTGCCCGCCGCATCATCCTCGAAGGCCAGCGCCACCCACAGCAAGATGTCCACATGCTCAATGCCGTAGCGCTGGCGATGGTCGTGGCAGTAGTCCAGCACGTACTGACGGGTAGCAGCGCAATCCTGCTTGTTCATTGCGTGTAGCGGCCAGGCGACGACGAACTCATCGGCCCGGGCTTTCATCACATCGGCCGTGGCGACCTCCTCCGGATCCCACTGTACGTCGAAGTAGTCCACGCCGAGGTCCAGCAGGTGGTGCAGCTCCGCCGTCCGCCGCTCGATATCCTCGTGGGCCAGCGGGCCATTCGTAAAATGACCGCCCGCCCCCAACCGTACGACTTCCAGACCCGTCCTGCCGAGCGTTCGAGTTTCGAGTCGCAACACCACTGATCCCTCCTGATTGCCATCCTGCTCACTGGCGTCACCACGCCAGTCCGCAGGATGATCCTACGCCAACCTGATCGAGGGGAAAAGGCCTTTGGCCGGAACAAGGAGAGTTTCTGACTCATTTGCGGGCTGATCCGTACAGGCAGGCTTTCGGCCGCTCAGTCTTGTCGGGCTCCAGCTCAGCTGGCTGATTGCGATACTGCCGTTGCCGCTGTCGTTACCATTCTCTGCGTCACTCCTTCCTGCGTCTATTCACGTCTTCTCTGCCAAGAAGTACGCGTATCGCAGGAACCCCGTATCGAATCCGACCTTGATATAGATCGCCGCTGGGAACTGCTCCTTGATGAGCTGGAGTCCCCGCCGCCCGGCTCGCAGCCCCACCTTGGCGAATCGGGCGATGTCTCGCGGGCCGATCTGCCGGATGCCTTGCAGGGCCTGCTGGTAGCCGAACTCCCAGTTTCGTTTCACCCTGGACGTCCGGTCTTCCATCCGGCCGATCGTAAAGCCAGCCTGCGTGAGGTGCTTCTTGTAGGAGGTCATGGTCTCCAGCCCGGGCACCGCCCAGTACCGCAGGAACGGGTGCAGCACCAGTTCCTCCTGGATGCGGTGCAATCCATCCTGCTTGCACCAGTCCACCAGCAGCAGTCGGGCACCCGGATTCATGATCTTGTGGATCCTGGTGAGGGCCTTGGCCTTGTCCGGCAGGTAGCAAGCGGCATCCATGTAGACCACGGCATCGAATGTTTCATCCAGTTCGTCGATGTGCATGATGTCGTGCTGCTGAAAGTGCAGGTTGTCTCGCTCGAATCGCTTCGCCCGTGCCAATTGCGTCCTTGAGATATCGATGCCCAGCACCTGCCCCTGCGTATGCCGCGCCAGGAAATCGCTGAAGCCACCGCGCCCGCACGCCAGTTCAATCACCTTGCGTGCGCCAGCCAGGTTGATATCCTCGATGTATCCATCGTGCGTCCTGCGGAACGCCTCTTCCCAGGACTCCTGCTCGTTCTCAAAGAGGGCAAAATGGAAGAAGTCACCCCAGTACTGGGCGTAGAAGTCGCTGACAGCTGCGAACATCTCCTGCATACTCGTGTCGTAGTGTTCTTTGAAGTACTTCAGATCGGTCCCCATGTACCGTCTCCTGGCTAACCGAAAGCCAATGGCTCGAGGCATCCAGCCCTCCCCGAGGTGTCTGGAGGAATCCTAGGCCCGTGGGCGAGCCCATACAATTCGATGTGGCCGGAGGGCCGACCGCCTGCTTGCCGACCGACCGCTACTCATCAGCCGGTCGTCGTGAGAAGCCGCATGGACTTCGTGGCTTCGGCCATGTCCACACCGCGTTCACTTATACCATCTCCGAACGCCCTGAATGCGCCACGCCGGACAGGAAGCCCTGACGCGACTGATGTAGACTCGGCTGCTCCTGCCACCGGATCAGGGCGGTGTCTGAGCCCGCGGCTTACGCCACTGCGCCGCGGCTTGGTTCGTTCGGTGGCCGACGCCAGATGCATGACCTATGATGATGGGAGGCACCGGATATGGGTGTGACATATACCAAGGGCAAAGACCATGAAACTCACAGTCGCCGCCAACTATGACCCGCAGGTCGTGCCGCGCCTGCGGCAATACCCCGTTACAGAGGTGTATGGCAAGTTCCCGGTGGATTTCGTCGGCGGTGGCCGGCCGAGCTACATGGGCACGCCGCTGAACGCGTCCAACCTGCGGGAGTATGTGCAGCTGTTGGACAGGCACGGTATCGCCTTCAACTACCTGCTGAACAGCTCCTGCCTGGGTAACCGCGAGTGGACCCGGCGGTTCCAGAGGAGGATCACCTCGCTGCTGGGAAGCCTCGAGCAGTGGGGCATCAGCCGGCTGACGGTCTCCACGCCGTTCCTGCTGGAGTTGATCAAGACCCGGTTTCCCCGGTTCCACGTCAAGGTCGGGATCTACGCTCAGGTGGACACGGTCAAGCGAGCGAAGTTCTGGGAGGACCTCGGGGCGGACGCGATCAACCTGGAGAGTTTCTCGATCAACCGGGACTTTCCGCGGCTGGCGGCGATTCGGCGCGCCGTTCGCTGCGATCTGCAGTTGATCGCCAACCACCCGTGCCTGCCGAACTGCCCGCTGCAGTATTACCACATGAATGGCATCGCCCACGCCTCGGACGGCTCGAAAACTCTCTTTATCGACTACTGCTTCCTCCGCTGCTCGCGGATGCGGATGCAGGACCCCAGCCTCCTGATCAAGTCCGGCTGGATCCGACCGGAGGACTTGGCAGCCTACGAGGAAATTGGCTATGAAACCTTCAAGCTGCTGGAGCGCGACATGCCCTCGGAGGAGTTGCTCAAGCGGGTGAAGGCCTACAGCGACCACCGCTTCGAGGGCAACCTGGCGGAGATTCTGCTGCCGTATGGCTTCAGGAAGCCCGTGAAGAGGCAGCGATTCTGGTTGCTGCGGCATTTCCTCAAGCCCTGGCAGATAAGCCTCTGGCGGGGCCGCAAGATCCTCGATCTCATCAAGAGCCAGGGGATGCTCTTTGCTGCGGTCGATAACCCGATCCGCATCGACTCAGCCGCAATCCCCTCGGACTTCCTGGAGGGCTTCCGGACGCGCGATTGCGCGATGTTGGACTGCACCGAGTGCGGCTACTGCGACCGCATCGCCGAGAAGGCCGTCCACGTCGACCCGGCGTTTCGAGAACGATCCCTTGGCCAGTACCGCGACGTGGAGCAGACCATGACCGCCGGTTCGTTATGGGGGCTCTGAGCGTGCTCAAGAATCGTTCGCACGATTTGGAATTGCTGGACCTGCCGGGCTTCGACCCGGTTCTTGCCCGACAAGGCTACCGGTTCATGGCCTTCGTCAACCGCCTGTTCGGCGGGGTGCGGACCGTGCGGCAGTTCGTGGCCGCCGAGGCAGGTCGCGTGCATTCGGCACAGCGGCCACTGCGGGTGCTGGACATTGGAGCGGGGGTGTGCGACATTCCGATCGCCGTGGTTCGCTGGGCGAGTAGGCACGGCATCGACGTCCGCTTCACCTGCTTGGAGATCAGCCCCCACGCCCCAGCTATTGCCCACCGGAAGATCGAGCGGGCCGGACTGGCGGACCGAATCCATCTCTTGCAGAAGGACGTCTTCGCCCACCAACCCGACCAGCCGTATGATTGTGCCGTCGGATCGATGTTCTTCCATCACCTGAAGGAAGATCAGATCCTCGCCCTGGTGGGGCACCTGCGAGGATTTGTCCAGGGAGGCGTTCTGGTCAATGACCTGGGTCGCAATTGGCCGGACTACCTCGGTGCCTGGCTACTGACCTTGCCGCTGCCGCGGGGGGTGCGGCACGATGCGTTGCTGTCGGTGCGGCGGAGCTTTACACCGGCCGAACTGGAGACACTATTGCGACAATTGCCAGCTGTAACGGTTGAGGCCAGCCGTGCTTGGCTGTTTCGCGTCAAGGCTGTAGTGCGTTTTGCCAAGGGAGAAGCCTCTTGAATAGCGTTGTCTTGCGAGCGATCGGAACTGCAAACCCCAGAAGGTACGGAACGCAGCAGGAGTTCTACGACTGGCTCGTCGCGCACTTCCCGCTGGCGGAGGAGGAGCACGACCTTTACAAGCGCGTGCTGCTGGAAGGGCCCATCAAGGGTCGCTACTTCGGCGCCGATAGCGATGAACAGGGAGCGGACCTATCCTGCGACGCCCTCATCGGGCGATTCCGCAAACACGGTACGAGTACCGCCGTCCAGGCCGCCTGCGACGCGATGCGCGCCTCCGGCCTGGAGCCTGCGGACATCGGTGGCCTGGTGGTCAACACTTGCACCGGCTACCTCTGCCCGGGCCTGACCAGCTATGTATCGGAGCAACTGGGGCTGGATCCCGGCGTCAAGGTCTTCGACCTGATGGGCATGGGCTGCGGCGGGGCGATCCCCAACATCGAGTGCGCGGCGGGCATCGTCGCTCGCAATGGCGGCAAGCCCGTACTAAGCATCGCGGTGGAGATCTGCTCGGCCACGATGTTCATGGGCCCGGACCCGGACCTCGTCATCAGCAACAGCATCTTCGGCGACGGCGCCGCCGCGGTGATCGTCGGTGCTCCCGACGGACCCGGCCAGGCGCCCGTGAAGATCCTCGATTTTGAGACCGGCCTGTACCCGCGGCACCGCGAGGACCTGCGCTACCGGACCGAGAACGGCAGGCTCCGCAACGTGCTGAGCAAGCGGGTTCCGCTGATCGGGGCGAAGGTCGCCCGGGAAACCGCGTGCCGCCTGCTGGCCCGCCACGGCCTGTCCATCGAGCGGATCGACTGGTGGGCGGTGCACCCCGGCGGAACACTGGTGCTCGAGCAGATCCGCGAGAAGCTGGGCCTGTCCGAGGAGAAACTGCGGTTCAGTTACGAGATCTTCAGCGAATACGGCAACATGTCCTCGCCGTCGGTGCTGTTCGTGCTCAAGCGACTGCTCTGCCATGGCAAGCCTCAGCCCGGCCAGAAAGGTCTCATGCTCTCGTTCGGCGCGGGCTTTTCCGCCTATGCGGCGCTGGTGGAGTTCTGACGCCTCGCTCCTCTTTTGAAGGGCATACGCCTGTGACACTCGACGCACGATCATCCGGAGAATCCTTCATGAGAGCGTTCTGGCGGCGGTTGGCACCAGCGGTGTGCTTGCTCGTCCTGATGGCAGGGGAGAGAGACGCCTTGGCCACGGCATTGGACATCAAGGCCAGCGGGCCCAAGACCTTCTACGTCGACCAGCGGGTGGGGACCAACCAGGTCGTCATTTTCAGCCAGTCGACCATCGAGGACTTCGCCAGCGTGATCAACCGGGTGGCAGGCCAGTTCCAAATCGACCCCAGGCACCTCGAACATCTCAGCGGGGAGTTCAGCGTGCGGGCTACCGATATCAGGACCGGGACCGACCTGCGCGACCACCAACTGTACGGACCTGATTGGTTGGATGCGGCTAGGTACCCCCTCATGGACATCAAGATCGCCAGGGCGGAGAGTGTGCAGAAGAAGGCCACCAGCACCGCCACGATGATCCTGGTCGGCACGTGCAGCATACACGGCGTAACGCATGATGTGCGGATCCTGGCAACCCTGATCTACCTGGATGAATCACCGATCACGATGCAGCGGGCCAAAGGGGACCTGATCTCCGTGCGAGCAAACTTCGAGTTCAAGCTGTCGGACTACAAGATCACCGGCCCTGGAGACTCCGCGATGATCGGGCTGAAGGTGGCAGACGTGCAGCCAATCCGGGTGTCGATCTTCGCCTCCAGCGAGGAGCCCCCGGCGCCGCTGGACCTTGGAGGTCTGTCGCCGGGCGGACAAGCTGCTGGCTCGCAACCGACTGGCGGAGCAGCCGCCGCCCCGACCTCGATGCCGAACTACCCGATCCTCGCACCGCCGCAACGGCCTTCCCGATAATCGCCAGGAACGCATTGCGGCCACGAGAACATTGTCCTGGGATGTTCCATGGGGAGGCGAACGGGTTCTTTCCTGGAGATTCCGGCAGGGAGCGCGGCGTAGATACAAGATGACACAAGGGATATGAAGGATCTGGCAAACATGTCCGAGCCAACGAGTCCTGAGATCTGGATCACCGGCGCCGCTGCCATGACGGCCCTGGGCGACACCCTCGATGCAACAGGGGAAGCCATGCTCGCGGGCCATACCGCTGGCCGCTGGGTCGAACTCCTGACGGCCAACTGCCAGGCGATACGCGTGCCCGCAGCCCCCGTCGATAGCGAGCGCCTCAAAAATATCCCGCTGGAATCGTCGTCGGAAAGGGCCGACCGCATGGCGGTGGACGTGGCTCATCAGGCAACAGCTTCGGCGTGCCTAGCCCGCGAGCAACTCGCCCCGGCCGCCATCGTCTTTGGAAGCAGCAAGCCATCGGTCGGCAATTGGTTCCTGCGGACCGTGCTCGGGCACCAACCGGCCGAGGGAAGTCACCGCATACCCGACCCGCTGCCCGCTGAGTGCGGGACGCCGGCCTGGAACATGCTTACGCCGCAGCGAGGCGCCGTCCTCGTTGCCGAAGCACTGGCAGCCGAAGGGCCGGTCCTGTCGTCGGCGACCGCTTGCAGCACAGGCCTGCATAGCATAGTCCGGGCTGTCCAATGGATCCTCGACGGCTGCGGGCCCATTGCCGTGGCTGGCGCGGTTGATTCCAGCCTGAACCCGCTATTCGCCGCGTCGTTCCTGCGGATGCGCAGTCCTGGCCGTCGCCCACGAAGACGCTTCGCGAGGGTGCAGACCCTTCGACCGGCAGCGAGCCGGTTTTGTCATGGGCGAAGGGGCCGGTGCGCTGATCCTCGAGACCGCCGAGCACGCCCGTGCCCGTGGTGGGCGACCGCTGGCAGTCATCGCTGGTTATAGCATGGGTACGGACCCGACGGGCCTGGCCGAACTCGATACGGCGGGCAGGCCGCTGGCCTCCACGATTCGACGCTGCCTCGTCAGGGCTGGCGTGCAGCCGGACCAGGTGGCCTGCGTCAAGGCACATGGGACGGCGACTTTCACGAATGATGAGGCCGAAGCGGCGGCCATCGCGAGTGTTTTCGGCGATCAACCGCCGCCGGTGATATCCCTGAAGGGCTACCTGGGTCACACGGTGGGGGCCTCCGGCGCCATTGAGACCGCGATCGTTGCCAAATCGATCTCCGAAGGCATCATACCGGGCTGCGAGAATCTCACGTCGCCGGATCCGGCCTGCGGCCCAAATCATCCGGTCAAGCCCACACGGATCTGCGATGGTTCCGCCCAGTATGTGCTCTGCCTGTCGGCGGGCGTCGGCGGGCACCTGTCGGCGGTGCTGATCCGCAAGCCTTGACTGTGTTTCCACGGCCATCTGATCGGCCCCTTGCTGCATGCCCTGGAAGACGCAGTCCTGCGATACCCAGAGAGCATTTCGGGCATCTGCCGACCCGGCGGGTCATTGGCCAGTCGATCACGCACTTCGCCGAGAAGCCGGAATCCAGGGGTCCCTCCTGCCGGAGTGCATCAAGAGTCCGCATGGCCATGTCAGCGGCCGCGCCCTGGGAGACGCCCCGAAAAAAGTCAAAATCCGCCATATAGGAAACTGCCTGAAGGCTGATCCCGCGTATGGCAAGGGGGTGGCTGACGCACTGGGGATCGCCCTCAGCGAGGTCCCCAAGTAAGAGCACGCTCAACCAATAAAGGCATGCAGATGCTATGCGACGCGCAGCGACAAACCTATACTCACATGTTTGACGCAATGACCAGATGGCTAAGACACTGAACTATGACTTGGGCAACGACACGACCGGATGTCTTGATCCCCTGCGTGTTCAGACAGCCCTTCGCAGCATACCCAGTAACGAGATAGGCAACACACTGGCCGAAACGTTTCGGGCGGCCGCTATGCGCAAGGATGTTCGTCCCGATGGCCGGCCGGTATGGACTCCGCTGGTGGCCTGCAGCGTACTTCTGTGGTTCGTGCCGGCGATGCAATGCACGAGCACGCTGATGGTCGTGCGGCAGGAGACGGGCGGCTGGAAGTGGCCTGTCTTTATGCTTGTATATATGAATGTGTTGGCGTATGTGGCGTGCCTGGTGTTGTACCAGGGCGTGTCGCTGCTGCTTGGCCGCTGAATACGGCGGATGGTGGGTGTCCCGCATCGGACAACGTCCTGATGCAAGTCCAATAGGAAGAGATGCATGAAAGCGATGGTTTTCAGTTGTCTGGTGATCGGCCTGGTCGGCGCTTTCAGTTCGGTATACGCGTCAACGCCTGAAAAGGGTCCCACAACACAGCCGTCCGCAAAGGCGGATAGGGATCCTCCAGCCAGCACGCAACCCTCCCCGATTTACCAGTTCACAATGAAGGACATCGACGGCCGGGACCGGTCGCTGGCTGACTACAGGGGCAAGGTCTTGCTGGTGGTCAACGTGGCCTCCAAGTGCGGGTTCACTCCGCAGTACGAGGGCCTCCAAAAGCTTTACGAGAAGTATAAGGACAAGGGGCTGGTGATTCTGGGCGTGCCGTCAAACGACTTCGGCAGCCAGGAGCCCGGCACCGAATCTGAGATCAACACATTCTGCTCGACCAAGCATGGCGTGACCTTCTCGATGCTGGCGAAGGTGTCCGTCAAGAACGGCCCGGACCAGTGCGACCTGTACAACTACCTGACCCCACAAGTCGCGCAACGGCCTGTTGGATGCCCAGGTCGCCTGGAACGTTAACAAGTTCCTGGTCGGCAAAGACGGCAAGCCGATTCGCCACTTCGTGTCGAAGGTCAAGCCGGACGATCCGGCGTTGACCGACGCGATCGAGGCGGCACTTGGCCAGGAAGCGACCCGGTAGCCGAAAGAGCCGGGCTTGGTCGGCCATCTCACGTCGTCTTGAGGTCGCAGCCAGGGCCGGGCTCGACCCATCCGGTGTGCCTGCCTCTCCAAGCGGCGTAGCGACCTGTGTGTCGCAGGGCCGCAATCACCAGAAGCACCAGCAGGACCTGACGCTACCTCCCAGCAGGAGATTTGCCAGCGGCACCATCCTCAGCTTGTAAGCAGCGAGAAGACGTGCAGGTGTAGGTGGTCAAGATGTTCTACCATAGGGATCTTCTGCAATGGAGTCAGGTCGCCAGCCGCGCTAGCCGGTGGCAAGAGCGATAGGTGCCATGTTGTCGGCCCCATGGATCGTCGGGCCGCTCTGTCAACTGCTGGGGGCCCCAAGCATATGGGGAATCTGGCCTTTGGTTTCTCCTGTGCCTATGATTGCCAAGAGTATGTGGCACTTGTCAACGATGCGGGTCAAACCATGGCAAGAAGGGCCTTCGGCGGCATTCTGCTTGTGTTGCCGATCATGACAGCAGGCCTCTGGCTGGCTAGCGGGAGAGAAACGCTCACCAAGTCGGCACGGGTTATCGAGGTCCAGGCCCGTGACGAACTGTTTGGTGATACATTCATCCAGGAAAAACTCGTCCGCGGCCCCATCTTTGGCTACTACATTGGTCTGGACCTGGTGATCGCCGTCGCCGCTGCCTGCCTGATGATATGGCTGGTCTGGCGCGTCGCGCGTTATCTTAGGCGCAACCGGCCGCAAAGGGGCACACTATGAACCATGTTCGCCTACGGTTAACAGTTGTAGTCATCCTCCTGGCTGCCGTGCAGGCACTCGGCACCGGCCTGGACGCCAAGGCCAGCGGGCTCAAGACGTTCTATGTGGACCAGCGGGCCGGCGCCAATCAGGTCGTGATCAACAGCGAGTCCACCATCGAGGACTTCACCAGCGTCATCAACACCATTTCCGGCCAGTGCGAATTCGATCCCAAGAACCTTGAGGCGGTCAAGGGAAAGTTCTCTGTTCGGGTAGCAGATATCCATACCGGCATCAATCTGCGAGACCGGGACCTCCAGGGGCCCGATTGGGTCGACGCCCGCAAGTACCCGTTGATCACCATTACCATCAATGGTGCCAGCAACGTCCAGAGGAAGCCCCCCAACACCGCCTCCTTGACCCTCGCCGCCACGTGCAACATCCACGGTGTCACCAAGGACATGGAGATCCCAGCGACCTTGATCTACCTCGACGAATCTCCCGTTACCCGTCAAAGGGCTCAAGGCGACCTCATATCTGTCCGCGCCACCTTCACCTTCAAGCTGTTTGACTTCAAAATAACAGGCCCGACCAGTTCGGAACGGGCGATCGGTCTGAAGGTCGCCGACGTGCAGCAGGTCCGTGTCTCCGTCTTCGCCTCCTCGGTTCAACCGCCTCCGCCGCTGGAAGGTGAAGCTGGCCTGGCACCACCGGGTCGGACAAGCACCGCGCCCAGCGCACCGACCACTCGTCCGGCAGCGCCCGGTACTCCGGCTTTGCCGCTGCCGCCAAGGCCCCCAGGTCAGTAATCCGAGCCCAATACGAACATGACGACATCCCACACTACCCGCTGGCTGGCCCCGGCAGTCCTTACCCTGGCATTGCTGTCAGCCGCCGGCTGCGCCTCCGCACGCAAGCAGCCCGCGGTTCGCGAGTTCCCGCCGGCACCAATCTACCCCGCCGACCACCAGTACAACCTCGACGAACTGATCGACCTGTCGGTCTACAAGAACCCTGCCCTCGACGCCGCGAGGTACACCGCCGCTGCCAGCGAAGGCCTGGTCGATGCCGTCAAGTCGCTTTACCTGCCTTCGCTTCGCTACGATTTTCTGGCGGCAGGCTACAACAATGACATCGCCTACCACATCCGCGCCCTGGGCCTCGTCAAGGTCGATATTCCCCTGACCAGTGCCTACAACATCAACAACACCGCTTCTGTGGGCCAGATCCTCGCCACCTTCGGCAAGAGGACCAGCGTCCTCAAGCAGGCCAAGGACCTGGCCGCCATCCAGAAACTCGAGATCGTCACGGTCCAGGACTGCGTCGCCTTCCAGGTGGCCGAGTTCTACTTCCTGGTCGCCCTGACCAACGACATCGACAATGTGCTGGACGACACCGTTCGCCGCATGCGGGTCTTCCACCGCGTGGCCGAAGGACTCAACGAGCGGGGTTCGCTCCGCGCCAGCAACATGGACACCATGGAAGCCACACTGCTGCTCACACAGATCGACCAGTTGCGCGTTCTCACCAAGGCCAGCCGGCAACAGGCCTATGAGGCGTTGCGAGTCGCCATCGGCGCGTCCCACGACCAGCCGCTTGTGCTGGCGAGCGCCTCGCTGCCGCCGCCGGTCAGCACGCTCGAGATCCTGGGCAATGCCGCTACTTTGACCGAAGGGTTCCATCGCCGCCCCGAACTGCGCCAGCTCGACCTGCTCGTGGACCTCTTCCACCAACAGGTCCAGTTCGCCAAGGCCCTCTACACGCCCAGTGTCGGCTTCGTGGGCGCCTACACGATTACAGGCGGCAACAGCAATTCCATATTGAGCGCCGTCCAGGGCCTCATCGGAACGGTCGTGCTCGACTGGTCGATCTACAGCCCGGGCCGCGCTGCCCTGCTGCGGGAGACCCTGGCCATGGAGCAGGCATCCCTGGCCCTGCAACGAGAGATCGAGCAGGTCCTGACCCTGGAGATGCAGGCTACGCGTATCAATACACAGAAGAGCCTGGCGACGGTCCTGCACGCCACTCAAGCCAAACAGACGGCCGCAGAGCACTACAACGCCGCTCTCCAGGCCTATAGTCGGGAACTGGTCCCCGCCAACCAGATCATCATCGCCCTGACACTGAACATGGCCGCCAAGATCGAGTACCTGGCAGCCTTGCATACGCTATCACAGCAGCCGGGCCTGTCTAAAGCGCGTACTCGGTAATCGGGACGTTAAGTATGATTTCTAGCGAATGCCAGGTAGACGCGGCGGTTGGTTCGAGCCGGAAGTGGGGACTCTTCGGGTGCCACGGTCCGCAGGAACCCATCGGCCTGTCGTTAATGCTGGCGATTGGGAGAGGGTGGGGCCAGGCCGGAAGTGGAACAGTACCGGGCGCCACGCCCGCGCTGTGCCTTGCATTGATGTTGGTCAATCTTCTTGGCTGTGCGGCAACTCGGCCACACGCCCCGCGTGCAACAGCAGCAATGGCAACAACGAGCGCCCGCTGAAGCGGGAACTCTAAGCGTAACAACGTCGCGGGCTGAGCGCCGAACTCCGGGCACTCTCTCCGCCGTAGCGTCGCAACCGGCCGCCGTGCTGTTAGCACCCCCCGCCACCCGCCCCGCTGGCCAGGCAGTCATCTACGACACCACAGTCCCCAAGCCCGTCAATCCAGGCGATTTCCTCGAACGCATGGCCCAGCGCCGGGGCCTCGACTTCGAGCTCGTCGACCGGCTCATGGACAAGCGTACCGAGCCGCCGCCTTACGATCGTCTTGCCCCACCGCCTCGTCCCGCGGACGCCAGAATCGCCGGCGAGACCCCGCAGTCTGGACGAAACCAACCCCTTTCCCGAGCCCAAGCCGCTGCCGCCGAAGGAGGTCACTCTGCGCGTCGGCGTCAGCCGGTCCACCTACCACACGCGCACGCCTGAGGAGGTGCTGGCAGCCATACAACCGTTCATCGACATCGTCCAGCGCGACGTGGCCATGTTCCCCGAGGCCCTGCTCTACACCTCCGCCGACCGGATGTTCTACGACATGGCCGACGGCAAGACGCAGATGGGTCTGGCCAACATCTTCGACTACTACCTGATCCGAGGCTGGTTCGCCAACTTTCCGGACAACCGCGCGATCCTGCTGGAATGGGCCCAGCCCGCCAACCTCTACACCGCGCCGCTGGACCGCGATGCACCCGGCCCGCCCGGCACAGGTATCGCACTGGTCGTGGCCAATGATGTTCGCTACAAGACCTTCGAAGATCTGAAGGGCGCCCGCCTGTCATTACCTGCAAACTACGTGAATGCCCCCGGCGCGTTCCTCACTCGCCAGCTGATAAACATTCACCATCCGCTCGACCAGGCGTTCTTCGGCCATGTGACCCTGCGGCGCTATCCCAAGGACGCGCTGCTCGACCTGCTCAAGGACAAGGCCGACGTCGCCTGCGTGGACGAGGGCACCCTGGGCGCCTGGTAGCATTCTACAGAATCGATAAGCATGTCCGCGTGCTGGCTGTCTCACCGCATTACAACGTGGACGTATTGTTCACCAGCCAGAATAACGTCCGCACGCACCAGACGGAAATCGAACTGGCCGAGCGCATGCTGTTGACCCTGGGCCGCGATCCCGAAGGTCAGATGGTGCTGTTCTTCTTCGACATCGCCTCCTGGAACATCTACCACGAAGGCGACCTTCAGCCGGCCATCGAGCACTTCGACGACTTCCTCAGATTCATCCAGAGCACCCCGGCTGACCTCAAGCCTCTGCTCAACTCCAAAGCCCCCGTCGATCGCAAGACATATGACCGTTATGGCGACGAATGAATCTGCGCCGGTCATGCTCGCTTCACCCTTCAAGGGTCTACGGGGGAGTCACCTTCTCCATGTTGTGCTCGTAGTCCTCAACCATCGACAGGCGCAAGGGACATTTGGCGCAATCAGGATTCCTGAGCACAGACACGATATCCTCGGTAGTCGAATGCATCTTGCCAGCCTGCGATGTCGAAGTGGGAGGCCCAGACACGGATTCATCGACCGACACTGACGCCTTACAACCTCGCGAACCGCAAGGCGGAAGGTCGACTGGCTGAGGTGCTGCGGCAAACGGGCGCAGCCTGGGTGACGATGAAGCCACTGGTCTGGCATGTGTATGGCCTGCCGGTGACGGTCCTCAGGAACCTGCCAGCGGTGCCGGGACAATTCAGATTCGATCGGACGGCGCCGGTCGCACGCCTTGCATTGCAGTTCGTTCTGGGCAACCCGCTGGTAACGACGTGCGTACCTGCCGTTAACACGGTGGAGGCGATCGATGAGAACGTGGCGGCCTCCGCTGCCGGCCCGTTGAGCGAGAACGATGAATGCTCGCTCGCCAGCTGCGCCGCATGATGCCTGCGGAGGATTTCGTGCCTCTGGCGATTGCCGGCTTGATGGAAGACAACATGCGTATCCGGTCCAACGCCATCGCCGTAATCCGCCGCAAGTTCGGCTGGCCGGCTGATGGTCTGGACTGGCAGGCCGATGACGCCGAGGGCATGACTCGGCGTGTGGCGGCATCCTTTCTCGACCGGCTCGGCCAGGGTCCGCGGTGGGCGCCTTACGTGCCCTGCTCATAGCAAACTGTGTTCGTCAGTAGTCTGTTGTCAGGAGATAGAACGAGCCAAGAGCATGTGTGGCAGTAGTCTCTGCGTTCCTTTGTCCCCGGGCTTAGAACGCGTATGAAAACATCTACGCAACGCACGGTTTGAGCCTACGGACCATCAAATGGATCATTGCCAAGTAGATCATGGATTCGCTGCTTTCCGTGAGGGTTTCGTAATCCTTGCTCAGGCGGCGGTAGTGGCCGAACCACGAGAAGGTTCTCTCGACGATCCAGCGTTTGGGCAGGACCTGGAAGCCGCGGACATCGTCGCTGCGTTTGACGATCTCCAACACCCAGCGGCCCAACTCCCACGTCCACTCGATCCGTTTGCCGGCGTACCCGCCATCGGCCCAGATCCACTTCAGCCGCCAGAACTGGCCGACCCGTTTGGCCAGCACGAGTCGGGCACCGTCGCGGTCCTGGATGTCGGCCGCATGCACACCCGCCTTGGCTTTGCCGAGACTGGCTGCGGCCAGGCTGTACTCACGGAGGATGTGCTGCCTCCAGGCCCACTTGAACACCTGCTTTGTGAGTATCAGGGCTGCTCCCACCGTCTTGGCTGAGTATTCCTGCTCAACTAGCCAGCGGCGGAAGCGGAAGAAATCCTCCTCACTGAAGCGGCGGGCGAGGGTGAGATTTGACTCCTCACAGAACTTCTTAAGCTTCTTCAGATCCGCGTCGTACTTGCAGACGGTCTTGGGAGCGACACCTTTGGCCTTCGCCGCTTCGAAGTACCTGTCGCACAGCTCGCTAATCTCGGTCCGACATTCTACGGGCCGCTCCGTCCCGGCCTGGGCCAACTGCTCGTGCCACGACAACGGCGGCTGATGGGGCCGCTCCTCGGCCGGAACGTCGTTGGGCAAACTCCTCTGAAAGATGCCCATCGCCTCCAGCTGAGCCAGGTCGTCCGCGTCTGCCCCCGGCCCGTGCTGCAGCAGGGGTACGAGATGGGGTGCACGCCGTTCCAGAAGCCGACGACCGTCGGCCCAGCTGCGGCAGGCAGATCGGCCACGGCATGCTCGAGGTCCCAGATATCTGTGTCGGTCTACCTGCTTGGCAGGTTCTTGCGGCCTGGTTGTCATGGGTATCTCCTCATAGGGAATTGCGGGTCGAAACGCATCTATGGTATCGGGCGTGACCGAGGCGGCTGGCACCGGTCAGCGCGGAAGGCGATCGATGTGCCGAAGGGCCCTCGCGTGGGTCGGCCGCGTGGGCGACAACCTTGGCAGGCGGACGTGCGATCCGTCGGCCCTGCCGACGGGGCGGATGGCTGAGAAGCCGACGGTTCGACGGCCAACTCGATCGCGTGTGGCACTCGGTACTATGACCGTCCGTTTGTTTATTATTGCACATTCAGGGCGGTTATTTGGCACGGATGGGCACGTGGGCAGCGGTACTTGAGACGGCGACAGGTAGCCGTCTTGTTCAGTATATTATTACAGAAGCCAGCCCGATATTAGGCACGCGAGGCATCCTGGTCGAGCAGGCGGGAGGTGCGCAGACCTCCAGGTCCATCCTCTTCGCTGTCAGAGAGCGAACTGACAGCCCGTGGCTTACAACACAGTGTCGCGATGCCGCCAGTGGTGACGGCGCCGATGGTTGCAGGCGCTCGGAAAGCGTTCCCAGCGATTTCGCCAGCAGCGCCGGTTCTGCGGATTCAACTCGACGGACCGTGGTTGATTGACATAGCCGCCGCTGCGCCGATGCCAGGAGTAGATGCGGTCTTCTTCGCTCCGGCGCGGATTTGCAATAACCGGACACGTATTACAGGCCACCTGAAGAGTTTCTGCGCAAGCCCCCGCCGCCGCAGAAGAAACGCTTGCATTCAGACTGGTAGATCTGGAAGATAGGCGTTAGCTGGCGTCCCCTTGAAGATCAAGTTCATGGGGCTGGCCGATCAAGTTGGCGGCAGAGGAAGGGTAGGGAGCAACTGATTCCTGACGCAGCATTAAGCAGTGTGAGGATCTACGTTTCTTGTACGACGGGGTGCGGTCCGTTATTAGGCATTCCGCGCAGTTACTGGGTGTAGGGCAATTGATCCAGGGCACCTCCGGCGCTCCCTCGGGAAAGCTGGCGCTTCCCGCAAAGGCCCCCGATGGGAGATTCCTCTCATGAACTCACCGAATGGGTACAGGTTCCGTTGGGCTGCGATGATGTTGGTGGCTGGGGTGCTCAAGGGCCTCTGGACCGCTGGGTCCGGCAATGCCTCGCCCAGTCCGACACAGTGCGGACAGTACGAGCACAGAGGCCGACTGGGCCTTTTGGCTGCATATGAGCCGCCGGGTAGTTCCCGTAGGCGAAGGTTGCGGTGAAGCGAGGCGGTTTGAAGCCGTACTGGGGAAAACCCGTCGTACAGAATGTTAGAAGGGAAGGAGGAGCGGGATGAACAAGAGAACAACACTGGTGCAGGGTGCGGGGTCGGGGATGATCCTGCTGTGCGCAGTCCTCATGGGATTGGGTACGACCCGGGCCGTTTACGCCCAGACGGACATTACGGTCGCTGCCTCGCCGGACCCGTTCGTACCGACGGGCTCTGGCGACGATCTGGTGACGGTGACGGTGACGGCACCGCCGGGGCAAACGGGGCTGAGGTACGGGGTCGCTCCGGCGAACTGGCCAGGGTGGTGGGCAGTATACGGGCAGCCACTGACCGAGAGCAGCCCCGGCGTATACACGGCCACCTGGGACGGTGTGGCGACCTACTCCCTGCCTGGTTACATGCCCGGCAGCAACTCCTGCACGATTTACCTGTTCGATGCCGACGGCGCCCAGTCCCCGGCCACGGGCAGTTTCCAGATCAAGAGCATCGATTCGATCACGGCGTCGGCGAGTTCCTTTACGCCCCTGCAGGGTCAGACGCTGACGATCACGGCTACGGGGGTGTCCGGGTTATCGTTGGATGCCCGGATCACCGACCAGTCCGGTGCGCCGGTCAGGACGCTGGCGATGACGGAGTCGCCGGACGGCACGTACACCGCCGTTTGGAACGGCCGGGATGAGGCCGGCAACGTGGTCAGCGAGGTGTCCCAGACGATCCGAGCGGTCAACCGCGACTCGGGCAAGCCGTACTGGCCGTCCGTTGGCGTGAGTGTGAATATAGAGGGAAGCATTACCGCCTCGCCGGACCCGTTCGTACCGACGGGCTCTGGCGACGATCTGGTGACGGTGACGGTGACGGCACCGCCGGGGCAAACGGGGCTGAGGTACGGGGTCGCTCCGGCGAACTGGCCAGGGTGGTGGGCAGTATACGGGCAGCCACTGACCGAGAGCAGCCCCGGCGTATACACGGCCACCTGGGACGGTGTGGCGACCTACTCCCTGCCTGGTTACATGCCCGGCAGCAACTCCTGCACGATTTACCTGTTCGATGCCGACGGCGCCCAGTCCCCGGCCACGGGCAGTTTCCAGATCAAGAGCATCGATTCGATCACGGCGTCGGCGAGTTCCTTTACGCCCCTGCAGGGTCAGACGCTGACGATCACGGCTACGGGGGTGTCCGGGTTATCGTTGGATGCCCGGATCACCGACCAGTCCGGTGCGCCGGTCAGGACGCTGGCGATGACGGAGTCGCCGGACGGCACGTACACCGCCGTTTGGAACGGCCGGGATGAGGCCGGCAACGTGGTCAGCGAGGTGTCCCAGACGATCCGAGCGGTCAACCGCGACTCGGGCAAGCCGTACTGGCCGTCCGTTGGCGTGAGTGTGAATATAGAGGGAAGCATTACCGCCTCGCCGGACCCGTTCGTACCGACGGGCTCTGGCGACGATCTGGTGACGGTGACGGTGACGGCACCGCCGGGGCAAACGGGGCTGAGGTACGGGGTCGCTCCGGCGAACTGGCCAGGGTGGTGGGCAGTATACGGGCAGCCACTGACCGAGAGCAGCCCCGGCGTATACACGGCCACCTGGGACGGTGTGGCGACCTACTCCCTGCCTGGTTACATGCCCGGCAGCAACTCCTGCACGATTTACCTGTTCGATGCCGACGGCGCCCAGTCCCCGGCCACGGGCAGTTTCCAGATCAAGAGCATCGATTCGATCACGGCGTCGGCGAGTTCCTTTACGCCCCTGCAGGGTCAGACGCTGACGATCACGGCTACGGGGGTGTCCGGGTTATCGTTGGATGCCCGGATCACCGACCAGTCCGGTGCGCCGGTCAGGACGCTGGCGATGACGGAGTCGCCGGACGGCACGTACACCGCCGTTTGGAACGGCCGGGATGAGGCCGGCAACGTGGTCAGCGAGGTGTCCCAGACGATCCGAGCGGTCAACCGCGACTCGGGCAAGCCGTACTGGCCGTCCGTTGGCGTGAGTGTGAATATAGAGGGAAGCATTACCGCCTCGCCGGACCCGTTCGTACCGACGGGCTCTGGCGACGATCTGGTGACGGTGACGGTGACGGCACCGCCGGGGCAAACGGGGCTGAGGTACGGGGTCGCTCCGGCGAACTGGCCAGGGTGGTGGGCAGTATACGGGCAGCCACTGACCGAGAGCAGCCCCGGCGTATACACGGCCACCTGGGACGGTGTGGCGACCTACTCCCTGCCTGGTTACATGCCCGGCAGCAACTCCTGCACGATTTACCTGTTCGATGCCGACGGCGCCCAGTCCCCGGCCACGGGCAGTTTCCAGATCAAGAGCATCGATTCGATCACGGCGTCGGCGAGTTCCTTTACGCCCCTGCAGGGTCAGACGCTGACGATCACGGCTACGGGGGTGTCCGGGTTATCGTTGGATGCCCGGATCACCGACCAGTCCGGTGCGCCGGTCAGGACGCTGGCGATGACGGAGTCGCCGGACGGCACGTACACCGCCGTTTGGAACGGCCGGGATGAGGCCGGCAACGTGGTCAGCGAGGTGTCCCAGACGATCCGAGCGGTCAACCGCGACTCGGGCAAGCCGTACTGGCCGTCCGTTGGCGTGAGTGTGAATATAGAGGGAAGCATTACCGCCTCGCCGGACCCGTTCGTACCGACGGGCTCTGGCGACGATCTGGTGACGGTGACGGTGACGGCACCGCCGGGGCAAACGGGGCTGAGGTACGGGGTCGCTCCGGCGAACTGGCCAGGGTGGTGGGCAGTATACGGGCAGCCACTGACCGAGAGCAGCCCCGGCGTATACACGGCCACCTGGGACGGTGTGGCGACCTACTCCCTGCCTGGTTACATGCCCGGCAGCAACTCCTGCACGATTTACCTGTTCGATGCCGACGGCGCCCAGTCCCCGGCCACGGGCAGTTTCCAGATCAACAGCATTGATTCGATCACAGCGTCACCAAGTTCGTTTACGATCGGCGGGACGAGCGTCGCTACCATTACCGTCACGGGAGCAACCGGCCTGCTGCTCGACGTGGCGGTGTACAACGGCAGTGTTCTTACACGCCAGCTTCCCACAACCGAGGCCAGCGGCACCTACGCAGCCTACTGGGACGGTAAGGACCAGAACGGGAACTGTGTGGTCCCGGCCACCTATACCCTGCGCGTCTTGCACCACACCACCGGCAAGCCTTATTGGCCAGCCACAAGCCTCACAGTCAATCGCGTCGTTGCCCTCGACGTAAGTCCGAACCCCTTCAGCCCAACCGGAACCAACACCGCGACTGTCACGCTGCTGACTGATCCGGGCCTGACAGGTCTGACAGCACGGATCACCCACCCCAACGGCCAGTACGCAACAGTGCCGCTGGTTGAGACAGGCGGCGCGGGCACGTACGTCGGCAGCTGGGACGGAACATTTGGCGGATCGCTTTCGCCGGCGGGTGCTTGCACAGTGACGGCCTACAGCGGGTCGGGCGGGCAGTTCTCGGCTACCGAGACTCTGGTCGTCTCCACGGCGAGTTCACTGGCCATCACTCCCGATCCATTCGAGCCGGGCAGCGGCGCGACGTGCCAGGTCACCGCCGTCTTCGGAGTCAGCGGCCTGCACCTGGAGGCGAGGGTGGGATTGTACAAGGTCCTGCCGCTGGCGGATGACGGGACGGGGACCTACTCAGCAACGTGGGACGGGGTGCTGGCCGGTGGTGCGCTTCTGCCGGCCGGCGTGCACACCATCCAGCTTTACAACAGCGACAGCGGCGTGCGCTACGACATTTCGGCGACATTGCACGTTGTCGATCACGTGCCGCCTGAGACAGCGATCCAGCAGGGCCCCCTGGAAGGCCAGACCGTGCCGCCGAACGTTGCGTTCGGGTGGACCGGGAGCGACAACGTTACGCCGGTGGCGCAGCTTGTGTACTCCCACAAGATGGACGACGGCGACTGGTCGACCTTTACCGGCGCCACAACCGTTTCCTACACTCTGGCCGAGGGGCCCCACACGTTTGCCGTTAAGGCCAGAGACCTGGCCGGAAATGAGGACCCGACCCCGGCAGTGCGTCATTTTACGGTGTACGCATATGTAGCACCGCGGATCGTTCCCATCGCGGACGCCACAATCGCCGAGGGCCAGCCTTACGACATCACGGCACACGTCCAATCCGCGGCCGGGGTGGTGACCTGGTCACTGTCCGAAGGGCCAGCCGGATTGGCGATCGACCCGACAACGGGCGAGGTCTCATGGCCGAGCCCTGTTACCACCGGCAGCCCATTCACCGTGGCCATCCAGGCAACCAGTCCGGTCGACTCCTGCCAAGTCTCCTGGACGCTGACCGTCGTGGCTCCCCCGCAGATCGCTTCCATAGCCTCTGCGAACGTTACCCAGGGCCAACCCTACAGCGTGAGCCCGCAGGTCCAGTCCCAAGCCGGCGTGTGTACCTGGTCCCTGGTGACAGGACCCGCTGGGATGAGCATCGATTCAGCTTCGGGCGTGGTCTCCTGGCCGGCGCCCACCAGGCAAGGAAGTCCATATACGATCACGGTACGCGCTACGAACGTGGCTGGCTCCGCCGACGCGACCTGGACCCTGACCGTGTTGGATCCGCCGGTCGTCGCCCCGGTCGTTGATGCGACGATCAAGGCCGGCGTGGCCTACACCGGTCCGACCCCGGCGCTGGTCCGAGGGTCGACGCCGGTTACCTGGGTGCTCGCCCAGCGGCCCGAAGGCATGACCGTGAATGCCGCGACGGGCGTCGTCTCCTGGCCGAACCCACTGGCCGCGGCCCTGCCGTACACGATCACCCTTCGGGCGACCAACAGCGATGGCACGGGCGACGTTTCCTGGAAGCTCACGGTCATCAACTCGCCGATCATCGCCGGCTTTGCCGATGCGACGATCGGCGAGGGGGCGAGCTGATGCCAGCCCCATGCCCACGCTCAACACCGGTACCGGCACGGTGACCTGGTCACTCGTATCCGGTCCGGCGGGCATGGCCATCGATGCCGCCACCGGCATCGTCACCTGGGGCAGCGCCGATCTGGCCGGCAGTCCCTATACCGTCACCATCCGCGCCACCAATGCCGTCGGAACCTGCGATGCAAGCTGGAAGGTGACGGTCCTGCTGGGCCTACCGGTCATCCAGAACATCGCCAGTACCCAGATCGCCGACGGCCAGCCGTACACCGGTCCGACTCCCACGCTGCTGCGCGGAACGGAGGGCGTGACGTGGTCCCTGGCTGCGCAGTCCCTCCGGCATGACGATCGATTCGGCCAGCGGGGTGGTATCCTGGCCCGCCGCCACGGTTGTTGGCAGTCCCTATGCCATCACCCTCCGCGCCACCAACAGCAACGGCAGCAGTGATGCGACCTGGCAGCTGCTCGTGGTCGTCCCGCCCGTTGTGGCCCCACTGTCGAATGACGACGCCTCCATCGGTCTGCCGTACACCGGTCCGATTCCCGTTCTCCAGCCAGCCACGCTGGCTACCTGGAGCCTGGTCAGCGGGCCGCCTGGGATGACCATCGACCCCGCCAGCGGTGTGGTATCCTGGCCGAGCCCGGCCGTCGATGGCAGCCCCTATACGATCACGATCCGGGCAAGCAATGTCGCCGGCAGCGGGGACGCCACCTGGCAGCTGCGCGTCCTGCGCAAGCCTCCAGCCGTTGCGCCCATCCCCGACGACTACTTCATCGAGGGCGTGCCCTACACCGGCCCGCAGCCAGCGCTACTCCAGGGCACACCGCCGATCACCTGGTCCCTGGTAGCCGGTCCGGCGGGCACAACCATCGATCCCAGCACCGGCCAAGTGACATGGGCCAACCCCACCGCCGCGGGCGCTCCGTACACCTTCACGATCCGTGCGACCAACGACGCCGGCAGCAGCGATGCGACCTGGCACATCGGCGTGCTCGCCGCACCGGTCCTGCAATCAATCGGCGACCAGACCGCCACCGAGGGTCAGACTTATCTCATAGCCCTGTCCCTGGCCAACGTGACGCGAGCCTCCTGGCAGCTGCTGTCGGGCCCAGACGGCGCGACGATCAACGCCGGTACCGGGCTGGTCACCTGGCCTTCGCCTGTCAAGATGGGCAGCCCGTACACCTTCACGGTCCAGGCGGCCAACGAGGCCGGCAGCGACCAGAAGTCCTGGCTGGTCTCCGTCAAGGCCCCCCCGAAGATCGCCGGCATGAGCGACGCCTATATCCGATCGGGTACGCCCTATTCCAGCCCGGCGCCCACGCTCACCGTGGGCCAGCAGGGCGCGACCTGGACTCTGGTCGCAGGGCCCGCCGGAATGACGATTGACCCGGGCAGCGGCATCGTCTCGTGGTCCAACCCCATCGTGGCCGGCAGCCCGTTCGTCGTTACCATCCGGGCAACCAACGAAGATGGCACCGATACCAAGTCCTGGGGGCTGACCGTCATGGATGCCCCCGTGATCGCGGACATCCCCGATGCCATTACCAAGGGCGGCGCGGTCATCTACATGGGTGCGATGCCTTCGCTGGTACAAGGCACACAGCCTGTTACGTGGTCACTGGTGTCCGGACCGGCGGGGATGACCGTCGAGCCGACAACAGGCGCAGTCACCTGGGTCAACCCGGTCTATGCCGCGACGTTGTACGCTGTAACCATCCGGGCGGCCAACGCGGTTGGCTCCGCTGATTGGACCTGGCATGTGACAGTCCTGGACCCACCGGTAATCCAGGACATCCCCGATGCCACCGTCGCCGAAGGAGTCCCCTACACCGGCCCAACCCCTGTCCTGCTCCAGTCTAACCCACCGGTAACCTGGTCACTCGTATCCGGCCCGGCGGGGATGACCATTGACCCCGCCACGGGCGTGGTGTCCTGGCCCAAGCCGCAGGGCTCCAGCCAGGCCATTGCTGTAACCATCAAGGCCTCGGATACCCATGGCAGCGCGACCATTACCTGGCACCTGACCATCCCGGCCAGCTACACCGCAACTGTTTCGGCGAACCCCCATCAGGCTCCAGCGGGGACCCCGGTCACCCTGCAGGGCGTCACGGCCCAGCTGGGCTCGGGCGTGCCGGTGCCGAATGTCCCGGTGACCATCCGTATCCATGTCCAGACCACTCGCCGGGTGATCCAGGCGATGGCGGACGCGTCGGGCCGCTTCGAGGCCATCTTCAGGCCTCTGGCCACGGAAGCGGGCATCTACGAGGTCGGCGCGGACCACCCCGCCATCACCACAGACAAGACGGACGACACCTTCACCTTGTACGGTCTGCAGTGCTCGCCCGCCTCCATGGTTGAGAATCTCATTCCCGGCCAACTTCCGCAGATCCGTCAGATTACCCTGAGTAACCTGGGCGACACGCCGCTGACGGGCCTGACGGCGACGGTCGAGGGCGCAGCATCCAACCTCTCCGTGCAGACGAACATTCCGGAAGCCCTGCCGGTCTTCGGCCAGTCCTGGTTGCGGTACACGGTTGTGGCTGAGGACCCGACCATTCCGGACAGCAGTTTCACGATCCGTCTGTCCAGCAGCGAAGGTGCCGTGGCCGCCCTGGCGGTCTCCGTTTACGTGTCGGACCTGGTTCCCCACCTGACGCTCAATCCATCGAGCCTGTCGGCTGGTATGCTTCTGGGAGGCCAGGCGCTGGTGCAGGTCAACGTGACCAACGACGGTGGTGTGGAGACAGGCGAAGTCCACGTCGACCTTCCGTCAGCCGCGTGGATGAGCCTGGCCACGTCGCAGATCATGCCGAGCATCAACCCGGGCGGCACGGCCGCCATCGTCCTGAGCCTGGCCCCCGGGGCCGATCTGGCTCTCGGACCGTACAGCGGAACGATTGTCGCCTGGTGTGATGGATCCAGCGTGACGCTCCCCTTCACGTTCAACGCCATCAGCAACCGCCAGGGCGATCTGCAGGTGACGGCCGTCGACGAGTATACGTATTATGCGGATGGCTCTCCCAAGGTCGGCGGCGCAACCGTCACCGTCAATGACACACTGACAGGCCAACTCATCGCCACGGCCATCACCGACAGCACGGGAAGTGTTCAGTTCCACGATTTTACCGAGGCGTACTACGATATTGGGGTTTCGGCCTCGGGCCACGGCAGCTTCCACACGCAGGTGATGGTAGCCGCCGCCCAGACTCAGAGCGTCACCGCTTTCCTGCCGCGCCAACTGGTCAACTACACCTGGACGGTTGTGCCGACTCAGGTGGAAGACCAGTACAACATCTCGATCCAGGCGACGTTCGAAACGCATGTCCCCGCGCCGGTCGTTACGGTTGATCCGGCCTTGATCGACCTGGATCAGGTTGGCTGCGATGCCCAGATTGATCTGACGATCACGAACCACGGCCTGGTCCCGGCCAAGGCGGCGCAGATGCTGTTTGGCGACAACAATTCGCGATGGGAAGTCTCCCCGCTGGTCCAGCAGATCGGCGACATTCCACCGGAAAGCTCGGTCGTGGTGCCGGTGCGTATCCATGACAAGACTTGCGTGGAGCTGTCACCGTCCCTAGCCGAGACAATGGTCCCCGCCGCTTTCGCGGCCCCGAGCGATACGAACTCCGGTTTTGATTCTTGCACGGTTCCTTGGGTCCAGGTGCAGTACCAAGTGATGTGTGACACGCAGAGATTGTATTCCGTACCCGTCGGCTTCTGGACCTTGACAACGTTGGCGAACTGTTCAGGACCCAAGATCCCGTGGGGCCCAGGCCCTGGCGGCCCTGGCGGCAGCGGGGGCGGCCCAGCGTTATCCCTCCGCCACCGCCTTCACAGACGCTGCCAGGAATCTGCGCCCAGGTCAAAATCGAGATCGACCAGACCGCCATCATCAGCCGTTCGGCCTTCAAGGCCACGCTTGAATTGCAGGATCAGGCCACCGACTCGCTTGAGAACGTCAACGTGGCACTGACCATCAAGGACGGCGATGGTACCCTCTCCAGTGACCGCTTCGGCATGTACCCGCCGCAGCTGACCAACATCTCCGGGGTCGACGGCACCGGGGCCGTCGGGGCCGGAACTACCGCCACCGCGGTCTGGACCCTGGTCCCAGGCGACCTGGCTGCTCCCACGGACCAGACCAAGTACTACGTGGGCGGCACCCTGACCTATACCATCGGCGGCCAGCTGGTCACCGTTCCGCTCTTCCCGGTGGAGATCACCGTCCTGCCCAATCCCAAGCTCCACCTCAAGTACTACCTCGAAAAGACCGTCTACGGTGATGATCCGTTTACCTCGCAGGTCGAGCCGGCCGTGCCCTTCTCCCTCGGCCTGATCATGACCAACACGGGCGCCGGGGCAGCCAACAACGTCCGGATCACCTCGGCCCAGCCGAAGATCATCGACAACCAGAAAGGCCTGCTGATTGATTTCCTGATCATCGGAACCAAGGTCGGCGACCAATCCTTCTCGCCGTCCCTGACCGCCAGCCTGGGCGATGTCGGTCCAGGTGGCAGCGCGGTTGCCCAGTGGATCATGACGAGTCTCCTTGGAGGGCCAATTCACCGACTACCATGCTACCTTCGAGCACGTCAACGGCCTGGGCAACAACCAGCTCTCGCTGATCGACGATGTGACCGTCTTCCCGATGGTCCACGTTGTCCGCGTGGACGCTCCTACCGACGATGGCATGCCGGACTTCCTGGTCATTGACCCGGCCAGCCCGGATAACCTGCCCAACGCCATCCACAGTAGCGATGGCCAGGTCCTGCCCGTATCAGCCGTGACCCAGGGAACCGTCGACGGGACCCCCGACACCGGCCATGCGCAACTGCAATTGACGGCCTCCATGCCAGGCGGGTGGACCTACCTGCGGATCAACAACCCGGCGCGGGCATAGATCAATACAGCCTGACGGATGTGATCCGCCCGGATGGCAAGCATCTGCGCATGGGCGACAACGTGTGGACGACGCATCGGATCGTTCGTCCGGAAGGCCAGGCACCATACGCCGAGGACTTCCTGCATATCGTGGACTTGGACTCCAGCGGCTCCTACACGCTGGTCTACACCGACATGTTCCCCTGGAACGCTCCGGTGATCGGCGAGACGACCGCCACGACGATCGTGCTGGCGAACCTGGGCTCTACCTACGGCGACACGGTGGACCATGCCGTGCAGGAGACCCTCAGCGGACGATACGTCGGGCCTTCTGGCAAGCTCCAGACGAACCCCTTCTGGCAGCCGCGGAGCGCGTGGAGCAATCTGCGGGTATGGGGCCTGACGCCGTCGACCTCGTACGCATTTGCCGCCAAGGCGCGGCCAAGTGGAATCGAGACGGCACTGAGCCCGTCCTGTCCGGCCGTGACGAGTGTCGGCGGCGACATCGACGGGGATGGCTCTGTGGATGTGGTCGATCTGCTGTACCTCGCGTACAGCTTCGGCTTCAGGCTGGGCCAGAGCGGCTACGAGGTACGAGCCGACCTTAACGGTGACGGCTCGGTTGACGTTCCTGGACCTTCTGACCCTGGTCGAGTACTGGCCGAAGTAGGGGGTCACCCGAAACGGCGCAGTCTGAGTTAAGGTGGCTCGCGAAAGGGCCCCCTGGAGCTCTCCCGGCAGTAGCACCGCTACTTCCGTAGGATCGGTGCTGCCGTTGGCATGAAGGATGCAGGTACTTGTCGAACGCAAGGCAGCCAGTTTTGCGCGATGGTGGCTTACGCTGCTGGTGGAGTCAACCAACCGTAGGCGGGGAGCGTCTTGCCCCGGCGCGACGTACCCGGGCGTTAGCCGCAGCCTTCTGAGCATTACCGGCCATGATACGCAGCCGCAGGACGCTTTCGGGCTGCAACGTGTTATTTCTGCTAACGAGCCGCAGGTGTGACCGGATCTGTCATAGCTGTTGCACAGAATATACCTGGAGTTGTAATGAAGCGGATGCAGAGGTAGGCTGTGTTGGCAGCTCCGAGGCCTTAGACATGAACATCCTGCATTACGCACACTCACGTCCTGGCTGTCCGGTCGAGGAATGGCAGACGTTGGAGAGCCACGCCCGGCAGGTGGAGGCCATTGCGGGGAGGTTTGCAGCAAAGGCCGGGTCAGGCCGAATGGGCCCGCGCGGCCGGGCTGCTGCATGATGCCGGAAAGGCTGATGCGCGGTTTCAGGCGTACCTGCTCCGCGAGAACGGGCTGGACGACTCCGGGTACGACACCGATGGGGAAGGACGAGTCAACCACTCCTCGGCTGGGGCAGCGCTTGCAATGGAGTTGTTCCCCGGCCTGGTCGGGAAGATCCTGGCGTACTTGATCGCCGGCCACCACGCCGGATTGCCCGACTGGTACCCGGATGAGACGGGCGGGGCGGCACTGTCTGTCCGATTGGAGGAGGGCAAGCGCAACCTGGAGCGCATCCGAGACAGCCTACGGGAGTTCCTGCCCGGACCCATTCCGGCCCCGCCCGCCTATGTGCGGCAGCACCCAGCTGGATGCCATCTATGGATCCGGCTGCTTTTTTCCTGCCTTAAAGATGCCGACTGCCTCGACACAGAGTCATTTCTGGACGGGGAACAGACTGGGTATCGGTCGGGCTTTCCGTCATTGGGCGATCTACAGAAACGATTTGACCGTTACATGGCGGACAAAACACAGAGTGCTCAGGATACGCCCGTGAATGCTATCCGACGGGAGATCCTCGCCGCATGCCGCGCGGCGGCCGTCGAAGGGCCGGGGCTGTTCTCGTTGACGGTCCCAACCGGCGGCGGAAAAACGCTATCGGGCCTGGCCTTTGCCCTCGATCATGCTGTCAAGCACGCCAAGAGCCGCATAGTCTACGTCATCCCCTATACGAGCATCATCGAGCAGACGGCGAACATCCTGGCTGACATCTTTGGCCGAGAGAACGTGGTAGAGCACCACGGGAACGCCGATCCCGACAAGGAGACCCCGCGGACGCACCTGGCGGCGGAGAACTGGGACGCACCCATCATCGTCACGACGAATGTGCAGTTCTTTGAATCGCTGTATGCGGCCCGCACCTCGCGCTGCCGAAAGCTGCACAATCTCGTCAACAGCGTGGTCATCCTGGACGAGGCACAGTTGCTGCCCCCAAAATTGCTCCTGCCTTGCACGGACGCCATCCGGTACCTGGCCAATGGGTATGGCGTGACCTTCGTGTTCTCGACCGCCACCCAGCCGACGCTGCCTGGCCTGGAGCCACTGCCCATCGTGCGCGACACCGCAAAACTCTACGAACGTCTCCAGCGCACGGCGATCCGCTTCCCGGCCTCTCTTCAAAAATCGACAAGTTGGGACTTGCTGGCGGCCGAGCTGCAGGGTCATCGGCAGGTCTTGGGCATCGTTAACACGCGGCGGGACTGTCACGAGTTGTTCCGGCGAATGCCAGCTGGGTCGATCCACCTGTCGGCGCTGATGTGTGCGGCGCATCGGCTCAAGATCATTGAGCAGATCAAGCAGCGGCTGGAAGGCGAACAGGTGGTGCGAGTCATCAGCACGCAGTTGGTCGAGGCCGGAGTGGATTTCGACTTTCCCGTGGTCTACCGTGCGCTGGCAGGGCTGGACTCGATCGCGCAGGCCGCAGGCCGGTGCAACCGGGAGGGGCGGAATCCCGCTCTCGGACAGGTTACGGTCTTCGTGCCACCGACTGGCAGACTGCCGGGGTTGATTAGCAAGGGCGTGTCCACGACCGTTGAGTGGCAAGCCTGCCCGGGTTCGCTCCGGACCGGCCGGAAACGTTCACCCGGTACTTCGAGTCTGTTCTACGCGAAGGTGAACGATATGGGCACACAGTTCCACGACCTTCTGGTAAAGGACGTGCATCCGGACATGTACATACAGTTCCGGACGGCCGCGGAGATGTTCCAGGTGGTCGACGATCGCGAGCAACGGGCTGTATTCGTACGGTACGGAGAGGGACAGGATCTTATTGCGGAACTGAGGCGGACAGGCCCAAGGCGTGAACTGATGCGGCGACTGCAGCGATACACGGTGAACCTGCACGAGCGGATGGCGGGGGAGTTTCTGGCGTGCGGTATGCTGGAAGAGCCTTGGCCGGGGTTTCTTGCGCAGGCAGATTGGACTCTGTACGACGATACAGTTGGGCTGGATGTGTACAGGGAGGGGATCAAGGCAGAGGATCTTTGTGTATGAGTCGAACGCTCCTGTGTCTCCGCAACGGACGCATGGCGGGTTAAGAAAAGGAGGTGCGAATGAAGGGCTTCTGCTTGGAGGTAACGGGGCCTTTCGCGTGTTTCACGCGGCCGGAGATGAAGGTCGAGCGGGTCAGTTACGACGTGATTACGCCTTCGGCGGCGAGGGCCGTTTTCGAGGCCATTCTCTGGAAGCCTGCCATCCGCTGGCGGGTAACCAAGGTGGAGGTTCTGGCTCCCATCAAATGGGTGTCGGTGAGGAGAAACGAGGTCGGAGCGGTCATGTCCTCACGGGACGGCATGTTCATCGAGGACAAACGCCAGCAGCGGGCGGGCCTGTTCCTGCGGGACGTGAAGTACCGGCTGCGCGGGGAGTTCAAGTTCCTCCCCCCAGGAGAGCGGACCCAGGCGCATAATCCCGTGCCCGAACATCTGTGGGACCGGGAAGAAATCGCTGATGGAATGGCCGGACCGCGCCGAGATGACAAGCCGGAAAAGTATGCGGCGATGTTCGCGCGCCGGGCGGCAAAGGGCCAGTGCTTCAATCAGCCCTATTTGGGGTGCCGGGAGTTTGCGGCGGCATATCGCCTGGTGGACCCCGAGAAGGAGCCGACAACGCCGCCGTCGGAATTGCTTGGGGTCCGCGATCTCGGCTGGATGCTGTACGACCTGGACTACACAGATCGGGATGACCCTCAGCCGCTCTTTTTTCGGGCGACGTTGGAGAACGGGGTCATGCTGATTCCGGACCGGAACAACCGAGAGGAGGTGCGCGGATGATCCTGCAGGCACTGAAGGGGTATTACGACCGGAAAGCCGCCGACCCTGATTCCGGGGTTGCACCGGAAGGCTTCATGTGGAAGGAGATCCCGTACGTGATCTCCTTGAATCCAGAAGGGGAGGTGATCGGGCTGGAATCGACATATGAGGGAGAGGGCCGATCTCGCAGGGCCAAGCGATTCCTCGTGCCACAGGCGGTCAAGCGCAGCGTAGGCATCGTCGCTAATGCCCTGTGGGATTCCCCCGACTACGCACTGGGGATCGATGTGAAGGGAAAGCCGGACCGGGTGCCGAAACAACACGCGGCCTTCAAGGAGAAGGTCGCCGCGTTGAGCGAGCAAGCGGGTTGCGGCCTCGCGGCAGTGAGGGGGTTCCTCGACCGGCCAGACAAGACGACGCTACTGGAAGGCTTCGGGGAGACGTGGAAGACCCTGTGTGAGGACGGAGGGTACGTAACGTTCCGGCTGGCCGGGCAGAGCGGCATCATAGCGGCACAGCCTTCCGTGCAAGCCGCCATTCGCAAAGCAAGGCTGGCGGGCGAGGGGGAGGAAGGCCTCTGCCTGGTCACAGGGGACAGTGACGCAATCGCGCGTCTGCATCCGGCCATCAAGGGGGTGCAAGGGGCGCAATCGACGGGTGCGAGCCTGGTGTCATTCAACCTGGAGGCGTTCTGCTCATTTGGAAAGGCACAGGGGGCGAACTCCCCGGTGGGAGAACGGGCAGCCTTTGCCTATACGACGGCGCTGAACGATCTGCTGGGCAAGGATTCCAAGCAGCGAATGCAGGTGGGCGATGCGACGACGGTGTTCTGGGCGGCAGCGCCGACCACCCTGGAGCAGGACGTGGCGTCATTCTTCACCGAACCGCCCAAAGATGACCCGGATCGCAACGTGCGGGCAGTGAGAAGCCTCTACGAGTCGGTCCGTAGCGGGGCATTTGGAGGAGAGCCGGGCATGAACAGGTTTTACGTTCTGGGTCTGGCTCCGAACGCCGCGCGGCTGGCTGTAAGGTTCTGGGTCGTGAGCACCGTCTCGGCGATGGCTCAGAACATCGCGCAGCATTTCGAGGATATACGCATCGTGCACGGGCCGAAGGAGAAGGACGTACTTTCCCTGTTTCGCCTGCTGGTCCAGACGGCCGTACAAGGGAAAGCGGAGAACATTCCGCCGAACCTGGGCGGAGAGGTCATGCGGGCGGTCCTTGGCGGTATGCCGTACCCGGACACGCTGCTATTGGCGCTTATATGTCGACTGAGGGCGGAGCACGAGGTCAATTATGCCCGCGCTGCGCTGCTGAAGGCCTATTTGAACCGCAAGGCGCGTCACGATCCACATTGGCAAGAGGAGGAATTGGCCGTGTCACTAGATCTGGAGAACAAGAACATTGGCTACCGGTTGGGGCGGTTGTTCGCAACGCTGGAAAAGGTGCAGATGGAGGCGAATCCGGGGATCAACGCCACGATTCGAGACCGATACTACGGATCGGCATCGGGGACGCCCCTGACGGTGTTCGGCACTCTGATGCGGCTGAAAAACCACCATTTGTCGAAGCTGGATAGTCGGGGACGGCAGGTGACGTTCGAGAAGCTGCTGGCGGAGATCATGAGTGAAGTGCAGGACTTCCCGGCTCATCTATCGCTAGGGGATCAGGGGCGGTTTGCCGTGGGGTATTACCACCAAATGCAGCAGTTCTATACGAGGTCAACGGAAGCGGCGGCCTGACGATTAGCGGCGTCAAGCGATCGCGTGAAACACAGTTACGTCGGTATAGAGGAGAAAACCGTGAGTGCAATTCAGAATCGTTACGACTTCGTGCTGGTCTTCGACGTGCAGGACGGCAATCCCAATGGAGACCCGGATGCGGGGAACCTTCCCCGTGTCGATGCCGAGACCGGGTGCGGATTGGTGACCGACGTGTGCCTGAAGCGCAAGATCCGCAACTATGTCGAGATGACCAAGGGCGAGGCCCCGTTCGAGATCTACGTGAAGGAAAAGGGGATTCTCAACCAGCAGCACGAGCGGGCGTACGTGGGCATCGGGGCTGGTGAGCTGCTCAAGGCGGAGGACAAGAAGCGCAAAGGCGGGGACAAGGTGGATGAGGCGCGACGGTGGATGTGCGCGAACTTCTATGACGTTCCGAACATTCGGGGCGGTAATGTCCACCGGTGTCAACTGCGGCCAGGTCCGTGGGCCGGTGCAGATGACGTTCGGTCGGTCGGTGGCCCCCATCGTTACGCTGGAGCACTCCATCACGCGGATGGCAGTGGCGACCCAGGCCGAGGCGGACAAGCAGGGCGGCGACAATCGCACGATGGGACGCAAGAACACGATCCCCTACGGGGTGTACGTGTCCCATGGCTTCGTGTCCGCACATCTGGCGGGGCAGACCGGGTTCGGACAGGAAGACCTGGAGTTGCTTTGGGATGCCTTGGTGAACATGTTCGAGCACGATCGTTCCGCAGCGCGAGGGTTGATGTCCACGCGAAAGCTGGTGATCTTCAAGCATGACTCCTCGCTAGGCAACGCGCCCGCATACTCCCTGTTCGACCGTGTTACGGTCAAGCCCGTCAATGATTCGAGGCCCGCACGGTGCTTCGCCGAGTATGCGGTAGCAATCAACCGCGAAGGGTTGCCCCAGGGCGTTACGATCATCGAGAAGCCATAGGCCATGTACGATGACGACGACCTCCTCCCCATCTCCGCCCTGCAGCACCTGGTCTTCTGCCAGCGGCAATGGGCGCTGATCCACCTGGAGGGCCAGTGGGCGGAAAACCGCCTGACCGTCCAGGGGCGGCACCTGCACGAGCGGGCCGACACCGCGGGCCACCAGACCCGTGGCGACGTCCGCACCGCTCGGGCCCTGCGGCTGTGTTCTTATCGCCTCGGACTGACCGGTCAGGCGGATGTGGTCGAGTTCCACGCCGGCGGCCAGCCCTTCCCCGTGGAATACAAACGCGGCAAGCCCAAGCCTGATGACTGCGACGAGGTCCAGCTCTGCGCCCAGGCACTCTGCCTGGAGGAGATGTTGGGCGTGTCGGTGCCAGCCGGGGCCCTCTTCTACGGCCAGCCGCGCCGCCGGCAAGAGGTCCGGTTCGACATGCCGCTCCGCCGCCGGGTCGAGGACCTGGCTCGTCGGCTGCACGAACTGACGCGCTCCGGCGTCACGCCGCCCGCCCAGTACGAGAAGAAGTGCCGCAACTGCTCGCTGGTGGATGTCTGCCTGCCCAAGGCCACCGCCGGCCGGCACAGTGCGCGTGACTATCTGACCGATATGCTGGCGGATCTTGGTGACGGACAACCGACAACGGACAACTGACAATCCCATGAAACATCTGCTCAATACGCTGTACGTCACTACCCAGGGCACCTACCTGGCCTGCCAAGGCGAGACGGTCCTGGTCCGCGTCGAGCGGGAAACCCGCCTGCGCCTGCCGATCCACACCCTGCAGTCCATCGTTTGCTTTGGCCGAGTGGCGTGCAGCCCGCCGCTGCTGGGCCTGTGCGGCCAGCGCGGTGTGTCCGTCAGTTTCTGCAGCATCCGCAATCGCTTCCTGGCCCGCGTGCAGGGGCGCGTCAGCGGCAACGTCCTGCTGCGCCGCACTCAGTACCGCTGGGCCGACGATGCGACCAAGACCGCTGATATCGCCCGGTCGGTCGTGGCCGCCAAGATCGCCAATTGCCGCAACGTCCTCCTGCGAGGCGCCAGGGAGGGTACGGACAGCCAGGGCTGTACCGCCCTCACCGACGCCGCCAAACACATGGCGGAACTGGCCGAGCGCCTGGCCCAGTCGCTGCCCCTGGACACGGTCCGCGGCCTGGAAGGCGATGCCGCCCGGGCCTACTTCGGGGCCTTCGGCCACCTGGTCACGGTCCAGAAGGATGAGTTCTACCTGGCCGGCCGAAACCGTCGGCCGCCCCGCGACAACATGAACGCGCTGCTCTCGTTCCTGTACACGATGTTGGCGCAGGATGTGGCGTCGGCCCTGGAGACCGTCGGGCTCGACCCGCAGGTGGGCTACCTGCATCGCGATCGGCCAGGCCGGCAAGGGCTGGCGTTGGACCTGATGGAGGAGCTGCGGCCGGTGCTGGCGGACCGGCTGGCCCTGTCGCTGGTCAACCGCCGGCAGGTGAGCGGCGACGGATTTGAGGTCAGCGAGTCTGGCGCGGTCTGGATGAACGACAAGACCCGCAAGACGGTGCTGACGGCATACCAGACCCGCAAACGCGATGAGATTCGCCACCCATTTCTGGATGATAAGGTGGCGTTGGGGCTGCTGCCGTATGTGCAGGGCCTGCTGCTGGCCAGGCATCTGCGAGGCGACCTGGATGCCTATCCGCCGTTCTTCTGGAAATGAGAAGGCGATCGGGCAGGCAAGGAGGCAGATATGCTGGTGCTGGTGACGTACGATGTGAACACGGAAGACAAGATCGGGCAGGCCCGGCTGCGCCGCGTGGCCAAGGTGTGCGAGAACTACGGCCAGCGGGTGCAGAACTCGGTGTTTGAGTGCCTGGTGGACCCGGCCCAGTGGGCGGAACTGCGCAAGCGGCTGGTGGAACTGGCGAACGCGGAGACGGATAGCCTGCGATTCTATTTCCTGGGCAGCAACTGGCAGCGGCGGGTAGAACACGTGGGAGCGAAGGCCAGCTATGATCCGCAGGGCCCGCTCATCGCCTGACAGACTGACTCGTGCCGCGGCCGGCGAGAGCACGATGAGGCCCCTGCGGCCGATGTGGATGATTGGCTGCAAGGGTCACCAGACAGCCACGCGGACCCGAAGCGCGCACGCGGACTCCGGCAGGTTCGCGATCGTTGTAGCTCTTCTGACAAGTCAATAGTTACGAATACCGATAGGTTGTTGCATCGGTAGTTGGTTGGTTCAGACGAGTCGGTTCGCGGAACGGTTTGTCTTAACCCTGATGTGCTGGTAAGTTAGAGATGTAACAGTCGCCCGCCGCGTGCGGGCGTGGATTGAAACACGAAGCTGGCTGATGGCATGGGCGGACTGGCTGCGTCGCCCGCCGCGTGCGGGCGTGGATTGAAACACGTGCGACCCCTACATGCGCAGCCCGGAGGTCGGTCGCCCGCCGCGTGCGGGCGTGGATTGAAACGTCGACGCCCTCATTACAATTTACACGGAATACGAGTCGCCCGCCGCGTGCGGGCGTGGATTGAAACCGTTGCCCAACGAGGCCGCGGCGATCGCCGCGGCCGTCGCCCGCCGCGTGCGGGCGTGGATTGAAACACGTGCGACCCCTACATGCGCAGCCCGGAGGTCGAGTCGCCCGCCGCGTGCGGGCGTGGATTGAAACCAGCAGGCGTTCGGGTCGATCGTCGGTAGCCAGAACGTCGCCCGCCGCGTGCGGGCGTGGATTGAAACCTTGGTCCACTGGCACAGCTGGGTCACCCTCCCGGGTCGCCCGCCGCGTGCGGGCGTGGATTGAAACCCCACGTGTGCTGCTGGTGGAGGGCCTCGACTATCGTCGCCCGCCGCGTGCGGGCGTGGATTGAAACGTCGTCGCGTACCCGTGGCCCCCGCTCCTCACCGGGTCGCCCGCCGCGTGCGGGCGTGGATTGAAACCAACAGGACCCATGGTTCCAAGTTAATGTAACGGGTCGCCCGCCGCGTGCGGGCGTGGATTGAAACCCCTACCGTCCTTGTCGAGTGCAGCCTTTGGGCTCGCGTCGCCCGCCGCGTGCGGGCGTGGATTGAAACGACACTACGAGGGGCGCTCGACGGGCGTCAGCCAGTCGTCGCCCGCCGCGTGCGGGCGTGGATTGAAACTGGTGATGCTTGCGATGGGCCTTGTTGAGCATGTGTCGCCCGCCGCGTGCGGGCGTGGATTGAAACATCCCACGCGCCCGGCTCTTGGAGCGTATCCAGTCGCCCGCCGCGTGCGGGCGTGGATTGAAACTCTAACCCCTGGGGCGTCGTAGCCGCAGGCAAGGTCGTCGCCCGCCGCGTGCGGGCGTGGATTGAAACGACGAGACAATCTCGTCCTGGGCCGACTCCGCCGTCGCCCGCCGCGTGCGGGCGTGGATTGAAACCGTGACAGCCGGAACCATCCTAACGGCCCGCCCGGGTCGCCCGCCGCGTGCGGGCGTGGATTGAAACGCTGGTAATAACCGACAACCCCACCATCCTGGCAGTCGCCCGCCGCGTGCGGGCGTGGATTGAAACGACATGTACTGTCGCGCCGTGACTTTGGCCGACATCGTCGCCCGCCGCGTGCGGGCGTGGATTGAAACGACGAGACTGTCTCATCCTGGGCCGACTCCGCCGTCGCCCGCCGCGTGCGGGCGTGGATTGAAACACGCGCAACGCGTCCGGCTCCGCCCTGCGTGCCAAGTCGCCCGCCGCGTGCGGGCGTGGATTGAAACGCAACCTCGCTCCTCGTCCCCGCCAGCATGACCGGCGTCGCCCGCCGCGTGCGGGCGTGGATTGAAACTCAGAGTGCTCGCTCTCGGTGAGGTCCGTGAAGTTGTCGCCCGCCGCGTGCGGGCGTGGATTGAAACCGCCGCTCGGTCCCCCTGCCCCAGCCCTACGCCGTCGCCCGCCGCGTGCGGGCGTGGATTGAAACTGCCGAGCCGCCACCCTCGCGGACATCGCCTCGAGTCGCCCGCCGCGTGCGGGCGTGGATTGAAACTGGCCACCACCCTCTCCCTCGCACTCTCAGCGGGTGTCGCCCGCCGCGTGCGGGCGTGGATTGAAACTCGCTGAGGGCGTCTCTGGGGTTCCAAGGGGGTCGTCGCCCGCCGCGTGCGGGCGTGGATTGAAACCCGCCGTTTTGGTGACCGGCGATTACGCCGGCCGTCGCCCGCCGCGTGCGGGCGTGGATTGAAACCGTGACCGCCGGGCCCATCCTAACGGCCCGCCCGGTCGCCCGCCGCGTGCGGGCGTGGATTGAAACTCTTTGTGGCCGGCCCTGTCGTTATGGCCGGCCCCGTCGCCCGCCGCGTGCGGGCGTGGATTGAAACACTGGGGGCATCCGTGGGGTTCCAAGGGGGTCGCGTCGCCCGCCGCGTGCGGGCGTGGATTGAAACGGTATGACGGGGGACGTTCGATGGGCGTCAGCCATGTCGCCCGCCGCGTGCGGGCGTGGATTGAAACAGCCCGGGCCGGCCGGAGGCCGGAGACTGGGCCCCCGTCGCCCGCCGCGTGCGGGCGTGGATTGAAACCCTGAACCGATCGACGGGCGAGGTCGTCCAGACGTCGCCCGCCGCGTGCGGGCGTGGATTGAAACTAAGGCGTAGGCCTCCAAATGGACGCGGGAGCCGGTCGCCCGCCGCGTGCGGGCGTGGATTGAAACGTCTATGGCCCTGGCGTCTGGTACTGTACGTACGATGTCGCCCGCCGCGTGCGGGCGTGGATTGAAACTTGTACGTCGTCGGTGACGTGCCGCCGCTGCCGTCGAGTCGCCCGCCGCGTGCGGGCGTGGATTGAAACACCCACAACGCCAGCGGCCCGGCCATCCGCACCAGTCGCCCGCCGCGTGCGGGCGTGGATTGAAACCTGCGACACCCGGCTCGCCACCTGGGAGCCGACGAGTCGCCCGCCGCGTGCGGGCGTGGATTGAAACTCCAGGCATCCGACCCTCATCGCCCAGATCAGCGGCGTCGCCCGCCGCGTGCGGGCGTGGATTGAAACTTACCCAGTTATGGCGACTAGTGGCCGGTAAGGGAGTCGCCCGCCGCGTGCGGGCGTGGATTGAAACGACGACGACCTCAGGGCCGCATGGTCCGCCTACGGTCGCCCGCCGCGTGCGGGCGTGGATTGAAACACCCATGCTTTAGCGGCTAGCCGCCGGTTAGGGACGTGTCGCCCGCCGCGTGCGGGCGTGGATTGAAACCACCACGGGGCGAGGGTGTAGGTCGCAGTCATTGCGTCGCCCGCCGCGTGCGGGCGTGGATTGAAACTGGCACCGGTGAGTCTCTCAGGTTCGCCGGCACGCGTCGCCCGCCGCGTGCGGGCGTGGATTGAAACGATGCGGATAGGGTGCCGTGGGGACTGATTGTTTGGTCGCCCGCCGCGTGCGGGCGTGGATTGAAACAATCAGGCGACCAGACCGCAGTTTTCGTAAAGCCGTCGCCCGCCGCGTGCGGGCGTGGATTGAAACCCGTAACAGCCGGCCCGATCCTAACGGGCCGCCCGTCGCCCGCCGCGTGCGGGCGTGGATTGAAACTATATACGTTGGCCTTGGGTGAGCGAAAGTGACCGAGTCGCCCGCCGCGTGCGGGCGTGGATTGAAACTCTTTGCCGGCGGCGCATCTCGGCCAGCCGGCTGGCGTCGCCCGCCGCGTGCGGGCGTGGATTGAAACGGGAGGATCTGCGGGCAAACTTGATCTATCCCCAGTCGCCCGCCGCGTGCGGGCGTGGATTGAAACGAGGAGTCGGCCGCGTGGGATGAATCCAAGGGCGTCGTCGCCCGCCGCGTGCGGGCGTGGATTGAAACTGGCCAGCACTCGTCTCGCCCGCACTCTCAGCGGGTCGCCCGCCGCGTGCGGGCGTGGATTGAAACATCTCCAGGGCCCAAAATCCGCCCGTTACATAGGTCGCCCGCCGCGTGCGGGCGTGGATTGAAACCACCACGGCGCGACGACGTACGTGGCGGTCATTGGTCGCCCGCCGCGTGCGGGCGTGGATTGAAACTGGCGCCGGCGAGTCTCTCAGGTCCGCCGGCGTGCGTCGCCCGCCGCGTGCGGGCGTGGATTGAAACCCTAGCCGACTTCCGGTCCTCACCTCTACACACTAGCGTCGCCCGCCGCGTGCGGGCGTGGATTGAAACTCCGTAACGGCCGGCCGAATCCGCGACCGACCGTCCGTCGCCCGCCGCGTGCGGGCGTGGATTGAAACACTCCAACGCCAGCGGCCCGGCCATCCGCAACGTCGCCCGCCGCGTGCGGGCGTGGATTGAAACATTTTACGGGCCTGACGGCGGCGATCATCCAGGCGTCGCCCGCCGCGTGCGGGCGTGGATTGAAACCGGACGCCTTCCCCCTCGCTCCGATCACGGCCGGGCGTCGCCCGCCGCGTGCGGGCGTGGATTGAAACACGTCCACGATCGACGGGTCCGGCGGCACGTCACGTCGCCCGCCGCGTGCGGGCGTGGATTGAAACGACGCCGCCCTCAGGGCCGCATGGTCCGCCTACGTCGCCCGCCGCGTGCGGGCGTGGATTGAAACCGTCGCTCCACGCCACTCCCCGAGCCCTACGCAGGTCGCCCGCCGCGTGCGGGCGTGGATTGAAACAACCTGGCCATCGCCCCACGTTCCCGGCATCGTCCGTCGCCCGCCGCGTGCGGGCGTGGATTGAAACCAAGGGCCCGACTCCTCGAACGTATCCATCTCGGGTCGCCCGCCGCGTGCGGGCGTGGATTGAAACCGCCACAACCTGTCACGCTTGCCCACACGCCGTGTCGCCCGCCGCGTGCGGGCGTGGATTGAAACCGCCGCCCTTATGGCGGCGACCGCGTGCCTAAAAGTCGCCCGCCGCGTGCGGGCGTGGATTGAAACTGCGCCGGCGGAGATATTGGGTAGTGCCAGGTCGTCGCCCGCCGCGTGCGGGCGTGGATTGAAACCGCGACATGGATGTTGTAGCGTGGCGGGTGTCTGGTGTCGCCCGCCGCGTGCGGGCGTGGATTGAAACTCGACGCGGCAACATGGATCTACGACGAGACGGTCGTCGCCCGCCGCGTGCGGGCGTGGATTGAAACAATTACCGAAGGGCTTGAGGCCCTAAGCTCCGGCGGGTCGCCCGCCGCGTGCGGGCGTGGATTGAAACCACCACGGGGCGACGGAGTAGGTGGCGGTCATGGCGTCGCCCGCCGCGTGCGGGCGTGGATTGAAACACGAGCAACGCGTCCGGACCCGCCATCCGCAACAAGGTCGCCCGCCGCGTGCGGGCGTGGATTGAAACCCGCCGCCCTTATGGCGGCGACCGCGTGCCGAGTCGCCCGCCGCGTGCGGGCGTGGATTGAAACCCGTAACAGCCGGCCCGATCCCGACCGACCGTCCGGGTCGCCCGCCGCGTGCGGGCGTGGATTGAAACCCGCCGCCCTTATGGCGGCGACCGCGTGCCGAAAAGTCGCCCGCCGCGTGCGGGCGTGGATTGAAACAAACCGTCAACGTTAGTCGATCAAATCAGCGGCAAGTCGCCCGCCGCGTGCGGGCGTGGATTGAAACGAATCCGTGGGGCGTCGTGGCCGCCGGCAAGGTCGTGTCGCCCGCCGCGTGCGGGCGTGGATTGAAACCTGCCGCCCGGATGGTGGCGACCGCGTGCCGAAAGTCGCCCGCCGCGTGCGGGCGTGGATTGAAACGACCCCGGCCTCCGGGCCGCATGGTCCGCCTACGTCGCCCGCCGCGTGCGGGCGTGGATTGAAACTCGCCCAATCCAGACACCCGCACGGCACCCCACCGGTCGCCCGCCGCGTGCGGGCGTGGATTGAAACCTCCAAGTGACTTGATCCTGTCGACGTAATTGCGTCGCCCGCCGCGTGCGGGCGTGGATTGAAACTGTCGGGCGATAACGCTCGCCGACATCGCCAGCATGTCGCCCGCCGCGTGCGGGCGTGGATTGAAACTTACCCATACTTGGCGACTAGTCGCCGGTTAGGGACGTCGCCCGCCGCGTGCGGGCGTGGATTGAAACGCCCTGCCCTACCCTTGGCCGCCGCTGACCGCCGGTCGCCCGCCGCGTGCGGGCGTGGATTGAAACGGCGTGCATCGGGCTGGATACAGGTTTGGTGCACGTCGCCCGCCGCGTGCGGGCGTGGATTGAAACGAGGAGTCGGCCGCGTGGGATGAAGCCAAGAGCGTGTCGCCCGCCGCGTGCGGGCGTGGATTGAAACTATTGCACTCGGCACCTTAACAGGTCCGAGCCACGTCGCCCGCCGCGTGCGGGCGTGGATTGAAACGCCCCCCCGGTGGCCGTCGAGATAATCGAGGCCCTGTCGCCCGCCGCGTGCGGGCGTGGATTGAAACTGTAGTTTCTGCGATCGCAGAAACTACAAACTAGGTCGCCCGCCGCGTGCGGGCGTGGATTGAAACTGGATGGCTCTCGGCTTCCGGCCGATCGCCCAAGTAGTCGCCCGCCGCGTGCGGGCGTGGATTGAAACTGGCATGCACACATGCACGCCTTGCTCTGGACCCCGTCGCCCGCCGCGTGCGGGCGTGGATTGAAACACACCTCCAGTACCTATACCGTACCATCCTCGTAGTCGCCCGCCGCGTGCGGGCGTGGATTGAAACAGGCTGTTGCCGTAGGGCGGGTGCGAGGCGTCTGTAGTCGCCCGCCGCGTGCGGGCGTGGATTGAAACGCCCTGCCCTACCCTTGGCCGCCGCTGATCGCCGGTCGCCCGCCGCGTGCGGGCGTGGATTGAAACAAGTTTTCATGGTAGATACCGGGTGCGCCCAATGCGTCGCCCGCCGCGTGCGGGCGTGGATTGAAACTCGGCCGCATCGGTGAAGTTATAGGATCCTGTAACGTCGCCCGCCGCGTGCGGGCGTGGATTGAAACAAGTCCTCCCTGCAGTTCGGTGCTCAATCGAGGAGGTCGCCCGCCGCGTGCGGGCGTGGATTGAAACTCCTTGTGCCATGACGCTCCTCTCGGCCGCGCAATTGTCGCCCGCCGCGTGCGGGCGTGGATTGAAACCGCTGGGTCGTCCAGATTCCCGGCGGCCGGACAACGTCGCCCGCCGCGTGCGGGCGTGGATTGAAACAGCCGCCCACGCAATCACCCGTCCCACGCTCGGGTCGCCCGCCGCGTGCGGGCGTGGATTGAAACTGGGTTCGACCTGTTCTGTCGCGCGGCAACCTTAGCGTCGCCCGCCGCGTGCGGGCGTGGATTGAAACTGTCGGTCCGTGACTTTGGCCGACATCGCCAGCATGTCGCCCGCCGCGTGCGGGCGTGGATTGAAACACATGGCGTTATCCTTTCTTGGCAATTGGGACGATCGTCGCCCGCCGCGTGCGGGCGTGGATTGAAACCACCACGGGCTGCCCGTGTACGTCGCAGTCATCGCTTGTCGCCCGCCGCGTGCGGGCGTGGATTGAAACATATGTTCTGCCGGGCCGCAACCTTAGCCAACGTCGCCCGCCGCGTGCGGGCGTGGATTGAAACCACCGGCACGAGTAGATATATTATGTTGCACTCGGGTCGCCCGCCGCGTGCGGGCGTGGATTGAAACGCGACACCCGTAGCCGTCGAGATTGTCGAGGCCCGTCGCCCGCCGCGTGCGGGCGTGGATTGAAACCCGCTATTCCGTAGCAGCCGGCCCAATCCCAGCGTCGCCCGCCGCGTGCGGGCGTGGATTGAAACGACATGTACTGCCGGGCAGTCACGATCGCCGACATCGTCGCCCGCCGCGTGCGGGCGTGGATTGAAACCAAAAGCCTCGCCAGATCGGCCGTAGACGCTCCGAGTCGCCCGCCGCGTGCGGGCGTGGATTGAAACACAGAGGAGCAGACCAAGCAGATCGGGGGCAGCCGTCGCCCGCCGCGTGCGGGCGTGGATTGAAACAAGGACGTGCAGGGCCAGGTCTTCATGGACGCGATGTCGCCCGCCGCGTGCGGGCGTGGATTGAAACGACATGTTTTGCAGGGCGATCACGCTCGCGGACATCGTCGCCCGCCGCGTGCGGGCGTGGATTGAAACACCAGCAACGCCTCCGGCCCCGCCATCCGCACCAGTCGCCCGCCGCGTGCGGGCGTGGATTGAAACTTATTCAACTGACGCCTACTCGGCTCCCCTCGCGGTCGCCCGCCGCGTGCGGGCGTGGATTGAAACATCCTCCGCCACAACCTTGCCGACCGCTACAAACTCGTCGCCCGCCGCGTGCGGGCGTGGATTGAAACACCCTCCGCCACGCTAGGTATAGCGCTGAGCGATCCGGTCGCCCGCCGCGTGCGGGCGTGGATTGAAACCTGTAGGTCCGGGCCACGCCTCCCTTACGTACACGTCGCCCGCCGCGTGCGGGCGTGGATTGAAACCCCTCTACATCCTCGCCCTGGCACGCCCTAGCCCGTGTCGCCCGCCGCGTGCGGGCGTGGATTGAAACACCAATCCATGGGGCGTCGTGGCCGCAGGCAAGGTCGTCGCCCGCCGCGTGCGGGCGTGGATTGAAACCGATGACAATACGATCACCACGACGCCCGGCGCCATGTCGCCCGCCGCGTGCGGGCGTGGATTGAAACATGGAGGAGACTCGGGCATCTGCCTACACCAAACCGTCGCCCGCCGCGTGCGGGCGTGGATTGAAACATTCTCGGACGTGGGATTCCGACTGGAATCTCTTGTCGCCCGCCGCGTGCGGGCGTGGATTGAAACAATCCGCGCTCTTCGGCGTTACAATCGTCCAGGACGTCGCCCGCCGCGTGCGGGCGTGGATTGAAACATCGACATCGGCGACACGCTGTTGCAGTGCATAAGTCGCCCGCCGCGTGCGGGCGTGGATTGAAACCTGCGAGTCACAACCCGCCAGCCTACCCGACGCAGGTCGCCCGCCGCGTGCGGGCGTGGATTGAAACGCCACGCCATCGCCGCCATCCGGGCGGCAGAAAGTCGCCCGCCGCGTGCGGGCGTGGATTGAAACTCCGGAGATCTGGTCGATCAAGGTGGACGGCTTAGTCGCCCGCCGCGTGCGGGCGTGGATTGAAACCGGTAGGAGTTGACCCAACTGGATACGTTCGAGGGTCGCCCGCCGCGTGCGGGCGTGGATTGAAACTCGCTGTCTGGCCCCAGCAGCCACGGTCTCAGGCCGTCGCCCGCCGCGTGCGGGCGTGGATTGAAACGCCAGGGCCGCGCCATCTTTGATTTTGCCGGCCGGTCGCCCGCCGCGTGCGGGCGTGGATTGAAACTTCGCGGCCGCCACCATTTCGTCGATCACGTCATGTCGCCCGCCGCGTGCGGGCGTGGATTGAAACCCCAAGGGGACAGAACTGAGCATCCAGGAGCTCGGGTCGCCCGCCGCGTGCGGGCGTGGATTGAAACTCTCCCTCGCTCTCTCGGCGAGCAGACAGGACGGAGTCGCCCGCCGCGTGCGGGCGTGGATTGAAACTGGACAGTCTGTACGGGACACTGACACTCGACCCCGTCGCCCGCCGCGTGCGGGCGTGGATTGAAACAGAGCGCAGACTATATCTGGCGCTGTCACCACTCACGTCGCCCGCCGCGTGCGGGCGTGGATTGAAACACACGGTGGTGCCGGAGCGAGGAACATGAGACGATGTCGCCCGCCGCGTGCGGGCGTGGATTGAAACCGGGTACATCCCCAGTACCCGTGGCTGAGCTGCAAGGTCGCCCGCCGCGTGCGGGCGTGGATTGAAACCGCCCGATCAACGGCGGGTACTACGGGCGCTACTCGTCGCCCGCCGCGTGCGGGCGTGGATTGAAACACAGACCGAACTCCAGTTACTGCAAACGTCTCGTTGTCGCCCGCCGCGTGCGGGCGTGGATTGAAACCAGCGCTCGGTCCCCCTCCCCGAGCCCTACGCCAGTCGCCCGCCGCGTGCGGGCGTGGATTGAAACGGCGCCATCGGTCCCACGTGGTCTGTCTGTCTCGTCGCCCGCCGCGTGCGGGCGTGGATTGAAACATCGCCTGGTCATGCGACACAAAGCAGGCGTCCAGTCGCCCGCCGCGTGCGGGCGTGGATTGAAACCTCTTCCACGAAGCGAATCTCCGCCTCCGTTGACTCGTCGCCCGCCGCGTGCGGGCGTGGATTGAAACTCCTTGGCTGCCTTCTCGGCCGCGGCCTTTTCGACGTCGCCCGCCGCGTGCGGGCGTGGATTGAAACATAACGACCGGAACGTCCTTGCCCTGGCTGGCGCGTCGCCCGCCGCGTGCGGGCGTGGATTGAAACCGGTGGCAGTAGCACCAACTCGCCCAGATCCAGGTCGCCCGCCGCGTGCGGGCGTGGATTGAAACGTCACCGTCTGGCCCCAGCAGCCACGGTCTCAGGTCGCCCGCCGCGTGCGGGCGTGGATTGAAACATCGTACACCCAAGCCATCGGGGCGATGAGGTTCGGGTCGCCCGCCGCGTGCGGGCGTGGATTGAAACTTCTACAACGGTTCCGGCTCCGGACTGGAGGCCTACGGTCGCCCGCCGCGTGCGGGCGTGGATTGAAACGAGGCGAGCTTCTACGGCCGCTCGGAGACGGACGTCGTCGCCCGCCGCGTGCGGGCGTGGATTGAAACCGACGTCTGAGTCATGGCCTGGGAATCAACCGCGTCGCCCGCCGCGTGCGGGCGTGGATTGAAACATGAACTGCTATCAGAGCCTCCTGCGGGCGCTGGAGTCGCCCGCCGCGTGCGGGCGTGGATTGAAACCGGTGGCAGTAGCACGAACTCGCCCAGATCCAGCGTCGCCCGCCGCGTGCGGGCGTGGATTGAAACCGGTACTCGGTCGCCAGGTTGTCCTGGATGGCCTGGTCGCCCGCCGCGTGCGGGCGTGGATTGAAACCTCGTTCCGGGGAAAGGAAAAAACAGGCGGATCTCGAGTCGCCCGCCGCGTGCGGGCGTGGATTGAAACCGGCGCGATGGCGATACCGTCCGCGCTGACATCAAGTCGCCCGCCGCGTGCGGGCGTGGATTGAAACGCCACGGCGGTCTCGGCGGCCGGCATGAGCGCCGAGTCGCCCGCCGCGTGCGGGCGTGGATTGAAACGGGTGCACATGCTGTCCCGGCGTGGTGTCGCCCGTGTCGCCCGCCGCGTGCGGGCGTGGATTGAAACGTCGGCGCCGAGGTCACATCCTCGCACGTGACGGGTCGCCCGCCGCGTGCGGGCGTGGATTGAAACTCAATGGCGACGTCGACGGCCTTGATCGCCTCTGTCGCCCGCCGCGTGCGGGCGTGGATTGAAACGAGGGTGCGTGCGATGACGTTGGACAGTGCGGCGTGTCGCCCGCCGCGTGCGGGCGTGGATTGAAACATCTCTTATCCCTGCTCCTTATCCGTGCCCGCCTCAGGTCGCCCGCCGCGTGCGGGCGTGGATTGAAACGTCCAAACATTCGCCAGCCTCCGCCTGGACCACCGTCGCCCGCCGCGTGCGGGCGTGGATTGAAACGCTTCGCACTTGCGGCACCCCCGCCCGCCACCACGTCGCCCGCCGCGTGCGGGCGTGGATTGAAACTCAACGCTTTTGTCCGATAGTTCATCTCGGTAGGTCGCCCGCCGCGTGCGGGCGTGGATTGAAACACCGCCGCCGCAGCCACACCCCATCCACCCCCCTCGTCGCCCGCCGCGTGCGGGCGTGGATTGAAACCTGCTCAAATGCGACCTGGGCCTGCGGACCTCCGAGGTCGCCCGCCGCGTGCGGGCGTGGATTGAAACTGGACGCGCCACGAGCGGCCGTTCGTCCGGTCGGTAGTCGCCCGCCGCGTGCGGGCGTGGATTGAAACATGTTACCAAGTACGGCCATTGTTGTTTGCTCCTGGTCGCCCGCCGCGTGCGGGCGTGGATTGAAACCGGGACGTGCATGTTGTAGCGTGGCGGGTGTCTGGGTCGCCCGCCGCGTGCGGGCGTGGATTGAAACACCCACAACGCGGCCGGCCCGGCCATCCGCACCAGTCGCCCGCCGCGTGCGGGCGTGGATTGAAACGACGCCTCTCTCCGTGCCGCATGGTCCGCCTATGCCGTCGCCCGCCGCGTGCGGGCGTGGATTGAAACCTACGATTGCAGAACCTACAGATTTGGAGCAACAGTCGCCCGCCGCGTGCGGGCGTGGATTGAAACTTGCGCAGCCGGGCCATCGTGTACCAGGCCGGATGTCGCCCGCCGCGTGCGGGCGTGGATTGAAACCCCTTCGGACCTGCTCTGTAGAAAACCCTCACGGTCTTGGTAGTCTAGGGCCATTTGCCGGCCTATCATCGGCATTATGAGTTGTACCAGCAAATCGCCCATCAACATCGTTCGCGAGGCCTTGGCGGTCGCCCGCAAGGCCCTGCCGGCCTATAGCCACCGCAACAGTCCCAAGACCTACACCCTCCACCAGCACTTTGCCGCCCTGGTGCTGATGACCTTCTTCAAGACCGACTATCGCGGCATCTGGCGATACCTGCAGGACCTGGCGGACCTGCGGCAGGCCATCGGCTACAAGGGCGTGCCGCACTGGACGACCCTGCAGAAGGCCCAGCGGCGGATCTTCTCACGGCCGCGCAGCCGCCGGCTGCTGGAGACTACCGTGCGACGCTACCAGGGCCGCCGCAAGAGGGTCCACCGTCTGGCGCTGGATTCCACGGGCTTTGACAGCCACCACGTCAGTTCCTACTTCGTGCGTCGCCGCACCCGCAGCGGGGGCCCCAAGCAGCCCATCATGTACCGGCACTATCCCACGCAGGGCCTGGCCGTCCACTGCGCCAACCACCTGGTTGTGGCCACCGAGGAAAGTCGCGGTCCGCATCCCGATGTGGCCGAGTTCGTGCCGCTCCTGGATGCGTCGGTGGCGTATCTGACCATCGACACGGTGCTGGCCGACGCCGGCTACGACAGCGAGGCCAACCATCGCTACGCCCGGGACACACACCACATCAGGTCTGTCATTCCTCCCCAGGTCGGTCGGCCCACGAGCAACCTGCCGACGGGCCGATGGCGTCGCCTGATGAAGCAGCGTCTGGACAAGCACTACTGCCAATACGGCCAACGCTGGCAGAGCGAAACCGTGCACTCCATGATCAAGCGCCTGCTGGGCTCCGCCCTGTCGGCCCGCAGTTACCACGCCCAGAACCGCCAAATGCGCCTGCGGGCCATCACCCACAACGTCCTGATTCTTTACGCCTCTGCAAGTTTTCTACAGAGCACTTCGGACCCGATCAGCCCAGGTGTGGGCGGGTCGCCCGCCGCGTGCGGGCGTGGATTGAAACCCAGAATTCCGCTTGACAATTATACCATACGTGAGTCGCCCGCCGCGTGCGGGCGTGGATTGAAACGGATTGTTTATGGCCGGGCACGAAGTCGCACGCGGTCGCCCGCCGCGTGCGGGCGTGGATTGAAACTTGGCCGCCTCGTAGCGACATCGGTTGCGCAGGTGTCGCCCGCCGCGTGCGGGCGTGGATTGAAACAAGTGGCAGGCCAGCCTCGGAGCGACCGTAACGAAGTCGCCCGCCGCGTGCGGGCGTGGATTGAAACTCGACCAACTTGCGGCTTGAGATCGAGGCGCAGGGTCGCCCGCCGCGTGCGGGCGTGGATTGAAACGCTTGGGCGTCAGCCATTCGGCCGCGGGAGGCGGGTCGCCCGCCGCGTGCGGGCGTGGATTGAAACGGGTCCAATTCGATGCCGATGAACGGCACGCCGAGTCGCCCGGCGCGTGCGGGCGTGGATTGAAACTGCCGGTGACGGGCCGGCAACAACGTCTGTTACTGCGTCGCCCGCCGCGTGCGGGCGTGGATTGAAACTCGGCGTGGTCGCCCTCCGCCGCGTCCGTGAAGTGTCGCCCGCCGCGTGCGGGCGTGGATTGAAACATCCGCTGGACCTCGACGCAGACGGTCGTGGGGCTGGTCGCCCGCCGCGTGCGGGCGTGGATTGATGCGGGTTCCGAAAATTCTGACCACCTCTTTTCCGGAAATTCTGGCCACTTTTGAGGCCTGGATTTCCGGTAATGTTTTCTCGCGATGGCCGGGGGCAATGGTGCCGCCGGGCGCGAGGAACAAGGAGGATGATCAGCATGTTGGATCGGGTACGCATTTGGACGCTGCGGCAGGCTGGACACACCTTGGAGGAGATCGCCGAGACCGTCGGCGTGGGCAAACGCTCCGTACAACGCATTCTGCGGGAGCCGCCCATCACCAGTCCGGAGGCCGCCGCCACACCCCAGTCACGACGCATCGGCCGGCCCAGCCAGGTCGATGCATTACGATCGCAGGTGGAGCAGATCTTGCAGGCAGAGCCGCTGCTGCCAACCGTGGAGGTTCTCCGTCGCGTGCGGGGTCTGGGCTACACGGGCGGCAAGTCGGCCGTCTACGAACTAGTCCGGTCTGTGCGTCCCAAGGCGCAGCGCGGGCCGGAGGTGCGGTTCGAGGGGGTGCCGGGCGAGTTCAGCCAGCACGACTTCGGCAGCGTGGCGGTCACCTACGCCGACGGTTCCGACGAGAAGGTTCACTTCTTCGCCTCGCGGCTGAAGTACTCGCGATGGACGCACGTGGTCACGGTGCCGGATGAGAAGGTCGAGCCTCTCATCCGGGCCTTGCTGAAGGCCTTCGAGTCGTTTGAGGGGGTTCCGTTGCGGGCGGTCTTCGACAATCCAAAGACGATCGTGACCGGGCGAAGCGAAGGGTTCATCGACTGGAACCAGACCTTCGCCCACGTGCCGGTGGATTACGGCTTCGGGGTGGAGTTGTGCTGGCCGCGGCGGGCCAACCAGAAGGGGTCCGTGGAGAACCTGGTCGGCTGGGTCAAGGGCAGCTTCTTCAAGGTTCGGCGGTTCCATGACCGGGCAGACCTGGAACAGCAACTGCTCGCCTGGCTGGAAGAGGTGAACCTGCGGCGGCCCAGCCGGGCAACCAACCAGATCCCGGCCGAACGAATGAAGGCCGAGCGGGAACGCCTGTCCCGCCTGCCGATCCGGCCGACGGAGTATCCGCTACGGGTGCCGGTGACGGTGCGGACCACCGGGTTCGTCGAGCACGAGGGCATTCGCTATTCGATGCCGCCGGGCACCATCGGCATCCCCGGCACGTTGTTCCTGTATCCCGAACGGGTGCGGATCGTCACGCGTGACGGAACCCAGGTGGAACATCCCCGTTACCCGGAGGTCGGACAAACGTCGTATCGTAGCGAGGACCGCGTGGCCAAGCTGGCGGCGGTCCACGGCCAGCGGGCCCAACTCTATCAGAAACGCCAGGAGATCCTGGAATTGGGGCCATCGGCGGAATCTCTGCTGACCGAGTGGGTGCACCAGCCGCGGATGAACTGGAAGGTCCAGGTAGAGCGGACTGCATAACCTGCTGCTGGAGTATGGCCCCCGGCGAACGCTGGGAGCGATTGAGCATGCCCTGTCCAACGGCCGGCATCACGTCAAGGCGATCACCTGGGTCCTGGAGCGGGAGGGCGTGCGATGAAACCGACACCCCCATCGACTCCTGCCAATCCCTCGGCTCCGGGCCCTGCTGCGGTGGACCTGGAGGGCCTGCTGCGGCGCCTGCACCTGCCGACGATCCGCCGGCTGTACGCCGAGTTGGAGGCACGCGCCGAGACCGAGCAGATGAGTTACCGCGACTACCTGGCGCTCCTGGTGGCCGAGGAGGTGGCCCATCGCAGTGAAACGCGCATCCAGCGGGCGGTCCGCAAGGCCGGCTTCCCGTTCCTGCGGACGATCGAGGAGTTCAACTTCCAACTCCAGACGGCTGTCCGGCTGTCCCTGCTGGGCAGTTACCTCGGTCCGGAACTGGTCAGCGAGGGGCGCTGCCTGATCCTGGGTGGAACTTCCGGAACGGGAAAAACCCATTTATCGATCGGGGTCGCCTATCGCGCCATCCAGAACGGTTACGACGCCTACTTCACCACCGCGGCCGAACTGATCGACGAGCTGTCCGCGGCCGCCGGGGCGGCCCAACTGCGCAAGGCGCTGGTGCCGTACGTGCAGCCGCACGTACTGGTCATCGACGAGGTGGGCTACCTGACCACGGGCACCGACGCGGCCAACGTGCTGTTCCAGGTGGTCAATCACCGCTACCTGCACAAAAAGCCGATGCTGCTGACCACGAACAAGGCGCTGAGCCACTGGGGCCAGGTGCTGCACGATGCGGACCTGGCCGAGGCGATTACAGATCGGATCCTGGAACGTGGGCGATTCATCCAACTGCGTGGGCCGTCCTATCGGACGCGGCATCTGAAGGCGGCCGAGAAGGATGCCGAGCCGGCAGGCCTTTGAGGGTGGACCTTGCGGGACCACGGCTGATCGATAGGATCGAAGATGACCTGGGCGGAGGATAGGGCGCCGGTGGGAACCGACCCGAGCGCAGACCCAGGGGCTAAGACCGAAGGGCGGGCGGCGACAACGTCATGCCGCCCGTCTTTCCTCACCCTTCGGGATTAGCATCAAAGCGATAAATCCCTCGCGGCAACAGCCGCGAGCCGTCAGTGGCCATCGTCGGCAAAGGTGGCCAGAATATCCGGAAAAATGTGGCCATATTTTCCGGAACGCGCAATTGAAACTGCCGATCGGTAAGCACGCTGCCAACTGCGATCAGGGTCGCCCGCCGCGTGCGGGCGTGGATTGAAACGGTTTTAACCAGGTACGCAGGGCTTCGGTGGGTGGTCGCCCGCCGCGTGCGGGCGTGGATTGAAACCGGTGCGGCAAGAGGTGATATCCATGCCCAGCTCTGCTCGACGGCGTTCCCGGTCGAGTTCCGAGTTACCGCCTTTTATCCCCGCTTCACACGAGCGCTGGTAAAGCGCCCGCATGGGGGATACGCTTTCACCTCAGTACCAGAGGGGTGGGAATCACACCCACACGGAAACCAAGTTGTCCAGACCACCGGGACCGTCCCGGTGTCCAGTCTGCCTATCCCTCGACGAAACCAGAGGTTATGCCGATTTCAGGCAAACGCGTCGCACGTCGAAGTCGACCAATTGAAGTCTGGACACGCCCATGGCGGCCAGTTGCAGCGCTACCTGCCGGCCAACAGCTCCCGATCCCGATCACGGTCACCTGGCAGGCTGCCAGCTGATCCGGCGGCACGATGTCCCCGTTGCCGCAGGTTTCGATCCTGCATGTTCATAAGATCCTCCTCTTGATTGACTGGTCTAGTCTTCGTCCGGTAGTAGGATGGTCAACCCCAGGATAATGAGCAGGCCATACTTGGGGTTCTTCGCCAAGTGGTTCTGGACAACGGGCCAGAATTCGCCCGGGTCTTTGACAAGCATGAGCAGGACCGATGGCTCAAGCTGAATCCCAGTGGCCGCTAGCCAGGCAAAGTTAGCCAGCGACCAACCGGCGATGAGCAGAATCAGCAGTGCATGCAATCTCGCTAGCAGCCGACAGGGTCGGATCGCCAGCCCCAACCACAAGACTAGCGCGGCGGCTGAGAAAAACGCGCAGTCAGGAAGCACAATCCCGAGACCAGTACCCAAGGAGCACGACTTCATGCGGCTGTAGGCATGGTACTTGCCCGCAACCGTCAGGAGCCAACTGAGAAGGAACACCACGCCGCTCGACGAGGGGACGAACTCATGGATCGCCTGTTTGAGCGATCGGGGTGAGTCGGCCGACATAAAGAACTCTCCTCTCGCCATCGACGAGGTCGCCTGAAACCGTGCGATGAGGCGGGGCCTTCGAATCCTACCCTCTCCCGTATCAAACAGAGCAACGCCGCAAAGGCCTTGGATTCGGCCGTTTGCGGCGTGTTCGTTTCTGGCCTGCCTGCTGTTGTCCCTGTTTCGGCTAAGGTTGATACGTTCCGCTGAGCAACTGCTCCGGAATCGCCGGCCAGTGCTGACGGCAGTACGGCATCACCTCCCCTACTGTCATTCCATCGACGCCGGGGGCTTCCACCTCCAAGTCATCACGCCATACCCGGCGCACCAAAGGGACGCCGCGGGTCCTGCTTTCGCAGGACCCGCGGCGTTGCTGGATACTGCACGCCCCGAACAGCCGCGCGGGGTCAGGTCGTATCTGCCGCAACCTGACCCAGACCGGCCTGCTGGCGCCTATGGATTGCTGCGGAAGAACATCTTGTCGATGTAGATGGTGTCGAGGTTGTTCCTGCCGTTGGTGCGATCGGCATCCTGTACGCGAACGTACACGGTCCCGCTTGTGCCGCCCGGCATCGTATACGTCTGGAAGTTGCCGTCGTCGGTGGTTTTGGTGACGGTGACCATGTTGGTCCATGTTGTACCGTTGGTGCTGTAGGCGAAGATGAAGTCGTCGCCCTCGCTGTTGCTCGTGTGGTAGCCCTTGACGTTGAACACCACGCTGGAGCCGCCCGTGACGTTGTAGGTCCACCTCTGCTCCAGCTGGCTGGTGCCGCCGGTGAGGACCTCGGTGATTGTCTCGTACACGCCGTCGGCGGTCTCGGTGCAGGCGCGGTTGGCGGGGTAGCCCGTGACACCGTTACCATAACCGGAGACGGTGCCGGTGACGTTCGTCTCGCTGACAGCCACGTCGTCGACCAGACCATTTCCCTTGTCCACGTCGTACACCAGGATGTAGTTGTAGATGTTGTTGCCCCAGATGCAGTATACGTACAGCGTCTGCGTGGTAGCGTCATAGCTGGCTCCGGCGGGTCCGCCGATGCAGGTGTTGGCATTCCACATGAGGCCCAGCGGCCTGCCGTCGTCGGTGATCGATCGGCGGTAGGTCGGGTAGGTATTCCAGCTCTGGCGAGTTCCCTGGGCAACCTGGCCCAGCATGTTCAGGTCGAAGATCTGGATCTCGCCGGTCTGACGTTCGCAGTGGCCTGCGGACATTTCATACCAGACCCTCCCGCTTTGGAACTTGGGCACAGTGATGAATGCCTGCTTGTTGGACGTTCTCGATCCAGCAGCCGGTGTTCCAGTTGCTGTCGCCCCATACCCAGCGTCCCAGGCCATCGGGCGCCGGCGACTGCCAGTACGGGGTTTCGTAGTCGTTCCTGACGTCGCTGTCGCGGACACCGCGGTCGGCGGTCGTCGGGATGCCGTTGGCGTACCAATCGCCTCCCAGGGAGGCCCCGCTGTGATCCATGAGGGTCTTGAAGGCGGAGCTTGGGATGCCGTTCTCGCCGGTGGGATATCCCGTGGGGCTGGGGAAGGTGTAGAACGTCGGGCCGAGCGAGACCGGGCCGATACTCAGTCTGCTGCAGTAGCCGCCCCAGCCGCCGCAGTAGGCTCCCGTACCATAGGTGGTCTGGAACCACGACGGCACGGCCTGCATGCCGCCATAGATCCGCCGGCCAAGGATCCCCTGCAAGCCCCACGGGCCATTGAGATTGGAGATTGTGCCATCGCTATTGAGGGAGCGGACGATCATGCTTGCGGTCCGGGTTTCGTCATCCTGCGACATGGGGTATTCTACCCCCTGCGTCGTCCAAAGCCGCTCCTGCGCCTGTTCATACCATAGGCCTACCCAGTTGCCCTGCGAGCCTAAGCCGCTGCCAACCCAGAATGTCGGGCCAGTGGCCGGTTACCGTCGTGGCGGTGCCGCCCAGGGCCGTCGGCGGGGCAAACTCGATCAGCTGGTAGCCGCCGCCAGGGTTGTTGCCGAAGAACGAGAGGGTCATGAATCGCAGCTGCCCGCTCACATAGCGGTGCGTGAACCCTTGGCCGTATTGGACCTCCGCGAAGTCCCCCGTATTGGGGACCACATAGTAACCCCTGTAGATGAAGTCCTTCGGCGCCAGCAGGGCCTTGCCCGTGCCTGTCGTGGTCGTGCCACTGGGGCTGTTCGAGATGGCCGAGACGTTGGGTACCTCGTCGCTGGTCTTGATGGCGAAGTAGTAGGTGGTGCTGGATGCCAGGCCGCTGATGACCATGCTCTGGTTGTTGCCTGCGGCCAGGGGGGCCGGCTCGCCCGAGAACCTGCGTGGCACTGGCCCAGTTGCTGTCATTGACCACGCCGCCCGTGCGGTAGCGGATATCGTAGCTGGTCGCCGTGCCCGTGTTGCCGTCGTCGCCGGGCGCCGTCCAGGTCAGCGTAATGCTGCTGGACGTCGGGCTGCTGGTCGCCAAGTTGGTCACCGCCGCCGGGGGCGTGGTATCGCCGCCGCCGCTGCTGCCGTAGTCCACGAACAGGACCGGTTCATATGCGGTGCCGGCCTCGCTGCAATGGAAGTCCCAGTTGCCATGGGTTTGTGCCCAGCCATAGTTGGGGTTGGCGCCGTTGACCCACTGCTGCACGTGGCTTGTCACGTCATAGACGTGGTAGCCCGTACCGATGGGGGCCGATGAGGCGGCGATCCCCGTGCCGGCGTCGGCCGCGATGTCGAAGAAAGCATTGCTGCCGGCACCCCATGTCTCCAGCGGACCGGTCGTGCCGCCGTTGGCGTCCTGGTAGGAACCGGTGTTCTTGCCGTTAAAGTGGGCGAGACTGACTCCGCCGGCTGCTCCGGGGTAACTGCCCATATCGACCGTGCCCGAACCTTCTGTCCAGTCATGTGTCAAAATCATGCAGACGCTGCCGTTGCTGTCATTGCCGGCGGTGTGGTACAGCCGCAGCTGGGCGAGGTTGATGGTCGAGCCGGTGGGGATGCTGCTCAGATCGAATTTGTAGAGCACGTACGCAGACATGCCGGGATTAGCAACGCTGCCGCTGTTCATCCAGCGAGAGTCGCCAGCGCTGTAGATTCCTGCGTCTGCGACCGTGACCGTCCGGACCGTGGCGCTGTTGAACCGCGCGTCGGTCGCCCCGCCGGCCGTCAGCCCGCTGTCGCGCTTCAGGGCGACGATCGCCCCGCCACTGGCCGCGGATGTCGTTCCGCTCGGCACGTTCGACAGCCCGGACCAGTTCGGCACCTCGTCCGCCGTCTCGATGGCAAAGTAGTACGTCGTGCTCGCCGACAGGCCTGTAATGACCATGCTCTGGTTGGTGCCGGCCACCAGCGGAGTCGGCTCGCCCGTCACCTGCGTCGCGCTGGCCCAGTTGCCGCTCGTGATGGTCGAGGTCGAGTACCGAATATCGTAGGTCGTGGCGGTACCCGTGTTGCCGTCATCGCCCGGCGCCGTCCAGGTCAGCGTGATGCTGCTGCTGGTCGGGCTGCTCGTCGCCAGGTTCGTCACCGCCGCCGGAGGAGTCGTATCGGCCGCTGCCGTCGTCGTACCGCTCGGTACGTTCGACAGCCCCGACCAGTTCGGCACCTCGTCCGCCGTCTCGATGGCGAAGTAGTACGTCGTGCTGGGCGAGAGGCCCGTGATGACCATGTTCTGGTTGGTGCCGGCCACCAGAGGCGTCGGCTCGCCCGAGACCTGCGTCGCGCTCGCCCAGTTACCGCTCGTGATGGTCGAGGTCGAGTACCGGATGTCGTACGTCGTGGCCGTACCGCTGCTGCCGTTATCGCCCGGGGCCGTCCAGCTCAGCGTGATGCCGCTGCTGGTCGGACTGCTCGTCGCCAGGTTCGACACCGCCGCCGGCGCGACCGAGTCCACCGTATGCGCGCTGGGCACGTTGGAGATCGTCGACCAGTTCGGCACCTCGTCCGCCGTCTTCATCGCGAAGTAGTACGTCGTATCCGCCGTCAGGCCCGAGACGACCATGTTCTGGTTCGTGCCTGCCGCCGCCGGGGCCGGCGCGCCCGTCACTTGCGTAGCACTGGAGAAGTTCCCCGCCGTGATCGTGGAGGTCGAATACCGGATGTCGTAGCTCGTGGCCGTGCCGCTGCTGCCGTTATCGCCCGGGGCCGTCCAGTTCAATTGGACGCTCGTGGTCGTCAAGTTGCTGCAAGACAGGTTGCTGACCGCCGCTGGCGCGACCGAGTCCACCGTGTGTGCGCTCGGCACGTTGGAGATCGCGGACCAGTTCGGCACCTCGTCCGCCGTCTTCATCGCGAAGTAGTACGTCGTATCCGCGGTCAAACCGGAGACGACCATGTTCTGGTTCGTGCCCGCCGCCGCCGGGGCCGGCGCGCCGTCACCTGCGTGGCACTGGAGAAGTTGCCGGCGGTGATGGCGGAGGTCGAGTAGCGGATGTCATAGGTGGTGGCCGTGCCGCTGCTGCCATTGTCGCCCGGGGCCGTCCAGTTCAATTGGATGCTCGTGGTCGTCAGGTTGCTGCAGGACAGGTTGCTGACCGCCGCCGGCGCGACCGAGTCCACGGTGTGCCGCGCTGGGCACGTTGGAGATCGTCGACCAGTTCGGCACCGCGTCCGCCGTCTTCATCGCAAAGTAATACGTTGTATCGGCTGTCAGGCCCGAGACGGTCACGTTCTGATTGGTCCCGGCCGCCGCCGGGGCCGGAGCGCCGCTGACCTGCGTGGCGCTGGAGAAGTTGCCCGCCGTGATGGCGGACGTCGAATACCGGATGTCATAGCTCGTGGCCGTGCCCGTCGAGCCGTCATCGCCGGGGGCGGTCCAGTTCAGTTGGACGCTCGTGGTCGTCAGGTTGCTGCAAGACAGATTGCTGACGGCCGCCGGAGGCGTCGTGTCGGGACTCATCACCAACGACAAGTCATCGATCGTCACGTACCCGCCGCCGGGCGTGCTGGTGCGGCTGGCCTGGACGCGGGTGATCGTCTTGCCGGTGGGAGCGGTGTAACCGACGAAGACATATTGCGGATTGCCCGAGCCGCCCAGCGCCGGAAGGGTGACGCTCCCGGTCGTGGAATCCGACAAGGTGAAAAGAACCTGCCCGGCCGGCACCGCCTGGTCGTTCCGAAAGGCGGCGCAGAAGCCTATCGACTGAACGCCCTGCGAGCCGGTGGTGGCGATCGAGGCGTCGAACCAGTTGTACAGGCTGTCAGGCTGGTTCGGCACGGTGGAGATGGCATCCTGGAGCGAGGAACCCGAGAACGCCCCGCGGCCCAACGAACTCATCGAGCCGTAGTTGTACATGACCGAAGGGAAGGCGAACGTCGCCGTGCAGCCGGTCTTGTAAGTGACCACCAGGGTCCGCAGGGTCTGGCTGGGCGTAGGCGCCCCGTTGAAGGCCACGACCTTGGGATTGAGGGCCTGGAACGAGGCCTTGGTAACCCCATAGCTGGTCGCGACGGTATTCAGCCCCGACGGATCGATGGTCGTGCCCAGATCGCTCGGGCTGCTGTAGGTCAAGGTGTTGCTGCTGAACGTGATCGTGGCCAGGGCCGGGGTACAAACGCACCACGCAACCGCTACCATCAGCAGGCACAAGGTGCCTCGAACAGCGCGTACTCCAGACATACGTGCTTCCTTTCCATGCCCCCGAAGTGCCGGCCGCGACGTGGTATGGTCAGCGAAGCAATCCGTTGCACGCAGCCGCCGAAGTGCTTGGCAGCCATGTGTAGACACGATGTCTACACATGCTACACGAACGCACTATACCCTCCGACGGCCGTCTGCGTCAAGGGACAACGCAAGAGAACGTGCGCCGATGACAATGGCTGTCATCGGCTTGCCGAAGCCTGCGGCACAGGACCGGTTCTTCGGCCAGCGAGACGGAGGCCCCCCCCGACTACCGGGAGGAGGCGTCCATGCCGGCGACGTGCCGGCCCTCGGGGAAGTTCTCACGGAACGACCTGCACGCTGACGTTGATGTCCTGCGGGGTGTTGGTGGCGCCGCTGGCGGCCACGCGGATCTTGGTGCTGTAGTTGCCAGCAGTCAGGCCGGTGACGTTGAAGTTAGCGGTGAACGAGCCGCTGTTAGTGCCCGAGCCGTTGGAGATGGTCATCCAACCGACCGAAGGGTTGGCTGTGGCCGTCCAGGAAAGCGTGCCAGTGCCAGCATTGGTGACGTTGACGGTCTGGCTGGCTGTCGGGCTGGCCAGTGAGATAGTCTTGCTGACCAGGAACATGTTCAGGCCAATCCAGGGGGCGGTCTGGGGCGGCTGTTGGATGACCATGCGGATGTTGGCCTGGTGAGAACCACTGTTCGTTGGCGTGGATGTTCAGCGCCGTTGTGGTCGTCGCGCTGGCGAACAGGCCCAGGGCGGTGCTGTTCTGCAGGTAGCCGTTGATCACGCTTTCGGGCATGTCGGTCACCACGTCCCAGCAGGCCGCGGGCAGGTTTGTGTCCCAGACCGATATGTAAGGCAGGTTGGTTGCCACCACCGTCCTGCTCGAGGCCGTACCGGCATTGACCGCCGTGGCGAAGTCGCTGTAGCTCGTGCCGTTGAACTTCCAGTTGCCGTTGCCCGCGTTGTAGGCGGTGCTGCTCTCCCAAACGACCGTGCTGGGGTCGAGGTCGGCCGAGCCGCACACCATCCCCATGCCGACCGGCGGCTGAGTGGTGTTCCAGTTGACCTGGCTGACGACCATCTGGGCGTCCCAGCCGCCGTAGGCGTTGTAGATCGTGTTGATGGCGTTCTGCAGGGCGGTCCGGTCGAACTGGGCGATCGTTGCATCGGCGTTGGAGTTGGGCCAGTTGTCCAGCCAGCAGTACGTCGTCGAGACGTTATTCCCACCGCGCCAGCCGGAGACGTTGGAGCCGATGTGAAGGACCGTGATCGGTGGCTGCGCGGCGGCCGTGGTCGTACCGGACGGGACATTGGACAGGGCGGACCAGTTGGGCACCTCGTCAGCCGTCTCGATGGCAAAGTAGTAGGTGGTGCTGGGGGAGAGGCCGGTCACGGTCATGCTCTGGTTATTGCCCGCAGCCAGCGGGGTCGGTTCGCCCGAGACCTGGGTCGCGCTGGCCCAGTTGCCGGCCGTGATCGTCGAGGTGGAGTACCGGATGTCGTACGTGGTGGCGGTGCCGCTCGAACCATTGTCGCCCGGGGCCGTCCAGGTCAGGGTAATGCTGGAACTGGTCGGGCTGCTGGTGGCCAGGTTGCTGACCGCGGCTGGGGCAACCGTGTCGGAGGTCTTGCCGCTAGGCACGTTGGACAGGCCGGACCAGTTCGGCACCTCATCGGCCGTCTCTATGGCAAAGTAGTAGGTCGTATCGGCGGCCAGGCCCGTGATGGTCATGCTCTGGTTGTTGCCGGCGGCCAGCGGGGCGGGTTCGCCGGTCACCTGCGTGGCGCTGGCCCAGTTGCCCGCCGTGATCGTCGAGGTCGAGTAGCGGATGTCGTAGGTGGTGGCCGTGCCGGTGTTGCCGTCATCGCCGGGGGCGGTCCAGGTCAGCGTGATGCTGCTGGCCGTCGGACTGCTGGTGGCCAGGTTGCTCACCGCCGCCGGGGGTGTGGTATCAGCCGCTGCCGTCGTCGTTCCGCTGGGCACGTTGGACAGGGCCGACCAGTTGGGCACCTCATCGGCGGTTTCGATGGCGAAGTAGTAGGTCGTGCTGGGCGAGAGACCCGTGATGGTCATGTTCTGGTTGGTGCCGGCGGCCAGCGGGGTCGGTTCGCCGGAGACCTGCGTGGCACTGGCCCAGTTGCCCGCCGTGATCGTCGAGGTCGAGTAGCGGATGTCGTAGGTGGTGGCCGTGCCGGTGTTACCGTCATCGCCGGGGGCCGTCCACGTCAGGGTGATGCTGTTGGAAGTCGGGCTGCTGGTGGCCAGGTTCGTCACCGCCGCCGGAGCTGTCACGTCACCCATTACGAACGACCAGTCATCGACGCTCACCCAGGCCCCGCCGACGGTGCTTGTGTGTGAGGCCTGGACGCGGGTGATGCTCTTGCCCGCCGGCACCTGGTAGCCGATGAACACGAGCTGCGGGTTGCCCGATCCGCCCAAAGCCGGCAGCGTCACGGTGCCGGTAGTGCTGTCGTTCAGGGTGAAGATGGCCTGCCCTGCAGGCACTGCCTGGTCATTGCGGAAGCACGCGCAGAAGCCCAGGGCCGTGACGGTCTTGCCGCCTGTGGAAGTGATCGAAGCATCCAGCCAGTCGGTGATGCCACCCACGGTATTGGGTGAGGTGGATATGGCATCCTGATAAGACGAGCCCGAGAAGCCGCCTCGGCCGTAGGACGTGTACGAGCCGTAGTTGTAGGGGACGGCGAACGTGAAGCTCACCGTGCCGCTGGTCGTGTAGTAAGCGACCAGTTGGTTCAAAGATGTGGGCGCGGGGGCCCCGTTGAAGGCGACGACCTGGGGATTGAGGGCCTGGAAGGAGGACTTGCTCACGCCGTAGCTGACAGCCACGTCATTGAGTCCCGCCGGGTCGATGGTGGTGCTCAGGTCGCTGGGACTGCCGTAGGTCAGGATGTTGTTCACGAACGTGATCGTGCTGGAGGTGGTGGTTCCGCTGGGGCTGTTGGAAATGGCAGACCAGTTGGGCACCTCATCGGCGGTCTTGATGGCGAAGTAGTACGTCGTGCTCGTAGACAGTCCCGTCACGACCATGCTCTGGTTGGTGCCGGCCACTGCCGGTGTCGGTTCGCCCGATACCTGCGTAGCGGAGGCCCAATTGCTGTCGTTGACGGCGCCACCGGTGCGGTAGCGGATGTCGTAGGTAGTGGCTGTACCGGTGTTGCCATCGTCGCCCGGGGCCGTCCAGGTCAGCGTGATGCTGTTACCCGTGGGGCTGCTGGTAGCCAGGTTGCTCACCGCCGCCGGGGGGGTAGTGTCAGCCGCCGCCGTGGTCGTGCCGGATGGCACATTCGACAGGCCCGACCAGTTGGGCACTTCGTCGGCGGTCTCGATGGCGAAGTAGTAGGTGGTACTGGGCGAGAGGCCTGTGATGGTCATGCTCTGGTTGTTGCCCGCAGCCAGCGGAGCTGGCTCGCCGGTCACCTGCGTGGCGCTGCCCCAGTTGCCCGCCGTGATCGTCGAGGTCGAGTAGCGGATGTCGTAGGTCGTCGCCGTGCCGCTGCTGCCGTTGTCACCCGGGGCCGTCCAGGTCAGCGTAATGCTGTTGTTCGTCGGACTGCTGGTGGCCAGATTGCTGACGGCCGCCGGGGCCACCGAGTCTACCGTGTGGGCGCTGGGCACGTTGGACAGGCCCGACCAGTTGGGCACTTCATCCGCCGTCTCGATGGCGAAGTAGTAGGTGGTGTCGGCGGACAGGCCGCTGATGACCATGTTCTGGTTGGTCCCCGCGACGGCCGGGGCCGGCTCGCCCGAGATCTGGGTGGCACTGGCCCAGTTCCCCGCCGTGATCGTTGAGGTCGAGTAGCGGATGTCATAGGTGGTGGCCGTGCCGGTATTGCCGTCATCGCCCGGGGCGGTCCAGTTCAGTTGGACGCTCGTGGCCGTCAAGTTGCTGCAAGACAGATTGCTCACCGCCGCCGGGGGCGTGGTATCGCCGCCGCCGCCGCCCTTGTTGATCTTGACGCGGTTGCCCGTCTTGCTGACTGTCAGGCCGGTGATGGTCACGATGCCCAGGGAATCCGCCGTGGCGTTGCCCGACTGGATGACCGTGCTGGTGGCGACATCGGTGTTCTGCCAGGTGCAGGCCTGGTTGGCCGGCAGGATGAAGTTCGCGCAGCGCCGCGGCGTGAAATCGAGCGTGCAAGAGCTCTGCGGTGCCGCCGAGATCAACGAGCAGGTCATCTGGAACTCGGTGGCGGTGTCGACCCAGCTGGTCGTCTCCCAGACCGGGTAGGCGTTGATGTCACCGGTGGCGTCGCCAATGGCGGGATCACCGGTTCCTGGATTGTTATCCAGCGAGCAGTGCGTAAAGGCCGGCAGTGGTTGGTTCTTCGCTATGTCCAGACCGCAGTAGCGGTCGCTCGTCTGGGGGCCTGGCAGCACCGAGCGCACGCCGTGGCCGGACTGATCCCAATGGAACTTGAACGGCCGTCTCTGCGCGATCAGTGTATTGATGTAATCAACGGCCTGCTGCCAGCCGATGGCCGCGTCGTTCTTGCCGTTGGAGAAGCACATGTAGGGGGTTTCCACCGTCGGATGGGCGGTCAACCAGGTCACGTTGTCGAAGTAGTCGAACGCTGCCGTCCCGTCCAGGTAGTAGGGGCACAGCCATGCCAGTTGGCCATACGCACCCTCGAACGAGCTCTCGAATTGGGGCGTGTATCGCGGCCGGTGTACGCCGACCCAGCCATTCGTATAGGAGAAGTAGTTGGCGGACCGCACGCCCCACATCGAGGTGCCGGAGCCCCCCATCGAGACGCCCGACAGCATGATGCGGTTGGAATCGACGGTGAACTGTGTCTTGACGAAGTTCTCGATGAAACTGATGATCCGCTGCTCTTGATAGTTGTAGACCTGCCCGATACGGAAGGAATCCGCCGTGCCGTAGTTCTCGTGCGAACCGGTCCACCAGTCGTAGGGGACCTGGTTGGTCGCTACCAGCAGGTATCCGTTTTCCGCATTGTACCACCAGCCGTAGCCGCTGGTGAGCGAGCCTCCCCAACAGTGCAGGGCCACGTCGATGGGGCGCGGGCTGACAGAGTTGTTGGGGATGGCGATGAGGTAGTCAAGCGGCGTGTTCGGCAGGTTGTACGTCGGCGGGCATTCCCAGCGGACGTAGTACTTCAGCGTCGAGTTGTCGACGTACTGGAACGTGACGCCCGTCTGAACGCTCTGGAGGACGACGGCGCCGGTGCCGGTGGACTCGGCCACCGCGCTTTGCAGGGCATTGCCGCTGGTGAAGGTGCTCAGGTCCTCCTGGCCATCCACTACGCGAGAGACCGCATAGTATGCGCTCTGGCTGGCCTGGGCGCGGTAGACGTAGATGCCCGTGCCGGCCGGCACGATGCTCAGGTCCGTTACCGCGTACCGGGAGATGGGGCTGGTGTCGACCTGCGTGCCGTTGTACCAGCCTACGTCCCAGCAGGTCGAGCTGCGGGATCTCGTCGACCAGGGTGGCCGTGCGGATGGACGTTGCACTGAACGGCGACGTGCTGCGATAGATGCGGTAGCGGATTTGATTGGTGTTATCCAGCGCAGATTGGATGGTGTTGAAGGCACTCCAGGTGATGGTGTCCTGGGTGATCGGGGAGCTGACCTCAGCGAATGTCAGGCGGGTATCGCCGCCGGAGTGAACGGCGGCCAGCCCGGTCGGCTGGGTTACCGAACCTGCGGCCGGCCGGTCGCACCAAACGTCGACCCGCATTTTCGGGTTCGACCCGAGGCTCGGGAAGGAAACCACGTGCAACGTCAGCCGACGATCGGCTCGGCCCAGGGCCCGCTGCACAGCCGCGGTGCAGTCGAGGTTCATCTTGCGCGGCGTGACGAACGGCAGATACGTACCGGTGGCGTCGGTGGACTCCACCTGGACCAGCGAGCCGGGCTCACTCATGCTGCCGTTATTGCCGCTGCGCTGCGTGATGAGCATCGCGCGGTAGCATGTGGTGCCGGCCGGCAAGGAGTTCATGTCCACGGTGATGGTACCGCTGGAGTACGTGAGCGTATTGGGATGAGAGCCCACGTTGTTCTGCGCGAAACTGTGGGTACTCGTGCTCTGGCCCAGGGAAGGCGAGGTCAGCCCTGTCCACACGATGCCCGCCAAGATGAGACGAACTGCTAACCCTCTACGTCCCACGATAAACGCCGATTTGCCCGTTACGACGTGCATGCTATAGTCTCCTTGAATCCCCCGAACGGTCTCAAGTTATCGACATTCCCTCGAAAGTCTGTGCCAGGAAAACCGTTACGGCTTCTGAAGTCGCCACGGATTCCCGGGCCCCAGGTCCAGATCGCATTGCCCTAGTACTCATCCGCGCCGACATCCGGCGTGAAGGAGCGATTCTGCTTGTCGTAGTCCTGGGGGACGTTCCGACAGCAGCACACCAACGTTGAAGGCTGGCGTAGCCGAGGCCGACAGGTGTCATTGTTCCTGGCAGGGAGGCGACCTGCTGTTCCCGGCGTTTAGCCCTGCTGCGCACGCGTATGTTTGCACGCGCGTCCGGACGCCCTGACAGCCGGCTGCGGGCGGTCAGCCCGGCAAGCCTGGTCTCAAGGACACAGGTCGCATGCTCTCCCAGTCCCTCACAGGCTCGAACGCATAATGAATGCTTACGAAAGGAACTTCCGGCCGATGCCCAACAGGCGATGCACGGGATTGCCATCTGTTCTTTTACACAGTTCCGGCCGCGTGTCAATTCCTCTTAGACAGGAATATCACAGGTATCTGGCAATTGTTACAAGGCCGATGTCAGGATTTGACAGTGGCGCGTACTAAGCCGGGGTCAGGATCTGACGCTGGCGCGAGTGCATGACAAGCGAGAATGCCGCAGGAGCGAACCTGCGAATTGTTGATGTGCGGTACGCAAACACGCATCTGTGCCGACAGGAGTTCAGCGATGGGCGTGTCTGCGACCTTGCCGGCCCTGACTCACGTGCGATCATGCTGGAAGAACTCGATGATCTCACCATCGGGTCGCTTCCAGAAGGCGATGCGAACGGACGTGCGCTGCTTGCTGGGGATCTCAAGATCGTTGAGTTTCATCGTGACCTGCATACCCGCTGCGCGGGCCCGCTCAAAGGCGGCATCGCAGTTGTCGGTCCGCAGGGGGAAGTGCAGGAACATGCTTTCAGGCTTGGTAGGCCTACCGCGGAGGTAGCACACTTTCTCCCTCGAAGGGCTCATGCGTGGTTCCTTCGCTGCATGATAGATCGTCGCCCATGTAAGGAGGCCGTTCGCCCAAGTCGTCGCCGTGCGACACCAGACCTGGATTGACCTCTGCTACTTGTCCAGCAACTTGCGCATTACCGCCGCATCCCGCGCCGACAGGTCCGGGTACTGCGGGTCGCTGCCGACGTCGGGACGACGCTTCCAGGAGCGGCTGCAGCGCTGGCACTTCTCGCGGAGGTCGACGATCTCGACCCGACCTTCGGGTGCCACTGGCAGCTTGCCTGCCAGTGCCTCTGGCACGGCCTCGACGCGGACCTCGTGCCAGCCCGTGCCCAGCAGGTCCTCCAGTTCGGCGTCGTAGCGGTCCAGCACGGGCTTCTGCTCGGGCGGGACGACGTAGACAGCCGCGGCATCGAGCGCGTTGGACAGGTTCGCCTCCGTCTTGAGCCGTTCGAGCTGCTGCATGCCCTTGTCGCGCAGGCCCAAGAGCACCTCGAAGTCCTTCTCGACCGACTCGTCGAACGCCGTCTCATCTACCTTCGGCAGGTGCGCCAGGTGCACGCTCTCCACGTCCTCCGGCTTGAACTTCAGGAACTCCCACGCCTCGTCAGCCGTGTGGACCAGGATCGGTGCGACCAGGCGGATCAGGGATGAGCCGATCTCGTGCAGGACGGTCTGGGTGCGGCGGCGGCGGGGGGTATCGGCCAGGTCGCAGTAGAGGCGGTCCTTGATCGCGCTGAAGTAGACGCTCGACAGTTCCACCGCGCAGAAGTCGTGGATCCGGCGGAAGACCTTGTAGAAGTCGTAGGCGTCGTACGACTCGGTCACGTCGCGGATGACCTTGTGCAGCTGCATGCGGGCCCAGCGATCCAGAGACGGTTCGGTCGCGGGGACGCTGTCCTTGGTGGGCTCGAAGTCGCTGGTAGCGCCCAGGACGTACCGCAGCGTGTTGCGGACCTTCCGGTAGGCCTCCTGCAGGTGGGCGATCAGGCTATCCGAGGCGCGGATGTCGTTCTGGTAGTCGACGCTGCTGACCCAGAGACGCATCACGTCCGCCCCGTACTGGCCCACCGCGTCGGTAGCGCTGACGTAGTTGCCCGCTGACTTGCTCATCTTGCGGCCCTGGTCATCGACCACGAAGCCGTGCGTCAGGACCGTGCGGAAGGGGGCCAGGCCAGTGACCGACGCGGCTGGCAGAAGCGAGAGCTGGAACCACCCGCGGTGCTGGTCGGAGCCTTCTAGGTACAGATCGGCGGGGTAGCCCAGGCCGCCCGCGCGGCAGACCGCCCGCCAGGAGTTGCCGGACTCAAACCAGACGTCCAGGATGTCGTTTTCCTTGCGGAGGCTGTCCCATTCGAAGCCAGCGGGCAGAGGGAAGTCCGAACCGAGCAGGTCCTTGGGGCTGTCGGTGTACCAGGAGTCGGCGCCCTTCTTGGCGAAGTGGGCGGCCACGCGGCGGACGCTGTCGCCGGTCATGAGGACCAGGCCCTTGTCGTTATAGAATGCCGGGATGGGCAGACCCCACGCCCGCTGGCGGGAGATGCACCAGTCGGGGCGGCTCTGGACCATGCCCTCGATCCGGCTGCGGCCCCAGTCGGGGACCCACTTGGTCTTTTCGACCCACTCCATCGCCAGGTGGCGGAGGGTCCTGCCCTGGCCCGGGATCTCCTTGTCGACGGAGACGAACCACTGCTCGGTGGCGCGGAAGACGATCGGGGTCTTGCTCCGCCAGCAGTTGGGGTAGCTGTGGGTCATCTTGCCGGCCTGGAACATCCAGCCGTCCCGCGTCAGGCGGTCGATCACCACCGAGTCGACGTCGGGGACCTTCTGCCCCTTCAGGAAGTCCGGCACGGTGTCGTCGTAGGTGCCGTCCTCGCGGACGGGGCAGTAGATCTGCAGGCCCTCCTTGCGGCCGGTCACGTAGTCTTCCTCGCCGTGGCCCGGCGCGGTGTGGACCAGGCCGGTGCCGTCTTCCAGGCGGATGTAGTTGACCAGGACGACCGGGCTGGTGCGGTCGACGAAGGTGTGGCGGTACTTGAGGGCTTTCAGGGCGTCGCCCATTACCGGCTGGCTCGTTTCGACCACCTCCGCCTTGCCGGCATCCATGACCTGCTTGATGAGGGCGTCGGCGACGATCGAGACGCCTTCCTTGCCGTTCTGGCGGTAGCGGACCGCGCGATATTCAACGTTAGGGCCGGCGGCTATGGCCAGGTTGGCCACCAGGGTCCAGGGGGTGGTCGTCCAGATCATCAGGCAGGGTGGGGCCTTCGCGTCCGCCTTGAAACCGAAGGCCTTCTCGAAGGCGCCGAGCGACTCCGCGGCCAGCGGGAAGTTCACATGGACGCTCGGGCCGGTGGCATCGACGTACTCGAGTTCCGCCTCGGCCAGGGCGGTGTGACACTCCGGGCACCAGGGCACGGTCTTGAGTTGCCGGCTGACCAGCCCGAGGTCGGCCATCTCGGCGAGGGTCAGTGTGACCTCACTCTCGTACTGCGGGCTCATGGTGTAATAGGGTTTGTCCCACTGGCCGTAGACCCCCAGCCGCTGGAACTGCACCGACTGGACCTTCATGTACTTTTCGGCGTAGGTAGCGCAGCGCTTGCGGATCTGGAGAGTGTTCAGGCTCGCGGCCTTGTCCCGACCCACCCCGTCGAGGACCTTGTGTTCGATCGGCAGGCCGTGGCAGTCCCAGCCGGGCACGTAGGGGCTGTCGAACCCCTCCATGGTTTTGTACCGGACCACAATATCCTTGAGCACCTTGTTGATCAGGTGCCCCATGTGGATGTCGCCGTTGGCGTAAGGCGGGCCGTCGTGCAGGAGGAAGGGGGGCCGTCCCGCGCGGGCCTTGCGGACCCGGCCGTAGAGATCCATCTCGTGCCAGCGTTTCTGCCAGGCGGGCTCGCGCTGGATGAGGTTGGCCTTCATCGGGAAGTCCGTCTTGGGTGTCAACACCGTTTTCTTGTAGTCGACCGTCTCAGACATTCGCGTCTCCTGCGGCGGCCGGCTGAGCCGGCTGCGGCTGGCCATTTCCCGCCGGACTACCCGTGCTGTCGGCAAACACGTTGATCTGCCGCCACTGCCCGCGAACCCACCGGTACCGGAGCGTCAAACTCACAAGGATAGCATAAACCGTGTTGGTAATCCAAGGCCCGACACTGCCCATGCCCGGCCAGGCCAGCGTGATCAGCCAGCCGCCCAGGATGACGATCCCGTAGGCGTATGCGGACGAGACGATGGCCGGCCAGCGGGTGTCGCCCGCTCCCTTAAGGGCGCTGCCGTAGGCGATGCTCATGGCATCGAAGATCTGGAAGGTCATGCCCAGGACCATGAAGATCGAGGCCAGGTGCAGCACGTCCGCCTTGTCGGTGAACAGGGCGGGCAGGGCATTCCGGCCGAAGGCGAAGATCGCCCCCATCAGGCCCATGTACCCCACGCAGAGCATCGTCCCCACCCGGGTCCGCCTTACCGCCAGGGCCATGTCGCCCTGGCCGATCGCCTTGCCCACCGCCGCGTTGATGCCCACGCCGATGCCGATCGCGGGCATCCAGCCCAGCTCCAGCAGCTTCCAGACGATCTGCGTCGCGGCGATGTCCACCGTACCGAACTTGCTGATCAGCCAGTTGCTGAAGATCGCCCAGGTGCCCACGTCGGCCAGCCACTGCAGCCCGGCTGGCGCGCCGATCCGCATCAGGCTCGCCATCCGGGGCCCGTTGAACCGCCACTCGGCGAAGGGCTCGAACCGCGTCCGGAAGCTCGGCCACGCCAGTGCGATCACCAGCCAGATTAGCCGGACCATCAGCGCCGCCACTGTGGCGGTAGCCGCCCCAGCCACCCCCATGGCCGGGAACCCCCAGTGCCCGAAGATCAGCACGTACCCGGCCAGGGCGTTGAACAGGTTGGCGGCGACCATCGAGACCATCGTGACAGTCGGCTTGTGGATGCCGTTGAAGTAGTTGCTGATGGCCGCCGCAGCCGTGAGCGGCGCCGCTGACAGCAGGAAGATCCTTGTAAAGCTGACCTCCAGCACCAGCACCTCCGGCGGATGCCGCAGGCCCGCGTAGACCAGCGGCACCAGCGGGATGATGGCCGCCGAGACCACCGCCATCGCCAGGCTCAGCCAGACAGCCTGCCACATGTAGGCGGCCCCCTCCCGTGGGCGCTGCTGGCCCAGGGACTGGCTGGCGAACGTGCTGACCGTGCTGACCACCCCCAAACTCAGGCCGAAGAACGCCCAGACCAGCACGGCGGCGTTGCCCACCGCAGCCTGGGCGGCACTGCCCAGCTGCGACACGAAGGCGAAGTCGACGAAGCTCATCACCGTGCCGGAGATCGTGGCCAGGATGGATGGGATCGCCAGCCGGACCAGCATCCCCAGATCGCTCTCTCGCGGCTGGCCCGGGGACGACTGGGTATCAGCGCGATGGCGCAGGAATCCCGGGAGTCTGCCTATTGCTGTCCGCGGCTGCTGCACGACGCTCATAAAACGTTCCACAAAAAAAGCCCCGGTGCTTGTCCCCGGGGCTGTGAGTATCTCACGACAGTGTCACCTACATGGCCCGGGCGGCGCAGGTTGGATGAAGGCAATGTCGTCGCACGCCTTTTCTACTTCTCGCATTGGACCTATCAGGTACCGCATGTCCATCATTCCCGCTATTTTGCCCGATGATTACCGAGCTTTGGCCCACCGTCCGGCAGGCACTGAATTCTAGGCTGACGCCGCAAGGAAGGCCTCCCTCCGCTACGCCAGGATATCCCACTGATGCGGGGTCGCGGCGTGCGCAAGTCGTTGGCCGGCCAATGCTTGGCGGATGTCCTCCACCGCCCCAAAGCCCTGTCGCCAAAGGGATTCGACGCTTTGGCCCGCCTGGTGCGGCGTGATCAGGACATTCGCCAGGCCGTAGAGCGGACTCTCCTTCGGTAGCGGCTCGGGGTCGGTCACGTCCAGGGCCGCACGCAATCGGCCGGCAACGAGTTCGGCATCGAGGGCCTGCTGGTCGAACAGCACCCCGCGGGCCGTGTTGATGACCAGGGCGCCATCGGCCAGCCGACGGAGGAGGTCGGCACCACCATCCTCTGGGTTTCGTCCGTTACCGGGGCGTGCATCGTCACGACTGTCGCCTGCTCGAAGAGCTGCTCCAGGGACATCTTGCGGGCCCCGCAGGCCGCAAAGGCGGCCTCCGGAGCATAAGGGTCGTAGGCGATCACCTTTGCCTCCAGGGCCGCCAGCTTCCGCGCGACCAATATCCCCACTCGGCTCAGGGAGATCACCCCCACGGTCCGGTCGGCCAGCTCCCAGCACGCCTCGTCCGGCGCACCGGAGGCCTTCCAATCCCGCGATGCCTGGATCAGCCGGTCCGACCGCCACACTAGCCGCATCCCCGTCAGGATCATGCCGATGGTGAACTCCGCGACGGCCTTGGCGATCTCCCCAGCGGCGCTGGTCACCTGGATGGGCAGATCGAGCACCTCGCGGTCGATAATCGGCCGCAGCGAGCCGGCCGAATGGGCGATCACCTTCATCCGCGGCGCCCGGCGGGCCATGTCGAACGTTACCTTGGGCGTGCCCCAGCAGGTCAGCAGCCCATCGGCGTCTTTAATGGCCTCGGCCATCTGGTCGGCGCTGAAATTGCCGTCACGGCCCAGATGCACCACGCGGGCGAAGACCTCCAGGCATGCTTGGATCTCAGCTGTGAAGACCCGCTGGCGGCTGCCGGGCTGAACGGCTGCGACGACGATAGGCTTGTCTGCTGGCATCCCTGTGCCTCCCTTGGATTTGCTCCGTCACAACGGACAACGGACCACTGACAACGGACATCCTTTTCGCCTATAATACACGTGCATCGCCGATCAGCCAGAGCGGGCGGGGCGATCGCCCGGCAGGTTCGGATGTCCCGGTAACCCGGTCCATCCACCTCACCGGGAGGAAAGTCCGGACTGGGCAGGGCACGGTGGTCGGTAACGCCGACCCGGGGCAACCCGCGGGAAAGTGCCACAGAAAACATACCGCCGATGGCCCGCCGCAAGGCGGGATCAGGTAAGGGTGAAATGGTGAGGTAAGGGCTCACCGCGTCCCTGGCGACAGGGATGGCATGGCAAACCCCACCGCCAGCAAGCCCAAATAGGTCGCAAGTTCCGGTTTCGGCCGGATACGGCTCGGCCCGGGCCGTCACCAGCGACGGGTAGGGTGCTCGAACCGGCTGGCAACAGCCGGTCCAGATGAATGATCGCCTCCGGCCGCGTCAAAGCGGGCGAAGACAGAATCCGGCTTACACGCCCGCCCTGGCTGATCGGCGAGGCACGTTGCCCCCGCAAGCACACTGCGCTTGGCAGTGGCATCCGACAGCGGCACATGCTCCTGCAACGGCGCAGGAGCATGGCATCCGGCACGGGCAGCTTGTCTGCCGTGCCACCCAGCGCGTCTAGCGGCCCCAGTTCTGTACGAGGATCAGCAGGTCGCCTACATCGACGCCGCCATTGTTGTCCAGGTCGCATTCCGGTTTGAAGCCGGCATCGCCGCGGACCAGGCCCCAGGTGCCGACCATCGCCAGCAGGTCCGTGACATCCACGTGGCCGTCGCCATCGATATCACCCAGCCAGCGGCCCGGATAGTGGAGGATCCAGGTAGCCGAACCGAGCAGGTACATGTCGTTGGGGCCGCTGCCCCAGATCTGATTCGTAAGAGGACAGAACGGAATGCTGGTCACCGTCCAGGACGTTCCGTCGTAGCGGCAGACCGATCCGGAGTCGTTGGTGATGTAAACGTCGTCTGCACTGAATCCCCAGGCCGACACGAAGGTCTCCCCCCATGAGGTGGATGGCCGGTCCGGCAGGGCGCCGGCCAAGTCGGTCCAACTGTTTCCGTCATAGTGCAGGATGACGCCGCCCTGGAACATCCGGTAGCCGAGCACGTAGACATCCCGGGGACCGCTGCCCCAGACACCTCGGAAGACCCATTCGGCGCGAGATCGACCGCCGACGACCAGCGCGTGCCGTCGTAGTGCAGGATGACTCCAAGGTAGTCGAATGACCGGGGGGTGTACCCAACCGCATAGACATCATCGGGTCCGCTGCCCCACAGGCCATAGAGGTCGACCGTGGTGCCACTATCCATCTGTGTCCAGCTGGTCCCGTCATAGTGCACGATCGCTCCCCCGATCCCGGCGGCAAACAGATCGTCCGGGGCGTCTCCCCACACGGTGTAGAGGTCGGAGCCGGTGCCGCTGTTCATCGGTGTCCAGGCGGTGCCGTCGTAGTGGACGACGGCGCCGGCAGATCCAACCGCGAAGATGTCGGCAGCGCTGCTGCCCCAGACGCCCAGCAGCCATTCAGGCGTGCCGCTCGGTACGGTTGCCCAGGACGTGCCGTCGGAGTGGAGGATTGTGCCGGCCCCGCTGCCGATATAGACATCGTTGGGACCGCTGCCCCAGATTCCATGCAGTCCGTACGTGTTGCTGGTGGTCAAGGCGTTTGACCAGGCTGAACCGTCGAAGTGCAGGATCGTGCCCCAGTCGCCGACGGCGTAGACATCACCGGGGCCGCTGCCCCAGATGCCCCGCAGGCCGGCCGTCGTGCCACTAGCCATGCTGGACCACGCGGAGCCGTCGTAATGCATGATCTTATTGCCCGCATCGGCCAAGTAGATATCGTGCGGGCCGCTACCCCAGATCACCGCGCCGTAAACGTCGGTGGCCGTTCTGGACCACGTGGTGCCGCTGCGGTGCAGCATGGAGGCGTAGTTGTCACCCGTGGCATACACATCCCCGGGACCGCTGCCCCAGACACCCCACAGGTCGTCGACAAACCCGGTGGACAGCGTAGTCCAGGCCGATCCATCGTAGTGCAGGACGACGCCGTGACGGTAGACGGCACTCCCAACGACATAGATGTCATTGGGGCCGCTCCCCCAGATGCCGTAGAGACCCCTGGTGGTTCCGCTGGCCATCCGGGACCAGGTCGAGCCATCGTAGTGCAGGATCGTACCGCTACCGTCGACGGTGTGGCCGACAGCATAGACATCGTTTGGTCCGCTGCCCCAGAGGCCGCAGATGTAGGCATCCATCGTGCCGGTCTGCATCCTGGACCAGCCGGACCCGTCGTAGTGCAGCATCGTGACCTGGACGTCCGAGGTCTCCACGTCGTCATAGCCGCCGGCGGCGAAGATGTCGTTGGGTCCGCTGCCCCGAATGGCACGGAGGTCGCCGGGCACGCCGCTATTGAAAACCGACCAGGCCGAACCGTCCCAGCGGAGAATTGTTCCGTTGTCGCCGACGGCATAGACGTTGTCGGGCCCGCTGCCCCAGACCGCGCGGAGGTCGTTGCCCTGCGGCAGGGGGTTCTGCCAGTGCCAGCCCGGGATGGCCACCGCGGTCGATACGGTGCCTGCCAGCATCAGGCTAGCCAGCAGAAGGGTGTGTACGGGAAGAAGCCGCGTCGTCCGAGAATACCGCATGATGTTACCTCCACGCATGAAGCCCGCAGGCTAGGAAAGGGCTCGCCGTTCGTGACTGGGCGTCGTGGCCTCGGCGGCCCCATGGTTTGAAGCGGCGGAACATCGCCTGCGTAAGCAGCCTCGCCGGCACATGGCACGGTCCGCCACTGAGCTAGTATCGGCAGTTACCATGGGAATCTTGAGATGTGTACACCCGCAACACGTTCAGCCCTGACTGTGCGAGAGCTTCAGCGAACCGGCTGCGGACTCCCCGCCGGTTGCGGCTCGGCTGCCTTCAAGCGGCGCTGGAGCTGCTCCTGCATCTGCACCAGCTCGGCACGGTCCTTGGCTGTCAGACCGATCGGGCCGGCACGCGGATGAATGTCGTCCAGCGCCAAAGCCCTCTGTGCCGCCTCCAGCGCCATTCGCAGCAGGGCAGGCCGCTCCCGCTGCCGATCGTCGGTGACGGCCGCCATTCTCGCCAGATCCAGCCAGCCCGCATGCCAGTACGGGTTCAGCTGCAAGGCCCGCTGCATCCTCCGGATCGCTTCGTCCACCAGGGCCATATCGCCCGTCTGGGTAGCCAGGTACATGGTAGCCAGCGAGTACGACCGCCAGGACATGCAGTCCCGGGGATTGCGCTGCAGGGCCTGCTGCGACAGGGCGACGTACTCCCGGAAGTGCTCGGCGGTCCGCGCCGGATCGGACAGGCCCTGGCGGTACCGCAGAAACGCGGCTGTCTTGAGCGGCAGCGGGTCCAGCGGATCGTCCCCCGCGGCCGACGTCAGCAGCGCCACCGCCGCCTCGCGCCGATTGTCCAGCACGGCGCGGCGGGCCTGCTGCATGAGGCCGACGGCACGCATCGGACGAACCGACAGGACGATGACGGCCAGGGCCGCGATGGCCAGGAGAATCGGGGCCGCCAGCGCTGTGCCCCGCCGCATCCGGCTGCTGGCCGCCGGCGCCGCCACTGCCCCGCCGCTCATGGCCAGGGCGACCGTCGCCCAGAACGGCCACATCACGCCCGGAACGCTGGGGGTGATCTCGGCAGCGCAGTGGACGAAGAAGCCGACCAGCCCCGCGACCAGGACCACCCGCCCGCGCCAGCCTGTCCAGCCCGCACACGCTCGCCAGGGCCATAGCCACCAGCGAGGCCGCCGCCGGAGCCGTCAGGTCCCGGACCCATGTATCCGCGGGCAGGTCGCTGGCGACCAGGCACCAGCACGCAAGCACGATCGACGCCGCCGGCAAGAGGGCGGCGGTAGTGGACGAGTTGTCCGGGTCCGACGGCCGGGCCAGCCCTGCCAGGATCGTCCGGCCGCAGACGACGACTGTAACCAGCACGCCCAGCACGCCGAGCACCCCCCACTCCGCTGCCACGTTGAACAGCCAGTTGTGCGCATCCGGCGGATTCTCGTTGGAGTACGACGGCCTGACGGCAAGGAAGGCCTTGCCGAACTGCGACGGGCCGACGCCGGTGAAGGGATGGGCCTCCAGGAGATCGACGCACGCCCCCCAATAGCAGAGCCTGGCGGCCACCGTCCGCACCTTGTTGGCTGCGCCTTCGTAGCCAAGCAAGCCCTGGTGAAAACTGGCAGGGGCCATCGCCAGCGCGACGATCGTTACCTGCAGGGCGAGCAGTCCGCTGCCCAGAACGATCGCCAGGCGCCGAGGCCGGTCTCGCAGCCGCCACGCAACCACCGCCGCGGCGATCATGGCCAGCATGGCCACCATCGAGCCGGCCGTACGGACCCACGACAACACGGCCAGGTGCCAGGCCGCCAGGATCGCCAGGGCCACGGCGACGACGGTCGTCGCGCCCGGCGGGCCGCGGGTCCCCTTGTCTTGTTCGCCCGCCGGGACCGGCCGCCGCCACCGGCAGCCGACCAGGGCTGCCCCTGTAGTCGCCAGCCCCAGCAACAGGAAGGAGCTCAGCACGTTGGGGCCCTGGATGAACCCCATCGGCCGGGCCTCGAGCTGTTGGCGCTCGAAGACAGACTACCTGCGGGTCATCGAGGCTGATGCCTTGCTGCGCCAGAGATTGGCCTTGTTCTGCAGGTAGAACTCGCGCCCCTGCCGGTATCGCCAGCCCCACTGGGCGGTGGCCATCCAGCAGTTGGCGGCCGCGACAGCCACGATGCCGGCCAGCAGGGCCCGCCGCCACCGGGGCGTGTGCAGCAATACTTGGTACAGGACGGCCGCCGCGACCAGCGGCAGGATCGCGTCGAGGGCGGCGTTGAGCGCCAGACGCTTGTCGGACGCGGCCGGCACGGCCAGCAGCGCCGCTCCGAATAGGAGGATCGCCCCGGCCTCCAGGCCGCCCGGTCGCCACCGCTGCCGCGACAGGGCCATCCACAGGGCACCCAGGAGGATCCCGCCGGCGGCCACGAGGTGGCAGACGTGCCGGGCCATCAGGCTGCCGGCCCAGCGGGTGTCCGACAGGGTCACCATCTCTCCGACCGTGAGGGTGCGGTTCTCGTAGAGCAGGCAGCGGGCGCACAGGACGCCCGCCAGCAGCACGAAGGCCGCCATTCCCAGGACGCGGATAGCAGGGGGCTGGCCCCCAAGGTGGGAGATACCGTGCCGCCTGGCGGCCATATCGGTCGGGCTTGCGGAACGGGGGCTCATATCCGGCTGCGTTTCCGGGGAACGACTTACGCCCACGACCATCGCGGGCAACGGCCCTCACGATACCGCAGCAGGCGCGGGCGTTCAACCGCGTGCTGTATCCGGATGCGGCCTTAGGGGCAGCTCTGTCGCCGGGCCGCTGGTTACTCCCGTTCGTGTTGCCGCGCAGGTACCTTGCGGTCACCGCGCCGCACACCTGTCTACGACAGGCACCGCCCGAAGTTGGCGATCATGTCGAGCAGGTCGAGCACGTCCACGCAACCGTCGCCACTCGTATCGTTCAGCGGGTTGTAGCTGGCATCGCCGACGCACTTCCCGAAGCTGGCAATCAAGTCGAGCAGGTCGATCACGTCCACGCAGTTGTCCCGCGTGCTGTCGGCCAGCGGCCAGACCTTCACGTTCACATCGGCAAAGTCGCTGCCGCACGGGCCCGTGACGGTGCACCGGAAGGTCAACGTGGACTCGGCGATCGTCGTGACTGTCGGGGCCGTGAACGTGGCGTCAGCGGTAGAGGCGCCGCTCAGCACGACGCTCTTGCCAGCCGTCTGCGTCCACAAGTACGAGGTCACCGTACCGGTGGTTGCCGCGTGCAGAGGAACTCCCACAACACCCTCATACACGTTCGGCTTGGTCGTGCTGGCCGTCACCGTCGGCGCCTGGCCACCCGAAGCCGTATAGAGACGCCCGGCAAAGACGGCCGCGATCGCCTTCATGCCGTCCGAGGATAGCCCGACGCACTGCCAGTACTCGTTCGAATCGCCAAGTGGCTTCCAGGTGGCCCCGCCGTCCGTGCTGTACCAGAGAAGCCCGGCGCGGCGCCGACGATCAGTTTCACGCCGTCCGCCGACATGGCGCGAGCAGGACCAGTACCCGGTCGAGACGCCGCCCGGCATGGCTGAGTTCCAACTACTCCCGCCGTTGGTCGAGACGTACGGGCCGCCGCCCTGGATGCCTGCCAGCACCCTCGTGCCATCGGACGAGGTGCTCACACACGCCCACGCCTTGTCAACGCTCCCAGCAGGTCTGATCTCGGTCCAGAACCACTTCAGGCCGGCCGGGGCGGTGCCGTCGTACGCCAGGACGCCCTTGTATAGCCGCCCCGGACTGATGCCCGCGTAGATCGTCGTGCCGTCCGACGACATCGCCACGCAGCTCCAGTCCTTGTCGACCGCCGAACCGGTCGGGATTACTTCGGCCCACGTGGCGCCGGAATCCAGCGACACCCAAAGTCGTCCCAGCAAGACGCCAGCCACCAGCCGGGTGCCATCCGAGGACGAGGCCACGCACTGCCAGTCATCGCTGGCCACGCCGCTCGGCTGACGCGCCGCCCAACTCGTCCCGCCATTGGTGGTGGTATAGACCTTGCCGGGGTAGACACCCACGATCAGGTTCTGGCCGTCGCCCGAAGAGGCCGCGGTGTTCCAGTTCGCGTTGGTGCTGCCGAAGGGTATCCGGACGCTGCCGCCGTCGCTCCAGATGTAGAGGCGACCGCCGTAGGCCCCCGCCAGAAAGTTGTTGCCGTTGCCTGAGATTGCGACGCACGCCCAGTTCTGGTCGGCGGCGCCGGCCGGCTGACGCTCGGTCCAGACCAGCGTGCACGGCGTGGTCGACGACCCGGTGATGATCGTCTTCTGCTCGCCATAGTCTGTGCCGTACGCGGTGACGGCGTAGGCCCGGAAGTAGTAGTGCGTGTTCTCAGCCAGGCCCGTCACACTGCAGGTGAAGGTGCCCGTACCGGTTCCGCTGGTGACCTTGTTGTTGCCCGTGGTCGGGTTGGGCGTCGTGCTCCAGCAGATGCCGCGCTCGGTGACAGGCGCTCCGCCGTCAGAGACAACGTTGCCGCCGGCGTTGAAGCCCGTCGTTCCGCTCTGTGTTGCGGATGTCGTGTACACGAGCGGAGTCGCCGCCAACGTCCAGGCCGATCCCATCAGAATCACAACCACCGTGACGAAGAGCCTCTTTGTCATGAGATGTTTTCCTCCAGTTTGACAACGCCTTCGCCGCCGCAAGGTAGGTCACGATCCAGGCGGCGCCAGAGATGCTTGCCCCGCCGTGGTTGTGCCGGAGAGGAGTGCGTCCACCCTCTCCCGAGTTCGGTCCCAAGAATTATGACACATGTGAGACGATTTGGCAAATATTTTTCCGATCGAAGTGCTTGCGGGACACGTCCTTACGGCAGGCTCGAGCCCGGACCTGCCTCTTGCCAGGGTCGCACCTATCCCAGGCTCCGCCCGAAGTTGTTGATAAGGTCCAGCAGGTCCAGCACGTCTACGCAGCCGTCGCCGCCGAAGTCGCACCAGGCGTTGTATCCGGCTGTGCCCTGGCATTTGCCGAAGGCGGCGATCAGGTCCAGCAGATCCAGCACGTCCACGCAGTTGTCCCTGTTGGCATCGCCCAGTGGCCGGACCCGGACACTCACCTCGTCATACGCGTTGCCCGTGGGGCCCACGACGTTCACGCGAAAGACGAGCGTGCTCTCGGCGACAGTCCAGACCGTCGGGGCCGTGAACGAAGCATCGGCTGTCAGACCGCCGCTGATGGTGACAAGTCTGCCGCTCCTCTCCGTCCACGAACAGAGCGTGACTGTACAGCCGACTGCGGCGTGCAGGTGGACGACCACGCCCTCGAAGACCTCCTGATCGGCGCCGGCATCTACGCTCATACTGGGTGTCGTGAAGGTAAGATCGCCGCCATACGCGGTGCCCGCGGTGTTGGTGGCATAGGCACGATAGTGGTAGAGCGTGCTGGGGGTCAGGCCCGTCAAACTGCTGACAAAGGGGCCCGTGCCGCCGCCGTCGCTGGTGCGGCTGTCGGCGATGGTCGGGTTGGCTGTCGTGGCCCAGCAGACCCCGCGGGCGGCAACAGGCTGCGCCGCCATCGGAGGTAACGTTGCCGCCGCTACTGGCCGAGCCGCACGTAACGTTCGTTGCGGGAGTGGTCGTTACGCTCGCGACAACAGCCGAGACCGTGGTGAAGGTCAGGTCGCTGCCGTAGGCGGTACCCGCCCCGTTGGTGGCGTAGGCTCGGTAGTGGTAGGTCGTGCCCGCGGTCAGGCCGGTCAGGCTGCTGACAAAAGAGCCCGTGCCGCTGCCGTCGATCGTCCTGCTGTCAAAGGTGGTCGGGTTGGCTGTCGTCGCCCAGCAGACGCCACGGGCCGTAACGGCTGCGCCGCCGTCAGCAACCACGTTGCCGCCCGAGGTCGCGGCGGTAGCGGTGATGGCGGTCACCGTCACGGTCGCGACGGCAGGCGCACTGATCGGCGCAGCCGTGTAGAGCCACCCGCCCTGGACGCCGGCGATCAACCTCGCGCCGTCGGCGGACATGGCTGCGCACTGCCAGGCTGCGTCAACATCGCCTATCGGCTGCTGCTGCGTCCACGACACCCCCGAGTCGGCTGACGTGTAGAGCCGGCCGCCGCTCGCCCCGGCGATCATCTTCACGGCGTCGCTGGACATGGCGGCGCATGTCCAGTTCCGGCTGACGTTCCCCGCTGGCTGGCGCTGCGTCCACGTGGCGCCGGAATCCGTCGAGGTGTAGAGGCGCCCGCCGAAGCACCCGGCCACCAGCCTCGAACCGTCCGCGGACGAGGCCGCGGTATACCACCGTTCGTCGAGATCGCCGGCGGGCCTGCACTCGGTCCAGGTCCACGCAAAGGCCGCCGAGGCAACCTCCCACGCATGGACGCCCCAGTAGAGTCTGCCGCCATCGACGCCCACGAGCACCTTCGTACCGTCCGTGGAGATCGCGACACAGCTCCAGCACTTGTCCGCAGCCGTGCCGGTGGGCGTCACTTCGGCCCAAGTCGCGCCGGAATCGAGCGACATCCATAGACGCCCACCGTACGTGCCGGCGATCAGCCTGGTGCCGTCCGACGACGAGGCTACGCACTGCCAGTTCGCGGATGTAGCGCCTAGCGGCTGCAGTTCCGCCCAGGTTGCACCCCAGTCGTAGGACCTGTACAGAGCGCCGCCGAAGACACCGGCGACCAGCCTGGCGCCGTCGAACGACGAGGTGACGCATTGCCAGCCCCTGTCGACGGCCCCGGCCGGCGTTTGCTCGGTCCAGGCGGACCCGCAGTCCGTCGACGTATAGAGGCGCCGGAAAACGCCCCGGCGACCAACCTCGTGCCGTCCAGGCAGCTGGCGACACACGACCAGGCCCTGCTCGAATGACGCGGCCGCCACCCATACGACGGCACGGCCGAGGAGCCGGTGATGATTGTCATCTGCTGGCCGTAGCTCGTGCCGATACCGTTGGTTGCGTAGGCCCGGAAGTAGAAGTGCGATGCCTCCGACAGACCGGCTGCGCTGCAGGTGAACGCGCCGGTGCCGGTTCCGCCGGGGGCCTTGCTGTCGGACGTGGTCGGGTTGGGCGAACTGCCCCAGCAGATGCCGCGCTGCGTAACAGGAAGCCCGCCGTCATCGGTCACATTGCCGCCGGCGCTGAAGGAGGTCGCACCCGTCAACATGGCCGATGCGGTAACCACCGTCGGGGCGAGCTCTACCGCAACGGCCGCCGACGGCAATACCAGACTCAGCAGAATCATCACTGCTGCGGACAATGGTCTGGTTGCCATGCGTGTCTCTCCCTGCGACCGAACGAGGGCCCTGCGGTGCGGGTCGCGGCGACGCGATCTATGCCGGCATAGCCCGGCACTTGACCGCTGTTGGGCGGGAAGGGACAGACTTGGGGCCTGGCCGATCTCCCCTTCCCGGATCTCGGACAAGACCATTCTAGCAAATCCGGGACAACCGGACAAGGTGTGTTGAGTGTCAGCCGCTGTCACTATGAGGGCCCGGCGACGACATGCGTTCGCCAATCGCACTACTTCGGCACGCTGTACGTCTTGACCTCGCCCGGCTCGAGCGTCGGCAGGCCCTCCCGCGCCTGGCGGCGGCCGGAGACCTTCACGCCGTCGGTGCTGGCGGTCACACAGACACTGCCGGCAGCCTGGACAAGCAGTGTCTGGCCGTATCTCAGGTATGTCCCCTCCCCAAGGACGTAGCCGACCACCTGCTCACCCTTGATCCGCACCATCGCTACCAGGCCATCGGTCTGCAGGGGGCCGGTTGCCAGCGGCGAGCCCCGCTGCGGGCCCATCTCCTCGCTCTGCCATGCGACAAGGTCGACATACCCGTCCGCCAGACGCACCCGGGCCGCCCCGGCCGAGTCGCTCTCGCAGGCCACCGGCTGGGCCGTGATGACCGGCTGGGCGTCGCGAGTCTCCTGCAGGGTCGCCACCGCAACATAGCGGACCCGGATGCCCTTTTGCGAGACCACGATCCGCGATAGGTCCCTGGCGGGCTGCTTGCCGGCGAGGTTGCGGGCCTTTTCGATACTAACGGCTGGCGCCTGCGGGACCAGGAAGTGGATCGCGCTGCTGCCCTTCTTTGCAGCTAGCACCAGCGGGTCGCCAGCCGTCCCCTTGCCGGTCATTGTCAGGCCCAGCGGAGCATGCCACAGCCATTTGTAGATGTGCTCATCATCGCTGAACTGGATGTCGTCGAAGACCAGCAGGTAGGGCGTGGCCCCGGCCTTGACGAACAGGCAGGAGCGCTCTGCGCGGATGGCGGGGCTGTCAGTGGGAACGGAGTTGTCCCGGTAAGACCAACGGGCGTCGCCGCGGACGTAGTCGGCGAAGGGGCCGCTCGCCAGCCCCATCAGCAGGCCCAAGGTCGAGTTGTCATCGGCGCACGAGGCGTCGTTGTCGTGCCGCGGCCAGCCGCCATCGTCCACGACGATCATGTTATGCTCGAAATCCACGCCGTGGTTGGCATGACCTTGCGGGAAGAGCATCTCGTGCGTGGCAAAGGCCGTGCCGTAGGCCCCCAGCAGGAACGAGTCCATGTCGTAGTGCTGATGGTTGCATCGCTCGTAGCGGGTGACGAAGGCAAAGAACGCGGCATCCGGGTCCTGCCACTTCGTGCGGCTAAAGAAGTAGCCCGCCCGATTGGGCGTTACCTCGAAGTACTTCCCAGCCGGCGTCTGGGCCGCGACGGGACCTGTCGGCCGGACCGCCAGGGGGTACCACAGGTACGCGATCAGCGGATCGAGGTAGCGGCTGTCGAGGCTGTTTCGCCAGGTCCACAGGGCCACCGGGTCCTTGGTCCGGGCGATGCCCAGCAGGTACTCGGCGGCAAAAGTCCGGCGGCCGAAACCCGTGTTATCACCGATGGGCGCACAGCCCTCCTGGGGCATCCACTGGTACATCAGGTACTCACTGGCGAGGGTCGCGCCGGCGCTACCGACCATGTCCTGACCGCCGCAGCGACGCAGGGCCTCGGCAAACAGGGCAGGGTACTTCAGGCCGACGATGGCGTAGTTAGGTCCTTCGCCGCAGATGCCCGAGGGCTTCCAGCACGTGGGGAGGTAGTTCTGCCCGATCCGCCGGGTCGCTTCGCGAAGCCAGAGGTTCGCATCGGGGTGGGCCGAGTCGGCGTGGATCGCCAGGGCGAGGATGCCCAGCCCGCCGATGGGGATCGCCCCGACGTAGTCATCGGCGTCGCGCCACGCCCGCTTGTTGGTACTGACCAGGCACGACCGGCACCAGCGCTCCAGCTGCGGCAGGATCGCGGTGCGCTGCTGAGCCGTCATATAGCCGTATAGCCAGTCCCACGCCAGCGCCAGGGCCCGCAGCGGAGCGGCGTGGAGCTGGAAGTTGGCTGCGCCGATCTCGTAGAACTGGTCCGGGTCGGTCTTCTTCAGTCCTGCCTGCATCAAGGCGATAGCCTTGCGAGCCATAGCCTTGTCGTCGCTGGCGACCGCGATCAAGGCCCGGGCCTCCAGCTGCTCCCACCACTCGTCCAGCTGGTCAGTCTCGCCAGCCAGTTCGGCCATCTTGTCCCAACACTCCTGCAGAAGCGGGTCCTGGCCCTTGCGCTTGGCGATTCCGGCGAGTTCCGCCTTGTCGAACATCAGGAACGGGTGAGCCGGCATGTCCCGCGGCAGCAATGCCTCGCTGGTGCTGCCCTCGGGGGCCACCGGGGCGGGCGGGCGGACAATCGGCTGGTTCGGCTGCGTGGCCGCTGATGGCTGTGTCGTGGTAGCCGGCTCAGAAGCCGCCGTCGGGCGCGAGGTAGCCGGCTGACTGGCCTGGGACGGGCCGTGCCTGGACGCCGGCGGCCCGGGCTCCCGTGGCCCCAGGCAGCCCGTCAGAAGCACTATGGAAAGCGCGGCGATCAGCGCAACTATCACAGCCCGACACTTGCCCAACCGCATCAGGACTTCCTTTCCTCTGGCAGGACCTCCAGCCGCCCTCCTGCGTGCAGGATCATCAGCACCGGTATCCTGCAGGGACGATGCCGCGAATGCAAGCACCGCTAAGGGCTTGCCGCAGTCCCGCCGGCAGGTATGGTAGGTTCTGCCGCTCGTAAGGATTGCGTACCCGGTAGATCGGCAATGGCACTGACGAAGGAGGATGTCAATCGTGATCGCGCTTCCCTTCAGGACCTGGCTGCGTACCGCGTGCATCGGCATCATCATGGTCGCCGGTTGGGCGGGTCCCGCCTTCGGCCTGGTCTATTCACCGCGGGTGACCTCCGAGCACGTGGCTGACACCTCCAGCCTCGAGGCCTTCTCGAAGTTCCCGGCCTGGAAGGACCTAAAAGGCCAGGACCGCGCCCTGGCCGTCTGGAAGTACTTCGTGGGCACCGAGAACCGGCGTGTTCCACTACAACCCGATCCAGGAGGGCCTCGACCCGGTGTTGTGGGAGTTCCGCCTGGTCCGAGATCCGATCAAGATGATGAACGTCTATGGCTATGGCTTCTGCGGGCTCTTCGGGCCTACCACAGCCGGACTGTTCGAGGGCGTGGGCTTCGAGAAGGCCCGGGCGGTGGGCATCCCCGGGGCGGCCCACAGCGTGACGGAGGTCTGGTACGACAACGACTGGCACTACTACGACACCGACTTGCGGGGCGTGATCTTCCGGCGGGACGGCAAGGTGGTGGCCAACCTCCAGGAGGTGATCGATGATCTGACGCTCTGGACCAACCCGTCCCGCAAGTTCGACGTGTTCTTCCCGGGCGACCCCAACCTGGAGCGGCTGGCCAAGAGCTACCAGGCCAAACCCGTCGACTACATGTACCACTGGCAGATGGGCGGCTCGACGATGGACTACGTCCTGCGCAAGGGTGAGTCCTTCACGCGCTGGTGGAAGCCCCAGGGCGGCCGGTGGGCGTTCAACAAGGACGATGCCGGGAACAAGTTCTGGCGCGACTTGCTCGAAAGGGAGCCCCGCGGCGCCAAGGGCAACCACCCGGAGTTCTCCGTCTGGACCCACGGCAACGGGCTGTTCGACTACAACCCCACCCTTCGCAAAAGCAGCAAGGACTTTGAAGACGGCGTCTTCGAGCAGAAGAACGTGCAAGCTGACTGACACGGGCCTCGCCCCGGCCGGCGACGGCCCGCACGAGGCCACCTGGGAGGTCCTTTCGCCGTACGTGATCGTGCCGCAGGTTAACAGCATCGAGACGACCGACGATGACAAGGAGGCGTCGGTGGTGACCTTCCGCTCGACCGGCCAGGTGAAGGTCGCGCTGTCGCTGGACTACGGCCGGTCGTACCAGGAGATCAAGAGCGTCACCGAACCCGGCGAGACGAGTCTCGACCTCACGCCCTACCTGAGGGGCGGCCGCTATCAGTACCTGGTCAAGTTCCAGTTCCCCGACGCCAAGCAGCCCAGCCGGATCGAATCGCTCCGCATCAAGACCTGGGTGCAGCTGGCCCCGGCGTCACTGCCGCGGCTGGCCAAGGGCGTCAACCATCTGCAGTTCGCGACGGGCGACAAGAACGGCTACAACAGCGTCCCCTGGATGCAGATCCCCAACATGGGCGACGCCGGCGAGATGGCCCGCTACTGGAGCGAAAAGCCGAAGGACTACGACCCCAAGCGGACCACGCAGCGCCTCAAGGGCGACGGCGAGATCGTCTTCGCGGCCCCACCCGGCCGTCAGATCCAGTGGATGAGTTTGGGCGGTTTCTTCAACGCCTACCAGCAGAAGGAGGCGCCCAAGACCCGCAACGAGATCTGGTACGCCATGGGCGACTCCGACCAGTGGCTGAAGGTCTACCAGGCCGACGTCCCCGACTGGCACCAGCACTGGCACTACGCCTACGACAAGGAGGTGCCGCTGCTTCGCCCAGCCGACAAGGTCCGCGTCAAGTACATCGGCAACCCCGGCGTCAACGGCATCCGCGTGAACCTGCATTCCGTGCGGCCGGACGAGAAGCCGGGCATGGCGGTGGTCGTCACGCACACCTTCAAGATGGACGGCAAAGTGGTTGAAAAGACCGTGACCCTGGACAAGCCCAAGCCCTACACGATCGAGTGCCCCTCGCAGCCGGAGAATGTGTCGATCAAACTGGAAGTGCCCAGTGACAAGAGGTAGGGAAGGGGGGATAGGTTAGCGGTAGTCCGCGAGGGCATCCGATGGCCAAGGCGAGGTTGCACTGGTTCTGGCGGGGAATGCTTGCAGCCATGTTCGGTACGGCCTGCTTTACTGGCTGCGTCTACTACACGCGGATCTACTGGGACCCGTGTTACAGCATCCAGTACCTGTTTGCTGCATGGGGGCTTTCCATTCCCATCGGCGAGTTCCTTGAGCCCATGGCCTGGGGCCTGCCGCCCGCCCTTGGTGCTCTGCTTGCCTATGGGCTGCTGACTCGGTGGTTTGGCAACCGGCCTTTGGACGGCGAACTCCACTGCCGCCGTTGCAACCACATCCTTCGCGGCCTGGGCGAGCCCCGCTGCCCCGAGTGCGGGGAGGCGATATGAACGGCCCGCACCCCTCGTTCTGTGGGCCGGGTGCCATGGCCCTGCGCAGTTGCAGGGCCATGCTCATAGCCGTGCGCCACTGGCATCCCCCTCCCGCCCAGAGCCGAGGGTTTGCCTGCCCGTGCAAGGGTTTTGCCGCGTGCCCAGGCGCACGAGTTCCAGCATCCCCAGCGCGGCGAATACGAGCGACGAAGACACCAGCACCACGGCACGGGAAAGGTTGTCCTCAGGCACGGGGAGCATAACGATCGCCTCCGTCTGGAACAGCAGCGCAAAGGCCGCCACGCCCCAGGTTGCGGAACGTTTCCCGCCGGATCCCGGCGGCCTCAGGAGGAAGACGATCAGCGGAACGAGCAAAAGGTAGTAATGCACCCACGCCAGGCTGGCCGACAGGACCACAAGGGCGGCGCCGAGGCCCAGGGCCAGAAGGGACTCCGCGGCCGCCGGGTCCGGCTCGCCGGAAACAGCAGGATGCGCGGCCCGTCCGCGGCCGAGCCATGCGGCGGCGGCGAACGCCACGGCCAGGGCGCCTGCCACCCCGTACCGCATATCCAGGCCGGTCGCGCTTTCCAGCAGGCGAGTCAACGCGTAGTTTCCCTCCTCGACCTTCTGCGATCCGGCAAGCACGTCCCGCAGAATGGCCACCCACTCCTGCCAGCAGCGCCAGCTTCCGAAGTACAGGGCTCCCGCCGCCAAGGCCAGCCCTCCCCCGGCCGCTACCCCGGCCCCCGCGAGCCAGACCTTGCGGCCCCGCCCGTTCACGAGCCACACGAACAGGATGGCCCCCGCCACCGGAAGCAGGTTCGGCTTGAACACCACGAGCAGGCCCAGCAGGCCGCCGGCCGCGAGGCACCCCGGCGCCGCACGGCCTTGGAGCCAGACGAAGGCCGCCATCGCCAGAAGCTGGAGCCGGTTGACGTTGCCCACGTTCATGTCGGAGCGCGACGGACTGAAGAGGGCGACGAAAATCGCCGCCAGCACGAGGGCATCCGGAAACGGGTATCGCAGCGCCCGGCAGAAAAGAAGCACGGCTGACGCATACGCCGCCAGGGTGACCAGGACATAGGCGCGGTACGCGGTCTCGTAGTCCCAGCGGCCGAAGACGCTCAGCGTCGCGTACAGGAAGGGCGTCGCGACCGTCTGCATCCCGCCCGCTGGCCGGCCGCCCTCGTACCAGACGTTCGCCACGGCGCGCTTGCGCGGCGCGGCGTCGGGCGCCGACGCGCGGTCCAGGGTGCGCTCAAGCAGGTACGCCCGGCTTTGCGGTGTGTAGACCTCTGCCATGCCGCAGGCCCGGACTTCCCGGGAAACCAGCCAGAACTGATAGAAGTCCATGCCCCAGCATTCCAGGCTGTACGTCACCCGTAGAAGAGGGCGCATCCCAGAACGACCAGCCCGAAGAGCACCGCCGGCAGCGAAGACGCCGCCCTTGGGTCGGGAGCGCCGTTTCCGTTCTTTCCCGTCATGGCTGCGTCGGCCCCCGACTTACTGATAGGCAATCTGATTCGCCTAGCATCACTAGGGCATCACTACTCGCATAACTAGGGACAGTCACCGTTTATTCTCCACCGCTGTCGCCGTCGCAACCCGTATCGTTGGCGTCATAGTAACTTGGACCCACGCTGCCGGCAACATCGCGCTGTCCACCGCGGACACCTCCCCTGCTAGCCCCCCCTCTTCACCCCCTCGCCAAAGATTTCCCAACGTTTTTTTCGCACCATGCCAACCCTCGGCCCAGCCGCCCCTTGCCGGCCGGCCCGCGTGCCGCTCCCCGTTCAACTCCGCTCGTAACTCCTGATTTCACCCCCACCCGCCGTGCCGGGGTAGGCCTCTTATATAGGTGGAGGGATGCACCGAAGGATCGGCACCCCTACAGGGGGCAGGGCGATAGGCAAGAAACTGGTTGACAGGGTGACCAGGAGACGGGGCCAACGCGAGGTGCTGTTGTGGTTATGAACGAGACCCGACCGAGAGGGAGGGAATCTGTTGTTGGTGTTGTTGTTAACAATTGGCCAGTAACGATTAACCATTGACCGTCGTTTCAAGGAGTGCTTGACCGTGTCCAACAAGCAGCAGTCTTCCTCCGAACCGAAGCTGCCGCCGCGGGCCGCAGCGTCTCAAACGCTAACGTCAGAATCTGGGTTCGAGCGGGTACCTGCCGTCGATCACTGGCAGGCCCTGGGCCGGCTCGATCGGCCCGCGCTGGCGCGGCTGCAGGGCCCGCGCGGCCTCTGTCGGTCCCTGCATCTGTTCCAGCGCGACGGCATACGCGTGGGAGCCATCCGCCGATGCAACAGGCAGCTCGCTGCCCGAGCACTCCCGGCCGATGGACCTGAGGACAGGGCCCTCCGTACGCACGTGCCCCTCACGGCAATGCCGTCTCCGACGCTGCGGCCCTCTGGACACTCTCTAGCTCAGAACGCCGTTGCTGTACCGTCTGTCACTGTCGCTGTTTCTCAGAACTCGTCTCTCGCCCCTCGCCCCTGCTGTTGCCGTTGCTGTCGTCATTACTCGTCCCTCGCCCCTCGCCCCTGCCGTTTCTCAGGAGACCCAAACCATGACATGAACCACGATAGCCAATAACGCCCACGCGCTCCTTGACATTCCGGCCTATCATGGTTCTATGGACGGAATTGGGATCCCATTGACGTGGCTTCCCATACCCAAGGAGGTGTGCCACCATCACTGAATCGCAGAACCAGCAGCTGCCGCTCCCCGCCGGCCGGACCCGCTACGTCCTCAACGTCGTCGCCGAGGACCGCCCCGGGATCGTCTCCGCCGTCAGCGGCATCGTCGCCGAACTCGGCGGCAACATCGAGGCCGTGAGCCAGACCGTCCTGATGGGGCACTTCACCCTCATCATGGTGGTGACCATGCCGGAGGCGGTGAACTCCGAACACCTCCGCGCCAGCGTCGAGGGTACCAGCGGCGATCATTCGTTCGCCGTGCTGATCCGTCCGATCGTGGTTTGTCCGCCCAAGCCCGTGCCCACCGGCAGCGAGAACCTTCATCGTGACGATCATGGGCGACGACCGGCCCGGGACGATCTACCGCTTCGCCAGACTACCTGGCCGAAAAGGGCGTCAACATCACCGACCTCTACGGCGACAACAAGCAGGGCCGTTTCGTGCTGGTCTCACAGGTGCAGGTCCCACCCCAGTGGGACATCGCCATGCTGCAGGCCGACCTCGAGCACCTAGGCCAGGAACTGGGCTTTACCGTGCGGATGCAGCACGAGAACCTCTTCGTGGCCACCAACGAGCTGCGCCTGCGGAAAGAGGCGAATCCGTGAGCCCGGACTCTGGGTCTGGGCCGGCTCTTGCTGTTACCCGTAACCCGTAACTCCTGACCCGTAACTGTTCGACACCCGAGGCCCGACACCCGACACCCGATCTTCCGAGGTGACCCGATGCTGAACACCGACAACATCCTTTCGACGATACAGAATGCTGCAGGCCGAGAACCTCGACCTGCGCACCGTGACCATGGGCATCAACATCGACGACTGCGCGGCCCCCGAGATCAACCTCGTCTGCCGAAAGGTCCGCGAGAAGATCCGCTCCAAGGCCTGCCGCCTGGTCGAGACGTGTGAACGGGTCGGCCGCAAGTACGGCGTGCCGGTCACCAACAAGCGCCTGGCGATATCGCCGGTCTCCGGGGTGCTGGCCGGTCATGGTCTCCAGGCCGCCCTGCAGATCGCAGCGGCGCTGGACGCGGTGGTGGCCGAACTCGGTATCGACCTGGTCGGCGGCTTTACCGCCCTGGTGCAGAAGGGCACCACCTCGGCCGATGCCACGGTGCTGGAGTCCCTGCCGGCTGTTCTGAGCCGCACCAAGCGCATCTGCGCATCGGTCAACGTGGCCACCACCCGGGCCGGCATTAACATGGACGCCGTCCGCGCCCTGGGCGAGCCTGCTCCCGCGGATCGCCGCGGCCACGGCCGAGCAGAACGGCTTCGGCTGCGCCAAGCTCGTGATCTTCGCCAATATCCCCGAGGACAACCCCTTCATGGCCGGGGCGTACCTGGGCGCGGGCGAGCCGGAGGTGGTCATAAACGTCGGCGTGAGCGGCCCGGGGGTGGTTTCCTCGGCGCTGCGGCGCAAGATCGAGACCGCCCGGTCGAAGCTGACCCTCCTGGAACTGGCTGAAGAGATCAAGATCACCGCCTTTCGCGTCACGCGGGCCGGCGAGCTGATCGGCCGGGAGGTCGCTGCCGAACTCGGCGTGCCCTTCGGCATCGTCGACCTGTCGCTGGCGCCCACGCCGAAGGTGGGCGACAGCATCGGCGAGATCCTGAAGGTACTGGGCATCGCCGCGATCGGCGCGCCGGGCTCGACAGCCGCGGTGGCGATGCTCAACGACGCGGTGAAAAAGGGCGGGGCGTTCGCCAGCCAGTCAGTCGGCGGACTCTCGGGGGCGTTCATCCCGGTGGCCGAGGACAGCACGCTGGCCGACGCTGTCCGCCAGGGCCACCTGTCGCTGGAGAAGCTCGAGGCGATGACCAGCGTCTGCAGCGTGGGCCTGGACATGGTGATCATCCCGGGTGACACGCCGCCGTCGACGATCGCGGCAATCATCGCTGACGAGATGGCCATCGGGGTGATCAACGGCAAGACGACAGCCGTGCGGCTGATTCCCGCCCCGGGCAAAAAAGCGGGGGACATCGTGGAGTTCGGCGGGCTCTTCGGCGCTTCGCCGGTGATCGAGGTCCGCAACCCGGGCACCAGTGCGGCGTTCATCGACTTCGGCGGCCGGATCCCGCCGCCGATCCACAGCCTGCGAAACTGAGGCGTCCCTAGAACGGCCTCGGATACGCCCCCAGCTCGTGCTGGCGGGCCAGTTCGATGTACTTGCTTGCGGCATTCTCGATGTTGCGGATGTCTTCAGGCGTGACGTCGCGCACGACCTCCCCCGGCACGCCCATCACCACCTTGCCGTCGGGGATCTTCGCATCCGGCGGGATCAGCGATCCAGCGGCGATGATGCAGTTGCGGCCGACCCTCGCCCCGTCCAGCAGGATGGACCCGATGCCGATGAGGGAACCCTTGCCGATGCGCCGGCAGTGAAGGACCGCCTTGTGGCCGATCACCACGTCGCCATCGACCTCCAGCGGCTGGTCGAACTGGCAGTGAAGGATCGCTCCGTCCTGCACGACGGTCCGGGGTCCGAGGCGGATGGGAGCGACATCGCCGCGAAGGACGGCGAAGTGCCAGATGCTACATTCCGGAGCGATCTGCACGTCCCCAACAACCACCGCCAGCCGCGACACCCAGAAGTCGCCGTGCTGCCTCATCTGGCTCAGATCGGTCATGCGCTCGCTCCTAATCGCTGCCCAATTCCTTCCAGCACTTCAGTTTACCGCAGTCGGTGACGCAATGTAAACACTGGCTGCAGCGTCTGGCAAACCAAGCCGGGTGACCGTCGGGGTAGTATGGCCCGTTATCGGACGCAGTCGAAGGGCGGATCGACACCTTGCCGGGTGCTTGCTGGACGTAGGGCGTGGTATACTCCCGCGTATGTCCGCGGTGCAGCCTACGGTTGCTGCGCCGCGGGTCTCTGAAGCCCTGACCCCTGCAAGGAGTGCCGACCATGGCAGAGACTCCCGCACCCGGGACGCCCCTCCCGACGGAACTGAGGAACGCCCTGAAGGCCTTCAAGAAGCGCCTCAAACTGGCCCGCCTGGATGACGAGTCGCGGCTGGGCGGTCGGTACACCAGCAAGGGCGGCCAGTCCGGCATCATCGGAATCTTCCCGCCTCAGCAGTATCCGCCGACAGTATGGGAGGAACTGGTCCGATACGGCCGGCTCCGCAGTGGCGGCGGCGGGACGTACGAACTGGTCCAGGAAGAGCAGTAGGGGACCGTCTCAAGAACCGTTCGCCCGGGCATCTGGCAGCCTCGTAGTTGGGCCGTGCCCACCAACGGCGGCTGCCGCCGTTCCCTCCTGCTCTACTGTCTACTGCTCTACTTTCTCGCCGCGCAGCGGCGCCGCCCTACGGCTTGCCGAAGTCATCAACGAAGCTCAACAGGTCCACCACGTCCACGGACCCGTCCCCGTCGAGGTCGCACCGCGCGTCATAACTGGCATCGCCCGAACTGGAGCCGAAGGACGCGACCAGGTCGAGCAGGTCCACAACGTCGACGCTCCCGTCGTTGTTGATGTCGCCCGGCCAGAGCGGGCCCTCGAATGCGCCGATGTCCAGCGTTGCATCGGCCAGCCTTGTCCGCGTCTGGGCGGCTGCCACATACTCCTTGTCCGGGACGCGGACCTGCCACGTGCTCGACCAGTCCAGCCACTGCGGAGCGTTTAGCCCGCTGTTGCGAAGTGTGGACCAGCCCAGCAGGTGGAAGTCCTTGCCCGCCTGATCGACGAACCCCGGTGTCGTCCCGAAGAGGCTGCCTGTCACGCCAGCCGGCACGGTCGTGCCTGCCGGCATCCAGTTGTTGCTTCCGCTGACGCTGCCGCTGCCGGACCAGGACAGCAGCACCGTGGACGGCCCCGCGAAGACGTTGTTGTAGAGCACGGCATTGGCCGTAGCGACGTTGATGCTGGTCACGTAGGCGTCGCTCCCGCCGCTCGAGATGATCGTATTGTTGATCAGCGTGAGTGTCCCGCTGGTGGCGTCGGCGACGGTCCCGTCGCTGAGCTGGACGATCCGGCGGTTGCCGTTGCCGGGCCTCTTGATGATTACGTTACCGATCAGCAGGGAGTTGCCCTTGTTGTTGCTGGCCAGTTCCCACTCGTAGCTCGCGGCGTTCTCGACCCAGTTGTACTCGAAGACCACGCCGGTGGCGCGGCTCTTGAAGTTCTGGCCTTCGGTGCTGTCGTGGATGTAGCAGCCGCGGATCGTCAGGCTCTGCGAGGCCATGTAGTGGTTGTGCGTCATATCGCCCGAGGAGCCCTTCGGCTTGCCGTTGTAGGCCGTCTCGCAGTACTCCAGCACCGTGTTGACAGCGTTGGTGGTCGAGAACCAGCCGTTGTCGTTGTGGTGGCTGTAGCAGTTGCGAAACGTGATGTTCGTGCCGAGGATGTAGGCCGCCGCGGCGTTGTTGGACTTCACGTTCAGCCCGCGGCTGTTGCGGATCTCGAGGTTCTCGATCACGTAGTTGCTGCAGTAGTCCCAGACGTAGAACAGGCCGCGCTCGATGGGAGTACCTGTCGCGTCGAACACAGGCTTCTCGCCATTTGGACCGGCCAGGCCGACGATGTGGATGGGACTGCCGACCGTGCCCGAGCGGGTGAACCAGTGCTTGCAGTCGTCAGCCGTGGCCACCTGGTACACGCCGTACTGGACGTCGATCTCATCGCCGGCGTTGGCGGCACTCAAGGCAACCTTGAACTGGCTGATCGAGGAGACGCTGTAGACCGTCGCAAATGCCGCCGAGGGAATGACCAGACACAATGCCGCCAGGCAAACCAGGTACTTCCGCATCGCTTCCTTCCTCTCCCGCAGGTGAGGCGAACCGGCCGTTCTCGGACCTTGCGCTTCAGGCCCGTCCCGCCAACCTGCAAGATCGACTATACAGGAACTTTATGGGCGATTCCAGGCCAACCGCGCCTCCCGGCGTTCCCACGGATGGACATGCAGCCATTTCGGCTATATCCTGATGGCCAATCCAGTCGGCCGGGTCCGGACGGCCCGGACGCGAAGCGCATCGTTTCTGGCAGTCTCATGAGGAGTTTGCTGTGCGCGGATCCCGATCTCTGCACGTAGTTCATGAGGTGGTCCGGATGATCGTTGCGGTCCTGGTCCTGGCTGCCCCTGCCGCCCACGCGGTTATCAATAGCGCGGATGGCCGGGCCACTGCCTCCGTACAGCAGGTGGATGCCTCGACAGGCGCGATCGTCGACCAGGCGCTCGACCAGACCCCCGATACGACGAACGCCCTGCCGGCCCAGGCATCCGTTGCGTTGGACATCGGTAGCCCGTCCGCGATCATGGGTGGCTTGACTGCGGTCGCTGCGGTCAGTCCGCCAGCCGCCGGATCTCTGGAGAATACCAGGGACTTCAACTTCGAGGCCGAAGGGCTCTCGCTGCTGTCGAACAGCGGTTTTGCCTGCGAAGTCACCTCGGTGGAGGATCGCCAGGTGGTCCTCGGCGCAGCCGAACTGGGCCTGGCCAGCGGGACCGCCATCCACGTCCGCAGCACATTCGTGCTCTCCGCGGGGATCTTCCTGGCCACCCTCCCGGAAGGGTCAGCCAACGTCGACGGCACGGTGACCTTCACGGTCAGCCAGCAGGATGGCGGCGGTTCGCGGGACGTGCTGGTCGGCACGCTCCATGTGTTCTTCGACGCCAACCGCCAGCTCCAGATCGACAAGGCTGGCGGCGCCTCACAGGCGATCGCCCTCCCGTTCGACTTCTCGGGCCGCAGCAGCCGCCTCGACCAGGTTCACCTGGTCCTGTTCCCGTACATATCGATCCCATATGAGTACGATGCAACCGTGGATGCGCCATTCGCCCTGACAGCCCAGGTACGGGGCGATGTCAACGCCCCAGCCGGCTCCCAGGGGGGCAGCGTCTTCCTGGGGCAGCTGCCCACGGCCTTCCTACAGTCGCTCAACCAGCGGCTCGGGGCCGATTTCAGCGGCTCGGTCGGAGTCGCTACCACGGCGGCAGCCGTGCAGAGGACGGTCGGTTTGTCAGACAGCCAGATGGAGATCACGCCGGTATCGAGCAGGCCGTGCGGCGATTTCGGGTGGGAATCGCTGCTAGGCGCGCTGGGCCTGGGCCTGGCCTTCGCCCGCCGGCGACTGGTGTAAGCATCGGTGCAGGACTTCGGGGCCCACGTGGTGCCACTCCTGCGTTGTCTGCAATCACGCTTCTGCCGTTGCTCCTTGTCTCCTTGTCTCCCCCTCTCCTTGTCTGGTGTCCCTTAACCCCAGGCCGGCCGAAAACGATCGTACTTGGGCCCGACGGCCATGCACTTAGCCGCGCACGCCCAGGGAATCCCCGCCTCGCTGAACGTCCGCCCCGTCTGAAAGCACCTGTCGATCGCCTCGTCGATCCCATCGATCACGAAACCCGGCTTGTCAGCTGTTCCCGCCCTGCGGACGAACCGCCACGGGACCTGCCCCGGCGGACCAGCCACTTGAAAGGCTGCGCTGACCGTCTGTACGAACGGCCGGGTGTCCGCCAGCGTGCACAGCACCCGCTCGTCCTGCCCCAGCAGGTGCCTGCAGACGTTGCTGTACACGGCCACCGAGCCCGGTGTGTCATCCGCGGGGATCGTCTCGACGCGGCCGTCCGCGCACTGGATCCGGCCGGTACCGTCGGATGAGGGCCACGTGATCTGCCCGGCCTCGCCGATCGCCTGAATCGTCGGCTGGCGCTGCGGCGTCTCGCTGCAGAGGGTGAACCACAGCCGCAAATCGACACCGGTATCCGTGCGGACAGCCAGGCAGGTCGTATCGTCGCCGAAGATGCCGGGCCGGGCATGATAGAGTTCCGCTCGCACCTCGACGGGGTCGGCCCATGCGTGCAGATTCGCCCCGGCCAGGAACAGGGCGTTGTTGACCTGGTGGGCGAAGGGATTGTTGATCGTACCGTCCAACACCCAGGCATTCCCGACCTGCAGCCGGCCTGCCCAGCCGTTTCGCGCATAGTACCGGTCCTCGCGGAACCACCGGCCCTTGATGCGGACCTCCTTGAGCCGGCCGATGCTGCCCGCGACAATCGCCTCCTTGACGGCGCGAAAACCCTTCATCCAGATCGTTTGGAAGTGGACCGCGCAGGCCCGTCCCGCCCGGTCAGCGGTTTTGAGCAGGGGCCCCAGGTCGCTGATGCAGCCGACCGGCGGTTTTTCCAGTACGACGGCGTAGCCGGCCGCCAGGACCGCCTCGGCCACCGGTCGATGCCCGGGGATGCCGACCGGCACGCCGACCAGCGACACTTTGTCGCTCCACCGTCCCAGCAGAGCCGCCAGGTCCGGTTCGACCACGACGCCCGCCCGGCGGAGGTCATCCAGCTCGCCCGGCGCAGGCCTGTGGGTTGGCCTCGACGACAGCCTGCAGATGCACGCGTCCCTGCTGCTGCAGGTGCTGCAGGGCCGCCAGGTGTGTGACCGCTTGGCCACCCACACCCACCAGGGCCACGCCTACGGCTTGCGCGGAAGACATCGTGTTACTCCAGGTAGTCACGAAACATGCGGCCGCCGGGACCAGGCGGACACGACACGCACCATCCGCCGGAACCCGCGACCGCCAAGAGGGTTAAGTGTACAGCCTCCGCCGGATGGCGTCGAGTTTCCGAGGAGAATGCGTCTTGACAGGCGGTGCAGGAAGCGTAACATTATCTGCGTAAGACTAAATAGCCCGTTGCAGTTGCGGATGTGGCGGAATTGGCAGACGCGCTGGCTTCAGGTGCCAGTGATCGCAAGGTCGTGGAGGTTCGAGTCCTCTCATCCGCAGTGATTTCCAGCCCGCCTTGTGTCCCGGTCCGAAGTCGTCATACTGACTAGCAATCAGCAAGTCTTTTCGCGCCAGGGAGATGCTATGACCACTGCTCGACGGCTTGTCTTTCCGCTGGTCTTGTTACTGCTCTGCACGGCTGCCATCCTTTGTGCCGTCCTTATCCCACGGGTCCGGGTGGCTGCCCCCGGGGCCGGCCAGCCCGGCGGCCCTACCGACTCTCGACAGGGCCAACCCGTCCTGCACCTGCTGGCCCCGTCGGCGGACTACGCCGGCCGCTACGACAGCCTGATCCCGGAAGCGGCCCTGCGGCTGACAGCCATCGACCTGGCTGCACGGTATGGCGCCTGTGCCAGGTTCTGGGCTGTCGACCAGCTCCGCGGGGTCCCTGCCGACGCCTATCCGCGCCTTCAGGTCAGCGATGAGAAGATGCCGCCCATGCCATACCTCAAGATCGTTCGCAGGGGTGATTCGTTCTTCTTCTCGGCCAGTGTCGATGGCAAGGACTACCTGCCAATCAGCAGCCTCGAACTCCCGATGGCAGCCGGCGTCCACGTGGGCCTCTGGGGGCCTTTCGACCCACACGGCCTTGGTGGCCACACCTCGGCCAGCGATGTGCGGTTGAACAACCGGCCCGTGGCCGCGCCCGAGAGGGCCACCATCGGCACCCCGCTCAAACCCAGCACCATCAATATCGCCGACGGGGCATGGACCATCGAAACCCGTGGCTCGGCGGAGCTGCCCAAGGACGACGATCGCGAACGCGGCGAGTTCCTCCATGTACCGGCTCAAGGTGATTTCGAACTGACCGCACGGCTGGAGGTACCCGACGAGTCGGCGAAGGCTTATCCCGGCGTACTCGTATGCCGGGAAGGGTTCGACCTCGACTCGCCCACGGTGGGGATCATCCGCGACGCAGCGCGGCCGTGGCCGGTTCTCGCGTCAACCCCTATCGTGACTGGCGGAATCACTGCGCGCTGGAGTTCCACCTGCTGCACGCCGACCTCCTGACAGCACCCGAAAAGAGCCGGCGGATCGCCTCGGTCGCCGTCTCCTACGCCGACTGGGACAGTCTCCTGCAGACGACGGAGCGGTTTGCATCCCAGATCGAGGCGGGCGTGGCTGGGTATCTGGGTCTGCCGTCCAAGGACATCGCGGCTGCGCCGGCCTCGCAGGAGCAACTGACTCGGCTGAACCAGGCCCGTGAGCAGGCGCTGAAGGTCTGCTCACGCGACGTGCTGGCTGCCTCGCGCGATCGACACCGTGCTCAACCGCCAGCCGCTCTGCCCAGAGGCCCACTACGGCGCCGCCCTGTGCGGATCGATCCTCGCCTGCCAGGACCTGCTGGGACGGTTTCAGGAACGGCCCCGGTTCCTGGCCGGCCCGGTTCCGCATTCTGGCCTATGCCCGTCGTCTGAAGGCACCGGTCCGCCTGGAGGACCGTCTCAGCGAGGCGTGGGTCAAGCTGGCCTGCGGCTATCCGGATGCCGCCATGGCCGGCCTGGCAGACCTCTCCGACAAGCAGCAGCATGCCCCGGAAGCAAATGCGATCCGCAGGTTCGCCACCCGGGACTACCGGCCGATGTTACTGCCGGAGTCCGGCGAACCGTCGGATATCGAGAGTCTCGCCTTGCTGTGGGCCACGCAGCAGTGCCGTCGTAGCGACCTGTTGAGAGACGCCTGCGTCGATCTGCTGCAACGCACCCACAGTCCGGCCTTCTCGACGTTGTACAACCCTGCGGACTTCAGTGCCCCGACCGAGGCCATCAGCATGGCCCTGGCGCGGGACGCAAACGACATTCTCTGCGACGACCGCATCCCGGCCGCTGACCGCCGCGACGTTGGCGCGGCGTTGGCAAAGGTGCTCTCGGCGGAGGACTCCCCCGACCCCGCGAGCCTTGGCCGCGCGATCGCCTGGAAGGTCTCCGAGGAGGGGTACCGCCTCCAGGCCCAGTCCGGCAGGGAACTGACCGATACGATGACGGACATGACGGAGCTGTATGCCGTCGCCATGGCAACGCCCGCCGGCCCGGTGACCCATGACCAGGGCATCCGCTGGCAGTGCCTTTGCCCCCACGACTTCGCCGAACTGCAGCGCGGACTGATGCTGGTGACGTTGTTCATTCAGGCTCGTTCCATGGGCTACTGCCTCGGTGTCCCCCAGGAGATGCACGATCTCTGCGAAGCGCTGGCAAACGGCCTGCACAGGCTCAAGGGCATAGACGCGTTCTTCAGAGGGTATGGCCTGATTGTCGTCGGCCGCCAAGACAGGGCGATGGACGAGGCCAGGACATTCCTGCATTCCTCTTTCGGCCGGACCCTCTGGGGTCGCACGCTTTTCGTCCAGAGCTGGTACTCCAGCGCCACCCCCGACTGGGGCAAGGGCACGCGCGAGCTCTGGCCCGGCCGCGGGGCATGGGAATGGTGCGACTGTGCCTGTAGCGCCATGAGCGACGGTTCCCCCAGGGCCGCCGATGCCCTCGCCTGGAGGGCCCTGAGCGTGGATCGGTATAACGGCTGGCCCCTGCCGGTCCTGCAGTGGTGTCGACGGACCACACTTGACATCGCCGAGCCGTTCCTGGCCAGGCTGCCGTACAACCTCGCCGTACTGGAGGACGCGGCAGCGGCCGCCCGCAATCACGCTCAGCCGGACAAGGCCACCGGGATCTACCGCCAGATGATCGACCTGATGCCCCGGGACAGTACCGGCTACGATCATCTTGCCTGGCAGTACGCCCGGGCCGGCAAGTATGACGAGGCGATCGAAACGGTCCGCCTGGCGGACAAGAAGTGCGAGTTCTCCATTTGCCTGAGTAACCTGCTCGGCCAGGGAGCCTGCTGGCTCGTCGAGCGGGACCGTCCGCAGGAGGCCCTGGAGTTCGGCCGCAAGAGCGCTCGTAGCTACAGTGGCTCGGGCCTTAGAGGCCTGGCCGTGGCCCTGGCGGCCAACAACAAGATCGCCGAGGCCGAAGACGTTTTTCGGCAGATAGCGTTCCGCTACGAAAGCGGGACGGTGGAGTATATCCGATTCCTCCTGCAACACGGCCGTGACCAGGCGTTCGTGGCGGAGCAGATCAAGGCCCTGCTGAAGGAACATTCGCAGATGCGGGACTCCATAGCTGCGCACGTCGGCCAGGCGTGCTGCCAGGCATGCGTCGATCCCCAGGTGCTGGAAGCCTTCTGTGCCGGACCGCTGCAGCTCCTGCCGAAGCAGGCCCAGCAAGCCATGCTGCTGGAATGTGCGATGTACGCCCGCGATTTCCCCAAGGCGGTCGAGTATGGCCTGGCCCTGCACGAGGCAAAGCAACTGACGATCTATAGCCGGGTCTGGCTGATCGAGGCAATGCAGCTGGCCGGTAAGACCGAACGTCTGCAGGAGATAGAGGACCGGCTGCCTCTGTATGGCCACGACATGCCCATCGATAAGCACGTCCAGTACATACTCGGCAAGTTCACATGGCAGCAGCTGCTCGATAGCGCTGACTCCGACTACAAGCGGAGCGTATGCCTTCTGGCTCCGCGGCATCGAAGCGGAGGTCAGGCATGACATGCCGGCGGCCGTGGAGGCCTACAAGACGGCCGCCACGTGCAAGGACGACGGTGACAGCCCTTGGATGTCATACTACTGGTACCTCAGGATGAAGAAGCAGCTGGCCGCGGCTTCACAGGAAGCCGCAACTACCCGCCAGGCCGCGGCTTCACAGGGAGCGACTACCGACCCCCAGGCTGCAGCCGCCTCGCAGACGGCAGCCATGTAACCCGCGTGGCCGAGCCAGCCGGCGGCATGCCACCACCGCCTTGTGGCCATACTTGCCGGGCTCGTTCGAGGCTCCGATAATGGCAATTGCTCGTGGTGGCAGCCGATTTGTCCCGCCTGCGGTTCACCGTCCTACAATTACGGTGTTGAACTCAGGTCCGTGACCCTGTAGGCATTATAGTAGCAGTCAGACACACTGTGACATTTTGCACGGACCGGCTGCGTAAGGTGGATTCCTCGTGAGCGCAATCGAGACGCCGTCCATGGCTGACCTGGTCGACCGCAACCACTTCCTCCTGCGCCGGATGCACAGCCTGAGCGGCATCGTTCCGGTGGGGGCGTTCCTGCTAGAGCATTTGTTGACCAACTCCGGCTCGTGGTACGGTCCGGCCCGGTACAACAGGGACGTCAAGTGGATCCAGGACCTGCCCTTCCTGTTCGTCCTGGAGTGGGGGTTCATCTTCCTGCCCCTGGCCTTTCATGCCATCTACGGCTTCTACATCGCCTGGACCGGCCGCATCAACGCCACGATCTACCCGTACCTGAACAGCTGGCGCTACGCCCTGCAGCGGGTCACCGCCTATAGCACGCTGGCCTTCGTGATTATCCACCTCTCGAAATATCGGTTTGCCTGGCTGTTCGGCGGGCCCGTCTTCGCCGAGGCGAACGACTGGTTCGCCGTTACCCGGCATGGCCTGTTGCACTGGCACGTCGCGGGAATGGCCGTGCCGGCGTGGTTCACGCTGAGTTTCTACGTGGTGGGGCTGACGGCGGCCGTCTACCACTTCGCCAACGGTATCTGGACCTTCGCGATCTGCTGGGGGATCCTGGGCGGTCCCGACTCGCAACGATGGTTCCAGTACGCCTGCCTGCTGGTCGGCATCGTGATGTGCGTCTGGGGATACGTCAGTTTGTATGGATTTGCGGTGTACGGAACCTGAGCATGGCCAAACAGAGAGTCGTGGTGATCGGCGGGGGTCTGGCGGGGCTGTCCGCAACCATGAAGATGGCTGAACAGGGCATCGCGGTCGACCTGGTCAGCCTCGTGCCGGCCCGGCGCAGCCACAGCGTCTGCGCCCAGGGCGGGATCAACTCGGTCAACCAGGTAACTCGCCAGCTCGGCGACAGCGAGTGGAAGCACTTCGACGACACCGTCTACGGCGGGGACTTCCTCAACGAGCAGCCGCCGGCCAAGGAGATGTGCGAGTGGCGCCGCGGGTGGTCGATCTGCTCGACCGGATCGGCGTGACGTTCAACCGCCTGCCCGAGGGCGACCGCGATGTCCGCCGGTTCGGCGGTACGCTCTACCCCCGGACGGCGTTTGCCGGGGCGACGACCGGCCAGCAGATGCTCTACGGTCTAGATGAGCAGGTCCGCCGCTGGGAAGTCGAGGGACTCGTCACCAAGCACGAATTCCGCGACTTCCTGGGCCCCATGCTCGACAACCGCGGCGTCTGCCGCGGCGCGGTGATCCAGGACCTCTACAGCATGCAGATCCGCGCCCTGCCGGCTGACGCGGTCATGATCGCCTCCGGCGGCCTGGGCGTGATCTTCGGCAAGAGCACGAACAGCACGATCTGCACCGGCTCAGCGGCGGCCCGGGTCTATCGCGCCGGGGCGAAGCTCGGCAACCTGGAGTTCATCCAGGTCCACCCGACCGCCATCCCCGGCACCGACAAGCACCGGCTCATGAGCGAGAGCGCCCGCGGCGAAGGCGGCCGCGTCTGGGTCCCGCGCAAGAAGGGCGACACTCGCCCGCCCGAACAGATCCCCGAGAATGAGCGATGGTACTTCCTGGAGGAGAAGTACCCGACGTACGGCAACCTGGTGCCGCGCGACATCGCCACCCGCGAGATCTTCTGGGTCTGTCGCGAGGGGTACAGCGTCTCGGCTGTCAACTTCTCCGCCTACCTGGACCTGACGCACCTGCCGGCCTCGCGGATCGAAAAACTCGAGGGCATCCTCGAGATCTACGAGAAGTTCGTCGGGGTAGACCCGCGCAAGACGCCCATGCAGATCTTCCCGGCTGTCCACTACACGATGGGCGGGATCTGGTGCGACTACGAGAAGAACGCTGGCACGGGCGGGCTGGTCATCGGCTCACCGCGCAACCAGGCCGCCAGCATCCCGGGCCTCTACGCGATCGGCGAGGCGGACTACCAGTACCACGGGGCCAATCGCCTCGGGGCCAACAGCCTCCTGTCGTGCATCTTCGCCGGGCTGGTCGTGGCCGAGGGCATGCCGAACCTGCTGAAGAACCTTCCGCACGGCAGCGCCGCCCACCTGTCGCAGTCCTTCTTCGACGGCCATGAGAAGGCCCACCAGGAGCGGTATCAGCAGCTCCTGCGGACGAGCGGGAAGGTCAACCCCTTCGCGCTGCACCAGGAATTGGGCGTGGAGATGACCAAGTATTGTACGGTGGTGCGGCACAACAATGAGCTGCGGCATCTCATCGACGACCTGGCGGAGATGTCCGACCGCTACAAGCAGGTCGGTCTGCCGGACGCGGGCAACTGGACGAACCAGACGGTGCGGTTCGTCCGCGAACTCGACGACATGCTGGTCCTAGCCCGGGTCATCGCCCAGGGCGCCCTGCAGCGCGACGAGTGCCGCGGGGCCCACTACAAGCCCGAGTTCGCCATCCCCTCGCCGACGGCTGACGACCCGATCGAACTGCAGCGCCAGGCCGAGCAGTACTGCGACGCCTTCGCCGCGCAGAGCCGGCGGTGGCTCAAGACTACAATCGCGGAGTTTACCTCGGAGGGCCCGATCCTCTCGTATGAGCCGATCGATACGAGCCTGATCGCGCCCCGGCCGCGGACGTACGGGCTCAAGGGCGCGGGCATCATCGACCGCGTGTGGCGGCAGAGGCAGAAGGCGGCGACGGTGGGAGGACAGTAGGATGCCCGAACACGTAACCTTGCGGATCCTGCGGCAGGACGGTCCGGATACGCCGAGCCACTGGCAGACGTTCCGGGTGGGCTATCAGCCGCAGATGAACGTGACGACCTGCCTGCAGCAGGTGGCGATGAACCCCGTCACGATCGAGGGCGTCCGGACCACGCCGGTCGCCTACGATGCCGCCTGCCTGGAGGAGGTGTGCGGCTCGTGCACGATGAACATCAACGGCCGGGTCCGCCAGGCGTGCAGCACGCTGGTGGACAACCTGCTGAAGGAGGACCCGCACCTCATCACGCTGGCCCCGATGACGAAATACCCGGTCGTCCGCGACCTGGCGGTCGATCGCTCGCGCATGTTCCGTGACCTCAAGCGGATCAAGGCGTGGGTCCCCGTCGACGGCTACTACAACCTCGGTCCCGGCCCGAAGGTCTCGCCGAAGCAGCAGCACCAGCTCTACCCGTACTCGCGGTGCATGACCTGCGGCTGCTGCACCGAGGCCTGCCCGCAGTACACGAAGGACAACCGGTTCGTCGGGGCCTTCGCCATCTCGCTGGCCGTGCTGTTCAACAGCCACCCGACGGGTGCGGTGCTCAAAGAGGATCGGCTGGCGGAACTGATGAAAGCGGGCGGGGTCAGCGAGTGCGGCAATGCCCAGAACTGCCTGCGGGTCTGCCCCAAGAGCGTGCCGAACGTCACCGGCATCGCCCAGGCGTACCGGCAGGTGACGGTGCAGTGGTTCAAGAACCTGTTCAGCCGGTAAAGAACGGGAGAATTCGCGTCGTCGTTCAAGCGGTCCGCGCGATACCGTGATGGGTGCGCTCAGCCTGTATGCGGTGCATGGCCTCGTCATCGAAGAACTTCGCATTGCAGGACAGGCACTTGCGGTGTTTCAGTCGTTTGACCATCACCCCACCTTCAAGGCGGCAGTTCTCTACTACCTCGACCAGTTGCTCCGCGCCGCACTGGGGGCAGACAAGTGGCTCAGACATCTGTGCTTCTTTTCGAGGAGATGAGGACATAGAACACATCCATTCCTTGCTTCGTCAGGATCTTCCCTTTCGTGTAGACATCAAGCCCATCGAACGTCAATCCCTTGATTATATACAACTTCTCTGCCTTCCGTACGCCGGGACTACGCGAACGGAGAGTCTTGAAAATGGCCGGTGCGTTCAGAATCGATTCGTATACCATCTCCGGCGTCAGGTCGTCGGCACACATCTCGATGTCGGCCTTCTCGGTGAACAGCACCTGACGGGCTATCACCATTCGCTTGATCCGTACCAGCACATCCATTACTTCTCTCCGAACCCCTTCCCGTTGCCCCTACAGTACCTCCCTTTGGCTATCTCCGGCGCTCTGTCAGCCGGTCCATCGCCGTTCTCAGCATGGGTCTTATCTTGTCCAGATCCGCATCGCTCCTGACGGGGTAAACGGCGAGATTCTCCTCATCATCGTAGGTCCACAGCAGATAGAACTTGCGCCTGGGTTCAAAGTAGGCAAAGACACGATTATTGACCTTGATGGAGACAGAGTCCTTGATCGCATCTAAAACGACAGCATCCGCTCGCCATCCTCTGATCTCGTCCAAAAGGGCACGCGCCTTGCCCTGCACCTCGGGGTCAGTAATGTAGCGCAGGTGTTCCTCAATCGACATGTTGCCGGGAGGGTTTCGCGAGGCAGGCCAATCCTGCTCCCAGAAGACAGGGACCAGATCCTCGTCCCCGTCAAACTGAAGACATTGATACGCAAACAAGGAGATCCGAGCGTAAATCCACTTGCATCGATTGAGCAGCGTTGCCGAAAAGGACTGGGCGATAAGGACGAGCCGTACAGGCCGGGTCGGATCGATTCCTGCATCTGCATAGAGTCGTGCATAGACCTCTACATGCGCCGATACATAATCATAGTAATCGAGCGCCTGCATCAGCATGCCGTCGTCTTGGGTGGCCTTCAGCTCGACGACGACAAGGGCCTTCCCGCTGTCGACCATCAGTACGTCGAAACGGCCATCAGAAGTTCGGCCCTGGTGGTCGACATAGGCGAGGCCCTGTTCGATGTTGTCCGAATGGCGACGCACCAAGTCCTCGAGTCGCTGTTCAGAAGAGACATCAACCACCTTGTAGGGCTTCATCTCCTGGACTCCTCGATAATTCATCTGTCAGGACGTTTCTCCAAGGACTAGAACGGGATACCGTCGTCGTCCACCGGCTTGCCCTTGCCATACCGCCCCTGCAACCGCTCGGGCCGCCAGTACTCGTCCGGCAGCCTCGGGTAGCGCAGGAAATCGGCATTGCGGACCGGCGTCCCTTCGCTGGCGGCCGACTCGTACAGCGCCTCCACCTCGCCCATGATGTTCAGGGCGTGGATGGCGTTGTAGTGGTAGAAGGTCCCCCGGAGGAAGCTCCGCGATGAACCGCTCCAGCTCCACCGCGAAGGGGTTTCGCTTCTGGATGTCCACGTACTGCCAGTAGTCCCGCCAGGCGGTCTTCTTGCCGGCCAGGCTGTCCTTCCAGAGGTTGGCCGGCGCGCTTCGGCCCACTGCACCTTCAGGCCGTACAGGCCGAAGACCAGCGAGCCGTTCACGCCGTCCACCTGGATCTCCAGCGGCCCGAACTCGCTGTTGATCCGTCGGAACCAGGACCACGTCGAGTTGTTCACCACGCCGCTGGTGTGCAGCCGACGGATCGAGCAGTAATCATCCACGTCGCAGTCGATCGGCGCACTGTTCTTGCGGTCGGTGCTCATTCGCCGCGGCACCAGCATGCGCGCCACGCACGAGAGCGAATCCGTCTCGCCGAACAGCGCGCGGCTGATGTACGCCTCGTGGCTCATGTCCAGCACGATCCCGCCGCCGGCGCCTTTCTGCGTCCAGTTGAAGTCCGGCCGCTGCCCGCGGAAGTCGTCGCTCTTGGAAAAGCCCGCGCCGACCTCATAGCCGAAGACCATCTGGCAGGTAAGCGGCCGGATCTTCGGCACCATCTGGATGGCCGCGTGGATGCCGGGGGTTTCGATGAAGTCGTGCACCACGCCGTTGAAGAACCGCCGGCTCTCCAGGGCCTGCACCAGGTCGAACCCGGCCTTGTAGTCGTTCGACAGGGGCTTTTCCATGAACACCGCCGTCGCAGCCGGGTCCAGCCCCTTCATGACCTCCAGCATCACCGGGACCTTCTCTCCGGTCAGGACGCAGTTGTGATAGACCTGCCGGTCCGGGTTGATCTGCCGCGCCTTGTCCATCGCGGCATCGACGCTGTCGAAGTAGTGCTCCAGGCCGACACCCTTGGCGTACTCCGCCAGGCGCTTGATGTCCCGTCCGACGCCGATCGGCACGGCCTGCCACCGCTGCTCGTTCACGCGGATGCCGCCGTTGCTGTTGAGCTGGCAGAGGGCGTTGCGGGCAACGTTGCCCATCCGGCCGGTGATCCCATGTATGACGACGCCGATCTGGTTGCCAGTACCTTCTGCCATATCATATTCCCTTGCTTGTTGTCCGTGGTCAGTTGTCCGTTGTCAGTTGCGGAAGTACGGCGCGCTTCCTCGTGATTGCCATCACAACGGACTACGAACAACGGACAATTGCTGCTTCTACTTTCAGCTTCCCTTCCATCTCCTGCTTCCAGTGGTCCACCACGCCAGCCGGGCTGTAGGTGAACATGAATACCATGTTGTGGGTGTTGTCCTTGGGGTTGGCCAACTCGTGCGACTGGCCAGCCGGGATGTAGACCGCCTCACCGGCCTTGATCGGCTCGATCTTGCCATCGATTTCGATGGTGCCTTGGCCCTCGAGGACGAAGTAGACCTCCTCGTTGGGATGCTCGTGCTTGGGGACCTTGCCGCCCGGGAAGATCGTGACGCGTCCCTGGCAGAAGCCTTTCGCCTGGATCGGCGCGTTCTGGCCGACCAGCACCTGCGTCCGCCGCCCGGCGGGAAATACCGTCCCATCAATCTCCGACAACCGCGCAAATTGCATGATTCGCCTCCGAAACTGGTCGAAGGCGTCATTATAGGTTGGAGGGAAGGGGTGTCTAGTCCAGGCCGCCGCGCGCCGCCTCGACCATCGCCCGCAGGTTGCTCTCTGGCACCGCCGCTGGATCATACGTGCAGCCCGGCGTGACCAGGATCGGTCGCTCGCCCGCCTGGCGCAGGGCATCGCGGACCTCGTTGCGGACGTCCTCCGGGCTGCCCGTGGCCAGTGTGCCGAGGTTGTCCACGCCGCCGGCGATCGCCGGAGCGACGCGGTCCTTCACGTCGGCGATGCTCGGGCCGGCTGCACGGTCGGCCCAGTTGAGGACCTGGACGTTGGGATAGCCCGCAAAGCGCTCGAAGTCCACCGCCTTGCCGCAGACGTGCAGCATGTTGAATCGCCCCGCAGCCGCCGCCTCCAGGATCATCCGATCGCCGAGAGCGACCAGGGCATCGTACGTCCCCCGGCCGTTCTGTTCGGTATCCACCCAGTCGTCTCGCACCGACAGGAAGACGCCGTCGGCGCCGGCCTCGATACACGCAGCGGCAAAGGCCGCCAGCGACCGGGCGATTGTCTCCAGCCCCGCACCCACCCGGTCACGATCCAGCGCGAGCAGTTCGGCCAGTCGCCGGTCGCGGATGTCGTGCATCAGCGACATGACCGGCGGGCCGTGGTGCATCTTGGGCGGCTCGACCATGCTACGCAACACCGCCCAGGCGTTGAAGACCGTCACGGTCATCGGTACCTGCCCTTTGAAGTGCCGTGCCAGGCCCCTGACCACCGCCAGCTCAGCGGCGAACTGCGGCGCATCCACCCCATGCACCCGCAGATCGGCTAGATCCTCAGCCGACTCGATCGGCCCTGTATCGCGCGGGTAGCCGGTATCGTTCATGACCTTCAGGAAGTCCACGTCGAACGTCGCCACGTGGGCGATGTGGGCGTCGATGGCTGACTGTCCGGCTGTCCGTTCCGGCCCGAAGTGGTACCAGAAGCTCACCGGCGGGCGATCCGGTTTGCGGCCCTGGAGTACGGCCTGCACGCGTTCAACCTTGTTCATGAGAACCTCCTCAAACAGCGGCGTCGACAGGTATCGCTCCCCGCCGCTCGGCAGGATCACCACGATCATCTTTTCGGCGTTCTCCGGTCGCTGCGCCACCTGGTTGGCCGCTGCCAGGGCCGCCCCACTGCTGATGCCGCACAGGATGCCCTCCTCCTTGGCCGCGCGGCGGGCCCACGCGAAGGCCTCCTGGCTACCGACGCGGATCACCTCGTCGATCACGCCCACGTCCAGCACCTCCGGGATGAACCCCGCCCCGATGCCCTGGATCTTGTGAGGCCCCGGCTGGATCTTCCGCCCCGCCTTTGCCTGAGAGATCACCGGGCTTTCCTCGGGCTCGACAGCCACGCACCGGAAGCTGTGCTTGCGCTGTTTGATGACCTGCCCGATCCCCGTGATCGTTCCGCCCGTGCCGACGCCGGCCACCAGGATGTCGGCCTGCCCGTCCGTGTCCTCCCAGATCTCCTCAGCCGTCGTCTTGCGGTGGATCTCCGGGTTAGCCGGGTTGGTGAATTGCTGCGGCAGGAACGCGCCCGGCGTCTGGCGGACGATCTCCTCGGCCTTGCGGATCGCCCCGGGCATGCCCTCGGCGCCGGGGGTGAGCACGACCTTCGCCCCCAGGGCCTTCAGCAGGCTGCGGCGCTCGGTGCTCATCGTGTCGGGCATGGTCAGCACAAGGTGGTACCCCCGCGCTGCACACGCGAACGCCAGGGCGATGCCCGTGTTGCCGCTGGTCGGCTCGACGATCAGGGTGTCCTTGCGGAGCTTGCCGGCCCGCTCGGCGGCGTCGATCATGGCCACGCCGATGCGGTCCTTTACGCTCGACAGCGGGTTGAAGAACTCGAGCTTGGCATAGACTCTTGCAGTGGACTGGATCACCCGCCGGATTCGCACCAGCGGGGTGTGGCCGATCGTCCGGGTGATGTCCTCGTACAGCCGGGCCATGTCGGTCTCCTTACGACGGTCCGTTGATGATACCGGATGAGACAAGCCGCCTTGCACGCGAGGCGACTGCTGATTATACGCCTATGATACGGGCGGCACTCGGCCGATCCCAGGTGCCGCCACGGCCGCAAGGGCAGGGCGGTGTGGACCCCCGCCAACAACAGGAGCACCCGCGATGGGAACCGACTTGTTCCGCGACATGCCGGATGCGTACGACGCCATGGTCGACTGGCCGAAACGCCTGGCTTACGAGGAGCCGTTCTACCGATGGCTCTTCGAGCGGACCGGCGCCGCCAGCGTACTCAACGTCGCCTGCGGGACGGGGCGCCACGCCGCGTTGTTCCACTCCTGGGGCCTGCAGGTCGAAGGTGCCGACCTGAGCGATGCCATGATCCGGCGCTGCCGCCAGCACCACGGCCAGTCGCCGACGCTCCGCTGGGTCGTCCGCAGCTTCGACGCCCCGACCAACGAGCCCGAACGGTTCGACGTGGCCATCTGCACCGGCAACTCCCTGGCCCTGGCGGCGGATATGGCTGTTGTGGAACGGACGGTCGGCAGGATGCTCGAGGCCGTCCGGCGGGGCGGGGCGGTCCTGGTCCAGGTGCTCAACCTCTGGCGGATGGCCGATGGCCCCTGCACGTGGCAGAAGTGCCGGCGGGCGGACCTGGCCCGCGGCAACAGCCTTATCGTCAAGGGTGTTCACCGCTGCGGCCGGCGAGGCTATGTGGACATGATCGTCACCACCCTGTCCGGCGATGACCCGGTTATGCAGGCCGAATCGGTGCCGTTCTGGGGCCTGGACGCTCTTTACGTGGAGCGGAAGATGCGTACGGCCGGTGCCGCCGCGGTGGAAGTCTTCGGCGGCTATGACCGCCAAGCCTACCAACCCGATCGCAGCCCGGACCTGCTCGTGCTGGCGTTCAAAGGCGAACCGGGGTGACTGAGGATCGCCGTTGCTGTCTCCACGATCTACTCGCCATCAGCAGGCGGCCCGATCGCGTGTATTATGGGCACATGGCCGGTGCGGACCGGCCGCCTCGCGAGTCGCCGCCGGCCGACCGCAAAAAAAGAATCCCTACGCGGGTTGTAGCCTATGTCCGCAGCCTATCAATTGTCTTGACTAATCGGCGCGAATCCAGTCAAATCAAGTTACGTTCTGACTGCATCTTACGCAGGGAGAGGCCCATTCGTCGCAGCGGGCAGATCTGACCGGATATGCGTGATGCCGGCCGCACCTGCGTCGGCCGCTCCATAGGCCGACCAGGGTGCACAGGCCAGGGGCGGACGTTGTATCGTTGGATGCACAACTTATGTTGCGGAGGATCGCTGTCATGAAGCGGTTGGTCCCTACGAGTCTCTCCATCGTTGCCGCCTGTCTGGTGATCAGCTGTCTCTTGGGCGGCTGCCCCAGCAGTCCCACCAATCAGGGCGATATTGCCGCCAAGCCTGTTCACGGCTACGCCGATCCTTGATCCGGCCCCCGGCATGTTCCAGGCAGCCGTCACCGTGCAGATCACTTGCGCGTACCGGCGGGGCCCGCATCTACTACACCACCGACGGCAGCCAGCCTTCCGATACCAACGGCACGCTCTATACCCAGCCGGTCCAGGTGGCTGCGACCACCACGCTGCAGGCCTGTGCCTACTCCGACGGTGCCGTGCCGAGCATCGTCAACGGCGGCGTCTACACGATCGCCAGAAATGCGCCTCCGGTGATTAGCAACGCGACGACCAGCGGAACGCTCCGTCCCGGGCAGAGCACGCAGATCACCGTCTCGTGCGTTGTGACCGATGCCGACGGGTATGTGACGTCCGTGACGGCCGACCTGACCAGCCTCGGTGGCGTCACCGCGCAGCCGCTGGTCCAGGGGACCAACAATGTGTGGAGCTGGACGGGCGGCGCCCGGCCCGGCACGGCCGGCAGCAAGAACATCCGCCTGACGGCCATGGACCAACAGGGAGCCGTCGTCAGCACCACCGTGACTATGACGGCCACCACGCCGCCAGGCAGCGAAAAGTGGCGTTACACGTCGCAGGGGCCGATTCTTTCCGCGCCGGCCATGGGGGCCGACGGCACGATCTACATCGGTTCCAGCGACCGGTACGTGTACGCGATATCCCCGGACGGGACGCAGAAGTGGCGGTTCTGGGCGGGTGCGCCGGTTACCGGCTGCCCGGCGGTCGGCGCCGACGGCACGATCTACTTCGGGACCAGCGGCATGGTTTACGCGGTCTCGCCCGAGGGCGGTACCGTATGGACGGCCCAGATGAACGGGTCAGTCTTTGGCTCGGTGGCCCTCGGCGTACGAGGGACCATCTGCGCAGCTACGGACGAGGGGTCGGTCGTCCTGCTGAACGCCAACGGTACGGTCCGGTGGCAAACGGCTTTCAATGCTGGCGTGCAGTCCTCCCCTGCGATCGACAGCCAGGGCACGGTCTACTTCGGCGGCTTCGACGGCAAGCTCTACGCGATTTACCCGAGCAGCCAAGCGAAATGGACCTTCGCCACAACCGCAACGATTCTGGCTTCGCCGACGATCGGGCCTGACGGCACGATCTACATCGGCTCCACGGACGGCAAGCTCTATGCGGTCAATCCCGACGGCACGTCCCGGTGGACCTCGGTCCGCGGCGGGATGGTCCTGTCCTCCCCGTCCCTGGCTGCCGACGGCACGCTCTATGTCGGTTCGAACAACGGCAGGCTGGCCGCCCTCAACGCCAGCACCGGCACCATGACATGGGAGTTCGTTGCCCCCGGCCCCGTGGCCTCTTCCCCGGCCATCGCCCAGGACGGGACGATCTACTTCGGGTGCAGCGAAGGCACCCTCCTGGCCGTCAGCGCCGCGGGCAAGGAGCTGTGGCGGATCAACATGGGCACCCAAGCGATGGAGTCCCCCTTGATCGGGCCCGATGGGACCGTCTATGCCCCGTCCGCTGACCGTAACCTCTACGCGATCGCAGGCGTGTCCGGCCCATCCACCGGCTACTGGCCGACCTTCCGCGGCAACCAGCGTCGGACCGGGGCCGTCCCCGGCCTCGACTCTCTGACCAACGTCCCGCCTGCAGTCAGCGCCGCTACGGCCGGCAGCTCCGGCGGGCCGCTGGTCCAGGGACGGCCTGGCACCGTCACCTTCAGCCTGCACGGCCCTGGACCCGGACATGGGCCTGACCGGGGTGGCCGCTGACCTGTCCGACCTCTCCAATACGACAAAGGTCTATCTGACCAAGGGCACAAACGACGGCTGGTCGGGATCGGCCGCCGTCACGCCTCTCAACTATGGGATGAGGAAGGTCCGCCTGGTGGCCACCGACACCGACAACGCCACGACCGAGGCGTTCGCCACGGTCCGCGTGATGGCGCCCCCGCACGTGACCAGCCTCGCCGTTGTTGGGACCGTCACCCGCAAGAGCGACTCCGCCATCACCGTGGTCTGCGTCTGCGACGACCCGGATGGCTCGATCCAGTCGGTCGTGGCGGACCTCTCCGCCATCGGCATCCCCGGCGCCACGTCGCTCCAGCCCGGCAGCAGCGGCTGGACGTGGTCCGGAACGGTCAACGCCCAGGTGATGGGTGAGCAGACGCTCACGGCCAATGTGACGGACAACGAGGGGCTTGTGACGCCTGCCACCGGCAAGGTCACCGTCGTCGACGCCTCGCCGGATGGCAAGGTCGACCCGGTCGTCGGCACGCTTGTCCAGGGGCGCGACTGTGTGATCAAGGTCTCCTGCGCAGCCAGTGATACAGACGGTACGGTCAGTACCGTTACCGCCGACCTCTCAAACATCGGCGGATCGAACGCCCAGAACATGCCCTTCTCCGCGACGGACGGCAAGTACACCTGGAGCGGCACGGTCCACCCGCTGGCCTGGGGCGACGGGTACGTGACCTTCACGATTACGGACAATGACGGTGTCAGCCGTACCTGACGGCGGCACGTGACCGTCCTGGCGCCGCCAGCCATCCCGCTGGACAAGATCGAGGTCTGGGGCACCCTCACCGGCGCCCAGGAGAAGACCATCACGGTCTCGTTCGTTGTGGTCGATCCGGACGACGCTGTCCAGCTGGTGACGGCCGACCTGTCGGCCATCGGCGGCCTGGCGGCGCAGGCCATGGCACTGGATACCAATCCGGACCGGGCCGCGCAGGGCTACTACACCGCAACGGTCACGCTCACCCCACCCCTCAGCGGCGACAGGGTCCTTCACCTCCACGCGACCGACAATGACGGCCTGACCACTACGGCCGACTGGACTGTCAGCGTAGTCAACAACCCGCCGACCCTGGGCATTCCGTCGTTCCAGGGACCGCTGGGCGCCGGCCAGAACTGCCTGGTTACCGTGGCCTGCACGCCGGCCGACATCGATGGCACGATCGCCGGCGTCACGGCCGACCTGACGAATATCGGTGGCGGCGTCCAGAGCCTCAGCCAGGGCCTTAACGGCACATGGAGCTGGACCGGCACGGTCCACCCGGCCACCGCCGACGTGGAGACGGTCGGTCTTACCGTCACGGACAACATCGGTGCCTCTGTGAGCGGCACCTTCTTGGAGACCGTCCTGCGCGGCCCGGAGGCCAGCAACCCGGATATCACCTCCGTCGAGCTCGATCGCGGCCAATCAGTCCGACGACCATTACCGTCAGCTGCACGGCCGTCGGCCCGGATACCCCCGTCCAGATGGTGCTTGCCGACCTCTCGTGGCTGGGAGGCTCCAGCGCCCAGCCGCTGCTCAGCGCGGGCGGCGATACCTTCTCGTGGACCGGTACTGTACTGCCCACCGCCTTGGGCGACTTCGTGGTGACCTTTACGGCCGTCGATACGAATGGTTTCCTGAGTGACAAGGTCACCAAGACCGTCACGATCAGCACCAGTGTCCCGTTCATCGGGGACATCCGGGTGATCGGGACACCGCGGGCCAATATGCCCGTGCCGGTCTCGATCTCCTGCCTGGCCATCGACGCCGCCGGGATCCTCGACGTGCAGGGCGACCTCACGTCGCTCGGCGTACCGGGTGCGGCGGTCTTTGCGCCCGCCGCGGGTCGCTGGGCCTGGAGCGGAACCGTCCAACCTACCGTCGCTGGTGACCAGACCATCTCGATTACGGCCACAACCTTGGACGGCCGGACCAACGTCCTGCCCTCGAAGGTCAAGGTCTACCCGGGCAGTCCGTGGGCCGCTTCACCGGCACTCGGCGGCAACCTGGAGTCCTCGCCCGCCCTGGCCGTCGACGGGACCATCTACATCGGTTCCTACGACAAGAACCTCTATGCCGTAACCGCGGGCGGCCAGATCAAGTGGGCGCACTTCCTCAATGGCAATGTCCAGTCGTCCCCGGCCATCGGGCCCGACGGCACCGTCTACGTCGGCTCGGGCGACAACAACCTCTACGCCATCTACCCGGACAATTCCACCCGCTGGACCTATGCCACCGGCGGGCGGGTCTACTCCTCTCCGGCTGTCTCGGCCGATGGTTCGACGGTCTACGTCGGGTCCGATGACGGTAAGCTTCACGCCGTGACCGTGGCAACCGGACTTGCGGCCTGGACCTACCCCGCTACCGACAAGATCGCCTCCTCGCCAGCCATCGCCCCGGACGGCACGATCTACTTCGGCTCCTACGACAAGAAGCTCTATGCCGTGAATCCCAACGGCAGCTTGAAGTGGACCTGCCTGACCGCGGGACTGATCTGGTCGTCGCCGGCCATCGGCCCGGCCCCGACCCACACGGTCTACGTCGCATCCTTCGGCCCGCTGCCCAACGGAGCCGTGCTCTACGCGGTCGACCCGACCACCGGTACGCCGACCTGGTCGCTGCCGCTGGGCGGTCTGTCGATCTACTCCTCGCCGACAGTCGGCCCCGACGGTACGATCTACCTCGGGACCGATAGCGATCTGGTGGTGGCGGTGGATCCGGCCGGGTACAAGAAGTGGGACTGCCCGGTGGATGGCCAGGTACGGTCCGTGCCGCTGATCGGCTCGGACGGCGTGGTGTACGTGGGCACGAACGGCCAGACGCTCTACGCCATCGAAGCCGCCGCCGGCGCGGTGAAGTGGAACTTGCCGGTCGGCGCGGAGATCCGCTCCTCGCCAGTGCTGGGGCCCGATGGGACGCTCTACGTGGCCTCCTACGACTCCAAACTCTATGCAGTTACCGCTACCGGCATCCTGGCCCCGTCGTCCTGGCCAATGTTCCGCAGCGGCCTGCTGCACACCGGTCGCGGGAACTGATAGCGAGGCAGTGACATGGCCAAGAGAATCCTGGTAGTGGACGACGATCCGGATTTCCTGCTGACGACCGGGCATGCCCTCAAGTCAGCCGGTTATGAGGTGACCTCAGCCGGCAACGGCAAGGAGGCGCTGGACCAGGCGACTCACGAGGGTCCCTTCGACCTGTTCATCCTGGACGCGATGATGTCGACGTACACGGAGGGCTTTGAACTCGCCCACGAGCTCCGCCGGCAGGAAACAACGCGCGATACCCCCATCATCATGCTGACGGCCATCGAATCGCGGTTCGGCGGGCAGTTCGACATCGAAGAGGACGCCCAGGCCCTCGGCCTCAACGCCCTCCTGCGAAAGCCCGTCCCCTCGTCCGAACTGGTCAAAAAGGTGCGCGACCTTATCGGCCCGTAACGACTGGCGCCACAGCGCCACCCGCCGGGCCCTTCGTCCGTCTGCAGCGCCTCTTCGGCCTGCTCCCGGACGACAAACAGCGTGTCCAGTCGCGTGATGCGGAGCATCCTGGCGATGGCCGGCCCAACGCCTGTCAGCACGAGCCCGCCGCCGTCGGCTTGACACTTCCGCTGCAGGTTGACCAGCATCCCCAGCGTCTGGCTGGACAGAAACCGCACGCCAGCCATGTCGATCGTGAGATCCGCCCATCCCTGCTGGTCGGCCAGCCCGTAAAGATCCGCAGCCGCATCCTCGACCGCTACGGAGTCCAGGATTGACTGTACGTCGAACCTCACCAGCGCCGCTCCGTCCGCCGGCTCCACCGTAAAGTAGTCGCTGTATCTGACCTTCATCTGCCGCATAGCACGCACTGATCCCATATGGCCACGCCTAACCCGGCGCAGCCGCCTCACGCACAGCCCTTCCGTCTGATCGGCCCGAAATGGGATCGAGTGAAGGACAAAGCCCGAATGCGTGCGTCTTCCATCATCCCCCCGTCCTGGCTGCGCCGCCCAGCACCGACGCCTCCGTCAGATGGTCGATCTCGCCTCGCTCCGCGTCACTGAATACCTTCTGCGCACCGTCGATCCGCCGGGCGTCCTGCAACCTCTGCCGCGCCCGGGCCGCCTCGCCCAGCTGGTTCAGGACCCGCCCCAGCTGCAGCAGGGCCCGGGCTCGCTCGGCCGAGTCGGGCTCGGCCAACTCCACGCACGTCTCGAACTCCCGGCGGGCGTCCGAGGCCCGACCCGGCAGGCTCGCCAGCACCGTCCCCCGCGTATCGCGAACGTGGATATTGCCCGGCGCCAGACGGGCCGCGCGGTCCGCCAGGTCCAGGGCCTGCTCGCCCTGCCCGCGGTCCTTGCACAACAGCCACGCCAGGTCGTTGAGCGCCTGCACGTTCGTCGGATTGGCCTGGAGAACCTTCCGGTACATCCGTTCAGCCGCATCCACCCGCCCCAGCCGATAGGCCAGCGACGCGTACCCCACCTGCGCCGGCAGCGGGTCATCCGCTGCCTGGATCGCCGCCTCATAGAGATGCAGCGCCTGCTCGTTGTGCGCCCGCTCGGGCGAGACAGCCAGGGCCGTCGCCGCCGCCTCCAGCACCCCCGCGTCAGCAGCCGGCGTGGACGCATATTCGTTCATCCGCCCGACGATCTCTCCATATTCCTTCCGCGCCGCCAGCCAGTTCACCCGCCCGCGCAGCACCGCCGGACCGCCCGGCTGCAGGGCCGCCGCTTTATCGAGCAATTGCCCCGCCCGCTCAAGATCCCCCTTCGACTGATACAGGTCGGCCAGCGAGACGATCGCCTCGCTGCCGCGGCCGCCCTCAGGCGTCGCCACGTACTGCCCCAGGGCCGCGATGGCCTGGTCCGTCGCCCCCAGGCTCGCCAGCAGCAGGGCATTGGTCATCTGCAGTTCCAGATCGCGAGGCGCGCGCGACAGTTCAGCGGCAACCACCGCCAGCGCATTCTGCAGGTCCGGGGGATTTCGGCTGGTTAGCGCCGCTTGGACCAGGACGCCTCGCGCGGCTGTCGTGCGGCTGTTCCTTGAGCACCAGCCCCGCCAGGTCCCTGGCCATCACGGGGTTGTTCATGGCCAGCTCCGTCTGCGCGGAGAATCAGCAACCGGCTGTCAGCGGGGTTGATGCCCAGGGCGAACAGCGCCCGCTTCCGTGCGGCTGGATAGTCGTGTCGCAGCAGCGCCACCCCGATCAAGCCGATGTGCGCCTCCGCGTAGGTCGGGGCGACCTGCGCCGCCCGTTCCAGCAGCGAGTCCGCCCGCGACGTCGCCGCCTGCGTATGCTCGCCCAGGAGCAATCCCGCCCGCAGGGTCAGCAGCTCCGCGTCGCTGGGCAGCCGGGTCTCCAGGTCATCCAGCATCTGCCGCGCCTCGGCGATGTCCATGGAACGGCTCCGCGCCAGCAGGCCCTTCATCAGGCTCCGCTTCAGGGACAGGTTGTCCGCGTGCGCCTCCAGGCCCTCCCGCCACGTGGCGATCGCCTGGTCCAGCCGCTGCGTCTGCGCGTAGAACGCCCCCAGCGCCTCCTGGCCCGTGCCGTCGCCCAGGGCCTTGGCCATCCAGACATAGTCCTGCTCGGCCCGGTCGATCTTCCCGATGCTCACCAGGTCGCTGCCCCGCAGCTGCTGGGCCTCAAACGAGTCCTTCGCCTCCACCAGGGCGTCCCAGCTGCCCCGCGGCCTCGTCCCACCGCCCCTCGCTGTTAAGGATGATCACGCGGCCCATCGTCACGGCGATCGACCCCGGCCAGATGGCATCCGCCTCGTACAGGTACCGCATCGCTTGCCCGACATCCCGCGACTGCCGGTACACCAGCTGCGCCAGCAGCACCCGCGACTGCACGTCCCGAGGGTCGTGGCTGGCCCGCAGTTTCAACTGGTCGATCGCTTCGTCCATATGCCCCGTGGCCATCGCGACCAGCGTGTGGCGGCTGCTGATGGCCATGTCGGTTACATCGAGATTCTTGAGCACGTCCTTGGCTTGGCTCAGCCGCCCCTGGCGCTGCAGCAGGTTCAGTAACCGGTCGGCCACCTGCAGGGCGCCGCATCGGCCGCCAGCACGTTGCGGTAGATCGCCTCCGCGCGGTCGAAACTGCCCATCTGCTCCTGGACCCCGGCCAGCAGCATGGCTGGCGCCGCCCAGCCCGGATCGGCGTCCAGGCATCGCTGCAGGTCCGCCTCGATCCCCTGCCGGCGGTCTCGCCAGTCCGGTTGGGCCAGCCACGTCGACGCCTCCCACAGCCGCCAGGTCAGTCCGCGAGGACCTTCCACCCGCCGGATCTGGTCGACCAGGCGTTCGGCCTGGGAAACGTCCTGCTGAATATCGGGCACCGCCAGCAGCATCGTGCGGACGCGGACATCCTTCGGGTCCTCCGCCGCCAGCGATCTGAGCATGTCGATCCCGGCCTGGTGGTTGCCCTGCAGGACCTCCAGAACCGTGCGCTTCACCCGTACATCGTGCCTGGCAGCAGCGGTTGGGGCGACCTCCAAGGCGGCGTCCAGCGTGCAACGGGCCTTGTCGATCTGCCCGCGGGTCCGCTCCAGGTCGGCCAGTTCCAGCCAGGTGCCCACGGCTACGCCTGACGATGGTTGTGACTGCGGTCCCCGGGTGCAAGCCTTCTCCAGCATGGCAATGGCCCTGTCCGCCTGGCCCGCGCCCAGGTACAGGTGCGCCCGTTGCACGCGCCAGGTCCACGCCTCCCAGGGCATGGGCCTCGCCTTGCTCCAGCTCCCGTTCCGCGCGCTCGAGGTCGCCCGCGCTGGCAGCTGCGGCGGCGCGGAGGATCCAGACGTTGACCTTGTCGGGGACCTCGGCGGCCAGGCTGTCGAGTTCCTTCCACGCGGCGGCCAGTCGTTCCGACCTCTCTGCCGGTGCCCCGGCTGCGGCACGGTTGATCGCATCCTCCAGGAGCAGCAGCCGCGCCTCCACGTCCGCCGGATCGAGCGCCTGCACCCTGCGCCCCGCCGCCACCGCGAGACTCCAGTCCTGCTGGGCAGCGTAGTTCCGCATCAGCATCCGGGTCATCTCGATGTCGTCTGGCTGCAGGGACAGGTACTGGCGGATCGCCCGGATCGACCGCCGCGTCTGGTCGGTCTGGGTGTATGCCTCCGCCAGCATCCGCCACGGCGTCGGGTTCGCCAGGCTCCGCGCGGTGATCGGCTCGAGCAGCTCGATCACCCGGTAGGGCTCGCCCCGTCCCCGCGCCACCAGGGCCTCCAGCAGCCCCGGCGTCTCCTCCGAGGGCGTCGCCGACAGGTCCAGATGCTGGTTCGCCTGGTACTCGTGAAGACACCGCTCGGCGTCGGCCAGGCGGTCGGCGGCAACATACGCGCGGACCGCCGTCGGCAGTACCGGCAGCCGCTGGCCCTTGTCCTTGAGGTCCGACAGGACCTTGTCCGCCCTCTGCGCCGCCTCGACGCCACGCCCGCAGCGCAGGTCCAGTTCGGCCGATTGCAGATACAGGGCAATCCGCCAGTCGGTCGCATCGAAGAAACAGCGGGCGATCGTCGCGTCCTTGACATCGGCGACCGCGCCGAGTTGGGCGGCGGCCCGATCGAACTCTCCCAGGCGCATCCACTCGTCGCTGAGGATCAGCCGCTGGCGCGGGTCCTCGATCGGCAGGGAATCGGCCCGCTCGAGGTCCTCCCGAGCCACCGCGAGCAGCCCTTGGCGGTCCTGGCGAGGTTGCCCCGCCACCGTCCGCCGCAGCCGCGCCCGGTTGAGCAGGGCTTCCGGGGCATTGGGTGAGTACTTGACCGCGCGGTCGAGCCACCGCTGTGCCTGCTCGACGGAGTCGGGGTCGCCCGACTGCATGGCTACCTGGCTCATCAGCGAGCAGGCGTCGATGTACTCGGCGTGCCGCTCCGGGACCCGCCCCCAGCGGTCCAGCACTGGCTGCAGGACCAGGCGGACCTGGTCGGATTTGTGCTGGATGGACATCGCATGGCCCAGCCACACCGACGCCTTCAGGTCGTCCGGCACGCGCGCCAGGCGCTGCCGCGCCACGTACGCCAGGTTGTCCGTGTCGCGCACCCCCGCGTACAGCCGTGCCAGCTGGTCGTAGGCCTCCTCGTTGTCCGGCTGGAAGCGTACGAGACGGCGATACGCGGCGATGATCGTCTGGATCGTCTCGCCGTCCAACGGGCGTACCCGCGCCTGGGCGTGCGCGTACTCCGCCAGTACCTCCGCGTTATCCGGGTAGCTCTGCAGGTATCGCCAGAAGGCCCGCGCCGCCACCGGCCAGTCCTGCCGGGCGACGGCCGATTGCCCTTCGACCAGGGCCTTGGCCGCTACGGATCGCTTACGGACGTAGTGTCCGGCGGCTGCCACCACCGTCACGACAACCACGACCGCGATCAGAATGCCCAGTGCCTTCCAGTTGACCCGGCCCAGCGTCTCTGAGTCGCTCATAGCGGCGTTCCCTCCGCTTCCCGCCTGCGGATGAGATCACAGGAACATGGCACGAGACTGCGTTAGACCCCCGCATCCCGATTATAGCGCGACGGCCCCGTACGGACGCGTATCGGTCCGCCGGAGGTTTTCACCTACTCAACTGTCTCCTGCTCTACTCTTTCGCCGCGAAGCGGCGCCGCAGCCATCCGATCGTCCCCAGGCCAATCAGGCCAAGAATCGCCGCCCCCGGGGCCGGTACCGGTACCAGGACCTGGGCCTTGCCGACCCGACCGCCGTCCAGCAGCCCGACCGCGCTCGTACCCTTGACGTTCTGGGTCGTCTCCAGCCAGATGACAGCCGACTTGTCGCCGCCCGGGTCAATGGACGTCCCTACGTTGCCGACCCGCCACTGGAAGAAGGGGTAAGACCCTCTATCCGTAGGCGCCCGTGCGATCTGGTTCGGGTCGCCCGTGGTCCAGCTTGGCGACTGACCGCCCGCGGTGGATGCCCCGCTGGTGTCTGAGCCGGCATCCGTGATGTTCACAGACCCCCAGCCGGCTGGATCAAACGTCGCCCGAACCAGGTCCGGACTCGTCGGGCCGCCGTTGTTGGTGAACGTGTAGGCGAACGTGAATCCGCCTAGTGGGTTGCTGTAGACCTGGGACGTGACCGTGCCGGTAAAGTCGATTGTCATCGGCTCCGTCAGGCTCGTCACCAGGTTGCCGGGGGTGAAGTAGCTCGGCAGACCGGCCGTGTAGTTCGGTGCCGCAAGGCCCACCCCTGGTTTGGTCAGCGTCGCATTCGGCGGTAGCGGCGCGGCATACGCCGTCGCAACCAGTGCCGCCAAAAGCATTGCAGTCTTTACCGCTTTCATGGAATACCTCCAACTTTCCACACGACTCACAGACTCGCCCTGCTGATGTCTCACCCGGCCGCCGGAGGCCCGCGCGGCCCGGTTGTCGTGAGAACCCCCTGGTAACGGCAGAGAACCCGCGGCCATTCGGCCCTGGTTCCCTGCCGCGGAGGATGAAACGCAATCTGGATCGTGTGCTCACAAGCCAGTGGCTGCAGGCGGACGTCCAGCGGATTGCAGGCAACGGTATGACCAACCTGGTGCGGACCGCCCGTGTGTAGCCAGACGGGCACTTCCCTGAGGTTCAGCCGCCTGGCCGAGCGACCGATCTGCCATGCCCCAAGCGTCCCCGCGGCATACAGGAACAGGCTCGCGCTGCCCGGCAAGGCCGGCAGTGGCTTGACCGTCTGGTCCCAGGTCGTTGCTGGAGTCCCTAGCGCGGCTAGTGTGCCGCCTTGCAGGATCCGGTCGAGCTGCTGGCTCTGCGGCCACGCCGCAACGTCCGAGTCCGCGAGCCCTGGCGGGGCGGGCGGCTGCTGCGGCACCGTGGCTTCCCGCCCGGTCGAACCTGCCCGCCTCGCAGGCACAGGATCGGCCCCAGCCGGCGGCGCAAGTCCGGCCATTAGGGCAGCCGCCAGAACCAGTCTTTGCCAGGACATCCTGTAGTCCCCCAAAGCCCGGAACGTACGCGGTAATCAGATCTAGCACGGAAAAGGATCCCTGAACTCCTGATAAACGTTATCCAGATGGAAACCCCCAGTCCACACAGGTGCGGGACCTGAATCCGACAGGTCCATACGCATTGCCGGCGGCTGTCGCGCGTCCACATGAAGGCTCGCGATCTACCGGCTTGGGTGGCATGGCCGTGCGGAACCATGGCCGCGGACGCGTTGGCACGGGTTCGAAGACGTATCACCCCCTGTGCCGTCGTGGCGACAGACGCAGGGGGTGTTTCAGCACGGCGACCGTCCGGCTGCCAGGCAGCCACATCTCCGCCGGAAGCATCCTTACCACGAGGCGCGCTGTGTCGTTCGGCACGGTAACGTGGCCGTTGCAGGACACGGCACGCAGGCCAGATCCGACAGGATGTGACGGCCATCGTACGGGCCGATCGCTGGCAGGAGGCTGCAAGTGCGGTTGTGGGCGTGGCGTGGAAGTTTCAGAGAATTCATGACCACCAAAGTCTGGAGTCCACCATGCCAGGGGAAAACCTTGCAACTGCGAACATGGATGGGTATGTTATCGGACGCCATGAAGCAGTTGGCATGGTGTTGAGCCAACGGAACCCGCGTTGTTTGGCCATGACGGCGCGGTCAAGACTACAGCAGACTAAGGTTTGCTGCCCGCCGGGGGGATTTGTGAGGAGATACCGGTGGCAGCCAGAGCAGTTCCCGTGCTGGTCGTTGTGGGTCTGGTCGTTGCAGCGGCGATAGCATGGGTGGATCGCATCCATCCTGGTCCGATAAACCCTCCTACAGGATACAGCGGCGCACCTGGCGCGCCCAAAGTGTCAGCTCCTGCACGCTCCGTGGCAGCTCCTGGCAAGCTCCTGGCAGCGCCCGGCCGGCAAGTGGCGGCTCGTGAGCAGCAGGTGGCGGTTGCCGGGGGGCGAGCGGCGACGTCGGACGTGTGGGTCATTCCGGTGAGCGGTGTGCCGGGCAGCAGCGTGAAGGTAAACGTGACGCTGGTGGTGCCGCAGTGGCAGCCGCCGATCGGGGTCCCGGCGCCGGCGTTCGGCATCCGCGAGAGTTACACGATGTACCAGGGGCAAACGTTCGACTTCGGCAAGGGGCCCGAGCCGTACCGGGACGCCGGCAACGGTCCCTACACGCACTACGTCGACAGCACCAGCCCGGCTGCGACCGACACGAACAACGCGTTCGGCACGGCCGCGAAGCCGCGCATGACGATTCCCACCCGGCCGATGGCGGGCAGCGTGATCGAGGTCCATGGCGGGCCGTACGGTCCGGCGGAGATCATCCTGATCGTCCAGGGGACGGTGGACAGGCCGATCTTCCTGCGGGGGATCAACAAGCCGCGGATCGCGGGCAAGCTGACGGTGTACAGCTCGACCGGGGTGGAGAGCACGTACATGATCCTGGACGGGCTGGACATCTACAAGGTGTGGGTGCTGGCGCCGGCGAGCCACCTGTCGTACCGCAACAACGACATCCACGGCGACGCGACCAACGGTGGGGTGGGGATCGACAGCTACAACAGCGCCTACTGCAACCATGACCTGGTGTTCTACAACAATGTGATTCACGACAACGGCGACTGGCAGGCGAGCTACGACCAGGACTGCCACGGGATCGCGCTGGAACGGTACACGAGCAACGTCTGGATCGTGGACAACGAGTTCTACCACAACAGCGGGGACGGCGTGCAGATCAACGCCCAGAGCCAGGCACTGATGCCGTACACGCACCACATCTACCTGGGGCGGAACCTTTCGCACGAGAACAAGCAGTCCGGGATGTGGACCAAGCAGGCGACGGACGTGATCTTTTCGCAGAACACGGTCTGGGGGATGAGGCCGATCGGGGCCACTCCATCGGCATTCGGGCCGGGGATGGGCTTCCAGTACGGGCCGGAGCGGGTATGGTTCCTGTACAACCACATCTACGACTGCTGCTTCGGGATCAGTTCGGGCAGCACGAGCGGGCTGGGCAACGGGCAGGACACGTACTGCATCGGCAACCTGATCCACGACATCCACCACGACCCGAACTATGCGTACACTCCGACAACGTCCTGGTCGAACGCCGCTTTCACGCTGGTGGGCACGATCAACAAGTACCTGGTCAACAACACGATGGTCAACTGCGACGCGGGGATCAACTCGCCGGGCGGCGGCAGCCTGGTGATGGCCAACAACATCATCTCGAACATCACCGAGGGTCAGGGCAATCACATTTTCGTAGAGGTGGGCACGACGGCGGCGGCGTCGAGCGTGATGAGCACGCTGTTCTACCAGGGAGGCGATCCGGCGCGGATCCGCTGGGGGACAGGGACGGTCTACAGCCTGCCGGGCTTTCAGGCGGCGTTTGGGTCGCAGACGGCTGGGTGCCTGACGGGCAACCCGGTGTTCGCCGATGCGGCGGCGGGGAACTATCGCCTGTTGGCGGGCAGTCCGGCCATCGATAAGGGGATCGTGTCGGGCGTGTATGCGACGTACCAGCAGCTGTACGGGCTGAATATCAACGTGGACTATGCGGGGACGGCGCGGCCGCAGGGGGCGGGGTGGGATATGGGGGCGTTTGAGTATGGGGGGCCGTGAGGGGGCGGGGGGGTCGGGTCGCGGGACGCGGGTCGAACAGCTAGGGGCGGGTTACGGGCCACGGCTAAGAGTGCGTCCTAACACCCCTCACGTTCTAGATTCGTGAGGGCCGATACCAGCATCGTAGCGTCATGGAGGACCTTACGATGCGCGGCAAAACCAAGAAGCGGAATGGACTCCGCGAGATTCCGGATGACCTGTGGAACCTGATCGAACCCATCCTGCCTCCGGACAAGGCCCCGGGGACCAACGGTCGGCCCCGTGTGCCGAACCGTACCGTCCTCAACGGCATCCTGTATGTCCTGCGCACCGGCTGCCAGTGGAAGATGGTCCCGCGTCAATACAGCTCCGGCAGCACGTGTCACTTGCGCTTGCAGACGTGGGCACGGGCGGGTTTCTTCGAGCGGATCTGGCGCGTGTGCTTGCAGCATTACGACGATCTCCAGGGCATCGACTGGCGCTTCCAGTCGCTGGACAGCGCGACCGTTTCGGCTCCGGTCAAAGGGGGGATTTGACCGGAAAAGACCCCACCAACGGGGGCAACCTGGGCACCAAACGCCATATGCTTTCGGACGCCAACGGCATTCCGCTGGCCGCCACCCTTTCGGGCGCCAATCGGCACGACATGAAGATGTTCGGTCCCACGCTCAACGCGATCGTCGTGCCCCGTCCCTCGCCCAAGAGCAAACCTCGCCAGCACCTCTGTTGCGATAAGGGCTACGATTACCCGGAGTTGCGTCGCTCGGCGGCGCGTCGCGGGTACATCGCCCATATCAAATCGCGTGGTCAGGAAGAACAGGAACGCAAGGCCAATCCGAGATTCAAGGCCAGACGCTGGGTCGTCGAGCGAACCAATCGCTGGCACAACCTCTTTCGTCGATTGAAGATTCGCTATGAGGTCCACGCTGACAACTACCTCGCCTTCGTCCAGTTCGCCAATGCAATCATCTGCTGGCGGAGCGCGGTATGACGGACAAGGGTTTTAGGACGCACTCTAAGCCAAGGAGGCGGGATTTGCTCACCTCGCAGTGCTGTCGAAAGCCAAAGGTGTGGCACGGCACCAGACGATTGACGATGAGGACCGCGAAGCCGACGATACGTTTGGCCATTGAAGGTGAAGCGGGTCCTGTAGGGAAACAACAAGCCAGAGGTAACTGGCCTGACTCCCGTTCGTATCTGTTTAGCGGCCTGAAAGACACTGATTGGTGAGCGGAGTGGTTGGCATATAATAGTGTTGCCGCCGGCGCGGTGGAACTTGGGTTGCGACGCGGTTGGAACCGGCGAGCAAGCGGGGTCAAGGATGGCCCGAGCGAGTTACGAAGAACTTCTGGCCGAGAATCAGCAACTCCGGCAGCGAGTAACGGAACTGGAAGGGCAGGTTCGGCAGTTGACCGCTCAAGTTCGCGAACTGACCGCCCAATTCCAGGAAGCCCTGCGAGCCACCAAACGGCAAGCCGCGCCGTTTTCCAAGGGACCGCCCAAAGCAAACCCTAAGCTTCCCGGTCGCAAGGCCGGGGCAGATTATGGTCCCAAGGCGCATCGCCCTCTGCCGGAGCAAATGCCTGACGAGATCCACGACGTGCCTCTGCCCGAGCGGTGCCCCGACTGCGGCGGGCCTGTGCGGGAAGATCACATCGATCGGCAATTCCAGGTCGAAATCCCGCCAAGCCCCTCGTACGGCGGTTCGATGTCCACGTCGGAGGGTGCCGCGCGTGCGGCCGACGCATTCGTCCGCGGCATCGCTTGCAGACCTCGCAGGCGAGCGGGGCGGCGGCCTCACAGACCGGACCGGACCTGCAAGCCCTGATCGCGATGATGAAGGACAAGTACGGACTGAGTTACGGGGACATCCAGGGACTGTTAAATGACGGCTTCGGCATCTCGATCAGCCGAGGCGGGGCCGCCCAGGTCGTGCAGCGGGCAGCGCAGCGAGCCGAAGCGTTCTACGACCGCATCGGCCAGATCGTGCGGGCCAGCGATACGGTCTATCCCGACGAGACGGGCTGGAAGGTCGGCGGGCTGCTGAAGTGGCTATGGGTCTTCGCGGGCGAGCAGGTCAGATACTACGTGATTCGTCCCAGCCGCGGCCGCGATGTGCTGGAAGAGGTGCTGGGCAGAGACTATAGCGGGTGGATGACGCATGACGGGTGGGCTCCGTATGACGGCCTGGAGCAGGCGGAGCATCAGCAGTGTGTCACCCACCTGCTGCGCCGGGCCCAGGACCTGTTGGAACGGGCCCGCCGCGGGGCGGTCCGCTTCCCGCGGCAGGTTCACCAATTGTTGCTGGACGCCCTGGACCTGCGGGACCGACGGGATGTCTTTTCGATCAGCTCTTACGGCTTGGCTGTAGCGCAGGGGCGATTGGAATCGCGACTGAAGGGATTGCTGGGCTGGAGGCTCTCGCACGAAGGTAACCGGAAGTTCCGGGACCATTTGGCCCGGCACGCCGAACAGATCCTCACGTTCCTGTACGTATGGGGGCTGGAGGCGAGCAACTGGCCAGCCGAGCAGGCGATCCGTCCGATGGTGGCCAATCGCAAGGTCTTCGGGGGAAATCGCACGTGGGCCGGGGCCCATGCCCAGGAGGTGCTGGGTAGTCTGTTTGCCACCTGCATCAGCAGACCCGCGACAGCCTGAGGTTGCTGTCAAACCTGATTCGCGCCACACCCCGTCAGCGAGCCGCCTACCTTGGGCACTTCCTCCCCGCCCCGGCGGGCTAACACCTCAGACCGCTAAACAGATACTCCCGTTCGACCTGGGGATCCGAGAAGCCCTAATTGGGAGATGGTAATGTCAGAATCGTCTAAGCGCAATTCGGATGGTGTTACGGAATACGAAATGCCGGCGCTGTTTTCCCTGGAGTGGCTGTGCGCCATTCTGGGGCTCGTCTTTACCGCTTTATCGTTTCCGCGTTTCTATAACAATGGCGTGCCGCATTCTGGAGAAGAGCACGCCTTGTTCCCCCTATTAACTGGAGTCGCTGGCCTGCTGGTTTTGTTAGTCGCGGCGTGGCTGGCTCCTGCCGGCACCAGGAATATTATAGAATATGGCCAGCAAGGACACAAACCAGCTTGCCGCCGTATGCAGGCATGCAGTATTGCCTGCATTCTCGGAATGGCGATTCTTATCTGGATGTCAGGGGGCGTCAAGAGCCCAATTCTGCCTCTCTATGTCATGACTCACACTCTGTACGGTTTAGCCATTTCACGCTGCTGCGCAGAGGGCGAACTGCAGCGTGTTCCATAATCCTCGCACTCGGCCCTTCAGGGTCGAGTTGCTGTTTATTCGGTCTGTCCACAGGACCCTTCGCAACGTTGCCAGCATGTCCAAGTGCGTCGGATGGTCCTTGGGCCCTTGCCAGTCGGTTCCCTTCGGCTGGGCAGCCACGGCCTTGACTCCGTATGTCAGATACCACGCCTTGACCAGCGGTTGGACGACCAGGGCCATCGGCGCTTGGCGTTCGACCGTCCGCTCACACCAGCCCTGCACCTTCTCCAGGCCCTCCAACTGCTTGCCCTCCTGAATCGACTCCTCAATCGGCCAGCGGCCGGAGAACCGCTCGATGATCTCGACCTCGGCCACCGCCGAGTCCGTGCAGAACATGTAGTCGTCTTTCTGCTGGCCCTCCGGGTCGCGGACGATCAGCAGTTGGATCGGTCGATCCCGGCTGACGTGGTACCATAAACACACGATCGAGAGCACCTGACGCTTGCGCCGCTTGCCATAAACCAGTGCTTCGACCGTGTCCTTTCGGCAAACCTGAAAAAGGCAAAAGGCTCGGGCGGCGGCCTGGCGGGGCCGTTCAATCAAGCCGCAAAGGGGACGCCGCGGGTTGAGATGGCGAGGGCAAAGGGACCGCCGGCAGGCCGGGGACGCCCGGTTCATCCCGAGGGGCGGCCTTGTCCGGCTTCGAGCGTGGCCTGGTAGTTCCAGGGCATCCAGTCGGCGGGGGCAGCGGCCAGCTCGCGGCTGTGCTTCTGCAGTTCGGTCAGGTAGTGGAACGGATTGACGCCGTTGAGCCGGCAGGTGTGGATCAGGCTCATGAACAGGTCGCCGACGTGGGCCCCGTTCTCGGTCTTGTAGAAGTAGGCGTTCTTTCGGTGAAGGATCGCCGACTTCAGGGCCCGTTCACAGAATGTTATTGTCCAGCGGGGCCCCGGCCACCCGCAGGAACAGGGTCAGCTCCAGCCAATGCTTGCGCAGGTAGGTGATCGCCTCGCCCAGGCCGCTGTTGGGCTCCACCTGCCTCTGCTCGATCTGGGCGTCCAGCCACGCCTTCAACTCGGCCATCGCCGGGCCGCTTTCGACCTGATGGAACCCCAGCCGCTCCTGCGGCGACATCTGCCGCTGCCGGGCGATCGCGTCGTTGGCGTACACGACCTTCAGGATCTCCAGCACATGCAGGCACTCCTCGGGGAAGTTGCCGGCCACGTCCACGAATTTACGACGGCCGTGGGCCAGGCAATGGGCCAGAAGGGTCTTCGGCCTCCGCCGGCAGGTTGCGCGACAAGGCATCGCACATCTGGATCGGCGGAGCCAGATCCGACGAACGCCGTTGCAGCAGATCGAACAGGTTCTCCCCCGCGTGCTTGTGCCCGGTGAAGAACAACGCGATCGTCCGTTCGCCGACCTTCGAGATGATCCCCGACGTGAACACGCCCTTGCGGCCGGCCGCCGGGTCCGCCGACACCGCAGTCTCCTCTGCGCCGTCCGCCGCCGAAGCGCCCGGCCCTTGCCCCGCGCTGCCCAAGCCCAGCACCTTCATCGTCGTATCATCATTGTGCAGGATCTGCCCCTGCGCCGCCTGCCGGATCAACTCCCGGCACGCCGGCTTGAGCACGCCCGCCGCCTCGGCCACGATCTCCCATTGCGTGCTGGCCGGCAGCGGAAGGCCCAGCCCCTCCTGCAACTTCTCCAGGCGATGGAACGGAAGACCCGTGCCGTACTTCAGCCGCCCGATCATCGCCGCCGATTCGGCATCATACTTGCCAGACCCCACGCCCGCCGGGGCCTCGGCGGTGAACACCTGCCCGCACAGGTTGCAGCGCAACTTCTCCAGTTCGTACACCGTCCCGCCGATCGGGGCCTGCCCCGTCAGCCGCACGATCCGCCCCGGCTCGCCGCTGGTGTAGACGGTGCCCTTCCTGCAGGTCGGGCAGGCGTCGCCGGCGTGCAGCTGCTCCAGTGCCACCTGCACAAGCTCGGGCGCCTACGTAGGCCTCCGCGCCGTTGCGGCCGTGCCCCTTGGGCTTGGCGCCCGCGGGCCCCGCCGACGCCGAACCCGTCCCGACGGCCTGGCGAACGGCCTGAATCACCTTCGCCGTCGTCTCCGTGCTGGCCCCGAACAGCAGTTGCTTGAGCCGCTGGATCGAGACGCTCTTCTTCTCCAGCTCCCGCGTCAAAAAGGCCAGCGTCTGCATCGCCTCCTGGAGCGTGGCAAACTCCGTGTCGCTCAAGGCCGTCTTGGCATGCTCCAGGATCACGGCCAGGTCGGCCATCGACAGATCGACCCGCGGTGGGGGCTGGCCCTTTCCCTCACTCGGTCCGGCCTGTGCTTTGGTTGGCGGTTCGTTCATCGTCCACTCCGCCGGCAAGCCCCCACGGCTCATGGCTGGCGGCTCCGATTGTCTTTATCGGACGAGAGTGCACGAATTTATCAACCCAGCCTCCAGACGCCGCCCTTTCAGTCACCGGGCCCCACCCGCCGCCATGCCGGTGCCGCCTGAACACTATCAGGATTGCCGGCCGATAGCAGGACCTGCAACTGGTGGGCCTCCAGCGGCCGGGCGGCCCCGGTTCGACCGGCGGGCCACCAGCCGAACCGTCCGCTTGAAAGACGCTTGTGGCAAAGCCAAAACCCCTGGCCGTCATAGACCAATATCTTCACGGCCGTGGCCCGGCGGTTCCGAAAGGCGAACAGGGTGCCTTTGAACGGGTCCTGCTGGAGCGCCTGCTTGCAGACGGCCGCCAGGCCATCGATCCCCTGGCGGAAGTCCACAGGCTCCAAGGCGACCAGGATGCGCATCTGGGGTGTGATCTGAATCATGCCTGGCCGCCCCAGAGGCTTCGGCTCAGGGCCGCCAGATCCGGGACGGGAACGCCCTTGAGGTGCATCCGCATCTTCGCCCCGCCGGTGTTCTCCAACTCCAGGATACATTCGGCCAGGCCGCCGGGTACGACGGGCGAGGCCAACTCCACGAACGCGGCTGGAGCCTCTCGGCCAAGCCTGGCATTCCCGATCGGTCCGTCCGACCGGTAGTCAGACTGCCGCCACGTGCCGCTGGACCGATTTATAGTCCAGTCCCAGCGCCGCGCGGTCGGGTTCAGCCCGTACCGGCCCGCCGCCTTCACAGCCGATGTCCACAGGCTGGCGGGGATCCGCGAACGCCCGTGGCGCGTCTGGCGCCAACGCTCCAAACGCCGGCGAATCGCTTCCAGTCGAGCAGGCAGGTCCTGCCCTATTGCGGTCTTCATCAGCTATCCTCCACGCAGGGTCACCCCCGCAGCGGACGATAGCCGATGCCTCAGGCGGATTCATTCAGGCTTGCCGGAAGGACACGTTCCTGCTACGCCGTCGACGGAGCGAATAGCAACCCGGATCGGCTCGCGACTCCGAAGGAGACCCTTCGCGCACGCAACCGGCCCCACGTCGTCATCTCGGTTACTGTGGCTGCGTGTTGGCGTCGTACGCCGGGTCTGCCTGCGTGTCGGACCAGGCTACCCAGTGGCCGTTGCCTGACGTTCCCGCGCCCGTGATCCCACCCGGGACGACCAGGTTCGAGCCGAACGTGGTGGAGAAGTCAAAGCCGGCCGTCAGGTCCACCGGCAGCGTCAGAGAGACTCCGTTCGTGCACTCTCTGGCCATGCTCCCAGAGGGAGCGGAGTCCAGGTAGGCCGAGAGATGCGCGTATCCGGCGGCGAGCGAGAAGGAGTTGCCGGCATCTGCGCGGCCACTGATCGCAGATTGGCCGCTGCCGGTGAATGTGTCCGTGCAAACGGGGTCGCCGTAATTGACAACATCCTGGCCCCAGACCGACCACTTCGCCGACGATGCCTCTGGATCGGGGCAGGAGCGGACGTTCACCGGCACGAGCGGATCCCAGACGGAGATGCGGGCCGGCCCCGGCGGCATCGCACGGACTTGGACTCTGAAGTCCATCGCATACTGCCATCCGCCGTCGGAGCTCTGGACCTGGTTGCGCACCTGGACCGGGAAGACCCAGCGGACGAAGGTGCGCGGAGGGCACGTGCGGCCATCGTATTCCAGCGAGGTCGCGCCGTAGTAGGTGGCTCCCAGCGCGAACCGGAATATGCCGTCGCCCGCCCGTACGCCGATCCCGGGCCCCGGCTGCTCTTTGAAGGTGAGAGACGCGTCATCGGGGGCATACGCGGAGCTCGGCCTGTTGCGGACCAGCCATGACCAGGTCGATGATTCCGGGCGCCAGGATCAGTCGCGGCAGACCCGGCGCCTCATCCACCATCAGCCAGTAGAGCCCGCCGCCATTGGTGTATCCCTGCAGTTGCAGGGCGCGATAGGCCAGGTCCAACGGCAGAGGGATGCATGGCGGTGTGTTCTGCTGCAGCAGGGGAAAAAGAGTGCCCCCTCCCATGCTTGCGCGCTGGAAGCTGAACTCCTCATTGCTTCCGGTCAGCATCTGGAACAGGTTCAGCCCTGCCCGCGCCGCGTCAGGCCAGGGAACGTCTCCCAGCCATGTGATCAGCCGGCCCGTGGCACACTTGTCGTGCAGCATCTGGGCCCATTCTGATCCGCCGTCCGCCTCGCCCTGGCACGCCAGGCATAGTAGCGTGTTGTCGGGGAAGTTGTCTTTGTCATATTGGCGGACAAAGGCCGGCGTGACGCCCAAGACGGTCCCCACGACCTCCTGCAGTCCGGTCGCCCCCACCTTGATTGCCGTCGTCAGCACAACCAGGCCCGCCTGCAAGTCATCCACGTAGAGGTCCTTGACCTGATCGCTTGCCTCGGTGGTGGTCATAATACAGAAGGTCGATGGATCGGGGGAGACGCTGCCAGCCGTCTCGATGTAGATGACCCCGTAGTCCGTCAGGTGCCGGAAGGAGTCGATGTCCGGCACCCCCCACTCCGCTTCGTACCCGCGATCGCTGAGCATCTTGGACAGGACGGGGGTGTAGTTGGTGTCGGCACTGGTAGCCAGCGGGAACATGGCACTGGCTACCCAGGCCTTGCGGCTGTTCGGCAGGGCGCAGGGAGTCCATTCCGGCAGGACCTGCCCGACCTCCGGGGGCAAAGCGGTCTCGCCCACGGTCGCGTCTCGACGGATGGTCGACGCCTTGACCGTGGAGGCCGAGGATGTAGCCGTCGTGTCCAGCAGAAGGAAGACGTGTTTCAGGCCCGATGCGTACGTCACCCACAAACTCCGACCGCCGTCTGCCGTGGTGGCCGAGACAACCCGTGAGTCCTTGGTCATCGTCTGGGCCAGCGCCGCCAGGGCCGCCTCCGGGGTCTGGCTTGCATCCAGCTGCGCCTGTAGTTGGCTCGGGGCATCCGCGGCCAGGAGGAAGTCCTGCCGGATGTCCGCGCCACCGGTTGTCTGGCCATGGTCGCACCCGCCCCACGACAAGAGCAAGGCAGTTGCCACCAGAACCCAACGAGCCGCCCTTGCACGTGCCATTGTGCCCGAAAGAATCCATGGTTTGCGGAGCGAGACCATTGCGGAATCTCCTCAAGAACGAACCTGGCGGGCCGATTCGCCCAACAATAGACCCGCAGGCGTCTCATCCAGCCCGGTCCAAAATCAGATATTGCGTTCCACGAGGACAGGATTATCGCTCAAGATCGTCGTCGTCGCAATCCGCGGGGAAGTGTGGCTTTGACCTGGCATGCGGTTTAGCCAGCTGAGGCCCGCAGGTGTATGCCGTCTAACGGGCCGACATCGTGTCGGACAAGCCCGAGTCCTCGTCCACGGCCGCCACGCAGGTGTCCAGCGTTTCCTTCGGTAGTCGCACCGGGCTACCGATGCCGGGAACGATCCTGACCCGGCCGTACAAGGGCCAGACCATCCGGGTGTGGATCGTATCCGGGCCGTGGGCCAGGATGATGCTGTCATGGCGAAGGCGCTCGCGCAGGTCCGGCGACCGAGCCAGGAAGGCCTCCAGGCGTTACAGGAGGAACGCGATCGGCTCGACCGTGAGCTCCGCCACAGCGGGGAAGAGATCCGTCGCCTGATCGATCAGGCGGGAGTCGGGGCCGCCGGTGAGACACCGATAACGGCACGGCTGGCTGATCTGCAGGAGCGCATTCGGGTGGCCGAACAGCGAGCCACCGAGATCCGCGAACAGATCATTGCCAAGACGGAGCAGAACGTGGACGAACAGGAGCTGGCCAGGGCATTGTCCCTGTTCGATCCGGTGTGGGATTCCCTCTCGCCTAATGAGCAGGCGCGGGCCATGCACCTGCTCCTGGAGCGTGTTACCTATGACGGCGGCCGACTCCTTCGTATCTGCAGACGAATGTCATTCGTGCCATTATCCGTACGCCCGATAATGGCGATAAGATTGCGTGATGCAAGGGCCGCCATCCCTGTGGACGCCGGCCCTTGGATGTTGCCGTCTGGCTAACGTCCTCACGCATGCATTCGTGCAGCGAAAACTCCGGTCCACGCCATTCGTATAGCCGCAGCGTCTACTGTGATCGCCCTAAGGAGTGACAGCGGCTGTCAGTGGGAGGCAGTGCGTAAGCGACGGCAGCTGGCAATATGTGCGGTGGCGGCGGGCCGAGGTGTCAGCTTCTGCGGCAGTGCTGACACTGCTAAGTAAAGTATGGCAAACTGTATTGACGTCGATAAATCGTATGTATAGAGTGCCGGCCAGCGTATATTTGTTGCTGGGGATTGCAGTTGGCGAGGTTGAAGACATCTGAAGATGACGGGGCGAGGTCGCCGAGTGACTCGCATGGTGGCTCAGGGCACGCAATGTGGCAGCCAGTGAATGCCGACTCCGTACGAGGAGCCTTGGCCTAGTGGTGCTGGCACGCCCTTATGTGGCGGCGAGATGATGCTGTAGCCGGCGCAATGTGTACCGATTGGGTGCGAAGGCTGACAAGAGATGCGACTGGTACGCGAGTGCGAAGTCTGAGCCATAGAGCTGGGGGCCGAGCAGTCGACGGCTCCTGTCCATCCTGAGGCCGTAAGATCGGCATCGAAAGTTGCCTGCGGAGAAGGTGCGCCGTGAGTGTGCCGTGGCAGGCCATCGAAGCGGACTGTGATGCTCGGGCCTCGGCTGTCGGTGAGGCTGAACGTCTGGTTGGGGCGTTCGTTCTGCGCTGGCTGCTAATAAGCGAGTTGGCGCAGGACGCTTTGCTTACGTGAGTCGTCCGGGAAGAACGTGCTGTGAGTGAAACCATACGCAAAGGGATTATCGTCAGTGTGAGTATTGCCATCGCAGGGGCGTTGGCTCTAGCAGTGAGTGCGATCCACGGTAGAACGCCCGGTTCAGATTCTGCCGGTGGCGGAACAGCAGCTCGCACGCAAACGATGGCTGGCGTCGCGTATGGAGCCGACCTGCCGAAGGTGCGTGGGGCCACCTCCGCAGCTGGGAGCACCAGCAGGACCGGCGTGTTGCCTGCCAACGCAGCATCGCAGGTGGTTGCCAGTCGGCCTTCTACTCAGCCGGCGGGTACTCGACCGGCGGGGGCCTCGCAGGCGATCAGCCTATCGCCGCGCAGGAGGCCATGGCTGGATGTGCCGAGGGTGCGGAAGGGGACGCTAGCCACCGCGAGTGCTCCGGCAAGCCAGCCGGGGGAGGTAGCCCCGTCCAGGCCGGATGTCCGGGTTGGGGGCAGCGCTGCAACAGCCAGGATGCTGATGCGGAGTGCTGCGAGCCGACTTGCCAGTCAACCAGCAGGGGCAACCGGGCCGCCGCGGCTGTCGACCGCCGGACAAACCAGGAACGACTCCTACGCAAACCTGTGGGCATACACATCGAAGGCCGGGACGGCGCGGCGGGTGGCAGCCAGCGGGCCTGCCAGCCGACCGAGCGCGCCGATGTCGCAGGCCTGGCCCCGAGACTGGCCGAGATCGGGAAGATTCCGCTGGCAGACAACGCAGTCGGCAGTTGCGGGCGGCGCGGATGCATCAGCGTCATCAGGTGTAGCGGGCAGCAGACAAGGAGATGGCCGATGAGCAACAGGGGTGTGCGAGTGATCGTGGTGGTGGGTGTACTGCTGTCGCCTTGGGTGACCAGGCCCGGATGGGGAATCTACGCGCCGCCGATCTTCAACTCTGGGTGCGGCGGGGGAGACTGTTATACGAGCGTTTATACAAATAGCGCTGCTTGCGGCCAATACGAGAGGAGTTTGCCGATGGCCCCAGGGTCGTGGTGCAAGGGTGAGTTAGGCCCGGACGGGGTGAACTGTGACGAGTGCGAGCCGTACAGGGCCTTTGCGTCGTGGTACTACCAGGGCTGGCTGATCAATGATCCGAGTTACACATCTTGTGATATTGAAAACGCCCCGCTGTACCTGGATAGCTACTCGGCTGCCAGCCCCTGGGACTACAGCATGGCCCCGCTCGACATCAAGGCGAAGCTGGAACCCTGGGAGGGATTGGATGCCCTGCGCTATATTCCCGTAGAGGTCGCCATGGGCGCTCGGCCACCGGTCGCTTCGGCGCGCTACCAGATCAACATCACGACGGGGGAGTTGCCGGAACAGGATGCGGACGGCCGTGTAGGGGCGCTATTCTGGCTTACGGCGACATACGACGAGTCTGTCTTCGACGTACGTGTCAGTTTCTGGCTGCGCGACTACGTGGACGACGGGTCCCAGCAATCGCAGTGTTACTACCTCAACGACTGCGTCCTTTGCAATGGGCGGCCGATGATCTTCTTGGGGGAGGACTCGGACACAAAGGTTCCATGTGCCCTCCGGATACCCGTGATGGCCTACAAGCCTGATTGCGTGACGGTCCGGCTGAAGGAGGGCCGCCGACTGGAGGACCTGGGCGGCCGCAAGGTGACCCTGACGCTCCACGTACTGAGTTGGGTGGGAGATTGCGACCTTGCCGCCCCTTCCGGCGATAAACTCAACTACGGCCGCACGAGCGTGGTTCAGGTAGGGGCCGACTTGGGCGAGCAAACGAATGACTGGGCCCTGCAGGCCTCGGGTCTGAAGGATGAATGCGTGCCGCCGTCGTTCGCCAAGGTCGATGACAAATCCGCCGAGGCCGACGTGATCGGCACGCGGGTGGTCAAGGACATGAATGCGGCGCTGCCGTCGATACGCGTAGGTCCGGATCGTTTCAACGTGGCCCGCACCGCTTGCCTGTACGCAAGCCAACGATGCGGTAATCCACCTGTTCGGGGAACCGCCGGAGGAAGGTTGGCCGTCGGGCACGTTTGTCACCCTGAACGTGCATGGGGTCTGGTTTGCTACCGATGATATTCCCAACTCGCAATGGACGACGGACATGTCGGGGACGTACCTGGGCATAGGCGAGCGTGACAGTGGACTGATTTACGTTTATGTGCCTGTGTGGGCGGACAACGTCAGCGACCCGACCCTCTACAGATTGAAGTTGGAGGGGGTCTATGCCGGACTCATGAGTGGCAGCGTCCAGGACTACCCGCTTGTCCGATCGTACGATTACGACGGCGGCGATATTTACACCGGTCGATTGGCCGAACAATGCGATGTCACTACCAATAACGTCATCGACTACAGCCACTCCTACGTTAACGGCGACCCTGCCGGGCCGCTGCAGTCTGACTGTGACCGGCTCAGGAATTGCCCCGGGTGGCACGAGTACCGAGTCGCGCACGATTACGGCGACGTTCGCGCCATCTGACGATCCGGAAATAGGCGGCACGCTGCTGTCCTGCACGGGCTATTCAGGCGAGACTGTCCGGGCGTACGAGTGGTATGAGCCACACGATCCGCCAGAGGCTTACGACGGCAAGCTCAAGACCGTCAAGGACGCAGGCGGGAATGTCCTGGCAGGATTCATCTACGATGACAAAGGCCGGCTGAAGCAGCGGTACCGCGGGGCCGCTCCGCAGCTGGTCGCTGACTACGAGTACAGCGACACGTCGCCGCCACCGCCGGACCAGCTGGACACCTACACCTATACGATGGACGCGAAGTTTTACGTGGACGATGACGGCACGAGCAACCAGTACCAGCTGGTCCGTCGTACGTTCAACCTGAATGTCGAGGTCGTCCAGATGGACGAGTTCCATGACCTGCAGACCGGCGACGGCGGCACGGGGCCGGTATCCACGACGACCTTCGACTACTGCAATCCGCCGGCCAGCTGGACCCCTGAGACCATAGCCCCGGACACGTTCTTCTATCAGTACTGGGGTGATTGCTGGATCGGCCGATGCGTGATCAAGACGCCGCCGCCGAACGACACGGGTGTGCCGGTGGCGGAGTACACGCAGTACGACGCGAATTTCGGCTGGAACATCCTGCAGACGTTTCTGGCCCCGCCCCCGGGGGTCTTAAGCGGTGGGAAGGTGGAGCCGCTCGCAGCAGACCGCCACAACTGGATATGCTACGGCGACTACACGCAGAGTCTACTTCATAGGGCCGACCAACGAGTACGTCTGGGGCCCTTGGCAGAAGGGCATGCAGATCGACATGAGCCGCAATGGGGCAACGACCATCTATGGATACGACGTGGGATACGACGAGGTGAGCGATTGTCTTGCCTGGCAGATAGACCCGCCGTTGGGCGGCGTGTTCTGCGATGAGCAACAGGCCCAGGCGTGGGATTACCTGACCATTACCATCGGCGGCAGGCAATTCAAGGACCGTCGCAAGGTATCGACCTACACCCGCGGTACGCCTGATCCTTCATGGCCTAGCGGGGTCAATGGCTCGACGACAACCTATACGTATGATGGCGACAATGTCTCCAGCAAGACGGTCGAGGACTACGACGTGATTGAGGGCGAACCGTCGGCCGCAACCTGGCTCTACAACCACAACGCCTTCGGCCAGAAGAGGCTGGAGATCGATCCGGACAACTATGCCCACCAGACGGACTACGACTCCAACGGCCTGGTGCAGTCCACCTGCACCTACGCTACGGCTGTTACGGGCGGCGACGAACCCTCCGGCAACGTGGTCCAGCAGACCAAGTTCGAGTACTTGAATGGAATGCTCTGGAAGATCCACGTGGCGGACAATCCTGGATCGTTCACGAAGGACTCGCCAGCCAACTGGATCGATACGGTGTATGGGTATGACACCTACGGGCGTCTGACCAGCAAGCAGGTGTCGTCTCAGAACGATTCCACGAAGACGTACACCACCCAGTACTGGTATGACCGGCAGGACCGGCTGGTGAAGGTGAGATGGCCGGATGGACGGTCCAAGCAGATCACCCGCGACGGCCGAGGGCAGATCGTGCAGGTCGATTACTACGGCGGCGAGAAGCTCACCAATACCTACGAATACGACGACGCGGGCAACCTGCGTACCAGGATTACCCAAGGCTGCCCGGCATGCGGCCACGAAACCGATTACACCTACGATCCCTATAACCGGCGCCTGACAGAAACTCGCAAGGGGAGCTGATCCAATGAAAATCATAACCGTGCAGCGGCTGGTCGGATGCTTCCTGCTGAACGCGGCTGCCCTGTGGGCAGCTCGCCCAGGCAGCTGACGTGGTGACCCACTACGAGTACGACGGCGCGGGCCAGGTCACCCGGCAGTACGTTGAGGTGGATGGAACGGTCCTGTCGGACACGCGGATGGACTATGACGCGCTGGGGCGGGCATACCGGACGCGAGAACTGGCCACACCGGGGGCCTGCCAGGACAGCCGCGCTCCAGGCTGGCAGGACACGACAGACGACAGCCTTGACCGTATCTGCGAGAGGGGTTGGGACTACTTCGGCAACCTATTGGACGAGCGGCGCAGGCTCGGTGTTTCCTCAGACTACGGCGCTGAGACCAGCTATGGCTATGATGGGCAAGGCCGGCGACTAACTGAACATGTGCTGGTCTGGGCGGATGCCAACTGGACTCTGGGCAGTGGTACGGGAACCGCCATTCTGTCCTCCACGACATATTACGGGTACGACGGCCGGGGCAACCTGACGTGCCAAAAAGAGGATGCGATACGCCATGAGATCGACAACGATGGGATCTGTAGCGAGACTGTTGTTGAGGAATACGTCTCAACCTTCTCCTGCGACGCCGCCGGCCGGCAGTACCAGGAACTGCGCTACGAGCTGGACCATTCGCTGAACCTCCAGGTTGACAGCCTCTACGACAGCCGGGGACACAAGATCTGCCAGGTGGAGCGGGACGGGGGGACAGGCGAGGCCCTCACCCAGCAGCGCTGGACGTACGACGCGTTCGATCGGCTTGGGTGGCAGGCACAAATGGGGGACCCGGGACCGCTGCCTGATCCGGCCGATCAGGCCCCTCCCTCGGCAGCCTTGAACCGGGTCACGAACTACACCTACGATTCCGCCAGCGAGCGGCCCAAGACCGTGACGACCCACGGCGGCTATACCGGTACGGACCGCACCACCACGTACGACTACGACGGCCTGGGCCGGGCGAAGAAGATCACCGACCCCAACGGCAATACCCAGGACCTGGTCTACAAGCCCATCGGTTCGCCGGGCGACGGCCAGGTGGGCACCAAGACCATCACGAATCCCGGCCTGACCGATCCCAGCGGCGCGGACATCAGCCAGCAGGTGTTCGAGTACGGCTACGACGGCTTGGGCCGCAAGACCTCCGAGACCGCCAAGGGAAGGACGACGGCGGATGACCTGACCACCACCTACGGCTACGACGGCCTGGGCCATTGCACCACGGTCGTAAACCCCAAGCAGTTCATCACCCTGTACCAGTTCAACCATTTCGGCGACCAGACGCAGATGGTCGAGGATGCCGGCGGCCTGGCCCGCACGACCGACCTGCACTACGACCAGCTCGGCCGACTGGATACCCAGACCACGGACGACGGGGACAGCCACACCGAGACGACCACCTACGCCTACGACTTGGCGGACCATCGGACAGGCATCACCTTCCCCGACGGCCACGGTTACACCTACGCCTACGATGGCGCCGGCCACATGACCAGCCGCACCGATCCGCGCAGCCAGGTGACCACCTACACCAACAACTGGCGGGGCCAGCCGCTGACCAAGACCGTTCAGGCCAGTGCGTCAGACCCAGCCGTGCTCAAAGAATCCTTCACCTACTACCCCGCCGGCTGGATGAAGACCGCCTGGATGGATACCGACACCGTCGCCGCGGCTACCAACAAGAGCGAGTTCGCCTGCAACGCCTTCGGCCAGGTGACCTCCGTCACCCAGACGGTCGACGGCGTAGCCCGGGAGATCGACTCTACGTTCTACGCCAGCGGCGAACGGCTGCAACTGACCTACCCCGCGGGTGTGGGGGTCAGCCTGGGCTACGTCTACGACGACCTGGGCCAGACGACCTGCATCGCCCGAGAGGTCGACGGCGGCGATTACACCCCGCTGGCCACCTACACCTACGCCGGGCGGAACGTCACCAGCCGGGAGATCACCACCACGGCCGCCGGTGCGGCTACGCACGTCCGCTACGAGGTGGGCCTGGATGTCCACCGCCGCCAGGTCCAGCTGGCCAACAAGAGCGTGGTCGGTTCGACCACCACGCTGCTGGACCAGTACGTCTACACGTACGATGCCAACGGCAATCGCCAGACGGCAACCATTGGCGGCGATGCCCGGCTGGGCAGCAATACCACCTACGGCTACGACAACCTGGACCGGGTGACGGGGGCCGACTACGGGACCGGCAACGGCAGCGAAGCGTTCGCCTACGACCTGCTGGGCAACCGCCGCGGTGACGCAGCCGGCTACACCGACCGCCAGGGCCGCCAGAGCACCTACCAGCACAATGAGGTCAACGAGTACACCGGCATCACGACGGCCGGACAGCCCCTGCAGACGCCGGTCCATGACGAGGCCGGCAACCTGACGAGCAACGGCAGCGGCTACGGGTTCGCCTACGACTACGAGAACCACCTGACGCGGGTCTTCGTCGACGGCAACCACAACGGCCAGCAGGACACGGGCGAGACGGTCCTGGCTGACTACACCTACGACGCCCTGGGCCACCGCGTCAAGCAGGTCAAGGCCGGCCAGACCACGCTGTTCTACTACGACGGCGAGACGGTGCTGGCCGAGTACAACGGCACGGGCAGCCTGCAGCGCTACCACGTCCACGGCCCGACCTACGTCGATGAGCACGTGGTGCTGCACGAGGCCGGCGCGACCCCGGCCCAGGACCATGAGTATTACTACCTCCTGACCAGCCTCTACAGCGTCAGCGGGCTGGCCGATGCCAGCGGGGCGGTGGTCGAACGGTACCGCTACGACGCGTACGGGATGGCCGCGTGGCTCAGCGCGGTCAGCTACGGCGACTTCAACGGCGATGGCAAGGTGGACCTGCAGGACTTCCTGATCTTCCAGGCAGCCTTCAGCGGGGAGTCCCCCTGCAGCGAGGCTGGCCGGATCTGCGACTCCAACGGCGACGGCAAGGTGGACCTGGAGGACTACCGGGCCTTCGATGCCGTCTGGACTGGATCAGGAGGCAGCGGCGCCACCAGCAGCATCAGTCCATTCCGGTTCACGGGCCAGCCGCTGGACTTCCAGCTCAGCGACCCCACTACCGGTCGGACGACGCTGGTGCTGTACCACTGCCGAGCAAGAGGCTACGAAGCCTACCTTGGGCGCTGGATGCAAGGAGACCCGGCACTCTACCAGGACTCGATGAACTTGTTTGAGTACGTGAAGTCCCATCCTACGTATTCCAACGATCCGACGGGAGCATGTGCATCGCTATGGCTAATGCCGGACCCTGAGGAGGAGAAGGCGGAAGCGGAAGATGCTGCCGTTAGCGAATCCGTCAGGCTCTCGGTGAAAGAATTCGTCGACGTGATCAATACGTCGGAGAAGCTGGAGGCGGAAGCTCTTGAGCTAAGCGAGAAGATGGGACAGGATGGGGTAGACTTTTACCTAAGGGTGGCATCGAAGCTCAAAGAGCCCTTCAACGAAGTGGACGCGATTACAGAAAGGCATATGAGTTGTTCCGGTACGGCGAGAGGGGGGCACTAAAGGCCAAGGACGAGGCGCTGCAGGTGCATCACGTATTTCCGCAGAAGTTCCGCGAGGAGTTCCTCAAACTCGGGATAAACCCGGATAACCCTCTGTTTACGGTCGAGGTCGGCCCGGAGCAGCAGGGGTGGAGCGCCCTGTACAACAAGGTGTGGGGCGAGTTCCTTACGGTACACCCGGACGCCAGCATTACTCAGTGATTGGACGAAGCAGCTCAGGCTTGCCAAGAACCCGCTGTTCAATTTCGCGAAAAGAGCTCTTGTGGTTCTAAAGGAGGTGTGGCATGGATTTTTACTACATCACCGACGGTGTGTCTCGAAGCTGGCTGTATGCTCATCGCGACGATGAGATGGAACTGCCGTGGGAAGAACTGTACCGCGGGAAGGGGCTGCCGAGCGGGCCCCTGGAGTTTGAAGTCGGCTCGGACCGGGGCGACAAGCCCGGTGATATCATGTCGGCCGATCAGCGAGTGCTTCTTGTCTCACAACGGATCCTGGATGTGCTGGAGTCGGTGTCGGCGACGGGGTACAGGCCCCATCCCGCGGTCCTGAGGCACCCCGTCGTGCCCATAACCATACATGGATACCACGCCTTGTTCATACAAGGCAACGGCGGCCCGATAGATGATGAACGAAGTAAGGCTGAGTGGAGTCAGGATCCCAAGGAGGGACTGAAGGGGTGCAAGGGGATCTACATCTACGAAGACAAGTGGGATGGGTCTGATCTCTTTCGGATCGAGCGTCTCGGGTTCGTTTCGTGTGTGACAGAGAAGGTGGCACGAGCGCTGATGAAAGTTCGTCCCAAGCTGCGTAACCTAGACTTACGCCCGAATTCGGAAGTGTGGTTCTAGTTGAGAAGCGGGGCCCTGCCGATTCTGCAGTGAGATAGCGCGGTCCGAGTGACCATATGTGTGGACTGAGGAATGAGGCCAGACGTATGAAGTGCTTGTGCTCCTGCGTCTTGATCGCGATGACGACGGCTGCCTCGGCAAGGGCGACCCCCGCACCGTTACGGGTGCCCGGCTACACCGACCGCCAGGGCCGGCAGAGCTCTTATCAGCACAACGAGGTCAACGAGTACACGGGCATCACGATGGACGGGCAGGCGCTGCAGGCGCCGGTTCATGACGAGGCCGGCAACCTCACTCACAACGAGAACGGCTATCAGCTGGCCTACGACTACGAAAACCAGCTGGTGGAGGTCAAGAACCCGGCCGGGGCGACGCTGGCCTGCTACACCTACGACGCCTTGGGCCATCGGGTCAAGCAGGTCAAGGGCGGGCAGACCACGCTGTTCTACTACGACGGCGAGACGGTGCTGGCTGAGTACAGCGGCTCGGGGCAACTGCAGCGTTACCACATCCACGGCCCGACCTACGTCGATGAGCACGTGGTGCTGCACGAGGCCGGCGCGACCCCGGCCCAGGACCACGAGTATTACTACCTCCTGACCAGCCTCTACAGCGTCAGCGGGCTGGCCGATGCCAGCGGGGCGGTGGTCGAGCGGTACCGCTACGACGCATACGGGATGGCCACGTGGCTGAGCGCGGTCAGCTACGGCGACTTCAACTACGATGGCAAGGTAGACCTGCGGGACTTCCTGATCTTCCAGGCGGTCTTCAGCGGGGACGCCCCGTGCAGCGAGGCGGGCCGGATCTGCGACTCCAACGGCGACGGCAAGGTGGACCTGGAGGACTACCGGGCGTTCGATGCGGCCTGGACTGGATCAGGAGGCAGCGGCGCCACCAGCAGCATCAGTCCATTCCGATTCACGGGCCAGCCGTTGGACTTCCAGCTGACCGATGCGTCGGGCCGGCCTACGCTGGTGCTATACCAGTATCGGGCGAGGGCATATGACGCGTACAATGGGACGTTCCTACAGAAAGACCCTGCCGCGCTCGTGGAAGCCGACGTACCGACTCGCGCGAGCGGGTCTGTCGCGTGACGATCAGCGGTGCGTCCTGTCCGATATGGTTCGCCAAGGGTTGACGCGGGGCCCATGGGCTCTCTACGGCCCGCTCGTCAGAGCGGGCGTTGACCACCGCGTGCTGTGTCTGTCCTATCTGGGGACGCCGGGAACCGGGTACCCGGCAGGGATACAGGCTCGACATCTTGACGCCTTCAACCTCTACCAATACTGCCGATCCAGTCCGAGTGCCTATGTCGACCCGGACGGGCGGTTCTCCACGTCTGAGACGGTCGTAGCCATGGCGCTGGGAGGACTAATCGGTGCTGCCATTGACACCCCAGGTATTATGGCGACATACGGGTCGTCGCCGGACATGACGAGGTTCCAGCTGAAGCATGCTGTACGTGGCTTCGTTCATCCAGGGCGCTCTCGACGCAGTTCCGGCTGTCGGCCCAGCGATTGGCGGGGCCGCTGGGCAGATCATGAGCGATCTCCTGACCACTGGAGATGTCAAATGGGGCCGAGTTGGTGTGAAGGCGGTCACCGGCATTATTATAGGGGCGTTCGCCTCCTGGGCGAAGGGTGAGACTCCATTCGAAACCTCAGACAAGTGGTATGATGTTGCAGCGTCGGCGGCCCAGACATTCACAGGGACTATCATCGACGAGACGTTCGACGTGGTAAGGAACTGATGATCCAGAAATGGAGAGTGGTATGGCGGAAATGCGCATGGAGCGTGCGCCTCGCGACGGCGAAATGGTCTTTTGGCGCAGTCCCCATGTCCTCATAGTGAATGGGACCGCGATTGCGATGGGGCTGGGGCTTCCCGTCCTGCTCGCAGGGGTCTGTCCCCGCCTGAGATCACCGCAACTCGGTGCCCAGAGCTGGCTTCCTATCGTGGCCCTGTATGCGTTTGCACTCTCGGTGACAGGACTGTGCATGTGGATGGCTCTCGTCTATCCTCTGGGGGTCCGAATCTCTGGGCAGGGGATCGTCCTCGCCATGTTTGCCCGCAGAGTCCGCCTTCCATGGGCAGCGTTACGGGTGGCCGTTGTAACCTGCGTCAGAAAACCCGGACCCCCCGAGATGCCTCGGTGCCACATCCGGCTACGCTTTCAGTCCCGCGAGGTTGCTCTCCTAGACGCCGCCTTCCATAGTAGAGTGCCCTCCCGCTCGCTTGTGTCGACGATTGAGGCTGCCTGCGAAGATCAAGGCGTACCTATTGTCCGAACGTCGTCAAGCGGGGTGCCATGGCGCGGCGCTGGAGTGCTTGGGCGGGTGCTCCGTTGGATCGGGCTGGGAGAGATTGCATTCGCACTGCTTCATTGGCATCAGCAGAATGCAACTCGGGCTATGGGCGATGCTGCGTGCGGAGCAGCCCTGCTTGGGGTCGGTGTCCTCCTGTCCTACGCGGAGCGGCGGGCGCTCGTGAAGAGCCAGAAGGAAGATGGGGTGAACACTACCGAGGACGAGCCGCGCTAGGCAGGGGTGCGGTGCTGCGTGCGAGACGTTGCGTCGCTGGACACGCTGGTCAGGTGCGATTAAAGCTGCTGTATGCCTTGAGGCGGGGGCTGCCCCGCGCATAGGTGTAAGCGTATGAATTGGCTGTGGTCCCACATCCTGATCGCGACATCGCTCGCCAATTGGACGTTGGCGATGCCTACACCGGTCTACGTACCCGGCTACACCGACCGCCAGGGCCGGCAGAGCACCTACCAGCACAACGAGGTCAACGAGTACACCGGCGTCACGGTGGGCAGCCAGACCGGCGCGCCCGTCCATGACGATGCCGGCAACCTGACGAGCAACGGCAGCGGCTACGGGTTCGCCTACGACTACGAGAACCACCTGACGCGGGTCTTCGTCGACGGCAACCACAACGGCCAGCAGGACACGGGCGAGACGGTCCTGGCTGACTACACCTACGACGCCCTGGGCCACCGCGTCAAGCAGGTCAAGGCCGGCCAGACCACGCTGTTCTACTACGACGGCGAGACGGTGCTGGCCGAGTACAACGGCACGGGCAGCCTGCAGCGCTACCACGTCCACGGCCCGACCTACGTCGATGAGCACGTGGTGCTGCACGAGGCCGGCGCGACCCCGGCCCAGGACCATGAGTATTACTACCTCCTGACCAGCCTCTACAGCGTCAGCGGGCTGGCCGATGCCAGCGGGGCGGTGGTCGAACGGTACCGCTACGACGCGTACGGGATGGCCGCGTGGCTGAGCGCGGTCAGCTACGGCGACTTCAACGGCGATGGCAAGGTGGACCTGCAGGACTTCCTGATCTTCCAGGCAGCCTTCAGCGGGGAGTCCCCCTGCAGCGAGGCTGGCCGGATCTGCGACTCCAACGGCGACGGCAAGGTGGACCTGGAGGACTACCGCGCCTTCGATGCCGCCTGGACCGGATCAGGAGGCAGCGGCGCCACCAGCAGCATCAGTCCGTTCCGGTTCACCGGCCAACCACTGGACTTCCAGCTCAGCGACCCCACCACCGGTCGGCCGACGCTGGTGCTGTGTCACTTCAGGGGTAGGGAGTATAACGCCTACGATGGGCGGTTCCTTCAGCACGACCCAGCCGAGTATGCCGACAGCTGCAACCTCTATCTGGCGATGCGCGGCAACCCGTTAGGTCGACGCGATCCGTCTGGGCGGATGAGTCTGGACGAGACGATGGCAGTGACCACCATAGGGTCCGGTGTCCTGGGGATGCTCATCTACGGGATTATGGGGGAGGACCCGGCTAGGGGTCTCGGTGTGGGTTTGATGGCAGGGGGTGGTGCTTCCCTTGCTTTCGTTTCAGGGGCGGGGATCATAGCAATGGGAGCGGTGGCCGGCCTTATGGCTGGCACTACCGACACGTTGTTGCAAGATCCCCTCTTCCGGCAAGAGGATGCTATCAACAGGCTTGTGACCAACGCCGTAGGCGATATGATTTTCGGAGGTGCTTCCGCCGCCGCCGTACAGGGATTGGCGCCGGCGCTGGCAAGACTGGCGGGGGGCCTCGCTCTCTCGCGCGAGCCAGAAGCAGTGCAATCGTTGTTCCGTGACATTGGCAGCAAGGGTATAGGAGCCACCGCCGAGGTCAGGGGTGGCGTTGTAAACGTGGAACTAGGAGGGCTATTCAGTGAAGGCGATCCCTTTAGCATGTACCGCCAATTCGATGCCGTCCGCGATGGCATCCTTGATATGGCGGCCCAGGGTGGGGCGACATTTGTCGTTGTGAACACTGGGCCCGTGCAGAATGTCGCGCGAGCCGAAATGCTCATGAGATTGATCGAGAGAGGCGAGACATACCGCGGAGGGCTGGTGAAGCTGGTGTCGGGCGGACCGCCGCCGATTTTCGAGATCGTTTTTGACACCTTGGAGGGGCTCACCAAGTAGAGCAACTATCAAGGGAAGACCCCCCGGTCTTCGGGAGTGTCACTGGTACGCTATGGAAACAGTTCGATGAATGATGACAAATTGCTGCGACGGCTGGATCGGGACGTAGAAGCCTTCCGCGCGCTCAAGCACGTTCCGGAGGCCATGCCACGTTACGATTACCCGGGCGATTATGTCTTCTGGGATGATGAGAGACCTAAGACTTACAAAACGAATGAGCTGGACGTTCCTGAGACGCATCTTCTGTGCTCGGTTTGAGGCGGCGAGGTCAGCCACCGCGATCTCGGATCCGCTTTGGGAGTACTTCAGAAGCCGTGTCCCGGACTGGCCGGGGTTCAGACCCGAGCGTTGCGATAGGCATGCCTTGCTAAAGGCTTACGACGAGCAGGTTTCCGAGATGCACGTGAGGTTGTGCGCTGAACTCGATCAGAATGTCACGGCCCTCAGGGCTCTTCGGTATTCCCCGGAGGCGCGGCCTGGGTACGAGGTGCTCGGTGACACAGTCTGCTGGGACGATGAGTTCCTGCGGCAGCGGCCTTTTGCGTTGTCCGTTACACGGTATGTGCTTCGGGTGCGGCTTGACGCGGCCCGCAGGCGGTCTCAGATTGCTGACCCCGTCTGGGAGTACTTCAAGCGGCAAGTGCCAGATTGGCCGGGGTTCAGACCCGATCGGTGTAATCCCGAGACGTTGCTGGCTGTTCTTGAGCGTCTACGACCTGGGAAGGGTGGCGGGTGAGGACAAAGGCGGATCAATGGCAGATCAGGGACGTTCCTCGTCTCCGTCGGGAGCCGGGAACACGAAGGACAGCGGTGACAGGCCTTACTGAGACGGATAGCAGATGATGCGAGTGTGTATGGACATTCTGGTGGCAGCGCTGGTGGCCGTTACCGTGCCGGCAGCGCCCACACAGGTCGGCCTTTCGTCAGCCGCCGGCGACAGCCGCCTGGGCGCCAATACCACCTACACCCATAACGCCCTGAACCGGGTGACGGTCGCCAACGATCGGACCGGCAACGGCAGCGAGACCTTCGCCTACGACCTGCTAGGCAACCGGCGCGGTGACGTGGCCGGCTACATCGACCGGCAGGGCCGGCAGAGCTCTTATCAGCACAACGAGGTCAACGAGTACACGGGCATCACGATGGACGGGCAGGCACTGCAGGCGCCGGTTCATGACGAGGCCGGCAACCTCACTCACAACGAGAACGGCTATCAGCTGGCCTACGACTACGAAAACCGGCTGGTGGAGGTCAAGAACCCGGCCGGGGCGACGCTGGCCTGCTACACCTACGACGCCTTGGGCCATCGGGTCAAGCAGGTCAAGGGCGGGCAGACCACGCTGTTCTACTACGACGGCGAGACGGTCCTGGCCGAGTACAGCGGCTCGGGCAGCCTGCAGCGTTACCACATCCACGGCCCGACGTACGTCGATGAGCATGTTGTGCTGCACGAGGCCGGCGCGACCCCGGCCCAGGACAAGGAGTACTACTACCTCCTGACGAGCCTCTACAGCGTCAGCGGGCTGGCCAATGCCAGCGGTGCGGTGGTCGAACGGTACCGCTACGACGCATACGGGATGGCCGCGTGGCTGAGCGCGGTCAGCTACGGCGACTTCAACTACGATGGCAAGGTAGACCTGCGGGACTTCCTGATCTTCCAGGCGGCCTTCAGCGGGGAGTCCCCGTGCAGCGAGGCCGGCCGGATCTGCGACTCCAACGGCGACGGCAAGGTGGACCTGGAGGACTACCGGGCCTTCGATGCCGTCTGGACTGGATCAGGAGGCAGCGGCGCCACCAGCAGCATCAGTCCATTCCGGTTCACGGGCCAGCCGCTGGACTTCCAGCTCAGCGACCCCACTACCGGTCGGACGACGCTGGTGCTGTACCACTGCCGAGCAAGAGGCTACGAAGCCTACCTTGGGCGCTGGATGCAAGGAGACCCGGCACTCTACCAGGACTCGATGAACTTGTTTGAGTACGTGAAGTCCCATCCTACGTATTCCAACGATCCGACGGGAGCATGTGCATCGCTATGGCTAATGCCGGACCCTGAGGAGGAGAAGGCGGAAGCGGAAGATGCTGCCGTTAGCGAATCCGTCAGGCTCTCGGTGAAAGAATTCGTCGACGTGATCAATACGTCGGAGAAGCTGGAGGCGGAAGCTCTTGAGCTAAGCGAGAAGATGGGACAGGATGGGGTAGACTTTTACCTAAGGGTGGCATCGAAGCTCAAAGAGCCCTTCAACGAAGCTGGACGCGATTACAGAAAGGCATATGAGTTGTTCCGGTACGGCGAGAGGGGGGCACTAAAGGCCAAGGACGAGGCGCTGCAGGTGCATCACGTATTTCCGCAGAAGTTCCGCGAGGAGTTCCTCAAACTCGGGATAAACCCGGATAACCCTCTGTTTACGGTCGAGGTCGGCCCGGAGCAGCAGGGGTGGAGCGCCCTGTACAACAAGGTGTGGGGCGAGTTCCTTACGGTACACCCGGACGCCAGCATTACTCAGCTATTGGACGAAGCAGCTAGGCTTGCCAAGAACCCGCTGTTCGATTTCGCGAAAGAGCTCTTGTGGTTCTAAAGGAGGTGTGGCATGGATTTTTACTACATCACCGACGGTGTGTCTCGAAGCTGGCTGTATGCTCATCGCGACGATGAGATGGAACTGCCGTGGGAAGAACTGTACCGCGGGAAGGGGCTGCCGAACGGGCCCCTGGAGTTCGAGGTCAGCTCGGCGTCTGGGGACAAGCCTGGTGACATCATGTCGGCCGATCACCGGGTCCTTCTCGTTTCACAACGGATCCTGGATGTGCTGGAGTCGGTGTCGGCGACGGGGTACAGGCCCCATCCCGCGGTCCTGAGGCACCCCGTCGTGCCCATAACCATACATGGATACCACGCCTTGTTCATACAAGGCAACGGCGGCCCGATAGATGATGAACGAAGTAAGGCTGAGTGGAGTCAAGATCCCAAGGAGGGACTGAAAGGGTGCAAGGGGATCTACATCTACGAAGACATGTGGGATGGGTCTGATCTCTTTCGGATCGAGCGTCTCGGGTTCGTTTCGTGTGTGACAGAGAAGGTGGCACGAGCGCTGATGAAAGTTCGTCCCAAGCTGCGTAACCTAGACTTACGCCCGAATTCGGAAGTATGGTTCTAGTTGAGAAGCGGGGCCCTGCCGATTCTGCAGTGAGATAGCGCGGTCCGAGTGACCATATGTGTGGACTGAGGAATGAGGCCAGACGTATGAAGTGCTTGTGCTCCTGCGTCTTGATCGCGATGACGACGGCTGCCTCGGCAAGGGCGACCCCCGCACCGTTACGGGTGCCCGGCTACACCGACCGCCAGGGCCGGCAGAGCTCTTATCAGCACAACGAGGTCAACGAGTACACGGGCATCACGATGGACGGGCAGGCATGCAGGCGCCGGTTCATGACGAGGCCGGCAACCTCACTCACAACGAGAACGGCTATCAGCTGGCCTACGACTACGAAAACCAGCTGGTGGAGGTCAAGAACCCGGCCGGGGCGACGCTGGCCTGCTACACCTACGACGCCCTGGGCCACCGGGTCAAGCAGGTCAAGGGCGGGCAGACCACGCTGTTCTACTACGACGGCGAGACGGTCCTGGCCGAGTACAGCGGCTCGGGCAGCCTGCAGCGTTACCACATCCACGGCCCGACGTACGTCGATGAGCATGTTGTGCTGCACGAGGCCGGCGCGACCCCGGCCCAGGACAAGGAGTACTACTACCTCCTGACGAGCCTCTACAGCGTCAGCGGGCTGGCCAATGCCAGCGGTGCGGTGGTCGAACGGTACCGCTACGACGCATACGGGATGGCCACGTGGCTGAGCGCGGTGCAGCTACGGCGACTTCAACTACGATGGCAAGGTAGACCTGCGGGACTTCCTGATCTTCCAGGCAGCCTTCAGCGGGGACGCCCCGTGCAGCGAGGCGGGCCGGATCTGCGACTCCAACGGCGACGGCAAGGTGGACCTGGAGGACTACCGGGCCTTCGATGCCGTCTGCACTGGATCAGGAGGCAGCGGCGCCACCAGCAGCATCAGTCCATTCCGATTCACGGGCCAGCCGCTGGACTTCCAGCTGACCGACGCCACCGGTCGGCCGACGCTGGTGCTGTACCACTGCCGAGCAAGAGGCTACGAGGCCTACCTTGGGCGCTGGATACAAGGAGATCCGGCGCTCTACCAGGACTCGATGAACCTGTACGAGTATGTGAAGTCTAACCCGGTGTGCTCCCGCGATCCGACGGGAGCGAGTCTGGCTCTACTAATGCCGGTTCCTGAGGTGGAGCAGGCGGACGCCGAGGATGCTGGCATATCCTTAGGCGTTCTGAAACTGGCACAGTATGTGGCTGGCCGGGCAGCAGCGTATAGCCTTTCGCTGTCCGTGGCCATTTGCACCATTCAAGTGACGGGCACTGTCGATCCAGCAGCGGGAACCGCCGCTTGGCAGGAAATCGTCAGGTTCTTGAAGGACGGGGTTAGCCGGCCGCAAGGGTATCAGGAAGGCTTCTACAATTCGCCGAACAACCCCCTAGATCCGGAAAAATGGCGGCAGACCTTGCATCACGTCTTGCCGAAATTCCTCCAAGGCGATCCCAAGGGCTTGACTGAACTCTTGCCAAAGGCCCTTCATGAGAAGTTCCACGGTGAGTTGCTCAGGCGCCTTGCTAATGCCGGGCTCAAACTCAGCGGCGAACCAGGTGCCACCTGGGAGAAGTTCTTTGAAGATGCCACGTATGGAGCCGAGCGTCTGCAGAGGGCCCAGGAGATCCTACTGGACTACTGCGCAGGAGTTTGACGGTGCCAATGGGACTTCGATCTTTGACAAAGTCATGGAGCAGTTTGCGAGGCAGTATGGCATCTTGTCAAACACAACGTTTTGAGTAGGATCTGAGGCGCTGCACTAGACTGAGGGGCAGATCCATGGTCATTTACGAACTGTTCTGGGGGGAAAGGGACCAGCCCTTTACTGACGGCTACTACGACCGGACAGGGCTGTTTTGCAGTGTGTGTCACGGCGTTCGGCGGAATCTCTACCCACGCCCGGTTGACATGAACCTGAAAAGCATACGGGCTAGGCTGAGCATCGGCCATGTGCATCGCAGAGGGATAGGGATCATTCACCAGCGGTTGCTGGATCGCCTCGGGGAGTATATGACTGGGTTCGCGGTTGGGGACGTGTACGACATGGGGGGCAAGAGGCTGCCGAAGTACAGGACCTTTTACTCGGCGCACTATATCAACGTCAGGCGGCCGATCGAGTCTGGGATCTGCCAGTGCCGGGATTGTCGGGAGACGTGCTACGACAGCGAAGGCGACCGGTACTTCCTGAGGCACGAGCTGGGCTCGGGGCATGTGTTTCACGATCAGATCTGCTACACGTACGTGGATGAGTGGTTGGCGGAGAAGATTGACTGGAGCGAGTTCAAGGACTTCGAGTTGCTGCCGTACCCCGTCCTGGACCGGCCCCTAAGCGGCCTGCGCTTGCCGAGCGATCCCGATTGGTCAGCGATGGGGCCACCTCCTGTGGAGGCACTGATGAATGAGCTCACCAGAAGGGCTGAGCCGACACCCAGCCAAGGTGCGACGTCCGTCGCGCCACCATCACGGGCGCGTGTTCGCTCGCCATCTCCAGCCGGTCTCAGAAGGAAGCTTCAGGCTCGGGGCTTGGACGCAGGGGCAGTCGATGTCCTGATGAGGGCTGCCCGGATTGGGTTCAAGCTCATTGCCGGCCAGTCGGCTCGTGTTGCCCCTCAGCCAGGTTCCACTGGGTGCATCCCGTCTGGGTGGTCTTCCAGATCTGCCTTTGGACCTGGAGTGGCCACGTTCGCCCGACGGCCGGCCGCTGGCATTCCTGGCGCAGTTGAGTCTGTCAGAGGCTCGCGGGGTGAAGTTGGAGATCCCCCTTCCGGATAGAGGCCACATGTGCTTCTTCTACGACGCCGAGAATCAGCCGTGGGGGATTCGCATGGAGCATCGGGGGCACTGGCGGGTTCTGCTGACAGAAACATCCGAGGTGGGTCTAGGACGGAGGGAACCCCCTCCTGAACTGCCTCCGCAGTTCCGTTTCGATGTCCGCATGGTGCGTTTGGCACCTGTGCTGTTCCTGCCGAGCGCAGAAACCTTGTCTCAGATACTGCCTGAGCCGAAAGATGCAGGAGAGACGACTGAATCGCTCGAGACGACGATATCATCGGGTTCCTATACCGAGTGGGTGTCGCGGGTCCATGGTGCCGGCGAAGGCGAAATGGACCACCGGTTCCTGGGCCATCCGCAGGAGCTGCAGTCTGCGATGCCACGCGAGTTGCCACCGATCACAGACCTCGGGTCAGAAGATGCCGGGACTTCGGCCTACCTAGAAAGCGCACCCGTGGCGACTGGTGAATGGCGTCTGTTGCTGCAACTCGACAGCGTCGGCGGTCCCGGGTGGATGTGGGGGGACAGCGGACGCCTGTATTTCTGGATACCCCGGACAGACCTGGAAGCGTGGCGGTTCGAGAACGTTTGGGTGAATCTCCAGTCTTTCTGAACGATGGGAGACTCCGAGAGAGAGAGGAAGATGAGACGCGTTTGCACCCACATCCTGATCGCGATGACGCTCGTCAGTTCGGCGCTGGCAACACCATCGCCCTTGGACGCTCCCGGCTACACCGATCGCCAGGGCCGCCAGAGCACCTACCAGCACAATGAGGTCAACGAGTATACCGGCATCACGACGGCCGGACAGCCCCTGCAGACGCCGGTCCATGACGATGCCGGCAACCTGACGAGCAACGGCAGCGGGTACGGGTTCGCCTACGACTACGAGAACCGTCTGACGCGGGTCTTTGTCGACGGCAACCACAACGGCCAGCAGGACGCGGGCGAGACGGTCCTGGCTGACTACACCTACGACGCCCTGGGCCATCGGGTCAAGCAGGTCAAGGGCGGGCAGACCACGCTGTTCTACTACGACGGCGAGACGGTGCTGGCCGAGTACAGCGGCACGGGCAGCCTGCAGCGTTACCACATCCACGGCCCCACCTACGTCGATGAGCATGTGGTACTGCACGAGGCCGGCGCGACCCCGGCCCAGGACAAGGAGTACTACTACCTCCTGACGAGCCTCTACAGCGTCAGCGGGCTGGCCGATGCCAGCGGGGCGGTGGTCGAGCGCTACCGCTACGACGCATACGGGATGGCCACGTGGCCGAGCGCGGTCAGCTACGGCGACTTCAACTACGATGGCAAGGTAGACCTGCGGGACTTCCTGATCTTCCAGGCAGCCTTCAGCGGGGAGTCCCCGTGCAGCGAGGCCGGCCGGATCTGCGACTCCAACGGCGACGGCAAGGTGAACCTGGAGGACTACCGGGCCTTCGATGCCGTCTGGACTGGATCAGGAGGCAGCGGCGCCACCAGCAGCATCAGTCCATTCCGATTCACCGGCCAACCACTGGACTTCCAGCTCAGCGACCCCACTACCGGTCGGACGACGCTGGTGCTGTACCACTACCGAGCGAGGGGGTACGACGCGTACAACGGGAGGTTCCTGCAGAGGGATCCGGCCGAATACGCTGATTCAGCGAACCTGTACGAGTATGTAAGATCTCAACCGTTGACAGAGCTGGACTCGACGGGTCGGTGGACCTACTTCGACATACTCTCGACCACTGCCGACTACGGGCTGCAGGCATACAACGCCTACAACACCGCTCGGACCATTCGTGGATATGTGGAAGAGATAGTGGCTGGTGCGGACCTTCGCTCCGTCGCCTTGCAGGCTGTGATTGACACTGCCGTCAACTACGCCGCAGGGAAGGGGTTCGATATCGCGATCAAGTCCTTCAGTGGACTGGCCGCGAGCTTTGCGAAGTCAGGCGTAGGCGCCACGGTACGCAACGTCGCCAAGAAGGCCGAAGAGCAGATGCACCATATCCTCCCGAAGTTTTTGGGCGGTTGGGACGAACTGTCGAATCTCGTTCCCTTGCCCAAGGCCCTGCACAAGAAATTCACCGATGGGTTTCAGAGAGTCCTCTCGGCAAAAGGGATAAAGCTGAGTGGCCAGAAGGGCGATACCTGGGAAAAGTTGTTCGAGGACAACCCGCAGCTCAGAAGGGATGCTTGGGAATTGCTGATGGACTATACGGAAGATTTTGACAAGGCCAACGGAACTTCGCTATTCAGGGCACTTGTAGATCAGATTGGAAAGCAGATGCAAGAGACTCTGATCACAAAGTGAGCGGGAATCGAGCCCATGGTTATCTACGAGCTTCTTAAGCGAAAGGAAGACTGGTGGGTGTACGCTGACAATGAGTGGGGTGACAGCGTATCCGGGAAGCTGTACTGTCGCAGCTGCGGTCGCGTTCGCCGTGACCTCTACCCGAGGCCTATCGATATTAGAGTACGTCAGCTGCGTCCTGGCAGAAGCATCGGCAGTTCGTTTCTGCTGGTGATCGGTTTCATCCATCGCCGTTTGTTGGCACGGCTGGCGGAGCACCTGACAGGTTTCGCTATCGGTGACGTCTATGACCTGACAGGCGCGAAACTTGAGGATCACAGGACGTTTTACTCGGCGAACTATATCATCGATCGTAGGTCTGGTGACTCCGAGATCAGGCAATGCCTGATCTGCGGCGAGATCCGGTGTCTCGGGAATGGCGATCGGTACGTTTTGAAACACCAGCTGGGCTATCAGCACGTCTACCAGGACGCCATCTCGACAACCTATGTCGACGAATGGGTTGCCGCGCGCGTCAACTGGCGTGAGTTCAGAGACATCGAGCTGCTCCCGGTACCCGTTTTCGATGAACCACCGAAAGGCGCCTGGCGTCTGCCTGGAGATCCCGACTGGCCGGCCATGGGCATCCCGTGCAAGGAATGGAAGTCCAAGGTACTCGACATCCCCAGCCTCAAGAACGCCGACATGGGCCCCTGGCCGCAACCGGGAGACAAGCAGGGCGGCAGCGGCTGCGAGGTCGTCTCCGTTGTGTCGCCCGGGCTCCCGCCTCGGCCGCCCGCTGAGCAGTCACTGGAGTTCAAATACTTCGCCGGCCCCCTGGCCGACATGGCCCACTTCGCCGGCGAGACCAAGCCCTGTTCTCTCTGCGGCCGGACAGGTCCGTGCTTCGAACTGGAGCAGTCGGTTTGCCCGGAGATCCCGCGAGGCTCAAGAGAAGGCAAGATCGGCTGCGTCAATTGTCTCCGAGCTGGCCGGTTCGAGTTCGTGCACAATACCGAGATCGGCACGGTCGGTGAACGGGGGCTGCGAAGCGAACTGACCGGCAAGCTGTACCTGCCCGAAGGTTTCTCCGAGGCGTCCTTGGTCGAACTCAGGCGGACACCGCAGATCGCCACAAACCAGGAAGAAGTCTGGCTGACACACTGCAATGACTTCATGCAATACCAGGGCGTGTGGGAGCCGTCCGACTTCTGCGAGAACGCTCCGGATGGCAAGGGACGGGCGCTGTTCCTGGAGATGACAGACCCGGACGGCCACGACCTTTGGAAGGAAGACGCCTCCGACGAAGCCGAAGCCCGTGCGATGTGGTACGGCACGTACTACGTCTTCAAGTGCCTGCACTGCGGCAAACTCAGAGGCAACTGGGACGTTGACTGATTTGACTACAGGAGACCGTGCAATGAAACCTTTCGTCCTTCGCATCCTGACCATCGTCGGAATACTTACCCTTGCAGCCAGCCTTCCCGCCGCGACGGTCACGTTCAAGATCGAGCCGACGACCTGCACCACCGTCTCGCCCGGCGGGACCGTCAACTATCGCATCACGGGAACTGTCTCAAACGACGGCAACTACGGTCTGGCCACCTTCGGGGTGGATGTGCTCACGGGTACCGGCGTTGCCCAGCGGCCTGCCAACAGTGTGACCGGTACGGCCACCTTCGCCCCGCCTCTGGGGTACCACCCAGGCGGCTTTGGAGGGAAGCCGGACGCCAACGGGAATCTGCTTCAGATCGGCGGGGCGCAAAACACCATCCATAACGATGGCATCAGCCCCAACCCGCCGTCGCCGTGCGGGAGCGTCCAGACGAACGTGGGGCTGGCTCCGGCCGACGTTGTGCTGGCGGTCGGGCAGATCACGCTGCCAGCGCAAGCCGACACGTATACGATCAGCCTGGACAACGCGTTCGCAGGCGTCCTGGGACCGGGGCCGGCATTCCCCGTCTACATTGCCGAGGCTAGCCTGACTACCAGCAGTTTCGTCGTTACTGTCGGCAGCAGTCCGGCCGCGGTCATGACCGTTGCCGCTGGCGAGGACATCGAGGTCTACGAGCAGCAGACATTCTCGCTGCAAGCGACCGTCACGAACAACCTGGGATATAGTCCGTTGAGTTACTCTTGGGCCCAAACGGCTGGCTTGCCTGTTACCCTCGATGGCGCTGAATCACTCGACCTGGCCGGTACCGCGCCAACCGTCAACACAGTTGAAGAAGCGACCATGATCTTCGCCGCCACGGCCTCCTCCCAGTCCCTCCTGTGTGCCGCCCAGGGCACGGGCAGCGTGACCGTCCGCGTTCGCATCCGGGGGGACTGCTGGCGCGAAGGCGACAACGCCGACACCGTGGACGTGCTGGATCTGCTGGAGTTCGAGCCGGCCTTCGGAGTCGTTATCGGCGACGACAGCTACAATGCGCTGTGCGATTTCAATAACGACGGGGCTGTGGACGTGTGGGACCTATTGGACCTGATCCACAACTTCGGCCGAACGCTCGTCGCGCCGCCGGACCAGTCGCAAATGATGGTGGCCAGTGGCACGGGAAATGGCCCGGCCATGCAAAGGCAGACCAGCCTGCGGGCCGGTACGGCTTCGGCCGATGTCCCTGGCACCCCCGACATCCGCGACATGAACGTCTATGAGGCCTTGGAGTATACCGGCCTGATGGATGTCTACCTGGACTTCCTGGCTACTCACCCGGATGCCGGGCAGTGAGGGCCCTCGCAGTCCGGAGAAGCAGAGGCCATTTGGCCCGTGCACTTGCCAGGAACTGGTATCGATGTTGTCGATCGACTGTCATGAAATGATCGGCGACGTATCGACGCGAACGCTGGGTCGGGTCGGATCTTGGAACCCCGCACAGCGCCGCGACCGACCGTGATCGGGTGTGGCGAGGGGCCGGAAGGCTCGGCCTGACCCAAGAGGTGGCCGCGGGTGCTGGCGAATGTGTTAGCCGGACCTGCAGCGCGGGCAGGTCGCGAACGCCCCTGGGCCCTGATTGCGCTCTCTCGGCGTTCTGAGGCTGTCAACCCGAACCGGACCGGTATATGAAGAGGGCTAAGTAAGTACGAGTAATTATCTCCGAATGCGCCTAGAAATCCATTGGCGGCGGCAACAGCCTCGCCGGGATGTTCAGGCATGAAGCCGTTGAAGGTGGAACTAAAGCCATGGGAACGGCGACGATTGCGGCAACTGCGAGATCGGGCCCCCTCGCCACGAATCGGCAAGCGGGGAATCTGCCTGCTGCTATCGGCGGCCGGGGATTCTGCGGGCCGGATCGCGCAGGTGACGGGTCTGAGCCGCGACACGATCAGCGACATCCGCCGACGCTGGCAGCAACGCCGGTTGCGATCGTTGTTGGATCGACCTCATCCGGGTCGGCCGCCGCGGGTCACGTTCGAGTACCGCAAGCAGTTGCGACAGGCCCTGCGTCGGACGCCCTTGTCCTACGGATACGTCCATACGGTCTGGAGCATTGCCCGGCTGGCCACGTACCTGCGGCAGACCACCGGCATTGGCATCAGCCACGACTGGCTGCGCCGCCTGGTCCAGCAAGAGGGGTTCGTCATGGGATGTCCCAAACACACGCTCAAGAACAAACGCAACCCCCAGAAATACCAGCAGGCCAAAGAGCGGTTGGAGGGCCTAAAAAGGGGGCTTTGCCAGCCCAGGCCGCCTACGAGTTGTGGTACGCGGATATCACCGAGTTCGAGTTGTTGCCCCACCTGGTGCGGTGTTGGATGCTCCGCGGGCAGCAACGCCAGGTGAAAACCCCCGGCCAGAACAAGAAATGGGCGGCCAGTGGGGCCTGGTGCTATGGCAAGGGGTTGTTCTGGCCCTACACGCAGGCAACCAAGACGGTCTGGGGCATCCGGTACCTGGTGCAGAAGCTGCTCAAACGAGCCAAACGCACCGGCAGGCGGATCGTGCTGGTGTTGGACCAAGGCAGTCCCAACCACGCCCATTCGTTGCATCGGGACTTGGCGTTGGCCAAAGACTACATCGAGCCGTTCTGGCTGCCGAACTACTGCTGGAACCTCAATCTCATCGAGCGACTCTGGAAGCACATCAAAGGATCGCGGATCGCCAACGTGCTGTTCGCCAGCTTCGGGCAGTTTACCCGGCACATACAGAGGGCTCTGGACGACTTCGCGAGGAACCCGGACCTGACGCTGTCCGTCGCGACTCGCAAACCTCGCAAAGCCATTCGGAAGATATTAGTCGGAGTTACTTAGGAACCTTCCACCCACCGATCGGAACTCGAACGCGCTTACTCCTGACATCCACATCACTTACATCGTTTTCAAAACAGAGAGTGGTCATGAAGAGGGCTAGGATAGGAACGGGGGAGCGAGCATCAGCAAGCCTCTTGCATGCCCGCAGACGGTACAGTGGCACAGATGTCTGCTCGCCAACCGTACGGGGCCTGCTGCCGCGACGCCTCAGTAGGCCCGGCAAGCCTGTTGATGTCAGGTCCTGACATCCCCCTTGCGGAAGCCGAGCACCTGCGATATCCCTATCTGAAGAAACGTTGACGCGTGGCCGGAATCGTGTATTTACGGTAGATGGACATCCCAGGGAACGCCTGCTTAAGCATCGCCGCGAAGTTCCATTCGTTGGCTTTCACATTCGGTTGAATTTGTGAGTAACCGGGAGAGGGCGCGATCTGCGTTCTTGACGCCAGGCATGGCGGGCTGACCGTTCGCAGTCTGACGTCGAGGCCCGATGATGTGCGCACAGTTGGCGTCCGCGCACAGCCACGTCAACCACGCTGAAGCCCGTATGCTGACCGCGTCAAGGGCGACGGCACGTCCTGTCTTGCTGCAGCGCAGGCGCGCTCGCCGCTGGCACACCGACGCCAACGGCACCTACGTCACAACCAGCATCATTGGCGTACTCCTGCCGGAAATCACTCAGGAATACGACCGGCAGAACCGTCCTCCACGCCCGACGTCGGCGCGGGCGGGTACGAATCCTTTGGTTTGCCCCGGGGCCCGGCATGGGGCCGGCTCCCACCGGGTTCGGTTGCCGCTCCCTTGATCGGCTCTGGGGTTGCGGATGCCGTGTGCCCGACTGGAATTCAGACGCCCCCGTCCGGGGCAGAAAGGACCTATCATGTCGCACGCAAACGTCAGTCGAGCCGCACCGTGCGTGCAAGCGGTGGCGGCGATCTTGTGCATGTGTAGCCTATCGTCCGGTACGATCACCTTCACCAACAATGTCCTCACCTACAGCAGTCCCAGCGATCTGGGCACCACCATCGACCCGGCCGGCCTCTATAACGTCACCGCCAGTTACGGCGTGACCAAGGCCTCCTTCCAGGCCTTGAACCCGCAGGTGGTCGCCTTCAACGGCGCCCCTGCCCCGACCCCCCTCAACAGCCTCGTCGTCAACTACGCCACCTCCTCCACCGTCACCTTCACCTTCGCCGTCTCGTACAACTACGGCTCCTACACGTCGTACAACCGTGGAGCCTTTTCCGGATCGGTCTACCAGGATGCCATGTCCACCGCGCCCAATACCGTCGGCGGCATCACCGACTGGCTCGATGCCTCCATCACCAGCACCGGCGGCCGCGGCGTGCAATCCCTGGGCTTCTGCGCCGCCTTCCGCAATGACCAGGCGGTACCGGCCGGCACCGCGATCTTCACCCACAACGACGGCACCACCGGCACCGTGACCCTGCCGGCCCTGGGCGGCTCGGGCAATCCCCAATACGTCTTCATCGGCTATACCGCCCCAAGCGGCAAGACCATCACCCGCGTGCAGGCTTCCCACACCAGCAGCGTCGGCGGGGCATGGATAGCGATTGATGACCTGTCCTTCGTGATGAGCCCGGCCGGCGACACCACGCCCCCGGCGGCGGTGAGCAATCTGTCTTGCAGCAACTTGACGACCACGAGCGTCCAACTGAACTGGACCGCCCCCGGCGATGACGGCAATACCGGCACGGCCACCACCTATGACATCCGCTACTCGACCTCAACGATCACGGCGGGGAACTGGGCCAGTGCCACCCAGGTCTCGGGCGAGCCGGCCCCGGCCGTCGCGGGGACCAACCAGAACATGGTCATCAGCGGCCTGTCCGCCGACACCACCTACTACTTCGCCATCGAGACGGCGGACAAGGTGCCGAACTGGTCGGGCCTGTCCAACGTGCCCAGCGCCCACACGGTAGACTCGGTGGCCCCGGCGGCCGTCAGCAATCTGGCCTGCGGCACCATCACCGCCAGCAGCATCCAGCTGAGTTGGACCGCTCCGGGGGACAACGGCAGCACTGGGACGGCTACGACCTACGACATCCGCTACTCGACCTCCGCGATCACGGCGGGCAACTGGGCCAATGCCACGCAGGTTTCCGGCGAGCCGACCCCGCTGGCCGCCGGCAACAACCAGAGCATGACCATCACGGGCCTCTCGCCCAGCACGACCTACTACTTTGCTATCGAGACCGCCGACGAGGTGCCCAACTGGTCAGCCCTGTCAAACGTGCCCAGCGGAACGACGACGGCAGCGGCCGATACGACACCGCCGGCTGCCGTGGCGAACCTGTCCTGCAGCAACATCACCGCCAGCAGCGTCCAGCTCAACTGGACCGCTCCCGGCGATGACGGCAATACCGGGACGGCCACCACCTATGACATCCGCTACTCGACCTCCGCGATCACGGCGGGCAACTGGGCCAGTGCCACCCAAGTCTCGGGCGAGCCGGCCCCAGCCGTCGCCGGCACCAACCAAAACATGGTCATTAACGGCCTGTCCGGCGACACCACCTACTACTTCGCCATCGAAACCGCGGATGAGGTGCCTAACTGGTCCGGCCTGTCCAACGTCCCCAGTGCCAAGACCAGCGACACGGTGGCCCCGGCGGCCGTGACGAACCTGTCGTGCAGCAACCTGACGACTACGAGCGTCCAACTGAACTGGACCGCCCCCGGCGACAACGGCAGCAGCGGTACGGCCACCACCTACGACATCCGCTACTCGACCTCGACCATCACCGCCGGCAACTGGGCCAGCGCCACCCAGGTCTCGGGCGAACCAGCCCCAGCCGTCGCTGGCACCAACCAGAACATGGTCCTCAGCGGCCTGTCCCCCGATACGACCTACTACTTCGCGATGGAGACCGCCGACGAGGTGCCCAACTGGTCCGGCCTGTCCAATGTGCCCAGCGCCCACACGGTGGACTCAGTAGCCCCGGCGGCCGTGACCAACCTGGCCACCAGCAGCCCGACCAGTTCCAGCATCACGCTGACCTGGACAGCCCCTGGCGACAACGGCTCGACCGGCACGGCCACCACCTACGACATCCGCTATTCAACCTCGACGATCACGGCCGGCAACTGGGCCAGCACCACGCAGGTGACCGGCGAACCGGCCCCGCTAGCCGCGGGCAACAACCAGAGCATGACCGTCACGGGCCTCTCGCCCAGCACGACCTACTACTTTGCCATCGAGACCGCTGATGAGGTGCCCAACTGGTCCGGCCTGTCCAACGTCCCCTCCGGCACCACGAGCAGCGGCGGAAGTCTGCCGGCTCCATGGCAGCGCATGGACATCGGCGCGGTGGGTTATACCGGCACGGCGACCTACTCCAGCCCCACCTTCACCATCCAAGGCAGTGGCGCGGATATCTGGGGCACCGCCGATGCCTTCTGCTACGTATACCAGAGCTGGACCGGTGATGGCACGGTCATAGCCCGCGTTACCGGCGTGCAGAACACGGACCCATGGGCCAAAGCGGGTGTGATGATCCGCGAGACGCTTACGGCCGGCAGCACGCACGCGATGATGGTGATCACGCCGGGCAACGGGGCATCCTTCCAGTGGCGGCCCACCACCAACGGCTCGATGAACGACGCAGTCACCACGGGTATCGTGGCCCCGTGGTACGTCAAACTCCAGCGCAGCGGCAGCAATTTCAGCGCCTATCAATCGAGTAACGGCACCACCTGGACCCAGGTCGGGACCACCCAGTCGATCACCATGGCCTCCAGTGTGTACGTAGGCCTGTGTGTCACCGCTCACAACAACACCGCCCTTTGTACGGGTACCTTTGATAATGTCAGCGCTACCGCCGGCAGCCCGGTCCAGGCGGTGGTCGTCCACAATCCCTGGTTCAAGAGCGACCGTGTGGCGGATACTCATAACCTGACCACGATAGCGGCGACGTACGTGAACTCCTACACGCCGAACGGCGTCGTTACGCCGGCCGACAACCAGACCAAGTGCATCAACATCTGGAACAATCAGAAGCGCCGCCTCTGGAACTGGGCGGACGTGCCGCCGAATGTGGGCAGCTACGACCGCAGAGACCCGACGTACAACCAGAACGTCTTCGGCTGGGCCCTCTGCGGCGACCACTCCATGCAGGGGTGCACGATCGGTCAGGCCGCTGGCTTCAGTCAGCGGGATATCAGTCTGCCGGGCCACTGGATCTACGAGCTCAACTACGACGGCGCCTGGCACGTGTTCGACACCGAACTGAGCATGTGGGTGCTCAACAAGGCTACGCCGGCCAAGGTTGCCAGCTGCGCCGAGATAAAGGCCGACACCACGCTGCTGGCCAACGCCGTGGCCGATGGCAGGGCCTGTACAGGCTTCCTGGACGAAGGCGATACAGTCGAGCTGGTACCAGGCGCCATCAACAGCTGGACCGATGCCGGCACAGGCGCGATCACGGCCCAGTGGAACGGAAACATGGACCTGCGGTTTGGCCAATCCTTCAAGCGGACCTGGGAGTCCTGGGCCAATCAGTATCCCACGCCCTACACCAACGCCGACGGCGATGGCTATCTCGACCCGCCGTACTGCCATTCGGACGGGGGGATGAACCAGGACACCGTCAACTTCCCGTACTGGGAACCGTACCAACTGACCACTGCCCAGTGCCAGGCCCTGCACATCGCCTACACGCCGAGCTACAGGCGCTGGGCCAACGGCACGGACACCCTGACCCCGGACTTCCGCAGCGCCGGTTACCAGTCGTCGCTCTACAGCAGCACGAACATCAAGACCTACAACGATGATGCCCAGACGCCCGACCTGCACGTCAACGCGGTAGGCACGCTGGCCGAGGCGGTCTTCAAGGTCACGCTGCCGTACTACATCACCGACGCCACCATCAGCGGCAGCTTCGTCCGCCAGAACACCGGGGCCATCACCAGGCTCTATGTGTCCACGGACGGCAGCACCTACACGCAGGTCTGGGACAACACGGCCACCGGCACCACCCAGCTGAGCAACCTGGACATCCGCACCAACGTCTTCGGGACGATGGCCTACTACGTGAAGGTCCAGCTGCAGGCCACCAACAGCATCACGGATGCCGGCGTGTCGAACCTGGTGATCGCAACCACCTTCGAACACAACAAGGATTCCATGGCGTACCTCGACAAGGGCACCAACAACCTCACTTTCACTTTCGACAATCCGAGCGACCTGGTTGGCAGCAACACCACCATCCACATCTACTACAAGTGGAAGGAATACAGCGGCACCGACTGGACCGTGGACAAGTACTATGAAACGTACACCACGACGAGCCCGACGACCTTCTCGATCACCGTCGGCGGCACCAAGGTACCACGCACCGAGTACATCCTGGTCGAACTGATCCGGGCTCCGTGACGAACTGCTCGACAGCCTGGCGGCAAGCGCCTCTGACATTGGTGCGCTGTTGCCGGAGGTCAGGCAGGACTTCGGCGAGTAGAACTGCTCTCCACGCCCGATGTCGGCGCGGATGAGTACTGACGACGATTTCGAGTTGCGGGGGCCGGCACGGTGCCGGCCCCCTGCCGGGCTTGGTTCCCGCTCTCCCGCATCAGCTGCGGTAGCGCGGATGCCGTGTGCCCGACTGGAATTCAGACGCCCCATCCGGGGCGGAAAGGAGCCTGCATGTCGTACGCAAACGTCAATCGAGCTGTACCGTGGTTACGGATGATGGCAGTCCTGTTGTGCGTGAGCAGTGTGGCGCTGGGTACCATCACCTTCAGCAACAATGTCCTGACCTACAGCAGCCCCAGCGACCTGGGCACGACCATCGATCCGGCGGGGCTGAATAACGTCACGAACAGTTACGGCGTGACCAAGGCCGCCTTCCAGGCCCTCAATCCCCAGGTCGTCGGCTTCAACGGCGCCCCGGCCCCGGGTACGCCTCTGAACAGCCTGGTCGTCAACTACTCCACTACCGGCACCGTTACCTTGACCTTCGCTGTCTCATACAATTACGGCTCCTACACCTCCTACGCGCGGGGGGCGTTCTCAGGCGCGTCTCTTCAAGACGCCATGTCCACCGCGCCCAACACGGTCGGCGGCACCACCGACTGGTTGGACGCTACCATCACCACCACCGGCGGAAAAAGCGTTGTGGCCATCGGATTCTGCGCCGCCTTCCGCAATGACCAGGCCGTCCCGGCCGGCCAGATCATCTACACCTTCTCGGATAGCACCACCGCCTCCACCAGCCTGCCCGCCCTGGGCGGCTCCGGCAATCCCCAGTTCGTCTTCATCGGCTATCAGGCCCCGGCCGGCAAGATCATCACCCGCGTCCAGGCCTCCCGCGCCAGCACGGTCGGCGGGGCTTGGGTGGCTGTCGACGATCTGTCGTTCATCATGGCGGACGTAACACCCCCGGCGGCAGTAAGCAACCTGGCCACCAGCAGCCCGACCAGCAGCAGCATCACGCTGAGCTGGACCGCCCCCGGCGATGACGGCAACACCGGCACCGCCACGTCCTACGACATCCGCTATTCCACCAGCGCGATCAACGACAGCAACTGGGCCAGCGCCACGCAGGTTTCCGGCGAGCCGACCCCGCTGGTCGCCGGCACGAACCAGAACATGGTCATCACCGGCCTGTCTCCGAGCACCACCTACTATTTCGCGATCAAGAACGTCCGATGAGGTGCCGAACACCTCGGCTATTTCCAACAGCCCCAGCGGCACGACGACGGGCGGGGGCGACGTTACGCCTCCGGCGGCAGTGACGAACCTGTCCTGCAGCAACTTGACAGCCACAAGCGTCCAACTGAACTGGACCGCCCCGGGCGATGACGGCAACACCGGCACGGCCACGACGTACGACATCCGCTACAGCACCAGCGTCATCAACTCGGGCAACTGGGCCAGCGCGACGCAGGTCTCCGGCGAGCCGGCCCCGCTGGTCGCCGGTACCAACCAGAACATGGTCATCACCGGCCTGACCGCGGACACCACCTACTACTTCGCGATCGAGACAGCCGACGAGGTGCCGAACTGGTCCGGCCTGTCGAACGTACCCAGTGCGCACACGGTAGACTCGGTAGCCCCGGCGGCGGTATCGAACCTGTCGTGCAGCAACCTGACGACCACAAGCGTCCAACTGAACTGGACGGCCCCCGGCGACAACGGGAGCACCGGCACGGCCACGACGTACGACATCCGCTACAGCACGAGCGTCATCAATTCTGGCAACTGGGCCAGCGCGACCCAGGTTTCCGGCGAACCGGCCCCGCTGGTCGCCGGTACCAACCAGAACATGGTCATCAGCGGGCTGACCGCGGACACGACCTACTACTTCGCCATCGAGACAGCCGACGAGGTGCCGAACTGGTCCGGCCTGTCGAACGTACCCAGTGCGCACACGGTGGACTCGGTAGCCCCGGCGGCGGTATCGAACCTGTCGTGCAGCAACCTGACGACCACAAGCGTCCAACTGAACTGGACGGCCCCCGGCGACAACGGGAGCACCGGCACGGCCACGACGTACGACATCCGCTACAGCACGAGCGTCATCAATTCTGGCAACTGGGCCAGCGCGACGCAGGTCTCGGGCGAACCGGCCCCGGCGGCGGCGGGCACCAACCAGAACATGGTCATCAGCGGGCTGACCGCGGACACCACCTACTACTTCGCCATCGAGACAGCCGACGAGGTGCCGAACTGGTCCGGCCTGTCGAACGTGCCCAGTGCGCATACGGTGGACTCGGTAGCCCCGGCCGCGGTATCCAATCTGGCCACCGGCAGCCCGACCAGCAGCAGCATCACGCTGAGTTGGACGGCCCCGGGTGACAACGGCAGCAGCGGCACGGCGACGACGTACGACATCCGGTACAGCACCAGCACGATCACATCGGGCAACTGGGCCAGTGCGACCCAGGTGTCCGGCGAACCGACCCCGCTGGTAGCCGGCACCAACCAGAACATGGTCATCAGCGGCCTGTCAGCCAACACCACCTACTACTTCGCGATGGAGACAGCCGACGAGGTGCCGAACTGGTCCGGCCTGTCCAACGTGCCCAGCGGCACGACCACAGCCGCCTCGCAGGGGCCGATCACGGTGCTGCACATCGGGTCTAACGTCTCCGGGTGGCGCGGCGCCTACAACATCTCCACGAGTTACTGCTGGCTGGACAACTGGCCGAACTCCAACGCCGATGCGACCATCGCGCAGTTCGACCGGACCGCCCTGCAGAACGCCATCAACACCATCTACAACGCGTACCACGGCTGGGACGCGCAGATGGTCGTCAGCCAGGTCAACTGGATCACCACCCAGCCGCCGGTCGGCATGGGGATGGTCAGCTGGTTCGGCGGACCTGGATCCCAGCACCGTCCTGTGGGAGAGCAGCACCGCCTATGGTGCGGGCAACGGCAACTGGACCTTCAACGGGACCGGCTACAGCGACTTCGCCACGGCGGTCAATGCCGGTACGGCCTCGGGCAGGACGGTTGTGGCAACCAACCTGCCTTACATCTCGGTTTGGGACACGAACCTGCCGGCGGCCTGCTGGGATGTGATTTCCGACATGCCCGAGAACGTGATCAACAGCTACCTGCAGAACCCCACGGCCCTGGGCCTGTTCGCCAGCGCAACAACCACGACGGCACTGAACATCCATGCCAACGAACAGTGGAGCCACCAGGCCAACGTTCGCGTGGTCATCCAGCAGCCGCCGCAGACGGCCCCCTGGATCGGTTTGAATTCGTTCCTGATCAGCAAGACCATCGCGCTGAGCAGCCCGACCGACAACCAGACCATCAACGTCACGAACGCCGGCACCGGGACCATGAACTGGACGGCGACGGCCAGCCCGTCCGTCGGCTGGATGAGCATCAGCAACGGCTCCGGCACGAACAACGGTTCGTTCACCGCCAATTTCAACGTCACCGGGTTGACGGCCGGCAATACCTACACTACTACGATCCAGGTGGCAGCCACGGGCGCGGGCAACACACCGCAGACGATCAACGTCAGCGTCAAGGTCGTCTCCAACGCCTCGCCGATCATCAGTCTCTCACCGACCAGCCTGAGCTACAGCATGGCCCCGACGGATTCCCCGCTGGGCCAGAATGTCACCGTCACCAATTCGGGCCTGGGCACGCTCAACTGGACCGCGGCGGTACAAGGCAGTGTCAGCTGGTTGACCCTGACCAATGCCAGTGGTACCTCCGGGCAGGCGTTCACGGCCACGGTCAACCCCTCGGGCATGACACTGGGCACCTACACGGCCACCATCCAGGTGAGTGCCTCCGGTGCCAGCAACTCCCCCCAGAACGTGTCGGTCAGCCTGCTCGTTCGCCAGCAGGACGCCAATATCACCACGGCCAACAGCTATGACGACGCTTGGGAGACCGGCGGCAGCGGCTGGGTCCAGCACTGCACCAACATCAAGAACGCTTGGAGCGGCAAGACCACGGGCTTCGTCGTCCACGTCGGCGATTCGATCACCTATGCCAATCCGTACAGCCAGTGGGCCAATGGCGGTCAGGGCAAGACCAGCAGTGACACGACCATCCTCACCTGGACCAACGTGAGCAACTGGGGTCCTGACCCCGCAACCGGCAACAACTATAATGACGGCTGGTACCTGGCAGTGGTCGATGTACCGAACCGGGCCGGCTCCTACACGCGCGCAGTGGCATCACCGCGCAACAGTACCTGGCGGGCCTGACCTATCCGGACCTGCCGGGCGTGGACCAGATGTTCACCTCGGGCTTTACCAACCCCGACGGCAAGCAGTACCGCGACGCCGAGATCTGCGTGCTGATGCTCGGCACCAACGACGTGGGGGCCGGCCGCACCTCGGCCGCCTTCATCGCCGACCTGGGCAGCATCGTTGACAAGATGCAGGCCGCCAACGTCATCGTGGCCGTCTCGACGCTGCCGCCTCGCTACGGGTCCGACTCGGCCATCAATGATTACAACACTCAGATCCGCAGCATGGCCCAGACCAAGGCGATCCCGATGATCGACTTCTACCAGGAGGTACTCCGCCGCCGGCCCAGCGGCACGTGGATGGGCACCCTCATCAACAGCGGCGACGGCATACATCCCACCTCCGACTCCGGCGGCTACCACGCCAACAGCGACCCGTACGCCAATAACGGTATCGCCCTGTCCAACAGCGGCTACCTGCTGCGGGACTGGCTGAGCGTCCAGAAGATCAACGAGATCAGGACGAAGGTGTCGATACCGTAACGACTGCCATTGCGCTCCAAGCGCTAATGAACATAAGTGGCGAACGGGCCGGCCTTGTTGGCCGGCCCGTTCGTCTAAGAGTTTCCTCGAAGGAAACGGCAGAGGCAGGTGCTGGCGAGTATGATGGCCGCCGGCTACAGGTTCTGATATCTTGCGACTGGAAAGGAAGTGCCATGCCCAAGCCTCGCCAGATGATCCTGATCATGACCGACAGCCAGCGCTGGGACATGATCAACTGCTATCGCAATACGGGACTGCAAACGCCGAGCCTGGATCGCCTGGCGGCCGGAGGCGTCCGCTTCGAGCGCGCCTACACCTGCCAGCCGCTGTGCGGTCCGGCCCGGGCCTCGCTCTTTACCGGCACGTGGCCGCACAACAACGGCAGCTGGTCCAACAACCAGCCGCTGGGCGAAGGCTGCCGATCCGTTGGCCAGCGGCTGTGCGAGGCCGGCGTTCACGCCGCCTACATCGGCAAGTGGCACCTGGACAACACCGATTACTTCGGCAGGGGCGTCGCACCGCAAGGCTGGGACAAGGCGTATTGGTATGACATGCGAAACTACCTGGAGGAACTGTCTCCCGAGGACCGCGTCCGGTCCCGGCGGGAAAAGACCATCCAGGAAGGCGTCCCCGAGGAGTTTACCTTCGGGCGCCGCTGCAGCAACCGGGCGATCGACTTCCTCAAGCGCCACGGGAACGAGGAGTTCTTCCTGGTCGTCTCCTACGACGAGCCGCACGGTCCGTGCCTGTGCCCGAAGAAATACTACGACATGTACAAGGACTACGAGTTCCCGGTCTCGCCCAACGTACACGACGCCCTGGCTGACAAGCCCGAGCACCATCGCGTCTGGGCGGGCACGCGGCTGCGGGAGGACAGCAACGGCTACCGCATCCGCCGCCCTGATTACTTCGGGTGCAACACCTTCGTCGACTCCGAGATCGGCCGGGTGCTCGACGCCATCGACGCCGATGCCCCCGATGCCCTCGCGGTGTACACATCCGATCACGGCCACATGCAGCTGAGTCACCGGCTGCACATCAAGGGCCCCGCGATGTACGACGAGATTGCCCGCATCCCGTTCATTCTCCGCTGGCCGGACCATTCGCCTGCCGGCGCGGTCTGTCCGCACCTGGTCTCGCACATCGACGTCACGCCGACGGTCCTGGAGTTCTTCGGCGTGCCAGACCCCGGGACCCTCGACGGCGCGAGCATGCTGGGGGCCTTCCGCGATCCGACGGTCCAGCCGCGCGACGCGGTCTTCGTCGAGTTCGGCCGGTACGGGGCCAACCATGACGGCTTCGGCGGCTTCGAGCCGATCCGCTGCATCGTGCGGGGGCACTACAAGACTGACGATCAACCTGCTGACGAGCGACGAATTCTACGACCTGCAGGCCGATCCGTACGAGGTGACGAACCTGATCGAGTCGGCTGCCCACGCCGCCATTCGCAATCAGCTCCACGAGAGGCTGCTGGACTGGATGAACCAGACGCGCGATCCGTTCCGCGGGTATCACTGGCATCGCCGGCCGTGGCGTCCGGACGTGCCGTTGCCGTCGTGGCACTACACGGGCAAGACGCGGAACCGGCCGATCGAGGCGGACGAACGGCCGTTTCTGGACTACAACACGGGCCTGGAGATGGAGCGCACGACCCCAGCGGAATGATGCCCCCGCATCCGTATATGCGAAGATTCCTCACCCCCGCCAGCGGTTACACCCGCGGAACATTTAGGGGGGGTTCGGAATGACAGGGCTGGTTACGCTGCCCAGACTTCATCGCCCTCGGGATGACCCATTGGACTCGCTGCGCTCGGTCGGGGCTGAGGGCAGCGGCCACAGCCGGTGGCGGCTGTGCCACAACAGGGCAACGGCGACGGATACCCTCGCTGCTGAAATTCGCGGAACTCCCCACGCCGTCCGCCCCACCCCTGACCCCGGGAGCGCCGCCGATGGTCGTGACCACGCCCGCCGGCGTCGCCTTGCGGATCGTGTAGTTGCAATTGTCCGCCAATAAACGTTGCCCGCGCTGTCCGCGCTACAGGCGGGGACTCCGAACGAAGGGTCATCACTCGGCACTCAGCAGTCAGAACTCAGGGCTTCTTCGTGGGCTTGTTCGTTTGCATCGACTTCCGCAGGAGTTCCGCGGGGGAAAGCGCCTCCTGCGATTCGGGGGAGGATTCCGTATCAGTGGCTGATGTTGCGGGCGTGACATCCTGGTCCTGCGCGGGCGCGGCGGTTGGGGTGGTTGCGGCGAGACCCGCGGGGGGCGACGTGTCGGCGGCGGGCAGGTCCGGCAGGATCGTTCCCTCGGCCGCCTGCCGGAGCAGGTGCAGGGGCTCGCGCAGGTCGGCGATGTCCGCTTCCAGGTCGGCACGGTAGGTGGCGGTCCAGGTCTCGTAGGTCCGCTGGAGCGTGTCCGTCAGCGCCTGGGCGGCGATGCTGCGCCTGGGGAGGATGCCCCGGCCGGACATCAGGGCGCCGGTCAGCATGTGAAGGACCAGGTAGGACAGCACCAGCATGGCCAGGAGGTCCCAGACAACGTCCAGGCCGGCGGGGCGGCCCTCTACGAACTGCCGGACGAGGTTGTACGCGGCGAAGATGACCAGGCCAGCGGGCATGAGCCAGGCGATGAAGGAGATCAGCCAGGGGAACACCCGGCCGTGGCGGTAGGCGCCGGCGGCGAGGGCCTCGAAGCGATCTTCGACCGCGCGGCTGGCGGTGGCCAGGACGGCGGGGCCGTCGATGGTGCTGGTGATCGCCCGCCATCGCTCGACGGGCAGGTGAGCGTCGAAGCAGAGGGTCTGGAGGTGAGCGGCGTCGGTGGCGAGGCGGTCGGTGACGACGTCGGGCCGGCCGGAGGCCAGGAGGCGGCCCGGAGTGCCCTCCTGGGCCGGCAGGGTCAGCAGGCGGAGCTGGCGGACGAGGCGGGGCAGGCCGTAACGGAGGAAGTCGGCTACGGAGAGCCACGTGCGGAACGGGCCCCAGAAGCGCTGGTGCTTGCGGACGACGATGAGCGGCCAGAGGTCGGCCTCCATCGCGGCGAGGGCGTCGCTCATCCGGGCGGCCAGGTCGTCGGCGGCTTCCTTGGCGGCGCTGCGGGCGGCGGCCCGGAGGGCGTCGAGTGTCGTTTCAGCATCGGGCGGGACGACGCGGTCGACCTGCTGGGCGAGGTGGTCGAGGACGCGGGAGCGCTGCTGGCGGACCATGCGGGCGATGTCGCCGGCCTGGAGTTCGTGCTCGATGTAGGCGCGGAGGGTGAGGAACTCATCGAGGGTGACGCGCTGCGGGGCGGGCAGGCGGCCGTCGGGGTCGGGCACGTGGTAGCCAGAACTGATACAGAGGACGGGGATATCGGGCTTGCCCATGGAGGCGAAGCGCTGGCGGATCTCGGCGGCGATCCGCTGGAGGATGTCGGGGGCGACGGTGTCGGCCTTGTTGAGCACGGCCAGGCAGGCGCTGAAGCGCTGCTCCTGGCGGATGACGGACCAGGCGCGTTCCTCGGCGTAGCGCTCGGGGCTGAAGAGGTAGATGACCAGGCCGGCGGCCTTGAGCAGGGCGCAGGTGGCGGCACGGTGCTCGGTGTAGAAGGTGTCGAGGTCGGGGGTGTCGACGATGACCTTCTGGCGGAGCTCGGGGCGATCGTGGGCGATGGACGCGGCCTGTTCGGCCAGGTCGGTCGGCAGGCCGCCGCCGGGGACAGCCCGGTGGTGGTAGACGCGGGTGCGGGTGGTGCAGGGGCGGCGGTCGGAGACGTCGGCGATGCGCGAGCCGGCCAGGGCGTTGATGAGCGTGCTCTTGCCGGCACCGGTGCAGCCAGCCAGGGCGATGGTCAGGACGGGTTCGCCTACGCCGAGGAGCTGGGCGTGGGCGCGCTGGATGGCGTGGTGAAGGCCAGCCTGGTCCTCGGGGCGAATGGCGAGCGCGCGGGGGTGGCCAGCGGCGGAGAGCATCCGCTGGAGGGCGTGGTCGACCTGGCTGTGGGCAATTTCGGTCATTGCGTTGTACCGTACGAATCACGGCGGCATGCCCCTGCGACGGCGCGGGGGCATGGCAGCCGGCACCCGGCAGCGAGGTAACGAGCACGCCCGCAGACAGCGCGGGCGTGGTACCCGGGCACAAGGACGGCCGGTGAGGGCACCGGCGGCACTGCCGGGGCCGTGACGTGGCCGCCATGCCTGCAATTGTAACCGCTCGGGTGGGGGCTGTCGTACTGGGCGTGGGAGATGCCCTGATAAATGCCGCGGCGGGGCATCTGGGGGGAATCGAGACCGGGGGATTATCGGGCATTTAGGCGGGAGGGGTCTGCTGGGCGATGGGAAGGGGGGATCTCCTGTGGAAGGGATCCGCGAACAAGACGATAGGGAAGCCCGCTTCCCCTGGCGTCAGCCCGGCAAGCCTGCCGCCAAGGTCCTCAAGCGCCCAAGGCCCCCCGCCGTCTGCCCCACATTCCCTTGGGGCCCCTGGCGGCTCTTTGTCTTGTGGCTGCCGTTGCCGTTCCTTGCGCTGTGTTGTTCTTGCGCTTTTGCGCCTCTTCGCGGCTATCCTGTCTTTGCTGTTGTCGTACCTATTGTGCTTCTTGTGGCTGCCGTTGCTGTTGCCGTTGCTCCTTGTCTTCTTGTCTCCCCCTCTCCTTGTCTGCTGTTCCCCGCTCAGACCCCTTCCCCGAACCCCTCCGCCGCGTCCGTCTCCGGCCCGGCCCCCACCGGCTGGACCTGGATCTCCGTCAAACTCTGCCACAGGCACTTCGGCCGGTTCAGCATCCCCATCTGCTCCAGCGCCAGTGCCACGTTTCGCCAGAAGGACTCGTTCTGCTCGGTTGCCAGCGACTCCCCGAACTGCTCCGCCGTCAACTCGAACCGCTGCACCTGGCTGAACAGCGTCGACAGCCCGTAGTGCGTCGCCACGTCGATCCCCTCCGGCCAGAAGACCCGCCGCAGCATCCCGGCGTATTCCGGCGTGTCGCTCCCGCCGTCGCCTTCCAGGCCGCCGCGCCCTTTGGCCGATTGTCTTTTCGTCCCGCCCTTCGAGCCGCCCAGCCCCAGGCGGATCAGTGCGAACGTGCACCCCGCGTACGTCTCCGCCGCCTTGGCATATACCTCGCGGGCGTAATCCGTCTGCTTGTCCGCCTCCAGCAGCATGCCCAGGCGGACCCAGGCCGCCGTGTCATCCGGGGCCGTTGCCAGCCACCCCAGGTGCGTCTGGATCGAGTGCTCCAGGACCTTCCCCCGGCTCAGCGCCCGCATCTCGTTCGGTTCGCCCTCGCTCTCGCCAGCCGGCCCCTGGCGCATCTCGGCCATGTGCAGCCTCGCGATCTCCGCCATCAGGACCGGTCCGTTCGAGGCGATGCCCCGGGCCATCTCCAGGTCGGCCTGGCTCTGGCTGTCCTTGCCGGTGTACGCATGGGCCAGCGACAGGCCTATGTAGTTGGCCAGGATCGTTTCGTTGATATCCAGGGCCTGACCCAGCCACAGTCCCGCCTGCTGGTTCTCGCCGCTGCGGATGTGGCTGGCAGCCACCTTGGTCGTGGCCTCCAGGTAGTACGGGTTGACGCGCAGGGCCTGCTTGTACTCCGCCAGGGACTCCTGGTCGCGGTGCTGAGCGCCGTACAGGTCCCCCAGCCGCACGTGCAGGTCGGCGTAGTTCTGCCCGCTGGCGATCGCCCGCTCCAGGTGCTGGATCGCCTCGTCGATCTGTCCGTCCGGCCGCGGGGCCTCGTCCGGTCCCGTCTTGCTCTGCCAGTTGTCCGCGAGCAGGCTTCAGCGCCTCCTGGAACGACTGCATCGCCCGGGTCGGGTCCTCCGTCAGCAGCTGCAACCCCCCCAGCCGCGTCCAGTTCGGCATCTCCAGGGGGAACTGCGTGGCCACCGCCTCGGCCTGCGCGACCGCCGTGGCGTAGTCACCCTTCGCCATCGCCAGCGCCATCAGCCGCATTCGAGAGCTCTTCTGGTGCGGCTGGAAGTAGATCGAGTGCTGATACAGCGGCACCGCGCGCTCGGGCTCGTTGGATCGCTCTTCCAGCAAGCCCATCGCGTAGTGCAGCTTCGCGTCGTCCGGGTATTTCTCCATCGCCAGCTTCAGGTATCGCCGCGCCCGGCTGGCTTGCCCCAGCATGTCCAGGCGCAGGCCATGCCGATAATCGCCGCCGGTGTGCGGTCGCGCTTCGCAAACGCGCGGTCAAAGTGCAGCTTTGCCTGCCCGCCTGACGCATGTTGCAGCGCTGTCACTCCCGCCAGCACGTGGGAGTAGGTCTTCTTGCCCGCCGGACGCTGCGCCTGTTGCGCCGGGGCATCGTTCAGATACTCGCGGAAGACCGGCCACAGCGAGTCGGGCAACGCACGTCCAAGGATCTCCAGCATGTAACTCATCGGGTACCTCGCACTGCGCACCCGGGGCGGGTGCGCGGCTGCGGGACGCGACCGCGCACGTCGTCCAAACCATGTGTTATTGTTATGTCACCGGGAGTACCGCGTGGAGGGCAGCGTCCTGGCACCGCAAGGACCACGCTGTCGGCCTGGGTTGGGACATCCTTGGCCGTGAAGTGTATCGGTCAACCCCGCCGCCAACATTACTAACGCATGTGGGCTCCCTCGGCACGCGCCGGCAACCTGATCTGCTCGATCTTATGGGTCGTCGCAGCCGCCGTCGCGCTGTCCGCAGGCGCGTCAGCTCGAAACCCGGAACCCAACGAGCCGCGACCCGTAAGGGAGCGGTCTCCGTCCCGCAGGGCGCCTGCCGGGGTTGCTGTTCTCTCCTGCTCTACTGTCTCCTGCTCCACTCTCTCGCCGCGCAGCGGCGCGCCGCCAGCCGGTGCGGCGCAGGCCTCCCCGACCCTCCCCGCTCCAAGCATGCGGATACGGGGACTGGTCTCCAGCAGGCCACGCGCGCCACCGGTCTGTTACGGCGCTACCCCGCGGGCGAGCGGGGCGCTCCTCCCAATTCGTGCCTGATTCGTTGGCTACGCCTGCACGTCCAGCTGGGTCCCGGCAGTCGCCTGGATCGACATCGCCGGCGTCTGGCCCCCGCCAAAGTCGACCTGCACCATGCTGGAGGCCTGCACAGCTACCATGGACATGTCGCTGTTGCCCCCCGCCTGGAAGGCCTTGCTCAGGCTGTCCAGCGTCTGCTGCGTCTGGTCCGTCACGCCGCCGCTCTGGATCATCTGGATGAGCAGCAGCATGATCAGGGCCTTGAGCGTCTGCTGGTCGATCGCCCCGCCCTGGGTCATCTGGCCGTACATCAAGTTGACCTGGCTGGCTACCGTGACCGACATGCCGCTATTGTCCCCAGCGGGCATATCGATAGCCGCGGCGGCACCGGCTTGGAGGGTGGTGGCGCTGTATGTCGGCGAAGACGCGTCAGCTTCCCCCGCGTTGCTGATTGCAGGAACCTCCATGGCTCCTCTTCCCTTCCTGTTCGGCGATACCTCTTGCAGTCGGCGTGGGTCGCGCAACTGGCTTGCTTGTCTACTGGCACGAAACGTTCCGACTTCGAGTCCCCCGCAGGATGGCTGCCGTAAGCCTCGCCCGTGGCCATAGTTACGCGGTGGTGTGAATCTGGGCAAACAACGCCGGATCTGCGGCGTGCTGCCCGCCGGCCCCCCCGAGCGGTTCCCTGCGTCAACAAGGCTTCCGCGTGGGGCGCGCACCGCCCACCTTCCCGGCTTCGGCGCCCCAGCCGCCAGCCCAGCCGCCCTAGAATTTCAATGAGTACAGGTGATTTCACAAGTTACGCATGCACCGGGCCGGCCTGCCTTGTCCTCGACTTGCGCGGCCTGGTGATGCTGCATGTTCTTATCAGTGGGGTGTGCGATGAAAGAGACAATCACAGGCAGCAAGTCCCTTGCCGATCGTCACTGCAAGCCCTGCAAGGGCAACGTCCCGCCGATGAAGGGCCAGGACCTCAAGGCCTTCCGCGAACAGCTCGGACCGGGCTGGGACGTGATCGGCGAGCACCACCTCGAGAAGGAGTTCAAACTCAAGGACTGGCGCGAGGCCATCGCCCTGACCGACCGGATCGCCGAACTCGCCGACCAGGAGGACCACCACCCCGATGTCCTCCTCTCCTACGGCAAGGTCAAGGTCACGCTCTGGACCCACAAGATCGGCGGCCTCAGCGAGAACGACTTCATCCTGGCCGCCAAGATCGACCACGCCGCGGCGCAATAGATCGTTTGCTTTCTCCCGCTCAGACGGTATCTTACCCACCGGCGCGATTGGCCCGGCGGTCCGGGTAGGATCTCCCTTCGAGATTTCGTAGTGAGACGATCTCTTCGTGTTATATGGACGTTCTCGGCGATCCTTGCCTTACCGGGCGCGCTCCTGGCCAGTGACGGTGTCGAGCCCCTGGCGCCCAGCATGCGGGCCATAGCTCGCGGCGGCGCCGATGTCGCGGTGGGCGATACGGCCCTGTCCCAGATCGACAACCCCGCCAGCCTGTCGCTCCAGCCGCGGTCCGGACCCCGCCTCGATACCACCGGCGAACTGGCCTTCCTCAGCCTGCCGTGGACGAGCATCTTCGGCACGGTCAATACCGAGCGATCCATCATCCCGCTGGGCAGCGCCGCCGTTTCCATCCCCATCAATGACCGATTCACCCTCGGGACGGGCTTCAGCACCAAGGCCGGCCTGGCGACCAGCTACGACCAGCGCCACCTCCTGATCCCCTACATGAAGCGCCACGTCGGTTCCGACCTGGTCGTCCTGAACTTCCCCATCAATGCCGCCTACAAGTTCAACGACAAACTCTCCATCGGCGTGGGCGCACGCGTCGAGACCGCCGCCGCCAACTTCGACACGGTCCTGGGACCGGCCGCCGTGCAGTTCGGCCGGGGGCAGGCCGTCGGCGGGGGCTTCGACGCCGGCCTCGTCTATCGCCCGCGGGAGGACCTGTCTTTCGGCCTGGCGTACCGCTCGCCCACCTGGGCCGGCGACCTCGAGGGCGGCCAAGGCAAGGCCTCCCTGTTTGGCCTGCTGCCCGTGCCCCTGGGCGAGATCGGCCTGGACAACCTCCGCCTGCCGCAGAAGATCTCCGCCGGCGCCGCCTGGGACATCACCAAGCGCCTCAAACTCGCCAGCGAGGTCCGCTGGATCAACTACGGCAACAGCAGCCTCAACACCATGACGGTCCAGACCGACGGCCTGATCGACATCCGCCTGCCTCTGCCCCTGGGCTATCGTGACGTCTGGGCCTTCATGATCGGCCCCCAGTACAAGATCAGCGAACACTGGACCGCCGCTTGCGGCTACCACCTCTGCAACCCGGCTGTCCCCCCGCAGAACCTCCTGCCCGAAGGCACCGTCGTCTCCCGCCACCACGCCACGGCCGGCCTCTGGTACGAGACGAAGCGCTGGTGGGCCGGCGCCGGCTACTCGATCGCCTTCGCCGAGTCGCTCAGCAGCCATGGCCGCACGTCCATCCCGCTGGGCATCGACTACGCCTACGGCTCCCTCAATGAAACGATCCAGTCCCTCGCCCTCGGCTTCGGCTATCAGTGGTAAACCCCGCCCCATCGTCCCCCGTTGCCTCTTCAGCCGTTCGCCCCGCGCCCCGCGTCCCGGCCTTTGCCGCTGCCGGCTGTCCCCTGTAACCGTCCCCTGCTGTTGCCGTTGCTCCTGCCGTCCCTCGCCCCTCCACCCCCGGCTTGTCCCCTGTCCCCTTCACATTGTCACATTGCCATATTGTCACATTGTCATCTGTCGCTGAACCCTGAACCCTGAACCCTCCCACCCACGCCTGCTATCCCCCGCCCATACCATGCGGCCGCTCGATCTCCATCACCAGCAGGCCCTCGCGGAAGATCGATACCGTCCCCGTCGACTGCGACACCGTCACAGCCATCGCGCCGGTCACGACTGTGATGCCCGCTGCCGCCTGGTGGCGGGCGCCAGGCCGGCTGGCAGGTTGGACTCGGCCTCGCAGGCGGTCCGCAGGTAGGCCGCGGCTGCCTCGATCACCCCGTTGCCGCGAATGACGAACGCGCCGTCGAGGGCGGCCAGTTCCTTGACCGTCTCGTCCAGGGCCGGGTCCAGGACGTTGCGAGCACTGGCGGGGTAGCCCTTCAGTGGGTTCATGATGAGCTGCCGTGACTCGGACAGTACGCGGTCGGTGTCGCCCACGACAACGATCATGCCGTGAGAGTGACCCTCGCGGCCCTCGCTGGCCAGTTCCGTGGCCAGCCTCACCACCTTGTCCAGCACGCCGGGGTCGACATCCGCCGGCAGCTCCAACCTCGTGTTGTCCAGGAAGAACAGGTTGAACTCCTTGGCGACCTCAATGACAGCTACCGTGTCGAGCCGGCTGCTGTCACCGCGCCGCTCAGGCAGACGATCACGTCGCTACGGTCCAGCAGGCCGCGCAACAGCGCCCCCAGGACCGCGATCTTGACCTGGTCCATGCGGCCCAGCCGGATGTCCGGCACCTCGATCACCTGCCCGCCCGGCGGGAGCTCGTGCTTGCCCTGCGACGAGCGGACGACGTAGAAGACCCGGCCATCCAGGAAGTCCGGCGCGGTCCAGTCCCAGCCAGCCAGCGCCTCGGCATAGACGAACAGGGCGGAGGCCTTGGCATCGGCGGCGATCGCGCCGGCGTGGCTGAGAATGGCCGTGGTGATGGGATCGGACGATTCGGCCTGGGCCGGGCGGCCGACGGCATCGGACGCCGCTGCAGCGGACTTCCTGTCGCGCATCCTGACCATGAAACCCCAACTGCGAACAAACGGCGGCAACGCCGCGAGCCGAAGAAGACACAGTTCCGCCGTAAGATGATAGGCATCCGTGCGAGGCGGCGGACAAGGTGTTGGGCGATCCGTGCTTGGGACGAGCGCATCGAGCGCTTCAGAGTTGCACCAAAGTAGTGCCGTGTCCTGCCGAAGTTGTGGTGCATGCTATAGTGGCAAGGTCTCCCCGGATTGCCAGGCGGGGGCCACTTGGCCCCCGCCTCGCCGATTGCATCGTCCCTGCGTTAGGCTCTACAGGGCCTGACCGAACGTGGAGATCAGGTTCAGCAGGTCGATCACGTCGATCGAGCCGTCGCAGTTGCTGTCGGACTCCGGATCGAAGCCCGGATCGCCCTTCATCGTGCCGAACGACGGGATCATCGTCAGCAGGTCGATCACGTCCACGGAGCCGTCATTGTTGAAATCGCCCATGATAGTCGCGTACACCCAGATGTACGGCCCGTAGGTACCGCTGCCCTGGTCATGCGCGAAGATGCTGTTGGAAGGGGCGGTCGGATTCGCCACGGCGCTGAACACCAGACCCTTGCACTCCGGATCGCCGCCGCCCAGGGCCGAGATGATGCAGGCGTCGATCTGCTTGGCATACCAGCCATAGCCGAAGGTCAGGTCACCGGCCGCGTCCCGCGGCTCTTGGCCGCCGCTCAGGCCCGAACAATCCGCTTCGGTGACCTGGCCGCTGTTGGCGATCATCGCGTCGCTCTTTTCGAGCACCCAGTCAAACGCCCAGCGACCGGAGCCCGACAGCCCCGAATTCGTGCTGAAGCCACCGAACCCCTGGGTGCCGAACGCACTGCCGGGCTGGACCTTCACGGTCATGCCGGGGTTTACGCTGTCGACCGAGGAAACCTGGTACCACTCGGGCACGCAGCCGGAACCGGCCGGGCCGATGTCACCGGGCTGGCTGTACTTGTTGCCGGAAGCGGCCGGACGACCCATCCGCCAGGCGGGCGGGGCGTTCTCGCCGCCGTCCAGCAGGGCGTTGGTGTAGTCGCCGCAGCACCCGGAGTAGCCGGTGGCCCGGGGGTTGCCGTTGGCATCGGTGCCGCGGTCGACGAACGGGCCGTCGTTGGCAACGCGGAAGCCCAGGATGGCCACCGGCGAGTTCATGTACGTGCGCAGAGGCTTCGTGGCATCGCAGGTCTGGGCGGTGGCATCGCGGAAGTACAGGACGGCATCGAAGGCCTTCTTGTTGAGCAGCCAGGCGCTCCAGGTGACACCGTCATCGGCGTGACCCTGCCAGTGGCCGGGCCGGGTGTGGTTCGAGTTGTCGCTTATCCCGTCGAAGCCCATAAACGCGAATTGTTGTGAACTCTTCGCGAACCGAAAGCTTCCTTCACCCACGATCGCGTAACCTTCGCCGTAGTAGGTGTCCATGCTGCCGTCGGCGTATGCGCCCAGCAGTTCTGATAGAACGTCTGGGCGCTGGCCGACCCAGCCCACCCCACCGTCGCCAGCAGCGCAGCGGCCAATACCAGGAAATGCTTCTGAGTCATGAGACCTCTCCCTCTTGAGTTTTGCGAACCGAGATTTACCAGGCTACCTCGCCCGGCTATGCCTCCCGATGGTACGAATGATCTTACACGAACCCCATCGTCTTCGGCAAGCCATTTCCTCCGTCTCTCCCGTGACTTGGACGGTTCATCAAGCACTTTCCCAGGGCGAACGTCTTCACCGAGTGCCTGGGCTGTTCTCTTCTTCCGGTACACTGGATAACGTCAGCCGGCAGCACCACTTACGACATCGACACTGGGTGTCTGGCGGTGCGATTCACGAAGGGACCGCCCGGCCTGCCGGCGCCACGGTCCTGCCCCGTTGCAGGATCATGCCTGTCAGACCGCCCATGCGCCCTGGCTGCACGGACAGAACCAACCTCCCGTCTATAGCGTGCCTGCCACCGGAAATGTAGGGTAACAGCGCGGCCGACGACGACAGCAGACAAGTCCTGAGGGCTGAGTCCTGACGCACTGAGAAACGGCAACAACAGAAACGGAAACTGGGCAAGAAAGGGTGTCCATGAGCCGTTGCGTCTGGCCGGCACCTGCCGCGTCAGACCTGCTGGTCCGGTGCACAATGCCATCAGCCGGGAGTGTACCGGCAGGGCCGGTGTGGCAGCCGATGGTACGGACGCTGGTGCCTGGGCGTTGGCTGAGCTTCAGGGCCCGGTCGATCTGGCCGGGCTTGAGGGCGTAAGCCAACAGGGACCGAATACACCGGTCCACCTCCTGCTGGACGGCGGGGGCGAGGGACGAGGGGCGAGGGGCGAGTGAACAACCTCGACCTCTGCCATCGCCACGGCTCCGGCCGCGGGTATACTCCCCCGCAGGGATTGAAGCGAACGATACAAACGTTCGATTTGGCGACGCAACGGCTCGTGGAGAACGGTCCAGTTCGCCTTTGGACTGCTTCCTCTTGGACACCGCAACACTCCTTGAACAACGTCAACAGTCAACGGTCAACGGTTCACGGTCAGCGACACACAACAACAGTGCTGGTGGGCAGTGCCCACCCTACATTCGGCAACGACCACATCGCCCAGGACTCGTTTCGCCTTGCTCGTTCTCTCGCCCATCTCCCTGCCCCTGGGGGGTGCCGATCCTTCGTGCTACCCCTCTACATAGGGATAAGGACATGGGTAGCTACACCCCTGGGGGGTGAAATCGAGGGTTACGAACGCAGGGCGGCGCGGGGGTGGCCGGCAAGGGGCGGCTGGGCCGGGGGTTGGCATGCCGGAAAAACAGTTGGCAGAATCTTTGGGGCTGGGGCGGGAGTCGGGGGTGGCGGGGCATCAGGTATCCGCGGCGGACAGCGGCGATGCAAGCGCCAGTAAGATGGGCGCTTCGCGTCCGTGTCTTCGCATCTGCTCAACCGCCCAGGATGGTTCTGCGAATGTACAGGACGGTGGACCCAGCAAGTGGGATTACTGCCAACCCAGGTGTCCGCTTACACCGGGTGCCGGCCGGTTGTGTTTCAGGTCCTCCTGATGGGCCTTACGCTCTTCTTCTCGTTGTTGCTGAAGACTGTTTTCCAGATGTCTGATGGATGCCTCAATACTGGCCACTGCTGCCGGACTCGTAAGCAGGTCGGGGTACCGCTGCACAAGGGATTTGAGTTTGCGATACTCGGCCAGAAGTCTTGTGTCGTCGAGATTGCTTTCAGGAAGGTGGACTTGGTGCCGTTCCCGGGAGAATCCCGGGTCTGCCGATGCCCGGACGGACCCACCGACTGTGGCCATGGAGGCTAAGAACGTTTTCACTACCCCCTCCATCGTATGGTTCGACTGTTTGAAGGGATCGGGGAGGGTCACGAGACGGGGAGCCGGACGGACATTCTCCGCCTGTAGGATCTCCTCGACGGAATCGGCGATGCCATCGGCCAAGCCGCAGTCTACGGCCTCCCGGCTGGTCAGGGTCAGGATCTCGCCCACGCTGGAAATGGCCTCCACTCCTTCGGGCAGTCCATCCGTATAGCGTGACCGACGGGATGTCACCGTGTTCGTATGAACCGTTGCAGAAGTCTTCGTATTGGTCGTGCCTTCTGCTGCGACGTTGGCCTCTGCGCTGACTGACTTGCTCTCCGGGGATTGGCTCTCCTCTCCTCTGGCTGGGGGCCGCACCGTCTTGGTCCGCGTGACCTTGGCGTTGCCACTGAGCTTCACGGTCTCCGACTCGTCAGCGTCTCTTTGGCGGACAACGTCCAGCTCCACTACCAAGCCAGGATTGAGAAGGGGCCGGATCTTTTCGTAGTTAACATACTCGTACCCGTTGGGCGTCTTCACCCTATACAGCCCGGCGCTGGTGCTTGCCAGTGCGTACACAACCGGCCATGGGCGATGCTTCATCTCACACAGGGCCCGCAGCTCGAGCGTGCCACGCCGAGCTCCACTTGAGCGATACGTCGCGAGGAATGCCCTTGTCGTCGATGTAGGGCAAGGCAGCCCCGATGGCTTGTCCCTGGGCAACATACACCCTGTCGCAGCCAAGTGCAAAAATGGCGCCAGAGGAGAAGGCGCCATTGAGCTTCCCGTTGACCCAGGCGATGGTCTTGCAGCCAGGCATGGCCTTGAACTGGTTGATCATGTCCCAAGTGTACTGTACCACACCACCGGGGCTGTTGATCTCAAAGATGATGAACTGTGGCTTCTGGGCGGACGCTGCTTTGATCGTCCTCTCCAGTGCGTCCACAGCTGAGGTGCCACTCGATGGGGCCCTCGGCTGGGACAAGAACGGCTGTCAGTCCTGGGGTGGCCTCGGCGGGTGTAGCTGCTGTCTGCGCAAAGGCACCGGGGACAAGGGAGATGACGGCCAAGACTGCTTTGATGAAGCACCGATGAGTCTTCTCTTGCATGACCGGCTCCAGTTAGTGGAAGACGCGTGCACACGTTCGGGAAGAACGCGACCAGATTCCTGCGAAATACATGGGTACATCAGCCTTGAAAGCCACGAATCAAGATTCTTTATAGCGACGCCAAATGATTAACACAAGCGGGATGTAGACTTTCTCCTGCCGCGGCCGTGTGAGGTGCGGAGTCCGATCCATAGGGGAGGATTCAGTGCTGCCGATCAATCGCCGACTATTCTTTGAACTGGCAAGGACTTACCGTCACGATATGGAAGGTTGGGATAGCGAGTTCCTTACGACAGCAAAGACGAGATTCTTCGGGCCTGGAAGGTGTCGGCTACGCACAGAACCGTCCATGGCCCTCGGAATGACCCGTTCGACTCGGTGCACTCGCTCAGGGCAGGCAGCGACGGCGAAACGGATACCCGGACCTTACTGTCGCGGCTCTTTTCTTTCCGGTTTCGGTGTCACCTGCTGTTCGGGACTTATTACTCGTCCCTCGCCCCTCGTCCCTCGTCCCGCAGTACTCTCTGCCGTTCTACCACTGCTGCAACGGCTTGACCGCTAGCACGGGTCGGGTCCACCAGTCCGGGTCGGCTAACCAGTTCTTGAGCATGAGGGCGGCGACCACGCCATCGGCGCTGGCGGTGGCTAGCCTGCATGGCGGCGGCGATGCGGCAGTCGCCGGCTACGAAAACGCCGGGGACGGCTGTGCGGAGCCAGGCGGTATCGCAGACGATGAAGCCGTGCTCGTCGAGCTCGACGCCGCTGCCGGTGAGCCACGCGGTGTTGGGCACGTGGCCTATGAAGATGAAGATGCCGTCGGCGGGGATGACGCGGGGCTGGTCCGTCCGGATATGGCGGGTCAGGACGCGTTCGACCTTTCCGCGGCCCTCGATCGACTCGACGACCGAACTGAGGACCAGTTCGATGCCGAGTTGCTCGGCCTTGGACATGAGCTCCTCGACGAGCACGAGGGTGGCGCGGAACTGCTCGCGGCGGTGGACCAGGTACACCTTCTTGGCGAACTTGGCCAGGTGCAGGGTCTCTTCGATGGCGGTGTTTCCGCCGCCGACGGCCACGACGGTCTTGTTCTTGAAGAACGGGGCGTCGCAGGTGCCGCAGTAGGAGACGCCGGCGCCGGCATTGCGGAACTCCTCCTCGCCGGGGACGCCGAGGCGGCGGTAATCGCTGCCCATGGCCAGGATGACAGCGCGGCCTCGGAAGGTGGTCTCGCCATCGTTGGTGACGACGGCGAGGGTGCCGTCGTCGTGGCGCTGGAGGCGGCTAGCCTGGTAGCTGGTCTGGAGGGTAGCGCCGAAGTTGAGGGCCTGGGCCTGCATGCGTTCGACGAGTTCGGGGCCGGAGATGCGTTCGAAGCCGGGGTAGTTCTCGATGCGGTCGGTGGTGGCGATCTGGCCGCCCGGGACGAACTTCTCCAGGATGAGCGTTTTGTAGCGGTCACGGGCGGCATAGAGGGCCGCGGACAGGCCGGCGGGCCCGCCACCCACGATGATCACGTCAAAGAGGTCGCTGGTCATTCTATTTGCCTTTAGTCTTGGCCTTCCAGAGTTCGATGCGGGCGGCGAAGAGGCGCTTGGCGTCGGCTTCGCTGCAGGGGGTCAGACGCATATCGACCGAAGAGATCTGCTTGAGCGTGCCATCGAGGTCGAACTGCCAGTTCTCGACGGGGCCGTACAGGCCCTCGCGCTGGAGGACCTGGCGGATCCGGCCGTGCGTGGCGCGGGAGAACATCTGCGTCTCCATGCCGTGTCGCAAGGGGCTGTAGGTGGGCAGGGCGATCCACTGGCCGGCCTGGCCGGGCCTGGACTGGGCTGCCTTGGCGGGCCTGGTGGCGACGGACTTTGTGGCGGCGGGACGAGACGAGGCGGCGAGGTCGGCGGCTGCCTCGGCGGGGTCAGCGGACCTGGGTATGAGGTCCTCGCGGGACTGCAGGAGGCGCGGCACGAGCCATCGCCAGGCCTGGGGCATGACGCTGAAGGCGTAGGGGATGACGCGCTTGGAGGACTTGCCGTTGTCCTTGGGCTCGGCGGAGTCGATCATCAGCGAGTTGCCGATCCGCAGGACGTTCTGGCTGGACCTGACCATGCGGACGGGCTGGCCCTGGGGCTCGACGGCTGTTTCGACGCGGCTGGACCACTCGTCCTCGTGGAGGTCCCAGGAGGCGAAGGCCTTCTGGGATTCGTACTCGGCGCCGCTGGCGGCGGGCCAGAAGACCCATCGCTCCATCTGCATGGCCAGGCCGGGGTGCTTGTTGCGCTGGTCGAGGGATTCGGTGATGACGAGGTAGCCGAAGGGCTCCTTGTCCTCGCTGATGAGGAAGTACTGCTTGTCCCAGAGGTCGGCTGCGGCAGGGGCCGGGGCGACCAGGCTCATGAGGGTCTCGAGACCGCGGACCCTGGCGGCCTGGAGGCGCTTCTCGTCCTCGACGTTCAGCAGGACGGTGAAGGTGGCGGCGATCTGGCGGAACTTCTTGACGGCGTCCTCCCGCGGGAGGCTGGAGGTGGCGACGTAGACGATGAGCATCTGGTCGGCTGGCCCCTGGACGACCAGGACGCCGTTGAGGAGGGTGTGGGCGGCGTCCCAGGCCTGGAGGAGGGTGGCGTTCTTGAACGTGCCCTGGACCCGGGTCTTGTCAGTCAGGACGCTGTCAGGCGGGACGTTGGTGTCGGTGGCCAGCTGGGCGCGGATGTTCGGCGATGGCCTTGTCGAAGGTGAGGTCTTCGGGCAGGTCGCTGACGACGACGCGGCCGACCACGTTGCCCTCGGGCAGGGTGAACTGGGCGATCTCGGTGCCGGTGGGGCCGGCGGGGTTCTTGATGCGGCTGACGGCGGTACCGTCGGGCAGTTGGATGGAGATGCCGAAGCTGCCGTCGGTGTAGGTGATCTCGGCGCGGGCGGAGGCGGGACACAGGGCCAGCGCGGCCAGGAGCATGGCCGCCATGGCGTGCCGCGTGCGGCTCGCACGTCCGGGAGCTGTGAGAGACTGCATGTAGCGCACCTTCCTGCCGGCCAAGCGGGAACGCAGAGGCTGGTCGCCGGCTCAATGGGGAGATTATATGCGCCGCGGGGTTTGGGGGAAGGCGGGGGGACGAGGGTCGGAAGGACGGGGACGCGGGTCGCGGGACGCGGGGCGAACGGCAAGAGACGGGGCGCGGGACGCGGGGCGAACGGCAACGGCAGGGGACAGCCGGGGGTGGAGGGGCGAGGGGCGAGCAACGGCAACAGCAGGGGACAGGTTACAGGGGTCAGCCGGCAACGGCGGCGGCGGTCTGTATGCGGCGGGCGGGCGGCGGTAGAATGGGGGCTTTGCACGAGGCGGTCGATGCGGAAGGGTTGGCGATATATCGCGATCGTGGCGGTGCTTGCGGCGGGTGGGCTGGCGGTGGGGCCTGTCTGGACGTGGCGGGGGGTGCGCTCGGCCGAGCGGGCGATCGCGGCTGGGGACCCGCGCGAGCAGGGACTTGCGCTGCGGTACCTGGCCCGGCTGAAGGAGCCCCGGGCGGACGCGGTCGTGCTGGCGATGCTTGCCAGTCCGGATGCGGTGCTTCGCAGGCAGGCGACCTATGCGATTGCCGGGGCCCACAGGCTGGACCTGGCGGGGGACGTTCAGGCCGCGTGGCGGAGGGAGGCGGACCCGGCGACGCGGAGCGAGATGATGTACCACTGGGCGCAGCTGGTCGGGCCGGCGGCGGAGCCGATGTTGCGGGAGTGGGTGAGTTCGCGGGACCCGTGGATGGTGCTGGCGGCGGGTCGGGCGAGGCTGCGGCAGGGAGACCTGCAGGCCGCGGAGATGCTGCTGTCGATGGCGGCTGGCGAGGGCGAGCCGGCGGTCTGGCGCAGAACGAGGTGGTGGGGCTCGCGGGGGCGATGGCGGGGATGATCGGGCAGGTCGTGCCGGTGGGCGACGCCCGGCCCGTGCCGGCTGCGGAGCTGGCGCAGCTGAAGGAGTGGTGGCACACGCACGTGACGTGGCGGCTGCTGCAGGACCACCTGGCATGGCGGGCGACCCGGCCGGAGTCGTGGAACAGGGCCAGCCTGTTGCTGCACGCGTGGAAGAGCAGGGGTGGGGGGTTTTTGAGGACGGGCGGGGAGGGGTGAGGAACGACGGTGACAATGTGACAAGATGACAAGGTGACAATGTGAAACGGCGGGGGGGATGGGTCGCGGGACGCGGGGCGAACGGCAACGGCAGGGGACAGCCGGGGGCGGAGGGGCGAGGGAAGAAAGACAAGGAGACACGGAGACAAGGAGCAACTACAAGGGACAGGGGACAGCCGGCAACGGCGGGGGTGAGTGCCGAGTGGGAGTGCAGGGGGCGGGCGGCGTTGCCGGGTGCGCTGGCGAGTAGTACAATCGGATCTGCAAGGGGAAGGACGACTCAGGTACGAACCGGTGCGCAGCAAGGGCCTCTTCGCATGAGTCCGGAACCATCCGATCTTCAGATCCCGCCGCCGAAGGACTGGCAGGCCTTCGAGCGACACATGCGCGATTTGCTGGAGGCGGATTGGGGGCCGCCGGTGGAGATGCATGGGCGGAGCGGGCAGCCGCAACGCGGGGTGGACATCTACGGCCGGCCCAACGGGGGCAAGGACTGGCACGGCGTGCAGTGCAAGCAGAAGGATGGACTGTGCGACGCCGCCGTGACCGGGCTAGAGCTGCGGGAGGAAGTAAAGAAAGCCGAGAAGTTCAAGCCGAAGCTCGGGCACTTCATCTTGGCCACGACGGGACCTCGGGATGTCAAGGTCCAGGCGGTGGCACGGGAACTGACCAGTGCGAAGCGGGCGCCGTTTTCGGTCCAGGTGATGTTCTGGGATGATGTCCTGGCGCTGTACAACCAGCATCCGGAGGTCCTGGAGAGGCACTACCCCAACTTCAGGCGGCGGCACGCAACCCGGCTACACCAGATCCAGGCGCCGGTTCAGGATTTCACGGGGCGAGTGAAGGAACTGGAGACGTTGCTGAAGGGAATCCAGGCTGGGGCTACGATCTCCGGCATGCAGGGCTTGGGCGGGATCGGCAAGACGGAGCTGGCGAGGATGGTGGCCAGCAAGGTGCAGGACCGGTACCCGGATGCGCAGTTCGTGGTCGAACTCAAGGGCTCGTCGGACACCCCCCTCTCCTCAGCCGATGCCCTCGCGCGGGTCATTCAATCTGTCCACCCGGATGCCAGATTGCCGGAGGATGAGGCCGACCTCCGGAAGATCTACCTGTCGGTGTTGGACGGGATGAAGGCCATCATCCTGGCCGCCGACGCAGCCTCGGACAAGCAGGTCCGTCCGCTCATGCCCCCGCCATCGTGCCTCCTCCTGGTCACATCGCGGAAACATTTCGTCCTCCCCGGCTTGACGCCGATGAACCTGGACTGCCTCACTCCGCAGGACGCTGCGGACCTCCTCTTGAAGATCTGTCCCCGGCTGGACGGGTGCGCGGGGGCCATCGCCCATGCGTGCGGACGGCTGCCGCTGGCCCTGCGGGCCGCCGCCAGCCTCCTGGCCGTCCGCCCGGATATCCGCCCGGAAGACTACATCCGCGACCTCGCCTACGAAAAGACCCGCCTGGAGAAGATCGGCGACGAAGACGTTGACCGCGGGGTGGAGGCGTCGCTGATGCTCTCCTACCGCCAGTTGCCAGCCGAGACGGCGCGGGTCTTCTGCCAGTTGGCGGTGTTCCCGGGGACGTTCGATGCGGCGGCGGAGGAGGTGGTGTGCCAGGACAAGGCCCACGAGCACCTGGGGCGGCTCCTCCGGTACAGCCTGGCCGAGTACGACGAGAACACCTCCCGCTGGCGCCTGCACGACCTGGTGCGGGTCTTCGCGGCCATTCGCCTGGATGCCCCGGAGCACGCGCCGGAGCGCCCCCCGGCCGAGCAGCGCTTCGCCGAGCACCACGAGCAGGTCCTGAGTCTGGCTGACGACTTGTTTCAGAAGGGCGGCGACCAGATCCTCAAGGGCCTGTCCCTGTTCGACCGGGAGCGGCACAACATCGAGGCCGGGCAGCGATGGGCCGCGGCCCATGCCGATGCCGAGGACGCGGCCGCCCGCCTGGCGGGTAACTACCCAGGAAGAGGCGCATATGTCCTGAACCTTCGGCTGCACGCACGCGAAAGCATCCGGTGGCTGGACTCAGCACTTGCCGCGGCGCGGCGGCTGGGGGATAGGCGGGCCGAGGCGGGCCATCTGGGCAACCTGGGTCTTGCCTATGCGGACCTGGGCGAGGTGCGGCGTGCGATCGAGTACTACGAGCAGGGGCTCGTGATCGACCGGGAGATCGGCAACCGGCGGGGAGAGGGTAATGCCTTGGGCAACCTGGGTCTTGCCTATGCGGACCTGGGCGAGGTGCGGCGTGCGATCGAGTACTACGAGCGGTGTCTGACGATCTATCGGGAGATCGGCGACCGGCTGGGGGAGGGGGCTGCCTTGGGCAACCTGGGGTCCGGGTACTACCGCCTGGGCGATGTGCGTCGTGCGATCGAGTACTACGAGCAGTGTCTGACGATCCATCGGGAGATCGGCGACCGGCGGGGGGAGGGCGCTGACTTGGGGAACCTGGGTCTTGCCTATGCGGCCCTGGGCGAGGTGCGGCGTGCGATCGAGTACTACGAGCAGGGGCTCGTGATCGACCGGGAGATCGGCGACCGGCGGGGGGAGGGCGCTGACTTGGGCAACCTGGGTCTTGCCTATGCGGGCCTGGGCGAGGTGCGGCGTGCGATCGAGTGCCACGAACAGGCGCTCGTGATCGACCGGGAGATCGGCGACCGGCGGGGGGAGGGCAATGCCTTGGGCAACCTGGGGATTGCCTATGCGGACCTGGGCGAGGTGCGGCGTGCGATCGAGTACTACGAGCAGCAGCTGACGATCGTGCGGGAGATCGGCGACCGGCGGGGGGAGGGGGCTGCCTTGGGGAACCTGGGGGTTGCCTACAAGAACCTGGGCGAGGTGCGGCGTGCGATCGAGTACTACGAGCAGCAGGCTAGCGGTCACTCGGGAGATCGGCGACCGGCGGGGGGAGGGCAATGCCTTGGGCAACCTGGGGATTGCCTACAAGAACCTGGGCGAGGTGCGGCGTGCGATCGAGTACTACGAGCAGGCGCTCGTGATCGACCGGGAGATTGGCGACCGGCGGGGGCAGGGCAATTCCCTGTTCAACCGTGGTCTGGCACTGGACGTGCTCGACCGGCGGCCCGAGGCCATCGCGGACACCGAGGCGGCCCTGCGGATCTTCGAGGAGATTGAGGACCCTAACGCCCAGAAGGTCCGGCAGGTCCTGGCGAAGTGGCGGGGGAACGGCTGACAAGGTGACAAGATGACAAGGTGACAAGGGAGCCGGGCCCGTTACGGTCTGAACGTCCTGAGATCCAGTTCCTTGATAGGCTTGAAGTGCCTCTGGTTGCCGGTTAACAGTGGCTCGCGGTTCTCAACGGCTGTGGCGGCGATCAGGGCGTCGGCCATGTCCATCGCCACGGCCAGGCCATACTCCTCGATGTAGATCGACGCACGGTGGCCTATGTTCTCCGTCAGGGGCAGCATGCGGAACTGCTGGTTGGCGAGGAAGCGCTTGATTGCCCCCACTTGCCGCCTGTCGTGGGCCCCCTGGAGCAACTCCATGAAGGTGACCACCGAAATGACCCGCGCATCTTCGTCATCTACCGCGTCGGAGGCCCGAGCATTTCCGCGCATGTGCCAGATGAGGATGTCGGTATCAAAGAGCACTGTAGCGTCCCTTGCGCAGCTTCCGGACGTACCCGGCAACGTCCTTCATATCCTCGCGGTCCGCCCACATTCCGAAGGTCGGATCATCCTTTGCCTTGCTGAGCGGCCTGCGGTGTTCGCGGCCAATCGGCAGCATGACGGCCTTGGGCCGGCCGCGGTAGTAGACAGTGATCTTCTCGTTGCGTTCCAGCGCCCGGATGATCTCGGCGGACTTCTTGCGAAGATCGACGAATGAGGCTTTCATGGCGAGGGCTCCTTGTGTACAGTGTAAGTGTACACTATTAGGGTGGGGCAAGCAAGTCTTGAAAAGGAGAGGGGCGGACCGGGTGCGCCCGTTTTTCCGGGGCCACAGGGTCGTGGGGCCATGGGGGGTTGTGTCGCCCCTGCGGGGCTTGAACAACAAGAAAAGAAACAAGAACCGAATTCTTTTGGGTCGCTTACCCGGGGCGGCGCGGGTCGCGAAACGACAACGACGCGACCCGCTCTGCCCCAGGCTATATAGTATGCCACCCCGTTGGGGTGGAATTGCCAACGACATTGAGCAACGGCAACGGCAACGGATACCCTCGCTGACGCCTTAGGTTTGCACACATCTTTCGCTCATGAGGCGGACGCCGGCGCACATGGATTCCAGACGAATATAGCCCCGCCACAGCACCTGCCAGCCCGGTGGGCGTTTGCGGGGATTGAGCATGTAGCCGCCCAGGCGGGCGATGGCGATGTAGTAGTCCCACACCGTCATCTTCCGCCAATCCGGATGCTGGCTCGCACGGCCGGCCACTTCCACCTTCAGTTCCTCCTCGTGCAGCCGCGCCGGCTGGTCCCGGCTGGACGCATCGCGAGCGCAGCACCGCAAACGCAGGACATGCACCGCCAGCACGCTCAGCACCGTGATCGCGTTATCCAGGCCGTGACGCGTGGTCAGTTGCAGATCCTCGATCCCGCAGCCGGTCTTCTGGGCCTTGTGATAGTCTTCTACCGTCCACCGTTTTCGGTAGATCAGCGCGATCACCTCGGCCGGCACGTCCAACAAGTCCGTGGCGATCCGTAGCACCTCACCCTGCTCGGGTCGGCCCCGTCCGTTGTGACCGCTGCGTTTGCGGTGCGGCTTGCAGGCGATCTGGATCAATCGCAGCGGCTGGCGGAGTTCGTCCCGCTTGCCCTCGCTGCCCAGCCAGACGATCTGGTCGCTGACGATGCCGGCCGCCTTCGCCGCGGCCCAGAGGGAGCGGTTCTCGATGACCTGATAGACGCTGTTGTCCCGCGCCCGGCAGACGAAGTGCGAGCCGATATCCACAATGGCCTGAAACAGCCGAAAACAGCAGTAGCCACGGTCTTTGACGTAGACCCGCTCTGGCTGCAGATGGGCCAGCAGGTGGTCCACCTCCGAGGCGTCCGCCACGGTTAGGTCCATGTCCGCCGGCACGCCCTTGAGCGGCTCGAAGTGGGTGTGCAGTTTGACCCCGCGTCCCTCCCAGCCCACCTCGACCAACGCGGCCAGGGCCGTCAGTTCCGTGCCATCGACCGCCGTGAGCACCCCCGGCAGGTCGTCCAGGCGAGCGTCATGTGTCAGCGGCCGCAGTTGCACGCCCAGTTCGGCAATGATCGGCTTGAGCAACTCGGCGTCAAAGACGCTGGCGGCCTCGCTGAGACTGCCCAGACTGGTCGCCGAAACGCCGAGTTCCTGCTGGACCTTGCGCAGGTGAGAAGCCTGGACCAGGCCTCGCAGACTGCTGATAACGGGATTGAAGAAGAACAGCCGTTGCAGGGCGATGTACTGATCGAAGTGCAGGATGCGGTTGCCCGCCTTGTCCCGCCCGGTGCCGGCGTCGTGCAGCCGATCCAGCAAGGGCAGGATCTTGCCGAAGTATTTGAAGTTCCGGAGCCGATCTTCCGTGACCGGTTCTCGCTTGGCGCTCGATGCAGAAGATCATGCACGCGCTTTCGCCCGGGCGCCAATAAGGTGGCGCTTATACACGGACATGGCCGGCGCTTCTGCTAAGCAATTCCTGTGCCGAACAGGATTGGTGACGAACAGGATTGGTCCACAGGCCGAATCGATCAGTTGGTGCCGAGGGGAAAAACGACGTGCATGCCAGCCGCAGAGGTGTGGAGATACGGAGAAACCAAGGGGAAGGGGAGTTCCCTGCGCCGGCTGCCAGTTGCCTCCACTTGTTCTGTTCAAGGCACAGGCATAGGTACGCACCTGAAGCCAGACCGAGCATCTTCTGCGTACCCGAGTACGAATCCAATAAGTAGGTATGGAGTTCGCATGTATGTTCTGTTAAAGTCGGTAGTTGGATGGGAGAGAGCCGCCAAGAGGGGCGGCCGCCCGCGGTCAGACAAGACCTGCCGATTTCTGTGGAGGATGAAGGGATATGGTCGGGGAAAGAAGCGTGCGCTTCGGCGCGGTTGTGCTTGCGTTCACGTTGTCGTTGGTTGCCAAGCCGAGTTTCGGGTGGTTCAGTGTTCCGCCGCCAGCCGGGGTGGACACCGTCCTGGATACCCAGGATGCGCAGCTCAGTTCGTATTCCAGCCCGAGCAGCCAGACGGAGTGGCAGATCAACAACGGCGGCGGCTCCACGATGCGGATCAAGGGGACGGAGAACCCGTCGGTCCTCAAGTTCGACCTGTCGGCCTACCGGGGCATGCAGATCGTGGCCGCGGAGTTGCACCTGGCCCGAAGCAATACCGACACGGTCAGCGCGCTATGCGCTTCGACGGTCAACACCGACTGGTCCGAGAGCACGGTATGCTACCGCTACAGGGCGTTGCCCAGCACCGAGTGGGCCTTCTCCCACAGCGACGCCACCTGCGCCACCTTCGGCAACTTCGGCACGCTGACCTGTTTCGGCTGTTCGGCGGCCGACACGTTCAAGACGTACCCCTACAACGGCTACACGTGGATCGCGCTGAAGATCGATCCGGCGATGATTCAGGCGATGATCCTGGACAACCCCGGGGGTCTGGCCATCACCGACTCGCGCTACCACGGAGCCGTTGGGGGCAACCCGACGGTCTACACGAAGGACCAGAACTCGACCGTGCAGCCGCGCCTGTTCATCCAGGCCATCCCGAGCACGGATACGACGCCGCCAGCGGCCGTGGGCAGCCTGGCGGCAGCGCCCGGCCTGGACAACGGCACGGTACAACTGAGCTTCACGGCCGCGTCGGACCCTGACGATGCCAAGGCGTTCGGCTATACCGTCCGGTACTCGACCGGGAGCGACTTCAGCGCGGCGACCAACGTGGATCGCTGGCGAATCCCACGGCCGAAGGGTCCGGGGGCGTCGCAGAAGCTGCTGATCGAAGGCCTGACGGCTGGGACGGCGTACACCTTCTTCGTACAGGCCTATGACGGCGTCGGCAATGCCGGCCCGGTGGCGAGCGTCCCGTTCACGTTGCCGGCGGCGGTGGCCACGCCGACGCTTGCGGACGGCGGCCTGGCCTCGCCCGACTACACGGGCAAGAGCATCCGGACGGATTCGACGGGCACGGTCATGCGGTACTGGGCCGTCTCGGAGGTCACGAAGGTGAACCCGGGCAGCGGGAACCGGGCCGAGGACGGGTACACCAGCACGACGATCTACGACAACTACAAGAAGGCCAACATGGTCTGGGACTCCGGGACCAACACGATCTCCCTGCTAGGCTGCCGGAACGAGATGGTCGGAGCGCAGCTGATTCTCCAGCGCCTGGGTACCACCTTGAGCAACGTCAGCGTGACGGTCAGCGACCTAGCCGGCCCGGACGGCACGACGATCCCGGCCAATCCGAATGTCGAGCTGTTCCAGATGCACTCGGTCAAGAGCGGCAACTACTACTACACGGAGGCGGCCATTCCGCTGTTTGCGCCGTTTGCGACCACGTTCAACATTCCGGATCCCAATCGCAATGCGAACACGACCTACAGCTCTCGCATCACCGGTGGGGTGCACCAGTCGGTCTGGATGGACCTGTACGTGCCGCAGGCGGCTGAGCCAGGCAACTACACGGGCACGGTTACGGTGACAGCCACGGAGCTCGCCAGCCCCGTGACGATCAACCTGAAGGTGCGCGTCAGCCGGGTGACGATCCCGGACTATCCGACGTTCCTGGTGGACCTGAACGGCTACGGCAACCCGTGGGACTTCGGTCTGAACTACTTCGATGCGTGCCTGAGGTATTTCCAGGTGCTTCATAAGCACCGGGCGGTGCCGAACACCCTGCCATACGGCTGGAGCGGCAGCGTCCAGATCGATCGCTGCCCCACGCTGACCGGCAACGGCCCGACCACGCACGCCAACTCGTGGGCCTACTTTGACGGCAAGTACGGGCGGTTCTTCACGAGCGACCCGGCCACGTCGGCGTTCAACAGCGCCAATGGGTACGTCGGTCCGGGTGTCAACACGCCGATCACGCACTTCTACACGACCTTCCACGAGAGCTGGTCGGAATACATCCTGGATCCGACGTACGGTTTCGACGCGGCCGGACAGGGTCCCACCTACTGGTCCAACCTGCAGATCGCGGGGCTGCCCAGCAACGCCAGCGGGACCTGGACGACCATGTTCGCCACCTTACCGGACGTGTGGACGGCCTTCCCCGACGGCTACAAGCAGGCGAACCGGAACGTGGTCTCGGACTGGTTCCAGCACGCGCACGCCAATGGCTGGACGAAGACGGCCTTCGAGATCTACTTGAACGAGAAGTACTACTACGACGGCGCCCATGTGTTCTGGGCAATGGAGGAGAACGAGGCGGCCGACGACTTCCGCGCCGACGGCTTCATGCACCAGATGTGGCGGGACGGCCAGGCGGCCAGCGGCGTGACGGACGTGCCCTGGCACTTCCGGATCGACATCTCCGATCGCTACGGGCAGAACTGGGGACAGCTGGACAGTCGCATCAACTGGTGGGACTTGGGCAGCGGGGCGGCCGGCTGGCACTGGCCGCAGAAGAAGTACCGCCAGTACTTCCTGGACGCCGACAAGCCCGAGGACTGGATCTGGTACGGCGGCGGCGCGAACCTCAGCGCCAGCGGGTTGGGCAACACGCAGACGCTTCTGAAGCGCTGGAGCGAAGGTTTTGACGGCGGGCTGCCTTACTGGGACTGCTATCAGATGGGCACCGGCGGCGTGGCCGCCTGGACCACGGTCAATGACAGCGATCCGTGCCTGGTCTACCAGGGAGCAACCGTTCCGGGCTATGCTGACATTTACGCGGGTCCGATCATCAGCCAGCGCGTCAAGCAGATGCGTCAGGCCCAGCAGGTCATCGAACTGCTGAACAAGTGGTCCGGCATGAGCGGCCTGAATCGCGACCTGGTTCGCGACTCGCTGACGGCCAAGTACGGCGACAAGACGTGGGACTACGCCTTCACGGGCCTGAGCGAGATCACGCTGTACAAGCTGCGGGCCGACCTGGTTGCCCAGATCGAAGGTTCTGGATTCCTGGTGGGCGACATCAACGGCGACGGGAGCGTCGACTTGGTGGACCTGCTGCGGTTTGTCGCGGCCTTCGGGACTGTTACGGGCGATGCGGCCTACGATCCGGGCTGTGATTTCAACGGCGACGGGAGCGTCGACGTGATCGACCTGCTGACCTTTGTCGGTGATTTTGGCATTACCTATCCGGTGCCGTAGCAGGCACGGGCGGGCCGCGGGGGCGATCCCGCGACACGATTGTCTTGCCGGACCACAACCCAGCACGCCGCAGGTGCAAACCTGCGGCGTGACTGTTTGTAAGGGGGGGGGAGGCGGGTAACGGGTAAGGGGTAACGGGGAGCGGCGCGAATTGCCTGCGCCTGGGTGGGTGGATATCGTGGGGGGCCGGTGGACCTGATTAAGGAGACCGGTATGACCCGCCGAGGCGCAACTGTTGCCGCACTGGCCGCAATCGTCATTCTGTCCTGTCGCGCGAGCCTGGCTGCGCCGCCTGCGCGGCAGGCGAAGATCACCCTTTCGCACGAGGCGCTGGAGCGCGGCCGGAACGTGCAGGGCGAGGTGAAGCTTCCCGAGCCGATCGAGACCAAGGATGCGACCGTATCGTACGAGGTGAGCGACTCGTTCGGGCGGGTCCTGCTGCGCAAGAGCCAGCCGGTGCCGGCGACGGAAGCGACGATTTCGTCGATCCCGATCGACCTGGCCGTGCCGGGTGTGGTGGTCATGCGTCACAGCATCGGCGCGACGGTGCAGGATGCCAAGGGGCAGGTGTATTTCGCCCAGTCTCCGTTCGTGTACAAGCCGGCGGCGGGCTGGGACGACTACCAGGTGGTGCTGTACCAGAAGCACCCGCCGCAGCGGCTGGGGTTCATCCGGGAGGCGTACGTGACGGGCAACCTGTGGTACGGTTCGAACCCGAGCGTGCCGGAGTACCTGGTGGATGCGAATCTCCGCTGGTACGTGGAGAACATGGCTGTGCCGGTGCTGGCCCCGTACCACCGGTGGTACGCGGACGGTCGGAACGTCGGCTGGCTGTTCGAGAAGGCACGGGAGCGGTTCCGCAAGGACCGGGACCTGATCAACCTGCAGCGGACGCCGTGTCTGTCGCAGGAGCCGACGGTGGAGCTGCTGGAGCGATGCGTGCAGTTTCCGGCGCGGAACATGGCGGCGTACCGGCCGATCTGGTACAGCCTGGCTGATGAGACGGGACTGGGCAACCAGGCGAGCCAAAGCGGGTTCTGCTTTTCGCCCGAGTGCCGGGAGCGGTTCCGGGGGTGGCTGCAGAAGCGGTACCCGAGCCTGGAGGCGTTGAACGAGGAGTGGGGGACGGATTACGGCAAGTGGGAGGAGGTGCGGGGGTGGACGGCGGACGAGTTGTTCGCGCAAGGGCGACAACTTCGCCCCGTGGTGCGATCACACGGACTTCATGGACGACGTACTGATGGGCGCATACGCGGTGGGGGTCAAGAAGGTCCAGGAGTTCGATCCGGGGGCGTACGTGGGCATCGGCGGCGGGCAGGGGCCTGTGGCGGTGGGGGGCTGGGACTGGTGGAAGCTGACCCACACGCTGACCTGCAGTGAGCCGTACTACATCGGGAGCAACTGGGAGCTGATCCGCTCGTTCAACCCGGACTTCAAGATGATCTCGATCACGGGCAGCGGGGACAACCAGGCGCGGCACATGCGGTGGTTCGGCTTCCTGCACGGGGATGCGGCGGCGCTGATGTGGGACGACAAGACGACCTTCGTGGATGACGAAGGCAAGTACGACAAGCAGGGGATCGAGTCGGCCAAGTGGCACAAGGAGCTGACCGGCGGGCTGGGCAAGCAGTACATGGCGGCGAAGTGGTCCGAAGATCCGATTGCGATCTACGAGTCGCAGGCGTCGATGCGGGTGCACTGGGCTCTGCACGTGCGGCCGAAAGGCGCCGCCTGGGCCAACCGCGGCAGCCGGGACGAGCGGGTGGACAACCCGGTCAGCCGGGTGCGGGAGTCGTGGTTGCGGCTGGTGGAGGACGCGGGGCTGCAATACTCGATGCTGGCGCCGCAGCAGGTGCTGGATGGCAAGCTGAAGGTGTACGACCCCAAGACGGGCGAGGGCTTCAAGTTGCTGATCCTGCCGAGGACCATCGTGCTGTCGGTGGGGGAGGCCGAGGCGATCGAGAAGTTCGCCCAGGCGGGCGGCACGGTGATCGCGGACGGGCTGGTCGGGTTATTCGACGAGCACGGGCGGCGGCTGGAGCAGGGGCGGCTGGACGAGCTGTTCGGCGTGTCGCGCCAGGCGGACCAGGCGATCAGCATGTTCGGCAAGGAGGCCTCGGGGCTCAAGGGGTTCAACCTGCTGGAGCCGGAGCTGACGGCCATCGCCGGCAAGCCGGTCAACACGGATGCGATGCGTGCGTTGATCGAGCGTCACCCGGGCGGCGGGCGGACGCTGTACCTGAACCTGGACGTCATCGACTACCACCGCTGGCGGCTGCACGCGGGGGAGGAGACAGCCACGCGGGAGCTGCTGGACCCGGTCTTCTACGAGGCGCTGGGGAAGGACCGCCGCAGCCCGAGGTTCGCCACGGCGGACGGGAAGGTGCCGACGGGGGTGGAGGTTACGGTCAAGGAGATGGGTGGCGGGGTGCGGATCGTGGCGCTGATGCGCAACCCGCAGACGATGATCGGCGAGCTGGGGCCGATGGAGTATCAGTCGAACGAGGGGTTCGAGAAAGAGGTAGAGGTCGCCCTGAACGCGAACCTGCCGGGTGAGGAGAAGTCATACGCGTATTACGATATGCGGGCGGGGGTGAGGCTCGGCGAGGGCAAGGGCCTGAAGGTGAAGGTCGTGCCGTTCGAGCCGACGATCCTGTCGGTCTGGCCGAAGGACCCGGGTCAGTTTGCCTTCGCCGCGCCGGCGACGGTGACGCGGGGCAACCCGCTGAATATCGGCGTGCGGCCGGGCTCGGAGTCCCTGGGGCAGAACGTGTACCACGTGGATGTTACGGATCCGGCGGGCAAGGCGCGGATCCTGTACCGCGCGAACTATGTCTTTGGCAGCCAGGGCGGGCAGATCAACATCCCGCTGGCGCTGAATGACCCGGCAGGAGCCTGGACGATCAGCATCCGAGAGGTGGCCACCGGAACGACGAAGAACGTGACGGTGCAGGTGGAGTAGCTTCAGCAGCGGGGCCTGTTCACGGCCCGGCCAGGGTCATGCGGAGGTCGTCGACGTAGACGTCGCTGTCGTTGGGGTTGATGTCGGCGGCTTGAACGACCATCCAGGCGAGGCCGTTGGAATCGGCAGGGGTGGTCACGGTGGCTTCGAGGAGTTGCCGAGCTGTCCGTCGCGGGGACGGTCAGGACCGTGCCGGAGAACGAGGGTGAGCCGGCTGTGTGCCCCATCTCAAGTTGCAGCCAGATGCCCGTGTCGGCAGCCGTGCCGACGGAGTTGGACTTGACGTAGATCCAGGCGGAGATCTTGTACGCCGTGGCGGGCGTCACGGGGATGTACGCGGTCGGATCGAGGTCGTTGGGCATGGTGATGCTGCGGTCGGCGTAGAGGGACGTCGGATTGGCCAGCAGGGCGCTGCGCTGGCCGGTGCTGTAGAGACTGGTGGTGCCGACGACGTTGACGACGTGCCAGCTGCGATTGGGGGAGTTGTCCAGGAACTTGTCGAAGCTCCATTCATAGTCGTTGAGCAGGTTGCGCGGATCGTGCAGGCGAAGATAGCCGGTATTCAGTTTCGTAGCGACCTGTCCCTGGGCGTTCCAGATGGCGCCGGGGGCGGCGGAGATCGAGACGAAAGAGAGTCCGAGCGTCGGACCGCCGACGAGGCTGAAGCCCACGAGGACCTCGGTTGCCCCTAGCAGGGAGCCGCCGGCCGCATTGGTAATGCTACTCATATTCACCGAGACGACGGGATCGGGGCCGCGTTCGTAAACCATTTGCAGGCTAGTCAGGTCGATCGGCAGGCTGTGACCCACGTCAGCGTAGACGGGCTGGTCGAAGGTAATCAGCATGGAGAGGTTGTCGTCGGCCACGACGGCGCGATAGACCGTCGGCGCCTCCGTGACGCGAAGTTCGTTGGTGGTGCCGTCGGTGCCGACGTTGCCGAAGGTGTCGGTGGCTGTGACGGCGACGTCGTACCAGCCTGGGGCCAGCGGGGGCGAGATCGTGTTGTCGGGGATCGTCCAGACGCCGCCGCTGACGAAGGGCGTATACGTCTGGCCGGCGACGGCGACCTGGATCGTAGCCGTCGGGTCATCGATGGTGCCGGACAGACCCGGCGAAGTGCTGGCTGTCGCGAGGGGGTCGACTGTCACGTGAGGCGGCGTGGCGTCCAGGACCAGCAACGCGGTCGCCTGAGCGGCATTGCCAGCCGGGTCGCGAGCGGTGACGGTTACCGTTTGGGTGCCGTCGGGGATATCAACGGGGCTGGTGAGAGCCCAGGTGCCGTTGCCGCTGTTGACCGCGGTGCCCAGGGCAAGGGTACCGATGGCGGCTGTGACGGTGGCGGTGGCATCGTCGATGGTGCCGGTCAGCTGCGGGCGGCGCTGGTTGGTGGTCAGCGCGTCGGCGGTGACGACAGGCGGGGTCGTGTCGATCACAAGGGCGGCCGCTGCCACGGTCTGGGCAGCGTTGCCGAGGGCATCGGCAGCCTGGAGGGTCACGTCATAGGTGCCGGGTAGAAGGGGCGGGCTGATGGTGTTGTCCGCGAGGGTCCACGTGCCGTTGCCGTTGTTGGCGGCAGGATAGGTTTTGCCGACCAGGGTGACGGAGACAGTTGCAGCCGGGTCGTTTACCGTGCCGGTCAGCGGCGGGGTAGTATCGTTGGTGGTCAGCGGGTTGACGGTCACGGTCGGCGGGGTGGTGTCCACGACGAGTTGGGCGGTGGCCTGGCCGACGTTGCCCGCGGGGTCGACAGCCTTGGCCAATAGGGTATAGGTACTATCCGGGATGTCGAACGCGGGGGTGACGGTCCAGTGACCGTTTCCGTCGTTTGTGGCAGCGCCAAGGTTCAAGGCGCCTGCGGCGAGCGTGACGGTAGCGGTAGGATCGTCGATGGTGCCGGTCAGCTGCGGGCGGCGCTGGTTGGTGGTCAAAGGATCGACGCCGACAACGGGCGCAGTGGTATCGACGACCGCGGTCTTGTTGCTCCCGGAGGTTCCGCCTGGCGACGGGCAGCCCGCGAAGGTGAGCGCCAGCAACGTGAGCGATGCCGCGGGGAGATATGCGTTTTTCATGGCCGTTTCTCCGATATGGAACAGATGGCTTCCCCAAGCCCACACAACTTCCGTAACCCCAATTAACAGTAGGCGCGCAAACCTTGGGCGGCAACTACTTGGATACGGTGTATTGGACGTGAGTCATCTCTAATTGTGGTCAGCAGTGAGTCGTGCAGTGCATGCTGGCGGTTGTACTCGGCGAGGCGGGCGCGGACCTGGTCGGGGGTGGCGGTGCCGGTCACGCCGATCTGCTGGACCGTTATGGAGGCGACGAGATTGCCGAGGAGGGCGGCCTCGGCCAGTGTCGCGCCGGCACAGAGGGCGGTCAGGGCTGCAGCTGTGACACTGTCGCCGGCGCCGACGATGTCGATCGGGCCCGTGACGGCGAATCCCGGCACGAGGGTGTCGGAACCTTCCTCCAGGACCAGCAGCCCGTCGGGTCCCATGGTTACGATGGCCGGTCTGCCGGTCAGATGGATCAGTTTCTGTGCGGCCAGGCGGATCTCCTCGCGGCTGGCGACGGCGGCGCTACGGAGGCCGACGGCCTCGGCGAGCTCGGAGCGGTTGGGCTTGACGATCAGGTGGCGGAACTCGCCGATGCGGGAGCGGCTGTCGGCGAAGAAGACCTTGTGCGGGTGAGTGGCGGCCAGGTTTCCGACGAACTGGCGCACACGGTCGGTGACCACGCCGCAATTGCGGGTGGGCGCCTGGTCGATCACGGCCACGCCGTCGAGCGAGTCGATGTGGCGGCTGAGCCGGGCCATTACCTGGTTCTCGATCTCGCGGGGCAGGGGGGCGAGGTTCCGGATGTCGATCCGCTCAAGTTCGTACGGCGGCTTGTCGGGCTCGATGACCATGGGCTTGCCATAGGTCCCGGTGCGACACTGTGGGGACTCGACCAGCAGGCTGCGTGTCGATACGATCGCGTTGCAGGGCGGCCTTGAGGTCGTAGCCCTCGCCGTCGGCGCCGATGACGGTGATCGCGGGGACCCAGCCGACGCCCAGCGCGGTGAGTTTCTGCGCCACGGACCCGCCCGCGCCGCCGTAGCAGCGGATGCCGACGACCTGGTGGGCCTGCTTGCCGGTTTCGACGGAGACTTCGGCCAGCCGCGGGTCAATGTCGAAGTACTTATCCAGGAAGACGTTGCCAAGGAGGGCGATCTTGAGTGCGGGGACCTTCGCCAGGATCTCGTCCAGCCGCTCGGGGGTCATGGGGAGCTCCGTGTTGATGGATCATGGTTAATTGTGATAGCCAACGGCGCCGAGTACGCCCCAGAGGCTGTTGCCTTGTCCTTTTCCATTATCCATTAGCAATCAACCATTGACCACTCTGTTCCACAGATTCGGCACGGTCACCTTGTGATCGCCCTCGAAGTAGTAGCTCTGGCCGCCGTCGGCCACGGTGCGCACAAGGATGGTCTTGTACGGCCGGTAGTAGTACTGGGGCTCATTCTTGGCGGCCTCGGAATGCGTGTCGCCGCGGATGGGGATCAGGTCGAAGACGGCCGTCGTGAAGTGGCGGATCTGGCGTCCCTGCTGGCTGGCGACGTTGCGGGCCATGGACAAAGCCTTGAGGTAGACCTCGGGCCCCATGACAGCGGAGCCGAAGTTGAGGAACACGCCGCCCTCGAGATCCTCCACCTGGCGGGTGAAGATGAGGAAGTCGGTGTAGCTGGCCGCGCCCGTGGCGGCGGCGTCGAAGTTGGGGTGCTCGTGGACGATGTCGTAGCCGATGCCGACGTGCACGGTGGCAGGTACGCCCAGGTGCCAGGCGTTGCCGAAGACGCTGATCTCACGGTGGGGGTGGTCTGCCTGCCAGATCTCGCGGCCGATGGCCTCGCCGTACCCGAGCCCCTCGGCGGCGGCTTGTTTGGCGATGTCGTTGAGCCGGCCGGTCTCGGTCCAGAGGCCGAACCGGCCTTCGCGGATGTAGTCAGCCACGCTTTCGCTGGTTGCGCCGATGAGGGAGAGTTCAAAGTCGTGGATCGTGCAGGCCCCGTTGCCAGCCACATGGGTGACCATGCCGCGCTTCAGGAGGTCTATGATGAAGCGGCCGCAGCCCTGCTTGATGACGTGGGCGCCGATCGAGAGGATCACGGGTCTGTTTGCCTGGCGGGCCGAGCGGATGCGCTGGGCGAGGACCTCGAGATCGGGGTTGTCGTAGGCCGGCACGGGGGCGTCCAAGGGGATCACATCGGCGGGCTGCACGAGGTTGCGCCGCTGCCGGAGCGGCAGGAGTTTGAGCTTCGAACGATCGAACTGCGGATACCTGGACATTCTTCGCGTGCTCCGTGAGCAAAGAGCCGCCTGAAGGCGGGACTCCGAACGCCGGCTAAAGCCGGGACTCCGAACAAAGGCAATCACATTCTCATTTCGGGTCAGTCAGACAGCAACTGCAAGATTCCTCGGGCAGAGTCATTCCGGCACAACTCCTGACTAGTGGTCGTTGCCGGCCTCGAACAGCCACTCCAGCAGGGCGTCCTGGTCGCGGTAGTCGGGAACGATCACATCCGCTCCGGCTTCCATCAGCCGTGCCGCGCTTGGCCTGGTTGACGCTCTGGCGTCGGACCTCGTCGCTGGCTACCCCGATGGCCACGCCCGAGACGCTCTTGGTATCCTCGATCTCGACGTAGCCGTCGCCGAAGGCCAGGAGTTCCGCGCCAGCCAGGCGATTGTCCGCGATGATCCGGTCGATGAGGATCTTCTTGGAGAAGTTCCGGTAGTCGTCGCTGGCCCCGTAGATGCCGCCATTGAAGATATCCTTGAGGCCCAGCAGTTCCGCCTCAATGAGTACGTGCTCGTGATCGGTGCCGCTGGCACAGAAGAGGGTGCAGCCTCGCCGGCGGAGGTCCTCCAGCAGGCGCCTGGCGCCGGGACCATCCAGTCTTCAGGGCGGGTGCGGCGGGTCCGCAGGTCTTCCAGCCGCTCGCGGATGCGGTCCAGGAGCAGCCGGCCATAGATGTCTTTGTATGCCAGTGGTTCGAGGGGCTTGCCGCCTCGCCTGGCGACCTCGTCGGCCAGCCAGATCATCTGGTAGACCGTCTGTACGCCGGTCGACCTGGCGATATGCTGCTCGACGAGGCGCTGGAGATCGGTGCGGGATTCGGCGCCGGGGCGCGGGCAAGGGTATCGACCATCATCGGGAGCATGACCTGCTGCCAGCCCTCGCGGATCAGCGAGATCGTGCCATCGAAGTCGAGCAGGACATAGCGAAACCGACCTCGCTCGATATCCGGGTGGATGATCTCGATGGCAGTCTGTCCGAGGTACACTGGCCTGGCTCCTGTGTCCGTGCGGCCGGATAAACCAGACGTTTAGTGGCTGGAATATTCTCCCCGGCTGCGAGCGAGAGGGTACAGATATCCTTCGCCGTCTGCAATAACCTGAAGGCGTGCAGATGCCTGTCGATATTTGTGTGAAAAGATATTGTATCCCGCATGTACCCTCGTTATAGTAAGGGCGTAACCGTTCCAGCGGCTTGGCATTGGGTTATGTTGTTTGGTTGTGTTCTATGGAAAGCATTACCAGGCATCCGTTGTTGCGCGACCAGGTTCTCAAGATCCTTCGGGAAGAGATCCTGAATCGGCGTCCCGTCGGCGGGGGCATGCCGGCGGAGCTGGATCTGGTCCGTGACCTGAAGGTCTCTCGCAAGACCGTCCGTGCGGCGTACGCCGTACTGGAGCGGGAGGGGCTGATCGAGCGTCGGCGCGGCCTGGGGACGTTCATCATCGCCAAGACGCCGCGGTCCCAGCGGACCGGCGAGATCGGGCTGATCTTCTTCACTTCTGCCCGAAACATGTTCGCCGTGCCGTTCTACGCGCGGCTGATCGGCGAGATTTGCAGTCGGGCCTCGGCTGCCAATCTCTACGTGAACCTGTTGTCCCACGACTCGAAACGGCGAGAGTTCCGGTACGACTGGCAGGAGCACGCGGGCCGCCTGGGCGGCGCTATCGGGGCCCTGGCCGTCGGGGTTTACAAGCCCGAGGCGCTGCGGAGCCTGGCCGGGCGGATGCCCGCCGTGGCTGTCGACACGGGCGGACCGTTTGAATTCTGCGACAGCGTGGCGGCGGACGATTTTGAGGCGGGGCGGCTGGCCACGCAGCACCTCCTGGACCTGGGGCATCGCCGCATCGGGGTGCTGGGGCAGTGGACGGCACCGGCCGAAGGGATCGTCGACCCGGCCCATGTCCGCCGGTACGAAGGGTACCTGGCTGCGATGCGCGGCGCCGATCTACGTCCCGAGGAAGACCTGCTGCTCGCAGCCACGAGCTCGCCGCAGGCCGCCTGGCGTGTGGTCAGCGTGGCCCTGCAGCAGCCAGTGCGGCCCACGGCGCTGGTGGCCATCGATGATATGGCTGCGCTGGAGGGGATCGACGCGGCAATTGCCCAGGGGGTTCGCGTTCCGGAGGACGTCAGTTTTGTCGGGATCGGCGACGCCGTGCCCAGCACCGCCAAGGTGCGGCTGACGTTGATCAGCATCGGTGCGGAGGCAATCGGGCAGGCAGCCGTGGAGGTATTGCAGCGCCGGCTGGCCGAGCCATCGGCACCGTTCGAGCATCGTCTTGTACCGGTACACCTGATTGCGAGGGATACCACCACGTCATCGCCAGCGTGGTGAGGGGCCAGTGTGCCGAGCGCGCGGCCCGGGCATTTCGGGGATGGAGTTGCCCGGGAGGTTGTGTCATGAGGAAGATACTTCTTCTTCTGGGGATGCTGGTACTGTCTGCGGTTCCCGCCTGGGGTGTAATCCGGGGAGTACTGACGCTATCGTATCAGCTTCCGCGCGAATGAGACCGTGAACACGGCTGTCAGGACCAGGCCCAACAGGCCCTCCAGCCCGGCGGGTGCCCGGAGCCAGCCCAGGGGGGCGTAGTCGCCGTAGCCGATGGTCGTGAATGTCACGACGGAGAAATAGAGGGGGTTGAAGTCCGCGTCGAACCCGCGGATGGTTCCGTGGCTGGCAGCGGGCCAGTAGATGGCTGCGAAGAGCAGGACGGCGCCGATGCCGGTCATGAGGATCCGCCGGGTGCAGATACCGTATCCCAGGCACCACTTGTAGACGGCCCAGTCGAAGAGCCGCCAGAGCGGGTGGCCGCGGGTGCCGCGCCGCAGCAGGTCCTTGTATTTGTAGTGGCAACGGTCCTCTTCGAGTTCCCGGCCGGGCAGGATCCGGAAGTTGTCGCGCAGGAGGTTGTACTGCTGGGCGGCGGCCAGCAGGCGGGTCGGGTCACGGGCGTCCTCGCCGTCGATGAGGCGTTTGGCCGGCCAGCGGGCCTGCATCGCGCGGTCGATCCGGTGCAGGAACCGCAGCCAGAACCGCCGGAGCCGGCCGCGGCGCTGGACGGTCATGCCACGCAGCCAGGGGCGCTGGACGGTGCCGATCTGTTCGATGGTCAGCAGGATCTGGGCCCCGGGGCGGACGTGCACGTCGCAGAGGTTCAGGCGGGCCTCGGGCGCGAAGGTCGCCCCGGTGAAGTTCACCAGGTCGCAGATCTCGGCGCCGTGGAAGTTGATCTCGCTGTCGAAACCGGCCATGCAGAAGGTGAGCGTCCCGCCGAGCCGGGCCTCGTGGAAGTTGGCCTGTCGGCGGAACTGAGCGAAGTCGAAGGGGACGGCGCGGTCGAACCGCGTCCACTCGAAGTCGGCCTCGCGCGTGAACTGGGCCGACTGGAACGACGCGTGAGCCTGGAAGGCCGTGCCGGTGAACCGGCGCGGTCCATGAAGTTGGCCGAGGCGAAGATCGCGTCGCGGGCGAAGGTGGCCCCGGCCCATTCCACGGGGGCCTCAAACGTTGCGTAGGCGAAGCTGGCGGAGGAGGCGAAGGTGACGGTTCGCAGCTCCAGGCCGACGGCCACCTGCAGCCCGGTGCAATCGGCCTGGAGGATGCGGCAGTTCGCGCAGCGGAGCGTCGGGCGAGAGGGCAGCTGTTGAAGGCCTTCAATCACCGCCCGCAGGTCCTGGATTTCTACGGCCTGCAACACCTCACCCACGGCAGCACACCGGACGGCCTGCTCGGTGGATATGGGGGGCAGCTGCGCCTGCTCGGCTGCGGTCGGATAGGTAACACTCATGGGCAAAGCATCTCCAGGCGTTCCGGGCGATCGTTGCGCGGCTGGGAACGGCCGTTCGCAGATTGTCCGTGCCCGGAGCGATCCCGCAAGGCCTGTGGGAGCGGCGGCAATCGGATCGGCGCCACACAGGGAGCGCATCGACTACTCAGTTTGTTGACGCTCTCCGGCGGGGCGGGAAGAATCTGACGGTGCATTTCCGGAATGGCGGGGACGCGGGCGTGGCTTGCCGCAGGCGACGGCTGGCCAGAGCCTGGCCTTTGGTAGTTGCCATAACCTCTGCTGACATCGTTGATTATGCACCGAGGCCGTCGAGAGCAAAGGAAAGGATGCGTCATGGTGGTAGCGCAGAGCGCCGAATCGTACGTACGGGAGTTCGCGGAGGAGCTGGAGCGCTGGCAAGGACGCATCGGGAACCTCCGGTACATGGCTGCCGCCGCGGGGCCTCAGGGCCGCGGACAGATCGAGGCGGGCGCGGGGCGACTCGAATCGATCCTGCGAGGTGCGCGCGACCTGCTGGGCGATCGGCACGGCATGGGCGGGGACGAGTGGATGGAGATCCACCCGAAGGTAACGGCGGCCCTTCGCGCCGCGCAGTCTTGTTACAACAACCTGGTGGCGGACTGGCCGGTGCTGTAGGGATCTCTCCGGACGCGCTGGAGGGGCGGCCGCGTTTGTCTTGGCTGGCGAGTCGACCTACGATTTTGCGGGCTGAGATTCCATTCGTACGGACTGGGATCATCCGCTTCCTTACCGATGGCGCAAACGTGTCGCGCAAGGAGGTCCATCGTGGTCCGAAGGAGCATCCGCGGGTGTATGGCTTTGCTGCTGTGCCTGGGGGCGGCGGTCAACGCCGGCTGCCCGCGGCCTTCGCCTACACCTGACACGGTGACCATCCAGTATGCCAACAGCACGAGCGCATCGATCCTGGTGGACCTGCTGACCAGCAGCGACCCGAATATCACCCAGGATGCCCTGTTGGCCGACGGCAACCTGCTGCGCGACACGGTCGCCCCGAGCCCCCCACCGCTGGAGTTCACCCTGGCGTGCAGCGACTCCGAGGCGATCATCATCGACCGCGCGGTCCTGCTGCTTACGAACGGCCCTGAGATCGGCAGCGTCATCCTCTACCAGGGGGTGGACTTCTCCTGCGGCCAGACCGCCAGCTTCGAGTTCACAACCAATGCCGACCAGACGCAGCTGGCTGTGGGGTTCCTGGCGTTTTGAGGGGGCGACGCCAGGGGCCGGCAGCGGCGCCTGTGTGTCGGGGCGAGATTCCCGCCATCCGCCAGTTCGCAGTTCACACATCTTGGGTCGCCTTTCCCTTTGTCCGCAGCTCGGTAGAATGTATCCTCGACCCAATCTGATTGGAGAAATGCCATGTTCAGCGAGCTTCCCGCCAGTTTGCCGATCCGGCCTGCGAGTTCCGCAGCGCGCCCTTCTGGTCCTGGAACGACACGATGGACCCGAAGGAGGTCCGCCGCCAGATCCGCGACTTCCACGCGGTTGGCATCGGCGGCTTCTTCATGCACTCCCGCGGCGGCCTGGAGACGCGGTTTCTGTCGGAGGAGTGGTTCAAGGCCTGCGACGCAGCCATCGACGAGGCCCGCAAGCTGGGGATGCTAGCCTGGGCCTACGATGAGGACCGCTGGCCCAGCGGAGCGGCTGGCGGGATCGTCACGGGCCGTTTTCCGGAGTCCGCGGCGCGGGTGGTCGAGGCGACCCGCGAGACGGCCTGGCCCACGCTGCAGGCCAGCGTGGTCGCGGTCTTTCGCCAGGGCCGGGGCGGTTGGGTGCACCTGAAGAAGGCGCCTGCCGGCCCGGCGGTGGGCAACTACCTGGTCTTCCACGAGCACGCGTCCAGAAGTTCCGACCGGTACAACGGCCGGCCACCGCTGGACGTGCTGGACAAAGAGGCGGTGCGGCGTTTCATCGAGATCGGGTACAAGCCGTACGTGGACCGCTACCCGGAGGACCTGGGCAAGGCGATGCCGGGGGTGTTCACGGATGAGCCGGCGTTTTTCCACGGCGGGCAGGGGCAGGCGCTGGAGGGCGGGGTGGCCATGCCCTGGACGCCGACCCTGCTGAAGCGGTTCCGCAAGCGGCGCGGCTACGACCTGACGCCGCACCTGCCGGCGCTGATCGGCGAGAAGGTCGAGGCGGGCAAGCCGGCGGACGAGGTGCGGCACGACTACTGGATGACGTTGACGCAGATGTTCGTGGGCCACTTCTCCGCGCCGATCGGCAAGTATTGCAGCAAGCACGGCATGGCGCTGACGGGCCACTACCTGAGCGAAGAAGGCTTGATGAGCCAGGCGGTGGTGGTCGGTTCGACCATGCCGCACTACGTCCACGAGCAGCTGCCCGGGGTCGATATCCTCTGCCGGCGGACCACGGAGCTGCTCACCGTCAAGCAGACCTCCAGCGTGGTGCACCAGTGGGGCCGGGACCGGCTCATCAGTGAGCTGTATGGGGCCAGCGGCTGGGACCTGTCGCTGCAGGACCAGAAGTGGATCGGCGACTGGCAGTACGCCCTGGGGGTGAACTATCGCTGCCAGCACCTGAGCCTCTACAGCGTCCGCGGCGAGCGGAAGCGCGACTATCCGCCCAGCCACATGCCGCATCAGCCCTGGTGGCCGCAGTACCGCCAGATCGAGGACCACTTCGCCCGGCTGTCGCTGGCGCTGTCTCTGGGCGAGCCGCTGCGCGAGGTAGCGGTGATCCACCCGATCCGCAGCGCCTGGGCGGCGCTGTCGCTGCCGCACAACGGCAAGAAGGGCCGCGAGTGGCCGGTCGAGGTGAAGCTGCAGGACCTGCTGAATACGCTGCTGTACTCGCAGATCGACCTGGACTTCGTTGACGAGATGCTCCTGGAGCAGTACGGCGGGGTGAAGAAGGGGCGGCTCTTCGTCAACAAGGCCGGCTACAGGATCGTGATTGTTCCCGAGATGACGCACATGGCGCCAGCCACCGCGGAGGCGCTGCTGGCCGCGGCGCGTCAGGGCGTGGTGATCTTCAGCCTGGCTGCCAAGCCGGTGAAGGTGTATGAGGCGGAGGCTACCCCCAAGACGCTCCAGGGCCTGGAGAGGCGGCTCAATGCCCTGCTCAAGGCCAAGAAGGTCTCGCTGGCGTCGCTGCCGGACCGGCTCCGCAGTCGGATGGTCGAGCCGATCCGCGTGAGTCCGCCTGCGCGGCTGCTGCATCAGATGCGGAGCGACGGCGACCAGCGGACGCTCTTTTTGACCAACCAGGAGGACAAGCCGGTCGAGGTGACGGTGGACCTGGTCGGCGGGCAGGACCTGCAGTCTGTGGTGCACGGAGACGGGTCAGCCGTACCCGTGGCCGTACGAGCTCACGGTAGACGGCGTTCGCCTGAAGGTCTGGCTCAGCGCCGCGGGCAGCGCGCTGTTCACGTATCTGGCTGAGAAGCCCGCCGAGGCGCGTCCGGGGGACATGGGCGCACCCGCGGCAGGAGTGCCGGTGTCGCTGCCGGAGAAACTGGCGTTTCGGCTGGATCGGCCGAACGTCCTGTACCTGGACCGTGCGTTGCTGGCGGTCGAGGGGACCAACGTGGCGCTGGAAGGCTTCGTGCCGCAGATCGCCCGGCAGGCGCGGGCGATCGTCGGCCTGCCGGACAACCGCTACGGGGCCAAGCAGCCCTGGGCGTGGGAGCGGCGGTCGTCGGGCAAGCAGGCGGTGTTGACGTACGCCTTCGAGGTCGAGCAGGTACCGCCTGGGCCTGTGTCGCTCGGCCTGGAAGAGCCCGGCCGCAAGAAGATCTCCCTGAACGGCGAGCCGGTGTCGTCGACCCCGACCGGGTCGTACCTGGACCCGGGCATTGCGGTGGTCGCGCTGCCCGGGCTGCGGGTCGGCCGCAACACGATCGAGATCCGCGAGGAGATGGACGCGGAGTTCGAGGCGGAGGCGCTGTACCTGCTGGGGTCGTTCGCGGTGAACGACCGCAAGATCGGCGTGCTGGCTGACGCGATCGACCCGTGCGACTGGACGAAGCAGGGGCTGGCGTACTTTGCCGGCCGGGTGACGCTGCTGGCGCCGGTGACGGTCGAACAGACGGGCACGTATGAGGTGGAGGTGGCCGGGCAGGGGGTGGTTACGATCGGGGTGGGCCTCGACGGCCAGCCGCTGACGTACCGGGCGTTCGGTCCGTGGCGGTTCCCGGTGGTCCTGGCGGCTGGGACCAACACCATGGCGATCGAGATGGCCAACAGCCTTCGGAACCTGATGGGCCCGCACCATTTCCGGGATGAGCGGCCGATGTGGGTCGGTCCTGGCGAGATGGCCCCGGACAGCCCGGTGGATCGATACGTGCATATCCCGAGCGGGCTGATGAAGGTGAGGCTGGCGAAGGTCGATTAGCCCTTCGGGCTGTGGCGGGAGTTCGGCAGCCTGTCTGTGCCGGCGTGCCTGTCGTGGTGCGCTGCATGCATGCCAACGGCTTTGCGCCGGCTCCCCTTGCAGGTTCACGACATTCGGCTGTCAAAACCATAGGTACCACGGCTACCGTACAGGCAGCGGGGCGATTATGATATCCACCCCGGTGCGAGGCGCCGGCGACCGCCTGGACTGGCCGGCGGTGCGCCCCCCCGGTGATCGTGGAGCCATTCTGATCGTGCTGACCATCAGGCAGCTCGTGCCGTCGGATGTGGCTTTTGCCATGCGGATGGTCGAGATCGCCGGCTGGAATCAGGTATCGTCGGACTGGGAGCGCCTGATGCGGGTCGGTCCCGGCGGGTGCTTCCTGGCGGAGTGGCTCGGCGAGCCGGCTGGTACGGCGACGGCCACGCAGTACGGGCTGGACTGTGCCTGGATCGGCATGGTGTTGGTGGATCCGGGGTACCAGCGGCGCGGGATCGGCATGGGGTCGATTGGCCACTGCATCGAATACCTGCGGTCGCTGGGCGTAAGGACGATCAAGCTAGACGCCACGGACCAGGGCCGGCCGGTGTATCTCAAGCAGGGCTTCATGGACGAGTGTCCGACCCTGCGGCACGTGGGCGAACTGAAGGCCTCGGATGTCCCGCGTGGCAGTTGTACGATCGAGCGGTGGTCCGAGCGGTACGAGGCGGCGGTCCGATTGCTGGACCGGCAGGCCTTTGCGGCGGACCGCTCGCCACTGGTGTCGGTCCTGGCCGAGCAGCAGCCGGACCTGGCGCTGGTGGCCGTGGATGGCCGCGAGGTGGTCGGATATGGACTTGCCCGGCCGGGACGACTGTACGGCTACCTCGGACCGATCATCGCCAAGCGGATGAGTGTCGCGCAGCGGCTGGCGCTCGAACTGGCTGGGCGTTTGAGCCAGCGGACGGTCCTGCTGGACACGACGGCACTGGACGAGCGGTGGTGCGAGTGGCTGCAGGGCTCGGGCCTGACGGTGCAGCGAAGGTTGACGCGGATGTACCTGGGGACGAATGATGCTTCGGGCGATCCGCGGAGGGTGTATGGATTGAGTGGGCTTGAGACGGGATGACGGATGTCCGTAGTCAGTGGTCCGTTGTCCGTTGTAACGGCAACAGCGGAAAAGACCCGCCTGAAGGCGGTACTCCGAACGCTGCCAGAGGGCGTGACCCCGGACAGGCGACAGCTGATGACGAACAACTGACAACGGACAACGGACCGCTGGCAACTGAGGTTGAGACGATGAACCACAAGATTGCATTGCTGGGCTGCGGGACGGTCGGCAGCGGCGTGTACAGGATCATCCGGGATTGGGGCGAGGGTCTCACCGGGCGGACGGGCCAGTGCTTCGAGCCCGTGGCCATCGCTATCAAGAGCCTGGACGAGCAGCTGTCCGTCGAGGTGCCGCGGAACATCCTGACGACCGACGCGGTTGCGGCTGCCCAACACCCGGATGCCTCAATCGTCGTCGAGCTGATGGGCGGCGTGGACTTCCCGTTCAAAGTGGTCATGGCTGCCATCGAGGCCGGCAAGCACGTGGTGACGGCCAACAAGGCGCTCCTGGCCCACAAGGGGGCGGAGCTGTTCGCGGCGGCCCGGAAGCGCGGCGTTTGCATCGGCTTCGAGGCCAGTTGCATGGGCGGCGTGCCGATCATCGGGCGCTGCGGCAGGGGCTGATCGCCAATCGCGTCGACGCCCTGTTCGGGATCGTCAACGGGACCTGCAATTACATCCTGAGCGAGATGACCCAGAAGAAGCGGTCGTACCAGCAGGCCCTGGCGGACGCCCAGAAGCAGGGCTTCGCCGAGGCCAACCCCACGCTGGACGTCAGCGGGATGGACTCGGCGCACAAGCTGGCGGTCCTGTCGAGCCTGGCCTTCGGCATCCAGGTCAACTTCGACCAGATCAGCGTCGAGGGGATCGACACGCTCAAGCTCGAGCGACATCAACGCGGCCGCCGAGCTCGGCTATGTCGTCAAACTCCTGGCCATCGGGATGCGCGACGCCGACGGCTTCAGCCTCCGGGTCCACCCGGTGTTCATCCCGAAGGACCTGCCGTTGGCCAGCGTGACCGGGCCGTTCAACGCCTTGAGCCTGTACGGCCACGCGGTGGGGCACGTGTTCTTCTACGGCCGTGGCGCGGGGCAGATGCCCACGGGCTCAGCCGTTGTGTCGGACCTGGTGGACGTGGCCCTGGGCAACGCCCAGCGGTCGTTCCAGGATCTGCGGATCTGGCCGGACCAGCACCCCGTGACCTCGCTAAAGCCGATCGACAATATCGAGAGCCGTTATTACGTCCGGCTGATGATGTACGACCGCCCCGGGGCGATGGCCTCGGTGACGCGGATCCTGGGCGAGCACAGGATTTCGCTCAGCGCGGTCGTCCAGCACGAGATCCCCGAGGATACCACCGACAGGACCGTCGTGCCGGTGGTGATCATGACCCATCGCGCCAGCGAGGGTAATATGAAGGCGGCCCTGGCCGAGGCCGAGCGTACGGCCGTGGTCAAGGGCAAGCCCGTGCGGATACGGGTGGTCGAGCAATACGCTGAGCCGAGAGGCTGACACGGAATCCGGGCCGAGCCGCTGGCCGGCAGTGAGCATGGCCCCGCAACGGCGCAGGGCCATGGCACCGGCTGATCGGGAAGTTATGCAAGGGTTATCCACATAGTTATCCACGGGGAATGGTAACGCCCCTGACGGGGCTATCGGGGAAAACCCTGAGACCTAAGGTTAAATCCGACGTTGTGGGTAGTGTCTATGAAGTATGCCATCATCCTGCCGGACGGAGCGGCTGACGAGCCGCTGGAACAGCTGAACGGCCAGACCCCACTGGCGGCCGCTCGGACCCCCAACCTCGACTGGATCGCCTCGCACGGGCAGGTCGGCACGGTCAGGACGGTGCCAGCCGGCTTTTCGCCGGGCTCGGACGTGGCGACCCTGTCGGTGATCGGCTACTCACCGAAGGACTGCTACACGGGCCGGGCGCCCATCGAAGCGGCGGCGCATGGGATCGCCCTGGGACCCGATGACGTCGTCTTTCGCTGCAACCTGGTGACGATCGTCGACGGGCTGATGGAGGATTTCTCGGCCGGGCACATCCACAACGAGGAAGGCTGCCGGATCATCCAGGACATCAACCGGCACCTGGGCAGCAGCGAGCTGCAGTTCTACTGCGGCGTGTCGTACCGCAACCTGATGGTCGTGCGGAACGCCGGCACGGTCGACGTGACGACCACGCCGCCGCACGACATCCATGGCCAGCCGGTGGACAAGCACCTGCCGACCGGGCCGGACTCGCAGAGGCTCCGCGAACTGATAGCCGCCTCGCAAAAGATCCTGGAGGACCACGAGGTCAACCAGGTGCGGCGCGACCTCGGGGAGAACCCGGCCACGAGCATCTGGCTGTGGGGCCAGGGCAAGATCCCACAATTACCGAAGTTCGCGGACGAGTTCGGCGTGCAGGGCGCGCTGGTCGCGGCGGTCGACCTGGTCCGCGGGCTGGGCACGCTGGTCGGCTGGCGGATCATCGACGTGCCGGGGGCGACAGGGTACCTGGACACGAACTACGCCGGCAAGGGCGAGGCGGCGGTCAAGGCGCTCGATGACTACGACCTGGTGGCCGTGCACGTGGAGGCCCCGGACGAGGCCGGGCACAACGGCGACATTCGAGCCAAGATCACGGCGCTGGAGCAGGTGGATAAGCACATCGTGGGTCCCGTGCTCAGGAAGCTGCAGACCTTCGGCGACTGGAAGGTCCTGGTCGTGCCGGACCATCCCACGCCGATCTGCAAGCGGACCCACACGATGGACCCGCCGCCGTTTGCGATCGCCGGCAGCCGGGTCAATGCCTCCAACGCCGCCGGCTTCAACGAGGAGGTCGCCAACGCCTCGGCGCTGACGGTCGATCCGGGGCACGAACTGATGGAGTACTTCATCAAAGGCGGGCCGGGGTGATAAAGGCCGGTTTGAGGGCCAATGAGCCATTCCAGTGACATGAAACCGACCCTTCGCCCCCTGGAGGCCGTGCCGCTCGAACAGGACGGCCAGCAGTGGATCGCCCTGCACGACCCCAGCGGCTTGTCGCCGCCGCAGGTGGCCGTCTCGCCCGTGGCGTTCTTCATCATCACGCACTTCGACGGGCAGCACAGCCTGGCGGACATCCAGGCGGCGTTCATCAAGCGGTTCGGGCAGGTGGTCGCGACCACGCAGATCGCGCAGCTGGTCCGCCAGCTCGACGAGGCTCTGCTGCTGGACTCGCCGCGGTTCGCGGCCCTGTACCAGGAGAGGGTGAAGGACTTTCTGGACTGTCCGGTCCGGCCGCTCCACGAGGGCTCCCTGCCGCCGCCGGCGCAGCTGGAGCAGCTGCTGCGGAAGATGACCAAGCCGTTGGGGGCGGAAGGTCCGGCGCCGAGCCGGGCGCGCCTGGCGGGCCTGATCGCCCCGCACCTGGACTATCCGCGGGGGCTGCCGTGTTACACGACGGCGTACGGCACGCTGGCGTCGCAGGCGACCAATGGCAGCGCGCCGCAGCTGGTAGTCGTGCTGGGCACGAACCACTACGGCATGAAGATCGCCCCGGTGGCCACGGACAGGGACTTCGCCACGCCGTTTGGCAACGTGGCTGCGGACAAGGACGCGATCCGCAGGCTCAGCGATGTCTACGGCGCCGACTTGCTGGCCGACCAGTACGATCACCTTCGCGAGCACTCCGTGGAGTTGCAGGTGACGGTGCTGGCCAGGCTTCTGGGGGCGGAACGCTTCCACGTGGCGGCGTTCCTTCTGCCGGATGCGTGCGAACCGACGTGCCAGGCGAATCTCGACAGGCTGGCGGAGGGGCTGGCCGGCCTGGCGGCGGAGAGAGACGGTTCGATGCTGATCGTCGCCGGGGCGGACCTCAGTCACGTCGGCTCGCACTTCGGGGACGATCGTCCGATCGAGGCGGCATGGCTGGCGGACGTGGCCGCCGCCGACCGGGCCGCGCTGGTACACCTGCAGTCAGCCGAACCGCAAGGGTTCGTCGAGCAGCTTCGCCGCACGAGCAATGCCACGCGGGTCTGCAGTTCGGGGTCGCTGTACGTGATCCGCCGGGCGCTGAGTGACGCGGCCTGGCAGGACCTGGGGTACCACCAGGCGAGCGACCCGGAGGCCGGCACGTGCGTGACGTGCGTGGCGGCGGCGCTGTGGCGATAGGAGCAACCAAGATGCCAGGAGCGGTCAGTGGTGGGTCTCACTATCGATCCGGCCGATCATATTCTCACCGTTGAGTAGCCAAGAGTCGGTCCTTGGTCTATTCTAGTGTCGAATCGGCTGCTAACCGTGTAGCGTTGAGGAGGAGACCAGGCCGTGCTACGTCGACTGAAGGTCAAAGGATTCAAATCCCTCAACGACGTCGAGGTTACGTTTCCTCGGCTGACAGTCCTGTTCGGTCCCAACGCTGCGGGGAAGAGTAACCTTCTCGACGCTCTTCAGGCACTTTCGAGAATTGGTACCAGCCGCACGCTGTCAGATGCCCTGTCGGAACCCATCCGGGGCTATCCTGCAGAGGCTTTTGCACTTCCGCCTGGAGGACTCCCCGCACTCCTGAGTACGAACGAGTCGCGGCTGAGCCTTGAGGCCGAGCTGGCGATCGATAAGGACCTGTTCTGCTATCGGGTGGGATTGGCTGTCCAGCCGGGTTCAGGCGGGTTATCGATCACGGAAGAGTACTTAGCTGCCCTTACCTCCAAGGGGGAGCCCAGAGGGAGTCCCGCAATCGAGCAGGTGGGCAACCAGCTGCGCATAAGGCGCAAGAGCAAGCCGGCCCATCCCCGGGAGGAACCTATAGGCCTGAATCATTCGCTTCTGTCCGATCCACGCCTTGGCGGGATCGAATACCGGGCCATCGAGAAGTGCCGTAACGAGTTGGTGGGGTGGCGGGTTTACTATCTTGACCCTCGGGTTGCGATGCGGTCCGCCAAGCCGCCAGCCGAGGTCACCGACATAGGGGTGCTTGGAGAAGACATTGCCCCATTCCTGTATCGGGTGCGAGCGGAACACCCAAAGCAATTCGAGGCTATCAAGCGGACTCTCAAGTCTGTCGTCCCGAGTATCGAAGGTCTGGACGTGGATCTTGATAAGCGCAGGGGAACGCTGGACGTGCTGATCCGCCAGGATGGGACGGACTTTTCATCCCGAATCATGTCGGAGGGCACCCTCCGAGTCCTGGCGGTGTGCGCGATCGCAGTCAACCCGTGGGGAGGCTCCCTCATTGCATTTGAGGAGCCCGAGAATGGCGTTCATCCAACACGCGTTGAACTGGTCGCCAGCCTTCTGTTTTCTCTCGCTGAGCAGCGGAAGCGGCAGGTCGTTGTAACGACCCACTCGCCTCTGTTTTGTGGTGCCGTCTTGCGGATGGCGAGATCAATGCCGCAGGCCGGCGTCGCACTGCTCAACGTGCGTCGAGGACCGGAAGGTACCGAAGTCCATGCGTTCGAGACATTGCCCCTCTTCCAGGATAGCCAGATCACCAAGGCGTTGACGGCCCAGAGCGAAGACGGCCTATTCGAGAGCCTGATGCTTAGGGGGATGCTCGATGGCTGATCCGATTCTGGTCGACCTGTTTGCGGAGGACAACGCGCACGAGAAGTTCCTGCTCCCGCTTGTGCAACGAATTGCCCGCGACCGCAGCAAGAGGGTTAGAGTGAGTGTCCGCTCGGCCCGTGGTGGGCATGGCCGTGTCTTGTCAGAGTTGGAGTTCTATCAGGAAGCAGTAGCCGGTGGCTTGGGTGGCATGGCGATGCCGGATATGGTGGTCATCGGGATCGATGGAAACTGCCAGCCGCACAACGAGGCCCGGAAGGCCATCATTGCCAAGCTTAATGCGGCGTTCCGGGACAGATCAGTCATTGCCTGTCCTGCCCCCCATGTTGAACGGTGGTTCCTGGCAGATGTGAATGCCTTCGCCAGCGTTGTCGGGTCTTCCCCAAAAGTCAGGAAGGGCAAGTGCCAGAGAGACTACTATAAGGCGCTCCTATCTCAATCCGTGATCAATGCTGGACATCCTCCTACGCTAGGTGGAATCGAGTTTGCGGCAGAGCTCGTTGAGGCGATGGACCTCTATCGTGCTGGAAAGGCCGACAAGAGTCTCAAGACATTCTGTGACGAACTGATGCGCGTTTTTCCAAGCAATGTAGCGGTGGGAATGGCGATCGCCCGTGAGCGAAACGCCTTCCCGAGATGATCTTACTCTACTCCCGATTCTGGAAGTTGTACACGTACCGGTCTATTCCGATGGCGACTTCCAGGTTGCGACTCTCGGGGAAGTCCTTCCGCAGAGACGTTGAGCAGACCTACATCCAGTTGTGCTCGCTGATCACGCCCTGGGTCTACTCGCCGTAATCCGGGAGGCGGTTGCTCTACTCGACCCGGTACGGGTCTACCGTCTGATCGACCCGGCGACGCGCAGTCGGGCACGTGCGTGACGTGCGTGGCGGCGGCGCTGTGGAGGTAGGGGCTCGTCCGCTACTTCCCGAAATTGGCCACCAGATCCAGCAGATCGATCACGTCGACGCTGCCATCGCTGTTGAAATCACAGGCGGGGTTGTAGTTGGCATTCCCGGTGGTTGTGCCGAAAGCAGCGATGAAGATCAAGAGGTCAATGACGTCGACGTGGCCGTCGCCGTTGATGTCGCCCACCAGGTGCACGCCGTTGATCACGATGTTCTTGTTGGCCCCGAGCGAGCCGGCGCCTCCGATCGCGGGCAGCGTCAGGACCGCATTGTTGCCTGCGGCGTCGATGATCGCCCCGCTGCCGAGGGATAGGGCGCTTGTGGACGTGTAATTCAGGTCCGCCGAGCTGTCGCCGAGCTGCACGACATAGTCCGCGAACGTCAGGGTGGCCGTGCCGGTGCCGGACAGGTACCCGATCGCGCGGCCGCCCGGGACGACGTTCAACGTCAGCTGTGGCGTGCCCGTCACGGTAACTGTATTGCTGAAGGTCACGCTGATCCCGCTGACGTGGGCCCCGGCGTAGTAGGTCCCGTCGGCTGCGCTGCTGGTTACGTTTGTGACCGTCGGCGGGGTATCCTTCGTGTAGCGCCAGCTGTCACCGGTAAAGGGATTGCCCCCCGGGTCCTTGATCGCGCCAGCCGCCAGCACGACGTAGACCGTACCATCCGCCGGCGCCGCGTATCCCGCAAAGGTGTACGGACCCGCGCCGCTGCCGGTGACGGTCGTGGCTGCCAACCCATTCACCGTCATGTCCGCGGCGACCACCCCCGTCACCGACTCCGAGAATGTTACCCCCACCGAGGGAAGGGCGTCGATCAGCGCCCCCCGTCCCGGCGCCACCGTCGCTACCTTCGGCGGTGTGGTATCGACGCTGCTCAGCGTGGCCACTGCGTCCACGATCCCGTACCCCGAATCGCGATCGACGCCCGGAGCCATGATGTCCAGGGCGGTGCCGGTTATGGCCGTCCTGGCCGCCGCGGTGGTCAACGATGGTTTGCAGCTCAACAGCAAGGCCGCTATCGCCCCCGCGTGCGGCGTGGCGGCCGAGGTCCCGAAGAACGGGTTGAAATAGGCCGCCGGCGGTGTGGCCGTGGCCACCCCGTCCGCGGCCGCTATGTCGGGCTTCTGGCGGACGACGCCGCCCGAGGACGAGAAGTTCCCCGGGGTAATGGCCGTGCCATTGGCATAATAGAACACGTGCCGCGGACCATCGGAGCTGAACCACTCCACCGGATTGGCCGCCCCGCCGGTGAACGCGCCGCCGCCCGCCGTGGCCACGTTGACGGCCGCCACGCTGAACGCACTGACCGCGGCCGAGTGCCCCCATGTCTGCCCCGCCGTATTGACGGACAGCTGCCCGCCATTGGTATTGAGGTGCAGATAACGATTGGCCCCGGAGTACTTGATGATGACCAGCCGGGTCCCGGTGTCGTTGTAGGAGGTCGAGTCGATTGCCTCGAAGGGGTTTTGCGTGCCGTTCTGGGCGCCGGTGGAGGCATCGAGTACGTGTTTAAGCGTTGAGTCAAGCAGGTACAGGTCGTAGTCGTTCGCCGAAGCGCCCCACGGGTCCGACCACTGCATGGTGAAATACGAGGGGGAGTCCACCGTGACGGTATCCGAATTGGCGCCGCCGAAGCTGTGCGCGGTACCACCCACCACGGCGGGAGCCGCGATCGGGACGAAGTCGCCCTCCCATACGCCGGAGGTGCCGCTGTCCTTGCTGCCGCCGTTGCCGGCTGCCGAAAAATACAGGGCGCCGGCGGCGCTGACGGTCTCGACGGCCTGCGCGACCACTCCGTCCTGGAACACGGGCTCGCCGTAGTAACCAACGTCGTCGACGATCACCTTGCAGCCGGCGGCCTGCAAGGCCAGGATGTTATTGGCGAAGGCGGCGGTTCCGTTATTGGCCGTGGCGAAGAAGAGGTTCGCGCCGGGGCCAGGTCATAGACGATCTCCATCATGGCCGTGCCTTCGCTGGTCCCCGGATTGCCGCTCTGGCCCGCAAGGACCGTGACGGAGGCCGGCAAGTCTCCCGACCCCTGGAGGGTGGTCAGATAGTCCACGCTGTCGGACAAGACGCCCACCGACACGCCGCTGCCGTTCACGCCGAATGTCGCGCGCGCAATATTGGCGCGATGGGCCACGTCGCCCGGCGATGTGTTAATCTTGTTGAAAAAGGGGACATCCGCCGGGTAGATCGATCTGACTGCCGCCTCGTCAGCCAGTGCCTCCATCTGGGCGATCGGGACGCGAGCTCGAATCGCGCCGTACCGCGGAATACTGTTGACAACGTCCCCGCCCAGCGCCTGGATGCGGGCAACCAATGCGTCGCTCACGTCAGCGGTGATGTCCACGAGGGTCTTGCCGTCCGCGTCGATCCACACCTTTGAGCGTAGTGTCGGCATGCCAGCCGCCATGGGCTTGCCGAGATGCCGCTTGGCGGCCAGGACCAGGTGCGAACTCATCTTGGCTTGGGCTGGTGTCCAGGATTCCTTCTCGTGCTGGGTCGCGGCGATCTCCTGCCCTGCCTGCGGAGACAGGGTCAGGGTCGCAGCCGACTGACCCGGTGCCGGCGGCACCGGCAGCAGTGCGAGCAGAGCTCACCACTGCTACCAGCAAACAGCGCTCAGACGAATGCAACGCTGCCCGGCACCGATTCCGCCCATTAACAGAAGCGAACGGTCTCATGGATCTGTCTCCCGTGCCGGGATCTCCCGGATGATACCTCTCTTTTTTGTAGTTCCCCAGTTATGGACGGGGCTTGTCGTGTCGGTGGGGCCCCGCAGGCAGGTGTCTGCCCCCTGATTATTATGGGGTGGGACGGGGCGGGTCAAATAGAGGCGCCGCGGCGGGCAAAGCGCCACCCCCAACCCTTCTCCGCCCGGGGGTGGAGCTTCGCCTGCCACGGTTATGCGGCAGAGTCACCCTCGGCGGTCGCACCTTCCGATCGTGTCTGGAAGTTGTACACGCACCGGTCCGTGCCGATGGCGACCTCCAGGTTGCGGGCCTCGGGGAAGTCCTTCCGGAGGGACATCGAACAGACCTCCATCCCGTTGCGTTCGCAGAGCACGTCCTGCGTCCACTCGGCGTAGTCCGGCAGGCGGTCGCTGGGCTCGACGCGGCACGTGCCGATCATCGAGGCGATCATGTCGCAGACGGCTGGCACGACCCGCTGGGAGTAGTCATTTTTCGTGTTGTGAGCAAAGAGGATCTGAAACTCCATTTGATGGAATTCCTTCAATCGCATATGCCGCGTCGGCTGGTCCTGCTCCCGCCGGAAGCTCTTGGCGTGCTGCCAGACGACAAACGGCAGCCGGACCTTCCGCGGGTTGTGCGGGTTCATGAGGTGCCGGGCATAGGCGTAGGAGCCCATGGTCGTCTCCGGCCGCAGGACCAGGTCGCCGGTGACGAACATGTCACGGTCGGTGTAGTTGGCGTTGACCAGGGCGCGGGGCGTCAGCAACGGCGCCTCGACCTGGAGGAACTCGAAGGCGGCGTTGAGCTCCTTGAGGGCGGCAAAAAGGGAGGTCGTGAAGAACTCTTCGAACATCCGCCGAAGACGGCATTCCGCTTCGGTCCAGAAGACAAGATTGTTGTAGTCATACAGGTTCAGCATGACTGAATCTCCAATAGAAAGCCATGGGTACTCAGGACAGACCGGTTCTATCTAGCCCCCGAAAGGGCCCGGCCCGATCCCGCCTGAGTACCAGACTGACCATTGGTGATTCATGCTGGTATAGTAGCATAATGCCCGTGACCTTGTCCATCCCAAGACACTCGCTGGTCGTGGCCGACGCCATGCACCTGCGACCTGCCTGGCGCACGGGCTGGCTGGCACTGGCCCGGCAACACGAGTATCCTGGACACATGAACGCCCCTGAATGGTGGTGGACGCGACCTTGGCAAGGGCCGCCCCCGTGGGTCTGGCCCGCCTGGCCCGGCCTGCTACTGCTCGAGGCCTGTTACAAAGGTGTCATCTCGGCGCGCAACCGACTTTACGACAGGCGGAAAGAAGCGGGGCAGATCTTCATCCCGCCCGTCCCCACTCTCAGCATCGGCAATATCAGCGTGGGCGGGTCGGGCAAAACGCCGCTGGCCATATGGCTGGCTGGCTTGCTGCGGGCGTCGGGCGCCGGCCGGCGATCATCGCCCGCGGCTACCGCGCGGATCCCTCGGGACTGAACGACGAACTGCGGATGGCGGCCCGCAAGTGTCCCTATGCCACGGTCCTGGCCAATCCCGACCGCAGCGGGGCGATCCGCGAGGCCATCGCCTCCCACGGCGTGGACGCCGTGATCCTGGATGACGCCTTCCAGCACCGCAAGGTGGGTTGCGATCTGGACATCGTCCTGGTCGATGCCACCCGGGGGTTCGGCAACGGCCGCATGCTGCCCGGCGGGCCGCTGCGCGAGCCGATCGCGTCCCTGGCCCGTGCGGACCTGGTCCTGCTGACGCGGGCGGAGCAGGTGCGCACAGGTGACGTGGAGGCGCTGGTTGTGCGGATTCGCGAGCATGTCGGACGGGATCTTCCTATCGGACGGATCTCGTTCCAGCCATTGGGGCTGACCGACCTGCGGTTCGAGCCAGCCGAGGCGCCGAAAGGCCCAGGCGGGGCCTTCGCGGGGATCGGCAACTTCGGGTCGTTCCATAACACCTGTCGGCAGCATGGGTTGAATGTTGTAACTGGGCTGCCGCTGCCGGACCATGTTCGCTACGAAAAGGACCAGTGCCAGCGGATCGATGAGTGGATCAGAGCCAGCGGCCTGGCGTGGGTGGTAACGACGGAGAAGGATGCGGCCAAGCTGTCGCGGGTGCCGCGGGCGTGGCCTGTGCCTGTCCTGGTGCTGGCTGTCCGGGTCGTGCCGGATGAGCAGACGCAGGCGCTGCTGGCAGGTCGGGTGGCGGCGGTTTTGGGCCGCAAGGCAGTCGGTCAGTAGGGCGATCGGGTCGCGAAGAGCCGACAGATCGGCCAACGGTTGGTCTATAACGTACATCTCTGCCAGTACTTATCGTTGTTGTGTGGCTGGTGCAGGGCGCATGAAGGGACTTGGCGACTGGTTTGCAGTATATTAACGGGCCTGGCGCATTTGGCGTACATGTGGAGAAGCATTTTGGCCCAGCGGCATGCGGCGGTATTCCTGGACCGGGATGGTACCTTGATTGAAGACCCGGGGTATCTGCGCGAGCCGGGGCAGGTGCGGCTGTTGCCGGGTGCGGCTGAGGCGGTGGTCGCCCTGCGGAAGGCTGGCTTCAAGGCGGTCGTGGTGACCAACCAGAGCGGGGTAGCCTGCGGGTTACTGGACGAGATCTGCCTGGCAGCCATCCACGACCGGATGCGGCATCTGCTGGCTGGGTGCGGTGCGGGGCTGGACGGGCTGTACTACTGCCCGTACCACCCGGAGGGGGTGGTGGCGGCGTACCGCAAGGAGAGCGACTGGCGCAAGCCCGGTTGCGGGATGCTGCTGGCGGCGGCCAGCGACCTGGGGATCGACCTGGGGGCGAGCTGGATGATCGGTGACTCGCCGAGGGACGTGGAGGCTGGGCGTCGGGCGGGTTGCCGGACGGTGCTGGTGGGCGGACAAGACAACTGCGGCGCGGACCTGGCGGCGGCGGAGCTGCGGGAGGCCGCCAGGCTGGTCCTGGAGACGTACGTGCGGCCGGGGGCGATGCAGGTGGATAGCCATGGCAACTGATCAGCCGACAGGGCCGACAGGACAGCAGGCGGACGACTCGCCGGCGGTCCAGGCCGGCGCGGGCCCGCAAGGGTTGCAGGATCCGGCTGGGCACCTGCGCGGATCGAGCGGCACCTCGAGCGGATCGTGGAGCACATGTACCACGTGGAGCGGGAGCGACAGGCCCGGGAGTACGGGCTGGCGGACATATTTGCGGCGCTCGCGCAGGTGATCGCCCTAGCGTGCGTGCTGGGGGCCATACTGTCCCTGCTGAAGACGCAGGTGGATCGAGGCCTGGCGCATTTGTCGCTGATGGGCGCGATCGCGATGCAGGGGCTCGCGCTGACGCTGTTTGTGCTCAAGAGGCGGTAGACGACAGTCCTGAGTGCAGAGTGTTGAGTTCTGAGAGAAGCGTTTCCCATATGGGCAAGATGGATCTCAATCTGACGCCGGAGAACACGAAGAGGCTGCTGGTTGCGCTGCCGAGCTGGGTGGGCGACGTGGCGCTGGCGACGCCGGCGCTGCGGGCGATCCGGGAGCACTACCGCGACGCGCATATCGGCTTTCTGATGCGGCCATACGTGCGGGAGGTCCTCGAGCCATGCGGCTGGTGCGACGAGGTGTTCTTGTGGTCGAGCTCGAGGAACAAGGCGAAGCGCCAGCACGATTACCTGCGGCTGGCCAGCCAGCTGCGCGAGCGGCATTTCGATGTGGCGCTGCTGCTGAGCAACTCGTTCCGCTCGGCGCTGCTGGCGCGGCTTGCGGGGATCAAGGTGCGGGTCGGCTACACGCGCGACGGTCGCAGCATGCTGCTGACGGTCAAGATGATGCCCGACCGGGTGAAGGGCAAGTACATTCCTGTCTCGATGGTGCGGTACTACGGGATGCTGGCCCGCTACCTGGGCTGCGCGGTGGACGAGGATCGGCTGGAGCTGCCGGTGGCGGCGGCGGACCGCTGTGCGGCGGATGAGCTGCTGGCCTCGCTGCGGATCGGGGCGGGGGTGAAGTTCATCGCGATCAACCCCGGGGCGGCGTACGGGTCGGCGAAGTGCTGGCCGGCGGAGCGGTTCGCCGAGGTGGCCGATGGCCTGCACCGGCGAACGGGGATGCGGTCGGTGGTGGTGCACGGGCCGGGCGAGGAGCAGATCGCCGGCCGGATCCTGCAGTGCGCGGGCACGGCGGCGGTCGTACCGTCTCAGATGGTGCCGCTGGGCGTGCTGAAGGGACTGCTGGCGCGGTGCGAGGTGTTGGTGACCAACGATACGGGTCCGCGGCACTTCGCCAAGGCGTTCGGCAGGCCGCTCGTGACGATCTTCGGTTCGACGGACCCGCGGTGGACGCAGACGCAGTATCCGCGGGAGCGGAAGGTGCAGGTGCCGGTGCCGTGCGGGCCGTGCATGCTGAAGCGCTGCCCGCTGGACCATCGGTGCATGCAGCTGGTGACGTCGCAGATGGTGTGCGAGGCGGCGATGGAGGCGCTGGGGTAACGACGTGTGGCTGGGAAGGGGCACGGCAACGGCGAAGACAAGATAGCCGCAAAGAGGCACAAGAGGGAGCGGGAACGGCAAAGACGGGGAACACGACGGCGGAAGGCGGGCACATGGCGTTGTGGAGGCAAGTCCAGCCGGAGGCGATTCGCGACGAGCTGCTGGCGCTGACGCGGGCGCTGCCGGGCGCGCGGGTCGGGGTGATCGGGGACGTCGCCGCAGACATCTACGTCAGCGGCGAGACCGACCGCGTCTCGCGCGAGGCCCCCGTCATCATCGTCCGCTACGAGAAGCAGTGGGTGCGGGCCGGCTGCGCAGCCAACGTCGCGTGCAATGTGGCTGCCCTGGGGGCGAAGGTACACCTGGTCAGCCTGGTCGGCGAGGACCAGCCCGGGCGGGACCTGCTGGACCTGATGCGTCGCAGCGGGGTCGGAACATCCGGCGTGCTGACACTGCCGGACGTGCACACCTCGTGCAAGACACGGTTCCTGGCGGGGGCAAAGAGCACGACCCGCCAGCAGGTGCTGCGGCTGGACCGCATCAGCAAGGGGTATCCGGGCAAGGCGGCGCGGACGCTGCTGCTGGAGCGGCTGGAGCAAGTCAGCGAGCAGGTCGACGTATGGATCGCCAGCGATTACGGGGCGGGGCTGGTGGACGAGGTCGTGCGGGAGAGGCTGCGCCGGATCAGCGAGGGCAAGATCGTCCTGGCGGATTCGCGGTACGACGTGGGAAGTTTCCACGGCGTGACGGCTGTAAAGCCGAACCAGGAAGAGGCCCTGGCGGCCGTGGGGATGCAGAACGGCAACGGCCTGGAAACGATGGCCCGGGTTGCCCAGCGGCTGCGGGAGGCGCTGCGGCTCAAGGCTGCCCTGGTGACGCTGGGCAACAAGGGGATGATGCTGGCTGACGGGCAAGCGGAGACGCTGCACATCCCGCCGGCTGGCGGCGATGAGATCGTGGACCTGACCGGTGCCGGAGATACATCGGTGGCGGTGCTGGCGGCGGGGCTTTCGGCGGGGGGAAGCTTCCTGCAGTCGGCGTGCCTGGCCAACGCAGCGGGGGGGGTAGTGGTAATGCGTCAGGGGGCGGCGACGGCGAGCCTGGAGGATATTGCGGGGATGGTGGGGAGGTGGACGGGGCGCTAATTGTTCATTGTTAATGGTCAATTGGAACGGCGAAAAGGGTGCAAGCTTCGGAAGGGTGTCAGGTCGAGAGATGGGACGGATTGTTGAGGACAGATCGGAGCTGGCGAGGGTGCTGGCGGGGCACCGGGCAGCTGGCCAGCGGGTGGTGATGGCCAACGGCGGGTTCGACCTGCTGCACGTGGGGCACATCCGCTACCTGCGCGGGGCGGCGGCCGAGGGTAGCGTCCTGGTCGTGGCGCTCAACAGCGACCGCAGCGTGCAGGCCAACAAGGGCGCGGGTCGGCCGCTCATGCCGCTCACCGAGCGGATGGAGATCCTCAGCGCGATCGAGGGCGTGACGTACGTGACGAGCTTCGACGAGCCGACCTGCGACGGGCTGCTGGAGACGTTGCGGCCGGACGTGCACGCCAAGGGCCCGGACTACACCCCGGAGAACCTGCCGGAGCGGGCGACGCTGAAGCGCCTGGGCATCCGGCTGGCGATCGTGGGCGACCCGAAGGACCATGCCAGCACGGCATTCCGGAAGAAGATGGGGCCGAAAGACCGTCAGTAGCTGATTATTAATGGTTCATTGTTACGGCAAGGATATCGGGGCGCCTGGCGGGGGCATCTAAGGATCGTGGCGGATTGGCGAAGCAGGCGAACGACAGGTTTCTGCGAGTCGGGCCGTTACGGGTGGATCGCGACGCGGTCAACCTGCTGACGCAATTGGGCGTGCGCAACCTCCGCGAGGCGATGACGGCTGAGATCGGCCAGCCGCTGGACAAGCCCGGCCTGGGCACCTGGCGACGGCGCAGCCGGGTGGTGCTGCACGACCTGATGGGCGGCGACCGGGTGCTCTACCTGAAGCGGTTTCTGCGGCCGCCGCTGCAGGCGCAGGTCGAGCGGGTGCGGATGGGGGCGTGGGGGCACGGCACCGCGTGGACGGAGTGGAGTAATATCCAACGCCTGGAGGAGATCGGCGTGCCGACGATGCGGCCGATCGCCTTTGCCGAGAAAGTGGCGGCGGGTTGGGAGGTGGCCAGCCTGCTGTGCTCGGAGCAGGTTCCGGGGGAATCGCTGGAGCGGTGGCTGCCGGTCGGGTGGCAATCCGCCGTGGAGACCTTTGGAGCGGTGTGGCGCCGGCAGGCGGTGTCGCAGTTGGCGGGGATCGTGCAGCGGATGCATGCGGCGGCGTTGTTCCACCGGGACTTGTACACGTCACACGTGTTTGTACAGGTTGAGCCGGACGGGCGGACGCTGTTTCATTTGATCGACCTGCAGCGGATGCTGCGGGCGCGGTTCCGGCAGCGCCGGTGGCGAGTGAAGGATTTGGCGGCGCTGGCGGGGTCGGCGCCGCGGGGGCAGATCAGCCGGACGGATCGGATGAGGTTCCTGAAGGCGTACCTGGGGCCTGACGTGCGGCGGCCCGAGTGGAAACACTGGTGGCGAGACGTTGCAACGAAGGCGTCGCGGATGATGCGGCATCATGAGGCGCGGATGGCGAGGCTGGGGCGGAAGGGATGACAATGTGACAATCTGACAGTGTGACAAGGTGCAACGGCAACGGGAAAGATACGCCCTGTAGCATGGGCTGGCGGCGGTGAACGGGATCTGAGCGTGCGGGTGGCACTGGTTGCGGAATTCGTCGATCGCAGCAAGGGCGGGGCCGAGAACCTCCGTCGGCGAGTTCATATGCCATGTGGCGGCGGCTGGAGTGGAGGTCGTCTGCCTGACCAGCGGTGGCGAGGCGAGCAAGGAGGGCGGAGTCGAGGTCCGGCCGATCGGGGTGACGGTCGGCCCCCGGTGGTGGCGGTACAAGCGGTTCCTGGGCAAGGCGGCAGAGGCGGCCAGGAGAGGGCAGTTCAACGTCGTACACGCCATCGTGCCGTGCCCGGGGGCGGACATCTACCAGCCGCGTGGCGGAACGGTGCCGGAGAGCCTGGCGCGGAACCTGGCGCTGGTCAAGCCGGGGCTGCGGCGGGTGTTCAAGGGGTGGCAACAGGCACTGACGCTCAAGCAGCGGATGATGCTGGCGGCGGAACGGCAGTTGCTGAGCGGGCGGAACAAACCGATCATCGCGTGCGTGTCCGGCTACGTCGCGCGGCAGGTGGAGGAGCATTACGGGCTGGGAGGGCCGAAGGTGCGGGTGGTGTTCAACGGGGTGAACCCGGACCCGGCCAATGCGGAGGCTCGCGAGCGGGACCGGCGGCGGCTGCGGGCGGAGTGGGGGTTTTCGGCGGATACGGTGGTCTTCGCGACGGTAGCCCACAACTTCAAGCTCAAGGGGGTGCACCGGTTCCTGCAGGCCGGCGGGGTGCTCGGGCGCAACGGCCACCCGGTGGGGTTTGTCGTAGCGGGCCGGGCCGAGGACGGGCCTTACCGGCGGCTGGCTGCGCGGTGCGGGATCGGCGAGGCGGTCCGCTTTGTCGGGGCGATATCGGACGTTTGGGGTTTGTACCATGCGGCGGACGCGTGCGTGCTGGCCAGCTACTATGATCCATGCAGCCGGGGGGTGCTGGAGGCGCTGTCGGCGGGTTTGCCGTGCGTGACGACGCGGTACAATGGGGCGGCTGACGCGATCGAGGAGGGCGACAACGGCTACGTCGTGGCCTCGCCCGACGACGTGTCGGCCCTGGCGGACCGGATGGCGCTGCTGCTGGACAGCCAGCGGCGGTCGCGAATGTCCGAGGCGGCGCGGCAGGTGTCGGACGAGGTGAGCATGGCGCGGCACGCCCGCCAAATGCTCGTGCTGTACGAGGAAGTGGCGCACGGGAAATCCAGTCGAGTACACCGATGAGTCACAATGTGTGGCTGAGTCTGCTGCTGCCGGTGGGGGCCTACCTGGTAGGCGCGATCCCATTCGGTCTGTTCGTGGGGTGCCTGCGCGGGGTAGACATCCGCAAGCACGGCTCGGGCAATATCGGCGCGACGAACGTCAGCCGGGTGCTGGGGCGCAAGTGGGGGCTGCTGGTGTTCGCGCTGGACGTGGCCAAAGGCGCGATCCCTACGGGCATCGCGGCATGGGTGATGGCTGCGCACGGGGAGTCGCTGGGGCTTGCGTCGCCGACCGTGCGGACGCTGATGGTGATGCTCGTGCAGGCCTGCTGCGTGTTCGGGCACAACTGGCCGATCTACCTGGGCTTCAAAGGCGGCAAGGGCGTGGCAACGTCACTGGGGATTCTGCTGGGCTACTGGCCGTACCTGACGCTGCCGGGCCTGGTGGGCCTGGGGACGTGGGTACTGGTCCTGCTGGTCAGCCGATATGTCTCAGCGGCGTCGATCGTGGCGGCGGTCCTGTTTCCGGTGTATGTGGTGATCTTCGGGGTCTGGAACGGCTGGCCGTTCTGGACGACGGTCCTGCTGACGGTGTTCTCTACCGCGATGGCGAGCCTGATTGTTCTGCGGCACCGGGGCAACATCAAGCGGCTACTGGCCGGGACCGAGCCGAAAATCGGCAGCAAGGGGCGGAGCGGGGAGGCGGTCGGTTCGGAATCCTGAGGGGCCGTCGATCCGGCCACGTGAGGCAGTGGTGGACGGCGATGCTGCGCTACAGAATCGAAGTGAATCGCTGATGCGATCGCACCCCCGTTTCCCGCAGGCGATCCGTTGCTGGAATCGCGTGTTTCCCTCACGGAGGTAACCGAATGGACGCTCGACAGAATGGCATTGAGATCCTGCGGTTCGGCAAGCCCGAGAAGGTCGTTGGCGGGCTGCCGGCCTGCAATATCCGCTACATCGGCTGCAACCACGAGTGCTACGACGGCAGCGGCGGCCACGAGGTTCCTGTCGGCAGCGTCTGGACCGACATCTGGGGGACGGTCTGGAAGAAGGAACTGCCGGTGGTCATGGGCTTCCCGCAGGTCCACCCGCTGGCGAAGATCGAGAGCCTCCGCTCATACCCGTGGCCCGACCCGGACGACGAGCGGATCTGCGGGCAGATCTACAAAGGGGCGAAGGACTCTGCGCCCGACGGCCGCTTTCTGTGCGGCAGCCACCGCGAGACGCTCTGGGAGAAGGCCTACATGCTGGTGGGCATGGAGGACCTGATGATCTACCTCTACACGGAGCCGAACTTCGTGCGGGAGATCTTCCACCGGGTAATGGACTTCCAGCTGGGGATTGCCAAACACTACCTCGCGGCCGGCGTGGAGATGGTCGGCATGGGCGATGACATGGGCACGCAGGCAGGGCCGCTGCTGGGGCCCCGGATCGTGAGCGAGTGTCTCGTGCCGGAGTATCGCCGGCTGTTCGCGGTGTACAAGCCCAAGGGCATCCTGGTGAGTTTCCATTCGTGCGGCAACATCCTCTCGATGCTGGAGACGTTCATGGACCTGGGCGTGGACGTGCTGAACCCCGTGCAGGCAAAGGCCAACGATCTGGACGAGGTCCGCCGGGTTACCCAGGGGCGGATGGCGCTGCAAGGAGCGGTGGCTACCGACACGATCATGAACGGGCCGGTCGAGGCGATCGTAGCTGAGGTGCGCCAGCGCCTGTGGCAACTGGGTCGCCATGGCGGGTATTTCTGTGGGCCGGACCAGTTCATGCCGTTCCCGGAGGCGCACATCCAGGCGTTCCACGAGGCGCTGGAGCGGTATGGGACGTATCCGCTGCAGCGCCCGAACACGGACTCACTGTGAAACGCGTGTCAGCCAGACGCACCGACTTGGCAGCACGCCTGCATACACCGCAGGCGTGGCACCCACGGCCGGAGCGCCCGCTGCGGGCAAATGCCTATTTCAGCCCTGCCACCTTCGCACCGATCCTCTCGAAGCGGTTCAGGATGTCGTCCAGGCGCATCCATTCGTGGCTGTTGATGTAGGTGTGCACCTTGTTGTTGAACGGCTTGTGCCAGTGTGGAGGCACGTTGTCGATGCCGACGACCGCGCCGAGGATCGAGCCGGCTGTCGCGGCGGTGCAGTCGTTGTCCAGGCCCATGGCCACGCACTGGCCGATCGTGCGGGTGACGTCCTTCTTGCCCAGGCGCAAGGCGAAGATGGTCAGGGCGGCGTTGGGGCCGGTGTGCACGCCGCTGGTGCCGTCGAACTTCGCCTGGACCTTTTGGCGGGCGTCGCGGTAGTCCTTGACCGAATCCATCGTGTCCAGGGCCCACTTTACGTCTCGGGCCATGTCGCAGGTGGCTGGAATCTCACCGAGGGCGATGTCGATCGCCTTGATGGGATCATCGACCGTAAAGGCAGCCGCGATGGCCGCGGAGAAGAACATCTCGCCGTGGATGCCGTAGCTGCGGTGCGAGATGCACGCGTCGCGATGGGCGAACTCGGCGGCCTTCTCGGGCATGGCTGGGCAGACGTAGCCCCATGGGTCTGAGCGGATATCCGCGCCGATCCAGTTGACGTATGGGTTGTTGATGTCAGCGGCCTTGTCAGCTGGCACGCCTTCGTTGAGGTTCGCCAGGGCGACCTTCTCAGCCGTGCAGGCCAACGGCAGGTACTTCCGCCAGGCCTGGCCCACATTGGCGGTGGTAAAGTCGATCCCGTGGTCCTCGAGGATCAAGAGGCCCAGCCAGGTGTAGATGAGGTCGTCATCGGCCTCCATGCAGGTCATCCGGGGACGGGTGTAGCCTTCGCGCCGGCTGACGGCGTAGCGCTCGCCGGTGGGGTCCTTGATGGCCGACCAGTAGTCCACGGGCGGGAAGGTGTCGCCGATATAGGCCGCCCACTTCTCCATGTCGTCGATGGACCAGAACTCGACGATCGAGCCGAGCAGGCAGCCCGCGGCCCGGGCCATCACCGCCCCGTGCAGGCGCCGGCGATACTCGACGAGGGTCGGCTTTGTGAGCGTCCGCGGCCCGGCGGGACGCTGGCGCCGGATCTCTGCGAGGTCGCTGGGGTTGCGGGCCAGGTAGTCAGCCGGGGCCTGCATGTCGCGGAACCGCTGGACCATCTGGCGGACCTGGCAGTCGATCTCCCGCAGGTGCGGCTCGAAGTCCTGCTGGGGCATGCCCTGTTCCTTGCGGAGGTTGGCCCACTCAGCGAGTTCCTTGAGTTGCCAGTGCAGCGGCTCGACCATCCTGTGCCAGTATGTGTTCACACCGTGACTCCTTTGGCAGAACGCGTGCGATTGGGGGCGCTAGGATTCGAACCTAGGACCAACGGCTTAAAAGGCCGCTGCTCTACCGCTGAGCTACGCCCCCGGAAGTCCTCTGGCCGGCATCGGGCAGGCAGGGCTGGACCTCCCTGCAACCGATCACCTTGGCAGCGTAGACGACTGATCGTACCACAAACCCGCCGGGCGACAAGCCTCCGAATCATACCCATGATGTCCGCGCAGGGGCAGGACGGCGTCGGCAACCTGCAGCCTGGGCCAGTTGGCAAAACCGGGGAAGGAGGCGACAGGCAGGACCACATGACCTCCAAACCCGCCACCGTTTCCCTGCTCGCCTTTGGCGGCCTGATACTGACCCGAAGGCGAGGCAAGTAGCCCATGTTCATCGTTTGTCCCTCACGACCGAGCTGTCCTTGGAGCGGAGATGGCGGGTGTATGTCTGCGCCAAGGCAGGGATGCCCTCGGATCTGCAGCCAGGGCAGGCCTGGTCGATGCCTGAAACGAGCGGGCTGGGACCGCCATCGCTGCCGGTGGGCCGTGCCCGCGAGTGTTGCCTCGCGACAACATCGCTCGCCGCCTTGTTGCCTGGAACCAACGCCCGCGGACCAGCGGAGCCGGAATGAATGCGATGTTTGCGATATGCAAGTGCCGGTAGGGATGGAGGTTGTCGTCCGGCCTGCGGGACAAGGCGGCCGAATGGCACGAAAGTTGCTTATCACTCAGTACAGCGCGGATTACAGTGTTCGCCCTCATGGTCTGGCGGCTGCTGCGCCGACAGCATGGGTGGGTGACGAAAAAGTGGGACGGCTTCGAAAGGAGGATTCATCATGCGGAACCTGCTGATGGCAGTCGTAACGGCCGGTCTGCTCGCGGCGTCGAGCCCGGGCGTGATCAACGTTGCGGTCGTAGCCGATGGTCCGGTCGTCGACGGCAAGGTGCAACTGGAGGTCGGTGCGACCACGACCGTCCGGATCATGGCGCAGAGCGCCGGCGGGATCTTCTCAATGTCGGGCGACGTCGTGGCCAACCTCGCCGACCCCACCCTGCTGACCTCGAATGCCGATTCGTGGTCAATCCCGGTGGCGTTCAATCCTTTCTCGCCGCCCTACCCGCCGCACGGTGAGCCCGGTCCCAACGGCGGCTGGATCAATTGGGCTGTCCAGCAGCCGAACTATCTCAATCCGGATCCGAACATCGGGGTAGCCAACTATGTGGAAGTCTTCGAGTACACCGTCACGGCGACCGCCCCGGGTCCGGGGGATGTCCACCTGATGCCCGTCCTGCACGCCGTCGATGGGTACAAACCTATGGAAGTGAACAAGGGGACCATCCTCGGCACGCTCACCGGTGTGACGATCCACGTGGTCCCCGAGCCGGCCACGCTGTGCCTGCTGGCTCTGGGCGGGATGCTGGTGGCCCGCCGGCGTCGAACATAGGCGAAGCTTACGGTTCGCAGGAGACGGACCGCCGTCCGGGGAGGATGGACGACGGCCCTTTCTTTCGCGCGGTGGCGGTGCCTGCCTGGGAACTGTACCCTGTAGCCGCTGGTCCACGAGGGCATCCGATGGCGGCACAGGCGAGACTGCACTGGTTCTGGCGGGGGCTGATCGCGATCTTGGCGGCGCTGATCTTCACGGTCGCCATGGAGCTGTCACGGGTGGAGATGGCATTTCTCGTATGGCTGCACGGTTGGCTCATGGCGCAGTGGCGCAGGCACCAACATCCTGTTGTCCGCAGACCGTGTTGTGGTTTATGCGCTGCCAACTCTCGCAGTCGCCTTCCCGCTGTACGGGATCTTGACCCGCCGGTATGGTCCTGTGACCGACGGCGAGCTCCACTGCCGCCAGTGCGGCTACATCCTCCGCGGCCTCTCCGAACCCCGCTGCCCCGAGTGTGGCGAGCCGATCTGACCCGGCCGGAGGCGCCCTGCACCATCCCGTCGGCCAGTGGAACCTCAAATCATACCCCGCGTATCCAATGCCCCTGCTTGCGAGGTCCACGCCCGCGCGGTGTACCGCGGAATCTGGTATCCTGTCGCCTTCGCCGCGGGCCATGGGGCCTGCGACTGACCCGAGAACGATGGGGCACAGCTGTCCGCGAAGGCAGGACCCCTGGAACGCTGAAGACCCTCGGAACACACAAGAAGGGAATCCGCTCTCATGGCTGCCAGGCTCACCGTACACATGATCGCCAACGCTCACATCGACCCGGTTTGGATGTGGACCTGGCCGGCTGGGGTCGACGAGGCCATCAACACCTGTCGCACGGCATGCGACGTGCTGGACGAGTATCCGGACCTGGTGATCACGCGGGGCGAGGCGTGGGTCTACGAGCAGGTCCGCACCCTCTGCCCGGACCTCTTCGAGCGGATCCGCCGCTTCGTAAACGCCGGCCGCTGGGAGGCCGTCACCGGCTGGTGGGTCCAGGCCGATACCAACATGGCCGGCCCGCAGACCCTCATCAAGCAGGGGCAGATCGGCCGGGCGTGGTTCGCCGAGCACCTGGGCGTGGACGTCACCATCGGCTACGAGGTCGACAGCTTCGGGCATCCGGCGACGCTGCCGGCCCTGCTGCGGGCGGCTGGGATCGACAAGCTCGCCTGGGGCCGCCCCGAAAACCCCTCGCCCCCCTTGCCAGCCGAGGTCTTCACGTGGAAAGCACCCGGCGGCGCGAGCGTCACGGCTGCGCATATCCCGGTCTCGTACTGCTCGCGGAGCATCGACAACGTCCGTCGGCACATCGAGGGCGGCATCGAGGCGGCGATGCCGGGTCTGGGGCACGCGTTGGCGTTCTACGGCGTGGGCGATCACGGCGGCGGACCCAGCCGCGAGCAGATCGAGTGGATCCGCGAGCACCGGTGCTATCGCGACGGGGTGGAACTGGTCTTCTCGTCGCTCGATCGCTTCTTCGCCGCGGTAAAGGCCAGCGGCCTGACGCTGCCGGTGTTCGAGGGCGAACTGCAGTGGGTCTCGCCGGGCTGCTATTCGGCTGTGCACGAAACCAAGCAGCAGCTCCGCCAGGCCGAGACGTTGCTGACGCAGGCGGAAGGGCTGGTAGCGCGGTACCCGGACCTGGCGCCGGCTGCCGCGGCGGCGAAGCTCCGCGAGGGCTGGACGCACGCCTGTTTCAACAGTTTCCACGACATCCTGCCGGGCTCGTCGATCGAGCCGGCCTACCCGCACGTCCGCGATGACCTCGGCGCCGCCAAGCGGGCGGCCCGCGAGATTCTCACGCACATCACGCGGCGGCGGACCTTCGACCTGCCCGCCTGTCCCCGCCAGCGGGTCATCCTGCACAACGTCTCCGATCGGCCGTTCGCAGGTATGGTAGAGACCGAGCCGTACCTCGGGCACCTCTCGTACGCCATCCCGGTCCGCTATACGCTCGACGGACGGGAGGTCCCGCTGCAACGGACGGCTGGCAACGCCGCCGAGCGCAAGATGTTCCGCTACCTGCTGCCCGTGGCGATACCCGCCTTCGGGCGGCAGGTCCTGGAGGTCCATCACGACCGGCCGAGCGAGGCGAAACCTGCCAGACCGGCCACGGCCACCGAGGGCAACCAGCTGGCCAACGAGTTCGTCACGGTACGGACCGGACCAGCCGGCGTGGCGTCGATCCGGCGAAAGGACGTAGAGGTACTCGGGGCCGGCGGCATCCGCGTCGCCGCCTTCGTCGACAACAGCGACAGCTGGGGCTACCCCATGCCCGACGCGATCTTCGGGACCGAGCCGCTCGGCGAGTTTGCCGCCCAGACGTGGAAGGTCGTCGAGACCGGACCTCTGCGGGCGGCCGTCTCGGGCGATCTGCGGCTGCGGCATTCCAGGATCCTGTGGCGCGTGTCGGTCTGCGCGGGTGACCCGGCCGTGCATATGCGCCTGCGGGTCACCTACCAGGCGCGCACGAGATCGTCAAGATGATTGTACCCCCGGGGTTTGTGCCGGCCCGGCGGATCGACGGCATTCCCGGCGGTGCGATCGGTCGGCCGATGAACCGCCAGGAGTGGTCGTTCCAGGACCATGTCACGGTCCACAACGATGCGGCCTCGCTGTCCCTGGCCACCCGGGACGCCTATGCGGTGGACGTCCAGCCGGATGGGGCGGTGCGGCTGACCCTGCTTCGCAGCCCGAACTTCTGCCACAACCAGAACTTCCCCGAGCCGATCCCCGACGAGCATGTCTACCCGCTGATGAGCCAGGGCGAGCACGTGTACGACATCAGCCTGCTGCCGGCCGATGGGTACGACCGGGAGCGGATCGAGGCAGCCGTGCACCGGCTGACCGACCCGGTCTGGATGAGCGAAAACACGGTGGGGATGCCGCCGCGGCACTACACCAAGCTGGACGAAGGCCCCGCGGACCAGGACACGTGGACAAACTGATCTTGTTACCGCGCCGGTAATTCGGTACCATTGCGGGGGCGAATGCCCGCGAGCGGTTCGTGACCCGGCATTTGCCCGGACCCAGCGAGGGCAGCCCCAGAGTGGCCGAAGCCTATCCCACCCAGCAGCCTGGAGCAGGCCGCGGCGAGGTCGCCGGCGGCTATGACGACTACAGCCGGCTCCTTGGGCGTCTCAAGCAGGAGCAGGTCCAGCTGGCGGCCGACCAGCGCCAGGCTGCGGAAACAGCAGACGGCCCTGGAGCAAGTCCGCGCGGAAGTGCATGCCCGCCAGCAGGAACTCGAGGCCGCCGTCCAGGGCCTCCAGCACGAACGCGAATCCTTTGACCAGCAGAGGCACGCCGGGCTCCAGGAGCAGGATGCGCATCGGGCGGAGTTAGCCGGCCGGGTCGAGGAGCTCAGCCGCTGGGAGGCCCAGCTGCAGGCCTTCGAGCGGGACGCGCGGGCCCAGGCCGCCGGGTTCGACGACCGCCAGCGCGACCTGGACGCCCAGACCGCCAAGCTCGACGCCCGCTGGCGCGATCTGGAGGCGCATGCCGGGCAGATCCAGGCCCGCCAGGTTGAACTGGAGGCGGCCCGGCAACAACTGCGGCTGCAGACCGAACGGATCGACTCCCGCCAGGAGGACCTGGATACCAAGCGCCGCCGAGCTGCAGGTCCAGCAGGACGTGCTTGCCAGCGACCAGGAGTCGCTGGAGGCCCGCCAGCGCGGGCTCGACGACCGGCAGGCGTCGTTGGATGCCCGCCACGCCGAGTCTTCAGGCCCGCGCCGAGACCCTCGAACACCTCCAACGCGGCGCAGCCGACCTGACCGGCCAGCGGGAGCGTCTCCAGCGGCTCGACGCCGAACTTCGCGAGCAGTTCGAACACCGCCACCGCCAGCTGCACGAGGAGGTGCAGCGGCGGGAGAAGGAACTCGCCGACCAGGCAGCCGGCCTGGCCCGCGACCGCGTGCAGATCAGCCGGCAGCAGGAAGCCGTCCACGAGCAGCAGGAGGCACTCACCCGGCAGCAGGCCGACCTGCAGTCGCAGCGCGACACCTTGCGGAACCAGCAAGCCGACCTCCAATCCCAGCGCGAAGCCCTGCGGAAGCAACAGGCTGACCTGCAGGCCCAACGTGACAGTCTGCGCGACCAGCAAGGCCGTCTCCAGGGCCGCCATGACGACCTGCGGCGTAAGGATGAGCAAGTTGTGACTGACCGGCGCGACCTCACCCGGCAGATCGAGGCCCTGCAGGCGGAACTGGCGGAGATTCGCAGGGGCCGGGAGCAGGCCCTCGCACAGCGCGACGACATCGCGCAGCAGTGCCGGGACCTGCAGAGCCGCGTGGACCAGTTTGTGATCGAACAGGCCGCCATCCAGCCCGTCGCCGTCTCGGTCCCGGCCGAACCGGTGGTGTCGGCTGACGGCATTGCGGTCCTGGCTGCCCAGGCGATGCGGCCGCGGCGTCGTTCCGTGGCCACCGTCGGGCAGCCGTCTGCCCGCAGGAGCGCGACAAGTTGGCTGATGGCCGCTGGCGTGGCGGTGGTGGCCGGGTTGTTTACCGCCGTCGTTCTGATGCGGCTGGTGCCCGCCCGGCACTGGCTGCAGGCCCAGATCTCCTTCGATCCGCAGGGCGCCCTGGCCAGTCGCATGGAACTCGAGAAGGTGCAGCGCGACCTGAACGGTCGACTCGTCGAGGCCCGGCTGCCCGGCGTGCTGCTGCCGGAGGATCGGCTGCCGGTGGTGGCCGAGCCCCGCCAGGCGCGGCTTACGGTTCAGGTGCTGACCGCGCGGCCCGATCAGGCAGCGCCGGCCGTAGCCCAGTTGCTGACCCGCTATCGCATCCAGCTTGGAGGGCACCGTCCGCGACGCTGCCCGCATTCAGGAGGATCGCGAGCTCGCCGAGCAGGTCGCCCTCGGCGAGGTGCAGGTCAAGCAGCTCACCGCCGATCGGCAGGCTTTGTCGGTGCAGGCGGAGAAGTTCGCCCCGCAGGGCAAGGCCTGGCAGGACGCGATGGATGCCGCGGAGAAGAACCGCAAGCTGCTGGACGAGACCCATCGCAGGAACGAGGACATCTCCGCCCGCCTGCGTGTCCTGCGCCGCACGCCGCCGGCGCGCGGGTCGATATGTCCGCCGAGCAGGCCGCCGCGGCCGCCGCGGGTGACGTGCAACTGGCCGAGGTCCGTGCCCAGGTGGCGGCCCGCGCGGAGGACCTGCGGGCGCTGCTGGCCGGCCTGCTGGCCGGCGGCACGCAGAAGTGTGCCCTGATGACCTCGCAGCTCGACAGGTTCCTGCAGTTCCTCGCCGAGCAGCAGGAGCCGATCGCCGACCCGGCGCTACGGCAGGAGACTGAAGGAATCCGCGACCCGGCATCGCGGTTAAAGGATGTCGTCCAACGGTGCCGCAAGCAGATCGACGACCTGGCCGCCGCGTTGCTTGCGTCGAAGGACATCGCCCAGACAGCCTCGCTGATCGGTGTGCAGACGCAGTCGGAAAAGGCCCTGGAGTCGCTGAGTCTGGAGGCCGCCGACTTGATCACGCAGGTGGATGCCCTGCTGGAGAAGCTCCCGGCCGGCGGGGCCGACGTCACCCGCCGCACGGTTCTGCAGGAGCGGCTGCGGTCACGGTTCGCCGAGGTCCAGAAGACCCAGCACGAGATGAGCGAGACCCTCAACAACCTGCGTCCGGCCGTGAATTTCAAGCTGGACGCCGCGCTGACGGCCGTGGCCGGTCTCTCGCGCCGCTACCAGGAGCGCCAGAAGGCCTTGCTCGAGCACGTCCAGCAGCAGGACGCCCAGGCCCGCCGGCAGGACTACGACCGGCAGCTCCAACAGGCCCAGGCCGAATATGACGAACTGGCCATCGAGCGGGATCGGCTCACGGCTCGTCTGAGCCAGGCGATGCAGGAGATGGCCGACGCCGAACCCGGTCGCAGCCGACTGATCCAGTTCCGCACCCAGATCGACGACCTGGACCGCGGGATCGCCGCTATCCGCAAGGACATGGAAGCCGCCAGGGGCAGGCAGAACGTCCCTGGAAGCGGCCGCCACCCGGCCCGCGGTCGCGCGCCTGGCCGATCCGCAGGTCCTGCAGCCCCCGGTCAACAGGGCCTCCCGGATGGTCGCTGCGGCGGTAGCGGGGCTGGTTGTGGCGGTGCTGGCGATGGCCGGATACCTGGCAGCCACGCGACCGGCCCAGGAGCGGTCCGCGGGATTGCCGCAGGCGAAGCTGGCGGCGTCGCGGAACTGACGGGCATTTCACGTATGGCGTGCGCGAAGACGGCCTCGCGGCGCCGGATCGGGTCATCTGTTCGACAGCATGATGATCCTGGTCGAGCCTCTCAAGGACCTCTGACCGGAAAGGGGCGTTGCGCAGCGCCAACAACGACCTGCCGCGGGCTATCGGCCGGGTCGCGTGCGCAGGGCCTCGGCGAAGCGGCCCAGATGCTCATCTGTGTAAACGGCGCGGGCCACGCTGCGCAGCAGGTTGCGGCGGGGCTCGCTGGCATATTGGAAGTATGGGATGCGGATGCCGCGGGACAGAAAGTGCCCCGACAGGCCGGCCGCCTCCTGCTCGTCCCGCAGCAGCATGGCCACGATCAGGTGGCGATCGCAGACGACGCCGATACCGTGCTCTGCCAGGAGCTGCCGCATGCGGGCGGCGTTGCCGGAGGTCCTCTGGCGAAGGGATGGCTGAGTCCGGACCAGGTCCAGGGCCGCCAGCGCAGCCGCGGCCACCGGTGTAGGCGGCACCGAACTGCCCGAGGCCTCGGGGCTGTGGCGGCACGCGTCGATGAGTTTCTTGGACCCCGCCAGGACCCCGCCGTAGGTGCCCAGGGCCTTGCTCAAACTGCCCAGCACCGTGACACGCGACGGATCGACGCCGCACAGCTCGGCCGTGCCCCGGCCCTTCTCCCCCAGGACCCCGAACCCGTGCGCGTCATCGACGAACAACTCCGCGGCGATCGCCTCCGCTGCGCGAGCCAGCCTCCGCCACCGGCGCAACCTCCCCGCTGATGCCGTAGACGCCGTCGGTGGCGATGATGGCCGGCGGACCGGCGTAGCCAGCCACCTGGCGCTGTAGATCGTCAACGTCGAGGTGGCGCCACGGGCGGATCGTCAGGCCGGCTGCCCGCATGCCCATGTACTGGCTGGAGTGGACCATCTCGTCGCAGAAGACCACCTTGCGGCCGGCAGTTGCCATCTGCCCGTAGTAGATCGCCCCGCCCAGGTACGCCGAGCCGAAGATGCACGCATCCTCGCTCCCCGCAAACGCCGCCAAGCTGCGCTCGCAGCTGCTCGTGCACGTCGGTCCAGCCGATCGACCAGCGCGACGCGGTGGAGGAGACGCCGTGGCGGGCCGCGGCCTCCTGCAGGGCCTGGACGACCCGCGGGTGGCGGGCCAGGCCCAGGTAGTCGTTGCCGGCGAAGTCGACGATCTCGCTCATGTCTGGCTCCGGTCAAAGCTGGTCGAGGAACGGCTCGCCGGCCAGCAGGCTGCGGCAGTGCGTGCCGGCCACCTCAGGCACCCGGCGGCGGATCCAGTCGCGCGTGTCTGTGTTGGGCATCAGGAATGCGTAGCAGTTGAACATGCCGAACAACGCGAACGCCTCCAGCAGCTGCACATGGTTCTCGGGCAGCGAGCGGTGCCGGCGGTAGCCCTCCAGCAACGGCCCGCGCAAGTGACTCTTAACGCAGGGCAGGGCGATGCCCAGGTCGAAGAGGTAATGGCCGAACCCGCAGAGCGAAAAGTCGATCGCCCGGATGTCATCGTTGTGCACCAGGATGTTCCCGCCCTGCAGGTCGGCGTGGATGACGCCCCACCACCGCCGGTCGCGCGGCAGCCGGGCGATGATCGAGCGGACGCGCTCGGCGGTCTCGTCGAGCACCGCATAATCCCGCGGGCCGATCAGCCCCTGTTCGACTCCGCCCTTGAGCAGCATGACCGTCCGCTTGAGAAACTCCGGTCCGAACGTCACCCGCGTGAAACCCGGCGGCAGCACCCATCGGCTCGCATGGTCGTGCAGCCTCGCGAGCAGCTCCCCGAGCCGCCCGGCCACCTGCGGGGCATCAGCCGCCTCCTGCCGGAAGGGCTCGCCCTCAATCCAGGTAAGCAGACTGCAGAGCAGGGGGGCTGTCTCCCCGATCGGCGCGATGGCGGTCACCATCTGGCTGCGCCGGTTGCGGATCGGCCGCTGGACGGCGATGTCGGTCTCGTGGCCCAGGGCCTCCAGCCAGAGCAGTTCGCTCTCCAGCGACCCCCGCGACTGCACCAGGAAGTTGCTCGGCGCGGGGCGGTGCAGCCGCAGGAGGTATCGCTCCCGCCCGCCCGCAGCCGCGACGCGGAAGGTAAGGTTCTCGTTGTGTCGCAGGAACTCAGCCGCGGGGTCGACCAGGTCGTAGTGGCGCAAGGCGATGCGGGCCAAGGCAACGTAGCGTTCGATCTCGGCTGGCGTCGGGGTAGCCATGGTTGTACCATCATCCGGCGCAGGCTGGGGACGGTCAACTCCGGGCCAGAGGACGCTAATGGGTGGGGCGGCGAACAAGAGGACGATGAGCGAGAGGGCAACGCTTGAAGGCAGACAAGCACATCCCGGCAGGTGTGTCCATCGAGGCCCTGACGGCCGCTGGCCCGAACGTCCTGTGGGAGATCGCCACGGTGATGGCCCTGGCGTGGGGCGGGCAGCCAACCGGTGAGGAGATCGACAAGCGAGCCAAGCGGTTGACGGCGGACCTCCTATCCCTGGATCCGCAGGCGGCGGCAATGTTCGTGGCGCGGCGGGGCGACTGCATCGTCGGCTTCGGCCGGGTGATGCGCGACAAGGCGGCGGATGCGTCGCAGTGGCTGCTGTTTGCGATCGCGGTGCACCCGGACCATGCCAGGCAGGGGATTGGCACGGCGCGTGGCGCGGGCGGCGATCGAGTATGCCAGGCAGCGGGGCGCCCGGTGCATCCGCTCCGAGACGCACGCCGATAACACGGCATCGATCCGCTACCACGAGAGCATGGGCTTCCGCCGGGAAGGCGCGAATCACCGCGCCGGACGGGGACAGGTTGGTGCGGTTTCGGATGGAGGTGGGGTAGGCAGGCCGGTACGCTGTCGTTTCGACCGGCTTGCGCTATCCAGGCAGCACAACGCCTTGGCTGACAGCCTCGCGCCGAACCCGACGCAGGGCTTCCAGCGATGCCCGCCCCGGCCGCAGGGAACCTCGTTCCCATCGGGACACGGTCAACTTGCTGACGCCCAGGCGGCCTGCCAGTTCCTGCTGTGTGAGTCCCAGGGCTTCGCGCAACGACGTGATGTAGCCAGGGCTGGGAGTGCTGGGGGCCTCTATCCCCAGGGCTCGGACCTGGTCGAGGAAACGCACCCCCTCCGGCGTGAAGGCAATCTGCCCGCTACGGTCACGGACTGCGTATCGTCCCGGGACTTCCACGTAGAGTGTCCGGCCATCCGGGAGCTTCATCGTGTAGGGAATGTCGGGTTGGGACAACCCTTCCGGCCTCGGCCGCCCCCTTCGAGATCTGCGATCCTTCTCCCTGATCATGTCAATCGAGCCTACTTCACCGGCGCCCAATACCTCTCATTCACCTTCCACAGCCTCTCCGCCAGCTGCTCCACCGTGTTGAACTCCTGCAGCAGCGGATCGAGCAGCAACGCCTCCAGGAATGCCTGCTTATCCTTCTCGACGCCAGCCTTAAGCGCCAACTGGTTCTGGCAGACCTTCGGCAGCGTGATGCCCAGGGCCAGCGGCGGCAGCGGCTCGAACTGGATCGGCTGCATCCCCCGCGGCGTCATGTGGCAGGTCAGTTCCAGGTTGCAGTCAGCTGGCAGGTTCGGCACGGCCCCGCCGTTGGTCATGTTCAGGTGCAACTCGGACGAGTTGACAAAGCCCTTGTTCTCCAGGCCGGAGACGATGTCGATGATGTTCTCGCTGGAGTAGTGCTCCATGTCCGGGATCTTCTTGTCAGCCGGGGCATACGCCCAGCCAGCCACCGTGTCGTGGAACCACTTGTGGCGCTTGCGGCGGTCCGGGGCGCTGTGAAGGCGTTTGTCCAGGCCGTAGACGTTCTTGCCGTCCTTCCAGGCGTGTTTGGCCAGGAACCACGGGAGGAACTCGGTGAAGTGGTGGTCGCCGTTGTTCGGCAGCAGCTTCGTCATCCGGAAGAACTCGAAGGCCTGCTCGGACTCATCCAGCCCGCCCGTGGCTGGGTCGACGTAGCCCTTCTTGAGGGCTTCGCGGGTCTTTTCGATCAGTTCGCCCATCGGGATCGTCCGGCCCCGGATCTCCACGCGGGTGATCAGGCCGAAGTGGTTCACGCCGACCACGTCCACGCACACCTCGTTACGCTTCACGCCGTAGACCTTGGCGATCTGCTTGACCTGCCCCTCCGTGCCGTGGCAGATGCCCACGCACTGGGTCTTCGTGTACTTGTTGACCGCGTGGGTCAGCACAGCCATCGGGTTCGTCACCGACAGCATGGGGGCGTTCGGGCAGTACCGCCCCATGTCAGCGGCGATGTCGAGCATCAGCGGGACCATCCGCAGGCACCGAGACACGCACATCGGCCCGATCGTGTCGCCGACCGTGTGGCGGATGCCGTACTCCTGGCAGATCAGGTCCTCCTGCTCGGCTGCGTCCATCCCGCCGACCAGGACCGAGACGACCACGTAATCGGCCCCGTCGAGTGCCTCGGCCCGGCTCTTGGTCTTGAAGACGCGCACACCGCTGCCGTTCTCGCGGATCATCCGGGTGATGACGTCGTATTCGAGGTCCATGGGGGCCGGGTCGATGTCGTAGAGGTAGACGTCGGTGTTATCGAGGTGGGTCACGCCGCTGAGCTTCCTGGAGATGATGAAGTCCCGCACGCCCTGGTGCACGAACTTGAAGCTGGCGCCGATGAACGCGAGTTTCCGTCGCTTGCCGTCAAAATCACGCAGCATATCCTTCCGACCTCCTGTTTGGGACCCAGCGGCTACAGTGCCTGCGCAGCGGTCTCAAGGTAGCGGCAAGAGAGCGGGGGGGCAAGGCTCAGGTCGTCGCCGACTCCACCCGGATGTCGAACTCCGCCCCGCAGCCGCGCTTGCCGCAGCGGACCCGCACCGGCATCAGCGCCTCGTGCAGGCCGGCTGCGTATCGCATCGCCAGGATCGTGTCCAGCACCGCCTTGAGGGCGTAAACGCACATCCCGTCGGGCGCGGTCTCGCCGAAGACGAACTCCTGGTCCGGACCGGTGCCGCCCATGCAACCGCCCGGCTTCGGGGAGTGGATCACCTTCACCACGACCGGCGGAAGGCTGCCGGCGCCGGCGGCTGGCGCCGGCTCGGAGGATCGGCCCCGGGCGGTGCGGCCGGACCCGGTCGATCCGCCGACCGGGTCGGCTGCTTCCGCCGGCCGGGGTCGGCTGAGAAGCTGGGCGTCCCCCAGCCTGGATCTCGACTACGTCCCCCTTGGCGTCCAGGGCCTTGTTGACCAAGGCGTCCGCGCGGCGGTTCTGCTCGCGGCGGATATGCTTGACCTGCCAGGTATCGAACTTGATCAGCAGCCGCTGGGCCTGTTCGAACAGCTCAGCCAACCGGGCGTCGCGCACCTTGTACTCACCGGTCAGCTGCTTGACCATCAGCTCGCTGTCGGCGAAGACCGAGATCTCGTCGGCGCCGAAATTCTCCGCCGCCTCCAGCGCCAGCAGCAGGGCGCTGTATTCAGCGACGTTGTTGGTGGCCTTGCCCAGGAAGTAGCCGGCCTCGAGGATGGAGCGTCCCTGGTCATCGCGGATGACCACCCCGGCTGCCGCGGGCCCGGGATTGCCCCGAGCGCCGCCGTCGGTGTAGATCTCCAATGCCATTGCTCAGTCGGCTTCCTTGCGCTGTTCGGCCTGCTGGAGGTAGAGGATCCGCCCGCAGTTGTTGCAGGTCTGCAGATCGTCACGGCTCATCAGGGCGTTGACCGCCTCGTTCGTGATCGTCATGTGGCAGCCGCCGCAGACGAACTCGTCCCACTTGGGGTTGGGGCGCTGGACCTCGGCCATGGCGTCGCCCTCGTGGTACTCCGCTACGCGCTCGAAGGTGTTGAGGGTCGGGGCGGGGATGTCCCGGGCCAGCTCTTCCTTGCGCTGCTCGAGCTGCTTCCACGAGTCGCGGGTCCGCCCGGTGAACTCCTCGAACGCCTTGCGCGATCGCTCGATCCGCTGGAGCAGGCCGGTCCTCTGCTCTTCGAGCTGTTGCAGCTCGGTCTTGGACTGCTCGACCGCCTGCATGGCTGCAAGGGCCTGCTCCTCGATCTTGCCGGTATCGGCCTTCTCCGTATTGATCTCGGTCAGGATGGCTGCGTACTCGCGGGTAGTCCGGGTGGTGTTGAGCTGCTGGCGGAGCTTGGCCACGTGCTCCTCGTGCTGGCGAATCTCGCTCTCGTAGCGCTGGGTCGCCAGCTGGTGCTGTTGGGCCTCCCCCTTCTTGGCCGCCAGCTGCTCGTCCAGCTGCCGCAGCAGCCGCTGGGCAACACTGATCGCCCTCTCCTTGTCGGCCTTCTCGTTGCGCAGACGGACCAGTTCTCTCTCCACGTCCTGAAGTTTATGAAGTGCATCCAACGTAAGACCCATCGATTATGTCTTCCCTTGCGCGTCGCGGTTTGCGTCCCGTACCACTTATTTTACGATAGTCAGTCATTATCCGCGCAAAGCCGCCGGGTCGCAAGCGCGCCACCGGCAACCCAGGGCATATCCCCTGCGTCGGCCGCCACGGCCTTGCAGCCGACAGGCCGCGTACATACGATTACTTTGTGTATCGTAAATGGGGCGGATTCGCGGCTCAGGGCCTGCCCGACAGTGTCCTGCCGGGGCTGATCCATGATTCGTGCCGATGACCAACAGACTTGCCTGCCCCGTAGCGAGTGCCCGGTGTGCGACCACGGGATGGACGGCTACCACTGCAATCTTGTCTGCCCGAACTGCGGGTACCGCGAGGACTGTTCCGACGCCTTCCGCGCAGGTCCCATCGAGATGCCACCCCAGGAGCGCCAACCTAGGGCCGATGACGCAGTCGAGCCGGCCAAGCCCCCTGACGATTGATCCAGCGACGGTTCCAGGGCGTCTCAGCGCCCGGCCGGTGCGGCCATGCCTTGGAGTTCCGCCTCGACGAGGCGCTGGGCCTGGTCCATCTCCTCAGCCGTCGGGCTGTGGCCCGTGTCCATCATGCGGGCGAAGCAGTCGAACAGATAGGTTGCGTCGTGCGGTCCCGGCGAGGCCTCCGGGTGGTACTGCACGGCGAACATGCAGCGGTCGGGGGCGGTAAAGCCCTCCAGTGTCCGGTCGTTGAGATTTACGTGCGTGGCCACGCAGCCGACCTTCTCGATCGTCTCGGCGATGATCGCGAAGCCATGGTTCTGGCTGGTGATCTCGACCCGCCCGGTCTTGAGATTCAGCACGGGCTGGTTGGCCCCGCGGTGGCCGAACTTGAGCTTGAACCGCTCCCCGCCGACAGCCAGGCCCAGCAGTTGGTGCCCCAGGCAGATCCCGAAGATCGGGGTCTTGCCGACCAGGTCGCGCAGGACGCTGGTCGTATGGACCACGGCCCCGGGGTCGCCCGGGCCGTTAGACACGAAGATGCCGTCCGGCTTAAGGTCGCGGATCTGATCGGCTGTCCAGGAGGGCGGCACAACGGTAACCCGGCAGCCGATCTCGACCAGGTTGCGCAGGATATTCTGCTTGGCGCCGCAATCGATGGCCACGACGCTGAAACGGACCGGCCGATTGCGGGGCTCGATCGCGAAGCTGCTGGTAAAGCCCTGGTCCCATGTGTATGGCTGCTTGGGGGCGACCACGTCAACCAGGTTCAGACCCAGCATGCTCGGGCAGGAGCGGGCCAGCTTCACCAGCTCCACATCGTCGAGGACCTGGCTGCTCAGGCAGCCGTTCATCGCCCCTTGGACGCGGAGCTTGCGGGTCAGGGCCCGCGTGTCGATGCCTTCGATACCAACGATGTCGTATTGGGCGAGCCACTCAGAAAGATGGCCGGCTGCGCGGAAATTTGACGTTCGGTGCGAGAGTCTCCTTCACGACAAATCCCGCGACGGAGGGACGTTGCGACTCAAGGTCCTCCATGTTGATCCCGTAGTTGCCGATCAATGGGTAGGTCATGGTAACGATCTGGCCGGCATACGAAGGGTCTGTGAGAATCTCTTGATAACCAGTCATAGAGGTGGTAAAAACGACTTCGCCCCTGCGAGTGCCGGAGGCACCGAAGACACGGCCTGTCAGGATTGTGCCGTCTTCGAGGGCAAGTTTGGCAACCTTGGCATCCATCAGTGTGTCCCTGTGCGTTTTTGTGCGACTTTTGAGACTAAAGCCGACCCAGGTCGGCGTCGATATCACGATTAAGGCTGTGGGTCACCGCTCGTGAGAGCGGACAGCCTGGCTTGGAGGGTCCGGGTTACGGCGAGCTCGGATCCTCTTTTTTGCGCCACGGACTGAGATTATCGGGCCGTCGGCAACAGCTTCCGACTAGTGTAGCGATCGGACGAGGGAAAGGCAAAGAAAGGGTTCGGGGTCCAGGGTTCAGGCAAAGGCAGAAGATGCGACAGGGAAAAACAGCGGGAGACCGACGACTGGGCGCGCCAGCCTTGGCAAGGCGGTGCCGCCCAGCAAGAACCTGCGGATTGGCGGCTGCCCCCCTGCCTGCTACCTGAACCCTGGACCCTGAATTCTTCCCTTACGACGGCGGTAGGGCCGGCGTCGCCTGTTCGGTCGGCGCCGAAGCGGCCGGCTGGAAGCCGGGCACGTTCTCTGACCCCAGCGGCAGGGGCAGGGAGGCCGTGCGCCGGCGGAGCGGCCGGACCCGCGGCGGCTTGTTCTCCACCTGGCTGGCCCGCTGGACGGCGATCACGCCCGTCCGGGACAGCTGCTGGATGCCGTACGGCCGGCACAGTTCGATGAACGACTCGATCTTGTCCTCGGCCCCGGTCAGCTCAATGATCACCGCGTTGGGGCCGACGTCCACGATGCTGCCCCGAAAGATGTCCACCAGGTCCTTGATCTGGCTGCGCACCTCCGGCAGGCAGTGGATCTTGATCAGCAGCAGGTCGCGCTCGATGTAGTCCTGCTCGGTCAGGTCGCGGACCTTCACGACCGTTACGATCTTGCCGAGCTGCTTGCGGATCTGCTCCAGCGTCAGACTCGCTGCCCGTAGTCACCAGGACCATCCGCGAGAACTCGGGGTCCTCGGTCCGGCCGACCACCAGCGAGTCGATGTTGTAGCCCCGGGCGGCGAACATGCCGGCGATGTGGCTGAGCACGCCGGGCTGGTTCTGCACGAGGATGCTCAGGACGCATTTGCGCTCCTGGAGGAATTCGCTGTCGTTTCCGTTGCTCATGGGTCACCTTCTCTTGCCGCAGTCCCGCAACGCCTTCTCATAGCTTGCGCAGAACCGTTCGAGGTCCACTTCTTTGGCTACCCGGTGCGGGCCGTCCGCCTTGGGCCGAAAGACCGTCACGCCGTCGGTGGCCTTGCCATCCGTCTCGACCTGTACCGTGCCGGCCTCGAACCGCAGGACCTGGTCATCCACCACGCAGGCGGCCGCCAGCGGATCGTGCAGGCAGATCCGCTCGTGCTTCTGCTTGCGCAGGAAGATCTCGATCGCCCGGCTGACCGTCGGTCCCGCGGGGCGAAAGACCTTCCAGATGTCGTCGCCCGGCCGGGTGGTCTTGAGCGTGACGTTCCAGCCCGACGGCCCGGATGCCTTTGAATGACTCGAAGACGATCGCCGCCGCGTGCGGGTCGCACCAGACGTTCCACTCGTTCAGGGCAGAACCATAGTAGCGCCCGGCCATCAGCGTCACCGAGGCCAGCAGGTCCACCACGTCCGGGTGCGTCCTCGCCAGCAGCGCCAGGTTGGTCAGCGGCCCGATCGCCAGCAGGTGGACCTCGCCCGGCCACCGCAGGGCCGCCCGGTACATCGCCTCGATATGCGCGCCCGTCTTGGCGACCTGCTCATCCACCGCAACCAGCATCGATGGCTCGACCGCGGCTGTCTGCGGGTACTCGGTCTGGCGGTGCGGATGGATCAGCGGCCGCTCGGTCCCGGCAAAGACGCGGAGGTTGGGCTGACCGAATTCGCGGCAGATGGCCGCCGCCAGCCGCGCCCGCTCGACGGACGAGACCGTGACCGTGCTGATTCCGAGCAGGTCGACATCCGGCCTGGCCAGCAGGTACGACAGCGTCAGGGCATCGTCGATATCGGTACCGATGTCGGTGTCGAGCCAGAGCATTTTGCGGTCATTCACGACACATTCCCCATTTCAATCTCATGCAGACTCTTGCCCGATGCCACCATCGGGAACACGTTCTCGGCCGGATCGACGTGTACGTCCATCACGACCGGGCCCGGTTCGGCCAGCATGTGCTCGATGGCGTCGCGGACCTGGTCCTTGTGGGATACCGAGATGCCCTTGGCGCCGAAGGCCTCGGCCACCTTGGCGAAGTCCGGGTTGCGCATCACCGTGGCGAAGTACCGCTTGCCGTAGAACATCTCCTGCCACTGCCGGACCATGCCCTGGAACGCGTTGTTCAGGATCACGATCTTGACGGGCAGCTGGTACTCCACGGCCGTGGTCAGCTCCGTCATGGTCATCAGGAAACTGCCGTCGCCGTCGATGTCGATGACCGTCCGGTCCGGCCGGCCGATCTTGGCGCCGATGGCGCCGGGCAGGCCGAAGCCCATCGTGCCCAGGCCGCCGGAGGTGATGAACTGCCGCGGGTGCCGCCAGCGGTAGAACTGGGCGGCCCACATCTGGTGCTGGCCGACGCCGGTGGCGATGATCGCGTCGCCGTCGAGTCGGCGTCATAGAGCTCTCGATGACGTACTGCGGCTTGATCGTGCCGGCCTGGCGGTTGTAGCTGAAGCGGGTGCTTGTCTTCCACTCGGCGATCTTGGCCAGCCACTCGCTGCGGTCCCTCGCCTGGATCATCGGGACCATCTCCTCGAGGATGGCCTTGGCGTCGCCGACGACGGGGATATCCACGTCGACGTTCTTGCTGATGCTGGCGGGTCGATGTCGATGTGGATGATCTTGGCGTGCGGGGCGAAGGTCTCGACCTTGCCGGTCACGCGGTCGTCGAACCGGGCGCCGACGGCGATCAGCAGGTCGCATGTCCTGGACCGCGTAGTTGGCGTAGGCCGTGCCGTGCATGCCGAGCATGTGCAGGGACAGCGGGTCGTTCTCGTCGAACGCGCCCAGGGCCCATCAGCGTGGTGGTGACCGGGATGTTGCCCTTCTCGGCCATGACCCGCAGTTCGTCGGCGGCGTTCGGCGATGATCACGCCCGCCGCCGACGTACAGCACGGGCCGCTGGGCGGCGTTGATCGCCTCGGCCGCCAGTTCGATCTGGCGGGTGTGCCCGCGGACCCGCGGCCTGTAGCCGGGCAGGTTCGATCTCGAGCGTCAGCCGGCGAGGTGCCCTTGCCGACTGGACGTCCACGGGCAGGTCGACCAGCACCGGGCCGGGCCGGCCGGTCCGGGCGATGTGGAACGCCTCGTGGATGACGCGGGCCAGGTCCTTCACGTCCTTGACCAGGACGTTGTGCTTGGTGACCGGGCGGGTGATGCCGGTCATGTCGGCCTCCTGGAAGGCGTCGTTGCCGATCGAGGGCGGTGCGCGACCTGGCCGGTGATGGCGACCATCGGGATGCTGTCCATGTAGGCGGTGGCCAGGCCGGTCACCAGGTTGGTCGCGCCGGGGCCGCTGGTGGCGATGCACACGCCGACCTTGCCGGTGGCGCGGGCGTAGCCGTCGGCCATGTGGCCGGCCGCCCTGCTCGTGCCGCGTCAGGACGAACTTGATCGGCGTGGTCGACAGGGCATCGAAGGTCGGCAGGATCGCCCCGCCGGTGTAGCCGAAGAGCACCTCCACACCCAAATCGACCAGGGCGTCACAGACCCACTGCGCGCCGGTCTTGGTCAAAGCGGCCGGGTGTGGATGCGGCTGGGAGTGACCATGCGCTTGCGGGTGGGGATGTCCGTGGGCCTGGGGGTGCGCATGCGGCTGCGCATGCGGTGACGGCTGGGAGGCCGGGGTTGCGGAGGCCGGGGGCGTGCGCGTGGGGAACTTCTTGCGGGGCGTCATGGCCATGGCTTTTGGCCTTTCCCATAGGGTCCATGGTTACACCGGCCGTTACCTGCACAGCCGGGGGGCAGCACCGGATAGGTGTTCGCTGTGCCAAGTGCCTGCAGCCGTTGCTCGTGCACCGCGTTCTGCCCAGAATATATTATCGCCCCAGTGGGGCGACGGACTTAAGTGTACGGGACGGGGATTCAAAGGTCAATGGAGAACCGGCTGGCCCGCGATCGCCGTGCCGCACTCCGGGCAGATGGGCGAGGTGAGCCGGTAGAGCAGATACCCGCACTTGGGGCAGCGCGGCTCCTCGATGGTGATCTCGATCCGCAGACCGCAGGCTGTGCAGGCCGCCCCGCCGAACCCGACCCGCTGCGACTTGCTGCACCGCGGGCAGACCACCGCGATATCCGTCGCCAGGACCGCGCTCTCGTCCGGCCGGTACTCGAAACGCCGGTTGATCCTGGCCAGCACCAGCAGGGCCAGGCTGCCACAGCCGGCCACGATGCCGCCCCCGGCGGCGACCCGTCCCCAGATCTCGTTGTCCACCGGCGAGCCGAAGGCGACAAGCAGGTCGATCGCGGCCGCGCAGACCGACGCCGCGGCGATCGTCCCCCAGCGGACCCACCGCTGCACGCCCTCCAGCGGCACCATCGCCGCCAGGTTCGCCAGCCCCAGGACGCCCGCTACTCCCGCCAGGGCAGCCAGCACCTGCCTGCCGACGGGCGAACTGGTCTGCGCGAGGATGCCCTGCTCGGCAAGCAGCCAGGCGATACCGGCAGCCGCGATCCCGATCCATCGCCACCGCCGCCGGTCACCCATGCCGGCGTTGGCAAGGTTGGCGACGATCAGGGCACCCAGGCCGGCCAGGGCGGTAGCGCTCTCCCACCACGCGTCCTCATACGTACCGAGGGCCCGCAGCCAGACCGCGACCATGAGCAGGCAGAAGACGCCTCCGGCCAGGCCCACGCCTGCGCGGCCGGCGATCCGGGCCTGCGGCGCAGCGGCGAAGCTCAAGAGGAGGAGGGCTGGCAGGCCGCACAGGATCCAGAACACGAGGCTCAACCCGAGACTGTCCCGCCACCGCCAGCTGCCGGCCAGGCCATCGCACCAGATAAAGCCGATAGCCAGCATGTACGCCACGACCGTCCAGACCATCCCACCCGTACCGCTGGCTCGCCACTTCTGCTTGTCCATCATTCGCGAGAACGGCAGCATGATGCCGACGGCTACGGCGGTGGTGATGGCGGTGGCTACGATCCGCCAGATCGTATCCCCGCCGGCTGTGACGACGCCCACCACGCCGGCTACCGCCGCCAGGCCCAGGGCCATCAGCAGGACGCGAAGCAGGATGCGACGTAATTCCATGAGTTGCCCCTTACTCTTCAGATCTGCCGAGGACCCGACTCCGCTGAATCTTACCAGCCCTGTCGCCGTCAGGCCATTCCATCCCTGGCCGCTGTTGGCATCGAGCTGTCGACGGCGGTACACTCTGGACTCTTCGCCAGGCGGGGCAGGACCCCCGCAGGGGCGGCAGAACGTGACAGGCAGCCGGCGCCAAGCCGCCGGACGGGAGAGACGGACATGCTGAAGTTCGCGGTGGTCGGCGTGGGCATGGGCGGGCGCACGGGGCGAACATCCATCAGAACAGCGGCGGGGTCGCGGCGCTGGTAGCCGTCTGCGACAAGAACCCGGAGCGTCTGAAGTGGCGGGTCGAGACCTACGAGAAGGAGCTCAGCCTCCGCGTCCGCGGCTACACCGACGTCGAGGGGATGCTCGCCAAGGAGCAGCTCGACGGCGTGGTGGTCAGCACCCCCAGCGGCCTGCACCACGAGCAGGCGATCGCCGCGGCCTGCCACGGCGTGAACGTCCTGGTGGATAAGCCCATCGACATCAGTCTGCCGGCGATCGACAAGATCGAGCAGGCCGTGAAGAAGGCCGGCGTGCTGTGCGGGGTGAACTACGGCATGCGGTTCAGGCCGGCCCACTGGAGCATCAAGCAGGCGATCCAGCGCGGCGACTTCGGCAAGATGCTCCTGGTCGACGTCCGGATGAAGTGGTTCCGCACGCAGGACTACTACGACAAGGGCGGCTGGCGCGGCACCTGGGCCATGGACGGCGGCGGCTCGCTGATGAACCAGGGCGCCCATGCGATGGACCTCTTGACGTGGCTGGCGGGCCGGCCGGTCAAGGTGCGGGGCGACTTCGCGGCCCTGAACCACAAGATCGAGACAGAGGACTGGGCCAGCGGGATCATCGAGTTCGCCAGCGGCGTCCGCTCGACGATCAGCACGACCACCAACGTCTTCCCCAAGACCGACCGCACCTACGTCGAGGTGCATGGCACAACCGGCTCGTGCTTTGTTGTCAACGACCAGATCGTCGACACCAACATCGAGTCGCTGCAGACCGACAAACTCGTCGCGGCCCCGCACCCCGACGCCGTGATCGACTTCGTCCACGCGGTCAAGGACAAGCGCTCCCCGCTGTGCGACATCACGCAGGGCCGCTGGTCGGTGCAGCTGATCCTGTCGGTGTACGAGTCAGCGCGGCATGGCAGGACGCTGGCCTTGTAACGACACGCCCTGTCCTGCCCGGCACAGTGTTTCGGAGGCACATGGGTGTTATTTGCGGCAGTGACACGGGTTACCGTGATCAGTGGGTCCGAACCTGCCTGCCGAGTGAACCCCGGCCGTTCCCGCCATGGCTGGTCATCTGCCGCACCTGTGGGCCTATGCTCATTGAATTCGGCATCATTCCCGGTAAAGTCAGGATCTTTGTATCGAACCGGCAGGACGCTACAGGAGCTGAAGGTATATGGCATCGGCTGTAAGCATTGCGGTCAAGCGGCTGGAGATCCCCACCTACGTCGTGGGGCCCGATAGTCCATACCCCCCGTTGATGACCCGCTGGGAGCACGGGTTCTACCCGTACTCCACGCAGGTGGACATCCGCACCGAGAAGCGGTCCGTCCAGCACCGCGCGGTCATCCTGGAAAATGAGTACGTCAAGGCGATCGTCCTGCCCGACCTGGGCGGGCGGCTCTACAGTCTCTACGACAAGGTGGCCGGGCAGGAGACCTTCATGGTGCCGCCTTCGGTCAAGTACCAGAACATCTCGATGCGCGGGGCGTGGATCGCCGGCGGGATCGAGTGGAACTACGGCCATCGCGGGCACACCGTCAGCACGGTCATGCCGGTCTCGTGGGCGACGCGGACCGAGCCGGACGGCACGGCCAGCGTGTGGGTCGGCGCGGTGGTCCGGCCCATCGAGTCCCGCTGGGCCGTGCGGATCAGCCTGACGCCTGGGCGCAGGCGCCATGGACGTCCACATCCACACGATGTCCCCGCAGATCCTGCCGGGCATGATGTACTGGTGGAGCAATTCGGCCGTCGAAGTGACGATGGACAGCAAGTTCTTCTACTACGGCAACTACGCGGGCGACTGGCAGCCGCACTCCTGGCCGGTCCTGGACGGCGCAGGACTTCTCCTGGTATCGCAACCGGACGTTCGGCGCGGACATGTTCCTGATGGAGCCGCAGCACGACTACCTCGGCTTCTACGATTACGGGCGGCACCACGGCCTGGCGCAGACCGCCGACCGATACCTGGCCCCGGGCCAGAAGTATTTCACGTGGGGAGCGGACGAGCGCGGGCGGTTCTGGGACATCCTGCTGTCCGACAGTTCCCAGGCGTACTGCGAGATCCAGCGAGGCCGTCTGCCGACGCAGGGCGTTACCGAGCCGCACCCGCCGATGTCCTGCGACGCCTGGAGCGAGACATGGGCGCCGATCAACCGGACCGAAGGCTTCAGCGGCTACGAGAATGACCTGATCGTCTCGGTCAACCCGGATGGTTCCGACGCTACGGTCGTCCGCCTGCTGAGCCTCGTGCCGCGGAAGGACCTGGCGGTGGAGGCCCTGTCCGATGATGCCGCCATCGACGCCTGGACCGTCAAGTCGGCCCAGCCCGGCTGCCCGGCGGAGCGGCGCGTTGCGCTCCCGGCAGGCCAGAAGGTCAACCGGTTGAAGGTCCGCGATGCGGGCGGCGTGCTGCTGATGGACTGGCGCGCGTTCGAATTCAAGGACGAGGACTGGACGACCTACAAGCCGGACTTCAACCAGGACAAAGCGAGCCTGGAAGAGATGTTCAAGGAGGCGGAGCGCAGCCGCTTCGATCACTGGCCGTACTACGTCGACACGGCTGTGAAGATGTACGAGAAGATCCTGGGGATCGATCCGGGCCACAGCGGGGCGCTGCGCGATGGCGGAGATCGACTTCTCCGCCGGTCGCCTGGACAAGGCCGAAGAGCGCCGAAGCTGGCCCTGAAGCGATGGCCCGCGGACCCGTACCTGCTGATGCTGATGGGCTGGACGCTGATCTATCTCAATCGGCAGGACGAGGCGTTCGAGAAGTTCATGAACGCCGGCCGGTACGAGGCCGACCGCCGCAGCGGCATGGTCGGGGCGATTTGTGCGCGGATCAAGGCCGGGCGTTACCCCGAGGCCGACGGGCTGGCCACCGCGCTTCTTGCTTTGTACCCGCGGGACAAGTGGGCGCGGTTGATGAAGGTGATGACGGCCCGCAAGGTCGGCTGCAGGGACTATGCGGTCGAGGTCCTTGAGGACCTCCTGGCCGACGATCCGCTGTGGTACCGCGCCACGGCCGAGGCGCTGCTGCTGGAGGTGGACCCGAGGCTGGCCGAGGGCGAGCGGAAGCTGGCCGACGAGAGCGTCACGGCTGCCATCGCGTACCTGGAGCTGGGGCAGTGGGTGGACGCCCGGGCGATCCTGCGGATGGACGAGTCGGACGAGCGGTTCAGCCCGGCGGTGCGTCTCTCGCATCTGGCGTATGCGCAGCATCGTCTGGGCGACAAGGCCGGGGTGAAGGCGGCGATCAAGCAGCTGCGGCAGGCGCCGCTGGCCCTGGCGCATCCGTGGGCGAACGTGTCGCTGGTGGTGCTGGCGGAGATGACGGCCGCGTACCCGGGTGAGGCCGCGCTGCACGTGATGCACGGCAACATCCTGGTCAGCCGCAAGAGGACGGACGAGGCGAAGGCCGCGTGGGGCCGGGCGGTGGAGGCGGGCCTGGAGCACACGATCACCTACCGCAACCTGGCGGCCATCGAGGTCGTGCAGGAGCACAAGGACAAGGCCCTGGACCTGTACCGCAAGGCGTGGGCGCTGGCGGACGGCAACCTGAACCTGTTCACGGAGTTCGACCGATTTCTGTCGGGGCAGGGCCTGCACAAGGAGCGAGATCGGGTCTACAAGCAGCTGGCCGAAGAGGCGCGGGATCACTCGATGGTCGCCCTGCGGCGGGTGCCGCTTCTGCTGGACATGGAGGACTATGAAGAGGCCTTGCGGGAGATGGAGATCCGCACGTTCCTGGCTGGCGAGGGGGCCGAGCGGGTCATCCGCATCTACTTCCAGGAGGCGCTGCTGGGCAAGGCGGTCGGCCTGATGAACAAGGGCCGGTGGGACGCAGCGCAGGAGGTCCTGAAGCTGGGGTTGACCTATCCGCGCAACCAGAACGCCGGCCGTCAGTACGTCGCCCCGGGCGAGGCCGTCATGAACTATTTCCTGGGGCTGTGTAGCGAGGCGGCGGGGCGGGCGGAAGAGGCGAGAGAATACTGGCTGGCGGCGGCGTGCGAGCCGCACACCGAAGGGGAACTGCCCAACGCCTATGAGATGATGGCGTGGCTGGCCCTGGGCGGCCGCCCGCGGGCGATGGGCATCGCGCACAAGTTCGAGCGGTTTGCCCGCGGTGAGGAGGAAGTGTCGGCCTGGTTCTGGTGGTTCAACGCCAGGAGCGTGTTGAACCTGGGGCACGGCCTGGGACAGCTGGCCAAGGGCCGTCCGCACGAGGCCCCGCAGATCTGGAAGAAGATCCTCGAAACCGAGCCGGACGGCCGGTGGGTCCGGCCGCACCTGCTGATGTCGCAGGATCTGCTGGCGCGGATGTGCCGGAAAGTGACAGGCGCCGGCCAGCCTGCCGCCAGCAACCGCCTGGCTGGACCCGCCAAGGCGGACGCTAAGACGGCTGGCGGCAACGGCGATGGCAAGACGGCCCGCAAGGCCAAGGCCAGGAGCAAGTAGCTGGAGCCAGGCATGGCGGAAGGCAAGATCCGCGTGGCTGTCGTGGGGCTGGGCTTCGGGGCGGAGTTCGTCCCGATCTACCTCGACCATCCCGACGTGGCGAGCGTGGCCATCTGCGACCAGCAGCCGGAGCGGCTCCAGAAGGTCGCCGAGCGCTTCGGCATCCGGCAGTGTCACAGCCGCCTGGAGGATGTGCTGGCCGGTGAGGTCGACGCGGTCCACCTGGTCAGCGGGATCCCGGACCATGCCCAGCAGGCGCTGGCTGTGCTGGAGTCCGGGCTGCACTGTGCCTGCACCGTGCCGATGGCGATCAGCATCGAGGACCTGCGTGGGATCGTGTCGGCGCAGCGGAAGACCGGCCGCAACTACATGATGATGGAGACGGCTGTCTACACGCGGCAGTTCCTGTATGCGAAGGACCTGCTGGCGCGAGGCGAGTTTGGGCGGATCCAGTTCCTCCGGGGGGCGCACTACCAGGACATGGAATGCTGGCCGCCATACTGGGCGGGCCTGCCGCCGATGTACTACGCGACGCACGCGGTTGCGCCGCTGCTGGCGCTGGCGGGCTGCCGGGCGACGAAGGTCCACTGCCTGGGCTCGGGATGGATGCGGGAGTCGCTACACGCGCAGTACGGCAATTCCTTCCCGGTCGAGACGGCCATCTTCCAGCTGGAATCGTCCGGTCTGGCGGCTGAGGTGACGCGGACGCTGTTCCACTGTGCCCGGGACTACATGGAGAGTTTCGTGGTCTACGGCGAGAATGCCTGCCTGGAGTGGCAGATGGAGAAGGACTCGCCGGTGCTGTTCCGCATGGAACCGTGGCAGCCGGACCGGACCCGGCCGTGCACGAACCGGCGGATCGAGGCCCCGGACCGCCAGGACCTGCTGCCGGGGCCGATCGCCCGGTATACGCGGTCGTTCGTATATGAGGCCGGGCACAGCCACCTGTCGTTCAAGCAGGGCGGCGGCCACCACGGCTCGCACCCGCACCTGGTGCACGAGTTTGTCCGAAGCATCGTCGAGGGGCGCCAGCCGTGGATCGATGCCGTGACGGCTGCCAACTGGACGGCTGCGGGGATCTGTGCGCATGAATCGGCCATGAAGGGTGGAGCGGCGGTGGAGATCCCGAGTTTCTGCTAGGGGATTGCTTCGAAAACAGCAGCACCGGCAGACAATCTGCCAGTGGCCCCCAAACAAAGAGGTCTTTGAAACAGTCCCTGAATGGCCTGGAGGGCGAATGAACATGGTAACGACGAACTCGGCGCAGGCGGCGGCCTCGACCCGGCAGGGCCTCCTGCCGACGATCGACCTGTGCGGCCGGCGGGTCACGCGGTTGATCTGCGGGGGCAACCCTTTCAGCGGCTTCTCGCACGTCAGCAAGCCGCTCGACCGGGAGATGGTCGAGTACTACACGATGCCGCGGCTGCAGGAGACGCTGGCCGAATGCCTGCGGTGCGGGATCAACACGTTCCAGTCCCGGGCCGACCGGCACCAGATGCGGATGTACCTGGAGCATCGGCTCACCGGCGGGGGCATCCAGTGGATCGCCCAGACGGCCAGCGAGTTCGCCGACCACAAGGCCCACATCCGCGAGATCTGCCAGTATGAGCCGATGGCCATCTACCATCACGGGACGCACACTGACAATCGCTGGCATCTCGGCAAGATCGACGAGGTGGCCGACCTGGTGAAGTTCATCAAGGACCAGGGCCTGCCCGCGGGGATCGGCAGCCACATCCCCGAGGTGATCGAGTACGCCGAGGAGCACGGCTGGGAGACGGACTTCTACATGGGGTGCTTCTACAACCTGGCCAGGCAATACAAGTCCGCCCCGGCTGTCGACCAGGACGCCTACAAGCGCGACCAGTTTCCGGCGGAAGACCCGGCGCGGATGTGCCGGACGTTGCGGCAGGTGAAGAAGCCTTGCCTGGGCTTCAAGGTGATGGCCGCCAGCCGCAACTGTGTTAGTCCCGCGGCTACCGAGGCGGCCCTGCGTTTCGCCTTCGAGAACCTCAAGGCTAACGATGCGATCGTCGTCGGCATGTTCCAGAAACACCGCGATCAGGTGGCCGAGAACGCCTGCCTCGTGCGGAAGATACTGCAGGCGTAATCCACGAGACAGGGAGACAGTCACATGGCTTTGCCCGCTGCGCGGAAGGAGGTCACGGATCGCTCCTACCGTGTGTTCACGTACCAACCGGTCGATCGCGTGCCGGACGTGGAGTTCGGCTACTGGCCACAGACCATTCGGCGGTGGCTTGGCGAGGGTCTGCCCGCGGAGTTTGAATCCGAGAAGAACCAGTACTTCAGCGAGAAGCTCGACAAGTGGTTCGGATTCGAGAACGAAGGCGTCGGCATCGACCTGCGGTTGGGGATGGACCCGCCGTTCGAGGAGGAGGTCCTCGAACGCAGGGAGCACTCCGTCGTGATGCGCGATACCAGCGGGGTGGTGGCTGAGCGCTACCTCAACGACGTGGATGAGTCTTCGATCCCCAGGTTCATCCGTTTTCCGGTGGAGAGGCCGGAGGATTGGAAGCTGCTCAAGCAGCGATTTGCCTTTGACGGCCCGGTGCGGCAACTGAACGCTCAGTCGATCCAGGACTGCATGGCGGCGGCCCGACAGGGCCGCATGGTCCGCATCGGACTGGTAGGCTTCTACGGGCAGCTGCGTAACTGGATGGGCACGGAGAACCTGTCGCTGGCCTTCTATGACTATCCCGAGATGATCCACGATATGGTGGAACACTGGGCGGAGCTGATGCGTGCGCCAGATGGCGAAGCTGCCTCTGGACTTTCCCATCGACCAGGTCTCGTGGTGGGAGGACATGGCTTGCAAGAACGGCCCGCTGGTCAGCCCCCGGATCTTCCGCGAGTTCCTGCAGCCGGGATATCACCGCGTGATGAAAGTCGCTCACGCCCACGGCGCGGCCATCAGCATCGTCGACTGTGACGGCAACCCGCATGACATCGTCGCCAACTGGCTGGAAGAGGGGGTGAACGTCATGTTCCCCCTGGAGGTGGCTGCGGGGGTCGACCCGTATGCGTGGCGGAAAGAGTTCGGCAAGCAGCTGCTGCTGCGCGGCGGCATCGGGAAGGCGCCGCTGGTGGCGGGGGGTTCCGCCATCGACAAGGAACTGGAGCGGATCAAGCCGCTGCTGGAGCAGGGGGGCTTCATCCCGCACCTGGACCACCTGGTCCCGCCGGATATCCCGCTGAGCCACTACATGGACTACCTGGAGAAGAAGCGGAAGCTGATCGGCAAGGCGTGAGTTGACAGGCATCCGTCCTTGCTGAAAATGAAGCTCCAGTTCTTGTCGAGAAACGCGATAATAGTGGTCCGCAAGCCAAGGGAGAGCCTGTCATGGCAGTAGCCGCCCGGAAGAAGTCAGCGGTCAAGAAGCCGGTAGCTGAAGAAGCCCGCATCCAAAAAGCCGGAAGTCAAGAAAGCGGTCGGGGCCCCGGCCGTGCGGATCCAGAACGCCGATGTGTCTATGGATATCGGCCCCAAGGACGGACTGATCCGCGCGCTGGTCTTCAAGGGCAAGAACGTCGACCTGTTCGCCCAGCGGCGCCAGAACATCCCGCCGTACGCGTGTGGCCTGCGGATCTACGACGAGCTCGACCAGCGGCTTTACGATGACGTGAGCAGCCCGTCGAGCGTCCGCGACGTCAAGGCTGGCAAGACGAGCCTCTCGTTCACGCGGCAGTACAAAGACGCCCCGTTCGCCATCAAGGTCACGATGAAGCTGGACAAGGAGGCCTTCCACTGGGAGGTGGAGGCGATCAAGAGATCCAGGAAGGTGGCTGACCGGTCGCTGCGGGTCTACTTCACCATGCCACTGATCGCCGGCTGGAAGATGTGGGGCCCGTGCCACGCCGGGGAGTTTACCTTCGACGGTATGACGCCGTTCGCCTTCACGCACCTGCAGGTCTCGTACGTCAGCCCGTTCGACATCTGCATGCCGATGGTCAGCCACTTCAACAAGGACCTGGACGTCGGCTACTCGATCATGGAGCCGATGGACGCGGCTGTGCCGGCTGCCAAGTTCCAGTTCCTCAACGACCGGTGCTTTACGTGGGGCTGCATGGAGAAGCCCGCGCACAAGGTGCCGCTGCTGGAGGCCTGCAACTACTACATCGGCCTGGTGGGCGAGCAGCCGATGAGCACGAAGATCATGATGATGTTCCACGAGGGCGACTGGCGGTGCGGCGTGGGCAAGGTGTTCCAGCGGTGGAACGAGTTCTTCGTTCCGCCCAACCCGAAGATGTTCGAGCACGAGGGATACTTCGCGGGCTGCCACATGGGGCCGCTCGGCCGGCGGCAGAAGGGCGGGGACTTCGTCGGCTTCGATGTCTCAAAGTGGGTCAAGGGGAAGGTCAAGACCTTCGAGTGCCACGTGCACTTCGAGTACTACTGCGACTACTTCCAGGAGGGCAAGGACCGCTGGCTGGACCTGGGGGTCTACGAGGGCCTCTACCGTAAGTGGGGCAGCAAGAACACGGCCCACGAGGTCTACGACTGGGTCCAGAGCCATACGCCGCAGGAGATCCTCGCCGAACTCGACGGCGGCAAGCCCGGGGACTACACCCGGCAGCAGGCCGAGGCCGCCATCTACACCACTCGCGCCGCCATGCGCGAGCAGGTCAACTGCCTGGCCGACGCCGGGATTTCGCCGTTCTGGTACTTCAACTACACCGACGGCTTCCGGCCGATCGTCGAGGAGCGCTGGCCCGATGCGATCAGCAAGAACGAGGACGGCACGATCACGCCGAGCGGCTGGATGATGTGCCACAACCTCAACGCCGATCCGAAGTGGTCGTTTGGCAAGTTCGCCCTGAAGTCCGCCAAACAGATCGTGGAGATGTACCCGCGGATCGCGGGGTTCTTCCTGGACTGCTTCCGGCACTTCGAGGTGGAGTTCGGCCACCACGACGGCATCACGGTCTGCAACAACAAGCCGGCCTATAGCATCAACTTCTCGTACGATGACGATCGAGGGGAAGATCAAGAAGATCCTGCCACGAGCACGACATGTGCACCTTCGCCAACAAGCCCCAGACCATCCGGACGATGCGGTGGGTGGACGGCATGATGCTCGAGGGCAACGGCGACATCGCGGAGGAGAAGTACTTCTGGACCGCGCATCGCCAAGCCGCTGGTGTTCCTCTGGACCACCAACGAGAACAGCGACGACGAGAACTGCCGCCGGGCGGTACTGCACGGCTGCTTCCCGAAGTTCGAGGCCAGCGAGGAGGCGATGGCGCGGCGCGAGCGCTACCACGCCGATGTACGAGTCCTTCCGCCGGCGAGTGTTCTGCTTCGAGCCGGACCCGATGCGCGTGCCGAAGGGCTGCCGCGGAAAGCTCTACACCGTCGGCGAGGACTACATGGCCGGCATCGTCAACCTGAATCTGGAAGAGGGCCAGCACATGACCTACGACAAGGCGCCGTACGCGATGTTCCGCGTGAAGCGCGGCTGCGACGTGGGCAAGGTCGGCGTGCTTCTGCCGGGCGACAAGGAGTTCCGCGAGGTGCCGTTCAAGTTCAACGGCACGTTCATCGCCGTGCCGCTGGAAGGCTTCACCAACTGCGCGACGGTGAAGCTGTTTGTTACCGGCAAGAGCGGCAAGGCAATCGGGCCGGACAAGTTCAAGGGCGCGGTGGATTCCTGCGGCGATCCGGATAACTCGTTTGATGTGAAGAATGAGATCTGACGCAAGCTGTCGACTGCCTGTAGTGTTGCATTAGTGCCGGGACCCGAAAGGGCCATCTGCAAAGTCTTTCGACGCCTCGCGCCGCGGGGCCATGCTATAGCTTGCGCCAATCATGTCGGCTGGAGGCGTACTATGAATGAGGGACCCAGGTGCCCACCTGCTGGCAGGTTGTGCCGTGGAGTCACTGATGGGAGTGAGGACTCGTACGGCGCAGAGTGGGACGAGGCAGCGGGATACATCTCGGCGACGCTTACGCCTGAAGGGATTATCGTACATGGTCTTCAGGCTGAAGGTAACGGCTTTATTGATGCGGTGGACCCGGCGTTCGGCGTGCTGCGGGCGAACCCGAAACCTGGTCGTGGAGCATCGGAAAGACCGACGTGCAATACATGCGCCTTCCGGGGGTGGATCAACTTACCGCGGAAAGGGTCCGTCCTGCGGAGAGTACGACCCCGGAAATTCGGTGACGCCGCCCCCACTGGCGAGATGGAGATGAAACACACGTTCGTATCTCATGGGGTTAGGCGCAGGTACTCCGTGATGGCGTGATCCAGTTCACTACGAAGGCCACCAAGCGCGTGGTGATGAGTCCAGAGCAGCAACCACGTAGGCGAGCTGAAGCTACTGCCGTCCCTTTCTCGAGAGTCGTGACGCAACTATTCGCGGGCAATCGTCTTCAGGAACCATGAGCGTCGCTTGGCACCCGAAGAGGATAAGTGGGTGGCGTTTATCTTGTAGGCGCAGGTCCCCGGTCAAGTCCTCCTTTCGTATGGTAATATGGGTTACCACGCCCAGGAGTTCGTACGGCACCGCTACCTTTGTGCGGGTGGGATCCCTGGCACGGAAGAAGTCCATCAACGCGGATGCAATCTTGGGGGCTATTCGTCCAGGGCGGAGTCTCGGGGCGTAGTCGTTCACGAGGAATACCGTCACGACATGCCCCTTCGTATCGCTCCCTACGACGAGACCAGCAAGGATCTCACTCCGAAGTGCTTGGATGACGCAGTCCTTCTCGAGCCGGTTCTCGGGAAGCAGTTCGGCCAGTTCCATCCCCTGGCATCTGCCGTTGTAGACGAATGTGACATCGGGAGGGTCTTTCGGGGCAACCGATCGCAACTCTGAGAAAGCCGTACCCTCGGTCATGCAAAGATTGCTGAGGAACGTCTGGGCAACTGTCCGTTCGAGAAGGTTCTTGTCGTGACGAGGAAGCTCGATGCCGGGAACGAAACTCATGCTCCCGGTAAGCGAGGCAAGGTCGATCGAAATGATGGCTTTCTTCGTCAAGGTTCTGACCCCAGGGCCATGTCGGCCGGGAAGTACACCCAGGCAATTAAGAAGACAGTCCCAGCGATTGGCGCACCGTGCTGCGAAACGTGCGGCATCGCCGGCGGGCGTCCATCAGCCTGTCTTCTTGTCCGCCGTCTCGCCCGGATACCGATAGGCCACACCGAAGTCCGTGAGGAACGCCAGGTCGGTACGGAAGGCGTCCCATAGCGGCTCTACGGTGACAACCTGTTCCAGCAACGCCACCAGGTCATGCACCTTCACGACCGGGATGCCGTTCTCCTCCAGCCGCGCCTTCAGATATTTCTCCGCGCACTGCTGGGCGTGAAAGCAGATCCCGTCGTAGCTGGGGTTCTTCCGAGCCCGGGACTCACGCTCCAGAATCGCGAAGTCGCCTTCGGCCTTGGCTATCCACTCAGCGGTCATCGGCTTCATAGAGGACAACGCCTTGCTCCAGGACGCCCTTGAGGAATGTATCGCCCATTTGGAGTCGCTCCCGGACCTTGTCGGGACTGCGGACTATGAGGTCGAGGGGGAAAGAGGGGCGGACCCGCAGCCGGATTTCCACCGACTTCTCTATCGGGGAGCCCTCGTGCGCCAGCACCACGAGCAGGTCCACGTCCGAGTCCGTCGATGCGGTTCCACGGGCATGGGAGCCGAACAGGACGATCCGCCGCGGCTTGAACTCGTGTGCAATCCGGCGGCCTAGGTCCTCGATGTCCTTCATGGCAACCATGGTACGGTCCTTGGCGGACGTGCCCGGCGGCATGCTGCTGCCGTGACCGCCGCGTAGTCATTATACCATTCTCAGGCCTGAGGCCCAAAGGCGTATGCAGCTTGATCCCCACCTGGCACGGCCCTGGTCTGCGGCCATAGGGCCGTGGCACCCGGCAGGGGCGCTGCACGCCCGCAAACGGCGCGGGCGTGGCACCCGGCTTGATCCCTATCTGGGACGGCCTTGGTCCGCGGAAGACGATCCCGCGTCCACAGGACCGCGGCACCCCAATCCGGCGCCCATTCCTGAGCGGAGCCTTACCCGTAACCCGTGCCCCGTCACCCGTTACCCGGCTTCCCGCCTTTCGGCACCGCCTGCAGGATCACTGCCCGGCAGCGGACGTCGGCGGGCTGTGAGCCGGCGGCCTGGACCTCGAACTCGCACGGGGCCTTCTCGATGGCCTTGTCGACCTCGCGCTCGTGGCCCACGGGATCGTCCCAGACGTACTTGACGTACAAGTAGTAGGCCGGGTCGATCCGGCCAGCCGAGACGTGGATGACGTTCTTGCCCGGCATCAGGCGGGGCAGGGCCATTACACCTTCCTGGAACCGCACCACGACGCCGATGGCGTCCAAGGCAGCCAGGACCGGCTCGGTGGCGGCGGTCATCTCGACCTTGAGCAGGAACTTGTACTCGCCGCGGAGGCCCAGGTCCGGCTCGCGGAGGCGCATCTGCTGGCGACCCTCGCCGCTGGATTCCCAGATCACCTTCCACTGGGGTCTGGCGGGGATCACCTGGTCGAGTGTGTAGCCCTCCTCCCGCCAGTCCGCCCGGGCGATGCTTACCTTGATCTTGTCGGCTGGACCGGTGCGGAAGTCCCCGGCGATTCCCGAATGGACGATGACGTACGGCGTCTGGACGAGGTAGATCACCGAGGCCGGCGTGCCCCTCTTTGCGGGTCGCAGGGCGTAGCCGTTGGGGCCGACAGCCACGTTGACTGGCGGCGAATACAGACTGTCGGCGAACCGTTCGTTGACCAGCGGCTTGAACAGCAGCGTGCCGTGGGCCTCGTGGATCTGCAGCTGGTCGTCGACCTTCTCGATGTACGGGCGGAGCAGTTCGTGGCCGAAACGGAGCTTGTCCGCATCGCCCTGGGCGTACTGGAACCGCTGGAAGCCCCAACTGGTCATCTTGTCGCGGGCCTGCGGGTTGGCGTTGTAGAAATCGATACCCGGCAGGCACTCCCACGAGAGGATGTAGACCTCGCCAGGGTAGAGGGGCTTGTCCATGGTGTAGCGGCTGGGCCGCACGCGGCGATCGGGCTCGCAGGCGGCCTTCTCGGCGAAGCGCTTGCGATCGGTGACCTTGTCGCCCCAGGGCTTGACGGTCTTGACCGGCTGCAGGGCGACGTTAGGGTCGGCCTTGATCTCCTCCCAGGTGGCGATGTGCGAGCCGGACTTGTCGTAGACCACCACGCCCCAGAACGGGTCCAGCCGATGCCAGCGCTCCGTACCGTCGGCGTCCTGGTAGAAGGCCTCGAGCTCGGTGTGGCCGGGCACGTGAGCCTCCTCGGTCTTGAGGCCCCCGGCGTGGCCCAGGGCAGCCGAAGTCACGCCGAAGTCGGAGCACTCGCCATACGGGTAGATGTTGATCTTCTTGATGGCGTCGCACTCGCAGCCGTTGGTGCCGCGGGTGCCGTCGAAGCACTGCTCGCCCCAGTGCTGCTGGAGGCGGACCCACTTGTAGAGGGCGAGGACCTTCTGCTCGCCGGTCTGGGCGTTCTCCAGCCGCCAGAACGTCGTCCATCCAGCTGGTCGCGTCGTAATTGCCGGGCCAGCGGTCGCAGGTGACTCGGGGGTTCTCGACGGCTGGGGCCAGGCCTGTGAGCCTGCGAGGTCGATGCCGGCTTCGTTGCAGGGGTCTCGTGGGCTTCGGCGGTTTTGGCCACGGGCTTCCTCGTCTCAGCCGCCTTGTGGACCTCGGCGGGCTTCCGTACCTGGGCGGTCTTGGGGGTCTGTCCGCTCTCAGCCGCCAAGGTGCGGACCGCCAGGCAGGCTGCGATTCCCGCCGCCACAATCATCATGCGTGTAATCATGTTACTCCCGTTTCGCTGTTTCAAGGCTGCGGACATTATGGCCTTGCGGGGGGCGGCGCTCAATGGCGGCCTTTGTGGGGAAGTTGACAGTGGGCCGCCGGTCGTCAACAGTTAACCGTTGGCGGCAAACGCCAGACAGGTAAGCCCATGGACTCGACCGCAGAAACCATCGCCAGCCGGCGAAGCGACCGCATCAAGCGGATCGCCGAATCCCTGGGTTTCGCCGCCTGCGGCATCTGTCCGGCCTGGCCGATCGAGCGCGGGCCGTACGTCCGGCAGTGGGTCCGGTCGGGGCAGCACGGGGAGATGGAGTACCTGGCCGAGTCGCTCGAGACGCGCCTGGACCCGGGCCTGCTGCATTCGGGGGCCCGCAACGTTATCGTTGTGGCGTGGCTGTACCGGGTTCGCGAGACAGCCGACGAGCTGCCGGCGACGGTGGCGATGCCGGTTGCAAGCCCCGCGGACCAAGGCACGTCGCCAGGCGACTTGCAGCATGTGTCCGTGGTCAGTGGTCCGTTGTCCGTGGAGACACCGGCGGACACGGTCCCGCAACAGCGCGGGACCACGGCACCCGGCGACGGCGCACTGGCCCGCGAGCTCCCAGTGGCACCCACCGGTCCCGCGGCACCCGGACCCGTCGAGCCATCCACAGGCGAAGCGCAGCAGTCCGGCCCCATTGGGCGCATCGCCCGCTACGCCTGGGGCCGCGATTATCACCGTGTCATGCGGACCCGTCTGTACAAGCTCGTCGACACGCTACGCGCCGAGGTCGGCGAGCCGTTCAAGACCCGCGTGTGCGTGGACATCTGGCCGGTGATGGAGCGCGAACTGGCGGCCCGGGCGGGCATCGGCTGGATCGGCGGCAACTGCCTCGTCCTGAGCCGCTCGCTGGGCTCGTACTTCTGCCTGGGGACCGTGCTGACGACGCTGGACCTCGCGGCCGATCAGCCCGTGCCGGACGGTTGCGGCACGTGCCGGCGGTGCGTGGATGCCTGCCCGACCGGGGCGCTTTCTCGAACCCCGGAAGATGGATGCCCGCCGCTGCCTAAGCCTACCTGACCGTCGAGCATCGCAGCGAGATCCCGGCCGATGAGCCCGGGGCGCTGCGCGGCCACATCTTCGGCTGCGACATTTGCCAGCAGGTCTGCCCGTACAACGGCCCACAAGCACCCATCAGCATCGACCGGGACGCCCAGCCGCGCTGGCCGGCAGGGCAGATCGACTGCCACACCGTCCTGACTTGGAGTCCGCGGGAGTGGGATGCGATCATGCGTGGCCGGGCGCTGCGGCGTGCAACGCACGAGATGTGGCGGCGCAATGCGCGTGTGCTGCTCAAGCAGATGGGGCCGTAGCAGGGCCAACGCATGTACCCATGCGCCTGCATACGAAAGGCATTCACAGGGATAGACAGGATGAACAGGATGAGGGAAACGGCCTCCTTGGCTCGCTATCCTGTCTATCCTGTGCATCCCTGTGAATTCCCTTGCTGTACATACGATGGCCCTGGGGGCCGTAGGGCTTGCGAACTGCGCGGGTAGTCGCGGGCGCTCGGGGTGTCTATGATGTTGCGGGCCGTCGTATGGGGGCATGACATGAAACTTCTTCGGGACGTGTACTGGCGATGCAGTCGATGCGGAAAGACCAACCGTCTTCGCACGGTGCTGGCTGAGTACGAACCGACCACATACAACTGCGATCACTGCGGCGAGGACACCCTGGTCGAGGCGCACGACCTGACGGAAGAGCCCAACAAGTTCCACATGCCGAAGCGCCACGTCAGCGAGGGGGATGAGCCGTCGTGAGCTGTCTGCGCGGCCTGCGGGGCTGGTTCCGCACGTCAGCCAGCCGCAGGGAGTAGCCTAGCGACCGGCCCGGCCTTGCGGATAGTCCCGCCCACGCCGTTCTTTCTTGTTGTGGCCGTCCCAAAAATCATAACTCATTGCTATTGCAACTGTTGCGTTGAACCACACGTTTAGGGGCCGCTGTTATCGCATCGGGTGCATCCCGATTTCAGTGGCGCCCTGTCGGGTGATATTGTATAACACGTGCATCAGCAGGCGTGTAGCCTGCATTTCTTGGATGCGCGGAGGCTGGCGATGCGGGTCGAGATCACGGTGAAAGTGAACGGTCGTTTGGTCAAGCGGCATGTCGAGCAGGTGGATGGGACCCTGGAACAGATGGAGGAGAAGATCCACGCGTTGAGCAAGACGGTTGCCGGTGAGACGCTGCAGGCCAGCGTGGATGCCGTGGAAGGACCGCGCCCCCTTTTTCAGAAGTCGGCGGGCAACTGCGGCACAAAGGCTACCAGGCGCGGACGCTGATCGGCCTGAACGGCCTGCTGGTGATCCGGCGAGCCCGGTACCAGTGCTCGCAGACCGGTCGGATGGTGGTTCCGCTGGATGCGACGCTGGATCTGCCGCCAGGAGAGGTGACCGTCAGTCTGACGCGTCGGGCATTGCGGATGGCCACGTACATGGGCTTTGGCCCGCTACAAGAGGAACTGTGGATTCAGCATGCGGTGCGGGTCAGCGACACCACGTGGGACGGCCTGATGCAATTGGCCGGGGGGCGGGCCGAACAGGATCGGCAGGCAGAGTTGGATCGGTTGGCGTCCGTGCCGATGAGCGTGCAGCGTGAGCAGATGGTGCATCAGGAACGGCCAGCCCCGACGCGGTTGTACATCAGTTGTGACGGGATTACGTACCGGACACGGTATCGGGAGGCGGACCCGGATCAGCCGAACCGGAAGCGGTTGGTATATCAGGAGATGAAGAGCGGGGCGGTCTTCTGGCAGGATGCCGGCGGACGCTGGCAGAAGCGAATTGTGACCGGTCGCGACGCGTCCGAACGGTTTGGGCTGAGTCTGTGGAGTCTGGCGGTTGGCTGTGGAATGCTACAGGCGGCGGAGGTGATCTTTATCAGTGATGGCGGCCTCTGGTGCAACACGGTCGCGGAGTGGTACTTCAAGGATGCCACGCGGATCCTGGACTGGTATCACCTGAGCGAACACGTCTGGGCCGTGGGCCGGGTGTTGTATCCGCAGGAGAAAGCAGCGAGCGCCTGGGTCGACGAATGCCTGGGACATTTGCACGATTCCAGCGGGATCGGGCTGCTGCGGCACCTGGAACGCAGCCGGACAGTTCGGCCCGCAACGGAGCAGTCGGTGCTGGATGGCCTGATCGGGTATCTGCGTCCGCGGGTGACGCACACGGATTATGTGGACTACCGGGCGGCGGGCTATGTGATCGGTTCGGGCATGATGGAGTCGACCTGCAAGCAGGTGGTGGGCCAGCGGCTCAAGGGGCCCGGGATGCAGTGGAGCGAGGCGGGGGCCGTTGCGATGGCGGCCCTGGCGGCCCACCGGCTTAACAGCACCTGGGACCGCTTCTGGGCCTCACGACCCCTGCAGCGGGCCGCTTAGTGCCACCGATCAGCGGATGCACCCTATCGCATCTACGCCCCCTTTTTGTCATTGCGTCCGGGATTTAGCAGTTGTACTGTTGGGTCAGGTCGGCTCAGGGGCCGGCCGCAACCAGTTCTCGGAACGGCGTTCAGTCTGACGCATATCGGAGGAGGAGGTCTGGGATGGAACGGCAGAACTCGCGGCGGTCGATCTCGGCGGCGGCGCTCGTCCGCCAGACTTTGGTTTCCGTAGAAGCCTGCACGAAGAGGCTTACGTTCCTGGCGGTCCTTCTCGCCGCCATGGCACTGCCAGCCGGGGCCGCCATCGATTACTTCCCCGCGGCCGGGGCCGGGTCGTTTGACACGTATAGTGGCCCCGATTCCCCATACGATGAGGGGTACACCAACGGCGGGAGTCTCACTTCGCCCCGCCTGGGGAGCCTGAGGGAGCACCTGGGGTGGCTGGCCTGGGACGCCAAGAACAGCAGCGCCGTCGAGACGGTCTCCCACGGTGACACGAGCGGCCAGAACCTGTCGCAGTTCATCTCCGCCAACGGTGGTGTGATCCAAACCGCCACGCTCTACATCAACCTGCTTCCCGCCACAAACCTGGGTACTGCGACCTGGGCCATCGAGACCATCCGCTGCGGCAATACCGGCGTCATACAGGCCGATGCCGGGCTGAGCGTCGCGGGAACGTACAGTAGCCCTGCCGGCAGCATCAGCGGTTCGACCCAGCCCTACGCCTGGTTGTCCGGCCCCGGCCCGTGGACCGCTCCCGGCATCCTCAACGCCAGTGACGCGGTCTGGGTCGCGGCGCCTCCGCTGTCCGGCCAGTCGAGCACCATCACCGGCCCCCATTACGCGGCCCAGTTTACCAATGGCCTGGGTATCAAGTTCCCGCCCGTGGGGACGGGTTACTCCTACGGTTACGATCTCACCATGAACTACACACACAGCCACGCCAACCCCTGGGCGCTGGCGTCCCTGCTCGGCATGGATTCGAGCCAGGCCGGCACGAACATGGCCAATGCCACCGCCGCCGGGCAGATCGTCAACAACGATGGCGCCGGCAACGCGGTGTACCTGATGCAGTCGCAGTCTGTCGGCGCCAGCAGCCCCCGTCCGGGATCGGCCTCCGGCAACTGGTACGCGGTCCCGCTCAGCGCCGACCTGGTTGCCTCCCTGGCAACCGATCCGTATACCAAGGGCCTTATTCTCAACAACTGGTTCGGCGGGGGTGGAACCACCCCTGCTACCATTACCGTGTATAACGGGGGTGGGACCCAGAATCCCCAGTTCTACGGCCCGAACCAGAGCGCCGCCGCCAACGCGTATATTGTTTTGACGGTCGTGGGACCGGGGGCGTTGTCCGTCACCCCAACTACCGGCCTGACGAGCACCGGCCCCGTGGGCGGCCCGTTCTCGCCGACCAATACCACCTATACCTTGACCAATACCGGCGGGCAATCGCTGCATTGGACAGCGGCCGACACGGGGTCCTCCTGGCTGACGCTCTCCAAGACCTCGGGAGACCTGCTCCCAGGGACACCCGACACGGTAACGGTCACGATCAACAGCGCGGCCAACAGCCTGGCCGCTGATCCCTACAGCGACACGGTCACGTTCACAAACACCACCAACGGCACCGGCAATACGACCCGTCTGGTCAATCTGACGGTCACCATGCCTCCGTCAATGTTCGTCACCCCGGGTGTTGGCCTGACGACCACCGCCGCGATAGGCGGGCCGGTTGCCCCCGACAGCGAGATCACGTATACCCTCACTAACACGGGCGGCCAGCCGCTGCATTGGACGGCCTCTAAACTGCAGCCATGGGTGACGCTCTCCAAGACCACCTCCGGAGCAACACCGATACCGCCGGGCGAATACGACACGGTAACGGTCTCCATCAACAGCGGGGCCGATAACCTGGGCATGGGCCTCCAGCCCGACACGATCACGTTCACGAACACCGACAACAACATCGGCAACGCGACACGCGCGGTCAGCTCGACGGTCCAGGCGCTGGTGTTCCTGCAGCAGCCCTCGCGGCAAACCGTGAGCAACGTCGACACGTTGGCGAGCTTCTCCGTTACCCCCGCCGGGACAGCAGAAATCATCTCCTGCCAATGGTACAAGAACGGCGGGGTGCAACTCATAGATGCCCCCCCCCACATCCAAGGGTCGACGCTATCCGTCCTGAACATTAACTCCCCCACCCAGGCCGACCAGGGCGACTACTACGCGGTCGTCACGAGTGACCTCGGGCCAGTCACTAGCGCGAAAGCAAGCCTGACGATATCGCCGTTCTTTTTCGACATCTGGGAGCCGTCCGCCGACGGGTCGATGGACTGCCACCCGGCGGAAGGCTACGCGATCAGCGGAGAGGGCGGCTTGCGCCTGTCCAAGGGCAACGAGCACTTCGGATTCATGGCCTTCAATGGTCCGAGCGACGGGCCAGACGGAATCCCGCTGGGAAGGGGCCCCGACAGAGGTGATGGCGTACTGCTGAAGGACTGGCTGGGAGGCAAGAAGGCCTTCGCGGCCACCCTGTACTTGCGTATCGCCGATAGCCAGACGTGCGATCCTTCGGCCCCCCAGGGGACATACCTGAACGATCCGGTGGAGATAATTGGGTTCCGCTGCGCCAATGCCGGGCTACTCACCGACCGCGGAACGGGTCCCAAGGGAACGGCCCCCACCGGTGCGGATGGTGTCCCGGCCTCAACCGGCTTCATCGGCTGCTGCGCGACCTTCGACGATCCGCTCCTGGAGGGCGGCGAGAGCACCCCATCCGCCTGGCGGATGGGCAAACCGTACGTGGTTCGCACCACACCACCGGCTACGGGGTACTCCGCTCTGGGTGACATCAACCCCGGCGACTCGCAGGCCGAGTACTACAAGGTTCAGCCGTGGACACCCACCACCCGAACCTGTCCGTCAACGTCAGTCAGACGTGGTTCAGTTCGGACCACAGCGGGTACGGCGGCTTCAGCGGGCCGCTGCAGATGTTCGCCTTCGAGTGGCTGCTTGCCTACAGCGATGCGCACACGATGAACAGCACGCCGTTGGTCGAGGCGGATTGCTCGGGGGCGGGCGGCGGCGATGAGCCCCGCGACCTGGCCCACGATTCGACCGGTGGTAAAGGCTGGTTCGCCAAGCACATCGACAGGAGCTTCATCCTGAGCATGGCCAATGACCCGGAGGTCAAGGGGCTGGTCTTCAGTAGCATCAGCTCCGGCAACACCTCCCATCTGTGGCGGGACACCAGTGTTTACTCACGCGATCAGGACGGCGGCCTGTGGGGCCCCTACCTGGCGATCTACGCGACCTACGAAGGCGACTGCGACAACGACGGTTCGGTGGACGTGGTGGACCTCCTGACGATGGTGGACACGTGGGGCCTCCAGAAGGGAGATCCGGGGTTCGACCCGGAGTGTGACTTGAACTGCGACGACAGCGTGGACGTAGTCGACCTGCTGATCTTGGCGGGCGACTTCGGCAACTCGCTGCAATAGCACGCGGCAGTCTGCGCGGGACCTGGGATGCCCGGCACCGCGGGTGCCGGGTGGTGCCGCCCTACGTGGCTGCCGCTCATCTCCCGGCCGCACAGCGGAAAGCTGCGCCTTGAGAGGGGTGGCAGGGTGGGCTACCCCAGGTCGATCAGGCTGATCACCGGCCCGACCCGCCGGCGGAGCTCCTCGCGGATCGTCGCCAGGGCAGGGGCCCGCAATCGCGGGTCGTCGCGGACGATCGCATGGGCGTCCTGGCGGGCCTCCATCAGCAGGTCCAGGTCCTTAGACAGGTCCGCCACCTGCAGCTCCGGCAACCCGTGCTGGCGAAGGCCGATCAGCTCCCCCGGGCCGCGGAGCCGCAGGTCGGCCTCGGCGATCGCAAAGCCGTCGTTCGTCCCCGCCAATACCCGCAGCCGCTCCATGGCCTGCTCGTTCTGCCTGTCAGCCAGCAGCAGGCAATGGCCGGGGAGGTTCCGCCGGCCGACACGTCCCCGCAACTGGTGGATCTGCGCCAACCCGTACCGCTCGGCGTGCTGGACGACCATGACGGTGGCGCGGGGCACGTCGATGCCCACCTCGATGACCGTCGTCGAGACCAGCACCTTGAGATGCCCGGCGGCGAAGGCATCCATAACCTTTTGCTTCTGGATCGCGGGCATCCGGCCGTGCAGCAGGCCGATGGGCGTATCAGAGAAGTAGAGCTTCTTGAGCCGGTCGAACTCCTCGGTGGCTGGCGGATCGGCAGGTCCTCCGACTCGCTGATCAGCGGGTATACCACGAACGCCTGCTCGCCCTCGGCGATGCGGCTGGCCACGAACTTGAACGCCGCCGTCTCGTCGGCCTGCGAGACCAGCCGGGTGCGGACCGGCTGTCGGCCCGGCGGCATCTGGTCGACGATGGAGATGTCCAGGTCGCCAAAGAGGGTCATCGCCAGCGTCCGCGGGATCGGCGTGGCTGTCATCACCAGGTAGTGGGGCGCGTACCCCTTGCCGCGCATGATCGCCCTTTGCCGCACGCCGAAGCGGTGCTGCTCGTCGACGATCACCAGGCCCAGCTTGTCGAAGGCTACGTTCTCTTCCAGCAGCGCGTGCGTGCCCACCAGGATGTCCAGCTTGCCCGATCCGGCTGCACCCAACAGGTCGCGACGGACCTTCGCGCCGGTTGCCCCGGTCAGCAGGCCGTGACGGACCTTCGAGCCGGCCAGGTACTGGCAGATGCGGGCGTAGTGCTGCTCGGCGAGGATCTCGGTAGGCGCCAGGATCGCCACCTGCCAGCGATGGGCGATGGCCAGCAGGGACGCATAGACGGCGATGGCGGTCTTGCCGCTGCCGACGTCGCCCTCCAGCAGGCGGTTCATCGCAACGGGGCGGGCCATGTCGGCGGAGATCTCACGCGCGGCGCGGTCCTGGGCGGCGGTGAAGGGGAAGGGGAACCGCTTGCGGATGCGCCGATCGATCTCCTCGGACAGTGGCATCGAAGGCGCGCGGCGACCCTCCCGGATGTGCCACCGCCGGATCGCTACGGCCAGCTGCAGCAGCAAGAGCTCGTCGTACGCTAGGCGGCGCCGCGCGTCGGCCAGCTGTGTGGGGTCCTCCGGCCAGTGCAGCCGCTGCAGGGCGAGGCGGCGGGGCAGCAGGCTACGTCGTTGCCGCCACGGGGCGTCGTACCACTCCTCGATCCGCGGCGAAACAGCCTTCCACGCTCGCTGGGCCAGCTGGGCCATCTGCTTGCTGGTCACCCCCTCGCACACCCGGTAGACCGGCAGCAGGCCCTGCTCTTGGCCCGCCTCCGTCGGCACGGGGTCTTCGACCACCTCGGTCTCGGGGTTGGTCATCGAGGGCCAGTCGGCGTACAGCTGCATCTTGCCGCGGACCTTCACCCACGCGCCCGGCCGCAGCTTTTCCACCATCCACGGGGCACTGAACCAGGTGCAGTGCATCCGGCCGGTGTTGTCGCCCAGGGCGGCCCTTACGCGGGTGGCGCGGCCGAGTCCGACCGGCTTGACGCTCAAGACCTTGGCGATGACCGTCTGGACCTGGTCGGGCTGGAGATCCTCGATGGCCACAGCCGGGCCGTAGCGCTCGTGCCGCATCGGGAAGTAGTGGACCAGGTCGCGAACGGTCAGGATGCCAAGACCGGCCAGGGCGTCGGCCCGCGCGGGACCAACGCCCTTCAGGAAGCGCACAGAATCATCGAGCGCAAGGACTTTGCCCTGCGGCTGCGACCCGGCTGAACGACCCGTACGGCTGGCCGAACTTACGGGATGATGAGCTTCTGGCCCACCCGGAGCACGTCCTTGTTCGGGATCTGGTTTCGGTTGGCCTCGTAGATCCGCTTCCATTGGCTCTGGTCATTGTAATACTGGCGGGCGAGTTTGAAGAGGGTGTCGCCCTTCTGGACCACATGGATCTTGCCGGCGCCCGTCACTTTGCCCGGCAGGGGGGCCGGGGTAGTCGGCGGAGTCACGGCCACGTCGCTGCTGCCCAGGTCGGTGGATCCTTCGGCCGGCGGGGCCACGTCACCGAGGCCCGCCTTGTTTTCCGCGGCCGGCTGGACCGGAGGCGTCGTCGTCTTCTGGCAGCCCAACCCCAGACCCAGGGTCACCAAAACCGCTACTGCTATTAGCCACTCGCGCTTCACAGCTCATGCTCCTGTAGCAAAATGAGAAATGGTAAAGGCCGTTTCCACTGAAACGGCCACATGTTACAGCACTTGCGGGGTCTGTAAAGCCCCGGAGGGGCCCCGGCACAACCCGTAGGCGGCGCCGGCGGCAGCACCCACAGTATTCATGATCGGATAAAGTGTTATCGGATCTGGAGGGGACCTTGCCGGATAGAGCGAGCGCTATATACTGTTGGGGTGGCATCCGGAGGCGTAGCACCGGCAAGTCGGCAGCCCTGGCCGCCAAACGGTTTCGCCTCGCATGCCTGCTCGAAGAGGTCTTCGGCGGCGTAGCCAAGTGGATCAAGGCGACGGATTGCAAATCCGTTATTCGTCGGTTCGAATCCGACCGCCGCCTGTACGCAACACATTACAGACAAAGAGCCTACAAGCCGCAGCCGGAACCTGAAGACCGGGGCGGCTGTCAGTATTCTGGCAGTATCTGATCCCAATGCCCGGCAGGGTGCATGGGTGTGCGCCCGCGGCCGGGAAAGGCGAGAAAAATGCGGGAAGCATTTCAGGCCTAAGCCTGCCATGCTTCCCGCTCTCAGCCTCGTTGACTCACCCGAAAGTGGTCATTAAGGCCTACATTCAACACTAGGCCGGCTCGCCGTCGAAGGCAAGTCTTCCGGCGCCCAAGGCAAGCGGCAGCCCTCCCGCGTAGGCCCCTTGGCCTTGGGCTTGCCCTAGAGGCGCTTGAGCAACACAGCCGTCAAGTCGTCGCTCTGCGGCTCCTGCCGTACAAAGCTCAGCAGGTCCTCGTATACCTTCTCAATGACCTTGGCTGACGGCAGGTTCCGGTATCGGCTGAACGCCTCCCCAAGCCGCTGGATGCCATAGTCCTGGCCGTGCGGGTCGCACCACTCGAAGAACCCGTCGGTTACGATTGCCAGGCTGTCGCCGCTCCGCAGTTCGATCGGCGGGCCGACCTCGAACGGGAACTGGGCCATGATGCCCAACGGTACCCCGGTCGATCCGAACTGCTCGACCGCACCGTCCGCGCGGATCACCAGCGCTGGCCCATGACCGGCCGCCACGTAGGGCACCCGGCCGCTGCCGGGGCTGACGAGCGAGACGAAGGCGGTCACAAACCGGTCGGTCGGCAGGTCGTTGCACAACAGGTCGTTGACCTTGCCGATCGCCCGGGCCAGGTCGGCCCCGTCGCTGAGACTGGCTCGCAACAGGGCCCGGCACTCCGCCGTCACCAGGGCCGGCCCGATCCCGTGGCCCGTCGCATCGGCCACGGAGATGGCCACCGACCCGTCGCCCCGCTCGTGGAAGTCGAAGTAATCGCCGCCCGTCTCGTCAGCCGGTCGGTTCCATCCAGCCACGTCGAACCCGTCGATCCGCGGCGGCTTCTTCGGCAGAATCTGCTGCTGGATCGACCGGGCGATGTCCATGTCCCGCTGCATCTTCTGCTTGGCGGCGTATTCCAGGAGCAGCCTCTGGCGCTGCAGGGCCACCCCCGCCTGGGCGCTGAGCGCTACAGCCAGCCACTCGTCGTAGGCCTCGAAACAGCCGTCCGTCTTGTTCAGCGTCTGCAGCACGCCCATCAGCTGGCCGGAGTGGTTATACATCGGTACCGACAGTGCGTTTCGTGTCCGAAAGCCGGTCTTGCGGTCGATCTCGGGGTTGAATCGGTCATCGGCGTAGGCATCCGGCACGTTGAGGCTCTTGCCGGTCTGAACCACGTGCCCGGCCATGCCCCGGTCAGCCGGGAAGCGGATCTCCTGCACCCCGGTAGCGATGCGGCTGTAGAGTTCGAGCCGCTGGTCGTCGTAGAGGAAGACGCTGGCCCGCTCGCACCGCAGCACCTGGCGCGCGGCCCGTTCGATGGCCGGCAGAAGGGTCTCCAGGTCCGTCGTCGCCGCCAGCGCCCGGGTCACTTCCAGGACCGCCTGCAAGTCCTCGATTTGTCTAGCGTCCGCTCGCTCCATGATCTATCTCGGCTTCTGTCCCACCGTCAGCAGTAGCGGGAACAGCAGGTTCAGCTTCCGCTGCCGCACGCGGGTGAATTCCGCGGCCTCGAAGTACGCCCGCATCCGCTGCCACGTCGCGTGGTGGATGTGCTGTTCCACCAGCCGGGCGACGATGAGGTCGTACATGAACCACCCGATCACATTGTCTCGAAAACCGTCCAGGATCACCAGCCGCCCGCCCGGCCGCAGCACCCGGTACATCTCCCGGACGGCCTGGTCCTGGTGAGGGTAGTGGTGGAACGAGTTGCTGCAAGTGATCGCGTCGAACGATTCAGCCGCAAGCGGCAGGTGCTCGGAATCGCCGTTGAGGAAGCGCACGCGGTCCGACGCCTTGGCGCCGCAGGCCTTCTGCGAGGCCATCCGGCACATCGAAGCCTGCGTAGTCCAATCCGACGATCCGGGCCGGCAGTCCCGCCCCCGCTACCATGGCTGCGAAGGTCCCCGTCCCGCATCCAACGTCCAGCAGGTCGAACGGCTTGGCAGCCCGGTCCCAGCCAACCAGCTCCGACAGCAGCGTGCGGTAGCTCGGCCCGAACAGGAACAACTGCATGGGGCTGCGGTCGTAGCCAGCCGCCCACGCCTCGAACTCCTCCCGGGCCGTCCGCTTTGCATGTCCGGGATGTACAGCCATCTCGGCAAATCCTTCATTCAGACCGGTTTGTGCAACCAACTCGCCACCGACCATCCACTATAGGCCTGCCGCCAAGGCCACGCAACGCCCCGGCCAGTACTGCCGGGGCCGCTCAAGTGGCTGCAGGTTTCGGCCGATATGCCCGTAGTCAACGGCTCCGCCGGCGGGGAGGTTACCCTCCGGACGGCCCGTATCTTCTTTCCAGGAGGTCGTATATGGTGCAGGAAATCAGCAAGGAGCAGATCATCCTGGCGATCCGGGGCCTGAACCCGTCAGCGTCCGAGCAGTTCCTGGCGCAGTTCACGGAGAGCGACCTCCGGCAGTACCTCGGCAATCTCCAGGGCAGCAACCGGTCCTATAGGACCTTCGAGGACAAGCCCGCTTTTCAGGCCGTGGCGGCCGGTCATTGACATTTGCCGCTGCGGACTCTATGTTCGTGTAACATGATGAACGAAACCCGTCCAATCCGGTTCGACGCAAAGGCCGCGAGCATCCTTATTGCCGCGATCGCCATTATTATTGCGCCGCCCAGGAGCGGACCCGGGTAACGTCCATCTCACAGATAGGAAACCCGAAAGCCCGCTCCGATGAGCGGGCTTTTTTGTTGTCGCCGGGTGCCGGCCGGCGCAGTCGGGTTCGCCGGTGAGGGCATCGGCGGCATTGGCAGACAATCTGCCAGTGGCACCCAGCCATATGGAGTGCGGTGGCAACGACACCGCTTTGGATCGATTCAAGGAGCATCGCCCCATGTTTCAGCCCCTGGCCAAGCAGTTCGACCTGGTGGCCTTCGAGCACCAGGTACTGGACTTCTGGAAAACCCATGGCACCTTCGACCGGCTCCGAGCCAAGAACGCCGACGGTCCCCGCTGGTCGTTCCTGGATGGGCCGATCACCGCCAACAACCCCATGGGTGTCCACCACGCCTGGGGCCGCACGCTGAAGGACTGCTACCAGCGGTACTTCGCGATGATGGGCCGCCGGCAGCGCTACCAGAACGGCTTCGACTGCCAGGGCCTGTGGGTGGAGGTCGAGGTCGAAAAGCAGTTCGGCTTCACCTCCAAGCGCCAGATCGAGGAGTTCGGCCTGGCACGGTTCATCGACGCCTGCAAGGACCGCGTGCGGACCTTCGCCAAGGTCCAGACCGATCAATCCATCCGCCTCGGCCAGTGGATGGACTGGGACCATTCGTACTACACGATGTCCGACGAGAACAACTACACGATCTGGGGCTTCCTCAAAAAGTGCCACCAGCGCAGCACGATCTACAAGGGCCTCGATGCCATGCCCTGGTGCCCCCGCTGCGGCACCGGCATCTCCGAGCAGGAGCGCCGCGAGGGTTACAAGCGCGTCGCGGATACGGCTGTCTACGTCAAATTGCCCCTGGCGGATCGGCCGGGCGAGCACCTGCTCGTCTGGACCACCACGCCCTGGACGCTGCCAGCCAACGTCGCCTGCGCGGTCCATCCGGACCTCGTCTACAGCAAGGTCCGCCAGGGCGAGGACCTGTACTACCTGGTCCGGGATCGGCTGCCCGTGCTCAAGGAGCGCGGTTCCTACGAGGTGCTGGAGGAGCTTCCTGGCAGTCGGCTGCTGGGGCTGGCCTACCGCGGTCCCTTCGACGACCTGCCTGAGTCGTCGCGCTGCGCGGCCGCCCACCGCATCATCCCCTGGAAGGACATCACGGCTGGCGAGGGCACCGGCATCGTGCACATCGCCCCCGGCTGCGGCAAGGAGGACTTCGACCTGTCGCGGCAGGCTCGGCCTGCCCGTGATCGCCCCGATCGATGAGCTCGGCGTCTACCGGGACGGGTTCGGCTTCCTGTCAGGGCAGCCCGCGGGCCAGGTGGCCGAGCGGGTCCTGGAGGCCCTCCGCCAGCGCGGCGTCTACTACAAGAAGGAAAAGTACGAGCACGACTACCCACACTGCTGGCGATGCGGCACGCCGCTGTTGTTTCGCGCGGTGGACGAGTGGTACGTCCGCATGTCCTGGCGCCAGCAGATCATGGACCACGTCCGCCAGATCCGCTGGGTCCCCGACTACGGCTGCGACCAGGAACTCGACTGGCTGACCAACATGGGCGACTGGATGATCAGCAAGAAGCGATACTGGGGCCTGGCCCTGCCGATCTACGAGTGCTCCTGCGGCTGGTTCGACGTCGTCGGCAGTCGCGAGGAACTCCAGGCCCGCGCGGTGGAAGGCTGGCAGCAGTTCGACGGCCACTCTCCGCACCGGCCGTGGGTCGACGCGGTGAAGATCCGCTGCGAGCGCTGCGGGGCCGCGGTCTCGCGCATCCCGGATGTCGGCAACCCCTGGCTCGACGCCGGCATCGTGCCGTACTCCACCACGCGCTACAACACCGACCGCGACTACTGGCGGCAGTGGATGCCCGCCGACCTGGTCCTGGAGTGCTTCCCGGGGCAGTTCCGCAACTGGTTCTACGCACTGCTGGCCATGAGCACCATGATGGAGAACGTCCCGCCGTTCAAGACGCTGGTCGGCTTCGCGCTGGTCCGCGACGAGCACGGCCGGGAGATGCACAAGTCCACAGGCAACGCCATCCCGTTCGACGAGGCCGCCGAACGGCTCGGCGCCGACACCATGCGCTGGGTCTACTGCCGCCAGAACCTGGTCAATAACCTCAACTTCGGCTACACGACGGCCGAGCAGGTCAAGCGCAAGGTCTTCAACACCTGGTGGAACGTCTGCGGATTCTTCCTGTCGTACGCCCGGGCGGACGGCTTCGACCTGGCCGCAGCCAAGGTGCCGGTCCACGCGCGCAGGATCTGGACCGCTGGATCCTCGCCCTTACCCAGGACTTCCTGCGGACCTGCAACGCCCGCCTGGCTGCCTATGATGCCGTGGCTGTCACGCGGGCCGCCGAGGACCTGCTCGAGGCCCTGAGCAACTGGTATGTGCGGCGGTCGCGCCGGCGGTTCTGGCGGCCCCGGAGCGCCGATGACGGCGACAAGCTGGCTGCCTACCAGACCCTCCACGAGGTGCTGGTCCTGCTGTGCAAGGCCCTGGCTCCCGTGGTGCCGTTCATCACGGAGAAGTTTTACGCCCACCTGGTCCGCGACGCCGACGCAGCTGCCCCAGCCAGCGTCCACCTGTGCGACTATCCGCAGCCCGACGACGCGCTCTACGACGAGCCGCTCGTGCGGGAGATGGATGCCGCCATGCGGGTGGTCTCGCAGGCCCTGACCCTCCGCGAGTCCCGCCAGACTGCGGGTTCGCCAGCCGCTCGACCAGATGGTGGTCGTCCCGGCTGACGACGTGCAGGGCAGGGGGGTACGGCGGTTCCGGGACCACGTCCTGGACGAGCTCAACATCAAGGCCTTGCGGATCGAGACCGAAGGCCGCGAGGTGCCCGCCGACTCAACCGACTGGGTCGTCTCCACGGACCGCGGCCTGACGGTCGCCCTGCACAGCGCCATCACGCCGGACCTGGAACGCGAGGGCCTGGCCCGGGACGTCGTCCGGCACATCCAGCAGCTCCGCAAGCAGGCTGACCTGGACCTGACGGACCGGGTCGAAGTCCTCTACGATACGCCGGACGAGACGCTATTGCAGGCCCTGAACGAGCACGGCCGGACCATCTGCGCCGAGACCCAGGCCGTAGCGCTGCTCTGCCACCCGGGCCTGGCTGGCAAGCCCGTCTGCCTGGCCAGCCGCAGCCTGCAGCTGGAGGTCCGAAAGGTATAAGGATCAGCTGCAACCAATGGCCGTCCAGCGGGTAAAGTGTTAGGTCGGCCACGCGCCGGTGCTGCGCAAGGCCCCGGCCGGGACGACCTTGCGCACGAAAGCCGCCGGCTGGCCCGGACCGATATTAGACCATAACGTCGTACTGGAAAGCGGATGCAGTATAGCGTAAAATGCGAACCTGCCTCGGCAGATTGGACGACGGGTGGTCCTCTGTAAAAGACGACCTTTGTTGGGAATTATCGATAAAAGGTATGCCCTATGACAAAACGGCTGGTTCCGACTGCGGCAGTTGGACTCCTTGCGATCCTCGTTTGCGCCGGCGGGCTGCTGGCGGCACCGGCCAGCCAACCGGCAGCCGGAAAGTCCCCCGCCAAAGCCTCCGCCAAGGCACAGGCGCCTTCGCCCGCCCCTGCGGATGCCGCTGCGCCGCCTGCGGCCGGGCAGGCCACCCAGCCGCTGGTCTCAAGCGTCCCGCTGGCCCAACAGGTCGAGGCTGAACTGCGGGCCTGGCAGCCGGTCTACCAGGTCGGCCAGTCGGTCTGGATCGAGTTTACGCTCCGCAATCTCACCGAAGGCATCGTCAATCTCCAGGTGCCGAATGCCCTGATGGCCCAGATGGGTCCTCCGGCCATGGGGTTGCCGCTGGCTCACGTCTTCAGCGGCGTGGACTTCGCCGCCCTGCGGATCACGCGGGAGAGCGATCAGAACGAGGGTCTGCCGGTCCTGCGCAGGCCCGCCGGCCCGGTAGCCCCGTTGATCCTGGGGCCGTACGCCTCGATCGGCGTACATGTGGACGCCACCAAGTGGTACCCCATGCTCCGCCAGCCCGGCGAATACAAACTCCAATGGAAGCCCTACAACGGCCTGCTGACCAGCAACAGCGTGACCGTTCGGATCGCCTCCTACAAAGACGCCATCATCCGCACCGAGTACGGCAGCATGCGAGTGCGGCTGTTCTATGAAAAGGCCCCCAAGACCGTTGAGAACTTCCTGGCGCTGGTTCAGAAGAACTTCTACGACAACATGACCTTCCACCGCTTTGTACCGGGCTTCATCCTCCAGGGCGGTTCGCCCACCGGCGATGACACCGGCGTGCTTCCCGATGGGGGCCGGCTCAAGGCCGAGTTCAACGACACTCCCTTCGACCGCGGCACCGTCGCCCTGGCCCGCTGGCAGAACGACCCGGATTCCGGCAGGCTGCCAGTTCTTCATCTGCCTGAGTCGCCAGCCGTCGCTGGACGGCCAGTACACCGCCTTCGGCCAGCTGGTCGGCGAGGAGTCCTTGGAAACCCTCAGCAAGATCGAGCATATCGAAGTGACCCGCGGCCCCTACGGCGAGAAGAGCCAGCCGGCCAAGTCGCTGCGGATCCAGTCGATCACCCTGGAAAACGCCCCCCACTCGCCGATCCAGATCCACCCGCTTGGCGGCCCGACCAGCGGCCCCGGCATCGCATCCAACTGAATGCGATTGCCGAACGTGTATTGAACCGCGAAGGGCCGGAAGCACACGAAGGGACCGAGGGCGGCCTTGTGTACTTCGTGCTCTTCGTGGTTTGCGGGACAGGTTCTTACCCGCCTCTTGACTTACCACGTCCGGCCAATGACGATGGGCAACCGGCTGCTCCCTGTCGGGAACCGGCTGCGAACTGCCGATCGCAGGCAACAGACTGCCGTCTATGGCCAACCGAGGCAGACATTACGAAGAGGCATTCGAGGACTTCCTGGCTGCCGAAGGCATCCCGTACGTCCCGGTGACCCTCGCGCAGAGGCAGGCCTTTCAGGCCGCGCGGATCAAGGCCTTCGACTTTGTCGTCTGGCCCAGCAGCGGGCCCAATTGGCTGGTCGATATCAAGGGCCGGACCATCGCCACCGATCGGCTGGACAACTGGGTCACCCAGAGCGACCTGGACGGCCTGGAGGCCTGGCAGTCCGTGTTCGGGGAAGGCTTCGTCGGCGTGTTCGTCTTCGTCTTTCACGTGCAGAAGCCCTGCCAGTGGCCCTACCAGCAGGCCCCGCTGTACAGGTACAAGGACAACTCCTACTCGTTCTGGAGCGCCACCTCCGACGAATACCGCCGTTCGGTCAAGGTCCGTTCCGCCCGCTGGGGCACCTTCTCCTGCGAGCCGAACGTCTTTCGCTGCGTGGCTGAACCGGTCGGCCGGTGGCTCATCAGCGAGTCCGGGCAGTCGCATGAGTAGGAGGGGAATTGCGGACCTTTCGTGGACGGTCCATATAGCCTATAATCGGTCGATCGTGCGGGTGTTGGTGGTTGCGAAGGATAAGGATCTGTTCATGAAGACGCTCGGTATGTTCATGCGGATTCCGGCGGTACTGGGTGCCGCCGGCGTGCTGCTGATCTGCGGGACGGCCCAGGCCGCCCTGGTGACCTCCAATGGCACGGGGCTGCAGGCCAGCACGGCGGCCTGGATCTGCATGGCCGTGTTCGTCCTGGGTACCCTCGGAGTTGCCTTCTGGAACAGCAACCGCAAGAAGGTCGAGTAGCCGCCCCCCGCGAACCTGCCATAGGAGACGCCCCATGCCGCGCAGAGCCAGGGAAGTGGCACTGGTCGTGCTCGTCGTCGTCAACGTGATCCTGCTGTGTACGCTGCTGGCCCACGTCGTGCGGTTGCCGCAAGCCAGTGCCCAGTCCGCCGTCGAGGCCGCCGTCGGAGGCAATCGTTTCCTGGCGGTCAGCGGCCAGATCGAGACGGGCGGCACCAGTGTCCTGTTCGTGCTGGACACGAGCCAGCAGCGCCTCTACGCATGGGCCCCGAATCGCTTCGGCGACAAACCTGAACCTGATCCTGCGGGACATGCGCGACATGCGGGCGGACTTCGCCAAGCAACCCGCGCCAGCCGTCCCGCCGCGGAACCGCCAGTAGGCTGGACCGTGCCCACCAGCCGATCCAAGACGATCGCCAAGGTGCAGGACAGGAAGAGAGGACAGCCATGAATAACAAGGACTTCACGATAGGCGTTCTGACGGTGACGGCCACGGTGCTGCTGACGGCGGTCCTGCTGCTGAGCGTCCTGGCGCCCAAGCCCGTCCAGGCCTACGCCCAGCCTCGACCAGGGACAGGGCTACACCATGCTCACCGTGCGGGTCTCCGATGCGACCGAACTCCTCGGGGTCATCAACCATGCGGCCGGCCTGATGAACATCTACCGCTACGACATCAACACCAACCACATCCTGCCGGTCCAGCAGACACCCCTGCCGCCCGTGGCTGCCACGCCGACGCCCGCGGGCCGTTAGATGCGAAGGATCCGCCGACCCGATGAACGACCGGATCAGTGAACTGGCTGCCCGAGTGCTCGAGGGGGGGAACCTCTCGCGCGAGCAGGGACTGGCCCTCGCCCGCGTGGACGGCCAGGACCTCTACGACCTGTTCTACTGGGCCAACCGCATCCGCCTGCGCTTCGTCGGGCCGGCTGTCCATGGCTGCGGCATCGTGGCTGGCAAGGTCGGCACGTGCGGCCAGGACTGCAAGTTCTGCAGCCAGTCAGCCCATTACAGCACCCACGTCCAAGGCCTGACCGTCCTGGATACCCAGGCCATCGTTGACGCCGCCCGGCAGGGCGCCGCCAATGGCGTCACGTGCATGGGCCTGGTCAACAGCGGCCTTGCCCCCAGCGATACCGAGATCGAACAGTTTGCCGAGGCGATCCGGCGGATGTCCCGGGAGACGAAAGTCGACGTCTGCGCGTCGCTGGGGGTGCTGACCGAGCCCCAGGCCCGTCGCCTGCGCGACCTCGGCGTCCGCAAGTACAACCACAACCTGCAGACTTCGCGGCGGTTCTGGCCCCGGATCTGCACCACCCACTCGTACGACCGGCGGATCGAGACGGTCCGGCTCTGCAAACAAGTGGGGATGGAGGTCTGCTGCGGCGGGCTCTTTGGCATGGGCGAGACCTGGGCCGACCGGCTGGACCTGGCCCTGGAACTCCGCGACCTCGATGCCGACATCGTGCCCCTGAACTTCCTGATCCCGATCCCCGGCACCCCGCTGCAGGGCCTGGCCCACCTGGCGACGATGGACTGCCTCAAGATCATCGCTTTGTACCGCTTCTTGTTGCCGACCAGGAGAATCAAGGTCTCCGGGGGTAGAGAAGTTCACCTCCGCGATCTACAGTCATGGATGTTCTTCGCCGGCGCCAACGGCCTGCTCATCGGCAACTACCTGACCACGTGCGGCCGATCCGTCGAGCAGGACCTGCAAATGCTTCAAGACCTGCGGATACCGCTGGCCAGCCGCGAGTCAGCAGCGCCGCAGCCGAGCCAGCAGGCTACGGCAGCGCCCGCATCGACAGGGGTTGCACTCGGACAGGCAGACAGCACAAAGGCCGTGAATGACCAGGTTGCCCGCTATGTCCCAACCAGGCAGGCTTGACATCTGGATCACCGGCGTCGCCGCGTTGACGGCGCTGGGCCGGACGCTCGATGCCACGTGGGAGGCGATGCTGGCCGGTCGCACCTCCGGCCGGCGGGTGGAACTGTGCACGCCGGGCGGTGTGAGGGTCCGCGTGCCGGCTGCCCCGGTGGATGGTGATCTACTCGACGACATCCCGCTGGAGTCCTCGTCAGAGCGGGCCGACCGCATGGCCCTGCAGGTGGCCCGCCAGGCCGTTGCATCAGCCGGACTCGACCCGCCGCAGCTCGCCCCCGCCGCCGTCGTGTTCGGTAGCAGCAAGCCGGCCATCGGGTCGTGGTTCGTGCGGGCGGTGATGGGAAGGCCCCGCGCTGACGGCGCGCCGCGGGTGACCGGTCCCATGGATGGCCCCCAGGGGCCGCCCACCTGGGACATGCTGACCCCGCAGCGAGCAGCCGTGCTGGTCGCAGGCGCGGTCCGGGCGCACGGCGCGGTCCTGTCATCGGTGGCGGCCTGCAGCACCGGGCTGCACAGCCTGGTCCGCGCGGTGCAGTGGCTGCGGGATGGCTGCGGTCCCGTCGCGATCACCGGCTCGGTTGAATCGAGCCTGAACCCCCTGTTTGCCGCTTCGTTCCTGCAGATGCGGGTCCTGGCCGCGCAGTGGGACGACCCGCGCACGGCCTGCCGCCCCTTTGACCGTAATCGTAGCGGCTTCATCATCGGCGAGGGCGCAGCCGCCCTGGTCCTGGAGACTCCCGAGCACGCCCGCGCCCGCGGGGCAAAGCCGCTGGCAGTCATCGAAGGCTACGCCTTGGGCAGCGACCCGACGGGACTGGCCGAACTCGACCCTGCCGGCCGGCCCCTCGCCTCGACGATCCGCCGCTGCCTCGGCAGCGCCGGGGTACGGCCCGACCAGGTGGCCTGCGTTAAGGCCCACGGGACAGCTACGGTCCAGAATGACCCGGCTGAGACAGCCGCCATCGCTGCCATCCTGGGTTACCACTCGCCGCCCGTGATCTCGCTCAAGGGGTACCTGGGCCACACCCTAGGGGCATCCGGGGCGATCGAGACAGCCATCTGCGTCAAGTCCCTCGAATGCGGCATGATCCCCGGCAATGCCAACCTTCAGGACCCGGACCCAGCCTGCGGCCCCAACCTGCCGAACACGCCGACAGCGCTCCCCTCCGCCGGCGGCACGGACCGCGTCCTGTGCCTCTCGGCCGGCTTCGGCGGGCACCTGGCGGCGGTACTGATCCGGCGGGGGTAGGCCATCCGCCGTTTCCCCTGATGCCCCGATCTGCCCCTTGCCGAAATCTATGAATACGGTACGGTTTGGCCAGGAAAGGAGTCCGCAGGGAGGCCATGGCTCAGTCTGTCTTCAAAGTCCTCTTGATCGCCGACAGCACCATCGACCCCCTGGCCCGGTTCATCAGCCAAGGCAGGGGGGATCTGGCTGTCAGCGTCGCGCCCTACGACCAGGTGGTCCAGGCCGTGTCGGGCGATCTGGCCGGGGTGGACCTGGCCGTTGTCTTTACCCAGCCGGACCGCGTGTCCTCCGAGTTCGCCAAGGCCCTCCAGTACAACTCCTTCGACCGCAGGGCCGCTTTCGAGGAGTTCCGCGGATTCGCCAGGTTACTGACCCAGGCGGCTGGCAAGATACCGGCGCTGGCCGTCGCAACCTGGGCCATGCCGTTCTGGTCCGCCAGCACAGGTCTGCACTCCTGGCAGGGTCCTTACGACTTCGCGCGGATCCTGGCCGAGGCAAACACCGCCCTCGCCGAGGCCGCCGAGGCCCTGCGCAACGTGGTGGTCCTCGACCAGGCCGGCGTCCTCGCCGCGGCCGGCGGCGCGACCTTCGATCCGAAGCTCTGGGCCATGGGCAAGGTGATCTATTCCCGCCCGGCCCTGGAGTCCTTCAGCCGCCAGATCCGGTCGCTGATCGACGCCCTGCGTGGCAGAACCCGCAAGCTCATCCTGCTAGACCTGGACAATACCCTCTGGGGTGGAATCGTCGGCGACGATGGCTGGGAGAACCTCAAGCTCGGCGGCATCGACCCGATCGGCGAGAGCTACGCCCTGTTCCAACGGCAGCTGGCGGGGCTACGCCGCCGCGGCGTGCTGCTGGGCCTGGTCAGCAAGAACGAGGAAGCCATCGCCCTCGAGGCCATCCGGCGGCACCCCGGGATGGTCCTGAAGATCGACGACTTCGTCGGCTGGCGGATCAACTGGCAGGACAAGGCCGCCAACATCGCCGACCTGGTCGCCCAGCTGAACCTCGGCCTGCAGTCGGTCGTCTTCATCGACGACAACCCCGCCGAGCGCGACCGCGTCCGCCAGGCCCTGCCCGAGGTCCTCGTGCCGGACTGGCCCGCCGACCCAGCCATGTACCCGGTTGCCTTGAAGGCCCTGGGTTGCTTCGAGATGCTCCAGGTCAGCGACGAGGACCGTCATCGGACAGCCCTGTACCACCAGGAGCGCCAGCGCGAGCACGCCCTGGATGCGGCTGCCTCGCGCGAGCAGTGGCTCGCCTCGCTGGGCATGAAGGTCCGCATCCGGCGGCTCGAAGCGGGGAGCCTGCCTCGTGCCACGCAGCTTCTGAACAAGACCAACCAGTTCAACCTGAGCACCCGCCGGCTGACCGAAGCCGCCTTGGCGGATTGGGCCGCCCAGACCAGGCACGAGATGCTCACCTTTGAGGCCGAGGACCGCTTCGGCGGCTACGGCCTGATCGGCCTGCTGGGCCTGTGCGCAGGGCGACGGGCACCTGCGGATCGTCGACTGGATCGTCTCCTGCCGCGTGCTGGGCCGGGGCGTCGAGGAGACCATGCTGGCCGCCGCGAGCCGCTCCGCGCAACAGGCAGGCTGCTCGCGAATCATCGCTACGTACCTGGAAACCGCCAAGAACAAGCCGATCCTGTCGTTCCTGCAGGGCCTGGCCGGCATCCATCGCAGCGGGGATGACTTTGCAATTTCGGCCGACCATCGCGCCTGGCCGGAATACGTCGCTGTATCGGAGGATGGCCGAAAGGAGATCGCAGCCGATGTCGACGCAGGCCGCTGATCAGGACCTGATTAGGCGTGTTCGCGACACCCTCGCCCGGGCCCTGGAGGTGCCGCCGCGGGATGTCCCCGAAGACGCCGCCCAGGGCAGCCTGGAGCGGTGGGACTCCCTAGGCCACATGAACGTAGTAATGGAGTTGGAGGCCGCCTTCGGCGTATCCTTCAGCATGGATGAGGCCATCGGCATGCGGTCGATCCCTGCTATTGTCGAGGTGCTGAAACAGTATTCGGTGCAACCATGACGAAGCGATCATACCTGGAAGTGACCTATCGCAAGGGCCGTCCGTTGGCGGCCTACTATTACCTTCCCCGCCGGGACGGTGACAGGAGTGCCCGGACGGTCTCAGAGGAGGGTGGGCTCTTGGTCGACTACACCGTGGACGGCCGCGCTATCGGCATCGAGATCACGTCGCCGAGCCACGTCGATCTGGCGCAGGCTGAATCGGGTCCTCCAGCGTCTGGGCCACGAACCGGCCGCCCCCGAAGATCTCGCTCCGCTGGCCGCTGCATAGTCGGGTGCAGGTGCCACGCCTACGCTGCTTGAAAACGGATCCCATGCCAATCCAGATCCTCCCATTCACAGACTCCCTCTGGCCGGCCATGAGCCGCTTCCTGCACGAGCACTGGCAGGCGAACCATCCCTTGTGCCAGAAGGACCTGTTCTACTGGCAATACCGCGGCTTCGGCCCGCAGGCCGGACTCGGCGCCTGTCGCGTGGCCGTCGATGCCGACAGAATCCTCGGTTTCCTGGGGGCGATCCCGGGCCAGTACCTGCTGGATGGCCGCGAGATGCCCGGCGTAGCCCTGGCCCTGTGGGTGGTCGTCGAGGAGTTCCGCAACAGCGGCCTGGGCATGCTGCTGATGCGCGAGGTCGAGAAGCAGGCGCCGATCACTGTCTGCCTGGGCGTCAACCCCAAGGTGGCCCGATACTACACCGCCACCGGCTACAAGCACCTGGAGGCCCTGCACCGGTACGTCTGCCCGCTGGATGTGGACGGCTACTTGCAACTGCTCAACGATGGCGCCGAACCTGCGCGATCGTGGAGTGGGAGAACGAAATCCCCAAAGCCAGCGCCGCCGCCGCCTGCCCGATCGACCCGGAAGGACTGGCCGGCCTGTGGCGGCGGGTGCGGGGCCGTTGGCGGCTGGCACTGTCGCGCACGCCGGAGTTCTGGGCCTGGCGCTACCGGGATGCGGTGGGCTTCAAGTACCGTTTCTTTGAAACGCCAGGGCAGGGGGGTGTAGTCGTTCGGCTGGACACGATCCGCGGCGCTGACAAGGCCGTCCCTGAGGGCAGACCGGTCCTGCGGATCATCGAGATCCTGCCATCCGACCCCTCGCCGCCTGCAGCCGCGGAGGATATCGCGTCGTCGCTCCTGGCTACCATCTTGCACTGGGCCAGGCAACAAGGCGCGATCGCCGCCGACTTCCAGTGCTCCAGCACCCGCCTGGAGCCGTGGCTATCCGCAGCCGGCCTTCGCAGGCGAACCCCCGAGGACCCAGCCACCCACCTGCCTGAACTGTTCAACCCCCTTCGCCGGGCCGCGGCCCCGATCAACCTGATGGCCAAGGTGAAGGACTGGCGCGACATCGACTTCGATGCCATCTACTGCGTCAAATCCGACGGCGACATGGACCGCCCCGTCCACTGGCCTGAAGTACCGTAGCGACCCCCAGCTGCCGCGTTACCATTCCAAGGGCCATGAAGAAGCAAGTGCGTAGGGCCCACCGTCCGGGCCCGAGGAATCAAGTCGTCTGTTCTCTCGATGTAGTGAAGACTTTGCCCAGGAATGCCGTTGTCGTCACTGCTGACTGCTGACATGTTTTTCTGTTTGACAGGTACAACGCAATGTGGTATACTATATACCGTAGTACATGAGGGACCGCCTATGAGCGCCTGGATCGCCCAGATGCGAAAAGGTCTCGTCGAGCTGAGCGTCCTGGCTGCCCTGCGGGATGGCGAGGCCTACGGCTACCAGATCCTTCAGCGACTCGCCGAGGTGGATTGCCTGGCCATCGGTGAGAGCACCGTCTACCCCATCCTCGCCAGGCTCGCCAAGGACGGGATGGTCAAGGTCCGCACCGCCCCCTCCTCGACCGGCCCGCCCCGGCGCTATTACCACCTGACCGGGGCAGGGGAGTCCCGCCTCGAGGAAATGGCCGAATACTGGCGGAGCGTCCGCGCCGCCATCGATCACATGCTCAAAGGAGGCAAGCCATGACCGCCGAAGAGGCAGGCCGCCACTACGTGCAGCGGCGCATTGACACGTATCTTGCGGCCGTGGACCAGGCCCTGCAGACAGCCGGCATACCGGGCGATGAACGCTTCAGCATTCTCGATGACCTGCGCGCGCAGATTGCGGATATGCTCAACGCCCGCGCGGGCGAGAATCCCTCGCCAGGCGATGCCGATGCGGTCCTGGCGGAGATCGATACGCCGGAGGCCTTCGCATCCGCGGTGGCATCCGCTTTGGGATCGACGGTTCCAGCCCAGACCGCCCAGCCTCCGCCGGCACCTCGCAGCCGACTGGCTGGCATCCTCCAGAAGATCGTGCAGCGCAGCCTCCCGGGGCACCGGAATCCGGGGAGCAGATACAACAAGTTCTCATCCGATGCGCGCCGGGCCATGAGCCTGGCCGACCGCGAGGCCCGCGCCCTCAACCACAACTACATTGGCACGGAACACATCCTGCTGGCCCTGGCCCTGCAGGAAGGCGGCACAGCCGGTGCGATCCTTCGCGAACTCGGCATTGACCCCCCGAAGATCCGTGAACAGATCATGCTTGCCGTTCGCCCGGGCCTGGCGCCGGTGACGGCCGGGAAACTGCCGCACACGCCCCGCACGGAAGATTCGATCGATGCAGCCGTCCGGATTGCTGAGGAGGCCGGCCACACGAGCGTCTGCCCGGAGCACCTGCTGCTGGGCCTGCTGAGCGTGCCGGAGTGCCTGGCAGCCAGGATCCTCACCGACAAACTCGGCGCGGATCCCGCACAGATCCGGCGACAGATTGGCCTATGATGGCATGCAACTGTCCGCCGGCAAAACCGAGCAAGAGAATGCCAGCATAAAAGGTCTCATAACGCACCTGTTTATGAGAACCTTCGATGTGGCTTTGCGTGTCCATTCATTCGGTGCGGCATCCGCAGCCGTAGGCAGATCGTTCGTGTCCAGCCGCGGCAGCAGCAGCGGGTCGTGTTGACCCGTCGCAATCGCCACCTCGGTCGTGAAACCCGCGATGCAGCCGCTCTGACGGGCCAGACGCAATAAGTTCGGGCTGTGCGACCCATACGGGTACGTAAACATCCAGCCGGCGTGCGTATCCATCACCAGATCCAGGAACTCCAGGTTCCTGCGGATCTGCTCGGACTGCCGGACCTCGTTCAGTGTGCCCAGCCAGCAATGGTCGTAGCCGTGGCAGGCAATGCCCATCCCGGCCCGGGACATTTCCTTTAACTGCTCCTGGTTCATGTACAGCTCCGCCGCGAACGCCCGCTCGTCAGTCGTCACGTATTTGCGGAAGAGCTCGTCGGCCATCAGGCCCCGAATATGCTCCGGCAAGTCCCGCTGGAGCATCCGCTTCAGAAAGATCACCTCAGCCGGATCGAACCGGCTCGGGTGGCCCAGTCGCTGCCAATAGGCCATGTTGGCTTCCAGCCCCCAGGTGCCACGGTACCGATCGAGTAGACCGAAGAGGTCCTCGACCACCTGGCCGACCCGATTCTGCATCGCAGCCAGCACGAAATGGACCTTGTTTACGTCCAGGACCTTGCCTTCCAGCACGGCCTTGGCAACCGGGGCGAACACGCCCTGGATCCCCAGATCCGCCAGGATGGGGACGACTGTTCGGTAGTGATCGCTGTAGCCGTCATCAAACGTCAGCAACGCAGCCGGTGACGGCAGTTCGTAGGCCGGCTCACGGATGGCCCGAACAACGTCAGCCGGGCCGATCAGCTTGTAGTGTCGCCGCAGGTACTCGACTTGGCCGCGAAACTCCGCCACCGACCGGGCTTTGATCCCGGCGAAGGGCGTCTTCTCGACATCCCGCACGTAGTGATACATCACGATGGTCAGATTGGCGATCATTGTAGGCAGATCGGCCGGTTAAGGCGCACATGGCCAGACAAACCGTCAACGAGCGGCAAGTGCCACTAGTCAAAGGCCTTGTAAGCGACCCCTAAAGCGACACCGAGTCGACGGGCACCCATAAGGCCCGATAATCGACACCAGGGCGACCACCTTGTCTGGCGGCCGCTCTCGGCATCGAGCGCAACATAATATATCTTATGGGACGCTCCGGATGGATGCTAAGAACGGACCAGCATATCCCTCGATGGCCCCACGGGTCCACGGGGATGCTGCAGGCCCTAAGTATCCGTCCGGTACGTGCTTGAGGTTGCTGGATCCTACCTGGTAACAAGCTTGATCGAACTGTCGGCGATCAGCAGCAGATGTTTGCCGCGCTGCGTCAGCTTGTAAACGTCCCGCTGGCCTTCCTCGACCAGCCCGGCGCTCTTGAGTTCGCGAAGATGGTAGTACAGCGGCCCGGCGCTCAGGCCGACCGCCTTGCGAAGCTTGGCATACGAGTCGGCACCGGCCATCATCGCCTTGAGCATCGTCAGACGACGCGGGCTGGCGACAGCCGAGAGTAACTGGACGATCAGATCGTCGTGCCGCTTGGACGACCGTCCGGCCGGCAGCGAATTCCCGTACTTTTCCGCATGGTACTGCACCTTGCGGGCGGTACCGTCGGCCTGGACCACCGCGACCAGGACGCCCGTGGCCTGGACATTGCGGCTGGCCGGCAGCTCCACCAGTTCGCAGACCTGCTTGTCGCCGCCGGACAACCCGTTGCGCGACCCGGCTTTCTTTGCCATTCAAGATCTCCTCTGCTTAAGATATGTGCCCGACAACGCCATTATGACGTACGACGCTACTATCCCTTACGGTCCTGCAACCTTGCAACGCCAACACCTCGGACGATCCGATGATGATATGCACGCAGCTCGGTCGCGTACAAGTTCCTGTAATGGATAATCACCCATTCCGGGAGCTCTGTCAATATCGTAAGTTAGAATTCTGGTATATTCAACTGGCTGGTCTATGGCAATCCGAGTTTTTCTTTAAGGTATGCGACGCATCTTGATCTGTCGATGCGGACCTGCTGCAGCGAGTCCCGGTCCCGGACAGTCACGGTCTGGTCCTGCAGGCTCTGGCCGTCGACGGTGATGCAGAACGGCGTGCCCGCCTCGTCCTGGCGGCGGTAACGGCGCCCGATCGCCCCCTTCTCGTCGTAATAGACCGGGAAGTTGGCCTTCAGGTCCCTGTAGATGGCCTCCGCGACCTCCGGCATGCCTTCCTTCTTGACCAGCGGGAAGACCGCGGCCTTGATCGGGGCGATCCGCGGGTGGAACCGCATCAGTGTCCGCTTCTCCCCTTCGATCTCGTCCTCATCGTACGCTTCGCATAACAGGGCCAGGCAGGTCCGGTCCACGCCCGCGGAAGGCTCCACCACGTGCGGAACAAACCGTTCCTTCGCCTCGTCATCGAAATAGGTCAGGTCCTTGCCGCTGAACTCCTGGTGCCGGCTGAGGTCATAGCAGCCGCGGTTGGCAATACCTTCCAGCTCGGAAATCCCGAACGGGAACTCGTACTCGACGTCCGCGCAGCCGGCCGCATAGTGCGCCAGCTCCTCCTTGCCGTGCTCACGCAACCGCAACTTCGAGGACTTCAGGCCGAGGTTCGTGTACCACTTGTGACGCAGATCGCGCCAATACTCATACCATTTGGCTGACTCGTCCGGCCTGCAGAAGAACTCGATCTCCATCTGCTCGAATTCCCGGCTGCGGAAGGTGTAGTTGCGGGGGTTGATCTCGTTGCGGAAGCTCTTGCCGATCTGGGCGATGCCGAAGGGCAACTTGACCCGCGACGTATCCACCACGTTCTTGAAATTGGCGAAAATGCCCTGGGCCGTCTCCGGCCGCAGGTACGCCACGCTGTCCTCGCTTTCGATCGCGCCCACGTACGTCTTGAACATCAGGTTGAACTTGCGGGCCGGCATCAGCGTCATCTTGCCGCAGTTCGGGCAGGCAAAGCCGGCCGCCAACTCCGGCTGTTTGAGCGTGACCTCCGCGGTGATGGCCTCGATAACGTCGGCCGAGCCCTGCTTCTTGGCAATCTTGGCGATGGCCTGAGCCGCCGCCTCGCGGGCGTGGGCCTCGTCGTCACCCTCGACGCCGACGACCTGCACGCCGGCCTTGCTCTGGACCTTCATGGCCCAGACCTTGTCGGCCCGGAAGCGACCCTTGCAGTCCTTGCAGTCGACCATGGGGTCGGCGAAGCCCCCCAGGTGCCCGGACGCCTCCCAGACCCGGGGGTTCATGATGATCGAGCAGTCCAAACCCACCATGTCGTCGCGCGTGGTCACCATGTCGTGCCACCAGGCGTTCTTGATGTTCCGCTTGAGCCTCCACGCCCAGCGGGCCGTAGTCCCAGAACCCGTTGATGCCGCCGTAGATCTCACTGCTCTGAAAGATAAAGCCGCGCCGCTTGGCCAGCGCGGTCAGTTTCTCCATCAGGCCCTGCTGCTTGTTCACTTCGCTCATTTGCACTCCGCCTTTGCGTTTCAGGTACCCGGCCGCTCCACCTCCAGGGTGAGCGTTATATATTCGTGGAGCCCTTTCCGCCAGTACCCCGACGGCGGCAAGTCCCACCAGGGACCCCCGGTACATCGGTCGGATCGCGTCCGCAGTCTGCATTTGTGATGATAGGCCCGCGGCCTGAAGTCGCCCTGACGCAACGGTCCGCAGTTCAGGTGATGTTCCCAGGCAACGCAGCATAAGTCATGTTGCAACAACCAGTTACGCTCCAGCACTTGCCACGACGGAGGTCCGCAACCCCCTACTCCCACCACATCCGGGCGCCGACGGAAAAGTCTCCCCATGTTACTGACGTCCGGTACGAGCGCATAACATGCGGCAGCCACATCGTTTACAGACGCGCAACGTTTCTGGGCCTGTCCGTGCTCCACTGGTACGCCGCCTGCTTCCCCCTTGTCCAATAGAGCGTCGCGGAGTAGAAACCGTAGCCGTTGGTCATGAACGAGCCCTGGAGGCGGGAGGCCAACAATGGACATTCAGGCGATCATTCGGTTCTTCGCCCGTAAACGCAGGATCCTCATCCTGGCCGTACTGGTTTACGCGGCCATGATGTAGGTCCATCTACGTTGGCTGCGAGTGATCTTGCCTGCAGTCCTTGCAAAGCCCGGCGATCTGGAATCGATGGGATTGGACGGCAAAGCCCGCCTCCAAAGCCAGTTTCTCCCGCAGTTGCACAATGTCCGTGGTGTCAAACTCAATGACCCGCCCGCAGTTGGTACAGATCATGTGGTCGTGCGGGGCCGCACCCAGGCAATGCTCGTAGTAGGCGCGGTTCTGGCCGACAAACGCCCGCCGGAGAATCCCGGCATCCACCAGGAGGGGCAGCGTCCTATAAATAGTCGCCTTCCCCACCCGGATCCCCTGCTGCCGGAGCGAGACCAGCAGGTCCTCGGGCTCAAAGTGTTCCTGGCTGCCGAGGATGGCCTGCAGGAGGGCCTGGCGCTCCGAGGTCAGCTTCAGGCCCCGCTCGCGGAGGTAGTCCCGAAGCATCTCCTGCGCCCTGTCGACGGTTGCCTGATCCAGTTTCGTCGGCACCAGCCTGCTTCCTCTACGGCCATTGCGATTTACGTGCTCGAGGATCTTCAGCATATCGCGCCAGCTGCCGAGTGTCACGCGTTCGCACCGTCGGCGCTGCGGCGGGTGCGACGCGGTCCTAAAGTTCTAGTGGAGAAAGGAGGTTCGCAGTGGTCTTGGAGCGTCTGTCGGACATGGACACCTGCAAGGCCTGCGGCATGCCCTACGGCAACCCGGACCCGCAACTGTCAACTAGCCGAACGTATTGCGTGCGTTGCGCAAACCTGCCCCAGAACATCATGGCCGTGCTGGAGATGCATGCCCGGCAGCTGGCCGAGAAGGCACGGCAGGCGGGAAAGGGCGAGACGAACGGTACACCGTCCGGCCCGTAAGCAGCTTGCATCGCAGGTAGCCCTTTCAGTAGGGTATGGGGAGGCTGCTCGCGCAGCCGGGGTGTGCGCTATGAACCAGCCCAATGCGAACCTGCCGCCAGATCGGCGATCCGACCGCCGGGAGTTTTTCCTGCGCGGCCTGGGTCAGGCACTGGGCGGACTGATCGATGCCCTGCAGCGCAGCGCCCCTGCCTTTGGCCCCGCCGAACCGAGGTCGGTCCTGCGGCCTCCGGGGGCCCTGCCCGAGGCGGAGTTCCTCAGGACCTGCTACCGCTGCGGCAGCTGCCTGGACGCTTGCCCATCCAAGGCGATCAAGCCGGTGCAGGGCCAGGACGAGGAGTTGTCTGGCACCCCCTGCCTGGATGCCGACCTGGAGGCCTGTCGGGACTGCCCTGCGACGCCGTGCGTGCAGGCCTGCCCCAGCCGAGCCCTGGCGCCAATGCGACCTTCCGGCGGAAGACAGCCCTGACGCCAATCTGCCGCCGGGCCCGGGCTGTCAGCAATACCCGGATCATCCTCCCAAAGCCCTACCCATTCTGCCCTTGCACTTTGGCCAACCGTAACTGCAAGTGGCGGTTGAAAATCCACGTCAATCAGTTACAATCGATTCTTACTGGCAAGTTTAGCCGGAGAGCGGACTTACAGCGATGCTCGCCAAACGTATCATCCCATGCCTGGATGTCGACAAGGGTCGCGTGGTCAAGGGCGTGAAGTTCTTCGACCATGTCGATGCCGGCGACGTCGGCCAGTGCGCCGCCCGCTACGAGCAGCAAGGGGCGGATGAGCTCGTCTTTTACGATATTACCGCCAGTTACGAAGGCCGCGAACTGATCCTGGACGTCCTGCGGGACTGCGCCGAGCGGGTGTTCATGCCGCTGACGGTCGGTGGAGGCATCCGCACCCTCGACGATATCCGCCAGATGCTCAATGCCGGGGCCGACAAGGTGAGCATCAACTCCGCAGCCGTGCGGCACGAGAAACTCATTCGGGAGTCGTCCCTGCGGTTCGGCAGCCAGTGCATCGTCCTGGCCATCGATGCCAAGCGGGTGAAACAGCCGGATGGCCGGGACAAGTGGGAGGTCTTTATCGACGGCGGCCGCAAGCCGACGGGCCTGGAAGTGGTGGCCTGGGCGCGCAAGGCCCAGGCCGACGGGGCGGGCGAGATCGTGCTGAACGTAATGGACTCGGACGGCACGCGCGAAGGATATGATCTGGAGATGACCGCCGCGGTGTCCGAGGCCGTGAGCATCCCCGTGGTGGCATCCGGGGGCGCGGGCAAACCCGAGCACATGGCTGACGTGGTGACGCTGGGCAAGGCCGATGCGGCCCTGGCCGCGAGCATCTTCCACTTCGGGATGTACACGATCGAGCAGGCCAAGCGTTGCATGGCCGAGCGAGGGGTGTGCGTGCGTTTGTAGAAAGGGTGTAAGGAGCACAGAGCTGTGAGTGATACGCCGCCGGTAGACAATCATGTAACCGAAAAGAAGTTGGACAAGGAACCGGAGATCAACAAGTTCTTCCGGGCCGTCGTGAAGATGCAGGCGTCGGACCTGCACCTGAAGGCGAACACGACGCCCCGCATCCGGACGGCTGGAGCGGTCAAGGCGACCAATGCGGGGATCCTCTCGAACGACGACATCGAGCGGATGATGTTCGAGATTATGTCGCCGGTGCAGCAGAAGTATTACAAGGAGCACGGCGCGTGCGACTTCGCGCATGACCTGGACGGGTCGGACCGGTTCCGCATCAACGTGTTCCGCCAGCGGAGCCTCACCAGCGTGGCGGCGCGGCGCGTGACGCGGTACGTCCCGACCTTCGAGGAACTGCACCTGCCGCCCCAGCTCAGGGACCTTTGCAACCTGCATCAGGGGATGATCATCCTGGCGGGCATTACCGGGGCCGGCAAGAGCACGTCGATCGCGGCGATGCTGCAGCACATCAACCACATGCGGGCCTGCCACATCGTCACGGTCGAAGACCCGATCGAGTACCTCTTCGCCGACGACAAGGCCTTCATCAACCAGCGAGAGATCGGCATCGACGTGCACAGCTTCGACGACGCGCTGCGCTACCTGATGCGCGAGGACCCCGACGTCGTGTTGATCGGCGAAATGCGCGACCGCGAGACCTTCCAGGCCGCCTTGAACGCCGCCGAGACCGGGCACCTGGTCTTCTGCACGGTCCACTCCTCCAGCACCAGCCAGACCATCACGCGCATCCTCGACCTGTTCCCCGAGGAAGGCCGCGAGCTGATCCGCCAGAGCCTCTCGTTCAACCTGCGGGCGATCGTCTGCCAGAAACTGCTCCCGTCCATCAAGCCGGGCGTGCAGCGGGTGCCGACGGTGGAGGTCATGATGGTCAACCCCTCCGTCCGGCGGCTCATCGAGAGCCACCGCGAGACGGAGATCATCGACGTGATCCGGGCATCTTACGGCGATGGGATGCAGGACTTTACCGAGCACCTGCGGGTGCTGGTGGAGGCCGAGTTCATCGACCACAAGACGGCCTACGAGGCGGCCCCCAATCCCGAGGAGCTGCGGATGCGGCTCAAGGGCATTCGGACCGGCGGCGGCTCGATCCTGGGGTAGTCGCAACGTGCGGGGCCGGGCTGGACGCAGCCGACCTTTTTGGCCATCATACGCGTGGATCGGGATTTGGCGCCGCCCGGCGGGCGGCGTTTTCGGCGAAGCGAGCGAAGCGAGAGCGAAGGGCCGCCGCGGCACGCCGCGGCCAAACCAGCGGTGAGGTACTCCAAACGTGACCACCGGTAGTCCTCTGGACATGTTGGCGGTGCTGCCGGAACCCGGCAGTTACGCCGGCATCGTGAAACTGATCGTGCACGTGGTCCTGCTGGCGCCCTGGATCTGGCTGTGCGCGTGGGCGAGCCGGGACGTCGAGTACGTCCGCACGAACGGCCTGCTCTGGCGGGTGGTGCTGCTGACCGGGGGGCTGGTCGGCATCCTGCTGTGGTGGCTGATCCCGCTGTACATCGTGGGGCTGCTGCTGTACCTGGTGGCCATGGGTGGGGCCGTGGGGACGTACATCTACCACCGCAACAGCCTGGTGGGCGAGGCGGCCAAGATCCTGACCGCCCAGCATCTCAAGGGCGTGATGAAGGGGCTTTCCGGCGGCGACAGCAAGACGGTCCCCCTGAAGGTGCGGTTCCTCAACGAGGACAAGAAGGTCGTCCCGATGCCCGAACAGGACCCCGACGCCCTGGAGCGCTACCGCCTGACGCAGGACCTGGTCTACGACGCCATCTGGCGCCGGGCCACGGAGGTCAAGATCGCCACCAGCGGCGGCCAGGGGAAGGTCGCCTACCAGATCGACGGCGTGCTCACCCCGCGGCCCGGGATGGAGCGCGAGCCCGCCGACGGGATCTTGCTGTTCGTCAAGCAGATCTCGGGGCTGGACCTGGAGGACCATCGCAAGCCGCAGCAGAGCCAGTTCATCGCCACCACCGTCGACCCCGTGACCGGCAAGACCAACGCCCAGGAGATCGAGGTCAAGACGGCCGGCAGCACGAGCGGCGAGCAGCTGACCCTGCGGCTGCTGGCCTCGGAGAAGCGGCTGCGGGCGGACGACCTGGGCATGACGCAGGACCAGCTCAATCTCTGGCACGAAGTGATCAACAAGCCGGGCGGGCTGGTGATCGTCTCGTCGCCGCCGGGCAACGGCCTGACCACGACGCTCTACGCCGCCCTGCGGCAGCACGATGCCTTCACCCTCAACATCCAGACGTTTGAAAAGCAGGTGATGTTCGACCTGGAGGTCATCACCCAGCACGTCTACGACCCGGGCAAGGGAGTCAGTTCCGCCCGGACCCTCCAGACGGTCCTCCACCGCGACCCGGACATCCTGATGGTCGGCGAGGTGCCCGACAAGGAGACCGCGCAGCAGATCATGCGCGGCGTGACCGCCAACAAGAAACTCTACATCGGTATGCCCGGTAGCGACACCTTTGACGCCCTGCAGCGCTGGATCAAGCTGCAGGAGGACCCCAAGACGGCCGGCAACGGCCTGCTGGCGATCACCTCGCAGCGTCTGGTCCGCAAGCTCTGCCCGGTCTGCAAGGTGCCCTACCGGCCGGACGCCGACCTGCTGCGGCGGGCGAACATCCCGGCCGAGAAGCTCAAGCAGGTATTCCGGGCGCGGACCGAGCCGCAGGTGGACAAGAACGGCAAACCGATCATCTGCCCGAACTGCCAGGGCAGCGGGTATTTCGGGCGGACGGCGATCTTCGAGCTGATGCTGGTCACGCCGGACATCACCGGGCTGATCCGCAGGGAGGCCCCGATGAGCGAGATCAAGGCGGCCTCCCGGAAGCGCGGAATGCTGTACCTCCAGGAGGAGGCGCTGTCGCGGTTCGTGGACGGGACGACGAGTATCCAGGAAGTGCTGCGGGCGACGAAGGCGGAGCCGGTCCAGAAGACCGCGACGAGGTGAGAGCCCCATGTGGATGAACCTGCTGGTCCTGTTGATGCTGGTGCTGATTACATTCTTCCAGTCGCTGCAGGGACTGTTCGCGGCGATGATCCTGCTGGTCCTCTCGATCGTCAGCAGTGTCCTCGCATTCAGCTTCTACGAGGACCTCTACAAGGGCCTGGTGGCGCAGTGGCTGCCCGGCGAAGGCGAGGCCGTCTCGCTGATGCTGCTGTTTCTCGGTACGCTGATCCTGTTGCGCCTGGGGGCGGACTTCGGCATCAAGGGCAACGTCCAGATCCCCGAAAAGGCCGACCGCATCGGCGGCGGCATCCTGGGCTTCCTCGCGGCCATGGTGATGACCGGCATGACCATGACGGCCGTGCAGATGTTGCCGTTCGATCAGCAGGTGCTGGGCTTCTCGCGGTACGAGATGGCCAACGGGCGACTGTCGACCAAGGGCATCTGGTTCCGCGCGGACAGTTTCGCGGTGGGACTCGCCGGGACGATCCTGGATGGTTCCCTGACTGGCAAGACGCCCCGCCAGGGCACCTTCGAGGACGTGCACCCGGACCTGTTCACTGACCTGGACGCCCGGCGCTCCGCGGGGGTGCCCGGTGCCAGCAAGCCCGGCGATGTCACCCTGAGCATCGAGCAGGTATGGACGCCGGAGCGCGTGGTCGCCCCCGACGGCAAGTCGCAGATTAGCCCGGAGGCCGGCACGAAGTTCCTGGCCGTTCGCATCAAGCCCGCCGGCGGCGTGCCCAGCGCGATGACCCCGTTGCAGATCCGGCTGGTCGGCGTTCGCGCCAACCGCGTGCAGCCGTTCATCGCCAAGGCCGCCAGCGCGGAGAACGACATCCCGGCTGCGGTCGAGCCCATGGCCAAGTACACGATCAGTACGGGCCAGGCGATGAACCTGGTCTACGAGATCCCTGCCAGCGCTACGCCCTGGTACGTGGACTTCAACAGCCAGGCCCGCGCCGAGATCAGCGAAAAGGCGCTGAAGGAGCAGTCGGCCCCCGCTCTCGGCGCCCCGCCCGCCCCCGAGCCCAAGAAGGAAGAAAAGCCCGCCCCGGCCCCCAAGCCGCAGGTCAAGAACCCGCTGGGCCGGACGCACGGCGCCGACGTGACCGACAAGCCGATCGTCAGCGAGGACTTCCCTGAAGGTCTGGCGATCGCCAGCAACGAGCTGGCCGGCGGTCCGGAGCTCGTCGGCACGCGCCTCAAGGACGGGCACATCGTCCTGCCGATGTCCAAGACGAGCAAGGTGAAGATGGTGGGCATGATCAGCCGGTTCGACATCCCCAAGGGCCAGAAGCTGGTCCAGGTGCCGCTGCACCGCGTGGCCCCGGGCAGCCTGGCCGGCCAGGCGATCGACTTCGCCGTCCGCACGCTGCAGCAGCAGTGGGCGATCAACGATGACGCCGGCACGCAGTACATCCCGGTAGGCGCGGTGGCCATCGCCAACACCGGCGGGACCGACACCCTGGAGATCCAGTACCACGTCAACCAGGAAAACCTGATCTCCGGCCACACGCTGACCCAGTGGCGCAAGATCACCGACGCGGACCTGAAGAGCCAGCCCGATGCCAAGCTGATCTTCCTGTACCTCGTGCCGCCGGGCAAGCACATCACGGAGTTCGACACCGGGCGGGCGAAGGTGGAACTGGACCTGAAGGTGGAATGAAAAGAGAACCTGAGAGTGGGATGAAAAGAGCCGCCGTCGTAAGACGGCGGTATCCGTTGCGAACCGAACGAGCCGCGACCGTAAGGGAGCGGAGTCCGTTCCGCCGGACGCCACGACGCACGCAGTTGCCGAAGCCGGCAGGGATCATCCCATGCCCATCGAGCCATCCCCGACGAGCATCACGATGTACTGCCGCAAGTGCGGCTATGCCCTCCTTGGCCTGTCCGAGGACCGCTGCCCCGAGTGCGGGCGGACGTTTGATCCCAATAATCGCCGGACGTTCGAAGTGTCGCTGCTGCGCTGGCAACTTCGCCGCTGGGTGCGGCGGGCGGCGATTGTCGCCGCCTGCCTGGCTGGTCTCTTCCTCGTTGCAGTGGCGGTTGTCCTGGTCCCCCTCTACTGGCACTTCCGGGTGGAACAGCCGGCCATCAAGGCGATCGAGAAGCAGGGCGGCCATGCCTGGATGAAGGAACTGGCAGACCCATCGGATGCTGCACTGTTCTTCCATCTGTTCTCGCTGACGTTACCTCTTCAGGAAGAACGGTCTTGGATCGCCCGAGGGACGTTGTATCTGAGCCAGCGTGTGATCGGAGTGGAGTACCGGCACGTGTCGCTCGCTCGCAACGATCTGGCGTGTGTGGCCCGGTTGCCGTGGCTGCAGTCCATTTCGTTCTACGCGATCCGACTTGAGCAGGATGCCCTCAGCCCTTTGGCGAAAACCCCTGCTAGCATCAGTTGCTCGAATATGCGACTCGGCAGAGACGATCTTGAGAGCATAGGCCGGATGTCAGGACTCATCTTTCTCTCACTGCAAGATGTCACCCTGAATCCGGCCGACTTGGCAAGATTGCAGCATCTACCTTCTTTGAGACAGACTGACTCTCATGGGCGAAACGATCGACGATGCCGTCCTGGAGCAGGTTGGGCGAATCGCTGCGATCAGATACCTCCAGATCTACAAGGCGAAGATCACGGATGCTGGCCTACGGCACCTTTCGGCCCTGACTCATCTGCAGTCCCTGCAGATTCAGTCGGACGCAATCACGGGCAGCGGTCTGGTCTACCTCAAGACGCTGCCGGTGTTGGGCGAACTATCATTGAGGCGCTGTCCCGTCGTGGACGATGGACTCGTCTCGCTGAAGGACTGGCCTGCCCTGACGACTCTGAACCTGGAGGAGACGCAGATCTCTGACGCGGCTGCGCGCTACTTGGCAGCCGTCCGCACACTTACGGATGTGCATGTGAACCAGACGCGGATGAACGACGGATGCAAGTGGCTCCGGAGCGTCCGCAAGGACATGCAAGTCTACGGCAACGACGGGTATGGGGAGCAGGCAGACACTGCGTCCTCCCAGCCCGGTTCGATGCCTGTCGCCGCCGACAGCCAGCCTACCGGCCAGCCGTGAACGTGATACAATCGGCGACTGCGTGAGCTAGTGGATGCTTGTCTGCTGTCCCCGGCGGGCCTCGCCGTTCGTCCGTTGGGCGCCGCCGGTAAGTGCCAGGGGGCGGCAGAATGTAGCGGAGATTCCGGTCCGGTGTTCGGGCCGGGCGCCGCGAAGGCAGGGGCCGTGCCATGGACGTCGAGCCATCCCCGGCGAGCGTCACGATGTACTGCCGCAAGTGCGGCTATGCCCTTCTCGGGCTCTCCGAGAACCGCTGCCCGGAGTGCGGGCGGGCATTCGACCCGAGGGATCGGCGGACATTCGATCGTTCGCCGCGCGACTGGATTCGCCGATGGGTGCGGTGTGCATTGATTGTCGTCGCCTGCCTGGCGGCCGTCTTCCTGATTGCGGCGGCGGTTGTCATCGCGCGGTTCTACTGGCACGCTCGGGTGGAACAGTCGGCGATCAAGGCCATCGAGCGACGGGGCGGCCATGCCCAGTTGGCGGCGCGGCTCGATCCCCTGGATCAGCGAATACACGACATCGTGTTCACGCCGCACCTTGGCATGATGGTGGTGGCTCCGGACGGCGACCTGAACCGGCACGTGGTCCAGGTCGACTATGGCGAGACTTCCCTGACCGGCGACGACCTGGCGTGCCTGGCGGGATTACGGTGGCTCGATTTCATCATTTTCAACGGGACTCGCCTTGAAGGTGATGCTTTCCGGTCGCTGGAGGGAATCTCTCGGTCGTTTACCATCGCGTTCTCCGAGGCTCGTCTCGGGGACAACGCCCTGCGGTCGCTTGGGCAGATTCCCGGGCTGACCGGCGTCTCCTGCGCAAATATGCGCCTGGGCAAGGAAGACTTGGCCGGCATATGCCGCGCCCGAGGGTTGACCAACCTGGATCTGCGAGACGTTCGATTGGGCCCGGCGGACCTGGTGGGCCTGCGGCAGTTGCCCGTGCTGGGATTCATGTGGGCTACGGGCGAAGCCATAGACGATGCCGCTCTCGAACAGATCGGACGGATCACTTCGCTCCGGGTGCTGATCATCAGCAGTGCGAAGATCACGGATGCGGGATTGCGGCATCTATCGGGGCTGACAGGATTGAGGTCTCTTGAGATCCGGTCTGATGCGATTACCGATGCGGGATTACGGCACCTGTCAGGGTTGAGCGGATTGGCGCATCTGGAGATTCACGCCGACGGGATCACAGATGCGGGGCTACGGCACCTTTCCGGGCTGACCGGGATGACGTCCCTGAAGATCGAGTCGAAGGCGATCACGGGCACCGGGCTGGTCCACCTGAAGGGACTGCCGCAGCTGAATTGGCTGGACCTGACAGGCTGCCCTGTCGTGGATAGCGGTCTTGTGTCCCTGAAGGATTGCCTTGCCCTGGCGTGCCTGTGGCTGGATCAGACCGCTATTACGGACGCAGCGGCGCCGCACCTGGCGGCTATCCGCAGTCTGTCGGACGTATGGGTGACAAAGACGCAGATGAACGACGGCTGCCGGTGGCTGCGGAACGCCCGCAAGGATGTAAAAGTCTACGGAAATGACGGGGATGGGTCCGTAAGGTTTTCGCTGTCCCCGTCCACGTTGCGGGCGTATCAGGCAGATCGGAGTCGCAACCGGCTGCATCCATGCCTGCTGCCACCACCCAGGCTGTCGGTCGGCCGTGAACGTGCTACAATCGGGGACTGGCAACAGACTTTCACGCAACAACGTGACGCAGCTGGCAACGCATTGTCACCGTCCTGCGCTTTTTCTTGGAGACATACACATGGCCAAGGCCAAACGGGTCTTTGCGATTCTCGGTGCCGGCAACATGGCGGAGGGCATCCTGGCCTGTGCCCTGGACAGGAAGGTCCTCAAGGCCGACCAGGTTCGGGCGGCTGACCCGGTTCCGGAGCGGCGGGACCTGTTTGCCTCGAAGTTCGGCGTGCATGTAACGCCCGATAATGCCGAGGCTGCCCGCGGGGCCAACGTCGTCCTCCTCTCGGTCAAGCCGCAGACCTTCCACGCCGACGCCCCTGCCCTCGCCCAGGCCATCGCCAAGGACTGCTGCGTCATCAGCATCATGGCTGGCATCCCGACAGCCACAATCGAGCAGAAGCTCGGCGGCGCCGCCCGGGTTATCCGCGTGATGCCCAACCTTCCCATCCGCCTGGCTGCCGGCGTGGCTGGCCTGTGCAAGGGCAAATACGCGACCGACCAGGATATGGCCTTTGCGATGCAGCTCTTCGAGGCCGGCGGCAAGGCCGTCGCCCTGGATGACGAGGACCTGATCGACGCCGTGACGGCTGTCTCCGGCAGCGGACCCGCGTATTTCTACTACTTCGTCGAGGCCATGACCGAGGCCGGCGTGGGGCTGGGCCTCTCCCGCGAGCAGGCCCTGGCCCTGGCGGAGTATACCTGCCTGGGGGCCGGCCGGATGATGGTCGAGACCGGCGAGGACCCGGCTGTCCTGCGCCAGAAGGTCGCCAGCAAGGGCGGTACGACGCTGGCGGCCCTGGAGGTGATGCAGACGGCCGACGTGAAGGGCAAGATCCAGGCGGCGGTCCGGCGGGCGTTCGAGCGGGCGCGGGAACTGGGGCGAAGCTGAGGGAGGGGTCAGGGTTCGGGGTTCAGGACGTAGGGCGGGCACCGCCCACCAATACGGTCGCTATAATCTTCCATGCGTTGCCCTGCCGTGCGCCGCAAAACCATGGCACGTGTTTCTGTGACGCCCGTGACGCGGGAGGTTCGGATCGGGTATCAATGAGCATCCGGTCCTGTGGGAGATCCATGGCATGAAGATCCACGAGTACCAGGCAAGGGACCTGCTGGCTGCCGCAGGCGTGCCCGTGCCCAACGGCGTGGTCGTCGACGCCGCCGAGCAGGCGCGCACCGCCTACGAGAAGATCGGTGGCGGCAAGGTGGTCGTCAAGGCCCAGGTCCACGCCGGCGGCCGGGGCAAGGCCGGTTACGTCAAACTGTGCGATTCGGCCGATCAGGTCGAGCAGGCGTGCCGCTTCATGTTCTCCAAGCCGATGGTCTCCGTGCAAACCGGCCCGGCTGGCGTGACGGTCCGCAAGATTCTCATCGCCCGGGCCGTCGAGATCGCCCACGAGTACTACCTGGGCGTTGTCCTGGACCGCGCCCGGCGGCAGCCCGTGGTGATGGCCAGCCGGCAGGGTGGCGTGGAGATCGAGGAGGTCGCGAAGCGCGACCCGGCGGCCATCGTCAAGCAGTGGCTGCACCCGCACCTGGGTCTGGCTGAGTTCCAGGTCCGCGACCTGGTGGCAGCCCTCGGGCTCGATGCCGAGTCCGGCAAGCAGGCGGCCCTGGTCATCCGCAAGCTCGCCGCCCTCTTTGTGCAGAAGGACTGCAGTCTGGCTGAGATCAACCCGCTCGTGCTAACCCGGGACGGCAAGGTCCTGGCCATCGACGCCAAGATGAACTTCGATGACAACGCCATCTTCCGCCATCCCGAGCTGCAGGCCATGTACGACCCGGCCGAGGAGAACCCCAACGAAATCCGCGCGAAAGGCGCCAACCTGACCTACATCGCCCTGGACGGTGCGATCGGCTGCCTGGTCAACGGCGCCGGCCTGGCGATGGCGACGATGGACATCATCAAGCTGCACGGAGGCGAGCCGGCCAACTTCCTGGACGTCGGCGGCGGCGTGACCAGGGACGGCGCGATCGAGGCGTTCCGCATCCTGCTTTCAGATAAGAAGGTAAAGGCCGTGCTGGTAAACATCTTCGGCGGGATTGCCAAGTGCGACGTGATCGCCGCGGCCCTGATCGCCGCGGCCCGGGAGGTGGGCTTTAATGTGCCGGTAGTCGTTCGCCTGGAAGGCACGAACGTCGAGCAGGCCCGCAAGCTGCTGGACGACGCCCGCAGGCAGATCCCGCAGCTGATTACGGCGACGGACCTGACCGACGCGGCCAAGAAAGTCGTCGCGGCGGCGGGATCCAACTGATATTACGCCACGTGCGTCACCCGCTTCTTGCGGATCGCCCGTTCCAGGGCCGGGATGACGTACTGGCTCGCCACCGCGGCCCAGCTCATCTGGCGGGCCATATCCCAGCCGGTCTGGATCATCTGCTCGACTTCCGCGGGCGTCTTGGGCAGGTTCGAGGCGATCTGGTCGGCGACCTTGCGGGCAATGGTCCACTCGACCTCCTCGCGCGCGATCGCGTTCATCCGCAGGCAGTCCTGCAGGCCCACGCGCGCCCCGGCCTCACCCAGGTCGGAGTAGTCGGGAAGAATCACGTTCTTGACGGGCTTGCCCTGGGTGACTTCCAGCGCAAAGCCCGCGCAGCCGCAGATCAATGTCGGTACGCAGATCCCGCCGAAGCTCAGCGGCTCCAGTTGCGCGATACCGAAGGGCTCGTAGATGCTCTGGCCGAACTCCACGTCCACGCCCTTGCGGATGTCCAGGAATGTCATCTCCTCGGGCATCCGCATGCCGCAGGTGCACCGGCTCCAGCCGAACTGGTTCACGAAGATGATCTTGACGTTGCGCGCACGGGCGTTGAACGTCTGCACCTTGGCATAGTAGTTCGCCTCGCCCAGCGACAGGTCCGGCAGCCCCTCGCGGTGAGCGACGGGCCAGCCGTACTTGCTCTCCATCTCCAGGACCTCTTCCGGCCGGCGCCGCGGCAGCTCGCTGGAGAGGGCGAAGTAGACGGCCTTCTCGCCGGTCTTGCGGAAGTGCTTCTCCAGGTGGTCGAGCACCAGCAGGTCGCGCCAGAAGCCCTTGGACACCGTCATTCGCGCCACGTGCGAGAAGATGTAGTCCGGCTGGCAGTCCAGCAGATTGTCGCAGTATTTCTGCAGGCTGGCCTTGCTCTCGGTCCGTTCCTCTAGCGTGATGTCGAAGGCCGGGATGCCGTTGTAGGTCTTGTCGATCGTTGCGTAGCGGAAGTCCTTGGAGATAAACCGCAATTCCTTGACCACGTAATCGCCGACGGCCAGGATGTTGTCGCAGTGGCGGCTGGCCGAGACCAGGCAGTGCTTGAAGTAGTGGTCCTGCGGGCCGAACACGTCCTCGAGGTAGAGGCCCTCTTCCGTCGCGCGGGACAGGGCATTGTAGAACATCACGTCGTGGGCCGGGTGGTCTTCCACGATCTTGCGGACCTGGGCGACCTCGTGGGCGTAAAAGACGGTCGAGAACTCGCCGGGGGCGTCGACCATGGCCGCCAGCACCGTCGGCATGCCCATGAACTCGTGGGCCAGGATGACCGACGGCTGGGTGGCGTTGGTGGCGCCCATGGCCCGCAGCGCGGCGATGGCCGGCTCGGCGATCCGCATGTACTCCTCGAAGTCCCAGATGAACTCGTAGCGGAGCGACTCGATGCCGAACCGCTCCCAGAGCCGGGCCTTGAACCGGTTGAGCATGTCGCGGTTGATCGTGTGCACGTCGAACAGCAGGACCTCAGCCTCGGACTCCATGCCGCTGCGGTCCGGGATGAACCGCCGCTTCCCGTAGATAATCCCCACGCCGAACTGCTGCTCGATCTTCTTGAAGGCCTGCGCGTACGGGCCGCCCACGATCCCATCCACGCTGCTGTAGAGGACCTTGCCCGTCAGCGCCCAGCCGCAGGTGGACCGGACCTTCAATGCCGAAGAACGGGCCGACCAGGATCGACCGGCTGGCGTACTCGTTGTAGGCCTTGGCTGTCAACAGCCCCTGCAGTACCGCGCCGATGCCGCCGATCTTGTACACTGCCTCGTGGGTGACGTGAACGACTGTACGCACTCTGTCGGTCCTTTCTGTCACTGCATGCGGCCGGCACCGTTGCCGGCGGTAACTGCTGCGACCCCCACCGCAGGTTCGCATCCCGCCGGACAGTCTTGCCCGCCAGGGTCACTCATTCTGCCAACGAATTCATCGGGATCTACAGAGGTCCTCCTAAAGCTCACACAGTATAACCTATGCGAGCGTTCCATGCATCCCGAGACGAGAATGCGCATAACCCCAAGTGCCTATCCGGACTGGGGTTGGCAACTGCACGCACAATAGACACTGTCGGTAGGAATCCCGCCGTATGGAGACCTTCCCCACCGATATCGGGCACCACCATCATCTTAGGTTGTTATTTCCCCGGAACAAGCAGCTCCCCGCCGGATGCGCTGGTAGAGACCGTCCGCGAATCGGTTCGGACCTGACGATCACCGCTAATCCCCCAGCGACGTACCCACCCCCCGCGCTGCAGCCACCAGCGGGTGGTCCATGGCCACCATCCGCTGGCGGTTGGCGACTTCCTCGATCGGTACCGATACGATCCGGCCCTTCTGCATCGCCACCATCCGGTTCCACTGTCCCTGCACGGCCAGCTCCAGCACCGCATGCCCGAAGATCGTTGCCAGCACCCGGTCGTACGCGCACGGAGTCCCGCCGCGCTGCACGTGCCCCAGGATCGTCGTGCGGGTCTCCAGGCCGGTCTTTTCGGCGACCTGGTCAGCCACCACCTGGCTCACCCCGCCCAGGCGGATCGGGTCGGGGCTGTCCTTGACGACGCGGTTGACGACGACCTCCCCGCCGATGGGCTTGGCCCCCTCGCTCACGGCGATGATGGTGAACGCCTTGCCGTGGCCGCTCCGCTCCACGCACACCTGCGTGATCTTCTCGATGTCGAAGGGGATCTCCGGGATCAGGATCACGTCGGCCCCGCTGGCCACCCCACTGTGCAGGGCCAGCCAACCGGCGTTGCGCCCCATCGTCTCCACCAGCATCACCCGGTGGTGGCTGCTGGCGGTCGTATGGATGCGGTCCAGGGCCTCGGTGGCTACGTGCACAGCCGTCTGGAAGCCGAAGGTCGTCTCCGTGCCCATCAGGTCGTTGTCGATGGTCTTGGGCACCCCGATGCAGGGGATGCCGCAGGCCGCCAAGCCCGAGGCCCCGCTCATCGTGCCGTCCCCGCCGATGCAGATCAGCAGGTCCAGCTTGCGCTCCGAGAAGTGCTCCAGGCAGCGGGGCGTAACGTCCTCGAAGACCGGGTTGCCCGTGTCGTCGATGCCGGTCAGGAAGTGGCCGGGGTTGGCCTTGTTGGACGTACCCAGGATCGTTCCGCCAGCCGTCAGGATGTTGCTGACGTCGTCGCGGGCCAGCCGCCGCATCCGGTTGCGGATCAGGCCCAGGTAGCCGTCCTCGATCCCCCAGACCTCCAGGTCGTACTGGATCATGGCTGTCTTGGTCACCGCCCGGATCACCGCGTTGAGTCCCGGGCAGTCCCCGCCGCCGGTCAGTACCCCGATCCGCTTGATCTTGCACGCGTCCGCCATCTGTCAGCTCCACAGCAGGTGCGATTGCTGAAGGGTTTGCCGCCATGGCCTTGGGACACCCCCGCCAGGCCGCCTCGGCTTGGCGGGGGTTGCAGCGCCACAGGGCCCTGCGCCGGCCGCTGAGCCCGCGCACCGCCGAGAGTGTCGCTGATCCCGGACCCAAATGCAACGCGCATAATCCGCTGCAACCCCTATAGCCAACGGCAATCCCCGCGCTACAATGTCGATATCGGGCAGTGCGGGTCTATCCTGTAACCACCGCGCAGTGGGGTTGTGTGGACGTCATGGTAAGCGACGCGGAAACACTGGATCGTGCATACACCTATTGGCGGATCACCGGTATGCGCATCGACGCCGACGGGATCCAGAACTACCAGCAGAGCGAAGGGAACCGGCCGTGCTTCGGCCACTCCGGCGACCGTTGCGACTGCGAGCATTGCCGCTGGCACGATCTGTGCCTGATCCTCATGCAGACGCCCCAGGTCGGCGAGACCCTCTGGCTGAACCTGACTGACGACGAGTCCTGATGTGGCCGGTAAAAACCTCGACATCGCCCGTCTGTTCGACGAAATCGCGGACCTGCTGGAACTGACCGGCCAGAACAAGTTCCGCGTCAACGCCTACCACAACGCCGCCCGCTCCCTCCGCGACCTCACGACCGATCTGGCGGATCTTGCCGCCCAGGACAAACTCCGGGACATCCGCGGCATCGGCGCCAGCATGGCCGACCACATCCGGGAGTACCTGGCCGGCGGCAAAGTCGCCCGCCACGAGGAACTCGTCCGCCAGGTGCCGCACACCCTCGTCCGCCTGCTGCAGATCCCTGGGATGGGGCCCAAGACGGTCATGGCCGTCCACGAGACCCTCGGCGTGAAGTCCATGGACGATCTGAAGAAGGTCCTGGAAGACGGCCGCCTGGCGAAGCTGCCCGGCATGGGGGAAAAGACCGCCGAGCGCATTCGCCACGGGATCGCCTTCCTCGAACAGGCGTCGCAGCGGGTGCCGCTGGGGGCGGCGCTGCCGGTGGCCCTGTCGCTGGTCGAACAGATCCGGGCCTTTCCCGGCGTGGACCAAACGGAGATCGCCGGCTCGATGCGCCGCGGCGTGGAGACCGTCGGAGATGTCGACCTGCTCTGCACCGCCCCCGAAGGCTCCGATGCCGTGGAACGCTTCACGAAACTACCCCGGGTCGACCGCGTGCTCGCCGCCGGGGCCACCAAGGGCTCGGCTGTCGTGCAAGTAGCCTCGGGCCAGGACCTGCAGGTGGACCTGCGGGTCGTGCCCAAAGAATCCTTTGGCGCAGCCATGCTGTATTTCAGCGGCCCCAAGCAGCACAACATCGACCTCCGCGAACGGGCCATCAAGAAGGGCTGGAAGCTCAGCGAGTACGGCCTGTTCGAGGACGACCGCACGCTCGCCGGCAAGACCGAGGAGCAGGTCTACAAGAAGCTCGGCCTTCCGTTGATCCCCCCCGAGATCCGCGAGGCAGCGGACGTGATCGACGCCGCCGAGCACAAGCGCCTCCCCCGCCTCGTCGAACCTGGCGAGATCCGCGGCGACCTGCACGTGCACACCATCGCCAGCGATGGCCGGAACACGATCGAGGAGATGGCCCGCGCTGCCCGGGACATGGGCTACGAGTACCTGGCCATCGCCGACCACTCCAAGAGCGCCACGGTCGCCAACGGCCTGAGCATCGACCGGATGTGGGAGCACATCGACCAGATTCGTACGGCGGCGGCAAAGATCCGCAACTTCGCCCTGCTGGTCTCCTGCGAGGTCGACATCCTCGGCGACGGCGGCCTCGACTACCCCGACGACCTGCTGGCCGCCTGCGACTTCGTCACCGCCAGCCTGCACTCGGGCTTCCAGCAGCTCCGCGAGATCGCTACCCGGCGCGTCCTGGCGGCGATGGCCAACCCGTACGTCTCGTCGATCGGTCACCTGACCGGCCGCCTGATTGGACTCCGCGAGCCGATCGACCTGGATGTGCCGAAGATCATCCAGGCAGCCGCCGACACCGGCACCGCCCTGGAGATCAACGCCCACTGGGAGCGGCTGGACCTCAAGGACCAGCACGTCCGCATGGCTGTCCAGGCCGGCGCGATGATCGTCATCAACACCGACGCCCACGCTGCCGGCGACCTGGACCTGATGGACTACGGCGTGATCACCGCCCGCCGCGGCTGGGCACCAGCCAGGAACGTACTGAACACCTTCCCCCTGACCTCGCTAACAAAGTGGCTCGCGAGGAAGCGCAGCCACAAGCCCCGCCCTGCCGACAAGGTCAGTATCCGCCGGCGGCAGGAGGAGATCCCGTTCTAGGGGAAACAGTATGGGACACCGCCCCCACCGGGTGCCACCGGTCCTGTGGACGCGGCGTCGTTTGCCGTGAACCAGGGCCGTGCAGGACCCGAAGGGCATGGTGACGCTCAAGTCCAAGGCAGGGTGCTTCACGCCCTCCTCCTGGCTGACGACGCCGGCATCTCGTACCGACCTTCTCCGCGAGGTGGGCGTGCTCTTGCCGGGCGTCAGATCCTCAACACCGCCGCTCCTTCCAACGTCCCGCCGCGGATGGCCTGCAGCGCCTCATTGGCTCGCTCCAGGTCGAACACCTGCACCCGCGTTCGGATCGGCACCCGCGGGGCGAGCGCAGCAGCTCCTCGCCGTCCTGACGCGTGAGGTTGGCCACCGACCGCAGCACTCGCTCCTCCCACAGGATCCGGTACGCAAACGACGGAATGTCGCTCATGTGGATCCCGCCGCAGACCACCACCCCGCCCTTGCCCACCGCCCGCAGCGCCAGCGGCACCAGCGAACCCACCGGCGCGAAGACCAACGCTGCATCCAGCGGCTCCGGCGGCATCTCGAGTGGAATCCCCCGCCCAGGCCGCCCCCAGCTGCCGGGCGAAGGCCTGCCCGCTGGCGTCCCCGGGCCGGGTGAAGCCGTATACCTTTCGGCCCTGGTGCACTGCCACCTGGGCGACGATGTGCGCAGCCGCCCCGAAGCCGTAGATGCCGAGCCGCTCGACATGCTCACCAGCCATGCGGTAGGTGCGGTACCCGATCAACCCTGCGCACAGCAGCGGCGCGACCTCGACATCCTCCTGCCGACCGTGCAGCGGGTAGCAGAAGGCCGCGGCGCAACCGCGTACTCCGCAAACCCTCCGTCGATGGTGTAGCCCGTGAACAGCGGGTGGTCGCAGAGGTTCTCCTGGCCGCGCTGGCAGTAGCGGCACGTGCCGTCAGCCCACCCCAGCCACGCGGCGCCCACCCTCGCCCCGACGCCGAACCGCTCCACCGCCGGCCCCTTGGCAACGACCGTCCCCACGATCTGGTGACCGGGGATCAGCGGCAGCTTCGCATCCGGTAACTCGCCATCGGCGATGTGTACGTCCGTCCGGCACACCCCGCACGCATGGACCCGGATCAGCACCTGCGCCTCGTCCGGCCCGGGCACGGGCATCTCGCGCAACCGGAGCGGCAGGCCCGGCCCCTCCAGGACCATCGCGCGCATTGTCCTCGGTATGCTCGTCATATCGCCTCCGGCAGGCACGCCAGCCACTCATATCATATCCCGCCGGCGGACGCTTTGATGGCGTCAGGAGGACACTCCCTCAGAGCGAACCGCGGATATCCCCTGTGCGCCCGCAGTCGGATGCGGTCATCCAGGTCCCCCCTTGGCTATGACCGGGCGGCCGGCGCTGAACTGGATGATGCCCCTCATCGCAAGGGCCTCCCCGTCGCCAAACTCGAGGGACATGTTATATTTCGCAGGACTGCCCTCGCCGATCTGGTTGTAGAGCAAGTCCAACTCGGCGTTACGTTTCTCCTTGCCCTGGCTCAAGAGGCCGGCGCCTCGGATCGTGATGACCCCGCCCTTGCTGTCGAACGCCAGGCAACCTGCCAGGGGCAGCCGAATGGTCGATCCCTTGGTTCCCTCCGCAGGTGTCAGGACCAGTACAGCGGCGTTCTGCAGCCCGGTCTCGGCCTTGGGGTACGCCGTCAGCAGCAGTCTCGCCTCGGGGACCTTCAGCACGATATCCTCTTGGAGCGAGATCATCTCTCCCCCGGGGTTTTCGCATTTCACAAGGCGGAACGGGTCGCTCTGCTTGCGGTCCAGCACCAGATCCGCGTCCTTGAGGAACACGATTGGCCCCTTCACAGCTGCGAAGCTTGGGATGCTGCGGTAGTCATCGTGCGGTAGGTTCTGCACCTGGAGGTCCAGGAGCAGCTCGCCGCTGTCGTCCAGGAGGTCCTTGTCGACCTTCCAGGAGAGGCTCGTACCGTGTTCGTCCGTGCTGATCGACGGCTGCGTGGCCAGCGCCCTCCACGCCACACCCGAGGCCGGCGTGTACTGCAGCGCCACATCAGCCGGGTGCCTGGCGATGAGACCCGCATCCGCCAGCAACACGATCTTCTCGCCGGTCCTGACCGTCGGCGTGAGCACCGTTACAGCCCCTTCCAGGGCTGGCGTGGCCCCCGACGGCGGGAGGATGTCGATCACCTTGGGCAGCGAGGCAATCCCCTGGCTGGTTACCACTGACAGGTCGACGTGAGTCGTACGGCTGCTCGTCCCAGAGCCGCCCTGCACCGTGTTGAACTCCGCCAGCAGTCCCTGCATGTCCGGCAACACAGAGACCTTGTCCGCCTTCTGAGAACCGATGTATACCTCGGGATTGCGCCACAGGTTGCTGCCGCGGACCAGGATCTTGCCCGGTTGGCCGGCCGCCAGGGCCTCCTGCGGTGCGGACGGCTCCGCCCAGCGCGGCAGAATCACGGGGTCGCGTCGCCAGGCGCTGTTGAGCGTCAGCAGGGCCTGCGTCAGGGCCGGCATGTCGCCCGGCAGCCTTACCACAAGGCAGTCATCCGAAGGACAATGGACCGGAAACACTCTGGGTTCCCATTCGGGTTGGCGGTTCCCGCGCATCCAGCCGCGGTCCACCCGCAGGTGAAGGCACTGCGCCCACCCCGGCACCGCCACCGTCGCCTGGACCGAATGCTGGACCACGCCCTGGCAGTAACCTGCCTCCGGGTGTTTGTCCCCGAACCAGCCCTTTTGTACGATCTCGAAGCGCGGTCCGAGGACCCAGCCGAACTCGCAGGTAGCCGCGCAGTTCTGGTTCAGGAAGCCAACCACCAGAGGCTTGCGCAGAATGCCCTGGAGCAACTCCTGCGACCGGTAGACGCTGTCGAGGTAGGCGCCGACCTTGGCCCCGGCCGCCTGCGGCAGCGTCGCGTCGATGGCCAGCACGAAGTTGCGCAGCTGCTCGGCCGCGGCCACGTCCGAAATGTTCTGCGCGTATTCCTTTGGCTCGACGGTGTAGACGTACGGTTGCGACTGGTCCTCGAGGAGCAGGTAAGCGCGAGCGAACTCATCCGGGACGATCGGCTGGTAGTCGGTCCCATACTTCAGGTACAGGTTCGGGACGTAGAACTGCCGGTTGCCATCATCAAAGCTGGTCGATATGTCATTGAACACGATGTAGCGCGCATCATCGAGGGTGCCGTACCGCCGCTCCGCCATCTTGGACAAGGCCAGCCGAATGTCGGGGTCGTCGAGGGTCGGCCCCCCGCGAGGTACCTGACCTTCCAGCAGCTCCAGTCCGTGGATCGCGCGACGCAAGTACGTGGCGCGCTCGCTGTAGTGCTCGATCAGATCGGCCTTCTGTCTGTCAGACGGGTCCAGGAACGATTGGACCGCCTGCAACATCGGCTGGAGGGATTTCACGCGCTCCTGGATCTCTTTCTCGCTGGCAGCAGACTTCGCAGATAGCTCGATTCAGCTGCTCGGCCAGTTTCACGACCGCTTCGTCAGCCCTGGCAGAGATGTCCGTCAGCCCTGTGCCGACGTATGTGCCTCCATCTGCCACTCCCTCCCGGTTCTTCGTCAGCGCCCTCTCCCGACGTGCCCATGTCTGGCGCTCTCCCTCGTCCAGGACCAGATCCATGATTGGGCGCAGCTTCTTCAGGTTCGACGACACAGCCTCTGTGTTCTTGTCGAGCTCCGCCTTGTCCCGATTCTGCGGACCCGACAGATTCTGCAATTGCTCGTTTGACTCATTGAATGTCTTGGAAATATCCTTCCGTGCACCAGCTCGACGCGGCGGCGACCTGTCTCGGTGCCTGCCGGCCCGCCTCCAGGGCCTTCTCATAGTGGTCCATCGTCCGCTGCACATCCCCCACCTGGACTAGGTCCGTATCGCGCAGCAGCCCCTGCAGGTACTGGCGTTGCAGGCACAGCGACTCCAGCCGCACCTGCTCGATTAGGGAGCGGGTCCATTGTCGGTATACTTGAGAGACGACCTTCTTTGTCCGATCGACCATCTGTTGTCTCAGCTGGATGTCCTGGCGCTTCGGCTCCAGACTATCGCTGCGCGACCGGTGAGAGGCCTTTGTGTTCGCTACGCCTTGCTCCGCCAGTTGCGGGTTGTCTTTCCTCTGTTTCAGGTCCTCATCGAATGCCTGGATTCCCTTCTCTCGCATCTCCCGGCGTATACCCTCGATCACCTGCTTGTCAGCCGTTTTCTCCAGTAAGTCGGCGGTCAGGCAGTCCTTGTCCATCGTCAGCCGCACCAGCCCCACCGCTGGCTGGTCCCTCTCGTCCGGCCGGACCGTCACGTTGAACTGCAGCGTGTACAACGTGTAGCCGTTCATGTCGTGCGTGTCATCCAGCTCCGTCTGTACCGTCATCGCATTCAACGCGTCCCACACCGCCTTGCGATCCCGCAGCACCTCGATATTCGTCAGCCTGTGCCCCGGTCTGCTTGAGATCGCCCGGGTTCGGCAGACTCCGGCCGCTTGTCCGCCGCGAACGCCGCCATCCCCTGCCCGAATGCCGAGGTGTCCGTGCTGCCCCCGCTGCCCGAGCTGCCGCTGGACCCCCCACTTCCGCTCGATCCCCCACTTCCCCCACCGGACCCGCCACCCCCTCCCCCGTTCGATCCGCCACTACCCCCGCTGGTCCCACCGCCCGAACCTCCGCCACCACTGCCTTGTCCGTTCCCTCCCTTGCTCCCGCCAGCCACCTGGGCCAGCTGCTGCTGGATCGACAGGCAATCTACGCATTGCTGCAGCTTCGCCAGTTGCTCCTGCCTTTGGATCTCGGCGATCTGCTGCCGCTGCTGGGCCGTATCCAGCTGCCCCTGCAGCGGGTTGAATGACCCGTGCAGCTCGGCGATCAACCCGCTGAAGGTCCGCACGTCACGGTACCCCTGCATTCCGCTAGGCTGTGTCGCCAGCGGGTACTGCTGCTCCACCCAGTCATGTTCCGCCAGCCGCCGGTTCAGCAGCCGCTCCCGCGTGAACACCTCCGGCCGGTCGATCATGATCTCCGGCATCTGCCGGGCCGGCTTCTCACAGCCTGCAGGCAGAGGCAGGCACAGCGCCACTAGCACCAGGACGTACGTGACCCGTGTCATGTGTGTTCCTCCAGCGTGTGAAAACAAGAACATGGTGACGGAAAACCACCGCAAAGAAGGGACAACCTCCCCCGACAGGGGGCGATTCCGCCGCCGCAAGACCTTGTCATGGTAAGTCTACCCCAAGTAGCCAGCCGGGCAAGTAATCGCCTCCGCGAGTGACAACGGCTGTCATCCGGCGGGAACATCCCGTAATAGCATCGCTGCCAGTACTGGCGAACCTCCGACGCGCAGGAATTGCGCATATTACAGCCAAACCCCGGTTTCCCTGCAGAATTTTCGCATTTCCCTCTTGCGTTCCCGCCGGCGATCGGGTACAAGATTGCTTCCCACTTCGGGCATGGATGCCGACCCCGATTCAAGGAGTGAATCATGGCCTCGCGTGGCGCTTTCCCCTCCTGGCTGCCGTTCTCCTATTGCTCAATACCGCCGGACTGCTCTGGATCCGGCACGACCTGCTCGGCCGGGGTAGACCCGCTATGCGGATCCTCTCTGTCCTGCCAGCCGGCAACGTCGACGCCGCCGACCGCTTCAGTCTCATCTTCGACGAGCCGCTGGCGCCACGGGACTCTGTCGGCGTTCCCGCCCCATCCAGCCCCTTTCAGATCCACCCACAACCCAAGGGGCACTGGACCTGGTCGCAGCCCGATCGCTTGGACTTTGTCCTCGATGAACCCCTCCCCCCGGGTCGCGTCTTCTGGCTGCGGCCCGTCGCCGACCTCAACGTCCAGACCGGCCGCGTCCTGCTCGGACCGAGGGAATACCGCTTCCAGACCCGCCCGCTCTCCCTGGACACCTGCCAGGTGGGCTCTGCCGACCGCGAACAGGTAACACTTGAGTTGCTGTTCAACCAGCCGGTCGCCCCAGCTGACCTGCTCCGCAACCTCCAGGTCCTCGACGCCGAGGACTCCCATGCCCTGCACCTCGCCTGCCTGACCGTCAAACCCGACGCCAAGCTCGTCGTCCGCTGCGACCGTCCAGCCAAGGACAAGATCCGGGTCCGCCTCCAGCCGAACCTCACCGGCAGCGGCGCCGAACTGCCCCTCGGCGAGCCGATGTCCTTCGAGGTCTCCCTGCCGCAGTCCTTCGCCCTGCTCCGCGCGGACGTGAGCGAACCCGACCTCAGCACCAACATCGTGGTCGACCTGGACTTCTCCCGCGGCCTGGACGGCAAGCAGCCCGTCCCCGCCATCGACCTCGACCCGCCCGTCAAGGACCTGCAGGTCCGCCTCGCCTGCGGCTGCCTGGTTCTGGAGGGACCCTTTGACTGCGGCCGCAAGTACACCGCTCGCGTGCCAGGCTGACGTGAAGTCCGAGGCTGGTGAGACCCTCGGTTCCCGTCAGTCCGCGACCTTCGAGATACCCGACCGCGAGCCCGCCCTGGCCTTTCCCCTCCGCCGCGGCACCCTCTCGCCAGCCGGCCAGTTGCAGGTAGACCTAAAGGGCGTCAACGTCTCCAGCCTGAACCTCTCCGCCAGCCGCGTCTACCCCAACAACCTCGTCGCCCACGTCCGCGGCGAGCGCCCGGTTGATACCGCCCGGCAGGTCCTGACCAGGACCGTCCCCCTGGCCCTGAATCACAATGCCGTTACCACCCTCGCCCTGGACCTGCGCGACCTGCTCGGTGGGGCCGCCCCCGGCGTCTACGTCGTCCGCGCCCAGGCTGCCGACCGGTGCTGGACCGCCGATTCCGTCATCGTCACCGTCAGCGACCTGGTCATCACCGCCAAGAAGGAACGCGCCGGCTGGCTCGCCTGGGTGACCTCGCTGAAGACCGCCGCCCCCGTCCCCAACGCCCAGGTCACCGCCATGACCCGCACCAACCAGACCCTCGCTACCGGCACCACCGACGAGCAGGGCCTGGTCCGCCTGGCCATCCCCGACGACCACCCCGATGGCCCGCTCTACCTGCTGACCGCCCAGGCCGGCGACGACACCAACTTCCTCCTGCCGGAAGACACCACCTGGGTCATCGACGACGTCGACCAGTCCGGCAAGCCCTATCCCCGCACCTACGACGTGATGCTCTACACCGAGCGCGGCATCTATCGCCCGGGCGACACCATCCACGCAACCGGCCTCATCCGCGACCGGGATCGCGCCACGCCCCAGCCCTTCCCCCTGGCCGTCTCCCTGGTCCGCCCCGACGGCAAGAAGGTCCGCGAGGCCGTCCTCACCCCCGCCGCCGACCAGCAGGGCTTCTTCCATGCCGACTTCGCCACAGATGACGACAGCCAGCTCGGCCGCTACGAGATCGCCGTTACCTTGCCCGGGGACAAGAAGCCCCTGGGTCGCACCTCCGCCCTGGTCGAGCAGTACGTCCCCGTCCGCCTCGAGGTGACAGCCGAACCCACCCAGCCGCGCTTCTACCGCGCCGCCTCAGCGGACGACGAAGAGGAGACAGCTGACGATGACGCTGATACGGGTGCCACTGGCAGCCTTGTGACGAGCGAAGCCGAGGGATTGCCGGGTGCCACGCCTGCGCTGTCTGCAGGCGTGCAGGACGCCCAGGATGAATCCGCCGCGTCCGAGGACGAAGGGGACGACGGGGACGTCACTGCAGATATGCCTGTTCCGACCGTGCATAAGTCAGGTTCGCGTGCCACTGGCAGCTCGCCTGCCAGTGCTCCTATCGCCGTTCCTCAGGACTCAGCACTCAGCACTCAGGACTCCCCCGCCATCTCCGTCTCCGCCCGCTACCTCTTCGGCCAGCCCGCCTCGGACCTGCCCCTGAAGGTCACCGCCACCTACAAGCGCCTCTCCTTCAAGTCCGCCCGCTTCCCCCGCTACACCTTCACCGACTCCAAGCAGGACGAGGAAGTCAACGTCCCCGACATCGCCGCGACCCTCGACCACACAGGCCACGCCACCGTCGAAGTACCCCTCGGCGCAGACGCCGCCCCCGGTTGCTGGCAGGCCAAGGTCTCCGCCACCGTCAGCGAACCCGGCGGCCGCAGCGTCTCCGCCCGCACCCGGATCGACCTGGACACCGCTGGCCGCCACATCGGCCTGCTCGCCCCAGAGAGCAAGCTCCTCCCGATCAACGAGCCCATCCACGTCGACTGGGTCCAGCTCACCCCCAGCGACCAGCTCGCCAAACCCCTCGCCATGACCTGGACCCTCAGCCGCGTCGACTACGACACCACCCTCCAGACCGTCGGACACCGGCTCGTCTGGCAATCCGAGGAGCGCCTCACGCCCGTCGCCAAGGGCACCGTCGCTACCCCCAACGCCAGGGGCTCCCTCACCGTCACCTGCACCGCAGCCGGCCTGTACCGCCTGGAGGTCGCCGCGACTGACTGCCTCGCCGCCACTCGGATCGAGTTCCACGCCACCGCTGACACCGGCGACGACCAGATGCTCGCCATCGACCAACCCGAGCGTCTGGAAGTCGTCCTCGACCAGGCGAATTACCTTCCCGGCTCGCAGGCCAAGGTCCTCATCCGCAGCCCCTTCGCCGGCACGCTGCTGCTGACCCTCGAAAGCGACCGCGTCGTGCACCGCCAGGTCCTCCACATGCAGGCCAATACCGCCCAGCTGGCCGTGCCCATCCCCGAGGACCTCCGCGGCGGGGCGTTCGTAGCTGCCAGCGTCGTCCGCCCGGTCGACCCCTCGAAGGACAAGTGGTTCCCGCACCGCGCCGCCGGCCTGGCCCGCCTCATCGTCGACCACAAGGCCAAGGCCCTGCCCGTCCTGATCGATGTCCCCTTCATGGCCGCCCCCGCGGCAAGAGTCACCGTCACCCTCCGCTCGGACCCACCCCGGGACCCCGCCCGCCCGCCCTGCGTCCACCTCTGGGCCGTCGACGAAGGCATCTTGAAGACCATCGCCTACAAAACCCCCGACCCCCTCCGCCACTTCCTCGCACCCCACGAGGCCGCCGTCCTCTCCGCCGACGGCTTCGCCTGCCTCCTGCCCGACTACCAGCGGCCGGCAAGTGCGGTCCGCATCGGCGGCGACGACGGTTCAGCTGAGTCCCTTCGCCACAGCCTGGTCCCCTCTCGACACCGCGAGGCCGCCGTCATCTGGCGGACCGTTGTACCCGTTGCTTCCGACGGCACCGCCTCTGCCGAAGTCGACCTGCCCGACCTGACCGGCGAGATTCGCTTCATGGCGGTCATCGTCGACCAGGACCGCTACGGCTGCACCCAACAGCCCGTGACCCTGGCCGCCCCCCTCATGGTCGAGGCGACCTGGCCCCGCTTCGCCGCCCCGGGCGACCGCTTCCAGGTCCCCGTCAAGGTCTTCAACGCGACGGGAACCCCGCTGACCGTGACCCTCGCAGCCGGCCTCGTCGAGGGTCCCATCGAAGTCGCCCTCCCCGCCGACCCGCGCATCACCGTCCAGCCCGGCCAGCCCGCAACCGTCTGGCTGACCGCCACCGCCACCGCCATGGGTCAGGCCAGCGTGCGGCTCGACGCCACCGCCGACCACCTCGTCGCCTCCGCCAAGGCCGACCTCCCCATCCGACCCGCTTCCGCCCTCCACCACGAGGTCCGCCTGGCTCGTGCCCCGGCCAGCCAGCCCATCACCATCGCCGCCCCCGACGTCTTCCTCTCCGGCACCGTCCGCGCGACCGTCAGCGTCGGCGCCTCGCCCACCGTCCAGATGCAATCGGCCCTCGAACAGCTCATCGCCTACCCCTACGGCTGTGTCGAGCAGACCACCAGCCGCCTGCTCGCTCTGCTGTACGCCCCCGATCTGCTCGCCGGCGGCCCACCCGACGGCCGCGTCGACCAGGTCGGCAACATGATCGACGCCGGCATCGCCCGCCTCTGGTCCATGCAGACCCTCTCCGGCGGGCTGGGTTACTGGCCCGGCGAGCGCACTGCCGACCTCTGGGGCACCTGCTACGCTGCCGGCTTCCTGCTCCGCGCCCGACAGGCCGGCTACCGCGTCGACCGGCAGCTCGACCGACCCGCTGGTCGAGTACCTCTCCGCCGAAGTCCGCAAGGTCGACGAAAAGGTCGACCCCAACGTCCGCGCCCGCCTCTGTCACATCCTGGCCGGCTTCGGCAAGGCCCCCACCGGCTGGATGGACCGCCTCGCCGAGCGGACCGACTCCCTCGACATCGCCGGCCGCGCGGACCTCGCAGCCGCCTTCCTGGCCGTTAGCCGCCGCGACCGCGCCCTGGCAGTCCTGCGGGACGACACGATTGGTTGCAGCGTCGCAGCCACCACCAGCGGTCGCCTCACCTCGCAAGTCCACCAGGACGCCGAACTCCTGCACGTCCTGCTCGACCTCGACCCGGGCCACGCCTGGATCGCCTCGCTGGTCCAGCGCCTGGACAAGGCCCGCGTGAATGGCCGCTGGGGCAGCACGCTCGAAAACGCCGCCGCCCTCTCCGCCTTGGCCCGCTACCAGCTGCTCAGCAAGGGCACTGCCGATTTCGCCGGTTCGATCCGCGCCGGCGGTGCCGAGATCGGGTCCTTCGCCAGCAAGTCCCCCGCGACCGTCAAGCTCCCCCGCGTCACCGCCCCCATCGAGTTCGCCTCCTCCGGCACCGGCGACGTCTGTGTCTCGGTCCTGTTCGAGGGCCTGCTCCGCCAGGACCAGATCAAAGAGTATGACCGCCAGCTGACCGTCCGCCGCCGCTGGCTCTCCCGCGACGGCAAGCCTATCGACCCGGCTGCCCTCAAGGTGGGCGACCTCATCCGCGTCGAGATCGAACTGGCTGCCCCGTCCCTCTCCGAGCACGAGCAGGTCGACAACCTGGCGATCGTCGACGCCCTGCCAGCCGGCCTCGAGGTCGAGAACCCCCGCCTGGTCACCAGCGCCGACACGTCATCCACAGGCTGCAGGCAATGCCTCCGCCGACGCCGCCCCCGACCGCGTCGAGTTCCGCGACGACCGCGTGGTGCTCTTCGCTTCAGCCGGCCGCGAGCCGCGGACCTTCCGCTACAGCCTCCGCGCGATTACCGCCGGCTCGTTCATCCTCCCCCCGGTCGAAGCGTCGTGCATGTACAACCCGCAGTTCGCGTCCCTAAGCGGTGGCGGCAAGGCGGAGGTGGGCAAGTGAGTGTCAGCCGCTGTCACTACCATTGACAGTCTGCCGGGCCCCGGCTACTCGGTACGGGTCGTGTCTGGGAGATCGTGCAGTCCCGCTGATTGTCGCGGTATTGCTACAACGTCACTGCGGGTGCCTTCGCTGGCGGCGGGCCTCGCAAGGTCGCAGGTATCCAGGAAGGAGCACGTGATGGCTAAGGTGAAAGGCATTCAGGCGCACCCCGTTTTCAAACTGGGCAAGGCCCCAGCCAAGAAGGACGACCGCAATTTGCTGTTCGCGGCGGTCCTGCGGGCAGTCCCCAAGCTGCCGAGGTCCTACGACTTTGACATCACGCATCCCGGCATTCCCTTGCCGATGTTTGGCAACGACGTTCACGGCGACTGCGTGATGGCCGGCAGGGCCCACCAGACCCTTCGCTTCGAAGACATCGAGCAGGGGTCGGTGCTGATGATCACCGACAAGGACGTGCTGTGCGAGTACTTCAAGGAGACCGGTGGCCCGGACTGCGGCCTGGTCGTGCTCGACTCGCTCAAGGAGTGGCGGCGCGACGGCTGGAAGGTTGGGAAACGCACGTACAAGATCCAGGCCTTCGCTCAGGTCGATGGGTCGTATCACGACCAGGTCCGCCAGGCCATCTTCGCCGACGTCGGGATCGGACTGGGTCTGGAATTGCCCAAATCCGCGCAGCAGCAGGTCCAGACGGGACAGCCGTGGGAAGTGACCTCCGGTCCCGATGCCAAGCCCGGCTCGTGGGGCGGCCACTACGTCTATGTCCCCGGCTATACCCCCATGGGCCCGGTCTGTGTGACATGGGGCCGCAAGCAACAATGTCGTGGGCGTGGCTCGACAAGTACTGCGACGAGGCGTACGCCATCTTCGACGCCCGGGACACATTCAAGAAGACTGTGATTGACAAGACGAAGATCACGGCCTTCCTGAAGTCATTGCCGCAGTAGGAAACGGTTGCGGTTGTGCGTTTCCTCGGGTGTCTCTTCCGTATGGCACGGAGGTGAGGGCCCTGGTATCGCACGGCGGCGCCCGTGTCAGGACGACTGCAGGAGTGATGGCAAGGATGCCCACGCAAGACGCACGGAATGCGGAACGAGGACAGCGTACCCGGCAGGAGCTGGCCTGCCTGCTGGGCAATGAGGCCCCCGCTCGAGCCGGACTTCCCGGCAGGAGGCCGGAGGGTGCTGCTGCGCTGCGCCGCCGCTGGCGGCGCAGCCCGCTCCTCCTGGGGGCCGTGGGGACACTCGTGGTCGTCCTGGCGGCTGTTGGTTTCTTTGTTGCCTCCTGGTTCCTGCCCTTCCCCCTCCACCGCCTCGACCGCTGGCCCGTCAGCCCCCGCGTCACCGACCGCACCGGCCGGGACATCCTCGCCGTCACCGGCCGCGACCAGCAGTGGCGCTTCCCCATCCGCCTGGACCGGGTATCCCCCTGGCTCATCCAGGCCACCATCGCCGTCGAGGACGAACGCTTCTACTCCCACCACGGCGTCGACCCGCTCGCCCTGGCCCGCGCGGCCTGGCAGGACGTTGCCGCTGGCCGCATCGTCTCCGGCGGCAGCACGCTCACCATGCAGGTCTGTCGCATGATGGACGACCAGCCCCGCACGTGGCACGCCAAGGTCCGCGAGATGTTCCGCTCCCTACAGCTCGAACGCCTCCGCGACAAACCGTCCATCCTCGAGACCTACCTCAACATCGCCCCCTACGGCCGCAACCTCCGCGGCGTCCAGGCCGCCGCCTGGACCTGGTTCGGCAAGCCCGCCGACGAACTCTCTCTCGCCGAAGCCGCCCTGCTGGCCGGCCTGCCCCAGTCCCCCTCGCGCTACCGCCCCGACCACTTCCCCGACCGAGCCCGCGCCCGCCGCGACACGGTCCTGCGCCGCATGGTCGAACTCGGCATGATCACGCCGGACCAACGCGACCTCGCCGCCGCCCAGCCCGTCCTCGTCGAGCGCCGTCGCCAACCGCTGGAGGCCTCCCACGCCGGTTGGCTCGCCCTGCAGCGCCGTCCCGCCGGGGGCCGCACCACCATCGACCCCCGCCTCCAGACCGATCTGCAGCGCCTCGTCTCCGAGCACCTCCGCGACCTGCCCGCCCGCACCGACGTCGCCGCCGTCATCCTCGACATCCCCACCGGCGAAATCCTCGCTCTGCTCGGCTCAGCCGACCCCGCCAACCCCGCGGCCGGCCAGGTCGACGGCGCCACCGCCCGTCGCAGCCCCGGCTCCGCCCTCAAACCCTTCATCTACGCCGCCGCCTTCGAGGGCCGCCGCCTCGCGCCCGACTCCATCGTCTTCGACATGCCGATCTACCGCGACGGCTGGATGCCCGCCAACTTCGACCGCGCCTTCCACGGTCCACTGACCGCCGCCGACGCCCTCCGACGCTCCGTCAACATCCCCGCCATCCTCGTCGCCCAGGGCACCGGCCTGCCCCGCTGCCTGGGCCTCATGCAAGCCGCCGGGGTCAACCTCCCAGCCGGCGTCCTCAGCCGCAGCGGCCTGTCGGTAGCCGTAGGCGGCGCCGAGGTTCGCCTGCTCGACCTGGTTAGCGCCTACGCCACCCTCGGGCGCGGCGGCACGTGGCTCCAGCCTCGCCTCTTTCTCGACGAACCCATCCTGTCCCGTCCAGCCATCGAACCGAACGTCTGTGCCACCCTCGACGACATCCTCTCCTCCCGTCAGCGCCGCCCAGGCGGCATGGACAAACTCGCCCCCCACGACGTCCCCTGGTTCATGTGGAAGACCGGCACCTCCTCCGGCCGCCGCGACGCCTGGGCCGTGGGCCACAACCGCAAGGTCGCGATCGGCGTGTGGGTGGGCCGCTTCAACGGTCTGGGCGACGCGGAACTCACCGGCGCCAGGTCCGCCGAGCCCCTCCTGGCTCGCCTCTTCGACCTGCCCGCCCTCCGCAGCGACGCCGATCCCCCGCAGGCCCGGCCCCTGCTGGTCAACGAGCCTCTGCCGCCCCCGCCGGAGCGCATCGAACCCCTCCACATCGCCTCCCCCCGCGCCGGCAGCACCTTCATCGCCATCGGCGGTACCGCGGTCGTCCGCCCCCGCCTGAGCCGCCCCGCGGACGTCACCTGGTTCCTCAATGGCCAGGCGCTCACCGCCCGCGACGACCCCCGCCTGGCCCTGACTCCAGGCCGCTACGAACTCCGCTGCGTCAACCCAGCCGGCGACGCCTCAGCGGTGAAGTTCGCCGTCCGATAGTCCGCACCTGGCTCCCGCCGTCGCTGTCATTCCGAACCCCCTCAGGCAGCCCGAAGGAGAACACACGCCGGTGGGGGTGAGGAATCCTGTAGTTGCTGTCGTATGGACTCGAAATGGGGCTGCTGTTGTCGTCGTCCCCTGTAACCTGTCCCCTGTCCTTACCGCCAGTGACAGCGTCTGTCACCCACCGGGCCCGCCCCTGGACTGCCGCCTTCAACCGGCATAGACTCTCTTCAGGCAGCATGGACAGGGCAGGCATTTCCAAGGCTGCGCGTCGCGGGCTGCGCTCATCGGTCTGCAGCCGGTCAGATGACTATGGCTCATTTCCAGCAAAGGGCACAGTACTCTCGAAGGGAGCGGCTCATGTACTCCAACTCGCATTTCGCGCGGTGGTCACGCGCCCAGTCAGTTCGATGCGCCCTCGCCGTTGCTATTCCCGCCTTGCTTACCTTGTCCTGTCTCTCCTGCCAGAAGGGACAGTCCAAGTCAGCCGTCGCCTCCGGCGCCCATGCGTCCCGGGCGGCAGCGTCCCAGCCTCTGACGGCGGTGCACGCCAAGAGCCTGACCGCCAGTCCGGCCGGCCAGCACGCCGCCACCCATGAGCAGTACAATGGCCAGGCCTCCGACGTCATGCTGGAAGGCTTCCATTGGACCAGTTGCCGCTGCACCAACCCCAACTGGTACCAGATCCTCCGGCAGAACGCCCAGACCATAAAGGACGCGGGGTTCACCGTCGTCTGGCTGCCTCCCCCCGGTGAATCGGTCGCCAACGGCGAAGGCTACATGCCCACCCGCTGGTACCACCTTGACACCGCCTACGGGACCAAGGATCAGCTCTGCCAGGCCATCGCCGCGCTCGCTCCCGCGAAGGCCCTGGCTGACATCGTCGTCAATCACCGCAATGGCTACCACACCGACAAGGCCGATTTTGAGGACCCGGCCTTTGCCGACAATGCCGCGGCCGTCGTCAGCGATGACGAGTGCAAGTGCGGCACCGGCCATGGCGATACCGGCGAAGGCGAGAAGTCCAGCCGCGACCTCGACCACACCAACGCCTCCGTCCAGGCCGAGATCATCAAGTACCTGGCGATGCTCCAGAACGACATCGGCTTCGCGGGCTGGCGATACGATAAGGTCAAGGGATACGATGGCCAGTTCGTAGCCATCTATAACGATGCCTCGCAGCCATATCTCTCGGTCGGAGAGTTCCTCGACAGCAACCGCCAGCTCGTCGTCAACTGGATCGATGCCACGGCCGGCAAGTCCATGGCCTTTGACTTCCCCACACGCTACCTGCTCAAGCAGGCCATCCGCGACCAAGACTTCGGCCAGCTCGAGACCATCGACGGCAAGCCCACCGGGCTGATCGGCTGGTGGCCTGCCATGAGCGTCACCTTCGTCGAAAACCACGATACCGAGAAGGACCGCGACCACCCTGACGAGTTCGGCAACGGCGACCAGGTGTTGCAGGGCTATGCCTATATCCTGACCCACCCGGGGATTCCCTGCGTCTTCTGGGTCCACTTCTTCGACTATGGACCTACCATCCGCCAGAAGATCGCCGACCTCATCCGCATCCGCAAACAGGCCGGCGTCAACAGCGGATGCTGCGTCAACATCCAGTTCGCTGACCATGACAAGTACGCTGCATACATCCAGGAGATCAAGCCCGCCGGCAACGCCGGGCAGCCCCCGATCGTCGAGGACAAGTTGGCCGTCAAGATCGGCCCGGGCCCCTGGAACCCTCCGCTCGATCAATGGCACGTGGCCGCCGACGGCCCCGACTACGCCGTCTGGGCCCGCAACTGACCCATCGGCCGTTGTGGCTGTTGACCGGGAATCGGCAACCTGCTACTGCTGGGTACCACCCCTGCGGTGTTTGCGGGCGTGCTTCGTCCGGCATCAGCTCAACCTCCCCCGCCGCCGGCACCGGCCCGCATCCTCTCTCAGCCCGTATGATCGCTCCGCATCCGCCACCAGGTCAAGATCCACGTCCGCAATGAGCACCTTCCGCCGGCCGCCCGCCTGCGCAACGATCCCGGCAAACGGCACCGCAACCTGGCTGCGCCCGATGATGTGATCCGCTCCGCTGCTGGTCGTCGTCCGGCCGACACTGTTGACAAACGCCACCGCCATCCCGTTCTCCGCCGCCCGCGCCCCGACGCACGTATCCACGAGGAACGCCTCCGCCGCCGCCAGCGGCACCACCCGTGGCAGGTCCTCGACAGAAAGCCTCCCGAACCGATCGCCGGCCTGCCAATGTGCGGGGCACACAACAATCTCCGCGCCAGCCAGTGCCAGGTCCCGAAAGTGCTCCGGAAACGCCAGGTCCCAGCACAGCGCCAGCCCGATCCGCCCCAGCCGCGTCTTGAACACCGGCGCCTCCCGTCCCGACCGCGTCCCATGCCGCTCCGTCCACCAGAGAAACCGCTTGCGGTACCGCCCCACCAGGCAGCCGCGATCGTCCAGCAGGCACGCCGTGTTGTAGATCGCCCCCCGCGCCTTCTCCCCGATCGAGCCGAGCACCACGTGCAGCCGTAGCCGCCGCGCTACGCGCCCAAACCGCTCCGTCAGCGGTCCGGGGATCGGCTCAGTACCCATCCGCGCCGGCAGCCAGAAGTACTCCGGCAGCGCTGCCAGCTCCCGCCCTCGTCCGCCGCCTCTTCCAGCATCGTCTCCGCCTGGCGGATGTTCCTCCCCGGCTCATCCCAGCAGATCTGCATCTGCGCCAGGCCGATTCGCACCAGGTTGCGTCTCCCTCTGACCATCGGATCCCCTCTCACCAACGACCGGGCCCGCTACCGGGCCAGCTCGCCGGATCTCCAGCGTCGCCTCCTGGTGCCTGACCACCCTGCCGCCGTAGCGGTCGTTGATCAACGCCCGAATCCCCGCGAACAACGCATCGCGCCGCTCCGCCGGTAGCCGGATGTGGTCCGAAAACGTCCCCAGCAGCTCTGATGTACCGTTCCGCATCGTACTCCCGCGACCAGAGATGATTCCTGCGGATGGGCGGCTCGAAGCACTCCTCCCCCGGCTCCGGCTGCGGCGTTCCCGTATGCTCCGCAGGTGGTAGCGGCTTGGCAGGCCCATAGTACTGGCGGTAGAGAGGTTCGACCTCCGCGAAGAATCCCTCGTCTTGCCGGATGTGGTTGTTGTGGATGATCGCCAGCGCCCCGCACGGTCCAAGGACCTCCGCGCTCTTGCAGTATCGTACAGCCGGATCGATCCAATGGAACGAGGTCGCGGCTATCACCAGGTCGAACGCCATCCCATCCGCCTGCCACTCCTCGAAAGGTTTCACCACAATCCTGACGTTCTCGAACCGGCTGAGGCGCTCGCCTGCGATCGCCGCCATGTTCACCCCGATGTCCAGGCACACCATCCGATATCCGCGAGCAGCAAACGCCTCCGTCGCCTGCCCCGTACCGCAGCCGATCTCCAGGATCCGCCCGCCCTGCGGAATGCCCGACAGCGAGACAACATCCCGCACCAGGTCCTCCGGATAGCCCGGGCGAACCTCATCGTACAGCCTCGCCGCCGTGTCAAATGTCCGCTTCCGTTCCAGCGACTCACCGCCCATGCCGCCTCATCCTCGCACCGCCGCGATCGCCAGCAGCGTCCAGCCCGCCAGGAAAGCAGCCCCGCCGACCGGCGCAACCGCCCCCAGCCAGCGCTGACCCGTCAGCGCCAGCGCATACAGGCTGCCGGAAAAGATAACGATGCCCACGATGAAAAGCCACCCCGCGGCCGGTGGCAGCCCCCCGCGCAGCCGCGTGCACGCCCACGCCACCGCCAGCAGGGCCAGCGAGTGATACATTCTGGTAGCGCGCACCCGTCTCGAAGATCGCCAGCATCCCAGGTCCCAGCCGCTCCCGCAGCCCGTGCGCCCGAACGCCCCCGCGCCGACCGCGATCAACGCGGCTATCGAACCCGCCGCAAGGAAGAAGCGTTCCATGCGTAGCCCCGCCCTACCTGGAGATGCGCGCGCTTGGCCTGCGGACCGCAAGCACCTGGATGATCGCCCGGCAGAACTCCGGCAGGTCATCAGGCCGCCGGCTGGACACGAAGTGTCGGTCCACCACCACCGGCGCATCGTTCCACTCCGCCCCCGCGTTCTCCAGGTCGTCCTTGATGGCCGTCGTGCCGGTCACCTTCACCCCCTTGTACACCCGCGCCGAGATCGGGATCCACCCGCCGTGGCAGATCGCCGCCACCAGCTTCTCCGACTGCGCCATCTGGCGGACGATCCGCAGGACGTGCTGGTCGCGCCTGAGCTTGTCCGGCATGAATCCGCCCGGCACAATCACCCCGTCGAACTCCTCCGCGTCCACGTCGCGGATCGCTACATCCGTCTTGACCGGGTAGCCGTGCTTGCTCGTGTAGGTCGTGCCCGCCTCCAGCCCGGCGATGACCACCGCGGCCCCGGCCTCGCGCATCCGCAGCACCGGGTACCACAACTCCAGGTCCTCGTACATGTCCCCCGCCAACACCAGCACCCGCATACCCGACAACGGCGTTCCAGTGGTCATGATCGGTCACCTCCGTCTGCACTCCTAGCCGACAAGTGCGCTTCACGAACGGACACTCCCCTCACCTCACCACCCCCGGCGCCCACAAATACAGGAACTTCGGCTGCAGCGCCGCCTGCAGCGCCTCCACCCCCGCCTGCACGCTACCCGCCTCCCCCATCCGCGGACTCGGCCCCTCGCTGCTGGCGTAGATGTTCGGCTTCCACTCCTGCGGCCGGTGGTACATCACCACGTTCATCTTCGCGTGACCCGTCTTCTTCCTCAGGTAGTCGATCGCCGTGTAGATCGTCCCCACCTCGTCCACCAGCCCGTTGGCAAGCGCCTCCTGCCCCGTGTAGATCTTGCCGTTGGCCAGGGCCTTGATCTGTTCGGCCGTCAACTTCGGCCGCCCCTTCTCCACTACCTTCAGGAACCCGTTGAAGAACTGCATGACGACCCCGTCGAAGTACGTCCGCTCCTCAGCCGTCAGGTCCCGCAGCGGCGAGCCCGCGTCCTTGAACGGTCCCGACTTGATCGCGTACGTCTTCATGTGGATCGCCTCCAGCGACCCCTGCAGGCTGAACAGCTGCATGATCACCCCGATGCTGCCCGTGATCGTCGTCGGGTACGCGAACAGCCGGTCCGTTGCGCACGCCGCGTAGTAGCCCCCGCTGGCCGTCACATCCATCATCATCGTCACCACCGGCTTGCCCGTCTTCGCCTTGAACCGCGCCACCTCGTCGTGGATGATCTCGCTGGCCGTTACCGTGCCGCCCGGCGAGTTGATCCGCAGGATCACCGCCTTGACCGTCGGGTCGTCTTCGGCCTTCTTGAGCTGCTCCTGGGTAAGCGCGACCGGGTTCTCCCCCTCGGTCAAGAGCCCGTTCCTCTGCTCGTCCAGCAGCATCCCGCTGATCTCGACCACCGCGATCTTCGGCGCCAGCGCCGCCTCCCGTATGACCACCTTCTCCTCCAGCGTCTTGTTGGCCGGTACCAGGGACAGTTTGACCCCCCCGGCCGGCTGGCACCCCGCGACCCCACCCACCATCCCCACAAGCGCCAATAGCAACGCCACACCCGGCTTCCGCGCATGCATGGTTCGATCTCCTATACCTGGCAACAGCACCCGAGCACTCTGGAACGAGGCAAACCTGTTGCCAATGAATGCCTTGCACGAATAGGCAGATATTCCGGTAAGACCGTTGACGACAGGCAAGCAACCGTGGAATTGTACCAGCAACAACGCCAAGATCTAGGATCCTTTCTCTGCCGACATTCCTGGTTTGTATCGAACACCATCAATCACCGCATCGGTGATGATCGGATGCTGCCAAACACGCAGCGACAGGTGGACACCCCGGGCCAGGACGTCAGACGCTACCTTGCCGGGGCTCCGGACGCCGCGATCACGATCCCGACGGTCGCAATCGCGCCGCGCGGGGAATCCGCTCGAGGTTGCATGGGATTCGGCCCCGCGTAGACTACCGGTATTGCGAGCGAGGGTACCATGGCTGAACGACAGTTGACAAGGAAACAGGTGGCCGAACGCTACGGCATGACCCGCAATGCGATCTACGACTGGGTGCGGCAGGGCATGTTGCCCGATGCCGACATCCACCGAAGCAACCAGAGCCGCTGGTCGGACACACGCCTGGCAAGGTGGGAGCGAAGGCACTTGCGGCAGCTGACCGGCCGGGGAGTCGACATCGACCAGCTCCCGCAGTTCGTCGAGATGCGACCTGGGGCCAGCCAGCCAAGGCCCCCTGCCAGAGGCAAGGCGAAGGCAAAACCCGGCCGGCAGGGACCGGGGCCTGCCGCCGAAGCCTTTGCGGAGCTGGCAAAAGCCAGGGACCTGTTGATCCGGGCCATGGCGGGCAGCAGGCAGCTGACCCGGCCCGAACGCAACAGGGCGGCGGCACATCTCAAGCAGGCAGTCGCGCTGCTTTGCAGGCGGGGCGGCACGGGCGCTTGACACGGATGGCCACGGAAGGCACGGAACCCGGTGTCTTTGACACGCGGTGACTGCCGCTTTTCCGGGAAAGCCAACGATCTGGAACCCGGCCCCAAAGTCTGACCGAATATGCTTGGCACCGTGATGCTCGCGCCAGCAGCGCTCAATTACAGTGTCAATACCGTCGGCGGCAAAGCCATGCGATTGAGCGACAAGGAATTCGACGACGTGATCCAGGACGCCATCGACGAGTTGCCCGAGCAGTTCCTCGAGCACCTCGACGAGGTCCTCATCGACGTGATGGATCTGCCCGACCGCCAGATGCGGGAAGAGATGGACGTCGGCAAGCACGGCCTGCTGGGCCTCTACCGCGGCGTCCCCCTGCCCGACCGCAGCGTCAATCAGATCGTCGATATGCCCGCACGCATCATCCTCTTCAAGAGAAACATCGAGCGCGCCTGCCGCTCCCGCGAGGAGATGATCGACCAGATCCGCGTCACCCTCCTGCACGAGATCGGCCACCACTTCGGATTCGACGAAGAGGACCTCGACGAACTCGGCTACGGCTGACCTTACTCCGGCCCCGCCTTCGAATCCTCTTCTCCGTTCAACATCCGGTTCATCTTCTCCAGGGCCTCGTGCTCGATCTGCCGCACCCGCTCCCGCGTCAGGCCGATCTTCTTGCCGATCTCCTTCAGCGTCATCCCCTCGTGCCGCACCAGCCCGAACCGCGCCCCCACCCAGCCCCGCTCCGGAGTTCCCAGCAACTCGTACAGCGACTGCACCCGCTGCGACAGATAGCTCGCTGCGCAGCCCAGCTTCTCCGCCAGCGCCGCCAGCCCCACCGGCTCGCTACACGACGGGTCGAATGCCAGGTCCACGGCCTTGACCAGCAGCTCCTCCCCGCTGTCTCGCACCACCTGCCTCACCTGCCGGCAGACCTCCTCGACATCCGTCTCCGCGATCGCTGCCACCTCCGCCAGCGACGCCGGCGACCCGCCATCCAGGCCAAACCGCAGCCGCAGGATCGTCGACTCCCGCTCATCCAGCTTCGCCAGGAACCCCCGCACCGACTCCGTGTCGAACTCGCTGAACACCAGCTCGTCCGGCCGCGGCGTCTTCTCGTCCGCGATCATCTCCGACAGGCCCAGCCCCTCCTCCTGCTCGGCCGAGCGCGTCGGGTTGCTGATCGCCCGGATGGCCTTGCGGATGATCCGCGCCTTGCGCGGCTTGATCTCCAGGTGCTGGCACATCTCCTCCATCGTCGGCGGCCGGCCGAACTTGTCCTCCAGCTCCGCCGTCGCCTGGCGCCAGCGCGTGATCTCCTCGACCATGTACGCCGGAATGTGGATCGCCTGCACGCTGTTGATCAGCGCCCGCTTGATCGCCTGCTTGATCCACCACGACGCGTACGTGCTAAACCGCGTCTCGTGCTGCGGATCGTAGCCCTCCACCGCCCGCAACAGCCCCAGGTTGCCCTCTTCGATCAGGTCCGACAGCGGCAGCCCGCGATTCGAAAACTGCTTGGCGATGTTCACCACCAGCCGCAGGTTCGACCTCACCATGATCCCGCGGGCCTCCTGCGCCTGCAGCGACAGCCGGTCGAACGTCGCCATGTCGATCTGGCCGTCCCTCAGCCGCTCGCCCGCCTCGATCCCGGCGCACACGCTCCTGCCCAACTCGTGCTCCCGCGCCGCATCCAGCAACGGGGCCTCGTTGATGCACCGGAGGTAATACTGTAGGCCTGCCTCGATGGCGATACCTTTACCCTCCATCCGCCGGGCGCCGGCATCGGTTGGGCCAACTTCACCCCGCCACTCTCCGACCGACCCGTAAAGAACCGTCGCCATGGATGACTCGCACGCTTACCCATCGTATCCCAAACTCCGCTACTGGCAATCCATTTTGTAGTCGGTCGACCGGCCCGATCATCGCCGGGCGCACCCGCCGCCCCTTCTCATCTTGTCGGACAATCAGTTAAGCGCCTGAAGCAATGTCTCCTGGCGGCATCGCTTTTCTCGGACCACCCCCCGATCCTGCAATCTGACGGCCCCAGGGGCCCTCCACACCCGCGCCAGCCTCCACCCCACTGCCCCGACATCGCCCCGGTTATCGCCCGTCCCGCCGTGCAGCGACATCTCCACCTGATACCGCCTCACAACTTCCAAGGTTGCGGCTTACCTTGTCTCTGCCGTCCTTCCCTCCTGCTCTACTCTCTCCTGCTCTACTCTCTCGCCGCGAAGCAGCGTATGGTGCACCCCGCTTGCCCCGGCGGTACAATTCCGGATCTTCGACAAAGGAGCCCGCAATGATCCTCGAACCGATCCGCGTGTTGCGGGCCGATGACATGGAACGCATCCACCAGGCCGCCCTGACGATCCTCCACGACGTCGGCATGAAAATAGACAGCCAGCGCGCGCTTACCTACCTCCGCCGCGCCGGGGCTCGCATCGACGACGCCTCCCATGTCGTCCGGTTCGACCGCAAGATGGTCCAGCGGTACGTCGACAAGATGCGCGCCGATTACGCAAGCCGCACCAGCCCCCGCCGCATGGGCGCCCGCTACTCCCACATCCGCTTCGCCGCCGAGCCCCACCGCATCCACCCGGACTTCACCGCCAACGCCGGCGGATTCTCCTGCTTCATCCACGACCTCCAAGGCCGCCGCCGCCCCGCGACCCTCGACAACGTCCACCGCGCCATCCACATGGTCAACCGCCTCGACCAGGTCACCCACACCGGGCTGCCCGTCGCCGACCAGACCACGCCCATCCACGTCCGCCCGGTCAGGATGGCCGCCGAACTCGCCAAGCACACCACCAAGTTCGGCGGCGTCGAGGCCTTCAAGCCCGAGGACATCCCCTACCTCATCGACATCGGCACCATCCTCAAAGGCAGCCTCGACGCCCTCCGCGCCGAGCCCATTTTCGTAGGCTACGGCGAGGCCCGCAGCCCCCTCTGCTTCGACGCCAACATGGGTGACATCTTCGTCGAATACATCGAGCGCGGCCTGCCCCAGACCCTCGACACCATGCCCAGCGGCGGCGGTACCGCCCCCGTCACCATGCCCGGCCTGCTGGCCGTCGCCGGCGCCGAGACCCTCGCCGGCCTCGTGCTCGGCTACGCCATCCGCGACGACGCCGTCGTCGGCGTGGATATCATCCCCAGCTACTGCGACATGCAGTCCGGACTCTTCCACTACGGTGCGTTCGACCGCATGCCCCTCCTGATCGCCCGCGTCCAGATGATCAGCGAGTACTACGGCTGCCCCAGCGGCGTGCACGGCGGCAAGACCGACAGCTGCTTCGTCAACCTCCAGGCCGGCGTCGAAAAAGCCCTCAGCACGGTCCTGCCCGTCCTGGCCGGCGCCGTCGGTATCGGCACCGTGGGCCACATCGAGAACGCCGTCACCTTCAGTCCCCAGCAGCTTGTCATCGACAACGAGATCATCCGCGGCGTGCGGCACACGCTCCGGCCCATCGAGGTCAACGACGACACTCTCGCCCTCGATGTGGTCCGCCACGTGGGCATCGGCGGCAACTACCTGGAGCAGGACCACACAGCCGAGCACTTCCGCACGGAGATGTGCCTCTCCCCGCTCTTTGCCGCCCTGCCCTGGCAGAGCGCCCACACCGATGCTACCGGCCACATCGAGACCAAGGCCCTGGACCTCGCCCGCCGCCTCTGGAACGAAAAGCCCGAGCCGGTCCTGGATGCCGACCGCACCCGCGCCATCGACGCCGTCGTCGCCGCCGCCAGCCGCCACTTGGCATAGCGTCAGCGAGAGTATCCGTTGCAGTTGTGGCTGTGTCGTGGCACAGACGCCTTCGCCTGTGCGTTGTTGCCGTCAGCCCCGTCAGCGGCGGCAGACAGCCCTTACACCGTAGTTCTGCCAAGATCGTGTAATGATCGACATGCAACGCCCTGTTGATCGGATCGTATACGCGACCACCGGCCGTTTATCTGAGGATATATGACATGCTCCCGGGAGACCGCCTGAGTATCAAGCCGCTCACCGAAGCCGACCTCGACGCCGCCCTGGCCATCTACCGCCAGTGCGAGGACTTCCTGGCCCTCGGACCCCAGCCGACCGCATCCGCCGAAATGGTCCGTAGCGACCTCGACCACTCCCGCGCCGCGGGCGGCCGATTCTGCGCCATCCGCGACGTGACCGGAACAATGGTAGGCGTCGTCGACTTCATCCCAGCCGGTTTCGAGGGCGACCCCCGCTGCGCCTTCATCTCCCTCCTGATGATCGCAGCCCCCTTCCGCAGCCGGGGCATAGGCCGGTGCGTGGTCAGCGAGGTCGAGGCCCACATCCTGCGGAATCCCAAGATCAGCACGATCCGCTCAGCCGTGCAGACAAACAACCCCGCCGCCCTTCGCTTCTGGCAACGCTGCGGCTACCGCATCGCCGGCAACCCCCAGCGCCAGCCCGACCAGACAACAACCGTTCCGCTCCAAAAGGACGTTCCAGCCCGGCCCTGTCTCAGACAGCCATCGTCCGAACGATCTCTGACAGCAACAGCGCCACCGTCCTGCCACCACGCGCTGCCACGCCCGCCGAGCTTGCAGGTGTGCCCCGCTGTCACTCATCGTCTGCTATTGCCTGAACCCTGAACCGTGCGGCTGGGTGCCACCCCCTGGCGTTGTCTGCTTGGGGGCGTTTGTCGGCGTAACGTATGCCGATGACGACTGCGACGCCGTTGCGACCTCCCGCCCCGCGGCTCGCTCAAACGCCCCCACGTCCCACCCCGCCCCCCGTGGCCGGGGTCTGCCCAGCCAGTCCACGTCGATCCTCAGCCCGTACAGCCTCTCGAACGCCGCATACACCTCGCAGGCAATCCCCGCGTCGACCGCGGGGCTCTTTGCCGCCAGACGCCAGTCCTGCCCCGCTACGTTCACAAACAACGGGTCGCCCACCAGGCACCCGTTGCCCAGCCCGGCCCTGGCCCGCAGCACCGTCAGTGTGTACGCCCGGGCACTGCCCCAGCGGATCTGAATGTACCCGTCGCCCTGGTAGAACAAATCGTTCGACAGCACCGACGCCCTCGCTGCGCCGGCATCCTCCAGCAGCACGTGGCAACCCTTCGCCTCGCGGACCGCGCCGATGATGTTGTTGACGATCACCATCCTGCCAGCCGTCGGACTGGCGATCCCCGTGTCGCAGTCATAGATCGTGTTGTTGACGATGTACCGGTTCGTTGTTCCCACCAGGCTGATGGCTGCGCTCGACCACCCCGACTCGGGCCGGTACTCCCTCCCCGGCTCGTGGTGGATGTTGTGCAGGACGTTCCCGATGACGTAGCAATCCCCCCCGCTCCCCATCCCGCTCGTGCTCCCCGAACTGATCCCGTAGCAGCAGTCGTGCACGTCGTTGTACAGGAACCAGATCCGCTCCGGCCCGTACTGAAACCCCAGCCCCGCCCCGTAGGCCGACGGCTTGGCCCCGATCGGCCGCAACCCCCAGACCGTGTTCTGCGAGAACACCACGTCCACAGCCTGCTTGCACCATAGTCCCGCCTGCTTGTTGTGGTGCGACAGGTTCCGGCCTACGTAGATGTGGTGCGTCTGCGGCTGCAGCGCCAAACTGCCCGGATTGATCTGCACGCCGTCCCCGCTGTTGTGATAGAACTCGTTGTCCACGATCCACACGTGGTGCGTCCGCCGCGTCAGCGCAATCCCGTGGACGTCCTGGTCGAAGTCCGCGTGCCACTGCCCGTTGTCGTGGATGACATTGTCATAGAACACCAGGTGATGGTTCGTGTACTCCTCGTCGTAGCTGTCGATGCCGATCCCGCCGTTGGTCGCGTCCCCGTGTATGTCGTTGTGCCGGTACGACAGGTGACTCGCCGGGGCGATCACCCAGAACTTGAAGACGTCCAACCCTTCCACGATCAAGTACGTGCTCTCGACCCCTTTGAGGCTGTGTACGCTCAGCTTCCCCGCGATCCGCGGCCGTCCCACCCCCCGGATGAACACCGGCGCCTCCGCCGTCCCGCGCCAGCACGATGATCTCGTCCGGCCCGTACGGCCCGCCGTGTACCTCCACCACGCTGCCAGCCCTCAGGTCCCTCGGCAGCGTCTTGCGCGGGACCTCGACCGTCCCGAAGGGATTGTCCTTATCCGTCGCCGCCTCGCAGGTGTTGTCGACGTAATGCGTGTACGGCCCGTTGCCCGCTGCCCGGTACGGCTCGGCCCCGCTGCCGAAGTCAAAGGTGCAGTCCGCATACATCGTGTGATTCTCGACAATGCCAAACTCCGGCCGCGGAATGCCGATGGGCGGCGCCCAGGGCACAGCGCTCGCCTCGCGGGACAGGAGCGGTGCGGGTCGGTGTAGCCGCTCGCTTAGCGGGACGATCTCCAGAAGGTCGCCATGGTAGCCGGGTTGCCAATCCCCCGATGCGCCAATCAACATCCCAGCTAGCGCCGTCAGAACTGTTGCCGTTTTCACCTGCACCCCCGTGTTGCCCCAGACCCCTTCAGACCCACCCCACGCAACATGTTCGCCGTGTCCAGCCGATGTCCCGTGCAATGCCAGCCCCGTGTACCCCCGTCGCATCCCATTGTATGCCGATTGGCACCACACGCCCCTCGCAGTATCCTCCATTAGGTACGCCCCCTGGAATCTCCGGGTTGCGCAGCCGCCCCCGGCGTCGTCTGTATGGGTGGAGCGAAGGGAAACCTTCTTGGACCGACAGGGACCGGACATCCTGGACTTGCTCGCACGCGAAGGGCCCCGGCTGCACGCCCTGCTCGTCCGGCTGACCCTGCGCCACGACGTCGCCGAGGAACTCATGCAGGACCTGTTCATCAAACTGACCCGTTCCCATGGCTTCGCTGTGGCCGCCGATCCCGCGGCTTACGCCTGCCGCGCCGCGACGAACCTGGCCCTCGATTGGCGCCGTTCCCGCGATCGCAGGCCCGCCCTCTCCCTGACCGACGAACCCGCCGACCGGCAGCCATCCACCTTGACCCGTCTCGTAGACGCCGAGCAGACGCAGCGCATCCTCGACGCCCTCAGCCGCCTCCCGCGGACTGCCCGCGAGGCCTTCGTCATGCGGTGGATCCAGCAAAAGCCCTACCCGGACATCGCCCCCTGCCTCCACCGCACCCCGCACCAGGTCCGCGCGCTCTGCCATAAGGCCCTGCGACAACTGCGGGCGTGGCTGGCTGGCGATCCCGATTCACCCCGCCCAAAGGAGGACTGCCGTGTCGAACCGTGAGCGCGGAATCCTCCGCCGCATGCACGAGCTCTCCCGCATGACCGTCGACCCAGCCGCCACCGACCGCGCCATCGCCGCCGCCCGCGCTGCCCTGGCCGCGCGATCCGCCTCCCATCAGGCCCCCCATCAAACAAGGAGCATCATCATGCGCTTCGCCATGCCCGCCGGAATCGCCGCCGCCCTGCTGGTTGCCGTGGTCGTCCTGTTCGCTCCGTCGAGTCGCCACCCGGCCGGCGCCGCTGAGATGCTCCATGCCGCAGCCACCGCCTCGCGCAACTTCCACGGCTGGATCCACGCAACCTTCGATTTCATCCCGGAGGCGCTGGAGCCGCGGCGACGGCGGCACCACCGTCAAGTCCGCCTCCCTGCACCTGCACCCGGCGCGGGGCATCCGCGTGAAGGACACCACGTTCGAGGGACTCCGCACGGTCGAATGGACCGACTTCTCCCTCGGCGTCGAGAAGACCTACGACAGCGCCTCCAACTCCATCATCACCGTCGACCTGCCCGATGACGAAAAAGGCGCCGACGCCCTCACCGAGAAGGTCGACCGAGAGCTGCGGACCGGGAAGAAGGCCACCGCCTGGCAGATCGGCCAGACCCTCTTCGCCATGCCTACCCTCGACGGCATCACCGCCTTGGTGGACTATGGGTGGTGCGGTGTCTCGTCCGCCCGCGACGGCCTCAACGATCGCTATATCCTGACCTTCGATCGCGACAGGCTGGAGGACCCGGCTGAGGCGTCCAAGGCCTCCCTCGTCCTCCTGGTCGACCACAAGAGCGGGCTGCTGCAGAAGTGGATGGCCACCTTCCCGGACGTCAAGCTCTCCCTGACCTTCACCTACAATGATCCTGTCTTCCGCGATATCTCCGATGTGAACATCCCCGCCGACGCGAAGATCGGCCAGCGTGCCCACGCGACTTCCGTCGATGCCTCTGCCGTGCTCAACCGCCTGGATCGGCTGGCCCACTCCGACGATGCCCTCGGCACCTACACCGCGCTGATCACGGAGACGTGCAACTACCCCGCCAAGAGCCCGCCCGGACGCGGCATGAGGCTCTTCGGGCGAAACAACGCCTCGCAGTTCCACGGCTTCTATCGCAATGAAACCCAGGCCCCGTTCCTCCAGAACTTGTCCGGCTGGCCCGTCCCGGATGTCGCCGCCACCGTCGCCGCGGCTGCCGACACGGTGCCGGACGTCACAATGGTCAGCGACGGCACCGCTTCTTGGACCGGGTACGCCGGCCCCGATGGTCAAGTCTCCTGGTCCCCGATCACCCCTGAGGACAGGAAGCGGGAGCCCTTCGACTGGGGCCTGACCGCCCACATCTGGCCCAGCCGCCAACTGATCGACTTCAAGCACGGCAGCCACATCAAGATCGACATCCAGGCGCTGAGCTCGCCGGATCGCCCCGGGCAGGTCGGCATCCAGGTGGATGAGTCCGGCCCCGTGATCCAGACGATGCAGTACGGCCTGATCCGGTACGTCTGGTGGCTGGACCCGGCCCGCAACGACGTGCCGGTCGAGAAGGTCTCGCAGTCCCACGACATGGACGGCCGCCTCCTCATCGAGGAGATCAAGCAGTCCAGCGAGTACAGCCAGTTGCCCAGCGGCCTATGGTACCCGACGGCCTGGACCACGCAGGAAATCAAATACGACAGCGACGGCCAACGCCACGTGGCCTGCACCCGCCAGGCCCGCCTGCAGCTGGTCGTCGGCATGTCCCTGCCGTCGGCGTGGTTCGCCGACCCGCGCGACCGCTTCCCGCCAACCTCCAGCCCCTACCCCCGCAAGGCCCCGACCCCAGCCACCCAGCCCGCCCCGCCGGGTTGATGCATCCCCGTTCCACAAGCCCCCCGCGCAGCAGGGGGTCGCCCGGGTGTGTAGCCTGAATGCCCCGACGTTCGGAGTCCCCGCTTGCAGCGCATACAGCGCGTACGAAGTTCCCGCTTCAGCGGGGCCTTTGTCGCAGTCGCTGTATCTTTTCGCGACCACCTGTAGGGTGGGCACCGCCCACCATTGCCGTCGTCGTAGCTGTTCACGAGCCCGAAGCGTCAGCGAGAGCATTCGGTGTCCTTCTACAGGCCCCTGCCCAGCAGGGCGTCGGCCCCCAAGACCGAACGCGCTGGCGCGTGTGGCAATCACCTGCCTCGGCTGCGTTCCTTCTTGGCTGCCGTCCCTGAAGTGTCTGCGGGGATGACTCTAACGTTGGGCGGCATTGACAGTGTGTCTTGCCAATGCCGCTCCACCTTCGGCGCATCCCATCGCCAGCCAGGCGTCTACCGGCCTATGTGGGTGTACATGGTCCCGTCTGGCCGAACGAACCGACCATGATCAACAGGTCGATCACGTCGACGGACCCATCCCCGTTGAAGTCGCAAGCCGGGTCGTAATTGGGGTCGCCCAGTACCGAGCCGAATGCCGCAATGAAGTCCAGCAGGTCGATCACGTCCACCGACCCGTCGCCATTGACGTCCCCCGGCAGCCTGCCGGTGATCACGAACGACTGGTCGATCGGCTTGCCCGCCAGCGGGTGCCCGACTGGGTAAAGCATGGGCAGCGGAACCCCCAGCGCGGGCAGGAGGCCCAGCGTCCAGATGGCTGCATCCTGGAAGTGAGGGCTGCTGGAGGTCTTCCACCCGAAACGCGCCTGCGACTGCGTATCGAGGACTTTGGCCTGGACCGCCAGCCAGTACACCGTCCCCGCCTGCTGCTGAAAGCCTCCGCCACCGGCCGGGTCGCCCATCGGAATGTAGAAGTTGTACTGCCAGATGTTCCGGTCGAACCCCACCACCTGCCCGCCGTTGGCGTCCGGCACGAAGAACCGTTCCTGCTCCTGGCCCGTCGGAATGGTGCTCCAGATTCGCGCCTTGTATGTCCCCGGCCCGAACGGCTGCCACCAGAGCAGCTGCCCCGGCTGGCTGAAGCCCCCCGTGGGACCGGCCGGTACGTCTGAGTAAATCGCAAGCGTGAAGATGACGTTCGTCGGGGATGGCTTGCCGGTCGCATCAAGCGGCAGGATGTCGTTCAGCCACGATCCCCAGATATGGACGTTGGTGATCGGCCACGTGCAAGTGCACAGGAAGTCATCCGCCAGGATGTACCGCTCCGTGCAAAGGATGTCCATCCCCGTGTTCCCGCTTTCATCCGGCATCTGCGGGTATCCGCCATTGTGGGCGAATTGTCGCGCTGAACGGCGAGGCGGACTGATGCCTCGGCCCGCTTGACCTCCTGCTCAGCCGGTTCGGTCCGTTATGCCCGGCACAACTTCCTGGTTCGGAGATGGATCAGTCATCGTCCCCTCTACACTGTCGGAACATGCATTGCCAGAACGCCCAGACTCGGTAAGATCATGGGGTTCGCTGATAGTCGTCATCAGCAGGAACGTCTTCTGGCACATGTCGGGCAAGGTTAGGCTGTAAAAAGTCCGCCGAACGTATCGGCGATAGATCCTTTTGTGGCAATATGTTATGGCAGCGGCAAAACGCTCCTTCATGGACGTTTGTCCGGCGACGGGATCTGGGCGCTGGAATTGCTGCTCGAAGCTGCGGAGGTTGCGACCATGGCATCGTTCAAGCCCTTCCTTGAGAGGGCTGGAAGCTTTATGGCTGGGGCCGGGTCAGCGGCAAGAGCAGCCCTCGGGCTGGCGCTTGTATTCGTCGTCGCTCTCCTGCTCTATTTCGCCTTCGTACAGGGGGCTTCCTGGTGGGCGTATTCTCATTATTATTCCCACTTCTTCAGTGTGCTTACGTCGCAAGGAGGCATCAACGCATGGCTTGCGCGAGCAATCAGCGTCTTGCTCGCCGCTGCGTTTCTTGCAGGAACGTCAATGACGTTCTCGCTGACGAACCGGAGGCGCCGGGCCAGGGGTATTACCTTGCTGTTGGGGTCCACGGTCGCCTTCAATCTCTTCGTGTACGCCTGTACGCGGTCCGTTGTCACTGTCCAGGAGGGACAGAACTTCGTCCGCGAAACCGGTGAGGCCAGAGCCTGGTATTATGTCACTGATACCGGCGAGTGGGAGCTGTTTCCCGCCCCCGGGTTCCATCCACGGACGGGCGAGCCGCTCAAGGCAATGACGCCCCAAGCGGCGCGACAGCACGATGCCTGGAAGCAGCAGAAAGAGATGCAAGAGCGCCAGAAGGCCGCGGAGACGGAAGCGCAAGCCAAAGTCGCGGCGGAGCGGCAGTTTCGCGAAATGGTATCTGTTTAGCGGTCTGAGGTGTTAGCCCGCCGGGGCGGGGAGGAAGTGCCCAAGGTAGGCGGCTCGCTGACGGGGTGTGGCGCGAATCAGGTTTGACAGCAACCTCAGGCTGTCGCGGGTCTGCTGAGCGCAGGTGGCAAACAGACTACCCAGCACCTCCTGGGCATGGGCCCCGGCCCACGTGCGATTTCCCCCGAAGACCTTGCGATTGGCCACCATCGGACGGATCGCCTGCTCGGCTGGCCAGTTGCTCGCCTCCAGCCCCCATACGTACAGGAACGTGAGGATCTGTTCGGCGTGCCGGGCCAAATGGTCCCGGAACTTCCGGTTACCTTCGTGCGAGAGCCTCCAGCCCAGCAATCCCTTCAGTCGCGATTCCAATCGCCCCTGCGCTACAGCCAAGCCGTAAGAGCTGATCGAAAAGACATCCCGTCGGTCCCGCAGGTCCAGGGCGTCCAGCAACAATTGGTGAACCTGCCGCGGGAAGCGGACCGCCCCGCGGCGGGCCCGTTCCAACAGGTCCTGGGCCCGGCGCAGCAGGTGGGTGACACACTGCTGATGCTCCGCCTGCTCCAGGCCGTCATACGGAGCCCACCCGTCATGCGTCATCCACCCGCTATAGTCTCTGCCCAGCACCTCTTCCAGCACATCGCGGCCGCGGCTGGGACGAATCACGTAGTATCTGACCTGCTCGCCCGCGAAGACCCATAGCCACTTCAGCAGCCCGCCGACCTTCCAGCCCGTCTCGTCGGGATAGACCGTATCGCTGGCCCGCACGATCTGGCCGATGCGGTCGTAGAACGCTTCGGCTCGCTGCGCTGCCCGCTGCACGACCTGGGCGGCCCCGCCTCGGCTGATCGAGATGCCGAAGCCGTCATTTAACAGTCCCTGGATGTCCCCGTAACTCAGTCCGTACTTGTCCTTCATCATCGCGATCAGGGCTTGCAGGTCCGGTCCGGTCTGTGAGGCCGCCGCCCCGCTCGCCTGCGAGGTCTGCAAGCGATGCCGCGGACGAATGCGTCGGCCGCACGCGCGGCACCCTCCGACGTGGACATCGAACCGCCGTACGAGGGGCTTGCGCGGGATTTCGACCTGGAATTGCCGATCGATGTGATCTTCCCGCACAGGCCCGCCGCAGTCGGGGCACCGCTCGGGCAGAGGCACGTCGTGGATCTCGTCAGGCATCTGCTCCGGCAGAGGGCGATGCGCCTTGGGACCATAATCTGCCCCGGCCTTGCGACCGGGAAGCTTAGGGTTTGCTTTGGGCGGTCCCTTGGAAAACGGCGCGGCTTGCCGTTTGGTGGCTCGCAGGGCTTCCTGGAATTGGGCGGTCAGTTCGCGAACTTGAGCGGTCAACTGCCGAACCTGCCCTTCCAGTTCCGTTACTCGCTGCCGGAGTTGCTGATTCTCGGCCAGAAGTTCTTCGTAACTCGCTCGGGCCATCCTTGACCCCGCTTGCTCGCCGGTTCCAACCGCGTCGCAACCCAAGTTCCACCGCGCCGGCGGCAACACTATTATATGCCAACCACTCCGCTCACCAATCAGTGTCTTTCAGGCCGCTAAACAGATACGCGAAATGTACGTGAACGGTGCCATCCTTTCCTCATCAGTCCTGTCAGCTGACAGGGTCATATTGGCTCTAAAGACAGACCCACCAGACTGTCAGGCGGACCTCCTTCAAGGCCTGCTGACGAACCTGTTTGCAAAAAAGAACAGGCATCTCGTATCGGGGGCCTTCAGGTCGCCTTTCTATACGGGCGGTTTGTTCGACAGCCTATGGGGTGGAGACCTGTCGGTTCTGGGTCGGCTGCGGGTGCTTGACCGCGCCCCAGGCACCATCCTTTTGTGTAAGGTGGGCTTTTCAGAGGCTTCGAAGACTGACTTCGAGGGACTTGTTTCGGTGCAGGGCACCCTTTCGCTCACCCTCGTAAACAGGGAAGGCAGAACTGCTCCCACGGTATGCAAGGCATCCGGGGCAGGCAATGATCAGGCATCGGCCAGCGTAAATTGTGCCAAGCGACTGGTAGAGGCAGTCGACGCGGATGCGGTTTTCACGAGGTAGCGGGTGGCGGGGACTACCATGCGCTGCAGAACACATCAGGGAGACAGAGCCATGTTCAGACGGATCGCTGTATTTGGTTTCGGGCTTTCAGTATTCCTGGCAATAAATGTGTCTCAAGTCGCCCGGGCTCAGGAGGCGGGTCCCGACTCAGGTCCTCGGGCCTGGATGAGCCGGACCGGGGCCTACATGCCGAAGGCCACGCTCATCAGGGTCAAGGACGGCGCGGTGGATCTGCAGAAGGTGGACGGCACCACCGTGTCGGTTCCCATCGAGAACCTAAGACTTCGCCGATCAAGACTATGTCAAGAAGTGGGCCGCCGGCAAGACGGCCCAGGGTACCCCCGCATCCAAGCAGCCTGAGACGAACAAGACGGCGACGGGCGCTGCTTCCGGGGCTGACACGCCGAACGCTGACGCGGACGGGTTCTACAAGAAATGCCAGCAGGTATGCGAGGAGTTGAGTAAAGGCTATGCTGGAAGCGAGGTCGGGAAGAAGCCGACAGTGGCCGCGGTAAGTTTTTCCAATCTCCCCGATCCGCCGGGGGGAGTTTCGGCGCTCGGGCAGCTTCTGGCCGAGGAGCTGACAACCCGGTTCATCGGGATGGGGAAGTATACGGTCATCGAGCGGCGCAGTTGCAGAAGGTCATCGACGAGAACAGACTCCAGTTCCAGGGGATGATCGATCCCAAGTCGGCCAAGGAACTGGGCAAGATCCTCGGCGTGGATGCCATCGCCACGGGCACCATTGCCGACGATGGGGAAACGCTGCGGATCAACGCGCGGTTCATTTCGACGGAGACCGGCAAGGGTCTATCAGGTGTCGCTCTTACGGTGGTCAAGGATGATCGGGTCAAGAGGCTACTGGGTGCGACAGTTGAGCGGACCACGCGGGCCTCGGACAAAAAGCCGCAGTCGGTGTTCCATGAGGACTTTTCGAATTACGACGACGGCGCTGTTGCGACTGGGTGGGGCGCTGCAAAGGCGGTAACTGGCGATGATGGTAGAAAATGGATACTTCCGATTGGGCCCGGGCGACCGGTTGGGCAGAATTTCGAGCCTTCGGACCACGGTTACATTGCCTTCGATTATCATGAGTTCGTGTCTGGAGGACGGGGCATTCTGGGAGTGGGCTTGATAAATAGCATTGTCCTCGTCGATGAGAAGGGGAAGAAGTTCAGGATTGCGTGGACCCTTGAACATGTTGGATATCGGAACCGTCAATGTAATTCTACGCTCAAGTTTCCGAGTGGAGCTGCAATGACCACGCGACCCGAGGATTCCAATGGAACCGTTTGCATTCGCTGGCAAAGCGATGCCGTTATGGTGACTGCTGACGGTTCTGATCTGACGGAGAACGCGAGCGGTTTCGGCAAGTTCACGCGTTTCGAGATCAATGTAGTGGACCGGAAGTCGGATGGACCGGGGAGCAATGCCATGATCGAGTTCACCAACTTCAAGAGTATCTGTTTAGCGGTCTGAGGTGTTAGCCCGCCGGGGCGGGGAGGAAGTGCCCAAGGTAGGCTGCTCGCTGACGGGGTGTGGCGCGAATCAGGTTTGACAGCAACCTCAGGCTGTCGCGGGTCTGCTGAGCGCAGGTGGCAAACAGACTACCCAGCACCTCCTGGGCATGGGCCCCGGCCCACGTGCGATTTCCCCCGAAGACCTTGCGATTGGCCACCATCGGACGGATCGCCTGCTCGGCTGGCCAGTTGCTCGCCTCCAGCCCCCATACGTACAGGAACGTGAGGATCTGTTCGGCGTGCCGGGCCAAATGGTCCCGGAACTTCCGGTTACCTTCGTGCGAGAGCCTCCAGCCCAGCAATCCCTTCAGTCGCGATTCCAATCGCCCCTGCGCTACAGCCAAGCCGTAAGAGCTGATCGAAAAGACATCCCGTCGGTCCCGCAGGTCCAGGGCGTCCAGCAACAATTGGTGAACCTGCCGCGGGAAGCGGACCGCCCCGCGGCGGGCCCGTTCCAACAGGTCCTGGGCCCGGCGCAGCAGGTGGGTGACACACTGCTGATGCTCCGCCTGCTCCAGGCCGTCATACGGAGCCCACCCGTCATGCGTCATCCACCCGCTATAGTCTCTGCCCAGCACCTCTTCCAGCACATCGCGGCCGCGGCTGGGACGAATCACGTAGTATCTGACCTGCTCGCCCGCGAAGACCCATAGCCACTTCAGCAGCCCGCCGACCTTCCAGCCCGTCTCGTCGGGATAGACCGTATCGCTGGCCCGCACGATCTGGCCGATGCGGTCGTAGAACGCTTCGGCTCGCTGCGCTGCCCGCTGCACGACCTGGGCGGCCCCGCCTCGGCTGATCGAGATGCCGAAGCCGTCATTTAACAGTCCCTGGATGTCCCCGTAACTCAGTCCGTACTTGTCCTTCATCATCGCGATCAGGGCTTGCAGGTCCGGTCCGGTCTGTGAGGCCGCCGCCCCGCTCGCCTGCGAGGTCTGCAAGCGATGCCGCGGACGAATGCGTCGGCCGCACGCGCGGCACCCTCCGACGTGGACATCGAACCGCCGTACGAGGGGCTTGCGCGGGATTTCGACCTGGAATTGCCGATCGATGTGATCTTCCCGCACAGGCCCGCCGCAGTCGGGGCACCGCTCGGGCAGAGGCACGTCGTGGATCTCGTCAGGCATCTGCTCCGGCAGAGGGCGATGCGCCTTGGGACCATAATCTGCCCCGGCCTTGCGACCGGGAAGCTTAGGGTTTGCTTTGGGCGGTCCCTTGGAAAACGGCGCGGCTTGCCGTTTGGTGGCTCGCAGGGCTTCCTGGAATTGGGCGGTCAGTTCGCGAACTTGAGCGGTCAACTGCCGAACCTGCCCTTCCAGTTCCGTTACTCGCTGCCGGAGTTGCTGATTCTCGGCCAGAAGTTCTTCGTAACTCGCTCGGGCCATCCTTGACCCCGCTTGCTCGCCGGTTCCAACCGCGTCGCAACCCAAGTTCCACCGCGCCGGCGGCAACACTATTATATGCCAACCACTCCGCTCACCAATCAGTGTCTTTCAGGCCGCTAAACAGATACCTCAAGATTAAGAGGTAAGGGTGTACCGCCTGGCGGGGACAAGTAACAAGCCAACAGGAAGGCAGGCTCGTTGTTTCAGCACTTAGCAGCCGCTGCTGGTAGGGAGAACCGTTGGAATAGCGCCAAGACCGGCCACGTCAAGGTGCCGTGCGTACGGGAGGTCATGCGGGAGAACCAAAGTGGGCGTGCGTGATACAGATATTTGGCAGGCAAAATGGAGAAAAGGCTGCTTCCGGAAGATTGAGAAGAGGGGGTGAGCTTCCCCACAGTTAGTGGGGGACGCGCCGCAGGGGGTGACTACCGCGTCTACCACAACCTGCCCTTCCTCAACGTGTTCACAGGTAGAAGCGGAGCTGTTCAACAGCGATTGCCAGCCATTTGTCAAGCGACAATTATCCTTCCTCTTCAACGACAATTAGATCTCCCGATTCCGCCGCCGTGGTCGTGGTTGTTGGTTTCTTTCTTTTTGCTCCTTTTTCTTTCTTTGTAACTGCCTGTGAGTTCCTGTGAATTGCTGTGAGATTGTCAGAGTGCCCGGCCGGTCGTCACTCGGGGGAGGGGTCGGTGGCGTCGGGCCGGTTCTTTTTGGCCTGCTCGATCCGATAACTTGGGACGTTCAGTTCCAGGATCACGCAATGGTGCACCAGCCGGTCGATTGCCGCGGCCGTGGTCATCGGGTCCTTGAAGATCGCCTCCCACTTCGAGAACGGCAGGTTGCTGGTGATCATCACGCTGCCCCGCTCGTACCGCTCGGCTAGCAGGGTGAATAGCACCTCCATCTCTTCCCGGCTCTGCTGGACGTATCCCAGGTCGTCGATCAGCACCGCTTCGTAGCGGCCCAGCTTCTGGATCAACCGACTGAGTTTCAGATCCCGCTTGGCCGCCAGCAGGTCCTGCACCAGCCGACTGCACGTGCTGAAGTACACCTTGCGGCCCTGGCGAATCAACTCCTGCGCCAACGCGCACAAAAGGTGCGTCTTGCCACCGCCGACGCTGCCGAAGACCAATACGTTCTCCCGGCGATCCACGAAGCCTGCCTTCCAGCAGCGTCCGCACCTGCCGGGTGACCTTGGCCGGCAGCCGCTTCAGGTCGAAGCCGGCCAGATTCTTCTCCGCCGGCAATCGCGACTCCCGCAGGCATCGCTCAAGCCGGTGTTGCCGGCGAACCTGGCACTCGCGTTGGACCAGCGTCAGCAGGAACTGCTCGTAGCTGAGGGTCTCCTGTTCCGCCTGCCGGGCCAGTTCCTCAAAGCACTCCCGGATCGTCGGCAGGTGCAGTTCCCGCAGGCAGGCTTCCAGAGTGGCCTTCTCTTGCTCGGGAGGTTTCATACGGTCACCTCCTGGCCGATCATCAAGGCGTCATACGCAGCCAGGTCCACCGGCTCGATTCGGACCTGCGTGACCGGCGGGATCGCCTCCCGGCGGTCCACCAAGGCTTCCACCGCCTCCAGACAGATCGGCTGACCTTCCTGCAACAGGTGCCGCAACGCCTCATCCACCCCGTCCTGTGTCTGGCGAGCCGCCAGGTACAGGATCCGCAGGTACGTCTTGACCCCACGCTCGGCCTGCGTGTCTTTCAGGTGGTCGTATGCCATCCGGAACCGGCTCGTGGGGAACAGGTCCTCCCGATAGCGGTACTGTTCGAAGGCCCCGGGCTTGCGGACCAGCCAGTCGATGATGTGCCGGTACGAGACCTGGTGCCGCTGCCGGCCGCGAAGCCGCCCCAACCGCTCGATGAGCCGCTGGGCGTACCAGATCTCCAGGTGCTCCGCATAGAGCCGGACTTCCACCTTCTCCCCGATCAGCCGGCTGTCCACCGAGTAGATGTTGCGATCCACATGGATCAGGCTGCCGGTATCGACCTTCACATCCAGCCGCTGGGCGCTTTCCAGCCGCCGATCCGGCAGGTCGCGCAGGAGGGCCTGTTCCTCCGCCAACCGCGACCGCCGCCCGGCGTTGAGCTGCTCAAACAACTCGCCCAGGAAGGCCTCATAGAGTTCCCGGCTGGCAAAGTCCCGGCCGTCGCGCAGCAGCAGGGCCTGCTCCAGAGACTTGCTTGAAGCGGTGATGACGCTGCTCCACATCGCCGTTCTCGTTGGCCTTGCCGGCCTGAATCCGCTGCCCCAGCAGCCCGTAATGATCCAGCAACCCCTGGTAGCGCCGCGTGAACTCCGGCTCGCTACGCGATCCCGCCTCCAGGAACCGGGACAGGTTATGCACCGCCGCCGACAACCGATCCGTTCGATGCTCGGCCGGGACTCCGCCCAAGGCCCACAGGGCGTCCTGCAGGCCTTGCGAGAGGCTCTCATCAGCTCTCCGAGAAGCAGACCGTGCCGTGCTCCCAGTTCGAGTACGTCAACACGAAGTGGTAAATCATGTGGTCGAACGGCTGGCCGGCGATCGTAATGCCCAGCTCCGACAGGTGGGTGAAGTCCGACTGGCAGAGTCGGCCCGGCTCGTGCACCTGGGCGAAGAACACCTCCCGCGGCGGTCCTTCCAGCGCCCGCCAGGTCTTGATCCCGCGCTGAAACGACCGCAACTGCCCATCCTGGAACCTACCTGGATGCCTCCGCTGCAACGCCTGGAACAGCACCTTGGCCTGCAGCCCCGGATTGACCGCCAGTTCCTGGCTGAACCTCGTCCCAAACCTCCGCGAAGGGGTCGCCCCGCGTCCGCCACGTGTGAGCAGCTGCGATCTCGCCGGGCAACCGCATCAGCCGCCGATACTTCCGTGCGGTCGTCACGTCCATCCCCGCCTTCGCCGCTGCCACCACCTGTGAGTCCTCTGTCTGTAACAACCTATGTAACCTCCTGACTTGCTGGTCTGTGACCATCCAGGCTCCTTTTCGAAGGAACCCTGAATAGCCGACCACCTCTCAAAAGCCAGGGAGTTTTAATTGTCGCTGACAGGGAATTCTAATTGTCGCCCAACAGCCATTCACTCTTTCCGACGAGGAATACGACCTCCTGAAGAAGACCAGTATCGATTTCACCGTGTGCGACAAGAAGGACACGCCTCTCGTCTGCGTTGAATTCGACGGTTTCCAGGACGGTTTCAACATTGGCACGGCGTATCATCTGCGAGATGGATCGGAAGGCCGGAAGGCGCGCCGAGCCATTATCGAGTCTTAAACTGCGTGTGGCACACGGCTCGCTGTTTCCGTATCTCGTTCTCGGGTCTGAGGAGTTCCGTGGGCTGTCCGAGTCTGTGCGTCTCACTATCGCCGACGGGCTAATTGGCGAAGTGCTGTCGCTTCGGGCCACCCGTCAGCGGATCGACAAGGGGTTCGATCCGGAGGAGTGCGGGTATTCGCCCGACGAATTCGATGCACTTCCGTCAGCCCAGCAGTCGGAGATCATGGGAGACTGGGTCACAATGATCGAAGTGGAGAGTGACTTCAGACACAATCCGATCGTGCGAGAAGCGGCGCGCCTTTCGTCCGAATTGCAGGCAACAGGCTGGGGCATGACATTCCTGAACGATGAGGAGCTTGATCGGGCCAAATGGGTATGGATGCAAAGCGATGTCACCAGTAGGCGGTATGAACGGCCACGGCGAAAGTGTGCTTGCCGGATTTCAAAACGCCATTCTGTTGGTTCACAGTTCACGTGGCACGAGAGATCGGGCACCTTCTGGCGCTGGAGCAATTGCGCGTACGCCGTGATCAAGAGACCAAAACAAAGGGTGCCAACAAGACGGCTGGAGGCGACGCTTAGGGCCACCCCGTTCCACCCAGGGCTATTAACCCGTACCGCTCTTAGCCTCGGAGAGGAAGAGAGGTCGTCCCCCAATACGGCCGCCACGGCCGGAAACGGTTAATGTAAACGCAGAGGAACAGATGGGCACCATCTCATGTCGCCTATGGAAAAGGTGCAAAAGTCTTTGTGCCAACGGGATATACGTGCGAGAGGCCAAGAGAGTGTCGCGCTGATTTGCGCATAAAAGAAGCCCGCATCGTGTTCGATACGGGCTCAGATCTCCCCGAGTAGGACTCGAACCTACAACCTACCGGTTAACAGCTGCCTGTGGCAGCAATTGCCACGACCAGCCGCCAGAAGACGTAATCCATAACCTCTTGAAGAACAGCATACTACAGATCCGTGCCGGTTTTGCAAGTCCTGCGTGTTTTGCAGTCTTTTCAGCCCATTTCGTGTAGACTACATCTTTCCGGAGAGGCACTCCCGCCTGTCTTCAGGTGGCGCACCACGCCGGGTCCCCTTCATGCATCGCGGGCCGCGGACTCACCAGCACCTACCGCGTCCTCCGATACCCCCCACGATGCGACTGCAGCCCCGCCACGGGCCGCGCCTGCGTCCCTTGGCTGTGCCCCGACTCCTGGCACCGATCGCCCGCAGCAGGCAGCGGCTGTGCAAAGGAAAGGCCCCGACGTCCTGTACCGCCGGGGCCCTGTCACGTCCGAGCCTTTTAGGATTATGTCGCTAACCCGCAGGGACAAGTCGTAGGTGATGCTCCTCGGAAGCCGATAGGTCCTGGACTGGCAGGCGCAGTTCGGTCTCGCGCTCCAGGCAAGCGGCAAGGTCCTCCAGCTGTTCGCAGGAGAGCTGGGACGTGATGTATGCAAGTCTGGCCATCAGGACGGCCCGGTTATTGGTCAGATCCATGGTCGATCTCCAGAAGTGCTGCCTTCCCACCAACAGCCCCGGCCGCCTGCGGGTCGAAGCTGTGCCCGGCATCGGCCCGGCGACCAACGAAGACGGCCGACAGGACCATGACGGCGCATCGGGCATCGCTGATACCCTCCAGGACCTCGTCGACCTCAGCCTTGTTCTCAGGCTCTACGGGATGGGTACGGGCCAGCAGTTGCACCTTGGCTCGCAGCCTCGACAACTCCACCAGCAGCTGGTACCACGGATCACCCGCGACAAGCTGCGCCCGATCGGCAGGCGAGGTGTAGCCCAGCAGATCCATGAAGTCCCCCAGCTTCAGCGAGGCGTCCACGTGGGGGTCCAGCAGGTTCTGCAGCCCATACTTGGAAATGCTCTCACGATCGGCTACGATATGCATTCGATAACTCCCAAACTTGAGTCGGCATCGCCGGCTTGACCCGGGCTCGCGTGGCAGCCACCACAGCAGACACGCGGGCCCATTTACTTGCTGCTCTGCCCCCCGACATGGATCTTCTGCAGGTACGCCTGTACGTCTTCCTGGCTGAAGCGGATGGCCCGGCCGATCTTCCGGTGCGGGATCTCCCCAGCCTTGGCCTTCCGGTAGATCGTAACCGGTTTGACCTTCAGCAGGTCCGCCAGGCCGCTCACCGTCAGCAGCTCTTTGACTTGCTCCGCCATGATTCTGCACCTCCGAGACTACGGCTGAAACATCACCACTACATACTTTATTATCGTCTACTTGTGTGTACCTGTCAACACTTTTTTACGCTGGAATAGTCTGGAGTGTATAACTACCGTGCGGGCTTGATCTTGCTGGCGAGAATCGAGCGAATGTCTTCCTCGCTCCTGGCGGCCGTGAAGTCGATGCCGGCCATCGTGACGGCTTCCACAATGCCCCGGAGTATCTCCGTCCGCTTCAGCACTCCCCCGGCCTCGCGGATGTCCGCGGCCAATCGGTCCAGGCTGGCAATCTGGCGTCGCGTCAGGATGACGTTGACGCGCTCCACGGGCTCCACGTGGGCCGGCCTTCCCGGTCCCCTCTTGTGCGCTGCCAGTTTCTTACCCTTGGCCATGCCGATCGGTTCCCGCGGATGTTGGGTCCGCACCGTCCCCTATCGGCATTTGTCTGGCTGATGCTGCAGCCACGATCCTTCCCTTAGCCCGCACGGCCATTTCCTGCCCCGCTGGCGAGTCCAGACCACAAACCCGCCCGGATACCGGCATGGGATGCCGATCGCCACGGGCCGCCGCCGGCCTGCAAGGCTGCCGGGCCTTCCTGCGCGGCACCCGGTGCGTCCGCCTCGTCACCGGCCGGCATGAGCGTGGCGACGTACTCCCTGAACCGACGGTCCAGGTCCAGCCTGTACAGTTTGGCCACGTACAGCACATCGGCCGGGGGAGCGTCCGGCACGTCCAGGCCTTCCGCCTGCCGCGCGGCCTGCTCAGACAGCCAGGTCCTGAACGGCCCCGGCAGATCGCCGTATACCTTCCGGCAAAGCCCGATGATCCTGGCCAGGCCCGGGGGATAGTTGCCGGCTTCCGGACCTGGCATGGCCGTGGAATCTATCGGCCGCAGCGTCTCCGGGTCGATGGCGGTCCTGAGCCGTCGCAAGCCTGCCAGGATGATCTGGCGTACCCTCTCGGGGCTCCGTCTGACGCGCTTGCCGATCGCCCGAAGCGTCAAACCCTGTAGGTACCGCATGCGGATGGCTTCGGCCTCGCGCGGTCGGCAGTGCTGGTCAATCAGGGCCTGCAGGCGGACCGCCAAGTCCCGCCGGGCAGGATCCGCGCTGGCGTCTTCGGCCTTGCTGTCCGCCACTGTGTCCAAGACCGTTTGCCCGTCCCTGTCGCGGATCGGCGCGTCGAGACTCACAAGCCTTTCGCGCCGCAGCATCTTGCCAGCCAGGTTGCGGACACCGTTGCGGATGCAGGTCAACAGTAACGCGCTGAAATGCCTTTGCCGACGCTCGTCCCATGCCTCCGCAGCCCGCCACAAGGCCAACCAGGCTTCGCTTTCGAACTCTTCCCGATATTGCCCCAGCAGGGCAGCTCGCACACCGGATCGTTTCAGGGTCCAGAAGATCAGCTGGCGGCACAGAACCGCGAGCTCGGCGAACGTCTCATTACACCGGTTTTCCCGGTACCGCCGCACCGCCGCGTCCAGCTCCCGCCGGCGAGCCTCGCGCCCACTCTCGGGTTGCACCGTCGGCTCTTCCACCAGCTCAGGCATTCCGTGCCTCCGAATAAAGCCACAACTTCCGGTCCCAATTATACCATCGTGGCAGTTTCGGAAATGGAGGGTTTCGCGGTACCGGCCGGGGCGGTACCGCCGGCCTGGTCGACCCGCATCATGGTTTGGCAGTGGCCTGCTCAGGACCGGACAGCCCCGCAGCCTCTTCCGCGAAGATCCGGGGCCAGTCGGCCAGGCTCAGGGACTCGTCTTCAGCCAGGCGGTCCAAGGGTCGCGAGCCAGGTGCTTGGGCAGATCTTCGGTTCTGACGCGCGTCAAGGCTGTCAGGACTCGGGCTCTCGGTGTCCAAAGCCACGGCAGGTCCCTCTACAGCCCCGCAAGAGCCTTGGCGAATGCGCTGTCCACGTCCTTGAGTTTGGCCGCGAACTTGTTCAAGCCCTCGCCGATCTTGCTTGCCGTCCCCTGCATCCCCTCCATCACGCGGTCCGGAGCCGCGCGTCCCATCATCGACCCGCCCTTGCCCGTGGCCCGCAAGTAATCGCTGCGCTGGCTTTCCCAGCCTTCCAGGGTCCGGCCGGGCCCGCGCTGCCAATCGCTCGGCGCTATGCCCAGCCCGGCTAGGGCCTCGTCAGATAGGCCGGACCGGATGCCGCCAGCTCCCAGGGATGACGCGCTTTCGCCGATCCCGGCCCGTAATGCGTCCATTTCCTCCGCCGTGTAGCGGCTGGACAAGCGGCCGAAGGTGGTGGCCGTGTCTCGTGCCGACCATATTTCGTGGCGCTGTAGGGCCAGCCTGCGCAGGGCCGCAGTGTCCGCCCCGGCCCGCTTGCGAATCTGAGGTGTCGTGCCCCCGAAGGCCTCCATCCGCTTCAAGGCAGCCAGCCGGCTGATGCGCTGGATCATTTGCCGCTGGATTGCCGCGTTGGCTCGCGGCGTCCGCTGGGTCGGTCGGCCGATCGAGTCGGCCAGGGCGCCGATCCGTTGTTGCTCGGCATCCTGCTGGGTCTGGCTCAATGCCTTCCCCGTCGGGTCCCATACCCACGACCAATCCCAGCTGTGCCCTGCGGCCTCGCTCGCCTGGCTCGGCGCCCCACCGCCAGATATCACACCCGCTACCCGGCTTGACAGCGACGGGAAGGGATCGAACCCACGCTCTTGCGCCGAGGATCTCGACGCCTTGCCGGTCATTTGATTGTAACGCCACCACTGCGCCCGCTTCTGGTCGCTGTCGGTCCATCCTGACCCGGTGTACAGCAGGATATCCCGCATGATGTTGGCGACCGGGTTCCATGACCAGGGCTCGCTTATGCTCACCTGCGAGGGGGAAAAAGGCTCGCCAGCCTTACGGCGTGGCCCTGGTGTGTACCCCGTGAAGTCCGTAGGCGCCGGCTGGGTCATCGCGGCGTTATACGCCTGGGCCGACTTGCGTGTCCCCTTGACGATCCCTGCCGCCGCCGCCCCCAGGAACCCCAGCCCGTGTGCCAGCGGGCTCGTAGGTCCAACGTCGGACACTACGTTATCAGCCGCGGCGGTTGCCGTGTTGTAGTCGAATCCCGCCATCGCGGACCCGCCAAGGCCTCCGATCATCCCCGCAATGGACGACAAGACACCTTTCCCCAGATCGTGCCCCAACTTCTCGAACAACCTGCTCAGGCTTTCCAGTGCTCCCCCGCCGATCGGCTTCAGAATCTTGCTCCAAAGGTCCCCCGCAGACATCCATTTCAAGCCATCAGTGATCTTCGCCACATGCTTCAGCCAGTCGATAACGGCGTCCCCCGGCTTGGCCAGCATCCGGTCGACAATGTCCGTGATGTCCGTTCGGATGCGATCCAGCCCGTTGGCCATCTTGATGACGCCGCCGCCCTGACTGAGCTTGTCCTGCATCTCGGCCATGGCTTGGCGGATGTGCTCGGCGTGCTGGGCCGCCGGGTCCAGCCCGTCCCAGGTTCCCGCGCCCCTGAGCCGCTCATAAGTCACCTTGACGCCTTCGATGCCGTTGCCGAGGATACCAACGTCGGCCAGTAGCCCCTCCCGGCCGCGGATCAGGCCCTGGCTCAGCCGGCTGAACGTCTCGGCGGTGTCCCGCCCGAAGCCGACCGAGTACTGTCTGGCGTATTTGAAAAGCGTCTGGATCTGATCCATCGACAGCTTGGTCGTGCCCAATGCACGGTTGGCCAGCGTCATGGTCTGGCTGAGGTCCATGGCCCCGCCGGCGGCCGCCTGCAGCTGAGCGGCCAGGCTGTTGGCCCGCCCTTCGCTGGGCGTCCGGGTCAACTTCTGGAAGACATCGAAGACCTCCTGGAACTGCTGCCCCCGCTCCATCTTGCCGAGCGCCCACTCGACGGCATGCCCCATCTCCTTGACGTTCTGCACGAAGGCGAACGTCTGCACGCTCGCCAGGGCATGGAAGGGGTTCATCAGTGCGTGCGCGGCCTGCTGGCCGACGCTCTTGACGTTGGCGAGAAAGCCCTTGAGCGGCCCTTGCGACTGGTCGTTAACGACCAGGCGTACCCCGAATCTTTCTTCGTATGCCATCGATCGCCTCGAAGACTTCCGGCTCTTCCACTACCAGGACTTCGAACGGGATCCCGGTATCCCTGGACACCCAGCCCGCCAGGATCAGCTCGTGGGCCCGGCTGAAGGCGGCCGCGCGGCGGGCGGCGCGGACGTAGGGTCCACCGACACCCCGTCATCCTCGCCGTGGGCCTCAAAGTACCCGATGATCTCGCTGCAGAGCGCTGGGTACCGGTTCAGGACTGCGTCCAGAGCGTCCCGGCTGAACGGGATCGGCAGACAGGCCTCCCCGTCTCGCAGATCCGCCTTCTCCGGCAGGACATCCCGCCAGTCCGTGATCCGGTGGTCGATGACGTAGGCCAGCAGCTGCCCGGGGCCGGCCTGCGCCATCGACATCATGTCGAGTTTTTCCATCCAGTTGGCGCGCCAGCCCTTCACGAAGACATCGAGTGCAACCGGCTGCCCGTCATCGCCCACCGCGTTGAACGTCACCCACTCGCCAGGTCCAACGGCGGCAGGCTTCTTCAGGGTCAACATCACGTGTCTCCACTTCTGGCCGGCGATCCGGCCGATCTATGAGTCAACGCCGGGCCACAAAGGCCGCAGCCTTGGCATCGTTTTTAACGTAACTGTTCCACCTTGCAGACGCGGTATCTGTCCACCAGGGCCCGTACCGCGTCCATCTTCAGCCCCTGCAGGCTCCCCTTGTTGACCAGCAGCCGCACGCCGAATTTGTATTCGTATCCCATCACCTTTCTCTCCTGACCCATCGCTACTGCCCGCCGCCTGGCCGGGCCGGATCTGGCGGCGCCTCGCTCAGGTAATCGCTCAGACCTGGCCCAGGTCCGCAGGACCCACCGGCCGCCGACCCAGCCAGTGCCGGCGCTTCGTGCCACGGCCTTCCGCGTCCTCATGCTTGACCGCTCCGGCATCGCAGGCGGACTCGCCGACAGCGTTGCCTTGTGCCGCCAGCGTCGCCGCCACGGGCTCGTTGAAGATCGAAGTTGGCGCCGCCTCAGGTGGCCACAGGTGCGGATTGGCTTGCTTGAGATTGTCCACGTCATACTGAACCCGCCCGGGCCCGCGGCATCCGCCGTTGGCATACGCCAGCCCCGCAGCTTCTACTTCCTCCACCCGCTTCTGAAGGGCCGCAAGTTGCTGCTGCAGCTCGGGCAGGTCTTCCTTGTACGCGCGTCGGGCCTCGTCATGCTTGGCCTGCCGCTCTGCGGGTCTGCCGCTGGCCAGCTCCCGCTCGAGCGCTTCGTGCTTCTGTAGGTTCTTCAGATCCTTGTCAACGTCAGCACGATCCTTGGCGAGCTCTTTCAGCAGCCCGGCCAGACGTGCCGGATCTTCCGGCCGGGACTCGTTGGCGAAAGCCCGCTGCAAGATCTGGCCATACTCGGCCGCCAGCGTCTTCCGCTGAGCCAGCGCCGCCGCCTCGGCGGTTTTCATGACATCTTCAACATCAGGTGCCACCGTTTCTATCCTCCTGTCGGCGATCGCCGACGTTGCTTGTTCGGCCCCGGCAAGCCTCGCTTGGCGCCCGGGGCCGGCCGACGCCGGCCTGTTGCGGCCGGCGTTACTTATCGCCGGACGGGCGGCTCGCGTGCATCGCTCTAGCCGCACCCGCCCGGCAATATCGTCCCCTCAGTCAGTCCGAAGGTTGAGCCCTTCGGCCGCACTCAGCGGGGCGTAGTCGCAGTCGACGAGCGACTTATTGACCCAGCTCAGACGCGACGACACCATCGGACGGATGCCGCTGGCCTGTTTCTCTGCGCTGTAGTCCGCATCCGCCTGGCGAATCACCTGCTCGCGCGTCGGAACCGTGCCGTTCAACTCGTTCCCGTACAGCTTTGGGTATCCGGCCTTCTCAAGCCCCGGTTGACGTGCTGCTCCGTCGTCGGTGCTGGATTGTCGCCAGGCTGGGGATGTCGCATCATTTGCTGGTGCTCTTTGGTCGCCGCTTGGATCAAATCTGTGCGTTTCACTTTTCTTGCTCCATTTCATTGTGGCCGCGGGTCCACCGCTGGCCAGTATCCCGTTATCGACGGCCTCGACAGTGCCGGCACTCACCGGCAGCGCCGCCGGGCCGCCTCAGAAAATCGTTTTGCGGTCCAGGCGCGACGGTTCCGGCTCTGGCACCTTGTTAACGTCGCATCGTTCCATAGCGCTCAGGCCCTCACGGTCCCGCCGCTGCAACCCGCAATCCACCCACGCCGGCAAACTCGCCACCAGGTGGCCCTCACGCTTCCAGGACTCGATTGCCTCGCCAATCAGCGCCACCCGATCGCTCGCGCCCTGCCAGTCCTCGCGCTCGTCCCGAGACAGCGGACGCTGCCCGGCAGCCGCCAGGTGCCGCTCCATGAAGCCGACCCGCTCGCCCCGCAGCCCGGTGACTTCGTAGGCCTCAACTGCCGATCGGATGGCATCGTATCGGTCCATTCTTCGTGCCTATGCCCGGTCGTACCCAGTGTTGACCAGCAACAGCCCGCCGTCCCATCCCACCGTGCGAATCAAGTCCGCCTCATTCACGTCCGCCGGCAGGACGATCGCCCCCGGCACGGCTTCGCCGCAGCATCGACAGGTCACCTGGCCTGTCGCTGGGTCGATGGGCCACAGGCTTTCCGAGTCGTCAGACTTGGCGGCGTACCCATTGCCCTCAGGGCGCAACAGCAGGTTGCCAACGTCCCGACACAGCCAGCAGCCGCCGCGCTCCGGCCGCATGGTCTGTTCCAATTGCTTCAATCGCTTACGAATGTCATGCATGCTGTTGCTACCCCAAAAAGGTGGCGAATCCGCTGAGCCATCCACTCAGGCACCGGCTCGCATTCGTCCGGACGGATGGGATCGCCTTTCGGTTCAATCCCGAAGAGCTCGAACACGATCACATCGATGTCACGCGCGGTGCATGGTCTTATACGCATGCCAGCTTCGAGCCTCGCCAATCTCGCACGTGGACTTTCATTCATCGGTCCGCACTCCGTTCCAGACGCCCTTCCAGGGCCTCCAGCCTCTCCAGCAGTTCGGTCGGACTGGGTTTGCCAAGCGTCCTATCGAGAATCTCGCGCGCCGCAGTCACGTCACCGCCTCGCGCCTCTTCGATCAACTTGACGAGAATCTCCGTGAGGATGGCCGGCGTCACCGATCGCAACAGGGCAGCCCGCAGCCGCTGCACCCGCTTGTTGGAAGGATTGCCCTGGCCGCACTTGTTGCCACGGCCAAACCGTCCGGCTTGGTCGCGGCCACCGTTAAGTCCCGCAGGTGACGGCGTAACATCCGCCGCTTGGCCCTCATTGTCGCTGCCGTCGCCGGTCATACCGTTACCCTACCCGATCCGCGCTGCACGCCCGCTGCACGGGCGCTGCATTTTCAATCTTCCAGGCCGCATGCAGTGCCACGTATCCGGAAACACCCCCGTCAATGGCCGCAGCCAGGTCCCCCATACCCGAGGCCTTCAGCCGGCTACGCAGACGGCTGATTTCCGCCCGGATCGTCGAGTCTTCGCGGACGGCGTCCTGCCATGCCACGGTCTGCAAGGTCGTGAAGGAAACGAAGCATCCCGGACGGCGTAGAAGCGCCAGCAGGATTCGCCACCCGATCTGGTGACGGGCCAGAAAGCATTCCCGACCGCGGTAAACCAGGCAGAACCGCGCAGCGTCCGCCACTGGCCCGCCGCCCGCGTCCGTAGCGTCATGGGCGCTCTCAGCCATCGTCGTGTCCCTCGCCGTCGCTGAACGGCACAAGCCCCATTGCCGTTGCCAGGTCGATTTCGTCCCGCTCGGCGCTGGTCAGCTGCCGTTCCCCGGCGCCTTCCAGGGCATCGTCGATGGCCCGCCACCGGGCCAGCCGCAGGTTGCCCTCGAAGGTCGTAAAGGCCTCACGGATTCGCCGCTGTCTCTCGTTCACGTCCATTGCTCCCGCCGGCCTCGCCGGCCAACTCGCGGGCCACCTCGTGCCGTAGCCTGCCCCGGATCTTCCGGAAAGCCGTGTACGTATCGGAAATCAGTCGTTGCCGGTCAGTCATGCGTCCTGCTCCTGTTTGGCCAGCCGTCGCGCCTTGATTTCCGCCATCCGCTCTCGTTCGATTCTGTCGGCGGGATGTTCCTGTCGTTCTGGGGCAGGCACGCCGCCGCGCAGCGAAGCGGCGGGCGCTGCCCCCTTCTCCGTAGGAGAAGTCAGCAACCGCTTTCCGGTTGCTACGGCGGAATCTCCGTAGCAACCGCTTTCCGGTCTTCTGGCTTCCCCCCGTAGCAACCGCTTTCCGGTCGCTACGGCACGCCTTGAACCTGTTGCCGTAGCAACCGCTTTCCGGTCTCTACGAAGCACTATCCGAAGCAGCGTTGACCGCGCGTTTCCCCGGTAAACCGGCACGTGTTCCCGTGCGATCCACTCCGCTTGTTCCAGAACACCAAGGGCCATCGTCACGCGGTTGACGCTGACTGCCGCTAGGTCCGCGAGTCGTTTGCGGGTCGGTGTTACCACGGAGCTCTTGCGTTCGATCGCCATATCGTACAGGGCCAGCCACACCGCCGGAGCGCTTCGGCAGGCTTCGTTGACTTGTGCCAACGTCCAGGGGGTCACCGGCCACCCCCGCTCAGGTCGGCGTCTTCGATGCGGCAGATCGTCGGATGCCAAACCAGTTCGATAGGCTTATCCGCGTCAGTGCACGGGCCGTAGCGATTTTTGCCCACGAGGATCTGTAGGTATTTGATTGGGTCGCACGTGCTGTACTGAGGCCCGTCCGGGTCGTGCGCTCTGTCGACCAGCAGCACGGCGGACGCGTCGTTTTCGATCGCCCCGGAGTCGCGCAGATCGTGGCAGGACAGGTGCCCGTCCTGCTTGGATGCCGGCCGGTTGACCTGGCAGACCACGACGATCGGCACGTGCAGCCCGCGGGCCAACACCCGCAGCCGGTTACTCACTGCGGTTGCCCGCTCGTAGCCGATGGCCGTGTCGGGCACTTCGACCATAGTCAGCTGGTCGATGTAGACGATCTGGCCGCCGTTCTGGACGTGGCGACGGCTTACCCGTTCGATGGCGTCGATCGACCGGCAGTCGGCAAACCGGATCGGCAGATCCTTCAGCGCATCCCAGGCATCGGCGAGCCGCTCTTGATCGGCCTGCCCGGCGCCTCTCGCCCCGTCCAGCAGGACCTTCAACCGAACCTGCGCCGTGGCCGCATGGGTCCGATAGACAGCCTCGATTACACTTTCTTCTAACTTGAAGAAAAGGACGTTCACCCCAGCCAGGGCCTGCCGGCGGGCCATGTTCAGGGCCAGCGTCGATTTCGCAGCACCCGTCCGCCCGGCCAGCGGATAGAGCCCTTCGGGCCGGAAGCCGCCCCTCAAGGCGTGATCCAGGGACGCGTACCCGGTCGTGACCGGTACGAATCCGATGTTGTACCCGACCTCTCGCCCGACCTCGCCAATCGTCACCCACCCCGGCCCCGGCGCGTCAGGCAGCGTATCGGTGATCGGCGTCCCCAGGTCATATGCGGCCTGCTGGTCCCGCTCCGCCTGAACAATCCGGCGACGGCGGATGGCCAAGTCGCGCACGATGCGGGCGTAGTGCTCGGCATTGGCCGCAGACGGGACGGATTGCGACAATTCCATCAGCCGGCTGACCCCACCGATCTTCTCAAGCACACCCTCGCGTAGCAGTTCATCCTTAACGGTCACTAGATCCACCGGCGTGCCGCGGTCGTGCATGCCGACCAGCGTGTTGAAGATCATCGCGTCGTTGCCGTCGATGAACCAATCGGACTCGTCAGGGTCCAGCAGGTTGACGACGGCCGGGATCACAGAGGAATCGACCATCATGGAGCCCAGGAGCGCGGCCTCGGCGTCGGGATCGCAGGGCAGGCATTGTTGTGTCAGTGCCTGGGTCGTCATGGCCGGACCCCCATGTCCAGCCAGTTGCCAAGGCTGCCGTCGAGCCATCCCCACCATCGCGCCCAGGGCCGCCGGCGCGTACGGGCACGGTCCTGCATCCGCTGCAGCTGTCCCCAAATCGGGGAGAAAAGATTAGCCTTGCAGTGCGTTCTAGGTTTGGGTAAACTAGCGGATCGAACGAACCTTCCATGTACAGGCGCCGGCCCGCCAGCCGGCCCTGTCTGTTTCAGGGTCTGGATCATGTCTACAGTTCCAAATCACGGTAAGATCCTCCCGTACAACGGTCCCGTACCCGATTACGCTACTGCCTCGCGCACTCCCGCAGCAGCCAGTGCCGACCTCGCCTTGGAAACGGCTCGCTTGCGTTGCCTTGGCGTGCGGCCCTTGCTGACAGCCACAACGGGCTTGGGGCAACTGAAGTGCTCGGAATCGGCCGCGGTCAGTTTGGTCAGGAAGTCGTCCAACCAGGTTTGCGTCGTGAATAACACACCCCCGCTGCGCCGATGCTGAAGGAAAACCCGCTCCCCGTTCCGCGCAAGAATCCCCTTCCTGGCCCACCGCCAGGGCGCCGTCGGGGACACACGCTTGGCCAAGGAGCGATTCTGAGCCGCCTCGACCATCGACAGGTAGGTTTCGCGCGTCGTTTTACAGTTTTCTATTTGCTCCATCGCTGCCACTCCTTTCGCGATGAAGCATATGGCGACGGTTCTTACCGTGCTCGGTAAGACGTAAGATTCTTCTAACCCGATTCCAGCCAGGATCTTACGCCGTCAGCGACGCGCTCACGCTTCCCGGGAACCCTGCGGATAATGCTGTCTTCCTCCCGGTTCAACCTAACCGGGACGCCCCAGTTCTTCAGATTGCGACTCAACTCGGACAGGGCCTTGTCGACTTGGTTGTACTCCTCCTGCCGCACGTTGCCGCACCTGACTTTTTTGCCCCAGCAGGCTTCGAGGAGCGCCTGAATCGAAACGATCGTGCGACGAGGCATGATCTTCCCTGGACGGGTATCCACGTCGCGCGGTTCTGTGAACAACAGGATCTTCCGTTCCAGAGGGCTAACCGGCACAACTGCGCCAGCCCAATCGTAAAGGTAGGGCTCCGCGATCGCGACGAACGAGGCATCCGGCGCGACTACCGCCCACTGCGCCAAGGCCCCCAGGTTCAGAGCACTGAGAACCGCCGACGCGGCAGTCGGGTCATTACACATTGTTAGCAACTTATGGACCTGGTCAGTCAGACGCACGACCTCCGCGGCATGGTGTCGGCGATCGGAGAACACGTCCCTAATTCCGCTGTCCTGGCGTTTGTCCTGGCGTTTACGGAATCGCGTCTCCCGCTGAGCCCGCCAACGCATTGCGGCCAGCAGCTGGATCAGCAGCCGGATCGGGTCTTTCTCCTTTGTAATGACGCTGACCGCCACGCCCCGATACTCGCGCAGGCCGGGCAAATGCCACTCGGCAACGTTCCTGGCCTCTGGCTCCAAGGGGGGAACGCTCGCGCGAAGACAGAATCGTGGCCCGAAGTACGTCGTACGCAGACTGCGGCTTTCGCCTCTTGATCTTCTTGACTGGCATGCTCTATCCCTCAGATCAGGGCCGGCCGGCTGCCGGCGTGGGGGATAGATGCCACGCCAGCGGCCGGACCGCTCGCCGGGGATCAGCCGGCTACCCGAGACTCCTATTCTACCCGATCCTGGCTGCAACCTGCAGTCCCTTGGCTTGATCCAACTCCGCGTAGATCTCCGTCGTGTGCGCGTCCGCATGCCCCAGCATGACTTGGGCAGCGTCCAAGCCGGCCTGCCGGCGGATCTTCGTCGCAAAGGCATGCCGCAGCTGGTTCGGCGCCCATCGGTGCTCCCGGTCCCACGCCTTTCGCTCCTGCAGCTCGCCGGCCTGCCTGACCTGGTAATCCTGGTCGGTTTCATCCGATCGCTGCGGCTGGGCATCAGGCGCTGGAAACGCCACCCGGCAGGCCTCGGCGATCGCCTTGTCATCAGCTGCAGGTGCAGTAGGACTCACCGGGAAGACGCTGGGGCTTGCGCACCCGGTTGGACCCGGGCCGGTTGCCTTCGTTCATGGGCGTGACCCGCTCCTCATGCCGCTGCGCAAGCCGCTCTTCCATGGCCCGCTTCGGGGAGAAGATGAAGGCCTGCAGGTCCGGCAGGAGAAACGGCCCCAGGACCCGCTGCGCCCGGGGGCCGATGTAGATCTGCCGCGGCCGGCCCTTGTGGGTCATCTTGTGGTACGGCGGCCGGTAGATCCAGACCTCGCCGGCCTGGTCAATGTCGCACGTGCGAATGCGGCATACCTCCATCGGCCGCATGCCCGTCAGCCGCTGCAACTCGACCATCCCCCGCAGCGTGGGCGGCAAAACGGCCAAGGTCGCGTCAACCACCGCGTCGGCTACCGGCGTGACCGGATCGCTCTCCCTGGCCCCGCTTCGGCCCACCTTGAGCCCGTCGACGGCCTGCAGCGCGTGGTACGCGCCGGGAGCCACCAGCTCACGACCCACGGCCCACTTGAACAGCCGTTTCACGCGGGATGTTTGCTGGTTGATGAGGTTCCGACACCAGCCCCGGTCCACCATCGCCTGCCGGACCGCCTTCAACTTGCGTGGCCCGAAGTCGGCAGCCGCGGTGTCACCGTACAGCGTGGCAAGAGGCCCGACAGGCTGCTCGGATGTTCGCTGGTTCCGACGTCGGGGACCCGTCCGGCCGGCGGTAATAACTCTCGACGTGCGCCAGGTACCGTACCAACAGCTCGGCGATCGTGATGTCCGCCGGCGGCGGGGCCTGCTGGTCCGCGGCCAGCCACTCATGCACGAGCCGATGATACTCCTGCCTGGCTTCGGGCCGATCATGCCGACCCAGGTAGTAGAAGTGCCCGTCCAGCACCACATACCCTTGCCCGGTTGCCTTGTGGACACGGAAAGAAGGTGAACGTTTCGCGGCCACGGCCGATCCTCCATGAATCTGGACCGTGAAAACCTTGTAGTCTACACGGCCCGCCAGAGGTTACCGCCGCGCCGCCCACCAGGGCGGGTCAATCGCAACGTCCGATTTCGGCTTGGTTTACGTCAATCTCCCCGAGTAGGACTCGAACCTACAACCTACCGGTTAACAGCCGGTCGCTCTACCATTGAGCTATCAGGGAATCGGCCCGGGGCCTGGACCCCAGAGTGTTCACCTGTCTAATCTATGCCAAAATGCCGAAATGTCAAGGCCTCGTCCCGCACGCCGCAGGCGGCTACAGAACGTAACGTCCTGAAACACGGTGCCTTACCTTGATGATCCGCCGTCAGGCGTTGAGGGTCTGACGGTTTCGCAAGTCCCGTAACTCGTCACTCAACGTCGCTACGTGCCGCATCTCCTCTTTGATGATATCATTTATCCGGTCGTGGCCAAGCGGCTGGGTCACCATGTCCAGCACGCCCATGTAGAAGACGATCGAGTCCTTCTCCAGGCCGATGGCTGTCCGGTAGATCTCCTCTGTCGTCTCCTTGCCGGTTAGACGCTCCGAAGGGTCGACGGTAACGTCAAAGACGCAGCCGTCCGCCAGCGCTCGCAAGTATGCGCCCGACTGGTCCTCGGGGTCGAAGGTGACCGGCTGCTTCTGCTGGCTGGTCAGCTGCTTGCGGAGCTCGGCGAAGACCTTCTCGTGCCGGTCCTCCATCGCCGCCAGGCCGATCAAGAGCTGCCGGACCCGCAGGTCGGCGGCGCCGGCCGCGGCCTTGCGGTAGTACTTGGCGCCGTTGATCTCGATCTGCTCGGCCATCTGAAAGATCTCGTCCGCATTGAACATCAGTGCCATGGCTGTGTCCTCGGCCAAAGGGTTATCGCGGGGGGCCCGCCACCGAGAGGGCCACCAGCAGCGGCGCCAGCGTTTGCCGCTCTTGAGAATAGGGGTGCGAAAGGCCGTTGTCCACGGTCGGACGCGCTGTTTCTGAAAGGTCCGGCCTCAACGCCCGGCTGGGGCGTACTTCTCCGCCAGCGGGGTCTTAGTGATGTCCGCGCCTAAGGCCTTGACGATGGCGGCCACATCGTCCGGCACGCGGATCGGCCGGTTGGCGTACTTGCCCTGGACCGGACCGGCTGCGGGGACCTTGGCGGCCTTCATGTCGATGCCCGTGTGGTACTTGACGGTGGCGTCGGGGTCCTTGAGCTCGTGGCCGGTCAGGATGCAGACCACCGTCTCATCCGGCGAGATCACCTGCTCATCCAGCAGCAGGTGCAGGCCGGCGACGCTGGCGGCGCTGGCCGGCTCGCAGCCGAAGCCGCACCGAGCCGCCAGGGCGCGGTGCTCCAGGATCACCTCGTCGCTGACTTGGCGGACGACGCCGTCGTTCATGACCTCCAGGGCGCGGAAGGCCTTTGGCAGGCTGACCGGACGGCTGATCTCGATCGCGCTGGCCACGGTGTGGGGCTTATAGTGGGTATCATCGAGGTGCTTGAGGTACGCCGCCACGCACTCGCGGTCGTAGCGCCCGCCGTTCCAGCGGCCGCCCTGCTTGGTATAGAGCTCGTAAAGGGTGTTGGCGCCGGTGGCATTGATGACGCCCAGGCGCGGGACTTTCTTGACAAGGCCCAGTTCCTTGAGTTCCAGGAAGGCCTTGCCGAAGGCCGAGCAGTTGCCCAGATTGCCGCCGGGCACGACGATCCAGTCGGGCACCTGCCAGCCGAGCCCTTCCAGTACGCGGTACATGATGGACTTCTGGCCTTCCAGGCGGAAGGGGTTTACCGAGTTCATCAGGTAGATTGAGAGCGGCTCGGAGACCTCGCGGACGCGGCGGAGACAGGCGTCGAAGTCGCCTTCGATCTGCAGGGTCAGGGCGCCGTAGTCCAGGGTCTGGCTGAGCTTGCCGTAGGCGATCTTGCCCGAGCCGATGAACACGACCGACTGCATAGGCTCCCCGTTGTCGCAGACCGTCATCGACGCATATGCGCCAGCGACGCGCTGGTGTTGCCCGTGGAGGCGCAGGCCACCCGCCGCCGACCGATCTTACGGGCGAGGGTGAAGGCGGCTGTCATGCCGTTGTCCTTGAAGCTGCCAGAGGGGTTCAGGCCCTCGTACTGCAGGAAGAGACGGCCGGGCTTCATGCCGACCTGCCGGGCCAGCAGGTCGTTCTTCTGGAGGATGGTCTGGCCTTCGCCGATGGTCACGATTTCGGACTCGGCGGCGAAAGGCAGCAGTTCGCGGAAGCGCCAGACGCCGGAGAAGTCGACCGGGTTGTCGCGGCGGCCCCAGCGCTGCTGGAACCAGGACATCTGCGTCGGCAGCGGCACCTTGGACCAGTCGTACCGGATATCCAGCAGGCTGTTGCACCTGGTGCAGTTGAAAATCACCTGGCTGGCATCATAGGTCGCCCCACAGTCGGGGTTTATGCACGCCTGGTGGGCGGCTGGCACAATGCTCTTCGACGACACAGAACGTCCTCCGGAAAGGCGCGGCGGCCTGGACCGCCGACACTGATATCAGGTCGCCAAGCGGGCAACCAAAGGATCTATCATGCCGGGAATCGAGGCGTATGGCAAGATTTCCGGTCCTGGCGACAGTCAACAAGGCGGCAGATCCATTCTGTAGCCAAGCAGTGACACCAATCGGGGGCGTTCTTTGACCGGGCCGTCGGCGACAGCCTAGAGTTGGACTGACGGGGGCGGGAGCATGTTATGTCAAGGGCTGTGCGGACGCCATTTCAGGTCGGAAAGGCCGCGATTCAGACGACCCCGTTGACAGGTACCTCGCCACCCATGCGGCAGCTGCGCTGCCAGATCGAGGCGGTAGGCCGGCGGGCATGCACGGTCCTGCTGCTGGGTGAGTCGGGCAGCGGCAAGGAACTCGTGGCGCGTCATGTCCACGCCGCCAGCAACCGCGAAGTTGGCCCCTTCGTACCGGTCGACTGCACGACGCTTCACGACAGTTTGTTGGAATCGCAGACTATTCGGGTACGTCAAAGGCGCTTTTACCGGCGCTGAGCAGGGCACGCTGGGACTATTCCGGGCAGCAGACGGGGGCACCCTGTTTCTCGACGAGATCGGCGAGTTGTCTCTGCACAACCAGGCGAAGCTCCTGCGCTGCATCCAGGAATCGGCCGTGCTGCCCCTGGGCGGGATCGAGCCAGTACCGGTGGACGTCCGGATCATCGCGGCCACGCATCGCGACCTGGCGGCGATGGTCCAAGACGGGCGGTTCCGGTCCGACCTGTACTTCCGCCTGAACGTGGTCAAGCTGGACGTACCGCCGCTTCGGGAACGTCGTAGCGACATCGCCGCCCTGGCCGAGACACTCCTGGCACAGCAAGCGAACCTGTACGGCGAGCCCGTGCGGCAGTTGGCGCCGGACGCCCTGGCTGCATTGAAGGCCTACGACTGGCCCGGCAACGTCCGGGAACTGGCCAACGCGATTGAGCACGCCATCGTGCTGTCCAGCGGACCGTTCGTGACGGCTGAGGACCTGCCAGACGGGGTGCGGCCCGGCTGCGGGGGTTGCATACACCCGGACGAGGACGCCGACACGAACGCGGTGCTGCCGCTGGCAACCGCCGAGAGGTTGCTGATCATCCGCGCATTCCGCGCAGCCGGCGGGAGCCAGGTGCGCGCCGCGGAGCTGCTGCAAATCGAGCGTCACCGCCTGGCCCGCAAGATCCGACGGTACGAGTTGCAGAGCCTCAAGTCCTGACCCCCCTGCCCTTGCCGCCGACAACGGGAACAAAACGTACCGCGCGGCCCAGAACCTACCCGTTCGTGTCAAACCTCCTCGCTGCAATGACTTGCATGCCCATGGCGACGTAGCAGGCACAAAACGTTCCCGGACAGGCCTGACAGCCAGCCACGGGCGCCGATCGCTCGGAGGCACCGCAAGCCCCACAGCCATCCCATGTTATAGAAATCTGTGTTTATTCCGGCCGCGATGGCACGGCACTTGCCATGTATGACTGGCGAATCGCTGGGACCAAGCATCGGGAGCCGGAGCCTGAGCCATGAGTACCGCCTCAGGACAGATGGGATTGATCGTCGTGCTGGACGAAGTCGTAAGCGAGGCCCTTGGGCGACTGGCGGTTCGCCGGGGCTGGCCGATCCTCAGAGCCTTGACGGCCGGCCACGCGATTGAGGCGGTACGGCAACGCCGCGTGGATCTTGTCGTGGTACAGGTCTCGGTGTTCGTCGAGGTGGCAGTCGAAGTTCTGGCCCGGCTGCATGCAGGGCCAAGGCGAGTCCGGGTTGCGGTCGTCGCCCTTCGACATGACGAGCACATCGAGCGGGCGATGCGGGCAGCCGGAGCAGACTGCTACCTGGTCGGCTGGGAACCCGCAGACAGGATCGAAAGGACGATTGAGGCGATGGACTCCGGTCGGCGCGAACCGAGGCCTTCCTCCGCCGCAAACGATGTTGCGAGCGGACTACGTAATGGGCTGAGAAAGTTTCAAAGGACTAGTAAAGGAGAATGGAGATGAAGACGCGGAACGGTATCACAATGGCAAGTTTGTTCGTGCTGGGCGTGGCGGCGATGGCAGGCAGCGTGTACGCCCAAGGGGTGGGTAACCTGCCGGCCTTGCCCAGTGTGTTTCCGCAGCTGGGAACGGTGCCGGGCTGGGTGATCGGCGGTGCAACAGGCCCCATCCCGGTGGTGCTCGACCCGAACGGGCCGAAGTGGCTCAAGCACCTGACGGATCCGAACGGCGGCCTGGTGGTTGCACAGCCCGGCCAGGTATTCACGCTCAGTGAATCTCTCGTCGTCGCAGGCAACCTGCCGTGGAGCGACTGGCACGAGGAGATCCTCACGCCCGGATGGGAGTGGCTGCCCCCGTCGCTGGTGCTGGCCAACGGTGTTCCGGCCACGAACCTGGCGGCCACGTACCTGCCGCCGACCGCCACAGCCGGCGGAGTCGTATCGTTCACCTTCGATCCCCTGGCCCCCGGGACGCTTGTCGACATCCGCAAGCAGCTGGAATACGTGGGTGTGCCAGGCACTGTCTACATCGGTCCGCTCGATATCGCGCAGTATCCGACCCCGGAGCCGGGGACGCTGGCCCTGCTTTCGCTGGCAGGCCTGGCGGTGCTGCGGCGCCGCCGCGGGGCAAGCACGTAACGATCCATCAGTCAGCCGGACCCCGGGTTGTCTGACCCACAGCCATTGGCCGGGATCGTGAGCAGGAAGTTCAAGCCAGGCAGAAGAATCAGTTGCGTGGAATGGATGAGATTCACAGGCACGTTCTGACGGCGGCGCCCCGGGCGTCGCGGGAACAAATACAGGAGAGGTGAGTATCATGAAGGCGTACAGAAACATGGCGGCAGTCGGGCTGGTAGTAGCGGGAGTCGTATTGGGTGTGACAACGGGGGCGCTGTGCAGGGTGTGGCCCCACCCTTGGGCGGGTCGGTGACGAGCCTACCCGCTGACAAGCAGCGGCTGGGACATCTTCAGCGCAACCGGCGGGCCACAGGTCGTAGTGCGCGATCCGTTGGGCCAACCATGGTACAAGGATCTGCAAACGCCCGCCGGCATGGTGGTCCTGCCAGGTTCGGTGTTCAAGGTGCATGAACTGCTGGTCGTTGGAGGCAACCTTCCGTGGAGCGACTGGCATGAGCAGATCCTGACACCAGGGTGGGAATGGCTGCCAGCGTCGAACTTGCTGGGCAACGGTGTACCGGCCCCGGGCCTGACCGTTTCGACGACACCGGGGACCTCATCGGTGGGCGGATCGATCGACTATACGTTCGGCACACTGGCACCGGGCACCTTGGTCGATATCACCAAGGCGATCGAGTACTCCGGGGCGGGCCTGCCCGTGCCGCCCCCGCCGTTCTTCGGGTCAGTTCGCGTGGCGGAGTTTCCGACGCCCGAGCCGGCAACGCTGAGCCTGCTGGCTATGGGCGGTCTGGCCCTGCTGCGACGCAGGCAGCCGGCGAGATGAGCGCCTCAGTGGGCGCGGGACAGACTGTTCGTTGTGCGTAAGCCCTGAGTCGTCGTCGCAACTGGCGCCGACATCAGGGCTTATACACATCTGATAATGCACATCTTCCACCGCTGCCAGCTGTTCGCCGTGGCTCTGTACCTCGTGGTTCCCTTCACAGCCCCGAATTCCCGGGGTCGGCCGCCGCCGTGCAACCTTTTCTCCGCGGCCTTCGACATTACTATGAACGTCGCGGCAGCGGGCCGCGGCACAGACACCTTTTTCGCGCGGAGGACACCGTGGCGGACGGCGGGTCGATCTCGGATGGCCAGCTGGTCGGCAGGACGCTGGCGGGCGACCCCGAAGCCTATAGGGAGCTCGTGACGCGTTACCAGGGGCACGTGTACGCCCTGGCCTACAGCCTGGTCGGCAACTGGAGCGACGCCCAGGACCTGGCCCAGGAAACGTTCATCCGGGCTTACGGCAACCTCGACAAGCTCCGCGAGCCGGAGCGGTTCGCCTCCTGGCTGCGCCGCGTCACCTTCGGCGTGACCATGGACTGGCTTCGGACGTTCCGGCCGAAGATCTTCGCGCAGCTGGACGGCCGGGTCGACCTGGACACCCTGGAGATCCCCGATTTCCACCCGGGGCCGGCCGAGACCGCCGAGCGGCGTGAGCTGGCCGCGGCGGTGCTGGCGGCGCTGGCCTCGCTGCCGCCGAAGTACCGGGTGCCGCTGACGATGTTCCACCTGGACGGCCTGTCGTACCAGAAGGTGGCGGCGTTCCTGGACATCCCGCTGGGCACGGCCAAGAGCATGATCCACCGGGCCCGGGAAAAGCTCCGCGCGGCGGCATCGCGCACGTACTGACCGAGGAGATGCTGCCCATGGTTCAGGACGTCTTCGACGAACACAAGCTGCCGAGCGAGTTCGCCTCGCGGGTGCTGGCCAACGTGCCGGATATCAACTGGGGGAGCGGCGAGAACGAGTTCTGCGGGTCGCTGACGGCGTGGCTGCAATTCGCCGGGCGGCCCGCGCCGTATCACTACGTGCTGGGCGTCTCGGGCTACGCGTTCGAGCTTTTGTGGTCTCGTTCCTGGAAGGTGGGGGGCGTCGTCAAGAGGAACCTCGCCGCCAGCGAGCAGGAACATTTCCGCAAGACGTTCGCCGCCCTGGGCTACGAGTACCAGGTGCTGCACAAGGGAGAGCCGGGCGTCGACGAAAAGCGGTCTGCGGGAGGCGATCACAGAGCGGATCGACCGTGGCGAAACGGTCATCGCCAGCGGGATCGCCGGGGCGGCGCCCGGGCTGGTGGCCGGCTACGAGCGCGGCGGCGAGGTGCTGCTGGGACGCGACTACTTCCACGACGGCCAGGCCGGCTACTATCGCCAGGCCGAGTGGTACAACGAGTGCGACGCCCTGGTCCTGGTCGGGCGCAGGATCGATCCGGCCCCGCCGCGGGAGGTGCTGCGAGAGACGCTGCGGTTCGCGGTCGACTTCGCCCGCGGCCACCACGCCATGCAAAACGTTGCGACCGGACTGGCGGCCTACGATACCTGGATCGATTCGCTCCTGCGCGATGAGGACTTCCCGGCCGATGACCTGAAGACGCTGACGGGGCGATGCTTCGTCTGCAACTCTGTCGTCCTGCCGGCGTTGCTGGATACGCGGCGGATGGCGGCGAGGTTCCTGGCCGAGCAGGTGGACGTCGAGCCGGCCGCGGCGACGCACGTGCGGGCCGCTGCGGATGCATACAAGGCCGAGGAAGCTGTCCTGGAGGAGGCATTCCGCCGGGTGCCCCAGTGCACGGCGCCCGAGGCGCAGCGGCTGGAGATGGCCGATCGGCCGCTGCGGCAGTTCCTGGCGGACCACCTCCTTCGCGCGAAGGACCTGGATCGCCAGGCGGTCGAACATCTGGAACATGCACTGGAGGCTATCGAGCAATGATGTGCAAAGATCGAGTGGCAGTCGTCACCGGGGCGGCCGGGGCGGGCGTTGGCCGCAGCACGGCCTTGACCCTGGCCCGCGAGGGCGCCAAGGTCGTCGTCAACTACAGGAGCAGCGCCAAACAGGCCGAGGCCGTAGTGAAGCACATCCGCAGCCGCGCCGGGACCGCCGTGGCGGTGCAGGCGGACGTCTTCACAGCCGATGGGTGCAAGGCCCTGATCGATGCCGCCACGAAGCAGTTCAGCCAGGTGGACATCTGCGTCATCAATCCCGGCGCGGGATGGCATCCCGAGAAGCCGGACCAGCTCAACGCAGCTGCAGCCCTGCAGGACGCCCACGCCGAACTGGCGCCGATCTACCACCTGCTGCCGTTGCTGCTGCCGGGCATGTGCCAGCGGAAGTGGGGACGGATCGTCGGGGTTTCCCTGGCGGCGGCCGACTCGCCCTCGTACGCCTATAACGTCGCCAAGGCCGCGCAGACTCAGGCGCGTGCTGCAGCTCCGCAAGTCGGTCCGCAAGCAAGGCGTGCGGGCCAACGTCGTCGCGCCCAGCGAGATCCAGGCCATCCCCAGCCTGAAGGCGGCCATAGAGCAGTGCGACCACGGAAAGGCCTGGCAGCACCGCAAGGGGCTTTCGCCGCAGGACATCGCGGAAGGGATCGCGTTCCTCTGCTCGGACGCGGGCCGATTCGTCTCCGGGTGTGAGATGCCGTACGAGCCGCAGTAGCGAGGCAGGCGTGAGCGTCCGCGACGTACTGCCTCCGATCGCATCCACCTTCTACTTGGACCTCGCGAGGCGAGAGCATGGCCCTGTGCAGCAGGGCCATGGCACCCGCCGTCCGCGGCGTGATGCGTCCGACCTCATCCGGTTGGCGCCGCGGGCCCAAGAGGACTCGTGCAGGCACGGATCGCGGCGATCAAGGCTTCGGGCGGGCCATTCTTCGTAAGGTAGGCGGCGGCGCCGGCCCGTTGCATCGCCGCGGCCGTATCCACCTCCTCGTACATCGACAGCCCGATCACACACGTGGCGCCCAGTTCGGCCACGATGTGGCGCGTCGCGTCGATGCCATTGACCTGGGGCAAGGCCACATCCATCACCACAACGTCGGGCTGGAGTCGTCGGGCCAGTTCTATCGCGGCCACACCGTCAGCCGCCTCACCGATGACCTCGAGATCCGGCTGCATTCGGAGCATCCAGGCCAGGCCGTCGCGGAACATCCGGTGGTCGTCGACCAACAGGACGCGGACCCGGCCCCGATCGGGCGGTGCCGGGCGATCTTCGGTCGAGGTCGCCTCGCGCGCTTCGGGTGCCTCGGCCTGTACCGGCACGTGGATGGTAACCGACGTGCCGTGACCGGGCGCGGAGTCGACCTCGAGCGTGCCCCCCAGGACCTGCAGTCGTTCGCGGATACTGAACAATCCGAAGCCGGTGGCGGCGTCATCACTGCCCTGCGACGTCTGGTCCGGAGCGAACCCCACGCCGTCGTCGGTCACGACGATGCGGATGCCGGTATCGCGTTCGCGGGCCACCCGGACGGTGGCGCTGCCAGCCCGAGCATGCTTGACGACGTTAAACAGCAGTTCCCGGACGGCCTGGTAGAGCAGGACACGGAGGTCCTCATCTTGAGGATCGGCGTCGTCCTCGGCCTGGACCTCCACCCGCAGGTGATGCTTGTCGCCCATCCAGCCGGCCAGCCAGCGCAACGCAGCCGAGAAGCCCCGGTCGTACAGGACCGGAGGGCTCAGTTCGGCCGTAAGCGAGCGAGAGACCTGGATCGACTCTTCCAGCAGTTCGGCGACCTGCCGGACAGGCTGCAGGAGTTCCTCCTGGCGGATGTGCCTGCCGAGGGTCGAGACCCGGAACTTCGCGCCTACCAGCAGCTGCTGGAGATGGTCGTGCAGGACCTGGGCCAAGCGGCGGCGCTCGTGCTCGGCGGCATGCGTCAACTCCAAAGCCAGGGCCCGCAGCTGGGCGGCCCGCTGCTCGGCGACGGCTGTCCGCTCGGCCACGCGGCGTTCGAGGACCTCGTTGATGTCCTTGAGTTGCTGTTCGGCACGCTTGTGTTCCGTGATATCGAGGGTGATGCCGACACCGCGGACCGCAACGCGCCGCCCGTCCTGGTCGGCAAAGATCACGTGGCCGGCCGCGCGAACCCAGCGGAGCTGGCCATCGGGCCAGAGGATGCGGAACTCCATCTGGTCGCACGCGGGGCCCCCTGGATCGCAGCTCTGCTCGATCTTCTCGGCGGCGACGGGGCGGTCGTCCGGGTGCATCCGTTCGAAGATCGTGTCCATGGGGACGGTGGTCCAGTCCGGAGCGGCCCAGATCTCGCGGCAGCGGTCGTCCAGAGTGCAGGACTGGTGGACCAGGTCGATCTCCCAGTTGCCCATGCGGGCGGCCTTGATCGCCAGGCGGCGCTGTTCCTCGCTGCGGCGGAGGGCCTCTTCGGCGGTCTTGCGATCGGTGATACAGATGTTGATGCCGACCATGCGGACGGGCTTGTCGTGGGCATCCTTCAGGACCCACCCTCTGGCCGCGAGCCAGTGTACCGATCCATCAGAAGCGATCATCCGCCACTCGGCGTCAAACTGGCCGGTATGGAGCGCCTCACGAAACCGCCGGTCCGCCTCGGGCCAGTCCTCCGGGTGGACCAGGGCGGCCCAGGCCTCGTAGGTACCGCCAAAGGCGCCGGGCTTGAGGTTGTAAAGTGTTTCGAGTTCGGGCGACCACTCCACCGCGCCGGTTCGGATGTCCCACTGGAAGGTGCCGACCCTCCCGGCCTGTTGGGCCAGATGCAGGAGGTTCTCCTTCTCGCGCAATGCCTCGACGACCCGCTTGTGGTCGGTAATGTCAAAACCGGTACCGATGATGGCGGGCGTGCCGCGATAGAGGATCGGGGCGACGGAGAAATCGACCCATCGCGCCTGGCCGCTCTTCGTGATCATCTTGAAGTCGTAGTGGTTGGGAACGGGCTGACCCGCCTGGCGCAGGCGGGCGCGCTTGCGCATCATGGGCTCAAAGTCGGGGTGAACCAGCTGGGGAAGCTCATCTGGCGGAGTTCGGCCACCGTATACCCGCTCATGTCGGCGAAGTACTGGTTGGCATAGACGAACCGCTCGCCCTGAACGATGCCGTAGCTGGCTTGCATATGCTCGGTCAGCGTACGGAAGTGCTCCTGGTCCTCACGCAGGCGCTCCTCGCTGCGCTGATGGGCCAGCAGCTCGTCGCGGACCTCGTATTGCCGCTTGCGGGCGGACAGGGCTGACCGCACGGCCGCCAGGAGGATCGGCAGCCGAAGGGGGCGATCGAGCGGGACGATGCTGGCGAGCTCACCCAATTGCTCCAGGTTCGCATGCCAGTCCGTCACTTCCGCGTGTCCGCCATCAATGACCAGTACGGACAGGCGCGACCCGGCAGGCACAGTCCGCAGCATCTGCTTCAGCGGACACGCGTCGCCAGGCTGGACCACACTGCCGTCGACGATCAGGGCGCCCGCACCTTCTCGAAGCCGTGTACACAGGTCGGCTGTGTCCGTACAGAGCTCGACCCCTATACCGGCCTCGCTCAGCAGGCCACGTACTTGCCGCCCTTCCTGCTCGAGCGGGGTGAGGACTAGTACGCGGAGTTCCAACCTATCAACCTTCGTTACAGCAATTACCTTTTCCAAGCCAACCGCCTTGAGAACTTCCCACAGCTCAAGACTGGGACTGCGGGCCTCAGCGCCGGGAATAAGACGTATCAAGAGGTAGCTTAGGTGTGGGAACCGTTGTTTCCACTATTTGGTGAGCCGGAAATAACTCAAACATCCCGCTCAGGCTCCTCAGGCAAGCGGTTGGGACCGTCTTGTCGGAAGGCAATGCATTGCCGGACATGGGGATCGTTGGGCGGTCCCAGTATGGGACACTGGGAAACGCAAGACATGCGATCGGTGAAGCGATATCAGTACCTCCGGCTCTGCTGCTCGTCGAACTGCCTTCGCCGCTCGGTGGCCTTGTGGAGGAAGCGTTTTTCCCACCAGGAGAGGCTAGCCATCCCCTGCCTGCGGATCTTGTCGAGGATGCGGTCGACCTTCTGGTCGTCCTCGGCCAGTTCGCGCATCTTACGCTGCCAGGCGCCCTCGCGCGGACGACGCAGCTGCATGGCGGGAAGGCGACGTTCGCCCCAGATCCACAGCGCGGCCCCGCCCATGCCAGCCAGGTGGGCTGCCTGCGACAGCTCGCCTGCCATGATGATGTACAGGCTGAACAGGACGGCGAACATGGCGGCTGCCACGCGGATCGGCACGGGGAAGAGCACGAGGATGACGCTCATCGACGGGAAAAGGATCGCACACGCAGCCAGGCAACCCAGGATGCTGCCACTGGCGCCGATGAGCAACGCGCCGCCGGGATGCGTCACGAGTTGGATGATCGCAAAGCCCAGGCCGGCAACGATCCCGCAGAAGGTGTAGAACAGGAAGAACTTCCGGCTCCCCCACAGTTTCTCCAGGGGCGGCCCGAAGAAGAACACGCCCAGCATGTTCCAGAAGATATGGCCGGGGCCGTACGGGTCGTGCAGGTACTGGTAGGTCACCCATCGCCAGACCTGCCACAACGGGGCAGCCGGCGGAAGCTTCAGGGCGCCCCAATAGATCAACGGCTCTCCCTGGCGGCGGGTGATGACCTCCAGCAGCAACACGGCCACGCAGACGATGATGATGCCCAGGGCGACGGGCGTGGGCCGCAGGAAACCGAGCCCCCCGCCGCCGAAGCCGCCGGACTGCCCGCCGGAATACGGTCTGTCGCGCCAGCTCATGACTGCCCCCGCCTGAGGGCCCAGGCGCACAATGTTGCGATCGTCTTGGCGTCCTTGAATTCGCCGCTGCAGGCGCGGTCGACGGCCTCGGCCAGCGGGACTCTCTCGACGGTCATGCACTCATCGGACCGCAGGTCCTGGCCGACGTGCCGCAGGTCGCGGGCCACGAAGACGCGGAGCAGTTCGTCGCAAAAACCCGGGGCCGTGCGAAACTCGATGAACGGGTCGATCCGGCCCGCCTCATAGCCGGTCTCTTCCCGAAGCTCACGGGCGGCGCACTCCCGGGGCGACTCGGGGGGTTCCAGAGTGCCGGCTGGCAGCTCCCACAACCACTCCCGCAGGGTCACCCGGTAGTTGCGGACCATCAGGAGCGTGGACTCGTCCAGGAGAGGCATCAGGACCACGCCCCCAGGGTGGGCAACGAAGGTCTTTTCGACGCTCTGGCCGTTGGGCAGGTGTCGCGTTTCCCTTACCACGCCAAAGGTCTTGGTCTGTAGGAGATTCACGGTCATCCGGCTTTCCGATCCCTGTTAGCACGCCGCGTCGGATTATAGATGCATAGGGATCATCGGCCAAGGACAAGCGTCGGGTAACAGGCTACGAGTTACGGGTAAGGGGTAACGGATAACGGATCAAAGCGAGTGCCGGTTGTCGACAGGAGCGGCAAGGGCCACATGGCCGGGGTGCACCTCGTGACATGGCTGGCCTGGCGCGCGGCTTGAAAGGCTACCAGCGGGCTCATATAGTGCCCGGTCTATGGACAGACAACGCGTCATCATACTGGGTTCCACCGGCTCGATCGGCCGGGCCACGCTGGACGTGATCGCCGCCCTGCCGGAGCAGTTCACCGTGGCAGGCCTGGCGGCTGGGGGGAACTGGCAGCTGCTCGCCGAACAGGCGCGGCAGTTCGGTCCGGAGGCAGTGTCGCTGGTGGATGCACAGGCCGGGGAGGTCCTGCGGGGTCACCTGCCGGCTGGATGCCCGCTGTCCGTCGGCATGAACTCGGCGGCGGACCTGGTCTGTAAGGTCCAGGCGGACATCGTGGTCAATGCCATCGTCGGCGTGGCTGGGCTCTATGCCACCCTTGCGGCGGTGCAGCGGGCAAAGCGGGTGGCCATCGCCAACAAGGAGCCGCTGGTGGTGGCTGGACCACTGATCCTGGCTGAGGCCGACCGCCACGGCACGGAGATCCTGCCGATCGACAGCGAGCACTCGGCCCTGCTCCAGGCGATGCAGAGCGGGCAGAAGGACGAGGTGCTGCGGGTGTACCTGACGGCCAGCGGCGGGCCGTTCCGGCAGTGGTCCCGCCAGCGGATGGAGCAGGCGACGGTGGAAGAAGCCCTGGCCCACCCCACCTGGCGGATGGGGCAGAAGATCACGGTCGACTCGGCCACGATGATGAACAAGGCCTTGGAGATTGTGGAGGCGTGCCGTCTGTTTCATCTGGGAACCGAGAAGGTGCGGGTGTTGGTGCATCCCGAATCGGTCATCCACTCGATCGTGCAGTTCAGGGATGGATCTTTTCTGGCGCAAATGTCTTCGCCGGACATGCGAGTGCCGATATCGTATGCATTGACGTACCCGAAACGAATGGCTGGGCCGGCGAAAGTATTGGATGTTTACAGCTTGCGGCAACTGAACTTCGAGCCGCCGGACGTGGAGCGATTCCCGGCCATTGACCTGGGCTACGAGGTGGTCCGCAAGGGCGGGACCAGCGGTGCGGTACTGAACGCGGCCAACGAGGTCGCGGTGGAGGCGTTTCTGGCGGGGCAAATTCCCTTCGGAAAGATCGTGCCGACTGTCCGCCAAGTGCTCACTGGGCATAGCATCGGCAGTGCGGACACACTCGAGGGGCTTCTCGCGGCGGATGCATGGGCCCGGCGAGAGACGGCAGGCCTCTTGGGAGTGTGCTGCAAGGGAGTGGTGAGTGGCTAGTCACTGGTGGCTAGCGAACTGCACAGGCCAATCGCAGTTGAACCTTACACCAGCGGAAGCGTAGGACTTTTGCCGCAACCCGATTTGCAGGAGTGGGTTGCGTGAGCGTCGGCGGACCTGACGCATCGTTCCAGGAGAAATCGTTTTGGCGACCGAAACACTCGCAGTGGCGACCACCTTTCTGGCAGCCTTCAGCCTCGGCAAGATCGGCATGTTCGCCCTGTTCTTCGTGGGCCTGTCCCTGGTCATCTTCGTGCACGAGCTGGGGCACTTCCTGGTAGCCAAGTGGTGTGACGTCCGCGTGGAGAAGTTCGCCATCGGCTTCGGCAAGGAGCTGGCGGGCTTCACCCGCGGGGAGACGCGCTACGCCCTGAACGCCCTGCCCCTGGGCGGGTACGTGAAGATGCTCGGCCAGGAGGACTTCGCCGTCGACAAGACCGGCGAACTGGTCGTCAAGGAAAACCCCCGGTCCTACAGCAACAAGCCGGTCGGCCAGCGGATGATGATCGTCTCGGCTGGGGTGTTCATGAACGTCGTGTTCGCGGCGGTGTTCTTCATGATCGCCTTCATGATCGGCATGGACGTGATCCCGGCGAAGGTGGGGCTGGTCCTGCCGGACAAGCCCGCGTTCCGCGCGGGAATTCGCCCGGGCGACCGGATCGTCTCGATCGACGGCCACCCAACCCGCGAATGGTCGGATGTCATGATGCGGATCACCCTGTCCAACCCCGACAGCGTGATGCACATGGAGATCGAGAACAACGGCCAGAATGCGGAACGTGGAGGTCGCGCCGGAGTACAACACGGTCGAGCAGCTCCGCCAGATCGGCATCGGCAATCCGCAGAGCTCCACCATCGCAGACGCCGGCTGGTCGGGCGGCCCCAACGGTGACAACCAGCCTGCAACTCAACGATGAGATCGTCGGCCTGGATGGCAAGCCCGCCCCTGACATCAACAAGGTAATCATGGCCATCGCCGTCGCCGAAGGCAAGCCCGTATCCATCACCGTCAAGCGGAAGGTGCCGACACTCGATGCCGCCGGCAACCAGGTGGGGGAAGAGACGAAGGAGGTCACGGTCCAGCGACGGGCGCGGATCGTGATGCTGCCGACCAAGAAGCCGAACCTGCTGGGCGCCGTGCCGCGCATCCGGGTCGAAGAGGTCCCGAGCACGGGAGCGGCCTGGCGGGCGGGCCTGAGGCCGGGCGACGTCATCCTCGAGTGGGACGGCATTCGCAACCCGACCTGGGAACAGATCGCCGACAACATCGCCAAATACCCGGACACGGACCAGGTCGTCCGCGTCCAGCGCAACGGGCAGGTCCTTGGCAAGCCTCTGTTCATCCGGCCGGAGAAGCCCTTCAGCTGGAGCGGCAACGGGCAGCCGAACCCGGGCATCCTCTACCGGGGCGAGGTCGACGAGATGAGCCTGGCGATGGCGCAGGTGCTGCCGGACAGCGCGATGGCCCGGGCCGGACTGACCGAGGACGACCGGATCACGGCAGTGGCCGGCGCGCCGGTCTCCAACTGGTACGAACTGATCGAGCAGCTCAAGCGGAACAACGGCAAGACCGTGCCGCTGACGTACGTGAACACGCGGGCGCCACAGCAGGAGCGGACCGGCCAGATCACGATCCCGCGGAGCCTGCAGGCGGAACTGGGCCTCACGCCATGGCCGGACAGCGTGATCGTATCGATCGACGGCGCCAAGACCGTCAAAGCGACCGATGCGCAGGGCCAGCCGCAGGAGTACAGCGTCAGCATGTGGGAGGGGGCCCGGGCGGCGCTCAAGGCCGCCGTTGGCAAGCAGGTCGAGGTGGAGTACCTGATCGGCGAAAAGACATACCGCAAGATGGTCGACGTCACCCCGGACATGGCCGACCCCTGGTACATGCACGTCTGGTTCCTCGAGCCGTTCCAGACGTTCGCCGAGCGCGACCTGCTGAAGACCAGCAACCCGGCTGTGGCCGCCTGGTGGGGCATCAAGAACACCGGGTACTTCCTGATCAATATGTACATCACCATCAAGCAGATGCTCTTCAGCCAGCAGATCGGCGTGGAGCACCTGTCGGGGCCTGTCGGCATCATGCGGATCGGCACGCAGGTGGCCGAGAGCGGGCTGGCGCACCTGCTCTACTTCCTGGCGTTCCTGTCAGCCAACTTCGCGGTGGTGAACTTCCTGCCCTTCCCGATCGTGGACGGCGGGCACTTCATGTTCCTGCTGATCGAAAAGATCAAGGGCAAGCCGCTCTCGGTCCGTGTGCAGATGGTCACCCAGGTGATCGGCCTGGCGATGATCCTGGGGGCGTTCATCTTCCTGACGATCCAGGACATCATCATGTGGAACAAGAGATAACGCACCGCGGTGGTAAGGGGTTGTTTCCGTCGCCGTTCATGAGCCCGACGCGCCAGCGATGGTATCCATTGTTCTTCGCGAGACCCGACCGTAAGGGAGGGAATCCCTTGTCGTCGTGGTTGTCATTCCGAACCCCCTCCAAATGTCGGAAGTAGATGAGACCTCCGCGGGGGTGAGGAATCCTGCCGTTGCTGTCGGACCGACGTGAAAAGCGCAAGCCGTTGTCGTTGCCGTCCCGCCAGGAACGCCAGGCAGTTGAAGCCTTCTCGAACCGCCACGGCCACCGGGCAGCCGTCTCGCATGACCAAGCTGGTGTCCGGACAGAGGTATTCACCCCCGCCTACCCAGCGTAGACCTGTCAGGTCGGCACTGCCGGACCAACTCGACCCACGCGGCTGACGTGTGCTCTTCAAAAGGCTATGGCAGAATCATCCTGGCGACGTGAGTCCAGGAAACGAGTGATGTCCCCGACGGACCCCCCGATGTAGTTGGTGCCCCAGACGAACTGCTGCCGCGCTGCGCCCGAGCCGTTGTCCACCTCCAGCAGCTGCCACCTGTTGTTGTAGTAGAAGTACTGCTCGCCGTTGAGGCTGCCGCTGTTGGCCACCTTCTTGTAGATCCGCCGGCCCAGCCCGTCGTAGCGGTACGTCGCCACGGCTGCATAGGCGTCGCCCGCACCCGCCGCCTTACGCTTCACGCTGACCAGCCGGTTCCAGGCATCATACCCGTACACGTAGATCCCGTCATCGGTCAGGTTGCCAGCCGGATCGTAGACCGGCTGGACGTTCAGGGCCGACGGCCCGAAGGTGTCGTCGCCGATCACCTGCGTGACCGAGCCGGTCCCAGCCGGATCGTAGCCGTACTTGAAGCGGACGCAGGTGATGGAGGCCGGACCCATCACCGTCCCCAAGCCCACCGAGCCCTGCTTGGTACCCGTGCTCCTCTCGGTCTCGATCTTACTTGTATTCGGTGGAAATCGCACTGGATCGGAGATACTCTCGCAGGGAATCCACCAATTCCTGCAACTGGGGCCTGTCGGTCTCCAGCCTATGCCCTATGATACGGACGCCGCCCGGGTCGGTCTCTCGCGGACTCAAAGCAGCATCCTCAGGTTCGCCAGTCCAATCAGTGAAAGTAATACTTGTCATGCTCCCTATTCGAAAGTCATAGAAGATGCGGCCCTTCTCATTCCTGAGCTGATACAGCCGGACGACTTCCATGGTGTCCCAGTTGCGCAGGGTTGCAGTGTTGGTCCTACCCTGGTACAGGCGCTTCGACCTCATCTACGAACCGCAAGAGAAAGTATCCCTGCAGCATGTGCACGCAGGTCACGCGTAAGTCCTTCATCTCGACACTGAAATCGCACGTGACGTAATATGTCTTGTACGGTTCCCCAAGAGCAACCCTGAGCAGGCAGTCATAGTTGTCTATTTGCGGGCGTCCCACAATCTGTATGACGCTTGGCATTGCTGTCTCCGAGCCTCTCAACGCTGGTACGTATAGGCGCGTAGTGGCATTGGAACCCGGATGCTAACGCTCCGGATCTTTCCAGGGTTCGTTTCGTCCTGCCGCGAAGTGGGTTTCCGCGTTGTAGTAGTCGCCTTCAAAGCCCTTGAAGCAGCACTTGCACTTGTACACACCCCAGTCTCGCTTGAACTGCTTGCCAGTTGGGTCTGTGTACGTGATTGTGCACTGGATACGAACTCCTTCGCTGCCAGGGCACTTGCCAGGATCAGCGACGCCTCTCCCGCTTTTCCTGGGGCCGCAGTTCCCGACACTCATGGTCCAACCTGGCGGCGGCTTGGGGGCGAGCTCCGCGACCTCAGAAGCTGCCAGTGGTGTCGGGTCCGGGCACTGGGGCCATTTCGGGTGCCTCTTCTCGCACTTGCACTCGTCTCCACCCGCCACACTGTTTGGGGGTGCCTGCCCGGATGACCCATCCAAGAGCTCAGAGGGTATCTCCACCGGCGGAGAGTATGGGCCTATGTCTGGCAACGGCGTCGGCCCCGTATCCCCGCTGATCAACATCAGAGTCGAGCCCAGACCAATGAACGTTGCGTTCTTTACACCCAGCAAAATGGGTACCCACCAGGGGATCGGAGGCAACTCCACAGGAGCAGGCTCGTACGTATAATGGATAATGGGGACATTACTCATTTCTCGGTCCGTAAACGTAGATAATGGGGACATTACTCATTTCTCGGTCCGTAAACGTAGATCCCGTCATCCGTCAGGTTCCCAGCCGCGATGGAAACTCATCCCGACACCTTTCTTCGTCCGACACCTTTCTTCGTCCCTTTCTTCGTCCGACACCTTTCTTCGTCCGGTTCCATGCATCATACCCGTACACGTAGAGCCCGTCATCGGTCAGGTTGCCAAGGAGAAAAGGTGTCAGGAATATCCCCCGTAATCGCTCGCCGTCCGAATGCACTGTACCTGGATGCACCCGGGCATCCACCCTAGGGATGGCGCTGTACGCAAACGGGCTGCGCAACTGCCTGCAATGTGCCTGCACGGACCGGCCCGCGCCTGCCCAGCGCATGCCGGACCCGACCATTCGGGCCGTCGAACCATCGTCCGTATCACCGCTCGGCCGTGCACGTCGAACCATCGTCCGCATCACCCGGCCCGCCCAGCCCGTTTTGCCCATCCTGCCATCCGCCGGCACGACTACAACTTTTTTCGCATCGCCATAACCCCCGGCCGGCCTGACCCTTGCCGGCCATCCTCATCTCTGCCGGCCCCGTCTTGCCCCCAAAAGCGAAGCCACCCGAGGCCTTTACCTATATGGAGGGACAGCGCGGCCGCGGAGGGACGGCACAGTCCGGACCGGCCTTGTGCTCGGTCTGGTGATCGGCCTCGCACAGTCCCGAACGAGGGGTAACGAGATGCGGGCAGTCTGGACAGGACCACGTAACATCCCAAGCCTTCAGCACTTAGAAAATGTTCCCTCGAACAGGAGACAAATCCTTTACTCCATGACGGCGATCCTGTTAGAATGGCGGCAGGAGGCGCCGGCTTGTCTGCCTTGCGCCGGTCAACTCTTTCCGCATGAGCCAGGGGAAACGCTATGAAGCGCACTAGTGTCCTTGCACTGGCGTGGTTTGGCTTGTCAGTGATTGTGGCCGCGTCGATGCCGGCCACCGCTGACCCGATCCAACCCGTCACGGTACACAATCCGTGGATCACGAACGATCGCGTCGCGGACTGCCACACCCTGCAGTCGATGGCGGCGACGTTCGACAAGAACTACACCCCCAGCGGGGTGGTCGCTCCAAGCGCCTCGGACATCGAGACCCGCGCCATCAACGAGTACAACAACTTCAAACGGCGGCTGTACCACTGGGGCGAGATGCCGCCGGACAACCGCGACGTGGTCCACCAGATGAACGTCTTCGGCTGGGCCCTGTGCGGCAGCCATGCCGGCATGAACTCGGCCGTCCTGACAGCCATGGGCCTGCACTCGCGGGTGATCACGATCGCCAGCGGCGGGCACACGATCTGGGAGATCGAGTATCCGGCCGGCAGCGGCAAGTGGCACTGCCTGGACACGATGACCACGTACTACGTCTGGAGCCGGACGACCCCGCGCTACATCGTCAGCATGGCCGAGGTCCACGCCGACCACAACCTGGTGCTCAACGCGGTGGCTGAGAATCGCCAGTGCCCCGGCTTCCTGCTGTGCGGCGACACCCCGGACTACTTCGCCACCGGTTCCGACACCTGGAACATCCTGGGCGACCCGGGCAATTCGCCGACGGCCTACTCGATGAACCTGGACCTGCGGCTGGGCGAGAGTCTCAAGCGGACGTGGGAATCCTGGGCCAACCAGTGGCCCAGCACGAGCACCACGCCCCCCTACCACCATGAAGCCAGCAACGACTACAAGGACACCGTCAACATCCTGTACTGGGAGCCGTACAAGCTCGACACGGCTGGCAACGCCGCCATCGGCATTACGTACGGCACGACCTACCGCCGCTGGGCCAACGGCACGTACGCCCTGGCCCCGGACTTCCGCAGCGCCGGCTACCAGGCCAGCCTGCTGAGTTCCGCCAACATCGCCACCTACAGCAGCGACGGCCTGACGCCCGACCTGCACACGGCGGCCACCGGCTCATTGGCAAATGCCGTCTTCCAGATCGTCAGCCCGTACTACTTCACCGACCTGAACATCAGCGGCACGTTCTTCAAGAACGCAGCCGGCGACATCAACCGGATCTGGGTCTCCAGCACGAACGGGACGTCCGGTTTCACCAAGATCTGGGACAACGCCGCCACCGGCACCACCACGCTGAGCAATCTCAACGCCCGCACCTACGCTTACGGCAAGTACAGCCTGTGGGTGAAGATCGAACTGCAGGCGACGACCACCAAGACCGATGCCGGCGTGTCCAACCTGGTCATCAGCCCCATCTTCGAGCACAACAAGGGCGGCATGCCGTACCTGGACCAGGGCATCAACAACCTGACGCTGACGTTTGACAACGCGGCGGAGTTGCAGACCAGCCACAACGTCATCCACGTCGTGTACAAGTGGAAGGAATACGGTACCACCGACTGGACCGTCGACAAGCAGTATGAAGGCTGGTTCGCCGCCAGCCCGTCGACATTCACCATCAATACCGGCGGGGCGAAGGTCCCCCGGACCGAGTACATCCTGATGGAGGTCACGCCGCCGCCGGTGGACCTCGTTCCGCCGGGGCAGATCACAGGTCTGGCACTCAACGGCACGCCGGGTTCGGCCCGCGTCCCGCTGACCTGGGTCGCCTCGGGCGACGACGGCGCGGTCGGCACGGCCATGGCGTATGACCTCCGCTACAGCACGAGCCCCATCGTCGACGATGCGACGTTCAGTGCCGCTACGAAGGTCAACAACGTCCCGGCCCCGCAGATCTCGGGCACGACGGAGACCTTCACGGTGCTCTACCTGCAGGGCAGCACGACGTACTGGTTCGCCATCAAGGCCGTCGACAAGGGCAACAACACCTCGCCGCTGAGCAACGTCATCAGCGTCTCCACGCCGGCTGCGGCCCGCATCACGGACCTGAGCAACGGCGCGGTGGGCTTCAACAAGGCGGTGCTGAACTGGACCGCGATCGATGACGGCAGCCTGGGGACTTTCGCCTCCTACGACCTGCGCTACAGCACCAGCGCCATCATCGACGACGCCACGTTCCTTGCCGCAACGCAGGCCACCGGCGAGCCGACACCCAAGGCGCCGGGCGGGGCGGAGACCTTCACCCTGACGGGCCTGACGGGGAGCACGACGTACTGGATCGCCATCAAGGCCATCGACAACGGCGGCAACCGCTCGCCGCTGTCGAACGTCCTGCAGATTGCCACCGCCCCGCCGGATGTGACGCCCCCGCAGTGGATCGGCAACCTCATGGGCACGCCCTCCAAGACCGCCAAGAGCGTCGACCTGACGTGGACCGCCCCGGCTGACTACGGCTACGGCGGCAGCGGGCCTTTTGCCGCCACGGCGTACAGTCTGCGCTACAGTACCAGCCCGATCACGGAGGCCAACTTCGCGGCGGCCACGGCGGTGACGGGCCTGGCGGCCCCCAAGACCCCGGGGCAGACGGAGACCTTCACAGTCACGCTGCCGGCTGCCAACACCACGTACTACTTCGCCATCAAGAGCAGCGACGAGGCGACCCCGGCAAACGTGTCGGAGATCTCGAATTGCCCGGCAGTCACGTCATCGGTGTACGGCGAGAAGGTCCTGCAGCGCGGGCTGAACAGTCTACACCGGCACGCGCGACGCCTACATCGCCGGCCTGGGCGGCGGCACCAACTCCGACAAGCTGACGATCTGCGGTTATGCCTCGGGCGGGGCGACCGCGAACATCCAGCGGGCGTTCGTCCGGTTCGACCTGTCGGGGCTCCCGGCTGACATGGTCGTGCGCAAGGCGACGTTCTCGCTGTACGCCTGGGATTCCACGGGCGCAAGGGCACGACCGGCTTCTACGGTATCTACCCCCTGACCCGCGACTGGAACGAGACGCAGATCACCTGGGCCCTGTCTGCTACGGGCGTGAGCTGGACGACGGCCGGCGGGGACTTCCTGTCGCCCCCCGACGGCACGAGCCCCAAGCAGGGCACACTGGTCAACGTCTGGTACCCCTTCGACTGCACGGCCCGCGTGCAGGCCTGGAAGGCCGTGCCGAGCACCAACTACGGCTGGTGCGTCCGGTGCACGGACGAGAACCTCAACAACCAGGACCGCTTCTACTCGGGCGATTCGGGCAGCAGCCCCTACCGGCCGATGCTGGTGATCAGCGACCTGGTCACGCCGGTGCCGGGAGACATCAACGGCGACGGCGGGGTGGACGTGATCGACCTGCTGACGTTCGTGGACAGTTTCGGCATGACCTGCGGCGAGGACCGGGCGTACGATCCGCTGTGCGACTTCAACGCGGACGGCTCGGTTGACGTGATCGACCTGCTGACCTTCGTGGGCTGGTGGCCGCAGTAAGCGCAACGACAGCATAGGTTCCGAGTACCGAGGACTGGGTAGCCAGGAACAAGCCGGGTGCCGCGCCTGCGGGGTATGCACGCCTGCGCCAGGAGCAGCAGTTCCCCAACCAGAGGCAGCCGTGCGTGGAGAAGCCCTGCCAGGACTTCGCGTCGCAGATCCGGCAGGCAACGACCCTATGGGCCGGCCCGGCATGCCGGGCTTGTGCATCTCATCCTGTTGCACTACGTGAACACCTTTGTGCCTCATGTTGCACTGGAGCAACACCGCCGCCTGATGGCGCTGTCTGGCCGAAACACTTTCTCGAACCGTGTAACGTGCTGCCATCTCAAGTTTTAGAGATTCCGAGTCCCTTGCCGGGCGGGGGGGAACCGGCATATGGCACGAATCGTGCTATAGAGTCGTGAGGTGCATCCCAGTACGTGTGCGCCCACATTCTCCTGGTCTGGGCGTGCCGTGGTCCATTTGGTTCCCGAAGTTGGTTCACAAGCAAGGGCATCGACATGAAGACGATCCGGTTCTGCCTTCTCCTGTCCGCTCTGATCCTGGCGGCGTCCGCAGGCACGGCAAGTGCCGGCGTGACTTACACGGCGTTTCCGCAGTACCCGGGGGGCAGCCTCACCTCACCGTGTGGGATCTGGGGAAACGAGATCGTCGGCACCTACACTGACAGCAACAATGTCAAGCTGGGCTTCCTGTACGATGGCACCACGTGGACGTCCCTCCAGTACCCGGGTGCTACCACGATGAATGTGAACGGCATCTGGGGCAATACCATCGTCGGCTCCTACAAGGATGTCGGCCTGACGACGCATGGGTTCATCTATGACGGGACCACATGGACCAGCATAGACTGGTTTCCCGGCGGGGGGATCACGTCCCCACAGGGGATCTGCGGGACTCGGATCGTCGGAAGCGGCGTTGGGGGCGCTTTCCTGTATGACAGCGGCACGTGGACGGCCCTGCAGTTCCCCGGTGCAACGGGCATGTCGGCGACGGGCATTTACGGCGGCAACATCGTCGGGAGCTATGGTCTCGGCTCCAGCAACTACCCCTTCCTGTTTAACGGAGTCACCTGGACGGCCCTGCCCAGCTACCCGGGCGCGCGGAGGGACCACAGTCGCATATGCCATCTCGGGTACCACGGTCGTGGAGCACTACCAGACTGGGGTCAGTAATCATTCCGCCGTCTATGATATCGCCACCGGCACATTCACCAACATCGACTATCCAGGCTCACCGACGGTAATCACCGGCATCTCCGGCGACTACGTAGTGGGTTACTACATGGGCTCTAGCCACTACCCCATCATCGGCGTTCTCCCCGAACCGGCCAGCCTGGCGCTGCTTGTCCTGGGGACGTTGCTGGCCAGCCGGCGCCGTCATCCGCGGTAGGAACTGCGGCCATCGCCAATCTCCCGCGTCCGGCACGGCCCGCGCTGAAGCAGGTGCGACCCGCCAGGAGCACCAGGCCGCGGTTGTTGGTGAACGCCTGGCCGCAGATCTGCAGGGATCCGGTTACGCCCTGCAAGTCATGCATATTTCACAACTTGCAGGCATCCCCCGCCCTGTCTTCAGTAACTGCCGACCGGCCCGCGAAAAACAAACTAAACTCTTAGTTGACGTTCCTGCAGATCGTGTGGTATGCTTCTAGCAACTAATCTCTTAGTTGGTGGAAGTCCCAGGAGCGATCAGATCATGCCACAAGCCAAGGCCCGGCGGCTCACGCCGTTGGAAGCACAGGTTATGGAGGCCGTGTGGGAGCTGGGTTCAGCGACCGTCCGGCAGGTGAAGGATCACCTCGAGGCCGACCGTCCCATGGCCTACAACACCGTCCTGACGATGATGCGGATCTTGCGGGAGAAGGGCTTCCTCAAGACGCACAGACTCGGGCGGACGGACGTTTACCGCCCGGTCGTCTCGCGCGAGCAGGCGGCCAGGTCGAGCGTCGGCGAGGTGATGGAGCGCTTCTTCGCCGGTTCGGCGGCCGCCATGGTCAGCCACCTGCTGGCCAGTGACCGGATGGGCCCCGACGAGATGCGGAAGATCCGGCGGGAGGTCGAGCGGAAGCTGGCGGGGCAGTCGCCGCGGGAGGTGAATCCATGATTCCCCTGATCGAGACCCTGAGCGCCCTGGGCGGGTGGCTGGGTGACCATCTGTGGCGGTTGAGCGTGGAGCTGGCAGTGCTGGCGGCGGTGGTGTGGGTGGCGCTGCGGCTGCTGCGCGTGCGGTCGCCTGCCGTGCGGCACCTGTTCTGGTGCCTGGTACTGGCCAAACCGGTCGCAACGATGCTGGTGGCCTCGCCCGTGTCCTTGTACTGGTTCCTCACGCCGCAGAAGGTACAGATAGTGGCGCCGGCGGCCCCCGAAAGGATGGGCGCCTACCAACCGAGCCTCGGCGCGCGCGGCACCTGGAGTTACGGCAGATACGGCAGGCCCGCGGGCGAGGCGGAACTGACCGCAGTGGCAGCACCGCCGCTGTGGCGGCAACTGGACCGCCGGGGCGTATTGGCCTTGGCGTGGCTGGCTGTCGCGGTGGCCTTTGCGCTGCGAATGGTGGTGGGATGGGCGTACGTCGTCTTCCTGCGGAGTACCGCCGTGGTGCAGCGGGAGGGGCTGCTGCCGGCGATGGTGCGGCAGGTAGCCAGCCAGATGGGCGTGCGGCGGCAAGCGGACATCGCCATTTCCGAGGTCCGGCACGGGCCGGTGCTGGCAGGCATTCTGGCGGCCGGTGATCCTGCTGCCCGAGCCGCTGGCCAGGGGCCTGTCGCAGACGCAGCTGCGGTTCATCGTCGCGCATGAGCTCTGTCACGTCCGCCGCTGGGACAACCTCCTGCTGCTGGTGCAGCGGCTGGCGGAGATGGTGCTGTTCTTCCACCCGGTGATGTGGCTGTGCGGGCGGGCGATGCGGCGCGAGGCGGAGGCGGCCTGCGACGACGCGGTGATCGCGGTATACGGCGGCTCGGCTGCCTACGCGGACAGCCTGGTGCGGGTGGCGGAGTTCAACGGGGGGCTCACCCGGCGGCTGCTGGTCAACACGTTCGCAGCCACCGAGTCGAACCTGGGGCGGCGGGTCCGGCGGATCCTGGACGGGCGGACAGGACGGATGACCCTGGGGCTGGGACTGGCATCGGTGGCAGCCCTGGCGCTGATCGGCTGTCTGGGGCTGCCGACGGCGGCCCAGCGAAAATCGGCGCCCGCGAAACCTGTTTCCCCGGTGGAGGACACCAAGAAGATGGCGACTGCATCCAACAGCCAAGCCAAGCACGGATTCCGCTACGACCCGATGCAATACGTGGAGAGGGGCACCTCCGTCGAGGCCGCCAAGGTCCGCACGTTTGTGCTGAACCGCCCAGCGGCCGGCGACAAGGAGATCCTGCAGGCCGCGATCGACAAGATCCTCGCCAAGCAGGCCCCGGACGGCTCGTTCGGCAAGACCTCGCGGTCCACGGCCGAGCAGCTGACCGCGGCGCTGGAGTTGGGCCTGTCGCCCGACACCGATGCGGCCCGGCGGGCGGCCGATGCCATCGTCCGCCTGTTCCACGAAGGCCAATACGAGAAGGCCTGGTACCAGAAGGGCGAGCTTCTGGGGGTTGACGAGACCCGCGCCCTGTGCCTGATGGGGCGTGGCGACCTGCCCGAGGTCTGGGAGGCCCTCACCTTCCTGGCCATCCACCCGGCCGAGTACATCGGCCCGGCCGTCGGCTGCCCGTGGACACCGGAGGGGTTCATCAAGACGCTGTGGGCGGGGCGCAACGTCGTCGACACGACGGCCGCCGTCGACGCGGGGCTGGAGTGGATCGAAAAGAACATCGAGCCGTCGGGCTGCCTGGCGTACCGCGACCCCTGCGGGCTGCTCGATTGCGCGGGGTACATCGACCGGCCGGCCGCACGGCGGATCGTCCAGAAGGAGATCCCGCTGATCCTTCGCGGCCAGGACCCCAACGGCGGGTGGGACAGCTGGAACCTGCACATCTTCGGCAACCACAGCTTCGTCGTCCTGCGGGCCCTCGCCAAGCACGGGCTGCTGGAAGACCTACGCAAGAAGCCGCCGCTGCCGCCGGACTGGCGGATCGTCCGGTCGATCCCCGCGCCCGAAGGCAAGGTCTGGGGACTGGCATGGGACGGCCGGCAACTGTGGACGTGCGAGCGACAGGCGAACCTCGCACTGGCGATTTCGTCGGAGGACGGCCACGTGATAAAGTCCGTGCCGCTGCCGGATGGCACGGGCCGGGGCCTGGGCGTCTGGGACGGCGCGCTGGCGTACACCACGGGCAAGCCATGGACCAAGGACTCGCTGTTGCTTTACAAGCTGGACGCCGGCAACGGGAAGGTCCTGCAGACGATTTCGTTCGACAATCCGAAGACCTGGCCGCTGGAAACCATGCATATGGCCGGCGTGGCCCAGGTCGGTGCGCGCATTTGGGTCGTGGATTCCTACTCCGGCGCGATCGTGAGCGTCGATCCCGCCAGGCCGGAGGAGCGCCAGATGTTGCGTATGGCAGGTCCGTTGTCGATCGCGATTGCCCCGGCGGGCGACGCGGTGTGGACCATCGACGGCTGGAGCCCATACATCATCAAGAGCGACCTTGAAGGCCGCTACCTGGCCTGTGGCGAGAGACCGTTCGCGGGCTCAGCCGACGGGCTGGCGTGGGACGGCCGGCAGCTGTGGGCGCTGGATGCGGACAACCACCGCATCTGCGTGATCGAACGGACCGAGACGGCCCCAGCGGAGGTTGCGGCGACCAAGGGTGTACGCGAGCAAGGAGAACCCATCATGGCGGAGAAGAGGCAGGACCCGACGGCTGCACAGGCTGGCGGCGAACGTGAAACGCGACGGCGACAAGGTGTGGATCGAGGGCGTGAAGGGCTGGAGCATCCCGGAGATGCCCAGTTCGGTGCACGGGGCGCAGACGACGATCATGCAGGCCCTCGGCGAGAAGGTCGCGTACGAGGAACTGGTCGGGGCGTCAGGACTGGCCTTCCGGATGCAGGTGAGCAAGGACGGCGTCTGCCCGAGTTCGCCGCACTCGTTCTGCGGCTGGCAGTGCGTGAGCAACTCCACCCGCTCGCTGCCGTGGAACATCCAGGTCCTGGAGGTCAAGGCTGATGACGCGCCAGCCGTGGCCGAGGGCGCAAGACCGTCAAGGCGAGCATCGACCGCGGCATCCCGGTGCAGTACGGCAGCGAAGAGGACGGGGTGATCGTCGGCTACCAGAAGGACGGCCAGGAATGGCTGTGCCTGCACCCCTACCACGGCAAGATGGGCAGGGAGGTGTTCGTCGAAACGAAGTGGCCGTGGGGGATCGCGATCTACACGGACCGCAAGGCAGGCGTGCCGAGCCGTCGGCAGGTAGCGACAGAAGCCCTCCGCCAGGCGGTCGCGATGGCCTTGGCGCAGGAAGCCGGCGCTTACCAAATGGGCTATGCCGCCTGGGAGGGCTGGATCCGGAAGGTGGAGGCCCTGGATAACGCCGATGAGAAGACCCGCAAGAACAGCATGCAGGGCAACTCGTGGATCTACTTCAACCTGGTCAAGGGACGCCAGGCAGCCGCAACGTACCTGCGGTTGGTAGCGGACCAGTTCAGCCCGGAGGCAGCCGGACATCTCCGCAAGGCGGCGGACGTCTATGGGCGGATGGCCAACGAGGTGCTGACATCAAAGGATGCCAAGCCTGAGGCGATCGCCCCGGGTCCCTGGGACCTTAAGGAAGGCCAGACGTGGAAGGCGGAGACCCGCGCCGAGCAGGTGCGGCGGCTCAAGGTAGCCCTGCCGTTGGAGCGCGAGGCCATTGCCGAGATCGCCAAGGCGATGGACATCGAGAAGATCGACGTGAGCAAGGTCGCCCCGCCCGATGCCGGCAAGGCCGCGGGGCTGGTGCCGCAGCCGCCACAGGCCTCTTCCTCCGTCTCGGCTGCCCCAGTCGCCGGGAAGCTCCGCACCGGCCCCGGCAACGACACCGAGTGGCTCGTTCTGCAAGGCACGTGGTCGGTCGACCCCGCCGCCCGCATCGTCGGCTCCAGCGACGGCAACGGTTACCTCTGTCGCGTCGCACCGCACACCGACGACGTTCGCGTAACAGCTACGCTCCGGGCGGCCGCGGGCGATGAGGTCACCGTGTGGATGTGCGGCTCTCAGCAAGAGACCGAACACGCCGGTTACACACTGGCCCTCTCGACCGGCGGGGCGAAGCTCCAGCGCGAAGGCAAGGACATCACCCGCACGGGCGGCGCCCGCATCCAGCCGGGCAAGGACCACGTGGTAACCTTTGAGCGAAGCGGCGCGACCCTCCGCGGGTTCCTGGACGGATCGGCCGATCCTTTCCTGGTATGGACGGACCCGCAGCCGCTCCGCGGTCCCGGTCACACCACGCTCGGCTTCTACGTCTGGGGCGGGACGATCTCGATCGGCAACGTGAAGGTCGAAGCCCTCCCGCCGCAACCCGCCGGCCCTGCCGGCGGGCCGCTGTCCCTGGCAGCCGCGAAGGCCCCCGGCCAGATGGACCAGACGGCCCCGCCGCCCCCCATGCCGACCTCGAACGCGCCGATCGCCATCGATCTGAGCGATCTGTCGCCGGACAAGATGCGCCTCGGCGACAAGTTCATCGGCCAGGCGGATGTGGTCGTGCGCCAGGAGAACGACAATCGCGGGCCCTATACGAGGATAGACTTCCGCCCACGCCCGGGGGCCGCAAAGTGGATCACGCTGATCGTCGGCCTGCCGCAGTTTGAGCTGACCCACGGCTTTTCGGCTGTCGAACTGGAGGCGTGGAGTTCCGGCGCGCCGCTACGACTGGTTGTGGACGGGACCGACCCGCAGGCCGATTGCTTCGAGATCGGCTTCTGCCCGAACGACACCGTCTGGAACGGCTGGAAGACCTTCCGGGTTGACACAGCGGGTCCACATCAGCGCGGCGAGATCTCGCTGGACCGCGAGATGATTCCCCCGGTCCGCATCAAGTGGCTGATCGTCATCATGCGCCAGGGGCTGCCCTGGCAGCTGGGCCTGCGGCAGCTCCGTATCCAGCCGATCCAGGGACCGGTGCCCGTCCGTGCAGCCGCACCGGCGCCGACGGTCGCAGCCGCGCCCGCCCAGCCGACATCGGCACCGTCACCAGCGGGTCCGGACGGCCTGGACTTCTCCCGCATCACCCTCCGCGGCAACGCGACCACGGAAGACTCCTTTGCCAAGGCCGTCCAGGCCGCCGCGAAGCTGCTCGGCCGGGAGGTCGATCTGCAGACCGTCCGCGCCTTGTCGACCAACGCCTTCGCGCCTAACATCCGCACGAGCGAGCCGTGCAAGTCCTGGTGGGACATCCAGGCCCAGGACACGGCCATCGACCTGGTGGCCCGGCGGATCGGTCTGAAGGCCCAGCCGCTGCCGGCCATCGACCATTCCGCCGACCCGCCCATGCCCACGGACAAGGAGGCCGACCGCGAGTGGCTGCGGACCTACCACCGCAAGCCGATCGTACCCGCGATCCGCAAGGCCATCGACGCGGGCGAGGTCGTCATCGCCGGCAACGAGTGGGACTTCGCCTTCCATTCCAACGCCTGGTTCGGCTGGGGCATCATCACCAACGTCCGCGAGGACGGCACCATCGTGGGCGCATGCCTGAACGGCCGGCGCGATAACCCGATGAATTACGTGCTCAACGCCTGGGTACTCTCGGCAGCCGAGCCCACCCTCAATGCCCACCAGGCGGACCTGGAGATGCTCCGGCTGGCGGTCGATCGGATCCGCGGCAACACCCGGGCCAATCGCGTTGACGAGTCCGGCACCAAGGACCACTACGTCTTCGGCCTGGCGGCCATGGACGTGTGGATCCGGGACATGGAGACGATCCCTGGGTTCTGCGCCGAATGCCAAGAGCGGGGCGGCCGCGGCTGGAGCGACGCCCTCGACAACGGCAAGCTCATGCACGGCGGCGCCGTCTTCGCGGCGTCCTGCCTGCGCAAGTGCGCCGAAGGATTCCCGGCAACCGCCCGGCCACACCTGGAGGCCGCGGCGACCCAGTACGATCGCATCGCGGAGCTGCTCCGCCCGGCGGTGACGACTGGCGATCAGGGGCACTACAAGACCTTTGTCGGCGACCTGGCCAAGCAGAAGATCCATGCCGACCAGGTCCTCCGGCCGATCCGCAGCGCCCTGGCATCGGCTGGCGACGAAATGGCCAAGGCCCTGGCCGTCGAAGGGGTGACCATCAAGCCGGCGATGGAGCCAGCGACTAGCCCCGCCTCCCAGCCGATCGCATCCGCGGATACCACAAAGGAACATCCATGAACGTTCAGGCGGCCTTGAAGGGCCAGGACCACGCAGCCCTGGCCATGCTCAAGCAGGCCATCGACTTCTGCGGTCCGACCCGGAGGTAGAGATCGTCCCTGCAAGCCCCGAATTGTTCGCGCAGGGCGCGGAGCTCTACGAGGCCGGCGCCGACGGCAAAATGCAATTCGGCACCGCCCCCCACCGGCGCTGGCAGCCTCCAGGCGGCCATAGCCTTCCGGCACGATCCTCGCTATGCTTGTCGCACGGGCCGGGGCCGCATCGCGTGGCGGCCGGCCCCTACAATACGGTGCGGTCGCAGCCGCACGCGTCGCGGGTACAGCGAGCTTCCAATGAGAATCGAAGAGTTCCTGACCAGACACGGGCTGAGCATCAATCCTTTTGCCAACGCCGAGGAGGCCCAGGGCGACCAGGTCCTGCTGGACCTGCTGGCCAGCCGTCAGTTCCACTACGGCCATCCCCAGTGGCCCAAGTTCCTGGGCGACCCCCCCGGCAACCAGACCAGCGTGGTCTTCGGCTTCAAGGGAAGCGGCAAGACGGCCATGCGGCTGGCGCTGGGGGCGGCGATCGAGGACTACAACCGCCAGCGGACCGAGGGGCGCGTCCTGGTGGTCAACTACGACGAGTTCAACACCTACCTGGCCAGCTGGAAGGCGCACATCGACCGGGCGCTGCTGCGCCACCGGGGCCTGTGGGACCGCATCCTGCGTCGACCCGTGCCCACGGCCTCGCAGGCCCAGCACTGGCGGCTGGCGCACCACATCGACGCGATCCTGGCTGAGATCGTCCGCAAGTTCGCCGAGCTGCTGGCCTCCAGCCACACCAACGTCCGACGCTGGCCCAACCGCGTCAAGTACGACGTGCTCCTGCTGGCGGCGGTCTACCTGCCCGGTCGCAGCAACGACTACGTCCAGGCGATCCGCCGGCTGCACGGGATGCTCTTCGGCGGCACGGGGAGTCTGCGCAACGACCTGTTCTACGTCCTGGCCACCACCCTGACCCTCGGCGGGTACTTCGCCTATCGCTACGGCCAGGCGCAGGGGCTGGCCAAGAAGCTCGCCCGCCGGGTGCAGGTACTCGAGCGGGACGTGCCGGACCGCCGCTGGGCGCTGCAGACTGCTCCCGGGCGGCTACCTGAAGAACCAGCCGCTGTCGGAGGACTTCCTCGACCCGACCGACGAGGGCGCCCGCTACGAGATGCTCGAAAAGGCCGTCGCCATCGTCCACCAGGCCGGCTACGCCCGCACCGTCGTGGTGATCGACAAGGTGGACGAACCCTCGGTGGTGCACGGCGACTATGACCGCATGAGCGACTTCATCCGCCCGCTGTGGAACAACAAGCTCCTGCAGACCAGCGGCATCCAGTTCAAGATGCTCCTGCCGGCCCAGCTCTACAAGACGATCCGTAAGGCCGACAGCAACCTGCTGAACGCCGCGCGACTGGACAAGGCCAACCTGATCCACCCGCTGACCTGGTCGGGCGAGCAGCTCTATGAGATCCTCTCGGAACGGGCGGGGGTCTGCCGCCAGGGACACGACGGCATGGACTTCGACCTCAAGTCGCTCTTCGAGGACGACATCAGCCGGGACGAGGTGATCGCCGCCCTCGGCAAGACCCGCATCCCCCGCTACGGCGCGAAGTTCATGAACCGCACGATCGCCGAGGCCTGCCAGATCATCCTCGGGCGGGACCTGGGCGACAAGGTGCCGCGCGTCCCGCGGGGCGTCTTCTACAAGGTCGCCTCCGAGATCGAAACCGAGATCCGCAACGACGCCCAGGACTTGCTGGAGATGTGACTCACACATGGTCCCGCAACGGCGCAGGACCGTGACCCGGCCCTCCGGCAGGCGTTTCCGACGGCGCCGCCGCGTCGCAGAGGCAACAGGCTCGGGTTCGTCGGACAGGATGGGGTGGGCCCGTAAGCCCCCATGATTGGATATGTCGCCGATCGTATTCGTCAGTACCTTGTTCGGGATCTCGCTGGGCGCCGGCTTCCTCGGCTCGCTGATCGGGCTAGGGGGCGGGATCGTCGTCGTGCCGGTGTTGACCCTCGTCTACGGAATCGACATCCGCTATGCCATCGGGGCCTCGATCGTCTCGGTCATCGCCACCTCCAGCGGGGCTGCCGCGGCCTACGTCAAGCAGCACCTGACGAACCTCCGCACCGCCATGCTGCTGGAACTGGGCACGACCACCGGGGCCATCACCGGGGCGTTCGTGGCCGGCGCGATTCGCGGACGCTGGCTGTTCGTCATCTTCGGCCTGGTGATGGGCTATTCCGCCGTGGCGATGCTCCGCCGCGTGCGTGAGCCGGACCGCCCGGTCGAGCCGGACCGCTGGGCCGACCGCCTCCGCCTGCACGGCAGCTACTATGACGAATCGCAACAGACCCAAGTCCACTACAAGGTCACGCACACCTGGCTGGGGCTCGGCCTGATGTATCTGGCCGGCTTGATCAGCGGCCTCCTGGGGATCGGCTCGGGGGCGCTGAAGGTGCCTGCCATGGACCTGGCCATGCGCATCCCCATCAAGGTCTCCACCGCCACGAGCAACTTCATGATCGGCGTGACAGCCGCGGCCAGCGCGGGCGTCTACTTCGCCCGGGGCGATATCGATCCGATCATCGCCGCGGCGGTAGCCATCGGGGTGACGGTCGGCGCGACAGCCGGCTCACGGGTCCTGACGCGGACCGACCACCGCGTTATCCGGGTGATCTTCGTGGCCGTGCTGCTGGTCGTCTCGGCCCAGATGGTCTGGAAGGGGCTTCGATGAAACGGTTGCCGGAGCAGGGACAGCACTTGCCCCCCGATGCCCTGGTGGGCCAGGTTGAGACTGTCATCAGCCATCTGCTGCGGATCGGTGTGACGGCCAGCATCGTCATCATCCTGGCGGGGCTGGTGCTGATGTTCGCACACCATCCCAGCTATCTGCTCGCCGGTTCCGACCTGCGGCGCCTGACCAGCCCCGGGGCCGCGTTCCCGCACACCTTGCATGACGTGGTTGAGGGCCTGCGTACCTGGCGCGGCCAGGCGGTCATCGCAGTCGGGCTGATGGTGCTGATCGCCACGCCGATCCTGCGCGTCGCGGCGTCCATCGTTGCCTTCGCGGTCGAACGCGACCTGGTGTACGTCCTGATTACCAGCGTGGTTCTGGCGGTGCTGCTGGCCTCATTCCTGCTGGGCCGGGTCGAATAGCGGCTGGTCTGCCTCAGGAGCTCGCGCGCACGGTCGGACCCACAGGTATCGCAGCGCTGCAAGCCCGCCTTGCCGAGGACCCAAACCATCGGGCACGCTGGCAACCAGCTGCATCTTGCCGCGGTTCGTGCGGTTGAGGAAGGGGACTGTCGGGGGGTCGCGCCTACCGAGCCGTGCCGGAGCGGGGGATCGCTCCCAGCGTATCGGTGCTGTCGAACTTCGCGCCATCGGCCGCGGGGATCTGAAGGCTGAAGACCGTTCCTTCGACGGGGTTGCTGGTGACATCGATCCGGCCCCGGTGCTCGTCCAGGACCTTCTTGGCCACCGCCAGGCCCAGGCCGGTCCCGGCGTTGCCCTTGGTGCTGTGGAACGGCTGGAAGATCGACGCGACCTGGTTTTCCGGGATGCCCGGGCCGTTGTCGTGGACGCTGATGGTCGCCACCTTGTTCGGCCCGTCGTAGTGCGTCTTGACGTGGACGATGCCCTCGTCATGCGGCACGGCGTCCAGGGCGTTCATCACGATGTTCAGAAGCGCGCGGCTGATACCGTCGGCGTCCAGCAGGATCGGCGGGATGTTCTCTTCCAGGTCCGCCAGCAGCATGATGTGCCGGGCGTCGGCCGTATGCTGCGCCATCTCCACGACCTCGTTGACCATGTGGTTGAGCTGGACGTAATCCAGCCGCGGCTGGCGATCCTTGGAGAAGGCCAGCATGTTCATCGTCAGGTCGAAGACCTTGTCCAGGTTCCGCCGCACGATGTCCCAGCCCTGGCGGATCTGCTCCTCTCGCTTCTTGGCCAGCCCCATCTCCAGCAGGTCCGCCCCGCTCCGCATGCCCTGCAGAATGTTCTTGATGTGGTGGGACAGGTACGCCACCGTCTCGCCCGCGGCCGCCAGTCGCTCCTGCTGCATCCGGCTGGCCAGCAGTTGCAGGTTCTCCAGCGCCAGGCCCGTCTGGTAACCGATGGCGGTGATCAGCCGCAGCTGCTCCTCGTTGTACGTGTGGGCGGTCATGCTGCAGTCGATGTGAATCACGCCCAGCAGTTCGTCGCGGGCGATAATCGGGGCGCAGATCACCGATCGCAGGCTGTAATCGTGGATGCTGCCCTCGTTCTTGTTGTTGACGCTGGAGAACCGGCGGTCGGTCATCGCGTTGGTGCACAGCACCGCCTCGCGCTTGTGCGAGACGTGGTCGATGATCCGGTGGCTGGTCGTGATCGGCTGCTTCTCGCTCGAGTCATTGTTCCCGGTGCGCGTCCGGTTTCGAACCACATGGACGACCAGGTCCTCGCTCTGCGGGTCCTTCATCAGGATGAACCCGCGATCCACCGGCATCTGCTCCAGGATCACGTCCATGACCCGCTCGAGCAATTCCTTCTCCGACAGGATCGAGCCGATCGTCTCCGCCAGTGAGTACATCACGCGCCAGGCCCGCACCGCGTCGGCTGTCTCCGGCGCCGCGATGATCACGCTGTCCTCGTTGCTGGGCGCCGTGGCCATGATCGCCGAATCCACGTACTTGCCCGCCGTGTCCAGGTCGACCAGGCCCCGCACGGAGGTGTCGCTCTTGTCGTCGCCGGCAAAGACCAGCAGGGTGCTGCCCAGGCGGATCTGGTCGCCTCGCTTCAGCCGGGTCGCCTTGGTCACCCGCACGCCGTTGAGGTAGGTGCCGTTGCTGCTGCCGTGATCCTCGATCAGCCACACCCCGTCCATCCGGCGCAGCTCGGCGTGATGGCGCGAGATCGTATGGTCGGTGAGCGGGGCCTGCTCGCTCGACCGTCCCAGAACGAACGGCTCATCACCGGTCTGAAAGGTTCGCCCTTTGTCAGGGCCTTGTAGAACCACCAACTTGGGCACGGCTACGCCTCACCATTCGTGGGCCACTCGCTGGCTGCGGGCCAGCGGGCATGCCGTCGGACGCTGACAACCAGCACGATTCGAGATGATCGACCTGAAAGATCGCCTCAACCCAGACGCGAAACGTTTGACTAGTGTCAACAGTATGCTAGTTGTCGCCCAACCAACTGTCAAAGATACCCGAAAGTACCTAAGTTGCAATCCCTAGGGTCGCATTCCGCATGGCGTCTGGACAGTCAGGTCATGAGCTTGTCATATTATAATCCCTAGGACGCCAAAAGGTAAAGCCGGGATTTGTACTATGCCGAGCCGGGAATTCCCATCTCCGCCATGACCTTCCTGAGATCCTCCCATGCCTTCTTCTTATCGACCGGATACCGCAGAAGATAAGCTGGATGGTAGGTCGGTAGACATTTTGCCACCGGCCCGCCCGTAAGGTCCGAACCTGACAGGTGCAGGTCGTAAAACTGCCCCCGCAGCCGGCTCAGCGACGACTTCGTGTTCAGCAGCGTCTGTGTAGCCGGCAACCCTAAGGCCACCACAAACTCCGGTTCGATGACGCTCAACTGCGCCCACAGGTGGTCCTGGCAAACAGCCATCTCATCCGTCGTCGGCGTGCGGTTCTCCGGAGGCCGGCACTTGACCACGTTGCAGATGTAAACGTGCTCGCGACGCAGTCCCATGCCCTTTTCCACCATGGCCGTCAGGAGCTTGCCCGCCCGGCCCACGAACGGATAGCCGAGCTTGTCCTCCTCAGCGCCCGGGGCCTCGCCGACAAAGACGATTCGCGTGTCGGGATGGCCGATGCCGAAGACCTTCCGGGAACAATCCCGGTAGAGCGCGCAGCGCGCTCGCACTCCTTGACGTGCTGGGCCTGCTGCGCCAGGGCCTCTACCTTCAGCTTCACCACGTCGACCGGAGAACCTTTCAGGGAGTAGCGGGCGCTGTACATCAGATCGGGACGTGCCTGCGGGTCGGCGCCAGGCGGTTCGATTTCCGGTGGAAATGCCTCCATGACAGCCTGGAGGCGCCTTTCGAGGTCAGCACCAGCCTGGCCTGCCGAGGTCCCGGACGACGGAGCTGGGGCGGGCTGCGCCAGTGGCCCGGTCGATCTCTTTCTCATTGCGGATTCATCCGTTGCCGGGTGGGCCTGGGCCCCCGGGTTCGATGACAAGGTGCGCGGCCTGCCGACAGGCCAGTCCCGCAGGCCCAGCAGCCGGTCCGCCTCACATAGCAATCTTAACCGTCTGCCTGTCGCGTCCACGCGACCGCGCCCTCCATCGTTCGACCGGATGCCTGACAGCGACTCGTAGAGGCTGATTGTCCCCTGCCGGCAGGTGGCAGACAAGCCCAGTCCCCTCCATCGGGCCAGGACTGCGGCGATGGTCGTTCAAAGGGTCGCTCCCCTGCGCCTGCCCCCCAACTCCCCACCTACGGAACGAGAAACGCATCCGTGGGGGCGGTCGGGGCCTCCATGCCGCAGTACCGGTGGTTCTCGCGGCCCTGGATCAGCCAGATGTTATCGGCACCAATCCCCGCATCAGGCCCCGTCGACCATACTACCCGCCCGTCCATCGCCAGGACATTCTGGCCCTGGCCAAAGTGATTGGGGCTGTTGGGCTTACGGTCGGAAAGCGGGTGGAACAAGCCGTTGGCGAACACCGGCGTCTGGTCGGCCATGAGAGGCATACTCGGGAACTGCGTGATTCGCGGCCGGATGCCAGCCATGCACTGCAGCGAGTAGGTTGCGTTGCGGCTCTCCGGGAACGTCTCGAAGGCCTCCGGATGATCGGCGACCATCACAAGGCCATCTGGACGTGACGGGCAGACGAACCATGACGGGTCGGCAAGCTTCTGCCGGATCAGCAGGTAGGCGTGCCGGCGATTGTCCTGCACGGGCACACCCGGCTGGTCGACCGGCAGCCAATAGGCGCCGGGCCTCTGACTGACGAACGGCAGCTCGCCGAAGGCACTGGCTGCATACGCACTGACGGCGCGGCCCATGTTGCCAAGATTCGATTGGCAGAGGACGCGGCGGCTGTCCTCCCGAGACCGGGTCAAGGCCGGCACGAACAGCCCGAAGGCCACCGCGATTATCGCCGCGGCTGCCACCATGTCGCGGAGGCTCAGCAGCCCGCCGGCCAGGCCGGACCGGGCGCGGATATCCTCGGGGTCCATTTTGACCGGCTGCAGGCGCTTGTCGATCCCCTCCAGCACGCGGTGCTCCAGCCCCGGCGGCACGGCCACTTCGTAGGTGTTGAGCAACTGCAGGGTCCGCTGGATGGCCAAGCTCTCGGCGCGGAAGTCCGGATCGGCCTCGATCTGCCGCACGACGGCCTGCGCTTCTTCCTCGGTCAGCTGGCGGAGGTGGTAATCAAGCAATCTCGCTTGATCGTTCTGGTTCACCATGACAAGACTCGAGTACAATCATCCACAGGTTTCACCCCAATCCCCATCGATCTGCACAACCGGTCCCTACTTCTCCGTGTGCAGCTGTTTCTCGGCAAGCTCCTGCCAGACCACGGCAAACCGCTTCAGCGCCGTGTGCAGCCGGCTCTTGACCGTTCCGACCGGCACGCCGACGATCTCGGCGATATCCTTGTACGGCAGTTGCTGGAAATACCCCAGCACCAGGACCTGCCGCAAGGCAGCCGGCAACTGCTCGATCACCTGGCGGACCAGTTCCCGCTCCTCCGCCTGGCCGATCAGGTCCTCGGGCAACGGATCGCGTCCCTCGAAGACCTCGGCGAAGCTGACGCTCTCATCGGAGTTGCGGCCAACTTGGGCATCCAGCGACACTTCCGTACGGCGGCGCTGGCTGCGGAGCCAGTCGCGAGCCTTGTTGGCGGCGATCGTGAACAACCACGGCCGCAGCCGCCGGCTCACATCGAACCGCTCGGCGGACTGGTGCGCCTGCAGGAGCGACTCCTGCACAAGGTCGTCGGCGGCAGTCAGGTTTCCGGTAAAGCGAGCCAGAAATCGGTAGAGCTCGGCGGAATAACGATTTACAATCTCGTTAAACGCGTCACTCTCACCGGCCTGGTGCCTTGCCAGCAATTCCTCATCGCTGTAGCGTTCTGCCACCGCGGACCTTCCTGTAGATGGTACGACGAACTACCCGATCCAGTTCGCATGGTGCACGGCTGACTTATCGGTTCGTGACTAGCCGCGCGATAAACATACCTCTTATAGCAGAAATCCCTCGCGGCTACCAGATCCTACCGCATGCCAGTGTCGGTGCAGGTGTCCCGCACGTGTCGGCGGGCCACTTGGGGCCGTTCGGCTTATGCCCTTGTCGGACATGTGGATATACCCGAGATCTGGGGACCGGGAACAAGACGGTTCGGGGGCTTTCCTCCAGCAACGCACCAGCGACGAGTTTGGCGAGAGGGAAGTCAGAGCGGCTGCAGACCCGCAAAGTCCATGAGGCGTTGGTAGTGTCCGCCGGAGGCATACAGGGCGGACGGCTGACCTTCTTCCACGATGCGGCCGGCGTCCAGCACGATGACGCGATCGATCCACGGCTCCAGGGTGATGTTCAGTCGATGGGTGGTCATGACCAGGATGCCATCGTCGGGGCACAGCGACCGCAGGCCGTCGAGGATGTTTCGCTCCGTCTCAACGTCCATGGCCGAGGTCAGCTCGTCCAGCAGCAGGATCGGCGGGCGCTTCAGCATCGCACGAAGCAGCGCCAGTTTCTGCGCTTGTCCGCTGGAGAGGCGGATGCCGCCGACGCCCAGGTGCGTGTGATATCCGTCGGGCAGCCCGGCAAGCCATGCGTCCAGGCCCAGTTGCCGCGCGACGCCGCGGATCTGCCCCTCCGTCATTCGCGGGTCGGCGATCCGCAGGTTGGCCAGCACGGAGGCGCTGAAGAAGAAGTTCTCGGCCATCACCATCCCGACACTGGACAGGTACTCGGCCGGTGGCGGATCGGGCAGCGGGCAGCCCCCCAGGAGGATCCGGCCCCGGTAACCGCCGTACGTTCCGGCCAGGACCTTCAGAAGGGTCGTTTTGCCGCTGCCGGTGGGGCCTAGGACCAGGATGCGCTGGCCCCTGTCGATCCGCAGAGAGATGTCCCGCAGACATGGCGGGTTGTCGCCGTAGGCGAAGGTGAGGCCCTCCAGGCCGATCGGCCCGTCGCCGCTGTCCCGTATCGCTGTTCGGGGCAACGCAGGGACGCGGCCGGCCACCATGATCTCTCCCAGGCGTTCCGCGGCGACCGAAGCCGACACCATGGCGCGGTAGAGCCCTAGGGCCTCTTCCACGGGTTTGAGCAGGATCGGGATATACATGCCCAGGGCGATCGACTCGCCCAGCGTGATGCGGTTGCTGAAGACCAGATACCACGCGCCGCAGGTCAGCAGGACACCCCAGCCGTAGCTCAGGCCCCAGGATAGCCGACCGTAGATCAGCTGCGTCCGCCAGGAACCGAACGTGATGGCGAGGTTCTCGCGAAGCAGGCCCGCGTACCGACGGCGCAGCCAACTTCCCGCCCCGTAGATTCGAGCGGTGGACAAGCCGGCGATCGTCTCCACGGTCAGGCTGGTCAGTTCCTCGGCCTTGAGACGGGCCTTCACCTGCCACTGGCGCTGCCGGAAGGCCAGGACGCCGTTGATCAGGTAGTACCCCGGCACGCAGAGCAGGACGAGGGCGGTGATGGCGGGGCTGATCCTACCCATCAGCACGATCGAGGCCGCAAGAGACACCACGAGGCCCGCCAGGCTGGGGAAGACCCCGACGAGGGTGCCGGCCAGGGCGTCGGCATCCTGCGATACGCGTTCCACGAAGAGCCCGGAGTGATGGCCCTCGATGTACGGGATCGGGACATGGTTGAGGGCCCGAAAGGCCCGCGTTCGAAGGCCGTAACCCGCCATCGCCGCGCAGTGCGTGGACAGGTAGCCCGCTACGGAGCCGATGGCGGCCATCAGCATGTTCAGGCCGACCATCGCAGCGCTGATGAACAGGAACAGCCGCAGGTCCCTGGCCGGGTATGCAACGTCAACGATCGCGCGGGTCAGTTGCGGCAGGACCAGGGGCGGACCGGCGGCCAGGGCTGTAAGAAGGGAGAGTATGGCCAGTCGCCGGCGCAGGGGCGCACGTCCCCGCGGAACTGCCAGACGAGACGTAACGGATCAAGGCTTTGCATCCGCGGCGGCATCCAGGCAGTCTCCCCCTATGCAAAGCGGACAAGGTACTCTCGGACGGGATCTCCGGTTAACGTTCCCGCGAACGCACCGGCGCTCGCGGACATGCGCCACCGGGGTTCCACCGGGATCCAAAGGCGTTGACCACGTCCCGGACGCATGCCCCGCGGACCTCCTGGCAGTCCACGAACTCGTCGCAGTCATGGCAGACGGTCCCACGAAACTTCTCCCGGGGCGGATGGATCAGGTACCTGTCCATGGCCTCCCCGACCCAGACATCCCGAAGGGACTGCGTGCGAAGGTCGCCCAGGTAGTCCTCCTCGCGCTCTGGCATCTGCTCGCAGGCCACCACTCGGCCGTTGGCGCAGACGGTCAGGGTCTGACGCCCCGCGGTACAGCTGCTCCTCCGCGGCCAAGCTTCGCGTCGCTCGTCAACGCTGACCGGCTCCGCCCGTGGCGGTCCATTCTGGTAGTGGATTCTGTCGGCTGGGAACTCGCGCCGGAGCTGCTCCAGCCTGTGCATCCAGCCACTGGTAATCATCAGCATGGTTGAACAGACTTGTCCTTGTGCCAGAAACCGCTGCGACAGTACGTGGCCAGGATGACCTTCACCCCCATGGCCCGCACATCGCGGTAGAGCTTGGGGATCGTCGGCAAGTTGTACGGGGTAATGACGGCCTTGATGTTCACGTTGAGTCCGGCATCCACACAATTACGGAGGGACTTGAGGGTCCACTCACAGAACCCAGGCGTCTGGACCATGAAGTCGGCGATCTCCGGTACCGTCGAATCCAGGCTGCACTGAAACGCTCGGACGTTCCGGCACCGGGCTAGGCGGCGAGCTGTTTCCGCGGAGACATATGACTTGGTCGGGAGATCGACAGGCTCGAAACCCAACTCGGCGAGGAGGTCTAACAGATCGAAGATCCGATTGTAGCGCATCGGGTCTCCTCCGCTGATCCCGATGGACATCACCCCGCCCTCCCCCGCCTCATGGAGGATCTCCCGTGACCGATCCCAGGGAAGCATTTCCGCCTGAGGCACCGGCGTCCTGTGCATATAGCAGTACTGGCACTTGACCGGGCACTGGTTCGTTACCAGCCAGAGGATGCTAGATGGAAACGGGAGGCGGTCCACAAGACACCCGTCCTTGCGTGGGTACGGGACGAACTGCGTCGGCAAGTACCCACGGGTCCGCGCAAAGGCCTCCAGGTCGAGCTCCTGTCTGTGTCTCAGCAAAGGCACGGGGAACGGGCTCTTCGGCACAAGATGGCTCTCGACCACACGGCGGACCAGCACGCGGGCGTTAGGCCTCGCCTTCTCTTCGGGCACCCCGCGAAACAATACGGAGCAGATGTCCTCCACCTCTGCCGCGGTCCGGACCCCGTCGAACGCGGTGGCCACGACGGCATCCAGAGGGGCGAGGAACCCAATCTCCCCGTCCCCTGCCAGGCCGTAGTACCCGACCGTGGTCTTACACCCGTCGTTTCGCAGCCTGAAATCCGGGTCTAGGACGTACGTGTCTTGGGGGTTGTATGCCGACATGGGGCAGATCTCCCGAGCACTACGCCGGCAGTACGGTCAGACAGACCTTCGGCAGGCCGGAGATGCGACCGGCCTCCTCTTTAGCCGGCAGTCTCACGGTCAACCGCTGTAGCAGTTGGTCTGAAAACAGTGCGATCCCTCACTACAGCGATTCACACACCCGCCCTGGCACTCGTAGTAATAGCACTTGATCGGGCACTTTTCGCTGCACCCGGCACCCTTACAAAGGAAGCTGGTACACCCATTGTCTTGACAGCCAGGCAGCCCGGGCGGGTCGTCCACGCCCAACACAGCCGCCAACCCACTCTGTGCAAGCGCCAGTTTGAGATCCTCTGTGGACATCAGACTCTCCCTTCGTTGTATGAATCAAGCCTTCGCGCGACATGCCGCCCTTGGGCGGGCCAACCGCCCTATTACAGGATGTGCGTTACCATTCAGAATGCGCGCATTCGACCTGTTGGCATCAGTGTCTCAAGACCTCTCCCTCATCCAGTGCATGCTCGGGGCAGACGAACAGGGAAGCGTCCACGGGCTCGTTGATTCGCACGTTCGACAGCGAGGCCGTCAGCATGACCTCCTTGTCCGGTCTACCCGTGTACTCGGACAAATCCCTGTGGGTACTGGTTATGTGCGTGGAAACCGAGGTCGGGTATCGGACCTGACCGACTGCCTGGTAGCCCGACCATCGTGTCGCAAAGGTGCCGTCCCATCGCAGGGAACGATCCACGCCCCTGAGCTCGCCCGTCGGTGCCATCCACAACTTCATCTCAGGCGTTCCGATCACCCATGATGCGGGCGCACCGGCCTCGGCGATATCTTCATCCGGAAAGGCTTGGCGGACGGCCGTGATCGGCTGTGTGCAGATGTGCACCTCCCCCGGCGTGTTATTCTGATCGTCACAGTACCTCTCCATTGGCTGGAGGATCGGCGAGAGGGCCATCATCAGGGCTCCGGCCGCAACGTCCGGCAATGCGCTCGCTTGCCCAGGCGACGACTGCCACAACTTCGACCGGTCGTCCCCCTTGGGCCACACGATGTTCCAGCCCGACCCCGAGCTGACGAACCTCGCCTGCCAAGTCCCCGCAGCGGACCCTTCATTCGACCCTGGCGGCGGCTTCTTCCAGTCCAGGTAAACGTCGCCCTCTAACGTCGGAACGTCGTTCACTCGAACCGCCACGTGCGTCTGAAGCGTGTTGATGCCGATCGCCTTGTCCTGAATCTGCTTCCACACCGAACGCGCTTCCTTCAGGGCAACAGGATCCAACACCCCCGGCGGCGCTATCTGAACGGCCTGGGCAGCCAGCGAGCCCAGCATCTCCGGCACAGCCGAAGCCTGGGCCTCGGAGGATGGCTGGCCGGTAGACACCGGCTTCAGCGTGACATCCGTCGCCTGCGGGAGCGTCACCGACGCGGCCAGCGCAGGGCGGCTGCCGTCCGGGGATAGCGTCGTGTGCGAGCGGGCAGACCAGACGAGCCACAGTACCGCCAGTATCGCCACGGCCGGTACTATTTGGGTGGTCCTGCCGAGCACGCTGCCTCTTGCTAGGAATGATCGCCTGGACATGGTCTTGCCTCCTATGTCGCACCAGCCGCCTGTTGACTCTTCTGCCTTTCCTGCCCACCACTCCGCCCGAGCCGGGGCCGTCTGATCCCCAGGAAGATCAACTCCTGGGCAGGCTGCCTGCCATACGTCAATCCACTTCCTGCCAGAGAGCCGACACACTGATCTCTGAGGACCTGTTGCACCTAGCCTGCCAGCATTGCTGAATTGCTCGGGTACTGGAACAGTGACTCATCGATGCCCTTGTACTGCCTGCGGCTCCCGTCCAATAATGCAAGGACATCGCACGCGTCGGCACTCAAGCGGTCAGCGGCCGGCAGCTGCTGCCCGGCCTGCCTGACAAGGGCCTCCACCATCGGGTCCGGCTTTGCAGCGGGCTCGCCCGCCAACGGGTGCCCCGCCGTCGAGGAGGATGCGATCGCCAACCCGGCACCCACCGGCGCCCCCAACGTAGCGGCACCGACGGCTGGAGACCCCATTGCGGTCGTCTCGGAGACATTCAGCACCCCTGTCCCCACCAGTGTCATCATCGCCAGGAGCACGCTGACTACGATGAGAACCCCCGCGAGCACACCGGGCATTCTCCTAGACATGACGTGCCTCCTATCGGCCAGACCGCTGCCTGTGCAGCCCCTCGCCTCGCTCCACACTTTCTCACTGGAGCGCCGGGCTACCCAGGACTCCTCATGCGCAGTACCAAGACCGAACAGCGAGTATTCACTGGCAGACCCGGCGAACGGCGGCCGCATCCGGAAAACTCCCGCGACCCAGCCAAGTCCGGACGTACTCATACCATGGAGATCGAGCAAGTCAATAGTATTCTACAACAAAAGTGCGAATAATCAACTGAAGTGTCAGCCGCTGTCACCGGCGACCGAATATACCGCCCCCCACGACCTTGCACTGGGAGATCCGCGCCGCCCATCGCCCGCGGCTGCACCTACAGGCCCGGGCGCCCGGACGTAATTGCCAAATATCTTGGAGGACCTGGGACTCAGCATAAGCGGGCACACTCACGTGTACCTCCTGTCGCCCCAGATTGACAGGCTGGTCTGCGCTGGCAGAACACCATCACAAGTATGCCGGCCTACCTTCCGGCCGCCCTACATGCCGAAGTTCTCGATCATGTAGAGAAGGTCGATCACGTCCACCGCCCCATCGCTGTTGAAATCACAGGACGGGTCGTAGTTGACATCGCCGTAGTAGCTGCCGAAGGCAGCCACGAGCGTCAGCAGGTCGATCACGTCGACGTGGCCGTCGCCGGTCACGTCGCCGAGCAGGACCGGGATCGAGGCAGCCAGGTCCTCGCGGAGCTGGAAGAACTTCAGCTCGTTCAGGCCGTTGTAGCTGTCGCCCCCGGTGTCGGCGTAGCGCTGGGCCAGGGCCCGCGCGACCGCCGGGCGGTTCCAGCCGGGCTGACCGCCCAGGTACGCCAGGTACTCGATATCCTGCTGCCCGCGGCGCATCTGCTTCATGCGGACGCTGGCGATCGCGCCGTTGTACGTGCTGTAGCCGGGGATGCCCTGACCGGCGTAGACCACCGAGAGGGCCTGGGCGCTGGTCCAGCTGGTCTCATACGAGTCCCAGTACGGCAAGGCGCCATCGACGCCCCAGCACCAGACCTGCAGGAAGCGTTTCGTGTTGGCCAGTTCCCCGCCGGTCGGATCGGTGCCGCCTCCGTAGTACCACCACTGCTCGTCGGGCCAGGCGAGTTGCCGCTGCGGCATGAACATGTGGTAGTAGTCCACGAAGGAGCAGTCCCAGAGATTGACACGGCCGTCCAGCTGCCCGCGGCTGAAGCCCGTCTTGTCGGAGATGTCCACGCGATAGTGCCACTTGACGTCCGGGGCATTGGCCAGGGCCGCGCCCTGCCGGAAGAGGTTCTGGTAGTAGCCGACCGCCAGCATCGACTCGCCTTCCGATGGCTCATCCAGGTCCCAGAACTGTGAGTGCGGGCGGGCGGCGGTCCCATAGTAATACTTGTTGTTGAGATAGTGCTGGAAGTACGTTCGCGTCCAGCCCTTGGCCTGCGCGTGCTCGGCCCAGGCCTTGATGATGTTCTTCACGCCTGTCTCGTACTCGGGCGGGTAGGCCACGTTCGGCGCCGGGGCGGCCGAGGCATAGTTGCTGGGATAGCCGGCGCCGCCGTTGTTGCCGGGCCACAGCGTGTACCAGTAGCCGACACCGTTGACGTTGTTGCGATCGTACCAGAAGTAGGAGCTGAGCGGCCAGGAGTCGAAGAACGATGTGTAGCACTCCGGCACGGGCATGCCGGCGCCGGGGCCAGTGTAGCCCAAGGCGGCGGTAAAGGCCGACCCATCCAGATAGGGGCCCCAGTTGGAGTCGAACGTGCTCCAGCTGGACACGGCCAGGGTGGCGCCGTCGCCCGTCAGCGTCGGGACGCGGTCGGGGTCGATGTTGCCGGAGAAGTCGGCGTTCAGCGAGTGGCTGTTGGGCACGGTGTTAACGTTCTGGCGGTGCTTGTGGGCCAGCTGGAAGTAGCTGAGCTTCGTGGCGGCCACGGTGCCAAAGGCCCAGGGAGTATGATAGCCGTTAAGGTCCACCACGAAACTCACCTGGTCGGGGACCTGCCAGTTGCGGACGGTCAGCTGGACGTTGACCGTCACCGCGGGGCTCAGCTGCGCCGCCGAGACGGTAATGGTCCCGGTGTAGACGCCGGCTGGCATCTGCTTGGGGACGTAGATGTCGACCCAGACGGACTGGTTGGTCTGGCCGCTGATGATGTTGTTGGTCGTATTGGGAATTGAGAAGGTGGTGTTGAAGGGGCTGGCCAGCGGGATGCACGCGTCCGGATAGTACGTGCTGCCCGAGGGGACGTAGAAGCTGAGGAGCTTCTCGATGTTCGGGCTGGCCGTAATCGCCACCGGCGGATGCCCGCCCGGCGGCGCGATGGCCGTATTGGTCAGGTCGCTGACAGCCACGCTCACGTTGGTCAGGCTTACGAGTTCCTGCAGGATGAGTTGGAAGCCCGTGACCTCGTTGCGGGCCGCGGTCAGGATGACCTTGTTGTTGGCGGCGTCCCAGACGGGGTTGCCCTTCTTGTAGTCGTCGCTGCCCGAGCTGGTATAGCCGTCGGCGTAGCGGTTCCCGGTGACGGGGTTGACCTTGGTGTACTCACTGCAGGCCCAGTACTGGAGTTTGCCCTGGGCGCCGGGGATGCTGGCAGCGGCAGCCGGCACGGTGAAGTTGCCATTCGCAAGGGGCGTAACGGACTGGCTGGGGGGCAGGGCCAGGGACGTCGTCACGACGGCGGTCTTGTTGTTGGCCTGGTCGTAGGCCAGCATGGCGAAGTAGTACGTCGTGCCGGGCGTGAGGTTCTCCAGGAGCATCCGCTGCGTCGTGCCGGCTGCCTGGGGGCGCGGGATTCGCCAGCGATCGACCTGGGTCGCCGAGGCGAAGTTGGCGGGCGTGATCGCCGAGGTCGAGTAGCGGACGTTGTAGCCGAAGGCCTTGCCCTTGGGACCCGAATCCGTCGGGGCGACCCAGCTAAGCAGGACCTGGCCATTCCAGTTGCCAGCTGCCGCGGCAAAGCCGCTGACCGCACCCGGGGGGGTGGTGTCCGTGATACCGCCCTTGACCAGCAAATATGGGCCCGCCGAGCCGCCCCACTGGTCGCGGGCGTAAACGGTGTTGTTCTGCAGGGCGTAGCCGCGGGTGTCCGAAAGCGTCAGGCCGTACTGGTCGCCGATGATGAGGGAATGGACCAGGTCGGGATCGACCTTGATGCGGTAAACGGTAGCCGTGCCGCCCACCGTGCTCTTGGTGAACGTAGTGAAATGCGTGCCATCCGGCTCGGCGTAGCAGGCCAGCGAGCCGTTGTTACCGTAGCTGGCGTAGGCGAAGTTGCTGTTGGGGACGGTCCACCAGTCAGTGGCGGCGGGACTGCTGACGTTGGCTGGATAATGCCGGTATGACCAGCAGGGGTCGCCCACGGCGGCGGCGGCGTTAGCCTGAGTACCCTCGGTCCACGGCACGCAAATCGTGCTGAGATCGGCGGCGTACAGCAAGGAGCCCGGGCTGGCGGACGTGACGTACATCTCCGCATCGGTAACGGTCCAACCCGCCGCCGAGGAGAGGTCGTACTTCGAGATGAACATTTCCTGGGAATCCTTGCAGCGGACCGTGCCAGCCGTGCCGCGGTTGAGCGTGTACTCGCTGGTAACGGCCAGCGAGAAGCCGTCGTCACCGGTAGTGCTGAACTTGACGGCAGTGGGATCGGTGTCGAGGAATGCCATGGCCGGCGTGCAGACGAACATGAGCGCGGCTGTGCCCAACAGAATTGCTGCGAGCTTCATTGCTTCGTTCCCTCCAAGACGTAGACAGAGACGCCATCTACCCGTAGCTATCGTACAGGAAGCGTGATCCAGGTACCAGCCTTTTTTGCGAGGTGTGTGTACGGAAATGGGGTTGGACGACACGCTGGCACGGACCTATGGCCGGGTCACAACTCGGTCGTTCGACGGCACGGACAGGACCAGGTGCAGCGGCTGGGTGCTGCCGGGTTCCGTCACCGGAGTAAAGGGCTTGTCCAGGTCCTGCGGGAAAAAGCGGCGCAAGTACATCCGCAGCCTGGTGTCCTGGCGCCAGCGGAGCAGCAGGTGCAGGGGGCGATCCTCGGGGGCCGCGGGCAGACCGACGCCGCGGGCCGCCATGCCGCCGTGCGTGGCGCACCCCGCTCCGGCTGTCTGAATCTCGGGCTCATAGTCGAGCCGCACTCGCCAGACACCGACGGGCTGGGGCGAGCGAAGGCGGAGCCAGACCTTGGGTTCGGGGCTCGGCAGCGTCGCCAGGGCCTCTACACAGAAATGGAATGCGTCCGGATCGGAGACCACGGGTCCACAGCCGATCACGCGGAAGGGACCTTCCGGGCGGATGGCCATCTCGATAGCGACCTCGCCGGTAGCGACGGCGGGCTCCCTGGCGGCCTGCACCCCCGCCATCGCGTGCAGCCGGACGATCCGGCCGGGCATGGGCGGGGCGACCGCGACGATAGCTTGTATCTGGCCGTCCTGGGGGAGGATCTTGAGCGTGGCGGAGTCGTTGAGTTGCCCCTTGTCGAGGCGGGCGCCGACGCGGGCGATACGGAGTTCCTCGATCAGGTCCACCAGGTGCGGCAGGACCGCCCTGCCTTGCAAGTCGTCCCAGGCACAGCCGGCCTGGAGGCGGACACTGCAACCCGGCTCGAACCATCGCGGGAGCGTCATGGCCGAGGCCTGGCACCAGGTGTCGACGGCCAGGCCGCGGAGGGTCTGCCCGGACGGCACCGAGATTGTCAGTTCGTACTCGTAGTGCAGGTCGGCCCAGTCCGTCAGGTCGGCGAAGTACTCGTCGCCGTCGCGCTGCAGCGGAACTTGCGTCGTGCGGCCATCGCGCGCGGTTGTGATCGCCAGGGCCGGTGCGACCGAGGCGTTCAGGCGGACCGTCACGGCATCGACCCGCTTGCGCCCGGGTCGAAGGTCTCGTATCGGCCGCAGATCATGTAGGGACTGACCAGGCGGTAGCGGATGGTCGCATCGCGAGACGCCGCAACCAGACCCACGTCGGCCCGCTGGAACTCCGTGCAGGAGACGCCGACCTCATCCAGGTCCGTGTGGAGATCCGGCCGCCAGCGGATGCAGGCGGCGGCGTAGCGGCGACTCGGGTCTTTCTTGTCGTACGGGCCGGTGTAGCCCTTGAGCTGCTCACCCTTGATCCACTGGCCCCAGTCCCGGCCCCAGTAGAACCGCCCCTGCGGCTGGTAGTAACAGGTAAACGACTCGCCCGGCCGCAGGACATGGTCCATCGATCCCAGCCGGTAGAAGTAGTGCGGCAGGTAGCGGTCCTTGCCGGGCTGGTAGCAGTCGCGGGCCACGTCGCGGGCGTGCTGGTCGGACATGTAGTAGGGGTCGGATTTGCGGACGGGGCTGGCCACGAGGTCCGGGTTGGTCACCAGTTCGTGCAGCGAGGCGATCTCGTAGCCTTGTTCCGTGTTCTTGTAATGTAAGGCCCGCAGGTCGCAGTCGATCAGGTGCCAGGCGTTACCCCAATATGCCTCGCTGATGGAATGGCCGGGGATGCCGACGATCCGGCTGCGGCCGCCCGCCCAGTCGTACAGGGCCGCGAACAGCATCGCGACGTTGCCGCACAGACCGTACCCATAGGTGTTCAGCAGCCGCAGCGGGTCCTTGACCGGGTCGGCGGTGAGCGTCTGGCCGGGCTCTTCCGTGCCGGCCAGGTAGTGGTAGAAGCCCTCCCTCCTGTCGACCAGCCAGGTCCAGAGGGCGACGGCCAGGTCCTCGCCCTGTTTGTCGGCGAAGCGAGGGTCCGCCAGGATCGTGTCGAGACTGCGGGTATCGACCTGCGAGCCTGCCAGGATGTAGGGGGTGAACCAGGACATGGTGTCAGTTGTCGATCACATCCCCCACGTATCGATGAACGTCAGCAGGTCCAGGACGTCGACGCTGTTGTCGCCGGTGAGGTCGGCGACGGCGTTGTAGCCCGGCTCGCCGAGGGATTTGCCGAACGTGTCGACCAGGATCAGCAGGTCGATCACATCCACGTGGCCGTCGCCGTTCAGGTCGCCGGCGGCGAACTCGTCCGCGCCGACGTCGGGGGCCGAACCGATCGGGCGGGTCTGGACATCGAAGTCCGTCGGCACGTCCGCCAGCAGGACGGCGTGACCGATCGCGGCCGTAGCGTATTTCGTCAGGTGGAGGTTGCCGGTCGCGGGGTTCCAGAACCAGTTGGGCTGGGGCACGTTGCCGGTGATGTCCCCGGTGCTGGTATAGCCACCGCTGCTGAGATTGTTGAAGTTGCCGCGGATGATGTTATAGGCGAGCTGCAGGTTGGTGTTCGGGATGGCCGTGGTGTCGTAGAACTGGAAGGTGCGGAAGAAGCTGCCGCTGTCGGTCCAGATGGTGTTGTTGTAGACCTTCACGTCCTTGACGTAGCACATCTCCATGCCGATGTCGGCGTTGTTGTTCGTCACGGCGTAGACGAAGTTGTTGCGGACGATCCCGCCGTTCATGGCCCAGGTGCCCGAGCCGTTAGAGGGATTACCGTAGGAGATCCCCTTGTTGCAGCCGTAGATTACGTTGCGCTCGACCGTACAGCCGGAGGAGACATTCCAGAGAAAGACGCCGGAATCACCGTCGCCGCCCTGGCCGATGATGTTGCGGATCAGGTTGTCGCGGATGTTCCAGTTGACGGCCCCGTGCAGGTCGATGCCGCCGAGGTAATCATTCGGGTGATCCGACTGGCCGTCGTTGATCCTCACATCCGTGTATTCCATGAGGCACTGCTCGATCAGGCCGCCGGTGGTGGACGGAACGCCTTTGACGACCTGCTCGCCGGCGTTGTAGATGCGGATATTACGGATGACGGCATAGTCGGCGCTGTTCTCGAAGAAGAGGGCATGCCAATAGCAATCGCCGAGGGTCAGGTCCTTGACCGTGCAGTTGTCCGCGTTGACGTGGAGCACGATGCGGGCCGTGTTGCGGTTGTTGAACCCGCCGCCCTTGATCACCACGTCGTCGCGGTTGCCCGTCGCCCCCCGCAGCGTCACCCCGGGGTAGCTCGATGTACAAATCGGCTGACGTTCGAGTAAGTCCCGGCCGCGACGACAATCTCATCGCCGGAGCGGGCACTACCCAGCGCCGTCTGAAGTGTTGATAGGGTCGAAACGTTCCAGGTAGCTGCCGCAGCGACTGATGGGACGAGCAGGATGGCGAGCAACCCGGCAAATGGCAGACACGTGTGCGCGAAACGGATCCCGGTCTTCATGGACTTGGCCCTTTCCCTTCCTGTAAGAGCTGGCAACGGGGTAGGCGCCTGACGCCGGCCCAAGCCGTACGACGTGGAGCCTGACGCGGGCAAACCGCGGTGCGTTATCCATACTATCGCAGGACACATCGGCCCTCAAGGAATTTCACATTGTCCAGATTCTCAGCCAACGGCATGGCGGTCTCGATCGCCCGGCGGAGCGGGCTGCTGTAAATCGCGCTGACGCCGGCGGCGGCCAGGCGCGTGGCCAGCCGGGCCGCCTGTCGCCTGCCAAGGTCTGATAACCCGATGTCCGGTGCGTCGGACAGGCCTGCATTGCTCTTTGACTCCGCATGTCGGATTAGCTACGCCAGCATGTCGCCTTCCCTGCCAGCGGGCCATTCGTCGCGCGTTCTGCCTGCCCCTCCCGGCATCTCGAAAACCTTCCGCACGGTCGCTGCGTATATAGGGGTTGTCCAGCCGCTGGTGCAGCGCCCTGCATCATAGGGGCAGGCGTCGGCTTCGGCGAGGACAGGCATCGCGGCCGCCGCAGGGTCGCCAGGAGAATGGGCGGCATCAGGATGTGTCAGCCGGCTTCACACGACTTGACAGGATGCGAGGGTTCTTGTAGCCAATAGGACTCTATACAGGGTACGGCTGCAGCAGGGCCGTACGCGGGACAGGACAGGTAGTAACCTACCGGGCAAGGCCGATTCCGGCCGGGCCCTCCCGAAACAGCTGTATTGTGGGCGGAATCGATTAAGACAGGGTAAGACACGATGATCGACGTAAGAGACCTGACGAAGTACTTCGGGCAAAGGGCCGCCGTTGACCACGTCACTTTCCAGGTCGAGCCGGGCCAGATCCTCGGGTTTCTCGGGCCCAATGGCGCCGGCAAGACCACGACGATCCGCATCCTGACCGGGTACATGCCGGCTACCAGCGGGGCGGCCACGGTGGCGGGTTTCGACGTATTCAGCCAGTCGCTGGAGGCGCGGCGGCAGATCGGCTACCTGCCGGAGAACGTCCCGCTGTACAGCGACATGCGGGTCCGCGAGTACCTGACCTTCCGGGCGAAGCTGCGGGGCATGGACCGCGACAGCCGCGCCAAGCGGCTCAAGCGCGTCGTGGACATGTGCTGGCTGGACGACGTGTTCGACCGGCCGATCGGGCAGCTGTCCAAGGGGTTCCGCCAGCGGGTGGGGTTGGCGGACGCGCTGATCCACGACCCGAGGGTGCTGATCCTGGACGAGCCGACGATCGGCCTGGACCCGTCGCAGATCCGCGAGATGCGGAACCTGATCCGCTCGCTGGCCGGCAAGCACACCATCATGCTCAGCTCGCACATCCTGCCGGAGGTGGAGGCGACGTGCGACCGGACGATCATCATCGCGGCTGGGCGGATTGTCGCGCAGGGCACGGTCGAGCAGCTGCGCCACCAGATCCTGGGCGGCTCGCGGGTGATCGCGGAGATGCGGGGTGACGGCCGGCAGATGTGCAAGGACATCGGGGCGCTGGCGGGCGTGAAGAACGTGGAGATGCAGGACCAGGACGGCTGGAACCGGCTCCTGATCGAGACGAGCGGCAAAGACGTCCGCGAGGACGTCGCGATGATGGCCGGCAAGAAGGGCTGGAACCTGCGGGAGATCCGGCTGGAAGTGGGCAGCCTGGAGGAGTTCTTCGTACAGGTCGTCGCGCGGCAGCACGAGCAGCAGCAGAAGAAGGCGGCGTCGGCGGCGTAGGGACAGTCCTGAGTCCTGAGTAACGACAACGGCGGAAGACATACGTGCTGGAGGACGGTCCGGCTGCAAAGACAGATTCCTCGGGCCTGGAAGGCGTGGCCCTTCGGAACGTACCGCATGACCCTCGGAGATGACAGCAACGGCAGCAACGCCAGAGACAGAAAGATTGCACGCTTGGGTTACTGGAGGAATTCGCAGTGGGCAACGTGGTAACGCTGACGCGACGCGAGTTGCAGGCGACCTTTTTCTCGCCGATCGCCTACGTGGTGGGGGCGGGGTTCCTGCTCCTGTCGGGCTACTTCTTCCTGCGCGACGTGCTCGTGCCGGGAAACGAAGCGTCGATGCGGCCGCTCTTTGACAACATGGCGCGGCTGCTGGTGTTCGCGATTCCGCTGCTGACCATGCGGAGCCTGTCGGACGAGCTGAGCACCGGGACGCTGGAGACGCTGATGACCGCCCCGGTGACCGACACGCAGGTCATCCTCGGCAAGTTCGCCGGCATCATGTTGTTCTACGGGGTGCTGCTGGCGACGACCCTGGTGGACGCGGTCCTGCTGCTCAGCCACGCCGAGCTGCCGTGGCAGGCGGTGGCAATGGGCTACCTGGGGCTGCTGCTATTGGGGGGGGCGTTCACGGCCGTGGGGCTGTTTGCCAGCACGCTGACGCGGTACCAGATCCTGGCGGCGCTGATCGGCGCGGGCGTCTTGTCGGCCCTGACGTTCATGATGGACTACCTGGCGGAGCTGCGGGGCGACGCGTGGCGGACCGTCACGGGCGGGATGAACTTGCTGGGCCACTTCGACGACTTCAGCAAGGGGATCCTCGATACCCGCGCCCTGGTGATCCTCCTTTCGGCGTGCGTGTTCTTCCTGTTCCTGGCAGTCAAGGTCCTTGAGTCGAGGCGGTGGCGATAAGCATGACAACCCAGAACCAGCAGAAGAAGGCGGCAATGAGCGAACAGAGCGGCTTTACCACGGCCGGGCAGCGCCGGCTGAGGTACGGCACCAACGTCCTGATCATGTGCCTGGCGGCACTGGTGGCCGTGATCTTCCTGAACGTCATCACGTTCAAGAAGCACTGGCGCAAGGACATGGCGGTGGCCGGCGTCTACCAGCCCAGCGACCGCACCAAGCGGATCGTCGACCAGGTCAAGGGACAGATCACCCTGACCAGCGTCTACACCGGCCGCGACGAGGAGAACAGCCGCGACAAGTACTTCCCAGCCGTGCAGGACTACCTGCAGGAGCTCCAGCTGTACGCGCCGGCCAAGGTGAAGGTGGCGCACGTCAACAGCGATGGGGCCAAGGCGGAGCTGCTCGGGCGGATCCAGGGCAAGTACAGCGGGCAGGCCAAGGAGTACAAGGCGGTCATCGATGACTTCACGCGGTTTGTGAACGAGGCCAAGGCGCCGCAGGGCCCGACCGCCACGCAGCCGTCCGCGCAGCAGAGCCTGCTGGAACTCAACACCGCCCTGGGCAATGAGCAGAGCTACCTGGCGGGCTTCCCGCAGGTGGCCGACCTGCAGGCGAAGCTGACCAAGGACCTCCAGGCCCTGACCGACGCGCAGGACGAGGTCAAGCGGCTGACCAAGGGCACGGGCATGCCCCGCTACACCGAGGCCCGCGACAAGATCACCAAGACGCTCGATCAGCTCAAGGAGACGCTCACAGCCGGGCAGAAGGACCTCCAGTCGGTGTCGGCGGTCAGCCGCGCCGGCAGCGAGGACTTCTTCAAGACCGCGGCCCAGCGGATGCAGCAGATGATGCAGGCGGTCAAGGCGGTGCAGGACACGGTGGGCCAGGTGAAGGACGCCGGTCTGCCCGAAGACCCCAAGGCCGCGATGCAGGGATGGGCCAAGGAGGCCCAGAAGACGTCGAACCTGCTGAGCGACGAGGCCGGCCGCGAGGAGGACCTGGCCAAGAAGTACCCGGCGATCGAGGAGATGCCGAACTGGCTGGTCCGCCAGCGGACCGGCATCATCGAGCAGGTGATCCCGCTGCCGGCCCTGCTGCGTCAGATCGCCGAGCAGGAGACGAGCCTGCGGGCGCAGGTCCGCCAGATCCTGACCAAGACCGACGTGCCGGCTGACCAGATCGCCGGGGTGGTCCGCGAGCTGCGGAAGATCTCGGAGCAGCACGTGCAGATCGCCGGCGCCGTGGCCACCCAGATCAACAAGCTGGGCGACGCGCTGACGCAGGTGGACCCGACGGCGGCGGCGATCCTCGAGCAGGCCCGCAACGGCGCGTGGCAAGCGGGCGTCATCGGGCGGATCGACGACCTGAAGGGCCAGCTGACGAAGCTGCCCGAGCTGAAGCTGGGCGAGGTCTCCGACAAGCTCGATACGCCGAACACGATCATCGCCGAGACGCCCGAGAAGGTCCAGGTCCTGTCGTTCGACAACGTCTGGCCCCAGAGCGAGCCGATGCGGGCCCCCACCCCCGGCGAGGCCCCGCGGCGGGCGTTCAACGGCGACACAGCCGTCACCGGCGCGGTTCTCTCGTTGACGCAGCCGGCGGTGGCGACGGTGATCTTCGCTCACTACGTGGGCGAGGTGCCGCCGCAGATGCGGCAGTTCATGCCGCCGCAGCACGGGTCGATCCCCTACGAGCAGCTCAACGGCCTGCGCGAGATGCTCACCAAGGCCAACTTCATCGTCAAGGAATGGAACATGGCCAAGGATCCGAATCCGCCCGAGCCGGACAAGGACACCAAGGCCATCTACGTCTTCCTGCCCCCGCCGCAGGACCAGCCGATGCCCGGCCCGCAGGACCAGACGAAGAAGTTCGGCGACGCCCAGCTGGCCAAGGTCCGCGAGATCCTGGACAAGGGGGCCCACGGCATCTTCCTGTGCAAGTGGGAACCGCCGGCCCGCGCAGCCATGTGGATGCCGCCAGCCGAGCCCAAGTATCCCTACGAAAAGATGCTTCGCGAGAAGTACGGGGTGGAGGTTCTGTTCCAGTACCGCACGGTCTACGGCATCCCGGAGCAGCTCCAGCCGGGCTACTACGGCGTGAACGTCCAGCGGTGGGGCTACATGCCGCTGAACAACTTCTCGGACTTGCCGGTGGGCAAGCCCCTGCAGGGCCGCCGGGTGCTGATGCTGGACGTCTGCCCGGTCACTCGCACGGTGGAGGCGGCCAAGGACATGAAGGTCGAACCCATCCTGTCGGTGCCGAGGCGCGACGAATACTGGGCCGCGGCTGACGTGATGAAGCTGGTCCAGCAGGTGGTCGGCGACCGCGAGCACGGCGGGCTGGTCACCAAGCAGGCTGGCGACAAGCCCTCGCCGTACTCCGTGGGGGTAGGTGTCCTCAACACCAAGAACGAGCCGCAGGTGGTGGTGCTGGGGACCGGCGGGTCGGTCCTGGACGGCTACCTGACCGAGCGGGTCCCCCGGATCGGCGGCAAGAACGACCGCCTGAGCTTCGACCCGCCCCCGACAGCCAACGCCGACCTGGTGATCAACTCGGTCATGTGGCTGAGCGGGCGAAGCGACCTGATCGGCGCTGGCCCGGTGATCCTGCCGCCGGTGGGCCCGATCCCGGAGGGCCAGATGGCCGCCATCCGCGGGACGATATGGTTCGTCATGCCGGCCCTGGTGCTGGTGATCGGCGGAGTGGTGTTCGCGGTGAGGAGGAGGTAGTAAGGCATGAACACGCGTACAACGATCATCCTGCTCGTCGTAGCCATCGCCCTGGGGGCCGGCATGCTCATCCTGTTCGACCAGGAGCAGAAGGACGCCCAGAAGCCGGTCGCCCCCGCGGCTGGCAAGGCCAAGGACCTGTTCGATCCCAAGCCGGCCTCGGTCGTGCAGCTGAAGGTGGAACAGGCCGACCGGCCCGGGAGGCTGTTCGAACAGCAGAAGGACGAGTGGGTCATCCTCCAGCCGGTCAAGGCCCGCGCGGACCGCGCCGCCGTCGACGGCGACGCCCGCAGCGTCGGCGACCTGCAGTACATCCAGAAGTACGATGCCGGCACAGCCGACTCGCCCAGCGAGGAGCTGACGGGTCTGAAGCAGCCGAACCTCGTCTTGTCCATCAAGGACAAGGACGGCACGGCCCACAGCATCCGCGTCGGCAACGTCCGGCCGATGACCGAAGACGAGACGTACGTCGCCAAGGACAACGACCCGGCCATCTACGTGGTCAAGATGAACCTGCTGACGAAGTTCGCGCGACCCTTGAGCGAGTACCGCGAGCGGCGGGTCGCGAACATCCCCTTCAGCGACGTGACGCGGGTGAAGGTGGGCGGCGCGCAGAACTACGAACTCGTCAAGTCCGGCGAGGACTGGGTCCTCGAGCAGCCCATCCGCGGCCGGACCGACAGGGCCAAGGTCGAGGCCCTGCTGCAGGCGGCGTGCAACATCTACACCGAGAACTACGTCTCCGACGACGACAAGAACCTGCGGATCTACGGCCTGGCCCAGCCGCAGCTGCAGCTTGGCCATCACCACGGAGAAGAAGCCGCAGGCCACCCAGCCGACCTCGACGCAGCCGGGTGCGACGCAGCCGGCCGCCACGCAGCCCGCGGAGGTCAAGACCACGACGATCCTGGTCGGCGCCAAGGCCGGCACGCAGTACTTCGCGAAGATGGCGGACAAGACGAGCGTCTTCCAGGTCACCGACGCGGTCTTCAAGGCGATGAACGTGCCGCTGCTGGACGTCCGCGACAAGTCCATCGCCCAAGTCGACCAGGCCAAGGTCAAGGGCCTGGACATGACCGTAGGCGGCCAGTCCGTCATGCTCGTCAAGCAGAACGATCGCTGGCAGATGGCTGGGGCGTTTGTGGGACCGGCGGAGACATCCGCGGTCAACGACCTGGTCAAGGCGTTGAGCCAGACCAAGGCGACGGCCTTCGAGGACGAGCCCAAGCCGGAGCTGACCCAGTACGGCTTCGAGAACCCGCGGGCCCGCATCCGCGTAGTCTGCGAGGGAAAGGTTGACCCGACCGAGGTGATCATCGGCGCGAACACACCCAGCGGCGAGATGACCTTCGTCCGCAACGGCGCGGACGGCACGATTGCCATCCTCAAGAAGGCCGAAGCCGACGCCCTGATCGTCGAGCCGTCGGCCCTGCTGGAGCGGTCGGTATTCGAGCTTCAACCGTGACGACGCCGAGAAGATCGAGATCACGCAGGACGGCCGGACCGCGACGCTCGTCCGCCAGGGCGACGCCTGGCAGATGACCGAACCAGCCGACGCGGCCGCCGATCGCGAGGCGGTGAACGCCATCCTGGCCGATCTGTCCACGCTACGGGCCCGCAAGGTGGTGGCGGTGTCGCAGGATGAGAAGTACGGCCTGGCAACCCCACCCGTGACGGTGAAGGTGACCGTGAAGGACCGCAGCGCCTCCAGCCAGCCGGCCACACAGCCGACGACCGTGGAGGCGGCAGATACGGCCACCCAGCCGGCCGCGACGCAGCCGGCAGCGGCCCCGGCCCCGAAGGTCTACACACTGCTGGTAGCCCGCAAGGACGCCGGTGCATACGCCCGCATGGCCGAAGGCACGTGGGTCTACGAGATCGACCCGGTGGTCAACACGCACCTGACAGCCGAGCTGCACGACCGCGCGGTCGTCAAGATCGACGCGGACCAGGCGGCCTCGATCAAGGTCCCGACGGCCACCGGCGAGGTCCTGGAATTCATCAAGAAGGGCGACAAGTGGACGTACCTGGCCGACCCGTTCGTGCAGATCGACGCGGCCAAGGTCAAGGAGTGGCTCGGGCAGTTTGCCAGCATCCGCGCGGAGCGGTTCATTGCGTACAACATGAAAGAACCGGCAGGCTATGGCCTGGACAAGCCGCTCTACGAGGCAGAGGTCACCCTGGCAAGCGGCAAGACGGTGAAGCTGATCGTCGCCAAGGCGACCGAGAGCGGCAAGTACGTCGCGACGGTAGCCGGAACAACGACGGCGTTCGAACTGACCCCGCCGGCGGTCACGCAGCTGCAGAAGACGCTGGCGTTCTTCAAGGGGCAGTAGCCGGTACGTGCGGTCACTGGCGAGTGAACAGCCACAGGAAGAGGAATTCTAACACCAGGAGGAAGCCAGCAGAACGCCCACAACCCCGCATCCGCGGCCGGCACCTTTGGTTGATCCCAGAAGCGATACGATGCCGCCTACAATGAGGAAAACGTCCGATGTTCCGCCCAGCTAATCGGACGAACGGGGAATTCCATCGAATAACCACGGACAGTCGCCCATGATATTGACGCCGCTGCCTCACAGATCCGCCCGGCAGTTCCTTACCGGCTGGCCGCAGCGTGCGCATTTCTCCGAGTAGTAGTGGAACCTCTCGCCGCAATTCGGGCAGGACCAGCGCTGCCGCTGCTCGGCGAGCCACTTGTCCGGGCCCTGCACGCGGATCGCCTCCAGGTCCTTGACGCCCCAGGCGTGGTGCGGGCGGCCGTCGTCGCGAAAGGCCGTGAGCGTCGCGCAAGGGTATTCCTTGCACTGGAAGCAGAACTCGATCTGTCTGGCGCGGGCGCACTGCCGAATGGCGCATTGGGCGGCGTGCTGGGGGGGCATATCGCTCTTGCAGCCATGACAGGGGACGTCCGGCGGGCTGGGTTGAGAACCCGGCGCCTTGCGGGCCATCTCGTACGCCTGGTTGACCAGCATCACATCGCAGGCCCCGCAGTACAGGCCGCAGTAGGTATCGAAGCGATAGAGTCCGGCCATGGCATCTCCACGAACCCCCTGCAACGTCGACGCGTGACCGGGGCCCACGGAGTGCCAGCCCGCCGCCGGCAGGCGCCGCCCATGCAGCAGGCGATGCAGCCTCCGAGCGATACACGCATGAATTCCCGCCGGTTCACAAGGGTATCTCCGCAGCCATGGACAAGAACGATCCACGGCACCTCTGCGTGCGAGCCGGACCCGTCCAGCGCCCTATTTCGCCGGCTGGCTGGCGGGTTGGCTGGCCGCGGTCTCCGGGGCCGGGGCGGCCTGGCGCTTCATCTCCGCGACCGCCTGGCGGGCGTGCTCGTCCTCGATCAGCTGGTTGCGGCGCTGGTCGGCGGCCTGGTCCACCAGGGCGATCTGCCGGTCGACCTCAGCCACCTGGGGACTGGTGGGACCGTAGGTGGCGGCCAGCTTGCGCCGCTGGGCCACCAGGTCCGACCGCCGCTGCAGGTAGTGCTGGATCACCGGATCCGTGCCGGTCTTGTCCTGTTTGGCCTTGTTGGCCGCACAACCCTCGAGGCCGGCAAAACTCGTCATCGCCACCACCAGCACCAGGAGCACTCGCAGGATTCTCTTCATCAGCGTCACGCCTCCGCAAACAGCAGTAGTCAGTAATCAGTCAGTTCTCAGTTCCCAGTTGTCAGTTGTAAGAAAACCCCTACGCCAGCAGCGACCGCCCCGTCATCTCCTTCGGCTGTTCGATCCCCATGATCGCCAGCGCCGTCGGGATGATGTCCGCCAGGCGGCCGTCGGAACGCAGCTTCCGGCCCTTCAGGTCATCATCCACTACGATCAGCGGCGTGGGAAACGTCGTATGGGCCGTAAAGGGGCCGTTCGTGCTCGCGTCCCACATCTGCTCGCTGTTGCCGTGGTCCGCGCAGACGATCGCGAAGCCGCCCTTGGCCAGCACCGCCTTGACGAGCTTCCCGTCGCACTCGTCGACCGCCTCGATCGCTCTTGTCGCCGCCTGCAGGTTGCCCGTGTGGCCCACCATGTCGCCGTTGGCGAAATTCACCACCATCACGTCGTACTTGTCCGACTCGACCGCCTTGAGCACCGCCTGGCACACGCCGGGGCGCTGCATCTCCGGCTTCAGGTCGTACGTGCTGACCTTCGGCGAATCGACCAGCACCCGGTCCTCGCCGGGGAACGGCTCTTCCCGGCCGTCGTTGAAGAAGAACGTCACGTGGGCGTACTTCTCCGTCTCGGCGCAGCGGAACTGCTTCAGGCCAAGGTCCGACCAGAGCTGGCCGGCGATGTTCTTCATCCGCGGCATCTTGCCGAAGATCACGTGGACAGGCAGGCCCTTCTCCCAGTCGGTCATCGACGCGTAATACAGGTTGTTGACCTTGCGGTCGCGGGCGAAGCCCAGGGCCTTCTTCTGCCCCTTGTCCATCGCCTCGTACGGGAACTGGTCGAACACGAAGGCCTTGGTGATCTCCCGAGGCCGATCGCCTCGGAAGTTGAAGTGGATGACCGTGTCGCCGTCGCCCACCAGGGCCAGCGGCTTGCAGTTGCCGTCGACGATGATCGTCGGCTCGATGAACTCGTCGCCTACCTGGCTCTTGTTCGTCGGATGGTCGTAGTAGTACTGAATGGCCTCCAGGGCGCTGGACGACTGCCGGCCCTGCCCCTGGACCATCATGCGATAGGCCCGCTCGACGCGGTCCCAGCGGTTGTCGCGATCCATCGCGTAGAACCGGCCGACCACCGTAGCGATCCGCCCGACGCCCATCTCCTTCATCTTGGCTTCGATGTCGCGGCAGTAGCCGAAGCCGCTGTCGGGGGGGCTGTCCCGGCCGTCGCCGATGAAGTGCAGAAACACGCGGTCGCCGGGGAAGTTCCGCTTCCTGGCCATCTCCAGCAGGGCGTACAAGTGCGGCAGGATCGAGTGCACACCGATGTCGCTGCACAGGCCGGTGATGTGGACCTTGCCGCCCGTCTTGCCGGCGTGGTCGAAGGCCTCAATGAGGGTGGTGTTGCTGAAGAACGCCCCTCGCGGATCTCCTTGGTGATGCGGAGGACCTCCTGGTCGACGATGCGGCCGGCCCCGATGTTCTGGTGCCCCACTTCGCTGTTGCCCATCGTGCCGGCGGGGATGCCAACGTCCTCGCCGCTGGAGGCGACCAGGGTGTTGGGGTAGGTGGCCATGAGCCAGTCTTCAATGGGGGTTCTGGCCAGTTCGATGGCGTTGGAATCGTGCATTTTCGGGTCAGGGTTCCGGCCCCAGCCGTCCCGGATCAGCAAGAGAAACGGTCGCTTCTTCAATTCCATTGTCCGCTCCTGGCCACGGCCTTTCGACGTCGATTGAGCCAGGCATTGTATACGGGCCGCGGCAGGCGGCCAAGCGGCGCCCCCCGCCGCGGGATTATGAGGATCGTAGTCAGGATAACGGACGGTGCCCGCCGGAGGTCCTGCCAGCGGGGGTTGACCGGCAGGACGGTTGCCTCAACTCGGCCGTACAAGATTGCTGAGAAGATTCTGAAGTTCCTGGCGGCGCGGCGCCAGCGTCTTTGTCACCGCGTACTGGTTCAAGCGGTAGACACCCCAGAACAACAGACCCAAGAGCACGATGCATCCGCCGATCGCGAGGGACAGCCACGCCGGGCCGCTCCGGGTGAGCCACGCAAGATAGCCGACCCAGATCCCGATGCCGATCCCCGGCAGCAGCAGGTACCACCAGGCGACGTTCTTGAGCAGCCATATCTGATGGTCCACCTGCCGCAATGATGCCTCGACGCATGTCTGCAACGGGTCCGTCGCCAGTGGCTCTCTGCTCCTCTGGCGCCGACGATCGACTAGCATGAAGCCCCCCACCCACAGGCAGGCACCCGCGACCGGCAGCAGCCACCATTCCCCTTCGGCGAGCCCCCAGTACAGGAACAGGCCTGTCATGAGAATGGCAATGGCAATCTCGCGCACGTCTCGCCAGAACAGCATCGAATCGAAAGAGGTCTTGTTGCGCTGAACTTCATGCAGGAGCAGGTCCGCACTCAGGGTCAGCTTTGGCTCGCCCCCTTGCGATTGCCAGGCTTTCTGGATGTCATCATCGTTCATCGTCCGGGTCCTTCATCAGCTGCGCCAGTTCCTTCCGGATGCGCGTCAGCTTCACCCCCATGTGGTTCTCGGAGATTCCGAGCACCTCTGCCATTTCGTGATAGCTCAGACCGTCCAGATGCATTAGGATCAGGGAGGCGTCCACGTCGGGCAATTGCCGGATGGCCGCGTAAAGCCGGGCCAGGAGTTCCTGGTGGTCCGAGGATGCGCCGCAGCCGTCCGGCGTCGTTGCGGCGATGTCCGCAAGCAAGGGCCTGTGGCGCTGACCGCTGGCGGCGCTGCCCCCGGCGCCACGCAAGCGCGGTGTTGAACGCCACGCGGTAGATCCAGGTCGTCTCCTTGGCTTCGTTGCGAAAAGTCGAGACGCTGGACCAGAGTGCACGAGGATATCCTGCAGCAGGTCGTCCTGATTAGCCGGATCGGCCGCATAGGCGCGAACGATCTTCAGCAGCAACCCAAGATGGTCGCTGGCCCAGCGGCAGAACGTCGCTTCCTGGTCTTTCGCATCCATCGAACCCGTTACCCTGCATCGCAGCCTTCCTGAAATATCAGTGACAGCCGGACACGGTTCCTTACAGGAAAACACGTCACATCATCGTGCGGCGAGTTTGCGCGCCAGGGGAACCGCAGACGGCTCTCAGCCGCGTGCCTGCACCTGTGCCCGAAACTCCTCCCTGCTGAGCGTGTAGTACTTGACCGTCACCCCGTCAGCGCGGGTGGCGGACTTGCAGTAACGCATGCCCAGCTTGTTCAGCACGCGGTCGGAGGCGACGTTGTCCGGCCGGACGATCGCGACGATCTCAGCAAGGTCCAATTCCTCGAAGCCGCGGCCGAGCATCGCCCGGCCCGCCTCCGTGGCGTATCCGTTGCCCCAGTGCCGCCGCACGTATCGATAGCCCAGTTCGATCGGCTGGGTGATCTGCAGGGCCTCGCACCACCTGGGGCTCAGCTGCCCGAGCCAGCACACGCCCAGGAAGGCATGATCTTCCTTGCGGACCACCGCGAACCACTCGTACTCGTTCGTCCGATACTTCGAGATGATCAGGGGAAGGAGTTCTCGGGGTCGGCCATCCGGCCACACCCCGCCGATGAAGCGGGTGGCCTCGGGGTCGGAGTGCAATTCGGCGAGGCCGGCGGCATCCGTCTCGCGGAGTTCCCGAATGACCAGCCGCGGCGTGTGCCACTCGTGATGATCTGCCACCGAACGTCCTCCTTGTCAGAGGCTGCGGGTGAACTGCTCCCCATGCCGCGCGAAGAGATCCTGGAGCTTCCGGCTGCTGAAATCCAGGTTGCTGGCAAGACTGTACAACGCATACAGCGACGGGTCCAACAGCGGGTGCAGACGACCCATCGCCCGCGACAGCAGCGAACTGATCCGGGCGTAAGGCCATGCCAGGCCCACCGGGACCGTGATGCTCCGGATGCCCCGCCTGTCCGGCAGGAAGGTCCGCAGGACCCACCGGTAGTACTCCTCGACGGTGGTGAAGGTGGGGTCCACCACGTTGTACGCCTGGCCGGCTGCCTCGTCGCACGTGGCGGCCAGAAAGGCCGCCTTGGCGACGTTGCGCACGTGCGCCAGCGGCCAGCGGTTGCATCCGCGCCAGGGCCCGAAGTGCACCACCCACGGGCTGGGCCGCAGGAAGGCAATCACGCGGGGCAAGGATGGTGGTGTCCTGCGGCCGCAGACTGCGCCGGGGCGAAGCAGAACATACCGGTCGGCCGGCAGGGCCGCGGCAATGGCCTGCTCGGCCAGGATCTTCGAGCGGGGATAGCCCTGGCGCAGGTTGTCCCCAGGGGCGTGTTCTCGTCCGCATCGACGAAATCGCGGATGCCGTAGACGTCCGTCGTCGAGATGTGCACCAGCCGTCCGACCGGTCGGCCGGCCAGGCACTCGGCCAGGTTCGCGGTGCCGGCGTGGTTCGACCTGCATCAGAAGGGACGTTCTGGCGACGTCCGAGGCGATGCCCGCGCAGTTGACGACGGCATCAAAGGGCCCGCGCGCGAACAGAGCGATGCCAGACCCGCGCGATCCGACAGCAGACCGCGCTGACCGTCTCGACCCCGACAAGATCCCGCGCGGGTCGCCGGTGCACCATCGCCGTCACCTGCCACCCCCGGTCCAGGAACTCACGGGCGCAGGCGTTGCCCAGAAAGCCCGCCGCGCCCGTCGACTAGTACCCGTTTGCCGCCCGATGGTTGCATGACCTCACTGGAAGAACGCCGTACTTATGGGCCAGCCGCTGCAGCGTCTCCAGCACATAGTCCATGTCCGTCTGGCTCAGTCCCGCCATCACGCTCATCCGCAGGCGGCACCGCTGCCTGGGAACCGCCGGGAAGGCGACGTAGTTCATGAAGATGCCCGCCTGGATCAGGTCCAGCAGAATCCGCTTGAGCTTCTCCTCATCGCCGATGACCACCGGAATGATCGGCGACTGCGTCTGGCCGATGTCGAACCCCATGGCCTTGAGGTTCCCGGCCATGTAGCGGACGCACCGCCACAGGTCCTGCAGGTGCTGCGGCTCGGTCTGCAGGATGTCCAGCGCCGCCAGGGCCCCGGCCACCACCGGGGCCGGGATCGACCCCGAGAAGAAATAGCGACCGCCCGAAGAAGCGGAGGTAATCGATCAATGTCGGCGCTGCCGGCCACGCACCCGCCGATGCCGCCCAGGCACTTGCTCAGCGCGCCCATGGTAACGTCGACCTTGCCCTTCCACCCCGAACAGCTCGGCGGTGCCTCTGCCGTTGGGGCCGATCACGCCCAGGGCGTGGGCGTCGTCGAGCATGACCCTGGCGCGGTACTTGCGCGCCATCGTCAGGATCTCGTCCAGCGGCGCCACGTCGCCCTCCATGGAGAACACGCCGTCGGTGATGACCATCGTGCCGTGGTCCTCGCCCGTGACATTCTTCAGGACGCGCTCCAGGTGCCTGCGTTGCCGTGGGCGAAGGTCTGCAGAGTCGCCCCCGAAAGCCGGCAGCCGTCATAGATCGACGCATGGTTGAAGAGGTCATTGACCGCCACGTCCTCCGGGCGAAGCAGGGCCGAGATCGTCCCGACGTTGGCCGCGTAGCCGGTCGGAAAGATGATCGCCGCCTCGCAGCGGTACCACTCCGCCAGGCGCCGCTCCAGCTCCACGTGCAGATCCGTCGTACCGGCGTAGAGCGAGACGGAGCCCATCCCGTAGCCGTACTTGCGGGCGGCAGCGGTGGAGGCCTCCACTACCCGGGGGTCCGCGGTCAGACCCAGGTACGAATTGGAGCCCATCATGACAACCTTGCGGGCCTGCCCGCTGGCCTCGTCGAGCATCACGCTGTGGGGAAGATTGGCCGACAGGACCGGCCGCCGGAAGCAGGTGAGACCTGTCTTGCGGTGCTCGTCGCACTCGGCACCGAAGGCCTTAACCTTGGCGAAAATGTCCGGACCGGGCATCTCGTAGCACTCGGTCCAGATCGTACTCATCATCTTTTCGGCTGACTGCGTCAGCTCACCCACGGCACTACTCCAATCCTCGGTCATCACACTGCCAGGCCGATCGCCATAGGATACCGAAATCCGGCTACGGGTGTATCCTGCCGATCAACGATTCCCCATCCAGGCCCTCGGGTATGGGTCTGCCCATCGCCTCCAGCAGCGTCGGCATCAGGTCCACCGTGCGGGCCACGGGAATCCGGCCCGATGGGGATCCCCGGGCCCGCCACGAGCATCGGGGCGAACATCTCCGCCGCCCGGATGCCGCCGTGCCCGGCCCGGCGCCAGCCGTCAAAATCCCACTGCGGCGACGGAAAGACCACAATATCGGCCGCCAGTCGCCCGTCAAAATACGAGAGCAGCCCTGTCGCCAAATCCGGAAACTCCGTCCCAGCCGTCGCCTCGAGCCATTGGCGACTGGTCAGGGGCTCGCCAGTCAGTGCCCGATCAGGCGCCTTCCCCGCCCATTCCAGCGGATCGGTCCCGCGGACGAGGCGGTAGATGATACCTTCGTCGTGGTTGGATTGCGGCTGGCTGGCACGCGCCGCGTCCGAATCTGCGGAACTCCACTTCCCCGCCTCTCCGCACCACGCGGACGCAGCCGGGACCCGCCAGATACGCCATAGCGTCCACGTAGGGCAGTTCGGCCAGCAGCACCGGCAGGTCCGCCGGCCCCTTCTTCGCCGGATAGCTGCGCAGGTCCCGGGGCTCGGGCGTTCGAGCCAGGGGGCCAGTGCCCCCCGACCGGCGTCCGGCAGCGGTTTGCGCAGGTACAACACCCAGTAGCGATCGCCCGAGCCGTACGGCACCGCGGCCACCCGCCCGAAACGACTGAGCCTCTGCTCGAAGGACACGTCCTCTCCCGCGGGGTCCGCCCCGGCCAGCGGGATGCCGAGCGACTCGACATAATCGTGGATTCTGCCGTGCCGGGGCGTGTCGCAGTGGCCATGATCGCTGACGAGGGCGATCACACATTTGTCCAGCATCCCCGAACGCTCGAGGTCCGCAAGCACCCTGCCAATCTGGCGGTCCATCTCGTGCATCGCCTGGCGGTACTGCGGCGAGGTCGCACCGTAGTCGTAGGCCGTGAAGTTCACCGACAGCTGGTAGACCGTCATGACGGCTGGGAACTGCCCATATTGACGCGCGACGGCCATCGCTTCCCGAAACCGAACGAGCGCCAGGCGGTCCACGAGCCCGTGCTGCGCGAAGGCCACCGCCGGGCCGGCCGACAACCGGTTCTCATAGAAGTGCGTGGCGCCCCTGTGCGGCTGGAGAAACAGCGAAAAGGTCAGCCGGCCGGGAAACTGTTGGTAGAGGGATTCGACGGGGGCATCGTCATCGAGCTTGTTCTTGTCCTGCAGGGTCTCATAGTTGCGGAAGATGATCTGGTTTCGGTCGAACGACTTGGCTGCCGGCAGGCCGTGATGGCCCGGGAATCGACCCGAAACGATGCTCAGCAGGTTGTCCATCGTCAGCGAGGGATGACTGGCCACGGCTCTCGGGACGTACAGCCCGCGCTTGACAAAGTACCTGTCGATGGACGGCAGCTGCCCGGCGCCGAGCAGTTCCTGGAACGTGGCGGCATTCAGGCCGTCCGCGATAAACAGGATGATCCCCCCGTCATGCGATCCAGCCGGCAAGGAGAAGTCCAGACCGAACGTATCCGCCGGTCCCTTCGCCGCCGGCGAATGGCACCCCGAAAGCAGGAGCAACAGGCAGATGGACAGAGGCAACAGCGACCGGCGAACCCGACCATACTTCATGGCAAATAAGTAAAACATGCGTTTCGCGTTTGCACCGACGTGCCCATCGGCTACTTGCTGAGGTTCCCCTGGTCCCTCTTGATCATGACATTGACCACCAGCAGGTAGTTCGTGCCGCGATACTCGGTGACCTGGCCGGTCACGGTGAACAGCATCGGGCGGCTGCCCCCGACCGACGTGGCCTCCATGGTTTCCAGGAGCCGGTTCGGCAGCAGACGGATCGGCTTTTCGGGGTTGGTCTCCTGGCCGACGCCTTCGGCTGCCAGGGCCCACCAGGTTCCGTCGTAGACCAGCCGCCCGGTCCGTTTGACCGGGTAACCGTCCGGCAGCAGGTCCTGGCGCTCCTGATCGGCCGCGACAGGGTTGGCCGGGCGGCTGCTGACCGCGCCTTTGACCGGCCGCCCCGGCTCGACCGGCAGCAGCGGCTGGACGGGCTGGTGGCTGTCGAGGACCTCCTTGAGGACCTGCTCGGCCGATGGGGGGTTCGGCTGGGTGGTGGTCGGCGGCTCGGCGGCCACGACCAGGCAAACCAGGATGCCCAGCCCCATAGCCAGGGCCCATGCGCCTGCGAATCGGTTGAACATTGTGCGACTCCGTTCAGACGGTCGGGGCCGATCCAAGTCCCACGGGCGGCCCATTCACCGGGATTGTCAATGGTCAATCGTCAGTTGTCAATTGTCCGGGGTCCGGGGTCCGCGGTCCGGGGTCAAATGCAAGCGGCGAAGGCTTGGCCCCCGCATCCGGAAGCAGTTGTTGTCGTTACAACGGACAACGAACTACTGACAACGGACGTCCTTCCCTACCTCGGCACGAGGTTTGTGTCATACGGCATCAGCATCAGCACCGACTCGCTCCGCAGCATCCGCACCTGCAGCAGCACGCGGTTGATCGCGCGGCGGAGCCTCGTCGCCGTCGGGTCGGACAGGGCCGGGACCATTCGGCTGACGTACTGGCCCATGGCCACCGACTCCTCATCCACCCCGCTCATCAGGTTCTGCATCATGATCTCGATGAAATTCTTGGGCTTGGGGACGATGCGGATCTCGTAGTTCTTGACGCCGGCCTGTTCGGCCGCCTGGTAGACCGCCTCGGTCATGCCGCCGATCTTGTCGACCAGGCCCAGCGCCAGGGCGCGCTGGCCGGAGTAGACCCGCCCCCCGGCGATCTCGTCGATGGGCTTGGTCAGCTTGTCCTTGCGGGTGGTCAGGACCCGGTCCAGGAAGGTACCGTAGATCTGGTTCATCAGCTTGAGCACCCGCTCGCGCTGGGTCGGCGAGAAGGGCGCGGTCAGGTCGAACATGCCAGCCATCTCCCCGCGCTCCAGGGTCCAGGTCGTGATTCCCACCTTCTGCAGCAGGCCGTTGATGACGGGCTTGCCGCCCAGCACACCGATACTGCCGGTGATCGTCCCGGGGTCGGCGAAGATCATCGGCGAGGCCGAGGCGACGTAGTAGCCCCCGCTGGCGGCCACGTTGCCCATCGAGACGACCACGGGCTTCTCGTCAGCGAGGCGCCGGATGTGGTCGTACATGATGTCGCTGGCCAGCGACGACCCGCCGGGCGAGTCGATCCGCAGGACGACGGCCTTGATGTTGTCATCGTCGAGGGCGGCCTGCACGGCCTCCTGGATGTCCTCCGGCGAGACCGTGCCCTCCTCGAACACGCCGTCCTCCTCGGTGTCCACGATCATGCCGTCCAGCAGGATCAGGCCGATCGCCGGCTTGCCGTGGGTCTTCTCGCTGCCGGAGCTCGCATGGGTGAATATCTTAAACAGCGCGAACGGGTTGCTCAGGTCGGCCTTAGAGGTCGAGGACTTCGTGCCGTAGTCTTCGGCGGTCGTAGCGTCGTACTGGTCCTCCAGGTCATCCAGCAGTTCGTCCAGCTGGAGCGACTTGTCGATGAGCTTGGCGTCGATCGCCTCCTTGGGGCTGAAGATCCCCACGTCAATGAGTCTCTTGACGTCAGCCACCTCCAGGTCGCGGGCCGTGGCGATCTGGCTGACCGCCTGGTCGTACAGGTCGTCGACCAGGTTGGTCATCTCCTCCTCGAGCCTCTTCGGACGGCTGCGTGCGGGTGTAGGGCTCGCCCGCGCCTTTATAGGCCCCGATGTGCAGGACGTCCACCTGGACGCCCAGCTTGTCCAGCAGGTCCTTGTAGAACCACATCTGCAGGTGCATCCCCGGGATCATCAGGTGACCGGCCGGAGCCAGGACGATCTTGTCGCAGGCGGTGGCCATTGAATAGTTGTGCAGGTCCGCGTCGGTCAGGAAGGCGTAGACCGGCTTGCCAACCTCGCGGAGCCGGGAGATCGCCGCCCGCAGCTCCTGCATCTGCCCCCAGCCGGCCTGGAAGTCGCCGAACTCGATGACCGCTGCGCAGACTTTGGAGTCGTTGCGAGCCTGGGCCAGCCGGCGGAGCCACTTCTCGAAGCTGACCGGCCGCTTGGTGGTCAGCAGGGCCAGGTCCTTGGCGGTCTCGGGGACTTCGCCCTCCAGGTGGAACCGAGCGATCTCGGAACCGCTCTTGACGGCCTCGGAGGAGGCGGCCTTGGAGGCCTTGGACGGTTGGGTGGCGGCGGGCTTGGCCGGCGCCACGGCCGGATAGACCGCCATCGACACGAACATCAGACCGCTGACCAGCCATGCACGATGCATACGCTACTCCCTTGAACTGTGAAGGTTTCCGACTGCACGCCGCCACAGGATGCCACAGCCGACCGCACCTGTCGATACCCGGCCCGCCTCTGGCGGTAGCTGATTTAAGGCGCGAGCGGCCGGGTTGTCACATCCTCATTACAGGAATTACGCAGCCGGCGGGCAAAAGTTGCGATCCAGTCGTCATTTTCCCGCCCGCGAGGCCTCGGGCAAGGTTGCTCCCTGCCCGGACGGCTCGTCCGGGGGTTCCCGCTTCTGACGCCAGGCGGGCATTTCAGTCTGTCGTCACCCCGCCCCAGAGGCCGGCCCTGGCCTGGCGGGCCTGTTCCTCCAGCCGGACAAACGCGGCCCGCCGGCGGTGCGAAAAGCGGGTGTCGGCGTAGCCGTAGCCCTCAACGATCAGCCGCTCGTTGAGCATCGTACCGTCCGGCAGGTAGATATAGGCCAGCAGGCGGCCGTAGCGGTCGCGGGTGCGCCCCGGCACCAGTTCCAGGCGGACCGTCTGGCCATCGACCCGGGAGTGGGTGAACCGCGAGGCCTCCGGGCCGAAGTAGGCGGGCCGCTCCACGCCGTACACCTCGGGTGTGTCGACCCCCCAGAGCCGGATGATCGTGTGGTCCTTGCCCTTGTCAGACGCGCCGATGTGAATGGTATCGCCATCAACCGTGTGAACGACGCGGAAGGTCTTGCCGTCGTAGGTGGCGAAGTCATCCTTGAGCGCCGCGGCTGGCGGCGGTTCCGGCCTGCCGGACCGGCGGACATGGTCGTAGGCGGCCACGCAGACGATCGCCGTCAGGAGCAGCGCAATCAGCCAGCGGCGGCGGCGCAGCCACTGCTGCGGCATGCGGGCGGTCGGCGGCCGGCCGATACGTCCTCGTTTGACTGAACGGGAGCCACGTTGCGGCATCGGATCGTCTCACAAGGTGCGCGACAGAATGACCCGGCTCGATCAGTCCCGCAGGACCAGTCCGACGTGCGCACCGTGCGTCAACGTCTGGCTGAGCAGTCCCAGTTCGCCTTGGCCCGTGCCGCGGAGGTCCAGTCGGAACGGCCCCTGCCCTCGCGGCGCCAGATCCTCCCAGACGGGGCTCAAGCCTCCCGTCGGACTGACCAGCGTGACCGGCACGCCGCCGATGCGGAAATCCGCCGTCCGCGTCTGGGACCACCGGTAATCCACGTTCTCCGGCTCGACGCCCAGCAGCGCCCGGTACCGCATGATACTCGCATCGAGGTCGACCGCCGCCACGCTTATATGGTCGATGCCTATCGCGCCGTTGGCGTGGATGGCCGGCGCCCCGGTCGGCACCCGCAGCGGCCGGGCCGTCACGTCGCCGCACAAAAACGGCACGTCGAACGACCGCGGGATGCCCAGCTGCCAGCGGACCTCCTGGCCGTCGGGGCACGTCCGCCCCCCGGGGTACGGACCGTCGATCGATAGGCCCCGCATCTTGGCCGCGGCGATGTCGCCGTCCATGTCAGCCGGCAACAGGGCGACATCGACCAGACCCTCCATCGGCGCCTGCCAGGCCAGCACTCGCGACTCGACCGGCGATCGCCCCTGGACCCGCAGCCGGTCGGCAAAGGCCTCCTTGGCCTCCCGCCGTCCCAGGTCCGCGGCCCTGGCATGAAAGGCGATCAGCTCGATGTAACTGCCGTCGGCCAGGACGATCAGGGCATTGCGGCTGCCCCAGGACCGGTGCTCGCCGCCGGGGGTGACCGTGAACCCCAGTTTCCTGTAATCCTCAACGGCCGTCAACAGGTCGTCGACCAGGATCACCACGTGATCGATGCGGAACCCGCCAGCCATCCATGCTCCTTGTGGTACGCTTTGTAGCCAACACTCGTGCGTTGGCATCGGGTGCCACCCCCCAAGCGTCGTGTGCTTGGGGGTGCGCCGTCGCCACGGGCATCAGCCGCGCTGCTCCACGAAGAACAGCGGCTCCTCCTTCATCTTCCGCAGCGCCGCCTCCCGCAGACCCGGCGCATCCAACAGGAACACCTCCGCATCGAGCACCCGGCCGCGGCGAAGGAAGCTGGTGTCGGGCAGTTCCGCCACGCGGTCGTAGCGCTGCCGGTAGCCGGCGAAGTTGTGGGTCAGATACGACTTGTGCGACGCGTTTCCCTGTTGGTCCACAACCCGGAAGACGAACGCCTGGCCCAGCACGTATGGCGCCTCGGCCACTTCCTCCAGGGCGTGCATCGTCGTGTTGGGCTTGAGGCCGCAGCCCAGCATGAGGATCTTGCCGCCGTCCTGGGTGACCCGGCGAAACGGCGAGCGCGACCCGCACGGCGTGCTGTCCAGCCGGTGCTCGTCGAGAAACTCGTGCGCCCTGCGGCCCACCGCGCAGACCGAATGGGTCGGATGCAGGCTCCTGAGCGTCCCGGGCCGCGTCCGAAAGGATTCGGGCACCGCCCCGACGTTCGTGCGCGTGCGGCGCACGTCGAATACCTCCGGCGGCCGCAGGCTCCAGCTCAGGGCCGGCATCAGCAGCGTCCCGGAATCCCCGATCGCCCGCAGCAACCCCCGCACGACCGTCTCGATCCCGCCGGGCACGGGCCCCAGTGACTTGAACGAGGAATGCACCAGCAGGGTGTCGCCCTCATGAACCCCGGACCCAGCCAGATCCTCGGCGATCCGCTCGACACACGCGTTCTGGTCCATCCTAATGAAACTCCATCACCCGCACGACCGGCCCGGTCGGCGAGCCCTTGGCGACGACCACCTGGCTGGTCATGCCGACAAACAGCCCGTGCCCGACCACGCCCGGGATCGCGTTGATCTGCTGATCCAGCGCCGCCGGGTTGTCGATCCCGGCAAATCGCACGTCCACCACGATGTTGCCCAGGTCGCTGATCACCGGACCGATCTTGCCCTGGCCGAACCGGATTGCCGGCTCGCCGCCCAGTTCCCGCAGCCGCCGCATCGCCAGCGCCAGCCCCGCGGGGAAGACATCCACCGGCACGGGGAACGTCGTACCGAGCCGCTCGACGAGCTTGGACTCATCCACGATGATGGCCAGCCGCCGCGACGCCGCCGCCACCACCTTCTCCGTGCAATGGGCCGCCCCACCCCCCTTGATGAGGTGGCCGCGCGGGTCGACCTCGTCAGCCCCGTCCAGGGTGATGTCGATCGTGTCGACGTCCATCGAGTCGCGGATGGGGATGCCGCTTTCCAGGCCCAGCAGCCGCGCCTGGTAGGACGTCGGCACGCCGACGATCCGCAACTGCCCGGACCGCACCCGCCGGCCCAGCTCGCGGATCGCATAGGCCAGAGTGGTGCCCGAGCCAAGCCCCACCACGGCGTCGCTGGGCACCAGGTCCGCAGCCCCGAGTGCGGCGGCCATCTTCAGTTCGTCCACGGGATGCTCCATCTTTGCCCTGCCGTCGCACACGGCGCGGCGATGCCATATTGTAAGCATCGCGGGGCATAGATGAAGGGGCTGGATTTGCGACACGCCCCACCGGCCTGTATATAGGAGCCAGCGCATCCACAGGGAGTTGCCCATGCAGACACAGACACCGCTGGAGCAGGCCGCCGCGACAACCCCCCTGCCCCATCGCCTCGCGCGGGTGTTGCTGCCGGGGCGGCTGACCGGGCGCGTCGAGGCGGCCGCAAGCCTGCCGCTGTGGGCCGCGGTACCGGTCATCATTCTGGCCATCTACGTCCTGTCGGAGATCATCGTCTACAACATGGTGATGATCCAACGGCTTTATCAGGTGCGTTGGTCGACCGTCCCGTCCGGGGCTGATCGGTGGGAGCAACTGCGACAGCTCCTGACGTACGCCTGGGAACAACTGAAGCCGCGGGTCCTGAAGGAGGTCCTCGCCGGGCCGTGGGAGGTCTTCGTTTCGCTGGTTACCCTGGGCGCGGTCCTGATCGGCTTGGAGGTGGTCAACCTGCTGGTCTTCGCGCCGTACACCGTGCCCATGGGCAGGAAACTCCGCGAGAGCCGGGGCCGCTGCCGAAAGGTGGTCTACCTGCTGGGCGGCACGTGGATCATCCAGATAGCCGTCCTATGGTCGATCATCCTCGTATTCGCAGCGCCGGTGCTGTGCGTAACGCTCCTAGGTCGCATCGGCGGCTACGACGTTGCCGGACTGTTTCCCGGCATCCTGTTCGGAGTCGTCCTGCCCCTTGCCCTGCTGCTGGGCCTGGTGCTCCGCGGGATGCGGGCGTGTACCTGCCTGGCCGGAAGGGACCCTGCGATCCCCGCGCAGCGCTGCAGCGGCTGCGGCTACCTGTTGGAGGGCCTGGCAGCCGGGGCGGGCTGCCCGGAGTGCGGCCTGGCTGACCCGTACGAGGTCGACCGTGACCGGCAGCCGACCCGATGGCGCGATCCCGCGGGATCGGCCGGCTCTGGGCGCTCGGTTGGACGGCCGCGACGGTCGCGATCTTGCCGGGCCGGTTCTTCCGCGGGATGCGCGTGCTGGACCAGCCGGCGGACGGGCTGCGCTTCCTCGCCTGGACCCTCTGGCTGAGCATGCCGCTTTCGGTCCTGGCCTTTCCCGGGGTGATGGAAGCCTGGCATTCTAACAGGATAAACCCCGACGACTGGTGCATGATCGGCGTCATCGCAGCCATCATCTCGCTGCTGTCAGCGTTCATCATCCTCGCGATCCTCGCCCTGCTGACCGGCGGGATAGGCCTGGCAATCTGCCGCGCGCGGCAGGAACCCGCCTGGCCGATCGCCGCAGCCGCCGGCGGCTACCTGGCGGGCCTGGTGCCGTGGGTAGCCGCCGCCCAGGCCCTGTGGCTGTGGCCGATCTTCTACGACAACCGGCACTACGTGCTCTGGCAGACCTGCCAGGGATTTCAGCAGACGCTGCGGATTCCGGCCGAGCTGATCTTCGGCGCCCTCCTGCTGGCGCCAGCCTTTGTCGGACTGCTCCTGGCGATCCGCACGGCCGTGGTATGCTATAGGAACGTCCGGTATGCGTGCCGGTGAGACTATTAACGGGAGACAGCCCGGGTGCAGGTGAAGCAGGCGACAACCGCGAGCCCCCCCACGAGCCCGGCCAGCCGGCTCGGGCGGGTCCTGCGCCCCGGCGCCTGCGGGCCCGCGGTTGCGGCGGCCGGCCTGCCCACGCCAGTGGCCGCGGTCCTGGCGATCGGGTCGATCCTGCTGGCTGTCGAGATCATCGCGTACATCAGCGCGGTCGCCCACGATTTCCTGCAGGTGATGTTCGCCCGGTGGGACACGGCTGCCCAGATCCCCAGCGGGGCTGCCCCGATCTTCCTGGAGGTCGCGATGCGGCATATCCGCCTGCACGTGATTCCCGAAATCCTGGGCGGCTCGGGCGGGGTGGTCGCCGGCCTGGCGGCGGCTGGCGCCCTGGAGGCGCTGCTGGAGTCGATGAACCTCGTGCTGCTGGCGCCGCTGGCGGTGGGGTGCGGCCAGAGGGTCACGCGGGCATTGCGCAGGACGCGGCGCGTGCTGCTGGCCCTGGGCGGAATCTGGCTGCTGGAGTGGAGCATCGCCTGGTTGATCCTGTTCCTGGCAACCAGCGCCGTGGTCCTGCAAGCCATCGAGGTGATGTACGTCCGCATCAACTACACGCTGCTGGATGATCTGACGGGCCAGAGCTTCCAGGTCTGCCTGGCAGCGCTGCTGCTGGCGTGGGTCGTCCGGCTGATCCGGGTGGCTGTCTGCCTGGCCCCGCCGCCGGGCGGGCCGTTGGCCCCCCGCTGCAGCCGCTGCGGGTACCTGCTGCAGGGAGTGCCCGCTGGCACCCCCTGCCGCGAGTGCGGCCTGGATGACCCCGGCGGCGCGGATCGACTCCGCACGAACAGCCCATGGCTCCAGCGCAGGCGCGAGCTTTCCCTTCGCGCCGTGGCTCGGACCTCCGGGGCCCTGCTCCGCCATCCCGGGCGGTTCTACCGCCGACTTGTCACGCTCGCAGGGGCCAGCGAGGGACCGCGCTTTGTCCGTGCGAATCTGGCCATCGCCATTGCGGCATGGTTGCCAGCCATACCGGGCATCTGCGCGGCGCTGATCGACCCGGATGACATCTACATCGCCGGCAAGATCGTTTCCGCCGTCCTGATCACACTGCGGATCGCCTTTGCTTCCGCCTTGGCGGGCGTCCTGCTGATCGGCCTTGTCATCAGCGTCCTGGGCGTAGCCATCAACCGCTCCCGCGACGAAGGGGTCTGGCCGATCGCCGCCGGGGCCGGTTCGTACCTGGCGGGGGTCCTGCCGCGGATCGCGGCAGCGCAGGCCCTGTGGGTGACGGCGCTGTTCACCGTGCAGCAGGCCGCGGAGCCGGGCCTGTGGCTGCGCCTGACGCGGCACGGCTGGACGCAGACAGGCATCCCGTGGGAGGTCCTGCTGAGTCTGCTGTTCGGGGCACCGACGCTGCTGGGGTTCGTCCTGCTCGTGGGCCTGGCGGTGGCATGCTACAGGAATGTGAGGTACGCAGGACGGTAAGCGCAGGCATCCAAACACCATGGCCACGCTTTGCGCGTGGCCATGCCCCTCCGCCCCACTGTCCTGTACGCTCACTCGGTTCCGCCGGCCAAATGGCAAGGACGTGTACGGTGCTTCGGTTCGTCCGTCACGCCAGGTACTCGATCTTCGAGGGAGTCGATTGGAGCTCCAGGCAATCCCTGGCTGCGGTGCCAGAAGGATATGCAGGTAAGCGGCCTTTCGTCCGTCAACCAGCCGCTCGGGTAAACCCGGGTCCTCCATATGACCCTGTCATCCCGCCGCGCCCGGCGGGCCCGCCGTATGCTTCGCAGCCGGCCCTTGGCAGCTGCAACAGCGGTGTTGTTGCAATTATTTTATACCGCCCCTTGCCAAAGGCAAATCGACTGCCACGCACCGCTTGCCAACCATCGCCGGACGCGTATGCTGAACGTGCCTACCTGGCCGGCCACTTCCGCCGATCCCGGGTGGGAACAACCGGCGACTCGGCCGCATCAAGACAGAGAGGGACCGATATGCTCCGACGTTTCCGACGGCATGACCGCCGCCGCGTGCAGGACCTCGGCGGCGTCTGGGACTTCGCCTTCCTGGGCGATGTCGATCCCGACCGCCTCGACGTCCGCAAGATCCGCTTCGACGACCGCATGGCCGTGCCAGGCTGCTTCGACGCCACCCCGGCCTATGCCGGCAAGCGCGGCCTGGCCGCCTATCGCACGAAGGTCTTCCTCGCGGACGCCGCGCCACACGAACTCGTCTTCGACGGTCTGCACCACTGGGGGCGGGTCTTCCTGGCCGGCCGGCAACTCGGCGAGCACATCGGCGGCTTCACGCGGTTCAGTCTGGATGTGACGGGCCACACCGCGGGCGAGGCCGACCTGATCGTCCTGGTCGACAACCGCATCGACTACGCCCGCTGCCCGCTGCACCTGGAGTACTTCGACTGGTACCACTTCGGCGGGATCGCCCGCGGGGTCGAACTGCATCGGCTGGGCTACGTCTGGATCGACGCCGTCCGCGTGGTGACCGAAGACTACAACACCCGCAGCCTGGCTGTCGAGATCGACTGGGCCAGCGCCGCCCCCAGCCCCGATCGCTTCGACGTGACCGTCACGTGCGCGGGCCGGACCGTCCGCCAGACCGTCGAGCCGGAGAACGGCGCTGGCCGGGTCGAGATCAAGATGCATCTTCCGGACGCCGCCTTGTGGTCGCCGGCCGAGCCGAACCTGCACGAGCTGTACGTCACGCTGGCTGATGACGACCTCCGCGAGCGAATCGGCATCCGCCAGGTCAAGTGCCGCAATCGCCAGATCCTGATCAACGACCAGCCCGTGCGGCTGCTGGGCTTCAACCGTCACGAGGCCCACCCGCAGTTCGGCCACGCCGTACCCGAGCAGGTCATGGTCGCCGACCTGCAGCAGCTCCGCGACATGGGCTGCAACTTCGTCCGCGGCAGCCACTATCCGCAGGACGTGCGCTTCCTCGACCTGTGCGACGAGATGGGCATGTGCGTCTGGAACGAGTCGATCGGCTGGCAGCACAAGGTGCCGCACCTGACCGACGAGCGCTTCCTGGCCGCCCAGGAGACCAACATCGACGAGATGATCGCTGGGGCCTGCAACCGCCCCAGCGTCATCCTCTGGGGCATCCTCAACGAGTCGCAGAGCGACAAGCCCGAGTGCCGCCCCGGGTACGAGCGCCTGCTGCGGCACATCCGTACGCTCGATCCCACGCGGCCGGTCACGTACGCCACGTGCCATCCCCTGGAGGACCTGTGCTACGACCTCGTCAACGTCATCTCGATCAACGCGTACCCGGGCTGGTACTGGGGCACGATCGAGGGCATCCCCGAGGCCCTGGACAAACTGGTCGCCCACGTCGACTCCACGGGCCACGCGGACAAGCCGCTGATCATCTCGGAGATCGGCGGGGCCGCCGTCTACGGCTGCCGCGACTGGAACGAGGATCGCTGGACCGAGCAGTACCAGGCCCGCCTGCTCGACACGGTCATCCGCACGATGTTCACCCAGCGGGATCGCTTCTGCGGCCTGGCGATCTGGCAGTTCTGCGACGGCCGGACCATGCCCACGATCCCCGCGCCGATGATGACCCGCGCCCGGGGTTTCAACAACAAGGGCGTGGTGGACGAGTACCGCCGGCCCAAGATGGCATACGATGTGGTGAAGCGATGGTTCCGCGACCTGGCAGGAGGGCACGATGCCCGATAAGACCTACCACATGAGCCCCGAGGAGTTCCGTCGGGCCGGCTATGCCGCCATCGACTGGATCGTCCACTACATGGAGTGGGTCGAGACGTTGCCGGTCCTTTCGCAGGTCAAACCGGGCGAGATTCGCGCGAAGCTACCCCCAGCCGCCCCGCAGCAGGGCGAGGATTTCGAGGTGATCCTCCGCGACATGAGCCGCGTCGTCCTGCCCGGGCTGACCCACTGGCAGAGCCCCAACTTCTTCGCGTTCTTCCCAGCCAACAACTCCGGCCCGTCGATCCTGGGAGAACTGCTGGCGGCCGGTCTCGGGGTGCAGGGGATGCTCTGGGCGACCAGCCCCGCCTGCACCGAGGTCGAGACCCACGTGCTGGACTGGCTGATCGACATGATGGCCCTGCCAGAGCACTTCAAGAGCACCGGCATCGGCGGTGGCGTGATCGAGGACACGGCCTCCAGCGCGGCCCTGTGCGCGATCCTGGCCGCCCGCGAGCGAACGACCGGCTACACCGCCAACGAGCGCGGCACCTCCGGCAAACTGACCGCCTATGTCTCCACCCAGACCCACTCCTCCGTGGAAAAAGGCGTCAAGATCGCCGGCCTGGGCCGCGAAAACCTCCGCCTCATCGACGGCGACAGCTTCTACGCGATGCGGCCCGACGCGCTGGAGGCGGCGATCCTGCGCGACAAAGAAGCGGGCCTCACCCCCTGCTTCGCCTGCGCGACCGTCGGCACGACCTCCTCCAACGCGATCGACCCGGTCCGCCGGATCGGCGAGATCTGCCGACGGCACAACGTCTGGCTGCACGTGGACGGCGCGATGAGCGGTACAGCGGCCGTCTGCCCCGAGTTCCGCTACCTCCTCGACGGGCTGGAGCTGGCGGACAGCTACAGCTTCAACCCGCACAAGTGGATGTTCACCAACTTCGACTGCGACTGCTTCTACGTGGCCGACCGCGCCGCACTCATCAAGGCCCTCAGCATCCTGCCCGAATACCTGAAGAACAAGGCGACGGAAAGCGGCGCCGTGATCGACTACCGCGACTGGCAGGTCCCGCTGGGCCGGCGGTTCCGCGCACTGAAGCTGTGGTTCGTGATCCGCCACTATGGCGTACAGGGCCTGCAACACCACATCCGCGAACACGTGAAACTCGCCCAGGAGTTCCGCGGCTGGGTCGAGGCCGACAAGCGGTTCGAACTGGCCGCCCCCGCCCCGCTGAACCTGGTCACCTTCCGTCACGTCGCCGGCAACGCCGTCAACCAGAAGATTCTGGATAGCGTGAACGCGTCGGGAAAGATCTACATGACGCACACCAAACTGGATGGCAAGTTGACGCTCCGCATGTCGATCGGCCAGACGAACACGCAGCGCCGCCACGTCGAGAACGCCTGGCGGATGATCTGCGAATCGGCGGAGTGAAAGCGCGGAGGCGGCCGGCACCTACCTTGTAAGCACCGGCCGCCTCCGCTTACAGCACGCCTTCCGGACGCCGCGCCGCGCCCGTCAGGCATCTATACCGTCATGTCCTTGCAACCGATCCCTTGACTTCATATTTCTCCGTGTCTCCGTGCCTCCGTGGTTAATCAAGACGTCATACCTGCCACGAGCTCCGGCCACGGACAACCGACCACTGACAACGGACCCCCAACACTCTACAGGATCGACGACGCCGTCGCCAGCATCCGGTAGTTGCTGTGGACCCGCAGGTTCGCAAGCGCCAGCTTCGGTGTGGCCAACCCCTCGTCCAGTTCGGGAATGCCCTCACGCTGCTGGTGCATCAACTCCGACAGCAGCCGCGCGATCTCCCGGAACCGCTCCCGCAGCCCCGCCAGCCGCACCTGGATCACCTCGAAACCGAACGGCTTGTTCTTGCGGTACCACTGCCGCCGGAACGTCCCCTGCAGCTGCTCGATCAGCTCCACGATTCGGCCGACCTCCGGCAGCAGCATCTGCATCCGCCCGCGGTCCCGCGCCTGGTACGCCTGTTCCAGTGCCACCCGGAAGTCCACCTTCGCCGCCAGGAACTTCGCCAGCGTCAGGGCGTGGTCCAGGTCGACCGGCTGCGTCCGCCCGATATGCGGCGCCAGCTCGTACGCTACCTGGTGATAGTGCTCCGAGACGAGCTTCCAGAAGTCCGGCCGCTTGGCCTTCTGGATCAGGTGATGGATCCCCAGCAGCGGATCGTCCCAGAGCACCAGGACCGGCAGGTCGACAGCCGTCTCGTCCATCCGGTTGCCCAGCGTCTGGTCGTGCAGCTTCGCCCCCAGCAGCACGTCGTCGTAGCCCACCCCGCAGATCGCCTCGTACCGGTCGCGCAGTGTGTTCACGTCCTCGCTGCCGTAGGCCTGCTCGGCTGCCCAGGCCAGCCCCGCCAGCGCCGAGTCGTACTCGCAGTACCCGCCGTCGTCGCCCCACATCGTAAAGAACACTTCCTTGAGCTTCGCCTCGCGGCAGGCGCGGATGCACGCCCCGCCAGCCCGCTCGGTCACCCCCCGGCCGTACCACAGGTGCTTCCACGTCCAGACGCCCGAGGCCATGATCGGCTCGCGGCCCATCTGACGGTGGATCTCGATCATCTTCAGGTACGTGTCGTCAGCCGGGTGGTAGTAGTCCCAGTAGACCAGTTCCACCTCCGGGGGGATCGCCTTGACGACGTCGCCGGGTATGACCGCCTCGAGATCGTAGTAGTCGTGCTTCTTGCTGCCCAGCCGAAAGTACATGTCCGACCAGATCATCGGCTTGACGCCGAAACGGTTGCAGATGGCCACCACCTTGGCCAGGTGGTCGTTGAACACGTCGAACTCGCGGCGGTAGCCGTGCTTGTTGATGTACTGCCCGCGGGCCAGGTCCCATGCCTCGTCCATGCCGATGTGCAGCCGCCGGCTGCGCAGGCTCGTCGCGTACGTCTCGATCATCTTGGCGACCAGGTCGTAGGTCGCCGGCTCCTCGGCCAGCATCACCGTGTTCGTGTCCTTGACCTGGCCGTATACGTTCCACTTGAGGATCTGCTCGAGGTGGGCCAGTGTCTGGATGCAGCCGATCAGCTCGATGCCCAGGCGGCTGGCGTACTCGTCGAGCTCCTTCAGTTCCGCCGGGCTGTACGCCCCCCGCAGGAACCCGAAGAACGGCTCGCCGGGCAGCTGGTAGGTGTCCTCGGTGTAGAGCATGACCATGTTGTAGCCCATCAGGGCGAGCTTGCGGAGCCACCCCTTGATGTGCTCGACGGTCATGACGGCGTTGCGCGAGCAGTCCAGCATGATGCCCAGCGTGGTGAACGGGCAGGACTCCGCGAGGGTCTTGCTCGCCTCAGCCGGCAGGTCCGCCAGCACCGTCCCCACCCCGCGCAAGGCGTCGGGGTGGCTGCCGTAGGTCACACTGTAGATATCGCCCTTGCGGCTGACCTTCAGTGTCCGGCCGGACTCGCCCTGTGCCAGCACGAGCTGCGGCGTGCCGGGCCCCTCGCGAATGGGGTACTCCTCGCCGAGCGTCTTGAGCGCCGTGGCCAGCCCTTGGTCGACCGTATCCGCCTTCCAGTAGAGATTCGCGGGCATCGCATTGGCCCTCACCAGATTGCCCCACATCATAGGAGTAAACGGCTCGGGCACAAGAGGACTTGCAGGACACGAACACACAGCGATAATCGCACGGGACGCATGGATCTCTGTGCGGACACCACCGTAAGGGCGGATAGGAGAAGCTCGTGAAGAGGCAGGAAATCGCTGCTCTGGCCGTGAGGCTACTGGGGCTCTACTGTCTGGTGACGGCCCTGCCGTACATGGCTTCCTTCGCGATACCCTTTGTTCCCTCCCTTCCTTTGCAGGAACGGCTCGGCACGATCCTGGCGGTCTTCGTACCGTTCGCAGTATGGACGGCTATCGGCTGCCTTCTGTTGGTATATGCGGATCATCTGGGACGGTGGTTGACAGACTGGACAGCCGGAGCAGGTGGTATCCGAGCGATGGACGACGCGCCAGGTGCAAACAGTCGCTTTTTCGATAGTAGGCATATACCTGTTAGCAGGTGCCCTGCCGCGCGTGCTCCTATGGGTCGGCGGGACCGTGTACGTGAATCTCTGGGGTTCTTCCCAGAGTGCCGCGCATGTCAGGGCGGTCACCTCGGCCCCGTGGTACCTGGTGGTGCAGGAAGCGCTGGAGACGCTGATAGGCCTGTGGCTGTTCCTGGGCGCTGCCGGCTTGAGTAACCTCTGGCATCGAATCCACCCACCCCAAGGTCCAATTAGCGACAGCCCGACCAGCCGTGATTCGTCATAGCCTATCTCGCTTCGAAGTCGGATCCTGTCTCCGATGGCCGCCGCCGGCAAGAGCATTTGCCATCCCGGTTACTCGCTGAATGCCGCTGCCTCCTTGCGGGTGGCCGGCCTTCCCTGAGGGGCCTCGTCCGCAAGGTGAGCGTACTTCGCCCCTCGCCTACGGATACTCGCTGCACAACAACACGGTCGGCGGTTCATCCTCCTCGATCCTCGGGAACCGCCCCGGCGCCTCCAGGAACCGGTTGTCCGTCTTGTCGTCGTTGACCGAACTGACCTCGCCTGCCATGACCGCCCCGGACCCGGGCAGGGCGTAGAACTCGTGGTAGAGCATCGGCGGGATCGTCACCGACTCCCCCGGCTCGCGGACCACCACCTCGCCCGCGGCAACCTGGCGGGTCACGCCGTCGGTGCTCAGCTCGATCCGCCGGGCGCGATCGAGGCCCTCCTTCGCGTCTGCGTGGCAGAAACGCAGGGCGAATCGGCCGCCCCCGCGGTTGATGATGTCCTCGGTCTTGGCGAAGTGGAAGTGCATCGGCGTGACCTGCCCCTCGCGGACCATCATGATCTTCTCGCAGTAGGTTTTCGACCGTGGGTCACCCGCCAGGCCGTTGCGGATCGTGAACAGGATCAACCCCACTTTGAGGAACTCGCCCGAGCCGAAGTCGGTGATGTCCCACCCCAACGCCGCCCGGCGGATCTCGTCGGCTCGCGCCCCACCTGGCGCCACTGCTGGGCTGACCAGGAGGCGAACGGCGGGAGCAGGAACTGGTGCCGGGCGAAGAACTCGCCCGCCTCGCGGATCAGCTGATTGATCTGGGAGCGCTTCAAGGCCATGTCCTCCGGGAATGCCGCGACGAAGGTCCTATAAACGCCCCGCCGCAACGGTTGTCACTGCACCGCCTTTCACACTCGTCCCTTCTACTATAACCTGGATCGGGCCTTGTCCAGACCCCCGTTGCAACCGACCTGGCAGGGCACTCGGTAGCCGGCAACAGCCCGGGGCACCCGCGGGGCAATGGCATCGGCCCCGCCCGCACCGGCCGCCTATGATTGCGCATAATGAGGTGAATCGACAATGGACTGGCAGGAACTACGCTTCGGATTGCCGGCTGCCGGCCACGCGCTCCGGTCGATCCTCACGGCCCTGGGGCTCGTGCTCGTGTCCTTCGGCGTGCTGATCGTGCTGCTGCCGCGGCTGCTGCAGTTCCTGGTCGGCGGGACCTTCATCATGCTCGGCGTGGCGCTATTGGGCGCGGCCTGGCGGCGCCGCCTGCCCCACCGCGGTCCCCGCGAGCCAGGCAATGAACCGGACGTGGTCGACGAATGGCGGTAGTTGCGCGTGATCCCCATCATGGTCAACGGCAGCATGGCGCCGGGCATGGACGCCGCGGATGGCGGCGTTGCCCGGGTCGCCCACGTCAGCGGCTTCTTCGCCGGCCTGTTCACCGCCCGGCTCGTGCGGAGGTGGTAGACGTGGTCACTTGCGACCCGCCCAGCCAGCCGCTGTAATGTCCGAGTCCGCGGGACGACCAGACCCGCGCGTTACAAACGAGGACGTACGATGCCTAGCCAGATGGTATTGATGCGCGACGGCTTCGACTCCCTCCGCCCCGGCCCGATCGACGAGGCCGTCAACGGCCCCTTCCGCGAGATGCACTCGCAACCCGCCTGCCCGGAGGACAACCTCGGCGGCTGGAGCCGGCGGGTCGGTTACTGGTCCCTTCCCGAGCCGCTCTGGCAACTCGTTGAGACCTCGCAGGGTCGCTTCATCGAGAGCCGCGCCGCCGCCACGGTATATGACAACATATCGCTCGCCAAGGGCAACTACGACTGGCAGGACGTTGCCGTTGAGGCGACCGTCACGCTCCAGCCGCCCAGGCAGGGCTGGGGCGGACCCGCCGGCCTGATCTTCCGCTTCCAGGATACCCAGCGCTACTACGCCGCCGTCGTCGATGAGGACGCTCTGGCCAAGATCCTCCTGCGGGTCGATCACGGCTGGGACATGCTCGCCGCCGCACCCGTGCAGGTGAAGATCGGCGAGCCCTTCACGATCCGGGCCGAGGCGTGCGGCCCGCACCTGAAGGCCTCGATCGCCGGCGTCGAACTGAACGTCGACAACGGCGTCCTGACGCACGGCTGCGTCGGCCTCCTCGGCGCCAGGCCCTCGCGCTTCGGACCCGTCACCGTCACCGCCCTGCCCGGCGAGGCCGAGCGCCTCCAGCGGCTGAAGTATCTGCGCGATGCCCGCCTGGCCGGCAAACGAGCGGCCCACGGCCGCCCCGTCGCCTGGCGAACACTCGACACGAAGGGCTTCGGCGCAGGCCGCCGCATCCGCCTGGGCGACCTCGACGGCGACGGCCAGATCGACTTCCTCCTGCTGCAAATCGGCGGCCAGAAGGACAAAGGCATCCGCTGCATGACCGCCCTGTCCAGCCGCGGCGAGATTCTCTGGCAGAAGGGCACGCCCCTGCCGCCCCCGAATGCGGAGGCCTCCGGCGATGGTCCCTGCCAGATCCACGACATCGACGGCGACGGCCGCAACGAGGTCGTCTGCGTCTGGGGCGACCGGATGACCGTGCTGGATGGCGCGACCGGTGCAATCAAGTACCAGGCCCCCCTGCCGGCCATGCAGCCCCTGCCCGACCTGCTCAAACAGAACATCCTCCACTGGGGCGCGGGCTACAACGACGAGGGGCCCACGGTCGTGCCCACGACGATCTGCTTTGCCGACCTGGCCGGCCGGGGCGCCCGCCGCGATGTCCTCCTGGCCGACCCCTACCACACCCTCGTGGCCATGGACCCGACCTTCCGCGAGCTGTGGCGGACGGTCAATTCGCACGGGCACTTCCCGCAGCCGTACGACTTCGACGGCGACGGCCGGGACGACGTCCTGGCCGGCTACCGGCGCGTCGGCCCCGATGGCAAGACCCTCGGCAAGGTCAACCTCCAGGACCACCAGGACGCGATCTACTGCGGCCCGCTGGACGCCGAAGGCACCGGCCCGGTCAAGATCCTGATGGCCGCCGGCGAGGATGGCCTCTTGACACTCACGCCCGACTACGACATCCGCCAGCGGGTGATGGGGCACGTGCAGCGGCTCTCGGTCGGCCGGTTCCGCGAGGACCTGCCCGGGCTGTGCATCGCGACGGTCCTGTTCCACGGCAACCCGGGGATCGTCTCGCTGTTCGACTCGACGGTCAAGAAGGTCTGGACGAACGACTTCCCGGTGCTCGGCGCGACGCTCCAGCCGGTCAACTGGGACGGCACGGGCACCGAGTTGATGCTCCTGTCGGGCATCCGGCCGAGCCAGGGCTATCCCGGCGGCCTGCTGGACGGCCACGGCGACCTGGTGGTGCCCCTACCGGACGACGGCGGCCCGGGCTTCTGCGCATACGCCCACGACTTCGACGCCGACGGCCTGGACGAACTGATGCTCTGGGACCACGACCGGATCTGGATCTACAAGAGCGACCGCGACCCGCCGGGCGGACCACGCTACCACCCGCTCCGCCCGCCGCTGTACAACATGAGCAACTTCCAGTGCTACTGGTCAAGGCCGGGGTGGGACACATAGCCGACGGATCTCAGGAGCGAAAGACATACGATGAACCTGCTTCTCGTACTATGGATAGTCATCCAGGTCGTGTTGCCTTTGGCGGTGGTCGGAGCCGGATGTGCGATCCTCATACGTGAGAGACCGCGGTTCGGACGTGTGCTCCTGTGCGGCAAGTGCAGCTATAACCTTACCGGCAATGTCAGCGGGGTCTGTCCGGAATGCGGAACATCATCGGACGGTAACATCAGGCTCGGTATGCATCCAAGGAAGCGGCTAATCCTGGCAAGCGGTTGGTCCCTCTGTGTCGGAGGTGTTGTCCTGCCTGTCCTCATATACGTCTGGTTGCTGCGACGTTTTTGATTGTGACACGGACCAACTGCACATCTACAATCACCGCGTGCGGCGAGCTCACGGTAGAGCCCACCGTCGGAAGGGCCAACGATGACCAGGAAGAACGAGTATCCCCCCGGTTGGGACGAGAAGCGAGTGCGAGAGGTCCTTGCGCACTACGAGGCCCAGACGGAAGACGAAGCGCTCATCGAAGATGAGGCCGCTTTCGAGGATCCGTCGCAGACGCGCATGCAAGTCCCCAACGAGTCGGTGCCCACGGTTCGCAATCTCATCGCGAAGAAGGCGAAATGAGTCGTGTAGGGTGGGCTATTGCCCGCCGCTACCCAGTCTGTGGCACAGCCACCCTAGGCTGTGATCTTGATGCAATTGGCCGCTGTTGTCCCGGACATGACGTAGGGTGGGCACCGCCCACCAATGCCGTCGATCGAACGCCGTTGGCCTCTACTGTCCCGCCAGGGACAACTGACTCTAGCCCAGCAGTTCACTGCTGGGCCCCGCCCCCAATAGACCCGCTTGCCGTTCCTTGTTATCTTCGAGTCCCGTCAGGGACGACTGAACCGTCCCCGGCGAGATAACCCGAGACTGTGTCCGAAAAGGAAGTTCCAATGTCTTTCGGTGATGAAGTCGGTATCGAATTGCCCGCCAGATCCACCCGGGCCAAGCGCCCCAACATCCTCATGATCTTCTCCGACGAGCATAATGCCCGCATGTCCGGCTTCATGGGCGACCGGATCGTCCAGACCCCCAACCTCGACCGCCTGGCATCGCAGGGCGTCACCTTCGACAACGCCTACTGCAACAGCCCCCTCTGCTCCCCCAGCCGCCAATCCTTCATGGCCGGCCTCTACTGCCACCGCATCGGCATGTGGAACAACACCGGCGCCATGCCGGAAGACACCGTCACCTGGGCCCACCTGCTGAGCCTGGCTGGCTACGAGACGTCGCTGGTCGGCAAGATGCACTTCAACGGCTACCAGAAGATGTACGGCTTCGACCGCCGGCCCGTACTCGAAGGCAACAACGCCGGCGAGAGCTTCTACTCCTACGGCGTCCGCACCAGCCACGTCTGGACCGACCCGCTGCCGTACATCAGCAACGTCAAGGAACACGGCATGCAGGGCGAACTCCGGGGCGCCAGCGAGGATGTCCCCCGGCGCGAGCCCATCTTCCAGAAGGACCTGGAGATCCTCGACGTCACCTGCAAGATGCTCCGCGAGAAAGGTGCCCGCCAGGATGACCGCCCCTGGGCGATCTGCTCCGCCTTCGTCCTGCCCCACCCGCCGTGGAAGGCCCGCCCCGACATCCTCAAGAAGTACCGCGGCAAGGGCGACCTGCCCTTCAATCGCGATGGCAAGGGCCGCGACACCTGCGACCAGTACATGGCCAAATACTACGGCGACCTCACCGAACTCTCCGACGACGAGATCCGCAACGCCCGCGAGGTCTACTTCGCCCTGATCGAGGAGTTCGACGAGTACGCCGGCCGGATCCTGGATTGCCTGAAGGAATCCGACCTCGACGAGAACACCGTCGTCTTCTACTTCTCCGATCACGGCGAGATGGCCGGCGAGCACGGCATGTGGGCCAAGGGCCACGCTGCTCGAGGCCTCCGTCCGCATCCCGCTGGTCGTCCGCTGGCCGGGCCGCTACAAAGCTCGGCACCCGCGTGGCCACCCCGGTCTCCCTGGTCGACCTCTACCCGACCTTCCTGGAGATCGCCGGTGCGGGCCTGCCCAAGCCGCTGGCGGTCGACGGCCATTCGCTGGTCCCGCTGCTGGAGGGCCGGCCCAAGGACTTCACCGGCGGCGAGGTCCTCTGCGAATTCGAAGGCGAGGGCTGGAACCACCCGCGGGCATTCCTCCGCTCGGGCCGGTACAAATACGTCTATAACCACACAGCCGACGAGCGCCTCCACGACCTGGAGGCCGACCCGTACGAGATGACGGACCTTGTCCGCCTGCCCAGCACACGCTGCGACGCTGCTGGCGATGCGAACGAGGCTCTTCCGCGACTGGGACCCGGAAGAGGTCGAAAAGGCAGTCATCGCCGCCCAGGTCCGCCGCCGCATAGCCCGGAACAAGCACGTATGCAAGGATCTCGGCTGGTAGCTGCACGGCCACCGATGCGAGGCAACGGAATGACTGGGAATCACTGCTCGTCCTGAAAGGACGAACGGCAACAGTCTACACAGACAGATCACCACTGACGCCATGCCTTGTAAACCCACTACATCCACGCGATGATACCCATTGTTCTTCAACGGTACCCAGGAAAGGGAAGTTCCTATGTCTTTCGGTGACGAAGTCGCTATCAAGTTGCCCGACGGGGCCGCCCAGGCCAAGCGCCCCAACATCCTCATGCTCTTCTCCGACGAGCACAACGCCCGCATGTCGGGCTTCATGGGCGACCGCGTCGTCCAGACCCCCAACCTCGACCGCCTGGCCGCCGGAGGGGTCACCTTCGACAACGCCTACTGCAACAGCCCCCTCTGTTCCCCCAGCCGCCAGTCCTTCATGGCCGGCCTCTATTGCCACCACGCCGACATCTGGAACAACACCGCCTCGTTCCCCGAGGACACCGTCACCTGGGCTCACATGCTGAGCCTGGCTGGCTACGAGACGTCGCTGGTCGGCAAGATGCACTTCAACAGCTACCAGAAGATGTACGGCTTCGACCGTCGCCCGGTCCTGGAGGGCAACGAGGCCGGCCAGAGCTTCTACTCCTACGGCGTCCGCACCAGCCACGTCTGGACCGACCCGCTGCCCTACTCCAGCTCCAAGCAGCGCTTCAACCCGACCAAGGCGCTCCTGAACGCCGGCCCCGACACCCCGCAGCGCCTGCCCATCTTCCAGAAGGACCTCGAGATCCTCGACGTCACCCTCAAAATGCTCCGCGAGAAGGGCGCCCTCCGGGACGGCCAGCCCTGGGCGATCTGCTCCTCCTTCGTGCTGCCGCATCCGCCCCTGCGAGGCCGTTCCGACATCGTCGAGCGCTACCGCGGCAAGGGCGACCTGCCGGTCAACCACAAGGGCCAGGGCCGCGACGCCTGCGACAAGTACATCCAATACTGGTACGGCAACATGTTCGAGGCCAGCGAAGAGGCCATCCGCCACGGCCGCGAGGTCTACTTCTCGCTGATCACCGAGTTCGACGAGTATGCCGGCCGGATCCTCGACTGCCTGAAGGAATCGGGCCTGGACGAGGACACTGTGGTCTTCTACTTCTCCGACCACGGCGAGATGGCTGGCGAGCACGGCCTGTGGAGCAAGGTGACGCTGCTGGAGGCCTCGGTCCGCGTGCCGCTGGTGGTCCGATGGCCGGGCCACACCACCCCCGGCGCCCGCGTGGCCACGCCCGTCTCCCTGGTCGACCTGTACCCGACGTTCCTGGAGATCGCCGGGACGGCACTGCCCGCGCCGCTGACCGTCGATGGCCACTCGCTGGTCCCGCTGCTGGAAGGCCGGCCTAACGACTTCACCGGCGGAGAGGTCTTCTGCGAGTTCGAGGGCGAGGGCTGGAACCACCCGCGGGCGTGTATCCGCGTAGGCCGGCACAAGTACGTCTACAACCACACAGCTGATGAGCGCCTCTATGACATCGAGGCCGACCCCTACGAGATGTGCGACCTGGCGGACAAGCCCGAACACCGCCCCCTGTTACTTGGCATGCGGGCCAGGCTGTTCGCCCAATGGGACCCAGCCGACGTGGAACGCCGCGTCCTGGCCACCCAGGTCCGCCGGCGGATCGCCCGCAACAAGCATGTGTGCAGGGATCTAGGCTGGTAAGGGTCCCCCGGTAGAAATGATTAGTGTGCTACGTGTCGCACGCTCATTCCAACAAAAAAGCGCCGCGTCTCGAGCGCGGCGCTCACGGAGGCTCTTCTGAGGCAAGGTTCGCTTAGATCTTGCGGACCTTGACAGCCTTCGGACCCTTCGGGCCCTGCGACAGACTCGAATTCTACCTGGTCGCCTTCTGCCAGCGACTTGAACCCCTCGCCCACGATGTCACCGTAGTGCACGAATGCATCGGTGCCATTCTCCGTGGTGATGAACCCGTACCCCTTGGCATCATTGAACCACTTGACCGTACCGGTAGCCACGCTTTGGCTCCTCGACAAAATGTTACAGCACACATCCAGGATTGCAGCAGTACCAGTTCAATTGCCCGCGCCCGATGGGTTTCAGCGAAATGCAAGAAACTCTCACGTTCACACGGCACAACCTGGGTGTTGCCTGCAACTGAAACTCGGATCCTGCCCGAGTTCACCGGCGGTAGAGGACCGATTCCTCGACACCCCCGCCAGCCCCATTTGGAACCGATTGTATTCAAGTTCCTGGAGCTGTCAACACTTTTCCGCCGTCTTCCCTGACGATCACCTGTGTGGACAATGCCGTTGGCGTTATAAATTGTGGTAGCATCTATGGGTTACAGCATTTCACACCTCGGCCCTTGCTTCCGAGGGCGACGTGTTCTTAAATGTGTGCTTCGGCTGTCCTGATGGAAGCCATGGCCTGATCGCGAACCATGTTCGCAGGCCAAGAGACGATTTCCATGGTCCGGAATCCCCGGAAGGAGCACCCATGTTTCGACGCTTGCCGACCCCTTGTCTGATCGCCTGTTTCGCCCTGGCTGCTTCCGCCGGCTGCAGCCACAGCCGCATCTCGCCGAACGTCGCCCTGACCGGACCGTGGCAGAAGACCTTCACCTTTGAACGAATGGATACAGACAAGGCCCCTCCTGATTTCACGGTCACTCAGACGCACGGCGGGGCGCCTGCCAGCTGGCTCATCAAGGGCGATCCGCACGCAGCCAGCGGCGGCAAAGTACTCGCCCAGGTAAGTACCGACGCGACCCAAGATCGCTTCCCGCTATGCATCTACAACAACGTGATTGCCCGGGACGTGGCCGTATCCGTGCGGTTCAAGGCCATGACCGGCAAGGTGGACCAGGCAGCCGGGATCGTCGTCCGCTACCTCGACAAGGACGATTACTACATCACCCGCGCCAACGCCCTGGAGAACAATCTCCGCTTTTACAAGGTGGAAAAGGGCAAGCGGATCCAGCTGGCCGACGCGACGCTGGAAGTCACAACCCGCCAGTGGCATGCACTGGAGATCCGCGCCGAGGGCGATCGATTCCAAGTGTACTATGACGGTCAGCAGGTAATACAGGCGAAGGACAGCACCTTCGATGAGCCGGGCCAGGTGGGACTTTGGACCAAGGCCGACAGCATGACCTACTTCGACGACCTGAAGATCCGGCAGTTCACCGGCCGACGCGGATCGTGACCAGCCGCCCCTGACCCGACCGCTCGATGAACTCCCGCGACAGCATGCCGACCACGTAGAGCGGCTGAAAGCGAACGTCCTTGACGTAATTGATCCCCTGGAACTCCCAGTTGCGAATGGCCTCCAGCGGAAACGTGAACCATCCCGTCTGGCCGTCCGGGAACTCGTACCGGACCGGCTGACTTCGGGAGCGGAGTTCGACGCCCCAGGCCACAGCGCGGGAGCGGACGTCCTCCAGGTCGGTGACCTTGATGTGCTGGTCGTCCACGCGGCACTGCAGGGGCCAGAAGACCGGGATCGGCACCTGCAGCAGGATCTTCGTGGTGTCGACGGCCTCGAACCAGTAGTCGATCGCCAGCTCCTCCGGCGAAAGAACGCTCAGGTCCAGCCGAATGTTCGCGTGCAGGAACTCCAGCAGCAGGCCGGCCCCCTCCTCCATGAGTTCGACCCGCCGGCGGATCGGGTGGTAGCAGCCCTTGACCGCATCGCGGTTCTCGGTGACGCCCCGCACGGTCCCGGGCAGGCCCTGCTGGGAGCCTATGACCTCGTCGGGGAACCGGCCGGCATGGCAGTCCACACCCTTCCAGCCGGTCAGGACGATGGCGTTGGCGAAGGGCACGTGGTTGCGCATGCGGTTGCCGCCGCCTACGACCAGGGCGGCCCGGTCGTGGTAGACGCTGAAGCCGCTCTGGCGCTCGGTGAGGTAGGTGTTCTGCGAGATCCGGGGGACATCGGTCTGAGCCGCGGAGACGCCCAGCAGCCACGGCGCGGCCCGGACGACCCCGCCCCCGCCAATGCCGGCGTAGCCGTTGAAGTTGAACGTGCATCGCCAGCGATCCTGCTCCTGGGGCAACGGCTCTACCGGACCATCTTCGATGTAGCGGTAACAATCCACCATAAAGTCGGTAGCGGCAAAGGCGTACCAGTTCAGCACGAAGCCGCACGGCTCGCCGGCGTCACTGACGTTCAGTTCGTCCAGTCGCGCGATCTGGTTGCGCAGGATCCTGCGGCCTTGCGCGGTGCGGGACAATGCACCGGCGGCCATGGCAGCGGCAAAGGTCGCCAGGTACCCGTGCCGGGCGTCGAAAACCTCGATGGGGGTTCCGTCGCGATAGGCCGTCCGGATCGCGAAGTCGATGGCCCTGTCGAGAACGGGGCGGACCTCCTCGTCACCGGTGTGGCGATAGTACAGGTCTAGTCCGTGCAGGTGCGTACGGTGATAGGTAGTCGACGGGCCGATCCCCCGCAGCGGCTCGTCCCAGTAACCGTCCGGCATTCTGCATCTTTCCGACTTGCCGCGCCAGAAATCGTCCCGTCTGGCACCAGTCGGACCTGTCAAAGACCTGCCCGGCCCGGGCCAGCAGTGCCGCCCGGTAGATAAAGTGGTTCGGCGAGGTGGCCATGTAATTGCTGACGATCTTCATCTGCTCGATGTGCAGGGCCAGCGCGTCGGTCCAGCGCCGGCGGCGGTCGTGGCCCAGGTCGTCGCCCACCCACTCAATGCACTCCATGATGTTGTAGGCGTTCCACTCCACGCCCATGAAGCCGTGCTGTTGCTGCTGAGGGAGAGGGTCGACCGGCTCGCAGATCACGTCGCCCTGGCGGACGATCTTGTCCAGGATCGAGGCATCCCGGTAGTAGCGGTTGCCCTCCAGCGGGTTCTTGTACAGGAAGGCCAGCGGCCGCAGACAGTGGCGGTACAGGCTCTCATAGCCTGCCTCGGCGCCGAAGATGCCCGCCTTCTCGTCGAACAAGGACAGGATATACGGGAGGTTATTGAGGATCCGGCTCAGGTACCACTGCCGCATATCCTGGCTGGGCATGTCAGATCTTCCGGCCCGTCAGGCGGGCGACCTCCATACAGTCCTTGTCGCCCCGACCCGACAGGTTGATCACCAGCACCTGGTCCCTGGACATCCCCGGGGCGATCTTCATCGCGCCGGCTACCGCGTGCGAGGACTCCAGGGCCGGGATGATGCCCTCGGTCTTGCACAGCAGATCGAAGGCCTCCAGGGCCTCCTTGTCCGTTGCATTAGTGTACTCCGCCCGACCGGTCTGCTTCCAGTAGGAATGCTCCGGCCCCACACCGGGGTAGTCCAGCCCGGCCGATATCGAGTGCACGGGCATCGTCTGCCCGTCCGGGTCCTGCAGGACGTACGTGTGCATGCCGTGGATCACCCCGGGCGAACCGACCGAAAGGGTGGCCGAGTGGTCGCCGGGATTCAGTCCCCGACCGGCTGCCTCGATCCCCACGAGCTTGACCGCCTTGTCGGGAATGAACGGCGAGAAGATGCCGGCGGCGTTGCTGCCGCCACCCACGCAGGCGACGACCGCGTCGGGCAGTTTGCCCTCCAGCAGCCGGCACTGGACCTTGACCTCCCGCCCGATGATGGACTGGAAGTCCCGGACGATCCGAGGGAACGGGTGCGGCCCCATGACGCTGCCGATGATGTAGTGGGTGTCCGCAACCGTACCCAACCAGTCGCGGAAAGCCTCGTTGATCGCATCCTTGAGGGTCATCTGGCCCGTCTTGACCGGGACGACCTTGCTGCCAAGCAGCTCCATGCGGAAGACGTTGAGGTTCTGGCGGCGAACGTCCTCGGCCCCCATGTAGACGACGCACTCCAGCCCGAACACCGCGGCAGCCGTGGCCGTAGCCACCCCGTGCTGGCCAGCCCCGGTTTCGGCGATGACCCGCTTCTTGCCCATGCGGACCGTCAGCAGCGCCTGGCCGAGGGTGTTGTTGATCTTGTGCGAGCCGGTGTGGGCCAGGTCCTCGCGCTTCAGGTAGATCCTCGCCCCGCCTAGGCTGCTGCGTGAGCCGCCGGGCAAAGTACAGCGGGGTGGGCCGGCCGGCATAGTTGCGGAGATACCCATCCAGTTCGCGCCAGAAGGAGGGGTCTTTGCAGGCGGCGTCGTACTCGCGGCTGAGCTGATCGACCGCGGCCATGAGGGTTTCAGGGACGTACCGCCCGCCGAACGGCCCGAAGCGTCCCTTGTCGTCGGGCACGCCCAGATCCAGCGGACCACTGCTGACTTCCACATCCATCCCTGCCATATTGCAAACTCCGAGTGCATAGAGATGGTTTCAAGACCTTCTGGGTGCCACGGGCAGCTTGTCTGCCCGTGCATAGGTCTTGAAACCGCCTCAAGCGTCAATTCGAGGCGACGCTGGCAACCGGCTCCGCCGGCTGTGGCGACCCCTGGTCCTGCCGGCGGCGCCTGGCCCAGCTCGGCAGCAACAGCCATCCTAACGCAACGCCCGACAAGCTGCCGAGGTAGCAGTCGCTCAGCCAGTGGTTCTCCGTCGCCACCCGCGACAGGCGCAGCCCGTGGCCAGGGCGTACACCAGTGGCCGCAGCGGCGGGTAGTAGGCTGACAGTCCCACCGCCATCGTAAACGCCGCCCCCGAGTGCCCCGAGAAGAAGGACGTCTCTTTGTTTTCCCGATGATGCCAACCGACGTCGATCCAGGTATCCCGCCAAGCCTGTCCGGTAAAGTACTCTGGCCGGTACCGGCCGACGAGGGATTTGCCTATGTGCGTCACGGGTGCGACCAGCACAAACGCCAGGAACATCCTGATAACGATCTCCCGGCCGTGTCGGCGGTCCATCAACCAGATCACGGCGATCGTCGTCAGAGGTGGTATCGTCTGAGCGAAGTCCTGGAAGCCATCAACGATCTGATTGGCCATCGGCTTGCCGTCATGCCGTTCGACATACGTGTCCACGAAACGATAGGCCGGCATATCCAGCGCGCAGGCCGCCACCCCACCAGCAACGACGATCAGAATGAGCCAGACCCGTTTCATGTTCACCTTTTCAGTGGTCCCAAGACCATGCCGCTGCCCGGCCACCGGCTCTGGACGGATCCTGCCATAGGGGGCGACAACAAAGACAGCCGGCCGGAAGCGGCTTGCCCCGCCGGCTGGTTGGACCGATTATGTGCGGATACGTGCCTCTTTGCAACAAAGCGGATGCCACGCACCCCGGACGCCTCGGGCGCCCGAATCGGCCGCTGACAAACGGATACATATGCTATGACCCACGTACCGGCCCCGCAGCAGATGCTCCTTGCCCGCGCAAACCGGGGCGTAACCGCAGCTATGACCGCCCTGGTGCTCCTTCTGAGCCTGGGTTGGTATCTCGTCGGCATCAAGGACATGGCGCTCATCGACCGAGATGAACCCATGATCGCCGAGGTCGCCCGCCAGATGGTCGTGCGGGGCGAGTGGCTGACCCCCCATCTGCCGGCTTGGGAGGAGAAATCGATCTTCAAGCCCCCGCTGGCGATGTGGGTCATGGCCGCCTCGTTCAAGACCTTCGGGGTCAGCGAGTTTGCGGCCCGGCTGCCCAGCGCGGTCTGTGCGGCTCTGACCGCGACACTTCTGTTTGCCGTAGCGGCACGGCGGTGGGGAACGACCCCGGGACTGGTCGCAGCCGCATGCATGGTCGTGCCATTGCTGCCGACGGTGGTAGGGCACATGGCGGTGACCGACTCTCTGCTGACCTTGCTGGCGACGATCATCCTGCTGTGCCTGGAGCGGAACCTGCGAGCTGGCGAATCCAGGGCGTGCAGTACGACCCTGTGGCTGGCGGCCGGGGCGGCCATGCTGATCAAGGGACCCGCGATCCTGGCGTTCCTCGGGCCGGCCCTGGTGATGGCCGCCGACCGGTTTCGCTGGAAGCGGTATGCGATTTTCGTGGTCGGAATGGTCCTGCTCGTGTTGGCTGGCAAACTCGGCCTCGGACAGCGACACGGACCTGCCCTGGTGCTGGCCGCGCTCGGGGGTATCGCGGTGGCGTACTGCATGCTCCGCTGGCTGAAGCCGCTACTGCGGCTGCCGGTGGGGCTGGCCTGGGGCGTGCCCTTGATGCTGGTCACATGCGGCTGGTGGTTCGCGTACGTCAGCACGACCAGTGATGCCCACGCCGCCTCCGCGCAGCGCTTCATCCTGTTCGAGGTCCTCACCCGAATCGCCCAACCGATGGAGAGCCACTCGGGCCCGCCCGGCTACTACCTGGCCGTGCTGGCGGCGGGACTCCTGCCGTTCACGGCCGTGCTCGTGCCCCTGGCGGAGTGGTCGAGGAGGAAGGGTTCAGGGTTCAGGGTTCAGGGTTCAGGGAACGGCAGACAAGGAGCAACGGCAGAAGAGGAGAAGAAGAGAAGAGGAGAAGAGGAGCAACGGCAGCTGGGACCCGGCGAAGACGGTACGCGGCGCCTGCTGTGGGCCTGGGCCATCGGCTCCTGGTGCCTCTGCGAAATCGCCTCGACCAAGCTGCCGCACTACATCCTGCCGGCTGTGCCCGCCCTTGCCCTGCTGGCAGCCATGTGGTGGCGACGCGCCGAGAACATGGATGCGCCGATGGGCCGCGCGCGAACGCTCGGACTGATCGCGCCGGTACTGCTGCTGGCGGCCGCGGTGGGAAGCGTGGCTTTCGTCGCCTGGGACCAGGGCGTACGGATCTGGCTGGTCGACCGGCTACTGGCTGACAACCCGGACATGGCTGGGCGGATCGCGTACCTGGCCAAACTGGAGGCCTGGCAGGTCCGCCTGGTGCTCCTGGCGGTCCTGCTGCTGGCGCTGACGTGCGGCGCGGCCGGCCTCGCCGCCAGGTCGCGAGGGCTCCGCGCCGCCCTGCTTGTGCAGGCCCTGGGCTGGACGCCGGCGACGTTGATGCTGCTGACGGCGCTGACGGCGGCCACCCCGTTCAACGAGAGCCTCTCACGCCAGGCGGCCCGCATGGCGATGTCGATGGGTGATTCGCGGACACATTACTACGCCATCGGGTTCACTGAGCCGGCGCTGTTCTTCTACCTGCCGGCGGACCGCTACACGCGAGTGGCGAAACCTGCGACACTGCTGAGCACAGCCAGCGTGGACGGCCACTTCGTATTGATTGCCGGCCGCCCGTACGAAGCCGCGATTCGACAGGCGTTCGGCGACCGGATCGAACGAAGCGACGTGGCCTTCGGCGTGAACACCTCCAAGGGCCGACCGGAGACGGCCGTCGTGTTCCGTGTCGGTACAGACCGACGCCGAGGGTAAACCGGCGAAGCCCTGTCGCCTTGTAGTGCCGGCGCCCCTTTCATTTTACCTTGACCCCGGAGGCGACATCGTGTATTCCAAATGCGCAGTCTCATTCCCGGTCGGACCCGTCATTCTTGTCTCACACGGGCACCAGCCGGGACGCTCCGCACCACGCGGGCTCGGCGGACTAACCAGCGGGATGAGGAGGCGGTCATGTCACAGAGACTTCTGGCGGCAGCGTTCGTTGGCATAGTATGCCTGGCCTGGGCCGGCACGGCTGGCGGGCAGACGTTCTACCACGATTTCTGGGACACAGAATGCCGACGGGTCGATGAACTGTTACTCCGGCTCAAACCCCAGCCTGCCGAACCCGGACGGCTACGCCATCGCCGGGGAGGGCTGTCTGCGGCTCACGAAAGCGCACCAGCAGTACGCCTTCATGGGCTTTCGGGGGCTGAGCGGCGGCAGTTCACGCTGGTGTTGCGACATAGATCTCCCCCCTACGCCGTCGAAGTAAGCCTGGCGGCCTGGCTCACCGACAAGAAGGCGTTCGATGCTGTCCTGTACTTCCGCGATGCCACGGCGCAGACCTGCGACCCCCAGGCCGCCCACGGGACGTACCTAAACTCCCCCATCACGGTCCTGGGCTTCCGGGTGGCCAATAACGGCCCCTTCGTCGATCGCGGCACGGACGCCAATGGGAATCGGCTCTCGAGCGGTTACACCGGCACCGGCTACGGCTACGACCACGCCCTACTGGATGGCGGCGAGAACGCACCTGCCGGCTGGCGGATGGGCCGCCCGACTTCGTATTCTCCCAGTCCCGGCGTCACCTGGATGCGTTACTCCCAGGCGGGGGATATCGGCCCAGCCGGTCCTGGCTGCACGCCCGAGTTCTACAGGGTCTCCTCGGTCGACAGCCATTACCCCGGCGCGACGGTATCGGTAGGTACGCTGCCGGCCTTCGGCACGACCGGGTTCGGGGGCTTCAGCACGAATCCCGCCGGCATCGCGGGCAACGCCTTTGCCTTCCGCTGGCTGGTGGAAAAGAGCGACGCCATGATCGTCAACAGCCGCACGATCAACGAGGCCGACTGCTCGGGCCCGGACGGCGGCGATGAGCCGCAGGACGCCGCATACGACGTGAACTTCGGCGAGGGCTGGTACGCCGTCAAGATCGATGCGTGCCTCGTTTACTCAATGGCCTACGACCCGGAGTGCAAGGGCCTGGTCTTCAACAGCGCAACCGTCCCGACATACCTGAATCAGAAGATCTTCGGCCGCGACCAGGGCGCCTTCGGCGTCTCCGCGCGGCCCCTACAGCCCCTACCTGTGGATCTACGGCGACTTCATCGGCGACTTCAGCAACGACGGCTGCGTGGACGTGATCGACCTGCTGGAACTGGTGCCGGCATTCGGCTCGATGAGAGGCGACCCGGGCTTCGACCCGGAGTGCGACAGCAACTGCGATGGCAGCATCGATGTCATCGACCTGCTGAACCTGGTGTACAGTTTCGGCGCGTGCCTGTGAGACGGTCGCAGGGTCCCGCATGGCGGCCAGGAAGTCCTCGCAGGACATGAAGGGAACCATCTGCTTGGTGGGATCAGGGCAGGCACGCTGTCAGCGGCGCTCGGCGACACAGCCATTACGGCACACTCGCAGGGGGGGGCAACGGACCCCGCCCCCGGCGTTCTCGTGCCGGCCGGGTACCACGCCTGCGGTGTTTACAGGTGTGTGTTGCCAACCGTCACCGGCGACGCCGCAGCATAGGCCGAGCTAGCCGCCAGCAGCAGCACGACCGTCACCGGCTCGGGCGTGACCGTGAAGCTCGCCGACCAGGAGGTGGCGCCGCTCCCACCGGCCTGCATGGTAGCCCACACGTCCTGCATGCTCTTGCCGGCGAACTGCAGCGTGAAGTTGCCGGTCATCGGCGTCACCTCGCCGGTGGTAATGTTGCGGGCGTCGCCGGACAGGGTAAACGAATAGATCGCGCTCGGCCCGGGCAGGTTCATCATGTTGTACATCTTGTTAATGTTGCCAGCCACGGCTGCGGGCGTGGCCGTCTGCCCGGGGGCCGCCGGCAACAGCAGCGCGGCACTGGTAAAGACGCCCGTATCCACCAGGTTCAGGTCGAGCACCACGGCTGGATTGGCGGCAAACGTGATGAACGCAGGCAGGCTGAATCCGCTGCCGACCACAACGGTCCCGGCAGTCATGTCCTTGATGGTCCCGCCGCCGGACACGATCCCCGTGAACGAACCACTCTGGGCGGCTGGGTCGGCACTCCACGTGCCGGTGCCTGTCCCGGCTGGCAGGAAATCAACCACCTGACTGGTCAAGGAAACGGCCCCGCTGATGTTCAGCGTGCCTGTGACGGGTACCGCCTGCAACACCCCTGCCAACGCCAATACAACGACGGCGCAGCGCACTACTGTAGTTCTCATCTCTTTCCCCTGGCGAAACGGCTATTCCCCACCTACCACGGCCGCGCCCCCGCGGCCGTAACAGAAAATCCGCCCCTTGCGGGCTTGCCCTATCCTATGCCGCCAGCGCGACGAATGGCCAGGCAAAGCTCGACCGGGTCACAAATCCTGCAACTTCAGTATACGCGAATCAGACTGCCGATACAACGGAAAATGCCAGAAGAATCCGCAAGTCATACGACCTCGTCTGTCGGCAATACATGTCCAGCTTGATGCGAGACTTACGAACGGCCTACCCGCGAACGCCCCGCTCTTGCCAGCCAAGCCACTCCACCGAAAGCTTGACCCCCTCCTCGTAGCCGACCGTCGATTTCCACCCCAGCCTCCCGCCGGGTCTTCTCCGGCGTGAAGAACGTCCGCCGGCCGTACAGCCAGATCGCACAGCGGGGTCGCGTAACGAGCAATCCTCGAGCGCAAGGCTGACGGGTCATGGCAACCAGGCAAAGGACAAGTTCCGCCACAAGCCGCACTTTCGCACAAACACACCCATGAACCACCTGTGCAGCCGCCGCCTGAAGCCGCATCTGCCCCGGCCCCAAGGACACCGACTGCTCTCCTGGGGGCCAGATCACGGTTGTTCAAGTTTCTAGAACTGTTGTCTTGACGCGAGAGCGGTCTCCGGGCACAATCGCCTGTACTTCACTTCGGCGTTTCGCCGGTGTTTGCTGTGCCACGTGCGTCTCGAAGCGGACAGTCTGCACTGTGCGGATGCCCGTGAGACATATCTACAGGATGAGGAGGAGGAGATCATGTCACAGAGATTGTTCATGTCGATGTTCGCAGTCACGTTGTGCCTAGCCTGGGGAGGCACCGCCGGCGGGCAGACGTGGTTCCAGAACTGCTGGGGCACGTACGCCGACGGGCAGATGGACTGTTACGCCTCGCCTGGCTCGCCTCCGGAGGGCTACGCCATTCAAGGCGAAGGCAATATCCGGTTTACAAAGGCTTGGCAACACTTCACCTACATGGGATTCGACGGGATGAGCGATAACTCCAACGGCAGTCGCCCCGGGCATTGCCAACTCTGCAACGACGACGGCGTCACCCTCGCCACCTGGCTGGATAACAAGAAGGCCTTCGCGGCCACCTTGTACTTTCGCGAGGCTACTGATCAGGTATGCGACCCGTTGGCCCCCCTCGGGACCTACCTGAATTCCCCCGTCACGATCTTGGGCTTCCGCGTGTCTAACCCCGGCGTCTTCGTTGACCGCGGCACCGATGCCAGCGGCAACGCGCTGGCTGCCGGCCACGGCGGCTGCTGCGCCAGCTACGACAACGCCCTGCTGGACGGCGGCGAGAACGCCCCGCCCGCCTGGCGGATGGGCCGTCCGTCCGGGGCCACTCCCCAGTACAGCCAGGCCGGCGACATCGGTCCTGCGGGCCCCGGCTGCATACCCGAGTTCTACAAGGTCTCCTCGGTCGACAGCAGGTATCCGGGCGCGACGGTCAAGGTCGGCGCCGGCGGCCTGGCGGACTTCGGCACGACTGGCTTCGGCGGCTACAGCACGAACCCCAAGAACCTCTCCGGTAACGAGCTTCGCGTTCGGCTGGCTGGTCCAGCTGAGCGACGCGATGATCCTCAACAGCAAGACGGTCACCGAGGCCGATTGCTCGGATGCCTCGGGTATGGGCGGCGGCGACGAACCGCGGAACGCTTCCGGGAATGCGCCTTACGACGGCGGCTGGTACGGCGTCCATATCGATGCCTGTCTGCTCTACGCCATGGCCTACGATCCGGAGTGCAAGGGCCTGGTCTTCAGCAGTGGGAAGGTCGAGAGCTACCTGAACACGACCATCTTCACGCGCGACCAGGGGGGCAGCGAGTACGGTGTCGACGGCCCGTACATCTGGGTGTACGCAACCCTCACGGGCGATTTCAACAACGACGGCAGCGTGGACGTGGTCGACCTGCTGATGCTGGCCGATGCCTGGGGCACGATGGCAGGCGACCCGGGATACGACCCGGAGTGCGACTCGAACTGCGACGGCAGCATCGACGTGGTCGACCTGCTGAACCTGGCCTCCAACTTCGGCAAGGTCGTGCCCGTGACCCTGACGGTGAATTCCGCCGGCGCGTCATCGGTGGCTATCAGCAGCGCCACCGGGCAGGGAGGAACGACAAACTACACGGCGTCGCTTCAGCCGTATACGACCGTGACCCTGACGGCTCCCGCCTCTTCGGGGGGACAGACATTTGTCGGATGGACGGGCGACGTGACCAGCAGCAATCGGACGATTTCATTTGACGTAAACGGACCCATGACCGTCACGGCCAACTACGCGGACCTTACGCTGACGGTGAACTCGTCCGGCGTGTCGTCGGTCGTCATTACCAGCACCACGGGGGACGGAGGAACGACAAACTACACGAAGTCCCTGACGGCGGTGAGGACCGTGACCCTGACGGCTCCCGCCACGTCCGGAGGAGAGACATTCATCGGATGGACGGGCCGTGCGTACACCAGCAATCAGACCGTTTCATTTACTTTGGACGGACCGGCGACCATCACGGCCAACTACACAATGACGTTGGGGGTCAACTCGTCCGGCGCATCGTCGGTGGCCATTACCAGCACCACGGGTGACGGAGGAACGACAAACTACACGAAGTCTCTGACGGCGGCGAGGACCGTGACCTTGACGGCTCCGACCTCGTCTGGAGGACTGCTATTCACCGCGTGGACGACCGGTGTACCGGGCGGTCCGAGCAGCACCACTGCGACCATTTCATTTACGATAAGCACGCCAACCACCCTCACAGCCAACTACGGAACAGCCGTCCCGAGCAACAACATGTTCGCCAACGCGATTACCATATCCGGTGCGAGTGGGCAGACTGCCGGCAACAATGCCGGGGCAACCAAGGAAACGGGAGAGCCGAACCATGCGGGAAATGCGGGCGGCAAGTCCGTCTGGTGGCAGTGGACTGCGCCAGCCGCCGGTCAAGTCACCATCAGCACATTGGGCAGCAGCTTTGACACCTTGCTGGGTATCTATACCGGCACGGCCGTCAACGCGTTGACGACTATTGCGTCCAACGACGATGTTTCCATCAGCGTGAAGCAAAGCCAGGTCACGTTCACGGCGGTCTCAGGTACCACGTACCGAATCGCCGTGGATGGAAAGAACGGGGCATCAGGGACCATAATCCTGAACTGGAAGCTGCAGTAGGTTTCGCGCTGACAGTGAATTCGTCCGGCGCATCATCGGTGGTGGCTGACAGCAGCACCCGGCACGGCGGAACGACGGACCATACGAAGACGTAGGCTGAAGCTGCCCCGGCCCCACCCATCGTGGGGCCGGGTAAGGCAGTGGACACTCTTTTCAGGCTGCGCGGCAAGCGTGCTCCGGCACCTTGTCGCGCAGCCCTGTTCTCAAGCGGCGCAGGGCCGGACTAGGGCATTCTTCCCTTCTCTGCGGCGTCAAGGCTTCGGTCGCGGGTGCCACTCCCAGGCGCGGCTGCTTGGGGGTGCTCTCCGAGTCGCTGCGAGGATGCAACAACCACTCTACCTGCGGGGGCCCTCCTGCTCGCGGAGCCAGGCAACGGAGATCTTCACGCCTGCTGCGTAACCCACCGTCGATTTCCACCCCAGCTCCCGCCGGGCCTTCTCCGGCGTGAAGAACGTCCGCCGGCCGTACAGCCAGATCGCGTAGCGGGTGATCATCGGCGGCTTCTTCGTCTTGAACAGGTGCCCGAAGGCCTCCAGCACGAACGCGACGTTGTAGGCCACCTTGAACGGCACGGACTTGGTGACCGGCGGGCAGCCGAGCGCCTTGGCCAGCAGGTCGACGAACTGCTTCTGGGTGATGTCCCCGTCGCTGCAGGCGCTGTAGACCTGCCCCGTCGCCTTCGGATTGTCCGCGGCCAGGATGCAGCACTCGGCCACGTTGCCGGCGTAGGTCACGTTGAGCCGGTTATCCCCCGGGCCGACCAGCTTGATCTTGCCGGTCCGGATCATCTTCGCCATCCGCGGCAGCGACGCCCGGTCGCGCGGGCCGTACATCCAGCTCGGCCGGACGATGGTCACCGGGATGCCGTAGCGCCGGTAGTAGTCCATCACCATCTTCTCGGCCTCGACCTTGGCGCGGGTGTAGTACGACCACTTGAAGACGTTCACGCCGATGGGAGCGGTCTCGTCGATGATCCGGCCGTCGCCTTCCGGATGGCCGAACACGCTGATGCTGCTGACGTGGACCAGGCGGCGGATCTTCTGGTCGCGGACCACGTCCAGGACGTTGCGAGTGCCGTCGATGGAGATGGCGACGAACTCCTCCCACGGGCCCCAGTCGCCCACCCGGGCCGCCGCGTGATAGACGCACTGGACGCCCCGCATGGCCCGGGCGAGAGAAGCCTTGTCCGTCACGTCGCCGTAAACCAGTTCCACGCCCTGCCCGTTCAACCAGGCAATGTCGCTGTTCTTGCGAACGAGGGCCCGGACGGGCCGGCCGCGCTTGACCAGCTGCTCGACGATGTGACTGCCCAACAATCCCGTTGCGCCGGTTACGAGGTTCACGTCAGCGGCCCCTTTACAGCGATCCGCACTCGCGCCACCATTCGATCGTCCGGGGCAACCCCTCCGACAGCGGCACCCGCGGCTGGTAGCCCAGCAGCTGCCGCGCTTTGCCGATGTCCCCGACATATCGCATGATCTCGCCCGGCCGGGCCGGCTCATACCGCGCCTGGGGCTTCTTGCCCAGGGCCAGCGAGACGATGTTGACCACGTCGACCAGTGTGCTGCCCTGGCCGTACGACAGGTTGAACGTCTGGTTGCGGACCCGCCCGCCCACCATGGCGTCGATGCCCAGCATCAGCCCGGCCACCGTATCATCCACGTAGGTGAAGTCCAGGACCTTCTCGCGCCCGAAGACCACGATCGGCTCGCCCCGTACGATCTTGCGGATGAACAGCGGGATGACCCGCTCCATCCGCTCCAGGTCATTGTCGAAGCGCCCGTAGACGTTGCTGAACCGGTACACCAGATACGGTAGCTGGTAACACTCCCCGTAGGAGTAGACCATCGCCTCGCCGGCGATCTTGCTGGCTGAGTAGGGGCTCTCCGCGACGACGAAGTCGGCGGCCGTCTCTTCCGTGATGTGCCGTTGGATGTCGCCGTAAACCTCGCGGCTGGATCCGAAGATGATCGGGACCTCGTGCTGGCGGCAGTACTCCAGGACCGGGTACATCATCCGGATGTTCTCGAACGCCCGGTCGGGGTGCTCGACCAGTTCGAACACCTTGGCGTGCGCCGCCAGGTGCACCACCATATCGACCGGGCCGTTGCCAATGTCCCCGGGGCCGGCCTTGACCAGGTCCAACACGCGCGTCGGGATGGCCTGGGTCCAGGCGTTCGGGCGGATATCCACGCCGCTCACCTGGTCGCCGCGTTTCAGCAGCGCCACCCCGAGGTTCGTGCCGATCTGGCCGCTCGATCCCGTGATTAGCACACGAAGCATTTCAACACCTTTGCAGAAGACACTGCCGACAGCGGCAGAAAGCGAGCATTATAAGGAAGGGACGGGAAGGGGTCCAGTTACGCCTTCGCCAGCAGCCGGGGCGGGGTCCGTGACAGGTTAGGCGGCCCGGCTGTAGGCCGGGCGGCTGTTCCAGTACCGGCTCCACCTGTCATCTTGCGAAAGCCACAAGGCCCGCAGCGATAGGATCGACTCCACTTGCGGTACGTTCCAGAACTGCTCGGTGCCTTTGACCCGCTTGTTGAACAGTTTGACCGCCGATTCTGTGACCCCCGATCCGATCGGCCACCCCTTGGCCCGGTACTTCGGGTAGTCCATATGGCGCCGGTGGGTCTGGAAGTAGCCCACATTCTGGGCCAGTACCCGACGAGGATGATCCGGACCGTCCGATGCCTGCGGTGGCCCCAGACGAACCGCATGGCCCTGCAAAAGCGCAATCACCTCGTCCCGCTGACCGTTCCAGAGATGTTCCTCCAATTGCTCGATCAACTGCTCCGCCTCGGGCGTATCCCGGCCCCACGCGGCCCGCCCGGCCTCATACAGGTGCTCGTCGGCATGGTAATAGTCCACAATCCGCTCATCGCCCAACCGTTCCCGTTCGTTCAGCGGATCGATCCAGTTGCCCGCGTCCCCCATCACCAGCACCGTTTGCGCCTGGCGTAGCCCACGCCGTTCCGCCTCCAGACGAACCAATGAGCCGAAGGCCTCCGTATCCCCCATCGTCGCCACGTACGTCGTCACCAGCGGCTTGGGGGGATGCTCCTGCATCCCGTCCCCCGGCAGGTACGACGTGATCGCACAGACCTTGTCTTCGCGCCAGCGACTCCCTGTTCCTCCCTGTTTCTGACGAGTTTGCACCCGTCCCCCGTCCATCCCGATCACCAGCAATTCCGGCGGATTCGCCACCGACGCCGGCCGGATCCCCTGCTGGTACGCTCGGACCTGCGCATCCCGGCCCTGCGTCAGCCTCTGCCCCATCGCTTCGGCCCAACGCTGAACCTGCTTGCCGTCCAGATGCGTCCCCCAATCCTCGTTCAGCGCCAGAGCCCCCTGATCAAACGGCTGCAACACCCCCTCCCGCGCCACACGCCGCGCCGCCCGTGGCGTCAGCATCACCTCCGCCGGCAACGCCCAGTCACGTACCTGAGGGGGAAAAAGACCCGTCACAGGACCGGCATCGCGCGTGTTGCTTGTACACCACCACCTCCCCATGGGCCGAAAGAACCTCCGGCTGGGTCACCTCCTTTTCCAGGTACACCCGGTTCGAACCGCAATGCGGGCAGCGCCCCGCCCGTTCGACCCGGGCGTTCGGCTCCAACGCCGCCCGCTCCTCCAACGCCACCGGCAAGGCCGCTCGGGCCAAGGTTTCGATCTGATCCTCAAAGTCGCTAAACGTCGCCCCCTTCAGCGGCATCTGCTCATCTTCCGGAATCACCCGGTCCAACTGCGCCTCAAACGCCGCCAGAATCCGAGCCCGAGCCTCCCGACGTGTCGTCCGTGCTGGCATCACCGTTTTCCTCCTTGATTCACCGCCACACCTGCCATCCTTGGCAGAACAGTCCCTATCATACCTAAAAACTCCCGCCTAAACTGTCACGGACCCGCCGGGGCGGGTCTGCCCAAACTTTCGGGCAAGGGTAGAATGAGGCTTCGGCAAGGAGCTGCCGAAGAAGGATAGTATCTGTTTAGCGGCCTGAAAGACACTGATTGGTGAGCGGAGTGGTTGGCATATAATAGTGTTGCCGCCGGCGCGGTGGAACTTGGGTTGCGACGCGGTTGGAACCGGCGAGCAAGCGGGGTCAAGGATGGCCCGAGCGAGTTACGAAGAACTTCTGGCCGAGAATCAGCAACTCCGGCAGCGAGTAACGGAACTGGAAGGGCAGGTTCGGCAGTTGACCGCTCAAGTTCGCGAACTGACCGCCCAATTCCAGGAAGCCCTGCGAGCCACCAAACGGCAAGCCGCGCCGTTTTCCAAGGGACCGCCCAAAGCAAACCCTAAGCTTCCCGGTCGCAAGGCCGGGGCAGATTATGGTCCCAAGGCGCATCGCCCTCTGCCGGAGCAGATGCCTGACGAGATCCACGACGTGCCTCTGCCCGAGCGGTGCCCCGACTGCGGCGGGCCTGTGCGGGAAGATCACATCGATCGGCAATTCCAGGTCGAAATCCCGCGCAAGCCCCTCGTACGGCGGTTCGATGTCCACGTCGGAGGGTGCCGCGCGTGCGGCCGACGCATTCGTCCGCGGCATCGCTTGCAGACCTCGCAGGCGAGCGGGGCGGCGGCCTCACAGACCGGACCGGACCTGCAAGCCCTGATCGCGATGATGAAGGACAAGTACGGACTGAGTTACGGGGACATCCAGGGACTGTTAAATGACGGCTTCGGCATCTCGATCAGCCGAGGCGGGGCCGCCCAGGTCGTGCAGCGGGCAGCGCAGCGAGCCGAAGCGTTCTACGACCGCATCGGCCAGATCGTGCGGGCCAGCGATACGGTCTATCCCGACGAGACGGGCTGGAAGGTCGGCGGGCTGCTGAAGTGGCTATGGGTCTTCGCGGGCGAGCAGGTCAGATACTACGTGATTCGTCCCAGCCGCGGCCGCGATGTGCTGGAAGAGGTGCTGGGCAGAGACTATAGCGGGTGGATGACGCATGACGGGTGGGCTCCGTATGACGGCCTGGAGCAGGCGGAGCATCAGCAGTGTGTCACCCACCTGCTGCGCCGGGCCCAGGACCTGTTGGAACGGGCCCGCCGCGGGGCGGTCCGCTTCCCGCGGCAGGTTCACCAATTGTTGCTGGACGCCCTGGACCTGCGGGACCGACGGGATGTCTTTTCGATCAGCTCTTACGGCTTGGCTGTAGCGCAGGGGCGATTGGAATCGCGACTGAAGGGATTGCTGGGCTGGAGGCTCTCGCACGAAGGTAACCGGAAGTTCCGGGACCATTTGGCCCGGCACGCCGAACAGATCCTCACGTTCCTGTACGTATGGGGGCTGGAGGCGAGCAACTGGCCAGCCGAGCAGGCGATCCGTCCGATGGTGGCCAATCGCAAGGTCTTCGGGGGAAATCGCACGTGGGCCGGGGCCCATGCCCAGGAGGTGCTGGGTAGTCTGTTTGCCACCTGCGCTCAGCAGACCCGCGACAGCCTGAGGTTGCTGTCAAACCTGATTCGCGCCACACCCCGTCAGCGAGCCGCCTACCTTGGGCACTTCCTCCCCGCCCCGGCGGGCTAACACCTCAGACCGCTAAACAGATACGAAGGATATTGCCATGGAACGGCTGGTTCAGGTGGATCGGGTTCGGTTAGTGGAGGCGTTGCGTCAGGAAGCCGAGCAGGTGGTTGGGCACGTGATGGATGCGGTCAATGCGGCCCGGGACGGGCGATTGATCGAGGACAGTGAAGGACCGGTTCTGGAGATCATGCAAGAGTTCCAGAGACGCCTGTACGAGAAGGCGTTGCAGATGCGGATCGACTCGACCGAGTCGTCTTTTTCCCCCTCCGAAGGACACCGGGGGTCGGCCCAAGCGCAATAAAGGTCGCAGCCAGGCCTGCTGGCTGACGCGATTGGGCCGGGCCCACCTGTCTCGCAGACGCTATTTCGATGCCGCCGATGGCAGTGATACCCCCCTGGACCGTCTGATCGATGAGGCAGACCGGGTGATCACGCTGGGGGTGCGGGAACTGGCCTGTCGGCTGGGGATCGATTCGGCCAGTTTCCGGCGGGCGGCGGAGAATCTCAAGGGGGCGACGGGTCTGTCGATCAGCCCTGAACAACTGCGTCAGTTGGTGGAGCAGGAAGGCCGGTGGCTGAGCAAAGCCCAGAAGGAGGAGCAGTTGGAGTTGGACTTTGCGGCCAGCGACTGCCAGACCACCGCCCGCCCCGATGGGCAACCCGTCAGCCGGATGTACATTGGGATGGATGGGGTGAAGGTTCCGGTGGTCACGGATGCCGAGAAGCAAAAGCGTCGCCAACAGGCCCAGCAGCAGCGTAAGAACCTTCCGCGACGCAAGGGGGTGCGTCGCCGCCCGTTGCCGGCGGTCAAGGCTGGGGCGGATCAGGCGTACAAGGAGTTCAAGATCGTACTGCTGTACGATCCGTCGGCCGAGCGTCGATACGTGCGGGCGACGCGGAAGGATCATGAGCATGCGGGGCGCCTGCTGGGTCAGGCGGCGGCCCAGGTACGCCTGCGAGCAGCGCAAGAGACCGTGGGGATTGCCGATGGAGCCGACTGGATCTGGAACCAGATGCGTCGGCATGTGCCGTGGCTGAATGGGCAGGTCCTGGACTTCTACCACCTCAGCCAGCACGTGCATGAGGCCCGGCGGGAGTTGTTCGGATCGGACGAGAAGGCGGGTCAGGGGTGGGCGGAGGACCTGCTGCATACGGTCAAGCAGGAGGGGTACGAGCCGTTCTGGGAGCGGTTGGTCAGCCAGCGGGCGGGTTTGCGGAGTCCCGGTAAGCGTGAGGCGTTGGACGATCTGATGCACTACGTGGCGGCCCGTCGGGGGCTGCTGGCGTATCCGCGGTGCCAGCGGAATGGCTGGGATATCGGCAGCGGCCCGACCGAGTCGATGTGCAAGGCCCTGACGCGTCGGCTCAAGCAGCGGGGGATGCGTTGGGACAGCGACAACGCCGAAGCCATCATGGCCCTGGAGGCCCTGGAGCAGAGCGACGGATGGGCTGCCTGGCACCGATTCCGGGCAGGCTCATCGAATTAAGGCCTGCCCGAAAGAATGGGCAGACCCAGCCGGGGCCACGCCTGCGGTGTTTGCAGGCGTGCTCCTCCGCAGCCCCCGTTGCACGGCCCCTACGCCTTGGCCGGCAGCATCGCCGCCTCAACCTGCTGGCAGATGTAGTGGTACGCCACCTCGTGGACCTCCTGGATCAGGTCCGTCCGGTCGCCCTGGGCCTGCAGCGTGATGTCCGCCAGCCTGCGAGAGCGGACTTGGATGGGGTCCGGTAAACAGCACCACCTTCCCGCCCCGCGCCTGGACCACCATCGCGGCCTTGATGACATTGCGGCTCTTGCCCGACGTGCTGAACGCCCACAGCACGTCGCCCGACTGCACCAGGGCCTCCAGCTGCCGGCTGAACACGTCCTCGAACGAAAAGTCGTTGCCGATGGCCGTGCCCACCGCCCCGCCGGCTGACAGGTACACGGCCGGCAAGGCCTGGCGGTTGTGGAACAGGCGGACGAGCAGCTCCGCGGCCACGTGCTGCGCGTCGGAGTCCGAGCCGCCGTTGCCGGCCACGAAGACCCGCCGGCCCGCCTTGAACGTCTCGATCAGCAGGTCGCAGACGGCCTGGACGACCCCGGCCTGGCCGGCGAGCTTGCGGACGGCCTCGATGTGGCGGTCGATTCGCTGGTTCAGTTGTGCATCGTTCATTTGCTAACCTCGATCCGCCGGATCACGTTGGTCGTGCTGTAGCCCGTCCGCAGCGGGGCCAGCATGATCTTCCCGCCGTACGACTCCACAAACTCCCGGCCGCAGACCCACTTGCCCTCGTAGTCCTGCCCCTTGACCAGGATCTCCGGCCGGACCTTCTCGATCAGCGGGTGCGGGTCCACGCCGTCAAAGAGCACGACGTAGTCCACGTACTCCATCGCTTCCAGCAGGTGTGCACGCTCCCGCTCGTCGAGCACCGGCCGCGTCGGGCCCTTGTTCATCTGCACCGACTTGTCACTGTTGAGGCCGACGACCACGACCTCGCCGCACTCCTTGCAGAACCGCAGCAGGTCCACGTGCCCCAGGTGCAGCAGGTCGAAGCAGCCGTTGGTGAAGACCACCCGCTTGCCCGTCCGGCGGTGGCGCTCCAGCAGGATCATCAACCGCTCCTGGGCGACGATCTTGTGCCCCGCCTTGCGCAGCTCGTTCATCAGGTCACAGACCACCTCGTCCCAGCCCACCGGCGTGGCGCCGAACTTCTCAACCTCCAGCCCGCCGGCCACGTTCGACAGGTGGACCGCCTCGATGGGACTCGCCCCGGCCGCCAGCGCCATGCCCAGCATCGCCAGCACGGCGTCGCCGGCGCCGGTGTTGTCGTAGACATCTCGCGGCCGGGACGGCGCGTGCTCGCTGCCATCGGGCCCCACCAGCAGCGCACCCTCCTTGTCGAGCGTGACAACCACCCAGTCCAGCTGCAGTTCCGCCCGCAGGGCCTTTGCCTGCTCGCCGATCGCCTCGATCCCCTCGACCCGCCGACCGCACGCCTTCAGCAGCTCGGCACGGTTCGGGGTAATCAGCGTCGCGCCGCGGTAGCGGCTGTAGTCGTCGATGGCAGCCGGGTCCACCAGCACGGGGATGCCCGCGCCGCGAGCCGTGGCGACCAGCCGCTGCAGGAAGGGACCGTTGATCACGCCCTTGTTGTAGTCCTCCACCAGGACCACGTCATAGGCGCCGGACTTCACCGCCGAGACGACAGCCTCGTGGACCCCCGCCAGTGCGCCAGCCGGCAGCGACTCGCGGCACTCCTCGTCGATCCGCAGCAGCTGCTGGCGGTGCCGGCGCTGCGCCAGACCCACGACGCGCGTCTTGCAGGTGGTAGGCTGATCCGGCAGCTCCCGGATCCCGGCCGTGTCGACCCGCAGCGCAGCCATCATATCCAGGACGATTCGGCCCACGTCGTCGCTGCCCAGGATACCGTAGACGCTGATGCGAGCCGCGCCCAAGGCGGCGATGTTGGCGGCGACGCTGCCGGCCCCGCCCAGCCGCTGCTCGCGGTTGACCACGCGCAGCACCGGCACGGGCGATTCCGGGCTGATCCGCTCGGCATCGCCATAGAGGTACCGGTCCAGCATCAGGTCGCCCACCAGGAGCACCCGTTGCCGGCCGAATCGATCCAGGACCTGGAGTAATCTGTCTTCCATGACAGCCGCACCTCGCATACCGGACCCGCACGGGGTCCCGGGCGGCCCATTATCCGCATGCAGGGATTGGAGTCAATCGGGGACGACTCTTCGGACGTTCGGGTGGGTGAGGGAAACCACGGAGACACGGAGGCACGGAGAAGAGAGAAGAATGCGGGAACTCCCGTGCAAAGCCGTTCTCCGTGTCTCCGTGTCTCCGTGGTTCCACAATGAGCTCCAGCCGGGTTACGTGCTTACCGGCTCCATCTTCTGCCGAATGCCGTCCATCAGGCCGCGGACCTCCTCGGCCATCTTGCTGGTGGGGAACTCGGCCTGGATCCGCTGCCCGGTCGCCAGGGCAACGTCCCAGCGCTTCTGCTTGTAGGCCGCGGTGAACTGAGCCCCAAGATTCTGTAACCGTTCGCGGAAGAGCGCCCGGGCCGGCTCGCGGAGGTCCTGGGCCTCCTGGGCGCTGAGATAGTGGTCCAGCTCGCGGAGCGTGTCCAGACCTCTCTCGATCTCATGGTTCTGGACGCTCTGGCGCCACGTCTGCAGCAGGGACTGCTTGCGCCGCTCGAACGCGTCGCGGATCCGCAGGTCCAGGTTGGCCGCCCGCTCGTCGTCCGGGAAGACCTGCCCGATCTGGGCGGCCAGCAGGCGGGCCCGATTCCAGTCGTGCGTGTCGATCGCCGCGTCCACCTGCTTGATCGCCTGCAGGAGACGCTGCTCCTTGGCCCGGCCGCGCCACGTGTCGATCTCCTCGCGGAGCTTGGCGGCCTCGCCGCGGTAGCCGAAGCGCTTCTCGAGCTCGTCGACGAGGTAGTACGCGGCATCCCAGTTGCCGCGGAGGGTCTCATCCTGGATCGCCTCGTGCAGGGCCTTGCGCTCCTTCTCGCGCCGGGCGATGCTCTTGGTGGCATCCGACAGCTGAACGTTCTCGGCGATCTCGCCAAGCCGCCCCTGCTGGGCCCGCAGCAGCTCGTGCATGTCCAGCAGCACGTCGTGCGTGCGGAAGAGATTCCGCTCGACCTTGAACAGCGTCAGCGTCGTCGTCCAGGCCAGTATGCTGGCCAGCACCACCAGGATGCCGGTGCACCCCAGCACGGCCGGCACGTACCCGGCCTCGACCAGGCGGTTCTGCCCCCAGTAGAGCCGGGCCTGCCAGACGCCCAACAGCACCAGCGCCACCCCCAGCGCAACACCGACGATCAGCGCCGCATTGGCCAGTTGTCGCAGGTTCTCGAGCCGCTTCGGAGTGTCACTCATGACTCACCTCGGCTATGGACGGGTTTCGGTCGTTGCCAGACTCGCTTAAGTGTATGGTAGCGCGGGATTTGCTGTCAATCGTTTTCCAATGGGACAGGCAGACGGCATCTACCGGCCGGTCCGCCTGACCGGGACCTTCGCGTGGCCGTTGCTGCCGGTGGGCACCTTGCCATTGCCGGAGGGTTTGGCGCCTGCGGCGGGCTTGTTGCCACCGCCGGGGGCTTTCGCTCCTGGGGCGGGCTTGCTCATGCCCGGAGCCTTGCCGCTGCCGCCGGCCGCCTGTCTGGCCTGATCGCCCTTGCGATACCTGGCCTTGCCGGTCACCGACGTTACGGCAGACGGATCATCGGGGTCCAATCCGAGCCTCGCCGCCTCGTCGGGGTCCACTTCCGGCTCCGGCGGCGGCACGAGCTGCACGCGAAGCTGGCCGGTCCTGGCCGCAACGGCGCAGAAACACGCATGCCGTCCAGGTGATCAGCCCGCCGATCAGCACCAAGTGCCAGAAACTCATGCGGATACAGTCCTTCCGCGAACACGATGTCCAGTGGCTATATCGACCCGCGTAGCCCAAAACATTCGCGGCCGAAGGCTATGCCGCCCCCCGGTCTTAAACTCACCATAGACAGGCGGAATAGCAAACTCAACTCCGTGCTGCCGGCAGGTCCGGCAAGACGAACTTCACGCAAACCGGCGCGGGCACCTCCACGACCGTGCCGGTCGGGTGCAACTGCCCCGTCCCCGGGTCGATCCGGAAGACCACGAGGTTGTCCGAGTCCTGGTTGGCCGCCACCAGCCACGCGCCGCTCGGGTCGATGCCGAAGTTGCGCGGCGTCTTGCCCTGCGTGGCCTCGTGGCCCAGGCTGGTCAATCGACCGGTCGTAGCGTCGATGGCGAAGATGGCGATGCTGTCGTGGCCGCGGTTCGAGCCGTACAGGAACCGCCCCGACGGATGGACCTGCACCTCGGCGCAGTCGCTCTTGCCGGCGAACCCCTTCGGCAGCGTCGAGAGCGTCTGCAGCTCGCTCAGCGCGCCCCGATCCGGATCGTACGCCAGAGCGGTTACCGTGGAGTTCAGCTCGTTGATCACGTACGCGAAGCGGCCGGACGGGTGCCAGGCGAAATGCCGCGGCCCTGCCCCGGCCGCCAGCGATATGGCCGGCGGGTCGTTCGGCGCAAGCGTCCCGGCCGCGCCGTCGAAACGATAAGAGAAGACCTTGTCCAGTCCGAGGTCGGCTACAAAGGCGAAGCGCTGCGACGCATCCAGGTTCACCGAATGGGCGCGGGGCCTCTTCCTGGGGGCGCCGGCGGACGCCCTGTGCTGGACGACCGCCGTGGGCTCGCCCAGCCGACCGTCCGCGGCAACCGGCAGGACCTCCACGCTGCCGCCACCGTAGTTGGCCACCAGCACGTGCTCCCCGGCTGCATCGACCACCAGGTGGCAGGGCCCGGCCCCACCGGAAGGCTGCCGGTTGAGCAGGCCCAGCTTGCCGGAGGCCGGCCCGATGGCAAAAGCGGCAACCGCGCCGGTCTTGGCGCCGCCGTAGTCGCTGACCTCGTTGACAGCGTATAGGAATCGCCGGTTCGGGTGTATGGCCAGAAAGGTGGGGTTGGCAATCTCAGCCACCGGACCTTCGGGCTTGAGTGCTCCGGCAGCCGTGTCCATCCGGAAAAGGTAAATGCCCTGGCTGCCCGTCTTTGGGCCGGTGTACGTGCCTACGTAGACCAACAGCGTCTTGTCCATGCCAGCGGACCTCCGATTCAACTCGGTCGACGGGATCGCGCGGGTGCAGCCAGCCGCGTACAACATCATCGCAGCCAGAAGTCCTGCGCAGCCGTATCGCATGTGGACCATGGTTCACCCGGCAGACACGATACCCGCGAACCCACCGCAGTTCCACTGCTGGGACAGCGCAACCCCCATGCACCCGGTATGATTGGGGCCGGGCGTACGATAGATACCGGCGCGTGCGGCGCTAGCGGTATCCGGTAGGCGCCACGCGCACGAAACGGAGGAAGATTATGAAGATCCCCAACCCGACCCTGGTGGCGGCCCTCCTGCCGATCATCCTGATCCCCCTGATCCTTCGCCTGGCCGTGGGCAAAACAACCTCGCCCGGCAGTACGGCCAGGTCTTCTGCGTACCCGGCGACCTACTCGGCGAGCGGCTATGACATCCGGCCGCTCGATCAGGCAACGATCGATCGACTGGCCAAGAACCTGACGCCCGAGCAGCGGCGAATCCTCCTGGACAAGGACACCGAGCGCCCCTTCTGCGGCCTGCTGCTGGACACCAAGGAGGAGGGCACGTACGTCTGCCGGCTGTGCGGACTGCCGCTCTTCAGCAGCGACTCGAAGTTCCACTCCGGCACGGGCTGGCCGAGCTTCTTCCAGCCGTTCGACCCGGCCCACGTCCGCGAAGTGACCGACGCCAGCCACGGCATGAGCCGAACGGAGGTCCTGTGCGCCCGCTGCGGCTCGCACCTGGGGCACGTGTTTGACGACGGCCCCAAGCCGACAGGCCTGCGCTATTGCATGAATAGCGACGCCCTGAAGTTCTACGCCAAGGGGGCGGCGCTGCCGGCCGAGTCCCGGCCCACCCAGGTGCAGACCGCTTACTTCGCCGGCGGGTGCTTCTGGGGCATCGAGGACAGTTTCAGCCAGGTGCCCGGCGTCATTGACGCGACCTCCGGCTACATGGGCGGCAAGACCGCCAACCCGACGTACGAGCAGGTGTGCAGCCACACGACCGGTCACGCCGAGACGGTGAAGGTGACCTACGACCCCGCCCGCGTGACCTACCACGGCCTGCTCGTGTGGTTCTTCAAGTTCCACGACCCTACGCAGGTCAACCGCCAGGGACCGGACGTGGGCGACAGACTACCGCTCGGCGATCTTCGCAGCCAATGACGAGCAGGCCAGGGAGGCGAAGTCCTTCCTCACCGAGCAGCAGAAGAACGGCAAGTACAAGGACCGCAAGATCGCCACGCAGGTGGTGGCCGGGGCGACGTTCTACGAGGCCGAGGCCTACCACCAGCATTATCATGCCAAACACGGTGGTGCTTGCCCGCTGCCACAGTAGAATAGATAGGTATCAGTGCCCCGGAGCTATAGACCATGCACATGATACCTTTCTGCGTCCTGACATTCACCGCCCTGTTCGTGCTCGCGGCGCCGACGTTGGCTGCCCCAGCCGCCGGACCGCTCAAGGTCCTGCCCGGCAATCCCCGCTACTTCACCGACGGCGGCGGCAAGGTCGTCTTCCTGACCGGCTCGCACACCTGGAACAACCTGGTGGACATCGACCGCCTCACGCCGCCGGCCAACCCGGTCATCGACTTCGAGGAGTACCTGGACTTCCTGGCGGCCCACCACCACAACTGCTTCCGGCTGTGGACGTGGGACAACAGCGCCATCTTCGACGCCCAGCGGCAAGATCATCTACCGGCAGAGTCCCCTGCCCTGGCTGCGCACCGGCCCGGGCGACGCCCTGGACGGCAAGCCCAAGTTCGACCTGGACAAGTTCGACCCGGCCTACTTCGACCGCCTCCGCGACCGCACCATCGCCGCCCGCGATCGCGGCATGTACGTGATCGTCATGCTCTTCCAGGGCTTCAGCCATGATCAAGAAGGACGCCAACCACGGCGACCCGTGGACGGGCCACTGCTTCCACGCCGCCAACAACATCAACGGCCTCGACGGCGACCCCCACCACAAGGGCAACGGGCATGTCCACGCGGACCCTGTCCGTACCCGCCGATCACGGCCCTGCAGGAAGCCTACGTCCGCAAGGTCATCGACACGGTGGGCGACCTGGACAACGTCCTCTACGAGATCACCAACGAGGACGACGGCTCGCCGGCCGACACCGCCTGGCAGTACCACATGATCGACTTCATCCAGAAGTACGAGGCCGGCAGGCCCAAGCAGCACCCCGTGGGCATGACCGTGCAGTGGCCCGAGCCGAGAAACGCCCCGCTGTTCGAAAGCCCGGCCGAATGGATCTCCCCCGGCGAGGAAGGCGGCTACCAGACCGACCCGCCGGCCGCCGACGGCAGCAAGGTGATCCTCAACGACACGGACCACACGCTTCTTCTACACGAGTCTGCAGAAGGTGGGCGTGGACGGCCAGCGGGCGTGGGTGTGGAAGAACTTCACCCGCGGCAACCAGGTGCTGTTCATGGACCCGTACCTGGACCCGGCGCCCTGGGACGTGCTCGACCGCAACGGCCCGTTCGGCGGCAAGCCCGACCCGTACTGGGAAATCCTGCGAATCAACATGGGCTACACCCGCGTCTTCGCCGACCGGATGAATCTGGCGGCCATGACCCCGCAGCCTGCCCTGGCGTCCTCGGGCTACTGCCTTGCCGGCACCGCGCCCAAGGCCGCGGAGTTCCTGGTCTACCTGCCCCAGGGCCCCTGGGTGACGGTGGACATGGCCGCCGCGACGGGCCAGTTCGCGCGTGGAGTGGTTCAACCCCTCCACCGGCGCGACGATCAAGGGCAAGACGGTAGCCGGCGGCGCCAGGCGCGCCTGCAGGCCCCGTTCGGCGGGGATGCGGTGTTGTATATGGTGCAGATGGCGGAGGAGACAAAGGAGTCGCAAGAGTAAGGGTTTGACCAACGAACGGGTCAGCCGCGACCAGACATGCCGCTATCATCTTCTTTGCGGGCACCGACTGGTCTGCGCAATCGATCACGGTACTTCTCTTGCTCCGCAAGATAGTGCTGGACAAGCTTCACCGGATCATTGTCAAACTCCGCGGAGATCTTCTTCCGTACATCGCGGACGGCTCGAATGTCATAATCCTCGGTCTTCATCGTCTCACCGCCGAATCCATCACCGCCACATACCCCCCGTCCCGCCATGACGTGATCGACCCATCGAACGTCGGCGAAAACAGCTGCGCGTCAGCCACGATCCACTCCGACTGCCCCGTCAGAACCTCCTGGATCACCTGCTCGTCCTCCTCCGGCTCCACGCTGCAGGTGCTGTAGACGATCCGGCTGGCGCCGGCTTCGCCAGCCAGGTCCATCGCCCGGCGGAGGATCGCCGTCTGCTGCTTCTTGAGCGAGGCCAGCGACTGCGGGGTCAACCGATACTTCGCCTCCGGCCGCCGCGCAAACACGCCGGTGTTCGAGCACGGAACATCGACCAGGACCACGTCCAGGTCGTAGTCGGCCAGGACCGCCGCCAGCCGATCGGGCCCAGCCACCTCGATGATCTCGATGCCCAGCCGCGCGGCGTTCGCGCCGATGCGATCGAGCCGTTCGACAGCCACGTCGTGGGCGATCACCAGTCCATCGTTCTTCATCAGTTCAGCGGCCTGCGTGGACTTCGTACCGGCCCCAGCTGCCAGGTCCAGCACGATCTGCCCGGGCCGCAGCGCCGCGGCGAGCACCGCCTGCTGGGCGGTCACATCCTGCACCTGGCAGAGCCCCTCGCGAAAGGCCTTCCAGTGCGTGATCCCCCCCGCCCCAGCCACGAACACCGAATCCGACGCTTTGTCCAGTTCCGCCTCAATACTCTCGTCCTTCAGCGCCGCCAGCAGCTTCGCGCCATCGGTCCTGAGCCGATTCGGGCGCAGTACCACCGGGGGCCGCCACTGTGACGCCCAGCACATCGCCTCAGCCTGCTCCTTGCCGAAGGTGTGGATCCAGCGGGTAACGATCTCCGTCGGCAGGCTCGTCGCGATCGACAGGTATCCCACCAGGTCTTCGTCGCGGACGGCCATCAGGTCGATGTCCAGCACGCACACCTTGCCGGGCTCGTACCGAATCGCGCGGCGGGCGGGCAGCTTGTCCGACCACGGGCCGCGGTCGACGATGTGCCGCTGGATATTCCGCAGCACCCCGTTGACCACTTTGCCGAGCCGAGCGTGGCCGCAGCGTTTCGCCTGGGCGACGGCCTCGCTGACAACCGCGTAGTCCGCGACGGAATCGAGGTATAGGAGTTGGTACGCCCCCACCAGCAGGATGTGCCGGATGTCAGCTGGCAGCGTCTGCCACCCGCCGGTCAGCAGCTCGCGGACCAGCCGCGCCAGCGTCAGCCGATGCCGCATCACCCCCATGGCCAGTTCCAGGGCGAACGAGACGTGCTGCGGCGGGGTCTTCGCGGAGGCGGCGATGTCGTTGAGCGTGTCGCGGACGTAGTCGTGCTCGCTGCGGCGGCGAAGGGCCAGCACCGCCAGGTCCCGACCGTCTGTCGGTTCCAGCCGCCTTACGCTGTCTCTGCGTGCACTGGCGCCAGGTTTGGATACCACGGTCTTACCTGTCTGTTACTCGCCCCTCGCCCCTCGTCCCTCGCCCCTGCCCGTACCGGCCTCTTGCGGCGGCGCCAGCATCTCGGGAGTTAACGTCTCAAATCGATCCCCCGGCCCCAGGTGCCGCCCCCGGGCAAAATCCTCGAACCGCATCCGTTTGCTGTTGGCTGGCTTGATCTCGGTCACGCGAATGAGCCCCTGTCCCGTCTGGATCGACAGGTCCGGAAGGATCACCCCCGGTGCGGGCTTGTCAGCCGGGTCGTCATTGCGGAGGATGTAGGTCCGTCCGAAGATCACGCGCTCGCGCTTCGTGCCACCCGCCTTCAGAAAGTCGCACGCCGCCCCCGGCCACGGCCACAATCCGCAGACCCGCCGCGACGCCTTCCACGCAGGCTCGGCGAAGTCGATGTAGCCGTCCCGCCGGCTCAGCTTGGGGGCCTTGCTCGCCTGTGACTCGTCCTGCACCTCCATCGGCGGGTCGTCGCAGTCCGCGAACAGTTCCAGCGCCGCCTTGACCGCGTCGCAAGCCACCCCGCTCAGGCGGCTCTCCAGTTCCTCGGCGGTCTCGCCCGGCCGGATGGCGGTCCGGCGCTTCACGAACATCGCCCCGGCGTCCATCCGCTCGACCAGCCGGAAGACCGTCACCCCCGTCTCCTGCTCGCCGTGGATGATCGCCCAGTTGACCGGTGCCGCCCCACGGTACTTCGGCAGCAAACTGGCGTGGGCGTTGATCAGCCCCGCCGGGAAGCCCTCCAGCAGGTCCTTGCCGATCTTCTGCCCGAAGGCCGCCACCACTCCGATCCGCGCGCCCAGTCCGAGGATCTCCGCAGCCACAGTCGGCTCGTTGACCTTCTCGACGTCGATCACCCGCAGACCTCGCTCCAGGGCGAGCTGCTTGACGGGGGTGGGTCGAAGTTTGCGGCCGCGGCCCGCGGGCCGGTCCGGCTGGGTCACCACGGCCGGCACGTCGTGGCCCGCCCCCAGGACAGATTGCAGGATGGGCACGGCAAAGTCACCCGAGCCGAAGTAGACGAGGCGCATGCGGGGGTTTTCCTTATTCGAACTCTGTCAAGACAGCGACGCTTCTTCCCGCTGCCAGTTAACTGTTAATGGTTAATCGTTACTGGTGAACGACTGGCGGATCTTGCTGCGTGCCGTCGTCGTTTCTCACAATTAACCATCAACAATTATCGATGAACGATCCGTCTACCGCGCCAGCATCTTCTTGCGACCCTTGCCCTTGTACGCCTCCTCCATCTCCCGCAACTGGCGGCGGACGGCCATCCTCGCGGCCTCGCCGAGGCGGTCGATATGCAGCACCCCGCTGAGGTGGTCCATCTCATGCTGCCAGATGCGGGCCACCAGGTCCTCGGCCGACCGGTCGATGGGGTTACCAGTCGCGCCCGCGCGGTCATCCGGCACTTCTGGGCCCGCACCACCGGGCCGTACAGGCCGGGCAGCGACAGGCAGCCCTCCTCGCCCTCGACCGCCCCGACCAAATCCGACAGCACCGGGTTGACGAAGACGAGCTCCTCGCCCTCCTCGGGTTTGCCAGCCGTGTTGCAGATGAACATCCGGATGTTCAGACCCACCTGCGGGGCTGCCAGGCCAATCCCCTTGGCGGCATACATGACCTCGAACATCCGGCGGGCCACCTGCTGCAGCCAGTCGTCAAACTCCGTCACCTCGGCTGACTTCTTCCGCAGCCGCGGGTCCGGGTACTTGACCAGGTCGAGCCTGGCCGGATCAATCCTCTTGCCTGCCAACAGAACACCTCTGGGGGCCGATAACCGACCTATATTGACAAGTTCCTAAGCGTACGTACGATACAGATTCTACGGGGTCGGGCGTTGTAGTCCAGGCTTTGTCGTCAACCTGGCACATTTGCCCGAACGCACTCGGCCCCCAAAAGGTTTCGATGGCAAAAGACAAGGATACCAGCGGGTCGTTCAGCAACCCTCCGCCCGAACCCACCCCCCAGGAGAAGGCCAAGGCCGGCAAATGGTTCGATCACGCCAAGATCTCCGCCGACAAGCTCAACTACGACTATGCCATCGAATGCTACATCGGCGGCCTGCGCCTCTGGCCCGAGGCCGTTGATGCCGGACATAAACCCTTGCGAGCAGTGGGGTTTGCGCGGCTTGGTGCCGGTCAGAAGAAGCCCGGCATGCTCCAGAGATTCAAGTTCGACACCATGGGCTCGGGCCGCGACGCCCTCGAGGCCATGCTTTCTGCCGAGATGCTACTCGCCAAGGACCCCACCAATCTCAACTACATGGAGGCCGTGCTCAAGAACGCCGCCAAGGGCGGTTACGAACAGACCTGCATGTGGCTCGGCCCCATCTTCCTGCACGAGGCCATCTCCAACCCCAAGGCCAACTACCAGAAGCTGCCCACGGTCGTCCAGATCTTCGACGAGTTGGGCAAACGATACAACGACCGTAGCGACGCCCCGCGGACCGTGGCCGCCCTGGAACTGGCCGTCAAGGCGGCCGAGGTCTTCCTGATGGTCAAGCCTGACGAGCGGCTCGTCATCGAGAAGATGCGGGACCTGGGCGGGCTCCTGGCGATCACCAAGGGACAGTTCGAACGCGGTGACTTCCGCGAATCCCTCCAGGACGCCCAAAAACAGCGGGAACTGCAGGACAAGGATCGGATGCACCAGGATGACGCCCGCTACGAAGAGCTCATCCAGTCCGCCCTCCAGGCCCTCAACGCCAACCCCAACGAAATGGGCCGGGTCCTGGCCGCAGCCGACCTGATGCTGCGACGCGGCCGAAGCCAGGACGAGCAGGAGGCCATCCAGCTCCTGATGGCCGCCTTCGGCCGAACGCAGGTCTATCAGTACAAGGCTCGGGCGGATGACATCCAGATGCGGCAGCTGCACCGCCAGGCCCAGGCGATCAAGGAACGCGGCGACCGCCAGGCAGCCACCGAACACATCAAGAAGATGCTCGATTTCGAGATCGGCGTGTATCTGGAACGGATCCACCAGTACCCCACGGACGTCCACTACAAGTACGAGCTCGGCAGGCTCTATTTCCACGCCGGGCGCTACGACGAGGCCGTCCCCGTCCTGCAGCTGGCCCGAAACGACCCCAAGAACCGCATGGCGTGCCTCTCGCTCATCGCCCAGTGCTTCTACCACAAGGGCTACTTCGAGCAGGCCATCAACGTCCTGCTCGATGGGATTCGGACCTACGAGGTCGTCGGCGGCGATGCCAGCAAGGACATGCACTACTGGTTGGGGCGGGCTTACGAGGCGACCGGGCAGAAGGAACCGGCCATCCAGGCCTACGGTAAGATCATCCAGTGGGATTACAACTTCCGCAACGGGGATGTCCGCCAGCGACTTGAGGCCCTCCAGCAGGACCGCAAACTTGAACCGGGTGCCCCGGGCGGCCCTTGACCGGGTGCCAGATCCTGGGGTAGACTGTTTGATCTCGGTACCCTGGGCAAGCTCGTTAGATCGCTTGGAGGCTATGAACTGTGGCTCATTCGTTGTCCGCGAAGAAACGCATTCGCCAGAACCTGACTCGCCGGCTGCGCAACCGCGCCCGTAAGCATGTGCTCAAGACCCTCACCAAAAAGTTCATAACCAGCGTGACTGGTGGCGACGTCGCGGCAGCCGAACAGCAGTTCAAGACCTGCGCCCGGATGTTCGACCGTGTCGCAGCCAAGGGCACCATCCACAAGAAGACGGCCGCTCGGCACAAGTCCCGCCTGGCCGCCCGCCTCAACGGCCTCAAGGCCAAGGCCGGCGCCAAGGCGTAGGATCCGCTGAGCCGAGTCCGCGCAATATGCATGATCTCCAGAAGGGCACGTCCGCGTGCCCTCTTTCTTTGGGCGGCCTCAACAGTCAGACTGACGACTACCGAAGGATCACTGGTACCGTCTGTCATTCGTTAACAGTTGACAGCTGACCGTTGACCGCCGACAGTTGTCCTCATGTCCACTCCCCCGGACAAGTACGTCAGCCGCGCCGGCCACAAGCTCGAAGGCGCCCTGCGGGACCTGCGGGTCGACCCGACTCGGTGGGTCTGCGCCGACCTCGGCAGCAACGTCGGCGGCTTCGTCGATTGCCTGTTGCAGCACGGGGTCGGCAAGGTCTACGCCATCGACACCGGCTACGGCACGCTGGCCTGGAAACTCCGGAAGGACAGCCGCGTCGTCGTCATGGAGCGGGTCAACGCCATGCACACCCGCCTGCCCGAGCCCGTCGACCTGGTCACCATCAACGTCGGCTGGACGAAGCAGCACCACATCCTTCCCGCAGCCGCGGGGATGATCAAACCCGCCGGCCGGGTACTCACGCTGGTCAAGCCCCACTACGAAGCGGCCAAGGACCTGCTGCGCGACGGCGTCCTGCCGATAGAACAGGTGGATGCGGTGGTAGCGGAAGTCCGCAGCCGCGTCGTGCAGTTGGGCTGGACGATCGCCGGACAATGTCCGTCCCCTCTGCCAGGCGCCAGCGGCAACCGCGAGGTGTGGTTGCTGCTGGATAAGATCAGGTAGAGTTCGCCCGCGAGGGATCTCCATGGAATTCAGTGCCAAGCACGTGTTCGAGGCCTTCCTGGTGCTCTTCGTAGCCATCGACATCCCCGGGATGATCCCGCTCTACATGTCCATCGTGCAGGGCATGCCGCTGGGCCAGCAGACCTACGTGCTCCGCCAGGCGATCGTCTGGGCCGCCCTGATCGGCATCGGGTTCTTCCTGGCTGGCGACCTGATCCTGCGCTACCTGGGCATCACCGTGGCGGACTTCCAGATCGCCGGTGGGTTGCTGTTGGTCGCTCTGTCGCTGTACGACCTGATCTCCGGCGGCCAGTCCAAGATCACCGGTGTGATGGTCGGGGTGGTGCCGCTGGCTATCCCGCTGATCGTGGGGCCGGCCGTCATGACCGTCGGCATCAGTTTGATCCAGGTGCAGCGGACCGGCGCGCTCAACACGATCATCGCGTTCCTGGCGAACCTGCTGCTGTTGTGGCTGGGCGGCGGGATCGGCCTGCGGATCGGCACCCGGATCTCGGGCCTGTTGCTGGCAGCCAGCAAGGTGGTGACGATCCTGCTGGCAGCCGTCGGGGTAAACATGGTCCTTCGCGGCCTGGCGGCGCTGGGGATCATCGCCCACGCAACGCCGGGGGCGGGGCACTGACGGCAGGTAATATGGAGTGCGGCGGCCCGACACCGCTTTGGATTGCCCCACCGGGTACCGAACTCATATCGCGTGCCGGAAAGAGGAGCCGTTCCTGCCTGCCTACGATTCTGTCAGACTGCCGTTTTGACGCGGCTTCGGCAACCAGCGACACCCGTAACACTCGCTGTCGTCGCGACTTGCATCTATTCGTCGCTCAGGCACGCCAATTGCATATGTCTCAGGCAGCGCCGGAGCGAACCGGCCCGACCGGCATCCAGGAACTGGCGTCGAGACACACAGAACGGAGCGCAGACACATGGCATTCAGAATCGACAAGTTGACCGTGCGGGCCCAGGAGGCCGTCGCCCGCGCGCAGAAGATCGCCCAGGAGCGCTCCAGCGGCACGATCAACACCGTGCACCTGTTGGCTGCGCTGCTCGAGGACGACCAGGTCATCGGCCCGCTGCTACAGAAGATTGGAGCACGGGTCGCCCAGATCAAACAGATCGTTGACGGCGAACTCCGCCGCCAGCCCAGCGTCAGCGGGGCCGAGCCGCGCGTCGATGCCGAACTCCAGCAGGTCCTCGATGCCGCCTTCCAAGAGGCCGACAAGCTCAAGGACGCCTACGTCAGCACCGAGATCCTCCTGCTGGCCATGACCGTCACCAAGTGCCAGGCCAAGGAGATCCTCTCGGTCTCCGCTGTCGATGAGGAGACCGTCCGCCGCGCGATCCAGGAGGTTCGCGGCGGTACCACCGTCACCGACCAGAACCCGGAAGAGAAGTACCAGGCCCTGCAGCGCTACGGCCGCGACCTGACCGACCTGGCCCGACAGGGCAAGCTCGACCCGGTGATCGGCCGCGACGAGGAGATCCGCCGCTGCATGCAGGTGCTCAGCCGGCGGACCAAGAACAACCCCGTGCTGATCGGCGAGGCGGGCGTGGGCAAGACGGCCATCGTCGAGGGCCTCGCCCAGCGGATCGTCAAGGGCGACGTGCCGGCGTCCCTGCAAAACAAGCGGATCATGGCGCTGGACATGGGGTCGCTGATCGCCGGGGCCAAGTACCGCGGGCGAGTTCGAGGACCGGCTCAAGGCGGTCATCAAGGAGGTGGTCGACGCAGCCGGGGCGATCATCCTGTTCATCGACGAAATGCACACGATCGTCGGGGCCGGCCGGGCCGAAGGCGCGGTCGACGCCGGCAACCTCCTCAAGCCGCCGCTGGCCCGCGGGGAACTGCGGACGATCGGCGCGACCACGCTGGATGAGTACCGCCAGCACATCGAGAAGGACCCCGCCCTGGAGCGGCGGTTCCAGCCGATCTTCGTCGGCGAGCCCAGCGTCGAGGACACCATCGCGATCCTCCGCGGCCTCAAGGAACGCTACGAGACGCACCACGGCGTGCGGATCCAGGACCCGGCGATCGTGGCGGCCGCAACCCTCTCGCACCGCTACATCACCGACCGCTTCCTGCCGGACAAGGCGATCGACCTGATCGACGAGGCGGCCGCCCGGCTGCGGATCGAGAACGACTCCCTGCCGGCCGAACTCGACGAGATCCGCCGCCGCATCGCGCAGCTGGAGATCGAGCGCGAGGCCCTCAAGCGCGAACGGGACACGGCCAGCAAGGAGCGCCTGGCGAACGCTGGAGAAGCAGCTGGCCGAGCTGCAGGAGCAGAACTCGAACCTGACCAACCGCTGGCAGAACGAGCGGAAGGTGATCGAGGACCTGCAGTCGGTCCGCCAGCAGCTGGACGCGGCCAAGGTCGAACTGGAAAACCTAAGCCGCACCGGCGAGTATGAGAAGGCCGCCCGCATCCGGTACGAGCGAATTCCGGCTCTGGAGAAGCAGGCCCGCCAGATCGAGGACCAGCTCAAACAGAACCAGCAGGGCGGCGGGCTGCTGCGCGAGGAGGTCACGGAAGAGGAGATCGCCGAGGTCGTCAGCAAGTGGACGGGCATCCCGGTGTCCCGCCTGCTGCAGGGCGAACGCGAGAAGCTCATGCACATGGAGGACAGGATCCGCACCCGCGTGGTCGGGCAGGACGACGCCCTGACCGTCGTGGCCGACGCCGTGCGCCGCAGCCGCGCGGGGCTGGGCGATCCGCGGCGGCCGATCGGGTCGTTCCTGTTCCTGGGCCCGACCGGCGTGGGCAAGACCGAGCTGTGCAAGGCGCTGGCGGAGTTCCTGTTCGACACCGAGGACGCCATGATCCGCATCGACATGAGCGAGTTCATGGAGCAGCACTCGGTGGCCCGGCTGATCGGCTCGCCGCCCGGCTACGTCGGCTACGAGGAGGGCGGCATGCTGACCGAGGCGGTGCGTCGCCGGCCCTACAGCGTCATCCTCTTCGACGAGGTCGAGAAGGCCCACCGCGAGGTCTTCAACATCCTGCTGCAGATTCTTGACGACGGCCGGCTGACCGACGGGCACGGCCGGACCGTGGACTTCCGCAACACGATCATCGTGATGACCAGCAACATCGGCAGCCAGCAGATCATGGAGATGAGCCAGGGCGGCGCCACCGACGAGGCGATCGAGCGGGTCGTCCGCGAGCAGCTCAAGCAGTACTTCCGGCCGGAGCTGCTCAACCGCATCGACGAGGTGGTGATCTTCCACCGGCTGGCGCGGGAGGTCCTGGCGCAAATCGTGGACATCCAGGTGGCTCAGCTGGGTCGGCGCCTGGCGGAGCGCGGCTACAGCCTGGAGTCGACCGACACCGCGCGGGAGCGGTTGGCCGAGGAGGGCTACGACCCGATCTACGGTGCCAGGCCCCTCCGCCGCGTGATCCAGCGGGAGATCGAGAACCAGCTGGCCAGCCGGATCCTCTCGGGCCAGATCCCGGACCGCGCGCACATCCGCATCGACGCGAACAAGGGAGGCTTCACCTTCGAGGTCGCCCCGGTAGGCAGGCCCGAGGCAGCCGGGGTGGCCGGGAACTGCGACTGAGCAGCCGGCGCAGTCGGGAACGACGACTGAGCCGAACGACTATAACCGTCTTCCAATACAGCAGATAGAAGTGGCCAGGCACCCCTTGCTGGCGGGCCCTTTCTTGTATGTCCCAAGACGGTCCGCCCCATTTGGCTGCGGTCGAATCCTGGTGTACATTGTATGTGGTAGTGGTGCGCAAGCCGATGCCGGCCCCACACACCTGAGGAGGTGGACCATGGCCATCCGGTCTTCGTTCCCGTGGATACTCTTGTTCGTGTTGGCAGCCTCGATGATGGGTGGTGCCCAAGCACAATCCGGAACGTCCGTCTGGCAGCCGACGCCGGTCAACTTCCCCGAGATCCTCTTCAGTATCGCCCCCGGCAAGACCACCTGGTGGCCGCCGGTCGGCGATGGCGACGAGCTGTCGGACGTACAGGGCAAGATTGTCGCCACCAATGCCCAGCTGCTCCGTAACTTCAGCCCGCCCGAGACATTCGCGCCGGTCGACTACGGCCTGGATGCCCTGCAGGAGATGAGCTGGGGCCCGATGGCCAGCGCCGTTCCCGTGACGTACTTCAGCCTGAACAAGGGGTTCCAGGACGCCAAGCTCGGCTGGATCAGCGACGGCGACCTCCTGGCTGACACCGGCCGGATCGTCGCCCGGAACAAGGACCTGATGGCCAGGTTCCACCCGATGCCGCCGCTGGCGGATATGGGCCTGGACGCGGCGTTCATCCCCTACTTCCTGCCGCAGCCGGCCACCAGCAACATCCTGCCCCCGGAGATCTGGTTCTCGACCGTCAGGGGATGGCAGGACGAGAAGTTGGGCAGGATCAGCGAGGGCGACCTGCTGAGTTCCAACGGCTACGTCGTGGCGTACAACAGGGACCTGCTCCGCAACTTCCGCCCCGTACCGACCGTCAATTTCGATGGGACGATAACCCCGGTACCGACGCCGATCGACTACGGCTTGGACGCGGTATACGTGCCGTTCTACCGGCCGTGGTACGGCGCGGCGGTGACCAACGCCGCCACCGCGGGGTCGGAAATCGTCGTCAACTCGTTGCCGCTGGAGATCTGGTTCAGCGTGAAAGTCGGGTTTACGGACAAGAACCTGGGCCCGATCAGCGACGGCGACCTGCTGAGCACCACGGGCAAGGTCGTGCGGACCAACGCCCAGTTGCTCCACAACTTCCCCAACCCCACGATGGGCCCCATCCAGCTGAATTATGGCCTTGACGCCGTCTCCGCCCGCGGCCGCAAGGTCATCCTGACCGACCCGGTCATGTACACCACCATGAACAAGGTGGGCGGCAACCAGGTAACGATGGTCTTCGACGGCCCGGTGGACCTGCCGGACGGGGCGCCTGCTCTGTCCGTCACGATCGAGGGCGGCGGGGATGTGACGGCTGCGTTTGATGTCTCCCTGGCAACCACCAACACCGCGGGCGACACGGTGGTGATCACCGAGAAAGGCGACGTGCTGCCCGACGGCACGACATACACCGTCCAGCCGGCCAACGCCCTGCCGGTCGAACCCTTCATCCTGGACACCGCCAAGCTGGCCGGCGACGCCGACGGCAACGGCGCGGTGGACGTGGTGGACCTGCTGTCGCTGGTCGATACGTTCGGCTTGAGCCAGGCGGACGCCGGCTACGACGCGACCTGCGATTTCAACAACGACGGGGCCGTGGATGTGATCGACCTGCTGGTCCTCGTGGGCAACTTCGGCAAGTAGCACGCAAGTCCAACCTTCGAGAAACGGATCGGCCGGCGGGACATGGCGTCTCGCCGGCCGATCTGTTTACCGGCCTTTGCCCTTCCATCCCAGCCGCTTGCGGACCCCCTGTTCCCGAAAACGTAGCGCCCGTTTCAGTGCCGCAACGCCGCGACTTGTGCCGTAAGGCGCCTATACTTAGCGATGAAAAGAGCTGACGGTGCTCCATGGGTCCGGTGTTCGCCGGGCCTGCTTTTCAGGAGGCACATGCCGTGAACCAGGAGGCGATGCCCACAGCCGGTGAGGACATGCAGGCCCTCCAGGAATCTCGCGGGTCCGACGGCCGGCTGACCAGCTGCCGCCTCGACGTGAACGGTCGCGAGCACGTCGGCCCCCGGAGAATAATGCACGTATTGGCACGTGGAGTTAATCCTGAGCCCATGCGTTTACGATACTCTGTCCGACGCCGTGTCGGCGGCCGGAGGGGATCTGCTCTCCAACGAAGAGCAGGTATAGCCGCCGCAGATGGAACATGTGGCAACCAGGTTGCCTTTTCGGTTGACTGAGGGCCTATAATTCGCCGACTTGCTTGGAGGCTCGCGAAGTCCTGGTATGGATTCCAGGCGCTTTCGGAGTAGACGACATGGCAAAGAACAACTGGCAGGAACGTTTCCGGCAGGCAATGCTGGACAGAAGGACCGCCATACAGCGCGCACTGCAGAGCAATCTCAAGACGTTCAAGGAGGACTTCTCGCCGGCCGTCGAAGTGGTCGAGCGGGCCAGTACCGACGCGGCTGATGAACTCGCCGCGGGCCTGGCCGAGATTGAATCGGCGGAGCTCGCCCAGATCGACCGGGCCCTGCAGCGCCTCGGCGAAGGCACCTACGGGGAGTGCCAGGACTGCGGCAAGCAGATCCCTCAGAAACGGCTCCAGCTGGTGCCGTTCGCCCTGCGCTGCGTGGACTGCCAGCGGCAGCACGACACCGCCCGCACCCGATAACCGAGCCCGTCGGCTGCCGCGCCCCCCGGGTCCCGGCCGCGCGGTATCCTGGTGATAGACGTACCGGCCTGGCGGATCAGACAACGATCCAGCCAGGCCGGCCCTGTTTGCCCATGGGTCCCATCTTGCACCGGATGCGACCTCGGGAATACCCCGACGCGAACACTCGGCGCCCCTACGGTCGGGGGAGCGGGGGTCTTGCCCGGACCAGCCGTCGGGTCAAATCCCTATGCGAAGATCGGGTTGGGGTATTAACAGCGCAGCCGAACACCATACAATGTCTGTCGCATGACGGATTGCGTTCAACCGGAGACTTTTGACGATGCCTGCTGCCACACAGGATTTCTATGAGTTGCTGGGCGTGCCGCGGACGGCCAGCCAGGACGACATCAAACGCGCCTACCGCAAGCAGGCGATCAAGTACCACCCCGACCGCAACAAGGGCAACAAGCAGGCTGAGCAGCGATTCAAACTCATCAACGAGGCCTACCAGGTCCTCTCCGACCCCAAGCGCCGCGGCCTCTACGACAAGTACGGCGCCGACTGGAAGCAGGCCGAGGCCGCCGAAAAGGCCGGCTTCAACCCCGACCAGGTCTGGGGCGGCGCAGGCGCCGGCACCGGGCACGGGCCCGGCGGCTACACCTACCAGCAGGGCCCGCGGGAGTGGCGAGGCCACGTCGGCGGCATGGAAGGTATCGACCTGGGCGACTTCGAGGACCTCTTCGGCGGAATGTTCGACCGCTTCCGGGGCGGCGCCGGCCAGCCCGAGCCCCGTACCGGGCGCCGCCGCGCATCGGCCGAACCGCAGCGCGGCCAGGACGCGCAGGGCGAGATCCAGCTGAGCCTGTCCGAGGCCTACCACGGCACGCGCAGGGACATCTCGCTGCAGGTGCAGGAGATCTGCCCCGAGTGCGGCGGCACCGGTCGCAAGGGACGCCGCACCTGCCCGACTTGCCAAGGGGCGGGCGCCCTCATGCGGACACGGCAGATCACCGTGAAGGTGCCGGCTGGCGTCAAGGACGGCAGCCGGATCCGCCTGGCGGGTCAGGGCTCCCCCGGGCTGCAGGGCGCCCCAGCCGGCGACCTGTTCATCACGGTCCGCCTGCAGCCGCACGCGGTCTACACGCTCAAGGGCGAGGACCTGCACGTGGACCTGCCGGTAGCGCCGTGGGAGCTGGCCCTGGGCGCGAAGGTCGAGGTCCCCACGCCGACCGGCGCGGTGGCGATGACGGTCCCAGCCGCCAGCAAGAGCGGCCAGACGCTCCGCCTGCGAGGCCGCGGCTGGCCGCGTCGCGGCGGCGAGCACGGCGACCTGTACGTTCACCTGGCCGCCACGGTCCCTCCGACCGAGAACGACGCGCAGCGGCAGGCGTACGAGCAACTGGCCAAGGCGAGCACGGTGGACATCCGCGGGCAGGCTGAAGACGCAGGCGGCGCTGTGACGGTCCGAGAGAAGACTCTCTGCTCCGCGCGGGCAGGCGCCGGCGGTAGTCCCCTGGGCAACCGCCCCCAACCGGGCTGCGCCTAGCGGTGGCACACGATCTTCTCTGCTCCTGCGGAAGACCACTGGGAGCCATGAACCGGATCGCAACTGGCACTGGCAGACAAGCTGCCAGTGGCACCCGGCGCAGCGGCGTTATGGAGTGCGGTGGCAACGACACCGCTTTCAACGGCCCGCCCCCATCCAAAGCGGCGTCACAGCCGCCGCACTCCATAGCGCGGCGCATGTTCGTGCACAGGCATCTACCTCCCGAAGTTGTCCACGAAGATCAGCAGGTCGATCACGTCCACGCCGAACGTGCCGTCCAGGTCAGCCTCGGGATTGTAGCCCGGGTCGCCGTAGCTCAGCCCGAACGTGTCCACGAAGTACAGCAGATCGATCACGTCCACGCTGCCGTCCTTGTTGATGTCGCCAGCCAGGTACGGCGCCGGCGCGAAGGCCCAGCGCATATCCGAGGCCAGCGTCGAGTTCGGCGAGCTGCGTGCCGATCCACGTCCAGACGGACGAATCGTTGGCAAAGTTCGAGGCCAGCGCAATTACGCCGCGGGAGGCATATTCGTAGCTGTTCGGGTTGCCGGTGGCACTGCCGAAGTTGGCCGGACCGACCTTGTCCGTAAAGCCGTTGTTCACATCCGCCCACGTCGGGTACGGCGCGGCGTTGTGGCCGGCATCCCAACCCGTCACGGGCATGGCGTACGGCGCGCCGCGGAAACGGTTGTAGCCCGGCCAGCCGGTGAAGCGATCCGTCACGCCCCGGCCGCCCCAGTGGACCATGTCCAGCGTCGGGTAGCCCATCTGGTAGGCATGGATGAACGACCATGTGAAGTAGTCTTCCTGCCAGATGCCCGAGGCATAGCTGCAGTAGGCCGGATCGATCGATGAGTCGCTCGTGTAGCTGCCCGCGCCGTAGTAGCGGATGGACGGGTACTGGCCGGCGAGCGTGGGCGGAATGTACATGTCGGCCCAGCGGGTGATGTTGTTGGCGATCTTGGCGTTCAGATATGCCTTTTCCGGCATGGTGTCCGGCGTCATGACCGCGGCATCGACGACGTTGCGGAAGGCCCAGGCATTCCCGCGGATCTGGTCGATCAGCCAGCCCTGCGAGCCGCCGCGGTAGCTGCCGTTGCTCGCACCCAGGTCGAAGCACGCCCAGAAGTGCATCTCCTCGAGGTAGTACAAATCGCCCGTAATGAGGTACGGCACGTACGCCAGCGACGGCTGGTGCGCCAGGTCCACCTCCCACCCGTCGGTGGTCAGGTCGCCGATGGCCGCCGGGAAGCGGTCGGCTGGCGCGATGTACTGCTGGATGTACCCAACGTCCACCTGGCTGGTCCAGATGGTCGGGCGGTCGTCGATGCTGATCGGGTGGCAGTAGAACGAACGGGCCGAGTCGGACTCCCGGAAGTGCATCGGGATCGTGCCGGACAGGTCGCCGTAGTTGACCGTCTCCTTGGCCAGGCGGTAATCCATACTGCACAGGTACAAACTGGTCCACAGCGGGTACGGACCGATCTCGCTGCGGCCGCCGGTCGTCGGGAAGTATTCGGTCAGGCCCGCGCCCTGCATGATGTCATGGCCGGCGCCGGTCCAGCTGTTGTATTCGCCGGTCAGCGCCGATGCGGGAACCGTGATGGAAGTATCATAGTTGGTCACCGCACCGGTCTTGTTCAGGTACGACAGGTTGTATCGAGTCTCAATCTCCGGCGGGGTCGTGCCCTGCCAGAAGACCTTCTGCCAGCGGGCGTCGTGCCAATGGGTGAAGCCCGTCTTGGCAAACACGGTCTGCGGCACGGTGCGACCGAGGCTCAGCGTGAAGTCGTAGGTGATATTGCCGCGGGCGTCGATCCAGGTGTTGTCCACGACCGTCGAAACGCGGATGGCACCCGCGCCCGGGTAGACGCGGACGCGGTACGAGACGCCCAGCTGCCCGAAGGCCCGCTGGCTGAAGTCGCGGATGATGAACTCGCTGCAGATCCCGCCCTTGATCCAGTACTCGACGCTGCTCAGGCCTTGCAGCATCAGTCGCGCCGAGACGTTCGCGGGTGTGCTGCCGACCATCATCGAGAGCTGGGCCTCGAAGTCGCCAGCCAGCAGCTGGTCCTTGGTCACCCAGCCGCTGGTGTAGTTGGGTCCGCCAGCCAGGACCTCGGCCGTCAGCGACTGTCCCGTCTGCAGCTGCGGAATGACGAACGAAACGAGGGCATGCCGGACGCTGCCGTCGCCCCAGCGGACCTTCACATCCGTCTGGGTCGGCAAGACCAGCCCGCCCGCCCGGATCGTCACGTTGTCCGCCACGTCGCCGGCCGTAAAGACCATCGACAGGGTGACCGGGTAGTTATTGGTGGTGACGCCGGCCTTCTCGACGATCGTCACCGTAGTGACCACCGGCATGTCGGCCAGCGCGGGCGTCGTGCAGGTAGCGACGTTGGAGATCGGCGAGGTGTTGCCTTCCTCATCCTTGACCTTAATGGCGAAGAAGTACGCCGTCGAAGGCTGCAGCCCGATCACGGTGAAGTGCTCCACGCTCCCCGATGGCTGCGGCGCCAGGATGTTGGGCGCCAGCGTCGCCGCGGCCCAGTTAGCGTCGGTGATCGTGCTCGTGGAATACCGGATCTCGTAGCTGGTGGCCGTACCCACCAGGCCGTCATCGCCCGTGGCGGTCCAGGTCAGATTGGCGCTGAGGGCGTCGTTGCTGGCGGCAGCCAACGTCGTCACCGCCGCGGGCGGGGTCACGTCCGGCGGGTTCATGGTAACCTGCGCGACGTTGGACAGGACCGACCAGTTGGGCAAGTCATCCGCCACCTTCAGGGCAAAGTAGTAGGTCGTGCTGGGCGTCAAACCCGTGACCGGGAGCGTTTCGGTCTGGCCCGGCGACTTGGGGACCAGCGGCAGCGGGGTCTGGGGCACGGGCGTGGCCGATGCGAAGTTGGCATCCGTGATCGGGCTCGTCGAGTACCGGATGTCGTAGCTCGACGCCAGGCCCGTCATGCCGTCATCGCCGACAGCCGACCAGCGCAGCAGCAGCTGACGGGACTGCACGTTGGTCGCCGCCAGGTCCGTCACTTGGGCCGGAGGAATCGTATCGTTGGCTGTGGTCAGGCTGACGACGTTGGACAGGGCGCTGTCAGCTGGCCTGCGAGTCATAGGACTTGACGGCGAAGTAGTAGAGCGTGCCGCGCGTCAGCCCCGTCACCACGAGCTGCTCGGGCAGACCGGGCGAGGCCGGCGCCGCAACGCCGCTGACCTGGGTGGCGGCGGCGAATGTGGCGTCATTCGTGATCGCGCTCGTGCTGTACCGCACGTCGTAGCCGGCTGCCTTGGCATCGTGATCGTCGCTGGGGGCGGTCCAGCTCAACGTGATGCTGGTGAACGTCGGGTTGCCAGCCGCCAGATTCGTAATCGCACTCGGCGGGTAGTTGACAAAGGTGGTATCGGCCACGCTCCAGGCATGCACGACCGTCGGGCCGCCGTAGAGACCCTCATAGGCGTAGAGGATGTGGTTCGTCGCATCGTACCCGGCGCCGTAGAGGGCCTTGGCGGTGGTGAACATCTTGTCCTGGACCGACACGATCTTGTACGGCTGGGGCACGGCCGAGCCGCGATTGGCGAAGTCCGAGGCCCGCATGAACCACAAGGTGGCCGCGGGACCGGGCAGGTCGCTGCCGCTGGCGACCAGGTCCTGGGCGACGCCGACCTCGACCCAGGCGATGCCGCTGTAGCCGTCGCCGTAGTCGTAGCCGGTCATCTGCGGGTTGGTGCCGTACTTCCAGAGCTGCGTGAAGTTCATCGGCGTGTTCCACGGGTCGCAGGAGGAGAAGACGATGCCGCGGTTCGTGCCGATGGTCATCATGGTCTTGCCAGCCGCATTGGTAGCGGCCCAGGCGCTGGGCAGGATGCACAGGCCGTAACCGGCCTCGTCCCAGGCCGGACCGGATTGCACCGCGCTCTCGCCGGTGCCGTCGCGATTGATGGACCGGATCGGCATCGCGCCGCTGCTGTACACGCCGGTGGAGTAATACAGCTTGTCATCGGCGCTTCGCCAGGCCAACCCCTGCGGCGTGGTGTTCACCGGAAACGAGCGAAGCGTGGTGGCCGTGTTCAGCGCCGAGGCTGGTGGTGTTCACCAGCGCCGGGATCGTGATCTCATAGATCGTGCTGGGGCTGGCCCCGCGACTGATGAACAACGACCCGGCCCCGCCGTTGCCGCTGGGGTAGTACGCCAGGTTGCCGTTGTAGACGCTGGGGTTGCCCGTGAACGCGCGGAACGCCCCCAGGTACGTGATCCCGGTGTCCGCACTGACCGACTGTGACAGTGCCGGCAGCGCCAAAGCCACTATCATTACCACTGTCGCACGCTTGGACATGACATGCCTCCTGGCTGTTCGACCGTATCCACCCAACCTGCCTGCCGCATCCGATCCTCGATTCCGCGCCACGACCTGCCGTTGCTCGGTGTGGCTGGATCGGACCCGCGCCCGGCGCGCACTCCAATGTACTTCTCATCTGGCAATTCGCACGCCATATGAAAGCCGTTTTTGCGGCTGGTCAGGGGGTGATAGCGATAATCCTTGATGTCAGCGTTAGTTATAGCAGTCAAGAGAGCTGGAGCTCGGCTAGAGATCGAAGTCAGGATTCCTGCCGGGGCGGAAAGAAATATCAACAAGCAGTCTAGACGAATTTGGGGGCGTGACGGATACACAGTGTTTAGAAGCACTTACGGCGGTACGCCGGGTGAAGCCATCGATCGGCCGATGATGCGGGAATGCAACACGGGTCAGTGCCGCTGCACGATCCGAAACCGCTGCACGTGCGACCGGTAGTACACGTCCTGCGAATTCCAGGCGCCGCTGAACTGCAGCCAGCCGGTCAGGCCGTCCGCCCCCATCCACTTCAGGGGGATGCGCGGGCAGTAGGGATTCATCTCCTGCGTCTGCCAGACCGGCTCGTAGTGGGCCAGCGTGAACGGCCCCCAGGGCTCGGGCGCGTCGTAGATGATCAGCCGGCTGCCCTGCCTCGGGCTGAAATCCTCGTTGAGCCGCCAGGTCAGCAGCAGGTAGCGGTTCAGGCCCTTCAGGTAGACCATCTCCGGCGTGCTGATCCAGCGGTCGTCGGAAAGCACCGCGTGCGCCCTCTCCAGGTCGCTCGTCCAGGCCGCCCCGGACGCGTCATCGACCTCCTGGACCCACTGCCACGCGTCCTTCTCCTGGATCTTCTCCTGGTGGACGCGGCCCAGGACCAGCTGACTGCCGTTGTCCCACTGGTCGGCGGAGATCGCGTAGACGAACTCGTCGCGCGCCCCCGCATTGTCCTGGCCGAAGTTGACGAAGGCCGGGCCGCCGAAGCGATGCCCCGGGAACATCTGCGTCATCTGCGCGCTCCAGGCAGCCGGGGTCCACGTCTTGCCGAAGTCTTTCGACGCAAAGATGTGGGCGTCGGTACCGTTCTGGCTCTTCGTGCCATACATCGGGGCCTTCTTGCCGCCGCAGTTCTGCACAGCCAGGTACAGCACGCCCTTAACGCTGATCATGCCGGTGGGCTTAGGCCCCCAGCCGCCCCAGCCGGTGAAATGGACCATCGGGTTGGCCTGCTCGATGCGGTAGTCCGGCGGGTACCCGATGAACTTCTCGACATCCAGGCCCCAGATGCTCTCGCCCCAGTTCGGGTCGCCGCTGGAGGCGTAGATCTCGCCGTCAGCCGCCCAGGTCATCGGGTACGTGTCGCCCTTGACCTCCTTGACCGGGTAGGGCACCTGCTCGCCCAGCCATTCGAAGCCCTCAATCACGTCGCTGCGCGGCACCTGAAAGAGTCGCATGAATTGGCCCTCAAGGCTGCCCTTATGGAGTGCGGCGGCCGTGACGCCGCTTTGGATGCCATGAACGTCGTCGCCCTTCTGCGGCCACCCCTCTCCTGCTCCACTCTCTACTGCTCTACCCTCTCGCCGCGCAGCGGCGCGTCAGGACTCCACCGATCATAACAGGCGATCTTCTCGACCGCCGCGCGGTTCCTCGGCCGCATCCGGTCCGCCGGGTAGCCCAGCGTCATCAGACTCGATCACAGCCACGTTGTCCGGGATGCCCAGGACCTTCCGCACTTGCTCCGGGTAGAACGAGCCGATCCAGCACGTGCCCAGCCCTTCGGCGGCCGCCTGCAGGGCGATGTGTTCCAGCGCGATGGCCACGTCGATCGGCCCGCACCGCTGCCCGCACCGCATGACGTAGTCGTTCTCCGCGCAAGCGGCAATGACCACGGCTGCCTGGCCGACGAACGGCTGGTTGTTGGCAGCCACCTGCATCTGCTCGCGGAGCTTCGCGTCACGTACGAACACGAAGCGCCACTCCTGCAGGTTCCGCGCGGATGGCGCCACCCTGGCCGCCTCGATGATCCGGTCGAGCTTGTCCTGCTCGATCAGCCTGTCCTCGTACGCCCGGCACGAATACCTCTCAAGAATCGCGTTGAGTACCGGCATGGTCATGTCCCTTTTCCTGTAGCCGATGGGTATCGATACGATTATGAATCTCGTCCGGATCTTCCGCAAGCCGGCGGGCTGAACCTGCCGACCCCTGTCACCTGCCGGCTGGACCCACGCCCAGGATCGCCACCGCCCCGTCACTGCCGGCCCGCACGCTCACCCGGGCCGCCCGGCCGGCCGGCAGCGGTGTCTGCAGTCTGCCGCCACGCGGAGGCCCTGGGCGGCTGGACCGGCTCGAACCAGTCGGTCGGCACCGTCCGCGGGGCTACCAGGGCACAGACGATCACCCGGCTCGCCGGCGCTACTGGCTTCACCTCGACAGCGGCTACCTCCACCCCGCCCACCGCGTCGACAAAGACCACGAGGGTCCCGTCGATCTGGCAGGCAGCGTAGCCCTGGCCCTTCCCGACGAGCACGGCCTTGTGCTGGGGCTGGGCATCGGTCGTGCCCAAGGGCATCGCCACGAGGAAGTCGTCCGACTCAGCCGGAACAGTCGGCTCGAGTTCCGCCCGCCAGTTGCCGTTGTCGAAATAGCCCGCGCGGTTGAATCCCTTCGTCACATTCTCGCCATCGAAGCCGTTCCGCTGGTCGCCATCCGTCTCGATGTAGAACCGGTAATCCGGCCCGCCGACCAGCAGCCAGCGGCTCTTGGCCGGCAGCAGGGCCTGCACGTTCATCATGCCCTTCTTGTTCTTGACGACCAGGTCGGTCCCCGCCGCCTCGAGGATGCCGTTGTCCGCCTCCCCCTTGAGCACCCTCGCCACGGCAACCTGCGGCTTCTCGATCGTGTGCAGCAGCCACTTCTTTTGGTAGCTGGCCGACGTCGCCGTGATCCGGTCATAGACCAGCACCGTCTCCGGCTCGGGCAGATAGACCAGCGCCGCGCGGCCCGGCGGATCTTGGGCTTCTGGCCCGGCCACGAAAACAGCTCGCTGTTGTACGCGCACGTCAGGTCCGCCGCGACAAAGCCGAACTGCCCGGCCTGCCAGTGATAGCCCGTCATCCGGCCGGCTGCGAAGGCCCTGCCCGGCTGGCTCTCGCGCCGCCACATGGCAGCCGACTCCACGTCGCTGCCGCTGGGGATAACCGCTCGCTGCCCGCCGCTGCTGGTGAACGGCCCGCTGTACCACCGCGTGGTCTCCAGTCGCTCGCCGGGCATCAGCACCAGCGGGCAATTGGCGGCCGCCGACTGGATGTAATACATCTGCCGGTGCAACTGGCCGAAGCCCGCGTACGTCCCCGACAGGATCGCCAGCGGCGCCTCCTTGTAGATCGTGAAGGTGCCGGCGTCGTAGTGCGAGTGGTGGACCTGGACGTTGCCAGCCTTGAAGGAAACGAGGGTGTCGGTGGGTTTCCACCCCGTGCGGAACATCGCCAGGTTGTACGCGCCCGCCCCGAACAAGTCTGACAGCGGCAGGTCCGACAGACCAGCCAGGACGTCCTGCTTCCGCGAGGTCTCCGGCATCTCGCCCTCCGGGTTAAAGGCCAACGCCCCTACCCACCGCCACTCGTCGTAGTACGGCCGAGGCGACTTCAGGTGGCCGTTGACGGCGAAGGCCTGCAGGTGCGGATCACCCGTGATGCGGGCGTAGTAGTCCATCGTCTGCGCCCGCCAGAAGTAGTCCATCCGCACGCCCTGGAAGACGTCGCCGTAGAGCAGGAACCGCTCGTCCGGCCCCTGGCCATACACGTGCCACAGGTCCGTCCGGCGGATCATCTCCGCCAGGTCGATCCCCGCGACATCCTGTTGACCGGTGGCCGTCCGCCAGCAATCCACCGCCAAAGCAAACGGTAACGACCGGTTGCCCAGCCAGTACGCGTACCCCTCAGGCCAGCCCTCGCTCAATCGCAGCGCCCGGCAGCCGTCGCCGAAGAACCGGCAGATCTGCCGGCGGAGGTCATCTGCCTCGGGCGCCGTGTCCAGCGACAGCGCTACCACCATCGCCAGGTTCGCGATCTTCGTCCGGCCGTGCCACATCGACGGGCACAGCTTCCCAGCCCTCGTCGTTGAGCAGCTCCAGGGCGCGCTTGGCGTTGGCGACCAGGTAGCCTTCGATCTTCCCTCGCTTCTCCGGCGTGATCGACGGGTGGTCGTACAGCCAGTCGTACGCCAGCGCGAACTCCCAGCCGTTGCTGTAATACTCCGAGCCGATCTGCTCCATCGGGCGGTCGAGCAGCTGCGAGATGGCCCGCTCGGCCGCGGCCTCGTTCCCCGTCAGACGGTAGCGCAGGGCGCTGGCGGCTGGCGACGGGTCCTTGTCTACAGGCCTCTCGAGCCAGGGCTTGAGGATCGCCCGCAACGACGTCGCCTGCTCGTAGGTCGGCGGGACCGTCGGCGGAGATTCCTCGCCCCCGCGGCCACCGCGCCTGCCCCGCCCCGGCTGGCTTGCCGTCGCCTGGCTGGTTGCCGGCTGAGTCCCCGCTGCCAGCGCAGCTGCCCCACCGCCGACAGGCTGTGTAGCCCCTGCAACCGCCCCCGCTGGCTGGGTACCGGTTGTCGCGCCCTGGGGGCCTGGCCGTGTGCTGGCCGCCGCAGCCTGTGTGGCCGGCTGACTCGCCGGCTGTGTCGCCGGGCGCGACGCCGGGGGCGGCGGCTCGGCGCCGGTCTCATACAGGTGCCTGACCCGCTCGAAGGTCCAGCCCCCCCTGCCCTCCGGCCGGAACACCAGCCGCGGGTGGTCCTTGGCGACCGGGGGCATCTTCACGTCGGGCAGGTCCGAGGTCGGCGGCCCAGCCATAACAGGCCGCATACCGGCGAAGGCACCGGCCAGCACGGCCAGGACAACGAGGACCGCGGGGCACCAACGGGACGATCCGGGGGAGGACGCCTTGCGAAACGACGTAGTGTGCATCACTTACCTCTGGCAAGGATTCCGACACCGACTATACGCGTGGCTTGCCACATGTGTGCTGAGTGTACCGCGGATGGGCGGGCAGGCAAAGCGGCGACTGGTAGCCATTGTAGTCGTTACAATTACCAATTGACGATGGACCATTGACCACCGACCGCTGCCGCCGCTATCTTGCCGACTTCAGCAAACCTGGACACTCAGTGACCTGATGTAGTCGGAGTAGGGATGCCCCTTGCGGGGCACCCCCTCCACGGATCCGGACGAGCGGAACTACCGCATCCGGCTCTTGCCTCAGGTGATGACGCCGAACCGTCGTAAAGGATACGGATGATGAACGCGGGGTGGTGGCAGATAGCGGTTGATCAGGCGGGTCATCCGCGTCCAGGGGATGCGGCCGGTCTGGCTGCGTCTCGACAGCGCGCGATGCCAGTGCCAGCCCACCCAGAAGCGGAACCGCGCCAGGGCCGGGGTGTTCATCGGCACACCGTAATAGCGGATGTGCCCGCCCACCACCGACCGCAACCACTTGCCCATCACCGGAACGGGGGCGTGCATTCGCCGTCGCAACTCGGTCTTGACCTCGTTCAGTTTCGCCTGCAACCGCTTGGGCATGGTCTGACGCAGGACCGTGAAGCGTCCGTTGCTCCGCTTGGTCCCGCAGATATGCGTGAAGCCAAGGAAGTGGAACGTCTCCGGTTTGCCCAGGCCCCGCTTGCGCCGGTTGTCGGCGGCGAAGGGGCCGAACTCGATCAGCCGCGTCTTGTCCGGGTGCAATTCCAACCCGAACTTGGCGAACCGCTGCCGCAAGGCGGCCAGGAACTGCTCCGCCTCGTGGCGATGCTGGAATCCCACGATGAAGTCGTCCGCATACCGCACGACGATCACGTCGCCGTGGGCGTGCTTCGTCCTCCATTGCTGGACCCACAGGTCGAACACGTAGTGCAGGTACACGTTCGCCAGAAGCGGACTGATACTGCCGCCCTGTACGGTGCCCGTTTCACTCCATGTTCGTACCCCATCCTCCAGCACACCGGCGTTCAGCCATTTACGGATGAGCCGTCCGATGCGCCGGTCCGCGATCCGGTGCTCGATGAACTTGACCAGCCATTCGCGGTCGATGGCATCGAAGAACCCGCGGATGTCCGCATCGAGCACCCAGTTCACCTTCCTCGTCAGCTGGCCGACGTAGAGCGCATCCAACGCACGATGCGGGTTGCGTCCCGGTCGAAAGCCGTACGAGAAGCCCAGGAAGTCCTGCTCGTAGATGGCGTTGAGCACCTCCGTCGTGGCCCGCTGGACAAGCTTGTCCTCCAGCGTGGTCACGCCCAGCGGCCGTTGCCGGCCGTCGGGTTTGGGGATGTACGCCCGTCGAGCGGGCCTGGCCCGGTACGCCCCGCGTTTCAGACGTGCCGAGAGGTCCTGGAGATTCGCTTCCAGGTCCCGCCCGTACGCCTGCCACGTCTGGCCATCCACCCCCGGTGCAGCATCCCGCTTGAGGCCGAAGTAGGCTTCCCGGAGCATGGCCGGGTTGTAGACGTGGTGCAGCAGCGTCGTGAACCGCAACTTCCGATTCTTCCGTGCAGCCTGACGTACCCGCTCCAGCGCTTGTTGCACGCCTTGCCGGTCCAGAGCCCGGGGCGTGGTTGGCTGTGGCGGGTTTCCTTTGGCCGGTCCCCTTCCCTCCGCCCCCTCCGCCGCCGGTTGCCCGGCCTTGTTCGAGGGCTTCGCGGGTACTACGGGACCGTCCGACTTCCCCTGTCCGTTCATCATCGGCGTGTGTCCTTGGACTTCCCGACACGACCGGTCCAGCCATCGGTCCCGGTGGACAGGGGATCTCCCGGTTCTCGCGCAAGATGTTTCCGCACATGCTCGGGGTCTCTGACCGCGCGGGGTTCCGGGGCGACTCGCGATCGCGTCGCCTCGAATGTAGCCTTCCGCCTTCTCCTACGGCGTCGGCACCCCGGAGGATGGTTACTTTCGCGGCTGAATACCCGGCCTGCGCGTTCCCCTGTCAACGCTTCGACGACGCCCTTGCAGGCGTCTCCGCATGACTCGGGGCCGTCGTGGGCCGCTAACCCTTCAACGTATGACTCTTTCATTCACTACACCTTGCCGGTTTATCCCGGCGCACAGGAGACACGCACATGCCAGCAACCGCCAAGATCGCCGTCCTGCCCGGTGACGGCACCGGCCCGGAAGTCGTTCGCGAAGGCCTCAAGGTCATGGAGGCCGTGTCACGCAAGGCCGGCTTCAAGTATGAACTCCACAACTACGACTTCGGCGGCGAGCGCTACCTTAAGACCGGCGAGGTCTTGCCCGACTCGGCCTCCAAGGAACTCCAGCAATACGACGCGATCTACCTCGGCGCCGTCGGCCACCCCGACGTCAAGCCCGGCATCCTGGAGAAGGGCCTGCTGCTGCGCCTGCGCTTCGAACTCGACCAGTACATCAACCTCCGCCCGGTCCGGCTGTACCCCGGCGTCGACACCCCCCTCAAGGACAAGGGCCCCGATGACATCAACTTCATCGTCGTCCGCGAGAACACCGAGGGCCTCTACACCGGCATGGGCGGCTTCCAGTACAAGGGCACGCCGCAGGAGGTCTCCACCCAGATCAACTGCACCACCCGCTTCGGCGCCGAACGCGCCATCCGCTACGCCTTCGACCTCTGCCGCCGCCGCAACAGCAAGAAAAAGACCCTCACCCTCGTCCACAAGACCAACGTGCTGACCTTCGCCGGCGACACGTGGTTCCGCGCCTTCCACGAGATCGGCGAGAAGGACTACCCCGATATCAAGCGCGACTACAACCACGTCGACGCCTGCTGCATGTGGTTCGTGAAAAGCCCCGAGTTCTACGACGTGATCGTCACCGACAATATCTTCGGCGACATCATCACCGACCTGGCCGCAATGATCCAGGGCGGCCTGGGCGTCGCCGCCGGCGGCAACATCAACCCCAAGGGCGTCTCGATGTTCGAGCCGATGGGCGGCAGCGCCCCCAAGTACACCAACCAGAACGTCATCAACCCCATCGCCGCCATCGCCGCCATGGGTATGATGCTCAACGAGCTCGGCCAGAAGCTCAAGAGCGACGCCTTCACCAAGGGCGGCGAGATGGTCGAAAAGGCCGTCATGGCGACCACCCCCAAGATGAAGAGCCAGGCAGCCGGCAAGATGGGCTACGGCACGCGGGAGGTCGGCGATCTGGTGTGCCAGGCGCTCTGACGGCAGCGGTCAGTTGCCAGGTGCCGGTTGCCAGTAACGGCAACGAACGCGTAGGGAAAGTTACCGGGGGGAGCCTTGCGGACAGCGGGGCTCCCCCTGTGTTTGCAATTGTTGCTGCAGCACGGCAGGCGTGCTATGGTTCTGCCGATGCACCTGTTGACAGAAACCCTGTGACAACGTTCAGAAACCAGGTAATCCAGGCCCATATTCCGGAGCTAAACCATGCGGACCGTTGCAGCCGTCATTCTGCTCGTCCTGCTCGCCAGCGCCGTCGTCACCTATCGTGCCACAGCCGCCCCGTCCTCTCCCGGGCTCGCCGCCGCCACCCCGCCGATCGGCTCGACCTGCTGCGTCCAGTTCCGGCGCGACGCCCTCGGCTGCGCGGCCAGCCTGCCCGTCCCCCCGACATCGAACAATTTCAACGGGGCCAACGTCAGCGTCGAGGGCAAGCTGCTCCGGATCGACTCGGACTGGCTGGTCCTGGCCCGCGAACACAACCAGCTCTGGATTCCGCGCCAGAACGTGCTCCTCGTGCAGGTCGACAAACAGTAGCCCTTGATTCCATGGTCCAGACCACCCCTGCTTGACACCGCTGCCCCGCCCGCACACGATGCAATAGGCTATCGCAGGGATCTTCACGCATACATGAGACAGGGCTTATTGGAGCGGAGCAGGCCATGAGCAGCACGCGGCAGGCGGCGGTGACCAGAGAACAGTTGGCCGTCAATGGCGGACCCAAGGTCCGGACCAGCCCCTTCGAGAAGAAGGGCAATCGGTACGCCTTCAACGAACTCAAATATCTGAAGGAGGCCCTCGACCAGGGCACCCTCTTCTACTGGCATGGCCAGAAGGTCAAGGCCATGTGCCAGCAGTTCGCCAAGATGCTCGGGGTCGGCTACGCGGTGGCCGGCTCCTCCTGCAGCGCGGTCATCCATGCAGCCGTCGGCGCGATGGGCGTCAATCCCGGCGACGAGGTCATCACCAGCCCCATTACCGACGCCGGCACGCTCATCGGCGTGCTCTATCAGCACGGCATCCCCGTCTTCGCCGACCTCGACCCGCACACCTACACCATCACCGCTGACAGCATCGCCAAGAAGATCACCCCGCGGACCCGCGGAATCATCGCTGTCCACCTGACCGGCAATCCCTGCCCGATGGACGAGATCCTGCAGCTAGCCCGGGCCAAAGGCCTCTGGGTCGTCGAGGACTGCGCCAATCGATCTGGGCGAAGTACAAGGGCAAGCTCGTCGGCACGATGGGCAACGCCGGCGCGTTTAGCTTCAACGAGTTCAAGCACCTCGCCTGCGGCGACGGCGGCGTGGTCGTCACCAACGACGAGCAGACCTACCGCCTCTGCCACCTCTTCGCCGACAAGGCCTACGACCGCCTCGGCGGCATGCGGGCGCCCGAGTTCCTCGCCCCCAATTACCGCATGACCGAACTCCAGGGGGCGGTCATCTCCGCCCAGGCTCGAGCGCGTCGAGCAGATCACCGGCGCCTTCCGCAAATACGGCCTGATCCTCCGCGACCGCCTCAAGGACCTGCCCGGTATCGCCGTGCCCCGGGACACGGCCGGCGGCGAGTCTGTCTACTGGTTCTACCTGCCCCGGCTGCGCCTGGACAAACTCTCCTGCACCCGCGAGCAGTTCTGCGCCGCCGTCACCGCCGAAGGCGTGCAGTGCGGAGCGGGCTACGTACCGAGCACGGTCTATGCCCAGCCCTACATCGGCCAGCACAAGGCCTTCGGCGCCTCCGGGCTGCCGTGGTCGCTGGGCAACGACGTGCAGTACAAGGCCGGCGACTGCCCCAACGCCGAGGCCGTCATCCTCGACTCGATCTACCTGCCGGTCAGCGACCGCCTCAGCGAGCAGGACGCCCGCGACACCGTCGCCGCCGTCACGAAGGTGCACGACTACTTCTACAACCACGGGAAGTAGCCGGCGCTAAATGGCTGTGCGTGATTCGGCGCCGCGGCCTTATGGCGTGCGGTGGCAACGACACCGCTTTCAACGGCCCGCCCGCGTCCAAAGCGGCGTCACAGCCGCCGCACTCCATAGCGCAGCGCATGTTCGTGCACAGGCATTCAGGCGCTGCGCCGTCAAGCGCTGCTGGTGGGCAGTACCCACCCTACAACTACAACTGGCATTCGCCCGTGACCTCACCGTATAATCGGCGAGGTTCCATCCCCGGGCATTCCCGGGACCCCATGCCGGCGGAGCGGTTGGCGTTTCGACTGGAGGATACAAGATGCCCAGCGATGCCTGTGCGATCGCCGGACTCGTTACCCTATCCACAATGCTTGCGCAAACCGGATCGGCGCCGATCTCCCGGCCTCTCGTCGGGGCAACGCAGCCGTCGGCAAAGGCCGCAGCGCCCGGCGGACAGGCCGCCCCGCCTGCCATCGAGAAATATCTCTCCAAGGAAGCGATCTTCCTGCTCTACAAGCCCAAGGGATGGCTGGTCAATGAGGCAAGCCAGCCGACCTTTCGCACGATCAACGTCGCCGACCCGGCCGGTGCGTGCGAGGCGGCCATGTTCTTCGGCACAAATCCCCTGGGCAACGATTCGGCTTCACGTTCGGGTCGCGGCTGAACACCGACTGGAGTTCAGGCACCTGACCGTGATGGCGCCGGTCGATAAGTTCGACGCCTTCGTGGGCAACTTCGTAGCCATGCTGCAGTCCTACCGCATCGACGATGCGTGGGCGAAAACCTACGTCCAGCAGGGCCTGGCCCGGCTGCGTCAGCTGCAGCAGCAGACGGCTGCGATCGTCACCCGCAACGCGCAGGAAATCCACGAGATGATGCAGGCCGCCTATGACTACGTGAACTTCACGGGACGCAACCCCCGCTACAACGAGGACATGACCCCCATCAACAGCCGCGAACTCTGGGAGCGGCACGTACGATAGGAGCCTCTACCGCTTCCCTGCGGAAAGCACCACCAGGTCCCGTTGTCCTTCGCTCTCCGTTCCCGTCAACGACGGATACCTGCTGCGGGCCTCGAAACCGCATTTGGCTAGCAGCCCCGCGTATTGGTCATCCGTATAGGCCTGGAAGGTCTCGGCATGGCGGCTCACGCCGCCCGTCGCACAGTCAATGACAAAATAGCGGGATGTCGCCGTGCAGGTCCCCGCATCCCAGAAACTCTCCTGCAGGCAAAGGTGTGGCGAATCTGAAAAGAGCCCTGCCTGCGACGTGTACCACGATGGCCGGTGCTGCCCCCGCCTGCGGATCGCCTCAAACGGATGCACCTCCAGGAGCACGATTCCCTTGTCCTTCAGCGAACGGGCCGCCTTGCCCAGGATGCACTCGGCATCCGACGGGCGAAACAGGTTCAGCTCCCCGAAGATGAGCATGACCAGGTCGAAGTCACTGCCGAACTCGGCCGTACGCATGTCTTCCTGCCGGTACAGGATCGCCAGCCCGTGCTTGCTCGCTTCACCTGCCGCATAGGCGATGGACGCAGGAGAGTAGTCGATACCGGTACATGCATGCCCCAGCACCGCCAGTCGCTGCAGGTACAGCCCCGGACCGCAGCCGAGGTCGAGGATCCGGCACGGCTTGCCACCCAGTACGTGCCGGTGGATCCATTCCACGTGTCGATCGATAGTCTCAAAACGCCGGCTGGCGGCGTCATGGTGCTGCGAGAGATGCTCTCTGAGCATTCGCCGGCTGAAGTCCGGATCGTGCCAGGGGATGCTGTCCGCCTCCGACCAAGGAACGGGCGGCACCTGCCGGCTAACGATGTCGCTGAGGTTCATGGTCTCACGCCCGCCACGCCAGCGGCTCACAGAGCGCCCTGAGGTTCTCGTTCGGCGTGCCGGGCGGAATCTCGCAGCCGGCATTCACCACGAACGGGTTGCCCACCTGCTCGTAGATCCGCCTCACCGCCTCGCGGATGGCAGCCGGCTCGCCGAAGCGGATCGCCGCCGCCGGATCGAGGTTGCCCGCCAGCGTCACCGTAGCTCCCACGGCCTTGCGGACCTCGCCCATGTCCACCATGTGGTCCACGTCCAGCACGTCCACGCCCAGGTCGGCAATGCCCTCCAGCAGGTGGGTGATGTCGCCGCAGATGTGCAGGCGGACCAAGCCGCCGGCCTGCTGGATCGCCCGAATCAGACTTCTTCTCGCGGGGCTGGATCAGCCGGTGGTAGATGTCGGGCGAGACCTGGCTGGCCACCGCGTCGCCGATGCCGATCGTGTCGGTCCCCGCCGCAACCTGCGCCTTGGCGAACTCGATACCGACCTCCAGGCACCGGTCCATCAGGGCCTCGCAGAACGGCTCGTCGTCCAGCAGGTCGATGAAGAACTCCTGCACGCCTCGGCAGTCGGCGGCCTCCGCCGCGGGGCCTTCCACCCAGCCCAGGATTGAGAACTCCCCCCTGCCTTCGGCGACGTACTGCTCGACCGCCTGCACGCGGTCCAGCATGCGAGGCGAACGGAGCGGGTCGGGCCTGCCCAATCGTGACAGGTCCTTCGAGCCCTCCAGCGGCGGACGCGGGCAGCGCGGGACCCCGTCGCGGACGTAGTGGACCTCGCCCCCGAAGCCCTGCGTCTCGCGGTACGGATCGGAGATCGTACTGACCTGGTCCATGCCGAAGTCCGCGGCGCAGCGGAAGTTCGATTCCACCAGCATCCGGTGGTCGCTGGCGAACGCCCCGTAGTTCGACCCGATGTACTCCGCAGCAAACTGCATCAGGATCGGTACCCGCGGGACGATGTCCACGGGCTTTCCCCGGACCATGTCGAGATATCGTTGCCTCCCGGTCATGTAACCATCCTATACGAAACCCGACGAGCCGCAACGACAGGCAGAGCCGCGCCTTGACCGCAGCCCCCGGATCTGGTGAACTTGTGCACATGACCGCCTCCCCACGGCCGCCGGATGTGCTTGGCGGCTGGTGAGGACACGGTCGCAATTGGGAGGTCTTGTCGTGCGGATTACCGAAGGCCTGTTCAGCCGGATGGTCCTGCAGAGAACCAAACCCAACCAGTGCCGCGCATCCTTCGCCGGGACGTGCCAGTCCTCCGGCGCCGTGGAAGCCAGGATCCGCGCCAAAGGCAAGACCCTCGCCGGCTGGAGCTGGAAGCGGGTTGGCCGCGCCAAGCGCGGGCGTCTGGCCGGACAGATCAAGGCCCTGAATGTCGGCGGACCGTACGACATCGACCTTCGGATCGTCTCCAACGGCAACGTCCACGAATGCCTCTCGATCAGCAACGTCCTGGTCGGCGACGTGTGGGTGCTGGGCGGCCAGTCCAACATGGAAGGCATCGGCTGGCTGAAGGACAAGCTCCGCCCGATGCCCATGGTCCGCGCGTTCCACATGACCGACGAATGGGACGTAGCCATCGACCCGCTGCACACCCTCTGGTGCGCGGTCGACCCCGTACACGGCGGCAACCCCAATTCCCCGCGCGTCCAGCCCCACCGATGGACCGGAGTCGGGCCGGGGGTCGCCTTCGCCCAGGACCTCTACAAACGGACCGGCGTCCCCCAGGGACTCCTCGCCTGCGCCCACGGCGGCACCAGCATGCAGCAGTGGGACCCCGCCCTCAAGGGCCAGGGCGGCCGCAGCCTCTACGGCGCGATGTGCCGGCGGGTCCGCAAGAACGGCGGCAGCGTCGCCGGCGTCTTCTGGTACCAGGGCTGCTCCGATGCCTCCCCCGAGGCCGCCCCCTGCTACACGCAGCGCATGAAGAAACTCGTCCAGGCCATGCGCCGGGACTTCAAGGCCCCCCGCCTGCCCGTGGTCGCCGTGCAGATCAGCCGCGTGACCCGCCGCGGCGCCGGCGGCGAATGGTGGGACTCCATCCGCGAACAGCAACGCCGCCTGCCTACCCAGATCCGTGACCTCGCCGTCGTACCCGCCATCGACCTGCCCCTCGATGACGGCATCCACATCAGTGGCACCGGCCAGCACGTCCTGGGCCGCCGCGCCGCCGAGGCGATGCAGGCCCTCCGCGAGGGTCGCAAGGCGGGCCTGCCGCCCATCGACGTTGCCGAGATCACCGTCAAGGCCAACCCCATCAGCAAGATGGCCGACGTAATCGTCCGCTTCCGCAACGTCGCCGGCTCGCTGGCCGCCCCGGGCCTGCCCGCCGGCTTCTTCCTCGACACCGTCACGACCATGAACAGCCACTACCGCGTGGATCTGGCCGGCGACAAGGCGGTCATCCACACGCAGTCCACCGTCGAAATGATCGACGGCGGGCTCTACTACGGCAATGGCTTCGATCCCTACTGCAACATCACCGACAAGGCCGGCCGGGCAGTCCCCGCGTTCGGCCCCCTGCCCATGCAGCCGACCAGGCCGCGGGCCATAACGCCCTTTATCAACCGCGTGGCCGTCAGCAAGGTCCTCCCGGCCCGGGACGTCAAGAAGACTCCCCTACCCCGAGAACGTGAAACTCCAGACCCGCCAGTTCGCCGCCGCCTTCTGCGACCGGCACCTCGAGCTCGGACCCGCCGGCCAGGCCCTCGTCTACTATGCCTTCGACTTCCGCTGCGCCGGCCCGATGAAACTCAACCTGCTGCTGGGCTACGACGGGCCCGTCAAGGTGTGGCTGGACCGCAAGACGCTCTTCTGCGATCCCAAGGGTACCAACCCCGCCAGGCCTGAGGACGCCATCATCCCGTTTGCCGCCAAGGCCGGCGAGCACGAGATCGCGGTCGCACTCGGTTCGCACGGGGCGGCCTGGGGCGTGTTCCTGAGGCTCGAGCGGACCGACGTGTCAAAGGCAACCCTGCGGCACAGCCCGCATACGATTGTTCACCCGGAAATCCTTGTATAGGAATCGATCGCCCGGGCCCATCGGCCTTGAACCGCAGACGGAGCAACCTATGAGCGATGCGACGCAGAAGGACTACCTGGCCCTGCCGGCACGCGAGTTCCTCCGCGACCTCGGCGGCAACTCCTCTACCCCCGGCGGCGGCAGCGCAGCCGCCCTTTCAGGCTCGATCGGCGTGAACCTCGGCCACATGGTCGCCACCTTCGCCCTCAAGCGCGCCGAGAAGCAGAACACCGACACCGCCCCCATCGAGCACGCCATGGCCCGCCTGCAGCGCGGCGCCGACGCCCTCGCCGGCCTGATCGCCGAGGACATCGCCGCCTACGACCTCTGGCGAAAGGCCTCCAAACTCGACCCGGCTGACCCCACGGCTGCCGAGCAGAAGCAGCTGGCCCTGACCGCCGCCCTGGCGATCCCCAGCCACATTCTGGGCATCTGCGCGGCCTGCCTCAAGGACATGGCGATTCTGGCCCCCCTGTCCAGCAAGTACCTCTGGACCGATCTGGCCGGCGCCGCCCACATGACCCTGGCGGCCGCCGAGGCCGCCGCCTGGACCGTCCACGCCAACCTCGGCTCGCCGGACCTTTCCGCCGACGAGCAGGCCCGAATCCGTAGCGAGGTCAACCACCAGCAGGACCGGGCCAGCCGCGCGTGCAACGAGGTGATCCAGTACGTGCGAAGCAAGGTGCTGCGGTAGCATGATCGAGCCGCGTGGGGACGACGGAATCGCTTCGCATGGGATGATCGGATGGACGCAATACGTACAATCGCAGTCATCGGCGCCGGAGCCGTCGGCTCCTTCTACGGCGCCAAGATCGCCAGCGCCGGCTACGACGTCAGATTCCTCATGCGCCGCGACTATCAGGCCGTCAAACGGAACGGCCTGTCCATCCACAGCATCTGGGGCGACTTCCACCTGGCGGCCGACGTCTACCAAGACCCCCGGGACATCGGCCCGGTCGACCTGGCCATCTGCGCCTGAAGACCACCTCGCTGGCCGACGCCAGGGACCTGTTGACACCGGTAGTGGGCAAGGACACAAAGATCCTCGCCCTCATGAACGGCCTGGGCGTCGAAGAGACCCTCGCCCGCTGGTTCGACCCCGGCCTGATCCTCGGCGCCCTGGCCTTCACCTGCATCAACCGCACCGGCCGCGGGCAGATCGACCACCTGGACTACGGCCACGTCCTGATCGGCCACATGCGGGGCGACACGCAGACCGCGGAGCAGATCGCGGAAGTCTTCCGCAAGGGCGGCATCCAGACCAGCGCCAGCGACTCCCTCAAACGCGCCCGCTGGCAGAAACTCTGCTGGAACATCCCCTACAACACCCTCAGCATCACAGCCGGCGGAGTGACCACCGACCAGATCATGGCCGACCCGGGCCTTTCCCGCATGGTCGAACTCCTGATGGCCGAGGTCATGGCCGCCGCGGCCGCCGACGGCGCCGCCCTGGCGGCCTCCGTCCCCGCCACCATGATCGACAACACCCGCAAAATGAAGCCCTACAAGACCAGCATGACCCTCGACTACGAGCACCGTTTCCCGCTGGAGCTCGAGTACATCCTGGGCGAGCCCATCCGCCGAGCCGACGCCGCCGGCGTCCCCGTCCCCTACATGAAGGCCCAATACTGGCTGGCGAGTTTCCTGGACCGCCGCAACCGCGGGCTGGTTCCCTGAACCCTGCCGGTTCACATTGTCGAATTGTCACATTGTCACATTGTCACCCCTTCAGCCCCACCTCCCGCCGCAACCGCGCCGTCAGCCCCTCATCCGCCTCGAACTCGCGCGCCGCCTCCCCCTCCAGCAGCGCCGCCAGCCGCTCCCCCGTGTCCGGCAGCACCAGGCCCGCATCGAGTTCCAGCAGGCAGACGACCAGGAACAGCCGCGTGCGGATCTCCGGGGCGGGCACGTGGCAGTCCGAATCATCCAGGACGGTCGCGCCGTGCAGCAGCACGTCCAAGTCGATCGTCCTGGGGGCGTACTTGTCAGCCGTCCGGACCCGGCCGAGCTGGTCCTCGATCGGGCGGAGGACATCGCGGCCCAGGTCGCGCGGGGCCGCCGCGGTCTCGATCCGCCAGACGCCGTTGCGGTAGTCGGGCTGATCGGGCCGATCGACGGCGGGCGTGCGGTAGAAGGTCGAGGTGCCCGTGACGCGGACGCGCCGGCGCAGCAGGTTCAGCGCGGCCGGGATGTTGGTCTCGGGCCGGATATTCGAGCCGACGCCGATGTAGGCGCTGAGCATATCAGGTGTCATGGCAGTCGCAACGAAGGCCCAGCTGAAGCGGGAACTCGGTACGCGCTGTCCCTCACCTCTCGTCCCTCGCCCCTCAGCCCTCAGGACTTCCCCTCCCGCTCCCGCGTGATCTCCACCGCCACGCTCCGCGCGAACCGCAGCGCCCCCGGCTTGTCCACCGTCACCGTCGCCCGCTGTACCCCGCGCTGCCCCAGGCAGACCTGCGCGATCTGTTCGGCCAGCCTCTCCACCAGCAGGAACGACGAGCTCTCCACCAGGTCCACCACGTTGCGCTTGATCGTCTTGTAGTTCACCGTGTCATCAATGTTGTCGCTCTGGCCAGCCGGCCGCAGGTCCGCCTCCAGCGTGATATTGATCGTCACGTCCTGACGCTGATTGCGCTCGTGCGGCTGGATGCCGATGATGCACCGCAGCGCCAGGTCGCGGATGTGGATGCGGTCCAGGTGCTTCTCAGACGCCGCCATAGAAGGCCCCCTTCAGGTGCCGGCCGCCATCGACGTAGATCACCTGCCCGGTGATGAAGTTGCTGCGCAGCAGGAAGACAACGGCCTCGGCGATCTCCTCGGCGCTGCCGTACCGCTGCAGCGGGTTGGTATGCGCAAGACTCGCCAGGTACGACTCGTCCTGCCCCGCCGGCGGCAGGACCAGCCCCGGCGCCACCGCGTTCACCTGGATCTTCGGGGCAAACTCCATGGCCATGATCCGCGTGAGCGTAAAGAGCGTCCGTTTGCTCAGGTGGTAGGCGAAGTGCTTCGGGTCGTGGTCGAAGGCCCGGGTGTCCAGCATGTTGAGGATGTGGCCCGTCCTGCCCTGCGCCGCGAACTCCCGCGACAGCACCAGCGGCGCCAACGCGTTGATCTGCTGGTTCGCGGCGATCGACTCGAGCGTCGCGTCCTGCAGCGTGTCCGAGGGGAAAATCGATGCGCTGTTGATCAGGATGTCGACCGGGCCGGCCACCTCCCGGACCCGGCGGAAGAAACCCTGAGTCTTGCCCGGATCAGCCAGGTCCGCCGGCACCGGCCAGACCTTCACCTGGGCGAAACTATGGATCTCCTCCGACAGCCGGAGGGTCTCCTCTTCGGATGTGTTGTAGTGCGCGGCAATGTTGACGCCGGCCCCGGCCAGGGCGAGGCAAATCGCCCGCCCGAGGCGCTTCCCCGCCCCCGTCACCAGGGCCGTCCGCCCAGCCAGATCGGATGGTATGGCCTTCATATGGTCGCCTCGGCCTGCACCGGGCACCCTCGCAAGTCGACAGCGACGAGAGCGCCGCCGTTTCGCTCAGCGGCCCCGACGGGTCGCGCGCGTGCCGGATCGCCGGGCGCGCTTCCCCGGCCGGGAACCTCGCTTGGCAAGCCATCGAGAAAAAGACGACTGGCTCTCGCCCGAGGGCCTGCCTGCAAGCAGCCCCTCGACGCTCAGGTCCTCGTCCAGGTCGTCCCAGTGGATCCCTTCGCCGCAGCCGATCAACCGCCAGTGGCCGCGCTCCGTTGGCGAACCATGCACGAGCCGCGGAAACCACGCCAACGGAACGGAGATCGTCCTGCCATCGCTAAGCTCGACACGGATGGTGTCTGGCGTGACGGTCACCCCTTGCGCCAGGGGAACTTCCATCTCAACCGTGGAAGTGGCCATGTGCTTGGTTTCCGCAGCCGCCTTCTCTACTTGCCCGCACTGATCTGCGCCATCACCTCTTCCGGTATGTCGAAGTTCGAGTACACCTCCTGCACGTCCTCGTGGTCGTCGAACTCCTCCATCATGCCCATGAGCTTCCGGCCGGTCTCGGCGTCGACGGGCACAGAGGTCGTGGGGATCATCGACAGTTCCGCCACTTCCGGCGTCAGGCCCGCCTTGACAAGGCCATCCTTGACGGCCTGGAAGTTGTCCGGCTGGCACGTGACCTGCCAGATCTTGCCCTGCTGCTGGACGTCCTCGGCGCCGGCCTCCAGCGCGACCTCCATCAGCTTGTCCTCGCTGGCCGCCTCCACCGGGAACGTGAACAGCCCCAGGCGCTTGAACTGCCAGGCTACCGTGTTGGGGGCGCCCATGTTGCCGCCGTGCCGCTCGAAGATCCTGCGGATCTCCGGGGCCGTTCGGTTGCGGTTGTCCGTGAGGATCCGCAGCAGTATCGCCACCCCGCCAGGCCCGTACCCTTCGTAGTTGAACTCCTCGAACACCGTGCCGTCGTCGCCCGACCCCTTGCCGATGGCCCGCTCGATCGTCTCGCGGGGCACATTCGCCGCCTTGGCCTTGTCGATCGCCAGGCGCAGCCTGAAGTTCATGTCCGGGTTCGCGCCGCTCCGCGCCGCCAGGATCACCACGCGAATCGAGCTTCGACCACAGCGCGCCCCGCTTCTTGTCGACCGTCGCCTTCTTACGCCGGATCTGTGCCCAGTGCGAATGACCTGCCATGACACACTCCTCTTCAGCGATTATGACGCCGTTCTTCTTTTCTGACCAGCCCAAGGTGCCACGGCCGGCTGGCGGTGCGTCTCTACAGCCTTGATCTTGCCGTTCACGTCCTCCAGCCCCTGCCTCAAGTCCGTGCGAAGCCGATCGGTCTTGATCTCCTCCACGTACAGCCCCGCCGCCTTTCGCCACGACTCTGCGGCCTCCGCCCGCTTGCCCACCCGCCAGTACACGTCCCCCAGGTGGTCCCGCAACACCGGGTCCTCCCCCTGCCCCGGCACGCGAACCGCCCGACCCAGCCAGTGCAGCGCCTCCTCATACCGCCCCTGCTGGTAGTACACCCACGCCAGCGTGTCCATGTACGCCGCGCTGTTGGGGTCGCCGGCCACCGCCTTGCGGGCCAGGTCCTCCGCCAGCGCCAGGTCCCGCCCGTCCTCGGCATAGACATAGCCCAGATCGTTGGCCCCTTCGGCCGCCCGGGGCGTCCCCTTGTACCGCTCGTACAGTGCCTCGGCCTGGCGGACCGCCAACTCCTCGAGGCCCATGCGTTTATAGAACGTCGACCGCAGCCGGTCCAGCCGGTCGTACAAGTCCGCGTCCTTCGCCTGCACCTGCGGCAACAGCACCAGGTCCGCCCGCGCCCGGTCGCCCGCCAGATATGTCCACTGCGTCCATCGCGCCCACGACTCGTCATCCCCCGGACTGCCCACCCGACCCAACTCGATGGCCTCCAGGAATCGGTTCTGCCGCGCCGCCGCCTCCGCCAGGCTCTCGGCCGACACCTCCGGCGACCCGAGCCACGCCCGGCTGGCCACCCACGCCGCCGTCTGCCCCTCCGGCAGCGCCCCGGCCAAAGCAGCTACGCCCTTCTCCTCCGCCCCTGCCTGTCCCGCCTGCCTGGCTGCCACATCGTTGCCCGAAGGCTTCTTCCCAGTCGGCCAGTCCCTCAGCGCCTCCGCCGCCGCTGCGTTGTCGGCGCCCGCCTCTTTCAGCAGCTGCACCTCCAGCCGCCGCAACACCGCGTCCTCTGGCGCCGCCGCCCGCCACGACTGCAACACCTCGATCGCCTCCGCCCGCTTGCCCTCGCTCTCCAGCACCCCCAGCAGCAGCGCCTGCGTCCCATGGTCGCCCGGCGTAGCCTTGAGCTCCTTCTGCAGCACCTCAATCGCCTGCTGCTGCAGCCCCGCACACCCCAGGAAGAACACCAGCCGGCTCAGCAGACTCGCCTTCTGCTCCCGGCCCCAAGTCGTCCCCAGCAACTCCTGCACGACCCGCGCCGCTGCCTCCGGCCGACCCGCCTGCCCCAGCAACTCCGCGTGCGCAAATCGCCACAGCGTGCGATTGGGATGTTCCGCCAGCAGCGACTCCAGTACCTGCAGCGCCGCCTCCGTCCGCAGTCTGCCGCGCCAGCGCCGTCGTCAGCAGCAGCCGCGCTTCCTCGTTGGCCGGGTCTTCCGCCAGCACCGCCAGCAACACCTCCGCCGCCTCGTCCACCTCCCCTTCCGCCAGGTACGCCTCCCCCAGCGCCTGCCGCAGAATCGTCTCGCCCGGATGACGCTTCACCAGCTCCGCGATCCTCGCCGCCGGCGGCACCGCCGACCCCGACCGCGCCATCAGCAGGCACAACTCCGCCGCCCCATTGCCCGGGAAGGCCTCCTTCAGGCCCCCGGCGTGCTCTACGGCCGCGTCCTTCTGCCGCAGGGCCAGAAGGTTCTTGACCAGCGCGATCTGCGCCTCCCAGGCATCCGGCTTGACCGTCACCAGCACTTCGTAGATCCGCGAGGCCGGCTCCGCCTGGCCCAACCGATCGTTGATCTGTGCCGCCATCCACATCGCCTGCGTGTCCCTCCGGTCCTTGCGCAGGGACTCATACAGGTTCGTCATCGCCGCCTTGAAATCGTCCAGGCCGTCGTAGGCTGCCCCCAGGACCCGGTACGGCGCCCCCGAATCCTTGAACCTCCCCGTCAGCGGCTCGGCCAGCGCGATCGCATCCTTCCACCGGCACTGCGCCAGCAACTGCTCGCCCAGGTTCACCGCGGCCACCAGCGAGTCCGGCTGCGCCTGCAGTGCACCCCGCAAGGCCTTCTCCGCCAGCACGGGCTGATGCGCCGCCCCGGCGATCACCCCCAGCGCCAGCAGCCGCGTGCCGTCCCCCGATGCCCTGGCAAACGTCGCCTCGCCATGGGCCGCCAGGTCCCGCGCCAGCTTCGGCCCGACCTGCGTGATCTCGATCGACTCGAGCAGCTGGTCGCGTTCCGCCGGCTCCAGCTGTCCCAGCAGCCCCGCCAGACCCTCCATCGCCGACCGACCGCCCTCGCTGACCAGCACAACCTGCATCAGCGACGCATACACCGGCCCCGGCTCGCTGAGGCCCTTGCGCACGATCATCAGGGCCTCCAGGGCTGCGTCCAACTGCTTGAACTTCAGGAAGATCGACGCCACCCGCTGCGCCAGCAGCAAGTCCGACGGGTTCGCTCGAATCAGCGCCAGCAGTCGCTGGCGCAGCTCCGGCTGCGCTCGTCGGCCGCCATCGTCGCCGCCAACAGTGCCAGCCCCGACACGTTCCCCGGTTCCCGGGCAAGCACCTTGTCCGCCGTCTCCGCGGCCGCACGCGTCTGCCCCGCGTCGATCTGCGTCTCCGCCAGCTGCAGCATCACGTCGATATTGCCGGGCGACATCCGCAGCGATGCCCGGTACGCCTCGGCCGCCTCGGCGGGCTTGCCGATCCGCCGCAGGCACATCCCCCGGATCGCGGGGATCCGCCAGGCCTGCGTCGTCACCAACTCCCGCCACTGCGGCGACAGCGGCAGCCTCCGCCCATCCTGCCTGGCCAGCCCCTCGAACCGTTCCGCCGTCTCGATCGATGCCTGGCAATAGTCCAGCCGCTCCAGGACCTGCGCCAGGTGGAAATACGCCCGGATCCGCTCCCCGTCGTCCTTCGCCAGCGCCAACGCATAGCGCAGCTGCCGCACTGCGCCGTCTGGCCGTCATCACCTGCCGCCGCCACCACTCCCAGCAGGTAGTGCGTCTCCGCCGAACGCGGCCGCTGCCGTACCGCCTCCGCCAGCGCCGCCCCCGCCTTACCCGGGTCCCCTGCCCGCAGGGCCGCGCGACCCAACCCCAGCCGCGGCTCAAAGCCCGCCGGGTCCGCCGCAATCGCCGCCTCGTACTCCGGAATCGCCTCGGCGTCCTGGTAGTCCTCCGCCAGCGCAGCCGCCGCCAGGTAGTGCTTCAGCGCCTCCGCCGGCACGTTGCGGTCCAGCAGCTCCGCCGGCGGCGGCAGCTCCGCCAGCGCCGGCAACTTCTCGAAGTGAACGCTTATCCGGGCCGCGATCGCCCCGTTCGGACGCGTCGCAGCCGGCCTCATCCCCGCCGCCTGCGTCGCAGCCCCGCGCCCCGCGGCGCAGCACACCCCGCGGCGCCCAGGACTGCTCCGGCCAGCCCAGCCGCCGCCAACAGGCCGGCAATTGCGCGATGCGTAGCAACGGGTCTTGACACCGGACATTTCCCTACGGAATGACGGTGTTCAGCGGATACGTGAAGATCCCTGACGCCCCCGTCCGTCGCAGGCACGGGATCAGGTTGCGGGCCGCCCGCTCTTCCATGATCACTTCCACCGCCACGTACTCCGCGTCCGCCAGCGCCGAAACCGTCGGCGACTTCTCCGCCGGCAGTACCTCCAGCACCGCCTCCAGGTCCTTGCGGCCTACGTTCATCTTCATGCCGACCTTGCTGCGGCCCTCCAGCGCCCGCGCAGCAGCATCGCCACGCTCTCCGCCTTGGCCCGCTTCCAAGGGTCGGTCCAGGCCTGCCGGTTGGCGATCAGCCGCGTCGTCGTCTGCAGGATGTCCGCGACGATCCGGAGATTGTTCGCCTCCAGGCTGCTGCCCGTCTCCGTGATATCCACGATTCCGCTCAGGAACTTCGCCTTGACCTCCGTCGCCCCCCAGCTGAACTCCACGTGCACCTTCACCCCCCGAGCCTCGAAGAACCGCTTGGTCACCCCCACCAGCTCCGTGGCCACGTGGCCGCCCTCCAGGTCCTCCGGCCGGCTCACCTTCGAGTCCTTCGGCACCGCCAGCACCCAGCGCGACGGCTTGGCCGTCGCCTTCGAGTAGATCAGCTCGCACACCTCCACAACGTCCGACTGGTTCTCCTGGACCCAGTCGTAGCCGGTGATCCCGATGTCGATAATGCCCTGCTCGACGTAGCGGCTCATCTCCTGCGCCCGGAACATGACGCACGAGAGTCTCCTTGTCGTCCACGCTCGGATGGTAACTCCGCGACGACGAAAGCACCATCTCGAACCCCGCCCGCTTGAACAGGTCGAACGTCGAATCCTGCAGACTGCCCTTCGGAATGCCGATCTTCAACGTTTGCAAGGTCTCTGCCTCCCGCAACACCCGCCGGACCACCGCCCGGCTGCAAAACACCGTCTCTTCAGCAATTGCCGTCTCCTGAACCCCGAACCCTCAGCACTCACCACTCAGCACTCAGGACTCAGTACTGTAGTTCTCAAGCCTTCGCCTTCTTCGCCGCCTTGCCCGAGGCCCTCGCCCTGCCCGCTGCCTTCCCGCCGGCCTTCTCCCCCTTGGCCGCGCCCTTGCCCTTCTTCGGCACCGCCGCCTTGCCAGCCGGCGGCGCGGGCGCCGCCTTCTCCGCCAGCCGCTGCAACAGGCAGAACACCTTCATCGCATCCGTCGACCGCACGTGCCGCTCCAGCACGCTCTGCGCCTCGCCCGCGTCCACGGTCGCCTCGAACAGCGCGTAGTGCTGCAACCACCCCAGCGCCACCTGGTTCACCGGCACCGCGTGCGCCCCGAAGCACAGCAGCATCACCCGCCCCAGCGTGTACGCGTCGATCCCCGGGACTTCCGACAGCCACTTGCCCGCCTCTCGCTTCGGCCGCGCCTTGAACTCCGTCAGGTCCAGCGTCTCGAGCTGCTCGTAGGTCCGCGACAGCGCCGCCACCAGGTCCCCCGCCTTGCCCGCCACGCCCGCAAAGCCCGGCCCGATCTCCTCGATCACGTCGCCCGCCGCCGCTACACGCATCTCGTTGTAGTCCACCATCGAACGCCGCAGACGCTCCAGGGCGTCCCGCGCCTTCTCCTCGCTCGTGTCGCGGCCGAGAATCCCCAGCAGGATCTCCTCCACCACGTCGCCACGCGTCGGATACTGCTCGCAGGCGCCGTACTCGGTCTGCAGCTTGTGTACGATGTCCTTGAGGCGGCTCTCGAACTGGCTGGCATTCATGGTCTTGGCGGCTCCTGGCCCTTGACCTCGTCGCCCCCGGAAGCGTCCTTCGGCGGCGCGCCCTGCGCCTCTGCGGCTGCCTGCGCCGCCCGCTCGGCCTCGCGCTGCCGGATCTCGTCCATCGATCTATCGATCAGCTGGATCGTCTCGAAACCTTTCTTGATCGACTCGTCCAGGTGGAGGCGCAGGATCGGCACCTGGCGGATCGGCAGGGCGTCAGCCATCAGGCCCTGCAACTTCCCGTGGGCCGCCTCCAGGCCTCGCAGCGTCGTTCGCGCAGTCGCCTCATCGCCCATGACGCTGACGTACACGTCCGCGTACTGCAGGTCCTTGCTGACTTGCACCCTCGTCACGCTCGCCAGGCGGCTGATGCGCGGGTCCGACAGCCGCATGGTGATGGCCTCGCCCACCACCCGCTGCACGACACTGCCTATGCGTTCCGGTCGGAATCTCATCGCCTCAAAGCTTCTTCGTTCCTGCCTGTCATCCGTGCCGCATGGTCCTGCAACAGCGCAGAACCCTGGCACCTGGCCGCCACAATTAACAATTAACAATCAGCCATCGACCTGGCGTCAGAGCCATTCGATGCTGACATCCAGCAGCGAGGCGTCCTTCACCCACTGCAGCTGCTCCGCGATCTTGTTCAGAGCCCCTTCCATGTACTGGCGGTCGTTGCCGACCATGGCGAAGCCCAGCACCGCCTTCTGCGCAAAGTCCAGTTCCTCGACCTCCGCCACCGATACGTTGAACTGGTGCGAGATCCGGTCCTTCACGCTCCGCACGACCCGGCGCTTGTCCTTCAGGCTCGTCGCGCCGTAGATCGCCAGACTGACTTCCATCACGCCGACTACCATGGTCGTTACGGCAATCCGTTGTTGCCGTCGTTCTTGTTGCTGCTGTTCCTGTGCCCTTTGTGCCTCTTTGTGGCCGTCCTGTCGTGGTTGCAACTGACAACTGGCTACTGGCTACTGATCACAGCAGCCTCGCCACCTCCACGATCTCGTACGCCTCGATCGCGTCGCCCACCTTGATGTCGTCGTAGTTGGCGATCTTGATCCCGCACTCCATCCCCTGCCGAACCTCCCGCACGTCGTCCTTGAACCGCCGCAGCGACTCCATCGGCGCCTCGTCGCGGATCACCACGCCGTTGCGCACCACCCGCACCTTGTGGTTCCGCATGATCAGGCCGTCCGTCACGTAGCAGCCCGCCACCGTGCCCACCTTCGTCACCTTGAAGACCTCGCGGATGTCCGCCCGGCCGCGCGTCTCCATCCGCTTCTCCGGCTCCAGCAGGCCCTGCAGGCTCCGACGCAGCGCATCCGTCAGGTCGTAGATGATCCGGTACATGCGGATCGTCACGTTCTTCTGCTCGGCCAGCTTCTGCGCCGCCGGGTCCGGAACCACGTTGAAGCCTACGATCACGGCATGGCTCGCATCGGCCAGAAGCACGTCGCTCTCCATGATCCCGCCAGCCGCGGCGTGCAGGATCCGCAGGCGCGCCTTGTCGCTGGGCAGTTCGCCCAGACTCTTCTTGAGGACCTCGACCGAGCCGAGGACATCGGCCTTGACGATGACGTTCAGCTCCGGCAGCTCGCCCGCCTCCTGCTGCAGCAGCAGCGCCTCCAGCGTCGATGGCTTCTGGCTGGCCGCCATCTGCTCCTCGCGGACGTGCCGGCGCCGCTCCTCGGCCACGTCCATCGCCCGCTTGAGCGACTCGACCACGTAAAACTTCTCGCCCGGGGCGGGCAGCTCGTCCAGCCCCGACAGGGCCACCGGCACCCCGGGGCCCGCCTCCTGGACCCGCTGGCCCAGGTCGTTCGTCATCGACCGCACGCGGCCCTGGGCCGTGCCGCAGGCCACCACGTCCCCGATCCGCAGCGTGCCGTCCTGCACCAGCACCGAGGCCACCGGACCCGTGCCCTCCTGCATGGCCGTCTCGATCACCGCGCCGGTGCCCGGCAGCGTCGGGTCGGCCTTCAGGTCCAGCAGCTCGCTCAGGGTGTGCAGGTGCTCGATCAGCTCGTCGACGCCCTCCCCGGTAACGGCCGATGTCTTGATCACGTCCGTCTGGCCGCCCCATTCCCCGCTCGGCGTCAGGCCCTGCGTGGACAGCTGCCCGTAGATCCGGTTAAAGTCGATCCCTGGCAGGTCCACCTTGTTCAGCGCCACCACGATGTTTACCTTCGCCGCCATCGCGTGGTTCAGCGCCTCCACCGTCTGGGGCATCACCCCGTCGTCGGCCGCCACCACCAGCACCGCGATGTCCGTCATGTTCGCCCCGCGGCGCGCAGGGCCGTGAAGGCCGCGTGACCGGGCGTATCGAGGAAGGTGACGGCCCGCCCGCCCCGCTCCAGACGGTACGCGCCGATGTGCTGCGTGATGCCGCCGGCCTCTCCCTCGGCCACCCGCGGCGTTGCGGATGCGGTCCAAGAGAGACGTCTTGCCGTGGTCCACGTGCCCCATGAACGTTACCACCGGGCTGCGCTTCACGGGATGCGTCCTCTCCATCTGCTTGAATTCTTCTTCCAGTTGCTGCAGGGCCGTCCTGCGAGGGATGATCTCCAGCTCCACCCCCAGCTCCATCGAGACCAGCTGCGCCGTCTCGTTGTCCAGCGTGTCGTTGATCCGGACCATCTGGCCCTTGCCCATCAGGTTCTGGAACACTGCGTTGAACGGCTGGCCGATCGCAAAGCACAGGTCCTTGATCACCACCGGCTCCTGGATCTGCGCCTTCGTCTTGCGCGCCGCCGCCGCTTGCACCCCGCCGCCTCCCGACGGCCGCCGGGCCTCCGCCGCGCGCCGCGAGTGCAGACCCCGACCCGTCGCCCCCTGCAGCCGCTCCTGCCGCTCCAGCAGGTCCCGGTCGCGCCACTCGCGCAGGTGCTCCGTGACCGCCTTCGTCTCCTTGTCCGGCGCCTTCTTGGCCTTGGCCTTCGCCTTCCGCTTGCCTCGTCCTCGGCCTCTTCGGCTGCCGTCCTGCGTCCCTTGCCCTTCTTGCCCGCCTCGGGCACCAGGTCCGGCATGGTCGGTCCCATGCTCGGCCCGCCGCCACCGCCGGGCCCCCGGAACGGCGGGCGCGGACCCGGCCGGAACTGCCTCACCGGCTCCGCACGCTCCACCCGAATGACCCGCGGGCCTTGGATCTGCGCCGGCGCCGGCGCCGTCATCTGCGGGCGGGACGGCACGACCGGCTGACGCCTGCCTCGCCCCGCCGCAGGCTCCTCGGGCGCAGCTGGCTCCTGCGAAACCTCTCCTGCCGCCGCCGGCGCAGCCTCCGCCGCCACGGCACCGGCCTCCTCAACCGCTTCCACGACTTCTGGCCCAGCCGCCTCGACGGGCTCCTCCGCAACCCCCGCCACCACCTCTGCCGGCGCCGCGGCGCAGCCTCGGCCGACTCGGTTGCCGCAACCGCCTCCGCCGCCTCTGCGGGCACGGCCTCCACCGCCGGCTCGACCTCGGGCACTGCGGCCGGTTCCGGCTCCGCCACGGCCACGCCGGCCTCCTCCTGCTCCTCCACGTCTTCCGCCTCTTCCTCTCCCTCTGCCACGGCCACCGAGGCCGGCTCCTCCGCCTTCCGCCGCTTGCGGCGCACCTTCTTCAGGTCGACCCGATCGGCCGTCTCAATCGTCGTCCGGTCCTCGCCTTCGGAAAACCACTCGCGAATGCTGGCTGCCAACCCCGCCGACACAAGGCTCATGTGGTTGACGATGCCGTCGATATCTTCCGCCTGGCACTTGTCGACGATGGCCTTACTGGCCACGCCTAGTTCCTTGGCCAATTGGTGTACCCGCAACTGTTTCGCCAAGGTCCGCCTCCATAAAGAAACTCTTGATCAACGCCGCCCAAACCCGCTTCCCAACCGCTGCCGCGATCCTCCGCAGGTTCGCTCGGCCCTTACGTCCCGTCCTGCGCCGGATCCGCCGGCCCGCCGGCCTGCCCGTCGGACCCCGCGCCACTGCCGTCCTCCGGACCGGCCGTCCCGCTGGCCGTCTCGCCGGCCTCCGCGGCCCCGGGATTCTCCACGGCCGCCCCCGGGGTCTCGCCGACGGCCGCCGCCAGCGCGGCCGCCGCGGCCTCATCGGCCAGCTTCGCCGCCGCGTGCGCCGCCGCGATCGACTTTCGCTGCGGCGCCAGCTGCGTCGCCGTCGCAACCAGCTGCGTCGCCAACTCTTCCTTGAGCTCCAGCGTCTGCACCAGCGGGTCCTTGCCCACCGTGGCCAGGTCGTTCAGGTTGATGATCCCCATGGCCACCATCTTGTCCAGCATGCTGTCGTCCACGCCCGGCACCGTCCGCAGCGCCTGCTCCATCTCGTCCAGGCCCTTGTTGTACTCCGTCGGCGTTACGATATCGACGTCCCAGCCCGTCAGGCGCGCCGCCAGCCGGACATTCTGCCCGCGCTTCCCGATCGCCAGCGACAACTGGTCGTCCGCCACCACCACGCTCGCCTTGTTCAACTCGAAGCACAGGGCGATCTCCTGCACCTCCGCCGGCCGCAACGCGTTGGCAATCAGGATCTGACTCGACTCGTTCCACCGCACGATGTCGATCTTCTCCCCGCCCAGCTCCTCCACGATGTTCTTGATCCGGCTGCCTCGCACCCCCACGCACGCCCCCACCGCGTCCACCCGGCTGTCGATGCTGCTGACCGCGATCTTCGTCCGGTACCCCGCCTCCCGCGACAGGGCCTTGATCTCGATCACCCGCTCGGCCACCTCCGGCACTTCCAGCTCGAACAGCTTCCGGATGAACTCCGGGTGCGAGCGGCTCAGAATGATCCGCACCTGGCTGCCCTGCTCCCGTACGTCTACGATCATCGCCCGGACCCGGTCCCCCACCTCGTGCGCCTCGCCCGGGATCTGCTCCCCGCGCGGCAGGATCGCCTCCACGCGACCCAGGTTGATCACCAGCGTCCCGCCCTCCACCCGGCCCACCTGCCCGCTGATCACCGTCCCCTTGCGGTCCACGTACTCGTCGTAAATGCTCGTCCGCTCCGCCTCCCGGATCTTCTGGATCATTACCTGCTTCGCCGTCTGCGCGGCGATCCGCCCCAGCTCCCGCATCTCCAGCGGCTTGCCCCCGCGGGTGGCCGCGATGTCCCCCGTGATCCGGTCGATCTTGACCGTCACGTCCTCCGTCGCGCCGTACGCCTTGCGCATCGCCGAAATCATCGCTGCCTCGAGATCGGCTACGACGGTCTCTTTCTCGATCCGCTTCTCGCGGGCGATTGCATCCACGATTCTCAGCAGTTCCTGGTTCATGCCGCGTCCTCTTGCCAGCCCATCCGTCGTCAGGCCCTATTGCAGCCGCCGGTCCGGCCGGCTCCGTCTCGCTCGCTTCACGTCCATCTGCATCACACAACCCGCATCAAACAAAAAAGTGGGTCGTTGGACGCCCACTTGTCAGGCCCGAACCGGCTCACCGCCCTGCGGCCGGTCTCCTCGGGCAAACCCGCAATCGCCTTGCCGACCCAGCTAGGCCATTTCTGACCTCCTGTGAGGGGCGCGGAAGCAGCGGGTGTGGCGCCAATGCCTAGACAGCAACGCGCGCACCGGCTTGGTCTCCCAACAGCGTCACGTTCATCCCGATCTCCCCAGGCTCAAAAACATGCACGCTGTCCACATCCACGTACAGCGGCATTTCCTGGCCTTCTCGCAGGTCCGTGTGGGCGTCCACACGGCATACAATCTTCTCGTGCGCCTTCGTCGCTACGTACACATCCATTCGGTCGCCCAGCGGCTCCACCACCACAACCCGAACCGGCAGGGACTTCCCCCGCTCGGCCCACGACTCCGTCGCCTTGAACGACAAGCACTCCGGCCTCACGCCCAACACCACCTCACGCTTGTCATAGGGCGCCAACCGGCTTAGGTGCCGATCACTTAACTGAATTCTACACGCACCCTCGTCAAAGTACACGTGCCCGCCTTCTAAAAAGACCTTCCCGCTCAGGAAATTCATCGGCGGCGTCCCGATGAACCCCGCCACGAACCGGTTCACCGGCCGCTCGTAGATCCTCAGCGGGTCCGCCACCTGCTGCACGATCCCGTCCTTCATCACCACGATCCGGTCGCCCAGCGTCATCGCCTCTTCCTGGTCGTGCGTCACGTAGATCGTCGTCGTCGCCAGACGCCGGTGCAGCCGCTTCAGCTCCGCCCGCATCTCCACCCGCAGCTTCGCGTCCAGGTTCGACAGCGGCTCGTCGAACAGGAACGCCTTCGGCTCCCGCACGATCGCCCGGCCGACCGCCACCCGCTGCCGCTGCCCGCCCGAAAGCGCCTTCGGCTTGCGCTCCAGCAGGTCCTCGATGCCCAGCATCGTCGCCGCCTCGCGCACCTTCCGGTCGATCTCCGCCTGCGGCACCCGCCGAAGCTTCAGTCCGAACGCCATGTTCTTGTACACCGTCATGTGCGGGTACAAGGCGTAGTTCTGGAACACCATCGCGATGTCCCGGTCCTTCGGCGGCACCTCGTTGACCACCCGATCGCCGATCCGGATCCGGCCGGCCGTGATCTCCTCCAGCCCCGCGATCATCCGCAGCGTCGTGCTCTTGCCGCAACCGGATGGCCCGACCAGCACCACGAACTCCCGGTCCGCGATCACCAAGCTCACCCCGTCCACGGCTCGCACGCCGTTCGGGTAGACCTTTACGATGTCCTCCAGGACGACTTTCGCCATCGAGTCGGTAGTCCGTTCCTTTTCGGGTTCAGACAGGCCACGCAAACTTTTATCCGGACAGCCATTATAGTTGAAGGTCCACGCGCGTCAACGCGAAAAACCACGCCTGATCCTGAAATCCTCCCCCCACCCCCGCCGCTACCGCCTGTCCCCCATCCCCCCGCTGCCACCCATCGCTGCCGTCGCTTCTATTCCACTTGTCTCCGTCCCTTACCGTTCGCCCGGCGTCCCGCGCCCCCATCCTTTGCCGTTCGACCGGCGACCCGCGACCCGTGGCTCCTTACCCGACTGCCCCCTCTTTCCTGAACCCTGAACCCTGAACCCTGAACCCGGAATCCCCTAGTACGCCGGATTCGGCTGTACCCGCACCTTCCCCGAGTGGATCTTCTCCAGCAGCCTCTCAGCCACCACCGGGGGCACCAGCCGACTGATCGTCTCCATCTTCCCCCCCAGGGCCGCAATCTGCTTGATCAGCGTGCTGCTGGTCAACGCATGGTCGTGACTGCCCATCAGGAATACCGTCTCCACCCCGCCCAGCAGCAGGTTCGTATTGGCCTGCAGCAGCTCCAGCCGCAGGTCCACGCTGTCCCGGATGCCCCGCAGGATCACCAGCCCCCCGACGCTCCGCACGAATTCGTACGTAAGCCCGTGGTACGCCTCCACCCGCACGTTCGGCCACTTCCCGACCAGCTGCTGGATCATCTCCACCCGCTCAGCCTGGCTGAACAGCTCGTCCTTCTTGTCCGGATTGATCCCCACCCCCACGATCAGCTCCGGAAACACCTGCTTGCCCCGCTCGATCAGGTCCAGGTGCCCCAGCGTGATCGGGTCGAACGTCCCCGGGTAAACAGCCAGCCTGCCCTTGTGCCCTGACATGCCATTGCCCCTTTTGCTAACAAAACGCCCATTCTACGACCCCCCGCATGCCCCGCAATACCCGCCCGACCCCTCCACGAATGTCCTATAATAAACGACAGAGGCTGTCACTGGTCCCTAACCCTTTGGTTGATATTTTGTTCAGCATTTGTCACGCAGCCACGTTCCGGATAGTCTAGTGACTTCGTTTAACCATTACCCAAACTCGTAAGGAACGAAATCATGAAGAAATTGCTCGCCGTTTCCGTCGTCACCCTCGTGTGCGTCTCAGCTGTCGTGCTGGCCCAGCCAGCCGGCGCGGACAAGCCCGCCGCCACTCAGCCGGCTGTCGCCGCCACCCAGACCCAGCCCTCGCCCTTCAAGAGCGAGATCGACAAGGTCAGCTATGCCATCGGCGTCAACATCGCCCGCGGCATGAAGCAGCAGATCCCCGACGTCAACACCGACCTGCTCTCCGAGGGCATCAAGGAAGGCGTGGCTGGCAAGGCCAAGCTCAACGAACAGGAGGTCATGCAGACCCTGATGGCCTTCTCCCAGACCATGCGGGCCCGCCAGGAGGCCAAGCAGGCCGAGCAGGGCAAGGATAACAAGGAGAAGGGCGAGGCCTTCCTGGCCAAGAACGCCAAGGAAGAGGGCGTGAAGGTCACCCCCAGCGGCCTGCAGTATAAGGTCGTCAAGGAAGCGGACGGTCCCAAGCCCAAGGCCACCGACATCGTCGAGGTCAAGTACAAGGGCACCCTCATCGACGGCACCGAGTTCGACTCCTCCAAGGACCAGACCGTCACCTTCCCGGTCAACGGCGTGATCAAGGGCTGGACCGAGGCCCTCCAGATGATGCCCGTCGGCTCCGAGTACAAACTCTTCATCCCGTCCGACTTGGCCTACGGCGATCGCCAGGCCGGCCCGCAGATCGGCCCGAATTCCACCCTGACGTTCGACGTCACCCTCGTCGGCATCAAGGCCCAGGACAAGCCGGCTGCCAGCCAGCCCCTCGAGCTCAAGTCAGCTCGACCTGAATAGACGGACCTGGCCTGCCCTCGGGCCAGACTGCCCAGGGCGGCAGCGATGAAGTACAATACGCGGGCGAGCCAACCGGCTCGCCCGCGTTTTTTCGCGCAACCAAGGAAGAGAGATCATGAGCAAACTCCTCACACTCATCGCCGGCCTGTCCCTCACCGCCCCGGCCCTGGTCCTCGCCCAGTCCGCCACCCGCCCGGCCACCGGACCTGTTGCCCCGGCCACCCAACCCTTCGCCAACGACCTGGCCAAGGTCAGCTACAGCCTTGGCATGAAACTCGCCCGCAACGTCCGCAAGGACCTCCCCGACGTCGACTTCGATGCCCTCTACCGCGGCATCCGCGATGCCATGTTCGGTGAGGCGCTGCTCACCGACGACCAGGCCAGCCAAGTCCTCTCCTCCTACGCCGGCAAAATGCAGGCCAAGAACGATCTCCGCGTCCAGAACCCCGCCCTCTACCACTTGCGGGAGGGCGAGGCCTTCCTGGCCAAGAACGCTGGCGCCCCCGGCATCACGGTCACCCCGAGCGGCCTTCAGTACAGGATTTTGAAACAAGGCGACGGCCCGATCCCCAAGCCCGGCGACATCATAACGGTCCGCTACCGCGGGTCGTTCATCGACGGCATGGAGTTCGACAGCTCCCACGGCAAGCCAGCCCCCTTCCGCGTCACCGGCGTGATCCCCGGCTGGACCGAGGCCCTCACCCATATGCCGGTCGGCTCGAAGTGGCAGCTCTTCGTGCCGTCCGACCTCGCCTACGGCGAACGCGGCCGAGACCCGCTGATCCCGCCCAATGCCGTCCTGACCTTCGAGCTGGAACTGGTGTCGATCCGGCTGAGCGAGGCGCCGGCGCTGCCGGTTGCGCCGGAGAAGTGAAAATGGCGGCGACATGAGAGACGCGCCTATTCCCACTACGCCTATCCCCTTGCCCGTTGCGCCCTTGTCCCGGATTGCATAGTCCCTATGGCGGAAATGCGCCAAAAGAGCCTGTCAATGGGCAATAGGGGTACTTACTTGACTGTACAGAATTGGCGTCCAACCAGTCCGGCGCAAGCGTCATGCATGAAAGCTCCCACGGCGACTGTTCCGCTCAAGTCAAGATCCCTTGACGTCGATATTTTTTGTGTGTACGGTATATCTATGGGAAAGCGAGGACGACCGCCCAAGTCTGCCCTTGACAAGCGCGAGGACCGGCTGGACCTGCGTGTCAGCCCAGCAGAGAAGACGGCCTTCAAATTGGCGGCGGAGAACGCTCGCCAGGATCTGTCAGTATGGATCCGCGTTCAGCTGCACAAGGCAGCCAGTGACGAACTGGCCAACGTTGACACTGTAGAGCCAACCGGAAATGGAGCCTCTGATGGGCAGCACGCTTAAGCCATCGGCTATCGCGCTGGTTGTATGCGATAGCATCTATAGGGAAGAGCCGGCTGGCAAGAGCGCCCTCGTGGGCCTTTTCAACGGTATCTTCGCAAGCAGCTTTCCCGCGACGCATCCCCGCATGGCCGTCTTCGTTTCTGTTACGGACGTCAGAGACGGATCGACTGCGAAGCTCGATATTGTCAACGGCGAAACGGACCATGTTGTTGTTTCCGTGGAAGGCCCCTTTCCTGGGAAGTTTGCACCGACAGCCGTCGTGGACATGAACTTTGTCCTCAACAACGTCACCTTCCCGGAGGAAGGCAGGTATTTCATCCGGTTCTGGGCCAATGGCCACCCCCTGATGATGCGACCATTCAATGTGAGACTCATGGGCAAGCCCGGGGAGAAGAAAGATGCCACAGATCAAGGATAGTTTTACGGTCATCCCGCCGATCGATGCGGGCATTACCCCGATTCAGACAATACCGATGTACACAACCGCCGCTACGGTGAATCCGGCGGATGCGACCACCCAAGATCAGATGCGTCTGGTGGAAACGTCGGGCATTCTCGAATTCTGGAACGATCCGGCGGAGGATGTATACGAGGACGACGATGGCCTATGAGCCCGGAAGACTCCTGCTGGTCCAGTATCCGTTTACGGATCAGACAGGCTGCCAAGCTGCGACCTGTACTCGTGGTATCCGGCGCCAAGTTCAACAACGGTGAGGACATTGTCGTTGTCCCACTGAGCTCGCAGGTCGACCCGCGCGACCAGTTTGGCTACCCGATCATGGCCACCGACCCGTACTTCCCGGAGACGAAGCTGCGGAAGGATTCGACCATTAAGTGGACCAAGCTGATGACAATCAACCGCCAAGTTGTCGAGAAGGAGTTGGGAACAGTTCCTCCTCCCGTGCTTGCGAAGGTGCAGGAACTGATTAAGTCTTTGCTCTGCTGAGGTAGATAGCGTTAGTCCGTCCCACCCCGAATCCCAGCCCTGTCTGCCCGCCCCCTCGGCGAAGATTCTTCAACTTCTTTTTCGATCATGCCAACCCCCGGCCCAGCCACCCCTTGCCGGCCACCCGCGCCATCGCCAGCGTTCCTAAGTCCCCATTTCACCCCCTCCCGGCGTAGCGGGCAACGCCTTATATACAGGTAGAGGGGTAGCACGAAGGATCGGTACCCCCCAAGGGCGAAGAAGTGAGCGAGCAGATGGCCGAAAAGATGGGCGAAAGAATGGGCGAACCAAGAAGAGTCCTGGGCGATGTACGGTAGGCGATTGCCCACCAAGGCCGTTGCTGTGCAGGGCGTGCTGTAGGTGCTGTGGTCGTGGGTCGCCGGTCATTGGCCGCGGTTGCCGTTACTAACCCCTGGCCTCTGGCCCCTGACCCCTGTCGTTGAAGGAGTGCCCGAACGTGTCCAGCAAGCAGCCGCGGTTTTCAACCGAACCGAAACTGCAGCCGCGGGCCGCAGCGTCTCAAACGCTGACGTCAGGATCTTGGTTCGAGAAGGTGCCTGCCGAGGCTAGGCAGGCCCTGGACCGGTCCATCCGGTCCGCGCTGTCGCGTCGCCAGGGGCCTTGCCAGATCCACAAGACCCTCCGCCTCGAACAGCGCTACGGCATAGGCGTGGGAGCCATCCGCCGTTACGCCAGGCAGGCTTCGCGCTGCCCGAGCACTCCCGGCCGATGGATCTGAGGTCAGGACCCTCACGAAAAGGTCCCTCACGGGAATGCCGTCTTCGACGCTGCGGCCCAATGGACACACTCTTGCTCAGAACGCCGTTGCTGCACCGTTTGTCGCTGTTTCTCAGGACTCGCCCCTCGCCCCCCGTCCCTCGTCCCTCTCTCAGGACTTCGACGCCCTCTCGCGGATGCTCCTGCAGCGCCTCGCAGTCGCAATCGAGGACGAGGAACTGACGCCCGCGGAACTGAGTCGTCTCGGCAGTTGCTTCGCCCAAAACCAGCAGGCCTTCGCCCGCCTGCAGGCCCAGAAGATCTCCCAACAGCGTTTCACCCACGACCGCATCGCCCAAAAGCGAAAGGAGGCCACCAAGGAGAAGTATCAGCCCGCAATGTCACTCGAAGAGCGTATCCGCCGCATCTACGGCATCGACATGCCCAAGGGCGGCCCGCCCACCACGACGAGGGCCAGCCCATGATCCCAAGCCGCGTTCAACCGTCACGACCGATCCCGGCGCCGCCGGGCGATCAGCAGGCCGCCCAAGGTCAGCATCGCCAGGCTCGCCGGCTCGGGGGCCTGGACGACCCGGAATCCGAAGCCGCCGCCGGAATACCAGTCGTACTCATACGACGGCGAGTAGCCCTCGCCATGGCGATCCGAGGCGTGCAGGTACGTGCCGGAGTAGCCGTCGCTGAACGAGGCGCCCCGCAAGCCGCGGTTCACCCCGTTGATCACGGCTTCGTTCCACTCATAGACGTTGCCGCCCTGGTCGAACGTGCCGTAGGGGCTGGGCCAGGCATAGGAACCGATATCCGTCGTGTGACCGACCGACCAATCGTAGTTGGCCATGCCGGTATCGATGTGGTCGGTGCCGGTCGGGTAGCCCCAGTATCCCGCGCTGGTCGAGCCGCCCTTGTAGAATGCGGCCTTGTACCACTCGTCCTCGCTGGTCACCGCCCACTTCCAGTCGGCGTTGCGGACGACCGTGTTGTGGCTCATGGCGTCAGCGGTCAGGGTGTACGCCCCGTTCTCGGTGGTGGAGTTGTCCTCCAGGCCCGCGGGCTGGCCGTTGTGCAGCCAGTTGGCGAACCGGCAGGCGTCCCAGAAACTGACACAGTTGACCGGCCGGTTCACGCAGTCCGGCGCCACTGCGTAGGTATACGGGTCACCAGGCGTGCCCCCGCCGCTGCGGGAAATACCGCTGCCGCGGCTGGTATCAGCCATGGGGAGGTTGTAGACCCCGTACGTATCCACGCCCGCGACCTTGTTGAGGAACTCGGCGTACTGGCTGGCTGTGACCTCGTACTTGCCGATGTTGTACGAATAGCCGACCGACCCGTAGCCGGTCGTGCCGTCGTTCATCACGAGCGTATCCGCCGCATTGCCGGGATCCCCCACGGGGACGGTTTCCAGGCTGGCTAGTCCCGACCACGACCCATCCGGGCCGCGAGTGCCGCCCATGTTCAGGACGTTGGCGAAGGCAGAAGGAGACAGACAGATGGAAAGACAGACCAAAACCGCGACAGCTGCCGAGGTGCGCATGAGGCACCCTCCCGGGTCCGACACCAGCCCCAGTGAACAGTGCAGCCCTCTCCCTACGGATCTGCCGGTGGCGATGGGTGCCAGCAAGACTTGTTGGAGTCCATGCAATTCGCGTGCCGCAGCGTGGTCCCGCCTGTGGGTAGCGGGACTTCGGGCATCTAAGGCATTCCGGCGAAAGGACTTTTCGGCCCTACGAGGAATGCATGTCCCTGGAACCCGGGATCGCGGCGTGTCGCGTATCGGCAACATCGGGGCCCGCCGTGTTGCCTTGGGGCACCAGCCACGGGCGCAGACGGCCCCTGCCCTCTCTCAGATCATCCCCGCCTTGCGGGCATAGGCGAACAGCCCGCCCGCCTCGATGATCGGCACCACGTCGCCCAGCGGCGCGAGCCTGTACTCGGTCTTCTGCGTGAGATTGCGGATCACGCTCTTGGCCAGGTCGATCTCGGCCTCATCGCCCGTGTTGAACCTGTCCACCAGCCGCTGCGAACTGTCGAAGGCGATCAGGTATCCGCCGTTGACCGCGTTGCGGTAGAAGATCCGCGCGTAGAACTCGGCCACCACCGCCAGGATCCCCGCCTCGGCCAGCGCCAGCGGAGCGTGCTCGCGGCTGGAGCCGCAGCCGAAGTTCTTTCCCGCGATCACGATCCGGTACTGGCTCTTGGTGTTGTCGGCCTTGGCCTGGTCGACGAAGGGGATGTTGCCCTTCGGCAGCCCCGCCTGCGGCATCGGCACGCTCGAAAACGCGTACCGCCCGAACATGCGGCGCTCGTCCGGGATGGCTGGATTGTAGGTCAGGTATTGCGCCGGGATGATCTGGTCGGTATCGACGTTGTCGCCCAGCACGTACACTTTGCCTTTGATGGTCTTTTCCATGGTCCTTCTCTCGGTGCGACTTTCGGATCCGCCGCGGACAAAGGCCCCGCTGAAGTGGGAACTCCGTACGCACTACTCCCGTTCCTTACGCCACGAACTCCCGCGGGTCGGTCACGCAGCCCTTCACCGCCGAGGCGGCGACGGTCAGCGGGCTGGCCAGGAAGACCTCCGCCTGCTTGTGGCCCATCCGGCCCGGGAAGTTGCGGTTCGTCGTGCTGATGCACCGCACGCCCGCCTGGTTCAGCCGGCCCAGCGTGTCCTCCGGTCCACCCAGGCACGCCGCGCAGCTGGCCGGACCGACCGTGCAGCCGGCATCGATGAAGATCTGCTCGATCGTCTTGTTGCCGATCTTGCGGCTCTGCAGCTCGGCGTGGACCTCGGTGGTAGCCGGCACGATCGTCGTCGGGATCTTGACCTTGTGGTCCTTGAGGATCGAGGCAGCCGCCAGGAAGTCCGTCATCTTGCCGCCGGTGCACGAGCCGACGTACGCGCGGTCGAGTTTCACGTCCTTGAGGTCGCGGGCGGCGGCCCGGTTGTCCGGCGAGTGCGGCTTGGCGACGACGGGCTCCAGGTCCTTCACCTTGTAAATCTTCTGGCTGTAGTAGCTGGCGTCGCGGTCGTTGGCCACCACCTCGAAGGCCTTCTTCGTGCGGCCCTTGACGTAGTCGAGGGTGACCTTGTCGGCCTCGATGACGCCGTTCTTGCCGCCGGCCTCGATGGCCATGTTGCAGCGTCATCCGCTCCTCGATGTTCAGCGAGAGGACGCCGTCGCCGGCGAACTCCATCGCCCGGTAGGTCGCGCCGTCCACTCCGATATCGCCGATGATGGTCAGGATCAGGTCCTTGGCCATCAGGTAGGGCGGCAGGCTGCCCTCGAACGCGAACCGCATCGTCGGCGGGACCTTCAGCCACAGCTTGCCGGTGCCCAGCACGAAGCCGGCCTCGGTGTTGCCGATGCCGGTGGCGAACTCGCCGAACGCCCCGTGCGTGCAGGTGTGGCTGTCGGTGCCCAGCAGCACCTCGCCGGGCCGGCAGTGGCCTTCCTCGGGCAGGGCAATGTGGCAGACGCCCTTGTAGCCGGTCTTCTTGGGATCGAGGTAGGGACTGGGCATGCCTTCGGCCTTGACGAAGTCGGGGTCGTAGTAGTACCGGATGCCCTGCTTCTTGACGAAGTCGCGAAGGATCTCGACGTTGCGGTGGGCCTTGGCGTCGGCCGTGAAGATGTAGTGGTCCGGGATGATCACGATCTTCTCTGGGTCCCAGACCTTGGCGTTCTTGCCGAACTCCTTCTCGAACACCCCGATCGTGCCCGGGCCGCACACGTCGTGCGTCATCAGGACGTCCACGTTGACCCAGACGTTCTCGCCCGGCTGGACGGCTGCCTTGCCGGCGTGCCGGGCCAGGATCTTTTCGGTAACGGTCATACCCATGAGTGCAGTACCTCCCCGCCGACGGCCCTTCGGTGCAACGCACACTGTCGCGGCGGTATCCCGTAGTGTAGGCAAATGCCCCCTGCGCGGCAACCACGTGTGGACAGGGACTTAGGCGTTTTCCGGCCCAGCCGATCGCCCTGACAGGCCAGCCAGCGGCGCCAGATATACACCTCGTCGTGTCTGATATCAGCATGAACCTGACGAAGAACTAACGGTCAGCTGTTGCGCATTATCGCCCCTTAGTACAATAGGAGGAGAAGCGAGCAGTCCTCAGGCTTCATACGAAAGGAGGCTTGCTTTCCCGACCGGGTATCTGGATAGTTTGGCGTCGCCGGTGGGCTCGTTAGCCTGCAGTGTGCTGGTCTTGAACCGCAACTTCATGGCCCTGCGCGTTGTCAGCGCAAAGCGCGCTATCACCCTGCTGTACCGCAAGCTGGCCGAAGTCGTCCATATCGAAGAGGGCCAGTACCTCTCCTATGACTTCGAGTCCTGGCGGAGCATCAGCGAGCTCAAGAGGCAGTTTCAGCCTGACGGGTTCGACTGGCTGCGCACGGTCCGCTTCGAGATCGCGGTGCCGCGGATCATCCGGCTGCTCTTCTACGAGAAGCTGCCCCGCAACGACGTGAAGTTCAACCGACGCAACATCTTTGCCCGCGATGGCAACCGCTGCCAGTACTGCGGCCAGAAGTTCGCCACCAACGAGCTGAGCATCGACCACGTGTTGCCGCGGAGCCAGCACGGCAAGAGCACCTGGGAGAACGTCGTCTGCTCCTGCATTGAGTGCAATATCCGCAAGGGCGGTCGCACCCCCGAACAGGCGCGCATGAAGCTCATCAGCGTGCCGAAGAAGCCGCGCCGCAGCCCCATCATCACCCTGAAGATGATCGACCACCGCTACGCCTCGTGGCGGCAGTTCCTCGACTTCGCCTATTGGGACGTGGAACTGAAGCAATAACCCACCTGTCGCGGCCTTGCGGCCGCTACCAGATGCTACCCTTCGGCTATGACCGGCAGCACCCTACCTCGGTATGCCGGCATGCCTGGCGACGTGGCGGTGGCCTAGTCTGCTTTGGATGTGCTTGGCATGGTGGTGGCGGTGGTGATGCCGGTGAGTCCCCAGGCCTTGGTGGGTGGATGAAGCACTGGCCAGAGTCGGAGACGCGAGAGCCAGAACACCTGCCAGCATGAGTTGTACGATTCGTTTCATTGCATGCCCTCCATGGCATTGTTAGGACCGAAGTTACATCGGCGCAGGCAACGCCAAAACTTCAGCGTCCCGCTCACTTCCGCAGCAGGTCCGCCACAAGCCCGATTGCCACCAGCAAGGTCAGGATCGCGATCACCTGGGCGCAGGCCACCGTCGCGATGCTGTGGTCGAACCGCAGGTACAGCCGGTAGGCCGTGCTCAACTGGTAAAGCATCACCAGCACCCATCCGACCGCGATCCACGGGGCGATGTTCAAGACCACGCCCCAGGAGACCACCCCGGTCCAAAGCAGGAGAAACGCACAACCCACCAGCACCGGTACGGCCAGGGCCATCCACAGCACCGTGCCGGAGGTGTAGATGCAGCATCGCAGGGCGTGGATGGAGCGGATCTTTGCCCGCCGCATCGACCAGCGGAAGATCATCAGGGTTGCGAACATCATCCACGGCCAGAAGACCCACAGCAACGGCAGGATCAGGAACGCCGCGAAGTCGTCCAGCGTCCGCCGCACGAGCGTCCAGGTCAGGTGCGTGGGGTACCAGTACTCGGCCGCGTTCTCGATCGAGCCGAATTCCCGGACAATGTAGGTCACGTTGCCGTCCGTAGGCGGCAGACGCTTCCATGTGACTACCTGAGCGGCCTTCATCGCCCGGTTGGCGGTGAACTTGAAATTCGGCCAGCCGACGGTGCACGTGATGCACGCGCCGACGGTGGCCTGGAAGAACACATACGACAGCAGCATCACCACCAGCCAGTAGAGCACCAGACGCCGCGGACACGATGGTTGGACCGGGTGCAGCGACCGCCAGAACCGCCGGGGGCGCAGGATGCCCGCGGTCGTCTTCCAGAACGAGCGGAAGCCCTTCTCCGGGTGATGCTCGAAGATGTACCGGTGTAGCCGGCGAGTCGGGTCGAGCAGGTCCTGCCACTGAAAGGTGTAGCCGCACTCGGGGCAGCGGGGTTCGCTTAGTCCCTGGAGGTCGTACTCGCACAAGGGACAGAGGACTTCTTCCTTGATGCTGTGCCAGTCTGGTCCGGTCCGCACATTGGTTGAAGGATCCATGGCGCGGCCATTGTACCAGGGCGCCTTTGGTGTTGCTCGTTGTCTCCTTGTCTGCCGTTGCCCCTGCCGCCCCCGCACACTACAGTACAACCCTTGCAGTGTCGTACTGGCTGGACCAGGAGAGTCGTCTTGAGTGCGTATCTGATGCATTGCGGCGTGAACGGGCGGACATGGATTCTGTTGCAGCGCGTGGTGCCGTTCGCCATGCTCACCCTGGCCCTTCTGGCCGGCTGTTCGCAGTCGAACCCGCTACGCCCACCGGGCGGCGCCCTGCCGGCCGCCATAGCAGGCACGAACGTCCGCGTCTGGACGGACCGGCTGACCCTGCCGACCCATGACGTTGGCAGCGATCCCATCCCGCACTTTCCGCTCACCGAGCGCGACAAGTTCTACCCGTACCCGGCCCAGCGCGACATCGCTGGCCAGGCCCACCCCCGCGCCTGGACCGTCCTCTGCATGGAGAACGAGTACCTGCGCATCCAGGTCATGCCCGAACTGGGCGGCCGGGTCTTTTCCATCTACGACAAGCTCGCCGGCCAGGAGATGGTTTACCGCCAGGCGTCCATCAAGCCCGTCGCGGTCGGCATCCGCGGGGCATGGGTGGCTGGAGGCATCGAGTTCAACTTCCCCGACTGCCACACGGTCACCACCCATGACAACGTTCATTGGACGATCCGTCAGAACAGCGACGGCAGCGTGTCCATCCTGATCGGCGACGTCGAGCGCATCAGCCGCATGGGCTGGACCGTGGAACTGCGTCTGTCGCCGGGCTGCGCGTGCCTCGACGACCGCGTCAGCCTCATCAACCGCACGGCCATCCGCCAGCGGTGCTTCTACTGGACCAACGCGGCCGTCGAGGGCACGGACCAGGTCCAGATGATCCTGCCGGCCCCCAAGGTTATTCTCGGCACCCGCAATCGCCCGCTCGATTGGCCGCTCCGCGGCGGCGCCGACTTCTCCTGGCTCCGCGCCTACGACGGCGGGACGAGCATCCTGGGCGTCGGCGGGGACGAGGACTTCGTGGCTGCCTACGACCACGCCCGCCAGGTCGGCCTGGTGCATTACGCCGACCGCGACGCCCTCCCGGCCCGCAAGTTCTGGACCTGGGGCATCGGCGGATCCGGCGACTACTGGGCCCGCCGCGTCAGCGACGATGACAAGCCCTACCTGGAGATGCAGGCCGGCCCGCGGGTCACGCTCAGCGAGACTGCCTGGATGCAGCCGTTCGAGACCGTCCGCTTCGAGGAATGCTGGATCCCCGTCAGTCGGATCGGACCCGTCGCCCGCGCCAACCCCGACGCCGCGGTCCGCCTGACCGTCGAGCCGACCGCCCCCGCGCCGGGTGCAGTCTCGGGTGCCACTGGCAGCTCTGCCTGCCAGTGCCTCTTCTGCTGTCCCTCAGCACTCGCCCCTCGCCCCTCGCCCCTCGTCCCTCCCGACTCAGCACTCAGGACTCAGCACTCAGGACTCCCACTCCTCCCAGGCCACCCTCGGCGTGCTGGCCACCCAGCTGATCCCCGCCGCCCGGGTCGAACTCCGCAGCCGCCGCGGCGTCCTCTGGCAGGCCCGCGCCGACCTGGCGCCGGACCTGCCGATGCTGCGGACCGTTCCCATCGATGCCGATGACCGCGACAGCCTCCGCCTCATCGTCCGCGACAACCATGGCCGCACGATCATCGAGCACACGTACGGCCAGTATGCCAGGCAGGCCAAGCTCCCCGAGATCCCGGACCTCCAGGCCCGCCGTATCGACGCCTCCACGCCCGATGGCGCCGTCCGCCGTTTCGAGCTTTCCTGGATGGATGGCCGCTACGCCGAGGCACTCCGTACCATCGAGCCCGCCCTCGAGAAATGGCCCGACGACCCCGCGGTCTGCTTCCAAGCCGGCATCCTCCGCCTTTGGCAGGGCCAGCCTGCGCAGGCCATCAAGCTTCTTCAGCCCGCGGCCAGCCGCCCCGACGCCACCGGCGTCCAGGCCCGCTACTACCTTGCCCTGGCCAGCCTGGCCACCGGCGACCTCGCCCGCGCAGCCTCGCTGCTTACGCCTCTCGAACAACTCGACCCCAAGGCCGATGCCGCCGCCCTCTGGCGCCGCGCGGCCTGCGTCCTCCACGCCAGGGTCCTGCTGACAGCCGGTCGGTTCCGCGAGGCCCACAATCTTCTGCAGACCCTCCTGCGGACCGACCCCGACGACCCCTACGTCGCCGCCCTGGCTGTCTACTCGCTACGCAAGCAGGGCCGCACCGAGGCAGCCGCCCGATGGGTCCGCCGCTACCTCAGCCAGGGCGACCTCGAACCCATGGCCCGCCTGGAGACCCAGCTGGTCACCGGCCAGCCCGACGCCACCCTCGAACGCATGCTCCAGCGCGACCCCGAGGTGGGCATCGAACTCGCCTGCGACTACATTGCCCTCGGCGACTGGGGCATGGCCGAGACCATCCTCACCGGCGGTGCGGGCCTGGCCGCCCGCAGCGGCATGACCTGGTTGCTGGCGGGCCACTGCGCCGAGGTGCTCGGCCGACTCGACCAGGCCGCGGCCTATCGCCGCAAGGCCGAGGCCTGCGCCTGTCGGCCTGGTGCTGCCGTCGCGGGTAGAGGAGCTGGCCGCGGCCGAACACGCCCTCGCCGCCGATCCGAACTCGCCCCGCGCCGCATACTACGCCGGGCTGGTGCTGATGCGCCTGATGCGGGCTGACGAGGCGGTCGCCCGCTGGCAACAGGCGGTCGCCATCCGCGATGACAACGCCATCGCCCAGCGATGCCTCGGGATTGCCCTGGCTCGTCTGAACCGCCAGGGCGACCAGGCGGTCGCCCACTTCGAGCGCGCGGTGCAGCTCGCCCCGACAGATAGGCGCCTCTCGCTCGATCTGGCCACCGCCTACACCGAGATGGGCCGGGCGGGCGACTCCCGCGACATCCTCGAAGGCGCCCTTCGCAGCGCCCCAGCCAGCGATGACGTCGCCGCCGCGCTTGCACAGGCCTACCTCGCCCTGGGTGAGTACCGTCAGGCCGCGGACCTGCTGGATGGCCGGCACTACAACACGGCCGGGTCGACCGGCGGTGTGGCCGAGGATCGCGCCGTCGCCTGGCTGGGCGTCGGCCTGCAGCGTCTGCTCGAAGACGATCCCGCCGCCGCGCTGGCTGCCCTCGACAAGGCCCTGGAGCACCCGGCCACGTTGCCGATGGTCCCCCAGGAGGATACGGGCGCCCCCGCCCCGGTGGCCGCGATCCACTTCTGGCGATCCGTGGCCCTGCAGGCCCTGCAGCGTCCGGACGAGGCCCGCAAGGCCCTGCAGCAGGCGGCCGCCATCCCCGCCGATGAGCAGGCCGGCTGGCAGGGCTACTACGGCGTGATCAATGCCGCCCACGCGGCCCTGGCGAGCAAGGCCCTCGGTGAGCCCGAGGTCCTCGCCAGACAGGCCTCGCGATTGGCCGGGCAGCCGACCTCTCGCTCCGGCCGAAGCCGGCGCAGCGGCACGAGCGACTACATGCGAGCCTACATGGCGTTCCGGGCCGCGTGGCGCAGGTACTCAAGGATGCCGGCGCGCCGGCGGCCGCCTCCCGTCCCGCTGCCGCGAGCGCCCCCGCCGACAGTCAATCGCTCGCGCGGGAACTCGCCGAGGACCCGGCTGTCCCCCGCACCTGGTCACGACTGTCGGTCCTGGCTACCCAGTCTCTGGCAAAGTACGCGACTCCCGCCACCCAGCCGTCCGCCACGGTTCGCCGCGCAAACGAAAGGCCTGTGCAGGAATAGCTCCCCAGCCGGCGAAGCTGTGCGGGGAGAGAGTGGAGCAGTATGATACGCTTCACACTTGGAGCTCGTGCGAGGGAACATGGTCCTGCCGCCGAACGGCTGGCGGTAGGACCATGCCACCCGGACTCGACGCACGAGACTCAAGTAGACACCGTATGACAGCGAACGGAAGCATCTACGGCTGGGCCCCAACTGGCGACGGACTGCTGACAACGGACTAATACGTATACATCTCCGCCAGCGGGCGGAAGTCCCTGCCTGGCGGGATCTTCACCTGGACGACCCTGCCGCGGACTCGCCGCACCGAGTAGACCCCCGCCCCGCGGAAGCAGATGAGCTGCCGGTACCGGCCATCCACCACCTCGATGCCGGCCCCGTCGTCCATCGCGATGCCGTGCCCGCCGCGCCGCAGGACCATCTGCCGGAACTTTTCCTCGCGGTCCTCGAGGTCGTAGTGCGGGCAGTGGAAGCCCGGCAGCAGGCCGAAGCCGCTCACCGCGATGTAGTCCCAGGGGTCATGACCGTAGCCGCGCATGGAATCGCTGTGGCCGGACTCGAACCAGCAGATCGAGCCTGCGCTAGCCCCGGCGAGGACCTTGCCCTGCCGGTAGGCCTTGAGGAGCTGCCGGTCGATGCCGAGGAACTTCCAGCGGCGCATCATCATGAGGGTATTGCCGCCGCCGATGAAGAAGGCGTCGGCCCAGGCGAACTTGTCGCGGATTTCGCGGGATGAGGGGTTCGTGCGGATGGCCAGCAGAAGGTCGACCTTGGCGCCCAGGTTGCGGTAGACCCTGGTGAAGCGCTCGCAGGAGTCGTCGTTGTCCTTACTGGCTGTCGGGACGAAGAGAACGTGCGGCCTGGACTTGCCCGTCAGCCGGAGGATCTCCCGCTGGATCAACGGTGTTCGGTGCCACTCGCCGCCGCCGCCGTAGGCTACGATCTTACCCATGCGCACACTTTCAACCAGCTCAAACACCCGGTTCGCCCGAACGGCCGGATGACACGTTTCCACCTACCGGACACGCACCGATCTTCACACCACACTCCGGGCAGATCCCGCTGACATTGCCGGTAAGGTCATAGCCGCATTTGCGGCAATGGCCGACCGGGAGGGGCCGAGCTCGGAACCGACTGCCAATCCAGGCCCCCAGGAGGACAAGCAGCACCTCCGCAACCCCTACCAGGAGCAGAACCTTCCCAACGATCGGGGACCAGTGGACGATCACGAATATCTGTCCCAGGGACACCCACTCAAGGAGATAGCCCGATCCGAGCAGCGCCGTCGCGGAGATCGCCGCATACAACGCCCAACGCATCGGTGCGCAAAAACCGACGCCAAGCCCCAGGAGACCGGCCGTCAGCATATCTGCGGCATAGAGCCAAAACATCGACGCCCACGTTCGGGCCCACGCTCCACCCCACGCGTGAGCCCAGTTTGCAAACTCGCGTATTCCAGTCTGCCGTTAGTATGTTCCACGGGAGAGCAACGTACGGAAACACAACGTACGGAACCACGATGAATGTCACAGCCGCGCCGGCAATGGCGGCGGCAAGCGCAGGCAGAACCTTAGGGATGTTCCTCCACGTGAGCATTGCGACCACCTGCCACGGGTAATGCCGCCGGAGGTCTACTTGCCCGCCTCTGACGCGAGTATCGTCGCCACAACGGCCTGTCGCAGCTCGAACTGCTGCTCAGCTGTCATCTTGGTGAACTCCAGGACCGGGGCGTCCGGGTTCTCGGCGTAGGCGGCGATCGCCTGGCGGACGCGGGCGCGGTCCCAGCCCTTCTGCGCCAGCCAGCAGGTGGAGGTACTCGATGTCCTGCTGCGCCCGGCGGGCGACTTTCATCCGCAGGCCCGGCAGGGGGCCGAGGTGGTCCTTGCCGCTGCCGGCCACGTTGCGGCCCGTGTAGAACAGGGCCAGGTCGGCATCGCGCGGGTCTTCCAGTCTGTTGCCTCCCTCGGTGGTCCACCAGGGGAGCATGCCGCTGGAGCCGGCGGCCCACGAGGTCAGGAAGGCGTGCGCCATGTCCACCGGCGCGGCTGAGAGGCTCGGTCCGCCGCCATAGTGCCAGAACTCCTCGCCGGGGAGCCACTTCTGGCGGACCACAGCCGTGGTGACGTAGCCGCTCTTGATCGCGCCGCCGCCGCAGACCCAGAGGTTGCAGATATCGTTCCAGAGGCCGCGGGTCATCTCGGGCATGGACACGTCGGTGCGGTAGGCAAACTTCACATCCGGGGCCTTGGCGGCCTGGACGCCGCGCTTCGGCAGGCCCAGGAAGAAGGCGTTGGCCATGTAGTCGTCGAAGTCGACGGACTCATCCAGCAGCCAGAAGCTCGTCCCGTTGTTGGTGCTGTTCGTCATCTGCGACGCAAAGTACGGCACCTTGAAGTAGTACTTGTCGTTGCCGAAGACCTGGTAGCTGGTCTTCGTCCAGCCCTTCTGCTGGAAGTGCTCGGCCATCTGGCGGGCCACGTCGGCGTACATCCGCTTGTAGTCCTCGCTGAAGGCCGCATCCAGCAGGCGGCTCTTCTTGGCCCATTCGGCGAAGTCCAGGCGGGTTTTCATCTTCGCGTAGTCCTGGTACCACTTGTCGAGGGGCAGCGGCCAGTTCTCATGGAACGGCAGGTACATCTCGCTGATCGGCGTGCCGGCGCCGGGGCCGACGTACCCCTTGTCCGCTGCAAAGGCCGACCCGTCCAGCAACGGGGCGTAGTACTCCTCGAAGGCCGCCCAGTCGCTGATCTTCGCGTTGTTTCCCTCGACATCCACCTTGGGGACCGGCAGGTCCACCCGACCGGACTGCTTGTAGGGAATGACGCTGATCATCTCGCGATGGGCCTTGGCCAGGCGGTAGAACTCCCACGAGGCCTGGCGGGCCTTTACCGGGTCGCGGCCGCCCACACCGGCCAGGTCCGGCAGGCCGCCGTAGCTGTTGAGTTCGATGATCCAGGTGGGCGTATCCGGCAGGCTCAACGGCAGGACTTTGAGCGCAAGGGTCATTTCCACGGCTGAGACGAGTCCCTGGCCGGTGACGGTCAGTTTGCCGGTGTAGGGCCCGGCCTTGGCACCCTTGGGCACGTAGAGGTCCACCCAGACCGCCTGGTTGGTCTGGCCGTCGATCCCGTTGTCTTCGGCGGGGACGTTGACAACCTGGGCGAAGGGCTCGGCCAAGGGCACGCAGGCGTCGGCGTGCCAGGCGACCGGGCGGACGGTGACGTCCTCGACCTCGTTGGGGCCGAGCTGCCGCTTCTGGTCTCTGTTGCTCTTGACGTACCAGGCCCGCAGGACCTGAACGTTCGGCGTGGCGGCGATCCGGCCATCGGGACCGGCCAGGTCGCCGACCTGTACGCGAATGTCCTTGAGCGGGGATTCACCTTTGGCGACGATCACCTGGAAGGCAGCCGTCTCGTTGGCGGCGGCCTGGAGATTGACGCGCTTGTCGGCAGCGTCCCAGACGGGGTTCTTCTGGCTATAGACCTCCGTGATGCGGTACTCGTTGCCCGCGCAGGAGGATGCGCCGCTGACCGGGTCGACCTTGACGTTGTCCGGCACGGCATACACCCGGGGGCCCCGGGCGGGTTCGCCGCCGGTGGCCGGTTCGGACGCTGCAGCTCGACCTCGGCCAGCTTCGCCTCGGGCACGGATGGCACGCTGATCTTCACGGGCACGAACTGGCTGCGATAGCCGGCTGGGCTGACCGTCCGCACGCCAAGGGTGTAGTCCCCCGGCGGCAGGGTCCAGATGGGCATGCGCTGGCGTGCGCCGGGCTTGGCGGGAAGGGGGATCTCCCATCGCGGGAGGGGCTGGGCCCGGTTGAAGTCCGGTGACTCGCCGACTTGGGTGTGGACGACCTCGTAGGCCAGGGCGCCCCTCTCTGGCGCGGTCAGTTCCACCGTCACCGTCGAGGTACTCGGTTCGACCTTGACGACCTTCAGGTCCTTGGGCTCAGCCGGGGCGGGTTCGAGGTCGCCGGCTGGCGCGCCGGTCACCTCCAGCACGGGGCGCAGGGACTCGTCCTGGATGTCCTTCGTGAAGACCCAGGGGTCGGCGGCCTCGTTGTAGGCGTAGGGATAGCCGGGACCGATGAGGGAATAGGACTCGGCCACCTGGCCCTTATCATCGGTGATCACGATGCCGTAGTTGGTGCCGGCGGCCATGCCAGCGACGATCTCCGCGCTGATCGGCAGGCGGAGGTGGACGAAGGGCTTGTAGTCGCCGGGCTCGCCGGGGTAGCCGACCTTCTCCTTCTGGATGTCGCCGGGTCCGGCGTGGCTGTAGCGGGCCATCGGGTGGGCCCAGGTCACGCTGGGCAGGCTGCTGCCGGGCCAGGCCCACCAGCTTCGGCGTCCGCCTGTTCGCCGGCCTTGGGGGTATGCACGTACTGCCAGGACGGCCCTCCGGCTGCCTGCGCCAGGCGACGGCGCCTTCCCTTGCCCTGCTCGGCCCACGGGGCAAGGACTTCGCAGGCGCCCACGCCGTAGAGGTCCTCCTTGGCGACGTAGAGGTGCAGATATGCATCCTTGATCTTCCAACCCTTGATCGGCTGGACGTCGAAGGCCATCAACAGGGCCTTGGTCTCGAAGCCCTCCCAGTTCTGGTTCTGGCGGATCGGGTTCGACGGTCCGGTACTGTTGCTGTCGAGGAAGTGGCCGCGGACCGAGGAAACACCCACGTCCGCCGTGGCCTTGAGCATGACCTTCTGCTGAGCCGAAGCGACTGTGGACGCGACGAGTACGACGGCAACCGCCAATCGGAGTAGGCCTGGCACGAGAGGGCTCCTTGTCTGTTGCACTGAGGATCCGAGGCATCCTGAAACCTGATTGGCGTGTAATCTACTGGCAGTTCGCGCCTATGGCCAGATGCCGGTGGGGTCGAAGCATCGCAATCCTGTCGTTTGGCCGTGCAAGACCGGACCAGCGGCCGGGCGTTCGACTCTCGGTCTTCGTGTGCCACAACACCGTAGGCGGGGCATCCGGCAAAGCCGGAATGGTCGGGAAGTCTTACATTCCGAAGTTGTCGATCAGGTACAACAGGTCGACCACGTCGACGCTGCCGTCCGCGTTGAAGTCGCAGGCGGGGTTGAAGCCGGGGTCGGTGCCAACCGTGCCGAAGCTGGCGATGAAGGTCAGCAGGTCGATCACGTCCACGTGCCCGTCACCGTCGAGGTCGCCGGGCACGCCGACGGTCTTGAAGCCGGCTGCGATCTTCCAGCCGGGATTGCCGGCATGGAAGACCTCGTAGGCCCCGATGTCACTGGCGGCGCCCTGTGGGCGGGCGACGGAGTTGAAGTCGTTGGCGGGGGTGTACGTCGCGCTGGCGGTGTCGATCAGGGGGCTGTCCACAGCCGGGTAGAGATCCATCTCGCCGAGGGTGGTGGAGGGGTTGACGAACACCGCGGCGGGCGAACTGGCCGCGGTCACGCCGCCCGGAACGTTCGAGTTGTAGCCGTAGGTCACGTTGTTGGTGATCGTGGTGGTGGCCGAGACGCCGTTGTAGATCGTGAATGCCGCAGCCGCAGCGTCGTTCTGGATGATCGCATTGTTGGCGAAGACGCAGTTCAGCGCTATGTTGCCGTTGCGGAAGCCGATGAGGTCGCCGGCCGCATAGAAGAAGGTATTGTTGATCACGTTGATGTACTGCAGTTTGCCGTCGAGGTCCCGCTGGCGAATGTTCAGGGCGGTCTCACTGGGGGCCGTAAGGATGTTATTGATGATGTTGGCTTCACTGGTGCACTGGATGCACGCGTCGGAGCCGGTGTACTGGGCGATGAAGTTCCGGAGGATCTGGTAGTTCTTGGCAGGATCATTCTTGTAGGTCCCGTAGATGGTGATCCCCGGGTAGTACGTATTCATGATGACGTTGTCCTGCACGGTAACGCTGTAGCAGCCGGCCTTGAGTTCAATCCCGTCGGCGCCGGTATCGTGCACGTAGTTGCGCTCAATCAGCGAATCGTGGACCTGCGGCTGAGAGGTGCCACTTGCAACACCAAGATACATGCCCTCGCCATAGCCGGGGCTGCCGTTGGGCCCGATCTCGCAATTGCGGACCGTGAGGTGGTACAGTTCGGTGATGCCGGAGGCGCTGACAGCCACGTCGGAGTTGCCGTGGATGTAAAGCCCGTCCAGGGTGATGTCATGGCAGGTCCCGGTGAAACGCATGACGGCCGAGCCGCCCGTTATCTCGATGTTCTGAAACTGCATGTACTGGACGCTAGGGAGTTCGAAGACGTTGTTGCCGCCCGAGTAGGTGATCAGGGGTCGCGGCTCGCCGTCGGCGCCCTTGATCGTGACCCAGCCGCCGGCCGCTGAGCCGCCTTTGCCGCTCCAGGCGGTGGCGGTATAGACACGGCCGTAGACGCGATTGGTGGCCGTGGCGTGCAGGATGAAGGTATCGCCGGGCAGGGCATTCAGGATCGGGCTGAGGCTGCCCGGACTGCTGAGGGTCCCGGGCTGCAGGTCGTAGACAGTAGCGTGGGCACAGGCGAGCGCCCCCAGGACGACGGCTAGGGACAAAGAATGACACGTGCGCCACGAGATGCGCGAAACGGGACAGTGTACATGATGCTGCCTCCTCCTCCGGACAGATATCGAGCCCTACCAGGTACAGGTTGCATTGTAGCAGATAGGCCAGATCGATCCTACTGCGAAAGGCCGGGCCACGATTCATGATATCTTGACACGTCTATGTACGCAGTCAGCCTGCGTGTCAGGGATGTCGTCATAAGTACCGATGTCGTCTGATGATATCCAAAACACGACCCTCCAGGGAGATAATGTGCATCTTTCTGAGAACGTCTGATAATCAATTTGCAGAAAAATGCTCTTGTGTCGCGCTGTAACTTCTTGTATTCTGATTCATTAGATTAGGGAGAGGGTGATCAGGTGAGTGCCGCCTGGTCTCCGGCGTGTTTGGTGCACGTGGACGTCGTGTTTAGGTTTCTTGTACGCAACGCCGTGTTGCCGGTTGGCAACACGGATAGGCGTGAGGGAGTCTAGGCATGGTGACATTGAACTATTGCCGGAAGGAGGAGGGCTCGCCATAACTGCTGTAGCGTTCATTAGATGTACTTCCGTCAAGCCTGGATGCGTCGGTGGCACCGGATGGGTCCGAGGCATCTGGCACGGTGATTGCTACAGCGGACAGGGGACAATTCCACACAGTAGTGCTTGGAAGGTCAGAGGGGAAGGTTATCCCTTTTGGTCGATTGTCTTTCCCGCTCTCGGGCGGGAGCAGGTTAGAGGGTTGTCGCGCATGGCGATAGGCCGATTGTGCGGCAAGGATGGCACGCGGCGCTTTAGATATTAGGGCTATTGGCAAAAGGTTGCCGGGAAAAAAGAAGCAGGGCTCTGGTGTAACGACGATCGCTGCCGCAGGCAGGTGGGCTGCCATGTTTGGGCGGCGAAGGGCCTCGGTTAAAACGCTGTACGGAGAAACACACATGGGAAAGAAAATCTTCGCCACAGTACTCGTGATTCTGATTGGACTGGCCTGGGCATCGCCGGCGATGGGGCTTTCGATGCCTACGGTCGTGACCTCGACGCCGGTGCAGGCTAGCTCGACTTCGCTGACAGCCGGGGGCAACGTGACTGCGCAAGGGTCGGGGGCGGTCACTGAGCGGGGCATTTGCTGGAGCACAACGTCTCCGCCCACGATCGCCGGCACCCATACCGCCAGCGGCAGCGGCACCGGGACCTTCACCGTTCCGATCACGGGCCTGACGGAGGGCACGCTGTACTACGTCTGCGCCTACGCCACCAACAGTCTGGGCACGTCCTACGGCGATCCGGTGCTGAATCCGACCGACATCCGGCCGATCATCATGGGCTCGAGCGCGCCGATGGATAGCATCTACTGGGCCGAGCGGATGATAGACGGCGACTTCGACATTAACTGGGGGGGCCTGGCGATCTCGCGCGACGGCTCGAAGGTTCTCGTCGGCGAGGACAGCGGCAGGCTGTGGTATCTCGCCGGTTCCGGCACCCCCTTCAGCCTGGCTCTGGGGGGAGCGGACGCCGGCTGGCGCCGCCAACTTCAACTGGAAGTCCGTGGCGATGTCCGCGGACGGCCTGAAGCTGCTGGTGGCGGCCTATACGGGGCGCCTCTGGTACTGCACTGACGGCGGCACCAATTGGACCGAGCTGCGGCCGACAGGGGCCGATGCCACCCAATATTGGCGGTGCGTGGCAATGACCGCCGATGGCACGAAGGTGTTCGCGGGTATCAGTGGCGGGCGGCTGTACTACACAGCTGACCCCACCACGGCCAATCCCCCCGGGCCCACGTGGACCGAGCTGCAACCGGCAGGCAATTTCGATATGTACTGGCGTGCCCTGGCGGTATCCGCGGACGGCTGCAAGATGATCGTGGGCGTGGATGGCGGGCGTCTGTACACGGGCACCTATGACTATACCAGCGTGGCCCCCGCCGGCGTCCGATGGACGTGGACCGAGCGGCAGCCGGCCGGCGCTGCCGACAAGAGCTGGCGCTCCGTTGCCTGTTCGAGCGACGGTACGAAGCTGGTGGCGGCCGCGTATTCCGGCGGCCTGTACACTTCCCCTGATTCGGGAGTCACCTGGACCGCGCGTGCCGACGGGCAGCAGCAATTTCTGGAACGCCGTGGCCATGAACGCCGACGGCAAGAGAGTCCTGGCGTGCACGGCTACGGGCCGCATGTACTTCTGCGCAAACTTTCTCTCTGCCCCGGGGACGTGGTTGGAGTTGCAGCCTTCCGGCAATTCGGACGAGTTCTGGAGCGGCGTGGCGTTCTCGGCGGACGGCCTGCGGTCGGCCTGTGGTGCATTCAGCGGCCGCATGTACACCGGCATCATAGGCCCGCCGATCACGACGGCGGCCGTGACAAACATCACGGACAGGACGGTCACGGCGGGCGGAAGCATTGGAACCCTCACCGGCGGTGTCTGGTCGCTGACGGCCGGGATGACCATTTCGACTCACGGGGTGTGCTACAACAACGTCAAGAATCCGCTGATCATCCCCCCCAGCAAGAAGCTGGCGGACGGCACTGCGATGCCGAACTCGTGGACCGCGAGCCTCACCGCCCTGACATCGGGAGCAACGTATTACCTGCGGTCCTACGGCACGTTCAGCATCACGTCGCCTGCCGGCGTGGTCTACACGGACACGGCTTACGGGCCCACGCAGGTGTTCGCGACCTTCACCCTCCCGGTGGTGACGACCGTCAGCCCGACGACGAACATCACGCAGACGACGGCTACCTCGGGTGGCACGTTGACTGACAACGGCGGCGATGCGAACACGAAGTGCGGCGTCTGCTGGTCGTCGACCTCGCAGACTCCGACGATTGCTGACGGCCACACGACCAATGATCCGATCACCCCCGTGACGGGCGTGTTCACCAGCAACATCACGGGCCTGACGCCGGCGACGACTTACTACGTCCGCGCGTACGCCACCAACGGCGCCGGCACCGCCTACGACACCACAACTACGCCCGTCGTGCAGTTCCCCACCCTGCCGCCGCTCCCGGCGGTCGTATACACGACGTCCGCGACGCAGAGCGGTACGACGGCCTTCAACGCCGGCGGCAACGTAGTCTCGGACGGCGGTTCGCCCGTCACCGAGCGCGGCGTGTGCTGGGGCACGGCACCGGCACCGACCACGGCTACCAACAAGGTCACCAGCGGAACCGGCACGGGCATCTTCACCTGCAGCGTGACGGGCCTGGCCGAGAACACGCACTACTACTTCCGGGCCTATGCCATCACCACCTGGGGGACGGCCTATGGCGAGCAGAAGACGATCATCACGGCCTCGTCCAACACTCCGGCCGCGCTTCGACTGGACCGAGCGTCAGCCCGCCGGCGCCAGCAACCAGAACTGGTCGTTCGTCGCCTCCTCGGCCAGCGGCAGCAACCTGATGGCGGGCGTCTACAACGGTCGCCTCTGGACATCGGCGAACGGCGGCACGAGCTGGACCGAGCGTCAGCCGGCCGGCCCCGTCAACATGAGCTGGAACGCCGGGGCCTCCTCCGCCGACGGCGCGAACCTGATCGCGGCTGTCGCCAACGGCCACGTCTATGTCGGCACCAATTCCGGCGCCAACTGGGTGGCGCGGCAGCCGTCCGGTCCGGCCACCGATAACTGGCAGTGCGTGGCCTCGTCCTCGGACGGGACCAGACTCGTTGCCGGTGTTTACCTCGGACGGCTCTGGGTGTCGCTCGATTCCGGCGCCACGTGGGCCGAAGTGACCCCGACGGGCTCGGCCGTCGACAAGTACTGGACCTGCGTGGCCATGTCCTCCGACGGCACGCAGATCTTCGCGGGCATCAGTGTCGGCCGGCTGTACAAGGGCGTATATGCCTGGGACAGCACCATCCTGCCTGCCCCTGGCGCCTTCAAGTGGACGTGGACCGAGATCAAGCCCGCCGGCGCCGTGGACAAGGCGTGGGCCGCCGTGAGCGCTTCCTCTGACGGCATGCACCTGCTGGCATCCATCCAGGGCGGCGGGCAGTACGTGTCGACCAACGGCGGAAGCACCTGGACCCCGGCGAGTCCGAGCGGCCTCTCCAACGCTTACTGGCAGGCCAATGCGATCTCGGCGGACGGTGGGGAGATGATTGCCGGTGTCGGCAACAGCAACCCCGGACGTCTGTACACGTCCGTCAACGGAGGCACGACCTGGAAGGAGGAGGTAACGCCAGCAGGTGCGATCGACCAGTACTGGCAGGGCGTCGGGCTGTCCTCGGACGGCACGAAGGCGATCGCGGCGCCTTTGCCGGGCGGCTCTACACGGCTTCGGGTGTCCAGGCGCCGACGGTGGTGGCCAGCACCAACAACGCCAACCCGTACGAGACCTGGTCCGTGGCTCTGAACAGACTCCACCACCGGCACGGTGACGACGTACGCGTGGACGCAGACGGCTGGCAAGACCGTCACCCTGAGCAACACCTCCATCGCCAACCCGACGTTCACGGCCCCGACGGTCACGACGATCGTCCAGTCGCAGCTGACCTTCCGGTGCACCGTGACGGGCCCGGGCGGCAGCGCGTTCTCCGATGTGAACGTCAAGGTCTGGCCGCTGGCTGACAGCACGCGGGACAACGCCGTGGACGTGCTCGACCTGCTGGACCTGATCGCGGCCTTCGGGACGACCGTGGGCCAGCCCAAGTACAACCCGCTGAACGACACCGACCAGGACGGGGCCGTCGATGTGCTCGACCTGCTCGACCTGATCGCCAACTTCGGGCGGGTCCTGTCGTAGACAGGTGTGCGGCGCGGTGACCGCGAGGTCCCCGCGCGGCAGCACGAACGAGAGTAACCAGCGGCCCGGCGGTAGACCCGCCGGGCCGCTTTCTTTTGCGCCTATGTGCATTCATATTGAGATGCACGAGGACAGATGGAGAGAGGAGATCCCGCGCCGCTGAAAAGCCCGCTATCGCCTCGAACCGCCCTTTTGCCACGGCCGGGCCGAGCGTCTACAATCCCCGCTGGCGTACGTGCGACGTTCGCAGCAGATGCTCTCAAGCAAGGAGGCGCTCGTGTCGTCACCCAGGATCTCGCGTCCGGCCGCCCGGATGTTCCCGCTCTGGCTCGCATCGCTCTGCATCGGCTGCGCATCGACGGGCACGCCGGGATCGCGGTCGGTCCCGGCACCCGCGTCGCAGCCCTGCGTACGTGAATCCACGATCACCGCGACGGGCCGCTACCCGATCGACTCCGCGCTTGTCCTCTGGCAGCCGGGCTCGATGGCCTGGCCCAACCTGCGAGGCGCACTGGACAAGGCGCCGCCGACCACGACCTCTACGCTCAAGACCGTCGAGATCTCCAATGCGTGGCTGACGGCCCGCTTCGTACCGCAGATCGGCTTTCGCCTTTACGACCTGACCTGGAACGACGATCCTCTCCAGCGTCAATCCTTTCAGCGGGTCGATGAGATTGAGTTCAACCGCATCTACAAATGGGAAGGGCCCGGCTACTTCGTATTCTTCGGGTCGATGAAGTGGGGCTTCCCGTACTACGGCCATACCATGAGTGACCACATGCCCTGGACGGTAACGCATGGCCTCGACCCAGCGGGCAACGCCTGGGCCGAAGGCACCTACACCGACCCGGACACGGGCATCCGCGGCAGCGTCCGCGCGGTGCTGCCCCGGGATGCCGCCCGCGTGGACTTCACCTTTACCTGCCGCAATCCGCGGTCGGAGCCGCAGGGCTTCGATTACTGGATCGACTCGCACGTGCCCGCCAATCGCCACACCGAGTTTGCCCTGCCCGCCACCGAAGGGATCACCCACCAGAAGTCCTGGGGCCTGCTCCGCCAGATGTTCATCCCCTGGCCCAAGCTCGGCCAGAGGGACCTGCGGTTTCTGCGGGAGTGGGACGCCTCGCAGGGCGTCTTCCCGGCTGACCTGCAGGCCGGCTACAGCGGCTTCTACAACCACGCCCGCCAGGCTGGCATCATGCGGGTCTTCCCGCTCAAGGTGGCCGGCGGGGTGAAGTACTGGATGCCCGGCATCGAATGGGGACCGAGTCCGACCGGCGAGATGTTCGGCGGCTCGGAGATCACCCAGGATGAGCGGCGCTATCTGGCTCCCGGCCAGACGCTCACATGGAAGGAAACCTGGTACCCGGTGCGGGGTCTCGAAGGCCTCGACGGCGGCAACAAAGATGTCGCCCTGCGCCTGGCAGCCGATGAAACAGGCGCCGCCCTGCACCTGACCGCAACCCGCCGCATCGACTCGGCCCGCGTGGTGGTCGAGATGCAGCCGCAAGGCGCAGCGCCCCGCGAGATCTGCCGCACGACCGTTTCCCTTTCGCCCGGACAGGCGAAGACCATCGACCTGCCCGTGATCGACGCCCGCAAACCGGGCCGCCTCCAGGTGAGCGTCAATACGGACCGCAGCTCGTTGGTCTGGCACGAGGACCTCGGGCTGGTCAAGCCGCCGTACACCGACAAGAGACTGGAAAAGGACCGTCAGTCCTACACGGAGCAACTGCGTGCGCAGGACCAGGCCGCCGCGGACACCCGGCGCGAATCGCCTCCGCCGCCGGAGCGATTCCGCTTCCGCCATGCCGCCAGCATCGCCGCCGACCGGGGCCGGGTCCTGGGCCTGCCCAACGCCTGCTGCGTCCTGCCGGATGGCGCAATCGCCGTAGCGGACCAGAACACGATCCGCCTGCACGGGCCCGACCTGTCCTTCCAGCGCAGCCTCAAGGTAGAGGGACTGCGCTGGCCACTGGGCCTGTGTGCCGCGGGCAGCAAGCTGTACATCGCCGACACGAGCAACAGCCGTATCCTCTGCGTCGACCTGCCGACCGAAAAGGTCACGCGGACGATCGATCTGCCCAGCCAGCCGGCCGGCATCGCGCTGTGGCAGGGCCGCCTGGCCGTTGCCCTGCCTCGCACCGGCGAGGTCGTGCAGATCGATCCGGCGCAGGAATCCTCCAGGCCGACCGTACTGGCCGGAGCCAAGGACCTTCGCCACCCGTACGGCCTTGCCGCCGACGGCGACCGTCTGCTCGTGGCCGATCCAACGGGTCGACGCGTCCTGGCGATCTCCGCGGCCGGTAAGACGAAGGTCCTGGCCGGTCCGAGCCAGGGCCTGGGCATGCCCAGCCGCGTAGCTGTCCTGGGCGGCAAGGTCTACGTCACCGACTCGGAACGTTGCCAGCTCCTCCGCCTGGACCCGGCCGGCGGGAGCGCCTCGGTACACCTGAACGGCCGGCTCTTCGGGGCAATCTCGATGAGCCTGCCCGGCGATCTGGCTGCCGCGGGCAACGACCTGGTGGTGGTCACGACTTACCCAGCCACGCTGGCCCGCGTCAGCACCGGGGGCGATGTCACCGCCCGATACGGTGTGCGCGAATGTATCTGGCCCAGTGTCCGCCAGACGTTCCACACGTTCTGCCGCCTGCCCGACGGCGACTGGCTTGCCGCGGACAGCGACTTCCACGTGCTCTGGTACGACCGGGAAGGCAAACTCAAGAACCTGTACGGCGCCTGGGGCCGAGGGGACGGGCAGTTCTGGGAGCCGGGCCCGACGGTCTGCGACTCTCGCGGCCACGTCTACGTCGGGGACTTCTTCAACTTCCGCGTCTTGCGCTACGACCCACGGATGCAGCAGATGCCCGACCTCGGCATGGACCGGATCCAGACCGATGGCGTGCCCGCCACCGATCGCTGGTATGTCCGCGGACTGGCGACGGACGCGGCCGATCGCCTCGCGGTCGCCGTCTGCGGCGGGCGGGGCATCTACGTTTACTCCCCCGCCCCACAGAACAAGCTCCTGCTGATCCTTCGTCCGTACGACCGCTTCCGCCCGATGGACGTCGCCTTCGACAAGACGAGCAACCTCTACGCGGTCGATGACGCGGCTGGTAAGGTGTTGATCTATGCGGCTGACGCCCTGGCCCGCTGCCTGAAGTCCAGCCGCCCGAGACACATTGTCGCCGCCGGGGAGCTGGCGCCGACGGCATGGTCCTTCCAGCCCAATACGGGCGCCGTGTGCATCCTGCCGGATGAGGGGGGCGGCTGCTACGTCTCGCTCACGGGCCTGACCGAGAAGACGGAACAGGGCCCCGTCGGCACGATTGCGCACTTCGAGCCCTCAGGTCGGATCGATCGCACGATCGCCAGTCGCTGGTCGGCCATGGCATGCTGCATGTCGCTTTCCGGCGACGAACTCGTCGTTGCCAATGGCAACGTGCGCGTGTCGCCCGGAATCAACGCCATTGCGCTCGAGAAGCCGACGGCAACGGCGACGGCCCCGGCCTCGCAGCCCCGGGGCCGGCAGATCTTCGGCTCGGCCTGGAGCGATATGCCGGCACTGCCGGGGGACTTCCGTGACCTGACGGGCCTGCACCGCGTCGTCGGCCCGCAAGGCCCCTGTTACCAGATACTGGACGCGCACCGCGGCCGGATGATCGCGATCGACCCGGTCACCATGAAGATCCTCAGGGAAGCACCGACCGACCTGTCCGGCATGTGGTCCAGCACGAACGCCGACGGCTCGATCAACCTGCACGCCTGGAACAAGAAGACCTCGATTGTCTGGCAACTCGACGGCACGACGCGGAATGTCGAATTCAAGGACGTGACCAACCCCTCCATGACGGCCCGCGACCAGGACGGCTTCTGGTGGGTCGCCGACGAGGTGAAGCACACGCTGTCGCTCTTCGATGCCAAGGGTCCCGACGGCGCCGATCCCCTCTGGAAGATCCACTGCGGCGAATCGGCTGACTCCGTAGCCGAGACCTGGAGCGTCGCCCCGCTAGCCGATGGCACCGCCTGGATCATCGAACGCCAGCGCCACCGGCTCTCGCTGCTGTCGCGCAAGGACGGCAAGGTGCTCCAGAGCACGCCTCCCGATGTGGTCCGGGCCCCGCAATCCGTGCAGCTGCTGCCGGACGGCTCGCTGCTGGTAAGCGACGGCCGCTGGGGCATCCTCCAGGTCAGTCCCGACGGCCGGCACTCCTGGCGGATCGTCCAGGACCTGCCCCACGCGGGCGGTTACGACCTTTGCCTGGACCCCAACACCGGTCGGCTCATCTACACCTATGCGCAAGGCGAGACCCCGGCCATAGGCTATGCCGAGCCCATGACCGGCGGCAAGAAATAGAGGCTTGCCAAGACGAATGGTCGTCCACAATCGCACGGAACTGGATACGGCCGCCCTGGAATCGCTGTTCCTGCGGCACGTCGAGCCCTGGCCGCACGACGGCATGCAGGTCCGGGTACGCTACAGCCGCTCGGCCGACTTCAGCGGCACGTGCTACTACAACACGCGGCGGCTGTTCATCAATGTCGGCCGGCACGTGCGGTACCCCTACCGCATTGCCTCGCGGGTGGCGAGGGCGCAGACCCGGGGTCGGTTCTGGTTCCGCCAGAGCCACTTCGTCGTCGCCGCCGACGCCTACCAGCTCGTGCTGTACGTCTTCCTGCACGAGTTCTACCACTGGTTGATCAAGCAGGCCGGCCGGAACCTCCGCCAGAAGGAGGCGATGTGCGACCGTTTCGCCGCGCGGGCCCTGGTCGACCATCATGGGGCGGCGGTACTCGACAAGCACGGCGAAGCGGTCCCGCGGCACGCGTGGGACTGGCAGGATCTGGAGGGGTTCGTCAGCCGAGCGGCGGTCGACCCGGTGGAAGAACCTGTCGTCGCGCGCCGACGGCGGCGGTAGGCCCCGCCCGTTTCAGAGCGCCGGCTGAAGCCGGGGCTCCAAACGCCGGCTGAAGGCGGGACTCCGGACAGGCACGGCGACCGTAGAAGCTGTCACGCCCTCGTCGGCCGCACCAGGTCGATGTACTCGATATTGTTGACGCCCAGACCCTTCGCAACAGCCAAGCGGTGCTGCAGGACCATGCCGGGCTCGGGCGTTACCGGCTTGAGGGACTTCTCCCGGCGCATCGCATCCAGCACGGTCTGGCCGATCGTATCGGTCGCCACCGGATCGGTGCCGATCACCAGGGCGCTGGCAACGTCGACGGGGTCGCGGGCCGACTCCGGCCGCGTATCGTAGACGATCCGCAAGGCGTTCATGATGTGCAGTCGCACCTTGTTGCGGATCGTGGGCAAGGCCACGACGTCCGGGATGTACGGGCAGCACTGGTTGGCATGATACAGGGCGGGCCGGCGGATCAGCCCGTGCGAGAGATTCTTCAGACAGCCGGTCATGCCGGCGATGCGATGCGCCTTGAGGAACGGCACATTGATGATCGCCGTCGCCTCCTCGACCGCCCGGACGAGCTGCTCCTTGCCGCTGCCGAAGTCGTAGGACGTCTCGGTCCAGCCGAACGGCGCGTCGGCCAGATCATCCGCCCACTCGGCCCGGGCAGTCGCCTCCATCAGCATGATCCGCCCGGGCTCAAAGTCCGCCGCGATCAGCGACTCGATCACCACCTGGGCCATCGCCTCACCGGTGGCCATGCGATCGGCGTCGGCGGAGCTGAATTTCAGAAGGATCTTGTCGTCCTTGCGGAGAAGGCCCTGCCAGACCGCCTTGGCCGACGGCTTGTTCAGCGCGATGCACAATCCCTCCTCCAGCATGTCAGCCAGAGCCCGCTTGTTCACGCCGATGTCGTTCATCACGCGGGGGTTTTCCAACAGCGCTACCCGGCTGCAGGAAGTCTTGCTGGCCGTGACCGCCCAGGCGGGCCTGACGCACAGGCCAGCGGCCCCCGCGATCGCCCCAGCCAGGAACTGTCGCCGAGTGGAAACCGCGCGTCCGGTCCGATACACTTTGGCCGATCGATCGTTCATGCGAGTGCCGAAACTCAAGGGTCCGTTTGGCCCTGTGCGGCGCCAGCCGAGTCGGCTGTGCCCCCGATTCCAGATATCGGTTCACTCACACGACCTACGTGAGTCAGGACAATATGGACCACGCCAGTACCGCATGCCCCACGCTCAAGGATTGGCAGGACCGGCTCGCTTCGATCGGGCAGGAGCACCTCCTGAAGTTCTGGCCCGAGCTCACCGAGCCGCAGCGGACGGACTTGCTGGCTGACCTGCAACAGCTTCCGTCCCCAGCCGCCATCCGCGAGCTCGTCCAGCAGAACGTGCTCAAGAACGACCCGCCGCAGATCCCCCTGTCGCAGCTGCAGCCCGCGCCCTACTTCCCCGCGGTGCCCGATATCGACCTGGCCGGCACCTACGCCGACGCCGCCCGGCTCGGCACGCAGTTGATCCAGCAGGGCCGTGTGGCGGCCCTGACGGTAGCCGGCGGGCAAGGGACGCGCCTAGGCTTTGCCGGCCCCAAGGGCGTCTTTACCATCAGCCCGGTCCGCAACAAGCCGCTCTTTGCTCTCTTCGCCGAGAACATCCTGGGCACGCAGCAGCGCTACGGCGGCGCGGCCATCCGCTGGTTCATCATGACCAGCCCAGCCAACGACCAGGAGACCCGCCAGTTCCTCGCGGAACATTCGTACTTCGGCCTGCAGCCCGGCCAGGTCCGCTTCTTCACCCAGGGGGTGATGCCGGCCTTCTCGCCGGATGGCAAGATCCTGCTGGCTACCCGCAACCGACTGGCGCTCTCGCCCGACGGCCACGGCGGAACGCTGCTGGCCCTGCGGCGAACCGGGTGTCTGGACGAGATGGTCGCAGCGGGGATCGAGCACATCTCCTGCTTCCAGGTGGACAACCCACTCGTACACTGCATCGACCCGCTGTTCGTCGGCTTGCACGCGATGAAGAAGAGCCAGATGTCCAGCAAGATGCTTTTCAAGGCGGACGACTTCGAACGCGTGGGCAACTTCGCCCTGGTCGGCGGCAAGGTGCTCGTCGTCGAGTACAGCGACCTGCCTAAGGACCTGGCCACCGCCAGGAACCCCGACGGCGCTCGTACGTTCAACGCCGGCAGCATCGCCATCCACGTGCTGAGTCGGCGGTTCGTCGAGGACCTGACAGCTGACGAGGCGCGGTTCAAACTGCCCTGGCACCGCGCGGTCAAGAAGGTACCCTACGTGGATACCGGGAGCGGCCGGCTCGTCGAGCCATCCGAGCCCAACGCCATCAAGCTCGAGACGTTCATCTTCGACGCGATCCCGATGGCCGCCAACCCCCTGATCCTCCAAACGCTCCGCGAGGAGGAATTCAGCCCGGTGAAGAACGCCACGGGCGTCGACTCGGTGGACACCAGCCGCCGCGACCAGGTCCGCCGCTTTGCCCGTTGGCTGGAGCAGGGCGGGGTGGCCGTGCCGCGACGCAGCGACGGCGAGCCGGACGCGACGATCGAAATCAGCCCCTTGTTGGCTGTCGATGCCGAGCAGCTGCGGGAGAATCTCCACAATCCGCCAGCCATCAAGCGGGGGTCGCGGGTGTACCTGGGGTGACGGCACGGGATTCGGGGGTCGGATGTCGAAGGGTGGGGTTCAGGGTTCAGGGTTCAGGGTTCAGAGTTCGGGGTTCGGGGTTCAGGGGCGGATGTACGGGGATCGGGGGCCGGGCATCGGGGGCCGGGTTCCGACTATCGGGTTGCAGTTGTCGGGTTCGAGGTGCCACGCTTGCGGCGTTTGCGGGCGTGTTCCTTTGCCGGCTGCCGCAGTCCTGCGCTGGGGCAAGACCATGTGGCACTCACCGCCCCCGGCCGTGGCCGTTGACCCAATGCCGTTGGCCTCTACCCGAGATCATGGCTTGTCCGCACGCCGATTCTTGCCGATGCAACTCAGTAGGGCGCTGCCGAGAGCACGCGGCAGTACCGGAGGAATCCCATGACAATCGATCGCAGAACTCGCCGAGGCACCGCGGGGTATAGCTGGATTGCAGCCGTCATCGCACTAACGACCATCGCGGCGGCGCCAGCTGCATACGGACATGCCGTCGACGGCGCGCTGGTTACCGTGCACCAGCCCGACGGGACATCGCTGCAGGTCCGCGTGTGGGGCGACGAGTACGCCTCCGTAATGGAATCGCTGGACGGCTACACGCTCATCCGCGACACAGAGACGGGCTTTGTCTGCTACGCGAGACCCTCGCCCGATGGCCAGGACCTGGCCTCCACCGGCGTAGCGACCGCGGCGGCTGGCGGCGCGGACCTCGGTCTTGCGCTGCACCTGCGGGCTGCGCCACGGACCGTCCAGACGCACCGGGCCGCGGCCCACGTCGCCCGGGTCGTGCGGGCCTCGGCGGTCCTGGCCGGCGGCGGCACGCCCGTGTCGACCAAGACCGGCCAGGTCAACGGCGTATGCGTCCTGGTGGACTTCCCGGACGATCCGGGCACGATCTCGCCCAGCGAGGTCGACCGGCTCCTCAACCAGACCGGCTACACCGGCTACGGCAACAACGGCTCCCTGCGCGACTACTACCGCGACGCCTCCTACGGCAAGCTCCTGCTGCACCACTATGTCCCCACGAAGTACTTCCGCGCACCGAACAACAAAGCCTACTACGAGAGCGGCTCCTATAACCTCGTCGACCAGCTCGTCACGCAGGCCCTCACCGCCCTCAACGCCGAAGGCCTGGACTTCAGCCAGTTCGACGCCAACAACGACGGCTTCATCGACAGCATCATCTGCCTCTACGCGGGAACCGGCACGGGCGGGCTCTGGCCCCACGGCGGTCAGGGGACGGCCTTCCAGGCCAACGGCGTGCAAGGCTGGAACAACATCGTGCTCGACCTGGGCAGCCGCCCGGCGATCCAGACCCTCTGCCACGAGATGGGCCACTCCGTCTGCGAATGGCCGGACCTCTACGACACGGACGGCGTCGGTGGCGGCGTAGGCTTCTACTGCGTGATGGGCATTTCCCTGGACACGAACGACAACAACCCGCCGCCCCCCTGTGCCGTGCTCAAGGACATGAACGGCTGGACCGACACTCACGTGTTGGCCGGCACACAGGATGGCCTGACCCTGGCGGCCGGCGGTACCTTGGTCTACAAATTCGCCAATCCGGCCCTGGCCAAGGAATACTTCATGCTCGAGAACCGCGAGCAGACCGGGCGCGACGCGAACCTCCCCAGCGCCGGCCTGGCGATCTGGCACGTCGACCTCACCAAGGACGATAACACCCAGCAGCAGGGCACGGCCACCATGCACTACATGGTCAGTCTCGTGCAGGCCGATGGCCAGCGCCACCTCGAGAAGAACGACCTCTTCGCGGACGGCCAGGACCTCTACGCGGGGGCCGGCGCCGTGTTCAGCCCCACGAGCACCCCCCGCTCCGACTGGTGGAACGGGACGCCCTCCAACGTGACAATCCACAACATCGGCCCCGCGGCGGCGACCCTGTCCTTCTCGTTCACCACCGGACCCGTCACTCCGGATACCAGCGGCACGTCCGGCGACAACAGCTCCACCGGCGACAATTCGGGGAACACGACGGACCAGCCGACCAGCCACGGCGGCTGCGGCGCCGGAGTGGCCCAGATGTTCCCGGTTATCCTCCTGCAGCTGATGGGTCTGAGAGTGCTCGGCCGGCGACGGGCGTAAGGGCCCTTGCCCATCTGCGAGCCAGGTCGTGTTGAGTCGCGGAAGCCGCGGATGCGCCCATGGCCTGGTTCAGGCCTGGTCCGGTCGTCCTCGCCGCCAGAGCCCCTGCTGCTGCATCCGCTGGCGGATCCTGGCGACCTGTTGCTCGGCTTCCTCGGGCGTCAGCTGGTTCTTCCGGCAGAGCCGATGGATCCAGCGGCGTTGTTGGGCGGCCTGATACAGCGTATCCACTCGCTGCTTGATCCGCTCGGCGGACTGCTGGTCGCAGGTGAACTCGAAGTCGACGACCTCCCCGCGGCTGGTCAGCGCGGTGCGAGTGTATACCACGTGTACGACCGGATCCGGCAACGGCCCCTGCGACCGTACCGGACGTACAACCTCATCCGACCGTCCCAACGGTTCAGCGTAACCGGCCCGATGCCGTCGCGCTGGCCGAAACCCTCGGGCGTCAGTCGCAGCTGCACGGGTGCGGGTCGGTCCTCCAGCAGCCGCCGGCGCCGGTGGATGCTCAGCAGCACGAACACCAGGATGGTAGTCTGCCACCGCCAGGGGAACCACGACCGAAGAGGTCACGCCAGCGCTGGCAACCCAGACCGAGAACAGCGTCGGGGCGAAGATGAGAAGGCGCAGGTGTATACTCACCCATCCGCCGACCATGTGGCGGGTGTTCGCATCATTGGCCCGCTTCCCGCATGCCCACCCCCAGAGCACGATCAGGTACGAATCATAGTCGGACCCGCACTCCGGACAGCGACCCTCCCGTGGCAGGCCCGTCAGGAGATAGCCGCACTCGGGGCAGCGATCCAGCATCAGCGGATCGGGGGATTGCATTTGACTGTCCTGCGTAACCACCGGGTCCACGCGGCTTCTCCGCTCGTTTCCTGCCACATCCGGTTGTGGAACGTGCTCCTGCAACGGCGCAGGAGCATGGTACCCGGCAACAGCAACAGATACCCTCACTGACGCTTCGGGCTAGTCGACGGCAACGGCAACGACGAACACTCCGACCACCTACGTCCTCAAATGCCAGTCCCCGCGCACGACGTACTTGTAGGTCGTCAGGTCGGCTGCGCCCATCGGCCCGCGGGCGTGCAGCTTGTCCGTGCTGATGCCGACCTCCGCGCCCAGGCCGTACACGCCGCCGTCCGACAGGCGGGTTGTGGCGTTGACCATCACGCTGGCGGAGTCCACGCCGGCCACAAACGTGTCCGCCGAGGGAAGGTCCAGCGTCAGGATCGCGTCGGTGTGGTGCGAGCCGTACTTGTTGATGTGGTCGATGGCCTCGTGCAGGCGAGTCCACCACCTTCACCGCCACGATCAGGTCCAGGTACTCCTTGTACCAGTCCTCCTCGGCGGCCGGCGTGGCGGCGGCGAACAGCCCGCGGGTACGGTCGCAGCCGCGGACCTGCACACCCTTGTCCGCCAGCGCCTGGCAGACCATCGGCAGCAGCGCAGCGGCGATGTCCTTGTGGAACAGAAGGGTCTCGGCCGCGTTGCAGACCCCCGGCCGCTGGACCTTGGCGTTGACGCAGACGCTACGGACCTTGTCGGCGATCCCTGCCGTGCCGGCGTCGACGTAGACGTGACAGTTGCCGGCATAGTGCTTGATGACGGGGATGGTCGAGTCGGCCACGACGGCGCGGATCAGGCTCTCGCCGCCGCGCGGCACGACCAGGTCGATGTACTCGTTCTGCTTGAGCAGGATCGGCACGAGGTTGCGGTCGGTGGTCTCGATGACCTGCACGGCCGTCGACCGGCAGGTGCGCCTCGGCGACCGCGTCGCGGAAGACCTGCCCGATGGCCATGTTGGAGTGGAGCGATTCCTTCCCGCCGCGGAGGATGCAGGCGTTGCCGCTCTTGATGCACAGGGCGGCCGCGTCGCTGGTGACATTGGGCCGAGCCTCGTAGATGATCAGGACCGAGCCGATCGGCACGCGGACCTTCTCGATCCGCAGGCCGTTTGGCCGGACCCAGCCGTCGATGATCTGGCCGACCGGGTCGACCTGGCCAGCCACAGCCTCGACGTCGGCCGCGATGCCAGCGATGCGTTTCTCGTCGAGCTTGAGGCGGTCGAGGACGGCCTTGGACAGGCCGGCCTTTTCGCCGGCGGCCATGTCCTTCGCGTTGGCCTCGAGGATCCGGCTGGAGAGCTGGCGGAGATGTTGCGCCGCCAGGCGCAGTGCGGCGTCGCGGGCCTGGCCGGTAGTCTGGGCCATGAGGTAGCCGGCCTGGCGGGCGTTTTTGGCCAGGTCGACGGCATAGGCGGTCAGATCGGTTGTCTGGGTACTCATCGTATCTGGCTCCGGATCCGTGTCGAGTAACGCAGGGGATTATACCGTGTGGAGCATGGAAGGGGCGAGAGGCGGGGGGGCGAGGGATGCAACGACGCCCAAGGCAGTGAACGGTAGCGGCAGGCAGGCTATCCGGCGGCCCTTTTTTCCTGCAGGGTGAACCGCACGTCCCGCAGCGGCGTGACCACCCGGACGCTGGGGTCGAGGCCCTGGATCTTGACCGAGCGGGTGATCGGCTGGCCGACGTTCGCCTCGTCCGAGGCTGAAGACTTCCACGTACAGCGCGAAGGGCTTGACGCTGTCCTTGCTGAGGTTGTCGATCACCTGCTTCGGGCCGGCCACGGTGACGTCCGGGCGGAATTCGGCTGAGTCGTACTCGACCTTGTACTTGTTGGACACCTCCGGGGAGACGAACAGCAGGCCCACCTGCATGCTCTGAAACTTCTTCTGCTCGGTGGTGTCCTTGAGCTTCATGCGGAGGTCGAAGGCGGCCGGCTCGAAGTGCACCAAGGAGGCCCGCGGGTCGGTCTGCGGCCACTTCAACTCCACCGTTTTGGTCTGCCAGACGTCCGGCTTGCTGGCATCGACGTAGCGGGCCACATCGACCCGCAGCCAGTCGTCGGCCAGTTCGTCAGCCATCCGCGACGGCAGGATCACGTGCACCGTGGCGGGTTTGGGCTCCTCCTTCTCGACGACCAGTTCACCAAACTCCGGGCGGACCCGCATTGGGCGGCTGATGACGGTGTCGATGTCCACGCTGAAACTGGCCGGCTGGGCCGAGACGACCGTCAGGCCTCGCTGGCGGATGACGTCCAGCTCGGCTGATGACCTTGGCGGACTCGTAGTTCTGGTGGGCGAAACGGGCGTCGCCGGGCGGCTTGTCCAGGGTGAAGGAGGCATTCAGCAGGCGGGTCCGCAGTTCCTGCTCGATCTCGCGGATCACGCCGCGCGGAGCCCTGAAGGTGACATCGAACTGCAGCTGCTCGGGGTCCTGGGCCATCACGCGGTAGCCCGTGCCCGGCGGCTGGACAGACAGGTGCAGCGAGACGGTCTTGCTGTCGGTGTCGGCCTGGTCAGCGAAGAACCAGACCAGCCCCGTCAGCAGGACAACCATCGAAACGGTCTTGAGCCTGTCTTGCCACACAGCCGCTTGTTCTCCCGACTATGAAACGATCAGTTGCTCTCGGCCAGGATGCGGGTCTCCGGGGCGACCGGCGCCGGCTCATCTTTGCGGCGCGATAGCATCTCCGTAAGCGTCCGACGGAGCGATTCCACCGTCAGCGGCCGCAGCAGCCGCCCCCGCTCGGCGATCGAGATGGTCCCGGTCTCCTCACTGACCACCACGACGACGGCGTCGGACTCCTGGCTCAGGCCGACGGCTGCACGGTGCCGGCTGCCCAGGGTGCTCTCGAGCTCTTCCGACTCCACCAGGGGAAACTGGCAACCCGCGGCCGCCACCCGCCCGGCCTGGACGATCACGCCCAGGTCGTGCAGGGCCGAGCCCGGCCAGAAGATCGTCATCAGCAGCTCGGCCGTGACCACCGCATCCAGTCGCACGCCAGCGCCAGCCATCTGCCCCAGCGGCACGTCCCGCTCGACGGCTATCAGCGCCCCGATCTTGTTCTTGGCCAGGTAGCCGGTCGCGCGGCAGATCTCGTCGATCAGGCGGTCCACCTCGTGCGTAAGACCTTGCAGCCAGCGCGTCTCGCCCAGGCGCATCAGACCCCGCCGCAGTCTCCGGCTGGAACACCACCAGCGCCACCAGGAACATGCCCATCACGAACGGCGTATAGAGGACCTTGATGCGGGCGAGGTTCAGGCGTTCAGCCACCAGGTTGACCAGCAGCGTGGCCCCCACCAGCACCACCATAACGCCCACGAACACCCGGCTGCCGCGCGTCCCCCGAAGGAACCGCACGCACAGATAGACGACCGCTCCTATCAGCAACCACTCCAAGAGTACGCTCAGCGGCCCATATCCGGACCGCGACAGGCGCCAATACCAATCCGACCACGTGAGCATTCGAGACCTTCCGTGTAGCCTTAGTGCCGGTAGCCGCAGTATACACCTTTGTCGGAATTGCCGCCACTACCGGTTATACTCATGTTGACGTATTTCAATACAAATTGATTCAGCAGGAGATACCATGAACGCATCCGTCTTCACCGCGATCCACAAAATGGAGTCCCGGGACCTGCCATTGACTGCGCCGGGGGCCGGGGAGGTGCTCGTCCGGGTGACCGGCTGCGGCGTCTGCGGCACGGACGTCCACATCCTGCACGGTGACATCACCGACGGGATCGCCCCGCCGGTCGTGCTCGGCCATGAGATCGCCGGGGTCATCGAGCGGGTCGGGCGCGAAGTGTCCGGCCTGGCAGCCGGGCAGGTGGTGGCGGTCGACCCGGTGGTCACCTGCGGCAAGTGCCACTACTGCCAGAGCAACATGCCGAACCTCTGCCGCGACCTGCAGATCATCGGCTACAAGCGAAACGGCGGGTTCGCGCAGTACCGCCTGGCGCCAGCCACGCACGTCGTGCCGCTACGGGCGGGAACAGGCTCCCAGGCCGGCATCCTGGTGGAGACCTTCGCCTGCGTGATCAACGGCTACGACCGATTGGCCCCCCTGCCCGGTCACTCGGCGCTGGTCATCGGCGCGGGCACGGTCGGGCTGCTCTGGACGCAGCTGCTGGCTGGGGGGAGCCTGGCGCCGCTGGCCGTCAGCGAGTTGGTGGCGATGCGCCGCAACCTGGCCCGCAAGCTCGGCGCGGACCTGGTGTTCGACCCGTCTGACGGCGGCCTGGCCGGGCAGATCGCCCGGGCGGCACTGGACGGCTTCGACTACATCGTGGATGCCTCGGGCGATCCGGGGGCGGTGGAGGAGGCGATCCGGCTGGTCCGGCCGGCTGGCAAGTTCCTGATCTTCGGCGTGTGTCCGCGGAACTCGAAGGTGACGATCGACCCGTTCGAACTGTACAACCGCCAGGTCAGCATCATCGCATCGAAGATGCCGCCGAAGACGCTCTCGCGGGCGGCGCGGATCATCGAGGCGGGCCGGATCGACGTGGACGCGATCGTTACACAAACCTGGCCATTGTCCCGGCTGGGCGAGGCGATGGACGGTTTCGCCAGCGCGCGGGACCGGCAGGTCAAGGTGATGATCGATCCGTGGTGTTGAGTGCGCCTTCCGGCGCCAGGATCGCGACGAGGTCGCGGAGGGCGCCGGGGCCGGCCTGCAGGAACGACTCGAACAGCCGACTGAGCACCTTCAGGAAGTCCACCAGTTCCTCCAGACGGACGCGGTACTGCTGGGCCTGGCCTGCGCACCTGCGGGTCGGTGAGGGAGGACTCAGCCTGGCCGGCCATGTCGCGGCACTTGGCAAGCGTGTCGACGATCGGCTCGATCTCGCGGCGTTTCCGCTGGCGGGCGATGTTCTCGAAGATCGTCCAGACGCTGGCGTCGCAGGTGTAGTAGTCTTTGCGGTCGCCCTTGTGGTGCACGCGGCGGACCAGCCCCCAGTCCAGCAGGCTGCGGAGAGTCATCGAGGCGTTGCCGCGGCTGATCGACAGTTCGGCCATGATCTCGTCGGTACACAGAGGCGCACCACAGATGAAGAGCAGGACGTGCACCTCGGCCATGGTCCGGCTGATCCCCCAGTACGGGGCCATCTCGCCCCAGCAGCGGATCAGGGTCGCCTTGGCTTCATCCAGCGGTCGCGTCTGGCCATCCATGAGGGTGCCTCCAGCTTCTGCCACAAGGATAGCACAACTTTTGGTGATTTCAAAAGATTCTGAATGTCCGATATGCCCAGGGTCGGGCGCGCCAGCCCGACGGCTGTTTGCCGATAGAATCTGCCAGGTACTGAGCGGAGTGAGCAGACGATCATGAACCCACTACATCCCGAAACGCCGCCTGACAAGCGGACTCCCATCCCAGTCGCCCGGCCGGCATCGTCGCAGCCGGCGTCGCCGCCACCGGTCGTTGTGGCGCAGCCGACCGTCCCCTCGGACGATCACTGGTGGGCCCCCGCGCCGATCACCCGGCTGCAGGCCCTCGGCGACATCCTGCTGGTAGCGGTGGTGCTGGTGGTGCCGCAGGCGGCGGCCATGTTGATCGGCAGGAGCATCCATACCGCGCCGGAACCGGTCCCGGCCGGTCGCATGCTGGCGGCCAATTCGATGGTCTGGGCGGCTGTCGCGGGCGTGGCGATCTACCTGATCCACCGTACGGGACAACCGCTTTCGAGCATCGGCATCCGGCGGGAGAACGCGTTTGCCGCGGTCGGGGCAGCCATCACCTCGACCCTCGCGATCTACGCAGCCGTCCTGGTAACCGCGCTGACCGCAGCTGTATTGACCCATGCCAGCCGCCAGACGATGACGGCCCCGGTGCGGCAGATCGAGGAGCTGCTGGGCCCTCCGTCGTGGCTGGCGATCTTCGGGATCGCGGCTACAGCGGGGGTATTCGAGGAGATCGTGTTCCGGGGTTTTCTGCTGACGCGGCTGCGGGTGATCGTGGGCAGTTGGGGGTGGGCGGTCGCTATCGGGGCGGTGCTTTTCGCGGTCCCGCACGTCTGGGAGGGACTCTGGGCGGTAGTGCTGATCGTACCGGTGGCGGTCGTGCTGTCGATCACGTTCATCGCACGGCGGGGACTGGCTGCGCCGATCCTGGCGCATTTCCTGTTCAACTTTGTGCAGCTGAGCGGCCCTTCGCGCGATGCAGAACTCGCCGCAGTGGCGGCAGGTCATCGATACGGGCGGGGGATGACAGGGTTCAGGGAAGGGGCGAGGGACGAGGGGCGAGGAGGAGGCACGGAGGACGCAGGGGTATTCTGGTATAACAGCAAGAAGAGCAGTGGCATGCTCCCGCAGCGGCGCGGGTGCATAGCGCCCGGCATGAACCTACCTGCAGACCGCTGGCCTACTCGACGTACGGGAACATCGGGTCCATCTCAGCCTTGGCGAACTCGACGACGAAGGGGGTCAGTTTGTCGACGACGGCCTGGACGTATTGGCGGCCCTTGGCTTCGGTAGCCTTGTGCGGATTGCCCACGCCGGTATTGATGGTCAGTTTATCCCAGGGGCGGGTGATCTTAACCCAACCCTCGTTGAAGGCCGCGAAGCGCGTGACGCGGGTCCGGCCGTCATCGGCCTGGCTCAGCGGGGCCATAAGGTCGGCGAACAGGTGCAGGCCGACGCTGGTCTCCATCTCGTCGGCATGATCGCCGATCTCACTGAACGTCTTGCGCGCGACGTTCCTCGCACACCGTGTACCAGTTGCACGCCGCGATGAGCACCCCGCAACTGAACAGCTCCCGCTGCAGCGGGTTGAAGTCGTTGCCTCCGTGGCCGTTCACCAGCAGCAGCTTCTTGACCCCGGCGGACTTGAGGCTGGCGACGATATCCCGGAGCACGGCCAGCTGGGTCGTCGGGTACATGTTGATCACGAGGGGGAAGGCCAGGGTGTTGGTGTTGACGCCGAAGGGGACGGCTGGCAGGAGGTAGGCCCGCGCCCCCTGCTGCCAGGCGTTCTGGCAGACGAGTTCGCAGACACGCGTGGTGGTAAGGGTATCGGTGCCATAGGGCAGGTGGAGGTTATGTGGCTCGGTGGCCCCCCAGGGCAGGATAACCAGCTGGGGCGGGTTCTCACGAACGGACTTGAGGTTGGTTTCGGCCAGCACGTACGGGCGCATCTCGGGACTCCTTGGCTATCGATCTTGGCGCGACGCCGGGCGTCCATAGCGGCGCCGCCGGCGGCACGTGTGGTAGCGTAACACGGATCCCGCCGGCCGACCAGTCGTCGCGGCACGGTCACGCATTCGTCAAGCGCATAGGATTGTCTTTGCCTGCGCGATTCTGACGGCCTATTGTTGAATACGGGGGTCGCAAGTCTTGCGCGAGAGGTTCCTCGCTTTCCCTTTTCCGGCATAGGAGGAAACGATCGTGACTGGCAATCGCCTGGGCACAGCAGTCGCAATCCTGCTGGCAATCGTCGGGGGCTGCACGAACAATCCATCGGGGGACACGACCGGAAACAACAATCCGGCCCAGCAAGACACGCCGGACAACAATCCGCCCAACAACAACCCGACGGGCGTGACCTCACCGAACGTCACGGTCGTCTCGTGGTCGCCCGGCCCGGTCAGGAGCGATGCCAACATACTCTTCGGCGTGGCATTCGATCAGCCCGTCAGCGGTTTCGATGATCCCGCGGCCGACGTACAACTGCAGCACAGCGGCACCAGCGGCGGGCAAATCGCCATCCTGCCGATCGATGCCCGGACGTTCACCGTGCTGGTGACGGACGTCACCGGCGACGGGCAGTTCCAGCTGCTCGTGCCAGCCGGCGCGGCCCAGGACGCCGAGGGCAACGTCAATACAGCCGGCCTGAGCAGCGCGGTCCTGGTGGACAACACGCCGCCGCAGGTTACCGAGATCGGCACGCAGGTGCTCGACGGCCGCTACCCGGGCGGGACCTCCGTGGACGTAACGGTGAACTTCTCGGAGCCGGTCAGCCTCGTGGACGGGACCCTCGGCCTCCAGCTGAATACGGGGCAGACGCTGGAGTACGGCCCGTTCACCTTGCTGTCCACGGTCAGCGCCACCTACCAGGTCCAGGCCGGGGACAACGCAGACCCGCTGGAGTCGGTCGCCCTCACGGCATCGGCCGGGACGAAGATCATCGACGCCGCGGGCAACGTCGGCCAGATCGTCCTGCCGACGGCCACGTTGGCGGCAAAGCACCATATCGTCATCGACACGACGCCACCGGTCGTCTCGGTCAACAAGGCGGCGGTCAACAGCTTGACCAAGGTGACCGGAACGGTGAACGATCCGTCGGCCACCGTATACGCGGGCATTGCCGGGGGACTCTATGCCGCCACGAACAACGGCGACGGGACGTGGTCGCTGGCGGGCGTCGTACCCGCCGCTGCCCGACGGCACGTATGATGTAGCCGTCACGGCCACGGATACGGTGGGCAACGTAGCGACGAAATCGGTAGTCTGCGCGCTCATCCTCGATATGACGCCCCCGGTAGTCATCGTCACGAAGCTCGAAGACCCGCGATCCCACGCCGACGCTCTCGGGCGGGATCGATGACCCCTCGGCCGTGGTCATGGTGACCCTGGACGGCAGGACGTACTCGACGGTCAACAACGGCGACGGCACGTGGACACTCAACGGCGGCAAGATCAGCCCGGCGCTGAAGATCGGGACGTACGATGTGGCGGTCGAGGCGACCGACCCGGTCGGCAACGTGGCACATGACACGACAACGAATGAACTGACCATTCTGGTGAACGCCCGGACGCCGCCGGGCCAGGCCCGCTGCACCGCGGTCAGCCGTTGAGATCGCGGCGCTGCAGGATGAGCAGGCCGGCTGCCAGGAAGACCACGCACCAGGCAACCGGCACGAGGACGATCCACCAGACCTCGGGCTTCCACATGTAATCGAGTCCCTGGGCGACCTGGCCGAACTTCACCCACGCCTGGCCGACGTACGTGGTGAAGACGTAGGGCTGGATGCCGATAACGGACTTGGTCGCCTCGATCAGCACGCCAATGCCTATCGCAGCGGCGATGGCCTGCCCGCCGTTTCGCGCCAGCACCGACAGGAACAGGCCGTAGCACACGACCGCCGCCAAGCACAGCCACTCCAGGGCCACGGCCAGCGCCAGATTGGCGACCACCTCGCCGCGGCCATAGATCACGCCGGCCTCGTCGGCCACAACGCCGAAGGAGTGGCCCGCCAGCCCCAGGCCGAACGAGATGGCCAGGACCGCGACGACCAGCAAGGTCATGTAGGCCAATCCCGTAAGGACCTTGGCGGTGAAGAACTGCCACCGCCGCAGCGGGGCCGACAGCACGACGCGGATCGTGCCGCTGCCGCGTTCGTCGGCCACCAGGGCAGCGCTGAAGATCGCCACGAACATGAAGGCGACGTTGGACAGCCCGCCGATGGCCTCGTACTGCACGAAGCTCCAGCCGTTGAACTGGTGGTGGCGATCGATCTGGCGGGTGGCGACCCAGAACAGTACGCACACGACCACCACAGCCAGCACGCCCAGGTACGGCAGCTTGCGGCGGACGGCCTTACTCCACTCGTTGCGCAGCAGGGGCAGCATTGTCGTCATCGATCCGCTCTCCGGTGACGGTCAGGAAAAAGTCCCGCAACGTCCGTTGCCGCGGGACCAGGGCCGTAACCAAGTAACCGGCCCGCAGCAGTTGCGCGTTGAGTGCACCGGCGTCGCAGCCATTCAAGTGGAACTCCAGCGTACCAGGCGAGACGACGTTGGCCACGTCGCCGCCGTCGATGGTGCGGAGGAACTCGCGATCGGGCATGGGTCCGGCAAACGTCACGCGGACCAGGTCGGTCCGCGGGGCGAGAAGCTCGGATACCGCACCGGCGGCAACCAGGCGACCCTTGTGGACCACGAGCACCCGATCGCAGAACTCCTGGACCTCGTAGAGCAGGTGGCTGGACAGGAAGACGGCCCAGCCGGACTCGCGGGTCTTTCGCCGCAGGAAGGAGAGGATGTCCCGCGTGGCCTCGGGGTCCAGGCTGCTGGTCGGCTCGTCCAACACCAGCAGACGCGGGTCGCCGAGCAGCGTCAGGCCCAGCCCCAGGCGCTGCTTCATGCCCTGGGAGTACGTACCGGCCTTGTCGTACCGGCGGTCGTACAGGCCCACCTGGCGGAGGATCTCGTCGATCTGGCCGGGCCGGATCCCGCCCTTGAGCCGCGCGGCCAGTTCCAGGTTCGTGTAACCGGACAGGTAATCGTACAGCGCGGGGTTTTCGATCATGATCCCGGCGTGGGCGACAGCCTCGGGGAACTGGCGCCGCAGATCGTGGCCGAAGATCTCGATGCTACCCTCACCGGGCGCCACCAGGCCGGCGATCATGTAGAGCGTGGTGCTCTTGCCGGCCCCGTTGGGCCCCAGGAAGCCGACCATCTCGCCGGGATGGACCTCCAGGGACAGGTCGTCCACCGCCCCGATCCGGCCGAAGGACTTGGACAGGTGGCTCAGTTTCAGGGCCGGGGTCTGCGTGCTCATCGTGCGGGGGCCTCCTGTGGGGTGCGGTGCGAGAGGTAGACGGCGTATTCGTTGTCATCGCGATTGCTGAAGACCGGGTCGTCGACACCGTCGCCGTTGAGGTCATGCGAGTCGACATATGAGAACGGCGGCGCCTTGAAGCGCAGCCCCGGCTGGCGCTTGAACGGCTCGCCGGAGGTCCGCGAGAGGTAGACATCGGCCTCGGTCGGCGTTCGCCACACGAGGATATCCTTGCGGTCGTCGCCGTTGTAGTCACCCCCGATCATCACCGCCCCCCTGTATCGGGTCAGCGTCATCCGGACGTCCAGTTTGAAGGTCGGCTTGCGGGCAAAGCCCTTGCCTTCGAAGGGCCGGACGGTGATCCGCGCGTTGGCCTGGTCCGAGACCAGCATCTCGATGGCTGCGCGGATGGACGTGGGCACGTCGCGGGGCTCGACCATCACCAGGGCGAGCTTGCCGTCGCGGTTGATGTCGACCAGGAAATCCCAGCCGGCCGGCATGCCGCTATCCCTGATCACCTGGTCGGGCTTGTAGTGAAGGTGCCCCTCGGCGTCAGCCAGGAAGAGCCTGTACCGTCGTCTGATGCTGGATCTCGGTGGTCGTCGTCCAGATGATCGCGTCCATATGGCCGTCGCCGTTGATGTCCTTGCGGATCAGTTCGCTGTCGGCCAGGTGGCCCTTGGGCATCGTGTCGTAGAACCGCTGGACGGGGTCCTTGGCCTGCTTTGCCTGCTGGGACTCCTCCTTGGGCCGGTCGCTGACGGTAGTAGTCATGCAGAGCCACCGGCCGTACTGCCCCCCCAGGCTCCAGCCCGACGGCGCCCAGCGGGACCAGTCCAGCCAGCCGGGGGCGAAGCGCGACAGGTCCGACCAGCGGCATGTTCAGCGGGATCGGCTCGCCGAGCCTGCACGGTCTTGCCCTTGTTGTCGAGCAGGCGTTTCACCACCTCCGCCCGATCGTCCGGCAGCAAGGGCAGTCCCCTGCCCCATCGTATCGGCTGAGTCCAGTCGGCCGTCGGGCGGATCAGCGTCGCCAAGGCGTAGACCTGCCGCTCCTCCAGCAGCCGAAGCGGGTCGGTCTGGAAGGCACCACCTTTTTGCGGGTAGTAGAACCAGCCCCTGGCGGTAGAGATGAAGAGCGCGGCGTCCGGATCATCCTTGCTCAGGTGGATCGATCCGACCAGGGCCGTGTCCGCTGGCAGTCTGCCAGGCCTGGGTCGGCTCGGAGGGGAAGCCATCAGGCCCCTGGCGGAAGATCTCGATCCGGCCGTCGGGCTGGACGAGGACCATGTCGAGCAGCTTGCCCTCCCGGAGGTTCCACCAGGAGGGAGACACGCCCCAGTCCGACTGGCCCGGCTTGCCGACGTGGATCACCTGGCCGGTGAAGGTCACCTGGGCCGGCGAAGGCGGCGCCGCCGCGAAGAGGGCGGAATTCACGGGGATGGACAGGATGAACAGGACAAAAATGGGTGGCATGGTCCTCCAGCCAGCGCTGTGGCCGTTCGGTGGCTGGAGGGCCATGGCGCCTGGCAAGGAGCATGGCCCTGCCGCCAAACGACCGGCGTCAGGACCATGCCACCCAGCCATCCTGTCAATCCGCATGGCTACTTCCTCCGGCTCAGGAAGACGATCAGTTGCTTCTTCTGCCACACGTAGGCCATCAGGTCGCTGATGCCGTCGCCGTTGATGTCCCGGACCGCAAGCCACGCGTCCTCGTCACTACCCAGCCGGAAGACCACCCCCGGCTTGCGGGCAAAGCCCGTCTGCGGAGACTCGAAGAAGAACACCGACGCCTCGTCCTTGCCGCTGCGGACCAGCAGATCCTTCCGGCCGTCGCCATTGAAGTCGCCCTCCAGGCTCCAGGACGAGCGAAGGATGTCCCAGTCAAACCGCAGGCCGATGCCGTGGGTGCAAACGGCCACCTTCTGGACAAACGTGGGCTCAGCCGGGTAGCGGCCGTCGGCGGCGGCCATGTATACCCGCAGATCGAAGACCAGGCGCCAGACTCGATCGCGTCGGTCATCTCCTCGCGGCCCTTCCACAAATAGAAGCCCAGCACCAGGTCCAGCCGCCCGTCCCCGTCGATGTCCACGATCGGGATCGGCGCCTGCCAGTCGTGCTTGCGGAAAATGTAGGTGGGCTCGGCGGGCCAGTCGCCGCGGGCGTCGGCCAGGTACACGCGGACGATCACCTTGCCCGACCACATCCCCGGCATGATCACCGGGTAGCGGACCCAGGCTGCTTTTGACCAGGTCAAGCCGGCCGTCGCCGTTCATGTCCTGCAGGCAGACCCAGTCATCGACCGTGCAGGTCAGGTCGAACTGGCGGGACGGCTCGGCCGGTAGGCGTCCGTCGGCATCCTGCAGGTAGACCCGCAGGCGCAGCTGGTCGCGGTCCGGCATCACCTGGCGGATGACGAGGTCGTCGCGGCCGTCGCCGTTGACGTCGCCGATGGCCAGGTTCGTGAAACGGTACAGCCGGTACGCCACGTCACCAAAAGGCCCGGTAACGGTGGACTGCAGGCCTTCGGCGATCGTGCCGTCGAGCTTCCAGGCCCTTCCCTCGTGCCGCCAGACCTGCAGGCCCGATTCCGCCGGCACCAGCAGCAGCGGGTAGTCGCTACCGGTCTTGAGGCAGAGGGGGAAGAAGACCATCGCCGACTCGGCGGACGGCACGATCGTCGGGCACTCGATCAGCGGCGTTTCATGGGCACCGGCGTCGTCGAAGCGAATCGCCGACAGGCCTTGGGGCGTGAGCATCAGTACCTGGGCGGCTGCGCCGGGCCGATCTTCGCGGGCCAGAACACGCAGGCCTTCTTGCCGGTCGGATAGGTGATCTGCCGCTGGGTGGTGAAGCCCTTCTCACGATCCTGGAGGAAGACATGAAGGCCGTCATCGGCGATGGCCAACAGGTCGACCAGGCCGTCGCCGTTGACGTTGGCGTATTGGCGCTCGCCGAAATCCCAGGGAAGCTCACAGCGGAGGAACGTGACCTTCGGATCAGCCGCCCGGACCGCCCCGGGCCATGTCGCCGCGGCCGCCAGGACCAGGCAGCAGAGGCGCGGGCAGCAGGACGCGAAGCGAATACGGTCCCGTTCGCGCCCGGCGAACCCGGGGTGCCTCATGTCCAGGTCACGGCTGCAGGTCATCGGCATCGCCTCACGCCCGACCCATTGCGCAGGCCGGCGTCAGCGCCGCCGGCTGAATCGATCCGTTCCTGGCCGGCGGACGACGGCCCCTAGTGTAAGTCGAGGGTGCGTCGGCGTACAGCGACCCGCCATCACGGCTGCGTGGCCGGCGCGGCGGCGGGGTAGGTCACCTGATCGATGGTGGTGAACTCCAGCGGCTTGGCCGGATCGAGTTGGGCCTTGTACTGCACGTTGACCGTGCTGCCATCGACCTCCACCAGCAGGTAGCCGTAGTGATCGAAGTCGTGGAAGATCGGCTGGACGCGAGGATCGGCGTACGCCTGGAACGTGTAGAACGGTGCGCCGCCCGTACCGACGATCAGCTGCTGGACCTCGTGGCCGTTGGCGTCGAGGATGCCTGCGCGGGCGTAGAGGTGGTCGTGGCCGCACAGGTACATCGGCGCGCCGGCTGCCCCCAGGCTGTTCCAGAAGGCGTCGCGCAGGTCCGCGTGCATGGCCAGCGTCGTCGTATGGTAGGCCTGGAAGGCCGGCTCGTGGCCGAAGACGAAGACGTGTGCGGGCCGATTGGGGTCGGTCAGCAGCCCGTCCACCCAGGCCTGGTCGACCTGGTGGCCGGTGACGTACTCGTCGGCCGCGACAAACAGGGCGTTGTTGTGGACGACGGAGTAGCTCAGGTCGGCCGGGTCGGCCGGGCCGTTCCGGGGGAGTTCGGGAAAGGCGGCCCGCCAGGCATCGGGCATGCCAACATTCTCGTGGTTACCGGGGACGGGGTAGATCTTGATGCCGGCGTCGTAGATCGGGGCCATGACCTGGCGCCACTGCTGGAGTCTCCCGCTGCAGGCCGGCCGCGGTGCCGTTGACCAAGTCGCCGGTGACCAGGACGGCGTCGACGTATTCGCCGGTCAGGGCCGCCGCGATCGCGCCGGCGGCGGCGTCATTGACGTTGCCCAGCGCCCCGCGGGTGTCGCCGATCACGGCGAAGCGCCATCCACCGGGGGCAGGCGCGGCATCAACAGTGACATCTTTGAGGTCGAAGTTTGCCGGGGGGGAACAACCTTGCAGCAGGGCCAGGACGATCGGTCCGCAGAACAACACATGCGGTCTTGTCATGGGTACTCCTCTTGTTCGCCAGACTACGGCGATCCCAAGCGGGGGCCATTCTGCCAGGGGTTTCGCCCGCTGGCAAGTCCAACCCGACAAAATCCGACGGAAAATCGCACTGCGAGGGCAGAACGACCCGCGCCGGCTGCGGATTGTACTTGACGTACGCGGGCCAACCAACTACATTTGTAGACACAGGCACGCCTTGCGCCTTCCAGGAACACAATGCAATGTTGCGGCACCCGGGAAAGATATCCCCCCGGCCGACGACAATCTCCTGGGAGACGTTCTGCCCCGTCAGGGCGAGCCGGCGCGGGACACGCTTTTCTTACGAATAGCCGGGGCGCCAAAGCGTCTTATCTGTGGAGTCCGCCGAGAATCGGTGATGCCGCAAAGGAGCTGGCCATGATGAGCACCGTGGAGGTCACCTGTCCCGCCCGTCGTTGGGCGTTCCGCCGCCTGCTTTGCCTGCTGCTGGTGGCAGTCTGTCACGGCGATCCCCTGCCTCTGCCTGGCCCAGGCGTACCAGGACCCGGCGCAGAACGCCCCGGCCCAGGACGCAACCGCCCAGGGCGGGGTGGTCCAGGCCGGCCAGCCTCCAGCCGATCCGAATGACCCCAACGCGACCCCGGCCGGCGAGGCATCCGGTCCCGCGCCGAACCTCAAGTGGGAGAAGTTCCCCGCTGAGTACGCCGACTACTACACGACCCAGCGGATGCTGGCCAACCCCACCGACCCCCAGCCGTTCTGCAAGTCGCAGAAGCCGCTGCGGATCGAAAGCCAGCTCTCGTACGGGATGAACGCGATCCTGGATGAGTCCGGCGGCACCGGCACGGGCTACGACACGCTCTACATTGACACCAGCGGCGCCGGCGACTTCAGCGAAATGGAGACTCACAAGCTGGGCCAGACCGACCGCAAGACCGGCCTGGAAGGCCACCCCCTGGTCAGCTACTTCGAAAGCGTCCCGGTCGAGAGGCACCGCAGTGCCGAAGGCACGATCCACGTGCAAATGTACGTCGAGCAGAACCCCGACCGCATCGAAGGCTCCGAGTACCTGCTGAACCTCATCCCGGAGAAGTGGGCGGTCGGGACCGTCCAGATCAACGGCCAGCCGACTCCGATCGCCATGGTCGACGGCAACTTCGACGAGAGCGCTACCACCCGAGGCGGCGCCAGGCCGGGATGGGCCAACCAGGCGGCCCCCGGCGATGACTTCGCCGTCGTCCGGGGTGATTACCTGATCGTCGGCAAACCGGGCGAGACGTCGCTGCAGCCAGGCGACCCCAACGGCTGGCTCGGAAAGACCGGTTCGATGCGGGCGCTGAACACGCAGTACCTGGTCACCGACGCCGGCATGTTCGAGCTCCAGGCCGACCAGAACGAACAGGGCGTAAACCTGCAAATGGTCCCGGCCGTCGGCGTGCCGACCTCGACGGTCGACCTGAGCTATCTGCCGAGCACGACCGGCCGCGTCGCGATGTACGGCACCAACGCGTGCGTAATCCTGGACAACCACGGCAGCTGTGTGGAGGTCCCCGGCGATACGTACTACGTGCCGATGTTCGGCTCCTACACGCTGGACGCCCCGGCCCAGGGTCGGGCGGTCCTGACGCCCCCGCCGGGAATCGACGCCGCCAACGTACACGACTACGACCCGCTGGCCGACCGCGACCAGATGATCTACTCCGCCGAGCCGCCGGGCGGAGAACTGGGCACCACCAACGCGATCCGCTGGTCGCAGGCCCGGAACCACCCGTTCTCGTTCGTGAACCCCGGCCAGGCGGGCGGGTCCGCGCTGGAGATCTACGCGGTTGCGGAGAACGGCGCCTGGGTCGCAGGCGCGCCCTTCACCGTCTACAGCTTCTCTAACAACGGCGCGTGCCGGGGCATGTCCGGCACCCGCAGGGTCGTGACCAATTCGTCCGGCCGGTGCACGATCCCGCTGCCTGCCGACCCCGAGAACGTCTATGCGATCTGCGAGGCCAAGGGCTACGTGCCGGCAGCCATGTTCTGGACGAAGCAGGCCGGCCGGGAGATCCCGACACAGTTCACGTGGCTTCTGGAGAAGGGCACGCCGATCGGCGGGACGGTGCGGGACGAGAAGGGCCGACCCATCAGCGGGGTGCAGGTCGAGCTCTTCGCGGCCTCGAACACGGCCCAGGGCGGCACGCCGTTCCCCATGCTGCAGCAGCTGCAGATCCACACCGACAGTCGCGGCAAGTGGAAGTGCGACACGGCCCCTTCTAACCTGTCGCAGGTGATGATCGGCCTGTCGCACCCGACGCATATCAGCGACGACTTCCCGAACCGCCAGGTCAAGATCGAGGAGCTCCGCAACCTGACCTGCGAACTGGTCATGAAGCAGGGCGTCACGCTGGCCGGCAAGGTGGTCGACCGCACGAACAAGCCGATCGTCGGCGCCATCGTCAACTACGGCAACTTCACCCCGGCCAAGACCGACAAGAAGGGCCAGTACCGCATCCGCAACCTCGCGCCGGGCCGGCTCAACGTCACCGCCCGCGCCAACGGCATGGCCCCCGAGATGCAGACGGTCAAGATCGAAGAGGAGATGAAGCCGGTGGACTTCAAACTCGGTCCCGGCAACCTGATCCGGGGCCGCGTGGTCGATCAGGACAACCGACCCGTGCCGCAGGCCCAGGTAAACCTGGTGTCCTGGCGTGGCACCCGCAATATCTTCTGGAACACCAACACCGACAGCGAGGGCCGCTGGACCTGGAAGGAGGCCCCGGCCGACGAGGCCGTCTTCAGCGTCACGGCCAAAGACTTCATGCCGATCGACCGGATCCAGATCGCCCCGCAGCGGTTCGAGCAGATCATCACGCTACGCTCGCACCTGACGGTGAGCGGGCGGGTGACCGACGCGGCCACGGGCCAACCCATCTCCTCGTTCACGGTCACGCCGGGAGTAACCGTGAACGTCCCCGGGATCTACCGGTGGTTGGGCGAGGCAGCCGCCACCGGCACCAACGGGGCGTTCAGCCTGCAGGTGGCCCAGCCTTCGAGCCAGTACCGGGTGCGGTTGGAGGCCCCGGGGTACTACTCCACCATGTCCAAGGCATTCACCGGAGCGAACGGCGATGTGGCGTTGGATGTTTCGCTGCGGGCGGAGGACTAGGACGGGGGGATCGGGTCACGGGTCACGGGTAACGGCCTGGGCACATTTGTGGCCCAAGCGACAGAGGCTCTGCTTGACATGTCCGGCTGCCATGTTTACATTTGTAGACGTAGAGACGTGACTGTGACGCGATGTCTAGAGGAAACGTCGTATGGCCCCGGACAATCCTGATGCCCTTACCCACGCCGAGTGGAAGATCATGCGGATCATCTGGCGGAATAAGTCCTGCATGGCCCGCGATGTCTGCCAGGAGGCCGGCCAACGCCACGGCTGGGCTGTCAGCACGGTAAAGACCTTGCTGCACCGCCTCGTGGAAAAGGGCCACCTCAAGGCCAGCAGGACCGGCAACAGCTTCGTCTACCGCCCCGCCCAGCCGGCGATGAAATCATTGCTGATGGCGGCCGACAATCTCCTGGAGAACGCCCTTGCCGGCATGGCCGGTCCCCTGCTGATGCACCTGGTGAAAAAGAGCGACCTGTCGGCTGAGGAACTTGCGGAGCTCCGGAGCCTGCTGGAGAGCCACAACGAGCAGAAAGAACCGGGAGGTGACCAGCCCTAAGACGCAAGCCGGCGCAGCGCGATCCGGCCGGCGACTGCACTCACCCTGATCGTGACATGATGACTGGTACGCCAGCGGGCCACCGACCGATTGCACCATTGGCTATAGAACACCTTTGGCCATCGACCTCCTCCGATCCCGCTGGCGTACCAGGCACCGTGCCCAACCCAAGGAGCCGCACCGATGCCCGCGGCCGCAGCGACGATCTCGCGAATCCTCTTCATTGTGGTCGCAGGCGTCTTGCCCGTCGCGGCCCAGACCACCGGGGGCGGACAGGATACCGCCCAGCAGGACCCGACAGTCGCCCAGGGCCCGCAGGCCGCCGGACCCAACCTGACGTACCAGAAGTTCCCCGCCGAGTTCGCCGACTACTACAACACCCAGCGGCTGACGGGCAGTCCCACCGAGCCGCGGCCGTTCTGCAAATCCGCCAAACCCCTGCTGGTCGACGGCGGCAACAGCCCGCTGCGGATGCAGGCCATCCTGGATGAGTCCGGCGGCACGGGGACCGGCTACGACACGCTCTACATCGACGCCGCCGACGGCGACTTCGCCAACCCGACGGCCTACAAGGTCGCCCCGTCCGACCGCAAGACAGGCTTAGGCGGCCGGCCGCTGCTGGGCTACTTCGACGCGGTCGGCATCCCGCGCAGGGACGCCGAGGGCGGTCCGAAAGCCCAGGTCTTCGTCGAACGCGATTCGACCGGCGCAGCCGGGACTGACTACGTGCTCAACCTGATCCCCGCGCAGTGGGCGGTCGGCACGATCCGGGTGGCCGGCCAGCCTGTACCCGTGGCCATGATCGACGGCACCTGGAACAATAGCGTGACCGACCGCCACGGCGCCGAACTCGACCGGATCAACCAGATGGCCCCCGGCGATGACGCCGCCGCCGTCCGCGGCGACTACCTGGTGATCGGCCGACCCGGCGAAACGCAGTCTGCTGCCGGGCGATCCCAACGGCTGGCTGGGCCAGGGAGGTTCGGTACGGGCGCTGGACACCCGGTACCTGGTGCTGGACTCGGGGACCTACGAGGTCAGCGCCAGCCAGGCCGAGGGCGGCGTAACGCTGGAGCTCACACCGGCCAGCATCCCGATGGCGACGGTCCACCTGAACCAGGTACCGCACCAGGACCGGCTAGCCATGTTCGGCACCAACACGTGCGTGGTGCTGGACAACCCGGGCGGGACGATCCAGGTCCCCGAGGACACCTACTACATCCCGGCCTTCGGGTCCTACACCGCAAACGTTGCCGCCGGGTCCAACACCATCCTCCCGCCGCCAGCCGACCTCGACGCGGCAACCGGCGCGCAGGCCTACAACCCCCTGCCCGACCGCGGCGAGAGGATCTTCGCAGCCGAACCGCCGGGGGGGCTGGCCTGGTCGCAGCCGCAGGCCGAGCCGTTCGCTTTCAGCCGCCAGTCGTGGCGGACCATGGAGTTGCAGGTGGTGGCCGGCGAGACGAAGCGACCCGTCGGCGGCGCGAAGGTGCAGGTCGCCTGCTACATCGGCGGGTGGTCCTCGGGCAAGCAGGGCAGACGCGATCTTACGACTGACACGACCGGGCGGTGCACCGTCCGCATCCCCGGTGGTCAGCTGCAGTACGTCAATATCGAAGTTTCGGCCGCGGGGTTCGTGCCGACTGACATGTCCTGGGACGTGGAACGCAGCCGGCCGCTGCCGCAGCGCTACACCTGGCCGCTACAGACCGGCATCACGATCGGCGGGTCTGTCCGCGACGAGCGCGACCGCCCCGTTCGCAACGCGCTCGTCCTGGTCTCCAACGACCGGGCCGGCTCGACCTCCGATACGCCCGAGCCGGCCATGTGGTCCCTGCGGGTCCGCACCGACAGGCAAGGCACGTGGCGGATGGAAGCCGTACCGCCTGGCGAACCGCTGCACTTCTGGCTGGTCCACCCCGACTACATCAGCGACGACCGGCCCGTTCGCACCGCGCCGATCGAGCAGCTCCGGGACCAGTCCGCCGTGTTCGTCATGAAGCAGGGCATCAACCTGGAAGGCAAGGTCCTCGGCCCGCACGACAACCCCGTCAAGGACGCCACGATCAGCCGCGACCGCAGCGACGTTGCCACGACCGATCGAGATGGACGCTTCCGCCTCCGCAACCTCAAGCCCGGCGAGATCACACTGGTGGCCCGCGGGCCCGGCTGCGCGCCTGACCTCAAGAAGGTCGACGTGCAGCCCAACCCGCATCCGGTGGAGTTTAAGCTCCAGGCCGCCCGCGTCCTCAAAGGCCGCGTGGTCGATGAGAGCGGCCAGCCCATCCCGCAGGCCCAGGTGGGCGTGAGACAGTGGCGCGGCGGGTACTACCTGGACTGGAATGCCAAGACAGACATGCAGGGCCGCTTCCGGTGGGATGAGGCGCCGGTCGATGCGTTCTGGCTATCCGTCGACGCCGAGGGTCGGGAGTCCGAGTGGGTGCAGAACGTCGTCGCCGGCCCCGACGAACGCGTGATCGTCCTGAAGAAGAAGGTGAAGATCACCGGGCGAGTGGTCGACGCCGCCAGCGGCCAGCCCGTCCCGACCTTCAAGGCCTTCCTCGGCAGGGAGCGCGGCGACGGGATCACGTGGTGGGACCGCTACGATGCAGCCGCCGGCAAAGATGGCGCGTTCGCCCTCGAAACGGAGAGGCCTTACCGCCCGTTCCAGGTCCGTGTCGAGGCCGAAGGCTACCTGCCGGGCATCTCGTCTCCGCTGGAGCAGATCCCCTCGTCGCCGCTCGAATTCGCCCTCGTCTACGGGGAGGACATCACCGGCGTAGTTCTCGGTCTCGACGACCAGCCACTTTCCGAGGTGCAGGTCGCCGTGACCTCGCTGTCCGAGCCGATCCGCCTGGAGAACGGCCGGATCAACCGCGACTTCGGCCCCCTGGTGACCACGACGGATGCCCAAGGCCTTTTCCACCTCCCGCCGCAGATCGATGACTACACGCTCCTGGCTGCTCACGACCGGGGTTTCGCCTCCGTCCGCCAGCGGGCCTTCGAGAAGGCCCACCGCATCCGGCTCGAGCCCTGGGGTCGCATCGAGGGCCTCGCCCGCTGCGGCAGCCGCACCCTGGGCACCCAGCAATTCTGGATCCGCACGATGGGTCGCCTGACCGACAGGGAGTTCCCAGCCGGGTGCTACTTCCGAACGGTCAGCGACGAGGCCGGGCACTTCACGATCGAGCGGATGGCCCCCGGCATCCACACGATCGAATGGGCGCAGAACGAGAACACCCGCAAGTACATCCGCTGCCGCCGCACGATCGAGGTAAAGCCCGGCCAGACGACCCGCCTGGACTTCGAGGAGCCGGGCCGGCCGGTCAAGGGCCGCTTCCACGTCACGCCGACGCCGGGTTGCAAAGTCCAGTGGGACGGTACCGATGCGTCGATCCAGCGCACACGAACCGGCCCGAAGGTGCCGGAGTCCCTGCCGTCCGGCTCGCAGGCTCTGCAGGCCTGGTACGACGGCTGGCGGCATAGCGAGCAGGGCCTGAAGTACCGCCTTGCGGGCCGCTCCTACGTGTTCGGCGTGGATGATGACGGCGCCTTCGAGACCAGCAACCTCCCGCCCGGACGATACGTGCTTTTCGCGAACTTCTCGGAGAAGGACGACCAGAAGATCGAGGCCACCTCGGCCGGCACGGTCCTGCAGGAGTTCGAGGTCACGGGCAGCGATGGCGATTCACCCAGCCCGCTCGACCTGGGCACCATCGCCGTCAAGCCGAGCCATCCGATCAAAGCCGGCCAGGCCGCGCCGGCGATCACCTGCAAGACGGTCGAAGGCCAGACCTTCAGCCTCAGCCAGTGCCGCGGCAAGTACGTCCTGCTGGGCTTCTGGGCCGCCTGGGATGAAGACCTGTACGGGATGGGCCGCCTGAAGCATCTCCAGCGGCTCTACGCTGGCGACGACCGGCTGTCGGTCGTGAGCCTGAGCCTGGACCCGCAGCCTGAGGATGCGAAGAGCTTTGCCACGCTGAACGGAATGCCCGGGGTGCTGGCACACCTGGGGATTGCAGGCGGCGCGGCGACCCTCGGCGAGTACGGCATCACGTGGGTACCGGTAGAGGTGCTGGTCGACCCCGAAGGCCGGATCATCGGCGGCAGTTCCCTGAACACCGACATCCGTGCCGAACTGGTCAAGGCACTGGGCAAGCCGGACGCCTCGCAGCCAGCGACGACGCGACCAGCCGCGATACAACCGGCAACCACGCAACCGGCCGCAACCGCGGCATCCGCGGGCCGGTAGAAGGAGTATCAGAAGTCCACCGAGCTGGCGCCACGCCTTCGTTCGGAATCCCCGCTTCAGCGGGCGTTCGGAGTCGCGGGTTGGAGCCGGCATTTGTAGTACCGCCTTCTATGAGTAAAGGCCGTATGTCAAGGCAACAGTTCGCGATTTCTGAGAGAGCCAACCGCGAAGCGGTTCATCCTTCTATTGGCGGGTCATGGCCCGATGATGGTTTGGGAGACAGCGGCGGCATATTCTTCAGGAGTTGGGTCAAGCCTACGGCTCTGGCTCGCCCGAATGCGGAACGGATGCTCGCCGTGTCTTGTCCGCTCCATCCGATTGGACCTCTCCAGATTTTGCGTGGTCTTGGTCAAGGGCGGTGCTGCCGCCCTCCCGGTGGTCGTGCTGGCCACCGCGATCTTATGGTACTGCCGGCCTTACCTCCCCGCCACGACCGGCTCACAACGCCCGCGCAGCGGACGAGGCCGTTGTCCACAGGAGGGGAAAGAAGCCGGGGGTTCGGGGGCGGAGCCCCCGAGTTCTTGCCGTCCCGCCCGATCGGGTCCCGGGTCTGCACCGGGTGGCGGAACAAAGCCCGGATGGAACGGCACCTGGTCCCGTTGCATCTTGTGCAGACTCCGCAGGAACATCCGCGCCACGGCGATCCGGGCGATCTTGCGGCCCCGCTTGCCCACCACGCGTTCGTAGGCCGCCCGGTATCGCGGGATCCGGCACAGCCACGTGGTCGCCTCGATCAGCAGGTACCGCAGGTGACTGTCGGTCCCTCCGCCGCCGATCGAGGTGTTCCGGGAGGTCTTGTCCGACCGTTGGACACCCGGAGCCAACCCGGCGTACGAGATCAACTGCTCGGCGTTGGCGAAGCGCTCGATCGGGCCGATGTGCGCCAGCAACGAGACGGCTGTGACCATCCCGACCCCGTGGACCTGATCGAGCCGCTGGGCGTCGGCCTGCCGATCGCAGACCGCTTGCATCTGGGCTTCGATCTGCTGGAGGTGGCGGGCCAGCAGGTCCAACTCCTGCAGTTTCAGGTCGACCAGCAACCGGTCGCTGGTCGACAAGGCCATCGCCGCCAGCCGTTGGCGTCCCACTCGAGACCAGAGGTTCTGCCGATCTTGCCAGGTCTCATGATGCAGCAGGCTGCCGATCCAGTTCTTGATCGCCGTCTGGCGTTCGACCAGGTCCTGCCGCATATCGACCAGCCGCCGCAACCGCCGGCACTCGGCGGACGGTTGGAAGGAGGTCGGCAAGCGACCGTTGAGATACTCCCGCAACTGCCGGGCGGTGTCGATCTTGTCGGTCTTGCGTCGGTGGGCCTTGGGCTCCCGCGGCATCCGCAAGACGTTGGTCAGCAGGAAGCGGACTTGGCCGTCCAGCAGGTCCTTGACGCGGGCCCAGCCGGTGGTGCTCTCCATGAGCCAGACGACCTGACCGCCGGGGGCCAGTTCCTTCCGGGCCTTCCGCACCAGTTGGCGGATCCCGACGCTGCTGGTGGGCAAGTGGCCGGTCCGTTCCTGCCCCGTGGCCAGATCCAACCAGCGGAATTCGATGTTGTCGGCATGGTAATCGACGGACAAGACGATATCCTTACATTCGTACATGGCGGTCTCCTTGGCCCTCTGGGCCGATCCTGGAAGCTACTCACATGGCTCCCTTTCGGACGAGAGTGTACTCGCCCGACCGGGAGACCGCCTTTACTCATGCCATCTTCAGGCGGGCCTTCGTTGCCGTTGTCGTTGTCGTTTCCTTTGCTGGCAACTGACCACTGCCGTTGCTGCTTTCGTCAACAACAGGAAGGAGTCACAGGGATGTCAACTTTCGTTTCGCGCACGGGTTCCACGCTGGTCGGCGTCTTTATGCTCACGTATATGGCCCAGGCCGCGCCAGCCACGCGTCCGGCGGCGACCCAGCCAGCCACGACGCAACCGGCGGCCGCCGCCCCAACCACCCAGCCCGGCGGCTTCCTGTCGTTCGAGCCGATGCCCGGCGGCAGCAGTCCGGGCTCGGATTTCCAGGGCATGGGCAACATGAAGGTGCCGGCGACGAGGCCCGCCTTCTGCCAGTCCGACAACCCCCAGCTCTGGCACGAGACCACCAGCCGCTACAAAAGCGCCCTGCTGTTCGATGAGTCCGGGGGCACGGGCACCGGCTACGACACCCTCTACGTCTCCTTCGACGGCAACGAGACCTTCGCCGGGGAGATCGCGAAGTACAAACCGGTCACCACGGACGTCTCAGCCGAGACCCTCGGCCGCAACTTCGAGATGGACTTCCAGGACGTCAACATCATGCTCGGCGGCGACCGCCCCCCTGCGCTGTGCAAGATCACCTTCCGCGGCAATCGCAACCAGGATGACCCCGAGTCGAAGTTTACCTTCGGCGGGCGGCTCTACCCGCCCCAGCCGGTCCGCCGCTGGGCGGTCGGCACGCTGACGATCGAAGGCAAGACGCTGCGGGCCGCACTGGTGGACGAGAACACCAACGGCCGGTTCACGGACCGCGGCGGACTGAACCCTCCGGACCCGAACAATCTCAAGCCGAACGATTCCAGGCAGGGCGACGTCCTTCTCCTGGCTGTGAGCGACAAAGAGAAACTCGACCCGAACAGCTTCGGCCAGAACTGTGCCTCGCACATCCCGCTGCCGGAATACCTCGTGCTCAACTCCGGCACCTACCAGGTCAAACTCACACAGTCCGACGAGGGCGTGTCGGTCCGGCTGGTCCCGGTGAATCTACCGGCCGGAACGGTCGAGTTCAGCGTCGACAACACCATCGATCCGCTGGTCCTGTCCGGAACGAAGACAGCCGTCCTGCTGACCGACCCGCCGGAGAAGGTCCACCTGCCGGCCGACTTCTACGCCCCGCCCAACTCCAGCGAATCGCCCTACGAGGTCGAGGCCGAGGAGGGCGTCACCGCTGGCCTGCCCTTCCCAAAGGTGGACGAGACAGCCGTATCGGTGCTGCTGCCCGACGGCTCGCCGGCGGCCGGGGCAGAATACGTGGTGACCCGCGGAAGGGGCGCGATCTTCATCGAGGACGGGCATGTCGACGCGCGGATGGCCAAGCCCAGCAAGACTGGCGAGGACGGCAAGATGTCGCCTCGCAGGACGTCCGAAGGCAGCGAGATCGTCGTCGTGCACGAGGGCGGCTGGGCGCACGTAACCGCCAAGGACGCCCAGGCGAAGAAGCAGATCACACTGACGGCCTGGGGCGCGGTGGAAGGCACCCTCCGCATCGGCAGCAAGGTCGGCGCCAATGAGAAGGTCTCCGTGGACCGCACGATATTCACGGACCCCGGCAAGTCGCCGCAGGTCTCCTTCTGGTACCACGTCACCACCGATGACAAGGGGCACTTCAGCCTGTCTCACTGCGTCACGGGCGAGGTCGAGGCCGGCTGGCATCGCACCCTCGACCGCGGCTCCTACACCACCAGCCAGAACCACGTGACCGTCGAGCCGGGCAAGACCGCCACCGTCACCGTCGGCGGGGTCGGCCGGCCCGTGATCGGCCGCGTGCACGTCCCGGAAGAGATCAAGGGTCGCCTGGCGACAGCCTGGCTCAACGGCAACATGTCGAGCAGCGACAGCCCGTGGGAGACGATGAGTTTGCCGCGCGACTGGATGGAGATGTCCAGCGAACAGCAGCAGAACTGGCGGCGGGACTACCTCAAGGAGCATACGTCCGACATCGAGAAGTCGAGCCGCCACGTCTACAAGCAGTACAGGTTCGGTATCGACCAGGACGGCTCCTTCCGCATCGAGGACGTGACAGCCGGCAAGTATGGCTGGAGCCTGGCCATTCAGGCCCCCCAGTCTCGCGGAGTCACCGATATCCTCGCCCATGCCTCCACCAGGTTCGACGTACCCGAGATGGAGGGCGGCCGCAGCGATGAGCCCCTCGACCTCGGCACGATCCCGCTGAAGGTGCCTCGCCATGCAGCCGTCGGCGAGCCCTTCCCCCTCCCGGAGGTCAAGGACATCCACGACAAGCCGCTCAAGATGGCCGACTTTGCCGGCCGGTACGTCCTGGTCTACCTGCACGACGCGGCCGATGCGCCTAAGTGGGTCCCGCCGCTCAAGGCGATCTGGAAGGAGTTCGGCGATCGGCTGACCGTGGTCAGCCTTTACTACGAAGGGAAGCAGCCCGAGGACTTCGCCGCCTACCTCGCGGAGAAGGGGATGGACTGGCCGCAGGCCTTCGCCGACTTCTACGAGGGCATCCCGCTGGTCGAGAACTACCGCGATGTCAGCAACGGAGTAGCCTTCCTCGTCGGTCCTGACGGCAAGCTCCTGGCCCGGCAGGCCCAGCTGGACGAGATGCGGACGACCGTCCAGAAGGCCCTGGCCGGCGAGCTCAAGACTCCGACGACCGGTCCGGCCTCGCAGAAGGCGGTCGCTGCGACGGGCGAAAAAGACGTAGCAGTCTCCAGCCAGCCGGCCCCAATCGCCTCCGCCCCAGCCGCGGAGGCGGAGACCTGGTCGGCCCAAGCCGCGCCTGCCGCCACGGCCACCGCGATCATTGTACGGAATGGCCAGCCGGTCATCGTCCCGGCCAGCTCGCTCACCGGAACGGCCTCGCCGAGCACCGCCCCGGTCGCCAAACCCAAGGCCTTCGTCAGCGACTTCGTCTACTCGGTCCCGGATGTCCCCAAGGACTCCAAGGCCAACCTGGTCTTCCGCAAGTTCCCCGTGGAGTTCTCCGAGGAACAGTGCGACCAGCGGATCGTACCGTGGGCAGAGGCTTCGCCCAGGCCCGCATTCTGCAAGTCCGGCAAGGCACTGACCTGGGAAACCGGGACGAACGTCTTCCGGGTCCGGATGCTCGTGGACGAATCCCGCGGGACGGGCACCGGCTACGACACGCTGTACGTGGACCCCGATGCCGAAGGCGATTTCACCGGCGCCAAGGTCCACAAAGCCTCGAAGTTCACCGGCGAAACCGGCGTCGAGGGTGGCAAGGTCATCGCCTGGTTCGAGAACATCGTCGTAACGGTCAGCAGGCTCGAAGGGACTACCACCGCCCACGTACAGGTCTTCCTGCAGGAGCCCAAGCCCGGCACAACCGATGCCGGCCCCATCGAGGGCTGGGCGATCCCCCAGAACTGGGCGGTCGGCACCGCGTCGATCGGCGGGGCTCCCTACCCCGTCGCCATGCTCGACCGCAACTGGAACGACAAGCTCACCGACAACGCCGGCTTCCTCCAGACCCAGTATCCCCACATCCTGGCCCGCGGCGACTACCTCATCCTCGGCAAGGCCGGCGAAAAGACCCTCACGGCCGCCGGCACCCTCGGCGAGGGTGGCTCGACCCGCCTGATCCGCACGGACACGTTCGTGATGGACTCGGCCATCTACCAGACTGCCGTCGAACAGACCGACGAGGGGGTGGGCCTCCGCTTCCAGCCGGCCAGGGTCCCCACCGGCAAGGTCCGGCTGAACCAGGCCCCGGGCGAGCGCCTGGTACTACTTGGGGCGAGTACCTCGGTCATCCTGGCCGGATCGTCGAAGGAGTTCACCCTGCCGGAGGACACGTACCTGGCCATGATGAACCTGGCCGGACCACCGGCGATCGTCATGGTCCGTACGGGGCAGACCTCGCGGCTGGCGCTGGCAACTAGCACGGCAGCCGGCATGTCCGCGGAACCCTTCGAGGTCAAGATGCTCGACGGCAAGGCATTGAAGCTCGAGGACTATCGCGGCCGCTACGTAGTCCTGACCTTCTGGGCCTCCTGGGCCAAGCCTTGCCTGACGGACATCCCGCACCTCAAGGCCGTTTGCGAGCAGTACGGCAAGGCCGGAAAGGCGGCTGTCATCGGCCTGAACATGGACGACGACGCCGACACCGTCCGCGACTATCTCCGCCGCAATCCCCTGCCCTGGCCGCAGGCGTACCTCGATGACGCCCAGCGGGCCGACATCGCGGCTGCCTACGGCGTGGACCGGGTGCCCATGACGTTCCTGATCGACCCGCAGGGCCGCATCGTCTCCAAGGACCTCCGCGGCCCCGCCATCCAGGCCGCCGTCACCAAGGCGATGGCTGGCATGGGCAAGTAAGGATCTGTTTGGCGGCCAGTCCCAATCTCGGCCGCTACGGCCTCCTCGGCTGCGCTCGGGGCAGGCTCTGCAGCGTTGCAGAACCATGCTCATTCTGTGCTGGTGGGTCATCCGGATCGTCCGGTAACGCGACACACTACCAGTATGTACTCGCGGCGGTGGACCCAGCGGATGCCCGCGCCGGCTGCCCAACGTCGAGCTAGGCCGTGCATCGGTATTTCCCGCTGTGGGCTTCTTCCGTCTGCCAAGCAAGGAAGGCGGCAAGCCCCTGCCTGCTAACGGCTTTTGGTTCGTCTGTCACGGGCCCGTCACGCGTGGAGCCGACGATGCGGAAGAAAGCCAGGACTCGAAGCGCCGCACGTGCCGATAAGGACTCCTGGAGGCGGATGAGTCACTCTTGGCTTTTGATGGACTGGAGGCTTTGCATGAAGCGCATCATGATTGTGATCCTGGCTGTTAGTACGTTCCTGCCGCTGTTGGCGGCACCCGCAAGCTGCGACACGACGTCCCTCGGACCCACGCTTCTGAAGACGTTCGCCAAGCCCGAGTGCCTGGCGAAGTACGGCTGGCTGATTGCCAAGTAGGACTGTCTGACGACATTGCAGACCGCGAGTCCTTCCGTGGGGTAGCACCGTAAGGGGTACGTGGGCTGCGGCATCCGCTCCTGAACACCAGGGGCGGATCGGCCGCAGCCTATTGTTTGCGCCCCGCACACAGCGACGGCCCCTCCCGACAGTTCAGGATCGACCCCGACTCCTGTCCCGGCAAGAGGCTGCTCGGCGCAGCCGGAGAGCGCGCCCGGCTGCGGCGCGATCCGACGGCATCCTAGAATTAGCTGGGTCATTGGCGCAGCGGCGCCGCAGGCTACCGTCGACCGCATGACGCCAGCCGACAGGAGAACGACCGTATGACGGACGCATCGCCGGTCCTGCTGCAGGACCAGTACAACACCGCCCTGCTGTCCAGCGTCTGTCCGCCGGACTGGGTGAATCCCCGCCCGCACAGCCGCTACGACCTGTGCATCATCGGCGCCGGACCCGCGGGCCTGGCTGCCGCCGCCGAGGCGGTGTCGCTCGGGGCTCGAATCGCGCTCATCGAGGAGCGGTTCCTGGGCGGGGAGAACCTCGCCAACGGCGGCGTACCCGCCCGGTGCCTGACCCGCGCGGCGCGGGCCTATCACAACGTCTACGGGGCCTGCCGCTTCGGCATCCGCCTCTGCCAGGACATCGATGAGGACTTCGCGGCTGTCATGGCCCGCCTGCGGCAGGTCCGCAGTCGTCTCAGCCAGCACATCTCCGCCCGCCGGTTTCAGGGCCTGGGGGTGGACGTTTACCTCGGTCGCGCGACCTTCAACGGGCCCCGGAGCCTGACGGTGGGGGGCCAGACACTGGAATTCAGAGAGGCCCTGATCGCGACGGGGTCCCGGCCGATCCTGCCGCCGATCGAGGGGCTCGACCGGGTCGGCTGCCTGACGAGCGAGTCGGTCTTCCAGCTGGCGCAGCAGCCGCGGCGACTGGCGGTCATCGGCGCGGGACCGCTGGGGTGCGAGCTGGGACAGGCCTTCTGCCGGCTCGGCAGCGAGGTCACGTTGATCGAACGGGACAGCCGTATCCTGCCCGGAGGCGACGCCGACGCCGCCCGCATGCTGGCCGGCGCCCTGCAGCGCGATGACGTCGGCCTGTGCCTGGGGGCGGTCGTCACCCACGTCCGGCAGGTGGACGCCGACAAGGTGGTCCACATCCGCCGCGACGGCGCCTCGCTGAGCATCCCGGTCGATGAGATCCTGGTCACCGCCGGCCGGGCCGCCAACATTGAGGGCCTGAACCTCTCTGCCGCGGGCGTCCGCTACGACGTCCTCCACGGGATTGTCGTCGACGACCACCTGCAAACGAGTAACCGGCACATCTATGCAGCCGGCGACGTGTGCACGTACAAGCGCTTTGCGCACGCGGCGGCGGCGATGGGACGGATCGCCCCGCACAACGCACTGTTCTTCGGGCGGCGGCGGTTCAGCGACCTGGCGGTCCCGCTGTGCGCGTACACCGATCCGCAGATGGCGCAGGTGGGATTGACTTGCGAGCAGGCCCAGCAGCGCGGCATCGACCTGGAGACCTGGAGCGTGGCGCTGCACACCGTGGACCGGGCGGTCATCGAAGGGGACGAGACGGGCCTGGTCAAGATCCATACCTACAGGGGCACCGACCGCATCGCGGGGGCGACCATCCTGGCCCGCCACGCCTGCGAGATCATCAGCCAGATCAGCCTGGCGATGACCCACAAGATCGGCCTGGGTCGATTGGCCGAGGTGGTATACCCCTATCCCACCCAGTCGGAGGCCATCCGCAAGGCGGGCGAACTCTACCGCAGTGCGCGGCCGGCGCCGCTGGTGGGGAGACTGCTGGCGAAGCTGCGGGTGTGGCGGCGCTGAATGCGTGTGCACGAACATGCGTCGCGCTATGGAGTGCGGCGGCTGTGACGCCGCTTTGGACGGGGGCGGGCCGTTGAAAGCGGTGTCGTTGCCACCGCACTCCATAAGGCTGCAGCGCCGAATCACGCACAGCCATTTAGCCCCGCACCGCCTCATGCACCGCCGCGCACTGCCGCAGCAGGTCCTCCAGCTGATCCAGGGGCCAGACGGTCGCGGCATCGCTGCGGGCGTTGGGCGGGTCGTCGTGGGTCTCCAGGAACAACGCGTCGCAGCCGGCCGCCACCGCCGCCCGCGACAGCAGCGGAACGAAGTGCCGGTTGCCGCCGCTCACCCCGCCGGCCGCCCCGGGCTCCTGCGTCGAGTGCGTCGCGTCGAAGACCACCGGCGCCCACTGCCGCATGATCGACAGGCCCGTCAGGTCGTTGACCAGGCGGCCGTACCCGAAGAACGTCCCCCGCTCGCACAGCAGGACCTTCCGGCAACCGGCCTGGTGCGCCTTGGAGACGGCGAACTTCATCTCCTGGGGCGAGACGAACTGGCCCTTCTTGATCTCGACGGTCTTGCCGGTCCGGGCAGCCGCAACGATCAGGTCGGTCTGGCGGCACAGGAAGGCCGGGATCTGCAGGCAGTCCAGGACCTGCGCGGCTGGGGCGGCCTGGGAGGGTTCGTGGACGTCGCTGAGGACCGGCACGCCCAGCCGGCAGCGGACGGCCTCGAGGATCCGCAAGCCCTCGTCCAGGCCGGGCCCGCGGTAGCTGGTCACGCTGGTGCGGTTGGCCTTGTCGAAACTGGCCTTGAAGACGTAGCCCAGGCCCAGCTTGCGGCAGATGCCCGCGGCCCGCTCGCCCAGCCTTCAGGCAGTGGTCCAGGGACTCGATCACGCACGGGCCGGCCAGCACAGCCAGGGCCTTGCCGGGACCGACCGCGACGTCCGCTATCGAGACAGGCTTGTTCGTTACTTCCATGGCGCTCATCTGTCTGGCACTCCGCCTTCCCGATGGTGTCATTGACCCCTTGCGTAAGCCGGCCGGTCCTGTCGTACGCCTGCCGCATCCGGGGGCGCTGCGGCCACGATGGCCAACCGATCAGCCGCGTAGTATACTCGCCCGGGTGAAGATGGCACAGCAAGCCAACTCCGCGAGCCCATCCCGTCCGGTGGAGGTCCCTATCCGGCGCGCGGGTCGATCCGGCCGCTTCTGGCTGTATGCCGCGGTAGCTTTGCTGGCGGCACTGGCGATCGTAGCGACCTGGGCCGCCACGAAACCCGTGGGGGACCTGTTCGTCGGTCTGGCGGCCGGCCGCGACATCATGGCCGGCAAGCTGGGCCAACCCGACGACTGGTCGTTCGCGACGGCTGGGCGGGTCTGGATCAACCAGAACTGGCTGTCGCACCTGCTGATTTACCTGTCGTGGCGGGCCGGCGGCGAAGTCGGCGTACTGGCCCTCAAGGCGGCCCTGCTGACGGCCATGACCGTCTTCCTGGTCCTGCTGGGCAGGCCGAGGATGCTCCTGGCCGGGGGCCGTGCTGCTGGCGGCGGGGCTGGTGACGGCCTGCAACCCGTTCACGCAGCTGCGGGCGAACGTCTCCACCCTGGTGCTGATCCCGCTGCTATTGTGGCTGCTGCATCGCAGCGTCGATGACCGCCGGCGGATCTGGTGGACCGTGCCGGTCCTGCTGGCCTGGGCGAACCTGCACGGTGGGTTTGTCTTCGGGCTGGGGATGGTCGGACTGTGGGCGATCTGCATCTCGGTCCAGGACTGGTACCGCAACCGGCGTTTGCCGGGTGCCACGCCGAAGCGGGTGTCACGGTCCTGTGGACGCGGCCCTGCGGCCACGAACCAGGGCCGTGCTGCGATGAGTCAGCTGCAAGGTGCGACCTGGCCCCTCTGGCCCTGCACCGTCGCGTGCATCGCCGTAGCGGCTGTCAGTCCCTTCGGCCTGCACAACCTGACGCACCCGCTGGTGATCGCCTCCAGCAAGGCGTGGCGACAGGTGCCGGAGTGGAGGCCGCTGCTGGAGTCGCCCTTCGCCATCCCGCGGGCCTTCTTCATGGTGATCGGCCTGATGGCGGTCTTGGGAACGCTGCGTCTGGCGGCGCTGGCACGGAGCCGGGGCACCAAGAGGCGAGCCCCCGACAACACAGCGATGGCGGCTGGTGCGGTTGCCTTCGAGTGGATCCTGGCAGCCGTCGCGGTCCTGATGGCCTTTCAGTCGCAGCGCTTCGTCCCGCTGGTGATGCTGACAGCTGCCGGGCCCCTGGCCTCGTCGCTGGCGTGGCTGGTGCAGCGGCTGGGTGGTGCTGGGCTGGCGGCGGTGGCGACCTGCGTCCTGTTGCAGCTGGGCCTGCTCGGACGACAGGACCGGATGGACTACCAGCGGGACAACCCGGTGCGGCGGGGCAGCACGCTCTTTGACCGCATGCACTTCGTCTCCGAGAACTTCCCGGTCGGCGCGGCGGACTTCCTGGCCTGCAACCATATCGTCGGCAACGCGGTCTGCGAGTGGGAGTGGGAGGGCTACCTGCGATGGGTCTGCCCGCAGGTCAAGTTGCTGATCGGCGGCCGGGCCCAGCAGATCTACAATGAGCAGGACATGGTCGCCTTTGCGCGGCTCTATGATCCCGACGTGGCCGCCACCTGGTGCCGGCAGAACCAGGTGCAACTGGCCGTCCAGTCCTTCGCCCCGCTGGGCCAGAAGATCATGGGCGAACTGCTGACCGGCGGCTGGGCGGCCATTTACAGTGACGGCCAGGCCATGGTCCTGGTGGACCCGCAAGCGGAGCCCCAGTTGCTGCGACAGGCCCAGCAGGGCCAACTCACGTACCCGTCGCAGCCTGTAGCAGCGCTCAGCCGGGCGGCATGCCTGACGACGACCGATCCCGCGGCCCACGGCGCCGAAATCCTCGCGGCCGTCCTGCAGGTCAACGCAGCCACGCCCATGCCACAGGCCTATCTGCTGGCAACCGGGGCCGGCGGTCCGTCACCCGCCCTGCGCCCGGCGGCGGTCGAGTATCTCCGGGCCGAATCGTCCCGCCTGGCGCGAACACCCGCCGCCCCAGCCGATCGCCTGACGATCCTGCTGTGCCGCCGCGCGATCCAGGTCGGCCTGGTCGGACTCTACACCCAGGCCGGCCAACCCGCCGCCGCGCGAGCCGCCCAGGCGGAGGTCGCCGCCCTCGACAGGCAGATCGACGCGCTGCAGGCGGAGTGGAACTGAACGAAAGGACGTCCCAGCCGCCCTTCGGCAGTCGGGACGTCCCTGGGAGGGAGGGGAGGTTCGTTACGCGGACAGGTACCGATGGTCAGGCCGTCAGAATGTTGTCCTCCAGGGTCTGCCGCAGCTTCTCCAGTGCCTTGTTCTGTATCTGGCGGACGCGCTCCTTGGTCACGCCGATGATGTCGCCGACCTCCTCCAGTGTCAACGGCCGGGCCGGCTCAGGGTCTATCGCGCCCAGGGCGAAACGGGCCTGGATGACCTGTCTTTCCACGTCGCTCAGGTCGGCCAGGTTGCCGGCCAGGACGGACCGCAGTTCGTCCACGCAGTTGTCCTCGACCTGTTGCCGCCTCCGCTCGAGGAAGTCGCTCTTCTCCATGGCCGGATCGAACTCGGTCGGGAAGTGGCTGCGGTAGCGGCTGGCGCGGATCGCGACCCGGCTGAAGGCCTTCAGGATCGCCCGGCATGCGTAGGTGCTGAACTTGAACCCCCGGGAGCAGTCGAACTTCTCGACGCTGCGGAGCAGGGCCATATTGCCTTCGCTGACGATATCCGAGAAATCGGCGCTGACGAGCCTCGTCCGCTTGGCCATCGCCAGCACGAGCGGCATGTTGGCCTGCACGATCTGGGCGCGAACCATGCTGGCGATCTTGGACCACCGCACCAGGTTCCGCATCTCGGCCGGGGCCAGACTCTCGCCCTTGCTGTTCTTGAGCGTCCGGTACACCTGGCAGCGGGCAAAGTTGAACCGCTGGAACAGCAACTGCTCCTGCTGCGTCGTCAGCGTCGCGATGGTGGTGTGACCGGGGCTATCCAGATCCGCATCTGCCACGAACGCCGGGGCCGGCATGAAGCGGCCGATGTTCCCGTCGATGGACTCGCCGTCCTCGCCGAACAGCGTCTCCTCGGCCCCGCGCTTGCGGAACAAGGGATGATCGATGTACTCCACCGGTTCGCTGATCGCCCGCAGGAGCAGGTCAACATCCTCCGAGTCCAGGGCGGCCAGGTCCTTCTCGGCCGGCCTGGCCACCGCGGGGACCAGTTTCCTGCAGGACGATTCCTTCTTCTGCATCTGCGTGTGTTGTTTCTGTGTCAGCGTCGCCATGTCGACTCCTCCGCCAGGGGCGGTGCACGAAAGCAGCCGCGGCCAAGAGCTCTTAGGTCATCTTTCGGTTCCTGGTTCTCCCGCTGCGCCGGTCACCCGGGCCAGGCACAAACTGCAAACGTGATACGTGCTGCTTGCCCAAGCATCGACAAAACTGTACCTGGGACCCGAGTGAGAGTACACCTGATGACCTTCCTAAACCGATATCAGGCATTACCCTAGGAAATGCCGTAACCGTAGGGGCGCCGCCGGGAGACGCTGCGGCAGTGACGGCTGGGGCCGCATGCGCAACTGGGGAAGCCTCCCGAACGCTGGACCGGACGTGGTTGACACCACCTGTGGCCGCGAGGTGGCGGCAGAACTTATTTCGCCACCTTGATGATGACCGTAAAGGTCTTCGCAGCCGGTTGCGAATCGGGCTCGAACGATCGGCGGTACTCGAGCGTCAACGGACTCGACCCCGTCGCCTTGACGTTGAAGCTCCAGGTCCGCGTGCCACCCACGCCGACCATGCCGGATGGGGCCTGGTCCTGCTTGTAGGTCGAATCGCCCGCCTCCTGCAGAATCGCCGGGTCGATCGCGGCGATCTTCCAGTCATAGCCGGTCGTCACGTTGCCAGCCAGGCTCAGGACCACCCGGTCGCCGACCGCGGCGTTGATGGTCCGGCCGTTGTCTTGCGCCGTCAGAGTAATCACCTTCTGTTGGGGGGTGACCACTTTCTCTTGCGGCCCACCCGCCACCTTCTCCTGGCGGCCACAGCCGGCAAACAGCGGCAACAGCCCGACCACGCACAATACGGCCAGTGTTCTGGTTCTCATGCAAGATGCTCCATGTTCGCCGCAGTTCGACCCGCGTCCCGCGTCCCGCGACCCGTCTCTTGCCGTTCGACCCGTTACCCGTCACCTTTCACCCGCCCGCCCCCTCCCCATACCTCGGCAACTCCAAATTCTTGCCGTTACTCCCGATCGTCCGGCTGTACCAGTAGGCGCTGTCCTTGAGGACCCGCTTGCCGGTCGGGTAGTCCACGTACACCAGCCCGAACCGCTCCTTGTAGCCTTCGGCCCACTCGAAGTTGTCCAGCAGCGACCAGTGGAAGTAGCCGTCGATATCCACGCCGTCCTGGATCGCCCGGGCCAGTTCGATCAGATGCCGCCGCGTGTAGTCGATCCGCTGCGGGTCGTGCACCTTGCCATCCAGCGCCACCCAGTCCTGGTTTGAGAGGCCGTTTTCCGTGATGTAGATCGGCAGATTGTACCGCTCGAAGAAGAACCGCGGACCCCAGTACAGCGACTCCGGCGTGACCGGCCACTTGATGGCCGTGATCGGGTGCCCCACCGGCAAGGGCACCACGTGCGGCTCGCCGCCGGGGCCGGCCTTGATGATCTGCCCGTGATAGATGTTGCAGCCGAGGAAGTCCATCTTCTGCCGGATGATCTTCATGTCGCCGTCGGGGAAGACGGGCATGTGCTTCTCGTAGACCTTCAGCCCGTCAGCCGGATACGTCCCCCGCATGACCGGGTCGAGCCACCAGGTGTTCGCCCACAGGTCCGGCTTCGTGATCGAAAACATCGCCCGGCCGGCGGCGCCCGTGTCGGCCGGGTCGCCACTGGCCGGGATCCGCACCCCGCCGGCGTGCGCCCAGCCGATCTGGGAGTTGCTCCCGCCGGCCGCCCGGATGGCCTGGACGCTCTTGCCGTGGGCCAGCAGAATGACATGGATCAGCCGGAGCATCTCGGGCACGTCGTACTTCTCGCCGGGGGCGTGCACGCCGTCGCGGTAGCCGATCACCCCGAAGACCTGCGGCTCGTTGAGGGTCATCCAGTGGTTGACGCGGTCGCCGAGCTTGCCCACCACGATGCGGGTGTAGTCGGCGAACCAGTCGGCGATCTCGCGGTTGAGCCAGCCGCCCCGGCAGTGCAGCTCGTACGGCAGGTCCCAGTGGAAGAGCGTCACGTACGGCACGATGTTGGCCTTGAGCAGGCCGTCGACGAGCTTGTCGTAGAAGTCCAGGCCCTTGGGGTTGGGCTTGCCGGTGCCCTCCGGCTGGATCCGCGGCCAGGCCACGCTGAAGCGGTACCCCTGCAGCCCGAGCTGCTGCATGATGCCGATGTCTTCTTGCCAGCGGTGGTAATGGTCGCAGGCCACATCGCCGGTGTGGCCGCCGTAGACCTTGCCGGACGTCCGGCTGAACATGTCCCAGACGGATGGGCCCCGGCCATCGTCTCTGGCCGCCCCCTCGACCTGGTAGGAAGCGGTTGCCGCGCCCCAGAGGAACTTATCCGGGAACTTGACCTCGTACACGTTCTGTGGTTGCTGCATGGTACCCTCTGTGCAGCGCCCCACGGCGGCGCTTGCGTGCATTCCGATAGACCGCGCCAGGATCGCACGATTGTTCCCGATCCGAAGGCTTTCAGCAAGCTTGACCCGGACGGCATTGTCGCCAGAATCTCCGGGTGGCTATGAACACGAGAGACGCGTCAGACCTTCGCCGCCTGCTCGGGCTTTCACCCGAGGACGCCCCTGTTTTCACCGTTCCGCCGTTGGTCAAGGGCGACGACGGTCACTTCCGCGCGGGCTGGGCGACGCTGCTGCTGCGGAAGGGCGACGTGCCAGCCAGGCTGCTGCTGCCGGGGCCGAATCGAGAGGCCCGGCGGGTTAGTCGCTTTGCCGCGTCATGCAACGAAGAGGCAGCCATCGTCATAGCCCCTGCCGCCGCCGGGCAGTCCCCGTTGGAGATCCTTGCCGCTGCCAACGTGCTCGTCATACCGAGTGCGGGCCTGTACGATCCCGACACCGTGACCCGCGCCATGTGCATGCGGCTGCCGATCGTCGCAGTCGGCGAGCACCCGCCGCTGCTGGCAGCCGAGACGTGCGTGATCAGCGCCGGCCCGGAGCCGCTGAACCTGGCCCGGAGCATGCTGCGGATCTGGCAGGACCGGTCGCTGGCCGAGGCGGTGGCAGCTGCTGCCGCTGAGCGGGTGGCACAGGTCCATGCCGCAGGCTGATCCGCCCTAACAACATTCAGAATCACAAGTTCCACCCAGATCATCACTTCCACTTGCCCGTCGAGAAAACCTGGAACTCCCTGTTGACTTTGCCGATGAAGTTAGGTATGTGTTAGGGTATCCATGGCAGGGGAGGCGAGACCAACTCTAACGGCCCTACGGGCGAGGGGGATGCTATGGATCGATTGACGCAGTCGCAGCGGGACATGGTCGAGCGGCACACGGCGCTGGTGAAGTTGCACGTCAGGCGGCAGCTGCGGAGGATGCCGAGCCTGCCTCCGCAGGCGAGACCGCGAGGACATCGTCCAGGAGGGGATGCTGGGCCTGATGCAGGCGGCCGGGCGGTACCAGCCGGACCACGGGCCCTTCGCTCCGTACGCCATCAAGTTCATCCACGGCGCGATCTGCCGCTTCCTGCTGCGGCAGATGGACGGGCTGGCGTTGCCATCCAAGCAGGCCTTGGAGCTGGTGAGGGGCCGGCAGGGCCGAGGCCTGGGCTGAAACCGGCGAGCTCGACACGGCGCGAGGCGGAGTCGATTCGCAAGATGCGGCTGGCCAGGCCGATGGGCTGCCGCTGTTCTTCGACCTGGAGTCGTCGCAGTCGGCCCTGGCGAAGGTGTCCTGCCGGCGGGCGCGGGACAAGGCCCACAGCGAGCAGGCCGACCCCGTGGCGGAGGACCGGCAGGGCTGGACGATCGCCCAGCTGCACGCGCACTACGAGCAGGCCATGCAGTGGGCGGCGCAGCAGGCCCTGGCTACCCCCATCACCCGGATCGACCATGCGGCCCTGATGCGGGCGGTCGTCCAGGAGCGGCTGCTCGTGCCGGACGCGACACGCCGGACATCGGGCCGGCAGTTGGCGCGGCGGTTCGGCTGTTCCACCGCGCGGGTCTGGAAGATGGAGAGGCACCTGTTGGACCTGGTCCGCAAGAACATCGCCGACCAGGCCGGCGTATCGCACGAGGCCGAGACGCTGGTCTGCCATGTGACGTACCCGCGGGACCGAATGATCAGCCCGACACCGCGACCGTTGCTTGGGGCGCTGTCAGGGGAGAAAGCGCCGGTGTAATCGCTCGGCCTTGTGTGGAGCGCGACTGCGGCGACGGCGCGTAAGGATGTCTCGTTGGATCCAGACGACACGACCTGCCACGGAGCCGTCCCGGCCGGCCTCGGATCCGAGCGGCCGCGTCCTGCGAATGGATGGCGACCGAGCTGCACCCGCGCGGTGTCAACCGCTGTCACCTCCCCGGCGGCACGTTGTCCGCAGTTGACAAGAAGTTGCTGGATATCCACACGCCTTGCCTCCGTCGGGGGGGGCAGGCCGGCGGAGAGCCGCGCAGGAATCGGCGGTATCTCCTTTGGGGGCGGGAAGTTGGCGATTTGCGGCGGGGGATTTCCTTGAAACGAGAGCGGGTTGGCACGGGAATTGCCAGGTAATGGATGCAAAGGCCTGGCGCAGGTGGGAGTCTTGCCCGGGCTGGTAGCGGCGGCGGCCGGGTCAGACCGGGCAGCAGGTGATCGAGGCGTTTTGGACATCTGGACGGGCCGTACGGGGGACGTTGAGCCCCGGGGGCCCCATCATTCCGGAAAGGATGCAAGCATGATCGCAAAGGCAACGGTAGTGATGGTCAGCCTGGTGCTGGCAGGGGCAACGAGGATGGCGACGGCAGATGTCCTCAATATGCCGGGCAGTCAGAAGAGCGTACAGTTCGTGCCGGTGGGGGATGCGGGCAACCAGCCGGACAAGCGGTATGTCAGCTCCGGCGTGGGGGCGGTGGGGTACACCTACCAGATCGGGATGTACGATGTGACGGCTGGGCAATACTGCCAGTTCCTCAATGCCGTGGCAACGGTAGCCGATCCCTACGGGCTGTACAACCCGCGCATGGCCGATCCGGTAGTGAACCTGGGTGATGGGATAGGGTCGACCGGCTGCGGGATCGTGCAGTCGGGCACGGGCAGCGGGTACAGTTACAGCGTGGCGGCCGGCAAGGAGGACTTCCCGGTCAACTACGTCTCCTGGGGCGATGCGGTGCGGTTCGTCAACTGGCTGGGCAACGGGCAGGGCTCCGGTGACACCGAGAGCGGGTCGTACAGCCTCAACGGGGCGACCAGCAACGCGGACCTGATGGCAGTGACGCGGAACGCGGGAGCGAGGTACGTGCTACCGACGGAGGACGAGTGGTACAAGGCGGCCTACTACAAGGCCGGCTCGACGAGTGCCGGGTACTGGGAGTTCCCCACCCGCAGCAGCGACGTGCCCAGCAACGTACTGTCCGGCACGGGCACGAACAACGCGAACTTCCTGGCGTGGAACCCGTACCTGAAGCAGGACGTCTTCACCGACCCGACCAACCTCCTGACGCCGGTCGGGGCGTTCGCGGCCTCGCCGGGGCCGTATGGGACGTTCGATCAGGGAGGGAACCTTTCCCAGTGGCAGGAAACAGGCTATTCCGGAGTGGGGCGCACAACAAAAGGAGGCTCATTCGCGAGCGTGGCCACCGGTCTGCAGGCGGCCGCTAGTGGGGGGGGCCATCCCCTCGAGGAAAGCTCGTACCTTGGATTTCGTGTTGCCTTGGTTCCCGAGCCACTGTCGGTGCTGCTGGTTGCCCTGGGCGGGGGCAGCCTGTTGGTCCGACGTAGATCCGGACGGGCTTGAAGACCTCGCCTGTGCGCAGTTCGGCATTTCCTGGGGTAAGGACCTGCGCTCGTACAGCCCCAGGCTTTGTCGCGCGATAACACCCTTGGATCGCCAGGAGGCCTCACCGCACAGGACGCGGGGTACCGCGCGTCTCGTCGACCCAGAATCCGACGGGGGCATGGAAGATGGGCATTGTAAGGAGTCGCACATGCGAAGAATGGCGACGTTCGCTTTAACAGTTGGATGTCTAGGCCTGCTCATCTTCTCCCCTCCCGTGTGGGGGTATCCCTCCCCAGTTACGAACATGAGCGTAAACAATGGTTTGGTGGTAGGAGTCCAGAGTAGCGTGACCATACAGTGTACCGCTTCCGGGGCCGACAGCCTCACGGTGTACGCACTGGACATCGGTTGCCTGGACCCGGTGCCACTCGTACGGGTCGGTACCAGTGACGACTGGGTCGCGAGCGACGTCCGGTTGACCCCACCCGCCGCCGGCATCCGCTCCATCACGTTCATTGCCTCGGGCAACGATGGTGACAGCGCGGGCATGCTCGCGGTAAATGTCCGGAGCGGTTGTCTGACGATCGGCGGGGATCTGCGGCAAGACCAGGCCTCCACCGTCACGGTTACGTACGATCAGCCAGACGGCGTGAGCGGCACGGTGACGGCCGTGTCCACGAACCTGTCCCGCATCGGCGGGCCTGAAGAATCGGTGACCCTGACGGAGACTTCCCCGGGCCACTGGGAGTCCGGCAGCGTGTCGGTGACCCCGCCGACCAGCGGGCCGCTGATCATCCCCTACTTCCTGACCTGGTCCGGCCGCAGTTCGGGCGATGTGGCGACCATGCCCACGGGCATCACCGTGGTGGAGGTGGCCAGCAGCGGCCTGGACCTGCAAGTGCCCGGCATGCACGATGCCCACGAGAACCCGCAGTCGATCGAGGCCCATCGGGTAGTGCAAGGGGAATCCTGTCCCATCACGATCCAGTGCACCCAGGCCAGCATCGGCAGCAGCCCCAGCGCGGACCTTTCGGCCCTGGGCGGTTCGGGCGCCCAGACCGAAGGCTGGACCCTGGCTGGCGGGACCTGGACCTGGTCCGGGTCGGTGACGGCCCAGACCGCGGGGCCGGCCACCATCAGCGTCGCCGGCAGCAGCGGCAGCGTCCAGCAGACGGTCGGGGTGATGGACAGCCGGGTGCTGCGGGCCAACTGGATGTTCCTGAACATCTGCGACGACAGAGTGTCAACAGCTGTCACTGGCTTGGCGAAGTTCCGGGATGCAGGCGGTGTCCGTGGTCAACATGATGTTGCCGGTAAGCAACGTCCGCGTGGCAGGCTGGGGGGGGGGCGTACTTGCCAGGCTGGGGGTACGGGATCTGGCGCAACCGCTGTGGCTGCAGGGGGTAGGCGATCCGGGCCGGCGGGATTTCCGGGACGAACAGACGGTCTGGCACGCGAATTGCTCGTCTGAGTGCCTGGAGGCCCGGCGTCGTCCTGGGCCGCGTGCCGGGACGTAGCGGCGGCCGCGGGGATTGAGGTAGACGAGGCAACAGGTGATCGAGGCAACGTGGACAACCGGATGGGCCGTGCGGGGAGACTCCTGTCCCGAGGGGCACATCCTTCCCGAAAGGACACAAGCATGTGTTGGGCGACAATTAGAATTCCCTGTCAGCGACAATTAAAACTCCCTGGCTTTTGAGAGGTGGTCGGCTATTCAGGGTTCCTTCGAAAAGGAGCCTGGATGGTCACAGACCAGCAAGTCAGGAGGTTACATAGGTTGTTACAGACAGAGGACTCACAGGTGGTGGCAGCGGCGAAGGCGGGGATGGACGTGACGACCGCACGGAAGTATCGGCGGCTGATGCGGTTGCCCGGCGAGATCGCAGCTGCTCACACGTGGCGGACGCGGGGCGACCCCTTCGCGGAGGTTTGGGACGAGGTTCGCCAGGAACTGGCGGTCAATCCGGGGCTGCAGGCCAAGGTGCTGTTCCAGGCGTTGCAGCGGAGGCATCCAGGTAGGTTCCAGGATGGGCAGTTGCGGTCGTTTCAGCGCGGGATCAAGACCTGGCGGGCGCTGGAAGGACCGCCGCGGGAGGTGTTCTTCGCCCAGGTGCACGAGCCGGGCCGACTCTGCCAGTCGGACTTCACCCACCTGTCGGAGCTGGGCATTACGATCGCCGGCCAGCCGTTCGACCACATGATTTACCACTTCGTGTTGACGTACTCGAACTGGGAGCACGGCACGGTCTGCTTCTCGGAGAGCTATGAGAGCCTCTCGCAAGGCCTGCAGGACGCCCTGTGGGCCTTGGGCGGAGTCCCGGCCGAGCATCGAACGGATCGGTTGTCGGCGGCGGTGCATAACCTGTCCCGGTTCCTGGAGGCGGGATCGCGTAGCGAGCCGGAGTTCACGCGGCGCTACCAGGGGTTGCTGGATCATTACGGGCTGCTGGGGCAGCGGATTCAGGCCGGCAAGGCCAACGAGAACGGCGATGTGGAGCAGCGTCATCACCGCTTCAAGCAAGCTCTGGAGCAGGCCCTGCTGCTGCGCGACGGCCGGGACTTTGCCAGCCGGGAACTCTATGAGGCCTTCCTGGGCGAGTTGTTTGAGCAGCTCAACGCCGGGCGGCGGTCGCGGTTGGCGGAGGAACAGGCCCTCCTGCGCGACCTGCCGGATCGGCGGCTGGAAAGCCCCAGCGGCTGGATGTGAAGGTCGATACCGGCAGCCTGATCCATGTGGATCGCAACATCTACTCGGTGGACAGCCGGCTGATCGGGGAGAAGGTGGAAGTCCGGCTCTATGCGGAGCACCTGGAGATCTGGTACGCCCAGCGGCTCATCGAGCGGTTGGGGCGGCTTCGCGGCCGGCAGCGGCACCAGGTCTCGTACCGGCACATCATCGACTGGCTGGTCCGCAAGCCCGGGGCCTTCGAACAGTACCGCTATCGGGAGGACCTGTTCCCCACGAGCCGGTTCCGGATGGCATACGACCACCTGAAAGACACGCAGGCCGAGCGTGGGGTCAAGACGTACCTGCGGATCCTGTACCTGGCGGCTCGCCAGACACAGGACGGGGTGGATGAGGCGTTGCGGCACCTGTTGCAGGAAGGTCAGCCGATCTGTCTGGAGGCGGTGGAAGCCTTGGTGGACCGCCGGGAGGCGATCCCGCCGGTCACGCAGGTCCGAATCGAGCCGGTGGACCTGGCTGCGTATGACGCCTTGATGATCGGCCAGGAGGTGACCGTATGAAACCTCCCGAGCAAGAGAAGGCCACTCTGGAAGCCTGCCTGCGGGAACTGCACCTGCCGACGATCCGGGAGTGCTTTGAGGAACTGGCCCGGCAGGCGGAACAGGAGACCCTCGAGCTACGAGCAGTTCCTGCTGACGCTGGTCCAACGCGAGTGCCAGGTTCGCCGGCAACACCGGCTTGAGCGATGCCTGCGGGAGTCGCGATTGCCGGCGGAGAAGAATCTGGCCGGCTTCGACCTGAAGCGGCTGCCGGCCAAGGTCACCCGGCAGGTGCGGACGCTGCTGGAAGGCAGACTTCGTGGATCGCCGGGAGAACGTATTGGTCTTCGGCAGCGTCGGCGGTGGCAAGACGCACCTTTTGTGCGCGATCGCGCAGGAGTTGATTCGCCAGGGCCGCAAGGTGTACTTCAGCACGTGCAGTCGGCTGGTGCAGGACCTGCTGGCGGCCAAGCGGGATCTGAAACTCAGTCGGTTGATCCAGAAGCTGGGCCGCTACGAAGCGGTGCTGATCGACGACCTGGGATACGTCCAGCAGAGCCGGGAAGAGATGGAGGTGCTATTCACCCTGCTAGCCGAGCGGTACGAGCGGGGCAGCGTGATGATCACCAGCAACCTGCCGTTCTCGAAGTGGGAGGCGATCTTCAAGGACCCGATGACCACGGCCGCGGCAATCGACCGGCTGGTGCACCATTGCGTGATCCTGGAACTGAACGTCCCAAGTTATCGGATCGAGCAGGCCAAAAAGAACCGGCCCGACGCCACCGACCCCTCCCCCGAGTGACGACCGGCCGGGCACTCTGACAATCTCACAGCAATTCACAGGAACTCACAGGCAGTTACAAAGAAAGAAAAAGGAGCAAAAAGAAAGAAACCAACAACCACGACCACGGCGGCGGAATCGGGAGATCTAATTGTCGTTGAAGAGGAAGGATAATTGTCGCTTGACACAAGCATGATCGTGAAGGCAGCGATGGTGATGGTCAGCCTGGTGGTAGTGACGGGCACGGCGGCTCGGGCGGATGTGTTCAACATGGGGGGCAGCCGGGACCCGCTGACGGGGCAGTGGACGGGGGCGGGGAGCCTGGAGTTCGTGACGGTGGGCGATCCGGGCAATGCTCCGAGTAACCGAACCTGGGTGGATGGGATCACGCATTTCGGGGCAGTCAGCTGACACCTACCAGATGGGCAAATACGATGTGACCACGTCACAGTACGCGCAGTTCCTCAACGCGGTGGCCGCGACGGACCCGTACGGTCTGTACAGTACCACGATGGCTCCGGGTCCCCAGCTTGCATACTGTGGGATCGTCCGCAACGGGAGTCCGGGCAGCTACAGTTACAGCGTGATGCCCGGGCGGGAGAACTTCCCGGTCAGTAGTCTGTCCTGGGGCGATGCGGCGCGGTTCTGCAACTGGCTTGCCAACGGGCAGGTGAGCGGGGCGGAAGGTCCCGGCACCACCGAGACGGGTTCGTACACGCTCGACGGGGCGATGACGGACAGGGCGTTGACGCAAGTCGACCGCAGCCTGGGAGCCAGGTACGTAATCCCGACCAACGACGAGTGGTACAAGGCAGCCTATCACGTGGCCGGGACGACGGCGCCATGGACTTGGCTCTATCCGACCCAAAGCGATCAGACGCCCAGCAACGCCATGTCGAGCACCGGGACCAACAACGCCAACTACGCGTTTTACTACCACTATGCACCGTACTGGTATACTGACCCGGTGAACTACCTGACGCCGGTGGGGGCATTCGCGGCCTCGCCAGGCCCGTACGGGACGTTTGACATGGGTGGCGACGTGGAGCAGTGGACCGAGGGGAGGAAGGCCAACGGGACGCTGCGCGGGGTGGCCGGAGGGTCGTTTGCAGACGAGTACTTCCGGGTGGGGGCGGACTCCAATCCTAACGACCTCCAGCCGACCGCGGACAATGGAGTGAGCACTGGGTTCCGAATTGCCCTGGTCCCTGAGCCCATGTCAGTGCTGTTGGTCGCCTTGGGCGGCGCAAGGATTCTGATCAGGGGCAGGGTCGGAAGGTAGCAGCGCGGCCAATTCTTCTTCAAGGCACGCTCTTGCGAGTGTCCTGGGAGGGGCCTGCGCGGAGCCGGCCCCGGATGGCATGCTTCCATTCGTTCGCAGGCGAGGCGTCCGGTTCGTTACCGGGTTCGGGGGATCTGTCGGTCAGAAGGAGTCGCACCATGTCCATGATCGTGAAGTGCGGCGTGGTTGTTACGTATGTCTGGGTTCTGGCGCTGGCGGGGGCGGTGCAGGCCCAGCCCGTGCTGACGAACATGACGCTCAGCGCGAACCTCGTGGCCGGGCAAGACTGCGCCGTATCAGTGTCATGCAACGCTTGCGAGCCCGGAGGCACCATCCAGTCTGTCACAGCCGGCCTTCCTGGCACGAAGGGGGCTGTTTCGGTGGCCCTGTCGCACACGGGCCCAGGAGACCTGTGGACAGGGTCCGGGTCCGTGACTCCGGTTCCGGGGGGCGTTCGATGGGTCACTTTCACGGCCACGGATGCTGGAGGCACGCAGACGCTGGCAGGTGTCATGGTCCTGGTCAGCGAGCCCCGCATCAGCCTCGTCGGTGACCTGGTCCAGGGCGCTCCATGCCCCATCACAATATCCTATGTCCCGGCTGCAGGGCCGGTGACCCTGGACCTGTCGATGATCGGCGGGCCTGCCTCGCTCGTTCTGCCCTCCAACGGCAGCTGGTACTGCTCATTGACGGTAACACCGGTGACCAGCGGCGTGCAGAACATTGGGTTTCAGATCGGCACGCCCCCGACGGATGGGGGGTTCACCGCGGTCCAGGTGGGCGCCTCGCCCATCGGGGTGGTCCGGCCGGTGCAAGGGCGGTCCAACGATATCACGATCACCTATACCCCCAGGGGTGCACTCGTGGCGCCGGTTGTCGCCGATCTCTCGAGTATCGTCGGCGGGTCTGCTTCCCTGGACCTGGACGATACGGACGAGGACGGGACATGGACGGGGACTGCAGGGGGGGTAACCCCTTCGGCCAAAGGCCTCAAGGTGGTTGATGTGCGAGTTGACGGTACGACGGCTGCCTCGGCGGTCGTCGGCGTACTCGATCCGGACCTGCTGTACGGGGACTGGCTGTTCGTGATGTGGGACGGGACGTGCCCCCAGCAGCTGCTGGACGAGTCAGACCCTGCCTACCTAGCGAGATGGGAGGAGTACGCCAATGCAATGATCGGTGGCATCCTGGCGACACATATCCCCGTCGTGCTGCTGGAGGTCCGCCTGTGGGACTGGTGGACGGACAACCGCTACTATGATCCCCAAGCTAGCAGATGGATGTACCTCGACCAGAGCCAGTTGACCTATGACCAGGTCAATTACCTGGTCAGCACGCTTCGAGCCAACGGCGTGACGGTGGCCTTCCACCATTGTGCGCCCGGGGAGGCGGGGCATCGTCCCGTCGACCTGGAACGGGCCTGGCTGTTCGGCGACGGGACTCACCCCGGCGCCCTGGCCAAACTGCGGCAGCTCGGCACAAGGTCGCCTACGTCGACAACTGGCAGCCGGCAGGTGGGCAGTCGTACGAGCAGAACCTCCGCAACGTGGTCGGCTTCGACGGCATCATGCACTCCGGCTACGCCGACCCCAACTACATCGACGGCTCCGGCACCGTCGACCAGGGAGAACCCGACCGCACCTGGTTCTTCGCCCACCCCAGGGCCTACACCGATTGCTGCCTTGGCAGCCTGCCGACGGGGTGGCCTCCCGAGCAGTGGCGGCTGGAGATCGGCTGGATCGGCGAGTACCTGCCCTGGACCGTGAATTCCACGCCGATCCAGCCGTGGCGACTCTCGGACTACACCTACGCCTGGTGGCGCCGCCACGATACCGGCCATCCCATTACCTACCGCACCTCGATGGGATCGCTGGCGGAGAGGGACGACAACGAACAGCTGGACCCGCACATCGTCAAGATCGGCCAGCTGGAGAGCACTCCGCCGACAGCCGCGGATGTCGGGCCCATCTGGAGCAGCGTGGCTGTCTCCGCCGACGGGGGGACCTGGCCAATCCGGTCCGCCTGTGCCATACGTATGACACTGGCGGATAAGCATTTGTAACGGAAAAAGTCTTGTGTTGATGTCTCAGTTTTGAGATAATGCACTGGTCTTCTCGCGGAGCCTGTGGGAGAGGTGGCTTCGCTGACCGGGCGGACCGTGTGGGTCGCCCTTGAATTCCCCAGGCAGAGGCCTACCCGAGCAAGGAGGCACACATGATCGCGAAGGCAGCGGTAGCCGTGGTGGTGGCGGGTCTGGTAGTGCTGGCGGCGGCGAGTGTCCGCGCGGACGTGTTCAACCTGGGCGGGACGCGGGACCCGGTGACGGGGCAATGGAGCGGTGCCGGGAGCCTGGAGTTCGTGATGGTCGGTGATCCGGGCAACGCGGCGGATACCCGGACCGCCCTGGATGGGGTGTCGCACTTCGGGGCGGTCGGCTATACGTACCAAATGGGCAGATATGATGTCACGTCGTCACAATATGCGGCGTTCCTAAACGCGGTTGCCGTGGTGGACCCCTATGGGCTTTACGGCCCGATGATGGCCCCCGTGGGGCCCGGGACCGCCTATTGCGGGATTCTGCGGTCCGGCAACCCCGGCAGTTACAGCTACAGCGTGATGCCCGGTCGGGAGAACTTCCCGGTCACCGACCTGACCTGGGGCGCCGCGGCCAGATTCTGCAATTGGCTTGCCAACGGCCAACCGGGCGGGCCGGAAGGCCCCGGCACCACGGAGACCGGCTCGTACACCTTGAACGGGGCAACGACGCTTGAGACCTTGGCGAACGTGTGCCGAAACCCGTGGGCCACGTATGTACTGCCCAACAATGACGAGTGGTACAAGGCGGCGTACTATAAGGGCGGATCGACCAGTGCAGGCTACTGGCTGTACCCCACCCGCAGCGATCAGATCCCCAGCAACGTCTTGTCCGCTTCAGGTACGAACAACGCCAACTACGCGATATGGTACCACTATGCGCCATACCTATACACCGACCCGGTGAACTACCTGACGGCGGTCGGGGCATTCGCGGGCTCACCGGGTCCGTACGGCACGTTTGACATGGGTGGTAATGCGTCGCAGTTGATCGAGGGCATTGACAACAACGGGGGGTCCGGGTTCCGGGGGAACGCCGGGGGGTCGTTCGTCGAGCAATACTACAACTTGTGGGGCAGCTTCAACCCCAGGTACGGTGACCCGGGAAGTGCCGGCGTCAGTGCTGGTTTTCGCGTCTCGCTGGTCCCTGAGCCAACGGCTGTGGTCCTGCTGGCTCTGGCGGGCGCGGGAGTGCTGTGCAGACGCAAGTCCGGCGGGCGGTAGCGGCGCGGACTGATCCCGCCTAGTGCGTTGTTCCGAGCATTGCGAGCCGGACGTGTGCGGGTCCAGCCCGAGACAGTTTCCCTGCATTCGTCGCTATAGACGCCGTGTCGGGAGGCACCCGCGTCGCGAATCACCCCGTGATCGGGTTTGGGGGGGCAACCGGAACATTTCTAGTTTCGTCGGGATGCTCGCACCCACAACCGGGTGCTGCGAGGGAGCTGCATGTTCCTGAACGTCTGCGACGACAGAGTGTCAACGGCTGTCACTGGCTTGCCGGAGTCCCGGGCTCCAGGCGGTGTCCGTGGTCAACACGATGTTGCCGGCAAGCAACGTCCCCGCGGCAGGGGGGGGGGCTTGGTTGCTAGCCTGGGGGCCTGGATTTGCCGCAACCGCTGTGGCTGCAGGGGGTAGGCGATCCGGGCCGGCGGGATTTCCGGGACGAACAGACGGTCTGGCACGCGAATTGCTCGTCTGAGTGCCTGGAGGCCCGGCGTCGTCCTGGGCCGCGTGCCGGGACGTATGGGCGGCCGCGGGGACTGAGGTAGACGAGGCAACAGGTGATCGAGGCAACGTGGACAACTGGATGGGCCGCGCGGGGAGACTCCTGTCCCGAGGGGCACATCATTCCGAAGAGGACACAAGCATGACAGCAAGGACAGCGGCGGTGATGGTCAGCCTGGTGGTGGCGGTGGGCACGGTGGCCCGGGCGGATGTGTTCAATCTGGGCGGCAGCCGGAACCCGGTAACGGGGCAGTGGACGGGGGCGGGGAGCCTGGAGTTCGTGACCGTGGGCGACCCCGGCAATGCGGCGGACAGCCGCACATCCGGGGACGGGGTTTCGCATTTCGGGGCCGTTGGGTATGCCTACCAGATGGGCAAGTACGACGTGACGACCTCACAGTATGCCCAGTTCCTGAACGTGGTTGCCACTACTGCAGATCCCTATGGGCTCTACAGCTCTTTGATGGCCCCCAGCTTTCAAATCGGCTATTGCGGGATCGTGCAGTCGGGAAGCCCCGGCAGTTATAGTTACAGCGCGATGCCCGGCCGGGAGAACTTTCCGGTCAGCAACGTGTCCTGGGGCGATGTGGCACGGTTTTGCAACTGGCTGGCCAACGGCCAGCCCACTGGATCGGAAGGGCCAGGGACTACTGAAACAGGCTCATACACGCTCAACGGGGCGATGACGGGGCCGGCCTTGAGGCTGGTGGATCGGAACCCTGGGGCCACATACGTGCTTCCGAGCAACGATGAGTACTACAAGGCAGCCTACTATATGCGAGGATCAACCAGCGCAAGCTACTGGCTGTACCCTACCTGCAGCAATCAGATGCCCAGCAATGTCCTTGCGGCGCCGGGAGTCAACAGCGCTAACTACGCGATCTACGACCGCTATCACGAGCCGTACATGTATACCGACCCGGTGAACTACCTGACGCCGGTGGGGGCGTTCGCCGGATCCCCAGGTCCGTACGGCACGTTCGATATGGGTGGTGACGTGTGGCAGTGGACGGAGGGGAGGGACTCCAGTATTTCATTCCGCGGCTCTGCTGGCGGGTCGTTTTCCGGCGATTACTCCCAAATGTGGGCGACCTTCAACCCAACGTACGGTGACGCAACGGGCGAAGGCGTCAACGCTGGCCTCCGCATCGCACTTGTCCCAGAACCCGTGTCGGTACTGCTGCTGGTCATGGGGGGAACGGGAATTATGTACGGCGCAAGGGCACCAGGAGGTGCCGGCACAAATCGGGTCTCCGGGCCTGCTTCTGAAGCCGCAGCACCGACGAACCGCGCTGGCGCGGCTCCGTCGGATTTTCCATGTCCGTTCCCGCGGCGCGCGAACAGAGGGCACCTGCACAGTCCTGGTCGTTTCGTGACCGGGTCCGGGGGGAGGGTTCATTACAGGGAGTCGCACCATGTCCAGGCTCAGGAAGTGCGGTATTGTTGTCGGTTGTTTGGCATTGTTGGTCCCGGCAAGGCCGCTGCTTGCCCAGCCGGTGATGTCACAGGTGAGTGCCGACGGGAACCTGTTTACGGGGCAGGTCGGTACGGTAACCGTGTCGTATCTGTTTAGCGGTCTGAGGTGTTAGCCCGCCGGGGCGGGGAGGAAGTGCCCAAGGTAGGCGGCTCGCTGACGGGGTGTGGCGCGAATCAGGTTTGACAGCAACCTCAGGCTGTCGCGGGTCTGCTGAGCGCAGGTGGCAAACAGACTACCCAGCACCTCCTGGGCATGGGCCCCGGCCCACGTGCGATTTCCCCCGAAGACCTTGCGATTGGCCACCATCGGACGGATCGCCTGCTCGGCTGGCCAGTTGCTCGCCTCCAGCCCCCATACGTACAGGAACGTGAGGATCTGTTCGGCGTGCCGGGCCAAATGGTCCCGGAACTTCCGGTTACCTTCGTGCGAGAGCCTCCAGCCCAGCAATCCCTTCAGTCGCGATTCCAATCGCCCCTGCGCTACAGCCAAGCCGTAAGAGCTGATCGAAAAGACATCCCGTCGGTCCCGCAGGTCCAGGGCGTCCAGCAACAATTGGTGAACCTGCCGCGGGAAGCGGACCGCCCCGCGGCGGGCCCGTTCCAACAGGTCCTGGGCCCGGCGCAGCAGGTGGGTGACACACTGCTGATGCTCCGCCTGCTCCAGGCCGTCATACGGAGCCCACCCGTCATGCGTCATCCACCCGCTATAGTCTCTGCCCAGCACCTCTTCCAGCACATCGCGGCCGCGGCTGGGACGAATCACGTAGTATCTGACCTGCTCGCCCGCGAAGACCCATAGCCACTTCAGCAGCCCGCCGACCTTCCAGCCCGTCTCGTCGGGATAGACCGTATCGCTGGCCCGCACGATCTGGCCGATGCGGTCGTAGAACGCTTCGGCTCGCTGCGCTGCCCGCTGCACGACCTGGGCGGCCCCGCCTCGGCTGATCGAGATGCCGAAGCCGTCATTTAACAGTCCCTGGATGTCCCCGTAACTCAGTCCGTACTTGTCCTTCATCATCGCGATCAGGGCTTGCAGGTCCGGTCCGGTCTGTGAGGCCGCCGCCCCGCTCGCCTGCGAGGTCTGCAAGCGATGCCGCGGACGAATGCGTCGGCCGCACGCGCGGCACCCTCCGACGTGGACATCGAACCGCCGTACGAGGGGCTTGCGCGGGATTTCGACCTGGAATTGCCGATCGATGTGATCTTCCCGCACAGGCCCGCCGCAGTCGGGGCACCGCTCGGGCAGAGGCACGTCGTGGATCTCGTCAGGCATCTGCTCCGGCAGAGGGCGATGCGCCTTGGGACCATAATCTGCCCCGGCCTTGCGACCGGGAAGCTTAGGGTTTGCTTTGGGCGGTCCCTTGGAAAACGGCGCGGCTTGCCGTTTGGTGGCTCGCAGGGCTTCCTGGAATTGGGCGGTCAGTTCGCGAACTTGAGCGGTCAACTGCCGAACCTGCCCTTCCAGTTCCGTTACTCGCTGCCGGAGTTGCTGATTCTCGGCCAGAAGTTCTTCGTAACTCGCTCGGGCCATCCTTGACCCCGCTTGCTCGCCGGTTCCAACCGCGTCGCAACCCAAGTTCCACCGCGCCGGCGGCAACACTATTATATGCCAACCACTCCGCTCACCAATCAGTGTCTTTCAGGCCGCTAAACAGATACACCGTGTCCTGCCTCGCCACCAGCCCCGCAGGCACAGTTCAGTCAGTCGTGGCAGAGTTCCCCGGTACCAATGGTGCCACGTATATGGCGTTGACCCACACAGGGCCTGCGGATAGCGACCCGTGGACAAGGTCCGCAACCGTGGTTCCGGTCCCCGGGGGTGTTCGCTGGGTCAGCGTCACGGCGACGGACGATGCCGGCCAGCAGACGCTGGCAGGGGCGATGATCGTGGTTGCCGAGCTCCGGTTCAGCATCACTGGAGATCTGGTCCAGGGTACCCCGTGCGATATCACGGTGTCCTGGACCCCGGCCGCGGGTCACGGGACCGTCCAGTCGGTGACCGCAGACCTGTCGATGATCGGCGGCCCGGCGGCCCAGCCGCTGGCGAGCAACGGCACTTCCCGGTCCTGTTCGCTGACGGTGACGCCGGTGACCAGCGGCTTCCAAAACGTCGGGATCTCCGTTGTTTACACGACTGGAGCGGAGAGTACTTTCGGCGCAGTCAGCGTGGACGCCTCCCGTGTGGGGGTGGTTCGACCTGTTGAAGGCCTGTCCGCAAGCGTTTCCCTTGCCTACGCGCCGCGCCAGGGGACCCGCCGGTAACGTCGGTCACAGCCGACCTCTCCAACATCGGCGGATCCTCGTCGCAGCCGCTGGTCGGCCCGGACACCTACGGGCGGTGGACCGCCAGTGCGTCGGTGGACCCGCTGCAGGCTGGGCCTGCGACCCTTCAATTCACAGCGAGCGGGCCCATGGTGACTCCAAGCGTTGTCGGCGTCCTAGATCGGGGTCTCCTGTACGGCGACTGGCTGTTCGTGATGTGGGACGAGACCTTCCAGGGCGATTGGGCGGGGCATGTTGGCCAGTTAGTTGATGGCACCCTGGCAACGCACATCCCCGTCGTGTTGCTGGACGTTCGCCTCTGGGACTGGTGGACGAATGGGAACCAATATCAGGACGCGCAAACGGGATGGGTTTGGCTCGACCAGAGCAATCTAACCTATGAGCAGGTCAGCGACCTCGTCACCCGCCTCCGAACCGGCGGCGTCACCGTGGCCTTTCACTACTGCGCCCCCGGAGCGGCTGGCAGCCGGCCCGTCGACCTGGAACGGGCCTGGCTGTTCGGCGACGGGACTCACCCCGGTGCCCTGGCCAAACTGCGGCAACTCGGCCCAAGGTCGCCTACGTCGACAACTGGCAGTCGGCGGGTGGGCAGTCGTACGAGCAGAACCTCCGCAACGTGGTCGGCTTCGACGGGATCATGCACTCCGGCTACGCCGACCCCAACTACATCGACGGCTCCGGCACCGTCGACCAGGGAGAACCCGACCGCACCTGGTTCTTCGCCCACCCCAGGGCCTACACCGATTGCTGCCTTGGCAGCCTGCCGACGGGGTGGCCTCCCGAGCAGTGACGGCTGGAGATCGGCTGGATCGGCGAGTACCTGCCCTGGACCGTGAATTCCACGCCGATCCAGCCGTGGCGACTCTCGGACTACACCTACGCCTGGTGGCGCGCCCGACGATACCGGCCATCCCATTACCTACCGCACCTCGATGGGATCGCTGGCGGAGAGGGACGACAACGAACAGCTGGACCCGCACATCGTCAAGATCGGCCAGCTGGAGAGCACTCCGCCGACAGCCGCGGATGTCGGGCCCATCTGGAGCAGCGTGGCTGTCTCCGCCGACGGGGGGACCTGGCCAATCCGGTCCGCCTGTGCCATACGTATGACACTGGCGGATAAGCATTTGTAACGGAAAAAGTCTTGTGTTGATGTCTCAGTTTTGAGATAATGCACTGGTCTTCTCGCGGAGCCTGTGGGAGAGGTGGCTTCGCTGACCGGGCGGACCGTGTGGGTCGCCCTTGAATTCCCCAGGCAGAGGCCTACCCGAGCAAGGAGGCACACATGATCGCGAAGGCAGCGGTAGCCGTGGTGGTGGCGGGTCTGGTAGTGCTGGCGGCGGCGAGTGTCCGCGCGGACGTGTTCAACCTGGGCGGGACGCGGGACCCGGTAACGGGGCAATGGAGCGGTGCCGGGAGCCTGGAGTTCGTGACGGTTGGTGATCCGGGCAATGCAGCGGATACGCGAGCGTGGGCGGGGGACGGGACGATGCACTTCGGGGCGGTCGGCTATACGTACCAGATGGGCAAGTACGACGTGACGACCTCGCAGTATGCGGCGTTCCTCAACGCCGTCGCGGCGGCGGACCCCTATGGCCTCTACAGCCCGACGATGGCCTCGCACGGGGCTGGGATTGCTTACTGTGGCATCGTGCGCAATGGGACTTCGGGCAGGCTATAGCTACGCCGTGGTGCCCGGGCGGGAGAACTTCCCGGTCAGCAGCGTGTCCTGGGGAGACGCGGCCCGGTTCTGCAACTGGCTGGCCAACGGGCAGCCCGGGGGCGCCGAGGGTCCCAGTACCACGGAGACTGGCTCCTACACACTCAACGGGGCGATGACAGACCCAGCCCTGACCATGGCGGCGCGGAACCTGGGAGCCACGTATGTTCTGCCGACCAACGACGAGGTGTACAAGGCGGCGTATTACAAGGATGGTTCGGCGAACGCGGGCTACTGGCTGTATCCCACTCGGAGCAACCAGACGCCAGCTAATGTCCTAACGAGCACGGGCACCAACAATGCCAACTACGCGATCTACTACAACGGTTCCCCGTACCTGTATACCGACCCGGCGAACTACCTGACGTTGGTGGGAGCTTTCGCCGGGTCGCCAGCTTCCTACGGTACATTCGACATGGGTGGCGATGTGTGGCAGTGGACTGAGGGAAGGCAGGCCAACGGGGCGCAACGAGGGCTTGCAGGCGGATCATTTGTCGATGAAGGGTACCTTATGCAAGGGCCCCTCAGCCCTTGCGACCTCCAGCCTACCGCCGATAACAGCGTGAACATCGGATTCCGGGTTGCGTTGGTTCCGGAGCCCATCTCGCTCCTACTGCTTGCCGTTGTCGGCGCAGGCTTGTTGAACAGATCCAGAAGCACCAATAAATGATAACCGATCGGCTTGTTGTCCGGTAAACTCCGGGCGTTCCTGAGCAGATGCGATTCGGGGTGTACCGCTATCTTTCTGCACGCCGGATGACTAGGCGCGGCGATTTCGGTCGCACGACTCTATCCGTCTGAGATCGGGTTCGGTGGATCGTCCCGTACGGGAAGGAACTGCACCATGTTCAGGATCGCGAAGTGCGGCGTTGTTGTTGGTTGTCTGGTGTTGTTGATGCCGGCACGGCATCTGGTGGCCGGACTGGCGGTGTCGGAAGTGACCCACACCGTGACTTTGGTTGCCGGGCAACGCTGGCTGTCGGTGTCCTGCCACGTCTACGAGAACGGCAGCAGCGTCCAGTCCGTCAAGGCTGACCTCCCTGACAGTAACGGCGCCACATCAGTCGATCTGATCCAAGACACCACGGACCCGACCCTATGGACGGGGTCCGCACCCGTGGTTCCGGTCCCCGGGGGTGTTCGCTGGGTCAGCGTCACGGCCACGGACAACGCTGGGCAGCAGACGCTGGCAGGGGCGATGATTGTGGTCAGCGAGCTCCGGTTCGGGATCAGTGGAGATCTGGTCCAGGGCGCCCCTGCGCTATCACGGTGTCCTGGACCCCGGCCGCGGGTGACGGGACCGTCCAGTCGGTGACCGCGGACCTGTCGATGATCGGCGGCCCGGCGGCCCAGGCGCTGGCGAGCAACGGCACTTCCTGGTCCTGTTCGCTGACGGTGGCGCCGGTGACCAGCGGGTTCCAAGACATCCAGTTGACGGTTGCCTACGCCGCAAGCAACGAGGGCGTCTTTGCAGCAATCCCGGTAGCCGCCTCACCCATCGGGGTGATCCGCCCCGTGCAGGGACGGTCCAGCAATATCCAGATAACCTACACCCCCGGCGGACCCGTTGGGGAACAGGTCGTCGCCGATCTCTCGCAAATCCAAGCAGCAGATAAGTCTGCTTCGCTGACCCTAACAGGCCCGGATGATGAGGGGACCTGGAGAGGCACCGTGGATGACCTGACTCCCCCGGACAAGGGTCTCAAGACGCTTGCTGTGAGCGATGGGACGACGGTCGCCTCGACGACCGTGGGAGTGCTCGATCCGAACCTGCTGTACGGGGACTGGCTGTTCGTGATGTGGGACGAGACCTTTCAGGGCGACTGGGCAGGCCACGTCGACTCCCTGGTAAACGGCATTCTGGCGACCCACATTCCCGTCGTGCTCCTGGACGTTCGCCTGTGGGACTGGTGGGCGAACAACTTCTACTATGAGACCACCCAACAAAGGCGCCTTGAGCAGAGCCAGTCTGAGTGAACAGCAAGTCAGGGACCTTGTCGATGCGCTTCGGAACCACGGGGTCATCGGCAGCTTTCCACTACTGCGCCCGCGGAGCGGCTGGCAGCCGGCCCGTCGACCTGGAACGGGCCTGGCTGTTCGGCGACGGGACTCACCCCGGCGCCCTGGCCAAACTGCGGCAGCTCGCACAAGGTCGCCTACGTCGACAACTGGCAGCCGGCAGGTGGGCAGTCGTACGAGCAGAACCTCCGCAACGTGGTCGGCTTCGACGGCATCATGCACTCCGGCTACGCCGACCCCAACTACATCGACGGCTCCGGCACCGTCGACCAGGGCGAACCCGACCGCACCTGGTTCTTCGCCCACCCCAGGGCCTACACCGATTGCTGCCTTGGCAGCCTGCCGACGGGGTGGCCTCCCGAGCAGTGGCGGCTGGAGATCGGCTGGATCGGCGAGTACCTGCCCTGGACCGTGAATTCTACGCCGATCCAGCCGTGGCGGCTCTCGGACTACACCTACGCCTGGTGGCGCGCCCACGATACCGGCCATCCCATTACCTACCGCACCTCGATGCAGTCGCTGTGGTACCGGGACGCCAACGGAGATCCGGACGCCCACATCCTCAAGATCGGCCAGCTGGAGAGCACTCCGCCGACAGCCGCGGATGTCGGGCCCATCTGGAGCAGCGTGGCCGTCTCCGCCGACGGGACGACCCTGGCGGCGGCCGCCTACGGCGGTCGGCTGTACACCTCAACCGACAACGGGACATCCTGGGCCGAGCGCCAGCCGGCCGGTGACACGGACCATTCTGTGGAACTGCCTGGCAGCGTCGTCCGACGGGTCGAAGATTGCGGCCGGGCTCTACGGCGGGCCGCTGTACGTATCGACCACCTCCGGCGCCACCTGGGATTCCGGCGGTCCGGTGAGGCCGGATGAGTCCACCGTGGCGCAGAACTGGCAGGCCGTGGCCCTGTGGTCAACGCCGAGCAGCTCGGGCATCCTGGGTCGGATGGGCCTGGACGACCACATGTTCTACTTCTACGGTCCCACGTGGTGGAACGTGTGTCGAAGCACGGACGGGGTCAACTGGGTCCCAGACTACGTGGCGCCCGAGGTCGACCGCCGGTGGTGGGACCGCAACAGCTGGGGCAGCCTGGCGATCTCGGCCGGTGGCACGAAGATCGCGACCACCTTCGCCGACAGGGTCTATATGTCCACCGACCTGGGAGCGACGTGGAATGTATCTGCCCAGCCCGCCTCCAATGGCATCAGCAAGAGCTGCCTGGCGATGTCCGCCGATGGGCAGACGATCCTGGTCGGGGAGTGGCCGGGCCGGCTGCGCCTGTCGAGGGATGGGGGAGCCACCTGGGCGGAGCAGCAGCCTGCCGGGGGTGCCGACCAGTACTGGCAGTGCGCGGCGATGTCGGGGGATGGCGGGGTGATGATTGCGGGGGCCTGGGACGGGCGGCTGTACAAGTGGACACTCGGGAGCGGATGGGCCGAGACTCAGCCGGCCGGGGACGTGGACCAGTACTGGGAATCTGTCAGCATATCTTCCAACCATCGGACGGTCATTGCCACGGACGGGGAATGGGTGTACCTACTCTGCGTACCTGAGGGAGATGCCAATCTCGATGGGAGCGTGGATGTCATAGACCTCCTCCTCCTGGTAGATGCGTGGGGGGCCGTCACCGGTGATGCCAACTACGACGCCGCCTGCGATTTCAACGGCGACGGGAGCGTGGACGTGATCGATCTGCTGACCCTGATACCTTCCTTCGGACAGGATCCCGTTGCCTGGAAGGGGCTGGACCCGTCGGACCCATCGACGTGGGCCTCGACGAACAGCCTGTTACCTGCTCCGGGCGAGCCGATGTCAGCCAGGTCGAGCGAGCGCTTCTCCACGCAATCGACTGACAATACGGGGATGGACGTGTATCAAGCCCTGGAGTCCGTCGGCCTGCTGAACGTGTACCTGGACTACATCGCCGAGCATCCCGAGGCGGCTCCGTAGCCAGCCTCGATGGGCATGCATGCAGGACCCCGCGACCGGGCGCTCGCATCCCACCCGCCGGCGCGGCCCACGGTCCCCGCGGAGCAGGGTGGCAACGGCCCCGCGTTGGTAGGTGACGACCAGGACCCGCTGAAGCGGGAGCTGCGAACGCTGATCCAGAGCGGCGTCACAGCCGGCGCACTCCATATCTGCGCGCCCCGCATCGCGGGCGCCATTCAGCCCCGCAGGTCCGCCAGCACCGTGCAGACGGCCTCGACGAAGAAGTATTCGCCCCACATCACCGACTCGTCCACGCCCAGGCCCTTGTGGATGTGGTAGACGCCGCGCTTGAGGATGCCTTCCCAGCCTGGGGTGCCGACTGCCAGAAACTCATCCCCCGTCAGGCTCGACAGGATCGTCAGGGCGTACTGGCGGTAGTAGCGCCGGCGGGCGCAGTCGCCGCTGATCTTCGAGAGCTGCCACAGGCCCATCGCCGCGATGGCGGCGGCGGAGGAGTCGGGCTGTTTGCGCGACTCAGCCGGGGCGTCGTAGTCCCACGGCGGCACGCCGCCTTCGGGGGTGTGGGCGGTGTAGAAATCGGCGCAGGCCTCGGCTGCCTGCAGGAAGCGAGCATCGTGCGTCTGCGTGTAGACCGTGCCGAAGCCATAGAGGGCCCAGGTCAGTCCGCGCGACCAGCAGGAGTCGCCGCCGAAGCCCTGGTGCGTGGTCTGGCGGAGGAATTCGCCGGTGTTCAGGTCGAAGATGCCCTCGTGGCTGGTCGAGCCGTCGCCGCGAATCAACGTGCGGCGCGAGGTCAGGCAGTGCTGCATGGCCACGTCGTACAGGGCGCGGTCGCCCGTCTCCAGCGCCGCATAGAAGATCACCGGCACGTTCATCATGATGTCGATGAACAGCGACTCGTCCGCCACGAACGAGCGGAGGTAGCGGCCCTTCTGCTTGAACCGCAGGGCGAGGGTCCGGCCGGCGTGGATGACGACCTGCTGGAGGGCGGCGTCCGGCTTGCCCTCGCGGCAGGTGGCTTCGTACCAGCGCTTGTATGTCCCGTGGAAGAAGAGGAATCCCAGATCGTGGACATCGCGGTCGTCCTTGCGGTGCTCGATTCTGCGGGAATACTCCTCGGCTGTTCGACGGAACCAGGGGTCCGCGGTCCGCTCGTGAATCAGCCACATCATGCCGGGCAGGAATCCCTCGCACCAGTTGGTCCAGGCCTGGCCGGAGTGCTTCCATTTGCCGCCGGCGGTGTACATGGGATAGAAGCCGGGGTAGGTCTCGACGATGCGGCGGACCTGGGCCGCGGCGAACTCGAGGGTCTTCCGCAATCGGGGCAGCAGCGCCTGTTCCTGGGTCATTTTGGCGGTTCCTTGCCGTCTGGGCCTGTCGCAATTATTGCGTTCCGCGGTGTCGCGGATGTTGCTTTCGAGAGATTACGGAATATAACCATCTTGTGCGCGATGGCCAAGGGCCCTTCGTCGGGCCTGTTGGATGGATCCATGACGCTGGCATCAGGCAGTATCGAAACCATGCAGCAGCCGTGCCGGGTATTCAGACCGTGGAACGGCGCATTGCCCCGGCGGGCGATGGTGATCGCCAATCCGCGGGCCGGCCGCGGTACGTCGCGGGCGGTGGTGGACACGCTCAGCGGCACGCTGCGCAGCGGGGGCGTGGAATGCACGGTATCGTTTACCGATGAGGCCGGCCACGCCACCGAACTGGTCGCGCGGCGCGGCACGAGGTCGACCTGGTCGTGGTCGTCGGCGGGGACGGCACCGTCAACGAGGTCCTGCAGGCGGTCGGTCCCGAAAGGCCGGCCGTACTGATCGTTCCAGCCGGGACCGAGAACGTGCTGGCCAAGTACCTGGGGCTGACGACCTCGCCGCGGCTGCTGTGGAACGTGATCCGGGACGGTTGGGCGGTTCGGTTCGACCTGGGGGTCACGGGCACGCGGCGGTTCTCGATGCTGGCCAGCGTCGGCTTCGATGCGGCGATCGTGCACGCCCTGCACGCCGAGCGGAGCGGCAACATCACCCACCTGAGCTACTTCTGGCCGATCTGGCGGCAGTTCTGGCAGTACGCCTGGCCGGTGCTGTCGGTCACGGCCGACGGGGAGGAGGTCTTTCGCGGGCGGGGGATGATCATCGTCGGCAACATCAGCCGGTACGCCCTGGGGCTGCGGATCTGCAGCGAGGCCATTCCGACCGACGGCATGCTCGACCTGTTCGTGATGGAGTGCGAGAGCCGCTGGGAACTGCTCAAGTGGGCCGTGGCCGTGGCGCTGCGGATGCACAAGCGCCTGCGCCAGGCGGTCTACACGCGGGCCCGACGGATCGGCATCGCAGCCGAGGGCAAGACGACGATCCCGGTGGAGATCGACGGCGACCCGGCCGGACTGCTGCCGGTGGAGATCGAAGTCGCCCCGGCGGGGGCGTGCCTGCTGTGTCCACAATCGGTGGCTGAATGGTTTGCGGCGGCGGGCAAGAGGTAGAAGCGCGGCACCGCGCCGTCGCACCGGTCTGGTGCACTCCCCTCAGCCGTGCAGGCGGCGGTAGTCCGCCTCCGGATAGGCCGACAGGAGGAACAGCGGGGTCCGCGTCCGCCAGGGGGCGGTCTGTTCGAACTCGTAGGTCAGAATGAACTCGCGGGCCCAGCCGACGGAGGCGGCCACCATCGATGGCCAGTCGGCGGCATCCACCGCCAGCCCGACTGCGCCGGGATCGAAGACGCCGTAAGAGACGACCGTTACGCCCCTGCCCGCAGCCGGAATGACCCGGACGCGGACGACCGCGTGCAGCATGCACAGCAGGTGATCGACAACGTCGAGGGACTCGTGCCGGCGCCAGGCAAATTCAGCCAGCTGCCAGAGAAACATGCCCTTTCGTTGCAGGTCGACCGGCAGCAGGAAGTGGGACTGGAAGTCCTGCCGATGCAATGCGATCTGCATGTGCGATGCCTCCTTGCCACGGCGAGATCTTTGCTCCCAACCACGACGGCCGGCTGCGCAGCCCCCTGCCTGGTGTCCCCTGATCGAGTATAGGCGGGTCTGGCCGGGAAGGTCACCTCCCCCGTAGAATACAAGGCTTTCGAGGACAGCGCATGGCTGATAGTGGGTTTCGCCTGGTGGTGATCGCCGATCCGCACGTGGCCCTGACCACGAGGGACCTGGCAGGGATCCCTCCCAAGCGTAGCGGCAGCCTTGGACTGGAGCTGATTCGCCGCGCCCTGGAGGACGCCGTCAAGCGAGGCGGTCTGCACGCCCTGGCGCTGACGGGCGACGTGCTCAACGACGGGGCCTCGCCCGACGCGGCCATGACCCTGGGCCGGGTGGCCATGGAACTCCAGCGCGGCGCCGGCGACGTCCCCCGGCTGGTCGTGCCCGGCAATCACGATGGCCCCCCGCAGCAGCTGGTCAGGGCGCTTACCGGTGAGTCGGGCGGCTGCCAGATCGGCGGCTGTCGGTTCTACATCTTCGTGGACGGGTACGGACCCGGCGATGTCTGCACCCGGGCGGAGCAGGACCAGCGGGCGTTCCTGGACTGGGCCAGCCGGGGCAGCGGCCCGATCATCGTCCTGCAGCACAACCCGATGAACCCGGTCATCGACGACCCCTACCCGTACATGCTGACCAACCGCCAGCAGGTCATGGCCGACTACGCCCGCGCTGGCGTGGCGATGTGCCTGAGCGGGCACTATCACAAAGGCCAGCCGGAGACGACCGTCGACGGCGTTCGGTACATGACCGTCCCAGCCATATGCGAAGGCGACTTTCCTTACGTGGTCGTCGCGCTGCGAGGCCGGGACATCTCGATCGAGACGCGGACGCTGAGGCTGCCCGCCGGACCCGCCCTCATCGACAGCCACGTCCACACGGAGTTCGCGTACTGCAGCCGGGACAACTCGGCCGACGCGATGATCGCCCGGGCTCGGCGGATCGGGCTTTCGGGGGTCCGCCTGGTCGAGCACGCCCCGCAGATCTACTGCAAAGCGGAGGACTTCTGGCCCGGCCGGCACGTCCACGACCCGAAGGTGTGGCGCAGCCGGGAACACTCGCGGGCGAAGGCCTTCCGGGCTGCGATGGCGCCACGCCGGAGCGATTTCGTGAAGATCGGCCTGGAGGTGGAGCTGGATGTGGCCGGGCATCTGACGCTGCACGAGGAGGACCGCTGGGTGGACCTGCTGGTCGGGGCGCTGCACTTCTGGCGGAAAGACCCCAAGGAGATGACCGACGCGGCGCTGGCCGGTGAGTTCATGGCCACCTGCGAGGGGCTGGTCCGCGGCGGGGTGAAGATCCTGGCGCATCCCTGGCGGATCTTCCCCTGGAGCCAGCGGGCTACACCGAAGGACCTGTACGGGCCGCTGGCGGACCTGCTGGCCTTGGCGGGCGTCGCCGCGGAGATCAACTTCCACGGCAACCAGTCGGACCCGGCGTTTTTCGCGACGTGCCTGGAGCGCGGGGCGAAGATCTCGCTGGGGTCCGATGCGCACGAGTTGTATGAGGTAGGGTCGTTCTGGCCGCACCTGGAGGTGCTCCGCCAGGCAGCTGGCAGCAGCGATCCGGCCGTGCTGCGGGACTGCCTGGCAGCAATATGAGGGCATTGGGACACAGGAATTTAACCAAAAGGGTATATGATCCGATAAATGATTGTGGTATAATGTCTGGTAACGACGCACGGTTGCGTGGTGAGTTTGCCAGGTTCAGGGCTCGATGTCGGGCCCGCGGGGGCAGGATATTCCCCCTGATTCCTCCTGTCTGGTGACTCCATTTGCCGCGGTAGAGCTCGCGGCCCGAGAAACACGCCACCGCTTGTTGGGGCGCCCGCAAGAGAGTCGGGCGCATGGGCTCTGAGTCAACACGAACAGGTCGTGGACCTGGCCCGAAAAGCCCGGCGCGGCATCCCACGAGGAGTCGCAAGTAGATTGCCCCTCCCGCCGCCCTGAGCCTATCCGAAACGTATTGTGGGTATCGCAGAAAGGTTCTGAACCTTGTCAGACGTCCAATTGGCGCAAGAGGTACAGGCAGAGGCGGCGACATTTAACGACTATCACTTCTCCGAAAACATCCACGAGGACCTGCGGGCTGCCGGATTCGAACGGCCCACGCCCATCCAGGCTCAGTGCATCCCGGTAGCCCTCGAAGGCAAGGATGTGATCGGCCTGGCGCAGACCGGCACCGGCAAGACCGCCGCTTTCGCCCTGCCGATCATCCAGAAACTCGCCCAGCAGACCGAACTGGCTGCCCTGGTGCTGGTCCCCACCCGGGAACTGGCCAACCAGGTCTCCGCGATGTTCAACCAGCTCGGCCAGACCAGCGGCATCCGCGTGGCCACAATCGTCGGCGGCATCCCCATGGACCACGACTACAAGGCCCTGCGATCCTGGCCGAACATCCTGGTGGCTACCCCGGGCCGGCTGATCGACCACCTGACCTACCGGTCCGTCTCGCTCAGCTCGATCGAGATGCTGGTGGTGGATGAGGCCGACCGCATGCACGACATGGGCTTCATCCCGCAGATCCGGCGGATCCTGTCGGAGCTGCCGACCAAGCGGCAGACCATGATGTTTACCGCGACGATGCCGTCCGACGTCGAGCGGATCGCCCGGATGAGCATGATCGACCCGGTCCGCATCCAGATCGGGTTCCGATCCGCCCCGGCCGCCGGCGCCAAGCAGGAACTCCACGTCGTCAGCGACGACGAGAAGAACCCCCTGCTGCTACGGCTGCTGGCCGAACGGAGCGAGAACAGCCGCGTGCTGATCTTCGTCCGGACGAAGCGCGGGGTGGACAAGCTGCACCGGATCGTCGCGAGGCGCTTCAACGCGGCCCGCATCCACGGCGACCGCGAGCAGTGCGAGCGCGACGACGCCATGAACGGCTTCCGCGAGGGGCGTTACCCGATCCTGATCGCCACCGACATCGCCGCCCGCGGCATCGACGTGGCCGATATCGAACACGTCATCAACTACGACTTCCCGCTCTCGGCGGAGGACTACGTGCACCGGATCGGTCGGACGGCGCGGCAGCAGGCCACGGGCCTGGCGACCAGCTTCGTCACGCCGAACGACCGGCGCGATCCGCAGGATGTTCCGCAAGCTCCTCGGCGACAAGCTGCCGCTGGACGAGCAGCTCGAGGCGATGCTCGGGCGCTCCGGGCGGCGCGGCGGAGGCCGCGGCCGCGGCGGCAGGGGCGGCGACGGTCACAGGTCGCACGAGCAGCCGCGGGCCGAGGGGATGCAGAACGACCGGCGGGGCGGCGGTCCCGGGCATCGCGGCGGTCGGGACCATACGCCCCGGGCCGAGGGCATGAGCACGCACCATGACCTCGGCGAGCAGCCCCGCGAAGCGCGGGACGAGCACGGCCAGGTCAACGGCAACGTCGCCGGCCCGGCCGATGGCAACGGGCGGCCGGAGGGCCAGGACTCACCGCCCAGGAAGCGGCGGCGCCGGGGTGGCGCGGCCGGGGCAGGCGTCCGGAGCAGGGCCAACCGCAGGGCCACGAGGCGGCGTAGGCTGTCTCGAAAACGCTAGCACCGGCAGCCGGCTACCGATGACACCCGGCGGCAACAGCGGGAACTTCCAATGGGCAGACAACGACAGAGGCTGCACCGCCATCTTGCGTGGCTGCTGCTTCTGCCGATCTGGTCGACTTTCGCATCGGCGGCAGCAACAGCCCAACCGGCCGCTGTACAGTCGACTGCTTCCCAGGCCGCCACTACCCAGCCAGATGCCTCCGCAGCGCAAAGACTCAAGGACCACGTGTACCTGTTGGCCAAGCCCGCGCTCAAGGGTCGCTCCCCCGGGACGCTCGGCTCGCAGCGGGCACGCCAGTACATCATGGACCGCTTCGAGGAGTGCGGCCTGCGCCCTGGGCTGACGCCGACGGATACGAGTTGCCCTTCGACAGCGGCACGAACGTGGTGGGCGTCCTGCCAGGGACGGACCCGGCGCTCGCTGAGAGGTTCGTACTGGTCATGGCCCACTACGACCACCTGGGCGTGATCGAAGGCCAGGTCCACCCCGGGGCGACGGACAACGCCTCAGGCGTGGCAGCCGTGCTGGAGATCGCCCGCCAGGTGTCGCGCCAGCCGGTCGGGCCGAAGCGGTCGATCGCGTTCTGCGCGTTCGATTGCGAGGAGCGCGGGCTCATCGGCTCGAAAATGTTCACGCAGCGGAAGGACTTCCCCAGGCGCCGGATCGCCTGCGCCGTCAACATCGACATGCTGGGGCACGAACCTGTTGACGAGGAGGGCTGCGTCCTGCTGGAACTCGGCTCGCGGGGCGTCACCGGCGTGATGCAGTCGCTCCGCCAGCAGGCCGGGCGGGAGCACATCCGGCTCCTGCCGATCCCGGGCAGCGGCCAGGGCATGGGCAGCGACCATGCCACCTTCCGCGAGCTGGGCATCCCCTACCTGTTCTTCTGCTGCGGCGTGTTCGACGGGCTTCACACGCCCAGCGACACCGCCGACCGGCTCAACTACGACCACATGCAGCAAGACGTAGCGGTGATCGTCGCCGCCGTCCGTGCCCTGGCCGACCAGCCCGAACGCGTGCGGATCACCGTCGCCAGCCGGCCGGCGACACGGCCCAAGTCAACCGGAGCTGGGGAACAGGCCATTCCCCTGCCGTTCTGAGTGCGTGTTGCGCGGGACAGGGATGGCCGCCCGCAGACTCGCCCCCCTGCCCCAGACCTCGCAGTCGATCCGCTCTTTGCATTCGCCCGGGCCCCTGGTTACCTTGTCGGCTTGGGCCCAAATACGAGATACGAGGAGAATTCGCGATGCCCTCCATTGACATGCCCCTCGACCAGATGCGGGTCTACAAGCCGGCCCTGACCCGCGAGCCGGACTTCGATACCTACTGGAAGACTACCGTCGCCGAGGCGGTGGCCCAGCCGCTCAACGTCGAACTCATTCCCTATCCCCTCGCCGCCCGCGACCTGCAGTGCTTCGCTTTGCGGTTCGACGGCTACAAGGGTGGGCGGATCGCCGGCTGGTACGTCCGGCCCAAGGAGGCGGGCAAGTTCCCCGGCGTCTGCAACTACCACGGCTACAGCGGCCGGGCGGTGCGGCCCATGGACATGCTGGCCTATGCGTACCAGGGCATGTGCGTGCTGAGCATGGATTGCCGCGGGCAGAACGGCCTCTCGCAGGACGCGGCGGTCTACGAGGGCGGCCACTTCTCCGGCTGGATGACCCAGGGCATCCGCAATCCGCTGAGCTACTACTACCGCTACGTCTACGCCGACGCGGTCCGCGCGCTGGAGGTCCTGGCCCGGCAGCCGGAGGTCGACCCGGCCCGCCTGGCCGTCACCGGCGTCAGCCAGGGCGGGGGGATCACGCTGGCGGCGGCGGCCCTGTCGGATCGGCCGAAACTGGCGATGCCGGACATCCCCTACCTGTGCCATTACAAGCGGGCGGCGGAGATCACGCCGAACGGCCCCTACCCCGAGATCGTCAACTTCGTCAAGACCTTCCCGCACGAGCAGGAGTGCATCTTCCGCACGCTGAGCTACTGCGACGGCATGAACCTGGCCCCCTGGATCAAGTGCCGCACCGTGGTGCTCAACTGCCTCTGGGACGACGTTTGCCCGCCCAGCACGATCTTCGCGGCCTACAACCACATGACCGCCCACAAGGAGATGGAGATCTATCCCTACCACAAGCACGAGGTCCCTTACGAACACCGGGAGAAGCAGCTCAAACTGGTGGCCGAGGAGCTCAAGCGGTAGACTCCTGGACCTGTTGCCGACGGACCCGCTGGAAAACAATCGCAGGAAAAATCTGCCGGCAGTGCGCCGATGAGCTTCCGCCTCCGCGCGGGGCATGGGTATAATCCTGGACTGCCTTGCGGCCGGGATCGCCGCCGTGGGTGTCCACGGCGCGGCCGAGGAGGCATCGCCAGAGGACTCGCTTTCGTGGTTATCGACCAGGAAACGTTCCGCCATTATCGGGTGGATCTGGCATGTACTGGGTCAACAAGAGCATCCATACGATCGGTCGACTCCGCCGGCGGGGATTGATCCTGCTGGCTGTCCTCGGCCCCGGCATTATCACCATGGTGGCTGATAATGACGCGGGCGGCATCTCCACCTATGCCCAGACCGGGGCGAAAACCGGCTTCAACATGCTGTGGGCCTTCATCATCCTGGTACCGATGGCGTACTACGTCCAGGAGATGACGGTACGCCTGGGGGCGGTCACCAAGCGTGGCCACGCCGAGGCCATTTTCGACGGCTTCGGCAAGTTCTGGGGCTGGTTCAGCATCTTCGACCTCGCCCTGATCAACTGGCTGACCCTGGTCACCGAATTCATCGGTATGACGCAGGCCATGAGTCTGTTCAACATCCCTCCCTGGGTGACGTTCATCGGGGTGACAGCGCTGCTCCTGGGAATCGTCATCAGCGGCAAGTATTGGACCTTTGAGAAGATCACGCTCTTCTTCTGCCTGTTCAACATGGTGTACATCCCGGCGGCCTTCTGGGCGATGCAGACAGGCAACGTGGCCGAAGGCTGGGGTGCGGTGGGCACGGGCTTCTGGAACCCCCATTTCGTCTTCAGCAGCACCTTCACGCCGGCGGCACTGATTACGCTGATTATGGCCAACATCGGCACGACCATTACCCCCTGGCAGATCTTCTTCCAGCAGTCGGCGGTGGTGGACAAGGGCATGGACATCAAGGATGTCCAGATGGGCAAGATCGACACCTTCGCGGGGTCGTTTCTGACCTGCCTGGTGGCGGCCTTCATCATCATCGCCACCGCGGCGGTCTTCTATTTCAATCCCCACGGGCAGATCGTCGTCGAGTCGGCGGCCCAGACGGCTGCCAAGATGCCCGACGTCATGCCCAACTGCGCACTGGGGTCAGTGGGCCAAGGTCCTCTTCGCGATCGGACTCTTTGACGCCGGTCTGCTGGGATCGCTGTGCATCTCGCTGGCGACCAGTTGGGCCCTGGGCGAGGTATTCGGCTGGGCCCACTCGCTGAACAGGTCGGTCCGCGAGGCCCCCTGGTTCTACGTCGCGTACGTGGCCATGCTGGCCGCGGCCGGCGTAGTCTCCCTGATTGCCAGTATCGAGGTCCAGAATGCCATCACCATCTTCGTGCAGGTGGTGGCCGTCACCCTGTTGCCGGCGGCCCTGGTGTTCCTGATCCTATTATTGAACGACAAGCCCCTCATGGGCGAGCACGTGAACACGCGGTGGCAGAACATCGCCAACTGGAGCATTGCCATCTTCGTGATCCTGGTGTCCACGTTGTACGGAATCTCGGTGATCCTCCCGAACCTGTTCGGGTCGGGCGGCTAGGTTGGCGGGTGCCTCATGCCAAACCAGACTAGAGTGCCGGAAGTCAACGGGAACAAGAGTCTATCGGTTCCTCTACTTCTCGCAGCTGCTCAAGCGGCCGGTCTGCGCCGGCAAGATCAAGGACCGCCTCGGCAAGCTGACCGACATCGTCTTCCGCCTGGCCGAGCCTTACCCCGATGCCGTCGGCATCTATCTGGAACACGGCTGGGGCAAGCCCACCGAGTTCATCCCCTGGGAGAAGGTCATCCGGATCGAGGACGACGCCATCTTCGTCGCCCCGCCCCCGGACGGCGCGCGCAGTACCCGCCGTTCGTGGACCAGCCCGGCTGGATCATGGCCGACGAGCACCTGATGGGCAAGACGATCCTGGACATGGACGGCCGGCGGATCGAGGTGGTCAACGACGTGCACATGATGGAGTCCAAGGGGCGGATGATCATCGTCCACGTGGACATCTCCTTCAACGGCTTCCTGCGCAAGTGGGGCCTGGGGCGGCTGCACCTGATCAAGGACGACTTCATCTCCTGGAAATACGTCCAGCCGCTGAGCGTCGAGGACGTCGCCGTCAAGAACCGCGCCAAGGACGTGATGAACCTGTCCGTCACGCGGGGGCAGCTGGCCGAACTGCCCAGCGAGGACCTGGCGGACGCCCTGGAAGAGCTCTCGGGCGAGGAACAGCAGGCGGTGTTCCAGGCCCTGGACTCGGAAAAGGCCGCCGAGACCCTCGTCGAGGCCGAGCCCCGGGCCCAGCGGCAGATCATCGCCAACCTGCGCCAGGAGCGGGCCCGCACGATCCTCTCGGAGATGTCCGTGCCCCAGCTGGCCGACCTCTTCAGCGTCCTGCCCCACGATGACAAGCAGGAGTCTGATGACCCTCCTGCCGGCCGAGGACGCCAAACGGGTCCAGTCCATCCTGTCGGAGCGGGAGGCCGACGCCCGGGACCTGATGTCCACGGACTACTACGCTGCGGCCCCCGAGGCCAAGGTGGGCGAGGTCCTCCGCGACATCCGCACGAACAAGCGCGAGCACGACGCCATCTCGTACATCTACCTGATCAACACGGAAAAGACCTTGATCGGCGTGGTCGACCTGCGGGAACTGGTGCTGGCCGGCGACGAGCAGACGATGAACGACATCATGGCCAGCCCCGTGGTCAGCACGGACGACGACGACGTGCGGGAGGACATCGCGGAGCTCTTCGCCAAGTACCACTACCGCATGCTGCCGGTGGTGGACAAGCAGGACCACCTGCTGGGCGTGGTCCATTACAGTGACATCATGAAGGGCCTGGTCACCCGGGCGAAGATTTGAGGGTCAGCCCATGCCGCAAATCCAGATGACACGAACGGTGCGGATCGCCCTGGTAGTGCTGCGCGTCTACCTGGTCGTCATGCTGGGCCTGATCCTGGTCGGCTTCCTCCGCCGCGAGAAGGTCGCCACCGACAAGGACACCACACCCGCGGCTACCACCACCGCCCCCGCGACGACCGGTCCAGCGGGCACGCCCTCCCCTGCCGCATCGACGACACGGCAATAGAGTCATACGACTATGGCCGTACCCATGCCCTATGGCTTGCCTTTCGGCGCCTCCGGCTGTTCCGCCAGGATCTTCCCCGTCAGGATGTAGTCCAGGGCCTGCGCCAGCTCTGTAGCGCTCGAGGCCGGCAGCACCAGCCCGCCGGCGTCCCGGACCGCGTTGAACTCCTCGGCCGCCACATCGAACGCCACGAAGTAGATCGCGCTCCGCGATTCCTCCGGCAGACCGGCAATCGCCGCGGTGACTCGCTCCGGCGGAACGCCGTGCGTGTTCTCGCCGTCGGTCAGCACCAGGATGTGCGTCCGCGACATGCCCGTCTTGTCCAGGTCCTTCTTCGCCGCCACCATCGCCTCGCCGATCGGGGTGCCCCCGGACGGCCACATCCGGTCAAACACCTTCAGCGGTGGGTCCGCCGCCGGAGCGATGGGCACAATCTGCCGGGCGGCCGGCTTGCCCGAGCGGGTGCTGAACTCGTAGACCCCCAGCAGCAGCGGCTTGTCCGGGTGCTTTTCAACGAAATCGACGCACTGGTCGATCAGCGACCGCAGGCAGCCCTTGGCGATGTCGATCTTCGGGGCCTTGTGCTCTCCCTCAGCCACCTTCTCCTTCATCGAGCCGGAGGTGTCGACCAGCACCGCCAAGGCCGTTCCCTCGCGCCGCTCGATGCCGGCCGGCGGGGCCAGCATCGCCTGGACCTGCTCGACCGAAAGGCTCGACGACGCAGCCGGGTCAGACGGCGCCGCCGATCGACCCTGATGCCTGCGATCCGTCAGCCAGCTGACCAGCACAATGGCCACAAAGACGGCGATGATCACGCCGCCGGCCCGGCTGGGGCCGCCTCGCTCGCCTCTATTGTTCCTCGGGGGGAAATACACTGATCTCAACCCTCCGGTTCAGCGCGTGGTTGTCAGGGTCGGTCGGGTCAGCCGGCTCGTCCCAGCCCTTGCCCTCGACGATGAACTTGTTCGGATCGAACTTGTACTTGTCGATCAGGGCCCGCTTGATGGCCTCGGCGCGGGCGCTGCTCAGATCCTTGACCGCCTGGAACGGGATCTTGCCCTTCATGCTGGAGTCGGTGTGCCCCTCGATCAGGATGATCGCCCGGGCGAACTGCCCCGACAGGCGGGCGACCTGGTCCGAGCGTGCCGGCCACGTTCGGGTCGTAGAGCTTGCCTTGGACCGGGTTGCCGAACTCATCGCGGCCGGGCTCGAACGGGTTGGACGAGTTCGGGTAGAAGTTGATGCGGATCGTCTGGGTCAGGATCGGCGCCTCGGCCTCGAGTCTTCTTGAGCGCGACCGTGCCGGCGTGAACTTGGCGACCGATCTCGTCCTTCTGGTGGGCGAAGGTCCCCTTGGCCTGCAGGTCCTTGATGATGCAGAAGTCCATCACCTTGTCGAACGCGACGATCTTGTCCAGCCGGTTCAGCTCGCGGTAGACGTAGGACGCGTTCTTCCAGGTCCGCTCGAAGTTGGTCGGGTTCTGAGGCGTTCAGGAAGAACTGCACGTTCTCGGCGAAGTTCGTCGAGTGGAAGTCGTTGCGCATCTTCATGACCTCGTCGGGCTTCATGCCGAAGGCCTTGGCCATCCACTCGCACGCCTGCCGCGGGTCCTGCTTGACCATGTCCATGCCCTCGAAGATGCCCGCCACCAAGCCGGCTACGACCTCCGGGTGGTCGCGGGCGAAGTCGGCCCGCACGGCGTAGACGTCGGCGATCGAGCTTGTTGGCGTCGGCCGTGCTGGACAGGATCCGCGTCCGCGGTACCTTCTCGGAGATCTTGTAGATGTCCGGCGACCAGGAGACGCAGGCGTCGACGGACTTGTCCGCGACGAACGCGGCGGCCGCCTCGAAGGCGGTCGCGGTGTACTTGGACTTGACGTCGGTGGGCTTCATGCCAGCCGACAGCAGCAGCGAGGTCAGGTAGTACTCGCTGGGGGAGTTCAGGGCGAAGGCGATGGTCTTGCCGCGGAGGTCGGCGACGGACTTGATCGTGTCGCGCACGACGATGCCGTCGCCGCCGTTGCGACCAGTCGATCTGCTGGACGATGCGCGGCGCGGTGCGGGAGTCCTGCATCAGGTCCGGGGCGAACAGCACGATCATGTCCACCGTGCCCCAGAGGGTGTGGACGTCGCCGGTGGCGTAGGCGTCGCGGGCCGCCACCGGGTCATCCATCAGCACCATCTCCACGCGGAAGCCGTACTTCTTGAAGAAGACGCTCTCGTCGTTGGCGCCGTGCCATGGTTGGCGGCGATGATCGGCAGCCAGCCGGCCCAGACGTTGTAGGTGAAGCGGAGGGTCTTGGTGTTGGCGTCCCACTTGTAGGCGCTGGCGCCCTTGACCGCCGGCAGCTTCTCCTGCGGGATGTACTTGTACTCCTTGACGGTGGTAAGGCTCTTGGTGTCCGGGGCTTCGACGCCGGCGCCTTCGGCGGCGGGCTTGCCAGCCGGCTGGGCGGCTTGGCTCGCCTGCCCCGCCGTACCAGCCGTCGGCGCGCCAGCCGCCGGCGCTGCGGCGCAGCCGGACCGGGTTGCGGGGCGAACTGCTTCTGATAGACGACGTACCCACCCACGCCGATCAGCGCGAGGATGATCAGGATCGACAGAACCTTGCCCAACGGCGTCAAGCCAGTGCTCTGATCACTCATGGGAGCCTCCTAACAGTCTGTCAGTTGCCAATTGTCAGTTGTCAGTTGCCAGTTGCTGTCCGCAGTCCGCTGACTGCCGACTGCTGACCGCTGACCATTGTCGTCTCTCACTGCGACTGCTTCTGCCCCTGCGGCCCTTCCGCCTGGGGCTGGCTCGGACCGATCTCCTTGGCTGCCTGCGGAACGTCGGTCGTGCTGGCCGGCACCTGGATGCCTTGGCTGGCCAGGAAGTCGGCCAGGGCGTTCTTCTCGAGGGCCTTGCGCTCGCCTTCCTTCTCGTTGATCTGCTGCATGTCGACCATGTCTTTCGCCAGCCGCGCCTTGCCCGCGCTGACCTCGTAGCGCTTCTCCAGGACCTCCTCGACCGTCTTCATCGTGTCGCCCATGTCGCCCACCTTGAAGGCCACGTTGTCCAGGGCGGAGGCGGCCTCCGCCTGGGCCTCCTTCACCTTCACCTGGGAGAGCTGCTGATCGAGGCGGTTGATCTTGTCCTCGAACTCCTTGCTGGGCCAGCTTGCGCCTGGCGGAGGTTGCCCTGGTAGGCCTCCTCGGTGTCGGCCAGCTCCTGCGTGTCGGTCGTCCAGGTCGGACTTGAGCTCCTGCAGCTCCCGCGCCAGGCTGCCGGCCAGCTCCTGGTTGCCCGCCTTGTAATTGGCCATGATGCGGCGCTCCAGGTCCTGGGCCTTGTCCGTCTTCATCTTGATCTGGCTCTTGAGGCGCTCGGCGATGCCAGCCATCCGCGCCAGGGCCTGGTTGTACTGGGCCATGCGGTCGCGGAACTCCTGGCGGGCCGCCTCCATGAGCGCCTCGGGATTGCGCTGCTCCAGGCCGCTGACGAACAGACTGAAGAAACCCCTGATAAGCCTGCCGACTCGTGCGAAGATCGCCATGATATCCTCTGCATTCTCAAGAACGATTGGGACCTGTGATCGGACCTCTTGATTATAAGCCCCAAGACCTTGCGTACAAGCGACTCGGGCTCCAAATCACTATGGATGCGGCGTATCCACCGTGATCACCGGCTGATCCAACAGGTATCCGACCGCCCAGGCCATTTCTTTCTCGAAATCGATCTTGCTTTCATGCCACCGCTGCCAGAGACGCTGCTCGTCAGCCTGCTCCCGCTGCAGCTGCTCGCGCTGCCGCTGCAGATCGTCGATCTGCGACTGGATCTCCGCCAGCCGCACCTGCCGGGCCTGCGACCGGGCGTCCATCTTCTCGCGGGCGGCCTCCTCGTAGACATCCAGGGCCTTGTCGCGGGCGATGGCATCCTTGACCAGGTCCTCGACGGCCACCTTCTTGTCAGCCAGCGCCGCTGCCAGGGCCTTCTGGGCCGCCTGGCGGTCCATGGACTTGTACGGCTCGCCCCGCAGCAGGTCGCGGAGTCGTTCGACCGTCCAGGCATCGGGGGCCGGCTTGATCCCAGCCGCCTCGAAGACCCTGCCGAAGCCGGCCTGAAGCTCGTCGGGCACCCGGGCCAGCGAGCTGACCTCGTCCGCCCGGATCTCGGCCGTCAGGTCCTTCAGGTGGACCGTGCGGGTCGGGATCTTCACAGGCGCAGCCGTCCCCTCCGCCTCATCGTGCTGCACGACCCGCAGGAGCCCGAGTTTGCCGCCCGCCTCGCGGAGCCAGTCAACCAGGACCATCAGACGAATCTCCTGAGCTCATCAATCCTCCGCTCCAGGTCCTCCGGAGCGATGTCCCTATACTGGGCCGGCAGGAAGCGGAGGTCCGTGCACTCCTTCACCGCCACCAGGTCCATGTACTCCAGCTTCCGGGTGTAGCGCTCGGCCGCACGTCCTTCATCGCCGCCGCCAGGATATCCTTGAGCGGACTGCCCGGCTGGCCCTGCAACTCGAACGTCCGCAGGGCGCGGACCAGCGTGCCTTCCAGCTCATTGCCGCCCAAGCGTAGATCCGCCGGCACGTCCGGCAGGTCTTTCTCGGAAAGCGGGAATTTCAGCTTCTTCGCCACCGCCAGCAGCAGCGCCCGCATCTCCTCCGGCGTCTGCGGCGGGAACAGCGGGATGTGCACGTCCAGACGCCCCTGGCGCTTCAGGTCCACCTCCAGCAGGTCCGGCCGGCTCGTCGCGAAGACCCAGATGATCTTCCCGCGATTGCGGGTGTCCGACATCTCCTTGGCGAGCATCCCGTAGACCCGCCCGGAAAGGCCGCTGTCATCGGCGCCGCTCTCGCGCTTGCCAGCCGCCTGGTCGGCCTCGTCCACGAAGACCACCACCTGTCCCAGGGCATGCAGGATGGCGAAGATCTTCTCGAGGTTGCTCTCGGTCGCGCCCACCCAGCGGTCGCGGAAGTTCTTGAACACCACGCACGGAATGCCCAGTTCGCCCGCCCAGCACTGCACGATGAAGGTCTTGCCCGTGCCGATCCGGCCGGCAATGAGGTAGCCCATGGGCAACGCGTGCAGCGCCCCCTTCTTGAGCAGCTGCGAGTCCTCGCGAAGCCACGCCTTGACCGCATCCAGCCCGGCCACATTGTCCAGCGTGAAGGGCGATTCGAGGAACTCCAGCAGCCCCGCGCACTCCCGCTCGATCATGTCCTTGCGCATCTTCATCAGCCAGGCCGCCGTGATCTTGCGGTCGTTCCGTAGGGCCAGGGCGATGGCCGTCTTGCGCGCCCACCCGGCTGACACCCACCAGCCGGTTGGCGAGCACCTCGATGGAGACCTCGCTGTTCTTCGGCAGGTCGGTGAACTGCGTCTCGACCAGCATGCGGACGTATTCGAGCATGTCGTTCTCGTCCGGCAGCGGGATGTGAAGCTTCGCCGCGTGCGGGTTCTCGACGATCAGCTCGTTCAGGTCGTGCAGCCCCTCGGTCAGCAGCACCGTGGCGATGTTGGACTGCTGGATGGCCGGGTCGTTCGCCCAGCCCAGGACCTTGACGATGTTGGCGGCGAACTCCCCGCCGAGCTGGATCGCCTGGCCCTGCGGGACGACGAACTCGGCAAAGTCGATGACCACCGCGATCCGCCGCGGCACCTTCGCCCCCTGCCCGATGGCCTGCATGTTCAGCGAGCGGAGCAGGTACCGGTCGATCAGCTCCGTCGCCCGGCCCGGCTCGCGAACGATCGCCAGGCTGGACGCCTCCGGCCCGGCCAGGCCCTGCAGCCACTGGGCATAGTCGTCCGCCCCCTTCGTCGCGCGGATGCCGCGGCTGCGGTCGTACTGCAGCACCACGTCGTAGTTGGCGAACATCACCTCGTCCAGGAACGCCTTGAGCGACAGCAGCCGGTGGCCGTTGCCGGTGTCAGACGGGATCACATCGAAAACGTTGCCGTGAATGATGAACTGCGAGACCGTGCCCGAGCGGAACAGGTCGCGCATCTCCTGCGCCCAGGCGGGCAGACGTGTGGGTTCGGCCTTGATCACTGCTTCTGGTCCTCCATGGCCGGCGGCATCACCGCCGGCGGCGATTCGAGCAGGTCCTCGACCTGCCCGTAGATCTTCTGCTGATCGCTGATCCACTGGCTCGTGCCGCCGAGGGTCGCGGAGATCTCGTCGATCTTCTGGCCCACCGTGCCGGGGTCGGTGGTCAGGGCCGACTGCTCCCGGAGCAACTCCACCTGCTCCTGGATCCGGGTCAGTTCGGCATCGACGTACGCGTACTTGTCGTGGGCCTCAACCTGCTTGGCCTGGCGCTGCTGGAGGATCTCCATCTGGCTGGTCAGACTGCGACGAAGCTCCGCCGGAAGCGACTGGTCCTTGAGCTGTTCGGCCAGGCGCGTTGCCCGATCCTCCAGGCCCTTGCGGTCATGCTCGGAGACCTCCGAATCGCGAAGGACCTTGGCGATCGTCCGGCGGGCCAGCAGCAGGCGCAGGTAGATACTGGACAGGTTGCCGAGCCCCCTGGCCTGTTCGTCCAGCCCGCCGCTGGTATCGACGCTACGCAGCTGCCCCAGGACCATCCGGCAGCGGCTGGTAACTATTCGGTACCGTTGCTGGTCTTCGGGAGGCAACTGGCTGACCTGCTGCTCAAGTCTGACCAGCTGCTCCTTTCGCTGCTCGGAAAGGTACTTCCCGTAGACCAGGTTCCGAAACCGCCGATTGCTGGACAGGCTGTACAGGTAGCCCATCTCCAGTCCCGCCCCGATCAGCCAGAACCCCGGGTTGAGCGCCCCGAGCAGGCCGAAGGTCCCCAGGCCGACCCAATTCGGCGGCACGAACATCCCCGCCGGTCGGGCGCTGAAGGCGGCTCGAATGTAGTCCCAGAATCCGGGTTTCATGGTTGACGACCGTCAAGGGTCAATTGTTAATGGTTAATCGTAACGAACACAACCTTCCGTTGTCAGTAGTCCGTTGTCCGTTGCTCGTTGTCGTCCTGTCTCCTTGTCTGCCGCTGCCTGAACCCTGAACCCCGTCGTTTCACATTGTCACATTGTCACATTGTCACATTGTCACATTGTCATATTGTCATATTGTCATATTGTCATATTGTCACGTTGTCAGCTGTTCGGCGACACCGCCCGCCTGTGCCCGCCCACCCGCCGGAACGCTTCGGTCACCACGCGGACAGCCTCCTTGAACACCGGCTGCTCCTGGGCCACCAGCGGCGGGATGGCCACCGACGGCGGCAGCGTGTCACGAATATCGTAGGCGATCTGCCCGGGACCTTGCGAGAAGATCCAGACCCGCTCGCTCAGGTAGACCGCCTCGCTGATGCTGTGCGTCACGCACAGGATCGTCGGCTTGACCCGGGTCCACAGGGCCACGATCAGCTGCTGCATCTCCAGCCGCGTCGGCTCGTCCAGCGCCGAAAACGGCTCGTCCATCAGCAGCATGTTGGGCTCCAGGGCCAGCGTCCGCGCGATCGCCACCCGCTGCTGCTGCCCGCCGGACAACTGGTGCGGGTACTTGTGCTCGTGGCCGTCCAGACCCACCTGCTGGACCAGGTCCATCACCCGCTCGTGCCGCTGACTGGGCGTCAGACCCATCTCCTTCCTGTTGATCTGCAGGCCGAACAGGATGTTTTTCAGGACCGTCAGGTGCGGAAATGACGAGTACTGCTGGAAGATCATCCCCCGGTCCCGACCCGGACCAGCCACGCGCTGGCCGCGGACCAGAACCTCCCCCTCGCTCGGCATCAGCAGCCCCGCCAGGAGGTTCAGCAGCGTGCTCTTGCCGCACCCGGACGGACCGATAATGCACACAAACTCCCCCGTGTTGGGGATGTCCTCGATGGCGATGTTGATGTCGCTGACGGCTGTGAACGCGCCGAACCGCACCGTAACGTGGCGCAACTCCACCACGGGCGCGCCGGAGCCGCCCGCCTGGCGATCCCCGGGGACAGATGGAGCCGTTTTCGGCGCGTGCTCGCTCATGTCCGGCCCCTCTTGTACGGAAACAGCAGGTAGCCGACCTGCACCCAGGCCAGGTCGGCGATCCAAGCGACGATCGTAATGATCAGAATCACCAGGTAGATGTGCTCGCGCGGCCCCTGCCGCTGCGAGATCGCCACCAGCGAGCCCAGGCCCCTCTCCAGCACTACCACCTCCGCCAGCACCAGGTATGTCCAGCCCACGCCGAAGGCCAGCCGCATGCCGTGCCAGATGTCCGGCAGCGCGATCGGGATCAGCACCCGCCAGAGGGCCTGTCCCCGGCCGGCCCCCAGGGTGTACGCTCGTCGTCAGGTACACCTCCGGCACGGCGTCGACGGCCTGGATCGTCACCGGCAGCAGGTAGATCGCAAAGGCCATCGCCAGAAAGACGATCTTCATCTGCTCGCCCGTGCCGAACCACGCCATCGTCAGCGGCAGGAGCGTGGCGATCGGGATGTAGCCGCTGGCCGTCGTCACCGGCGTGAACGCGCTGCGAACCACGCCGAATGCGCCCATGAAAATGCCCAGCGGCAGCACGATCGCCAGGGCCAGCAGGTACCCCAAAATCACCCGCCGCAAACTGGCCCAGATATGCACCGCCAGACTCGGCTCGGTGCGGAAGAGCCTGGGGATGCTGTCAGCCACCTCCCCGGGGCTCGGCAGGATCGTCGGGCCGATGACCCGCTGCTCGACCGGCCCGGCTGTCAGCAGGATCCACAGCAGCAGAAGCAAGCCGATGGGGACCAGCCCCAACGGAACCGCGAACTTCCTGGGGACGTCGCCTCGAATGGATGCCAGCCAGTCGGGAACCATAACCTAAGAGCGTAAGTGGACCGCGGGGGAGTGTCAATGTTCGAACCACCTTGACGCCGCCAGCCGAGCCGGACTACCCTGAGACCCATGACCAGTCCCGTTCTGTCCCCTACCGCCCCTGCCAGACGGCCTGGACCGCCGGGGCCGCCCACGCCCCGCTGGCAGCGGCGCCTGAACCTGGCCGGGCTGATCGTCGCATGCTGCGCAGCGGTCTGGCCGATACTCAATCGGCTCACGAAACACCCCGGCGAGACACTGGTCCTGTTGATGCCCCCCGCCCTCGGGGCGCTTCTCTGGTTCGGTTGGCCGCGGGTCCGGCGGACGGCCTGGTGGAAGTACGCGCTCTACCTGGTCATGCTCACGCCGATCCTGGCTGGCGCCGAATACTTCGTCGCCTGCGTCGCGCGGGGCCGCGTCCTGTGGATCGAGGTCTTCTGGGCCCTGTACTTCACGGTCGGCCTGCGCCTCGCGTGGACGGTCTGGCTCTGGACAGCCGGCCGGATCGGCGAGCGCTGGCGGCGTTGGGGGAGAATCGGGTCACGGGCCACGGGTCACGGGTCACGAAGGCCTGCCAGGAGGCTGCTTTCGGCGGCGACACACTTGATCGGCCCAGCCCGCGCGATGCTCACGCTGTTCGTGTTTGTCCCCCTGGTCCTGGGCCTGCTGGTACACCGCATCAAGATCGGCAACCCGACGGGCTCGGAAGGTCGCGCCAACCTCCCCGTCGAGGAGATCACCTTCCGCACGCCCGATGGCCTGACCCTCTCGGGTTGGTTCCTGCCGGACCGCGACAGCGATCGCACGGTCATTATCTGCCACGGGTCCGGGGCCAACAAGTCCAACTTCGTGGACTATATGCGGGTCTTCCGATACCAGGACTACAACAGCCTGATCTTCGACTTCCGCGGCCACGGCGCCAGCGAGGGGCACACCTGCACCTTCGGGCTCTTCGAGGACGCCGACGTCATCGCCGCCGTCGATTGGCTCAAGTCCCAACGGCCCGAGCGTGTGCGCCACGTATACGGCCTGGGCTCCTCGATGGGCGCAATGGCCCTGGCCCGCGCAGCCGCCAGGGACACCCGCATCGAAGCCGTCGTGCTGGACAGTTGCTTCGCCTCGGGGCCCCTGCTGGCCGAGCAGCACCTCACGCGCCTGCCGCTGATCGGCCGGCCCCTGGCGATCCTGATCCCCGCGGCCATGTCCCTGCACGCCGGCCGGAGCCTTTGGGACCTCGATGCCCGTCCCGCCGTAGCCGCCATCGCCCCGCGACCGATCTTGCTGATCCACGGCGATGAGGACGTGTTGATCCCGCGAATCAACGTGGAGATCCTGTTCGCCTGCGCCAAGGAACCCAAGCAGAAATGGCTCGGCCCGGGCCCCCACAGCAACATCATGTCCACCGATTTCTCTGCCTACCAGACGAAGGTCATCAGGTTCCTGGATAATGCCGCCACAGGCATGGACCGGGGACAGCCGACCCAAGTGCAGGGCGGAGCCCGGCCCCTGAGTCCATGATGGCAATGGGCCGTAACACGATTATAATGCTCCTGCCCATGAAGAAAGTGATGAGTTCACATGCCCTTGTCCTTGCTTCCCTGGTGCTGCTGCAGACAGCACACAGCTATGCTGCGTTGCCGCTGAAGCCATCCCGCGTGCTGGTCCTTGCCGATGCGCGGGCCAGAGATGGCCATGTCTTTCGCGATGCCGGTGAACTGGGCGACGCCCTCGGACTGCTGTCTCTCTGGGGAATTCCACACGACATATTGCGTCTGGATACCCAGATACTTCGCGAAGAGGACCTGGTTGACGCGGCAGGTCAGCCCTTCTACGGCGTCATTCTCTGGGACGTTCGCACTGACCTGCTTCCGCGGCAATTCCAGGAGGACTCCGTCCTGCGTGACGCTTGCCTCAAGCATCATATCAGTCTGATTGCTTTGGGAGGGCGGATCGATGTCCCATCCGTCCAGGAGATTCTGGGCCTCCGCGTCCACGGCTCGGGAACGTACACGGCCCCCCTCGCTCCGGACGATTCATCTCATTTCATCACGCGAAGTGAACTGCCGCTGCCCGCCCTGGCGGAGGAACCATGGTGCAACAGCGGACCCTCTGTCGAACCGGCAGGGCCGGACACCAACGTCCTGCTGTGCGCGGGCGATCAACCGCTCCTGACGGCCAGGACGTTGGATGCCGGCACCGGCACTCGCGCCGTCTGGATCGGGGGAGACGCGAGTCGCCTACTGCACGGCGGATCGGGGGTGGGCATCCGCCTGTTCCAAAGGTCGCTCGTCTGGACGCTCGGCGCCCTTGTCGTCCATGACTACAACAACTCGCTGCTGCTTCGCATGGACGACCCCGGTACGGCCCAGTCCAGCTACCTGCGGGGGTGGAACTATCCGAGCCTTTCCGATTCGCTCATCCGGCAGAAGATCGTAACGCCGTTACGCGAGCATCATGCGCGGTTGGACGCCTTCTGTTGTCCCGGCTATGTCGATGCCAAGACCCACACGATCCTTCATTCCGAGCAGGTCGACCAGGTAGACGCCTTCGGCGACCGGGAGGATGTCCGCGACACCTTCGCGGCCCTGCTGGAAGCGCAGAACGCAGGTCTCATCGAGATCGAATGTCATGGCTGGACGCACATGGACCCCGACCTGGACACGCCCGTCCCTGGCAGCACCAACTGGTGGGCAGGTACCGTTTCCACGGAGTGGGCCAATTACACCTGGTACAGGGAGTTCTACGATAGGCGACGCAACAAGGACGTGCCGCCAGAGGTTCAGCTGCAGCACATGCACATCTCGTGCGATTGGCTGCAGGAGTACTATGGGCGCCGGCCGCTGGCCTTCTGCCCGCCCGGTCACGATGTTTCGGGTGATGTCTGGGTCTACGCCAAAGGGATGACTGGGACCCTCGACGTCCACGTGGATGGCGCCGAACCGAACGGCTCCTACCGCCTGTTCCTTGGGGAAGAGCCGAACTGGATTGCCGCGGGCGAACTCCGTGCAGACCCCTCCGGCGCAATCAACGCAACCTTCCCCGCCCCGCCAGAAATATGGCTGGGGGGTCAGGGCTACTTCACGATCAACCGAATCGGCGGACGCACCCAGTTCGTCGCCGGCCCGGTTCATGAGGCCTTGGGATTCGATTTCTCCCTGCCTGTACGGGACAAGGTGCAAATGGCGCCCGCCGAACGACGGGAATTCCCCGCGGCCAGCCAGTCCGTCTGTCGGGGCCGGATCACGGGCCATCTCAACAAGGAAACGTATCAGCCTCCTTCGCGGCCTGCAGCTTGTACCTACCAGGTGGCCGCGCGAGCTGGCTTTGGCCTCATGATCGATACGGCCTGTCACTTCCTGGACGGCCAGCAGGTAACTACCTTGCGAATGGTTCCTGTCGTATCATCGCCCAGGGGCATTGAGCCAGCCATCTCCTGCCGGGACGACGTGCCCACCGTCTTCCGTTTCCACAACCGTGACTTCGTTCTGAATCCCGATTACCTGGCGCATATCCTCAAGTCGCTCGACGACCAGGGCCCGCCTCCGACGTATATCAGCGCGGACGAACTCGCCGGATACCTGCATGCACGCTGGACGATGCGCGCCGGTGCGGACAATAACCTTGTAGTCACCGTTGACCTGGATCCTCCTGCCTGCCGGTACCTGCGCGAGCATGGGTCCGACTGGTCGCTACAGGCGACCGACGAGGTGCTTTCCGCGATAGGTAGCTCTCCCGGTCACATCGTTGCTCATGTGCAAGGCAAGATGGATCAGCCGGCCTCGGTCGTACGCAGTAAAGGGGGTTCCATCCAGCTGCACCTTCCGGCATGCACGACCGGGCACGCCATTGTATTTCAAGCGAAATGACCGTACCTGCCGTTGGCACTGCGCTGCAAAGATGGCGGACTGTTTCAGAAACCGCGGCACCGGCGGACAAGCTGCGGGTGGTACCCACAGAAGAGGATCCTCGAGACAGCCGTCAACCCGCTGCGTCTCAGATTCCGGCCGCATGATCCTACAGCCTGTCGCATTGCCCCCGCAATCTCCCGGTGTACAATGACCCCGTCACCACGGCAGATCTGGAGGGTACGAAATGGTCACGCGCAACCGTCTTGCATGGCTCGGGGGCATCACCGTCTTTCTGTGCACAATGGGGACGAACATGAACTGGCAGCCTCTTTCCGCGCAATTGGTCAGTCTGGACCCGCAGGTGCTCACAGCCGACGAGACAACCGCCGCCCCGCAGATGCTCCAGCAGGACATATCCGCCCGGCTGCGCGACGCCAACCAGCAGGAAGGCGACTCGGTCTACCAGGTGCGATGGCGGGAGGCCTGGGAGCAGTGCCGCGACGACCGGCTGGCGGCCCTGCGCCGGTCCCTCGGGACTCCCCCCACCACTCCGCTGCAGGTGGAGACCACGGGCACCGTCCCCGGTGAGGGCTTCCGCATCGAGAAACTCGTGATCTCCGGCCGGCCCGGTCTGCCGATCGCCGCCCTGCTCTACATGCCCGATCCGCCCCGCCCGAAGATGCCCGCGATCCTGATCAACAGCAGCCATCACAACCCCAAGCACCAGAACGAACTCCAGGACATGGGCATGACCTGGGCCCGTAGCGGCACGATGGTCCTCGTGCCGGACAACCTCGGCCACGGCGAGCGCCGCCAGCAGCCCTTCGCCGGCCGCGAGGACTACCACTGGCGCTACGACCTCGGCATCCAGCTGCACCTGGCCGGCGAGAGCCTCATCGGCTGGATGGTCGCCGACCTGCAGCGCTGCCTGGACGTGCTGCTGGCGCGGCCGGGCGTCGATCCCAAGCGGATCATCCTGATGGGCGCGGTGGCCGCCGGCGGCGAGCCCGCGGCCATCACGACCGCACTCGATGCTCGCGTGACCTGCTCGATCCCGTTCAACTTCGGCTCGGGCTACCAGACGGAACTCCAGGGAGTGGCCCCCTTCTACCGCTGGGACGGCTTCGGCGACTGGGAATCCACGCGGTGCCTGCGGCTCAGCGGCCGGGACAAGTTCCTGCCGTGGATGATCGTCGCGGCCGCCGCCCCGCGGTTCCTGGTCTTCGGCAAGGAGTTTGCCTTCGACGGGGCGAAGGACCCGGCCTACCAGCGGATCCGCGGCGTCTACCAGTTCTACGACGCCGTCGACCGGATCGATGAGGTCCACGGCTTCGGCAACGTCTCGCTGAACCCGCCAGCCGCCTCGCACTGCAACAACGTCGGCGTTTTCCACCGCAAGCAGATCTATCCGTTGCTGCAGAAGTGGCTGGACATGCCGATCCCGCAGGAATACCAGCACCGGCTGGACCCCAAGGACCTGGAGTGCATGACGCCGCAGGCCCAGGCGAAGTTCGGTGTCCGGCCCGCGCACGAGGTGATCGCCGAACTGGCCGACCAGCGCCTGTCCAAGGCCCGCAAAGCACTGGCCGATCTCTCCCCCGCCCAGCGACGCAAGAAGCTCCGGCAGGACTGGGCCGCCCTGCTCGGCGAGATCGACCCGCTCACCGCCCCCGCGGTCCTTCGAACCCAAACCGCTACCGCCGGCGACGTCCAGGCGGAGAAGATCCTGCTGGCCGTCGCCCCGCGGATCAACGTGCCCGTCCTGCTGCTCCTGCCCGCGCGGCCCGTTGTGCCAGCCGCTCGTCCCTCGTCCCTCGCCCCCCGTCCCTCGCCCCTGCACACTCAGGACTCAGCCCTCAGCACTCAGCCCTCAGGACTGATTCGCCGCGCCGCGGTGATCTGCATCGCCCAGCAGGGCAAGGGCGAGTTCCTCGTCCGCCGCGCCGACGAGATCGCCCAGCTGCTCTCCCAGGGCGTAGCCGTCTGCCTGCCGGACCTGCGCGGCATGGGTGAGACCTCGCCCGGTCCCGACCGGATCTACTCCGCCGCCATCACGGAGATCAGCGCCGAGAACCTGAAGCTCGGCCAGACCCTCCTGGGCGCGCGCCTCCGCGACCTGCGGAGCGTGATCCGGTACCTGGCCAGCCGCGATGACATCGACGCCTCTCGCCTGGGTCTCTGGGGCGATTCGTTTGCCGCGACCAACGCCCGGGACTTCGTAGACCCGCCGCTGCGGACCAACTACCCGCCGAACCACGCGGAGCCCGCCGGGGCAATCCTGGCCATCCTGGGCGCGCTCTATGAGGACAACGTCAAGGCCGTCGTTGCCCGCGGCGGCCTGACCAGCTACGCCGCCGTGCTTGCCGCCCCCGCCTTCTACGTCCCGCACGATGCCCTCGTGCCAGCCGCCCTCGAGACAGCCGACCTGCCGGACCTGGCCGCCGGCCTTGCGCAGCGCTGCCTCCGCATCGAAGCGCCGGTCGATGGCCGCAACCGAGTCGCCGACCCCGAGTCGCTCGACAAGACCTTGGCCCCCGTCCGCAAGGCCTATGGCGAGGCGCCGGACCACCTACGCGTGGTCTCGACCCCAGAACCCGACGCCGGCACCTGGCTGACGCAGGCCCTGGCCGACTGACGATAGGACGAAACACGCGCCATGGTCCCGTGCCGTTGCGGGACCATGTCCCGCCTCCGAATAACAAAGCACCGCCACGCGAATCCGCATGGCGGTGCTTTCCTGGCCTCCTCCGAGTCCACGCCGGCCCACAGAATACTATTTCATGATATCGCTGAACCACACCAGTTCAGGCTTCGGCTGCTCCACCACGTACGTGGGCGACGCACTGCGGCCCAGCAATCGCTGGCCCGCCAGCATCCGCTCGATCATCGCATCGGGCCGATCCGCCATCGCACAGACCACCGCGAACAGCTGGTTCGCCAGCCCCCGCGACCGGGGCGAACCCTTGCGGCACGCCTCGGATAACAGGCCCTCCGCCCGCGCCCAGTCGCCCTTGGCCGCCACCAGCAGAGCAACCCACACGGGCGCATCGGCCGCGTCCGCATCTTCCTGCTGCAGACCCGCGAAACGCGCCTGCGCTGTTTCGAAGTTCCCAGCCGCCGTCATCGCTACCGCGCTGTCGTAGAGCGCCTGCCCCGAAGCTCTCCCGCCGGCACCGCCTCACGGTGCCTCCCGACCGCCCCGGCGCACTGCGTGAGCGCCTCGCCCGCGGCCTTCGCCCGCCCGGCCTGCGCATGGATCATCGCCACCCACAACATCGCGCTGACCTTCATGTTCGGCGCTTCGGCCAATCCCTGCAGCGTCTCAACAGCCGGCTCGCCCTTGCCCCCCAGCACCTGCGCCAGCGCCAGCCACTGACGGGCTGCCTGGCCGATCGGCGTCTCCACGGAGGCGCCGGACACGACTCGCTGCAAGCTGTCCTCGGCCGGCTGCGGATGGTGGCGGATCATCTCGGCGATCCCCACGGCCACGGTCTCCCACCCGGGCGGTTGGTTCGGCCTCCGTTTGACCAGCCGGGATTCGGCGATCGCCCGGTCCGCCTGCATGTCCAGCGCGTACGCCAGCGCCAACAGGGCCACCGGCTCGGGCCCGTCCGGCACCGACGCCACCGTCTGGCCCAGAAACGGGATCGCCGACTTCGGGCTGCCCGCCGCCAGCAGCTGCGAGCCGCGCTGCAGCGTCATGTCCGTCGGCGGCAGCTGGCAGCCGGCCAGTCCCGCCACCGCCAGGACCAGCATCAGTCCCACGGCTTGTCTGGCTGTCATGGTGCGCCTCCTTTGGCCGAGGCCGCAATCGCGTCCATCGGCGAAACGAATTGCTGCTCCAGGCGGCTGGCCAAGTCCTCCGCCGGCCGGTGGTGATTGTCCACCAGGTTGGCCGTAATCAGGATCACGACCTCCTGCTGCTGCTTGTCGCCGCGAACGTTGCGGAACGCCGCCCCCAGGCCCGGGACGTCCCCGGCCGCCGGCACCTTGTCCACGATCGAACGGTTCTGGTCCAGCAGCAGCCCCCCGATCAGGACCGTCTGGCCGTCGTCCAGGCTTACCACCGTCTTGGCGTACCGTCGCGTCACCACCGGCAGCGCCGCCTGGTTGTTGCCATGCGGGTCGATGTTGCCGGTGTTCGAAGCGTCGGCCACGACGTCCGACACCTCCGGCTCGAGATCCAGCGTGATCCGCCCTTCCTTGCCCACGTACGGCAGCACCTTGAGCGTCACGCCCGCCTTGATGGACTGGAGCGTGTAGTACGGGTTGGACGCCTGCCCCGACAGCAGCGTGAAATACTTCTCCTGCCCGACGAAGATCTCCGCCGCCGTGTTGTGCATCACCAGGACCCGCGGGTTCGCCAGCACCTGCCCCTTGCGCGACTCTACGATCGCCCGTAGCGTCAGGTCCACGAACGTCCCCACGTCCGAGTTCGAATCGTACGTGAACGTCCCGACCAGCCCGTGCCCCCCCACCGCCACGTGCCGCTTGTCGAACTGCCAGTCCAGCCCCAGGTCCTTCGAGCCCTCCTGCGTCAACTCGAACACCACCGCCTCGATCGCCACCTGCGGGCTCGGCTGGTCGATCACCTTGACCGCCTCCAGCACCCGCTGGCGGATCGCCTCCGGCGCCGTCACCACCACCGCCCCAGACGTCTTGTCGAAGGTCACATAGGGCGCCAACGACGGGTGCAGCAGCAGGCGGACCTGGTCCGGCGTCGCGTAGGACAGCTTGAGCGGCTCCGATTTGGACAGGTATTGGAACATCGGGGTCCCAGGTTCGGCCTTGCCTACAATGTAGTAGTCCTTCACCTTCGTATAGTTGAACGCACACGACGCGCACACCCTCTCCAGGCACTCCTCCAGGGGCATGTCCTTGACCGACATCGAAACCACGCCCTGGACCGTCGGGTCGCACAGGATCACCGTGTCCGTCTGAGCAGCCATGTCCTGGACCACCTGCCGGATGTCCGTGTCCACCCAGATGTTCGTCACCCGCCGCCCGTGCCCCGCCTCGCCCGCTGTCACGGGCGCGTGCCCGGCCGCCTGGACCGGCATCGCCGGCACCGGCGCGGGCGGGGGGGCCGCCGGCGTCGCCGGCGGCTCGGCGGCCCGGGCGACCAGGCACATCACCGCCCAGGCGCAGACCGGCCAGGCGATCCGCCCGCCGCCTTTCCGCTTGTTCTGTAGTACGTCCATGTTACCGCTCCGCTTTCACTTCGATGTCCACGGGGACCCTGCGTTCCGGCAAAACAGCGGTTCCTTCGGGCCCCGCCCGGAGGATCGCACAACAGTGGTATGTGCCGCGCGGTGCTCCCGGCGGCACCTGCACGCGCAATCCGAGCGTCTTTCGCTCCGCCGGGGCAATGGCGAACTCCGATGACTCGGTCGTGATCCAACTGTCCGAGGAAGAACCGTCCAGTGAAGCTAGCGCCACATGCCCCCGCAGGGGCGCGTCACTGGCATTGCGAAGCCGCAATCCCAGGCTCCGCATCGCCCCACGCTGCACCGTCAGCGAAACCTTCTCCGGCGTAACCTCCACCGCCGCGTCACCCCCCTTGTACCGCCGGTTCAGCATCGCCAGCCGTTCCGCCTGTTCCACGCCGATCTCCAGAGGCATCTTGCATCGCGCCTTGCCCCAACTCGACCCGTAATCCATCTCCGCCTTCAGGGTGTACCGGCCCGCCGGCAATAGTTTGTCCACCGGTGCCTCGAACAGCCGGCTGTCCCCACCGAACACGCACGGCCGCTGACTCGACAACGCCCCGGAGAACACCACCCGCGATCGCCCATCCATGATCTGGACCTTGCCGCTTCCTTCAAAGCGGGCCTTTCCCGTGTTGTGCAGCAGGACGCATACCTTCGGCATGGGCGCCGGCTGCGAAGCCGGCGCGTTCGCCGCCGGCTGGCTGTCGGCCGCGGCGTCCGCCTCCGGCCATACCAACGCACATCGCTCGATCTTCGCTTCCTTGGGATACATTCGCCCCGACACCGTTACGAAGACACCCGAGGCGATCCGGTACTGCACGACCACCCCGTTTTCCGACCGCCCCGTACTGTCCATCGTCACCATCACAGCCACGTAGTACTCGCCAGGCGGTACCGACAGCGACGGCTTGAGCGTGCACTCGATCGCCTGCGATTGGTTGGGCTCCAGCACCGCCTGCTCGCGGCCCAGCGTCGCCCATTTGCTGGCAGAGTTGTTCATAGTAGCTGGGGATGGAAAACTGATCGCGCCGCTATCCATGACCTGCACATCCACGATCGACAGGTGTACCGACTGCGGCCCGTCATAGGGAGTACGACACTGATTGGTCAGCGTGATGGTCGCCTTGCCCGTCTCGCCCGGCTTGACGGTCAGCTCCTGCTTGAGGGGCGACACCGCCACGCCGCCCTGTGCCAGCCCCGCGACCGCCACCCATAGTCCGACGCAGATCGCCCGAATCCACGCCCCTCGAGCGCCCCGGCCCACTGTAACCAAACGCCAAGTACCGTTTCCACGCACGCCCATCCTTGGGCCTCCTTGCTGTCCCTGCATCCCACACGCATCCGCGTGCCGTGATTCTCGCCACGGTCACTTCCGTCACAGGTACTAGAACGTCGCCGTCAACGTCACCCGGCAAGTGTAGGTGGCGGCCGGCGGCGGCGTCGAGCCGCCCGTGGCCTGTACCTGCAGATGGACGGAGTAGCTGCCGGTACCCAACACATACGCAATCGCATAGGTGTTGCTGGCATTGAAGAACTGACCCGCGGACGAACCGGCAGCCTTCCACGATCCGTCCGGCGCCGTAAGACCGGCACCGGTAAGCTTGTACGAGGTCGTCAGGGTATAGGTGCTGCCCGATACGTACGTCAGAATGCCGCTGTAGTCGGGCGAACCAGCCACGGCCGATGGAAGGATCGTCGTGGCACAGTTGGCGTACAGGGTATAAGACCCATCCGCCGTTTGGGATTGGTTTCTAGCGGTGATGTGACCGGTAAAATCAGTCACCGCGATCGTATGTGTCGCCTGATCCCACTCCGCGAACGAATCCACCTGCTCGCTGATCGTTACAAGCGTGGCGGTCGTTCCCGCCGGCACAACGCCCTGAATCGCCAACACCCACCCGACCACCAGAACAAGGAGAATCTTCCTGTCGTTCATGACCTCTCCTGGCCGGACCGTCCCTGGGCCGGCACTTGTCTGTCCCCGCGCGCCTTGTCTAGAACGTCGCCGTCAAAGTGACGCGACACGTGTACGTATCGGCAGGCGGCGCGACGGGGCCGCTCACGGCCTGCACCTGCAGATGGACGGAGTAGCTGCCCGTACCGAGCACATAAGCGATGGCATAGGTGTTGCCGGCATTGAAGAACTGCCCCGCGGCGTTGCCGGCAGCCTTCCATGCGGCGTCGGGCGCCGTAAGACCGGCACCGGTAAGCTTATACGAGGTCGTCAGGGAATAGGTCGCCGATGTTACATCCTTCAGGACACCGCTGTTGTCCGGCGCACCGGCCACTGCCGTTGGAAGGATCGAAGTAGCGCAGTTGGAATACAGGGTGTACGACCCGTCTGCCGTTTGTGATTGGCTTACCGCAGTGATGTGAGCCGTGAAATCAGCCACGGCGATGGTATGTGTGGCCGAATCCCACTCCGCGAAGGAATCGACCTGCTCGCTGACCGTTACAAGCGTGCCAGTCGTGCCCGCCAGCAGAATGGCCGGAACCGTCAGAACACACGCAGCCGCAAGAACAGGAAGGAGCTTTTTCCCGCACATGGCACTCTCCTGACAGGACTCCATTCCCGCTCATTCACCGCCATGCCCTCCTGGCCTGGCCATCCAGCTTCTGTCCGGAACCGCCTTTGCCGAGCTCTTTCAGCCGCAGGAGCGGTTCACACACAATGAACGCTCCCCGGACCGTCGAATCCCCACTTTGCCTCAGTTCATAGATCGTCCGCATCGGTCCATTACTACAGTATTCTTCAGGTCTTCCTCCCCGGACGACGGCATATGCAGGACTCTCTTCAGAGGGTCCTATAAGAGCCTGATTCTGTTGTTTCCACGCAGGCCTCTTGATCTTTGTTTCTTCTACGACGCGTCGCCTTATCGCAATCGACCGGATGGTTTGTGCTCGGACATATGAATTCGCCCCGGCATCCGTGGCCGTGCATCGGGGGACCAGCAACCACTTCCAATCACCTTATATATGTGATGAACAACAAAGACACGGGACCCCTTCCGCCCCGCGGAAACGCTGAAGTTATCATCCCTTGGCACCCGATGCGTGGATAAGAGACTGTGGGGACACTATCCCCAGCGGCCAGGTGTCTATACCGCAGGCCACACGCAGGCCGGCCGTTCGGTGAGGATCAGTTCGGAGGTGCCTGATGGCCGGAACACCTGGCAGGAAGCTGGACCTGAAGGCGAGGCTAGGCTGCATCATCTTCGTCATGTGTTCTGCGGGAGGGGGATTAACGGGAGTCGGCCGCGTCTATGCTCAGTCGCTATCATGGGACACAAACCCAGTAAACTACACTCTGTCTACCCACATCACTGCCATGGGGCAGCAGATCACCGGTACAACAAGCGTGGGATTGACTCGTAACAATACGAGTGCCTCATGCTTCTCGCATGGCACCGGTGGCGAACCTAGGCCGTTATCGTTCAACGGGGTGGATGGCAACCCGTCATTGACCACGGAGTACGAGATGCAATGCGCGGATCTCACCCCCGGCGGAGGAGATACCAGCTGGGTGGCTGCAACAACGTTCCTGCCATTGGGACAGCCTCATTATCCAAACGGAGGCTACGGCCTCTCACAGAGCAGCACGCATGAGACCCTTACCCTTCAGATACGAGCGACGGCGCCTACCGGATCGATACTCCCGGCAGGCACGTATCAGGCACACGTGTACTATGAGGCTGACTGGGGTAGCGGCAACCAGAACCACGTGCCCCTATACATCACCGCTTACGTCGACAGCTTTGCCCAGTGGGATACCACCACGCAGACGATCGCGACGGCGGATTTCTCGGGTCACATCACCGCGGTAAACCAGTCCCAGACCGCCAGCAAGACCTTTCACCTGTATTCCAACACGGCCTGCTCCATCAAGGCGACGGCGGCCAGCGGTTCGCCGGACAACAACGGCATTTTGACCGGCCCCACCTCGGCCACCCTGACGACCGCGTACATGCTGACCGGCAGCGGCCTGAGTTCCCCCGACGGGTCGTGGAAGGCCGCCGGTACCAACGGCGGGCAGTTCTTCAGTAGCAGCAACAGCTACAGCATCAATTACTCGTCCGCCGTAAGTGACTACCCCGTGACTCTGCAGGCACAGGCCACAAGTGGGGCTAGCGCGCCACCGTCCGGCAGTTACACGTGCCGCCTGACCTTGACGGCGTCGTGGTAGCAACCGGCAGCCGGATGCCCTGGTCCCCTCGACTTTGCCGGGTGTCACGCGCTGTTTGCGGGCGTGCTCCTTGGATGCCACCGGCAGTCATGTCCCCAGCGTAGTGGAGAGATTGCCCGCCGGTGCCGCCGGTGCCGTGGTTGTCGGTTGCCATTCCGAGGACCATGGACGGGCTTGTGCGTGGAAGGAACCTTCCAGGCCCGAGGGATCTCGTCTTCAACGTCCATGGCATCTTCTACCGGCGTCAGCCGCCGTTGCTTACACCCGTGGCGCAGGTTCTCATCTCCTGCTCAACCCTCTACTGCTCCACTCTCTACTGCTCTACTCTCTCGCCGCGCAGCGGCGCCCGGCACCACGTACCCCTCTTCATCCGGCTGGATCTGCTCGTACTGGCTGAACAGCTGCCCCCACGGGGACGTGAGCGCCTCCGCTACCCGTGGCTTGCCGACGATGGGAAACCAGTACCCGTCGTGGTACAGCCGGCTCGCCAGGTACGACCACGGCTGAAGCACCGTCTGCAAGAGGAACTTCTGCACCGGCCGCAGTGGGCCCCAGTAGAGCGCATGCTGCCCCCGCGCAGCCAGCGTCAGCTTCTGGTACGGGCCGACGAAGTGCCAGTTCTCGTTGGCTGCCTCCGGCTCGCCGACGATCTCGATCTGCCGCGGGTCGCCGCAACCCAACCCCATCTCGTGCGCGGTCCGGATGAACTGGATGCTCAACGGGTCGAACCCCATCAGCTTCGCCGCCATCGCGTCGATAGCTACCTGGTCCGCTGACGCCAGCAGCACGTTCTTGACGTGCGGCATCATGCACCGCGGCCCCGGGCCGTCGCCGGCGATCGTGCCGTCCATCACCGCGAAGATCCCCTTGTGGATATGCTTCTGGATCATCAGCAGGTCCACGAGCGTCTCGTGGATCACCTCGTGCGTCTAGTGCCGCTTCTCGTTCAAGAGGCCCCCGAAGGCGTTCTTCATCGCCCCCGTCGTCGTCGTGAAGATGTGCGTCTTGACCGTCGGCAGGTGGATGATGTTGCTGCCGAGGAACTTCCTCGGGATCGAAAAGCCCTTCGGATAGACCTTGTTGAGCACCAGGAACTTGTCCGCCAGCGCCCCTACCGCGTCCCGGACGTTGATCCACTCCTGCCTCTCGTACAGGTGGATGTTCCGCAGCCCGTACCGCTGGATGACCGGCAGGTGCTTGTTGGCCCGCTCCCCCTCGTGCGCGTCCACCACCACCGTCCGGTTGTGGCAGCCGTGGATCAGGTCCGGCCGGTAGCCGTCCGCCAGCATCGCCCGGATCACCCCCTCCAGCTGCCACGGGGTCGTCGAGCACGCCGGGTAGTAATGATGCCACGAGATGTTGATCTTCAGCGCCGTATCCGCCGCCGGGTCGATCACCTGCTGGTAGCCCGCCAGCCGCATCGCCCGCGCGACATCGGCCAGGACGCGGCGGGGGCTGGTCTTCACGATGGCAACTACCGATCGAGCCATGGGCAATCTATCTCCTGATCTTGGCCGCTCAGGCACTTGGTGTTCATTTGCCTTGCGGATTCGTATATAATTCACTCTTTAGTACGCAATTATAGTGGGTGCGGTTGGCCTGGCCAGTCGGTAATCCCGAACCGCCAGGCGACACCCGGGCTCGCATTCGAGGCGGCCCGCCAGCCTGCGAGGTCCACGTGGATGATCCGAAGCGCACGCATAGCCGACATCCCTGAGATCCACGGACTTATCACCATGTTCGCGGAACGCGGCCTCATGCTCTTTCGCACCCCCACCGAACTCTACGAGAGCGTCCGGTCGTTCCTGGTCTGCGAAAAGGACGGCCGCGTCGTCGGCTGCTGCGCCCTGGATGTCCTCTGGAAGGACATGGCCGAGATCCGCTCCCTGGCCGTCGACCCCGCCTGCCAGGGCGACGGCATCGGATCAGAGCTGGTCCACGCCTCGATGGAGGAGGCCCGGCGCCTTGGCATCCCCAAGATCGTCTCGCTGACCTACCGGCGGGCCTTTTTCGAGCGCATCGGCTTCAAGGTCGTCCCCTTCAAGGCCTTGCCTCACAAGGTCTGGACCGGCTGTGTCAGCTGCCCCAAGCACCCGCCCCCCAACTGTCCCGAGACGAACGGATGCAAAGACTGCTGCGATGAAATCCCGATGTTGTACGAGATCGATCCGCCCGCTGCCCGGGCGGCCGTCGCCGACGACGTGGCCACCGGCCTGCCCGCCGCCCGACAGACACACGAAAGGTCCACATGAGAAAGCAAGCCAACCCATCCTGGCCGACCTGGAAGATCACCGCCGTCGCCATCGGCTGCGCCGTCGCCGGCACGGTCTTCCTGGTGGCGTACCTTTACCTGCCCGCACCGGTACAGGCTGCCGCCACGCAGCCGGCTCCACCCATGGCGCCCGGCGGGCCGATCCCGTCCGACCCGACCAGGACGGCCACCAGTCTCGGCCTGAGCAACATGCTCATCCTGATGGGCCTGATCGGCTGGGGCGCATCGCTGATGTTTGCCGGCTGGCTGGCACACAGGATGTACATGCGGATTCCCGCCTGGCGGAGGCGGCAGTGGTTTGGCTCGGGACATTGAGTGGATCCGGCTGGGTGCCGGGTGCCATCCAACGCCGCAAATGACAACAACGACTGCGGCGACGACAGCCGGCACGCCTGCGCAGACCGTAGGCGCGGCACTGGGCAGACCACACACATGCTCCTGCAACAGCGTAGGAGCATGGCACCCACAGGAGCACACTTGCCCCCCGGCGTGGCACGCGGTTTCTCGTGCCCTAGCCGCGTTTGGCGACGAACTGGAGGTGGCTGCAGCGGCCGAGCATGGAGGGCTGGCGGTGGAGGCGGGCCTCGAGGTGGGCGAGGCGACGGGCCATCTCGGGATCGTCCAGCAGACCGGGATGCTCGCGCATGGGCAGGACGGTCTTGCCGATCACTTCCAGGAGTTCCAGGCCGGCCTTGCGGACCGCGGCGGCGAGTTCATCCACGGTGTACTGGATGGTCTGGAAGCGCTCACCCTCCCGGCGGGTCAGCCAGTGCGTCTTGCCCGTCTTGAGAAACTCCGTCAGGCCGTCGACGTCGCCCTGCTCCATAAAATGGTCGATGGCAGCGGGGCTGTGATCGACCGTGGCGACCAGCAGGCCGCCGGGTGACAGCGAACGGGCGATGCCGGCCAGGCCGGATGTCAGGGACGGCACGCAGGAGAGCGGATCGCCCATGCCGAGGGCCAGGGCGAAGCGATCCTGCGGCAAGGCGGCTGGGTCGGAGAGGTCGACCTGCAGGAACTCGGCCCTGGCCAGGCCGCCGGTCTCCTCGGCCTTGCGCCGGGCCTGTTCGAGCATTTTGATGGAGATGTCGGCGAAGGTGACGCGGAAGCCGCTCTTGAGAAGTTTCATCCCCCACTTGCCGGTGCCGCAGCCGAGGTCGGCGACCGGCGCGGCCAGGTCGCGCGGCAGGAAGCGTTTGATGTGCTCCCAGGTGACCAGGTCGTGCCAGCGCCAGTAGGCGTCGTCGTAGATGGCGTCGTAGCGGCCGGCCACGCGGTCGTGGTACTTGCGAACGTCGCCGTGTTTGCGGCTGTGCCGCCGGGGAGAGCCCATGGTTTGTGTCCTGATTTCAATGTGGTCCGGCGTACTTGTCCGGTCCGCAGGTCTGGGATTGTAGTGGAAGGAGGTAGCCTGTTGCCAGTTGTCGGTTGCCGGTAACGGCAACGACGCAGACGCGGCAGGATCAGCGGTTCTTGCCGTGCCGCGGCGGCGGGCGGATAATGGGCCGCTCAATCAATCTGTCAGGAGAAAACGATGAGTATGAAGTTCCGCGTGGCTGTTTCGCTGGTGTCCATGTCCTTCTGCCTGCCGCTGTGTGGGGTGGCATCGGCCCAGACCGGCACTCAGCCGGCTGCCGCCGAGGCGCCGGCCAGCCAGCCGCAGCCGCTGGTGAAAGGGCCCTACCTGCAGGCGATGCGGCCGGACGGGGCGACCATCTGCCTGGAGCCGGCCCAGGAGGCGAGGGGCCGGATCGTCGTCCAGGACGGCGGGGGCAGAACCGCTGCTGAAAAGGCCTTCCGGGCGAGCCCTGGCCAGGTCACGCGAGTGGCGATTGAGGGCCTAAAGGCCAACGAGCCCTACACGTACGCGGTCTACCTGGCGGAAAGGTCCGAGCCTGTGTGCAAGAGCACGCTTAGGACCTTCCCGCCGGTGGGGCATCTGCCGGTGGAGTTCGCGGCCACGGGGGACAGCCGGACGCATCCGGAGATCTTCCACGACGTGAGCGAGGGGATTCGCAAGCTGGCCGTGCCGATGGTCATACACACGGGGGATTTCGTAATCACGGGCCGGGTGGTGTCAGTGTGGGACGGAGAGTTCTTCGGACCCGCGAGGGAGATGCTGGCATGCACGGCGCTGTATCCGGCCGTAGGTAACCACGAGCCTGTACGGCGATGGTCCCGACCCCTACACGGTCCTGAACCGGTTCTTCGTGCTGCCGGAGGGGAAGTCGTGGTACGGCGTTGACTACGGCGGGGTACACTTCACGGTGCTGGACAGACTGCAATCGCGAGAGCCTCGACAAGGAGCAGTACGCCTGGGCCGAGAAGGACCTGACGGCCAGCAAGGCGGCCTGGAAGGTGGCGGTGTTTCACCATCCGTGGTTCTGCGCGGGAAACCACGAGAGCGACCTCATTATGCGCCGCATCTACGGGCCGTTGTTTGCGCGGGCGGGGGTCGACCTGATCCTGGTTGGGCACGACCACAACTACCAGAAGACGCGGCCGATCGTACACGTTTTCCCCAAGAGCACAAAGCCGTACTGGCAGATCGTCACCGGCGGGGGCGGGGCGCCGCTATACATGAAGCCGCGGCCCGAGGTGTTCGTCGACAAGTTCGTGTGCGTGAACCACTACATGAAGATCACGGCTGAGAAGGAGCGGCTGGTGGCGGTCGCGTACAACATGGACGGCTCGGAGCTGGATCGGCTGGAGATCCGCAAGGGCAAGCCGGTGGAAGGCAGCGTCACATTCGAGCAGATCGAACTGGAGCAGATGCTGCGGGACTGGCTCGGCAAACAACACTTCGTACTGCAACCGGACCAGACAACGGCCACGCTGGCGGGCACGTGGACGAACAGTCTGCCGGCGCCGGTTGCGCTGCAGTTCACGCTGGGGGATGACAAGCGGTTCGCGCTCAAGGCGGATTCGGCGAAGGTGACCGCGAGTCCGCGGGCCGCAAGCAGCCAGCCGAGCGAGACCGGCGTCCGCCTGGTCCTACAGCTATTGGGGGCGCGACAGAACCTGCGGGAGATGCCGACGGCCCTGAACGTCTCGTACGAGGCCGGCCCGGTCGGTTCGGGCAGGATCGCCAACATCCGCGTGCCGGTGGTGCTCGTCAAGACGTTGCAGGCGGCGCGGGCCGAGGCGATGAGGATCGATGGTCAGTTCGATGAGCCGGCCTGGTCGCAGGCGGGGTCGCTGGCGGGGCTGCGGGACGTCGAAGAAAACGGACGCCGAGCCGGCTGGGATCGGTACGTCCATCCAGGCGGCTGTCGACGGGAAGAACCTGTATCTGGCGGTCACGTGCAAACTGCCCAACGGGTGGGTCGATAAGGAGGCGGCCCCGATCGCCCTGGGAGACCACGTGCGGATCGACGTGGCTGGCGCAGAAGGCAAGACGATCACGCTGGTGGCGACGCCGGGCGGCAAGACCGAGGTGCTGCCGCAGGACGGCAGCGTCAAGGCGGCGGTGGTTCGCGGGGAGGCGGGTTGGACGCTGGAGGCGGCGTTGCCGCTGGGGCAGATCGGCAAGGCAGACGAGATCCGCCTGAACATCCAGCGAAAGACGGGGGCAACGACGTACGCCCTGGCGCCGCTGGTCGACGGGCGATTCGACTATGATACGGCCGCGGCGGTCTCGACGAAGGCGCCGGGGTCGCAGCCCGTGGATTCAGCCGGCAGGTAGGTCCATGCGAATCCTGATCGACGGCAGGTTGGAAGGCGCTGTGAACATGGGGCGGGACGAGTCGCTGCTGGAGTTCGTCCGGCGGGGCGAGAGTCCCATGACGTTCCGCGTGTACGGCTGGACGGACCCGACGATCTCGCTGGGGGCGTCGCAGAGCGACCAGGGGTACCTGGAGCTCACTGGGGCGGTGGCGGGGTTGCCGGTCGTGCGGAGGCGGACGGGCGGCGGGGCAATCCTGCACGACGCGGAGCTGACATACAGCCTGACGATCGCCAAGCGCGACTACCCGGAGGGCTCGCCGACGGAGGTCTACCGGCTGCTGCAGGAGGCAATCATGGCGACGCTGTGCGAGGTGGGGCTGCCGGCGACGTTGCGGCCTCGTGGCGACGCCCCGGGCCCGATCGCGGAGCGGGGGATCTTCTGGTGCTTCGACCGCAAGTACGACTACGACATCATGGTGACGGGGCGGAAGATGGGGGGCAGGCGCAGCGGCGGCTGCCGGATACGCTGCTGCAGCACGGGTCGATCATGCTCCGGCGGACGTTCGAACAGCACCCGGGCACGACGATGGATGCGTTCCTGCAGCCGCTGGAGATCGAGCCGCTGGCGCGGCTGTTCATCCGGCAGGTCGAGAAGCGGTTCGGGTGCAAGGGGCGGGACGGCTCGTGGAAGGACGAGGAGCTGGGACGAGCAGAGCCGCTGGCGGCGGAACACCGGTCGATGGAATGGCTGGATAAGCGGTGATGGCTTTACGACGTATGCCCCGGCAGCATGCGGTGGAGGGACTGCGAGGCGACTGGGGGAATCGTCCCGGCGTCCTGGAGGGTCGGCAGGACCAGCACGTGCTGCGGCGGTAGGTCCGGTTGACGGATGCGGCGCTGGATGGCCTCGACGGCGGCGAGGGCCAGGGCCAGGCGATCGGGCACAAGGCAGGAGACGGGGCACACCTCACGGCTGGAAGCAGCGACGATGGCCAAGTCCCCGGGGACGCTGACGCCTCCCTCGACGGCGGCGGCCAGGAACCGACAGGCGATCCCGGCATCGGCGGCGACCAGGGCCCGCGGCTGGGGCTGGTGCGAGAAGAACTCCCGGACGATGCGATCGAGGTCATCATCGCAGCGAGCCATGCGGACGCGGCTGGCGGGATCCTCGAGTCCGGCGTCGCGGCAGGCGGCATGGAAGCCGATGCTATGGGTAAGCGAGATGATGGAGGCATCCGGCCAGCCAGCGTAGGCGCCGACGTACCACGTGTCAGGCAGGCTCGCCTCGAGGAGAGCCCTTGTGACCATGTATCCGCTGCGGAGGGTGGCGGAGGCCACGGAGTCGGCCGCGAGGTCGAACGGGACGAAATCCACGCAGATGATCGGACAGCCGGCCTGGGCCAGCTGCTCCAGGTGACAATTGTTCGAGATGCCCACCGTCACGACCAGATCCGGCTCGAACGTGCCCAGATGGTCGACCGCGGGGGCGTCCTGGGCGATCCAGCGGAGCACCTGCACCTGGTGGCCGGCATGCAGGAGCCTCTCGGCGATCCGTTCGGCCAGGGCCGGGGAAGACTCGGCCTCCGAGGCGGACGGGCCGGGTCGGGTGAGAATGGCGACCTTGCGGACCTGCGGGCCGGCTACGAAGGTGCCCTTGCCCGTGACCTGGCAGACGTGTCCCTGCCGGGCCAGGAGGTTGAGGACGCGTTCGGCTGTGGCCCGGGCGACGTGATAGTCGTGCGTGACCTGGTTGACCCCGGGGCAGCGGCTCCCCGGGGGCAGGTCCCGGATCCGGGAAAGAATCTTGTCCGCGATCTCCACATACTTCGCATGCCGGCGCATAGAGGCTCCCTGGTGCTTCGCAGTGCATTCTCGCCCCTCGGCGAAAGGCCAGGCCCTGCTGGAACCATCCATGCCTGGCGGACGTGCCTCGTCGGAATCCGGCACGGCCATATTGTCTGCACGGAGTTTTCCGCTAGACTGCCGGATATCGTACGCACAGGACCTCTGGTATAGCACGCAGGTCGAGGAAGTCAAAGATGATTAGGATACTAGTGACAGGACTTGGCACTCTTTTGGCACTGGCCGGGTGTAGCGGCGGTCTCGGCTCGTCCGTAACCGTCAGTCCGGACCGGTATCAGCCCATCCAGCCGGCAGCGACGGCGGCCATTGAGCTACCCGGGACGCAGGGCTTCGCGATCCACGACAAGAACAGCCAGCAGAGCCCCGGCCAGACCGGAACGGCCACGAGCTCAGCCGATGCCAAGCCTGACGGCACGGCGTTCTGCACGGCCTCGGTCGGCGCGGGCGGTTCGGCGGAGGGGGCGTTTGCGCTGGGGGCGGCGCTGCAGAACGAGTCGAGCGCTGCCATGCCGGTGTCGGTCACCTGCGACATCGAGTACGAGTATTCGCTGCAGGCGACAGCTGCGTCGGGCGGGCACAAGACCGCCGGGACGATCGGCTTTGCCATCGAGGCCCGGGAGCAGGGAACCGGGAAGTTGTTGTTCCAGCACCCGTTAGCAACCCTCAGCGGGTATGAGGACAACCTGAAACGCTCCGATCAGCAGCGGATTCAGTTCGTAGCGACGGTATCGCGGATGGCGCGGTGGCAGGTAGTCCTTCAGGGCAGCGTCCAGGCCCAGTCCGGCGGGGACGGCAAGGCCGATACCCAGCTCCGGGTGACCCGGTGCGGGATGACGGTAAAGCCGCTGCCGGCACCGGCGAGCGGGCCGGCGACCGGCCCAGTGAAGTGACAAGGTGGCAAGATGACAAGGTGACCGGGCAAGACACGAGGGCCCGACACCTGGAACCCGACCCCCGGTCTGCCATGACACGCATCGGACTCTTTGGCGGTTCGTTCAACCCGATCCACGTGGGGCACCTGATCGCGGCCCGCGCGGTAGCTGAGCACTTGCGCCTGACGAAGCTCTACCTGGTGCCAGCCGCGGTACCACCCCACAGGACGGCGAAGAACCTGGCTGCGCCGCACCACCGGCTGGCGATGCTGCAGCTGGCGGCAGCGGGCGAGCCGCTCTTTGAGATCTCGGATTACGAGATCAACCAGCCGGGCCCCAGACTACACGGTGCTGACGGTCGAGGAGTTCAGGCGGCGGTTGGGGGACTCGGCCGAGGTGTTCTGGATCATCGGAACTGACAGCCTGGTTGAGTTGCCGAACTGGTATGAGGCCAGCCGCCTGGTCGATCTATGCCAGATCGTCACGGCTGCGAGGCCGGGGTGGGAGGTGCCGGACCTGTCGGGGCTGACACGGGGGTTCAGTCCGCGGCAAGTCGAGCGGTTGCGGGCGGGGATCCTGCAGACGCCCCGGATCGAACGTCAGCGCAAGCGAGATACGCCGGCGGGTCGCCGAGGGCCTGTCGATCCGGTACCTGGTGCCGGACGCGGTGGCGGAGTATATCGCCAGGTATCGGCTGTACGCGCCGCAATCCAGCCTGAACCCAGGTGTGCGTCCGTTCCACGGCAACTGCCAGATTCCTCGGGTCTGAGGACGCGTCGCCCCGCGGAACGTGTTTCATGACCCTCGGAATGACACGTCGCCCCCCGGTCGTTGCTCCTTGTCTCCCCCTCTCCATATGCCTTGTCTGTCCTTCCCCCGGCCACTGTGGCCGTTGCGGCCAATCCCTTGCACAATAACCATTTCATCTGCCGATAATCATGGGGTCGATTGGCACATGGTGCCTGCGGGTAGAGGGTTACGGGACGCCGCAGGACTGAAAATACCCCCGCCGGTGTCGCAGTTGGCCGGCAGGGCTGACCACAGGTGGAAAGAGAATGGGCAAGGCCTCGCGTTCCAAGAAGGCGTGGGTCGGGGTGGTGTTGCTCCTGGGGGCCCTGGCCTTCTGCTGGCTCTCCATGTTGACATACAACGTCCACGACTGGCCGGCTGGCACGGTCTGGCCCGAGCCCGACCCGCCGACGAATGCCTTCGGCGGTTGCGGGGCGTGGTTCGCCTACCAGGTCCACTTCTATTTCGGCAAGGCCGGCTACATGTTGCTGCTGCTGGTCTCGGGCTTTACGGTGGCCAAGATCGTGGGCAAGCCGCCGGCTGACCCGCTGCTGCGGGCGGTCGGTACGGCGCTTGTGGTAACGGCCCTGGCGGTCGTCCTGACGCCCGACAAGGCACGGCTGGCGGTGCTGCCGCAGATGAACGCCGGCGGCGTCCTGGGCGTGAGCATGTCCGACCTCATTCACCGGCACTTCAGCAACCCGATGGCCATGCTGATGCTTGTGGTGGGGCTGGTCGTGGGATTGCTACTGGCAGCGGACGAGGTGGTCATGCGCGGCCTGCAGGCCATCCGGCGCGCCCACTGGCCGGTCCCGGCGCACCTCCGCAAGGGGCAGGATCGGCTTCGCGAACTGGCTGAGCGGTTCGAAAACGTCCCCCGCCCGGGGTGGCTGCAGCGGTTCCGGCTGCGGATGCCATCCTGGCCGCGGAGGCAGACGGTCTCGGTGGGCGAAGCGCCCGAGGGGTCCGCCGAGGCAGCCGGGACGGGTTCGCGGCTGTCGATCGGCACGGCGCGCAGCTGAGACGATCAGCGAGGCTGACGAGTCGCAGGCGGAGGCACCGACCGCTGCCGAGGCCTCCGAGCCGGACAAGGCCAAGGGCCAGGACAAGCCGGCGCCCAAGCCGATGCTGCCGATCAAACGGAAGGCCGTGGCCACGTGGCCTACGGACCTGAGCCACTTCGAGCTGCCGCCGCTGGGCCTGCTGCCGGACGGCGAGCCGATCGACCTGAACCGGCACGAAAAACTCGTACAGGAGAAGGCGCGGATCCTGGAGCAGACGCTGCAGGACTTCCGGGTGGACGCCCGGGTGGTCCACATCGACACGGGGCCGGTCATCACAATCTACGAGCTGGACCTGGCGGCTGGCGTGAAGGTCAGCGCAGATCACGAGCCTGAGCAACGACATCGCGCGGGTGCTGCGCGCGCCCGCGGTCCGCGTGGTCGCCCCGATCCCCGGCAAGAACACGGTCGGCATCGAAGTGCCCAACATGAACAAGGGACGGGTGCGGCTGAAGGAACTGATCATCGACGGTCAGGAGAAGACCGGCAAGATGGCCTTGCCGCTGTACCTGGGCAAGGACGCCTCGGGCGACGCCTTGACGGCGGACCTGGCGGCGATGCCGCACCTGCTGATCGCGGGCACGACCGGCTCGGGCAAGAGCGTGTGCATCAACTCGATCGTCATGTCGTTCCTGATGATGCAGCGGCCGGACCACGTGAAGCTGATCCTGGTGGACCCGAAGATGGTCGAGATGGCCACCTTCGCCGAGGTGCCGCACCTGATGTGCCCGATCATCACCGATATGGGGCAGGCGGCGCTGGTGCTCGATTGGGCGGCCACCAAGATGGACGAGCGGTACGAGCTGCTGGCCGAGGCGGGCGTGCGGCACATGACGGCCTACAACCGCATGACCAAGGAGGAACTGTACGAGAAGTTCGGCGCCACCAGCGACGAGGACAAGGCCAAGATCCCGCTGCACATGCCGTACATCGTGATCCTCATCGACGAGCTGGCCGACCTGATGATGATGTCGGGGAAGGAGGTGGAGTTCTACTTGTCGCGTCTGGCGCAGAAGAGCCGGGCGGTGGGGGTCCACATCATCCTGGCGACACAGCGGCCGCAGGCGAACGTCGTCACCGGCCTGATCAAGAGCAACCTTCCCTGCCGGATCGGCTTTCGGGTGGCGTCGCGGATGGACTCGCGGATCGTGCTGGACCAGAACGGCGCGGAGGTCCTGATGGGCCAGGGGGACATGCTGTTCCTGCCGCCGGGCTCGTCGAAGCTGATCCGCGCGCAGGGCTGCTACATCGACGATGCCGAGACCCGCCAGGTGGTCGATTACCTCAAGGGCAAGGCCCCGCAGGAATTCCACCAGGAGCTGATCAACCTCCGCAAGAAGAGTGATGATGGCGAGGAAGAGGGCGGCGGCGACGCCGGCCCGCGGGACCCGTTGTTCGACCAGGCTGCGAGGATCGTCATCGAGGCGCAGCGCGGCAGCGTTAGCCTGCTGCAGCGGAAGTCTGACGATCGGGTACGGCCGGGCGGCGAGATTGATCGACCAGATGGCGGAGGTGGGGATCGTGGGCAGCTACAAGGGCAGCCAGGCCCGCGAAGTGGTGATGACCATCGAGGAGTGGGACGCCTATTGCCAGCAGCGGCCGGCCATCGCGGCGGACCTCGAGCATGACAAGGAGTTGTTCGAGGATGAGGAGGAGAAAGTCAGTGAGGCGTGATCGTATGACGGGAAGCAATCCGATTGACTGGCGAGCCTGGCCTGGTCCACGCGGCTCGCCGTGACAGAATCACGCCGGCTGAGCGGGCTGAGTTTCTCGAGACACTGGCCGCGCATCCCGTCCACACGGACGGCCTGACTGGCAGGCAGGCTTTTGGTGCGATTGCCAGGCTGGCGGATCAACACAGTCTGACGGCCTACGACGCGTCCTACCTGGAACTGGCCATGCGGCTGGGGGTCCCGTTGGCCACCCTGGATTCGGAGCTGCAGGCGGCCGCCAGGAAGACTGGCGTCGCGCTCTTGTGAAACTTCCGCCCCCCTGGAGCGCGCCCCCGTCTGGAGCGCGCAAATCGCTGCGTTCATCCGCGCCTGGATTCCTTTCCCCTGGACTTGGCTGACAGGTTGCGGTATCATCCCGCAGTTGTACTGAACATCTATCGGGTTAGTGATGATTCTGAACGGCAGGGGCATGGGAAGAGGAGTTCATGACGCTGGGTGGCACGTGTCGGCCGATGCTTGTCGGTCTGATGTCCTTGTCCTATGATGGACCCCCTTAATTCAGCCAGAGACAGGAGCCATTATGTCCACAGCGGTGCAGCAGAACGAGACGACCGGGCAGTTGATCCCGCCGCATGGCGGCAAACTCGTGAATCGGCTGGTCGGCGAGGCAGCCAAAGGCAAGATACTGACCGAGGCCAAGGGGCTGCCCCGGATCCCCCTGAACGTCCAGCAGCAGTGCGACGTGGAGATGATCGCCATCGGGGCGTTCAGCCCGCTGGAAGGCTTCATGGGCTCCAAGGACTACGCCAGCGTCTGCGACTGCATGCAGCTGGCTGGCTCGAAACTGCCCTGGCCCATCCCGATCGTCTGCCCAGTGGATGCCAAGACGGCCGAGTGCGTCAAGGTCGGCCAGCGGATCAGCCTGACGGATGAGCAGGACCGGGTGCTGGCGATCCTCGCGGTGAGCGAGAAGTTCGCTCGCGCCAAGGACACCGAGGCTGACGCGGTGTTCCGGACCCGCGACCGGGCGCATCCGGGCGTGGAGACGCTCTACGGCGGCGGCGACGTCTGCCTGGCTGGGCCGATCGAGGTGATCTGCGCCAACTATGAGGTGGACTTCGAGACCTACCGGCTGGGGCCGGCGCAGACGCGGGCCGTGTTCGCGCAGCGTGGCTGGAAGACGGTCGTGGCGTTCCAGACCCGCAACCCGATCCATCGGGCGCACGAGTACCTGACCAAGTGCGCCCTGGAGATCTGCGACGGGCTGCTGATCCACCCGCTGGTCGGCCACACCAAGGGCGATGACATCCCGGCTGGCGTGCGGATGAAGTGCTACGAGCTGCTCGTGGACAACTACTACAACAAGGACCGCGTGCTGCTGTCGGTCATGCCGGCTGCGATGCGGTACGCCGGGCCGCGAGAGGCGATCCTGCACGCGATCATCCGCAAGAACTATGGCTGCACGCACTTCATCGTAGGGCGCGACCACGCCGGCGTGGGCACGTACTACGGCACGTACGACGCGCAGAAGATCTTCGAGGAGGTGGATGCGCAGGCCCTGGGGATCGTGCCGCTGAAGTTCGAGCACTCGGTCTGGTGCAACAAGTGCCAGTCGATGGTCTCAGCCAAGACCTGCTCGCACGGCAAGGAGCACCACGTGTTCCTGTCGGGGACGAAGGTGCGGGAGATGCTCAAGGCGCGGCAGATGCCGCCGGCGGAGTTCACCCGGCCGGAGATCGCGCGGATCCTGATGGACGCACAGGGGTGAGTCAACGGACCACTGACAACTGACAACTACCCTCACTTCAGCCACGGCAGGTTCGTGCAAACCATGTACGCGCCGGTCAGGCCCAGCAGGACGTTGATGGTCAGGTTGAAGAAACGGTTGGAGAAGTTGTTGTTCAGCCAGTTGCCAGCCATCACGCCGAGCGGGACCAGCGGGACCATCCAGAGGATCAGACGCAGGCTTTCCCAGGTCAGGTAGTCTGTTCTGGATGCTCAGGGGGAAACTGAGCATGAAGAACGGGATCTTCAGCGTGTTGAACAGCAGGTAGTAGCGGGCCGAGGTACCCACGAACAGCCGGCGATCCATCATCTGCGGGATCATGAACATCGCGAAGATCGAGCCGGCGGCGTGGGCGATCATGGTGGTGATCCCGGCGGTCAGGCCGAAGGGGATCGCCTGCCACCAGGTGGGATGCCAGGGCTCGACGCGGCGCCGGGCGCGCATAGCCACGTAGTAGCGGGCGGCCTGGCTGAGGGCGAAGGCGATGCTCAGGGCGCCGATGGTGACCTTCAGCCAGCCGCCGGCCTCGGGGTTGCGGCGGAACCAATCGAGACAGAGCCGGCCAATCAGCAGCCCGGTGGTGGTCCAGGGGGCCAGCAGGAGGATCGGGCGCCAGTTGCAATCTTTGGCATAGAAGGGCAGCGTGCAGGCGTCGCAGATGATGAGCATGGGGGCCCACATGGCGACGGCGAGGGTGGCGCTCTCGTTGCGCATCACCATCATGAGGATCGGGACGGACAGGGTGCCGAGGCCTCCGAAGCCGCCCTTGCCGACGGCGGTCAGGAGCAAGGCGGCGATGGCGGCGATCGCATACTGGCCCGGGCCGGTGCAACAACCATGCGGGATGAACCACTGCTCGAACAGACTGATCACAACAATCCTCGTTACGAGACCACGGTAGTGGGTGGTGCCCACCCCACAAACCTATCACGACAATCCTCGTTGAGCCAGTACGTACAACTGTGGCACCCGAGCTCGAGAGCCATCCACCTGTAAACCCTTACCCGCGAGGCGCGGGCTGCGAACCCGCCACAGGCTGCAGCGCGGCATGGTACGCGGCCGCCAGGTCACGCACAATGGGGTCGGGGTCGGAGGCGGCCAGGCCGCCCAGGGCGCGGGTAAACTTGGCCCCCTGCTTGTGGGCGAAGAGCCGGATGGCCATCATGCGGTCCAGCCAGTTGTTGCTGCCGACCTGGGGGGCGGCTGCCTTGGCCAGGGCCTCGCCGAAGGACACGTAGTCGGCCTGGACCAGGGCATGCGCGACGACCATCACGTCCGAGGTCTGCACGAGGGCGGCCATAGCTTGCTCGAGGGCGGACGTGGGCGGGGCGAGCGGCTGGGTTTGCGACCCGCTATGGTCCTGGAGTCCGACAAGCACGCAGGCAATTCGCCGGGCAAGGTCGATCTTGTCGGCGGAGGAACCTGCGCGGACGGCGGCGGCAAAGTCAGCCCCCCTGCCCGGCTGGCTGGCCGGTGCTTGACCGTAACGGGCTCGCCGAGCAGGCCGGCGGTGTTCGCCCGCCAGGGCCCGGTGCCCTTGCGGATCGGGTCCAGGATGGTGATGAAGATGACGCTGACATCGCGGTAGGGATTACGCAGGAACTGCCGCAGCGGCCCGCTGTCGAGCGGCCGATACAGGCTGACCGTCTGCCGGGCGCCAGGACGAACTGCCTGTGGAGCGACAGGAGGAGGTGCTGGCCGAGGTCGCGGGTGGCCGGGTCGTAGGTGGCGGCCGTGATCATGACGTTAGGCATCAGCGCCCCGTCAGGACCGCAGTAGATCGGCACGTCGCTGATGTTGGTCAGTTCGATCCGGCCGAACCAGGGCTCGCCGGGGTCGGGCGCGGCGTCGAGGGTGACCTTGATCTGGAGGAAATCGCCCGGCCGCATAGGCAGATTAAGCAGGGCCTTGTTGAAGGCATCCAGCAGGATCTTGGCCTCGTGCACGAGCGGCTGGGGAGGGGCGGGAAACGGCAGGTTCTCCCGGCGGGCCCAGCGCTGGGCCGCGCGTTGGGCGGCGCCAGTAGGGGCGATCCGCTGCAGCGTACTCAAGGCATCCCCGGCACCACGGCGGTCACTTTGCTCGTACAGGGACCGGGCCAGTCCCAGGGCGGACCAGGGGTCGGTCTTGGCATCGGTCGCAAAGATCGGGGCGGCCCGATCCGCCTGGCCGGCCTCGAGCAGGGCCCAGGCATACATGCGGCGGGCCCACGGCTGATCGCGGTAGAGTTCGTAGACGTTGGCGGCATCGGCGAGCACGGCCGGGTCGCTCAGGTATATGGCGCGGATCCAGTCGGCCTGCACGCGGGCCTCGAGATCGGCCGGCTGGGTGGCCGCTCCGGCGATAGGTTGGGTGGCGGCGGGCTGGGTGGTCACTCCGGCAACGGCCTGGGTGGCGGCGGCCGGACGGGAGACCGGCTGGCTCGCAGAGGAGCTCGGAAGAGGGACCGGACGAGTGGTGGCCACACTCGCCCGAGAGGCCGGCAGGCTTGTCGCGCGGCTGGCGGCGGCCGGACCGGTGGCGGGGGCGGTGGCGGTGGGCTGGCTGGCAGCCACCTCGTCCGCGGCGGCTGGTGAGACGATCCGCAAGGCCCTGATGGCGGCCTGGCGGGCCCGGTCGGGATCGCCTTTGAGGGTATAGGCCTCCGCTTGCAGGAGCGACACTTCCAGCGGGGGCTTGGGCCCCGCGGCCAGCGGTGAGAGGATACCGATCGCCTGGTCCGCCTGGCCAGCGTCCAGGTGGTGCTCGGCGATCCGGAGAGTCAGTGACGTGGTGTCCTGGTCGAGTTTGCTCATCACCTCCAGCGATTGGGCGTACCAGCCGGCGGCATCCTCGTAGAGCCCCAGGGCGTCGGCTCCAGCGGCGACCTGCGCCAGCGAGGCGGCGTCGAGGGGGTTGCGCCGGACCGACCATAGGGCGACCTGCAAGTCGGCCAGGATCCCGCGGACGTTCGTCAGGTCCAGGAGCAGGCGCTGGGCGGCGAGGTCGTACGGGAAGGCATCGACCGCCAGGCGGGCGTATCGGATAGCCTGCTCCGTCTGAAGGCGGCCCGCCAGGATCTCGGCCATCGTCCGGTGGAGGAAGGCCTTGACCACGGGGGGGATACCCTTTCGCGAAAGCCACGTGTTGCAGGCGCCCATGCGGGCCTCGGCGGTCTGGGCGGATGCCACCTGCTGGGCCACATAGGTGAGCACGGCTGGTTCGTCATCGGGGGCCAATTCGACGTAGCGGGCGAGGGCCTGCAGGGCCTCGGCGTGGCGGCCCAGGCCGCTGAGCAGGTCGTACTGCTGGCGCCAGGCCTCGGGGAGTCTGGGGTCCAGGCGGGTGGCTGCCTGCAGGAGGCAGAGCAATTCCATGGCGTCGGCGCGGGTGGGGGCCTGGGCCAGACCGGCGGCGCGGTCCCAGGCGAGGTCCAGCAGCCAGTAGCCTCCGGAGGTCTGCAAGGGGGATTGCGCGGCGTGGCTCGCAGCGCAGGTGAGTGCCAGAACCCACATGGCCGGTATCAGGGCACAACTGATCCGGCTACGGGTGCGTGAGAGCCTGCTGCACGTCCTGCGACGCAGAGGCCACGTGGTCATTGGCAATCCTCCGGGCGCTTTGCACGCGGGCTCGTCGAACGCCTGCAGCTGCACCAGGTACGACGCCGCAGAGGGATTGCGTTGAGCCAGCGTAGCCAGGTCATAGTGTAACCGGGCCCGCCGCAAGAGGAAGCGCGACGCCTCGCGCATTTGCCGGCTCTGGGCCGCGGCCGCCAGCAGCACGTGCACGAGGCAGGCCGGCTCGGACTCCATCAGGCCGGCCAGCTGAACCTTCTCCTCCAGGCCGAGCACGGCCTGGACGTACTTGCCCGAGAGCATCTGCCAGCGGAGCAGCACGGGCAGGACCTGCAGGCGTTCGGCCAGGCGGAGCTTGCGACCGTGCAGCCGGGCCAGGGTCTGGCCCGCCCCCTCCGCATCGCCGAGTTCCATCAGCGAGTCGGCCATCAACAGGCTGGCACGCACGGTCAGGCCCTTGCGCCGCGAGAGGTCGTGGCGCAGGATCTCGCCGGCCAGCGAGACGGCTGTGGTGTAGTCCTTCTGCAAGCAGGCAATCCGCGCCAGGTGCAGCATGGCCAGGAGCTTGTTGAACCGCAGGAGACTGAACTGCTCCAGGGTCGCTACCAGGAAGGGCACAGCCTGGGCGGGACGGTCCTGGCTGATCAGGATCGTGGCGTGGCCGAGCATCTGGCCCTGCCGCAGCGAACGGGCCAGCAGGGAGAACCAGCTCGACGCTGGCGACGACCACCACCAACAGGCCCAGGTCCATCATGCCGACCTGGATGCCGGTCGGGGTGAAAGCGCCAGCCACCAGCAGCGCGGCCGCCAGGAACAGTTGCAGCCACACCGCTATGCGCATTTGCAGGCGCGATCTGCCCAGCAGACCTTCCATCCGATCCCATGCTACCACGGCCATTCCGACGCCCCGTACTTCATCGCCAGCGAACGCAACTCGGGATACCTCTGCACCAATCGCTCCGGCCGGATCAGCAGCGTGGCGTCCGACCAGAACTTCAGGGCCCTGGCGGCCTGGCCGCAGCGGTCCAGGGCCGCCGCCAGCAGGCCGTAGCCATAGCCGGCCTCGACCCCCAGGTGCTGGCGAAACTCGTGCCCGAGGTCATTGGCCCGCTCCACTACGTCGTGGGCGTGCCCCATATATAGCCGCTGCAGGCAAGTGACCAATTGGACGCGGCTGCGCCAGCAGGGCGTCAGGTCGCGGCGGTTCAGGCGGCCGATCGTGGTGTTCGCGTCGGTCAGCTGCTCGCAGCGGGAGCTTGGCCTCTACGAGTCCGACCTCGGCCCGCCAGAGCCAGTCCTGCCCCAGGTGGCGGCTCTGCCGAAGGGCCGCCTCGAAGGCCAGTTCGGCGCTGCGGGCCTGCCCGGCTGCCAGGCAGATGTGGCCCAACTCCACCAGGGCGATCACACGGATAGGCTCGGGGCAGCTGCGGCTGGCCAGGCAGCGGGCGAGGTCGGCCGAGGCAGCCGGCACGTCCATCAGCCGGCAGAGCTGATGGGCCTGCTCGATGGCGTGGAACGCGCGGCGTTTCTGCCACCGGCTCCAGGCGACGGCGAGGGCTAAGACACTGGTCATGCCGGCCAGGATCAGCGTCCAGCCCCAGCCGGGGATGGGCAACCCGAAGCTCGGCCATGCCGCCGAGGACCAGGAGCAGTCCGGCGCCGATCTCCAGGACCAGGGTGGAAGGGGGACGGCGATCGCTTGCGATCGCCCGCTTGACCATCAAACCCAACAGGCGGTCTGTATGAACATCCTGCGCACTTCTCATCCGGACGGTTCTACAGTTTCCTCTTGGCGAAGGCAAGAACTTTTTGCCGACTGCTTGCGATTCGACACGTTGCGATTGCGCCGCGCGGCCCAATAATGACACCTCCGGGCGAGAGCACGCGCCTCGCCGGACCTCAAGCCTTTGGTCGTCTAGCCCTTGGAGGATCGGTCGTGATACGACTGGCTGTCACCGGTGCCGCCGGCCGGATGGGCACGCGGATCATCGAACTGGCGTCGCAGGACACCCGGCTGCAGGTGGTTGCGGCCCTGGAGGCGGCTGGGCACCCGAAGCTCGGGCAGAAGGTCGGCCCGGGCATTCCACTGACCGACCGGGTAACAACTGACTTTGACGTGATGATCGACTTCTCGCACCCGGATGCGACGTCCGGCTGGCTCGATATGGTCGTGAAGGCCGGAAAGCGGATCGTCGTCGGCACGACGGGCCACCGTCCGGAGCAGGTCGAGAAGATCCAGCAGGCGGCGCAGCGGATCGCGGTGGTCAGGGCCGCCAACATGAGCGTGGGGGTGAACGTCCTGCTGCGGGTGGTCGGCGAGGTGGCCAAGGTGCTCGGACCCGATTACGACATCGAGATCGTCGAGGCACATCACCGTTTCAAGAAGGACGCCCCCAGCGGCACGGCGCTGGCCCTGGCGGAGGCGATCTGCAAGGCCCTGGGCAAGACGCTGGCGGAGACACTGGTCCACGGCAGGGAAGGTCGCGAGGCGCTGCGCCAGCCGGGGACGATCGGGATGCACGCCCTGCGGCTGGGGGACACAGTGGGCGAGCACGAGGTGTCCTACGGCACCTTGGGCGAGACGATCAGCATCCGGCACTCGGCGCACACGCGGGATACGTTCGTCAACGGGGCGATCCGGGCGGCGGTGTGGGTGGCAGGGCGGGCGGCGGGGTTGTACAGCATGCAGGATGTGCTGTTCGGCAACGCCGCGAAGTCCTGAGTGCTGAGTTCTGAGTGCTGAGGCCTGAAGGCAAGAATGGTGGGCGATGTCCGCCCTGCATGCCTCAGCCCTGTCCCGGAAACGCCAACAAGTCGCCGTACTCGTCGCAGGTGGCCGGCATGGCCTCGCCGACCTCGATGCCCGGCTGGCCGCGGAGCGCCTCCAGCACGGCTGGCGAGACGAGCAGTTCGTCCAGGCGCAGCGTGTTGCGGATACGGATGATGCGGGCACGCTCGGCGCTGGACCGGCCGCAGCCGCGAAGGGCGATCTGCAGGCCCTGCAGGTCGGTCTCGGCCAGGATGGGGATCTTGCCGCGTTCGAGGAAGGTCGTAGTGATCACGTTCTGGTAGGTGGCCCCGAAGTCGATCTTCTGAAACAGCCGGCGCGTCGTGACATCCGCAAGGCCGATGCCCAGGGCGTTGCCGTGCGTCCCAGCTGAGAGGTCGCGCACGAAGATGGTCCGGATGCGGGGCAAGTCGGGCTCGGGCTGGCCCCGGATCCGCAGGCGGCCGATGACGTTGGTGTCCATGCCGACGCCGCTGATGTCCTTACCGATCTCGTCGACGATGAGGATGTCGATGTCCTCGACCGGCAGGCGCGGCATGTGGCGGCGGGCCAGGTCCAGCAGCGGCGGTTCGTCGTCGAGGATGCGGGCGGCTGGGATCGCGCAGATGCACATCGGCTGATCGTAGGCATTCTCGACGATGGCGACGCCCAGGAGGATGCGGCCGGTCGCCAGGATCGCCCTGGCCACCCGCGGCATGACCTCTCGAAGGCCCGCTACGCCGAGGTCGTGGATCGCCAGGGCCTGCGCGTGCTTGCCCAGGCCGATGCTGATCATCTTGGCCAGGCCGCTCTCGTAGGGCCCGTGGAACGACGTGTGCGGCTTGACACGATTGACCACGATGACGCCATCCGCCTGGCTGGCATGCTTGTCGAGGTAGACCGGGATGCCGGCACCCTCGCCGGGCACTTCGACCACCTCCATCGATGAGCGGATCGGCGCGCCGCAGTACTCCTGCGTCACGCCGTAGCCTTCGATGAGCCTGCGCTGGCCCTCGGCGGTGGCCCCGCCGTGGCTGCCCATGGCTGGGACGATGAACGGCTCGGCCCCCTGCCCTTTCACCCAGTCGACGACGCAGCGGATGATGGCCGCGATGCCGGCGATGCCTCGGCTGCCGGTGGCGATGGCGATGGACGTCCCAGGCGGGATGGTCACGCCGCAGGCGGCGAGTTGGCGCCGCACTTCGGCATCGACGTCCTCGATGCGGGAGGCGTCAAAGCGCTGGCGTATGCGTGTCAGGCACGGGAAGTCCATGGGTGCGACTCCTGGGGCCCCGCGAACGGATCGGCGGGGCCGGGATGGCATCCAGTGTACCATTCGGACCGATTGCGCCTAGCCATGGTATGGCCATGGTTGATTCGCCCGATTTCATGGTGTACGGTCATGCATGAGTGGAGGCGGCGATGGCGACGAATCTTCGGATTGACAACGCCCTGGTCCTCAAGGCCATCGAATTGGGCGGACATAGGACCAAGCGCGAGGCGGTAAAACAAGCGCTGGTCGAATACGTCCAGCGTCTGGAGCAGCGCAGCATCTGCTCGCTGTTCGGCACGGTCGAGTACGACCTTGAATACAACTACAAGCGGCAACGACAGCGCTGAGACGGTGACAGGCCTGGAGATGATCACCGCCAACGATCCAAGAAGAGCGGACCCTGATTGACCTTCGCCGCTCCCGGATGGCCCATTGCCTTGCGCCGGCCGGCGGTACAAAACCCGCGTGGCGGCGCGTTCGGCGGATACCCCGGGGCTGGCACCTCGGGCGGCCTTGCTGATGCACCGCTCCACAAGGATACGGTACCCATGGCAGACAAGGTCATTCTCGGGGCCGGCTCGCACGAGCCGATCTTCCATCGCATCCGCACGGGGCATGCATCGGCCGGCGAGTGGGAGCGCTGGCATCGCGAGACTACCCGGGAGAACCTCGACATCCTGCAAGAGGTCGGTGTCAGCCGGGTGCTGGTGGCCTGCACGAAGGGGTTCGGCTTCGAGGTGGAAAAGCCGCTGATCGAGCGGGCGGCGCGGCTGCGCGAGGGGTGCGACAAACGCGGCATCCAGTGCGACATCTACGTCCAGGGCCTGCCCGTTTACTACGAGACCTTCCTGCTGGAACGCCCCGAGGCCGAGGGCTGGATGGCCCGCATGCAGACCGGGGAGTTCTACCCGTGGGGCGGCCAGACCTTCCGCCGCTGGATGGACCAGTACTCGGACGACTTCCTCGAGTACGAGAAGACCCTCATCCGCCACGCGGTACTGACCGTGAGGCCGCACACCGTATTCATCGACAACACCGTCCCGCCGGGCGTCGAGCTATACCCCGCGATCGGTCGAGGCCTTCCGCCACTACCTGCGAGAGAAGTTCGCCGACCAGGACCCGGTCCAGCTCTTCGGCATTCCCTCGTACGACAAGGTCGACCTGCCGCGGTTCGACCCGATCGACTGGCCGCCGGACGCCTACCGCATCGTCAAGGACCCGATCCTCCAGGAGGTCCGCTACTGGCAGGCGCACACCTACCACTGGTGGTGCAGCCAGATCCGCGAGGTGGTCAAAGACGCCTTGCCCTCCGCCCGGTACGTCATTGCCTGCGGGTGCGACACGCTGCGCGTCAACGTCCTGATGCACCCGGGCATCGACTACGACCTGGCCATCCGCGCCGCTGACATGACCAGCCAGGAGGAGTCCTTCTGGCGGCCGCGGGTGTTCCTCAAGCAGGCCGCGTCGCAGCACCGGGCGATCCAGGACGGCCGCAACCCGGACGCGCAGGAGGCGGCCCCGGCGATGAGCGTCCGCGTCTCGACCGACGCGCGGTGGATGAAGATTCTGGGCAACTACGGCCGCAAGGCGGGCTTCGGGTTCTGGGGCGAGTTCGAGAAGGTCGACCAGGAGATCGCAGCCGCCCACGGGATGGTCTTCGCGGGCAACGCGTTCGATTTCGGGACGGTCGGGCCGCTGGCGGGCAACCGCCACATGGCCGACCACATCCGCCCGCTGGCCGACTGGGCCGGCCGCCACCTGGACCTGCTGGACGGGCGGGACGAGCGGTTCAGCGCAGCGGGCGTGTGGCGGAGCACGGCGACAACCGGCTTCGTGCGGCACACACCGATCTGGGCGGCCTGCTCGCTGGAGCAGATGCTGTTTGAGAACCACCTGCCGTTTGCCATCCTGCTGGACGCGAACCTGGAGAACTGGCTGACGGGCAAGCGGGCGCTGTTTCTGCCGATGAGCAGCTGCGTATCGGACGAGCAGGCCCGGCAGATCATGGACTTCGTTCGCCTGGGAGGCGGGCTGCTGCTGATCGGCGATGCGGGCACGCGCGACGAACGGACCCGGGTCCGCGAGCGCCACGCCTTCGGCGAGATCCTGCCGGCTGGCGCCCTCCAGCAGATCGAGCAGACGGGACCGCCGCACTTCGTGCCGGAGGTGAACATCGGCAGGCTCAAGGAGACGATCCGCGCCGAGCACGGCCAGGGGCGGGTCAGCCTCGTGCCGCGGATGACGCCGGTCAAGCCGCTGGACCTGACGCGCGACCCGTACTCGCCGCACCGCAAGGTCGCGCCCGAGGATATCGTACCGCCGGCCAACGAGCAGGAGATCTGGCAGGAGGTGCTCTGGGTGATGGACCGCCCGCCGCTACGGCTCGACGGTCCGCGGCACACGCTATGCGAGTACTGGCGGTGCGGGCAGGACTTGCTGATCGGCTGCTGCAACCTGCACCCACAGGCCGACGGAGGCCCGCTGACGCTGCACCTTCCGGGCCATCGGGATATGCCGGCCCAGGTGTTCCAGATGTTCGAGGAGGCTCGGCACGACGTGACGATCCGCGGCGGTGAGCTGACGATCGAGCGCCTGCCACGACTGGCCTTCCTCCGGGTCCCGGGGATCATTCGTACCTTCGGGGCCGACAGGCGGCTGGCGGAATAAAAAAGATGCCACGGGCGAGCCTCACCCATGGCATCTCGATTTCTCCCGCCCTCCTTCACAGGGAGTACGCCCTGTCCGGCGGGAGGAGCCACACTTGTTCGCGGGTCTGCCGTAGCCGGGGGCGGCTACACGACAGTCCCGCCATATGTCTGTCCGAACGTGCCGATCATGTACAGCAGGTCGAACACGTCCACATACCCGTCGCCGTCGAAATCGCTGGTAACATCGTAGCCCGGCCCGCCGACCTGCGAGCCGAACGCGGGGATCAGCGTCAGCAGGTCGATGACATCCACGGTGCCGTCGCCGTTCACGTCGCCGACCAGCCGCGGGTCGAAACTGAACGTCACCTGGTCGGTGTAGGTGCCCGGGAGAGCCCCAGCCATCGAGGCAGCCGGCGACATCGTCACGTTGACCGCGGTACCCGGCGAGATCCAGCCTTGGGGCGGGACGCAGGTCACGCGGCTGCTGAGGTCGTCCTGCTGCCAGTAGACCCAGTCAGTGGTGGCGCTGGTCAGACTGTACACCTTGGCAGCCGGCAACCATCCCGATGAATCGAGCACGGTGTTGTAGGCATCGAGAGGCTGTACATTCACGATGTCTGCAACAAGGATCAGCGCGAACACTCCTACGGCAAACCCGGCGACCAGAAACAGCCGAGATCTCATCGCCACATCCTCTCTTGCCTGGCGACCTTCCCCCGGCACCGAATAAGTTCGGTGGGGCGCAGTTCCATCGAGACCGTGTATGCCGACTTCGCCCGATCCGGCAACATACTATTCACTCAGCACTTGCCGCTACGTCTGGGTCATTGGTCACAGGCGTAGGCTGACAGTCGTTCATGGTTCTGAAGTCCCCTGGTGCGTGATCTTGCGCTGTGCGGCTCGCCGCCGGCGGCACTGCCGGATTGAACTCCTCATCCGTCAGTATCCGGATTATCAGGTTCCCTCCATCAAATGTCAACAGAATGTCCGGTAATATTGGGTGACCGTGCATCGCCAATAAACACGACATATACGGTCACGATTTCGGGGTTACCACATCTCTGATCTCTGTAGCGACCATCCGGCCATTTCCGCAGGGACGGCGTGCCCTGTCCCCCTCCGGACGGGACGTATCGGGCGGAAGAAGGATGGGCGTGTCGCCGCAACAGCCTATGCCGGATACACTGGTCCACATCCGTATTCGCAGCGGGGCCGGCTGTCGCGGCGCCCGCCGTGCCGCCCCGCGGGGCGGCCCGGGAGTCATCAGGCGAGAGTTTTCAGGGAGATTCTCATGACGTTGCTCAATGACCGACCAGCCCGGCAGACGTTCGCGGAAGATCGCTACAGCCGGATGCCTTATCGCCGCTGCGGCCGGAGCGGTTTGAAGCTGCCTGCCATCAGCCTGGGCTTCTGGCAGAGCCTCGGCGAGACGGGCCAGGAAGAGACCCTCCGCCAATGCGCCTATTTCGCCTTCGACCACGGCATCACGCATTTCGACCTGGCCAACAACTACGGCACGCCAGCCGGGCACAGCGAGGAGGTGATGGGCGAGGTCCTCAAGGATATGCCGCGCGACGAGCTGATCATCTCAACCAAGGCGGGCTACTACATGTGGCCAGGGCCTTACGGCGAGTGGGGCTCCAAGAAATATCTGGTGGCCAGCCTCGACCAGTCGCTGCGGCGGATGAAGCTCGACTACGTGGACATCTTCTACCACCATCGGCCGGACCCGGACACGCCGTTGGAGGAGTCGCTGGGGCGCTGGACCTGGTGGTCAAGCAGGGAAAGGCGCTGTACGCCGGCGTGAGCAGTTACAACGGCCGGCAGTTCGCCGATGCGGTCAAGGTGGTCCGCGAGCACGACTGGACGCCGATCACGATCCACCAGCCGAAGATCAACCTGCTCGAGCGGAACCTGGAGTTCGACCTGCTGGGGCACACGGCGGCCTGGGGCACGGGCGTGATCGCCTTCTGCCCGCTGGCGCAGGGGCGACTCAGCGAGAAGTATCTCAAAGGCCTGCCCGCCGATAGCCGGCAAGGCAAACGCGGTGCCGACGGCCAGAAGTGGTACGACCAGCAGAAGGCAGCCGGGACGTGGGACAAGGTCGCGAAGCTCAGCGAGATCGCCAAGACGCGGGGCCAGACGCTGCCGCAGATGTCGCTGGCGTGGCTGCTGCGGGACGAGCGGATCACGAGCGTGCTGATCGGGGCGAGCAAGACGGAACAGATCGCGGAGAACCTTGGGGCGCTGAAGAACACGGCGTTCAGTGACGAGGAACTCAAGAAGATCGATCTGATCACGAGGTGCTGAACGGGTGTCCGTTGTCAGTGATCAGTGGTCCATGGCAGGAAGACAAGCGATGACACCTGACTGCCCAGGCTCCGATGACTTGCCCGCGGGTCTTCGCAGCCGCGCAGTGGCCGATCCCCGCAGGATCTGGGACGCCCGGTATGCTGACCACAAGCGTCACACCGACAAGCTGGGGCCCGATCCGTGGCTCGAACGCTGGCGCGATCTACTGACCTCCGCGACGGGGATGCCGGTCCTCGACCTCGGCTGCGGGACCGGACGGGACAGCCGATACCTGGCGGAACTGGGATGCGACGTGGTAGCCGCGGATTTCTCCGAGCAGGCGCTGCGGCTCTGCCGGGAAGCGGCACCGCGAGCCAGGCATTGCCGCGTCGATATCCGCGAGCCGCTTCCATTTGACAGCGGGCACTTCCAGGTCGTGGTCGCCAGCCTGTGCCTGCACTACTTCCCGTGGGACGTGACGCAGCGGATCGTCGGCCAGATCCACAGGTGCCTGTGGGCCGGAGGATTCCTGCTGGCAAGACTCAATTCTACGAGAGACGTGAACTACGGGGCGACGGGGCACCCGCAGGTCGAGCCCGGCCTCTTCCTGGTCGACGGCGAACTCAAGCGGTTCTTCGACCGGCCGGCCGTAGAGCGGCTGTTTGCCGTCGGCTGGGCAGTACGAGCGATTGAGGAAAGGACCATCGTCCGGCAGGCGAACAAGGTGCTCTGGGAGGTGGTCCTGGAGAAGATACTGAGAGGATCGAGCGATGGCAAAGGTCACGTATTCGGCGAAGGAACTTAGTGTCCAGGAAGTTGACGTGCTGGTGGCTGGCGGCGGGCCGGCGGGGGTGACCGCAGCCATCGCCGCTGCGCGGGAAGGGGCCAGGACGCTGCTGGTCGAGCAGTTCGGGTTCCTGGGCGGGATGGCCACGGCTGGGCTGGTACCGATGTGGGCGCCGGTGACGGACTACCAGAAGCGGGTCATCGGCGGGCTGGCCTGGTCGATCATCGAACAGCTCCAGGCGAAAATGCCGCACATCCCGAAAGAGAGGCTGCTCGACTGGTGCCCGATCGACGCGGAACTGCTCAAGCCGCTGCTGGAGCAACGCGTCCTCGACGCCGGAGCAAAGATCCTCTACCTCACGCAACTCGCGGATGCCGTGCGGCATAACGATCGCGTGACCGAGGCGGTCATTTGCAACAAGGGGGGTCTGTCAGCCGTGCGGGCGAAGGTCTTCATCGACGCAACGGGCGACGCCGACCTGGTGGCCCGGGCCGGCGGAGAGTTCGAGAAGGGCGACCCGCAGACGGGCGAACTGCAACCGGTCACGCCGTGCTTCGTCATGGCCAACGTGGATGTCGGCCGTTACTTCGAGTGGCAGGAAGGCAAGCCCAAGCGGCAGAACGTCCGCGACGCGGTCGCAAAGGCCAAGGCGGCCGGCGATCTGGACATTCCCGAGGGGCACATCACGGCTGTGGGGGGCACTTCGCCGAGATCGCTGGGGTTCAACTTCGGGCATGTCTTCGAGGTGGATGGCTCCGACGCGCGGCAGCTCTCCGATGCCCAGGTCGAAGGCCGCAAGCTCGTCGAGCAGCTGGCGCGGTTCGTCCGCAAGTACTGCGCCGGCTGCGAGGACGGGGTGCTGGTGGCCACGGGCGCCACGATCGGCATCCGCGAGACGCGGCGGATCGTGGGCGAGTACCGCCTGACGGTTGAGGATTACTTCGCGCGGCGGTGCTTCGAGGACGAGATCCTCCGCAACGCCTACTACCTGGACGTCCACTACTCCCGCAAGGACACGGAGCGGTACGCGGCTGGCAAGTTCGACTGGAAGGACACGATGAAGCCGTTCGCCCCCGGGGAGTCGCACGGCGTGCCGTACCGCTGCCTGGTCCCCAAGTCGTTCGAGAACGTCCTGGTAGCCGGCCGGTGCCTGTCGGCCGATCGCCCAACTCAGGGGGCGGTCCGGTGCATGCCGCACTGCATGGCGATGGGCGAGGCGGCGGGGATGGCGGCCGGGATGGTCATCACGGGCGGCAAATCGAACGTGCGGGAGGTGGACGTGCGAGCCCTGCGGGACAAACTGCGGACGCATGGGGCGTGGCTGCCATAGCTGTGCCGCAGAATTCCAGAGAACATCCTTGAATCCGGGGAATAATCCCGGCATGCTCGCATCTTACTCATGGAGGATTGGTGCGGCGTGACTGATGGCGACCTGGTACGAGCCCTGCAGCAAGGCGACCGCGAGGTCTTTGGGGACCTCGTGGACCGCTACCGCGACAGGGTCCTGGGGCTGTGCCTGCGGGTCACGAGCAACCCGCGGGATGCGGACGAACTGGCCCACGATACCTTCGTCGAGGCCTACCTGAAGATCGCCGCGCTCCGCGAGCCGGAGAAGCTGGCCGGCTGGCTGCGGGCCATCGCGATCAACCTCTGCCGCATGTGGTACCGGCGGCGCAGGCACGCCTGGTGCGAGCTGCCCGAAGAGGTCGCCGCAGCCGAACCGGACGACGAGGACCCCGCCCTGCTGGCCCGCATGTCCGCGGGGCTAGCGGACCTGCCCGCGCCGCAGCGGCTGGTGCTGGTCCTGCACTACCTCGAAGGAATGTCGTACGAGCAGACAGCCGAGTTCCTCGACGTGCCAATCGGCACGGTCATGAGCCGGCTGCACCGGGCGCGGCGGGCGCTTCGCGAGGTCCTGGACGGTCCGCACCGCGACGAGGAGATCCCCATGGGCGAAGACGACCGATTCAAGCGGGAGATCCAGGCCGAGATCGCCGTGTTGCTGGAGATGTTCGGCCGGGAGAGCAGCGCAGCCGAGCGGCTGACCGTGATCCTGCAGCACTCGCCGCAGCGGTTCGGGCAGCTCGATCACCCAGGCGCAGGACGAGGCGACGCGGGCGAACCTGGCGCTGCTGCTGCCGCGGCTGGGGGCTGACGCGATGGCTGCCGCCCTGGATGCCGCGCTGTCGTCCGATACGGAGGCCGCCGGGCGGGCCGGCGATGTGCTTCGCAGGTTCGTGCGGGAGTACAGATCGCCGGGAGGGCCCGGGTGCGATCAGACTACGCCCGGGCACGGCACATATGCCCTGATAGACGGGCTGATCCGTCACGCCGCGGGGCCTGGAGCCAAGGCGGAACTGCTGCTCGATCTTCTGGATGCGTGCGAGGACGACTCGCCGTTCAGTGCCCCCGCGGCCCTTGTGACCAACGTGCTGCTGTGCTACCCGGAGGCGGCGATGGGACACCTGGTCGAGTGGTTCCGAGGGGTCAGCAGCAAGGACGGCTTGTACGACGCGGCGTGGCGGCTCTTCGCCCTGTGCCGCACGGGAACACCCTTCTGCAGGGAAGTTGTCGACCATTCGGCTAGCCTGGACGCCGCCAGGCAGGTCGTCGGCCTGGCCGGCACGGAGGCGATGGGCCGGTGCCTTGACGTCCAATGGATGCGCGAGGCGAAGCCGGAAGCCTTCGCGTTCGAGGTGCGATTCCGCGAAGTGGCCGCCGCTGCGCAGCGAGGACCTGGACCGGGTCATCCTGGCCCAGATCGTCGAGCGGGCAGCGGCCCTGCTGGATCGCCCGCAGGCGGAGGTCCGCAACGGTGCGCTGGCGGCCCTTGGGCGGATGCGGACGGCTGAGCATGTGAAGCGGATCATCCCACATGCGATGCACGAGGATCCCTCGACCCGCCTGGCGGCGATCCGCGCCCTGGCCGAGATCGGCGATCCAAGCGCGGCTGGCGTGCTGATGCACGTCGCCCGTGACAACGATTCCGCCGGCGTGCGGCGCGCAGCCGCGGAGACCCTGGGGCGTCTGAAGGCCCAGGAGGCGCAGGACGTGCTGGTGGCACTGCTGCAGGACGCCGACCCGCAGGTGCAGGAGGCCGCCGTGCAGGCCCTGGCCGAACTGGATACCGCTGCCGCTCGCGTAGCACTGGAGGAAGTGATGAGCTCCGCCCCCAAGCGTCTCAAGAAGGCCGCCGCCCGCGTGGTCTACAGCCGGCGGCACGCGTATCGGCCCCCGGCGCCACCGGGACCTGCGACGCAGTCCGATCGGATCCGCGGCGACTCCGAGCCGAACCGGTACACGTCGATCGGCGCCGTGCTTCGCTTCGCGCTACCGGAAGATCGCACGTATGACGAGCAAGACCTGACCCGGCGAATCGCCACCGTGTGCGTCGACTACTCGCTGACTCTCCGGCAACTCGTGGACGAAGGCTGGATGGCCCGCGAGGCGGGAATGTACGAGCTCACTGAGCGGGGACGGGCCGCCTGGCGCGTGGAGCGGTTCATCGCGGGGCACTACCTGAGGTAGCGATGCTGGTGGGCGGTGCCCACCCTACGTCTGAAGCAATCATCCAACAAAGAGCAACCACGATGGCAGAGAACCAGATCTCCCTCTGGCATGGGGACATGCTGTCCCTGTACCCGATGGATTCCAACGCGATGGTCAGCGGCCTGGACGGCCTGCGGCTGCATATGCTGTTGTGCTACGTGCGGGAGGCCACACACAGCCTCGAGTGGCCCCGGGCGGTGCTGCGGATCAGCCGAGAGCACCCGAACCACCTGCGGGTCAAGAAGCTCTTCGAGACGCTGGAGGCGTACCGGCGGATCGGACAGGATATCTACGACAAGTGGCGGCACGGCAGCATCCGCAGGATCTATGAACGGACGCCTTCAACCTGGTCAACGGGCCGGTCGGCATCGAGGGCGTGCGGGCCGGCGAGGCGGTGGCCATCCACATCGAGGCGATCGAGATCGCCCCGCCCTTCGCGGCGCCCAACGGCGGACCGTTCTTCGAGGGCATGGGACCTCCCGTGCCGCTGGAGTACCGGGAAGGCTGGTTCCGCTGGCCGAACCATTTCCGACTGCGAGCTCGAGCCATCCGTCGGCAACGTCGCGCGTGAGGCCTACCGGGCGCTGCGGGAGGTGGTGGCGGCAAAGATCGGCGGCACGATCGAGCAGGCCAACAGCATCGTCGCAACGGCCGCCGACCTGCGCAACTCCGCGTTGTACGGTCTGGGGCAGGGGTACATCCCGCAGGACAAGGGCAAGCCGCCCCATGACCTGGCGGTTGTCGCGTGCCTGGGCAAGAACGTGTTTGCATGAACTACAAGGCGCTGGACCCCACGGCTGACGCCAGCCCTTCCACAGGCGCCAGCACCTACACCGGCACCTTCGGGCTCGCACCAGCAAACGCCTGGAAGTTCCCGCACAGGACCTTCTGCAGGACTTCCACCGGCAGGGACAGGCCGTGCAGCTCGGTCCGTCCGTTGGACCATGGCTGCGGCGGTATGCCGTAGGCCTTGTCGCGGAGACTGGTGAAGGTCTGGTCGGTCTCCAGGAACAATCGGAGCATCTCGGCCTTGGCGTGGGCCAGGTGCAGCGAGTTAACCAGGTCGAGGATCTGGTTGAAATAGACGGGCGGTCGGCGGTGGCGGTAATGAACGTGCGCATCGATGACCTTGGGGACCTTCCAGCGGATCTGTTCCACGACGGCACCTCGCGTTCTCGGAAACTCATCCTGTCTTCTGGCGGGTCGCAGTATACACGCGGGCGCACGTGACACATAAGCGGCACTGGCGGGGCCGCCGCCAGTGCCGCGTGCGTTCTGTCGATCGTGTCGGCTGTTGCTACCTGGCTGGCGCGGAGGTCGCACCCTCACCAGGAGCCCGGCCGGCCCCGCCGCCGGGTCCTGCGCCGCCCACGGAGTCGGCCAGCAGGACCTTCTGGCTGGGCTTGAGTACTTCGACGACGGCGGCAGCCAGATCCACGGCCTTGGTCTTCTTCGCCTGCGCGCTATCGCCTTCCTTGGCCTCGGCGTGCTTGAAGGCGGCGTCGACCTTCTTCTGCTGCACATCGGACAGATTGACTTTCTTGACGCCGGCCTTGAGGGCCTCGGGGTCTGCCACCAAGCTCGCGGGCACGCCCGCTTCCAGCAGCTTCCGCCAGGCCTGGAACGGCTTCTTCTGCTCAGCGGTCAGGACCTTCTCGGCCTCGTCGTAGTATCCCGACATAAGCTTGCGACGCTGGGCCATGAACTCGGAGTCGTTGAGTTCCTTCTGGAGCGACTCGACCTTCTTGTCGTCGCCGGCCTTGGCGGCATCGAGGATCTGCTGGCGGGTATCGCGAACCTTCTGCATGGCTGACGGATCGGGTTGCCCCATCTGGTCGCGCATGTCCTGCCGGGTCTTGTCCAACAGGGCCTGGACCTTTTCCTTCTGCTCGGCCGTCAGCACGACAGCCTGCTCGACATCGCCGGGCCCCATGCGGCCACCACGCCGCGGGCGAGCCCCCTGCCCCGCATCCTGCGACCACGCTGTTGAGGCCGCGCACCCCAAGGCCACCACTGCCAGGCAGATCAGACGTCTCATGGACCGGTCTCCTTTCGTCTCGAACGGAATGGATGTGATTGCACGCAGCACGCACGCCACGGTGGCTCGGCCTTCGCGGGCGAGCCTTACTTTAACTAAACCGGCCTGGGATGCGTGTCAAGCGGCAAGAGGCCCGCACCCGCCGCGGGCCCCGTCGGGACCGTACCTGCACGGGCCGGGATCAGGTACGGGAGATGCGCCCGCGGCCCTTGGCCACGAGCAGGCCCGCCACGCAGAGGACGTAGAAGCCGACCAGGTTGGCCGCACCGGCGCCTTTGCCGCAGCCGCCATGCCCGCTGCTCCCGCTGCCCGCATCGCCGATGGTAAAGGTCACCCCCGCGGCGTTGTTGCCCTTGTCGGCCTCGGTGATGGCGTTGCCGGAGTCGGCCAGTGCCCAGAACTCGTAGTTGCCGCTTGCATCGTACGTGGCCTCGTAGTTGACCACGGTCGAGGCGCCCGCGTCCAGGCCGGACACGGCGACGTTGGCATCGCTGCCGGCTGCACTGGTGGGGGCGGTCGCGGCGTTCTTGAAGAAGGCGACGTTGAAGGGTCCCGTAGCCACGCGCCCCTGGTTCTTGACGGTCACGGCCACGGTGAAGGGCGTGCCGGCCTCGGGGGTATCGGTGCTGGGGACGATGCTTTCGATAATCAGGTCGGCGGCGGAGATGGCGACCGGGATCAGTACACTGTAGATATTGTTGGCCTTGGTGACCTCGGTCACGGCGTTGGCGATGTCGGCGGCCACCCACAGAAAGTACGTGCCGGGCGATCCGTACGTCACGTCGAACACCACCGTCCTGGCATTTGCATTGCCCGGGGCGAGCGAATCAACCGTAACCTGCTGGTCGCTGCCCGCCGCCGAGGTCGGGGCCGCAGGGAGGTTCTGCCAGATATTGACGTTGAAGCTCGGCGAGGTCTCGTTGCCGTCGTTGATGATCGTCACCGCCAGCGGGAATGCCTCCCCAGCCACCGGGCCCGGCAGGGGCGCGGTGTAGCCCACGAACTGGATGCGAAGGTCGATGACCGCCCCGGCTGGACTGACTGCCAGCAGCAGTACCACCGCTGCAATGGCCAGCAGACGGGCAAGTGTCCCACCGGCCGCGCACGGTCCGCACACGGCAAGAGTCGATCGCCGCTGATAGGAAAATATCATAGCTTGTCACCCCTGAAGGATCGTTGCCGCGGCGACACTTGCGCGCCAGCCACCCATCCAAAAGTAGAGGGTTGCAGGTGGAAAGTCAAATGGCGTGGCGGGCAACCCGGCTCCGGGTACAATAGACCGCTGGCGCGCGGGCAAGGTCGACGGCCCGCCGACCGGAAAGGACCCAAGACCACCATGGACCAGACGGTAACGCCCTGGCTGGACAAGCTTGAGAAAGCCATCGACACCGAGTGGGAGCGACAAAAGGTGCGGATCTGGAAGCACGTGCTCGACCGTAAGCCCGTCGAGGACTGCTTTGAGGTCTACCGCTCGGCTGGCGGGCACAAGCCCGGCGAGTGGCCGTCCATCCGGATCAACGACGCCATCGCCGACCCGGCCAAGATGCTCCTGCGGGAGCTGGCGCGGTCTACAGCGTGGTCTGCCAGCGAACGTATCACATCCCGAACATCCGGGCCAATTACGGTACATGCATCCTGCCGTCGCTGTTCGGGACCGAGACCTTCTGGATGGAGGACTCCCAGGATATCCTGCCGACCAACAAACCCCTCGGTGCGGCCGCGATGGACCCGCTGCTGGATGCCGGGATTCCCGACTTGAACAACGGATTCGGCCGGCAGGTGTTCGAGACGACCGAGTACTTTCGGGAGGCGCTGCGGCCCTATCCGAAGATCCGCGAGGCCGTGTGGATCTACCACCCCGACCTGCAAGGCCCCATCGACGTGGTGGAACTGCTATGGGGCTCAGAGATCTTCTACTCGTTCTACGATCAGCCGGCCAAGATCAAGGCCGTCACCGACCTGGTCACGCGGACCTACATCCAGTTCATGAGGCGCTGGACGGGGATCGTTCCGCCGCGGGACTCCTCCTGCTCGGCACACTGGGGCCGGCTGTGGAAGGGGCAGGTCCTGCTCCGCGACGACTCGATCGTGAACCTCTCGAGCGAGATGTACGAGGAGTTCGTCAAGCCGTACGACGAGCGGGTCCTGCAGGAGTTCGATGGCGGCGGGATCCACTTCTGCGGCCACGTCGACCACTGCGTCGACAGCATGACCGAGTCGAGTTGGCTGATGGCGATCAACCCGTCGCAGCCGCACCTGAACGACATGCATAAGATTTACGCGGCCTCGGTCGGCAAGGGGATTATCCTGGATTGCCCGAAGAGCCGGCGCCTGGACGGGTTCGACGCGACCCGCGGAGTGATCTTCTCCTCCAAGGGCGAGGATTAGCAGGACTCGTAGGCCTAGCCCGCGCTGCGGGGAAACAGGCGGCGCCGGGTGCCACTGGCAGCTTGTCTGCCAGTGCTCTCTTCCCGTCGGTATGGCATGAAAGGTCCCGCGGGCCAGAAGTTAAGTTCACCATGCGGCCTCGTTTGACGCGTATTTCAGTGTGTCAGGGCACTCCCGCTGCGCCGGGTCGATAACTACAGTTGCAGTCACCTGTTACAGGATCGGCACGCAACGACGACAAGACTTGGCGGATACGCACTCTCGCAGGCCGCCCCTGGAGGATATGAACATGAGGCGCGGATGCATCCTGCTGTTGCCGTTGTTGCTGGCCCTGGCTGGCTGCCCGAACCAGAAGAGTAACCAGGACGGGCCGGCGGTACTGACGCGGTTTGCCTCGGCCAGCGAACTCAAGGGGTACCTGGCCGATCAGTACCGGGCGACACGGGGTTCAGGGGGGTTGTTCGGGGGACTGCTGGCGAGTCTGGGGGGCACAGCCAGTACGCCTACCTCCGCGGACACCAATACCTCTGGATCGACCGACTTCTCCACCACCAACGTCCAGGAGGAGGGCGTCGATGAGAGCGACGTCCTCAAGACCGATGGTACCTACCTGTACGTGCTGGCCAACCAGAAGCTCGACATCATCCAGGCCGTGCCAGCTACCGCCATGCAGGCCGTCGGCCAGCTCGACCTCGACCTGCCGGGCAGCGAGCTGTACCTGAGCGGCAGCCAGGTGATCGTCCTGGCCAAGCCCTCCAACTACATGTACGGCGTCGGCGTGATGGCCGGTTCAGGCGTGGCGGTGCCCGCAGCCACCAGCGTCGGTCCCTCCGCGCCCAGCGGCGGCGGCGGAAGCTCGGACGGCACGACGGAATCGCCATGGCTGACTGATGTGTCGACTTTCGACGTCTATGTCGTCAACGTCGGCAATCCCGCGGCGCCTTCGCTGGTCAAGAAATACTCGTTCGAGGGCGACCTGATCACCTCGCGGATGGTCGCCGGCAAGCTGTACCTGGTCAGCTGACACCTGGCCGACCGTCGCCGACCCAATCGGCGTCGCCAAGGCCGCCATCGAGGACATCCTGCCGAAGTTCCGCGCGGTGGCCAGCGGACAGGAGAGCGTGCAGCCGCTGGTCGGCTGGGCCGACGTCCTGCACCCGGCCAACCCCGACGGCTACAGCCTGGTCAACGTAACGACGATCGACACAGCCAACCTCGAGGCCGCCCCGGCCTCAACCGGCATCATGGCAGGCTACGGCGTGATCTACGCCTCCACCGAGGCGCTGTACGTCAGCAGTCCCAACTGGGACCCGTACGGGGACGCGCGCAGCCAGACCGACATCCACAAGTTCAGCCTGACCGGCGATTCGGCCCAGTACGCCGCCAGCGGCCGCGTGCCCGGCTGGCTGCTCAACCAGTTCAGCCTGGGCGAGCAGGACGGCTTCCTGCGGGTGGCCACCACCGAGGGGCACAACGTCGTGACCATGGGCATGCCGGGAGTGGTTGGCGCGGTCTTCAACGGCCAGGTGCCCGCCTCGGAGAACCACGTGGTCGTGCTCGAACAGGCAGGCAGCGAACTGCAGGCGGCTGGCCAGATCGACGGCATCGCCCCGGGCGAGCAGCTCTACGCCGCGCGGTTCGTGGGCAATCGCGGGTTCCTGGTGACGTTCCGCAAGATCGATCCGCTCTTTACGGTCGACCTGTCGGACCCGCACAACCCCCGCATCGCAGGCGAGCTGACGGTGCCCGGTTACAGCGAGTACATCCACATGCTGGATGAGAACCACCTGCTGACCATCGGCAAGGACGCCCAGGAAGAGGATGGCTTCGCCTGGTACCTGGGTCTGAAGCTCTCGATCTTCGATGTAACCGACCTGGCCAACCCCTCCGAGGTGCAGAAAACGACCCTGGGCGTTCGCGGCACGGACAGCGAGGCCCTGTGGAATCACAAGGCCTTCACCTACTACAACGGGCTGCTGGCCTTCCCGGTCGACCTCTACGAGGGGGACGCCACCCCGCCCAGCTACGGCAACTACACCTTCGGCGGCCTGATGGTCTACCGTGTCGGCGTGGACAGCGGCTTCCAGGAGGTCGGTCGGATTGCCACGGTCCTCCAGGAAGGCCCCTGGTACTGGGGCTACAACACCTGGACGCGCGGGGTGTTCATCGGCCAGAGCGTCTACGCCGCCTGCGACCATGACGTGAAGGCAGCGGACGTGGCAGACATGACCAGCCTGCAATCGACGGTCGATCTGCCGTAAGGCCTGAAAGGCCAAAGGTCCCAACGCCTAATAACTGTCCAGGCGAGGCAGAAGGGTGCCGCGTCAGGTATGCACGCTGCCGTTGTATTAGTGATACGCCCTGTCGCGATATCGACACAGGCGCGCATGCCGCCCCCGTACGGGGTAAGTGGCTGCCGTCAAAAAGGTTGTGGCCGACGCCGCGATGTGCTATTGTGCAAGGATCTGTTGACGTTCACACCAAGGCCGCTGGTTTGCGTGGCAGAGGGCCTTGAGGGAGGCGTGGCGATGCACTCCTGGGAAGACACACCCATGGCACAACACACTACACGTTGTCGCGGCTGGATGCGGCCCCCCCAGAAAGGACGCACGGTCGTCGCCCTGCTGGTGCTGCTGGCTGTAACGGGCGTCGCGCCCTTGGCCCGGGCCGCCGACTGGACCACGCAGGTGATCGACAGCCTGCACCCCCAGGGGGCAGGCACGGGCATCGCCATCCAGCCGGCTGGCCAGGTACACGTAAGTTACCAGGGCACGGGCGGACTTTCGCTTCGACACGCGACCAACGCCTACGGCACCGCCCCGTGGACGACCGAGGTGGCCGATGCCGGCGCCGGCGGAATCACCGGGCAGGGAAGCTCGGTGGCCGTGGATTCAGCCGGTTGCGTACACATCTGCTACCGCGAGCAGGACATTCAGCATGCCGTCCTCTATGCGACGAACGCCTCGGGGACCTGGAGCACGCCCAAGCAAGTCCTCGCCGACGCCATGATCGCCAGTGGCATCGCCGTGGATTCGGCCCGGCGGGTCCATATCCTTGCGGTCGGAAACGACCTGCACATCTACTATGCCACCAACGCAGCCGGCGACGGGTCGACCCTGGCGGTAACACCCCTGCCGGACGACCACGGAAGCTACTTCCCGCAGATCGCCGCTGATGCCGGTCGGCACGCCCATGCCGTCTACCTGTCCAACGGAAACCTGCGTTACGCGAACAACGCTGGCGGCACGTGGCCGGCTGGTGCGACCATCGAAGCGGGCGTCAACGTGACCTCGCCGATCGCCTTGAGCCTGGACGCAGCCGGTTACGCCCACGTGGTCTACCTCGACCAGAACACGCAGGCCGTTCGCTATGCCACCAACGCCCCCGGCGGGACGTGGCAGGCACCAGTGACGATCGACACGGCGCAGAACTCGGACTACGTGGTGGCCTCGGTGGTCACCAGCGGGCAGATCTCGTCGCTTACGGGCGGGCAGGTAGTGGTCAACTACTTCGACCGGCTCGCGGGCGAGTTGCGGCAGACCATCCGGGACACCGGAGGTACCTGGCAGGCGCCGGCGCTGTTGGCACCGGCGGCAGGCGCAGCCGACGCCTCGATCGCGACGGATTCCTCCGCCTGCGTACACCTGGTCTACACAGACACCGGTACGGGCGAGCTCAAGCATCTCTCCAACGCCCCGGACCCGCACGGGGCTGACGTGACGGTCAGCCAGACGCGAACGCCCAACAGCATCATCGCGGGCCGGCAGGTGATCTACGCCGTCACCGTCATGAACCTTGGGGTCGACACCGCCACGGGCGTGGTGCTGACCGACTCGCTGCCAGCCGGGTCCGTGTTCATCTCCGCTGACGGCGGGGCGACGTTCGACCCGGGCTCCAACACGGTCACACGCAACATCGGAACGATCGCCAAGGGAGCGGCGGTCACAACGAACATCACCATACTGGCCCCGGCCGGTCCGACGATGACCAACGTGGCCAGCGTCACCTCGACCGGCGGCGCAGACTTCAAGAGCGCCAACGATTCGGCCAGCCTGACGGACCCGGTGGCACCGGTCCCGCAGCACCCGCTGGTGCTGGGCGTGACGAACGGGGTGGGCGGCAAGATCATGGCCCAGGGCAACCTGGCGGCCTATTCCGAAGGGGCGGTCATACCGGTAACCGCCACGCCAGACCCCGGCTACCGCGTGAGGGCCTGGCACGGCACGCAGAACGACGGCTCCACCGGTACGAACAACACCGTGCTGATCGGCACCGGTGACCAGACCACGGTCCAGGTGGAATTCGAGAAGATCCCGCGACGAGCTGATCGCGGTGGCCGGCGGGAACGGAAACGTCATCCCCCTCAGCGGCATCTATCCCGACGGCACGATCGTGACGCTGACAGCCTCGCCCGATCACCACTACCGGGTCTTGAGCTGGAACGGCACGGACCACGATGACTGGACCGGCGATATCAACACCGTCCTGATGAACGCCGATCGCCAGGTGACGGTCACGTTCGAGGCGGCCCCCAACCAGGCGCCCACGCGGTCATTCTGGGACCGGACACGGTCGATGAGGGCGAGCACGCGACCCTCGACGGATCGGCCAGCACCGATCCCGACGACGACCCGCTGACCTACGCGTGGCAGATTAGCGGCCAGGTCCAGTTGGAGAACACCACGCAGGTCACCACGGGCCTTACCGCGCCGTCTGGCCTGACGCAGGACATGATGCTCGATGTCTCCCTCACGGTCAGCGACGGCCAAGCGACCAGCCAGGCGTACAAAACGATCAAGGTCCGACCCAGGGTGGGAGGATGCGGCCAGGGCGTGGGGCCTGCGAACCTGGTGGGCTTCTACGTCCTGTCCGCGGCGGGTCTGGTCTGCATGAAGATGAACCTCCGCCGCCGCTGGAAGCGCTGAGCGCGGCTGCCACCGACAGGCCTTGGTGAGATTGCGTTGTTGCCTTTGCTGACATTCAGCGGCCGAGCGATGCATCCGTCACATACTGAACCGCCCCACCAGATCCGCATACGCCTCGCGCAGCGGCGGCATCGCCCCGGCATGGCTGGCTACCAGCGCGCCCACCGCGTTGGCAAAGGTCGCCATCCGCTCCAGCGGCCAGCCTCGCAGGTAGGCCGCGATCAGCGCCGCTGAGAAGGCGTCGCCGGAACCCACCGTATCGACCACTTGCACCGCAACGCCCGCGGCATCCACCACTTCCCCCGAGGCCCCCGCCATCAGGCACCCCCGCTCGGCGCGGGTGAGGCACGCCAGCTGCAGGTCAAAGCGTGACAGCAGACCACGGGCGAAATCCACCGGCTGGGCGGGAAGATCGAGCAGCCGCGACAGCACGGCTGCCTCGTCAAGGTTGAGCTTGGCGATCTCTGACAGGCCAAGGGACGTTCTCGATGCACTCGCGGTCGTACCATGACTGGCGGAGGTTCACGTCGAAGACCCGCAGGGCACCCGTGGCTGCCTCCAGGCACTGCCGAATCACCTGGCGGCTGCGGGGCGACCGCTGGGCGAGGCTGCCGAAACAGACCGCCCGCGCCCGGCGCATCAGGTCGCACAGATCGGGGGTAAACTCGATGTGGTCCCAGGCGACATCCTCGTGGATCACGTAGGTGGGATGGTCGGGGCGGCTGGCATCCACCGTGACCGTGCCCGTCGGACGGACCGGGTCCTCCTGGATGTAGCGGGTGTCCAGGTTATGCCCAGCCAGATAGCCGAGCAGTTCGGTTCCCAGCGGATCCGCGCCAACGCGCGAGCAGACGACACCAGCCAGACCCAACTGCCCCGCGTGAAACGCGACGTTGGCCGTTGCGCCGCCGGGCTTGCGGACGTCTCCGAAGCAGTCCCAGAGCACCTCGCCGAGCCCGACGACGATCATCTCCGGCGGATCGGTCATATCGCCATCCTTTCGCTCACTGTCCGACGACCTCGCCGTGCAGCGTCAGCGTCGTCGCCGCCCGCACCGCCACCTGCACGAACGTCCCCGCCAGCGACAGCGGCCCGTCGAACACCGCCACCTGGTCCCCGACCGTCCGCCCCGACAGACTGCAACTGCCCCGCGGCTCGGCTGGGGGCCTTCACGTCCGCCGGGCGGCCCGTCATCTTGCTGGGTCCTTCCACGAGCACTTCGACGGTCCGGCCGATCATCGCCCGGTTGTTCTCCAGGCAGATCGAGTTCTGCAGGGCGAACATCGCGGCGTGGCGCTCCTGTTTGACCGCCTCGGGTACGTCGTCGGCGTACTGACGGGCCGCGACGGTCCCCGGCCGCAAAGAGTACTTGAACATGTAGCAGTTCATGTACCGCACGCGGCGCATCAGGCCCAGCGACGCCTCGGCATCGGCGTCGGTCTCGCCGCAGAACCCCACGATCATGTCCCCGGCCAGCTGCAACCCCGGCACGATTCTCTTGGCACGCTCGATCAGCTCCAGGTACTGCTCGGCCGTGTAGCCGCGGTTCATCCGCGCCAGGACCGTGTTCGAGCCGCTCTGGGCCGGCAGGTGCAGGTACCGACCGATCCGGGGGCTTTCGGCCATCACTTGCAGCGTTTCCGTGGTGAAGTCGCGCGGGTAGCTCGTCACGAACCGCAGCCGGCGGACGCTCGGCAAGGCATCGTGCACCGTCTTGAGCAGGTCGGCGAACGTCACCTTCCGGCCGTCCCCGTGCTCGTAGTGCCAGTGGTTGACGGTCTGGCCCAGCAGCGTCATCTCCACGGCCCCGGCATCGGCGAGGCGTTTCGCCTCATCCAGGATCTCTCCGGGCTCCCGATGCACCTCCCGTCCCCGCGCGTACGGCACGACGCAGAACGAGCAGAATTTGTTACACCCGCGTGTAATCCGCACGTAGGCCTGGAAGGTGTTCGCCTGGCCGCTCCGGGTCCGCCGGCTGTCCAGTTCCTCCAGGCGGCTATAGGGGACCACCACCTCCAGCGGGGTGTTCATCGAGGCGAACTTGCCGGCCAGGGCGACGGCGCGTTTCGCCCGCTGCGCGGCCTGCTGGACCAGGCCCGCCAGCAGGTGCAGATTGGCCGGCCCGCAGATCACGTCCACGTGCCGGTTCCGCTCGGCGATCGTCTTGCCCTCCTGCTCGGCCATACAGCCGATCACGGCGATGATCATCCCGGGCCGTCGCTGTTTTACCTGGCGCAGCACGCCCAGCCGGCTGTAGACCTTGCTCTCGGCGTGCTCGCGGACGCTGCAGGTGTTGAACACCACCAGGTCGGCCTCGTCCCGGGTCTCGACCTTCTCATACTCGATTCCGCGCAGCAGCGTCTCGACCAGCTCGCTGTCGAGCTGGTTCATCTGGCAGCCGAACGTCTCCAGGTAGAACTTCAACATGCCTGAACTCATGCTCCTGCGCCCGACCGTCCATGATCGCACCGTCCACAGTCAGACCGTCCATTATAAGCGGGGCCCGGAAAACGTCAGGCGTGCAGTCGCAAGATTCGCCCTGCAGTCCCCAGTCGATGGCCCCCATGGCCTCCGGCGACAGACCAGCCCGGGACCACCATGCTGCTCACTTGTCCGCTCGCGGCAGCCACACCCGCTACCTCGGTCGCATGCGCCAGCCGGCCAGGGCGATCGCGATGGCGTCCGCCACGTCCGGCGGCTCCGGCGGCTTCGACAGTTTCAGCACGTGGGTCACGGCTGCCTGTACCTGCGATTTGCTGGCATGGCCGTTGCCGGTCAGGAGGCGCTTGATCCGCGTGGCGGAGATGTCCATCAGGTCGATGTGCGCCGCGGCCGCGGCTGCCAGGATCACCCCCCGGGCGTGCCCCATCAGGATCGCGGTCACCGGGTGGGCATAGTGGCTGTAGAGCTTCTCGACGGCGATCGCGTCGGGCTTGTGCTCGGTAAAGACGTCCTGGATCTCCAGCGACAGCTGCCGCAGCCGGACCGGCAGCGTGCAGCCCTTGTCAGGCCGCACCACGCCGGCCTCGATGAGCTTGACCCGTGGGCCATCCGCCTCGATGACGGCGTAGCCGGTGGTTCGCAGACCGGGGTCGATGCCGCAGATACGCATGCTACTCCATACGCCAGATCGTGCCGTCCGGCCGGTCTTCGAGCTTCACGCCCATGGCGGCCAGCTGCGAGCGGATGTGGTCGCCGATCTCGAACTGCTTGGCCTTGCGGGCCTTGTTCCGCACGTCGATCAGCAGGCTCTACCAGCTTGGCGGTCAGCTCGCCCCCGAGCGACTCCTCGGCCTTGGGCGGCTTCTCATGAAACAGCCCCAGCAGCCGGCCCAGCGACATCACCGTCCCCGCCGCCGACTGCAGCGCCTGCAGCGCGTCGGCCCTGTCCTTCTTCGCCTCGAGCTGCTGCTCGTCCGCGAAGCGGTTGATGAACGTCACCAGTTCGAAGAGACTCGCGATACCGCCGGCCGTGTTAAAGTCGTCATCCATCGCCTCCTCAAACCGCGTCTTGTACTCGGCGACAGTCTTCAGAAACGCGCTGGCGGCCGGATCGGCCATCCCCGCGTCCGGCTGCGACAAGGCCTGTACGTCGTACGGGCTCTTGCCCGTGATCCGCTCGATCCGCTCGAAGAACCGATAGAACGTGCTGAGCGCCTTACTCGAAGCGTCGATCGTCTCGTTGCTGAAGTCGATCGGCCGGCGATAGTGGGTCTGCAGGACGAAGAAGCGGATCAGCTCCGGCGCGAACTCCTTCAGCAGGTTGCCCAGCGAGAGGCGCTTCAGGGCCTCCTGCATTTCCGCGTCGCTCTTGGAGATCTTCTTGGTGTTGAAGCGGGTCAGGCCGTTGTGCAGCCAGTACCGGGCGAACGGGCACCCGCACGCCGTCTCGGACTGGGCGATCTCGTTCTCGTGGTGCGGGAAGATCAGGTCCATGCCGCCGCCATGGATATCGAACGGTTGGCCGAGGTACTTGCTGCTCATCGCCGAGCACTCGATGTGCCAGCCGGGCCGCCCCTTGCCCCACGGCGAGTCGAACTTGACCTCCTCGGGCTCTTCGGGCTTGGCGCCCTTCCACAAGGCGAAATCGCCGGGGTTCCGCTTGCCGCTGGCCACAAGCCCCTCGCGCGTGCCGGCTGCCTGGTCCTCGGCCTTGCGGTTGGAGAGCTTGCCGTAGTCCTCGTCCTTGGCGATGTCGAAGTAGACATCGCCGTCGACCGGGTAGGCAGCCCCGCGGTCGATCAGCCGCCGGGTGATCTCGATGATCTCCTTGATGCACTGGCTGGCCCGCGGCATCTCATCGATGCCGGTAACGTTGAGCTTCTTCATGTTGGCCAGGTAGTCGCCGGTCACGCGCTCGGCCAGTTCGAAGACGGTGGTCTTCTGGTTGGCGGCCTCGACGATGAGCTTGTCATCGACGTCGGTGATGTTGACGACCCACTTGACCTGGTAGCCGCGGTACTGCAGGTAGCGCTTGATCGTGTCGAAGATAATCGGCCCGACCGCGTGGCCCAGGTGCGAGGGCTTGTAGACCGTCGGCCCGCAGACGTACATGCCCACCTTGCCCGGAGCGACGGTCTCGAACGGTTCCTTGCGACGGGTCAACGTGTTGTACACCTGAATGGCCATCGATCTCGCTCCGCCAACTGCGCCTTCCTAGCCACCGACCGCCTGCCGCCCCAGCCCCACGACCGCGTACGCCGCGATCGCCTCGCCCCGGCCAGCGGCGTCCACGCCCTCCGAGGTCTTCGCCTTAATGTTAACCCGCTCGCTGCCAACGTCCAACAGTTCGGCCAGTCGCTGTCGCATCCGGGGCTTGTAAGGCGTCATCTTCGGCCTCTCGGCCACGATCGTCACGTCCACGTTGACCAGGCACCAGCCGGCCCGCCGGACCTCCTCCAGCACCAGCCGCAGGAGCCCTCCGCTGTCGGCGCCCTTCCACTTGGGGTCGCTGGGCGGGAACTTCTCGCCGATGTCGCCCAGTCCGGCCGCCCCCAGCATGGCATCGGTCACCGCGTGCAGGGCCACGTCCGCGTCGGAATGGCCCAGCAGCCCCTTCTCGAAGGGGATCGTGGTATTGCACAGGATCAGCGGCCGCCCCGCCTCGAGCCTGTGCAGGTCCCAGCCCAGTCCGACCGCCTCAACCGCTTTTCGCTCGCCGTCCATTCGCCACACCCGCCAAAACGCCGCAGGCCGGGAAAGGTTGCCCCGCCCGACCTGCCAACGGCCTTCGATGTACGATGCCCCGACCCCGTCCAGCCACCCGCGCCCCATCTCTTGCCGTTCGTCCCGCGACCCGCAACCCGCGACCCGACCCCCGCTGTTCGACCCGCGTCCCGCGTCCCGCGACCCGTCTTTCACCGTCCCGTAACCCGTTACCCGTTACCCGTCCCCCCGCCCCTACTTCGCTTCGCTCTCGCCCGACTGCGTCGCGGCCGCCTCATCCACCACCGACGCCGTCGGCTCGCTGGCCGCTGCCTGCGGCACCTCCTCCGTGACCCAGCCCGCCTCGCGGATCTTGCGGACCAGCTCGCCCATCCGTTCGTACTCGCCCGGCTGGACCGCCACCAGCTTCTGCCAGCTCATCGCCTTGAGGGCACCGGCTGGGACCTGTCCCGACAGCAGGTAGTCCTTCACCGCAGCCACCAGTTTGGCATCGGCGCGGCAGGAGGCCACGATGGGCCCTTCGGGCAACTCCACCGTCTTGCAGATCACGCGGAACTCGTCCTTGCTGATCGTCTGCAGCACGATGGATCCGCCCTTGTCGGGCCAGCTGTTGTAGTCGACCTCGTCGACCGCGCCAGCCGGCAGCAGCGGCTCGTAGGCGACCGCCTTGCCCACCTCGAACGAGTCCAGATGATGCCGCCTCGTCATCGGCACCGGCACCAGCTCACGCGGAATGTCGGTGGGCTCGACCCCCGCCTCCATGAACGCGTAAGCCGCCGCCAGGTGCGAAGCCGCGTCCCAGCTCGGCCCGAACGCGAACCGCTGCCCCTTGAGCTCCACCAGGCCCTGCACCTTCGAATCCTTCTTGGCGATGATCAGACCATGCCGTGTCCGCGCCCCCAGCGTGTTGATCGGCTGGGCCAGCAGCTGGCAGCACTCCGTCCCGCCGATCTCCGCGAAGTCCGTCGCCGACAGGATCGCGAAGTCCAGGTAGCCCCGTTGCAGCTGGCTGCGGATCTGGAACGGCCGGTAAGCAGTCACCTGCACCGGCCGGCCGAGCTTCTTCGACAGGGCCTGCTCCAGCGGCAGCCAGGGGGCCTGGACCAGCGGGTTGACATGGACCCGGGTAATCCCGACTCGCACGGGTTCCTTCATCTGCAGCAGCACCCGCATCGGCAACAGGACCGCGTCCCCGACCTGCTGGGAGGCCGCGCAGCCAGCCAGCACGGTCAGGAGCGCACCCAGCCCCGCCAATCCGCCCAGGCGCCCGATAGGATTCCGCGTCATGATTCTCGCCTCCGGCCAGGGACTTGTCCGAACATCCTGTTCGCGATCGGAAGCGAGTATACACAGGACACTTGCCAGCCACAAATACCCAGGCGGCGCCCCAATGCCGCAAGAAGCCGACAGCAGTCATCCCGAGTCGAATACCCTACTGCCGCCCACGGGCCTGAATTCCGCTTCGGCTGGGGGCCGCCCCTTTTCTTCCAGGGGACAGGTTGGTCAGGAACGATGGGGACGCTGGCCCTGGGCGGTGGGCATGCCCGCGAATGTTGCGTCCGGGAACATGCCACACCGGTATGTTGCCGATAAGCAACAGATGGAAACGGTGTCCATCGTGGGCCCATCTCATTGGGAGGGGTACAAGTGGTGTTTTGCTCGGGACTTAAGGACCCATGCAGCCGAATTCCGGATTAAGCCTGCCAACGTGGCACGCGAATTGCGTTGTCCGATTTGCTGTACTGTCGTCCTCGCCATCGCCAGAGCTTCAAGGGAAGGGCTGCACTGTTGCATGGGGCTGGTCTTGCATCATTGGAGTATGGTTGTGCGCGGTCTCTTGATGGCGCTCCTTGTGGGTCTGGTGGTCGCTCCGAGCTTTGGCGTGATCAATATTGCCCTGTCGGCTGACAGGGTGTCGCCCATGTTCGGTGACACGGTCACAATCACGATCTTGCGCAGGGCACGGCTGCGGGCCTTTACGCACTTGGTCTGAACGTCGTCGCCAGCACGTTGGACGGCGGAGTGCTGACCACGGTCGGCCCGGGCACGTGGGTTGCGGCGATGTCTCCGTCGGCCCCGTTCGTCCCCAAGAATGGGGTGGTCGCCGCCAATGGTGGCCTCTCGCAGATCGGCTCGGAGCAGACCAGCTACCTGGCTCCGGACCCGACCTACGCCAAGGACGCCCTGGTTCCCGTGTTCAGGTACCAGGTCACCGCTTTATCCTACGGGATTGTGACGCTGAGCCTGACCACCGGACTCTACGGTGGGTACGAGTGCTGTGAGACGAACAAGAGCAACACGCTGGGCACACTGATGCCGGTGACGATCGGCATCGGGATTCCGGACCCGGCCACGATGGCCCTGCTGGCCCTGGGCAGTCTGATGCTCGTGCGGCGGCGGTCCTGACTGACAACGAGACGACCCACAAACCCGTCATCCGTGAGGATGCTGGGCGCAAGGCCGTAACACGCTCCCCTCACCGCGCCCGGAGGGAGTCGAACCCCCAACCTGCGGATCCGAAGTCCGCTGCTCTGTCCAGTTGAGCTACGGGCGACTCGTAAGCATGCAATGATACGCAACGGCTGAATCAGGGCAAGAGGACCCCATTGACCGGCGATCGGGGACCCGGATAGGCTGTACGCCCTGGTGACGTTCCGCTGCGGACCGTCCGACGATGGCAAAAACGGGCAGCGCCGGCGGTCTGCGTATCGGGGCTGGCCGGCAACGCCCTGGCGTCTGGTGAAAACCGCCTATGGACAACCCCCTGCTCATCGCGGTCGTGATCGGCTGGATCATGAGCGTCTGCGTCCACGAGTACTCGCACGCCCTGGCGGCGTACCTGGCCGGCGACCGCAGCGTCCGAGATCGCGGCTACCTCTCGATGAACCCCCTGCTCTACCTCGACCCGATGACCTCCCTGGTCCTTCCGGCCCTGGCCATCGTGCTGGGCGGCATCCCCCTGCCCGGCGGGGCCGTGATGATCGACCGCCTGGCCCTGCGAAGGCCCTGGTACGGCAGCCTCGTCTCGGCCGCCGGACCCGCCGCCAACTTCCTGCTGTTCCTGGCCTGCGCCGCGGTGATCCATCCCCGGGTCGGGCTGGTGGACTGGGGCCAGAAGGTGGAGGACTGGCCGCTCTGGGCGGCATTCTTCGGGGCGATGACCGTGCTGGAGCTATTCGCCTTCCTGCTGAACCTCCTGCCCATCCCCCCGCTGGACGGCTTCCAGGTCATCGAGCCGTTCCTGACGACCCAGACGCGCGAGCGGCTGATGACCCCCGGCGCGTCCATGGTCGGACTGGCGGTCATCTTCTTCGGGTTCTGGCGGATCCCGGGGCTGGCCAGCGGGTTCTTCGAGGTGATGATGACCATCCTGGACCGCGTGGGCGTACCCCTGAAGGTCCTCATGTGCTACCACCTGGCCCTTGGACAGTGACGGTCGAATCAGTCCCTTTTGGCCAGGGTCTTGACCTTCCCCACCGCAAAGACGTCGTCCCCCTGCGCCCGACCGCCGGCGTCTCGTACAGATACACCGCCCGCAGGTCGCCATTCGCCTGCCACAGCCGAACGCCCACCGGATAGCCCGTCTCGACGTTGATGTAGAGGTCCTGCCGGGCGGTCGCGCTCAGCCCCTCCGGGTAGCGGATCGCCACGTGGTGGGCCCGGCTCCTGCTCCCCTCAAGGGTCACCTCGCCCTCGTACGTCACGCTCGCCCCCCCGAGCTTCCCGGCCTCCTCCACCTGCACCAGCGTGCGGCGGACCATCGCAGCCAGGCCGAAGTCGCTGATCGGCCGGAGTGACTTGCCCATCTGCACGGCCATCTCCGGCGGGACGCTGATAGGCGAGGCGGGCAGGCCGAACAGCCCCTTGCGGGCCAGGACCGTGACCTTGCCGTCGTTGACGCCCTCGACGTAGGCGGCCTCGACGTACTCGCTTTCGGGATTGACCCAAGCCATCTTGACCGAGCGCGGCTGCTTGCGGAAGCAGACGCGGATGTCCTCCCAGTCGCCCAGTTTGGCCAGCAGCCCGCGGCGCTCCTGGCGGTGGAAAACGATCTCGTAGCCGCCCAGCGCCTCGCACCGGGCCAAACTGTCGCGCATCAGCCGCATCGGATCGACAGCCGCCTGCTTGGCCGGCTGACTGGCCGGAGCGCCGCGCATCTTCCCGCGACCAGCCGAGCAACCGCCCAGCACCACCCCCAGCACGCCCAGGACGACGATCGACTGGAACGACACCTTCCCCGCGGACATCCGTGCCACCATCAGCGATCTCCAAGCAGCAACAACGGTCAATACTCGAACAACCGCCGCATTATACCACTTACTCCTGGTCCGGTTCCGGTCCTTCGCCGCCTTCGGTCAGGGATTCGACACTCACCGACCAGGTCGGGTCATCCGGCACCTTGACGGCAAACGCGCTGCCCGGAACGTCCTTGTTGATCTGGATGTCGCTGAAGGTCACCGTGACGAGCTTCTCGTCCTTCTGGTCAGCCACCACCTTCACCGGCAGATCGAGCTTGTTGTCCACGAAGAAGTGCAGTTCCTTGTACTTTTCCGCCATGTCCTCGGCGCTGGCCTTGGGGATGAGCTTCAGGTGCGAGGTGTTGGCCGGATCATCCTTGGCCGGTTCGACGTACGACACCTGGAACTTTTCGAGGATCTCGGCCTCTTTCTGGCCGAACGGCAGCGGGAAAGGCCCCTGGCCCAGTTTGAACGGGTCGACCTGCTCGCCGGGCCGAACGATCTCCCGCTTGATGACGGTCTTGGTGGCATCCTTCTTCTCGATGTACCAGCGGCCGTCGAAGAGGTGCTCTTCCGGCTTGTCGATGACCTGGTCCTCGACGAGGGTGCGGTTGAACTTGACCATGAACATGTCGTGCGGCTTGGCCCGCTTGAAGAGCAGTTCGCCGAACTTGGCCTGCTTGTCCTTAATCACCTGGTCGACGATCTCCCACTCGATCTTGGCCCGCAGGTCCTTCACCGCGTCGCCTTGCCGCTCCAGGGCCTGCAGGACGGCGTGGACGCGGCCGCCGACCACCGGTTCGCTCCCAGCGGGGCGCGTCGCGACCGGCTGGCTGGAAGCCGCCTGCGAGGCCGGAGCGCTGGCCGGCAACTCCCCCGCAGCACCCGCAACAGTGCCCATCACCCCCACGATGCCAACCAGGAAGATCTGACGGAACATGCGTTTCTCCCGAAGATAGAACCACACTACCGGGCCATGCTTGCACCACAATGCCTACCGGTGCTGCCAGTGCCCCCACCGGCGGTCCTGATCGCATTGTGCTCTCCTGCTCGACTATCTACTGCTCTGCTTTCTCGGCCGCGTAGCGGCGGGGGGCCGCGCGGATCGCCCGGACCACCACCGGCACCGCTGCGACTACCAGCAGCCCCGCCTGGACGCCTATTATCGTCTTCCACCCCGCACTCAGCCAGATCGTCGCGGCAGCTAACGCACCGTAGCGGACCCAGCGCCCCAGCACATTTGCCCAGAAGAACCGCAACCGGCTGTAGCCGTCCGCAATCGCGATCCAGCGGACTGCATCGATCGGGATCGGCACGAACGACGCCAGCGTCAGGATCCCGAAGGGGCTCACGCGAAACCACCGGATCGCCCACTGCACCAGGCGGGTCTGTCTGACCTTGCCCGCGGCCCGAGAGCCCAGGGCCCATCGCAGCAGGTGGTACTCGTTTAGGTTGGCAACCGCCGTCGCAACCGCTGTGATGGCGGCTACGTAGGCAATGCGGACCGGTATCGGCCCGGGCAGGTCGATAATGTTACTGGCCAGGAGCATGACCATCCACATGGTTGGCAGCGGCAGCAGGTTGTTGGCCAGCGAGAGGTAGAACGTCACAAGGCAGGTGGCCCAGACCGCCGTGCCCGCCGACGCGCCGTGCCGTCCCGCGGCAAACCCCCATAGCGCCCCCAGGGTCAACCCGCCCATCCACAGCACGTACGCGACAAACCATGCCCGCAGCGACGCCGAACTCAGGGCGGGGGCCTCCGCGGCTGCGCCCGCCACGAACGGTGCCCCTGCCGACGGCGCTCCCGCTACAGGCTGCGGTTCATCAAGTACGAGCGAGGTTGTCTGCTTGCGCGACCTGGCCGTCATGTATGTGGATGATCCTGTCGGCTGCGTTTGCCACTTCCTCGTTATGGGTGACGATGATGGTCGTCAGCCGGCCTCCCTCCTGGCGGTGGACCTGCCTCAGCAGGTCGAGCACCAGGCGGGCGTTGTGGCTGTCGAGGCTGCCGGTCGGCTCGTCGGCCAGGAGCAGCTGCGGCGAACCGGCGATGGCCCGTGCCACCGCCACCCGCTGCTGCTGCCCGACCGACATCTGCGTCGGCCGCTTGTGCCGGATCTGCCCCACGCCCAACTGTTCGAGCAGTTCGTCCGCCTGCCTGTCGGCCTGCATGCCGCGGAGCCAGAACGCCAGCCGCACATTGTCCGCCGCCGAGAGCACGGGCACAAGGTTCAGGCGCTGGAAGACGAACCCGATCTTGGTCTTGCGCAGGCGCGTGCGGCGGGCCTCCGAGGCCGCCGCCAGGTCCTCGCCGTCGAGGGTCAGCCGCGCGGCCCGGGTGGGGTTGAGCATCAGGCCCAGGATGTGCAGCAGGCTGCTCTTGCCGCTGCCGGACGGGCCGACGACCGCTACGAACTGGCCCCGGTCGATCCGCAGGTCCAGCCCGCGCAGGGCGTCATACGCGGCCTCGCCCTTGCCATACCGCAACCACAGGTCCTGTACTTCGATCAGCATGTCGGACATACACACATTCCGCAAACAGCTACGTATTCTGCAGCGCCAGCGCCGGTTCCACCTTGCCGGCTCGCCAACCCGGATACAGCGCGCTGACCGTCCCGCCCACGACGCCCACCACGATCGCCAGCACGAACCACTTCAGCTTCACCTCGACGGTCAGCAGCGGCATCGTCTTCTCGATGATCCAGCGGGCCAGCATCGCCAGGGCCAGGCCGCCGGCTGTGCCTGCAACGCTCAGGATCGCCGCCTCCAGGACCGACTGGGCCAGCAGCATCAGCCGCCCCGCGCCCATGGCCTTGATGATCGCGATCTGCCCGGTCCGTTCCACCACCATCGTGTACATCGTCACGCAGATCAGCAGGAAGCACACCGTCATCGCTACCGCGCTAGCCACCTAGATGTACGCGAACATCGTGGCGAATGTCTCGCCCCACATCGCCCGCATCGCCCCCAGCGGCTCGACCACCTTCTTGCTCGCCTTGGCCAGCGTGTCGGCGATGCGGTCCAGTTCGAACGGGTCCCGGCTGACCCCCGGCCGTAGCTTCACGTAGAAGACCGTGGCCCGCGCCTCGCCGGCGTAGGCGATGTGCCGCAGCGTCTGGATCGGGCAGAAGACCCGCGCCGGCACCCCCGGCTCGACGATCCCGACGATCCGCCACTCCTGGCCGATCGCCTGCACCGTATCCCCGACCTTGTAGTGCCCCGCCACCGCCAGCCGCTGGTCGATCAGCATCTCCAGCCCCGCCGCCAGCTGCTCCGGCGTCACGATCGAGGGGTCATACGCGCCGTCCGGCCGGCGCAGGCCGTCCAGCATCTTGCGGAACGTGCCGTCGGCGTCGGGCAGGCGACCCGCGATGATCTTGTGGCTGCCCAGAAACGCCGGCATGTCCGCCGGGTCCACCCCGAACATCCGCTGGTCCTTGCCGCCCATCAGCGTCTGCTGCCAAAGCACCGGGATGGCCTGCTGGGCGACCGGCTGGCCGTTGTAAGGCACCTGCTCGAAGACCCGGCGATACTTCTCGTGCAGTTCCGCCCCGCCAGCCACCAGCGTCGTCTGCGTCGGCAGCACCAGCAGGTCGGCGTCCACGCTGGCCATGCGATCGGCCACCTCGCCCAGCGTCCCGTGGGCCAGGGCCAGCATCGTGACCATCATGGCAATGCCGATGGCGATGGCCAGGATCGAGAGCACCGCCCGCGTCTTGCGGTGCCAGACACTCGACCAGGCAGAGCTTCAGCAACATAGCAGTTCCTTCAGTTCTTCCAACCGCCAGATCACCCTGTCAGCCAGGTTCGCCCACTCCGGCAACGGGCTCTTCAGGGCCAGCAGCACCGCTGCCGCCCCCGCCTCGCGAGCGGCCTCCAGGTCGAACTTGTAGTCGCCGACCATCACGCAACGTTTCGGCTCCACATTCATCCGCTTGCACAGCCCCACCACCGCCTGCCCCGACGGCTTGTGCGGGCGATCCTCGCGGGTCCACAGGCACCCGATGGGAAGGTGGCACCGCTCCAGCGTGATCGCTACCGCGGCATGCAGTTGCGGGTGACGATGCCCAGCTGGTAGCCTCGGCCCGCCAGCCACGCGACCGTTTCCGCTGCGCCATCCGCCGGCACGGCCTTGCGGGCCGCCTCGATCTCGAACTCGATCAGCTCCGCCTCGACCCGCGACTGCTCGGCTGGCGTCAGGTCCTTCATCCACTCCAGGATCGGGACCGGTTGCGGGCAACCAACAGCCTCCTTGATCCTCGGAAAATCCAGGATCGGCACCGTCAGCGTCCCATCCAGATCGAACAGCACGGCATCGATGGGCCGATCCAGCCTGGCCGGTCTCGGCCGGCCTTGCGGTGCGCCACCACCGCAACCAGGGCCGCTGGGGCCAGACGCCGTCATGCCTCGTCCTCCGCGTCAGTCTGCACCGGCTCGACCTGCGGCCGCGCCGGCTCAGTCGCCCGCAGGGCCTCTTCGCGGTGCTTCTCCTCCTGGATGATCTGCCAGCAGCGCTCCGCCAGGGCGTTCAGGCCGGTGCCCGTGGCGGCGGAAATGGCAAGGATCTCCATGCCTGGCAGCTGCTCGCGGAGGGCGTGCAGCCTGCTCCGGCGTGCCGGTCAGGTCCATCTTGTTGGCCGCGACGATGTGCGGCTTGGTCGCCAGGATCGGACTGTACGCAGCCAGCTCGTCCCGCAGAACGCGGTAGGCCTCAGCCGGCGAGGGACTGCCTTCCAGGGGCAACATATCCAGCATGTGGACCAGCACCCGGGTCCGCTCGACGTGCCGCAGGAACGCGTCCCCCAGCCCTACCCCCTCGTGTGCCCCCTCGATCAACCCCGGGATATCCGCCATCACGAACCGCCGAAAGCCCGACAGCTCCACGATCCCCAGGTTCGGAATCAGCGTCGTAAACGGGTAATCGGCGATCTTCGGCCGCGCCCGCGAGACCCGCGACAGGAGCGTGCTCTTGCCGGCGTTGGGAAGGCCGACCAGCCCGACGTCGGCGATCAGCTTCAGCTCGATCCGCAGCCACCGCTCCTGCCCCGGCTCGCCCGGCTCGAACTCCGTCGGCGTCTGGTGCGTCGGAGTGGCGAAGGCGTGGTTGCCCTTGCCGCCCTTGCCGCCCTTGGCGATGCAGATCCTGATGTCCGGCGCGTCCATGTCCTTCAGCAGGCGCCGGTATCGCGATCGTAGATCAGCGAGCCGACCGGGACCTTGACGATCACCGCCTCGCCGCTGGCGCCGGTGCGATTATTGCCCTCGCCCGGTCGGCCCCCCTTGGCGATCCAGTGGTGGTGGCCGATCAGTTCGGCCAGATTATCCACGCCCGGCACGGCCACGATGTAGACGCTGCCGCCGTTGCCGCCGTCGCCGCCGTCGGGACCGCCCTTGGGCGCAAAGGGCTCGCGCCGGAAGGAGGCCATGCCGCTTCCGCCCTTGCCGCTCCGCACGTAGATCTCGACTTCATCGACGAAAATCATGGTTCGTTCAGATTCTACGCCAGCCGTCCACCCGGCGCGCCCGGCGGGTCCGCCCGCCCAATCCCCTGCCCCATACGATGTTCGGTTGCACCTTGCGCTCTTCGCCTCGGCTGCCATGGTCCTGCGCCGTTGCAGGGCCATGCTCCTCCGCCGCGCACGATTCACTCAGAACGCGAAACACACCTACCCGCGGCAAGAGAATGGGCTCTGCCGTCATGCAGAGCCCACTATCTGAGATCCTCAAATCTGTCCGCGCGGCAACCGTCAGGCCGTCTCGACCGGCTCGACGTGCACCTTGCGACCCCGGAAAACCACCGTCCCGGCGCACAGGGCGAACAGCGTGAAGTCGCGGCCGGTCCCGACGTTAAAGCCCGGCTGGATCGGCGTGCCGCACTGGCGGACCAGGATCGACCCCGCCGTCACTACCTCGCCGCCGTACCGCTTGACGCCCCGAAACTTCGGCTGGCTGTCGCGCCCGTTCTTGGTTGACCCTTGTCCCTTTTTATGTGCCATGGCACTCTGCTCCACTTCCTGCGAATCGTGTGTTCCGTCGCACAACCCAAAGCCGACTGTCGATGTCCGCAGTCGGCCGCAAGACCAATCATTATTGCACAGACGCCCCTGCAAGTCCATAGCTGCCGGGGACTATCGAGGCGGTTGCGATGTGTGGAACTTCATTTGTGTGAGTGCGTTGGACGGAGGGGGCAAAGCGTCTTCCCCGCAGACAAGGTGTCTTGCGACCTGCCAGGGCAATCGGGACGATTCTCTTGTGGATTTTTCGACCACCGGACCCCTGGTGCGGGGATCGGTTGCGGTGTACAATGGAGCCCTGCGAAGCCAAGGAGGGTTGCTCATGCACATCGCGATGACCGAACCGCTGTTTGCCTGGGGATGCCTGGAAGACAGTCCCAGCCTGCAGACGCTCAAGCAACTGCTGGCCGCTATCCCGGATGCGGCTCTCCTGGAGGGGTTGCGTCAGCACCGCGGCCGCGGTCGCAACGACTATCCCGTTCACGTCCTCTGGGGCGTGGTGCTGCTGACGATTGCGTTGCGGCATGCCAGTTATGAGGCCTGCCTGGCAGAGTTGCGACGCAACGAGGGACTGCGACACCTGATCGGCATTACGGAGGAAGCCGGTGTGCCCGAGAAGTGGAATATCTCCCGGTTCCTGGATGTGCTGGGCCAAGAGCCCCACCGGTCGCAGTTGCGTGGTGTCTTTGACCGGATGATCCAGCGACTGGCCTGTGTGGTGGACGACCTGGGCAAACACACCGCCGGCGATGCCACCGCCCTGCACGCTCGCCGCAAGGCGGAGGCGACCGAGGAAGTGGCCGAAGGCTTGCCCCAGCCGACCGGGGGGCGCAGGAGTATACCGACGAGCAAGGCAAGGTCACCCAGATCGTCGAATGGTTCGGCTACAAGTTGCATCTGCTGGTGGATGCCCGGCACGAGTTGATCCTGGCCTACCGTACGACCAGTGCCCACATCGACGATGGGGGTACGCTGCCGGCGTTGATCGAACAGGCCAAGGCGAATCTGCCGGAAGGTCGCATCCAGACCACGGCCTATGACAAGGCGGCCGACAGTCGGGATGTGCATAAGATGCTGGACAAGGAGGGAATCCGGCCCGTGATCCAGAACCGCAGTCTCTGGAAGGATCACACCGAAGAAATGCTGCCCGGGCACGATGGGACCAGCAACATCACCTACGATGAGGCCGGGACGGTGTACTGCTATGACCGGCACAGCGAGCCGCCGGTGCGGCACAAGATGGCCTACATTGGCCATGAGCCACAGCGCAAGACGATCAAGTACCGCTGTCCGGCCCGGCACGAGGGCTGGCCGTGCCCCAGCGAGGGGCTGTGCAACGCCGGCAAGGACTACGGCAAGACGGTACGAGTGGCTTGCGCGATCGACCTGCGGCGGTTCCCGCCGATTCCCCGGGCAACCAAGAAGTTCGAGCGGCTCTACAAGGGCCGCACCTCCGTGGAGCGGGTCAATGCCCGCGTGAAGCTCTTCTGGGGGCTGGATGATGGGAACGTGACCGGAGCCCGGCGGTTCCATGCCCTGATCGCCACGGTGATGGTGGTGCATGCGGGCTTCGCGACACTCCTGGCGGCCAGCCCGCGTCGGGAAGGAACCCTGGGCAAACTGCGACTGGGCCACGTGCAAAAGGCCCTGGCGGAACGAATGACCGGCTGAGACGCGGTCCAGTGAGCCAGTCATCGGATGCGGCCGCGCTGGCGGTACGCGCAGAACCAGCCATCCGCTGGCCATTCCACAGCCGGCACGCCTTCCAGCCTTGCCGCCGACCCTTTCCGAAGTCTCCAGTCGCTATTGGGCGCGGCCCGGCCGCTTTCGACCGCCCGCAGGGCGGTCACATCGCAACCGGCTCGGGACTATCGCATCAGCCACTCGACCTTCTGACGGATGGGCTCGGCCTGCTTGCGGGCCTCATTGTCGCCGGGCAGGTTATAAGCGACACTTAACGTCTTATACAGAACAAACCTCTTGGGGTTAACCGGCACCTGGGTCTTGGTCCCGCCGGGCAGGTCCTTGGTGATGAACTCCGGCTTGGCCGAGTCGTAAGCCGGGTTGGGCAGCATGACCGACTCGCCCGAAAGCCCGCCCACAAAGACGGTGAACTGCCTTGCGTCCCCGGTGAAATCCTGCCAGATGGCCACGCTGTCCTTCGCGTTATCCGCCCCCTGCAGCAGCTTGCCCATGACCTCCAGGGGCTCCAGCAGGAACGGGTGGTCCCGCAGGTGCAGCTTCTTGATGGCCGCGAAGACAGCCGGATCGGCGGCCGCATCGGTCTCCACCACGCGGAGCTTGTCCGTGACGATCTCAAGGCGGGGCAGGAACTGGACGTCCCGGCCGCTGTTGTTGCTGACCGTGTAAAGCATGTACCAGTAGGTGCGGGGGACCTTCTCGCCGGGGATCTGGACGCTGATCCGGCGCGGATCCTCAAACTCGAATTCCAGCTGCCAGGACTTCGGGGCGATGCTGGGCTGCGGGGCGGCCGCGGCCTTGCCGGCCAGACCCGGAATCGCCGCCAGAGCGAGTATCGCAAGCGCCAAAAGCCATCCGCGCATGTGAATCTCTCCTAAATTCCTGAGCAGTAAACACTAAACCGTGTAGCCATTGTAGTAGCCCGGCAGGGGCTGTCAACGCGACGGACCGGGACGCCGGCGGTCCGGCAGGCCCCGGATCGATGGCCTGGAACCGGTCGGTAGTCGACCCGGCATGTTGACACGCACGTTATTGGATATACACTCGTTGCATACGCTGAGTGTGTTTTGTGCCCGTCAGCTCAATTGGATAGAGTGTCGGCCTCCGGAGCCGAAGGTTACAGGTTCGATTCCTGTCGGGCACGTGAAGCACAAGGTTGGCTGAGGGAGTCTGGCCAAGACCCCGGGCGGCCTGACAGACTCTGTGTGATGCCGCTGTTCTGGCCTGATGCGCCTCCAGGGATGCCCCGAGCCCTGTCGATGGAACAGACAGGGCCCATACACATTGGTCGCATAGCCATGTGATGGGAATCCAGCGGGACCCAACCATGACGGCGGTGAGCGGCACATCACAGGGAGTCTGACCTCCCTCAGTGGAAACGGCACTAGTTTCGGATTGCTTTCCCCCGTGGGTGGATACGACGGATGCCTTTGCCGGCGGGGGTGGTCTCCCGAGGCAGATCGTAACCGTAGTCGGCCAGGTAAGGCCGCAGGCAATCGATACAGTGGTCGCCTGCATCGGCCTTGTAACGTCCCACGACCTCGGGCTTCACCGGGATCTTCACGAGCGGGAAACCGAGGAACTCTCGCAGCCTTTGCAGCGTCTTGTCCTGATCGAGCACGAAGTCTTCCAGCCGCACCAGCGTCCAGTGCTTGGGCTTGGGAGTCGCCTTGACGAGCTGGTCCTGGTAGATCCAACTCATCGCCCTGCGGAGTCGCACGTCGTCGGTACGATCGCACGGAACGCCGAAACTGGCCAGATCATCGGTGACATGGCTGCCGAGGATGCAATCTCGCGGATCGCGCACCCAGTGGATGTAATGGGCCTCAGGGAACATGCGGACGATCCAGGGGAACACCAGCGTCGTCTCGGGAATCTTCCAGCCCTTGGGCCGCGCCAGGCTCTGCAAAACCGAATCGAGGTACGACTCGATGAGCCTGGTGAACTCCCGCTCGATGGGCGTCGTGTGGAGCTTGGAGAAGTCCCACTTTAGGCCACCTTTGTAAACCACGTGCCGCGCAAGGACCCGGCAGGCCTCATACATCTGCTCGGGAGGCAGCAGGTCGCCGGACTTGTTGAGCGTGTCGCCCATGTAGACCCCGCTCTGGCTCAGTGTGTGCGACATCGCCCGGGTGCCCGAATGCCCGCGGCCAATGATGGTGATGAGCTGCGCAGCGTCGGAAGGCTTATCGTCCTTCGGATGATGTTCGCCCCGGTCTGAGTATTTCTTGCCGGGTCCGTCGGCGCCCCGAGCCTGCAGTTTCTTGGCCGTGTCGACCGAGCCGATGTGCAACGTGTCGTAGGCCTGCTGGCTTGTCTTGAAGGCGCCCAAACCCTTGTGACCGTGCCAATCGCCCTGGGTCAGCATGGGGTTGGTGATGCCGGTTTCCTTCTCGCGCCTGGCGATGAAGCCGTCCATGCGCTTGCGCAGGCAGGCCACGACATCGGGATGAGTATCCGCCAAGTTACGGTCTTCGTGCGGGTCTTCGACCAGATTGTACAGTTCCACCTCGGGCTTGAAGTGGAAGTCCGGCTCGAGCGCGATGATCAGCTTCCATTGCGGCGTGCGCCAGCCGTGCTTGCGCATCCAGGTGCATTCGGTGATGTAGAATTCGCTCTCATAACTGGCGATCTCCCCCCGCACCATCGGCATCAGCGAACCGCCGTCGAAGCGGACGCGGGTGCGGATGCCAGCCAGCTCCAAAAGGGTGGGCACCAGGTTGTGATGGCGGTTGTATCCGGTCAGTCGCCGGCCGGCGGGCACTTTCTTCGGGTAGCGGATGATCAGCGGGACGTGGAGCGTCACGTCGTAGAGGCCGTGATGGTCGAACCAGCACTCGTGGTCATAGAGGGTTTCGCCGTGGTCACTGTTGATGACGACGATGGTGTTGTCGAGCACACCCAACGCCTCGAGCTGCGTGAAGATCCGCTGAATGCAACTGTCCATGTAGGCGAGCGCGCCATCGTACTGGGCGATAATGTAGTCCTTGTCAGTGATGCCCGCGGGCATCCAACTGGCGAAGTAGTCGCAGAACGGCTTGAAGTTCATCACCGGCTTCATCGATCTGTTGGCCGGGTCGCATTCGTTGCCATGGTAGAACATCCGGTCGAAGGGCACGGGCGGAAGGTAAGGCGAGTGAGGATCCATGTGCCGGAGCATCATGAACCACGGTTTGCCTTCGCTGCAGAGGCGGTCGATCTCCGGCTGGGTCACCTCGTTGAGGTTCTGGGCCTTGGTCAACCCGGTAGCGGAGTAGCCCCAGCCGGCGAAGTCCAGGTACTTGTCAAACCCGCGCCCGCCCGCGTTCCACTGGAAACCGACGCACGTGGTATTGTAGCCGGCCTGGCGGCAGATCTCGGCCAGCGTCTTGACCTTCGGAGTGAGCGGCCCCTGGTGGCGCAGCGCGACGACCTCGGTGCCGAAACAATCGCGGCCGGTCAGCATCGAGGAATAGCCCGGCGTCGTGGGAATGTGCGCCGAGTAGGTCCGCTCAAACAGTGCGCCTTGCGAGGCGATGCGGTCCATGTGGGGCGTCGTGAGCCGGGAATACCCGTAGCAGCTCATGTGATCCGCCAGGAGCGAATCAATCGCAAGCAAAAGGATATTGGGATGCTCGGTATTGGCGTGATGATTGGCGGCACGTTTGGCCACGTCGCTTCCTCCGAAACAAAAAGGGGGTTTCACAGGTCGTTAACGTCGGCCACCGCAATACGGCGGCCCTGGCGAGCGGACTGGTAGCAGGCAAGCGTCATGCGGAGCACGTCGCGTCCCTCGGCGGCCGTGGCAAGAGACGGCCGTTTGCCCTCGAGGAACTGCAAAAGGGGTTCGGCAAGACCGGCGATGCGCGCGCCATGACCGGCGGGCGAAGCGATCCCGCTGTCGGTCCACTGTTTCTGTCCCTTGAGAATCCATTTCAGTCCCACGGCATCGGCCGCCCGAGGTGCATTGCAACTCACCGCATCGCCATAGTCTTGAATCGCAACACCTTCCTCGCCGACGATCTCGGTCGTGTTCTGACCCGCGACGCACACGAATGAGCAGACCACCTCGGCCATCGTTCCGTCGGCATAGCGAAAGACGGCTATGCCATTGTCGTCGGGGACCCGCGGGCTGCGGAGTGTGTCCACTTCCGCGGTCACCGTCATCGCCTGCCCGAGTATCCAGTAGACAAAGTCGATGGCGTGAGAAGCATCGTCGGCCCACATGCCGCGGTTCAGCTCGGGCTTGACGTGCCAGCTGTTTTCGAAACCACCCCATGTCTGCGTGGAGAGACCGTGCCGGCGGCGAAGCATATAAATGCGGCCGAGCGTGCCATCGCGGACCAGCTGCCGCATCCGAAGATTCTGCGGGTCCATCCGCATCTGCCAGGCAAGCGTGAACGGCACACGGGCGCGATCGACCGCAGCCACGATTCGATCCGCCTGCGCCAGGGTCAACGACATCGGCTTTTGGAGGACGATCCCCTTTCCCGCCGCGGCGGCCTGTTCGACCAGGTCGGCGTGCATCGACGTTTCGGCGCCGATGACGACGGCATCGATGTCAGCCCGGCCAAGCAGCGCTTCGACGCTGGAACTGACCGCCAAGCCGTACTCCGCCGCCGCCTTGGCAGCGCGAGTGCCGTCGTGGTCCCACGCCGCGACCATGCGGATCCGTTCGGGCCATTGCTTCCACTGTCCGCAGTAAGAGCCCACGTGGCCGTGTGCCAGGCCGAGCATTCCGATTCCAATTGCCATCGCGACCTCCGTTTACCTCGCCTTGCACGCCTGAAGGCACGCCTGCATATGCCCGCGAGCCTCCGCCGCGATGGCCACGCAACGCGGCACCTCATATGCCTTGGCCCCGATGATCTCCAGGTCCACCGGGCCGATATAGCCGCTCTCGTGCAGAACGCGGATGTAGCCCAATAGGTTGATATCGCCGCGGCCGTTGGCCTGCATCTCCGGCGTGCCCGGGTTCTGCTGCCGACCTTTGCAGTCCCGGATGTGCACGTGACGGATCCGCTTTGCCACGGCGCCGATTGCTTCCACCGGGTCCTCCCCGGCCCGCCAGATGTGGCTGGGGTCCATGTCCAGACCAAGACTCGGATGATCGAGTGCGGCCAGCACCCGTAGCGTCGTCGGTGTGTTGTAGACGTATTGCCCCACGTGCGCCTTGAAGCAGAGCGTCACGCCGAACTGGCCGGCACGGTCGGCGAGTCTGCCCAAGGAGTCCACGACGCCCTGAAACGTCGACTCGTCGTTGGCCTTGCCGCCGGGACCGCAGTTTATGATCGGGATGCCGATCTCGGCCGCCGCCGCGAACGCGTTCTCCATCCGCGCAGGGTCCTGCGACGGCTGCTCCATCGCCAGGATAGGAAGGTTGTACTGCCGCGCCAGGTCCTTGATCCGCGGCGCCAACTCTCGCCACCGGTCGAGCACCAGGTGTTCGCTCATGCCGTCGATGGCGGAAAGCTCGATTCCGTCATATCCACATGCGGCGATGTACCGAAAGGCCGTCTCAAGGTCATGACCGCCGAAAAGGACGCTATTGGCTCCAAGTTTCATGGCAGTGCTCGCTAAGGTTTCAGGAGGCGACTTTCACAACGGTGCCGTTGTTCAATGACTCGATTGCGGCGGCAAGCACCCCCTGTGCCGCCAGGCCGTCGGCACCCGAGCCGTCGATCTGCTCGGGCGCAACCCGTGCGCTGACCTGTTCGAGGAACGTGTGAATTCGGTTTTTGAACGTCTCCTCGAAGTTCAGGTGGCCGCCGAATACCGGGTTCGTGTAAACGGTCTTCTCGACGTTGCCCGCGGGATACAGCGTCAGTTCACGCCACATATCTTCCAGGACGATTCGCCCGCCGGTGCCGCCGACTTCGCAGCGTTCCATCGGGTGGCCGCGCTGAATGTCATATGAGCCCGTCAGGCCCCCGACGACGCCGTTCCTGAACCGCATCGAAAAATGCGCGGTCGACCAGATGCTGCGGCCCGGGGCCTTGGTCGCGAAACAATGCACGGCCTCGATGTCCCCGCAGAAATACCGCATGACATCAACCGTGTGCGGGTGCAACGCCTTGATCTGGAAGTAGGGCGACGACTCGGTCGGATTCATGATCCACATGCTCATGTTGACAAACAGCAAGTGTCCCAGCCGGCCTTCGTCCACCCACTTCCGCGCCAGCCGGGCCGCCGGTGTGAACCGATGGTTGAGATTGATGCCGTAACAGAGCCCCTTCTGCCTCGCCTTGGCGACCATCTGCTCGGCCTGGTCGATCTCGTTGCTGATGGGCTTCTCGCCTAGCACGTGGCAACCGGACTCCAGCGCCTGCATGGTCGGCTGATAGTGGTCTGAGCCATACTCGTAACCGCCCGTGGAGACGCTGCACACCGCTGGCCGAAGGGCATCGAGCATCGCCTGGGCATCGACGAACCACGGTACGCCCAGGCGCCTGCCCGCGGTTTCCGCGCGGTCCTGGCGGATGTCGCACACGCCTACGAGTTCGGCCAACTCGTCCGCTTTGTACATATCAGCGTGGCGATTGCCGATGGGCCCCATTCCTATGACCGCGACTCGCAGCCTCTCCGCCATGTATCACAACTCCACCACGTGGCCCGTTTCCCACGACTCGATCGCCCCTTCGATCACCAGCTGCGCCGCCAGCGCCTCCTGTCCCGATCCGTCGATCTGCTCCGGGCTGGCTTTCTCGATATTCTGATCCACCCACCGCTTGATCCGGCTGGCGAATGTGTCGCCGAAGCTGCGCATCTGGCCGAGGAAGTGCAGACTTTCCGATTCGATGCTCTTGCGGGGCTGAAAATGCAGATGCTCGCACGCATCCTCGATCACGATGCGAGCGTCGTAGCCCACGATCTCGCAGCGCTCCAGACCCCATGGATGGCCGGGGCCGCCGCCGTCATAGCTGCCCATGAGATGGCCGATCACCCCGCTCTCAAAGAGCATGTTGACATGCACGTTCGACCAGCACACCCGGTTAGGGCCGCGCTTGAAGAACGCATGCACCTTCTTGACGGGCCCGCAGAAATATCGCATGACATCGATCGAGTGCGGGTGCAGGGCGCGCATGTGAAAGTGGGGGCTGGTCTCGTTCGGATTGTTGATCCACATGAACATATTGATCATGTTGATCTCGCCGCAACGCCCGCCAGCGAGCCATTCCTTGGCCCGCACGGCGGCAGGCGTGAACCGGTGATTGAGGTCGATGCCGTAGCGGAGGTTCTTCCGGCGGGCCAGTTCCACCATCTCACGAGCCTTGCCGACCTCGTTGGAGATCGGCTTCTCACCGAGGACCGGGATGCCGGCACCCAGCAATTCCATCGTGGGTGTGTAGTGGTCCCCGCCGTTTTCCTTGCCGGCCGTACACATGCTCGCGGCATCAATCTTGATTCCGCTCGCCAGCATCTCGCTCACCGAGGTAAAGGCCGGCGCTTCATACGCCGCGGCGGCCTTGTCGGCGCGGTCCTTGAGGATGTCGCAGACCGCGACGATCTTGCACCTGGAATCGGCCTTGTAACAGCGGGCGTGGTTGTTGCCGATCCCCCCGAGCCCAACGATGGCAATAGTAAGCATATAAGTATGGTCTCCTCAGAGCGATTCATTATGCAACGGAGCAACCAACTGTCTAGCGCGGTGTCGCGATGATATTGTACGAGATCGCGTATGCTGCGAATTCACTCTCAACCTGTGCGTGCGATGGTCTCATCCATCTTACCGAGGCCGTCGCTGGCGTTTACCTTCTGCTTTTGTGTTTTCGGGCATAGGACTTACGCATCTTCGGCCCTGATGGTGCAGGTAATCGGATGGTTCCAGCTAAGGCGACGACCGTTGTCTTATGTTCGCTGGTAGAAGCTCTCAACTGGCGGCGAGAGAAGTAAGCGTGGGGGTCGTTGGTATAACATGGCTGTAAGACGTTCTCTATCCCCCGTGCCGCTATTGAGGGTGTAGTCGACCCCGCCGCCCGTCCCGCTGGCGCCCGCGGCCCCACATGAATAGGAGCGACGCCACCCCATATGCAGCGGCCCCCGGTTTCCCGGGGGCCGCTGTGGTTGTTACTCGTGGTCTTCGCCGGAGGCGCCGATCACGGCGGCTCCGCGTCGTCCGTTCGTCGCTACGGTGCGATGTACGGCACGATGGCGATGCTCATCATCCCCTTCGTCGCCGAGTTCGCGAGAGTGACGGTGGTCGAGCCATAGGCGCCGGCCGTTGCCTTGCCGCCGGTGGCAAGGCCCAGGCCTCCGCCATTGCCGGCGGTGACGGTATTGTCGGTGCGTTCCGTCAGGCTGGAGAGATTCGCATTGGTCCAGCCCGAGAAGTTCGCGGTGCCGGAGGCGTCCGGCAAGGAGGTGGCGATGGCCACCACGACCAAGTCATTGGCGACGGTGGTGGTGGCGCCGGGAATGGAGGCGCTCGTACTCGAGGTGGAACTCACTCCGCCCGCTGTCACATCCCACGGATTGCCGGATTGCGTGGCGCCACGGATGGCGATCATCCGTCCGAGCTGGTGGTCGCCCGAATCACTGGTGGTCGGAGCGCCTTGGGTCCCATTGTAGCGGGACCAGAAGGCCGTCAGACAGGTAGCCGACGAGCCTCCGGCCGTGCCGGTGCCTTGCGGGGAACCGGTCACCTGAGTCCAGGTGCCGCCGTTCTGGTTGCTGATGGAGATGGTCTGATTGGCCGTCTCCAGGAACAGCAGCAGGATGTCATTGGTCTGCAGACCGGACGGCAGCGCCGGGGTGATGGCCCCCGTCCCGGAGGCGACGGCTCCCGCCGCGACAAAGGTGGGCATGGCGGGCGTGTCGTTGTCGAGGATGGTGTAGGTATAGGTCGTGTTGGTCCCCAGCGTCGCATTGGTGGGCGACGAGAGGGTGATGATGACCGTCTCGCTTAACTCGGCGATGGAGTCATCCACAACCGTCATCACGATGTTCTGGCTGGTCACGCCCGGGTTGAAGGTCAGCTGGCCGGCCGCCAGGGTGTAGTCGACCCCGCCGCCGGTGGCCGTGCCGCCGGTGGCCGCATAGTTGACGGTGGTGGTCATCCCGGAAGCCGCGCTGAGCGTAACGGGGATGTTCACGGTGGTCACCGACTCGCTGCCGCTGCCGGTGGCACTGCTGAACTGCACCGTCGGGGCCGCGTCATCGTCGTTGATCGTATAGGTGTAGGTGGTGTTGGTTCCGAGCGTCGCGTTGGTCGGGCTGGAGAGGGTCACGATGACCGTCTCGTTGGCCTCGTGCAGCGTGTCATTCACCACGGTCATCGCGATGTTCTGGCTGGTGACGCCCGCGGTGAAGGTGAGCTGGCCGGACGCCAGGGTGTAGTCGACCCCGCCGCCGGTGGCCGTACCGCCGGTAACCGCGTAGTTGACGGTGACCGTCTGGCCGGAGGCGGTGTTGAGGGAAACCGGGATATTCACCGACGTGACGCTTTCCGAGCCGCTGCCGGTGGCGCTGTTGAACTGCACCGTCGGGGCGGCGTCATCGTCGTTGATGGTGTAGGTCGTGACGGTGTTGGTGCCGAGCGTCGCGTTGGTCGGATTGCTCAGAGTGAGCTGGATGGTCTCGTTGGCCTCGTTCAGCGAGTCGTTGATGATCGTGATGGGAATCGTCATCGAGGTCACCCCCGGAGCGAAGGTGACCGTGTTCGAGGACACCGAGCCGCTGTAGTCAATGAACAGGGTCGGCTGGTATGTGGCACCGGCCGTCGTCTCGCTGTACTGGACCGGGTAGTTGCAGCCCGTATCGTAGATGCAGAAGCCGTAGTTGGGGGTGCCGTTGGCCCAGAGCTGTACGATCTGGGTCACGTCGTAGACGATGAAGTCGGCACCGGCGTTGTGCGGGCCCGCGGTAACCGTCAGGGCGCTGACATCCTTGGTGACCCCGAAGTAGTCGTTGTTGGCCCAGGACTGCATCGGACCGGTCGTACCGCCGTTAGTGTCCTGGTTGGCGCCGGTGTTATGGCCCTGCGGGTGGGCAAAACTCGCGCCGCCCGCCGCACCGGGGAAGTATCCGTCAGTCGTACCGGTGCCTTCGATCCAGTCGGAGGAGGTAACGTAACCGAGGTTGGTCAGACCGGTGTTGCCGGACGGATAGTAGTACCGCACCTGGGCCATATTGATCGTGCTGCCGGAGAAGCCGGACAGCGACGAGGTCTTGAACTTCGACAGGAAGAACAAGGCGCCGTACTGCATGCCTGCGGCGCCGCCGTAGTTGCCGTAGCAGTTCGACGCAGCCCAGCCGGTGTTGGTCCAGAAGTCCGTGTCCGCCGCCATATCCTGGCCGGTGTTCACGACAATGGTGCTGTTGCCGATCGCGGTTACGAAGCGGCTGTCCAGCCTGCTGGTGTCGGTCAGCCCGGCACTGCGCTTGAGGGCGTAGATGCCGCCGGTCGAACCGGTGGGCAGAGTGTAATCCGTGCCCTGGGTGGCCGTGCCGCCGGTCACGTTGTACGTCACCGTAACCGTCTGGGCCGAGGCCTGGCTGAGGGTAACGACGATGTTGGCCGGCGTCACCGACTCACTCCCGCTGGAACTGGTGGCCTGGAACTGCACAGTCACAGCAGCAACGTCGTTGTCGATGATCGTGTACGTGTACGTGGTGTTGGTCCCGAGCGTCGCATTGGTCGGACTAGAGAGGGTCACAATGACGGTCTCATTGCCCTCGACCAGCGAATCATCCACCACGGTCATCGAGATGTTCTGCGTCGTGATGCCGGGGCTGAAGGTCAGCTGGCCGGACGCCAGGGTGTAGTCGACCCCGCCGCCGGTGGCCGTGCCGCCGGTGACCGCGTAGTTGACGGTGGTGGTCATCCCGGAAGCCGCACTGAGCGTCACGGGGATGGTCACGCTGGTCACGGACTCGCTGCCGCTGCCGGTAGCCGAGCTGAACTGCACCGTCGGGGCCGCGTCATCGTCGTTGATTGTATAGGTGTAGGTGGTGTTGGTCCCGAGGGTCGCATTGCTCGGACTGGTAAGGGTCACGACGACCGTCTCGTTGGCCTCGTGCAGCGTGTCATTCACGACGGTCATCGAGATGTTCTGGCTGGTGACGCCCGGGTTGAACGTCAGCGTGCCGCTGTTCAAGGTGTAGTCCACGCCGCCGCCGGTGGCCGTACCACCGGTCACCGCGTACTGTACCGTCGTGGTCAGCTCGGAGCCCTCGCTGAGCGTCACGGGGATGGTCACGCTGGTAACGGACTCGCTGCCACTGCCGGTGGAACTGCTGAACTGCACGGTCGGCTGAGAGTCCACTTCCACGATGGTGTAGGTGTGGGTGGTATTGGCGCCCAGCGTGGCGTTGGTCGGGCTAGAGAGCGTCACGATGATCGTGTCGCCGGGGCCGTACAAGCCATCATTCATGATCGTGATCGGGATGTTCTGGCTGGTGATGCCCGGGCTGAACGTCAGGCTGGTGCCCGAGATCGTGTAGTCCACGCCCTGTACGGCTGTACCACCGGTAACGGCGTAGTTGACCGTGACGGTCTGGCCGGAGGCCGCGCTGAGCGAGACCGCCAGGTTGACCGCCGAGGTATTCTCGCTGCCTTGCGAACTGGTCAGGTTGAACTGGACCGTCGGGGCCGAGTCGTTGTCGATGATGGTGTACGTGTAGGTGGTGTTGGTCCCGAGGGTGGCGTTGGTCGGGCTGGAGAGGGTCACGATGACCGTCTCGTTGGCCTCAGCAATCGCATCGTCCACCACGGTCATGGCGATGTTCTGGCTGGTGACGCCCGCGGTGAAGGTGAGCTGGCCCGACGCCAGGGTGTAGTCGACCCCGCCGCCGGTGGCCGTGCCGCCGGTAACCGCGTAGTTGACGGTGACCGTCTGGCCGGAGGCGGTATTGAGGGAAACCGGGATATTCACCGACGTGACGCTTTCCGAGCCGCTGCCGGTGGCACTAGTAAACTGGACCGTCGGTGCCGGGTCGTTGTCGATGATGGTGTAGGTGTAGGTGGTGTTGGTCCCGAGGGTGGCGTTGGTCGGGTTGGAGAGGGTCACGATGACGGTCTCGTTGGCCTCGTTGAGCGAGTCATCGACGACGGTCATCGGGATGTTCTGGCTGGTGATGCCGGGGCTGAAGGTCAGCTGGCCGGATGCCAGGGTGTAGTCGACCCCGCCGCCGGTGGCCGTGCCGCCGGTCACCGCGTAGTTGACGGTGACGGTCGAGCTGGAGGAGGCACTGAGCGAAACGGGGATGTTGACACTGGTCACCGACTCGCTGCCGCTGCCGGTGGAACTAGTGAACTGGACGCTCGGCTGAGACGACGTGCCGTATTCATAGGCGCCGATGTCGATGGTGCCAACAGGCGACCGGCTCTGATAGCTGCACGGGTGGACGTACTGGAGCGTCGGGTTCATGTTGAAGCCGTTGATGCCCGTGCCCGGCGTGGTGCCCAGGTCGAGGGCGCCGGTGGAGCCGGAAGTCAGGTGGAAGTCGTAGGTGCTGGGGCTGACCAGGTAGGCGTTGCTTGTCGCCCAGTTGGTGGTCTGGGTGCCGCTGCCGCTCAGAACCGTGCCGGTGCCCTGGAAGATGTTGTTTTCCAGCAGGGCACTGACGCCGCTGCCGTTATTGACGAAGGTGCCGCTGGACATGTTGTTGACGATGGTGTTGTTGACGACGTACAGATGCTGATCGGGGTTGGCGGTACTCTCCTCGGCGTAGGTGATGATCCTGCTGTTGCTGCTGGTGGAACTCTGCTCGATCTGGTTGCCGATGATATAGGTCGTGCCGCCCTGGGGTACGTCAACCTCGTAGCTGCCGTTGCCGCCCTCGTTTCCGATGCGGTTGTAGAGGATGTAGTTGACCAACCCGCGGGTCTTGACCTCATGGCCGACGTTGGCGTTGTGGCAGTAGCAGTACCGCAGGGTGAAGGAGTCGACCGGGTTGATGTACATATTGTGGCTGGACCCGTCGCCGTAGCCGTTGTGGTTGAACTCGCTGTACTCGATCAGGATGGTGCCGGCGACACCGTTGTTGGTCAGGATGCCGTCATCATTGTCATGGAAGTAGCAGTTGGTGACGGTCAGGTTGGGCGCCTCCAGACGGATGCCCGCGGCGTTGTAGCCGGAGGTGGTGGTGGTATTCTTGAACTCGAGGTTCTGGACGGTCAAGTCGGTACCGTCGGCGATGAAGATACCCTTGCTGCTCTTGGCGCTGCCGGCGGCGTCGAGGACCACACGCGAGGAGCCCATGCCGATAATGGTCAGGTGGTTCTTGGTGAGGGTGGCCCAGCCGGCGCTTTGGACATACGGTCCGCCGTAGACCTGGATGGTGTCCCAGTCGTTGGAGGCATCGTGGGCGGCCTGGATCGTCGAGTAGGTGTAGCCGGAGCCGACCGTGCGGATGGTGGGGGCCGTGGTGGTCCCACTGGGGCTATTGGAGATAGTGGACCAGTTCGGCACCTCGTCCGCCGTCTTCATCGCGAAGTAGTACGTAGTGGTGGGCGACAGGCCGGGGACCGTGTAGCTCTGGTTGGTGCCGGCCACCTGCGGCGCGGGTACGCCGGAGGTGCAATGGGTGGCGGCATTGAACTGGGTATCGTTCGTGATCTGGCTGGTGGCGTAGCGGATGTCGTAGGTGGTGGCCGTGCCGCTGTTGCCGTCATCGCCCGGCGCCGTCCAGGTCAGGGTAATACTGCCGGGGGTCGGACTGCTCGTCGCCAGGTTGCTCACCGCCGCCGGGGGAGTCACATCGAGAGCCGTGGTGGTCCCGCTGGGGCTATTGGAGATAGTGGACCAGTTGGGCACCTCGTCGGCCGTCTTCATCGCGAAGTAGTACGTAGTGGTGGGCGACAGGCCCGTGACCGTGTAGTTCTGGTTGGTACCGGCGGTGGCAGGTGCCGGTACGCCGGAGGTGCAGTGGGTGGCAGCATTGAATTGGGTATCGTTGGTGATCTGGCTGGTGGCGTAGCGGATGTCGTAGGTGGTGGCCGTGCCGGTATTCCCGTCGTCGCCCGGGGCCGTCCAGCTCAGCGTGATGCTGTTGCCCGTGGGGCTGCTGGTGGCCAGGTTGGTCACGGCGGCAGGCGGCGTCGTATCGGGAACATCGACCAGGACCAGTTTGGGCCGCAGGGTCGGATCACCGGTGTACTCGCAGGCGTAGAACCAGTCCTGGTTCATCTTGCTTTCATCGGTGCACTTGATGGTCCAGCCGTTGTTGGCGCTGCCAGTGAGGAAGCTCTGCACGCGGCTGGTCACGTCGATGGCGTACCAGACGTTGCTGGTGGTCTGCTTGGCCGTCTGGCCGTCCAGCGTGTCGATGTCCGACCCGCCGTACTGTACCCAAGGCATGTTCCAACTGACGGCAGGAGCCGACCAGGTGGTAAAGACGTGATAGGCGCCGTAGTAGCCGCCTGAGGCGTCATGTCCTTCGTTGGTGTAGGCATACAGGTACAGTGTGGCCTGGGAGATCAGTGAATTGGTCGGCAGGCACGACAGACTGAACTCGACGATGGGACGACGACGGTTGGTCCCGCCGCCATTGCCGGCGATCTGCAGATAGGTCGTGCCATCATACTTGGTGGTAACGGCCGAGGCGTCCATGTAGGTATCCTGGGCGCCGCTATAGGTCGAGCCGTTGACGGTCAAGCCGTTCTGCAAAACCAGGGTGCCGATCATCTGCGAGTTACTGGGCAGGTTGGAGATCGCCGACCAGTTGTTGCTGTCGTCGGCGGACTTGATGGCGAAGTACAGGGTCTTGCCGGTCGGCAGACCTGTCGCGGTGTACGCCTCAGCCTGGCCGCCGCTCTTGGGGGTGCCGATACCGCTGATCTGGGAGGCGCTGGAGAAGTTGCCGGCCGTAATCGCGCTGGTCGACCAGCGGAGATCGTAGGAGGCCACGTAACCGTTGCCGTTGTCCGACGGGGCCGTCCAGGTGATGTTCCAGGTGCCGTACGTGCTCTGGGGCGCCGCGGCCAGGTTGGCCACCGCATTGGGGGCCTGGGTGTCGGCCGCCATCGTGGTCTGGCTGGGTACGTTGGAGATGGTGGCGTAGTTACCGGCATCGTCATAAGCCTTGATGGCGAAGTAATAGGTGGTGCCTGCCGTCAGGCCGGTCACGGTGAAGGACTCCGCCCCACCGGCCGGACGCGGGAACGGAACATTGGCAACCTGCGTGGCCGAACTGAAGTTGCCGGCCGTGATCGCACTGGTGCTGTAACGCAGGTCGTAACCGGTGGCCTCGCCCGTGTTGCCGTCGTTGCCGGGGGCCGTCCAGGTCAGCGGCATCGTGGTCCTGCCGGCCGTGCCGCAGGCCAGGTTCGAAATCGCCGCTGGGGGGGTCGTATCCGCAGGCGGGGTCGGCACGATCGTCATCTGGATGTACTCGGTGCGGGGAACTGCCCCGTACGAGCCGGCCGGGGGGACCACATCGTAGCCCACCCCGCCCCTCTTGTATGGCCTGGAGGCGCCGCCGGTGACGAGGGTGATATTGGTCGGGCTGGTGCTGATGTACTTGGTGTAGGCCTTGTCAATCGTCCAGTCGGAGCCGTCATATTCCTTCCACTTATAGTCGAGCTTAATGCGGTAGCCGCTGCCCAGGGCGGAAGCGTTGTCGCAGGTGAAGGTCAGGTGATTGACACCGTTGTCGAGATAGGCCATGGCGCCCTTGTTGTGCTCGTAGGTGATGTTGAAGGTCAGGCCGGTGACGCCCGCGTCCGTCTTTGCACTGGTGGACTGAATCTGGACCTTGATAAAGAACTGGTTCCAGTTGCCGAAGACCTGGTTGCGCAGGCTCAGATTGCTCAGAACGGTTTGGCCGGTGGCGGTGTTATTCCACACCTGCGTCCAACTGCTGCCGTCCGGCGAAGTATAGATCGCGGTGATGTCGCTGGAATTGGTCCGGGTGAAGGTGCCGCTGATGGCGCCGTCGGTCAGATAGAATGGGAACTGGACCTGGAAAACGGCCTCGGCGAGCGTGCCTACGGTGTTGGCGTGCAAGTCGGGAGTCACGCCGTCCGTGTAATAGGTGGCGATATTGGTGCTGCTGTAGAGCAGGTCCTGATAGTTAACCGAGCGGAAGTCCGGGGTGACCGTATCGGTGCCGTTGGCCCAGCGACGATAGGTCGGGATCATCGGGATGTTGACCGTGACGCTCTGGGCGCTGGTCAGCTGGTAGGGCTCCCAGTATGGGATGTTGATCCAATCCTTGTAGTCCTTGTTGGCCTCATGGTGGTACGGAGAGTCGGGGCCGCTGTAGCCGTCGGCGTCGGTGTAGGGCGTGGGGAACTCGTTGGCCAAGGACTGCCAACTGCGATAGAAGACTTCGCCGGTACGAATATTCATGTTGCCGGTCCAGCGAGTGGTCACCGCGGCATCGCCGCCGTCGCTGTAGTGGTTGACCATGCTGACCTCGCCGGCTGCCGTATCGCCGCACAGCAGGAAGCCCGGACAGGCCCGGTTATCGGCCACGGCGTTGAGCACCAGGTTGTTGTTGGCCTGGATCTCGTCGCAGCCGGCGATGTGCCCGGTCATGTTTACGCCGGTCATAACGTAGAAGGTCATCATCGTGTGGAACAGGTGATTTCCACCGTCATAAATGAACTCCATCTGCCAGTCGCCGGGCACCGCGATCTTCCGCTCCCCGAAGCCGATCGCGTTGGCGATGGTGCAGCCCTGGCAGGCGTGCCGCCCGCAAAGGCCCCAGCCGAAGACGTTCTGGTTGTAGGTGGGATCGTTGATGTCGTTGCCGCCAACATTCGGCGGCTCATCGGCCCAGTGGTACAGGCGGCGTTTCTGGTTGTTGTAGATGTTGATGGCCTTATCTTGGTTGTTCGCCGGCGCGACCACGCCGTTGGGCGTGTACGCATTGACGTACGTGGCTGCCATGGTGTTAAGATTGTGGGTGTCCGCCACACGATCGTTGACGATCCACGGGTTGTTGATGGTCACAGCCAGCACCGCTGGGGGACTCGCAATAGCCAGCAAAGCCAAGCTTCCCAGTAACAGTACCAGCTCCTCGCCTCATACTCTACATCTCCTTGTTAACAGCTCCTCTGGATATGTATTTGCACCCATGGTGGCCTTTGACCTAGCCACCCGACCATACAATGGAAATGCGGCAGACAGGAATCCGCTGGCCGATCCATGGGAACCGGCACCGATCAAGCGAATGCGCATCGACATCGGCAGCGACATTGCTTACACCCAGACCCTAAAGGGATGCGGCGCACACACTCCCCCTGAGCGCATCTGCACACCCTGTAACCAGGCATACGGCCGACTATGTCAGCGACGGCTTCTGGGACAAGGGACTGCGGCATGCACAGAAAAAGCGGTGATGCACCTCGTGAAGACGACGTAAAGCCACAGCCACGACTTCCATTCGAGACTTCACTTATCCTTTGTGCGGCCACCACCACGTGCGTGAACGCACCACTATTAGGCATCAAAAACCGAAAGAACGCGGACCAACTCGACCGACACACTAAGAACTGACAACTGCTAACGACAGTGATTCGCCTCTGTGAGCCATAGGATTATCAGAACGCAACACGGCTGTCAAAAGCTAAATGACCCGAAAAAAGAACAGTTTGCGGATTCTCGTGACGTGTTGACCGCAGTCAACACAAAGTCTAGACCGCGATGCGGAGAGCCTACACGGCGAGCGTTGCAGTCTAGACCGCGTAGTGTCAGATTCTGGCAGTGTCTCTGTCGGCGGCCGAGCTACGCCCGAAGGCGACGAAGACAGCCCTGCCGCTCAAGAAGCCGATCCGTTTGCCAGCCGCGACGAGAAGGACGCACGCATGCCGGCCCTGTGCTTGCCGGACGCTCGCCCGATGAGCATCCTGGTAGCGAAGCGACCCCGGGCCGAACGCGCCCGTGCAGCCGAATGCGATCCTAACCGGCTGGCCTCGCGCGTTTTGCACACCAGCATGACATCCTGCGGATAGCAAATGCCCCGGCGGTGAAGTTGCGGCAGGGAGGTACACTACCGATAGGCGTTGTGAATACCGCATGGCAAGGCCTCAACATGCCGGTGAACGCAACCACCTGCGAATCAGTTACTCGATTCGCAGAATCCTGCAAGTTACAGGTTCCATTGCACTTAGGTCGCGATCTTGCGTGGTGCCCGGGACCCCGCCGGAACTGAAGGTTTCACGCTCGATTCCTGTCGGGCACATAAGACCTGAGTCGGTCGGATTCCGCCGTTGCGGCCCCCTCCAGACTGCTAGCGCTTACCCCTGCGATGGCGATCCGGGATGCTTAGGGTCGGTCACATTGCCTTCACCGTATCCTTCCGCCATAATTGCATACGCAGGGCGCACTTCCGCAGCCGAGGCAAATGTCCTGTCTGCCTCCACGTGGTCGCCTCGTCAAAGGCCCAGGAGGGCCATCCATGTTTCACATCCAGTGCCGTTGTGGAGCCAAGTTCCACCTGCCAGCCGAGCGCCTCGGGCGGCCCGCGACCTGTCCTCGCTGCAAGTCCGTCCTGCGGGCCGTCAGTGGCGGCGGGACGATCCGGTCCTTCGACTGCCGCCTCGTGATCGAGGAGGGCCCCGCCCGCGTGGGCGAACAGTTCCTCCTGGGCGGCCAAGGCGTCATCAAGATCGGCAAGCTCGAGGACAGGCCCATCCGCCTGGAAGGGATCCAGGTCTCGCGCAACCACTGCCGCCTGGCGCGATCGCTCTCGGGTACCTGGATGATCGAGGACGCCAAGAGCACCAACGGCCTGTTCGTCAACGATCAGAAGACGCAGTCCGTGGAACTCCAGAATGGCGACCGCGTCCGCATCGGCGAATACACCCTGGTCTTTGCCAGCGGGCTCGTGGCCCAGCCGAAAAAGCAGCCCGCCGCCCCCAAGCCGCATGACCCGGATGACCTCTACGCCCTCGCCGAGATGGAGGCCTCCGCCCCCGAGGATCCGACCGTCCGCGTAATGGCCCCGGGCGCCGGTGCGCCGACAGCTGCCGGCCCGCTTGACCCGGCTACCGCAACCCTGGCCGTCGCCCAAGCAGCCCGAGGCCCCCGGTGCCCGAGCTGCCATCGCGTCTGGCCAGCCGGCACCAAGATCTGCGTGCAGTGCGGCATCCACATCAAGACCGGCCGGGCAATCATCACTTCCCGAGGCCTGGACGAGGATGCGATCGCCATCCATGTCGACGCCTTCGCCCGCATCCTGAGCATCTTTGCCTGGCTCGGATTGTGGCCGCTGGCCTCGGAAGCCTTCGGTACGCGAAAGCCCCTGACCATATGGATGATCGCCGGCCTGACCGTCCTTGCCAGCCTGCTGTTCTTGCCCGTCGCCTGCAACCCGACAAGGCACTCCAGCGCATCGCTCAACCTGATGCTCTGGTCGGGCACCCGCACCGAAGAGCAGGCACGTGCCGCCCGGCTCCTGGAGGAGGAGTCTCAGGCGGAGCAGCCCCGCCCCGCCCCGGCCGCCGGGTCCTCCTCCCAGAAGGCGACCACCGCGACCTCGCCCGTCATGCAGACCACCGAGGACGACTCCCCCGACCCCGACGCCACCGATGAGTACCAGCCGCCCGTCCGCTACCAGCGTGTCGTGGACAGCCAGGGCCGCCCCACCTACCGGCGGGTCGTCGAGCGCCCCAAGCCAGCCGAGGAGACGAAAGCCCCCGAGGCTGCGCCTTCACCCCCGCTCGAACACCAGCCGCCCGCGCCTCGCCCGCGACCGACCGACCTGGTCAGCAGGATCCGTGCAAGCTTTCCCTGGCCCCCTGGCGTTGGCTTCCATCAGTACCAGCTCCTCACCTCTTCCCTGCTGCACAGCGGCTTCCTGCACCTGGCGGGCAACCTCGTGTTCCTCCTTGTCTTCGGCCTGCGAGTGAACGAACTGATCGGCAGCGTCTGGATGGCGATTGTCTACCCGCTCCTGGCTGTGATCTCCGGGCTGGCTCACCATATGGCCGACGCCGGCGGCCCCTTGACGCCCATGCTCGGCGCGTCGGGCGCGATCATGGGCCTGGCCGGAATGTACTTCGTCCTCTTCCCTGCCCAGAAAGTCCATATGGTGATCTGGCTGCGCTTCTTCCTGGTCTTCTTCGGCTACAAGATATTCCGCATGCACGGCTTCTGGCTGCTCCTGCTGTGGGTCGGCCTGAACGACCTCCTGCCCGTGGCATTGGGCGACTGGGATGGGGTCGCCCACTGGGCGCACCTCGGCGGCTTCCTCGGCGGGATGGCCCTGGCCCAGCTCCTGCTCGTGACCCGCCAGGTCAACGCCCGCGGCGGCGACCTGCTCTCCGTCGCCCTCGGCCGCCACGCCTGGGCCCTGATCGGTAAGCCCCGGACGTAGGCCCTTGCGATGCGATTCGTTGAACTCGCCGAATGGACTGGACGCCAGCTCTGGGTGCCACTGGCAGCTTGCCTGCCAGCGCCGCCGGTGCCCTCACCGGTGGGTCCGGACCCTCCCCCGGCCGTTCCCCCCGCTCAACTCTCTGCTATCTACTCTCCGCTTTCTCGCCGCGCAGCGGCGCCGTCACGTCCCGCCCGTTGATGACAAACCAAGTCGTCCCGATCACGCCAAACGCAAACGCCGCGAGCAGGTTCACCTCCGGCCTGATCATCCACAGCAGGCAGCCGCCGAACGCCGCGAACGCCACGATCACGTCGCGGATCAGGTAGTACAGCCCGAACATCGCCGCCTTGCGCTCCTCCGGCGCCAGGTCCATGATCAGCGCCTTGCGCGTCGGCTCGCCGAACTCCTTCAGGCCGCGAAGGACAAAGACCGGGAACAGCAGCGCCAGGTTGTGGCTGAACAGCAGCGCCAGCGGAAACAGCGTGAAGAACCCGAAGGTAATCGCCACAAACGGCTTCTTGCCGAACTGGTCCGCCATCCGCGCCACCGGGAAGTAGATCAGCATCGCCGTGACGTTCTCGACCACCGACAGCACGCCGAACCAATAGGCGGCCCTGTCGTTCATGTGCTCGCCGGTCAGGTCCGCCCTGTGCCCCTGCATCTGCGCGACCAGGTTGGTCGTCACCCAGATCACCACGAACAGGTCGGGGATCCGCTCGCAGAACCGGATCAGGATGTCGCTGACCAGCAAGTTCCGCAGGTCCGGGCTCATCTCTTTGTACAGCCGCCGCGGACTCAGTTCGGCGTTGTGGGCCTTGCTCCTGGCCTTGTCCGAGACGTCCACCTCGATCAGCACCTGCTGCGCGATCATCGCCACAATGGCCAGCGCCAGGGCCAGGCAGAACGCCAGCCGCACGCCCACCGACACCCCGAATCCCAGGATGAATGCCCCGCCCACGTACGGCCCGAGCGTCTTGGGCACCCGCCGGATCAGCGACTGCACCGATACGCCCATCGTCCGCTTGTTCTTGGGCACGACCGTCGAGATCAGGTCCATCATGGCCGGCAGCGAGATCGCCGACCACGAGATGAAGAATACCGCGCCCAGCAGCACCGCCCACCACTTCGGAATGAGGATGACGATCAGGTAGCCGACCATCGAAAGGGCGTTGAAGATCAGCAGCGCCTTCTTGACCCCGAGCTTGTCAGAAAGATACCCGCCCGGGAATGAATACAGGGCCGACAGAAAATCGTCAAGGAACCCCAGCACGCCGATGGACACCACGCCCAGGATCGACATCTTGAACGCAAACCCCTGGGTCAACTTCTCCAGGTACAGCGGCAGGTACCGCTCCCCCATGTGCTCGCCCATGCCGACCAGGATGACCATGGTCAGCATTCCGACGATGCTCCGCCTCAAACCGAAGAAATCGATCATCCGCCCCAGGCCGCTCCGCTGCACCTCGGCCGGGGCCGTCGGCGACGCCCCTCCGTTGCCGCCGTCGCCCCGGCCTCCTCCTGGCGCGGAAGAGGAACTCCCGGACGGTGTCGACTGCACGTTGTCATCGGCCATTCTTGGCTACCTCCAATCGGCACCAGGTGTAAAGCGCATCATACACCGCCAGCTGCTGCCGCAGGCTCTCCTGGTCATCCGGAAAGCGGATGCCGAAGCCCCGGGCGATCGCGTCCAGGCCTGCCGCTGCCGGGTCATCGTCTAGTTTATGCAGGTCAGCGGCGTTGATGATCTTCGCCAGCCGCAGCAACGCCGCATCCTTGAGTTACAGACGTGCGACCATCTTACACCCGGCCCGCCAGACCGCAAAAAAACCGGGCGGCGCCTTAACCAGCACGCCGCCCGATTCAATCACAACCCGCCCCACTTCACGGGTCGCCGCTACCTTCCCCTCGCGACGGTCATTTCCCCCTCGCGAGGGCGTACAACTCCGACACCTTGTCCCAATTCACCACGTTCCACCAGGCCGCAACGTAGTCCGCCCGGCGGTTCTGGTACTTCAGGTAATACGCGTGCTCCCACACATCCAGGCCCAGCAGCGGCGTCTGGCCGACCATCAGCGGGCTATCCTGGTTGGCTGTGCTGAAGACCTGCAGCCTGCCCCCCGAATCCAGGACCAGCCATACCCAGCCGCTCCCGAAGCGGCCCAAGGCGGCGCTCGACAGTTTTTCCTTGAACCCCGCGAAATCGCCAAAAGCGTTCCTGATCGCATTGGCCACCTCTCCTCTGGGTTCGCCACCCTTGTCTTTGCCCATTACCTGCCAGAACAGCGTGTGGTTGGCATGGCCCCCGGCGTTATTGGTGACCGTCTGTCGGATCTCCTGAGGCACCCTCTGGACATCCCGCAGCAACTGCTCCACGCTGAGCCTGTCCAGATCGGAATGACCCTCCAGGGCCTTGTTCACGTTGTTGATGTACGCCTGGTGGTGCCGGCCGTGATGGATCTCCATCGTCTGCGCGTCGATGTACGGTTCCAGTGCATCGTACGGGTACGGAAGTGATTGCAACTTGTAAGCCATGGTGTCCACTCCTCTGCTCAGCCAATCGAATCGCAATATTCGGATGGACGGGGGTGGCTTACCTCGCAGTGGCCCCAGGGACCCCCCTGTTTCACCACCAAGCCACCCTCGTCATCCGAGAGACAGTAGGCCCCATGCAGTTCCGCAATCAACCCAACCGCACCATTGTGGTACTGTTTCATGTCCCATTCTTGCGCCAAAGGCGTTTGGGCCAGCGCCTATTCAGCTGCGTCGCCTGGAACGCACGTCCGAGAATCTTCCCGAACCCCCGCACCTTTGGCCGGAACTGGAGATATCCTCCGATACACTGATGTCCCGCGGCGTTGGCGGAATCGTCCCGGGCGCTTACACTGTGGCTTTCCGTGTGGCGCGGATATCCCAAGGAGAGGAACGTGGCGCAAACGCACGCCCCCGTCTTGCCGGACACTCGGCTGCTCGAGCAGTTCGGTCAGAACCTGCAGATCAACCTGCCCCTGGCGACAGTCACCAGCATGGCCATCGGCGGACCCGCCCGCTTCTTCCTGCAGGCACACAGCGAGTCCGACCTTGTCGCCGCGATCCGCACGGCCCGGTCCTGCGGCCTCGACTGGTGCGTCATGGGCGACGGCTCCAACATCATCGCCTCCGATGCCGGCTACAACGGCCTGGTCATCCAGAACCGCATCCATGCCTTCGCCGCCGTCGATGGCAGCCTGGCCGTCGGCGCCGGCGACCATCTCAGCGAAGTCGTCCTGCAGAGCGACCGGCTGGGCCTGGCCGGCCTGGAGAAACTCGCCGGCATCCCCGGCACGATCGGTGGGGCGGTATACGGCTGCGCGGGTGCCTACGGCCAGGAGATGGGCGAGCACGTCTGCGAAGTCCGCTTTTACAATGCCGCCGCCGACCGCTTCGATACGATCGGCGCCGACGACTGCCACTTCGGCTACCGCGACAGCATCTTCAAGCAGCACAAGGACTGGATCATCACCCAGGTCGTGCTGGACCTCGCCCCCGGCGACCCGCAGCCCCTGCTCAAGATCAGCCAGGACCTCATCGCCCAGCGCCAACGCAAGTTCCCCCTCGACCAGAAGTGTCCCGGCTGCTACTTCAAGAATATCCGCCTGGACCACATCGAACCTGAGTCCAAGCGCAGCGCCTTCCTCTCGCGGATCGACCCGGGCCAGGTCACCTTTGGCAAGGTCGCAGCCGGGTACCTGCTCGAAGCCGTCGGCGCCAAGGACGCCCGCGTCGGCCGGGTCCGGGTCAGCCCCCAGCACGCCAACGTGATCGTCAATGCCGATGCGGGAGCCACCTCCGCCGACCTGCTCGCCCTGGTCGCGCACCTCAAGCATCTCGTCAACAAACAATTCGGCATCGATTTGCAGGAAGAAGTGCAGTATCTGGGGTTCTGAGGGCTACCGCCCCGCGTGGCTCAGCATCCGGTCAAGGGCGTGCGCCTCGGCCTGGGCGTCGCGCTGTTTGCGCAGCCCCGCCTCGTCAGCGGCAGCCGCCTTGCGCGCCCGCTCCCGCGCGTCCTTGACCTCCTCCGCCTTGACCTCACCGGCCTCCAGGGCCCTCGGCGTCAGGATGGTCACCTCGTTGCCGATGACGTCGCCGAACCCCCCAGCCACGAAATACCACTGCTCCCCCCGCTCATCCCGGACCCGCACCAGCCCCGGCTCCAACCGCACCAGCAGCGGGCTGCGGTTGTACAACACCCCGAACTCGCCGTCCTGCCCCGGGAGCGCCACAAACAACGCCTTGCCCTCGGCCAGGACCTTCTCAGGCGTGACGATCGAATACTTGAACTGGCTTCCATCCGGCATGATCTGCACACCCGATCTCTGTTGTTCTCCGCGTCCTTTGCTCCTCGGCGGTGCAATTGGCTGTTGTTGTTGCAGTTACTCAGCACTCAGCACTCAGCACTGCCGTCACACTCCCGCCGCCAGCTTCTCCGCCTTCTCCGCCGCCTGCTCCACGCTGCCGACGTACATGAACGCCTGCTCCGGCAGGTGGTCCCACTTGCCGTCGCAGATCTCCTCGAAACTGCGGATCGTCTCTTCCAACTTCGTGTAATTGCCGGGGATGCCGATGAACTGCTCGGCCACGTAGAACGGCTGCGACAGGAACCGCTCGATCTTGCGGGCCCGGGCGACCACCAGCTTGTCCTCTTCCGACAGTTCCTCGACGCCCAGGATCGCGATGATGTCCTGCAGGTCGCGGTAGCGCTGCAGGATCGCCTGCACCCTCCGGGCACACGCATAGTGCCGCTCGCCCACAAACAGCGGGTCCAGCAGCCGGCTCGACGAGGCCAGCGGGTCCACCGCCGGGTAGATGCCCTTCTCCGAAATGCTCCGCTCCAGCACGATGAACGCATCCAGGTGCGCGAATGTCGCCGCCGGCGCCGGGTCCGTCAGGTCATCCGCCGGCACGTACACCGCCTGCACCGATGTGATTGCGCCGTGCTTGGTCGAGGTGATCCGCTCCTGCAGCTGCCCCATCTCGGTGGCCAGCGTCGGCTGGTACCCCACCGCCGACGGCATGCGCCCCAGCAGCGCCGAAACCTCCGAGCCCGCCTGGCTGAACCGGAAAATGTTGTCGATGAACAGCAGCGTCTCGGCCCCCGAGTCGTCCCGGAACCACTCCGCCATCGTCAGCGCCGTCAGCGCCGCCCGCAACCGCGCCCCGGCGGCTCGTTCATCTGCCCGAAAACCATCGCCGAGTGCTCCAGCACCTTCTTGACCGTGCCGTCCGTGTCCTTGAACTCGGCGTGCTGCATCTCCAGCCACATGTCGTTGCCTTCGCGGGTCCGCTCGCCCACCCCGGCAAACACGGAGTAGCCGTGGTGCTCGCGGGCGATCCGCGCGATCAGCTCCTGGATCACCACCGTCTTGCCCAGCCCCGCCCCGCCGAACAACCCGATCTTCCCGCCGCGGACAAACGGCGCCAGCAGGTCGAACACCTTGATCCCCGTGACCAGCTGCTCGGTCTTGGGCGTCAGGTCCACAAACTCCGGCGGGTCGTGGTGGATGGGCCGCTTCAGCTTCGCGACCACCGGCCCGCGGCCGTCCACCGGATCGCCCAGCAGGTTGAACACCCGCCCCAGCGTCTCGTGGCCGACCGGCACGCTGATCGGCAAACCCGTGTCCTCGATCTGCATGCCGCGCTCCAGGCCGTCGGTCGAGCCGAGGGCGACCGCGCGGACGCGGCTGCCGCCCAGTTGCTGGGCGACCTCGCACCACAGGTCGTGCCCCTGCCCCGCCGAGCCGAGCCTCCACGGGCACATGGATCTTCAGGGCATTGTAAATGTGCGGCAGATGGTCCTCGGCGAACTCCGCGTCGAGAACCGAACCGATGACTTCCGTGATCCTGCCGTTGTTCTTGCCGTCGGCCATGTCTTCACCTCGAACGCCCGTTACGAGGGCGGGCACTCACCCGCCCTACGCTTCTGTTTGGACCTACTTTGCCTGCAGCGCATTGGCGCCGCCGACGATGTCCAGCAGCTCCAGCGTGATCTGCGTCTGCCGGGCCCGGTTGTACTGCAGCGACAGGAACTTGATCATGTCGCCTCCCGCGTCCGTCGCCGCCTTCATCGCCACCATCCTCGCCACCTGCTCGCTGGTCACCGACTCCAGGAAGCTCTGGTACAGGCTGACCTTCACGGCCTCCGGCAACAGGTCCGCCAGGATCGATGCCGGGTCCGGCGAGAACTCCCACTCCACCCTGCGGCGCAGCCCGGCCTCCTCCTGCGAGTGCTTCGGCGCTTCCATCGGCAGCAGCCGCACCACCTCCGGCCTCTGCGAACCCGTCGAGAGGAAGCGCATGTACGCCACCGACACCGTCCGCAGCTGCCCAGCCGCGTACCGCTCCATGAACTGTTCCGCCAGCTCCGCCACCTGTGCATACGTCGGCTTGTCGCCGAACTGCATGTGCGCGGCCTCCACCGGCCGGCCGAGAAACTTGAAGTACTGGATGCCTTTCTTGCCGACCATCTGCACCAGCACGCGCCGGCCCTGCGACTGCAATCCATCGATCTGTCGGATCGCCGTCCGTATCACGTTGGCGTTGTAGCCGCCGCACAGGCCCCGATTGCTCGTCAGCACCAGCACCAAGTCCGGCGCCGCCTCCGGGTTCTCTCGCAGCAGCGGGTGATCCAAGTCGACCCCTTCCGAGAGCTGCCCCACCATGTGCCGGATCCGCGTGACGTACGGCCGGCCCGCCAGCGCCCGGCTGTGCGCCTGCTGGAACCGCGCCGTGGCGATCAGCTGCATCGTCCGCGTGATCTTGCGGATGCTCCGGACCGCCTTGCGCCGCTTGACGATGGCTCTTGCTCTGGCCACGCGCAATCCTCGTACCTTACCGGCCCGCCGCCTGGACCGTCGCCGCCGGCAGACTCGCCATGTACTGGCCCTTGAACTGCTTGATCGCTTCCACCAGTTTGGCGCGGAGATCGTCTGTCATCGCCGCCCGCTTGTCCAACTCCTCCCACAGCCCCTGCTGCCGCGTATGCATGAACTCCAGCAGCTTCTGCTCGAAGTCCGCCACGCGCGACACCGGCACGTCGTCCATGTAGCCGCCGGTGCCGGTAAAGATGCTGACCACCTCGTCGGTCACGTTGTACGGCCGGTACTGCGGCTGCTTGAGCAATTCCACCAGCCGCCGACCTCGCTCCAGCTGCCGCAGCGTGGCCTGGTCGATGTCCGTGCCCAGCTGCGCGAACGCCTCCAACTCGCGGTAGCTCGCCAGGTCCAGCCGCAACGAGCCCGACACCTTCGCCATCGCCTTGTTCTGGGCATTCTTGCCCACGCGGCTGACGCTGATGCCCACGTTGATCGCCGGCCGCACGCCCGCGAAGAAGAGCTCCGGCTCGAGGTAGATCTGCCCGTCCGTGATCGAAATCACGTTCGTCGGGATGTACGCCGACACCTCGCCCTCGAGCGTCTCCACGATCGGCAGCGCCGTCAGCGAGCCGCCGCTGCCCGGCACCTTGCGGACCTCCAGGCCGGCCGCATTGCCCATCTTCCTCAAGTCCTCCGCCGCCTCTTCCTTGCCAGGTACGCCGACGTACTCCTTGCCGTTGAGCGCCAGTCTTCGTGTCCGCCTTCGCGCCCTTCTCGACAATCACGTACCGCTCGGCCAGCTTCGCCGCCCGCTCCAGCAGTCGGCTGTGCAGGTAGAACACGTCGCCGGGGTAGGCCTCGCGGCCCGGCGGGCGACGCAGCAGCAGCGACAGCTGGCGATACGCCGCCGCTTGCTTCGACAGGTCGTCATAGATGCACAGCGTCCCCTGCCCCCGCTCGTACATGAAGTACTCCGCCATCGAGCAGCCCGCGTACGGGGCGATGTACTGCAAGGGCGCCGGGTCGCTCGATCCTGCGATTACCACGATAGTGTAATCCATCGCCCCGTGCTGGCGGAGCACATCCACCAGCGAAGCGACCGTGCTTTCCTTCTGGCCGATCGCCACGTAGACGCAGATGACCCCCTGCCCCTTCTGATTGATGATCGTATCCACCGCGATCGCGCTCTTGCCCGTTTTCCGGTCACCGATGATCAGCTCGCGCTGGCCTCGCCCGATCGGAATCATCGAGTCGATCGCCTTGATGCCGGTCTGCAGGGGCTCGCTCACCGGCTGGCGCTCCGCGATGCCCGGAGCGATGCTCTCCAGGAACCTGCGCTCCTTCGACTGGATCGGCCCGCGGCCGTCCAGCGGACGGCCCAGCGGGTCGACCACGCGGCCGACCATCGCGTCGCCCACCGGCACCGACAGCAGCGTCCCCGTGCAGCGGGCCTCGTCCCCCTCGCTCAGACCGAGCCAGTCGCCCATGATCGCGATGCCGACCGAGTCCTCTTCCAGGTTCAGCGCCACGCCGTACGTATCGGTCCGCGGGAAGTGGATCATCTCCGCCGCCTTCGCCCGGCTCAGCCCGTAGACGCGGGCGATGCCGTCGCCGACCTCCATGATCCGACCGACCTCCGCCACCTCAACGTCGGGCGTGTAATTCTCGATCTGCTCGCGGATGACCGAGGCAATGTCGTCTATGCGAAACCCGCCAGCCATAACAGTCTCCTAGGACGTTGCAAACACCTTTGTGCGTGAGCCTTCCCATTTCGCCGGCCCCCTTGAGGGCCGCCGGGTACCACGGTCCTGTCGACTGCGAAGCACGACCAGGGCCGTGCCGGGTACCACTGGCAGATCGTCTGCCAGTGCAGCTGATTGTGCCGTTATCATTCCACCGCCGCCGTCTCGAACCGCCTCCGCAGCTGTTCCCGCAGCCGCTCCAGCTGTCCTTTCACCGTCGCGTCGATCTGCCGGTCGCCGATCCGGATCACCAGCCCGCCCAGCAGCGACGGGTCCTGCTTCGCCCGGATCATCGGCTCGAACCCCCCCACGCCGCGATCCCCTGCCGCACCCGCTCGAGCATCCCGGCATCCAGCGCCGCCGCGCTGACCACCTCGACCTCGCGCCGGCCCAACCGCCGCCCGTTGTCCAGCTCCACGTACACATCCAGGATCGCCGCCAGCCCCCCCAGCCGCCACCGGCGGCTTAGTACCAGCAGGAAGTTCAACGTCAGTGTATGCACCCGTCCCTCGAACGCCCGCCGGATGGCCTCGTCGCGACGCGCGGGGTCCGTCTTCGGGTCGCCCAGCATCTGCCCGTACCGCGGGTACTCCTGCAGCAATCTCTGCAGCGATTCCACGTCACCCCGCACGCCGGGCAGCGCATCCACCCCGGCCGCCGCGCCGTACAGCGCCTCCGCGTACACCGTCGCCAGCCGTCCGCTCGTGTTCTCCGCCATAGAAATCCAGCCGCTTAGCGGCTACCGCCGTTGTTGTTCTTGTGCCCTTTGTGCCTCTTTGTGGCCATCCGCCGTTGTTGTTGCCGTGGTTGCTGTTTCCTGAACCCTGAACCCTGAACCCTGAATCCTGAACCCTGAATCCTGAACCCTGAACCCTGAATCCTGAACCCTGAACCCTGAACCCTGAATCCTGAACCCTGAACCCTGAACCCTGAACCCTGAACCCTCAGGACTCAAGGCTCGGCGCTCAGGACTTCCCTTCTCCGTTGCTCTTGACCAGCTGCTTCAGCGACTCCTCCACCAGCCGCTCCTGGTCCTCCGCCGTCACGTTCCGCTGGATGATCTTGCTGGCCACGTTCACCGACAGGTCCGCCGCGACGCTCCGAAGGTCCTGCAGCGCCGCCTGCTTGGCCATTTGGATCTCCTGCCGCGCCCGACCGATCATCTGCTCCGCCTCGACCTGCGCCTGCTGCGCCAATCGCTGCCGCGCCGTCTCGGCGTCCCGCTTGCCCTGCTCGATGATCGCCTGGGCCTCCTGCTTCGACTTGGCCATCAACTGCCGGTACTCCGCCATCGTCCGTTCGGCCTCGGCCCGCTCCTTCTGCGCCGTCTCGATCGTCTGCCGGATGAACTGCTCCCGGCGGTTCAGCGCCTCCAGCATCGGCCGCCACGTGTACTTGCCCAGGATCGTCAGCAGCAGCAGGAAGATCAACACCGTCCAGATCACGTTGCCCAGGTCCCCGGCAAACAGGCTCGGCTGCTCGTGACCCGCCGCCTCCGCGGTCCCCTCCGCCGCCTGCACCGCCGCCGGCAATGCCAGCACCAGCCAGGCTGCCCCGGCCGCTGCACGTCTATATCCGCCTGCCAGGCTCATAGGCCCGTCGCCTCCAGTGCGTGTGTCCTTACCCCGGCCATTCCACGGCGCAGCCGGTCCGTCCGCCCTCGCACACGTGCCAAGGGCGCGCGGACCGGCCGACCCCAAACGGGTCGGCCGGCGAATGTCTTGTCAGATCAGCACCGCCAGCATGCCGACCACCACCCCGAACAAGGTCGCGCCTTCGACCATCGCCGCGGTGATGATCATCGCCACGTTGACCTGGCCGGCCACCTCCGGCTGACGCGCCATGCTCTCCACGGCCGCCGCGCCGATCCGGCCGATCCCCAGGCCCCCGCCGATCACCACCAGCCCCGCGCCCAGCGCCGCCCAACTTCTTGGCGCCGCCCTCGGTCAGAAACAGGTTCTGCGCCGAGACCGCCCCGGCCGCGGGGGCCGCTTCCGCCGCCTGTGCCGTGCTCGCATGGAACGCCAGTACGTACCCCAACACGATCACCGGCAGCATCACCTTCGCCGTAAACCTGCTCATTACCGCTTCTCCTGATTCGCTGCGCCCGCGGGCGTTAAGGCGCTGATACGCATGCCGATGCCTCGTTCTCGGCCACGGGCCGGATACCCGCCATCCAGCCACGGCAGTTGTCTGCTCCGTCAATGCTCCGCCTCATGTTCCTCGTGATGGATCGCCTGCCCGATGAACACGATGATCAGGAACGTGAAGATGAACGCCTGCAGGAACGCCACGAACAGTTCCAGCAGGTTGATCGCCACGCTGCCGACCACCACCGGCAACGCAATCATCAACCCCCCGAACACCCCGATCCCCGCGAACGCCAGCGAGATCAACCCCAGCAGTACCGCCAGCAGCATGTGCCCGGCCAGCATGTTCGCGAAAAGACGAATCGCCAGGGCCACGATCTTGGCGAACAGCCCCGCCATCTCCACGATCACCATCAGCGGCGCCATCCAGATCGGCCCGGGGATGAAGTGCTTCAGGTACCCAAGGCCCTGCTGCCGGAACCCGTTGTACAGGATCGCCCCCAGGGCAAAGCACGCCATCGTCCCGTTGATCCACAGGTTCCCCGTGGGCGTCCCGCCGAATGCGTACCGCTCCAATCCCAGCGGCTTGAAGAGGATCTTGGTGATCGGCTCCAGCGGAACCAGCCCCAGAAGGTTGCACGTCAGGATGAACGCGAACACCGTCCAGATGAACGGCATCAACCGGTCCGTCTGGTCGCCCAGTTGCGGCCGGGCCAGGTTCGACCGGAAGAACTCGCACACCGCCTCGACGAAGTTGCGGAAGCCCCGCGGGACCAGGTTCGTCGGCTCCTCCGCCTCGCCGATCCGCGCCCAGCGGAACAGCGGGATCAGCACCGTAATCAGGATCAGTGCCGCCAGGATCTGGATAATGATGTGGTTGCTCAGCAGCGTCAGCGGGACCTCGCCAACCTGCTTGCGAACCATCGTGTGCTGGACCACGTGCTCCAGCGGGTTCATCTCGCCCAGGCACTGCCATGCTTGCATGGTCTACACTCGCGTCACACCACTGCGGCCGCGCAGCCACGCCGCCACCACGACCGTCTCCACCAGCAGCGACACCAGGTACAGCCCCACCATCCACACGCCGAAGGCCACCCGGTCCGCCTTCTGCCCAAGGCTCAGCACAACCACTACCGCCAGCAGCCCCGCCGAAAACATCCGCAGCGGCGTGCCGCTGTAAGCCGCCAGGGTGATCCGCTTGCCGTCGGCCGGATTGCACCTGCCGAGAGGCCACAGACCGATTATCGGCATCGCAACCCCAACGGCCGCAGCCAGATACACTGGCCGCCATCCGACCCACCACTCACTGCGCTGCAAGGCCAGCGAAGCCGCTCCCGTAACCGCCACCACCGCCCCCCCCGACACCAGGACCGCTGTCCACCACAGCCCTCGCGGCGACAGCCCTTCCATGCGTGCCGACAGACTCCTGGAGCTTCCTGCCATCTTGCCCGCGCTCACTTCCGTCGTTACCCCCGCCGCTCACCGCTTCGACCGATCCTCCGGCGGCTCCGTCTCCCGCCCGGGCTCAGCCCGTCGCCTGCCCGCTTCGCCACCCTGCCGCTGGCTCTCCCGCACTGCGGCCAGGGCCTCCCGCACGAAGTTATAGGTCCCGCCGACCAGGCCTATTGCCGCCCCGATCAGCGTGCCCCAGTGTCTTTCAATCTGCCAGTGACGGTCGACCCACCAGCCCAGCAGCATGCACACAACCACGACCGCGCCGTACTCGACACCCATCCCGGTCAGCCGCGTCCATGGTGTCTGTGGCGGCTGCGTAGACATTACCTGTGCAGCTCCATCTTCAGGCTGGTACGGCCTTTACAGGAGCGTCCGCGGGGCCCTGCATCCGCGCCTCTTTGCACGGCCCCGCAATGGCGATCCGCGATGCCACCGCCCGCGCCAGTACTGGCAAGGCATGTCAACCACTGCGACTATATATCGTTATGTTCGGCGCAGCCGCATGATCTATTCGCTCGTGCGCCCGGCGATCCACATCCCATACCCGAATCTTCCCTGATATGCATAATAACTCCGTATCTGTCCGAAAGTCCACATCCTCCGCTGTCTGCGTTTGCGGGGCCGGGAGCGATGACTATAATAGGCCGCTTTGGCGACGCCCAGGATACCTGCTGCCTGAACGCACCGGACGCGGCGAACCCGCCCGTTGCCCGCTAACCAGACGTACGTGCAGGTCGAATCGGCTGGCCCATGTGCCTTACTCATATGGGAACCGAAATCCGGCGCCGCACTCGGGCCGCACAATGCAAGACCTTGGCAGGAGACCCAAACAATGCCGGTAACCGTTTACTACGAAAAGGATGCCTCCCTGGACCCCCTCAAGGGTAAGACCATCGCCGTACTGGGCTATGGCAGCCAGGGCCATGCCCACTCCCTCAACCTCCGCGACAGCGGCCTCAAGGTCGTCGTCGCCGAGCGCGCCGGGACGAAGAACTTCGAACTGGCCAAACAGCACGGCTTCGCCCCCACCACCGCCGCCGAGGTCGTCAAGACCGCCGACCTCATCCTCATGACCCTCCCCGATGAGATGCAGGCCTCCATCTACCGCGCTGAGATCCAGGGCAATATCAAGCCCGGCGCTGCCGTCGGCTTCACCCACGGCTTCAACATCCACTTCGGCCAGATCGTCCCGCCCGCTAACGTCAACGTCATCATGATCGCCCCGAAGGGCCCTGGCCACCTCGTCCGCAGCGAATTCGAACGCGGCGGCGGCGTGCCCAACCTCCTGGCCATTCAGCAGGACGCCACCGGCAAGGCCAAGCAGATCGCCCTCGCCTGGGCAGCCGGCATCGGCGGCACCCGCGCCGGCGTCATCGAGACGACCTTCAAGGACGAGACCGAAACCGACCTCTTCGGCGAGCAGGTCGTCCTCTGCGGCGGCATCTCCGCCCTGGTCAAAATGGCCTTTGAGACCCTGGTCAAGGCCGGCTACCCCGAGGAACTCGCCTTCTTCGAGTGCATGCACGAACTGAAACTGATCGTCGACCTCTTCTACCAGGGCGGCATCAGACTACATGCGCTACAGCGTCTCCAACACCGCCAAGTACGGCGACCTGACCCGCGGGCCCCGCATCGTCACCGAGGAGACCCGCAAGGAGATGGAAAAGATCCTCCGGGAAGTCCAGACCGGCCAGTTCGCCAAGGAGTGGCTGCTCGAGTACAGCGTCGGCAAGCCCATGTTCAACGCCCTGGAAAAGGCCGACAAGAACCACCCGCTCGAAGTGGTCGGCCGCCGCCTCCGCAAGATGATGAAGTGGATCGACTCGAAGGAGTTCTAGAAAAGAAACAGGGCGAACCCGCCGCGATATCCCTTTGCCGTACGATCGTGCCGCGCGAAACGGCACCATGCGCACATGGGCGCTCGCTTCAAGGGCTTTCCGCGGGACAGGACCCACTCGGAGTTTCGCGGCGCTACGCCCTGCTCCTATCTCAACATTACCATTCCAAAGAAATGAGTCAACAAAAAAGTTCTCCCGATCCCGACAAATCCTCCGGCTACGATGGATAACCTCGCCAGCCGATCCCACACCCCGCCATAAGGCCGCGTCGAGATCCTCGCGCACTCTCACAGTCGTGGTTCGCCAATGGATTACCCGCCAAGAGGTTACTGCCGCCCTACGTCTCCCCGTACGTCCGAAGGGCATCGATTCGGCTGCGGACGTCGTGGATCCGCATCAGTTTCAGACCGAAGTTCTCCCCCACCTTGACGGCGTGCCCGAACGCGATCGAACGATTGTTGACCAGCAGTTCCAGCTCTTCGTCCGAGGGCTTCTCGAACTCGATGATCGACCCGATGCACATGTTCAGGATCTCCCGGACCGGCATGTTCCGTTGCGCCAGGACCACCATCAACGGCACGTTGATCCGCAGGATCCGCTGCACCCGCTCCTCGACCGGCTTGCCGGGATGGCCCCGGGTCGCCTCCGCCGGTGCCGCAGCCGCTACACCCGCCCCCTCGCCGTCCAATAGGCCCGGATTGTGGGCCTGGACTTCCACTAGGAGAGCATCGATCTCTGCCTGTGCGCCTGCCATCGGGTATTGACAATCCAATCCAGTGTATCAAAAAGGGCTTGCCCACAGGGGCAAGCCCTTTTGTTACTATCGGTTATCCAGCCGAACGAGGTTAACCGGCTGGAACATTCACCGCGCCGCTTCAGTGATTATCGCTATTGTTGAAACCGCCGGATCACCAGCGAGCCGTTGTGCCCGCCGAACCCGAACGAATTGCTCATCGCACAGTCGATCTTCATAGGCCGCGGCTGCTTCGGCACGTAATCCAGATCGCATGCTGGATCAGATGTGTCCAGATTGATCGTCGGCGGAGCGACATGCTGCTGCATCGCCATCACCGTCGCAACCATCTCCACCCCACCGCTGGCCCCCAACAGGTGCCCGATGCTGCTCTTGGTGCTGCTGATGGCCACCTTGCGGGCCGCCGGACCGAAGACCGCCTTGACCGCCTTGGTCTCAGCGATGTCGCCCAGCGGCGTGCTCGTGCCGTGGGCGTTGATGTACTGGATGTCCTCCGGGTTGAGCTTGGCGACCGCCAGGGCCATCCGCATCGCCTTGGCCGCGCCCGTCCCCTCGGTCTCCGGCTGCGTGATGTGGAACGCGTCCGAGCTGATCCCGTACCCCACCATCTCCGCGTAGATCTTCGCGCCCCGCCGCCGCGCGTGCTCCAGTTCCTCCAGGATCAGGATGCCGGCCCCTTCGCCCATCACAAAGCCGTCGCGATCCTTGTCGAACGGCCGGCTCGCCCGCTGCGGATCGTCGTTGCGAGCCGACAGCGCCTTCATGGCCGCGAACGCCGCCACGCCCAGCGGCGTCAGGGCCGCCTCGCTGCCGCCCGTGAACATCACGTCCGCCTCGTCGTGGGCGATCGTGTTGAAGGCGTCGGCCATCGCATTGGCCGCCGAGGCGCACGCCGTGGCCACCGCCATGCTCGGCCCCATCGCCCCGAACAGGATCGACACGTTGCCGCTGGCCGCGTTGACCATCAGCTTGGGGATCGTGAAGGCACTGATCTTGTCCGGCCCCTTGTCGATCATCCGCCGGTGCTGCTCTTCCAACTCCATCAGGCCGCCGATGCCCGAGCCGATGATCACGCCGACCCGGTCCGGCTGCTCCCTGGCGAAGTCCATCCCGCTGTCCGTGGCGGCCTGCGTCGCCGAGGCGATCGCGAACTGCGCGAACCGATCGATCCGCTTGACCTGCTTGCGGTCGATGTACGCCTCCGGATCGAACTCGCGGCACTCCCCGCCGAACCGCACATCGAAGCCGGTCGCGTCGAAACGCGTGATCGGCCCGATGCCGCTGCATCCGGCCACCTGCCGCTGCCAGAACGTCCTGACGTCATTGCCGAGGGGTGTGACCACCCCAAGGCCGGTGATGACCACACGTCTTCCGGTCATTCCAGGATCCTGTAAACTGGGGCCTGGCCGCGCCGCGTGGCACGGCTACTTCTTCGCGTTCAGGTGCCCGACGATGTACTCGATGGCCTGCCCGACCGTCTGGATCTTCTCGGCCTCCTCGTCCGGTATGCTCATCTCGAACGCGTCTTCCAGCTCCATGATCAGTTCGACCGTGTCCAGGCTGTCAGCGTTCAGGTCGTTGACGAAGGACGTCTCCCGTGAGATCTCCGCCTTGTCCACGCCCAACTGCTCGCTGACGATCGAAATGACCTTCTCTTCGACCTCCTTTTCGGACGCCACCTTGGATTCCTCCTGACTCATGGGTATTCCTGCCCTTGCGCTAGAACTCGTCTTCTCGCTTTCGACCATCGCGCCGTTGTTAGCCGCGACACTATACTTTGCGGCCCGGTCCCTGGCAAGACACCGCCTGCTGCGAACTCCCGGCCGCCTCGATCACCGTCTCACATGCACAACCCGCCGTCCACCTTCAGGACTTCCCCGGTGATATACGCCGCCCCGGGACCCGCCAGGAACACGGACGCCGCCGCAATGTCCGCCGGCGTACCAAACCGGTTCATCGGAATCAGCGGCTTGACCGTCTCCTTTACCTTCTCCGGCAGCACGTCCGTCATCTCTGTCTGGATGAACCCCGGCGCCACCGCGTTACACGTGATGTTCCGCTTCGCCAGCTCCTTGGCCACCGACTTGGTGAAGCCGATCAGACCCGCCTTGCTGGCCGCGTAGTTGCTCTGGCCCGCGTTGCCCATCACGCCCGAGATGCTCGACATGTTGATGATCCGCCCGTAGCGGGCCCGAACCATGTACTTGCTCACCGCCCGGGTCGTCCAGAACGCCGACCGCAGGTTCGTCGTCAGGACCGCCTCGAACTGCTCGTCCTCCATATTCAGCATCAAGCCGTCCTTGGTGATCCCGGCGTTGTTGACCAGGATGTCGATCCGCGAGTGCTCCGCAACCACGTCCTCGACCATCTTCTCGATCGCCGCCTTGTCCGTCACGTCCAGCGGGTACGGCTGCACCTTGCCCGGCAGGCACTGCGCCGCGGCCTCATCGGCCACCCCCTGCAGCTTGTCCGCCTTCCGGGCGCAGGCAACCACCGTCGCCCCCTGCTGCGCCAGCGCCAGGCACACGGCCTTGCCGATGCCCCGCGAGCCGCCCGTCACGATCGCCACCTGACCCGCCAGATCGTTCACCGTATCCTCCAACATCTGCCCATCGTGGACTGTTAATGGATAATTGTTAATGGTTAACTACAAAGTACGCCCGCTTGCCTTGGACTTCCCGCTTCGGCTGGCACAAGCCAGGCCCGGTCTTTCACAATTAACAATTAACGATTATCCCTTCAGCGCCGCCGCGTCCGACAGGTTCACCGCCTCCGCCTTGCGCTCGATCTTCCGTAACAAGCCGCTCAGCACCCGCCCGGACCCGACCTCCACAAACCGATCGTACCCGTCCGCCAGCAGCTGCCGCACGTCCTGCTCCCACCGCACCGGCCGCGTCACCTGCTCCACCAGCAGCTGCCGGATCCCCTCCGGGTCGCTCCCGTGGTAGCCGCCCGTCACGTTGCTGACCACCGGGATCCGCGGCGCAGCCATCTTCACACCCGCCAGCACCCCCGCCATCTTCTCCGCCGCGGGACGCATCAGACTCGCTGTGAAACGCCCCCGCCACCTTCAGCGGAATCGCCTTGCCGCCGGCCGTCTCGGCCACCGCAACCACACGCTGGCAGGCCGCGCTGCTGCCCGACACCACGATCTGCCCCGGGCAGTTGAAGTTCGCCGGCGAAAGCACCTCGCCCGCCTGCCGCGCCTTGCCGCACACATCCTCGACCGCCGGCTCGTCCAGACCCATGATCGAGACCATGCCCGACGGGCACGCTGTCGCCGCCGCCTGCATCAGCTCGCCACGCGCCCGCACCAGCCTCAGCCCGTCCTCGAACGAGAAGCACCCCGCCAGCCACAACGCCGTGTACTCGCCCAGGCTCAGGCCCGCGGCCGCCTCCGGCTGATACCGTGCCGCCAGCCCCGCCGCCTCCAGCGCCTTCCACATCGCTGCGCTGGTCACGTACAGCGCCGGCTGCGCGACATCCGTTGCGTTGAGTCTCTCCTCCGGCCCGCCAAAGCAGATCGCCGCCAGGTCAAAACCCAGGACGGCATTGGCCTGCTTGAAGACCGCTCGCGCCGCAGCGCTCACCTGCGCCATGTCGGCCATCATGCCGACCTTCTGGGCCCCTTGGCCGGGAAACAGGATCGCAGTCTTGGCCATTCACCACTCTCTTACGTACCTGCATCTCGCTGGCAGTCCAGCCAGCCCACGTGTTGCCCTTCCCGACACCCGGACCCCGACACCCGACACCCGGGTCCTCTACAACTGCCAAAGCACCGACGCCCACGTCAGTCCCGCGCCGAACGCCACCAGCAGGACCAGGTCCCCCTCGCTGACCTGTCCCGACCGACGCGCCTCATCCAGCCCGATCCCGATCGACGCCGCCGACGTGTTGCCGTACCGTTGGATGTTGATCAGCATCTTCTCCGCCGGCCACCCGATCTTCTGCCGCGCTGACTCGATGATCCGCAGGTTCGACTGGTGCGGGATCACCATGTCCACCTGCTCCGGCCGTACACCCGCCTCGCACAGCGTCTGCTCGATGATCTCCTGCATCCGGCTGACCGCGAACTTGTAGATCTCCCGGCCGTTCATCCGCAGGTAGTGCTGGCGCTGGGCCACCGTCTCCGCGCTGGCCGGCCGGCGCGTCCCGCCCGCCGGCACATACAGCAGATCCGCGCCGCGCCCGTCGGCGTGCATCCGGCTGTGCAGGATGCCCTCAGCGTCGCTGACCGAGGCCCGCTGGATCACGACCGCCCCGGCCCCGTCGCCGAACAGGATGCACGTGCCGCGGTCCTGGTAGTCGCTGAAACGGCTCATGCACTCGGCGCCGATGACCAGCGCCGTCTTCCACGAACCGCCCTGCAGGAACTTCGCCGCGGTAATCAGGGAATAGAGGAACCCGCTGCACGCCGCCGACAGGTCGAACGCCGCCGCATTGACCAGGCCCAGGTCCCGCTGCACCAGGCACGCCGTCGCCGGGAACGGCACCTCCGGCGTGATCGTCGCGCAGATCACCAGGTCGACGTCCTTGGCCTCCACGCCGGACTTTTCCAGGGCCGCTCGCCCCGCGGCCGTCGCCAGCGGGGCCGTCGTCTCGCCGTCCGTCGCAATCCGCCGCTCCCGGATCCCCGTCCGCTCGTAGATCCACGCGTCCGAGGTATCCAGGTACTTCGCGAAATCATCGTTCGTCATCACCCGCGTCGGAACCGCGCTGCCGGTCCCCAGCAGCCTCACGGGGAGACGCTCAACCATGTCCGTCAAAGCCGGCCCCTTTCGCGAGCTGACCCGCTATGACCTTGTTCACGCCGGCCTTGACGAACCCGGCTGCCGCGCGAACCGAGTGGGCGATCGCCCGCCTGTCGCTGCGCCCGTGGCAGATCATCATCACCCCGTCGATCCCCAGCAGCGGCGCACCACCGTGCTCGCTGTAGTCCAACTTGCGGAAGACTTCCTGGAGCACCGGCCGAACCTTCTCGCCCAGCTCCGGCGAGATATCTGCCGCCGCCTTGCCGATCTCGCCGATCAGCCCTTCCACCAGGCCCTCGATGATCTTCAGCGCCACGTTGCCCACGAAACCGTCGCAGATCACCACGTTCGCGCAGCCGCCGCCCATCAGGTCGCGGCCCTCGATGTTGCCGCCGTAGACCAGGAACCGATCCGCCTTGATCAGCTCCCGCGCCTCGTGCACCAGCGCCGTCCCCTTCTCGTCCTCCTCACCCACGCTCAAGAGGCCCACCTTCGGCTCCAGCCCCAGCACCGCCTTCGCGTAGATGGAACCCATCAGCGCGTACTGGTACAGGTGATGCGGCTTGGCCGATACGTTCGCCCCCACGTCGCACACCACCGTCGGGCCGGAAAAACTCGGCAGCACGATCCCGATCCCCGCGCGGCTCACCCCCGGGATCGTCCGCAGCAGCAGCTGCGCCGCCGCCGCGCATGCCCCCGTGTTGCCGGCGCTGATGACCGCGTCCACCTCGCCCGCCGCGTGCAACTGCACCATCCGCCCGATGCTGCTGTCCTTCTTCAGCCGAAGGGCCTTCACCGGCTCTTCGTCCATCGCGATGACCTGGCTGGCCGGACAGATACGAATCCGGTCGGTCCGGCCGTCAAACGCGGCCAGCTCCTTCTCGATTGCATCGGGCTCGCCGATCAGGACCAGTTGGTCGCCAGGGGCCAGGAAGGCAAGCCCTTCGGCCGCCCCGCGGATGATCTCCCGCGGGGCATGGTCTCCGCCCATCGCATCTACCGCGATGCGCATGCGGTCCTACTCCTCTTCTTTGACCGGGATCGCAACCTTCGCGCTGACGAACCCGCAGTTGTCGCAGGCGGCGTGCGGCAACTTCGGCTGGCTGCACTTCGGGCAGAACGTGACGTTGGTCGGCCGCAGCGCATGGTGCGAACGACGCAGACGCTTGCGGGACCGGCTTGTCTTGAATTGTGGTAGCATCAAATCACCTCAGATCATCCAGATAACCATCGTTCCAGACACTGGCGGCATCAGCCGAGCCTGCCAGGCCGCTGACGTGTCGCAAGGTACATCCTGTCAACAGCAACCGCGCAGTGTAAGCCGAAGAAGGTAGCCGCTTTATGCGGCCAAGTCAACCCCGCCCGAACCGCCCCCCACCACACCCTCGGCACCCCCCATCTCCAGGTGCCGGCCCCATGACATAGTATCCTGCCAAACCCGTCCGAAATCAAAACCCCCAACCCAGCCCGCCCGCCCTGTGATCCCAATCTGTGATTTGCTGCCTGCCAGTATCGACAACACCATGCGTAGCAGATGGATAGATGCATCCACTGGTAACGGCGCCCATCCGCTGTTGCCGTCGCTGTCGTTCCGAGGACCCTGGACGGGCTTTTGGGTCGACGGCACCTGCCAGCCCCGAGGAATCCAGTCGTTGTCCTTCCCGCTGTCGTGACGATCCGAGCAAGGATGCCGTTACTGTTGTCGTTGCTCCTTGTCTCCATGTCTCCCCCTCTCCTTGTCTGCCGTTTCCTGACCCCTGACCCCTGACCCCTGACCCCTGACCCCTGACCCCTGAACCCCGACCCCTGAACCCTGACCCCCGACCCCTGAACCCTGACCCCCGACCCCTGAACCCTGACCCCTGAACCCTGAACCCTGAACCCCGACCCCTATAATAAGGCAGCCATCGTCATCAGCGAGACCAGGCAGCGCGAAACGCCTCACATGCGGAGACCCGTTTATGGCTACCTATGAACCGTCCGGTAATGACAAGTTCGCCTTCGGCGTCTGGTGTGTGATGAACCGTGGCAGCGACCCCTTCGGCGGCCCCACCCGCAAGGGCATGACCGCCATCGATGCCGTCAAAGGCCTCGCCCGCTGCGGCGCCTGGGGCTTCGAGGCCCACGACAACGACATCTACCCCATCGATGCCACTCCTGCCCGGGTCTCCCAAGGCCTCAAACAGGTCGCCAACGTCATGCGGGACACCGGCATCGTCTGCGCTTCCTTCACCACCAACCTGTTCAGCCACCCCGTCTTCAAGGACGGCGCCTTCACCAGCAACGACCCCAAGGTTCGCGCCTATGCGCTTCGCAAGGTCCTCCTCGCCATCGATGCCGCCGCCCAACTCGATGCGAAGAACTTCATCTTCTGGGGCGGCCGGGAAGGCGCCGAGGTCGACCTTGCCAAGGACCCAGTCACCGCCCTGGGGCGCTTCCGAGACGCCCTCAACTTCGCCTGCGACTACGGCCGGTCCGTTGCCCCGGCCATGACCTACTCGATCGAGCCCAAGCCCAACGAGCCTCGCGGCGACATCTACCTGCCGACCGTCGGCAACGCCCTGGCCTTCATCCAGACCCTCTCCCCCGCCAACCGCAAAGTCGTCGGAGTCAACCCCGAGGTCGGCCACGTCAAGATGGCCGGCCTGAACATCTACCACGAGTTCGGCCAGGCCCTCGAGGCCGGCAAACTGACCGAATTACACATCAACGATCAGAAGCCCCTCCGCTACGACCAGGACCTGTCCTTCGGCTCGGTCTCCATCAAGGAGGCCTTCCTGCTGGTCAAGCTGACGGTCGACCACAAGTTCACCGGCGCCAAGTCCTGGGACGCCCACCCCTATCGCAGCGAGGACGAGCAGGGCGTCTGGGATTTCGTGGCCCGCAACATGCGGACCTGGAAGATCCTGGAAGAGAAGGTCGGCCAGGTCGCCGCTGACCCCGAGATCTCCGCCCTCCTTACAGAAATCCAGGACACCGACCCCACCCTCGACGCCCTCTGTGCCCACTACTCCCCCCGGGCCGCCAGAAAGCTCAAGGCCCTACCCCTCAAACCCGACAAGCTCGCCGCCGCACGCCGCCTGCCCTACGAACGCCTTGACATGCTGCTGGATGAGGTGTTGATGGGCGTGCGGTGAGGGGCCGTGGTAGTGGTCGTCATCCCGAGCGGCCAGGCTCACTGCCGTGGTCGTGGCTGTAGCCGTTACCGGTCACTGGCCACTGACCGATACTACCCACTGCCGTTGTGATTCCGAGGGCCATTCGCAACCGCTGCACAGATCCCGCCTTCCCGGTCCGAGGAGTCTCGCCTTTGACGCTTACAACGCCTCCCGCAGACGTCAGCCACAGACTCGTACCCGATTATTGGAACCACTGGCACTGCATCGTCCCACCGCCATACGCCCCCGCGTCATTCCGCTTCCGTGAGCAGCAATCTCGCGAACCCGGAATGCTTGTCCCTACCCCTATCCAATGGTACCATACTCTTATCGCCGGGAGGTCGATATGCACCACGTTGGACCGAACTCACTTGCCCTAGGGGGATACTCCCTGGAGGCCTCGTCGTCGTTCAGGAGACCTGCCATGCGCCTGATCCCTACCATTCGCCTGATGACTGCTATTCGTCTGGCCGCGATTGCCGTCGCCTTCCTCGCCCTGTCCGCTGCAACGGTCCAGGCCAAGACGATCTTCGTCTCCCCGGCCGGCAAGGACACCCACACCGGTCTGGATTGGACCAACGCCAAGCGGACCGTCCAGGCCGGCCTCAGTGCCGCCGCCTCCGGCGACCAGGTCTGGGTCGCTGCCGCCACCTACGTCGAAACCATCGGCCTCGTCGATGGCGTCGCCCTCTACGGCGGCTTTGCCGGCACCGAAACCGATCTGTCCCAGCGCGACTGGACCGCCAACGTCACGATCCTCGACGGCAACGGTGGCGACGGCGTCGTGACCGCCCCCGTCGACGCGACCGCTGCCACCCGCATCGACGGCTTTACCATCCGCAACGGCAATGCCAATGACGGTGCCGGGATCTACTGCTACAGTTCCTCCCCCACCATCGCCAACAACACCATCACGAACAACAAGGCCACCTACGACGGCGGGGGGATCTTCTGCAACGACGCCTCCCCATCCATATACGGTAACACGATCACAGATAACACCGCCGGCAGCGGCCAACATGGCGGCGGGATCTGCTGCCTGGGCTCCGGCTTGCCGCCCTATCCCACCCCCCGGATCTTCGACAATACGATCTCCGGCAACAGCGCAACCTACGGCGGGGGGATCTACTCCTACTACGGCTCCCCCACCATCGCCCGCAACACGATCACCGGCAATACGGCCTCGGCCATGGGCGGCGGCATCGGCATTCACCTGTCGACCGGCGTGCTCGTAAGCGACATCATCACCGGCAACACCTCCAACGACATCGGCGGCGGCATCTACGGCTACCACGACGCCAGCCTCATCGCCAATACGCTCCTGGCCGGAAACAATGCCGCCGGCTCCGACGGCGGCGGCATCTGCTGCGACTACTCCTCTACGACCATCGCCGACAGCACCATCGTCTGCAATCGGGCGCCGGGCTCGGCGGCGGCATCGGCTCCTACTACTCCGCGCCGCTGATCGTCAACACGATCCTCGCGCTTAATTCCTCGGGCATCGGCCAGATGGGGTCCCTCTATTCATCCAAGGCCACGCTCCGCTTCAGCTGCACCTACGGCAACAGGCTCTACAACTTCTCCAACCTGACCGACCCCACCGGCACCAACGGCAATATCTCGGCCAACCCCCTGTTCGTCGCGGCCGGACCCGGCGCCGACGGCCTCTGGGGCACGGCTGACGACACCTTCGGTGACCTCCACCTGCTGCCCGGCTCACCCTGTATCGACGCCGGCGGCAACGCCGATGTCCCCGCCGACGCCGCCGATCTCAACGGGAACTCCAACACGACCGAGCCCCTGCCCTTCGACCTGGCAGGCGCCGGCCGATTCGCCGACGACCCCGCCACCACCGACACCGGCGCCGGCTCCGCCCCCATCGTCGACATCGGCGCCTACGAGTACCACTGCGGCGACATCAATGGCGACGGCTACGTCGACGTGATCGATCTGCTCTGGCTGATCAGCGCGTTTGGCACGTACCTGGGCAACCCCGGCTACATCCCCGCCTGCGATTTCAACAGCGACGGCGCCATCGATGTCATCGACTTGCTGTACATGATCGCCTACTTCGGTACCTAGAACGGCAGTCAACGGCCAACAGTCAGCAGTTAGCGGTTGACCGTCAACCGTCTCTAGTATGCCCCATGCCGCCTCGCCGTCTCATACATCGCCACCACGTTCTCCGTCGGCGAGTTCGACTGGATCTGGTGCGTCGGCGCCAACATGTACCCCCCGCCCGGCATCATCGTCGCCAGCGTCTCCCGAACGTTCGCGACCACCTCCTCCACCGCCCCGCACGCCAGCGGCCCCGCCGTGCTGATCATCCCGTGGAACGCCAGCCGGTCCCCGAACCGCTTCTTCAGGTACGCCGGCTGCATGTTCGCCGCCTCCGGCTGCAGCGTGTCCACCACCTCGATGCCCATCTCCACGAAATCGTCGAACGCCCAACTGCTCGACCCGCAGCAGTGCATCATCACCGGAATGCCCCACTGCCTCGCCAGGTCCACAAACCCCTGATGTCGCGGCCGGATGTGCCTGCGGAACAGACCCGGGCTGATCATCGGCCCGATCTGCGTGCCGAGGTCCTCCCCCAGCCACAACATGTCGATCCGCCCTGCCCCAGCCTCCAGCGTCCGCCGCGTGACCTCCAGCATGACCTCCGTGCGCCGGTCCGTCAGCCGCAAACCCGCCGGCTCATCCGTCGCCAGGTCCACCAGCACCTGCTCCATCGTCCGCAGCATGCTGTTGGAGTTGATGATGTCCCCCGTCCCCGCCCCGCCAGCCACAATGCAGTAGTCCTTGTACTGCTCGCACTGCTTCGCGATGGCCGCGTAGTCAAAATGATCCGGGTTCGGCAGCGGCCACGCCTCGACTTCCTCCAGCGTCGCCTCCCGCAGCGGCCAGTCGCAGTAATCCCAGTACCCGCCGGCCTCGTGCTCGACCCAGCGCCGGCGGATGCCCCAGATGTCGATGCTGCGGTCCGGCATGTCCGCGTGCAGCTTCGGGCCCGTATACGGGGCCCCAACCCCTCGAAAGTCCACCCCCAGCGCCCGCCGCAGCCCCTCGTTGTCCTTGCCGTCCAGCCCGTAGTGCTCCTTGAGCCGCAGGTCGATCTCGGTGTTATACAGATAGTTGACCGGCACCCGGTCCGGCTCCTGGTGGGCAATCGTCACCTTCACACGCTGCTTGGATGTCATCTTCGCCTTCATCCCAGTCCGCCTCCGCACAAGACCCTGCCGCCGTTGCTCCCTGTCCCCTGTCCCCTTCCCTCGCCCCTCGTCCCTCGTCCCTCGCCCCTCGTCCCTCGCCCCTCGCCCCTCGCCCCTCAATAGTTCCCTTCCTTCCGCCACACATCCAGGATCAGCTCGTACCGCGACAGCTGCATGCCGGTATAAATGCAGTTGCTCGTCGAGAAGATGTACCCCCCGCCAGGCATGCCGTGCTTCAGGCAGTACCGCGCCGATTCGACGCACTCCTGTTCGCTGCCCGTGTCCAGCATCGCGCATGAAACGTTGCCGATCAGGCACACCTTGTCGCCGTACAGCTTCTTGACCTTCGCAATATCCACGTTGCCCTGCGGGTCCAGCGAGTGCAGGGCGTGCGGCCCCGTCTGTACCAGCTGGTCAGCGATCGGCATGATGTCCCCGTCCGTGTGCTTGATGACATAGAACCCCATGTCCCGATATGCCTTGGTCAGCCGCGCCAGGTACGGCGTGACGAACTCGGCGAACTGATTCGGGCTCATGAACGGCCCGTTGTTGAAGCAGTAGTCGCTGCACAGCGCGAACCCGTCCAGCCCGCCGTGCTTGCGCAGGACCTGCCCGCGCTCGATCGCCCGGTTAACTGACTGCGCCGCCTCGGCCTTGAGCACCTCCGGCTCATCCGCCAGCCGGTACGCAAACTGCTCCAGCCGCGCCCCGTCCGGGATCGAGAACGTCGCGTCCCCGTGCAGTAGCAGGCAATACCGGTCCCCGGACTTCTCCCGCACCAGGTCGATCAGCCGCATCGTCTCCTCCAGCGACCCCGGGTTCGGGTGTAGGAAGATCGCGCTGTGCTCGTACCGCTCGGCCGTGGCGATGTACAGCTCGGCCATCTCGTTGCGGTGCAGCTGCCGCTCCTTCTCCTCCATCTGGTCCCACTGCCCGTAGTGCCGCTGCGACGGGTGGACCTTGCCGAAGGCCTCCATCGTCAGGAAGAAGACCAGCTCGAAATGGGGAACGCGACCCGTGATCGGCCGCCGCTCTAGCGCCGCAATGAAACGCTCTCTGGGGGTCACTGACGTATCCTTTCCGCCGGGGGCCCGCGCCGACCCCGTCTGGCCAGCTGTCAGTCTTCCACAAAACCCGCCCGGACGCAATACGCCCACCGCATCCAAGCAAGGCCCCCGCACACACAGACCCCGAGGGATCTCGGGGTGGAAACCAACCTGCGAACGGGACGCCGTGAAAGGGCCTCTCCTGCCTCTTCCCGGCTGCCCCTGCCGTCGCCACTCTCCCTACCCTCTGCGCCCCCTTCGCCGGTCAACCGCCCCGCTTCCTCAAACAACTCCCCCAGTTTCATGCCCCCGTTTGACTTGTGCCGGTTTGCGTCCAAAGAATAATGGAAACAACCTTGTTGTGCCTGGCGCTGCCAATCGTAGCCGCCAGCCGCAACTCGGGGCAGCCACTCTGGCGCGGAAGTCCAGGAATCGGGCGGCGGCAAGACCCGGCTTGATCCGGAGGTTGTTCGTGCATTGCTGCCCCTTCGCCCTTCGTTTCCTGATGGCTTGACGGATGGAGGAGTACCTATCATGCATGCCTCGCGTATGTCCGTACGGTCGTACCGGGTTTTCGCCTGGCCGTTGACGTTCCTGGCGCTGCCTTTGAGGGTTTTTTTTTTTTTTTTTTTTGCCTCTTCCCGGCTGCCCCTGCCGTCGCCACTCTCCCTGCCCTCTGCGCCCCCTTCGCCGGTCAACCGCCCCGCTTCCTCAAACAACTCCCCCAGTTTCATGCCCCCGTTTGACTTGTGCCGGTTTGCGTCCAAAGAATAATGGAAACAACCTTGTTGTGCCTGGCGCTGCCAATGGTAGCCGCCAGCCGCAACTCGGGGCAGCCACTCTGGCGCGGAAGTCCAGGAATCGGGCGGCGGCAAGACCCGGCTTGATCCGGAGGTTGTTCGTGCATTGCTGCCCCTTCGCCCTTCGTTTCCTGATGGCTTGACGGATGGAGGAGTACCTATCATGCATGCCTCGCGTATGTCCGTACGGTCGTACCGGGTTTTCGCCTGGCCGTTGACGTTCCTGGCGCTGCCCCTGTTAGCAGGGTCCGTGCCCGGCTGCGCCGACAACCGTGTCCCCCTGTCGCATTTCCTCGCTACTCAACACCCGGTCGAGCCGCCGCCGGCGCCAGCCGCCTCCCAGCCGGCGGAATCCCCCGCCTCCCAGCCGGCCTTTGTCGCCGACCAGTATATCGGTCCCTACAAGGTCGGTCCCGGCGATATCCTGGCTGTCGTCATCACCGGCATCGAACAGACCGGCGTGGTCGCCCCCATCAACGTTCGCATCGACCGCGATGGCAACATCGACCTGCCCATCGTCGGCCGGGTCCACGTGGCTGACCAGGAACTCCAGGACGTCGAAAAGACCATCCAGGCCGCCTACGTCCCCAGCGTCTACCGCCAGGCCGCCATCCACGCCGAACTGCTCAAGCCCCAGATGACCACCGTCCTGGTCGCCGGCGCCGTCACCACCCCCGGCCTGGTCCAACTGCCCCGCACCCAACGCAACCTCCTCTATGCCATCGCCGGGGCCGGCGGCTCCAGCCAGATCGCCAGCGGCGAGGTCGTCCTGCGCCGCCTCCGCAACCCCGACCAGACCGTCACCTACAACCTCCTGCAGCCTGAGCAACTCCAGAAGGCCCTGGCCATGCAGCCGCTCGAGAACGGCGACATCGTGACCGTCACCGCCGCCCAGCCCAATGCCATCTTCATCGGCGGACTGGTCATGGCCCCGCACGTGCAGGTCAACCCGCCGGGCACGCAGATGAACGTCCTGCAGGCCATCGCCTCGGCCGGCGGGCTGCGCCCGGATCTGACGCCCACGGAGATGACCCTGATCCACCGCATGCCCGATGGCAAGGACATGCACGTGAAGCTCGACGTGGGTCGGATCCAGAAGGGCCAGGACCCCAACATCACGCTCTCGCCCGGCGACATCCTCTGGGTGCCCGACACGCTGCTGACCCGCGCCGAGGACTGGGCCAACCGCAACCTGTATGTCCGGGCCGGCTTCAACTTCGTGGCTACCTATGACGTAACGGGTTCGAGCTATATGAACCAGACAGCCGCGCGGGCAGCCAACGGCGGCACCAACGGCGGCACGCTGCAAAACACGGTCGATCCGCTAGGCTTTCTGAAGAGCCAGCAGCAACTCAACACCATCCAGAACCAACTGCCCGCCCCGCAGTGATGCCAAACCGGACAGAGGTTCCTGGAAAAATCGACGCCGGCCGCAGCCCTTAACTCGGAATTGCCAATAACTTTCGTTGACACCGATTCCAGCGGTACTTACAATCTGCCTGTCGTCGAATGGATTGCAGGACGGTACCGGGTTTCCGTCCCTCGGAGCTCTTCAGGAGCGGTGGAACGATGACTAAGTCGCTCGTAGCCCTCTGTCAGCTTGATCCTGCTCTCGCTGGGCCTTACCGGCTGTGCCACCATCACTGAGTCTCCCGCCGAGCGACTCCACACCTACGGGGTCGTTACCCAGTACGACGTGCTGGAACTCAACGAGGACGTTGACAGCTTCCTGCTGGCTGACCATCCCAGCCGCCTGACCTACTGGATGATCCGCTAGCCCCTCGTCGCTCTGGGCCTGTGCCGCCGGTGCCCTCACTGGCGGTCCCGATTGAGTGCGCCGGCCCGCGACGCCGCTTTGGATGCCGTAAACGCCGTCGCTCTCCCCCAACCCCTTCGCCCGCAAGGGCCTCGTCAGACGCCGTTGGATTGCGTCCATTGCCGCTGATTCTCCTTGGTCCGGCGTTGCCGACACGGTATAGTGTTCATTTGGATAGGCGTGTGCGGGCTGCAAATGTATGGCGGCTGCAGAAGCCTCCCGCCGCCCCGCTCGCGCCACCTGCCGGGAAGCGCCCCGTATGCCTCAGCAAGAGCCGACATCCGACCCCCTCACCATCGCCACCACCTCCTTCCTGCTGGAGCGGCTCAAGGACCCGGCTGACCAAGCCGTCTGGCGGACCTTCACCGAACGCTACCGCCCAATGATCGTCCGCACCGCCCGCCGCCTGGGCCTCAACCAGGAGGACGCCCAGGACGCCGCCCAGATGGCCCTGATGGCCTTCTTCACCGCCTACCGCGAGGGCAAGTACGACCCCCAGAAGGGCCGCCTGCGCCACTGGCTCTTCGGCATCGCCAGGCATTGGATCCTCAACACCTTCGACAAACGGAAGCACCGCCAGGTCGACGTCGCCGGCCCAGCCGATCAGACCGACTTCTTCGCCCGTCAGCCCGCGGACGACCCTATGGAGCGGATCTGGGAGCAGGAATGGCGGGAATCGACCCTCCGCACCTGCATGCTTCAGGTCCGTGCCGAATTCGACCCCAAGACGCTCCGTGCCTTCGAGTTGTTCGCCCAGGAGGGGCTGCCCGCCCAGCAGGTGGCCAACCAGCTCGGCATGACCAGCAACGCTGTCTTCATCGCCAAGCATCGTGTTCTCAAGCGGATCCGTGAACTCCTGCCGGAAATGGAGTAGAAAGGTCGCAAGCCCCCTCGGCTAATAACAGGGTGGGATAGCCGGCACCGTATCGACCCGGATTGTTCGCTGTCATCCCGAGCGCAACAAGGGATATGGTTGTTGTCGCAGCAGTTGTTGTAGTGGTTGTGCGGCTGTCATCCCCAGCGCAGCGAGGGATCCAGTCGTTGTCGTTGCAGTTGTTGTGGCCGTTACAATTGACGATTAACAATTGACCATTGACAGTCTGACGATCAATGCCCGACAGTCTTGACCCAAAACAGTGTCCATCCGCGGAGCACCTGGAGGCCTACCTCAAGGCCGCCTGCCCCGCCGATCAGGCCGCCGCCATCCGCGACCACCTGGCTGACTGCCCCCGTTGTCGCGTGTGGGTCGATGACGCCCGCGCCAACGAGGTCCTCCTCGAAAGCGTCCGCGTCCTCCTCAGCAAGGACAGGCCCGCCATCGCCCCCACCCCCGGCCTCGACCCCGACCTCCAGGTCATCGAGGGTTACGAGATCCTGGCCGAAATCGGCCGCGGCGGCATGGGCGTGGTCTACAAGGCCCGCCAGGTCGGCACCAAGCGGACCGTCGCCCTCAAGGTGCTGCTCGACGGCCCGCTGGCCAGCGAGTCCGCCCGCCGTCGCTTCGAACGCGAGATCGAACTGGCCGCCAGCCTCTCCCACCCCAACATCGTCCCCATCCACGATAGCGGCCTCTCCCGCGGCCACTACTATTTCGCGATGGACTTCATCGACGGCATCCGCCTCGACCGCTACGTCAAGAGCCGCGACCTGCCCGTCGACCAGCGCCTGCGTCTCATGCAGAAAGTCTGCCTGGCCGTCAACTACGCCCACCAGCGCGGCGTGATCCACCGCGACCTCAAGCCCGGCAACATCATCGTCGACGCAGCTGGCGAGCCGCACATCCTCGACTTCGGCCTGGCCAAGACCCTCGAGTCCAGCCCACAGGCCGAATCGCTGCTCATCAGCCTCAGCGGCGAGGTCCTCGGCACTCTGCCCTACATGGCCCCCGAGCAGGCCCTCGGCATCCAGCGCGACGTCGACTGCCGCACCGATGTCTACACCCTCGGTGTGATCTTCTACGAACTGCTCACCGGGCAGTATCCCTACCCCGTGGTCGGCCAGATGGCCCAGGTCCTCAGGAACATCGCCCAGGCCGAGCCCGCCCGCCCCAGCACCATCTACCGCGCCATCCGCAGCGACCTCGAGACCATCCTGCTCAAGACCCTCTCCAAGGACAAGGAAAACCGCTACGACTCCGCCGGCTCCCTCGCCAACGACATCGGCCGGTACATGGCCGGCGAAGCCATCGAGGCCAAGCGCGACAGCGGCTGGTACGTCCTGCGAAAGACCCTCCGCCGTTACAAGGTCCCCGTCGCCGCTACCGCCTCGCTTCTCGTCGCCGCCGTGGTCGTCTCGATCGCGATGTCCTCGCTCTACACCCGCGCCGAGCACGAGCGAATCCGCGCCGACGCAAAGGCCACCGAGGCCCGCCACGGCGCCGAACTCGCCCGCGCCGCCACCACCCGGGCCGTCGCCGAGCGCAACCGCGCCGAGACCGCCGCCCGCGACCTGGCTGACGAGCTCCACTCCCGCCGCATCGAGCAGGGCCGCAGCCTCGTCCTGGCCGGCGACATCGCCCAGGGCGAGTACCTCCTCTGGCGCGAGTTCCTCCAGGCCCCAGGCGACCCCCAGGCCCTCTGGGCCCTCCGCGAGGTCTACGCAACCCAGCCCTGCCTGGCCAAGGCCCTCGCCTCGACCGTCCCCCTGGTCAGCGTCACCTTCGCCCCTGACGGCAAGCGCCTGGCCACCGCCGACCGCGCTGGCGCGATCAAGTTCTGGGACATACCCGCCTGTAGCCTTGCCGCCACGATCCTCACGCAGGCCCCCGACCTGACCTCCCTGGCCTTCGCCCCCGATGGCCGGACCCTCGCCTGCGCCAGCAGCGACCAGACCGTCCGCCTGCTCGACGTCGCCACCAGCCAATGCACCCTGAAACTCACCCCGCCGAGTGCGGTCACCGGTGCTACCGGCGCCTCATCTACGGGTGCCATGCCCTCGTCTTCTGCGGGCGTGCCGCCAGGTTCGGAGTCCCGGCTTCAGCCGGCGTTCGGAGTCCCGGCTTCAGCCGGCGCCTTGTCCGGCACTCAGGACTCAGGACTCAGTACTCAGTACTGTCGTTCCATCGCCTTCTCCCCCGACGGCCACACCCTCGCCTCCTGCGCAGGCAATACCGTCATCCTCTGGGACCCGGTCGACGGCCAGCCCATTGCCACCCTCGCTGGCCATACCGATCGCGTTACCAGCGTCGCCTTCAGCCCCGACAACCGCGCCCTCGCCTCCGCCGGCGCCGATCGCAACGTGATCCTCTGGGACCTCGCAACCCACGAACCCCGTGTCACCCTCTCCAGCCACCTCGACGTCGTCTCCTGCGTGGCCTTCAGTCCGGATGGCCGCCTGCTCGCATCGGCTGGCCGCGATGGCACCGTCATCCTCTGGCAGACCTCCGACGGCGCCTGCCTGGCCAGCCTCGAGGACTTCGGCTGCTGGGTCCATTCGATCGCCTTCGCCCCCGATGGCGCGACCCTCGCCGCCGGCGACATCCGCGGCAACGTCAAACTCTGGGACCTCGCAACCGGCCGGCGTATCTCGACCATCCCGGCCCACATCGAGGACCTGGACGAGCCCACTCGCCCAGCCGTCGTCCTGGCATATAGCCCGACCGGCGACACCCTCGCCACCGGCAGCACCCTCGGCGTGCTCAAACTCTGGGACGTTTCGCCGAGCCGCCCGATGCTCGCCCTGCCCGGCCACGCCGGCGGAGTGTCCTCCGTGACCTTCGCCGCGGCCGGCGCCGAACTCTTCTCCCGCGATAGCCGCGGCACCATCCGCGCCTGGGACCTCTCCACCGGCCGGTGCACCCGCACCATCGGCGGACTCGACACCGCTGCCCCCTCTCCGCACGCGGGACTCGGCACTCAGGACTTCCAATCCCTCGCCTGCAGCCCCGATGGCCGGACCCTCGCCAGTATCGATGCCGACGGTTCCGCCGTCCTCCTGCGCTCCATCGCCACCGGCGAGATCCTCGCCCGACTCACGATCGACGCCGTCGCCACCCAGCCCTCCTCTTCGGGTGCCACTGGCAGGCTTGTCTGCCAGTGCCGCCGCTGCCGTTGCAGAGGACTCGCCCCTCGCCCCTCGTCCCTCGTCTCTCGTCTTCAGCCCCGACGGCCGCACCCTCGCCGCCGGCTCCCGCGACGGCCGCATCCTCCTGTGGGACGCCGCAACGTTACAATTGCTTAGGACCGTCGACGCCCCCGCCGCCGTCGCCGGCCTGCGTTTCAGCCCCGACAGCCGCCTTCTGGCCGCCGCCTGCGGCAAGACCATTGCCCTCTGGGACGCGACCTCCGGCAAGCCTTTGGCCGTGCTCGAAGGCCACATCGACGAGGTCCGCTCCCTGGCCTTCGCCCCCGACGGCAAGACCCTTGCCTCAGCCGGCGATGACGGCGTCCTCCTCTGGGACGTCCCCGCTTCAGCCGGCGCCGCGCCCGGCACTCAGGACTCAGCACTCAGGACTCAGCACTCAGGATTCGCCACTCAGTACTCAGTACTCAGTACTCAGCACTGCCGCTGCCTCGCCTTCTCCCCCGATGGCCGCACCCTCGCCTGCAGCGATCACAACCGCACCATCCGCCTCTGGCAGGTCCCGTCCGGCCGCTGCATCGCCACGCTCCAAACCGGCGATCGACCCGCCGGGTCGCTGGCGTTCAGCGCGGACGGCCGGATGCTCGCCTGCGGCGGTGACGGCGACTCGCTCCGCCTCTTCGACCTCGGCCACTACGATCGCAACGTCCTGGGCAATTACCCGTTCTACCTCGAACTCGCCCACCGCTGGCCCGACCTGGCGCAGAAGGTCAACCGCGACGGCCTCGACCGCTGGGCCTCCGCCTGGGCTGCCCAGGCCGAACTGCCGCTCTGGGCCCACGCCGCTGCGACCCAGCCAGCCGACCATCCGGCCGCCGACCCCGATTGCATCGCCGATTGGGGCCAGCTCACTCGCCACCGCCTGTTGACCGCCCTTCGCAGTCTGGGTCACGCGCCGATCCAGGCCCGCCTCCCCGTCGAAGGCGCCACCGACATGCCCCTGACCACCGTCATCTTCCGCCCAGCCGGCGACGACACCCGCATCCACACGCTGCTCGGCTCAGGCAGTTCCCCCGATCGCGCCCGCGCCGCCGAATACCAGCAGCAGAGAAAGGATAGACAAGGAGACACGGAGACAAGGAGACAAGGAGCAGCAGCGGGGACGAAGATGCAATAGAACACGGTCTCAGCGACTCCTGCCGCCGATGACCCAGGATTCGGGTTGGGCAATCATGGCGACGAGCATTCGCACGATCTCATCGTATGTGCCTTGCAATGCGCTCACCTTCGCACGATCGACGTACTTGCACTCCGCGGCAAACTCCAGCCACACCTGCGTCTCCGCGGCCTCGCCTTCCGAGTCGTTTCAGCTTGCTGACAAACGCGGCCTCGTATCGACGTTTACGCCAACCCTCAGCCACGTTCGAGCACACCGAGCGCGACGACTTCCGGATCTGGTCCGTCAGCGAGTACCTCTCCTCCTTCGGAAACGTCTTCGACAGTTCAAAGATCCCCATCGCCGCGGTAAAGGCCTTCTGATATACGAGCAGATCCCGATGACACTGAATCTTCCGTGACATAGCGAGTCGTCTCCTTCTCTTCCGTTGCTCCGTGTCTGCCGTTCTCCGCCGTTGCTCCTTGTCTCCTTGTCTCCGTGTCTCCCTGTCTGCCGTTCTCCGCCGTTGCTCCTTGTCTCCTTGTCTCCTTGTCTCCGTGTCTCCCTGTCTGCCGTTCTCCGCCGTTGCTCCTTGTCTCCTTGTCTCCTTGTCTCCGTGTCTCCCTGTCTGCCGTTCTCCGCCGTTGCTCCTTGTCTCCTTGTCTCCGTGTCTCCGTGTCTCCCTGTCTGCCGTTCTCCGCCGTTGCTCCTTGTCTCCGTGTCTCCTTGTCTCCTTGTCTGCCGTTCCCCCCTGTCTCCTTGTCTCCGTGTCTGCCGTTTCCTACGCACTCCCCGCCTTCGGCTTCCCAGCCGGCTTGCCACCGCCGCCTGACTTGCCCTTCACAATCTGCCACAGCCCCAGCACCGCCGCACCCGCCAGCACCAGGATCAGCACCAGCAGCAGGTTGGCTACCAGGAAACTGAGCTTCGGCCAGAACTGCCCCAGCTTCGCGGCTACCTCCGGCGTGTACATCCCCACCAGCCACGCCACCACGCCGAAGCCCGCCACGCCCAACAGGCCCGGCCGCAGGTCCTGCGACAGCGGCGACAGCCGGATGCTCAGGCAGATGACCAGGTACGCGAACAGCCACGTCCGCCACAGGTCCCAGTTCGCGTCGCGCCACATCGTGCTGGCGTGCTGCAGCGAACGGACCAGGTCGCTCACCTGCTCCCAGAAGCCAGCCACAGTCCGCGGCAAGACCTGCGGCAGCGAGATCCGCGCCTCCTGCATCAGGGCCTTGGCGTTGAACCAGTCCGCGGCCAACACCAGCGCCAGCCCGCACAGGAACATCGGCACCACAGCCACCAGCACCGGCCCGAGCACGGGGATCCGCGATTGGCCGCCAGATTGGATCTCCGGTTCGCCGGTGCTCTCGTTGGCTAGCCTGCTCTGGCTGACCGTCCCGCCGGTCACCAGCAGGGCCAGGTGGTGGCCGATCTGCGCCACCAGCGTCCCCGGCAGCAGGGCGTAGTTGAGCACCTTGGGCGGCACGACCCGCCCGAGCAGGCTGTAGACGGCCCTGGCGGCGAACATGGCCACAACGGCCCAGAACACGAACGCGGCATAAAGCATCGCAAATCCTCAAAGGGTGTGTTGGGACGATACTTTCATCTTCACCATATCGGTGCGCGCGGATGGAAGGGTTCAGGGTTCAGGGTTCAGGGTTCGGGGTTCAGGGGACAGCCGGGCCACGGCGAGGCGGTGGAACCATCGCGGCCTCCCCATGTCCTCGTCTTGCGACGACGACAGCAGATACCCTCGCCGATTCCCGCTGTTAACGGCGCCGGGGCAATCGCCTCCCCATGCCCCGCGTTGTGCCATCGCCTTCCTGCCCTTCCGTCAGGTATCCGATCGGGGGTTTCTTCTTCTCGGGCGGGGCTGCCATGATCTGGCGGATGGCCTCGAATACGGCTGTCAGGCGCTGGTCGTGCTGGCCCATTCTTCGTTCCAGTTCGTCCACCCGGCGATGCAGTTCGGCGTGCGAGCCGAGCAAGGCTCGGAGGCGGACGAAGACGCGGATGATCTGGATGCTGACGGCTACGGCGGTAGGGCTGCGCAGGACCGCGGAGAGCATGGCGACGCCCTCCTCCGTAAAGGCGTAGGGCCTGGCCCGGCGGGGGCCGCCCCAACTTGAAGTCACAATTTGTGATTTCAAGTTGTCATACTCCTCGACGGAGAGTTCAAACAGGAAATCCGAAGGGAACCGCTCGATATTGCGTTTGACAGCCTGATTCAGCTGCCTTACGGGCACGCCGTAGAGTTCCGCCAGGTCACCACTGAGCATAACCTTTTGCTGGCGCAGCAGATATATCCGTCGTTCGATCCGTTCCGCGGGGATGAGTTCTGTCAGGATACGTGGTTGCTTCGCTGGCATGGTGCTTTCCTTTTGTTGGGCCCGTGTCCCGGGATGTTACCTCGGGACTCGTGGGGCTGTCCAACTTGAAGTCGCAATTTGCGATTTCAAGATTGCGTACTCCTGGGTGAAAGATGAAAGAGGAAATGGGTTATGGATTCGACTGATGGCCCCGATTCCCCCTCGGCGAAAGATGAGAGAGTAGATCGGTTATGGGTTCGAGTGATGGCCCCGAATCTTTGCCGTTCGCCTCCCCGCCCTACGTCCCGAAGTTCTCCACCAGCGTCAGCAAGTCGATCACGTCCACGCTGCCGTCGCTGTTGAAGTCGGCGGCCGGGTCGTAGTTGGTATCGCCGGTGACGCTGCCGAAGGCATCCACTAAGTACAGCAGGTCGATCACGTCCACGCTGCCGTCGCCGTTGATGTCGCCGGGCCTTCGAGACGCGGTTGCAAGTTGTTGCAGATAGTTGCCCACGCTGTTAATCACTTGCGCATCATCCATGAATGACACGTGGTCCAGCCGCTTGTTAAGGAATTGACGCGCCGAGAGGTTATAGGCGTTAAGTCCTTCGGTTAGGCTGGTTGCGAAAAGTGAGCTATCCAGAGGTACCAATCCATCGTTGTCCACAAAGTATTCCCCACTTGCATTGTAGACCCCGGCCATAACCTGATAAGCAGGCCAAAGCGCAGCATGATCGCCCCATGTTTCGAGCATGTCGTCGGCGGGTCCTGTAATGAGGGCGATCCCGCTACAGCCTCCAAAAGCAACGATCTTGCTCACTGGTATGCTGGTCGTCATCTCTGTGGAGGAGAGAAACGGCCACTGCATGGCAGCATCGAGGAGGTTCGCCTGGTACGGACCGAAAGGAGGTTCACAAAAAACCGACAAAGCATCGGTACCAGCAGGCATCTGAGTTGGATCGTACCAAGCCAGATCGAAGCCACCGTCAGTATCCTTGAAGTTCCACCGTTCTCCAACATTGACCAAGAAGTCCCATGCGTCAAGAGGTGGATAGCAGTAGAGTATCCACGGTGGGTTGGCACCCGGGGAGCCCAGATGCGGAGTCGCCAATGTGACCAGCTTGGCAACGCTGCTTCTGAACGTATTGTCCTTCATCGCGTCTCGGCAGACGAGGCCCCCCATGCTGTGGGCCAAGAGAATGACCTGCCTATCTGCAAACTCGGCCCGATTCTTAACGAAGTTAGCAAGGTCCGTCCCGTCCTGGCTAATGGGGAGACGTGTATCATAAACGTACCTGTATACCTTGAACATGCTGGATGCCGGTGCCGTATTCAGATACTCAAGCCACCAGTACCAATAGTTATCGGAGTCAGGCCGCGCGTCGTTGCCGCCACCATGAACGAGAATAAGAGGGGTCCTGTATCCAAGAGGACTCGTATCAGTTGCGGGTCCCTGGCTGTAGTAGAAATCCCCCAGTTGAACCGACGGCGTCATCCGAGAACTAGGAGTGGCAATAGTGATAGCTACACCGTTCGGCGTGCTAACGACGGGTTCGCCGCTCGTCCCACTCGTATCCGCGATCACACCTATATAGTACGTTCGGCCTGCGATGACGCCGTCGGGCACTGCGAAGCCAACCGCTACAGTCTGGCTACCGTTTGCCGGAATAGATGAAGTATCCCAGTATGCGAGCTGCGTATCCGATGTCGAGACTGCGGGATCCGTTGACCAATACACTGTATTAGTGCATGGTGCGCACCGTACACTGCCAACATTGTTGACTGTAAACGAGACTCTCACCACCTGTCCGGAAACAGCGGACGTGTTGGACAGGCTGACGTTGGTGATTCCTATACCTATGGGGGTACCCTTGCTAATGCGGTGGTTATACAAATCCGCCACGTAAAGGTTGCCTGCGGCGTCGACCGCGACGCCTCCGGGATTGTAGAACCTCGCGCAAGGGCCGATGCCGTCCGCAGTTCCTTGAACGCCCGCAAGGCCACCGATGGTCATCGCCACCCCCGCCGCCGTCACCTTACGGATCGTGTCGTTGCCGTAGTCCGCCACATACACGTTCCCTGCGCTGTCCACCGCCACACCCCGGGGCAGGTTAAAGAGCGCCGTGCCGCCCGTGCCGTCGGTGCTCCCACAAACCCCCGCACTGCCCGCCACTGTCGTCACGACCCCCTCCGCGGTCACTTTGCGGATCGTGTAGTCATACGTGTCCGCCACATACACGTTGCCGTCGCTGTCCAGTGCCACCCCCTTAGGCCAGTTGAAACCCGCCTCGCTGCCCGTGCCATCTATGCCGCTAGGGGACTTCGGGCCGCCCGCTAGCGTCGTAACGAACCCCCCCGATGTCACCCTGCGGATCGCGTTGTTGTAACAGTCCGCCACGTACACGTTCCCAAAGTTGTCAACCGCCACGGCGTAAGGTTGGCTAAACCGCGCCTCGGTGCCCGTGCCATCGATGTAGCCCTGGTTAAATGCGATGCCCGCCAGCGTCGTGACCACCCCCGCCGGATGTACCTTGCGGATCGTATTGCCTCGCCTGTCCGCCACGTACACGTTCCCAGAGTTGTCCACTGCCAAGCCGGCGGGAAGGCCAAACAGCGCAAGTCTGTCCGCGCCATCGGTGCTCCCCCATACCCCCGCACTGCCCGCCAGCGTCGTAACCACCCCCCCCGGCGTGACCTTGCGGATCGTGTAGTTCAATTCGTCCGCTACGAACACGTTGCCCCCCGTGTCCAATGCCACGCCGGAGGGATAATAGAACCTGGCCGCAATGCCCGTGCCATCGCTGCTGCCAGAGCAACCAGGTTGGCCAACGAAATTCGTCCAGTTGTACACCTGTGCACTGGCCACCGCAGTCTGTCATCAGGCATATAGCACTACCGCATGCCGCTACCCTGGTAAGCATGATATCTCCCTAAACGGACGAACAAGCTGCCCAGCCCTGGCGCCGGACCATAAGAGACCATTATATCAGGTGCCCATCGGGTTAGGCCAGATGATTCTTTAGCTCGCCTCTCAATTCCTGGGTTCTTGCGCGGCACCAACGGCCGCGAAAGATGACGGAACCGCTCTGTTCTCCTGACTGGGTGTTTAACATCAATCGGTAGCATCAGTTACAGCATCGAGATTGATCGCTGCAAGAGTCGGGGCGGAGAGGAACTCGGCGCCATCACTCGTGTCGGGAGGAACTCGGGGCCATCACCAATCCCGTTCGGCACGTCAATTGCCAGAGACGGTCTGAAGGAAAAGCGGAAAGCTGGCAAGGATCGCAGCGGGCAGGGGGGACCAAGCAGCGGAGGAGTCCGGTCGATTCGGCGCAACATCCAGGGCCACGACCGCGAGCGTCGATTGCGCCCGGCGTGGGTCAGATGGGGATGGCCGGCAGTTTGGCCAGGTGGGCCTCCAACTCGTCTAGTTCCGCCCAGCCGATGAAGTAGAACCGGATCATCTCGATCGTCCGGAGGGTCGGTTTCTTGCCCGTCCACAGCGCGATCAGCAGGCAGACGATGATCGCCAGGTACACCTGGATCTCGATGCCGTTGGCCCCGTGGCTGAGCAGGTGCCGGCAGCCCAACGCGTACTTAAAGAATCGAAAGAACAGTTCTACGGTCCACCTTTTTCGGTAGATCAAGGCAATCACTTCGGCCGGCACGTCCAACAGGTTCGTGGCCATCAGCAGGACCTCGCCCTGTTCGGGCCCGCCGCGGCCGGCGTGCCGTTTGCGGTGCGGCTTGCAGGCGATCTGGATCAATCGCAGCGGCTGGCGGAGTTCGTCCCGCTTGCCCTCGCTGCCCAGCCAGACGATCTGGTCGCTGACGATGCCGGCCGCCTTCGCCGCGGCCCAGAGGGAGCGGTTCTCGATGACCTGATAGACGCTGTTGTCCCGCGCCCGGCAGACGAAGTGCGAGCCGATATCCACAATGGCCTGAAACAGCCGAAAACAGCAGTAGCCACGGTCTTTGACGTAGACCCGCTCTGGCTGCAGATGGGCCAGCAGGTGGTCCACCTCCGAGGCGTCCGCCACGGTTAGGCGTCGTGACAAAATAACTTGAGCAATTTCCTTCACCTGCGTTCCGGCATCATGACGATATGGGAGGCATGCCGGGCACACAAGTCGTCGAATGGATTCAGACGAAGTTCTTGTCTTTGGCACCGGATCTGAACGAGCGGTCCCGCCGGATGTGGGCAGCGGTGGAGGCGGCTTCGTTGGGGCGGGGTGGGATCAGCGCCGTGGCCGCAGCCACCAAGATGTCCCGCAACACGATTCGCTCCGGATTGCAGACCTTGCGAAGGGGCCGTTCTCCGGCGGAGCCGGGGCCGGGTCGCATTCGCCTGCCCGGCGGCGGCCGCAAGCCCCTGACGCAGACGTATGACCACTTGGCGGATGACCTGCATGCGTTGGTGGAATCCACCACCCGCGGCGACCCGGAATCTCCCATCCTCTGGACCTGCAAGAGCACACGGAAGTTGGCGGAAGAACTGGCTGCTCGGGGCTGCCCGGCCAGTTACCGTACCGTGGACCGGCTCCTGCGGGCGTGGGACTACAGCCTCCAGAGCAATCGCAAAGTCCGCGAAGGGAGCGACCATCCGGACCGCAACGCCCAGTTCGAGTACATCAGTCGGCAAGTGCGGGTCTTTCAGCGGAAGGGCCAGCCGGTTATCTCCGTGGACACCAAGAAGAAGGAACTGGTGGGGGATTTCCGCAACGCTGGCCGCGAATGGCGGCCCAAGGGCCAACCTCTGGAAGTCCGGGTTCACGACTTCCTGGACAAGGATCTGGGCAAGGCCGTCCCCTACGGCGTCTATGACCTGACCCGCAACGAAGCCTGGGTCAGCGTAGGGATCGATCATGACACGGCCGAGTTCGCGGCCGCCGCCATCGGACGATGGTGGTCGAAGATGGGCCACGCGCGATATCCTCGTGCCAAGCAACTGTACATCACGGCCGACGGGGGCGGCAGCAACGGCGCCCGCTGCCGCTTGTGGAAGGTCGCGCTGCAAAAACTGGCCAATCGCACCGGCTTGCGGCTAACGGTCAGCCACCTGCCGCCGGGCACCAGCAAATGGAACAAGATCGAACATCGGCTCTTCTGCCATATCACCCAGAACTGGCGAGGTCGGCCGCTGGTCAGCCACGAGGTGATCGTCAAACTCATCGCCAGCACGACCACGACGGCGGGCCTGCAGGTCCAAGCCGCCCTCGACCGACGTCACTATCCCACACGCAAGAAGGTTACCGCCAAGGAACTGGCCAACGTCAACCTTCTTCCGGCTGGCTTCCATGGCGACTGGAACTATACGATCGTTCCCATGTAGTTAATTGGTCATGTTATTTTGTCACGACGCCTTAGGTCCATGTCCGCCGGCACGCCCTTGAGCGGCTCGAAGTGGGTGTGCAGTTTGACCCCGCGTCCCTCCCAGCCCACCTCGACCAACGCGGCCAGGGCCGTCAGTTCCGTGCCATCGACCGCCGTGAGCACCCCCGGCAGGTCGTCCAGGCGAGCGTCATGTGTCAGCGGCCGCAGTTGCACGCCCAGTTCGGCAATGATCGGCTTGAGCAACTCGGCGTCAAAGACGCTGGCGGCCTCGCTGAGACTGCCCAGACTGGTCGCCGAAACGCCGAGTTCCTGCTGGACCTTGCGCAGGTGAGAAGCCTGGACCAGGCCTCGCAGACTGCTGATAACGGGATTGAAGAAGAACAGCCGTTGCAGGGCGATGTACTGATCGAAGTGCAGGATGCGGTTGCCCGCCTTGTCCCGCCCGGTGCCGGCGTCGTGCAGCCGATCCAGCAAGGGCAGGATCTTGCCGAAGTATTTGAAGTTCCGGAGCCGATCTTCCGTGACCGGTTCTCGCTTGGCGCTCATGCAGAAGATCATGCACGCGCTTTCGCCCGGGCGCCAATAAGGTGGCGCTATACACGGACATGGCCGGCGCTTATGCTAAGCAATTCCTGTGCCGAACAGGATTGGGCCATCACTCGTTTCGGCGTTGAGATTCGGGGCCATCACTCGTTTCGCCTTCGGGTAGCACCCGGTACTTCGACCCCGAGCTCGCCCCCCTGTCCGCCACGGACGCCACACCATGTGCACAGGCCCGCCTCCCACGCCCACGCCGAAAATCCCTGCACTTTTTTTTCCGGCATGCCAACCCCCGGCCCAGCCACCCCTAGCCGGCTACCCCCGCGCTGCCCCGCGTTCGCAAGTCCCCATTTCACCCCCGCCCGGCGTAGCGGGCAACGCCTTATATATAGGTAGAGGGGTAGCACGAAGGATCGGCACCCCTCAAGAGGCGAAACATGGGCGAGCAGATGGGCGAAGCAAGACGAGTCCTGGGCGAAGTACGTGGTTGTTGCTGTTGCTGTGCGCTGTTTGCTGTTGTTGTTTGTGTTGTTACCGTTGTTGCCGTTACTGACAACCGGCAACTGACAACTGGCTACTGTCGTTGAAGGAGTGTCCGGTGTTCCAAAGGAAGCAGTCCAAAGGCGAACTGGACCGTTCTCCGCGAGCCGTTGCGTCGCCAAACCAGACGTTTGTACCGTTCGCTTCAATCCCTGCAGGGGAGTATACCCGCGGCAGGAGCCGTGGCGACGGTGAGGGTCGTGGTTGTTCACTCGCCCCTCGCCCCTCGTCCCTCGCCCCTGCCGTCCAGCAGGAGGTGGACCGGTGTATTCGGTCCCTGTTGGCCCAGGGCTTCCAGCCGGCGTGCACGTACCGGCCGACGCAGCTCGGCCAACGCCTAGGCACCAGCGTCCGTACCATCGGCAGTACACTCCCAGCCGATGGCTCTGTGCACCGGACCAGTAGGTCTGACGCGGCAGGTGCCGGCCGGACGCAACGGCTCATGGACACCCTTTCTGTTCCCCCTTCCGTTTCTGTTGCTTGTGTTTCTTCGGATCGCTGTTTCTGTTGCTCCTTGTCTCCCTGTCTCCGTGTCTCCTTGTCTGTCGTCGCTCAGGACTCGGCACTCAGGACTCAGGACTATCGTTGCTGTTGCTCCTTGTCTCCTTGTCTCCGTGTCTCCTTGTCTGTCGTTCACCAGCAGGCCTTCGCCCGCCTGCAGGCCCAGAAGATCGCCCAGCAGCGCTACACCTACGACCGAATCGCCCAGAAGCGAAAGGAGGTCTCGAAGAGAGAGCAGAGATCAGGCCTGCCCCTCGAAGAGCGCATCCGCCGCATCTACGGCATCGACATGCCCAACCCCCACTCCGTAGTCAAGGGAGCACCCTCACCATGACATGAAGCCGCAGAAACACATTCACCGGACCAGGCGAAAGGGGCAGGCGCCCGGCATTGCAGTTGCCATTTCCCCGAACCCTGAACCCCGAACCCTACGGGCTGGCGTTTCACCTTGTCACCCGGTCACCTTGTCATCTTGTCATTCCTTCGCCTCCGGCTTGGCCTTTGGCTGCGCCGCGGCTGGCTTCGACTCGGCTGGCTCGGAGGCGGCGGGTTCGGAGCTGGCGGCCTGGGTGGCGGCGGTCTCGCGGGCGTGTTTGGTGGCTTCTACAACGTCGGCGGCGGGCAGGACCAGGCCGCAGGTGAGTTCGCGGAGGGTCATGTTGCGGTTGGCATGGCGCCCTGGTCCTGGTCCTGCTCGTTGAGGCCCTGCAGGACGGCTACGCCGAGGACCTTGCCTTCGGGGGTGAAGACCGGCAGGCCGATCTCGTCGGAGAGGGGCAGGACGTCGATCGGCATGTACAGCCTGCGGGGCTTTTTGACGATGCCGGCGATCTCGGTCTTGGTGTAGACGAGCTGTGCGGTCGAAGTACTTGGTCATGCGGCGTATGCCGATGACGGGGTCGCCGACCTGACCCTCGGCGGAGTCGGACAGGTCGATGAAGGCGAACTTGCGGTCGCCGGGGTCCTTGATCTGGACCCAGGCCAGGTCGAGGTCGGTGTCGCGGGTGAGGATCCTGGCGTCGAGGCCTTCGGTGTCGTCGCCAGCCAGGACCTTCACCTCGGTGGGCGTGGTGCTGATATCGCGGCCCATGGTGCGCATGACCGCGCCGATGCCGCCCATGTGGGTACTGGAACAGAGGACCAGGCCGGCGGGGTCGATCATGAAGCCGTTGATCTCGGCTTGGGACTCGGTCTCTTTGCCGCCGGCCTTGACCTTGAGGATGAACTTGACGGTGACGAGGGCGGGGGACTTTTCCTGGACTACCTTGCGGGACTGGGTAGCGGACTGGGCGGAGGCGGTCGGGAGGAGACCCGTCAGGACGGCCAGGGCGGTCACGGTGACGGGGAGACGGTTGGGGCAGACTTCGCATGGTCTGGTTCCTTATTCCTGTACGACCGGTCGATCCGGCTGGGCCGGATCGAAGACATTGGGACAGTATAACCGATCAGAACCTCGGCAGGGCATCGCAGAGGAGCTGGAGGTCCTGGCGGCGGAAGAGGCCTATGAAGTACTCGCGGCCTTTGAGGACGCGGTTTTCGGCGAGGTCGCGGGCGATGCGGTCGCGCTGGACGGCGAGCCTGCTCGACGATTTGGCCATCGGCGGTGAGCAGGTCGCGTTTGACCTGGTGCAGCCGATCGAAGACGTGGCGGCGGGTGAAGCGGTCGTGGGGGCTACGCCGGCGGAGGTCGTCGCCGCGGGCCAGCAGGTCGGTCCGCTCGGCGAGGAGGGGTTCGAGGCGGGGACTGATCGGCAGATAGCGCTGCGGGTTGTGGCGGACGTCGCGGAGGCGGTGCCGGGCGTCGCGGAGGTCGTCGGGGCTGACCGGGTGGGCGGGCAGGTCCAGGCGGAGCGTGGCGGAGACGCAACAGAACGCTGGCGGCTCGATGTTGTAGTAGCGGCGAATGAGGATGTCGGTAATGCGGTCGTACTTGGCCCCGCCGATGCCGTGGATGAACAGGTCGGCCAGGAAGAGGCGGGCCCAGATCGTGAGGGTCAGGGCACGGGGGCGCAGGCCGGCGGAGACGGATTCGGCGAGGACCGGCTCGGCGGTGTGCCAGCGGCGGAGGTCGGAAGCGGCGAGGCTGGCGATGGGGTCGTCTTCGGCGAAGAGGTCGATGCGGTCGGCGGCGCGGCGCGCAGAAGACGCGCTGGCGGGGAAGGTCCGGGCGGACGGCCCAGATGGGCAGTTCTAGGCGATCGGCGCGGCGCACGAGATTGGGGATGGGATGGAGGGTGCCCTTGATGTTTCGGCTGCGGCGGAAGTCGTCCAGGGCGTCGTTGTAGCAGGCGACGAAGCGTTCGGCGTCGAGGAGCATCTGGGCCAGGAACGGTCCGCCCCAGACATCGTGGGCACGAGTTTCGAGCATGCGGATGCCGAAGAGGGCGTCGAGGGCGCGGCGGCCTGTCACCTTCTGGTCGACCCAATCGGCGGGCTCGGGGACGGCGGCTGTCGCGGCAAAGAATTCGGGCATGAGGCTGGCGTCGTAGCGCGGTCCGTAGGCGGCGCGGACGCGAGAGGCGAAGTCGTCGAGCTGGGCAGGCGAGAGGGGCGGCAGGGACTCCCAGGGCTCGCCCGGGCGGTAGGGACCGAAGGGGACGGCTACGGCATGGTAGCGGCCGTCCGGCTTTGAGGGGACGAGCAGCACGGTGTTCTTGACGGCGTCGTGGTCGACGACGAGGTTGGCTGGGACACCGCCGAGGCGGTCGGCGAGGCGCTGGGTAACGACGTGTTTGGCCCAGACGCCGGGGTGGGTGAACTCGGGCTGGTGGCCGGTGACGATCCAGGGGCGATCGAGCAGGTCGGGGTGGAGGTGGGTTCGGGCGAGGCGGCGGCAGTCGAGGGAAGAGAGGTCGAGGACGGGGAGTTCGTGGGCGTCGAGGTAGCGGCGGTTGGCGGCGACGAGGTCAGGCAGGAGGTGCGGGGCAGGCGCGACGAGGGTATCGCCGTGGCCGGGCGGGGTCGCCAGATCCCTGTCGTCTAGCACCGGCTGCATGGACAATAGAACGCACTCCCCTCAGGTACGAGGACCGGCCCGACGGGGTCGGTCAGTTCGCTGGCCAGGACCTCGACGTAATGGCGGAGGCGGATGGTAGCGTCATCGAGGCCGCCGCCGAAGCGCCGCGTCGGGTCGTGGTAGATCAGCTTGACGGGTATCTCGCGGATTCGCAAGCCCGCGCGGACGGCCTGGACCCAGAACTGTATCGGAAATGCATAGCCGGCCACGGTCAGGCGGAGTCTGCGGAGGGCAGCGACGCGGTAGGCCTTGAAGCCGCAGAAGGAGTCGGTCATGCAGATGGACAGGATACTGTTGAGCAGGACGGTAATGAGGTAGTTGATCTGGCGGCGGTCGCCGGGGACCTGCTCGTAGGAAGATTGCTCTTTCATATAGCGGGAACCGGAGATGATGTCGCAATCGTCGCGGGCGGCCAGGGCGATGAAGTCGGGGATGCGGGCAGGGTCGTGCTGCTCGTCGGCGTCGAGGGTGATGACCCAGTCGTAGTCGTGCTGGTCGGCATAGGCGAAGGCGTCGGCGAGGGTCTTGCCGTAGCCGGCGTTGGTCTCGTGAGTCAGGACGGCGATGTCGGGATTGGCGCGGAGGATCTCGGCGGAGCGGTCGGTGGAACCGTCGTCGACGGCCAGGATGTCAGAGCCCCGGGCGTAGCGGCGAACCTGGTCGAGGATGGTTGCGAGGTACTTCTCCTCGTTGTGGACGGGTATCGCAATCAATACCTTCATACGGCCGCCCTGCACGCAAGTCTATGTGTCTGATCCGTAGTCACTTACATAGTGCCGACCGACAAGACAGCCCGGAGCCGTCACAATCATAGTCGCAGTGGGGGGTGAGTCAACGACGTGGGGGGGGCGGGGGGCGAGGGACGAGGGCGCGGGGCAAACAGCGGAGGACAGGGGCGGGGGTCACACTTGTCTTTCCTCGCCCCTCGCCCCCCGCCCCTCGTCCCTCACGTTGACCGGGACGGGTTATCGTTGGATACTACCGGGCGATCCGTATGTAGTCAGAAAGCAGGGAAGACGCATGCCTGGAAGGTTGTGCCGGGAATGGATTCTGTGCGGCACCGTGGTCCTGCTGGCGGCTGGGTGCCAGTCGACGCAGCAGCACCAGGCGGTCGTGCTCGCGCAGGACGGGATGGCATCGCTGGAGGCGGGCAGGACCGAGGAGGCGCTGCGCGAATTCCGGCTAGCCGCGGAGCAGGACCCGTCGTTCGGATTCGCGTACGCCAAGATCGGGGACATCGAGGCGGGCAAGGGGGACTTCTCGGCAGCCAAACAAAACTACGCGCAGGCGCTGAAGGCCAGTCCGGCGGAGTTCGATTACGCGATGCGGCTGGGGCAGGCGTACCGGTGGCTGGGGCAGATCGCGGAGTCGGCGCGGGCGTACGTGTACGCGTGCGACCTGGACGGGGGCAACTTCCGGGCGAACCTGGAGCTGGCGAACTGCTACCTGCAGCTGGGGCAGACGCGGCAGGCGCAGGAATACTACGGGCGGGCGCTGGCGATCGACCCGTCCAGCGCGGAGGCGCTGCAGAACCTGGCGGTGGCGCAGGAGGTGGAGGGGCAGAACAACCTGGCGATCCGGTCGTACCTGGAGTCGATCGAGCAGAACCCGACGGAGACGCGGATCCTCTTGAACCTGGCGACGTGCTACGTGCGTCAGCAACAGCCGCACCTGGCGGAGCAGGCGGTCCGTCGAGCGATCATGATGGACCGCACATGCGCGGCGGCGCACCGGCAGCTGGGGTACTGCCTGTTCTTGCAGAAGAAGTACGAGGATGCGGAGGACGAGTACCGGGCGGCCATCGAGTCGGGGCCGGACCCGGACGCGCATGCGGGGATCGGCACGGTGATGATGGCCCGCTACATTTCGCAGGAGGGGCCGCGAGACGAGTCGTTGCGGGAGCGAGCGATCCAGCACTGGCAGCGGTCGCTGGAGCTCAAGCCGATCCAGCCGAAGCTGGCTGCGCTGCTCGAGCGGTATACGCAGCCGGCTGGGACGGGCAAGGCGGGGGGGCAGGCGAGGAGGTAGGTGAGTCCTGAGTGCTGAGCGCTGAGCCAGGACAGAGAAGGGCACACCCGCAAACGAGGCACCCGTGGTACCCGCCAGGTAGCGAGGAGACGCGACGTATGTTCGCCAGGTGTATCCGCATCGCGGCGGTGTCCGGGATGTTGGTTGCATTGATGCCGGCGTCGAAAGGCCAGGCTGCCAGCCCCGGGGACGACCTGGGCGGGGCGCTGGCGGCAGCGGAGCAGCGGGGGCGGGAGGCGCAGCTGGCGGAGCCGGCGTATCCATCGCAGGCGGCGAGCACGGGGCTGCCGTACCGGTACACCGGGACGGGGCGGCCGGAGACGATCAAGGTAGCGCCGGTGACGCTGGCGCAGGCGGAGACGGCGCCGGCCCTGGAGCCGGGGCCGGTGGACCGGACGGCGGTGCGGGAGCAGCAGGCGGAGACACCGGTCTTCAGCATCAAGGAGGACCTGTGGAGCGCGCCGCGGTGGCTGTGGGAGGACACGAAGCTGGTCTACACCAGCCCGCTGAACCTGGGCCTGCTGCTGGCGGCGGGCGGGGCATCGATCGCGGTACACCAGCACGTGGACTGGACGTTCAACGACAAGTTCATGGAGTCGCGGACGTGCAAGCAGGGGTGGGGAGACGCGGCCAATGCGACGGGCTACCCGCCGCTGCATCTGGCGATCGCGGGGGTCTGGTACCTGGCGGGCTACGAGTTCAAGGACCTGAAGACCTACAACGTTGGCAAGAACCTGCTGTCCGCGCTGATCATCACGGACCTGTCGACGGTGATGCTGAAGGCGTGCGCGGCGGACACGGAGGGGCCGCAGGGGCAGCACTTCTCCTGGCCGAGCGGCCACACCTCGAGTTCGTTCGCCCTGGCGGCGGTGCTGAACGAGTCGTACGGCCCGCTGGTGGGCGTGCCGATGTACGCCTTTGCCGGCTGGGTGGGCTTCGAGCGGATGGACGACCATCAGCACATGTTCAGCGACGTGCTGTTCGGGGCGGTACTGGGCACGGTTATCGGCGAGACCGTCGCGCGGGGGCACCTGCCGCAGATCGCGGGCGGGACGGTCCTGCCGTACGCGGACCCAGAGAACCGCTCGGGGGGATTTGCGTGGATCAAGACCAGCAAGTAGGCACGACGTGAGCAAAGACAAGACACGGGCGGAGATTGTGATCCTCCACCAGGATGCGGATATCCTGGTGGTCAACAAGCCGGCTGGGGTGCTGGTGGTGCCGGACCGCAGCGGGCGGGGCGGGATGCTGCAGACGCTGCGGCAGAAGCCGGAGCTGTCGGAGGAACAGGAGCTGCGGCTGGTGCACCGGATCGACCGGCAGACCAGCGGGGTGGTGTTGATCGCCCGGCACATCGATGCACAGCGGGCGCTGTCCGAGCAGTTCCAGAAGCGCAAGGTCACCAAGAAGTACCTGGCCCTGGTAGCGGGCCAGCCAGCGGCGGAATCGGGGATCATCGACCAGCGGATCGCGGCATCGGGGCAAGCGGGGCGGTACCGGGTGGACCCGTCGGGGAAGCGGGCGATCACGCGGTGGCGAGTGCTGGAGCGGTACAGCCAGTTCTGCCTCTTGGAGTGCCGGCCGATCACGGGACGGACGCACCAGATCCGGGTGCACCTGCAGCACCTCGGGTTGCCGCTGGCGGTGGATGAGGTGTATGGGGGCGGTGCGGCGCTGCTGCTGTCGCAGTTCAAACCGCACTACAAACCGAGCAGCCGCAAGGCGGAGAGCCCGCTGATCGAGCGGCTGACGCTGCACGCGCATACCCTTCGGTTCCGGCATCCGGGGACGCAGGAAGAGATGCTGGTGGAGGCACCGCTGCCGGCGGATTTGCGGCGGGCGCTGACGCAGTTGCGGAAGTTCGGGATGAAGTGACTTTCCGCTGGCTGTCGGTTTCTGCTTGACATACCCTAACAAATGCCGTACATTTAAGCCAGTGACAGCGCGAGATACGTGTCTTTCCTTCAGGCGAGACAATGGAGGCGTATGGCCAGCGGCGTCGCTGGCCAAAGTCGTTCCAACGCAGCTACACTTGCAGGAAGAGCCATGCGCAAATTCGTCGGATGCATCATCGAGGAGAGTCTCAAGGACAAGTCGGTCATCGCGGGCCTGGCGGCCATGGCGGAGAAGGTCTCGCAGATGCCGAACGACCCGGAGGCCACGGTCTGGCACGTACGGTGGTACGAGGTCGACGAGGCCCAGCTGCATGCCCTACTCCCGGACCTTGCGAAGGCAATCCGACCCCACTGGTATGCCCACTTCTGGGAAGGCGACGACCTGTGCGTGATCCTGGCTGGGCGGGTGTTCTGGGCCAAGGTATCTGATCGGTCGTCGCACGCGGAGCTTCTGGCGTATGGCGATTCGGTAGGTCTGGACCGCAAGTGGTCGGAGCGGATCCCGACAGTATTGCCGGAATGGGCCAGGCAGAAACCTGAGAAGACAAGCCAGTGACCGGATCAGGAAGCCCATAGGACTTGCGGGTGGTGCCGTGGGTCAAGGTGACGGGCAACGCCCGGCCCGGGCCAACCCTCGCCCCAGGTAGCCTTAGGGTCGGCACTCTAGGTAGAGTGGCCAATCTACGCCCCAGGTTCAGGGGCGGCCTATCAGAAAAGTCACGTTGGGTCCTGCTTGACATTTCATTTCGAGGACATTACAACCGCGCCACCATTCAAATGTGTTTTGTCTACTGGCGTATGCATTGCATCCGCACGCGTGTCCATTGGCCGACTCTTAGGCCGCGAGGTCTAGTCATGCTGGGTATTGAGGACAAATGGGTCTTGCTGGCGTACCTACTGTGCATCCTGAGCACGATCCTGTGCGTGGTGTACGGCATCGTCAACTGGAACCGCGGGGACGAGACGGTCGAGCCCGCGGACGTCCGGTGGGCGGCGGAGCAGGACAAGGCTGAGCAGGACCTGTAAGAGCCGGCTCAAGAAGGGTCGCACCGGCAGACGAGCTGCCAGTGGCACCCGGCGACCCATGCAGACAGGCTGCATGGGCCTTGGTGGGCAGCGGCACGCTACATAGCTGCACGCCTGCAAACACCGCAGGCGTGGCACCCGGCCAGGGAAACGGTGGGCCGTGCCCACCCCGCAGAGGCCGGCGGCGAGGGTCGGATAGGACCCGTAACGGTGTATTCCGTAAGGAGGCGTCATGTTGCTGGCGCAGGGCGTAGGATTGTACGACGTGACTCTGGTGGTCCTGTACCTGGCTTCGGTGGCATACCTAGGGTGGCTGGGGTACCGGCACACGAAGTCGGCGGCGGATTACCTGGTAGCCGGGCGGAAGGTGCATCCGTTCATCATGGCGATGAGCTACGGCTCGACGTTCATCTCGACCAGTGCGATCGTGGGGTTTGGCGGGGTGGCGGCGATGTTCGGGATGAGCCTGTTGTGGCTGACCTTCTGCAACATCTTCGTGGGGATCTTCATCGCGTTCGTGGTGCTGGGCGGTCCGACGCGGCACATGGGGCACCGGCTGGATGCGCACACGTTCCCGGAGCTGCTGGGCCGACGGTACGACAGCAAATTCATCCAAGTATTCGCGGGGCTGGTGATCTTCGTGGTGATGCCGTTGTACGCGGCGGCGGTGATGATCGGGGGGACGGAGTTCCTGGCGACGGCCTTCAACATCAACTATCCGCTGGCGCTGCTGATCTTCGCCGTGGTCACGGCGGCCTACGTGTTCTGGGGGGGCCTGAAGGGCGTGCTGTACACCGACGCGCTGCAGGGCTCGATCATGACGCTCGGCATGCTGTTCCTGCTGATATTCGCGTACTACTCGGCCGGCGGCGTGCTGCAGGGGCACCAGGACCTGACGGCGATGAAGGGGCAGGTATTCGCGGGGTTCAAGGCGATCGGGCACAGGGGATGGACGGCGATGCCGGCGTTCGGCTGGGGCTGGGACGGCGTGGACCCGGCCAGCGGCAAGCCGTCGCCGTACAACCTGTGGTGGATCGTGATCGGGACGCTGGTGATGGGCGTGGGCATCGGGGTGCTGGCACAGCCGCAGCTGGTGATCCGGTTCCTGACGGTCAAGAGCAAGCGTGAGGTGAACCGGGCACTGGCGATCGGCGGTTCGTTCATCCTGATGATGACGGGCGTGGCCTTTACCGTGGGCGCCCTGAGCAACGTGTACTTCAACAAGTACGAGGTGGTCCGCGGGAAGATCCTGCGGGAAGACACGCTGGATATCGTGGCCAAGAAGGAACCGGGGCAAAAGCCGGCGATCATCAAGTGCGTGGTGATGCACATCGACACGCTGGGCGACGGCCGGGAAGACACGCACATCGTCAAGACGGGGCTGCCGGGCACGCCGTTCGAGAAGATCATGCCGAAGGCGGAGGTGAAGTCGCTGCCGGGCGGTGAGGTGGAGGTCCGTCCAAACGCGACGGGGTTCACGCGGGCGGTAGTCTATGACGACGTGCAGAAGATCTGGATGTTCAACCCGGACAGCATCATTCCCACGTTTGTGACCAGCGCAATGCCGCGGTGGTTCAAGGTGATCTTCCTGCTGACCTTGCTATCGGCGGCGATGAGCACGATGTCCAGCCAGTATCACACGCTGGGCACGGCGATGGGACGAGACGTGTTCGACCAGCTGGCGGGCAACGTGGGGTCGGCGACGCAGAAGACGATCCACGTGGTGCGGATCGGGATCATCGTGGGGCTGATTGTGGCGATCGTAATCAGCTACTTTGCGCGGGGGGATACTTCATCGCGCGGGCGACGTCGATCTGGTTCGGGCTGTGCGCGTCGGCGTTCCTGCCGGCATTCGTGGGCGGCCTGTTCCTGCGGCGGATCACCAAGGCCGGGGCGATCGCCTCGATGATCGTGGGGTTTATCGTGACGGCGTTCTGGATCCTGCTGGTCAAGGAGGCGGAGGCGGGCTCGATCGGGCTGGTGCGGTACCTCACGCCGGACGTCGGCGGCGGGATCCATCCCAACAGCATCCTGTTCCGGCACCCGAACTGGCCGGTCATGGACCCGATGTTCGTAGCGTTGCCGCTGTCGATCCTGGCGGCGATCGTGGTGTCGATGTTCACGCGGCCGCCGACGGAGGCGCACCTGTCTCGATGCTTCGAAAGGCCCGGGCGGGCTGCGAAGAAGGCGGTGGGATGAGACTGTCGCGAGGTATGACGGGGCGATTCCGGCCCGGGTGGCGCTGCCGCCCGGGCCGTTTCCTTTGGGCGGGCCCTACAGCACCAGGCGGAAGACGTACTCGGCCAGGAGGAGGAACTCGGCCAGGACCAGGGCGGCGCTGGCGCCCGTGAAAGCGGCCAAGCGGATGTCGGCGCCGGAGGCCTCGGTCGCGAAGCCGGGGTTGCGGAGCGCTTCGAGGCTAGCCCAGAGGTGGATAGCTTCGAGGAGACGCTCCTGTCGGCCAAAGAGCAGCCGGCCGATCACGCGGTACGCAGGGATGTTGATCATCGCCAGGCTCACGAGAAGCAGGACACCCATGGGAACGAACTCCGTGGTCTTGCAAGCAATAGCCAGCCAGAGGGATCGGTGCAGCAGTGGAGCAAATCATTGCGGGCGGGACCCTCTTCCTCGCGGCGGCTCGGGACGACACACCGGGCCGACGGGACCCATGATAGCAGGAACTGGCAGCGGGGCCAACAGGATTGGCAGGACGGAGTTGGCAATCTTTACGTTGCACGGCCGATGTGGTAGACGTTTGTGGTTCGGCAGGCCAAGGTGAACCGGCTGTCGATGAGTTGGCGAGGGACCGCGCAGTGAATCGTTACATGATGCTGGCCATGACATTCCTGGCGCAGATGTGCCTGAGCTGCACGTATGCCTGGAGCGTGTTCGCAGCGGCGATCAAGGAGCAGTACACGATCGAGCCGTGGCAGGCGATGAGTTTCTACAGCGCTTCGACGGCGGCGTTCGCATTCACGACGCTGCTGAGCGGGTGGCTGCAGGACCGGTTCGGGCCGCGGCTGATCAGCGTAGCGGGGGGCTTGCTGTACGGCGGGGGGTATGCCCTGGGCGGGGCGTTTGCGCACAGCGCATTGGCAGCTGCTCCTGCTGGTGGGACTGATGCCGGGAGTGGGGCTGGGGGCGATTTACCCGTGCATCCTGGCGACGTGCGTGAAGTGGTTCCCGACGCGCAAGGGGCTGATCAGCGGGCTGGCAGTGTCGGGGTACGGGCTGGGGGCCGTGTGCATCACGTGGGTAGCGGAGCGGCTGCTGTTTACCGGGGCGCCGGCATGGTTGCAGCGGGCGCTGGGGTGGTTCGGGCGCAGCTTGTAAGCGTCCAGGTCGGCGGGGCGACTGTTGCGGGGACGTTGGTGGACCTGTTGCTGACGTGGCTGGGCGTGGTGGTGGGGATCGTGATCGTAGCTGGGGCACTGAGCCTGTCGCTACCGCCGGGGAGCCGGGTGGGCAGGACGGCCCGTAGGCGGCCGGAGCAAGCGATGCCGTGGCGGGACCGGCGGCTATGGGGGCTGTTCGGCGGGTTCTTCGCCGGCAGCCTGGCGGGGGTGATGGTCGTCACGAACATGAAGCAGATCGGGGCGGCCAAGGGGATCGCGGCGGCGGCGGTGGGGATCATGTTGTTCAACGTGTGCAGCGCGGGCGGGCGAGTGTCGTGGGGGTGGATCAGCGACCGGATCGGCGGTCGGCGGAGCATGATCGCGGGGCTGGTGCTGCAGGGCATGGCGATGCTTGCGGTGCCGGGCTTTGCGGACGTGCCGATGGCGAAGAAGCAGACGGCGCCGAGTATCGCGGCGATCGCACGGGTGCAGGCGGCGCAGCCAGGTGGTATATCGGCGGGGACGGGTCGGGAGGGCACCGTGACGGGAAGCGGCGCGGCGGCAGAATGGCGGACCGGCGACGGCGCAGCGGCGGATGGTCGATTGGATGTTCTACGTGCTGGCGGCGTGCGTTGGGTTCTTCTACGCGAGCAACTTCTCGCTGTACCCGGCGGAGGTCGCGCGGGTGTGGGGCACCGAAAGGATGGGGGCGATCTACGGGGTGGTGTTCTCGGCATATGCCTTCGCGGGGCTTTGCGGTCCGACGACGGCGGCGTGGGTCTTCGGCCGGACCGGCACGTACGACGTGGCGTGCGTGGTAGCGGCGGTGCTGTGCGCAGCCGGGGCGGTGGTGGTGGGAAGGACGATCAGGACGGGGAAGGCGACGGCAGTGGAGGAAGCGAAGGTGGTCGTGAGGCAGTAGTCAGTTGTCAGCGACGCGGCTCAGTGCGCGGGCTGAAGCATCGTGTAGGGGCCGTCCGGGATGACGGCGACGCGGGCACGGGGGTTGCGGGCGAGGAGCTCATCGACGGTTCGCCGGAGGCGCTGCCGGGCTGAGCCGGGGCCGAGAATGGGGGTGGCGGCCAGGCAGGACTGCAGGTCGGCGGGGATGCCGTCGCTGACGAGCAGGAGGCGGTCGAGGCCGATCCGCTCGAGGACGCGGGCCTGCATCTGGAACTCCCATTGGTCGAGCCGGGTTTCGCCGGAGGAGGCGATGTCGGCCAGGAAGCAGCGCCAGTCGTTGCGGTACCAGACCATCAGGTCGGTGTAGGCCTGCGAGCCGAGCTGCTCGGAGCACTCGGAGGCGATCAGCAGCGTGGAGTCGGCGGCCAGGGCCGGCAGGGCGCCGCAGATTCCCTTGACGGTCTGGTAGAAGGTGGCATCCAGGGGGTAGCCACCGCCGCTGGTGATCGACCAGGTCGTACGGATCGCGGACCTCGGCGGAGGTCCAGCGGGCGACGTCGCGACAGCCGGCCTCGTGGGCGGCCTCGAGGTGACCGGCGTAGATGCCGGCGACCCGACGGTCGCGGGTGATGGCCACGTTGAGCAGGAAATCCACGCCGACCTTGCGGGCGACAGCCAGGGCGATGCTGTGGCAAGGATTGCCATCGAGCACGCCGTTGTCGGCACGGGGGTCGGCCAGGGTCGCGTAGCCGTGGAAGCGCTGGATGGTGGCCAGGTCGACTAGGGCCGGGCAGACGCCCTTGCGGCCGCCGGAGAAGCCGGCCATGAAGTGCGGCTCGATGTAGCCGGTCACGATACGGAGATCCGCTTGGACGAAGCGGCGGTTGACGGCGACGGGGGGATCGTCGCTGATGCGGACGAGGGCGTCGGGATCACCGGGGGCGTGATCGATGACCTCGACGCGGCGCAGGAGGTCGTGGCCGAGGAGGAGGTCGCGCTCCCGGGGGGTGCTGGGGCGGTGCATGCCGGTGCCGATGATGATGACGATCTGTGAGTCGGCGATGCCGGCGGCGTTGAGGCGGTCCAGCAGTGGCGGCAGGAAGACGCGGTTGGGGACGGGGCGGGTGATGTCGGATATCGTGATTGCGACGGTGCGGGGCTTACGGGCGGCGAGAAGGTCGGCCAGCGGCGGGCTGGCGATGGGACGGTCCATGGCGTCGAGGATGGCCAAGTGGGGATGCGGAATCGGCTCGACGGACTGGCCAACGAGCACGGCGGCGGTGTCAGGCACGTTCACGTCGAGGGCGGTTTTTCCGTAGGCCAGGTGTACGGTCTTCATACACGTATTGTACAAAGGCGAGCGCGGTCCACAACGAATCGCCACACCGCGGTCGAGGCAAGAGGCATGGCCCTGGTCCGTGGCAAACGACGCCACGTCCCCAGGCCCATGGCACCCGGCAACAGCCGCACTGGCAGGCAAGCTGCCGGTGGCACCCGCGAGTGTGTTGCGGGGTGGTCGCGGGTCGCCTATAGTCGGGGGCATCGCCTGGACGGCGGGCAGACAATTCAGAGGGCAGGCCATGTTCATCAGACTGATGTGTATCGCGGCGATCGCGGCGGTCACGGCGGGGTGCACGGGGCAGTCGAAGAAGGCGCGGTGGGAGCCGATCGGGTTGAGCGGCGGGGGCGGCCTGACCAATCCGGCATTCAGTCCGCACGATCCCAAGACGATGATGACCGAGTCGGACATGGGCGGGCGGTACATCAGCCACGACGGCGGCCGAACGTGGTCGATGATCCACCGCGATCAGATCACGTCGTATTTCCGGGGCTCGCCGCCGGTGTTCCATCCGAACAAGGTCGGCGTGATCTACGCGGTCTGTCCGGGGACGGCGCTGCGGGTCAGCCGGGACAACGGCAAGACGTGGCAGGCGCTGGACGACACGCGGCAGCCGCATAAGGACGCGATCACACGGATCTACATCGACCCGGTTACGGACCGGATGCTGATCGGGACGCAGGTCGGCGTGGTGATGTTCACCGACGACGAGGGCGGGCACTGGACGCAGGCGGCGGGCACAGCGGGGCGGGCGATGAAGTTCGTGGCCGTGCACGACAGCCCGAAGGACCGGCGGACGTACCTGGTGGGCACGGACGCGGGCGTTTTCAAGAGCACCGACGGCGGGCGGACGTTCGTCCGCAAGACGGCGGGGCTGCCTGAAGGCAAGCCGATCACGGGGTTTGCCGGCGGATCGAACGGCAAGGTGACGATGCTGTATGCCGCCCTGCCCTGCTGGATGGAAGAGGGTAAGCTGGCGGGCGGGGTGTACGTGAGCAAGGATGCGGGCGAGTCGTGGCAGCCGATGATGAATCCGCGGATCAACGTCCAGACGCAGCGGGCCAGCAAGTGGGCAGCGGGCGACCTGCCGCAGTATCGGTTCTTCGTGGCCAACGACGTGGATCCGAAGACCGCGTACGTACAGTGCGCAGGGGACGAGTTTCTACCCGCCGAACCACAACACGATCTACAAGACGACGGACGGCGGGGCGAGCTGGACAGACGTGTATTTCGTCGACCCGCGGTTCAAGGAGCACAACGCCGGCTACGACTGGCAGACGCTGTACCTGAAGCAGAGCCACGGCGGCAGCCCGATCGCCATGGAGATCAGCCCGGTTGACCCGAAGGTGGTCAGCCGGTGCGATGGGATGTTCCTCTACACAACCAAGGACGGCGGCAAGACGTGGCTGCCGCAGCACACGCGGCAGGCGAACAAGGCGACCCAGGACGCCGAGGCGCGGTGGGTGTGCAACGGGCTGGTCAACACGACGACGTGGAACTACTACGTGGACCCGTTCGAGCCGAAGCGGCACTACATCTGCTATACCGACATCGGCTTTGCGCAGTCTGGATCGGGGCAAGACGTGGCGGTGGTGGGGCCCGAGCGGGCGGCCCGAGGATATCGAGCGCGTGGAAGAGGACATGCCGATCCCGCGGGCGTGGGTGAACACGACGTATGAACTGGCGTTCGACCCGGAGGTTGCGGGGAAGTTCTGGGGGGCGTTCAGCGGGCACCACGACATCCCGAACGAGAACTCGATCTGGCGGGGCACGGGCAAGAGCACGCTGCCGGGCGGGGTCTGCGTGACGACGGACTTCGGCGACCACTGGAAGGCGCTGCGGAACGGGTTGCCGGAGCGGCCGGTGCTGTCGGTGGTGGTGGACCCGAAGAGTCCCAAGGGCCGCCGGACGCTGTACGCGTCGGTGTATGACAACGGCGTGTACAAGAGCACCGACGACGGGGCGACGTGGAAGCGGACGAGCGAGGGGCTGGGCGAGCCTGAGAACATGCGGGTCTGCAAGGCGTTCCTGCACAAGGACGGGACGCTGTTCGTGCTGATCACGGGGATGCGGGTGCCGGCCAACGGGCCGCTGACCGAGAAGGGCGTGGGGCTGTGGCGGTCGACGGACGGGGCGGCGAGCTGGCAGGAGGTGAACGCGGGGCAGGTGTTCCTGTACCCGCGGGATTACGCGGTCGATCCGGACGACAGCCGGGTGATTTACATCGGCGCCAGCGACGGGGCGCCGGGGCAGCCGAAGCAGGGCGGGTTGTGGCGGACCACGGATGGCGGCAAGACGTGGGAGCTGGCGATGCGGAAGCGCGGCGCGCACTTCGGCGCGACGTTCCACCCGAGGCACAAGGGGTGGATCTACACGACCACGTGCGGCTGGCACCCGGAGCCGGAGGGCGGGACGTTGTGGCTGAGCAAGGACAACGGCAAGACGTGGAAGAGCCTTGACGGAATTCCGTTCACGCAGCTGCAGCGGGTGCATTTCGATCCGCTGGATGACTCGGTGATCTACGTGACGACGTTCGGCGGGAGCGTGTGGAAGGGGCCGGCGGAGTAACGGCAACGACAGTGCTGAGTGCTGAGTCCTGAGTGCTGAGCAAAGGCAACAGCGGCGGATGACAGGAGCAGAAGGGGGCGTGGACGTGATTCCTCGGGTTTGGGAGATGTTATCCCCGCACGTGTCCGTCCATAACCCTCGGAATGACAATCGCGATCAAGCTGCGAGGCCTTCTCTGCCTTGCGATGACAATGTGTCAACGGTGGCCGCCGCCTGCGTGACCGCCGCCACCGGCGTGGCCTGACGGGGCGCTGCCGCCAAGGTTACGACTGACGTTGACGGGGCCGGGCACGGACGGCGCGGCGAAAGAGGAGCCGCCGCTGAAGGCGCCTGACGAGATCGAACGACCCACGTCGATGCGTGAAGGCGCTATGGGCATCGGGGCGTAGAACCGCGGCGCTGCGCCGAACGAACCGGTGCCGATGACGTTGCGGTTGATCGTGAGAGAGCCGGCAGCCGAGCCGATCGGCGAGCGGAGCTCCGCAGCGCCGGAGCGGTCCAGGACCAGCCCTTCGTCAGCCGTCGGGGAGGCTCTGGAGACGTCGGTCCGGTAACTGCGAACGCCGGGTTGAACCACGGCGGGCCGTAGAACATCGGCCATGTGCGGGACGCCATTCCGGACGGCACGGCCGGCTGCACTGACGCCGATCTGCCGGCGGGCGAGGGCTGATGCGCCGCCGGGCTGGGAGAAGGTCAGGCGGCCCATACCGTGACCGGGGGCGAAGATCCGGGGACTTGTGAGGCCAGCCAGACTGGACCGGCCGGACAGACCGGTGCGATTGGTCAGGCGGGCAACGTCCCTGGACACGACGGCGCGGGCATCAGCGGCTGCGACGCCGGCGTGGTCGAAGCCGACGAGGGCGAACTTGTCGCCATGGCGGAGGAACAGCAGGTTCAGGTGGCCGAGGTCGAGCCGCCACAGGTCATGGTCGTGGACGTTCACAACGACCGTCGTGTTGCCATGGAATGGCCCGAAGGGCCCATACGGCCACCAGGTGTTCCACCACCACCAGTCGGGCGCAGTGTAGGGGGCGTAGTACGAGAGCGATGGATAGTACGTGCCCTGCGGGTAGGCGGGGTAGCCGTACATGTAGTCCTCGGGGGCCAGACCCTCGGTTAGGCCGGGCGAGACGTAGGAATAGAGCGGCTGGGGCATAGGCTCGGACGAGACTTGCTCGGCGGACTCGTAGGGCTGGGTGGCTGGGGCTTGTGCGAGGTTGCGGGGCGGGGTGGTCGGCTGGGGGCGGCCCTCGGACGCCAGGTCGGCGGCAGCGTCCTGGTAGGCGGTGAGGAAGGACTGCCGGCCCTGGAGGCGGCTGCGGACGGCGGCGATGGCGTCGCGGAGCGAGTCGCTGACGGAGGGCTTGTGCAGGTCGTACCAGGCGAGGACCTGGCCGGCTGTCTCCTGCACGAAGCGATTGTCCGGCATGCGGGAGGCGGCCTGGACGGTGTCGGCGATGGCCTCGGCCATCTGTCCCTGGCGGGCGGCCACGGTGGCGAGCACGCCCCAGGCGATGCCGTCGTCGGGGTTGAGATACACCAGGAGGCGGGCCTGCTGAGCAGCTGCCTCGGGCATGTAGAACTGCACCATGCGGTGGACGTAGGTTTCGAGCAGCGATTGCGGGACAGCTGCGTCGGGACCGATCGTGGCGACGGCGCGGGCGTAGGCGGCGACCGCGGCCGAGGGATCGCGGGCGTCGCGGAGGGCCTGGATCTGGGCGGCGAACGGGTCCGTCGGCTGAGTCGCAGGGGTCTGCGAGCCGGCCGAGAGATCGGCGGCCTGGACATCGGCGGCCTGTCCGAGGGCGGGGGCTGCAAGCAGGCTGGCCGCCACGATGAGACCGAGAGGGAAGAAGGCGTACTTCATAACACCGGCCTCCATTGGCCCGAAGGGGTCAGACCCCGCAACATCATCCGGGTGCGCGGGTTCCTTGGCACTTCGGCGCTGTCGCTGGTGTCCGAACGTTTCCGGGAAGGGGTCTGACCCCGAATACCGGGCTCCATTGGGACACAATGGGATTGCCCATCTCCATATTATACGCGCCGCGGGATGACATGTCCGGATCATGTGGCGCAGCCCATGTGCTTGCAGCGGGGGTGGTTAGACGGCATCATGCTGGCGTGCCCATTGTCCTGCGCGGACTGGAGGGATTTCCATGCGCCGCAGTATTATCGTTCTGGTCAGTCTTGCCGTAGGTTGCCTGGCGTCCCGGGGGTTAGCGGCGGTGGGGAATCCGCAGGTCCGCACGGACCACCCGATCTATCCCGGCGAACTGGCGTACTCGACGCAGGAGCGGCTGGCCCGCAGCATCATCGACAGCGGGGACTGGGGGCTGGGGTTGGGCGGCAGCGAGCGGGACGTGGCGCTGAAGCTGTGGCTGTGGCGGATCACGCACACGATCCATGATTACTCGCCGGCCTCGTGGACGCCGCTGCACAGCTACTACCAGGCGAAATACGGCGAGCACAGCAAGGCGCACCCGACCCGGCCGGACCCGAAGGGGGAGGTGTACGCAGCCGACGACATCGAGAACGACGCGATGCGGTGGCAGTTCTCGTACGGGTACGCCTTGTGCGGGACACTGCACGGGGTGATCGAGCCGCAGATCCGGGCGATCGGCAAGGCGCTGGGCAAGGACTGGCGCAGCCGGCGGGTGGGAATCCCGGGGGACTCGAACCACGAGATCTACTTCGGGGGCCAGTGGCGGGCGTTCGACGTGAATGCCATGACGCTGCTGTTCAGCAGCAACGACGCGAAGACGGCGGAGCTGCTGCCGTACAAGGAGGCGTTCGGCCCCAAGGGCGGGCCGAAGCACCCGGAGCTGCTGGAGAACGCGCCGGTGTTTGGCGGCAAGTATCTGCCGAAACTGACGTGGGGCCCCGTCGATTCCAACGGGAAGCTGGCGGACTGGAACTGGATGCACGGGATCTTCGCGACGGACGAGTTCTACTGGGACAGCGACGAGGTGGGGCACTTCCACCACGGCGGGGACCAGAGCTGACTTCAGCGCGTACAGCGCGTGCCCGGCGGTGTACAGCCTCAAGACGGGCGAGACGTTCACGCGGTGGTTCAACGGCGACGAGGCGGCGCAGGACATGGGACTGCCCGGGCGGATCTGGTGGGGCGCGAATCTCAAGGGCGGGCCGGGGTCGCTGCGCAGCTGGGCGCACTATCTCCGCGACTTGCCGGAATACTGCGTCGATACCACGCCGCTGATCTTCGCGGAGGACAGCCAGTACAACAACAAGTTCTCCAAGTGGAATTCGAAGACGCCCACGCACGGCAACGGCCTGTACCGCTGGGAGCCGAATCTGGCAGCCGGGGACTGGAAGGAGGGCTCGGTGCGGATCGAGGGGCGGGTCGTCAGCGGGAAGGACTCCCCTGCCCTGCGGGCCGAGGACGGCGGGGCCGTAACGTTCAGTTTCTTCAGCCCGTACACGATCGCAGCGATGCCGATCGACAATACCGACCCGGCGCTGGAGGGGCGCGGTACGGCGCGGTGCTGCGGGCAGAGGCGGTCGGCGAGGTGCCGGTGGAGGTGTCGGTGAACAACGGGCTGACCTTCCAGCCGATCGGCACGCTCAAAGGGAAGGACGCGAAGATCGACTTCACGGACCGGGTGAAGGGCCGCGGCCAGTACCTGCTGCGGGTGAGGCTGGCCAAGGGGACGGGCCTGGACGGGCTGGACCTTCGGACAGTCGTGACGACGTGCCGCGCGGTCTACCCGAAGCTCAAGGCCGGGTCGACGATGGTCAAGTACCTGGCCGACGGCAAGGGGGCGTTCGAGGCGACGCCAGACTTTACAACAAAAGAGAACGCGACGGACCCGGCCAGCTTCGTGGCCGCCGAGGGAGTGACCTGGTCGGGCTATGCGGACGACCAGAAGACGGCGTGGAAGCTCAAGGAGGGCACGGGCAGCCTGGTGTACAAGGTGACGGCCCCGGCGGGGCGGACGCTTGAGTCGGTGTCGGCGGCGGCCTGCCTGGTATGGGTGGCCCCGACGAAGGCCGGCTGCCGGGGGGACCTGGTCGTTGCGAGTCAGCCGGAAGGTCCGTGGGAGCCGCTGGGCAAGATCGACGCCACGGCTGACGACCTGGCCGGCAAGAACAGCACGGGGGCGGTGTGGGTGTACGGGACAGCCGAGGTGGGCAAGTGGAAGGCCAAGACAGCGTATGTCCGGGTGCGGACCTGCGGGGCTGACAGCCCCAGCGGAGTGCGGTGCCTGCGGGTCTATGGTACATACCCAGTGCAAGACCGTGCCGGGCTTTCGATTACGTACTTCTGGACATCGGGCAAGGAGCAGATGCGTCACACGCAGGAGGTGCCAGCCGGACCGGGGACGTTCGAATACACGATCCGGACGGGCAAGGATGTCCGGAACCAGAAGGTCATCTTCACAGCGGGCGCCAGACCGTAGGTATGGCGGGTCAATGGCAACGCGGGCCGGCCATGCAAGGGTCTGCTTATGTATACGCAAGAAACAGCTTATGCGGCCAATACGCCATTGCGAATATGCGGGGCGCCCCTGGGACACGGTTGCAATCGACGCTCACTTGAAGTATATTGGAGTTTGCTGGTCCGATGTAGCGGATGTTCCGGTTGCGATCGCCGCGGGGCCTATCTGTGTACCGCGCGGCGGGTCAGTAGTCTGTCCGATCGCCCGCGACACAAGGGCGCGACGTTCAAGGATGCGGGAGGCGATGGTAGTCTCCGGCATCGGTTGTAAGGGTTTTTCGGAAAGGATATTGAGTTTCCAGGGCCCGTGACGGAAGCAGCGGAGCAGCGTAATGCAGTAGAACTCCTAAGCTTGAACGGCTGTTGACACATCCTACAATCACTAGTGCAGCCGGCCGCATCGACATGACATCGCGCGGTTAAGGATGGCTCGCCCTGCGAGGGAGCCGCCGAACAGGTCATGAGGCCGTGATCAGTCTGTAGAAGAGGCGGTCGCAGCTGTTGAGGAAGGCATCCAGACGATGAGTGTCATCGCGGGACTGGCACCTGCAAAGATCAACCTGTCATTGCGTGTGGTGTCACGCCGTAACGATGGGTACCACGATATCGAAAGTGTCGTCGCATTTCTGGATCTGTGCGATTCCCTCCTGTTTTCCCCGGCGGATGGCAACAGTCAGGAGCTGCACATTGCGGGCCGGACGCACTCGGTCCCGGCGAACCATCGCAACCTCGTACTGAGGGCGGCCGAGGCCCTGGCCGACCACGTGGGCAAGGACTTACCGTTCAGCGCGGTGCTGGACAAGCGGATCCCGACGGGGGCTGGGCTTGGCGGGGGGAGCAGCGACGCGGCGACGGCGCTGCTGGTACTGAACACGCTGCACGGGCTGGATCTGGCGGCGGAGGAATTGGCGGCGGTGGGGGCGACGGTAGGGTCGGACGTGCCGATGTTCGTCAGGTCGAATGTCGGGGCGTGCCGGATCAGCGGCCGAGGCGAGCGGGTGGAGCCGTTGTCGTGGTGCCCTTCGGGGCACTGCGTGCTGATCGTGCCGCCGGTACAATGTCCCACATCGGCGGTGTATACGGCGTGGGACCACAATCCCCAGAGCAGTCCGGCCGGGCAGGAGCTGGTGCACGAGGGCGGGGCGGCGGGGTGGCTCTCGCGGTGTTATAACGACTTGCAGGGGGCGGCATTCGAGTTGTTTCCGCAGGTAGGCCTGATTCAGGAGCAGGCGGAGGGAATCTGCGGGCAACGCGTAGTATTGACCGGCAGCGGCAGCGCCCTGTTCACGGCGTTCGAGGACGCGGCCGAGGCCCGCCTGATGGCGGACCGCATTGCCGAGGGAGTGAACGTTGAGACCCTAGTCGTGGCGTTTCGAACCGGGGCAGGCAACCAGTTGCCGGAGGTGCAACATGCAGATCACTGAGATACGTGTACGGCTCGTGCCGGACAACGGGCAGAGGCTGAAGGCCTACTGCACCGTGACGCTGGACAACGAATTCGTCGTCCGCGACCTGAAGGTCATCGACGGGAACAACGGCCTGTTCGTGGCCATGCCGTCGCGGAAGCTCGCGGACCGCTGCAACAAGTGCGGCGCGAAGAACCACCTGCGGGCGCGATTCTGCAACGAGTGCGGCGCCAAGCTGGCGGACAACCGCATCCTACGGGACGAGGCGGGCAAGCCGAAGCTCAACATCGACATTGCGCATCCGATCGATTCGCAGTGCCGCCAGCGCTTCGAGCACGCCATCATCGAGGCGTACCACAAGGAGCTGCAGGAGTCCAAGCAGCCCGGGTACAAGCCCAAGGCCGAGGACCATCTCAGCGATTTTTTCCAAACGTCCCAGCATGACGTCCCCGCCGATTAGGGCATGCTGGGTGACGACGGGCCGGACGGATCGGTCGGGCCATACGGTTGGATCGGCAGACTGGATGCAACTGGATTGCCAGAGAGTTTTCGTTCCGTTTTTTGAACACGAAACAGACAGGTGCGAATCTTCCTTCTGCAGCCGGGCAGCGACCCCGGCTGCAGATTCTCTTTTGGGGAGCGGCGGAGGAGGGACGAGGGACGAGGGGCGAGGGGCGAGGGACGGGGGACGAGGGACGAGGGGCGAGTAGAAAGGGCATGATCATTCCTTCCTGCAAAAGCGGCGTGATGCACCTGCGTGGCGGGGTTCGGGGGCTGCTGGCGCTGACTCTCGTCACGATGTTGACTGTGACGGGGTGTCACCGTCCTGTGCGACATGCGGCGCCCGCCTTGCCTCCGACAGTACCGGCGCCAATGTCGGCCCCGGCGTCAGTACCCGCCTCACAAACTCAGGCGACGCCGACTACAGCTCCGGGTACCCAGCCCGGCGAGGTCGAGGGGCTGTTCCTCTCGCCGCAGTTGAGCGTGGACCCGCCGCAGGGGCTGCTGGTCGACGCGTGGTACAAGCTGGAGCTGCTGGACCAGCCGGTCGGTTACATGCGGACGGCCACGCGCCGCCAGGGGGACCGGATCGAGAGCCTGGAGTACACGATGATCCAGGTGGCTCGCGGGCCGGTCACGATCAAGGTGGTGATGAGGAACGTGACGGTCGAGACGGTCGAGGGCAAGCCGCTGGAGATGCACACCGAACAGGTGTTCGGGAGCAGCCCGGTCCGCTACGACGCGACGTTCCGGGCTGACGGCGCGATCGACCTGGAGATCACCCAGGACGGCAACACCATGACGCGGCACCTGCCGGCGGACCCGACGGCCACTTACCCCTGGCAGACGATCCGGGAGGTCCTGGCCGGGAAGCGCGTGCCCGGTGAGTCGTTCACGGAGCGGGGATACGCGTTTGTAGCCGGCACGAAGCCGATCGTGGTCGAGCACAAGGCGGCGGGGCGGACGACGCTGGCGCTGCCAGGCGGGCAGCGCGTGGCAGCGCTGCTGTACAAGGTGGCCAACCCGGGCATGGGCGGGGAGGGGGACGTCTACTGCGAGCCCCGAGCCCTCACGCCGCTGCGGTTCGATATGCCAGTCATGAACTTCCACTTCACGGCGACGATCGCCACGCGCGAGCAGGCCACGGCCACGGCCAGCAAGCCGGCGGAGCTGTTCATCAGGACGATGCTCAAGGCGAAGGTAGCCGGGCAGCTGGATCCGGCCCAGGCAGGCAGCGTGCTCTACACGATCCATCTGCCGGATGACGCGGCGGTGGAGATGGTCGCCACGGGGATGCAGCGGGTGGTCAGCCGCAAGGGACGGGAACTGGAGCTGCTGGTCAGCCGGCGGGGGCACGGCGTAGCGGCCCCGGGCAAGCAGCAGGAGGCGGACCTGGAGAAGTACCTGGCGGCGACCGCGTACTGCAACATCGACGACGAGGCGGTCCGCAAGCTGGCGGTCGAGGGGGCGGGCGGGGAAAAGGGCCCGCAGCGCCTGGCGGAGAGGCTGACGCGTTACGTATACCAGAAGATGACGCACAAGGGGCTGGACGTGGCGTTCGCGACGGCCAGCGAGACGGCCCGGACCCTGACGGGGGACTGCACGGAACACGCGACGCTGCTGGCGGCGCTTCTGCGAGCCAACGGGGTGCCGGCCCGCGGGGTGTTCGGCATGGTGGCGCTGCCGGGGAGCTTCGCCGGCGGCACGCTGACGTATGGCTATCACATGTGGACGCAGGCGTACGTAGCCGGCGCGTGGATCGACATCGACGCGGCCCTGGATCAGCCGGTCCCGGATGCCACGCACATCGCCCTGGGCATCAGCGACCTGCAGGACTCGAGCCTGTCGACGGAGTCGATCCAGACCTTCGTGCACTGGCGGGGAAGGTGGAGGCTGACGGCGGAGCCGAAGAAGTAGACTGTACAGGTATTTAGCCGGCCAGGACCTCTTCGATGGCGCTCTTGAGGTCGCGCTTGGTCTTCATGCCGACGAACTTCTTGACGGGCTCGCCGTCGCGGAAGAGGATCACGGTGGGGATGGCGCTGATGCCGAACTGGGCGGCGATCTCGGCGCTGAGGTCGGTGTTGACCTTTCCGACCTTGAGCTTGTCGATGTACTCGCCGGCCAGTTCGTCGATGGTGGGCGAGAGCATCCGGCACCGGGCGCACCACTCGGCCCAGAAATCGACGAGGACAGGCCTGTCGGACTGCAGCACTTCGGTCTCAAAGTTGTCTTCGCCGAACTCGAGCGTATTGGCGCCCGCCATAGCCTGACTCCTTGCCTTGTCGTGCGAACGTCCCGGCCTCCGCCCTGCCGTGGAACGACAGCGATTGTAAACGGAGCCGCAGGATGAAGCAATGTGACAAGGTGAAACGGCAGGGGTCGGGGTTCAGGGTCCAGGGTTCAGGGTCCAGGGTTCAGGGTTCAGGGTTCAGGGTCCAGGGTTCAGGGTTCAGGGTTCAGGGTTCAGGGTTCAGAAAACGACTGACACGGTGACAAGGTGACCGGGTGACAAGGTGAAACGGCGCCTGGAGTAGCGGGCATGGCCCGGCAGAGCAGCACCTCGCGCCTCCCGGTTGGGACTCTTGCGAGGAGATCATGGCCCTGCTACGCAGGACCATGCCACCCGGCCTGCGGAATCGCCCAGGCTACGGGACGGGAGTGTGTCAGCCGCGGCACTCCACCCACATTTCGACCTCGACGGCGGCGTCCAGGGGGAGGGATGCCACGCCGACTGCCACGCGGGCGTGACAGCCGGCGTCGTCAAAAAGGGCCTGCAGCAGGTCCGATGCACCGTTGGCGACCTTGGCCTGGTCGGCGAAGTCCTGGGTGCTGCTGACGAAGACGGCCAGGCGGACGATGCGGGTGATGTTTTCGACCCCGCCAGCTGCCTGGAAGGCCGCCGCCAGGGCGTTCAGCGCGGCACATTCGGGCGGCCTGCTGGCCGCTCTCGATGCCCACATTGTCGCCGAGGGTCCCGGTGTGCACGACGCGGCCATCGCGGATGGGCAGCTGGCCGCTGACGAAGACCAGCGAACCGCTGCGGACGGCTGGCACGTAGGCACCGACCGGCTTAGGGGCCTGCGGCAGGCTCAGGCCCATCCCCGCCAGCTTCTGGGTGATCTCCTGCTGTGTCATGTTCGGCTCCTGATTGCTTGATGCGTGGGTATGTGGGGCCAGTGTCGGCAGCCGGGTCGACGCCGGCTACATTCCCGGTAGAATCCGGCTGGTCCCGGTCTGCGTGCGGCTCGTCCCGAGCGGCGTCTGTCTCATCCTGGTCAGGGCCAAGGTCCGGCTCGTCCGTCGGCGTCGCGTCTTCGGCAGCGTCCTGCGACTCCTGGTCGGCAGAGGGCTGGTCGGTGGGCAGCGGGGGCCTAGCGGCCATGCCGACGGGGCCGGTGGCGCCACCCTCGGGCCCGAAGGACTCGGCGACCTCCGGCGCGCTCAGGGGTCGGGCGTCGAGCAGGAAGACGTAGATCTGGCCGAAGGGGCGGTCCTGGTCGGCGCGGACGCGGGCGCGGCGGATCAGTTCCAGCAGGGCCAGGAACATGCCTACGCACTGGGGGCGAGACTTGCCGGCAAAGAGGGTGCTGAACTCGGCCGAACCCCCCTGCTTCTGGAGGTGCTCGACCACATTGAGGGCATGCGTGGCAACCGGGGTGTCGTCATAGACGACCTGGTGCTGGTAGCCAACCCGGCCGGTCTGCTGCATCGAGCTTGTTGAAGGCGGCCATCAGGTCCCAGACCTCGGCGTCCTCGAGGTCCATGGAGTCCTTGTCGGGGATGATGGGGGCGCGGGGGAATCGGCGGCCGAACTCATCGGCGAGATTCTGAAGGTCGCCGGCGGCGTCCTTGAAGCGTTTGTACTCGAGCAGTTGGCGGACGAGGTCGGCCCGGGGGTCGAGGGTATCCTCCTCGACGACCTCCTCGGGTGGGGTCGGCAGGAGCATGCGGGACTTGATCTCCATGAGCGTGGCAGCCAGGACGAGGAACTGGCCAGCGGCGTCGGGGTCGATCTGCTGAAGCATCTGGACGTACTGGACGTACTGGGTGGTGATCCGCGCGATGGGGATGTCCTGGATATCGAGTTCGTCGCGCCGGATCAGGTAGAGCAGCAGGTCCAGCGGGCCGGCGTAGACATCGAGGGAGACGCGGTAGTTGTTCGGGTCATGGGTCATGGAACGACTGTCAATGGTCAATTGTTAATCGTTACTTGTTAATCGTTAATGGTCAATTGTTGACCGCAACGGCAGCGGGTGCGGAGATGGGCTTGACCCTTGCCGTGGTTGTTCACAATCATCCATTATCCATTAACAACTACCTCCCTTTCCGGGTCGTGGTCAGGCCGCAGGCCTTGAGCACTTCCTCCATCGTCTGCTGCGCGACGGCACGGGCCTTTTTGCCGCCTTCACGGAGGACGTCGTCGACGTAAGATGGGTCGGCGATCAGCCGGGCGCGGCGGCGCGGGGCCGGCGAAGCGCTCCTCGAAGAGCTCGAACAGCCGCTTCTTGGCCTCGCCGTAGCCCATTCCGCCCTTGCGGTAGCGGGCGTCCCACTCGGCTGTCTCCTGCTCGGCGGCGAAGAGTTTCAGCAAGGCGAAGACGTTGTCGTTGGTCGGGTCCTTGGGATCCTCCACGGGCGTAGAGTCGGTCTTGATGCTCATGATGGCCTTCTTGGCCGCCTTGGGCTCGGCGAAGAGCTCCATGGTGTTATTGTAGCTCTTGGACATCTTCTGGCCATCCACGCCGGGGACCACGGGGGCCTCGCCGAGCTTGGCCTCGGGACGGACGAGGACTTCGCACTGGAAGGCGCCGTTGAAGTAGCCAGCCATATCCTGGGTCATCTCGACGTGCTGGACCTGGTCGCGGCCAACGGGGACGAGGCTGGCTCTTGTAGATCAGGATGTCGGCGGCCATGAGGACGGGGTAGCAGAACAGGCCCATGCTGGAAGCGATGCCCTTGGCGACCTTGTCCTTGTAGGCGTGGCGCGCGTTCGAGCAGGCCCGTGCCGGTGACGCAGTTGAGGACCCAGGTCAGTTCGCAGACCTCGGGCACGTCGGACTGGCGAAAGAAGGTGACCCGGTTGGGGTCGAGGCCCAGGGCCAGGTAATCCAGGGCCACGCCGCGGGTGTACTCGGCCAGCAGGCGCGGGTCCTGGACGGTGGTCAGGGCGTGGTAGTTGGCGATGAAGTAGAAGCAGTCATGCTGCTCCTGCATCTCGATGTGCTGCTTGAGGGCGCCGAAATAGTTCCCCAGGTGCAGCCGCCCCGAGGGCTGAATGCCCGAAAGTATCCGCATCGCGTAACTCCGTTACTGTTCGCACAAAGCCAACCCATGAACCGCACATGATACAGCCGAACCGGGCTGTTACCTACAGGCCCCCTGCCGCTCTTGCGTCTAGAGGCTGCTCGGCTGCTGCATGGCGATGTCGATGGACTTCCTGCATTGACGTTGTACCGGTAAGCCGGTGGATGCGTACACGCCATGTCATATCCTCTTGAGGCTGCACCGCCCATTGACCGTGCCCGGATGGGAAACCATAATCCCCGGCACGGGACGACCGAAACGGGTCGCCTATTCTACCAAATGGGCGTAGTCTTGGCCCGGGCTACCCGGGCGGAAGAAACAGTCGCAATCGGGGATCCGAGGTCTGATAATGAGCGACGTAGGTGTTCATGGCAATCGGGTTGCGCGGATTCGGCTGCTGTTGCTGGACGTTCACGGGGTCCTGACGGACGGACGGACCTACATCGATGCCGATGGCAGGGAGAGTCTGGCGTTCAGTATTCAGGACGGCGTCGGCCTGAAACTCTGGCAAGGGACGGGGCGGCTCGTGGGGGTGCTGTCCGGGCGGAATGTGCCGGCGGTTCGGGTGCGAGCCCAGCAGCTGAAGGTCGACATGGCCATATTAGGCCGCAACGACAAGGTGGACGTCTACGAGCAGCTGCTGGCCGAAAACGAGCTGAGCGACGAGCAGGTGGCATACATGGGGGACGACCTGCTGGACCTGCCGGTGCTGGGCCGGTGCGGCTACCCGATTGCGCCAGCCGGGGCGGTGGACGTGGTCAAGGCGGCGGCGCGGTACGTAACGAGCCGCCAGGGCGGGTTCGGCGCGGCCAGCGAGGCGGTGCAGCACCTTTTGATGCAGGCGGGGGAATGGGAGCGGTGCGTGGAGAGGTATCGGGGAGGGCAGGCGGGGAGGCGGGCGTAATCGGCCCTACCGATACCGCCCGAACTCGTGGCAGGCCTCGAACAGGGCCAGGATGTTCTCCGGGGGCACGTCGGCCTGGATGTTGTGGGCGGTGCAGATCCAGAAGCCTCCGCCGGGCTTCATCGCGGCCATCAGGTCGCGGACCTCACGGCGGACGTTGTCGGGGGTGCCGAAGGGCAGGTTGCCTTGGATCGAGATGCCGCCGTGGAAGGTCAGGCGGCCGCCGAATTCCTTCTTGAGGCGGAGGGGGTCCATATCCCGGGTGCCGGGCTGGATGGGATTGAGGATGTCCAGGCCCGACGCGACCAGGTCCGGCAGGATTGTCCAGACCGAGCCGCAGGTGTGGTGCATCACCGGCACGTTGTAGGTGTGGCAGATGTCGATGAACCTGCGGAAGTTGGGCTGGAGCATCTGCCGCCAGACATCGGGCCTGCACAGGAGCGACTCCTGGGCGCCGAAGTCGTCGCCGGTGACGACCACATCGATGCCGCCACGAGCGGCCTGGAGGATCCTCCGCAGGTACTCGCTGTAGAAGGCGGCGATGCGGCTGACGACAGCCTGGAAGATCTCCGGCTCGATCATCATGTCCACGAGGATCTGCTCCATGCCGCGGAGGTACATGGCGGGCTTGAGCTGCGCGACGCGATTGAGGCGGTCGCCCATGAACATGACGCAGCGGTCGCCGCAGGCGCGGCACTGGTCGGCGATGACGGAGTAGTCGAACCAGTCGGGGCTGGGCCAGTGGGGGTAGTCGAGGATCTCGGCCACGGTCTGAGCCTCGGCCAGCGGGTGGGCCAGGACGTTCTCGTAGGACTGGGCCTTGCGTCCGTGGCCGACTACAGACCTGTGGCGCGGCACGCCCCAGATGTCGACATCGGTGTCCTCGTCGATGCGGCGCAGCGGCGGACCGATGTAGGTAGGACCGGAGATGTAGCAGAAATCGACGCCGAAGCGGTCGAGGATCTGGTCGCGGGTGGAAAGGCCGAGGGCGGCGCAGAGGTTGGCATCGGTCTCACGGGTGGCCCAGTAGTCGATGGGGACGCGGTCGGGTTCGTCGTGCCGCAGGGCGGTGAGGGCTCGCCGTTTGCCGGTCATGGGTACACCTTCCCCAGCAACCGCGGGAAGGGGATGGTCTCGCGGATGTGCTTGAGGCCACAGATCCAGGCGACGGTACGTTCTATCCCCAGGCCGAAGCCGCCGTGCGGGACCGAGCCGTACTTGCGAAGGTCCAGGTACCAGGCGTAGTGCTCGGGATTCAGGCCCATCTCCTTGATGCGAGACACGAGGGTGTCGTAGTCGTCCTCGCGCATCGAGCCGCCGATGATCTCGCCGTAACCCTCGGGGGCCAGCAGGTCGAAGTTGCGGACGGTACGGCCCTGGTCGTCGGTCTCCAGTTTCATGTAAAACGCCTTGGCCTCGCGCGGGTAGTGGTGCACGAAGACCGGGCGATCGTGGGTGCGGCTGATAACGGTCTCATCGGCCCCGCCAAGGTCGTCGCCCCAGCGGAACTCCTGGACGATCCCGCGGTGCTCGGGGATGTGCTGGAGTTGCTCCTGCACGTCGGCCATCTCGTCGCGGACCTCCTGGATCTGCCGGGTGAGCATGTCCTGCTGGGCGGGCTTGCGGGCATTGGCCAGGTCGGATTCGAGTTTCGTGATCTTGGCTTGCATCTCATCGACGCCGGCCTGGAGGCGCTGCATTTCGCCGGCCAGGAACTCCTGGGCGATTGGGCCGCGGAGCAAGTCGACGGCCTGGCTGTAGGAGAGGCGGGCGAAGGGCCGCTTGAGGGACTCCAGCGGGGCGATGTCGCGCTCGAGGATCTCGAGCTCCTCCTTGCGGTCGGTCAGGACGGCCTCGACAAGGGACACAACGAAGTCTTCGGCCAGGCCCAGCAGTTCATCCAAGGTGATGAACGCGACCTCCGGCTCGACCATCCAGAACTCGGTCAGGTGGCGGCGGGTCTTGCTCTTTTCGGCGCGGAAGGTGGGCCCGAAGCAGTAGACCTTGCGGTGGGCCATGGCGGCGGCTTCGAGGTAGAGCTGGCCGGTCTGGGCGAGGTAGACCGGCTCGCCGAAGTAGTCGACCTCGAAGAGGGTCTGGCGCCCTCGCCGGCCGAGGGGGTAAGGATGGGCGTGTCGATCAGGATGAAGTTGCGGCTGTCGAAGAAGCGACGGATGGCGTCGATGATCGTGTGGCGGATGCGCATGAGGGCCCAGGGGCGTTTGGACCGCAGGTGCAGGTGGCGGTTGCTGCATGAGGAAGTCGATGCCGTGGGGCTTGGGCGTGATGGGGTAGTCGACGCTGGGGGCGATCGGCTGGACGCCGGTCGCGTGCATCTCGTAGCCGCCGGGGGCGCGGGGTTCTTCCTTGACGAGCCCCTCGACGCGGACGGAGGCCTCCTGGGGGAGGGACTTGGCCCGCTCGAAGACGTCCTCGGGGACGGAAGACTTCTCGACGATGCACTGGCACATGCCGGTGCCGTCGCGGACGATCAGAAAGGCGATCTTGCCGGAGGAGCGGCTGTTGTAGAGCCAGCCCGTGATTCCGACCTGCTGGCCCACGTGGTGCGAGAGACGGTCGATTGTGGTCGTATCCATAGCGCAGCGTTATAGGAGTCGCGGAGGGAAAATTCAAGCAGGACGGGCGCAAGGAGATGGGGTACAAGGTCCGGAAGCGATCAAATGGAAGAGACGCTTCATTGCTTCTGGTATGCGGGCCTCAGGCCTTTGATCATCGGATAGTGCTTGACGTTCAGCGTCGCCAGTTCCAGATTCTCCATCTGTGCTGTGGCGGCGACGACGGCGTCGGCCACGCCCACACCGTGTGATTTGCCAAACTCCCGCTTCAGCAGGCCACCGGCTTTGGCGAAATCGGAAGTCACCGGAACAATCCGACAGAACGATAGCAGTTCAGCGAGCGTCTCCTGCTCTGGATCTCCCCTCACGCCAACGTACACGCTCTGCGACAACAATCGCCGACAACACCAACCGGTCGGCACGCTTGTCGATGAAGCTTGACGGCGGCCGGGTTTCCCCGCAGGTAGTCGACCATCACGTCCGTATCGACGATGACACCTTTATCCACAGGGACTAGCTCCGATCCCATTCGGCGAAGCTTCTTGAAGTCCGGCAAGTCGTCCCTGTCACTCCACATGCCAGCCGCCTTGGCTAGCACGGCGTGGCGTCGCTTGGTGGCGGACTGCTCGATCAGGCGATCCACCGCCTCGCGGATCAGTTCGCTCTGCTTCCTGCCGGTTGACCTGGCCAAGACTGCCAGTTCATCGCGCTCCCGGTCGGTCAGGTAGACCTGCGTCCGTACCATATACACCTCCGATGTATACATTAGCATTATACATCATCGGCGTCAATGGAATTCCTCTGAAACGCAGCAACCGAGCCGGATCCGGGTCCGGCTCGGCTGCTGAAGGATCTTTCCGCAACCGGGGCCGCGCCAGCAGGCCCCGGCGGCTTGGTTCTGCTGGCACCTTACGCGACGGACGCGCCGCCGTCGCCGGAGGAGGCAGCGGGTGGGGGGACGGCTGCGGTCGGGGCCGGGGGAACAGCGGCTGGCGCGGGCGTCGGGGCTCCAGCGGCGGCCTCGGCCAGGTTGTCGGGCTCGGGCTGCTCCTCGGCGTAGATCTCCTCGAAGTCGATGGCGTCGACATCCCTACGGAGCAGGAGGTAGGCCGTGCTGCTGCCGGTGAAGTAGAAGGAGATCAGCCAGCTCTGCAGCAGGCCCCAGACCAGGTAGGTCCAGAGACCCACAAACAGCATCAACAGCACCTCGCCGGCCCCCAGCAGGTGGTAGTTCAGCGGCTGAGGCCGCAGGCTCAGGAAGGCCGGCATCCGCCAGACGAGATCGAGCTTGTGCATATCGTGGCCGACCTCGGGGCGGGCGCCGAACATGCCCGCGCCAACGAACACGTGCGTAGCGTGGAGCATCAGCCAGACGAACAGGCGCAGGAACAGGTAGCAGACGCTGCCGTAGATCAACAGCGTCAAGCCGTAGAGGATCGACTTCCAGGGGCGGCTATAGACATAGACGAAGCCGCGGCTGATGGCGTCGAAGCAATCGGAGCCCTCGGCGGCAACCACGGGACCGAACAGGTGCCCGCCGGCCAAGATGCCGACGGTAATGAAGGCAATGGCCAGGCCGGCCACCAGAAGCAGGAGCCACAGCAGGCCGACCAGCAGGTCGCCGACGAACGGGATGCTGCCGACAAGGCCGCCTAAGGCCAGCATGAGGCCGAACACCAGGATGAACGCGAACGCGACGATGGGGGCCAGATAGAAACCCCAGAACTTGGCCGCGGCGAAGTGCAGGGCCTCGCCCAGGCCGATCCGCTGGTCATTGGCGAGTTGCACGACGGCAGCGCGACAGATCGCACCGCCGGCCAGGGCCCAGATCGCCAGGGCGATCGCCCCAAAGAAGAAGGCGTAGACGTAGTGCATCTTCATCAGCCAGACCAGGCCATGCCAGAGCATAACCAGGGAGGCCAGCACGCCGGCCTGGGGAGGCTGCCGGCCGGTCAGGGCGGGGTCCAGGCCTTCCGTGAAGCTCGAGCTGGGCGGCGGCGAAGACGGCGCTGCTGACGGCATTCATTTGAAAATCGACAAACTCGCGGAACGGGCCGACCGGCCTGAGCTGCTGGAGTTGCTGCAGGCGGCCCTGCATGTCGGCCAGCAGGCCGGGCAGGGATTCCGGCGCGGCGTTCTTTCGGCGGTCCATGTATTGCTTGAGGATTTGCTCCTGGACCATGTCGGCGGCGGTCGCAGGGTTGGCGCCGGCCTGCTGCCGGGCCTCATTGAGATCCTTGGCAACGCCGGTGATCAGGAGGAGGTCGGCCAGGCGCTTGTGTCGATCCTCGGTCTCGGCCCACTCGTAGCTCCGGTGGCCGCCGGCGGCCACGTAGGCGCGGATCTCATCGGGCCAGACCCCCTGCCCGGCCTGGACCCACAGGAAGTCCATCGCCCAGCCCAGCAGGAAGGTCAGGAGCAACCCGGCCAGGGCCAGGAGGATCCTTGTGGAGTGCAAGGCGGACCGGAATCCCGTGAACAGGCGGGTGAAGGGGAAGGTACTCTGCCAGTCGATACGACGCAGCACCATTTGCTCCTGCGGCATGAAGCATTCCTCCTTGCCGATGAGTCGTTTGCCCGGCGACCGGCCAGGCGTGTTGCGCGGCCGGACCGCACTACACCAACAACGGTCTCTCATGACCATCCACAACGAGTTGCCGAAACGTCTTGGCCGGGACTCGGTTGCGGAAGAGTCCCGGCTCCCGGGAATTATAAGCCCCAGGCGGCCGGTGGCAACTGCAGGACCTTTACATACCCGAATGCTCCGGTTTCAGCAAGCCACCGGCTGACACCGCGTTAGCATCCGCGGCCACTGCGCTTGTACACGCGGGAGGAAGCGTCGGTTCAGCCGCCCTGCCGGTCGGGATCTGTCTGGGACGGAGGTGGAGGGAGAGGTCCGACGGTGTCGTCAGCCGGCTCGCTGATGCGGTACTCCTCGTTGAGCCATTTGCCCAGATCGATAAGCTTGCAGCGGCGCGAGCAGAACGGCCTGTACGGGACCTCGGCGAGGTCTGTAAAGGCGACCTTCTTGCGACATGTCGGGCAGACCAGTTCGGCCATGGGCAACCCGGTTGCACTCCTCTGGAAGATCATCCTCACCTTCCTCGCGGCTCACAGGCAGTGATGGTATGTCTGGTGCCGGCACCCGGGCCAGGCCATTGGGGACCAGCTACTTGCCGGCGCCGTTGGAACCGGAGGCAGCGCCGGAACCATTGGTCCCGGTCGAACCACTGGAGCTGTTGGCGCCGCCGGACTTGGCGCCGGAGGCGCCGTTGCCGTTTGAGGCAGTAGAGTCAGTGCCCGATCCGGCCGGAGCGGCAGGCTTTTCGGCCTTGGCGGCCTCGGTGTAGGTCTTGCTGCGGTAATCGGTTCTCGTAGAAGCCGCTGCCCTTGAAGAGGACGGCGGCGCCGGTACCGATCAGGCGGCGGACCTTCGGACGAGAACACTGGGGGCAGATCTTGATGGGCTCGGCCTTGATGGACTGGAACTCCTCGAACTCATGACCGCACGACTCGCAACGGTACGCATAGGTTGGCATCGACATCTCCCTCAAGACCGCCGGGCCTGCCCATCGCCGGACATAGGGGCGACAGCCGGGCCCTTCCGCAACGCCTGCCGGCAAGGCGGCCCGCCGGCAAAGTCATCTAGCATACGCATCCAGGGGGCCTGCGCCTACCCGTCCTGCTGCTGTTCCTGGGGGGCCGGCAGGGCCTTGGCGACCACGACGGTGGCCGGCCGCAGGGGTCGGTCGCGCATCGTATAGCCGGCCTGGGCCACGTGGAGGACGTGCTCGGGGTCGATCTCGTCGGTCGGGTGCTGGGCCACGGCCTGGTGGTAGACGGGGTCGAACGGGTCGCCCTTGGCCAGTTCCATCCGCTCGAGGCCGAACTCGCTTAGCACCTTGAGCAGCTGGTCGTGGACGATCCGGACGCCTTCGACGACGGCCTTAAGGTCCCGCGCCGAGCCGGCGGTCTGCATCGTCCGCTCGAAATTGTCCAGCACGGGCAGCAGGGCACGGACCAGATCGGACTGGCCGCGCTGGACGGCGTCGTTGCGTTCGCCAGCGGTGCGTTTCTGGATATTCTGGCAGTCGGCGAGGGCCCGCAGGTACTTGTCCTTCATGGCGTCGAGGTCCTTGCGGAGCGACTCGACCTGGGATTCGGCGGCGGTCGTCGGAGCGATGTTGGCACCGTCCCCTTCGGCGGCCGGCTGGGGTGGCTGCGGGCGGGGCTGTTCATCCCGCGGTTCGGCTGGGCTATTCGAATCCTGTATCATTATCGACTCCTCGGTGTCTTTGCAGCGCCAGGCGCCTTCCTTCTTCTTCTGCGAGTCGCCGGGCTCGGCCCGGCCGCTGAAGTATTCCTTGAGGCGTTCGACGAAGCCCTTGGACTCCGGCAGGACCTGGTGGTCCTCGGACTCGGCGAACTCCCTGAGCAATCTTTCCTGCTGTTTGGTCAACTTTCGAGGTACCTCGATCAGAACCTGGACGATCTGGTCGCCGACGTGGCGGCTGCGCAGGTCGGGCAGGCCTTGGCCGGCAAGGCGATAGGTATCACCGTGCTGGGCTCCGCGCGGGACGGTAAGAGTGATCCGGCCGCGGAGCGTGGGCACCTCGATCTCAGCGCCCAGGGCGGACTGGGTGAAGCTGATGGGCATCTGCAGGATCAGGTCGCAGTTGTGGCGCTTCAGGAACGGGTGGGGCTTGATATGCACCTGGCAGTAGACGTCACCCGCGGGCCGCCGTTTTCGCTGGGTTCGCCCTCGCCGCGGATGCGGACGGCCTGGCCGTCCTGGATGCCGGCTGGGATGCGGACGCTGACGTGGTGGCGCCGGGCCTTCATACCGCGGCCGCTACAGGTACGGCAGCGTTCCTTGGGGACCTTGCCCTGGCCGCCGCAGTGGGGGCAGGAGGTAACGATCCGGCCCATGAGGATGCCGAAGCCGGTGGCCTGCTCGACCTGGCCATAGCCGCCGCAGGTCTGGCAGGTCTGGAGGGAGGAGCCGGGCTCGGCGCCGCGGCCGCCGCAGCGGTCGCAGTAATCGACGCGGTCGAACTCGATGGTGCGTTCGGCGCCGGAGATGACCTCCTCGAGTTCGATCTCGGCGGCCACCTCGAGGTCGGCGCCGCGGCGGGGGACCGCGGCCGCGACCGCCGAAGCCGAAGGCCCCCAGGATGTCATCGAACATCGAGAAGATGTCCTGGGGATTCATCGAGGAGAAGTCGTGCATGCCCTGGCCGTTCAGGCCGGCGTGGCCGTACTGGTCGTAGATGGTCGCGCTTCTGGGCGTCGGAGAGGACCTCGTAGGCCTCGGCGGCCTCCTTGAACTTCTTTTCGGCCTCGGGGTCGCTGCGGTTGCGGTCGGGGTGGAACTTGAGGGCGGCCTGGCGGTAGGCCTTTTTGACCTGCTCGGGGGAGGCCTGGCGATCCAGGCCGAGGACCTCGTAGTAATCTCGCTTGGTAGCCACAGGCATAACTTCTTCACAAGACCCCGGGCGGCAGAAGCGGGCGTTCACGCAAAGGCGGGCTTCAGCCGCGAACACGATAAACGGTGATTATAGGTTCCACCCGAGATTGTGCGATAGCTTTTCCTCAATAAGCGGCGCGGGGCGGACACGGCTGCGCCATGTCCGCCCCGAGCGTTGTTTCCGCGTTCACACCTAGCGGACCGAGCCGTGCACTTCCTTCTTCTCGTCGTCCTTCAGTTCGGTCACCAGGACCTCGGTGGTCAGCAGGATCGAGGCGACGCTGGCGGCGTTCTGCAGGGCCGAGCGGCTGACCTTGGCCGGGTCGAGGATGCCGGCCTTGAACATGTCGACCATCTCGCCCTTGCGGGCGTCGAAGCCGTAGTTGCCGCCCTTCTCGCGGATCTCGTCGACGACGACCGCGCCGTCGAAGCCGGCGTTCTTGACGATCTGGCGGGTCGGGGTCTCGAGGGCCTTGAGGATGATATCCACGCCGATCTTCTCGTCGCCGCGGACCTTCTCGCGGACCTTGGCGACCTCGTCCATGGCCTTGAGGAAGGCCACGCCGCCGCCGGCGACGATCGCCTTCCTCGATGGCGGCCTTGGTGGCGTGCAGGGCGTCGTCGATGAGGTCCTTGCGTTCCTTGACCTCGGTCTCGGTGGCGCCGCCGACGCGGACGACGGCCACGCCGCCGGTCAGCTTCGCCAGGCGCTCCTGGAGCTTCTCGCGGTCGTAGTCGCTGGTGGTCTTCTCGATCATGGCGCGGATCTGGTCGCAACGGGCCTGGATGTCCTTCTTCTTGCCGGCGCCCTCGATGATCGTCGTGTTGTCCTTGTCGATGACGACCTTCTTGGCCGTGCCGAGCTGGCAGACCTCGATGCTCTCGAGCTTGAGGCCCAGGTCCTCGCTGATGAACTCGCCGCCGGTGAGGGTGGCGATGTCCTGCATGATCGCCTTGCGGCGGTCGCCGAAGCCGGGGGCCTTGACCGCGCAGCACTTGAACACGCCGCGAAGCTTGTTGACCACGAGCAGGGCCAGGGCCTCGCCCTCGACGTCCTCGGCGACGATCAGCAGGGGCCGGCCGCCGGTGACGACCTTCTCCAGCAGCGGGATGATGTCGCGGACGTTGTTGATCTTCTTTTCGTAGAGCAGGATGTAGGGGTCTTCGAGGACGGCCTCGAGGTTGGCGGGGTTGGTCACGAAGTAGGGCGAGATGAAGCCCTTGTCGAACTGCATGCCCTCGACGACCTCGCTTGGTGGTCTCGAAGGCTCTTGCCTTCCTCGATCTCGATCACGCCTTCGCCGCCGACCTGCTTGAGGACGTCGGCGAGCATCTTGCCGACGGCCTCGTCGCCGTTGGCGCTGATGGTGCCGACCTTGGCGATCTCGTTCCACTTGCCCTTGACCTGGACGGCCTGGTTCTTGATGGACTTGACCGCCGCCTCGACGGCCTTGTCGATGCCGCGCTTGATGGCCGAGGGGCTGGCGCCGGCCGTGACGTCCTTGAGGCCTTCGGCGTAGATGGCCTCGGCCAGGACGATCGCGGTGGTCGTGCCGTCGCCGGCGACGTCGGAGGTCTTGCTGGCGACTTCGTTGACCAGCTTGGCGCCCATGTTCTCGAACGGGTCGGGCAGCTCGATCTCCTTGCTGACCGTCACGCCGTCCTTGGTGATCCTGGGGCTGCCCCAGGACTTCTGGAGGACCACGTTGCGGCCGGCGGGGCCGAGCGTGACCTTGACGGCGGCGGCCAGGCGGTTCATGCCGGCCATTACCTTCTGCCTTGCGGCCTGATTGAACATCAATTGTTTGGCTGCCATCGTCATCCCTCTTGCAGTCATGCGGGGGCGGCGCCGCCGAACTTCTTCAGCCGGGGGCGCGCTTCCGTCGGGACCTTTATTACTTTTCCACCACCGCCAGCACGTCGGACTCGCGCATGATCTGGTACTTGTCGCCGGCGACCTCGACCTCGCTGCCGCTGTACTTGCCGTAGAGCACGATGTCGCCGACCTTGACCAGCATGCCGGCCCGCTTGCCGCTGTCGAGCATCTTGCCCGGACCGACCGCGATCACATGGCCGCGCTGGGGCTTTTCCTTGGCGGTGTCCGGCAGAACGATCCCGCCAGCCGTCTTCTGCTCGGGTTCCGACGGCTTGACTACAATACGATCATCCAGGGGACGCATCGTCTTGACCTTAGCAGTCGCAGTTGCCATTTTTCGACTCTCCGTATATTGGCAAAGAATTCCATTATCGGTTGCAGGTTGTCAGTTGCCAGCAGGCGCTGCGTTACCAGCCACTCGCCGCTGGCCACTGCCGTCTAGAACCCGCCCATGCCACCCATGCCGCCCATGCCACCCATGCCGCCCATGCCGCCCATGCCGCCGCCGTACTCGTCATCCATGCCGGGGCCGCCGGGGCCGGCTTTTTCCTTCTTGGGCACTTCGACGATCGCACAGTCGGTGCTCAGCAGGATGCGGGCGACGCTGCTGGCGTTCTCCAGGGCGACGCGGACAACCTTGGCCGGGTCGATCACGCCGGCGGCCACCAGGTCCTCGTACTTGCCGGTCTCGGCGTTGAAGCCGAAGCGCGCCCTTGCCGGCCGAGACCTTGTGGAAGACCACGCTGCCTTCGTAGCCGCCGTTGGCGGCGATGGCCTTGAGGGGCTCGGTGATGGCCTTCTTGACGATGTTGATGCCGATCTGCTCGTCCTCGATGGTGCTCTTGACCTTCTCCAGGGCCGCCAGGCAGCGGACCAGGGCCACGCCGCCGCCGGGGACGACGCCTTCCTCGATGGCTGCGCGGGTGGCGTGCAGGGCGTCCTCGATGCGGGCCTTCTTTTCCTTCATCTCGGCCTCGGTGGCGGCGCCCGACGCGGATGACGGCCACGCCGCCGGCCAGCTTGGCCAGCCGCTCCTGGAGCTTCTCGCGGTCGTAGTCGCTGGTGGTCGTCTCGATCTCCTGGCGGATCTGGGCGATGCGGCCCTGGATCGCCTTGGTCGAGCCGGCGCCTTCGATGATGGTGGTGTTCTCGTTGTCGATGCTGACGTTCTTGGCGGTGCCCAGGTCGGCGATGGTCACGCCTTCCAGGTCGATGCCGAGGTCCTTCATGACGGCCCGGCCGCCGGTCAGGATGGCGATGTCCTCGAGCATGGCCTTGCGACGGTCGCCGTAGCCGGGGGCCTTGACCGCGCAGACGGTCAGGATGCCGCGGAGCTTGTTGACCACGAGCGTGGCCAGGGCCTCGCCCTCGACGTCCTCGGCGATGATCAGCAGCGGCCGCTTGGTCTGGACGACCTTCTCCAGCAGCGGGACCATCTTGTGGGCGTTGGAGATCTTGTCCTCAAAGATGAGCACGAAGGGCTTTTCGAGGGCGCACTCCATCGTCTCCTGGTTGGTGACGAAGTGTGGCGAGAGGTAGCCGCGGTCGAACTGCATGCCTTCGACTACGTCCACGAGCGTCTCAAGGCTCTTGCCCTCTTCGACGGTGATCACGCCGTCCTTGCCGACCTTCTCGAAGCAGTTGGCCATGGTCTCGCCGATCGTCCGGTCGTTGTTGGCGGAGATCGAGGCGATGTTGACCACGTCGTCGCGCTTGGAGAGGTTGATGGGCTTGGACTGCTTCTTGACCTCGTCGATGACCGCGGTGACGGCCTTGGCGATGCCGCGGGCGATGGCCATGGCATCGGCGCCAGCCGCGACGGCCTTGAGACCTTCCTTGAAGAGGGCCTCGGCCAGGACGGTCGCGGTGGTGGTGCCGTCGCCGGCCACGTCGGAGGTCTTGCTGGCGGCCTCGTGGACGAGCCGGGCCCCCAGGTTCTCGAACTTGTCGGTCAGTTCGATTTCCTCGGCGACGCTGACGCCGTCCTTGGTAACCGTCGGGACCGCCCCAGCCCTTGTCCAGCACCGCGAAGCGGCCCTTGGGACCCAAGGTCGCCTTTACGGCACCAGCCAGTTTCTCCACGCCCGCCAGTAAGGCCTTGCGGGCCTGTTCTTCAAAGGCCAACATCTTGGCCGCCATTGACGCTACCTCCTTTCGAGCCGAATGCTGCGATCGTCTGCCATGTGGACAACTTCCGCGCCTAATGCGGGGATACTATGCAAGCGGAGTGCCAATTCGAGGGTTTTCGTAAATGACCATAAGTGACTGTAAAATCTAGGCTTATTGGCTTGTCATTCAAGACTTCTGGTGGGCGGGTTCTGCCAGCGTGACAGAACGGGTCCGACAGGCCTTGGAGGCAGTGCCAATGTGGCAGGCGAGGTGGGGGTGCGTAACGGGGATCTGGGGGGAATCCGGATGGCGGGTCGGCCGCCCAAATGTGCCTACGTCAACCGAAGCTTGGACTTACGCGGTCCGACCTCCGGCGGCCCATCGGACCGAATCGTGATCTCGACATCCGCCCAATCATGCGCGGACATCTGGGGGGTAGCGGGACCAGAGGTAGGTACCCGATATCCGGGAAGTGGCAACGTCGGCTTGGGCGGGCTGATACCCGTAGGCCAGCAGGTGGCAAATGTGCGGATCTTCCGCTGCCGCAGCAAGTTGAGAACGTCAGGGTGGGGGTGATCCGGATCATTGGGCCCCACGGACAAGACCGCGATCGTACTCCTCGCCTTACAGTGGTTCTCGTACAGGGCCGGGGCCACGCTGCCCTTGGCACCGTGATGGCTTACTTTAACTCCCACGAAGCGGGGCTCCGGCCAGCAATGCTTCTTGACCGCTCGGCCCCAGGTATCCAGGGCGTCCGTCCACACTCTGGCCGTGGCATCAGCACCCAGAATGATATTCAGCGGCAACCTCTTGTGCATTAAAACCAGGACCACGGACAGGTCGTTGCTCTCTTCCGTCCGATACCGGATCTCCTCCGGCGTGGCAGTCAGAATCGCTTCTACCTCACGCTCGTGAAAGCGATCGATCTGGTTACGTGTTGGGGACAGAGCTATGAGCTTGAACTCACCGAAATCAACGTCAGGCTGAGAATGAGAGCCTACTGCCCAGTGAGCAACCGCGTCGCCGAGGATAAAGGGCTTGAGGTAAGAGTAAAGGTCATCCAGTTGTCGCCTGATTAGCTTGGCCCCTCGCCGTTCCGCAAGGGCCGACAACGCGCCAAAGTAGGCCCCTGAGTCCCAGAATTGCGAAACATTCAGCTGCCCGCCAGGCCCTATGAACCGTTCCTCGAGCAATTCCTTCATCCCGAAGAAGTGATCCAGGTCCGGGTGGGTGAGGCAAACGAACTTGAGGTCGGCAACTGCCTTCTTCCGGATCACATCCCGGATGCGATAGTACGCCCCGGAACTCTTGGTCAGACGGCAATCCACCAAGGCCCAGTCTGACGGGCCGTCGAGGCCCGCAGAATGCCTCCAAAAGAATGGTATCACCGCACCCGCAGTAGAAGAAACGCAGTGTACCGATGATGCTATTCGTCTTCTTCCTCGACAAGGGAAGCACCCCGCTTCGTCTTCTTCTGGTATCCCCCGGCGTCCTTGTATTCCTTCTTCTTCCAGTCCTCGACCTGCCGCTTGGTATGCGGCTCGGTGGGCGGGATGATCTCCAGCTGGCACCTCGCCTGTACGGCATCACCCTTGGCCAGGGGGTGCAAAAGGTTGAGTTCGCCGACGGGAAACTGGCGCACTTCCAGGTCATCATCGACCTGGAACTCGACACTAACGACCCGGTCCGTAACAGACATAACCGACCCCTCAAAGACTTGCGTAAGGACCGCTGTACGTGGAGTGCGCCGGGTACCGTTCTGAGCGTCAATGTTGTAGAGGTCGACCGCCTTGCGGACGCTCTCCAAGTACTTCCTGTGCTGATCTGTGCCCGACCTCTGGCGAAGATCCTGCGCCAAACCATCGAGGAAGGCAAAAACCTCCACCCCAATTCTCACCTTCGCAGCCGGATCTCCGTTCTTTTTGAGAGACAGACTGAGCCTCCGACGCCTATCAGAGACCAGGTAGGTTCCCCACTCGCGCACTACCTCCGAATCGTTCCCCCTGGGTTCTTCGCAGAAGCGCCTTTGCGGTGGCCCGTTTGCCATGTTAGTGCTCCAAGACCTGAAGTACCTTCTGGCCCAGCTTGAATGGCGTGTATTCCAGCTTGGGCAGGACCGCTTTGACAGTTGGTATTCTGCCAAGTTCACTCGTATCGACAACCGCCCGATTTGTCAGAATGAGAATAGGTATGGTAGCATAATGCTCGCAGATATCCTTAGCCAGCACAAGGCCAGACCGCATTCCGTTCAGAGTGGCCTCTTCCGAAAGAGTATTGCCTGGCGGCATCATCATGTCAATGATGATGAGGTCAAACCGTGCGTCGGGTTCGCTCAACGCCCTCCGTCCCTCAGCCGGGCCCGTGGCCTCCTTGACTTCGAATTCCAGGTCCCTCAGGGCCTGGACATAGTACCACATGTATCCCCCGGCCGGGTCCGTCTGACCAGGGTATAGTTCGTCATCGATCAAAAGGATCCTACGTCTTCTCATGGTTCGTCCTCACCAGACGCCCTCTCCCGAGGGGGCGATTGCGCTAGGTACCGGGGCAATACGATGACAAACTCCGTGGGATCCCGGTGCCTTCGCAGAACTAGGTCCCCGTCATGACGGCGCACTATCCCCCGGGCAAACCACAGGCCAAGCCCCTCCCCGGTCACATCACTTTCGCAGGCATTCGGGCCCCGGAATCCCATCTTAAATATGTGCTCCTCAAGGCCGTCTGGGACACCCATCCCGCCGTCGCGAAAGACAATCTCATATCCGGTCGGGACGTCGCAGCCGTCTATCTCGATCTTGAAGCTCGCCGGGTCCCCGTGGAAATACTTGATCGCATTGTCAAGCAGGTTAAAGACCGCCTGTGTCATCAAGCCGCGATCTACATATAACTTCGGCATTTGCAGGAACCCTGTGTACCTTATTCTTCCCGCATCGAGTCCCTTCTTGCGCAAAAGGGGGGCCACAAACCGCGTCGCCGGAGCGATTATATCGCCGTGAAGGAACGTCGGCTTCGACTCAAGAATAATTCTGTGGGGAGCTTTGCGGACAAGATCTAACTGGACCAGGAGGCGGCTCATGACCTCAGAATACGTCGTCATCTCCTCAAAATGATCGTGCTGGAACACGTACCGGTTGGTCCGACACTCGCTTTGAATCCGTTCGAGAGCCGCTCGAAAGGCTACCACGGGTACACGAAGCTCGCTGCGCCAGTTTATCCATCGAGTCCATTCGAACCTGATCGGCCAGGAGTATTTCGAATAGCGGCACGAAGGCCTGTCCGATCGCCTCGATTTCGGCCACGTCCTCATATGTGAAGGCGCGGTGTTTCTCCGGGACGGTAGGCTTGGAAGCGTTCAGGCAGCATATGACGCCCTTCGCCTGTCCCGTCAAGTCCCGGAGGGGAACGAAGACCCCACTCGGGCGGGAGTGGCCCACGGTTGCCCTAGGCTCGGGAACTGAATCCACACACTCTGGAAGGCTAATGGTTAAGAGCTCGCGGTTGCTCTGCCGACAGCGGGTCGCGAAGTCATCGACCGGGAGGCGCGCATCAGCCTCGACGCGGTCGCGCCCAAGGGTAATTCGCCGCTCCATGTTAGGACCGTAGATCTTGTCTACATAGATCTCGACCCTGGCGGCGTCGGTGGCCTCCTGAACAACCCTTGCCAGAGACCTGTACAGCCGCTCGGATGAACGTGTCTTGATCTTGCCCATCCTGATGCCAAGACGGTTAGCAAACCTCACGCATCGATCCTTCAGCACCACCTCAAATCTGGTCGCCAGTGCCTCCGCCTGCTGTGTGAGTTCGTCGTCCGTTCCGCACTCCTGGCCGTCCGGGGGGAACAGGTTGATCACCAAGAGGACCTGATTGAGGTTGTAGGTGTTCAGCACCGGAATGGAGATCATACTTTTCAGCTGTAGACGGTCAGTCAGGTGTGGGTGCCCGAAGCGCCGCTGGTCCTGAGCGGCTTCGAGAACATTCGGGACACGCGTAACCTCCCTCCGCCCGACGGTCAGGCCGGACAAGTGCGTTGAACAGTCAAGGATCTGCGTTCCCAGTTCCTCAACACCGGCTCCCTCCACTGCCAGGAGGATAAGCTTACCCCGCACTGGGTCCAGAGACCATGCAGCCGCCAGCCGAAGAGCGAATCTCTCCTTTAGGCTTCTGAGGGCCTCCCTGCACAGGTCCCGTGGGTTTGGCGGGGAAGCACTGACAGGCCCCCCGATTCCGCACTGGCCTCGCCCTGGAGACCACCACGGACAGAAGCCCCGACCCAAACCAGGCATTTTGTCAGCAGACATGTGGATCACCCGCCGACCATTCTATACCCACCTAGTGCCTAAATACCACACCTGTTCTTCACCCATCCCCGCGATCGCCGAGCCGCTTGCACCGCATCCTCTGCAGTGTCCTGCTCGACCACTAACCACCTTGTGTACCGCTTGTCCCGCAAACGCCGAATAACCCCATAGACGTTCACGTCTCCCTCGCCCAACTCCACACAAAACCCTCTCGAGTAGAACTGAAAGGCCCGGCCATACTCCGAAGTCCAGCCCTTGATATGAACTGCAACAATGCGATCGAAGTTGCGCTCGAGAACAGCCATGATGTCCTCGCCGGCCACCGTAAGATGGGCGGTGTCGGGGAGGAACAGTAGCTTCGGGTGCTGCTTGAAGAGATCCTCCGCCTCTTTGGCGGTCTGGATCGACTTGAACATGTGTGGATGCAACGCAAGATGGTACCCCTCTCTCATAAGTTGCGCACAGATCTTGGCTTCCCAACTGTCGGTATATAGGTAGGGCTGATCACTCTCTAGTCCCACAACTCGGTCCATAGTGCGCTTCGCAGTGGCGATCTCGGCGTTTTCCAAGGCCACCAGGGCACTACCGAAAGCCGCCTTCTCGTCGAGCGCCCCCGCCAGCCCGAGGAGCTTCAGTGCGCTCTTTCTGAGTCTGGCGTAGAACTCCTCTGGCGTACCTAACACGGACGGGTGCTGCGCGATCTCGACTCCCTCGTAGCCCGCATCCTTGATCGCGCGCAGCATGCCCTCAACGTCGGGTTTCTTGCCCCATGATATGGTCTGTATACCTATCCTCACGACGCTAAAGGCTCCTAGCGCCAGACGGAATCAGCAAGACATGGCTCAAGCAGGCCGCTTGGGACACGGGCGGGAAGGACTCTGCCGTTCTCGCCTATGACCCCATATGCCAGACAGGTGCTCAGAGTCCACATTCGCCACACTACCCAAATGAGTCGAACACGACAAGAGGATGCCCCATGGCGCATTTCCGATACTGCGCACCGGTAGCGTTACGGGGACCTCGTGGAAGCATCCGCCGGCTTCATCCACCACGGGGTGTTGAAATTGACCTTTTCGGGGGGGACGACGCGGGAGCCGAAGTCGCGGTCGAAGTATGCCCAGAAACGGTCGCGGTACTTGGGGTCCTCGATGCGGAAGGCGGCCTTTTTCTCCTGCTCGCGGAGGAAGTCGCGGTAGCGCGCAACCGGCTCCAGGCGGCCATTGCTGTTGGCGATCACCGTCCCGCCGTAGCTCTCGTGGAGGGCCTTGGCGACCTTCCAGCGGACGATGGCGGCCTCGGCAGCCGGGTCGGAGGGCGGGGGCGGGGGCTGGGCTGGACGCTGCTGGGGGCGCCGGCCGGCGACGGGCGTGGGGGTGCTACGGTTGGTCACCCGCAGGTAGACCGCGACTTCGCCGGGGGCGGCGCGGATGCCCTGATTACGGGCGTAGTTGTCGAGTTGCGGCTCGAGGATCATCTCGCGGAGGCGGGCGACGGATGCCTCGGAGGTACCTTCCGACCCGCCGCCGATGACTTGGCGACTGATGGGCTGGCCAAGGACGTAGGCCACGATCTCGGGTCCGGTGGGGGCGGCGGGACCACCGGGGACGGCAGACCCGACGGGCGCGCCGGCGGCGGCCTGTGCGGGCTGGTTCAGGGGGCGGGAAGGCCTTTTCTGGCCGTTCATCTCGGCTTCGAGGTCGCTGAGCAGGTCGGCGTATTCGCTGCCGGTGCTGGCGAGGATCTGGGCGGCGGCCTTGAGCATGGCTTCTTCGTCGGGCTTGGAGTCGCCGGACTGGCCGAGCTGGGAGAGTAGACTGCTGATATTCGTGTCCGAGGGCTCGCCCGGTTGGCTGGCAGCCGGCTGGGTCTGGAGGGCCTTCTGGAGTTCGGCCAGGGCCTCTTTGGGCTTGCCTTCTTTCTTGAGCCTGCTCGGCCCGCTGGAGGGCCTCCAGGAGGGCGGCATCGCGGGGGTTGACCGCGGGCTGGGTCCGGGGGGCGGCTGGGGGGGTGGCGGGGATTGCGATGGGGCGGGTCTGGACGGGCGGGGCGACCTGCGTAGCCGGGGAGCGGACGACCTGCTGGACGGGCGGCTGGACCGGCTTGTGCCGCATCCAGAACAGGAAGAAAACGATCCAGCTGACGGCCACGACGGCCACTAAGCCAGCGATGATGATCCAATCGCGGCGTTTCGGTTGTTGGGGCTGCTGCATGACGGCCGGCCTCCACCAGCGATGCCCTCGCCGAGCCGCCGCAGCCGGGCGATGCGCCAGGGCGGACGGAGGTCGAGGAACTTCCGCAGGTATATCGGGAACCGCAAAGCAAATCCAGTGGGAGAGCTGTTCCCGGGAAGAAAGCCCTCCGGCCTGAGGATCGTATCGCTTTCCTCTTGTGAGCCGGGAACTTACGTCACTCGCACGCCTGGTTGTTGGACCTGTCGTCGCACCCCCGTCCATGGTAAACTCCCAAAGCGGTAGACCGGAGCGGAGCTCATGGCCCCTATCGGCACAAGCATGGTTCTGGCGACTACAGCCGAGCAAATTGAGCAGGCCAGATGTCTATTCCGGGAGTATGCCTTCGAGTTGCAGGTAGACCTGTGCTTCCAGGATTTCGAGGCGGAGTTGGCATTGCTGCCTGGCAAGTACGGCCCGCCAAGCGGGCGACTTTGGGTTGATGTCTGCGAGGGGACAGTGCGCGGGTGTGTGGCTCTGCGGAAGCTGGATGAAGACACCTGCGAAATGAAGCGGCTGTTCGTCAGGCCCAGCTTCCGCCGCCTCGGACTCGGCCGGTCCATGGCCGAGCAGGCGATTGCGGCCGCATGCCAAATGGGGTATCGCCGGATGTTGCTGGACACGCTGGAGCGATTGAGGGCTGCTGTGCGACTGTACGAATCACTAGGGTTCGTGCGGATTGCCCCGTACTGCACGAACCCGTTACCGGATGTAGTCTTCATGCAGCGAATGCTCCCGTGATTTGGGACGCTGACTCAGGACTACGACACCCGTCTCTATCCAGTTCATCCTGTCCATCCCTGTGAATTCCATACTTGCGCGTGCGATGGCCTCCAGTACGGTAAAGTTCCCGCCGCCCGGCGGTCGAAGACTCAAGCAGGCGCGATGGACCGTCCTGGCGGGACAGCGACGGCGCCGCCTGCGCGAGGTGGAATCATGATGACGGTGAGGCGTTCGTGGCTGGTGGTCGGGGTGATCGGCGCAGCGGCGGTGGTGCTGGGGGCGGCGCAGCTGGGGCTGGCTGGCTACGGGGTGAGCCGCGGTACGGACTGAAAGGGTTGCGGGGCTTCTACGTGGAGGTGGACAACCTGTCGTACGACGTGGAAGGCCAGGGCCTGACCCGGGCGGACGTCCGGCGGGACGTGGAGTTGCAGACTGCGTAAGGGCGGGGCGCTCGTGCTGACCCGAGAGCAGGTGTCGGACATGCCGGAGGCCCCGCGGCTGCACGTGAGGATCCTGGCGTCGAAGCAGCCGCACAGTCCCTATTACAACTACTGCGTGGTGATCAATTTCGACCAGGCGGCGGTGCTCAGCCGGGACGGCAACATCCCCGTCGATGCGACGACCTGGAGCAAGGCCGGGCTGGGGATGATCAAGAAGAACGAGCTGCCGCACGTCCGCGGGATAATCTCGGGGATGATCGACGAGTTCCTCAATGCGTATCTGGCGGAGAATCCGCGGTAGAGACCTGTGAGGCGGCAACTCCGCGATCCAAGCGTCTTGTCATTTCCGATGGGACTGGGGCAACAAGACACAAGACAACGACCCTGCTGCAAACACCTTGCATAGGGACCGCGGGGGGCACGCAATATGGGGTAGTCTTCAACTGCCAAAGGTTGCTGACGGGTCTTGCGGGGCTTGGTCCGCGGGACGGGTGTCAGGCGTCGCTGACTTTCTTCTCTCTGCCGCTTCAGAAGCGTTCTTCAAAAGCGTGACTGTTTCACCCTCTCCACGGCCGGCTAAGCTTAAATCCATCGCCGTACCGCCATCTTTGCGCTTTGCAGTCGGATCGGCGCCTCGCTCGAGCAGGAAGCGCACCATAGCGGCCCGGCCAAAGATGGCTGCGATGTGAAGGGGCGTCTGGCCTTTCGTATCGCGGGCGTCAACACTGATTCCAGCATCGATGAGCAACTCAGCCGACTCAGGGGGGCCTTCCTCGGCAGCGTAGTGCAAGGCAGTCGCATCGTCACCGATGATCCACACCCCGGTCCGGCTGCCCCGCCAGGTGATCGGCGTCTTCAGGTCCGCTCCTGCACCAATGAGAATCTTCACCACCTCGGGATGGGCAACCGCATCTTTGATGATAGGGAACCCGTTGCTGTGCTTGAAGTCATCGGGGTCCGCCTTGTATCGCAGAAGAATTCTGCAGATCTCAGCCCGCCCCTCCCTTGCAGCAGTCCGCAGCGGGACATTCTGAGCGCCGTGACAATCATCGGCCAGACTTGGATCCTCTTTCAGAAGCGTGCGGACACGGTCAACATCGTTGAGGTAGATTGCGGACTGGATATCGTAGGATGCACCCGCATGCAGCAAGAGATCGACGATCTCTCGCCACTGCCCGACCGGTCGGACTCCATCCGCAACCTTCGAAGCTGCCCTTTCCAGGGGTGTTTGGATCGGACCAGAATCGCGAGCCGCCAAGTCAGGCTTACGCCTGAGGATGGCCTTCACAATGTGCGGGTCGCTTGCCAGATGAAGTGGAGTGAATTGGTTGTAGGCTCGGGCGTTCACATCCGCTCCCTGTTCGAGGAGGAAGACCACAACCTCGAAATGACCGCGATCAGCCGCTACATGCAGGGGAGTCTGCGAGTATGCGTCACGTGCAGAGACAGTCGCAGGGTTCTTGGCAACCAGCGACTTCACTGCCTCAAGGTCACCTTTGGCGGCGGCATCATGGATTCCACTGCCAAGGGCAACTGGGCCTCGGATGATACAGAAGAGCATTAGGACTGGTATGTACACAAGCCGACTCATGTTGCCCTCACCGTTACCTGGCATCTCGCAGCAGTCAAAACGCCGCACAATCTTGGCTGCATAGCTGTGTTCGATTGTCTCCAATGCAATCTTACCCTGCAAGGGGGTTTTGTCGCACACACAATCGGACGTGTGTCTGAAGGCCCGCCTGGAGGCGGTCCTACGAACGCCAACAGACAGCCAGTGGCAGCCCGCGGCGGGGGCTAGTAGAATCGCTGTTTCGTGCGAACCGGATGGATGCAGGCAGGAAGGAACAGGTACCCATGAGTACACAGCGTGAATTGCGGATCGGGGTGATCGGGGCAGGCGGGCAGCGGGGACCTGGCCAGGCACGCGCACAAGCCCGAGGACGGCATGAGGGTGGTGGCGGGGGTGGACATCGACCCGCAGGCCCTCGAGAGGTGCAAGGAGTGGTACGGGCCGGAGTTCTTCGGGACGAAGGACTACTGCCAGATGCTGGGCAAGGCGGACATCGACGCGGTGTTCGTGACCAGCCCGGATTTCCTGCACGAGGAGCACGCGGTGGCGGCGCTGCAGGCCGGCAAGCACGTCTATCTGGAAAAGCCGATGGCCATCACGATCGAGGGGTGCGACCGGATCCTGCGGACGGCGTACGAGCGGGGCGTGAAGCTCTACTGCGGCCACAACATGCGGCACATGGCGTTCACGCGGAAGATGCGGGAGATCGTCGTTAGCGGGGCGATCGGCGAGGTCAAGACGGCCTGGTGCCGGCACTTCGTCTGCTACGGCGGAGATGCCTACTTCAAGGACTGGCATGCGGAGCGGCGCTACTCCACGAGCCTGCTGCTCCAGAAGGGCGCCCACGACATCGACCTTCTGCACTGGCTGTGCGGCGGATACACGCAGCGGGTCACGGCCATGGGCAACCTGACGGTCTACAACCAGATCACCGACAAGCGCAAGCCGGGCGAGAAGACGGCGAGCGGCTGGAACCCGGACAACTGGCCGCCCCTGTCGCTGAAAGGCATGAACCCCATCATCGACGTCGAGGACCTGTCGATGATGCTGATGAACCTGGACAACGGGGTGCTGTGCAGTCTACCAGCAATGCCATTACGCCCCGGACGGCTGGCGGAACTACACGGTCATCGGCACGGAGGGGCGGATCGAGAACTTCTGCGATTACCACGGGCACACGGTCGTGCGGCTGTGGAACACGCGGTGCCACTACAACCCCTACGGCGACGAACAGTACTACGTGGGCACGACCTCGGGCGGCAGCCACGGCGGGGCGGATGAGAACACCGTGGCGGAGTTCATCCGGTACATTCGGGCGGGCGGCCACGTGGCGACCTCGCCGATTGCGGCGCGCGGCGGTGGCGGCGGGGTACCTAGCGGCGGCCTCGCTGCGAAACGGAGCGACGCCGCAGGATGTGCCGCCGGTAGACCCGAAGGTGCGGGAGTACTTTGATCGGGATTTGGAGGCGTGAGGGAGCGGGTAACGGGTAACGGGTCGCGGGTCGCGGGTCGCGGGACGCGGGTCGCGAGGCACGGGTATCGGGTGTCGTGTAGCAGGTGTCGGGTAGCGGGTAGCGAGGAGCACCGCTGCAGCGACACTGGCAGACAAAGCTGCCAGTGGCACGCGACGGTGCCCACCCTACATGTCTCCACCGGGCGGGGGACCTACTTTGCCTTGACGCTGGGGGCGGCGAAGGTGATGGACAGGTCTTCCGGGTCGGCATCGCAGGTTACGGTGTAGGGGCCGGGACGCGGCAGTTCGTTGGTAACGGTCTTTTCGGTAAGGCCGATCTTGAACCTGTGCGTGACGGTCATGGGGGAGCCCGCAACGGCGCCGGCGTCGGGCCGGCTGACGTGCAAGTAGATCGCCATGTTCAGCAGGCCGTACGTCGGCTCGATGCGGACGTAGACGGTGCCGGCTGGGCGGTCGAGCTTCACTTCCTTCTGGCCGCGGAAGTACCAGTGGTCGATCCAGTCGGGGACCTCGGCCTGCCAGACCGGCTCGAAGTCCTTGGGCTCGTCGGGGGCGACCAGGAACCGGTCGCCGGACTTGACGGGCTTTTTGCCGTAGTCGCACCACAGGCCGGCTGAGATGTGGAGCCACTCGATGCGGGAGCCTTCGGGGGCCTGGAGCTTGACCGTCACGGGGCCGTGGAAGCGGTCGCGGCGGCGCTGGGGGTCGTAGTCGTACGAACCGTACAGCCAGGGCTTGAGTTCGGCCAGGTCGTTACAGTTGGGTGTAATGGGGACGGTCCAGGTGTTCAGGCCATACTTGTCAGTTGCCTGGAACTCCATGTGATTCACTCCGGCCTTGAGGCGGGGCAGGGACAGCGGGGCCAGCTGCGTCCAGGTGGTCAGGTGGAGGGACTGCAGGGCGGGGTCCCCTGCCCTGCCCTCATACTCGAAGCGCAGCCAGAAGGCGTACTTGCCAGCCACGAACTTCGTCAGGTCGACGGCCTTGAGGCCTTCGGAGCGATCGCGGCTGTTGCCGGGGATGGTCTCGTCGGGGGCAGCGGCCTTGGCGGGGATGTCCTGCCAGGTGACGCCGTTGTCGGTGGAAACGCTCAGGACCGTCTTCACGCCCGTCTTGTAGCGAAGAACGGAGGCGTCCCAGTCGTCGTCGTCGGTGGACAGGTCGCCGTTCTGTGGCACGATGACGTAGGGGAACTGGAAGTAGAAGGTGCTGGCGGCCTGGCCATCGGCGGCCAGGACCAGGCCGGTTTCGGTGAGTTTGACGTTGCGGTCGGCCCAGACGCCCCGGGGGTAGTCGGCGAAGCCAGCAGAGATGCGAGGCAGATAGTCGAAGCGGGCGTTGCCGTAGGTATTGCGGCTGTAGCCACCGCTCTTGGGACCGCGGGGTTCGCGGGCGACGATCCTGCGGGAGGCGCCGTCCTTGTAGGAATCGGCAAAGCGCCAGTAGCCCTGGGGCTGGAAGAACCGCTCGACCTGCTCGCCGGGGCGCAAGACGAAGTCCGGGGTGTAGCCAGCGTCGAACCAGTTGAACGAGTAGGACGGCGGGCCGTGCTTGGCCATGGTCTGGACGCCCCGCAGGCCGCCGTTCTGCGGGTAGAAGGGGCTGACCGTTTTGCTGGCGGGCTCCCACCACTCGGGATGTTTATAGACGCCTTCGGCTGAGGCGAGGTTGCCCTTGTCGTCGGGGATGTAGGCCCGCTCGTCGATGTCGAGGTAATGCCACGTCCCGCCCCAGAAGATCTCGGGGGTAGCATGATACGTCTCCCAGCCGGCCAGGCGGACCTGCTCGAAGCCCATGCCCTTGAAGAGGCCGCAGGCCAGGGACGAATGCATGTTGCAGACGGCGAAGCCGTAGACATTCAGGATGCGCATGGGGTCCTGGACGAGTTTGACCTCCCAGTACGGCTCCTTGGCGAGCTCGTACATGTCGGTGAAGTGGTAGGTGCCGGTGGCGGGATCGGTCAGGTACTTCCAGACGGCAACGGCCAGGTCCTGGTCCTTCAGGTTCTTCCAAGCGGAGAACTGGCGGAAGCGGGCGGGGTCGCGGAAGTCGGGGGTGTGCTCGGAGACGACGCAGGGGCTGAAGACGGATGGGACGGCTGGCGAGACGAGCAGTCCCGCCGCCAGGGCGGATGCGAGGAGCGAAAAACGCATGGGCAACCTCCGGAAATACGCGGCACGCGCAGCAGCCGCACTGGCAGACAATCCCTCGGCTTCGCTCGGGACATAGCTGCCAGTGGCACGCGGCGCCCGGCACGGCCATGGCCCTGCTTCGCAGGACCATGCCACCCGGCCAGAGAGCACGCCTGCAGACACCGCAGGCGTAGCACCCTGCGGATGGTCGCCTGTAGAGGGCGGGCTGTCAATGAGAGACGCCCTTGCCAGGGGTGAGGCTGGCAAGGGCGTCGGGATATCGAGAACCGGCTGCCGCTGAAAAGGCGGCTAGAACGTGAAGACCAGTTCCGCCCGGCAGAAGAACGCGTTGTCGTCGCGGGCGGGGGAGTAGTAGCCGTCCGGCTTGAACCACTCGGCGATCAGGTGACCGCTGAGGAACCGGTTGATCTTGTACTTGACCAGACCCGTGAGCACCTGGCCGCGGAAGCAGCCGCTGCCGAAGTTTGCCGGGCTTGTCGTCTCATCCGTGTTGCGGTCGGTGAAGAGCAGGTGGTAGCGGGCCTGGAGCGTGGATGTACTTGCAGGGGTCGGCCTGCCAGCCGTACCAGATGCGGTGCAGGTTGTTGACGTTGGCGATACGGGTCTCGGTAGCGTAGTTGTAGACCATGAGTTCGGACCACTGCGGCCAGCGGCCCCACAGCGGGTTGAAGGCCTCGTTGGTCCCCTTGGTATCGGACCGGTCGCCGGAGAGGAACTCGTAGCCGGTCGCCAGCTGGTTGTTCCACTTGTCCTTGAAGAGGTAGGTCAAGGAGGTAGTGGCGCCGCCGGCCCAGATGTTCTGCTGCGTGCCAAAGGCCGGGGAGAACTTCGGATAGAGCGTCTTCTGTTCGCCGAACTGGAGGGCGCCTTCGGCCTTGGCAAGCCAGTGCTCACCGATGTTGTGGACGACGCGGCTGCCGAGGGTGTAGATGTCGCCATCGTCGGCGTTGGCGAACACGGCGTCATTGTGCTTGTAGATGAAGTAGCCGTCGATCTCGGTGTCCTTAATCGACTTGTTGGCCACCCACAAGATGGCGCCCTTCTCATCCTGCTCGATCACCTCGCTGCTGACATTCCCCTCGGCGATCTGCTGGGCGGCGTGGCGGGTATCCTCCGGCGGCAGCCACTTGTTGTTGGTGGCGTAGTTCTGGATGTAAATAAGGTCCGCCGTGGTCTGGATGTCCTTCAGCTCGATCGTCGTGCGGACGGCGTCGAAGTAGATCGAGGTCGAGCCGTCGTACGGCGTGCCGTCCAGGACGAGCCAGCCGTCGCCCAGGATGATGTCCTGCCGGCCGACAGTCACGGTCACGGGCAGGCCGAACGGTTGCTTGATCTTGAAGTTGAGGTTGTCAAAGAACAGGTTGTTGGACTGGTAGTCGTCGCGGGCGGGGATGTCCTCCGGCTGGAACCAGTAACGGCTCTCCCAGGCGAGACGCACGTTGAACTCCAGTTCCGGAATCGGGGTGACGGTCGTCCAGATGCGGCTGCGGTAGCGCCCGAAGTCCCACTCGCGGTTCTTTCTCTTCTCCTCCAGGTTGAAGACGTTGTCGAAGTACTCCTGGCGTATCCGCTCATCGAAGCCCCAGTTGAGCCAGGAGACGGGGTTCTTCACGCGGTCGACCCAGTCCTGAGGCGGCGGAGCGGCGGGCGTTGCCGGGGCCGCCGCAGGGGCCGCCGGAGCTGCCGTGAGCTTGCCCTGCAGCCGGGGCGGGGGCATTGGCCTCCCCTGCCTGCGCAGGCGCCGGGCTGACCGTGGCCGCCGAGGGCGGAGAGGTAGCCGAGCCGTTCTGCTGTGCCCAGGCCGTACCGGCCACGAGGACTGCGATTGCGATTGCCGCACACAGCGGCCAGAAATGCCTGCTCATGCCGCTCACCCTTTCGTCATATAAGTAAGACTTGCCTGAGGAAATTATCGGCCATCCACGACCCGGTACTGAACCAGCCGGATCTATTATTCCCGGCGGGGTATGCTGAACCCAGCAACCCGCCGAGTCCGATAACTATGCACAGATACATACATCAAGAACAAATCAGGGAGCGCCAGATCCCTGCAGCCGCACTGCCGCCTTGATCTCGACAGGTCCGGCCGAGGCACTACGAAAACCGATTGGATCGACAACGGGGCGGCTAGACCGCCTCACATCCGCGAGAAACGCCAGCACTATGCCCGTTACCGCGCCAAAATCGGGGCCGAGTACCTACTGCACGAAAATCCTGCGGAGGACAGCAATGATAAGACTCTCTGGGATGGTCCATATAGCGGGACTTATCGGTAAAGTCAAATGCCCGTCTGAAAAAAACGTGATACCGACCGGTTACCGGACCGGCGTGCCGCTTGAGTGCGGGGCGTCAGTGACCTTCTCCCGGGTGGGTCTTCCGGTAAGACAGGCCCTGGAACATCGCTACGAGGGTGCCGTCCTCGTCGAGGACGCGGACGAGGCAGGAACCCAGTTTACCCTCGACGGCGGCCTCGACCGCCTCGGCGTGCAGAACACTGCCCTTGGGGGCCCTCAGAAACGAGATGTTCGCGTCGATAGCCACGCTGGCGTGACCGTGGGAGTTGCAGGCAACGGCGAAGGCGTAGTCGGCCAGGCTGAAGATCACCCCGCCATGGACCATGCCCAGGCCATTGCGGTGGCGGTCGGAGACGACCAGCCGCACCCTGGCCTGGCCCGTGGAACATTCGAGCAGTTCGATGCCCAGCAGGCGGGCGAACTGGTCCTTGTCTCGTACGGCGTTGATGCTGTCCATGGACAAATACTCCTTTACAGTCGGTGCACCCGACACCACACCCCCAAGCAAACGACGCCTGGGGGTGGCACCCAAGCAAGCTTTCACTTCAGGCAGCACGCCTGCAGACACCGCAGGCACCCGGCACGGCCCTGGTCGGCAGCACACGACGCTACGTCCACAGGACCGGCACCCGACATGGTCCTGCAACGGCGCAGGGCCATGGCACCCGATGCCCGGCGCTTGTCACGCTGCCGGGCGAAGGGCCTGGGCCGGCTGGTTCGCGGGGGCCGGGCCGGGGGCGACCGGCTTGTTCCGCTGGGCCGGCATCGGCAGTACCTGGACGGGGCCGAGCTTCTCGAGCCTGCTCCTTGACCTGCGGCGCTGGGGCGACGACCACCAGGACCATCTGGTCGTCCCGGACGTAGCGTTTCATGACGTTGCGGACCTGGTCGGCGGTGACGGCGGCGATCCTGGCTGGGTAGGTGTCGTAGTAATCGACGGGGTAGTCGTTCAGGATGGCGTCGGCGCGGTAGGCTAGCCTGCTGGTCGATCGTCTGAAGGCCCATGACCATGCCGCCGACCACGCGGCTCTTGGCGTCGCGGAGTTCGTCGGGGGTGACGTCGGCGTCGCACATGCCGGCGAAGACCTGGAACATCGACCGGATCGCCTCGGCCGAGGTCGGCAGCGAGGTATCGGTGCCGGCCTGGAAGAGCCCGGCCTGGCGGCCCGGGACGAAGCTGCCGCCCACGCCGTAGGCCAGGCCCTTCTGGGCACGGATGAACTTATTGAGCCGCGACTCGATGCCGCTGGAGAGGATCCTGCCGGCTACGGCGCCGGCGTAGCGCTCGTCGCTGTGGCAGGTGTAGGCGCGGATGCCCATGGCGACCTTGCTCTGCTGGCCGCTGGGCCGGTCGACCAGGATGATCGTGCGGGTTTCGGGGGCGACGGGCAGGGAGTAGTCCACGTCCGGGAGGTCGGCGCCCTTCCAGCCGTCCATCAGCTGCCGGGCGAGCTGGCGGCCGCGTTCGACGGTCACATCGCCGCTGACGATGAGGAAGGCCTGGTCGGGGCGGCAGACCCGCTTGAGGTAGGCCTTGACATCGTCGAGGCCGATCGCGGCGACGCTCTCAGGGGTCGCGTGGCGACCCAGGGGGCCGGTACCGAAGAGGGCCTCGCGAAGGTCCTGGTCGGCGACGGTGCCGGGTTCTTCCAGGGAGATCCGCAGGCCGCTGATGGTCTGGGCCTTGAGTTTGGCCAGTTCGTCGGGCGGCAGTGCCGGTTCAAGCAGGACCTGCCGGCTGCGGAGGATGCCGTGGTCGACCTGGTCGCTGGTGCAGGAGCCGGACAGGCGGGTAAAGTCGCCGTGGTCGGCTACAGCGATCTTGATGCCGCGGGATTCGAGGTCCTCGCTGAAGCGCGCGTAGGACAGGCCGCCAGCGCCGCGGGTGACCAGGGCGGCTGCCAGGCCGCCGAGGCCTTCCCTGCCGGCCGGCTCGCAGTGGGAGCCGCGGCGGATCGTCAGGTCCCAGAAGACCAGGGGGAGGCGATGGTCGGGCATGACGATCACACGGACGCCGTCGATCGTGGTCTCGGTGCCCTTGGCGAACTTCGCGGCGATGACCGAGTCGGAGAGGGGCGGCGTTGCGCGGTAGCCATCGGGGAAGACGACGGTGCGGACTAGGCGAGTGGCAGGAGCACGGGCAGACAAGCTGCCCGTGGCAGCCGAAGAGGAAGAGTCCTGAGTGCTGAGTACTGAGTGCTGAGGAACAGCAGAAGAAACGCGGGCAGACGATCCCTCGACCTCGCTCGGAACGGAGTGAGTGGCGGGGACACTGGCAGACGAGCTGCCAGTGGCAGGCAGCTGGGGACTGGTCGGTTGCGTGGCGGCCGACTTGTCTTCCTTGAGCACAGCGGCGGCGGCGACCTTGTCGGTGGGCTTGATGCAGAGGATCGCGGAGTTGGCGGGCTGGAGGTACCTGCGGGCGGCGGCTTGAACGTCCTTGCAGGTGACAGCCTGGAGCCGGTCCAGGGCGGTGTTCACGCGGTCGGGGTCGCCGGTCAGGACGGCCTCTTCGCCGAGCTGGGAGGTGAGGTCCTCGGCGGTCTCGCGGTCGTGGATGAGCTGGACGCGGTGGAGGGCCTTGGCCTTGTCGAGTTCCTCCTGGGTGACGCCATTGTCGCGGACCTCGGCGAGGACGGACTGGATCGTCTTTTCAATGTCAGCGGGGTCCGTGCCGGCCAGGGCCATCGCACGGATCGTCAGGGTGCCGTGGTCCTCCAGTTCCATGTGCGAGGCCTGAATGCCCACGCAGAGGGGGTCCTCGCCGCTGACGAGGGCGCGGTACAGGCGGCTGGACTCGCCCTGGCCGAGGATCGTCGCCAGCAACGACAGGGGGTACTCGTCGGGGGCGCCGTAGCCGGGGGTGCGGTAGCCCTGCTCGATCATGGGGACAGCGGCGGCGGGATAGGCGACCTCGCTGCGGCGGGGCTCGGTTTGAGACGGCTCGGCGGGGATATCGCGATCGAGGGGCTGGCCCCGGGGGATCCAATCGAAGTACCGTCGGACCATCGCGCGGGCAGCCTCGACGTCGATATCGCCGGCGATCGCGAGCACGGCATTATTGGGGACGTAGTAGCGGTCGAAGAAGGCCTGCAGCTCGGGGGCCTTGGCGGCGGCGAGGTGGTCCATGTTGCCGATGGGGGTCCAGCGATAGGGGTGGTTCACGAAGGCGAGTTTGAAGAAGTCCTCGGCGGCCTTGCCGTAGGGCTGGTTCTGGCGGATCCGCCACTCCTCGGCGACGACCTTGCGCTCGGTGCGGAAGATGGTGTCGTCGACCTTGAAGCTGGCCATGCGGTCGGCCTCGAGGTAGAGGGCCAGTTCCAGCTGGTTGGCGGGGACGGTGTTGACGTACTGGGTGGTGTCGAAGGAGGTGAAGGCGTTGGAGCGGCCGCCGACGATGCCGATGAGTTTCATGTGCTCCTCGGGCTTCACGTGGGCCGAGCCGCGGAACATCATGTGCTCGAACATGTGGGCGAAGCCCTGGCGGTCGGGGCGCTCGTCGCGGCTGCCGACGTGGTAGAGGACCCGGACGTGTACGACCGGGGCCTGGTGCAGCGGGGCGTAGATCACGCGCAGGCCGTTGTCGAGGGTCTCCCGGGTGAAGTCTATACGGGCGGGGGAGGCGGCGGTTGGTTGCGAGGCCTGGACGGCGGGTTGGGTCGCGGGCGTTGCCGGCGGAGCGGATGCGGCGCCGGCGAGGCCGGTCATGGCAGCTATGGACAGGACGATGACGACGCGCCAGGGATGGTGAGACTTCATGCAAAGCTCCTCAGAAGCAGATTCGACGCCCATGCACGGGCAGACAAGCTGTCCGTGGCACCCAGTCGGCATGCTCCTGCAACGGCGCAGGAGCATGGCACCCGGCACCCGGCCGGACCAGGCACCATCCTAAGGTCCGGGCGGGCAATTACAACCACCTCGATTGACACCCACGGGGGGCGGACCAATACTCTACTGCAATCCGGTCCGCAGCGGCATGGGGACTTGTGTGCCCCTGGTTGCTGCGGCCCAACAGCCCACGGTGTTCGTGAGCATCCCTTTGGGTATTCGGCAGTGACAGGACGCCCGACAACAACAGACGCGACGGCTGCGTGCGACCGCGTAGCGGCGATGATCGAGCGGTCGCTGGCGATGGAGGCGAAGGGCCGGCTGGCGGGGGACGACTCCCTGCGGGTGCCGCTGGTGCGGTATGCGCTGGCGCAGCTGCACCAGCGGGTGCGGCCGGCGCTGCAGCCGGGGTGGCTCGAGGCGGACCCTGTGCACGTGGTGATGTTCGGGGGGACCAACAGCGGCAAGAGCACGGTGCTGAACGTCCTGCTGGGCCGGCCGGCCGCGGGGATGAGCGACCGGGCGCGGTTCAGCCAGCATCCGGAGGCGTACCGGGCGGCGGGGCTGGGCAACGGTTTTCTCGATGACTTTCCGACGCGATTCGCGGGGTATGAGCGGTACAGCGACCGGCACCCGCCGCGGCTGGGGGACGCGGAGTCGCGGTCGCGCGGGTACCAGTACAGCCTGGCGGTGAACGACCCGGAGCGGCTCGATGGGGAGGCGATCGCGCCAGCGGCCGGGCGGGCTGTCTTCTGGGACATCCCGGACTTTTCGACCGAAGAGGCGATGCTCTACATGCCGGCGGTGCTGGACACGATCGCGCTGGCGGACCTGATCGTCATGACCGTGACGAAGGAGAACTACGCCGACCACCGGGGCAGTCTGCTGCGGGGCCTGGTGTGCGCATCGGGGGTGCCGCTGCGGGTGGTGGCCAACAAGCTCGAGGACGGCAGCCACCTGCTGGCGGACATCGAGGTGAAGCTGGCCGATGCCGCGGACGAGGCGTGCCGCATCCCAGCCGACCACCTGCACCCCCTGCCCCACGTGAAGCAGGCGGACGAACTCGGGCGGCTGCGGATGCTGCTGGCGGGAGGCGAGGCGGCGTCGCTGCGGGAGGCGGTGCTGGCGGACGTGACCGCGGGGGCGGCGATCAAGAAGCGGGCCCTGCGGGGGGCGATCGGCTTTATCGACCGGCGGCTCGATGACCTGCTGGCACCGCTGAAGGCGGAGGTGTCGGTTACAGAATACTGGCACTGGATGGTCGACCGCACGACCCGGACGGAGTTTCACGAGCGCTACCGGCGAGACTACCTGGACGGCGAGACGTACGTCGACTTCAACCAGACGCTGGTGAAGCTGCTGGACCTGCTGGAGGTGCCGGGGATCGGGCCGATCATCTCGGCGGTCAGCAAGGGGCTGCGGGCGGTGTCGTCGGCGATCGTGGGCACCGCAGCCAGCGCGCTGCGGAGCTTCTTTCGGGTAAAGCCGGCCGCGGAGATCCGGGCGCCCGAGCGGGACGTGGTGGTGGCGTGCTTCGAGCACTGGCTGGAGGCCCTCAAGACCGAGGCGCAGGTGCAGGCCGACCGGGGTCAGCACGAGGCGTGGGGGCGGATTGCGCGGCAATTGGGCAGCTACGACTTCATCCGGGAGTTCACGAAGCAGCTGGGGGCGGCGTACGTGCGGTACCGCGAGCGGATGGACCAGATCACCGACCAGCGGGCGCGGCGCTCTACGAGATCATCAGCCAGAACCCGAAGCTGCTGGCGTCGCTGCGGGGGTTGAAGCTGGCGCTGGACGCGGGGACGACGACGTTGATCGTGGCCTCGCACGGGTTGAACTGGACGGACGCGGTGATCGCCCCGCTGGTCATCCCAGTGCAGCGGCTGCTGCTGGAATACGGGGTGGAGAAGTACCTGGACGTGCAGAAGGCGCGGCTGAAGGAGGACCAGGTGGCGGCCTTCGGCGAGATGATCGAGGCGAACATGGTTGCGCCGGTGCGGCGGCTGTTCGTGGGGGCGGTGGCACCGGAGGAGATGGAGGCAGCGAGGCGGGACTTTGAGGTGGTGAAGGCGGGGATTGCGGGGGTAGCGGGGGAGTGAGGGGCGGGGCTCTCCCCGTTTCGAACGGACCCTTCTGAAAGGGCAACGGCGATTTCACCGCAGAGGCGCGAAGGACGCAGAGAACGCCCTGGTATAACGGCAGCAGTGTTCGTGGATGTCGCACGTTTTCGCAGATGAAGAAAGAGCACTGGCAGGCAAGCTGCCAGTAGCACCCGGCGCCGTGGGAGAATGAGGCGTCGCATGAATCGGAGCCAATGCGAGCATGTGTGAGCGGTAAGGCGGCGGTGCTGCGAGTCAGAAAGGAGATCCACGGGTATGGAAGAACTCCTGCAGGTCCGCGTGACCGGAGTTCTGCTGGATCAAGGTAAGCTGCTGATTGTTAAGCAGTCCGTCGACAAGGCACGAAAGTGGTCATTGCCAGGAGGGAGGGTGCATCCTGGCGAGACGCTTGGGCAGGCCATAGTGCGAGAGATGGAAGAAGAGACCGGCCTGATAACCCGAGTGAGGAATCTGGCGTATGTTTGCGATGTCAACGAGGCAGTGCCGCCAGTTGTCTGGATCGCGTTTTGCCTGGAATGGACGGGCGGCGAATTACGAATGCCTTCGAACGAGTTCGATCATAATCCAATCCACAGCGTAAACTTCGTGCCTGTTGAAGATCTATGCCGGTACGGCTTCTCCGAGAAGTTTGCTCAACTGGCCAGACAAGGATTTCCCGATATGGGCGCATACAAGGGGTCCAAGCATAATATCGGGCTTGGGCCACCCAAAGACAGTGCCCAATAGCATTTGGCACGACTGGATTTCTCGGGCCTGGAAAGTGTCATCCACGTACAAGCTCGGCCATGGCCCTCGGAATGACGGCGACAGAAACGATAACGGATACCCTCGCTGGCGCTTCGGGCTCGTAGACAGATGCGACAACTGCATCCAGCGGCCCTTACCGCTCAACGGTCAGTTCACTGGTCTGGCCGGTCGCGACGTCCTTGACGCGGAGGGTCCACTTGCCCTTGGGATCGTTGAGGGCGAAGGGGATTCGCAGTGAGCCGCGGCCGTCCTTGAGCAGGACGTTGGCGCAGTAGTGCTCGGCGACGGCGCCGGCCGGGGTAACGACGTCCACGCGGGCGACCCGCAGGACGGCCGGGGGCATCGCGGCGATGTCCACGGAGGTGACGTTGGGCTCGGCCTGAACGGCGCGGACCTGCAGGGCGGGCAGTTCGTCCTCCGACAGTGTCCAGATCAGCGGCACGTAGGGGTCGAGCTTGACGGCTTCGGCCTTCTGGGTCTTGCCGAGGTACTGGCCGGCTAGCACGTCGTAGACGTGGGACTCGCGGTCTAGTTCGAGGGAGACCGTTTCAGGTTTCTGGAAGGCGGAGTTGTCCTTGTACTTGTCGCGGTCGGGACCTTCGCTGCTGCGCTGCATCGAGCGGCCCACGCTGAGGACCCGCACGCCGGGGCCGCAGTTGTAGGTGTGGACCTCGGCGGCAGTCAGCGCCTGGCCGTCCGAGCCGATGACCCTGGCGGTCGGCTGGACCTTGGCATCGTCGAAGAGGATCTTTTCGATGGGGGCGCGCATTCGCGCTCCTGGCCGGGCTTGAGGCGCAGGCGCGAGTACATCATCATCGACGTATTGAGCAGGAAGCCGTGCTGGTCGTCCCAGAGGCCGGTGAGGGCGGGCTGCGACCGCCACTTGCCGTGCTCGTCCATGATGCCGGGGGAGTTGTCGGCGACGACGATGCCGCCGTTTGCCGCGAAGTCGCTGATCTTGGCGGCCTCGACGTCGGAGAGGGCGAAGGTCTCCGGCAGGATGAGCACGCGGTAGTTGCCGAGCTTGTTTTCGTTGATCACCTGCTCGTGGGAGATGAAGTCGAACTGGACGTTGCAATCCTCCAGCAGGCGGCACCAGGAGTTGCGCAGGAGGTTGCGGTAGGACTCGCCGAAGAGGTTCCAGCTCTGGAGTTCCTCCCACTTGCGGCCGACGGGCAGGTACTGCCGCCACCAGGCGACGCGGATCGACGGCTGCGAGTAGTACAGGGCGATGCCGCTGTTGTCGTACTGGCAGGCATAGAGGAGTTTCGCCAGGCCGGTCTCGATGGTGCGGAGGGTGGGGCCGACGCTCTTGGCGCGCTGGGTGGGCGTACCGGCGGGCTGGTCGAGGAACTTGTTCTTGGGTTCGTCGTTGTCCCAGAAGATGATGCCCTTGTCGCCGTCGAGGAAGCGGGTCCAGATGTCCCAGACGGCCTGGTCGCCGGTGAACCACGTGGGGGTCATCTGGATGCAGCGCTCCGGATAGAGCGAGCGGATGATCTCGGGGGCCTGGCCGATGTTGTAGGGCACGATCAGGTCGACCACCTGGCAGAGCTTGGCGTAGTTGTGCCCGCTGAAGACGCCGGGGTCGTGGGTGCCGGTGAAGCCGAAGCGGCCCTGGGGGTCATACTTGCGGCCGATCTCGACGCCGCGGGCCAAGGCATCCGACATCGTCTGGTCCATGTATTCGCGGAAGTCGCACCACTGGGCGAGGTTCCAGCCGGCGAGGGCCTGGGGATCGACCTTGGTATTGTCGATGGCGAGGCCGGCGGCCCACTGCTCGAAGGCGGCGTAGAAGGCGACCACGTCCTGGAGGCTGGTGAAGCGGGTTGCGTACCGACGGTTGACCCAGTCGACCTCGGCCTTGGCCTTGACCTCGGGGGCGACCTGCTCGCCCGCGGAGCCGGCGGGCGCAGCCGTCGGATCGATTCCCTTGATCCAGTTCTCGATGTACTTGAGGTCGACGGGGCGGCTGGTCACCAGGGCCAGGTAGAGATCGACGATGCCTTCGAAAGACTGGAACGTGCTCTTGAATTGCTGCCGGACCTGCGGATCGCCGGGGGCCTTGAAGGCCCTGGGCAGGTAGACGTCGGCCCAGAGCCGGCCGAACTGCCGGTACGTGGTGGGCTGCAGGGCACGGATGCGGCCCCAGGCTGGGCAGGGGCACGTCCCATTCGCGGCTGACAGCCTCCAGCGTACCGTAGCGGGCCTTGAGGAAGGCGATCCAGCCGTCGCGGGCCTCGTAGGTCCAGCAGAAGTCCATCGCGCCGGACTGGTCGCCCAGGCCGATCTCGTCAGCCAGATTGTAGAATGAGGGGTGATCGTCGCGCTGGGCGGTGACGATGCGGCTGTAGTTTTCCTCGACCTTGGCGTAGGTACCCTCCTGGTGGAGGCACATCCGCCGCCAAGTGGGGAACGTGTCGCGCGGGTCGGCCCCGTAGGCGTCCTTGACGGCCTTCCAGTCATAGTGGGCCTTGTGGTACCAGGAGTAGACCTCCCAGCACATCTGGTCGATGTAGAACTCGAAGCCGGCGTCCTTGATCGCATCGCCGGGGTCCTCGCGGTAGACCATCGACCCGTTGATGCCGTATTGGCGCAGGGTGTCGTACATCGACCCACGGGGGTAGCTGGCCCAGACGAAGGCGCGATAGTCGTCCCAGGGCTTGGGGGCGAAGATGACGCCGAAGTCCTGCGCCCGCAGCAATTGCCCGCCGGCGAGCACCTCGATGCTGCCGCGCCGCACGATGGGGTGGTTGATCGGCAGCGAGTACGTCGCGCGGTCCTGGCCAGCCGGGACGCTCACGTCGACCGCGCCGCCGATGCGCCCGTAGGTATCGCGCCACTGCACGAGGAGGCTGGTGGGCTGCGCGACCTTCTGGGCCAGGAAGATCTGGCCGGTGGCGACCTCGTCGGGAGCGACCTTCTGGGGTGCGGTCAGGCGGGTGACCTGGACCTGGGCCCGGGAGGTAGCGGCGATAGAGACAACAACGGCGGCTGCGAGCAACATGCGGCTGCGCATGGCAGGTTCTCCTGACAGAAGGTACCCGTCGGCGGGATCCGCGCCTGTGCCGCCGCGGGGTGGTTGAACAAGGTATCGCCAGCAACATAGTCGTATGCGCACCGCCCCGCAAGTCAACTACCCGCCTGCACACCGCGCGAGGACGGCCGGACCGTAAGATGTGACAGAATCTAGGGGATACAGTCGGCAAGGCGGCCCGCCGCGGATGGTAATCCAGGAAAAATCTTCCGATCGATTTGCCTGTTGCCGGAATGTATTCGAGGTTCCTTCGTGGCAAGCAAGTGCCAGGCAGAAAGAACCATCGCCGAACAAGGGAGCCTCTAGACATGGGTCTTACGATCAACAACAGTCAGACATTGCATTTGCTGAACGTCATGAACGGCATTTCCGACCGGCAGAACGACCTTTTGAACCAGCTGACGACCGGCAAGAGGATCAACAAGGGGTCGGATGACCCGGCCGGCATGGTAGCAGTAAGTGGCATGAACGCCGAGCTGACGGCGGTGAACGCGGCGATCGACAACGGCCAGCAGGCCAATTCGATGCTGGACGTCGCGGACGGCGCGCTGGGGCAGGTGTCGTCGCTGCTCAGCCAGATCGAGACGCTGGCGGCCTCATCGACGAACGACGCGGGCCTGTCGGCCTCGCAGATCGCGGCCAACCAGGCGCAGATCGACCAGGCCATCAACGGCATCGACCAGATCATCGGCACGACCACGTTCAACGGCAAGAGACTGCTGGACGGCAGCCAGGGGATCAACACGACCGGGGTCGATACGTCGAAGGTCAACGACGTTCGCGTCTACAGCCGCGACAGCGGCTCGACCGATACCAGCGTCAGCGTCTCGGTGACCGCCGCGGCGGCCAAGGCGAAGGTGACCGGGTACGCCACGACCTCGGCCGTCGGCGCCACGAAGATCTCGATCACGGGCACGTTGGGCACGGCGATGATCACGATTGCCTCCAGCGAGCACCTCTCGTCGATTCAGGCGAAGATCAACGCGGCGTCGGCGCAGACGGGGGTGGTCGCCTCGACCAACGGCGCGAACTTGAGCCTGCTGAGCACGACCTACGGCAGCGCCGGCTACGTCATGGTCCAGAACATCTCGGGCGACGCCACGCACTACGGGAACCAGACGAAGACGACCGGCGCGGACGCCAAGGTGTCGGTGAACGGCCAGGTGGCCTCGGTGGACGGTCTGGACGTGAACTTCAACGGCGGCGGGACGAGCCTGTCGTTCACGCTGAGCACGGCCTACAACACGGCCGGCGGGGCCACGACCTTCCAGGTCACCGACGGCGGCGCGACGTTCCAGTTGGGCACGGACCTGACGACCCGCTCGACGATCGGCATCACGTCGCTGTTCAGCGACTCGCTGGGCTCGAGCGACGTGGGCTATTTGGCGTCGGTCAAGAGCGGCGGGGCCAACTCGGCGACCAGCGACGCGGCGAGCGCGGTGTCGGTCATCAAGAAGGCGATCGAGCAGGTTCTCGCTGGCACAGGGACGTATCGGAGGTTTCCAGAAGTTCCAGGTACAGACCAGCACGGACGCCCTCAAGACCACCAAGGAGTCGCTGACGGACGCCATCGGCAACATCGACAACGTTGACTATGCCCAGGCGACCTCCGACCTGAACCAGCAGCAGATCCTGATGAACGCGTCCATAAGCCTGCTGGGGATCGCCAACAGCCAGTCCCAGTCGATCCTCAGCCTGCTGAAGTAGACCGGATTCCTTTGCAGACACGGGCAACAGTCTTTGGCTGGCTTGCCCTGGCTCCCGGCGGGTCGCCACTGGCGACCCGCCTCCCTTTTTTGCGCCGGAGGTGCGGGTAACGGGGCACGGGTAACGGGCCACGGGTAACGGGTAGCGGATAAGGAGGCCGGGGGCGTCAGCTTTGGCAGCTGACGGCTGACGGCAATCCCTGGCGTTGCCGCCGGGACATGGGTATAGTCGGGGCCAATCGCTCATTCAACGGATCCTTGTCCACAGGGAACGATGCAGAAGGAGCATGCCCATGTCCGCGAAGAACCGCAGCAAATCCGTCAGTCGTCGCGATCTGCTCAAGGCCGGCACCGCAGCGGCGGCGCTCAGCTGCCACCGGCTCGGTCCTACGTGCCGCCGAACCGGCGCCGCCGACCTCGCAACCGGCAGCCGGGCCGAGTTCGCAGCCTGCCGGCCCGTTGCCGACCCGCATCCTCGGCAAGACGGGCGTGAAGGTCACGGTGATCAACCTCGGCTGCGGCGGGCAGGTCAGCCAGCGACTGCTCGACCAGGCCTACGACCAGGGCATCCGCTGCCTGGATACGGCTGGCAACTACTCGCGCGGCAAGAGCGAGCAGGAGATCGGCGCGTGGTTCGCCCGGACCGGCAAGCGCAAGGAGATGTTCCTGGTCACCAAGGCGATGCCCCGCGACGAACAGAAGAAGGGCGATCTGAACCGCCTACTGGTGGACATCGACGCCAGCCTCGAGGCCCTCAAGACCGACTACATCGACCTGTATTTCATCCAGGGCGTCTGCGCGAAGGACTACGGCGAGGAGGCCGCGGAATGGCCCCGCAGCCCGCAGTTCAAGGAGGTGGTCGCCAAGCTGAAGAAGAGCGGCAAGGCCCGGTTCGTGGGGTTCTCCTCCCACGACGCCGCCGCCCCCGAGCAACTCCAGGCCGCCGCCGAGGCCGGCTTCGCCGACGCGATCATGATCAGTTACAACCCGGTGATCGGGCAGGCCGACAGCCAGCTCAGCAAGGCCCTGGACGCCTGCCACAAGGCCGGCATCGGGCTGATTGCGATGAAGACCCGCCGCGGGATCGGCGAGCAGCTCAAGACGAAGGTGCCCGAGGGCCAATCCCTGTCCAAGGCCATCATCCACACGGTCCTGAGCGACCCGCGGATCGCGACGGTCTGCTCGGCCATGAACAGCCAGGCGCAGATCGACGAAAACGCCGCGGCGGCGCGGTCGTTCACGCGACCGCTGGCCGCGGCGGAGTTGGAGCGGATGCACCGTCTTCTGCTGTCGGCCACCTGGAGTTTCTGTCCGGGCTGCGAGGCTTGTCGGGGCGGCATTGCGGCGAACTACCCGCACGTACCAGATATCACACGGTACTTGAGTCTACTTCGAGCAGGATGGGCAGCGGGCGCAGGCCCGGCATTTGTTCCGCGCCTTGCCGACCGGGGCAATGGATGTCCCGCCGGCCGTGCTGGAGGCCGCCCGCGAGGCCTGCACGTTCCATGTGGACTACGCGGCGCTGCTGCAGCGGGCGGCGATGAAGTCTGGTGTAGACGATGGATGTCACCCAAGGAGAGATATGCGTGTCGCGCAGGAACGATTCGATCAGTCGGCGTGATGTCCTGAAGGCTGGCACGGCGGCCGCGGCCCTGGTTGCCGGTGCTTCCGTTCTACAGGCCGCCGAGCAGCCCGCTGCCGGCACTCCTGGAACGCCCGGCGGGCCGGCAACCGCCAGCGCGCCTGCCTCGCAGTCAGCCGGGCCGCTGCCGATGCGCCCGCTGGGCAGGAGCGGAGTGGCTGTCAGCTTCCTCAACCTCGGGTGCGGCAGCACGCGAGCCCAGCGCCAGCTCGACCATGCCTACGACGTGGGCATCCGCTACTTCGACGCGGCCGAGTCCTACGCCAACGGCAAGAGCGAGGCTGAGATCGCGAAGTGGTTCGAGCGGACGGGCAAACGCAAGGAGATCTTCCTGGTCACCAAGGCCGAGCTGTACGACGGCCCGGAGTCGATCCCGGCGGCTGTCGACAAGCGCCTGGCGGCCCTGAAGATCGACTACATCGACATGTTCTTCATCCACGCCCTTTCGGTGAAGGGCTACGGCAAGGACGCGCTCGCCTGGCCCAAGAGCGACGAGTGGAAGAAGGTGGCCGCGAAGCTCAAGGCCTCCGGCAAGGTGAGGCTGACCGGCTTCTCCTGCCACAACGAGGACCAGGCGGAGTTTCTCTCGGCCGCGGCGGAAGGGGGCTTCATCGACGCGATCATGCTCAGCTACAGTCCAATCCTGGGCGACAAGGCGGACAAGCTCCACCGGGCGATGGATGCCTGCTGCAAGGGAGGGGTCGGCCTGGTGGCGATGAAGACGATGCGCGGCATCGGAGAGCAGCTCAAGGCGAAGTATCCGGACAAGGCGTCGCTGGCCGAGACGGTCATCCACGCCGTGCTCAGCGACGAGCGGATCGCGAGCATCTGCTCGGACATGAGCAACTTTCCGCAGATGGACCAGAACGCGGCGGCCGCCCGGTCGTTCAAGAAGCCCATGACCGAAACCGCCCTGGAGGACCTGCGGAGAACGATCCTGGCCGGCGGGGTCGCCTACTGCCCGGGCTGCGATGCGTGCGGCGAGATGACGGGTTCGCACGTCCGGGATATCGCCAGGTACCTGAGCTACTACGAGCAGGACGGGCGGAGGGACTACGCACGCCGGCTGTACCGCGCCCTGCCCGCCGAGGCCCGCAGCGCCTCACCCGGGGATCTCGCCGCCGCCAGCCGCGCGTGCTCGTGCGGGGTGGACTACGCGAGCATCCTGCGACGGGCCGCGGAGAAGCTGGTGTAGACGCAAGGCCGAGGTCCATGACTGCTTTCAATCCTGTTGAAAGTCCAGACGGACTCCCGGGCCGGGGGTCCATATGGCCAGGCGGTGTATAATCTGCTAACAATACGATTTCCCGGAGACATCGCATGCCGCAACACCCGCTGGAGATCGCAGCAGTCTCGTACCTGAACACCAAGCCGCTCGTACACTATCTGCTCGACCGGCCGGACGTTCGCGTGACCTTCGACGTGCCGGCCAGGCTCGTGGAGCGGCTGCATCGCGGCCAGGCGGACGTTGGGTTGATCCCGGTCGTCGACTGGGCACGAAACGCCAACGAGCTGCGGATTGTCAGCGACGGCTGCATCGCCTCGGACGGCACGACGCTGACGGTCCGGGTCTTCAGCCGCTGCCAGCCAGAGCAGGTCCGCACGCTGCACGCCGACGTCGAGTCGCACACGTCCGTGGTGCTGGTCCAAGTCCTCTGGCAGAAGTGCTTTGGCACGAGGTTGCACATCGAGCCACTGCCGTCGGCGGAAAGTGCGGCCGAGGCCGAGGCAGTCCTGCTGATCGGCGACAAGATCATCACGCAGTGGCGAGAGCCCTGGGGCCACCAGGTCGACCTGGGGCAGATGTGGAAGGGGCTGACGGGGCTGCCGTTCGTCTTCGCGGTGTGGGTGGCGCGGCCGCACGCAGCTACCGACGAGGTCGCCCGCCTGCTGGGCGAGGCTCGCGACAGGGGCTGCGCCGATGCGCAGCGCCTGGCGACGATATACGGACCGCAGCGAGGCTGGCCCCTGCCGGTCGCGGAGGAGTACCTGACCCGTTACATGAAGTACCGGCTCGACCCGCCCGGTCGGCGGGGGCTGCAGACGTTCGTGGAGATGGCTGGCGAGCTCGGACACATCAAGGTGCCCGAGGGAGTGCGGGAATGAGTGACCTGCATTCATCGGGCACCAGCCGACAGGGCGAGCCAGCGGGTGAGGAAGGCAGTGGCACCGGTCGTTCCCCTGCATCCGCGCAGCACGCCCACCTCGCGGAGCAGGTCGGTTCCTGCGAGCAGCCCCTCCGGCCGCGAGGAGGGCGTGGCACCCAGTCCGGGTCCAACGCGACTCGCCTGGAGCGGATCTCGCCGCAGCAGGCGTTCGATCTCTACCGCGCCGGCATCCACGACCTGGGCCGCCTGGCGCTGGAGGCCTGCGGCCGCCTGCACCCGCAGCCGTATCGAACCTACGCGGTCGATCGCAACATCAACTACTCGAACATCTGCACGTCGTTCTGCGCGTTCTGCAACTTCAAGGTGCCGCCGGGCGATGCCCGCGGGTACGTGCTGACGCACGAGCAGGTCGGGCGGAAGATCCAGGAACTCGTCGACATCGGCGGGACGCACACACTCATGCAAGGCGGGGTGGTGCCGATCGAAACGCTTCCGCTGGAGTGGTACCTGGGCCTGCTGCGCTACATCAAGGCGCACTGGCCGCAGCTGCACATCCACGCCTTCAGCCCGCCGGAGATCTGGGCGCTCCACCGTAGCACGGGTGCACCTTTGAAGGACCTGCTGCTGCAGCTGCGGGAGGCTGGGCTGGCGACCATCCCGGGCGGCGGGGCGGAGATCCTGGTCGATCGGGTCCGCCGCAGGATCAGCCCCAAGAAGTGCACGACCGACCAGTGGCTCGATGTCATGAGGACCGCGCACGGCATCGGCATGCGGACCACCGCGACGATGATGTTCGGGCATGTCGAGACCATCGCCGAGCGGATCGAGCACCTCGACCGCATCCGCCGCCTCCAGGACGAGACCGGCGGCTTCACCGCGTTCATCCTCTGGCCCTTCCAGGCGGGCGATACCCCGCTGAGCCGGGTGCCGCAAACGGACGAGCCGTCGGGCGAGCCGGACGGTCACCATCTGCACCTGGCCAGTGCGCATGAGTACCTGCGAATGCTGGCGCTGGCGCGGCTGTACCTGGACAACGTGCCGAACCTGCAGTCCTCGTGGGTGACGATGGGGCCGAAGGTCGGGCAGATCGCGCTGTTCTTCGGGGCCAACGACATGGGCTCGGTCATGATGGAGGAGAACGTGGTCAGTTCGGCTGGGACGACCTACCGGCTGGACGAGGCGATGATCCGCCGATTGATCGAGGAAGCGGGCTGGCAGCCGCGGAAGCGGGACTGCTACTACAACGTCGTCAACTGTTGACTGTTGACTGTTGCCGGTCGCTTCAGCTCCGGTCCGTCGCGATTTGCACCTTCGTGCCTTCGGGCAGGGCGGCGGACGGCGTACGCACGAGGGTCTCCTGGCCGGAGAGCCCCGAGGTCACCTCGATCTCGCTACCTAAGTCCTTGGCAATCGCGACGTTCTGGTATCGCACCGTGTTCTCGGGGGTCACGACGGCGACCTGCGTGCCGGCTGGGCCAAGGGTCACGGTGCTGGCGGGGACGCGCCAGCGGATGCCCGGCGGGGTCACGTCGAATCGCACCTGGACGTACATCCCCGGCAGCAGCGCCAGGTCGGCATTCGGGACATCGACCTCCGTCGACAGCGTCCGCGACGCAGCGTCCAGCGAATGGGTAGTCCTGGCCACCTCCCCCTTGAACGGCCGATCGGGAAATTCGCGGACCTCGATGGTCGCCTCCTGCCCGACGCGGATGGCTGCGACGCTGGACTGGGGGACGTTGACGAAGACGCGCAGGACGTCGATCTGGGAGAGCTTGAAGAGGCTGGCTGCGGACGAAGCGCTGCCGGCATTGATCAGCGCCCCGGCGTCGACGTGGCGGTCAGTGATCACGCCGGCGAACGGGGCGGTCACCTTCTGGAAGGCCTGCAGCTCGCGAAGTTGCTCGACGTTGGCCTGTCCGGCGACCAGGGCCGCCCGGGCGGCGGCGACGCCGGCCTTGGCGACCTCGTAGGCCGACTGGTAGGTGTCGTACTGGGTCTGGGAGAGGGCGTCGGACGGTCCGAGGCTGCGGGCGCGGTCCCAGTCGCGCTGCGCCTTGTCCAGACTGGCCTGGGCCTGCTGGAGATTGGCCTGGGCCTGGAGCAGTTGGGCCCGGGCCTGGTTGAGCTGCTGGTCGACTTCGGGGGCGCTGATCCGCCCGAGCAGGTCGCCGGCCTGCACCGTATCGCCGATGTCCACGAGCGGCCTGTCGAGATAGCCGTTGGTGCGGGCGTAGATCTCGGTCTCCTGGAAGGCCTGTACCGACCCTGGCAGCGAGAGGCTCGTCGCGCCGGCCCGTTGCGGCCGGGTGACAGCAACGGTCGGCACGCTCTGCTTGACGACAATGGCGGCCTCGGCCAGGGCGCGGTTGTCCCGCATCCGCGGGACGACGCCCACAATGAGCAACGCACCCAGCAGCGAGGCGAACCCGAACCCGATCGCCACCAGGTGGGTTGCCCCGGCCTTCGGCGCCGCGGCCGAACGCTGCGGGCTGGCCTTCGCCGTCTGGGCCGCCTCAGCCGATGTCATTGAAGCCATGATCGATCCCCTTCAAGAGCCGGGCCTCGCCTGCTGCCAAGGCCGCTATTGTACCACTGACGATTGACCATTGACGATCCCCGCTGTCACTCGTACACCTTCGGCGGCCTGCGCCGCAGGAGGCTGTAGGTGATCGGCACGAAGAAGAGAGTGAACAGCGTCGCCATGCTCAATCCGCCGATGACCGCGCGGCCCAGCGGGGCGTTCTGCTCGCCGCCCTCGCCCAGACCCAGGCTCATCGGCAGCATACCGATCAGCATCGCCAGGGCCGTCATCAGCACCGGGCGCAGCCGCGTCCGGCCGGCCAGCAGCGCCGCCGTCCGGGCGTCGTGCCCCTCGTGCCGCTGCCCGTTGGCGAAGGTCACCAGCAGGATGCTGTTGGAGGTGGCCACGCCGATGCACATGATGCAGCCCATGAGGGAGGGCACGTTGATCGTCGTTCGGGTAGCAAACAGGATCCAGAGGATCCCCGCCATCGCCCCCGGCAGCGCCGTCAGGATGATCAGCGGGTCCATCCATGACTGGAAGTTCACCACCATCAACAGGTACACCAGCAGGATCGCGAAGGCGATCCCGCCAGCCAACCCGAAGAACGCACTGTTCATGCTCTGGACCTGGCCGCGGACGGTGATGGTCGAGGCCTTGGAGACCTTGGCCCGGAACTCGTCGATAATCCGGGCCACCTGCTGCGAGACGCTGCCCAGGTCGGTGCCCTGGACGGCAGCGTACACGTCGAAAACCGGCTGGACGTTGTAGTGGTTCAGGACCAGTGGGGTGGTCGCGCGGGCCGTGGTGGCGAGAGTGCCGAGCAGTTCCGTGGGCGTCTGGCCGGCCACGGCAACGGGCACCTTGTAAAGGGCCTCCATCGAATCGGTGCGGTATTGCGGGGTCATGGCGGTGACCTGGTAGCTCACGCCGTTTTTCGGGTTGAGCCAGAAGTTCGTCTGGGTTGCGCCGCTACCGGTCAGGGACACCAGCAGGCTGCTGGCCACGTTCTGCTCGGACAGGCCGGCCTGCTGGGCCATCATCCGGTCCACGTTCATGGTGATCCTCGGGGCATCCAGCACCTGGTGCACGTGCACGTCCACCGCGCCGGGGACCTCGCTGAGCCTCGAACTGATCTGCTGGGCCACCTTGTAGTTGGTCTCCTGCTCCTGGATCGGCCCACTGACCTGGATATCGATCGGCGCGGGCAGACCGAAGTTGAGGATCTGGGTGACGATGTCGGCCGGCTGGAAGAAAAACGTGAACTCCGGGAACCTCGCGGGCAGCTGCGCCCGCAGCCGGCGGATGTACTCGGCCGTGGGACCATGCTCGGGCTTCAGCGAGATCAGGATCTCGCCGTCGGCAGAGCTGACCGTTGCCGAATCACTGAGCGCCAGGTTGATACCGCCGGGCGTGCCGATGTTGTCCAGCACGACGGAGGTCTCGTCCTGCGGGATGATCGTGCGGATATAATCCTCCACCTGCTGGAAGTAGACCTCGGTCTGCTCGATCCGCGTGCCGGCTGGCGTGCGGACGTGCAGGCGGATCTGGCCGGCATCGACCGAGGGGAAGAAGTCGCGCCCCTCGTACGGCAGCAGGGCGAAGCTGCCTGCGGCGAATCCCATGAACAGCGCCATCATCAGCCTCGGGTGGTCCAGCGCCTTGTCGAGCAGGCCCTGGTAGAAGTCCCGGAACCGCTCGAAGCCGCCCTCGAACCTCTCGTGGTAACGCTCCATGAAGCCACGATGGGCGCCCGCCGCACGGCTGGGCGTCAGCAGGTGCATCTCGGCTGGCAGCATGAACAGGACCATCGTGGGTACGAGAGTCCGGCTGAGGAAGTAGCTGGCCATCATGGCGAAGACCACGGCCATCGCCAGCGGCGAGAAGAGGAAGCCGGTGGCCCCGCCGAGGAAGAAGACCGGCACGAAGACGATGCAAATGGCCAGGGAGTCGACGAAAGCGGGCACGGCGATCTGCTGGGCGGCGTCGAGGATCACGTCGTGCAGCTTGCGGTCCGGTTCCAGGGCCATCATGCGGTGGACGTTTTCGATTTCGACGGTGGCGTCGTCGACCAGGATGCCCACCGCCAGGGCCAGCCCGCCCAGCGTCATGACATTGAGCGTCTGGCCCAGGGCCCACATTACCAGGATGGAGACCAGGATCGACAGCGGGATGGAGGTGGCCACGATGATCGTGCTGCGCCAGCTGCCCAGGAAGACCAGGATCATCAGGGCGGTGAGGATCGCGGCGATGGCCCCTTCGCGCAGCACGCCGTCGATCGACGCCTTCACGTAGATCGACTGGTCGAAGAGGAACTCGGCGTTCATCGCCTTGGGCAGGCCGGCCTGGATCATCGGCATCAGGTCCCGCACGTCCTGGACGACCTTGAGCGTCGAGGCGGCGCCGCTCTTGAGGATCGACATCATCACCGAGTGGTTGCCGTCCCGGCGCACCAGGTTCACCTGCGGGGCGAAGCCGTCGTGGACGAACCCCACGTCCTTCACGCAGATCGTCGCCCCGTTGACGGTCTTGATCGGGATGTCGTTGAGCTCCTCCAGCGCCGCTGGGCTGCCGTTCAACGCAACGTCGTACTCGCGGCGACCCATCTTGACGGTACCGGCTGGCAGGATCACGTTGGAGGCCAGGATGGCGTTGGTCACGTCCTGGGGGGAGAGGCCCTTGGCATGGAGGGCGTCGGGGTCGAGATCGACGCGGACCTGGCGGCTCTTGCCGCCGTACGGCGGGGCAATCGATGCGCCCTGGACGGTGACCAGGCGGGTGCGGATGAAGTTGTTGCCCAGGTCATTGAGTTCCTGCTCCGGCATGGTCTGGCTGCTGAGGGTGACCAGCAGCACCGGCACGCTGGAGGCGTTGTACTGCAGGATCAGCGGCGGGGTGATGCCCGGCGGCAGGGGCTTGATCAGGGTCTCGCAGATGGCGTTGACCTGGGCGACCGCCGCCTCGATCTTGGCGCCCGGCTGGAAGAAGACCTTGATGACGCTGGTGCCGCGGAGCGACTGGGACTCCAGGTGCTCGATGTCGTTGACCGTGGTGGTCATCGTGCGTTCGATGATCGTGGTGATCCGGTTCTGCATCTCGTCGGGGGCCAGGCCCGCGTACTGCCAGATCACCGTCACAACGGGGATGTTGATATTCGGAAAGATGTCCGTCGACATCGTCACGATCGTAAGAATGCCGAGCACGCCGATCAGCAGGGCCATTACGACAAACGTATACGGGCGCCTGAGTGCAAGCCGAACGATCCACATACAGAGTCCTGTCTGGGCGATACGATCCAGGCGTGGGCGGCGGCCCCGTCCGAACAAGCATCAGGGCGCCGATGACAGACAATACACCACGTCGACTACAGCCCCATCGTTACTTAGCTGGTTAAGTATCCCGATTCGGCCGGCCGGATGCAAGCTGGGCGTTCCCGCACGACGACATAGTCTGTCCGGATAGCGGGGTGCGAGACCGGCGACGATTGACGGCAAGGCGGAGCCCCGGGGCGGGGGATGCTTGCATCCCGGACCTCGTTCGGCCAAGCTGCTTGCCATGCCGACGGAACCGATGACCATTCAGGCCGATTGGGTAGTTACGATGGATGGGGCACCGCTGCGTAGCGGGCGCGTGGTCGTCGAGGCGGGCCGCATTGCCGCTGTCGGACCCGCGAGCGAGGTGGCCGTCCGCGGGCTACACCGCAATCTTGGGCAGGCCGTGCTCCTGCCGGGGCTGGTCAACGCCCATTGCCACCTGGAACTCAGCGCGTGGCACGGGGCCCTGGGCGCCGGCGAGCTGTGGTCGTGGCTGCAGGGACTGATCAGGCTCCGCCTGCGGACCGACGCGGCGACACGGGAGCAGGCCGCCGTCCCGGCGGCCATCCGGTCAATGCTACAGGCCGGCACGACGTGCGTCGGTGACATCTCTCGCGCCGCCTGGCTGCCGGCGATGCTGGCCTGCGAGCCGATCCGCAAGGTCTGCTACATCGAGCTGATCAGCGGGGGGATATCTCCGCCGGCCAACATGGCGCAGCTGGAACAATGCCTGAGCGCGGCGCCCCGCGATCCGCTCCTTGTCAGGGCGATCACTCCCCACACCCCCTACACTGTCACCGGCGAGGATCTGCGGGCCTGCGCGGCCCTGGCGAGGCGGGAGCAGTTGCCCCTGGCGATCCATCTGGCCGAAACGTCCGATGAGGTCGAGTGGCTCCGCTACGGGACGGGTCCGATCGCCATGTGGCATGCCAAGGATTTCAGGAACCCGCCGAAGTCTCCGCTGTGCGGGGCCGCGGAATATGCCCTTGCGATGGGACTCGCCGAGGCGCCGGCAGCGGCCCTCATTCACATGAACCACGCGGACGACTGGCAGCGCCTGTGCGACCTGCCGGACGGGCGGCGGCCGGTGGTGGTCTACTGTCCGCGGTCGCACGCGTACTTCGGGCACGAGCGGCCGCATCCGTTCGGGGAGATGCTCGGGGCTGGCCTGGCGGTGGCGATTGGCACGGACAGCGCCGCCAGCCATCTCGGCGACGAGCCCCGCCCGTTGAGCGTGCTGGACGAGCTGCGGTGGCTGCACGCGGCGGAGCCGGATGTTACCCCAGCAATGCTTCTGAAGATGGCGACGATCCACGGCGCAGCGGCGCTGGGCATGGCTGACCGGATCGGCCGGATCGCACCCGGTTTCGAGGCCGACCTGATGGCTGTGACCCCACCGGGACGATGCCACGACCCGGTCAAAACGTTACTGGAGACGGACGGACTGCCCAGCTTCGTGTGCGTAGCTGGTCGAGAGGTAGGTTGCGGTCATGGGGCAGGGACTGGATAGTACACTGCTCCGATCGTATTTAGCATGCCCATGAGAATGCATGTACGATTCTTAAGGCGCACCATTCGGCAGGCGAGAATAGCACAGGTGGGACAGCATCTTTTCTAAATGAGCGGCAATGGATCATAACTGATGTTATCGCAGTCGCTTACCTGTGGCATCACCTCTTGCGTCCGGCATCCAAGACGCTTCGACCGCACACTACTGCGACACAACACATCTTAATATGCCCGAACATTTCAAATTTCCAGTTTGACATTGGTTTTTTTGGTATCCTACTATTGGTGCGCAGCGGATGAGAATGAGCCGGATGTGAAACGCGCTATAACCTATGGCATATACAGGAGCGCCCTTTCATGGTCACGAGCCTATTAACGACCCTGAGGCTGACCGCCGATGCCCTGATGGACAGTCTGTCGGATGCCCTGGACGGGGTAATGATCCTCAACAACAACCGTCACGTCATTTTCTATAACAAGGCCTGCGAGCGAATGCTCGGCTACGCCCGCGACGAGGTCATGAATGAGTCGACGGTCTGCTATCAGCTCTTCCAGTGCCAGGACGAGCAGGGCCGTCCTATGACCGGCAAGAACTGCGTCGGCAGTCAGATTTTCGAGGGCACGACCAACGGGGCCCGCCAGCGGGTGCTCCTGAAGCGCAAGGACGGCCGGCGAACCTGGGCGGAGGTCGTGTTCACCCCGCTGAAGGACGCCAACGGCAAGCTCGAGATGGTGCTGGCAGTAATGCGGGACATCAACCAGGTCAAGCACCGCGAGGAAGAGATTCGCGAGTCAGCCGAGGTGATCCGCAAGCAGCTGCAGCAGTACCAGGCGGAGCTGACGCAGAAGTACGGGTTCGACCAGATCGTCGCCAGCAGCGAGGCCATGCAGACGGCCCTGGAGAAGGCGCGGGCCGCGTGCCAGTCCGATCTGCCCATGCTGGTGGCGGGCGAGACCGGCACGGGCAAGACGACGGTGGCCAAGATGGTCCACTACCACAGCGCGCGGCAGAGCCAGCCGTTCATCACCGGCTCGTGCTCGGCCATCGAGGCGGCGGCCCTGGAGGCGACGCTGTTCGGGTCGTCGAGCCACGCCCGGGGCGCGACGGCCGGATGGCTGAGCGAGGCAGCCGGCGGGACACTGTACCTGCAGGACGTGGAGGCGTTGCCGGCGCGGCTGCAGCTGATGCTGGCGCAGGCCATTCAGAGCCGCACGTCGGCGACGGCAGACAACGGCGACAAGCGGTTGCCGGACGTACGAATCATCGCCTCGACCCGCCACGGAGCGGACATGGCGATGTACGACGGGGCATTGCGGCCGGAGCTGCTCTACGCGATCAACGTGATCCACGTGAACCTGCCGCCGCTGCGGGAGCGGACCGAGGACATTCCGCTGCTGGTGCAGCACTTCATCGACCGGTGCAACCGGATGGGCGCGCGGCAGATCAAGCACATCGCCCCGCGGGCCTGGTCGCTGATGCTGGCGTATGACTGGCCGGGCAACGTCCGCGAGTTGCAGCACGCGGTGGAGTCGACCTATGCGATGGGCAAGGGCGACACGCTGCGGGCCGAGGACCTGCCCGGCACGATCCGCGGGGAGGAACTGGCCCTGCCCGGCATCGATGAGACGATCCCGGCGACGAGCCTGGATGAAATCCTCGAGCACGCCGAGCGGCGGGCGATCCTGGCGGCGCTTCGCAGGGCGCGCGGAAGACGGAACCTGGCTGCCAAGCTCATGGGCATCAGCCGCAGCCGGCTCTACCGGCGAATGGAGGCCCTGAGTATCGTGCCACCGAAGGGCAGGCAGTAGCCCGCGAGGCCGGGGGGGATCGATTTGGCAGGAAGACTGGGAGAGGACGGCGGCCGGGAAACCGGCCGCCGCTGCTTTTGAGGGACGGAACGTCGCCCTGCGATGCTCGAACCTTGACTGGCCGGCAGACAGTTCAATCGTCCCTGACAGGACGAGCGAGAAAACAACAAGAGACACGGGGTATGGGCCCTTCGGTCCCCGGCTTGAAAAGCCGGGGCCAAACTCATACGGTCCCTCCGGGACCACAGAGAACGAAGACAGCCTCATCACGCAGGGATCGGAATGCTCCCTCCTCCAACAGAGGCTTGCAATCGTACAACCTGACCTGCCCGTTGTCGAAGGTCACGCGCAACGTCTTGCCGACAAGGGGCTGCACGGATCTCACCTTGGGATATCCCTCCATGGGGACTACTCCCCCGCCTCGATGACCATCCCGTCATACGCCAGTTCCACTCCGGCTGGCAGCGTCGGGGCGACCTCGGCGTGGAGGATTTCGTGGGCGATGTGCGTGAAGAGCGTTCGCCTGGGGCGGATCCGGCCGGCCCAGTCGATCGCCTGCTGCAGCGTCAGGTGCGTCGGGTGCGGGCGAAACCGCAGGGCGTCCAGTACGAGGACGTCCAGGTCCTTGAGCAGTTCCTGCGCCGCCGGCGGGATGTCGCTGCAGTCGGTGCAGTAGGCCAGATTCCCGATGCGGTAGCCCAGGACGCGGCAGTCCGGCCCGTGGGGCAGTTCGATGGGGACGACCTGCCGGCCGAACAGGTCGAACGGCTCCGTCACCTCAACCGGCACAAGTCGCGGCTTGGCGCTGATGTAGTACGGGTTGTGGTCGAAAGCATAGGCGAACATCCGCTGCAGGTGGTCGAGCGTGACCTTGTTGCCGTAACACGGCAGGGGTCCGCGGAAGATGTCGTTGAAGCGGCGGAGGTCGTCCAGCCCGGTCACGTGGTCGGCATGGGCGTGGGTGAAGAGCACGGCATCGACGCGGCGGACGTTGCAGGCCAGGCACTGGAGGCGGAGTTCGGGGGTCGTGTCGATGACCACGGATTTGCCGGCGTATTCGATGAGGACGCTGGGACGACTCCGCCTGTCGCGCGGATCGCTACTCGTGCAGACGCGGCAATCGCACGCGATCATCGGGATGCCGTGCGACGTGCCGGTGCCGAGGAATATCAGTTTCATGTACTCACTGTCCGTGCGACTGCGCCTCGAGCTTGCGGCGGACCTGCTCGGCCAGCTCGGGGGGGAGTTCCATCGTGTGACGGCACTTGGGGTAGCCGCCGCAGCCGAGGAACCGCCCGCGACGGCTCATGCGGATGACCATCTTGGCGCCGCACTCGGGGCAGACGATGTCGGTCGGCTCGGCCTTGGGCTTGGGCGCGGGGGCCGGCACCTGCTCCTTGGCCTGCTCGAGAGCCTTGCCCTTGAGCCGCCCGGTCCCCTTGCACCGCGGGTAGGCGCTGCAGGCCATGAACGGCCCCCAGCGGCCGGGCGCAGCTGCATCCGGCTGCCGCACTCGGGGCAGGAGACCGGGGCATCCAGCGATTCGACCACCAGCTTGCCGTTTCGAGTGGTGCTGGTCTTGGCCATCGCGGGGGCTCCGGGCGCCTCGCCAGAGGCGGCCGGATCGGCAGCAGCGCCGGCGGCACGAGCCGCCTTCTTAAGGTCCTCCAGCCGCTCCATGGGCACGGTCTTGTTGCACTTGGGATACCCGCTACAGGCAACGAATGGGCCGCGCTTGCCCTTGCGGATAACCATGGGCCGCCCGCACTGCGGGCAATTCACGCCCGCCTGCTCGGCCGGAGCCTTGGGGGGCGCCTCGACGTAGACGTCAGCCGGCATCTGCTTGGTGCCGCGACAGGTCGGGTACTTCGTGCAGCCGAGGAATGCGCTGCGGCCTTTGAACTTGACGGCCATGGGGGAACTGCACTCGTCGCAGGTCTCGTGGATGTCCTCGGGTTTGACCTTGCGGAGCGGCGTGCCCGTCTCGTCGCAGGGCACGGTGAACCGGCACTCCGGGTAGCCGCTGCAGCCGAGGAAGGGCTTGCCGCGACTGGACCGCACGACCATCGGTTTGCCGCACTGCTGGCAGGCGTGATCGGTGGTGGCCGCCCAAACGGGGTTGCCCTCGCGGTCGACGTTGCAGGTGAATCTGCACTCGGGATAGCCGGTGCAGGCCAGGAAGCGTCCGGCCTTGCCCCAGCGGTACGCCAGGGGCTTGTCGCAGTCCGGGCACTTGTGCGCGCTCGGCTCGCCGCGCGTGGCCTGCATGTCGCGTTCGGCTGTCTCGAGGTTGTCCTTGAAGGGCCCGTAGAACTCGCGGAGGACCTTGACCCAGTCCAGGTGCGACTCCTCGATGCTGTCGAGGGTGCTCTCCATCAGGCTGGTGAACTTCACGTCCATGATCCGCGGGAAGTGCTGGAGCAGCTTGGTTGTGACGACCTCACCCAGCGAGGTCGCCCAGAACTTCCGGTCCCGCTGCTCGACGTAGCCGCGGTCCTGGATCGTCTGGATGATCGTCGCGTAGGTGCTGGGCCGGCCGATACCGTCGGCCTCCAGGGCCTTGACGAGGCTGGCCTCAGTGTAGCGCGGCGGCGGCGAGGTGAAGTGCTGGCTGGGCTCGAGTTCCAACGGGGCCAGCGGCTGATTTTCGGCCAGGGCCGGCAGGATCTGCTCGCCGCCGGTGTCGACGCCCGTGACCCGCAGGAAGCCATCGAAGACCAGGCGGCGGCCGCCGGCCTTGAACGTCGCCTGGCCGATCGGGGTATCGGCGGTGATGGACACGACGGTGGAGTCCCACTCAGCGGGCTTCATCTGGCAGGCCACGAACCGCTGCCAGATCGAGCTGGTAGAGCTTCCAGTGGTCACCGGTCAGCCGACCCTTGAGCGACTCGGGCGTGCGGGTAACGTCGGTCGGCCGGACGGCCTCGTGGGCCTCCTGGGCGCTGGTGCGGGCCTTGTAGGTGTTGGGCCGCTCGGGGAGGTACTGCTGGCCATACTTGTCGGCGACCAGGCCTCGGCAGGCGGTCAGGGCCTCGGCGGAGATGTTGGTCGAGTCGGTACGCATGTAGGTGATCAGACCGACCGGCCCGTCCTCGCCGATGTCCATGCCTTCGTAAAGGGCCTGGGCGACCCGCATGGTCTTGCTGGTGCTGAAGTACAGCTGGCTGGCGGCCGACTGCTGGAGCGTCGCGGTGATAAACGGCGCGGAGGGCCGAGTCAGGGTTCGCTTGGTCTCGATGGAACGGACGCGGTACTCGGGACCGCCGGTGCCCAGACGGCCGATGAGCTCGGCCTGCTCGAGCCCCTTATCCTTATAATCTGGGTGGGGCAGTTGCTTGACCTTCTCGACGGCAAAACCCAGGGCCTCGAGCTGCCTGGCGGGCCTGCCCCAGGGACTCGGGCCGGAACGGCTTGCCGGCCAGGTCGATCAATTCGGCGCGGATGCCCTTGTGGGCGGCCAGCCACTCCAGATCGCTACGGCGGGTCCGGTCGTGGCCCTTCTCGTCGAGGTACTTGTGCCATTCCTGGCGGAGCTGCTCGGCAGCAAGCTGTTCGGGCGTCAGGAAGGCGGTCAGCCGCCAGAACTCCTCGGGGACGAACGCGCGGATTTCCTGCTCGCGCTCGACGACCAGGCGGACGGCCACGGACTGGACCCGCCCGGCGGAGAGCCCCTTGGCGATCTTCTGCCACAGGAGGGGGCTGAGTTCGTAGCCGACGATCCGGTCGAGGATTCGCCTGGCCTGCTGGGCATTGACCTTGTCCAGGTCGATGCTCTTGGGGTGGGCGAAGGCCTGCTGGATGGCGGTGGAGGTGATCTCGTTGAAGATCACGCGGTGGATGCGGTCGGCGGGCAGGCTCAGGGCCTGCCAGAGGTGCCAGGCGATGGCCTCGCCCTCGCGGTCCAAGTCGGTCGCCAGGTAGACCTTGCTGGCGTGCTCGGCGGCCTTTTTGAGTTCGGCGACGAGCTTGCGGCGGGTGTCCAGGACCTCATAGTCCGGCCTGAAGTCATGATCGACATCAACGCCGAACCCCCGTTTGGGCAGGTCGCGGACGTGGCCCATGCTGGCCTTGACCACGTAGTCCCGGCCCAGGTAGCGGTTGATGGTCTTGGCCTTGGCGGGCGACTCGACGATGACCAGGGCCCTGCCGCCGGGGGCGACCACTTCGGGCTCGGAGGATGACTTGCTGCGTTTTGCCATAGCGGTACGGATCTTTCGCGACTTCGAAAAACGCGGTTCCTGTTCGTAACCTCAATACCGAGGTACGTTTCCTACGTAGTACCTACAAGCAGCCCAGGGCGGTTGGGCCACGCCCGGGCTCAGGAACGCTAGCGACCGCCGGGCCGGTTTGTCAAGTGTACCCGGACCGGCCGGTTCCTGGCCACCGGGGGCAATCTTGCTTTCTATAGTCGGCAGAGTATACTGCCCAGATTGACTTAACACCCTTTTATAGGTGTAACTTACGTCAGATCGCAGGAGAGTTATCGGTCATGATGAAATGGTTCCGCAAACACAACAAGCAACTTCTGGCTGTTTTTGCCAGCGCCCTGCTGGTGGTGTGGCTGGGGGGCCAGGCCTTCCAGAACATCCTCAAGCCCGACCCTCGCCAGGCGACCGTGGGTACGGCATACGGGCACAAGCTGTCGGCCGTGGAGTTCAGCGGGGTCCGCAGGCGCCTGGAGCTGCTCCAGAGCATAGGGATCATGTGGCAGGTACCCTGGCGCAACCCATGGGTGCTGAGCCAGTTGACCCTGCCGGATCAGCGGATGCAGCAGGACCCGATTTTGATGGCCGGCGCTCGCCCGCTGACCGACAGCAAAGGCCCGCTGGAGTGGTGGCTGTTGGAGCAGGAGGCGCAGCGGATGGGCGTGACCATCTCGCAGGATGAGGTCCAGCGGTTCATCGCCCAGTTCAACATCTCGGGCGACCGCCTGACGCAGATCCGCGACCAGATGAACGTCTCGACGGACGAGATCTTCGGCGCGATCGGCGAGTACCTACGCGTATCGTACGCGGCCGTGCTGGCCGGCGCCGGCGTGCAGGTGACCGACCCGGAGGTCAAGGACATCTTCGTGCAGACGAGCGACCAGGTGTCGCTGCGGTATGCCCTGCTGCCGTACGAGGCATTCCAGCCGAAGGAGGCCGCCAGCCAGCCGGTGTCGGACGCCGAGCTGCAGGATCTGTTCAACCAGTACAAGGACAACCTGCCCGGCGCGGGCAAGTACGGCTTCGGCTACAAGATTCCCGACCGGGTGAGCGTGCAGTATGTCGGCGCGACCGTGGATGACGTTGCCAAGACCTTGCTACCGGTCGGCGAGGATCGCGCCCGCAAGTACTTCGAGGCGCACAAGGACAAGTTCCAGCCGGCCCAGCCCCCGACCACGCAGCCGACGACGCAGCCAGCCGTGAAGTTCGATGAGGTCAAGAACCAGGTCATCGAGACGATCCGCCAGGAAGACGCGGCGAGCCTGCTGCGGTCGGTCATGGAGGAGATTCGGGCGTCGGCCTTCAGCGAATTCACGGGCTCCAAGGTGGACTTGGAGGCGGGCAAGGTGCCCGACAGCCTCAAGAACGTCCTGGAGGAGCGCCGCAACGACTTCGCCACCAGCCGGAAGTTGCCCCTGGTGTACCGCCAGACCGGGCTGATCACCCAGGACGAGGCCGGGAAGGAGGCGGGCATCGGTTCGGCGTCCTCTCCGGGCAGCCAGGGCCAGGCGATCCGGTTCGCCGACTATGCATTCAACGTGGAAAAGACCGCCGCCAAGCCGGACCAGCCGCAGGCGGAAGAGCCGATGGTCTCGAAGATCAAGACGTATCAGCCGATGCCCGTCCGCGACGAGATGAGCGGCAAGCTTCGCGGCATGTACGTCTTCCGGGTGGTCGGTTTCGAGGATGCCCACGCCCCGGCGTCGCTGGCCGAGGTCAAGGACAAGGTCGAGCACGATGCCCGGGTCCTGCGGGCGTACAAGCAGGCCGACGAGGCCGCCCAGAAGCTGCTTGCGGCTGCCAAGGCGGAGGGCCTCAAGGCGGCCTTCGCGGCGCAGTTCCCGGCCCTGGCGACCCGGCTGGCAACCACGCAGCCGTCGGCCAGCCGCCCGGCCACGCCGGAGGTCGAGTTGTTCGAGAAGGACGCGATCACGCAGGCGAGCCAGGCCCCGGCCTTCTTCATCTACTACACCGGCTCGCTGACGTTCCCGACGCGCCTGCTGGGTATACAGGACGCCGATTCCCTGCTCAAGGCCACCTTCGAGATGGCCGATCGCGGCCCGTCCAGCCAGCCGGCCGCCGGCCCGTCGGCCAACCGCGTCTCGCTGGTCGAACTGCCCGCGCAAAAGGCGTACGTGGTGGTCGAGGTAACCAGCCACAAGCCGGCCAATGCCCCTGACTTTACCAAGGCCAAGCCGACCCTGGTGGCTCTGCTGCGGGTCCAGAAGCTGCGGAGCTTTTACGCCGCCTGGTACAACCCGGACCAGATCGAGAAGCGAGCGGGCTGGCAGGGCAGGCAAGGCCCGATGTAGCAAAGTCTGAGCCGCGGATCGACGTGTCAATCCAAGGACCGCTCCCGCAAGGAGCGGTCCTTTTGTTGCGCTGCGCCATACGCCTGCCGTCGACGGGCGGAGCCTGAGGGTTTGTCTCCCGGAGACAGACGCCCGCGGATTGCCATAGCATGCTATCCGTGCTACCATGTTAAGAATGATCGGTTCCTTCAAAAGCGACGGCACCGAGGACGTTTTCAACGGCAGAAGCACCAAAGCAGCAAGTGGAGATCGTGGACTACCATTGAGGAGGGCAACGCTATGGTCCGCATTCCGACAGATCGGCCGCCCACCCATCCAGGCGAAATGCTCCTGGAGGAGTTCCTCAAGCCGATGCAGATGAGCCAGCGCCAGATCGCCGACGCCATTCGTGTCCCCTACCAGCGCATCAATGAGATCATTAACGGACGCCGGGGGATAAGCCCCGGTACTGCCTGCGCCTGGCGAAATTCCTGGGCACCTCGCCGGACTTCTGGATCAACCTGCAGGCTGCGTTGGGACCTGTACCATGCGCAGGCTTCGGAACGGCGCACGCTGAAGGCGATACGTCGCCACACGCCGGCATCCGCCCGGTAGGCAGCCTCGCCGATAGCCCCAGACGGGACCAGTGAACATGTGTGGTCTTGCCGGTATCGTGAATTTCCGCGGTCAGCCGATCGATCCGGATCGGCTGGCGGCGGCCGACCGCGCGCTGGCCCATCGCGGGCCCGACGACCACGGCACGTGGACCGGACCGCTGGGCGCGGCGACCGTGGGCCTGGTCCATCGGCGGCTGGCGATCATCGACCTGTCGCCCGAGGCGGCCCAGCCGATGTGGGACCGCGCGAGGCAGACGGCCGTCGTCTTCAACGGCGAGATCTACAACTTCCAAGCCCTCCGCGAGCAGCTGAAAGGCCGCTTCGACTTCCGCACGCACTGCGACACCGAGACGATCCTGGCCGCCTACCGGGCGTGGCACGGTCAGGCCTGGGACCACCTGACCGGGATGTTCGCAATCGCCCTGCTCGACACGCACCGCAACCAGGTGTGGCTGGCCCGCGACCGCTTCGGCATCAAGCCCCTCTGGTACACGCGCACGGCGGACGAACTGCTCTTTGCCAGCGAACTGCCCGTGCTGCTGGCCATGATGCCGGAGCGTCCCGAGATCGACCGCTCGGGCCTGGCTGAGTACTTGGCCCTGGGCATGACGCTGGGGGCCCAGAGCATCCTGCAGGGCGTACACAAGCTGCCAGCCGGTTCGTTCCTCCGCGTCGACGCCGCCGGCCATGACGAGGCGGGCCTGTGGTATCGTCCCCAGCCGCAGCCGATGAAGGCGATCGACCAGGACGGTGGTTTCGACCGCGCCGCCGAGCATCTACGGTCGCTGCTGACGGAGGTGGTCCGTGACCACCTGGTGGCGGACGTGCCCGTGGGTGTGCTGCTGTCGGGGGGGATCGACTCGTCCGTTATCGCCGCCGCAGCCGCTCGCGACCAGGGGCGGACCGTGCAAACCTTCTCCATCGGCTTTGCCGACCAGCCGGCCTACGACGAGGCCGAGCACGCCGCCGAAGTCGCCCGGCACCTGGGCTGCAAGCACACGCTGCTGCCGCTGAGCCTGTCGGATCTCCACAAGGAGTTGCCCGCTCTGCTGGACGCCCTGGATGAGCCCTTCGGCGACAGCAACTACCTGCCGACGACCCTGCTTTCGCACATCACGCGCCAACACGTGACCGTCGCCCTGAGCGGCGACGGCGGGGACGAGCTCTTCGCGGGCTACTGGCGATATCGCGGCCACGCGGCCTGGACGCGGGCGCAGCGGATCCCGCGTCTTGCGCGGCGGGCGATCCGCGCAGCGGCCGGGTGGCTGCCGACCGGACGGGCCGGCGGGTGGCGCAACCGCGTCCGCCAGGTCCGAAAGTTGCTCAGCACGGAGAGTAACGACGCGGTCGCAAGGCACCTGGCGTGGGCACAGGTGGTCGATCTCGATGATCTGGCGGACCTGCTGGCTGACCCGTCGCTCGCCCGATCGACCGTAGCCGGCATCGATGCCACGTACCGCCAGCCGATCGTCGATTTCGCCGATCGGCTCGGCGACGGCGATCCGCTCAGCCGGATCCTGCTGGCCGACCTGTTCACCCTCCTACCGGACGACATGCTGCACAAGGTGGACCGCGCGTCGATGCGGGTAGCCCTGGAGGTCCGCGTGCCGCTGCTGGACCACCGCGTGGCGGAGTTCGCCCTCGGCCTGCCGCTCTCGTACAAGCTGCACGAGGGCACGACCAAGCGGGTGCTGCGGGCCGCCTTCGCGAAGGACCTGCCCGAGTCGGTGTTTCACCGGCCCAAGCGGGGCTTCGAGGTGCCCGTGGCCGAGTTCTTCCGCACGGCCTGGTACGGCCTGCTGCACGAGAACCTGGCGAGCCGGGCGTTGCAGGACTGCGGCCTGTCGGAGCGTGCCGCCATGCGACTGGTCGACGAACACCGCAGCGGCCGGCACGATCATAGCCAGGTCCTTTTCGCTTTGCTGACGCTTGCATGGTGGGCCGGCAGGCACCTGCGCGGGGGCATTTCGCAATGAGCCAGGCCCTGCCATCGACGCAGACGCAGCGGGCCCCGCGGGGCGGCGGGTTTCCCGGCAAGGTGCTCCTGCTGACCGGGTATCTCTGGGGCGGCGGGGCGGAGTGGCACGTCCTGAACCTGGCGTGGACCCTGCGCAACCGCCTGGGCGTGCAGGTGGACGTGGCGTACGTGCTGGCTGGGACTGCTGGCGCCGAGGACATCTGGCGGCGCTGGGACTTTCACCCCCAGCGGGTCCTTTCCATAGGAAATCTGCGGCGGATCGCGCGTAGCGGCTACGACCTGGTCCACGCGCACCTGTTCAAGGGGGAGCTGGCTGGCGTGGTGGCCTCGACGGTCTGCCACGTCCCGCTGGTCCTGACGCGGCACAGTTTGGACTGGTCGAACCTGCCGGCCTGGGAGCGTATGGTCCTGCGGCACGTCGTCCAGCGGCGCTGCCGGGGCATCATCGGCGTCAGCCAGGCGGTGGCCGAGGTCACGCAACAGGCCCTGGGGCGGCGCGAGGTGCCGGTACAGGTGATCCACCACGGGCTGGACGCGGGACTGCTGCGCAGCCGGCTCCGCGGGACGGACGTTCGCAAGGGGCTCGGCCTGGAAGGCAGGCGGCTTCTCGGCACGGCTGCGCGGTTGTCGCCGGACAAAGGACTCAGTCACCTGCTGGAGGCGTTCGCCGAGGCCGGGTCGACCTTGACGGACTGGCACATTGTCATCGCCGGGGACGGGCCGGAGCGGAGCGCCCTGCAGAATCAGGCTGCGACGTTGAACATCGCCGACCGCGTACATATCCTCGGCTGGCGGGAAGACGCCCTGGACGTTGTGGCGGGGCTGGACCTGTTTGTGCTGCCGTCGGTGCGGGAGGGATTCGGACTGGCCCTGCTGGAGGCAATGTCTCTTGGGGTGCCCGCGATCGCCAGCGGCCTGGCGAGCATCCGCGAGACCGCCGGTACGGCCGTCCTGTACAGCCCGCCGGGCGACGCGCACAATCTGGCCATGGTCCTGCGCCACTTGGCGGACCATCCGGAGCTGCGGCAAGACCTGGCGCAGCGCGGGCTGCGGCGATCGGAGGAGTTCAGCGCCCTGGAGATGGCGCGGCGGACGGTGGAGTTCTACCGGACGGCGGTCGGCGGGCGATAGTCGAATGGGAGTAGTCAGTAGTCAGTAGTCAGTAGTCAGTTGAAACAGATGGAGCCGGGACGATGACTTCAAAAAACGTGGGCGTCGTGTGTGGGGTGCTCTTGCTGCTGGGGTTGCCGGTTGATCCATCGGCGGGCCAGACGAAGTTCGCGAAGGAGGCGCCCGACCCGGCCGCCTGGACCTTGTCACTCGACGGCCAATGGGAGTTTGCCCCGCCGGATTCGGATGACTACCAGGTCGTCCCGGTCCCCGGGTACTGGGGCCAGACCCCGCAGGGGCAGAAGGCGACCTACAAGGTCACCAGCACGTGGAAGTCCGCCACCTACCGCCGCGATATCCAGGTGCCGCAGGGTATGACCGGGGCCATGGTCGAGTTCGACCAGCTTCCGCTGGGGCGGACAGGTCCTGGTCAACGGCCAGGCAGCCGGCGAATACGACCTGGGCTTTTCGATGGTGGGCTTTGACCTGAGCCAGTTCATCAAGCCCGGATCCAACCACCTGGAGGTCCGCACGCGCGGCTATCCGATGCTTCCGCGCTGGGAAGGCAAGCACATCCAGATCCCCATCGGCGCGGGCAACTGGTTCGGGCCGAAAGAAGGTGGCATTCCCGACGAGGTGACGCTGCGGCTGAACAAGGGCGCGCGGATCGAGCCGCTGACGATCACGCCGCACATCGCCGGACCTTCCTGCGATCTGGCCACACGCGTGGTCGCGGGGCCGGCTGGCTGGAAGGGCCGCCTGGCGGTGCAGGTCGTCAGCGACGACGGCAAGACCGCGGTCTCGGCTGTCAAGCGGGTCGACCTGGCGGCCCGGGCAGGCCAGGCGGTGGCCCTCAGCATCAAGGACATCGCTTGCCCCGGCGCGGAGCTCTGGTGGCCGGAGAAGCCCGTGCTGTACCGCGTGGTCGTCTGGCTGGAAGGACCGGACGGGTCCGTGGCGGCCGTGCGGGACGATACACTGGGCCTGCGCGAGGTGGCCACGCGCGAAGGCCACTTCTACCTGAACAACCGACGGATGAACCTGTTCGGAGCGACGGAGTGGGTGATGCCCTACGTCCTGACCTTGCTGGCTGACAAGCCGCAGCAGGCTCTGGACCATGCAGGTGAAGCTCTTCAGAGCGATGAACGGCGTGGCGTTCCGCAGCCACCAGAACCCTCTGTACCGCAAACTACTCGACCTGTACGACCGCAACGGCATCCTGCTGATGTGCGAGTTCCCCAACTTCCCGGATGTCCAGCGGCAGGACGGCCTGAGCCCCTACGAGATCCCCCACTACTGGGAGAACCTGCAGCGCGAGATCCGCGGGATCATCGCCGGGCGGGTCAACCACCCGTGCATCGTCGGCTGGGTGCCCTCCAACGAGGGCACGACCTTCGGCGATTGGGAACGCGAGAACCTCGAACCGTTCGTCAAGTCGATCGACCCGACGCGGCTGGTGATGTTCTCCGGGGACGTGACACCCGACGTGGCTGACTCCCACAACTTCGCCGGCATGTGGTGGGGCACTCAGGGCGAGAGCGAACGGCAGGTGGTGGAACTGGCCAGGCTGAGCCCCGACCGGATCACCTCCTGCACCGAGTATGGGCAGTTCGGCGGTGGCAAGCGGTGGTACGGGGCGGTGGATCGGCCGAGCGACCCGGTGGTGTTCCAGCGGGACCTGTCGCGCATCCTGATGGAGCAGACCGAATCGATGCGCCGCGCCCGCTTCGGCATCATCATGCCGTACTCGTACGGATGGCAGGGCAGCAAGGCCAACGAGACGGGCAACCTGGCCGACGCCCAGGAAGCCTACCACGCGTTGCGCAACGCGATCTGCCCGCTGGGCGTGAGCATCGACTTCCGCCGGCACGTGGTCGCGGGCACTACGGTGGACGTACCCGTCTGGGTCATGAGCGATGCCGAGGACGTCAAAGGCCCCGTGCAGGTGACGCTCTACCTGCTGGACAAACACCCAGGCTACAACTGGGACGGGAAGGTCGAGGGGTTCCACGTACTAGCGCAAGGGGAGTATTCGACCGACCTGGCGGCCTGGGGCGCGTATCACCAGGCAATCCGGCTGGCGATGCCGAAGGAGCAGACAGCCGGGTACCTTGCGGCAGTGGTTCGCCCCAAGGACACCCCCCTGCCCCAGGCCATCAGCCTGCGCGCCCTGCGGGTCTATCCGCCCACCCCGGCTGCGCCGAAGGGCCTGAACATCGCTGTGATCGAGAAGGACGGTCGGCTGGCGAAATGGCTTGAGGCTCGCGGCCATCACATGGTGCTGACGTATGGCATTCCCAAACCGGACGTAATCCTGGTGGGCGAGGGGATGCTCTACGACGAGCGGCTGCGGACGTGCGGCGCACCCGTCACGACGCGGACGCGGCTGGGCACGCGGCTGGTGGTGCTAGAGCAGCCCATCTGGGACGCGAGCGTGCTGCAGACGGATCTGAAGGCCCCGCTGAGCGGCATCCAGACGACGGGGCAGTCCACCGCCCTGGAGAACCTCTTCCCCGAGGCGAGCGTCTCGCGAGCGGTCGGCGATGCCCTCGACTTCCAGCGGCTCAACAATCTCGACAGTATCGCCCTCCGCGTGCCGCTGGTCCCCGTGCAGACAGCTGGGGCCGCCACGCAACCCGGCCCGGCGCAGGTCCAGCCGGCCCGATTGACACCCGAGGCGCAGACCACGCAGCCCGCAATCGCACGGCCCTCGCAACCCGCCGGCGGCCAGACGACCCAGGCAAGCGCCGCGCAGGCCGCGGCGGGTGTGCAACCCGGCGCCTCACAGCCGGCTGCTTCGCAGGCAGCTGCCGGCTCGCAGCCTGCCGCATCGCAACCCGTCAGCGTCTGGAGCGGCCTGCTGCTGGGCTACGGCACGGGCAACACGCCAAGTTGGGCGGTAGCCTACCGGCCGTTCGGCCAGGGCCAGGTGCTCGCCTGCCAGGTGCCACTGACCGACCGCGTCTGCACGACCGACCCCGCCCAGTTCGACCCGGTAGCCGAACGGTTGCTGGCGTTTCTGGTGGAGGGGCAGCCAATCGCGGCGGAGGGCGCGAAGTAGTACCGATCCTGCCTGCGAACGGCCCGGCGCACGTGGTCGCCTTGCAAAACGAGCAACAAGACCGGAGCGGCGCCGGCCCCTGGCCCCAGGGCAGGGGGCCGGCCTATAATGCCCGGCGGCGCTGTCTTACCGGAACCGTAACCAAGGAGGCTTCTGAGCCATGTTTCATTGGCCCCAGACGTTCGCATCGCGGCAGGAGTTCGATCTGGCTCGCAAGACCCTCGTCGAGCTCTACCGCCAGTGCCTGGGCGAGATGCCCAGCCGGGTCGAGGCCAACCCCAAGGTCCTGGCCACCGAGCAGCGCGAGGGGTTCCGCCGCGAACTCGTCGAATACGCGGTCGAGAAGGACGAGGTCCCGGCCCGGGCCTTCGTCTGCATCCCCGACAAGATCCGGGCTGGCTCGCCCTCGATCGTCTGCCTGCACCAGCACGGCGGGCAGTTCGCACTGGGCAAGAGCGAGCAGGTCGGCCGGATCGGCTCGCCCCACCAGCAGCAGGCGATCGACCTGGCGCGGCGCGGCTACGTGACCATCACCGCTGACAGCCGGTGCTTCGAGGAGCGGATGAAGTACTGGGACGGCGACGGCATCTACGGCATGAGTTTGCTGATCAAGGGGGCGACGCTGGCCGGCCGATTCGTCTGGGACATCCAGCGCGAGATCGACTACTTCGTCACCCGCCCGGAGGTGAACAAGGACCTGCTGGGCATCATCGGCCACTCGATGGGCGCGATGCAGGTGACCATCACGCTGCCGGTCGAGCCGCGGATCAAGGTGGCGGTCGCCAGCCAGGGCGCCAAGCTCTACAGCGGCATGCTGGAGCGGGGGGACACGTTCCCGATGGCGTACATCCTGCCCGGCTTCTACAAGTACGCGGACCTGGACGCCCTGATGGCCAGCTTCGCGCCCAAGCCCCTGCTGCTGACCGGCCGCAACCAGGACAGCGTCAGCCGGATCGAGGACGTGCTCGTCGTCGAGCAGCGTCTGCAGGCGGTGTACGACCTCTGGGGAGCGCCGGCGAGTTTGAAGTACGTCCGGGAGGACGGCGGCCACCAGTTCAGTCCGCCGCTGCGGCAAGCGGCGTATGAATGGTTCGACCAACACCTGAAGGCGTGATCGTACGGGATAGTTGCTACCCCCTGACTAAGCGACCCACCTGAGGGCACCCACCCTAGGGTAACTTGCGCGATTACCCCTTATGCCGGCCTAGCGCTCCGGAACGTGCCGCGTTGCGCCATATCCTTCTGAGCCAAGCCACATTAGGGTGTTCGCCCGGTCTCCCATGTCGCCCGGATGTTGCCTCGCTTCATCATGCGCGTTGCGTTATGGCAACATTAAGGCGCCAGGGCGCAGCGAACGGCGCAAGCGACGGGCAACAGGGCCCGACGGTAACCTACGTCGTCCTAGTGCTTTGGCACTATTGCGGATTCTCTTTTTCTGAGACATGCGGACTCTGGCACGCGAATTGCTGCTTTCTAGCACGTACGTTTCATCATTCTTTCCTGCCACGCCTGGTCGGCGCATGGCGTGGCAGTCTGTAGTACGTGATCCTAGGCAGTAGCTGCGACAGCCGGATGGAGTAATCCACAGTCGCAGGCTCGAGGTGCGTCCAGAGGTGCGTTTCCCCGGATCGCGACGACCCCGGTGGCTGGCATTGCAATGCATGCTGACCGGAGCATAGCGAGGCGCTGCAAGCGGGATGCCGTGTGCCAACGGGGAAACGAGGAATGCCCGTGTACAGGCAGTGGCCGGAGGAAGCTACTATGTCCAGGTCGAAACATGACTCCGTCAGGTTCAGATGGATCGCAGGGATATTGCTGGCCGCGCTGGCGTCACCCTCTCTCGCGCGGACTGGATGATCAACGAGGATTACAAGCAGGGAGACCCCCGCGGCGCCAAGGGGTTTGATATTCTAGTTCAGAGTCAACCGGCCGGTTGGCAGATCACGGGCGGGGGCGGTTCGAGCGTCACCAACCCCTTTGCCAATCCGCAGCGGACGGACTCGTTGGACGCGCAAGGGAACACCATCGTGCACTTCACTGGCTCGGATACCATTCCCCAGAACAACACTACGATGCGACACGTCGGCATCTTCGGATCGGGACCCAAGCCCACGATACTCCAGAAAGCCTGGACTTTCGACACGGTACCCACCCGAGTGCCGGTCCCCAAGAGCAACGTTGCCTTCGGCTACGATCCCGACACGTCGACGCTGCGCATTTCGGTCCAGAACACGAGTCCGGACACCGTGGTCTTCAGTCAGGTAGGTTATCTTGTCAGCTCCGTCGAGCGGCCGATCAGCGACCTGACCAGGGGGGTCTTGCCGCCGGAGGCCTTCAGTCCTCTGACGGTCCTTGATAACCTGTACAATCCGACCGACTCGGCCTCAGTGGTTATTCCGGGTATCAGCCCGACCGATTTCGTCGTTACCTACGCGACGGTCCAGTTCGGCGGGGCCTCCTACATCAACAACGACTACAAGGATGTCGGCGGCGAATGGGCCCAGGTCGCGGTCGGCGCGAACATCGTCCCAGAGCCTTGTACCGCGCTACTGCTGGGCGCGGGGTGGGCGATTGTGGCCGGCCGGCGCCGCGCCATCCGCCGAGGAGCCGCCTGTCAGGGTCTGCGCGAGCTTCGGCCGTGTGGGCGGTCCGTCGCGTCGCTGATCGGCACGCTGCTGATCGTGGCGATGCTTCAAGGCAGCACGTGGGGCAACGTTTTCGTCCTCAAGGACGAGGGGCCGGGAAATGGTAGGTGCCCCCGGGTCAAGATCAAAGTTCCGGTGGCCGGGGGAGGGACCAAAGAGATCACCGTACTCATCGACACGGGCGACGACTATGCCAAGAATGCGGGCTTCCTGGTCAACAGCGCCGCGGGCAATAACCAGGCCGCCAACCTCGGGTTGGCGGGAGGCGCCGACGGGGCCGCCGCCGGGGCCGGAAACGCCGCAGGGGCTCCTACCAAGGACGATATCCCCCTTCCGGGCGCGCTCAGTTTCTCGACACCCCCGGTGGTGCCCAACCAGCAAGCTGCCACGACACCCACGATGCCGAACCAGGCCAACACCATGGAGCTGCCCGTCGGTATTGATGCCCTCCTCGGTTCCGCCTGGCTCAAGGACTACAGCTATGGCTGTGTCCCAGGCCCCAATGGGCGGTACTGGTACCTGGCCAAGACAGATCAGGGGAACGATGGCAAAAACAAAGCCCGTTCGCTGGCCGACTTCTACGCCGGTGATAACTTTCCGGTCAACCCCGGGGGGCGACCGGCTGGCGGCAGCGTCAAGCCGGTCATTCCAACACCGGCCAAGAACCCGCCGCTTCCGACCGGTACGTCTGCGATCGACGGCGGCGTGAACCTCGATATATCGCTGAGCGCCGGCAGTGGTACGGTCACCAATTCCTTTATCATCAAGACCGGCTTCGAAAGAACGCTCATTTCGGAAGACGTTGCCCGCACCCTGGGCATCAATATCGGCGGGCTGCCGCAGGTGGCGACGGATGTCAACTTCGGGACGGTAGATGTTGGGGTCGCGAATATCTCGCTGGACATCTTCCAGGACGGAGTGTTTCCGGTTCAGTCGGTAACGGTCGGCGTACTGCCCGACTCGCTGAATCCCTTCAAAGAGAGCTTCCTGGGCTGCAACGTCCTGAACCGGTTCGCCTACTGGGATGTCTCCTGGAAGGACGACCTGTCCGGCCAGGACTTCTTCGCCCTTGTTCCGGAGCCCGCAAGTCTGGCCACCGCTCTGGTCGCGTGCGCCGTTCTGCTCGGCCGCAAGGCAAAGCGTCGGTAAGTCGCATGACATCCGGCGTAACAGGCAAGAGGGGCGCGACGTGACTTGCTGCCCCCGAACTCCGAGCGAAAAGGAGAAGGGTATTCAGGGACAGCCACGAATGGGATTTACTGGCAATGAGTTATGTCCTGCTCTGTAGAAAACTTGCAGAGGCGTAAAGAATCAGGACGTTGTGGGTGATGGCCCGCAGGCGCATCTGGCGGTTCTGGGCGTGGTAACTGCGGGCCGACAGGGCGGAGCCCAGCAGGCGCTTGATCATGGAGTGCACGGTTTCGCTCTGCCAGCGTTGGCCGTATTGGCAGTAGTGCTTGTCCAGACGCTGCTTCATCAGGCGACGCCATCGGCCCGTCGGCAGGTTGCTCGTGGGCCGACCGACCTGGGGAGGAATGACAGACCTGATGTGGTGTGTGTCCCGGGCGTAGCGATGGTTGGCCTCGCTGTCGTAGCCGGCGTCGGCCAGCACCGTGTCGATGGTCAGATACGCCACCGACGCATCCAGGAGCGGCACGAACTCGGCCACATCGGGATGCGGACCGCGACTTTCCTCGGTGGCCACAACCAGGTGGTTGGCGCAGTGGACGGCCAGGCCCTGCGTGGGATAGTGCCGGTACATGATGGGCTGCTTGGGGCCCCCGCTGCGGGTGCGGCGACGCACGAAGTAGGAACTGACGTGGTGGCTGTCAAAGCCCGTGGAATCCAGCGCCAGACGGTGGACCCTCTTGCGGCGGCCCTGGTAGCGTCGCACGGTAGTCTCCAGCAGCCGGCGGCTGCGCGGCCGTGAGAAGATCCGCCGCTGGGCCTTCTGCAGGGTCGTCCAGTGCGGCACGCCCTTGTAGCCGATGGCCTGCCGCAGGTCCGCCAGGTCCTGCAGGTATCGCCAAATGCCGCGATAGTCGGTCTTGAAGAAGGTCATCAGCACCAGGGCGGCAAAGTGCTGGTGGAGGGTGTAGGTCTTGGGACTGTTGCGGTGGCTATAGGCCGGCAGGGCCTTGCGGGCGACCGCCAGGGCCTCGCGAACGATGTTGATGGGCGATTTGCTGGTACAACTCATAATGCCGATGATAGGCCGGCAAATGGCCCTAGACTACCAAGACCCTGAGGGTTTTCTACAGAGCAGTTATGTCCCGAATGGCGTTCGGGTGCGTTTGAATAGCTCAAGTGTGTTTAGAGTGTACGTGAGTCGGGGGGGTCGGTACGGCCCCGGGGACCAGGGTCATTGTGCGCCCTGACCGGGAGTAGAGTGACACGTTCCATGAAAAGGAGAAATGCCATCATGACAACTCGACTTGCCAGATTGCGTGTTGCAGTATACCTTATCGCTAGTCTAGTCGGAGTGCTGACCGCAACACCGGCATTGGCTTACGTCTACAGCACTCACTGGACGTCCGAGGACCCCATCGGAGGCGATCCTGTTCCCAATGACGTGAATGACCCCGGGGCAGGCTGGAACTGGCCGAACGGGCCGTGGGAAGGCACCGTCCCGGCTACAGTCAACGATCTGACTATTACAGGCACGGTCCCTGACGGCATCACCATCGCCCCCGGCCGCGAACGTAAATTCGGGTTGGATAACTGTTTCCTGGACCCAGAGAGGATCAAGACGTTTACGTTCGAGTTTGATTACACAGGAGGAGATCCCGGAGTACCGATCGCGAACGGCGATATGTATGGCTTTGGATACCACCCGACGCGCGACACGGGTCCCATTCCTCCGCTTTCTAGCGGCCCCGTAGAGTCGTGGACAGACCTTGGTGGCGGGCGTCACCATTACAAAGCGGTGATCACGATGAAACCGCAACCTGACTGGGAATGGCTGCGGATCCTGAACCGCGCCGGGATGGGCGCTGCCGGCACAATGGGCCCACCGATGGACTCATCGAGTGACACGCTGACTATGACGAACGTCAGCATGCAGAGCGTCTGCACGCCAGAACCCACGTCGCTCGCGCTGCTGTTGCTGGGCACGCTGATCACACGGCGTCGACTGGTCTGATCGTGCAGAGTGCAACGGCCCCGCCAGAAGGCGCAGTCCTGCGCCGCCGCTGGACCGAGCACTTGTGTCCGCGAAGGATAGTCCGTCACCCCGAAGCCTACGACTCCCAGCGCGAAGATGGAAAGGCCTGACAGCCCCCGTGCCACGTGCACTTGCTTGGGAGACGCTGGGGTCTAGCCCAAGTTACGCAGTTGCAGACGTAAAACGGCCCTGGCGCTCTCGCCAGGGCCGTTTTTGTGGCCCCGTTTCCACTACAAGGCGCCTCGGACCAGACGTCGGCGGGCCTCCTGGCGGAACCGTTTGAGGTGGTTCGGCAGGACCAGTCCCAGCCGATGTAACAGCACCGCCAAGTGCGGCTCCGGTTGGGTCACGCACCGCACCACCAGGGTCGGGCCGGCCGTGCCATCGTTGTTCCGTGTCGCCAGCACCACGTCTTGGCTCTGGACCCGTGACAGTTCCTCCACCAGCGGCCGGGGCGCCTCGCCCAGGCCGGATGCCTGCATCCAGCCCGACAGCGTCTTCCACATCGCATAGGCGATGAAGCAGACCAGGATGTGCCCCTTGACCCGGTCCTGCTTTTGATGCCAGATCGGTCGCAGTTCCAACTCGTCCTTGCTAATCCGGAAGGCCCACTCCGCGTCCACCAGCTGAATGTACTGCTTCCATAATGCCACCGGATCGACCTGCGGCAGGTTCGTCCGCAGCAGGTAGCAACCACACAGGTCCTTCTTGGCCTGCTCATCCATTCTGCCAGTTCACCCGCAGTTTCGCCTTGCCGGTTGGCTTGTCGATCGGGGTGATCTCGACGGTGAAGCATTCCGCCGCTCGCCAGTTCTGCTCGGTCAGCCGGCCCAGACGCAGATGCGCCTGGCCCGAGTCCGTCAGCCGGCCGCTCTCGGCGGCCTTCTGCATCGCCTCCAGGCCCTTCTTCATCCGCTGGCAGAACCGCTCCAACATCGCGGCTTCCTTGTCGATGCGATCCTGGCTGCGGCACAGGATCAGCGTCTCATCGGCGGCCTCCGGGACAGGCACCCTCTTGACCTCAATGCCTTCGCGGACCTGTTGCCAGCCTTCCTTAGTCAACTCCCCTCGCACCTGCCGCAGCAGGGCCTTGGGAGTGCCCACGATGTAGTGGCTGCCACTGTTACGCAGGACCTGCAGGTTGGCCGCCGAGACGTTCCCGCGGTCCATGATCCAGATCCGCTGACTCTTGCCATGCTCGGCCTCGACCTTCTTGACGATCTTTTCGACGGTCGTGGCATCATTGGTGTTGCCGTCAAAGACCTCGTACCCCAAGGGGTAGCCATCCGTCGTGACGATCAGGGCGATGACCACTTGCAGGCAGTCTGGGCGGCTGTCCCGCGAGTAGCCCCGCTGGGCCATCGGATTGGCCGCACAAGCCCCCTCGAAGTAGGTGCTGGTCAGGTCGTACAGCAGCACGTCGTAGGACAACTGGAACAACTGGCCCAGTCGCTGCCGCAGATGCTGCTCGATGGCCTTCTTCTGGGCCAGCAGTTGATCCAGACCCGCGTACAACCGATCCGTGTGCACCTGATCCGGATCCACCCCCAGAATGTCCTCCAGAGCCGAGCCCGGGTAAAAGTGCTTCTCGATGTGCAGTTCGCTGCTGGGCCGGCAGAACCGGGCGATCGCCAGGATCGCCGCCACCGCGGCCCAAGGCACTCCCTCGCGTCCGATCGGCATCTTGCTGCCCAGCAGCGTATCCAACCCCAGCAATTGCCAGAGCGTCCAGGCCAGATAGACATCCCCGAATCGACGCATCCGCCTCACCCGCAACTTGCGGGTCTCTACCCACTGCAGGTCCGGTTCGTCCGAAAGCTCCAGCGGATCGAACAACGTAGGCATCGGCGGAGCCTGGCCGTTCAATCGCCGCGAGAGTGTCTGCCAGCCGCTCAGTTCCCGCCGGGACAGTTTGCCCAGGTAGGCCACTGTCCGCTGGCGGGAGCCCTTGGCGGTACGATAACTCTCGACCAGTTCCCAGTAGATCTGTCGCTGCCCCTTGCCGCGGGGCCTGATCTTGCGTAGGTACATGATGCATCCCTGCCTGTTCATTCCACAGGTATAGGAATGCGCCGCCGGCCCTGCCCGTCAAACGGCCATTTTTCCACCCCACGGCCTTTTCGCCGGCTCCGACCCTCGCCACAATAGCGCCAAGGCGGTTCCGCCCCTCAAGATTCTTTTTTTAGGTGCTCAACTGCGTAACTTGGGCTAGCGACCGGCATCCAGGGCATCAGAATCGCGAGAACGGATGGACTCGCTGCAAGTTGCGGGGCGTCAGACCCACGGGCCAAGCGCAAATCGGCCGATGGTCCAGAGGGCGAGCCAGATCGCCTACTCCTCCCCCAGCACCCGCCCCCAGAAGTCATCGGCGAAGGCGCGGCTGAAGCGGCCGCGGCCGGCGGGGACCGTGGGGATGCTCACGCCGAGTTCGGGGCGTTCCAGGGCGATCGAGAGGAAGAGGCTCGTCTGCCGGAGGATCTTCCGCCGGATATGCTGCCACAGGTCATTCTGACTGGAACTGCTCAGTCGCATCGCACGGTCCCGGCCACGGAAACACAAGAACGCGTCTACAATACCCCTATTGTTGCTTCGGGGGCGCAAATGGTCAAACCATCTGGGGCCGTTGCCGGCCATGGCCAGATGCCGCCCAAGGCCTTGCCGCGGCGGAAACCGACTATTGACCTCTGGCAGCTGTCCGTGTCACCCGCAGCCGCCCATCCTCCAGCCAGATCTTCGCGTCCCACGTCCCAGCTGGGTCCGAAATTCGCACCGACACCGACCGGTCGGATCCTCGCGGCGAGGTCGCCTCGATCCGCTGACGCGAGCGGGCATCGGCCTTGCGCGGCTGGAGCACGGTAACGACCACGGCTGCGTCCTCCCCCCTGCCCTGCTGCAGTCTGCGGGGAGAGCACGATCCGCTGCGTCTGCTTGATCCGCGAACCCTGGACCACCTGGTACTCGCCGCACGAAGTCTCCAGCCCGGGCGCGGTCGCCCACACATCCAGCGCGGCCGCACCGGCGTCAATCGTGTAGCCGACCGCGTCCTCGCCGCGAACGTCAACCGGCGTCACCTTCGCCGCCGGCGGCGCATGCAGGAGCAGCTGCACCTGGTGCGGCTGCGCCCGCAGCGAGGCCCTGCTGGAGACGACCATCTTGATGAACTTGCCCGGCACGCCAAAGGGTTCGCCCCGCAGCTCCACCCGGTCGCCCTGGTGGATCTTCACGCCGGGGATCGTCCGCACGTGCAGGTCCGTCTCCTGCACGTCGTGGGTCCACCGGGCGACCACCTTGCCAGCCACGGCCAGCACGTAGTGCCCCTTGCCCGGGGCGTTGTCGAAGTAATCGATATCGACGTCGAACGTGCCGCAGAGCCCGTCGTGGTCGAACCACACCTTGCCCCGGCGGTCCGGCCGATCGGGCACGAGGAACTCCCGCCGCGGGTCTTCCACCTTCATGCCGGCGAACTGCACCCTCTCGCGGGTCCAGGCCTTGTAGTAGCCGGTCGGAGCAGCGGCCAGATCATCGACGATCACCAGGGTCTTCGTCGGCTTGAGAAACAGCCAGTGCCGCACGTAGCGCTTCAGCCCCAGGCCCGGGTGGTACGTCCCCGTGCCATCGCCCACGACGTAGTCATAGTGCTCGTTAGTCTCGGTCCGGCTGATGCGGGCGTAATGGTCGTAGCGGGCCGCGTCTTCCGTGGCGAACCACGTGACGTTCTCGCCCAGCTGCCCCACCCCGTCGATCAGCATCGTACTGTGGTCGCTCGTCCGCTTGCGGTAGGTATAGCCCGGATCGACCAGCAGCCACGTCCCGTCGGCGAAGACCTGGAAGGAGTTGATGTCCGGGTGCTCGTGCGCCGCACCCAGGTCCCACTGCGACCTACCCCACGCGTGCTGTCCCAGCCACGGCCCGCAGCGCAGGCCCACCAGCATCGCATCCGCCGACCAGTCCGTCCGCATCATCACCTGGCCCGTATCGGAGAACTCGTGGAATGTCGGCATCGCGGCCCGGTCCGTAGCCGGCACCTTGTCGTCGTACCACATCACCGTCTGCCAGGGGTCGCGGCCGAGGCCGCCCTGCAGGTCGCGGAGCATCGCGCCTGCGCCCTGGGCGACCGGGTCCTGCAACGTTGCCGCGATCCTGCGCCATGCTGTGGACGGGCAGGTGGCTGTTGCCGCTCCGAGGAGAGTCCGCGAAGTCCATCGCCCACTCGTTGCGCTGCAGGACCGGCAGCGTGCTGTACAGCACGAACAGCGGCATGTTGGCAAACCACGGGCAATGCGAGTAGTCCACGCCGTGGACCTGCCCGGCCAGTTCCGCGTACCGCAGGCAGAACTCCAGGGCATACACGCCGTAGCTCAGGCCCTCGATGCTCGTACCGTCCGGGTTCGACCAGCGGAAGGTCTCCGCGAAGAACTCGTCCGCCAGCCTCAGCCACTGCCCCGCCCGCGGGTCCTCGCCATACAGCGCCGCAGCGGCGAACGCCAGGCCGCAGAAGTTCACGTGGCCGTGGTTCTGCAGGTACTGGTTGCGCCAATAGCCGCGCTTGATGGTACTGGCCTCGAACTGCAGCTGGGCCTCGTGAGCGAGTTTGCTCCGCACAGCCGTCCGCTCCTGCGGCGACAGGTCCTGCCACAGCCAGTCATAGGCGATCGCCGCCCCCCAGAGCATGTGGCCGTGCAGCAGGTCGGTATTGGCATCCCAGACAGTAGCCCGCGTCACGTCGAGCAGGTACTGCTTCGCCACGGCCGCCAGTTCCGCGTCCCCGCTGAGTTTGGCCGTCACCGCCAGCTGCGCCATCATGTTGCCGTGCCCGCGGTCGAACCGCCGGTCCGCGGGGGCGTGGGCCTTCTTGAGCCGGTCGATGCCGCGGGTCACCTGCTGCCACATCTTGCGCTGGCCGGGAGAGAGATTCGCGTCCCAGGACTGGATCTGCTTCGCATCCATCATCAGCCAGGGATGGCCCTTGGCGGCCCAGTCCGGCTGGACCGAAGCCGGCTGCGTAGAGGCCGCCAGCGCCGCGGGCGCGGCAGTCTTCGGCGAAGGGACCACCCGCGCAGGCCCCGCACAACCGCAGCAAACCACCATAGCGCTCAGGACAGCCGCCACCACCCAATCTCGCAGATACTGCACGGATGCACTCCTTCCGCGGCGTTGGTGGGCAATAACCCACCCTACGTCTGTTGATGCCCCCTGACCCCTGCCGTTGCCATTACCCGGTCGTTGCTGTTGTGGCTGTTTCCGTAACCCGTGACCCGTCACCCGTGACCCGACTACCCCTGCTGCTCGCTTCGCCACCTCAGCATCTTATAGCTCAGCCACAGCCCGAGGATCCCGCCCATCGTCCCGCCGGCCGCGTACTGGATCGGAAGCATGTCGGCCAGCGGGTTAATCCCCACCTGCATCCAGCCGGTCACCTGAGCCTGCCCCCATGGCCGCCCACAACCGCCCACCGATGGCCGGCACCAGCCACGCCAGGGCCGCCGGCCAGATCGCCTTCACCGTGAACACCTGGTGCCCCAGCAGCACGCCAGCGAGCATCGCTACGCCCGCGATGAAGAACCCCTGCCCGAGGTTGGCGCCGACGTTGTTGGCGTAGAGGATCTCGATCAGCACGATCCCCGCCAGTCCCGAGGCGATCAGCATCAGCCACTGCTCGTGGCTCTGCACCATCGCCCGCACCAGGGCGCTGGTCCGCGAGTACATCACCGCGACGCGGCTGCCAGCCTGCTCTGCCATGCCCAGCCACTCCCGCGTGACGCGCTCCGCCGCCAGGCCCGCAAGGACTACCGCCGCCCAACCCAGGGTCTCGGCCACCAGCCGGGTCTGCATGCCCGCCCAACCCTGACTGGCCTGCTGGATGTACGCGAAGCTCCGCCGCCAGTCGGCGTCGCTCCAGCCGATCGCCAGCAGCCCCGCCCCCACGGCCAGCACGCCGAGCCCGGGCAGCCGCTTGCCGAACACCGCCACCACCAGCGCCGCAGCAGCCGCCGCCAAACCGATCATCTCGACCACCGCCAGCGACGGATGCGCGGAGGTCAGCAGCGAGACGGGCAGCCCCGGATCCCGCGGCCACAGCGCGATCAGGCCCGCGTACCGCATGCCCAGCGCGGCAATCACGCAGATAGCCGTAGCGGCCCACTTCTGCGCATCACTCGAGCTCGCCACCACCCTGCGCCATCGCCGGATCCATCATTCTTCCGTTTTCAACCATAGTGCCCCTGATGGTACCGGGCCGCACCGGCCGCGTCCATATTGAGGATAGCATCCGTTCGGATCGCGCGGTATGATCGGCCCGCGTGATCGGACCGGATGCACGGGCCCGTGCACCCCGGGCCACCACGCGGGTACAAGAAACTATGCGGAGTGCCACGGCTCCAGGATGTGCGGCGTTTTGGCCAGGGTCGTTTGGGGCCTGGCAATACTCCTTTGGGCCCAGGCGGGTGCGGCTGCCGAACCAGCCAAGCCCGCGCAAGCTCCGGCCTCTGGACCCACGGTCCGCATCACCCTGGGTCCGGTACCCAGCTCCGCCAGCCGGCCCATCGTGCTGCCACCCCGCCCCGTGACTCCGCCGAGGCCCCAGGCGACCGCGCCGCCAGCCGCCAAGGCGGCTTCGGTCCGCCCCGCGCACGGTGCGAACCGCCCGAACTCGCTGGCCGGTGCAGCCGGCCCCGGTGCCGACTCGTCCGATCAGGCCGGTCCCGTCGCGGATGCTGATATCGAGGTCCGTATCGTCACGCCCACGCAGGGCAGGCCGATCTTCGCCCAGTCTTCCAGCCCCATCACCTGCCTGCTCCGCTTGAACGAGGGCGAGCAGCCTCGCCTGTTCCTCCAGAACAGCCTGGTCGGCAAACTTCGCTACCCGCTGCTGCCGGGGAGTCCCGCCAAGAAGTTCGGCGATGGATATATCGAAGCCGATATGTCCATTGCGGGATCCACGCCACCCGGGTTGTACGACCTGGTGCTGGCCGCGGCCGGCCAGGAGATCGTCAACCGCCGTAGCGTCTGCGTCGTCGAGGAGTTCCGGACGAGCTTCCGGTTCGTGCACCTTTCGAACATGAACATCGGGGACCCGACGGCCGCCGACTTCGACCCGCGGATCCCCGAGGAGGTCAACCTCCTGGCCCCCGAGTTCATCGTCGCGACGGGGGACTTCACGGAATGGGCGCGGCTGTGCGACCACCCGGCCGACTGGCAGCGGGTGCTGGACTATCTGGCGCAGTTCGAGGCCCCGGTCTACGTGCTGTGCGGGGACCACGACCACCAGGCGAGCTTCACCCGCCTGGTCGCCAACAGCCCGGTCGGCACGATCGACTACGGCAAGTATCACGGCCTGCTGCTGCTGGACCATGGCGAGCACCCGATCGATCGCGATGACGACCAGGTCCGCTGGGTCCTGCAGGACCTCGAGGCCAACCGCAGCCGCGCCTTCAATTTCGTGGTCACCCACAGCGACGAGCTCGGCCTGATTCGCCGCCTCCGCGACCTCAACGTCGCCGAACTTGCCGTCCACGACCTCAAGCTCAGGATGATCATCTGCGGCGGCCAGACCGACTGGGACTACCGGGAGTTCGCCTCGCTGCTCTCGGGACTGCCCGGGCTGCATTACATCCGCACGGGGCAGTCCAGCACCGCCGTCCGCGACCGCGCGAACGGCGAGTCGCACTACCGCGTGATCGAGGTCAACAACGAGCGGGTCAGCTACGTCTACCCCACGGAGTCGTTCGACCCGCGGACGCAGTACTCGGTGCCCGCCGGCCGGTTACATGTGACCTTCGCCGTCCCCAACGACGGCACAACCGACCCCGTGACGGTCAACGTGGCCAGCACGCAGAACCGTTCGTGGAACGACTGCCGCATCTGGCTGCGCGTCCGCAAGCAGGAGGGCAACGGCAAGCCGGCGGTGGTCGGGGGAACGCTGCTGCGTTGTCTGGATGGCGGGTCCTGGTGGGCCTGCCAGGTGGGTTTCGACCTGCCGGACAAGGGCGCGGTGACGGTCCAGGCCGGCTCGCCGGATCGGCTCACACCCACCTTGCCCGTGCGGTTGGAGTTCAGTTGCCCGGAGCAGCTGGCCTTTGCCCCGCGCACTGCCTCGTACGACCTCACCTATTATGCCTGCCCTGGTCCGGTGATCCTCAAGGTGGTCAATGGCTCGAACCAGGCCCAGCAGGCCTGGCCGATCGTCCGCCTCAACGGCGCGAACCTGTCGCTGTCGGGCTCGGGTCCGCAGCCGTTGCCGCTGACGCTGATGCCGATGTCCAGCCAGGTGCTCCGCGTGAACCTTACGCTGGGCCAGCTAGCCCTCGGGCCGCACAGCCTGCAGGCCTACCTGCTGGAGGACCCGCTTCGCCGCCTGTCCACGCAGCCGGTCGTCCTGCTGCTGGCCCAGGAGCGACCCCAGGGGCCGGGGCCAGCCACGCAGATCGGCGGGCGTCCCGGCCGCGCAGCCGGCCCAGCTCCCGGCCACCGCGCCCGCCGCGGGTGCTTCGCAACCAGCCAGCGGGGGCACCGGCAGGTAGCGTCTTTCCAGCGACAGGGGTCCGTCAAACAGCAAGTCAATCCGCCGGAGGGCAGAGAGTGTCAGGCAGCGCAACACCGCAAGATCCGATCCGCGATGGCCAGGAAATCCTCGCCCGGTCCAACCGTCAGCTGTGGCTGACCACGTGGCATCCGGCGGGACCGTCCCCCGACGGCAAGCGACACGGATCGGCCGGCATCTGCGTGACGCCGGACAGACAAGTCGTCCTCATTACCGAGGACGATATCCGCTGGGGCCTGCCGGCTGGCCGCCCGGAAGGCGATGAGGACTGGGAGCAGACCCTGCGCCGCGAGATGCTGGAGGAGGCCTGCGCGGTGGTGCGCGAGGCGCGGCTGCTCGGCTTCATCCGTTCCCGCTGCATCGAGGGTCACGAGGAAGGGCTCGTGCTCGTCCGTGCCTTCTGGCGGGCCAACGTCGACCTCCAGCCGTGGGACCCGCAGTTCGAGGTCAGCCAGCGCCGCCTGGTACCGGTCGCTGACCTGCTGTCCCACCTGGCCGCGGACGAAGAGGACTTCCTGCCCACGTACCGCCGGGCGATGATCGAGGCCGGCCTGGCCTGAGGCGGTCACACCGCCCCTCGCCATATCGTAACACCTTTAGTCATCTAGAGATAGATATCGGTGCCGCACCCAGGGAAACCGGGGCGTTCGCCCACCTGCCGGAAGGATCGATCCGTCGCCGCTCACTTTGTCATCACAATTCATGGAAGTATTAGGAAGGATCTGATACCATGTACCCTCGGAGGATATCACTCACCCAAAAACTGTCGTGTATTGTTACCTGCCTGAGGAGAAGGAGGCGCAAATGGAAAGAAGCTTGACTCGGTTCGTGCTAGCCGTCGCGGCGGCAGTTCTATTGTGGTCACCCGTGGGGACATCCGCCGCGTGGCTGGACCCGACGCAGCCGGATGTGGTCACCGTCCTGGACAGCCAGGACGCCGGCATGTCGGCGGTTTCCAGCGAGCAGGAGGAGAACTTCGGTGGCGCCCCCAGCCGCCGCGTCAAGGGAAACCAGGACCTGATGTGGGTGAAGTTCGATCTTTCCGCCTATCGGGGCAAAACGGTCCAGTCGGCCGAAATGCACCTGTGCAAAGCGTCGACTGACAACATCTTGAGCCTGGTGGTCTCGACGTTCAACACGGATTGGGTGGAAGGCACGCAGAACTGGATCCGGGAGACAGGCTCCTCCTGCTACCGGTGGCGGGTGACCCCGGCGAATTCCAACGTTTACACTACGGCTGCCAACGAGTGGACCTACGCGTACAGCGATGCCACCGCTGCCGCCTTCGGCAACTTCGGCTCACTCGTCTCGTACGGCTTCAAGGCCAATGACACGTTCGAGATCTACACCTCAGGCAGCAACACCTGGGTGGCGATGAAGGTCGATCCAGCCGTGATCCAGGCCCTGATGGTCGACCAGTACGGTCTGGCTGTGACCGACGCCCGTTGGCACTCCAACACAGGCGGAAACCCCGTCGTTTATACCAAGGACCAGAACAGCACGGTCCAGCCGCGTCTGTACATCAAGTTCGCCACGACGCTGGACACGACCCCGCCGGGGACCATCAGCGGCCTGAGCGCTGCGGCTGGACCCGAGAGCGGGCAGGTGGTCCTGAGTTTCCAAGCTCCGACCGACCCGCAGGCCGCCCAGGCGTTCGGCTACACGGTTCGCTATTCGACGACGAACAACTTCGCTACCGCCACCGACCTGGCCCGCTGGCGGATCCCGCGGCCCAAGAGCCCGGCGCCGCGCAGCAGGTGCTCATCGAGGGCCTGACGCCCGGCACGACGTACTACTTCTTCGTGCAGGCCTACGACGCGGTCGGTAACGCAAGCGCCGCCCAGAGCACGAACTTCGCGCCGCCGACGATCACGACGCCCACACTGGCCGACGGACCGTTCGTCACACCCGACCCGACGGGCAAGAGCATCCAGACCGTGACAGGCGTGATGCGCTGGTGGGCCGCCCCGGAGACCACCCGCATCAATCCGGTCACCAGCAACCGCTACGAGGATGGCTATACCGGTAGCGGCTCCGACAATTACAAGAAGGCCAACCTGGTCTGGGACGCCGGCGCCAATACGATCTCCCTGCTGGCTGCCCGCAACGAGGTGGTCGGCACCCAGCTGGTCATCGAAAAACTGACCGGCGGCAGCCTGAACAACGTCGGCGTGACGGCCAGCGACCTGACCGGCCCGGGCGGGGCGGTCATCCCGGCCTCGACCTGCATCGAGTTGTTCCAGAATGTTCTACGTCACCAGTTCGTCGAATTACTACGCCGAGCAGGCCATTCCCCTGACCAGCGGGCTCGGCACGACCTTCAACATCCCCGACACCAACCGCAACCCCAGCGCCAGCGCCAAGAACCAGACGGTCTGGGTGGACTTCTACGTACCCAAGACGGTCCCGGGCGGCGACTACACGGGCACGCTCACGGTCACGGCCAGCCCGCAGCTGAGCAGCCCCGTCACGGTCAATGTGGCCATTCACGTCAGCCGGATCATCATTCCGGACTACTCGACGTTCCTGGTGGACCTCAACGGCTACAGCAACCCGTGGAACTGGGGCAGCAGCAACGCGCAGAACGACCGGATCACCCTGCGGTACTTCCAGGCGGCCCACAAACACCGCGTGACGCCCAACGCCCTGCCCTACAGCCACCTGAACGGGAAGGTACAGTCCGATCGCGTGCCCGACACGATGACCGGCTCTGGCTCCACGCTGCACGCCGCATCGTGGACGACCTTCGACCGGCGGTACGGGCCGCTCTTCGACGGCACGGCCTTCTCGCCGACCAACCCGACGCAGCCGTACTACGGCCCGGGACAAAACACCCCGATCACCCACTTCTACAGCACGTTCCACGAGTCCTGGCCGATCTACACCCTCGATCCGACGTACGGATTCGACGCCGCAGGCAGTGGTCCGCTGTACTGGTACGGGCTCAACCCGGGAAGCCTGGCGACCCTGTTCACAAACCTGCCGGACGTCTTCAACAACGCCTTCCCGGACGGCTACAAGCAGGGCCTGCGGAATGTGATGGCTGACTGGGTCACCCACGCGAACCAGAAGGGCTGGACGAGGACCGCCTTCGAAACGTACCACAACGAGAAGTTCAGCGACTCCTGGCTGGTGGGCGGGGTCACCTACTATGACCCGGTCTTCTGGGTCATGGAGGAGAACGACAGCGCCGACGATTTCCGGGCCGACGGGTTCTATCACCAGCTGTGGCGGGACGGCTACGCCCAGGCCAACTGCCCGGATGTCAAGTGGCACTTCCGCATCGACATCTCCGACCGCTACGGCCAGAACTTCGGCCAGCTCGACAACCGGATCAACTACTGGGACCTGGCCGCGGGCGATGCCAGTCTGTACTGGCCGCAGACCAAGTACCGCAACTACTTCCTCGACGCTGACAAGCAGGAGCAGTGGGTCGATTACAGCGACTCGCCGTCGGCCACGGGCACGGGCCTGGCCTACGCCCGAGTGTTCCTGCTGCGCTGGAGCCAGGGCCTGGCAGGGTTGCTGCCGATCTGGGACTGCTTCGGCTACACGAGCTGGACCGGGTTCGGCAATCCGCCCAGCCCGATCTACTCCGGCAAATCCGGGACAGGCGGCATGCCGGGACTGTCGAGCGACTACGAGGGCTGCTTCCTGAGCATGCGTATCAAGCAGATGCGCCAGGCCGAGCAGCTGATCGAGCTGCTGAACCTGTGGAGCGGCACGGTGGCCACCAACCGCCAGCAGGTCCGCAACTCGGTCGTAGCCAAGTACGGCACGACCAGCAGCACCTCGGCGGACTACTACTCGTTCAGCGGCGTGGATGACACCAAGCTCTACCACATGCGGAGCGACCTGCTGACCAAGCTCGAGGCCATTCTGGTCCCGGGCGACATCAACTACGACGGCTCGGTGGACGTCGTCGACCTGCTGTGGTTTGCCGCCAGCTTCGGCTCGGTCTTGGGCGATGCAAACTACGACCCGGCCTGCGACTTCAACAGCGACGGCTCGGTGGACGTGGTCGACCTGCTGATCCTGGCCGATAACTGGCCGAAGTAAGGGCCTCGGCGACGGATGACAAGGTGACAAGGTGACAAGGTGACAAGGCGACCGGGTGACAAGGTGAGAACGCCGACAGCGTGACACCTGGCGCCCGGCGGACAAACGCGGGCTGAAGGCGGCCCCACCAAATGCGAAAGACCTGCGCCGCGGACCCCCAAACGGGTCCGCGGCGCTGCTTTTTGGGCAGGCTGGCTCCGGCGGTCCCCCGCAGAGGATGCCGCTCCATCCTGCCATTGGATAGTCGCTATCGGACGGCAGGTCCGGTCCTGTGGATAGCGTGACCGCAGATCGGCGGGCGGGCGTCAGGCCGGGGTTTTCTCGTTAAGAATCGGTGGAGCTCAGCTTTTCGATTTGGTACCATGGTGGTGGAGGGTCCCCCCTTCGTCTGTATTTGCTGATGCACGTGCTGGCCAACCCGGGTCCCGGAGCGCAGGAGGAAGCGTACCAATGGAAAGAAGTCCGCATCGCGCGTTATTGGCCGTTGCCGCGGCCCTGCTGCTGTCGCTGCCCCTAACGGCGTTTGGATGGCTGGACCCGACCCAGCCGGATGTTATCACGGTCCTGGATAGCGAGGACTCCGGATTTTCGAACGCGAGCAGCGAAGTGGAGTATAGCTACGGTGCCAAGAGCAGCCGTCGCATCAAGGGCAACCAGGACCTGATGTTCGCCAAGTGGGACCTGTCGGCCTATCGGGGCATGACGGTCGAGGCCGCGGAACTGCACATGGCCAGGGCGTCGGGCGACAACGTCCTGAGCCTGGTCGTTTCGACAATGAACACGGACTGGCATGAAGGAACGGGGACCGGTTCCAGGACCGTGGGCGACCCCTGCTTCCGCTGGCGGGTCACACCGGTAAGCTCCACCGTCTACACCACGGCGGACAACGAGTGGACATACGGCCACAGTGATGCCACGTCGGCCGGCTTCGGCAACTTCGGCTCGCTGGTCTGCTACGGCTTTGCCGCCAACGACACGTTCAAGACCTACACCGGTACGGCTGGCAGCTGACGGCTGGATCGGCATGAAGCTTGACCCGGCCGTGGTGCAGGCCATGATCCTGGACCAGTACGGGATAACCATCACCGACGCCCGCTGGCAGACGAGCCCCGGTGGGAATCCGTCCGTCTACACGAAGGACCAGAACAAGAGCCTCCAGCCACGACTGTACATCAAGTTCGCGACGGACGTGGACACGGTACCGCCGGGCGCGGTGATGAACCTGGCGGCGCAGACCGGGCCCGAGAACGGGCAGGTGGTGCTGAGCTTCCTGGCCCCGATGGACCCCCAGGCGGACAGGGCGTTCGGCTACACCGTCCGCTACTCGACGACGGATGACTTCTCCTCGGCCACGGACCTGGCCCGCTGGCGGATCCCGCGGCCGCAGAACGCGGGCAGCCCGCAGAAGGTACTCATCGAGGGCCTGACGCCCGGCACGCCGTACTACTTCTACGTCCAGGCGTACGATGCGGTCGGCAATGTCAGCCCGGTCCAGAGCGTCGAGCTTCACGCCCGACGCGGTGGTCACGCCGACCCTGGACGACGGCCCGTTTGTTACGCCCGATGCGACCGGCAAGAGCATCCAGACCGACCCGTCTGGCACCGTGATGCGCTGGTGGGCGGCGTCGGAGGTCAGCCGGGTCAATCCGGTCACCGGCAACCGCTACGACGACGGCTACACCGGCACGGGTTCGGACACGTACAAGAAGGCCAACGTCGTCTGGGACTCCGGCACAAACACAATCTCCCTGCTAGCCGCCCGCAACGAGATGGTCGGCGCCCAGGTGATCCTCGAGAAGCTCGGCAGCACGCTGACGAACGTCGGCGTGACGTGCAGCGACCTGGGCGGCCCGGGCGGGCGGGCGGTCATACCGGCCGCAACGTCGGTGGAGTTCTTCCAGCTGCACTACGTGACCAGCGGCTCGACGTACTATGCCGAGGCCGCCATTCCGCTGGCCAGCCCCTTCCCGACGACCTTCAACATCCCGGACATCTACCACAACCCCAGCAGCAGCGCCAATAACCAGTCCGTCTGGATGGACATCTACGTGCCGAAGGACGCTGCGCCGGGCGACTACACGGGGGCGATCACCGTGACAGCCGCAGAGCTGTCGGCGCCGGTGACGATCAACGTGGCGATCCACGTCAGCCGCGTCGTGATCCCGGACTACCCGACGTTCCTGGTGGACCTCAACGGGTACAGCAATCCGTGGAACTGGCCCGGCTACAGCGCGGGCAACGATCGGAGCGTCCTGCGGTACTTCCAGGCCTGCCATAAGCACCGGATCGTCCCGAACGCCCTGCCGTACAGCCACCTCTACGGAAACGTCCAGTCGGACCGCGTACCCAGCGCGATGAGCGGATCAGGTTCCACACTGCACGCGACCAGCTGGACCACCTTCGACCGCCGATACGGGCCGCTGTTCGACGGCTCGGCCTTCTCGCCGACCAACCCGACCCAGCCGTACTACGGCCCGGGCCAGAATACGCCGATCACGCACTTCTACAGCACGTTCCACGAGTCCTGGCCGATCTACATCCTCGATCCGACGTACGGCTTCGACGCGATGGGCCTGGGCCCGATGTACTGGTACGCGATGAACCCGGGGAGCCTGGCGGCCATGTTCACGGGCATGCCGGATGTCTGGGACGCCTTCCCGGACGACTACAAGCAGGGCCTGCGGAACGTAATGGCCGACTGGGTGCGGCATGCCCACGACATGGGCTGGACGCGGACCGCCTTCGAGACCTACCACAACGAGAAGTTCAGTGACTCGTGGCAACAGGGTGACGGCAGTTACCTCTACGATCCGGTCTTCTGGGTCATGGAGGAGAACGACAGCGCGGATGACTTCCGGGCCGACGGCTTCTACCACCAGCTCTGGCGGGACGGCTACGCCCAGGCCAACTGCCCGGATGTCAAGTGGCACTGGCGCATCGACATCTCCGACCGCTACGGCCTGAACTACGGCCAGCTCGACAACCGCATCAACTATTGGGACCTGGGCGCCAGTGCAGCCGGCAACTACTGGCCGCAGACGAAGTATCGCAACTACTTCCTCGACGCCGACAAGCAGGAGCAGTGGATCGACTACAGCGACGCCCCGTCGGCCACCGGTACGGGCCTGGCGTTCGCGCGAGTCTGGCTGCAACGCTGGAGCCAGGGATTTGCCGGCCTTCTGCCGTACTGGGACGCCTTCGCGACGAGTTGGACGGCGTTTGCCAACCCGCCGGGCGTGATCTACTCGGGCCAGGCCTCGCCGGGCATGTCGGTATCGTATGAAGGCTGCCTCCTGAGCATCCGCGCCAAGCAGATGCGCCAGGCGGAGCAGTTGATCGAGCTGCTCAACCTCTGGGCGGGCACAAGGACACGAACCGCCAGCAGGCGCGCAACGCCGTCTTCGCCAAGTACGGCACCGGCTCGTGGGACTACGGCTACACCGGCGTGACGAACATCAAGCTCTACCACATGCGGGCCGACCTGCTGGCCAAACTCGAGACCGTCCTGGCGGTCCCCGGGGACATCAACGGCGACGGCGTGGTCGACGTAATCGACCTGCTGGACCTGATCGGCAGCTTCGGCATGCTCGTGGGCCAACCGGGGTGCGACCCGGCCTGTGACCTCAACGGCGACGGCGCCGTGGACGTACTCGATCTGCTCACCCTCATCGAGTGCTGGCCGAAATAGCGGCGACGTATCGCTGCCGGCAACACGCCGCAACACCAGCCATGCGGCCGTCGGCGCACCGGTCCGAGCACACAACAAAAGTCCGCATTCCCCGCACCTCGGGCCCGATCCGGGACCCGCGGCGCTTCTTTCCCTACAGCATCCCGCGCACCGGGACTGTCATGAGATTGCGCCGGTGGCCCCCGCACCTTGCGGCCGGGCCGGCCTCCTTGCGCAACCCGCCTTCCTCAGCCGGTTTTGTCGACTCGCGGACGGTCCTTGACCCGACCCGCCGACACCTCTGGCCCCCGCCGTTTCGCGCGTCCGCCCGCTCGGTGCGCGCCGGCGCCGCTCGGAGGCGCCGAGGCCGACGAGTTGTCTGCGACCCGGCGGCGGCCTAGTGTGTAGGGTGGCAGCGGTCGATGCCACGGGGGGCCATGGAATGCCTGGACTGCGCGGAGTCCGTCGCATCTTCGTGTTGTTCCTATTCTGTGTAATCCTTTCCGTCCCGAACGCCGGCAGCCGGAGCCTGGCGGATTCGGTCTCGCCGCCGGGCGGGGCATCGCGGCCGCTGCCGCGGTCGGCCTACATCTTCGGGGGGGACGACCGCAGGCCGGTGCCCGACACGACGGTGTTCCCGTACTCGGCGATCGGCATGGTGGAAGCGGTCTACGGCAGTACGATCCTGCAGGGCACGGGGACATTGATCGGCAACAGGACCGTCCTGACCAGCGCCCACGTCGTGTACGATGCGGACCTGGGCGGCTGGCCCGACGCCATCAACTTCGCGCCGGGACGCAGTGGGAGCGTCAAGCCGTTCGGCACAGCCGCCGTGGTCGCGCACGTCGCCCCCGACGCCTGGCTCACCCTGGGCGACGACTCTTCGGACATGGCCGTGCTCGCGCTGGATACGCCCCTGGGCGAACAGGCGGGATTCATGCAGATCGCCGAGCCCGACGCAAGCGTTCTCAGCGGGGCGTCACTGTTAAGCGCCGGTTACCCGGCCGACCTGGACCACGACCTGCAGTACACCGCGACGGGCCCCGGCGTGGGCACCGACGGCACGTACCTGCTCGAACAGATCGACACGGAGCCGGGCCAGAGCGGCTCGCCGATCTGGTTCCTCGACGGGCCCGAGCAGCAGCCCCGACTGGTAGCCGTACTCAAGGGCACCCGTCAAACGAACATGGCCTTGAATACGTCCGTGCAGGGCATCGGGGTGCTCGTCACACCGCAGCTGGCCTCCATGATCAACAACACGCTCAGCGGCGGCGGGGACACACCCCAGAACATCCCAGCGGCGGCCGGCACGATGGTGCCCAACGTGGGGGTCGCTCCCGGCTGCGGCAGCTGCGGCGCCGGCGCGGGCCAAGCCGTGCTGCTATGCACGCTGGGCTGGGGCGCATGCTTCCTGTCGCGGCGGTGGTTGTGAAAATCACTGGAGTTCGCGGAACCGGCGTGGTAGAATGCGGTTTACGGCTGCGCGACCACCGTTTCTTCTCGAAAAGCCCAGCCGCGATCTGGAGGGAGCACGCTCATGTTTCGCGGAAACCGCGCCGCCCTGCCTGTTGTCGCCCTGCTGCTGGCCCTTTCGTCCCGAGGCTTCGCCTGGCTGGACCCCACGCAGCCGGATGTTATCACCGTCCCGGACAGCCAGGACAATCGGTTCGCGTACGGCACCGGCCCGCTGGACAGCGCCTGGAACGGCAACTACGGCGCGGCCACCACCAGCCTGCTGCACGGCTGGTTCGACCAAACGGGGTTGAAGTTCAACCTGTCGGCCTACCGCGGACAGGTCGTCGAGCAGGCGGAGCTGCACCTGGCCAAGGCGAGCAGTGACCCGAACTTCTCCCTGGTGGCCGCCACGATCAACACCGACTGGAGCGAGTCGGCCGCGTGCTGGCGCTACCGTACGGGGACGACGGACTGGACGTTCCCCTACAGTGACTTCTCCACCGCCTTCGGCAACTACGGCTCGCTGGTCTGCTACGCGTACCTGTCCGACGGCACGATGGGCACGTACACCTCCGGCAGTCAGGCGTGGGTCCGCGCGAGGCTGGACCCGGCCCTCGTGCAGGCGCTGATCCTCGACCAATACGGCCTGGTCGTCACCGACGCCCGCGTCTGCTACAACAACAACTACAGCTGCGCGGTGTACACCAAGGAACAGGGCAGCAGCGTGCAGCCGAAGCTCTACATCAAGTTCGCTACCGCGACCGATACCACTCCGCCGGGGCCGGTCGCCAGCCTGACGGCCCAGGCAGGTCCGGAGAACGGGCAGGCAATCCTCCGCTTCCTGGCGCCCACCGATCCGCAGGCGGCGAAGGCCTTCGGCTACACCGTCCGGTATTCCACGGTCAACAACTTTGCCACCGCCACCGACGTGGCCCGTTGGCGGATCCCCCGGCCCGCCCTGCCCGGCGTGGCCCAGCGGGTGCCCGTCGAGAACCTCACCGCCGGCGGCACCTACTACTTCTTCGTGCAGGCGTACGACGCAGCCGGCAACGGCGGCTCCGTGCAGACGACCAGCCTGACGCTTCCCGCGGCCTGGAGCACGCCCTCGCTGCCTTCGGGCGGCCTGGCCACGCCGGACCCGACAGGCAAGAGCGTCCGCTCCGTCAGCGGCGTCCTGCGATACTGGGCCGGCTCGGAGACGGTCAAGATCAACCCCGCCACCGGCAACCGCATGGAAGACGGCTACACGAGCGGCGGCTCCGACAACTACAAGAAGGCCAACGTCGTCTGGGACGCCGGCACCAACACGATCACCCTGACCGGCGCCGCAACGAAGTGCTCGGGGCGCAGCTGTTCATCGAACGCAGCGGCGCCACGCTGACCAACGTCCGCGTGGTCGTCAGCGACCTGGCCAACCTCCACGGCCCGACGATCCCCGCCAGCCCGTACGTCGAGCTGTTCCGGACTGCACTACGTCACCAGCAGCAGCCGATACTACCCGGACCCGGCCATCCCGCTGGCGGCCCCCTTTGCCACGACGTTCAACATCCCCGATGCCAGCCGCAACCCCGGCGGCGTGAACCAGTCGGTTTGGATGGACCTGTACGTGCCGAAGGACCAGTCCGCGGGCGACTACACCGGCACCATCACCGTAACGGCCGCGCAGCTGAGCAACCCCGTCACGATCAATCTGAAGGTCCGCGTCCGCCCGCTGACCATCCCCGACTACCCGACGTTCCTGGTCGATCTGAACGGGTATGGCAACCCCTGGGATTGGGGCGGCTCGTATAACACCGACCTGGTGTGCCTCCGGTATTTCCAGGTGGCCCACAAGCACCGCGCGGTCTGCAACACGCTTCCCTACGGCCAGTCCGGCAGCGTCCGTAGCGACCGCGCACCGACACTGACCGGGGCCGGCGCAACCATCCACGCCGCCGACTGGTCGGCGATGGACAATCGCTACGGCCGGTTCTTTGACGGCACGGCCTTTACGCCGACCACCGCGGGCAGTCCGTACTACGGCCCGGGCGCCAACACGCCGATCACGCACCTGTATACGCCGTTCTTCGAGTCCTGGCCGATCTCCGACATGGACGCGACGTACGGCTTTGACGCCGCCGGACACGGCGGGACGTACTGGGACACCCTGATGGACCAGTACACGACCGCGAGTTACTCCCAGTTCTTCAGCACGATTCCGGACATCTACCCGGCGTTCCCTGACGGCTACAAGCAGGGTGTCCGCAACGTGATCGCCGACTGGTTCACTCACGCCCACGCCAAAGGCTGGACCCGGACAAGTTTCCAGATCTACCTGAACAACAAGTACTACTACAAGGACTACGGCGACTGCACGGCGCTTTGGATCCTGGAGGAGTGCGAGGCGGCCGACGACTTCCGCGCGGTCGGCTTCTTCCACCAGCTCTACCGGGAGGGCCAGGTCCAATCCGGCGTGACGGACGTTCCCTGGCACTTCCGCATCGACATCTCCACCCGCTGGCCGCAGCACTGGGGACAGCTCGACAACCGCATCAATTTCATGGACTGCGGCTCGAGCACCGCCAACTGGGACTGGCCGCAGATCAAGTACCGCAACTTCCACTCGACGAGGACAAGCAGGAGCAGTGGTGCTGGTACGGGCTGGCCACGTCGATCACGGGCAACGGGATCGGCCACGCGCAGGTACTGCTGCAGAAGTGGTGCCAGAATTTCATCGCGGGTCTGCAGTACTGGGACAACTACCAGACGAGTTGGACGAGCGCCCAGGACCTCTCGACGGTCTACTCGGGGATCACGGTGCCGGGCCTGACGGGCGCGTACGAAGGGCCGATCTTCAGCATCCGGATCAAGAGCACCCGCCAGGTCGAGCAGGTCATCGAGCTGCTCAACCAGATCGCCGCCCTGCCCGGCTGGAGCCGCGAGAAGGTCCGCGAGGCGCTCTCGGCCAAGTACGGCACTGGCTCCTGGGACTACTCCTTCAGCGGGCTGACGGAGGTGAAACTCTACCAGCTGCGGGCCGACCTGATGGCCCTGCTGGAATCTTTGACGGTCATCACCGGCGACATCGACGGCGACGGCCACGTCGACGTGGTGGACCTTCTGGACCTGGTGGACAGCTTCGGCACGTACCAGGGGGACGCCTGGTACGACCCCAACTGCGACTTCAACCACGACGGCGCGGTGGATGTCATTGACCTGCTGTACATGGTGGATAACTTCGGGACGTAGGGGGAGGTCATCCCTTCACGTGCTGCCGCGGATTGGCCAGCAGGTCCGCCAGCGGGACCTCCCGCTGCTGACCGGTCTGCATGTCTTTGACCTCGACGATGCGATTCTCCCGATACTTGCCGCCGACGATGATGACCATGCGGGCATCACGCTGCGAGGCGCTCTTGAGCTGCTTGCCGAGGCTCTGGCGCTTGTAACTGAACTCAGCTGCCACACCCTTGCGCCGCAGGTCCGCGACGATCCGCAGGACATCGGGGAACAGGTCCTCCTCGGCGTCCACGACGTAGACATCCACGCGGGTCGGCACGCCCTGCACGCGGCCCAGGTCCTTGAGCAGCTCCCACAGCACGAAGTCGCCCATGCCGACGCCGACCGCGGCGATCGGCGGGCCGCCCACCAGCTGCAGCAGGTTGTCGTAGCGGCCGCCGCCGGCCACGGCCCGCGTCAGCACGCCGCGGCGGTCGTAAATCTCGAAGACCACTCCGGTGTAATAGGCCAGCCCCCGGACGATTCGCAGGTCGAAGCGGCAGTATTCGGCGATGCCGAAGCGGTCCAGATACACCCACAGGTCGCGCAGGCCCGCCAGCGGAGCGGCCAGGGCCTGGCCGTCCAGGCCCACCTGCGGGGCCAGGGCGGCCAGTTCGTCGCTCGAACCGGCCGCCAGGAGCTTCTGCAGACGGTCGAACGGCAGCTGCGCCGAAGGCCTCGTCCCACATCTCGGCCATCTTGGCCGGTTCCACCTTGTCGGCTTTGTCGAGCAGGCCGAGGGCCTTTTCGTGTAGTTCCTCACCGATGCCGACGCACGAGAGGATGGCCTTGTGCAGGCGCCGGTCGCAGATGCGGACGACAACGTCGGCCGGCGTCAGGCCCGCCTCGCGGAGGTAGTCGACGGCCACGAAGATGCACTCGGCGTCGGCCACGGTGTCATCCACACCGATGATGTCGATGTTCCACTGGAAGAACTCGCGGCCGCGCCCCCGCTGGGGCTTTTCGGCGCGGCAGAACCGCGGCATGCAGAACCACTTGATCGGCCGGGGCAAGGCATTCGCCCGGGCGGCGACCATGCGGGCCAGGGTCGGGGTGGCCTCGGGGCGGATGGCCAGGTCGCGGCCGCCACGGTCGGTCAGGTGGAATAGCTCCGAGACGATGCCCTCGCCGCTCTTGCCGGTGTAGAGGTCCAGGTACTCCATGATGGGGCTGTCATACTCGGCGAAGCCGTTGCGGACGCTGACGCGCCGCCAGCCATCCATGATCCAGTTGAGTACCGCCATGTCCTCGGGATAGAAATCCCGCATGCCTTTGACAGCCTGGAACTTCATAGTTACCCCTCACGGCGTCGGCAGCCAGGTCTCCTGGCGGTGCTCGTTGCCAGCCGCATTCTGGACCGTCAGCACGACACGGGTCGAGCCGTCGGTCTTTACCTGCTCGGCAGTCGGTTCGTACGCCACCACGAAGCCTGCCTGCAGCGGTCGGCCCTTCCACGCGGAAGCCCTTGCGGTAGTCGCGGCCCAGCCGCACCTCCGCCGGGTGCTCCGGGTCGACGTAGAGCAGCAGCTTGGCTGTCTCCCACCGGTAGCCAGCCGGATCGGGCGCGACCTGTATCGCCAGGTTCGACTGGTACACGTGGATCTTGAGGCTGGTGCTGGCGACCGTCTGGTCGGGAACGTCGAAGGGGCTCTCGCGGCGCAGCAGGTGCCCTTCGGGGTCGGCCATGAAGTCGCGCTCGCCGCGCTCGCGGTAGGCCGTGGCCCGCAGGACCAGCGGATGCTCCGGCGGCGTCGGCTCCTTGAACTGGACCTTCTCAAAGAGGAAGCGGCCGTGGTCGCACAGCAGGCACACCCGGCTGGTCCCGAAGGGTTCGGCGGTCAGGACGGCATAGTCGGCCACGCCGCCGCCATGCAGGGCGAAACTGACGTCGAACTTCTCACCCACATGGACCCACTGCTCGCCGGCGACCGACCACTGCCCACCCCGAGGCCTGGGGCCGCTCGTGGTAGCCAGCGACGAGAGACTGTAGCCGCAGCCACCGGAAAACAAGGCCGCCAGACATCCTAGGGCCAGGACCAGCGCTGCCGGTATCCGGCTGAATCGCATCATCGCTTTCCCTTCCCGGGCCGTTTGCCCTTGCCGGCTAACAGGTCGGCGGCGTATTTCTCGACCTGGGCCGGCTCGGAGAAGAACAGGTCGTAGCGGTACTCGCCGCCGTGGTAGTCGCATCCGTCCGTCCGGTAGCTGCGGCAGATCTTCGGGCGCTTCTGATAGATGCCGCAACGGAAATCCTGACCCAGGTGCCGGCACGGCGTGGCGAAGCTGATGTACCACTGGCCCTTGTCCACAAAGACGCTCACGTTCTCGTGCACCAGGTACCAGCGAATGTTGTCAAAGTCCTCGGCCGAGACTGGTTTGTCCAGGGGCAAGGCAATATAACGACAGCAGACGGCCGTACAATGTTCGCACAGACACGTGGGCATGGCTGCTTCCTGAATCGCGCTGCCGCGTATTGAAAACAGCGGGATTCTAACGGCGGTCCAAGGGAAGGGTCAAGCCGGACCTAAGCGCAAGTGCAATTGCCGTCGGATATTGCGGTGGAAACTCATGCGCATCATCGCGGGAAGCTTACGAGGCAGGCAGATCGCGGCCCCGCCGGGCCTGCGGACCCGGCCGATGCTCGACCGCGTCCGCCAGGCGGTCTTCAACATCGTGGGCGCGGCGTACGGAGACCCGGGGAGCATCCCGCCGGTGTCGGTGCTGGATGTGTTTGCCGGCAGCGGCGCCCTGGGCATCGAGGCGCTGTCGCGCGGGGCGGCGTTCTGCTGCTTCGTGGAGGAAGACCGCACGGCTGCCCGCACGCTCCAGAGCAACCTGAAGACATTGGGGCTGCAGGGGCAAACGCAGGTCGTACAGGCCAGCGCCCTGACGCTCAAGGCACCTCGGCCGCCGAGCGGCCAGGCCGACGACGGCACGCCTGCAAACAGCGCGGGCGTGGCACCCGAAGAGGAAGCACTGGCAGACAAGCTGCCAGTGGCACCTGGCGGACACGCCGGCAGCAGCCCCACGGGCAGCGGCGGCGCCGCTGGCATCTACTCCATCATCTTCCTCGACCCCCCCTACCCACTCAGCCGGGACAACGGCCTGGCCAGTCCGATCGGCCAGTTGCTCACCAGGCTGCCGCAACAAGCGGATCTCGATCCGGCTGCGACGATCGTGCTGCGCCACGAGGTCGAGGTCGGCTACGACGAGCGAACGTACGGGCGGCTCAAGGCCTTCGACGTGCGTCGCTACGGCGGTATGGCGGTGACGTTCATGGAACTGGCTCGCGACGATGGCTGACAGGCTTGCTGAGGCCAAGTAAGACGGAATCCGCAGGGACAGAAAGGAATCGGGTCATGCACTACACGCCCTGGATCGTCTCCGAACACGTACCGGACTTTTCGACGCTGGAGAACCTTGTCCGCAGTCCACGGTTTGCCGGCAAGTGCGGCCAGGACCTGGCCATCGCCCTCTGGCAGGTGATGGTGGACCGCGACCTGGGCATCTTCCACTACTGCCCGCCGCAGGAACTCTTCTGGGGCAAGGACTGCAACGACCCCCTGAAGATCTTCAACGTCTACGGCTTCACCATCTGCCACATCCACGCCAACGTGCTGGGGATGCTCTTTGCGGCTGCGGGCTTTCCCATCCGCATCGCCAACATCTCGGGCCACGAGGGCACGGAGGTCTTCTACGACGACCAGTGGCATTACTTCGACGCCGACATCCAGATGTTCCACCGGCTCCGCCCGCCGCACCAGGACACCATCGCCTCGCGCGAGGACCTCTACCGCGACCCGTCGCTGGTCGACGATCAGCCCAACCCCTCCAACCCGTACCACCTGCCCGACCGCCTGCCAGGGGACCTCCGCAAGCTCTACGAGTCCAGGCCGCACTACATGGACATCTTCGAGGAACGGATCCACTCGATGGACTACCGCCTCAGGCCGGGCGAGGAGATGACGCGGTACTTCCACCATCGCGGCCGATGGGTGGTCTTCCCGACCTACCCGGAGATGTTCACCCGCTACCGCAACGAGACCGGCCCGGAAGGCCCGACCGAGCGGTTCTGGCCCCGCCGCCAGTGGGGCAATGGCTTCTTCCGCTACGCGCCGCGGATCTCCAGCGACTTTGGCGACATCGAACAGGGCGCGGATGCGATCGAGAACCTGCGACTGCGACGGAACGGCCTGACGTGCGAGGACGCGGCGGGCTCGGCGGTCTTCGCCTTCGACTCGCCCTATATCTACTGCGGCATCGCCGACCCGATGCGGCGGGCGCCCTCGGTGCAAGGCGCACTGCTGTCGGCGACATTCTCCCTGCCGGCTGGGACGACCGCGCGGATCCAAGGGGCCCCCGAGCGATCCGAGGACTGGCAGGCGTTGTGGTCCTCGTCGGGGCAGTCCGGCGAGGTGGCCTGTAAGGTAGACTTCACGCATCTGGCGGAGGCGCGGTACCGGCTGCGGCTGCGCTTCGTCCTGGAAGGTCGCGGCGCCGCGCTCAAGCAATTCGAGACGATGCTGTGGTTCATGGTCTCGCCGCACTCCTTGCCGGCCCTGCGGACGGCTGGCACCAACCGCATGCGCCTCCGCAGCGGCGACGCCTTCGGCCTGAACACCCGCACGCTGCTGCTGGAGCGGATGTTCAACGACCCGGGGTCCATCGCAGCCGCCCACTCGACGCGCAATCTCCGCCACGAACCGGGCAGCCATGCGCGACTCCTGCCGGCCGATCCGTCGCAGCCGTGGCAGGTAGTTTACGAACTGGCAGCTCCCCAAGGCGGGAAGATGGCCTGGGCGAGTGTCTACACGGTCGTCGAAGGCCGAAACCCGGACGAGGCCTACGACGGCCACACCGCCCGCATCGAGGTCACGGACTCGCCGGATGGACCGTGGCAGATCGTCGGCGAGAAGCCGATCCTCGAACATCCGCAGGGCTGGCACTTCGGCCTCTTCGGCCAGGGGCGATTCAGCGGGACGCGACAGACTGGCTACGTCCGGCTGTCCGCCCGCAAGGGGGCATTGGGCGTGCGGATCGCGGGGCACTACGTCCCCGCGCCGGCGGCAACCGGTCCTCTGGAGATCGAGCACACCTGGTACGAGGACGATCCCCGCGTCGGCCGCCGCCTCCGCTCGCACGTCGAGCGAACCGAGGGCCTCACGCACGAATACGTTGTCGGCTGCGAGCACGAGCCGCACGACGAGCGGATCACGCTGCGCGTGCCGTCCGCGCCGTCGAGCCGGTAAGCCGGCACGTATATCGAGTGCGGTGGCAACGACACCGCTTTCACTGACCCGCCACCGACGGCGGACCCGCCAGGGACAAGACGGTAAGATCCAAAGCGGCGTCGGGACCGCCGCAGTCCAAAGCCGCGTCCGCCGCACAAAGGAATCGTCTGGCCGCCGCTGGGGACCGGCCTCCGGCCCTTACGCATGGAGCTGGCCGGTTGCGGCCGCCGCCGGTCGTATCTACAATAGCTCTGTCACGGCAAGTCGGGCCCTTGGAGCAGTGTCCCATGCACAGCAACCGCAGCCGGCTTCGAAAAGACGCGCCACGGCGAACGGGGCTTGCCGCCGCATCGCTCGGCGCAGCGGCGCTGCTGGCCCTGCTGCCGGCGCTGCTGCGCGGGGCCGATCCGGCTGCGACGCCGCCCGCCAGCCTTCCCGCGGAGGTCACTTCCTCCAGCCGGCCCGCGCCTCACTACACGAAGGCTGCCGTCATCCCCATCGACAGCGAGATCACCGACGTAACGCTTACGAGCCTGAGGCGCCGCCTCGCCCAAAGCGCGAAGGATGGCGCCGACCTGGTGGTCCTCGAGATGGACACCCCCGGCGGCATGGTCACCAGCGCCCTGAAGATCTGCGATACGATCAAGGACGAGCGCCGCCATACCGTGGCCTGGGTCCACACGAAGGCCTACAGCGCAGGGGCGATCATCTCGATCGCCTGCCGCGAGATCGTCATGTCGCCGCGGAGCACGACGGGCCTGGCCATGCCGATCATGATGGGGACGGAGGGCGTCACTGCCGTTCCCGAGGCCCTCAAGCCCAAGGCCTACGGCCCGATGATGGAGGAGGTCCGCGACTCCGCCCGGCGCAACGGCTACAGCGTGCTGATGTGCGAGGCCATGGTCCTGCCCGAGCGGGAGATCTTCTGGGTGCAGAACGGCCAGACCGGCGAAAAGCGGTTCGTCACGCGAAGCGAGCGGGACCGGCTGTTCGGCATCAGTTCCACCCAGCCCGGCGCCGCCAGCCAGCCGATCGACGCAACCAGCCGCAGCGACTGGCAGTACATTACAAGCACCCCGTTGATCCCCGAGGTCAAGCAGCCGGTCATCTCGTACGGCGAACTGCTGACCATGTCCCAGGACGAGGCGATCTCCTATGGCTTCGCCCGGCCGACGATGGTCTCCACCGTCGCCCAGTTACAGGAACTCTACGGCCTGTCGGCTCCGCCGTTGCGCCTGGAGTCCAACTGGAGCGAGGATCTGGTGGCCTGGCTGACCAGTCCGATCGTCCGCGGCATCCTGCTGATGGTGGCGCTGCTGGCCGGCTACATCGAACTGAATCACCCCGGGGTCATCCTGCCGGGGGTCGTGGCGGCGGTCTTCCTGGCGCTGTTCCTGGGGGCACCGTACCTGACGGGGCTGGCGAACGTGTGGGACATCCTGCTGGTGGTCGTCGGGCTGCTGCTGATCGCGCTGGAGATCTTCGTGATCCCCGGCTTCGGCGCAGCGGGCATCGCCGGTGTCGTGCTCCTGCTGGTGGGGCTGGTAGCCAGCTTCGTACCCACCGAATGGCCAGGCGGGCCCTTCCACTGGCCCACGAGCCAGTACGCCTGGACCTCTCTGCGCAACGGGATGCTGTCGGTATCGCTGTCGTTGGCGGCGGCACTGGCAGGAATGGTCATACTCAGCCGGCACTTCCGGCGAATGCCGTACCTGAACCGCCTGGCCTCGGCCAACCCGCAACCCCAGGAAGTAAGCCTGGAGGACTGGTTCGGCGGCCTGCCCGCGGCCGGCGAGGTCGGTGTGTCAATAGGAGCCCTGCGGCCGGCGGGCAAGGCTCGCTTCGGCGGCAAGGTCGTGGACGTGGTGGCTGAGTCCGACTTCATCGAGGCCGGCCAGGCGGTGCAGGTGATCGAGCGAGTCGGCAACCGCGTGGTGGTGCGGCAGACAACACAGTCCTGAGTGCTGAGTCCTGCGTCCTGAGTCCTGCGTCCTGAGTGCCGAGTCCTGAGTCACGTAGGGTGGGCACCGCCCACCAATGCCGTTGAGCCAAGAGGCGTATCGATGAGCAACACGCTGACGGTGGCCCTGGTGTTCCAGGCGGTCGGGATCGTGCTGCTGGTGGCGGAGATCTTCCTGCCCAGCCACGGCCTGCTGATCCTGCTGTCGCTGGCCAGCCTCGGCGGCGGCATCTATGCGGCGTTCGAGTACAGCCTGATGGCCGGCTACCTCTCGCTGCTGCTGACGCTGCTGCTGGTGCCGACGCTGGCGGTGATGGCGGTCAAAGTCTGGCCGCGGACCTTCATCGGCCGACGGATCGCCCCGCCCAACCGCCCGTTCAGTCCCGGCGAAAGCCCGGCCTCAGCCGATGGCGAGCTGCAGAGGCTGATCGGGCATACGGGGCGGACGCTCACGCCGCTGCGACCCGTCGGGGCCTGCGATTTCGGCGGTTGCAGGGTGGAATGCCTCGCCGAAAGCGGTATGATTGACCGCCACGTGCAGGTTGTAGCCATCGACGTGCAGGGCCGGTCGCTCGTAGTGCGGCCGGCGTAGCATGTCTTGTGCATCGAGTCCCTTTAGAAGGGAGTGACAGATGATCAGCCCCGTTCTCGCATTGAGCCTGCTGGCCCAGAGGCCGCCCGAGTTCGACAGCAGCACGATCTGGTGGATCGTCATCGGCGTGGTCGGCCTGATTGCGCTGGTCTTCCTGCTGGTGGTCGGGCAGTTCTTCGGACTGTGGCTGCAGGCCTTCATGGCCAATGCCAGCATCACGATGTTCGAACTGATCGGCATGCGTCTGCGGAAGGTCAACGCGCGGGTCGTCGTCGAAAGCAAGATCCAGGCGGTCAAGGCGGGGCTGCTGGCGATCAGCACCAACGACATCGAGAGCCTCTACCTGGCCGGCGGGCACGTAGTCAAGGTGGTCCGGGCGATGATCGCCGCCAACCGCGCGGGCATCCCGTTGGACTGGAAGCAGGCGTGCGCGATCGACCTGGCCGGGCGGGACATTTTCGACGCGGTGCAGACCTCGGTGAACCCGAAGGTGATCGACGCGCCGAACCCCTCGGCGGGCAGACCGACCATCGACGGCGTGGCCAAGGACGGAATCCAGGTGAAAGCCAGGGCCCGCGTGACGGTCCGCACGAACATGCAGCGGCTCATCGGAGGGGCCACGGAGGAGACGATCATCGCGCGGGTGGGACAGGGCATCGTCAGTACGATCGGCTCGGCCACCACCTACAAGGAGGTGCTGGAAAACCCGCAGTGGATCAGCCAGGTGGTGCTCAAGAACGGCCTGGACGCGGGGACGGCCTTCGAGATCCTCTCCATCGACATCGCGAACGTGGACGTCGGCGACAACGTCGGCGCCAAGCTCCAGGCCGACCAGGCCCAGGCGGACATGCGGCGGTTCGAGGCCGAGGCCGAGAAACGCCGCGCCCTGGCCATCGCCCAGGAGGCCGAGATGCGGGCCCGGACGCAGGAGAACCGGGCGAAGGTGGTCGAGGCCGAGGCGCAGATCCCGATGGCCATGGCCGAGGCCTTCCGCTCGGGCCACATGGGCATCATGGACTACTACCGTATGAAGAACATCCAGGCTGACACCCAGATGCGCGAAGGCATCGTCAATCAGTCCGAGACGCCTCCGCACGGCGCGGGCGAGACGAAGCAGTAGGTGTGGGCTCATGGCCAATTGTTAACTGTTGATTGTAAAGGCGGCGCATGACCGGACTTGTGGAACATGTCGACTCGCTACGGCTTCTGGCAGCCGGCGATGAGGGCGGCGCGATCGCCCAGCTGATCGTCGTGGCGATCATCATGATCGCCTCGGCCGTCGGCGGCCTGATCAAGAAGAGGCAGCAGCAGCAGCGGGAGCAGCAGCAATCCCCGGACCGTCCGACGCCCCCTGCCCCGCCCGCGCCGCCGACGCGATGGCCGCCGATGGGCACGACCACCGGCACGACGGTACCCACCGCGCGGCAGCCGCAGAGCCCGCCGATCGCCCGGCCCACCCGGCCGGTAGCCCAACCGCAATCGCAGGACCAGGAGCGTCGGGCGGAGGAACTGGACCGGCTCGAGCGCCAGCGCCAGCAACGAGTCCAGAGCATCGGACAGGAGATGCGCGACCGGGCCGAGCAGCTCAAGGCCGAGGCCAGGGCACGGCAGGAAGAGGCCCGCGTCAACATCGACGCCGCGCGGCGCATCCGAGAGGCAGCCCAGCGGATCGCGCAGGCCGCGGAGCGATCCGCGGTGTCCCCGGCTGTTCGCGCCAGCCTACCGGTGCAGGGCAAGACGCCGCTCCAACAGATCCTAGCGGATGACGCAGCGGGCCGGCCGCAAGGAATGCCGGACCGGCTCAAGGCGCTACTGAGCGAGCCCTCCTGGCGAACGGCCATCATCATGGCCGAGATTCTCAGCCCGCCGGTGGGAATGCGCAATCCGCAGAATCCCGCTGGCACGACTTCCCCGGGCCTGAGGCAGTAGAGGCAGGACCAAGCCCAGAGACTGGGTGCCATGGTCCTGTGGACGCGGCGCTCCTCGCCGCGGACCAGGGCCACGTTCGCGGGCCGACACTGCGGGCTTGTCCATGCACAGACCTTACTGCACGTCGGTCCCGCCAGGCCTGATGGGTCTGTCCACCTTCATCTGCAGCACGATCCGCCTGCCGCCGCTGATGGCCAGGATCCGCTCCAGGGGCATGTCCCGCGTGGGGGCGATCCAGATCACCTGGTCCTCGCGCAGACCGCGGAAGTAGTGTTCGAAATCGTCGGCGGCGGCATCGGTGATCTCCACCCCGCGAAGCGGCGCCATGCGGCTCCAGCAGGCGATGTGCTGCCTGTGGTGGCCGCACAGGTGGATCGTGCCGCCCCGCGGGTAGATCGACAGGATCTGCTCATCAAGCGGTGCCAGCAGGTCCTCGTACGTCCCGGGACCGACCAGTTGCGTCGCGCACCCGCAGAATGTGTCCAAAGCCGGCCGGGGCGTAGCGGAACGAGCACGCGTAGAAGTGCACGCGGCTATCTGCCGACAACGCCAGGAACCGCCGATGCAGGCCGGCGATCGTGTCGGCGATGACCTGCAGCCCGCGACGTTGGTCAGGTCCGGCGGACGCCATGTCCAGCAGCGCCCGCTCGCCGAAGAGGTTGATGACGATGTTGACGGGGCTGGACAGGACCGGCGTGGTCACCAGCACCCCCGCGGGCAATGCCTCCAGCATGCGGCGGATCGCCGAGTCAGTCCAGCGGACCAGCGGCACCGCGTCCAGGTCAAGCGGCTGCAGATCAGCCAGATCGGTCGGCAGCAGGTCGCTCCAGAAGTTGCCGTCGCGAGGCCGGACAGTCGCCCCGAAGACAGCATCGACGTAGTGCACGCCAAGAGGCCAGAATTCCAGGACCAGGGGCCGGAACGTCACGGGGTCGGCGGCCAGGGACAGGCCCTCTTGCAGCGAACTCAGGCCGGCCTCCAGCCACCCCGCAAACGCCTCCTCGGTCGGCTCGAGGTACTCCTGCTGCCGGATGCGCTGGATCGACGGGACGATGTCCAGCAGCTCGCCGGCCAGCAGGCAGGTGAACCGCCGCCAATGGGATTCCTGAGCGACCAGTATGGATGCGCTGATGTTCATTGGCTCTTGCGCAACTTCTTGTCTTCGCCCCGGTCAGACCGTGGGCTTCGTGCTCGTCCGTTGTTGCTCCATCACCGCCAACCGCAACATGTTCAGCGCCACCTTCGTCGCCCGGTCCCGGATCTGCCACCGCTGCAAATGCTCCCCGAATGTCAGCCTCCGGGCCTCAACACCCTTGGGACCGGCAATCGCGATGTACACCAGGCCGACGGGCTTCTCTGCCGATCCCCCCGTCGGGCCGGCGATGCCCGTGATGCCGATCGCATAGTGCGTCCCGGCCCGGGCCTTGCACCCCATCGCCATCGCCCGGGCGACCTCCTCCGACACCGCGCCGAACTGCTGGATCATCGCCGCCGGCACGCCCAGCAGTTCGCTCTTGGCGGCGTTCGAGTACGTCACGTAGCCGCGCAGGAAATACGCGCTGCTCCCCGACAGGTCCGTCAGGCTCTTGGCCAGCCAGCCGCCCGTGCAGGATTCCGCCGTCGCGACGGTCAACTTCCGCTCGATGAGCATCCACCCGACGGCTGCAGCCAGCGTGTCGTCGTCCTCGCCGTAGACCAGGTCGCCCAGGCGCCGGCGGATCTCGGCCACGTCCTGTTCCAGCAGGTCCCGGGCCTCTTGCGGCGAACCGCCGGTGGCCACCACGCGGACGCCGATGATCATCTCGTGCGGCGTCGTACCCACCAGCGGGTTGCGACCTCGCTGCATCAGGTCGGCGATCTGGTTGGCGATGTCGCTCTCGCCCGCCCCGAAGCAGACGATCTTCCGGCCTTGCACCGATCGGCCGCCCGCCTTCTCGAGCAGTTCCGGCTGGATCGACCGGCGGAACATCTCCTGCATCTCGAACGGCACGCCCGGCACGACGTAGATCGTCGCGCTGACCCGAGCACGGCGCGGATGCCCGGGGCCGTCCCGCACGAGTTGTGAATCGCCGCCGCGCCGTCCGGCACGAGGGCCTGCACGCGGTTGGTCTCGGGCATCACCCGGCCGCGTTTGGCGAAGAACTCCTTGACGTGCTCCAGGCACGCCGGATCCTCGTGCAACCCCACCCCCAGGGCCTTGCCCAGCGCCTGGCGAGTGACATCATCCAGAGTCGGTCCCAGGCCGCCGCTGACGATAACGACCGGCGCCTTGCCCGCCGCCTGGCGGATCGCCGCGGCAATATCCTCCTCGTCGTCCCCCAGGGTCATGTGCAGCGTGGTGGCAATGCCCAGTTCGGCCAGGCGGGCCGCCAACCAGGCCGTGTTCGTATCGACCACCGACCCAAGGATCAATTCATTGCCGCAGGAAACGATAGCTGCCGTCACCGCACTCGTGGACATACCGGTCAGTCTCCAAATGCGCCCATTCAGAGCGCACGATTCTCCCCGCCGCAGGCCCGTTTGGCCAGAGCACTGGCATAGAAGGCCGCCGGCCATATAATCCCCTAACCAAAGAGGTCCAGCAGCTTGAGGCCGCTCCTCGCGGCCGGCAGGCACGCGATCCACCTGACAAGGAGCGATCATGAAACGAGCCAAGATCTCGATCATCGGCGCCGGCAATGTCGGCGCCACCTGCGCCACTGGGCAGCCGCCAAAGAACTCGGCGACATCATGCTGCTCGATATCGTCGAGGGCCTGCCCCAGGGCAAGGGCCTGGACCTGATGGAGGCCTCCCCCGTCGAAGGCTTCGACAGCCGCATCGTCGGCACGAACGACTACGCCGACACGGCCAACTCGGACGTGGTCATCATCACCTCCGGCCTCCCGCGAAAGCCCGGCATGAGCCGCGATGATCTGCTGGCCGCCAACGCCAAGATCGTCGGGAGCGTGACGGAGCAGGTGGCCAAACACAGCCCCAACGCCGTGCTGATCGTCGTCTCCAACCCGCTCGATGCGATGGTCTACCTGGCCTGGAAGGTCAGCGGCTTTGCGCCGAATAAGGTCATCGGCCAGGCCGGCGTGCTCGACACCGCGCGGTTCCGGACGTTCGTAGCCATGGCGCTCAACGTCAGCGTCGAGGACGTAACGGCCCTGCTGCTGGGCGGCCACGGCGACGACATGGTCCCCCTGCCCCGTCACACATCCGTCGGCGGCATCCCCCTGCCCGACCTGCTGCCGGCTGATCAGATCGACAAGATCGTCGAACGCGCCCGCAAGGGCGGCGCCGAAATCGTGAACCTGCTCAAGACCGGCAGCGCGTTCTACGCCCCCTCAGCGGCAACGGTCCAGATGACCGAATCGATCATCCGCGACAAGAAGCGGGTCCTGCCGTGCGCGGTGTATTGCGACAAAGAGTACGGCGTGGGCGGATACTTCGTCGGCGTACCATGCGTGCTCGGGACCAGCGGCGTGGAGCGGGTCATCGAGGTCAAACTCAACGACAAGGAGCGGTCCGAGTTCAACACCAGCGTCAGCCACGTGAAGGAACTGGTCGAGGTGCTCAAGAAACAGGGGTTCGTGGCGTAGATGTTACTGTCTCCAAACACATGCGAAGGGCAGGGTGAGAACGGAGGCGCTACGTCTCCCCTGGGAGAACCAAGCGTTTCCGAACCTGCGGACGGGATCTCCAGCAGGTCGCGGACGGCTCAGAAAGGGCTTGGGATTCAGGGATTCCCTTGGCCGAAAGGCCAGGGTATGTTAGATGTTAACTATCGCTGGCTACGGTCGTGGGTCGAGCGATTCATTTGGGGAATATCGGATGTAGTACTATTGGTGCATTGCCGTTTCCCCCTTGCGGCATGTGCACGCGGCGGCATTGCGCCGGTACATTCGGGCGGATACTGCTCCATGGAGGATGGACGATGCGCTGCATGACAACAGCTTCGGTGATCGTGGCCCTTCTGGCAGACTCCTGGTCTCGGCTTGATGAACATCATGCTCACGGCCGACAAGACGCCCCTTGATGTCGGCGAGACCACGACAATTCGCATGTGGGCGCAGGCAACGCAGGCGGGCATGGGCTCCGCCGCCGGGAGCACCGTTGCCACCGGCGACGCCGGCACTTTGACCTCGGTGGCAATCGTAGGAGAGCCGAACGTCAATGGGTGGAACCCGCTCTTCGCCCCGATCTTTAGTTTGACCTGCAAGCCCGGAACGCCCGGCACGAACGGCGGATGGACCGGCTTTGGTTCAGAGCAGACCAACTATCTGATCATGGACCCCGCCTTCGCCAAGGACAATCTGGTCGACCTGTTCGACTATACGGTAATGGGCGCCGGTCCGGGAACAGTTACGCTCACTGTGGTTCCGGGTACTGTCTTACCCTTCAGGTTCGTCGAAACGGACAAGACCCAGGTGTTCGGAACGAACGCGTCCGTAACGATCAGCGTGACCCCCGAGCCCGTCACCGTTTACCTGCTGGCGCTGGGCGGCCTGCTGATCGCCCGTCGCCGCGAGGCGTAACCTGCGATCGATCCCGGGTACAATTGGTGCCGGGTGGCATGGAACCATGCTGGGAGAGGTCGCACAAACAACGAACCCAGCCCCTCACCGCCTCCGTGGGAAGGGGCTGTACCTCGGCGCCGCATCAACGCTGGCCCGCAGCGCCTCCGGCAACAGATCCCCCGGCAGATCCGGCAGCGGCCCGTCCGCCGGCAGCACCTGCACACGCCGGATAATGAAGAACTCGTCGAGGTCGTGACGCTCGGCCGCCAGCGGACTCGCGCAGTGGCACGCCTCCACCCAGCGGACGGTACGACCTTCTACCTTCGCACGTCTCAGCGACTGCCACATCTCGCGCTGATAGGTCTTGCCCTGGGCCAGGTCGCCGCCCTCCAGCGCCACCAGCAGGTCGGCCTCAAAGCCCGGGATCAACTGCGCCTCCACCAAGTACAGGTTCCTGGCCATGCGCTTTCGCAACTCCCGCATTCGCCAGGTGCATGTGGTTGCCATCATCATTGCCGTCATCTCCTTGTGGCCGCTGAAGGTACAACGTGCCAGGGGCCCATATGTTTCTTTTGTCGCAGGCCGACCCCGTATCTTTCGTGAAATCATTGTGAATCAGGGCACCCGGGACAGATGACGGCCGGAAATCGACCCGTATAATACCGGCACGACCGCGTCCACGAGTACCAATCGTAGCTTACACGGCGGGCGAACGAATGTTGCGGGTCAAGATTTGTGGGATCACGCGCCCGAAGACGGACAGGCGGCCGCCGCGGCCGGCGCCGATGCCATCGGCCTGAACTGCGTCCCCGCTTCGCCACGATATCTGTCTGCGGATAAAGCGCTTGCGGTACTGGCGGCCCTCCCCCCGCTGATCACGCCGGTGGGCGTCTTCATGGACGCGCCGGTCTCGACCATCGCCCAGACAGCCGCCGCCCTGGGCTTGCGGACCGTCCAGCTGCACGGAAACGAGCCGATTGAGTACGTCGCGGCCCTGCGGCCTCTTTGCGTCATCAAGGCCCTGGCGGTCCGCGACGAGTCGATTTACGCTGATTTGCCGAAATGGACCGCCGCGGGCGCAGCTGGCCTCCTCTTGGACAAGCCGCGGACGGCCCAGGCGTCGGACCCAGCCCCGATGCCCTGGCCTCTGCTGACCCCCCAGGCCATCGCGCGGGCCTGCGGCCCGGTCGCACCGATCCTGCTGGCGGGCGGCCTGACGTCCTATAATGTGGCCGAGGCGGTCCGGGTCGTCCAGCCCTACGGCGTGGATGTTTCCTCCGGTGTCGAACGCAGCACTGGCGTCAAGGACCCGGATCTGATAGAAACCTTCGTTCTTGAGGCTCGCCGGGCCGCCGACGGCATGGCTGATGGGCCTGACGACGTCATCCCCTGGTGATAGTGCTGCTCGGGTAGCCTTACTACCCGCTTTCGAGGAGAACACGATGGCACGAGCGTTCGATGTGACGAATCTGAAACTGGCCGCTGAAGGCCGCGACCGGATCCTCTGGGCCGACCGCGACATGCCGGTACTGGCCCGGATCCGCGACGAGTTCGACAAGAAGAAGCCCCTCAAGGGCATGACCCTCGGCGCGTGCCTCCACGTGACCAGCGAGACCGCCAACCTGGTCCGCACGCTCAAGGTCGGCGGGGCGAACGTCTTCCTGTGCGCATCCAACCCGCTCAGCACGCAGGACGACACCGCGGCCGCCCTGGTCAAGCACTTCGGCATCCCGGTCTTCGCCCGCCGCGGCGAGGACAAGAAGACCTTCTACGCACACCTCAACGCCGTGCTCGACGCCCGGCCCAACATCACCATGGATGACGGCGCCGACCTGGTCAACCTGCTGCACCACGAGCGCCGGGAGGCCGCCGGGCGGGTGATCGCCAGCATGGAGGAGACGACCACGGGCGTGATCCGCCTGAAGGCCATGGAGGCGGCTGGCAAGCTGAAGTTCCCGGTCATCGCCGTCAACGACGCGGACACCAAGCACCTGTTCGACAACCGCTACGGCACGGGCCAGTCGACCCTGGACGGCATCCTGCGGGCGACCAACAAGCTGTTCGCCGGCCTGCAGTTCGTCGTGGTCGGCTACGGCTGGTGCGGCCGCGGCGTGGCGATGCGCGCCAAGGGCGCCGGAGCCCGCGTGATCGTGACCGAGATCAACCCGATCCGCGCGCTGGAAGCGACGATGGACGGCTTCGACGTGATGCCGATGTTCCAGGCCGCCGCCGTCGGCGACGTGTTCGTGACCCTGACCGGCAACAAGCACGTCCTGCGCCCCGAGCACTTCAAGAGAATGAAGGACGGCGCGATCCTGTGCAACAGCGGCCACTTCGACGTCGAGATCGACCTGCCGGGCCTCAAGAGAATGGCCGGCAAGGTCAACAAGAAGGTCCGCCCGCTGGTCGACGAATTCATCGTCGGCAAGAAGCGGCTCTACGTGCTGGCCGAGGGCCGGCTGGTGAACCTGGCCTGCGCGACGGGCCACCCTGCTAGCGTGATGGACATGAGCTTCGCGACGCAGGGCCTGTGCGCCCCGTGGGCGGTGAAAATGGCCAAGAAGCTGGACAAGGTGGTCAACCGGGTTCCGCTGGAGATCGAGCAGAAGGTCTCAACGCTCAAGCTCGCCAGCATGGGCATCAAGATCGACACGCTCACGCCCGAGCAGGTCAAGTACCTGGCTAGCTACGACGAGGGAACGTAGGGGAGACTGCCCCCCGTCTGCATTCTTTCAAGCACGGCTGGCTCTCGGGCCAGCCGTGCTTGTATTGCGCGCATGCCAGGCGTCTCGCCTCGCCCGCCCTATCCCGTCGGCGGGACCCTCCCCACCACAATCAACCGCCGCGTTACCGCCTTCTTCGGGTCCGGCAGCGTGTACTCGAAGCTGTCGACCTCCTGCAACTTGTAACGCTTCAGCATCCGCTCGGCGGCCTTGGTCTCCTCGGGACTCAGCGACTCGGCGTGGTAGGAGACGATGTAACCGTCCGGTACCGTCAGGCGCACGCACCCTCGCGGATGCACAGCGACAGGTCACCCATCGCCCGGCTGATCACCAGGTCGAACGGCTCGACCTTGCCGTGCCACTCCCGCGCCTGGACCTGCTCGACCAGCAGGTTGCCCAAGCCGAGTTCCGCCGCCGCCCGCGCCACAAACCGGGCCTTCTTGCCGGACGTGTCCACGGCCGTGACCGCCCAGTCCGGCCGGCAGATCGCCACCGGCACCGCCGGGTAGCCCGCCCCCGTCCCCATGTCCAGCACCCGCAGGTGCGACCGCCGGGGCAGACGCCGGGCAACCCACGGCAGGACCGCCAGGGAGTCGCCGACCATGCGGACGGCGGCCTCGGCCACGTCGGTCACACGGGTCAGGTTGAAGTCCTCGTTGGCCAGCAGGACCAGGTTCAGGTGCTGGTAGAGGTAGTCCATCTGGCGGGGCTCGACCAGCAGGTCGAGGGCCTCGACAGCCGCCTGCAGCCACTGGCGGAACTTCGGGTAGTCGCTGTTGTCCATGTTCTCACTGCCCCGTACGTTGCAAAGAGAAGCAACAGGGATGGACAGGATAGACAAGATGAGGAAACAGCCGCCTCCGGCCTCTATCCTGTTCATCCTGTCGATCCCTGTGAATTCCGTCCTTGCACACGCCATTGCCCTGCCGGCACCAGGTCCAGAGCCCTTGCGAGCCGCCGCCGGAGTGCATAATCTAGTCCGTCCAGATTATACGGATCGACCCAAGGTAGCGGGAGTCACCGGCCCATGGCAGAGATTCGACCGTTCGCGGCGCTGCACTACAACCTCGACACGTTCGGGCGCGACCTCTCCAGCGTCATCGCCCCGCCCTACGACGTCCTCAGCCAGCAGCAACTGGACCGCTTCCAGGCCGCCAGCCCCAGCAACATCGTCCACGTCGACCTGCCGCACTTTCCGCCGGGCTCGGCCGGCCCTGACGCCGCGTACCAGGCCGCCGACCGCACACTGAAGGGTTGGACCCGCTCGCGGGTCCTCGTGCAGGACCCGTCGCCGCGATTCTACGCCTACCGACAGGACTTCCTGCACGGCGGCAAGCGCTACAGCCGGCTGTGCCTGTTCGCCGTGCTGCGGATCAGCGAGTTCGGCACCGGCCAGGTCTTCCCGCACGAGCAGACCTTCGGCGGCCCCATCGCCGACCGGCTCAAGCTCATGCAGGCGACCAGCTGCCAGCTCAGCCCCATCTTCGGCCTCGTCCAGGCGCCCCTGCACCAGATGGTCGCCAAGGCCATGGCCGACGCCGCAGCAGGCTGGCAGGGCGACCTCGACGGCGTCCACCACGAAGTAACTCCCGTCAGCGACCTCAAGGCGATCGCCGACCTGTCGGCGGCGCTAGCCCCCCTGCCGGTCTACATCGCCGACGGCCACCACCGCTACAAGACCGCCATGGCCTATCGCGACTGGCTCGCTGGCCAGAAGGGCTCGCTGCCCGCGGACCATCCGGCCAACTTCGTCATGCTCGGCCTGATGGCCATGCAGGACCCCGGCAACCTCGTGCTGCCGACGCACCGGATCGTCGAAGGGCTGACACCTGCGCGGCTGACCAGACTCCGCGAGGCCTCCAAGGAGATGCTGCAGTGGCGCGACCTAGGCAAGGTCTCCGCCGAACAGGCCGAGAAGCAGACTGATCGCCGCCAAGGGACAGGCCTTCGCCTTCGTGACCGCAGGCCCGGCCCAGGCATGGCTGGCAACCTTGACCGCCGACGAAATGCCGCGGCAGTACGCCCCCGACCGCACGCCGGCCTTCCGCAAACTGGCCCTGTCGTTCCTGCACAAGTGGCTGTTCGAGTCGGTGCTCAATCAGGACGGCGGCGAACCGGTCAAGATCCGGTACACCCACGACACAGCCGAGGCATGCGGTGCGGCGGGCAAGGACGCTTCGGCGATCCTGGTGCAGGCCTGCACCATGGACGAACTGATGGGCGTGTGCAACGTGGCGGACACCATGCCGCAAAAGAGCACCTATTTCTACCCGAAGCTCGGCACGGGGCTGGTCGTTCACAACCTGGCGTAAGGGACCACCGAACCGCCGGACCGCGCGAGTCGCGAGATAACCGCAAATGACCATGGATCGGCGGATGCGATCGACATGCCTCATCATGGTGGTGCTCCTCAGCCACTGTGCCGGCTGCGCATCGCCGTCGCAGTTCACTCGCCTGGGCCGCAAGGCGCGGGACTTGGGCCCCATCGGTACGACATCCACGGCCAGCCAACCCGCCAGCCGGCCGGTCGGCTACGATGACGCCGCCTGGACCGCCCTGCTGCTCAGGCACGTCGCGCCCGGCTGGACCGCCCCGCCCGACCCGAACACGCGGGAACTCCCCTCGGCGCCGTGGCCGCAGCTCGTCGAGTATCGCGAGATCCTCCTGCATCCCGAGGACCTGAACGCCTACCTGGCTGTGCTGGCGCGGACAGGCCCGGCGAGCACGCCGCAACAGTTCCCCGGAAACGACGAGCGCCTGGCCTACTACCTCAACGCCTACAACGCCTGCGCGATCCGCGCCGCCCTGGCCGAGTACCCCTCCCAGACCGCCTACGCCCCCGACAAGCCGCTCTTCGAGCAGGACTGGTACTGCCAGGTGGATGGCCGCAGGGCCAACCTCGCCGACCTCCGGCAAGAGGCGCAGCAGGCGGCCGGAGGCAATGTGCGGTTCTTCTTCGGACTCTCCGCCGCGGCGGTCGGCTCACCGCCCCTGGCGCCGCACCCGTACCGGGCCGCGGACGTGCAGGCCGAACTCGACGCCCAGGCGAAGCTGTGTCTTGCCATGCCGCAGTTCCTGACTGTCGCCCACGAGCAGCAGCAGCTCCGCCTCTGGTGCCGGATCATCCGCAACGAGGAACTCTTCGCCACGTGGTACGAGAAGCTCTACGGCACCAGGCCGACCTCGCTTCTGAACGTCGTGCTGGAACTGGCCCCGCCGGCCCGGCGCGAGTTGCTGAACAAAGCGGTCGGCTACAAGATCGTGGAGATGCCGTTCGACCGGACACTCAACGATCTGGCCGTGCGGCTTGCGGCGGCAACGCCGAAAAAGGACTAACGAGGCAAAAGGGACTTACCGGCCCGAAGCGGCCTATACTCAGACAGGGAGCGTGAAACGTGACCGATGCGGACGTGCGGCAAGTCGTTGAGTTCGTCAAGCAGCAGGCCTTCAGCGAGGCCTACACAACGTACTGCCGGGACCTGCTGGTGGAGATGATCGGCCTCGACACCTGCATCCAGGGCGACGTGGCCCGCCTGCGGGACAACGAGGACAAGGTCTTCCGCATCGGCGAACGCGAGATCCGGACCATCCTGGGCGAGAACGCCGACATCCGCCGCGACCCCATCAACCCCGCGATCCAGAAACACCCGTACTACTCCCTCCTGTACTACACCTGCACCCCGGACCGCCCCAAGCCCCTTTCGTGCGAGCAGACCTACCAGGGCCGCTGCAACCTCGTGACCACGGTCGCCCCCGAAGAGCCGTCCCACAAGGGCACGAACGCCTTCTACAACGCCCACATCGACACCGTCGCCCCTTACTTCGAGCCCCGCGTGGAAGGACCGCTTGTCTACGGCCGCGGTGCCTGCGATGACAAGGGCGAGGTCGTCCTGCTGATCGCCCAGATGAAACTGATCGAGGAGGCCAGGCGGAAGTTCGGCCTGAAGTTCGCCGCCACCCGCGCCTACCAGTTCGTCATCGAGGAGGAGATGGGCGGCAACGGTTCGCTCTCGCTCGCCCTGGACGAACGCTACAAGGGCTACGAGGCGATCATCCACGAGATCACCAACAACCTGCCCCACCCGGCCAACCGCGGCTGCGTCTGGTACCAGTGCACCCTCAGCAGCGTCGGGGTGGCGGGCGCTGCGCCCGTGGAAATGTGGCCCTTCGTCATCCGCGCCCTGGAGATCGAGGGCGCCAAGCTCAAGGCCGAGGGCAGGCACCCGCTCTTCAAGCCCGAACACGTCCAGACCAACCACGGCGTGCTGGGCATCTACGGCAAGCACCCGTCGGCCGTGAACGACCACGTGGCCGCGACGATGACGGTAGCCGGCGTCGCCAACCCCGACCGCCTGTCGATGCGCATGACGGAGATCCTCGACGCCGCCGTCCGCGAGTACGTCCAGCGATACGGCGACAAGACCAAGGAACTCGACCCGGAGACGGGCCAGCCCAAGGTCGCGCGGCACTACAAGCTCCAGGTGGTCAGCGCGGGAAGTTCTCCGACGCTGCGGCTGGACGTCTACGGCAAGGCCGGACACATGGGCGCAGTCGCCACGTGCGACGGGGCAATCACCAAGGCGGCGTTCATCCTGCTGGCCTTGATGCAGACGGGCAAGGCCTTCGCCCAGATCCGGGCCCAGGCGAAGCTCGCCGATGCGGATGGCCCGACCGACCCCCTGGTGCTCGAGGGCGGACAAGGCTTCGTGCCCACCCACGATATGGACCAGGTGATGCAGCGGCTCCAGGCCGCCGCCGCCCAGGGCGTCCAGGACTACTGTCGCTTCCGCGGGCTGCCGTACAGGCCAGAGATGTCGCAGGTGCACTTCGACAAGTTGCACAACAACGCCTTCGCCAGCCCCGCCGACTCCCCCGGCATGCAGTCGTTCCGCTGGGCGTATGACGCGCTGGGCAAGGCCTGGCCGGAGGTGACCGGCTGGCAGGTCTCCTGCGACGCCCGGATCTTTGCGCGGGCCGGCAACAATGTGGTTACGTTCGGCCCGGGCAGCCTCAAGGAGGCCCACAGCGACCGCGAGTACCTGGACCTGCGGCAGGTGCGGGAGGGCCTGGCCCTGTCGGCCCTCCAGGCGATGAAACTGGGCGGCGCGTTATAATGGCAGCGCCGTTCCCTATGCTCAGACAGGATAGTCTGATTCCATGAGGCCAAAACCATGCAGACCGAAACCCAGTTTTCCGTGTTCCTGGTAAACAAGCCCGGCGTGCTCGCCCAGGTCCTGGGCGAACTCGCCCACGCCAAGGTCAACATCGTCGCCATGACGATGGCGGACACTACCGAGCACGGCGTGCTCCGGTTGATCGTCGACTCGCCGGCCATGGCCCGGCAGGTCATGAAGAGGCTCTCCATCCCGGTCACCGAGACGGAGGTCCTCGTCGTCGATACACCCAACCGACCGGGCGCGATTGCCGATCTCTGCGCACGCCTGGCCGGCGAACACATCAATATCTCCTACGCATACGCCACCGCCGGCGTCGCCGGCGGCAAGACCCGGGTCGTGGTCAAGGTGGCGGACATGAACAAGGCCAAGGCCGTCCTGGCCGAGCCGGTCTCGCGCAAGCGCGACGGCGCGCTCGGACGCCGCCCGCGGGTCCGGACGTAAACGCAGCCGGCGCAGCGCCGGACGGGAGTGTGCCATGCTCGCCGTCTCCGTGGGCTTCTCGCCCGAAAATGGAATGGTCCCCGTCGTCCCCTGGCTCGAGGCCCTCGCACGCCTCCTCCTGGCCGCCGGCCTGGGTGCTGCCATGGGCCTGGAACGCCAGGTTCGCGGCCGCGCCGCGGGCCTGCGCACCATGATGCTGGTCTCGCTGGGCTGCTGCCTGGTGATGCTCATCAGCAATCACTTCGCGCAGCTCTACGGCCTGATCAGACTCGCGGAACCAGACGATCCTGCAGGTCGACCCGGCGCGGCTGGCCTACGGCGTCATGGCCGGTATCGGCTTCCTGGGCGCCGGCTCGATCATCAAGAGCGGCTCGGATATCCGCGGGGTGACGACGGCAGCCACGATCTGGTGCGTCGCCGCGATCGGCCTCGCCGTCGGGATCGGCATGTATCTCCACTCCCTTGTTGCGACCGCACTGGTCCTGTTCGCCCTGTTCGTCGTGGACCGGATCGAACAGAGAATTGAGACAAGCGTGTACAAGGCACTCGAGGTCGTCCTGCCGGACGAACCGGGCATCGTCGATACCTTCGCCGCGAAGATGACGGGCGCCAGGGTGCTGGACATCGACCTCGAGCGGCGCAGCGACGGCACGCTGCGGGTCACGTACACAATCAGACTCCTCGGCCACGGCCACGTCCTGCCGTTCTTCGACGCGGTCGCCCGGCAATCCGAGGTCCGCTACATCCACCTGCGGTAGGAAGATGAGGGTTCAGGGTTCAGGTTGCAGGGTACCACGCCTGCGGCGTTTGCAGGCGTGCTCATTCGAGCGCACTGGGTTCGGCCAGAACGGGGAGGCAGGCATTACCGCGTGCCCGTATCAACCCCGCGATCCAGCCGCTTGACCATCTCGACGTTCCACTCGACGCCTTCGTGCAGGTTGCCTTCCGAATCGACGAAGTGGTAGGGGTCCCGAAACGGCTCGCTTTGCAGCGCTTCGAACCCCAGCCGCCGGTACAGCCCGAATGCCCGCGGGTTGTTCTCCGGCTCCACACGTAGGTACATCGCCCGAAACCCCCGCCGAGCCGCACGCCCTGCCATCTGCCCGATCAGGGACGTGCCGATGCCGCGACTCCGCAGGTCCGGCCGCACGTACAGCGCCACCACCAGGGGCACGTGTTCCGGATGGTCCCAACCCGGCATGGCCGTGTAGTAGATCATCCCATTGCCGACAACCCGCCCCCGGGCCACGCCGACCAGGTAGTGCATCCAGCCCAGCTGCGCCTCGCGGATACGGTCGACGTGCATGGCCCGCGTGCCGCCCATAGCCTGCAGTTCGTCCAGGTCGGCATCTGCCGCATCGCGGATGTCGAAAGGCCCCGCAACACCACTCGGATGGTCGTTCATGGCGCAGACTCCAGGGAGGCGCCGCCTGCACGTGTCACGGCCGGCCTTGTCCCGAGCAAAGCCGAGAGACTGTCTGCCCGTACACTGGCGGGCAAGCCGCCAGTCAGCGCCCGATGGGAACAAATCTACCGGGACAGGGCCTGCTCGTTGATCGGTCCCGACTCGCCCCGCATGTCGCCGATCACGGCGAAACGCCACGGGTCCGCCCCCGCCCACCTCGCCCCTGCCAGGACCACGCTGCCCACAACCAGCCAGCGAACGCACACGCACAACTTCTTGCTCACCGTCTCCTCCGGTCAATCTAAACAAGCCTTGCCCGGCAAATCAGCGGCGCATTCTCCACATTTGCCCGGTCAACGCAAGCATCCGCCGTCGCCGACCGCCGCGTCCGACCCACGCGCATCCCAACCGCCGCAGCCATCACCTTGCCTCTGGCCTCGATGTTCGTACCGCAAGAGCAGGACACAGTTCGGCCGCCGACGATGGCACTGGGGTGGACATCGCACGATTGCCAGCTAGACTGCTAAAGTCGTCAGGTGTGGGCAGGTATCGCCCCCGGGGCCGGCGCTAGCAGAGCGCAGGTGGCTGCGTCCCAAGGGCCCACGGCAGTACCACCACGGCAGTCCGACAGGATGAGTATGGAATTGCAGCCACAGAACAGGCCTTTGGCCGAGCCGGCTGTCCCCCAGCAGGCCCTCGACCAGCCCCCCGCTGAGACTGCCGATGTCCGCGCGCAGCTTGAGGCAGCCAACCGCTCCCTGCAGGCCCGGCTCGCCCAGCGGACGGCCCAGTTGCAGGCCGCGGTGGCCGAGATCACCTGCACCGAACAGCGCGAACGGCACCGGCTGGCGCAGCTCCTTCACGACGACCTCGAGCCGCTGCTCGACCGGGCCAGCCGCCTGACACACGCCCTGGACAGCCCCGACCGCCGCGGCGGTCCGGACAAGCGCCTGCAGGATCTCGCCGACTTGCTGAACCAGTCCCTGGCAGGCCTGCGATCCTTCTCCGCCCAGGTCAGCCCGCCTATCCTCTACAAGGGTACCATGACCGAGATCCTGCGCTGGCTGGCCGGCCGCATGTGGACCGAGTACGAGCTGGCCGTGCAGGTCGACGCCGACCCCCAGGCCGATGCCTGGGACGAAGAGATCCGCATCCTGCTCTTCCAGGTCGTCCGCGAGCTGCTCGATAACGTCCTCAAGCACGCCGCCGTACGCACCGCCCGAATCGCCCTGACCCGCAGCGACGCCGACTCCCTCACCATCACCGTCAGCGACAACGGCGTCGGGTTCGATCCCACTGTCAAGCTCGGCCAGGGTCGTTTCTCCACGGGTCTGGGCCTCTCGACGCTTCGCCGCCGGATGGAACTGTTGGGCGGCCGGATGGACATTCACAGCGCACCGGCGAGGGCACGCACGTGACCCTGGTCTCGCCGTCTCGCCTGGCAAGGCCGGATGCCGCCCTTTGTGCCCGCGCTGGCGCCCCAGCCGCACAAACCGAGGCGCTGCCCGGCCCAGCCAGGGAAAGACGCATCCGCGTGCTGCTGGCCGACGATCACGCGGTGGTCCGCGACGGCCTGGCGACCCTGCTCAACGCCCAGCCGGACATGGAGGTCGTCGCCACGGCCGCCAACGGCCTCGAGGCGGTCGATATGGCCTGGGAGCACAAGCCGGACGTGATCGTCATGGATGCCAACATGCCGCTGCTCAGTGGCGTGCAGGCCGCGCGGCGGGTCCTCTCGCAGCAACCACAAGCCAGGATCATCGCCCTCTCGATGTACACGGCCGCTGACATGGACCTGGCCATGCGCCGCGCCGGCGCGTGCGAGTACCTGACCAAGGAAGCCGCCCCCGAGGACCTCGTGGCGACCATCCGCAAGTGCGCCGCCGTCGACTGATGCCTTTGCCGAACCCCCACACCTTGCCAACCACACGCCCCTCCGCTACCTTCACCACACCCGCCCGGTCGTTCATCCCGGGCGATCGTCCTGGCTGTGGAGACGCACCCTCATGAGTCCCGATGCCGCAAAGCCCCTCGTCCTGGAAAACTCGTCCCTCAAAGTCCAGATCGATCCGCACGACCTCGCTGCCCACGTGACCGTCAAGTCCACGGGCGAGACGTTCCGCATGGCCGGAGCCCAGCCGGATGACGTCCTGGTCCACGCGTCCTTGTCCGAGGCGTGGCAGTCCTTCGCCGGCGCGGTGAAATCCGTCCACCGGCCCGCCGGCAACAGTGCGCAGGCCCTGCTGCCCGCCCTGGGACTGTCCGTCACGATCCGCCTGGAGGACGAAGACGTCGTCTTCGAAGTCGCGCCCTTCGGCATCGATGGCCGCATCAAGGCCAAGAACGTCCTCTACCCGCGGCACTTCCTCCTGCCGCGTACGAAGGGTGCCTACGCCACCTTCCCCTTCGCCCAGGGCAGCATCATCCCCACGGAATTCGACAACCTCTTCCATCACCGCGAAGGCTACGCCGAGGCCGTCGCCCAATGGCTTGGCGGATATACCGGCACTACCGGCTTCTGCGGCATCGCCGAGACCCCGCACGACCTCTACCAGGCCGTCGACCACCGGCCCGACCAACCGGCCAGCGTCTTCTTCCACTGGCTCGGCTCGCTGGGCGAACTCCGCTACGCCCGCGTCGCCCGCTACCGCTTCGCCAAGGACTTCGACTACGTCAAGCAGGCCCGCCACTACCGCCGGCACGTCCAGCAGATCGGCTGGTGGCGCTCCATGAAGGACAAGGCCGCCGAAAACCCCAACGTCAACAAGCTCATCGGCGCCCCCATCGTCAATATCGCCATCAACAGCCGCATCGAGCGGACAATGACGTACCGGCTGACCCGCTTCGCCGATGCCGCCGCTACGGTCGAGGAATTCCGCAAGGCCACCGGCATCGACAACGCCGTCGTGCACCTCGACGGCTGGGGCTTCTGGGGCTACGACGCCATGCACCCCAACGTCCTGCCGCCCAACCGCGAGGCCGGCGGAGTCGCCGGACTGTCCGATATGGCCCGGCGGGTCAAGGACCTCGGCTACCTCTTCGGCCTGCACGACCAGTACATCGATTACTACTTCCACGCCCCCAGCTATGATCAGGCCAACAGCATCGTCCTGGACAACGGCAAGCCCGTCCGCATCAACAATTGGTATGGCGGGCCTTGTGGCCACCTCTGCTACACCCAAATCCCCCCGTATGTCCGGCGAAACTACTACGAGGGCGTCCGCCGCTCCTACCCGCTCAACCATAACTCCCCGAGCATCTGGGACATCTGCAAGCCCACCGCCAGCTACATCGACTGCTTCTGCCGCGGCAACGTCGAGTGCTTCTCCAAGGACCACCCGATGACCCGCACCGAGAACCGCCAGATCACCAACGAGATCTTCCAGATCGTCCGCAACGGCCAAGACGGCCAAATGGTCGTCCTCTCCTGCGAACACCCCAACGGCTACTCCGTGCCCTACCTCGACTTCGGCTGGGGCATCGGCCACTTCTCCGCCGACGTGCCCAACCTCCAGGGCACGATGGAGACCAAGACCATCGGCACGCCCGTCCCCCTCTGGCACCTGGTCCACCACGACGCCCTCTGCCTCCCCAACGCCGCGAACTTGCTCGAGGCCCTGCTCTACGCCCAGGCCCCCTATTTCTTCCTCAACCGCGAGCAGGGCGACTGGCGCGACCCCGCCGACATCGCCCGCAAGAAAGTCCTCGTCGCCCTGCACCAGGATGCCGCCTTCGCCGACCTGTGCGATCACAAGATCCTCGACGACGCCGGCCAGGTCCAGAAGACCGTCTTCGACGGCGGCCTGGAGATCGAGGTCAACAAGCGCGACGGCACCTACCGCATTAGCGGCGGCCGCGCCGCTACCGGGGGCTGGACAAAACTGTAGCGGCGGGCGGAAACCTCTTTTTTGCGTGCTGCAGGCGGTCCGTCCGCGAATACGCGCGTCTGGGACAGGCTGGCGGGCATTTTTCTCTTGACATTCCTTCACCGGAGTGGTGAAATAGGTGCAGTCGCCGTTGGAGGGACCGCGGCAGCCGATTTCGCCACTCAACCTTCTCAATTGCTTACATTCATTTGGATTCGTTTGCCGATCCTGATGTGTGTCAGGACGGGCTGCTGTGTTCGGTTGTCGAATGGGTCGTTTGGGTCAACGGGGGAACAATCTACATCGTAGGAGGGCGTACCATGCGGCTTCTGGCGATCGCAGCGATGGCAGTGGGTCTTCTGGCGGCCTCGGGCTACGGCGTCATCAACGTCAAGATCACCGCCGACAAGACGACGCTGAACAACGGCGAGACCACTACGATCCGCCTGTGGGGTCAGGGTACGGCGGCAGGCCTCTACTCCCTGGCTGGGGACATTGTCGCCAGCGGGGACTGCGTGTTGACCGCCAATCCAGGTTCGGCTAACTGGGCGTTTCAGCTTCAACCCCACCTTCCCGCTGCAGTCCATCATCGGCGCACCCGGTCCCTGCGGCGGCTGGGTGGGCATCGCTTCCCAGCAAACGAACTATCTGACGCCGGACCCGAACTTCGCCAAGACCAGTTTCGTCGATCTGTTCGACTACACGGTCACCGCCGACCCGGCGCCGGCCGTGGGCACGACGACCCTGACATTCGTCGGCAAGTCCATAGGTGGCTATAAGCCGACGGAAACCGACAAGGGTACCGCCTTGGGCACGATTACGGGCGTGACAATCCAGGTCATCCCCGAGCCGGCCACGATGGCGCTGCTGGCCCTGGGCGGCCTGCTCGTCGCACGCCGACGCAGTGCCTGATCCTGTCGAACCTGAAGAGGAGGAGGACTCGCATATGCATGGAACGCTTCGCAACGCCGCCGCCTGCGTTCTGGTAATAACCGCCTGCATGGTCCTTTTGACTGCCGCACCGGCCCGCGCCGACCTCAACCTGGGGGCCGAACAGATCGTCCAGGCCAGTGGGAGCGACATCGTCGTACCGGGCTACTCCGTGCCGACGTTCGCCTGCTGGGACGGCGACGACCGCAAGGACCTGATCGTCGGCGAGGGCGATGGCCTGGGCCACACCCCCAAGGTCCGCGTCTACCTCAACACCGGCACCGCGGAGAGCCCGCAGTTCGGCACCTACTTCTATGCCCAGGCCAATGGCGCCGACCTCATCGGGGTCGGCTCCGGCTGCATGGGCGTCTGCCCCCGCGTGGTCGACTGGGATGGCGACGGCCGGAAGGACCTGCTGGTCGGCTATGGCGATGGCCGGATCTTCATCTACCTCAACATCGGCACCGACGCGAGTCCCACCTTCGACGGCGGGACGGCCCTGCAGGTCGGCCAGCCGGGCGCCAAAACGGTTATCAACGTGGGCGGCCGCGCAACCCCCTGCATCGTGGACGTCAACAACGACGGCAAGAAGGACCTCGTCCTCGGCGCCCTCGATGGCCAGATCCGCGTATTCATCAACGAGGGCACCGACACACAGCCGGACTTTCGCACCACGCAGTACCTGCAGCTAGGCGGCAGCAACCTGGTCGTGCCGACGAACCGCGCCTGCCCGGTCCTTCTCGACGCCGACGGAGACGGCGACCTCGACCTGCTCACCGGCAACACCGAAGGCCAGTTGCTGTACTATCAGAACACGGGCGGCGGCTGGCCCCCGGTCTTCAGCAGCTACTCCCTGTTGCGGGCCAACGGCGTGGTGATCGACCTGGCTGGCACGCCACGGTCCCGCCCGTTCGTCTGCGACTTCAACAATGACGGCCTGACGGACGCGTTGGTGGGCGCGGGTGACGGCAAGGTGCACCTGTACCTGGGCCACTGGGTGGGCAACGTCGACGGGGACAACCACGTCGACGTGATCGACCTGCTCTACCTCATCGACGCCTTCGGCACGGTCTCCGGCGACGCCAAGTACGACCCCCGCTGCGACTTCAATGCCGACAACGCCGTCGACGTGATCGACCTGTTGATGATGATCGACGATTTCGGCAAGTAGGCGGCTACGGCCTCTCAAAGAACCGATACCACACCAATATCATCGCCGCCGCCGCCCCGTCGCTCATCTTGATCTTCTTGCCCTCGTGCCAGTCCCGCGGGTTGTACCGGATCGGCACCTCCCGAATCCGTACGCCTCGCCGCAGCAGCTTGCCCGTCACCTCCGCGCAGAACCCGAACCCCCGGCTCCGCAGGTGCAGCCCCTGCATCAACTCCCGTTTCATCGCCTTGTAACATGTCGCCTCGTCCGTCAGGTGCGAGCCGAACAGCAGGTTCGCCACGAACGTCACCGCCCGCCCGCCCCAGTAGAACAACTTGCTCACCCGCGGATTGCGCGTCATGTTCCGCGAGCCGTAGACCACCTCCGCCCGACCGGCCAGCAGCGGCGCCAGGATCGCCGGAAAATCGTTCGGGTCGTACTCCAGGTCCGCGTCCTGGATGATCACAAACCGCCCCCGAGCCTCCCGCAGGGCCGTGTGGATGGCCGCGCCCTTGCCGCTGTTGCGCTCGTGCCGGATCAGCCGCACCCCCCGCGCCGCGAACCCCTCCACGATCGCCGCCGTCCGGTCCCGCGACCCGTCGTCGACCACCAGCACTTCCTTGGACGTCGGCTCGGCCAGCACCTTCTCCAGCACCGCCGCGATGAACGCCTCCTCGTTGAACGCCGGCACGATGACGCTCAGGGTCACCGCCCCGGAGGCCGGATCGGCTGAGATCGCCCGGTAACTGCCGGCTGCCTGGCTCAAGACTGGCCCTCCAGCGGCTTGGCGGTCATCCGCAGCACCCGCGTCGTGTGCCGCCGCAGTTTCACCCGCTCGTCGATCCGCATCCCCATCACCCAGATCGGCCCCAACTGGTCGCACACCACCGCAATTCGCTCCCGGTCCGCCGCGTCGACCTTCCGCTCGCTGAAGAAATCCGAGAGTTTCTTGCTGCCCGGCCCGCCCAGCGGCCAGAAGCGGTCGCCTACCCGCTTGGGCCGGACCACCAGCGGGCAGCTCACCTGGTCGGCGTCCACGTACTCCGTCCACGAATCCCCCTTCTCCTTGACGTGCTGCAGCAGCGACGCCTCGAACGCGACCACCTCCGTCTCCAGCCAGACGCCCTTTCGCCGCACGATCGTCCGCCCCGGCACCTTCACCGAGACCTCCAGGAACTCCTCGCTCGGCGCGTTCCCGTCCGGCAGCGAGAAGACCAGCCTGTCGTACCGCCGCGCCACCGTCAGCCGCCCGGGCAGGTTGATCCGCTTGTTGTTGACCCCCTGCTCCGCCAGCCGCAGCACCGCCATCACGTGCCGCCGGTCGATCTGCTGCTCGCCCACCCGCAGCCACAGGAACGCCTGCCGCACCAACTCCGCCCGGATCACCTTGCTCCGCTTCAGAAGCGCCGGCAGGTTCAGCGTCAGCTCGCAGTCCGTCCGGCTGATCATCAGCGTCTCGAGCGTCCGCTGCGCGGTCTCCGCCAGGTACGCGTCGGTCAGGCGCGCCTGCTCGGCCAGCCGGATCAGGGCCTCCCGCACCTGGCGGTTGATCTTGCCCTCCAGCAGCGGCAGGATCTCGTTGCGGATGCGGTTGCGAGTCAGGCTGGTCTGGGTATTGGTATGGTCCTCGCGCCAGGGAAGGTCCCGCTCCCGCAGAAACGCCACGATCTCGCCCTTGTGCAACTTCAGCAGCGGCCGCACCACCACGATCTCGCTGCCCGGCGAGAGCGCCCGAACCGGCGCGATTCCCGCCAGGCCCCGCAGCCCCGTCCCCCGCAGGATCCGGTGCAGGACCGTCTCGGCGTTGTCGTCGGCATGATGGGCCAGCACGATGTGCCGGCTCTCCGTGTGCAGGCAGATCCGCTCGAAAAACGCGTACCGGGCCTCCCGGGCCGCCTCCTCGATGCTCTGCTGCCGCGCCTTCGCCAGCCCCGGCACATCCGCCTGCTCCACCGTCACCGGCAGGTCCAGCGAGCCAGCCAGGTCCTTGACGAACTGCGCGTCCTCGTCAGCCGCCGTGCCGCGAATCCCGTGGTGCAGGTGCCCCACGTAGATCTTCCACGGCAGGCCTCGGACGCGGTTGACCTCCCGCAAGCCGTGCAGCAGGGCCACCGAGTCCGCCCCGCCGGACACACCGACCACCAGGCGGCCGTCCGGAGGCAGAAGCCTCTCGGCCTCAATCGTTTCAGCCAGATATTCGACGAAACCCGAGGATTTGCCCACTCTGCACAGTCCTTAACAGTGGCCGAAGGGTCGACGATCAGGCCATGGACGCAGCGACGACGCAGCCGCGCACCCGACGACGCGTAACTCCGGTCGTAACCTATCCATTATAAACGGACCTCGAAGATGTTGAAGGCCCACGGGCCCTGCCGGTTGCGGTCCTGCGTGATCGCGGTTGTCTGCGACGCCACCCAAGACCTTGGTCGTACCCGGTATCATGGTCCAGGTGTCCCGTTCTCTCCTGCTCTACTCTCCACTGCTCTCTCGCCGCGCAGCGGCGCGTATCTTTTTCTCGGACAATCGGCCGGCTCAGCCGCAAACGCATACCCGTTTGAGCATAAGCGGTTACGCCGCGGATAGCGCCCTGCCATAGCGCAAGACCTGCAGAAAAGTTCGCGTTCGTGCGGCAACTGGCACGCAAATTGCCCTGCGATTTCACCGGCATCTTCCCGCGCAAAACCTTGTGGAACAATTCACTTACGATTTGACCGCCCCCCATTCATGCCTTATATTTGCTTAATTGCCCATGGGGTCCGCCTGCGTGGAGGCGACCCTGGCGGAGCTATGCGTCCGCGGGCGAAGTGACACGCAACAGGCTGTCAATGAGCGGCTTCCCACAGGATAGCTCCCTGACACAACAGGTCCTCCAGGCGGCGGATATCGTCCAGGTCATCAGCCGCTATTTGAACCTGCGCCGTGCCGGCAAGGACCTTAAGGGCCTCTGCCCCTTCCACGACGACCGCCACCCGTCCATGACCGTCAGCCCCTCCAAGCAGATCTTCAAGTGCTTCGCCTGCGGGGCCGGCGGCGACGCCATCAAGTTCATCCAGCTCAAGGAGAACCTCGGCTTCCTCGAGGCACGGGCGATGCTGGCCGACCAGCTCGGCATCCGCCTGGAACGCGAGAAAGGCACCCCCGTCGGTACGTTCAACCGGACCGACCTGTCCAAGATTAACGCCTGGGCCGCCGACTTCTTCCGCGGCACGCTCCTGGGCCCGACTGGACAGGAGGCCCGCAAGTACGTCCAGGGCCGCGGGATCAGCCCGGAATCCGCCGAGAGGTTCCGCCTGGGCCTGGCCCCGGACTCCTGGGACAGCCTCCTGATCGCCGCCCGCAAGGCCGGCATCGCCGACGACCGCCTGGTGGCCGCCGGCCTGGTCAAACGCCGCGAGAGCGGCTCGGGCTATTACGACACCTTCCGCAACCGCGTGATGTTCCCCATCGTCGACATCTCCGGCAATGTCGTCGCCTTCGGCGGCCGCGCACTGGATGACAATCCCGCCAAGTACCTGAACAGCCCCGAGACGGCCCTGTTCAGCAAGGGCAAGACCTTGTTCGGCCTGAACCTGGCCCGCGAACACGCCCAGAAGGCCCGCCGCATCCTGGTCGTCGAGGGCTACATGGACTGCCTGGCCTGCCAGCAGGCCGGCTACGGCGAGACCGTCGCCGTCCTGGGTACCGCCCTGACGGACATGCACGTTCAAGTGCTTCGCCGCCACGTGGATAGCGTGATCCTGGTCTTCGACGGCGACGCCGCGGGCATCAAGGCCGCCGACCGGTCCATCGAGATCGTGCTCAATGGCCAGCTCGACGTGCGCCTCGCGATCCTGCCGGGCGGCAACGACCCAGCGGACCTGCTCATGGCAGGCCAGCGGGACGTCTTCGAGACGGCCCTGAATCAGGCAATCGACGCCCTCGAATTTCGGTGGCAGCGGTTTCAGCAAACCTTTGGGGCCGAAAGCGGTCCGGCCCGCAAGGCCGCCACCGACGCCTTCCTGCAATTCCTCGCCCAGATGCCCACGCTGCACGCCGGCGACACGCTCCAGCGAGGCATGTGGGCGGTCCGGGCCGGCCAGCTGCTGGGACTGGAACCACGGGAAATCCAGGTGGCCCTGCGGCGATTCCAGCGGGCCGGGATGGACCCGGCGCGGCAAGCGACATCCGCCCAGGCGGTTGCAAGGCCCAGGGCCGATGCAGAACAGGCGGCGATTCGGCAGATTATCGAGGTCCTGCTGAACGAACCAGCCTACTATGATGTTGCACGCGATGTCCTGCAATCACAGGCAATTAGCGACGCGGACCTGGCCGAGGTGGTACGCCAGTTACGGGACCTGTGCGAGTCCGGCATGCCGTGGGAACTGACGGACCTGTTGGCCAGGCTGCCCGACGCCCGCTTCGGCTCGCTGGTGACGGACCTGCACCTGGCCGGCCAGCAGCGAGGCCAGTTGGACCGTACCCTTGACGGCGCACTGGGTTGCCTGCAACATGCCGCGTTTCTGCGGGATGCGTCGCGTACTGTTGAACGGTTGAAGTCAGCCGAGCGTACTGGATCAGTGCAGGCGGACGGCACCGTGGATGACAATCTGCGGAAGCTGTCCCACGATGCGGGGAAGCACAAGCACTTTGTCCCCCCCAAGTGGCTGAGCCGGTAGCAGCGGCGGTCGGGATCGGATGCTACAGCGGGCCCGATGTCGGGGACGCATCCGAACATCCGAATCTGGAATTGGACAGTTGACGCTGCGGTGGAGCTGTGGAGGCCAAATGGATATTGCACGGCCCGGTGTGGCCATGGACAAGATCGAAGCGAGCATCCAGGAGCTGATCGAGCGCGGCAAGCGCCAGAAGTACCTCACCTATGAGGACCTCAACAACCTCGTGCCGGATGAGGCCGTTTCGACCGACAAGATCGACCTGGTCCTGACCCGGCTGGAGCAGGAGGGCATCGAGCTCGTCGACGAGATCGAGGCCGATCGGCTCGACAAGGTCGCCAGCGCCGGCAAGCCCATCGTCCTGGACGAGGAGGAGATCGAGGCCGACCTCAAGCAGCTCGAGGAGGAACTCGTCGAGGCCACCACCAAGCGGATCGACGACCCCGTGCGGATGTACCTCCAGCAGATGGGCGAGATCCCCCTGCTCACCCGCGACCAGGAGATCTTCCTGGCCAAGAAGATCGAACTGACCCGCCTGGCCTTTCGCCGCATGGTCCTGGAGAACGACTACTGCCTGCAGCAGGCCGTGGAGATCCTCGAACAGGTCCACCAGGGCACCCTGCCCTTCGACCGCAACATGCGGATCAGCACCGGCGAGAACCTCGCCAAGAACATCATCGTCAAGCGCCTCCCCGGCAACCTCGACACCGTCCGCAAGGTCCTCCAGCGCAACCAGGAGGACTGGACGCTGCTCCGCGACCCCAAAAGCCCACAGAATGCCCGCAAGGACCTCCAGAAAAAGATCGGCAGCCGGCGCCACCGCGCGGTCAAACTCCTCGAGGAACTGAGCCTCCGGACCAGCAAGATCACCCCGATGATGCGGCGGCTGGAGTCCCTGGCTGGCAAGATGCGCGAACTCCGCGAGCGGCTCAAGGCGGAAAAGAAGAAGCCCACCCTCGCCCAGGACGACATCCAGGCGATGAAGGAGGAACTCCTGGGCATCGAGGACCTGGTCCTCGAGCCGCTGGAGGCCCTCGAAACCCGCGTGATGGGCATCCGCCGCGTCTACTCCGAGTACGAGGACGCCAAGAAGAAACTCTCCGGCGCCAACCTGCGGCTGGTCGTCTCCATCGCCAAGAAATACCGCAACCGCGGCCTGTCCTTCCTGGACCTCATCCAGGAGGGCAACACCGGCCTGATGCGGCGCGGTCGACAAGTACGAGTACAAGCGCGGCTATAAGTTCAGCACCTACGCCACCTGGTGGATCCGCCAGGCCATCACCCGCGCCATCGCCGATCACGCCCGCACGATCCGCATCCCGGTCCACATGATCGAGACGATGTCCAAGCTCCGCAACATCAGCCGCCAGATGCTGCAGGACCTCGGCCGCGAGCCCACGATCGACGAGCTCTCCAAGGCCGCCAAGATGAGCGCGTCGGAGGTCCGGCGCGTCATGAAGATGGCCAAGCACCCCATCAGCCTCGACCGCCCCGTCGGCGAGAGCGAGGACAGCTACTTCGGCGACTTCATCGAGGATGACAAGGCCGAGGCCCCGGCCGGTGTCGCCAACAAGGAAATGCTCCGCGAGCGGATCGAGCACGTCCTCAAGACCCTCACCTACCGCGAGCGGGAGATCATCGAGCTCCGCTACGGCATCGGCGATGGCCACACCTACACCCTCGAAGAGGTCGGCAAGATCTTCAAGGTCACCCGCGAGCGCGTGCGGCAGGTCGAGGCCAAGGCCATCCGCAAGCTCCAGCACCCCGTGCGGGCCCGCAAACTGATGGGCTTCCTGGATGGCAGCATCACTCCCCAGGTCGAACTTCCCGAAGGGGATGCCGCCATCGCTGTCGAGGACGAGGAGCCCCGCGTCGACACCGGCCCGGACATCGAGCACGAGGACTTCGGCGCCGCCGAGGAAGAGCCGGGCACGGAGTAATGAGACGCATCGTCGAGCCCATGCACCCGTACGGGACCCCCGAATTCGACCGCAAGTACATCGAATGGGGGCTGCACAGCCGCACGGAGCAGGTCGAACAGGCCCAGGCGGTCCTGCGGATCGTGCCCGCGGATCACCCGCTTCGGATCCTGGACCTGGCTTGCGGGATCGGCATCCATGCAACCTGCTGGGCCGGGCAGGGCCATCGCGTCACAGCCGTCGACCTCTCGGAGACGTTCATCACGAAGGCCCGCGAGCTAGCCAGCCAGGAGGGGGTCTCTGTCGATTTCCAGGTCGGCGACATCCGGCACCTGCCGTACCGTAGCGAGTTCGACGTCGTCACGTGGATCGAGACCTCATTCTTCGACGAACAGATCATCGAGGCCATCCGCGCATACCTGGCCCCCGGCGGGATGTTCGTGACCAACGTCCGCAATCCCGAGCACCCTCGCTACAAGCAGCGGAGCGGCAACTGGCGGACCTGGCGCGAAAAGGACGGCGTGCTCCACCTGGAGCGTCACGAAACCAACCCGGCCACCGGCCTGCGCGAGGACGTATGGATCGAGATCGACCCAGCGGCGGACCTGGTCCGCGAGAAACGCGGCGAGCCGTTCCGTCAGTCTGACACCGGCCGACCGAATGGCCATGCTCTGCAAGGCGGGCCTGACCGAGCCCCGGCTCTGCACGATGGCGGGACAGCCCTTCACGGGCGGCGTGGAAGACTACGTGATCTGGCTAGCAGCGCACCGACCCAGGTAGGGTGGGCACCGCCCGCCAATCCCGGTCTCAGAAAATCACCCCGTCAAACACGATCTTGAACCCCCCCGTAGCCGTCGAGTCCTGCTCCAGCCGCAGGATCACGATCGAACCGCACGGGTAATCGACCCCCTGCAGGATCGTGAGCGGCTCCGCCGTACCCTGCGTGGGATTGGCCACATCGGGACTGTCAATGGCCGCGTCGGAGAAGTTGGCGCCCGTGACCAGCGTCCGCTCGTCGACCGGCATGTTGATGTTCGCCTGCTTGTACACGTCCAGGTTGTCCCGGACCAGCTTGATCATCTCCGGCGCCGATCGAGATCGCCCGACGGCAGGCCGCCGTCAGGGGTGAGCGCTGCTCGGCGAGATGGTAGCCGTCTTCAGGAAAGAGGTCCCCAGGTTGGTGGTGTCATTGGCCTGGCTCTCCAGCAGGAGGCCCGAAGGCATCGGGATCGTTTTCTGGTCGAGGTTATCGTAGGCGCCAAGCGTGAAGATCGCGCGGTACGGGGTCGTGTTGATGACCGCAATGGTGTTGAACTCGGTCAGCGGAGTCCAGACATTCGGGGACAGACCCGCCCCCAACGCCCCCACCATCAGTGCTGCCGCCGCCACGCCCTGCATCAGTCGGTATATCACGGGTCTTACCCCTATCGATCACGCCCGGAATGGCCCGCAATGTCGTCCGGACCCCAGGCCTGCCATCTCACAACCGATGTTTTCTATCGGAAGCCCCGGCTCCTGTCAATTTCCGACGTAGCCGAAGCGGTACAAACCCCCCCCGCCCGTGTTTGCCAGGGCCCGCCGGTTACTTAGAATAGCGCCATTGCGCGTCCCCGGCCGCAGGCAAGGTCTGCTCCGCCGCTGGGGGCACCCCGACGATACGGGGGCCTTACCGGAGTACGAATGGTGGCGTCCTCAGCGCGATGGCGATATGCCCGCAGGAAAGTCTCTCGCTTCGAGAAGGCCCTCAGTGTCCTGCTGGTCCTCGTGCTGGCGGGCCTGGCCGGGCTGTTCGCCTGGGACATGCGAAACTCCCGCCAGGCCAACCCCTTCGCCGTCGATCCCAAACTCCTCAGCGACGCCGCCAGGCCCGGCGACCTCGTCGCAGCCGGCTACCTCTTGCCCACCACCCAGGCAGCCAGGCGGATCGCCGCCCCCGTAGTCCTGGCGCCAGCCGACCTCGCCCAAAAGAACGCCACCTTGGCGGGCGCAGCAGCCCGATACAAGTCCAAGCGGGCCATTACCGCCGGCTACAACGTCGCCGGCACACCCCTGGTCGCCATCGCGATCGAGACGGATGGCCCTGAATGGGCCTTCGGCCTCTGGTCGGCCCGCAGGCCCAACCAGGCCCAGTCGCTCACCGCCGGCAACGCCCGGGCCTGGCGGACCGATTGCGCCGCAGCCTTCTGGGCCGGAAGACATTACGTGGAACTAGCTCTCGACCCGCCCCCGGCAACGCAGGCCGTCCCGTCCCGGGCCGACACCCAGGCCGGCGACCCCCTGTCGATCCTGATGGCGGAAGTAAGTCGCAGCGTACATCGCCTTCGGTCAGCCGTTCGACGCCGAGAGCGTTCTCCCGCAGGACGGCCTCAAGGCCGACAGCCTTCGCTTTGCCGCCGATGCGGCCTTCGGGATCGAACCCCTCAAGCCGGCCTTCATCGCCGAGTACGACGCCGGGCGCAGGTGGCGGTGGTGGCAACCGCCTCGCCCGATGCCGCCCGCACCGCCCTCAAGGCCGCGACCAAGGACCTCGCCCAATCGACCCCCGCCGATCCCGAGGCCGAGTCCGCCGGCCAGGCTACCCCCCGGGTAGACCCCAAGGGTCGTGCAGCCGGCTCGCTGCCCGATGGCCGAAGCGTGCTCCTCCAGGCGGTCGATCGCTACGTGGTAGCCGTCGCCGCCCCCCAGGCCGACGGCGCCGCCGCCCTACTCGACCAGGTACGCCAGGTCGCGCCAGCCGGGATCGTCGCCTCGACTGCCGGCGCCGCCCCGACCAAGCCGGGCAGCGATGGCCCCCTGCCGAATCTCCAGGACGCCGACCTGGCCGGTCCCGGGGAGGTCCGCCGCTTCAACACCGACACCCTCTACGAGAAAATCGACGGCAAGGCGCAACTCTACCTGAGTTACGATTTCGCGGAGCTGCTCTTCACGACCTACGCCGCCGGCGATTCGTCCCTGGACGTTTACGTCTATGACATGGGCCAGGCCGACAACGCCTTCGGCATCTACAAGGCCGAAGAGGGCGAGAACGGCGAGCCGGTGGAGATCGGCGGGGGCGGCTACGCCTCCGGGGCCAGCATCTTCTTCTGGAAGGGCAAGCACTACGTCAACATCCTGGCCGGCGGCGAGGAGGGTGGCCACGGCGAGTCCGGCGGTTCCGATGCCGGTAAACAGGTCGCCCTGAAGCTCGCGGCGGCCATCGCCGCCCAGCTGCCCAGCGCAGGCCAGAGCCTCTGGGCCGAGCAGGTCCTGCCCCAGGCCGACCGCGTGGCAGGCAGCTTCGAGTTCCGCAAGAGCGATGCCTTCGGGCTCGACTTCCTCAAGGACGTCTTCTCCGCCCAGTACAAGGTAGCCGGCAAGAACCTGACGCTCTTTGTCATGCGGCAGGCTGCCCCGCGCAGGGCCAGGAGATCCTGGACAGTACAAGGCCTTCGCCGGCAAATACGGCAAGGTCCTCGAGACGACCCAAGACGGCGGCGCCACGGTACTGGTCGTGGAAAGCAGCGGCACCTACGACGTGGTCTTCCTGAAGGACAAGTACTTCGGCGGCGCCACCGCCGCCGACGACAAGGACGCCGCCAAGACCACCGTAATGAAATGGGTGCAGGAACTGAAGTAGAACCGAGGAAGAAGGATGCCCGACACACACGAACCCGACCCCAACCCGCCGCCCCCCGGCGCCCCCTGACCCGCCGCACCTTTCTGCGACAGGTCGGCGCCGCCGCCGGCGTGGCCGGCCTCGCCGCCGCCGGCTACATCGCCCTTCGCGACCCCACCGGCAAGGCCGGGCTGGCTCGCCCCCGCCCCATCACCCTGCCGAACTACTTCGAGACGATCTACGACAGCTTCAAACCCTCCGAGCCCCGCCTGGTCATCGCCCGCTCCAGCGGCCCAAACCCGTCGCCGAACTCGTCCGCCAGGCCCTCGAACCCCTTGGCGGTATCAGCCGGTTCATCAAGAAAGGCGACGTCGTCCTGCTCAAACCCAACGTCGCCTTCGACCGCGCCCCGATGCTCGGCGCCACCACCAGCCCCGACCTGGTCGCCGCCGTCGCCCAGCTCTGCATCGCCAGCCGGGGCCGGCAAGGTCTTCATCGCCGACAACCCCATCGAGGCCCCGCGAGAACTGTTTCTACAAATCGAAAATCACCGACGCCGCCCGACAGGCCGGCGCCGCCATCATGCTGCCCTCCTCCAGCCGCTTCCGCGACGTGCAGGTCCGCCCGGGCGAGCCCGACCCCGCCCGCCACGAGGCCCTGGGCACCTGGTCGATCTTTTACGACCCGCTCAAGACCGCAAACAAGGTCATCGGCCTGCCAGCCGTCAAGGACCACAACCTTGGCGAGGCCTCGATGTGCATGAAGAACTGGTACGGCCTGCTGGGCGGCCGCCGCAACCAGTTCCACCAGGCCATCCACGACGTCATCAGCGACCTCGGCTACATGGTCAGCCCCACGCTCGTCATCGAGGACGGCACGCGGGTCCTCATGCGCAACGGCCCCACCGGCGGCCGCGTCGACGACGTCAAGCAGGCCGGCACGATCGTCGCCGGCGTCGACCAAGTCGCCGCCGACGCCTGGTGCTACGAGAACCTCCTGGAGCGCGACCCAGCCACCCTGACCTACCTCCAGTACGCCCAGGACAAGTTCGGCCCCGGCAAGGGCGTCAAGCGCTTCGGCCAGCGCGACTGGAAGGACTACAAAAACCGCGGACTGGTCCAGGAAGTGAATGTATGAACGGCGGTCGACTGTCAGCAGTCAACTGTCAGCGGAAGCAGGAACCGGGTGCCGCACCCTCGCCGTTTGCGGGCGTGCCAACCGTGGAGTCATAGAGGATGCCTCAGACCGAAACCAAACCCAGGCCGACAACCGCACAATCGGCAGCGGCCCCCTCCGCATCACCACCGCCCGCATCCTCTCCCAGGCCTTCTTCTTCGCCGCCTTCCTGGGCCTCTTCGCCGTCGCCACGTACGTCGCCCTGGCTGACAACCCGCGCACTCATCACCTGGATCAGCAAGTTCCTGGAGATCGACCCGCTCGTCGGCCTCGCCACCGCCCTGACCACCCACACGATCTACAGCGGCCTGGTCTGCTCGCTGATCACGCTGCTGGCTACCATCGCCCTGGGCCGCGTCTTCTGCAACTGGATCTGCCCCTACGGCATCCTCCACCATTTCACCGGCTGGGCCTTCGGCGCGCTGCACCACCAAGCAGCGGATCGAGGTCAACCGCTACCGTAGCATGTACGCCACCAAGTACTCATCCTGGTCGCCATGCTCGTGGCGGCGGTCTTCGGCAGCCTGCAGATCGGCCTGCTCGACCCGATCGCCTGCATCCACCGCTCCTTCACCGTCGCCGTGGTGCCAGCCCTGCAGACCGCCGAGCCCCGGCCACTTTCGGCGACACCCGGATCTACCAGCTCGGCCTGGGTCATCGGCTTCATGCTCCTGGTCCTGGTCGGCATGAACCTGGTCATCCCGCGGTTTTTCTGCCGCGTGCTCTGCCCGCTGGGCGCGTTCCTGGGCGTCTTCAGCCGCTTCAGCCTCTGGCGGATCGACCGCGACCCGGGCAAGTGCACCGACTGCGACCTGTGCAACACACTGCGAAGGCGCCTGCAGACCCGCACACGCACTTCGCAAGAGCGAGTGCTTCGTCTGCTTCAACTGCATCGAGGACTGCCCGCACGACGCGCTGAGCTTCGCCTGGCTCCCGCCGCGCGGAAACCGAGGTCACCAGCCCCGACCTCGACCGCCGCAAGGTCGCTCGTCGCCGGCCTGGCCGGCCTGGCCTTCATCCCCTTCATCCAGCTCCGCCGGCCAAGACCGGCAAGGCCTTCGCCAGCAACGTCATCCGCCCGCCCGGCTGCGGTCGAGGAACAGGAATTCCTCAAGCGCTGCATCAAGTGCGGCCAGTGCATGCGCGTCTGCCCGACCAACGTCCTGCAGCCGGCCATGCTGGAAGCCGGCCTGGAAGGCATCTGGACGCCGATCATGAACTACCGCGTCGGCTTCTGCCAGCTCAACTGCACCGCCTGCGGCCAGGTCTGCCCCACCGGCGCCATCCAGCGGATCAGCGTCGAGGAGAAGATCGGCCTGGGCACCTTCGCCGCCGCCGGCCCGATCCGGCTGGGCGACGGCGATCTACGACCTCGGCCGCTGCCTGCCCTGGGGCAAGGCCACTCCCTGCGTGGTCTGCGAGGAGGTCTGCCCCGTCTCCCCCAAGGCCATATACACCAACTGGGAGCAGTTCGTCATGCGCGAGGGCCGCAAGATAGTCACCGCTGGTACCGCAAGCACCGTCACCCTCGCCGAGTTCCCCAAGGGCGGCCAGACCCGCCCCGAGCCCGCCGTCTTCCGTCCCAACAGCCTCCGCGGCGACGACAGCCAGCACTATTACCTCAAGGTCCTCCGCCCGGACGGCACAAATGAGACGCACCGGATCGTTGCCAACGGGGTCGACACGATCCAGATCGATGGCGAGTTTGCTCGCACCCCGGGCAGCGGCGACACCGTCGCCGTCCTCAACGAGATCAAGGTCCCGCGGATCGACTCCAGCCGCTGCATCGGCTGCGGCCTCTGCGAGAACGTCTGCGTGATCGTCGGCGACAAGCGCGGCGTGTTCGTAACCGCCGAAGGCGAAACCCGCAGCCGCGGCTACGGCGATCGCGACCGGTCGATCCGGCTGGTGAAGGGTGACAATGGCTAGCACAGATCCCCGAACGTCTTCGGGGAGAACAGTTCGATATACAAGGGTACGACCGAACCAAGGTCAAAGGAGTCTTTTGTGTCTGACATGAGTCTCAGTCGTCGTAATGTCCTCAAGGCCGGGACCGCCGCCGCCGCCCTGGCTGCCACCGGATCGATCCTGCGGGCCGCCGAGGCACCCGCTACCGCCCCCGCCGCCGAGGCCGCGCCCGCCACCCAGCCGATGGGCCCCCTGCCCTCCAGGCCGCTCGGCAAGACCGGCGTAAAGGTCAGTGCGGTCAACATGGGTTGCGGCAAGCCCCCGACCCCCCGCCTGCTGGACCATGCCTACGACGTCGGCGTCCGCTACCTCGACACCGCCGCCTCCTACGGCAAGGGCAAGAGCGAAGTGGCCATCGGCGAGTGGTTCGAAAAGTCCGGCAAGCGCAAGGACTTCTTCCTGGTCACCAAGCAGGGCGGCAAGCCCGAGGACATGCTGACCAACCTCGATACGCGCCTCGCGGGCCTCAAGACCGACGTGATCGACCTCTACTTCTCTCACGGCCTCGACAAGCCCGAGGCCTTCAAGGACAGCGCCCTCAAGGCCGTCGCCGAGAAGCTCAAGAAGAGCGGCAAGGTTAAGTTCTTCGGCTTCTCCTGCCACGAAGGCAAGGCCCCCGAGCTGCTCACCGCCGCCGCCGAAAGCGGCTTTATCGACGCCATCATGTTCCCCTACAGCCCCCTGATGGTCGAGGAATCCAAGAAACTCCAAGAGGCCATGGATGTCTGCTACAAGGCCGGCGTCGGCCTGGTCGCCATGAAGACCCTCCGCGGCATCAAGAAGGAAACCGCTGCCAAGACCGTCGGCGACCTCTCCGTCCAACAGGCCGTCATCAAGGCCGCCCTCAGCGACGAGCGGATCGCCACCATCTGCTCAGCCATGGAGAACTTCAAGCAGCTCGACGCCAACACCACGGTGGGCCGCTCCTTCAAGAAGCCCATGACCCCCGCCGAGATCGACGACCTCCGCAAGACCGTCCTGGCCATGGGCCTGAACTACTGCCCCGGCTGCGATGCCTGCCGCGATGGCATCGCCTCCACCCACCCGCACGTCCACCTGGCCACGCGCTACCTGAGCTACTTCGAGCAGGACGGCCGGCGTAGCGACGCCCGTGAACTCTTCCGCGCAATCCCAGCCGGCGGCCTCGACGCAACCGTAGCAACCTTGGAAGCCGCCCGCAGCGCCTGCGCCTTCCACGTAGACTACCCGATCCTGCTCCGCCGCGCCGCCGAGAAACTGGCGTAGGACGGCCTCGACAGAAAGCGATCCCCGCAGCGGCAACGACCTCCAAAACCCGTACGAAAAGAGCCGCCGTCGTAAGACGGCGGTATCTTTTCCCCGGGTGCAGGATGCCGGGCGCCACGCCTGCGCTGTTTGCAGGCGTGCTCCTCCCGGATGCGCTGCAGCCGACTGTTCCCCGTAACCTGTCCCCTTTCCCTCGTGGTTGCCGTTCGACCCGCGTCCCGCGTCCCGACTGTCTCCGCCTATCCCCTGTTCCCTGTCTTGCCGGCTGCCCTAGCCCCGCGCCATTGCATAGCCATCCTGCCCGCCCCTCAACTACACCCCTCCCGATTGTCGAAAGAACTATCTGTGCGGCACCACTCGACGGTGTCGTTGCGCGCACGACGGACAGCCTCGATCGGACTCGCTGGCGGACCGACCGGATTCCGGTCATGCCGCCCCGCGGACATGTCCGATAATGGGCTTCAGGAGGATCGCAATATGCGCTGTGTTTACCAGCAGACTGACCCGCGTCTGCAGGCTGGCCGCCCTCGTCGGGCTCGCCGCCGCGCTGACGATCTCTGCCGCATGGGGCCAATCAGCCAACCCGACACCGGATAGCGGCTCACAGTCCCTCGCCGGCCAGACCACCCCGGTCCGGACCCCCGCTGCCGCCAAGGCCGTCGCCGCAGCTGTCCCGCAGACGGCCGGCTCGCGGCGCCCCTCCCCCCTCAAGCCGGTCCCCGGAATGACCCCCATGCCCGCGGACACCGGCACGGTCGATTCCGCCGCAGCCGCCGGCCTCGGCCCTGACATCCTCTGGGTGCCCGAGCGGGCCGGCCCGCAGCTCCGCCGCCAGGTCACCGGCGGCGAGAAGACCCAGAAGACCACCTACATCCGCTCAGCAGGCGGCCAGCCGACTTCCTCGCTGACCATCAACACCGACCGCCCGATCGCGCCGGTCGACGACCGCGAGCGCCCCGCGTCTGGTGCGTGTCCGCCTCCGAGCATGTCAGCCCCATCAACGGCAACCTCCTCCGCGACAGCCACCTCGCCTACGAGGATGGCGACCTCATGCTCGGCCACCACATCAGCAACGACATCTGGAACGTGGCCGGCCACAGCGTCCGCCTCTCCTGCGACAACAACTGGGCGGCCTGTTTCCAGGTGATCGCCGAGCTGCAGGGAAAGCAGCGCCGCATCCAGATCCTGCCCGACAACCTCGACGGCCCCCGCATCCTGCCAGCCGGCCCGTGCATCAAGATCTCCCGCCTCTGGTACGTCCGGGGCAAGAGGGGCCGCGAGGTCGATGGCTGGTGGGACGACCCGCCCACGCTCATCCCCCTGCTCAAGCCCCTCAACGTCCCCCCGCCGGACAACGAAGTGATCGGCCAGACGAACCAGTCCTTCTTCGTGAACATCCACATCCCGCGGATGGTCTTCGCCGGCACCTACCGCACGACGCTCCACGTAAAGGACCTGGATGACCCCTTGTACGAGGAGGACATCCACGTGGAGGTGACAGCCAACCCCTGGCGCCCGCACCGGTAGAACCAGGACGCCATTGGCCTCCATCGTTCCATAGGGACACCTGATACGATCTGTGGCTGGGACCCTGCGCCCCTGGTCTTGCGTGCCGGGTACGGTCGTACCCCTTATTTGCAGAGGCACCCAGCTGGATGGCATCCCACTCCTACGAGGTGAACGGCCGGGCGCGGGACTACCGGACTGGTGGTCCGAGACGGATGATTTGACGGGTTCCGAGGACACGAAGTCGGCCGTGGCGGCAGCACGCCCGCAGACAGCGCGGGCACCCGGCGGCGAGAGAATGGAGCAGTAAACAAGTGCATGAGAGAGCGGCGGTCCTGGCATCCAAGGCGGCGTCAGGGCCGCCGCAGTCCATAGGGCCCGCGAGCGAGGGGAGGCGGCGGGTGGGCAATTGGTGCCGTGCGGGAGGCCGGGGGATTGCGGCCGTAACCTGCGTTGACGGCTTTGGTTAAAAGGGGTACTTTGGTGTCCGGTATCGCAGGCGAAGGGGCACCATGGCTGTCGAATTGAAATGCCAGGGATGCGGGGCGATCCTGTCGGTGGAAGCGCCGGCTGGTGCCAAGATCGCCTGCCCGCAGTGCAAGACCCGCCTGGTTGTACCGAGCCCGTCCGAGGCCAGTGCCGCCGATGCGGCTGCGCCTGTGCCGGCAGAGCGGGTCAACTGGCGGGGCGTGATCGAGGCGGGCCTGCCGTGGGCGCTGTCGCTGGCCATGCACGGGGCACTGTTATTGATGATGGGGTTCGTGGTATGGGCCAGCACGGCGGAGTCGGCCACCAAGGACCCGCGTGAACAGATCATCATCCCGGGCACTAGCTTGGGGGGCACGCCGGGGGGCACGCTGCATCCGGGGCCGTCGGACGATGCCCTGGAGGCCCGGCAGAATCTCAACCGCCAGGGGGATACCGGCTTCAGCAATGCCAGCGAGCTGGGCATCGGGACGGATTTCGGCGGGGCGGTTGGCGCCCTGGACCTGGTGGGCAGCACGGCTGGGGAGGCGGGCAGGCTGGCCGCTGCGATCGGCGGGGTGGGCACGGGCGTGGGGTCGGGGGCGGGCGGGCCGATGGCGCCGTTCTCGCCGATTGCCTCGGGGAGCGGGCACGGTCCGCCGAGCCAGTTCATGGGCACGGGCGGCAATGCCTACTGCGTGTGCTACATCATCGACCGGTCGGGCTCGATGGTGGTGGCATTCGACTACGTCAAGAAGGAGATGCTCCGGTCGATCCAGCAGATGCAGCCGGAGCAGCTGTTCCACGTGATCTTCTTCAGCGCGGGCGAGCCGACCGAGGCCCCGGCGGGCAAGCTGGTCTACGCGAGCGACCGCAACAAGATCGAGGCGATCCGGTTCATCAATTCGATGGTAGCGGCTGGTCGGACGGACCCGCGGCCAGCGTTCCGCAGGGCGTTTGCGCTCAAGCCGCGGCCGAACCTGATCTACTTCCTGACGGACGGTTCGTTCGAGCCGGACGTGGTGGACGACCTGAAGAAGTGGAATGCCGACCACAAGACGGCCATCAACACGATCGCGTTCCTGGAGCGGCCGGCGGAGGAGCTGCTCAAGCGGATCTCGCGGGAGAACGGGGGGACGTATACGTTCATCAACCCGGAGCGGATGGGGGGGGGCGGGCAGTGAATGCCATCCTGCGAACCTGCCTGGCTGGCGGACTTCTTGCCTCGATCCTGTGCTGTGGGGCTCGGGGAGATTCGCTGCTGGTGGGCCAGCGGCAGTGGGCGGGGGTGAAGATCCAGTGGTTCCAGGACGGGAAGGTCCGCTTCACGGCGGCGGACGGCAGCCAGCAGGCGGTGCCGATTCCGACGGTAACGCGGCTGCAGGTGGAGCTGCGGGACGATTTGAACCGGGCGGAGCAGTTGCGGAGCGAGGGGCACTTGCCTGAGGCCGTGTCCGCGTACGAGTCGGCCCTGCGGATCGAGAACCGCAACGACCTGGGGAGTTTCATCCGGTATCAGCTGATGGAGTTGTATGGCCAGGGCGGGCAGCTGGACCAGGCGGTGGAGATGTTCCTGGACCTGGTGAAGCAGCCGGACTTTCACGGGGTGGTGAAGGACTGGCGTCCGACGGGGGCTGCCAAGCCGAAGGTCCGCGAGGCGGCGATCGTCGCGCTGGATGAGGCGCTGCGGCAGATCCGCACGGGTCTGGCCAGCGAGAGCGTCAGCCAGTCTGCGAGATTTCCTGAAGACGATGCCGGCCAGCGAGGTGGTTGCCGCTGCGCGGCCGGCTACGAAGCCGCCGGCTAGCGCGGGTGCCGCGCGTTCGGCGTCGGGGGCGACGGCGCCGGCGGCCAGTGTGTCGACGTCGGCTGGCGATGCGTCGGAGCCGGAGGTGTTCGTACCGGAGCTGAGCGAGCCGGGGCCGGCGCTGAAGGCCCTGCAGGCGAGGCAGTACTCGGAGGCCCTGACGGCGGCGAATGGGACCCTGATGCGGTCGGACCTGTCGCGGGAGCAGTTGGCGGAGTGCCTTTATGTCCGCGGCGTGGCGGAGTGGAACCTGGCGAAGGACGGGCCGGGCTACCTGCAGGCGGGCTGGGCGCTGTCGCGGATGCTGGTGGAGTTTCCGGCGCACCCGCGGACGGCGGAGGTCCTGTACTACCTGGGGCTGGTACACCAGAGGCTGGGGCAGGTGGGGCAGGCACGGCAGCTGCTGCAGCAGGCCGGGCAGATGGCGGGGTCGCAGGAATTGAGGGAGCGGGCGCGGAAGGCGCTGGAGGGTGCGGTGACGAGGTGACAGCTACGACAACGGCGGGACGGGCAGAGAAGCTGCCCGTGGCACGCGGCGATAGGCCTTCGTGCACGACTGTTCCAGAGAGGCGGGATTGGATGTCAAAGCGAGGAATCGGCATGGTCTTGAACGTTCGAACGGCGCGGCTGGGATGGCTGGCGGCTGGCATCATCGGGATGGCAACGACGGCGGCGCTGGGGGCTGACGCGGCGGGGCCGCGGTACACGGGGTACACCAACGCCCTGGACCAGTTTTTCTGGAGCGGCGGGCCGATCGTGTGGGTGATCCAGTTCCCGCTGTCGATCGTGATGGTCTCGCTGGCGATCCACTACGCGCTGGTGATCCGGCGGGGAACGATCATTCCGGGGGAGATCCGCCAGCAGGTGCAGGGCCTGGTCGAACAGCGGCAGTACCGGGAGGCGCTGGAGTTCACCGGGGCGGAGCCGAGCATGTTCAGCTACGTGGTGCACTACTCGCTGACGGCGGCTGCGGGCGGATACGCCGCGATGCGCAAGGCGATGGATGAGGCGGTGGAGGAACGGACGACGAAGATGCTCCGGCGGGTGGAATACATGAACATGATCGGCGCGGTCTCGCCGATGATCGGGCTGTTCGGAACGACCTACGGCATCATCCTGGCGCTGAACGAGCTGGTACTGGCGCGGGGCACGCCGGAGCCGGCGCAGCTGGCCGGGGCGATCTCGACCGCCCTGGTGTGCACGTTCTGGGGGCTGATGACGGCGATCCCGGCGTTGATGCTGTTTGCGATCTTCCGCAACCGGGTGGACGGGCTGGCGGCAGACTGTGCGCTGGCGGTGGAGGACCTGTTGGGGGTGATCCAGCCGGCGACGAGTCGGGCGGCGCCGGCGGCGCCAGCGAGCAAGGCCACGGCTCCAGCGAAGGCGGAGGCTGGCGCGGGGCGGCCGCCGGTGGCGCAGCGGCTGGATGAAGGGGGGGCGTGAGCCAGATGATCGTACCGAAGAAGAAACCGATTGACATTCAGTTGAACCTGACGCCGATGATCGACCTGATTATGAACCTGCTGATCTTCTTCATGCTGGTCAGCCAGATGTCGGTGGTCGAGAGGACGCCGGTGGATCTGCCGGGCGTCTCGCAGGGGCGGGCACCGGTCGTGCGGCCCGAGGACAAGGTGGCCATCACGATGAAGACGGCGGCTGGCAAGGACACGCCGTCCTACCGGGTGGGGACGATCGCTGTGACGGACCTGGCGGAGGTGGGGCGGCGGCTCAAGCAGGTCAAGGCCAAGAGCCCCGACGTGGAACTGGTCCTGCGGGCGGAGAAGAACATTCCCTACCGGCAGGTCCGCGAGGTGATGAAGCTGGCCGGGCAGCAGGGCATCCGGACGGTGGAACTGGCGATATCGCTGAGCGGCTCGTAACGAGGTGGTCGGCGTGACAAGCGGAGCGTTTCCATTCATTGAGGAAGAGGGCAAGGGCAGACTTCCGACGATCGGCTCGCGATCGGCTGACCAAGGGCACCGTCGGCATGCTCAACATCGTGCCGATGATGGACATCCTGTTCATGCTGCTGATCTTCTTCCTGTGCTTCGGGTTGGGGCTGCCGCCGGAGGGGGCGCTGCCGGCCAAGTTGCCGGCCAGTCACGGCCAGCCCGGCGGGACGGTGCCGCTGACACCGATCGAGGTGCAGGCCGACGGGCGCTCGAGGCGGGGTGCGGATGGAGATCCGGCCGCAGGGCGGGCACGTGGCGAGCATGGCGGACCTGTATGACCGGATGAGGAGGCTGGCGGAGTCCCGGGAGTTCGGCGTGGAGGCCCCCGTGATCCTGCTGCCGGGGCCGGACCTGCCGATGTCGGTGGTGGCGGATGCCTACAACGCGGCCTTCCAGGCGGGGTTCCGGGAGATCGTATTCGGCGAGAAGGTGATGGACGGGGGCGGCGGCTGATGGGCGAGGCGGAGATCCAACGGTGCGGCAGGGGACACGGTTTGCGGCTGCTGGTGCTGGCAATCCTCCTGGGCGTGCCGGTGGCCGCGCGTGCCGCGGAGGCGCCGGCGGCTGCGTTGCCGGAATCGATCGCGTGCGAGACCACCAAGTACCTGATCGGCCTGCGGCAGCAGGGGCTGTTCTACCTGCAGGCCGAGTACATGAAGACGTGCCTGCCCAAGGGCATGGCTGAACAGGCGTGGTACCAGCGGGAGCAGGTGCTGGCGCGGGCGCTGCAGGCGGAGTCGATCGACGCGCGGCTGCCGCTGCTGGGGCAGGCGGACGATGCGGCTGCACGGGCGATCGAGGCCGAGGGCCGCGCCGCCGAGCGGGCTGGTGCGGTTGCTTCGCCGCGGAGCGTGCTGTGGCGGGCGGACCGCGCAGACGTGGTACTACCTGGCGAGTCGGCCGCTGTTCGAGCAGGTGCTGTTCTACGGGCCGACGCCAGCGGTGCGGAGGGGTCTGAAGGAGTCGGCGGAGCGCGGCGACCGGGCCTATGATGATGCGCTTACGGCGGTGAATGCATATCTGGAGCAGATTGCGGTTCCCGAGGGCGATGAGAACGCCGCGCAGACGCGGCAGCTGGACCTGAACGCCTTCAGCCTGTCGCGGCAGCTGCAGTTCGAGCATTGCTGGGCCACCCTGCACCGGGCGGTGGCCATGAACCGCGGGGACGTGGACCAGGCATTGCTGGCTGGGCAGGTGATCCGGTCGCTCCAGGACCAGCAGCTGATCCAGGAGCCGCGAGACGGCACGGCCTTGCAGGCCGAGGCCCTGCTGATGGCGGCGATTGCCAGCCGGCTGCAGACGGACTGGCCGGCTGCGAGGCAGTATCTGGATGCGGCTGCACAGGCGGCTGGGCGCTGCCTGCTTCGCCGGCGGGGCAGTCGGCGCAATGGGTGGGGGTAGCGGCTGCGGTGGAGGGCATTCGGCTGCAGATGGACCAGGGGCAGTTTGCGCAGGCGATCGAGTCGATCGACGCGCAGCGGAGGCGGATCGAGGATGACCCGCAGCTGGATGCCACGGTGAAGCTGGCGAGGAAGGCGTCGCTGGCGATGCTGAGTTTCGAGGCGTGTTCGCTGGCGTCGGATGCGGCGGCGGACAAGAACCGTGCGGCCCAGGCGTCGTTTGCCAGTCAGCGGTTCGACGCGCTGGCGGCGCTGGCGGCTGAGTCGGGGGACTCGCGGCAGGGCATCTACCAGATGGTGGGGGACCGGCTGGAGGAGGTGGCGGGGGTGGCGGGGCTGCCGCCGTTTGCCAAGGCGGTCTATGCTGCGCGGTGGATTCGCGAGCGCAAGTTCGAGCAGGCGCTGGGGGCGGCGGATTCGTTGGACCGCGATGAGGCGGCCAGGAGCGACTTCCTCAAGCAGGACGCGGTGTTCTTCAAGGCGGCGTGCCTGCAGGAGCTCAACCAGCCACTGCCAGCGGCGCAGGAGTACCTGCGGTTTTCGCGGGATTACGGGAGGGACAAGCGGGCGCCGCAGGCGATGCTGACGGGGCTGTCGCTGCTGGCCAAACAGCAGGACGTGCTGGAGGATGCGACGACGCGGGGGCTGCTGACGGACGTGGGGGACATGCTGCTGCGGTCGAGCGATCCGCAGGTGGAGAAGTACAGGCAGGCGTGGCTGCCGCTGGTGGCGGAGGCGAACCTTCGCGAGGGGCGCTACGACCGGGCGGCGGAGCTGTTCGGGGTGATCCCGAAGGACAGCAGGCAGTATGGGCTGGCGGTGGTGGGGCGTATCCTGGCGGTTTCGGGGAAGCTGCGGTTTGCCGCGGCGGCCAGTGAGAAGGACAAGGCGCGGGCGGAGGCGGAGGCGGTGATCCGCGAGGCGGTGGAGCTGGCGGGCAAGGTGGCCGACGAACCGGTTGCGGCGGCAACCAGCCGGGCGATGGCCACGCAGCCGGCGGGGCCGAACGTGCTGGCGGCGCGGCTGCTTCTGGAGGCGGCGCGGCTGAGCATTGACACGCTGGGGGACGCGGACCGGGCGCTGAAGTTGCTGGAAGGGGCGGAGGGGCGGTGGCGGCAGGACCCGGCGCTTCTGGCGGAGCCTGCTGAACGTTCGAATCCAGGCCTTGGAGAAGGCGGGCAAGATCGACCAGGCGAAGCCGCTGGTCGAGCAGTTCATGTCGGCGCGGCCGGACGCGGCGGGGCCCTTGCTGGCGCGGCTGCTGGGCGATATGCAGCGGGAGATCGAGCAGCAGCGGAAGCTCGGGCGGAGCGAGCAGGCGGGGAGGTACTCGGCGCTGGCGGTGGGTCTGGCGGGGCAGCTGGACACGTGGGCGGCGGCACACGCGGACGCAATGACGCAGGAGCAGCGGTATGCGATCCGGTACCGGCTGGCGCGCTCGCTGCTGCAGGCGGACCAGGCCGAGCAGGCGCTGGGGGTGTTCGAGGACCTCTATCAGCAGGATGCGGAGCGGTCGGGCGGGCAGGCGCGGGACGGGGGGGTGCTGGAGGGGCGGGCGAGCTGTTTGTTCGACCTGCGGAAGTGGCCCGAGGCGCGGCAGGCGTACATGGACATTCTGGCGCCGGGCGACGCCGCGGAGCGAGGCGTGGTGGCAGGCGATCCTGCGGTCCCTGCAGTGTTCGGTGCAGCTGCGGGACGAGGACCCCAACAAGATCCTGAAGGTCATCCGCCAGCACAAGGACCTCTACCCGGACATGGGCGGGGCGGCGCCTGGCGCGGCAGTTCGACGAGATCTCGCTGGAGACGCTCAAGCGGATCGAGTCGACGCAGGCGACGCAGCCGGCGAAGGAATGAAGGACTGTTTCGCGTACAGGAGCACTGGCAGGCAATCCCCTGGCTTCGCTCGGGACATGGCTGCCGGTGGCACCCGGCGATGAAATGAGGGAGAGTCGGCATGCCGGAGAATCGGACGTTTCGATATGAGCCCCTGGATGACAGTCTGGCTGTACTGCGAGAGGTCGCGGAGGGGGAGCATTACACAAACCTGTACATCTGCGGTCGCAGGGGCGCGGCCATGCTGGTTGACACGGGCCAGCCCGGGCACGGGCCGGGAGTGATCCGCACGCTGGAGGAGAACGGCTGGTCGGCGGGGGACTTCCGGTACATTGTCATCACGCATGAGCACTGGGACCATTACGGCGCGACGGCGGAACTGCGGGCCTGGGCGAGCGGGGCGAAGGTGGTGTCGCATATCTACTGCGGGTGGGAGTTGAGCCAGCGGTGGACGCGGTTCATCGTGCCGGAGTTCGCGTATGGCGAGCCGAGCAACGGGAACTTCGCGAGGTTCGAGGCGGGCCAGCCCGCGCCGATGAAGATCGACCAGATCATCTGGAACGAGAACACGATCGAACTGCCGGACGCGACGTGGCGGGTGTGGCACGTAGCAGGGCACTGCGCGGGGCACATCCTGCTCTACCGCGAAAGGGACAAGGTGGTGATCGCAGGCGACATGATCCAGGGCTGCACGGAGTCCGGGCGGTGGCTGGGTCTGCTGACGGACATCCGCTCGCAGCGGCAGAACCTGCAGAAGCTCAAGGACCTGAGGCCGTCGCTGGTAGTGATGGGGCACCACAACGTGCTGCGAGGTTGCCAGATTGACCGGGAGATTGACGGGGCGATCCGGCGGGTGGATGACATCATGGATGTCGTTTGCAGGTCCGTGAAGGGTGGCGTGAGCGAGCCGGAGGGGTTGGCGCTGGAGTGTTGCCGGCAGATCCTCCACTGGCAGCCGCCCGAGGCCCCCAAGCACATGATCGTGACGATGAAGGCCGCCCTGGCGCAGTTGTGCTACGAGGGCCAGGCGAGGATGGAGCGGCACGATCAGTGGACCTGGGTCGGGTAGGGAAGCGAGGCGTCCATGTGCGACATCCTGCGGCGATCCGCTCAGCGGCGACTCATGGCCGAGCGCATCCTGCGTGAACTCCGGCTGATCGAGCGATGGCAGTGCCATGGCAGGCCGGTGGTCGTTGGCGCCGTAGCGTACGACCTGGTTGTGTCCCCCGACATCGACATGGAGATCTACTGCCCGGAGCTGAGGATCGAGCACGGGTTCGAGGTTCTTGGTGCTTGCGCGCTGCACCCGGGGGTGACCAGTGCGAAGTTCGTGAATGCCCTGGCGCTGCGAGACAAGGCCCTGTACTGGCAGTTGCAGTACCTCGATGAGGCGGGCCTGGAGTGGAAGATCGACATGCGGTCGGCGCCCAGCGACTATGATCTTCCCCGCAGCGAATCGCTGGTCGAACCCATGAAGCGGGCATTGAGCCCGGACCTGCGGGCCGCGATCCTTGATCTCAAGGAGGCCAGGGCTGCCGACAAAGCGCTGGTCTGTCCTTCGGTCGACCTCTATCGGGCCGTGATCGAGGATAGCGTGCGCACGGTGGATGCCCTCAAGGATTGGCTCCGATCCCACAAGACAGGAGAACTGACCGCTTGGAGGCCAGCCTGAGCGGCCTGCTCAGCACAGGCTCGATCGTCCTGCCCGTATCCGCCGCTTCGCGCGCCTTCAGCGACACTTCCGTCAATCGGAAGGCCTCGTCCGGGCCGATCAGGTGCTTGCCTTGGCCGCGGAGTTCCTTGACGAAGTCGGCGAAGAGGTCGACGTTGCCGTTGTGCTGGAGTTCGACGACGGCCTGCTTGTGGGTGATGGCCTCGCAGCAGTCGTCAGCCGGGCGGACCTCGAGGACGCCCTCGGTGCCGGCTATGCGGAGGCGGTCGTCACCGTGGGTGTTGGCGTGGGAGGGGCGGAGGTAGTCGAAGGTGATGACCGCCTGGCCTCCGTTGGAGAGGCCGAAGAGCAGCGCGCCGCAGTCTTCCAGGCCCGGGTATTGCGGGTGGGCCTTGTTGGCTTGCCGGGCGGTGACGGAGGTGTACTCCAGGCCGGTGACGAACCGCACGAAGTCGATCGCGTGGATCGCTACCCAGGGGATCGTCCCGCCGTACTGGCGGCGGTCCTTGTACCAGTCGGGGCGGGTGCCGAACTTGTAGGACTTCTGGCCGAAGGCCAGGACCGGCTCGCCGATCAGCCCGGCCGCGACAGCCTTTTGGGCGGCTGCGAAGTGGCCATCGAAGCGGAAGGCGAACATGCCGGTCAGCCGGACGCCGGTCCGCCGGACGGTCTCCTGGAGTTTGTGCAGGTCGGCCAGTTCCGTGGCGATGGGTTTCTCGCAGAGGATGTGGCAGCCGTGCTCGGCGGCGGCGATGCAGCCTTCGGCGTTGCGGTAGTATTTCATGCACACGCAGGCGACGTCGGGTTTGACCTCGTCGAGCATGCGGCGGTAGTCGTCGTAGACCTTGGGCTGGTCGCGGCGGGCGGGGTCGGTGCTCAGCAACGGGTCCAGCGGTTCGCCGGGCTCATGCCGGGCGGCGGCAACGAAGACGCAGGCGGGGTCGGCCTTGAGTCCGTCGATAACGTAGTTGACATGGCCCACTGCGCCGATGGTCGCGATGCGAAGGCTCGCTGGCATGTGCGTTTCTCCGTATGAAGGGCATTGTTACCTCGGCAAGCAAATCTGTCTCCCATCGCCCGCCGTTTCATATTGTCACTCCCTCACCTTGTCACATTGTCTTCTTCATCGTCTACCGCGGCCGGTTGTCCAGCACTCGCCCAGCGAGCGAGGTGATGTGTCGAAGCGACCTGGGTTCGGCGAAGGTGACCTTGGTATCGACATCCAGGACGGTCTTGACCCGCCGCACCAGTTGTCCGCGGAGGGTCTCCAGCGCCCGGACCTCGTCCAGCGACGGCATCTCCTCCGACACCTCCACCTTGATCTCCAGGGTGTCCACGCCGGCCTGGCGGTCGAGGATGATCTGGTAGTGCGAACTGGCGCCCTCGACCTGGCCGAGGATCTCGCCTATCTGCGACGGGAAGAACCCCACCCCGCGGAACAAGACCAGGTCGTCCGTCCTGCCGACGACCCTGGTCATCCGGGCGAACGTCCTCCCGCACGCGCAGGGGGTTGGGTCGAGCGAGGCCAGGTCCCCGGTCCGATAGCGGACCAGCGGGAACCCCTCCCGCGTGATCGTGGTGAAGACCAGTTCCCCCTCCTGCCCCGGACCCAGCGGCTCGCCACTGGTTGGATCGATCACCTCCGCGATGAAATGGTCCTCGTTGATGTGCAGCCCCCGCCGCAGGTGGCACTCGCCGGCCACGCCCGGCCCCATGATCTCGCTCAGCCCGTAGAGGTCGGTGGCGACGATGTGCAGTTGCGCCTCGAAGCCGCTGGCGCAGGGCGTCGCTGCAGCGCTCGCCGCTGAAGAGGCCCAGCCGCAGGTTCAGCCGCTCGGGATGGACCTGCATCTGCTCGATCCCAGCCGCGATCCCCGCGGCGTAGCCGGGCGTGGAGATCAGCACGGTCGTCTTGAAGTCCTTGCATGATGGCGACCTGGCGGGCCGCGCCGGTCACGCCGGACATCGGGATCACCGACGCGCCGACCTGCTCGGCCCCCTGGTGGAAGCCGAACGCCGTGGCCGAGACGTTGTAGTCCAGGGCGATCTGTACGACGTCGTGCTCGCTGACGCCGGCGGCCACCAGGAGCCGGGCGGTACACTCCGTCCAGCTGCGCAGGTCGTTGCGGGTATAGCCGACGACGACGGGTTCGCCGTCGTCCCGGAGGTCGAGTGAATCCGCACGATGTCGCGCAGGGGCACGGCGAACATGTCGTAGGGGTAGCTCCTTCGCAGGTCCTCCCGGGTGGTAAAGGGCAGGTCGCGCAGGGCGCGCGACCTCCTTGATCTTCTCGAGGTTGACGCGGTTGGCGTCGAAGGCCGTGCGGTAGAAGGCCACGTTGCGATAGGCCCGGTTGAGCGTGGACTGCAGCCGCTCGATCTGAAGCTGCTCCAGTTCCTCGCGGGGCATTGTCTCGTCCGTGGGGTTGTAGAGTACCGTCTGGCTCATGGTCTTTGCCTCACTCGTCAATCCGCCGGTATTCCTTGCCGAGGTAGGCCCGCTGGACCTCCCGGTTGTCGCACAGCTGCCGGGCCGTGCCTTCCAGGACGATCTGCCCCGTCTCGATGACGTAGCCGCGATCGGCCACGGCCAGGGCCGCCCGGGCGTTCTGCTCGACCAGCAGGATCGTCAGGCCCGTCTGCTTTGAGGTCGGCGATGGTCCGGTAGATGTCCCTGCACGACCAGCGGCGCCACGCCCAGCGACGGCTCGTCCATCATCAGGAGTCTCGGCTTGGACATCAGCGCCCGGCCGATGGCCAGCATCTGCTGCTGGCCGCCGGAGAGCGTGCCGGCCAGCTGGCTCGATCGCTCCTTGCAGGATGGCGAAACAGGTCGTACACCTGCTCCAGGCCCGCAGTCGACGGCTGCAGCCGCGTCCCGTGCCGACGGCAGCTGTAGGCCCCGAGGATGAGGTTCTCCCGGACCGTCAGGGTGCTGAAGACGTGCCGGCCCTCGGGGACCAGGCGAACAGCCCAGGGCCACGATCTTTTCCGGCGGCCATGCCGTGAATCGGCCGTTTGTCGAACACGATCCTCGCCGCAGCGGGCCGCAGGATGCCGGCGACTGGTCTTGAGCAGCGTCGTCTTGCCCGCCCCGTTGGCCCCGATGATGGCGACGATCTCGCCCGGCGACACGTGCAGCGAGATCCCCTTGAGGACCCGCAGCGGGCCGTAGCCGGCTTCAAGGTTCAGGATCCTCAGCATGGTCGTCCCCCAGGTACACGCGGATGACCTCGGGGTTGCGCTGGATCGCCCGCGGCGGCCCTTCGGCGATCTTCTGGCCCTGGTCCAGGACGACCACCTCGTCCGAGATGTCCATCACCAGCGACATGTCGTGCTCGACGACCAGGCACGTGATGCCGCGGTCGCGGATCCGCAGGATCAGCTCGGCCAGCTCCTGCGTCTCGTAGATGTTCAGCCCCGCCGCCGGCTCATCGAGCAGCAGCAGCGCCGGCTCCGTCGCCAGCGCCCGCGCGAACTCCACCAGCCGCTGCCGGCCGAAGGGCAGGTTCGACGCCGTCTCGCCGGCGTGAGTCGGCCAGGCCCAGGTCCTCCAGGATCTCCCGGGCCTTGGCCTGCGCATCTCGCGCTGCTCCCGCCAGGTGCGCGGCAGATTCAGCATGCCGGCGAGGAACCCGACGCGCGTGCGCGGGTGGCGGCCGACCATGACGTTCTCCAGGACCGTCATGTGCGGAAAGAGCTTGGTCGTCTGGAAGGTGCGGGCGATGCCCAGGGCGGCCACGGCGTGCGGCTTGCAGGCCGGTGATCGGCTCGCCGCGAAACAGCACCTCGCCCCTCGTGCGGCGCGAGCGTCCCGGCGATCAGGTTGAACAGCGTCGTCTTGCCGGCGCCGTTGGGCCCGATGACCGCCTTGATCGCCCCGCGCGGCACGTCGAAGCTGACGTCCTTGACGGCGTGAACGCCGCCGAAGGAGCGGTGCAGGTTCCGGGTCTCCAGGAGTGCCTCAGCCATGGGCCCTCCCGGGCAGCCGAGCCCGAGTGGCCCGCGCCAGCGCGGCAACCGCAGCAAGCCCTGCGGCGCGAAGAGCATCATCGCGATCAGGATGGCCCCGAAGACGGCGTCGTCGTAGGTGCCGAAGACGCCCCGCAGGGACAGGAAGTTCAGCAGGACGCCCATGATCAGCGCGCCCCACAGGTTCGCCATCCCGCCGACGGCCACGATGGCCACGTAGCGCACGGACTTCATCACGGTGGCCTCGGACGGGCCGATGCTGCCGTTGTAGTGGGTCAGCAGGACGCCGCCGACCGCGGCCAGCAGCGCGCTGAGGACGAAACGCGCCAGCTTGTAGCGATAGGTGTCCACGCCCAGCGAGTGGGCCGCCTCCTCGCTCTCGTGGATCGACCGCAGGGCCCGGCCCACCCGCGAGTGGACCAGGTTGATGGCCAGCACCATCGCCGCCAGCACCACCGCCCAGGCGATGTAGTAGTTCTCCACGCGAAACGGCGGACCGGCCGTTGACCTGCGAGGCCGGCGACCAGCGGAAACGGCGGCACGTTGGAGATGCCGTCGGCCTGGCCGAAGACCGGCGTGCCCAGCACGATGCGGTAGACGATCAGGCCGAAGCCGAGCGTGGCCATCGCCAGGTAGTGGCCCTTGAGCCGGATGACCGGCAGGCCGATCAGCAGGGCGATCAGCCCCGTCAGCAGCAGGGCCGCCACGAACGCCGGCCACGGGCGAGAACGACAGCATGCTCGTCGCCGTAGAGGTCCTGCCACTGCGATCAGCAGGCCGAGCCGATCGGCACCAGCGCGACAGGCGGCGCGTCCTGGCAGGCGGCCAGGTTGCACGTGGTCAGCACGGCGGAGGTGTAGCCGCCGATGGCGAAGAAGCCCGCGTGGCCCAGCGAGACCTGGCCCGGCGTAGCCCATCAGCAGGCACAGGCCGATCACCACCAGCGCGTAGTAGGCCGACATGGTGATCTGCGTCATGTAGTAGGTCGCCCCGGCCGCCGACAGGGCCACCTGCAGCAGAACGACCGCCAGGGCCGCGGCCAGCACCGGGACAGTACCTTCGCGAGCCGCATCACGACCGCCCTCAAGGCGCTGGTCTCGCGGCGGGCGAACAGGCCGCTGGGCCGGAAGACCAGGACCAGCAGCAGGACGACGATCGACACCGCCTCCTTGTACGCCGACCGGGAACTGGCTGACCACCAGGGCCTCCAGCAGGCCCAGGAGCAGTCCCGCCGCGACCGCCGCCATGCTGTTGCCCAGCCCGCCCAGGATCGCGACGGTGAACCCCTTGATCGCCAGCGGCGCCCCCATGTCGTACTGCGTCTGGGTCACGGGCGAGATCACGCAGCCGGCCAGCGCCCCGATGCCGGCGCTGAGCATGAAGGACAGCGTCACCATCCAGCGGTCGTTGATGCCGCACAGGCGCGCCGCCATCCGGTCGTCGGCGCAGGCCCGCATGGCCCGCCCGGTCAGCGTGAACCGGAAGAACAGCGTCAGCCCGCCACGATCACGGCGCTGACGCCGAGGACCCAGAGCACCTGCGGCGAGATGTGCGCGCCCAGGAGGCTGACCGTCGAGACCGCCGTGCCCGGTGAAGTAGGGCAGCGACCGGACCTTCTCGTCCCAGATGTGCAGCATCGCCTCGCGCATCAGGATGGAGAGGCCGATCGTGATCACGATCAGCCGCAGGACCGAGGCGTTCGCGGACCCGCCGGATGAACACGATCTCGATCAGCCCGCCCAGCAGCGTCGTGATCAGCCACCGCCAGCAGCGATCGCCACCGGCAGCGGGACGACACGTGCGAGAGGCTGATCGCCGTCATCGCCCCGACGATCAGGAACTCGCCCTGGGCGAAGTTGATGATGCCGGTGGTGTTGTAGATGATGTTGAACCCGATGGCGACGATCGCGTAGACGCTGCCGACGGTGATCCCCGACAGGCAATACTGAACGATCTGGGCGAGGTCCATCGCGACGTCAGCCTCCTGCGGTCCTGTCCGGCGTCACGGTCTATTTCTTGTAGATCGCGAACTTGCCGTCCTTGACCGTCAGCATCTCGAAGGCGTCCATGGTCAGGCCGTTGTGGTCCGTGCGGCGAGAAGTTGAACACGCCGGCCGTGCCGACCACGCCCTTGAGGTTCTCGATGGCGTCGCGGACCTTCTCGCGGTCGGTGCTGCCGGCCTTCTTGATCGCCTCGGTCAGGATCAGCAGGGCGTCGTAGGCGTGGCCGCCGAAGGTGCTGACGTCTTCCTTGTACCGGCTCTCGTAGTCCTTCTTGTACTTCATGAGGACGCGCCTTCTGCGGGTGGTTGCCGGCAGCACGTCCGCGACCAGCAGCCGGCCGCACGGGAAGATCGTGCCGTTGGCCGCCTCGCCGCCGGCCTGCACGTACTTGATGTTGCCGAAGCCCGTGGCTCTGGAACAGCGGCACGTCCAGGCCGATCTGCTTCATGTTCTTGGCGACCAGGCTCTGGGCCGGCACGATGGACCAGTTGACCACCGCCTGCACGTCCTGCCCCTTGACCTTGGTCAGCACGCCCGTCAGGTCGGTCGCCTGCTTGTCGTAGACCTCGGAGATGGCGATCGTGATGCCGTACTCGTCCGCGGCGAGCTTCTCAGTTGCGCCTTGCCGGCCATGCCGAAGCCGTCGTTGCTGGCGATCACGCCGATCTTGGAGATGCCCTTGGCCTTCATCGTCTTGTAGATCCGCCGCGCCGCGTCGCTGTCCTTCTGCGGGACCTTGAACACGTAGCTGGCGACGGGTTGACGATGTCTCGGCCGCGGCGCAGGAGATCAGGATCGTCTTGCCTTCCTGGCAGATGTTCTTGATCGCCATCGTCTCGCCGCTGGTGGACGGGCCGATGATCGCCAGGACCTTCTCCTCCTCGATGAGCTGCTTGGCCAGCGAGATGGCCTTCTCCGGCTTGCCGCCGGAGTCCTTGACGATCAGCTGGATCTTCTGGCCGTTGACCCCGCCGGCCTCGTTGATCTTGCTCGACGCACATCTCGGCCGTCTTGGCCTCGGGTGCGCCCAGGAACGACGCCGGCCCGGTCACCGCGAAGATGGCGCCGACCTTGATGGTCCCCGTGTCGGCAGGCGCAGCCGCCTTGGCGGCCCGAGTCGCCGGGGCCTTGGGCTGCTCTGCTCAGCCCCTTGCCACCCGCCAGGGCAACTGCGAGACAGGCGACCAGGACAGCGACGATGACAGTGAATCGCTTTTCCACGGCGTTACCTTCCTTTCGAGCCCCCGGGGTCAACAGTTCTGGATCGCATCCTCCGGCAGGACGGCAATCCCGTTGGCCTTCAGGACCTCCATCGCCCGGCCCACGTCGTCGATCTTGAAGACCGCGATGGCCGTGGGGACGTTCTTCCTGAAGAACGTATAAATGTACTCGATGTTGATGCCCTCGCGGTCGAACACCTCGATGATCCCGTGCAGGCCGCCCGGCTCGTCCGATACCTCGCAGGCGATGACGTCGGTCTCGCGGGCCGCGAAACCGTGCTCCTTCAGCAGGCGAATACAGCGGATGCGGTCGCTGACGATGAGCCTCAGAACGCCCAAGTCGGCCATGTCCGCCAGGGACAGCGCCCGGATGTTGATGCCCTCATCCTTCAGCAGCCCTGTCACCTCGGCGAGCCTTCCCTTCTGGTTCTCCAGGAAGACGGTGACCTGCTTGGTGTACATCACGATCTCCTCGACAGGCAATATCGACAACAGAAGCAGTATGATAGCCCGCGCTCAATGGAGTCACAAGCCCCGGCAAGCCTTTCGGCCACGGGGCCTGAAGGCCAGACCAGGGCCGGAAGGCCGCTGAAACGGCCTGGAGGAAACAACAGGACAACAGGGGGGCAGGGCGCTGACGGCCTGCGGACCAGTGCTAGAAGCACTGGCCTATCTGCCCGCTGGCGCGGGATGCCCCGTGAACGGGGCAACGCTGTCCGGCCAGAAGCGCCCGGCGCCATGGCCCCTTCGGGTATGCCCGGGGCAGGCTCTCCGCCGCTGCAGGGCCATGCAGCCCTGGAATCGAAGGAAGGCCGGCTGCCACCGTCCTGCGCCGGTGCCCTCACCGCGGTCTTCTCTCCTGCTCCACTCTCTACTGCCCTACTCTCTCGCCGCAAAGCGGCCGCCCGCCCCTATCGCTCGTAGCACCGCACGGCAAACAGCCCCGTCGGCACCTGCCCGTGACAGGCCAACAAATCGACCTGCAGGCGGTCGATCCGCACGGGCTCGGCCAGGTCGATCCGGCGGATCGTCTCGTGGTTGTCGGTGCACTCGGCCAGCACCAGCTCGCACGCCCGGACCCGGTAATCCCTGACGCAGAACGGGGAGACATTCTCCGGGTGGTTCCAGTAGACCGACTCCATCGGGTGATCGAAGTCCGTGTCGAAGCACAGCGTGATCCGCCGGATCGTCCGCGGTGAGTCCCAGTGCAGTTCCAGCCGCGGCGATGGGTCCGACAGGTCCGCCAGCCAGGCATTGGGCCCGCAGGTCGGCCGATCCACGCCGTTGCTCACGTTCGACGGGCGGAACACATCCAGGGGCGGGTCGACCGTCACAGCCAGGTTCAGCCCCTCGGGCCGACGCTGCGGCAGCCAGAACTCGAAGCGCGGCACACCCAGCTCCTTGACGTTCTGCTCGCGGTGGTACCGCAGGGCCAGCACGCCCGTGAGCCGCTGGCGGCTGCAGCGGACCTGGATGTGCTCGTTTGCACCCAGGCAGATGAACGCGTATCGCGGCTGGTCGATCGCCACGCCGAAGTCCATCGTCACCCGCTGGTCCTGCCCGCGCGGCAGCGGGATCTCCCGCACGGCCAGCGTCACGTCGGGCGTGTGATTCTCCGGGCGGCTGGTGGTCCGCAGCTCCGCACGCAGCGTCGTGGGAGCGTCTGTGCACAAGCGGAAGGTGACCTTCGGCATGGGACCGGCATCCACCGGCAGCATCTGCCCGGGGAACGTGCAGCTTCACCCGCGGTCCGTCCGCCTGAAGGCTCGCAAGCTTGTACGTGCTCGATACGACGATCTTCGCCGAACGGGCCAGGTCCTCCGCATCCTCCAGCCGGACGGACGGGATGAACTGCCCCGACCGCTGCAGGTCGCGCTGCAGGTTCGCCATGCGGGCGACCGCCACCAGGTCCGCCGGCAGCAGCTTCTCGCGGGCGCAGGTGGCAGCCGCCATCCCGGCTGCTGCGCCGGCGGCTGCGCAGGTGGCCATCACCCGCGTCGTGCCGAACGCCACGTGCGAGACGCTGATCAGCCGCCCCGATAGAAACAGGTTTCGGATATTGCGGCTGTACAGGCAGCGGTACGGGACCTGGTAGATGCCGCGGGCGTACCAGTGCCACGAGCCGGCCTTGTCGCTGTAGACGCCGTCGGCCGGGTGCAGGTCGATCGACCAGCCGCCGTAGCGTGACCGCGTCGTGCGTGCGGCGCTGCTGGAGTACGTCGTGCTGGGTGAGCATGTAGGGGCCTTCGAAACGGCGGCTCTCCCGTTTGCCGGGGATCAGGCCCACCCACTCCAGCGTCATCGTCTCGGCCTGCGGGAACGCCGCCCGAGTTCTTGATGTAGTCCCACACGCCGTAGACCACCCGCCACAGCTCCCACTTGATCCGCTCTGTGTCGTGCACGGTGTCCAGCCGGCCGCCCCACTCCAGCCACCACAGGTGCGCACGCCGTCTTGTGCGGATTGATGTGCTTGTAGCGCGGGATCTTCGCGGGGATGTCCTTGAGGGCGTAGCTGCGGCGGGACGAACCGGACGGGCTGACCCGTGTCCTTCGCGTACAGGTACATCGAGTGGCCCAGCAGGTGCCCGAAGTCCTCGCCGGGGGCGACCGACTCGCCGAACTCATCGGGAGATTCGGCGCCCATGCGAAAGGCTGCCCCGGCCAGGAACCCCAGGATGCCGTCACCGCTGGCGTCGCAGAACAGAGCGGCACTCACGTGGTAGAGCACCGAATTCTGCGCGTTGAAGCCGCAGACCGAGGCGATCGTGTCCGGATCGGCCTTGGTCGCCTCGAAAACGGCTGTATTCAGCAGCAGCGTGATGTTACCCTCAGCCAGGACCTTCTCCAGCAGGATCGTGTCGACGAGGAGCGGATTGCCCTCGGGGTTGCGGTAGAAGTTCTCGACGAGGATCTCGTCGACGATGGCGCCCTCGCGGGCCCAGCGGTTGTTGTTGCCCATGTGGCAGGTGGCCCCGAGAATCCAAAGGCGAACCTCGCTGGAGGCGTTGCCGCCCAGGACCGGGCGGTCCTGCATGAGCACGACCTTCGCCCCGGCTCGCGCAGCCGTGATGGCGCAGCATACCCCGGCCAGCCCTCCGCCGACGACGGCCAGGTCGCAAGAGAGGTGTTCCGTCCGCAGCTGCCGTTCCGGGGCCGCGGGTTTCTTGATCATAGCGTCGGATCCTCGCAGAGCTCGCCCATCCGGGCCGGGTGCCATGGTCCTGCGCTGTTGCAGGACCGTGCCGCCGTCGCTGTTCTCGGCCTCGTCACGCGGCCAGCTTGTCATCCGCCCTTGGCCGCGCTCGGCCGGCTCATCCGGATCGCGTGGTCGCGCGGGTCGGGGCCGCAGGTAATCGTATACCGGCTCGTCCCGGCTGGCACCTTGTACTCGCGGACCTGGCCCGCCTCTTTCCAACTGTGTGTGATCTCCAACGGCGATCCAACTGCGTCCTCGACCTGCAGGTGCCCGTGGAACTCCACGTTCCCGATGGCCGTGTCGCTGGTGATCCGCAACCAGAATGCTGCCGGCGCCGTCCGGGGTGAGCATCTCGCCATCCAGGCTGTTATCCCACTGGGAGGGGGTGCTGGTGACCTGGCGCTCCGCCAACGGCATCCAGTTCCGGCCGTCCACGCTCCACTCGGTCATCGCGCGGCGTAGCGGCTGCCCCTGGGGGGTCTCCTTGTGCGTGGTCAACAGGTACGCCCAGCCGAACTTCCGGCCCGTGGGCGCATCGAACCGGAATGCCGCCACCACCGGCTTGGACCCGTCGACCGGCGCGATCGACTGCCAACCCTCCACGAACGTTCCCGTCGTGGCGTTCTTTGCCTCAACCCACTGGGCCTTCAGGTCCGCGCCGTTGCGGAAATCAACCACCCGGGTCCACGGCACCGTCTGCTGGCCGTGCTTGTCGCAGCAGCGGAGTTCCATCGGGTTCTCGCCCTCGGCCAGCCGCGGCAGGCTGATCGCTGCGACCATGAAGAACCCCTCGAAGCGGAACTTCCGCACCTTCGCCCCTTCGCCCAGCGTCAGGCGGATGAGGCACTCGTAGCGGGCCTTGAGGATATTGGTGATGTCGATCTTCTCGTCGAAGGGCTTGTCGCAGGTGTACACGGTCCGCCACTTGCCCTCGGGGTCGGTGATATCCACGCTGACCTTGCCCTGGCCAGCCACCTCGACCCACACGCCGTTGACAGCCGGCATGTCGGCAGCCTTCCAGTCCGGGATGCCCGCGAACGGATACGGGCACTGGATCCGGAACGTCGCGTGGCCCGCGCCGCTGAGCCCGTAGACTCCGCTGCCGCACGCCCTTCTTTTCCCAGACCCCTGCGGCAACGTCTCTGTATTTCTCGGTGAGGTTCGGCTCGTAGATCCACCGGCCGTTGCCGAACGTGCGGAACGGCGCGTACCGCTCCCGCGGGTTGCCATGCCACTCCTTCTCGAAGTCCTTCTTGAACGTCAGCCACCCCTTGGGCATGACGAACCGCCCCTGGTTCTCCGAGGTCCGCAGGATCGTCTCGCCGGGACGCAGGTAGAAGTCCATGTTGTGCGAACGATCCATCCAGTCCGGCCGGACGCTGGCGATGTCGCCGTTGGCGACCTCGGCCTTGGAGTACATGTTGGCGTAGCCTTCCAGGTCGCGGTCCGGCAGGTTGCACGGCTTGGACTTGTTCTGGTTCTCGAAGATCAGCGCCCGCGCGTTCTGCGACAGCTCGTAGGCGCTGGCCACGTGACCGGCCGGCGTGCGGAACCACGACCACATGTCCACGTCGTAGTGGTGCCATCGGCCGTCGTAGTTGACCTCGCACAGGGCGTGCCCCGGCAGGCCGTACAGCCGGGCCTTCAGGCCCGCGGCCGTCCCCGCAGTTGTCCAGATCGCGTAGAGGATGTGCGACATCTGCCCGCAGATCGCCCAGCCGTAGGCATTGATGATCTTGATGGGATCGGTGTTGACGCGGCGGACCCGCGGCTGGCCCTCGTTTTCCGCGCTGGGCCACCAGTGGTACGTACCGTCGACCTGGCTGGTCAGGTGGTTGTAGACCGCCATGACCAGGTCCTCGCCCTGCCGGCCGGCGAACTGCGGCGAGCCGAGCATCGATTCGAGACAATGGAAATCGGGCCGGAAGCAGCCCACGATTCGGGGGGAAAACGCACTGTTCACTTCATATCCTCCTTCTGGCAAACCGGGCGGGTCGCACCGCGGCGGCCGGATATGAGTGTACAGGATTTGCCCCGGCGGTCCAGGACCGCCTTCTGTGGCCGTTCACAACGTACAACGGACCACGGATATCTCCCCTTACCCCTCCAGCACCGCCAGCGCAATCTCCACATTCCCCAGCGGCGCGCTCACCTGAAAGCCCGCCACACGGTCGCGGACCTTTTCGATCGTCTCCCGGGCGATGGCGATGCCTTCGGCCCGGCCCTCCTCCTTCGTCCGGCACCGGCTCATCCGCTCCAGGATCTGCGGCGAAACCACCACCCCCGGCACCTCGTTGTTCATGAACTCCGCGTTCTTGAAGGACAGCAGCGGCCAGACCCCGGCGATCACGGGGACGCGCCTGTCGTGCCTTTCCACGCGGTCCAGAAACCGCAGCAGCGCTTCCACGTCGAAGATCGGCTGTGTGATGGCGAACTCCGCCCCGGCCTCTAGTTTCTTGAAATATCGGTCGATCTCCCGCTCCAGGTCCACCGCGCAGGGGTTGGCGCCCACGCCGATGAAGATCCCCGTCGGCGGGTCGATCGGCTGGCCGCCGACGTCGCAGCCGTGGTTGAGATTGCACGCCATCCGTGTCAGCCCGATGGAGTCCACGTCGAACACGCCGGTGGCGTCGGGGTAGTCCCCCATCTTGGGCGGATCGCCCGTGATGATCAGGAAGTTCCGCAGGCCGGCCGCGTACCCGCCCAGCAGGTCCGACTGCATGCCGATCAGGTTGCGGTCGCGGCAGCAGTAGTGCAGGATCGTCTCGATGCCCACCTGCTGCTCGACCATCACGGCCGCGATCATCGGCGAGATCCGGGCGCTGCGCGCGGGCCGTCCGGGATGTTCATCGCGTCCACGCCGGCGTCCGCACAGCGCTTCACCTTCTCCAGCATCCGGCTCATGTCGACCGACCTGGGCGGCAGCAGTTCCACGCTGGTCACCCTCTGGCCGCTGCACAGCTGCGCCGCCAGGCGCGACTTCTTCTGGGTCGGGATCGCCTCGACCTTCGCCTGCGCCGGCTCGTGCAGCCGGATCTGGACGTGCTGCCTCACCTCGCTGAGCCCCTTGACGGCCCGCGCCATCTCGCGGATGTGGGCGGGCGTCGTCCCGCAGCAGCCGCCCACTCCCCGGGCCCCCAGGCTGATGAACCGTTTGGCGTAGGTGGTGAAGTACTCCGGGCTGGTCAGGTACAGCATCCGCCCGCCGACCTGCCGCGGAAACCCGGCGTTGGGCATCACGATCACGGGTTTGGTCGTGAGCGGCAGGATCGTCTGCAGGGCGTCGAACGCCCCCGCGGGGCCCGTCCCGCAGTTCACGCCGATCACGTCCACGTCCCGAGCGTCCTCGAGGCCCTCCACCATCGCCGCCGCGGACGTACCCACCGCGGTGACCCCCTCCTGGCTCACCGTGAACGACGCGATCACGATCGCCCCGCAGCGCCTGGCCACCTTCGCCCCCAGCAGCAGCTCCGGCAGGTTGCTGAAGGTCTCCAGGATGATCGCGTCCGCCCCGCCGGCTAACAGCGCCTCGATCTGCTCCGCGAAGGCGCCCTCCGCCTCGGGCGCGTACTCCGGCGTGAACGCCTGCTCAGGCCGCGTGCACGCCCCGACGGAGCCGACCACGTACACCGCGTCCCCAGCCGCCTCGCGGGCCAGCCTCACCGCCTGGCGATTGATCTCGCCCGTCTTCTCCGCCAGGCCGTACGCCCCCAGTTTGATCCGGTTGGCCCCGAAGGTATTGGTCTCGATCCCCTCGGCCCCGGCATCGACGTACTCGCGGTGGATCTCGCTGATCAGTGCCGGGTTGGTCAGTGACAGCTCGTCGTAGCAGGTGTTCAGAAAGACCCCGCGCTGGTAGATCATCGTCCCCATCGCCCCGTCGAAGATGACCGGCGAGGTGTTCAGACGCTCGAGGATGTTGGGCGTCACGGCCACGCTGATGTTCTCCTAGTCCAGCACGTCGAACAACTCCCTCGTCGCATAGCACATCGGGCAGACCCACTCCGCCGGCAACTCCTCGAACGCCGTGCCCGGCGGGATGCCGTTCATCGAGTCACCCGCGGCCGGATCGTATATGTACCCGCACTGCGTGCAGATGTAGCGCTTCAATGTCCGGCTCCTGTCCTGCTGCGAATCGGCAACACTCATTACCTCACCCGCCTTGCCGCCATTGCTTTCTGCAACGGACGACGGGCCACGGACAACGGACCGTCCCTTACACCGCGAAGTACTTTGCCTGCGGATGATGCGCCACGATGGCCGACGTGCTCTGCTCCGGCACCATCTCCATATTCTCCGTCAGCGTCACGCCGATTCGCTCCGGGTGCAACAGTTCGAACACCGGCCGATGCGCCTCCATATCCGGGCAGGCCGGGTAGCCGAACCCGTACCGGCTGCCCTGGTACTCCTGCACCACGTACCCGGCGATGCCGGTCGGCTTCTTGGCGCCGACCCCCAGTTCGTCCCGCATCACCTCGTGCCAGTACTCGGCCAGGGCGTCGGTCACCTCCACGCCGAACGCGTGCATCATCAGGTAGTCGTGGTAGGCGTTGGCCTCGAACAGCCCCCGCGTGACCTGGCTGATCCGCTCACCGATCGTCACCACGAAGAACCCCACGATGTCGCCGCCCTCGCTACGGCTCTTGAAATAGTCCGCAATGCACAGGTGCGGCTCACCCGCCTGGCGAGGAAAGCCGAAGCAGTGCTCCCGGCCCCCTTCCTCGACGATCAGCTGGTCGCCCTCGCTGTGGCAACGGAAGTACCCGTACGCCGCCTTAGGCTGGATCAACCCCTCGTCAACGCTACGGCGCTTCAGGTCCTCGTAGAGGGGCCGGACCTTCGTGGCGATCAGATTCTCGTACTCCTCAGCCGTCATCTTCGCCCGCCGGTACCCCCACCGCCCGCGAAACAGCGCCTGCTCGTTGACGTAGGGAAAGAGCCGCCCGGGGTCGATGTCCACCACCTGCCGATACCCGACAAATGGCGGCTGCGGAACGGGGTTGTCCCGCGCCACGGCAGCCTCCTTCGGCCCCGGCTTCATCGCGGGCCCGGCTGCCGCATCGGTCCAGGTGGAGGCCTTGAGCTGCCCCGCCTCGAAGTCTCGCAAGGCCTTCAGGCCCGCGAAGGCGTCCGCGCAGTACACCACCGGGTGCGGGTAGCGCGGTACGCACGACTGCGCCACGAACTTCGGCGTCAGCGCCGCCCCCCCCAGCAGGATCGGCTGCGAAAGCCCCGCCGCGGCAAACTGCGGCATGTTCTCCTGCATCACGATCGCCGACTTGACCAGCAGGCCGGACAGGCCGATCACATCGACGCCATATTCCCGGGCCTTCTCGATGATCGTCTCAGCCGGCACCTTGATGCCGATGTTGTACACCTTGTAGCCGTTGTTGGACAGGATGATGTCCACCAGGTTCTTGCCGATGTCGTGCACGTCCCCCTGCACCGTCGCCAGGAGCACCTTCACGCCGCTGCCGCTGTCGGCCTTGGACATGTACGGCTCGAGGAACGTCACGCTCCGCTTCATCACCTCGGCCGACTGCAGCACGAACGGCAGCAGCATCTCGCCGCGTCCGAACAGCTCCCCGACGTGCCGCATCGCCGGCACCAGGATCTCGTTGATGATCCCGCTGGCGCTGCGCCGCTGGAGCAGGATCGACAGCACGTCCTCCACGCCGTCCTTGTCGCCAGCCACGATCTTGTCGGCCAGTTGCTGCTCCGGCTGCTTGTGCTCCTGCTCCTTCTTCTCGCCCTCGTCTTCCTTCCGGGCGGAGAAATGCTCGATGAACCGCCCCAACGCGGTCTTGTCCGTCCCGGCCTTGGCGCGGTCGTAGATAAGATCCAGGCAGACCTCGCGGTCCTCCGGGGCGATCTGCGCCAGGGACATCACCTTGCCCGCGTCGATGATGGCCGCGTCCAGCCCCGCCTCCACCGCTTCGTGCAGAAACACGCTGTTCAGGATTTTCCGGGCCTTGACCATCAGGCCGAACGAGATGTTGCTCACCCCCAGCAGCGTGAACACCCCTGGTAGTTCCGCCTTGATCCGCCGGATACCGTCCAGCGTCTCCTGCCCAGCCGTCCGCAGCGTCTCGTCCCCCGCGCCGATGGTGAAGGTCAACGCATCGAACAGCAGGTCGCCCGGCCGCAATCCATACTTGCCCACCGCCAGATCGTGGATCGCCCGGGCCGTGGCGATCTTCTCCTCGGCGGACATGGCCATGCCCTTCTCGTGGATCGTCAGGGCGACGCAGGCCGCGCCGTATTTCTTCGCCAGTTGGCAGAGCCTGCCCAGGTTCCGGCCACCGTCCTCCAGGTTGATCGAATTGATCACGCACCGGCCGGGGTGGATCCGCAGCGCCGCCTCCACCACCTCCGGGATTGTCGAGTCGATCACCACGGGCAGGCGCACCTGCTCGGCGAACAGGCGGATCATCGCGGTCATGTCGGCCTTCTCATCCCGGCCGGCATACGCGGTGCACAGGTCGGCTGCATGCGCCCCGCTGTCCTGCTGCTCCAGGCCGATCTTCAGGGCCGCCTGGTAGTCATCCGCCAGCAGCGCCTCGCGGAACTTCTTCGAGCCGTTGGCGTTGGCCCGCTCGCCGATCAACAGCGGCCGGATGTCCTGCGCGATCTCCACGCCCTGGTACACGCTGCCGATGCTGGCCTTCCACTGCGGGGTCCGCTCCTTGGGGGCGATGCCTTCCAGCGTTTTGACCAGGTGCCGGATGTGCTCCGGCGTCGTGCCGCAGCAGCCGCCCACGATGCTGACACCGTCCTCCAGGACGAACGCCTTCAGGGCCGCTGCGTAGTCTGCCGGGCTCAGCGGATACACCGTCCGCCCCTCGACGATCTGCGGAATGCCCGCGTTGGGGATGCACGAGACCCGGCCCGGCCACACCTTGCCCAAGTACCGCATGTGCGACTGCATCTTTTCCGGACCGGTCGCGCAGTTCAGCCCCAGCGAGAGCACCCCGAAGGGCTCGATGGCCGCCGCGGCAGCCGCGATGTCCGACCCGCCCAGCATCGTCCCGGTGCTCTCGATCGTGAGCGAGACCATCACCGGCACGTCCCGGCCGAGCGCGTCGAATACCTCGCGGCAGGTCACCAGGGCGATCTTTACCTGCAGTAGGTCCTGGCAGGTCTCGAAGATCAACAGGTCCACCCCCGCCTCAACCAGCGGGCGGACCTGACGCGCATACGCCCGGCCCATCGTCTCGAAATCGATGTGGCCCAGCGACGGCATCCTTGTCGTCGGCCCCAGCGAGCCGGCTACGTACCGCCCGCTGCGGCCCGCGATCGCCTTCCTGGCGTTCTCGACGGCGGCCTGGTTGATCCGCTCCACCCGGTCCTGCAGGCCGTACTCAGCCAGCACCACCTCGCTAGCGCCGAACGTGTTGGTTTCGAGCACCTGCGCCCGGCCTCGATGAACGACGCGTGTAGCGCAACGATCGCCTCCGGCGCCGAGAGGTTCAGGTACTCATTGCACCCCTCGCACGCACCCCAGGCGCTCGCCGGCAGCCTCATCTGCTGGATGTTGCTGCCGCACGCCCCGTCCAGAATCAGCAGTCGTTCGTCGCAGACGCTCATCGTTCACCTTTCCGCCAACACCCGCCCCTCGGGCGACCCGATCCGGCCTACGTAATACCTTAACCGCTTGCCCCGGAAAGGCAAACGCCGGACGATGCGCCGCTGCATCCATCCCGCCTCTCGATCAAGGCTGCCCCCGCAACCAGAACCGGGCCAGGCGTGGCCCCCGTTTCATTGACCCCTCTACCCCCCGTGGATAGTGTTCTATGGATCGTTTCTTCACGGGGATCTTAGGTTCTTGCATGGACTCGGTCACTAACGTATGTGCGGTGTGCGGACAGGCTGCACGCGTGTGCATCCTGGCGGACTATGTCGCGGGCCGACCCGCGATCCGGCACCTGTGTTTCCGATGCGCGGATCGTGAGCCGCATGGTGTCGCCCCGCCGCCCCCGCTGCGCCGCGCTAGCACCGGGGGCCTGATGATCCTGGCCGGCACGCTGTTGGGCCTGCTGGGTCTGGCCGCCGACCACCTGGGCATTCACGGCAATCCCGGGTTCGGCTGGTACAAGCAGTCGGCACTGCTGTCCGGCTCGCTGCTGATCTGCCTGGGATGCCTCTGGCGGATCGACGCCTTCGGGGTGATCGGGGCCCTGGTGTTCCTCCTGGCCGCCAGCGCGAACCTGCTGCACCTGGCGGGCCGCAGCGGTTTCGGCTTCAAACAGCAGGTGGCGATTGCGTTGGGGTCGTTGCTCGTCGTGGTCGGCGCTACCCTCCGGCGCCGCTCAGGCCGGCGTGCCGCGCGACGGCACAGCGCCTCTGCGTAATGGATACATTCATGTAACGGGGCAGCCGTGCAGTCGATACACTGGTACATCCGGCGATTCCAGGCCATGTCGCCGCGGGAGACCGCGTGGCGCATCCGCTCCGCGCTGCGCGACGCCCTCGACAGGCCCCTGGCGCCCCTCCGCCGCCGCCGGCGCCCCTTGGGGATGCTCCTGGACGGCCTGCCCCCCGACGACTACGGCTTCACCGTCGCCGACCTCGCCCCCGGCCACTGGGCCCGACCCGGCGCCGATCCCGCCGAACGCCGCTGGCTCCGCCGGCTGCTCGCACGCGCCGACCACGCGGCCGCCGGCCGCCTCCATCTCTTCGACCGCCGCAACGTCCCCTGCGGCGACCCGATCGACTGGAACCGCGACCACAAGGCGGGCGTCCAGGCACCGCTGCGCTTCTCCCCCTGGCTCGACTACCGCGACACCCGTAGCGTCGGCGACTGCAAGTTCGTCTGGGAGCCAAACCGCCACCACCACTTCGTCGTCCTAGCCCGCGCCTACCGCGCAGGCGGTGATCCACGCTATGCCCGGGCCCTTCTGCGCCAATGGACAAGCTGGCTCGACCAGTGCCCCTACGCCGCCGGCATGAACTGGCGCAGCCCCCTTGAATTGGCCGTCCGCCTCGTCAACTGGGTCTGGGCCTTCGACCTGATCCGCCCCAGCCGGCTGCTGGATGAAGGCTTGCGGGATCGGCTGCTCAACAGCGTGCAACTGCACCTCTGGGAGATCACCCGCAAGTACTCGCGCGGCTCCTCCGCCAATAACCACATCATCGGGGAGGCCGCCGCAGTCTTTATCGCCGCCAGCTACTTCCACCAGCTCGAGCTGGCCGCCCGCTGGCGCCGCCACAGCTACGGCATCCTCTGCCGCCAGGTCCACCACCAGACCTTCCCTGACGGCGCCAACCGCGAACAGGCCCTCGGCTACCACGTCTTCGTCCTCCAGTTCCTATTGCTGGCCGGCCTCGTGGGCCGCTGGACCGCCTCGCCGTTCCCGGCTGACTACTGGGCCGCCCTCGAGAAGCAGTTCGCCTTCGTCACCGCCCTCGCCGAAGGCGGCCAACCGCCCATGTTCGGCGATGCCGACGACGGCTACGTCCTCGACCTCGGGCCCGGCGGCGCCGATCTGCGGGGTTGGTTCGCCGTCGCGGCCGTCCTCTTTGGCCGCCCCGACCTTGCTGTCCTGGCCGGCGACCATGCCGAGGCCCCCCGCTGGCTCCTCGGCTACTCCAGCCGCCAACAGATGCCGGGCGCCGCTGGCAGTTTGCCTGCCGGTGCCGCCGGTGCCCCGCTCGCCAGTCGTGCCTTTCCCGACAGCGGCCTCTACCTCCTGCAGTGCGGCCATCGCGGACAGCCCGACCGCATTAGTGTCACTTTCGACTGCGGAGACCTGGGCTTGGGGACAATCGCCGCGCACGGCCACGCCGATGCCCTGGCCGTGACGCTCCGCGCCTTCGGAGCGGACATCCTGGTCGATCCCGGTACATACGACTATTTCAGTCTACCCGGCCTGGCGCGAGTACTTCCGTAGCACCCGCGCGCACAATACCGTCGTCATCGACGACCAGGACCAGTCGGTCATGCAGGGAGCCTTTCTCTGGGGCCGCCGCGCCGTCGCGCGTTGTCTGGCCTGGCAACCGCGTTCCGACGGCGGAACGATCAATGGCCAGCACGACGGCTACACCCGCCTGAAGGATCCGGTTCTGCACCGCAGGACGGTCGACCTCGATGGGTCCAGCCGCCGCATCACGATAGACGATGAGCTCCTCACCGCCGGTACGCACAGCGTCCAGGTGTACTTCCACCTCGCCGAACAGTGTCGCGCAACACGCCTGGAGCCCAACTTGTTCCGCATCGACACCGGCCCCGGCGAGTTGACGTTGGAGATCGACCCGCGCCTCGACGTTCGCGTCGACCGCGGCGCGACCGACCCGATCGCCGGTTGGGTCAGCCGCGGATATCACCGCAAGACTCCGGCCATCACGTTGACGGGGCGATGCATCTGCGCCGGCGGGATTCGTCTGCGGTGCCGGCTTACTCTGGGCGCCGCATACAATACGGAGAGGCCACTTCGCCGGTAGATGTTTCGCTGAGGCAAGTCGCAGATTGTCCGTAGTATCTTTTGATGTGCGGGGCTGCCCGCATGGCATGCGTGCGGCGGCGCCGTGAAACGGGGGGACGCGATGGATGTTCACTTGACCGAGCGGACGCAAGCGATCGTGCTGGCCGGAGTCCACCTCTGGGAGGAATCCGCCTTCGACAACGCCATGCCCCGACCGCTGCTGCCCGTCGCCCAGCAGCCGCTGATCTGCCACGCCCTGCGATGGCTCCGCGCCGCCGGCATTCACCGCGCCACCATTTGCGCCAACAGCACGTCCCGCTTCATCCGCCGCTGCCTCGGACCCGGCGACCGCCTGGACATGGACCTCGACTACTACGAAGACTGGACCCCGCGCGGGCCGGCCGGCTGCGCCCGCGACGCCGCCCGGGATGTCCCCGCCGGCCGCTACGTCGTCGTTGACGGCACCATCATCCCGCAGGTCGATCTGGCCGGCATGCTCGCCTGCCATCGCCAGTCCGCCGCAGCTGTCACCGTCGCCGTCGACGGCCCGGCCGGGCGCAGCACGAGCGGCTCAGCCCCGTAGGCGTCTATATCTTCGAATCGCAGGCCCTTCAGCAGGCCGGCCCGACCGGCTACCAGGACATCAAGGAAGGCCTGATCCCGCGCCTCCATGACCGCGGCGAGCCGATCGCCCTCCATCGCAGCGCCGGCCCTTGTCCGCGCGTCAGCGGCCTGGGCAGCTACCTGGCAATCAACGAATGGCTCCTGCAGCGCCTGGACGAACGGCCCGAGGCCCTGGCTGACTATCGCCGTCTGGGACAGGCGTGGGTCCACCGCCGTGCCCACGTGGACCCGGCCGCACGGCTGATCGGCCCCGTGCTCATCGGCCCAGGTTCGTGCATCGGCCCCGGTGCCATCGTCGTCGGTCCCTGCGTGAGCGGCAGCGAGTGCTCCGCGGCTCCCGGCTCGGTCCTCTGCCGATCGGTCATCTGGGACGGCTGTCTCATCGGCCGCGAGGCCCGCGTCGATCGCTGCGTGTTGACCCATCACTGCAGCGTCCCGCGCGGCGCGAGCCTCTACGAGCAGGTTCGCCTGCCGGCGCCTACCCGCCGCCTCGAGCGTCTCTGGACCTGGACCGGGCGCCGTGCGGCGGCCGAAGCCCTTCCGCCGCACTACGACACGGCGCGCGTCTTCGATCCGGCGTCCGCCAAGATCCGAAACCAGGGGAAATCCGCCAGGACGCCCCGCCAGCCGCTGGCGGACGCGCCTGTATCGCAAAGGGGTTAGACGATGGTGCGCTCATCCGATCCGGGGCGGCCCGAGGATTCGGTGCCGCCAGGCATTCTTTCCATTCGGGACCCGGCTGCGCATGACCCGCTCGAACTCTACGCCGGCACGCCGCCCGTCCCGCCGGCCAGGCCCTTCCAACTCTCATCGGTCCTCCGCTACAAGAGGACCATCCTGGCCGGCCTGCTGGCCGTCGTCATCCCGGCCATCACCGCGATCTGGCTGTTTACCGTCCCACAGTACCACGCGATGGCGCAGGTCCACGTCCGTCCGATCATCCCGCGGCTGGTCTTCGACCGCGAGGGCGGCCCGATCCCGCTCTATCAGTCCTATTTCAACACCCAGGTCACCATCATCCGCAGCCCGACGGTCCTGCAGCGGGCCCTCGACCAGAAGGACGTCCAGGAAACCAGCTGGTACAGGCAGCCGCCCAAACCCCTGATCGGCAGCCCCCTCTCGCCCGTGGAACGCCTCGGCAAGGACCTCTCCGTCGATCCCCGCGGCATGACCGAGGTCATCGACATCGCCATGAGCGCACCGCTCGCCCGCGATGCCGCCGTCATCGTCAACGCCATCCTCGACCAGTACATCCGCACCGTTCGCGAGACCTCCAGCCGCATGGAGGATACCCTCTACAACGAACTCCTCGACCGCTACAACTCCTACCACACCGATATCGAGGGCCGCCAGGCCACCGTCGACCGTCTCCGCAAGGAACTCGGCACCGCCAGTCCCGACGAGCTCGTCGCCCAGCAGCGCGTCCACCTCGATGCCCTCCAGACCAGCCTGGCCGACCTCGATCGCGACATCACCGTCGCCCAGCGACAGCACCAGGACCTCCGGGCCATCATCGGCGACGCCCCGGCCTCCGCGCCAGCCAGCAGGCCCAGCCTGATCGGCCGCTACGAAAGCGACGCCGACTGGCTCCGCCTCTACGTGGAGGCCCGCAAGACCCACTTGGAACTCGAAGTCCAGGAGTCGCGCCTGGGCGAGTCCCACCCGATGCTCAGCCGCCTCCGCAAGCAGGCGGAACTGGCCGATGCCTTCCTCCGTGAACGCGAAACCCAGCTCGACCAGCTGCGGCAGATCCTGGCCGGCGCGCCGCTCCCAACGTCTCCCGTCGAGTCGTCCCGTCCCACCCCTCGCCAGATCCTCGAGAACCTCGCCAACCAGGCCAGGGTCATGCAGTACAAGCGCGAACTGCTCGCGACGCAACTGGCCACCGAGCAGCGCCGCTTCAACGAGATCTTCGACTCCGCCCGGGCCCTCGCCCGCGAGAACGAGCAGATCCAGTTCCAGCGCCAGATCTTCGAGGCCGTCCGCACCCGCCTGACCGAAAAGGAAATGGAACGCAACGTCCCCGGGTCGATCGAGCAGACTCGCCCGCGCCTACCCCGCGTCGGAAGCCTACCACGACCGCCGCGTCCTCTACTCCGTCCTGGCCCTCGTCGCCGGCCTGGGCGTCGGGTTCGGCCTGTCCCTGCTGCGGGCCAGCGTGACCGAGTCCATCCACGAGGCTCGCGACCTGCCCGCGGCCGGCCGCCCGCCCTTCCTCGGCCACCTACCCCTGCTCCACGACCCCGACAGCCGCGGCGATCTCTACCTCAACCCCCTCCTCGCCGAGTGCATTCGCATGGTCCGAACGGCCCTGCTCCAGCGGATGGACGGCCGGCAAGGTGGCGCCATTCTCATCACCAGCGCCGCGGCCGGCGAGGGCAAAAGCACCGTCGCCTGGCTCCTGGCCCGAAGTCTCGCGCAGTGCGGGCGACACGTCCTGCTCGTCGACGCCGACCTCCGCAAGGCCGGCCTGGCAGACCGCGCCAAGGGTCGCCCCGGCCCCGGCCTCGTCGAGGCCCTCCTGGCCGAATCCGCCGACGGCAACGTCATCGCATCTACGGGCACCCCGCACCTGAGCCTCGTGCCGGCCGGCAACGTCAGCCGCGCCGATCTCGAGACCCTCGCCAACGGCCGATTCGCTGCGCAGCTCGAGAAATGGTCTCGCCAGTTCAACGTCATCCTGCTGGACAGCCCGCCGGTGCTCCCGGTAGCCGACGCCCGCATCCTGGCCCACCAGGCCGACGGCACGATCCTGATCGTCCGCGAGGCCACCAGTCGCCGGGACGACGTGCTCGACGCCGTGACCTGCCTGCGAGCGGCTGGCGCCCGCGTCATCGGCACGGTCTTCATCGGCTCCAGCGGGCGAGGTTCGTACGAGTCCAGCTATTACAGCTATCGTGGCCTGCGCCCCCGGCAAGGAGCCGGGGCATGACCATCTTCCCCTTCATCCTGGACTCCCGGCCCGCGTGGCTGCGCAGCGACGCGTCGCTGCTGCTGGCACCGCACGGCACCGGCACGCTCCTGGAGTGGATCGCCTCTTGCGTCGCCGACCGCATCCAGGAACCGATCACGGTCCTGGCGGCCTTTCCCCCGGACGATGCCTTTCAGCAGGCGATCCGCCGGAGCCATGCATCCGTGCAGACCATCGCCCCCGTCGAGCAGCTCCTCCACCTGCTCGCCGGCCTCGAACCCTCCGACTGGGTCCTGCTGATCGATGCCCGCCGCTGCCCGGCCCGCAGGATCGACCTGCGGCCTCTGCTCTCTCGCCGGCCCGACGCCCCCAGCGCGGTCCACCTCGTCTCGCTGGCCGCCTCCGAGCAGGGCACGCGGGAATACGTCCAGTTCGATCCGGCCGGTCGGGTCACCCGCATCCAGCGCTACTACGAAGGGCTGACGTGGCTGCAGGCCGCAGCCGTCTTCTGTACGATCGCGCCGGCCGCGTGCCTCCGCCTGCTGGAGCGACCCGCCCTCGGCTCGCTGCTGGACGTCCGCGGCTCGCTGGCCGCATGCGGCGTCCCCAGCCGCGACCTCCTGCTGACCGGCGGCATCTTCGACCTGCACGAGCCCCGCCACCTGCTGCGGCTGACCGAACAGGGCATCCTCCAGCTCCGCCGCCTGCCGACCGGCTACAAACTCGTCGGGCGGGACGTCTGGGCCGCCTCCACCAGCCGCATCGACCCAGCCGCCCGCCTGCACGGACCTCTTGTCCTCCAGGAGTACGTCAGCGTCGAAGCCGGCGCCACCGTGATCGGCCCGGCACTGCTCGGACCCGCCGCCGTCGTCGGCCACGGCGCCACCGTCGCCCAGTGCCTGCTGATGCCCCGCGCCGCCGTGTCGGCCCGTGCCACCGTCTGCCACCAGGTCGTGTCGGGTCGGCTCAGCGACGATCCCCTTACCACGGCCCTGACTGCAGGCGTGACCGTGGCGTCCACCTGGACCGCCTATTCGCCGTGCGCAGCCGACCCGGCCCGCTCCGGCCCGCCTCGCCGCACGTACACGCTCGTCAAGCAGATCATCGACCGGACCTTCGCCTTGCTGGCCCTCGTCCTGCTGGCCCCGCCGCTGCTCTTGATAGCCGCCCTGGTCAAACTCGGGTCGCGCGGCCCCGTCCTGTTCGGCCACGAACGCGAGGGCAAGGGGGGGCGGGTCTTTCGCTGCTGGAAGTTCCGCACCATGAAACAGGGCGCCCACGCCCAGCAGCGCGCCCTCTACGCCAATAGTGCCGTCGATGGCCCCCAATTCAAGATCGACAACGACCCCCGCGTGACGCGGAGCGGCTGGCTCCTGCGCAAGACCAACATCGACGAACTCCCCCAGCTGTTCAACGTCCTGGCAGGCCAAATGAGCCTGATCGGCCCGCGGCCCAGCCCCTTTCGCGAGAACCAGATCTGCATCCCGTGGCGCCAGGCCCGCCTGAGCGTCCGCCCCGGCATCACCGGCCTCTGGCAGATCTGCCGCAGCAGCCGCGCCCTCGGCGACTTCCACCAGTGGATCTTCTACGACATGCTCTACGTCCGTCACATGTCCGCCTGGCTCGACCTGAAGATCCTCGTGGGGACCTTGGTTACCTTCGGCGGCCGCTGGGGCGTGCCGCTGTCCTGGATGCTCCCGGCGCGAAAACGCTACGACCAGTCGCGGCCATGGGTCCTGCCCGACCTCGCCGCCGAATCAGCCGAGGGCCCCGCGCTGGCCGCGCCGCGCTCGGAGCCGTAGGAGGACAAGGCAACCAATGTCGCTTCGAGTGACCCTGATCTCGCTGTTGGTCATCGGCCTGACCGTCTACGCCTGGCGCGACTGGTTCTACGCCCTGTGCGGGGCGATCCTGCTGATGGCCTTCATGGAACACCCCGACATGCCCAAAAACATCCTGGGCGTCCAGGGCCTCAACCCCTGGAACCTCCTCCTCGTGAGTATCCTGGCCTCCTGGCTCGTGCATCGCCGCCCGCAAGGCCTGCTCTGGGATATGCCGCCTTACCTGTCCTTCATGCTCATCCTCTACGCGCTGGTAATCCTGGTCGGCTGGATCCGCATGATGCTCGACCGCTCGTACCTGCACTACGAGACCGCCGAACTCATCAGCGAACACCTGGTCAACACCGTCAAGTGGATCGTCCCGAGCCTCCTGCTCTTCGACGGCGCCCGCACCCGCCGGCGCGTCATCGCCGCCACCGTCTGCGTCCTCGGCATCTATCTTCTGCTGGCCGTCCAGGTCATTCGCTGGATGCCGATAGACTCGGCCCTGTCCGGCGAGACCCTCACCGCCCGCAGCCACAAGATCATCCTCAACGAGATCGGCTACCACGCCGTGAACATGTCCATGATGCTCTCGGGCGCCTCCTGGGCCGCCCTGGCCATGATGCCCCTCGTGCCCTCGCGCGGCGGCAGGGCCATCGTCGTGCTCTGCTTTCTGACGATCGCCTATGCCCAGGCCCTCACCGGCGGGCGGATGGGGTACGTCACCTGGGGCATCGTCGGCCTGATCCTGGCCGCGCTCCGCTGGCGGCGCTACCTCCTGCTGATCCCCTTCGTGCCGATCGTCCTCGGCCTCGCCGTGCCCGGCGCCCTCGCGGCATGCTCCAGGGCTTCGACCGGGCCAACGCCGCCGGCGATGCCTACGTCGACACCTACGAGGTCACCTCCGGCCGCAACCTCGTCTGGCCGTACGTCATCGAGAAGATCCAGGAACGTCCGACCTGGGGGTTCGGCCGCGAGGCGATGTCCCGCGTCGGCCTGGTCCAGTTCCTCTGGGCCCACTACCGCGAGAGCTTCCCGCACCCCCACAATGCCTACCTCGAAATGCTGCTGGACAACGGCCTGGTCGGCTTCGCCATCGTGATCCCGTTCTACCTGGTGGTCCTGTTCCATTCGATCCGGCTGTTCCTCGACAAGCGCAGCCCCCTCAGCTCCGCCGCCGGCGGCGTGGCCGCCGCCCTCGTGCTCGCCCTGCTGGTCGCCTCGATGGGCAGCCAGACCTTCTACCCCCGCGAGGGCGCCGTCGGCATGTGGGCCGCGATCGGCCTGATGCTCCGCGTCTGTCTCGAACGCGCCCACGTCCCGCGCACGGGCAGCCGAATGGTCCTCGCTCCACCCGCCCCTGCCCTATGGTCGGCTGGCTCACCAGACGCAGGGGGCACCGTCATGACGCGCCTCGTCTACCTCCTCGCCGCAAGCCACTCCGGCAGCACGCTGCTGTGCATGATGCTGGCTGGCCACCCCGATGTCTGCACCGCCGGCGAACTCAAGGCCACCTGCCTCGGCGACCCTGACCGCTACCTCTGCTCCTGCGGCCGGAGGATCCGCCTCTGCCCCTTCTGGCATCAGGTCCGCGAGGCCATGAAGCAACGCGGCATCGACTTCGAAGTCACCCGTAGCGGCACCGACTTCCACGCCATCCCCAGCCGCTACGCCGGCCGCCTGCTCCGCCCGCTCCACCGCGACCCGCTGCTCGAGACCATCCGCGATGCCGGTCTGGCGCTGTCCCCCGCGTGGCGTGCCGCCCTGCCGCGCATCCAGGCAACCAACGCCGCGCTTGCTCAAACCCTCTGCGACCTCTGCGGCGCCGAGGTCGTCGTCGACTCCTCCAAGATCGCCCTGCGGCTCAAGTACCTCCTGCGAAACCCTCACCTGGACGTCAAGGTCATCCGTCTCCTCCGCGATGGCCGGGGCGTGGCCACCACCCACCTCGACCCTGCCCTCTACGCCGATGCCGCCGAGTCGACCCTGCGCGGTGGCGGCTACGGCGCCAGCCGGCTGGGCGAGCAGAAGTCGATCCGCGACGCCGCCGACGAATGGCGCCGCAGCAACGAGGAGGCCGAGCACCTCCTGGCCCGCCTCGACCCCTCTCGCTGGACGCAGGTCCGCTACGAGGACCTTTGCTGCGACCCCGAAGGCACGCTCGCAAAGTTGCATCGCTTCATCGGCGTCGACCCAGCCGCCGCCTTCCGTGAATTCCGCGCCCTGCCCCGCCACGTCATCGGCAACGGCATGCGGCTGGACCGCACCGCTACGATCCGCCTCGACGAGCGCTGGAAGAGCGTCCTGCGCCCCGGAGACCTGGCCGTCTTCGATTCCCTCGCCGGCGAGATGAACCGCCGGTACGGATACAAGGAGCCCAAATGACCGCCCACAGCGTCGTAGATAGCACCGAACGTCCGATCGCCGCCCCCGACATCAGCGGCCGCGATCGCATGGCGCACAACGTCCTCACCAGCTGGGCCGGCCACCTCGTCTTCGTCGTGGCCGGGTTTGTCATGCCCCGCCTGATCGACCGCCATCTGGGCGAGACGGCCCTGGGCGTCTGGGACTTCGGCTGGTCCATGATCGCCTACATGGGCATGGTCCAGCTCGGCATCGGCGCATCGGTCAACCCCTACGTCGCCCGCTACCGCGCCTCCCACGAGGTCCACAAGGCCTCCGCCGCCGTCTCCTCCGTCTTCTGCATCCTCCTCGTCGCCGCGGCCCTGGTCCTGATCCTCTCGGCCGGCATCGGCCACTACGTCCCCAAACTGCTCAACGCCAGGCTCGGCGATTACATGCGCCAGGCCCGCTGGATCATCTACCTGCTCGGCAACTCGCTGGCCGTGCAGATCGGTCTGACCGTCTTCGGCGGGGTCATCACCGGCTGTCATCGCTGGGACCTGCACAACGCCGTCCAGGCCGGCTTCTACGCCCTAAGCGTCATCGGCATGGTCGTCGTGCTGCAGTTCGGCGGCGACCTCGTCGCCCTCGCGTGTGTCATGCTCGTCGGCAACGTCCTGGCCGAAGGCGTCCACGTGGTCCTCGCCTATCGCGTCCTGCCGGGCCTCCATGTCCGCCTGCGCCTTGCCCGCTGGTCCGTCGCACGCACCATGATCGGCTTCGGCGGCAAGACCTTCCTCGACACCATGAGCCGCCTCCTGCTCTACCAGACCAACAGCATCCTGCTGGTCTCCTACCTGGGTCCCGCCGCCCTGGCCTTCTACTCGCGCCCGCTCGGCCTCGTCCGACACGCCCAGGCCTTCCTCAGCAAATTCGCCTTCGTCCTCACCCCCACCGCCAGCTCGCTCCACGCCGTCGGCCGCCAGGACGAACTCCGCCATTTCCTCGTGCAGACCACCCGCTACGGCGCCTACATGTCGCTGCCGATGGTCCTGCTGCTGGCGATCCTCGGCGACCCGATCCTCCGCCTGTGGATGGGCGCCGACTACGCCTGCGGCCGCGTCCTGGCCATCCTCGCCCTCGGCCACCTCATACCCATGGTGCAGCAGCCCCTCTGGAACATCCTGGCCGGGCTCAACTGGCACGGCCGCGCGGCGATCGCCAACCTCCTGGCCGCCTTGGCCGCCGTCGCGATGGCGATCCTCGCCCTCGGCTGGCTCCACTGGGGTCTGGCCGGCGCCGCCCTGGCCGTCGTCATCCCCCTGGGCATTGCCAACGGCCTCTACATGCCCTGGTACGCCTGCCGGTCGCTGCACCTGTCGATCTCACGATACTTCCTTGAATCCTGGCCCGGCCCCTTGCTGGCCAACATCCCTTACTCCCTCTGCCTGCTGGCCGCGCGACAGGCCTTCCCCGATCAGCCCGGCCTGGCCCTGCTGGTGGGCGCAGCCTCGGGAGGCGCGGTGCTGATCGTCCTGTACTGGTTCTACGTCCTGCCCGCGAACGTTCGATTGGGCATCCGGAGTCGCATGGGGGTAGCCGCATGATCTGCGAACGTTCCCACCCTGGCCGCCACCGCATCACCATCGTCCAATACTGGGCCGGCTGCCCACAATCGCCCAACTCCAAGTGGCAGCGCTTCGTCGAGGTCGTTCGCGCCTGCAGCCACCAAGGCTGGCGGACCTGCATGGTCTGGACCCGCCTCCCCGACGGCGCCTCCCTCCGGCGACCCTTCGAGGACGCCGGCTGCCGGATCATCCTCCAGCCGCGACCGGCCCGCACGATCGACCCCGCCTGCATCGCCCGCACCCGCCACCTGCTGCTGGACCTTCACTGCGACATATTCCATTGCCACAACGTCCACACCAGCCCGCTGATCGCCGCTAGCCTGGCCCGCGTGCCGGTGCGGATCTGGTCGGCCCTGGCCATGTCGCGCAGGTACGAGCAGGGCATCGCCCCCCGCGGCCTGTACCGCTGGACCCCCAGCCTTCGCATCTCCTGCGGCCTGGCCACCCGCGTCTGGGCGATCTCCCGCCCCGTCCGCCGCGAATTGCTCGACCTCGGCGTCGCCGCGAGCAAGGTGCAGGTCGTGCCCGTTCCCGTCGACCTGCAGCTCTACGAGCGGGCCTCGCCCGGCCCCATCCGCGCCGAACTGGGTCTGGGCCAGTCCGACCTGCTGATTACCTCGGTCGGCCGCGCGGTGCCCCTCAAGGGCTGGGACCTCCTCGTCGAGGCCTTCGCCCTCGCGTGCAGCCGCGCCAATCACGTGCACCTGTTGCTGGTCGGCAGCATGAGCCGTCCCGAAGAGACACCCTTGGCCGCCCGGCTGCGCGGCCTTGCCGCGCGTCACGGCATCGAAAGCCGCGTGCACTTCGTGGGACAGCGCGCCGACATCCCGGGCATTCTCAAGGCCAGCGACATCTTTGCGTTCCCCTCGCGCCTCCGACGGCCAGGGCCTGGCCCTGACCGAGGCCATGGCAGCCGGCCTGCCGTGCGTCGCCGCCCGCGCGGGCGGGATCCCGGACCTGCTGCGCCATAACCACAACGGCCTGCTCTTTGCCCGCGACGACGTCGCAGCCCTGGCCCACCACCTGGCGTGCCTGCTCCGCGACGCGGACCTGCGGTCCCGCCTGGCCGACACCGCGCGCAAGACAGCGCCCGCTTCAGCATGGAGAGTTACGTGGAGCGGTCGCTACAGGCATACATAACGCTGCTGTACCGCCGCCGCGTCGTGCGGCATGCCGGTATATAGTCTCATAGATGCGATCCGCATCACCGGATCGACGCGTTGTTGAACGGGGGGTTCTGTCACGCACATGCGCCGCGCATCGCCATCGTCTCGCACGACGCCTACGGCGCCCTCACCGGCGGCCATACCGGCCGGACCGGCGGCGTCGAATGGCAAACCAGTCTGACCGCCCGCTCGCTCGCTGACCGCGGCTACCCCGTCAGTCTGCTCACCTGGGAGGAAGGCCAGGGCGACCGCACCGTCGACGGCGTTCGCATCATCCCCATCTGCCCCCGTGACGCCGGCCTGCCGGCCGTCCGCTTCTTTCACCCCCGCTGGACCGCGCTGAACCGCGCCCTCCGCCTGGCCGATGCCGATGTCTACTACCAGAACTGCGGCGAGGTCGTGACCGGCCAGGTCGCCCTCTGGTGCCGCCGGCACCGCCGCCGCTTGGTCTACTCCGTCGCCAGCGAACCGGACTGCGACCCGCGCCTGCCGCACATGACCTCCCTCCGCCAGCGACTCCTCTATCGCTACGGACTTCGCCACGCCGATCGCGTCACCGTCCAGACCCGCCGCCAGCAACAGATGCTCCGCAACGGCTTTCACGTCGACTCCATCGTCATCCCCATGCCGTGCCCCGGCCCCGGCGACTACGTCGATCCCGCCCCGCCGGTCCCCGGCTCCATCCGCGTCGCCTGGGTGGGCCGGATCGTCGAGGTCAAGCGCCTCGACATCCTGCTCACCGTCGCGCAGGCCATGCCCCATCTCACCTTCAACGTCGCAGGCTCCTTCGAGGAACAGCGCCCCTACGTGCAAGACCTCCATCGCCGCGCCGCCGCCATCCCCAACGTCGTCCTGCATGGCCGGATCATCCGCGAGCAGATGCCTGCCTTCTACAAGCGCGCCAGTTGCCTCCTGTGCACCTCCGACCACGAGGGCTTCCCCAACACCTTCCTGGAGGCCTGGAGCCACGGCCTGCCCGTCGTCTCCACCGTCGACCCCGACGGCCTGGTCGCGCAGCGCGACCTCGGCTGCGTCGCATCCGATGCCCCCGGCCTCATCGCCGCCCTTCGCGACCTGCTGACCGACCGCCAGCGATGGTGCCGGGCGTCGCGCAACACCCGCGAGTACTACGTCCACAATCACACGATGGAGAAGGTCATGCCGCTCGTCGAGCGCGTCTTCCGGGAGGTCGCCACATGACGGACCCGTCTCGCCTCGCCCAGTTCGAACTGGAACGCACCCTCCGCCGGCGCATCCTGGCCAGCCCCCCGCACCGCCGCCACGCCGCCGCCGCCCGCGCCTATGCCGAACTCTTTCGCGCCTTCCCCGACCATGGCGCTTGCCGCGAGACTCTGCAGGGCCGCCGCCAGCTCGGCCTCCGCGGCGCCGGCATCATCGCCCCGCTGACCCGCTCCGGCTGCCGCGTGCTCGAGGTCGGGTGCGGCCGCGGCGATGTCCTGGCCGTCCTCGCGGAGCATGGCTGCCGATGCACTGGCACCGAGCCCTCGCAAGATATGATCGACCTCTGCCGCCAGTACGGCACGATCGACGCCCGCATCGGCACCGCCCAGCGGCTGGACTTCCCGCCGCGCTGCTTCGACCTGGTCTTCAGCATGCAAGTCATCGAGCACCTGCACCCCGACGACGTCCCCCTCCACTTCACCGAGGCCTTCCGCGTCCTGGCACCCGGTGGCGTCGTAGTCGTCGAGACCCCCAATCGCCGCACCGGGCCCCAGGACGTCTCCCGGGGCTTTTCGCGCGTCGCAGAAGGTCTGCACCTCAAGGAATGGTCCGTCGCCGAACTTACCCGCCTGCTCCGCGATGCCGGGTTCGTGCGGATCCGCGGCCTGCTCGCCCCGCCCGCCCTCGCCCGGCGATCGCCGCTGCTGCACCGTATCTCCCGCGTGCCCGCCTGGGTCAAACGCAGCCAGGACACGCTGCTCGGGCTGCTTCCCGCCTTGCCCCTGCGGACCTTCGTTGGCAAGGTCCTGGGCGTGGATGACATCTTCCTCTTTGGTTGGAGACCATGAGCCAAACGAGATCCGACATCCGGGCCGCTTTGACCCGCCCCGCCCGCCTCCGCGTAGCGATCGTCACCAGCTTCCCAGCCGATTCCGACCAGCCCCGCGGCGGCGTCGAAGCCGTCTGCGTCAACCTCGTGCCGGCCCTCGCGCGCTTCGACGATCTCGAAGTCCACGTCGTGACGACCGACCGCGACTGCCCCGCTGCAACCGTCGCCTCCTGGCGGGCGCAACCATCCACCGCCTGCCCTGGCGAGCCAAGCGAGTCTTCGCCCACGCTACCCACGCAGGCCGCCGCGACGTGCGAGACTACCTGCAGCGCCTCCGCCCCGACGTGGTCCACGCGCACGACTTCTACGGGATCATGACCCGCGGCCTGGCGATCCCCCGGGTCTTCACCGTCCACGGCTTCATCCGACGCAGACACGCTCTACGCCGCCGGCCGCCTCCCCCGCCTGAGGGCCTGGCTCTGGAAACGCGCCGAAACCGCCTGCTGGGCCGATCAGCCCCACATCATCTCGATCAGCCCCTACGTCCGCGAGCGACTGACCGGCATCGCCACCGGCGTCATCCACGACATCGACAACCCCATCAACCCCCGGTGCTTCGACGTCCCGCGCGACCCGCACCCAGCTGCCATCTTCAGCGCCGCCCACGTCTGCCCCCGCAAGAACACCCTCGGCCTGCTTCGCGCCTTCGCCATGCTGCTCCGGGACTGCCCCAGTGCGCGCCTTCGCCTGGCTGGCGCCTTTGTCGATCCCGCCTACGAGCGCGATGTCCGCCGCTTCATCGAGCAGGCCCCCCTCGCGGATCGCGTCGACCTCCTCGGACCGCTCCCGACGGGCCGCGTCCGCGACGAACTCGCCCACACCGCCCTCTTCGCCCTCGTCTCATTCGAGGAAGGCGCGCCCATGGGCGTCGCGGAGGCCATGGCAGCCGGCGTCCCCGTCATCACCAGCAACCGCTGCGGCATGCCCTACATGGTCCGCGACGGCGAGTCCGGCTTCCTCGTCGATCCGCTCGACACCCACGACATCGCCAACCGCATCCACCTCATCCTCGCCGACCACACCCTCCGATACCGGATGGGCTGCGCTGGCCGCCGCATCGCCGAGGATCGCTTCCACCCCGACCGCGTCGCCGCCCGCACCCGCGAGGTCTACCGTCGTGCCGCCTCCGCGAGCCCCTCGCTCCCCCGGACCCTGTTGGAGCGACCCGACCCATGACCGCCTCAACTGCCACCTCCGCCACGGGATCTACCGAGATACGCATCGGTCGCTTCGCCCCCCCGCAGAACGTCCCCCTCGTCCGCCGCGCAAGACGCCTCGCCGTCCACGGCCTCCTTCGTGCCGCCGTGTGGCTTCTTAACCGCCTTGCCCCACCCTCCACCGCCAACCGCCTCGCCCGCCGTCCACCCGCTGATGCCGGCCTGGACATCCTGCTGACCGGCACGTTCCACGCGGCCGGCTGGGCCACTGCGCATCTCAGTCCTCTTGCCGCGTCGGCCTCCTGCAACCGCCTTCACGTCGTCTCGACGTATCCCCTGCCCGATATCCCGAAAGTCGTGCCGATCTATCCGCCCGCATGGCTGCGGCGATCCATCGGCGATGTCCCCGCCAGGCTCCTGACCTTCGCCGCGGTCGCCCTGCGCCGCCGGCCGCACGTAATCGGCGGGTTTCACCTCCTTGTCAACGCCCTCCTCGCCTCGGTCCTCGCTCGAATCCTCCGCGCCCGATCCCTTTATTTCTGCGTAGGAGGACCCCTGGAACTTCTCGATGGCGGCATTTGGGCCGAGAATCGCGTCTTCTCCCTACTCGAGACGCCCGACCCCGTCCTGCAGCGCTACCTCCTCCGCTCCGTCGCCTCCTTCGACGCCGTAATCACCATGGGCCGCAGCGCCGTGCGATTCTTCCGCCAACAGCACGTCTCCACTCGCTTCCACGTCGTGCCCGGCGGTATCGATGCCCGCCGCTTCCGACCCGCCCGCAAGACTCCCGTCACGGACCTGATACTCGTTGGCCGCCTCGCCGAGATCAAACGCGTCAACGTCTTCCTTCAGGCCGTCGCCATCGCCTCGCGAAGCCTCCCGGATCTCACGGCTGTCATCGTTGGCGACGGGGAACTCCGCGACCCGCTTTGCGAGATGGCGGACAGCCTCGGCCTGCAGGATCGCGTGCGTTTTGTCGGCCAGCAGAGCGACATAAGCGAATGGCTCCGACAGGCGCGCGTGTTCGTCCTGACGAGTGATTCCGAGGGACTGGCCCTTTCCATGATGGAGGCCATGGCCTGCGGCTTGCCCGTCGTCGTCTCCGACGTGGGCGATCTGCCCGACCTCGTCCGCGACGGCCTCAACGGCTATCTCGTTCCGCGCCGCGCCCTGATACGTTCGCCGCCCGTATCGCCGACCTCCTGCGCGATCCCGCCCGATGTAGCGCCTTCGCCGCAAGCGCCCGTCGCACCGCTCTGCACTGCGATCTCGCGCCAATCACGCACAAGTGGAATAAGATCCTAACGGAGTGGACGGGATACAGGGGCGCCGGTCGCAACGCTTCACGCGGCCGGTCATCAGTTCCAATACGTTGAGGGTACCTGCCGTTCTGTGCCCACCATCGTCAGATCGGTTCGGGGGATTCGAGCACTCTCAGTTCGGAGGTGCCGGCTCGACCTGTCGGTGAGACGGTCCTGTGGACTGCGCAGCGCTCCCCGGGGCCGTGCCAGACGTTGCGTCTCGAGCGGAAACGAACGCAAAACCCTCTTGTGCACGTGAGTCCATGAACGACAAGGAATACACCTTGCTTGGCCCGAACGCCCGCCGCGTCGCCATCGCCGCGGGCAAGGCCTTCTACCCAGCCGCGCCACAGGGCCTCCTTCGCGACCGGCCCCGCCGCTTCTTCAGCGTCGTCGACGCCGTCGTCGCCGGCCAGGGAAACGGCCCCCTCGACCTTGTCCCCGTGGCGACCGGCCTCGTGCTCGCCGGCGCCAATCCGCTCGTCGTCGACCTCGCCTGCGCTCGCCTGATGGACTGTGATTACCGGCGGATCCCCATGTTGTGGAAGGCCCTCGCCGGCCATCGCCTGCCGCTTGTCAATGTCGGGTACCAGGACATCGCCGCCCTCTCCGACGACAGCCGGTTCGCCGGCCCGCTCGTCGATTGGCAGGGCCGGCTCTACGCATTCCGGCCGCACTTCGGCTGACAAGGACATGTTGAGTCACATGAGCATGAAACAAGCACGGTCACGTAAGAATCTCTGGGAGAACCTTCCGCGGGCCATGAAGGCCGGGGCCGGCCGCGCAATCGGCATGATCCCCCTGCCCTACCTGCTGGGCCGCTCCTTTCGCGGAGACCCTCGATTTCGTCCGCGAGTCGCAACACTGGCCCGACGACTGGATCCGCCAGTACCAGGTCCGACAGCTCCGCCGAATCTGCCGCCTGGCCTATACGCGCACGCCGTTCTACCGCGACCGCTTCGATGCGGCCGGCTTCTCCCCCGACGACCTCCGGCAGCCCGAGGACATCGCCCGCCTGCCGCTGCTCGACCGCGACACCCTCCGCGAGAACCTCCAGCACATGTGCGCCGTGCCGGTTGACTCCCCGGGCGTCGATTACGTCTCCACCGGCGGGACATGCGGCATGCCTCTGCACTTCTACATCGGGTCCGACCGCAGCCCCGTCGAGTTCGCCTACCTCCTCACCAGCTGGCAGCGGACCGGGTATCGCCTCGGCATCCCCATGGCCGTCCTCCGCGGCCGCGTCGTCCACCCCGACCGTCACGGCCTCTTCCACGAGTACGACCCCGTCCTCCGCTGCCACTACTACAGCAGTTTCCACATGACTGACCGGAACATGGAGCGCTACGCCGAGCACATCCGCACCATCGGGCCCTGCTTCCTGCACGTCTACCCCTCCAGCGTCACCGCCCTGGTCCGCTTCCTGCGCCGTAGCGGCATCCGACCGCCCGCCAATATCCGCGGCATCATCGCCGAATCCGAGATCGTCTACTCCGAGCAGCGCGCCCTCGTCGAGCAGACCTTCGGTTGCCGGATGTTCTCCTGCTACGGCCACACGGAGAAACTCGTCCTCGCCGCCGAGTGCGAATACACCCGCAACGAGCACGTCTGGCCCACCTACGGCTACTTCGAACTCCTCGACGAGGACACCCGGCCCGTCCGGACCCCCGGCGCCACGGGCGAGATCGTCGGCACGGGTTTCATCAACACCGTCGTCCCCTTCATCCGCTTTCGCACCGGCGACTATGCCGTCTACGTTGCTGGCCGCTGCGACGCCTGCGGCCGCAACCACCAGGTCATCCGCGAGGTCCGCGGCCACCGCATCCAGGAGTACCTCGTCACCGCCGACGGCTCCCAGATCTCCTGGACCGCCATGAACATGCACGACGACACCTTCGCCCGCGTCCGGCAGTTCCAGTTCTACCAGGACACGCCCGGCCGCGCCCTGCTGCGGATCGTCCCCGCCGCCGGCTTCGACGAGCAGGACCGCCAACGGATCCTTCGCAACCTCAACCAGAAGACCGGCCGCGGCCTCCAGGTCGCCATCGACATCATCGATTCAATCCCCTTGACGCCCCAGGGAAAGGGGATCTATGTTGTCCAGCGCATCTCGGCCTGAAGCGCCACGCGATCCCGGCAGCGGCTACCCGTCGTTGCGTCTGCGAAAGGACCGTCCATGAAACGCGTACTGCTCTTTCAGCAGGGCAAGTTCTCCCACACAGCCGAGTCCCTGGCTGCCGGCCTGAAGGAACGCTTCCCCTCCGCCGAGTTCCGCATCGTTGACCTGCACCGCGCCCTCAAGGGCCGCAGGCTCACCCTCCTGGCAAACGGCCTGCACGCCCTGCGAACCTACGGCGGCGACCTCCTCCATCGCCGGCGCAGCCTCGACGACGCCTTCTTCGGCACCCGCCGCATCTTCGACGACATCCGCCGCATCGCGCTGGAGGCCCACGCCGACTGGCCCGCCGACTGCTCCCTCCAGACCCAATCCATGTACGACTGCAGCGGCCCCGCCGCCCCCCACCTGGTCTACACCGACCACACATACCTCTCCTGCACCGAGTACCCCGGCTACGGCCGCGCCATCTGGAACCCCGCCCGCCCGGACTGGCTGATCGACCTGGAGCGCACTGTCTACAACAGCGCCGCCTGCGTCCTGACCATGAGCCGCAACGTGACCCGTACGCTGCTGGACCGCTACGGCGTCCCCGCCTCGAAGGTCTCCTGCGTACGGGTCGGCTGCAACGCCGCCGTCGAGCACCTGGCCCGCATCCCCTGCGACCTGCGACGCTACCTGGTCCGCACGATCCTCTTCGTCGGCCTCGAATGGCACCGCAAGGGCGGCCCCCAGCTGCTCGAAGCCTTCCGCATCGTCCGACGCCGCATTCCCGACGCCCGCCTGGTCATCGTCGGAACCCAGCCCGACATCCGGGAGCAAAACGTCGCCGCCACCGGCCGCGTTGATCTCTCCCAACTGCCCGACTACTACGCCAACGCCTCCGTCTTCTGCATGCCCAGCCGCCTCGAACCCTTCGGCATCGCCTGGCTGGAGTCCATGGCCGCCGGCCTGCCCGTGGTCGGCCTGAACCTCGGCGCCGCCCCCGACTTCATCCTGCCGGACCGGACCGGCGCCCTCGTCCAGCCCGATGACGTCGACGCCCTCGCCCAAGTCCTGATCGATCTCCTGGAAAACCCCAAGAAATGCCGTAGCCTCGGCGAGGCCGGCCGCGCCCTCGTCTGCCGCGACTACTCCTGGCCGCACATCTGCCGTAGCGTCGCCGAACGCATGCACCGCCTCGCCAGCGCCGCCGGTACCCGCTGACCACTGGCCACGGCCGTTCGCGTTCACTCCGTGGGACGTGGACGAGCAAGTCTGCTCCCCTCGCCGACTGTCCCCTGTAACCTGTCCCCCGTCCCCTGCCGTTGCCGTTCGACCCGCGCCCCGCGTCCCGCGACCCGTCTTCCGCCGTTGCTCCTTGTCTCCCTGTCTCCGTGTCTCCTTGTCTGCTGTTCCCGCCGTCCCGCTACTCCGGATGCTTCCCCTTCGTCCCCTCGTAATGCACCCGCAGCCGCGTCCGCGCCGTCAGCCCCTGTTTCGTCGTCGGGTACATCGCCACCACCTGCCCGTATACCTCGTCCGCCTCCGGCAGCTGCCCCATCTGGAACCGCAATGTCCACGCCTCTTCCTGCAGGCACCGCGGCGCCGTCGCCGCAAACGGCGCCCGCTCAAAGCCCAGCCGGAAACACGCGATCGCCCGTTCAAACCGGCCGGCGCTTCGCATCGCAACGCCCAGGTTGAACATCGCCATGCCGTACGCCTCAGCCGCCGCGCCTTCCAGCGCCGCACCGGGTGCCGCCGCCGGCTCACCCGCCGCCGGCAACGCCCCCAGCCGCCTCTTGAGACCTGACAGCGCCTCCGATGACGCCCCCGCCTCCGCCTGCAGTGCCGCCAGCCGTTGCTCGATCTGCCCCCCGTAACCCGCCGTCACCCCGCCCGCCTCGCAGCACCGCACCGCCTCAGACAAGGCCTTCACGCCGCTGTCTCGATCGCCCGAGAACTCCGCCAGCAGCAGGTACGCCTCCACCGCCGCCGGCCACGTCCCCGACCGCCCCGCCACGTCCACCAGCGCCTGCGCCTCCTTGCACGCAGCCGCGGCCAGCTTCGCATCCCGCTGCCGGCACGCCTCCAGTCGGCCTCGCTCCTTCCCCGCCAGGACCGACTGCTCCGACTCCGCCCCCACCTTCGCGAGGTACCCAGCCGCCCCGGCTGTGTCCCCCTCGTCCAGCCTCGCCCGAGCCAGCAGCACCCGCGCCAGGTCCGTCTGGCTGTTGCCGCTTCCCGCCGCAAACCCCGCAAGCCCCTCGGCCTGCTTGTGGTCGCGCGACCACGCCAGCGCCGCTCGCCAGAATCCCACCGACTCCTCCGGCGCCTTTGTCTCCGCCTCGCCCGACGCATAGATCTCGCCGTTGAGCACCTGGCACAGCAGCCGCGTCGTCAGCACCTCGGCCTGCGCGTTGCCTTTCGCCTCGATCGCCTCCAGACACTTGCTCAGCGCCGTTGAGATCGCCTCCGGCTCCGCCGCCGCGTACCGTCTGAACAACTCCCCCTGCACCCGCGCCCGTCATCGAACCGGTCCGCGTCCAGGTACTTCGTCATCAGGTACGCCAGCAGGCTCACCGACTGCGTCGCCCCCGGGTTCCGCCGCAGCAGGGCCCTCGCCAGTGCCTCTGCCTGCTCGTACCGTGCAGCCGCGAAGAAACCGTCCGCCAGCCCCACCACCCGGAACAGCGGTACCCCCGGCAGCGGTTCAGCTAGCGTTGTGTCCACGTACTTCATCGACTCCTCATACTTGCCCTCCCGCGTCAGCGCGATCGCCAGCATCAGGTTCGCCTGCTTCGCCTGGCGATCCTGTCGCCCGGGCTCCGCCAGCGCACTGAGGTCCTCCGTCGAGAACGGAACCAGCCGGATCACCGCCTCCGCGACCTCCGGCCGTGGCCCTTTCTGCAGCGCCCGCTTGCCGATCGCGATGAGGCCCCGCGTATCCCGGTTCGGCCCCTGCAACTCCTCGATCATCGCCGCCACCAGCGCACGCGCCCCGGGCCCCCTGGCCAGCAGGCACACACCCGACCAGAACTCCGCCGGGTCCTGCCCCGCCTCCTCCTGCGCCTGCCGCAGCAGGTGTACCGCCTCCCGCAGCCGCCCGTCCGGTTCCGACGACGGACTCCGCGTCTGCAGGTAGTTGCGGAAGGCCTCCGTGGCCGCCGCCTGCGCGTGCCGGTTCCACAGAAACTTCCCCAGGATCCACCACCCACCGCCCTCGCCCACCGGCTCGTCCCGGTAGTGCCCGTCCGCGATCAGCTGCCGATAAGCCTGGCGACCGGCCGCATCCAGGTTCGCGCCCTGCACCAACCGTTCCGCCGCCTCGCCATGCTTCTTAGCGTCGTACCCCCACGCCTCCCTCTGGGCCTCCGCCTCCGCCAGCAGCGCCTGGCTCGCCTCCCGCGCAGCCGGCGAATCGGCCTTCTGCAGCCGCTCCAGCACCGCCTGCACGTCCCCGGGCTCCAGCGCCTCCAGGAACGCCGCCCGCATCGCCGACCGCGCCATGGCCTCGGCCAGCCCCGCATCCCGGCATCGCCCACACGCCGCTTCCAGGTCCCGCCGCGTCTGCTCGAACCCCACCCCCGTCGGCCGTACCAGCAGGTCGTTCACGTAGCGCAGGGCCGACAACCGGTCCGGTGCATCCCGCCCCGTATCCGACACGATCGACCACGCCAGCTCGGTACCCGGCCGCATACTCGCCCTTCTTGCCCAGGTCCAGCAGCCGCTGCTCGTCGCCCAGCCACGCGGCGCTGCTGCCCGTCGCGTCCTGCCCCTGCAGCGACGACAGCACGATCTGGCACGCCTGCCGCCGCCCCACCGAGAGCTCCGCCGACCGGAGCTGCTGCTGCAGGAACTGGATCATCCCCGTGTCGCTGCTGTCGCGGTCCCGGTAGATGTAGGAAAGACCCCGCAGGATCTGGATCAGGCTGCGGACGTCCTCGGTAGGCAGCTTGTTGTACATCTGCTCCAGCCGCGGCTGGTACGTCTCCCGCATCCACCCCCGGTCGCCCTTGATCTTTCGCTGGGCGTCCAGGTAAGCGCACAACAGGTCGTACCGGTCAGCGGGCGCCATCGTCGGATCCAGCACCGCCTCCACCGCCTGCTCGTGCGGAATCGCGTCGTAGGTAGCCAGCAGTGTCCGCCGCGCCGCCTCGATCCGCACGTCCTTGCCCTCGCTCCGCTGCGCAAACAGCACGCTGCCCGCAATCACGCACGCCAGCACGACTCGCGGACCTCTCGATACCATGGCAGTCCTCCGCCACCGTTGTCAGTGATTCACCGCGCCGACCGGCTCCACGAACGGATTCCCCGCCGACCCGCCCGCATCTTGGCCCTTGCTACGTACATACGCCCGGTACCGCTCCGCCCGCACGCTGCTGCCGTCCAGCCACCGGAAGTACGCCCCGGCGTCGTACACCGTCGCCGCCTTCTTGTCCGGTTCGCTGGTGTCCACCGACGTCTGGTACTGCAGCCCCGCCGCCGCCAGGTCCCCCGCCAGCAGGCTCAACAGCGCCCTCTGCAACACCTGCCTCTGCGGCTCCGGATCCAGCAGCCCCTCTCCCGCCAGCACCGTCTTTGCGCTCGCCGCCACCCGGGCCGCCTCCGGGCCCTGGTACGCAGCCAGCGGATTGACCGCGTCCTTACCCCCCGTGCTCCCGCGCTGCCAGTATTGATCGAAGGCCTCCGCCGCGGCCTTCCCCTTCGGCCTCCGCCAGCGATGCCTTGACCAGCCCGATCGCCTCCTTGCACTCCTCCTCCGAGACGAAGCTCAACGCCAGCCGCGCCGTGGCCAGCGCCTGTGCATGCTGGCCCGCCTTCGCATATTCCTTCATCGCCTCCAGCAGCCCCGACCGGTTCTCCAGCTGCTGCGGGAACCTCACGAACGCAAGCACCCGCACCCTCGCGGCATCCGCGTGCCGGCCCGATTTGGCCAGCATCGCCCCCAGCTCCGACCACCCCTCGTTCGTCCGCAGGTTCCCCAGGTATCCCCCCGGCAGCGTCAGCGTCATCCCCATGCACTCATCCACCGCCTCCTGCGGGCTGTCGTTGGCCACGCACGACTTCAGCAGCCGCAGCCGCGCATCCCGCCGCCATCGGCTGTCCGGGTACGTGTCCAGGAACTTCACCTCCAGCTCCCGCACCCGCCCCAGCGGATCCAGCGGCCGGATGGCCTTGACCGCCTGGTACGCGGCCTCTTCCTGCGGCGCGATCGTGAAGTCCATCGACTCGTTCCCAGCCGCCCGCCCCGCCGCCAGCAGCAGGACCAGGACCGATAGCCAGGCGCCGCCAACTCGCTGCGTTCCCATCAGACATCTCCTCGGTTCCTACCAGTGCCGCCGGTGTCCCCACCGCCAGGCCCCGGCGCAGTTGTTCTCTCCTGCTCACCTCTCCAGTGCTCTACTGTCCCGCCGCGCAGCGGCGTCGCCGGTCAACCGGAACAGTCGCATCTCCTGCACGCCTCCCGTCGAACCCACCACGTACACCACCCCGCCCGAGGTGATGGACATCGCCACGCTGTAGGTCAGGTCCTTGCCGCCCACCGTCCGGATGCGACCGAGGTCGCTGAACCGGTCGCTGGCCGGCTCGTACCGCATCAGGTGCGTCTGCTCCTTGCCGCTGTGCTTGTCCACGTCCCCGCCGATCGTCAGCGTCAGCAGCACGTCGCCGCCCAAGTCCATGGCCAGCGCGTGGCACAACTCCCCCGGTGAACTGCCCGCCCCGGCCGCCGCGCCAGCCCCGACGCCCTCGGGCCCGGCCACGTGCGAGATGAGCGCCCCGCGGTCATAGATCGCCACGTCGCCCTCACCAGCCGCGTGAACCGTGATCAGGTGCCCCGATGCCTGGCTGGCGATGTACGCCACCGACCCCGACGCGTTCTGCGTCCCCGCGATCCACTGGTTGTAGATCCGAGGGGCCTCCTCCGTCTTGTCCCGACCGTACGAGCCGTCCGCCTGCCGCCGCAGCAGGACCGGGTATGCCACCGTCTCCTTCTCCGTCTGCAGGTCGAACAGGTAGATCCCGCCCATCCTGCCCCGCCCCGACCTCACCTGGTTGGCGCACACGATTCCGTTGCTGAGCACCTGGAAGTAACGGTCCACGTACGTCGTCATCGACGTCTTGCCCAACACCTGCGTCTTGCGCCCGCCCATGTCGAAACGCAGCAGGTACGCCCCCGGGTACGTGATCCCGTACAGGCAGTGGTTCGCCGCGTCCGCCTGCATCGCGATCAGCCCCTCGTGCGCCATCCCCAGCCCCAGGTCTTCCATCTTGTGCGACCGCGGGTCGTAACGAAACCAGTGCCCGCCCTCGTACTCCGCCATGTTGTCGTACTGGCTGCAGTGCGTGCCGCCGTACACCCACCCGTCCGGCAACTCCAGCAGCTGCGTGTGGATCTTGGCCTGCTTCACCCGCCACTTCGAATCATCGATCACCGAGTCGACACCCACCACTGCCACGTACCGCCGCGACCGTTCGTCAAACTGCAGCATCTTTGACGGTACGTTGCTGCGGCACACGCCCACCAGCACCTGGCCATCGTGCGTGCAGGTCATCGACGTCCACACCTCGACCTGCCCGCACTCCGCCGGAAACGGGTACTCCTCCGCCGCGATCGTCGCCCCACCGCTCGCGGCTCCCCCCGCCTTGCCAGCCGCTGGTGCACCCGCCTCAGCTGCCGCGACTCCCGCGACCGCCGCCTGTAGCATGACCAATAGGATCCCCAACCGCATCATGCACTGACTCCCTGCCGACTCCCGCAGGCGTTGATCCCACGTATCACTTGCTCGCCCGACCCGTCTCCTTCGACAGGTTCTCCAGAACCGGCTCCATCGCATGCGCCGCCGCCGAGTCCGGGTGTCTGGCCATCAGCACCTTGCACTGCGCCACCGCCTCCTCGATCCGTTGCGCCCCCAACAGCGCCATGCACAGCGCCTGCCGGCACTCCGCCGCCTCCGCCGGCTCCGGTTCGGACAGCCCCTTCACAAACGCCATCGCCGCCTCGATCCCCTTCTCCGGCTTGCCTGCATCCGCCCACGCCGCGATCAGCAACCCCGCAGCCTGCGCCTTGTTCTTGATGGCCGCCGCCGGGTCATTCATCGTCTCCTGCGCCCGGCGGATTGCCTCCTGCGGGTTCTTCCCAGCCACCAGGAACTTCCCCGCCAGCCACCGCGCCGTGCCCGCCTGCTCCGCCGAGACCCCCGGCCTGCTGGCCACCTCATCGCACATCTTCACCGCCAGCGCGGGATTCTTCTCATCCGTCGCCGTGATGATCGCCTCCTGCAGCAGGAGCGCCGTCTGCACCGCCGCGTCCTTCACCGCCCCCTGCGCCCACCGGCAGCACTCCTTCGCCTCGCGCGCCCGGTTCGCCTTCCGCAACTCCCCGATCAGCTCGATGAACTGCTGCCGCGCGCCCGCATCCTCCGGCCGCTCCTTCAGCAGCGTCTTGCCCAACGCCGCTGCGGCCCCGTAGTCTGCGGTGTGACAGGCACTCCTTCACCAGCCCCGCGGTCGTCCCCAGTGGGCCGTTGCCGACCACCCACGACGCCGCGGCCTGCACGTTCGGCTGGTCGTAGACCGTCTCCAGCTCACCCAGGCACAGGAAAAACGCCAGGCAGTTGCCCGCCAGCGTATCCTTCTGCGCCTCTTCTGGCCGGCCCCCTGCTGCGCCGTGTACAGAATCTCCTTGATGTATCCGTCGAAGCACAGACCCAGGTAGCTCTTCAGGAACCGCCCGGCCTCGTCGTCGGCCAGCACCAGCCCCGCCGCCTGGCTCATGCTGTGATCGTACTGGCGCCACCGCGAAAACGCCGGCGTCACCTTGGCATCCCCCTTGCCGTAGATCTTCACCAGGTCGGCCTGCAGGTCCGTTGCCGCCTCCGTCCACGATGCCACCAAGTACCCCGTCTTCGCATACACCCCGCGCCCGCCGCCCTGGACCGCCAGGCTGGTGTACACCTGCCGTCCCAAGTCCCGGGCCAGCTCGGCATTCCCCGACTCCAGGGCCTTGCGAAACGGCCCGTAATCGGGCGCCGCTGCCGCCGCCCAGCCAGCCATCAGGCCCGCGAAGACCGCCATCCCCGCGGCTGTCCGGGTCCATCGGCCTCCGATAACTCGGTGCCTCCGGGGCCCGATGGCCTCACGTCCCGGACCCGGCCTGTCCTGTTCAAGTCGGTCGCCCATGAGTTGTCATCCTCCGACGCACCTCGCCGCCTGCTGCCGCCCCGGCGCGTATCCCTGCCAGCCGCCGCACCGCGTGCCTCAGATCATCCCATTTCGTATACGTACGATCCAACCGATGCAAGCAGAGTGTCATCCACTGTCAGCGAATCAATCAGAAACGAAATATCAGGTGCGCATTGTAACATGTAGGCCGGGCCGTGCCCGCCAACGCCCTGCGTACGCCGGGTGCCACCCCAAGCGCCATTTGCTTGGGGGGTGCAACTGTGGAGGACGGCGGCGCCTCACGCCCGCTTCACGTACGCCACGGCATTGCCGAAAACGCTCCGCCCGTCCGGGATCGGCTCGCTGGCCAGCCGCGACCAGTGCGGGTGTTGGCTCGGATCGATGAAGCGCTCCGGGTGCGGCATCAGCCCCAGGATCCGCCCGGTCGGGTCGGTCAGTCCCGCGATGTGGTCCGTGCTGCCGTTGGGGTTGACCGGGTACTCGCCGAACCGCCCCTGCTCATCCACGTACTGCAGTGCGACCAGTTTCTGGTCGTGCACCGCGCGGCGGACCTCGTCGCTGGCGAACAGGACCTTGCCCTCCGCGTGAGCCACCGGGAGGTACAGCATCTGCCCAGCCGTCAGGAACACGCACCGATCCGTCGCCACTCGCAGGTGTACCCAGAGGTCCTGGTATCGCCCCGAGTCGTTCCACGTCAGCGTCGCCTGCTGCCGCGCCAGTGTCGCACTGGCCGCCCCCGCCACCCGGCCCTGGTCGTTCGACCTGCGACCCGCGGCCCGCGACCTGGCCGTTGCTCCTTGTCTCCTTGGCTCCGTGTCGTCTTGTCTGCTGTTGGCTGTCCCCTGTCCCCTGTCCCCTGTCCCCGTCTTACTGAACCCTGAACCCTGAACCCTGAACCCTGACCCCTGAACCCTGACCCCTTCCCCAAGGTCCGGCAGCAACCCCGCCTTTGCCAGCACCTGGAACCCGTTGCAGATCCCCAGGATCAGCCCGCCCCGGTCCCGGAAGCCCGCTAGCTCTCCCGTCACATGGTGCAGCAGCTGGTTCGCGAAGATCCGGCCCGCCGCAATGTCGTCCCCGTACGAGAACCCCCCGGGGACCGTCAGCACCTGGTACTGCCGCAGCATCTCCGGCTGCGCTACCACGCGCGTTGATGTGTACGCGGTCCGCCTGGGCCCCAGCCAACTGCCAGGCGTAAGCCGTCTCCACGTCGCAGTTTGTGCCCGCGGCCCGCAATACCAGTACTCGGCACGTCGCCATCGTCGCTCCCTGCTGTCTGTCTACCGGACTGCCTGTGTCCCGCACGAAACCGGCAAGCCGACATTATATTCACTCGCCGGCCGTGGGTCCAAGCCGGCGTCGGTCTTTGCGTCGGCCGGGCTGGCCAGTACAATCAGCCACGTAAATGACGATCAGGGCAAGGGTTCCGGCATGACTCCAGGCGAAATGGCTCCGCGGCTCCTGCCAGCCGACCGCAAACGGATCGGCAAGCAGATCGTCTTGCCGTGGCGCAAGAGCATCGAGATCTGCCTGGGCGGCATCCGCACCCGCCTTGGGCGCTCCGTCGTGACCCTCCTGGGCATCGTCCTGGCCATCGCCTTCCTCATGAGTATCCTGACCAGCCAGGTCCTCATCGACAACCTTAAGGCCCGCCACGACGAGCAGATCGACCTCCTGTTGGCCCAGGACGCCGGGATCAACGTCCACGACCCAGCCAGCGTCGATCACAAGCACCAGCAGGACATGTGGTTGCTGACGCTCTCGATGCTGGTGGCCCTGGTCGGCATCATCAACAGCATGCTCATGAGCGTGACCGAGCGGTTCCGCGAGATCGGCACCATGAAGTGCCTGGGCGCCCTGGACGCCTTCATCGTCCGGCTGTTCTTCATCGAAAGCGCGATCCAGGGCCTGGTCGGCACCCTGGTCGGCATCCCGATCGGTTTTCTGTTGACCTATATGCGGATGGGGGCGACCTTCGGCTTCGGGACGTTCGATTACCGCCTGCTGCTGGGCCGCACCGCCCTGAACGTGGCCGGCTGCCTGGTGGTCGGGACGGTCCTGGCCATCATCGCCGCGTGGTGGCCGGCCCGGACGGCCGCCCGCATGCAGCCGGTCGAAGCCATGAGGGTCGAGGAGTGATGAGGGGCGGGGGGTGAGGGACGAGGGGCGAGGGATGAGTACTGAGCCTCTGAGGTAACGGCGGCAACGACAGCAGCAGAGGCCGTTCATACGTCCCTCAGGTCCCATTTGCATGGATAGCGGGAACAGATGACGGCGGAGAGGAGTTTCGTACACGTGACTGAGCAGCGCCAATACACGCAGACAGCGACAGCCGTCCAGCACGCCATCGTCCGCAGCCGGGGCGTCAAGAAGATCTACACGATGGGCGCGGAGAAAGTCGAGGCCCTCCGCGGGGTGTCGCTGGAGATCTTCCAGGGCGAGTACATCAGCATCATGGGGCCGTCCGGCAGCGGCAAGAGCACGCTGTTCAACATGATCGGCGGGCTGGACAAGCCCGTCGGAAGGCCAGGTCTACATCGACGAGGTGGACATCGCCCAGCTCGACGCCTACGAGCTGGCCTGGCTGCGCTGCCGCAAGATCGGCTACATCTTCCAGACCTTCAACCTCATCCCCGTCATGACCGCCCTGGAGAACGTCACCCTGCCCATGATCTTCGGCGGCGCTGACCACCGACGAGGCGCGCGACAAGGGCGCTGCCCTGCTGGACAAGGTCGGCCTGGGCACGCGGCTGCACCACAAGCCGTTCGAGCTGTCCGGCGGCCAGCAGCAGCGCGTGGCCATCGCCCGGTCGCTGGCCAACGACCCGGCGATCATCCTGGCCGACGAGCCGACCGGCAACCTCGACCTGAAGACCGGCACGGAGATCATCGAGCTCCTCAAGCAGATGAACAAGGAGATGCGCGTGACGATCATCACCGCCACCCACGACCTCAAGATGCTGGCCGTCAGCGACCGCGTCATCTGGATCCGCGACGGCCGGGTCGAGAAGATCCAGAACCGCGAGGATCTGAAGATCGAAGTCGGCAAGATCGATGGGGAAAGTCAGTAAGGGTCCACGCATCAATAACTCCCCCGTTCCCGTAAGCTCCCCCTGCACCCCGTTTAGCCGGCCCGCTTGCGGGCCGCGTGTTCTTCACCCCCGCCAGGGCGACCGAACCGCATGTCTGTCCCCGCGAGAGAGCCCTGGAAGTCCCCGGCATGGAGAAAAAGGACCAAAAAGCGGTAGGCGCAACGAGGGGCGGCGCTGTACAATGGCCAGACACGGCCCAGCGGCCCAGGGCATCTGGGAAATGTCGGTTGTCACATTCGGGAATCGATCGCATGGAGTTCCACTGCCGCGACTGCAACACGGTACTCCGCTGCGACGACGCCATCATCGGACGCAAGGGCAAGTGCCAGCACTGCGGGCACATCCAGCAGATCCCGACACCCGCTGAGGAGGAAATGCACGAGTGCCAGAAACTTGACGCGCTGCTCGCCTCGATGCCACCGGACCCCCCTGCCCCGACCTGTCCGCCGGGCTCGTTCCGGCACATCTTCAGCAAGGTCGTCGGGGTCTCATTCCGCAACGAGGACGTGACGCAGCGCCAGGAGGTCATCCGGCTCCATTGCTGCGAGGGCCTGGCCCTGGACCTGGATACCGAGGAGAGCAACCCCCACGACGCCAACGCGATCAAGGTCCAGCTCCGAGCCGGTCGACAGATTGGCTATCTGCAGCGCGACCTGGCCAGGGACCTGCGGCCCTGCATCCTGGACGGCCACAAGATCGGGTGTGTGATCGCCGCCGTTACCGGCTCTGAGGACGAAGGTAGTCTGGGCGCCAACATCCTTCTGGTCATCGGCCCGCCGGGGGCCACGGATGTCGACGCGCAGGAATACGTCGACAGGGTCATCAAGCCCGGACTGGAGTCGGAAGGCGACGGGCGCAGACCCGCGCGTCCACGTCGTCGCCCACTTAGCCTCGACGAAGAACGGATGCTGCATGAAGATGAGCCCATATAAGCCTTTGGCAAGAAATCCCGCGGCGTGTTACACGGACACGAAACCAGAACTCCGGATCTTACGCGGATCAGTCTGATTGCTGCTAGGGTCACCGGACAGGATTATGGATCGCTCAGAGAAGGCCGCCTACGAGCACCTCCTCTTTCGCGGCCATCACGATGTTGTCTACGAACCGGACGGCAACATCACTCCGGACTTCCTCGTGGACGGGCGAATCGCAGTCGAAGTGCGCCGTTTGAACCAGAATGACTTCAGCGTGACGCCGCACGCGGGTCTTGAAGAGAGCGAGATTCGGCTGACGATGCACTTGGTCCGGCTTCTCACGTCCTATGGCACCTCGAACGTGACCCGCTTCATCGGCCTCCATTTCCGGCGGCCGCTCCCCAAGTGGTCAGTGATCGAGAAGGAGGCCCGGACGTTCCTCGACCGTGTCGCGGCCGGAGCGCTGCCGGAAGGCACCATGCGCACGGTGGCGCCAAATGTGGAGCTGGAGTACTTGCGCGGTTGCCGATGCCGGAGATGCCTTCGATCTCGGTCTTGTGAATGACGACGACTGGGGTGGCTGGGTCCTGGAGCAACTCGACAAGAACCTGCGCCTGTGTGTCGACGAGAAAACACGCAAGGTCGCCCCCTACCGCTCACGATATCCGAAATGGTGGCTGGTTCTCATCGATCAAGTTGCCTACGGCCTGTCTGATCACAACAGGCAGCAGTTCCGCCAGGGCACCCGGATCGAGCACGACTGGGACAACGTCATCATCGTCAGTCCTATCGACCCCAGCCACTACTTTGAGCTGTAGAATGGACCGCGGCGCCAGGCAACGGGGAGATGACTGCTCTGTAGAAAACTTGCAGAGGCGTAAAGAATCAGGACGTTGTGGGTGATGGCCCGCAGGCGCATCTGGCGGTTCTGGGCGTGGTAACTGCGGGCCGACAGGGCGGAGCCCAGCAGGCGCTTGATCATGGAGTGCACGGTTTCGCTCTGCCAGCGTTGGCCGTATTGGCAGTAGTGCTTGTCCAGACGCTGCTTCATCAGGCGACGCCATCGGCCCGTCGGCAGGTTGCTCGTGGGCCGACCGACCTGGGGAGGAATGACAGACCTGATGTGGTGTGTGTCCCGGGCGTAGCGATGGTTGGCCTCGCTGTCGTAGCCGGCGTCGGCCAGCACCGTGTCGATGGTCAGATACGCCACCGACGCATCCAGGAGCGGCACGAACTCGGCCACATCGGGATGCGGACCGCGACTTTCCTCGGTGGCCACAACCAGGTGGTTGGCGCAGTGGACGGCCAGGCCCTGCGTGGGATAGTGCCGGTACATGATGGGCTGCTTGGGGCCCCCGCTGCGGGTGCGGCGACGCACGAAGTAGGAACTGACGTGGTGGCTGTCAAAGCCCGTGGAATCCAGCGCCAGACGGTGGACCCTCTTGCGGCGGCCCTGGTAGCGTCGCACGGTAGTCTCCAGCAGCCGGCGGCTGCGCGGCCGTGAGAAGATCCGCCGCTGGGCCTTCTGCAGGGTCGTCCAGTGCGGCACGCCCTTGTAGCCGATGGCCTGCCGCAGGTCCGCCAGGTCCTGCAGGTATCGCCAGAATGCCGCGATAGTCGGTCTTGAAGAAGGTCATCAGCACCAGGGCGGCAAAGTGCTGGTGGAGGGTGTAGGTCTTGGGACTGTTGCGGTGGCTATAGGCCGGCAGGGCCTTGCGGGCGACCGCCAAGGCCTCGCGAACGATGTTGATGGGCGATTTGCTGGTACAACTCATAATGCCGATGATAGGCCGGCAAATGGCCCTAGACTACCAAGACCGTGAGGGTTTTCTACAGAGCAGGAGATGACTCGTTTCTCCGCTCGCCTCTTAACTGGACTATTCGGGGACCATTCGGGCGCATTACTCCTTCTGAATTAATGCTGAGGCCGTCCGGGAATTCAGGCAGCAGAAACACTGATAGCCGACGTTTGGCATCGGTTTCCGGCATCCAAAGATCCGAGCGAAACTGGACGCTCCTGGCCTATGCCTTAAGCATTGTGTTTCCAACGACTTACTGAGACCGAATTCCCGGACGGCCTCAATTAATGCTTGACGAGCCGATGCCAGATATGTATCATAGTATGTATCAGATGGAGGAATACCGATGAACACAGCCAAGGTATTCACGACGGGACGCAGCCAGGCGGTTCGGCTGCCCAAACAGTGCCGCTTCGATACCGACCAGGTCTTCGTCGCCAAAATCGACGACATGGTGATCCTTTACCCTCGCAAAAAAGGCTGGGACCTGCTCGCACGCGGCATCCGTCAATTCACCGAGGACTTCATGGCGGATCGAAACCAGCCTGCCGAATCTGACAAACGGGCGGACCTCTAATGCGCTGCCTGCTCGACACCAGTATCTGCGTCGAGTTGATCCGGGGCCGCTCGGCCAAACTGACAGCCAAACTGCGACGCAGGGCCGTCGGCAGCGTCGGCATCTCCTCAATCACCCTAGCCGAACTCCAATACGGCGTGGCCAAGAGCAGCGACCCGCCGCGCAATACGATCGCGCTCGCGCACGTCGTGGCCCCGCTGGTGATCCTGCCCTTCGATGATCGGGCCGCGTCAGTATATGGCCGGATGCGAGCAGCCCTGGAGCGTCTGGGCCAGCCGATCGGCTCGCTCGACATGCTGATCGCCGCCCATGCCCTCGCCCTCGGCGTGGTCCTGGTTACGAACAACGAGCGTGAATTCCGCCGCGTGCCAGCCCTGAATGTCCAGAACTGGCTCGCCTGACCGAGTAACCCCCGTCTTTGCTCCTCGCTTTCACATTGAACGGATTCGGGGAGCCCACGGATTTGGCGCCGATCATATAGCGCAGGACGTTTCTATTCGTACAAGACCGGACATTTCCATTGCGGTACGAAACCAACGCCACCAAGGCTTGACGTCTCTCCGCCCCTCCACTAGCCTCAACACGCGTTCCTGGTGTTGACGGCGTTTTTTCTGCGGGAATCAGATTGAGGATTGCGACATGACCCCGCGCGAGCGCGCCCTGGCGGTGATCCACGGCACCGGCAAGCCGGATCGGCTGCCTTGGCTGCCTGAACTCAACGACGGCTTCATCCGCAACGTGGTCGAGGCCGAAGGGCCCGCGCCGGCTGGCGTGGACGGCCAGACGTTCACCAACCAGCGGATCGGCGCGGACCAACTGGCCCGGGCGATCGCGGTCAAGGAGACGTTCCGGCGGGTGCAGGTCGAGCTGCGCAAGGACGAAGGTATCACGATCTGGCACACGCCGAAGGGGGACCTGGTCGAGCAGATGGTCAGCGACCCCATCGCCAAGACCGGCTATCGGGTCCGCCACAAGCTCGACGGCGAGAATGCGTTCAGGGTCTACCACGCCGTACTCGACGATCTCAAGTACGAGGCTGACTACGAGCGGGCGAGGAACGTGTTCGCCAAGGTCGGCGATACCGGCCTGCCGACGGTCGATGCGCCGGCCACGCCGCTGCAACACATCCTGATGTGGGACCTGTCGGTCGAAGACGCCCTGATGGCCATGTACGACCGGACGGAGGAGATGGTCGAATTGATGCGCCACATGCACGCCAAGAACCTCGAGTACTACCGCGTCGCCTGTAAAGGACCCGGAGAGGTGGTCCGGCCGATGGAGGACACCTCCAGCATGCTGACCGGGCCGGCGATGTACGCGGAGCACTGCGCGGCGTACCTGAGCGAGTACGGGCGGATCGTGCACGAGAACGGCAAGAAGTTCATCGTGCACATGTGCGGCCACCTGAAGGACATGCTGCCGATCATCAAGGACATCGAGTTGGATGGGATCGAGGCGGCCACGCCGGGTCCGACCGGCAATGTAGAGCCGGAGGAGATCCGCCGGGCGATGCCGGAGGCGATCATCCTGGGCGGGGTGGACCCGACGCGCTACGCGATCCAGGGGCCGGCGGAGATGGTGCGGACGCTCCGCGGACGGCTGGAGCGGATCAAGGGGGACCGGCGGTTCATCCTGGGCAGCGAGGAGATTCCGGTGTCGGCGAAGATCGACACGGTCAAGGCGGTGGGGCGGCTGGTGGCGGAGACGAGTGAGTGGTTCTACGGGTAGAAGTCCGGCATGGCCGCAAACAACGCGGCCATGGCACCCGGCAGGGAAGCGGACGGGGCGAAACGACGGAGGAAGGGTTCAGGGTTCAGGGTTCAGGGTTCAGGGTTCAGGGTTCGGGGTTCAGGGTTCAGGGTTCAGGGAAAGCAATGGCAACGGGGGGCCACCGAAGTCGGAGGTCCTTTCGGGTCCTGGGCCAGCATGGCCGCAGACGACGCGGCCTTGGCACCCAGCACCCAGAGAGAGCGGTTCTTGAACCAGACTGTTAGCCGCCCAGGGAGACGCCGATCAGCCGGCCCATGCCGTAGGTGACTCCGGCGGCGCCGTAGCCGAAGACGAGCTGGCGGAGGCCGGTGTAGAGGACGCCGCGGCCGGTCATCAGGGTGATGGCTGCGCCGATGCCGAAGAGCGCGATCGTACTGACGATCAGGCTGACGACGACTGCTGTCGAGCCGGCCAGGAACATGAACGGCACGACCGGGATGATCGCGCCGCAGGCGAAGAGGGAGAAGGAGGTGACGGCTGCCTCGGCAGCGGAACCGCCGAGTTCGTCGGGATCGATGCCGAGTTCCTCGCGGGCGAGGGTGTCCAGTGCCTTGCCGGAGTCCTGGACGATCGCCCGGGCCATCGTGCCGCGCCTGCTCTTCGGGCAGGCCCTTGGCCTGGTAGATCAGGGCGAGTTCTTCCGCCTCCTCCTCGGGCGAGGCAGCCAGTTCCTCCTTCTCGATGGCGATCTGGCGCTGGTAGAGTTCGCGGCTGCTCTGGACGCTGAGCCACTCGCCCATGGCCATCGAGCAGGCGCCGGCCAGCAGACCGGCCAGCCCGGTGACCAGCACCGCGTGGCCGCCGAGGTCCATGCCGGCCTGGGCGCCGGCCACGCCCATGACCAGGCTCATGTTGGAGCAGAGGCCGTCGTTGGCGCCCAGGACGGCTGCGCGAAGGGCATTTCCACCCATCGCGCGGTGGCGACCTTCGAGCCGGGCGACTGCGCTGCCCTCCATCCCCGCCTGGCGCGAACCGCTGATGGTGTTCAGCAGCCGCGCGTGGGAGTGCTCGTCGGTCTGCATGTTCTGGCCGCGGGCGTCGGGCTGGGCGTCGTACTTGGCGCCGTCGGCCGTCTCGTGGCCGGCAATGGTCGGCAGGACGAAGTGGGCGCCGAAGCGGCGGCCCATCCAGGCGAGGGCGTGGGCGCGAAGGCTGACGCGCACGGGCGGGACGGTGCCGCCGGCCTGGCGGATCTTCTGTTCCCAGAAGGCGGCGTGCTTGTCCTCGCTGTCAGCCAGGCGGCGGTAGACCTCGGCCAGCGGGGGCTGGGTCTCGACCCGGGCGAGGGTCCGATAGAGGGCGGCGCCATCGCGTTCGGCCTGGAGGTTGGCCTTGTAGCGGGACAGGTCTTTGGGGTTGGTCATATCCGGTCCTCGGTGCTCTGTAGAAAACTTGCAGAGGCGTAAAGAATCAGGACGTTGTGGGTGATGGCCCGCAGGCGCATCTGGCGGTTCTGGGCGTGGTAACTGCGGGCCGACAGGGCGGAGCCCAGCAGGCGCTTGATCATGGAGTGCACGGTTTCGCTCTGCCAGCGTTGGCCGTATTGGCAGTAGTGCTTGTCCAGACGCTGCTTCATCAGGCGACGCCATCGGCCCGTCGGCAGGTTGCTCGTGGGCCGACCGACCTGGGGAGGAATGACAGACCTGATGTGGTGTGTGTCCCGGGCGTAGCGATGGTTGGCCTCGCTGTCGTAGCCGGCGTCGGCCAGCACCGTGTCGATGGTCAGATACGCCACCGACGCATCCAGGAGCGGCACGAACTCGGCCACATCGGGATGCGGACCGCGACTTTCCTCGGTGGCCACAACCAGGTGGTTGGCGCAGTGGACGGCCAGGCCCTGCGTGGGATAGTGCCGGTACATGATGGGCTGCTTGGGGCCCCCGCTGCGGGTGCGGCGACGCACGAAGTAGGAACTGACGTGGTGGCTGTCAAAGCCCGTGGAATCCAGCGCCAGACGGTGGACCCTCTTGCGGCGGCCCTGGTAGCGTCGCACGGTAGTCTCCAGCAGCCGGCGGCTGCGCGGCCGTGAGAAGATCCGCCGCTGGGCCTTCTGCAGGGTCGTCCAGTGCGGCACGCCCTTGTAGCCGATGGCCTGCCGCAGGTCCGCCAGGTCCTGCAGGTATCGCCAGAATGCCGCGATAGTCGGTCTTGAAGAAGGTCATCAGCACCAGGGCGGCAAAGTGCTGGTGGAGGGTGTAGGTCTTGGGACTGTTGCGGTGGCTATAGGCCGGCAGGGCCTTGCGGGCGACCGCCAAGGCCTCGCGAACGATGTTGATGGGCGATTTGCTGGTACAACTCATAATGCCGATGATAGGCCGGCAAATGGCCCTAGACTACCAAGACCGTGAGGGTTTTCTACAGAGCAGGTCCTCGGGGGTTTCGCTGGACCATTATTACCTGGGGCGGCGAAAAGGGGTAGCGGGGTGAGCGGCGATTGATGGCATTGGCGGGCATGGGGGTTGTGTCGCCCTTACAGGGCTCAACGGCAAAAAAGACGGGGACCGATTGTTTGTAGGCCTTTCACTTGTGCCGCCCCGTTGGGGCGGAGGTGCCAACAGCATTGGATAGAAACGACGGCAACGGCCGCAGCCGAAGGCGACGGTGTCACGTGCACGCCTGCGAACGCCGCAGGCGTGGCGCCCGGCAACTACCACAACGACCACAGCAACTGCAGCAACGGAAACGGATGCACTCGACTGGCGTCTCGGGCTCTTTCCCTTCCGCGCTTGGGCGGTTGATGTCTTTCCAGGAACAACGGCACAGATACCCTCGCTGACGGTTCGGACTCGATAGAAGGACAATGACCAGGACCACGGGTGGACGGCTGCTGGTGACAGACAGGGACGGACCGGGCATACTGCCGGGCCATGAAGCGATACATCGTCCTGACCGCGGCTGTCGCCATGCAGATGTGCCTGGGCGCGATTTACGCCTGGAGCACCTTCGTGCCCAAACTGCAGCAAGGCTTCGGGTACTCGGCGCGGCAGACGCAGATCGTTTACGGCACCGTGTTCCTGGTGTTCACGACGGGGGGGATCTTCGCCGGGCGGATCCTCGACCGGTATGGGCCGCGGGTGCTGTCGGTGATCGCGGGCGTGCTGCTCGGCTCGGGCTACCTGCTGGCCTCGGCGGCGGGGGACCGGTTCATCTTTCTGTGGCTGGGCGTGGGATGCCTGGGCGGGCTGGGTGTGGCGTGCGGGTACTACTGTCCCGTGGCCACGGCTGTGAAGTGGTTCCCGCGGCACAAGGGGCTGGTGGGCGGGCTGGCGGTGGGCGGGTATGGGGCCAGCGCGATCATCCTGACGAACGTAGCGCACACGCTGTTTGGGCGCGGCTGGGGGGTGCTGGAGATCTTCCGGTTCGTGGGGCTGGTCTACGGGCCGATCATCATGCTGATGGGGCTGCTGCTGATCGTGCCGCCTGGAACGGGAAGCGTGCAGGCCGCGACGTTCCGCCGGCGCGTGCTGCTGGGCGACCGGCAGTTCTGGGCGCTGGCGGCGTTCATGTTCAGCGGGACGCTCTCGGGCACGGTGGTCAACGGCAACCTGCGGTCCATGGGGGATTTCTTCCACTTCAGCGAGATGGTCGCCGTGCAGGCGATCACGGTCTTCTCGATCGGCAGCGCGACCGGGCGGGTGGCGGGCGGGTTCGCGCATGACCGGTTGGGCGGCCGCGCGTCGCTGATCCTCGACCTGGCTCTCATGATCGCCGCCGTGCTGCTGCTGATCGCCGCGGGGCTGGCGGGCACGTGGTGGCTGCCGGTGGTGCTGCTGGTGGGCTTCTGCTACGGCGGGTGCCTGGGGGTGTGCCCGGCGCAGGTGGTGGACCTGTATGGCCCGAAGGTGATGGGAACGATCTATGCCCTGGTCATGCTGGCACACGGGCTGGCCGGGCAGCTCGGGCCGTTCCTGGCCGGCTGGTCGAAGGACGCGACGGGGACGTTCGTACCGGGGCTTGCGGGGACGGCCATCGCGATCACGGCAGGGTTGGTCGCCTTTGTGTGGTTGACGCGGATGAAGGTAGCTGGGCGGACCGTCTCGGACCGCGAGGCGTTGGTTGGCTGAGCGTCGAGCCGCAAAGGCCGCGGACCGATAAGCTTGTGCCGGGAGGGGTGAAGTTCTCAACAGCGGACGGCTGCGCTTCTTGGGTGGCCCCCCCGTACAAGAGGACCATGGCCCTACCGCGCAGGACCATACCACGCAACTGGCATGTGAGAGTTCGCCTGCAGGCGGAGAATCTCAAGGTTTCGTCGATTTGGCTGAAAAAGAGCTTGATTCGCACGCCCGGGCAGCTACAAAATGTAGTGTAGTCGGCGGCAAAGAAAGGCCGGCCGACTTGCCGATGAGCTTTTCGGGAAGATGTGCTTTGTTCGCCGGCGTTGTCGCGAGGGAACGCGGATGACCCAGCCGGTCCCGGATCAGGCGAAACAGCCAGCCGCGAGCAGTGAGGCGGCCCGCCCCGTCCTTCATCGCCTCAAAGACCTGCTTGCCAGCCGCAACGTCTCATTCACCTTGACGAGCCATCGCGCCGTTTACACGAGTACCGAGGCAGCCGAGGTGCGCGGCGAATCCCTGCACAGCGGGGCCAAGGCGCTGGTGGTCAAGGCGGACGAGCGATTTGTGATGCTCGTGCTGCCGGGGGACCACCAACTCGATAGCAAGGCCGCGCGGCGGATGCTCGGCGTCAAATCGATCCGCTTTGCCAACAAGGATGAAGTGACCGCGATCACCGGCCTGCAGCCAGGCTCGATCCCGCCCTTCGGGAGCCTTTTCGGCCTCAAGACGTTCTGCGACGCGACCCTAAAGGAGAGCCGGAAGATCAATTTCAACGCGGGCTCGCACACGGAGTCCGTCCGTATGGAGTATGCCGATTACGCGGCTGTGGAGCAGGCGACGGAGGATACGTTTTCGTACAGAAGTCAGCCATAGGGCGGTTCGGGCCGACCTCGCGGGCGGTTTCGTAACGCAACCGGGACGGCCACGAACGCCAGGAGAAGCAAACGCGTGTAGTGAAGGTGAACCGCGTTCGCGTACAGGCGTAGAATAGAGCGGAACCCAGGAGTTGCCGGGAGGCAGTTTGCATCCTATGCATGGATAGGCTTTCATGTCCCTTACGATTCACGGCATAAGGAGATCGGAAATGCGTTGCGACATCCGTTCGGGACACGTGAATCTCAGACCCGCCGTTCGGGACTATGTCGAGGAGCGGCTCCACCGCTCGCTTGGGAGGATCCAGGATCGCATCTCGCACGTCATGATTCACATCGATGACGTGAATGGGCCCAAAGGCGGCGCCGACAAGCGCTGTCACGCCGAGGCCCACCTCGTTCGCTCGGGGCTCGTCCTGGCTGACGTTGTAGCCGGGGACCTTCGCACGGCAGTCGACGAGGCAGCCGACCGCCTGGCCATGCGAATCATCAAGCTCCTCAGCCGTCGACGGGAAGGCCGCCGGCACAGGGAGAAGGTCAGCCAGACGGAAGAGCCGACGATCGCCTGATCGAATCGAGCCACAGTCACACAAACCGGGATTGACTGATTGAGACCGGCGGTGACGCCGGTTGCTGGTGGAGTTTCTGTCCCGCGGCAGGCTTGCCCGCACGGTGTGCCATCGGGTAATACTGAGCATGCCAGCCGGTGCGAGGGTCCTTCCCCCGCGTAGTGGCCGGCGTGTGAGCGAGGTACCCCAATGGCGGATCGGGTTGTGACGGCGCAGGGCGGCGGCGCAGATGGCGTACACCAGATGGTCCCACGGGAGAAGATGTCCCCCGGTGCGCGAAGCTGCGCGATGCCTACGCCCGAGTACCGGGTGCGCCGCTGTACCAGCGGGAGTTCGGCTACTACTGTCTGGATCGTTGGAAAGAACAGGGCATGCCGCAGGACGTGCCGCGGGAGGTGCTGTTCCGGTACGACCCGCCGGGCAATCACGGGCTGGGACAGCTGGGCTGGTGCGAGGCGGCGTTTCACCCGGCCTTCGAGGTCAAGGTCGTCGAGGACCGCGGGGATTACGAGGTCGTCCAGGACGTGGCCGGGCGGAAGGTCCTGTGTTTCAAGGGCCGCCGCAACGGGTTCATGCCGGAGTATCTCGACCACCCGGTGAAGGATGACCGCACCTGGGAACAGGACGTGGCGTGGCGGCTGGAACCAGCTACGGCGTCGCGATATGCCGACGTTGATGAACGCATGTCCAGGGCGCGCAGCCTTTCCGCCGAGGGGCGCATCATCACGCAGAACCTGATCGGCGGGTACATGTACCTGCGGAGTCTGATCGGGCCGGAAGGCTTGCTGTACATGGTGTACGACAGCCCGGGCCTGGTCCACAAGTGCATGCAGGCGTGGCTGAGACTGGCGGATGCGGCGATCGCCCGGCACCAGCAGCACGTGACGATCGACGAGATCTTTTTCGCCGAGGACATTCGCTACAACCACGGATCGCTCATCTCGCCGGCCATGATAAAGGAGTTTCTGCTGCCGTATTACCAGCAGGTGATCGCCAACCTGAAGGGTCGCCAGATCGACCGCAGCCGGCACCTGTACGTGCAGATCGACACGGACGGCTTCGCCGACCCGGTCATCGCGCTGTACAAGGAGGCGATCGGGATGGACGTCATGAGCCCATTTGAGGTGGCGGCTGGCTGCGACGTGGTGCGGGCCGGCCGGCAGCACCCGGACCTGGCGATCTTCGGCGGGATCGACAAGCGGGTGCTCGCCAAAGGTCGGGGCGCGATTGACCGGATGGTGGACGGCATCCTGCCGGCGATGCGGAAGCGGGGCGGGTACATCGCCACGTGCGATCACGGCGTACCGGAGGAGGTGCCGTATGAGGATTACCTGCACTACCGGAAACGGTGTGTGGAGTTCGCGTGAGAGGGAGGCTGGTGGTCGATTGTCAATCGTTAATCGTTAATTGTTAATTGTAACGGCGGGGGCAGCTGCCGGCTTGGCGGTGCTCGCAAAGGGAAAGCGGATCAGCGAACGAACATGCCGGAACACCTGAAGGAATTGCAGGATGTCCTCAAGCAGGTCCAGGAGGAGCCGCGGAGGCGGCGAGTGCTGGACTGGCTGCGGCTCGTGGGGATGGTCAGCCGGCTGGGGATCGTGATCGGCCTGCTGATCCTGACCGGGGTGGCTGGCAGCGTCATCTGGCCGCATGCGGGCAGGATCGGGGGAATGCTGCAGCGCCGCCCTGCCCCGCCAGCGGCGATGGCCTCGGCGCCGGTGGTAGCGGCTGCGCCGACCTCGCAGGCCAGGACCGCGGAGCGGGAAAAGGCGCCTGTCCGCGCGAAGACAAACCAAGCCGGCGGTCCGGTGAGCCCGCCGAGTGGTGCGCCGAACCAGCCGACTAGTGGATCAGACGGATCGCCCAACGAGCCACCACCCCTGCACAAGATCGGCGAGATCTTCGCGGTCGGCCCGTGGGAGTACTGCGTCAACGAGGCGACCTGGCGCAAGTCGCTCAAGGCGGGCGACAAGACGATCTGGCCCGGGCCCGGTGCCGAGTTCCTGGAACTCCGCCTGACGGTCTGCAACATGGGGGAGGAGACAGCCATCCTTCCGCCGCCCCGGCTGATCGGGCCGGATGGTACGCCAATCGACGCGACGCGCAAGGTGGGGCCGGATGCGTCCGTCGGCAGCGAACCACTCAGCCCGGATCGACATTACAAGCGGCACGTGGTGTTCGAAGCACCCCGCGGCAGGCCGTACAAGGTGCTGCTGCGGGACGGGTGGCTGAGCCATCAACAGGCAGATGTCGAGGTGGAACGCTAGCGCCCGGCTGGCCTGGAGGCGGGGGCGCCGGTCACCTTGGCCAGATCAGCAGCCAGGTCCTTCTCGAAGGTGGGCGGGATGCCCTCGTAGACGGCCCGGACGACGCCTTTCTTGTCGATGACCACGATGAAAGGGATTGCCTCGATGCCGTAGGTGTGGCCGACGCTGCCGGTCTTGTCGAGGGCGACCGTGACGTCCAGGGGGCTGTTGCGGAGGAACTGCTGGACCTTGTCGGTTGGCTCGCGGAGGTTTACGGCGAAGGCCTGGACGCCCTTGTCGGCGAACCGCTTGGCGACCCTTTCGACGATCGGCATGCTCATGCGGCACGGGGGACACCAGGTGGCCCAGAAGTCCAGCAGGACGACGTTCTTGTCCTTGAAGGCGGCCAGGTCGAGGGTGCCACCGTTGAGCAGGTCGAGGCGGAAGGCCGGCGCGGGCTTGCCGACCAGGGGGTTTTGCGGCTCGGGGGCGGGCTGGCCGGGCGCCGGCTGGCTGGAGGGGGCCATCGGGCCTTGAGCGGACACGATGCAGACCAGCAGCAGCTGGATCAGGACGCAGAGTAGCGCCATGCGTTTGGCTCGGGTCATCGTTGGTCTCCTATCCGCGGCAGTCTACAGCGTACGGACGGTGACAGCATGCCGCCGGGGAGCGATCCGGTCAATAGAGAGGCGAGGCGAGGGACGCGACGAACAAGGCGTCATGTGGCAACGGTGCAGGATAGCGGCAGGAGGCGAGTCGGCAGGTCAGGAAACGAAAAGGGCCCATCCTTTCGGACGGGCTTTAGAAAAAACGGGGTCGACGGGGATCGAACCCGCAACCACCGGATCGACAATCCGGATCAACCCGTCTGTAACGAATTATCTGACAAAGACTTACGCAACGCATGCAGCACCTGTTGTACCAAATGTTGTACCAACCACCCGGAGCTGCAGTTGCTGATAGCCAAATGGCCGGAGTTGCCCGCCAGCATCCGATCCGCCATTCTCGCTGTAGCGAACTCGCAGACGTGAGAGGAGTGGCCCGCCCCCCAAAGCCATTTTTGAGCATCTCCTGACGGGCGCCAGCACGCAAGCGCATGAAACCCTTGTGTCGCTTGTCGCTGACCGGCGCGAGCCGGCCAGAACCGTGTACCACGGCATGCATGGCAGCAAAGTCTGGCACGCATTGAACTACTCGGCCCGTATGGCATCACAGCAAACCCGGAGATGTCGGCGTCACGACAACACAAACGCAAGAGGTGCGTAACGGAGGGCTGTCTGGTTCGAAAGATCGGCAATACGCGAGTTTCAGCGTGCATGTGCCACATCCTCTGCCCCGGAAGTTCCAGATACTCGTCCCTGCTGCTCCCACGCGGTCCCGGCAGGATGGATCTAGCTCATGGACACACGGTCCAACCTGCTCAAGAGACTCCATTGCCACCGTCTGCCAATTGCCAGCCATGGCCACTGGTCGCGTGACAGTCCAGCCGAATGACAAGTCTGTGGCCCACCTTCATATGCACGGCCTGCCCGTTGTTACGGATATCCAGCACGATCGGCTTGGCATAGTCCATGTTTGTCGCTCCTTTTCGGCAATCGACAACGTCGCGTGTGAGCATGCGAAGGCCGCGTTTCCAACACCTTGGATTGCGTGCCGCTACGGCAGATTATAAAGTGAGGAAGGCTCGGCGCGGTTACATCCTGATGCCGAATGGATTACGCCTCCCGGGCGACGACCGAGCGGATTCGCCGCGCTCTCGCCGGGGCGGCCTGATGCCAGTGGGAACCAAGGCCTAGACACCTTCTTCCGGTTGGGCCTGCAGGGCGTGTTTCTACCTGGCCGCAAAACGAACCGACCTTACCGTCACGTTCTTGCCCGTGTGAACGGTCCACGTGTCGCTCTGTTTGCCGGCGGGGACGACGTGCGTGTCCTGCTTCGCCTGGCCGGCCTCGCTCCAGCTATACGTGACTTCCAGGGCGGAGTTGTTCGGCTGCTGATACGTTGCGTAGATCTCGGCATGCGAAATATTGCCCTTGCCTACGCGAACCAGCACGCTTCTGGCGTCTCTGTTGTCCGGGAACGCCATTTCAGCCCAGCCGAAGCCAAGGTGGCCGCCGCCCCAGGTGCTGTCCTCCGGCTGGAGGGTGACGTCCTTGAGGCCGGTCTTCCAGGTCTTGCCGTCGTCGAGGCTGAAGGCGACCGACCACGGCCCTCGCCCGGGGCCGCACCCCAACAGCACGCCACTGGCGAAGCGGATCGGGCCGGGGGTCTTGATTTCCATCACACGGAGGCCCTCCGTCTCCAGGTCCTTGCGGCGCAGCGGATCGGCCAGGTATTGCGACGGGCCGCCGTGGATCACGCCCTGGCTGCCGGCCTGGTAGGTCACCTTCGTGCCGCCGTCCTTCAGACGCGGAATCACGCCGCGGGCCACCTGCACGACCGTGCGAAGTCTGAGGCCCTTGAGGCCGTCCCTGGGATTAAGGCCGAAACTGATCAGGTAGGTATGCCGGCCCTTGACGACGTCAGTGAAATCGACCTTGAACTCGCCTTCGGCGGCACCTAAGTCCGTCCAGGTCTGTCCGGCATCGATCGAGAACCTTCACAGGCACTTTGCCGACGGCCGTGCCGCTGGCCACCGCGCCATCGACGCACGTTTCCTCGAACAGATTCCACTCGCGATCGCCGCGTTTTTCAGGCCAGGCAGCGATCACGTACGGGCTGGCGTGTTCGAAGACGACGATCGCCTCAGCCGCCTTACCGCGCAAGACGCCGTCGGCAAAGGTCGCGTTCCTTTCGGTCCTGACGCCTTCCTTGTACTTACCATCCGCCAGCGGCGGGTTGTACTCGAACACACCATTGGCCTGATGGATATGGGTCACAGGTTTCTTGCCGTTGCCGACGGGGTACTGATCCAGGAAGGTCACGTTGCAGAACGGCCCGTGCATGGGCTTGCCGCCGATATTGAAATAGTCCTTGGCCCAGAACAGGTAGGTCTTGCCGTCCTCCAGGCCGGGTTCGAGGTAGCGAGTGAAGGACTCGCCGGCCCGCAGGGAGTAGACGGTCGGCAGGCCAGGCAGGGGGCCATACCACCCGCAATCATCGCACAGGATTTGGGTAGAAGCGGTTTCAAAGCTCAGACACTGGCGGGCAAGCTGCCAGCGGCGCACAACCGAAAAGGTCTTGAGACAACCACCACTTGCAGGGCATGCGACACCTGGAGTTTGCTTGTCGAAAGGTTCGAGCCCGGTAGAATCGTGAACGTTGACAACGGTCGGCGGCAAGCGGTCACCCGCTGTGGCTCTGCGGCCGGCAGACTGACCATCGTCGCGAGGAGATCCGTCGCCACGCCGAAGGGCTGCTGCGCCGCGCGCTCGGCGGCTGGATCGACGAGCAGGGCATGAGCGTCACGCTCCAGAACACGACCCGGTTTGATTGCATACTGTGCCTGCACACTACCGAACAGTGGGTGGCGACAATCTACATCCTGGCGGAGATCCTGGGCCTCAGCGGGACGCTTGACTACCGGCCGCGCGGCATCCATCGCATGGAGCCGGCCTGGCGGATCAAGCCGAAGACGGCGATGATGGCTGACTCGCGGAACGATATTGACGCATAGGAAATCAATATGCCTGATCTGCGTACTGCGAGTCGCCGGCTCATGGCCTGCTATCGCGGCGAAAAGGCCGACCGGATCCCCATTGGTTCGCCGATCAGCTGGCACCCGATGGGCGACATCGATCAGAAGAAGCCCGAAGGTTGGCGAGCGGACCCTGGCTTCATCGAGGTCGCCCACCTGGTTCAGCAGTATTGTGACCCTCCCGCACAGTGGAGTCCTGTTCCGGCTCCGCGCGTGTCCTCTCCGTTGAGCTACCAGCGGTTCCTCGAGGCCCCGGCGGAGTACATCGAGCAGCTGCCCCCTCGGCGGCTCAGCAACATCCGTACACGCCACGCTTACGTCCTGCACACGCCCAAGGGCGACCTGTTCTGGGAGTACGACGAAGACGAGGGTATCGAGACCTCCTGGGACATCACCAGGCCCATCAAGACCCTGGAAGATGTGGACAAAATGCTCAGTGTCCCCTGGAAGCTGAACCCGCCGCCTCCGTCCGCCTTCGACGCTCGCCGCAAGTACCAGGCCGAGATGGGCCCCGATGCCCTCGGTGGCGCCAGGGTCAACACGATGGTCGCCATGCTCTGCGGGGTGATGGCCTACGAGCTGATGCTCGAATGGCTGCTGACCGAGCCGGCCGCCATCAAGGCCCTGGCGGACGCGTGGCTGGATCGCACCACGAAGATGGTCGATTACATCCTCGACCAGGGTGTAGGCCCCGTATGGCACTTCAACGGCATCGAGTGGGCCTGCCCGCCGATGATGAGCCCCAAACAGTAGGACCAGTGGGTGGTGGCGTACGACGGCCAGGTCATGAAGCAGATCAAGACGCGTGATCCCGACGCCATCATCCACGTGCACTGCCACGGCAAGGTGGGTACCCTGCTTACGTCGTTTATGGAGATGGGCGTGGACTCCACCGATCCGGTGGAGCCGCCGCCGCAGGGCGATATTACGTTCGCCGCCGCCCGCAGGATCGTTGGAGACCGCATGATGCTGTTCGGCAACATCGAGTTCCTGGATATGGAGACCCGCACACCCGGGGAGATCGAGCAGCTCGTGCGCCGCGCGATCAAGGAAGGCGGCGAGCGACGCATGATGCTTATGCCATCTTCCGTGCCGCATGAGCGGCACACGCCCAGGTTGCTCGCCAACGCCGTCCGTTACATTGAGGCCGGCCTCAAGTACGGATCCTGTTGAGGAGGATTGTCATGGCACGGGGCATCAAGAAGTTCGCGATCGTCGGCATGGGCAACCGGGGGCTGGGCGCCTTCGCCAAGGGGATCCTTGGCCTTCCCGGCCGGGGCCTGCCGGAGTTCAAGAAGCACGCCCGGCTGGTCGCCATCTGCGACGCCAACAGTGTCCGCCTGAAGGTGGCCAGGGAGGAACTCAAGCAGCCCGACCTGGCCACCTACACCCATCTGGATGCCATGCTCAAAGAGGCGGATTTCGACATCCTGGTGATCGCTACCAAGGACTGCACCCACGGCGACCTGGCGGTCAAGGCCCTGAATGCCGGCAAGCACGTGGTCTGCGAAAAGCCCCTGGCAACCTCAGTCGCCGATTGCGACCGGATGATCGCCGCCGCCCAGGCCAACGGCTGCTGGCTGCGGGCCGCCCAGAACGCCCGCTACTGGCCCCAAGGCCAGAAGGCCAAGGCCATGGTCGATGACGGGGCCATCGGCCACATCAAGCTGGTCACCTACGAGGAGCAGCTCGACACCAGCCACGGGGCCGACTACTTCCGCCGCTGGCACCGCGACAAGAAGAACTCCGGCGGTCTGCTGATGCACAAGTCCAGCCACGACTTCGATTGGCTGAACTGGCTGATCGGCGGCCGCATCTCCCGCGTGGCGGCCTTCGGCGACACCAGTTTTTACCTGCCCCGGGAAAAGCGCGGCACGTGCTGCCGGACCTGCGACTACACGGCCGAGTGTCCTTTCTACTACGATCTGCCGGGCATCTGGGACGGCCTGTACATGCGGATGTACAGCGACGGCCAGGCCGAGGACGGCTACATGCGGGACGGCTGCGTGTTCGACCCGGGGATCGACATCGAGGACCGCGTCACGATGATCGGCGAGTACGACAACGGCGTGAAGCTCAACTACACGCTGGCCTGCTTCAGCCCGTATGCCAACAGCTCGTGCGTGCTCATCGGCGATGCCGGGCGAATCGAGATGCCCAATTCTGAAGACATCCACTACTATCCGATGCACAAGCGGGAAAAGCACGTGATCAAGGTCCTGCCGGGCGAGGGTGGGCATGGCGGGTGCGACGTAGGCATTCTCCGGAGCATCATCATGGGTGTTGACGACCTGGCCAGCGCCCGGTAGATGGCCACCAGGCCCGCCACGCCATCCTGATCGGCGCTATGGCCAACGAGGCCATCGCCGAGAAGCGGGTTGTGATGGCGGAGGAGTTCGGACGCAGCGATTGAAGGCGGCCCTGGTATCCAGAAGGCAGAGTCAACTTTATGCTGTACAAACATGATTGGGACAGGGTCCAGCAGCGATACGCGGCATGGCTGGCGGGCGAGAACGACCTGCCCATCCTGCAAGTCTATGTCCCCAAGCCGATGCCGCAGACCCATGGCCACACCTGGTGGGATTTCATGCACGATATGGCCCAGCCCCAGCGGGCCTTCGAGGCCTTCGAGCGGTGGTGTCAGCAGACGCACTTTGCCGGCGAGGCGCTGCCGAACCTGTTCGTCAACCTGGGACCCGGGAACGCCGCGGCTTACTTGGGCTGCCCCGTAGACATCCAGCCCAATACGGTCTGGTTCCAGGATCAAGGCATGTCCTGGGAGCAGATCGTGGCCCCGCGTCTCGACGAGAATGAAAAGTGGTGGAAGTACACGCTCGACATCTACCGCATGGCCGGCCAGTATGCCAGGGGCAAGTTCCTGGTGGCCATGACCGATCTGGGCGCAGTGATGAACGTGCTGGCCTCGCTTCGGGGTACCCAGCAACTACTGATGGATCTGATCGAGCAGCCCGAGCATCTCAAGAAGGCCAGCGAGCACATCCACCGCATCTGGCTGGACTGCTACGACCGCATCTACGCGATCGCCCAGCAGTACCAGCACGGTATGAGCGACTGCATGAACATCTGGGGCCCCGGGCGATACTATGACGTGCAGTGCGACTTCTCGGCCATGATCTCGCCGGCCATGTTCGGCGAGTTTGTCATGCCGCACCTGCAGGAAGCGTGCCGGCGGCTCGACTGGTCCATCTACCACTGGGATGGTCCAGGGCAGATCCCGCACCTGGACCTGCTGCTGGAGATTCCGGAACTGACGGGCATCCAGTGGACGCCCGGGGCGGGCCGGCCGGGCACGGGCAGCCCACAGTGGTTCGACCTCTACAAGCGGATCCAAGCGGCAGGCAAGCGCCTGGTCCTGCTGGGCGTAAACAAGGCCGATGTGCAGGGTGTGGTGGAAACGTTTGATCCGCGAGGCCTGTTGATCGAGGCCCGCGGCTGCCGCAGTCCAGAGGAGGCCGACGACCTTGTGCGTTGCGTGGCTCGGTGGGTGCGGCATTGACCCCCTTTGCATGACAGGTGCCCGAATGAGAGGAGAACGTATGGCCTCGGCCGATCCGCTTCAACCTGTGTTGGTCGTAGTAAGTGCCCATCCCGATGACATCGGCTGCTGCGGCGGCCTGGCAGCAAAGTATGTCAAGGCCAGCCACACCGTCTGGCAACTGAGCGTCACCCTGGGAGAGACGGTCCGGCCGCCAGGGCCCGAACAGGAGAGGATTCGCGGCCTGCGCAAGATTGAGGGCGACCAGATCTGCGAGATCCTTGGTGTGCAGAGCGAGTACCTTGATGTGCCGTGCAACAAGATCATCCCCACGATGGAAATGAAGATGAAATTGGTCAACGCCCTCCGGCGGCTGAAGGCCAACATAGTCCTGTTCCCGACGCCGTGGGACTGTCATGCCGATCATCGCAATCTCTCCTGGACCATGCGGGATGTTGTGTACTACGCTGGCCACAAGGGCATCGAGGCCGACTACCCACCGTGCCCGCTCCGCGGCGCATACATGTACGACCTGGAATGGGACGTGAACGAACTGCACGACCCGGACTTCGTCGTGGACGTCTCGGACAGCGTGCAGGCCAATTGCAGGGCGATTGAATGCGAGGCGCGAGCGGCTGTCTTCGGTGTGGAAAGCGGCAAGCTCTTCCGGCAATGGTACGAGATCTGGACCGGGTTCTGGGGCATGCGCCACGGCGTCGACTTTGCCGAACCTCTCTGGCATGCGTACGGCAGCATGGGCACAATGTATCCCGCCAGGAAGCTCAAGTTGCGGCCCGATCTTCCCATCCTGGACTTGTAGGCCGAGCGATCGTTTGGGGATTCTCATATGGCAATGGACGAATTGAAGGGCCAGGTGTTCAACATTCGCAGTTTCGGGGCCAGGGGCAACGGCGAGGTGCTCGATACGGCGGCGGTGCAGGCGGCGATCGACGCGTGTTGCCCGGCCGGCGGCGGGAGCGTCTACTGCCCGCCCGGCTGCTACCTCGTCGGTTCAGTCGAACTCAAGAGCAACGTCACGCTCTACCTGGAGGCCGGGGCGAAGCTGCTGGCCAGCCCGGATCGTGCGCAGTACAGGCCGGTGGACATCCACGGCTTTCCCGCCAATGGACTGAACTACGCGCAGGAGCACATGCTCTGGGCGAAGAACGCCCGGAACGTGACTATCGCGGGGCGCGGCGCCGTCGATGGCAACGGCCGGCAGTTCCACGGTGAGCCGGGCTGGATGGGCATGAACTTCCGGACGCTGAAGGGCTGGCGGCCGATCCAGCTGGTGGCCTTTATCGAGTGCCAGGACGTAACTCTCGCGGATGTGACGTTCCAGAACGCCCCCGGCTGGACGATCTGGCCGGTCGGCTGCGAGCGCGTCTTTATTCGAGGCATCCGGATACTCAACGACCGGCAGGGCCCCAACACCGACGGGATCGACCCGGACTGCTGCAAGGGCGTGATCATCGGCGACTGCTACTTCGATGTCGGAGACGACTGCATCGCCGTCAAGAGCGGCACGGAGAAGCTCGGGGCGGTGCGGGCCTGCGAGGATGTCGTGGTCACCAATTGCGTGATGAAGACACCCTGCTGCGCGATCCGCGTGGGCTTCGAGGGCGACGGCCCGATCCGCAACTGCAGCTTCTCCAACCTGGTGATGACCGAGACGCGGACCGGCATCAACATCCCGCTGCCGCGGATGCCGGAGATCGCCATCGACCACGGCACGCCGGTGGAGAACATCTCCTTCGACAACATCACGATGGACGTGATCTGCCCGTTCTTCATCAACATCCTCGATGAGGCGGTCGCACCAGCCATGATCCGCAACCTGTCGTTTTCCAACATTCGCGGCTATGCTCGGCGGGCCTCGTACATCGGCGGCAGCCGGAGCATCCCGGTCGAAGGCCTGCGGTTCAGCGGCATTGACCTGACGATCTCGGGCGAGATGGATGACGAGTTCGCCGTCGAGGTGCCGTACCCGTACCGGGTGTGGGATTACTACAACAAGAAGGGCATCCCGCACGCGCTGTACCTGCGGCACGTGAAGGACGTGGGGATGAGCGATATCCGCTTGCGCTGGGGGCAGACGCAGGGGCCATGGCGCAGCGTGTTGAAGATCGAGGAAGCCCAGCAGATTGCCATGATGAACTTGTCAGGCCACGGCAACAGCAGCTGCCCAGATTCATCTGCTGTGCACCTGAACCAGGTGCAACAGGTGTCGATGGTCGGCTGCCGGGCCCTTCCAGGACCCGGGCCGTTCCTGCGGATCGAGGGCGAGCGGAGCGAAGGCATCTCGGTCGCGAATTCGGACCTCTCGGCCAGCAAAGGCATCGATGTGGCAGGCAATGTGCGGGCGGCCGTGGTATACCAGGCGGGAAACCGGCAGTAGGATGCATCGGGGTGGCATTTCAGGGCTCCTGGACGAATGCTCAGTTATCAGCGGAGGCAGGCGAAAGTGGCTCTCCTGAAAGTCAGACGCGTGGATGATTCGCAGATCAGGATCAAGACCCCGGCCGACGTCCAACGACTGCGCGATGCGCTGATCCGGTACTGCTGGGGCCACGAGGGCTGGCCTTCGGGCAAACCGCCCGTTGTCCAGAAGGATGCGGCCTGCCCGATTAGCGGGCTCATGCATGTCGGACGCTGCGACGCCTTCACCGCAGATGTTCGGATTAACGAATCAGCCAGCAACAGGAGTGTTGCCTGGCATCTGCTCCCCAAGGCAAACCCAAACAACCGGCTGGTGATCTTCAACCCCGGGCATGTGCCCGACTTCAACGATCCGCACTACCCCTGTGATGCCAGGACCATTGATGCCCTGCTGGCACAGCGGTTCTCCGTGGTGGCGATGCTCATGCCGCAGAACGATGACGGCGGAGTCTGCCCGCACGACAGCCTGTTCCTGCACAAATACGCCGCTGGCAGCCCGTTCAAGCTCTTCCTCGAACCCATCGCAGCATACCTGGATTACCTGAGAACCCACTCCGCTCGCGATTCCTTCCCATCCTACACGAACTACCACATGGTGGGCCTGTCCGGCGGCGGTTGGACCACCACGGTCTATGCGGCCATCGATCCAACCATCGAGATCAGCATACCCATCGCCGGCACCCTGCCTCACTACCTGCGCTACGAGGGCTACAACGATGATGCGGAACAGACCTGGCCCGACTTCTACGGCATCGCCGGCTACCTGGACCTTCACATCATGGGTTCGTACGGGAAAGGCCGAAGGCAGATACAGGTGCTCAACCGCAGGGACGATTGCTGCTTTGGCGAACCCCAACACCGCGGCCCGGTTCCGTGGGAGCAATCCGTCCGCGGCTACGAGAGCCGCGTGACCATCGCAATGGAAGCCCTGCAATCGCCGGGCCAATACCGCCTCTACATCGATGAGGCGGCTACGAGGCACGAGATCTCCGTCAACGTGCAGGACAACGTGATCTCGCGAGAACTCGGTACCTGACCTGGCCGGGATTGGTCCCTGTGAGGAACAGGGCTCAAGTGCCGCTATCATCTATGACGACCGGTAAAGGGATTAGCACAATGCTCGAACGACGCTCCTCGGACCTGTTCTTCGCATTCGATCCAGCCACGCTGACCGGTACGGTTACACAGCAGGCCACCGGCAAGGTCTGGAGGATCGACTTGCCGGCCGCCCGCGGCGTTGTCTGCGGCCAGCCGGAGCCGACCCATGCGACGTTCCCGTGGAGCCAGTCCAATCGGGCGCTGGATCTGCTGGTTGGCAAGGACGGCGGCCGCCGCCTGCGGCCGGCGGATGTGGTCCGCCATCGCGAGCTGGCCGGCGGGATTGAACTAGACGTATCTGTTTAGCGGTCTGAGGTGTTAGCCCGCCGGGGCGGGGAGGAAGTGCCCAAGGTAGGCGGCTCGCTGACGGGGTGTGGCGCGAATCAGGTTTGACAGCAACCTCAGGCTGTCGCGGGTCTGCTGAGCGCAGGTGGCAAACAGACTACCCAGCACCTCCTGGGCATGGGCCCCGGCCCACGTGCGATTTCCCCCGAAGACCTTGCGATTGGCCACCATCGGACGGATCGCCTGCTCGGCTGGCCAGTTGCTCGCCTCCAGCCCCCATACGTACAGGAACGTGAGGATCTGTTCGGCGTGCCGGGCCAAATGGTCCCGGAACTTCCGGTTACCTTCGTGCGAGAGCCTCCAGCCCAGCAATCCCTTCAGTCGCGATTCCAATCGCCCCTGCGCTACAGCCAAGCCGTAAGAGCTGATCGAAAAGACATCCCGTCGGTCCCGCAGGTCCAGGGCGTCCAGCAACAATTGGTGAACCTGCCGCGGGAAGCGGACCGCCCCGCGGCGGGCCCGTTCCAACAGGTCCTGGGCCCGGCGCAGCAGGTGGGTGACACACTGCTGATGCTCCGCCTGCTCCAGGCCGTCATACGGAGCCCACCCGTCATGCGTCATCCACCCGCTATAGTCTCTGCCCAGCACCTCTTCCAGCACATCGCGGCCGCGGCTGGGACGAATCACGTAGTATCTGACCTGCTCGCCCGCGAAGACCCATAGCCACTTCAGCAGCCCGCCGACCTTCCAGCCCGTCTCGTCGGGATAGACCGTATCGCTGGCCCGCACGATCTGGCCGATGCGGTCGTAGAACGCTTCGGCTCGCTGCGCTGCCCGCTGCACGACCTGGGCGGCCCCGCCTCGGCTGATCGAGATGCCGAAGCCGTCATTTAACAGTCCCTGGATGTCCCCGTAACTCAGTCCGTACTTGTCCTTCATCATCGCGATCAGGGCTTGCAGGTCCGGTCCGGTCTGTGAGGCCGCCGCCCCGCTCGCCTGCGAGGTCTGCAAGCGATGCCGCGGACGAATGCGTCGGCCGCACGCGCGGCACCCTCCGACGTGGACATCGAACCGCCGTACGAGGGGCTTGCGGGATTTCGACCTGGAATTGCCGATCGATGTGATCTTCCCGCACAGGCCCGCCGCAGTCGGGGCACCGCTCGGGCAGAGGCACGTCGTGGATCTCGTCAGGCATCTGCTCCGGCAGAGGGCGATGCGCCTTGGGACCATAATCTGCCCCGGCCTTGCGACCGGGAAGCTTAGGGTTTGCTTTGGGCGGTCCCTTGGAAAACGGCGCGGCTTGCCGTTTGGTGGCTCGCAGGGCTTCCTGGAATTGGGCGGTCAGTTCGCGAACTTGAGCGGTCAACTGCCGAACCTGCCCTTCCAGTTCCGTTACTCGCTGCCGGAGTTGCTGATTCTCGGCCAGAAGTTCTTCGTAACTCGCTCGGGCCATCCTTGACCCCGCTTGCTCGCCGGTTCCAACCGCGTCGCAACCCAAGTTCCACCGCGCCGGCGGCAACACTATTATATGCCAACCACTCCGCTCACCAATCAGTGTCTTTCAGGCCGCTAAACAGATACAACTAGACTTCCACATCGGCGGGGCGGATTTTCGCTTGACGATGGTGCTGTCCGCGGATCGGGAAGATGAATTCGTGTTCATGCTCCAGCCGCTGCCGACGGGCCGGGCCGACCTGATCGCCGCCGATCTGCCTGGACCGCTGGCCCCATCAGACAGTGCCGCCGTGCAGGTGATGGTTACGTACCGCAACCAGGGCCGACTTTTCACCGGCCAGCCCGGGGCCATGGAGGCGGAATTGCCGGACCAGCGCCAGGTGGTTATGAACGACAGCCGGCACCGGCTGCGGTTCTTCGGCATCCTGGGCGACCGGGGGCAGATCGGTCTGGCCGACAGCGGCTATATCGCCGTCATCGACGAGAACGCCGACGCCAACATCGTGCTTCGCCAGGCCGACGATGGCGCCCTGACCTGCTCGACGATCTGGGCCCCAAGCATGGGCACGCTCGCCTATACGCGGACCGTTCGCTATCGGTTTCAGGCCAGGCCGACGGCCGCGACGCTGGCCCGGGGCTTCCGTGAATACGCGCAATCGGCCGGCTTGTACAAGTCGCTCAAGGACAAGATCGCCGAACGGCCCGTTGTCGGCCGCTTGATCGGGGCCACGGCGTGCTTCATCGGTTACGAGGCAAGTGACCTGGACTACGTCGGCGCGTTCCGCCGACTCCGCCAGATGGGCCATTCCGCCTTCTACGCCTTCCCCACCTATCACATCAACCACTGGCGCGACGACACGTTCGCCGGCCTGAAGATGATTGACATTCGCCACCTGACGGACGAGTTGCGGTCGCTGGGGGCCGTTACCGGCAGACTGGACGTTCCTGGCGGGCCTGACCGACCTGCCCGAGCTGAATCGCCTGGCCTTGCGCAACCCCGACGGTACGATGGCGCTGAACTGGCGGATGGGCGAGGCCCTGTTCCCGCAGAACGTGTCCTTCCGGCAAGCCTGAATGAATCCGCCTGAGGCATCGGCTATCGTCCGCTGCGGGGGTGACCCTGCGTGGAGGATAGCTGATGAAGACCGCAATAGGGCAGGACCTGCCTGCTCGACTGGAAGCGATTCGCCGGCGTTTGGAGCGTTGGCGCCAGACGCGCCACGGGCGTTCGCGGATCCCCGCCAGCCTGTGGACATCGGCTGTGAAGGCGGCGGGCCGGTACGGGCTGAACCCGACCGCGCGGGCGCTGGGACTGGACTATAAATCGGTCCAGCGGCACGTGGCGGCAGCTGACTACCGGTCGGACGGACCGATCGGGAATGCCAGGCTTGGCCGAGAGGCTCCAGCCGCGTTCGTGGAGTTGGCCTCGCCCGTCGTACCCGGCGGCCTGGCCGAATGTATCCTGGAGTTGGAGAACACCGGCGGGGCGAAGATGCGGATGCACCTCAAGGGCGTTCCCGTCCCGGATCTGGCGGCCCTGAGCCGAAGCCTCTGGGGCGGCCAGGCATGATTCAGATCACACCCCAAATGCGCATCCTGGTCGCCTTGGAGCCTGTGGACTTCCGCCAGGGGATCGATGGCCTGGCGGCCGTCTGCAAGCAGGCGCTCCAGCAGGACCCGTTCAAAGGCACCCTGTTCGCCTTTCGGAACCGCCGGGCCACGGCCGTGAAGATATTGGTCTATGACGGCCAGGGGTTTTGGCTTTGCCACAAGCGCCTTTCAAGCGGACGGTTCGGCTGGTGGCCCGCCGGTCGAACCGGGGCCGCCCGGCCGCTGGAGGCCCACCAGTTGCAGGTCCTGCTATCGGCCGGCAATCCTGATAGTGTTCAGGCGGCACCGGCATGGCGGCGGGTGGGGCCCGGTGACTGAAAGGGCGGCGTCTGGAGGCTGGGTTGATAAATTCGTGCACTCTCGTCCGATAAAGACAATCGGAGCCGCCAGCCATGAGCCGTGGGGGCTTGCCGGCGGAGTGGACGATGAACGAACCGCCAACCAAAGCAGAGGCCGGAGCGAACCTGGGGACGGGCCAGCCCCCACCGCGGGTCGATCTGTCGATGGCCGACCTGGCCGTGATCCTGGAGCATGCCAAGACGGCCTTGAGCGACACGGAGTTTGCCACGCTCCAGGAGGCGATGCAGACGCTGGCCTTTTTGACGCGGGAGCTGGAGAAGAAGAGCGTCTCGATCCAGCGGCTCAAGCAACTGCTGTTCGGGGCCAGCACGGAGACGACGGCGAAGGTGATTCAGGCCGTTCGCCAGGCCGTCGGGACGGGTTCGGCGTCGGCGGGGCCCGCGGGCGCCAAGCCCAAGGGGCACGGCCGCAACGGCGCGGAGGCCTACGTAGGCGCCCAGCTTGTGCAGGTGGCACTGGAGCAGCTGCACGCCGGCGACGCCTGCCCGACCTGCAGGAAGGGCACCGTCTACACCAGCGGCGAGCCGGGGCGGATCGTGCGGCTGACGGGGCAGGCCCCGATCGGCGGGACGGTGTACGAACTGGAGAAGTTGCGATGCAACCTGTGCGGGCAGGTGTTCACCGCCGAGGCCCCGGCGGGCGTGGGGTCTGGCAAGTATGATGCCGAATCGGCGGCGATGATCGGGCGGCTGAAGTACGGCACGGGTCTTCCGTTCCATCGCCTGGAGAAGTTGCAGGAGGGGCTGGGCCTTCCGCTGCCGGCCAGCACGCAATGGGAGATCGTGGCCGAGGCGGCGGGCGTGCTCAAGCCGGCGTGCCGGGAGTTGATCCGGCAGGCGGCGCAGGGGCAGATCCTGCACAATGATGATACGACGATGAAGGTGCTGGGCTTGGGCAGCGCGGGGCAAGGGCCGGGCGCTTCGGCGGCGGACGGCGCAGAGGAGACTGCGGTGTCGGCGGACCCGGCGGCCGGCCGCAAGGGCGTGTTCACGTCGGGGATCATCTCGAAGGTCGGCGAACGGACGATCGCGTTGTTCTTCACCGGGCACAAGCACGCGGGGGAGAACCTGTTCGATCTGCTGCAACGGCGTTCGTCGGATCTGGCTCCGCCGATCCAAATGTGCGATGCCTTGTCGCGCAACCTGCCGGCGGAGGCTGAAGACCCTTCTGGCCCATTGCCTGGCCCACGGCCGTCGTAAATTCGTGGACGTGGCCGGCAACTTCCCCGAGGAGTGCCTGCATGTGCTGGAGATCCTGAAGGTCGTGTACGCCAACGACGCGATCGCCCGGCAGCGGCAGATGTCGCCGCAGGAGCGGCTGGGGTTCCATCAGGTCGAAAGCGGCCCGGCGATGGCCGAGTTGAAGGCGTGGCTGGACGCCCAGATCGAGCAGAGGCAGGTGGAGCCCAACAGCGGCCTGGGCGAGGCGATCACCTACCTGCGCAAGCATTGGCTGGAGCTGACCCTGTTCCTGCGGGTGGCCGGGGCCCCGCTGGACAATAACATTTGTGAACGGGCCCTGAAGTCGGCGATCCTTCACCGAAAGAACGCCTACTTCTACAAGACCGAGAACGGGGCCCACGTCGGCGACCTGTTCATGAGCCTGATCCACACCTGCCGGCTCAACGGCGTCAATCCGTTCCACTACCTGACCGAACTGCAGAAGCACAGCCGCGAGCTGGCCGCTGCCCCCGCCGACTGGATGCCCTGGAACTACCAGGCCACGCTCGAAGCCGGACAAGGCCGCCCCTCGGGATGAACCGGGCGTCCCCGGCCTGCCGGCGGTCCCTTTGCCCTCGCCATCTCAACCCGCGGCGTCCCCTTTGCGGCTTGATTGAACGGCCCCGCCAGGCCGCCGCCCGAGCCTTTTGCCTTTTTCAGGTTTGCCGAAAGGACACAGTAAACTGCATCCAGCCCGTGACCTTGCCGGGTGTGGTGTTGTCCAGTTCGCCTTCCAATAGATACTCTGTTGGTCTCCATGCCATGTTCATTACCTCCTGAGCGTGCTCTAGATGGCACGTCTCTGCGCGTGGGACGTGCCATCGAATTGCTTGTTGTGCGCATAAAGAAAGGCCTCCGGAACGCCCGGAAGCCTTGGTTGAAGCGTAAGTGTAAGTGTCTGCTATCCTGGACCTAGTGCCCAGGGATCAGACTGATCCATCATCTGCTGCATCTGCTGCATCTGCTGGTTGAGCATTCTCTGCTGCTCGTCGAACGGGTCTGGCTGTTCAGCCATGGCCTGTTCTATGCGGTCTTCGAGCCCACCGGCGGCAAACTGGTCGCCGAAAGGATTGGCGGCACGCCTTGAAGCCTCTTCTTCCACTTCCTGCGACATCTGCGCGATTATGTCTTCCCCTTGGGGGTCGATATCGTTGTCGATTGGCCCAGCCTGTGGCTGCGTCGGAGTCGGCGGATATGGCCATTCTTGTGCTGTGACACCGGGGTCTTCCCACCACGGGACAAATGGTTCAGTTGCGGCTCCTGCGAGAGCTGCCGGCGAGGATGCCTCCCTTGGGTAAGGGTCAGTGGAGAGCGCCAACATGTCTTCGGCCCGCTGCTTCTCGATATTCCGTATTGCCTCCGCAACCTTGATTGTGGTCCGATAGTCGACTGTCGGCGGTGGTTTCGGGAACACCAGCGGGGGAAAGAGATGGGCTTCGTGTGGCAATCGCGGGGGATCGTCGAACCACGGGTCAGGCGGCTGGTTATCAGGAGATGAGATGTGATATTGCTGCGGGTGCATGCGAATGTATTTGGCCACTGTCGTCTCCTTTCGAACCAGGCGATTTCGCACCAGAAACTCGGGTCACGGGGCCAAGTATATCAGGCTGTGTCAGCCTTTGAGCGACAGTCACGTTACATCTGAATGGCGCGGGCATATAGATAAGTCCCGCGGGGCTCGTAGCCCTGTCTCGTCGAGGCGGAACGTGTCAGCAAGGATAGAGAGAAGTCTACTCGAACGTTGGGCTGGCGTTGCGCCAATCCCGGTTTCACGTCGAGGATCCGCTTCGTAATGACCAGAGTAAGACTCCGGTACTGTCACGTGTGGAAAAATCCTCGGGCAGGCCATGTGTCCTTTCGGACGGCCTGCCCACGCAATAATAGTGTTGCTTTGTGAGGATTGAGCAGTGGTAATTCGTTGGAGTTTATAAAGTTAGCGGTGGGCCATGCCTTGTTGGCGGCGTGTCATCGAAAAGTAACTGTCCTGAAGACAGCCGCAGTTACCCTGTACCTGTGCTGGTCGTCATGATAAAATGCGTTCGAGGCAGAGAGAGACCGAACAGGAGGATGCAGCATGAGGATGGAGACGCTGAGTACCGATGCCGCGTTGCTGCTGGCCGAGAAGGTCGCCCCGAAGTTCCGGCCGACATGGGACGGTCGCCCCTCGGCGGAACAGGCAGCACTGGCGATGTATTTCCTGCCGCACGGCTCAGCCAAGCCCGTCCTCGAACCAACACGGCCCAAGGTCGTCAAGTGGTACTGTCCCTTCGCCTGCCAGTCAACGTTCCCCAGTGGCCATCGGTACTGCATCAACGTCTACAATGGATGCTCACACGGGTGCGTGTACTGCTATGCCATGTCGTACTCACCGGAGACGGCGGCCACGAAAGCCAGGTCCGAGCAGATGCTTCAGAGCGATCTGGCGGATCTCGAGCGTTTTGACGTTCCGCCGGCACCCGTGCATCTGTCGAACAGTACTGATCCGTTTCAGACCCTGGAGACCAAGTCCAACCATACTCGGTTCGCCCTCGAGCAGATTCTGGAACACAGGAACCGGTTCACCACTGTGACCATCCTGACGAAGAACCCGATGTTGGCGGTCGAAGGCAGCTACGCCGACCTGTTCAAGGCCCTGGCGGTGCTGCCGCCGGATCATCCTCGGCATGCGGAGTTCGCCAGGAAAGGCGTACCGGCGTTCTGCATCGAGGTCAGCCTGGCGTTCTGGCGGGATGAAGCAAGGGCATGGTACGACGTTACGGCCCCATCTGTCGAAAGCCGAAAGGAAGCAGTCCGGGCGTTGAGTGCCATGGGCATCCCTGTCGTGCTCCGCATCGATCCCCTGCTCCCCCGGTCGCCGCTCAATGCGGACCGCACCATGGCCGACTGCGGTCTGCCCGAAGCGCAGGCCCTGGACGATCTACAGAACCTCGTTGCCTTTGCGTGCGAGGTCAAGGCCCGCCACGTCATCTACTCGCCGGCCAAGATCGTCAAGCCAAGAGGACGCAAACTGTGCCCGAAGATGCAGGCGGTCAAACGAGCCTATGAGTGCATGGCTGCGCCTCGGCCGCTTGTCTGGCATGGCGGAAGCTGGCGCCTGCCGGACGACTTGGCGAAGGAACGCATCGTCAGACCGTTCCTGGATATCTGCGCCAAGGCGGGGATGTCGGCCAAGTACTGCAAGCAGAATCTGATCGAGACCCAATCCCGTTCGGCACGTCAATTGCCAGAGACGGTCTGAAGGAAAAGCGGAAAGCTGGCAAGGATCGCAGCGGGCAGGGGGGACCAAGCAGCGGAGGAGTCCGGTCGATTCGGCGCAACATCCAGGGCCACGACCGCGAGCGTCGATTGCGCCCGGCGTGGGTCAGATGGGGATGGCCGGCAGTTTGGCCAGGTGGGCCTCCAACTCGTCTAGTTCCGCCCAGCCGATGAAGTAGAACCGGATCATCTCGATCGTCCGGAGGGTCGGTTTCTTGCCCGTCCACAGCGCGATCAGCAGGCAGACGATGATCGCCAGGTACACCTGGATCTCGATGCCGTTGGCCCCGTGGCTGAGCAGGTGCCGGCAGCCCAACGCGTACTTAAAGAATCGAAAGAACAGTTCTACGGTCCACCTTTTTCGGTAGATCAAGGCAATCACTTCGGCCGGCACGTCCAACAGGTTCGTGGCCATCAGCAGGACCTCGCCCTGTTCGGGCCCGCCGCGGCCGGCGTGCCGTTTGCGGTGCGGCTTGCAGGCGATCTGGATCAATCGCAGCGGCTGGCGGAGTTCGTCCCGCTTGCCCTCGCTGCCCAGCCAGACGATCTGGTCGCTGACGATGCCGGCCGCCTTCGCCGCGGCCCAGAGGGAGCGGTTCTCGATGACCTGATAGACGCTGTTGTCCCGCGCCCGGCAGACGAAGTGCGAGCCGATATCCACAATGGCCTGAAACAGCCGAAAACAGCAGTAGCCACGGTCTTTGACGTAGACCCGCTCTGGCTGCAGATGGGCCAGCAGGTGGTCCACCTCCGAGGCGTCCGCCACGGTTAGGTCCATGTCCGCCGGCACGCCCTTGAGCGGCTCGAAGTGGGTGTGCAGTTTGACCCCGCGTCCCTCCCAGCCCACCTCGACCAACGCGGCCAGGGCCGTCAGTTCCGTGCCATCGACCGCCGTGAGCACCCCCGGCAGGTCGTCCAGGCGAGCGTCATGTGTCAGCGGCCGCAGTTGCACGCCCAGTTCGGCAATGATCGGCTTGAGCAACTCGGCGTCAAAGACGCTGGCGGCCTCGCTGAGACTGCCCAGACTGGTCGCCGAAACGCCGAGTTCCTGCTGGACCTTGCGCAGGTGAGAAGCCTGGACCAGGCCTCGCAGACTGCTGATAACGGGATTGAAGAAGAACAGCCGTTGCAGGGCGATGTACTGATCGAAGTGCAGGATGCGGTTGCCCGCCTTGTCCCGCCCGGTGCCGGCGTCGTGCAGCCGATCCAGCAAGGGCAGGATCTTGCCGAAGTATTTGAAGTTCCGGAGCCGATCTTCCGTGACCGGTTCTCGCTTGGCGCTCATGCAGAAGATCATGCACGCGCTTTCGCCCGGCGCCAATAAGGTGGCGCTTATACACGGACATGGCCGGCGCTTATGCTAAGCAATTCCTGTGCCGAACAGGATTGATCGAGACACCGTAACTAAGTGGGGATCTTGGTGTAGATGACCTGCTTGCCCTTCTGGGTGCATAGCGACTCGTAGTGGGCCGACAGGTCCGTGTCCTGGAACCGGCCCCAACGAACTGATGTTCAGGACCAGGACTAGGCGGAAGTCATTCCGCGTCTGGACCCAGTGCATTATCTCGATGAACGCAGGCCGCCCCTCCGCCGTCAGGCCGCTTTTGCCGCGATCGGCGAACTCGTGGATGATCTCCAGGTCGTGCTTTTTGGCGAAGGCCCGTACGTTGTCTTGCTGGATCTCCACGGAGTTCTCCTGGCCGATCTCGGCGGAGTGGCGGTAGTAGGCCACCGCCCGCCGCTTCGGATCAGTCTCCACCGTGGCACTCGTTTCTATCCACCAGGCGTCCATCGGCCCCCCCTTGTCTTGCGGCCTCGGCACGCAGGCTGTTGTCATGCCCATAATGCAGTAACGTATTCACAGCAAAGCACTTACGTAGTTGGCCTATCGAGGCGTGGACACGCTACCTTACGGGTGGTGGATTGCAAGAGGCTTGAACGGCTTTTTGGGATATAAGCAGTGGCGGGACTTCACATTATAGAAGCGGGATCGAAGTCTACGTAATGATATAGAACAAGCGAGGGCAACGCCTGGGCGCACCTGGCACTGGAGCGGAACTTGCCGAACCCGCGAGCCGTCGAGATGCCTACCGGCACGGTCTTGTCGAAGGCGTACCTGGGCGGGTTGCATCACCTCTACACCCGTGCAGCCTCAGGAATCGCGGCTGGTCCCCTGACGGCAACCACGGGGGCACTGCGCGCCAAGTACCGGTTTTGCCCATTCTGGCCCTTTGCCGACGGAAATTGTCTGCTCCAAGTGGCTCGGGGATTTGCCGCGACTGGCCCAGCGAGACCCCTCAACGCTCCATCTGCACGCTCGGATGAGGTTTTCGGGACCCACAGGGCACCGCGACGTTGCGTTTGGTAAACATCACGGTGTGCCAAGGCAACAGATCGCATTCGCCTACCGACACGGCGATATCAATCTCGTCGCCGCCAGAAAAATACATAAGTGATTTCATGCGCAATACTTGCCGCACAAGCCGCTGCTTCTCGCAGCGGACAGGAGGGCGGAACGGAACGGAAATTGCTCATGATTGTATCATGGTTGTACTAGCGTGGCACAATTAGAGGACAGCGATACCAATCTGGTGGGATGCCGAGATTGCTGAGGCTGCGGATTCTGATGGACAGTATTACAAGACCAGCCCTGCTGCGAGACCAGGTAGCAAAAATCCTGATGGATGAGATCGTCCATCGTCGCCCGGCTGGCAGCAGCATGCCGTCCGAGCCCGATCTGGCTCGCCAACTCAAGGTCTCTCGAAACACGGTCCGGGCGGCGTACGCGACGCTGGAGGCGGAGGGCCTGATCGAACGCCGGCAGGGACGCGGGACTTTTGTTGTCTCCAAGACGGCTCGTTCACAGAAGACGGGCGAGATCGGCCTGGTCTTTTTCACGAGTCCGGGACAGATGTTTACCATACCTTTTTACAGCCGGCTGATCGGTCAGATCTGTACGCGGGCGATGGCGGCCCGGTTCCATATCCGCCTGCTGACGCATGATGCAAATCTCCGGCAGTTCCGCTTCGACTGGCAGGAACATGCGGCTCCCCTGGAAGAGGATATCGCCGCATTGGCGGTCGGAGTGTTCCGGCCCGAGGCCCTGAAATCGCTTTCGCAGTACAAGCCTGCCGTTGCCGTCGATGCCGGCGGCCCGTTCGATTTTTGCGATAGCGTCGCCGCCAACGATTTCCAGGCCGGTCGGATGGCGACGCAGCATCTGCTGGACCTTGGTCATCGCCGCATCGGGTTTCTGGGACACTGGCAGGCCGGCCCTGCGGACATGATCGATCCATCGGATACCCACCGGTACGAAGGGTACTGCAGCGCCCTGAGCGACGCCGGGCTCGCCCTGGAGGATGACCTGCGGCTGGAGATCGGGACCGGCGCCGCCTACCGCGTTGTCTCGGCCATTCTTCAGGCCGGGGATGGCCCGAGCGCCTTCGTCGGCGACTCCATCGCAGGCGTGTCCGGCATGGCAGCCGCCCTTCAGCAAGGGCTGCGCGTGCCAGAGGACGTGAGTTTCGTCGGAATGGGTGACGCCCCCGCCGGCGAGCCAGGCGCGGAGCGTCTTACGACCGTGGACCTGCACCCGGACCAGATGGGACAGGTGGCCGTGGAACTGCTGCAGAGGCGGCTGGCGGAGCCTGCGGCCCCGAAGCTGCATCACCTGGCTGACGTGCACTTAGTGGAGCGGAAGTCTACCGGGCCTGTAGCCTGGTAGTCGATCAAGGACGCCCGAACTGTTGAGTCGGACGTTCCGGAAGGCCTTTTGCGTCTTGGGAGGATGGGCAATGAACAGACTCGTGTGGATGGCTGCGGCCTGTATGGGGCTGGTGGCGATGTCGAATGCCGGAGCCGTGATCATGCTGGACGTAGGCTCGGGGCCGGTCATGGCAGGCTGGACACAGGTGCAGAGGACGAACGACTGGGTGCATAGCACACCCGTTGATCTTGGTGACGGTGTAAAAGTCGGTTTCTCGAACACGTACAACGTCTCGACGTACGACCGGTCCGGCATCGCCACCAGCACCTTGCACGTCCTGGGGTTGGATGACCTGCTTCGCGATTTCGTAACGCTGACCTATAACGCCAACCCCAGTTCGGCCGGCTCGCTGCAGATCAAGGGGCTTACCCCCGGCGACTATACCGTGACACTGTATGGTGCGGACAGCAATGCCTCGTCGGAGACATACAACTACACGGTCAACGGAAGCCCGGTGATTGCCATAGGCCCCGCTACCGCGAGCCCGACGCTCGCCAAGGTCACCGCGACCGTCAGCGTCACCGTCGACGCCACGGGCATGATAGAGATCGGCAGGCCCAACACCAGCCCTACGTCAAAGTTGTGCGGCGTCGTGATCACACCCGAGCCTGCCAGCCTGCTGATCCTGCTGGCCGGCGCCGGCCTGGCAGCGGTGCGCCGCCGGTAGTCCTTCCGCGTCGCCGTGCGCAGTGGAGCATCCACGCGGTTGCTGCGCCGGCTACGGGTATTCCGGCGAGCCCGGGTATTCAGTTGCCTGCCGCCGGGCGGGTCGGTGGGGCAGCAACCGAACGAGGCGCCATTTGTCAGACCGTACAGGTTTCTTGACGCGATTGAGGAGTGGGAAGATGAGATTGGGATCTGCTGTAGTTGCTTTGTCACTGCTCATGGGTTCCTGTGGGGCCGCCTATGCCCTTTCCGAGGTCCACGTGGACTTCCAGCCGGCCGGAGCGACAACCGCATCGGGTTACACGGCTGCGACCAACGCGAACCGCTGGGACAACGGCACACAGATCGACCTCGGCGCCGGCGTTCAGGGCGGCTGGACCAAGGCCTTCACGGGGTCAGCGACCAACCGGGGGACGGCCTATCCCGACCTGCTGATCCGGGACTTCGTGAATTGGGGATCGAGCGCGGGCCCGGATACCTTCAAGATCACCGGTCTGCAGCCGGGCAGCTATAATCTGAAGATCTACGCCACCGATACACAGTTCGTGGACAAGCAGACCAGCTTCGCCATCGATGGCAACAACGACGGTATCAACGAAGTATCGATCAACATCCAGAACAACCTCGGCGAGTTGAACAAGACGGTTCCGCTAACAGTCTCGGCGGCAGGGATTCTCACGATCACCTGCGATGGGATCGGTGGGGCGATGGGTTCGTTGAATGGGTTCGACCTCGTTGCGGGTGTTGTAGATACGACGCCACCGGCGGCCGTTACGACCCTTGCCTCGACAGGCCAGACCACGACCAGCGTCACGCTCCGCTGGACTGCGCCGGCCGATGACAACGGCACGGGCGGCCAGGTCGCCTCCTATGATCTCCGCTATGCCACGACGAGTATCACGGACACCAACTGGGCCAGCGCGACGCCGGCGACGGGTCTGCCGGCCCCAGCAGCCCCGGGTACGCAGCAGACCTTTACCGTGACCGGCCTTTCCGCCGGCACAACGTACTACTTCGCCATCAAGAGCGCCGATTACGCCTCTCCGGCCAACGTCTCGCCGCTGTCGAATGTTGTCTCGGCCGCGACCGCAGCGCCTGACACCACGCCACCGGCCGCCATCGCCGATTTGTCCGCGGCAGTTACCACTGCGACCCAGGTTACACTTCACTGGACGGCCCCTGCGGACGACAGCGGCAAGGCAGCCTCCTACGATGTCCGGTATTCCACGGCGACCATCACGGACGCCAACTGGGCGACCGCGGCGCAAGCCACGGGCGAGCCGGTTCCGGCCAACCCAGGCCAGCAAGAGACGTTTGTGCTGGGCGGACTGACTGCGGGCACTACGTACTTCGTGGCCGTCAAATCGGCGGATGCCAGCGGTAACGTGTCGGCGTTGTCCAACGTGATTTCCGCGGCCACGCAGGCTCCGGATACGACGCCGCCTGCCGCGGTGACTACCCTGGCGGTCACTGGCCAGACCTACTCCTCGGTATCTCTGCGATGGACGGCGCCGGCGGATGATAACGGCGCCGGCGGGGCTGTCGCATCGTATGACGTGCGATACTCGCTGAGCCCTATCACGGATGCCAACTGGGCCTCGGCCAGCCAGGCAAGCGGCGAACCGACTCCCGCCTCGCCGGGCCAACTGGAGAGCTTTACGGTCACGGGGCTATCGGCAAGCACGACGTACTACTTCGCCCTCAAGTCGGCTGACAGCAGCGGCAACACATCGGCGCTATCCAACGTTGTTACGGGGACAACCTCGGCGCAGTCCCCGCAGTCCGAGGTCCACGTTGACTTCCAGGTGGCCGGCTGTGTGACGGCGACGGGATACACGGCGGTGCTCAACACGAACCGGTGGGACAATAGCACGCCGGCGAACCTGGGCGGGGGTGTGCAGGGTGGGTGGACGGCGAGCTTCACCGGGGACAATCGCGACCGCGGCACGGCGGACCCGTTGACCCGGGATTTCCTGACCCTGACCTACGGCATTGCGCCACAGGTCTTCCAGATGCGAGGGGTCCTGCCGGGTACGTATGACCTGAAACTCTACGCGGTCGACCCGTCCTTCGCGGACAAGGCGACCACGTTCGCCATCGACGGCAACAACGACGGCATGGCGGATGTCACAGTGACGATTACATCGACGGCAGGCGAGACCACCAAGACAGCGTTCGTTACGGTCTCGATGGCGGGTATTGTGTCGATTGCGTGCAGCGCCGCGACAAGTGGCGGGGGCGGGGTCGTCAACGGTTTTGATCTGACCCCTGGGGTGGACACCTATCCACCGGCGGCGGTGACGAACCTGACTGTCGTGTCGACGAACTCGACACAGGCGAGGCTCCAATGGACGGCCCCGGCGGACGACTACGGCAACGCGGGGCGCGTTGCGTCCTATGATGTCAGGTATTCCACCGCCTCGATCAGCGACGGCAATTGGGCGACCGCCTTACAGGCCTCGGGCGAGCCGGCTCCGGCCGATCCGGGCCAGACGCAAACCTTTACCGTGGGCGGCCTGTCGCCGAATACAACGTACTACTTCGCGATCAAATCGACCGATGCGAACAATAACATCTCGCCGCTGTCGAACGTCCCTACGGGCAAGACGGATGTGACCGATGTGACCGCACCGGCAGCGGTAACGAACTTGGCTGTGACCCTGAGCAGCAACCACCCGCCGACTCTGACGTGGACGGCACCCGGCGACGATGGCAACACGGGCACGGCGATGGCCTACAGCATCCGTTACTCCACTTCGCAGATCACCGACGATGCAACCTTCGCGGCCGCGACCGAGATAGCGGGTGTGCCAGCCCCCAAGCCGGCCGGTTCGGCCGAGTCGTTGCCCGTGACGGGTCTTGCCCCTTCGACAACGTACTGGTTCGCGTTGAAGACGGCCGATGAGACCCCCAACTGGTCCGCGCTATCGAACGTCGTGCAGGCCACCACGCTGCCGCCGGATGTCACGCCGCCGGCGGCCATCACAAACCTTACGATCAGCAAGATCGACGCGCGCAGTATCGAATTGACCTGGACTGCCCCTGGCGATGACGCCAATACGGGCCAGGCCAGCCAGTATGACATCCGCTACGCCACAACAGCCATTGCCAGCAACGCCGACTTTGCGGCGGCCACGCAGGTAACCGGCGTACCGGCCCCGCAGATGGCCGGGGTTACGGAGAAGTTCGTCGTCACGGGACTGGCGCAGCACCACGTACTGGTTCGCGATCAAGACCTTGGATGAAGTACCCAACACCTCTGCCCTGTCGAATGTCGCGTCAGCAACGACTCTTGCCGGCGGGGTGTACTACATTACCAACGTCAGCGTGTCGAATCTCACCTTCACGACGGTCGCGTACGGCAAGGTCTGGACGGGGACGGTCACGTATGACCTCCCGTCGGATCTGTCGCAGCTGTGGACGTGGCTGGAGATCTCCCTGGACGGCGGCCAGACATGGCAGATCAACAAGGCCCAGGCCGTGGGATATGTTGCCAGCGTTTCGCCGGGGGCTGCCCGCAAGATCTACTGGATGATGGACACCGCTCCGGATGTAGACTTGGCCAGCACGGCCATCTTCCGTGTACGTGTCAACGAGGTTCCTCGTTTCTACATCCTGCATGATCTGACGGGCCTGGGCAGCAGCGGGCTACCTGGCGAGTGTCCCAAGCCGATTCCCGAGGACGATCCGTATGGCGTGCTGGAGCGGATGATCAACAAGGACCACCAGGGCTACGACCTGACATCCATGGGGCAGTTCGGCTACCAGGTGGCGAACCTGCCGCATACGGTCCACAGCCGCCAAGGGGCCGCAGATGCTCCTGGGCATGGGCGTTTCGGATCGGCCGTTCAGCAGTTTGTATCCGGGGCCGTGGCCGTACCTGAAGTTCAAAGCCACCTACATCAAGATAGGCGATATGGAATACGCGGTGATCTCCAAGGACAGTATTCGCAATACGATCGATGTGGTCACGGCCGAGAAGCAAGCCATCCAGGATGCCCTCGGCATTCCGAAGGAGCACATCCTCATCAACTGGGACCACGTGCACTACACAGACGATGGCGAACTTGGCTCGGCGCAGTCCATAGCAGCCCTGACGCAAGCGAAGGCCAACGCCGTACCTGTGCAGATGGCGACGCTGCACCTGAGAACCGGCATGGGGTACAACTACTACCCGTACGCCGAAGGTGCCTGCACCTGGACTGATGGTCCAATCGACGACCACCTGTTCTGTGCCCTATTCCGGGACATGTCGGGCAATCCGGTGGGGGCATGGGTGCGCTTTACGGGGCACAGTGCCGTGATGCCGGACAACCTCCTGTGCCGCACGATCGAAAGTCGCTGGGGGGGCGTGTGTACGTTCTTCCAAGGAAACGCGGGAACCAGCCGTGCCGCTCTTCCCTCGGAAGGCGGTGTATATGATCCGGTCAACGTGGCCAACATGATCCTGGCCCAGGTGCCGACGGCACAGTTCAAGAATGTCACCCGGATGGCCGTGGACTGGACGTGGACGACCTACTACGGCGTGGCTACGCAGATCCAGTGCACCCGCCTCGGCGACTTCCTGCTGCCGGTCTACTATGCAGAGCCTCCTGTCGAACAGGCATTGGTGACCGAGGCGCTGCTGGGCTATGACCAGACGATCGTGGTCGGCTATGGCAATGGCCGGGCCGGGCCCGGCGGCGGGTACTACTGGTGGAGCGGAGGCAACGGCATTCCCCTGTATCAGGTGCTGGCGATGACGCAGGAGACGGTTCGTGCGGCGAACATCGTGGACATCGCGCTCAACTGGCCGCCGGGCGATGCCAACGGCGATGGCAGCGTGGATGTCGTGGACCTGCTGTACCTGGTGGACGCCTTCGGGAGCCTGACGGGCGACGCGAACTTCGACTCCAACTGCGACTTCAACTGCGACGGGAGCGTGGATGTGATCGACCTGCTGATACTGGTTGAAAACTTCGGCAAGTACTAACGGCAGGCGATCTGGGCTTGCAGATGCAGATGCGAAGCCCTGGACGGTCAGTATGCCTCCCCGACGGGGGCTCGAACTTACAACCTACTGGCTTACGCACAGGGGGAGGGTGCATGACGGATGGGGCCTCGGTCGGCTGCGTCGCGAGTAGTCAGACGCCTCACCGCTCCTCACCCTCATTATGGGGCACCCTCTCCAGCTTCATCTCCAAGCCTTCACGAGCATAACGATCTTCGAGCAACGCCCGTGCGTCCGGCGTTAACTGCTCATGCGGGAATTCCGATCCGCCCGTCCAGTCCCGCGAACCTATCATTCTGAAGAACAACCTATACATGCACTTCACCTCCGGTACTGGCCTGATTGGTGGTGTTGCGCCCGGCTGCGTGTCGTCTCACGTCGGCAAACTCCAGATTCATCACATCCTTGTCCCGGCCGCCGTCCCTGTCCTTAAGGCCCGTCACCTTGTCGGCCAGTTCCCGGAGGCTGCGCTCGAATCGGTTGGAAAGTACCCATCCCTCGCGGTACCCGTGACTGGCGTTGAACCTGCTTACGTGATCGATCAGTCCCATCCGCCGCATCTTGGCCCGTACGCGTTCCAGGGTTCGGCGGGTGATGGCGTGCTGGCGAGCGACCTCGCCCAGGTTAGGCACCATGTGATGGTTCGACCATTTCAGCGAGATCCAGACGGCCAGGAAGGCATGCTGCTGGTTGCGATTGCCAGGGAACAACAGCTCGGCCAGATCAGCCAAGTCCTTCAGCTTGGCAGTCTTGTTGAACGACAATTCGACTTTGGTGGATAACATGAGCGTGAGGGTGGGGTATTTGATCGGAACATGGCCTTCGCTGCGGGACCTGATGAAAAGGCCGATGTCAAAATCGGCAGGCACCACAACCGGCCAAACCGACCTGCTCCGAAAACCTGGTCAAAGCGGCTGGAGCCTGCTGTGTGAGGCACATTGCGCGGCAAATCAGGCCGCCGCGATGGCCTTTCTATAGCCCTTCGACGCTGCCGATTGGGAGGGTATATCACTTGTCAAAGTACTGCCTTGTCCGCCAGGCCTCTATTTAGGCTCTTGTCGACGAGGAAGCAACGAATCGGCACTTTGGAAGCCATTTTGCTGCGCTTCCTGTCTTAAGGCGTACCATTCCTTGCTGATCCGAATCGCGTGCTCCCGCAACTCGGCGCCGAAAGCCTTCTCTATAAAGAGTATGGTGGAAAACGCCTCCATGTAGGCGCAATTAAAGATATGCCAGAACCGCCACCGCACGCCTTGCCGGCTCATGCGAAAGACCTGGTGGACCTTCTGGCCGTACGTGCCGCGGAGCACCATGTAGCTCGGCCTACCCGGTTGCAGCTCCACCCAGAGGTCCTTCGATTCCATCAACTTCTTCAGTTCCTCCAGGAACGTCGTGTCCTTCTCGGTCAGTTTCATGTTGTATCACCCAGATAGTTGAGTGTTCTTGCCAGATTTGAATCAGCCCTGATTGGGCCATGAACAGAATCGCAAAAAACCGCCTTACGAGGTCAAGGCGGCGGTTCTCACTGAGGGGTGGTATCTTCTCCAGATCTAGAGGGATTGGCCCTATGTGAGCCTGTACGTGCGCTTCGTAACGCTGCAGGTCAAAGCCCTTGGCGGACCAGGATAGGCCGACTGTGTCTGCCTCCGAGGTCAGCCCGGCCAGGGCTTCCAACAGACCTGGCATCTCCTTCCAGTTCAGCAGGTGGCATGAGAACTGGCTGAGATCGGCTGCCGGCCAGCATCTGCCGCACACGTTCCCGCAGTTCAGCCTTGTGCTGGCGGTGCTCTGCCATCTTCTGGCGGAAGTACTCGGCATCGAAGACGATCCCATCGAACAGGAACCGCGACGGGACGTCCGCCCCGCAGTTCTTGCACTGGTACCGCCGGACCCGAAGCGCGGGTTCGCCACCGCACTCGGAGCATCGTTGGAATGTCAATGTTGGATCGAGCGTGGTGTCGCAAGATTGGCACCGGCACTGACCTTCTGCAACCATGGCCAATGCATTGCCGCAGGCAGGGCAGGCGTGGCCCCAGAGCATCACGTCGTAGTAGAACCTGCGTGCTTTATGCGAGAAGCCGGAGACCGCCGCGTCAAGGCCGAAGGCCTGCCTAATAATGTCAGGCTCATGTGAACTTTAGCCGTTTTTGAGTGTAACCCATGATATCGTCGACAATAAGAAAATCCATGCCAACGCTCCTAGCGTGTAGGTGTCAAGACTGCACGACAGGAGGTCAGCATGGATGCTGCCTTGGTAACCGGTTGGGAGGCCCTTTGTCAACGCCTGGGTCCGGCGTTTACCGATCCGACCTTCCTGACGTTCCTGCATATAGCCACCGGCTGGGTGCTGTGCCGCAGCAAACCGACCGTCACCAATCTGGTGTGCACGATCGGGACGTCGCTGCTGGGCCACGCGGCCAAGCACTGGACGGTCTACGAACGGTTCTTCTACCGCTCGGCTTGGACTCTGCCGGAGGTCAGCCGTCTGCTGCTGGTCGAGGTGGTCGCGCCCTTGATCCGAAGCCAGGGGCTCTGGCAGGGGATCGATCTGGCCATCGACGATACGACCTGCGGGCGCTGCGGCAGGCACGTGGCCTTCGCCGGCTACTTCAAGGATGCTTCGGTCTCCAACACGCTCAAAACCGTGGTGCACTGGTCGCACAACTGGGTCATCGCAACGGCGATGCTGCGTCCCAAGCGTTGGCCGAACTGGGTGATCGGCCTGCCGGTGTGGTTCACGCTGTACCGCAAGCCAGTCGATTGCAGTCACCAGCATCCCTTCCGCACGCGTCAACAGATTGCCGCCGAGATGATCCGGCAAACCCGCGAGGCCTTACCGGACGGGTGTCTGCGGATCGCGACGGACGGACAATATGCCACACGGGAGGTCGTGGCGGCGACGGCTGGGGCGCGGTCGAATCTGGTGTCGCGGATTCGATCGGACGCGGCGCTGTACGCCTTGCCGCCGAAGCGCCGGCCTGGGCAGCGAGGCCAGCCACGCAAGAAGGGCAAGCGCCTGCCGACCCCGCGGCAACTGGCCGCCCGCCGCAAGAAGGGCTGGCGTACGGTCGAAGCACTGGTTTATGGCAAGCGGCGCAAGCGTCAGGTGCTCTCGATCGTGTGTTTATGGTACCACGTCAGCCGGGATCGACCGATCCAACTGCTGATCGTCCGCGACCCGGAGGGCCAGCAGAAAGACGACTACATGTTCTGCACGGACTCGGCGGTGGCCGAGGTCGAGATCATCGAGCGGTTCTCCGGCCGCTGGCCGATTGAGGAGTCGATTCAGGAGGGCAAGCAGTTGGAGGGCCTGGAGAAGGTGCAGGGCTGGTGTGAGCGGACGGTCGAACGCCAAGCGCCGATGGCCCTGGTCGTCCAGACCTTGGTCAAGGCGTGGTACCTGACGTACGGGGCCAAGGCCACGACTGCCCAGCCGAAGGGAACGGACTGGCAAGGGCCCAAGGACCATCCGACGCACTTGGACATGCTGGCAACACTGCGAAGGGTCCTGTGGACAGACCGAATAAACAGCAACTCGACCCTGAAGGGCCGAGTGCGAGGATTATGGAACACGCTGCAGTTCGCCCTCTGCGCAGCAGCGTGAAATGGCTAAACCGTACGCTCATCTGACATGCTGTTCATCAGGCACTGCAGGTGCCACGGCGGGCTTTGTCGGTGCAGGAGCGACAGGAGCGGCCGCTTCCGCAGCCGCTCCTGTATCTTGCCCCTGGGATGACTTCTGGTTCCTGGGTGTGAACTTGCGCCCGCACTTCTTGCATCGCCGAATGCGACGATCACCCAGCGTCTTGGTCCTTCGAACCCCCTTGCTGACCGACTCGGTTGACCCGCGGTGGATGCAGATCGGAGGTCTTCCTCTTGGCATACTCAATCACCTCACGAGACCTGTGAGGGGCCTGGATATATAAGGTTTTCGCGTCCCGGGACAGGGGTGACATGCTTGGCCTATCCCGCACATTCTCCAGCAGTCGCGGCGCGAGCCTGTGCAACCCGATGCGAACCAACGCAAGCGAAAGGGGCTCGTCAACGAATCGAAGCCAACTACAGGCCCTTCGGTGAATACGGTGTCAGACGGCACCATGCGAGGGGGTGCGACAGGGGACGAAACACCCACCCGCGGGACTCGGACCCGCGACCTGCGGTTTACAAAGCAGTGTAGTCATTCCATAAGTGACGAATCCACAGATACTTCGAGAAGCTCAGAAAAGGCCCCCAGCATCTTCCCCAGCAGTGCTGGTTCTACAGATCCAACAGATGACGACTTGGCCCTGATCGTCCGGTCGTGGGGCATCTTGCCGCAGTCTGTGCGACGCAACATCCTTGACCTCGTGAAGTCGACACCGGACGTTTGGTAGCGTTACTGCTGTTACAGGGGAGTCTCAACTCTTCAGGCGGATATATTGTCCATCCGATTTCGTGCCGGTCGTTGGCATTGCAGGTAGATCCACGCTCAGGTAGCAAGTCAGGTGACAAGTGGTGGGACTTCGCTTCCACAAGGTCTATACCCGACGGCTTATGTGGACAGACACCTGCGGTCTGGGAGACCGCAAGCAGCACCTCAGCCAGGTCAGGCAGCAGGTCAGGTGACAAGAAAGCCTGGGCAGCCGAGAACGTCCTGCTATGTCCGGGACCTGGGTCCGCCGGACTGATCACACGGTGAAGGTCATGTCAGTTTCGCGGCGGCGCGGGCGAAGATCGCCGGGTAGTCCACGTGCAACGCACAGGCGTCGCGCGCGGCAGCCAGGGCTTCAGCGGAGACGTTCAACCCATGGGATGGAATGGCAGCGTAGAGCTCGCGGGCCAGGTCTCGCTGGCCATCCTGCTCGAAGTAGACTCAGGTAGCGAGTAACATCGTGCACGTGTGGGTGTGACGTCGCCAAGCCGTTGCGGCAGGCGTCGCATCCGGGACAGTAGTCCATGCCCAGAGCGAGGACCGCCTTGCGCATTTCGTTGATCTCTTCCTCTGTCATCGGCTTGCTGAACGTGCGGACTGCCTCGGTGTTTTGCTCCAACTGCTGGAAGTTCTCCATCGCCGAGCAGACAGTGGCGATCCGCTCATCACTGAGCACCGCCTTGATGACCGCCTGTTGCGCGGAAAGATCCCCGACCTTCTTGCCAAATGCATCCTTCTTGATGCCCCGGAGCGTCTTCATGGCAATCAGGCCGATACCGGCCTTGTGGCAGGCATCCATCGCGGCATTCAGAGCATCCGCTTTGTCGGTGATCAGCGGGCTGTATGTGAACATGATCGCATCCATGCCGCCTGTTTGGGCCGCCGCGTTCAGGACATCAATCATATTCTTGCCGTGGCAAGAGAATCCGAAGTGCTTCACCTTGCCGCTGTCCTTCATCTTCTGCGCGGCTTCCTTCAGTACACCGGTCTCCAGGGGCGCCACGTCGTCCAGGCCGTGGGAGAAGTACAGGTCTATGTAGTCGGTCTTGAGGGCCTCCAGCCGGGCGTCGAGCCCGGCAAGCGTGGCACTGGGGCCGCCTCCCAGCTTCGTGACCAGAAAGATGTCCTTGCGCTTGCCGGAGTGTTCAAACCACCTGCCGATCTCCTGTTCGCTGCGACCCTTGGCATAGGAGGCGGCCGTATCGAAGTAGCGAATGCCGGACTCGTAGGCGCGATCCAGTAGCCGCTGATTCGGGGCGCTGCCACATCCCAGGTTGATGACCGTCACACGTGCCCCCGTCTTGCCAAGCGGCCGCATGGGCAGGGGCTTGGACGGGGCAAGAGAAGCTGCCTGCGACCCGGCTGCCGCGGCACCTGCTGCTTGAGACGCCGGCGCGGAGGCCACGGTGTCGGCCGCCTTCAGGACCGAGGCGGCCGCTGCCATGGCAGCCGCTGCGGCGCCTGCCTTGAGCAATCCACGGCGCGATACGACGGACTTCGAATCGTGATCTGTCACGGGTCCAACTCCTTTCCAAGGCATGGTTCTGCGTGCCAGGCGCCCCTCCGTTCCGCTCTGACCGCTGGCAATATCCGCGGGGGCTTTACGCGGTGAACACCAAGCGTTAGGATGTTACCAACCAACCGGTTGGTTGGCAAGAGAGGCATCAGCCATGCGAGATGGCCATCTGACCAAAGAGCGCCTGCTCGATGAAGCGACAAAGCTCATGCAGCAACAAGGGGTGGGAGCTACTTCCATCCACGACCTTCTGGCCGCTTCCGGCATCAAGAAAGGGGCCCTATACCACCACTTTCCCGGCAAGGATGACCTGGGGCTGGCGGTCCTGGAACGGGCCCGGGCCATGTTCATGGACTTCATTGACACGGCGCTGGCTGCCCCAACCCCCTTGGATGGCCTGGAGAGGTTTCTTGATGCGGTGCTGGAGTGGCATCGCAGTCACGGGTTCATCGGTGGATGTCTCTTCGGAAACACCGCCCTGGAGATGAGCGACGGCGAACCTCGTTACAGGGATTTCGTGCGGCAGGTGTTCCAGCAATGGTCCGACAAGATCGGCGCGACCGTTCTGGCCGGTCAGAGGGCAGGCCAGATACGAGACGATATGTCGGCAGGTGACCTGGCACAGATGGTGGTGTCAACCATCGAGGGGGGCATTATGCTGTCGAGACTTCACAAACAGGAGCAGCCGCTGAAGGCTTGCATGGATTCCCTAAGGGTCTTTCTGCGGGCGCGGGGCCGGTAAGGGACTGTCGAAACTATCAGACTGAGGAGGACGGTTGTAATGTCCAGTAGGAATACAAGTGGGTCGAGGAGAGTGTTGTGGTCCGCCATGCTGCTCGTTGTTGCAGCGGGCGTTGTGGCTTATGGCGCCGGGGCTGCGACGCCTGCCGCCTCGCAGCCGCAGGGAATCCAAGTGGCCACCACCCAGCCGCGCACCATGGAGCGCTTCAGCTCGCCACCCGGCGAGGCCGTCGATTTCACGGTTCAACCGGTGGTCGGTGAAGGTCAGCCGTTTCACGCTGCCGCAGCGCGGGGCAAATACGTGGTGCTGCACTTTCTGCTGGAAACCTCGTGCCCCCATTGCATGACGTACACACACGAATATGCGACGGCCAAGCTGGACCCCGACATGGTTCAGGTGTTCCTCAAGCGTGACTCCCAGCAGGAGGTCAAACTATGGGCGTCACGGTATGACAAGCAGTGGAATGACCTGCCGGTGATCTACGGTGATCCGAAGTCCCAACTGGCCAAGCGGCTGGATATCCCGTTCGGCTACGCATTCCACGGCACCGTCGTACACTTTCCAGCGCTGATCCTTCTGGATCCGCAGGGCCGCGAGGTGTACCGCTATGTCGGCAAGAAGAACACGGACCGCTGCCGGCCGGATCACCTGGCCGAAGTGATGAAGAAGGTGCGGGCAGCTGCCACACAGACTGGCGGGCGGGACGTTGGCCCAGACCGGGCACCAGGCGCACTACCCGGGACGATGATCGATACACGGCGATCCTGCATCGCAGCATACTTGGGAACGTAATCATGGTCGGGCCGTTATGGCCAAGATGGGAGGAAGTATGAAGGTACTGGGCATTTCTGGCAGTCCTCGAAAGGATCAGTCGACGGACCAATTGGTGAAGGACGTCCTGAGCACCGTTGGCGTGGCAAGCGAGTTCGTCTCGCTGGCCGGCAAGCGAATCGGTCCTTGCATCGCCTGTCTGGGGTGCGTGAAGGATAACGTCTGCAAGGTGAAAGATGATATGCAGGATCTGCGGCAGAAGATCGCAGAGGCAGACGCGTACGTAATCGGCGCCGCCAATTACTTCTCGATGCTCAACGGTCTGACGCACTGCTTCCTGGAACGCTTCTACCAGTTCCGCCACCAGGAGGGAAAGGCGGTAGCCGGGAAACTCGGCGTGGCTGTCGGTATCGGCGGCAGCAATGGCGACCCGGTCGTGCAGAACATCCGCACCTTTTTCCAGTACAACCAGATCGAGTGTATCGGGACGGTGTCAGCCCAGGGTCCTGCGTCGTGCTTCGTCTGCGGCTACGGTGAAGACTGCAAAGTCGGGGCCATCCACAAGTTCTTCGGACCAGGCACGAAAATCACCCCGGAAACCACGCCCAGCCTGGCCAGACAGCCGGCCAAGGTCGAGGAGGCCAGGTCGTTGGGACGCGCTCTGGGCCAGCGGCTTGGCGCTTTTGCCGCAGGCACGTGAGCTCCTGGCAACATGACGTCCAGATTCACCGCGGAGTTTCGCATGAGGCTTGTGAAGACACCCGCGGTCTGCAAGACCGCTGGTGTCAGCGGGCGCGCTGCACAATCACGAGGATCGTGGCAGAGCATCATGACTCGTGACAGGCAATGGACCTACTCGGTCTTGCGTGCCGGACCTGTCGGCGCCACGAGGGTTACCAGCGTCCCTTCGCCTGGCGTACTCCTGATCTCCATCCGCCCGCCCAGGTGCTCGATCCGTTCCCGGATACCGAACAGCCCGAGACCTGTGGCGGTGCTCTTGTTCCCCTCGACTTGAGAAATGTCGAAGCCTGCCCCCTTGTCCTGCACGAGAAGGCGGACGTGGTCCGGGTCGATCCGATCCAGTCGCACACTCGCCTCCCGAACGTTGGCGTGCTTGAGGATGTTCAGGAGGAGTTCCCGGACCGTCTGAAACAGCAGGACCGTCACCCCTTGCTCGTCCAGCACGACTTCGACGGCCGCTTCCACCTGGACGGCCAGGCCGTGCTTCTCGGCCATTTGTCGGGCCAGCCACTCCATGCGCCGGGCCCAACCCCTCGCCCGGGATAATGGCTAGCATAGCGGGCATCTCGACAACAGGAGTAGGACAAAGAGGTCCTGACGGAGGCATAGGTATCCACCGGAATGCCCAGACAGGGTCTGGGAGCATGGCCGCCGGAAGTCCCGATGTCCTGCTTACGACATGTGGTCGGGCGGCCGGTACATCGGGCCCATGGACCTTAATGACGTACCTGCTCATCAACACTGCTATCGAGCCGTGGATGAAGTGAGACACCCGGCGGAATCCCACCTCAAGACGGACATCATCCGCGCAACGTATACAAGTCATCTCGCAATTGGTACGATCCTGATTGCGCAAAGGATCCGGCTATGCCAAGCGACCACTTGGACCGACAGACAACCGCGACGGGTGACCGATACCAGGCTTTACTTGCCGTGTCGGAAGCGATCATCTCGCATCGGGACTTGCCCTCGCTGTTTCATGAGCTGGCAGGTCAGCTTCACGATGTGGTGCGCTTCGATTGGCTAGGCTTGATCCTGCACGACGGGGCGAGTCAGACTCTTCGCGTGCATGTGTTGGAGCCGCCCGACGGAAACGTGCCGTCCCCCGCCGTGGGTATTCCTATCGCAGACTCGCCGTCAGGGCTGGTGTGGGAGACGCAGAAACCGCTCATCATCTCTAGCCCGGCCGAGATGGTGCGCTGGCCCCGGCTCGTTGAACTCGTTCGCCCGTTTGGTCTGCAGAGTACCTGCGATCTTCCGCTGACGACGGCTCGAAGGCGACTCGGAACGCTGGTGTTCGCCTGCAAGCAGCCGGCCGCCTACCGCGAATCGGACGTGCACTTCCTGCAGCTGGTCGCCAACCAGGTGGCCGTCGCCGTTGAGAACGCGCTGGCCTTTCAGGAGATCGAGGCGCTGAAGGACAAGCTCGCCAAGGAGAAGGCCTATCTGGAGGAAGAGGTTCGCACCGAGCACAACTTCGGCGACATCGTCGGCGAGAACGCGACGCTCCGCACGGTCCTGAAGAAAGTGGAGACGGTCGCCCCGACCGACTCCACTGTCCTCGTCTGCGGGGAAACCGGCACAGGCAAGGAACTCATTGCCCGTGCCGTGCACGACCTGAGCCCGCGCAAGGGCCGCACGTTCGTCAAACTCAACTGCGCGGCGATCCCCACGGGGTTGGTGGAGAGCGAGCTGATTCGGCCATGAGAGAGGCGCTTTCACCGGCGCCATCGGCCAGAAGGTGGGCCGCTTCGAACTGGCGCACCAGGGGACGCTGTTTCTCGACGAGGTGGGCGACATTCCGCTAGAGCTGCAGCCCAAGCTCCTTCGCGTGCTCCAGGAACAGGAGTTTGAGCGCCTGGGCGGCACGCGCACGATCCACGTGAACGTGCCGCCTGGTGGCGGCCACGAATCGCGACCTGGCCCAGATGGTCGCCGAGGGTCACTTCCGCAGGGACCTGTATTATCGCCTCAACGTGTTCCCGCTGGTGCTGCCGACGTTGCGCCAGCGCCCGGACGACATCCCGCGGCTGGTGCGTCACTTCACCCAGCTGTTTGCGCGTCGGATGGGCCGACGAATCGAAACCATCCCGTCGTCGGTCATGGATGCCCTTGTGCGCTATGCCTGGCCGGGCAACGTACGTGAATTGCAGAACGTGATCGAGCGCGCGGTCATCCTCGCGCGCGGCTCGACGCTTCAGGTCCCGCTGGCCGACCTGCCACTTGCGGCGACGCAGGCCTCGGCACCCACCGACGCCGCAGTCTGTCACGCTCACGGATGCCGAGCGAGAGCACATCCTGGCGGCGCTCGCGATACTGGCTGGGTGCTGGGCGGGCCGAAGGGCGCCGCGGCCCGCCTGGGGATGAAGCGCTCCACGTTACACTGGAAGATGAAGAAGCTCGGCATCTCTCGGCCCGACTAGCGCGCCCGCCTTTTGGCGCAGGCGCCAGCCCACAAGCGCTTTGGCGTTGACACTCCTGGCGGCTCCTCTGGCCCGCCCAACTCACAAGTCCTTTTAGCGGCCCGGCTTACGAAGCGATGCGCCGGCACCTTACTGAGCGGCACGGTCCTTGCATCGGGTAGGTCAGGAAGAAACAGAAGCAGCAGCGAAACCACTGTTGAGCCGCAACTGTGCGATCGACTTTCCGGTGACCATCATGGATGCGCAGGACCTTTCAACGAATCTCAAGCTCGCGCGGCTCAAAGAGCTAACGCGAGAATTGAAGGAAAGCCGCACGCCCGAGGAGACCGTGCAGGCATTGCAGCGGGGGCTCACCGAACCGGGCAGGTTCATCGCCTCGGTGCTGCTTTCGACCCGCGGGTTGCCTCCACGCCATTACCGCGTCCTGCGAGCGGACGTAAGCGATGATCCGAAGAAGGAGGTTTTGCATCTGCGCACAGAGCCGGGGCCCGAGCGATCCGTCGGGCTACTTGCAGAAATCGTTACACGCCCCGACCCGCAACTCATACAGCGAGTCGATTGGTCTTCGGACCCGCTATTTCGCGAGATCCTCGACGGGTATGTCTCGGTCCTCGCGCTGCCGGTCGCCGGCGATCATATGCCGATGAACTGGCTGATCCTCCTGAAGAAGGCCCCCGAACCATTCACTATCCTGGACCTGGAGCATGCAGTAGAGCGGACGACGTTAGTCAGTTCGCTGCTGGAGAACCAGATTCTCGCCGGCGAACTCGCGGGCGAACCAGCAGATTGACGACGAGGCCCTCCAGGTGGGCGAGCTTCAGCGTGCGTTGCTTCCCGCGTCGCTGCCGCGGATTGCCGGGCTGGAGATCGCGGTCAGTTACGAGCCGTCTGGGCGCGCCGGCGGTGATCTCTATGATCTCTTCCCACTCGATGAGCATAGTCAGGCCGACGACAATCTTACACCCACGCGCTGGTGCGTCTTCATAGGCGACGCCGCCGGACACAACCTCGCCGCCGCCGTCGTGATGGCGATCTTGCAGGCCGTGCTTCACGCACATCCCCTTGACGTCGCTGGAGCGGCAAACCTGCTCGTGTACGCCAACCGCCAGCTGTGCCGCAAGGGCCTCGGCAGCTTTATAACGGCATTCCTCGGCGTCTATGACCCCGTATCAAGACAACTGACCTATGCACGGGCTGGCCATCCTGCTCCATTAATGAAGCGTTCGGCGGATGCAACGGTCTCGCCGCTGGACGCGGTTGGGGCCTATCCGTTGGGCATTGACGAATCTGAGGTGTTCACAGAAGCCATCGTGCAGCTTGAGCCTGGCGACACCCTCTTGCTCTACAGCGACGGCATAACGGAGGCTCGAGATGCAGGAAAGAACATGTTCGAGCAGGAAAACCTGATGCGGGTGTTCCGGGAGGGGTCTGACCGCCCGGCGCAACTCATCCAGCGCCTCCGCGAGGCCGTAAGACGCCACCGAAAAGGCGAACCGGCCGAAGATGACCAGACTCTTGTTGCTGTCCGAGTCTTATAATGCGGCTCGATGGGCGAGGACCGCGCCACGAGCCCGAGGCGATCAACCAGAGCACCGGGCAGCTTCGCCAATCGCCCCGGCTACCACGCCTTCTCATGCCGCGACCAGCCGTCCCGCCCATCACGCCCACGATGACCTTGACCCACAACGGTCATCCTTCTTCTCAACGCCTATCCTGCTTCGGGGCAGTTTGATTCGCGCCAGCGTCTCACTGACGTTGGGCAAATCTCACCGCTGCGACGCCCTGGCCTCCTGAGGGACGCTGGGCGAGGTCGGCTGGGTGCTCGGTGGGCCGAAGGGCGCCGCGGCCCGCTTGGGAATGAAGCGCTCCACGTTGCACTGGAAGATGAAGAAGCTCGGCATCTCACGGCCCGACTAGCGCGCCCGCCTGCCGGCGCACGCGCCGGCCCGCAAGCGCTTTCGCGTTGACATTCCTCGCGCCTCCTCTGACCTCTCCAACTCATAAGTCCTTTGGCTAACCTCTCTTGCGAGGCAATGCGCCGGCGACGTCCTGCGCGGCACAGTGATTGCCTTAAGTGAGGGTAGGAGCAAACAGAACGACGCCTGGAAAGCCAGGCGAGTTCCAGCGGAGGCATCTAGCCGAGGTGTTTCATGTTGCGAATCACGGCCCAAGACAACCCGCGGCTTCTCACCTTTCGGCTCGAAGGGAGACTGGAGGGTCCATGGGTGGCAGAGTTGGAGAGGTGCTGGCGCAGCATGGTGGCTGGCGCGAGCAGGCCAGTCGTTCGCCTCGATCTGGCGGGAGTGACGTCCATCGACGCTGCGGGCAGGGCCGGCTTGGCGGCGATGCACGAGCAAGGGGGGAATTCGTTGCCGCCGATTGCCTGATGAAAGCCATCGTGGAAGAGATCACTGCGGCACGGCCGTCATCGTCTTGACGCACCCCCGCGATTTTGATTTTGGGAGATCCGTCATGAATCAACAGACTTGGATGAGACGTATCGGACCGGCGTTGTCGGCGCTCCTGCTGCTGGCGGGCTGCAATGCCCAGCAGGCGAGCGGACCGCCCCCGCTGCCCCCACCGCCGGAAGTACTGACTGTGACGGTCCAACCCCAGCGTGTTGTGCTGAGTACCGAGCCTGCCTGGACGCACATGCCCCTATCTCATCGCGGAGATCCGGCCGCAGGTGAATGGCATTATCCAGAAGCGCCTCTTCACCGAAGGGGCCATCATAAAGGCCGGCGAGGTGCTCTACGAGATCGACCCGTCGCCCTTCAAGGCTACGTTGGCCAATGCCGAGGCGAATCTTGACGTGGCCAAGAGGACCGCGGACCGGGACCGCGCCGCCATCAAGGCGAGCGAGGCCGGTGTAAGGCGGCAGAAGGCGACACTGGACCTGTCGCAGATCAACCGCCAGCGGATGGAGGACCTCTTCAAGGCCAAGGCCGTCTCCGCCTCGGATCGTGACGATGCGGTCACAAGTGCGGACGTGGCCCAGGCAGCCCTTCAAAGCGCTGAAGCGCAGGTCGAAAGCGACCGCCAGGCCGTCGCGGCGGCCGAAGCATCGATCAAGCAGGCCGAGGCAGCCATCGAAACCGCGACGATCAACCTTGGATACACCCATATAGCCGCCCCGATCTCCGGACGGATCGGCAAGTCCACGGTAACGGAGGCGCCTGGTGACGGCCTACCAGGCCGTGGCGCTTTCGACGATTCAGCAACTGGATCCCATGTATGTCGACGTGCCGCAGTCTGCGAACCAGCTGCTGCGCCTGCGGGGCAGGATGGAAGACGGACGGCTTCAACAGGACGGCGACGACCAGAGCACGGTCAAGCTGATGCTGGTGGACGGCACGGCGTACCCGCTGGAGGGAACGCTTCAGTTCCAGGATGTGACGGTCGATCCGACGACCGGCTCGGTTATTCTGCGGGCGGTGTTTCCAAACCCCAAGGGAGTGCTGCTGCCGGGCATGTTCGTCAGGGCCTCCATCAAGGAAGGCGTGAATGACCAGGCGATGCTGATCCCCCAGCAGGCTGTTTCGCGAGACCCCAAGGGCGATCCCGTGGCGCTGGTGGTCGATGCGGCCGGCAGGGTCGAGCCACGCAGGCTCGGCCTGGACCGGGCCCTGAACGACCAGTGGCTCGTCTCCTCCGGGCTCGCCGCCGGCGACCGCGTTGTTGTCGAGGGCATGCAGAAGCGCGACCCGGCGCTACGGTGAGACAGGTTCCCTTCGATGCCGGCGGCAAGCCCGCCGGCCAGGTGAGGGAAGTGGCCCAGACGGCGCAGCTGTCGAAATAAGGGAGTCCGCATATGCTATCGAGATTCTTTCTGGATCGGCCGGTCTTCGCCTGGGTCATCGCCATCATCCTGATGGTGGCGGGGGGCCTGGCGATCTACAACCTGCCCATCTCCCAGTACCCGCCCATCGCGCCCCGTCGATCGCCATCGACGCCTTCTACCCGGGCGCCTCGGCGGAGACGGTGGAAAACAGCGTCACGCAGATCATCGAGCAGAAGATGACCGGCTTCGACAAGATGCTGTACCTGTCGGCAACCAGCGATTCGGCCGGCGCGTCCCGCGTCGAACTCACCTTCGCCCCCGGCACCGACCCGGACCTAGCCTGGGCGCAGGTGCAGAACAAGCTTCAACTCGCCACGGCCAGTCTGCCCGAGGTCGTGCAGCGCCAGGGCGTGAAGGTGAGCAAGTCCACGAAGAATTACCTGCTTATCGTGGGCCTGACTTCGCAAGACGGGAGCATGGACACCAACGACCTCCAGGATTATGCCCAGTCCACCCTGGAGAAGGTGCTCTCACGCGTTCCCGGAGTGGGCGAGGTGGAGCTTTCGGCAGCCAATACTCGATGCGAATCTGGCTCAATCCCAACAAGCTGACCGACTACGGAATGACGGTCCAGGACGTCATCCTGGCATTGAAGGCGTACAACGTGGAGGTTCTCGGCCGGGCAGTTCGGCGGTGCGCCGTCGGTGGAGGGACAACGGCTCAACACCGCGATCGTCGTTCAGAACCTGCTCAAGACCCCCGCAGAGTTCGCCGCGATTCCGCTACGAACCAACCCGGATGGTTCCGTGGTCTGCGTTCAGGACGTGGGGCGCACGGAACTGGGTATCGAATCGTCAGACATACAGGGCACGTTCAACAACCAGCCTGCAGCGGTGCTGGCGATACGTCAGGCGTCCGGCGCCAATGCGCTGCAAACGGCCGACAACATCAAGGCCAAACTGGCGGAGATGGGCCATTTCTTCCCACCGGGGCTGAAGGTCGTGTATCCCTATGACACGACGCCTGTTGTCGGGGCAGCCATTCGCGAGGTGGTCAAAACCCTCTTCGAAGCCATCCTCCTCGTGTTCCTGGTGATGTACCTGTTCATGGGGAACATTCGGGCCACGCTGATTCCAACCATCGCCGTGCCCGTGGTGCTCCTGGGAACGTTTGCGGTGATGGGGCTGCTGGGCTTCTCGATCAACATGCTGACCATGTTCGCCATGGTGCTGGCGATTGGGCTGCTGGTGGATGACGCCATCGTGGTCGTGGAGAACGTCGAACGCATCATGCGCGACGAAGGACTCTCGCCCAAAGAAGCCACTCGCACATCCATGGGCCAGATCACCAGCGCGCTCATTGGCATTGGCCTGGTGCTCTCGGCCGTGTTTGGCCCCATGGCATTCTTCGGCGGGTCCACTGGCGTGATCTACCGGCAATTCTCCGTGACCGTCATCGCTTCGATGCTCCTCTCGGTCGTGGTGGCCCTGGTCCTCACGCCGGTGCTGTGCGTCTCGTTCCTCAAGCCCGTGCCCAAGGGACACAACTCGGCAGAGAGCGGCGTCTGGTTCCTGAGGCCATTCTTCCGGTGGTTCGATCGGACCTTCTCGTGGGTTCGTGAGTACTACGTCAAACTGGTGGGCAACTCGCTGCGCCGGAAAGTTCGTTACGTGGCGTTGTTTATCCTGATCGTGGGAGCGACGGCATTCCTCTTCCGGCGGCTGCCGACCGCCTATCTCCCTGATGAAGACCAGGGAATTGTTGCGGTGCAGGCGCTGCTCCCCGGAGGTTCAACCTTGGAGCAGACCAAAGCAGTCATGGACGAAGTCAAAACTCACTTCCTGGAGCAGGAGAGCGCAGCGGTGGAGTCCGTTATGACCGTGAGCGGCTATAACTTCTCCGGGCGCGGACAGAATGCCGGCATGGCGTTCGTTAAACTCAAGGACTGGGGCCTGCGTGACCGGCCGGATCTGCGGGTTAACGCCATCGCCGGACGGGCCATGGGCAGATTCTCCCAGGTCCGCAACGCGATGATCTTTGCATTTCCGCCGCCGGCCGTCATCGAGCTGGGCACCGCCAAGGGCTTCGATTTCCAGTTGCTCGATCGCGGCGGCCTGGGCCACGAGAAACTGATGGCGGCGCGGAATCAAGTCCTGGGCGTGGCCAGCCAGCATCCCGCGCTGGCCATGGTGCGGCCCAACGGCCTGGAGGACGTTCCTGAGTATCGCGTCGACGTGGACTGGCAGAAGGCCGGCGCCTTGGGCACGCCCATCGACGGGATACACACCACGATCTCGGCGGCGTTTGGCAGCGCCTACGTCAACGACTTCATCCAGGGCGGCCGCGTGAAGCGGGTGTATGCCCAGGCCGACGCTCCCTACCGGATGCTGCCGGAAGACCTGGAGAAACTCTATGTCCGCAACCTTGGCGGCAGCATGGTCCCCTTCTCCTCGTTTGCCTCGGGCCACTGGAGGCTCGGGCTCGCCGAAACTGGAGCGGTTCAATGGCTTCCCCTCGGTGAACCTCCTGGGCGAATCCGCTCCCGGACACAGTTCCGGTGAGGCCATGGAAACCATGGAAGGCTTCGTCAGGCAACTGCCGCAAGGCGTCGGGTGCGACTGGACGGGGCTTTCCTACCAGGAGCGCACCGCCAGCGCCAAGGGCCGCTGCTGTATGCGTTCTCGGTCCTGGTGATCTTCCTCTGCGTGGCGGCCCTGTACGAAAGTTGGACCATCCCCTTCGTCAACCTGCTGATGCTGCCGCTGGGGGTGTTCGGCGCGCTCCTGGCGACCTACCTGCGGGGACTCCCCAACGGCGTCTACTTCCAGATCGGGTTTCTCACGACGCTCGGGCTTTCGACCAAGAACGCGATCCTCATCATTCAGTTTATCAAAGAGCAGCAGCGGGAAGGCCTCGGCCTGGTCGAGGCCACTCTCGCCGCGATCCGGACGCGCTTCCGGCCTGTCATCATGACGTCCATGGCGTTCCTCTGCGGAACACTGCCGTTGGCCATCGCCACCGGCGCCGGCGCCGGTGCCATGAACGCCATCGGCACGGCCGTCACCGGCGGAATGCTGTCCGCCACCTTCATCGACCTGATCTTCATTCCCTTCTTTTTCGTTGTCGTGTCAAAACTGTTTGGAACCAAAACGCAGCCCGCCGCCGGGCAAGCTCTGGCCGTCCCGCAAGTCGTGGGGGGAGTCTGACATGCAAAGCACTCGATTCATCGTCTGCCTCGGTCTGGGATCGCTGGGTGGCCTGGCTGGCTGCAGTCTGGCCCCCAAATACACCCGGCCGGAGGCACCCGTCCCGACCACGTTCCCCAGCGGTCCCGCCTACTTGCCGCCGGCCACCGAACCGTCCGCAGTGGCGAGTGATCTGCCTTGGCAGGAGTTCTTTGCCGACGAGCGGCTGCCGAAGGTCATTGCGATGGCCCTGGCCAACAACCGTGACCTGCAGATCGCCGCCTTGAACATCGAGCGGGCTCGCGCCTTGTACGGCGTGCAGCGGTCGGAGCTGCTGCCGACAGTCGACGCCACCGTCGGCGCCAGCAGGCAGCGGGTGGCCGCCGATTTCTCCGGCACCGGCAAGGCAGAGACGATCAAGCAGTACAGTGCCCAACTCGGTTTTGCCACCTGGGAGATCGACTTCTTCGGCCGCATCCGCAACCTCTCCGATGAGGCTCTGCAGAACTACCTGGGCACCAAGCAGGCCCGCCGCAGGCGCAGATCCTGCTGGTCTCCGAGGTCGCCAACAACTACCTGACCCTGGCCGCCGATCGCGACAGCCTGGAACTGGCCGAGACCACGCTCCAGACGCAACTGGAAGCTTACGCCGTGGTCCAGCAGCGATTCGAGCGTGGGCTGACGGCCGAACTGGACGTGCATCGCGCAGACGCAGGTGGACACCGCCCGCCGCTCGCTGGCCCGCTTCACCGAGGTGGTGGCGCAGGACCAGAACGCGCTGAGCCTCCTGGTCGGTGCCCCCGTGCCGGACGATCTGCAGCCCCAGGGCCTGGCCGAAGTCCAGCCACCCCAGGAGGTCTCCGCCGGTGTCTCCTCGACCATTCTGCTGCAGCGCCCTGATATCGCCGAGGCTGAGCGCCACCTTCTGGCTGCCAATGCCGATCTGGGCGCGGCTCGGGCCGCGATCTTCCCCCGGATCAGTCTGACCGCCGCTATCGGCACCGCCAGCAGCGATTTGTCCGGCCTGTTCAAGGCGGGTTCGGGCGCTGGAGTGATGCGCCTCAAGTGGTGATGCCGATCTTCGACCCCGCGACATGGAATGCCGTCAAGGTCAGCGAAGCGGATCGAAAGATCGCCGTCGCCCAGTACGAGAGGGCGGTTCAAACGAGTTTCCGGGAGGTGGCCGACGCATTGGCCGCTCGCGGCACGATCGACCGGCAGGTGGCCGCGCAGGAATCGCTGGTTCACGCGTCGTCAGAAACATATCGCTTATCCACGGCTCGCTACGTGAAGGGTGTGGACAGCTATCTGAGTGTCCTCGACGCCCAGCGGTCGCTCTATGCGCAACAGCAGGAGTCTGGTGTCCCTGCATCTGAGCAGGCTGGCGAACCGGGTGAGACTGTACGCCGTTCTCGGCGGCGGATGGCAGGATTCCCAGGATGACCAAACGGCTACAACCAGAACCAGCCCGTGAACCATGCCCGACCCTTCCTGCGGCGGGCGAGCCCGTTGAATATATTGAACCTGATTATGAACAGTATCCCATCGAGCCGTAGCGGCCCGACATCCGCACGGCTGGCTGGGAGTGATGGGCCATCCAGGCCAGCGAGGGACAAATCATGCGACACAGTGCAGCCGGTGGATCTGATGATGTAATCGCGGATGTACTTGAGGAGTTCGCCATTCTCAGCTGTGTGGATTCTTGCGAATCGGACACGGTCGCAGACATCGTGGGTCGAGCCATCCGGGATTTCCGATCTGCTGAGGGTGACGAAGGCGCGTTGATCGCTGGCGCGATGCTCGGAGTTGTGCGGGGAACCCTGGGCACTCGGATGGATGCCCGGGAAGCCGCCAGAGGGGCGATCCTCGGAATCTTGCGGGTTCACGATGTCTTGGGCTATTCCGTGGCAGCGGTGTTTGCAGAGGCCGCCCCGGCGCTGATCCTGAAGACAGCCGCTCTGCAGGGCCGGTTTGATGCGACGATCCGGGGCGTCCTCGATGCCGCGTTGAACGATGGCGGCCTGGGGTTGGACCGCCAGCAGGTCATGTCGGTCGTTGCGCTCGCCATGCTGGATGCAACCATGGAGTCCATGCAATTGCCAATGAAGGAGGGACGTGCCTCCATACGATCATGCCCTCTCCCGGAGGGCGGGGCTCGGCGTGCGGAGCATGACCAGGATGTTTCGGTCTGAAGCGACGCGCGGACGCCTGGAGAGGCATCACGATGAGCCGACTGACTGCGAAAATACTGATACCAGGGATAAGCATCCTATTGGACAGCTTGGGCTGCGATACGCTGCAGGAAGTGCATCCAACGTGGCTATGCCCATGCAATGAGATCATCGGCCGGCGGGCGACCATCCACGCCAACGGCAGTGCCTCCGGTTGCCCGCCGGCCTCATTCGTACGTACGGAATGGCTTTCTGGCACCTCGGATGCAACGGAGGGACCTCCTGTGTTGTGGCGCGAAAGAACGCTTAGCGAGTTTATCTTGCTCGTATCGCCTGAGTGGCAAAGCCGAATGCCGGACGTACTGGCTGCATTGAAGGCGGCAGGGGCTCGGGCGATCACCGCAAGCCGGGAGTGTGGAATCGTTGCGGGCCGGATCTTGGCTGACCGGATTGAGACCCTCTCTGTATTGGAGCAAGTGTCAGCACTCGGTTGGCGGAAGATCGGCAGCGCTCGCTGTTGTGTCGAGTAGCCATGGAGGTGGCGGTATGACTGAGGATGGCAAGATGCGGGATCTTGACGTTGCGATCGCGACGATGCGAGCGATGAGCAAATGCACCGAGCCGCAAGAGGTCGTGCGCCTGCTCCAACAGTTTGTGAATCATGTCACACCTGCGGATCGGGCGCTGGTCATCAGCCGGCGCGGCCTGGAATATCCGTATCTGTTTAGCGGCCTGAAAGACACTGATTGGTGAGCGGAGTGGTTGGCATATAATAGTGTTGCCGCCGGCGCGGTGGAACTTGGGTTGCGACGCGGTTGGAACCGGCGAGCAAGCGGGGTCAAGGATGGCCCGAGCGAGTTACGAAGAACTTCTGGCCGAGAATCAGCAACTCCGGCAGCGAGTAACGGAACTGGAAGGGCAGGTTCGGCAGTTGACCGCTCAAGTTCGCGAACTGACCGCCCAATTCCAGGAAGCCCTGCGAGCCACCAAACGGCAAGCCGCGCCGTTTTCCAAGGGACCGCCCAAAGCAAACCCTAAGCTTCCCGGTCGCAAGGCCGGGGCAGATTATGGTCCCAAGGCGCATCGCCCTCTGCCGGAGCAGATGCCTGACGAGATCCACGACGTGCCTCTGCCCGAGCGGTGCCCCGACTGCGGCGGGCCTGTGCGGGAAGATCACATCGATCGGCAATTCCAGGTCGAAATCCCGCAAGCCCCTCGTACGGCGGTTCGATGTCCACGTCGGAGGGTGCCGCGCGTGCGGCCGACGCATTCGTCCGCGGCATCGCTTGCAGACCTCGCAGGCGAGCGGGGCGGCGGCCTCACAGACCGGACCGGACCTGCAAGCCCTGATCGCGATGATGAAGGACAAGTACGGACTGAGTTACGGGGACATCCAGGGACTGTTAAATGACGGCTTCGGCATCTCGATCAGCCGAGGCGGGGCCGCCCAGGTCGTGCAGCGGGCAGCGCAGCGAGCCGAAGCGTTCTACGACCGCATCGGCCAGATCGTGCGGGCCAGCGATACGGTCTATCCCGACGAGACGGGCTGGAAGGTCGGCGGGCTGCTGAAGTGGCTATGGGTCTTCGCGGGCGAGCAGGTCAGATACTACGTGATTCGTCCCAGCCGCGGCCGCGATGTGCTGGAAGAGGTGCTGGGCAGAGACTATAGCGGGTGGATGACGCATGACGGGTGGGCTCCGTATGACGGCCTGGAGCAGGCGGAGCATCAGCAGTGTGTCACCCACCTGCTGCGCCGGGCCCAGGACCTGTTGGAACGGGCCCGCCGCGGGGCGGTCCGCTTCCCGCGGCAGGTTCACCAATTGTTGCTGGACGCCCTGGACCTGCGGGACCGACGGGATGTCTTTTCGATCAGCTCTTACGGCTTGGCTGTAGCGCAGGGGCGATTGGAATCGCGACTGAAGGGATTGCTGGGCTGGAGGCTCTCGCACGAAGGTAACCGGAAGTTCCGGGACCATTTGGCCCGGCACGCCGAACAGATCCTCACGTTCCTGTACGTATGGGGGCTGGAGGCGAGCAACTGGCCAGCCGAGCAGGCGATCCGTCCGATGGTGGCCAATCGCAAGGTCTTCGGGGGAAATCGCACGTGGGCCGGGGCCCATGCCCAGGAGGTGCTGGGTAGTCTGTTTGCCACCTGCGCTCAGCAGACCCGCGACAGCCTGAGGTTGCTGTCAAACCTGATTCGCGCCACACCCCGTCAGCGAGCCGCCTACCTTGGGCACTTCCTCCCCGCCCCGGCGGGCTAACACCTCAGACCGCTAAACAGATACGAATATCCTCAGTATCGTATCGTGCAGGACAGTAAGCGAGAACCGACCAAAGGCTCTTTCATTGCCCCTGAGAGCGCCCGCGTATACTGTGGAGGAGTTCTTGCTGACAGCCTGTATCAGGGGGAAGCACGGGTACTGCCCGGCTCCTCGTTCTCGTCGACCCACGCTCTCGACGACTGGCCGCGTCGTGCCAGCCTGCTAGCCGTTCCTATCTTTGACAACGGGGAGGCCGACAGCATGGCTGTCCTGTTGCAGGAGCTGCCGCAAGCCTACGATGAACGCGGTCTGTGCAATCTGGCCATCATGGCTAATCTAGTAGGCCATGCCTTGCATAGTGCTGCCATGACGCAACAGTTGAAGACGACGTGCGACATGTTGGACACGGAGTTGGCGGCCGCTGCTGATGTTCAGCAATGGCTCCTGCCCCAGACAGTCAATGCGGTTCCAGGCGTGAGCATCGCCGCCTCGTACCGCACCGCGAGGCGGTCCGGAGGGGACTATTATGACGTGGCAGCACTTGCCGATGGCAAGCTGCGGCTGTTGATCGCGGATGTCAGTGGAAAAGGCGCCCCGTCTGCTGTGCTTGCAGCGGTTGTCCGGACAATCGTGTGCCTGAGCCAGCCAGCCTCAACAGATTCCGCGGAATTGCTGCGAGCCCTTAACAATCACCTCTGTGATCTTGGCCTGCCTAAGAGAGGCATGTTCGTGACGGCCTTTTGTGGTGTGTTCGACAGTAAAACCGGCGTCCTGAGCTATTCATGCGCGGGCCATAATCCTCCCAGGCTGGTTCGCCACAATTCTCCCAAGATCGGCGATCTTGATCGGGCGCAGTCCGTGCCCTTGGGGCTGGATCCGCAGGCGCAATTTCTGCAGGCAAGTATCGGCTTGTCCTCAGGAGATACAGTATTGCTCTATACTGATGGTATCGTCGAGGCGCGGTCGGCGGACGGGGACTGGTTTGGCCTGAAACGTCTTGATCAGGTTCTTCGAGATACGCCGTTGCCGCGTGGCTCGCAGTCGATGGTCAAGGCGGTGTGCGACGCAGTGGAAGCATTTGCCTGGGACGGCACGTTGCAGGATGACCAGACGCTGGTAGAGGCAACTCTATGTGGAGGGAGCTAGCGATGCGAACGTTGCTGAGACAGTCCCGACAACTGCGTGTGGCGGGAGTCGGTTGTGCGAGTACCGGTCGCTTGTGCACACTGACGCTGGTATTAGCGCTGGCAGGTTGTGTCAATCAGCGCAAGAAGGTCGGGTTGTATCGGGCGGCCCTGGAAGGCCACGCGCCAACTACGACTCATCCGGCCATTCGCGGTCGGCAGTGCTCGTTATACACCCCCTGGAGCCTTGCCCGATGTGCCTGGGAGCGGTGTGCATGTGCAACTCCATCGGACAGCTGCACTATACATCCCGCGATCCCTGGGCGGGCAGCTCCTGCCTGCTGGACGCTACGCTGTTCTTGCGACGGAAGCGGGATAGGATGCGAGTGATCGGCCCGGAACATGACCCTCGACTGGAGCTGGTCGTCACCGGTCTGACTCTGGCCATGGAACTATGTGGCGGGCGGAACAAGGACGCTCCTGAGATCCAAGCAGCTTACGGCCCTTTGCCGGCGGACTTGGCGACGGCAGATACTCTGCCGAGCGATGGCCAACTGGTTCGCTGGCGTCATGAAGCGCTGCCGGTCGCAGACATTCTGGATGCGACGGAAAAGATCGTAAGGCGCGGGCTGTGATTGCACGTTGCTCCAATAGCGGCGGCATAGGTCGCGGAAACGTGAGACTTTGAGATTCTGCCACCAAAACCGGCTTTCCAGACCTGCCGTGTGGGGTAATTCAATCTCTCGACCTCATCAGTCTTGAGACTTACGCGGTGCCCCTTCCCAGACAAAGGGTCTGCGGTCAAGGTCGCTTGGCAGGTGCCGGTGACGGTTATTCGACTATCCTTTCTGCCTTGGCTTATGGCCCTGCGCAAGTGACAAGATGCTGGTACGAGCAGGCCCCGTCAGTTCTGGCCACGCCTCTATTACCTTCACAAGCTCAGGAAATCTATGTAAAGCCGGTGACAAGTTGGGGGACAAGTTTTTGTTGTGGCAATCATAAGTTATTGGCGTATCGCTACTTATAGAATATGACAGCGGTTTTGTAAACCGAGGGTGTCAGCAGTCTACAGAACAACGGCCTGCTGCAGTAAGCGGCGATAGTGTTGAGAGTTACAGTGGGTTGTGACAGGTCCCCAGCAGTTTCCCCAGCAGTCGCAGCGCCACTGCCGTATGATCGGTTGCTGCGGGGAGCACCTTCATGCGCACGAATTCTGCTGGCACCTGTTACATACGAAACAACCGGCATCCTTGCGCATGGGGCGCTGGCGCCGCGGACAAAGTCGGCCAACCGCAGCCAAGGGCGCCGCCACATGGGGTGCCCGAGGCCTCGGCGGACCGCCGTTGCCAGCTGTTGCCGGTTCAATTGCGGGTCGCCGCTTATCAGCGCCGTACCGTAGTTGCCAGCACGTCCTCAAGTTGCCGCGTGTGGGCGATTCTGTACGCTCAACAACTATCAACGAAATGTAACACCTCGGCTTACGTTGTGGTCGCAAATTGGTTGCAACTTCTGCCCCGCCTCAGGCTGGATCGTGCTCCGTGTGGTGGGAAGAACTACCTAGCCACAAAGATGACAATAGGAGTCTGTCATATTGCCCCGCGACTCGTCTCTGTCGTTCGCATGTCCGAACGACACGTAAGAAGTGCTTGTCTCTAAATTGGTTACATTCGGTTCTCCTTCATTCGGAGAGGCCTATACATCGGGCGCCATGTTCGAAGGTAATTGGTTAGCGGGTAAGTCGATCTACGGTCCGGCAGGCAGGAGGGCGAGGCAGACGCGACGTCCACAGAGGATGTGGGCGAGCATCGCGAAGGTATCGCGGAGCTGTTGTCGGCCGGTCCACAGGAGAGTCATCAGCACCGACTGGGCGTGAGCCCCGGCGACGGTGCGGTTGCCGCCCCACACCTTGCGATTGACCGCTGCCGGACGCATGGCCTGCTCGGCGCGATAGTTGGTCGCGTCGATGCCGGGGGTCTTCAGGAAGGTGAACAACTGGTGGCGATGCTTGTCCAGGTGCTTGGCCAGCCGCTCGTTATCGGGGTGGGTCCTGGTCCAGCAGAGCATTCGATCGAGTCGGGCTTCCAGGCGACCGACGGCCACGGCCAGGCCATGAGGGGATAGCTGGCCATCGTCCCGGCGATCCCGCAGGTCCAGGGCGCCCAGCAGAAGTTGGCGAACTTGCCGGGGAAAGCGGGCGGCTCCGGCGCCAGCGACCGCCAGCAAGGCCTTGCACCGCCGACGCAGGTGATCCAGGCACTGCTGGTGTCGGGCCAAGACGAAGTGGTCATACGGCGACCATCCGTCGTGAATCATCGTGCCGCAGTATCGTTCGGTGAGGATCGATTCGGCGACCTCGTAGCCACGTCCCTGAGCCACGTGATACACGGTGGCGGTCGGGGTGACAAAGCCGTGCATCCAGGCCAGATGCCCGCCGACTCGCCAGCCGGTCTCATCGGGCACGATCCAGGGGGCCTGCGGGACCGAGTCCAGGATGCGTTGGTAGATCGGCTGGCAACGCCGGGCGGTTCGCAATATCACCTGGCAAACGCCCGAGGGCGTGACGGGGATGCCAAACATCCTGGTGAACAACTCGGCGATCTTGCCCAGGGATAACCCGGCGTGCTTGTTCAGATGCACGATGGCCGACTGTCCGGCCGGCCCGATCTGGCTGGCGGCGGCGCCCAGGGCATCGGAGGTCTGCAACGGATGTCGTGGCTGGATACGACGGCCGCATCGGCGGCAATGGCCGATGTGCAGATCGAAGCGGCGGATGATGGGGTGCCGCGGGATTTCGGTCTGGTACTGCTGGTCGACGCGGTCCTGGACCATCGGTCCGCCGCAGCGCGGACAGACGGCCGGCAGCGGTACGTCGATCCGTTCGTCCGCTGGTGCGGCGGGGATGGAGCGGTGGGCCTTGGGACCGTACTGTACCCCGGCCTTGCGGCCGGGGGGATTAGGGTTTGCCTTGGGTGGCCCCTTGGAGAATGGTGCGGCCTGGCGTTTGGTGGCTCGCAGGGCCTCCTGCAACTGGGCGGTCAACTGCCGGAGTTGCCCTTCCAGCTCCGCCACACGCTGCCGGAGGTGCTGATTCTCGGCCAGGAGTTGTTCGTAACTCGGTCGGGCCATCCTTGACCCCGCTTGCTCGCCGGTTCCAATCGCGTCGCAATCCAAGTTCCACCGCGCCGGCGGCAACACTATTATATGCCAACTACCCCGCTAACCAATTACGTTCGAAGGAGGGTACGTCAAGGCCATTCCGGGACAAATCGGTACGGATCGGCCGGAGTTGTGGTCGCCAATTGGTCGCAAGTTTTTGAGCCGGTCTTCCACATGGCAACACTCCCATCTAATAGCGGCAGGCCTGCTGGCGAAGTTCCATTCGTGCCACCCAGGCGGGTATGTCCGAACATTTGCGCCTGAGCTGAAATCCGCCGATGATCTGATCCGCTTACGCAATAGCGATGCTGTTCCCCGGCTTGGACCTCGGACGAAAAGGGCCGCAGCACCGCAGTCACATGAGCACGAAGACATGGTCGGCGTTGGAGAGGTCAAGTGGTGGGGGAGAATAAGATGATGATCAGGGAACAATGGGTGGGGCCCAGCAGATTCACCAGCAGTCACGGCGCGAGTCTCTGCAACCCAATGCGAACCAGCGCGAGGACGAAGGCCCGTTGACGGGTCGGAGCCTGTCACGGGCACTTCAGTGAATGCGGTGTCGGACGACACCGTGCGAGACGGTGCGTGTAGATGCGGCAAGATCGCCTGTGACAGTTGGGCATGCGGCCCGCGGTTTACAAAACAGTGTGGCGATGCCATAAGCGGCCAGTATTCCAGCACTTGCGGGAGCCAGGAAAACGCCCCCAGCGATTTCCCCAGCAGTTGCTGTTCCACACGACCAACCGCCCCAGATTTGGCCCTTATCATCCAGTCTTGGCATGTCATTCCGCAGTCCATTCGAGACGACATTCTCGCCATCGTTAACACAATGATAAGCAACCACCCGGTACGGCAGGCAGTGAGGCGATGAGGGCCTGAAAGCCATCTTCTCACTGTAAGTTGGAGCGAATGACGGCTCGCGCCCTGGCGGCACTGTACTCCTCCAACACCTGGTCCCGCATGAGCTGGCCCAACTGCTCCCAGACCAACGACATGATGTCTTCCTCGGTAAACGGCTCTCGCTTGACGATGCAGTAACCCCAGGATGTCTCCACCGGATCACTGTACGCCCCGGGCTTGAGCTTGCGCCAGGCATTCTCCACCTTGTCACCTAGCATGTTGGCAAACACACACCCCACGGCCCCGCCGTCGGTTGCGGAGTACTTGTGGTCGGACATCTCTTTGGCCACTTTTTCAAACGGCTCATTGGCCTGAAGGCGTTGCCACGCCTGCCTGGCCAGCTTCTTCTTGCTGGCTGAGACACCACCATCGGGGTCGCTGTTGAACGTGGGATTTTGTGTGGCATCAAAGAGAATGACCGAACACTTGATGTAATCCGCCTCAATCTGCTTGCGGTGTTTCTTGACCGCCTCCGCCAAAGCATCCTTGGACAGTGTTTGTCTTGCAACCTTCTGGCAATAGAGCCGCAGGGCGACATCGTTCCACATCATCTGGCGGAATTCGGCCTTGCTGAACGAGTTGACTTTCATGAACTGTTCAAGACTCCCGTACCCACCCCCGCAACAGGGGCATCCGGGCGTGGTAACCATTTTTCTGTAGGCGTCGATCTCCTTGTCGATCAGGTCCTCGGAGACCGTGATCTTTCGTCCCTTCAGGAACTGTGCCTCCATGGTCTCTTCGATCAGCCTGTCCAGCTTGTCCTTCTTGATTCTCTGAAGTTGGTCCTCGAAGGCATCATCCGGCAGCGTCGCCAGGAGCTGCGACTCCAACACCGGTTCGCCATTGACCGTGGCAAGGACCTTGTCGGACGGTCTCGTTTCGGCAGCGGGCCTGGTGTCGAGCGAAGGTGCGGACTGGCCCGAAGCAAGTCGGCCGAAGCTCAGGAACCCGACGGCAAGCGCCGCCATTGACAAGAGCGCTACGTGTTTGACGCTGTTCATTTGCTCTCTCCTGAAGGCGCCGGCAAGACACCGGCGCTCGACCCGCCGAAGAACCGTCGGACCAGAAGTGTTCCCCCGTAACCCGCCAGGATCATGAATTCATAGATGACTGGCATTACAGGCCCGGCATCCACCAGGACTCCCCGCTGCAAGGTCGGGGGTGCCGCCAGGACGGCATCCTGAAGGCTGATGATCCCCTTCTTTGACCGTTCGGCTGGTTCCCGTGTGATATGAATCACGCCCTTGAACACGGCCTCCTGCCACCACACCGGAGGGGTCTCGCCTAGGCCTTTCAGGGAGACCAGCACTGTGTTGTACAGGCTCGGCGGCGTGCCCTTGCCTTTGCCGTCCCAGGCGTACCTGCCGATCATGATCTTCGGCAGCGCATCCTGTGTCTTACCGACGAGAAAGCCCTGCACCACCATCTGCCGGCCTTCAAGTTCGCTCGCCAGGGCAGCCACATCCGCCTCTTTGTTCGAAGCGGTCTTGATCTTCTCAAGAAGTGCAACGTCGAAGATAGGCAGGTTGTTCTGCGTGGCGAACTCCGTCGCACTCACTGGCCGATCGTTAGGCACAGCCAGACGGACAGAACTACCCTCCATCCGGTAGATGTATCCATCATCAGGTTTGGGATCGACAAAGAAGCGGCCTTCCACTACCACCGGTGCGAGTCGCTCGAACGGTACGGCTTGCTGCATTTCGACCAATACGTACTGGTTATACTGCGGTCGTGGACCGTAGCAGCACGTTTGCGTGCTTCGCAGCAGGCAGAATACCGTAAGAGTGCCGGCAGGCTGGAGCGGATACATGAAGCCCATCAGCTTCACCCGCCGGCCGTTGGCTTGCATGACGGGCTCCGGGCATGCCGTCGGGGTATCCTTGCTGTAAGCCCAGGCCTCCAGCGTATTGAAATGCAGGAACCCTCGGTTGCCCAACGATTGCTCATCAATCGTGATCGAGTTATGACCCGTGGCACTGACATCGACCTGGACCACAGGCACGTCCTGCGCCTGGGCTTGAGATCGGATTCGCTTGCTCCGCAGATAGTACTCCCCGTGATTGAGGATAAACAACACCACGAAACCCGCAACCAGAATGTGCCTCGCCTGCCATTTCATTTTGCGGCCTCGCCCGATCTCTCGGCCTGTTCGTCGGGATCGTATCCATCCGGATAGTCGATCCGGATCGGGCGTCCTTGCCCTTGAGATTCACCTTGCCGGAGGCCTGGAACTTCCCGACGCCCTTCAGCCAATCGGCCTTGCCTTCAAAGTATGAACAGTCGCCGACAGTCTCTTCCGCCAGCTCGTTGGGCCTGGCTTCCAGGGTCAGAGTCTTGTCCTGGCCGCCGTTGCCCTTGACCACGAGGATCACCTGCCTGTCCGTCACGCGGACGGCCTTGTCCGTCTGGCCTTCTCCCCCGACGAACCAGAGTCGCAGGACATCTCCTTCGAGTTTCACCTCGGCGTGCCCGACCGCGCAGGCTTCGACGACGTTCAGGCAACCGTCGTGGTGGGCCTCATGACCATGCACCTCGCCGACTTGAGCCGCGGCAGGTTTCGTGGGCTCCGACCGCCAACGGTACGCAACACCGGCCGCTCCCGCAACGATTAACGCCGCCACGACAACAACCGCCAGACCTTTGTTGTTCATTCTGTCACCTCATCACTTTGTCATCTTCACCGGCATGGTCAAGACACCGGTCTGAGATTCCTCAAGACTCCAAGCCTGTACGCCTGCATGGCAGGAAAGAGCCCCGCCAACACGCCGACGGCAAGCAAGGCCGGCAGCAAAGCCACATCGCCGCCGGATACATGCAGCCATGAAAACCGCAGTCCGGTCTCCACCTTGATGTACTGGCTTCCTATCCAAACAATCCCATGCCCCACGACGAGGCCCAGCAGACCGCCGAATATCGAGATGACGAGGGACTCGGAAAGCACCAGCCCGAAGACCGTCACACGGGTCGCCCCGATACATCGCATCAGGGCAATGTCTCGCCGCCGTTCACGAAGCGCTGAAACCAGGGCCACGAGCAGGCACATCGTGCCCAGCACCGTTACCAGGACAGCAATAGCCAGGAACGCCCCATCCACCCAACCAATGATCTCAAACAGTTTGGGTAGCACTTCGTTCGGCACGACCAGCTGCGCCTCGGACGACTGGTTGATGTTGTACCGCAGGTCCTGGATGCCGGGATGGAGGGCATTGCCGCGCACCCGCTTGATCTTCAGGTAGGCTCCGCTGATCTCGCGGTACTGCTCATCGACGGCCATGCGGCTGGTCGCCTCGCCATGGCCCTCCAGCGTGTAGAACGTGTTCAGCGGAATGTAGATGGCCCGATCGTGCGGGGTGCCCGTCGGGGCCAGGATGCCCACGAACGCGATGTTGTCGTTCACGTGGACGGGGTCACCGGTACGGACACCGCAGACGGGGTTGAATGTCTGGCCCAGCCTGATGCCCAATTCCTTGGCGACCGCCCAGCCAGCCACAGCTTCTTCCCGCCCGGCGAATGGCCTTCCTTGCCCGCCATCTTCCGTCTTGAACGAGAACTTCCTGCCGGGGAGATACTCGAAGTCGCTCAGGAACCGTCCGTCGATGGCGTTTACGCGAAAGCCTGCGTAGGAATGACCGGTGCAAAATGGGATGCCTTCCTGCACGATAGGGTCGGCCAGCACCTTCTGGTAGTAGGTCCATCGGATCTTGCCGGGCATCTCATCGATGTGGTACAGGCCGTTCAGAACGATCTGCAATGGGGAACCCTTGGGACCGAGGATCGCATCCACGCCCAGGCCTACCTGCGTCAAGTTGGCATGGGCCTGCTCCCGTAGCGAGATCACCGCGATCAACAAGGCCACACCCAGGGCGATATTCACCACGGCAAAGCCAGTAGAAAGGCTGTGCTGACGCAGGCTCTTGAGCACGATTTGCCAGAGTCTCATGCTACACCGCCGGCGGCCGTTGCCGTCAAAAAGGCCCGGTTCAACTCCATGAAGGGCACGCCTGCATCAAAAGACCCTACCACGCCTGGATCGTGACTGACAACGATCAGCGAGCAGCCATACTCGCGGCACGTTTCTTTCAGGAGGCCTACCACCTCGCGGGCATGCATCGGATCCAGGGAACCGGTTGGCTCATCCGCCAGAATCAGTTCGGGCTTGCGGGCCAGGGCACGGGCGATGGCAACTCGCTGCCGCTCCCCGATGGACAGGGCTGCCGGTCTGTGCTTCATCCGATGTGAAAGGCCCACTCGGTCCAGCAGCTGCTTTGCCTTGTGCCGGTCAGGCTTCTGGCGGGAAAACGTCATTCCCAGCAGCACGTTCTCTGCGGCCGTGTAGCCCTGCAGAAGGTTGAAATCCTGGAAGATGTAGCCGATATGGTCGGCCCGGAAGTGATCCAGGTCGGATTCGCTCAGCGAGGTCAGATTCTTTCCGCAGACGGTGACCTTCCCTCTCTTCGGCGCCAGCAAGCCCGCGATCACATTCAAGAGCGTGCTCTTGCCACAACCCGAAGGTCCGAAGAAGGCCACCTGCCGGCCCCTGTCCAAGGACCATTCAGGGATGTCAACAGCGATGAACCGCGATGCGCCGGACTCGTACTCGACGATCAAGTCCTTGACTTCCACAATAGTCATTACTGGGTACCTCCTGTGCGGCTGGGGCCGACCGGGTTGGCTGAGCCGCCACTGCTCCGCGGCCGCAGACCCCATGGGCGCAGGCGTTCCTGCTCCTTCGACTCGTACGTTCGTGCGGCACCTCCGATGGCTGCGCCGCGAACGCCCAGCCACCAGTTGGGGTCGCGCTTCAGACGCTCCAGCACACTTGGCCGGACCGAGCCTTCCCAGAAGGAACCGTCCCAGTACTCGGCCGGAGTATGGATCCGCTCGGGGGTCGGGTTCCACCAGTCCTCCGCAGGCTGGCTCGATGGAGCGACCAGACCGCGTGCCTCCGCAGCCTTTAGCTTGGCATCGGCGATCTTCAGGATGGCGACGTCCTGGATGATATTCCGCTCCAGTTTCAGGCGGATGCTGGGGATGGGCTTTTCCATGCCGAATCGCTCGCCGGAGTAGACCATGCCCGTGCCGCCGCCGTTGAAGTGGAACCACGGGTCGTCGCCGGGGTCGGTGGTCAGCCAGCGGCAATAGCCATCGACGTCCCACTTCCAGGCCTGGACCGGGTAGTCGGCGATCCGGACGACCGGCTCCCCGGCCGTTGGCGTTCCGCCGTAGAACCAGACAAGATTGCCGCGGTCGTGCAACATCTGCGGTGCCCACGGGAACCATGAGAGGATCCCGCCGCCGCAGACCCACAGGTCAACGATGCCGTTGAGGCTCTGCCACTGCTCGTGCATCCGCCAGGAGGCGTCGTGGCGGATGATCATCTGCACGGGCGTGCCGCGCGGCGTGGCCTGGGCCAGCAGCCGCTTGAAGAGCTTGAAGTAGACGTCGTCCTTGGGCCAGCGGGTTTCGTCGCCGTCCCAGTCGAAGCCCTTGTAGCGCTTCTTGTGGTTGAAGAACATCTCGAACTTCGTGCCGGTCCAGCCGTTCTTCTCGAAGTGCCGGACCATCTCGCGAACGGCATTGACGAATTCGGTCTCGTAGCCTTGCGTGCCCAGCAGCACGTAGCGGGCCGGCCACTCCGGGTTGATCGTCAGGTACATGTAGGGGATGGGCTTCGGGCCCCGCCGCGTGTCCTTGAAGGCCGAGCCGTCCAGCAGCGGGCCGAAGTGCTTGTCGAAGAGGGTCCAGTCGACGGGCTTTCGGTTCTCGCCGTACCCGCCCAGGACCGGGGCGTACTGCTCGGTGACCGAGCCGTTGTGGCCGTATCCAAGGTTGTGAAACGTCCCGCGGTGCTCGTAGTGGAGCTTGTAGTACTCCTGCATCAGCCGGAAGGCCTCGTCGCTGGTGTTGAAGCCTGCACCGACCTTGGCTCGCAGCCTGCGGGTACTGGCTCGACAGGAAGCCCATACCGTAGCTATTGTGGTCAGCCGTGATCGGGTCGTCCTCGGGATATGCTAACCACTGGGTATCCAGGATGGCGTAAGATTCGGCGTTGAAACCTTGTGTGTTCAGTGTGAACTTGATCGTCACCTGCTGGCCGGGCTTGGCATCCTCTGGCACGAAGATGTCCAGCCAGAACATCTGCGCCTTCTGGTCGGGGATGCGGTTGTCCGCCGCTGGCAGGGCCATCTCCGCCGCACTGCCGACCGGCACCAGGGCGTCCGGTACGTACTGCAGCCAGGGCTGAGGCTTGCCGCCGGGCTGGCTGGCCGGGGCCTTTGGCGAGGCGTGGTACCACGCGCGGTAGAGGTCCAACTGCACCGGCGGCCCTTCCGTCTGGGACACGGACAGTTTGAACGCCCCGCCCTTGGCGTCCTTGACCAACACCACCAGCGAGGTGTAGCCGTTCCGCAGGGCTTGGATGCGGTTGGGCCGGCTGACCGTGTTGAGCGGCTCAGGCGGCTGGCTCGTCCAGTCCTGCTTGATGAGCTGGCCGTCGGGAGTGAATCGGGCAAACTCGTTCCAGACCTGCAATTCCCATGCGTGGGCTGTAGCCGCCATTGCCGCGACCAGCGCTAGTCCTGCCAGCACTCTTCGCATAGCATGCACCTGCCTTATCTTGGCGTACCGGCGGCAGAGACCTCTGATGCCGGGGCCTCTGGCTGCACCCGCGGCCGGGAGTCCTCGAATGTCTTAAGTGCTGCGGCCAGCCCGGGAACCTGATCCGCCCCCGCCGGCACCTGAATCGTGGAGCCCGCGAAGTCCTGCTCAATCGGTTGGATTGCACCGCCCAGGTGCTCGCCGAGGAATGCCTCCGTGACGGCGAAGAAGCTCAGACGATTGGGCGGGCGAACAAAGCCATGGCCTTCGTCACTATACAGAACATACGTGACGGGGGTCTTCTTTTCCTGCATCGCCTTGACGATCTGGTCGGCCTCGGCCTGCTTGACCCGCGGGTCGTTGGCCCCCTGTCCGATGAGCAGGGGTCTCTTGATCTTGTCCACAAACGTCAGCGGTGAGCGGCTGTCGAGGAACGCTCGCCCCTCGGCCGTCGTATGGTCGCCCACCCGGTTCTTGAACTGCGCAATCGCCGGCGCCCAGTAGGGCGGAATCGTCTGCATCAGCGTCAGCAGCCGGCTGGGTCCGACGATATCTACGCCGCAGGCGAACTCATCGGGGCTGAAGGTCAAGCCGACCAATGTAGCGTACCCGCCATAGTCTGCCGCCCATGATCGCCACCTTCTTGGGATCTGCGATCTTCTGGTCAACAGCCCATTTCACCGCGTCGAGCAGGTCGTCGTGCATCCTGGCGGCCCACTGCTTGTTGCCCGCGTTGACGAATGCCTTGCCGAACCCGGTCGAACCGCGGTAGTTCACGGACAGCACGGCGTACCCGCGATTGGCCAGCCACTGATGCTCCGGATCGAACCCCCAGTCGTCTCGTGCCCAAGGCCCGCCGTGGACCAACAACACCATGGGCAGCGGCTTGTTCGGCCTGGGCAGCTGACCGGCGGCAGCCTTGGACTTGGTCGGGAGCGTGTAGTAACAGACCAGGTTCAGGCCGTCGCGCGATCGGACGACCACGGAGTGCATCTTCGCCAGCGGAAGACCTTCCCACTCCTTCTTGTTGGTGAAGACGAACTGGGCCTTCTTGTGCGGGCGGTCGTAGAGGTAGAACCGCACCGGCCCGTTGTCCAGGATGTAAGCGACCGTCCAGGCGTTGTCGTCGAGCGTACGGCTGGTGACGGTAAAGTCTCCATCGGCGACGGTTTTGAGATAGTCCAGGTCCGCCTGCACCGATGGATCGACCACCTTCCAGGTCCTCCGCTGATAGTCGAAGGTGACTGCCTGGACAGTGTTTTCCACCGGCTGGACCAGCAAGTCGCCCAAGTCGGCCTTCGGGTCCTCGGCCAGCAGGGTCTTCCGTCCGGTCTTAAGGTCCAGTGCGAACAGACCGGCCGTGTCACGGTCGCGGCTGTCCCGCAGGTAGACGACCTGCCCGCTCTTGTCGAACCCTTCCACGCCGGTGGTCAGGGCGTCCTCCATGCGTACCTCGGCGAAACTGTCCCACTCCGTTGGCTGGGTCGTGGTGCCTTTGTCCCCGCCGGCAGGCTTGAAGATCTCCTGGCCGCCATCGGCGGTCATGGTCACGGCAAACCGGAGGTGGTAGTCGTCGTCGGTGATCATGCCATCCACGGGCTGCCCATGGATCTCGCCCGGATTGGCTGCCAGCAGGCTGTCCTGGCCCGTGCGGATGTTGATGCGGTGCAGGTCATGGAACTCGGGATTGCGGTCGTTGAGACCGACGATGATCTCATCTGGGACTCTCTCGCTGACATTCTCGACGCGGGCGGCCACCTTGGGATTGGGCGTGAGGTTCCTGTCCGTCCCGCTATCCAGATCCACTACGTGGACATTCCAATTCTCATTGCCGCCTTCGTCCTGGAGATACAGAAGGTGCCGGCTGGTATAGGCCCAGAAGTACCGATGAACGCCTCGCCTGGTATCGTGCGTGATGGCTTTGGCCACGGAAGGATTGTCGCGAGGGGCTACCCAGACATTCAGCACGCCGTCCAGCGGCGCAACGAAGCTGATCCGTGTTCCGTCGGGACTCACTCTCAAGGCCGCGCGATCAGGGTTGCCGAAGAGCAGGCTCCGCGGAATCAGGTCGGTGCCGTGCTGCTGCGTGGTGCCAGCCGTGGCAGGTTCTCCCGCCAGCAGCGGCCTGCCAGCCAGCAATCCGAGCCCCATGGCCACCGCGGTTACTATGTTATTGAACCTCATTCGACTTCTCCTGCCTACGCTTGTGCTCCCGAGCCGCCTACGGCTATGGCCCGGCGGCAGTTCATGGCCGTCTGGCCTGTTCCAGCCATGCGTCGATCCGATCTACGAGTACTGGCGCAGCGCGACCCTGATCACCGCAGTTACCACCACCACTACCAGCGCGCATACACTGCCAAGTGTAGCAACCGCGATCCAGGTCGCTCGGGCCTGGTGCAGATAGTGGTGCAAGGCGACCTGCAGGTAAAGAAACGGGATCAACACCGGCAGTGGCGTGAAACACAGCCAGACGTACTCTTCCACCGACGCCCACGCCGCCGGCCGCATCCACCACTCTGTATATCCTACACAATTGCTGGTCATGCCCCGAAAGCCGCCTACCGTCGCACTGGCTAGAACGGCTGCCGACAGCAAGACCCCCAGCCAGAAGCCCACTGGTCCAGCCATATAGGCCACAACGCGCAGCACCAGCTTCATGGGCATCCAGCAGCCTGCGACCATCGAGCCCAGCAGGTTCAACACTATCGCCGTAAGCGGCAGGGCCAGCCCCCATGCTCCCAGCAGCAGCGAGACTCCCGCCGTGCTGGTTAACAGGCTGCCAATCGAATCATGCAGATGGTACGCCGTATACTCAGCGACAAGTATGGCTCGAAACCAGTCGTGCTCCGCCGCCGTCGCCTGCCCCCACTCCGTCAGCACGAACAACGATCGCAGCAGAACGTTCAACATCAGCAGGAACACCAGCGGCCCCGAAAGGAGCTGAAGCCAGGGCTGCCAGGCTCCGGTCTTGTCGTGGATGGCCACACGCCGCCAGAAGTGGTGTGGAGCCAGACCGTGCCAGAACAAGCCAACGGCATACCAGTCTTTCGCCACAGGCTGGAGATGTTCTTCCAGGCGGCACAGGGCCAGTGCGAACAAGGCAACGGTGTCCCAATCCTTCGCCGCAGGGGCGTGCGGGGAGGCATCCGGCGAAGGCGTCCCCGGCGGATGGCATGACGATGTGGGGTCTCCACGACTCATACCTGCCCACCTCGCTCAGCCCTCAGCCGCAACGGGGTCGTAGCCACCTGAGCAGTACTGACCGATGAACCTCTGCGGCGACCCATCCGCCGGATCAGCCATGTGACCAGAAAGATCAGAAACAGGCTCAGCACCAACACCGGCCCGGTGGGAACGGCGCTGAGCCAGGGGACTTGGGCCATGAAGATCGATCCGAACAGACTCCCGGATACGCCCACGACCCCAACGAGCAGGGAAACCGCCAGGACCCCGTGGAACCGCCGGCAGACCAACTTCGCCGTTGCACCGGGAAGGATCATCAGGGCGTTGATCATCAACGTCCCCACCATCCGCGCGGACACGGTAATGACCACCGAAACCATCACCAACAGCAGCAAGTTCACCAGCCAGGTCTTCACGCCGCTGATGCGGGCCATCTCCTCGTCCATGACAGTATAGATGAACGAAGGCAGCATGAGCAGCACGACCAGGAAGACCGCGGCCGCCACGATGCCCATGAGCCAGGCGTCCATGCTGGTGACGGAGTTGATGCTTCCGAAGAGAACGGCCTCGGGATTCAGGGGCATCGTGTTAGGCCCAGGCAGCATCGCGTCTGACAAACAGCATCACCACGCCCAGCGAGACCGAGGCAACCAGGAAGATGCCGATGGCCGAGTCCTCGCTCACCTCCCGGTCGCGGGAGAACAGGCCGATCAGCAATGCCGTCCCGACGCAGAAGACCCCCGTGATCAGTTCCTGGCCCCAATAACTGTTGGCAAAGCCCCACCAATACCCCAGCAGCAGCGACAGGGCCATCCCCCCCAGCCCGGCATGGGCGACCGCCTCGCTGATCATCGCCATGCGCCGCAGCACCACGAACACGCTGAGCAGGGCGCAAACCGCCGCCATCAGCGGCCCGACGATCAGCACATATCGCATCAGATGGAGGTAGAACCCCATGTTGTCCACTGCCGATCCCTCGTAATATAGGCATCATGTGCCTAACCAATCCCGCAGCTGGTGCTACGGCATAGGACCTATGGGCCATATAGGACCCATAGCAGGCCCGCAAACAGCACGGGCTTGGTACCCGGCATTCACGTGGCTCACGCGCCGTGTGAGTGACCCTCCAGCAAGGCATCCACGTCGCACTGAAACACGCGCAGGAGCACATCGCGCGACAGGGCCGCCGGCCGGTCGTGGTAATGCAGCGTACGGTTCAGGCACGCGATCCGGTCGCATGTGGCGATGACAGCCCGCAGATTGTGGGACACCATCACCATCGTCAAGTCGAATCGCGCCTTGACCTGATCCAGCAGCGCCGCCAGGCTCTCCTGAGCTGCCTGGTCGATCCCGGTCATCGGCTCATCGAGGAAGAGCACCTGGGGCTTGGCTACCAGCGCCCTGGCGATGAATACCCGCTGCTGCTGCCCCCCGGACAGCGCGCCGATCGGCTCATTGGCCAGAGGGGCCATCCCCACGGCCTCAAGCAACTCCATGGCCCATTCACGCTCCGCCTGGGTGAGCCTTCCGATCAGCCCCCGCTGGCCGGTGAGTCCGAGTTCGACGACCAGGCGCACGCTGACGGGGAATGACCAGTCCAACAGGTGACGCTGGGGGACATAGCCGACCAGGTTGCCCCGGGCGCAGGCGTCCTGCGGCCGCAGGCCCAGGACTCTTACCGTACCGCTGTCGGGCTTGAGCGAGCCGAGCATGAGCTTCAGCAGGGTCGTTTTGCCGCTGCCATTGGGACCGATGATCCCCAGTTTCGTACCCTGCTTGACGTGCAGGGTGACTCCTTCGAGGGCCAGGTGGCCGTGGTAAGCGAAGCTGACCGCGTCGACGCAGACCACGTCCTGGCCCTGGTGCTGTTCAAGCTCGTTGCCACCAGCGGAACGCTGAGTCGATGAGTCGTGGTTGCGATGCTGTATCATGAAACCCTCGCACAGTATTCCGGGGTCAGTCCAAAGCGTCCTTGAGGGCCTTTAGGTTCTCCCGCATCAGCGAGACATACGTCTGATCCGGTCTGTCATAAGTCTCCAGCGGCTGCAGGATTCCGGTCTTGACGCCTGTCTCGGCGATGATCCGGTCTGCCGCTCTGGCTGGCAGGGCCGTCTCGGCAAAGATCACCTTGATGTGCTTGTCACGGATGAGCTTGATGATGTTGGCCTGCTGGGCCAGGCTTGGCCCCTGGTCGGGTAATTCCTCGATGGCTGCAACCTGGTCGAGACCGTATCGGTTCGCCAGGTAAGCATAGGCCGAGTGGAACCCGATGAAGTCCCTCTGCTTGAACTGGCGGGTTGCCTTGGCGAATTCCTTGTCCAGTTTGCTGAGGTCGTCCAGGTATGCTTTCGCCCGCTTCTGATAGCCAGTCTTGTGAGCAGGATCAATCTTCACCAGCGCATCGCGGATGGCCTCGGCCGCCATCGCCTGCACTCGCGGGTCGAGCCAGATGTGCGGATTGCCGGCGGAGACATCCTCCTTCGCGGCCGGCTGGCTTTCCGCAGCCGGGGTGACAGATGTCTCTTCGGTCTTGAGCGGCTGGATGCCTTTGGCCTGAACGACCTGCCCGATGTCGACGACCACGGCTGACTGATTGCCCTCGCGGAGTCCATCGACCCAGGGATCGATCCCCAGGCCATTCTTGACGATCAGATTTGCCCTTGCGACAGTTGCCCGGTCCTTGACCGTGGGCTCGTAGTCGTGCGGCGTCTGCCTGGCGGGCAAGAGGATGACGCTGTCGACATCGGCACCGCCGATCGTGCGCAGGGCGTCGTAGTAGGCGAAAATCGTGGCTACCGCCGTCGGCCTGGGCGGTGCCGTTTCGGCGCGGGTTTCTGCCGAGGCGGCGGAAATCACCACCCCCACGCATCCTACGTGCAGCAGGATGTTCCACAACGCGGCTCTGGATGTCATGCAACACCACCTTTCGGTTCTTGCATCAGCAATGGAACAAGACTCATGCCGCCTCACTGGCGGCGGATACGACCCGAAGTCTCGGTGCGGAGATGGCCCGCGCGGACCGTTCATCCGCCTCCTGTAGGGCCTCGCCCGCTCGTACGAGCCGGGCCGAGCTGAACACCACGACGATCGAGCTGAGGCCATGCCCGATGGCCGCCACCATCGGCGTGATCCACCCCAGCGTCAGTAGCACTAGCATCCCCACGATGTACAGAAGCACGCCGAAGAGGTTCTGGCGGATCACCGAGACCGTACGGCGTGAAAGCTCGATCAGGAACGGGATTCGATTCAGATTGCTGTTCATCAGGGCGATTGAGGCGCTGTGGATGGCGACATCCGAACCAGCTGCCCCCATGGCGATCGATATGTTGCCAGCCGCCAGGGCCGGTCCGTCATTGACGCCGTCGCCTACCACCAACACCGTGTGCCCATGCTTCTTGAAATCCTCTACTACCTCGACCTTCTGGGCAGGCAACGTCTCGGCATGTACTTCCAGGCCCCCCAGCTCGCGGGCTACTCGCTCGGCCGGGCTACGCCGATCCCCCGTCACCATAGCCAGACGCTTGAGCCCCAGTGAGGTCAGCTTGGTAAGCACGCGGCGGGCATCCGGGCGAGGCCGGTCCTGCAACCCGATACCTCCCAGCAGGCGTCCGTCCTGGGCCACAAACAGCAGGCTCAGGCCTTCCGCAGCGCCGATGTCGATCCCATCGAAGGCGACACCTTCCTCGCGCAGCCAAGTCTCGCGACCCACCAGGATCGTGCTGTCGTTCAGGATCGTTCGCATGCCTCGCCCGGCCAGTTCTTCTGACTGCATGACTGCCAGCGGCTCGACGTTGGCCTTGCGGGCCGTCTCCAGGACCGCCTTGGCCACAGGATGTCTCGACCCCTGTTCCGCCGAGGCGCAGACACGCAGCAAGTCCACAGGATCGACCCCGCCACATGGAAAGAGCCGGGCTACCACCAGCTGGCCCAGTGTGAGCGTGCCCGTCTTGTCGAATACGATGGCGGTGAGATCCCTGGCGACCTCCAGGTCCGCCACGTTCTTGATCAGGATTCCCAGCCGGGCGGCCGCGCTGAGCGCTGCCACCATCGCTGTCGGGGCTGACAAAATGAACGCACACGGGCAACCCAGCAGGAGCAGACTGATCGCTCGGTTGACATCGCGGGTGAAGAAGAGGGTGATGACCGCGAGCATCAGTACGGTAGGTGTGTACCAACTGGCATACTGGTCTATCAGCCGTACGCCCGCCGGACGGCTGCGAGCGGCCTGCAGGATCAGGGCCTGCACCTGACCGAGAGTCGTGTCTTTGCCGGCCCGGGTGATGTTCACCTCCAGGACGCCGGTGTGGTTGATCGTTCCGCCGAAGACATCATCGCCTTCGACTTTCTCCGCCGGTACCGACTCGCCCGTGATATTCGACTCGTCAATGGTGCTGCTGCCTTTTCGGATCGTGCCATCGCCAGGGATATTGTCGCCCGGCCGGACGAGCACGCGGTCACCCGGCCGCAGGTCCCGGGCATCCACCGTGACCTCCCCGTCGGCGGTCAGTTGGCAGGCCTGTGTCGGCGTCAAGCGGATCAGCGATTCAATGGTCTTGCGGGCTCCCTCGGCGGTACGATGCTCGATGAACGAGCTGATGAGCATGAAGAAGGCGATGGCGCCGGCCTCGATGTACTCCCCCATCGCAAACGATGCACCCACGGCCAGTGCGACCAGTTCGTCCGCATGGGAGCTGCCCGTAGCCAAGCCGCGGATGGCCTCGACGATCAAAGGTAGACCCAGCAGCAAGGCCGCAGTGGCCGCCACCAGGTCACTGTAGATGAGCGGCCAGCCGAGCGCGAAGCGGACGATGACGGCAGTCACCAGCAGGTTGGCCCCCAGCAGTGTGGCAACGATCTTCAGATCGATGCGGCCGATCGAGATCGAATGGCCATGCGAACTCCCGCATCCACAGTCAATGCCGTGGTCATGGCCATGATCGTGGTCGTGCTCGTGATCGTGGTGATGCTCATGGTCGTGGTGAGCGTGCCCGCGAGCGCATGTGGTATGCTCATGTTCTTCGTGGGGCATGGAATACTCCGTAGGCTCCATCAAGACAACTTCAGTTCTGGTCAACCGGGGGGTGTGCCGATACCGATGCCTTCCAGTATGTAGACCCTGGATGTCCGGATAATCCCATGAGTGCCGTGGGCTCAACTACATGGCAGGCTCAAGGCCTGAGGCAGGCATTGATCGTACGGCACCGTCGGGATCTACACGGACCAAGTTTGCGGGCATGTCGGTGGGGCACGGGCGAGGTGCTGAATGGCAGGTTGGCTTGGCGACTGCCGCAGATCATATACTAAGACCCTTGCAGTCGGGAGGAGGTCCGGTAGACAGACAGCAGGAGCCGTTGGCGGGAAGATCTTGAGTAATGCCAGGGCCTGGCATACCGGGCAGTTCTGATGCGAATCACGGGATGGCTTAGATGGTGACCCGGGCTTAGAAGTGCAGGGAGACGAATCGCTCTTGCTATGGAGGTCGTCACCTTCAATCGTCACGGATGTCCTTGCATATGGAGTACTTACGTAGGATGCGCAGGGGGCAACGGGATCACATGCCTGATGCTCCAGCCGCTCGTGGGCGTACTGCACGAGCCCTGTCGTGTATGCGACGACAGCGACCAGTAACGGCACGCTTACTCTAAGGCGATTCGGGAGCATAGTTATACGTCATACGTACAGCACATTTGAGCAGTTCACAACCCGGACGACCCAGATAATTGCTCCGGGACCGGCACATTCGACGCTGTTGACACTGGTTATCGCACGAGCCACACCATCTTAGGCCTGTCCCTTGACGGCTTCTCGCATCGGGAACTCGATCATTAGACGCCGCTTGCATCCGCATCCATCCTGGCCTCTTGAGTCGACAAAGAAAGAACCGGTTGTGTACATGGCGTGAGGCCCCCTCCAACGGAAGAACTTCCCCGCTCACCGGCGGGATCAACAGCATGGTCGCCGAAGCACAGGCAGGCACGATACCACAGTCGGTATCAGGTTGTGGATATTTGCATCCCTGGAACTGCAGTACCTCCGTAAGCCGCTTTGGTGTCCGCGGTCTACAGAACAGCAGCCTGCTGCGGCAAGCGGCGATGGTCCTGAGGCTTACAGATGCTTGCGGATGACTCTCAGCAGTCTCCCCGGCGGTCACAATGCGAGTCTGTGCGGCTTGATGCCGCATGTGGCATCATCAGCCGCACGACTCATGCAGACACCTGTCGCACAAGAGGCGCGGCATCCTGCCGCATCAGGTGTTGGCATCGTGGCCACAGTCGGCCACCTCCTCCGCTGCTCCTGCCAGCAGAGCGGCACCCCGTCATGTGGCTGCCTCAGGCTGATTCCGTCCGGCTCCTTGCCCCGAACGATCGCCTCGACGATGTCCGCGATCAGCGATATCAGGCGTAGCAGGGCAGAAGAGGGACGGCGACATCGACAATGGTACGAGCCTTGGCGGCCATGATGCTACAGGTCCAGAAATCCCAATCGTAAGCGTAGGAAAACCCCCGGGGGGTGCACGGTTTACGCGTTCTGGAATCGGCGGAAGAGTCACCTCCACAGTTCACGCACAGTGCGGAGTTCTCGCGTGCAACGGATCAGTTCGGCAGCCTGGGCTCCCAGAGGTACTGGCGGTGTCTGCCACTGCGGAGTTTACGCGTGGGATTACAAGAACAACAACCGGCCAAACCAGAGGCCCGGTTCCCAGTGACAGTAGTTTGCCAGTGGAACTCTGGAAAGCCCAGGTGTAGGTACGCCCTGACCGCTTCCGTTTCCCCCGGACCCCCTTCCTTTCCTTCCTTCCTCTATAGATATATTTATTTTCTATATTGAACTCATTTATGCCGGAACACCGTTGCCACCGGGCAGTGACGATAGAAGTTACAAGCACACCACCCGGCTGCCGAAGCAGTTTCCACTCGCAGCGCACTCTCACTGGCGCGGTGCGGGTTCCGAAAATTCTGACCACCTCTTTTCCGGAAATTCTGGCCACTTTTGAGGCCTGGATTTCCGGTAATGTTTTCTCGCGATGGCCGGGGGCAATGGTGCCGCCGGGCGCGAGGAACAAGGAGGATGATCAGCATGTTGGATCGGGTACGCATTTGGACGCTGCGGCAGGCTGGACACACCTTGGAGGAGATCGCCGAGACCGTCGGCGTGGGCAAACGCTCCGTACAACGCATTCTGCGGGAGCCGCCCATCACCAGTCCGGAGGCCGCCGCCACACCCCAGTCACGACGCATCGGCCGGCCCAGCCAGGTCGATGCATTACGATCGCAGGTGGAGCAGATCTTGCAGGCAGAGCCGCTGCTGCCAACCGTGGAGGTTCTCCGTCGCGTGCGGGGTCTGGGCTACACGGGCGGCAAGTCGGCCGTCTACGAACTAGTCCGGTCTGTGCGTCCCAAGGCGCAGCGCGGGCCGGAGGTGCGGTTCGAGGGGGTGCCGGGCGAGTTCAGCCAGCACGACTTCGGCAGCGTGGCGGTCACCTACGCCGACGGTTCCGACGAGAAGGTTCACTTCTTCGCCTCGCGGCTGAAGTACTCGCGATGGACGCACGTGGTCACGGTGCCGGATGAGAAGGTCGAGCCTCTCATCCGGGCCTTGCTGAAGGCCTTCGAGTCGTTTGAGGGGGTTCCGTTGCGGGCGGTCTTCGACAATCCAAAGACGATCGTGACCGGGCGAAGCGAAGGGTTCATCGACTGGAACCAGACCTTCGCCCACGTGCCGGTGGATTACGGCTTCGGGGTGGAGTTGTGCTGGCCGCGGCGGGCCAACCAGAAGGGGTCCGTGGAGAACCTGGTCGGCTGGGTCAAGGGCAGCTTCTTCAAGGTTCGGCGGTTCCATGACCGGGCAGACCTGGAACAGCAACTGCTCGCCTGGCTGGAAGAGGTGAACCTGCGGCGGCCCAGCCGGGCAACCAACCAGATCCCGGCCGAACGAATGAAGGCCGAGCGGGAACGCCTGTCCCGCCTGCCGATCCGGCCGACGGAGTATCCGCTACGGGTGCCGGTGACGGTGCGGACCACCGGGTTCGTCGAGCACGAGGGCATTCGCTATTCGATGCCGCCGGGCACCATCGGCATCCCCGGCACGTTGTTCCTGTATCCCGAACGGGTGCGGATCGTCACGCGTGACGGAACCCAGGTGGAACATCCCCGTTACCCGGAGGTCGGACAGACGTCGTATCGTAGCGAGGACCGCGTGGCCAAGCTGGCGGCGGTCCACGGCCAGCGGGCCCAACTCTATCAGAAACGCCAGGAGATCCTGGAATTGGGGCCATCGGCGGAATCTCTGCTGACCGAGTGGGTGCACCAGCCGCGGATGAACTGGAAGGTCCAGGTAGAGCAGCTGCATAACCTGCTGCTGGAGTATGGCCCCCGGCGAACGCTGGGAGCGATTGAGCATGCCCTGTCCAACGGCCGGCATCACGTCAAGGCGATCACCTGGGTCCTGGAGCGGGAGGGCGTGCGATGAAACCGACACCCCCATCGACTCCTGCCAATCCCTCGGCTCCGGGCCCTGCTGCGGTGGACCTGGAGGGCCTGCTGCGGCGCCTGCACCTGCCGACGATCCGCCGGCTGTACGCCGAGTTGGAGGCACGCGCCGAGACCGAGCAGATGAGTTACCGCGACTACCTGGCGCTCCTGGTGGCCGAGGAGGTGGCCCATCGCAGTGAAACGCGCATCCAGCGGGCGGTCCGCAAGGCCGGCTTCCCGTTCCTGCGGACGATCGAGGAGTTCAACTTCCAACTCCAGACGGCTGTCCGGCTGTCCCTGCTGGGCAGTTACCTCGGTCCGGAACTGGTCAGCGAGGGGCGCTGCCTGATCCTGGGTGGAACTTCCGGAACGGGAAAAACCCATTTGTTGGGCGACAATTAGAATTCCCTGTCAGCGACAATTAAAACTCCCTGGCTTTTGAGAGGTGGTCGGCTATTCAGGGTTCCTTCGAAAAGGAGCCTGGATGGTCACAGACCAGCAAGTCAGGAGGTTACATAGGTTGTTACAGACAGAGGACTCACAGGTGGTGGCAGCGGCGAAGGCGGGGATGGACGTGACGACCGCACGGAAGTATCGGCGGCTGATGCGGTTGCCCGGCGAGATCGCAGCTGCTCACACGTGGCGGACGCGGGGCGACCCCTTCGCGGAGGTTTGGGACGAGGTTCACCAGGAACTGGCGGTCAATCCGGGGCTGCAGGCCAAGGTGCTGTTCCAGGCGTTGCAGCGGAGGCATCCAGGTAGGTTCCAGGATGGGCAGTTGCGGTCGTTTCAGCGCGGGATCAAGACCTGGCGGGCGCTGGAAGGACCGCCGCGGGAGGTGTTCTTCGCCCAGGTGCACGAGCCGGGCCGACTCTGCCAGTCGGACTTCACCCACCTGTCGGAGCTGGGCATTACGATCGCCGGCCAGCCGTTCGACCACATGATTTACCACTTCGTGTTGACGTACTCGAACTGGGAGCACGGCACGGTCTGCTTCTCGGAGAGCTATGAGAGCCTCTCGCAAGGCCTGCAGGACGCCCTGTGGGCCTTGGGCGGAGTCCCGGCCGAGCATCGAACGGATCGGTTGTCGGCGGCGGTGCATAACCTGTCCCGGTTCCTGGAGGCGGGATCGCGTAGCGAGCCGGAGTTCACGCGGCGCTACCAGGGGTTGCTGGATCATTACGGGCTGCTGGGGCAGCGGATTCAGGCCGGCAAGGCCAACGAGAACGGCGATGTGGAGCAGCGTCATCACCGCTTCAAGCAGGCTCTGGAGCAGGCCCTGCTGCTGCGCGACGGCCGGGACTTTGCCAGCCGGGAACTCTATGAGGCCTTCCTGGGCGAGTTGTTTGAGCAGCTCAACGCCGGGCGGCGGTCGCGGTTGGCGGAGGAACAGGCCCTCCTGCGCGACCTGCCGGATCGGCGGCTGGAAAGCGCCCAGCGGCTGGATGTGAAGGTCGATACCGGCAGCCTGATCCATGTGGATCGCAACATCTACTCGGTGGACAGCCGGCTGATCGGGGAGAAGGTGGAAGTCCGGCTCTATGCGGAGCACCTGGAGATCTGGTACGCCCAGCGGCTCATCGAGCGGTTGGGGCGGCTTCGCGGCCGGCAGCGGCACCAGGTTTCGTACCGGCACATCATCGACTGGCTGGTCCGCAAGCCCGGGGCCTTCGAACAGTACCGCTATCGGGAGGACCTGTTCCCCACGAGCCGGTTCCGGATGGCATACGACCACCTGAAAGACACGCAGGCCGAGCGTGGGGTCAAGACGTACCTGCGGATCCTGTACCTGGCGGCTCGCCAGACACAGGACGGGGTGGATGAGGCGTTGCGGCACCTGTTGCAGGAAGGTCAGCCGATCTGTCTGGAGGCGGTGGAAGCCTTGGTGGACCGCCGGGAGGCGATCCCGCCGGTCACGCAGGTCCGAATCGAGCCGGTGGACCTGGCTGCGTATGACGCCTTGATGATCGGCCAGGAGGTGACCGTATGAAACCTCCCGAGCAAGAGAAGGCCACTCTGGAAGCCTGCCTGCGGGAACTGCACCTGCCGACGATCCGGGAGTGCTTTGAGGAACTGGCCCGGCAGGCGGAACAGGAGACCCTCAGCTACGAGCAGTTCCTGCTGACGCTGGTCCAACGCGAGTGCCAGGTTCGCCGGCAACACCGGCTTGAGCGATGCCTGCGGGAGTCGCGATTGCCGGCGGAGAAGAATCTGGCCGGCTTCGACCTGAAGCGGCTGCCGGCCAAGGTCACCCGGCAGGTGCGGACGCTGCTGGAAGGCAGCTTCGTGGATCGCCGGGAGAACGTATTGGTCTTCGGCAGCGTCGGCGGTGGCAAGACGCACCTTTTGTGCGCGTTGGCGCAGGAGTTGATTCGCCAGGGCCGCAAGGTGTACTTCAGCACGTGCAGTCGGCTGGTGCAGGACCTGCTGGCGGCCAAGCGGGATCTGAAACTCAGTCGGTTGATCCAGAAGCTGGGCCGCTACGAAGCGGTGCTGATCGACGACCTGGGATACGTCCAGCAGAGCCGGGAAGAGATGGAGGTGCTATTCACCCTGCTAGCCGAGCGGTACGAGCGGGGCAGCGTGATGATCACCAGCAACCTGCCGTTCTCGAAGTGGGAGGCGATCTTCAAGGACCCGATGACCACGGCCGCGGCAATCGACCGGCTGGTGCACCATTGCGTGATCCTGGAACTGAACGTCCCAAGTTATCGGATCGAGCAGGCCAAAAAGAACCGGCCCGACGCCACCGACCCCTCCCCCGAGTGACGACCGGCCGGGCACTCTGACAATCTCACAGCAATTCACAGGAACTCACAGGCAGTTACAAAGAAAGAAAAAGGAGCAAAAAGAAAGAAACCAACAACCACGACCACGGCGGCGGAATCGGGAGATCTAATTGTCGTTGAAGAGGAAGGATAATTGTCGCTTGACACCCATTTATCGATCGGGGTCGCCTATCGCGCCATCCAGAACGGTTACGACGCCTACTTCACCACCGCGGCCGAACTGATCGACGAGCTGTCCGCGGCCGCCGGGGCGGCCCAACTGCGCAAGGCGCTGGTGCCGTACGTGCAGCCGCACGTACTGGTCATCGACGAGGTGGGCTACCTGACCACGGGCACCGACGCGGCCAACGTGCTGTTCCAGGTGGTCAATCACCGCTACCTGCACAAAAAGCCGATGCTGCTGACCACGAACAAGGCGCTGAGCCACTGGGGCCAGGTGCTGCACGATGCGGACCTGGCCGAGGCGATTACAGATCGGATCCTGGAACGTGGGCGATTCATCCAACTGCGTGGGCCGTCCTATCGGACGCGGCATCTGAAGGCGGCCGAGAAGGATGCCGAGCCGGCAGGCCTTTGAGGGTGGACCTTGCGGGACCACGGCTGATCGATAGGATCGAAGATGACCTGGGCGGAGGATAGGGCGCCGGTGGGAACCGACCCGAGCACGACCCAGGGGCTAAGACCGAAGGGCGGGCGGCGACGACGTCATGCCGCCCGTCTTTCCTCACCCTTCGGGATTAGCATCAAAGCGATAAATCCCTCGCGGCAACAGCCGCGAGCCGTCAGTGGCCATCGTCGGCAAAGGTGGCCAGAATATCCGGAAAAATGTGGCCATATTTTCCGGAACGCGCACGCGGCCAGGCAGCAACCGAAAGCTATATATACCAGTGATGCCAACAGCCACATCTGCCGGTGACTTGCCAATGGAAACCAACCCGACCCGAACCAAGATCGAAGGTATCTGTTTAGCGGCCTGAAAGACACTGATTGGTGAGCGGAGTGGTTGGCATATAATAGTGTTGCCGCCGGCGCGGTGGAACTTGGGTTGCGACGCGGTTGGAACCGGCGAGCAAGCGGGGTCAAGGATGGCCCGAGCGAGTTACGAAGAACTTCTGGCCGAGAATCAGCAACTCCGGCAGCGAGTAACGGAACTGGAAGGGCAGGTTCGGCAGTTGACCGCTCAAGTTCGCGAACTGACCGCCCAATTCCAGGAAGCCCTGCGAGCCACCAAACGGCAAGCCGCGCCGTTTTCCAAGGGACCGCCCAAAGCAAACCCTAAGCTTCCCGGTCGCAAGGCCGGGGCAGATTATGGTCCCAAGGCGCATCGCCCTCTGCCGGAGCAGATGCCTGACGAGATCCACGACGTGCCTCTGCCCGAGCGGTGCCCCGACTGCGGCGGGCCTGTGCGGGAAGATCACATCGATCGGCAATTCCAGGTCGAAATCCCGCGCAAGCCCCTCGTACGGCGGTTCGATGTCCACGTCGGAGGGTGCCGCGCGTGCGGCCGACGCATTCGTCCGCGGCATCGCTTGCAGACCTCGCAGGCGAGCGGGGCGGCGGCCTCACAGACCGGACCGGACCTGCAAGCCCTGATCGCGATGATGAAGGACAAGTACGGACTGAGTTACGGGGACATCCAGGGACTGTTAAATGACGGCTTCGGCATCTCGATCAGCCGAGGCGGGGCCGCCCAGGTCGTGCAGCGGGCAGCGCAGCGAGCCGAAGCGTTCTACGACCGCATCGGCCAGATCGTGCGGGCCAGCGATACGGTCTATCCCGACGAGACGGGCTGGAAGGTCGGCGGGCTGCTGAAGTGGCTATGGGTCTTCGCGGGCGAGCAGGTCAGATACTACGTGATTCGTCCCAGCCGCGGCCGCGATGTGCTGGAAGAGGTGCTGGGCAGAGACTATAGCGGGTGGATGACGCATGACGGGTGGGCTCCGTATGACGGCCTGGAGCAGGCGGAGCATCAGCAGTGTGTCACCCACCTGCTGCGCCGGGCCCAGGACCTGTTGGAACGGGCCCGCCGCGGGGCGGTCCGCTTCCCGCGGCAGGTTCACCAATTGTTGCTGGACGCCCTGGACCTGCGGGACCGACGGGATGTCTTTTCGATCAGCTCTTACGGCTTGGCTGTAGCGCAGGGGCGATTGGAATCGCGACTGAAGGGATTGCTGGGCTGGAGGCTCTCGCACGAAGGTAACCGGAAGTTCCGGGACCATTTGGCCCGGCACGCCGAACAGATCCTCACGTTCCTGTACGTATGGGGGCTGGAGGCGAGCAACTGGCCAGCCGAGCAGGCGATCCGTCCGATGGTGGCCAATCGCAAGGTCTTCGGGGGAAATCGCACGTGGGCCGGGGCCCATGCCCAGGAGGTGCTGGGTAGTCTGTTTGCCACCTGCGCTCAGCAGACCCGCGACAGCCTGAGGTTGCTGTCAAACCTGATTCGCGCCACACCCCGTCAGCGAGCCGCCTACCTTGGGCACTTCCTCCCCGCCCCGGCGGGCTAACACCTCAGACCGCTAAACAGATACGATCGAAGAACAGATCCAGGAGATTGTGAACCACACAATCATCCTGAACCGCCGTTTTCTGGATGATGAACAGTTAATCCAATCCGAGCAGCTGGCCGTGCTGGAGGAGATCTTTGATGCCAACATCCGCGACCGCGAGATCCGGGAGATCAGCGCCCACTTTGCTCCGGTCCTGCGAGGTGATCACCCTGTGCATCTGGCCATCTGGGGCAAGACCGGCACCGGCAAGACCCTCACTTTACGCTACTTCCCGAACCTCCTGGACCAGATGTGCCGGGAGAAGAAGGTTGCCCTCCGGTGCGAACATCTTGACTTTTCCACGCCCCGGCCGTGCTTTCGGGCTCTCAATGACCTGGCCTGCCTGGTCAACGCCAGCAAACGCTACACCAAGGGTATCTCTTTGGAGGAGTTGATGTTGCGGATCGAGTCGGCCCTGGAAGATTACGAAGGCTATCTGATCATCTTTGTGGATGAGGTGGACAATATCCGGCGCGACCGGGATACCTTCCTGGGCTTCCTGGTCAGGCGGCTTCCTCAGAGGATCAAGGCCAAGGTCATCCTCGTCTTCGCCAGCAACCGGCTCAACTGGTCGGATCACCTGGACCCTCGGATCCAGAGCTTCCTGAAGCTCAACGAGTTCATCTTCAAACCCTACGATGCTGAGGACCTGCAGAAGATCCTCCGTATCCGGGTGGAAAAGGCCCTCCGGGCGAACAGCGTGGAGCCAGGCGTTATCGAGAAGATCGCCGCCCTTGCCAGCCGCCAGCACGGGGATGCCCGCAAGGCTGTGGCGCTGCTGGCCAAAGGGGCATACCTGGCCGAGAAGGCAGGGTCGAACATCACGCTGGAAGTGGTGGACCAGGCAGCCGAGGAGATCGAGCAGGACCGCTACGTGATGATGATCCGCACAGCCCCCATCCACCTGCAGGCTACCATGGGTGCCGTGATCGAGGCGGCCCGGACACGTCCAAGCGCCTCCCTGGCGACGGGGCAGGTCTTCGACGCCTACCAGGCGTTCTGCCAACGGGCGCAAATGGCACCCGCGGCACCCAGGACCTTCGGGGACTTGCTGGCCGAGTTGGACATCTACTCGCTCGTCCGCAGCCGGGTCCTCTCTCGGGGCCGATATGGCCGTACGAGGGAGATTGTCCTGGACTTGCCCAAGACCACCGTAAGGGCCTGTGCAGCAATAAGTCCGCAAGTCGGGTGCCATGGTCCTGTGGACGCGGCCCTATGGCCGCGGACCAGGGCCATGCCTTGCTGCCAGAACTGCGGAGTCATTCTTGCACAAGCCCTAAGCAGGCTCTATCGGGCGATCCTGCTGAACTTCGAGATGGAGGAACTGCCGGTCAGGCAGGCGAACCTTCGGCCGTGGTCGTAGACAGTCCGTCAGCAGTCCGGAGCCAGTTGGCCGCATATCCGCATTTCAATGAAGGATGTAACCCACCTCGCGCGGCCTGAATTGGCCGTAAGCGGGGCCGCATTCACACAGCTCATGCCCGAATAGACGCAAGAAACCGCATGCTGTAGCGACAGGCAAGGCAAGGTCAGTGGTTTCCAAGAGCGTCGCAAAGGTGCTGTCTATCGTAAGTGTCTGAAAGAAATGGGTTCCGAAGCCGCAGGCTACGAGATACGCCCTCATATAAAACCTGCCCCACACCCTGTTTCTTCTTGGCCTGGGCCCGCGATCCCGGGTCCTGGCAAGCCAGGATGATCGCTGAATCTGAGTCCGCGCGACACATTTGCTCTTGAAACCGAAGCCGTTTCTTGGGAGACTGATACATGGCTGGCGATCTCTTGAGGCCGGACGCCCTTCTCTCTATTGTGCCGTTTCATCTGGCTGGAGTGTCTGCCCCGAGAAGCGTACCCGCCGGATGTCTCAAACGTCGCACGGACTCACGGATTCGGACAAATGATCTTTCGAAGAAAAGGCGTAGCAGCTGCACGGTTGGCGCGGCCGCTGACTCCCGGTACTGTGAGGAGTTTTTGCCATGCTGCGAAAGTCGCTGGTGGCGGTGTTTGTAGGCGTGGTGGTTGGTGGGCTGTATACGTCGGTGGCGTGGGGCGGCAACGCACCCGTGGGCATGGTCCTGATCCCCAGCGGGTCTTTTCAGATGGGCGACAGTGGCACGGGAACCCTGGACTCATACTTCATGGACACGTGCGACGTCACCAATGCACAGTACGCGGCTGCGTTGAACTGGGCCTGTGCGCAGGGTGGGCTGATTACGCCAGGCGCCGTGGTCAGGAGCTGGAACGGCAGCCTCGTGTACTGCAACACGACCCTCAGCGTGTTTGACAGCCGGATCACATGGAACGGTAGCACATTCGGGGTAGTGGCGGGGAAAGAGACCCACCCGATGGAGCAGGTGAGCTGGTACGGCGCGGTCGCCTACGCAAATTGGCGCAGCGCGATGCAGGGCAAGCCATTGTGCTACGACCCGAACACCCTGACGTGCAACGTCACGGCGGCTGGTTATCGTCTGCCGACGGGAGCAGAGTGGGAGAAGGCGGCGCGAGGCGGTGTAGACGGGCACCGTTTTCCGTGGGCCGACACGGATACGATTCAGCACGCGCGCACGAACTACTGCAGTTCGGGCACCTACTCGTACGACACGAGTCCGACTCGCGGGTGTCATCCGGCGTTCTTGGCCGGAGGGTTGCCTTACACGAGTCCGGTGGGCTATTTTGCGCCGAACGGCTATGGCCTGTACGACATGGCGGGCAACGTTTGGAATTGGTGCAACGACGGGTGCACCATTCGAGGCGGCGATTGGCACAGCGATGCCCCGTACTGCGCCTGCGCAAACAGCTACACAACCTCCTCGACCAGCATGGACAGCATTATCGGGTTCCGGTTGGTCTTGAATTGGACGGGGCCTCGCGTCCTAACGGTGGATCTGCCTAACACTGCCCTGTCAGGGGAGATCAACGGCTACGACACTATCCACGTGGTCAGTGGCGGCAGCATCGTCGTCCCCCCGGCCGTCTGGAACCCGACAACCCAGGAATGGGACGGTGGGTGGCTGCGGCTGGAGGCCGATACGATTGTTATCGAGCCTGGTGGGAGCATCTACGCCGATGCGTGTGGCTTCAGCAAGGATGACGGGCACAGTAACGGTGGGCCCGGCAAGGGAAGGGACTATGCCCCTCCCCCCTTGTACCTGAGCGCCGATGGTGCCGGGTACGGCGGGCGGGGAGGATACTACACAACAACCATCGGGCCGGGCGGGGCAGAGTATGGTAGTGAATCGGCAGACGAGACCGATATGAACAATCCGTACTTGTTCGGGTCCGCCGGCGGCGATTATTGTGCAGTGCCCGGAGGCCGGGGCGGCGGGTGCATCCGCCTTAAAGGCAATCACACTACCATCGGAGGAGAGGTCAGCGCGGATGGCGGCTCGGGCGCGATGGGAGCTTACCCCCTGGAGGTTCGGGCAGTGGGGGCGGTAGCGGCGGGCAGATCGTGATCGACTCGGCCGATCTGACGATCAGCGGATCGGTTCACGCCAACGGCGGCCAGGGCAGCGATCCGGCTGAGACCGGCAGCGGTGGAGGAGGTGCCGGCGGGAGGGTCAAGATCCTCCAGGTTCCAACCAACATTGATGGCTCGAACATCAAGGCTGATGGTGGAGCTGGTTGCGGGGGGTGGGGCAATGGCGGGTCGGGCAGCATCTATTGGCCGGGTCTGCCTGCTTCGACTCCGCCCACAGGGCTGGGGCTTCTGGCGGACGACGATACCGGCCGGTCGAATAGCGATCTGCTAACGAAGGTGGCGCAGCCCCGGATCACGGGCGCTGCCCCGAACAACTCGATCATTCGGATCTATGACGGAGTATCACAGGTGGGGACGGGCCAGGCCGATTCGAACGGACAGTTCGTCGTCAAGCTGTCCGCGGTGTTGCCGGATGGTCCCCATACGCTGACGGCCACAGCGCGGGTGCCGGGCTATCACAGTGATTCGCCGCTGTCTTCGGACACGGTGACGGTCACCATAGACACGAACCCGCCGGTTGCCTCGGCCCCGGACATGATCGAGGACATCGCCACTGGCGGTATCGACCTCAACGACAATATCACCTCGGACCCCAGTCCGACGTTCCAGGGCACGATGGAGCCGGGTAGCGACTGGGTCTTGTACGTGGATGGGGTGCAGGAGCATGCCGGGTTCAGCGCGGACGGTACCTGGGAGTGGACGATCAACCCGAAGGCTGAGGGGACGCATCAGGTCGGCATCAAGGCTATCGATGCAGCCGGCAACGAGTCGGCCGTGGCATCCTTGTCGGTCCTGTTGGATCTGACTCCGCCGGTATCGTCCCACAGCGTGAACGGGCTGCAAGTGAGCCTGTCGGCAACGGATACGGGCGGGTCGGGCCTCTACCGCATTCGGTACCAGGTCAACGGTGGTTCGCGGCACACATATGCCGGGCCGTTCACGATCGTACAAGGCGACCGCGTGGAGTACTGGGCGGAGGACGTGGCTGGCAACCAGGAGGACCCGCCGCACGTGTACCAGAGCCCGATCCCGGGTGACGTGGACGGCGACGGGCACGTGGACGTGGTGGATTTGCTGTACTTCGTGGATGCCTTCGGCAGCGTGATAGGCGACGCTAACTATGATCCACGGTGTGACTTCAACGACGACGGCTCAGTGGATGTGGTAGACCTTCTGGACCTGGCGTACAACTTCGGCAAGTAGCGACACAGGATAGGCGAGCGCAAGCGGAGCGTTCCAGGATAGGGCCGGTAGCTGGAAAGAGGGTCCGCAATCTGACGTAGGCTTTATATATAGGCGGCCTCATGGCATAGGCCATGAGCCCCGCCAACCCCTTCTCCACTTTCGCCTTTGGCCAGATCTTCGAGTCCGTCCTGCCCGACTTTGTCCTGGCATTCACGTTCTTCACGGCCCTGGTCTATGCGGTCCTCGGCAAACGGTTCGGCCAGCAAAGGCCTGCCATCGCCGCCTCCGCCGCCCTCGGTCTTGCGCTTTCCGTGGGCCTCGTCTGGTGGGAGCAGTCCGCCGGCATGTCGATCCGCAACCTGGGCCCCGCAGCCGTGGGCTTTGCGATCGTCATCCTGGCCGGGGTGATGTACCAATCGATCCGCCAGACCGGCGGTAGCTGGGCCGGGGCAGGCATCGCCCTGGGCGGCAGCCTGATGGTCGGCTGGATCCTCGGGGCGCCATGGCCGGTGCGCGAGGAGATCATCCAGACCGTGATCCTTGTCGCCATGGTCGGCGGCATCCTCGCGTTCTTCGCCCACCAGAAGGGCACGTTCTCTTCATTCCCTGCCGCAAAGGCCGAGCGTGCGGATATCCGCCACGACATGTCCGACCTTTTCCAGGAGAAGCAGGTCTCCCGGAAGCTGGAAGACCGATTCCGGAACTTCCGCAAGCAGGAGAACCGTCTCACCGCTGACCCGGACACGGCCAATACGATCATGCAACAACTGCAGCAGATGCTGCCCGCGGAAGGATACCTGACCGAGCGGCTCGCAGCCCTTCGCGAGAAGGCCCACGCGATGCGGCAAGGTCATGCTCATCGGATCGAACAGATCCAGGCGGCAATAAAGACACTGCCGCCCGAGGCGCAGCAGAAGGCCGCCGCGGAACTGGCTGATCAGTACAAGGAGATGCGGCTGGACCTACGCCTGGAACGCCTGGATGGAGCTGTGGCAGCAAACGAGCGGCGCATCCGGGATCTGACCCGGCAGGCCGAGGAGTATGCCGCCGCAAACGATTACCCCAAGCTCGACAAGACACTCAAAGAGGCCGCCACACTGCAGAAGCACAACACCAGGCTTTCCAAGCTCATCAAGAACACCGAGTCCCGCATCATGGCAGCTGCCTCGCGGATCGCCAGGAACGCCACCGAGGTGAGCCGTGGGTGAACTACCAGGCAGACCGCATTGAGGACAGGCTGGGACCCCATGAGCCGCGTTACAGGTCCCACGGCGAGGCCCAGGTAGGGAGACTTCTAGACCGCCAAGGCATCCCTTTCCTATATGAACAGCCCACTCTCATCCACGACGATGGCCGGCATCGAATCTGGCATCCGGACTTCACCCTGCCTGACCTGGCCAACCGGATCGTGGAGTACGCCGGCATGCCGGATGTCCCGGAGTATGCCAAGGGTATCCAGTACAAGCAGCGGGTGTACCGCGACAACGGGATCGTGGCGGTGTTCGTGTACCCATACGACCTGACGGGGCCCAACTGGCCACAGCAAGTGCTTAAGCAGATTCTGGAGCCGCACCCCGCCGGCGGGGCGTACAGCCCGCAGAACGGCCATCACGTGGAAAAATGAGCGGGGTCCTGCATCATCTGGGCAGGTACTTGGCCAGGCGGGGAGAGCGGTGCCATGTCAGCAGAGACGGAGATCTGCTCAGGTGCAGGTTCGAAGGCAGCAATGGCTGGTGGCTGTTCACCGCCACAGTCAGAGAAGATCGCCAGGCCCTGGTATTCTATTCAACGTATCCTTTCCCGATCCTGCCTGGAAGAAGGAGACATCTGGAACGATTCATTACAGGGCTGAATGCCCGGCTCACGCACGGCAACTTCGAAATGGATGGCGGCCATGCCCGGTGCAAGACCAGCGTGGATCTGCGCGCCGCCCGGCGGGACCGGCAGCTGCTCAGGGAGACTGCTCTCGCCAATGTCGTTCTGGCCGACAGCCTCTGGCCCATCTTCCGGGACGTTGCCTCGGGCAATCTGACCCCGGAGAAGGCACTCAAGAGGGTACCGATGTCGCGGAAGGCAGACCGGATGTCAGGGAAGCCGGGCGCCATGACCGCTTTATGCACCATCTTCGGTGCCGGTAGATCGCTCCGTCAGTCTACCGAGGTCGTACGACTTGTACTTCTGAAGATTCAGGTCCGTGACAGATATGTCGAACTCTTCCGGATCGAACCTGCCGCCGACCCACCGGAGCATGTCCTCGTGCTCTTCGTGCTTCGGATCGGCAATCGCCTCCAGGAACTCCGCATATCCCGAGGTCCCGCCCACGTCCTCCGGCGGGCAGGCGCGCTTGCCCTCGACGCAGACCGGGTACTTGACCGTTGGATCGGTCGGAAAGATCTCTTCCACCCGAACGTCATGCTCCCAGCCGTCGCCGAAGTCGTACAGGTACATCATCCTGGCGCCCTTGCGGGGGAGCACTGTTTCCAGCCGGACGCGCTTCTCGTTAATCGTATCATCATCGTCGAAGTCCGGGTCCGGCTCGCCATATCGCGTCCCGCGAAGCTCGAACGAGTGCAGGTGGCTGTTGTACCAGCCCATGGCCGCCTGGAACATCAGGTGCAGGTCCGGCAATCTCGTATCGCTGCGGACCAGAAGTCGTCGCCAGATGGGCGGGTCGATCTCGGTAAGAGTGATCTTGTGAACTTTAGCCGTTTTTGAGTGTAACCCATGATATCGTCGACAATAAGAAAATCCATGCCAACGCTCCTAGCGTGTAGGTGTCAAGACTGCACGACAGGAGGTCAGCATGGATGCTGCCTTGGTAACCGGTTGGGAGGCCCTTTGTCAACGCCTGGGTCCGGCGTTTACCGATCCGACCTTCCTGACGTTCCTGCATATAGCCACCGGCTGGGTGCTGTGCCGCAGCAAACCGACCGTCACCAATCTGGTGTGCACGATCGGGACGTCGCTGCTGGGCCACGCGGCCAAGCACTGGACGGTCTACGAACGGTTCTTCTACCGCTCGGCTTGGACTCTGCCGGAGGTCAGCCGTCTGCTGCTGGTCGAGGTGGTCGCGCCCTTGATCCGAAGCCAGGGGCTCTGGCAGGGGATCGATCTGGCCATCGACGATACGACCTGCGGGCGCTGCGGCAGGCACGTGGCCTTCGCCGGCTACTTCAAGGATGCTTCGGTCTCCAACACGCTCAAAACCGTGGTGCACTGGTCGCACAACTGGGTCATCGCAACGGCGATGCTGCGTCCCAAGCGTTGGCCGAACTGGGTGATCGGCCTGCCGGTGTGGTTCACGCTGTACCGCAAGCCAGTCGATTGCAGTCACCAGCATCCCTTCCGCACGCGTCAACAGATTGCCGCCGAGATGATCCGGCAAACCCGCGAGGCCTTACCGGACGGGTGTCTGCGGATCGCGACGGACGGACAATATGCCACACGGGAGGTCGTGGCGGCGACGGCTGGGGCGCGGTCGAATCTGGTGTCGCGGATTCGATCGGACGCGGCGCTGTACGCCTTGCCGCCGAAGCGCCGGCCTGGGCAGCGAGGCCAGCCACGCAAGAAGGGCAAGCGCCTGCCGACCCCGCGGCAACTGGCCGCCCGCCGCAAGAAGGGCTGGCGTACGGTCGAAGCACTGGTTTATGGCAAGCGGCGCAAGCGTCAGGTGCTCTCGATCGTGTGTTTATGGTACCACGTCAGCCGGGATCGACCGATCCAACTGCTGATCGTCCGCGACCCGGAGGGCCAGCAGAAAGACGACTACATGTTCTGCACGGACTCGGCGGTGGCCGAGGTCGAGATCATCGAGCGGTTCTCCGGCCGCTGGCCGATTGAGGAGTCGATTCAGGAGGGCAAGCAGTTGGAGGGCCTGGAGAAGGTGCAGGGCTGGTGTGAGCGGACGGTCGAACGCCAGGCGCCGATGGCCCTGGTCGTCCAGACCTTGGTCAAGGCGTGGTACCTGACGTACGGGGCCAAGGCCACGACTGCCCAGCCGAAGGGAACGGACTGGCAAGGGCCCAAGGACCATCCGACGCACTTGGACATGCTGGCAACACTGCGAAGGGTCCTGTGGACAGACCGAATAAACAGCAACTCGACCCTGAAGGGCCGAGTGCGAGGATTATGGAACACGCTGCAGTTCGCCCTCTGCGCAGCAGCGTGAAATGGCTAAACCGTACATCTATGTGAATAGCAGTAAAGTCTCCCGTGAAGTATGCTTCGGTCTGATTATTGCCGTCACTGCTAAGCAGGTCTCGTAATCCAGGGATAGGAACGATGTCTATTCTCAATCCAACTTCAACTATCTGCTCTATAGGAATGGGGATTTCGTTGCTTGGGTGGTGTGTTGAGAGGAAGTCCCGAGCAGTCTGTTTCAGATGATCGTATGTCAGCTGACGCAGATTCAACCGGATAGGCGGCATTGCTCAGGCCTTACGTATCTTGTCAATCAACTGTTCCAGGATGTTGTCGTCAACTCTTTGCCCACGAAGCGTACGAAATACCAACGGCAGTTTTCCAACAAGCTCATCGTCGCTGAGAATATCGTGCGGGATTTGGCCACGGGCCTCAGCGGCCAGATCGAAAAACGTAACCCAGTCATCACTTCTCTCTGCGAGGCCAAGAGCTGCCGCATATTCGCCGAGCTTCTCTTGCGATTGCGGCGGCGCCAGCCGTCCTCGCTCCAGCCTGCTGATATTCCCAACATCAAAGCCTTTCTCTTCGCAGAAAGCTCTCAATGTCTGGCCCTTTCGGATGCGGCACTCCTTGAAAAACGCTCCAAATCTTACCCCTGACATGTCTGTGACCCTTCTGTTTCTGTGGTCTTTGTTTCGTTATCTGTGTTCTTTGTTCCTCCAGCAGGCACGGACCCTGTTGTATAAACTATACAACACTTCATAAGAAAAACAACAAAGTGGTTTGACTTTTTGAGAAGTTACTGTGCAGTTCTACCTCCTACTAGCCCAAGTTACGCAGTTGAGCACCTAAAAAAAGAATCTTGAGGGGCGGAACCGCCTTGGCGCTATTGTGGCGAGGGTCGGAGCCGGCGAAAAGGCCGTGTGGTGGAAAAATGGCCGTTTGACGGGCAGGGCCGGCGGCGCATTCCTATACCTGTGGAATGAACAGGCAGGGATGCATCATGTACCTACGCAAGATCAGGCCCCGCGGCAAGGGGCAGCGACAGATCTACTGGGAACTGGTCGAGAGTTATCGTACCGCCAAGGGCTCCCGCCAGCGGACAGTGGCCTACCTGGGCAAACTGTCCCGGCGGGAACTGAGCGGCTGGCAGACACTCTCGCGGCGATTGAACGGCCAGGCTCCGCCGATGCCTACGTTGTTCGATCCGCTGGAGCTTTCGGACGAACCGGACCTGCAGTGGGTAGAGACCCGCAAGTTGCGGGTGAGGCGGATGCGTCGATTCGGGGATGTCTATCTGGCCTGGACGCTCTGGCAATTGCTGGGGTTGGATACGCTGCTGGGCAGCAAGATGCCGATCGGACGCGAGGGAGTGCCTTGGGCCGCGGTGGCGGCGATCCTGGCGATCGCCCGGTTCTGCCGGCCCAGCAGCGAACTGCACATCGAGAAGCACTTTTACCCGGGCTCGGCTCTGGAGGACATTCTGGGGGTGGATCCGGATCAGGTGCACACGGATCGGTTGTACGCGGGCCTGGATCAACTGCTGGCCCAGAAGAAGGCCATCGAGCAGCATCTGCGGCAGCGACTGGGCCAGTTGTTCCAGTTGTCCTACGACGTGCTGCTGTACGACCTGACCAGCACCTACTTCGAGGGGGCTTGTGCGGCCAATCCGATGGCCCAGCGGGGCTACTCGCGGGACAGCCGCCCAGACTGCCTGCAAGTGGTCATCGCCCTGATCGTCACGACGGATGGCTACCCCTTGGGGTACGAGGTCTTTGACGGCAACACCAATGATGCCACGACCGTCGAAAAGATCGTCAAGAAGGTCGAGGCCGAGCATGGCAAGAGTCAGCGGATCTGGATCATGGACCGCGGGAACGTCTCGGCGGCCAACCTGCAGGTCCTGCGTAACAGTGGCAGCCACTACATCGTGGGCACTCCCAAGGCCCTGCTGCGGCAGGTGCGAGGGGAGTTGACTAAGGAAGGCTGGCAACAGGTCCGCGAAGGCATTGAGGTCAAGAGGGTGCCTGTCCCGGAGGCCGCCGATGAGACGCTGATCCTGTGCCGCAGCCAGGATCGCATCGACAAGGAAGCCGCGATGTTGGAGCGGTTCTGCCAGCGGATGAAGAAGGGCCTGGAGGCGATGCAGAAGGCCGCCGAGAGCGGCCGGCTGACGGACTCGGGCCAGGCGCATCTGCGTCTGGGCCGGCTGACCGAGCAGAACTGGCGAGCGGCGGAATGCTTCACCGTCGAGATCACCCCGATCGACAAGCCAACCGGCAAGGCGAAACTGCGGGTGAACTGGCAGATGGATGAGCAGGCCAAGAAGGACCTGTGTGGTTGCTACCTGCTGCGGACGAACCTGCCGCAGGTCGATCCGGTGGCATTATGGAAGCAGTACATTCAGCTGGTGGACGCGGAGTGGGCCTTCCGGATTAGCAAGGACGAGTTGGAACTGCGACCGATCTGGCATCAAAAGCAGGACCGGGTCAAGGGGCACATCCTGGTCTGCTTCATCGCCTATGCGATGTGGAAGACGCTGTCGGGCTGGATGCAGGCATCCGGCCTGGGCGAGGCGCCCCGGCCGCTGGTGGAGGAACTGTCACGGGTCCAGAGCCAAGACGTGGTGCTGGCGACACGGAACAACGATGGCACGGCCGGCCCGACCCTGGTGGTGCGGTGCGTGACCCAACCGGAGCCGCACTTGGCGGTGCTGTTACATCGGCTGGGACTGGTCCTGCCGAACCACCTCAAACGGTTCCGCCAGGAGGCCCGCCGACGTCTGGTCCGAGGCGCCTTGTAGTGGAAACGGGGCCACAAAAACGGCCCTGGCGAGAGCGCCAGGGCCGTTTTACGTCTGCAACTGCGTAACTTGGGCTAGCCCTTCATATTCACAAGTCGTTGATATATCCATACTTCCGATAACACCACGGCGCGTGCATGGTATACGGAATATAACCAGATTCAGGCTTAGTCATATTGACCGACTGAGCCCTCTAAGGACAGACGGCGGCAGGATCAACCGGGCAGATCGTACATGAGCAAAGTGAACCACTACCGCCCTGATCGGCAAGGGCCGAGGCTGCCGGAGTTTGCGGAAAGTTCGGGGTGGCATGTGTGAAAGTTCGCACGAAGATGACACTGGCAGGTGCGGCAGGCGGGCAGGCCCCTGGACGATGAGTTATAACCCATTTAGGGTCCATATGTTACGAAAGACTGACGAGATCATCCCTTCTGGCACGAGGCTTGCCTATTCAAGTGGTAAGGCCACGTGGCCTGACTGCTTGCTTCCTTGGAGCTGACTATGTCATCGATACAGGCACTGGAGAGCACGATCTCGCGGCTGGGCCACCAGGTGGGGCCCGGCGAGAAGGTCATGTTCGACCAGCTGGAGATCGCGATCGGCTACTACAACCGCTCGCCGGAGGCCCTGATCCAGATCCTGCACCGCGCGCAGGAACTGTTCGGGTACCTGCGGCCGGACGTGGTGGACTTCGTGGCGGCCACGCTGACCCTTCCGGTCAGCCAGGTGTACGGAGTGATCTCGTTCTACTCGTTCTTCAGCACGATCCCGCGGGGCAAGTACACGATCATGGCGTGCATGGGCACGGCGTGCTACGTCCGCGGGGCGGAGCGGGTGGTCCAGGCCTTCGAGAAGGAGCTGGGCATCGAGCGGGGGCAGACCACCAAAGACGGGCTGTTCAGCCTCAAGTGCGTGCGGTGCCTGGGGGCCTGCGGCATGGCGCCGGTCGTGATGATCGGCGAGGACGTCCACAGCAAACTCAACCCCGCCGGGGTCAAGAAGATAGTCAGGCAATACACATGACACCAAGCGAACTGGAACAGATGCAGAAGCGGGCGGCCGCGACCCTGGCATTGCGGCTGGAGAAGCACCCGGTCAAGGCGAACGGCAAGCCGGCCAAGCGGGTGCTGCTGGTCTGCGCGGGCGGGGCGTGCATCTCCTGCGGAGAGGCGCCGGTGTGGGCCAGCCTGGAGAAGGAACTGGTCCGCAACAACCTGCACGACACGGTCCAGCTGGTCCAGACGGGCTGCATGAGCGCCTGCGACATGGGGCCGATCGTGATCGTCCGGCCGGACAACATCCTTTACCAGCATGTCAAGCCGGAGGACGCGGGCAAAATCGTCCAGCAGCACCTGCTGCGGGACGAGCCGGTCAAGGAGCTGATGTGGCGGCCGCGTCCGGACGCCGAACCGGTTCCGAGCCCGGACAACATCCCGTTCTTCAAGAAGCAGGTCAAGATCGTGCTGGAGACGTGCGGGGTGATCGACCCGGAGAATATCGAGGACTACATCGCGATGGAGGGCTACGCGGCCCTATCCAAGGCGCTGACCTCGATGACGCCGCAGCAGGTGATCGACGAGGTGAAGGCCTCGGGGATCCGCGGCCGGGGCGGTGCGGGCTTCCCGACGGGCACGAAGTGGCAGATGCTCCGCAACGCCAAGGGGGACGAGAAGTACATTATCTGCAACGCCGATGAGGGTGACCCGGGCGCGTTCATGGACCGCTCGGTTCTCGAGGGGGACCCTCATCGGGTGCTGGAGGCGATGGCGATCGCGGCCTTTGCAGCCGGGGCGAGCAAGGGCTTCGTGTACGTACGGGCGGAGTACCCGCTGGCGATCCGGCGGCTGCAGATCGCGCTGGAGCAGGCGCGGCGGTATGGCCTCTTGGGCCGGCGGATCCTGGGGACGGACTTCTCGTTCGGCATCGAGATCCGCGTGGGCGCCGGCGCGTTCGTGTGTGGGGAGGAGACGGCGCTGATGGCCAGCGTGCAGGGCCGTCGCGGCATGCCTCGGCCCCGGCCGCCGTTCCCGACGGACGCGGGCATCCACGACAAGCCGACCTCGATCAACAACGTGGAGACCTTCGCGAGCATCCCGACGATCATCCGCAAGGGCGGGGCGTGGTACGCCAAGATCGGCACGGCCAAGAGCACGGGCACGAAGGTGTTCGCGCTGGCGGGCAAGGTCAACAACACCGGCCTGGTGGAAGTGCCGATGGGCACGACGCTGCGGGAGCTGGTCTTCGAGATCGGCGGGGGCATCCCGGACGGCAAGGCGTTCAAGGCGGCGCAGACGGGCGGGCCGTCGGGCGGGTGCATCCCGGCGGCGCATCTGGACCTGCCGCTGGACTTCGACAGTCTGCAGCAGATCGGCTCGATCGTGGGCTCGGGCGGTCTGGTGGTCATGGACGAGGAGAGCTGCATGGTCGACGTGGCGAAGTTCTTCATGGACTTCTGCGTCGACGAGTCGTGCGGCAAGTGCCCGCCGTGCCGCGTGGGCACGCGGCAGATCTTCAAGACGCTCAATCGGATCTGCAACGGCAAGGGCCGACAGGAGGACCTCGATCAGCTCGACGATCTGTGCGAGGTGCTCCGGTCGAGCAGTTTGTGCGGCCTGGGGCAGACCTCGCCGAACCCGACAATGAGCACGCTGCGGCACTTCCGGGCCGAGTACGAGGCCCACATCAAGGACCACAAGTGCCCGGCGAAGGTGTGCAAGCAGCTGCTGACATACGCGATCGTGGCGGCCAAATGCACGGGGTGCAGTTTGTGCGCCCGCAACTGCCCGACGAATGCAATCAGCCGGGTGGACGGCCAGAAGAAGTACGTGATCGACGCGGGCAAGTGCATCCATTGCGGCAAGTGCAGCGAGGTGTGCCGGTTTGCGGCGGTGTCGGTGGAGTAGTACTGAGTGCTGAGTCCTGAGTGCTGAGTAACAGCAACGACGGCAACGACTCATAACGGCGAAAGAACTATGGCTGACAACGGGATTGCGATAAAACTGAAGATCAACGGCCGGGAGGTCGCGGGCGTCAAGGGCCAGACCGTCCTGGAGGTCTGCCAGGCGAGCGGCGTGCACGTGCCGACGCTCTGCCACTGCGAGGGCCTCAAGCCGGTCGGCGGGTGCAGGCTGTGCATCGTCGAGATCGAGGGGCAGCGGCGGCTCAACACCGCGTGCACGACCCCGGCGACTGACGGCATGGTGGTGCAGACGGAGACGCCGCGGCTGAAGGACCTCCGCAAGCGGACGGTCGAACTGCTGTTCTCCGAGCGGAACCACATCTGCCCGTTCTGCCCGGCCAGCGGGGACTGCGAGTTGCAGCAGGCCGGCTACGAGCACGGCATGACGCACGTGCGGTACGACTACCTGCTGCCGAAGCTACCCATCGACAACAGCCACGCGTACATGGCGCTGGACCACAGCCGGTGCATCCTGTGCAGCCGGTGCGTGCGGGTCTGCGACGAGTGGGTGGGGCGCACACGCTGGACCTGTCGGGCCGCGGGTCGGTCACGCAGGTCGCGGCTGACGCCGGGGCGCCGCTGGGCGAGTCCACGTGCGTGTCGTGCGGCATGTGCGTGGAGGTCTGCCCGACCGGGGCGCTGTTCGACAAGCTCAAGCAACCGCACGGCCGGCCGCCAGGAACTTCCCGTGCAGCAGACCGTGTGCACGGCGTGCGGCCTGGGGTGCTGGACGAAGGTCAAGACCCGCGGGCATACCGTGCTGCAGATCGACTCGGGACACGGTCCGGCCGGCAATCCGATCATCTGCAACCGGGGGCGTTACGACGCCTTGAAGCAGGCGAACCAGCCGGCCCTGCAGATGCCGCGGCTGAAGAAGGCGGCGGACCTGGTGGAGGTGGACTGGAAGGCCTTCGCGGAGGAGCTGGCGCGGCGGATCACGTCGGGCCGGGCCGGGACGGACCCGTCGCGGGTGGCGGCGATGGTCTCGCCGAGTCTGCCGCTGGAGACGATCGCGCCTGGTGCGGCAGTTCATGAAGGAAGTGGTGGGTTCGGACCGGGTGGGTCTGGCAGCCGGCTCGGAGGTCGGCGCGATGGCCCAGGCCTTCGGGACGGACGGCAAGACGGCGCCGCTGGCGCGGCTGAGCGACCTGGAAGACAGCGACCTGGTGGTGGGGATCGGCGTGGACATGCAGTACTCGGCCGCCGGTGGCCGCCAGCGTCGTGCGGCGGGGCATCAACAGCCGGCGGGCGCAGTACGTGGAGATCAATCCGCGGGTGACGGGTCTGTCGGCGCTGGCGAGTTTCCACATGACGCCCAAGCCCGGGCGCGACGCCGTGGTCATCGGCGCGGCGCTGCGGACGATGGCCGAGCGCGGGCTGATCCAGTCGAACGTCTCCGCTGACGCGGTCGCGGGTCTGCCGGACACGAAGGAGCCGATGTTCGAGCGGGTGTGCGGCGTGACGGTGACGGAAGTGGTGCGGCTGGCGAGCCTGATCGCCGCGGCGCGCAGGCCGATCTTCGTGATCGGCAGCGGCGTGACGGGCCAGGGCGTCGAGGCGATCCAGGCGGTGGTCAACCTGGCCGTCGGCGGCAGCTACTTCACCGCGGACGACCGGTACCGGGTCCTGGAGGTCCCCCGCAAGGCCAATGCAGCCGGCGTGCGGATGTTCGGCAAGCCGGTCTTTACGATGGACGACTTCGACTTCGCCGGGACCGACGTGGTGCTGATGTTCCTGGGCGACGACGAGCCGATCTGGCCGGCCAACTGGCTGGAGAAGGCGCGGCCGATGGTACACGTGTCGGTATTCGCCTCGCACGCGCAGGCGGCCTGCGAGGTGGCGCACAGCGTGGCGCCGGTGGCGACGTGGGCGCAGCGGAGCGGGACGTTCGTGAACCTGGAGGGTCGGCTGCAGAAGACGCGGCAGCTGGTCAGCGCACCCGAGAGCGTCTGGACGGACGCGGAGATCCTGCAGACGGTGGCCAACGCGATGGGCAAGTCGTTCGTGCCGTGCGTGGAGACGTACATGCCGGCGGGCGTGAAGGTAGCCGAGGGGCAGTTCGTCCCGTCGGCTGAGCCGGTCCGCCAGATCGTTACCTGCAAGAGCAAAGCACAAGGGGCCAAGGGCCGTGTCTAATACAAGCAACAATGGCAAGATCAAGGTCGCGACGGTATGGCTGGGCGGGTGCGCCGGCTGCCACATGTCCTTTCTGGACTTGGATGAGCGGCTGGTGGACCTGGCGAAGCTGGTGGACATCGTGCACAGCCCGATCTGCGACACGAAGCAGATCCCATCTGTCGACGTGGGGATCGTGGAAGGCGGCGTGTGCAACGAGCACAACCTGCACGTGCTGAAGGACCTGCGGGCCAAGGCGAAGGTGCTGGTGTCGATGGGCGACTGCGCGGGGCTGGGCTGCGTGCCGATGCTCCGCAACCAGTTCGACCTGCAGGACTGCCTGGACCGGGCGTACGTGGCCGGCGAGAGCACCGCGCTGGGGCAGGTGCCGGAGGACCCGGAGCTGCCGAAGCTGACGGACAAGGTCCGGCCGATCCACGAGCACGTGAAGGTCGAGGCGCACATTCCGGGCTGCCCGCCCAGCGCGGAGGCGATCTGGCAGGCGCTGACGGCGCTGCTGGGCGGCAAGCCGGCGGAATTCGTCCAGAACGTAAGCCAGTATGACTAGGAATGAATGAGATGAACCACGGAGGCACGGAGACACGGAGGGGAATTCACAGGGATAGACAGGATGGACAGGATGAAGAAACTCATCCTGCCTATTCTGTTCATCCTTGTTCATTGCCTTTCTCCGTGTCTCCGTGGTTGAATACACGCCGCGAAAGCAAGGTAGCGCGAACATGGCACAGAAGATCACGATAGAGCCCGTAACGCGGATTGAAGGGCATGGCAAGGTCACGATCCAGCTGAACGATGCGGGGCAGGTGGACGAGGCCCGGCTGCACGTGGTGGAGTTCCGCGGCTTCGAGAAGTTCAGCGAAGGGCGGCACTTCTCCGAGATGCCGACGCTCACCGAGCGGATCTGCGGCATCTGCCCGGTCAGCCACCACCTGGCCAGCGCCAAGGCCATCGACGACATCGTGGGCGTGAAGCCCCCGCGGCCTGCCTTGCTGCTGCGCGAGCTGATGCACATGGGGCAGCTGGTTCAGTCGCATGCGTTGAGCTTCTTCCACCTGTCGAGCCCGGACCTGCTGCTGGGCTTCGACAGCGACCCGGCCAAGCGGAACGTCTTCGGGGTACTGGCCGCGGCCCCGGACGCCGCGGTCAAGGGGATCTTCCTGCGCAAGTACGGGCAGACGGCCATCGCGGCCGTGGGCGGGCGGAAGGTCCACCCGGACTGCTGCGTGGCCGGCGGGCAGAACCGCACGCTGGCGGCGACGGATCGGGAGTGGCTGCTGAAGAACCTGCCGGCGGCGTACGAGGCCGCGGAGCTGGGGCTGTCGGTGCTGAAGGGGTGGATGGACAAGAACCCCGAGCTGCTGAAGACCTTCGCGGCCTTTGACAGCAACTACAGCGGGCTGGTGACGGCCAAGGGGAGCCTGGAGCACTACGACGGCTTCCTGCGGATGGTGGGTCCGGGCGGGCAAGAAGCTCGAGGACATGGTCGACCCGCACGACTACCTGTCGATCATCGGCGAGGCTACCGAGGACTGGTCGTACCTGAAGTTTCCGTTCTACCGGCCGCAGGGCTACCCCGAAGGCTCGTACCGCGTGGGGCCGCTGGCGCGCCTGAACGTGATCGACGACATCGACACGCCCCGGGCGCAGGCGGAGTGGCGCAACTTCAAGAACATCGGCGGCGGGCGGCCGGTCACCGGCTCGATGTACTACCACTACGCCCGGCTGATCGAGGTTCTGTTCGGCCTGGAGCGGATGGAGGAGATCCTGGGCGACCCGGAGGTGCTCAGCCAGGACGTGTACACGCCGAGCAACGTGATCCGTCCGCAGGGCGTGGGCGTGGCCGAGGCGCCGCGCGGCACGCTGTTCCACCACTACTGGGTGGACGAGGTCGGGCGGATCGAGAAGGTGAACCTGATCATCGCGACGGGCCAGAACAACAACGCGATGAACCGCGGCGTGCTGGAGGTAGCCCGGCAGTACGTGAAGGGCGCCAAGATCCAGGAAGGGATGCTGAACCGGGTGGAGGCGGCGATCCGCTGCTATGACCCGTGCCTGTCGTGCTCGACGCACGCGGTGGGCAAGATGCCGCTGGTGGTCAGCGTGGTGGACCAGCAGGGACGGCTGGCGGACCAGGCAGTGCGGTCGGACATGGGCGTCTGAACAACAGCACTGGCGGACAAGCTGCCAGTGGCACCCAACGACGGACCCGGCAACCGGCCCGGCTGGAGGGAGAGGTCATGCGAAAGGGAGAGAGATACCTGGTGGTGGCATGGGGCACTCCCGAGAACGGGGCCAGCGCTGCCTCCCTGGCGATCGTCGGCTCGCTGGCCGGGCAGGTGTCGCAGGATGTGACCGTCCTCTGCTGCCCGCGGATCGGGCCGGAGCTCGTGGCGGACATGGCGGACGCCGAGCACGTGATCTTCGTGGACGTTCACAGCCGCGCCGATGGGCCGGACCTGGTCGTCGAGGAGGTCAAGCCGGCAGGCGGGTACAGCCCGGAGGGCGAGTGCGGCAGTCCAGCCGAGCTGATCGCCATGCTGAAGGTACTGTACCATCATCGGCCGAGCGCCTGGCTGGTGGCGACGCGGGTCTTCGGGACGGCTGCACAGGCCCGCCTCTCGGGGCGGGGGTTGCAGCTGGCGGATGCGGCCCGGCGGATCGTGTTGAGCATGCTGCCGGCGGCGGAGCCGAAGCGGGTGTCCCGCCTGGGTCTGCAGGGGTGGCCCGTGGGGATGTTGAACTGAGCCTTGATCGTACGTCCGTCAGAACGTTCAGGATGGACAACATGCAGCAACAGACCAAGTACCTGATCCTTGCGTGGGGCAACCCGGGCCGCGGGGATGACGCGGCGGGGCTGGCGATCGCCGATTCGCTACAAGGATGCACAGGCGGCAACGTCGAGATCCGCTGCTTCCACCAGTTGGGGCCGGAGACTGTCGGAGGACGTGGCCGCGGCCGATCACGTCATTTTCATCGACGCCCACGAGCAGCCGGCCTGGCCGGACCTGGTCGTTCGGCCGGTGGACCCGGCCGCGGACTACACACCCGATTCACATTCAAGCGGGCCGGAGGAGCTGCTGGCGCTGGCCAAGGCACTGTACCACCGCCAACCGAAGGGCACGCTGGTGGCCACGCGGGCCTTCGACACGACCTTCGGGGCACCCTTGACGGCACGGGCGCGGGAACTGGTGGCGGCGGCCCGCCAGGCGGTGCTTGCCCTGCTGGCGACACAGGATCCGGGGACGTCCGTGCAATCCTGAGAGACACCGAATAGAATCACCTCATGCACGAAATGTCGATCGCCGCAGCCATCGCCGAGCAGGTGCTGGCGGTGGCGAAAGAGAACAACCTGGCGACGGTCACGCGGGTCCGCCTGCGGGTGGGGCAGCTGCGACTGATCGTGCCGGAGGCGCTGCAGGCCGCGTGGGAGGCGCGCGGGAGGGCACTGCGGCGGCCGCGGCGAGCCTGGAGATGGTCGAGGTGGCCGCCCGGGCGCGCTGCCGCAAGTGCGGGCACGAGTATCCGCCGGAGTGGCCGGTCTTCCTGTGCCCGGCCTGCCAACAGGCGAGCGTGGAGATCCTGGCCGGGGAGGAGCTCGTGCTGGAGGAGATCACGGGAGACAAAGAGGAGACGAGGGACGAGGGGCGAGGGACGAGTGACGAATGACAACGACCCGTGCGGAGGCAGTCCGGTGAAGATCCAGGTCGTACAGAACGTCCTACGGGCGAATGACACGATCGCCGCGGCCAATCGCGAGCAGTTCAGCCGGCTCCGCCTGCCGGTACTGAACTTCATCAGCGCGCCGGGCTCGGGCAAGACGGCCCTGCTGGAGCGGACGCTGGCGCACGTCGGAGGCAAGCGCTGCGCGGTCCTGGTCGGGGACCTGGCGACCAGCCGGGACGGGGAGCGGCTGGGCCAGCACTGCCCGAACGTCGTGCAGATCAACACCGGCAAGGGGTGCCATTTGGACGCCGCGCAGATCGAGGCGGGTCTGCGGAGCATCTCCGTCGAGCAGCTGGACTGGCTGTTCATCGAGAACGTCGGCAACATGGTCTGCCCGGTGGAGTTCGACCTGGGCGAGCACGGCAAGGTGGCGCTGATCAGCACGGTCGAAGGCGAGGACAAGCCGGTCAAGTACCCGACGCTGTTCCAGAAGGCAACCTGCGTGGTACTGACCAAGATCGACCTGGCGGCTGTCAGCGGGTTCGACCGGGAGCAGTTTTACAGGGAACTGAGACAGGTCAACTCCGACGTGCCGGTGGTCGAGGTGTCCAGCCGGACGGGCGAGGGGTTCGACGGGTGGATCGAGTGGCTGGAGCGGTTTGCCGCGGGGGTGAGGGGGGAGGGAAGGCGCGAGGGACGAGAGGCGAGGGGCGAATAGCCGTGTCGAGAATCCTTGTACGCCGCCGCGTCAGGCTACTGCGGCGGGTTGCACTCCTTGCAGGGCTCGTATCTCTTGCGGGCCTCTTCCAGAGGCATGGGACGGCCGGCCTTGCGGAGCGTTCGGCAATTGGCACGGTGATACTTCGTGCCCGTGCTGGTGACGTACACGATAACGCTCTGCGGCTGCGGCGTCTGCGCGTGCCGGTTCGGAGGGGCGGGCACAGACTGCCGGTTGGCTGGCGGCCGGACGGGTGGCTGCCGCCACGGCCCAGATGCCCCGGTTCCGCTGTCGGGCCTGATCGCGCCAGTACTTGATCGCCCGGGCGGTGACGGCCGAACCGTTGGGCTCTACGGCCATATCCGCGTAGGCCTGGCGGACGACCTCGAGGTTGACGAAGAGCTTGTCCGGCCAGCGATAGACGTACCACTTGTCGTCACGAGCGTTGGGCCCCGGGGCAGCCTGAACGAGCCAGACCTTCTCGCCGGCTAGCAGGTTGCGGAGGAAGGCCTGGACGGTTGGCCGGGCCGGTTCCTCAGGCGGGACCTGCACCCAGGCCAGACGGATCTGGAGGTTGGTGCCGCTGGCCTGGAGCACGGTCACCTGGCAGACCTCGTCGACCCCCAGGACCGTGGCCAGAGGGATGTGTGAGAAGTCCGGCATGGCTGGCGTCGTCGCCTCGTCGGGCAGAGGCGATAGCGGACCTGCCATCAGCACCAGCACGGCCCAGACCAACGGATGCAACAGTACCGTCATGGGAGATGCCTCCTAACATTGCATATCAGACTATCGCGCCTGGAGGCATCTTGGAAGTGTCAGTTTCTGACCGATTCCCGGCAGCACTTGCGTTCCCAGGCCAGCAGGGTCTCCTTGAGGTGCACCCCGCCGGGGGCGCTGAACCCACCAACGTGGGAGGCACCGACCACGCGGTGGCACGGGACGATCAGGGGGAAGGGGTTGGCTGCCATCGCGCCGCCGACGGCGCGGGCCGCCCGGGGGGAACCCGCCATCCGGGCGAGCTGGCCGTACGTCCTGACCTCACCCGGCGGGATCTTCATGGCGGCCTGCCAGACCTTGCGGAAGAACGGGGGGAAGCCCTCCAGGTCGAGCGTGACGTCGAAGAGGGCGCACCGGCCGCGCCAGTACTGCGCGGACCTGGGCAACAAGAGCGGGCAGGACGCCTCGGGACGGGTCCGCTGACGGCCAGATTCGGCCCGCCAGCTCGTCCGGATGCGTCTTGCCCGGGTGCGGCAGGATCACGCCGCGGAGCTTGTCTTGCCTGGCCCCCAGCGCCATCGGCCCCAGGGGCGTGTCGAGGATCGTGTATGTCTCAACGCCCGGGTCCGGCCGGTTCACGTGTGTCGTTTTGCACACCGGCCGGCGGGCGCCAGGCTCGTTCCTGCTTCGGTTCATCTGGACGGCCTGCATAATGTCCTCGCCGCAGGTACTCCGCGGATACCTGCCCCAGGACCAGCAGCATCTGCCGCCCGGCGGCAGAACTCTCGAGTCCGACGAACTGCAGGCCCAGGGCGATCTTCCCTGACGGCAATGCCAGACAATAGCGGAAATTCGCGTCCAGGCAAATCTGGCCCACCTCCTTCAGCGGCGAGAACTCCACGGCCATCGGCTCGCCGATCTCGATCTGCGGGTTGTCAGCCGCCTCGACCTCCAGGCGCAGGCCGCCGGCCGAGCAGTCGGTCAGCTGCCCGACGACGCTGGGCCACTGGCCGATGGCGACCATGCGGCGCTTGGTGCGGCCGCCCCGCCAGACGCGGGCTGGCACAACCATGCCGGCGGGGACTTCCGCGCGGAAGTACGCGCGGCGCTGGACGGCAAGCAGTTCGGTCGGCCAACGGAGCACGACGGCCTGTTCGGGCTGGTCGTCGAAGACGGAGACGACGGTGCAGCTGGTCATGCACTTGCGGTGCCCGCGGCGGAACGTCAGGCTCACACACTGTCCGGGAGCCAGGGCAGCGGCGGGCTGCCCGTCCTCCGGCAGGGGCTTGCTCAGGGCGATCACGCCGGCGGCCTGGTCGGCCTTGCTGATGCGCGTCTTCATCGTGACCCAGCGGTTGGTCAGGGGCATGGTGATGACGGCCGGGGTCTGCTTCTGGACCGCCTCGAGGATGGTCTCATCCCGAACGGCTGCGGTAAAGGTCACAAGCTGTCCCATGTTTTCACCTCGAAAGGGTTGTCTGCTGTTGTGTGGCCAGGAACCGGCGAAGGACGTCGAGGCTGCCCGCCTGGGCGGCCTCGGGGCTTTCCTGGAACTGCACGCCGACGATGACGCTGGTATTGTCGCTGGCGATGGTCTTGTTGCAGATCGAGACGACGAACGTGAAGCGGACGGGCAAGCCAGGCAGCTCGAAGTTCACTTCCATCGCGTCGCCGACGAGGATGAAGTCCGCGAAGTCCTTGCCGATCTTGAAGGCCAGACCCGTGCCACCGATGTTGAACAGGTTGGCCTCGGCCAGGCGATCCTGCGTCAGCCAGCGGACGATTACGGGGGTGCGGCCGGCCAGCTGGGTACGGACGAACTTGCGGCGTTCGAGGAGCTGGACCATCTTCGGGCGGCTGGTCCGCAGGATGCATTGCCGGGGATTCAGATCGACGACGTGGACGCTGAGCATATAGACGGCCCCGCCCAGAGAGAACTGTACCTGGCAGTACTGGCTGGGGATGAACCGCTCGGCAGCCGCGGCGGCGGCAGCCTCGTAGCGGAAGGTCAGGCACTGGCGGTCTTCGTCGATCAGCTGGACCGGGAGGGCCTCGCCGCCGCTGGCGTGATGCGGGTCGATCCGCATGGGCGTGCCGGCACGGATGGCCTGCTCGACCACGCGGGCGGCCTGTCTGTCGTTCAGCTCGAAGCTGAAGGGCATTGCAGCCTCCTTTGCCGCCGGGCCGCCCTGCCCTTCGCATGGCAAGGACGTAAGGACCCTCCACGGGGGTAGCCCGGCAAGTCATAGTCACAGGGTGTTTCGGCCGAAAAGGGAGGTCACTTGACCGAGGGACGAGCTGGTCAGCCCTGGTTCACGGGAGCTGCGGGGCGCGGCGACTGCAGGAGCGGCACGAGCCCGCCGGGCAGCGCCCACGTCAGTCCGATAAGCCTCATCACCAGGGCCAGTCCGACGACCTGGCTGACCGACCCGACCTGGCCGGCTAGCAGGAAGACCATTGCGGCCTCCTGGGTACCGGCCCCCATGGGGACGATCGGGACGGCGGCAATAACCAGAGCCACCGGCAGACAGACGAAGTACTGTTGCCACGCCGGGGCCATGCCCAGGGCCACCGCGACGATGCTGAAGGCCGCCATGGCCGCGGATTGAAGGACCATGGTCAGGCCCACCGAAGCCAGCAGGACCGGCCAGCCGCGCCGGCCGGCCGAGGCCGCCTCGTACAGCTGCTGCAGGTGGCTGCCCAGCGGCAGGCGTCCCAGCAGCCGGGTCATCCAGCCCCAGCCGGTGACGGCCGCGAAGCCGCCGACCATGCACGCCAGCGCCACCACGCTGACCCGCGCGGCGTAGCGGACGGTGGGGTTGGCGACCGGGACCAGCAGGCCGACGACACCGGCCAGGGCGAACATGCCCGCCAGCCCGGTCAGGCGGTCCAGGAGGATGGCGACCAGCGCCCCGTGGCGGTTGACGTGGTTGCGCATCAGGTAGCCGGCACGGACGAGGTCCCCGCCGGTCGTGCCGGGGATTACATAACTATAGAAGTGACCCAGGAAGCAGATCCGCAGGGCGGCGAGCCAACCGAGGTGGATGTCCTGCAGGGCGAGCATCCAGCGGAAGCGGACTACCTGCAGCAACGGCAGGAGGCCGTAGACCGCTACCGCCGCCAGCAACATGGCCTTGTCGCTCCGCGAGGCCAGGCTGGCCAGACCCCAGGAGATCCGCGGCGTGCGATCGGGATTGGTCTGGAGTTGGTCCAGGGGCACCGTGCGCGGGCCCGCTGTCAGAACCACCTCGGCCGAATCCCCGTGCAAGCCGATCAGGCGGACGGGGGTTTCCTGCCCCTGAAGCCAGACCATGTCGTGAAGGCTGGTGCGGGATACGACGTACGTCAGCGCGGCAGCGCACAGCGCCAGCCGCAGCAGCGTCCAGATCCAACGTTTCACGCGAGGGTGCACAAGCCGGGACTCCAAACGCCGCCTGAAGGCGGGACTCCGAACAAAGACCCGCGGAAAGCGGGAACTCAGTACGCGCTGCAGCCGGTTCAGGCCGACTTCCCCCGGGTGCCAGGGGCAGCTTTCCTGCCGGTGCCTCCGGTGCCGTCGCTCACGCCGATTTCGCGGACGTTCTCGTCGGCCAGCAGGGCCTCGACGAAGGCGGCTGGGTCGAACGGCTCGATATCCTCGTACTTCTCGCCCAGGCCCACGAACTTGACCGGCACATCGAGGGCATCGCGAATCCCGACCACCGCGCCGCCCTTGGCCGAGCCGTCCAGCTTGGCCAGCATGATCCCGGTCACCTTCACGTGCTGGCTGAACATCCGGGCCTGGTTGATGGCGTTCTGGCCGATCGTGGCATCCAGGACCAGCAGGACCTCGTGCGGGGCGCCGGAGATCCTCTTTTCGATCACACGCTGAATCTTGTTGAGCTCGCGCATCAGGTGGTCCTGGGTGTGCAGGCGGCCGGCCGTGTCGACGATCAGCACGTCGATATCGCGTTTCAGGGCCGCCTCAGCGGCGTCAAAGGCGACGGCGGCGGGGTCGGCGCCGCCGGCGTGCTTGATGATCGGCAGGTCGATCCGCTCGCTCCAGATGGTCAGCTGCTCGACGGCCGCGGCGCGGAAGGTGTCGCAGGCCGCGATCATCACCTTCTTGCCCTGTTGCTTGAGGTACCAGGCGACCTTGGCGACGCTGGTGGTCTTGCCCGAGCCGTTGATGCCGACGATCAGGATGACCGTGGGACCGTCCGTAGCGAAGTGCAGCTCGCGGTTGCTCTCCGGCCAAAGGTCGATCAGGTACTTCTGCATGTAGGGGACGATCTCCTGGGTTTCGGAGATCTCGCCGGCCTTCCAGGCCTTCTTGAGCTGCTCGGTCATCCGGGCGGCGAGCGTCGGGCCGATGTCGCCCTGGACCATCAGTTCCCAGAGGCGGTCGAGGACCTTTTCGTCGATCTTGCCGCCGAAGGGCAGGATGCTGCGGAAGCCGCCGATGAGCTTGACGCGGGTCTTGGTGAGGCCCTGCTTGAATCGTTCGAAAATACCCATGGTTACGGAGAAATCCTTCAGCTGAATGGTGGGCGGTGCCCACCCTACTTCTGCGGCGAGGGCTTCAGGTCGCGGTGCTGCTTCCAGATCGCATCGAGCACCCCGTTGACGAAGCTGCCGCTGTCCTTGTCGCCGAAACCCTTGGCCAGTTCGATGGCCTCGTTGATCACGATCTGGGCCGGCGGCTCGGCCTGCGCCAGCATTTCGTGCGTGGCCAGGCGGATCACCGCCCGCTCGACCGCGCCGATCCGGGCCAGGTCCCAGTTCTGGCTGACCTGCGTGATCAGGCCGTCGAGCCACTGGCGGTTCTCCCAGACCCCGCGGGCCAGTTGCCGGGCGTACTCGCGGGTCGGATAGTCGTCCTCGTTGTCCAGCAGCCAGCGGTCCAGGTCCTTGTTGAACTCGTCGCCGCGGACGTCGAACTGGTACAGGGCCTGCATGCCCAGCACCCGCGCACGGCGTCTGGGGTGTTCGCGCACGGGCTTGCTCATCGACCCGCCTCGTCCACGACCTTGAGCAGGTTGACCATCTCCACGGCCGTCAGCGCCGCGTCCGCCCCGCGATTGCCGGCCTTGCTGCCGGACCGTTCGATGGCCTGCTCCAGGGTGTCAGCCGTGACCACCCCGAAGATCACCGGCACGCCCGTCTGAAGGCTGGCCTGGGCGATGCCGCGGGCGGCCTGGCCGGCCACGTAATCGAAGTGCGGCGTGTGCCCACGAATGACGCAGCCCAGGCAGACGACCGCGCTGTAACGCTTCGAGCCAGCCACCCGGGAGGCGACCACGGGGATCTCGAAGGCCCCCGGGACCCAGATCTCGTCGATCTGGGCGTCGGTGGCGCCGTGGCGCTTGAGGGCGTCGATCGCCCCGCCGACGAGCTTGCTCGTGAAGAAATCGTTGAAGCGGCTGACCACCAGGGCGAACTTGTGCTCCGGTGCCACCACCAGGTTGCCTTCGTAGCGTTTGGACATCGGACTCTCCTTCCAGCCGGGACCTATCCGGAACATGCGACTGTATTCCATGGCGCGCCCCCCGGCAAGGCCGCCGCCGAGAGTCACCTATGGTACTCTGCGGGGGGTGTTTCGGCACCTGGTCGCGACCGAGGCGCAGCAAGATACATGGCCCTGCCGCCGTACAACCAACGACAGGACCATGCCACCCGGCCTCCCGGCGATCCAGGCACAGGGCCATGCCGCAACCACGGGCTCGCCAAGGACCGATAATTCGCGACTTCGCAAGTCTGTTGGCGCCAACGAAATCCTCGCCCGCGTGTGAAGATGAATCGTATATTCAGTCTGGTGTTCAGTCTGGCCGGGCGGCCGGGGTAACAGGAATCACGAGAGGGCCAAGAATGTCCACAATTCATGCCGTCACGAACGTTGAGACGCTGGAATTGCTGAAGCGGTCGGCTGCGGTACCGTCGGTGCCGCACGTGGTGACGCGGTTTCTCGAGCTGACGGGCGAGCCGGATTTCGCGTATGACGACCTGGCGGAGCTGCTGAGCACGGACCCGGGCATCGCCAGCGAGCTGCTCCGGCTGTCCAACTCGGCCCTGTTCGGCGTGACGCGGAAGGTCACTTCGCTCAAGCAGGCCTTGACCCTTCTGGGACTCAAGCGGATCCGCTCGCTCGTGCTCAGCCGGTACATGGTCCAGTCGGTCGGCAGCGGCGTCCGTGGCGGGGTGGATATGAGCTACCTGTGGCGGCGGTCGCTGGCATCGGCGGTGCTGGCGGCGCGATTCGCCGACGTCCTGCGGCCCGGCAAGCGCGAAGAGGTCTTTATCGGCGGATTGCTGGCTGACATCGGCGTGGTCATCCTGGCCGACGGTCTGCCCCAGCGCTACCACCCGGTGGCCGAGCACTATCGCCCCTGCCAGCCGTACGACCTGGTGGACATGGAACACGCCGCCGTGGGCGTTTCGCACGCGGATGTCTCCTGGGTGGTGCTGGAGCACTGGCAGCTGCCGGACCTGATCGGCCAGATCGTGCGGCACCACCACACGTGGCCGCTGGCGGAGGACCTCTCCGAAGACCTGTCTGTCTGCGCCAGGATCATCAACGGCAGCAGCCGGATCGGCAAGCTGCTGTGCGAGAAGCCGCACCCCGAGCAGGTGGCGGGCGTGTGCACCGAGGCGATGGACCTGATCGGGCTGGAGATGTCGGTGCTGGTCCGCACGCTGGACAAGATCGAGACGGACATCCAGGAGCTGGCGGAGATCCTGCGGGTGGACGTGATCCCCTCGAGCGTGTACGAACTGATCGTCGGGCAGATCAAGGGGATGATCAGCCTGGTCAAGGCATGAGAGGGGACAGAGGACAGGGAACAGGGGACAGCAGGCAGTGGCTCGGGTAGTCACGGTCCTGCCTGCCCTGAGCTTGCCGAATGGGCCGGCCACGACCGGCGGACGACCGGGTACCGATGGCCTGCACCCCGCCCAGATGCATCGGTTGGGCACGTCTCGCGGGGGTCCATGGCAGTGTCCTTCGGCTGGTCCCGCGCCCCACGGGACCCCTCATGGAGCAGCAGGATGTCAGCCGTTGACACCGGCCAGAAAACAATTGACACTCACATGTAACATTTCTGCACTTTCTGAAGAGTGGCCACGTTTGGTGCGTGCCGGCGGAGCTGCAATCCCTGAGAATGTGGCCGGATTACGCGGCCAAACCCAGCAGGCCGTGTACGAGCCGGCGGATTTTTGCCGGAAGCGGCTGGTCGCGGCTGATTGCCGATAATTCGCTCTGGAGGACCAACCGACGCAACGCCTTGCGACGATCCGCGTGCGAAGGCCGTCGCTGGGCGTCGTCCCAGGGCGAGTCCCGCCGGTCGCACAGGTCGCGGCGCGAGCGGCTCCAGGCCCACAGTTCCACCAGCGTATGCATCCACAGATTCAAATGATAGACCGCCACGTTCGTCCAAATGTTGCGCACCTGCTGCTGGCCGGCGCCCCAGACCTCCTTGATGTCGTGAAAGTCCTGCTCGATCGTAGCGCGGTCGGCAAACGTCTCGAGGATCTGGCGAGCTGTCGCCTGCGTATCGGTCGCGAAGAAGGCCAGCCAGCCATGAGATTCCTTGACCAACACCACCCGGATCCGGCCGCCGGCCGGCGCGTACGTCGCCAGGAACGTCTTGCAGGTCTTGGTCGTTTGCTTGTTGTACAGCACGCACTCGACCGTCTGCCAGCCCCGCCTCTGCCCGGCCCGCTTGGCCAGGCTGATGCGGTTCTTGCCGTACCGCCGCGGCCGACCGCGACGCCGCCTTTGGCCTTTCTTGACTGGCGGCGGCAGATCGCGCAGGGCCGCGTCCTTGCGCAGGCGGCCCACCACGACCACCCCGGCCCGCAGGACCGGCCGCAAGAACGGCCGCTTGGTGTACCCGCCATCGACCACGACCTGCAAGGTCTTTCCCGCCCGCTTCAGCAGCCCGGCCGCCCACACGACCAGTTCGGCTGCCAGCACCAACTTCGTGCGGAATCGCCAGCGGCGACAGGCCGGCAGCGCCGCGACCGTCTGGGCCCGCACGTACAGCATCGCCCGCAACGGCAGGGCCAACGGCCCCCAGCGGGGATGCCGCAAGGCCAGCGACAGCGTGACCCAGATATGGCCGTACAGATACTTTTGATCGGCCGGTCCGGGCGTGGGATTGCGATGGATGGCGGCCCCCTCGACCTTCGGCCCGTAGCGCTTCGTGGGCGAATCGTCGATCACCACCAGTGCCCGATCCGGCAGCGGCACAGACCGCAGCAGCAGGCCCAGCAGTTGGGCCGCGACCGATTGGCTCTTGCGTCCCAGGGCCGCCAGGCTGTAATAATAGTCCTGGAAGTCGTCGCGGACCCCGGCGGCGCGGAGCCAGCTGGTGACGGTCCGGCGTCCGTGGGCAAACAGAATGCCCATCAGCAGCACGCCCAGCCGCCAGCGGTTGCGGGCATGCAGCCCGGCCGACAGCCAGTCGCTCCACTCGGCCCATTCCTCTGGAGACGGCCAACGACATTGTGCGGTTGCCATCCTTGGCTCTCCCGTTCATCATGGCGTCCATGCAACCGCTATGGTGACGGGAGAGCCTGCTTTCGTAAACCTCTCGCTACCGTCGTGTTTTCAGAAAGTGCAGAACATTTGGTAGTATACGGACGTTCCTGACTTTGGAAGCGCGTATCCCACGGATCGGCGAATGCTGGCTGGGCAGGACAGTGTTTGCGATGCCTACAATCGGGAACGACGGCCTGGGAGCGCGGTTTCCTAGGTAGCCTTACTCTAGGAATTGCCAGAATACTCTCCGAACGTAGGTCGAACGTCGGAGGTTGTTTGCAGATTGGACAGCTGGTGCGGGGCCCGGGTGGGGCAGCCGCGAGATGGTCGAGCATCGGGCAGCCTGGGCTTTCCCGTCGCTCGGGTACCAGGGTAATAGAGGGCTTCCACATGAGTCGTGCCTTCTGGATGCTTTGGTGCGCGTCTGTCGCGTTCTGTTTCGCTGCTCCCCGCGCCAGTGGCCTTGCGCACGAGGCTGATAGGCTCTGGGTTGGGCCCGACGGGGGTCTCTGGGAGGAACCCGCGAACTGGGACCCGAACGGCGCTCCCGTATTCCAGGGAGACGGGGAGCAGGACAACGTCAAAGTCTTTAGTCTCAGCGCAGGTGGTCTGCAGTGCCCCAGCAGGGCACGACTATACCGCGCCCTACGACCATTTCAATGTCCTGGGGCTGATAGTTGCCTGCAACTCTGGGGCGAACGTCCTGGTTGATGGGCAGAACGTTGTGGACTGGGACGGGATATCGCACATCCAATGGGACCCAGTCCTGGACAAGGGTACGGACCTTCAATATCACGGCGTGGTGTTTTTAGGGGGGCCGCCGAACTCGGATATGGGGGTCGGGCACCTGCATGTTGGTCAACTATGCCAGGCTATCGGGAAACGATCAGGGGGGAGGCTCCGATGTCATCCTTGGTCCGTACCCGGGATCGGACGGGCAAATCGATATCTTAGAGGACACGAGCGGGCTCGATCTGGAGGGGCTCATTGATGTTTATGTCGGCACGTCCGGGGCGGGGCGAATCTACCAGGGTGGTGTCGGACAGAGGTACACGGTGATAGAAGGTGATGGCTGGGAGCTGGTAGCAGACACGTACGGGCAGCCCACCTACCCCGTTTCTGACATCGACGGGGATCTGTACATCGGCGGCGGCCCGACCGACGGGGGAGGATCAGGGGAGTTCACCCTCTTATCTGGACAGCTTACGGTCGGGCCCGACCGCGGGCACCTTTACGTGGGATACAACGGGGCGGGGTTGTTCACGCTTGGGTTCGATCCCCTGCAATCTGATCCCCCGGAAAACATATACACATTCAGCGACCTATTGGTCAGCAGCAACCTCGTCGTCCGATGCTCCTCAGCGGCAAGCGGAACCTTTCAGGGGTCCTGCAGCACGTACGGTGGCACCAACGGCAGCTCCTCCCTGTCGATCGGGGGCGTCCTGGTAAACAACGGCCGCGTCGTTGCTGACGGGTACGGGCGGACGTGGCCCCTGGATCTCAGGACGATTACCGGCGTCTATGAGGATGACGGGTACGGAGTTTACTGGGTGCAGGTAACGAACACGATAATCAATGGTACAGACGAGTGCAACGGTTGGTACGCCGCGAACACCGGCAAGTTGCTGCTCCCGCCCATCCAGGTCAGCGGAACCACGGCCACATACAACTGGGGAGAGCATCCGTACCGCCCAAGCAGGATCAGCATCAACCTTGTCAACAGTATGCAGTTGACTCCGACCGCGGGCCTTACGGGCGGGAATATGTCCATCCAACTTCTCGCTCCCGACAGCCCCGATGATCCCGTACAGGCACTCACTGTGGTCGGCTACCACCCGATTGCAGTCTGGAGCTTATCCGGGGGAACCGGGGGCTCGCCTGCCGCCTTGCCCTTCAGCGCCGCGAACATAGGCGTCAGGTACGACCACCTGGACGGATACGTCACCAACCCCCTAAGGAATCCCCCGATCGAGATCCCCCAGGAGGGGTGGTTGGCGCTGGTTCAGTGGGACGGATCGCAGTGGAATATCCTTGACCGGGCGGGTGTCACCGGCGGCGCCTACCACCAGATCACGCATCCGGGCGTGGTCTTCGGGACAGGCAACGCCTCCAAGTACCTGGCAGTCCTCCAGCCGTATCCCGGGGACATTAACTTGGATGGGGTGGTCGACGTCATTGATCTCCTGTACTTGATAGACGCCTTTGGCGGGGTGCTGAACCCGCCCTCGACCAACCCACCGTACGACGTGAAAGCCGACCTCAACGCCGACGGGTTCGTCGACGTCATAGATCTCCTGATAATGTGCGACAACTGGGGCACCGGGATTTCCACCGGTTCCAGCCTCACCGCCCAGATGTCTTTCAGGACCGAGGGCGGGCCCGACGTGGGACTGACATGGGAGGAAGCGTTGGAGCAGGTGGGGTTCCTGGACGAATGGCTTCGCCTTACCGGAGCAAACCAACAAGAGGGGCAGTAACCGCACAAGGGCAGCCCGGGGATGTGACCTGACACCAAGGACCGAGGGGTCCGAAAGGGAAAAGACATGAACAGGAGATTGGATCGCCAGAGCAGGCTCGTACTGACACTCCTGGTCGGACTGGGTGCAACCATAGCCTGGACGCTTCAGGCTCCCGCCGACGTGACGAACATGGGCGGGACACGGGACCCCGTAACCGGGCAATGGACCGGCCTCGCCAGCCTTGGGTTCGTAACGGTGGGCAACCCCGGCAACCCGGCACGTCCGTACGACGTATTCGGATCAGTCGGTTACACGTACCAGATCGGCACGTATGAGGTCACGGCGGGGCAGTATGCCGAGTTCCTTAACGCCGTCGCGGCGACCGATCCGTACTCCCTCTATAACCCCCGCATGGACACGGCCAGCTACCCCCTTGGGTGCGGCATCAAGCGGATCGACAACGGAGACGGCACCTACAGGTATACCGTCGCGCCGGACTGGGCGAACCGCCCAGTAAATTACGTCTCATGGCCCAGCGCGATGCGATTCGTGAACTGGCTGACCAACGGGCAGCCGGTGGGCAACGAGGATGCGGGAACCACCGAGAGCGGGTCTTACGCGATGACCTCGCTGTTTCCCACGCAGGCCGTGCGATTGCCGGGGGCGAGGTACGTCCTGCCCACGCTGGACGAGTGGTACAAGGCGGCATACTACGACCCAAACATGACAGGCGGACCGGGGTATTGGGACTACCCGACGCGGAGCAATATGGTCCCCAGCAACGTCTTGTCCGCAACCGGGACGAACAATGCCAACTTCGAGAACCTCCGTGGTGGTACCCTCTATACCATCGGGTCCCCCTACTACCGGACAGAGGTCGGGGCGTTCGCGGGTTCGCCTGGGCCGTGGGGCACCTTCGACCAGGCCGGGAATGTGTATGAGTGGAGCGAAGCGCAATCGCCCTACTCATCGAATCCCTACACGCTCGGCGGGGGTTGGGGAAGCGACCCCAATTACATGAACGGAGCCGCAAATTGGATCCAGACTTGGGACACCGACGACGAAGTCGGCTTCCGAGTGGCCCTCGTCCCTGAGCCGGCTACGCTCGGCCTGCTCGCCCTGGCGGGGGCCTGGGTCCTGGGCCGGCGCCGGCCGGCAACGGGGCGTTGACGACCGCCCCGATTCTGCCACGGACGAACCGGGTCTGGCCCCGGTGGGGCAGCGGTGCGGCGCCCGCGGGCCGGTGGCTTGCCATCGTCCGCCGTTTGCCGCAACATGGGCTGCATGTGTGATCCCGACGTGCAGTTTGTTGCGGTGCGGACGGTAGCGGCCATGGACTGGTCGCAGCTGGCGCAGCTGGCCGGGTGGTCGATCCTGCCGCTGGCCCGGCTGGGCGTGCTGGTGGCGGTCGGGGCGATCCTGTTTCGCAAGGGGATCATCACCAAGGCCACCGTCGATGCCCTCTCGCGGCTGACGGTCGCGCTGCTGCTGCCGGCCTTCATGGCTACCAGCATCCTCTCGCAGTTCCGCCCGGGGCAGCCATTCTACGAGGGCTGGTACTTCCTGCCGATCAGCGCGGTCCTGATGATCGCGGCCTTCGCGCTGCTGGCCTGGCCGATCGCCTGGATGGGCCGCGACTGGCTCAAGCCCCGGTACACGGCGGCGACCCTCTCGTTCCACAACGCGGGGTACCTGGCGATCCCGATCGTCACGGAACTTTACGCCCGCGAGCCGCTCACCCGGCACCAGGGGCCGATGCTCGCCCTGCTGTTCCTGTTCATCCTGGGCATCAGCCCGCTGATGTGGTCGATCGGCGTCATGGCCTTTCGCGGCAGCGTGGACGCCGACGGCCAGCCGGCCTGGCGCAAGGCAATCTCCCCGCCCTTCGTGGCCAGCGTGGCCGCGGTGATGGCCTGCCTTCTGCACATCCCCCAGCAGGTCAGCCCAGAGACGCTGACGGTCATCCTTTCACCGTTCACCATGCTCGGCGTCTGCACGGTCCCGCTGATGATGCTGATCCTGGGGGCGACGCTCGTGCAGCTGGACCACTCCTACCGGCCGCCGGTGCGGCTCGCAGCTGCGGCCCTGACGCTGCGGCTGGTACTGTTTCCCGCCCTGATGCTGGGACTGCTGAGTGTGCTGCTGGGCTGGGGCGTGCTCGACAAGTCAAAGGCGATCATCCTGTTCGTCGAGTCGGCCATGCCGACGGCCGTGGCGATGACCGTCATCGCCCACCGCTACGGAAGCGAGCACGCCGCCCAGGCCGCCAGCGGACTGATCTTTCTGCAGTACCTGTTTGCCGCGGCGACGCTGCCGATGTGGCTGACGGTCTGGGGTTGGCTGTACGGCTACCAGGTATAGCCGCTCACGCGGATACGCGCGCTGACGCGGCCGGCTGAGATGCCCGAGGCCTGCAGGTCCAGCGTGACCACCTGGCCATCGCGGATGGGCGGGACCAGGAAGAACTCGATCCGGCGGGTGTCGGACCATCTGCCCCGGCCGCGACAGTCCGAGCACACGAACGGCGCAGCCAGGCCGGTGCCCCGGCAATTCCGGCAGGTGACCACGACGGGCAGGTCGAGACGGACGCGCGTGCCGGTTCGGGCAGCCTCTGGGGCCAGGACCAGCGAGATCGGCTCGAGGCCGAGGAGCTCGCAGAGATCATTGGCGATATTGCTCATGCCAGGTCTCGGGATATACATCCTCAGACAGTATAGCACGCGAGGGGCGTCGATGGGCGGCAAGGCGGTAGTGGTTTGGGGGTGAGGAAGATGCGTCAGGGCGGCAGCGCAACTTGACATATGCGGGGCCAGCCCGTTCAATAGTCTGCGTTGCAAGAAGCACCGCCCGGGCGATTAGCTCAGTTGGCTAGAGCGCCTGCTCGACACGCAGGAGGTCACAGGTTCAAGTCCTGTATCGCCCATTCGGAAGTGGCTGTGGTACTCACTGAACACGCTGGCGGCCTCCATTGCCAGACCCTGCGGTCGACCTTGTCGACAGAGGCTATCCATATTACATCACCCTGAAACGGCGACGCCCGGAGTCCGTTCGCGCCATGGCTGCGCTGCAATTCGATACACCCGATGTGGCCGCCCCGGCTGATTCTCCACTCAGATTCCCGGATGGGGCGAATCCAGGTCTAGAATTGCCTGTCTTGCCGAAGAGTTCGTACTCTTGCTCCGTGTGCAGGGCACGTGAGTACACCGGGGAAAGGGGGTGCTGTCGTGGCCATTCGTTCAGTGGGGTTGTGCCTGGGGATGTTGGTGGCTGTGATCTGGTCGCAGGCTGCCCGCGGGGTACCGATCGGCACGGCGATGACCTACCAGGGCCAGCTCAGGAGCAGTGGATTACCGTACGCCGGCACGGCCGACCTGATCTTCACCCTGTACGATGATCCCGCCGCTGGCGGCGTTCAGGGTGGCCCGATTGCTCTAACGGCCATCAGTGTCGTCAACGGGCAGTTCACCGTGCAGCTGGACTTTGGCGCGGCGGCGTTTGCAGGCGGTGCACGCTGGCTGGACATCCAGGTGCGCACCCCTGCCGGCAGTGGCAGCTATACCACGCTGTCGCCGCGGCAGGCACTGACGGCCGCACCGTACGCCCTTTACGCATTGAGCGGGTCCGGGAGTGGGGGCGGTCCATGGGTGGTCAGCGGAGCGAACGTCTATTACAACAGCGGCAACGTCGGGATTGGAACGAGCACGCCCCAGACACCCCTGGAAGTGCGAGGTGGCGCCGCTAACAGCTCCACGGGAACGATCATGGGGACTCAGACCACCGGGAGCACCGCCGCCGGGGGCGTCTTCGGACAGAGCCTCGTGGCGGGCGGCAATGGTGTGGTCGGCATGGCGAATGTCGACGACCCGAACGGAACAGCCATCGGCGTGCTCGGGGAGACTACCACGGCGAACGGGGCCGCCGTGGTCGGCTGGACCTACAGCCCGAGCGGCCCGGCCAAGGGCGTCTGGGGCAGCTCCAGCAGTCCGGACGGCTACGCTGGCTACTTTCAGGGCCGCGGGTACTTCAGTGGTAACGTCGGCATCGGTACGGCCGCGCCGCAGGCGGAGCTGAACGTCAACGGCACGAGCTGGTTTCAGGGCGACACGACGCCGCTTCCGGGCGCGGCCGGGGCGGGTGTCGCGATCGGCACGGCAAGCGGCAACGGTTACCTGTTCGCGTTCGACTACGGCGCCTATCAGCCGAAGAACCTGGTGTTGAACAGTACCGGCGCCAACGTGGGGATCGGGACGACCGCGCCCAATCACCGCCTGAGGGTCTCGGGCGGGGCCGCCTGGACCACTGCCGGCTGGGCCGGATCGCTGGAATTGGATAACGCAGCCGCAATCGGCTGGCACGCAGACCCTGGCGGCCAGCGATTCGGTCTGGGGCAGTCGGGGGGCGGACTGTACTTTTTCCGCACCGCCAGCGACCCGGGCACGACAGGGAGCCCGGCCACCTACGACATGCTGATCAGCGATTCCGGGAGTATCGGCATCGGCACGACCACGCCCAATGTCGGGAAACTGCAGATCAGTGCCGCCGGCAACGGCGTGTATGCCTCGACAAGCGGTGCCAGTGCGGCGGCCGTATGGGGCGAGGGCAGCGGCGCCACGAGCTTCGGGGTGTACGGCAACAGCGCGAGCTTGGCGGGCGTCTTCGGCAACAGCACGAGCGGAGTCGGAGTGCGTGGCCACACAGCCAGCAACGTGGCGGTGCTGGCGTCGGCGGACGCGGCAGCCACCGCCATCGACGCCGAGACCGTCAGCGGCTATGGCGTCTATACGCACTCCTCGGGCACGACAGGTGTTAACCGCACCATCCTCTCGCGCAATGACTCGAGCGCGGGCATCGCCATTCACGGCTGGGCCGCCGCGACATCGGGCACCAGCTACGGCGTCTACGGCCAGTGCGACAGCCCCAACGGCTGGGCCGTTTTCGCCAGTGGCGACATGGGTGCAACGGGCCTGAAACCCTTCGTCATCGACCACCCGCTGGATCCGGAGAACAAGACCCTCAAGCATTTCGCGGCGGAGGGTCCGGAGCCGCAGAACATCTACAACGGCATCGCGACGACCGATGCGCAGGGCAATGCATGGGCGTCATTGCCCGATTACTTCGAAGAGATCAACCGCGACTTCCGCTACCAGCTGACTGTGATCGACGACGGGGCCGACTTCGTGATTGCGAAAGTGGCAAGTGAGGTACAGGCCAACCGGTTCCTCATCCGAACCAGCCGCCCGAACGTGAAAGTCTCCTGGGAAGTCAAGGGCATCCGAAACGATCCTGGCGTTCGAATGCGTGGCTTCCGGGCTGAGGAGGACAAGCCCGATGCGCAGCGCGGCAAGTACCTGGTCCCGGAAGCGTACGGCCTTCCGAAAAGCCGGGGTTTCACCTTCACTACGGGGGACAGCCCCACCCGCCAGCCAAACTCGGCGCCCGTGCAATCGCAGCCCCAATGACAGAGGCGGCCCGTTCAAAGAGGGTGGGCATCGGGGGGCGACCCTACAAATAACTAGGAACTAAGTAACTCGGTAGGTTAACTAGGTAGAGCCACCGTTTAAATCCTCCGGGTGCATGGTCCTGCGCCGTCGTAGGACCATGCAACAGCCGCCCTCGACTCTCACTGCATCTCCAAGATCTGCTCGTACTCGTCATCCGTCGCACTGTTCGACAGGTTCGTCGTGCCGCTGCCGTTCAGGTTGATGCTGTATACCTGCACATTCCCGGTCCGGCCCGACAGGAACACCATCTTCGTGCCATCCGGGGTCCAGGCCGGATCGAAGTCCGGCCCTGCCGAGTCCGACAGGTTCCCCAGCCCCGTGCCATCGGCGTTGATGTAGAAGATGTTGTCCTTGGCCGGGCCCCTGGCCACAAAGGCGATCCGGTCGCTGTCGGGGCTCCAGGCATGACTCGTCTGCACCGACACGATGTCCGTCAGTTGCCGGCCGTCCGTCCCGTCGATGTTCACCACGTTCAAGGCTGTCTTCACGCCGGGCAGCGCCGTCTGGTACGCCACCTTCGTGCCGTCCGGGCTGATCTGGGCCGGGCCGTTCTCGCTGGTGTTGCTGGAGAGATTCGTCACATTGCCGCCGTCGGCATTCATGACGTAGACCTGGTGCGTTCCGCTGCGGTCGCTGATGAACACGATCTTCGAGCCGTCCGGCGTATACTGCGGCTGCGTGTCCGCCCCCGCGCTCTTCGTGAGATTGGTCAGCCCGGTGCCGTCCATGTTCACCACGTAGATCTCGAAGTTGCCGTCCCGCTGCGACTCGAACACCACCTGCGACCCGTCCGGCCGAATCCGCGGATCGGAGGCGATGGTCGGATCATTGCTCAGATTCAGCAACCCGGTGCCGTCCAGCCGGATCGTCCGGAACGTCGTTCTTGCCAGCCACGTTGGTCTCGAAGACGATCGCCTTGCCGTCCGGCGTCACCGCCGAAACGGTGTGCATCCCCGGGTCCGTGACCAGGGGCGTCCGCCCCGTGCCATCGAGGTTCATGACGACCAGCGACGAGGCCTGCCAGTTGCCGGGAGTCGAGTCGAACACGATCCGCTTGCCGTCGGGGGTAATCACGCCGACAAAGTTGTCCTGCGGATCGTTCGACACATCCCTGGTACCACTTCCGTCAACGTTCGCCAGGTAGAGCTCCTCGGTCCCGTAGTCGCCGGTCCGAATGAGCACCTTCGTTTGCTTCTTGACGCCCGGGCAGCCGACAGCCACCAACATAGACAGCAGGCCAGCCGCCCCCACAAGTAGGAGAATCCTCATCTTCATGACCCAAGCTCCCTGGATACAGGCCCCACGCGAACGCCAGCCACTGAACTTCGACGAGTCGCCCTTCGGCATCTGAAGAAAGCACAAGCGGCGAATTGCACCGTACAGACTACCGCTTGCCAGCCGGCGCCGCAACGTCCGCTCCCACACGGATCACGGACAGCCCCACGCCCCGCCATCCCCGGCTTCGACCCCACGGCGAGAATTCCTCAACTTTCTTTCCGGCATGCCAACTCCCGGCCGGGCCGCCCCTTTCCGGCCGGCCCACCTCCGGCCACCCCCGTTTTGCCCCCGGGGGGGGTGTAACCGCCCGTGTCCTTATCCTCTATGGAGGACCTGCCCAAAGGATCGCTCCTCCAAGGAGCGACAGGATGGGCGAGAGAACGGGCGAGGTGGAACGCGTCGCGAGCGATGCAGGGGGGATCGGCCAGCCTGTTCCCGCGGCGATGCAGGAGCATGCCAGGCCCGTGTGGAACCCGGGGCGGATCCTGGTATGCTTCTTCGTCATGACGATCGCGGGAACAGGCCACAAGACCGTCGCCATCGGCATGAGCGGCGGCGTCGACTCCTCTGTCGCCGCCTGCCTGCTCAAACAGCAGGGCTACACGGTCATCGGCCTGACCATGCAGACCTGGGACGGCTCCGTCCCCCTGCCGGCCTCCGACCGCCCCGGCTGCTACGGACCCGGCGAGGCGCAAGATATCGAAGCGGCTCGCAGCGTCGCCGAGCGGCTGGGCATTCCGCACCACGTGGTCTGCCTGGCCAGCGAGTACAAGGCCGAGGTCCTCGAGTACTTCCGCCAGGAGTACCTGGCCGGCCGGACCCCCAACCCCTGCGTCCGCTGCAACCGCCAGGTGAAGTTCGGACTGCTACTGGACCGGGCCCACTCGCACGGCATCCGGTTCGACCTCTTCGCAACCGGCCACTACGCCCGGGTCGCCTACGACCCGCAGCGCAGCCGGCACCTCCTGATGCGAGGCCGCGACGCCCGCAAGGACCAGTCCTACTTCCTCTCGCACCTGCAGCAGGCGCAGCTCGGGCAGCTGCTGTTCCCGCTCGGCGAGATGGACAAGGACCAGGTCCGCCGGATCGCCGCCGACCTCGGCTGGACCGACCTGCTGGACAAGCCCGAGAGCCAGGACTTCATCGAGTGCGACAGCTACGGCGTGCTGTTTGCCCCCGAGGACGCCCGCCCCGGCCCGATCGTCGATGCGGCTGGCAACGTCCTGGGCGAGCACGAGGGCATCATCCACTACACGGTCGGCCAGCGGCGGGGCCTGAAGATCGGGGGCCAGCCCCGGCCGCTCTACGTCACAGCCGTCAGCGGCAAGGACAACTCCGTCCGCGTCGGGGAAAAGGAGAGCCTCCTGTCCAGCCGGCTCGTCGCCACGAACCTCAATTGGATCGCCCTGGCCGGACCGCCCGCCGAGCCGGTGGCAGTCATGGCCAAGGTCCGCCAGCAGCATCGCCCGGCCCCGGCGACGCTGAGGACCTGCCAGGTGGAGGGACAGCCAGCGGTCGAGGTGGTCTTCGACCAGCCGCAGTCTGGCGATCACCCCGGGCCAGGCGGTGGCCTTCTACGACGGCGAGGTGGTGCTGGGGGCGGGGACAATTGCATGAAGGGGCCAGGGCGAGGGACGAGAGACGGGGGGGCGTGGGGCGTGGGACGAGGGACGTGGGGCGTGGGACGAGGGACGAGGGACGTGTGACATGGGGCGAGGGGCGTGGGGCGAGAGGCGGGGGCATGGGGGGTCTGTTCACCAGGTCTTTCTCCGTGTCTCCGTGCCTCCGTGGTTCAACAACATGGCCGCCCCGGACTTGGCCCGCCAGCGGAAACGGCCACCCCACCCCCGGCCCGGTTTCCCCGCCCCGGGTTGTCGCCAGCCGGATCGGCATTTAGAATGTATCACCTAGGGTACGAACGGCTTTGCCAACGACAAGCAGGCAGGTAAAGGGGTCCAGACATGCCGGTGGATGAGATAGAACTGGAAGCCGAGGAGCGGATGGAGAAGGCCCTGGACGTCCTGCGGCACGAGCTGCGCATGGTCCGCACGGGACGGGCGACGACGGCCCTGGTCGAGCACGTCAAGGTCGAGGTCGCCAGCTACGGCTCGGTCATGGACCTGCGGCAGCTGGCCGCGCTGTCGACCCCCGAGGGCAACATGATCCTGATCAAGCCCTTCGATCCCGGCACGATCAAGGACATCCACAAGGCCCTCGAAAAGGCCAACATCGGCATCACGCCCATGAGCGACGGCAAGGTCATCCGCCTGCCGATTCCGCCGCTGTCCGGCGAACGCCGCGAGCAGCTGGTCGGGCAGGTCAAGCAGATGGCCGAGACGCAGCGCGTGGCCGTCCGCAACGTCCGCCGCGACGCGAACAAGCACCTGGACACCGAAGAAGGCGAGAGCGTCATCACGGAAGACGACGTCAAGCAGGGCAAGGAAGACATCCAGGAAATGACCGACAAGTACGTCCGCCTGATCGACGAGTCCCTGGCGCAGAAGATCAAGGAAATCCAGCAGGTCTAGGCCGTCCCCACCTGCACCCGCGCCAGCACCTGCAGGGCCCACACCACGTCCCGGGCCGCGTGAACGCTCGTCGTGTACTTCGTGTTGGCCGGGATCAACCGCACCTTGTCTCCCACGTGCCGGTAGATCTTGCAGGTCACGCCGATCTGCCCGGCCAGCTGCACGACGGCCGGCTCGCCGTCGACCGCCGGCGTCTTCGGCGCGAGCACGACCAGGTCATTGGCCTGCAGCATCGGCAGCATCGAATCGCCATCCACCCGCAGGGCGAACGCCCCGGGCCAGCGTCGCGCCAGCCAGACCGAATCGAGCATCTCGTGGATCGACAGCCCGCCGAGTTCGGCCGGCTCGGACAGCTGCACCAGCGCCGCGGCCCCGCGAACGACGTGCGAGCTGACCGCGGCGGCCTGAGCCGCGGCCCAGCGGCCCGCCCGCAGCCCCTCGACCGCCTCCTGCATCTGGTTGGTCAGCCCCTCCCCTTCGATCAGGTTGACCCAGAACTGCGGGCTGGCCGCCGCCGCCCTGCCCAGAACCGGGATCAGCCGGTGCGATTCCAGCGTGGTCTTCCACGCCGGGTTGGAGGCCGGCTTGCCCAGCCGAGCGACCGCGGCCCCGTCCTGACGACCTCCCTTGTGGACCTTGTCCACCGCCTGAACGTTCTCCAGCAGCTCCACGAATGCAGCCATCGCTCGGCCGGCCGCGGGCCGCTGCTCCAGCAACCCGGCCACGCGCTGGACCACATCGCTTCCGACCACGGCCGGTCCCGACCCCACGATGTCCGGCGAGCCCTGCCCGGTCAGCAACCACACGAGGTCCACCTGGGCCACCTCGGCGATCTTCACGAGCAAGGCCGGAGGGGGCACGCGGTTGGACTCATAGTAGTGATAGGTGCTCGGCCGGATGCCCAGCGCCTCCGCAAACCGGGCCCTCCCCGCGGCCCGAAACGGGCGGTCCGCAGTTGCCGCAGGCGTTCGATGATGTCCTGGCCGGCGGAGTCCGCGGACTCTTGATTCGCAATTGTGAATTTTCCCATTGACAACCCGTGGCCATCCGGCAAGAATGGGGCAACGTCGTGCGTGTTATCGGATTTGGATTTTACAGGACGCCTATCCGGACAGCAACCATGACACCAGTCAAACGAAACCCACTCAGGCGGGCCGTACCGGGAGACGCCATGGATGTCCGCGGGATCATCAAGACGCTCAAGGAACGTCACCCGCCTTCAGGGCAGTCTCCTGGACAATCTCGAGAAGGCCGTTAACACCCTGCCCCAACCGCCCGCGGAAAAACCATCCACCGATTGATGGCCGTGGTTCGGCTGCCCCATGGCGGAAGATGATGGCCTATGACGGCCTGTTGGTTCGGTCGCTCCATGGTTCAGGACGATGGCCTGTTGGTTCAGCCGCTGCATGGTGTAATATGTTGGCCTATGGATATCGAGGCCCAAAGTCTTGCATCGCTGGCCGCCTTGTTGCAGGCGGAGCGGCTCGCCCTCGGGATCTCCGCGGGATCTTTGCGAAGACGTTACGACCTGAGCCGGCGGCTCCAGCCTCGGCGTGGAGCCGTGTATGCCAGTCTCTCCCAGGCCGTGAACGAGCATGGGTCCGATAATGGTGATGTCGCCGTGGGCGAGACAGCGACACGCCCCGCGCTGATCGTATCTGATTCACGGGCGTTCGAGCCCGATCTGGCCAGCCTGCACGACCAGGTACTTCTCCGCCTGCTGGCTGGGGTCAGACAGGTCGGGTTGCAGGGATGGATCCTGCGGACTCGGCCGCGGGTCCGGCCGCTCAAGTGGTTGCTGGCACATCTGCCGGACAAGCCATCGATCATCATCGCAGCCGGCCTGTCCGACCCTGACTGCCTGGAGCTGCTGCAAGGTCTGGCGCCACTGGTCAGGCTGGGCCCGCGGTCAGCGAGTACACGGCGTGTGCCATGTGTGGAGTACGACGCCCAGCAAGAGGCGGTTGCGATCACCACTTGCGCCGCGACGGCCAGGATCGAACACATTGCTTTCATCGGGACGATGGACCGGGCAGCAGGCAAGCGTCGGCTCAGGGACAGTGATTTTGCGGTGCTCAGCGCCCTGGCTGCCCAAGCCCAGAACCGTCATATCAACGTGCTGGGCAGCCTGACGTTCTGGTTGGAGGCGGGCCAGGACCTGCAGTCAGCCGGTATCCTGGAACGGCTGACGCGACACGGGCTCTCGCGGGTCCTGACGGTGGCAGCCGGGCCGGGGCCAGCCGGGGAACTGGCACGGGCAGCTGGTGGGGAGACCGGTCACATCATCTGCCGGCACTGGTCGGCGGAGGGGCCAGCGGGGGTCCGAGTCATCGGGGCGAACCCGGCGCAGATAGCCCGTGTGGTGCTGGCACGAGCACTGGGGCGGGACGGTCTGCCGGGCGAGGCAGCGGTGCTCGTACCGCCGGTATGGCATCGGTGAGCCGCGACATCGGGACTACGAGTTGCGGCAGCGACTGAAACAGAAACCCCGTGCGATTGTGCGCACGGGGCATATTCGCTACTACGGCATGTATCAGCCAGTGGCGCTGCGCCGTGGCGGCGCAGGTCCGACGGCTGATCAGCAGTAGACCATCTTTTCCACGAAGGACAGGCCGACGATCTGCTCGCCGTTGAGGAACGAGTCCTCTTTGGACACGTGGGTCACGCGGGCATGGACGGGCTTGAGGCTCGTCAGCGTCGCGCTGGGCAGATCGTTCGGGAAGCTGACTTCCACGACCTGGCCCGGGGTGAATGGGATCGACAGGGGCGTGGTAATCGCCAGGCCGTCCTTCGACAGGTCCTTGGTCGCAGCGCGGACGAACCGGCCGAGGTTGGAGTGCCAGATGCAAACCGGCCAGCGAATGGATCTCCGTTCGCAACGCCGCCGATCTTGTGTGCCAATCATCGAACTGCCTCCGTGACTTACAAGCGAGCTCATTGTCTAGAGTATCGACCGAACAGTAACGTTTCCGTAGGTTTATGCAGACGTTATGGCAAGTCAGAGACTGCCTTGAAAAACCCGCGGAGAAGTCCCTGCTCGGGCCAGCCAGGGCCTTTGCCAATACTAGGACGACTAGCAGCGCAGAGTCCAGCGCTGCTGGTAGCGGTCGGTCAGCTTGACCTGCGAAGCGGAGTCGACGGTGATGTCGCACTGCCATCTCATGGCTGCGTCGAGGATCCGGGCCAACATGCCAGGGGTCACCTTGAGGGCGATGTCGGCGTGCTTGGGGCCGGCCTTGCGGAGATTGATCCGCAGGTGGTCGGCGGCGAGGGACGTACCCTTGCCGGGCGCGGCATCGGGGTCCACAGCCATGAGGGACTCGTAATACTCCGCTGCTTCAGCGAAATCAGGAACCGCTACGTCCACGGCTGACGCCATCAATAAATCTCCTGAACATCCATACGAAGGAATTGACAAACGGTTGCACGAACGCGCCCTTCAGGGGGTAGTTGTAGCACGTGGCGATCGGAAAATCCAGGGTAATTTTGCGGAAAAGTGCATTCTTGAGGTCGTGCGGCAGTGTGGGGGACATTATGTATACGGAAGTGGTCCAAAGGCTTGGGGGGCGTGGAGTGTGGCGGGAGGAATGGCCGGCGATGCCGCAGGAAGAACCGGATGAGGTATAGCGAATAGGGAGTATCAGTATTGCTAATGGCGGCTGAGAACGACAGACAAGGAGACGCACAGACAGAGAGACAAGGAGCAACGACAGGGAACAGGGGACAGGTTACAAGGGACAGCCGGAAACGGCAGGAAAGAAGGTGACGCAGTGGTAAGGTGCGGTAGCGCTTGGTTGGTGCCCGGGCGCTTTGTGGCAGCTCTTTGCAGGCGTTTTGCGCTACAGTGTGTGCCTTAGGGAGATAGCTGGGGTTGAGGTGCGGAGTATGTAGATGGGGGTGACGGTGCCGGGGGCAAACGACGGACAAGGAGACGCGGAGACAAGGAGACAAGGAGCAACGGGCAGAGCGGGGGATGCGGCGCGGGGAGGGTACGGCGCCGGGGCGCGGCGCGGGGCTGGGCGGACTGGGGGCGGGTCGGGCAGATGGGGGGCGGTCGCGTGCGGTCCTTGGGTGTCGGTCGTGTCATTTTGTGGCGGGCGGGGCACCGAGGTGGGTGAGGAGGGCTTCGGCTTCGACGTAGGCGGCCTTGTAGGTGTAGTCGGGCGGGCCATCGCAGGTGGCCAGGCGGTGGGCGGCCTGGGCGTGGTCGAGGGCGTCGGGTCGGCGGCCCGCATCGAGGGCGAGGGCAGCCAGGACGAGGTGGGCGTCGGCTTGCTGGAGGACGTATTCGCAGCGGTCGGCGATGGCGAGGGCTTCGGTGGCGAGGGACTGGGCTTCGTCGGGCTGGGCGGTGTCGCGGCGGAGGCGCGGCGAGGTCGATGAGGATGTCGGGTTCGAACTCGACCAGGTTGATGCGACGGCAACGAGTGAGGGACTCAGTCAGGTGGGTGTCGGCGTCGACGAGGTGGCCGTTGTTGCGGTGGGCGGCGCCGAGGAGCCAGTGGGCGCGGACGTTCTGGAGCTCGAAGGAGATATCCGGTGCGCCCTGCCTCATTTACCAACTCCTGGACACGACGTGCGGCAGCGAGGATCTCGGTCGGGAGGCCGTCGTTCGCATACGGGGGGCGGTTTGCATGTAATGTGGACGGGAGGGAGGGATCGGGCGCGGTTGCGCGGAGTTGCAAGAGGCCGCCCTGGGCACGATAGGCCCAGACGATACCTTGGCCGTATGTGTTTTTGAGATTCTCAAAGGATGACAAAGCCGTTGTCAGTGCAGCGCCGGAGTCAGTCTGCCGCGCCCCGGCAGGCCAGGACGAGGCCCAGTCTCGCGTGGCCCCGCGCTTCGGCGTATCTTTCCGGGATATCGCGGTCCAGTACGATACCGCGGCGGAGGTTCGATTCCGCTTCCGCGAAGGATCCGAGCCTGAGTTGGACGTCGCCCAGCCCGCTTAGAGCGATGGCGATGTTTTTCTTGTCGCCTTTCTTCTGAGCGATGATCTTGGCTCGTTCTCGGAGCGTGACGGCCCGACGCGGCTGGCCGATTGGGGCGTAATCGGCTGCCAAGTCGTTCAGCGCCCACGCCTGGTCACGCTCGTTTTTGAGGCGTGGCGGGCGGTCTTTGCCGTCGGGAAACAAGGTCCAGAGCAGCTCGATGGAGAGGAGGTAGGCGCCGAGCTTGAAGTAGGCGCCGTTAGCGATCCGACGACAAAACAGCTCGAATGCCTGGTCGAACCGGCCTGCCCGGACGGTGTGGTGGTACAGCTCGACGACGGGAAGGAGGTCGTCCAGGGTGCGGACCTTCTCGGGTTTCGGGACGGCGGCGAAGTAGTTGCGGGCGGCGGTATGGGTAGTGGTGCGGTCACCTTCAGTTAGACGGACGTAAGCGTGGTAACGGACGATCGGATGCGGGTCGTAGCGGGTGGTCTTGTGGTCGTGGTGCAGGAGGCCGCGGTGGACGAGGTCGCGAAGGGCGGGGTCGAGGTCGGGGTCCTCGGCGCCCTTTGCGGCTTTGGCGATGGCGCTGAGGGCTTCGTAGGGTACGGAGGCGAGGAAGCAGGCGATCCGGCCCAGGAGGAGGCGGCTGGCGGGAGAGAGGCTGTCGCAGGCGCACTGGAGGACGTGGTTCTGACGCTGGGTGAGGCTGCCGGAGACATCGGGGCGGGCGGCGGCGGCGATGTCGCCCGGTTGGCGCGGGTCGGTGGCGATCAGGCCAGCCAGGAGGGCGAGGCTGAGCGGGTGGTAGCCGTATGGGGTGCAGGCGGATTCGATCTCCGCACGGGTGCCGCGGATGCCCCGGGCGAGGAAGAAGGCGACGGCATCGGCGGGGTGCATCTGGAGGAGCTCCTCCTCGCGGCAGTGGACCAGGAGAGTGCCGTTCGTTTCGACGGGCCGGGGGCGGAGGCGGGTGTTGAGCAGGACCTTGGATCGGAGGCCGGGGAGCGTGGAGACGGCGCGGAGGAACCATTCGGCGAAGGGATCGACACAGTCGCACTCGCGGCCGCCGATCGGGGCGCCGGGGGTGTCACCCTGGTAGGCGGCGGCCATGCCGCTGTAGGCACGGAGTTCGCGTTCGAAGCCGTCGAGGACAAGGAGGGTGCCGGGCTGGCGGAGGAGGGTGACGAGGGCTTCGGCTCGCTGGCGGGGGCCGAGGTTGGATGGATCGGCGCCGAGGTAGGCTAGGGCGGTGGTCGTGAAGGCGTCGAAGGTGGCCTGGGTTTCGTAGAAGGACCACCAGAGGACGCGGGGGAAGGCGGCTGGGGACACGTCGTGGAGGACCCAGTGCCAGCAGAGGGCGCTCTTGCCGAAGCCGCCGAGGGCACGGAGGACCAGGAGGGGGTGAGCAGGGTCGGCGGTGAGCCAATCGGTAAGCATCTGGCGCTCGGCGAGGCGGCCCGTGAAGTTCGGCGGCATGGGATACGGGTGGACGAGGGACCAGCCGGCGTAGGTGGGGACGGCCGGCGGCTCGGGCGTGGGCGGGGCGCCGAGGGCGGTGAGGAGCTGGCGCCAGGAGATGGCGGGGTCTTCGGGGTCGGCCATGTTGACGTAGGTGAGCATCTTGATCCGCGGGGGAAGGTCGCACTTGGCCTTGAGCAACGGGATGAGGCGTTCGGCATCGGTGCCGGGGTCGAGGGTCTGGGCGAGGAGATTCTCAAACTTCGTCCAGCCGCTCCCAAAATAGTCGGGGGTGAGGACCAGGAGGGTTTTGGCGCTGGCGAGGACGGCTTGCTCCATGTTGAGGACGGCGGCGCGGCCGGGGCGGAAGTCGCGGTAGTCGATGCAGACCCCTAGGCCAGCCTTCTCCAGACGCGGGAGGAGGTCGCCGTGGACCCACTGCTCGTCCTTTGAGCTGTAGGAGATGAAGACGTCGTATTCGTATTGTGGAGTGCCATCCGTTGTCACTGCGTTACCCATGACTGCTTGCTCCGGGACGACGTGGGCGCCCGGGCGACCATCCGCGCGGGTTGTGGCGGGCGGGGCCCAGCCCTACGCGAAGGCCACACGAACGGCTACTGTCGATAGGTGCAGGATAGCCGGATGGGCGGGGAGGTTCAACGGCAACGGCGAGAGGAGGGGTCGCGGGACGCGGGTCGCGGGTCGAACGGCAACGGGAGTCCTGAGTGCTGAGTCCTGAGTACTGAGCGAAGACAGCAACGGCGGCTGGCGCCAGGGGAAGGTGCCGCGGACTTCAAAGACGAGATTCCTCACCCCCGAGGGCGGCCCTTCCACCGGCACGCACCGGAGGGAGTTCGGAATGACAGCGAACGGCGGCGGGTATCGGCATCGGCGGCGTCCTGCTGTCGATACGTGGTGGAGACCGTCAATAGAAGCGATTCCGTCTGCGGGAAGGTATGGGGTGTGTTCGCTCGTACCGGGACAGGAACCACCAGGTCACGATACCCAGGGGGGCTCCGACTGCGACAAGCCAGAAGGTCAGGGGCATGGCGAGCATGGGCAGCACTCCTTTTGCGATCGCACAAAGCGTCAGGGCGCGGCCAACCAGGGTCCGTACCGCCTGCTGACTCAGGTGTGAGGGCTTATAACATTATAGACTGCTGATGGTCGGCTGGCTACGGCGACGGCAACGGCAACGGCAGGTCAGCCGCGAAGAGGCACAAGAGGCACAGGGGCAACAAGACACAAGAACGGCAACGGCTAATTGCACCGCAGAGGCGCGGAGGACGCTGAGAACGACGGATCGGCCAAACAACAGGGACGCGACTGACGCCGGGGGACGGGGCCGCGGACGTCAAAGACTAGATTCCTCACCCCCGTGGGCGGTTGTTCTCCTTACAGCCACTTGAGGGGGTTCGGAATGACATCCACGGCAACGGCAACGGATACCCTCGCTGGCGCTTCGGGCTCGTCAACAACCACGACAACGCAACGGCAACGTCCACTCAGAAGAGCCGGGTTTGCTCGTGGCGGGGGGCGGGAGGGGTGCGGGCGATCTTGGCTAGGTCGGGGTAGGCTTTGAGCATCGTGGGGGGCACATCGACCAGCTCATTGGTGAGCATGTGGCGGAGCTGGAGGGCGTTGGCGGCGCCCTGGCCCTTGTAGTGGTTGTTGGCGATCACGAAGATGCGGTCGGCGGATTCGGCGACCTTGCGGACGTGCTGGGAGATCTCTTCCAATTCGGCCTGGGGGTAGAAGTAGTCGTAACGCTCCCAGGACTCGATCTCGTCGGCGAACCACTTGGCGGAGTTGCGGCCATGCAGGCGGACGTAGGCGATGGGGCCGGTGGTGACATCGAGCGGGCCGATGTTGGAGGCGAAGCGCGGCTGATCGACGGTGCAGAGGTTGAGGCCGAGGTCGCGGAGGGTGGTGGCGGCGTCGGGGTGCTCCCAGCTCTTGTGGCGGACCTCGACGGCGAGGGGGTACTCGCCGAAGTCGTGCTTGATCCGCTTGAGGTGGTCGATCGAGTCGTCGTCGTAGCGGAAGGACCAGGGGAACTGGGCGAGCAGGGCACCGAGCATGCCGGCCTCGGCGGCGGGGACGATGCCGTCCTTGAACTCACGGAACGTCCCGGGGGGTGTAGGGTTCGACGCGGGAGTGGGTGAAGCGCTGGTTGAGCTTGTAGGTGAACTGGAAGTTATTGGGGTCGGCGACGCGGCGGACCCAGGAATCACTCATGCGTTTGGTTACGAAGCGGTAGAAGGAGACGTTGACTTCCAGGGTGTTGTAGAACTGCGAGACGTAGGAGAGGACGTCGAAGCGGGTGCCCGCGTCGGGGTAGACGATGCCCTTGGAGTCGTCGTAGGACCAGCCAGCTGGGCCGATGTAGAGGGGTTTGCCGTTGAGGGTGGGTTGGGATTGCTTGTCCGACATCGCACGTCTCCAGCCACAAAGAGGCACAGGAACGACAACGAATGCAGCCACAAAGAGGCACAAGAGACACAAGAGCGACAACGACTCCAGCCGCAAGGAGGCGTATCCCGCAACCGAAGCACGCCCGCAAGAGACGCGGGCGTTTCACCCGGGTCGTGGTCCGAGACGGATGATTTGATGGGTTCCGGAGACACGAAGCTCGTCCTGCCGGCAGCACGCCCGCAAACAGGGCGGGTGGCACCCATCAACACACGTATAACGGACCGCTAGATCATATGTCGGACGGGTGGGCCGCAAAAGGACGAGCGGCGAGACCTTTTGGGTCTGGCCGCCGGGGTATCGGCTGTTACGCTACAGGCAGTTGGGTGTCAGCTGGGCAGGCGGAGGGTCTGGCCCGGGCGGAGGCCCTGGGGCTTGCCGCCCAGGGCGACGGTATTGAGGTCGAGGACCTCGTGCCACCGCTTGGGGCTGCCGAGCTGCTTATTGGCGATGGAATAGAGGGTGTCGCCACGCTGGACCGTGTATTCACGGGAGCCGGCTACGAGAACCGGCGGGCTGAGTGGTCGGGGCGGCGGCTGCAGGCGCAGCCGCGGGGGCGACGGTCGCCAGGGAGGCAGCGGCGGCGGCGGGAACGGCACTGGTCGGGGCGGCCCGGGAGGACTGGGCGACCGGGATGCTATCGGGGTCGGGGATGCGGATCTTGACGCCCGGACGGGAGCTGCTTGCCCTTGGCCACCTGGGGGTTGGCCTGGCGAAGGACGTTGACCATGGCGGCCTGGTCGTAGGGCTTGCCGTCCTGCTTGTAGTATTCGTCGGCGATCTGTTCGAGGGTCTGGCCGGTCCTGACCACGTGCAGGAGGGGAGAGCGGCCAATGGTGGCCCGACCCGGGACCTCGGGGGAGGCGGAGGCCGTCGGGGCGGCTGAGGCCGGGACGTCGGCAGAGGGGGTCAGGGGTGGCGCAGCCGGGGCGAGGGGTTCGGTCGGCCGGAGCGGGACGTTAGCCACGGCGGCCTGCGGGGAGAAGGGCCCGGGGGCCGCGGCGGTCGGCAGGGGCTCGACGGTCGGGGGGGTACGGGAGGCAGCGGGTCGCTGCGGGGTATCGAGGGTCACGGTGACCGGGCGGCCGAGGTCGCCGACGGGCACTGTCCGAGTCGAGGGAACGGCCGAGGGCCAGTACATCCAGCCAGCCAGGAGGAGTGCCGCGACGCCGAGAAAGAGGCCTACTTTCACATCCGTGCGCATGTCAGAACGTCCTTGTCTGTAACTACGACCCATCCAATCGGTCAAAGGGGTCAGCCGCGAGTGACATGGTCCTGCAACGAAGCAGGACCATGCCACCCGGACTGGGTATTTGCCTTCGCAGCGGTCCTGAAGGTCACCTGGCGGTGACGTTCTGGACCTTCTTGGTCTGGCTCGAGGCATTGTCGCGGCGGGTGCTCCTGTTGGTGAACAGCAGCAACAGCGGCGAGGCAATGGCAATCGAGCTATACGTACCGACTACGGTACCAATCGTCATGACGTAGGCGAAACCTTGAATGCCGGGGCCGCCCACGACGTACATGATGATGACGACCATGAAGACGGTGAGGGAGGTCAGGATCGTACGCGAGAGGGTCTGGTTGATGGCGGCATTCATGATGGTGGAATTCATCTGGCGCATGCGGCCGCTGGTCTCGCGGATTCGGTCGAAGACGACGATGGTGTCGTTGAGGGAGTAGCCGACCAGGGTAAGCAGGGCGGCCACGAGGGTCAGGTTCATCTTATAGTCGCCGATGAGCAGTGCGCACCCGACGGCGGTGTAGGCGATGAACGCCGAAAGAGCGATGGCGCCCATACCGATGGCAACGTCATGGAAGAGGGAGAGGACGGCGCCCATCCCGTGGCGGATGGTGCCGAACCGGATCCAAATGTAGGTGGAGATGCCGAAGAGTGCCAGGACGAGGGCGACGAAGGCCCGCTGCTGGGTCTGGGCGGCGACCTGGGGGGCGAACTGGACAACCTTGCGGAGGGTCCGCTCGGTGTTGAGGGCGGCCTTGGCGAGGTAGAGTTCGGGCTGGGCGAGCTGGCCCTCCCAGAGGCTGCGGCCCTCATCGTACGTGGCGTTGGGGTCGGTCACGACGATGGCGACGGAGGAGTAGGTCGGGTCCTTGGCCTTGGACTCCTCGTCGACGCCGGCCTGCTTGAGACCGATGACCTGGAACTGCCGCCAGGCGTAGTGCTCGAAGTCGGGCTGGAGGCGCATCTCCTTGAGGCGCTGGGCGAGGTTCTGGGTGGAGATGGCGGGCTTGAGGTCGTCCATGACGAGGGCCACGCCGCCGAGGTACTCGCGGACGTCAGCCGGCGGGATGCTGTTGTCGTGGATGTCCTGGCCGAGCTCCTTGTTGACGATCGGGAAGTAGGGGACGTTGTTGTCCTGGGGGTTGGTGCGGGGGATGGACTCGACGGCCCGTTGGACCTTGAGCTTGTCGCCGGCGACGGCGACGATGGCCTCGCGGACGATGTACTCGCTGGTCTCGGTGGTGACGATCTCGAAGAGGCTGTCCTTGTCAGCGGGGTTGTCGGACTCGCGGACGGTCTGGACCTGGGCAGCGACCATCTTGTCGGCGGCCTTGCGGAGGTGGATAGCGACGTCGGCGACCATGGTCTTGACGGTGTCGACGCCGGCGTTGGCGGAGGCGGCGGTGGCAATCGTAATGGACCGCGGGCCGTTCTCCTGGACGCCGTTCTTCTCGACCGTCGGGATATTCAAGGCCTCGATGAAGGCCTTGAGCTGGCGGGAGTGGAGGTCAGGCTGGGAGCCGGCGAGGGCCTGGACCTGGAAGAGGCCGGCCCCGAGCTGGGTGACACCGGACTGGGCGACCTTGTCCATCACGCCGGCGGCATCCTTGAGCCAGCCGACGGCGGAATTGCGGGTATTGGGGTCGGTGACCATCTGGCGGACCTGCTCGTCGGTCATGGAACCGGGTTGCTTGAGTTCGATCTGGGCGCTGGTGCCGCCGAGGAACTCGATGTCATAGAGGGTCTGGGGGTCGCGGGAGAAGTAGAGCACGAGGCTGGCGAGCACGATCACGGAGGAGACGGGGAGGAACCAGCGCTTCAGGCCCCACCAGTCGATGTTGGCGTGCTTGATCAGGTGGAGCATGGGCAGGCGTTTGATGAGGTCGTACGAGAGGAGCAGGTCGAAGATCCAGCGGGTCATGAAGACGGCGGTGAAGAGGTTGGCCAGCAGGCCGAGTCCCAGGACGAGGGCGAAGCCCTTGATGTCCTCGCTACCGAAGTAGTAGAGGATGGCGCAGGAGATCAGCGTCGTCACGTGGGAGTCCAGAATGGTCCGCCAGGCGCGTTCGTAGCCGTACTTGATGGCCAGTCGGAGGGTGGCGCCGCGTTCCTGCTCCTCGCGGAAACGTTCGAAGATCAGAACGTTGGAGTCGACGGCCATACCGACCGAGAGGATCAAGCCGGCCACACCGGGCAGGGTGAAGGTCGCCTCGAAGGCGGCCATGATGCCGAGGGTGATCAGAAGGTTGATGCCCACGGCCAGGTCGGCGATGAGGCCGCCGAAGAGGTAGTAGATGGCCATGAAGACGACGACCGCGATGAGGCCGAGCTTGGAGGCCCGCAGGCCCATGTTGCGGTTGGTCTCCCCGAGGGTGGAACCGACGCTGCGGATCGAGACGGGGGGTTCCTTGAGCCGGGCCGGGAGGGCACCGGCGTTGAGGGTCTGGGCGAGTTCCTGGGCCTTCTCCTGGCTGAAGTTGCCGGTGATCTGGCCGCTGCTGCCGATGCGGCTCTGGATGACGGGGGCGGAGATGGCCTCGTTGTCCAGGAGGATACAGAGGCGCTTGTGGAGGTTGTGGGCGGTCAGGTCGCCGAAGAGCTGGCCGCCGTACTCATCGAGCTGGAAATCGACGGCGAATCCGGTGTGCTGGAGGTCGTATCGGGGGGTAGCCTTGACGAGTTTCCAGGGGTGGGCACCGCCGGCGGCGAGGCCCTTTTCGGGGGAGAGGTTGGCCAGGACGTAGAGTTTGTCGCCGTACTTGCGGGCGATGTGGGTGGACTGGCGGCCGAACTCCTCTTCCTTGGCCTGGAACCAGCCGTAGACGTCGCCCTTGCGGATGCGTGGGCCGCGTTCCTGGAGTTGCTGGACGTACTGCTGGATGTCGGGGTCGCCCTGCTCGGCCAGGATGCGGAACTCGAGCACGCCGGCGCCGCGGAGGAGGCGGCGGAGGTCGGAGGGGTCATCGAGGCCGCTCTTGACCTTGGACCAGTCGCCGTACGAAGCGACCAGGGAGGCGATGAGGTCCTTACGGGCGGGATACTTCTCCTGGAGCTGGGCAGGGACCTGGGTAGCCTGGGGCCCGCCGGACTCGAGGGCATCCATGAGTTTCTGCATGGGGAAGTTGGTAGCCAGGAGGCCGTCGATAGCACGGTCGAGGTCGGCCTGGGACTTCTGGGCGGCCTCGCCGTTGCCGGCCTTGCGGGCCTCGGCATTGGCGTCGTAGGCCTGGATGAGCGGCTGGATCAGGGGGGTCCGCTGAGGGTCGAACGTGGCCATGGCCTCGAGGGACTGCTGTCGCTGCGGGCTGCGGAGGGCATCGTAGAGGGTAGCGACGGTGAGGTTGGTCTTCTCGAGCTGGGCGAAGTGGTTATCGAAAGCCTTGCGCCTATCGATGATCTCGCTGGAGGGGCGAGGCATCTGGATCTCGATGCGATTGGCGCCGATCGGGCGCCAGACGAGGTTGCGGACGTTGTCGGGGTCGACGCGCTTCTTGAGGACCTCGATGACCTGGTTGGCGAGTTTGCTCTTCTCGAAATCGTGCAGGCCGGTGTCATCGATCTCGTAGAGCAAGCTGTAGCCGCCATCGAGGTCGATGCCCAGTTTGAGTTTCTGGCTGACCGGATAGATGTAATAGGCGCACAGGAGGCACATGAGGAGGACGCCACTGAGCCTGAGCCAAAGGTTGCTTTTGTTCATTCGGATAGCCCCTTGTTTTGCGGGAACTTTATGACTGCAAATGGAATCGGCCAGCGGGCCGGATTGCTCCAGGGATTTGCAGTGCAAGGTCTTACAACTTGAAAGACACGAGCAGACGGACGGTCAGGCCAGGGGCGGGCCGGTGGGGCAGACCTGGCGGCACCAGGAGAGCCTGAGGACCGGGGGCTGGCCGGGGTCCTGCGCCAGGTACCGCAAGGTGAGCGGGGCGGGCAGGATCCAGGCGAGCGAGGAGAGGGGCAGGTCCAGGGGGCCCGCATGGAAGGTCTTTGAGGAGGTCAGCCGGGCGCCGCCGTTGGAATCTGCGCTGATGGTCGGCTGGAAGACGAATACGGGCCAGAGTTCGCCGGCGTGCTGGTACCACTGCCAGGCGTGGATACTGACGACGACGGGCTGCGGGGCAGCGGGCCTGGGGTCAGCGGGGCCGGGGGTCGGGCGGTCGGTGGCAGGCTTGGCCGATTTGGCGGCCTGGCGGACCTCGACGAGTCCGATAACCGGCTGGAAGGTATGGGCCCCGAAGAGGGCAACGGCCAAGAGGGCACCCAGCCCGCGTGCAGCGGGGCTGAGGCCGGGTCGGCGGCCCGTGCGGGTCGACCGGTCAGGGTCGGCGGCTTGGATGGGCAGGTTGCTCTTCATTCGGGTTACAAATCGGGTAACGGCTAACGGGTAACGCTACTTGGACTCCTGCTCGGTCAGGACGCGGTCGACGGCACTGCGAGCGAAGGTGATCTTGGTGTTATTGGCCTCGTCGACCTTAATCGTCATCTCGTTGTCCTTAATACCGACAATGGTTCCAAAGACCCCGCCGATTGTCAATACCTTGTCGCCCTTCTTGATGTTCGCGAGCATCTGCTTGCGGCTGCCCTGCTTCTTGCGCTGGTCGCGGAACATCACGAAGTAAAAGATGGCGATGATCACGACGATCAGCAGGATCGGCGGGATGCCGTCGGCACCTCCGCCGCCACCGCCGCTGGGGGTAGTGGTCGGCGTGGCGAGCACGAGGGTCGCGGCGCTTGTCGATGCAGCCAAGATTGAATCCAGCATGGTTGGTCCTCTCTGTCAGTTCTCAGTTGCCAGTTGTCAGTTGTCAGTCGTCAGTAACAGCAACGGCAGCAACTACAACGGCGAAGAGGCGGCATCATCCAGGCCATTGGGGCCGGCACAGGCCGCAGGGCTGGCGCGGAACTGGTCGAGCCAGTCGGCGAAGCAGCCGGTACGAATGGCCTGGCGGATTTTCGCCATCAGGTCTTGATAATAATGCAAGTTGTGCAGACTTACCAGGACGGGGCCCAGCATTTCGCCGGCCACGATCAGGTGGCGGAGATAGGCCTTGCTGAACCGGGTGCAGGTGTAGCAGGAGCAGGCCGGGTCGAGGGGGTCGGGGTCGCGGGCCCAGCGGTTGTTGCGAAGTCGTATGGGGCCGATCGAGGTGAAGGCGTATCCATTGCGGCCATTGCGGGTCGGCATGACGCAGTCGAACATGTCGAGGCCGCAGGCGACGGCTTCGGCGATATCGATGGGGCGGCCTACGCCCATGAGATAGCGAGGCTTATGGGAGGGCAAGGCGGGGCCCAGCCACTGGAGGATGCGGTGCATGTGGGAGGGGAGTTCGCCGACGGAGAGGCCCCCGATGGCATAGCCGGGGAAGTCCATGGCGGCGAGGTCCTTGAGACAGGCGTACCGCAGATGGTCATCGAGACCGCCCTGGACGATGCCGAAGAGCCACTGGTCGGGGCGCTGATGGGCGGTACGGCACTGCTCGGCCCAGATGAGGGTGCGGCGAACGGCGGCGATCATCTCGCGGACGGAGGCGTGGGCTGGGGGGCAGACATCGAGGACCATGATGATGTCAGCGCCAAGGCTGTTCTGGATCTGGACGGCCCGCGGGGGGGTGAGTCGCAGCCAGGCGCCATCGATGGTCGAACGGAAGGTGACGCCGTGGTCGTCGACCTGGCGGAGTTCATCGAGGGAGAAGACCTGGAAGCCGCCGCTATCGGTCAGGATGGGGCCGTCCCAGCCTATGAACTTGTGGAGGCCGCCGAGGCGCTCGACGAGGGCCTCGCCGGGTCGGAGGGCGAGGTGGTAGGTATTGGCGAGCATGATCTCGGTGCCGGTCTCGCGGAGTTGGCGGGTAGTGACCCCCTTGATGGCCCCGCGGGTGCCGACGGGCATGAAGGCGGGGGTCTGGACAGTGCCGTGAGGGGTCGATAGCCAGCCCGCGCGGGCGGCGGTCTTATGACAGCGGTCTGTGGTTCGGAAGGAAAACATGGTGTCCCGTATAATATCTGGGGCGGGCGGGGATGACCAGTTTGCCGGAGTGGCAAGCGGGACATAGACTTGCGGGAAGACAGTCAACCGTCAGCAGTCAGCGGTCAGCGGTCAACTGTTAACGGTTAACTGTTAGCGGTAAGTCGTTGACTGTTGGGCGTTGTTGGTGGGTGAGTCATGCGGGAGATGGCGCCGTACATCCAGCGGTTCGTGGCGGGCGTGATGATCGCGGGAGTTCGGTGCTACCAGGCGGTGGTCCGGCCTCTGACGGTGGGCAGCTGCCGGTACGTGCCGGGGTGCAGCGAGTACTTCATCGAGGCGGTGCGGATACACGGGCCGTGGCATGGGATGGTGCTGGGGGTGAAGCGGGTGCTGCGGTGCCGGCCGGGCGGGGGGTGGGGGTATGATCCGGTGCCGGGGAAGGAAGCGAACGACAGAGGGGGAGACAAGGAGACAGGGAGGAACGACAGACGAGGGTTCGGGGTTCAGGGTTCAGGGAACTGCAACGGCATCGGCAGGAACCAGTGAGGGGTGAGATCGGTGGGGGATGAAAGGGCGCGGCATGGGTGAAGAGGCGACAAACCCGGAGGGGGTCCCGATGGACGACGAGCGGGACATCTGGCCGATCCTGGAATCGTGGACGCTGGAACCGGAGATGGTCTCGGCGCGGTGGATCGCGGGGACCGACGGGCGGGAGCAGATCCAGCTGCGGATCCCGATGGGATTGCTGCAGATGTACGCGGACGGCAGACCGGACGGGGCGGCGCCGCAGGGGCACGAGTCGCTGCTGGCGCATCTGCGGGAGCTGGCGGAGGGCCAGAAGCAGGCGATCAGCAAGGAGCAGTGGTACGAGCTGGACCGGGAGATCATGCAGTACTATCACCGGCGGATCGCGCTATTGTCGATCGCGGAGGCGCATCGGCGGCTGGGGGCGAAGGAGCGGGCGGCAGACTGACTATGCGCGGGTGGTGCGGGACGCGGACCACAACCTGGCGATCATGGACTTCATCCGGGAGCACAACGCGGACCGGGAGTTCGTGGAGGCGCACGAGCAGTACCGGGGGTTCGTGCTGGGGCATCGGACGCTGGGGACGGGGCAATACTGGCTGTGCCGCGACGAGCCGGAGGAGGCGCTGGAGGCGATCCAGGTGGGGCTGGAACGGCTCGGGCGGGCCTACCGGGATCGCGGGGACGAGGACGTGATGCGCCGGGACCCGACGGCTGGGAGGCTGGTACGGCTCGCTGAGCAGATCCGCAAGGACCACTCGATCGCGCGGACGCTGCACGAGGAGCTGGCGGAGGCGGTGGCGGCGGAGGAGTTCGAGAAGGCGGCGGCGGTGCGGGACCGGATCCGGCAGCGGATGGCGGCGCTGGGGGCGCCGTTCAAGCCGTAACGACAGTGCTGAGTCCTGAGTCCTGAGTGCTGAGTCCTGAGTCCTGAGTCCTGAGTCCTGAGTCCTGAGTCCTGAGTGCTGAGTCCTGAGTCCTGAGTGCTGAGTCCTGAGTTCTGAGTGCTGAGTCCTGAGTTCTGAGTGCTGAGTCCTGAGTGCTGAGTCCTGAGTTCTGAGTTCTGAGTTCCGCGTGTTGAACTGCGAGTAACACCAGCAGCATTGGAGAGGAGATGTTCGACAGCCCGAAGGAGCATCCACGTGGATCGTGTTGATCGTTTCGAGGATCTGATTGCCTGGCAAAAAGCTAGGGCTTGGGTAAAGGAGATCTACGCAGTGACCCGCCGGCCCGAGTTCAAGAGGGATCCGGGGCTGCGTGACCAGATACGTGATGCGGCTGTTTCCGCCATGGCTAACACTGCCGAGGGCTTCGAGCGGGGTCGGCTTCGTGAGTTCCACCAGTTCGTCTCCGTCGCAAAGGCGTCTTGCGCGGAGGCGCGATCACACCTGTACGTGGCACTCGACAACTGCTACATTGAAGCCGAGGTTTTCGAACGGCTGATGAACCAGGGACAGGAGCTTGCCAAGATTCTCGGCGGGCTTCGCGCATCCCTGGCCAAGCAGCTGGAAACAGACAGCCGATGACCCCGCCGCCACTGCTGTTCACTCAGGACTCAGCACTCAGGACTCAGGACTAATCCGACCAGGCCGCGGGTCATCAGGATCTGCAGGTAGGAGATCATGGCGTCCCGGGCCTGGCTGGGATCGAGGTTCCGGGCGCGGGCCAGGTGATCGACGAGGTCGCGGACGGTTTGGCGGTCGTCGATGAGGCGCCAGAGGTCGGCGCCGATCGGGTCGAGCTCGAAGCGGCGAAGGAAGGTCTTGCGGTCGGGACGGCAGAAGATGCGGATGACCCAGGGCTTGCGATAGGGCAAGGACAGCTCGATGCGGCCTTCGGGGAGGTCCTTTGGGACGGCCCGGGGGTTGCGGACGACGACGGCGGCGAGGCACTGCTCGACGGTCATCTGAAACTGCGGTTTGCTTCGCCGGAACACGGGGGTCTCCAAGTTGATCAGCCGAAGACTATGCCGGCATAGCCGACGGCGTCGTAGCCGGTTGGCATGTGCATCGAGCGGGCGACCTCGTGGCTGGTTACGTGAGCCAGAAGGAGGCCGTGGCTAGCGCCGGCGAGGCTGCAGGCGGCGAGGGTCGCGGCGATGGCGCCGCTGCCGCAGGCGTTGTGGTGTTCGGCGGCCTCGGGGACGACCTGGTCGGCCTTCATGAGGCGCATGAGTTCGATCAGGCGGCGGTCGTTGACGTCCTTGGCCCAGGCGAGGCCGCGGTCGGAAGCGCCTTCGGGCAGGAAGCCGTAGTTGGGGCCGTAGTGGGTCAGGTCGGTGGAGCCGAGGTAGACGGCGCTGCCGCCGCTGAGCTGAACGGCGCGGGCGACGGCGCGGCCGATCTCGGGGGCGCGGGTTGAGGGCTCCACCAGGATGGGCAAGATGCGGGCCCGGGGGAAGAAATACTGGATGAAGGGGACCTGGACCTCGATGCTGTGCTCGTCCTGGTGCGGGTAGGAGTCGTCCTCGACCAGGGAGGTGGAACTGAGGACGCGCTCGGCCAGGCGGGCGTCGATGTGGGCCAGGCCCAGGGGGGTAGACCAGGCACCCTCGGCGAAGAGGACGGCGGCGTGGCGGAGGCGGCGGTGCGAGGCGCCGAAGAGGACGAAGGTAGCGGGCGGGGCATGGGCTGCGCGGGCGGCGACGGCGGCGAGGACGGTTGCACAGACCCGGCCACTGAAGACCCAGGCGGCGTGGGGGGCGATGCCGCCGCGGATCGTATCGGGCAGCGAGGGCAGGTCGAGGTCGCGGGGGGCGAGTTGCTCGATGTGCTCGCGGCAGGCCTCGGGCGAGGCGGGGTAGAAGCCACCGGCTACGGCGGGCTCACGGACGATCACGGGATGGTCTCCGGGGGGGCCCGGGTTTGCCAGGATCGCGCCGGACCGCCCGGCGCGAGGGGCCACATGGAGAGTATACCCGGTTCGCGCTGGCGTCGCATTCTATCTGGAGCTGTGTATCGAACCACGGATGCACGGGGAAAGACAGAACTCACAGAGATGAACAGGATAGACAGGATAGGAGAGGAAACCGTCCCGGTTCCACGTCTTTCCCAGATTCATCCTGTTCATCCTGTCTATCCCTGTGAAATGTGGTTGTTCTCCGTGTCTCCGTGCCTCCGTGGTTCCACTAGCGCTCCCGGATTTCCGAACGCACCCATTGCAGTGGTCATCTTGCCAGCTGGCCAAGGCAGCGATAGGGTGCTGTCTGCCTATGAAGCAGGAGCCACAAATCGCAGGCATCGAACCTGATCCTCGCGTGCCGGAGGTGCTTCGGCGCGTGTGGGGGTATGAGTCTTTGCGGCCGCTGCAGGCGGAGGCGATCGCGGCGGGGCTGGGGCGGCGGGATGCGCTGGTGGTGATGCCGACGGGCGGGGGAAAGAGCCTGTGCTACCAGGTGCCGCCGCTGGTGGCGGGGCGGATGGACGTGGTGGTTTCGCCGCTGATCGCGCTGATGAAGGACCAGGTGGATGGGCTGCGGCAGCTGGGATATCCGGCGGCGGCGCTGCACTCGAACCTGGCGGCGGAGGAACGGCAGCGGGTGGAACGGGGCATCTGCGAGCGGGAGTACCGGCTGATCTACGTCTCGCCGGAGCGGGCGGTCACACCGTGGTTTCTCGGGATGGCGGGGCGGGCGGGCATACACTCGTTCGCGGTGGACAAGGCGCACTGTATCAGCCAGTGGGGGCACGATTTCCGGCCGGAGTACCGGCAGCTGGCGGTGCTGCGGGAGCGGTTCCCGTCGGCGAGCCTCCACGCGTACACGGCGACGGCGACGCCGCGGGTGCGGGAGGACATCGTCGCGCAGCTGGAAGCTGCGCGACCCGGCGGTGCTGGTGGGTACGTTCGACCGGCCGAACCTGACGTACCGCATCCTGCCGAAGGTGGACCAGGAGAAGCAGATCATCGAGGTGCTGCGGCGGCATCCGCGGGAGGCGGGGATCGTGTACTGCCTGTCGCGCAAGGACACGGTGTGGCTGGCGGAGACGTTGCGCGGGGCGGGGATCCGGGCGGAGCATTACCACGCGGGGATGGCGGCGGACCAACGCCGGGCGACGCAGGAGCGCTTCGCGGCTGAGCAGACGGACGTGATCGTGGCGACGATCGCGTTCGGGATGGGCATCGACCGCAGCAACGTGCGGGCGGTGATCCACGCGTGTCTGCCCAAGAGCATCGAGAACTACCAGCAGGAGACGGGGCGGGCGGGGCGGGACGGGCTGGCGGCCGAATGCGTGCTGCTGTACTCGCAGGCGGACGTGATGCGGCTGGAGCGGGTCATCAAGAAGAGCGCCGAGGAGGCGGAGGATGCCGAGGCGGCGGCCAGGCACCTGGCAGTGCAGTTGGGGCTGCTGCGGCGGATGCGGGGATTCGCGCAGGCCACGGACTGCCGGCACAAGGCGCTATCGGAGTACTTCGGGCAGGGGTACGCGGAGGCGAACTGCCGGGCGTGCGACACGTGCCTGGGGGAGGTGGAAGACGTGGGGGATTCCACCGTCACCGCGCAGAAGATCCTCTCGTGCGTGGCGAGGGTGCAGGAGCGGTTCGGCGTGGGCCACGTGGTGGAGGTGCTGGTGGGGGCGCAGACGGAGCGGATCCAGAAGCTCAGGCACGACAAACTCTCGACGTACGGGCTGCTGCGCGACGTGCCGCGAAAGACCGTGCAAAGCTACACGTATCAGCTTCTCGACCAGGGGCTGCTGGCGCGGAGCGACGGAGAGATGCCGGTGCTGCAGCTGAACCCGGCTTCGTGGGAGGTACTCAAGGGCAGCCGGAAGGTGCGGCTGGTGCAGCCGAAGAAGAAGGAGCGGATACAGCGGGAGAAGAAGAAGGGCAAGGCGGGCCGAGGCGAGGCCGTGTCGGCGGAGCGGTGGGAAGGGGTGGATGACGGGCTGTTCGAGCACCTGCGGCAGGTACGGCGGCAGATCGCCGTCGAGCAGGACGTGCCCGCGTACGTGGTACTGCACGACCGGACGCTGATAGAACTGGCGCGGGTGCGGCCGATGAGCGTGGCGGAGCTGCTGGGCGTGCATGGCATGGGGCAGCGGAAGGTTGCGGCGTACGGGGAGCGGCTGGTCGAGGAGATCATGGGGTACTGCCGGGAGCATGGGCTGACCCGGGGCGTGGCGGCGGGTGCGGGGGCAGCGGACCCCGCGGAGGCGGCGCGGCGGCCAGCTGTGACGGATCGGGCGAAGACGGCGGCGGAGGCGGGCACTATCCGGCGGCTTGCGGAGAGTCTGTTTGCGCAGGCGTTGCCGATTGAGACGATAATGCAGCTGACGGGGCTGAGACGTAGCGAGGTCCTTGCGCATCTGGCTGCGTGGGAGGCGAGGCGGGGGTAGGGGTAGCGGCCGAGGTAGGCCGGCGACACAGGCGGAGGATGAACATGGACAGATTGACGAGGCGAGGCGACACCGACCATCATGGCCGTGACGTACCGCAGAATGACGCAGCTGCGGTCAGGCGGATGCCGGCACCGTTCTTCGACGCGTTGCCCAAGTCCTTCAGACGGAAATGGTCACCGATGAGAACCGCGAATCCGTAGCACCCGCGAGGACCCGACGAAATGATCGTCTACCAGTGCGACCTGTGCGGGGTGAGGATGACCGCCAACGACGCGCGGCGGTACATCGTCAAGGTCGAGGCGTTCGCGGCGGCAGGGCCGATCGAGATCAGCCAGGAGGACTTGGCGAAGGACCACGGCCAGGAGATCCGGCAGATCATCGAGACGTTGTCGCGGCAGAGCCAGGACCAGGTGGAGGACAGCGTGTACCGGGCGTTTCGATATGACCTGTGCGCGGCGTGTCACGGGAGGTTTCTGGGGCAGGAGCGGCCGGGGTTGGATGGGATGGAAGAGAGGGGGCAGGGGCCAGGGGACAGGGGGCAGTAACAACGGTTACGGCAACACCGGCCGTGCTGAGTCAAGGACTGATCTCATGGACAACTACTCGACAAAGGCGATCCAGGCTTGGTTCGCGGAACATGACGGCGACGGCGAGTTCTGTGCCTGCGCAAGGGCTTTTCCGTATTCCGTGATCGGACCGGCGGATGCTATGGGATCCATCATTTTCACAACAAAGCCGAAGATCGTGTCGGCGATCATCCACGAGGATGAAGCCCGTCACGGTTTTGGCGTGGTCGGCTGGTACGGACTGCCCAATGAGGCGGATCTTGGCTGGATTCGCAAGGTGATCGGGCAGAGGCCGGTGTTATTCCTCGGCGACCTGGACCCCGTTGACCTGCTGGTGTTCGCATGGTTTCGCAGCAGCCTGGGGACGGGGAACATCACGCACGTCGGCCTGAGCGACGCCTTTCTCAAAGCGCTCGAACTCCCCTTGACCCAGTCCCTAGTCTTCTCATGTACCCCGTCAGAAGGGGAGTCACTTGGGCTGTTGAGAACAGTGCTGCCTGACCTTCGGGAAACGGTCGGGCATGAATGCGCAAGATGCTGGAGCGAGGGGACAAGTTGGAACTCGAAGCGATCCTCAGCGTCAAAGTGAAGGCGGCAGCGGCACTGGGGACGATAGTGCGGGGTCAGGGACGCGGCTGAAGGCGAGATTGCGAACTATGGACCCGCCGGGAAACGGCGCTTGGTGGTAGCATTCGAGGTTCTTTCCCTTCGGGCAAGCACGCCCGCAAACGGCGCGGGCGTGGCACCCGGCAACGGCGCAGGAGCATGCTACCCGAGATTCTTCCACTTCCCGCGGCATGGCTGCAAACAACGCAGCCATGGCACCCGGCGCCTGTTAGGATGCGGTCTTCCATGCCCGCTCCCTCACGGTCGCGGCTCGTATAAGAGGCAATCTGCGTGAACCACTACACTATCGCACGACACCGTATTCCTGCGCGGCTTCGTAGAGGGCGAGGATGTTTTCCGTCGGGGTGATCGGCTGGAGGTTGTGGCAGGGAGCGATCACGTAGCCGCGGGTGTTGCCGAAGACTTCGACGTTCTCGCGGACCTCGTTCTTGACGTCCCGGGGGGTGCCGAAGGGGAGGGTCTGTTGATTGTCGACGGCGCCGTGGAAGGCGATCTTGCTGCCGAAGTCACGGGCTAGCCCATCGCGTTCCATGCCGGGACAACGCCACTGGATGGGGTTGAGGGCGTCGATGCCGGCGTCGATCAGGAGCGGGATGACCGGGCGGGCGGCGCCATCGGTGTGATAGAGGACCTTGATGTTGTGGTCGTGGGCGAGTTTGATCATCCGGCGGATGCGGGGCAGCAGGATGCGGCTGATCAGGTCGAGGCTCATCAGCAGCGAGTGCTGCGAGCCGAGGTCCTCGGCGACGTAGGTGGTGTCGATGCGGCCGGTGCCGACCTCGAAGAGGCGCTCGTTGAGGGCGTAGTGGAAGTCGAAGAGCTTGCCGATGGCGGCATCGACGATCTCGGGGGATTCCAGCAGGTCGACGAAGGCCTGTTCGAGGCCGCGCATCCCGCAGTAGAGCAGGAAGGGCTCGTAGCCGCCACCCTGGACGATGCGGTCGCCGGCCCGGGCGAGTCTGGCCTTGACATCGGAGAAGTCGTACCAGTCGGGGTTGGGCCAGGGGTATTTGGCGATGTCCTCCACGGTCCGCACCGAGGCCAGGGGGTGCTCGGCGACTTCCTCGTAGATGCCGGCGCCGTCGGCGTAAGACTGCTGGACGTGGCGCTGGCCCCAGATGTCGCGATCGCCGAAGTCGGGGCCGCGGTAGGTGCCGCCGATGCCGAAGGGGCGGTCGATCTTGAGGCGCTTCCACAGCTCGTCGGCGTCCTTGCAGCGGAGTTCCTTGAGAAGGCGATCGAGCACCTCGCCGGTGGACCAGTAGTCGGTGGGCCAACGATCGGGTTTGCGGCCGGAGAGAACGGCTTGCCAGCGTTCACGGGAGGTCATGGGGGGCTCCGGAGATGGTCAATGGTTTATGGACAAAGAATCGGATGGGATCCGATCACTCTTGAGCCTGCTCTTGGGCATTGTTGGACCTCCGTTTCCATCAGGCTTTGGGAGGCCCGCTACTGCGTTGACCATGCTCCCCCAAATACTGGGTGAGGCTCTTGGCCATTGTGACAAAGTCTGACGGGATCATCAGCAGCGTAGTGCTGTTGTTCTCAGCCCCCACTTCCGTGACCATATGCATTCGCCGCAACTCCACAGCGACCGGATTGTTCGCCATCTGTTCGGCGGCGTCTGCAAGCTTTCTTGAAGCTTCCAGTTCTGCTTCCGCTTTGATAATCCGCGCTCTCTTTTCCCTGATCGCCTGGGCCTGCATGGCCATGACTTCCTGCATGGCCTCCGGCAACTCCACGTCCTTCATCTCGAACCGCTCCACCTCGACGCCCCACGGTACGGTCACCTCCGCAATACTTTCCTGCAGCAGGCCATTGATCTTGTTCCTCTCCTGCAAGACCTCGTCCAGATCATGCTGTCCAATGATGTTGCGTAGACTCGTTAGAGCCAGTTGGTATGTTGCCGCTCCCGAATCGGCCACGGCAATCACTGATTTGGCGGCGTCGGCAATGTGATACCAAAGTACTGCGTTGAGCTTCACGGTGACACTGTCCCGTGTGATCGTCTCCTGCCGTTCGGCAGACACGGTGCGCGTGCGAATGTCGATGGTCAGAGATCGCTCGATGCCAAGAGGGATGATCCAGTACAAGCCCGGCCCGCGCAGTCCCGCGTAGCGACCCAGGCGAAACACGACCCCGCGTTCATACTCTCGGGCAATGCGTAGTCCACTTAGAGGGACTACGACCAGGACCGCAACGGCGATGAGTATTACGGTTGTCATCGGATTACGCTCCTCTCGGGCTCGTAGACAGCAACAGTGAAGACCCGCTGAAGCGGGGACTCCGTACGCGCTGTACCCGCCACAGGCCAGGACTCTGAACAGGATATCACGTTACTCGATGAATTCCAAGTCGGGGACCGGGGCGACCAGGCCGGCGGTAGCGGCGCGGGTGAGGAGTTCACGGACGGCCTGGCGGCCGATGGGACCGTAGCGGAGGGTGTAGTCGTTGACGTACATGCCGACGAACTTGTCGGCCAGGGCGGTATCGAGGTTCCGGCCGTACTTCATGGCGTGCCGCAGGGCCTCGGGGCGGTGCTGGAGGCCATAGGCGATGCTGGCGCGGATGAGGCGGCAGACCTCGACCATGGCGGGGGCCCCGAGGTCGCGGCGGATGACGTTGCCACCGAGGGGCAGGGGCAGGCCGGTGGTCTGCTTCCACCAGACCCCGAGGTCGACGACCCGGTGCAGGCCGTCGTTGCGGTAGGTGAGCTGGCCCTCGTGGATGATGAGGCCGGCGTCGACCCGGCCCGCTGCCACGGCTTCCAGGATGGTGTCGAAGGGCATGACCTGGTACTGGAACTTGCCGGGGCCAAGCAGGAGATTGAGGGTCAGGAAGGCAGTGGTCATGGTGCCGGGGACGGCAATGGTCCGGCCCGTGAGGTCCTGGACGGTCATCGGCTGGCGGGCGACGACCATGGGGCCGTAGTTGTCGCCGACACTGGCGCCGAGGTCGAGGAGGGCGTAGCGATGCTGGACGGCGGGGAAGGCGGCGAGGCTGATGGCGCTGACCTCGAGTTCGCCCCGGGTGGCGCGTTCGTTGAGGGTCTGGATGTCCTGGAGGGTGTGCTCGAAGCGGTACAGGCCGGTGTCGATCCGGCCGGCGGAGAGGGCATAGAACATGAAGGCATCATCGGGGTCCGGCGAGTGTCCGACGCGAATCAGCATTGTGGCGGCTCCATGGGGTCCGGTGTAGGGCGGCGGGGCAGGTCCCGCCGGGGGGCTGACCGGACAAATCCCGAACGATCCTCTGGTCGCTGACAAATGTTGGATTTATACTAGTAATGGAGACGGGACGCCAGACGCGGGTGGGCCGCGCCGTTCCGGATCACCCTTTCACGGTGCAGGTGCCCTATGAGGCTCATCATTCGCGAACGCGACAGCATGATCAGTGACATGAACGTCAGCGGCGGCGTCATCGTGATCGGCTCGCACCCGTCGTGCGACATCCACCTGCCGGACGGGCGGCTGGGGCCGCGCCAGGTGATCCTCGAGCCGGAGGGGGAGTACGGCTGGACGATCCGCCCGCTGGATGAACGGCTGATGACGACGATCAACGGGGCGAAGCTGCACAGCCGGAGCCGGTTGAAGAACGGGGACACGATCGGCTTTGCGGACTACAGCGTGCGGGTGTACCTGAACGAGCCGTCCCGGACGACGGAGCCGGAGATCCAGAGCGTCAAGCGGTCGGACAAGACGATGGTGCCGACGAAGTGGCCGATGCCGCAGGACACGGCGGTGCTGCGTTCGTCGGACGCGGTGGCGGTGGACGGGTGGGCGTTGCCGGTGGTGGGGCAGGTGAACCAGATCGTGTACGGGGCGCAGAATTCGGCGGAGGTGGTGGAGGGGGTGGCGCGGCACGTGCTCGGGGCGTTCAAGGCGGACCGGGTGTGGGGGTGCCTGGCGACGGACCCGGACCACGAGCCGCACGTGACGTTTGCGCTCGATGCGTCCGGGCGGGCGTACAAGGGGCCGGAAAAGACGGGGATGCTGATCTACCGGTGCGTGCAGCGGCAGCAGGCGCTGCTGCTGCCGTCGGATGCCACGCGGTACGGCAGCGCGCTGGCGGCGCCGCTGGCGGCGGGGCCAACGTCGCTGGGGCTGATCTACATGGACCGGTTGCCGGGGAAGCCGTTTTTCACGAAGGCGGACCTGGCGGCGATGCGGATGATCGGCAGCAACGCGGGGATCCGGCTGGACGAGTTGCTGCACGGGCAGCAGCAGGTGCTCCGGAAGCAGGCGCAACAGTACGTGGAGTGGTCGCGGCAGGTGCAGGAGCGGCTGACCCCGCCGTCAATGCCGGCGTGGGACAACCTGGAGGTGGCGGCGTACCGGCAGGCGGGGCAGAGCTGCAGCGGAGACATCTACGACGTGGTGCGGCTGCCGAAGGGTACGGCGGCGGTGCTGCTGGGGCACGCGATGGCGGCGGGGGTGGAGTCGGCGGTGCTGATGGCGGAGGTCCGGGCGGCGTATCGGATCGCCCTGCTGCACGCGGACGCCCCGCACTTCGTGCTGAAGGAACTGAACTGGCTGGTACACGACCCGGCGGCGCAGCACTCGGTGCGGTGTTTCGCGGGGCTGCTGGACCCGGCCAGCGGGAAGCTGCGGTACAGCACGGCCGGCCAGCCGGGGGTGTACCTGATCCGCGGCAACGGCGAGGCGGAGGACCTGGTGCGGACGAAGTCACCGCAGATCGGGGAACAGCCGCAGATGGAGTACCCGCTGGAGGAGGCGGAGGTCGGGCCGGGGGAGAGCGTGCTGCTGTTTACGAGCGGGCTGATCACGGCGGCGAATGCGAGCGGGGAGGCGTTCGGCGTGGAGAGGGCTCTGGCGAACCTGGAGGATGTGCCGAACGGGAGCGCGCACCTGATTCTGCAGGCCGTTGTGGATGATCTGGCGGGGCACCTGGGGGGGCAGGCGCCGGGGGAGGATGTGACGGTGTTGATTTTGAGGCGGATGCCGTGACGGAAAGGGGCGAGGGACGAGGGGCGAGGGGCGAGTAACAGCAGGGGACTGTAAAGTGCCGCCGGTGCCCTCAGCGGCGGAGCCATTTGGAGTGCGGCGGCCTTGACGCCGCTTTGGACCCTGTGTCCGTCGTGCCGGGTGCCATGAGTGCGTCGCTTGCAGCCATGTGCTCTGCGTTGGAATGCCGCCTTGGGTCCGTGGAACGAGCGAGTTGCCGAGCCGATTCCGATCGACCTGGATTCTGTCCCGGCGTTGCGTTGATCTCCGTCGAGGGAGCATGGCTGCAAACAACGCAGCCATGGCACCCGGCCACAGCACCGCCGATGGGCGACGAATCCGCTTCGTCAAAGCTGGGCTGCGTTTGGCGAAGGGGTTGCAGAGCCCAGATTTGCAATGTCCCCATTTGCCGCAAGGCCGCCGGGAGGGGAGTGGGATTCGTCGTCAGCGTTCCGGCGGCCTTGCGGATCGTTCGCCGGCGCCGAAAATGATCCGCAGACGAGCCGGGACCGTCCGGCCGCAGATTCAAGATCTCCATCGGCTCGTTCGCGGACCCTACATGACTGACGCGTCCATATAAGGCACAACCGCATGGCATCCATCACGCTTACCTCCGCAGCGGCAACTTTTGGCAAGGCGACGACATCGAAGCTTTGGTCCGTGGCCATCGACGGCGAGCCGGAAGACCAACTCCGCGCCGATCGAACAGCTGATTTCCAATCTCGCCTTTTTGTGTGGGCTTCCCGACAACGCCGTTGCTTCGATCGGCGAAACGGCGCTGGGCGATCTCAAGACCCGGCCCGACTACGCGATCACCGTGCACAGGGCTCTTGCCGGGTTTGTCGAAATCAAGTCCCCGGGCAAAGGCGGTGACCCCCGCCGCTACGCAGGTCACGACAAGGAGCAATGGGAGAAACTGCAGACCCTTCCCAACGTCATCTACACAGATGGCAATGAATGGAGCCTCTGGCGCAGCGGCAAGCTGGAGGGCGAAGTGGTTCGGCTGGGCGGGGACGTTCAAACCGCCGGCGCCGCGCTCACGATCCCCGAATCGCTGCTCCTACTGTTCGATAACTTCATCAAGTGGCACCCGACGCCCCCGCGCAACGCCAAGCAGTTGGCTGACACTACCGCCAGACTCTGCCGATTGCTCCGTTACGAAGTCGCTGAGCAGCTGGCTGCCAAGGACGAGGCACTCACCAGCCTTGCCAAAGAGTGGCGAAAGCTCCTCTTCCCCGAGGCCACCGACGACAAGTTCGCCGATGGCTATGCGCAGGCGGTCACCTTCGGCCTGCTCATGGCCCGTGCTCGCGGCATCCGCCTCGGCGACGGACTCGAACATGCCGCCAAGCAGCTGCGCAACCAACTCGCTCATCGGCACCGCGCTGCGCCTGCTGACCGACGACGCCGACAATCGCGCCACCCTCAAGACATCACTCGGGACACTCGTTCGCGTGCTTGATGTCGTGGATTGGTCCCAGGTCAGCAAGGGCAAGCCCGACGCCTGGCTCTACTTCTACGAGGAGTTCCTCGCCGAGTACGACAACGAATTGCGCAAGCTGACCGGCTCGTACTACACGCCGCCCGAAGTCGTCACCTCGATGACGCGCTCGTTCACGAAGCGCTCAAGACCCGTTTCAATCAGTCGGCCGGGCTGGCGTCGCCCAGCGTCACTATTGCCGACCCGGCCGTCGGCACCGGCACGTTCCTGCTCGGCGTGTTGAAACAGATCGCCAAGGCCGTCACCGAAGACGAAGGCGAAGGACAAGTCCCCGCCGCGGTCGAGGCGGCCATCAGTCGGCTCATCGCCTTCGAAATACAGCTCGGTCCGTTCGCCGTCGCGCAGCTTCCGCATGACCGGGGAGATCGCGAATCTGACAAAGAACATCAGCAAGAAGCCCCTCCGAATGTACGTCACCGACACGCTCGGCAATCCGTTCGTCGAGATCGAGGAGGCGAGCGCGCTGACCAGGGGCATCTCCGAATCCCGGCGTCAGGCGAACGAAATCAAGAAGAAAGAGAAAATCACCGTCGTCATCGGCAACCCGCCCTACAAGGAGAAAGCCAAGGGCAAGGGCGGCTGGGTCGAATCCGGCGGGAGCGGGCAAGGTGCGCCGCTCAATGCGTGGATTCCCCCGGTCGGCTGGAAGGTCGGCGCGCACGTCAAGCACCTGCGCAACCTCTACATCTACTTCTGGCGCTGGGCCACGTGGAAAGTCTTCGACCACAACCCCAACCAGAGCACGGGCATCGTCTGCTTCATCACCGTCGCGGGGTTCCTCAATGGCCCCGGCTTCCAGAAGATGCGCGACTACCTTCGCCGCGCCGCCGGCGAGGTGTGGGTGATCGACTGCACCCCCGAAGGCCACCAGCCCGGGGTGAACACCCGCATCTTTCAAGGCGTGCAGCAGCCGGTGTGCATCGTGATGGTCTGCGCGAGAAGGCGACCGACGGCAAGACGCCCGCGAAGGTCCGCTACCGTGCATTGCCTGCAGCGCATCGAACGGAGAAGTTCGCCGCGCTGGCCACGCTCACCCTCGACGACGACGGCTGGACTGACTGCCCGACCGAGTGGCGCGACCCCTTCCTGCCCGCGGCCACCGGCGCGTGGGCGACGTATCCAAAACTCGAAGACTTCTTCTATTACAACGGTTCGGGCGTGCAGACAAAGCGCACGTGGGTGATCGCGCCGGATGCGGAGTCGTTGGTAAAGCGTTGGGACACACTCATTGCCGGGCCCGAGAGCAAGAAGGAAGCACTGTTCCATCCGACGTTGCGCGACGGGAAGCCTGCAGACCGTCACATCCGCTCAGTGGTCAAAGAGGCCATACCAGGATTCGACCTGCGCTCGACAAAGATCATCGACGAGACGGGGCAGTGTACGCCGCCGGTGATGTATGGCTTTCGTTCCTTTAACAGGCAATGGATCATCCCCGATCCGAGAGTGATAACGCAGCCGAACGCTACATTGTGGCAAGGGCAGTCGGCCAGACCGGTCTTCTTAACGGCGTTGAGCCGGTCGGCGCCGTCAAACGGACCCGCGCTCACGCTCGCGGCGCATCCCCCCGACCTCGACCACTACAAAGGCTCATTCGGTGGGCGCGTTTACCCACTCTTCTTTGACGCCGACGGCGAATCCAACGTCTCCGCCGCCTGCCTCGACCTTCTCACGAAGGAGCTCGACCGGAAGGTCGCGCCGAAGACTTGTTCGCCTACATCGCCGCCGTCGCCGCGCATCCGGCGTACACGGAGCGGTTCAAGGAGGACCTGGTGCAGCCCGGCCTGCGCATCCCGCTGACGGCGGATGCGAAGATGTTCGAGGAGGCCGTCGCGCTCGGGCGGGAAGTCGTCTGGCTGCACACGTTCGGCGAGCGGTTTGCCGACGCCAAGGCCGGGCGTCCCACCTCGCCGCCGCGGTTGCCGAAGGACATCGCCCCGAAGGTTCCCTCCGGCGGCGCGATCCCCGGCAACGCCGACGCGATGCCCGACGAGATTTCCTACGACGAGAATACGCAGACCTTGCACATCGGCGACAAGGGACGGATCGTCAACGTCACGCCGCAGATGTGGGCGTATGAAGTCTCGGGCAAGCAGGTGCTGACGCAGTGGTTCAGCTACCGCAAGAAGGACCGCAGCAAACCGCCCATGGGCGACAAACGCCCGCCATCGAAGCTGAGCGAGATTCAGCCCGATGGATGGCTGGCGGAGTATACGACCGAACTGCTGAACGTGCTCAATGTGCTCGGCCGGCTGGTGGCGCTGGAGCCGAAGCAGGCGGACTTGCTCAAGCGAATCTGCAAAGGCGAGCGCATCGACGCGAACACGGTGGAAGCGGCAGTCGCGAAGCAACCCAAGAAGGTCCGACGCAAGCCCGATGAGAACTCGCTTTTCGCTGAGCCAATGGGGAAATAGCCGGGTGCCATGGTTCTGCGCCGTTGCAGGACCATGCCGTCCCTGGTTTGCCGCGACAGTAGACTCGGTGGGCCGGGCCCGCCCTACACCGGGTGAAACGCCTGCCCCGTGATCTTCTCGTAGGCTTCGACGTAGCGGTTGCGGGTCTGGGTGACGATGTCCGGGGGGAGGTCGGGGCCGGGGGGCTGTTTGGCCCACTGCTTCTTTTCGACCAGGGTCTCGAGGTAGTTGCGGACGAACTGCTTGTCGAAGCTGGGCTGGTCGCGGCCGGGCTCGTAGTGGTCGGCGGGCCAGAAGCGGGAGGAGTCGGGGGTGAGGACCTCGTCGATCAGGATCAGCTCGCCGGTGTCGGTGGTGCCCCACTCGAACTTGGTGTCGGCGATGATGACGCCGCGGCCGCCGGGCGTACTCGGCGGCCTTGCTGTAGAGCGTGATGGACAGGTCGCGGACGCGCTTGGCCGAGGTCGGGGCCGACCATCCGGCCGGCCTGGTCGAAGGTGATGTTCTCGTCGTGGCCCTGCTCGGCCTTGGTGGTGGGGGTGAAGATCGGCTCGGGGAGCTGACTGCACTGCTTGAGGCCGGCGGGCAGCTCGATGCCGCAGACGGTCTGGCTGTTCTTGTACTCCTTCCAGCCGGAGCCGGCCAGGTACCCGCGGACGACGCACTCGACGGGCAGGACCTTGGCCTTGCGGCAGACCATCGCGCGGCCGATCAGCTGGTCGGCGACCTTTTCGAGGCCCTTGGGGACGCGGTCGGGGGCGACGACGTAGAGCAGGTGGTGAGGGACGGTGCCGGCGAAGCGGTCGAACCAGAAGCGGCTGATCCGGGTGAGGACCACGCCCTTGTCGGGGATGGGCGTGGGCAGGACGACGTCGAAGGCGCTGAGGCGGTCGGTGGCGACGATGAGCAGCTGCTGGCCGAGGTCGTAGATGTCACGGACTTTGCCGCGGCGGCGGGAGAAGCCGGGGATTTCGGTCTGGGAGATCACGCGAGTCATGTCGAGGTTCCTTAGCGCTCCAAACGAAACAACGTCACGGCTAACCACGGAGACACGGAAAGATACGAGAATGGACAGATCCGCTACCCATCTCGCACTCATCCGACCAATGCCCCTAGGGTTCGAAGGCGATATGGCCAAACTGGTCCGGCTGGTGCCACTGCGGGCCGATGTTGGCCCAGCTGCCCTTTTCGGCATTGCCGGCCTTGCGGTCGCGGGCGAAGTTGATGCCCCAGTGGGTGCCGGCGACGGGCTTGGTCACGCCGAGGGACTTGAAGGGGATGGCCATCTCAACGACCCAGAAGTCCTTGCCCTTGGCAGCCTTGACCGTGCAGTTCTTGCAGTCCCAGGCGGTGTCGCCGCTGACATCGGGGGCGCCGCGTTCGTCGGAGACGGTACCCAGGGGATTGATGGCGATGTGGAGATATTCGGCGGGGTCCTTCTTGTTGGCTGGGTCGATGAAGAGCTCGATATCGTCATCCAGCCACACGGTGCCATCGCGCTCGGTGATGGTGGCAGAGAGCTCGTTCATCTGCGGTTCGAGCATCTTGGCGGCAATGTAGAGTTTCTCGTTGTCGTAGAGCAGCCAGACCAGGGTCTGGACGTTCTTGGCGACGGGCTTGGCGGTTTCGTCGTCGCTGAAGTTGGTGAGGGTCGGCTTGTCGCCCCAGATGTCCGGCTCGATCTGGCCGTCGATGGCGGGGGCCTTGGCGGTCCTGCGGACGATGGCAAAGGGCTTGCTCTTCTCGCCGGGCAGGGGCTGGAGGGCCTTGAGGGAGGGGGCACTGGCCGGGGCGGCGGATGCCGGCTGGGTCGCTGCGCCCGGTTTGGGCGGCTGGGCGGAAGCGGGACCGGCCGCCAAGAAGAGGCCTACCGTGAGGACGGACAGCAGGATGGTCATTCGGATGGTCATAACCGCGCTCCTTTTGCGCCAGATGCCTGGGACGGCCCGGACCCCTGCCACGGGGGGCGATGTCGGCCGCGCCAGCGGACCGTACGTTTCGACATGCACTATCCTAGCGGGTTGGGGCGGAATGCCAAGGGGGCGCCGCTACGCGCCGAGAGAGTAGGGCGGGAGAAAGTAGAGAGTTGAGCAGGAGACAAGAAAGAGGCGGCGGGAGCTTGGCGCTCCCGCCGCCCCTGATAGTCCTGGGGCGGCCGGCTGATCAGGCCCGCCGCCCTGTATCGAAAAAACTAGCCTCCTGCGCCGCAGGCAGAAACCGCCCAGGGCAAGCAGGGCCAGGCTGATCGGCTCGGGGGTGACGTAGGACTGCTCGACCTCGAAGGACACGGGGCCGTTGAAGGAGATCTTGCAACCGAAGAGCGTGTCAGCGTCAAGGGCGATGGGGGTACCACCGGTAAAGTCGACAGCGCCGGCGTAGGCGTATTCGACGCCGTGCGAGTCGAAGAACGAGTTGGCGTCGACGTTAACCGGTGTGATTGAGTAGGTCCAGTCGGCAGGCAAGCTGAGGGTCGAGGGCGTGTTGTCGATGGTGAACGCCTGCTGCATGAAGATGTTGAAGTGGTAGCCGCTCCAGACTTCACCCGAATCGTTGGTAACGTCCTTGATGATCTTGATCTTCGGGTCGCCCCCGACCTGACCGACATCCACCATTATGTGCCCCGGCTCCCCCCACATCTGCTCAGTGATGGCCAGTTGGCCATCGGTAGAGGAGGTCACGGGGGTCCAGACGCCGCTCTGGCAGACGCACTTGCCGTCACCATCGTCCGCAGCGGTCACTATCAACGCGTTGGCAACCGAGAATCCCAGAACAAAGACGAGCAGCCCGACAAGCCATGCACCCTTCATCGTACGACCTCCTCCTCAGGTTGTACAAACCTCCCATTGGACACTTACGAGCTGCCCCGACCCTAACGCGCGAAGGCGCGTTACCGCGGGTGCCGAAGGGCGTTTCTCGTCCGATAGCGGCTGCTGATAAAGAATGGCGATGAAACGATACCATTACCGTGCCGAGCAGCCGACTGCACTTTATCAGCATTTCAAGCATTTTGCGTGCCATTGGTGACAAAGGAGACATGCGCCAGTGTTAGGAAGCAGGTTTTCGGTCTACAAGAGGTTGTTACGACTGTTCTTACCGGTCATTCGGTGAAAACTACCGGGTCGGGATCAGGGAGAACCTCATGTCATAGTTTGTGTTGAGAATAGGCAACAAATCCGCGTTCGATATTGCCGAAATGCAACGCCGGGCCGGGGGGGATGCCAGACCGGCAGTGGGCCAGCGAGGGCGGCTGGGGCGCCTTGTCATGCAACCGAGGGACGCCTAAGGTGACCGGATGTTCCTGAACCAGACATTCAGCCCGCAGGACCTGGCGGTGGTAGGCCTGCTGGTGGTCCTGGAGGGGCTGTTGTCGATCGACAATGCCCTGGTGCTGGGGCTGCTGGCGAGGCGGGTGCCCAAGAGGCTGCAGGCCCGGGCATTGACGTACGGCCTGGTCGGGGCGTTTGTCTTTCGGATCCTGGCGATCGGGGCAGCGGCATACCTGCTGAAGTGGCGGGTGGTCAAGCTGCTGGGCGGGGGATACCTGATTTACATCGCCGTGCGGCACCTGTTGCTCGAGGTCCGGGGGCGTCCGCGCGGGAGGATGGTGGTTGGCCCGGACGGTGGGCCGGTACTGAGCGACGAGCAAGGCGGTCGGCTGGACGAGGTAGCGCGGGAATCGCAGATCCGGGCCCACACGGTGACGCCGATACCCAAGGCGAACGCGGCGAGCGGATTGGAGTTCTGGTGGACGGTGGGGGTGATCGAGGTGACGGACATCGCCTTTGCGGTGGACTCGATCCTGGCAGCGATCGCACTGGTGGGAGCGGGGCCGGCGGACCAGATCCACCCGAAGCTGTGGGTGGTGATCACGGGGGGGATGCTGGGGGTCATCCTGATGCGGTTCGCGGCGGTGGTGTTCCTCAAGCTGCTGGAGAGGTTCCCGCGGTTCGAGACGTTGGCATACCTGCTGGTAGCGGTGATCGGGGGGAAGCTGCTGGTGGACTGGCATTTCAACGTCCCCGGCGAGGCCCATCCGCGGGTGGACTTCCACAGCCCGGGCACGCCGGCTTTCTGGGTCCTTTGGGGACTGATGCTGGCGTGTTTCCTGTTGGGGTTCTTGCCGGGGAGGAAGGGCGATACGCATTCCAGTTGAAGCATGCGCGGCGACGGGGCCAGCCCGCCATTTGCACCGTTGCGGCCAGCCATTATAGTGAAAGATGCTGTTCTGACGTCAGAACCCTATTTCGATTGTGGAGCAGGACATGCCCAAGAAACTCAAGGCGATGCTGGCCGGCCAGTGGCGCGATACGACCTCCGGCCAGTACACGCCCGTCTACAACCCCAGCACGGGCCAGGTCGTCGCCGAGGCGCCCGCCTGTACGGTCGAAGAAGTCGCCGCCGCCGTCGAGGCCGCCGCGGCGGCCTTCCCCGCCTGGCGCGACACGCCCCTGCCCAAGCGCGTCCAGGTGATGTTCCGCTTCAAGGAACTCATCGAGCGGGAACTCGACATCCTGGCGACGCTGCTGGCCACCGAGATGGGCAAGAACCTCACCGAGGCCCGCGGCGACGTCCTCAAGGCCATCGAGGTCGTCGAACTGGCCTGCACGCTGCCGGTGACCATGCAGGGACGCAGCCTCATGAACGTTTCGGCCAGCCATGACACGGTCACCTATCGCGAGCCGCTCGGGGTCTTCGCCGGCATCGCCCCGTACAACTTCCCAGCCATGATCCCCTTCGGCTGGATGATCCCGCTGGCCATCACCACCGGCAACACCTTCGTCCTCAAGGCCGCTAACAACGTCCCCCAGACAGCCATGCGGATGGCTGAACTGCTCGCGCAGGCGGGCCTGCCGCCCGGGGTGGTCAACCTCGTCACCTGCGGACCGGCTGAGTCGGAGACACTGCTGAAGCACCCGGCCGTCCGCGGCGTCACGTTCGTCGGCTCGACCCGCACGGGCCGGCACGTCTACACCCTGGCCGCCGCCAACGGCAAGCGCGTCCAGTGCCAGACCGAGGCGAAGAACCACGCCCTGGTCCTTCGCGATGCTCCCGTAGGCCCCACGGCCGGGCGAATCATCAACTCGGCCTTCGGCTGCTGCGGCCAGCGCTGCATGGCCCTGCCCGTGGTGGTCGCCGAGGAGTCGATCGCCGACGAACTGGTCGCGCGGGTGGCCGAACTGGCCGGCAGTCTGAAGTTGGGCCCCGCCTGGGAGCCCTCGACCGAGCTCGGGCCGCTGGTCAGCCCCGAGCACAAGAAGCGGGTCGTCGGCTGGATCGACTGCGGCGTCCGCGAAGGTGCCAAGCTCGTCCTCGACGGTCGCAACGCGACGGTCCCCGGCTGCGAAGGTGGATTCTTCATCGGGCCGACGATCTTCGACCACGTAACGCCCGGCATGCGGATCGGCACGGACGAGATCTTCGGCCCGGTGCTGTCGATCAAACGCGTGAAGAGCTTCGAGGAGGGCGTGGCGACCATCAACGCCAGCGCGTTCGCCAACGGTGCCTCGATCTTCACCCTCAACGGCTACTACGCCCGTGAGTTCAGCCGCCGCATCGACGCCGGCATGGTCGGCGTAAACGTGGGCATCCCCGTGCCGATCTCGGCATTCCCGTTCAGCGGCCACAAGTCCTCGTTCTTCGGCGACCTGCACTGCATGGGCACCGACGGCGTGACCTTCTACACCGAGACCAAGGCCGTCACCAGCCACTGGTTCAGCGAGCAGGAAATGAAACAGACCCGCGTCGGCACGTGGGAAGGAACCATCAGCCGGACGTAGACTCGGACGCTCTGAGCCAAGCGTCCTTTTGCCGTGGTTGTTGCCCCCGGAGGGACCGAATGAGTTTAGCCCCGGCTTTGGAACCCGGGGACCCAGAGGCCCAGTTGTTCGAGCTGTTGCCGTTGGTCCCGGAGGGACCCAGTGAATCTAGCCCCGGCTTTCAAGCCGGGGACCTGTGCGACCCAATACCAGGTTCTTTCCTTTTTGTTGTTGAGTCCCTGCAGGGACGACTGAAACGCTCCTCCAAGGAGCCATCGAGGGAAACATGCAAACCAAAGCATTGTACGATGAATACCTGATCACCAGCATGGTCGCCGGCTTTGAGCCCGTCGAGGTCGCCTCCGCCTCCGGCTGCACCATGAAGGCCTGCGACGGGCGCGAATACCTCGACTGCTTCAGCGGCATCGCCGTCACCAACGCCGGCCACGGACACCCCAAGGTCCTGGCCGCCGCCGAAAAGCAGATGCGGCAGCTCGTCCACTGCTGCGCCTATGTCTACTACAGCCCCACGGCCGGCCAGCTGGCGAAGCTCCTCGCCGAGGTCACGCCGGGCCGCCTGCAGAAGAGCTTCTTCTCCTGCTCCGGCGCCGAGGCCCTGGAGGGCGCCATGCGCCTGGCCAAGCAGTTCACCAAGCGCAAGGAGATCGTCGCGCTCACACAGAGCTTCCACGGCCGGACCGTCGCCACGCTCTCGATCACCGGCAACCGAGGGCGCAAGAAGGGCTCCGGCCCGTACCTGTCCGGCGTGGCCTTCGCCCCGGCCCCCTACTGCTACCGTTGCCCCTTTGCCAGTACGCCGGACACGTGCGGCATGGCCTGCGCCCATGCGATCGAAGACGTCCTCCGCTACCAGACCGCCGGCGACGTCGCTGCCTTCGTCGCCGAGGGCCTGATGGGCGAAGGCGGGATCATCCCCCCGCCAGCCGAGTACTTCCGGATCGCGGCCGACATCATCCGCAAGGACGGCGGCCTGTTCATCGACGACGAGGTGCAGAGCGGGTTTGGCCGCTCGGGCAAGCTCTTCGCCATCGAGCACTCCGGCGTCGAACCGGACATCCTGTGCATGGCCAAGGGCATCGCCGACGGCTTCCCGCTGTCGGCCTTCATCGCCCGTAGCGACATTGCCGGGGCGTTCACCCCAGGCGACCACCTCTCGACCTTCGGCGGCAACCCGGTCAGCTGCGCCGCCGCCATCGCCAACATCCAGGTGATGCGCGACGAGAAACTCCCCGAGAACGCCGCCGCCCGCGGCGAACAGATCATGGCCCGCCTTCGCACATTCCAGGACAAGAGCCGCCTGGTCGGCGACGTCCGCGGTAAGGGCCTGATGATCGGCGTGGAACTCGTCACCGACAAGAAGACCAAGGCCCCAGCCGCCGACGAGGCCAAGAAGGTCCGTGCCCTCTGCCGCGAAAGCGGCGTGCTGGTCGGCCTGGGCGGGGCCCTGGCCAACGTCATCCGCATCCAGCCGCCGCTGGTGATGACCGCCGCCGAGGCGGATCGCGCCGCGGAGATGATCGAGAAGGCCATCGAGAAGGTGGCCTGATCAGGCCTTCCCTTCCGGCTGCCGCGTGACGTGCCGCTTGAACGGCACCTCGTACCGGATGCTCAGCCGGTTCTGCCCATGCCGCGGAGACTCCGGCACGTCGGCCGTCACCACGACGCCGGCTGACGTCAATGTCTGGCTCCACAGCCGCTGCTCGAGGACGTGGTCCTGCCACAGGACCTGCTTGATGGTCGCCCGCCGATCGATCGTCGCCTTGAACCGCATGCCCCGCGGCAACGTCCGGACCGTATCCTCCACGGGCCAGGCGAGCGCCGCCGTCCAGTCGTGGTCGCAGGCCATCCGCTCGAACCACGGGACCCCCTGCAGGATCATCTGCGAGATGTCGCGGCGGGACCGGCGCCGCTGCGCGTAGTCCGCCCCGTACGACATCAACGCGCCCATCCGGCCGCCGCTGACCACGTCGCAGGGGTAGTTCGGGAAGTCCTGGAAGTAGCGGACCTCCTCGCCGATCTCCATGAATCGCAGCATGCGAACCACGCCAGCCTGGACACTGTCCTCGATCGGGTAGTAGTTCTCCGTCCCCTCCACCACCATGCAGAACGACGAGTAGTTGCGGGCCAGCCACCCGGGCAGGTTGTACCGCGGCTCCCACCACAGCCGCGGGCGCCCCTGCTGCGGCCAGCCGGCGCGCTCCCCCGCCTCCGCCATCTCCCCATCCACCGCCATCAGGATCGGGATTGACCACTTGGCATTCACCGTCGGGTACAGGAACGAACAATCGCCCATGCTCCCGCCCGCCAGGCCGTGGAAATCCATGTGGGCATCCGGGACCCACTCCTCCACCAGCGCCCGCATCGCGCGACCCTCCGCCGTGGCCGGCGGACGATCCTGCAGGTGCACCTCCGTAGCCGGGACCCCTCGCCCGTTGCCCAGACGGTCGGCCTGATCTCGCACGGTGCCATCCGGGTTGGTAACCGGCACCACCAGCACCACCTGCCGCTGCAGATGCGCCCGGTGACGCGGTTCCAGCAACGTGCGGGCCATGCCCAGGGCCACCGCCCGGCCGACCTCCTCGCTGCCGTCCGTGCCGCCGCTCAGCAGGAAGACGCTCTTATTAGCTACCGGCACAGCCGGATCCGTGATCGTCAGCAACGGGATCGGTCGGCCCTCCTCCGACTTGCCGATCTCGGTGTACGCAGCCATGCCCGCTCCCCGGGCCGCGATCTCGCGACTCTCTCGCACAGCATCTTCGTAGACTGGGGTACGGTGCGGTGCTCATCTCCATTTGCCTCCCTGTCTTCCTGCCTCGCACGATCCGGCCGACCCATCAAGATGTCGCCGGGTGCCACCGGTCCTGTGGACGCGGCGCTGTCGCCGCGGACCAGGGCCGTGCCAGACGCCTCGTCCCCGCCAGCCAGTCTACCGCGGCAGACACGGCTGTACACCTCTCCGGGGTATGCAAGCGCAGGCGCAAAATACCTTGTGACTGCAACAGAACACAGATACAATGCACGATACGCCCAGCATTTGCGACCCCGTCCACGCAGAATGGAAGGAGAGAGGGAATGGTCAGGATGCTTCATACCGGTGGATCGTCTACCCAGCCGCTGCACTTCGTGGGCCCATGCTCCTGCCTGTGTCTGCTGCTGGCGCTGGCACCCGTGGCACGGGCCGTAACAAACTCGATGACGGTGGCCGACAAGTCCGGCACCGCCCAGTCAAACTACCCCCTCCAGTTCGCCAGGCCCTTCGTCCAGGGCGAGATCGCCAACTACCCGCAGGTCCTGGTGAGCGGCACGCCGGTACCCACCCAGGCCGACGTCAAGCAGCGCTGGCCCGACGGCTCCGTCAAACACGCCATCCTCTCGCTGCTGGTGCCGTCCATCCCTGGGAGCGGCTCGGTCACGCTGACCTTCCAGAACCAGGCCACCGGCAACAACACGCCGCTGGCACAGGCTGACATGCTCGCGCCGGCGTACGACTTCGACGCGGTGATCCAACTCGCCTCCGGCGGCGATACGCGAACTGTTAATGCTCGCACCATGCTCGGGTACGGCAGCTTCACGTACTGGACGTTCCGGACCGATCGCCACCACGATCATCCTGGCCGACCACGGCGCGGCCCGGGCGTACGACATCGGCTTCGACTCGCTCCGCTCGATCCGCCCGATCTTCGAGGCGACCTTCTGGCCCGGCATCAACAAGGTCCGCGTCCGCTTCATCGGCGAGAACTGCAACAGCGAGGCCATGGAGGACGTCGCCTGCGATATTACGCTCGGGACACGTTGGTCAGCCCCGCAGATCGTCTACACCAAGACCGGCTACGTCCACAAGGCCGCCACCCGCTGGACCAAGGTGTTCTGGATCGGCGGAGCGCCCGAGGCCCGCGTCAACGTCGACAGCAACCTGGCCTACCTGGTGCAGACGCGCTTCGTCCCCATGTACGACACGACGCTGACAGTCCCGGAATCGAGGATCAGCAGCGACTACGCCGCCTGGCAGGCAACCGCCAGAGACATCCAGGACGGCGGCTGGTGGTGCAGGTACATGCCCACCACTGGCGGCCGCGACGACATTGGCCACATGCCCCGCTGGATGACCCAATGGCTCTACACCGGTGACTGGCGCAGCAAGGAGATGGCCTTCGGCAACGCCGACCTCGCCGCCAACTGGCAGATGCAGGTCCGCGAGGGAAACAGCACCAAGCTCTACGACCGCGCCGAGACGATCCCCGCCATCGGCAAGCCCGTGTCGATCTGCGCACGGCCCCAGCTCTGGATCTTTGACAGCCGCGGCGGCACCGACCCGAGCTACTGGATCCCCATCCAGGGCGCGACCATCGCCACCCCCGGCGGCGATTGGACCTACGACAACGCCCACCAGGCCGACCCCTTCTCGGTCGAGTACATGCTGGCCGGCGATCACTGGTACCTCGAGCAGACGCAGATGTGGGCGGCATTTGGCGCCCTGTCGGTCTGGCCGGCCATGCGCGGCCCGGCCGGCTACGCGGGCATCGTCGACCAGGTTCGCGGCGACGCCTGGTGTTTCCGCAATCGCGTCAACGCCGCGTTCCTCTCACCGGACGGCTCAGCCGAGAAGGATTACTTCGCAATGATCGTCAACGACGCGATCGCCCATTGGGACGGCTGGCACGGCGTGACCGGGGCCTTGTCGCAGTCCACGCTCTGGCAGTGGGCCCGAGGCCAGGTCGGCGCCTGATCACGGCCTGGACCCTGTTTCGCCTCTGCACTTCTTTGACTCGCAGGGCTCGCCCGTGGCCAATACGGCCCCATGGCAGAATCACTTCGTCATGGTGGAACTCGGCATCGCCCGCGAAAAGGGCTTCCCAGCCGACTCCATCGCCGCCTGGCACAGCCAGATGCTCACCCGGCAGTTCCAGGAGCCCGGCTACTGCGTCTACCGCGTGGCCAGTTACTACATACCGGCGAATGATCCCGACGGCACATGGATCACCACCTGGCTGGCCGATCAGCAGGCGATGGACCTGCAGGGATACTCGGACGCCCAGGCGCAGGCGGACTTCACCAGCCAGGTCGGCGATACCACCCACGGCTATTCCGTGATCGCTACGGCGGCGGCGGCCTTGAACGCCGGCTATCCGGGCGCGGAACGTCCCCTGGAGCTTCCTCAAGGCCAATGTGCGAGACGTCAACCCTACCGGTTTCGCCGGCGACCCCAAGTGGGCGATCAACCCCCGCGGGCAGATCCGCCAGGTCGGCGCCGGCAAGACCTACGCCACCGTCCAGGCCGCCGTCGATGCCGCCGCCGACTTTGACACCATCCAGATCTTCCCCGGCACCTACACGCAGGCAGCCGGCTGGGCGAATATCACCAGGAACAACCTGACGTTCATCGGCATGGGTTCGCCCCGACCGGTGCTCGACGCGGCCGGCAGCTGCCTGTCCGGCAAGGGCATCTTCGTGATCGGCGGGCATGACACGATCGTGCAGAACATCGAATTCGCCAACGCCCGCAACACGACGGACAAGAGCGCCGCCGGCATTCGCCTCCAGGGCCTGAACCTTACCGTCAGCGGCTGCTGTTTCCACGACAGCGACAACGGCCTCGTCGCCGACGGCCTGACCGGTAGTGCGGTCTCCGTCGACACCAGCGAGTTTAACCATAACGGTACGGGAGACGGCCCGGGCCACAATCTCAGCGTCGCTACGGTGGACGCCTTCACGCTCAGGTCCTGCTGGGTCCACAACGCTGTCGCCGGCTGCGAGGTGAAGACCCGCGCCAAGACGAACACCATCCTCTACAACCGCATCGGCAACGAAGGCGGCAACGGCACCTACGAGATCCAGGCCGGCTACGGCGGTACCACCTGGATCCTCGGCAACCAGATCGAACAGAGCGCCACCGGCGGCAACGCCACGATCATCGCCTACGGCAACGAAGGCGCCAGCCCTGACATGCACCTGTACCTGGTCAACAACACCCTCGTCAACAACAACGCAGCCGGCGCCTTCGTCAGCAACGCCGCCGCCACAGCCGCCCTGCTCCAGAACAACATCTTCCAAGGCGCCGGCACGGTGCTGTCCGGCCCGGGCACGCAGACCACCAACTGGGTCACCGCCAATGCCAACCTGCGCGACCCCGCCCACTATGACTTCCGACTCACGCCGAGTTCCACCGGCGCACTGAGCGCCGGCACGGTCCCCGGCACCGCCGGCGGCCTGGCGCTGACCCCATCGTATCAGTACATGCACCCGTGCGCCCTTCAAGACCGCGTAACCGGCGCTTCCATTGATATCGGTGCGTACAAGAGCACCCCGCCGGTCGTTGTCAGCCCGGGGGCCGATCAGAGCGTCTTCCGGCCGGCCGCAGCCAGCCTCAATGGCTCGGCCACCGGCGGCACTGGCGATCCCCTTACATACACGTGGAGCATGGCCAGTGGCCCCGGCACGGTGACCTTCGCCGACGCGACAGCCGCGGTCACGACCGCCACGTTCAGCGCCTCCGGCGTCTACGTGCTGCAACTGGCCGCCACAGACGGGCTCGTCATAGGCACCGGCACCGTGACCATCAACGTCGATCCGCCGGGCGTTGTCACGGACCTGGGCATCGCGGGAGCGACCCCCAGCAGCCTGACACTCACCTGGACCGCGCCGGGCGACATCGGTTCCACGGGCGCAGCGGCCAGCTATGACATCCGGTACTCGACATCAACCATTACGAACGCCAACTTCGCCAGCGCCACAAGGCTGGCCAGCCCACCGACCCCGGCCGCCGCGGGCACCATCCAGACCGCGACCGTCTCCGGGCTGCCCACCGATACGGTCTATTACTTCGCCCTCAAGGTCACCAACCACGCCGGCACCGTCTCGGGCATCTCGAATTTCGCCAGCGGCCGGACGGCGCAGATACACATGGATGTTGCCGCGATCAAACGCAGTCCCGGACTGACGGACGGCCGCGGCCTGGCGTCGACGTTTGCCAGCGCCATTTCCGCCGGGACGGTCACGGTCTACTCCGGCCCGGGCATGGTCGCCGATACCGGCTCATTGTACACCGATCAGGGCTGGGCGCAGAGCAACATCTATTTGAACGACGGCGGCAGCCCGCAAGCCGGCTCGGGAATGGCGATGCTGGTGAAGTTCGGCCTCAGCGCCATCCCGAATCTTGCCGGAAGCACGATCAACAGGGCTGAACTGCGGTTCTACACCCCAGGCGGCAACCAGGGCATGTACAACACCGGCTATGTCACCACCAGCGACTGGATCGAAGGCATTCAGACGGGCGGCTTCCCGGCGCAACCGGCGGCGTGAGCGGGGCCCACCCGATGGGCTTCAACACAGGCGCGTACCAGACCGCCGATGGGACCCAGGTCAACGTGGGCTACCCGCCCAACATGAGCATCGCCCCCTTCTCCTGGGCGGGCGGCCAGCCGTTTGCCCCAGCCAAGGACGGCGTATCCGTTGTTGCCGGCCTGGCGCACAATCCCTGGGGCGTCACGGCCGGACAGTGGGACCAGTACCTGACGATCAACGTCACGCCGATCCTGCAGACCTGGGCCAGCGGCACCGCTAACTATGGGCTCTTCATCGACAGCACCGGCAACTATGGTCCATACCTAAGCGAAGAAACCGCGAACCCTGACTGGCAGCCCGTCCTCTTCATCGAATACTACCGGCTCGCCGCTGACCCTGTCTCGCCGGCTGCTCCGCAGACAGGCCTGATCACCGGATCGACCGTCCAGCTGCTGGGCCTCGGCAGCCAGAACGACCCGACAACCGCCTACCTGCTCCAGGACCTTACCACCGGCCAGTACGTCGGTCCCGACGGCCGGCTGCAGGCCACGCCGTTCTGGCAGGCCCGCCAGGCCTGGGCCAACGCCGTCATCTGGGGCCTGAATGGCCAGACCACCTACCAGCTCCGCGGCAAGGCCCGCAACAGCCTCGGCGTCGAGAGCGCCTACGGCCCAGCCGCAAGCGCCACGACCAGTTTCACCGGCGACATCGACGGTGACGGCCACGTCGACGTGATCGACCTGCTGTACTTCGTGGATGCCTTCTGCAGCGTCACCGGCAACGCCGCCTACAGCGTCACCTGCGACTTCAACGCCGACGGCTCCGTGGACGTCATCGACCTGCTGACGATGGTGGGCAACTGGGGCCTGTAAAACACCCCCGGTGCCGGACCCGAACCACCGACCGATCAACGACGGCGGCCGCGGGCGCCAGCCGGCCGAAGACCTCGTTTCCTGCGATCCCGATGCGGATGGCGCTGCCCAACATCGCGGATACATGCGGCAGGACGGCTTGGTCGAAGTTCCGGCCTGCCTGCCAGCATGCAAGGAGCACAACCATGCCATCCGAGACCGCGCTGCGAGCCTGGCTGAATGAACTCTTGTCCGAGGTCGAGATCGTTCTGGACGATCGGAAGGCAAGCGCACAGCCGCAGGACGGGCCGTGCGATCCGGCTGATCCTACCAATCAGCAGCCCGGCAAAGCCTGGGAAGATACGCAGAGCATAATGGACACACTGCTGGTCTGTATCAAGTACATGGCATTCGACATTGAGGCCACGCATCGCGACAACCGGCGCCTTCGCAAGATGCTCGAGCAGTGCAGGAACCACGACGAAGAGGCCTGACGGCCCCCTGTAACCCATCCCCTGTTCCCTGCTGTTGCCGTTGCTCCTCTTCTGCTGTTCTCCCGAACCCCGAACCCTGAACCCTGAACCCTGAACCCTGAACCCTGAACCCTCTCGTCGCCGCAAACAACGAGGAGGCCCCCTCGTCAGGGGCCTCCTCGGGTGCTCGTTTCGCCTCCGGAAAGCGATTGACTTACGCGCCGGTGGCTGGTTTGAACAGCTTCAGGATCGTGCTGAGAATGCCGGACAGGCCGCCGGTGCTGCCTCCGAGGCCGCCAAGTCCGGTCAACGCCCCCAATATGATAAGCCACAGAAAACTCATACGCTGCCTCCTTACCTACTTGCGGGCTTGCGGCACGTGCCGCTTCCCGCCTGACCCTATATGCATCAAACCGTCAGCCACACGCTGACTGCTCTGGTGTCTGGCCAGCTTCATCTTGTTACGCGTCGTGAACGCACCGGGTCCGCAAGGAGAATTCGACGGGAGCGGCCGTGTTGCGACCCCTGGCCGGAAGTCTGGCTGGATCAGGGCACGCACTCGCAGCATCAACGTAGCCAAGAGATTGGGGGTTGTCGGGCTAGAGCGTACCGGAATGGACCGTCCCGGTCCCGCTGCGCACTCTTCAGGCGAGGACGCTGTTCTTCCCGGGCCCCAAGCCGGGTCCGCACGGGATATCGACCGCCGGCAACATCGCCAGAGGGATCTTTTCGTACCTATGGGGGCCTATGCTGTCGCTTCCTCACTCAGCTCCCGCCTCAGCCAGGCCCGCACCATCGTCCATTCTTTCTCAATCGTTCGCTTCGACAGGCCCATGACCTCAGCCACCTCCTCGACGCTCAGGCCCCCAAAGAAGCGCAGTTCCACGATCGTCGCCTGCCTCGGATCGACCAACGTCAACTTCTCGATCGCCTCATCGACCACCAGCAGGTCCTCGTCCCGTTGCCGTGACAACACGAGGTCATCCCGCAGGCAGATCCGGTACCGCCCCCCGCCGTGCTTTGCCCTGTGCCGATACCGGGCATGGTCCACCAGGATCCGGCGCATCGCCTGCGCCCCCACCGCGAAAAAGTGCGTCCGCCCGTGCCACTGCACCCGCGTCTGGTCGATCAACTTCAGGTACGCCTCGTGCACCAGGGCCGTTGGCTGCAGCGTGTGCCCCGGGTGCTCCTTCTTCAGGTACGCGCCGGCCAAGCGGCGGAAGTCCTCGTAGAGCAGCTCAAAGAGACGCTTGGAGGCCTCCCGATTGCCGGCGGCAAGGGCATTCACGATCTCCGTCGCCTGCTCGATCTTGGCAATTGTCACGATCCCCTCCTGACTGCGGGGACAGGCCCGCTTCGACGCGTACTCCAAGTGGCGGACGCCATTGGATCCGCCCGACAACCCGTTTGATCTTATTCACTTCCGGCGCACGCCGTCGGGACCGCCCCGGCCGCCGGTGGAGCATGACGTAATGCCAACACAGACATTAACCGACACGATCGGCGAACGCTTCATCCTTTTGGAGATTGCCAGCCGGCTTGAGGGCCGCTTTCGCGAACGGATCGTTGCCCTGCACGAGGCCGATGCCATCTACTGCCGCGCCTACCCCGAGTGCGCCCATGCCCTGCGGGCCGTACGGCTTGTCTGGCCGTTGGATACCCCTCCCGCCTCCTGTAAGGACCTGGTCCAGCAAAGCGAACGGCACCTCATCGGCCTGCTGCAGGCCATCGCGCGGAAGGCGATCGTCAGCAATGCGTTGCGTCTGCCGACGGCGGTGTCCCCGACGGCGATCGTCGTTACGATGTGGGCCGAGGCTTTCGGCATGCGCGGCCGCATGCCCCGGTCCGGCCGCTGCACCGGCAAGCATGGAAGTCAGATACCGGGCCGGCTGTGACGCCCTGGACCAGTTGCTGAACGCCCTGGATTGGCGCCCCCTCTCCGGTGAATGGGACTATGCCTGGACCCGAGAGCGGGTCCGCCGTCATCTTGCCCCTCCGCAGGTCCACGCCTGATACGTCGCGGGCGCTGCGTCCGTTCGCTTGATGCCCCTGCATCGGTACCCCTCCGCAGGCACAGACTTGTCCACGCCATCGGCATAGAATTCTGCGATTTTGTCTCAGTCATGCAAATGGAGGTGGAATCATGGTAGGACATGCAATTCCAGGCGACTTTGAGATCTCGCTGCAGGAGCACCGAGGCTGGTACATGTTCGTCGGCATCGCCGCAATCTGCCTGGGCATCTTCGCCCTCGGAGCCGTCGGCCTCGTGACACTCACGTCGGTCGTGGTCTTCGGATGGGTCCTGATGTTCAGCGGCGTGATGCAGGCCGTGCACGCCTTCCGCGTACGGATCGGCGAGGGGTTCTTCCTCTACATCCTCTCGGGAATCCTCCGGTTCGTCGTCGGCATCCTCCTGGTCTCCAGGCCCCTCGTGGGCGCCGCAACCATCACCCTGCTGCTGGCCGTGTTGTTCCTCGTCGGCGGCTGCGTCCGCATCGCCTACAGCGCCTATGCCCGGTTCCGCGGCTGGGGTTGGGTCCTGCTCAACGGCCTGGTCACCCTCGCCCTGGGCCTGATGATCCTGAATCAGTGGCCCAGTTCGGCCATCTGGGTCATCGGCCTCTTCGTCGGAATCGACCTCGTCTTCGACGGCTGGGCCATGGTCGGGATGGCGCTGGCAGCCAGGCCCCCCGCCGCCCCGCCCGAGCCAGCCGTCTGATCGGCAAACGGAACCGGGCAGCATACCGGGTGCCACTGGGAGGTCTGCCTGCCAGTGCCGGGTGCCATGGTCACGCTGTTTGTGACCATGGAATCGTTCAAAGGAGAGGATTCGTAACCGATGGTCACGGCACCCAGCCGTCGTAGAATTCCGTGGCCGCAACAGCGCCGCCATGCCACCCGGTTATTTCCGCAGTCCCGTTCCGGACGTTAGGGCTCTGCGGAGCTCCGTCACGACCGCCGGCAGATCGATCTAGACCACATTCCAGAGAATGTCAAAATCCACTCTGTCGTAACCATGGATCAGACGATCACGAAGGCCGATCACGTCTGGCCACGGAATCGTTGGAAGCCGTTGCTGCGTTGCAGGTGAGACCCTCGCGGCCGCCTCCCCGACAATCTCAAGCAGGCGGACCAGCGACAGGTTCAATTGCCGGTCTCGGTCCAGGTCTTCCCGCCTCCGTCCTTTGGCCATCTCCATGGCCTCGGCCGCATGGTCCAGCATGTGGCGCAATCGTATGCTATCATCATGCCGCGTCATAAAGGACCTCGGCCTCGGCCAGCACTTCGCCCCGGAAGTCGTGGCTCAGGAACCCGGCGGTGTTCAGGTCCACCTTGTGCCCGAGCATTCCGGACAGTTCCCGCTCCAGGCCGAAGAATCTCAGGCCTATACGCGTCCCCGGCTCGAACTCCACCAGCACGTCCACGTCGCTGTTCGGCCCGAAGTCATCGCGCAGGACCGACCCGAACAGCGCCAGCCGCCGGATGTGGTTCCGCCGGCAGAACTCCGCGATCCGCTCTTTCGGAATGTCGATGCGTGCTCCCGCCATGACGGGTCTTCCTGCAGCGCCTTCGGGCCGCGGCCCTTGAGAATCGTTACCTTCCACGTCATCATACATGCCATGAACCAGAACACAACCAAGCGTCTTCGTCTCGTCGTCCCCCTCTCCGGCGGCGGCACCACCCTCCAGAACCTCATCGACCACGTCGCCGCAGGCCATCTGCCCGCCACCGTCGAGCTGGTGATCTCCTCCCGCCCCGACGCCTTAGGCCTCCAGCGCGCCCAAAAGGCCGGCATCCCCACCCTCGTCATCCCCCGCAAGGGCACGACCCCAGAGCAGTTCACCCGCCGCATGCAGGACGCCATCCGCGCCGCTCGAGCAGACCTCGTCTGCATGGCCGGATTCCTCTCGCTCTGGACCATCCCCGACGACTACATCGGCCGCGTGATGAACATCCATCCCGCCCTCCTGCCCGGCTTCGGCGGCAAGGGCTTCTACGGCCACCACGTGCACGAGGCGGTCATCAGCAGCGGCTGCAAGGTCAGCGGCTGCACCATTCACTTCGCCGACAACGTCTACGACCACGGCCCCATCATCGTGCAGCGCTGCGTCCCGGTCCTGGAGGACGACACACCTGACACCCTGGCCGCCCGCATCTTCCAGCAGGAGTGCATCGCCTACCCCGAGGCCATCCGCCTGTTCGCCGAGAACCGCCTCCGCATCGAGGGCCAGCGGGTCCGCATCCTCCCCGCCCGCCAGGGAGTCTCCTGATGGCCGGCTTCATCTGCATCCCCATCCCCTGCTTCGGCTGCACCCGTCCGCTCGGCCTGCTGCTGGTCCTGTTCTGGGCCCTGGTCCTGGTCGACTGCATCCGCAACGAGCCCGACGGCACCGACAAGTACATTCTGGCTAGCCGTGATCCTCATCACCAACGTCTTCGGCGCGGCACTCTACCTTCTTGTGAGACGCCCCCAGCGGATCGCCCGCCACGGCCGCTGACCCCCCTCTTTGTTTCGCCGCCCCCTGGCCGATAGAATACTGTGCGGCCGCCGGGCGCCACTGGCAGCTTGTTTGCCGGATGCCACGCCTGCGGTGTTTGCAGGCGTGCCGCCGGCGGTCCACATGGAGTGCGGCGGCCCCGACGCCGCTTTGCCTCGTGGCCAGGTGCCCGGTGCCGTGGTCTTGCGCCGTTGCAGGGCCATGCGGGTGCGAGATATGTAGTCGGCCCGCTCGCGGGCCGCGCCGGCTGCCAACCGGGATTTGCCGATGGATCGTACCGCACGCCACCTGCGCTCGACCTGCCTCTGCCTGGCCGCCCTGCCCCTGCTGATGGCCGCCGGCTGCGTGCGGATGCACGTGCCCGGGTCTACCCCCGGCTCTGCCCCGCGGATCCAGGAACTCTCCGAACACGTCGACTTCCTCACCCAGCCGGCCCTCAAGGGGCGCAGGTGCCGCAGCCTCGAAGCCGCCTACGTCCGCTACTACCTCCGCCGGCAGTTCGAGGCCTTCGGACTGGTCCCCTGGACCCACACGTCCGGCTTCGACCAGTCCTTCGGCTTCGGCACCAACGTCGTAGGCGTGCTCACCGGCCGCGACCCGGCACTCGCCGGCCAGATCGTCCTCGTCTGTGCCCACTACGACGGCCTGGGCGTAATCAACGGCAAGATCCACCCCGGCGCCGCCGACGACGCCGCCGGCATCGCCATCCTCCTGCAGACAGCCGAGCGCCTCGCCGCCCGGCGCCGTGGCCTTCGCCGCAGCGTCGCCTTCGCGGCCCTGGACTGCGGCCAGGAGCACTACCTCGGCGCCTTCGCCCTCGCCATGCGCAGGGATTTCGACCCGCGATTGGTCGCAGCCGTCGTCGACCTGGACATGCTCGGCCGATCGAACTTCGACGTGATCGCCAACGCCTTGATCGCCGTCGGCGCGGAGGGCTACCCGGACATCCGCGACGCGCTGCGCCGCGCAGCGACGCACGTCCCGCCGACAACCCGCGCCACAGCCACCGCACAGGCCGCCCGGGCAACCCAGCCCACCCCGCTCCGCCTCGTACTGGGTGGCGGCGACGTACTGCCCCCGATCGCCGACTACTTCCCCTTCCAGCAGTGGCAACTGCCCGTACTCCTGCTGACCAACGGCATCTACTCCGACTACCACAAGCCCACCGACACCCCCGACAAACTTGACTACGACCTCCTCCAGCGCGATGCCGACGTAACCGTGCGACTCGTTCGCGACCTGGCCCGTGCCCCCGCTCCGCCCGCCTACGTACCCCCCGCAGCCGGCGATCGCGAGGAATTGCAGGGCCTCCTGCTCACGCTCGAGGAGGCCCTCGCCCACGCCGACGGCCTGACCCTTACGCCCCTGGAACGCGCCGGATCACTCAGCTCATCGCACGCGCCGGCAGCTCCTCGCCAGGCCCGACTACACCCTCTCTGACCGCAAGGCGTTTCTCATGGAACTGGCCGAGAAAGAGGCGCCCAGCCTCCTCCGTTTCTTCTACGCCCCGCCCAAGCCCGACCCCGCCAGGCTCCTCAGCGGCTGGCGGATGGCCGCGGCCCTGTCCTGGTACGAATTCTTCGCCACCCATCGCCCGTTCGCCGCCAGGGCATCGCAGCAGGTCATACGGCACTTCATCGAGGCCCGCGGGAACCTCCTGCGCCTGCTCTCCACCTACACCTTCTCCTCCTGCGACATCCGCGACGAGGAGATCGGTTACACGCGCGGCGACGCTGACCGGTCCCGCCTCAGCTTCCTCTACCCCCACCTCCGCATCCAGGCTGGCATCGCTACCCGCGACTTCGATGTGCACTACGCAGCCGCCGACTTCCGCGGCACCCCGGGCGACCTCGTCGACGCCTGCCTGCTCTATTGGTCGATCGGCGACAACGAGTGCATGGCCGCTGTTATGCCTGCCATACTTTCAACCCTGACCGGCCGCGAGGACAGCGGCGGCCACAAAGCCTGGCTGGCCTGGCGACTTGGACAACTCAGCGAAACGAACGAGTACATGTGGGAGCACCACCTCTGGCAGTCCCGCAACGCCGACGTGCTGAAGCTCCTCCTCAAAAAGGCCGCCGGCAGGAAGGAGATCGTCCCCGAGCAGACGCTGCGGGCCATCATCACCGACCGCCAGTCTGCGACCCGACGTCCGCGTGGACGCCATCGCCGCCCTGCCCTCCCCAGCCGACAGGCAGTCCCTCCTGGCACTCGTCGATGTCCTGGCCGATCCCGCCCTCGTCCAGCCTCGCCAGTACCTGCCGGCCTTCGATCCCACCTTCCCCTTCTACAGCCACGCCGGCATGCGCGAGAACCCGCCTGCGACCGCCAATCCAGCCAGCCGCCTCCGTAGGCATCGCTGCCTACAACAAGCTGAAGGCCCTCACCAGCCAGGACTTCCACGGCGACGCCAAGGCCTGGCGCCAATGGCTCACACCCGAGGCCGCCGGCGGGTAAGACCCGGCCCTGTCCCGATTCCTGGCCACCCGTCGCTGTTACCGTTACGCGTCCCTCGCCCCAGGCCCGATCTCCCACCTTTCGCCCCACGACCCGACGATCTCCCGTCTCCTGAACCCCGAACCTTGAGCGCTGTTATCGCCGTTTCACATTGTCATATTGCCATATTGTCACATTGTCAGCCGTTCCCTGCCGTGTCACCTTGTCACCCGGTCACCTTGTCACCTGGTCTGCCGTTGCCGTTCCCTACCCCACCTTCACCGGCCTGCCCCCCGCCTTCGCCGACTTGTACGCCGCCTCCGTCAGCCGCGCCACCTCCACCGCGAACGTCGGCGCTTCATATCCCTTCCCGCCGTTGCGGATATACTGGAAAAATGCCGCATCCGGCGACGAATCCTTGTACTTCGCCGGGATCTTCGCCTCCTCGCCGTTCAGCTGCACCGACTGCATCCGCCACTGGTGCTGCTGGTACACCAGGCACCCGTCGCTCCCGTGGATCGCCAGCCGCTCGTCGTGCCGCGCCGTGTTGCCGATGAAGTTCAGCGTCCCCACCGCCCCGTTGGCAAACCGGATGCTCACCACGCTGTTGATGTCCACCGGCTCGCCGCAGTTGTCGATCATCGCCGACACTTGGGCCACCTTCAGCCCCGTCACCCACAGCATGATCGCCACAAGGTGGCTGCCCGTGTCCATCATCATCCCGCCACCCGCCTGCACCGGGTCCTTGCGCCACCCGCCCGCCCGGATCCACCCCTGCGTCACGTAGCCCACAATCCCCCGGATCTCGCCGATCTTCCTCGCCCGCATCACGTCTCGCCCGAACGCATACTGCGGCATGAACCTCCGCTGATACGCCACCTCCAGGATCTTGCCCTTCTCAGCCGCCATCTCGATCAGCGCCTGGTTCTGCTTGGCGCTGGGCGTCAGCGGCTTCTCGATCAGGACGTGCAGCCCGCGCTTCAAACACTCCCGCGTCTGGTCGTAGTGCTGGTTGTGCGGCGTGCTGATCAGCACCGCATCCAACGGCTCTTTCGCGATCATCTTCCGCCAATCCGTATACGCCGGAACCTCCCTGCCGAGCTTCTCGTACATCAGCTTCAGCGCCTCGGCTGCCGGCTCCGCAACGCACACAACCTCCGCCCCGCCATCGTGCTGCAACCTCGGCACGTGGGCGTGCCGCATATTGCCTCCGCAGCCGATCAGACCGACGCGAATCCTCTTCTTTGCCATCGAATGTCCCTCGCCCTGTGTGTAAGGGTTGCTCCAACAGGCCGCCATTCTGCCCCCTCTCGCCCGCCGCTTCAACAGCCGCCGCAACACGACACTCCACGTCGGTTTACACCCCCCTCCACCGCGTGGTAGAATGCCCCCCGCCGTGAAGGAAACCGGATGGCCCCCCGAACCCCGGTGGCTTTCCAGCTGCCCCGCGGCGAGTCGGACCTGTACATGGCGGACACGAAAACCATTCATCAGCTCGAACGGGAACTGGTCCTCGCCAGGGCCCGCATCGCCGAACTCAAGGCCACACAAGCCCCTGCGCCTTCAGGCAGCGAACCCGCCCCCTGGATCGGCCGCAACGGCGCCACCCGCGAACTGCTCCACCTCTTCATCGTCGCGACCACCCGCACCGCCTACCTCGACAGCGTCCGCGACCTCCTGTGCCGCTGGAGCGCTTGCGGCAACGTCGGCATCCGCCTTATCGACCCGCACAACCAGATCCCCTACGAGTCCTACTGCGGCTTCGACCCCACCTTCTGGGAACAGGAGAACTGCCTCAGCCTCGACCGCGACCAGTGCGCCTGCACCCGCGTCGTCAAAGGCGCCCCCGACCCCCAGGACTTGCCCTACATGACCCCCGGCGGCTCCTTCGTCTGCAACGACACCGACCAGCTCGCACGCCAAATGGACCCCTGCAGCCTCAAACGCTTCCGCGCCACCTGCCTCAAGGTCGGCTACAAGAGTATCATCGTCCTGCCCTTGCCATACCGCGCCGAGATCATCGGCGCGATCCACATGGCCGACTGCCAGACCGGCAAGTTCCCCGCCCCCCTCGTCGAGTTCATCGAGGCCATGAGCCCCCTGATCGGCCAGGCTGTCTACCGCTTCAACATGGAAGACTCCCTCCGCCGCCGCGAGGTCCTCTTCCGCGCCGCCTTCGACCAGACCTTCCAGTTCATGGCCCTGCTCGCCACGGACGGCCGCGTCCTCGAACTCAACCGCGCATCCGCCGACCTCTTCGGCCTCCACAACAGCGACGCTGGCCCCCTCTTCTGGGAACTCCCCGCCTGGAGCGACCGGCAAAAGGCCCAGTCCCGGCTCCAGCACGCCATCGCCGAGGCGGCACAAGGCCACGTCATCCAGTACGAGGCCGAGGTCGTCCGCCCCGATGGCCAGCACCTGACCATGGACCTGTCCGTCAAGTGCGTTCGCGATGAGTCCGGCTCTCCCGCCTACCTCATCGCCGAGGGCCGCGACATCACCCTCCGCAAGCACCTCGAGCGACAGGTCCTCGAGATCTCCAGCCGCGAGCAGCGCCGCATCGGCCAGGACCTCCACGACGTGCTAGGCCAGCACCTCACCGGCCTGGCCTTCCTCACCCGCATCCTAGAGGAGAAGCTCGCCCAGAAGCACCAGCCCGAGGCCGAGGATGCCGCCCGCGCCGGCGACCTCATCCGCCAGGCCATCGCCCAGGCCCGCGCCCTCTCCCGCGGCCTCTGCCCCATCGACCAGAAGGCCGAGGGCCTCATGACCGCCCTGCAGGCCCTGGCTGCCAACGTTACAGAATTCTATGGCGTCTCCTGCCTCTTCGAGGCCGACGTCCCCGTGCTGGTCACGGACATGGGCGCCGCCATGCACCTCTACCACATCGCCCAGGAGGCCATCAACAACGCGATCAAGCACGGCCACGCCGACCAGGTCCGCATCCGCCTCGCCGACGAGCCCGACGGCTTCTCCCTGAGCATCGCCGACAACGGCTGCGGCATGCCCGCCCAGGCCAAACCCGCCACCGGCATCGGCCTGAACATCATGCACTACCGCGCCGGCATGATCGGCGGCCACCTGGAGATCCGCCCCAACCCCCCCGGCGGCACAATCGTCACCTGCACCTGCCGGGAGATGTTCGCACCGGGCGTGCAGATGACAACATGACAAGGTGAATCTAGTCGTCGTCTTTCCCGCAGTCGTACCGACCCGACCGAGGATGCCGTTGCCGTTCGCCCCGCGACCCGCGACCCGTCCCTCTGCCGTTCGCCCCGCGACCCGCGTCCCGCGACCCGTCCCCCTGTCTGCCTTACCTGCCCCCTCCTACCCGTACCGTTCTACAGCGAGTACACCGGCATGCAGACCTCTCGATCTGCCTTTCGCCGCCCGCGGATCCTCTCCTCGATCGCCTTGAGCACATTCCCTGCGTAGAACCGCATGCCGCACTCCCTGCACACCCCAGCCGGCACGTTCTCGATCAGCACGTGCCCGGTCTTGGTCTTACGGTGCAGCGTAACGCGCCTCTCCACGATCGGCCCGCCGCAGTGCTCGCACGTCTCGCCTGCCCAGAAACCAGTGTCTTGTCTTGCTTTCATGCTAAAGGTTCGTCCTCATACACAGTGACGACTCGGATCTTTCCGCCAACCGTGAACCGGCACACGATCCCGATGGCTCTCCCGTCCAATGCGGTCCCTACGACCTCACACTTCGCCTCCCGCCGCCACCGCTTCCTGACCCTGCCGGTCAGAATCCCTTGCTCCACATCATACACATCAAACCCATCCTCGCCCGCCTCAACATACGCGTGCTCGGTAAGGTAGTATAGCCCACCCAGAACAAGCGTCTGAATCTGTTTGATTGTACCCAAGGGTCCCTGCCCTCGTACGCTGCGCCGCTCCTGCCCGTGCAGTGACCTGCACGGTCCCATGTCAGAACAGCTCCGCCTCTTTCTGCTTCCCGCGCTTCGCCTTGGGCGCCTGCTTGAAGGACCGGATGTCCTGGGCAGCCGGCATGTCAACCTTCTTCCCAGCCAGCAGGTCCTCGATAGTCAGGATCTGCAGGCGCGGGTGCTGGGTCCCACTGACCGTCTTCGTCTGGTAGACCCCCGCCTCGGCCGCCTCCCTGCACATTGGCCCCGTAGGCTTTTCCAGGCAAAGGAACACACCGATCGCCGCTTCCTCGCGTTCGATGGTCCCGCGCAGGTCGCGAATGTCCGACGCCTTCACGTGCCCGCCCTTGACCTGGATGATGATCGACTGGGTTTCCCCGCCGGCATCGGTCATGTAGAGCCGCCCGTCGATCCCCTTGTCCGCCCCCTTCTTCTCCTCCATCGGCCGCGCACCCACCAACCCGAGAGCCCAATACTGGAACTGGTACTTGTCCGCCGCCGCCAACGCCTGGGCACTGTGCAGGTCCCGCGGCTCGCCGACGACTTTGTAGACGGGAAGATTGTCCCTATACCTGAAGGTGTCCGCGAGCCTCACCTTAATGAGGTTGATGGCAAGGTGAGTGATGTCGATCCCGATCCAGTGACGGCTGAGCTTCTGGGCGGTTGCGATGCTGGTGCCGCACCCGCAGAACGGGTCAAGCACCGTGTCACCCTCAGAGGTGGACGCGGAGATGATGCGCTCGAGCAGCTCCGCAGGCTTTTGCGTTGGATACCCAAGCCTTTCGGCTGCCTGAGCCGGTATTGGATCGATGTCAGTCCAGACATCCGGCAGCGCCACGCCCTCTGAGCTCGTCCACGTACCACTTGAGCCGGGGCTTTCCGTCCTCCTTCGCGGGCCAGTAGATCCGACCGGCAGCGTCGAGAGCGTCCAACTTCTCTTGAACCGTCTCGCCTGTCAGCCTAAGCCGCTCGATGATCGCTCCAGGAAGGGCCCAGTGACGTCCAGATGTCGTTGGGTCGACATTGCGCCACGGTTTCCCGCTGTCGCCATTCCGAGTGCCCGATCCCGTAAGGGTGATCGGCTGAAAGTGGCGCCCATTCTCATCGACCAGGCGGAAGTGCTTCTCGATGTACGCTGGGTCATGCTTCACACGCGGGTCATACCAGAGAAACGACTCGGAGGCCGCAAAGAACAGGATCGTATCGTGCACGGGACCAAACCTACGAGCCGATCCGTGGGCGTGGGTACGTTTCCATATGATCTCGTTCAGGAAGTTCTCCGGTCCGAACACCGCGTCCATGAGCAGCTTCAGGTAATGGCTCGCCGTCGGATCGCAGTGCAGATAGATGCTGCCGGTGGGCTTGAGAACGCGACGCAGCTCGGATCAGGCGCAAGGCCATCATGGAGAGGTAGGCCATCATATCCGAGGGACCGAGGAAATCGTGCATTCCTCTCAGGCACCTGCCCACGCGGTCATACCCGGCGTTAATGGCTTCCTGGTACTCCTGCATCGCTTTCATGTCCCAAGTCCAGCGTATCTTCAAAGGCCTTGATCTGGGCGTGGGCCTGCGTCCCATCCTTCTCGGCGAACAGCACGTTGTAATCGGCGTTGGAGTTGAACGGCGGATCGAGGTAGATCAGGTCGACCGACTCATCCTCGATGTAGCGCCGCAGAATGTCCAGGTTGTCGCCGTAATAGAGTGTGTTTTCCGCCATGCCCGCAGAATATACGCTCCGCCCGCGCCCGAGCCAAGCGCCTCGACCCCTCCCGCGCCCTCCCCTGTGCCTTCGGCCAGCAAAGACGCCAGAAGGAGTCAGGAATGGTGGCCTCAGGACGCCTGCCAAGGCGCCAGCGGGACTCTTGCCCCAAGGGCGCCGCCCCGCCTCCCACCCCCTGTAACCTGTCTCGCGTTCCCTGCCGTTGCTCCTCTTCTCCTCTTCGCCCCCTCTCCCCTTCTGCCGTTGCTCCTTGTCTCCCCCTCTCCGTGTCTCCTTGTCTGCCGTTCACGCCCCAAAGATTTTTGCAACTTTGTTTTCGCCCTGCCAACCCCCGGCCCAGCCACCCCTTGCCGGCCACCCCCGGCAGCCCCTCGCCCAGCTCCGTTCGTAACTCCTTATTTCACCCCACCCCCTGCGTAGCGGGCAACGCCTTATATATAGGTAGAGGGGTAGCACGAAGCATCGGCACCCCCCAAGAGGCGAAGAAATGGGCGAGCAGATGGGCGAAGCAAGACGAGCCCTGGGCGAAGTACGTGGTTGTTGCTGTTGCTGTGCGTTGTTCCCTGTTGTTGTTTGCGTCGTTGCTGTTGTTGCCGTTACTGACAACTGCCAACTGATAACTGGCAACTGTCGTTAAAGGAGTGCCCAAACGTGTCCACCAAGCAGCCGCAGTCTTCCTCCGAACCGAAGCTGCCGCCGCGGGCCGCGGCGTCTCAAAGTCAGACGTCTGCTCATAGGTTCGAGATGGGACCGATCCCCGGCGGTAGCCGTGCTCGTGGCCGTGGCCGTTCACTCGCCACTCGCCACTCATCACTCGCCACTGTCGTCGATCCGTCCCTGGACCGGCTCATCCGGTCCGCGCTGGCGCGGAAGCAGGGCCCGCGCACGATCGGCCGGTCCCTGCATCTGTTCCAACGCTACGGCATACGCGTGGGAGCCATCCGCCGTTACGCCAGGCAGCTCAAGGCTGCCCGAGCACTCCCGGCCGATGGGTCTGAGGACAGGGCCCTCTGTACGCACGTGCCCCTCACGGCAATGCCGTCTCCGACGCCGCGGCCCTCTGGACACACTCTCGCTGCACCGTCCCTCGCTGCTCCTGCTGTCGCTGTTGCCTCTGCCGTCAGCCTGCTTGGCGACCGGGAATCCGTGGCCGTCCGGTCGCCGGGTGCGCGGCAGCCGAAGCCCTCGCCGTTGTCGTTACTGAACCCTGAACCCCGAACCCTGACCCCTGTAGCAGCTCAGGACTTCGAGACCCTCTCGACGATGTTTCTTGGCTGTCTGAAGGAAGCAATTCAGGACCAGGAGTTAACGCCCAATGAACTGAGTCACCTGACCAGTGCCTTCGCCCATCACCAGCAGGCCTTCGCCCGCCTGCAGGCCCAGAAGATCGCCCAGCAGCGTTACGGCCAGGAGCGCATCGCCCGGAAACGAAAGGGGGCCGCGAGCCACAAGAAGGACCCGACCATGTCGCTCGAAGAGCGTATCCGCCGCATCTACGGCATCGACATGCCCAAGCCCCACTCCGTGGTCAAGGGAGCACCCTCACCATGACTTGAAGTGCTATGCGGAACCAGTTCCGTTCATCAGCGACTTCGGCAGCGGCACCTGGACGGCCCAGCCGCGGTTGTCGGTGCAGGTCACCGTGATCTTGTTGGCCGAGGCGTCGGTGGTCGGGATCACCGTGATCGCGCGGCGGGTGTCGGATTCCAGCTGGGCCAGGGTCAGGCGCTTGGTGTTCAGGAGCATGTTGGCTACGTGCGGGTTGACGCGGACCTCGATGCGGGCGACCTCCGGGTGGGTGGCGGCTGTCTGGATCGCGCGGATCGTCTCGAGCACGAGGGTATCGCTACTCTTGATCAGGCCGCCGCCGCCGCAGTGCGGGCAATCGACCAGCATGCTGCGGACGATGCTGGCCCGCTGGCGCTGGCGGGTCATCTCGATGATGCCGAAGCGGCTCATGCGGAGGATCTCGGCCCGCTCCTTGTGCTTCTTGAGGGCGTCGCGGAGGGCGCGCTCGATCTCGCGGCGGTGCCGCTCCATGTGCATGTCGATGAAGTCGCAGATGATGACGCCGCCCAGGTCGCGAAGGCGGAGCTGGCGGGCGATCTCGTCGGCGGCCTCGAGGTTGATCGCGCAGGGCTGACTCCTCGGGGTCGGGGGGCTCGCGGAACTTGCCGCTGTTGACGTCGATGGCCACCAGGGCCTCGGTCGACTCGATCACGAGGGAGCCGCCGCTGCGCAGCGGGACGCGCTTGGAGTAGATCTTGGCGATCTCGTCCTCCACGCCGTACTTGAAGAAGAGCGGCTGCTGGCCGGTGTAGTGCTTGACCCGCTCGGCCAGGCGCGGCGAGAGGAGGCGGAGGAACTGGCGGGCGGAGTTGGCGACGGGTTCGGAGTCGATGAGGATCTCCTGGACGTCAGTGGTAACAACGTCGCGGATGGTGCGGGTGACCAGGTCGCTCTCGCTGGTAGAGCTCGGCGGGGGCCTTGATGGTGGCCTTGCGCTTCATGATCTGCTTCCAGAGGCGGACGAGGTAATTCAGGTCGCGCTGGAGGTCGCGCTTGGTGCGGTCCATGCCGGCGGTGCGGAGGATGAAGCCCATGTCGCGGGGCAGTTCGAGCTGGTCGAGGACGTCGCGCATCTTGCGGCGGGCCTCCTCGTCCTCGATCTTGCGGGAGACGCCCAGGCGGCTCATGCCGGGCATCATGACGAGGTACCGGCCGGGCAGGGCGATGTAGGTAGTCAGCGTCGGCGCCCTTGGTGCCGATGCCCTCCTTGGTGACCTGGACGACGATCTCCTGGCCGCGTCGGAGGCAGTGCTGGATGGGCGGGCGGTCACGGCGCGGGGTCTTGCGGCCGACGTCCTCGGCCTCGCCGCCGCCGGGGAAGTACTGGGGCTGGAGGTCGCTGATGTGGAGGAAGCCGTTCTTGCCCTGGCCGAAGTCGATGAAGGCGGCCTGGATGGAGGGCTCGACGTTGGTGACGACGCCCTTGTAGATGTTGCCGACGTGGCTGAGGGCGGCGGTGCGTTCGACGTAGAATTCCTGAAGCTGGGCTTCCTCGAGCATGGCGATGCGGCACTCGTCGCTCTGGGCCATGTTGACGAGCATGATCTTGTTGGCGACGGGGCCGAGGGGCTCCTCGTCCTCGACGGGGACCTCTTCTTCGAGCAGCACCTCGGGCGAGGCAACGGGGGGTTCGACGGGCTGCTGAACCGGAGGCTTGGCCTGCGGGGTTGAGGCCGGGCTTGGGGCTGGCCGGGCAGGGCCTGCTGGGCCTGGTCCTGATCCCGGCCGCGACGACCGCGTCCGCGACGGCGGCGGCGCCGGTGGCGGGACGGGGCCTCGCCGGTGACGGCTTCGGCGATGGCGTGGTCGGCGGAGTCGACGGGCGCCGCATCGCGGGCCTGGCGGTCGGCCCGGGCGGCGGCCTCCTCGGCGGCCTCGGCGGCCTGAAGTTCGAGTTCGGCGAGGGTGTCCATGTCGAGTTCGCCGGATTCGGCCTCGGCGGGCTTGATGCTGGCGTGCCGGACGATGCCGGTGACGGTATCGCCGGCGTCTTCGGTTTCGTTTTCGGCCAGGTCGGCGGGACGGTCCACCGCGGAGGGCTCAGCCAGGAAGGTCTTGGAGACGGCTGAACCGGGGGCGGAGGCCGGCGGCGTTGCCGGGGGCAGCGGCTCGTCGGCGGGCGCGGCGACGGGGGATTCTTCGGCGGGCTGGACAGCGGCCTCGGCGCCTGGCAGCGGCTGGTCGCCTGGTTTCCTGTTGCGACCTCGACCGCGACCGCGGCCGCGGTGCCGGGAGCGGCGCCTGGACGGGGCGGCATCCCCTTGTGCGGGCGCGGTTGCGCGATCGGCGGGCGCGGTTGCGGGATCAGCGGTGGCGGGGACGCCGGGCTCAGCTGGTTGCGCGGCGGCCTTGGGCTGGGCGGGGGCGGCGGGCTCAACCCGGGCATGACGGGCGCGCGGGGCGGCGCCGCCTCGTCGGCCCGGGCGGCAGGCGCGGGCCCGCGGGGTCCATGCCGCCGGGTAGGCGCGGGGGCCTTGCGGGCAGCGCGGGGCTCAGCGGGCGGCTGGTCCACCGGCGGTTCGGCCACAGCAGAATGGCTGCGGCTCGGAGGCCGGGGGGGGCGGCGGCTCGGCCGGGGTCTGCGCCTTGGCGTGGGCGGCGGCCTTGGGGCGGCGCGGTCCGCGCGGTCTTCGCACGCGGCGGCGCGAGGGCTTCTCGGCGGGGGCATCGAGGGATGCCGGGTCGCCGGGCGCTGCGGGCTTTGCGGTATCGTGCGCGGGACCTTCGGGCTTACCCGGCTGGTTCGTGTTGCGATCTTCGGAGTTACTCATTCGATCCGGCCTCCTTGGCTGGCCGAGAGTGGGTTGGCATGACGAGGTGGTCCGAGAGGTTCCGCGGTCCCCAAACGATGTGGACGCGGGTGACGCGGCTGGCATGCGGCTGGGCCGGAAGGCCGAGTAGTTCGAGGACTTCGCCGGGCCGGGCCGTTGCCCCGGCCTCGAAGCCCACTCGCATGGAAAGCCGCTGGTCGTGCAGTTCCAGATCCCGGATGAAGCGGCGGACATCGACTGACTTCGCGGGCTTACCGGGCCCCATTCGCCGGGTGAGGACTCCGCTGCCGGCAGCCATCACCTCGGCGATGCTGCCGGGGCAGCGGGCCGGCCAGGTCGCTTTCCAGGGTCAGCTCGTAGAGGGCTTCCTGCACCTGCCACGAGGCGTTGCCCGGGGCGGCCCGACAGCCGGTGAGTTGCACCCCTTCGGGCAGGTGCGGGGCGAGAGCCCCGCACACGCGGGGCGGTTCGATCGGCTCGCGGAGCTGCAGGAGCATCCACTCCTCGATGCCCGCGACGCCCACCGGCCGCGGCAGGGGCAGCATGAGTCTCGGGTTGGGGTTGAACCCCTCCGAGTACCGCAGCGGCAGGTCGGCGCGGGTTGCGGCCCGTTCGAACATGCGCATCGTGTCGTGGTGCGACAGGAAGCCGCATGTCACCCTGAATGGCGAACTGGACGGCGTACCGCCAGGATCCGGAACGTTTCTGTTCGGACGATTCGTCTACGCTAGCCACTCCCAATGTTGTGCCGGGACTCCCCGCAGGGCCCCCGGCGAACTCTTGTGAATATCCATGTTCCTGCCCGGGACTGCAGTCCTGAGTCCTGAGTCCTGAGTCCTGAGTGCTGAGACTCAGCCGCAGGCACAGCACGGACGTAACAGGCCTCAAACAATCTCGGGCAGAACCTTACGCGTCTCGTCCCGCAGGTAGTTCAGCACGTTCCGCTCGTTTTCCAGCATGAGCGTGTGCCTGGCCACCCGGCGACAATGCTGTATCGTGACGGACCGGACGATCTTCTTGACCTCGGGGATGTCGCCGGCGGCCATGCTGAAGCGCCGCAGGCCCATCCCGAGCAGCAGGATCGTGTACAACGGGTCGCCGGCCATCTCGCCGCACAGGCTAACCGGGATCTTCGCCCGGTCGGCGGTGCGGATCACCTGTCGCACCTTGCGCAGGACCATGGGGTGGGCGGCGCTGTACAGCCAGGCCACCCGCTCATTACCCCGGTCCACGGCCATCATGTACTGGATCAGGTCGTTGGTGCCGATGCTGAAGAAGTCGGCCTCACGGGCGAACTGGAGGGCGGCGTCGGCGGCAGCCGGCGTCTCGACCATGATCCCGACCGAAATATCCTTTTTGTAGGGGATGCCGAGTTCGCCGAGGTCCTCGCGAGCCTCGGAGAGGACCATCTTGGCCTGCCGCAGCTCCAGCAGGGTCGTCAACAGGGGGAACATGATCCGCACGTCCCCGTGCATGGACGCCCGCAGGATGGCCCGCAGCTCGCCGCTTGAAGAGCTCGATGTTCTGCAGGCAGTAGCGGATCGACCGGCATCCCAGGAACGGATTGCGCTCCGGTTCGGCGGTTCGCTCCTGCGTAATCTTATCCGCGCCAAGGTCCAGAGTCCGTATGACCACCGGGTGCGGGGCCATTCGCTCCACAACCTGGCGGTAGGCCTCGAACTGCTGGTCCTCGGTGGGTTCGGCCTTGCCGGTCAGGTAGAGGAACTCGGTGCGGTAGAGGCCCACGCCTTCGGCGCCTCGCTCGAGGGCGCCTTCCACCTCGTGAGGAAACTCGATGTTGCCCAGCAGCTGCACCCGCACCCCGTCGAGAGTGACGGCAGGCAGCTCCCGCAGGTTCCGCAGGTCCAGCACGAGGCGGTTGAGCTGCTCCCGGCGGATCCGGTAGTGCTCGACGGTCTCGGCATCGGGGTTGGAGATCACCACGCCGTGAGTACCGTCGACGACGACCATGTCGCCATTGGAGGCGCCGGCGGTGATATCGCCGAGGCCGACGACGGCTGGAACCCCCCAGGACCGGGCGACGATGGAGGTATGGCTGGTCCGGCCGCCCAGATCGGTGGCGATGGCAAGGACCTTGTTGGAGTGTTCGAGTTCGGCGGTCTGGGAGGGGGTCAGGTCGTGGGCGATGACGACGACGGGGTCCTGCATCCGCTCGATGCCCTGACGTTCCTGGCCAATTAGGTGCCGCAGGAGCCGGCGTTCCATGTCGTGAACGTCCTGGCCTCGCTCGGAGAGGTAGGCGTTCTGCATCTGCTGGAGCTGCTGCTGGTAGTCACGGAAGACGGTGCTGACAGCCAGGGGTGCGGTGTAGTGCTTCTGTTCGATGGCATCGAGGACCTGCTGGCGGATGCGATCACGGCTGAGCACGCCGATGTAGAGGTCGAAGATGGCGGCGGTGTCGTCGCCGAGGCGGCGAGCGACGCTATCGCGGATCTGCTCGTATTCGGCGAGGGTGCGCTGGAAGGCCTGTTCCACGCGGAGTTTTTCCGGGCGCACTCTTCGGGGGAGATGCGCCTACGGGGGATCTGGAACTCCTCCGTGTCGAGCACCAAGGCTCGACCGAAGGCTATCCCCGGGGAGACCGGAATGCCTTTCTTACTGAGCATCGAACGGACTCAAACGAGTATCGTGGCGAGCGGCACTGGCCGGTGCCGGTCGCAAGGTCATGGCCGCACCGGCCGGCTCGAGAACGCTCGAGGGCCGCGTGCGGGCCACGAAATCACATTTCTTCGCCAAAACCGCCATCGACGAGTTTGGCCAGCGCGGCAAGGGCGGGCTCGGCCTGCTCCCCTACGGCAACGAGGGAGAGGCTGGTGCCCTGGGTGGCCTCCAGGAGCATCATCTCCATGGGGCTCTTGCCGTCGACCTGGAGGCTGCCTTTGCGTACCTGGATCTCGCACGCGAAGCGGTTGGCCAGATCGACAAACTGCATCACCGGGCGGGCGTGCAGTCCCTGCCGATTGCGTATGGTCACCTGCCGCAGAACTTCCCTGTTTGTTTGCTGCTCCACTTTGTCCTACTGCAATACTGCCGTGATCGGCCGGGGCTACCGGGCCGGGGTTTCATCCGCCTCATGCAGCAGATCGATGATCTCCTCGGCGGAGGTCGACTGCCGGAGAAACTTACGGAACGTATCCTTCTGGAGGTGGCGGAAAAGGTTCTCCATGGCCTCCAGATGCTTGTCAGGCTCGTTGGTCGGGCTCAGCAGGAGCACGACGGTGTAGACGGGCGCACGGTCGAGGGCGGCGAAGTCCACGCCCCGTCCGCTGCGGGCGATCGTTCCGACCATCTCCCGGACCCGTTCATGCTTGACGTGGGGGACAGCGACGCCCTTGCCGAAGCCGGTACTGCCCTGGTTTTCCCGATGGACCAGGGACCGGACGATCGGCTCGACGTCCTCCTCGGCCAGGTGGCCGTGGTCGGCCAGGGACTGCACCATTTCCCGCAGAACGCCGTTGCGATCGGTCGACTGCAGTTCCACGAGGATCGCATTCTCAGCAATGAAATCGGAGAGCTTCATCTGTTGCCTCACACACACACGGACGAACTAGGCCTCCAGGGTCTTATCGGACCGCTTAGCCTGATGTTTGCGGTTGCGGAACCGTTCCTTGTGCTTGGTCAGTCTGCCGGGACAGCTTGTCCATCACCAGGTCCAGCGCGGCATAGAAGTCCTCACCCGACTCACGGGCGACGAACCGAATTCCACGCTCCGCATTCACAATGGCCTCAACGATAGGTACTTCGCCATCCCTGTCAAGGACGGCCTCAATCGACTCCACCCGATCGTAGAATCGCGTCAACTTCTCGAGTTTGTGGCCCACATGCGTCTTGAGCTCGTCCCCTACATCCTGATGCCGGCTGGAAACGATGATCTGCACGAGACTTCCTCCTTTTTCTCGGGCTGCCATCCAGGATACCCAAGGCCCCAAACGCCATGCGTTCGCCAGCGTCGCTACGCCTGGCATATCGAGCATCTGCTGTAACGGTAGACATATCTTGGGGAATGTCGCGGCCAGACAGCACGGGTAGGCGGGCAGATAAAGATGCCGAAAGGATTCGGAAACCCTTCGGCATGTTATGGATCGGTCGCAACTCTAGACCCTTCAATGGCCTGCCAACGCGAGCGCCCTGATACACACAGAGCGATTACCTCTTGTCGGACAGCCAATTACAATACCAGATTCAGTGTATCGTACGGGAGGGGGGACGTCAACAAAGACGTGACAATGTGACAATCTGACAATGTGTAACGACAAAGGCGCGGGTTTGGCCTTAGAGATGGCGGGGGTACACGGTCTGACAGGGCGACTGCCAGACGGAGTCAGCCGGCCTTGGCGATGGCGGCGGCGTATACGGCGGCTGCGCCGGATCGGCGGAGCGTCCGGGTGGCGTTTTCGAGGGTGGCGCCGGTGGTCGAGACATCGTCGATCAGGCAAAGGCGGCAGCCAGCCAGATCGATACCTCGACGCACCCGGAACACGCCCCTGACGTTCTTGAGCCGCTCCTGGACGCCCAGACCGACCTGGCGGCGGTGCAGCCGCGCGGCCAGGATCGGCCAGACGGGGACCCCCAGACGAACAGCGACCCTGTCGGCCAGATTGCCCACGGGGAATGACCGGCGCGCGATGGACCGGGTCCAGGGCTGGGGGATGGGCACAACGGCGTCGATCCTGCCAGACCACGGTTGCCGAGCCACCGTATCGAATAGCAGATCGCCGAGCATTTCGTCAAATCCTGGACAGTAATGGAACTTCCACTGTACGATACTTTGTCGCAAGGCGCCTTCGTGACTGCCAACAACGGCCATGGCGGCAAGGGCCTTCCGGCCGGCGGCACAAGATGGGCAGCGGTCCTGCTGCATCAGGGAGGGGTCCGCCGGGGCTGCGCAGCTTGGGCAACGGAAGATTACCGGTTGGGCCCGAAGGGCTTGTGTGCAGGCCGGGCAGAGGGTCTGTCTTGCGTCATTGATCGCCGCCACGCTGCAGAGGGGGCATCGCCACGGCCAGAGCAGATGGGCCGTCGCCGACCACACCTGACGCGGGGTGATGCGTTGCAGGCCCCATCGGGGGAGGCGGAGGCGGAGCGGGGGTCGGAACCAAGTTGACAGCATGGGCTTGCCCCATAGACTAGCCAGATCACGGTCAAGGAGGCTCGTGATGAGGTTACCCGGATTCGGATTCAGCGACAAGGCTTTGCGCACGCAGGAGCAGCCGATCAGCTTCCTGCTGGCGGCGGCGGTCAGCAATCCCAAGCTGATCAGCTTGGCCGCCGGCCTGATCGACTACGACTCCCTGCCGCTGGAGGCGATCGACGCCACGGCAGGTGAGATCCTGCGCGACGTGAAGGCCGGCCGAGCCGCTCTGCAGTACGGCACGACGCCGGGTCTGCGGGAGCTGCGCGAGGTGCTGCTGGCACACCTGTGCCAGCTGGACGGGTGCCGGCCGGCGGACCTGTCCCTGACGCCCGATAACGTGGTGGTCACCGGCGGGTCGCAGCAGGCGCTGTACATCCTGAGCGACCTGCTGATCAACCCGGGGGACATCGTGATCGCCTCGGCTCCGACGTACTACGTGTACGCCGGGACACTGAAATCGGTGGGGGCAGAGGTCCTGAGCGTGCCCATGGACGAGCAGGGCATGCGGACGGACCTGCTGGAAGGGTTGCTCCTGGACCTGGAGGCCAAGGGGCAGATCGAGCGGGTGAAGATCATTTACGAGGTCACTTACTACCAGAACCCGTCGGGGCTGAGCCTGGCGAGCGACCGGCGGGAGCACCTGGTGGGGCTGGCCCGGAGGTTCAGCCGCAAGCACCGCATCCTGGTGATCGACGACGCGGCCTACCGGGAGATGCGTTTCGACGGGCCGACCTGGCCGAGTTTGAAGCGGTTCGATCCGGACAACCGGCACACGGCGGTGTGCATGACGTTCAGCAAGTCGCTGTCGGCGGGACTGAAGACGGGGTACGTGTTCCTGCCGCAGGACCTGGTGGACCCGTTTCTGCAGCAGAAGGGCAACCACGACTTCGGCTCGTGCAACTTCGTGCAGCATGTGATCTGCCGGGCGATGCTCAGCGGGGTCTACCAGCGGCACGTGGAGAAGGTGCGGCAGGCCTACCAGCTCAAGCGGGACGCGACGCTGGCGGCGCTGGAGCAATACCTGGGCGACCTGGCTGGGCAGGTCGGATGGACGCGACCCAACGGCGGAATGTACGTGTGGCTGAGCTTGCCGGAGTGCATCGACACGGGTCGGGAGCAGTTCTTGTTCCGGCGGTGCGTGGAGAAGGGGGTACTGTACGTGCCGGGGGCGTATTGCTACGCTTCGGCACCGGTGCCGAAGAACAAGATTCGCCTGAGTTACGGCGTGCAGGACCCCGAGAGCATCCGAGAAGGGGTACGGCGCCTGGCCGAGGCGGTCCGCGAGGTGCTGGAGCGGCCCGCGGAGCCGTCGGGCGCAGCCGCGGGCAGAGAGGTCAGGTAATGGGCATTCTTCACCGGTACGTCTTGCGGGAGCTGCTCAAGACCTTCGCCCTCACGGCGACGGGCCTGACGCTGATGTTCGGGATGGGCGGGGGGCTCCTGAACCTGATCCGCATCGACCAGATCAGCGCGGGGGACGTAGCGCGGCTGCTGCTGTACTTCATCCCGCTGGTGGCGGCCTTCATGCTGCCGGTGGCGGCGATGCTGTCGTGCGCGCTGGTGTACGGGCGGCTGGCGGCTGACAACGAGCTGGATGCCTGCAAGGCCAGCGGGATCAACATCCTGCGGCTGCTGGCGTCGGCGGTGGGGCTGTCGGTGGCGGTCAGCGCGGCGGCGTTTTACCTGAGCAACTTCACGGTACCGCACCTGTTCCAGCGGATCAACGAGGTGGCCCAGGGCGACATCCAGGACCTGCTGGTGGCGAAGCTGCGCGACCAGGGGCATCTGCCGTTCAGCAAGAATTACATGATCTACGCGGACGACGCGCAGGAAGCTGACGGCTGACGAGGCGGCGCCGTACCTGGGGCAGCGCGACCCGTACAAGCAGGTGGTGCTGATCGACAAGGCCGCGTTCGTCGAGTATCGCGAAGACGACCTGGTCCAGACCGGGACGGCGGAGGCGATCCTCGTAATCGTCGACAAGAGTAAGGACCCGGTGAGCCTCAGGCGCAGATGCTGAAAGTCCGGCTGTACGATCACCAGAAGGGACGGCTGGTGGGCGCGGGAAACCAGCCGCTGGGACTTCCGCAAATCCCGCCGCTGCAGACGGGCGGGCGGCTGAAGCTGAAGTTCCTGGACCTGGCGGAGCTGTACTACTTCCAGGACCACCCGTCGGAGACCCCGTCGCTGCAGGACAAGATCGCGCGGTTCCGCAGGGAGACGACGGGCCTGGCGCTGGCGACGGAGGTGCTGGACTCGATGACGCGCCGCAAGCAGGCGGTCCTGAAGAACCCGGCGGGCCAGGAGTGCCGCATCGAGGCGCGGCGGGCGCGGCTGGATGACCAGGGCCGGCGGCCGCGTCTGGACCTGCAGGAGCCGGTGGTCGAGCAGAAGGACGAGTCGGGCCGCTGGCGGTACTACAAGGCGAACCGGGGGGAGATCCTGTTCCAGACGGGCACGGACAGCCTGACGGTGGGGTTCGTGCTGCGCGACAAGGTGACGCTGGAGGACCCGCAGGACAGCCCGCGGCCCGCACAGCAGGTGAGCCCGTACGAGCCGCCGGCGATGATCCTGCCGTTCGATTCGATCCAGACGAGCGTGACCTACAGCGATCGGCAGATCCTGGACACATCGGTCGCGCTGCCGATGCCCGAGCCGCTGCAGAAGGCCCGCGAGGACCTGTCGGGGAGGGTGCGCGACATGGCGCGGGAGATCACGGCGGCGATCCACGCGCGGCTGGCGATGTCGGCGAGCACGCTGGTGCTGGTGCTGCTGGCGGCGGCACTGGGGATCGTGCTGCGCGGGGGGCACGCGCTGACGGCGTTCGGCGTGGCGTTCCTTCCGACGGTGGTGGTGGTGCTGGTGATCACGACGGGGCGGCAGCTGGCCGAACGGGACGTGGTCCCCATGGTGGGACTGGCGACGATGTGGGGGATCATCGCCCTGATGGCGGTGGTGGACGCGGCGATCGTGTTGCGTGGGATCCGGCGGTAGGGAGACGAGGGGCGAGGGGCGAGGGGCGAGGGACGAGGGGCTGGTGGCTGGTGGTTAGCGATTGGTGGCTGGTGACGGCAGTCACTGCGGTGGTTCAAGAGGCAAACAGCAGTATGATGAAGATTATCGACCGATATCTGATCAAGGCGTTCCTCTGGAACTACTTCATCGCGATGTTCGTGATGATGGGGCTGTACATCATCATCGACATGTACCTGAACCTCGACGAGTTTCTGCGGGAACGGGACGGCTTTGCCATGGTGGTGGGCAACATCGCCAGCTACTACGGCTACAACCTGTTGCTGTACTTCTCGCAGCTGGCGGGGCTGATCACGATCGTGGCTGGGGCGACGACGATGGCGCGGATGCAGCGGTCGAACGAGCTGACCGCGCTGCTGGCGTCGGGGACGTCGCTGCACCGGGTGGCGGCGCCGCTGATCGTGATGGCACTGCTGATGAACGGGTTGTGGGTGCTGGACCAGGAGGTGCTGATCCCGCACTTCGCGGACAAGCTGCGCGGCCGCGGGACGATATGGAGGGCCAGCGGACGTACAAGGTGTGGTTCGTACCGGACGGCAAGGGGGGCTTGCTGAGCGGGCTGAACTACTCGCCGTCGGAGCAGCGGATCCGGCACCTGCTGGTGCTGCGGCGCAGCCCGGAGGGGTCGCTGCAGGAGATCACGACCGCGGAGATGGCCACGTGGAACGAGCAGCACCGGGCGTGGGACCTGGTCCGTGGGGCGAGCATGCGCCAGGAACGTCCGGAGGAACGACGCGGGCCCGCCGCACGCGCAGATCCAGCCGACGGGGGTATCGACGTACGAGAGCGCGCTGGGGCCGACGGAGCTGACCCTTCGCCAGAGCGCGGAGTGGACGGACTTCCTGAGCCTGCGGGACATTCAGAAAATGGAGAGGGACAAGATGGGGCCGCAGAGCCGGCTGGCGAAGGTCAAGCACAGCCGGGTGACCACGCCGATCATGAACGTGGTGCTGCTGGTGATCGGGCTGTTTGCGTTCATGCACTGCCAGCCGCGTCCGATCATCAAGGACGCGACGGTGAGCCTGGTGATGTCGGGGGTGTGCTTTGCCACGACGTTCGTGGCGATCCATCTGATCAGTTCGGACATGCACCCGGAGATTCCGGCGTGGATCCCGGTGATCGTGTACGGGCCGATCGCGGCGATATTGCTGGATTCGGTGAAGACGTAGGGAGCGGGGGTCAGGGTTCGGGGGGCGGCGGTCAGCGGTCAGCGGTCAGCGGTCAGCGGCCAGCGGGCGGTTGGCGGTTGGCGGGCGGCGATTGTCCGTTGGCGGCGACGACGAGCACGAATGGTCGGTCCGCGTGATGGGATATGCGAACGGGATCGGGCCTTTCTGTCGCGTCTGACGGAGCATAAGAAACAAGGAAGACGACAGGGGCTGTTTCAGGGCGTAGCCGCACTTCTGTACCTTCAGGCCGGTGACATATGCTGTCACCCCCCTACCCTCCCCGCAGATGGCAAAGATTATCTGGCTGCAAAGCCGCGGCCGCTCGACAATATACGATCCAATCGGAATGTGCTTCCATGGGATTGCGTAGGTGGCTGATGGTACGGTAGCATTCAGGCAGCCGCTCGCGGGTCCGTGGGGGGTGGGCCTGCGATCTCGTCTTTTGCCCAGGATCGGCTAGTCGCAGGGAGACACCTGATGGAACCGGAGCAAGCGAAACCCGCGGGGGCGCCGGTCAGCGTCGATTTCTTCATCAGCTACACCAAGGTCGATGAACGGTGGGCGGAGTGGATTGGCTGGCGAGCTGGAGCAGGAAGGGTATAAGTGCACGCTGATGGCGTGGGACTTCCGGCCCGGGGGGAACTTTGTCCTCCGCATGCACGGCGCCGCCAGCACTACTCGCCATACCATCGCGGTCCTTTCACCGAACTACCTGCAATCCGCCTTCTGCCAGCCGGAATGGGCGGCAGCCTTCGCAGTGGATCCGGAGGGGCAGAACCGTAGCCTCATACCCGTCCGGGTGGCCGCGTGCACGCTGAGCGGGATGCTTGCACAGGTCATCTACATCGACCTGGTTGGGAAGGATCAGGCGGCCGCACGCCAGGAGCTGCTGGATGGTCTGAAGCCCACGGGCAGGCCTGCCGCAGCCCCGGCCTTTCCCGGTGCCGCCGGTGCGTCCGCACCCAGCCGCGCGGGTCCCGCCTTTCCGGCTGATCTGCCGCCGGTTTGGACCGTGCCGTTCCGGCCGAACCCGTTCTTTACCGGCCGGGAGGAGCTGCTTGAGGAACTGGAGCGGCAGCTCGGGTCTGGGAAAGAGTATCGCCATCACGCAGCCGGCGGTGGTGCATGGGCTGGGCGGGGTGGGCAAGACCCAGCTGGCGGCTGCGTACGCCTGGCAGGAGCGGGCCTGCTACGACGCGGTGCTGTGGGCGATGGCGGACACGGCGGAGGGCTTGCAGGCAAACCTGGCGAGTTTGACGCGTAGCAACGCACTGAACCTGCCCGAGGCTGATGAGAAGGACATCCGCGTACAGGCGGCCGCGGTGCTGACGTGGCTGCGGAGGAATTCCCGGTGGCTGCTGGTGCTGGATAGCGCTGATTCGCCCGAGGTGAAGGCGGCCATCCAGGAGGCCTTGTCCGGGGCATTGCCGGGGCGGGTGCTGGTCACTACCCGGCTGACCGAGTGGCCGGTTGATTACGTGCCGGTGGAGGTGCCGGTCCTGCCGGTGCCGGCGGCGAGGAAGTTCCTGCTGGAGCGGACGGCACGGGGGAAGGAGTCGGCGGGGTCGGCGGAGCATGCTGACAAACTGGCGAAGGAACTTGGCTGCCTGCCGCTGGCCCTGGAGCAGGCGGGTGCGTACATCGTCCGTCATGTGATCACGTTCGCCGATTACATTGGGCTTCTGGAGCAACTGCCCGGGAAGGTCCTGCGGGAGAAGGCGGCTGGGGCCACGCGGTACGAGCGGTCCGTGCTGGACACGTGGCTGATCAGCGAGAAGAAGATCTCGCCGCTGGCGCGGACGATCCTGCGGGTGGCGGGACTACTTGCCCCCGAGGCCATCCCGCGGGACTTGTTCGCTGGGAAGGACCGCATCCTGCGTGCGGCCGTCGCCGCCCTCTGCGAAGAGTTGGGGCTGACCGCACCGGCACCCGACGCCGAATTGGATGCGGAGGCGGCCCTGGTCGAACTGGCCGGCTATTCGCTGATCGCGCTGTGCGCCCAAGACGTTCTCCTGCCACCGGTTGGTGCAGAAGGTGCAGCGTGAGCGGGTGCCGGCGGACAACGTTCGCGCATGGACGGAACACGCCTTGCGCGTGGTCGACGCCCATGCCCCCTTTGACGCCGACGATGTCCGCACGTGGCCGGTATGGGAACCGCTGCGCCCCCACGCCGAGTGGATCGTTGGGCTCGCCGACAATCAGGGAATCGTCGACCCGACAGACCGCCTGATGAGCCGGCTCGGGTTGTACCTGCAGTCGCGTGCCCTGTTCCGACTGGCCGAGCCGATGATGCGCCGGGCACTGGCCATCGGCGAAAAGGCCTTCGGACCAGACCACCCGGAGGTGGCAACCGACCTGGGCAACTTGGCCCAGTTGCTGAAGGCCACGAACCGCCTGGATGAGGCCGAGCCGATGATGCGTCGGGCACTGGCCATCGACGAAAAGGCCTTCGGACCGGACCACCCGGACGTGGCCAGGGACCTGAACAACCTGGCCCAGTTGCTGCAAGCCACGAACCGACCGGGCGAGGCCGAGCCGATGATACGCCGGGCACTGGACATCGACGAAAAGACCTCCGGACCGGACCACCCGAAAGTAGCCATCCGCCTGAACAATCTGGCCCAGTTGCTGCAAGACACGAACCGCCTGGGCGAGGCCGAGCCGATGATGCGCCGGGCACTGGCCATCGACAAAAAGGCCTTCGGACCGGATCACCCGGAAGTGGCCATCCGCCTGGGCAACCTGGCCGCGTTGCTGTGGGCCACGAACCGCCTGGGCGAGGCCGAGCCGATGATGCGCCGGGCACTGGCCATCGACGAAAAGGCCTTCGGACCGGACCACCCGGACGTGGCAAGCTGCCTGAACAACCTGGCCCAGTTGCTGAAGGCCACGAACCGACTGGATGAGGCCGAGCCGTTGATGCGCCGGGCATTGGCCATCGACGAAAAGGCCTTCGGACCGGACCACCCGAAAGTAGCCATCCGCCTGAACAATCTGGCCCAGTTGCTGCAGGCCACGAACCGCCTGGGCGAGGCCGAGCCGATGATGCGGCGGCACGTCGTCATCTTCCGAAAGTTTTGCCAGACCACGGGGTACGAGCACCCGCACATGCGGGACGCGATCGGCAACTACGCCGGGCTGCTAAAGCGGATGGGCCTGTCCGAAGAGCAGATCCGGGCGAAGATTGCCGAGGTGCTGGGGGGTGATGACGAGAGGAAGTAGGCAGTGGGGCGGGCGGCAGACAACAGAATGACAATGTGACAATATGGCAATTTGACAATGTGAGGGAGCAGTTGCCTGTTGTCGGTTGACAGATATCGGTTGACAGTTATGACCTGTCCGTAGCGGCCGGCCGGTGTCATTCCGAACCCCCTCAGGCGGCTGGGAGGAGGACACGCGCCGGCGGGGGTGAGGAATCTTGTCTTTGAGGTGGAAATGAGCCAGGAGGCCGGAGGCTTTGGGGTCGCAATGCGGGAGTACTACGTCTACATCCTCTCCAGCTATCCCTGGAACGCACAGGAGGAGGTTCGGAATGACAACCACGGCAACGACAGCAACAGGGAAGGCAGTCCCTGAAGGTCCTACCGGCCGGGTTCGGTGCTTTTTACGGGGAAGGCGGCTTGCTGGGTGAAGGTCTGGCCGGTGAGGGAATCGGTGAAGGTGGCCTGGGCGGTGACCTGGGAGGGGGGCTGGTAGCCATCCGGCCAGGGGCAGCGGGCGGTGAAGTGGCCGGTCATCAGAAGGCTGCTCCACATCTTGCGGAGCTGGTCGGCGTTCCAGGCGTACTGGCGGATGAGTTTCGGGCCGGCTGGGTTGGTCAGGTCGAACAGCCGGACGGTGAGCTCGCCGGCTGCCTTGATGGGGTCACCGTCGGCGTCGTAGGGCTGGACGTAGAGGACGATGCCGTCGGGGATGCCGCGGTTGTTCTGGTCGTAGGTGCCGCTGAGGCTGGCAAAGCGGATGCCTTCGAGCGGGGCCAGGCGGATGGCGCGGTTGGGGCCGAGCTGCTGTAAGGTGGCGATCTGCTTGCGCTGGCCCTCGATGGCCTGCTCCTGGTTGGCGATGCGGCCCTGGAGCTGCTGGACCTGGGCCTCGAGGCCGGAGACCTCCTTCTGCATGGGGGCGACGACGGAGGGCTTGGAGGGGCCGCAGCCGGCGAGGGTGGCGATGATGCCGAGCAAGAGCACTGGCAGGCAAGCTGCCAGTGGCACCCGACGGAGGACTGGAGTCTGGGCAGCATCCGATTCATGTTACTCCGGCTTTGGCGCGGTCTTGGTCTGCGGCATGTGCTCGAGGATCTTATCGACCACGCCGTACTCGAGCGCCTCGCCGGCATCGAGCCAGAGGTTGCGGTCGAAGTCCTTCTCGATCCTGGCCAGAGGCTGCCCGGTGTGCTGCTGGAAGATCTCGTAGAGGCGGTGGCGGAGGCGGATGATCTCGCGGGCCTCGATGGACAGGTCGGTGGCCGTGGCCTGCAGCACGCCGCCGATGAGCGGCTGGTGCAACAGGATGCGGGCGTTGGGCAGGCAGAAGCGCTTGCCCGTGGTGCCGCCGGCCAGGAGGAGGCTCGCCATGCTGGCCGAGAGGCCGATGCTGTAGGTGGCCACGTCGCAGCGGACGTACTGCATGGTGTCGTAGATGGCCATGCCAGCCGAGACGGAGCCGCCGGGCGAGTTGATGTACATATGGATGTCGGCCTTGGAGTCCTCGTTGGACATATAGAGCATCTGGGCGACGACGACGTTGGCCATGTTGTCGTCGATGGGTCCGCCGACGAAGACGATACGGTCGCGGAGGAGTCGCGAGAAGATGTCATAGGCGCGTTCGCCGCGTCCGGTCGTTTCAATGACGATTGGCACAAGGCTCATGTTCTTCTCCGGGTACAGCCGGCACCGATGCCGGGCCGGTTGCTTGAATGTCCGACATCCTTTACTGGGGCGGGGCGACCGGGATATGGGCGGCCGCCTCGGCGCCGAGCACCTCATCGATCAGGCCGTAGGCCTTGGCCTCGTAGGCATCCATGTAGCGATCGCGTTCCGTCTCGGCCTCGATCAGATCGACGGGCTTGCCGGTGTGTTTCGAGAGGATGTTGTTGAGGCGGCGCTTGTCCTTGAGGATCTCCTCGGCCTGGATCCTGATGTCCTCGGCCTGGCCGGTGATGCCGCCGTAGGGCTGGTGGAGCATGATCTTGGCGTTGGGCAAGGCGAAGCGTTTTCCCTTGGTGCCGCAGCAGAGGACGATGGCGGCGCCGCTGGCGGCCTGGCCGATGCAGTAGGTGGCGACGTTGACCGACATGTACTGCATGGTGTCGTAGATGGCGAGGGTCTGGTCGACGAGGCCGCCGGGGCAGTTGATGTAGAGGTGGATGTCGGCCTCGCGCTTGATGGATTGGAGGTAGAGCATCCGCATGATGACCAGGCTGGCGGTGCGTTCGTTGATGGGGCCAGCCAGGAAGATGATGCGGTTCTCCAGCAGCATGTCCTCGATGGACATCTCGCGGTAGCGCTGGTACGCGGGGTACTGGTTGAACGTCGGCAGGTTTCTCACAAGGTTCTCATCCATATCCATGTTCCCAGGACAGATGGCGGTTGTCCGTGGTCCGTTGGAACTTACTTCTTGGCCGGGGCCTCTTCGGTAATCTTGGCCTTCTCCAGGATCTTATCGACCACCTTGGCGTCGCGGATCTCCAAGACCAGCGATTCGATGCTGCCGTCCTTCATCATGTCGTCGCGGATGCGGTCGAAGCGGCGGCCGTAGGCCTGGGCGATCTGGGCGATACGGGCGTTGAGTTCGCCCTCGGTCACGTCGACCTCCAGCTGCTCGGCGATCTTGTTGAGGATGAAGAAGAGCTTGAGGTCATCGCGGGTCTGCTCGGCGGCCCGGACGCGGAGCTCGTCCATGTGCTTGGTGATCTCGGCATCGGGCACGCCCTGGTCTGCGCATCTGCAGGACGCGGCGCATCACGGCGCGCTCGGTCTGGCGGCCGGAGAGCTTCTCCGGCAGGTCGAACTTGACGTTGTCGAGGAGGTACCTGTCGACCTGGAGGCGCATGGCCCGCTGGACCTCCTGGTCGAGCCGGCCGGTGAGGCGCTCGCGGATGAAAGTCCGCATCTCTTCGGGAGTCTCAAAGCCCATGGTCGAGAGGAGTTCGGCGTTCATCTCGGGCAGGACCATCCGCTTGATCTCCTTGACGGTAACGGCGACGGAGGCCTTCTTGCCGCGGAACTCCTGCTTCTCGTAGTCGTCCGGGATCGTGCCTTCGACGGTGCGGGTGTCGCCGGGCTTGGCGCCGGTAACGACCTCGCCGAACTTCTCGAAGGGGATGCCCTCGAAGACGCGGGCGCGGGCGAACATGGATTGCCCTTCCTGCTTGACGACTTCCTGGCCATCGGCGGTGACGACGACGTCGCCGACGATCATGTCCTCGGCCTTGACGGGCTCGTTGGTGGCCTGGAAGGTGCCGCGGAGGGCACGGAAGCGGTCGACCTCGCGGGCAACGTCCTCATCGGTGACTTCGATCTTGGGCTTCTTGACCTCGACACCGTCGATGCTCGGCACGTCGAACTGGGGCTTGATCTCGACCTCGCAGGCGAACTCGAGGTCGCCTTCCCTGGGCAGTTCGATCTTCTTGAGGTCGATGTCGGGCTGGCCGAGGACGTCCAGGGACTCCTTTTCGACGGCCGCGTCGTAGGACTCGGCGACGAGGGTGGTGCGGACCTCCTCGGTGACGTCCTTGCCGAAGCGCTTCTCGAGCAGGACGCGGGGGGCGTGGCCCTTGCGGAAGCCGGGCAGGGCCGCCTCGTTCTTCAGGTCCTTGAAGGCCTTGTCCAGCCGCTCGTCAATGACATCGCGGGGGACGGTGACCTTCACCTTCTTGCGGAGGTTGCCGGCATCCTCGACCTGGGCCGCGATGCGGTCCTTGAGGGGTGTCTCCTCCTTTTCGGCCTGCTCCTGCTGCTGGGCCTGATCCTTCTCTTCGGTGGACTCCGCCTGATCCTTTTCATCCGCCATCGCGTCGCCTGCCTTTGTCCGAAACGGCACTTGTTGAAGTAAGTAAAACACCGCCACGGCCTTCCCGCGTTTGCGAGAAGACGTGTACGGCTTCAAAACTATAGCCTCATACAAGGGCTATGCCAGCTTGCCGCTACCCCCAATTACGGCACTGGCCGGTCAGTCTGACCGGCCAGGTAAGCGGGTGATGGGACTTGAACCCACGACATTCACGTTGGCAACGTGACGCTCTACCACTGAGCTACACCCGCACGCACAGGATGTCCATGCTGATATTTATATATCACCCGGCGGCATTTGCAAGGCCCGCAGCCTGGATGATTCCGTTTGCGCCGCTAGAATCTGCGGCGTGAGCAGTTACACGGACCATCCAGCCGCCTGGACGGGCCTGGCTGGGACCGCCCTGGCAGTCTCGTCCTTCGCCTGGGCCCGGCTGAGCCAGGACCTAGCCGGCCGTCTGTCCCGGCGTCCCACTTCCCGACATATACTGACCGGGTTGATGGCTGCGGGGCCCGCCATGGCGGTCGCCTGCAGTTTGACCGTCACGGGTCTGACCTATGCAGCCACAACCGCAGGCTCAGGCGCCGCATTGACTTACCTTCTTATAGTGCCATCGGCGCTTTTCGGCAAGACCTTGATCGGCGGGGTCTGGCCGGTTTGGCGCCGGGCGGTGTTGCCATTCTGCCTGGCGACGGCAGCCATGTGGATCATCATGGGCAGCACGGGGCATTTCTGGCCGGTGGACGGGCAGTTCCTGATTACACTATTCCTCTTGGGGACGTGGCTGTTCAAGGTGGAGGCGACGGCGGCGGAGGCGCCCCGGGTGGCCAACCAGCCGGCGGCCGATGCGGCGTCCGATAATCCGGCACATGAAACCCCCTGCCCCAGCCCTACGGACTCTATGGCGAGGTCGGAACCGGTGCGGGCAGGCTGCAGACTGTTGAGGTAGACGCGGCTACTGCCGTGGCAACCGAGCAGGACCAGGCGGCTGGCTGGATTCGACTGGGCGGGCTGGGGGTTGTCGCGGCGGGCACGATGGTCCTGGGGGGAATCTGGCTGGCAAGGCTGGGGGGTTGGGAACGACTGGCATACCTGGTGCCGGCGCTGGGGGCGCTGACATGCGCGGGGCCGCTGGTGGCGGCGACGCGGGGTCGTGCGGCGCTGAGGGCTGACTGGGCCGTGGCGCTGGGATATGCGGCGATGGCAGCGGCGTGCCTGGGGCCGGGGTTGGCGGGGCTTCTCCAGTCGACCGCTGGGGCGCCACCGCTGTATGGCCCCGACGGGGCGTTTTTGGCACTGGCGGCGGGGGTGCTGCTGGCCCTTGGGGAGGAAGGGATAGCGACCAGCCGGACGAGCCGCCGGCTGCTCTGGGCGACGTGGGGGATCTGGCTGGCGTGGGTGCTTCTCAGCGTTGCGTTTGCGAGGCAGCCGGTTGCGGCGTTTGCGCCGCGGGACCTGCTGGGGTGGGAGTAGGCCGGACATAGGCGCTGACGAGCCAGACGCCCAGGAGGATCAAGGCCACGCCGGCCCATTGGACGGCTGCGAGGCGTTCGCCCATTTTCATGCCCGCGACGATCACGATGATCACGTATCCGCACGTAACCATGATGGGGTAGGCGATGCTGATCTGGAGTTTCTGCAGGGCGTACTGGTAGGCGACGAGGTTGAGGCCGAAACAGATCAGGCCCACCAGAAACGGCACGTTGGCCAGCAGGGCCTTGAAGGCCCCGAGGGGTCCAGCCGAGTCCGAGCCGACCTGGCCAACCGAGCCCATCGCACTGGCCTTGATGAGCAGGTTGGCGGTGGCATTGAGGATGAGAGCGGCAACCAGGGCCACAGCGTAACGCATATCGATCTCCCAGGGGGTTTCGTTCGTACCGGCAGAGGCCATGTGTATCATCGCGAGTACGTTCTTACAAGCGCCGCTGACGGGACAGGGAGGCTTGCCGCAGGCATAAAATGCTGTAGATCCGAGGTGTATTATGATTCGCTGGCGACACGACCATCAGAACCTTTCGGTGGATTTCGATACGGGGGCGGTGGCGCTGAACGACCAGCAGCGCCAGCCGCTCGAGCAGACGGCGACGCTGATCCGCAAGAGGTGCCACGATCTGCCGGGGCCGGCCCTGCACGTGCGGGTCAGCCGGGACGAGCGGGACCAGGAATTCGAGGTGGAGATGACCCTGGAGGCGATGCAGCGGTCGGTCCGGGGGGTCGGCAAGGCTGACAACCTCCCGGAGGCGGTTGAGTTCGCCCGGGAGAAGGTCATCTCGCAGATGGGGCCATTCAAGGCCATACTCCGGCGGGATGGGATCTACCGGCTACAGCAGCGCCAGGGCCTCGACGAGGCCGGGGGAACAGCGGCGGCCCCCGTCAGCGAGCAAGGTCCGGAGCTCAAGGACTTTGAGAGGCGCTTGGAGGGCTACTGGCGGCCGCTGGTCCGGCAGGTCAGCCGGGAGATCTCGGCCCTGGAGATGAGCAGCGCATTGCCGCTGGGGGAGCTGGCGGCGCAGGACATCGTCGACGAGGTGATTGTGCGGGCATTCGAGCGTCTGCGCCAGCGGCCGGGAGAACTGCAGTTAGAGATCTGGCTGTACCAGCAGGCCAGGCAGGTACTGGCGGAGCGGAGGAAGGAGTTACAGCGGGAGTCGCCGATCTCGTCGATCCCGCCGCGGCGTTCGATGAAGGAGTTACTGCCGCCGCCGGCGTCGAACCCACTGACGGACGCCGAGGAGATCCTGATGGATATCCTGGAGCCGGAGGAGGAGTTGCTGCCCGGCGAGGCGATCGCCGAGCAGGCTGAAGCGACGGAGCCGGCCCTGCCTCCGCGGAGGACGGCGTTACAGCACGCCCTGCGGCGGCTGGTCAGTCATCTGCCGGCGGCGCAGCGGGAGGCGATCTGGCTGCACTACCTGGACGGTTTCGACATGGGCGAGATCGCGGCGATACAGGGCCGCCAGGAGGAAGAGGTTCGCGTGGACGTGGCACGGGGCGTATCGCACCTGCGGAATGCCTTGCGGGGCTGGCGGGGATGGGAGGGCGAACGGCGGGAGCGGGGATGAACGGCGGACAAGCAGACACGGAGACAAGGAGACAAGGAGCAACGACAGGGGACAGACGACGGCGGAGGGGCGAGAGGCGAGGGAAGCAAGACAAGGAGGCACGGGGACGAGGGGCAACGGCAGCCGCATGGTAGCATCCCCGGGTCCGGTCCACGAAGCGGCAGATCGTGGGCGTGGGGGGTGACGACGGGCGAAGGCTTGCATATCATTCGCTCGGATAGCATTATAGCTGCATTGGTGCGGTCTCCGAACCACGAGTGTCGACGGAGCGATTGCACCTTCCCGGCCGCGTGGCAGGTTCTAGGCAGGGAGAGTCGATGAGCATGGGTGGTCAGAAGCCAGGTACGGGCGGTGCGCGACGGAGGGTGCTGATCGTTGACGATCACCCGGTCACGCGTCAGGGCCTCAAAGGGTTGATCCTGCAATCGACGGACCTGGAGGTCTGCGGCGAGGCCGCGACGGTGCAGGCTGCCCTGGAGTGCGTCGCGCATCTGCATCCCAACGTCGCTATCGTGGATATCTCGCTCAAGGGCGAGAGCGGCATCGACCTGATCAAGGATATCCGGGCGCGATACCCGGACCTGCCGGTGCTCACGCTCTCGATGCACGACGAGGCAATCTACGCCGAGGAGGTGCTCCGGGCCGGGGCCCTGGGCTACTCCACGAAAGAGGAGGCGGCTGGCAACCTCCTGAACGGCATCCGGCAGGTGCTCAGCGGGCAGGTGTTCCTGAGCGAGCGGATGAGCGCCAAGATGCTGTCCAAGACGGTCGGTCGCCGGGCCGAGGCACCGGGTCTGTCTATCGACCGGCTGAGCGAGCGCGAGATGGAGGTGTTTCAGCTGATCGGGCAGGGGCTGACCACGCGCAAGATCGCCGAGAGCCTGCAGGTCAGCACGAAGACGGTCGAATCGCACCGGGCGAGCATCAAGCAGAAGCTCCAGCTGGACAGCGCGACCGAACTGGCCCAGCACGCCATTCACTGGATGCAGAGCCGGAAATGACGGGAGAGGGAACAGGGGACGGCCGGCCACGGCAGGGGCGAGGGACGAGTAACGGCACCGGCAACAGATACACTCGACTAACGTCTCGGCCTCCTTCCGCTCGGCACCGGAACGATTGATCCCCTTCGAACAGCAACGGATGCCCTCGCTCACGCCTTAGGTTTGCACACATCTTCCTTGCGATGCCGATAGAGGGGCGGGGGCAAGAAGACAGGGAGTAACGGCCATGGATGGCATTGCTCCGGGGTATTTCGGTAGCGAACGCATTGTCCCGGATCTTCGGCTGGATACGCGGCTGCTTGACACGTGCAACCGGATGGAACAATGTCCAGAGGGCACGTTGCCCAAGAAGCTGGCCAGACGCTCGGAACTGGTTGGCGGCTATCGGCTATTCAACAACCCCCGGGTGAGGCCCCAGGCCATGCTCGAAGCACACCGCCGTCGTTGTCTGGACCGGCTGAACAGCTATCCTTCCGCCCCGCCAGGCGCGGGGCGAGCATGGAAAAGAGCCGATGGGGCTCTGGGGGCTGATCACCCGGGAAGAGCTCTCGCCGGAGGCGTTGGCGTCGGGGGCCGAGCCGATCGAATGGATTCTGCTGACCAACCGTTCGCTGGTTTCCATCGAGCAGGCCCTGGAAGTGGCGGAACATTATGCGTGCCGCTGGGTCATTGAGATCTGCCAGTCATACTGCCTCCTTTGTCACACCTTTGACAGGTCCTGGGGCCAGAGCTTGGGGCGGGTCAGGTCGGCGGCCTGAGGCTGCCCGTACCAGGTCTTCGGACAGTTCCGTAGTTGTTGCAGCCGATCGAGTTCCTCCGCATCCGCCCATAGCAGCCAGCGGCCCTGGCCGATGGCCATCCGTCTGGCGTTGACCCAGCCGCGTCGCATCCAACTATAGAGCGTCGGGTGTGGCAGGTGCAGGGCATCGGCCAGATCCGCGAACCACCACTCGTTGGGCTTGAGATCATACGCCACTGGACGCGCGGTACGGCGCTGCTGGCGAGACAGCAGCGTGCGGACCATCTGTGTGTTGAATGTCGCGCGACGCTTGGGCGGACGCCAGCCCTCGGCGTTGAGGATCTCGGCGATCCGGGCGCGGGGTGTCCGGACTGGCGCAATTCCCCGATGCGCTGCGAGAGTTCCTGGTAGTTGTGCAGGTGCTCGTAGCGGGCTACCGGGCGGATCAACTCGTGCCGGCTGATGCATCCTCCGGTCCAGTGCACGGTCACCTCGGCGATCTGGTGGCGCACCAAGTACTGCAGCAAGGCGTTGATCGTGCCGAGTCGGTCGAACTTCTGGAAGACCAGGCGGATCACTTCCTGGACCTGCTGGTCCGGATCGATCGCCAGTTCGCCCGAGGCCAGACGCACATAGCCCATGGGTGGATGGTTGAACAACTCGCCCCGGCGGGCCTTGTTGAGCCGGCCTTCGTGCATACGCTGGTGCAGCAAATGCAACTCGGCCTCGCTGAGCGTCCCTTTGAGGCCCAACAGCAGCCGGTCATTGTAGTTGCGCGGATCGTACAGGCCATCCTGGTCAGCCAACAGGGTGCCAAACAAGGCGCACAGCTCCAGCAACTGATGCCAATCCTTGTTGCAGCGGGCCAGCCGGCTCATCTCGATGCCCAGGATCAATCCCACATGGTCAAGGCTGACTTCGGCCAGCAGGTACTGGAAGCCAGCGCGTCCGTCGACGCTGGTGCCACTGTGGCCCAGATCGTCGTCGATGACCAGGACCCGCTCAGGCGGCCAGCCCCACTGGATGGCCCGTGTCCGCAGGGCATACTGCAGGGCCGTCGACTCGCGATGCTCCAGGACCTGCTGGGGCGTCGACTGCCGCAGGTAGACCGCCGCCAGCCGCTCGAAGTGACGTCCCTGCACCTTCGAGGGGACGGCCACCGACCCCGGCAGGACGACCGGTTCAGTGGCGATCATGGGCCACCTCCTGTTCCGCAGGGGACGGCCGGAGGTGGCGGCGGATCAGTTGTCCCAGAGACTGCAGCGCCTGACGGCGGACTGTCTCGGGCAGCGTACTCCAGAGCTCGTTCGGCGGGACACACCCCGTGGGCTTCGGGGCTGGGGGGGGACTGGCCCATCCGTGGGGGTATACATGGGTCTCCTCCGGAGACACCTTCCCGACGCTTCCGGCACCAGCGTGCCAGCTCCAACAGCGCCGTCACCCCTACTATAGGTTCGCTGTCCGGGGAGATAAAAGTGGTGTCTTGAGGTGTAGTCTGCGTGGTAGACTGAGAACCGTGCACTCCATGATCAAGCACCTGCTGGGTTCCGCCCTCTCGGCCCGCAGTTACCACGCCCAGAACCGCCAGATGCGTCTGCGGGCCATCACCCACAACATCCTGATCCTTTGCGCCTATGGAGGTTTTCTACAGAGCAGGTTGTCAGAAAGTCGCGAAGGCTGTGCGTGCCGTGCACGGCGTCCCAGATAAAGGCCCCGTCGGTGCTGTTGCCTACGACGATGGAGCCGTCGCCAGAAACACCGTAGGCCCATGTGCCTGACCTTGGCAAGTTTCCGAGGTCAACCATCCCTCCTGATTCTGTCCAGCGGAAGGCGGTCTGCCCCCCATTGACCAGATCCTGGGTGCCTCTCACAACCACCGCACCATCGGCTTAAATGGCCCATGCCCAAGTCGCAGGCGGACCGCCAGGGGTTGTCCCCAGCCCAACCATTCCCCCGGCCTGAGTCCAGCGGAACGCCTCAGAATGTCCTGCTGAGTTCTGCGCCGACCCCACGATGACCGATCCGTCGGCTGAGACGGCCGTGGCGAAGCCCCCGTCCCCTCCCGGCAGGTTTCTCAGGCCGACCATGCCAGTGGCTTGAGTCCAGCGCACTATTACCCCGCTGAAGTCCATACCCACAATCGTCAGTCCGTCGGCCGATATCCCCATGGGCATGCCCTTTCCCAGATCGGTCAGTCCGGCGGCCTGTGTCCAGCGAAATGCGTGCAAGTCGCCAGACACGATGCTATATCCGACGACTACCGATCCATCCGCTGAAACAGCTTCGGCGCGGCTTTCGTCGCCCCCCGGCAAGTAACCCATCCCGACCATGCCGTTGGACGCCGTCCAGCGGAACGCTTGCGGGCCGCTGGAATTCATGTACATGTAGCCTACGACGACTGAGCCGTCGGCAGAAACAGCATTGGCTTGAGCGGCCCAGGCGTCAGTCTGGGAGAGGTCCGAGCCCTCAAATGGTAGCCTGTCCCCAGAGCAATGGCGGACACCCCACGCTCGCCAGCAGCGCGGCCACCAGCAGGCAGGCTCGCCTGACAGCGCCGCGCACTTGTTGGGCTTTGGACCGAATCCTGTAGAATGTAACATGCCATGATGCGTTGCTCCTGAACAGCAACCGTCGTGGATAGAGCCACCGGCTGTTACCGCAGCCGGATGGCTCGCTTTGTCTTACGACGCGGCGAGTCCCCAACGCAAGAGAAATCCCCTCAGTGACGATCGCCCGCGTTCAGTATGGACGCACGGACATACCCGGCGGCGGAAATGTGACGATCGATGACCTGTCGTTCGTGGCGACGCCGGAGCCGGCGTCACTCGCGCTGCTGGCGCTGGGTGGCCTGCTGGTGGCACGTCGCCGGAGGCACTGACGCCCGGTGGCAGCTGATCGTTGAGAGTGACAACACGGGTTCTCCTATGGGAAGTCGCCGTCCATGCACGGCGGCTCTCCTATGTACAGAACCTTCATGCCCGTTGCCGGATGCCTGCTGTGAGTTCGGAGTTCCCGCTTGGAGCGGGTCTTCGTCGTTGTTAACGGGCCCGAAGCGTCAGCGAGGGTAGCCGTCGCCGTGGCTGTAGCTGTCATCCCGAGCGAAGGATCTCCATCTGTCATCCCGAGCAAAGGATTTCCATCTGTCATCCTGAGCGCAGCGAAGGATCGCGTCGTTGCCGTTTCTGGCAACTGACAACTGATCTTACATACTCTTCCCGAAGTTGCCGGCCAGGATCAGCAGGTCGACCACGTCGACGCTGCTATCGCTGTTGAAGTCACAGGTCGGGTCCCAGTTGGAATCGCCTGGCACGCTGCCGAAGGCATCCACCAAGTACAGCAGGTCCACAACGTCCACGCTGCCGTCGCCGTTGACGTCGCCGACGATCTTCGCTGTCAGATTGACCGGCCGGGTCGTGTTGCCGGTACTGTCGGTGGTGTTCGTAAATGTGACCGTATCACTGTAGCTGCCAGCGGCCAGGCTATTGGCCCCGGAGCCGATCGAGGCCGTGACCGTATCGGTTCCGCCTACCAGAAGCGTGCCAGAGGTCTTGGAAAGCGTCAGCCATCCCTGCGTCTTGCCGGCGGTCCAGTTCAGCGGCTGCCCGCCGGTATTGTTCAGGGTGTAGCTCGCACTGCTCGGGGAGAACGGGCCACCCATATACCCAGCGCTCGTAAGCCCTGTCGTCGGCGTGACCGACAATGCCGCAGACACAGGAAGCGAAATGAAGGTGAATATCTCGCCGCTCCAGGCCGGGAATGGAGAACGTGCCGCCGGTTTGCAGCGTGTAGGTCACGCTGCCGGCCGGCACGTTGCCGTTGGCGTCCACGTCGCCTCCGCCGGAGAAGGCCACCAGATACCGCGGATCGTTGGCGGCAAAGGTATAGGTCGCGGCGCTGCCGGTAGGCATTGACCAGCACGATGCCATTCTGGTAGTGCCGCCGGTAGATGCCCGTTGCCCACGGCGTAAGAGGAGATGTTGGTGGGCAGGGCGTCCTTGGGCGAGCCCAGGGCCAGGTTGTACTCCGGCCACCAGTACAAATTGCTGTCGGTCGTGGGAACGTTGATGTAGCTCTGGCTGCTCTTGAGGAGCAGGTAGTTGGTCAGATACCACTCGCGCGTGGCCACGTCGCTGTTGGAACTGAGGTAGTTCTGGGCGATCCAGATCTTGCCGTTGTTGAGCAACTGCAGGGTGCGGTTCTTCTCCTCCGTCCAGTCGGAGGTCTTGACGCCGAAGCCTTCCATGAAGTCGCCGCTGACGTTGGTGTAGTAGCACGTGCTCGTGTCGGCGTTGGTGGTCAGGGTGCCGACGTTGGGGATGAAGTACATGTTGGCGGCCGTGTACTGCTGGTAGACGTACGGCGTAGAAAGCGTTCAGGCTGGGGATATAGGCGGTACAGGGCGGCGCCGCCAATGGGCGAATTGTTGGAATTGGGCGCCCACGGAAGCATGTCGCCGTCGGCGAAGGTGCCGTCGGCATGCGAGGCCGTGTTGTCGGCGATCGTTTCGCTCGATCCAGAACGCTCCATAGCTTTGGCGAAGGGCACGCTGTTGATCAGGCCGGCAACGTCCATGATCCACTCCTTGATGGACCCGTACCCTTGATACAGGCGGCCCGACGAGGTGTTATTGCCGTTGATATGGACGAACCAGTTCTCGTTGGCGTTGACCGTGGCCCAGTCGCTGCTCCAGGTGTTGTTGTGAATCCATGTCGTGGTGTCGCCGCTGTCGCGGTCGCCCAGGCGATACTGGAGCATGAGGAAGTCGGGGTTGTACGACCCGGATGGGGTCGATCAGGTTGGTCGTCAGCTTCTGCGTGCCGGCATAGTGCGTGGCGGCGAACTGGTTTTGGGCGGCTGTCATGCCGCCGGGAAGTTGATCCACGAATACGCCGATGGTGTTGGTCGTATCGGGAAACGTCCTGAGTGGATTGAACTGGGCCTGGGCCGAGGAAACCACGATCGACAGCGCCGCCAGGGACAGGAAAGAGAAAGAACGCGGACGGACAGGACGAAGATTGAGCATGAGTCTCCCCTTTTCGGATCCGCTTTGGAAGTCTTTCAACGTAGAGCAACTTCCAAGCAGATTCATTGAGCGAACAAACGTCGATCTAGACCTATGATCCCACCTTTCCCAGATGGACCTCTTTTCGGCGACCGTCACTAGCGATACTGATCATTCTACTCGGCCTCGGCCTTCCAACCAAGCGAATTCTTGGAATCCAAGTCGCTGTGGAGCCGCCAGCAGACCGTTGAAGCACCCGTCCAGAGGCTCGAAAATGGTCTCTTTTCCGTAGAGGGCGTATCGTCTCCGCGGTCCCCTGGCATTTCCTGTGATTACGGCGTCGATCGTAGTCATGTGAACATTGCTGATTGGGGCTTGTCCCGTGTGCCAGCCTGGTAGAGGAATCCGTAATACCATATCACGGGCTTCTTCGACGGGTGGCCCACCGGACGTGTCAGCAGCGACTGGATCGCCCGCTCCAAGACCTCGTTGGATGGCAGGCGGATGGCGTACAGATATCGTTCGTCCTCCAGGTACTCGTATATCTCTGGCCGGGCGAACGCCGCGTCACCACGGAAGAACCGGCCGACGTTCGCTTCGCAATATCGAGCAACGATCGGCTCTAGAACCGAACGCCAGTCATCGGCACTGGCCACGTTGCCATTACGCAATAGTACCCGCTCCAGGTCGCCGAACTGGTTGAAGCAGAAGAGCGGGTGGTAGCACGTACAGGCGAAGTGCCCATTGTAGGCGGAGCCTTCCTGCTCGCCGTAGGTCTCGCTGACCGAACTGTCCATATCCAGGATGATCTGGCTCATGGGCTTGGCCTGATGTACGGCGTCGATCCATCGCCCCGGCAGATCCATCAGAACAGCCAGATTCCTCGGCTGCGTCATTACCTGCGTCTCGAAGCGTCCCATCTGGCTGGTAGAAGCACCGTCACGGTCCCCGGCTCTGCACTACATGCCGCATGGTCGGATCAACACTCAGCCGCTCTGCGTCGTTGGTATCTTCGTACCCGGCCAACCGGCTGAAGATGGACTGGCGAAGCAGACCGACCACGGTGTGCTGCGCGTTCTTACCGGTGCGCCAATCCTGAAGAAGAGTTCCTGTCATGGCAGTCAACCCGAGCGCGTTATCGAGCTCCCGATAGGCCAGCAGTCCTGCATCGCTGGTGATCTTCGAGCCGTGGAATTCGAGTCTTCAGACGGCCATCGAAAGCGACATGAAGGGCATCCGTTCCGGCTTCACCCATTGGATTCTCCCGACTTCCGTGTCCAGGCCGTGAGAAAACCCTGTATTCATGCGGTCAAATGATGCTGTATTATACACCAGTGTAATGCCATCTGGCAAATCCGGGGCTCAGAAGTGTCCGAAGTATTCGGTTCGGCATCACCGCCGCGCGAACGCGTGGATCACATCGCTCGGCGGACACACCGGGCGGAAACGCGAATCGGGACATGTCCGTCACGTGCGAGGGAGACCGTGTGAGCACCCCCGGCACGGGGATTCCGGGAGCATGCCATGTCGGTCCGGACAGTACCGACATGCGGCGGACATCGGGTTGGGGCTTGCGTCCCGCTGCTTGCCTGTGTCGTCCATCCCTGGGGTGGACACGGGCGAGGGATGCACGGGCGGCCCAGCCGCTTCAGCGGGCGGTGGTGTCCCCAACGCCTTGCCCGGTGGAGATGCCTGCAGCGCTTCGCCCGCTGTTGCTGTCCGTAGCGCCTCCAGCACCGCGGCATATTCGAAGCGGACGACCCGTTGCGTCGGCTTTAGGGCCGGGATCTTGCCCTGGTTCGCCCAACGAATCAGAGTGCGCGGCCTGAGTCCAACCCGTTCACCGAGTCTGTCTGGCGGTGAGTAGTTCTTCCGTGTGGCGTTCCTCCATACGCAAAATCTGCGTGCCGCACGGGGCGGACGGGTGGACTATACCCCGCCCTTTCCAGTGCGAATCGCACTCCTTGTGCGCGGTCGGCATTCTTGGTCACTCAACCTCCATTTTAACGACTACACGCCGCATCACCTTTGGACATTGCCCAGCCCCTTTGTCGCCACATGTTGACGCAACCCTACATCATCCCACGCCGCGTTCTAGCCCAATGATGGGCTCAGTGTGCGGGTTGCCCCCCTGGGCTCCGTCGCAGGGGGGCGGGTTTTCCAAGAATCGGAAACCGGGCACCTGGCCGCCGTCGTCCCTCGACTGTTCACGATACAGAATGCGACTTGTCGTGTTCTGTAATTATTACAGAAGGCGATTTGTCGGGATAGGAATCGGGAAGGGGAGGCCGACTAGACGACTCCGCCAGTCTGCTTCGGACGAACTTGCTGAAGGCTCTGGCCGGGTGCTGATGACACGATCAGGCTGCCACCAGCAAGCCGGCAAGCCCGGTCGTCCTGTCGGGGCCTGTCCTCACGTGCGGCGTTCCGCGTGCCTCATGGCTTAACCCCTTCGCCCTGCCCCGCCGTCAGCATTACCGCCAGCTTCGCCCGGTCGTCTGGCGACAGGTTCAGCAGTGCCGCCGCCAGCTGTTCCACGGTCCCGCCTTGCGGCGTTTCGGCCGATCCGGTACAAGCGTTGGTACAAGCGTTCGGCGGCGGTTCCGTAAGTGCTTGGTTCTGCTGAATGTTAGAACCCGGTGCCTCCGGGTTTGGGTCCAGGAGGTCGTGAGTTCGAATCTCGCTGCCCCGAGTTGAACGGTCCCGGCGTTGCCGGGACCGTTCGACTAGAGCAGGAGAGGGTGGAGAGTAGAGAGTAGAGCACCTGAACGGCTCGTGGCGTGGGCCTGGGCCCCGGCGCCAGAGTGTTCCTCTCCTGCGGTCTCCTTTCTACGTACTACTCTCTGCCGTTTCGCGGAGGGCATCCATGGGTTTCGTCTTCGAGAAGCTCCATGTCTACCAGAAGGCCGTCGACTTCGCTGATCAGGTCACCTGTCTGGCCGGTCAGTTCCCTCGCGGGTTCCACTTTCTGGGCGACCAGCTCAACCGTGCATCCGTTTCCATCGCCGCCAACATTGCCGAAGGGAATGGATGGTTCACCAAGGCCGACAGGCGCGATTTCTTTGGGATCGCCAGGGGCAGCGTGCAGGAGTGTGTGCCTTTGCTGGAGATCGCACGGGGGCGTGGGTTTGTCGACGACAAGCATCATATGGAGCTTCGGGCCAACCTCGAAGAGATCGCCCGCATGCTCAGCGGGTTGATCAGCGGGCTGGACAAGCGTTAGGTCTGATGGTTCGATCGTGTGTTGCACGCGTGGTCCGGCGCAGCCACGTTGAGCCCGGAGTCCGTAGGATAGATCCGCCTACTTGCCGAAGTTGCCCGCCAGAATCAGCAGGTCGACCACGTCCACGCTGCCGTCGGTGTTGAAATCGCAGTCCGGACTGTAGTTCAGATCGCCCGAGACGGCGCCGAAGGCATCGGCGAAATACAACAGATCGACCACGTCCACGCTGCCGTCTCCGTTCACGTCGCCGACGTACCCGCGGATGGCCAGGCTGTGGTTGCCGCCGGCGGCGATGCCGACAAAGCCGCTGTTGGGAGTCGGCACGTTGCACTGACCGTTGGAGTTGTATCCCCAAGCCACGACGGAACCATCGGCCTTCAGGCCCAGGGAGTGAGCGTAGCCGGCGGCGATGGCGACAAAGCCGCTGTTGGGGGACCGTACATTGCACTGACCTTTGGAGTTGTCTCCCCAGGCCACGACAGAGCCGTCGGCCTTCAGGGCCAGGCTGTAATCTCCACTAGATATACCTCCGCCGGCGGCGATGGCAGTGAACCCACCGCTCAGGTCTACCCCGACGACCTGGTCGCCCCAGCCGGCGATAGCTCCCTGCGTTCCCGCCCGTGCCGGTGCAACCACGCAAGCGATCGCGGACAGCATCATGCACGCTGGCAAACCGATCCGGTGTCTCATCCTTCGTCGCTCCTTCCCAGTTTGACTCGCTGCGCTGCCCGACAAATGGGCCCGGCGGAGAGCATCATCTGGACGGCTCGGTACGGAAAGGCATCTACAGTCCATACGATATATCCTATTGACAGCGATTACAATAGCTTGTGTATGCTCTCCATCCATGCCCTCTTCTGTTTCCGATAACCCCACAACAGAATACCCCATTGCATGCATCTTCAGCAAGCCGATCGATTCTCCCGTATTGGCCACATACGGTACGCGGACAGCCCTCGGCTGATGCCACCCCGATGGACGACGTTCAACAACCCGGTCCGTTCCAGCCGGCCAGAAAATGATGCCGCTGCGCGGCGGGAAATGCCGGCGCCGCTGCGCGGCGAGAGAATGGAGCAGTAGATGGTAGAGCAGGAGAAAGGACCGCCGATGCGGGCACCGGCGACGCGGGCGGGAGCACGCCTGCAAACACCGCAGGCGTGGCACCGAAGACAGAGCACCGGCAGACAAGCTGCCAGTGGGACCCGGCGGTGGCACGGCCCTGGTCTTGCTGCGCAGTCCACAGGACCGTGGCTCCCGCAGCTGGCGCGGACGCGGTGGACCGGATAGGTACGGGCTAGCGGTCCCAGTTGGCGATCATCGTGAGCAGGTCGACGGCATCCACAGTGCCGTCGCCGTTGAAGTCGCACTCCTCGCTGTAGTTGGCCGAACCGATCTGGCTGCCGAACGCATCGATCAGCCACAGCAGGTCGATCACGTCGACGTGGCCATCGCCGTCCACGTCGCCCACCGCGTGGACCTCGAACGACCACTGGAAGGCGGGCATGTGGTCGCCATCGGTGCTGGCGATGTCGCCTTCCAGCGTGGCCGTGATGATGGCTGTCCTCGGCAATCCGGTGACCGCAAAGACGTAAGGTCCCGTGCCGCTGCCCTCGACGCTGACGACCGAACCAGCCGACAAGACCAGATCGTCAGCCGAGACGTTGGCCACCGCACGGTCGAAGCCTACGACGATCGTCTGCACCGATGACTGCATGCCGCCGTTGACGGGCCAGACGCCGGTGACTGCCGGGGTGGCCGCGGGGCCGCCGGCCAGGAACAAGCTGAACTGGTTGCCCGAGGCGATGGCCGCGGCACCGGACAGGCCCTGCACCTGGACGGGGACATTGCGCTGCGTGGTGGTCCCGTCACCCAGCTGGCCCTCGCTGTTGTCGCCCCAGGCCCAGACGGTGCCATCGGACTTGATGGCCAGACTGCAGCTCGAGCCTGCCGCCACGGCCACCACGTCGGTCAGTCCCGACACATGCACGGGGCGATTGCGCTGGGTGGTCGTGCCATCGCCCAGCTGGCCCTTGCTGTTGTCGCCCCAGGCCCAGACCGTTTTGTCGGACGCAAGGGCCAGGCTGTAGATCCAACCGGCCGCGACGGCTGTCACATTCGCCATGCCAGGAACGATCACGGGCGGATCACTCACGATGGGCGAGGCCCCCAGGCCCAGCTGGCCATAGTGATTGTCTCCCCACGCCCAGACCGACCCGCCAGAGTCGATGGCCAGACTGTGAAATCCGCCCGCGGCCACTGCCGTCACGCCGCTGATCTCGGTCAGCTGGGCGGGGGCAATCAGGCCGGCGATAAAGGTGGCGTCAATGCCCAGTTGCCCGTTGATGTTGAGCCCCCAGGCCCAGACCGTTCCATCCGACGCGAGCGCCAGGTTGTGATACGCGCCAGCTGCGACGGCCGTCACATCGGCCAGGTCGAGCGCCTGCACGGGCACGGAGGAATCGTCCTGGGTGCCGTTACCGAGTTCACCCTCCTGGTTGGCACCCCACGTCCAGACGGTCCCGTCCGACGCGAGCGCCATGCTGTGGAATACACCCGCGCCCACGGCCACGGCGTTCGTCAGGCCCTGGACCTGCACGGGGATCCCGGGAAACGCGGGGACCCCGTTGCCCAGCTGACCGTACGGATTGTCCCCCCAGGCCCAGACCGTTCCGTCCGGCTTGACGGCGAGGCCGTGGGCGATGCCCGCCGCGACGGCGGTGGCTTCCTTGAGGCCCACAGCCTGCACGGGCGTCACGCATTGGGAAGGCGCTCCGCTACCCAGTTGCCCGCGGTTGTTGGCTCCCCATTCACGAACGGTCCCGTCGGACTGGGTGACCAGAAAGTAGTTGCCGCCGGCGGCCACCGCTGTTGCCCCCGTCAGGCCCGCCACCTGCGAAGGCGTCTGGGTGATGGGGCCGCAAGCCCTGTCTCCGTACCCGGGGTCTCCCCAGATCCAGACGGTCCCATCGGACTTGAGCGCCAGGCTCTGAATCTCCGATCCGGTCACGGCCACGGCGTCGGCCATGTCCAACACCTGCATCGGGGCGGACCAGAAGCAGCCATCGCCGCCTGACCCGTTACCGAGCTGGCCATAGTCGTTGCATCCCCAGGCCCAGGCCGTTCCGTCGGACTTGACCGCCAGGCTGTGGAACTCGCCGGCACCCACAGCGATCACGTCCGTCAGGTACCACACCTGCACCGGCGTCCAGCGTTCGTCGATGGTTCCGTCACCGAGCTGACCCGAGTCGTTGTTGCCCCAGGCCCAGACTTGTCCATCCAACGTAAGGGCCAGGCTGAAGAGATAGCCACAGGCGATCGCCGTCACATCCGTCAGCCCCGGCACCTGGGCGGGGACAGACCGAACGTACTCGGCACGATTGTCACCCAATTGGCCCATGAAGTTGTAGCCCCACGCCCAGAGCGTGCCATCGGCCTTGAGGGCCAGGCTGTGCCTGCCGCCCGCGGCGATGGCCACGACGTCCTTGAGGCCCGACACCTGTACGGGACTCGAACGGTCAGTCGTCGTACCGTCGCCCAGCTGGCCGGAGGAGTTGAACCCCCAGGCCCAGACAGTTCCGTCGGCCTTGAGCGCCAGGCTATGATCGCCGTTGAGATACCCACCGGCGGCGACGGCAACCACGTTCGTCAAGCCATCGACCTGCACGGGGGTTGCGCGGTCAATGGCAGTCCCGTCGCCAAGTTCGCCGCGCCGGTTCTGCCCCCACGCCCAGACCGTGCCGTCGGACAGGGCCGCCAGGACGTGGGCGTAGCCCGCCGAGGCGGACACAACATCGGCCAGCAGCGCCGGCCCCACGACGCCCGGGGCGACACCAATTCCCAGCTGGCCGGCTTCGTCGGTACCGGCCGTGAACACCGCAGCCGACAGGGCGAAGGTATTTGCGGCGAGCACGATGGTTGCGGCCAGCACGGCGAAAAGTCTGTTGCTGAACATGCGCGGTTCCTCCCGAAAGGCGCGTCCCTTGTGAGCCGTCCCAGATCGCTAAGAGACATATGCCGGCCACCCGCCGGAGGCGGGGACCGAGACATCCACGGAATGGCCAGGAAACTGCACATACAGTATCCGGTATCAGCAGGTCGATGTCAATACCTGACAGTACGGCGCTTTGGGAAGCCGGTCACCCGTACCAGGTATCTCCGAGCGATACCACGAGGTAAAAGGCTTCATTTCAGCCGGGGCGGCCGGGCCAGCAGCCAGCTGCACGCATCGCCAGGTCCGCGGTTCGGCGGGGGAAGCGGATCGGTCGCCGCGGAGCCATGGGGGCCAGGCCGGGGACCCCTGGGGCAGCGGCAAGTACAGCATTCACGGGCACATCGGTGTCCGGCCGACTCGCCAGGGGGCATTTGCGACGGAAGCGGAGGGAAGTATACTGCGTGATTATGGCAGATCCCGCGGCGGACAACATAGTGGATGCGCCCGGCGGCACGGAGGCAGCCGAAGGGCAGGATCTGGCTGACCTGATCGGATCGATCCGGTGGTACGATCGCGTCAAGTACGGACTGGTCCGGGGGTTTCTGACGGCAATCATGCGGTTAGCGGGGCTGCGGGGGCTTTACTGGCTGTGCTGCGCGTTCGGGGCGTGCGAGTGGCTGTTCCTGGTGAACGTGCGACGGCGGGTGAAGGCGCGGCTGCGGCAGATGCTGGGCAACCGACTGACGGAGCGTCAGATCGCCAGCGCCACCTACCGGTTCTTCACGCGGCTGCGGTGCGACAAGACGATCTACCTTATTTTCGACAAGATCCCCAAGGAGGAAATCCTCAAGCGGACGCAGTTTGAGAACCGGCATTGCGTGGACGAGGCCCTGCAGCGGGGGCACGGCCTGTACGTGATGATCTCACACTACGGGTCGAACTACCTGGCGGGGCTGTTGATGGCGCTGCACGGGTACAAGGTCGCAGGGGTGCGGGACCGCAAGGAGGGCTCGCTGCGGCGGTACGTGCGGGCGCGGTACGCGCAGACGTTCCCGGAGTTCCGGCGACTGCGGATGTACTTTGCGGACGTCTTCCCGCGGGGGTTGTACCGTTCGCTGCGAGAGAACTGGGTGGTGGCAACGGCCCTGGACGTGGGGCGGGAGCGCGGGCCCAACCAGCGGACGGTCAAGATCAGCCTGTTCGGACAGGAGTACACGTTCCTGACGGGCACGGCGCAGATCGCGCTGCGGTGCGGCTCGCCGATCGTGCAGGGCTTCGTGGTCTCGTGCCGGGACTTCCGGTTCCGGCTGGTGGCGCTGGAGCCGCTGTGGGACCCGCAGACGGGGCCGCAGGACGAGGAGACCGCGCTGGAGCAGATGATGCTCCGGTACGCGGCGAACATCGAGGACCTGCTCGGGAAGTATCCGTGTCATATCAGTAAGCTCTGAGCCGGATTCGGAGGTCCAGGGTCCAGGGTTCGGGGTTCAGGGTTCAGGGTTAGGAAGAAGGGGACAGGGGTCAGAGGTCAGGGGCCAGAAACAGCAGGATGGTGGGCAGTGCCCACCCTACAGGAGGCCGCCCTTTCCGTGGGTGTTACTTTGCGCGCGTGCCGCGGACGGTGAAGCGCGGGTTTGGGCGGGCGGCGGCGAGGCCGGCGGCGTGCACGCGGATGGTGCCTCTCGGCAGATGCACCGCAACCGACAAGTCGCCGGGGCTGTTCCACTGGCCTGTAACGGCAGCACAGGGCTCGTCGCGAACGCCGCGGAACGGCACCAGTACGTAGGCGGCCTCGAAGGGCAGGAAGCCGCGCCAGCGGTAGGCGGCAACGGGACGCTTGACCCGGCCGTGGTACTCGCCCGTAAAGCCCTGGTGCAACCGCATGTCCATGATGTAGCGGCAGTGCTCGTCCCGCGGGATGACGGCGCTGACCTGCAGGTTGGCGTCGCTGGTGACATCCTCGTAGGCCCGCAGGTAATCCCTCAGCCGCACCCGCTGGGGTTTGCCCGTGAAGGCGGTGTCGGCCGGCGCATAGCGGAGCAGCACCAGCCCGTCCGGGTCGAACCGGCTCCAGCAGGTCAGGGCGTCCGGCTGGCAACCCAGCCGGGTCTGCGGGGCGTTGAAGTGGAAGTAGGTCTCGAGGAAGTCCTCGGGTTCGGTGCGGGTCGGGTAGGGAACACTGCGCTCGACACGGTCGATAATGAGCCAGAAGGCTAGAGAGTCCTGAGTCCTGAGTGCTGAGTCCTGAGTGGCGAGTGACGAGTGGGCAGTGGCGAGTGCTGAGAAACGAATCCTGCGAGACGCGGCGGGCGAACGGCGGGCGGGGGCGCTCGGGTCCAGGACCGTAGCGGCGTCGACCAGGCAGACCGTGCGGCGGATGCGGTGAGTCTCGTAGAGGTCGTGTTCCATGCAGGCGGCCTGGATTCGGGGGGAATGGACCGCGAAAAGCGTGCGGGCGTGGTCCAGGCGGTCCAGGCGCGGACCCCCCGGCTGGCGGCGGACCGGCACGACGGTGTTGTGGGCGCGTTCGCCGCGGTAGGACTCCTCGCCGTAGCTGGTGACCGAGGTGTCGGTCAGCAGCGGCCGGCCCAGGCCGTACAGGTCGATGTGCCCGAAGTCGGCATGGGCGTGGTTGTGGGTGCGGGCGCAGGCGAACAGGCCGCTGTGGGCGTTCAAGCCGCTGCCCAGGCCGAACAGCTGCAGGCCGCTGGTGCGGAAGTCGTGGGGCTGCGCCGCGCGGCGGGGGCGGTCGACAGCCGGCAGGGAGTCCCACCATGCCAGGCCCTCCAGGCCCATCAGCCAGACGTTGTACTCCAGCGGGTCCTCGCGATAGGGGGAGCCGGCGGCGGCCTTGAAGTCCGGCCGACGGAAGTAGACGGCTGCGTAGTGCAGCATGTCGCGGCCCTGGATATAGAGTTCGTGGGGCATCTGGGAGTGGCAGTCGCCCAGCAGCGAGGTGTGGCCGTCGGCGCGGGTGATGGCGGCTGCCAGCTCGAAGGAGCGCTCGCAGATCCGCTTGAGGCGCGGGGAGATCTTGCGGCCGGCGGCCCGCAGGTAGCGCAGGCAGATCTGCGTGAGGTTGTGGTTGACGTTCTGGTAGCCGAGGCCCTCGCCGAAGTAGCCGTCGGCGGAGGCGAAGGGCTGACCGGAGAAATCGTCCTCCAGGCGGCGCTGGATGGCCTCGACCCACAGGCGTGCGGGCTTGAGGGCAGGCAGACAGAGGCCGACCAGCAGGGCGCCGGTCAGCATGTGCAGGGTGATGTTGTGGCAGAACGTCGTAACGGCAGGTACGGAAGTTGAAATCGGCCATGGCCAGCAGGCCCTTGGCGAACAGCAGGGCCTCGTCGGAAGAGAGATGAGCTCGCAGGTACGGCAGGGCGTGACAGACCTTTTCGGCGATGTGGCCGGGCTCGTGGGAGCCGATGGCGTCGCCGTGCGGGTGCCAGGTGAACGCGCCGGCATCGTCGCCGTCAGGCAGGGCCGGCAGGGCCTTGACGATTCGGCGCATGGCCTGGACGGCGGCATCGCGGTACTTGCGGTGGCCGGCCAGGTGGTAGAGCCTGGCCAGGGCGTGGACGGCCTCGCCGCGGCGCCTCCACGAGCGCCAGCAGGCGCGGTAGAGAGCCTGTTCCTCTTCGGGGTTGGTGCCGCAGACCAGGCCCTTGGGCAGGTTGTCGACCAGCAGGTAGTTGTCAGCCAGGCGGATGAGCCAGTCGACCTGGGCGGGAAACCGGCGGCGGATGATGGCGGCCAGTTCCGGGACCTCGGCCTCGCGGACGGGGTGCCGCAGGGGCTGCGCAAACATGGCTGCGGCGGCGGCGCGGGCGGCGGGCCGGGTGCGGCCCTGCCGGAGCAGGTCGGCGGCCCGTCGCATGGAGGGGAGATCAAGATCGACGAACTCGAGGAACTGCGAGTCGGACATATCACAACGCATGGCGGTCGGTCGTCCTCACGGCAAGACAGCGGGGTCGCGGGCACACGGACAAGAGGACGAATATACCGCAGATGGTCGCTGCGCTAAAGGGATGCATGAAGGAGAACGCTATCTGGGGTCCGTGACAGTTTAGGCGGGAGTTTTTAGGTATGATAGGGACTGTTCTGCCAAGGATGGCAGGTGTGGCGGTGAATCAAGGAGGAAAACGGTGATGCCAGCACGGACGACACGTCGGGAGGCTCGGGCTCGGATTCTGGCGGCGTTTGAGGCGCAGTTGGACCGGGTGATTCCGGAAGATGAGCAGATGCCGCTGAAGGGGGCGACGTTTAGCGACTTTGAGGATCAGATCGAAACCTTGGCCCGAGCGGCCTTGCCGGTGGCGTTGGAGGAGCGGGCGGCGTTGGAGCCGAACGCCCGGGTCGAACGGGCGGGGCGCTGCCCGCATTGCGGTTCGAACCGGGTGTACCTGGAAAAGGAGGTGACCCAGCCGGAGGTTCTTTCGGCCCATGGGGAGGTGGTGGTGTACAAGCAACACGCGCGATGCCGGTCCTGTGACGGGTCTTTTTCCCCCTCAGGTACGTGACTGGGCGTTGCCGGCGGAGGTGATGCTGACGCCACGGGCGGCGCGGCGTGTGGCGCGGGAGGGGGTGTTGCAGCCGTTTGATCAGGGGGCTCTGGCGCTGAACGAGGATTGGGGGACGCATCTGGACGGCAAGCAGGTTCAGCGTTGGGCCGAAGCGATGGGGCAGAGGCTGACGCAGGGCCGGGATGCGCAGGTCCGAGCGTACCAGCAGGGGATCCGGCCGGCGTCGGTGGCGAATCCGCCGGAATTGCTGGTGATCGGGATGGACGGGGGACGGGTGCAAACTCGTCAGAAACAGGGAGGAACAGGGAGTCGCTGGCGCGAAGACAAGGTCTGTGCGATCACGTCGTACCTGCCGGGGGACGGGATGCAGGAGCATCCCCCCAAGCCGCTGGTGACGACGTACGTGGCGACGATGGGGGATACGGAGGCCTTCGGCTCATTGGTTCGTCTGGAGGCGGAACGGCGTGGGCTACGCCAGGCGCAAACGGTGCTGGTGATGGGGGACGCGGGCAACTGGATCGATCCGCTGAACGAACGGGAACGGTTGGGCGATGAGCGGATTGTGGACTATTACCATGCCGACGAGCACCTGTATGAGGCCGGGCGGGCCGCGTGGGGCCGGGATACGCCCGAGGCGGAGCAGTTGATCGAGCAATTGGAGGAACATCTCTGGAACGGTCAGCGGGACAAGGTGATGGCGCTTTTGCAGGGCCATGCGGTTCGTCTGGGGCCACCGCAGGCATCGGACGGTCCGGATCATCCTCGTCGGGTACTGGCCCAGAATGTGGGCTACTTCCAGACCCACCGGCGCCATATGGACTACCCGAAGTACCGGGCCAAGGGGTGGCCGATCGGATCGGGGGTCACAGAATCGGCGGTCAAACTGTTCAACAAGCGGGTCAAAGGCACCGAGCAGTTCTGGAACGTACCGCAAGTGGAGTCGATCCTATCGCTGCGGGCCTTGTGGCTTTCGCAAGATGACAGGTGGAGCCGGTACTGGAACAGCCGCCCGGCCTACAGCCGGGCCGCCTAACCTGTCACGGACCCCGCTATCTGGAGACAGCCAACTTCGCCCGCAGCGGCCAGACCGGCATCGCCCTGAGGAACCTGCTGCTCAGCAACGCGGGCGGCCTGTCGCTGGTGGCGGGAGGACTGTGGCTGGGCCGGGTGCTCCTGCGAGGAGGCTGAAAGGACCATGCCGTTGGACTATCGCCTGATCCGCATTCACACCAGCGAAGAGGCCCGCTCGGGAGGCAAGCCCCTGAGCGAGGCCGTCGTCCAGTTACCGGGCCGCCGCGTGGCGCAGGACCGCCTCGGCTACCAGGACGTCCAGCGGCTCGTCAACGTCCACGGCATCGTGAGGGCCCTGCACGATCGCACGGCGGTCCTTGCCGAAGAAGGCGTGCGGGTCGCCGCCGGCTGTAGCCGGGTCGAACAGCGCCTCGCGGGTGACGGCGATGACCGCGCCATCGTGGTAGTACACCGGCTCGAGGTCCTGGCGTCGGTGGATGCTGTTGGGACGATACTGCGCAGCTTGTCGCCGTTGAGCTTGTGCATCCAGTCGGGGTGCATCTTGCCGACCGGGGCGACGGTGCGCACGGAGTCGCCGCCACAACGGACCAGGTGCTCGGCGGCGCGGTCGATGGCGCCGGCTGCGCGGACGGGGATATTTCCGTAGAGAATGACAACCGCGTCGACGCGGCAAACATGCCGGGCCTCGTATTGCAGCACCGCGTGGCGGACCGACTCATCCACGCGCACCTTGTCGCTGGCGAGTTCCGCCGGCCGATCGACCACGTCCACGCCCTGCTGTCGCGCGAGGTCGGCTGCTTGCCAGGAGTCGGTCGTCAGCACGATCCCGTCGAGGCCGCGGGCCGCCTTGGCATGATCGAAGGTGTAGGTGATCATCGGCCTGCCGAGGACGGGCACGACGCACTTATTGGGCAAGCCCTTGCTGCCAGCCCGGGCCAGGATCACCGCGACGATGGTCTTGCCGTCAATCATGGTCTTGCCCACTCCTGGCACTGGTCGCACAAGAGGCGCCGCTCCGGCGCAGTGCCGGGTATGTACTCGCGCAATCGCCTCATCGGCTCGCCCTGCCAAACCTCGCGCAGGTCCTGACGGTTCAGGTCGCCGACCACCTGCAGGCCGCGGAAGTCCTGGTCGCAGGAGACCGCCCGGCCGTCGGCGAGCACCAGCAGTCGGCTGCGGAGCCTTCGACACGGGATGCGAGCGGGGGGGGCCATGGATGCCACCTGGAGGCGCTCGCACTGGCCCGCGCGGTCACTGTAGCCTTCGATCCAGCAGGTACCCAGGCGGGTAATCCACTGCTCGAAGAAGGCCTCCTGATCGGTCACGTTCAGGCGGGTCTTGGTCAAGCTCGGCAGGACAAGCGGCCGCACCTGTTTGCGGGCCTTGCGGGCCTCCTCCAGCGCGAGAATCGCCTGCACAGCCTGCTCCAGGCCGGCCTCGCCCTGGACCTGCACGTAGACCGGTTCGGTGGCTGCATCCAGGCGTACGACCAGCACGTCCGGAGGATCGGCCAGCAGTGCCTCCGGCTGGATGCGTCCCAGCTGCTTTCCGCTGGTGTGGATGCTGACGCCGAAGACCTCGGCCGATCGCGCCAGACGGATCGCCTCCAGCCAGGCCGGTGCGCACAGGGGATCGCCGAAACCGCCCAGCACCAGCAGGCTATCGTCGCGCTGACCCAGCCGGGTGAGCACTTTCTCCAGCAGGCGGATGTCCAGCGGCCCGCGTGGCGGAACGACCGCCCCCGCCGGACGAAGGCGCGTAGCGGGGAGGGCGTCCTGCGTGGTCAGTTCAATCTCCAGTTCGGCTGGCAAGGCTGGCAGCGTCCGGTCGCGATGGCTGCCCAGGAAGCGGCAGACCTGCACTGCGTCCTGGGAGGCCTTTTCGCCGAGCTCGTCGAGCACAGCGGCGCACCGGGCGAGGGATTCATCGGTATCGGCCAGCAGGCGCCCCCACGCCGTCACCACCTCCGTCGGCACCTGGTAACAGCATGGCTTGGCAACCAGGTCGGGCTCACCGGCGGCGGGCTTGAAGGCCAGCAGCACCCCTGGCGGATAGGCGGCTGGTACCAGTTCGTCCAGGATGGTCGCGGTCAGCAGGATCGGTGTCAGGCCCGGCGGGCTCTGGGCAAAGACGAAGCGATAGTCCTTGCCCGGGCCTGCCAGGTGTTTGAGCATGGCCGAGGCCAGCGGGGCATTCAGAAGTGCCGCGTGGGCCGGCACAGCCATGACCGCATCGGCACCGGCCGCCCGTGCAACCGCCTGCAGGGCGGCGGCGTGGAAGGACTCGTCGAAGCTGCAGGCCGTAGCGACGCCGCCCCGCCAGTTGTCCAGCGACCACTTCCGGGCGGTGGCGACGAGTTCCTCGTGCGGGGCCTGCGGCAGGTTGCTCTCGTGCACGACCGAAGGCAGGTCAGCCAGCAACTGCCGCACCGTCGCGATTTCAGCGGGTCTGGCCAGCACATGTACGGACCCGAGCCCCTCGATCTCCAGCGCCCGCATCACGGTGCGACGGAGGACCGGCACGCCGGCCAGCGGTTCGGCCAGGCGGCTGCGGGTGCCGATGGGAGATCGCGCCAGGTCGGCCAGGATGACCACGATCGCGTTCATGTCCCCTGCCCTCCGCCGGCGTGCGCGATGGCTGCGTCGAAACGCTCCAGGGCGCCCTGGAAGATCGCCCGCAGGGCGGCGGCGGCCTCGATCAGGCCCTCATTGTAGGCCTTGTCCCGCTGGAGCTGTTTGCGGGCCCGCTCCACCTCGGAAATGTCCTGGCCCTCCAGGAGGCGGTCGGCGGTCAGGCGGCGGTACTCGGCCAGCTGGGCCATCTCGCTGACCATCTGCATGATGGTCTTGTCCTTGTGGGCGAGGATCCGGGCGCGGTCGGCCTTGGCGATCGCCCGGTTGAACTCGGAGATGTTGCGGTCCAGCAGCTGCCCCAGTTCCTCGAGGTCCCGGCCGGTCTGACGGTACATCTTCACGACCTTGTCGAGCTGTTCGATGCGTTCGGCGATCCGCTTGCGCCCCTCCAAGAGCCGCGAGGTGTCCCGCCAGACGACCTGGTCGCGGTAGGCCAGGGCCTCGGCCGGCAGGGGCTGGCGGCAGAAGCGCTCGGCGGCCCGGGCCAGGGGCATCGCCTCGGCGCCGCGCTTGGGCAGGCCGCCCTCGGTGGCATCGATGACCCGTACGCGGCAGACCGCGAAGTCCCGCTCGAACTGCTGCAGGTAGGTCAGCATCGTGTCATCGGTGTAGACCGGCTTGCCGTGGATGTCGGTAGCCGGCTTGAGGATCGGCCGCTGCCGCGCCACCCTCAGCCATTCCATCATTTCCAGCGTATTGTAACGGTTGAGTTCGGCGTTCCAGACCTCGTGGGTGGCCACGCCGGGGGCATAGTAAAGCCCCTCGCTGAAGGCCATGTCCTGGCCGAGCAGGATGATCGGGTCGCACCCCAGGTGTTCCAGCAGGTAGAACGCCAGGTGGGAGACGCTGGCCCCGGCCCGCAGTCCCTGCCGCGCCGCCAGGTCGTCCCCCAGGCACAGCCGCGCGAAGTGGTTGTCCAGCAGCGACAGCGGCCCGCCGTAGGCGTCAATCGTGGTGTGGTTGGCCTTGGGCTCAGCCACCAGGTGCACGCCGCGAAAGTCCCGGACGCCCTCGAAGAACCGCTTGCTGACCTCGCTGTAGTCCAAACTGGTCACGAAGTCCGGCACGATGCCCCGCGCCAGCAGCGTCTTGAAGACTGTCTGCACGCAGCAGAATGGCCGCCCGGCCGCGGAGCTGCGCCAGCATGTCCAGGTGCTTGCGGAGCGACGGTCCGGCGGCCACCAGGATGCCCGGGCAGCCGGCGAAACGCCCCTTGAGGATGTCGATCGGCGGGGTAGCCAGGTAGGTCGGCAGGTTGTTGGCAACGTTGGCAGCGGTGACGCGGGCGTTGGCGAAGATCGTCCGGAAGGACATGTTCACGTAGGCGACGTAGTCGGTGATCCGCTGGCTGAGCCGCTTATGGAAGTCGCCGGCCACCTGCATGCAGGGATCGAAGACGGCGATCTGCGTGCCGGCCATGAGCAGCAGGTTCTGCGGTTCGAGGAGGCGGTGGAGGTCGTCGGGCTCCTCGGTGGTCATCAGGGCGAGCCGGCTGTCGCGGATCGCCTTGGACAGGTCCACGCAGTGCAGGGCGCAAAGAGCATAGCCGGGTCCGGCTCGAGCACGACCAGGACGCAGCGGCCCTTGGTGCGTGCCAATGGCCTCGGCCGTGTAGCCCAGGCCCATGCCGGTCAGGACGACGGCGGGTTTTTCGGGGTCGAGGTTCTGGGCGAACTGCTCGGCCTGCTTGCGGGGGTCGTAGCGGCTGTGGAGCCAGACGGTCCGGCCGTCGGGGGCGGTGGCGGCGAAGGTGGGCGGTCCGGCCTTGGAGGGCACGAGGTCGGCCAGAAGGCTGTCGGGCAGGTCGTCGAGTTGCTGGGCCAGCGCGGCGTCGGTCCGCCACAAGGCGGCCATGTTCCGCACGAACAGGCCGGTGGCTTGCGATGCCGCCGAGGGCGTGATTGCCGCATCCATGCCGCGTAAGTCCCTTGGTAATGCGATCCGCCGTTTCTTCCTGGAAGCGGAGGACAGGCCAGGGGCCGCCGGGGGTGACCGACAACGTCGCAGGCAGCGTCACCGACGGGGCATCCTGACGCGGCCACTGTAGCCGCACCGGAAGGGCGGGACAAGGGGGTAGTACCGGGAGTAGGACAAGCCGGTACCGGGTACATGAGGCCGCTTCAACCATCGAGGGCTGGCGACATCGCGGGATCTCTGGGCGATCGCCTACTTGCCGAAGTTGCCGATCAGGATCATCAGGTCGGCCATGTCGACGGTGTTGTCGTTGTTGAGGTCGGCCTCGGCGTTGAAACCCGGATCGCCCTTGCCCTTGCCGTAGGTGTCGATCAAGCAGAGCAGGTCGATCACGTCCACATGGCTGTCGCCGTCGATGTCGCCGACGTAGCCGCGGATGGCGAGACTTTGGTGACCACCGGCAGTGACGGCGACGAAGCCGCTGTTGGGAGTAGGCACGTTGCACTGCCCCCTGCCGTTGCTTCCCCATGCAACGATGGAGCCGTCGGCCTTGAGGCCCACGCTGTGGGCGGTGCCGGCGGCGATAGCGACGAGATCGCCATTGGATGCCGGCACACTGCACTGGCCGTAGGTGTTGTTCCCCCAGGCGACGACGGAGCCATCGGCTTTCAGGCCCAGGCTGTGGTAGTCGCCGGCGGCAATAGCGATAAAGCCGCTATTGGGGGCCGGTACGTTGCACTCGCCGTAACCGTTCCATCCCCAGGCAGCGATGGAGCCGTCGGCTTTCAAGCCCAGACTGTGGGTGTCGCCGGCGGCGATGGCGACAAACCCGCTGTTGGGAGCCGGCACATTGCACTGGCCCTCAGCGGTGCGTCCCCAGGCAATGATGGAACCGTCGGCCTTCAGGGCCAGACTGTGGTGGCGCCGGCGGCGATGGCGACAAAGCCGCTGTTGGGAGCCGGGACGTTGCTCTGGCCGTACGTGTTGTCTCCCCAAGCGACGGTGGAGCCGTCGGCCTTCAGGCCCAGGCTGTCGTAGCCGTCGGCGGCAACGGCGACAAAGCTGCTGTTGGGAGACGGCACGTTGCACTGACCAGAATTGTTTCGTCCCCAGGCGAATATGGAGCCGTCGGCCTTCAGGGCCAGGTTGTGACCTGGATACGTAGCCGCCCCGCCTGCGGCAACAGCGACGAAGCCGCTGTTGGGACCTGCGACGTTGCACTGGCCCGTTGAGTTGTTTCCCCAGGCGACGACGGCGCCGTCGGACTTCAGGCCCAGGCTGTGCATCGGCCCGCCAGCCACGGCGACAAAGCCGCTGTTGTTGCCTGGCACGTTGCACTGGCCGTAGTAGTTCCATCCCCAGGCGACGATGGAGCCGTCGGACTTTAGGCCCAGGCTGTGGGCGTTGCCGGCGGCGACGGCGACAAAGCCGCTATTGGGCGACGGCACGTTGCTCTGGCCGGAGTCATTCTGCCCCCAGGCGACGATCGAGCCGTCAGCCTTCAAGGCCAGGCTGTGGCCGGCGCCGGCGGCGATGGCGACAAAGCCGCTGTTGGGAGCCGGGACGTTGCTCTGGCCGTACGTGTTGTCTCCCCAGGCGACGACGGAGCCGTCGGACTTCAGGGCCAGGCTGTGCTCGCTCCCGGCGGCGATGGCTACAAACCCGGTATTAGGGACCGGCACGTTGCACTGGCCGTACTTGTTCCATCCCCAGGCGACTATCGAACCGTCAGCCTTCAGACCCAGGCTGTGACCCCCATAGAGATCCCCCTCTCCGGCGGCGATGCTGACGAAGCCGGTGTTAGGGGCCGGGATGTTGCATTGGCCGGACGAGTTGCTTCCCCAGGCGACGATGGACCCGTCGGCCTTGAGGCCCAGGCTGTGACCTCCGTACTCACTGCCGCCGGCAGCAACGGCGACAAAGCCGCTGTTGGGGGCCGGGGTATCGCACTGGCCTACGTATCCTCCAGTGTTGTTCGTATTGCTACCCCAAGCCACTATAGAGCCGTCCGCCTTCAGACCCAAACTATGAAGGTAGCCAGCAGAGATGGCGGTGAACCCGCCGCTCAGGTCGCCCGCGACGACCTGGTCTCCCCACCCGACAATGGCCCCTTGCGTCCCGCCCGCCGCCGGTGCAACCGGCCACGCCACGACAGCCAGCATCACAGCCGCCAGCACGCCGATGTTGCGTCTCATCCTGTGGCCCTCCTGCCTGCTGCCAAGCCCTCGTTGCGTCTTCGGGTGCGGGTTCGGTCCTGGATGCATGGCATCTGTGCCGTTCGGGGACCGCCGGGAGACTCCTCGTCTCCCTCCCGCATGCACATCGATAGCATTTTACAGGGTCGGATACCGCGGACCGCCACGAATTGCCTGGAGATTGTAGCGGAGGCGTCTCCTAAACCTTGCCCCTTGCGGGCCTTAAAGCCATGTCCGGTAGTCCGCGGCGAACCTCGTAGATCGGTTGGACAGTTGGGGACGCTGCGTACCTAAGCCGGTCCCGCACCGCCTTGCACCCGCAGGCTGGGCCGACTACCATACCCGCTGCGATTGGCCGCACGGTCCTTGCGACGGCGCGGCATGGAGGCTCCCAACGCTGTGACAAGTCGGACCGACTCTTTGCCCCGCCCCGGCGATCGCCAGAAGGTCGCCATCGCCGTGCTGCTGCTGTGCACGCTGCTTTGGAGTCTGGCGGGGGTGGGGCTGAAGTACCTGTTCGGTCACACGCACCTGACGGCTACGGCACTGGGCGGCTACCGGGCGCTGTTCGCGGGGCTGAGCCTGCTGCCGCTCGCGTTGCGGCGCGGCGGGCTGCGGCCCGCGCGGCTGCGGCCGCTGGCGTGGCTGGCGGTGGCGGCGGTGATGTTCTGCCCGATGATCTGGACGTTCGTGGCGTCGGTCGGGCGGACCACGTCGGCCAATGCCATCATCCTGATGTACACCGCGCCGCTGTGGGTGCTGCTGCTGGCGCCGTGGCTGACCGGCGACCGCGCAGCGGCGCGACTTGTGGGCGGCTGCGATCGGCATGGCTGGCATGGCGACGATCGTGCTGGCGCCGGCGCTGGTCGGTGCAGCAGCAGACCGGCACGGAGCTGACCGGGATGCTGCTGGGGCTGGCCTCGGGGCTGGGGCTGGCGATCCTGACGCTGGCCCTGCGGCGACTCAAGCAGGCGGACCCGGTGGCGGTTACGGTCATCAACAACCTCTTTACGGCAGCCGTGCTGCTGGCGGTGGTGTGGCGCGGGGGAGCCTGGCGCGCCGGGGTGGGCATTTGCGATCATGGCGGGATTGGGGGCGTTCCAGATCGCCGTGCCGTACGCCTTGTACGGCTGGTGCTTGCGCCACCTGACGCCCCAGCGGGCGACGATCGTGATGCTCACCGAGCCGATCATGAACCCGCTGTGGGTCTGGCTGGTCATCGGTGAGGTGCCCTCGTGGGCGACATTCCTGGGCGGGGCCATGATCCTCGGGGGACTTGTGGTTATGATACGCGGCCAGGAGCCGGCGGCAGAGGCCCCGGCCGGTCAGCCGGCACGACAGCCGGCCACAACGGACGTATCCACGGCGGCGTGATGAGACTTATCTCTGGCAGCCAGGCATCCGAGCACGGCCGGGGGCGGCTGTGCCACAAGAGAGATGAGCATGGTCCTGCGACGGCGCGGGGCTGTGGCAGCCGGCAGCTGGCACGGCCCTGGTCCGCGGCAAACAACGCCGCGTCCACAGGACCGTGGCACCCTAACTTGCGGCGTGTTCTTTCGCAGATCCTCGCGGTCCTATCGGTCGGGTTGTTGGCCGCCGGCGGCTGCGCGCCGAAGATGGATCGGCCGCTGACGGTCTGGGCGGCGGGCGCGCGGCAGGAAGTCTACCCAACGTCGCGCGGGCCGGACCCCAATGACGCGGTCTATGACGCAGCCAAGGCGACGGTCAACCTGCGGGCCGCGATCAACGAGACGACCGCCTTCCAGGTGTCCATCCACACGGGCCTGCAGCCGGTCGCCAACGTCGATCTGAAGGTCGGCCCGCTGCGCAACGAGCGGAGCGAGGCGCTGCGGGGGGATGTCCGGCTCTTCCGGGCCTGGCCGGTCGAGGTGCGGACCTTCCATCCCTGGCAGCGGCTGTACCGCGAGGATGACTGCACCCCGCGGCGGGTGTTCGACGTGCTCGTGCCGGCTGGGAACGGGATCGTCGCCGCCGCGGCCACCGCCCCGGCAAACTGGATGGGTCCCAGGGGCAGATCATCGCCGCTGGTACCGTCGAGCGCGACGGCCCTGCCAGCCGACCTGGCTTCGGGGGCCATGCTCCTGGTGTGGGTCGACGTGCGCGTCGGGAAGGGCAGCGAGCCGGGGACCTACAGCGGCCAGCTGCAGGTGACCTCGCAGAACGCGGTGCTCTGGACGCTCAACCTGACCCTGGTGGTCGAGCCCTTCGCCCTGCCCGATGCCCCGGCGCTGCCCGCGCTGGTGAGATTCGACGCCAAGCAGCTGTGCCGCATGCACCTGCAGCTGGCGCAGCGGCCGTACGCGCCGGTCCGCCTGTCGCCGGCCAATCCGCTGGCCAAGGAGGCGACGGGGCTGATCCACGCCACGGCCCGCATGCTCGGCGAGCACGGGATCACGGGGATTCCGCTGGGCTACGAGCCGGCGATGCACATCGACGCCGACGGCAAGGTGAAGATCGAGTGGGAGGACTACGACCAGCTGGTCCAGCCGCTGGTCGACGGCAGCGCGTTTGCCGACCGCGTACGGCCGGCGGCGTGGCCCCTGCCCCTGGACGCCGACCACCCGCCGCTGCCGCGAGGCGGCGCCGGCAGCCGGGCGATCTACCAGAAGCTGCTGCGGCAGTGCGTCGAGCAGTCGGTGGACCACTTCCGGCTGCGGCGGTGGTACAACCAGTGCTACGCCGACGTCGATCCGCAGGCGGGCTGGCCCGACGAGTACGCGCGGTGGCAGGACCTGATAGACCCGACGATCCGGCAGGCCGATGCCGGGACGCGGCGGCTGCTGCGCCTGCCGGGCGAGGAGATGGCGGCGTACGGCTGGTATGGCTGGCCCTCGACCCGCAAGCTGACCGACACCGCGAGCATCCTGTCGATGCCCGCGCGGTTCTACGTGTATGACAGCGCGCAGGCCGAGGCCGGACGAAGGCAGCAGTGGCTGCGGCCGGACTACCCGCCGTTCAGCCCGTCGCTGGCCGTCGCAGCCGGGTCGATCGACCCGGCAGCCGCCGCCTGGGCGGCGTGGCGACTGCGGGCCGGCGCTGGACCTTCCCGACCAGGGCGACTGGCCTGAATCGCAGGAGATCGTGCTGGATGGGCCGCAGGCGCAGAGCGAGGGGTGGCTGTTCTGGCCCGGCCGAGCGTGGGGCTGCGGCGAGCCGGTACCGTCGATCCGGCTGAAGCGGTTGCGGATGGGCCTGCAGGAGTGCAAGTACCTGCTGCTGCTCCGCCAGCACGGGCGGATCCACGTCGACCAGGTCATCGCTGAGAGCCTGGTGCCGCTGGCCGGCAGCCTGGCATACGGACGCCAGTATATCGAGGGGCTGGATGGCGAGGTGCAGTTGGACAAGGGAATGTGGCAGGCGGGCCTGCGCCTGATGGCCGAGGAAGTGGAGATGGCCATCACGCAGGCCGGCAGCGACGACTTCAGTTACTTCAGCAACCGAGTGGCCTGGCAGCGGTTCCTGGGCAGGACGCGCCAGATCAAGGCCTGGGCCGAGCCGGTGCGTCTGGCGGCCACGCCCGGCGGCCTGATCCGTGCGCAGACGCCGGTGGACATCCTGAACCTGCGAGCCGTACCGGTCCAGGGGACCCTCCGCTGGCGCGACCTGCCCGACCTGTGGAAGCCGACACGCCAGGAGGTCGAGTTCGGCCCGATCCAGCCCTTCCAGCGGACCCGCGTCCTGATGGCCTCGCAAGGCCCGGGGCTGGGCACTGACGCAGCCGGCCACGGCTCGTGGACCCTTGTCCTGCAGCCGCAGGACGCCGAGCCGGTCGACGTGCCGGTCAGGTTGTCAGCCGTGGCGGCGATGCAGGTGAGCAAACCGGTGAGGATCGACGGCGACCTGCGGGACTGGAAACCGGGGCGGTTCAACATGCTCTCGGGTTTCCGACCGTTCGGACGATCGGAGACCGATGCATCCAGCCGTCCCAGCGACGAGCCGCACCGCACCGACGCCTTCGCGGCCACCGACGGCCGATACCTGTACATCGCGATGCGGATGCAGGACCAGGCCGAGCAGATGCAGGTGAGCCAGACGAACAGCGTTCGGTACGACGGGTCGATGCCGGCTGGCGAGGACCTGGTAGAGATCCTGCTGGACCCGGACAACGCAGGCAGCGGAGGCCCGGAACGGCTCATCCACATCATCGTCAAGGCCAACGGGGCCGCGATCGCCAACCTGGGCGTGGACATCCAGCCGCCGCTCTGCCAGCCCCGAGCGCTGGGCACGCAGGTGTTGGCGGCGACGAAGATCCTCCGGGACGGCTGGACGGCCGAGGTAGCGATCCCGCTGAACGTGATGAAGGCGGTCCGGCCGGAGGCGGCCTACTGGGGCCTGAACGTCTGCCGCCTGCGGGCGAGCAACCTGGAGTACAGCAGCTGGTCGGCGCGAGGATGTCGTCCTATCACCCGGACAGCCTGGGCAACCTGCTGGTGCCGGTGAGGTAGGCCCGGACGCATCGGGTAGTGTCGACCGTCAAGGTGACGCGGCAGCGGGAAACAAGGCGAAACGACAACAGCCTGGCGAGGAACCGAACGTGACTACCGGACACGTGACTGGCAAGGTGGTCGGACCTCCACGAGCGATGCCGGCCACGGGAAGCCGCCTGGCGCGGCTTGCGGCGCCGGCTGCCTTTGTCCTGCTGGCTACGGGCCTGTGCGTTCGCGCGGTGCTGCGAGAGATGCCCGACCCCCAGCCGTCGGACCTGACGGGTCCGCCCGGCGCAACTGGAGCGCCAGCGCCTTCATTACCTGCACAGTCCACCTGGCGACGGCTGCGGGGGTGGCCCTCTGCGTAGCCTGGTCAGCCTTCGCGCGGCGGCGGTGGCGGCCCAGCGGGCTGGAGGCGGCGGCAGTCCTTCTTGTGGTTGCGGCCCTGCTGTCCGTCCCCGTCGCGTCGCAGAAACGGCTGGCCATTACGACGGCCATCGACACGATCCTCGCCCTGGTCGCCGCGGCTGCGCTATATCAGCTGTTGACCAGCGACGTACGATGGCGACGCGCGGCGCTGGCGGTGCTGCTGGGGGCGGTAGCCGCCAACTGGTGGAAGGCCACGGCTCAGCACGGCTGGGAATACCAGCAGCGCTGGGCCGAGTATCAGAAGAACAAGGAGGCCTTCTGGTCCGCTCAGGGCATCCACCTGGACGACACCTTCGTGAAGATGTACGAAGCGGCCTTTCAACCCCGCAAACCCGAGGGATACCTGGGTCATCCCAACGTACTGGCCTCGTCGGTACTGCTGGGCATCGGAGGGGCCGGGGCGGCGCTCGCCGGTGTCGGCTGGTGGCGGCGCCGCGGGGCGGGCCTGCTGACCGCCGCTGCACTGGCTGGCATGATCCTGTGGGGCCTGTTCGTCCTGAAATGGGGCCGATGCATCGGGGCGACGACAGGGGGCCTGGCAGCCATCGCCACGGGCATCGTCGCGTGGCGGCTGCGCCGAAGGCCGGTCCTGCTGGCCGGCGTACTAGGAGGCGGCCTGATCACCGTCCAGGTCGCCCTGACGTGCCTGGGCCTGGCCGAGAAGAAGATCTATCCCACGGCAGCCAGCTACGGAGGCAAGGTCCGGTCGCTGGGCAATCGGCTGGACTACTGGAACACGTCGGTCATGCTGTTCCTGGACCATCCGCTGACGGGTGTGGGACCGGGCCAGTTCCGCAGACACCATTCGATCGTCAAGTCGTTGCACACCATCGAGGAGACCTCCCACCCGCACAACTGGCTGCTGGGCATGGCCGCTGAATGGGGCATCCTCGGTGTGCTGGGCGTCGTGACAGCCGTGTGCGCGGCCGGCTGGCAGATCATACGGTCACTGGGCAACCCCGCGGAAGAGGTGCCCAGGCCGTGGACACAGGTACTGCCTGTGTGCGGCGTGGTGACGCTGGGCTGCTGCCTGCTGATGCTCTCGGACCTGGGAGACCAGAGCCGGGCGCTCTAATGGGCACGCTGATCGCGGCTGTAGCTGCGATGACCGTGGCCGGCCTGTCGGACCTGCGCGGCCGGTTCGGACAGGCGATCCTGCTGGCGACCCTGGTGGCGTTCTTCGTGCACGGGACGGTTGAGTTGCAGGCGGCGGTGCCGGGGGTCATGTGGCCGTTCTGGGGAATGGTCGCCGTGGCGATGGCATGGGCGGCCCCTGCTGAGGATGGAACTCTCGCGAAGCAGCCGAGCCATCGGCTGGGAGCAGCCGGAATGGTGCTGGTCGGATTGGTGGCCTGTGCAACGGTTGCGCCGTCCATCCGCCCGCTGCAGGCCGGCCTGCTGATGCACAAGGCGCAGGTGGCAATCGCAGCGCAGCAGCCGCAGGAAAACCTCCGGTACCTGCGGCAGGCGGCCCGGGTCGATCCGCTCGACCCCAACCCGGTGGCGGCGGCGAGCATGCTCTGTTCGCAGGCTGGCCTCGCGGGAACCGTCGCCGCCGCTGCAGTACCTGCGCGAGGGGCTCGAACTGTGCCAGGAGGCGGTACGTCGTGACCCGCTGCAGTACCTGGCGTGGCGCAACCTGGCAGCCGCCACGATGCGCCTGGCCCGCGTCACCGGCGATGCAGCCGGCATGCTGAAGGCCTTGGATCTCAAACGCAGGGAGCTCGAACTTTACCCGAACAACGCGCAAGGATGGTTCGAATGGGCCCGAATGACGGTGCCAGCCAGCCAGGCGCAGCCCGATCGTCCGGACCTGCTCCGCCTGGGGCTGGAGTATCTGGACAAGGCGGAGGCGCTGGACAAGGCGCGGCCGGATTACTATTACCGGCGGTTCGACCAGGCCCAGTTGCTCCAGGTGCGGCAGATACGGGAGTACCTGGCCCGCAGGCTGGCGGCGACAACGCAACAGGCGGGCACGCCGTCCGCCCGGTGAGGCAGCGCCGCCCGTGGGCTTGCCCGCGCATGGGCATCAACGCCACTTCTGACAATCGCGCCTGATCCTACTGCGGCTGCACAGGCGCAGGCCCGGCGTCGATGCCGTCGGAGATCTGTTGCTTCAGTGCCTCGCGGACATCCGTGAAGAACCTGTGGTAGGTGGCGGCTGCGTAGTCCGGATAGGTCCACGGCCAGGCCTGCCAGCCGCCGGACTCGTAGTGCAGCGTGACCTCGGCGTAGATGCCGGCCTGCAGGTAGATCCGGTGGGAGTAATCCTTGGTGGTGGCCAGCACGAGCTTGGACAGGGTGATGTAGCCGGGGTCGAGGTTAACCGGCCGTGTGATCTCGGGGTCCAGCACGTCATCGGCGATCCGCTGCTCGATCTCGTTGGTCTGCCGCTTGATCTCGGCCAGGCGGTCGACCTGGAGAGGTGCGGCGAAGGCGACGAACTGCCGCTTGAGGTCGCCGCCCATATCATCTTTGTAGTAGTCGGTCTTGTCGAAGGGCCAGATCTCGCTGACCACCTCGATCGCACCGACCTGTTTGGCCAGCAACCCCCGCGCCGGGCCAGGAGGTCGGGGTCGGCCCCGAGAAGGCCGCAGACGAGCTTGGCGGGTCTTGGGGGTTTGATTCGGCCCATGCAAGCAGCTACTCTACACTCAGGTTGTTCACATAATCCGCCAACGCCTGGTTCAGACTGGTTGACCTTGTCCTGTTGTTCGGCCAAGTCCTTCTGCAACTGGTCCAGGCGGGTCTCGATGGCCATGAGCTTCTTCTCGTAGGTCTTGTAGGCCTGGCCCGTGCGGTCCAGGGCGTTCATGACCGGCGGCAACTGGGCCCGCTCGGTCTGCTGGGCGCTGATCTGCTCCTGGATCTGGCTGAGCTTCCGCTGGGCGTCCGCCAGGGCGTTCTTACGCTTGGCGGCCTCGGCGAGGGCGTCGCGGACCTTCTGCGGGATCTCCTTGTTCGTGGCGTACAGCGTGATCGTGCCCACATCATACGGCAGGATCGCGATCTCCTGGCCGAACACCCGCTCTTCCACCACGGTGAACTTGCCTTCGCCGCCCTTGCCTTCCTTGGCTGCGGGGACCTCGACCTCGAAGCGGTAGAGCGACGGCGTCTGCTCGGCGGGCTCCGCTGGCTTGAGCAGCTTGCGGTTGTTGTCGCGCGGGTGCTCGATGACGACGGTCCGTTCCCGGCTGGCCTTGTTCTTGAGGGCGTAAGCCTGCGTGTACTCGTCGCGCCGAGTGACGGTCAGCACGCCGCGGACGATCTTGCCGGAGACGATCTTCTGCGTGACCTGGCTGGTCGGATCGACCGTCATCTCCAGGTCGATGGCGTAGGAGAGCAGCCGCTTCTCGCCGGCTGCCAGGTTATCGAGGCGGGCGTCGCCGGCGTAGGTGCCGCCGTCGAAGACCGTCACCGGGCCGGCCAGCAGGGAGAGGGTCGTGTCGTTGGTCAGCCACGCGCCGTTGAGCGGGTTCTTGGGCAGGACCGCCTGGTTGTAGATGCTGACCTTGCGGGCGTGGACGTCCTGGTTGACGATCGGCAGCATGGCGCTCTTGCGGCGGGGGAGCGTCACGGGCGTCTGGATGTGATAGCTGAACAGCTCGCCGACCGTCCCGCCGGAGGCGATGGCCTGGACGCCGGCCTGGAGGGCGGCCCTGCCGGTGTCAGCCTCCGTGACCATGTCGTAGCCGAAGAGACCCGCCGCCTCGCCGCGACCGGGCGCTGGCGCCGCCATCGGCGCCGCAACGCCCCCCAGACCTCCCGCGCCAGCACTTCGGCGCATCGCCTTCGCCATCGCCGGCGCCGGCGTCTGCGGCGCCAGTTCCGCCAGGTTCTCGGTCTTCTTCTCCATCCCCTCCTCGTACGTCTGCGGCCGCAGCGAGGCGTACAGCTCCGGCTTTACCTCCGGCCGCGGGACGTACAGCGGGGTGTAGAGGTCCTGCACGAACGAGATCGGTCGGCCGGCCACCAGCGTCAGGTCGACGTTGTCCCAGTCGAAGTCGCTGGTGTTCTCCAGGATGGCCCAGCCCTGCAGGCGGGCCGCCGCGGCGGACTTGTCGGCCTTGGCGCCCCCCTGCTCTTTCTCATCGAGCACCAGCCGGTAGGAGGTCTTCCAGATCGGGGCCTCGTTGATGTAGCCGATCCGCACGGCCCGCTCGCCGGCGCCGGTGAAGTTCACCTGCACGCTCTTGCGGTTCGAATCACGGCTTTCGACCAGCAGGGCCAGGGCCTTGGACAGTTCCTCGTTGAGCTTCGGGTCGCTCAGCTGGATCGCCCCGACCGACTCCAGCGGGATCGAGCGAATGCCCTCGGCGGTGGCCAAATTCAGGTACTCCTTCTCGACGATCACGTCGCCGGGCAGGATGTGCTGCTGGTGCTTCTCCACGCCCAGGATGTGGCCGGCCACCTTGTCCGGCGCCAAGACCGTCACCTCCACCCCGCGGACCTGGTCCAGCAGCGCCCCCAGGGAGGGGTTGCCGGAGATGTCCACGCTGAAGCTCTTCAGTGCTCGGTCCAACGGCTCCTGGGACGCGTAGGAGACGTTCGCTGTGCCGCCGCCGGACAGGTCCAGCGGCACGAGCGACTTGAGAATGTCGTTGATCTGACTGGCCTTGAACTTCAGCAGGACCTCGGCGTTGCCGCTGACCTTGCCGTTGTGTTCGTAATAGGCCACGCCGGAGTTGAACGAGGTCACCCGCGTGACCGGCAGGTTGACCTCGGCCGCCAGGGCGGGAACGGCCACCATCGCCGCAAGCGCCACGATCCACGAGAGAGTCGTCATCTTCTGGATCTCCTGTAAGTGCCTACCTCGTATTGGACGCCGGAAGGGCCGCGGCGGTTTCCTGAATTCTCGCGCGAATCCTCGCGGCGGCCACCTCAGCCACCGCCTCGATGGGCAGCAGCTCCACAGCTGCGCTGTCGCGCCACTTCAGTTCCGCCCTGCCCTCGGCAAAGCTCCGCTTGCCCACCGCGATCCGCAGCGGGATACCCACCAGGTCGGCGTCGACGAACTTCGGGCCCGGCCGCATCGGGCGGTCGTCGTAGAGCACCTCCACGCCCAGGCCCCGCAGCTTCTCATAGATCTTACCGCAGGCCGCCGCCAGCGCCTCATCCTTGCCATCCAGGTCCACCACCAGGACCTGGAACGGAGCGACCGTCACCGGCCAGAGGATGCCCTTGTCGTCATGGTTGGCTTCCAGGACGGCTGCCAGCACTCGCGTCACCCCGATGCCATAGCAACCCATGACCATCGGGTGGGACTGGCCCTGCTCGTCGAGGTAGTTCGCCCCCATGGCAGCCGAGTACTTCGTGCCGAGTTTGAAGACGTGGCCGACCTCGATGCAGGTCATGAACCGCATCGTCGCCTCGCATTTGGCGCAGCGGTCGCCTTGGACAGCCGTGCGGATGTCCGCCACGTCGTCCAGCGGGAAGTCGCGGCCAGGCTCCAGGCCGGTCACGTGGTAGTCGGTACGGTTGGCCCCGGTGGCGGCGTCGTGCATGACGGCCACCGCATGGTCGGCAATGATCTTCACGCCCTTGCCTGCCAGCCCCTGCGGGCCGGCAAAGCCAACGTCGGCCCCGGTGACCTGACGGATCGTGCCAAGATCGGCAAGCTCGATGCCGGTCGCACCCACCGCCCGGGCAAGCTTGCCCGTGTTGACCTCGTGATCGCCGCGAACCAGGGCGACGGCCACCTGCCCCTCAGCTGTACGGTAGATCAGCGTCTTGATCATCTGCCGGGGGCTGCGCTTCAAGAACGCGCAGACCTCGTCGATCGTCCGCTGGCCGGGGGTATGGACCACCTGCATCTCGGGCAGCGGATCGGGGGCGGGCACGGGGTCCAGCGGGGCCACGGCGGCCCGTTCGAGGTTGGCTGCATAGCCGCACCCCTCGCACTGGACCAGCACATCCTCGCCGGCCTCGGTCGGGACCATGAACTCGTGCGAGACGTCGCCGCCGATCGGGCCGGACTCGGCCTCGACGGGCAGGTACGGCAGACCGCAGCGGGCGAAGATCCGGCAATAGGCGTGGTACATGCGGTCGTAGGACCTGGCCAGGCCCTCGGGATCGACATCAAAGGAATAGGCGTCCTTCATGAGGAACTCGCGGGTCCGCAGGACGCCGCTCTTGGGCCGCTGCTCGTCGCGGAACTTGGTCTGCATCTGGTAGAGGTTCACCGGCAGCTGCTTGTAGGACTGAATGTAAGACCTTACAAGGTCAGTGATTACCTCCTCGTGTGTCGGGCCCAGGACGGTGCCTTTGCGCCACGGCTGGTCGGGCAGGCGGATCAGGGTCGCGCCCATGGTCCTGTCCCGGCCGGACTCCTGCCACAGCTCGATCGGCTGCAGGGCGGGCATGAGCAGCTCGACCCCGCCAGCGGCGTTCATCTCCTCGCGGATGATCTGCTCGATCTTGCGGAGCGCGGCCAGGCCCAGGGGCAGATAGGTGTAGACGCCCGCAGCGAGCTGGCGAACCAACCCTGCGCGGATCATGAGTCGGTGCGAGGGCACAGCCGCCTCGGAAGGCACCTCGCGGCCGGTCGGCAGGAAATAGTTCGACCACTTCATATCGTTAACCGCCACGCAGAGGGTCGATCGTTCAGGATGGCGAAGCCGCCAATCCGTGCAGCACCTCACTGAATACGCCTTGCAGGCTCGATTTGCAAGGGCCGACGGCGTCCCGGCTTCGCGTAGTCGCATATGTTCGTGCAGCGCTCGATGCGCGGTGTTCGACAGCCGACACCTGATCACCGCCCTTTCTGTCACCCCTGTGACCACTCCTGTCACCCCCCCCTTGCAAGAATAGGCTACAGCGGCGATAAGAACGATGTAGCGCGGCCGGGGTGCTTGGGGGCACCTCGCCATATCCGTGACGATGCGGGCGAGGAGAGACAATGGGTACCAGGCGGTTTCTGTCGGATCTGCGGCCGGGCGACACGGTCGAGGACGAGGTCTTCGTCGTCAGCAAGAAGGAGCTTCGGCAGAGCCAGAACGGCTCGAAGTTCATCTCGCTGATGGTGTCGGACAAGAGTCTGAAGGTCTCGGCCAAGATCTGGCAGGCCACCGACGGCATGTACAAGACGATCCCGCAGGCGGGCTATCTGCGCCTCAAGGGTCGTATCGACGAGTACCGCGGCGAGCTGCAGATGATCGTCGAGGGCATCCGGCCCGTCGACCCGACCAGCGTCAACCTGGCGGACCTGCTGCCGTGCACGAGCAAGGACGTTGAGGCGATGTGGAAGCGGACGGTCGAGATCCTCCGCAAGATCAAGAACAAGGACCTGCTCATCCTGCTCAAGCAGTTCATCGGCGATGCGGAGTTCGTGGCCGCCTTCAAGCGGGCTCCCGCGGCTGTGACGTTCCACCACGCCTATATCGGCGGCCTCTTGGAGCACACGCTGGCCCTGCTGGAGGCAGGGGCGGCCATCCTGCCGCTCTACCCGCAGGTCAACGCGGACCTGGTGCTGGCCGGGCTGTTCCTGCACGACGTCGGCAAGATCAAGGAGCTGTCCGCCAGCGCCGCCTTCGAGTACACGGACGAGGGGCAGCTGGTCGGCCACATCGTGCAGGCGACGATCTGGATCGAACAGAAGGCCCTCGACGCGGAAAAGGAGTGCGGCAAGCCGTTCCCCAAGGACTTGAAGAGCGTGCTGCAGCACATCGTGCTGGCGCATCACGGCGAGTACGAATATGGGAGCCCGAAGCTACCGCGCTAGCCGAGGCGGCGATGGTCCACTACCTCGACGTGATGGACGCGAAGGTCCAGGCGTTCTGCGCAGCCGTCGACGGCTGCCACGATGACGACAGCAACTGGACCGAATGGGTACGATCGCTGAACACGCGGGTGTACCGCTTCACCGACGTGCCGCTGGAGGCCGAGGCGATCAAGGCCAAGCTGAAGCTGGGGTCATGACTCAGTAAACCCCGAAGTTGCCGACAAACGTCAGCAGGTCGATCACATCGACGCTGTTGTCACCGTTAAAGTCGCAGATCGGGTCATAGCCGGGATCGCCCTGTACCAGACCGAAGACCGGAACGAAGGTCAGCAGGTCGACCACGTCGACGTGGCCGTCATTGTTCAGGTCGCCGACGATGATCTCGTAGGGTCCGATGTCATAAGCGGTCCCGATGGGGCGGACGATCCCGTAGATGTCCGTCGGCACGAGCGTCCCGAGGTCGGTGCCGACGTTGATGACGGGGGAGTATGCCAGCGGCTGGAAGCGGGCGACGATCGAGGTCCAGGTGTCGCTGCCAAGGACCGGACCCGAAGGCGAGTACAGCTTCGGGTCGATGCCACGAAGGCTGTGGGCCTCGGCGTTGATATTCACATCGCCGCCGGAGGCCTGGTAGTAGACGTTATAGTCATGCTGGAAGTTCGTCGGGATGTACGTGCCGTCCGACGTATACTTGCCCCGGTCGGCAAAGGCAGGCGTGCCGTTGGTCTGCCAGATGATGTTATTGTTGAAGTAGCAGTCCTGGTTGTTCCCCCCGCCGATCAGGGCGGTGTAGAACTCCACCGCGCACCGCCCACCCTTATAGCCCCAGATGATGTTGTTGTAGAACTGGCAGCCCTTGACGCCGATCAGGCCGAAGGCCCCGTCCCCGCTGCACTGCAGGAACAGGTTGTTGCGGGCAATGAAGTTCGTGCAGGCGGGGAAGACAGCCGGGCTCGGGCCGCCGGCCATGCACGAGACGTTGTCGCTGGGCCCGCTGTAGGCCGGGCCGAAGACGTTGTTCTCCCAGGTGATGTTGGTGCAGCCGCCCTTGCAGAACGTCAACGCGTCGCCGCCCTTCTCCGGCGTGTGGTAGAGCCAGCAGTGCCGGATCGTCGCGTGGTCGGCAGGGTAGATATCGATGCATTCCTGGTACCCGCCGGCCACCCGCGGGGCGGGGTTATAGACCACGCAGCTTTCGATCAGGACGTTGGTGGTCGTGGAGCCGCTGCCGCCGACCTTGATGCAGTCGCAGTCGCTGGGGGCATCGTGGACGAGGAGGTTCCTGACGGTGATGTTGCTGCAGCTGTAGATCCGCACCAACCCGTCGCCGGCGCTGCCCTGGCCGTAGCTGGCGTAGCACTCGAACCCGTCGGCCACGCAATTGCTCACGCCGCTTTCGAAGCGAAGACCGCTCGAACTGCCGCTGTTGATCTTGGCGGCGTACAGACCGTCCTCGCTGATGAGCGTCTGGCCGCTCTTGACATCGATCCAGCTCTCGCTGTACGTACCGGCGCGGACGTGGATGACATCGCCGCTGGTCCCGCGGCTGATAGCCGTCTTGATATTTCGGTATGGCGCAGCCGACGTGCCGCCGTTGCTGTCACTCCCGGTGACGGCCACGTAAATGTCCCGGGCATCTGCCGACCCCGCCAGCAGGACACCGGTCACCAGGGCGGCAACTACGCCAATACGGATGCTTCCCATTTCCCTCTCCTCCATCGAAGGCACAGACAGGTCCGGCTGCACTCGCATCGGCCGAATACACGAGCCGACCGCCAGACGAACCGTCTCCAACCCACTCTATCAGTATGCATGGGCCGGAACCATCAATTCTTCAGCGTCCCAGCCGCAGGCGGGTAACAGGTCCGAACCTACAGCCCAAATCCAGCTACCGGCCCCAATTGCCGATCATCGTGAGCAGATCGATCACGTCCACCGAACCGTCAGCGTTGAAATCGCAGGCCGGGTCGTACGCCGGGTCGCCCGACAACGTCCCGAACGCCCCGATCAGGCTCAGCAGGTCAATGACGTCGACGTGACCATCGGCGTTGATATCGCCCGCCATGCGGACCTCGTACGGCCCGATGTCGAACTCCGCCAGCGTTCGCGGGTCACCGTAGATGTCGGTCGTCACGTATGCGTCCAGGCTGGTGCCGGCGTTGATGGCCGGCGAGGCATCGAGCGGCTTGAACTGCGGGACGATCGCCGCCCAGCCGCCCGTCACCGATGGAGCCGCCGCGCTCAGCAGGGGGTCGACGAAGAGACTGTGGGGTTCGAGCGTCACATCGGCCGCCCCGCCGGCTGCCACTTGCCAGTAGAGGTTATAGTCGTGCGTGAAGGTGCCAGCCGTGTAGGTGCCAAGAGCAACGAAGGCCGGCATGCCGTTGGTATTGCAGACGATATTGTTGGCGAAATCGAGGCCCTGGTTGGCAGCCGTCGAGGTGTTGCGGAAGGCCACCGCCCCGCCGTTGCCCTGGTAGTTCCAGATGGTGTTGTTGTAGAACCGTACGTTCCTGGAACTGACCACACTGAAGGCGGCCTCGCCCTGGCAGGCCAGAAACAGGTTGTTCCGCGCGGTCAGACCGTCGACCGAGGGCACCTGCGGAGTGTCGGAATCCACGGTGCCGGCGCTGGTGGCGGCGCGGTTGGCGCCGTTGTTGTACGAGGGGCCGAAGACATTATTCTCCCAGGTCACGTTGGTCGAACCGCCGTTGGCGCGGCAGAGGATGTCGCCCTTACCGGTCGGCGTGTGGTAGATCCAGCAGCTGCGCACCGTCAGGCCGCTGACCGGGTGGGCGTCAAGGCACTCAGCGATGCTGCCGGCGACAGTGGGGGCGGGATTGTAGATCACGCAGTTCTCGACCAGCGTGTTGGTGGTGTTGTAGCCGAAGCCGCCGATCTTCACGACATCGCAGTCATACGGTGCGTCGTGGCACAGCAGGTTCCTCAGACGGATGTTGTCGGAGTTGTAGACGCGCACGAGGCCATCGCCGGCGTTTCCCAGCCCATAGTTGGCATAGCACTCAAACCCATTGGCCTCGCAGTTGCTCACGCCGATGAACCGCAGGCCGCTGGAGTTGCCGCTGAAGATCTTCGCGGCGTACAGGCCGTCCTCGCTGACCAGGGTCAGGTTGCTCTTGAGTCCAACGCTGGACTCGGCATAGGTACCGGCTCGGACGTGGATAACGTCGTTGGCAACTGCCTTTGTAATGGCGTTCTTGATCGTGCGGTACGGGGCCGCCGACGTGCCGCCGTTGGAGTCACTCCCGCCGGTGGCCACGTAGATGTCCCGCGCACCCGCCGGCGCGAACAGCAACGATAAGAACGCCACCGCCGGGGCAAAACGCCCCCGGACCCTTCTCATCTTCCTTCCCTCCTGCGGTACCAAAGGCAATAGTAACAGTATTGAGTGTACCGCAGTGCCAGGACCTGTTCAATGAAAAAGACGCCCGGCGGCGCGAAAACGACGGGGGATGGCTGCTCCCTGCAACCTGTTCCGTCTCCCCTGCGGCTACGCCTCCGGCTTGCCTGAGCCGGGGACGATCTTCGGAACGAAAGGCTGGCCCGGGGCCGGGCGGGGTGGCTGTTGGCGCGCCGGGCCGCCGACCGTTTCGGACAACCCCTGCTGGATGGCGCGGTCGACGCGGTACATCAGGTCGACGTAGTCGCTCTGGCCCCGCATCCAGGCCTTGATGGCGTCGTTCGTGGCCAGGTCCTGCTCGAACTTTTGCAGCTGGCTGGCATCCTGTTCGGTGACCTTCTTGCCCTCGGCCTGGGCCCGCTGCAGTTTCTCAGCCAGCAGCTGGTAATCGCGGAGCAGCCGCCTGGCCTGTTCGTCGCCCTGAATCTTCTGCTGGGCTTCCAGATAGGCCTTGACCCGCGGGTGGCCGGCCAGCTGTTTGCCCAGGGCCTTCGCTTGCTCTAGAATTCCATTCTGGTCCATGGTCAGGAGGCTCCGATCCTGCACAAGAGGGCAAACCTCATCGACGCTACGATGAGGCAGAGTCAGTGAATCATAGCCGAAAGGGCACGGGAAGAAAGATGGCCGCCGAAAAGAAACGCGACGGGGACGACGAGGCCGGACGGACGAATCCGGCGACCGTGTCCGACGAACTGCTCCTGAAGCAGCGGATCCTCGAGTACGTCGCCAGCGAGGACTACCGCCCCATGAAGGTCCGGGGGCTGGCCCGGGCGATGGGCATCGGCCGGGACGAGTACGGCCGCTTCCACGACGTGGTCAAGGCCATGATGAAGGCCGGCCGGCTCGTGATGGGCTACGGCGACTCGGTGACCGTGCCGGCTGCCATGGGGCGAATGGAGGGGGTGTACCGGGCCAACCCCCGGGGCTTCGGGTTCGTCATCCCGGAAGACTCGACCGCGCACGGAGACCTGTTCATCCCGCCGGGCGAGGCCCTCGACGCCATCACCGGCGACGTCGTTCGGGCCGAGGTGGTCCGCCGCAAAAAGGCCGGGCGGACCTCGCTGGAGGGCCGGATCGTCGAGGTCGTCCAGCGGGCCAACAACCGCTTCGTCGGCGAACTGGTGCAGGAGAACGGCCGCAACTTCGTCGTGCCGGGCGGCAACACGCTGCACGTGCCGATCTTCGTGGCGGATGTCTCGGCCAAGGCGGCGAGGCCGGGCGACCAGGTGGTCGTCGAGATGGTGCAGTACCCCTCGGCCACGCAGTCAGCCCGCGGCGTGATCCTGGAGGTCCTGGGCAAGACGGGCGATCCCGGCGTGGACGTCAAGAGCATCATCTGGCAGCACCACCTGCCGGACGTCATGCCCGAGGAGGTCTACCAGGAGGCCCGCCAGGCCATTCAGGCGTTCGACCCGGCGAAGGAGAAGGCGGAGCGGCTGGACCTGACAGCCGAGACGATCGTCACGATTGACCCGGTGGATGCGCGGGACTTCGACGACGCCATCAGCCTGCGGCGCGAGCCCGACGGCACGTGGGAGCTCGGAGTGCACATCGCCGACGTCGACTTCTTCGTCCGCCCCGGTGGGCCCCTGGACGATGAGGCCCGCAAGCGCGGCAACAGCGTCTACTTCCCCCGCTACGTAATCCCGATGCTCCCGGAGATCCTCTCCAACGGCGTGTGCAGCCTGCAGGAGGACGAGCCGCGCCTGACCAAGAGCGCGTTCATCCGGTATGACCATTCCGGCAAGGTGCTGTCCAGCCGGTTCGCCAACAGCATCATCTCGTCCGCCAAACGGCTGCACTACGTGCAGGCCCAGCAGGTCATCGACGGCGACGGCGAAGCGACAAACGGGATCGATGAAGAGGTCCTACAGTTGCTCAGGAACATGGACATGTTGGCCAAGGTCATCCGCCAGCGCCGCCTGGCCGACGGCATGCTCGTGCTGGAGATGCCCGAGGTAGAATTGGTGCTGGACAGCGAGAACCGCGTGATCGACGCCCGGCCGACTGACACGTCGTTCACCCACACGATCATCGAGATGTTCATGGTCGAGGCCAACGAGGCGGTCGCCCGCCTGTTCGAGGGGCTGAAGGTGCCGGCCCTGCGGCGGGTTCACGAGGACCCGGACGACGCGGACGTGCAGCAGCTGCGGCAGTTCCTGGCGATCATGGGCCACAAGCTGGCCGGCACGAACAACCGCAAGTCCCTCCAAAAACTCCTGGACCAGGTCCGCGGCAAGCCGCAGTCCTACGCGGTGAACATCTCCGTCCTGCGGTCGATGCAGAAGGCGGAGTATTCGCCGCGACTGATCGGCCACTACGCCCTGGCCAGCCGTCATTACGCCCACTTCACCAGCCCGATCAGGCGATACCCGGACCTGGAGATTCACCGGCTGCTCGACAAGTTCCTGGCCGGGGAGCTCAAGAGCAAGGCCCAGCGCAAGGACGTCCCCAGCGAGGACGACCTGGTGAAGCTGGGCAAGCACTGCAGCTACACCGAGCGCCGGGCCGAGGCAGCCGAGCGGGAGCTCAAGATGGTGAAGGTCCTGGAGCTGCTCAGCAACCGGGTGGGCGATACGAGCGAGGGGGTAGTCACGGGGGTGACCAGTTTCGGGGTGTTCGTGGAGACTGCAGAAGTTCCTGGTCGAGGGACTTGTGCGATTCAACGAGTTGCCGGATGATTGGTGGGAGTTCAACCAGAAGGCGGGCGCGGTGGTCGGCCAGCGCTCGGGGCGGCGGATCGCAATCGGCAACGTGGTAAGAGCGAAGATTATCGGCGTCGACATCCCGGCCAGGCAGCTGAACCTGAGCATGGCGGACGAGGACATCGGCGGCGGACGGGTCCAGTCCCGGCCCAAGCCCAAGCCGCACGAGCGTCGCCGCAAGGCGTCGAGGCAGAAGCGCGGCCGATAGCATCGACGCAACAGGCTCCCGGGTGGGCATCGCCCATCCTGCATGCGAGAAGAACATGGACAACATCACCAAGGGCGGGAAGCCCGTTTCCCTGCTGCGGACGCCGTTGTACGACCTGCACGTGCAGGCCGGGGCGCAGATCGTGCCGTTCGCCGGGTGGGAGATGCCCCTGCTCTACAAGGGCATCATCCCCGAGCACCAGCACACGCGGACGGCCAGCAGCATCTTCGACGTTTCCCACATGGGCCGGATCATGGTCACAGGCCAGGCGTCGCTGGAGCTGCTGGAACACCTGTGCACCCGCAAGCTGGGCGACATGCAGGCCGGGCGGGTCCGCTACAGCTACATGTGTAACCAGCAGGGCCGCATCCTGGATGACCTGGTCGTCGCGCGGTACGAAGAGGCGGGTCGCTGGCTGGTCGTCTGCAACGGCAGCAACCGCCAGAAGATCCTCAACTGGATGCTCCAGCACGCCGCCGGCCGGCAGGTCCAGGTCGAGGACATCACGATCCAGACAGGGATGATGGCTGTCCAAGGGCCGCGGACGCTGGAGATCATCCGGCCGCTGATCCCGTTCGATGTCAGCGGGCTGAAGAACTGGTCGTTCCTGGCTGGCAACTACATGGGCATCGACTACTACATCAGCCGCAGCGGCTACACGGGCGAGGACGGGACCGAGATTATCGTGCCCGACACCGTGGCGTCGTTCATCTGGCAGCGGCTGACGGCCTTTGAAGAGGGGCAGGCCGAGCAGGACCAGATCCGCCCGGCCGGCCTGGGGGCCCGCGACACGCTGCGACTGGAGGCGGGGCTGCCACTGTACGGACACGAACTGTCCGAGCAGACGGATCCGATCGCCGCGGGATTCGGCTGGGCGGTCAGCCTCGACAAGGAGTTCATCGGCGCGGCCGCGCTGCGAAAGGTTGCAGTCTGACGGTCCGGCCCGTAAACTGATGGGCCTGGAACTGACCGGCCGGAGAATCGCCCGCCAGGACACCCAGGTGCAGGATGGCAGCGACCACGTGATCGGTACGGTCACCAGCGGGACGCTGGCGCCCACGATCAACAAGAGCGTGGCGATGGCGTACTTCGACAAGGAGTATGCCGTCCCCGGCCGGCAGGTAGTAGCAATGTTGCGAGGGCAACCAGTACCGGTGACGGTGGTGGCATTGCCGTTCTACAAGGCGAAGAAGAAGTAAGCGGCTGGTTACGGGGCACAGGTTACAGGGGACGGCAGGCAACGGCAGCGGTTGGAACGCAACGACACGAACACGCACATGTAGCGCATACAGGAGATATGGACCGTGGCAGTCCCGACTGATCGCAGATATAGCAAGACGCACGAGTGGTTCAAGGCCGAAGGCAACATCGTCACTGTCGGCATCAGCGAGTTCGCCGCCAACCAGCTGACGGACATCACCTACGTGCAGCTGCCGCAGAAGGGCGCCAAGACGAAGGTCAGCGGCGAGTTCGGCGAGGTCGAGTCGGTCAAGGCGACCAGTCCGCTGTACTCAGCGGTTTCCGGCGAGGTCGTCGAGATCAACGAGGCCCTCAACGACGCCCCCGAGACGGTCAACCAGGACGCCTTCGGCGCCGGCTGGATGATCAAGATCAAGGTCGCCGACCTCAAGCCGCTCGACGCCCTCATGGATGCGAAGGCCTACGAGGAGTTCATGGCCGGCAGCGAACACTAATACGAATCCGGCACGTCCGGTTGCCTGTGAGAATCACCAAGACGCCTTGTGCAAGTTCTGCACGGGGCGTCTCTTGCTTGACAGATCCTAATATGCGGCCCCAGGAGAAGGACAGTCACGGATGCCGCCGCCTGCCGGCGACAGGCATTTGCCCCTAAACTTCCGCCCCCCTTCACGCTAGAATCCCCTGTTTCAGGCAGCACCCGGAACGCCTGATCCGCGACGGTACTTCAGAAGGAGTTGCCGGCACGTGAAGTTCACACAACTGACCGAATCCGATGTGCGGCACATGCTTGCCACGATCGGGGCCGACAGCATCGATGACCTGCTCGCCCCCGTGCCACAGAGACTGCGTCTTAAGGAACCACTCAAAATCCCCGGGCCGCTGAGCGAGCTCGAACTCGTCCGGCAGGTCAAGGCGCTGGCCAGCTGCAACGTCTCGACCGAGCAGCAGGCGTGCTTTGCCGGCGGCGGGGCCTACGACCACTTCATCCCCGCGGTCGTCGACGCCCTGGCCAGCCAGCCCGCGCTGGTCACGGCCTACACGCCGTACCAGGCCGAGGCCAGCCAGGGCGCGCTGCAGGCCCTCTACGAATACCAGACGCTCATGTGCGAGCTGCTGGGAATGGATGTCTCCAACGCCAGCATGTACGAACTCGCCTCGACGATCGCCGAGGCGGCCCTGATGGCGCGGAGCATCACCGGCAAGGGCCGCATCGTCGTCTCGCGCTTGATCAACCCGGACTGCATGGCTGTCCTCAAGACCTACCTCAAGAGCCAGCCCATCGAGATCGCCGTCGCGGGCATGTCCAACGGCCAGACCGATCTGGATGACCTGCGCCGCCTGGTGACCGGCGACACGGCGGCCGTCATTGTGCAGAGCCCCAATTACCTCGGCGCCGTCGAGCGACTCGACAAGATCGGCCAGATCGCCAAGGGCAACGAGGCGCTGTTCGTGGTCGCGGCAGACCCGATCTCCTGCGGCCTGCTGAAGAGGCCCGGCGAGTTCGGGGCCGACATCGTCGCCGCCGAGGGCCAGCCCCTGGGCATCCCGCTGTCGCTGGGCGGGCCGTACCTGGGCATCCTGACGTGCCGGCAGGAACTGCTCCGCAAGATCCCGGGCCGGCTGGTCGGCATGACGACCGACCGGTTCGGCCGGCGGGGCTTCTGCCTGACGCTGCAGACCCGCGAGCAGCACATCCGCCGCGAGCGGGCGACCAGCAACATCTGCACCAACCAGGGCGTGGTCGCGATCCGCGCAGCCATCTACCTGGCCGCAGTCGGCAAGCAGGGCCTGCGGAAGATGGCAAGCCTGTGCCTGGACAAGGCGCACTATGCAGCCAACCGGATCGCGTCGATCAGCGGCTTCGACCTGCGGTTCGACGCCCCGTTCTTCAAGGAATTCGTCGTCCGCTCGAACAAGCCGCTGGACCGGGTGTTCGCCGCCTGCCGCGAGAAGGGCATCCTGGTCGGCCCCGGGCTGGGCAGGGACCTGCCGGAGCTGGCGGACTGCTTCCTGGTGGCCGTGACCGAGAAGCGGAGCAAGGACCAGATCGATCGCCTGGTCGATGCGTTGGAGGCCGCATAATATGTCACTCAAACCCACACAAGACCTGGACCCCGCGCTGGCTGGCGACGAGCGTTCGCTGCCGCAGGTCGAGCCGCTGCTGTTCGAACTGAGCCAGCCGGGCCTTTCGGCTGTCGATCTGCCCGACCTGGATGTCCCGCCGGTGGACGCGCGTCGTGTCCTGCCGGCCGAACTGGTCGCCGATGCCGCCCCGGACCTGCCGGAGGTCGGCGAACTGACGCTGGTGCGGCACTACACGCGGCTGGCGGGCAAGGTCTTCAGCGTCGACGCGAACTTCTACCCGCTGGGCTCGTGCACGATGAAGTACAATCCCAAGGTCAGCGAGAAGCTCGCCGGCCTGGACGGCCTGGCCCACGTGCACCCGCACCAGGACGAGCGGGACATCCAGGGCCTGCTGCGGATCCTCTTCGACTTGCGGTGCTTCCTGCAGGAGATCTCGGGCCTGCACGAAGTCTCGCTCCAGCCGTGCGCGGGCGCCCATGGGGAGCTGACCAGCCTGATGGTGATCAACGCTTACCATGCCGAGCGCGGCCGGAACCGCACCCGCGTACTGGTGCCGGATACCGCCCACGGGACCAACCCCGCCAGCTGCTCGCTTTGCAGCCGGTTCGTGATCACGGTCGAAAGTCGCCCCGACGGCCGGGTGGACCTGGACGACCTCCGCAGCAAGGTGGACGAGAACACGGCGGCGATGATGATCACCAACCCCAGCACGGTGGGGCTGTTCGACGACCAGATCTGCGAGATCGCCGAGATCCTGCACAAGGCCGGCGCGCTGTTGTACATGGACGGCGCGAACATGAACGCCATCGTCGGCCTGACGCGGCCCGGCGACTTCGGCGTGGACATCATGCACTTCAATACGCACAAGACCTTCGCCACGCCGCACGGCTGCGGCGGACCCGGCGCAGGACCGATCGCCTGCACCAAGGAACTGGCCCCCTACCTGCCCGTACCGCAGGTGGTCAAGCACACCGACGGCACGTTCGGTTGGGACTGGAACCGCCCCGAATCCATCGGCAAGGTCCGCTCGTTCTACGGCCAGACGGGCATCCTGGTCCGCGCGTACTGCTACATCGCGGCCCTGGGTGGCGAGGGCCTGGCGGATGTTGCGAAGAAGGCGGTCCTGTCAGCCAACTACCTGGCGGCGCGGGTCAAGGGCAAGTACACGCTGCCGTTCACCGGCCCGTACGCCCACGAGTTCATCCTGGTGCCGGACTTCCGCGACAAGGGCGTGACGGAGCTGGACATCGCCAAGCGCCTGCTGGACTTCGGCATCCACCCGCCGACGATGTCCTGGCCGGTCCCGCACTGCCTGATGATCGAGCCGACGGAGACGGAGTCGCTGTACACGCTGGACCGGTTTGCGGACGTGATGCTCAAGATCGCCGACGAGGCAGCCACGACGCCGGACGTGCTGCACTTCGCCCCGCACAAGATGCCGGTGGCGAGGCTGGACGAGGTGGCGGCGGCGCGGAAGCCGAATTTGCGGTGGCAGGCGGAGCAAACCAACGGCCACGCCTCGCCGCAGCCTCAGGCCGATCCATTAGGGGCGAAGCCGGTTAGCCGATAGAGGTCGACACACGAAGTCTCGCATTGCCATCTATGATGTGCCTGAAGACGCGTCAGTGAACTATCACCATGCCCTTTACGGAACAAAGAAGCGATGAGTCTTCGGTTGGCCGACGCCGCTCTGTTCAGCCGAAATCGAGGAAGCGGTCACGACCGACCATCACTTTGAACAGGCAGGGTTCCCGATACTGATGAAGGCTTGAATCGTCTCGAGTATCAAGACATTGGGCCATTGTCCCTGCACGTCTTGCGCAGAATAGGTAAGGTGTCCCGAATGGCACTGCCGTCCGGCGGAGAGGGATAGAGGCGCGCAAGGCTGGCGTTTACGCGGACCCAGTGGTTGTCTTGCGCCTCGCGTATGAATACAGTCTGAGTGCGGCCAGCATCGCTGGACGCGTTTTTGCCTTCCTTGGCCTATGATTGTGGTGGCCCTCCTTGGCTTGGCGTCCCACCGAAGCCAAGGAGGGCTTTTCATGTATATCGTAGCGCCCCGTCCAAGCCCGCGGCGGAATCGCTTTAACACCGTCGTCGCCCCATTCCTGCAACAGCCGGGCCTGCGGTTCGCCGAGGTGCTCCCCGGCGATGCCATCGAGCAGGCCTTTGCCGACAACGATGCGTTGTTCGGGCAGGACGATATCTTCTCCACGTCGATCGTGCTTTGGGCCTTTCTGGGCCAGGTCTTGCGGGGCGGCAAGGGGGCAGCCTGCGCCGCGGCGGTGGCGGATGTTGCGACCTACATGCAGCAGACGGCCGGTCGGGTGCCCTCGGGTGACACGGGAGACTATTGCCGGGCCCGCTCCAAGCTGAACCTGACGGCGCTGCGCAACCTGGTGGTCGGCGTGGCCCGGCGGTTGCAGGATCGCGCCAAGGCTTCGTGGCTGTGGCATGGGCTGCACGCCAAACTCATTGACGGCTTTACCTTCACCATGCCCGACACGCCGGCCAACCAGCAGGTGTTCCCCCAACAGAAGAACCAGCGGCCCGGCGCGGGCTTCCCGATCGCGCGGGCCTGCGCGGTGGTATCGCTGGCGACGGCGGCGATCCTCGACCTGAACATCGGTCCCTACGAAGGCAAGCAAACCGGCGAAACCGCCCTGCTGCGCGGCATCCTGGAGTGTTTGAAGCCAGGGGACGTGGCCGTCTTCGACCGGTGCTTCTGCTCGTTTCTGATGCTGGCCATCCTGCGATCGCGCGGGGTCCGTTTCTGTGCGCGTCTGCATCAGCGTCGCCCCGTCGACTTCCGACGGGGCCAGCGTCTGGGGCCGGACGATCACTGGATCACCTGGACCCGGCCGAAAAAGCCAGACTGGATGTCCGAGGAACTATACGAACAGATTCCCCAGACGATGACGCTTCGGGAACTGCGGTTCCAGGTGACCGTTCCGGGCCGACGAACCGAATCGATCACCGTGGTTACGTCCTTGATGGATCCGGTGACCTACCCCGCAGAGGATATTGCCGAACTCTACGGGTACCGCTGGAACGCGGAACTGGACATTCGAGACATCAAGCAAACGCTGGGCCTGGATCACGTCCGCTGCAAGACGCCGGACATGGTTCGGCGGGAACTGTGGGTGACGCTGCTGGCCTATAACCTGGTCCGCGGCCTGATTGCGACGGCGGCGACCATCCATGCCAAACAGCCGCGTCAGTTGGGCTTCACTCTGGCCTGCCAGACGGTCTTGTCGTCCTGGATGTTGTTGGCGACGGGGGCCTGCCGGGATGTGCGCCAACTGTTGTCTCTGGCAAGGGAACGAATCGCTGCCAATGAAGTGGCCAACCGCCCCGGCCGCATCGAGCCGCGTGTGATCAAACGATCCCGGGACCGCTACCCCCTCATGCACGACCCTCGCCGGCAACTGCGGGAAGCGTTGCTCAATCCATAACGGGCTATAACATGGGGAGATATCTACGGCAGTGCCATTCGGGACACCATACTCATTTCCGCCCTCGCCCGCCCTCTTACTGGGCAGTCTCTTTGCCTGCTCCTCCAACTCCCGCAGCGCCTCCGCCTCCAACTGTTCTCTTCGTCGGGCGGCGAACCGCTCATACTCCGCCGCGGCCTTCTGGTCGGCCTCTTCGCGACTCACCTTCCCGGCATCGGGCAGGACGTTGCGGTCGTTGAAGCGCAGGAATTCGTCCAGCCGCGTCTGCCAGTCGCAAAGGAAGATCTGCTTGCGACGCCGGGCCTGGTCCTCGGCGAAGTCCTCAAGAGTCTCTCGCTGGCGCGGATATCGCGGATACGCTCCAGCAGCTCATCGAAGTAGTCCGGCACGCCGGGGCCGGGTGGATTCTTCAGCCGCTGGTCGTCCATGGTGAATCCCTTCACAAGGAACTCGCTCAGCCGGGCCGTCGCCCATTGGCGGAACTGGGTGCCCCGAGGACTGCGGACGCGGTAGCCGACGGCCAGGATGGTAGGCAAGCTATAGTGCTCGACCCCTCGCGTGACCTGGCGAGCCCCTTCCGTTTGAACTATTCGATAAGATCGAATAGTTGCCTCGGGCATAAGTTCGCCCTCGCCGTAAATCTCCTTCAGATGGTGGTTTACGGTGTTCACGCCGATCTGGAAGAGATCCGCGATCAGCTTCTGCGTCAGCCACAGCGTCTCCTCCTCGAACCGGCACTGGATGCGCGTTCGACCGTCTTCGGTCTGGTAGAGGATGATGCTGGACTGGGGCACGGCTTCGTCGGACATTGGGGTCCCTCGTGGTGTTCGACCGCTGCGGCAGGCGAATCTACGACCCGGTCCCGATTCCGTCAAGGAGCGGCGGATGCACGCTTGCCGGCTGGCGGCGGGCTCTGGCGCCGCCACGGCGCCCCTGCTTGTCCCGTCAGATCGAGCCGTATACCATGTACCGCGGACACCGAAAGACCGGACGAGGGACCCATGGGCAAGCAGATACACATGATCTACTGGAAGGGCAAGAAGTTCTGGCTGGGCAAGCTTAAGGAACACCCGGAGATCATGACTCAAGGACGTACGCTCAAGGAGCTCGAAGAGAACTTGAGGGACGCCTACAACATGATGGTCATGGAGGATGTTCCTGAAGACCACCGCGAGAAGGCCATCGCGCTATGAAGCGCGGACAGTTCGTGCGCACAACTCAGGCGGGACGGCTGCGTGCTGTTGCGCGCGGGTTCACGCCACGACATCTACTTCAACCCCAAGACCGGACTGAAGCAACCCGTCCCCAGACACACCGAGATTGACAACACTCTCGCCAGGCACATACGCAAGTACCTGGGCTTGGAGTGACGCACCTCGTCGCAGGAGACGCCGCATGCCAACCGTGCAGGTGACCCTGGATGAGGACCTCGCAGCCACTGGCACAGGGTAGCCACACCAGACGCGTATCCCGTCCCCCATGGACCGGGTCAGGCAGATCCCGGTTGCTCTTCGATGGTACCCCAGACAGGGGCTGAAACGGCCTGCGGTTCCATCGATAAACCCTTGAACAAAACGGAGATAGAAGGTAGGATAGCCGTTCTTAACCGACCACCGCCGTTGGAGGAATTGGTTTGATCGAATTGCTTTCCGGCAACGAGGCCATCGCCCGCGGGGCGTACGAGGCGGGCGTGAAGGTCGCCTGCGGCTATCCCGGCACCCCGTCGACGGAGATCCTCGAGAACATCGTCCAGTTCAAGGACGTCATCTACTGCGAGTGGGCGCCCAACGAGAAGGTGGCCTTCGAGGTCGCCGCCGGGGCGTCCATCGCCGGCGCGCGGTCCATCGTGACCATGAAGCACGTCGGCCTGAACGTCGCCGCCGACCCGCTGATGACCCTGGCCTACACGGGCGTCAAGGGCGGGTTCGTCGTGATTGTGGCTGACGACCCGGGCATGCACTCGTCGCAGAACGAGCAGGACAGCCGGCACTACGCCCGCTTCGCCAAGGTGCCGCTGTTCGAGCCGTCGGACTCGCAGGAGGCCAAGGACTTCCTCAAGATGGCCATCGAGGTCTCCGAGCGGTTCGGGATTCCGGCCATCCTCCGGTCCAGCACGCGGGTGAGCCACTCGCGCTCGCTGGTGAACCTGGATGGTCGTTGCGAAGGACCGGCTGTGGGGTTCGAGAAGAATCCGCAGCGGTTCGTGCCGATCCCGGCGCACGCCCGGCTGATGCGGGTGGCGCTGGAGGAGAAGGTCGGCAAGATGCGGGAGATGGCCTGCCAGGCCATGCAGCTTACAGGGGACAGGTCACAGGGGACAGCCGACAACAGCCGCATGGGCGGCGGCACGCCTGCAAACAGCGCAGGCGTGGCACCCGAGGCGGGCGTGGCACCCGGCGCGGGCGCGGCGCCGGAGCGGCCAATCGCATCGAGTGGCGAGATCGCTCGCTGGGCATCATCACCCACTCGATCGCCTACCAGTACGTCCGCGAGGCCTGGCCGGAGGCGTCGGTGCTCAAGCTAGGCTGGTCCTGGCCATTCCCGGACGCGCTTCTCCAGCAGTTCGCTGGAGCCGTGACCCGCGTCCTGGTGGTCGAGGAACTCGAGGACATCCTCGAGCAGCACATCAAGGCCCTGGGCATCCGCTGCGACGGCAAGAACTTCGTGCCGAACATCGGCGAGCTGTCCACGCAGCGGCTGCAGGCCAGTCGGGCGAAGATGGAAGGCAACGCAGCCGCGGCTACGGTCGTACCCGTGCCGCAGTCGAAGGACCTGCCCGGGCGTCCGCCGGTGCTGTGCCCGGGCTGCCCACACCGCGGGGTGTTCTACGCCCTGGGCAAGTACGACGTAATCGTGACCGGTGACATCGGCTGCTACAGCCTGGGGACGCTGGCGCCGCTCTCGCGGATGGACACCATCCTGTGCATGGGCGGCGGCGTGTCGATGGCCCACGGCATGGTCAAGGCCGGCGAGCCGCGCAAGGTCGTCGGCATCGTCGGCGACTCCACCTTCTTCCACAGCGGCATCACGGGCCTCCTGGACATCGCCTACAACAAGGGCGCAGCTCGTCATCATCGTCGTCGACAACCGCACTACCGCGATGACCGGCCACCAGGACAACCCGGGCACGGGCACGACCCTGATGGGCGAGCCCACGATCGCGGTCAACGTCGAGGACATCGGCCGGGCCTGCGGCATCAAGCGGGTCCACACGATCGACCCCTACGAGGTCGAGAAGGTCGTCAAGCTGCTCGGAGAGGAACTCAGCGCGGGCGAGCCGTCGCTGATCGTCTCGCGCTATGTCTGCCCGCTCCACGAGAAGAAGCCCGTCGGCCAGCGGCGCGTCGTCAAGGAGGATCTCTGCAAGAAGTGCAAGCTCTGCCTGAAGCCTGGGCTGCCCGGCGATGGAGGGTCGCGACGGCCAGCCGCCGCGGATCAACCAGATGCTCTGCGCGGGCTGCGGCCTGTGTCACCAGATCTGCAAGTTCGCGGCGGTCGCGATGGCCGACCAGGAGGCAGTGAGATGACCTCGTCTGTTCTCAGGACTCAGGACCCGGCACTCCGCACTACGTCCGTCGTTCTGGTCGGCGTAGGCGGCCAGGGGATTCTCCTGGCCAGCGAGATCGTCGCCCGCGCAGCGATGTTCGCGGGCCTGGCGGTTAAGACCAACGAGGTCCACGGCATGGCGCAGCGCGGCGGCTCGGTGATCGCGCAGATCCGCTACGGCAAGGAGGTCTTCAGCCCGCTGGTGGCCGAGGGCACCGCCCGCGTGCTGGGGGCCTTGGAGCGGATCGAAGGCATCCGTTTCGCGCACTACCTGGCGCCGGACGGACTGGCCGTGGTCTCCAGCCAGGCGATCATCCCCGTGACCGTCTCCAGCGGCCAGGCGAAGTATCCGGCTGACGCGCGGGAGCGGCTCAAGGCGATCTTCCCGAGGCTGATCTATGTGGACGCCGCGACGATTGCAACCCGCGTGGGCAACATCCGCGCCTCCAACGTGGTGGTCCTGGGGGCGCTGTCGACGGGGCTGGACCTGCCCCTGGAGGCCTGGCACGAGGCGGTCGCGCAATCAGTGCCGCCCAAGCACAAAGACTTGAACCTGCGGGCGTTCGAGGAAGGACGGGGGCAGTCCTGAGTCCTGAGTCCTGAGTCCTGAGTGCCGAGTGGCGACAAGGGAGAACGGGGCATGACGTACGGCTTCCACAACCAGAAACTCGAGACGGCCTCGCTGGACGAGATCCGCTCGCTACAGAATGCCCGGCTCAAGGAGATCGTCCGTTACGTCCACCAGAACAACGCAGTCTTCCGCAGCCGGTTCGACGCGGCTGGCATCGACGCCTGCAACTTCAAGGGCCTGGACGACCTGGAGCGCCTGCCGCTGATGGGCAAGGACGACTTCCGCGACGGCTACCCTCTGGCCATGTGCTGCGTCGATCGCCGCCAGATCGTCGAGATGCACATGTCCAGCGGCTCGACCGGCACGCCCGTGGTCATGCCCTACACCCGCAGCGACATCAACCAGTGGGGCGAGTGCATGGCCCGCTGTTTCCGCATGGCCGGCGCCCGGGCCGGCGACATCGTGCAGATCACCCCGTCGTTCGGCCTCTTCAACGGCGGGTTCGGCTTCTACCACGGCGCGCAGCAGGTGGGGCTGTTCGTAATCCCGACGGGTGCCGGCAACACGCCCCGCCAGATCAAGCTCATGAAGGACTTCGGCACCCGCGTGCTGACCGGCGTGGTCTCCTACGGCCTGCGGATCATGGAGGTCCTCGCCGAGCAGAAGGACGCCCTGCCGGACCTGAAGATCGGCATGTTCGGGGCGGAGGTCTTCTCCGAGTCGATGAAGAAGAAACTCGCCACCGGCCTGGGCATCGAGGTCTTCGACATCTACGGCATGACCGAGACCGGCGGCGTCGGTACGCTCGGCCTGGACTGCTGCGCCCACGACGGCATCCACGTCTGGGAAGACCACTATGTCGTCGAGGTCATCGACCGCCAGACCGGCAAGGCTGTCCCCGACGGCCGGGTCGGCGACCTCGTCATCACGGCGCTGACGCGCCAGGCCCTGCCCGTGATCCGCTTCCGGACCGGCGACCTGACCCGCATCCTCTCGCGCGCCGCGTGCGCCTGCGGCCGCACCCACATCCGAATCGCCCCCATCACCGGACGACTCGACGACATGCTGATCGTCAAGGGCGTGAACTTCTTTCCCAAGCAGGTCGAGCAGGCCCTGATGGCCATCCCCGGCGTCGGCTCGAACTACCAGATCATCATCGAAGAGGGCGACGGCGTGAAGGACGTCCGCATCAACGTCGAGGCCGTACCGGAGGTGACCGGCTACATGGTCGAGAAGGTCCTCAAGGAGGCCCTGGGCTTCTCGCCCAAGGGCGACGTTTTCCCGATCGGCCACCTGCCCCGCCAGGAGGGCAAGGCCAAGCGGGTCTTCCACAAGGACGCCGACGGCAACCTGAGATAGCCCTCGCCTACGTTGTCTCGTCTTCGAATCGCCGACGCCATGTCAGCCGCTGGCGCGGTCGCCTACCTGACCAGGACGGCCCCGCCGGAGCAACTGTTCGCCGTCATCCGGGACAACGCCGTCGCCTGAGAACACAGCCATTGGCCCCCGCCACCGGCATGCTAGATTGCGCCCGACAGTGCTGGAAACACACAATGCCTGAACTGTTTCCGCCCGATCGGCCGATAAAACGATAGCGGCCGCGCAGGGGTTTCGGACTCTGCGCAGCCCTGAAGCCTGCCCGTGACACCCAAAGCAGGAAGTTCCGGGCCGGCTCTTAGTCATGGATCGTGCAATGCCCGAGCAGGTACAAGCACAGCAGGAAGGCATCATCAGCCGGTTCTTCTCGACCATCGTGTTCTGGTGGCTTACCACGATGGCCATGGTCACCCTCGCGCTGGCGGCCACCATTCCTTCCTGGGTCGAGTACCGCCAGGTCGTTGCCCTGCGGACCCAGATGCAGCAGGAGGTCGAGCACCTCCAGAAGCAGGTCGACCGTAACAACTACTTCATCGACTCCTACCGTACCAGCCCGCAGGCCCTGGACCTGCTGGCCATATCCGAGTTCGGTTATCGCCGTCCCGACGAGGCCCCCCTGCCCTTGCCCCAGCAGATCGCCGCCAGCTTCCGCCCGGCTGGCTACACCGCCATGTCCGAGGCCCGCGGCGCGGCCGGCCCAACCAGCCAACCCGCCCCCAAGTCGGCTGACCAGATGAACCGCATCGAGCGGCAGGTCGAGCGGCGCAGGCCCTGGCCAACCATTACCTGGGCACCCGCCAGGCGATCGGGCTGGTGGAGATGTTCTGCGACAAGACGACGCGGACCGGCCTGGTGATGGCTGCCCTCGGCGTCTTGGCCGCCGCCCTGTTCCTCTGCCGCTCCAGCGTGCCGACGCGTACGCCCGACGCCTCCATTTGACGATCGGCCACCTGCCTGACCATACTCATCGCATCCGTCCAAGGAGACTGGCATGATGAGCGGTCTGATCGTCCTGATGGTCGTCGCCTTCGTGGTCATTCCGTGCCTGGCGCAGCCGGCCGGCCAACCCGTCCCGTCGACCCAGCCATCCCCCCAGAACGTAGCTACCAGCTTCGCCCGCGACGTCCACAAGGCCCTGGCCTCGCGGCGCGCGGAATACGAAAGCTGAAGACGCCCGAGCAGATCGCCGCCTACCAGCAGCGTCTGCGCCGCACGTTGCTGGAGGCCCTGGGCGAGTTTCCCGAAAAGACCCCGCTGAATGCGAAGGTGACCGGCCGGATCGCCTGTGACGGCTACCGGATCGAGAAGGTCATCTTCGAGAGCCGCCCCGGGCTGTTCGTGACCGCCCTGCTCTACCTGCCTGAAACGAAGCCCCCCTACCCGGCCGCCCTGGTCCCCTGCGGCCACAGCAAGAACGGTAAGGCCTACGACGCCTACCAGCGGGCACCCATCCTGCTGGCCAGGTACGGCATCGCGGCGCTCTGCTTCGACCCGATCGGCCAGGGCGAGCGGTCGCAGGTCTTCGACGAGGCGGGCCAGCCGCTGCAGGGCAGCACGCTCGAGCACACGCTGGCCGGGACGGGCAGCATCCTGTTGGGCCGCAATATCGCGACTGACCTCGTGTGGGACGCCATTCGCGCGGTTGATTACCTGCAGAGCCGAGAAGACATCGACGCTTCGCGGATCGGCTGCACGGGCACCAGTGGCGGCGGCACGCAGACCAGCTACCTGATGGCCATCGACGACCGCATCGCCTGCGCGGCTCCCTGCTGCTACCTGACCTCCTTCGACCGGCTGACCGACACCATCGGCCCACAGGACGCCGAGCAGAACCTCTTCGCCCAGGTCGCCTGCGGCCTGGACCACGCCGATTACGCGATCCTGATGGCCCCGCGGCCGCTGCTGTTCGGTGCGGCTACGCGAGACTTCTTCGACATCGATGGCACGTGGGACACCTTCCGCCAGGCCAAGCGGATTTACACAAGATTGGGATTCCCGGAGCGCGTGGACCTGGTCGAGGCCGACCTGCCGCACAACTTCGCCACCGAGACTCCGCGTACCAATGGTCCGCTGGATGATGCGCTGGCTGTGCGAGGCGGACAAACCCGTCGGCGAGCCGCAGGCCCGGGTCCGGCCCGACGCGGAACTGGCCTGCACGCCGAAGGGCCAGGTGATGTGGCTGGACGGGGCCAGGTCGATCTTCGACCTGAACGGCGACCTGGAGGCGCGGCTCGTCAGGCAGCGGCGCGAATTCTGGCAACAGACGCCGAAGGCCGAGGCCCTGCAGGCCGTGCGGCGGATCGCGGGCGTGCGGGCACCGGCGGACTTGCCGCAGGCCGCGGTGGATAAGGGCAAACCCGAGAAGCGGGACGGCTACGTGGTTACGGCGGTCGTTCTTCAGATCGACAGCGATACCGCGCTGCCCGGGCTGCTGTTCGAGCCAGCCAGGCCCATCGGCGACGCGTACCTGTACCTGCCGGGCGAAGGCAAGGATGCCGAGACCGCCCCCGATGGCCACGTCGAGGCCCTGGCAGAACAGGGGCATGTCGTCCTGGCGATGGACCTGCCCGGCATCGGCCAGCTGCGACCCCGACAGGAGGAAAGCAAGTCCGGCGAGCACTTCGGCCCCAACGTCAACGACTTCTTCCTGGCGTACCTGCTCGGCCGGTCCTACCTGGGCATGCGAGTAGAGGCAGCCCTTGCGTGCGGAAGGTTCCTGGCGGGCCAGGTCCATCGGCCCGTCCAGATTGTGGCTACCGGCGAGGCCGGGCCCGCGGCGCTGCACGCAGCCGCCCTGGAGCCGGACCTGTTCGCCTCGTTGCGGCTGGAGCGATCGCTGGCCAGCTGGACCGAGGTCGTCCGCACGCCGCTGCATCGCAACCAGCTCGATCAACGTCGTCCACGGCGCGCTGAAGGTGTACGACCTGCCGGACCTGGTAGCGACGCTGCCAGCCGGGAAGGTGCAGATCGTCGAGCCGGTGGATGCGAGAGGAAAGAAGGAGTAGACAGAGGTCAGCAGTCAGCGGTCAGCAGCCAGCGGTCAGCGGACAGCGGCCAGCGGTCAGTCACCGGCCAATCTGTACCACTTTGTCCGTCGCCCACTGAACCCTGAACCCTGAACCCTGAACCCTATCTCTTGCTGCCAACATGTACCCGGAACACCCTCCCCGGCGAGTTCGGGCTCAGCGGCGCATGGACCATGCCGACCGCCTGGTCCAGTGGGGCGGCGCCGTCCTTTGCGTAGGGGTTGAACGGCGAGACCGGGTACTCGAACCTTGCGTCGGCGGGCAGGTCGATCCGCCAGCCGTTGCCGCCGATCCACCCCGCCTGCGGACCGCTCACCTTGACCCGCTGGCCGTCCGTTGGCAGTGTCCGGCCATCGCCGCTACGAAGCGTCTGCCCCGGCGCGATGCGGACCGGAAGACCGCAGCGGGCGTCCTCGGTGCCGCTGGGCAGGTCGGCTGATAGTGTCAGGACCGTCTCGTCACCAGCGTGCTCGACCAGGATCGAGCAGATTGCTGGCTGGTAGTCCAGTTCCACCCCGCCGGGCACGATCCGGCCGCCCGTCGGCAGGTAGTGGTCGCCGATGACGAAGTTGCTCCAGGCCGGCTGGTCCTTGGAGTTACCCCCTCCGATGATCAGGCCGGCGTCGTCGTGGTAGACGCTGACGAACACCTGGCGGTCCATGCCCCAGCGGTTGTCATCCGGCTCGACGGTGATCGCGCTGACGCAGGAGAACCACTTGCCTCGCTTGACTACGCGGGCCATATCGCCCATCGCGCGTTCGTACGATTCCTGGTCTTGCGGAATCGCCGCCTCAGGCCCGTCTGTGAAGTGCTCGAACGCCGACGCCAGGGCCGGCGTGCATCCCCAGGCATGGCCGCGCCGCTGCCCCTGCTCGGCCAGGAACCGCACGAACCGCCTGCCCTGCGGGAACGGGCTCCAGGCGGTCAGGCAGCGGTCGGGGGCGCCCGCATGGTACTTGACCCGGCCGTCGACCGTCTCGACCATCGAGCCGTCCGGATAGGTGAAGGTCAGGTGGAACTCCAGCCCGCGGCGGAGGCACTCCAGCACGCTATCGTCGCCCGTGAAGGCGTGGTACAGTCCGACCGCGTGGATGTACACGAGATTGTAACCGGTCGTCGGCCCGCCGTGCTCGTCCCAGTAGCCGTGCGTCGTCTGGGCCCCTGCGACCCGGTGGATCATCTCGGCGCCGACCTTGGACCAGTCCGCTCGGCCGAATACCTGGCCAGCCCGCACCAGCGTCATGCCGTGCCAGGCGGGGATGTTGTGGACGCGATAGTCCTTGCCGATGAGTTTCGCCGAGCCGTCCAGGGCTAGCGTCAGACCCTCTTCCCACCGCCGGCGCACCGCCGGGTCCAGGTCCTCCCTCACCAGCCGGTAGGCCTCCAGCCAGTGGTACTGCGTCCAGCACATGTAGGTCGGCCCCCACTTCGAACCGTCGATCTTGATGAACTCGACCTGGCCGTCGGGGTACTGCCAGTCGCGGACAGCGGAGCCGGCCTTGCTGACGACCTCCAGGATCTTGCGGTCGGCGTGGTACGGGTTGTCGGGGTGCGGCGTCTTGTACAGCAGGGCCAGCGGGTACATCACGTCCTGGTTGGTCACCGCCCAGCCCAGATCCGGCCCGCTGTAGCCCGGGGTCATGAAGCGACCGGTGGCCGCATCGAACGTCTCGAGCACCTTCGGCGCTCCCGCCATCAACCGCCGCAGCAACTGATCTTTCACAGGAGGACCTCTCTCAACCGCTCTGTCTATCGCTTGCCTCGGCGCCTCGTTTTGCCTTGCCGCTTGATAATCGCGACGAGGCCCCGAAGGCCATCGTTCACCGAGTCCTGGTCCGGAAAGTACTTGGCTACATCAGGATCAATGACGACAACATTGGTCCCTTCGGCGTATCGTTTCGCATACTTGCCTCGGACCCCCCCGCGAAAGTCGTACTCCTCCCGCATATCGGGATCACGTTTCTTCTTCATAGTGAGACCTTTCTATTTTCGTAGCGCGTCTGGCACTGATAATGCGAATCCGGCCGCTGCGCTCCGTGTGGGCGACCACCAATAGTCTACCCCGATCCGACAGACCAATCAAAAGAAACCGTTCCTCCTCCCGCGAGTGCAGGGGATCGCTGACCGTGACAGACGGCACATCTCGAAAGGCCGTGCTCGCCTCCTGAAATGACACCCCATGGAAGGCGAGATTGCGCCGCGCCTTGCGTCGGTCCCACTCGAACAACAACCCCATGGCCGCCCGCCTTTCCACTCACCTCACATGAACATCCCCACCAGCCGATCCCTGGACACCTTCGCCGCCTCGCGGGGCCGCACCTCTATCGTGACCGCCACGTCTTTCCGCTGAAACAAGGCCGTATACCGGCTGAAGTCGATGCCGCCGTCGCCGACGACCTGGTGCGACTTGAACCCCTTCGTGATATCGTGCGCATGCACCTCGCGGACGCGCGCGGCATGCCTCCACATGAACTCCTCGCCCGCCGCATCCAGGCGGATTTCGTTGTCGTAGGTCTTGGCGATGTCCCACGTGAGGAAGACCCGCTCGCTATCAGCCATGGCCCGCTCGACCGCACTGCGCGTCAGCGAGGTGAACCGAAAGTTCTCCACGCACAGCAGCACGTTCTTCGTCAGACCGGCCAGGTGCAGCAGGTTCTCGTGGAGGACCGTGCTGAAATAGTCGTGATACTCGCGGGAGAAGTCGTCCTCTTTCTTGTTCGCCTGCTTGAAGGACGGGTAGATCCCCGGATGGACCACAACGTGCCGCGCGCCCAGCTGCTCGGCTGCCGCGATGATCCTGCCGAAGTGCTTCACAATCCCCTCGCGGATGGCCGGGTAGTCGCTGAACAGGCTGACATTATCGCCGGGCGCATGAAATGCCAGCCCCACGCCTGCCCGCTCGGTCGCGCGACGCAGCCGATCCAGGTCGCTGTCGGCCATCCGGTCCACATAGAACCGCGGGACGTTCAGATCGAACGATACGTAGTCAAACCGATTGGCGGCCGCATAACCGATTGCATCGAAGAAGTCGCGATCGTAAACCGCCTGGTATCCGAACTTCATCCTTGTGTCCCTGACCATCCATTACCTTGCCCGGCACCAAGGTGTTGAGTGCCACGCCCTCCTCGCGGCCAGCGAGACGCCTCAATCCACAGATCGTACTCCGCGAGGTGGGCGTGCTCGGGTTGCGAGCAGACCCCGCGCCTGACCCTACAGACTCCCTCGTCGCCCCTTCGCCGGCATCGCGTTATTCGCCCTCGGAAGCCACATTATTCATGCGCAACTGAGGACAGTTGGCGGGCAGGAAACCCAGCCGTTTGTAGAAGGGAACCTGGTCTGGATCGCAGCCAAGCCCGATCCCCTGGACATGAGCCAGCCGCTTCACGAGGTGCCGCATCATCTCCGTTCCGATCCCCCGGCCGCGATACGGCTCGTCAACGATCACGTCGTCGATCACTGCCCGGTAGACCCCGTCGCTGATGGCCCTCGCTACGCCGATCAGCCGGTCGCCTTCCCAGACACCCAGTAACAGGTAGCTGCCGCGCAGGGACTCGGCAATCTGCGCGACCTGCCGCCCCTGCGCCCAATCCGTCTGCTCCGCCAACTTCTGAAACGCCTCAGCCGGCACCGGCCTGTCGAACGAGAACTCCATGGAACGCTCCTTCCTTCTGTCCTTGCCTGCCGTCCTCCTGTACCGTCTCCTGCTGTTGCCGTTACTTGGAACTCAGGACTCAGCACTCAGAACTGGCCGTTCCTGTCCCTACCCCATCTGCGCCATCTTCGGCGCCGGCGTCGCAGCCGCCGCCGCCACGCCCCATGCCCAGTTGAGGATCTCCGGCATGTCCTGGCCATACCGGCACACGTAGTTCTTGTGGTCGATCAGCTTGTCCCGCAGCATCTGCATGACGTAGGCCGCCTTGTGCGCAGAGCTTCGGTACGCGCACGATTGCGTCTATCGCCAGGTGGAAGCGGTCCAGGTCATTCATGACCGCCATGTCGAACGGCGTGGTCGTCGTGCCCTCTTCCTTGTAGCCGCGGACGTGCAGGTTGCCGTGGTTCGTCCGCCGGTACGTCAGCCGATGGATCAGCCACGGATACCCGTGGTAGGCGAAGATGATCGGCTTGTCCCGCGTGAACATCATGTCGAACTCGGCGTCCGCAAGGCCGTGGGGATGCTCGCTCGGCGTCTGCAGCTTCATCAGGTCGACCACGTTGATCACGCGGATCTTCAGGTCGGGGATGTGCTCCCGCAGGATCGACACCGCCGCCAGCGTCTCCAGCGTCGGCACGTCCCCGCAGCAGGCCATCACCACGTCCGGCTCGTCGCCGGCGTCGTTGCTGGCCCAGGTCCAGATGCCGATGCCAGCCGTGCAGTGACGGATCGCCGCGTCCATGTCCAGCCACTGCGGGGCCGGCTGCTTGCCCGCCACGATCACGTTGACGTAGTTGCGGCTGCGCAGGCAGTGGTCGGCCACCGACAGCAGGCAGTTGGCATCCGGCGGCAGGTACACGCGGATGATCTCCGCCTTCTTGTTGACCACATGGTCGATGAAGCCCGGGTCCTGGTGCGAGAAGCCGTTGTGGTCCTGCCGCCAGACGTGGCTGCTCAGCAGATAGTTCAGCGACGCGATCGGCCGCCGCCAACTGAGGCGCCGCGTCACCTTCAGCCACTTGGCGTGCTGGTTGAACATCGAGTCGATGATGTGGATAAACGCCTCGTAGCAGTTGAACAACCCGTGCCGCCCCGTCAGCAGGTACCCCTCCAGCCACCCCTGGCAGAGATGCTCGCTGAGGACCTCGATCACGCGGCCGTCGGGCGCCAGGTGGTCGTCGTACGGCAAGATCTGGGCGTCGAACTGCCGGTTCGTGACATCGAGCACGGCCCCCAGGCGGTTGGAGGTGGTCTCATCCGGCCCGAAGATGCGGAAGTTCTGGTTGTCCTGGTTGAGCTTCATCACGTCCCGCAGCATCACGCCGAGCACCCGTGTGGCCTCGGCCGTGACCGTCCCCGGCTCGGGCACCGCCACCGCATAGTCGCGGAAATCCGGAATCCGCAGGTCCCGCAGCAGCAGCCCCCCGTTGGCGTGCGGATTCGCGCTCATGCGGCGCTGGCCGACCGGAGCGATCTGGCGGTACTCGCCGCGGAACGTCCCGGCACTGTCGAAGAGTTCCTCCGGCCGATAGCTCCGCATCCACCGCTCGAGGATCTGGACGTGCTCGGGATTGGTGTGCATCTCCCCCATCGGCACCTGGTGGCTCCGCCAGTAGCCCTCGGTCTTCTGGCCGTCGACCTCCTTGGGCCCCGTCCAACCCTTGGGGGTCTTCAGGACGATCATCGGCCATGCCGGGCGCTGCTGGAAGCCATTCGCGCGGGCGTCGGCCTGGATCCGACGGATCTCGGCTGCCGCCTTATCGAGCGTCTCCGCCATGAGCTGGTGCACCGCGACCGGCTCGTCACCCTCGACGAAGTGCGGGTTGTAGCCGCACCCGCGGAAGAACTGCTCGAGCTCCTCGCGCGGGATGCGTGCCAGGATCGTCGGGTTGGCGATCTTGTAGCCGTTGAGGTGCAGGATCGGCAGGACCGCGCCGTCGTGCACCGGATCGAGGAACTTGTTGGACTGCCAGCTGGTCGCCAGCGGGCCGGTCTCCGCCTCGCCGTCGCCGACGATGCAGGCCGCAACCAGGTTCGGGTTGTCGAGCACCGCCCCGTAGGCATGCGCCAGCGAGTAGCCCAGCTCCCCGCCCTCGTGGATGCTGCCCGGCACCTCCGGGGCAACGTGGCTGGGGATCCCGCCGGGGAACGAGAACTGCTTGAACAGCAGGCTTCATGCCCCGCTCGTCCTGCGTGACGTCGGGGTAGACCTCGCTGTACGTGCCCTCCAGGTACGTGTTGGCGACGATCCCGGGACCGCCGTGGCCGGGACCGATGATGTAGATCATGTCCAGGTCATACTTGCGGATCGCGCGATTGAGATGCACGTAGCACAGGTTCAGACCTGGCGTCGTACCCCAATGACCCAGCAGCCGCGGCTTGATGTGCTCCGCCCGCAACGGCTCCTTCAGCAGCGGATTGTCGTAGAGGTAGATCTGGCCGACCGAAAGATAGTTGGCCGCTCGCCACCAGGCATCGATCTTGTGCAGCTCCTCCTGCGAAAGTGGACCAGCCATGCCTTTTCTCCTGGTTCGTTATGCGGGCAGACTGCGCCCGGGACCGGCAATTCCCACGCCATTTACCATCATTCACCGCCGTCGCGACCTCGTCAACCGTTCTGACGTTGCTTTGCTCCGCCGGGCGGGTATTCTTTCAGCCTTGGGCACACAATCCGCTCGGACCCGGAGGTGAATCGTGGCAAAGTCGGCGATGGTAACGCTGTTCGCGGAAACCTGGTCGAAGTTCAAGCCCGGCCCCATCTGGCGGGACAACACCGCCCGAGGCGAGTACATGGCCATGGTCGTGCCGGACAATCCCAACGGCTGGTATCACAACACCTCAGCCGGCAAGTCCAAGGACCGGGACCACTCCGCCTTCGTGGTCCGCAAGGCGGCTGGCGGACGGGTGGTCGAGATGCACAAGGACCTGCACGCGTGGGGACCGTCGCTGGTCCTGACGCCGGGACCCCAACCGTGGCACGACTACACCGTCACGGCTGACATCACCGTCAAGGACGTCCGGCCCATCGGCCTGGTCGCACGCTACCAGACGAACCGCGACCACTACGCGGCGCTGTTCGAGTCCGGCGTATTCAAGCTCGTGCGAGTGCTGGAAGGTACGATGACCGTGCTGGACTCGGCGCCCCTCAAGCCCGGCAAGAAGCCCGTCCGCGTGACGCTGCGGGTCGACGGCGCGCGGATCATCGCCCAGGCCGGCCAGGTGAAACTGGCCGCCGAGGACGGCTGCATCACGTGGGGCGGCATCGGCCTGTGGGCCAACGGGGCAGCCGCGTTCGGCAAGATCGCCGTCAAGGCGCGTCCCGCGGAAGTGCGGCGGTTGGAGCAGTCGCGCAAGCGGGAAACCGCCCGTGTCGCCTCCAAGCAGAGGCGCTTCCCCGCCATGGAACTGGTCGCCGAGGTGGATGTGCGGGGCCACGCCATCGGCCGGCAGATCCGCTTTGCCGACCTCGACGGCGACGGTCGCTGCGAGCTGCTCTTCGCGATACCCACCTACCACCGGGGCCGCAAGTGGCAGTACAACAAGATCGCCCGATTGTCAGCCCTGGACCTGGACGGCCGAGTCCTCTGGCAGCGAGGCAAGATCCAGCCGGACAGCATCGACATCACCGCGGACCTGCCCGTGCAGGCCGGCGACCGAGGCAACGGCGTGGAGGTGGTGGCGGCGTTCGGGTCCAGCCTGGAAGTCCTCGATCCGCTGACGGGCAAGACCAGGAAGAAGGCCCTCACGCCCGTCCCGCCGAAGATGGAGCCTTACTGGGACGAGATCAACATGTACTGGGGCGATGGCCACTTCGACGACCTGCCGCGGCTGCTCCCCGACAGCATCCGCCTCTGCAACTTCACCGGCCGCCACCCCTACGGCGACCTGTTGATCAAGGACCGCTACCACAATGCCTGGGCCATCGACGGCCGGACCCTCAAGGTCCTCTGGCACCATCGCTGCAACACGGGCCACTACCCCTACGCCGCCGACCTGAACGGCGACGGCCGGGACGAGGTCCTGCTGGGCTATTCCCGCGTCGACAGCCAGGGCAAGCTCTTCGGGCGGCTCTACCTCGGCGATCACCCGGATGCCTGCTTCAGCTACGTGGACCCCACCGGCCGGCGGCACAACCTCCACCCCTGCGGTGAGGCCGGGTTCATCGACGAGTACAGCGACGGCCGGCTGGGGGAGGTGCACCTCGGGCACGTGCAGCACATCTCGCTGGGCAATTTCGTGCCGGATCGCCCGGACCTCGAGCGGATCGTCGTGACCTACCACGGCAACCAGGGGATCATCGCCCTGCTGGACATGGACGACCGCATCCTCCGCAAGGCCGAACGCTACGCGGCCGGGGCGGTCTGCCAGCCGGTCAACTGGACCAGCGACGGACGGGAGCTGATCGCCTTCTCGCCGCGGCACGGCGACGGCGGCCTATGGGACGAGCACTTCGACCTGGTGGTGCCTTTCCCCAACAACCGCCGGCCGGGCAAGTACATGGAGGTCCACGATGTGATGGGTTGGGGCATCGACCAGCTGGTCGTCTGGGACGAGCACCGGCTGCACGTGTACGCCCCGAAGGTCCGGCCGAAAGGCAAGGGCAAGCGTTACGCCCCGATCCGGCCGGAGCCAAACCTGTCGAACTACCAGGTGAACTACTCGCTGCCGCGGTGGGTGTGACTTTCGAGGAGACGCTGCGACTGGTCCACTTCCGGCGGGAGATTGAGTAGACCACCGCGCGGGGAAGGAGACAGCAGCATGGCAATGGTGGCGTGCCTGGTGGGTATGTTGGCCTTTTCCCTGGCGGACAGTCCGGGGCCTCCGGCGGGCAGTTTACAGGCAAAACAGATCATGGAAACGCTGGCAAATCGGACGAAGTCGCTCAAGTCCCGGATCGAGACCGGCAGGAACAAGCCCCTGCAGAAACGACACGAAGCAGACATCGAACTGCGGACATGGACGATCGAGGAAAGCCTGAAGGCAGCTGGGCAGGCCAAGCCGCCAGCGAACCTGGCCGGGCGAATCGAGACAGCAATTGCGGAAACAGAATCGCTGCTGGACGCCTTCGATCGCGGGCAGGACCCACTCGCCGAGCAGCGCGGGATGGTCGTCCGCGGTTTTCGCGTCTCGGGGCAGGACCACCCGCAGCCGTACGGGATCCACGTGCCCCAGGCATACGACTCGGGCAAGGCGTGGCCCCTGTTCATCTACCTGCACGGAGGTGGCACGATCGCCCAGGACCGATTCGCCCTGGACAGGCTTGCACCGGCCACACCCGCCACCCAGCCAGCTACGCAGCCTGCTGCCCCCACCGGCGCGCCCATCGAGCGGATGCTGAAGATCTGGCTGCCGCGGCGTGGTGGTAACTGGACCGACCCCGTCAACGAAGAAGGCGTCTTCGCGGCCATCGCCAACGTCAAGGCGAACTACAACGTTGACGCGGACCGGATCTATGTGCAGGGGTTCTCCCTGGGCGGGTTCGCTACCGTCCACTTCGCAACGCGCTACCCCGACGTGTTCGCCGGGGCCGGACCCTCGGGCATGACCAACGATTACGACCCGCTGCCGCTGGCGGAGAACCTGGCCCACGTACCCATGTACCTGTGCCACGGGACACAGGACGATACCTGCGATGTGCAACACTCCAGGCAGTCTGTTCGGCCGACTGAGGGACCTCGGCTGCGACGCGGTCTTCCAGGAAGAGGTGCAGGTGCAGCATCAGAGCACCGATCTGGCCCGCGCAGGCCAGGAGGCCTGGCTGCTGACAAAAACGAGAAATCCCCGGCCGGACAAGGTGATCTACGTAACGGACGGCCCTCGCTACCACCGGGCATATTGGATCGACATCGTGCAACTCGAGCCGCTCCAGGAGAAGTCGGTAGCCCGGATCGAGGCCGTGCGCGAGGGCCCCGGGCGATTCGCCGTGCGAACGCAGCATGTGGCCTCTTTCGCCATCCTCCTGGACGCGGCAACCGCCTTGCCGGGCAAGACCCTGAGCGTCTCGATCAACGGCCGGGGACCGGGGACGTGCCCGTGGCCCGACGACGGAAGGCTGTTGCTGCAGGTGCCGGCCACGATCGATCGATAGCCAGCGGAGGTAACCCCATGCCGGAAACCGGCAACGATTTCCTCGTGCTCGACGCCCACTGCGACGGCCTGATCCTCCGAGAGGACCGCGACGACCCGATGGACCTGGCCAAGGTCAACCCGATCTACCGGGTGGACCTGCCGCGACTGCTACACCCACGGCTGCTGCTACGCCCTCTGCCCCGCTCGCGCGGCCTGACCGATGAGATGATGAAGGCCCTGGCCAGGCGCGGCGTCAGCCGCGAAACGCTGTGGAAGATTGCAAGCGAGAACTTCTTGCGACTGCTGTAGCCAGCCGCGTTCTCCTGCCGGACAGGCATGTGCCTCCCAAGAAGAAGTTGGGCCGCCGTCCGGAGGAACGGCGGCCCGGGTACCAATATGCATACGCCAGAAGGGGCGTCTTACCAGCCGAAGAAGTCCACCATCATCAACAGGTCGATCACATCGACCGAACCGTCGAAGTTGAAGTCGCACAGCGGATCGTAGTTGGGGTCGCCTGTGACGCTGCCAAAGGCGTCCACGAACCACAACAGGTCGATCACGTCCACGTGCCCGTCGTCGGTGACGTCGCCGTTAATCGGCTGGCCGTGGATCTCGTACTCCCAGAAGTCGGCGTTGCCCACCGTCGGCGGGCCGCCGGCACTGGCCAACGTGTCATAGTAGCCGCTGTGCTCGCGGGCCAGCAGGATCTGCCCCGGCAGAAGCGGCGGCAGACCCGGCACCATGTCCAGGTAGACATCAAAGAACGAGGATATACTGGGATCGCTGTGCAGGACCTGCGGAATCATGCCGGTCGGTACAGGCACCCACCTCATGTTCCACTCCGGATGCGTGTTGAAGAAGTCCGTGTTCAGGTCCTCCAGCGCGAAGGCCCGGCCTTCGTCCGCGTTCAGCACCATCAGGTCCATCGACATCGGGTACGTCTCCACCTGGCTGCAGTTCCCGATGCGGATGGAGATGGGCGCGCCGGTACCGCCGCCGCCGCCACCACCACCGCCCTCCACATCAAACCCGTAGATCGGCGGGCCGGGCGGGTCGACCCCGTTCCAGGTCCACATCGAGCGGAGCCAGTAGCCGTAATTGCAGCCGTTCACCTTGAACAGCAGGCCGAAGTGCATCCACTTGCAGAATGGAATGTTAGTGCCGGACCAGTTGGCCCAGAAGTAGTAGAACGGGCCTCCCGGCACGACGGGGGGCGGCGGCGTACCCGGGGGCGGCGGAGGGGGCGGTGGCCACGGCCATGGCATGAGCACCTGCGAGAAATTCGTGATGGCGGGCGGAAACTGCAGGCCGCCGACCGGGATCCTCTGGAACGGGGGAACCGTCCACGGCCCGGTCGTCTGGAAGTTCACCTGGGCAACCAGCTGCGGCGGGGTCAGCATTGACTCCACCACGCCCCAGACGTGAAAATCATTGGCATAGTTCGGAAGGGGATTCGGGGGTTGGCCCGCATTCGGGGGCCAATAGTTGCCCGTCCACTTTCCCTGATGCACATCCACGTTCCACCCGACCAGCACCGCGCCAGCCGGCACAGCTGCCATCCACAACAGCAAACTCGCGCAAACAACGCTTACGACGCATCTTGACAACCTGATCATCTCGCGCCTCCATCTCCATCGCGGAGACTTTTGGGATCCCATTCAGAACCCGACTACATGCCCACTCGACAAGCTGGATCGTGCGCCTCCTCTCTCCCGCACACTTGGGAAGCTGGCAAAGCCCAGAGAGAGCGTCTCTGCTCAGACCGTCTATCCTGCCGGACGTGATCGCCGGCCACGGCACATTGAGATACGTCGCTTCGTGGTTGAACAGACTTGCCGCGCCGGCGCGTTATGTTTCTTTGGAAAATCTGCCTAAAGACTACTACAGTCCGACTCTGCCCGCAAGGTTTTTTCCGGTAACGCTGGGAGAATACCTGGCATATGCCCTTACTTGTATGTAAAGCACACTGTTAGGAAGTAGGTATATCTGCCTAGGGCCATGGCTGATATCTGGCGGGATTCCCCCAGCAAGACCGATCCCCTGACCCATTGCAGACCTCGGCCCCTGCATCAAGCCTCGGCGTCACCGCAGGCCATCCCAGACCCGGCCCGTTGCACCGACCGCATGCGCCCCTCGGCGAGGCTTGCTTTTTATTTCTCCAACGGTAACATTTAGCATGTTAATTAATCGACACGAGGACCACGAAATGGCAGCCAAGGCAGGCGGAATACCAACGGGCTCTGGCGGTACGCAGGCCGAGCGAGCCTTCCGTGCCACCCTGTACGCCGGCGGCCTGATTCGTAGCGTCATGCAGCCGTACTTCTTGCGGTTCGGCATCAGCGGCTCGCAGTGGGGCGTCTTGCGGGCCCTCCACCGGGCGGAAAACGAAGGGATCCACAACCTCAGGCTCACCGAACTGAGCCAGCGACTCCTGGTCCAGCCACCCAGTACCACCGGCGTCGTCGACCGCCTCCAGAAGATGGGCCTGGTCGCCCGCTGCATCGCCAACGATGACGCCCGCGCTCGGCAGGTCAGCCTTACATCCTCCGGCCGGGACTTGGTCCAGCAAGTGCTGAAGGATCATTCCCGGCAGGTGCAGACCGTCATGGCCGGGCTCACTGAACAGGAGCAGCAGCAACTCCAGTGCCTGGCGGAGCGCCTCGGAACCCACTTGACAACACTGATGGAGCAGACGGAGTCATGAGAACTCTCTTGCGAAATGGCTTGATCGCCCTGATCGTCCTGGTGCTGGTGGGCGGCTCGGCGGCATGGTACGTCCGGCGCGATTCTACTCGGCGCCGCTCCTGCGCACCGTGCCCGTCAAACGCGGTGACCTCGTCGCTACCATCAGCGCCACTGGTACACTCGAGCCGGAAGAGGTCGTCGACGTCGGTGCCCAGGTGGCCGGGCAGATTCTCTACTTCGGCAAGGACAAGGCCGGCAAGCCGATCGACTACGGCTCGGCGGTGGAAGAAAACACGGTGCTGGCGCAGATCGACGACTCGCTGTACGCCGCGGATGTGGCGCAGAACAACGGGAGCCTGGAGCTGGCCAGGGCGGGGGTCCAACGGGCGGTGGCGGACCTGGAACAGATGAAGGCCAAACTGTACCAGGCCCAGCGCGACTGGGACCGCGCCAGAAGCTCGGACCCTCCGATGCCCTGGCCCAGAGCCAGTACGACGCCTACCAGTCCGCGTACGAAACCGCCAAGGCCAACGTGGCGGTGGGCGAGGCGGCGATCGTGCAGGCCAAGGACACGGTCTTCCAGGCCGAGGCGAACCTCAAGCGGGCGCAGCAGAACCTGGAGTACTGCACGATCAAGTCCCCGGTCAAAGGCGTGATCATCGACCGCCGCGTCAACATCGGCCAGACGGTCGTGTCCAGCCTGAACGCCCCCAGCCTCTTCCTGATCGCCAAGGACCTGACCCGCATCCAGGTATGGGTCTCGGTCAACGAGGCGGACATCGGCAACATCCATCCCGGCCAGACCGGCCACCTTCACGGTCGATGCCTTCCAGGGCAAGGTCTTCCGCGGCACCGTCAACAAGGTCCGGCTCAACGCCACCATGACCCAGAACGTCGTCACCTACACCGTCGAGGTCACTACCGACAACTCCGACGGCAAACTCCTCCCGTACCTGACGGCCAACGTGGAGTTCGAGGTCAGCCGGCAGAGCAACGTGCTGCTGGTGCCCAACGCGGCACTGCGGTGGCTGCCGCAGGAGCAGCAGATCGCTTCGGATGCCCGGGCCGCGGCCGTTGGCCTGGACGGCGGCGCGCGGACGTCAGCGACGCGGCCCTCCAAGTCCGGCGGCGAGGCGGGAGGCGAGGCGGCCCCGACCCACGGAACGCTATGGACCGTGGACGGCGCCTTCGTGCGGCCGCTCTCCGTCCGCATCGGGGCCAGCGACGGGTCGATGACGGAGGTCATCGGCAACGACTTGCAGGAAGGCAACCCGGTCGTGTTGTCGGAGGTCCGGACGCAGGCGGGTGATAGCGGCCCGACCAATGCCAACCCGTTCACGCCGCAGCTGGGGCGGGCTCGGAGCAACGCGGCATCGCCGGGACCGGGAGGCGGGGCGAGATAGGACGAGTGCGTCCGAGAGGGTTCCGAAGGACAGGCTGTTATGGAACTGATTGAACTGAAAGACGTATACAAAACCTACTACCTCGGCCAGATCGATGTGCCGGTGCTCAAAGGCATTTCCGTGAACATCGGCAAAGGGGAGATGGTCGCGCTGATGGGGGCGTCGGGGTCGGGCAAGACAACGCTGATGAACATCCTGGGATGCCTGGACCACGTAACGTCGGGGGAGTACTGGCTGGACGGCCAGGAAGTCTCCCGCCTGACCCCCGACGGCCGCGCGCTGCTCCGCAACCAGAAGATCGGCTTCGTGTTCCAGAGCTTCAACCTGCTTCCGCGGACCAGCGCCCTGGACAACGTCATCATGCCGCTGACGTACGCGGTCCATAGCATCAGCGACAAGCTGGCCCGGCAGCGCGGCATGGAGCTGCTCGAACTGGTCGGGCTGGGCGACCGGTGGCACCATGAGCCTTCCCAACTGTCCGGCGGGCAGCAACAGCGCGTCGCCATCGCCCGGGCCCTGATCAACCGGCCGCCCCTGCTGTTTGCTGACGAGCCGACCGGCAACCTCGATTCCAAGACCAGCGAGGAGACTCCTGCGGATGTTCCAGCAGCTCAACCGGCAGGAGCACATCACCATCATCCTGGTGACGCACGACGCGGGGGTGGCGGCCCATGCCAAGCGGGTCATTCGAATCCATGACGGTCGAATGGAAGACGCGGCGGCCGGGGTGGACGCGCCGGCCGCCGCCGGCCTGGGACGGCCCGCCCCGCTGGCCACGAGCAGGGAAGGTGCCGCATGAAGGCGTACCGAACCGTCCGCACCGCAATCCGGGCGCTCCGCCGCAACGTAATGCGGGCGGCCCTGACCGCCCTGGGCATCATCATCGGCGTCGGCGCGGTCATCGCGATGATGGAGATCGGCAACGGTTCCTCCACGGCCATCCAGAAGACGATTTCCAGCATGGGCGCCAACAACATCCTGATCATGCCGGGCCAGGCGGCCAGCGGCGGGATCAGCTTCGGGGCGGGCACGACGATGACGCTGACCCCGCAGGACGGCGACGCCATCGCCAGGGAGTGCCCCGCGGTCCGCGGCGTCGCCCCGGTCGTCCGCGTCCGCACCCAGGTCGTCTACGGCAACAGAAATTGGGTGCCCATGTTCATCTACGGCACGACGCCGGAGTTCCTCGACGTCCGCGACTGGACCGACCTGTCCGACGGCGAGCCCTTCAGCGACCGCGACGTCCGCAACGCCAGCAAGGTCTGCCTGCTCGGTGCGACGATCGTCCGCGAGCTGTTCAACGGCCGCTCGCCCGTCGGCAAGGAAATCCGGCTCCAGAACGTCTCGTTCAAGGTGGTCGGCGTCCTCTCGCCCAAGGGGGCGAACATGATGGGCATGGACCAGGACGACATCGTCCTGGCCCCCTGGACCACCATCAAGTACCGCGTCGCCGGCACCAGCGCCACCACCGCCAACCAGAGCGCCGCAGCGGCAGCCAGTTCGTCGGACACCTCCCAGCAGGTCAACACGCTGAACCAGATCTACCCGAACACGAGCACCAGCCTCTACCCCACCCAGTCGGCCGTACAGCAGGCCGACACGCCGCAGCCGGTACGGTTCACCACCGTGGACCAGATCATGGCGGCGGGGGCGTCGGCCGAGGAGGTCCCCCTGGCGATCCGCCAGATGACCGACCTGCTGCACGTGCGGCATCGGATTCACGCCGAGCAGCCGGACGATTTCACGATCCGCGACATGACCGAGATGACCAAGGCCTTGGCGCAGACAACCACGCTGATGACCAAGCTGCTCCTGGCGGTGGCCCTGATCTCGCTGGTCGTCGGCGGCGTCGGCATCATGAACATCATGCTGGTCAGCGTCACCGAGCGGACCCGCGAGATCGGTCTGCGGATGGCCGTCGGGCGCGGGCCCGCGACATCCTGCGACAGTTCCTCGTCGAGGCCGTCATGCTCTGCCTGGCCGGCGGGGCGTTCGGCATCCTCCTGGGCCGCGGGACGTCGATCCTGGTGACCCACTTCCTGCGATGGCCGACGGAGACTTCGCTGGGAGCGGTCGTGGCGGCGGTGGCGGTGTCGGCTGGCGTCGGCATCGTTTTCGGGTATTATCCTGCGTGGAAGGCCTCGCGGCTCGACCCGATCGAGGCCCTGCGATACGAGTAGACTGAAAGTTCATTCCCGTTACGTGATTACTCTTTGTACAAACCGGGAGCCAAAGGCATGCTGCTTCGTGGGCGAGGGAGTTACAGCGCGGTGTGGGCACTGGGGTTGGGCGCACTTGTGCTGGTCGGCTGCGCGGTCGGTCCGAACTTCCGCCAGCCGCAGCCGGCCATGCCCCCTGGATGGGCGAGCCCGCTGGCACCGGCCACGAGCCCGGCGACCGCCCCGGCCACGGTGCCGGCCAGCCAGGCGAAAGTCACGCTCCCTCAGGGCAACCCGGTCGTTGAGTGGTGGACCACCTTCCACGATCCGAAGCTCAACTCCCTGATCGACCAGGCCATCGTATCCAACCTGGACATCCAGGTCGCCCAGGCACGGATCCTCCAGGCCCGCGCCCAGAGATCCATCGCCATAGCCGACCTGTTTCCCGGTATCACGAACTCCGAAAACTACGCCCGCGCCCAGACCGGGACCGCCCTGGCCGGCGCCAGCACCGCTGCCAATAGCACTTCGAGCAGTTCCAGCACTGCAGCCTCAACCGTCCTGGCGAGCGTCCTGAAGCGCATCGCCACCGGGACCGGCACCGGAACCGGCACGGGAACCTCCGGGACAGCCAGCGCCGCAGCCGCCGCGACCCCTGCCGCCCCCCGCGCGCCGTGCCCCATAGCGCCTGGCAGGCCGGCTTCGATGCCACCTGGGAACTGGATATCTTCGGCGGGATCCGCAGGAACATCGAGGCCTCCACCGCTGACCTGCAGGCTACCGTCGAGAATCGCCGCGGCGTCCTGATCACCGTGATGGCCGAGGTGGCGCTGAACTACCTCAACCTGCGGGGCTTCCAGCGGGAGATCGCCATCGCCGAGGAAAACCTGCACGCGCAGGAGCAGAGCGCCGAGGTGACGCAGCGCCGCTACCGAGGAGGGTTCGTCAGCCGCCTCGACGTCGCCAACGCCGAGGCGCAGGTCGCCTCCACCCGCTCCGGCATCCCCACCCTGCAGACCCAGGCCAGCCAGGCAATCTACGCCCTCAGCGTGCTGCTGGGCCGCGACCCCGGCGCGCTCGTGCAGGAGCTCTCCACCCCCACCCCGATCCCCCTCACCCCGCCGGACGTTCCCGTCGGCCTGCCCTCCGACCTGCTCCGCAGACGCCCGGATGTCCGCTCGGCCGAGGCCCAGCTGCACGCCGCCACGGCTCGCATCGGCGTGGCCACGGCGAGCTCTTCCCGCAGTTCTCCCTGACCGGCGCGTTCTCCTGGCAGAGCACCCGCCTGGAGTCCCTGATGAACTGGGACCACAATCTCTGGTCGTTCGGGCCGGGAATGACCTGGCCGATCTTCGAGGGCGGACGCCTGCAGGCGCAGGTCCGCCTGCAGAAAGCCGCGCAGCGTCAGGCGCTGCTCACATACGAACAGACGGTCCTGGTGGCCATCCAGGATGTCGAAAACGCCCTCGTCGCCTACGCCCGCGAACAGGAGCGGCGCAGTGCGCTGGCTGACGCCGTGGCCGCCAACCGCGAGGCCGTCGACCTGTCCATGCGGCTGTACACCCAGGGACAGATCGAGTTCCTGAACGTTCTGGTCGCGCAGGGGCTGCTCTTCAACAGTGAGACTGCCCTCGTCCAGAGCGAGCTGACCGTCACCACCGACCTGGTCGCGCTGTACAAGGCGCTCGGCGGAGGCTGGGAGGTCACCCACGATGATCCGCCAGCTGCCCCCAACGCCGCAGCTGCGCCCCGTGTCGCCCGCAGCGCCGCCCCGGCCAGCCAGCCGGTGGCCGTCAGGGGATAGGACTGCCCCCCACGGCAACGCCGGGTGTAACGGTCCTGTGGACGCGGCGCTGTCGCCGCGGGACCAGGGCCGTGCCAGCTGTGGAGCAATTGATGCACAAACCCTTACCCGTTACCCGTCTTCCGCCGTTGCCGTTCGACCCGCGACCCGTCCTCCGGCCCTTCCATTTCGCCCTGTCACCTTGTCATATTGTCACATGCTCCCCCCAACACGCCTTCGCATCGCGTCCTCCGATCATTCCCTCGTGGCCGTCTTGGCTGCCCGTTGCCATCTCGCTGACAAATATGGGACTCGGATCGACCTCGCGCACGGCCCGCCCAAACATGATTTGCCGACTGCACATTCCGATTCTTTTCTGACCAGGACTCATCGTCAAGCCACTCCCCCGCCTGCTGCGCGGTTACGTCGCAGCCAGCCATTGACGCCGCGGCACACCAGCACGATAGTGTCCCGAATCGCTGACGACCCGGCTGCCGAGGATCCGTCCCCGGCTCACCGGCCCTGATGCATGAACCCGTGGGTAACTGCGGCCCCGGAACCGTCCGGCCTCCCGCATGTCATGTACGTGTCGGATTGGATTCAAAGGAGAAACTTCCGATGACCTCGCTGCTTGTTGCTACCGTGATCTTCGCGCTGATCGGCGGACTGAGCGTCGGCCTGAGCACCGTGACCGGCTTCCTCAGCGCCCTGCTCAAGGGCCTCGGCCACTAAGAGCCCTCTCGCCTCGCCGGATGTGTCGCGTCCACCCCCGGTAAGGGCCCGACCGTCACATCCGGCGAAGCCTTGGCTGCCTCGCAGCCAAGGGGGATGGATGTCTACGGCGGTCACAGACCTTCCCGCCCAGCACGACCGCTTCTCGGTCGGCACCCTCCGTTACACCGCCAAGAGCCTGGCCGTCCTCTTCGCCTGGCTCCTCTGGGGCGACTTCTGCTTCACCTTGATGGAAAAGGTGATGCCCGAGATCTACCCCCTCTTCCTCCTCGACCGACTCGGCGCCAGCAACACCGCCGCCAACACTCTCATGACCGCTATCCCCCAGTTCATGGTCGTCTTCCTCTGCCCAGCCATCTCCTTCCGCAGCGACCGCTGCCGCAGCCGCTGGGGCCGCCGCATCCCCTACATGGCTGTCACCGCCCCGTTCCTCTGCCTCTTCCTGATCGGCCTGGGTTTCTCCGACCCCATCGCCCGCTACTTCCAGGCCGCCAGCCTCCCCGGCCTGCTCCACCTCTCCCCCCGTGCCGCCACCCTCGGCGCCATCGCGGTCCTCGTCATCGGTTTCAACTTCTTCAACGACTTCGTCGGCAGCGTCTACTGGTACCTCTTCGCCAACGTCGTGCCCCGCGCCTTCCTCGGCCGGTTCCTGGGCCTTTTCCGCCTCGTCGGTATCGGCGCCGATGTCATCTTCCGCAAGTACGTCTTCCGCCACTCCGCCACCCACATGCAGTGGATCTTCCTCGGCGCCGCCGTGCTCTACATCGTTGGCTTCACCCTCATGTGCTGGCGGGTCAGGGAAGGCGAGTACCTCCCCGTAGACGACCTCAGCGAGAAACCCTCCATCACCGAACAGGTCCGCGTCTACTTCCGCCAGTGCTTCTGCCACCCCATCTACATCCTGCTCTTCCTGCACAGCACCGGCATCGTCCTCGCCCGCAACGGCCTGCTCGCCCACACCGTCTACTGCAAGGGCCTGCCCGGCGTCGACCTCCGGACCATCGGCAACGTCACCGCTACCGTCTCCCTCGTCACAATGTTCCTGACCTACCCAGCCGGCTGGCTCGCCGACAAGCTCCACCCTTTGCGGACCACCATGGTCTCGGGCCTCCTGCTGGTCCCGGCCTACCTCGCCTGCTTCCTCTTCCTGACCGACCGCAACTCCTTCGTCATCACCACCTGGATCACGACGATCCTCACCGTGCTCTTCCAGGCCGCGACGCTGCCACTCTACGTGTCCCTCTTCCCCATCGAAAAGTACGGCCAGTTCGGCAGCGCCAACGCCATGCTCCGCAGCGCCGCCGTCGCCATCGGCAGTTTCGTGGTCGGCCCGTTCCTCGATGCCATGACCGCCGGCGGCACCCACCGCGACGGCTACCGTTGGATGTACTTCTGGTTCAGCTTCTGGCAGCTCTTCGGAATGCTCTGCCTGGTGGGTGTGTACGTCTGCTGGAAGCGCCGCGGCGGCACAACCGGCTACACCGCCCCCGGCTCCACAGCCGAAAAGGCCGCCCTGACGCGCCTGGCACCATCCTTGTCGTGATGATGCGTGTTGCCGTCCCCGTAGCTATACCTACCCGTGACTCCGTTCGTAGTACCGGCTTCAGCCGGGCCTTCGTTCTGGTTGTTGCCGTTGCTGTCATCCGAGGGCCATGAACGACTTTGTGCGTGGCAGACACCTTCCAGGCCCGAGGAATCCAGTCGTCGTCTTTCCGGCCGTCGTAACGACCTCAGCTTAAGGATGCTGTTGTCGTTGTTGTTGCCGTTACTCGCCCCCCGCCCCTCACCCCTCGCCCCTCGTCCCTCGTCCCTCGTCCCCCGCCCCTCGTCCCCCGCCCCTCGCCCCCGCCCCTCACCCCTCGCCCCTCGTCCCTCGTCCCTCGTCCCCCGCCCCTCGTCCCCCGCCCCTCGCCCCCCGTCCCCCGCCCCCCGTCCCCCGCCCAAGAGTGATCCCCGTTTGACATCCCCGCCGCCCCGGCATCAGAATGCTCCCGCCATGGCCAAGACCCGAACCAGCACGCAGCCCCTTGCCGCCGCCTCCGGCGCCGCCCGAGTCGCCCCTCGCTCGCCTCTTGGCCCTGGCCGCCTTCCTCTTGCTCGCTATCGCATTCTGCGTGCGGCCGCTCTTCCAGGACCTCTGGGCGGTCGACGTTTCAGAGCTCCCTCGCCCCGTCCCAAGCGTGGTGGCACTCCGGCCCCTCGATCATCCACCTGGCGCACCTGCTGGCCGCAGCGGGCGTAGCCGCCGCAGCCGCCTGGGTCGTCCTCGCCCGACGAACCTGGCACTTCAGCGGCCTGGAGATCGCCGCCCCGATCCTTGCCCTCGCCGCGCTCCTGTCCTTCCCGCACGCCTCCGACAAGCGCCTGGCCGTCAACACCGCCATCGGCGCCATCCTCCCCCTGGTCGCTGCCGCCCTGCTGCACCAATTGCTCGCTAGCCGCCGATCCTGGCGGCGCACCCTCCTGGCTGCCCTCGTAGCCATCGCCGTCGCCAACGCCGCCAAGGCCTCCGCCCAGCACTTCTGGGAAGACGAACGCACCCTGCGCGAATACCGGCAGCGCAAGGCCGCCATGGACCCCGGTGCCGGTGACGACCCGATGGAACAGATCTACGAGGCCCGCCTCAAGTCCCGCCAGCCCACCGGCTTCTTCCACCACCCGAATGTAATGGCATCCTTCCTCCTGCTCGCCCTGGCCGCAACCGCCGCCGCAGCCACCGGCACTGGTCAGCCCGACGCACCGCTGCAGAACCCGCCCCCGGATCACCCCGGCATCCTCCGTCTCTCGGTACCAGCCGTTCTCACATTGTCACATTGTCACCGTGTCACCGTGTCAGCCGTTTCCTCGGCCGTTTTCACATTGTCAAATTGTCACATTGTCACATTGTCAGCTGTTCCATCGCCGCCCCCCTCCTCGCCCTCTCCGCCTGGTTCGTCCTCGTGATGGGCTGGGTCGGCAGCGCCGGCTCGATCGCCGGCCTCCTGGCCGCCGTCGCCACCGCAGCCGCCGCCTGCCTCCTGCGAAGACGCCCCCGGTCGCTGGCCGCCATCCTGGCCGCGGCCCTCGCGCTGCTCCAGGTGGCCCTGATCGTCCTGGCCCTCCGCCGCCAGCCCTGTATCACGACCTGGCCTCCCGTGGCGGTAAATGGAAGTCCATCGCGGTCCGCCTCAACTACTGGGAAGGCGCCATTCACGTATTCGCCCGACATCCGCTCACCGGCGCGGGACCGGCCCAGTTCGCCAAAAACTACACCGCTGTAATGCCCCCCTATGCCACCGAATCGGTCTTCCACCCGCACAACTGGTTCCTGGCCCAGGCCGCCGATTGGGGCTGCATCGGCCTGCTCGGCCTCCTGCTCGCCCTGGCCCTGCCCGCCTGGCGCATCATCCGCTCGCTCGACGCAGCGGCTGACCAGGCCGATGATCCACACGACCGGAAGCCGATCGTTCCAGCCGCCGAGTCCCGCGGCCCTGCCTGCCCTGAGCCTGTCGAACGGGTGGACGCGGCCCTCAAACCGGGTGCCACTGGCAGCTTGTCTGCCAGTGCCTCTTCTCCTCTGCGGACATCTGCGCAATCTGCGGATGCCGGGTGCCAGGGCCCTGTGGACGCGGCTTTCAGGCCGCGGACCAGGGCCGTGATCCTCCTCGCCGCCCTGACCGTGCTCGCCTGCTGGTCCCTCGTCGCCATCGGCCCCTGGGACGCCAGCCTCACCTGGGCCGCCGCAGCCTCCCTGGCCGCCGCCATCCTCGTGGGCCTCTCGAACCCCTCCCCGCGCATCGCCCCGATGCTCCTCCTGGCTGGCCTCGTCGGCTTCCTCGTCCATGCATCCGTCGAGATGACCGCCGGCGTGCCGGGCGCAACCTGGCCTTTCTGGGCCATGCTCTCCCTGACACTCGCCTGGACCACCTCATCCCCCGCCCCACTATCCGGCCCGGCATCGGAACCTCCCCCTCCGGGTACCGCCCACCGCTCGCCCGCCGCCTCCAGGACTCGCCCCTCGTCCCTCGCCCCCCGCCCCTCGTCCCTCACCCCCCGTCCCTCGTCCCTCGCCCCCCGCCCCTCGTCCCTCGCCCCTGAGCACTCAGTACTCAGTACTCAGTACTCAGTACTAGTCCTCCTCTTCCCGATCGCCGTCGCCCTCGCGGTCATCATCCTCTCGGTCCGCCCGATCCAGTCCATCAGCCGGATGGACGACGCGCGACAGGCGATCCGCGACAACCGGCCCGACCGCGCCGTCACGCTCCTCCGCGACGCCGCAGCCGCTGATCCCCTCGATCCCGTTTCCCTCAAGGCCGCCGCCCTGCTCCGCCAGAAAATCGCCAGGCAAGACCCCGCCCACGCCCGGAGCTACCAGGCCGATGCCGTCGCGATCTTCCGCGCTGCCGTCCAGCGCGACCCGCTCAGCTTCATGACCTGGCGGAACCTCGCCCTCGCCCAGATGCACCTCGCCGTCCAGACCGACGACTTCGACACCGTCGCCGGCGCCGTCGCCGCCATGCAACACGCCCTGGCCCTCTACCCCAACTGGCCCGCCGGCGCACTCGAACTCGCCGCCATGGCCGGCGTCCAGAGCGAAACCCACCCCGACCGCCCCGACCTCCTGCGAATCGCCCTGAAAGCCCTCGCCCGCGCCGAGGCCCTGGACGACCTCTGGCCCCCCGAGGACCCCCGCAAGTTCACCCCCGCCGACCGCACCCGCATCCGCCAGATGCGCCAGGACTTCTCCCACCGCCTGGCAGCCGCTACCTCCCACCCCACCCGCTGACCCCGCGACCCGTCCTCTCCCGTTGCCGGCTCTCCCCTGTCCCCTACCCTCGTCCCTCGCCCCCGCCCCTCGCCCCCCGCCCCTCGCCCCTCGCCCCCGACCCCCCAATTTGCCTTCCACGCCCCATATCTTACGGTTACCCAAACCAGGAAAAATGGTGAACCCGGGTAAGCGGTACGTACCGCCCGATAATCAGGAGGGGAACTTGCAGTCGCCGAATATGTCTCAGTCGGAAGTGACCCGCATCGCCGTACGCAGGGTACGAAATGTCATGATCAGGCGAGGCCTGCTTGCCGCTGCGGCACTTCTGACGCTCTGCTGCTCCGCCGGCTGCATGGTTGAGGCCATGTATGCCGTGCCGATCGCCCTGGATGGAATGGCCGGCTCAATCGCCCGCGCCCTGCCCGTGGAGGAGAAGAAGTTCGTCGTTCACTCGTCCCGCATGCCAGCCGGCCAGCCGGCCCTTGCAGATGCTCCACAGGCGCCTTGCGAAGACCCCGCGCGAACCCGGGCAGCCGCCCCGCACGCCACTTCTACACCCCCCGCCATCGTCCGCGCTGCCAACCCCGCCGCCCCCCGATCGCCCGAGACAGCGACGCCCGCCCCAGCCAACGTGCCCACCCTCTCCCCAACCGCCCTCGCCCGGCGCACGCGAACCTGAACGAATCGACCGTCCCCACGCGGAAGGCAGAGAGCCCTCGACATCAGTCGAGTGCGTCCGTGGTCGTTGCCGTAGCTGTTACGGTCTGTGCAGGAATACGTCCGGGTTTTCCCGTTGTCGTTCGTCCCGGAGGGACCATATGACTTTAGCCCCGGCTTTGGAAGCCGGGGCCCCATCCCACGCGGTACCACGAGTTTTTTCTTTGTTGTTGTTCAAGCCGTTGCCGTTCGTCCCGTCAGGGACAGAATGATAATAACCCCGGCTTTCAAGCCGGGGACCGGGAGGCTCAAAGGAATATGTCTTCTGCGTTATCGTTGTTGAGTCCCTTCAGGGACGACTGAATCCACCGAATGCGGAGTGATTGCTGCCAGCAAGGGTATCCACGGCTGTTTCCGTTCGTGCCACACCCGCCCCCGGCTGTGACTCTGATGCCGTTGGCCACTCCACCCCAACGGGGTGACACAAGTAAGCTCTGGGGCCCCAGCGGGTTGCGTCGTTGTTGTCTCGCGACCCGCTCTGCCCCAGGCTGGCTTCTACCGCCCTTTCGGGGCGAAGTTGCCATCGACACTGAGTAACGGCCAGGCAACAGCCACAACAACAGCAACGGATGCCCTCGCGCTCACGCTTCGGGCTCGTAGACAGTCTGCGGCGACGGGCACAGCCGGGGGCAGCTGTGCCACACACGGCAACGGCCACGACGAGCACAACGGCAAAAGGCCCGCAGGCCGATCACCCCGCCGTCGCCGGCTGGCGGTCGCGCATGGGGCAGTTCTGGCTGGGCAGGGGCCGCCTGGCCGCCTGCAGCTCGCGGAGGGCGTCCTGCACGCCGGCAGGCAGGCAGCCGGCGTAGGCGCGGTCGAGGGAGGCGCGGACCAGGCCGACGAACATCGGGTCCGGGGAGAGCGGCCGGCTGGTGAACTCCGGGTGGGCCTGGGTGCCGATGAAGTAGGGGTGCACGTCGCGCGGCAATTCGAGAATCTGCATGATCGGGTACTTCGACGAGCGGCCGGAGAAGACCATGCCGGCGCTTTCGAGATTCTCGACGTAGCGCGGGTCCACTTCGTAGCGGTGGCGGAACCGGAGGCGGATCATGTCGGCCCCGAACATCTCGTGGGCCATCGTTCCGGGCTTTACGGCCACGTCATAGCCGCCCAGGCGCATGTTGCCGCCGAGGCCCTCGATCTTCTTCTGCTCGGGCAGGATGTCGATGACCGGATGGAGGCAGTCGCGGTCGATCTCGGTGGTGTTGGCGCCTTCCAGCAGGGCGACGTTGCGGGCGAACTCGATCACGGCCATCTGGAAGCCGTAGCAGATGCCCAGGTATGGCATGCCGTGCTGGCGGACATAGCGGATCGCGGCGATCTTGCCCTCGGCCCCGCGGACGCCGAAGCCGCCCGGCACGATGATGCCGTGGACGTCGCCGAGCTTTTCGGGGACGTTTTCGTCGGTGATCTCGGTGGTGTCGATCCAGGAGATGTTGACCTTGGAGCCCAGGGCCGCGCCGGCGTGCTCGAGGGCATGGATGATGCTGGCGTAGCTGTCGCGCAGCGCGGTGTACTTGCCGGTGATGCCGATGTTGACCGGGACGGTACCGGCCCGCAGGCGGTTGACGTACCCCAGCCACGCCTGGCGGCTGGCCGACTCGTTGTCAGGACTCAGGCGGTTCTGCAGCTTCAGGATGGAGGCGACGACGGTGTCCAGGCCGGCCCCGCGGATCATCTCGGGGATCAGGTAGACGCTCTCGCAGTCGTGCATCGAGAAGACCCGGTCGAGCGAGACATTGCAGTAGACGGCCATCTTCTCGCGAACCTTATGCGTCACGGGCGAGTGAGCGCGGCAGGCGATGATGTGCGGCTGGATGCCGGCGGCCATCAGGCGGCGGATGCCGAGTTGCGCGGCCTTGGACTTCTGCTCGCCGAGGGTGCGGGGCTCGAGGATGTACGTCAGGCTCACGAAGCAGCAGGAGTTGGGGCCTTCCTCGAAGGCCAGTTCGCGCATCGCCTCGATGTAGTAGGCGTTCTCCAGGTCGCCCACCGTGCCGCCGATCTCGACGAAGATCACGTCGGCGCGGGTGGCCACGGCCAGCTCGCGGAGCTTGCACTTCACCTCGCCGGTCACGTGCGGGATCATCTGCACGTCGCGGCCCAGGTAGCTGCCCTTGCGTTCCTTGTCGAGGACGCGTTTGAAGATCTGGCCGCTGGTGGTGAAGTGGGCGCGGGTGAGGTCCTGGTCGAGCATCCGCTCGTAGGTGCCCAGGTCCATGTCGGTTTCCATGCCGTCATCGAGAACGAAGACCTCGCCGTGGCGGTAGGGGTTGAGCGTGCCGGAGTCGACGTTGAGGTAGCCTTCGAGCTTGATCGGCGCGACGGACACGCCCTTGTCCTTGAGGCAGCGGGCCAGGCAGGAAGAGAAGATCCCCTTGCCCAGGCCGCTCATAACCGTGCCGAAGACGATGACGAACTTCGTCTTGCCCGGCGTGTAGCCCGGGGGCATCGGTGTGTAGAGCTCGGTCTCGGCTGAGGCGTCACTGACGGAGGCCAACAGTTTTTCGGCGTCCACGATATATCTCCGCTTGCGGCAGCAAGTGCACTGTATGTTCAGGACCGTCCGCGCTACCGCGCGGCGGTCAGGGTTCGCCTCACAAAGGCCTCATAGTCAGCCTGCGTGTCGATCCCAACAGCCGCACGCTCGACCACACCCACGGCAATGCCGCAACGGCGTTCGAGGACCCGGAGTTGCTCGAGTTTTTCGATGCGTTCCAGCCGACCGGCCGGCCAGGTGGCCAGCTGCAGCAGGAACTCCCGACGGTACGCGTAGATCCCGATGTGCAGCAGGAATTCACTGCGGTGCTCCAGCAGGCTCTTGCCGTCCCTGGGGTACGGTATCGGACTTCTGGAGAAGTATATGGCCCGGCCAGCCGAATCCACCACGACCTTCACGGCGTTCGGATCGGCTGGATCGGCGTCGTGCGGGAACGGGCAGGCCAGGGTGGCCATCTGGCAATCGCGGGACTCGGCCAGCAGGTCGACGAGCCGGTCGATACCAGCCGGTTCAATCTCGGGCTCATCACCTTGCACGTTTACGATGAGGTCGACATCCAGGCCGGTAGCGACCTCAGCCACGCGGTCGGTGCCGCTGACGTGGTCGTCGCGGGTCATGACAGCGCAGCCGCCAAACGATTCGACCGCCTGGAAGATTCGGCGGTCGTCGGTGGCGACGATGACCTTGCTGATCCGGCGGGCCTGACTGACCCGCTCATATACGTGTTGAATCAGCAGTTTCCCCGTCCGATTCAACAGCGGCTTTCCAGGTAGCCGCGTTGAGGCATACCTGGCAGGAATCACGGCAACCGATATCACAGGAGGCTCTTCCCAAAAGGGGTCTTGCGGCCCTATGCAGACTTGATGCTACAGATCTGGCCGCAGGCTGTCAAACCGGAAGACTCGCGACCGAAGAACTTGTTGCGTGTGAAGTTGCGCCTTGGAATACACCTCGTGAAACTAAGGCCCTTCCAGACCGAGGGGTACGGACCTTCCAGCCACCTGCTCACAGCGAACGACTGGTGCGCATCTACTCGATGCGCGGCGTCCGGCACGTCCCTGTCCAGCTCGCAGACCCCAAGACCGTGGTACTCAGAGATCAAACTGGCACATTCTGAATTGAGGACGCACTAGTGCGGGGCGTCGGCGACCGGGCCGGGGACAGCCGGTTGAGTAGCTGATGGTGTGCTCCCTGCCGGCCGCGTGGCGACCGGGCCGCGGATCCAGCCGGGCCGCGTGGCGGCAGGGCCGGAGGTCGTGGGCCGGCTGGCGGCGACGGCATCGGGTCCCTGCGCCAGGCTGGCTAGCGGCGGGTTGACTCTGGCTGGTGGCGCTCAAGGCGGTATCGCCGCCGGTGCGGTGGATGCGGTTGCGCCAACGGTCGCGGCGGGCCTGGGCCTCGGCCTCGTAGACCTTCCGCTGCTCGTCCGTGGGGATGCCGTTGAGACGCTCCTGCATCTCGGCGTAGAGGGCATCGATCGGCCGATTCAGGTCCTCCAACTGCTTGCGGGCGGCGGGTACCTGATCCTGCCGGCCGGGGTCGGCCTGCAGTCTCCTTGACCCGCTGGTTGGCGGCCTCGATCTCGGCCTTGCGGCTGAACCAGTACTCCGTCGCGCGGTTGCGGCTGTCGGACAGGATGGCCATGGCCTGGCTGGTCTGCGGACCGTCGAGCCGGTACCGGCTGATGAAGCCGCGGACGTAGAGGTCCCAGCGGTCCAGGTCGTTCTGATCGGTTCGGGCCGGCCGGGTGGCTGGACGCGGGCGAGGCGTGAGCCAGTCGGTATCGGGGTTGAATTTGCCTTCGTTCCAGCGATCCAGCCGCTCGCGGGCGAAACCGATCTGCTGCCGCAGGACCTGCTGGTCGGCATCGAAATTCTTCTTCTGCTCGTCGCTGAGGACGTTGCGGAACTTCTGGTTGCCGTCGAGGACTTCCTTCTGGGCCTCCTCGAACAGGGGCATGGCCCGCTTGGTCCACTCCTGGACCTGGTCGGACGAGGGCGGCGTGCGGGACAGGCGGGCCGCCATGGCATCGCGAACCAGCGAGCGGATCTCCTCCTCGTGTTTGTCGAGGAAGGCATTGACGCCGTCGGAGGTCATCTTCCGGGCGATCTGCTCCTGGTCGGGGGTGAGGTTGTAGCGCCGGACGGCCTGACGGACGCTCTGGTCGATCATTACCTGCGGGTTCCACATCGACATGAAGTTCTGGGGGTTGGGCTGGGCGTCGCGCTGGGTAGCTGGCTGGGCCTGGGCGACGGCCGCCACAACCAGGGCGGTTGCGATCGTAAGTATTGATCCTAGAGGCAGTTGCCGCATAATCGCTCCTCGGTGACTACGGAGGCGGCCAAGGCCGCGCATAGTCTCTACCTAGCCTATTCTACCATCGGAGTACTCCCGGGATGCGGATTGGATGGTAGCCGGCGGTAGCGCGAGCCGCGCATGTGGCCAGGCGCGGCCGGTGGCTGGCCACCCCTTCGCCGGGTGGACGTGGGCGGGTGCCATTGCCAGTCCGCGGGGGCGCGTATCGCGGAGACGTGCGATGCCGATCTAGTTGGTCGCGAAAAGGTTCGGGAAGGGAGGACGGCTCGTTTACAGGGTTGGACTCCTTCATCTCTTCCGATACCCACCGTCCCGCCGGGGGCGACATGACGAAAGGAAGTGATGGCGTTAGAATCCGCCTTCCTGGGCGGGTCGTTATTTGGATGAGGACACTCATGAGCGACGACTACATTCAGGACCTCTTTGCGGACCGGATCGGCGGGGCAGGCTACGGCAAGGGTACGGCTATCTACAAGTTCGAGAAGATCAAACGGGCCAAGCGGGCGGCACTGGCGGCCAATCCCGGGGCCGAACTGATCGATATGGGCGTGGGCGAGCCGGACGAGATGGCGTTGCCGGGCAGCGTCAGGCGCGCTCAATGCGGCGGCTAAGAAGCCCGAGAACCGCGGCTACGCTGACAACGGCGGGCAACCGTACAAGGACGCAGCGGCGCGGTGGCTCAAGAACGTTTGCGGCGTTGACGGCATCGACCCGGACACGATGGTCTGCCACTCGATCGGCAACAAGGCGGCCCTGTCGATCCTGCCGGGCTGCTTCATCAACCCCGGGGACGTCGCGCTGATGACCACGCCGGGCTACCCGATCTTCGGCACGCACGCCAAGTACTACGGCGGGACCGTCCACAACCTGCCGCTGCTGGAGAAGAATGATTTCCTGCCGGACCTGGACAGCATCCCGGCGGATGTGCTGGCCAAGGCAAAGGCCCTCGTCATCAACTACCCGAACAACCCGACGGGGGCATCCGCCACGCCGGAGTTCTTCGCCAAGGTGGTGGCATTCGCCAGGAAGAACAACCTGGTCGTGATCCACGACGCGGCGTATGCGGCCCTGGTGTTCGAGGGCAAGCCGCTGTCGACTGCTGGCGACGCCCGGAGCGACGGACGTCGCGGTCGAGCTGCACTCGATGAGCAAGGCCTTCAACATGACGGGCTGGCGGCTGGGCTTTGTCGCGGGCAACCCGCTGATCGTCAAGGCCTACGCGGATGTCAAGGACAACACCGACTCGGGGCAGTTCCTGGCAATCCAGGAGGCGTGCGCGTGGTCGCTGGACCACCCGGAGATCACGCAGAAGATCGCGGCCAAGTACAGCCGGCGGATGGACGGGCTGGTCAAGGTCCTCAACAAGTTCGGCTTCGGGGCGACCAAGCCCAAGGGGTCGTTCTTCCTGTATGTTCGCTGCCCGAAGGCGGCGACCAGCAAGGATGGCACGCGTGTGACGTTCGACACGCGCCGAGGCGTTCAGCCAGTGGATGATTACCGACCGGCTGATCAGCACGGTGCCGTGGGACGACGCCGGGGCGTACATCCGCTTCAGCGTGACGTTCATCGCCAAGGGCGTGAAGGAGGAGAAACGCGTGCTGGGCGAAATCGCCAAGCGGCTGGAGACGGCGAAGCTGGAGTTTTGAGTGCGACGGGTGCTTGCTGATCGTTAATTGTTGATAGTTCATTGTAACAACAACCAACAGCCGCCGGGTCAGGAGATCCGGCGGCTGCTGTGTTCGCAGCGATCCGTGGCGGCGCCGAATCAGCGGAATCACTTCGAGAACGCCGCGCCGTCCCCAATGCCTCAGTCATTTGGCTGCGATCCAGCGGCAAGAAGGAAAGAGTGTGTCTTTTCGCCCCTCACTGCTTCAATGCCGCCACACAGAGACTGCTGATCATCTCGGTATCGGTGTGCTCGTTGAGGCGGATCAACTTCGGCCGGAAGTTCGCGTCGCGCAGCTCCCCCAGGATGCTCCTCCAATGACCGATATGCCTCGTGGGCGTGTGCAACTTGCCCTTGATGGTCCGTCCGCCGAGGTAGTCGACCGCGTTTTCAAAGGGGGCATATACGGTCGAGCCGACGAGTGGCGAAGTGGGGTACTTCGCGGCAAAGGCCTTGCGATCCACGGGCCGGCACATCGTCAGGACGAGGAACACTCCGTCCTGGCCAAGCAGCGTATGCACGTTCCGCAGAAAACGCTTGCGGTCGGCCGGTTCCGTGATGCAGTGCAGGCAGTGTCCATCCAGTGCCAGATCGAAAGAACCGGCTTTGGCAACAGGTTCACCGCACAAGTCAGCCTGCCGGAACCGCAGGCCCAGCCCCTTGGACTGCTGGCGGGCCATCGCGATGGCCGTCCCGCTGATGTCGACGCCCAGGCCACCAAAGCCCTGCGTGCGCAGCCAACGAAGCATCGGACCCGTCCCGCAACCCAGCTCAATCGCCAGGCCTTTCCCGGGCGACCACTCCTGAGCGAGGGCATCGACCATGAATCGCAGGGCGTTCCGTTCGATCTGGCCGTTGCGCTTGTAAGTCTCAGCGTTGTTGAGCTGCTCCCAGCAACGGATGCCTTTGGATTTCATCCTCCGATATAACGTTTCGTGAGCAGCGTAGGCCTTTCGCATGCGATTCCTTTCCGGTCGTATCACTAGGCGACTCTGCCCAACTGCGCCGCCGGGCTGTAGATCCGGCAGCCGCGCTTCCCGTCAGAGGGGCGGCACATAGACTGCCCAGTGCGGGTCCGCGCGAAGGCGGTCCAGAAAACCATGGGCGATGCGGTGGGCGCGGGCCTCGGCGTCGTCGGCATCGTAGTCCAGGCCGTCGGTAGGCCAATTGAACTTGCGGCGGAGGACGGCGATGGCATTGGAGCGGACACGGAGGTTCTCGTCCAGCAGGCCGGCGATGGCGAGCGGGACGAAGTCCTCCGCGGCCATGGCGCGGGCGTAGTCAGCCAGGCTGCACTCGCCTGCCCTGCCCAGCGGGCCGGCCTGGGAGGCCGCGACGTTCTCATCGACGGCTTCGATGGTGTTGACAGCGGGAACGCACGTGGCGATCAGGGGGTTGGCGAGGATGAACTGCAGGGCCAGGCGGGCGATCGGCACGGAACGATCGAGACTCGGCCGGCCGGGCACGTCGGGGAGGTTCTTGAGCACCGTCACGGGAAGCCCGTAGACATGCCAGACCAGCGGCTTTATGGCGAACCAGCCGGCACTGGTCGTGCGGAGGGCCCGGACAAGACGGCCTTCGGCCTGTCGATTCACGAAATTGTAAGGTGCCATGACGGTATCGAAGGCGGGGAAGGCCTCGAGCAGGCCCGCGGCGTAGTCGGGCTCGTGGCAAGAGAAGCCGGTGAAGCGGACCTTGCCCTCCCTTCGAAGGCGGTGCAGTTCGTCGATGGCGTCTTCCAGGATGCCGCGCGGGTGCGAGAGCGGATCGCCCATGTCCATCGCTCCGAGCAGGAACTGGTCGATCGGCTCGCGGCCGAACGCCCGCAGGCAGGCCTCGACTTCGCGGCGGGTGTAGGCGCGGATGTCGGTCTTCTCGGCGAGCCAGTTCTTGAAGAAATCGACCCGCATGCCGGAGACGAACAGCCCGTCGCGGCGGCCAAGCAGGCGTAGGGACTCCGCGAGCGAGGCGGTCTCGCAGCCGTAGGTGGTGTCGAAGTAGGTGACGCCGGCGTCGATGGCGCGACCGACGACGCGAGCGCGCTCCTGCGCGGGCAGGAAGAAGCGGGCGGTGCAGGCAACGCCGCCGCGGGTCTCGACGCCCTCGCGGTGGCCGCCGAGGCCGAGTTCGGATACGGTCACGCCCGTTCGGCCCAACATGCGGTACTTCATGGTTTCGGGTCCTCGTTCAGGAGTCCACAGCCTTGTTTGTCCTCGCCGCCTTCCAGGGGGAAGCCCATCTCCCGCAGAGCCGCCAGGAGGCGGGCGCAGGCCGGGGCGGTGTCGTTCAAGTCGATGCGGCATTCGAGCATGTCGCCGGCCGCAGGGGTCTCGGCAGCTGCGTAGCGCCGCCACATCCGCAACGACGCGGTGTTCTCGCGGGATACGTGGGCCCAGACCCGCGTGATGCCCAGGGTCCGGGCCAGCCACATCGTCAGGGCGAAGGCCTGGGAGGCGCAGCCATGTCCCCAGCGGTCGCTGGCCAACCAGTAGCCGATCCCGGCGCTACGCTCGGTGAAGTCGACTTTGCTCAGGGAGATGGTACCGATGGTCTGACCGTCGGCGTCGACGACGGCCATCACGATCGAGTGGGTCTGCTCGCACCAGCGGTTGTTCTTGTCGAGGAAGCCTTGGGCGGTGGGATTGTCGCCAGCCGGGACGCCCAGGCTCTGGCGCAGGACCGTGTCGCGGCAGAGGAGGCTTGTCAGGGCCTCGGCCTCGGGCAGGGAGATGGTCCGGATGGAGACGTCCCGCCCGGCGAAGCTGATGCCATTGCAGCGCAGAGTCTGTAGTGGGTCGGTCATGCGCGACGCTCCCGCGTGCATTCCGTGTCCATCCGAGAAGCATGGGGATTGTACATCAGAGGCTGTCGGACAGCGAATCCATGGCCTGGCGGGCGGTCTCCTCGGTGATCGCGCCCTGCTGACGGAGGGTCAGGATGTGGTCGCGGAAGGTCAGGCATCCCTCGGGCCAGGGCCTGGCGAGGGCGGAGAGGCGCTGGAACTGGGAGATCTGGTTGCGGATGGCGTTGTCGGGGACCAGAACGCTGTAGGCGGCGACGCGGCCCCGGCCGTCGGCACGGGGCAGCAGCATCTGGCAGACCGCGCAGCGCAGGACGCGGGCCAGCCGCTGGCAGAACAGGCTGCAGGCGCGGCTGCTGGAGGTCCTCGGCCGACTGGACCTCGACCAGCCGCTGCAGGGCCAGGCTCGGCAGTTCGGCGTGCACCTGCGTGAAGACGAGGTGACCGGTCTCGCTGGCGGCCAGGCAGGCCTGGACCTCTTCGGCGGTCTTGAGTTCGCCAACCATGAGAACGTCGAGGTCCTGGCGCATGGCAGCCGCGATGCCGGAGACGACGTCGGGAACATCGACGCCGACCTCGCGCTGCTGGATGATCGAGCGTTTGGGGGACAGGACCATGCCGATGGGATCCTCTACGGTGCAAATGTGGCCATCCATGTTGGCATTCCAGTCATCCAGTACACTGAGCATGCTGGTGATCTTGCCCGAACCAGGCATGCCTGAGAAGATCACCAGGCCGTTGGGGCTACGGGCGGCCCGAAGAACGGCGTCGGGGATGCCGAGGTGCTGTACGTTCCACCCTTCCGGCAGGCGGGTCGGCAGGATACCGATGACGATGGTCGGCTCGCCGCGGGCGCTGGCAATGCACATCCGGCCACTTACTACACCGGGCAGTTCGCAGGAGGTGTTGATCCGGCTGGTCTCGGCACCAAGAGCGGCGAGGCGCTCATCGCCGACGGCGGCGGCGGCGATGCGGCGGACATCGGCAGCGGTGAGGGGTTCGCCCTCGGTGCGTTCGATCTTGCCCTTGATGCGCAGGGCAACGGGCTCGCCGGGGATGAGGAACAGGTCGCTGGCGTTGCGGTCGACGGCCAGCTGCAGTCCTCGGTCCAGTTCGGGGGTCTGGTTGATAGCCATGGTCGAGGTCCTTTTCTATTACAGCGGGATCTGGCCGCCCGGTCGTTTCTTGGGCTTGGGCGGCGTCGGTTCCACGTACCCCAGGAGCATCTGCCGCAGGCGAAGGCGAGCGTCGTGCAGGCGGCGCTTGACGGTGCCGGCGGGCACGGCCAGGCGCTCGGCGACCTCGGCGCAGTTGAGCTGGTCGAGGTAGTACAGCTCGGCCGCATCGCGACTGGCCGGCGGCAGCTGCGCCAGGGCCTGACGGACCAGGCGGCAGCGCTCCTGCGCCTCGGCCTGCTGGGCGGGCGTCAGCTGGGCCGCGGGCGGATCTGCCCCCGGGTGCAGGAGCGGATCGGTCCGCCGCCGCGCGATCGCATGGCACTCGGTGCGGAGGACCTGCCGCAGCCAGCCGGGAAAGGCAGCCGGCTCGCGGAGGTCCGCAAGCCTGCCCAGGGCCCGCACGAACGCCGCTTGTACCGCGTCCTCAGCCAGATGGGCATCGCCAAGCAAGGCCATCGCCAGATCGATCGCCCAGGGCTGGAAGCGCCGGACGAGGGCCGCGATCGCCTGGGGATCGCCGCTTCGGCACCGCTCCAGCAGTTCAACCAGCAGTTCGCTCACCGGCGCCGCTCTCCGCTTGGGTGCTTCACCGGAAAGGACACACGCCGCACGTGTGCGGTTCGGTCATGATAGCACAGGTGCGGTCCTGAAGTCCGACCGTCGCACGTGCCGATAATCTATTACATCCGGCCTCTGGAACAACGGAATGGTCCCGGGGCGACATTTCTTGCGCAAAGGGAGATGCACCGATGACGCGGCAATGGACTGCGTGGGCGGCGGTGGTTGTGGCGGGCGTGGCAGCGACGGTTCTGGCGGCCCCGGTGAAGTACGACTGGCGACCGGGACAGGGGGTGCCAGGGGTGGACGGCACGGTGGAGGCCTGCATCACCTGGGACCCAGATGGCGCCGGGCCATTGCCCGAATGGCTGGTGGTTGGGGGACAGTTTCGGGTGGCGGGCGACGTGGTGGCCAACAACATCGCCGCCTGGGACGGCCAGCGCTGGCACGCCCTGGGGGAGGGGTTGGGCGAAGGCAACTATGGCTGGGTGTCTTCCCTGGCTGTCTATAACGGCCAGCTCGTCGCTGGCGGAGAGTTTTATTGCTCAGGTGACGCCGGGTGCAGCAACATCGCCCGGTTCAACGGCACCGCGTGGGAGTCCGTTGGCGATGGTTTGGACGGCGGGGTGTTTTCCCTAGCCGTTTACGATGGGCAGCTCGTGGCAGGAGGCAGCTACTTCGACTTCTATGATGGAGTAACGGGGCAGTACCTGACTTCCAGCGGAATTGCCGGTTGGGATGGCCAGCAATGGCGCCCCTTCGGCGCGGCTTGGCCGGGCTCACGATGGCCCGATTTCGGAAAAATGATCGTCTACAGGGGTCAGCTGGTCGTCGGCGGGGATTTCGGTCCCGATGCCGGCGCGTTCTGCTGCATAGCCCGGTGGGACGGGCAGGCGTGGCAGAGCCTGGGCGACGGACTGGATGACGGCCACTGGGAGCAGTGGATCGCGGATCTGACGATCTACGACGGCAACCTGATCGTCGTCAAAGAAGACGACTGGTCTGACGACATCGCCGGCGTCCAGCAAAGCGGGACTGTCGCCAGCTGGGACGGTGCCGCCTGGGAGGTGCTTTGCCAGGATGATGTCTTCATACCGGAGTCGGTAACCGTCTACAACGGGCAGCTGGTTTGCTCCGCCAACGATTATTCGTGCGGCAACAGCAGGGTGGCCACCTGGGATGGCACGGGGTGGCAGCCTCTGCCGGGGGATGTTGGCGGACCGATGTGCGTCTATGAGGGGAACCTGATCGCCGGCGGCGGGATCGTCACCGCCGACACGTCCACCGTCGGCATCAGCCGCTGGGACGGTCGTGCCTGGCGCAGCCTCGGCGAGGGGATGAACTGGCACGCGCTGTGCGTAGGTACTTACCGAGGCGACCTGGTGCTCGGCGCTGTCTTCGACGACGCGGAGTGGGCGCCGTACAACCAGATTCTGCGATGGGACGGACTGGCATGGCTACCGATGGGAGAGAAGGTCACTACTCCCGGGGCGCAGGACGGCTCGGCAACGCTCGTGGGCCCGGCCTGCGAGTATCAGGGCGGGCTGGTCGTCACGGGCTGGTTTGCGTATGCGGGTGATGTGGTCTGCAACGGGATTGCCATCTGGGATGGACAACAATGGCAAAGCCTCGGAGGCGGGGTGACTGCAAGCTCAGGCATAGCAGGTGTCAGCTCAGCGATCGTCTTCAACGGCGACCTGGTCGTCGGCGGAAACTTCGACAGTGCCGGGGGAGTCGCCTGTAACGCGGTGGCCCGCTGGGATGGCCACGAATGGCACGCGATGGACGCGGGCCTGACAAGCATATGCTTCACGGACTGGCAGACCGGTCGGGTGGGCCATTACGGTCCGAGCGTGAATGTCCTGGCCATGTACGATGGCGAGTTGTACGCCGGCGGGACGTTCACTACAACCGGGGAGCCGGTCTGCAGCAACATCGCCCGCTGGGACGGGCAGCGGTGGCAGCCACTGGGCGCGGGGGTGATCTACCCTGAATGGTCCGAGGTAGGCTCGCTGGCGGAGTACGATGGCCAGCTCGTAGTCAGCGGATGGTTCAGCCAGGCAGGGGATGTCTCCTGCGACAGCCTTGCCGCCTGGGACGGTCAGCAGTGGCACGCGCTGAGCGGCTCGCTCCCGCCGCCTGTCGAAGGCGAACACCCCTGGAAGCCAGACTATGTCGGCCCGCTGGCGGTGTATGACGGCCGACTCATCGTCGGCGGCGAATTCATCCGCATCTTGCCGGACCCGGTGCCACCCTTCCCAACGAACGTCAACGCCTGGGACGGTGTGAAATGGGAAAGCCTGGACAGCGGGACGGATGACGAGGTCGGCGGGTTGCTGCCGTATGACGGAGACCTGGTGGTCACCGGGAGCTTCGCCGTAGCGGGTGGGAAGGTGTCCAACCAGATCGCATGGTGGGGACCGGCCTATCCCGGCGACCTCAACGCCGACGGCTGCGTGGACGTGATCGACCTGCTGATTCTGATTGACAGCACGGGCAAGTCGGCGGGGCAGGCGGGGTATGACCCGGCGTGCGACCTGAATGGCGACGGCACGGTGGATGCGGTCGACCTGATGGCGCTGATCCAGGATTGGGGCAAGTAGGACAAGAGGCGATCGACATCATTGGACTGGTCCGAGCACGGATGGCAACGGACCTTACAGGGAGCATCAAAGATGAAACTGACAATGATCGGTTGGGCGGCGGTGGCAGCAGCATGTGTGGCGGCAACGGTTGTGGCGACCCCGGCAGTGCAGGCAGGGGCGGCGAAGTACGACTGGCGGCCGGGACAGCCCGTGCCGGGGGTGGACGGCACGGTCGCGGCCTGCATCACCTGGGACCCGGATGGGCCGGGGCCGCTGCCGGAGTGGCTGGTCGTCGCGGGGCAGTTCCGCGTGGCTGGCGACGTGGTAGCCAACAACATCGCCGCCTGGGACGGGCAGCGGTGGCATGCGCTGGGGGACGGGCTGGGAGGCAGCCCATATGACGGTTGGGTGTTCTCCCTGGCGGTCTACAACGGTCAACTCATCGCCGCAGGGGATTTGCACTTCGGATGCGAATTCTGCAACGCCTGCGTCGCTCGCTTCAACGGCTCCGAATGGGAGGACATCGGGAGCGAGCTGGGCTGGGCGATCGTTGACTCCCTGGCGGTATACGACGGCCTCCTGGTGGCAGGCGGCGAGGACTTCTGCCTACTGGACCCCGTGACGGGGCAGTATACGGCCGCGCCACCGGTCGTCTGCTGGGACGGCCAGCACTGGCGGCCCTTCGGCACGGGGTGGCCGGGTTCGGAACCAGACTACATTCACAGGATGGTCGCCTATGACGGCCGACTGGTCGTCGCCGGGAACTTTGGCACCTACGACAAGCCGTCCCCCGATATCGCACAATGGGACGGACAGTCCTGGCAAAGCCTGGGGGACGGGCTGAGCAATCTTCCAGAATACGGGCAGCCGTGGGTTACGGACCTAGGGGTCTACGACGGCCAGCTGATCGCCACCGAACAGAACGAGTGGGAGGACGACATCGTCGGACTCGAGTGGCTTGGGACCGTCGCCAGCTGGAACGGGTCCACGTGGCGGATCCTCCAACAGGATGACACCTTCCTGCCGGAGTCGGTGGCCGTCTACAAAGGACAGCTGGTGTGCTCCGGGGGCGATTGGTGGATCGGCCAAGCCAAGTTGACCACGTGGGACGGCACAGGCTGGCATGACCTGGCGGGGACCCCCTGGGGGCCCATGTGCGTCTACGACGGCGACCTGATCGTCGGCGGCGGGATCACAACGGCGGACGTTTCCGGCGAGGGCGTCAGCCGCTGGGATGGGTTGGCCTGGCACAGCCTCGGGGACGGAATGAACTGGACTCCGACCGCCATCGGCACATACCACGGCGACCTGGTGCTGAGCGCGTATCTCGAGGGTCCGCATTGGACGGCTTACGGCGAGATCTTCCGATGGGACGGGCAGGCGTGGCAGCCACTGGGTGATAGGCTGACCAACCCCGAATGGGACGGCGGGGCGGTCCCGAACATGGGTCCGATCAGCCAGTACAACGACGACCTGGTGGTTGGCGGCTGGTTCACCTGCGCCGACGGCACGCCCTGCAACGGCGTCGCCCGCTGGAACGGTCAGCAGTGGCAGGCTATGGATGGCGGCGTGACCCTGGGAACAGAATGTGGCAACGTCGGTGCACTGATCGTCTACGGCAGCGACCTGATCGTCGGCGGGAACTTCGACACAGTCGGGGGAGTCGCCTGCAACGCGCTGGCTCGCTGGGACGGCCGGCAGTGGCACGCGATGGACGCGGGCCTGACGGACATCTGCTTCCCGCAGGTCCTGGATGGTCGCGTGGAATGCTACAAGCCCTGGGTGGGCGCCCTGGCTGTCTACAATGGGGAGCTGTACGCCGGCGGGGAGTTCACGACCACCAGCGACCCGGTCTGCAGCAACATCGCCCGCTGGGACGGCCAGCGGTGGCAGCCGGTAGGCACCGGGCTGACGACAGCCTGGGACTGGTCCAGCGTCACCTCCATGGTCGTATACGACGGACAACTCGCGGTGGCCGGGCAGTTCAGCGAGGCTGGTGGTATCTCCTGCGACAGCATCGCTACCTGGGACGGCTTGCAGTGGGACGCGCTGAGTGGTCCGCTGCCGCCGCCGATCGACGGCGACTGGGGACCGCGACCGCAGTGGGTCGGCCCCCTGGTGGTCTACGACGGCCGGCTCATCGCCTACGGCTGGTTCTTCTCGCCGGACCCGGCGTTGCCGCTCACCGGCGACATCAACGCCTGGGACGGCAAGCAATGGCAGAGCCTGGTGAGCACGACCAACGGCTGGATCACCGGCATGCTGCCGTATGGCAAGGACCTGGTGGTGGTGGGCGGGTTCACCGCGGTCGGAGGGAAGGTGTCCAATGAGGTTGCCCGTTTGGGACCGGCCTACCCCGGCGACCTTAACGGCGACGGGTGTGTCGACGTGATCGACCTGCTGACCTTCCTGGCGAGCATGGGCAAGTCTGCCGGGCAGGCGGGGTACGATCCGGCGTGCGACCTGAATGGCGACGGCACGGTGGATGCGGTCGACCTGATGGCGCTGATCGACGATTTCGGGAAGTGATCGGCCGGACCGCGAGCGGCTCGTGATCGGCGGCGCGGTCGCTGCCGGATGTGATGCGAACAGACCTCTGGGGCCGGCGCGGGCAAAGCGCCGGCCCCTTTTATACATGCCGGCGTTCGCACACGCGAATGAAATGGATGACAGCCGCTGACACTCCCTTCCGTTGCGGGTGGGACGTTTCAGTTTTCCCCATATTGCGCTTGACAGACTTGGTGTCCCCCGCTAATTGTGGGCTTGTGCAGCCGCGGGTTCCGCGGGTTCGTTCACTCTACCGATCTCCACCGGCCATCTTGCTTTCGGCGCGGATGCACGACGTGATCAGTTCCGGTAGCAGATTCCGCCCGATCCTTGCTTGAGCACCCGACGACGGGCTTGGCAGGCTTGTCTTTCCGGCTCGGGCCGGGAGCAGGCGGGAGAGGTCCGTCGATCTCGCCGGAGATCAGGCGGGCGCACAGGCCGTTTGTGCAGATCGGACGAGAGGTTCCACGTGTTTTTCACAACGGCCCTCGGGAGCAGGGCCACAGGACTCTTGAATAAGGATGGCACGCCATGCACTACAGACTTGCAGTAGTAGTAGCGCTGTTACTAACAGCCCTCGCCTGCGCCCCGGCGCGGCCCAGGTGACCTCGGCAACCGTCGTGGAGAAGGCGGGCGTCACCACGGCGAATTACCCGATGACGGTCTCGATGATTTTCAAACAGGGGGACGTCGCCTCGTGCGTCACCGCTGTCGTCGGTGGTACAGAACCTGACCACGCAGACGGACGTGAAGGTTCGCTGGCCGGACAACTCCGTCAAGCACGCCCTGGTGTCGTTCGTGATTCCCAGCGTGCCAGCCAACGGGTCGGTAACGGTCAACTTCAACAACGGCGGGACCAACGCCAACAGCAGCTACACGACCAAGGCGCAGCTGCTGGCGACGGACTTTGACGCCCGGATGACCATCACGCCCTCAGGGGGAAGCCCCACGACGATCACCGCCCGGAACCTCCTCAATGGCATCGCCAATCCCGAGTACTGGATCCAGGGGCAGGTGTGCAGCGAGTTCCTGATCCGCGATCTGACCACCTACATCGCCGGCAACCAGGTCAACGTCCAGTACTACGTCCGTTACTACCCGGGCTGGGGCGGCTTCCGCGTGGACACCGTCGTCGAGAACTGCACGACCATGTACCGCGGCAACCTGACCTACGACTTCAACCTGCTGCTGGGCAACAGCAATCCCCAGTCCGTCTTCTCCGAGACCGCCTTCACTCACAACTTTAACGCCCGCTGGCACAAGATCTTCTGGCAGGGCACCACCCCGCCAGCCGTCGAGGTCCACTACAACCTGGCCTATATGGTCTCCACCATGCTGCTCCCGCCGTACGACACCTCCCTGGTCGTGCCGGAAGCCAACCTCGCCTCAGAGTACTCCAACTGGCAGGCGTCCCCACACGACATCATGCAGCACGGCATCATCATGGTTTACTTCCCCACCACGGGCGGCCGGGAGGAGGTCGGGATCAATCCCGCCTGGGCGGCCTATTACCTGTTCAGCATGGACAACCGCATGAGGGAAGAGACGCTTAACTGCGGCGACCTGTCCGGTTCCATCCCCATCCACCTGCGCAAACGGACCCCACCCGCTCGGCCTATAAGCACATCATGACCGTCGACGATCGCCCGACCGTCTGGGCCAGCAATTGGAGACTATGCCTACACGGCCCCGGCCGACGCCCTGCCAGCCCCCGTCGGCTCCACCACCACCGAGTGGACCGTCGACTGTGCCCACCAGGCCGCATTCGGGCAGATCCCCTATCTCGCCACGGGCGATTTCTACTACCTGGAAGAGATGTACTTCTGGGGCACCTGGGACATGGCCGACTCCAACTACTCCTACCGCGGCGGTTCCCAGGGTCTCATGAACGACCAAGCCCGTGGCGACGCCTGGGCCATCCGCAACATCTCCGATGCCGCCAACCTCGCCCCCGACAGCCAGACCCTCGAAAAGAGACTACTTTACTAATAAGACCAACAACAACATCAACAACTGGGTCAACCGCTACATCACCACCGGCAACTATCCGTCCATCCACTACTGGCAGGACCAGAGCAACTACGGTTCTGATGGCGGCCGCCCCGACAGCGACCTGGTCAGCACCTGCCGCTATTACACCAGCCCGTGGCAGGATGACTTCGTGCTGCTCGTGCTGGCGCACATGAGAGGACGTCGGCTGGTCCACCTCCAGCCTGGTGGATTGGCTCGGCGCATCGATCATCAACCGGTTCAGCAATGCATCCTACAACTGGTACCGCGGTGCCCCATATCATATCCCCACTCAATACGATAGTGGCGGCGGCGTCGGTACCCGATATGCCACCTGGCTCGATGTGAACAACGCCTTCGTCGCCCAGCCGGGACCGACCGACTTCCCCAATCCTGACGACATAGGGGACGGCTACGACTATGTCGCGCGAGCGGCGCTTGGCGGCGTGGTGAACCTGACCAACGGCCAGGCCACCTGGGACTGGTTGAATAGCCACCTTCACAGCAACGGCATCTTGAACACCAACCCGAAGTGGGCCATCCTGCCCCGCGGCTATACGCCCCCGGCCGACACGACACCCCCGGCCGCGGTGACCAACCTCGCCACCAGCAGCCCGACCTCCAACAGTATCACGCTGACCTGGACAGCCCCTGGCGACGACGGCAGCACCGGCACCGCCACCAGCTACGATATCCGCTACTCCACTGCAACGATCACCGACACCAACTGGGCATCGGCCACCCAAGTCTCCGGTGAACCGACCCCGCTTGTCGCCGGCACCAATCAGAGCATGGTCGTCTCCGGCCTGAGCGCCGCCACGACCTACTACTTCGCCCTGAAGACCTCCGACGAAGTGCCGAACGTCTCCGCCCTGTCCAACGTCCCCAGCGGCACCACCACGGCCGCGGGCGACACCACGCCCCCAGCCGCAGTCACCAACTTGGCCACCAGCAGCCCGACCTCCGGCAGCATCACGCTGACGTGGACGGCCCCCGGCGATGACGGCAACACCGGCACCGCAACCACATACGATATCCGTTACTCGACCAGCACCATCAACGACAGCAACTGGGCCAGCGCCACGCAGGTCTCCGGCGAACCGACACCCCTGGTCGCCGGCACGAACCAGTCGATGGTGATCAGCGGACTAAGCGCGAGCACGACCTACTACTTCGCCATGAAGACGGCTGACGAAGTCCCCAACTGGTCCACCCTCTCCAACGTCGCAAGCGGAACCACCTCCGCCGCGGGCGGCACAACCGTCCAGTTCAGCACCACCAGCGGCAGCGGGTCCGAGTCGGTCACCCCCGCCAACGTCACCGTCACCCTTAACCAGTCCTCCAGCCAGACCGTCACCGTCTCGTATGCCGTGACCGGCGGCACGGCCACGCAAGGCTCCGACTACACCCTCCCGGCCGGCGGCAACCAGATCATCGCCCTGAAGCGCGACGCAGGGCTGGTCCAGGGCGGGGCAATCGACAGCCGGTTCACCTCGCTGGGGGCCGGCAACGTCGTCGTCACCACCGTCAAGGATGCCCAGGTCTGGGGCGCCGGCGATGCCACCTATCAGAACTTCGGCGTCCGCACCCAGGTGCCCAGCGGCTCGGGCGGGGCCCAGGGCGTACTGGCCTGGAGCCTGGCCGCCTACGCCGGCGGCACCGTCAACAAGGCCCAGATCCGCTTCAAGTGCACGATGGGCAACAACAACATGCAGATCGCCGCCATCAAGAGCCATGACTGGGCCGAGGGCAACAAGGACTCGAACTATCCCGGCGTCGCCCCAGCAGCCCCCGGTGTCACCTGGGCCAACCCCTCGGCCACCAATACCAGCAACTCCGGCCCGCTCGGCTGGGGTACGTCGTCCAACGCCATGCTTGATACCACCGGCGGCGGCGCCGACCTCTATGCCTACTCGGACTTCGTCAGTCAGCCCGGAGGTGACGCTTACGTCGTCGCCGATGTAACGTCGATCGTCCAGGACTGGCTCAGCGGCGCCAAGCCCAACTACGGTGTGCTGATTCAGGTAGGAAACCATAACCCCTACCTGTCCGAGGCCGGCACCGACCTTGAACCCGTCCTCTTCCTCGATGTGACCCTGCCGGGCGGCTTGGTCCAGTTCCAGCCCGGGCAGACCAGCCAGACCATTCCGATTACCATCATTGACGATACCCTCCATGAGCCCAACGAGACGATCATCATCACGCTCTCCAACCCGACCAACGCGACCCTCGGGGCCAACACCACCTACACCTACACCATCATCGACAACGACCCGGCCCCGACGGTCCAATTCACCAATGCCACCGGCAGCGGCGCCGAGAGCGTGACCTCCGTCAACATCCCCGTTTCGCTCAATACCGCCTCCGGCCAGACCGTCACCGTCAACTACGCGGTTACCGGCGGCACGGCTACCGGCGGCGGAGTGGATTACACCCTGGCGTCCGGCCAGCTCACCTTCAGCCCGGGCGTCACCAGCCAGAACATCTCCATGACCGTGGTGAATGACACGCTGCACGAGGCAAACGAGACGGTCATCGTGACCCTCTCCAGCCCGACCAACGCGACGCTCGGAACCAACACCACCTACACCTATACGATCAACGACGATGACGCGGCCCCGACGGTCCAGTTCACCAGTGCCACCGGCAGCGGCAGCGAGTCGGTGACCACCGTGAACATCCCTGTTACGCTCAGCGCGGCTTCCGGGATGACCACCACCGTCAACTATGCGGTCACCGGCGGCACCGCCACCGGCGGCGGCGTCGACTACACCCTGGCGTCCGGCCAGCTGACCTTCAACCCCGGCGTGACCAGCCAGAACATCGCCATGACCGTCGTGGATGACTCCATCCCCGAGTCAAACGAGACGGTCATCATCACCCTCTCGTCGCCCACCAATGCGACGCTGGGGACCAACACGACCTATACCTACACCATCATCGACAACGACACGCCCGCCATGCCCACCTTTGTGGCCGCGGGAGCCGTCGCCTCCGGCACGGGTGCTATCACCCCGGCGCTGCCGAGCGGTCTACAGACCAATGACATCCTGCTGCTGTTCCTGGAGACGGCCAATCAGGCCATCTCCATCAGCAACCAGAACGGCGGTACCTGGACGCAGGTGACCGGTTCCCCGCAAGGCACCGGCACGGCCGGCGGCTCGTCGGCTACCTGTCTGACGGCCTTCTGGTCCCGCTACAATGGGAGCCAAGGCGCTCCGACCACCAGTGATTCGGGCAATCACCAACTCGGGCGCATGATCGCCATCCGGGGCGCCACGACTTCCGGCAATCCCTGGGATGTGGAAGCTGGCGGAGTGGATGCCACCTCGAATACGAGCGGCTCCATTCCGGGCACCACCACCACCGTGGCCAATACCCTCGTCGTGGTGGCCATCGCCACCTCCTTGCCGGACGCCTCCGGCACCGCGAACTTCTCGGGCTGGACGAATGCGAATCTGTCCAGCATCACCGAGCGCACGGACAATACCGTCACCGCCGGCAATGGCGGTGGCCTGGGCCTTGCCACCGGCGGCAAGGCAACGGCCGGCGCCTATGGCGCGACCGCCGTCACGCTGGCGAACGCGGCGGTGAAGGGCATGATGAGCATCGCCCTCAAGCCGTAACGACGAACGGACGACGCGGAGCCGCGGAGAGCATAGCGCGGGCTTCGCGTGCGACCCAACAGGAAGATGAAAGGCACGGCTCCCGGAGGTGAAGGGTAATCCCCGACCCCCGGGAGCCTCCTGGTACGAGCGGCACGGTGTACGTCCGCGTGGTCGACACCAACCACGCCAGCGGCAAGAACAGCCTGGATAGCGTCTGCGTCGACCACATGGTCATCCACTCGACGCCGTGATGCTTCGAGCAGAGGGGCTTGGCAGCCCCCATCCGGCAGTGGGTCGCAACAACCAGGCGGCTCCCGGGACTCCCGGGAGCCGCTTCGCGTTCGCGGACAACGCTGGCTCGCAAGGGCACCGAAACCGCCCCGGCAATCGGCCGGCAGGCCCTGCTATTGCTCAGTCTTGTCGTCCAAACCTTTGATGGGTGGATCCCAGTCTTTTTGCGCGACACCTGGTGCGCGGCGGCCCCAGGTGTTGCCGTGGGGGTCGGGACGGCCGGTGAAGTGGCGCACGATCAGGCGATGGATCAAGTCCATGTTCGGCAAAATGCCGTGGAATCCCGCGACCTGGGTCACCAGGCGATCCTGAATCTCCCAGTATCCATAATCGCTCGGCGTCACGCACACCAGGCTCTCCAGGGGCAGAAAGGCGGGCAGTGCGCCTTCGAACGGCACGGTGCCGTCGCCCGTGAGGTAGCGATCATCTTCGCCGGTAGTCGGCGGCTCTGCTGCCCACTGGTTGCAACGGTCAGTGGACAGCAGCTCAAACTCCGGTTGGCCACGCGAGTCTGCACCGACAGTGAGCTTGACGCGGGTCTTCGAATCGACGCCGACGATGGCGAGCCAATCGGCTGGAGTGAGCTTCACTTTGGCCAGCGTCAGCGATTCGAGCTTTCTCCTGTGAGCCGCGGCATCGCCAAGCATGGAGCGGAACAGTTTGTCCGCCTGTTGTGCCCGGTCGGATTTGCGGCCGGGATCCACCGCGTAGAGGCGAACGTACTCTTCGATGGTCTGGCGAATGCTCGGTTGCCAGAGATCGGCATCGAACAGTGATCTGGCCTTAAGACTCTTGTCGATGGTCAGGCCCCTCTCGACGGTGGGCAAGAGGTAGTAGAGTCCCGGTGTGACGTGCGCGGCTTCTCGTTCGCGCGAGGACGGCGTGGACAAACCCAGACCAGCCGTGCCGGTCAACGTCTTGATCACCGCTTCGAACGACCCACGGAAGGGCGAGGCCAGCGTAGCGACTTTCGCGACGGGCGCTTTGCCCTTCGCCGACGCGAGGTAGCCAGCCACGATTAGCCCGCCCATCGAATGGGCGACAAGATTGACCACGGGCCTGTCGCCGTAACCATCGTCGGCGTAGTGGCGGAGCAACTTCGTGCGGTCGATCACCTCGGCCACGAAGGCCGCCAGGAGGGCCTCAGACTGCTCCAGCGGCTGGCGCCAGTCGTACCCGAACGGGAAGACCGGCACCGGCTTATCATCCTGGGCCGTGAGATTGTGACGCAACTCGTTGATGAGCTCTCCTTGTAGGCGATCTCGAACAGCTGCCCCGGCATCACGCGGGCCGGCTCCCCGGCCTCGTAGCGGACGTTGTCGGGGTGCAGACGGATCCGGTCGAATTCCTTGGTCATGACGGACCAAACGATCTCCGGCGGCAGAGGATATTCGTCCGTCAGATATGTGGCTGTTATGCCGGGCACGACGATGACGGGAGGCGGCAGCTTCATGTGTTGACTCCTTTGCGACGCATGTGTCAGTTGACCCCGCCGACCACTACGTTGACTCCTGACAATGAACTGATTTAGCATTCGCGCGGCACCAGCCGTTCACGACCGCGAAAGGATGCAATGTGTACTGTCTACAACATCTTTGTCCGGAATGATTTGAGAACTGGGCAGGGGCGGATTTGAACCGCCGACACATGGATTTTCAGTCCATTGCTCTACCAACTGAGCTACCTACCCGAACACTCCGGATTTCCCCCGGAGTCCGCTCATTCTAAGAGGCTGCTTTCCCAGCGTCAAGACGATCCGCCGGGCCGCCCGGGCCGCTGCCGTACCTAACTGGCTGGATCGTAACATCTTGGCAGTTGCGCCGGAAGAGGCCGCGGCGGCCGCGGCATCTTCACGTTGGCGTATCCTGGTGGCTGCCTTGGATGGGGCCAAGCCCGGTCTACTGGCGTTTGAGCGCTATGTCTCGCCATTCGCACGCAGACGCGTGCGAGACCTAACGTGTTGGAGCAAAAGACGCCGGACCAGCGTGCCCGACTGTGCATCGCTGCGCTGCGGGAGCGGGCCACACCGTCTTCACATCGGAGGCGGACACGGCCGATACGGGTTGGCCGAGTCTGACCGGGGATCTAAGATTGATTGGATTGTGTTCGAGGTGACTTTCCGATGTGTCATGTTGCACATCACGATGGTGCAAGCGGCCCGCGGGGGATGGGACCATCGGCGGGTGTTCGCCGCCCATGAGCGTGAGAGCCGCGACCTGCATTCGTCGTTTGTCGTCCGCGCCGCATCCTTTCGCCGGCGCCAACAATAGCCAACGCACATGCCAGGCCAGCAGTCAGCTGCTGCCGGAAAGGAGTACATGATGGGTCCGTTACGAATCCTCATGCTGTCGACGTACCCGCCGACACGCTGCGGCATCGCCACCTTCAGCAGAGACCTGGTATCGGCCATCGAGCAATCCAGTAACGGTCTGGCCGCCACGGCCAGCGTAGCCGCGATCGATCGGGCTGGGGTACACACCAGCCGCAGCGGGCAGGTGGTCTACACGGTCAACCCCGACAAGCAGGAAAGCTACCGGATCCTGGCGAATTTCGTCAACCGCAGCGACTTTGACGTGGTCTGCCTGCAGCACGAGTACGGCCTGTTCGGGGGCAGCTGGGGCCATCACCTCCTGGAGTTCCTCCGCCGCTGCGAGAAGCCCATCGTCACGGTCTGCCACACGGTCATGGAGAACCCGGCCGGCGAGGCCGTCAGCGTCCTGCAGGAGGTCGTGCGCCACTCGGCCGCCATCGTCGTGATGGCCAGTGCCGCCATCGAGATGCTCGAGCACTACTACAACATCCGGGGTGAGAACATCGTGGTGGTTCCCCACGGCGTGCCGCAGTTCCGGTTTTCGCATCGCACGACCGTCAAGGACAACCTGGGCTTGCTGGGCAAACAGGTCATCAGCACCTTCGGCCTGGTCAGCCGGGGCAAAGGCCTGGAGTACATGATCAAGGCCATGCGACTGGTGCTGGCGGCCAATCCCGACGCAACGTACGTGATCGTCGGCCAGACCCACCCGGGCGTGCTCACCGAGGAGGGCGAATCGTACCGCCAGGAGCTGCACGACCTGGCGGCGTCCCTGCCCAACCCCAGCGCGGTGCAATTCGTCAACCGCTTCGTCAGGCAGGCCGAGATCGGGGACTACCTCCTGGCCAGTGACGTATATGTCTCACCGTACCTCGGTTACAACCAGATCACCAGCGGCACGCTGTCGTTCGCCCTGGCCGCCGGCAAGGCCATCGTCAGCACGCCCTACATCCACGCGGTCGAGGCCTTGGCTCACGGCCGCGGCATCCTCGTGCCCTTCCGCGACGAGCGGGCCATGGCCCAGGCGGTCAACCAGCTCCTGGCCGACCCGATGCTCCGCGAAACGATCGAGATGCGGGCCTACCGCGCGGCGCGGGGGTGGGAATGGCCGGCCATCGGCGCTCGACTACGTGCACCTGATGGCCTCCGCCGCCGCGGGTACCCTCCAGAGCGTCCTGGCGGACATGGCCCATGCAAGCATCTTCGGGCACGCCGACGCCGGCGGCTCCTCGACGTCCGGGTCGGTCCGGGCAACGACAGCCGGCGACCTGAGATGAGCGGTCGACAATCTCTGCCGATATACCCCTTGGTTGCGGCGCCGCGGCGCGTATAATCCATGCCATGAGCAGCACCGTCCCCAGTGCGACCAATCAGAGGCGGCGGCTGGCGGAGAACCTCAAGCGGGTCCGCGAGCAGATCGCCGAGGCCGCCATCCGCGCCAAGCGCAGTCCCGACGACGTCAAACTCGTCGCCGTCACCAAGGGCGTCGACCTCGAGGTCGTCAAGCACCTGCTGGACCTCGGCCAGCTCGACCTCGGCGAGAACCGCGTCCAGCAACTGGTCAAACGCGCCAGCCTCATCGAGGAGCAGGCCCAGCGGAGGGCCGCCGCCGGCAATGATAGCTTCGGCCCGGTCCGCTGGCACATGATCGGGCACCTCCAGCGCAATAAGGTCCGCCAGATCCTCCCCCTGGTCCAGATGATCCACTCGATGGACACGCTGCGGCTGGCCGAGGAGATCAGCATCCGCGCGGAAAAGGGCCCCCGGTCCGCCGAGGTCCTTGTCCAAGCCAACGTCAGCGGCGAAAAGAGCAAGGCGGGGATCCCGCCGGCCGCGGTCCCCTACCTCATCGAGCAGGTGGCCAGCCTGCCGAAGTTGAAGGTCTCCGGGCTGATGACCATGGCCCCGCTGGTGGACGATCCCCAGACCGTACGGGGCGTGTTCGCCCGCACCCGCGAGCTCTTCGAGGAGGTCCGCTCCAGCCGCCGCGCGGGGAGCGGCTTCGTCCACCTGTCCATGGGTATGAGCAACGACTTCGTCGTCGCCATCGAGGAAGGCGCAACCCTCGTGCGGATCGGCTCGGCCCTGTTTGAAGGCGTGGCGCCTGTCCGGCCGGACCACGCGATCGCCGATGCCGAAGGCCCGGACTGATCCGGAAAGGAAGGCCCCCCCATGCTTCGCAGGCTCAGCCCCAAAAGCCAGCAGATCGTCGACGAGGCCCAGAACATCGCCCGCCGCTACGAGCAAGAGTACGTCGACGCCGAACACATGCTGCTCGCCATCGCCGAGAAGAATGACAATCGCGCGGCGCAGGCCCTACAGCAGTGCGGCGCCACCGCCCAGAAACTCCGCAAGAACCTCGAGAAGGTCGTCAAGCAGCACGTGCCGGAGACGTTCGTGCTCGGCCGCCTTCCCGCCACGCTCCACCTCCGCAACGTGATCGCCCGGGCCGTCGAACTCGCCGAAAAGCGGGGCGCAGCCGCCGTCGAGCCCGAGCACCTGCTCCTGGCCATCAGCCAGGAAGGCGGCTCGCTGGCCACCGATGCCCTGCAGGACCTCGGCGTGGACACCGCTAAGCTCGAAGGGTTGCTGGCCGGCAAGAAGTAAGCGTTAACGGGCCTGCACAGGAATAGCCGCGCCACATGCTCCTGAAAGGGGCACAGGAGCATGTGGCATTCACGACCATCGGTTGTACTGCCGCGAGACTACTGTCCGGCACCGCCGGCCGGAGCACCACCGTTGCCCCCGCCAGCCGGCGCGTTGCCCCCGTTGCCGCCGCCATTCGGCGGATTTCCGGCCCCGTTCTGACGAGGCCCGCGACCGCCGCGGCCACCGGGCCCGCCGCCCATCGCCTGGTTGCTCAGAAGGATCTTCTGGCTGGGCTTGAGGGTCGCCAGGACCTCGTTGGCGAACTGCTCTCCCAGGGCGCTCTTGGTCAGGTCGTCGGCATGGGTGGTGGCCCGGTCATAATGTGTCCAGGCCGCCTCGATGCTGTTCTTCTGCACATCAGCCAGCGTCGGAATCTTCAGGGCCGCGTCCTTGAGTGCATCGGGCTTCTCGATCAGCGTCGGCGGCAGGCCCGAATCTCGAAGCCTCTTCCACACGTCGAACTGCCGCCGCTGCTCGCTGGTCAGGATCTGCACGACCTGGCTGTCGAACCTCTCCTGCATCTGCTTGCGGTTCTGCGCCATCGGCATGGTATCCAGCTGGGCCTGCAGCTGTGCCGCCTTACCGTCGTCACCGGCCTGGGCGGCCTCCTGCATTTGGGTGCGAAGGTCGCGCATCTTCTGGAAGTCCTCGCGATTGAAGGCGTTCCCGCCCTGCTGCGCCTGCATCTCCTGGAAGACGCTCCGCTGAATCTCCTGCACCTTGGCCTTCTGGTCCTCGGTCAGCTTCAGGCTGTCCGGCAGATTCCCGAACATCCCGCCCCGCCCTCCCCCGGGACCCCGCTGACCCGGCTGGCCTGGCTGCCCTCCCTGTCCCTGCTGTCTCCGCTGCCGCCTGCCGCCGGCGCCTTGGTCGGTTGGCTGAGACTCCTGCGCCCATCCCGACGTTGCCAGCACCAGCAAACCGATCAATGCCCATACCACCTGACGCTTCATGACATATCTCCTGGATTCCGATCCCGGCTCCCTATGCGCCCTGTCCGAATGGCAGAAACCCGCGCTATTGTGTATAACGATAGCCGACCGGATTCATTGCATCGAGTGCTCTGTACAAAATCCGGCGAAGCAACTGCTTGGACGCCAAAAGGCATGCAAATTGTCTTGATCCTGATGTTCGCAGTCCTCTTGTCAGTGCCGGGAAAGGGCTGGGTCCATCCGATCGCCCCGGCTGCCCTGAGGACAGTGGCCACCCTCTGGATCGCCTCCACCTTAACCCTGCTATTGCCGCTGGCGGCGGGTCTCGGTAGCTGGATCTGCGTCCGCAGCCTCAACCGCCCCGGCGGCTTCGCCTACGCCTCCATGCTCTTCGGGCGGATCCACCTGGCCATCCGGGGCGCCCTGCTGGTCATGTTCGGCCTGCTGATGTTTCAGACGGGCTGGGGCAGGCTCGTCCGGTTCGGCTGGCACCTGGAACGCTATCCCCTGACCCCCGAGCTCGTCCTGATGGCCCCCGTCCTGCTGGCGGCGATGCTCTGCTGGCTGGCTACCTACCCAGCCGACCGCGCCCTGCGGGTCTCCGCCGGCGGGACGATCGGCGAGGACCCAGGCCACACCTCCGTCTGGACCCTCTCCCAGTACATGGACTTCCAGGTCCGCTACCAGCTGCTCACCGTCCTGGTCCCGATGTCCCTGTTCATCCTGGCCAGCGACCTGATGGCCCTGTACGGCCAGCACCTGGCCCGCCGCGTCGGCGTCGTGTGGGTCCCCGAGATGGTGTTGGCGGTGGTGGCCGGGACGATCTTCGTCCTCTCGCCGATCATGCTGCGGTACATTCGGCGCACCCAGCGGCTGGCCGACTCGCCCCTCCGCACCCGCCTGGAGGAGACCTGCCGGCGGATGGGCCTGCGGTACCGCCAGATCCTCGTCTGGCAGAGCCACGGCGCGATGGTCAACGCCGCCGTCATGGGCCTGCTCCCGCAGATCCGCTACATCCTGCTCTCCGACGGCCTGCTCGACCACCTGACCGGCGAGCAGGTCGAGTCGGTCTTCGGCCACGAGGCCGGCCACGTCCGCGAGCGCCACATCACCTTCTACCTGCTCTTCGCCATCGCCAGCATGATGTGTGTGAGCCTGGCCGCCGACTGGATGGAGTACGACCTGCGCATCGGCCAGGACATCGTCGAACTGGCCGTCCTGGGCATGGTCGGCCTGATCTGGCTGGTCATCTTCGGCTGGATCTCGCGCCGCTTCGAGCGACAGGCCGACCTGCACGGGGTCCGCTGCCTGGGCGAGATGGCCGGCCCGTGTGCCCTGCCCTGCTGGCTGCACAACATCACCCCCGCCGAGCCCACCCACGAGCGGATTCTGCACGACTGGCGCAGCCGTCTTCGCCTCAGCCCTGGAGGCGGTAGCCGCCCTCAACGGCATCAACAAGTACGCCCGCTCCTGGCGGCACTCCTCGATCGCCTCGCGCCAGGAGTTCATCCGCCAGGCCGCGTTCTACCCAGCCGCATTGCGCCGCTTCGAGCGGACCGTCCGCTGGATCAAGGCCGGCCTGCTGGCCGTGACCGTCGCCCTGGCGTTCACCTCGGCGTGGTTCTACTGGCCGATGCTCTTCCCCGCGCGACGCGGCCGCCGCGATTCCACGACGGGCAGTATCGGACGGGGCCGTCGTATGTGGTGGAGAGGATGGAGGAGAGGGCGCCAGGATGGCGGATAGGTTCTTCGGCGTTGCTCGGCTCGACTTGGCTCCCAGGGGATCCATGACAACTTTTCCGTCTCAAGAGCTGGGTGCTGCAACGGGAAGTCCTGCGGCTATCAATTCGCGTGCGAGGGCCCGGCGCCAGTCACCTTGATGATCCATCGGCACGTACAAGAGGCCCTGGAAATCTGAAAGAATCTCTACCCCTGGTTTCACGAGTGCGCAGACGTTGTGTCGACCTAAGCGCCCCATAAGGTATCCAAGTTCAAAGATGACGTTTTGTCTGGCCCGGCGCCTTTCATCATCGGGAGTGAGTACGGCAACGGCGTACGACACATCAGCGTTACGTTCGAACTTCTCAAGTATCGTAAGGCCAAATGCCGGTTGTTCGTCCAGCGATATTGGCTCCAGGCCCAACTTATCCAAGAAGCGCATAACGCCTACCCGTGCGTACTCGTCATGGCCGTGTACTACGAAAACACGCGGGCGCTGCGACGTCAACTGTGATTCTTCACGCTCCATCGCTCGGTAAAGTCTCGTTTGCGCTTTTCTGACTTCCGAGACCGACCATCTGACAGGGTCTTGGCGATCAAACTCCGCGTGATGTTGCGCACACAGGTAAACCAGATCATCAAGTGTTGCCCCCTCGTCACCCGGTAGCGCTTCGAGGAGAGCAAAACTCCCGGGTTGCGCCTGCGTTTTACCCGACAGGTAACAGAGCGCGCACCGACGCTTACTGCGAACCAGTAGTTCGTCGATGAGATTGGACGGAATGCTTGTTCTTTTGCTCATCGTAGGTCTGCCGGGCCCTCCGAGACGGTAACATCGCGACTGATGTCAAGGAGCATGGCTTTTACTCGATCCACAGACTCCCGGGCCCTGTCATACTGTCCCCGATGGACACGAACCGTTAAACACCATTCGATTCGATCGTGACCAAGCTTATCGTAAAGCAGGTCGCGATAGTGCCGCACTTCGTCGGGGGTAAATCCGAGCACGCGGTTGCCCGTCTTGTCGTATTGCGTGTGGCAATCCTGGCACATAAAAGCAAGGTTCTCTATGTCGGGATTCGTTCTGTCTTGGTCCAAATGGGCAAGTTGGCCTTCCTTCACGCTCAAGTCGCCTTTCAGCCCAAAGCACATGCAACATCGCCGGCGCGATAGCATGAGCACATCCCGCCGAACTTCTGGTGGGACCACGACTCTGTCGGTCGAACCATCTTGCCGTCTCGTTGCCACCTTGTCCTCAGTTCGACGGAACGCAACTTAGGATCACTGGACGAATCCGCACAGGACTCCAACAACTCCTTCGGAATCGAATGCGACGTGCCTGCAAGCGCAGCGATGTCGAATCCGAAGGTACCATAGTAATATCCTACCGTACGAAGTCCAAGAGGACGACAACTGTAATCCGTATGGGAAAGGTGCCAGGAAGCTTTTCAGCCTCTCCCACTTGAGCTTGGTTCTCAGGGGGTCTTTCCTGACGCCTTCCGTGCCTGTGACGGCCTCTGCGTCTAATACCCTGGTCGGAGATCTCCTCATCGCAGGACTGCGCCCGGGCGCTGCCCCCAAGCATTGTTCGCTTGCCGGTGCGATCTCGAACCACGTAGCCCGGCCGCGGGGAGAGTTGACCCGGCAGACTCCGCCCTGAGTATGGTCCGGCAATCTTGGCTCAAAGGAACTTCGGAAACGCCGCCGCCTTGCCATTGCACGCTTCGCAGTGCAGGTACACACCCCAGCCCATTCCGCCTGCAATGTCGAAGGCCACGACGACCTCGTGGCTGCCTTTGGACAGCGAGACCGTCGCCCGGGAGCGGCCCGGCTTGCATGGGTTGACGAGCTTCGGTTCCAGCAGCACGCGCTGGCCATCGACGAACATGGCCGCCCCGCCATCGTGACCGAGGGCCAGGACCCATTTGCCGGACTTGGCAACCCGCACGTGGCAGCCGAGATAGATCAGGCCATCTCCTTCACGATGCAGCCGATGGACGTCGGCGAAGCCGTCCAGCGTCCCGCACCTCAGGTCGGCCCAGCCCGGCTTGCGATCGCTCAGCCGCACCGCTGGCGCTGCAGCCACTCCCTCCTCTGGCATCTCCTGCAGCCGTGATACCCGCCAGTTCTGCGCCGGCTCACTCCGCTGCGCGCCGAAGACACCCGGCTTCCAGGCCTTGACCGGCTGAGGCGCCGCCCGCATCGCCGGGATCATCTCGCCATGCGCTTCGAACAGGTCGTCGCACATGTCGCGGATCTGATCGATGGTCAGCTCCGCAGCCGTGTGCGGGTCGAGCATCGCCGCCTGGTAGACGTAGTCCTTCACGCCGCTCAGCGCCGCCTCGACGGTGAGGATCTGCGGGTTGATGTTCGTGCGATTCAGGGCCGCGCACACTTCGGGCAGATCGCCCACATGCGTCCCCTGCACGCCGTTGCGGTCCACCAGGCACGCGACTTCCACCGCCGCCTTGGCCGGCAGATTCGTGATCAGGTTGGTGTTGAGCACGTTCCCGCCGATGCGGGCCGGCTTGTCGGTCTCCGATAGCCTCCATGATGTACGAGCCGTACTCGCCCGTGCGATGGTGGCTCAGCGACGGGTTGTTCACCAGTTCCGCGCTTTGCTTCTTCCACCGCCGGATCTGCTCCACGCACCGCCGCGGGTACTCATCGAGGGGGATGTTGAACTCCTCGATCAGCTCCGGGAAACCGGGCCTTGATGAAATAGGGCAGGTACTCCGCCGTGTGCTCCGACGACTCGGTGATGTAGTAGCCGAACTGCAGCATCATGTAGTGCCGCACCATGTCCCAGTGCTTGGGACCGCCGCGCTTGCGCGCCTCCGCCAGCAGCTTGGCCGCCCGGCGCTTGATCTCGGGATACAGGTCGTACCCGCGGTCGGTGATCTCCAGCAGCCACGCCTGGTGGTTGATGCCAGCGATCTTCCACTGCACGTGCTCCACCTCATGCTGCAACCCCAGCGTGCCGCAGCAAGCCGCCTGGCGCAGCCCTGCACGGAATGGCACAGCCCCACCGTGCGGATCGGCGTCCCGCGCAGCATGGCCGCCGTCAGCATCGCCATGGGGTTCGTGTAGTTCAGCAGCCACGCGTCGGGGCAGACCGCCTCCATGTCGCGGGCGATGTCCAGCATGACCGGGATCGTCCGCAGCGCCCGGAAGATCCCGCCGATGCCCAGCGTGTCGCCGATCGTCTGCCGCAGGCCGTACTTCTTGGGAATCTCGAAATCGATGACCGTCGACGGCTTGTACCCACCGACCTGGATGGCATTGACGACGTACTTGGCCCCCTTCAGGGCCGCCTTGCGCTGGGCAGGCCCCAGGTAGGCGGTGATCTTCGCGCGGCCCTGGTTGATGTTGCGGTTGATCGCTTCCAGCATCCGCCGCGATTCTTCCAGCCGGCCAGCGTCGATGTCGTACAGCGCGATGTGACTGTCGTTCAGCGCCGGCGTGCACATCACGTCGCCAAGGATGTTCTTGGCAAACACACTGCTTCCCGCTCCGACAAAGGCGATCTTGGGCATGGTTTTGACTCCAGTTGGCCGCACGATACAGGCCGGACCGGATGGGAACAAGAGCGGATCGGGATTTCGCGGATGCCCCCCTATTGCGGGCGCCATGGCTATGTCGTCTGCAGCCATCCCCGCTTCCATATCCTGTCGTTGCCGCTGTTGTTGCTGTTCCCTGAAGCCCGAACCCTGAACCTTTCCTCTGCCGTTCAGTTCGGATGCCGTCCGCGCCGCTCCAGTCCCGCCGTCCGATCCAGCCCGAACATCAAGTTCATGTTCTCCACCCCCGCCTGTGCGCCGCCCTTGCCGATGCTGTCCAGCACGCTGAAGACCACGATCCGCCCGCGCTTCTCATCAACATCCAGACCGATCTGGCAGTAGTTCGTCCCCGCCACCGCGGCCACCCGCGGGTACGGTTTGTACTGCCACGACGCCCCGGCCTCGCGCGGGCAATCGTAGACCTGGATGAACGGCTGATCACGGTAGTACTCCCGATACAGGTCCAGCAGTTCCTCTCGCCGGGCCGCCCGTACCGGGAAGGCATGGCAGATATCGAGGATCCCGCGGATGATCGGCACGTACGTCGGCGTGAAATGCACGCAAACCCCCTGCCCCCCCAGTGCCGCCAGCTCCTGCTCCATCTCGTACGTGTGCCGGTGCCCCACGACGTTATAGGGAACCAGGTTGCTGCCGATCTCCGGATGGTGCGCCGCCCGGCACAGGTCGGCCCCGATGCCCGCCGTACCAGACAATCCGTCCACCAGGATCCGGCTGCAATCCACCAGCCCCGCCTTCACGAGCGGGGAAAGCCCCAGGATGGCAGCCGACGCGAAACACCCCGGGTTGGCGATCAGCGACGCCTCGCGGATCCGCCCTGCGTGCAGCTCGCTGATGCCGTATACCGCCTGCTCTGCGAGCCCCCACTGCGAATGTGCCTGCCCGTATACCGACTCCCACACGCCCCGGTCCTTCAGCCGGAACGCCGCCCCCAGATCGATCACCTTGCACCCCTGCGACAGGAACCGCGCCGCCGCCTCGATGGAGGCCCCCGTCGGCAGCGCCAGGAACACCACGTCGCAGGGCGTCGCCGCATCCGGATGGATCAGCTCCACGCCGCAGCCGTACAGGTTCGGATGGTAGTCCTCGATCCGCCCGCCTGACCGGCTGGTCGCCCAGGCCACGCGCACGTGCGGATGTTCCAACAGCACCCGCAGCGCCTCGCCGCCCATGTACCCCGCCGCCCCGACGATCCCGACGCTGACCATTGCCAGGCTCCTTTCATAAAAACAGAATGGGTCCGCCGGTTCTTCGCCCGGCGGACCCATTGTCAATGCTATCGATCCCTGGATCAGCCGCGCTCTACAGGGCGGCCATCCTCTCGATCAGGTCGGCGGTCCGGCTGGAGTAGCCCCACTCGTTGTCGTACCACATGGTGACCTTCACCATGTCGCCGTCGAGCACGATGGTGTTGGTGGAGTCGAAGATCGAGCTGGCCGGGTTGCCGATGATGTCGCTGGAGACGATCGGGTCGGTCACGTACTCGATGATGCCCTTCATCGGGCCTTCGGCGGCCGTCCTTGATCAGCTCGTTGATCTCCTCGACGCTGGTCTTGCGGGCGGCCACGAAGGTCAGGTCGGTGATCGAGCCGGTCGGCACCGGGACGCGCAGGGCGTAGCCGTGCAGCTTGCCCTTGAGGGCCGGGATCACCTCGCCCAGGGCCTTGGCGGCGCCGGTGGTCGAGGGCACGGTGTTGATGGCGGCCGCGCGGCCGCGACGCTTGTCCTTGTACGGCATGTCCAGGATCGCCTGGTCGTTGGTGTAGGCGTGGACCGTGGTCATCAGGCCCTTGACGATGCCGATCTTCTCGTGCAGCACCTTGCAGGCCGGGGCCAGCGAGTTGGTCGTGCAGGAGGCGTTGGAGACGCGTCTTCATCGACGGCGTTGAGCGTCGTCGTCGTTGACGCCCAGCACGATCGTGGCGTCCGGCTTGTCCTTGGCCGGGGCCGACAGGAGCACCCGCTTGGCGCCGGCGGCCAGGTGGCTGTCGTAGCCGGGCTTGCCGTCGGCGGCGCGGGAGGTGAACCGCCCGGTGGACTCGAGCACCACGTCCACGCCCAGCTTGCCCCACGGCAGCTTGGCCGGGTCCTTCTCGCCCAGGATCGGGATTTCCTTGCCGTTGACGACGATGGCGGCCTGCTTGGCGACCACCTTGCCGGGGAAGCTGGCCCTGCGTGCGAGTCGTACTTGAGCATGTAGCGCCAGCATGTCGGCGTCGAACAGGTCGTTGATCGCCACGACGTCGAACTCGCTCGGGCTGCTCGGCCATGACGCGGAACACCAGCCGGCCGATGCGGCCGAAACCGTTGATTCCAACCTTGACTGCCATCGCTTGCTCCTTGTGCCTCAGCAAACACATTCTATATATGGGGCCGGCGGCCCTGGTGACCGACCGAACGCGGCAGCCTAGTGCAACGCCCTGCCCTGGTCAAGAGGCATGGTCCCTGGCGCCACCGGCCTTCCCGAACACTGCCCCACGGAGCCGAAATCCGCTGCAATGACTACGGAGGCATGCTTCTATAAAATCCAGACCTGCTCGGCAAGTACGTCCGAGAAGAATTTCACGATCAGCCCGTTTTGGTTGCCACACTCCTGCCTGACCCATGCTTGTCGAATGGGTGGACCGCGAAGCGCGCCCACGGTCATGTGGACAGGGGAGGAAGCAGAGCAGAAAACTGGGGAACAAGGATTCGAACCTTGACTAGCTGGTCCAGAGCCAGCCGTGCTACCGTTACACCATTCCCCAGAAGCTAATGCACCCTTATCTAGGCTTCCAGGCATGGATTGTCAAGCCTGACGGCCGGGTCCGCCAGTCCAAAGCTAGAGGGATGGACGGGACAGACAAACGCAAGGCCCAGCCATCATCCTATTCATCCTGTCTATCCCTGTGAACATTCCGGCCGTACGCTCAGTCTTCCCGCGGAAGCTTCGACGCCTCTTCATGTTGCCAGCACCGCGTAGGCCCGCTCGACCGCTGTCTGCACCTGCGCTGGATCAGCCACACAGAAGAACAAGTGCCCTGCCAGCAGCGCGGGGAGTTCGCGACGAGCTTGCTCGGCCATCTTCTCCGGCACAGCCAGGACCAGGTTGTCACCCCAGGTACGTACCGCCACCACCTGGTACTGACGAGCGATCGCGGGCGGCACCTTCTCGGTTGCCGCAGTGTCCACGCCGATGTCATCGAGACTCACAACCTTATTCTCCGTCGCGAGTTGCTGTGCCCAGGCCCCCCAGATGTGCTGAGGTTTGGCCCATCCCCACGATACGGCGATCTGCCCGAATCGCTGTCGAGTGCGACACTGATGCTCCATAATCTTGTCGACCTGCCAGGGCTCCAGCAATCCCATGTCGACCAGTATTTGTCCGATCAAACCTGCCATATCTCATCTCCGGCGCGATCCCGTACGGGACACCTGCCGTTAGCATCGGCAGATGTCGCCGCCTTTTCCTGGAATGGCGGGGACTCTTCAATAACCTACGAAACAAACCGACATGAGGCAAAAAACCGACACATCGGCGATTCTGTTTACTACGATCAACATGGCCTCACAAGTAGCGCCCAGGACACGACTACGAATTGGCGACACCATACGACGATTGCTGCACAAAATGGCCCGACGTTGCTAATTATCAACATTTTCAGTTGACAGAAGGTGTGTCTGGCGTGTACTTTTAATGCAGGTGATGCTTTTTTGTGTTGCCGGTTTCAGTCAATGTTGTTTTTTGTCGACAGAACGACTGAAGCGTAAGGGTGGAGGCATCTGCCGGTTCTCAGACCACTGCGGCAGGCATCCCGGCAGATCTACAATGGGTGTTGCATGGCTGACGCTCAGCGGTCAGTGATCCAGTTGCCCCCGGACAAACATGTCCCCCCAGGGGGTACGCTGTCTCTGCGGGACATCGCTGAGCACGTGTTCCACAGCCTCTCCCTCGGTGTTATCGTCATCGACCCCGAACTCAACGTTATCCTCCGCAACCAGGCCGCCACTGTCATGCTGCCGCCCGGCAACCGCATCTGCGACATCCTGGCCGAGGCCACCATCGAGAGCAAATTCCAGAACTGGACCATCGAGCTCCGCACCGCCATCGAACAGCGCGGCCAGAGCCACTACGACAGCGTCAGCCTGTCGGCTTTCATCCTCTGAAACTCGGATTCTGAATATGGTCTGCACGCCGCTGGATGACGTGGCCAGCGGGCGGACCATCGGCGGACTGTTGGTGATCGAGGATGTCACGTCCCGGCTGAGCATGGAACGGCGGCTGGCGGTCTCGGAACGCCTGGCGGCGGTGGGCAAGCTGGCGGCCAAGGTCGCCCACGAGCTGAACAACCCTCTCGACGGTATCATGCGGTACATCAACCTGGGGATCCGCGTCTGCGAGAGCGGGGGCGGCCAGGACAATGTTGTTCGCTACCTGACGGAGGCTCGCAAGGGCCTGACGCGGATGGTCCAGATCCTGGGCGAGCTGCTCGAGTTCTCCCGCAGCTCCTACGGCACCTACGACGAGGCCAACGTCAACCGCTACGTCGAGGATGCCGTCAACGCCATGCAGGACAAGGCCATCCGCAAGGGAGTCACGATCGTCTGCAACATGGAAGGCGTCATGCCCCCGCTGCGGGTCGGCAGCAACCTCTTCCAGGTCTTCTGCAACCTGATCAAGAACGCCGTCGACGCCATGCCCGGCGGAGGCACCCTCACGATCACCACGCGCCTGATCAACGGCGAGGTCGTCGTCGCCTTCGAGGATACCGGCGTCGGCCTGCCCGAAAACACCGAGCAGATCTTCCAGCCCTTCTTCACCACCAAGCCGAACGGCCAGGGCACCGGGCTGGGACTGGCGATCTGCAAGGACATTATAGAGAAGTACAACGGCCGGATCTTCGCGGAGAAGCGGCCGGAGGGTGGTGCACGATTCACGGTCGTCGTGCCAATCGAGAGCGGCACGATGGCCGCGGTCCGGTAGTGGCCGCCGCGGGTTCGCCCCCGCCGGCGGCGGTCTGACTAGCGCAAGGAGCTGCAATCGTGGCCGAGTCCAAAGCACGGATTCTGGTCGTAGACGACGACGACATCATCCTGGATTCGCTCCAGGAGTTCCTCCGCCTGGAGGGGTATCTCGTCGACATCGCCCGCACGTACGAAGAGGCGGTCAGCGCGATGGAACGGGCGGAGTTCAACGTCGCCATCACCGACGTGAACATGCCCGGCTCCAGCGGCTTTGAGCTGCTGCGCCTCTGCAAACAGAAGTTCCCCGAAACCGTCGTGATCATGATCACCGGCTACGGGACCATCGACAGCGCCGTCGAGGCCATCAAGATGGGGGCTTATGACTACCTCACCAAGCCCATCATCGATGACGAGCTCCGCCTGGCCGTCGAAAGGGCCCTTCAACAACAGTCGCTGATCCGTGAGAACCGCACTCTGCGCCAGCAGCTCGAGCACCGCTACCAGCTGCAGAACATCGTCGGCCAGGACTACAAGATGCTCAAGGTCTTCGACCTGATCGAGTCGGTGGCCGACTCCAAGACCACCGTCCTGATCCTGGGCGAGTCCGGCACGGGCAAGAGCATGATCGCCCGAGCGATCCACGCCCACAGCCGCCGCAACGAAAAACCCTTCGTCGAGCTGGCCTGCGGGGCGATCCCCGAGAGTTTGCTGGAGTCGGAGCTGTTCGGGCATGTCAGGGGGTCCTTCACCGGTGCCGTGATCGACAAGATGGGCAAGTTCCAGGCGGCCGACACCGGCACGATCTTCCTGGATGAGATCAGCACGGCCACCCCCGGCCTGCAGATCAAGCTGCTCCGCGTGCTGCAGGAGCGCCAGTTCGAACCGGTCGGCTCCAACGAGACCAAGGCGGTGGACGTCCGCGTCATCCTGGCCACCAACACCAACCTCATCAAGGACGTCGCCGAGGGCCGCTTCCGCCAGGACCTCTACTACCGCATCAACGTCGTGACCATCAGCCTGCCGTCCCTGCGCGAACGCATCGGCGACATCCCGCTGCTGGCCGAGCACTTCCTCCGCAAGTACAACGCCCAGAACGGCCGGGAGGTCCTGGGCTTCACGGAAAAGGCAATGGAGTACCTGCAGCGGTACAACTGGCCGGGCAACGTCCGCGAGCTCGAGAACGTGGTGGAGCGGGCGGTGGTGCTGAGCAAGAGCAAGTACGTGGAGGTGAGCGACCTGCCCAGCAACCTGTCCGACCACGTGCAGTCGGACAAGACGCCCGAGGCCAACTACAAGCCGGTCTCGCTGAAGCGTGCCCTGGAGGACCCGGAGAAGCGGATCATCGAGCTGGCGCTGCGGGCCAACAACTGGAACCGCCAGTCGACCGCCGAGGTCCTCAAGATCAACCGGACGACCTTGTACAAGAAAATGAAACGCTACGGCCTGCTGGAGCCGAACGAGCAGGCGCCCGTCTAGGGACGGGCGGCAGGTCCGAGAATACTCTCCCGTCATACGGGCCACCTGGCCTGCTACCGTGTGCCCCAAGAGATGCCCTATAGGATGGCCTCTACGCCGAACCAAGCACTTCGAATGGCTGCCGGTTCGCTAGTTAGTGTCATCCGCTGTCACTTGCGTTGACAGGCCTCTGCATCGCCCAATAGTGTGCCCCCAACTGTCTTGGCGTCCCGGCTGGGCGAAGCTCCGAACAGGCACAACGGTCTTGACCATGCATCTCTCTTGCCGAGCGCCCAACCGACTGCTGTAGGAGGACATGTAAATGCCACCAATCGGCCGTCTGATCTTGGACTCACTCAGCTCGCGTTGGTTCTGGATCCTGTTTGTGGTTCTACTGTTTCTCGGGCACCTCCTGCAGCGTGTGCCCAACGTCAGGAAACCTGTGTGCGGCTTCTACGAGAGCGTCGTTCGGAAAGGCCTGCTCGACGAGTTCAGGCGAAAACTGCAAGTAGACCCTCAAGTGCCCACTCCCTCTCTCGATCGCACAGCTGCACTGGTTCACCAGCCAGCATGCCAGCGATAGGTGCGCCCGCGACTACTCAGGCTGCGACGAGCCAAATGGCGACAGTCGGTCCGGCAACGCCATCCCAAAGCATGACCGTTCCGTGGTCGTGGACTGCGTTTATCATGGTGCAGCAGACGTGTGACGGGTGGTTCTGTCCCCAGTGCAAAGAGGGAGAGACGATTCGGTGGGAGCCGACTGTGGCGGAGGTCTGCGCTAACATTTTGGGGGCGTTCATTCTGGCTATGGTCATATCGTGGTTCGTTCCGCAATCGAGCCCGAAGCGGGATATTGCTGCGGCATTCGCTGCAGGCGCACACGCCCCAGTGCCAGCACTGCCGCCAGGGTTCTTTGCGGACCGGAACGCGGTCACGGAAAGCATGCTGCGGTCGCGCAAGGCGCGTGTGGCTCTTGTGTACGCCGTCTTCAGCGGGATCGCCGTGCTTCTAGTCCCGCCACCGTTTGCAGGTCGTTGGGACGATCCCGCAACCTTACGGCATGTGCTCGCACTGCTAGCAGCCGGGGTAGGACCGGCTGTGTACTACGCAATGGGTTTCTCCGAGGCACAGCTCGGCGCATTGCGGGTGGCTACCGGCGTAGCGGCTCAGGGAGTGCTTCTAGGCGGAGTGATCGCTGCATGTATCTCTCTCCCATACCAAGCCATTCGACCCCCGGTCATGACCCGAGAGGCGCTCCTGGGGATCCTCACAGTCCGAGTGGTGATCGTCCCCACCGCAAGTTTGCTTGTGGCCTGGGGTGTCCTGTTACTATTGAAAGCCAAGCAGCATAGATAGAACTGGTCATGGTCCAGGCGGAAGTGGTTCGATACGGTGCGACGGCCACGTTACGTCGTCTCGGCCCCCCCGGTCTTGACCTCCGTACGCCGCCCGCCGTTCAGAAGCCGGCCCGTCAGTCGCTGCGCAAACGGCGCATCCAAGTCCCGGCTCGTCGACTTGTACGCCGTGTAGATGTTGATGCAGCAGGAGACGATCCCGAAGCCCACGTCGGATGTCAGCCAGCCCCAGGGCAGCAGGTTCATGTACCAGTAGTTGGCCAGCACCACCGACCAGCGGCCCTTGATCCCGTTCCAGGTCTTGATGACCTGCCGGCTGAGCGTGTACTTGGCCAGGATCGCTGGCCCCTCCCCCGGCTGGTTCCGCCTGGCGGCCTTGCGGGCGAAGTGGCCGGGGACAAACAGCGTGTAGCAGCCGGACACGAAGACCGCGCCCAGGACGTACATCAGCGCGGCCCGCAGCAGGTTCGCCAGGCTCCAGGTCCCCGCCTGGGGAAGCAGCAGGTTCACCCCGGCGATCAGCGCGCGGGCGTTGATGGCCAAGATCAGGCCGGCGATGGCTGTGACGACTGCCCGCTCGACCGTCTGCCAACGCGTGTGCCGCGGCGCATCCGAGATCCGCGTGCCCACCAGGTCGCCGAAGACGATGAACCCGGCAAAGGCCACAACCTTCGACCAGGCCGTGCGGTCCCCGCCGGCCAGGAGCGCAACGGCCTGCCGGATGCCGAGCGACCACAGGGCCAGTGCGGCGATGGTGCAAACGACGATGGTGATGATCGCAACGGGAGAGAGGGTTGATTCGTTGCGGCGGACATCCATGCGGCCTGTCATCCACTCCCAAAACAAACATCCGGCCCCGAAGGCACCGGATGTCTGCAGTTTGCTGCTATGAGAAAAGCGGCGCTTGCCATCCGCCTGACGCCGCCACCTCGATATTCCAACTGCTCCCGTAGCGGCCTCGGCTACTCCGGATGCTTGTTAGAACGACAGCCTAAGACCCTCACGGAACCGTGTGGCCACACCGATCGGCCGGGGCACCCCGTCGCTGACTGCGTCGGGGGCATCGACTCGCATGACCTCGCCCACGCCGGTAATGCGGCCCTGGTACGGGGAATACCCCTCGCCGGGCGGGATCGTCAGACTCGAGATTGATCAGGGTGCCGGGCTTGAGGTCGACATCATCCGTCTCAAAATATAACCCGCCGGTACTGATGTTGCGCGTGACGGTACGGCAGACGTTCATCCCTGTGTCGTCAACAGGGCAATACTGCAACGGCAGGCGTATTTCCAGCCTGCGGTGCGTCCGCCGCTCTTGTCGAGTTGTCACCGTGCTTGTAGCCATGTTCGTCCTACCCAGTCATCCAGTAACCGTATACTAGCAATTTGGATGCCATCCGCTCGTCCAGAGACCCGGAAATGGGCCAAATCCATGGATTTTGCATGTCGTCGGCCGCGCCACCACCGATCTTTGAGGGAATTCAAGGTGTCATTTCCGAATAAGCGGATTCTGCGGCTGCGGTACGCCTCGGTCGACTCGGTTTGCGGACCCGGCGGACCGCGCCGGTCCGCAAATCAGGGGCCTCGATGTTTCCAAAAGAGAACGGTCAGTTGCGTTGCGGAAACGGTGGCTGCGAATCTGTCCTTCCCCACCTCCTGCAGAAGCGACAAAACAACTTTACCTCGCCAACGGGACAAATCAAACCGGCCAAGCTGCCGGGTGAACCGGCCAGATCCGCTGCCTGGCTGCCACGATACACATGGCACATCCCGGATTACGCGAAGAAATCCGGCATTCACAAAAGTTATCGGCTCAACGGCTCGGAAAACTCCAGGACCATGGGAAGGCATGTTACGGCTCGCGCCGGGCGAGTCAGGCATGCGCCGCGGCAGCGTGTCGTGTAAATGACCATCCGATCGATGTTTACAAATAGCAACATCGCGGCTACAGCCTGTGAGCAAAGTGCATCCGGCGGAAGGCATCCAGATACAGGACGGCATCGGCGGAGTTGCGGCTGCGGAGGGCGATGGCGGCGTTGGGGCCGTCATTGCCCAGCCACTTGGCCTGGGCCTCTTCGGGTGACCGGCCTGCCGCGATGTGACGCTGCTGGATGGACCGACAAGCCAGCAAGAGCGGTACATCCAGCCAAACCGCACCGGACGCCAGAATGGCCAACCTCCTGCCAACCCTGAGCTTGCATCAGCAGGTAGTTGCCTTCCAACAACACGATGGGGGCGTCCACGTGGATGGCATCGGCCAGGGGTTCGTGGCGGCTGCGGTCGTAGACCGGCAGCCGGGCTGCGGGACCGGCGGACAACAGGGCGCGGAGGTCGCGTGTAAGTGCTTTCACATCAAAGGAATCCGGCGATCCCTTGCGACTGGCCAGGGGTACGGTCCGGCCTGACTCGTCGCGGATGGTACGGGCCTGGATGACGGCGTTGGGGAGGTGCCAGCCATCCATGCCGATGGCCTGGATGGACGGGAAGTTCTTGAGCAACCGGGAGAACTGCTCCAACATACTGCAAACAACGGACTTGCCGGCACCTGGAATCGCTGCCAGAAGGACGAGGCTGCGGGGAGCGGGCAGGCCAGCGGCAAGGCGGAGGTCGTGAAGGCAGTAGAGCCAGGCAAGGAACGGCACGATGCCATGGAGCAGGTCCCAGGCCATTACGCCACAGTAAGTATCTATTCCAGCAGGACTTACAAGCAGTCCACTCCGCATGGCATGCATCAAAGCCACGGGGGCGTCATGTGGCGGCAAGGCTGGGTCGAAGAGGGTATGGTCGGTCGAGGAAGCGACGCCGGCACTCCGAAGTGCGCGCGCTGCAGGCGCCGGGCCGGTCGTTTTCAGCTCCTGGCCGGTCATTTGCAGCTCTCGGCCGGCAGCTGGCTGGGCCGGGCTGGTTACGGTACGCCCCCGGAGTCGGCAGAGGTAATCGAGTCCGGGTTCCAACCAGGCGACCAGGTCGCCATAGCGGCGTTCCATGGATTGCCAGGGGTCTTGCGAGTCGGGGTGCGATCCGGCGGTTGGAGTTGCGTCGTGGGGACGGGCGAGCCAGCCAGGTCCGAGGAGTGCCTCCAGGACCGCCAGGCGCTTTGTGAGTAAGTCAGAATGGAGAGGCGTTCGGCCACATAGATTTCCTGTCGAAAAGGCCGGCGGAAAGGACGAGAAAAATCCGGCGTTTTTTTTCATTTTTCTACGTGGGATTATACGGGCTGGTCTGGTCGACCCGACCAAAAGTTGCCGGAAATCAACTCTATGTTGCCAGGAGTCAACATTTGACGGTCCGCCAGGGATCAGTAAGATAAGCAGATTGCTACATGATCTGGGGTAGACTCCATGAACCTGAGCGAAAAGATGCTTGGCGACGCGGTCACTTTCGATAACGTCCTGCTGGTCCCGGCCTACAGCGAAGTGGTCCCCCGACAGGTGGATGTCCGGTCCAAGCTGACGCGCGGCATTTCCATCAACATCCCGCTGCTCTCGGCGCCGATGGACACGGTGACGGAGTCGGCGCTGGCGATTGCGCCTGGCGCAGGAGGGCGGGATCGGGATCATCCACAAGAACATGCCGGCGGATGCGCAGCGCGCGAGGTCTACAAGGTCAAGCGGAGCGAGAGCGGGGTGATCCTGGACCCGATCACGCTGCGGCCCAGCGACTCGGTCTCCAGGGCGCGGGAGGTCATGCACCTGCACAACGTGTCGGGCGTGCCGATCACGACGGATGAAGGGAAGCTCGTCGGCATCCTGACCCGCCGGGACATGAAGTTCCTGGAGAGCTACGACAAGCGGATCGACGAGGTGATGACCCGCAGCAACCTGGTAACGGCCAAGCCGGACACAACGCTGGAGGAGGCCGAGGCGATCCTGAACCACGCCAAGGTCGAGAAGCTCCTGCTGGTCAACGGCAACGGGAGGCTGGCGGGGCTGATTACGATGCGGGACATCGAGAAGATGCGGCTGTTCCCGATGTCGTGCAAGGACAAGCGGGGGCGACTGCGGGTGGGGGCGGGCATCGGCGTGTTCGACTACGACCGGGCGGCTGCCCTGATCAAGGCGGACGTGGACGTAATCACCGTCGACAGTGCCCACGGCCACACGAAGAACGTCATCGAGACGGTCAAGAACATCAAGAAGCAGTTCAAGATTGAGGTGGTGGCTGGCAACGTAGCCACCGCCGAGGGCGCCAAGGCCCTGATGGACGCCGGGGCGGACGCGGTGAGAGTGGGGATCGGGCCGGGTTCGATCTGCACGACTCGAGTGGTCAGCGGGGTGGGCGTGCCGCAGATTACGGCGGTGATGCAGGTGGTCAGCGTGTGCGAGCCGGCGGGCGTGCCGGTGATCTCGGACGGCGGCATCCGCTACAGCGGGGACATCACGAAGGCGATTGCGGCTGGGGCGCGGTCGGTGATGATCGGCTCGCTGTTTGCCGGGCTGGACGAGGCCCCGGGGCAAGTGGTGATCTACAAGGGGCGGCGGTTCAAGGAATACCGTGGGATGGGCTCGCTGGGGGCGATGGTCCACGGCAGCCACGATCGGTACGGCCAGGACAAGAAAGACAAGCTGGTGCCGGAAGGCGTGGAAGGTCGGGTGCCGTACCGCGGGCAGCTGAGCGAGTTCGTATACCGGATGGTGGGCGGACTGCGGGCAGGGATGGGGTACTGCGGGGCGGGGACGATCGAGGAGCTGCGGGAAAAGAGCCGGTTTGTCCGGGTGACGAACGCCGGGGTGGTGGAATCGCACCCGCACGATATACTCGTAATGAAGGAATCGCCGAACTACGCGATGGAGGTGGAGGAGACGTAGGAAGGGGCGAGGGACGAGGGACGAGGGACGAGGGACGAGGGGCGAGGGGCGAGCGGTCAGGGGTCAGCGGTCAGCGGTCAGCGGTCGGCGGTGGTGGGTAGCGGCTGGCGAGAGTGGCGGGTGGAAAGGAAGTCGACGATGCGACGGACAGGCGTTGGCGCGGGCGTGGCTGTCTGGACGGCGGCTGGACTGATGGCATTGGGGATCGTCCTGTCGGCGGGGTGTGCTTCATCGAAAAAGGCGGACCCACAGAAGGGCTGCACGCAGGTGCCGCCGGGGTGCAGCAGGCCGCTGATCATCACTGAGGCGGCTGTCACGCCGGGCATGGAAGCAACCCCCAGCAGCCTCTTCGTGGATGATTCCGGGCGCAGGCGGCGATCCACGAGCGGGGTTGGCAGCCGATGGCGAGCTACTACTCGCCGACGGTGGTCCAGCACGGCCCGCTGTATTTCGAGGACGAGTTCGAGAACGTCGGGGCGGTGAACAGCCATTGCCCGGTTGGCCTGACATGGGCGGACCTGGTGGTGTTCCCCTACTGCGACGCGCGGTGGCTGCTCAACACGATCGCCCTGCCGGTGAGCGTGGTGGTCAACCCGCCGTGGCAGGCGATGTGCAGCGATGGGGAGCCGGGCAAGCGGCCGCCGTTCGGGCTGACGTTTGACGCCGCGCCGTGCAAGCAGCCGGTGCCGACGCCGTTCGATTTGAAGTGCCCGCGGGATCAGGCGGCGGATTTGCGCAGCTGACCGGGGCGCCGCTGGTGGCGACGACGGCGGCGGAAGCGGCGACGAGTACGAGTGGGCCGGCGACGCAGCCGGCACAGTAGGCGAGCGTCGAGGGCGGCGACGGCGGGATCTGCAGATTCGGCCGCTGCGCCGTGATTCCACTCCGTCCATTCGTCCCTCGTGCTTGTCAGGGGTGGAGTACCTTATACAGGCCATCCTTCACCGGGGACTCTCTGAACAGGTATCGGACTGCTTCGCACCAATCTGGCGATACGCCGTACAGATCGTCCGTAGCCGCCATCATCTTGCCTAGACACCCCCCCGCACAATTGCGTATAACTGCGCACCCGCGACAAGTTGACTTTGATAGGTACGAAACACAACGCTTCCGCAGGCGTTGTATCTTGTCTTCGTCATACAAGATGCGTGCAGACGCCTTGTCGTACCGACCGTAGATGAGGTCCTGCTGCGAACGGACACAGAGATCTGGTGAGCCAAACGCCGCCCAGTCGCAGCAAGACACGAACCCATCCGGAGTCAGACGTGGAGTTGGGATACTTGCTTGGCAGTAGATGTCCACTTCCTCATCGAAGTTGACAGTGAGGAGAGTCAGATACAGCATCCCAAGGTCCCTTGCTCGGTTGAACGCGGGTACAAAATGCTCGGCAAAACGGAGAAGAGAAGGCGTCACAACAGCGGGATTCGCCACCGAATGGTACGTGGGTGAAGCCGCAACGGCCTTTACCCCGAGATCGCGAAAGTATTCAATCAGATCCGTCTGCCGATCCAGATTAGAACCTTCGATGGTCACCCTAACGCCAAACTGAATATCCGGGGTGTCAGCGAACCGTCTGATGTTGGTTAACACAACGTCGCTGGACGGGTTGCCATCCTTCCGGGGGCGCTGCAAATCCTGTAGGGTCGGCCACCCATCGCAGGAAATCCACAGGTAATCCACGTGATGTGCCACCCATTCGGCGACTTCTGAGTCGAAGTAGCCGTTAGTTTCTAGTTCCGTTCGGAGGCGGTGACCGGCCGTTTCCTTCGCAATGCCCCAGATCTCGGCCATCCGCGAAAAAGCAAGCGTCGGTTCTCCGGCGCAAAAAAGCGGATCGTTCGTGACCCGCTTTGGGTAAAGAAGTCACGCAGCCCTGCGCGTGCGAACTCCGTATCGAGAAGTAACTCTCGCGGACCCGACCATCTCGGCATGTAGCAGTACCTGCATGAGAGATTGCAGAGGGGGGTGAGAAGAAACGTTATCTGTTCTTTTCTCCGAAAAGCCATAGTCATCTTCTCGCAGCAGTTGGGGCTGATGCCACGCGCCTGGACACGGCCCAGAGACGCTCGCAGTTCGCCATCACGCGATCGAACAACTCTCGATCACGACTCTTTGAGATCAGCATTCGGAGTCGTTGATCGGAACAAGGGAGGCAGAACTCCAGTAGGATCTTCCCCGACTTCAGTTCGTCTATGGCAGTGAAGTTCACAGGGACGAAGTACGGGTAGGTCCGAAGCTCGATATTCCCACCAGGAGCGAAGGCGTTCACCTCCGTGACGCGTTCCTTGAGGCGGACAAGCGAGGAACGTACGTCGTCACCGTATCCTGGACGTGCAAAATACGAGGAGAACGCATTCTCCATAATGCTAACATCCGGCGAATCCCCCCGCGCACGACGGGCTCGGGAGGATGCCACAATGTCAGGGTCCATCATCAGCAGCCTGACCGACAGTCCCTTTCTCATCAGCGAGTGCATCAAGGTCACGTCCGCTGAAAACAAGGTCATCCCAACGCCCATCACATACAAGGAGTGTTTCGCCTGAGTCCGCAACGAACGGAATTCGTCTATCCTCGTACCGGCTCCGTCTGACTCCAGCGCCACCATCGGCACCCCATGGCTCACAAGCACGCCCTGGGGTATGGCGAACGCCTGCAATCTCATGTCTAGTTGCTGCCGCAGCCGCGCACGAAACTCCTCAAGATCGCCATACCGGATAAAGAGCCCCTTGCTCTTCATTACATCCTTGAATTTCCTCAACCGCCCCAATTCCTTCAAATCGGCGTCACTGGGAAAGCTCCTGTCTGCGAAGAAGAGAAGAACATTCTCTCGTCCCTTCATCCTAGAGAACTCACGGATTTCGCTGACCGTCCCCGACTCCGCCCTCGGTGTTGGAGATCCGAGCTTCGACCAAAAGATCGCAACCAAGAGGTCACAGCGATCTAGCAACTGACGGTTAATCAGCGATTGAGGATGGTCCCCAAGGGCCGCCTGAGCGTGCGTTTCCATCCTGACTGCCTCAATTGCGGCTCGTTGTCCGGGTGAGTTGGCAGCATTCCACTCGTTGATCACCTGCACGGTCGCATCCCGCTCTCGAGTAACGTCGGACGGGCTAGCAATGAATACCCTGACATAATTCACTGGCTGCATGGTTTCGCCCTCTATCCAGCTGATTGACTGTGATGGTGGTTCGGAGCCCCACGCAAAACGACGGTGACATATTCCTCGAGAAAAGTTTCGATCGATATAAAAAGCGAGTGGTCCGCCCATATCGTTGTCGGAGCCTCTCGCATGCGCAGGAGTACATACGGGACAGTCAGATCGATTCCAGGGAAGAGAACCTTCACTTGGTCCAAAGAAGGTCCATAGGGATGTACGTAGACGTCAAATAGCCGCAGCGACGCACGAATGATCGAGAAGACCCACCGGGTCACCCTCGCGACGGAAATCACGATATCCTGTTGAGCGGGACGCCGCATGGCGTTTTCGAGTAGATAGCGACGCACCGCCACGAGTGTATGGCTGATGTAGAAGTGGGCGGCCGCCCTTTCCTGCTCTTTGGAGAACGATACATGTGGCAAGGTCCCATAGATAATCCTGCTTACGCCGGGGCGCATCGAGAGAGCATTGATGACCTCGCTGTTGTAGAAGCTTGACAACAGACGCTGGTCTGTAAGCCACCGTTGGTCAAGCTGCGTGAGGTCAATCCGAATGCCGAATTTCTCCTCGGTGAGCTCGAGCAAGTGCGACAGCGTCAGACCGCTCCGCTTAGTGATATTTTCAAACACTACTATGATGTCGATGTCGGACCAGCCTGGAATGGGGTTCCCGTCTCGAACCAAACCACCATAGAGAACAATACAGACGATGTCATCTGGTCGGTGGGCTAGCACTCCTTGCACAAACTCGTTCAGGCACGCATGGTACCTCTGGATATCGGTCTCCACCTTGGTTTCGGAAACGATTGGCATATAGTGTGTCCGCCTCAATTCCGGCCAATAACTGTGGCCGCGCGCGGTTCTTCCCACATTGCATCTGAGCACAGACGGGTGAAGCACGCATCGCTTCGGTGAACAAGCTATTAGGATGGTAACACGTAGGTCAGTTCCAGGCAACAATAGTCTCATTGTAGTGCCAGAACCTGACAGCGACCGACATTCTCCATCTCGGTTTCTCGTTGCCGGGAAGACCTTGCCCCCACTCCCTTTGCTCTCTCAACATTCGCCTTCCCGTTGACCCGAGTGCTCGGGGACATGGTGTTGAAGTGGCATCAATGGATTACTCAGGTGATAGTCGGGCGTCTTGCTTCACAGACCCCGCCCGATGATCGCGGACCTTGTTCACTGCGTAGGGGTGGGGTCGAAGACGTAGACGTGCTGGAGCGAGTCGAGTTTCAAGAGCGGGGCGACCTGGAGCGTGCGGTCGGCTGGGGAGGAGCCGGGCTTGATCTCGGTGATGCGGCCCGCGCGGCGGAGGGAGATGGCGGCCTCGGGGAGGTTGGGGTTGGGCTCGACGAGGACGAGGTCGCCGACGGCGACCTGGCCGGACTCGGTGAGGCGGTAGTCAACCTGCTGGATGATCATGCCGCGGCCGGTGCCTTCGAGCAGGTGCGTGCCGGGGGCGTAGGTAACGCCGATGGGATTGTTGGGCTGGATGCGGGCGATGCGGACGGAGAGGCGGCTGGCTGGGTCGGTGAGCAGCTGCACGCGGGAGGTGCGCGGCGCGACCCAGACGACCTGGCCTACGAGGCTCTCGACGGTGAAGACGTCGTGGCTGGTCTTGAGGCCGTCCCGGCTGCCGCGGTCGAGGAAGAGGGCGCTGGCGGCCCACTGCCCCTTGGCGGCGCCATCCTTGCGGCCGAGGCTGATCTCGGCGACGGAGCGATAGGCGAGGCTGTCAGAGCTGATGACATCGGCGGCGATGAGCTGGCCGAGTCGCCGGGGGATGTAGCCGTTTTGGCGGAGTCCGGCGAGTTCGGCATTGCGCTGTCGGAGATTGCGGGCCTCTTCGGCGAGGGCGAGGAGCTGGCCTTCGAGCATCTGCTGGTCGAGCGTGGTCTTGGAGTCTGGGGCTGCGGGGGGATCGGGCTGGGCGGCCCAGTTGGTCGTGCGGGTCAGGAGGCCCTGCAGAGGGGTGAGCGGCTGAGCGGCCTGCTTGATGGTGTCGCTCTTGTCCCACTTGCGGGGGATAAGCATGCAGACCGCGGAGAAGATGAGCATCGCGGCGAGCACCTTGGGGGGTGTCAGGTAGACCCGGGTGTTGTTTCGAGCCATCAGAAGCCGCCAACGTCCGAAAATGCCATGGCCGACCAAGGCGGTGAAGCGTGCCGGCCGGATCCGATCCCTGCCGCAGTCACGAATACCACCAAGTTATCTTGCGGAGGAGGAAAGGACAAGAGGGAGATCGAGAAGTACGGGGGAAAGGCGCGTATGGATACAAGATATTGGGGCGGCGGGAGTCGGAAGGTCCGGTAAGGAGTAACGACAGACACGGAGACAAGGAGCAACGGCCGGGTCACGGGTCGCGGGACGCGGGACGAACGGCGAAAGACGGGTCGCGGGGCGCGGGCGCGGGGCGAACGGCGAAAGACGGGGGACGGAAGACAGAAAACAACGGATGACAATGTGGCCGTGTGAAGCGGCAGGAGAATGCCTGCACGGATCACAGCCGATGGCGGTGAGTGCCCGAAACACTGCGGGAGTAGCGCCAGGCCAGGGAACAGGTAATGCAATCTCCGGAACCGGCGTGGGGCCGGAAACAGGGACGCAACGGAGCGCAAAGGTGCGCTGACAGCTGGCGTTGAGACGAGCGTCAGGCCTGGGCAGCCGGCGGTTGGAGGCCGGCCATGTGCGACGGCATGGCGCAGGCCGGACTTGGCCTGGCCATCGAGCACGAGGTCCTGATCGTCGTGGAGTTTGATCTTCATCATCCGGCCGACCTTGAACTTGACGGTGGCCTTGGCCGGGACTTTGACCTTCTCCATGGTCTTTGGGTTCTGCGCGATGCGGGGTGCGCGTTCCTTGACCTCGAAGACACCGAAGTCGCGGAATTCCAGGCGGTTGCCATGGGAGAGTTCGCCAATGACCTCGTCCAGAAAGTTCTGGATGATGCGCTTGACGACCACGCGCTTGTTCCCCGTCCGCTCGGCAATGCGATCGATCAGTTCTTTCTTCGTTACCGTTGCCATCGCCAACCCCTGTTTTGCGACTGCGCCCGCGAATGCAGGCATCTTTCATCGGTTAGAGATGCTCACCACGACCACAAACGACTCTAACTTGATGTGCGTCGCGAGTGTAACCCGAACTGCCCGCGACTGCAAGTTATAGTAATACAAGACCTTCTCGTCGGCAAGGGCTTTTTTCAGCAATCCTGCCGCGAACGAAAACGGCCGTCACCGCAGGTACTTCCCTCCACGGACCACAAGATCGGACGGGCAGATGCGGCCCGCGGGCCACTACGCCGGACGATCCCATATAACTCGTTTCATCATAACAGCTTATATTGTGGCATGCAAGAGCGGCTCACTGATTTTTGCTAAAGAGGCGTCGGACGTGGGCACGGCAGGCAAAGTAGCGGCAAAAGATATATAGGACAAATGCTGGCTGATTCATGGATTGTTTCGAAAACAGCGGCACTGGCAGACAATCTGCCAGTGGCACCCATACAAGCGGGTTATTGAATCAGTCCGTTATTACATGAACCTCTGTTGGCTGGGACAGCGAGGGGTCGGGCGAGGAGGCGCTGAAGATCGGGCGATTGTGTCGACGGGTGCGCAAACATTGGAATTGACGGCTGGGTCGATGGCCGATAGTATAGGCAAGACTTGGTCGGAGTCATTGTCGAATGTGCCAGCGGACATCCAAAGACAGCCGGATCGTCGCAAGGCAGGGGACCCTCCTGCTGGGCCTTCGACTGCGCCTTAGGGGCGCGTAGGACTCCGATGTAGTACCTGATCTGTACAGCAGCAAAAACCAGGGAATCACGGACAACCCTACGCGAGACAGGCGTAGGGTTTTTTGTTTATATGGTGAGGTCCCGGTAAGCCAGCCGACCAGGGACCCGGGAACAAGGCGGCTGGTCCAGTCAGAGGTAAGGAACATGGAACGGGAAGGTACCGGCACGGAAGGGCAGCAAGTCCAGCCCATTCGGATCTTCGACACGACGCTGCGGGACGGGGAGCAGTGCCCGGGGGCGTCGCTGAACCGCAAGGAGAAGATCGAGATTGCGCGGGCACTTGAGGCCCTGGGCGTGGACATTATCGAGGCCGGCTTCCCGATCGCCTCGCCGGACGATTTCGAGGCGGTGCACGAGATCGCGGGGATCATCCGGCGGTGCAGCGTGGCGGGGCTGGCGCGGTGCATGGACAAGGACATCGTGCGGGCGGGCGAGGCGGTCAAGGGGGCGGAGAAGCCGCGGATCCACGTGTTCTGCGCGACCAGCGAGATCCACCGCAAGTACAAGCTGAAGCGGGCGGAGGAAGAGATCATCAAGATGAGCGTGGACGGGGTGAAGCTGGCCCGGACGTTCGTCGAGGACGTGGAGTTCAGCCCGGAGGATGCCAGCCGAACGGAGCTGCCGTTCCTGGCGGCGGTGGTGGAGGCGGCGATCGAGGCGGGGGCGACGACGGTGAACATCCCGGACACGGTGGGGTACTCGTTCCCCTCCGAGTACGCGGGGATCATCCGGTACCTGATCGAGCACGTGAAGAACATCCGGCAGGCGGTGATCAGCGTACACTGCCACAACGACCTGGGTCTGGCGGTGGCGAACTCGCTGGCGGCGGTGGAGGCGGGGGCGCGGCAGGTGGAGTGCACGATCAACGGCCTGGGCGAGCGGGCGGGCAACGCGGCCCTGGAAGAGGTGGTCATGGCCTTGCGGACGCGGCAGGACAAGCTGCCGTTCCGCACGAACATCGACACGAAGCGGATCTACCCGACGAGCCACTTGGTGGCGAGTTTGACGGGGATCCGGCCGCAGCCGAACAAGGCGATCGTGGGCGACAACGCGTTTGCGCCACGAGTCGGGGATCCACCAGCACGGGATGCTGGCGAACCCGGCGACGTACGAGATCATGAACCCGCTGGACGTGGGGATCCCGGCGAGCAAGCTGGTGCTGGGCAAGCACTCGGGGCGGCACGCCCTGCGGCAGCGGCTGGAGCAGCTGGGCTACCACCTGGACGACGAGGCGCTGACGGAAGCGTTCGATCGGTTCAAGGTATTGGCGGACAAGAAGAAGGAGATCTTCGACGAGGACCTGGCGTCGATCGTGGACGACATGAGCCGGACGGTGGTGAAGGTCTGGGAGATCGACAGCGTGCAGACGACGGCGGGGACGGGCGTGATCCCGACGGCGACGGTACGGATGCGGAACCTCCAGGACGGGATTCTGCTGCAGGACGCGGCGACGGGCGACGGGCCGGTGGATGCGGCGTACTCGGCGATCCAGCGGATCGCGGGGATCACGGTGCGGCTGCGGGATTATGCGCTCAAGGCGATCACGGGCGGCAAGGACGCGCAGGGCGAGGTGACGATCGAGGTGGAGCACGACAGCCGGCGGATTCGCGGCCGCGGCGTGAGCACGGACATCATCGAGGCGTCGGCGATGGCGCTGGTGGACGCGATCAACCGGATTCTGAGCATTGTGGAGCAACAGAAGGAACGTGGGCCGGTGTTGTGACGGCAGGGACCATGGAAACGACAAGCGGCAAGACAACGTTGGTCGCGGTGACGGTAACGGCGGATACGCCGCGGCAAATGCAGGAGCGGATGGCGGAGGCGGAGCGGGCCGGGGCGGACCTGGTGGAGCTTCGGCTGGACCACCTGCGCGAGGTGAACGAGCACGCGGTCGAGGAGCTGGTGGGCAGCCGGGGCGGGCCGGTCATCGCGACGGTGCGGGCGGTATGGGAAGGCGGGAAGTTCGGGGGCAAAGAGGCGGACCGGGTCCGGCTGCTCAAGGCGGCGGCACAGGCCGGGGCGGAATACGTCGACCTGGAGTACGCGGCATGGCGGGACCAGCGTGAGACGTGCAAGGTGCTGCTGGACACGCTGCACAAGAACAGCCAGGCGACGAAGCTGATCCTGTCGCAGCACGACTTCAAGCGGACGCCGGGGAAGCTGGACGCGATCTTCGCGGAGATGGCGGGGAGCGAGGCGGACATCATCAAGCTGGCGACGACGGCGCGGCACGTCACGGATTCGCTGCGGATGCTGGAGACGCTGCGGCACTTGAGCAAGCCGGCGATCGGGCTGTGCATGGGCGGGGCCGGGGTAATCACGCGGGTGCTGGCGGGCAAGGCCGGGGCGTTTTTGACGTTCTGTAGTTTGGAGGAAGAGGCGGAGGCGGCGCCGGGGCAGGTGCCGGTGGCGGACATACTGGGGATGTACCGGTTCCGGGAGATCACCGAGCAGACAGCTGTGCTGGGGGTGGCGGGCGACCCGGTGGCGCATTCGATGAGCCCGGCGCTGCACAACGCGGCGTACGCGGAGCTGGGCATCGACGCGGTGTACGTACCGCTGGAGGTGGCGGAGGGCGAGGGGTCGTTCAACCGGTTCATCGAAGAGGTGCTGGGGGCGAGCTGGCTGAACGTGCGGGGACTGTCGGTGACGATCCCGCACAAGGTAGCGGCGATGAAGCGGGCGGACGAAGTCGAGCCGCTGGCGGCCAAGATCGGGGCGGCGAATACCCTGGCGATCCGGGACGGCTGGAAGATCGAGGCGTACAACACGGACTACGCTGGGGCGATCCGGGCACTGTGCGAGGGGGCGAACCTGGCGGAGGAGGACCTGGTCGGCAAGTCAGCCACGGTGCTCGGGGCGGGGGGGGCCGCACGGGCGGTGGTGGCGGGGCTGATGGACGCCGGCTGCGAGGTGACGATCTGCAACCGGACGCGGGACCGGGCGCAGGAGCTGGCGGAGGAGTTCGGCGGCAAGGTGCTGGACTGGGAGGACCGGGGTCGGATCCGGTCGGACATCCTGGTCAACTGCACGAGTCTGGGGATGTGGCCAAACCAGTACGAGGAACCCATGCCGAAGGAGGCGCTGCAGGAGGGGCAGATCGTTTTCGACACGGTGTACAACCCGCCGCAGACGCGGCTGCTGCTGCACGGGGTGCGGCGGGGCTGCGTCCTGGTGGACGGGGTGGCGATGTTCGTGCACCAGGGGGCGCTGCAGATGCAGCGGTGGTTCGGGCGGAGCGGGGCGATCGACACGATGCGGCAGGTCGTGATGGATCGGTTGAGGCGGCATCATTGAGGACGGCAGGGGCGACGGACGAGGGGCGAGGGGCGAGTCACGACCACGACCACAGCCGAGGGCGGCTGTACCACAAGGGTAACGGATACCCTCGCTGACGCTTCGGGCTCGTGAACGGAAACGACACGGAACCGGGCCGCCGGACTCAATGATGCCAACATGTCCAGTTGGGTTTTCTGACGGTACCGCGACGGCTGGCTGAGCTCGCGCGGCGATGATGGTGGGCGGTGCCCACCCTACGCGACGGGCTGGCATGCGAGCCGGCTGCGCGGTAGCCTATGGGCTTCCAGTTGAAATGACGTACACAAGTAAGGATACAAGGAGCAACACAATGGCTCGGACGCAAGTCAAGAAGGTCGTGTTGGCGTATAGCGGCGGGCTGGATACGAGCGTGATCCTGCCGTGGATCCGGGAGACGTACGGCTGCGAGGTGGTGGCGTTCGTAGCGGACATCGGGCAGGGCAAGGACGAGCTGAAGGGCATCGAGAAGAAGGCGAAGGCGTCGGGTGCCAGCCGGTGCATCGTCCGGGACCTGCGCAAGACGTTCGTGGAGGACTACCTCTGGCCGATGCTCAAGAGCGGGGCGATCTACGAGGGGCGGTACATGCTGGGGACGTCGATCGCCCGGCCACTGATCGCCTACGAGCAGGTGCGGGTCGCCCATGAGGTCGGGGCTGATGCGATCGCCCACGGGGCGACGGGCAAGGGCAACGACCAGGTGCGGTTCGAGGTGACGGCGATGGCGCTCGATCCGAGTTTGACGATCATCGCGCCGTGGAAGGAGGAGCGGTTCCGCAAGGAGATCCACAGCCGGGAGGCGGCGGTGAAGTACGCCCAGAAGCGGCACATCCCGGTGACGGTGACGAAGAAGAGCATCTACTCGCGGGACCGGAACTTCTGGCACATCAGCCACGAGGGCGGCGAGTTGGAGACCACGTGGGCTGAGCCGCGGGACCGGATGCTGGTGATGTCGGTGCCAATCGAGAAGGCGCCGAACAAGCCAGCGTACGTGACGGTGGAGTTCAAGAAGGGCGTGCCGGTGGGCCTGAACGGCAAGGCCACGGACGGCGTGAAGATCATCGAGAAGCTCGAACGAGCTGGGCGGCAAGCACGCGGTGGGCCAGGTGGACCTGGTGGAGAACCGGCTGGTCGGGATGAAGAGCCGCGGGGTGTACGAGACGCCGGGCGGCGCGATCCTGTTCGAGGCGCACCGGGCGCTGGAGATGATCACGATCGACCGCGAGAGCGCGCACCTGAAGGAGCAGCTGGCGGCCAAGTACGCGGAGATGATCTACTACGGGCAGTGGTTCAGCCCGGCGCGGGAGTCGCTGGCGGCATTCTTCGACAAGACGCAGGAGTACGTGACGGGCACCGCGCGGCTCAAGCTGTACAAGGGCAACTGCCGGGCGGTGGGCGTGAAGAGCCCGTACACGCTGTTCAGCGAGAAGCTGGCGAGCTTCGAGATGGGCGCGGAGTTCACGCCGGAGGACTCGATCGGGTTCATCCGGCTGTTCGCGCTGCCGACGAAGGTGGCTTCTACGGTGCGCGGGACGGGGAGGAAGGCGTTGAAGAAGAAGTAGTGCTGAGTCCTGAGTCCTGAGTGCTGAGTCCTGAGTCCTGAGTCCTGAGTCCTGAGTCCTGAGTCCTGAGTCCTGAGTCCTGAGTCCTGAGTGCTGAGTCCTGAGTCCTGAGTGCTGAGGAACAGCGGGAGATGCACTGGCAGGCAAGCTGCCAGTGGCATCCGGCGGTCAGCGGTCAGCAGCCAACGGATGACGGCGTGGCGGCCGGTGACATGATGGCGGCTGGCCTCGTTCAGAGTTGGCTTCACGAGTGACCCGCGTGGCCCGGCGCTTGTCGCCGGGCCACGATTCTTGAGGTGTGAGATGGCGGAAGAACAGGTGTTGGTGGTCAAGCGGGACGTGATCGAGCGGGTGGGGATGTTCCAGGGGCTGACGTTCGAGGTGGATCGGTACCTGGCGAGTTTGTTTACGCCGGGGCAGGCGTTCTTCATGGCGCGGCCCGCGGCGGAGAAGGACCGGAGTCACAAGCAGCTGATCCCGTACGTGATCATGGAGCACGAGGGGAAGGTGCTGAGCTACGTGCGGGGCAAGCGGAGCGGGGAGAGCCGGCTGGTCGCGAAGCGGTCGATCGGGATCGGCGGGCACATCAACCCGGTGGACGAGATGCCGCTGTTCGCGGACTTCCGCGAGGCGTACTTGAACGCGGTGCATCGCGAGGTGGCGGAAGAGGTGGTGGTGGAGACGCCGTACACCGAGCGGGTGGTGGCGTTGATCAACGACGATTCGACGGAGGTGGGCAGCGTGCACCTGGGGGTGGTACATCACTGGAAGCTCGCAGAGCCAAAGGTCAGCCGGCGGGAGCAGGTGATGACCCAGATGGACTTCCTGAGCCTGGACGAGCTGGAGGCGGTGAAGGAGAGCATGGAGACGTGGTCGCAGCTGTGTTTGGAGTACCTGCAGAAGAGGGTTAACGGATAACGGGCCAGAGGTATCGCGTTCCGAGGCAGACGGGAGACAGCGGATGGCAACACACGACAATCGGAAACAACGGGCTCGGGCGGACCTGGACCGCAAGCTCATGGAGGCTCTGAACAGCGGCAAGCCAGCCGCACTCACAGCCCAGGACTGGCAGCACATCCGGAGCACTGTTCGGCAACGACCCGTGAGGAGGACAAAGCACACATGATCCGGCCGGACTTTGGATCCGAAGGGCAGGTGGTCCATGACCGAGAAGTTTGACACCCATGTCATCCTTTGTAAGTGGAAGAAGCAGCCCGAAGGCTATCGGCTTTGGGTTAAGGGCCGCCCGAGCATCTTCGGTGAAGGCGATACACTGGAAGAAGCCCGGGAATCTCTTACCCACGCGGTGTGGCAGGCGGCTGAGGATATGGACGCTGTGGAGGCCCCGGTATTTGTCTACGAACCCTCTCTGCCGCCTTCCGCCGCAACAGAGCGGTTTCTACATCCAGAGCTGTACCTGGTTCGTGGGGATGAGCCGTTCGTCATCGGCGTTAGAGATGAAGATGAAGGCATGTCGCGAGAGGCCCGCAGGGAATGGCTCGCGAAGCACATGGACAGCCTGTACGAGGGAGGCGTGTGCAGGACGTGCGACCATGGGATTGGGGCACGGACGCGAGAACCGGTCCGGATCGGCAGCTACGAATCGGGCTCCGACGGCGGCTTTATCCGGCCTCCCAGTTTGTTTGCTCGTGCGTACGGATACGTCTACTCAGATCGCTTCCTGTCCCTGCTGAGTCCTGAAGAGAGCGGCCGGCTTTCCTTTCAGCACGTGAAGGTTGCGGAGAAGACCGGAAGGCGCGAGTACTACGAGCTCGTATCCACCCCTGATGCCACCTTCGTCGGCGTAAGAGGCCTTGATGCCGAGGGCAGCGAGTGCCGGGCTTGTGGGCATGTGTCCGTCTGTTTCCGCCAGGAGCCCACCGTGGACTTGTTATGGTTTGTGTGCAGGCCCGACCTGCCCGATCCGCTCCCAACCTGTTTCGTGGTCGGTTACAACGATGAGCCTTACGTCTGCTTCACACGCCAACGGTGGGAGGAAATCCGAGGGAGGCCTGGCACCAAAGGCATGGTGCCCGCACGCGTTGGGGTCGTCTCGGAGGACGAATGCGAGCGACGCCCTCGGCTCGCAACCCACTCAAGAGACTGCGAGTGCCGCTCTCAATGGCCTGACCCCGTGACGGTTGCCGGCAAGGAACGAAGGTGCTGGAGCCTGCCGGTCACTCCAGCGGCATCTCGATGCCCCCAGCGACAGGAATCTTCAATGGATCAAACTGGCTTTGGTAGCTGGCGCTGTACAGATCACTCGGCAAACGCTGGGACTGGAAGAGATGGAAGTACTGATCCAAAGCGGCAAGAGGCCGAGGCAGCTGGAGTTCATCTCGTTCCGCTGCCCAAAATGCTGGCGCCTGGGGTCGATCGTCGCGAAGCCTCGAGAACTGAGTCTGATATGGTGGTGAGCAGTCTCCCGTTCTGCCCCGCAGAGACTTCCTGGGGCCGACGGGCCCCTCGTGCTCATCATATCCAATAGGACCTTCACGAAATGGCCTCTCGGCCGCCGATCGGCGTGGTACCGGACCCTCGTCGCTGGGCGCGTATACCCAGTTCCAGGGCGAGTACGCCCGCAAACAGTGCAGGCGTGGCATCGAGTGAACGGCGCGGTCGAGTGGCTCAATCCCGTGGCCCGGTTGCTTGGGCAGCCGGACCACGTTGTGTGGAAAGCGGCATCGTTCCGCAGGGTCTCAGGCGGTGGCGTCGACGGCAGAGCCGGCGGGGAAGCTGCGGAAGAGCTTGGAGAAGTCGAGGGTGCCGCCATTGACGGACTGGATGGCGGACTGCATGTCCTGCTTGAACTGCTGCTGGTCGATTCCATAAGACTGGAGCAGTTGGGCGAAGGCCTGCTGATCGGCCTGGGATGAAGTGGCAGACGGGGTGGTCGTGGTGCCGGAGGAGGGCGTGCCGGCGGTCGTAGCAGCCGCACCGCCCTGCTGGAGCTTGGCGAACACGCTGGCGATCGCATCCTGGATGACCTGGTTCGGGTCCTTGGAGCCATCGGAGGACTTCAGGGCATCGGTCACGGCGGTTTCGATCTGACTGCGGAGCCCATGGGCGCCGTGGTGATGGTGACGCGGTTGCGTCTCGGACGACTGGGTGGTGGCCGCGTTGGGGTCGGCGGCCTGGGGCGTCGCCGACTGGGCGGCGTTGGGGTTAGCGGCCTGTTGCAGGGCCTTGTAGAGGTTCGAGAGTTCACTCCCGATGCTTGGGACGGACGACATGGACAGGCTCCTTTCACCGCGTGAGAGAACCGGCCAGCCACACAGCCGGCCGAATTACTTAGCCTCCTAACTATACAGCTAACAGTAACGTTTATCGGTCTGAGCGAGCTGGAAGCTGAAGGCAAAGGGTGCAGGTTGGCGGCTGGACATCGCGGTTGCATCTCTCCCGCGGGACATGGGGGTGAAGCGGCGGCGGCTTGTCTGCCGATCATAGTATGGGTCCGATAAGGTATTGACGAGACAGTCTGTCGGGCTGACAATCTGCGTGGACGTGATAGAAGACATCCTACGCGATGCAGCGGTTGGACAGGTACTTGGCCGGTTGCGGGAAGAGCCCCGGGGGGCGGTAACCGCGGCAGGCCCAGGGGGATCTGCTGCGCCGTTATTGGCCGCGGCGGCCAGCAGGCAACTCAAACGACCCATCCTTTACATTGCGGCACACCTGGAAGAGGCGGACCGGGCGGCGGACGACCTGCAGACCTTCCTGGACCGGGAGGTGTCGGTCCTGACGGCGTTCGAGGGGAGGCCCGGCGAGGGGGCGTCGGCGATCGAGATCGCGGCGGAGCGGGCGCGGGTGTGCGCGCGCCTGCTGGCCAACGACACGCCGGAGCCGATCGTGGTAGCGCCGATCCAGGCGATGATGCAGGCGGTGCCGACGCCCAAGGCGCTGGAGGCGGCGACGCGGGCGCTACACGTGGGGCAGACGGTCGACCCGGAACAGCTGGCGGGGTGGCTGGTAGACCGGGAGTTCGAGCGGGTGGACCAGGTGGAGGAGGCGGGGCACTTCGCGATGCGCGGGGGATCCTGGACATCTTCTCGCCGGGGTTCGACTCGCCGATCCGGATCGAGTTCTTCGGGGACGCGATCGAGAGCATCCGGACGTTCGACTTGGGGACGCAACGGTCGGTGGAGGTGCTCAAACGGATCGAGATCAGCGCGGCACCGAGCGGGGCGTCGGAGACGGAGACCTGCCCGTTCTTCCGGTACCTGCCGGGGAGCACGCTGGTGATCCTGGCGGAGCCGCTGGAGAGCATCGAGCTGGGCAGACTGGTGCTGGAGCGGCTGGACGACCACACGGGGCTGTACTCGCCGGAGGCGGTGATTCGGCAGTCGGGGGAGTTCGGTCGGCTGCACATCCAGCGGTTTGGCGCGGGGATGGCTGGTCCGACGGTGCACATGCGGATCAACCTGCTGGGGGCGTTCAGCCGGGCGACGAACGAGGCGCTGGATGAGCTGTTGAGTATGGCGGCGGAGACGCAGGTCGTCATCTACTGCGACTCGCCGGGCGAAGTGGAGCGGATGAATGAGTTGATCCGGCAGCATGTAACGGCGGGGGACAGGGAGAAGGATTCAGGGTTCGGGGTTCAGGGTTCAGGAGACGACGGCCAACAGGGGCGAGGGGCGGGGGACGAGGGGCGAGAACGACAGGGGACAGGGGACGGGGGACAGGGGACAGCAGACAAGGAGACGGGGAGACAGGGAGACAAGGGGCAAGGGCGGGGAACGACAGGAGAGGAGAAGAGGAGAAGAGTAGAAGAGGAGCAACAACGCGCTGGCAGGCAAGCTACCAGGGGCACCGCAGGAGACAATAGAGGGGCTGGGGACAGCACGCCCGCACAAGACGCGGGCGTGGCACCCGGCGCAACGCCCGACACCCGACACCCGACACCCGACACCCGGCCCCGTATCCTGAACCTTGACGCCTGCCGCGTCCTGCTGGGGCTGGTGCATCGGGGGTTTGTGTGGCCGGGGGCTAACGTCGCGATCGTGCCGCACCATGAGTCTGTTCGGGCGGGCGGAGCCGAGGCGATTACTGAGGCGGGTGCCGGCGGCGCGGCCGATCGAGAGTTTCCTGGACCTTTCGCCGGGCGATTACGTGGTGCACGTGCAGTATGGGATCGCGCGGTTCGAGAGTTTGCAGACGCTCAAGCAGGACGAGCGGGCGGAAGAGTACCTGACGCTGAAGTTCGCGGGGAACGCGACGCTGCACGTGCCGGCCAGCCAGATCCACCTGGTACAGAAGTACGTGGGGGCCAGCGGGATCAAGCCGCACCTGTCGCACCTGGGCGGGACGCGGTGGAAGCAGACGAAAGAGAAGGTTGTCGAGGCGATTGAGGAGCTGGCGCAGGAAATGCTGCGGGTGCAGGCGCTGCGGCAGGCGAAGCCGGGGATCGCGTACCCGGGGGACACGGAGTGGCAGCGGCAGTTCGAGGAGGCGTTCCCGTACCAGGCAACGGACGACCAGATCCGCATCGCTGACGAGATCAAGAAGGACATGCAGGATGCGCGGCCGATGGACCGGCTGGTCTGCGGCGACGTGGGCTACGGCAAGACCGAGATGGCGATGCGGGGGACGTTCAAGGCGGTGGAGTACGGCAAGCAGGTGGCGGTGCTGGCGCCGACGACGATATTGGCGGAGCAGCACCTGCGGACGTTCCGGGAGCGGATGGCGGGGTATCCGTTCGTGGTGGAGTGTTTGAGCCGGTTCCGGGAGCCGAACGAGCAGCGGGACATCGTACGGCGATGCATGAAGGGGTATGTGGACGTCCTGATCGGGACGCACCGGATCCTCAGCCAGGATGTGTTCTTCAAGGACCTGGGGCTGGTGATCATCGACGAGGAGCAGCGGTTCGGGGTGGAGCAGAAGGAGCGGCTCAAGCAGCTGCGCGAGACGGTGGATGTACTCACCATGACGGCGACACCGATCCCGCGGACGCTGCACATGGGCCTTCTGGGCCTGCGGGACATCAGCACGCTGACGACGCCGCCGGTGGACCGCCGGGCGGTGCAGACGCAGGTGGTCGAGCCGGACCCGCAGCTGATCCGGCACGCGATTTTGCGGGAGTTGGGGCGGGACGGGCAGATCTACTTCGTACACAACCGGGTCAAGAGCATCCAGGGGGTGGCGGCGAAGATCGAGCGGCTCGTGCCGGATGCGCGGGTGGGGGTGGGGCACGGGCAGATGGAGGAGGGGGAACTGGAGGAGGTGATCTACCAGTTCATCACGAAGCAGATCGACATCCTGGTGTCGACGGCGATCATCGAGAACGGGGTGGACATCCCGACAGCCAACACGATGTTCATCGACCAGGCGGACATGTTCGGGCTGGCGGACCTGCACCAGTTGCGGGGGCGGATCGGGCGGTACAAGCACCGGGCGTATTGCTACATGCTGCTGCCCGTCACGCGGGACGTGACGCCGACGGCGCGGCGGCGGCTGCAGGCGATCGAGCAGTACTCGGAGCTGGGGGCGGGGTTCCACATCGCGATGCGGGACCTGGAGATCCGGGGGGCGGGCAACCTGCTGGGGGCGGAGCAGAGCGGACACATCGCGGCGGTGGGGTACGAGCTGTACTGCCAGCTGCTGGAGGAGGCGGTACACCGGATGAAGCACGATCCGGTCGCGCGGGTAGAGCCGGCGCACCTGGAGTTCGGCATCTCGGCGTACATTCCGTCGAGTTACATCAGCGCCAGCCGACAGCGGATGGAGATCTACCGCCGGATCAGCGCGTGCCGGAGCGAGGCGGACGTGGAGCAGCTGCGGCAGGACGTGACGGACGCGTTCGGCAAGCCGCCGGGGATGTTCGAGCGGCTGCTGCTGCTGGCGGAGAACCGGCTGCTGGCGGGCAAATGGCAGATCGAGAGCATGATTTTGCACAAGCCGGACATTGTGATCACGCCGCGGGACATGCGGCTGGCGGAAAAGGTGTTCAGAGGGGCGACGGGACTGGTGCGGCTGGTGGACGGGGAGAAGATCTACTGGCGGCTGCCGGGCAGCTACCTGGAGCCGGACACGCTTCTGGTGGTACTGCGTCGGATATTGCTGCGGGGGGGGTCCGCGGCTATAGTGCAGAGCGGCGGATGAGAGTCAGCGGTCAGCGGTCAGCGGTTAGCGGTTAGCAGTCAGTCGTCAGTTGTCCGTTGCAGGTTGTTGGTTGACGCCGAGAGAGTGGCCCTTCCAGTAGCGAGCAATTTGCCATGGCGCGGATGCATTGCCTCCTGATGGTCCTTGTGGCGGTCTGCCTGTGCAGCGGCTGCGAGGACATGAAGAAGTGGCGCGAGAAGCAGGTCAAGATCGCGAGGGGCGAGTACAAGGGGCCGACGGGGCCCGAGCAGCACGCCCCGCCGGGCAAGCCGCTGTTCCGGCAGAAGGAGTTCAACGCGGTCGAGCAGGACCAGGACGGGCCGCTGATCCGGGCGGACGTGATGCTGGTCAACAGCCAGACGGTCAAGGCGTGCGACGTGCTCGAGCCGATCTGGGCGGAGCTGGAAGAGCTGTCGCGGAAGGGCAAGCCGAGCGAGTATTCTGAGCGGGTAGAGATCGAGCTGAAGCAGCGGGTGCGCGAGACGATCAGCGAGTATCTGGTCTGGCACGAGGTGAAGAAGAAGATCACCAGCGACATGGAGGAGCCGCTGAAGAAGGCGGTGGAGTCGAAGGTCCGGGAGCGGATCAACAAGGACTTCGAGGGTAGCCAGGCGAAGTTCGAGCGGTACCTGTCGCAGCGGGGCGAGACGCTGGAGGACTACAGGGAGCAGGAGAAACGGCGGATCGCCACGGTCCAGTACCTGCGGGAAGAGATCGTGCCGCAGATCCACATCAGCCGGCGGCAGACTGCAGGAGTATTACGAGAAGTTGCGGAAGAACTACGATTCGCCGGCCCGCGTGAAGATCCAGATGATCGACCTGCCGGACAGCCAGTTCACCGAGGGGGACCTGACGAACCCGGCGGTGCGGGTGGCGGCGCACGAGACGGCCGGCGAACAGGCACAGAAGGCGATGGGGGATCTCAAGGCCGGGGGGGACTTCGAGGAGGTCGCCCGCAAGTACAGCAAGGGGCTACACGCGGAGGAAGGCGGCCGGTGGGACTGGGTCAACGAGGACCCGGGCCTGCAGGGACGGTGGCAGCAGCCGAGCAAGACGGCGTTTGGCCTGAAGGCGGGGCAGTACAGCGAGGTCCTGGAGGCACCCGACGGGTGGTTCATCGTGCGGGCGGAGGAGAAGGTGGAGGCGACGCACAGGGACTTCGGCGAGGTCCAACAGGAGCTGGAACAGCGTCTGCGGGACACGATGTTCGACCAGCTGAGCGGACAGTACATCTACAAGCTCTGGAGCAAGGGGGACATCCAGGGACTGACGGCCTTTCACGCACGGCTGCTGACGCTGGTGCCGAAGGTGCGGCCGCGGACGGATGGGAAGACGGTGGCGACGACGGTGAAGATGGAGACGGAGGTGGGGGCAGCGGGCAGCCAGCCGGGGGAGTAGAACGGCGTGACAACGTGACAATATGACAATATGACAATATGACAACGTGACAATGTGACAACGTGACAATGTGAAATGACAGGGTTCGGGGTTCAGGGTTCAGTAACAGCGACGGGCACGGCTACGTCGGGATCTGCCAGGGGTGGCGTTTGATCTCGGCAACGATGTCGGCGGCTAGGCGGACGGCGGCCATGCCGTCGGCGGCGGAGACGGCGACGGGGCGTTTGCCCTTGACGGCCTCTATGAAAGCCTGGAGTTCGGCGCGGAGGGGTTCTACGTCGTTGACGACCAGGGGCTCGACCTTGACGAGCTTGCCGAAGTCGAGTTGGCCCATCTGGGAGAGGTCCTCGAGGTTGTGTTCGCGGGCGAGCTTGAGCACGTCGAGATTGGCGGCCTTCTTGATGGCGACGCCTGACTTCTTCTGGTAATCGACGGACAGGTAGGCCGAGTCGCTGAAGACGCGGATCTTGCGCTCGGTCTTGAGGGCCAGGCGCGAGGCGGTCAGGGTAGCGACGCAGCCGCCGGCGAAACGGACCCGGACGTTGGCAACGTCCTCGTGGGGACCCAGTACGCTGACGCCGACGGCATCGATCCCCTCGACGCGAGCGCCACCAGGTGCAGCACGATGTCGATGTCGTGGATCATCATGTCGGCCACGACGCCGATATCAGCCGAGCGGAAGGTGAACGGGCTGATGCGGTGAGTCTCGATGAACCGGGGGATGATGTCCATCCGTTGCATGGCCAGGACGACGGGGTTGAACCGCTCGGTGTGGCCGACCTGGACGACGACGCCATGACGCGCGGCCAGGTCGACGATCCGCTGGGCCTGGTCGACGCAGGGGGCCAAGGGCTTTTCGATCAGGACGGGGATGCCGGCCCGGATGAGGGGTTCGGCGGCGGCCAGGTGGTGGACGGTAGGCACGGCGATGGTGGCCAGGTCGACGCGGCCGATCAGGTCCTCGACACGGTCGTAGATGGTCCCACCGTAGAGGCCGGCGATCTGGCTGGCCTTATCGGGCTGCTTGTCGACGAGGGCGGTGAGCCGGACACCTTCGAGGGAGGCATAGATCCGGGCATGGTGGCCGCCCATGCGGCCCAGACCGACGACGGCAGCGCGCAAGTCAGACATATATCACCTTGCCTCGTCATAGAAGCGGCGGCGGTCGGCGGGGGTGTCGTGGCGCATGGATTCGAGATAGCGGCCGTAGACCCCGTGCAGGACGCTGCGGCGGATGGACTCGATCAGGTACTGCACGTGCTCGTCGTGGGGGCCTTGCCGCTCGAGTTTGCCGAGCCGCTCGGAGAGGGCGCGCTTGCCGCCGCCGCGGCCGAAGAGGACCTTGTACGCCGCCCACAGGGTCCGGACCTGGTCCTCGGTGAAGCACCAGCGGCCTCGGAGGGCCTTCTCGTTGACGCCGCGGACCTCGAGATCGTAGCCGTGGACGATCAGGTAGGGCGGCACGTCCACGGTGACGCGGCTCATGGCTGCGACGTAGGCGTGCCGGCCGATGGTGACGAAGCTCTGGAGTCCGGTCATTCCGCCGATGTGGCAGCGGTCCTCGATGCTGCAATGGCCTGCCACCTGGACGGCATTGGTCACAACGCAGTCGTTGCCCATGAGGACATCGTGACCGATGTGGACGTGGACCAGGATGCGGTTGTGATTGCCAATGCGGGTAACGCCGCCGCCGACCTCGGTACCGGGGTGGATGGTGACGTGTTCGCGGAAGACGTTGTCGTCGCCGATGAACAGTTCGGTTTCCTCGCCCCGGTACTTGAGGTCCTGCGGGGTAGCGCCGATGACGCAGCCGGGATAGAACTCGTTGTGCCGCCCGATGGTGGTCCTGCCGTGGATGGAGACGTTGTGGAGCAGCCGGCAGCCGTCGCCGAGAACGACCCTGGGGCCGATGTAGCAGTGGGGGGCGACCTCGATGTCGTCGCCCAGTTGGGCACTGTGGTCGATCACGGCAGTCGGATGGATCACATTCATGCGCTCGAGAACCTCGTTTATACCGGGTCGGCGTCCACCATCATGAACTTGATGTCGGCCTCGGCAACCAGTTCATCCCCGACGCGGGCACTGCACCGCACGTGGCCGGTCCGGCTCTTCACGCGAACGGCATTAGCCTCGAGGATCAGCTGATCGCCGGGGACGACGGCGCGGCGGAACTTGACCTTGTCGAGGCTGAGCAGGACGGCGACCTTGCCGGTGTGTTCGAGTTTCTGGCTGAGCAGGACGCCACCGAGCTGGGCCATGGCCTCCAGGATCAGCACGCCGGGCATGATGGGGTGGCCGGGGTAGTGGCCCTGGAAGAACTCCTCGTTGATGGTGACGTTCTTGATGGCGACGGCACGGACCTCCTCCTGGAGGTCGATGATGCGGTCGATCATCAGGAACGGGTATCGGTGCGGAAGAATGCGCTGGATGCGCCGGATGTCCAACAGCGGTTCGAGGCGCGAGGGGTTCTGGCGGGCCCGTTCGGCGACCTCCTGCGAGGCGAGGATCTGCCGGACCAGTTCGTGATTGAGGCTGTGACCGGACCGGCGTGCATAGACGCGGGCCTGGATGGGCCGGCCGGCCAGGGCCAGGTCGCCGATGAGGTCCTGGATTTTGTGGCGGACGCATTCGTCGGGCCAGCGGACCTGGTTGTCGATGGCGCCGGTCTGGCCGAAGACGAGGATGTCCTGGTAGGTCAGGTGCGTGCCGAGGCCGGCCTGGCGGAGCTGGTCGGCCTCGAGCTGGGTGACGAAGGTCCGGGCGCCGGCGAGCTCGCTGACGAAGGTCTCGGGGGTCAGGTCGATGGCGAGGGCCTGGCGGCCGATAGGACCGGGGCCATAGTCGAGTTCGTAGATGATGTGCAGGCCGGGCTCATCACAGGGCAGCGCGGCGATCTCGGACTGGCCGCGGGAGACGTGGATGGGCTCGGTGACCTTGATGGTGCGGCGTTCGGCCTGCTGCTCGACGGAGCCGGCGGACTGCAGGACCTCGATGAAGTGGAGGCTGGAGCCGTCGCCGCTGGGCAGTTCGGGGCCGGTGACCTCGATCTGGAGGTTGTCGATGGCCAGGCCCGCACAGGCGGCCAGGCAATGCTCGATGGTCTCCACGCCGGCGGTGCCGTTCCGTAAGCTGGTGCGCCGCGGCCGGCTGGCGAGGTAATCGACGTGCGCGGGCACGCTGACGTGGGCCTCGCCGTTGGCGCAGAGGAAGACGATGCCGGCGTCGACGTCGGCCGGCTTGAAGCGAAGACGGGACTGCTCACCGCCGAAGAGGCCGCGGCCGCAGAGTTCAACCTCGTTTTGTATCGTCTTTTGCTGACTCAAGCTCCGCCACCCGTCGCGCCAGTTCCTTCACCTGCTCGAGCACCTTGGGCAGCCGCCGCATCGCGATCTGGCTGCGCCGCCACTCGTGGATGTCAAAGGCGAATACGCCGCCCACCTGGGCCCCGTCGGGCACCTCGCCGGTGACCGCGCTGCCCGAAGCGACCACCGCCTGGTCCCCGATCTTCGCATGGTCAGCCACGCCGGCCTGGCCACCCAGGACGCTGAAGGCGCCGATCCTGGCGCTGCCGGCAATTCCGACCTGGGCCACGAGAATCGCCCCGGGGCCGATCTGAACATTATGTGCGATCTGGACCAGGTTATCAATTTTGGCGCCGGCGCGGATGAAGGTAGAGCCGAACTTCGCCCGGTCGATGCAGGTGTTGGCCCCGATCTCGACGTCGTCCTCGATGACGACATCGCCGATCTGGGGCACCTTGACGTGGCGGCCGGCGATGAACTCGTAACCGAATCCGTCGGCGCCAATTGTGGTGTTCGGATGGATGATCACGCGGTTGCCGATCTGACAGCGTTCGCGGACAACGACATTGGGCCAGAGGATGCAACTGGCCCCGAGGCGAGCAGCCTGGCCGATGAAGACCCCGGCGTGCAGAACGGTGTCATCGCCGATGGCGGCCTGGGGGCCGACGACGGCGAGGGGACCGATCGAGACGTTGCGGCCGAGGGCAGCGGTCGGATCCACGACAGCCGAGGGATGAATTCCAGGGGCCAGGTCGGCGGGCTGGGCGAACAAGCCCAGGACGGTGATGATCGCATGGCTGGGGTGTTCGACGAGGATGGCGGCGGCGCCGGGAGGCACCTGGTCGGCCCATTGGGGACGGACCAGGACTGCGCCGGCGCGACTGGCGGGGAGCTTGCGGAGCAGGGCGTCCCGGGCGACCCAGGTGATCTGGTCGGGCGCGGCGGCCTCGACCGAGCCGACGCCGGTGATGGTCCGGGCGGGGTCACCGCGTACCTGGCCAGCGACGGCCCGGGCGATCTGGGAGATTGTGTAGGTAGCGCTCGATCTAGAACGGCAGCTTGATGGAGGAACGGCCGCCGGCCTTCTCGTAGTCGCGGTTGAGCCGCTGGAGTACCTGTTCGGTAACGTCGAGCTGGGCGTTGGCCCAGAGGATCTTGCGGCGGCGGATGTTGTCGCGCATGGCGTCGAGGGTGTCGCCCTCGATGGCGGGGGCGTCGGTATACATGACGATGTCAATGCCGCGTTCGGTGGCGATCTGCTTGGCGGCATCGATGATCTGCTGATAGGTGCGCTTGAGCCAGACGCGGTGCTCGGCCTCGACCTGGGCCTGCATGTACTGGCCCCAGGTGGTGAACTCAATGTCCTGCTTCATGAGTTCCTGGAAGCGTTTGTTGTAGTCGGGGCTGTCCATCTTGAAGGCCTCGAGTTCGGTCTTCTTGTTCTCGAGGATCTTGCGCTTGTCGGCGATCTCCTTCTTGAGCGAGTCACCGCGCTTGGAGAGTTCGTCGTTGAGGTCCTTGGTCTGCTGGAAGTCGTTGAAGATCTTGACGACGTCCACGGTAGCGGCGCGGGTGGGCGGCCAGGTGGCGGGGCCCTCGCCGACGGACAGGCGAGTGCAGACGACGGTCGTCAAGGCGACGGCCAGGACGATCACGGGAATATGCCAACGTTTCATCTTCGGATTCTCCCTCAAACAGTGTTATTCCGGCAACACAGGACATACGAGTCGCAAGAGACCCATAGGACGCAAGCACGTACGGTACCGGCCAATCGCACGCTTGCAGACACCCCAGGCGTGGCAGCCGGGAACGATCACAGCCGAGGCGCGGCTGTGCCACGTGCTCCTACAACGGCGCAGGAGCATGGCACCCGCAAACGCCGCCGGCGTGGCAGCCATCAACGGACAACGGGCCGCGGACAACGGACACCCGCCTACAGCGTCGTGCCCAGCGAGAAGCTGAACACCTGGGTCTTGTCCTCGCCCTGCTTGGCCACCGGGATGCCGAAGTCAAAGGACATCGGCACGGGGCCGAAGATCCGGAGCACGAATCGCACGCCGAACCCGACACTGACCCGCCAGCTGCTGATCGTGAGATCGCGTTCGACGGTGCCCATGTCGGTGAAGAACACGCCGCGGAGGTCCTTGCCGAACAGCGGGTAGCTGACCTCGCTGCCGGTCATGAGCAGGAAGTCGCCGCCGACGGCCTGGTCCTTGATGCCCTGGCGGGGACTGACGCCGCGGTAGGCGAAGCCGCGGAGCGAGCCGATACCACCGCCGTAGAATCGCTCGAAGACGGGAGCGTCGCCGAAGATATAGCCAGCGTCGACGCGGTTACCCCAGACGGTCTTGCGATCGAAGACATCGGTCCGCAGGGTGCGGTACCAGCTGTAATCACCGGTGAGCTTGGTGAACATCCAGTCGCCGCCGAAGACGTCGGCCTGTTCGACGGCGGTCAGGAACCGATCGCCCGTGGTCGGGAACCAGGCGCTGTCGGTACGGTCCTTGAGCAGGGACAGTTTGGCGGTGCTCAGGTAGGAGTTGCCGCGGTCCTCTTTGATGTCCTTGGCGGTGTACCACTTGATACCGGTGAGGTCGACGTTCTCCCAGCGGCCGGCCCCTTCGACGCTCCACCCCTTGAGCAGGCCGGAGTCGAGGCGTTTGCCGAGGCTGAGCGTACCGCCCATGCGCTCCAGATCGTATTCGGTGTAGTTCCGTTTGAAGACATAGGCGCTGGTGCCCAGGCTGACGGGCTTCTCCAGGAGGTAGGGCTCGCGGAAGGAGACGCGGAAGCGGGTCATTTCGGTGCCGGGTTCGAGTTCGAGGCGGAAGGTCTGGCCTGCGCCCTTGTAGGCCCGGCCCCGGAAGAACTCGCCGGCGTTTTCGGGAGGCTTGCCGATGTCGAAGTTGCGATTCTCGAGGGTGATGTTGCCGAGCAGGCCGTTGTTGCTGCTGATGCCGGCACCGACGATGAACTGGGTCGTGTTGGCCTCGGCGACGCGGACGAGGACGTTACGGGTGTCGCCCTCGCCGCCGGCGTCGCGGACCTCAACGTCCTCGAAGAGCTGTGTCTCCAGCAAGCGGTTCTTCATCGGCTCCTGCTTGGTGGAGTCGTAGATCTGGCCGGGATAGAGGGTGACCTGGCGTCGGACGACGCGGTCCTGGGTCATTTCGTTGCCGCGGATGATGACATCCGCGACGTGGATCATCGGGCCTTCCTTGATCTTGACGGTCAGGCGGACCTGGGCGACCTCAGGCAGGAAGGTGGGAGTGGCGTTGAGTTCGGCGTAGATGTAGCCGCGGCTTCCATAGGTCTCGCGGATGGCCTTGAGGTCGGCCTTGAGGTAATCCTGCAGGAGGGGCGACCCGACCTGGAGGCGCATCATGCCGAGCAGCTCGTCATCGCGCAGGACGGTGTTGCCCTCGAAGACGAGTTGCTTGATGAAGTACTGCTGGCCTTCATCGATCAGGAAGACGAGGGTCAGATCCTCGCGGTTGGGGGCGAACTCCAGCCGATGGGAGACACGGACATCGAGGAAGCCCTGGTCGCGGTAGAAGTTGACCAGATTGGTCTCATCACGGGTGACGACGTCAGGGTCGTAGGCGCCAGCGCGGAAGATCCAGATGTAGGTCTTGGTCTCGAGGATGCCGACCAGGCGGCTGCCCGGGAAGGACTTGTTTCCCTCGAACTCGATCCGGCGGGTCTTGACGCGGGGACCCTCGATGACGCGGAAGAGGGCGATGCCCTGGGTCTGGAGTTTCTCCTCGTCCAGGTTGACCTGGGCGTAGTAGTAACCCTTCTCGCGGTAGGTCTGCTGGATCTTGTCGACGGCCTGGCGGAGGCTGAAGATGTCCGCAGCCGAGCCGGCGGTGAGACCGGTCGCCCCCAGGAGGTCCTTGGTGGCGATGTGGGTGTTGCCCTCGAACTGGATCTGGCTGAGGACGGACTTCTCCTGGACGCGGAAGACGACGACGACCTGACCCTCGGGGTCGACGTGGTAGGTGGCATCGGCGGAATTGAAGCGGTTGGCCTCGATGAGCCGGCGGAGGTCGGCCCGGACTTCAGCCTCGTCGTAGGTATTGCCGGCCCGGGTCCGCAGACGAGCCCGAACGAAGGCCTCGGGGACGGCGGTGAGCCCCTCGATGGTGACAGCCTTGATGAGGCGTCCCTGGGGGGATTCCTGGTCGGCAGGGTTGGCGGGCTGGGGGGCCGGCACGTCCGGGGCAGCCGGCTGGGTGGCCGGCTGGGTCGCAGGCTGCTGTGCGATCGCGCGGGCGAAGCCGCATGCCAGCACTGCCGCGGTCAGGGCGAGGAACAGCCGCAGCCGCGGGTACGGCGACAGAAATCTAACCATGTAGGCCTCACTGAATAGCGAAAGAGCGCGTATGATACCTGGCGCGCAGTCTCTGTCAAAACCCCTTATCGGCTTCGGCAGCACTGATAATTGAATGGTCCTGATAATTTTGCGATATCACTAGACCAATAATCGCACACGGAGGCCGCCATTTCGATATTCAGGATTCGCATTCATGCCATGTATTGGCACATAATCAGACGCATGCAGATGACCTCTGCCCCGACTGTTGGTTGTCACGGCACAACGGGCTATCGGAGGATGTCAGGATGAAATACTCACAGGTCAGGCAAGGAAGGGTCTTCGTGGTCCGTCTGGAGGACGGCGAGATCGTACACGAGGTGCTGGAGGGGTTCGCGCGGGAGCATGGCATAGGCGCGGCAGCTGTGGTCGCGCTGGGCGGGGCCGATGCCGGCAGCAGAGCTGGTTGTCGGGCCGCGGGCCGGGCGGAGCCAGCCGATCGTTCCGATGGAGCTGGCGCTGGGGGAGGCGCACGAGGTGGCTGGGGTGGGGACGATCTTCCCGAATGCCAGGGATGAGCCGGTGCTGCACCTGCACATGGCTTGCGGACGGGAGGGCGAGACGCGAACGGGCTGCGTGCGGCGCGGGGTGCGGGTGTGGCACGTGCTGGAGGTGGTGGTCTGGGAGCTGACGGACACGGGTGCGCGGCGGATGCCGGATGCGGCGACGGGGTTTGAGCTGCTGGAACCGGCGCCGCTTCGCGGCGAGAGAGTAGAGCAGTAGACAGTGGAGCAGGAGAGAACGACGGCGTCGGGTACGCGGATAAGTGCACCAGCGGCGCGGCACGCGGCACGCCTGCAAACATCGCAGGCGTGGCACCCGGCGCCGCTTCGCGGCGAGAGAGTAGAGCAGTAGACAGTGGAGCAGGAGAGAAGATCCGCCGGTGAGGGCACTAGTGGCGGGGCACGCAGGACGCCTGGACGATCGACCTGCCGCCCAAGGGCTTTGGACAGGCAGGCGCAGGCGTGCATGGGGCGGGGCGGTCGGCTACACTAGGGGCATGCGGATCTCCGTAGCGGTCAAGCTGGTGATCTTTTTCGGGCTGTCGATCATGGTGGTGGTGATCGCGGCCCTGGCCGTGCCGTGGGCGTGGATGCAGAGCCTGGCCGACGAGATGGCCGTGCAGTCGGCGCGGCACGCGGCGCAGATCGCCGCTGCGCGGGTTGGGGTGCCCGATCCGGGGGACTGGGAGCAGAAGCAGGAGTTGCTCGAGAAGTGGTGGCCGCAGTTTGTGCGCCAGGCGGAGGGGTTGCCCGTGGAGGCTCCGCGTCTGCTGGCGGCGGAGGCAGCCAGCCGCGCGAGCCTGGACGACGGAGACGACTTTCCCGGCGAGGCGGTGGAATATCTGCGCAGCCACCCTGAGAAGCGCGAGCTGGCCCGCGCGGGAGACGAAGAAGGGCCGGGTGTTCCGCTACGTGATGGCCATCCGCGCCGGCCCCATACGGCAAGGGGGAGCTGATTGGGGGTGATCGAGCCGCAGGTGAGCCCGGCGATCACCCAGGAGCAGCTGCTGTGGAACCGGGCGGTGATCCTGGCGGCCGGCGGGATGTCGCTGATCGTCGCGTTGCTGCTATTTACGATTGTGGCGCGGAACCTGATCCTGCGGCCCGTCAAGCGGCTGCGGGACGTGGCGGACCAGGTGGCGGCGGGCGACCTGTCGGTACGGGTGGAGATGCGGACGCGGGACGAGTTCCAGCGGCTGGCGGAGGCGACCAACAACATGCTGGAGAGCCTGCAGCGGTCGCAGGAGGAGCTCCGCAAGATCAACCGCAGTTTGGACGTGAAGATCGGGGAGCTGGCGCAGCTGAACGAGGCGTTGCACGTGGCCAACAAGCTCAAGAGCCAGTTCGTGGCCTCGGTCAGCCACGAGCTGCGGACGCCGCTGTCGAGCATCATCGGGTTTGCCGAGCTGCTGACGCAGAGCCCGACGGGCACGAGCATGGACGCCCGCATCCAGCGGTACGCGACCAACATCCTGTCGAGCGGGCGGATGCTGCTGGACCTGATCAACGACCTCTTGGACCTGGCGAAGATCGAGGCGGGCAAGCTGGAGCTGCACATCCAGGAGTTCTCGCTGTCGGAGGTGTGCGACGGGCTGTACGACTTCATGAAGCCGCTGGCGGACAAGGCGAACCTTCACTTCGAGATATTCAAGGATGGCCCGCTGCCGCGGATGCGTTCGGACGCCGGCAAGATCAAACAGGTCCTGTACAACCTGCTGTCGAACGCGGTGAAATTCACGCAGCCGGAGGGGCGGGTGACGATGGCTGCGCGGCAGACCGACTCGCGGTGCGTGCAGGTAACGGTCAGCGACACGGGGCCGGGCATCTCGAAGGAGCAGCAGTCGCTGATGTTTGAGAAGTTCCGGCAGCTGGACGAGGGGGCGACGCGGCGGCACGGCGGGGTGGGGCTGGGGCTGGCGATCAGCAAGGAGCTGGTGACGATGCTGGGCGGGCAGATCAGCGTGGAAAGCGAGGTCGGACAGGGGGCGACGTTCACGGTGGTGCTGCCGATCGAGATCACGGACAGCAGCCTGTAACGGCAACGACTATCCTGAATGTTGAGTCCCGGGTGTCCAACACCAGATCGGTCATTGCGGCGTCTTTCTCGGAAAGGTGCTCCAAGCCTCTTTGCGTGCTTCCGCAAGATCGTCGAGGCTCAGATTGGACGGTTGGTCGGCAAGCAATCCTTCGGGATCATGACGCGGTCCGGCCTGCCCATGCTTCCGCTCCAGGAACTCGACGAAGTCCAGCACCTCCAGCTGCCGGCCTACGGGCAGTTGGCTCACTTTCTACGTCCGTGTCTCGGCAATCGTCATGGCTTGCCCCCGATCAGGCGGACCCCACCGTAACGCGCTGCCGCCAGTTCATCAACCCAATCATACTCAAAATGCGCAAGCCCTGCGCGGGAGCCGGTTATAAGACGACGCCTTCACGCAGTATACGCACATGGCCTTGTTGCCCCAGCCACTTAGGGCCTCTAGAATCGGTCACACACCTCTGGGTTCGGGCCCGGCGCCGGGCCCGTCTGGAGTGAACCACACAGGCAGGCTGGATCTGGTGCCGGCCATGATTACTGAGAGTTTGGCCTTGCAGAAGAGCCCGCGGCGCACGCCGGAGTCGTCGGTCATCCCCGACGCCTACCTGTGCGAGACCAGTTGGGAGGTCTGCAACCAGGTCGGCGGGATCTACACGGTCATCCGCTCGAAGGCCCCCGTGATGGTCGAGCAATGGGGCAGCCGGTACCTGTTGATCGGACCGTACGAGCCGGCCACCGCCCAGGCGGAGTTCGAGGAGCTGCCGCCCGAGGGTGTGTTCGGCCAGGCCGCGCAGGCGATGCGCGACATGGGGTTGGGCGTACACTACGGGCGCTGGCTGATCACCGGCCAGCCGCGGGTCGTCCTGCTGGACGTCCGCAGCGTGTACGGCCGTCTGGGTGAGATCAAGTACCTGCTGTGGGAGCATCACGGGATCGGTACGCCGCCGGCTGACGGGCTGATGGACGGCGTGGCGGCGTTCGGGTGGATGGTGGAGCACTTCCTTCGGAAGCTGCTGGAGGTAACAGGCCAGAGCCGCCCGGTGATCGGGCACTTCCACGAGTGGATGGCGGGCTCGGTGATCCCGGAGATCCGCCGGGCGAACCTGCCGCTGTCGATCGTGTTCACGACACACGCGACGATGCTGGGACGGTACCTGGCGATGAACGACCCGTGGTTCTACGACCACGTGCCGTTCGTGGACTGGGCAGCCGATGCGCGGCGTTTCAACATCGAGCCGCAGGTGCGGATCGAGCGGGCGGCGGCCCACGGGGCGCATGTGTTCACGACCCTCAGCGAGATCACGGCCTTTGAATGCGAGCACCTGGTCGGCCGCAAGCCGGACCTGCTGCTGCCGAACGGGCTGAACATCGAGCGTTTCGTGGCGCTGCACGAGTTCCAGAACCTGCACCGCCAGTACAAGGAGAAGATCCACGAGTTCATGATCGGGCACTTTTTCCCGAGCTACACGTTCGACCTGGAGAAGACGGTGTACTTCTTCTCGTCCGGCCGCTACGAGTACCGCAACAAGGGTTTCGACCTGACGATCGACGCGCTGGCGCAGCTGAACTGGCGGCTGCGGGCGTCGGGCAGCGACCGGACGGTGGTGTTTTTCCTGACGACGAAGCGGCCATTCCGTTCGATCAACGCGGAGGCCCTGCAGAGCCGGGGGGTGATGGAGGAGATGCGGCGGAGCTGCGAGGGGGTCAAGGACCAGATCGCGGACCGGCTGTTCCTGGCGACGGTGATGAACCAGAACGTCCGGATGGACGACCTGGTGGACGATTACTGGAAGCTGCGGCTGCGGCGTCTGCGGCACTCGTGGCGGATCAGCCGGCTGCCGTCGATCGTCACGCACGATCTGCACGACGACGCGAATGATGACGTCCTCAACCGGCTGCGGGGCCACAACCTGATCAACTGGCCCGAGGACCGGGTGAAGGTGGTGTACTGCCCGGACTTCATCACCAGCGCCAACCCGCTGTTCGGCATGGAGTACAACCAGTTCGTGCGCGGCTGCCACATGGGGGTCTTCCCGAGCTTCTACGAGCCGTGGGGGTATACGCCGGAGGAGTGCCTGGCGCTGGGCGTGCCGGCGGTGACCAGCGACCTGGCCGGCTTTGGCACGTACCTGATCCGCAACGTACCGGACCACGCATCGCGCGGGCTGCACGTGGTACACCGGCGGCACCACTCGTACCAGACGTCGGTGGACGAGCTGACGAACATCCTGATGAACTTTCTGCAGCTGGAGCGGCGCGAGCGGATCGCGTGCGCAACCGGGTGGAGAGTTCCAGCGACGATTTCGACTGGGGCTACCTGGTCCGTCACTACTGGGACGCCTACCGTGAGGTCTGCCGGCGGACCGGCGTGGCCGGGGCGGGCGAGCCGGTACCGGCCCCCGGCGGCAACGGCCAGGGCGACCAGGCCCTGCCGGCCGGGTCCGTGGCGCGGACCGATCGGGCGCCGACCCGCGCGGAGCTGCCGCAGCTGACCTTGGCGGCGCCGCAGAGCGACCCCACGCCGCCGGATGCCGCGGGGGTGCCGGGCGAGCAGGTGCCCGCCAGCGAGCCCCGGTCCTCTCCGTAAGAACGGTTCGCCTGGAGAACGAAATGGCCATCGGAAGCATGTGTCTCGTGCTGCACGGTCACCTGCCGTACGTCCTGCGGCACGGCGTCTGGCCGCACGGCGAGGACTGGCTGTATGAGGCCGCGGCGGAGACGTACCTGCCGATTCTGGCGATGATCGACGAGTGCGTGTACTTCAACGCGCGGCCGCACATCACGATCGGGCTGACGCCGGTGCTGCTGGAGCAGTTGGCGCACGATCACTTCAAGGAGGGCTTCGAGCGGTACCTGGCCGACCGGGTCGAGCAGGCCGCCAGGACCGCAAGGACTTCGAGGGCTGGAACCACGGGCACATGATCTACCTGGCAACGCGCTGGGAGGAGTGGTACACGAAGCTCGGCCGGGCAGTTCGCGGTGATCGGACGGGACATTCCGGGGGCGTATGCCAAGCGGGCGGGCGACGGGCTGATCGAGATCCTGACCAGCGCAGCCACGCACGGCTACCTGCCGCTGCTGTACGAGGACTCGTCGGTGCGGGCGCAGGTGCGGGCCGGGATGGCCAGTTCGCACCGGATCCTGGGCTACAAGCCGACGGGCATGTGGCTGCCCGAGTGCGCGTATCGCGGGGGCGGACCGTGGAGCCCGCCGATCGGTTGGGCCGGCAAGGGCAACCGCATCGGGGTGGATCACCTGGTGGCGGACGAGACGATCAATCACTTTTTCGTCGAGAACCACCTGATCGAGAACAGCCGCAGCGAGTGGGTTCGCAACGACGAGTGGCATCGGGTCGGACTGGGACGAGGCCGCGCAAATACCCAAGTCGCGGGTGGCGGGACGTTCACGAGCCGGCCCTGGTCAACAGCGACGGCACGAGCCCGGGACGGGTGGCGGCGTTTGGGCGAGACGCGCGGGTCTGCGAGCAGGTGTGGAGCGGGTCGATCGGCTACCCGGCGGACGGGGTGTACCTGGAGTTCCACAAGCGGCACAGCCCCAAGCGCGGCCTGCGTTACTGGAAGATCACGGGCAACAAGGTGGACCTGGGCGCCAAGCACCTGTACTACCCGGACAACGTGCCGGGCAAGCTCCACGAGCATGCGACACATTTCTGTAACGTAGTCAAGGGGCGGCTGTGGGAGTATCACAACCGGACGGGGCGGCACGGCATGGTGATGGCCAGCTTCGACGCGGAGCTGTTCGGGCACTGGTGGTTCGAGGGGCCGCAGTTCCTGCGGGACGTGATCCTGAGCCTCAACGCCGACCCGGACGTCGACCTGCAGACCAGCGAGCAGTTCTTGCACGACCACCCGCCGGACAAGACCGTCTCCCTGCCGCACGGGTCATGGGGCGAGGGCGGCGACGACCGCGTCTGGGCCAACGAGCGGGTCAACTGGATGTGGGACATCGAGTACCGCTGCGAGGCGTTGTTCGGCAAGATGACCTTCGAACTGCCCTGGCAGAAGGACCCGCAGATCGAGGACCTATTGAAGAAGGCCGGCCGTGAACTGCTGCTGTTGCAGGCCAGCGACTGGGAGTTCGTGATCACGCGGGGGCAGGCGATCGACTACGGGATCAAGCGGTTCATGCTGCATGTGGCGCGGTTCGAGACGCTGATCGACCTGTGCGAGAAGCTGGGGCGGGACTCGAGTTACCTGGGCCGGCTGACGGAACTGGAGAAGCACGAGGTCGAGGACGCGGACCTGCACGACGTGATTTTTCCGAATATTGAGCTGGGGTGGTGGAAGATGTAGGACGACCGTCAGTGGTCCGTTGTCAGTTGGCAGTTGGCAGCAGCCGACAAACACACGCGGCGCAACACGTGACCAGCGCCCCAGTCATCGCGTCACGACGGCGGCGAATCGACCACGTAGCCATGCTCGTCCGTCTTTAGGAGCCCCTTGGTCTAGTCGAGCAGGACCAGGTTGTTGCCCCAGGGGTCCTTCACTACCACGCATTTGCCGATCTTGATGTCGAAGGGGCCGGCCACGATCGAACCACCGGCCTGAACGAAGCGTCGGGCGGCATCGACCGCGAAAGCGACCTTGATGTCCACCTCGCGGTTGCCTTCGATGTTCAGCAACAGCTCACTTTCACCGAGGCGAACGGCGGCGACCTTGTCCGTTCGCCATGCGAGCGGCTGGCCGAGTTTGTCGCGGTAGAAGGCGATGGCCGCGTCGAGGTCGGTCACGGGCAGCATCGTGCAGTCGATGTTGGTGAACAGAGGTCCAGGCATGTTCGTAGGACTCCGATCCAGAGGACACATGGTCCTGCCGGCAAACAGCAGGCGGCAGGGCCATGCCACCCGGCCAGACTCAGGTTCGTTCCATCGCCGCCAAGGCTGATTCCAACTGCCGGATGAGCACGGCGTCCTGCTGCCGGACATCCTGCAGGACCTCGATCTCGCGGCGACGGATGTCAGGCAGGGATCCTTCCGAGCTCGGCGGGGCCGCGTCGTACGGATGCGCCCGGTCGTACTGGAAGAGTTTCTCCTGCCACTGGGCCTGGTCCATCCGGTTGGCCAGGACGCCGCAGGCGTCGGCTGCCTGCAGGATCTGCGAACGGATCAGGTCGGTCAGCTCTTCCGCCCGCTCGCGGAGGAAGGTCGCGCCGGCCCGGCGGGCATCGATCAGCCAGTAGAAGATGATGCGGTGGCCATGCAACATGGCCTGCGTCAGTTGCTGTTGGCCATCGAGGGGCGTGGATGCCGAGCGGTGCAGGATCTCGATCCAGAGGTCGTAGGCAACCGGACCGTAGCGGTACTGGCGCCCCGGGATGCCGCCGTCGTGGACGCCGCGGTTCCAGTTGAGCACCGCCAGGCGGAGCGCCGCTTTGAGCTGTTCCTGGGGAGGCAGGGCCGGATCCTTGCGGCCGATGTAGCTTTGCAGCGGCCCGATCTTGTCAGCCGGCACGCGGTAAGGTGTGCCGACCTCCCGGCTGCGGTAGTCGCTGTACCAGAGGACCGCCCTGCCCTGCTCGTAGCCGTATACCACGCCGATGTCCATGTGGTCGTTGTAGGCCAGGACGGGCAGGCCGGCGTCGATCGACGCGACGATCTTCCGGGCGACGGCGGGCTGCCAGCCTTCCTGGCCGAACTGGACTTCCGTCGGCAGGTTCCAGCCGGTAGCCAGGCGGATCGCGTTATACTCGTCAGGCAGTTCGGCGACGGCGCTGGAGGGGCAGAGGTCTTCGCGGGTGCGGGTGCGGAAGGCTACGCCGGACAGGGCCATCAGGTCGTCGTAGGTGTAGGGCTCATCGGTGACGCGGAGGGCGGATTCGAGGGCACCGAGGAACGTGCAGTCCTTGCCCTGGCCCCAGGCCAGCGGGGGGAGTCCTTCGATCCATGCACTGCCCTTCCCTCGCCGCAGGCTGCGGCCGGGGGGCGTGCGACTCGACGTGACGCTTGAGCCGGGCCCAGCTGTCAAAGCCGTACTCCATCGCCAGGGAGTACTGTACCTCGGCCAGGCTGACGTCCGCGGCCAGGATGTCCGTGTCGGGGGCCTGGGCGAAGCGTTTCAGGCGGCGGAGGACAGGGCAGGCGGAGGCATCCCGCGACTGCTGGGCCTTGAGCAGGGCCTTGGCATCGTTGCGGAGATGCTCGAGACTGGGGGAAACGGGTAGAGCGCGACTCATGGTAACCTTCCTTTCCATAACGCGCCCAGGGTCTGCATGCATGGGCAGAAAAGAAGGTTCATTTCTTTCCTGGAGGAAGGTGGGCTGAGTCCTTTCCGCAGACCTGGAGGCGTCCTTCCGACGCCACCTTCAGTATGGCACACGATTTCTGCCATGTCAACCGTTTTCGCAGCCGATGGACCTCGAAAGGCCCGACAGCCCCGCATAACATGAATGTCCGCAGGGCATTAGCCAGCGACCGGATGCCTTGGACGATCGAGCCTGGCCCTGAGCGCCTGGTTGTAATACCGGCCAGGAAGCGGGATAATCGTCGGCTTCGATGCCGCGCCGCGAAACACGGTGGCGTCTGCCCGTGCCGAACAGCCGGGCGGCAAGAACTTAGCTTGGGTGCGGGAACGAGTGTGTTCCTGCTCTAGAGGACATGATGATGACCGCGTCGGAGAAGACCTTGAGCGAAGCCACAGCCCCCACGACAGCCGCCGCCAGACAGCGGACCCGTCCGCGGTTCCCGAAGCGGGCGGTCATCACCGGCGGCATGCCCAACGGGAACAAGGACCTACACTTCGGCCACATCGGCGGCGTGTTCGTCCAGGCGGACGCCTTCGCCCGGTTCCTGCGCGACCGGATCGGCCGGGACAACGTCATCTTCGTCTCGGGCACCGACTGCTACGGCTCGCCGAGCGTCGAACAGCACCGACGAATGACCGCCGCCGGCGAATTCACCGGCACCATCGAGCAGATGGTCGAGCAGAACCACGCCCGCCAGAAGCGGACCCTGGCCGATTACGCCATCAGCCTGAACCTCTTCGCGGCCTCCAGCATCAGCCCCTACCGCGAGATCCACGAGCGGCTGAGCGCTCACCTGCTGCGGACGCTGCACGAGTTCGGCTACGCGGTCAAGTTGACGAACCTCCAGTTTTACGACCCGGACCTGGGCGTCTTCCTGAATGGCCGCCAGGTTCTGGGCACCTGCCCCATCCAGGGCTGCCAGTCGGAGAAGGCCTACGCCGACGAGTGCTCGCTGGGCCACCAGTACGAGCCGCACGACCTGATCAATCCCCGCGGCGCCATGACGGGCAAGAAGCCCGAGATGCGGGCCGTCAGCAACTGGTACGTGGACGTCCCGAAGTTCCGCGGGCTCCTGGCCGAATGGATCGAGAACCTCCGTCAGGCCGGCCAGTGGCGCCCCTTCGTCATCAGCGCGCTGGCGGAGTGGCTCGAGCCCCCGACCATTCACGTGACCAAGGACCAGCGGGAGAAGCTCGGCGAGGTCCTGCCCAAGCTCCCCGCCCACACCCAGCAGGAGGGCCGCGGCAAGTCGACGCAGCTGGTCTTCAAGACGCTCGAGGAGATGGAGGCCGCCCGCTCGACCCTCGGCGAGCACGGCATCCGCTACCGCACGGGCAAGACGCTTGTGCCGTTCCGGCTGACCGGCAACCTCGAATGGGGTCTACGCGTGCCGGACCTGGACGACCTGTCCGGGCTGACGTTCTGGGTCTGGCCGGAGTCCCTGTGGGCGCCGATCTCACACACAATGGCCTACCTGGAAGCCAAAGGGGCCGACAAGGACGCGTGGAAGGACTGGTGGTGCTCGAAGGATTCGGTCGCCTACCAGTTCATCGGTGAGGACAACATCTACTTCTACGGCATCGCCCAGGGCGCGATCTGGCTGGGCATGCAGGGCCCGAAGCCGACCCTCGACGTGCCGCCGGGCGACCTCCAAATGTCGCACCTGGTCGCCAACCGGCACATCCTGTTCTTGGACAAGAAGGCCAGCAGCAGCGGCGCGGTCAAGCCCCCGCTGGCCAGGGACCTGCTGAACTACTACACCGCCGACCAGCTCCGCACGCACTTTTTCAGCCTGGGCCTCGGCATGCGGAGCACCAGTTTCCGGCCCAAACCCCTCGACCCCAGCGCCACGGCCGAGCAGGGCGACCCGGTCCTCAAGGAAGGCAATCTCATCAGCAACGCCTTCAACCGCGCCGCGCGGTCCTGCTTCTACACCGCGCAGAAGTTCTTCGACGGCAAGGTGCCGGTCGGCCAGGTCAGCGCGGACGTCCTCGAGTTCTGCGAGAAGACGATCCTGGACTTTGAGGAGGCGATGTTCCGCCACGAGTTCCACAACACCGTGGAGATCGCCGGCGGCCTGATCCGCGAGATCAACCAGCGCTGGAGCCGCAGCAAGCCCTACGCCGACGACTGCGATCCGGCCGTGCGGCGCCAGGCGCTGATCGACGCCTTCCACATGGTGCGGGTAGCCGCGGTGCTGATGCACCCGATCGCGCCAGCCGGCACGGAGATGATCCGCGAGTACCTGCAGGTCGGTCCGGAGTTCTGGAGCTGGGGCCGGGTGTTCGAACCGATCTACGCCTTCATGTCCGACCCGGCCGGGCACAGGCTCAAGACGCTGGAGCCGCGGGTGGACTTTTTCCCGAAGCACCCGAGCCAGGTGGGCGGAGGGGAACCAGCCTGAAGGCAGTGACCTCTGCCGGAGCCGTAGACGGCACCGGCAGACGATGCCCTCACGAGACGGCAGACATTCTGAAGGACGGAGGACCTGCGCTGCGTTCGGATTCTGCAAAGTACGTCCGGTCCCAGACAGACTCCCGCCTGGTCCCAGCACGAGGGCACCGATCTGTTTTCATCGGCCACGTGCTGGCCGGACGCTTTCCCTGCACGACTGTCACGTGCTTTTCCCACCAGGACGACAGACCTCGGGCAGTTTGACTGAAGGGTGCGACCCGTCGCATCGCAGCGGACACGTATCAGAAGGAAGGCGGTGTCTGACACCGCCGTCAAGCAGGTAGTACTTGACGCCGGGCCAAGACAGGGAGGGGCAACTTGACCGACCGAACACCCGCAGTTCTTTGACCGACGATAAGTACGCATGCGCCTTGCTGGCCTCCACGCCAAGAGATACCGGACCCCTGAGCAAGAACGGGAGGTATATGTGGGACACGCCTGCCGTCCAGCAGGTAAAACTCTTGATATGCCCTCTGACGCAGCGGTTGGAACCATAGAAGTGCACCACGCAAGGATAGTTGAGCAGGATTTTTGCCCGCCTCCCCGCCACTTCCAGCCTCCCAGGGGGGCGATTGCGTGTTCCCGCACGCCGTATCAAACTGCAGGGGTCCAGCTTGTCCCATTTTTTATAGCGCTGCGTATCGACAGAGTCCCGACGGAAGCGCAGGTAGACCACTATCGGCACAAAACCGCAAGCCACCAAAACCGTCACCAGGACAGACGGGTACCACACTAGGTGGAAGAACGCAGACAAAAATGCGCAGAAGAGAAAGAACGGAACCATACCGAAGGCGACCCGACGAGAAGCCGTGCCAGCCGCAGCACCTGTTGGTCGCCGCCGGGCGTTCCGACCCAAGACACGAGGGTAGCCCGTGTCACCAGGGGGCCCAGCTTCTTCGGATGCGGGTTCTGCCGCCGTCTTAGATCCTTCCCCCCCTACGGTTCCCGTGGCAGCGTCGGGAAGCACGCCAGGTCGTGCCATTTCCTTTATGAACTGGCACAGAAGCCCATGTTGGAACGCATTCTTATCCTCCGGCTTAGATATAGAAAAATGATCGGAGTCAGGAATCTTTATCGGTTCGCCAAAATACCTGGCCCCGGAGAATGGTTCCACGACCGGGCGTCCGAGGAACCGTTTCAGAACAACAAACTTGTCCTCTACCAGTTCCTTGCCTCGCATCGTCAGGTGCCCCGCCTCCTTCAGATTCATGAACTCCTTGTCGAGTTCGCCTAGCCAGGGATTGTTCGTAACAAGCCGCGACCCTTTGGCTTGCGAATGCCCAAGAAACCGTGCCAACAACCTGAACCACTTTGCATAATCTGAACCGAGAGATGGCGAGGCGACAAGAAACAGCCCGCACCCGATGTTCTGGTTCTTGAAGTCGACAGTTCGTTCGACGAGAAGCTTCCGAACGACGATCCCTCCCATGCTGTGACACACGAAGACAAGGCGCGACAACGTCATAAGGCCGCCGAGCTTCAGTTTTTCCTTGAGGTCATCAACTACGTCGCTCAGGGAGTAGCTTCCGCTGAAGCAGTTCGTGTTGTAGGTATATACATAGACCCCTAATCCTTCCAGGTCTTTCTCGCCGACGAGCAAGTCGGGCCATGTGGCGCCGTTGGGATTCTTCCAGCATATATCTCCATCAGAAAGAATCCCGTGAACAAACACGACTGCCGTTGACTCATCCGCTTTTCGTTTCCTAGTCAATCCACTTCCCATTGCTGCTACCTCGGTGGCTTCCGGACTCAGAGCCGCTCATGCACCTTGGGATTGTGAGCGCCTTGCTTGAGCGTACGAACTTGCCATCTGCCGCGGATTCATACACTAGCGCCGATCCCGTTTCTCGTACATGGTACATGGCCTTGCGGCATGTCCGCAAGGGTGCGCTTGTTCAGCAGGTCAGTCCCGCTCGTTTCTTTGTACTGTTCGGTCCGCGGACAGGGGGCAAGTCGAGTCCGGTTATGGGCGGGACATCAAAACCAGAGACGTACACCCAGCCTGCGCTGTCCTGAGAGGAACTGTCCGGTCGCGGTCTCACGTACCGGCGAGAATGGCATCCTCTTGCTCGGCAAGAAGCTCCCTCGACCGTAGATACAAGCGGATGCCCTGAAAAACGCTGAGGACCGAGAATGTTGAGGAAAGCAAGAGCGGAAAGGCGTTGCCATGCCAACACAGAGCATGTACGAATAGCCCAGCATTGAGAACCCCGAAGGCGAAATACGCCGCGGCGCCCACGCGATGTGACCGGGCCCAGTCAGGTGGGAGCGCATCCCGGAAGACCTCGGTCCCCGCATGGGTCACAATCCAGAAAGAGTCGAGGCACCTGTCAACGTCCGTCCTGTTAAGAATGTGCGGTGTGCTCCTGTTGCCAGCCCAGACCAGACACACTTCCAGATGCTCTGCCCAGTGCACCAGGATGCGGGATTCAGCAGAGCGCTGTGGCTCATTAGGCATCGTTACCTCACAAATACCTTGGATCACGTCACGCTCTTTATCTTTGCGGGTCAGCAGCTCACGCATCGTGTCCTCAACAGTCAAGACTGCGCCAGCTGCCTGTGTACCGAACGATCCGAATCCCGCGATAATGATCAGGTAGCGCTTCCCGGTTTCCTGAACAGACGATGCATCCGCCCAAGGATTTGGGAACCGCCCGATGTAACCGTAGTCGGACGTCCATTGCTCTTCTTGGCGATCTGGCTTAGGGATCACCTTTCTGACTGGCTTGTAAACCTTTGCGGAATCCTTCAGATCCGCAATGCCCCTTTCCTGGAAACGTTCCGGGATTTCGAGACCCGCCGCTGCCAGACGTTGCATCGCCTCGCCGGTGACTGGGTTACTTGCGGGCGAACCGATCAAAACCACATGAGAGGCGCCCATTTCCGCCTGATAACCCGTAGCGAGCACGAACGCCTGCGCTAGTCGACACTTGACCTCGCTGCACCCATACGTTCTTCGCAGTATGTCGGTGACAAAGTCGCGGGCGTTATTGTCACCTTCATAGTTGACCGCACAGTGCAAAGAATCGAGACTCTCGGGGGACTTGGCTGGCCTCCTCTTTTCGTTGCTCTCCTTGACATCATCAGGATGTGCGCCGGGATATAATACGAGGAACGGCCCAGTCTTCAGGTCTTTCCACCAGAACTGCTTCAGCGACGGCACCTCCGCCTCGGCCTTCTCTACGTCCCGCAGAGCGACGTATCGCTTGCCGATGATCGGCGGCTCCGGATCAAGGGTAGCGTTATCTACCATCCGACCTTCTCCAGAAGACCGCCGTCCGTGTACGCCGCACCACGGTGTCAACGGGTGACGCCGGGGCCGAAGGCGAGGCCCTCAAACGCAACGGTGTCTGCGTCGGCTTCGTCACACTTCCATGATTCTTGCCGATGTCCAGCCGGCCTCGCCGGCCGGTGACATCAGGACGAGACAGGCACATAACTACTCCGTACCCAAAACCCTTACCGCGCCGTGCCTAACCGGGTGGAGGGACCCAGGTTAAACAATAGTCCGTCATTATGCGCGCCTACGACGGCACGTCAAGCTCATGCAAGAAGACTAAACACAGCCTCACCATCCCTGTCGTTATCGGCAGTACCGATTCTGCTGCTGCAATCCAAGCCGTCTAGCCGCCGGGCCCGGATACGCCCGGCTGTCCCGACCCGTACCCAGACGGGGCCAAATCATTCCATTCGCGGATCGATACCGACGCTCCTATATCCTCCCTCAGAGGCAGTGCGCGATACGCCCGGAAACCTCCGTATGCCAAGCAAGCAAGTCCCATACCCGGCCGAACAGCCCAACGTCCCATTGGACCATAACATAACGCTAACACTTTAACGCAAACGGTGTTACGGACAACAACCGTTACGGCCAACAACCCGCTCGCAGCCCTGGAATCGAGGCCCCCGCGTTCACTTTTCGCAACATTCTAGACAGCGTGATGCCCCAGGACAACATGCCAGCCCGTGGAACACAGGACCGTCACGGCTGTTCCGGCAATTCCAGCTGCCCCCTTGCCACGCGACATTGGCGTATGCGCCGACGCACGAGCCGACCCGGTTCGACGACAAGACCCCAGCCGCACGCCTGTGGGACGACCTCAGACGGGCCAGAATGGCCTCCTGGCCCTGCATTACGCTGTTGACCGGCGCGCCGCCGGTACCTAGATCTCCGCCCAGTCTACTGGTGTTACATAACAGTGTTGTTCCCCCAATGCCCCCTCCGCCCCGACTCCTTACGGCAACGTCACGTTTACCCCGCCGGCCGTACGCACCCAGGCGCTCATCGACGCCTTCCACATGGTGCGGGCAGCGGCGGTGCTGATGCACCCGATCGCGCCAGCCGGCACGGAGATGATCCGCGAGTACCTGCAGGTCGGTCCGGAGTTCTGGAGCTGGGGCCGGGTGTTCGAACCGATCTACGCCTTTATGTCCGACCCAGCCGGGCACAGGCTCAAGACGCTGGAGCCGCGGGTGGACTTTTTCCCGAAGCACCCGAGCCAGGTGCCGACGGGGGAACGGCCGAGCCAGTAAAGGCGGGGTATATCGGGCGAGGGAGTGTTCGGGCCAGTCCTATGGAGGCAGGGAGACGTTCAGCTCGCCGATGGCGACGTTGAGCGTGGCATTGGATACGACGAAGGTGTAGGCATTGGGGAGCAGGTCGACGGTGAAGACCAGCTGGCCGTTGACAGGCTTCTGATCCTTCATGTACACCTTGCCGTTCGGCGGGCCGGTCACGGCGTACAGGTCGTCGGCGATGAAGGCGCCCTTCATGGTCACCGTGTACGTCATGTCAATAGCGTTCCTGACCGCCGTGCCGCTGTAGACGGTTCCGCCGCTGGCGGGCGCGCATCCGGCCAGGGAACTGACCAGCGCGGCGGACACCACCAACGCAACCAGCATGCGGCTCACGTAGTTGTACATAAACTCCTCCAACCGGATCACGCTCCACATCCAACCGGCACAGCGAGGTAACCCATGCCGGGTGCCCATCATACACGCGGCCCGGCGGTGCGGGCAAGCCGCCCTGCCCCGGGGGCGTCAAGCGTCAAGCGGCTCAGGCAGGAGAGGGCTGTCCCGCACCCGCTTTGGCGAGGCGTTCCTTCTCCAGGGCCGAACCCGGGGGCACATACGAGGTTGCGCCGCCCATCGACTCCCACTTCCTGTACAGCAGCCACAGGCAATACATGCCCGCGATCTGGAAGACCCCGCACCACATGTATACCCAGCGGAAAGCGAACTTGTCCGCCGAAGAGTGCGTCATGTAGTCCATAAAGAACCCGGCGAGGACCCCGCCGATCATCACCGACGTGGACTTGACCATGCCGTTGCACGAGCAGAACTGGCCGTACTTGTCCTTGGGAAACAGCGTGATCAGCATCGGGATGCCGGCCGCATTGACGAGGCTCTGGAAGACCAGCGTTCCACCCGCCAGCAGGACAAAGCTGGTCAAATCCTTCAGGAAAAAGAACGAGAGGAACTGGGCGACGATCAACGGGATCGTCATGACCAGCGTGATCCGCACCGGGTGCCACTTGTCGACGGCCCATCCCGCCGGAAAGGCCAGGAACATGCCGGCAAGCAGTATCATCCCGCGGGCGTCGCTGAGTGCATCCATCGAAAGCTGGATTCCATCTCGCTGGAAGACGATCACCCCCGCATTGGTACCCAACGAGAACCCCATGCACGCGGTAAACAGGAACGTATAGATGTACATGGGGTGGCTGAAGCACTCGACCACGTAGACCTTGATCTGCTTGAAGACACCCGGGCTTTCTCCCATGTCGTCCGGCGGGGGGTACTCGCCTTCCTTCACGTTCCAGCACATCACGGTCAGGCCCACCAGGTACACCAGGCCGATGCCGATGTAGATCCACTGCATGTGGGTCTCGGCGTACCGAAACAGAAAGAACATGAAGGCGAAGCCAGCCAGGTTGCCCACTACATTGAACAGCCCTATGAAGCGACCCATGAACGCCTCGGGCACCACGTCGGCAAACAGGTACCAGAAGACGCTGTTGACGAATTCGTCGAAAACGTGGAATGTCACCACGAACAGGCCGATCAGCAGAAGTGTCCCGCTCTTGGGCGTCAGGACAAGGCCGCCCATCTTCTCGAAGGCATGCCGGTAATGGGGAGCCAGGCAGATACCGGCCGTAGCGACCGCCACGAACAGGCCGGCCGTCAAGACCGTCGCATTCCTGGGCGACAGGAAAAGCAGGCCGCCCATCTTCTCGAAGATCCGCCGGAAGTAGAAAGCCAGGCCAACGCCGAAAAGGCCCAGCACAACACACAGGCCCATCACCAGCAGCGTTTCCCCCCTCGGCGACAGGAGACTGCGTCACACCCAACCTCTCGAAGATCTGCCGGTAGTACGGCGCAAGACCGATGCCGATCAGCGCCAGCACCAGCGGCGGCGTGGTCCAGGTGATGAACGGAATTCGCCGCCCGCGCTTGCCGCGGTAACGATCGCTCTTGAAGCTGACCGCCGGCCCGATCAGGATGCCCGTGATCCCCGGGACCACCACCATCATCAGGTTGGTGACGGACATGCTGGTTTCGATTTTGCCAGCCTTGCCCATCAGGTACAATGGTAGCACATTGGGCTTAATGCTCTCCATCATGTTGAAGATGAACCCGCCCCAGAGCAGCCACCCGAAGACGGCCAGCAGCCCGAACTTAGTGTAGGTCAGTGTGCCGACGGTATACTTGTTCTTCTCGAGGGGAGACGGTTCCGCGACAGCCGTACTCATCTTCAGTCCTTTTTGTGACGAATCTCCGGGACCGCCGGCGATGGCCGGATCAGCGACGCTGCGGCGGTAGCGACGGGAGCGATATTAGGTTGCGGTGGCTCCGGCGGCAAGGCCCGGAACAGGAGAGAGACCGTCGCGAGGTCGCGTGGGTCCCGGGGTAGCCGGCGGCGCGGGCGGAGCGATCGCAAGGCCTGCCAACGGCCGCCACGCGGATGATGCTGGGAATAGACACGATCAGGCAGCCATGTTTATTGGCTGCAACATCCGCGCAGGCCTGCGTAGGGTGTGTGATCTGCGCAAGCCTCTTATCAGACCGGCATTATGGATAATCTGTGGGTATTGGCACGCGTATTGCTACGCATGCTACACAGGTAGAAGCCGGCTGGGCGCCGCTGTTGGTATCGTCCGGCTTGGACTGTTCCTGGCGAGTCTTCTCGTTGGCAGAATTCGTCTTCGTACATGTCAGCGTCGGGCGGTTAGCGACGCTATTGGCGACTCGGTTAGGCGAAAAAGGAGGAGTACCCGTGAGAAATGTGATGGCAGTACTTGTGGTGGTGGCATCGGCGTCGGCCGCGTTCGGCTATTCGGGCGCCACGGTGTCCGTGTGCGAGAGCGACAACAGCGTGTCCGGCGCCCGGTTTTCGCGGCACCGGCGGCGGCGGGGCTGGTGGGGCCGCAGCTCGCATATGACAACTCGGCACTGCTGAGCTTCAGTTCCGGGTGGCAGTTCGGTGCGCAGCGCAACGTGCTCAGCTTGCCCCTGGCCTCGACGTGGACGACGGTCAACAACGTCACCGTTGGCGGCGGCGCTGTTACCGGGGTGAACAACGCCTTGGGCGGGTGTGACGGGGTGTATTACACGAGCATCCAGGAAACCGCGACGGACCCGCGCTTCCCGGCCGGCATCCCCCGCCCAGGCCGCGACTGCGACGCGGCGTTCGCCTCGGTCCAGTTCGACCTGGCGCACCCCACCAAGCAGTTCGGCGTATTCGTCACCCGCAACACCAACGCCTGGTCCTATGTTGACTGGGGCACCTGCCAGCTCACCGGCGAGTGGACGGGCGACACCGGCATGCCGCTTCCGGATGACAACAACATTCTGTTCGTCCAGTCAGTGGTCGTGGGCGTCCTCGGCGAAGGCGACACCTTTGCCACGGCCCAGTACGTGACCCTCAACCTGAACGGGTACGCGCCGTTCATCAAGGTAGCGTCGAACGGTACCGACCCGATCAAGTCCGTGTGCGTGTTCGAGGACGCGGGTTGGCAGAATGCCCCGTCGTTCGGGTTCTTTGATGTATACGCCGGGCTCAGCGGCGACGTCAACGGCGACGACTGCGTGGATGTCATCGACCTGCTGTGGCTGGTGGATGCCTTCGGGGCCGTCACGGGCGACCCGAACTACGACGCCTTCAGCGATTTCAACAGTGACGGGTCTGTCGATGTGATCGACCTGCTGATAATGGTGGACAACTTCGGGACATGCTTCTAGTTGTCCCCGGCAGTACGTTTGATTGGAATCCGATACCCCGGCGGCCGCCCTCGGCGCCGGGGTTTCTTTTGCGCAACGCCGGTCCAACTGCCTCCAGAACCGCTCCACGGACAATTGACCGGAACTGGCTTCAAGACCCATACACGGGCAGGCACACTGCCCGTGGCACCCAAGAATGGGAGGTTCTGAAACCGCCCTATTGTCCGCCGTATTTCCATGCCTCATCGTACATCGCGAGGATGTTTTCCACCGGCGAGACCGCCTGGATGTTGTGGCAGGGCGCCAGGATGTAGCCCGTGCCGTCGCAGGCCAGGATGTCGATACAGCGGCGGACCTCGGCGCGGACGTCCTCGGTCGAGCCGAACGGCAGCGTCTGCTGGTTGTCGATGGCACCATGGAAGCAGATCCGCTTGCCGAACCGCCCTTTCAGCTCCTGCATGTCCATGCCCGGGCAGCGCCACTGGATCGGGTTGAGGATGTCGATGCCCATGGCCACGAGGTCCGGCAGAAACGGCTGGCAACTGCCGTCGTCGTGGTGGAAGACCTTGATGCCGAACTGGCGGCACAGGTCGATGCAGCGCTTGTGGCAGGGGGCATAGAACTCGCGGTAGAGATTCAGGCCGATCATGGGGCCGGTCTGGCTGCCCAGGTCGTCGGTCACCTGGCAGAGGTCGATCAGGCCATCGCAGGCCTGGAACATGCGGCGGTGGTGCTCGATGAAGAAGTCGGTGATCCGCCGCAGCAGCTCGTGGGTGAAGTCCGGCGTTTCCAGCGGGTCGATCAGCGACTGCTCCAGCCCGCGGAGCATGTTGTGGAAATAGAACGGGGCCATGTAGCCGCAGGCGACGACCTGCGTCTGCCGGGCCTGGAGCGCGTTGTCCCGCATCCGCGAGTAGTCAAACCAGTCGGTACGGGGCCAGGCGTAGCCGTCGAGGTCGTCGATCGACCGAGCTTCAGCCAGCGGGTAGAACGTCTGCTCGTCGTAGGAGCCCGCCTGGTAGGCGACCGCCTTTCGGCGAATTCCCCAGTAGTCGACGCTTTCCCCGGCTGGGGCAGCCGGCAGGGGCGGGCCGACGTATTCGGCGCCGACGCCAGCCATGCCATCGATGTGCAGGACGGCCATGATGTCCACGCCCTCGCCGAAGTGGGCGCGGAGTTTCGCCCAGACCTCCCGGGTAGCCCAGATGTCGGTGGGGATACGGTCCACGGGTTGGTGATTGATTGCAGCCAGCATGCGTTCGCGTGCGTTCATGGCATCAACTCCCGAGAGATCATGCCGATCGGCAGGACATTGTATCGAGATCGGCGGCGGCAACCAGAGACCTGCAACTTGTCCCGCATCCGCGGCAGCCCGACCGTTCTTGCGGCGCGCCATGAGGATGCGCAGTGCCGGTGTGGCTGGAATTGGGCTGCGGGAACATGGACTCTACGGCAGCCACAATGGATATTCAGCCGCGGACAGATCAGGCGACGTTGCTGGAGGCGATCAACGTCGGCGTTGTCTATCGCGCCGGCGTGGAGGCCCTGCGCGATGTGACATCTTCGATGGGGGCAGGCGCCGGCGACGCAGCAGACCGGCGGAGCGGAGCCGGTCGATCTGCTGCTGAACTGGTTCGCCGAGGCGGAGCACGGTGGATACTTCGCCGCCCAGGCGAGCGGCCTGTACGCCAAGGCCGGTGTGGATGTGCGGATCCTGCCGGACGATCCGGGGGCATCGGTGCTGGCAAGGGTGGCAACGGGAGATGCAGCCTTCGGGGTGGAGAACGCCGACCTGGTCGTCCTGGCCCGGTGCAGGGGGCCCCCGTCGTGGCGGTCTTTGCCCTGATCCAGGTCAGCCCTCGGTGCATTATGGTCCACGCCGAGTCCGGAGTCGCCCGGCTGCAGGACCTGCACGACCTGACGCTGGATGTCAGTGCCTGGGGGGCGTTCTCCCATTTCCTCAAGCACGCCGTACCGCTATCCAACGTACACGAGGCCCTGATCGTCCAACAGAACCCCCGGATGGACATGGCCGCCCTGGCTTTCGGGCACGATGCCCTCGAGCCACTGGTTGCGGATGCGTATCCCCGGCAGCACGGCATCGGGGTTATGACCCTCGATCGCTAACAGAGGCTCTACGACCAGCTGGTGGGGATCGGCCTGGTGCCGCCCGGAGCGGTCAAGCCGTCGGATTGTTGCACGAATGTCTTCTTGGCTCGTGGGCGGCCGTCATCCACACCGACCGGCCGGCTCGCCCCGTAACTCAGCAGCCACCCTAGGTTGCCCACCCGATGGACGCCAGTAGTGTCAACGGCTGTCACTGCGATAGGTCGCAGCGGATTTTTCTTGCGGGCTCCCGCTTTTTTGGTTGACAGTGAACGGCAGACCGCGCAACATAGGCACGTCCTTTCTTTTTCATCGTTCGTTCCTGTCGGTGCATCGTTGGCATTCTCCATGTGGCGTCGTACCGGGCAGTATCGTCTGTCTGTAGGGACCCACTTATTGCGAACACTGACCGGGCCAAACGTTGGCCCCGGTTGTGGTTTGATATGCCGGTTCTCTTGCAGAGGGAGATGGTAGCATGAAGAGTCGAGCACTGTCTTTTCTCTTAGTGCCTGTCCTGTGGATCGCGGCCGGTTCGGTCCCGGCCGCCGCACAAGTGACCATCCACAACCCGTGGATCGTCAATGACCGCGTGGCTGACACGCACAATATCAACACCATGTCAGCCACGTACGTCAATTCGTACACGCCCAACGGCGTGGTCACGCCTTCGTCCCAGCAGGACAAGGCCATCAACATCTACAACAACCAGAAGCGTCGTTTGTACCACTGGGCCGATGAACCACCGGGGGCCGGCGGCGACATCAACGATCCGACCTACAACCAGAACGTCTTCGGCTGGAGCCTTTGCGGCCGCCACGCCAGCCAGGCCTGCACCATCGCCCAGGCGGCCGGCCTCACCCAGCGCAAGATCTCCCTGCCCGGCCACTGGGTCTACGAGATCCAGTACAGCGACGGTACCTGGCACCTTTACGACACCATGACCACTATGTACGTCTTCAACCGCGCCACGCCCGCGATGGTCTGCAGCTGCAATGACATCAGCGCGGACCACACACTGCTCATGAACGCAGTGGCGGACGGGCGGGCCTGCCCGGGGTTCCTGCTGTGCGGCGATGACCCGGCCGGGTACTGCACCATGCTGGATCACTGGAGCGACTCCGGCAGCGGCGCCGCCGCCCCCACCTGGACCGGCAACATGGACCTTCGCACCGGCGAAGTCTTCTACCGAGGCTGGGACTCCTGGGCCAACGAGTTCCCCACACCCTACACCGACGCCGACGCCTACAGCGGCCCCGACTCGCCCTACCACCACGAGGCCAATAAAGACTATAAGGATACGGTGAATATCAGTTATTGGGAGCCGTACCAGCTCACCAGCGCCCAGAGCCAAGCGGTCAACATCCCCATGATCCCCACCTACCGCCGCTGGTCCAACGGCACCGACACGATCACCCCGGACTTCCACAGCGCGGCCTACCAGGCACTGCTCTATAGCAGCACGAACATCGCCACCTATTACACCGACGGCCTCAGCCCGGACCTGCACGCCAACACAACCGGGACGTTAGCCGAGGCGGTCTTCAAGGTCCAGGCCCCCTTCTACCTTGTCGATGGCGCCATCAGCGGCACCTTCAAACGCACCAACTCCGGCGACATCACCACGATCTGCACGTCGCCGGACGGCAGCTCCTGGACGCAGGTGTGGAATAACACGGCCACCGGCAATACCGTGCTCACCAACCTGGGCCTGCGCAGCCAGGTCTTCGGCAACTACAACCAGTTCTTCATCAAGATCCAGATCCAGGCCGCCAGCAACAAATCCGACGCCGGCGTCACCGGCCTGACCTTCAACATCACCTTCGAGCACAACAAGGGCGCCATGGCCTATCTGGACATGGGGACGAACAACATCACGGTGACGATGGACAACCCCCAGGCCCTCGGCTCGTCCAACGTCCTGAAGGTCACCTACAAGTGGAAGGAGTACAACGGCACCGACTGGGTCACCGACCAGAGCCTCATCAAGTACGTCGCCGCCAGCCCCTCCACCTTCACCGTCGTCACCAGCGGCACCAAGGTCCCCCGGACCGAGTACATCCAAATGGCGGTCATTCCCACCCCGGCGCCTGACGGCGTCCCCCCGGCTGACATCACCAACCTCAGCACCGGTACCGTCTCCTATAACAAGATCACCCTCAACTGGACCGCCCCCGGCGACGACGGCAACACCGGCCAGGCCATGGCCTACGACCTGCGATACTCCACCAGCAACATCACCGCCGGCAACTTCTCCTCCGCTACGCAGGTGGTCGGTGTCCCGGGTCCCAAGACCGCCGGCTCCGCTGAAACCTTCACCGTCACCGGCCTGAATGCCAGTACCACGTACTACTTTGCCATCAAGACCTGTGACGAGGGCATGATGTGGTCCAACATCTCCAACGTGCCGTCGGCCACGACGCTGCCGCCGGACACCCAGGGACCCAACGCGGTCTCGAACCTCGCCGCGGCCGTAAGTACCCCGATTGGCGCCATCCTGATGACCTGGACGGCTCCGTCCGATGTCGGCGGCGGCTACTGCTACGCCTATGATCTCCGCTATTCGACCAGCACCATCAACTCCGGCAACTTCTCCAGCGCCGCGCAGGTCTCGGGCCTCGGCACCCCCAAGAGCCCCGGCCTCGGCGAATCCTTCAACGTCACCGGCCTGACCCTGGGCACCACCTACTACTTCGCCATCAAGACCCGCGATGACAGCGGCAACTGGTCCGCCATCTCCAACGTCCCCAGCTGCAAGTCCAGCGTCGGCACCCAAACGCTGCAGTACGGCCTCAACGGCTATACCGGCACCCAGGACTGCTACATCTCGTACGGCAGCAGCACCAACTACGACTACACATCCCGAATGAGCATCACGGGCTATGGTGTCGGCAATTATCAGCGTGGCCTGGTCCAGTTCGATGTCTCCAGCATTCCCGCCAGCGCAACCATCACCAACGCCGTCCTCTACCTCTACGCGTACGACGGCACCGCCTTGCGAGGCTCCTCCGGCTACTACGGCGCCTATCCCATAACGACAGCCTGGGACCAGACCGTGGTGAACTGGACCCTCGCCTCCTCCGGCGTCAACTGGACCACTGCCGGCACTGACTTCAACGCCACCGCGGACGGCACCGCGCCCAAGCAGGGCGTCGCCGGCGTCTGGTACGCCTTCGATGTCACCAGCCGCGTCCAAGGTTGGATCACCAACGGCCAGAGCACCAATAAGGGCTGGATCATCAAGTGCACCGACGAGAGCCTCAACAATCAGGACAACATGTATCAGGAGAGCACCAGTGACGCCGCCCACCGGCCCAAACTCGTCATCAGCGACCAGAACCTCGACTTCACTCCGCCGGCCGCCGTCACTAACCTCTCCTGCAGCAACCTGACGACCACCAGTGTCCAGCTCAACTGGACGGCCCCGGGCGATGACGGCAACACCGGAACCGCTACCACCTACGACATCCGCTACTCCACCAGCGCCATCACCGGTGCCAACTTCTCAAGCGCCACGCAGGTATCTGGCGCACCGGCACCCGCCGTCGCTGGCACCAACCAGAACGTCGTCGTCTCCGGCCTGTCTCCCGATACGACGTACTACTTCGCCATGATGACGGCCGACGAAGTCCCCAACTGGTCCGCCATTTCCAACCTGCCCAACGCCCACACCGTCGACTCCGTGGCCCCGGCTGCCGTCAGCAACCTGGCCACCGGCGTCACCACGGTCAGCAGCATCGCCTTGAGCTGGACCGCCCCGGGCGACAACGGCAGCTCCGGCACCGCGACCACCTACGACCTGCGCTACTCCACCAGCGCCATCAACGCCGGCAACTTCAGCTCCGCCACGCAGGTAACCGGTGTCCCAGCCCCCCAGACCGCCGGCAGCAACGAGAACTTCACCGTTACCGGCCTGACTGCCAATACCACCTATTACTTCGCGATCAAGACGGCCGACGAAGTGCCCAACTGGTCCGCGATCTCCAACGTCGTCAGCGCAGCCACCCTGGCTGTGCCCGATACCACGCCTCCCGCGGCCGTCACCAACCTGGCCACCAGTAGCCCCACCACCACCAGCATCGTCCTGTCCTGGACCTCCCCCGGCGATGACGGCAACGCCGGTACAGCCACCACCTACGACATCCGCTACAGCACCAGCACCATCAACGATTCCAACTGGGCCAGCGCCACGCAGGTCACCGGCGAGCCCGCCCCGCTGGTCGCCGGCACCAACCAGAACATGACCATCACCGGCCTGGCGCTCAACACCACCTACTACTTCGCCATGAAGACGGCGGACGAAGTGCCGAACTGGTCCACCCTCTCCAACGTGCCCAGCGGCACCACCCTGAATTCCACGATCCGCCAGGTCGGCCCCAGCAGGACCTACACCACCATCCAGGCCGCCCAGGATGCCGCTAACGATTACGACACCATCCAGGTCGACTCCGGCACCTATACGCAGGCGGCTGGCTGGGCAACCATCACCAAGAACAACCTGACCATCACCGGCATGGGAACGCGCCCGGTCCTCGATGCGGCCGGCAGCTGCAAGAGCGGCAAGGCCATCTTCGTCGTCGACGGCACCAACTTGACCGTCCAGAACCTTGAGTTCAAGAACGCCCACTGCGTCGACAACAACGCCGCGTCCATCCGCCTGGAAGTCGCCGGCCTCACCGTCACCAACTGCTACATCCACGATAACGACGATGGCATCCTCACCAATGCCGGCCCCACCGGCAGCAACATCGTGCTCGAAACCACCGAGTTCAACCACAACGGCGAGGGCAATGGCTCCAGCCACAACATGTACATCAACCCCGTGGACTCACTCACCATCCGGTACTGCTACATCCACAACGCCAACGTGGGCCACGAAATCAAGGAGCGCGCCGCCGTCGCCTACATCCTCTACAACCGCATCGGCAACGAGGGTGGCAACGGCAGCTTCGAGGTCCAGGCCGCCAACGGCGGAACCACCTACATCATCGGCAACCAGATCGAGCAGAGCTCCACCGGCAGCAACGGCACGATCATCCAGTACGCCGACGAAGGCTCCAGCGCTGACAACCACCTCTACGTCGTCAATAACACCATCGTCAACAACCGCACCGCCGGCGCCACGTTCGTCAACAACGCCAACGCCACCGGTGCCCTCGTGGAAAACAACATCTTCCAGGGCGTCGGCACCGTCCTCAGCGGCGCCGGGACGCAAACGACCAACTGGGCCACGAGCAACGCCTACCTCGTGAACGCCGCCACCTACGACTTCCACCTCACCTCCAGCTCCACGGGCGCCATCGACCTCGGCACGACCCCCGGCACGGGCATCAACGGATTCAACATGAACCCGACGTTGCAGTACGTCCACCCGTGCAGCTATCAGAGCCGGCCTATCGTCGGCGCCCTCGACATCGGCGCCTACGAGTACGGCACGGCCTCTCAACCGACCGTCCAGTTCACCAATGCCACCGGTAGCGGCAGTGAGTCGGTAACCTCGGTCAACATCCCCGTTTCGCTCAGTGCCTCCTCCAGCTCGACCGTCACCGTCAACTACGCGGTCACCGGCGGCACGGCTACCGGCGGCGGGGTCGACTACACCCTGGCGTCCGGCCAGCTCACCTTCAGCCCGGGCGTCACCAGCCAGAACATCGCGATGACCGTGGTGAATGACACGCTGCACGAGGCCAACGAGACGGTCATCGTTACCTTGAGCAGTCCGACGAACGCGACGCTCGGAACCAACACCACCTACACCTATACGATCAACGACGATGACGCGGCCCCGACGGTGCAGTTCAGCAGTGCCACCGGCAGCGGCAGCGAGTCGGTGACCACCGTGAACATCCCCGTTACGCTCAGCGCGGCTTCCGGGATGACCACCACCGTCAACTATGCGGTCACCGGCGGCACCGCCACCGGCGGCGGCGTCGACTACACCCTGGCGTCCGGCCAGCTGACCTTCAACCCCGGCGTGACCAGCCAGAACATCGCCATGACCGTCGTGGATGACTCCATCCCCGAGTCAAACGAGACGGTCATCATCACCCTCTCGTCGCCCACCAATGCGACGCTGGGGACCAACACGACCTATACCTACACCATCATCGACAACGACACGCCCGCCATGCCCACCTTTGTGGCCGCGGGAGCCGTCGCCTCCGGCACGGGTGCTATCACCCCGGCGCTGCCGAGCGGTCTACAGACCAATGACATCCTGCTGCTGTTCCTGGAGACGGCCAATCAGGCCATCTCCATCAGCAACCAGAACGGCGGTACCTGGACGCAGGTGACCGGTTCCCCGCAAGGCACCGGCACGGCCGGCGGCTCGTCGGCTACCTGTCTGACGGCCTTCTGGTCCCGCTACAATGGGAGCCAAGGCGCTCCGACCACCAGTGATTCGGGCAATCACCAACTCGGGCGCATGATCGCCATCCGGGGCGCCACGACTTCCGGCAATCCCTGGGATGTGGAAGCTGGCGGAGTGGATGCCACCTCGAATACGAGCGGCTCCATTCCGGGCACCACCACCACCGTGGCCAATACCCTCGTCGTGGTGGCCATCGCCACCTCCTTGCCGGACGCCTCCGGCACCGCGAACTTCTCGGGCTGGACGAATGCGAATCTGTCCAGCATCACCGAGCGCACGGACAATACCGTCACCGCCGGCAATGGCGGTGGCCTGGGCCTTGCCACCGGCGGCAAGGCAACGGCCGGCGCCTATGGCGCGACCGCCGTCACGCTGGCGAACGCGGCGGTGAAGGGCATGATGAGCATCGCCCTCAAGCCGTAACGACGAACGGACGACGCGGAGCCGCGGAGAGCATAGCGCGGGCTTCGCGTGCGACCCAACAGGAAGATGAAAGGCACGGCTCCCGGAGGTGAAGGGTAATCCCCGACCCCCGGGAGCCTCCTGGTACGAGCGGCACGGTGTACGTCCGCGTGGTCGACACCAACCACGCCAGCGGCAAGAACAGCCTGGATAGCGTCTGCGTCGACCACATGGTCATTCGGTCCACGCCGTAGGCCGGCAGCCCTGCCGCAGACACCCGCGGGACGGGCGCGGGGCGGGTGTCTGCCGCTGTCTCGCAGCCAGGGGGCCGATCTGAATGGATGTGGGCAACCCTCCCCCTCCCTCCCATTGCCCACAAACGCACGACGAGCCGCGCGGGAGCAATCCGGCGCGGCTCGAGTGTGTTTGTCGGCCGCCGGAAGGTGCCTTTGCCACCCCAGGCCGGACCCTGTACGCATCCTGGTTGACCTGTGCGCAGGAGGGAAGCGAGGTCCCATGGCCGGACCTGGCACACTCCCCTGTAGGAACGTTACTGTCCCGGCCGCGGGGCCATGGCACCAGCCGGCCAGTCCGGTTGCGCAGCCATGTTAGCGGCCATGCAGGATTCGAACCTCGCGGGTCGCCGAAGGTACTGTTTCTCGACCAGGTTGACGAATTCGAACCCCATTGCCTTCTGAGCTTCCCTGCGGTCCAGGCGGGACGGTTCCATGCCATCCTTCTTGGGCAGATTCTCGGCGCTCAGCAGAATGGGCGGGGGTGCCGGCAGCACACCTTCCGTCCCGGAGGCAACCATGAGGCTGTATTGCTGCCCGGGTTGCCGACGGGAGAAGATCATGCACAGTTGGCTGTCCATCCCCTCTGCGATCACGGAGGCTAGCCGTTGCACATCAAGTTGACCACCGATTTCCTGGACATCCTGTGACACAGCATGTGAGACATGCGCCAGGCGAACGATATGGTAGAAACTGGCGTACCGCGCAAAGAGCCAAGCAATAGCAACCACTCCATACTGGAAAGCGAGGGTGAACCAATCCTGTTCGGCACAGGAATTGCTTAGCATAAGCGCCGGCCATGTCCGTGTATAAGCGCCACCTTATTGGCGCCCGGGCGAAAGCGCGTGCATGATCTTCTGCATGAGCGCCAAACGAGAACCGGTCACGGAAGATCGGCTCCGGAACTTCAAATACTTCGGCAAGATCCTGCCCTTGCTGGATCGGCTGCACGACGCCGGCACCGGGCGGGACAAGGCGGGCAACCGCATCCTGCACTTCGATCAGTACATCGCCCTGCAACGGCTGTTCTTCTTCAATCCCGTTATCAGCAGTCTGCGAGGCCTGGTCCAGGCTTCTCACCTGCGCAAGGTCCAGCAGGAACTCGGCGTTTCGGCGACCAGTCTGGGCAGTCTCAGCGAGGCCGCCAGCGTCTTTGACGCCGAGTTGCTCAAGCCGATCATTGCCGAACTGGGCGTGCAACTGCGGCCGCTGACACATGACGCTCGCCTGGACGACCTGCCGGGGGTGCTCACGGCGGTCGATGGCACGGAACTGACGGCCCTGGCCGCGTTGGTCGAGGTGGGCTGGGAGGGACGCGGGGTCAAACTGCACACCCACTTCGAGCCGCTCAAGGGCGTGCCGGCGGACATGGACCTAACCGTGGCGGACGCCTCGGAGGTGGACCACCTGCTGGCCCATCTGCAGCCAGAGCGGGTCTACGTCAAAGACCGTGGCTACTGCTGTTTTCGGCTGTTTCAGGCCATTGTGGATATCGGCTCGCACTTCGTCTGCCGGGCGCGGGACAACAGCGTCTATCAGGTCATCGAGAACCGCTCCCTCTGGGCCGCGGCGAAGGCGGCCGGCATCGTCAGCGACCAGATCGTCTGGCTGGGCAGCGAGGGCAAGCGGGACGAACTCCGCCAGCCGCTGCGATTGATCCAGATCGCCTGCAAGCCGCACCGCAAACGGCACGCCGGCCGCGGCGGGCCCGAACAGGGCGAGGTCCTGCTGATGGCCACGAACCTGTTGGACGTGCCGGCCGAAGTGATTGCCTTGATCTACCGAAAAAGGTGGACCGTAGAACTGTTCTTTCGATTCTTTAAGTACGCGTTGGGCTGCCGGCACCTGCTCAGCCACGGGGCCAACGGCATCGAGATCCAGGTGTACCTGGCGATCATCGTCTGCCTGCTGATCGCGCTGTGGACGGGCAAGAAACCGACCCTCCGGACGATCGAGATGATCCGGTTCTACTTCATCGGCTGGGCGGAACTAGCCCAAGTTACGCAGTTGAGCACCTAAAAAAAGAATCTTGAGGGGCGGAACCGCCTTGGCGCTATTGTGGCGAGGGTCGGAGCCGGCGAAAAGGCCGTGGGGTGGAAAAATGGCCGTTTGACGGGCAGGGCCGGCGGCGCATTCCTATACCTGTGGAATGAACAGGCAGGGATGCATCATGTACCTACGCAAGATCAGGCCCCGCGGCAAGGGGCAGCGACAGATCTACTGGGAACTGGTCGAGAGTTATCGTACCGCCAAGGGCTCCCGCCAGCGGACAGTGGCCTACCTGGGCAAACTGTCCCGGCGGGAACTGAGCGGCTGGCAGACACTCTCGCGGCGATTGAACGGCCAGGCTCCGCCGATGCCTACGTTGTTCGATCCGCTGGAGCTTTCGGACGAACCGGACCTGCAGTGGGTAGAGACCCGCAAGTTGCGGGTGAGGCGGATGCGTCGATTCGGGGATGTCTATCTGGCCTGGACGCTCTGGCAATTGCTGGGGTTGGATACGCTGCTGGGCAGCAAGATGCCGATCGGACGCGAGGGAGTGCCTTGGGCCGCGGTGGCGGCGATCCTGGCGATCGCCCGGTTCTGCCGGCCCAGCAGCGAACTGCACATCGAGAAGCACTTTTACCCGGGCTCGGCTCTGGAGGACATTCTGGGGGTGGATCCGGATCAGGTGCACACGGATCGGTTGTACGCGGGCCTGGATCAACTGCTGGCCCAGAAGAAGGCCATCGAGCAGCATCTGCGGCAGCGACTGGGCCAGTTGTTCCAGTTGTCCTACGACGTGCTGCTGTACGACCTGACCAGCACCTACTTCGAGGGGGCTTGTGCGGCCAATCCGATGGCCCAGCGGGGCTACTCGCGGGACAGCCGCCCAGACTGCCTGCAAGTGGTCATCGCCCTGATCGTCACGACGGATGGCTACCCCTTGGGGTACGAGGTCTTTGACGGCAACACCAATGATGCCACGACCGTCGAAAAGATCGTCAAGAAGGTCGAGGCCGAGCATGGCAAGAGTCAGCGGATCTGGATCATGGACCGCGGGAACGTCTCGGCGGCCAACCTGCAGGTCCTGCGTAACAGTGGCAGCCACTACATCGTGGGCACTCCCAAGGCCCTGCTGCGGCAGGTGCGAGGGGAGTTGACTAAGGAAGGCTGGCAACAGGTCCGCGAAGGCATTGAGGTCAAGAGGGTGCCTGTCCCGGAGGCCGCCGATGAGACGCTGATCCTGTGCCGCAGCCAGGATCGCATCGACAAGGAAGCCGCGATGTTGGAGCGGTTCTGCCAGCGGATGAAGAAGGGCCTGGAGGCGATGCAGAAGGCCGCCGAGAGCGGCCGGCTGACGGACTCGGGCCAGGCGCATCTGCGTCTGGGCCGGCTGACCGAGCAGAACTGGCGAGCGGCGGAATGCTTCACCGTCGAGATCACCCCGATCGACAAGCCAACCGGCAAGGCGAAACTGCGGGTGAACTGGCAGATGGATGAGCAGGCCAAGAAGGACCTGTGTGGTTGCTACCTGCTGCGGACGAACCTGCCGCAGGTCGATCCGGTGGCATTATGGAAGCAGTACATTCAGCTGGTGGACGCGGAGTGGGCCTTCCGGATTAGCAAGGACGAGTTGGAACTGCGACCGATCTGGCATCAAAAGCAGGACCGGGTCAAGGGGCACATCCTGGTCTGCTTCATCGCCTATGCGATGTGGAAGACGCTGTCGGGCTGGATGCAGGCATCCGGCCTGGGCGAGGCGCCCCGGCCGCTGGTGGAGGAACTGTCACGGGTCCAGAGCCAAGACGTGGTGCTGGCGACACGGAACAACGATGGCACGGCCGGCCCGACCCTGGTGGTGCGGTGCGTGACCCAACCGGAGCCGCACTTGGCGGTGCTGTTACATCGGCTGGGACTGGTCCTGCCGAACCACCTCAAACGGTTCCGCCAGGAGGCCCGCCGACGTCTGGTCCGAGGCGCCTTGTAGTGGAAACGGGGCCACAAAAACGGCCCTGGCGAGAGCGCCAGGGCCGTTTTACGTCTGCAACTGCGTAACTTGGGCTAGCGCGAGGACAGCCTTGATCTCCGGCTGCTTCTGCAGCAGTGCAAAGTATTCCTCACTGAACGCCGGCACCTTCTTCGCCTCCTTCTTGCCGTCGTACAGGCTGTCGATCCACTTGCCGCCCTGCCAGTAGAACGCCCGGCCGGCTGCATACTGTACCGCCGAGACCGTGCGGCCCGGCTGGGAGTCGGCGATCCCCTCCTGCCCGCCCGAGGCAGAAGGCTGCGGTCTGACCGGTGGCACAGCCAGGGACCGATAAAACCCGAGCGACTCTTCGTCCGGTGCCGACGGTCTGCCCGCGTAGAACGCCTGGCCTCCGGCCGCGTTGCCGCGGAGGGCATCGGTCTCGCGACTCAAGCCGACCCCGGCCTTACCCGCCGCCGCCGGGGCCTGCGCCGCGGCGTGGGCACCATAGGCAAGCTGCGCGCGCCGCCGGGGCCATCAGCCGCTCCCGCAATGCCGCCCCGCCCGCGTCCTTCAGCATCCGCTCGTCCTCCAGCACCAGGTAGCTCGTGTACGGCGTGACGATCCCGTAGCGCTTCGCCAGGTCCACCACCTCCTGCTTGACCTCCGCCTTCTCACCGTTCAATCGAATCTCGTCCAGCAAGTACCCCACCTTCCGCATCGCCCACAGCCGCGGCAGGAAATCGTTCTCCCGGCTGCTCTCCGGAAACTCCCGCCCATAGGAGAACCGCTGCTCTTGGCCTCCCTGCTTGCCCGACAGCACGACCCTCGCCTCGCCTGGCCCGCTGTATCGGCCGACGATGACCAGGTCGCTCCCGGCAAACAGGTCCGGCAGCCGCTTGGGATACAGGTCATAGACCTTCACGCCATCCACCTTGACCTCCAGGTCCGTCAGCACCGGCGAGGCGATCTGCCTGTAGAACGCGCCGAGCTTGACCTCCAGGTCCTCCTTCGGCGTGACGTACACCCGCGAACCACGATTGTCCTCGGCCAGCTTGTCCAGCAGTGCCGTGTTCACCTCGTAACCCACCCCGAACACGAATAGCCGTACCGATTCGCCCCCAGCCTTGCGGACGTCCTTGAGGATCGCCGCCGTGTCCGTCTGGCCGACGGTCGGCATGCCGTCGGTCAGGAAGACAACCATGTACGGCCGGCCGGACTCCTTCGGCCTGATCTTCATCGCTGCGGCCAGAGCCGCATCGATATCGGTCCCCCCGATGGCCTTCAAGTCCTCCACATACTCCCGGGCGTCACGGATCGTCTCCTTGGAGACCTTCTGCAGCTTGTCGGAGAACTGCCGTACATCGCTGCTGAACGAGATGATGTCAAAGCGGTCGTCCCTGCCGAGGTCCTGCAGGCAGAAGTCCAGGGCCTCGCGGGCCTGCTTGATCTTTTTGCCGCCCTCCTCGGCCATGCTGCCGGAGGTGTCGATCACGAAGCAGATGTCCTTGGGCAGGGCCTTGACGTCCTCGCTCCGCCTCGGGGAGATCCACGCCATGAAGTACCCGTCCTCGCCGCGCGTGCGGCAGGTCAGCAGCGCCAGGCCGAACGGCTCGTCGCTGGGCCGGTAGCACAGCAACAGGTCCTGTGACGGCTCGAGGTCCTTGGCGCCGTACCGGACCGTCGCCGACTTCGTCCCGGTCTTCTCGATCTTCGCCTCGTGCGACGGGCAGAAGACCGAGGAAAGGTCGCCGGTAGTCTCGATCCTCGCCTCGAAATCGAACTCCTGGATGTTGCCCAGCGACCTGTCGGGCTTGAGCGGGTAGCGATAGGTCACCGTCCCGCCGACCGGCTCGAGCGCCCCCGTGAACTTGATCTGCACGTCGACCTTGCCGTTGGCCGGGATCGGGTAGACCCTCGCCCGGTACAGCCTCTGCCCCACAAACTCCAGCAGGCCCGGGTCCCGCTTCCTGCGGACGATGTCTTCGTAGATGCTTCGGGCCTTGTCCGCGTCCAGCATCTCACCGCTGACCTGCTTGCCGTTGACCGCCATGGCAAAGTCATTGATGTTGGACCCAGCCGGCACGGGGAACAGATACGTTCCCTCCACCTCGTAGCCGTTCGGGTTGCCGAAGGTCTGGTCGACCTCCGTTACCGCCGCCAGGTCGTGGATCCGTACCGTCGCCTTCTGGCGGAGCATGGTCATGGGCAGGTGCGGCCGGACCGGCGGCATGGGCTGGGGCCGTCGGCGGACCGGCTCGATGATGATCACCCCGTCGCCTCGGGCCAGCCCCGCCATACCCACCCAGCCGGTCAGCACGACCGCCACGGCTGCCACCAACCCGTAACTACCATTACCTGCGGATCGCATGGGCATATCCTCTCTTGCTGGTTCTTTGCGGGCACTGCGTCCTGTAATGTTCCACCCCCTTGGACGCACGGGGACGCCGGAAGGTTCCACCGCACTGGATACTCAAGGCCCCCCCGGGACGGGCCGATACACAGGACGGCCTGGATTGCGCCTTACGCTACGCGAGCACAGAACCGGCGCTGCAAAGGCTTTGGAGGTTGGCTGGTCAAATGGTTACCGATAGGTCGCAAACATACAAGGAACTAACGTCTGAACTCCTGTGCAATCTGCTGTCGCAGCTGCCAGACGACGCCGAGGCCGATGGCGATCTGCTCAAGCGGGCTGTCTGCCGCTGGACGCTCCGTGCCCCGGCTGAGCTTCACGTCCAGAACCCCGACGGGTCCACCACCCGGGAGTACGTCAGCATCCGCGACATCTCGGTGGCCGGCGTCGGACTGGTGTCCAAGAAGCCGGTGGACCTCGACACCGTAGCCGTGATGGTGCTCCCCCTGGAGGACGGTTACTACAAGGTCAACCTCAAGATCGCTCACTGCACGCAGACGGTCGGCGAGCTACAAGGTCGGCGGCCGCCTGCTGCTGCCTGACGCCCCGACCATGGTGCCGATGATCAGCCGCGCCTTGCTCACCCAGGAAGAGTATGAGCGGAATAGCCGCTAGATCCTTGGGGTAACGTGCTTTGTCGCAGGAACGTCGACAATGAACCTGAATGAACCGTGCTCGTTGAAGGAACTGACCTCGGAGCAGCTGGTCGGCCTCCTGTCCGCCCTGCCCGAGGACGCCACCGCCGACCATGACAGGTCCAAACGGCATTGCAGCCGCTGGATGCTGACCGCCCCCACGGAGCTGCACTTCGTGACCCAGGACGGCACCTCGACAGGCCAGCACGTCGAGATCCACGACATCTCTCTGATGGGCATCGGCCTGTTGGCCAAGGCCCCCATCCCCGAGGCCACCCGGGCCCTGCTGGTCCTGCCCCTGCCGGATGGTACCTGTGCAGCCAACGTCCACGTCGCCCATTGCACGCCTTCGCCTGAGGGCTACCGCGTAGGCTGCCGCCTGCTCCTGCCCGACCTGCCGGCCATCATCCCCCGATCGACCCCGACGCCATCCCCGAAGACGACCCCGACATCGTGGCCCTCTGATCCCCTGCCGTTGCCGTTCGCCCCGCGACCCCGCCTCGCGAGCCGGCCGTTGCTGTAACTGAACCCGAACCCTGAACCCTGTCGTTGCTCCTTGTCTCCTTGCCTCCTTGTCTCCCCCTCTCCTTGTCTAGCCGTTCCCCTCCCAGCACCCCGTGAACGCCTCCTCCGCCGGCCCGGTCATGTAGATCCTGCCGTCGTCCGACCATTCCAGCAGCAGGTCGCCCCCGGGCAGATGCGCGGTGATCGTCCTTTCCGTCCGCTCCTCCAGTACGCCGGCTGCGCACACCGCGCAAGCCCCCGTCCCGCACGCCTGCGTCGCGCCGCTGCCGCGCTCCCAGGTCAGCATCCGGACCTCGGCCGGCGAGCGTACTTGCACAAAGTGCGCATTGACCCGGTCCGGGAAGGCCGGATGGCACTCCACGAACGGCCCGTCCTTGCCCAGGTCGATCCGGCCCAGGTCGTCCACGAAGAACACCGCGTGCGGATTGCCCATCGACACGCAGGTCATCTCAAACGTCCCGCCGGGCAGCGCCAGCGGCTGGCGGATCAGCGGCTTGTCGCCCGGACTGGCGCAGTTCGGGATCTTCGAAACGTCGACCGGCACCTGCGCAGCCGGCAGGATCGGCGCGCCCATGTCCACGCACACCTGGTGGACTCGGCCGCCCTCGTCGCGGATGGCCGCCAGCTCGCGAATCCCCGCGTCCGTCTCGACCGTCAGGTAGACCGTGGAACCCAGCAGGAACCGCGCGATGGCATTCCGCTCCCGCAGCTTCTCCGCCCGCCCGGCGTCGTCCGACTTCACCAACCCCCGTTCCACGGCGAACTTGGCGACGCACCGAATCCCGTTGCCGCACATCTTGCCCCGCGAGCCGTCGGCGTTGTACATCTCCATGCGGACGTCCGCCACCTTCGACGGCGCAACCAGGATCAACCCGTCGCTGCCGATGCCCCGGTGCCGGTCGCTGACCCGCCGGGCCACCTCGGCCGCGTCCTTGACCTCCTGCTCGAAGGCGTTGACGTAGACGTAATCATTCCCCAGGCCGTGCATCTTCACGAAGTTCACGTAAACCTCCGCAAACCAGTTGCTACATGGCAGTTGCCGGTTGCCAGTTGTCCGTTCGCCGTTGACCGCTGGCCGCTGACTGCTGACGGTTGTCGTTGTCCACCGTCCCACTTGCTTGTCCGCAGCCACGCATTATAGTAAAGGACTGCGCTAGTGGTATACAGGCGCGGTCGAGGTTCGAAAGAGAGGCGGTCCGGCCGGAGCGACCGCCCGGCTGCCCACAGTCCCGATACAACCAGATTGGAGAGACGGACATGAGCATTATTGTCGGCATTCAAGGCAGAGAGATCCTGGATTCCCGTGGCAACCCCACCGTCGAGGCCGAGGTCCAACTGCAGGACGGCGCGACCGGATCAGCCGCCGTCCCCAGCGGGGCCTCCACCGGCGAGCACGAGGCCGTCGAACTCCGCGATGGCGACAAGGCCCGCTACCGCGGCAAGGGTACCCTCAAGGCCGTGGAAAACATCAATACCGCCATCGCCGAGGAGGTCATCGGCCTCGATGCCCTCGACCAGGAACTCATCGACAAGGTCATGCTCGACCTCGATGGCACCCCTAACAAGGCCAAACTCGGCGCCAATGCCATCCTGGCTGTCTCCATGGCCGTCGCCAAGGCGGCTGCCAACTCCGCCGGGCTACCGCTGTTCCGCTACCTCGGCGGTTGCGGCGCCAACGTCCTGCCCGTCCCGATGATGAACATCCTCAACGGCGGCAAGCACGCCGACAACAACGTCGACTTCCAGGAGTTCATGATCCAGCCGTGGGGAGCCCCCTCCTTCCGGGAAGCCCTGCGCATGGGCACCGAGATCTTCCACGCCCTGGCCAGCGTGCTCAAGGACAAGGGCTACAACACCAGCGTCGGCGACGAAGGCGGCTTCGCCCCGAGCCTCAAGAAGGGCAACGAGGAGCCCCTGCAGCTGATCGAGGAAGCGGTGAAGAAGGCCGGCTACAAGTTCGGCGAGCAGGTCTTCGTCGCCCTCGACCCAGCCGTCAGCGAGATGTTCGACAAGGCCACCGGCAAGTACAAGTTCTTCAAGAGCGACCCGAGCCGGATGGCCACCAGCGACGAGATGATCGACCTGTGGAAGTCCTGGGTCGGCAAGTACCCCATCCGCACCATCGAGGACGGCCTGGCCGAGGACGACTGGGACGGCTGGGTAAAGCTCGACCAAGGCCCTGGGCAACAAGATCCAGCTCGTCGGCGACGACCTCTTCGTCACCAACGTCAAGCGCCTGGAGATGGGCCTGGCCAAAGGCGCCGCCAATGCCATCCTCATCAAGGTCAACCAGATCGGCAGTTTGACCGAGACGTTCGCCTCCGTCGACCTGGCCATGCGTAACGGCATGGGCGCGGTGATGAGCCACCGCTCCGGCGAGACCGAGGACACCACCATCGCCGACCTGGCGGTGGCCACCAACTGCGGCCAGATCAAGACGGGCTCCGCCAGCCGCACCGACCGCATCGCCAAGTACAATCAGCTGCTGCGGATCGAGGAATGGCTGGGGGACAACGCGGTGTATGGCGGGAAGTTCTGGAGGAAGTAGAACGGCAGGTTACAGGTTATTGGTTACAGGGGACAGCCGGCCCGAAGAGGCAGACTGCCAATTGATTACAAGAGCGGCCGCGGATCGCGTCGGTCCGCGGCCGCTGTCTTCTGCCGCCAGGCCTGTTCTCCCGAACCATCACGCTTAGACTTGCATTTGCTATTGCTTGCGAGTGCTGCTTTCGGTATATTGTAGGGGTCTTCGGTCTGATGTCTCCTGGCGTTGAAGCATTTGCTCGTCTGGCAAGATGGCCTCTGCTATAGTGGCCAGCACCTCAAGAAAACAGGTTCAGAAGATGGGCTTCTACATTCGCAAGAGCGTCCGTCTTGGGCCACTGCGGTTCAATCTCTCGAAGTCCGGCATCGGAGTGTCCGGGGGTATTCGGGGGCTGCGCATTGGCACTGGGCCTCGCGGCAACTACATCCATGTCGGTGGCGGCGGCCTGTACTACCGCCGAACACTACCGTCTGAACGAAGGCCCCCTGGTGACAGTGGTGACCCGCCCGATCTGACCCCCACTCGCACTCCACGGGATACGCATGGGCCTATGGAGTCCATCACGTCAGGTAGCGTCGCACATATGGTGGATTCTTCCTCAGCGGCCCTGTTGGCCGAGCTTAACCAGAAGCGTAGGCAACTCCCTGTCTGCCCGATAGTTTCAGTCCTTTCGGTTGTAGCCGTGGTCGTTTCGATAGCCGTTGGTACTCCAGCGTGGGTGCCGCTTCTGGTGTCTGCCTTGACCTTGCCGGGCATATTCCTGGCGTACCGGCGCAACGTCCTCGTGAAGACCGTAGTCATGATGTACGATCTCGACGAGAACTGCCTTGGTGCATACCACAGTCTCCATGATGCGCTGGCCTCCTTGGAGCAGTGCGGCGGGGTGTGGCAAGTGTGCGGACGAGAAGATGTCTACGACGGCAAGTACCATGCCGGCGCGGGATATCTTGTCAGCCGACGACGACTCCATGTTTCCGAAGGCCACCCGGCTTTCGTCCGTACCAATGTGTCTGTCATCCGCCTGGGTTTGGATAATAAGTCTGTCTACTTTCTTCCCGATCGCATTCTTGTCTACGCCTCCGATGGGATAGGGGCAGTTAACTACAAAGACCTGCGGCTTGAGGCGGCCCCCCGTCGGTTCATTGAGGACGGAAGTGTCCCTGCGGACGCGCAGGTAGTCGATCACACGTGGCGCTACGTCAACAAGAACGGAGGGCCCGATCGCCGTTTCAGCTACAATCCCGAATTGCCGGTGTGTCTCTACGAGGAGATCCGGCTGTGCACGGACTCCGGCTTGAACGAGATGTTGCAGACATCCCGTGTGGGCATTGGAGCCGAGTTGGCTGCCTCTACAGCCGCTATGTCTTCGGTGTTGGCAACTGCTCACGAGAACCACCCCAAGCAGGAGGGGGTTGTCAATCGGGACGACCTCTATGAATCCCTGCTTGATGTCATCTGTTGCGTGATGGTAGCCGACGGGCGCGCATCTCGCCGCGAGAAAGCTGCCATTTGCGAGCTGATGCTTAGGGCACGAGTACCGTGGCCAGTTGAGACCGTTCATGAGCGCATCGCACAGTTCGTTCAGAGAGTCAGGACCGTAGGGTACAGGGCGGTCGCATCGGAAGCGTTGTCGCGTGCACCGCTCTTCAAGGAGGCCGGGAGGGCGGCTTTCCTGCTAAAATGCGTTGACTTCATAGCCACAGCGGACGGTGTCGTCTCTCCGGCAGAGGCGGCATTCCGCAACCGGCTCCAAAAGGCATTGGGCTGAATCAACTGGGTACCATGGCTCCGCCAGCGATCACAGCCGCACTTACAGCTCGATCACCTTCCCCGCCCCCTCGGCGAAGGCCTCGAAGATGCGGGTGGCCTGCAGGGCGTGGTCGAGGTGGGCCTTGGCGGGGGGGCGATGCTCCAGGATCGAACGCGCGAACTCGTTGACCTCGCCGTAGTAACCCAGCAGGAACAGGGCCTTGTTGTAGAGCTGACCCAGGGAGAACTCCGGCTCCCAGGACGCCGTCGCCTCGCCAAGCCCGCCGGTGTAGTAGTTCGGTGCCGCCCCGTAGCCCGTGCCCGGCTCGTACGGGGCGTTGCGGTAGCACGTCACGCGGATGTTGTTGTCGACCACGATGTGCCGGCCGGCCTGGCCCACGATCAGCGTCCGCTCCATCCCGCCGTCGCGGGCCGCCCCGTGCGTCAGCGCCAGCGTCGCCAGCGCGCCTGAGTCGAACGTGAACGTCGCTGCCCCCGCCCCCGATGTGCTTCGCACGTAGTGCAGCGCCCGCGGCATGCCCAGCAGAAACAGCATCAGCGAGACCGGGTGGCACAGGTGATCGAGAAAGCCGATGACCTTCTCGATCCGCTCGCCCCGCATATACCGATCGATCTCCTCGACCGTCGGCACGTACTGCGGGTACTGCAGCGTCACCAGCGACACGGCCCCGAAAGCCGGATCGCACATCAGCTCCGCCGCCTTCTCGTTGGCCGGAAAGAACATCTTCTTCATTCCGACCATGACGTTCACGCCCGCCGCCGACGCGAGGTTCCGCAGGTCCTCCAGTTCGCGGCAGGTCGCAGCCGGGGGCTTTTCCATCCAGACGTGGCAGCCGGCCCGGATGCAGTCAGCCGCGATTGACGGGTAGAGCGGCCGGCCCGCCGCGTCATACCCGGTGACGATGAACACCGCATCCAGTCGCTCCTTCGCGAGCATTCTGGCGATAGTCGGCGTACGCGCTGGCCGCCCCGAACTTCGCCCGGAAGGCCTCGGCCTTCTCGACCTTCAGGTCGCAGGTGGCCACCAGCTTCACCGGCGCGAACTGGAAGGTGGGGTAGACGTTGCGGAACGAGTGCGACCCGCAGCCGATGAAGCCCGCGCGGATCTCCGGCTGGTCCGCCAACTGCCCGCGAAAGTCGATTCTCATGGTCTGCCCTTCCCTGCGTTCGCTCTTTACCCCCGAGCATAACGCCCCTGGCCGCGCCCCGCCAGCGGCTGGTCTGCGCGTCCCGAGAACAGCCCGCTCATCCGGGACGCAGGACACCGCCGGCCGTTGCGTTTCGACCTCGCCACGCAGGAGTTCGCGTCGGTCCACATGGACAAGACAATACTCCTCGCACAGCGCCGGCATCCACGTCTGCTGATTGACTCCACGCAAGACACAGTCTTAGAATTCCCCGCGGTCTTTACGGGGACGACCCTTCCAGCTCCTACGGGAGAAAGGCGGGCAAACATGGACATGTCGAAGATCTCCAAGTGCAGCGTCGAGCAGTGCTGCTACAACAAGGGCCAGCAGTGCCACGCTCTGGCCATCACCGTCGGCGACAGCGACGATCCCAGGTGCGACACCTTCATGCCTGCCAGCAGCAAGGGCGGCGACGCCACCACCACCGGCAAGGTCGGCGCCTGCAAGGTCGGCGTCTGCAGATTCAACGAGTCGCTCGAATGCAGTGCCGGCCAGATCGAGGTCGGCGTCAAGAGCAACATGGCCTACTGCCTGACGTTCGAACTGTAAGCCTGTCCTCACATCCAACCGCCGCCGCGGACGCTGCCGGCTTCAGGCCGTGCCCGTGGACATCCGCGCCGCTACACCAAGGCAGCGCCCCGCCTCCTCTGCGCTTGCCGGACCCATCCTCCCGGCCCCGCCGGCATTGCCCGCCCCGAAGCGATGTCGTACACTGCCCCAGGCCCGTGCGAGACACCTCCTGTCCGCCGGTGCCAGTGAGGACGTGAAATGAAGGGATTCCCATGAACATCGCCGTATTCGGCGGTTCTGGCCGGGTGGGCCAGGCACTGGTTCCGGCTCTGCGGGAGCGCGGCCACACTATCCGCGCCCTGCAGCACCGTAGCCGCGTCCACGTCGATGCCGAGATCGTCGACGGCAATATCACCGATCCCGTGGCCGTCGGCCGCACGATCGAGAACGCCGACGTCGTCCTGCAGATGACCATGCGCGGCAACACCGTCGAGCAGGCCGTCGAAACCAGCGTCCACGGCACGATCAACGTCCTCGACGCCGTCGCTCGCACCGGCTCCGTCCGCCAGTACATCCTGACCAGCTCTGATGCCGCCACCGGCATCTGGCACCACCCGTACGATCACCCGATCGACCACCGAACGCCGCCGGCCAGCTACCCGGGCTACTACAGCCTCGGCAAGGTCCTCGAAGAGACGATCGTCCGCGAGTACTGCCGCAACCACGACCTGCCCTGCACCATCGCCCGGCTCTCCTGGGTCCAGCAGGAGGACTCCATCCTACGGAACTTCGTCGCCGGCTACGATATCCTCAAGCCCACCGAAGGCCCCTTCGCCGCCGACTACTTGCCGAGACACACCCAGATGCTCCAGAAGGGCCACCCCTTCATCGTCCTGCCGTGCACGCACGAAGGCCGGGCGATGCGGCGGACCATGGTCCAGCGCGAGGACGTGGTCGACGCCCTGCTGGCGATGGTCGGCCGACCCGAGGCCATCGGCCAGACCTTCCACATCTCGGGCCCGGCCTTCGACTACGACCAGCCCTGCCGCTACCTGGCCGAAACACTGCCCCTGCCGATCGAGAGGGTCCCCGTCAGGGCGCACAGCTTCGAGATCGACTGTTCCCACACCACGCAGCGGCTGGGCTGGCAGCCGCGGTTCGACGTCATCGCAATGCTGGACGCGGCCCTGGCCTGGCAGGACAGCCTCGGCCATTGAACCGTTGTCGGCCTGCCCGCCCACCGATATATTCAAAGCCGTCTACGGACCAGACAGGAGAGACCGCCGTGGCAAAGCTCAAGGCCGCATGCATCGGCGCCGGCGCCATCGCACAACACTGTCACCTCCCCGGCTACCAACGGCACCCGGATGTCGACCTGGTCGCCATCGCCGAAATCGACGCCGACCGCGCCGCCCGGGCCGCTGCCACCTTCGGCGCCGCCCGCACCTACGCCGATTACCGCGAGATGCTCCGCAAGGAACACCTCGACATGGTCTCCGTCTGCACCCCCAACTACCTCCACTGCCAGATGGCTACCGCCGTCGCCCGGCTCGGCATCCACCTCATGCTCGAAAAGCCCGTGGCCACCAACCTCGCCCACGCCCGCAAGATTCGTCAGGCCGTCCACAAAGGCGGCGCCCAGTGCATGGTCGGCTTCACCCACCGTTTCCTCGACGGCAACATCCAGGCCCGCCGGCTCATCACCGAGGGCCGCATCGGTGAGCCCTTCATGATCCGCATCCGCTTCGCCCACCGCGGCCCGCAGCCCGGCTGGGCCATGAGCGACTGGTTTTACCGCCCGGACAAGTCCGGCGGCGGCGCGATGCTCGATATGGGCATCCACGCCATGGACCTCTGCCGCTTCATGATCGGGCCGGTCGAATCGGTCTTCGGTATCGTCGACACCCTCCGCAAGCCCATCGAGGTCGATGACAACGCCGTGGTCGGCCTGAAGTTCGCCGGCAGCCGGGCCCTCGGCTACATCGAGGTCGGCTGGACCAGCGGCCCGGGCTTCACCGGTCTGGAGATCTACGGCGACGACGGCGCGATCCTGGTCGACTACAACCGCGGGGTCGAACTGATCACCGGCAGCGTCGCCCCCGACGGGACGGTCAAGGACTCCCGCGAGATGCTCCCGGGTGAGCCCACGGCCGGCGGCTGGCAGCGCGAGATGGAGACCTTCATCAACTGCATCCGCGACGGGGCTCCCACCCCCACCACCATCGATGACGGCATCGCCGCCACCGCCATCGCCGAGGCCATCAGCAGATCCGCCGCTACCGGCCGACTCACGCCCGTGACGACGTGAAGTCTTTACGGGTCCGTGACAGGTTAGGCGGCCCGGCTGTAGGCCGGGCGGCTGTTCCAGTACCGGCTCCACCTGTCATCTTGCGAAAGCCACAAGGCCCGCAGCGATAGGATCGACTCCACTTGCGGTACGTTCCAGAACTGCTCGGTGCCTTTGACCCGCTTGTTGAACAGTTTGACCGCCGATTCTGTGACCCCCGATCCGATCGGCCACCCCTTGGCCCGGTACTTCGGGTAGTCCATATGGCGCCGGTGGGTCTGGAAGTAGCCCACATTCTGGGCCAGTACCCGACGAGGATGATCCGGACCGTCCGATGCCTGCGGTGGCCCCAGACGAACCGCATGGCCCTGCAAAAGCGCAATCACCTCGTCCCGCTGACCGTTCCAGAGATGTTCCTCCAATTGCTCGATCAACTGCTCCGCCTCGGGCGTATCCCGGCCCCACGCGGCCCGCCCGGCCTCATACAGGTGCTCGTCGGCATGGTAATAGTCCACAATCCGCTCATCGCCCAACCGTTCCCGTTCGTTCAGCGGATCGATCCAGTTGCCCGCGTCCCCCATCACCAGCACCGTTTGCGCCTGGCGTAGCCCACGCCGTTCCGCCTCCAGACGAACCAATGAGCCGAAGGCCTCCGTATCCCCCATCGTCGCCACGTACGTCGTCACCAGCGGCTTGGGGGGATGCTCCTGCATCCCGTCCCCCGGCAGGTACGACGTGATCGCACAGACCTTGTCTTCGCGCCAGCGACTCCCTGTTCCTCCCTGTTTCTGACGAGTTTGCACCCGTCCCCCGTCCATCCCGATCACCAGCAATTCCGGCGGATTCGCCACCGACGCCGGCCGGATCCCCTGCTGGTACGCTCGGACCTGCGCATCCCGGCCCTGCGTCAGCCTCTGCCCCATCGCTTCGGCCCAACGCTGAACCTGCTTGCCGTCCAGATGCGTCCCCCAATCCTCGTTCAGCGCCAGAGCCCCCTGATCAAACGGCTGCAACACCCCCTCCCGCGCCACACGCCGCGCCGCCCGTGGCGTCAGCATCACCTCCGCCGGCAACGCCCAGTCACGTACCTGAGGGGGAAAAAGACCCGTCACAGGACCGGCATCGCGCGTGTTGCTTGTACACCACCACCTCCCCATGGGCCGAAAGAACCTCCGGCTGGGTCACCTCCTTTTCCAGGTACACCCGGTTCGAACCGCAATGCGGGCAGCGCCCCGCCCGTTCGACCCGGGCGTTCGGCTCCAACGCCGCCCGCTCCTCCAACGCCACCGGCAAGGCCGCTCGGGCCAAGGTTTCGATCTGATCCTCAAAGTCGCTAAACGTCGCCCCCTTCAGCGGCATCTGCTCATCTTCCGGAATCACCCGGTCCAACTGCGCCTCAAACGCCGCCAGAATCCGAGCCCGAGCCTCCCGACGTGTCGTCCGTGCTGGCATCACCGTTTTCCTCCTTGATTCACCGCCACACCTGCCATCCTTGGCAGAACAGTCCCTATCATACCTAAAAACTCCCGCCTAAACTGTCACGGACCCAGTCTTTACCCCTACTCATTGCGTCCCTTGACGATTGGAAATCGGCACACGTGCGGGATACCATCTTGGACACGGGACAGTTGCACCCCGAACGGAGCCTTCCGGGCGCTGACCCTTAGGTTTGTTCAGTGGCCAGGCCACAGCAGGTTGGCATCGTGAATCCGACAAGAACTGACAGAGTCGCTACCAAGCCCCACGAGCAGGAAGCCAAGTTCATCGAGGACGTTGACCCGGCTGAGACCGCCGAGTGGCTCGACTCCCTCGACGACGTCCTGCTCCGCCACGGCCCCGACCGCGTCACCTACCTGCTTTCGCTCCTCTCGCAGCGGGCCGCCCGCGAGGGCGTGGCGATTCCCTACTCGGCCAATACGCCCTACATCAACACGATCCCGCACGAGCAGCAGCCGCCGTACCCCGGCAACCGCGAGATCGAGCGGCGGATCAAGTCCATCATCCGCTGGAACGCCATGGCCATGGTCGTCCGCGCCAACCGCGACGAGCACGGCATCGGAGGGCACATCAGCACCTACGCCTCAGCCGCCACTCTCCTGGAAGTCGGCTTCAACCACTTTTTCCACGGTAAGGACGGCGAGTTCCACGGCGACATCATCTTCTTCCAGGGCCACGCCTCCCCCGGCGTCTACGCCCGCGCGTTCGTCGAGGGTCGCCTCTCAGCCGAGAAGCTCCAGAACTTCCGCCGCGAGCTCAAGCCCGGCGGCGGCCTGTCCGACCTACCCCCACCCCTGGCTCATGCCCGACTTCTGGGAATACCCGACCGTCTCGATGGGCCTGGGGCCGATCCAGGCCATCTACCAGGCGCGGTTCATGCACTACCTCCAGCGACCGCGGCCTGCACGAGGAGCGGCGGCAAGGTCTGGTGCTTCCTCGGCGACGGCGAGATGGACGAGCCCGAGTCGCTCGGCGCCATCACCCTGGCCAGCCGCGAGAAGCTCGACAACCTCATCTTCGTGGTCAACTGCAACCTCCAGCGCCTCGACGGCCCCGTCCGCGGCAACGGCAAGGTCATCCAGGAACTCGAGGCCGCCTTCCGCGGAGCCGGCTGGAACGTCATCAAAGTCATCTGGGGCGGCGACTGGGACCCGCTGCTGGAGAAGGACCATACCGGCCTGCTCGTCAGCCGCATGAACGAACTCGTCGACGGCGAGCTACCAGAAGCTCAGCATCTCGCTCCGGCGCCTACATCCGCGAGCACTTCTTCGGCAAGTACCCCGAACTGCTCAAGATGGTCGAGCACCTCTCCGACGAGCAGCTGGCCAAGATGCGCCGCGGCGGGCACGACCCCGACAAGGTCTACGCCGCCTACAAGGCCGCCGTCGAGCACACCGGCAGCCCCACCGTCATCCTCGCCCGGACGATCAAGGGCTACGGCCTGGGCGAGGCCGGCGAAGGCCGCAACATCACCCACCAGCAGAAGAAACTCAACGAGCAGGAACTCCGCGAGTTCCGCTCCCGCTTCGGCGATCCCGATCTCCGATGGCGATATCGCCGAGACGCCCTTCTACCGCCCGCCCGACGACAGCCCGGAAATGCAGTACCTGCTCAGCCCGGCGCAAGCAGCTCGGCGGCTTCGTGCCCTCGCGCAAGGTCCGCGTCGAGCCGCTCGCAGGCCCCGCCCCTCTCGGAATTCGAGGAGTTCCTCCAGCGGCAGCGACGGCCGCGAGGCCTCCACCACCATGGCCTTCGTCCGCATGTTCGGCCGCCTGCTCCGCGACAAGCACATCGGCAAGCTCATCGTGCCGATCGTCCCGGACGAGGCCCGCACCTTCGGCCTGGAGGCCCTGTTCCGCGCCGCCGGCATCTACAGCCACGTCGGACAGCTCTACGAGCCCGTCGACTCGGCCATCGCTGCTGTACTACCGCGAGACCAAGGACGGCCAGATCCTCGAAGAGGGCATCACCGAGGCCGGCGTCGATGTCGTCCTTCATCGCCGCCGGCACCGCCTACGCCACCCACGGCGTCAACACGATCCCCTTCTTCATGTACTACTCGATGTTCGGCTTCCAGCGCGTCGGCGACCTGATCTGGGCCGCCGGCGACAGCCGCGCCAAGGGCTTCCTGCTGGGCTGCACCGCCGGGCCGCACGACGCTGGCCGGCGAGGGCCTGCAGCACCAGGACGGCCACAGCCACCTGCTGGCCTCCGCCGTACCCGAACTGCATCGCCTACGATCCGGCCTTCGCCTACGAAATCGCCGTCATCGTCCAGGACGGCATCCGCCGGATGTACCAGGACCAGGAGGACGTCTTCTACTACCTGACCCTCTACAACGAGAACTACGCCATGCCGCCGATGCCCGAGGGCGCCGAAAGGGCATCCTCAAGGGCATGTACCGCTTCAACCGTCGTGACGCTGGCCGCGACGCCCCGCGCGTCCAGCTCTTCGGCAGCGGCCCGATCCTCAACGAGGTCCTGCGGGCCCAGCAGATCCTGGCGGACAAGTACAACGTCGCCAGCGACGTCTGGAGCGTCACCAGCTACAAGCAGCTGCGGACCGACGCCCAGGCCGCACGGCGCCTCAACCGGCTGCACCCCGATGCCCCGCCGCAAGAAGACTACCTCGAAGATGCCCTGGCGCAAGTGGCGGGTCCCTTCATCGCCGCCAGCGACTACGTCACTCTCGTGCCCGAGCAGATCCGGCCCTGGGTGCCCGGCGATTATGTCGTTCTCGGGACGGACGGCTTCGGCCGCAGCGAGGGCCGCAAGGATTTGCGGAGATTCTTCGAAGTCGACGCCGAAAACATAACGATAGCTACACTGGATGCCCTCACGCGGTGCGGCAGCTTCGACAAGGCCGCCCTCCGCCAGGCCATCCGCGATCTAGGGGTCGACCCGGATAAGCCGAATCCGGCCGTCTCATAATTCAGGAGGCAGGGAACCCGCAAATGGCCATCGAACTCAAATTGCCGGAGCTCGGAGAAAACATCGAAGCCGCCAACGTCGTCAACGTCATGGTCAAGCCCGGCGACACCGTCACCAAGGACCAGGCCGTCCTCGAACTCGAAACCGAAAAGGCGGTCGTCGAACTGCCCTGCCCCTATGCCGGCCGCATCGAGAAGATCAACGTCAAGGTCGGCGACCACGTCCCCGTCGGCACCGATCCTGACCATCGAGCCGAGCGAGGAGGGCGCCGCCCCGGCCCCCGCCATCACCCCGCAGGAAGAGACCCGCCAGACCGAGAAGAAGCGCGAGGGCGGCGCCGGCGTGACCCCGCCCCCTGAAGCCCCAAAGGCCCCCCCGTCGAAAGAGCACCGCCCCGCCGCCGAGGCCCTGACGCAGCCCCCAAGCTCCCCAGTCCCACAACAGCAGCCCGAGTCCCGCACCCTCCCCGAAGCGCCCGCCGGAAAACACGCCCCTGCCCCCGCCGGCCCCGCCATCCGCCGCCTCGCCCGCGAGATGGGCATCGACCTGGCGCAGGTAAAGGGCACCGGTCCGGCAGGCCGGATCACCGAGGATGACCTGCACAAGCACGTCCGCGACCTGGAAGCCGGCCTGAAAAGCGCCGCGCCGGTGCCACCGCGCAACCGCCCCCGCCCTGCCCGACTTCGCCCAGTGGGGTCCCGTCGACCGCCAGCCGATCAGCAACATCCGCCGCAAGACCGCCGAGGTCATGACCACCGCCTGGCGGACCGTCCCGCAGGTCACCCAGTACGATCTCTGTGACATCACCGAATGGGAGGCCCAGCGCAAACGCTACATGCAGGCCAAGGGCGACAAGGGGCCGAAACTCACGATGACAGCCATCCTCCTCAAGGCCGTCGTGGCTGTCCTCAAGGAGTTCCCCAAGTTCAACAGCAGTCTTCGACATGCAGGCCGGCGAACTGATCTACAAGAAGTACTACCACATCGGCGTGGCCGTCGACACCGAGCACGGCCTGCTGGTCCCGGTCATCCGCGACGTCGACCGCAAGAGCATCGTGCAACTGGCCAAGGAACTGGACGAGGTCGGCCCGCCGCGCTCGCGACCGCAAACTCAGCCTCGACGAGATGCGCAGGTCGTGCTTTACGATCACCAACCTCGGCGGCATCGGCGGTACGGCCTTCTCGCCGATCGTCTATTGGCCCGAGGTGGCGATCCTGGGCGTGGCCCGCGCCCGCCAGGAGGACGTGATCGTGCGAAGGCCGCCCGCAGGTCCGGCTGATGATGCCGCTGTGCCTGTCCTACGACCACCGCGATGATCGACGGCGCCGACGGCGCCCGGTTCTGCCGCCGGCTCGCAGCCATCCTGTCGCGATACCCGCTGGCACTGTTCCTGGAAGCGATAACGGTGCGAATATGCCTGACAACGCCCTCAACGTCGACCTCGCCGTCCTCGGTGCCGGACCCGGCGGCTACGCCGCCGCCTTTCACGCCGCCGAACTCGGCATGAACGTCGCTCTCATCTGCGACGAGTCGCGGCCCGGCGGCGTCTGTCTCCTACGCGGCTGCATCCCCTCCAAGGCCCTGCTGCACGTTGCCCGGCTGATCCACGAGAGCCGCGAGGCAGCCGACTGGGGCATCACCTTCGCCGCGCCCCAGATCGACCTCAAGAGACTCCGCGACTGGAAGAACTCCGTCATCGACAAGCTCACCGCCGGCCTGATGGAACTCGCCAAGCGCCGCAACGTCCATTTCATTCGCGGCCGCGGGCAGTTCGCCGGCTCCCAGACCCTCAAGATCAGCCCGGCGAACCCGGCCGACCCTGCGCAGGTCCACGGCGCAGAACATCATCCTAGCCACCGGCTCGCTGCCAGCCGTCCCCGCGTCCATGCGCCTCGACGACCCGCGGGTGATGGACTCCACAGCCGCCCTGGCCCTCGCCGATGTCCCCCAGCGGCTATGCATCATCGGCGGCGGATACATCGGCCTGGAGAGCGGCACGTACTACGCGCCCTCGGCTCGCGGGTGACCGTGGTCGAACTGACCAGCGGCCTGCTGCCCGGCGCCGACCGCGACCTGGTCCGCGTGCTGCAGAACCACCTCGCCAAACACTTCCAGGCCATCCACCTGGATACCAAGGTCGAGAAGATCGAGGCCCGCCAGGAAGGCATCGCCGTCCACGTCAGCGGCGGGAACGTCACAGGACCCGTGCAGGTCTTCGACCGCGTACTCATCGCCGTCGGCCGCCGCCCCAACAGCCAGGGTCTGGGCCTGGAGACCACCAAGGTCGAGATGACCGACCGCGGCTTCGTAAAGGTCGACCCGCGCCGGCGGACAACTGACCCGCACATCTACGCGATCGGCGATGTGGCCGGCGAGCCCATGCTGGCCCACAAGGCCTCGCGAGAAGGCAGGATCGCCGCCGAGACCATCGCCGGCCAGCCCGCCGAGTTCGACAACGTCGCCATCCCCTCCATCGTCTTCACCGACCCCGAGCTCGCCTGGACCGGCCTGACTGAAACCGAGGCCCGGGCCCAGAACCGCCCCGTCGAGATCGCCCGCTTCCCCTGGGCCGCATCAGGCCGCGCAGCCACCCTCGGCCGCACCGACGGCCTGACCAAGCTCGTCATCGACCCGCACAGCCAGCGGGTCCTGGGCATGGGGATTGTCGGAGCCGGCGCGGGCGAACTCATCGCCGAAGGCACGCTCGCCGTCGAGATGGCCACGGTCGCCCGCGATCTGGCCGATACGATTCACCCCCACCCGACCCTCTCCGAGACGGTCATGGAGGCCGCCGAGGTGTTCTTCGGGCAGGCGACGCACCTGTACCGGCCGAAGCGGCAGTCGTAGTGCCTGGAGCGCCCCCAATCCAGGAGTAGCAGGCTCATCTTCGGATGCCACGGTCCTGTGGACCGCGCAGCGCTCGCCAGGACCGTGCTACACGCTGCGTCTGGGGTGGAAACGCTCTAGAAACGCGAAACGCTCCCGCTACGTCCCAAAACTGTAGACAAGATCCAGCAGGTCGAGGACGTCAACAGCCCCATCGTGGTTGAAGTCGCACCTGGCATCGTAGTTGGCATCGCCGGTTATGCTGCCGAAGGCATCGACGAAGTACAGCAGGTCGATCACATCGACGTGGCCGTCTCCGTCGATGTCACCTGTAACCCGCGTCACGGTCAGCGTGCCCCAGCCCTGATCGTACATGTACTGCCCTTGCTCATTGGTGATCCGGACGCGCAGCCCGATGTTGTGCACACCTTCGCCCAGGCCTAGTGCAGCCAACTGGGATGCAGTGAGGGCAACGCTCGCACCGGTGGCGTCGTCGAAGAGGCCGTCGTCATCGATGTCCCATTCGTAGTTGTTGATCGAGTACGGGCCGTACGGGCCGGTGCCCGCGTACGAGCCCAGCCCGCTGAGCGTCACGCCGCTGCCGAGGGTGACCTGGTAGGTTCCGGCCTCGGCCCGCGGCTCATACTGCTGGGCATAGCTCCACGCCCAGGCAAAGCGGCTGGTGTAGGCCGCCCACTCCGTCTCCATCTGGCGGGCATGGGCGCCGTAATTCCTGGCGGCCGGGTTCTGCGGCAGGAACTCGGCATTGAGCTGGGGGTCGCCCACCACGCCGCCGGTCTCGGTCATGTAGCCCATGAAATCGGGCGCCTGACTCCAGAAGTTATTGGCGACGGTGAAGCTGGCCGGATCGGTATTGCTGCCCGGCCACGTCAGGGCCGAACCGTTGTATTGGATCAGGTTGTTGGCGAAGGTGTCGTAGGCCGTGGGCGGGGTGGCGCTGCCTTCATTCAGGACCCGAAGGACGGCGCCGCCGGTGAGGTTCTGGATGGTATTGTAGCGAAACTCGTCATACCGGGCGGTGGTGTAGACGACGCTCTGGGGGCTGGCGCCGTAGACCACGTTACCCATGGCGATCTGGTCGTAGTTGTACGTGCCGTTGCCACCGAACTGGAAGTTCCGCTCGCCCGTGTTGTTCAGGACGTTCTTGTAGTACCCGACGTTGTGCGAGCCGTTCTTGGCGTGGGCGAAGCAGTTCCCGTTGGACGAACTACGCATGACCAACTGCCCCGTAACGCCCATCATGTCGAAGGCGGCGTCGCCGTTGACGTTGCCCGTGCAGTTGTAGAAGAGCACGTCGCTGGTGTAGTCGCACTTCCAGTTGTCGATGTTGCCGGCCGCGGAGCCCATCGTCACCTTGACGTTCCGCATGATGATGTGGTTGCTGGGTCCCGATCCGGCATCCTGGAGGTGGATACCCTCCACCATCGGCCCCTGCACCACGATCCCGTCAAAGAGCATGTACGAGCAACTGGCGATCTGGAGGCCCTCGTTGGCGCCGGTCTGAAAGACCGGCGGATGGGCCGGGTCCTGGGCGATGACCTGGATCAGGTCGCCGGCGTTGCCGCTCTTGCCGGCCAGCCAATAGTTGCCGTATGTGCCCGAGTCGCTCCGCAGGATCAGCCGGTCGCCGGGGGCAGCCGCGTTGAAGTTGCTCAGGAAATCGCTGGGGGTGCAGATCCGATCCGCGGCCAGCGCAGCTGGGGACGACAATGCAATGGCAAGCGCAAAGGCGATAAGCAGCCGTTTCATCGATCTCTCCCTCGTCGGCAAGTGTTGGCGAATACCGGCATTTTAGCGGAATTGCCGCCTTTGCTCAAGCAAGAACGCGGCTGCGCCAAACCCAGGCCCCGGGATACAGCGTCGTGTTCTAGAGAGTCGGAATCGGCATCGCGAGGCGGCTGGCGTGGATAGGCAAGCCCTTCCAAACGCCGGCTATTGGCTCCTGGCCACGTGGGAGGCAGGTTCGCCGGAACTCGGCCCCCCGGCGGCGGCAGCGTTCGACGGACCTGTGGCCGCCGTCCCCGCCCCAACCTGCACGACGGCCACCTCGCCCGCATCCTTGGCCCCGCCCCCCCGCACCGGCCGGCGGATCACAAAGCAGTACGGGATCGTCGCCGCCAGGATGAACAGGTCCAGCACCAGCGACCAGTTGGCGATGTAGTACAGGTCGTACTGCAGCCGCTTGCGCAGCGACGTGTCCCCCCGCCAGCCGTTGATCTGCGCCAGCCCGTCATCCCCGCCTTCACCCGGCAACGCAGCATGTACTTCGGCACCGTCCGCTGGAACCGCCCGATCAGTTCCGGCCGCTCCGGGCGCGGCCCCGCCAGCGACATCTCGCCCCACAGCACGTTCCACAGCTGCGGCAACTCGTCCAGCCCCGTCTTGCGCAAGAAACCCCCGATCCGCGTCACCCGCGGGTCGTCGTTCTTGGCCCACACCGCCCCCGTGGCCTCCTCGGCGTCCACCCGCATCGTCCGGAACTTGTGGATCCGGAACTCCCGCCCGCCCACGCTCGAGCGGACCTGGCTGTAGAACACCGGCCCGCGGCTCGACGCCTTCACCAGCACCGCCAGCACCCCAAACAGTGGCAGCAGCACCAGCAGCCCCGCCAGCGACAGCACCACGTCCATCAGGCGTTTCACCAGCCCCCGCCACCCCGCCATCCGCGAATGCGTCAGGCTGAACACCCAGAAGTCGCCCAGCCGCACCACCTCCTGGTCCAGCAGCTTCACCGACAGCAGATCCGGCACCAGCGCCACGCTGATATTCAGGTCCGCCAGCGTCGCCACCAGCTCTCGCCGCCGGCCGGCCTGCTCCTCCGGCAGCGCGACGAACACCACGTCGACGGGCTTTTCGCGCAGGATCGTCGCGATGTCCTGCCCCACCGGGTAGACCGGCAGCCCGCACAACCGCGCCGCCTCGTCGCCCTCAGCCAGGAAGTACCGGATCGACGTACCCAGCCACGGCTGGCGCCGCAGCGTGTGGCAGAGCTTCTGCGCCAGCCGCCCCGTGCCGATGATCGCCGCCGCCTGCTCGTGCCCCAGCCACTGCGCCAGCACCGGCAGCCACCGGCGGGCCCAGTACCGTCCCACCAGCGCCAGCACCAGCCACGCCGCCAGCATGCTCAGCAGGATGATCCGCGACGGCAGCGTGTGCAGCGCCAGCACCGCCAGCAGGTACATGCACACCCAGACGCTCAGCACCGCCCGGCACACCGCGCCCAGCTCCTGCCACGGCGCCCGGCTGCCGCGCCTCGTACAAATCGTGCTGCGCGAAGAAGAACGGCGTGATCACCGCCGACAGGACGATCAATGGCAGGAATTGCCGGAACTCCGGGATCGCGTACTTCGAGAGGTGCAGCACGTCAGCCAGCCAGCGCCGGTGAACCCGGCCGCCCACGCCAGCAGCAACAGGCCAACGTCCATCAGGCGGATCAGCACGAAGAAGGAGATCCTGTAGCTCGCGACCATCTTCGTCCAATCATCCGAAAGCCCCTGCGACGCTATATGTTACCTCCCTGCGGGCGTTCGTCTACGGCACGGGGGACGTTTGGGTATGAGCCCGCCCGGCTGGCGTGTTTCCCGGTTCTCTGCAGCGACGCAGTGTTCGGAGTCCATCTTCAGGCGGCGTTCGGAGTACCGGCTTCAGCCGGTCTTTGTTGTCTTTGTCGTGGCTATTCGCGAGCCCGAAGCGCCAAGGAGGGTATCCGTCACGGCATTCTGGGCCCCGCGGCCTTACCCAATCACGGCCTGGGCACGCCCGGCTGCGTCTCGGCCGGGCGCGTCGCGGGTACAGCGCCAAGTCGCCAAGGCCGCCGCAGCACGTGCAGTTCGTCGTGTGCGGTCGGGATGGGCTGCTCGTACAGGTCAATCAGCCCCGATTGCCCAAGCCACGCCCGACCAGCCGGACCCCCCGGCAGGAGAATCGCGACCCAGCCGGCGTGACTGCGATCCATCACAGGCAGCATCTCGTTTGCGGCAACCAGCGCCTCGCCCGGTCGCGTCGACGCCTGGGCAGCCAGTCCCGCCTCCGGCCGCCGCTGTAGCAGGTCCGGCCCATCCAGCCGCAGGACGTGCCAGTCCGACCGCGCCTCCCGCAAGGCGAACTCCATCGCCCGACCCTCCGCCAAAACCGTATCATCGCTCGCAGCCTGCCCCGCCAGGTACTCCGCCACCTGGTAGTACACGCCCGTCCCCTGGTAGAGCGGATCGCGCAGCGCATGCCCCGCCAGGCCGGCGCCGATGAGCACAGCCGCCACCCCAGCCGGCGGGACGAAACTCCGCCACCGACCCAGCCCCCGCCGGCCTGCATCCACAAGGACCACCAGCGCCTGCCCCGCCAGCGGCAGCAGCACGATCCCCAGGAACATCACGTGCCGGTGCGACATGTACCCCGCTGTCCGCCGCAGCGCCAGCATCATCATCCCCCAGCAGACCAGCACCAGCAGCATCCAGCCGCCCGTGCCTCCCCCCGGCCGGACCGCGTCCTCCGCCACCTCCGGCCGCCGCCGCCGGGTGCCATGGTCCTGCGCCGTTGCAGGACCGTGCGGCAAAGCGGCCCCGGGTGCCACGCCTGCGCTGGATGTGGCACAGCCGCCCCCGGCTGCGCTCCCGGCACACATGCTCCCTCCGTTGCTCCTGGTCTGCTGTTGACTGAACCCTGAACCCTGAACCCTGAACCCTTCCCCTCCGTTGCTCCTTGTCTCCTTGTCTCCTTGTCTCCTTGTCTGCCGTTCCCTGGCTGAGCCCCGCAACTGCTGCACCACCGCCAGCACCACCCACACGCACAGTAACCCCGCCAGCACCGGGTGCATCGCCTCGAACACCTGCCGCACGAGCGTCCCCAGCCCGCCTGGTAGCGCTGCCGGCAACCCCGCCGGACTCAGCATGTCCAGCAGCCGCTTCTTCTTGGTCACGTCGCCGATCAGCAGCATGTACGGAACAGCTCAGCGCCGCGGCCGCCCCCGCCGCCACCGTCACCGCCAGCAGCCCCCGCTGCCACCGCCCGCGCCTCACCTGGTCGATCACCAGCATCGCCACCACCAGGCACGGCACCACCGCGGCCTCGGGACGCACACAGTAGCCCACCCCGCCCAGCACCCCCGACAAGCCGACCAGCAGCAGCCCCCGCCCGGGCCGCTCGCGCATCGCCCGCGTCGCCCACACGCCGACCACCAGCGACCACGCCATCATGCACAGGGCCAGGCTGTCCGACAGCACATCCGCCCCTAGCGCACCCCACTTGCGGGTCATCCCGAACAGCAGCACCGTAATGCACGCCGTCCGCCAGCCGAACGCCATCCGGCACCAGAACCAAATCGCTGCCATCGCCAGCACGCTCGCCGCAGCCGATACGACCACGCCGGCGACCCGCCAATCCCCCTCCGTGTCAGCCATCCCCAACAGCGCATGTACGGTCGCAACAGCCGCCGGATAGCCGGGGTGATACGGATATCCATGGACCACACCAGCCGGATCGTGCCACCACTGCCGGGCCATGCGGATGTACGTGTACCCGTCGCGGGCGATCCCCTCGGCCCGCCACGCCATCCCCACCCGCAGCCCCGCGCAAGCTAGCAGGATCACTATCAGCAGCACCCACTGCCGGCCCCCCCCGCACACACCGCCGCCTTCCTCGCGGCAACCAGCCGCCGCGCCCGCAGCCACCATCTGCTCGCTGGTGGTCATGGCCGTCCCGCTTCCCCCACCCCGGTGGACTGCGGCTCGCGCGACTCCCATCCACCCTCCGACTCGACGACGTACACCGGCCTCCCCTGCACCCCCTGCAGGATACAGCCGACGTACCGTCCCAGGATCCCCACCGCCAGCAGCTGCACCCCCGCCAGCAGCACCATCCCGCAGCCGAGGATCGCCCACCCCTCTACCGCCCCCGCAACGATCGCCCGCACGACCAGCACGATCGCCAGGACCAGCCCCGCCGCCACGAGTAGCCCGCCCATCCACGAGGCCAGCTGCAGCGGCACCGTCGAGAACGAACACGCCCCCGCCCAGGCCAGCTTCAGCATCTTGGTCAGCGTGTAATGGCTCTGCCCCGCGTGTCTGCCCGCCCGGTCGTACTCCACCGCCTCCTGCTTGAAGCCCGCCCAGGCGACCAGCCCCCGCAGGAACCGCGGGTTCTCCCGGCACGTCCGCAGGACCTGCACCACGCGCCGATCGATCAACCGGAAGTCCCCCGTATCCAGCGGGATGTTCACCTCCGAAATCCGGTTGAACAGCCGGTAGAACAGGTGCGCGGTCCCCTTCTTGAAGGCCGACTCGTCGTGGCGGACCCGCCGCCGCCCGTAAACCACCGCTACCCCGGCCCGCCAGCGATCGACCATCTCGGCGATCACCTCCGGCGGGTCCTGCAGGTCCGCGTCGATCAGCACCACGGCGTCACCGGTCGCGCGATCCAGCCCCGCGGTGCTCGCCGGCTGGTGGCCGAAGTTCCGGCTGAACGAAACATACCGCACGTGCCGGTCCTGGCGGCAAAGACGCTGGATGCTGCCCAGCGACCCGTCCGTGCTGCCGTCGTTAACCAGGATGATCTCGTAATCGTCGGCGACCCTTGCCGCCACCTGGCTCAGCCGCTCGTGCAGCAGGTCCAGGTTTGGTTCCTCGTTGTATACCGGCACGACGATCGACAAGCTTCATGTCCTGCTACCTCCGGCCACCAGGTCGTTGAGGACCTCGCGGAACCGCTCCTGGAAGCACGCCGCGCCGAACTGACCCGCGTGCCGCACGATCCAGCCCCCCTCGAAACAGCCCTGCTGCTCCTCGAACCTGCGGATCGCCGCCACAAGCGCTTCGGTCGTCTGCGGCTGGTACCGCACCCCGCTGCAGCGGCCGCTCCCCCCAGCCGCCACATCCACCACCGTCTCGACCGCCCCGCCCGCCCCGTAGGCGATCACCGGGCAGCCGCAGGCCATCGCCTCCACCGGCACCATGCCGAAATCCTCCTCGCCCGGAAACAGCAGCGCCCGCGCCCGCCGGTAATGCTCGCGCACCACCTCGTCCGCCTGCCACCCCAGAAACGTCACGTTGGACGGGGCCAAGCGCCGCAGCGCCGCCTGCGACTGGCCCTTCCCGATGATCACGAGCCGCCGGTCTCGCAGCTGCCGCATCGCCTCGATCGCCTGGTCCAGCCGCTTGTACGGCGCCATCGCGCTGACCACCAGGTAGAAATCCTCCCGCGGCTGGTCCGCCGGCGTGAAGAACTCCGTGTCGATCGGCGGATAGACGATCGTCGACTCCCGCCCGTAGATCCGGCGGATCCGGCAGGCCACGTTGTGACTGTTGGCCAGGAAGTGGTCCACCCCAGCCGCCGTCTGCTGGTCCCAGGCCCGCAGCCGCTTGCGGAACACCCGCAACCCCATGCCGCCCAATCCCATCGAGCGACGGTAGATCTGGCCCTGCGACCAGGCATAGCGCATCGGCGAGTGGCAATAGCACACGTGCAGTGCCCCCGGACCCTTGCGGACCCCCTTGGCTACGCAGTGACTGCTCGACAGGACCAGGTCGTACGCCCGCAGGTCGAGCGACTCGATCGCCCCCGGCATCAGCGGCAGCAGGTACCGGTAGTACCGCCCCACCCAAGGCAGCCGGTTCAGCCAGGGCGTAACAATCCGGTGCCGCTCCAGGTCCGCCGTAACGCTGCCGGGTACATGAACCAGGGTGAAAAGGTCCGCGTCGGGATACAGCCGGGCCATGGCGGCCAGGACCTTCTCGCCGCCGCGCATACCGGTCAGCCAGTCATGTACGAGTGCCACTGCCATGAATGACGGCATTCTAATGCCGGCGGCAGGCGGTCGCCACGGCGGGGCACGGAACGGGGGCCGCCCCAATCCTGTTCGGCACAGGAATTGCTTAGCATAAGCGCCGGCCATGTCCGTGTATAAGCGCCACCTTATTGGCGCCGGGCGAAAGCGCGTGCATGATCTTCTGCATCAGCGCCAAACGAGAACCGGTCACGGAAGATCGGCTCCGGAACTTCAAATACTTCGGCAAGATCCTGCCCTTGCTGGATCGGCTGCACGACGCCGGCACCGGGCGGGACAAGGCGGGCAACCGCATCCTGCACTTCGATCAGTACATCGCCCTGCAACGGCTGTTCTTCTTCAATCCCGTTATCAGCAGTCTGCGAGGCCTGGTCCAGGCTTCTCACCTGCGCAAGGTCCAGCAGGAACTCGGCGTTTCGGCGACCAGTCTGGGCAGTCTCAGCGAGGCCGCCAGCGTCTTTGACGCCGAGTTGCTCAAGCCGATCATTGCCGAACTGGGCGTGCAACTGCGGCCGCTGACACATGACGCTCGCCTGGACGACCTGCCGGGGGTGCTCACGGCGGTCGATGGCACGGAACTGACGGCCCTGGCCGCGTTGGTCGAGGTGGGCTGGGAGGGACGCGGGGTCAAACTGCACACCCACTTCGAGCCGCTCAAGGGCGTGCCGGCGGACATGGACCTAACCGTGGCGGACGCCTCGGAGGTGGACCACCTGCTGGCCCATCTGCAGCCAGAGCGGGTCTACGTCAAAGACCGTGGCTACTGCTGTTTTCGGCTGTTTCAGGCCATTGTGGATATCGGCTCGCACTTCGTCTGCCGGGCGCGGGACAACAGCGTCTATCAGGTCATCGAGAACCGCTCCCTCTGGGCCGCGGCGAAGGCGGCCGGCATCGTCAGCGACCAGATCGTCTGGCTGGGCAGCGAGGGCAAGCGGGACGAACTCCGCCAGCCGCTGCGATTGATCCAGATCGCCTGCAAGCCGCACCGCAAACGGCACGCCGGCCGCGGCGGGCCCGAACAGGGCGAGGTCCTGCTGATGGCCACGAACCTGTTGGACGTGCCGGCCGAAGTGATTGCCTTGATCTACCGAAAAAGGTGGACCGTAGAACTGTTCTTTCGATTCTTTAAGTACGCGTTGGGCTGCCGGCACCTGCTCAGCCACGGGGCCAACGGCATCGAGATCCAGGTGTACCTGGCGATCATCGTCTGCCTGCTGATCGCGCTGTGGACGGGCAAGAAACCGACCCTCCGGACGATCGAGATGATCCGGTTCTACTTCATCGGCTGGGCGGAACTAGACGAGTTGGAGGCCCACCTGGCCAAACTGCCGGCCATCCCCATCTGACCCACGCCGGGCGAAATCGACGCTCGCGGTCGTGGCCCTGGATGTTGCGCCGAATCGACCGGACTCCTCCGCTGCTTGGTCCCCCCTGCCCGCTGCGATCCTTGCCAGCTTTCCGCTTTTCCTTCAGACCGTCTCTGGCAATTGACGTGCCGAACGGGATTGGGGCCGCCACGGATTGTTACTACCGCCGTTGCCCTCGACCATCCCCCTACCCCGCCGTTTCGCCTATAATGCCCGCCATGATGCAGGACGCCCCCACATTGCCCGAACAGATCCAGGTGCTCGACGAACCGCAGCCGCCGGCACGACGCTCAACGTCCACCCCCCCCGCTCCGCCTGCCATGCGCCCATCCCTGCGGCCGTGGGGCTTGCTCGCCCTGGCAAAGATCGCCTTGCTGGCCATAATCCTCTACTTCGTCGGTACCGCAATGGCCAGGCAGTTCAAAGAAATCCCCTGGCAGCAGGTGCAGTTCCGGCCCGTCTGGCTGGTGCTCTCGCTGGCGACCATCAGCCTGGCGACCTTCGCGAGCACGATCGGTTTCTCCCTCCTGTTCGCACGGTCAGGCTGCGCCCCCGGGCTCTCAGCCGTCTGCGCAGCCGCCTGGCTGTCGTCCCTCGGCAAGTACGTCCCCGGCAAGTTCGCCGCCTTCGCCGGTTCAACCTACCTCCTGAACCGCTCCCGCGTACCCGCCGGAATAGCCGCCGGCGTCTGGCTTCTGCTGCAGGTCGTGACCGTCCTGGCGGCCCTGCTCGTGGCCATGCCCCTGTGCTTGTGGGGTCCCCTGCCCCAGCGCTACCCCCTGGCGCCGTTGTACCTGGGGGTAGGACTGGTCCTCTGCGCAGCCGTCCTCCACCCGCGAGTCCTCGCCGCCGGCCTCAACCGGGTCTCTCCGCGCTTGAAACGCCACCCCCTGACCTTCCTCCCCTCGCCGAGCCAGTACCTCCCGCCCATCGGCTGCTGCGCGATCGGCTGGGCCCTGCTCGGGGCCGCCACCTGGATGGCAGCCAGGTCCGTCTTCCCTGCCCCAGCGGAATCAGCCGTGACCTTCGCAGCGGCCATGGCTCTGGCGACCGTGGCCGGACTGCTGGCAATCGTCCCAGCCGGCTTGGGCGTCCGCGAAGCCGTCCTGATGGTGACGCTCACCCCGCTCGCGGGACCCTACACCGCCATGGTAGCCGTCCTCATGCGGCTATTGGTGACGGTGGCCGAGCTCGTGATGGCCGGGGTGGGAATGTTCCTGTTGCGCCAGACAGCAGACAGCGTGCACCGTGGCACAACTCTAAGACTTTCAACGTCTTAAAAGGCCCGAACCCCCTCAAATCCCACCCCCTGACTTTTCCCTTACACAGCTACACTTTCCCGCCCCGCGACGCTACCCTGTAGGATCATGGCCAAGAAATGGCTGGACAACCTCAACGACTCCCAGCGCCAGGCCGTCCTGCACGGCGAAGGACCCTTGCTCATCGTCGCCGGCGCCGGTACCGGCAAGACGCGGACCCTCGTCGCCCGCGTCGCCCACCTGATCGACCAGGGAGTCCCGCCCGAGCGGATCCTCCTGTTGACCTTCACCCGCCGGGCCGCCTCCGAGATGCTCACGCGGGCAGGCCGCATGACCAGCCCGCAGGTGGCTGGCAACGTCTGGGGCGGGACCTTCCACGCCGTCTCCAACCGCCTCCTGCGGATCTACGGCAAGGCGATCGGCCTGGCCGCCGAGTTCACCGTCATGGACCAGTCCGACGCCGCCGACCTGATGAACCTCGTCCGCAGCGACCTCGGCGTCGCCAAGGGCGAGAAACGCTTCCCGCGCAAGCAGACGCTCTCCGCGATCTACAGCCGCACGATCAACGCCCAGGAAAAACTGCCGCTCGTCCTGGAAACGTGGTACCCCTGGTGCAAGGACGACCTCGAAGGCATCCAGCGGATCTTCCAGGAATACACCCGCCGCAAGCGAGAGGCCAACGTCCTGGACTACGACGACCTGCTGCTCTACTGGAACGTGCTCTGCAACGTGCCGGGCACGGGCGACGCGGTGGCTCGACCGCTTCGAGCACGTCCTCGTCGACGAGTACCAGGACACCAACGCCCTGCAGGCGCAGGTCCTGTTGGCCATGCGCAAACACATCAAGAACATCACGGTCGTCGGCGACGACGCCCAGTCGATCTACTCGTTCCGCGCAGCCACCGTGCGCAACATCCTCGACTTCCCCAAGCAGTTCCCGAACACAGCCGTCGTCACGCTGGAGCAGAACTACCGCTCCCTCACGCCGATCCTGGAGGCCTCCAACGCGGTGATGGGACAGGCCACCGAGCGCTTCACCAAGAACCTCTGGTCCCAGCGTTCCAGCCAGCAGAAACCCGTCCTGACCACCTGCCAGGACGACCGCCAACAGGTCGACGCGGTCTGCCGCAACGTACTGGCCCACCTGGAACGCGGCATCGCCCTGATGCGCCAGGCCGTCCTCTTCCGCGCTGGCCACCACAGCGACATGCTCGAGGTCGAACTGGCCCGGCGGAACATCCCGTTCCACAAGTACGGCGGGCTGAAGTTTATCGAGGCCGCCCACATCAAGGACATGCTCTCGCTGCTGCGGATCCTGGAGAACCCCTACGACGAGATGTCCTGGTTCCGCATCCTGCAGATGCTCGAGGGCGTAGGCCCCCGCAGCGCCCAGAAGATCATGGAAGACCTGGGCGCCCGCCGACCGCAGCCCGGCACGGCGGGTGCCGTCTCTCAGGACGCAGCACTCAGTACTCAGTACTCCTCTTCTCCGGGTGCCACTGGCAGCTTGCCTGCCAGTGCTCCTTCTGCTGTTCCTCAGGACTCAGCACTCAGCACTCAGGACTCCTCCGCCGGGTCCCCTCTGCGCAGGCTCTTCACTACTCCGCCGACCGTCCCCCCCGCCGCCCGCGAGGCCTTCGAGCACCTCCGCCTCACCCTGGCCCAGTGCATCGGCGCCAAGACCGACTCATCTGGCCGGATCGCCCCCGTCGCCGAATCCCCCGAGAAGGAGCCCCCCCTCCCCGTACAGGTCGAGCGCCTGCGGAAGTTCTACGAACCCATCTTCGAGCGCCTCTACGAGAACCCCAACATCCGCCTCCGCGACATCGAACAGCTCGAGCAGATCGCAGCCGGCTACAAGTCCCGCGGCCGGTTCATCACCGACCTGACCCTCGACCCGCCCACCTCCACCAGCGACTTCGCCCAGCCGCCCTTCCTCGAGGAGGACTGGCTGACCCTCAGCACCATCCATTCCGCCAAGGGCTGCGAATGGGACATCGTCCACGTAATCCACGCCGCCGACGGCAACATCCCCTCCGACATGGCCACCGGCAGCCGCGAGGAGATCGACGAGGAGCGGCGGTTGTTCTACGTAGCCATGACCCGGGCCAAGGACTGGCTCTACGTATACTTCCCGCTGCGCTACTACCACCGCCGGGCTGGCACGATGGGCGACCGGCACTCGTACGCCCAGCTGACGCGTTTCATCACGCCCGAGGTCAAATCGCTCTTCGAGGAGCGGACGACGCACGCGACCACCGAGGACGCCCCCGTCGAACCGCAAGGCCCCTCCGACATCCAGAAGCTGGACAACTGGCTCAAGAACTTGTGGGAGGGGTAACGAGACCAATCGAGAGACCCAATGCCCATCGCACAACCCGAAACGTACCTTCGCGACATCCTCGAAGTCCTCAAGCAACACTGGCCCGGCAACCGCACGGTCAACATCGCCTGCCACGGCCATAGCGTCCCCGCCGGCTACTTCGCCACCCCCGCCGTCGACACGTTCAACGCCTACCCCCACCTGCTGCACGCGGGCCTCAAGCGCCGCTTCCCCTACGGTGTCCTGAACGTCATCGTCACCGCCATCGGCGGCGAGAACTCCGAGTCCGGGGCAAAGCGCTTCCCTGCGGAGGTGCTGTGCCACCGCCCGGACGTGGTCACGATCGACTACGGCCTGAACGACCGCAGCCTCGGCCTGGACAGGGCCCGGGCAGCCTGGCAAGCCATGATCGAGGCAGCCTTGGCCGCCAAGGCCAGGGTCATCCTCCTGACGCCCACCCTGGACATGACGCAGGCCCCAACCTACGCCAAGGACGACAAGGCCGTGCTGGGCCAACATGCTGAGCAGATCCGGAGCCTGGCCGCCCGCTACGAAGTGGGTCTCGTGGACAGCTTCGGGGCCTTCCACGACCACATGGCCTCCGGCGACCTGTCCGACCTGATGTCCTGGAGCAACCACCCCAACCGCGCCGGCCACGAGGTCGTCGCCAGGCACCTGCTGCGATGGTTCCCGTCGGCGTAGGCCAGCCAGGAACGACCTTTTGGCATTGCCAAGATCGCTGCCAGGCAGACAACCAGCCCCATCAGGGGGCCGCATCAGTCAATCTTTGTTTCCCCAGAACAGGTCATACTGCTTGACGGATAGGAATTTCAGGTCTTTTTTCAGGTCCACGTCATCGCCGAAGTAGGTCTTCGGGTCCACCGTCTCATCGCGAGAGAAACCAACCTTGTAGAACCAATCCCCGTATCTGTTTAGCGGCCTGAAAGACACTGATTGGTGAGCGGAGTGGTTGGCATATAATAGTGTTGCCGCCGGCGCGGTGGAACTTGGGTTGCGACGCGGTTGGAACCGGCGAGCAAGCGGGGTCAAGGATGGCCCGAGCGAGTTACGAAGAACTTCTGGCCGAGAATCAGCAACTCCGGCAGCGAGTAACGGAACTGGAAGGGCAGGTTCGGCAGTTGACCGCTCAAGTTCGCGAACTGACCGCCCAATTCCAGGAAGCCCTGCGAGCCACCAAACGGCAAGCCGCGCCGTTTTCCAAGGGACCGCCCAAAGCAAACCCTAAGCTTCCCGGTCGCAAGGCCGGGGCAGATTATGGTCCCAAGGCGCATCGCCCTCTGCCGGAGCAGATGCCTGACGAGATCCACGACGTGCCTCTGCCCGAGCGGTGCCCCGACTGCGGCGGGCCTGTGCGGGAAGATCACATCGATCGGCAATTCCAGGTCGAAATCCCGCGCAAGCCCCTCGTACGGCGGTTCGATGTCCACGTCGGAGGGTGCCGCGCGTGCGGCCGACGCATTCGTCCGCGGCATCGCTTGCAGACCTCGCAGGCGAGCGGGGCGGCGGCCTCACAGACCGGACCGGACCTGCAAGCCCTGATCGCGATGATGAAGGACAAGTACGGACTGAGTTACGGGGACATCCAGGGACTGTTAAATGACGGCTTCGGCATCTCGATCAGCCGAGGCGGGGCCGCCCAGGTCGTGCAGCGGGCAGCGCAGCGAGCCGAAGCGTTCTACGACCGCATCGGCCAGATCGTGCGGGCCAGCGATACGGTCTATCCCGACGAGACGGGCTGGAAGGTCGGCGGGCTGCTGAAGTGGCTATGGGTCTTCGCGGGCGAGCAGGTCAGATACTACGTGATTCGTCCCAGCCGCGGCCGCGATGTGCTGGAAGAGGTGCTGGGCAGAGACTATAGCGGGTGGATGACGCATGACGGGTGGGCTCCGTATGACGGCCTGGAGCAGGCGGAGCATCAGCAGTGTGTCACCCACCTGCTGCGCCGGGCCCAGGACCTGTTGGAACGGGCCCGCCGCGGGGCGGTCCGCTTCCCGCGGCAGGTTCACCAATTGTTGCTGGACGCCCTGGACCTGCGGGACCGACGGGATGTCTTTTCGATCAGCTCTTACGGCTTGGCTGTAGCGCAGGGGCGATTGGAATCGCGACTGAAGGGATTGCTGGGCTGGAGGCTCTCGCACGAAGGTAACCGGAAGTTCCGGGACCATTTGGCCCGGCACGCCGAACAGATCCTCACGTTCCTGTACGTATGGGGGCTGGAGGCGAGCAACTGGCCAGCCGAGCAGGCGATCCGTCCGATGGTGGCCAATCGCAAGGTCTTCGGGGGAAATCGCACGTGGGCCGGGGCCCATGCCCAGGAGGTGCTGGGTAGTCTGTTTGCCACCTGCGCTCAGCAGACCCGCGACCGCCTGAGGTTGCTGTCAAACCTGATTCGCGCCACACCCCGTCAGCGAGCCGCCTACCTTGGGCACTTCCTCCCCGCCCCGGCGGGCTAACACCTCAGACCGCTAAACAGATACCAATCCCCTTCCGCGTCCGTCCACTCCTTCAGATTGATGAAGTACTTATCTCCCCGGATCTTCGCCATCTCGTATAGGCCATGGACTACGAACATAACCGAGGGAACCGACGCCCCCGAGGTGCGCCTCACCTTGACGATGGAGTACCTGTCGTACCGGGCCACCTCATCAAATGTCATCACAAGACTTTTTCCGCGCCCGTCCGTGGATTTCGCGGCAACTTGATCGTGATAGAGCGACACGGCCTCACCGGACGTTGCCGCCGGTTGGGTGGCGGGGGCCGACTGCGGCGCGGCCGGCCGCGAGTGCCCGGCCGTCGGCATCTCCGCCATCTTGAGGTCATCGGCGCCCCCGGCTGGGGCCGACGCGGCGCCCGAGGCCTCCGAGGATGCTGGCGGAGGCACGTGTCCAAACGCACACATACCGAAGATGCAAATCGCCAAAGTGAACGAAACAAGCAGACGAAGCATGTGTAGCCTCCTGGGGGCTTTCGGCCTCGCAAGAGGCATTATACGGGCGCCCTAGAACTTCACAATCACATCCACCGCCGCGGTCAACTGGTTGAACCGGTCGTCGAACACCGGGTGCTGCGCCGTGTCCCACCGAAACTCCGGCCGGATCGACAGGTTCTTCAGAACGTGGTCCTTGGGCCATGGCGTGACGTTCAGGCCGAACGTGTTCTCCACGTAGTTGCCCGCGGCGCCGATTCGTACCCCCGTATCATCCTGAAACCACTCGACCCGCCACGTGGCCGATACGTGCGGGTCGAAGATGTACGTCAGGTAGTGCGCCACACCGTACCAGTTGGCGCGGCTGAAGTCGCCGACGTCCTTCTCCGTCGCCCAGTCGGCGTTGATGGCGATCGAGAACTTCCCCGTCCACCAGTGCGAGCCGGTCACATCCAGCAGCGTGCGGTAGTGGCTGACGTTGCCCGCCTGTTCGGGGCCGGTCATGGCGTTGAAGTTTACCTGGTCCCGGGCGTGGCCGTCGATCTGCGCCTTACTCGACAGCGAGAAACCAGCCATGTAGCTGTGGCGTGGTTGTTGTCCTCGAAGTCATCCCAACCGTTAACGATGGCAAAATACGCCGATACCTGCGGATTGACGATGTAGTTGGCCTTGATGCCGGTGTGGCTGATCGGCTCAGCGAAGCCGAACAGGAAGCTGCGGGAATAAAGTGGCGTGCTCGGTCCATAGGTAGACTCGAAGCCCATCGGCGTGATGAACTTGCCGACCGTCAGCTCCAGCCCGCTCCCCTTGCCCGTCTTGAACCACAGCTGCCCGTAGATCTGCGGCACGTCGGCCCAGTTGTCCCCGCTGCCCGTCCCGGCCTTGTCGAACAGCCCCAGGGCGTGCGTCAGCAGCGCGTCCCCGCCATACATGCCGTCCATGCGGAATCCCACGTCGAACGACTTCTCCGTGTCGTACGTCCGTTCCAACGTCAGCACCAGCTGGTCCAGCCGAAGGTTGTTCGGCCTGCGGGCGTCAAAGAAACGCCCGAACAGCGGATTGCCGTCGCCCGTGAGCCTGCCGGTAAAGCCGCTGTCCACAAATCCGTAGAAGCGAAGATTGGCCTTCTTCATGGGCTCGCCCAGGCCGAGCTTGTCGAGCCCCTCCATCGCCAGCCCCGGTGGCCAGGCCACCCCCGTGGCCTCCTCCTGTGGCTGGCTGGCAGGGGCAGCCGGGGATTGCGGCTTGCCCGAAGGCGTCCCCTCGGCCGGCTGAGTGGTCTGCGCCGCCACAGGGCGCGACACAAGACAGACCATGATGATGACCCCAGGCAGGCTGATCCCAACGCAACGTCGACTGCACCGCATGACACTTCCTTTCCCCGTCGGCAATGGCGGCAGCAACGCTGCCGTGAAAGGCGAAGACAACACCTTCTCACACCGACGGACAAGCGAGGGCGACATGCCGGCAAACGGCATGGTCACGACCGCGGCCAGCGGTCGTTAGTTGCGAGGCCCGCGGAATGAATGCTAGCAACCCCGCGGCCGCACGCAACGCCCCATCCACTTACAACCATCATCGGATGCACTTATGCCGAGTCGCGATTGGATCGCGCCGCATATTACAGGAAAACATACCGACACAATAGGGAGATGCCGCTCGCCCCCCCTCCGCCCTGGCCATGGGTGCCGATCCCCCCGCGCTGCACCCGTAGGCCCGATAAAAGACGCCCCCGCATCACTGAAATGCCACGGCGAACAGCCAATCCCGACCATGCATGTCCGCATCGGTAACCCCACCCATCATGGATTCTCAGAAAAACTGAGCATCCGGCGCAAATGCTGTTGAATCGAATCTGTAGGTCTGCTAATATGCCCTTGCTCGCTCCACCTTCTCGCCGAGGTGGCTGCGGAGCGAGGGGACTACGCCAATGTATATAGGGTCTCGGGAGAACCTACGTGGTTTTGCTGCGCTTGTGCTGTGCCTGTTGGGGGTTGCTACGGCTCACGCCGGCTTGATCCCCGACGGCACCGACATCCTCTTCAGCACCAGCAACTACGCCATGTACAACAACAACGGCAAGCTGCACTTCATGGCCCCGGACAACCTCTACAGCTCCAGTGGCCAGGTCTACCTCACCAACGGTGACCTGCTCAAGGCCTATCAGCCCAGGCGCTGGTTCATGTCCTTCGGCCAGGGCCTCGACGCCGTCACCTTCTTCAACGACCCCACCACCGGGCAGCTGACGACCTGGTTCAGCACCGGCCGGACCTTTTACAGCAATTCCTATAAGAGGAACATCGGCGAAGGCGACCTGCTCAACCGCGATGGCAATATCGTGGCCACCAACCAGGACCTGATCGCCAAGTTCAACCCCACTACGACCGGCAATGTAGGCCTCGACGCCGTCAACGTCCTCAACCCGGGCACCGCCAACCAGCAGATCTGGTTCAGCACCCGTAGCGGCTTCCATTCCGACGCCCTGAACGAGGATATCGGGGCTGGCGACCTCGTCAGCAACACCGGGCAGCTGATCGCCACGAACGCCGACCTGCTCAAAGCCTTCGCGCCCTCCAAGCCGGACGTGAATTACGGTCTCGACGCCGTTCACGTCCTCAGCGCCGTTCCCGGCCAGGCCCCGCTCGTCCTCTTCAGCACCAACAAGGACTTCTACAGCCAGGCCCTCGGCCGCACCATCAGCCAGGGCGACATCCTCGCCAACGACGGCGAGCTCGTCATGAGCAACGCCGACCTGTTGAAGAACTTCAGCTGGCACTGGCCGTCCAACCCCGGCCTCGACGCTATTGCGTTCCTTCCGAGCAGCGGGCTGACCAATGTCAGCCGCACGCTGCCGTCCGTCTCCGATATCACGGGGCCGGAGGCGACGACTCCCGACCCGGCCACCCTCTGCCTGCTGGCCGTCGGAGGGCTGTTCGTAGCGAAGCGAAAACGCTGATGATCTACTGAAACCATCCGAAGCCCGCGCCGCGCAAGGGGCTTCGAGGTAATAAACTGCAGACAGGGTATGAACTCGGCAGCGACTCGTGGTTGCTGCCGGGTTCTTTTTTTGCGGACGACGTGAACAGCCAACTGTCAACGCATGATCGCCGGGCGGGGCGCAAAAACAAAAGCCGATGGTGGGATTTGAACCCACAACCCCGGCTTTACGAAAGCCGTGCTCTACCGTTGAGCTACATCGGCTTGGCGGCTGACTCGCCAATTCGACATAAGGATATAAACCCTGCGGAAACTGTCAACCGTCTCCCGCATTCCCTTTAACGCCCGTCCACAACCCCGCTAAGCCGGCCCGGACGATCGACCGCCCGGGACTTCCCTAACCATATCGGCCCCAAAAGCCCCCCTCGTTGCGTCCACCAGCCGAATCCGCTACGGTTGGCCAACCACGGCATCGCCGAGTGCTTCGGCCGGCGCCACAACGCCCAGTTCCCCGATTGGCCTGAAAGCGTCGCCGACCCCGAAGAGGCCGCCCGCATCAACTCCTGTCGAAAAGGAAGTCCTCGAACGTCCTGGCCAACGAGCCCGACGTGCAGGTAGCCGATCTCCACCTGGACTGGTGGGTCACCCACGGCGGATCCGCGACCCTTCGCGACCAGGTCCGCAAGGCGGGCAATTGACGATTCCGCTCCATTCACTAGCATTGAGATGTCTGCCCCGGCGGCCGGATGCCACGCGGGTGCCATGGCTGCGTTGCTTGCAGCCATGCTCTTGTTATTCCCTGTTGTTGCGGCCTGAAAGGCCGCGGCAAGTCAGCCCAGGGTAAGGCTGCGCAGCAGCCGCGACCCTGGGTACAAGAGGCCCATGGCGATAGGTTGTTGTCTCTATTGCCCGAGCCCTGAAAGGGCGACACAACCCTCCGCCGGGTGCCACCGCCAAGCGCCGTCGCTTGGGGGTGCCATGGGCCCCGGCCTTGGGTCATGGTACTGCACCGTTGCAGGACCATGTGGCACAGCCGCCCTCGGCTGTGGTACCCTTCCTTGGGCCCCCAGGGGCAGCCGAAACGACACTGACCCGCAACGGCAACCATGAGGCAGTGATGAAGCCATCAACTGCAACCGCAACCCGACTCGAACGTGACGAGGCCTCCGACCGGCACCCCCCGCAGGCCTCCTGGTCGCACTATGCCGCCTGGGGCCTGGTCATCCTCCTGGCCGCCGGCTTCCTCGTCCTGCTGCTCCGGACCGCTTGGCTGTGCGATGACTCGTACATCACCTTCCGCACCGTAGGAAACTTCGTCAGCGGCAACGGGCCCAACTGGAACCCCGACGAGCGCGTCCAGGCCTATACCCATCCCCTCTGGATGTTCCTCCTGTCAGGGCTCTTCTGCGTCACAGCCGGCGACATCTACAACAGCGCAATCTTCGCCTCGATCGCCCTGTCCTTGGCCGCGGTCCTGGTCTACGCCTTCGGCATCGCCCGCACCCCCTGGCGGGCGATCACGGGCCTCGTCATCCTCGGCTTCTCCAAGGCATTCGTCGACTACGCCACCTCCGGCCTGGAAAACCCCCTGAGCTACCTGCTGCTAACGTGCTTCCTGGCCGTCTACCTCCGCCAAACGCCCGCGGACAGCCAAGGCTCCCATCCGACCGCCCGGACGATGTTCCACCTGTCCCTGCTGGCCGGCCTGCTCGTGGTCAACCGTATGGACCTCGTCCTCCTGGTCGCCCCGCCCTTGGCCTGCATCCTCGTCCAGCCAGCCTGGTCGGACCGCAGGCGCCGTCGTGCAGCCGCCAAGGCGGCATCCATGCCCCCGAACCAGCCGATCATCCCCGCTCTCAACATGCTCCCCGGACCGGCCGCAAAGGGTACGAGCGCCGCTTTCAATGCCACCCCCGCAGCACCTTCGGGTGCCACTGGCAGCTTGCCTGCCAGTGCGGGCGGTCCTGCTGTCACTCAGGACTCAGCACTCAGCACTCAGCACTCTTCCGCCGTTTCACCTTGTCACCTTGTCACCTTGTCACCTTGTCGCCGCCGTTTCCGGACTGTCGCCGTACTGTGTCTCGGCCTGCTCCCCCTCCTCGCCTGGGAGATCTTCAGCATCCTCTACTACGGCTTCCCCTTCCCCAACACCGCCTATGCCAAGCTCAACACCGGCATCCCCGCCACTGAACTCATCCGCCAGGGCGCCTGGTACTTCCTCAACTCCCTCCGAGTCGATCCCCTGACGCTGCCTGCCATCACCTGCGCTGTGCTCGCCGCCGCCATCACTCGCCGTGGCCCCGCACTCGCAATCGCAGCCGGCATCGTCCTCTACCTGCTGTACACCCTCAAGATCGGCGGGGACTTCATGAGCGGCCGGTTCTTCAGCGTCCCACTCCTTGCCGCGGTAGTCATCCTGACCACCCTGAACCTCCGCGGCTGGCTGGGCAAACTCTCCTGCGCAACAGCCATCCTCGCGGCGATCGTCCTGGGCCTCGCCGCCCCGCACCCCTCGCTGCTGACCGGCGGCTCGTTCGGCGAGGTCGCCGACGGCCTGATCGATTCCCACGGCATCGCCGACGAGCGCGGCTGGTACTACATCTTCACGGGCCTGCTGCGGCGCGACCGCAGGGTGGCCCACGAGGCCCTGCTCTACGCCAAGCGGGCCCGCACTGGCACGAACAGGGTCGTGGTCACCAAGAACACCGTCGGCATGTTCGGTTACCACGTCGGCCCGACCATCCACATCGTCGACCTCTTCGCCCTCGCCGATCCCCTGCTGGCCCGCCTCCCCGCCAAACCCGTGCCCCCGCCCGACCATTGGCGGATCGGCCATTTCGAGCGGGCCGTGCCACCTGGCTACATCGAGTCGCTCAAGTCCGGCCGTAACGAGATCCCCGACCCCCGGCTGCACGCACTCTACGACGAGGTCCTCCTGGCCACCCGCGGCCCCCTCTTCACCCGCCAGCGCTGGACCGCGATCTGGCGGCTGAACGTTACCGGCACCAGGCGAACATGAGCGTTCATAGCACCGCGGGCGGGTCTTTGTTGTTGTCGGAAGACAATGCTAGCTGCGTCCCCGTTTCGACTCCTGCGTGTATCGGCCCGTTGCCGCCATGGTACCACTGTGCCGGCAAATTGCAGGCTGCAAAGACACTACGCAGGCCACAAATGATAGCATGAAGGGCCAACGACGCATATATGGCATGTTCTATTCACCTCCGCTATCGCGGGTACGGCAGACCCGTACCACCGCAGCCGGCGAGTTGCCCTCTTACTGGGCCAGACTAACGTCTGGGCAATCGTGTCCACGTTCATCCGCCCATCGTAAAACTGCCAGATCGGCGTGACCGAGGCCGGCCAGTCTACACGCCTGGTCTGCTGCGATGATAAATCATCCTGACACCTTTCTCCTGACACCTTTCTTCGTCCACCTTTCTTCGTCTGTCAAATACGTTCTCCACATTCGGAGCATAGCGGTTGCGACAGTCCGCGCAGGATGTGATGACATTTTCGGCAGCGGGTCTCACCGTCCATAGGATCCGCCCGGAAGCGCACGAGCACCCATCGGTAGGCGAACAGGAACGCCGCCAACGGCAGCAGGTCGAACGGTGCGTTCTGCGCAACGGTTCCCACTCAACCTCAAGCAACGTATGCTTGGCAACCCACTCGGGCTCAACGGCCGAAAACCAACCACAGATATTCTCAATATGCATGAACCTGGGAAGGCTCTCATATAACCCCGTATACGCGGCCCTGTTGACCAGATCGGTTGTGCTGAAGGCTACTACCCCAATGAAGAACGCTAGACAGATCTGTTTCACTCGCATCGGCGTCCTCCCATAGCATCCCGCGACTTGGTACGGCCCGACGCACGCCAGTGGCCAGGGCACGCGTGATCAGATCGCCTGGCCGCAGGCTGGGCACACCGGGGCGGTAAGACTGCGCAGGACGGCTCTGCACCGACGGCACTGCGTCTCAGATCGGCGTTTCCTGCCGCACAGGCAGTGATATACGCATGCAGTCGCGATCAATGGCACAAAATCCCTGCTCAATACGCGACAGACGACGCCGAAATACCCGCCCGACCAGGCATTGGCCCAATTGTCGAACGTCGGCGCATTGTCTTGGAGCCAGCCCGCGACGTCGGTCGTCAGCACGCTACCGCTAAAAAGCAAGTACGCCATGACAGACTCGAATACTGCTAAGCATAACAGGTACGTGCCGACCGCAATGACCAGACCGCGCACCACCTCCGTTACGGTCCCTATCCCAGGCCATGTAACTCTGATTCTCACGAAGACTCCTCTCGCGACCCCCGCCGGGCGGGCCTGATACCTGGGTGCGGGTGCAAGCGAAGATCGCTCGGGCACGAGCATTTGCCGGTTTGCTCAGGCCGTAGCCGGGCATCGGCGGAGCACCGTATGTCATCTCTTGATCTTGGCCCCTGCCTCCAGCACGCTCACAAGAGCCCGCAGCAGGGGGGACCGTTCTTCGTCCACGGAGTACCGCTCCCCCTTCCCCTTGAAAAACGCGACTGTACATTGCGTGCTTATAGTAACGGTTTCTTTGCTGCCATCATCCTTCTCCATGTCGATGTCCATGATCATTGGTGGTAGTCTATCGAACTCACCCGGGTTAAGCGGCACAGCCTTAAAATGCGGAGACCTCGTCTTCCACTTGGTTCTTGAGGTCCTGGTCAACGATTTCCAGTGCCACAGAAGATGAGTGCCTGTACCGGATTACGACACGTCGCATTTCCGGGGCCTTCTCCTGACTTGGCCTAGTGACTGCGGTTATCGCACACGAGGACGCCAGGAGGCATCCGAAAACAAGGCATCTCATGCGGCACATTTGCAGGCTCCTCAAAGAGCACGACAGACAGAGGTCGGGGACATCACTCGGTTCCCGCGACACCCCGAGCTGTACCTCTAATGTATCACCGTGCGCAGGGCAACGTCACTCCCCGCCGGACGCCTTTGTCCGCTGCTCGAACTTCCCCTGCATCCAGCGCTGATGGTCGTCGACCCACCTCAGCTGTGTACGCGTCGACCGCCTTGGGGCCAAGTTTCTCCCGCAGGGCCGCCAGCAGCTCGTAGGCGTTATGCCGGTTCCTCAGGTACACCTGCGGGTCCTCGCTCCAGTGCGTCAGGTCCGTCGTGATCTCCTCCGGCACCGCCACCAGCGCCATGCCCCGCCGCGCCAGAAGCTGCACCTCGGGACTTCGCTCCCCCTGGCTGGCCAGCTCCACCGCCCGCTGCAGCTGGAACAGCACCTCCCAGTCCTCGATCGCGTCCCGCATCACGTCAAACCGGATGCACGACAGCGCCTCACCCCCCGCCCCCGGGTATACCATCAGCCCGTCCCCGTTGCACCACTCGTACGACCGGCTGTTCCACTCATCCGTCCGCCCCGCCGGCCACGGCTTCTCGCCCTTGCCCAGCGTCATGTTGTTCTGCCACTCGTTCATCCACCAGTACTCGTACCCCGTGATCCCATACTTCCACGCCTGCCACCACAGCGCCCGGATGGCCGTCAGCGGGTCATCATTACAGACGTTCGCGTACGGCTGCCGCGGCCCGATGCACGTGTACCAGAAGACCTCCTCGCCGCGGGCCTGTGCCTCCTTCGCCCCCTTCGCGTCAAAGTCGTATACGCTCCCGCCGCTGGTGATCGGGTCCCAAACGTCCACCCAGCCGACCAGCTCCGGCCGCGGCTTGCTCCCGCCGACCATGATCCGCAGCTTCGGCCAGTTCCTCCGGATCGTCCGCGCCTTCTCGCGAATCGCCTCGTACTTGTCCGTCTCATCGCCGATGTAGATCAGCGCCTTGTCCACCCAACCGCTCTTGACCAGCCACTCGTACCAGCCGTTGATCTTCTCCACCTCGAGCGGCTTCGTGTGATACCCCCCGATCACAATCACGGTCCCACCCTCCGCCATCACCCAAGGGATGTCCTCCTCTGCGGGCGAGATCATCCGGCTGTACTGGCTCGTCGGGCTGAACCGGTGCTCCACCAGCAGCCGGTAGAACGCCTTGCGGACCTCGCCGCTGTACGCCTCACCGTACCACTCCTGCAGTGTCTGCAACGCGAAGTGTCCCTGCGTGCGGAACCGCCCGACCTTCGGGATCTCCAGGCCGTACACCTTCACCTGCAGGTTCACCGACCGCTCCGTCCCATCCGCCGGCTGGATCGTGATCCTGCCGCTGTAATCGCCCGCTGCCGTCCCCGCCGGCACGTACACCGTCACCCACAGCACCTTGGTCTCAACGTCCTTGACGTCGAACGGCCCCGTCACCGGCAACAGCGCGTCCGGCGTCCACCCCACCTGCTGCTCCGTCGTCCGCAAACTCGGCTGGATGAACTGCTCGATCTGGTGATAGAACCGCACGTGGCCAGCCGGGATGGTCGCCTTGCCCGGTCCCGCCAGGTCGCTGCACCGCACCGTGACAGCCTTCAGGTCGCCCGTCAGCGGCATCAGCACCACCTGGAAACTCTCGTACTCGTTACCCGCCGCCTCCAGCCTGCACGTTCGCACCTGTCGATCCGGCGAAGGCATACAGGTCATTCCTCCCCGACACCCGCCGCAAACTCGTCTCCGTCCCGACCAGGTAGGCCGCCTTACCCCCGCTGGCCAGCCCCCACTTGCGGCTCGCCTGCATCAACGTCTCGATCCGCCCGACCAGGTCCCGCCACTCCGCCACCGGCAGGCCCAGGTCGAAGCCGATCACCTGCATATTCATCTCGCTCACGATTCGGCGCCAGTACCCCGCCACCGCCGAACTGGCCCCCATCCCCTCCAACGGCGACCGCACCTGCTCCATCGCCGCCTGCAGATACCGGTGCCGCCCCACCCCATTCAGCCCGATCACCCGCACGCTGCCCACCAGCACCTGCTGACCCGCCTCGCCCGGCTGGTTGACCTCAAACCCGATGGCCTTGATCTTCAGACCCGCCAGGTCGTACACCTTCTTGTCCTTCGTGATCGCCTCGAACACCCCCCGGTTCAGGTCGATCGTGTACGTCTTCCACTCCCCCCGCTGCAACTCCACCAGCGCCCGCATGTCGTACTGCCGCTCCGGGTCGGCCCAGTCCTCCTTCTGGACCTTGTCCTTCAACCCCGCGGGAACCTCCGCCGGCTGAAAATGCACCACCAGCCGCCCCGGCCGCGTCGCAGCCGCCTCGAAAACGATGTACGCCGGATCATCCGTGGGCACCTCGAAGGCCGCCGCCACGCTCGCCCGCAGCCGCTTCGCATCCAGCCACAGCGCCGCCCCCGGTTTGTGACCCACCCCCGACAACCCAGCCGGCTGGCTCTGCGGCCCCACCACCCCCGCCATGTCCTTGCGATCAAAGGCCTCCTGGAAGACGACCTGCCCCCCATCGAGCCATCCAGCCGGCACGCTCCTGGCCCCTGCGCCCCGCCTGCCGCCACGACCGCCGCCATCGCCGCCACCCACCCAGCCATCCGCCCATGCCACATAATCCACCTCGTCTGCTGTCCGAGAAGGTCCGTCCTAACGGCCTTCCCGTCCCATGCCGTTCCACCCGCGACCCGCGTCCCGCCTTCGCCGTTACCCGTTACCCGCTTCCCGCCCCCCATTCTACCGGCCAGCCCCCCGCCCCGCCCCTAGCGACAAGCCCCCTGCATCGCGGTACACTCTTACGGGTACAAAACTACGCAGCAGGAGGCATACGAAATGCACACAAACCGCCTTTGGTGCCTGGCCGCGGCCTTGCCCCTCCTGGCCGGCTGCGCCAGTTCCGGCGCCACCCCCAAGTACGTGACCAACTTCAGCCAGGTCCGCACCGGGATGAACAAGTCCCAGGTCAGCAAGATCCTGGGCTGGCCCAGCATCATCGCCACCGCGCCTGATGGCCAGGTTCACGTGGTCATGCCCGACGCCAATGACCCCTGGTCCGCCCTCCGCCAGGACATCGATATGGTCTTCAGCGACGGCGAACTCTGGCAGTACGGCCAGTATAACCTCTCCGACCTCGAGGAGCCCCCCGAACTCATGGCCGGCTCGCTCAAGAGCTTCCTAGTCTACTTCGACAACCATGGCCACGTCACCCGCATGCGACCCCCGATCCAGGGACCCTATGCCCAGCCGCCAGTCTACGGCGTCCGCTCGGCCGCCTCGCCGACCCCCTCCGAACTCTGGGGCGGTGACCCCTTCGGCCGCGACAAGGCCAACGTCGGCCCGACCACGACACAACCATAGGGTACGGCCATGCCCCTGCGACCCCTCGCCCTCTGCCTGACGCTGCTGGCTGCCTTCGCAGGCTGCGGCCAGCGGACCGAACCACCCCTCTACGTCGCCAACTTCGACCAGATCAAACTCGGCATGCCCCGTCTTAAGGTCCAGGAGGCTCCTCGGCGAACCCAACCGCGCCGACTACCGCAAGGGCGTCGCCCCGCCGCGGTCCGCAGCCAGCCAAACCCTCTCCACCGAGCGCGCGAGCTCATCCGCGCCCTCGGCGGAACGCAAGCCGGCGGACCGCCCTGGTCCGAGCGCTGGCAATACGGCCGCTTCGGCCCCGGCGACATCCCCGCCCTGCTGAGCGGCTCGGACGAGGCCTTCATCGTCTGGTTCGACCGGGACGCCGCCGTGATCGCCTTCCGTAGACCCATAAGCGGCCCCTTCGCGGATACGCTGCAGGTCTCACCACCAGTGTCCCAAACACATTGACCGCGCATAACCATAAATCCCGTACAGGAGATACAGAAACGCGCCAGAATGTGCCTCAATACGAAAGGACCTACGAACCGCCGTCAGCCGACCACGGACAACGGACCCCTGACAACGGACTCCTCGTCACACCATCGCCAGCATCCCGCCGGCCGCGCCTTCCACCACCGCTGCCGCTGCTCCCACCGCCTCGCCCTCCACCTCCGCCACCCGCAAGTCCTCGCAGGCCCGCAGGTCGATCGCCTTCCGCTTCACCCGCCGCCACGCTTGAAGATGCTGTCGGTCAGCACCCGCACCGTCGGCCGGCACGGCGACTCCGCGTGGTTGTCCACCACCACCGCGTACTGCCCGTCGCTCAGTCGCACCACGCTGCCCACCATGAACGGCGGCACCAGCCGCAAGAGGTACGACACGACCACCGGATCGAACCACCCGTCGAAGCGGCTGCCCAGCAGGTCCGCCAGCGCAAACACCGTCGGCCGCGGCTTGCCGTCCTCGCCGTTCCACAGCAGCCGATCGAAGACGTCCAGCAGCGAGACAATTCGGCAGAAGATGTGGATCGCGGCGCCGGAAGGCGGCGGCTTGCGGTCCCCGCTCACCGGGTCCGTCCGCTCGGGGAATCCCTTGCCGTCGTAGCGCTGATGGTGGTGCAGCACGATATGCGTAACCGTGGCCGGCAGCTTCCCCCGCACGTGTTCAAAGCCGATCAGCGTATGATAGCGATACTCCGGCGTCTCGCTCTCCTGGTCCAGGATCGTCTTGTCGCGCAGCCCCGCCGGCAACTCCGCCTTGCCGATGTCGTGCAGCATCGACCCCAGCCCCAGCCGGTGCGTGTCCTCCGCCACCGCCGGCGGCAACGCCTTCCGCTGCTGCCGCAGATACCCCGACATGTGCGCCCCCAGCAGCAGCGCCATGTAGCAGCAGTTCGCCATGTGACCAGCCATCTGCGTACCGCACTCAGCCAGGTTGTTCGTCAGCACCTGGTGCTCGGGGTCAGCCACGATGTCCACCAGGATCTTCTCGATCGCCCGGCGGTAGTCGGTGAAGTTCATCTCCAGCGCCACCCGCCGCTTGAACCGGCCGATCGCGTTGCGCAGCTCCTGGTAGAGCATCATGTGGTCCAGCGCCACCTGCGGGCTGATATGCTTGTCGATGTCCTCCAGGTCCGGGAAGTCCACCCACACGTAGCGGATCTCGAACTCGACCAGCCGGCTGATGATCCCCGCCGACAGACTCAAAGCCCGGCTCCAGCAGAATGATCTCCTCCCGCTTCGGATGGAAGACGGGCTGAGCAATCTGCATGCCCTCTTTGAGTGCCTTGGTCGGTATCAACAGCATCCGCCACTTCCCTTCGAACTCCTCTTGTTACGCACCCCCGCGCACAGCACGCTGCCCGCGCCCGCAGCCCCCTCCTGTGCATCGGACCTAGCGAAGAACGATCTAATCTTACGATATGGTTTGCTACGACGCCCAAGGCATGCGGCGTGAGGATGGACCTGATCCGTCCCGAGTGTCACCGACGACCGATAAGAGTTCGCCCCAACCGTCCCCCGCCCGCGCTTTCGATGGTCGGACGGTGTCCAGCCGAACCCGTCCTCGCACCATCCGTCTTGTAGCTCGCCGGCACGCGCAAAGCAGGAGCCGCCCCGAAGAGCGGCCCCTGTGAACTGTTCAAGATCTCTGGGCATTCCTTGGATCGGACGCCTTCCTTATGCCCCTTTCCTTCTGCGGCCTGCCAATGTGCTGCCACCAAGTCCCAGGCCGAGCAAAAGCAGCGTCATGGGTTCAGGTGTCAGGAACACACCGGAGTCTGACGTGAAAGAGACGTTACCCGGCAAGATCAGGTCGACCTTGCCCGTGTTGCTGAAGTCGATGGTTGTGGCGACCGCTGTGTAGCCATCTGGGTAGAGGCCGCCCCCCGGATTGACGAACAGGCTCGAGTACATCGGCAAGTCAACGGATGCGCCGACCAGGTTGTAAACGCCCGTGAAGTCAATGTTGGTGAAAGTGTCCGACGCATAGCTAAAGGAGGCCCAGCCGGACTCACCCGTCCGACCGTATGCGGTTACGAAGGCTAGGGGGTGTGTGTTGTCGCCAGCCATGTCGGCTCGGACGATGCCGCCGAGTGTCAGACCGCCGAAGACTTCACCGGACCACGCGTTCGGGTTGTAACTCCATGACCCGTCCAGCGTCCAATGGACCGTAATGGGGGTCACCGTGCTGCCGGTCGCCCCCGCGATCGTAAAATGCAGCGTGTCCGACGCGATTGCCTCGCTCTGCGCTACGGCAGTACCCACGGCCTGACCGGACGCTCGCACCGAACCGGTCGCGAGGCTGGCCGCGGCGTAGGATGCCGCCGTATAGTCAGGTCCCGGACCATAATCGATCACATCGGGATGCTCGACAGACTGTGGTTTGGTCAAAACTGGAAGTCGCCAGGCCCGTCGTGTCGGTGGTGCCCGCCTGGCCGCCGCTAAAATAGGGAAACGACACCGGATTGGGAAGCGCAGGGAATTCGGCGCACAGGTGTGCTGTAGTTGTACAGAGCTTGGGCCTCGAGAGACGAGGTGGTGACAATCGAGTTCGAGATCGTCTCCACGTAATACCCGTTGGCCCCGATCCCGACCGCGCTAGCGACTGCGGCCGCCATCGCGACAAACACGGCTGCCGCCAGACAGCCCTTCACGATGCTCATCCCCCGGTAGGCTCTGTTTCCGTTGACGTTGTAACCCGACAGTCCATCCAAATCACATAACTTCACGTTCAGTCCCTCCTCTTTCTCTATTCTTTGCGCACGATGCCGGAGACGCCGATTGACGCTATCCGGATTCAAGCATGGGGATCCGCGCCCACTCACTTCCCGCTACGGCGACTCTATGCACGCACGCGTCCCAACTCCATGGAAACCTGCACCGATCCAAGAAAAACACCCGGGATGATGGGAATGCGTTTCGATATCGTTACAGCAACTTGAAAGGAAACGCCGTCAGGAACATTCGCCGGCCTCCCTCCCCTTCTTGCACGGCCGCCCGCGCACCACGGCCCGACGCACCGCAGTCAGCTCCTCCTGCTCCTACGGCTAATTCACCAGTAGGGCGGGCTGTGTTCGCCAACCCCACCTGTCGCTGTCTGTGTGGCACACCCGCCCCCGGCTGTGGTCTTCGCCGGTGCCATTACTCAACCCCGTCATCTAACATTGCCCCGCATTCAATATGGAGTCCGCCCACTTTGCCAATATGGAGTGCGCCGGCTTCGACGCTGCTTTGCCCGCCGCTCGGTGCATTGCACCAGCCCGGTCGCTGCTTTAGCCTCACCCACCGCGACGCCCCACGGCCTAAGCAGGAGGATTATAACCCCAGCGGCAGATAATCAATCATGTCTCAGACTGCCCCTAATGTGTGCTGGCGAAATCGTTCCCGACGCCTCTGTTGGTGGAAAAAGAACGGCCAAACAAGGGTAGGCACGACACGGGAGGGCTGTACAATGGTCAAATATAGCCTGAGGCCATAGTCAGGCAAGGTCATCTGGGAAGAGTCGGCGGGCGGTACGAAACCTTGAGTTGTGTTTGGAGTATGAGGCGGAATGTCCCCGCGTGCCCGACAATTGTGCCTGACATGTTTTCCGCCACCTGACAGCAAGGCAGGATAACGGGGCACTGCACTTTATGCCCATGCTCAGGGAACTCTATACGGAACACAACCTGCACCGCGCTTGGCGTTGGATCAAGAGCAATCCGGACCCGGCGTACAAACGCTACTTCCGTGACCTTTATAGCGTATATGCAGTGGCAGATATATCCCTGTTGAAGGACTTGCGAGGTCGCCTCCGTCGCGGCATCTACGAACCTACTAAAGCCTGTAAACTCTTCTTCCCAAAGTCGTCCGGCGTCGTCCGACCCTATTCACTGCTGACCATCGAAGACCAGATCGTGTATCAAGCAGCGATCAATCTTGTGGCAGAACGGTTGTTCCCGAACGTCCGGCATCGGTACCACACCGAAGTCTTCGCTCATCTTTACGCCGGTCGGTCCAGCATCTGGTTCTATCGCAAATGGAGCGATGGGTACAAAGCCTTCAATGATGCCGCTCGTGATGCCTTCGCCAAGGGCTTCAAGTTTGCAGCCAGCTTCGACCTCACGGCCTGCTACGACAGCCTCGATCACGGTGTCCTCCGGCATTTTCTCGCCGACATCGGCTGTCAGCGGGAGTTTACTGAACAGCTCACGAAGTGGCTCAGCGTCTGGACCGCAACTGATCACGGGGTCTACCTCAACCACGGCATTCCGCAGGGGCCGCTAGGCTCGGGCCTGTTGTCCGAGGTCGTACTGCGCCACTTCGATGACCGCCGGCGGGCGGAACGCAAGGTCCGGTACTTTCGGTATGTCGATGATATCCGGCTATATGCCAAGTCGGAGAACGATCTGCGTCGAATGCTCGTTCGGCTTGACTTGCTCAGCAAGGACATCGGGTTGTTCCCGCAAGCCAGCAAGATCGGCATTCATGAGGTCCACAACATTGAGGCTGAATTGAAGTCCATCAGCCATCCCACCGAGACCGCGATTACCGCCAAGGAAGTCAACCAGGAGCGTTTGCGTAAGAGGATCACTGCGCTGTCCCCTCGATACCGGGTTGACGACCACCCCACGCGGTTCAAGTATCTTCTGGCGCACGCCGTGCCGCATAGTGAGCTCACCGCTAGGCTGTGGCGCATCTTTGAGAATCACCCTGAGTTTTACGCCAGCCTCGCGACCTACCTGGAACGCTATCCCAGGATACCGCGATGTGCCGCTGATCGCCTCCTTTTGGAAGTGAGGCGGCAAGAGTTGTACCCCGCAGTACGCGCTGCTCTGATTGGTGCCGCAGACGGTCGTCTGCCTGAGAAGCAAGCGAAGGCCTTGGGCACCTTCGTGAAAACCATCTGGAAGCCGCGGGACATGCAACCGGATCTGCTGGCTACCGCGGGGCGCTTGCTACTGAGGTCAGCGCAGTTTGACCCAAGCCCAGACCAGGTACGCGTGCGAAAGCGTTCTCTCTTGGTGGGCCCGCTCGCAATTGATTCTGGCCCTCCCTCCCGACACCGTGGGCAAGACGCTCCTCGCCCAAGTAGTTAACACCGCTGTTCGAACAGCGCCATCAGAGGTAGCCTTGGCGGCTGCCCTTAAGGCTGTCTTGCACACCGTGCCAATCCTTAGTCCGAGAAAAGACATGCAGCGCACGGCCAGTCTCGTCCTTAAGGAATTCGGCGTTATAGCTCGCCCGTCTGGTGCATGGTGCGGCATTGACGCGAGCTTACGCCGAATGCTGGGCTCCGCACCACGTATCAATTGGAAAGACGTATTCGGACCGAACTACAGGAACGCCGAGAAGCAAATGGTTCGAACTCGCGCACTCGCCGACACGGATGTAACCGCGTGGGTGAATGCGATGGACGTGTTTGACGACTGGCTGTTCGACGCACTCTATGCCCACGACACTTCACTGGGGCGTTACACTCTGGGCGAGATCGGGAGTGTCCTGAACGGCGGCAGACTGAAGGCCAAGTACCCGGCAGTCTATGAGATGGCGGAAAGTATTCACGGAAAGCGGTACGGCAGCGCCCTATCGCATCCCAAGGAAAAACGAACGGGTCGGCCTACGCGAATGGTGAAGTATGCCTACCTGAAAACAGCGAAGGGATTGATACGCAAGGCGATGGCTGAACTTCAGGCGACGTGGTAAGCGCCGCTGCCGGCGGCTTCAGGGGGCTTCAGGGTCATCACTCGTTTGTAAGCCACGTCAATAACCACTCATGCCTCCGCCCCCCGGCGTTGCCGTCACTGGCAAACGGCAACTGACTACTGCCCCCTGCCGTTCCCCGCCACGATCCTGTCCCACTCCCCCTGATTAAACACGCACCCCGGGTCCGGCCCCATCAAGTCCCCGTAGTACGCGTCCGACCGCGCCCGGCACCCGCCGCAGTACTGCTTGTACCCGCACCTCGCGCATCCGCCATACCGCCGCTCCCGGTCGTTCAAAATCTCCCACGTCTCGCTGTGCAGCCAGATGTCCTTCACCGCCTGCTGCCGCACGTTGCCGATCACCCGGTGCGGCAGGTACACGCACGGCGTGATGTCCCCGTTCGGCTGGATGCACATGTACGTCCGCCCCGCCCCGCACCCCCCCAGGTACCGCGCCACCACCCGCGCCTTCCAGCCGCTTCCGCTGCCCGCGTGGCTGCACGTCACCCGACCCTCGGCCGGCGCGTGCGTCAAACACACCCGCCCCAGCTGCGGTGCCGTCGAAATCACCCCCAGCGTCCCCTTCTGCATCCACTTCTGCAGCAGCTCCAGCAGCTGCTGCCGCTGCCGCGGCGTCAGGTCCTGCTCGACCATCCCCTTGCCCCGCCCCACCGGGATGAAGTTGAAGTGCGCGAACGACCCCGCCCCGATCCTCTCGCAGAATGCCAACATATCCGGCACTTCGTCGAAGTTGTCCCGGTGCACGCACATCGCAACGCCCAGCCGCAGACCCGGCTGGGCCACCACGTTCTTCATCCCCGCCACCGTTCGCTCCCACATCCCCGGCACGCCCCGGAACGCGTCGTGCCGCTCCGGGTGTACGCTGTCCAGCGACACCTCGACGTACCGCACCCCCGCCTCCGCCAGCTCCCCGCGAGCCGCTCCGTCATCGTCCCGCCATGCGTGGCCACGCTCGTGTGGATCCCGTGCCTCTGGCACCGCCGCAGCACCGGCAGCAGGTCCTTCGACAGCGTCGGCTCACCCCCCGCAAACGCCATCATCGCCATGTAGTGCGACGCCAGCTCATCGATCAGCCGGATCTTCTCCTCCGAATCCAGTTCGTCCGCCTGCCCCGCCGCCGTCGCCGACTGGTAGCAGTGCCGGCACCGCAGATTGCACTTCTGCGTGAAGTTCCACACCGCGAACAGCGGCATCACCCACCGCTGCGGCCGCGACAGTCCCAGCTCCGCCACGCTCCGCATCGTCGCGACGATCCCCCGCACCGTGGGCCGGTGCTCCGCGATCCGCGTCCGGAACGACTCCACCGACGCCCCCCCGCGAATCCGGTCGATCGCCTTATGAACGGGCCAGTACGCTGCCCGCTCCCACGCCGGCGTCGCGGGATTGTAATACGAGTAGATGATCCGCTCGATCCGCGTGTCCCCCACCCCCGTCCCCGCCGCCAGCCAACCCACCAGCCGCCGGACCGCGTACCGCTCCAGCAACCCCTCCAGCCAGTGCCTCCGCCCGTCATCAATGGCGCCGTCCCCACCCGCGCCGTACGGCCACACGTACGGCCCTTCACCCGCCTTCCCCCCCGCTACCTCATCTCGAACCATCTGGCTCACCACACCACTCCAGCCTCACTGCCGGTCACCGCGCCGGCATTCCTGTTCGTAGTACCGGCTTCAGCCGGGCCGTTGCCGTGCCTGCTCACTCTCCGCCGCTGCCGTTCCACATTGTCAGATTGTCAAATCGCCACATTGTCACCTGTTGCCGTTCGCCCTCTCCACAAACTCCCGATAGCACGGCCCGCTGTTGTACGTGCAGAACGGGAACACCCCCTCCGGCGTCGAGTAGTGGATCACGCACCGCCGCGCCCGCTCCGCGTCGTAGTTGTACCGGTCCATGAAGTGCATGCCCGCGCACATCAACGTCTTGTAGTGCCGCGCCTGCTCCGACCCGCGGCTCTTGGTTTTGTCCACCATCCCCTGCAATGACCGTAGCCACTTGAATAGCGTCAACCCCTCCGGCGCACTCCGCCGCTGGAAGTGCCTGCCGAACAGCCACAGCACCCGCAGCTTATCCAGTAGCCCGATCCTCTTCTTCGCCGCCAGCTTGTCCGCCAGCGCTTTCATATCGGCGAACAGCCCCCCGATGTCGAACACCCGCGGGATCGGTGTCAGCCTCTCCTTCATCGGCTGGCCCGCATACTTCCGCGGCGCCACGAAGAAGTACGTCCCCTCCGCGCAGTCCGGGTGGCACGACGGCTTGATCTTCGGCTTGCGCTCCAGCGCCGACAGCAAATCGCACAGCGGCGCCACCACCGAAAGCGGCCAGAAATCCCGCCGTACGTCCGCCCCCGTCGCCGCCGCGATGTCCTTGGCCAGGTCCCCCAGCGTGTACCGCTTCTCCTCCAGGTCCTTGCGGCTGATCCGCCCGGTAAAGCAAACCGGCTGGAACGAAATCGCGCTGATCACGTCGATGTTCTCGACCGCGAACTCGATGATCCTGCCCACCTGGTCGTCATTCTGCCCCCTGACGATCGTCGGCACCAGGCAGATCTTCAGCCCCACCTTCCGGCAGTTCTCCACCGCCTGCCGCTTGATCGCCAGCAGCTCCCTGCCCCGGATCTTGCGGTACAGCGCGTCATCCAGCCCGTCGAACTGCAGATACAGCGTGTGCAGCCCCGCCTCCCGGCTCTTCCTCGCAAACTCCAGGTCCGCGTGATGGATCCCGTTCGTGGCGATCTGGATGTTCGCGAAGCCCATCTCCCGCGCCTTGGCCACAATCTCATGGAACCGCGGGTGCTCCGTCGGCTCCCCGCCCGTAAACTGCACGCTCGTGCACGGAATCGGCCGGCTGTCCAGCAGCTGCTGCAGCATCCCGACCACCTGCTCGTACGTCGGCTCGTAGACCTCCCCCCGCACGTTGGCGTTCGCGAAACAGATCGGGCATGTCAGGTTGCACCGGTTCGTCAGGTCGATCTGCGCCAGCACCGCCACCGACTGGTGCTGGTTGCACAGCCCGCAGTCGCTCGGGCAATTCGCCGCCTCCACCACCCGCGGAATCAGCACCCCCTGGCCCTCGCCGAACGACCACCGGGCGCACTTGAGAAACAGCTCCGCGTCGCTGTTGATCCGGTCCTGGAAGTACCCGTGCTCCGGACACGTCTTCTCGATCGACACCCCGCCGTTCTTCCGGAAGTACCGCCCCGGCACGATCGCCCCGCACTCCGGGCACAGCGTCCGAACCGTCCGCGGCAAACCCCGCACCACCGGCCGGATCGGCGTTCCCGTCAGTGTCCTCGCAGCCGAGCCATCCCCACCCGCCCGTGCCTGCCCGAAGATCGCGTCCTCGTGCGCCTCCCGCGTCTGGCCGCACTGGGGACACCTCTTCTCCAGCACCACCCGCCCCTCCGCCATCACGAACTCCGCGGCCACGACCTCCCCGCACCCCCCGCACTCGCTCTGCGCAGCGACCGGCAGCGCGAACCCCGCTTGCTCGAACCGCCGCATCTGCACCCGGAACCGGTCGATCGGCGATTGCGCCTCCTGGCCAGCCGGCGTCTTGCACCGCTGGCACCCGTTCACGGGCGGATGCTCCCGCACCCACTCCTGCACATACTCCGGCAGAACCTCGCACCAATTCTCAGTGTGCGATTCCATCGAACCTTTCACCTCCACACTCAGTACTAAGAACTCAGGACGCAGCACGCAGGACTCAGCACTCAGCACGCAGGACTCAGCACTCAGCACTCAGCACTCAGGACTCAGGACTCAGGACTCAGCACTGTCGTTACCCCGCCACCGCGCTGTCCCCCGGCACATCCCGCCGCCGGCCCCCAGCCGCTCCTCCAGCTGCCTCACACGCCGCTGCGCCTCCCGCGCCTCCCGACGCCGCTGCGCCAGCTGCTCGCTGTACCGCTTCAGGAAGTACCCGATCGTCTCGATGCGGATCTTGATCGATCCCGTCGGCTTGTTCTCGTCGATGTCCTTGAAGCAGAAATACGGCGTGCCGCTCGTCTCGACGATGTCCTCGATCAGACTGTAGATCGGCGAGTCGTGCCCGCACTTGAAACTGCTCAACTCCAGCCCCACCAGGTTCGGGTGCCGCGCCACGAACTTCGCCGCCCAGATCTTCCGGTTCGTGTTCTCGCTGTAGGAATTCTTCCACACGTCGTCGATCGACAGCACCGAGGCGCACAGCCCCTCCGCCGCCTCCTCCCCGAACAGCCCCTCCAGGACCTCCTCGTCCAGCGGCAGCGTGTCCTGTGTCAGGATAGGATACCCTAACTTCTGCAACTCCTCCACGATCCCGTGACTGATCCCCGGGTCCGCGTGATACGGCCGGCTCAGCACCACCAGCCCCACCCGGCCTTCCCGCTCGATCTGCTCGAGGACCTCCCGCCCCTGCTCCTGCAGCCGCGCATGGAACGTCTCCAGCGTATCGTACGCCGCCTGCACCGCCCGCCGGGCTTCCGCCGGCGACACCCCCAGCGGCTCCGCCCACGCCGCCTGCAACTGCCGCGCCAGCAGCGCCGGTTCGTCCATGTGCAACATCGGGTCCAGGTACGTCACCCCCAGCTGCGCGAACGTGTCGCCTTCCTTGATGTACGCCGCCTTCACCGACTCCGGGGTGATCGCCGCCGTCGGGCACGCCCGGTTGTCCATCGTGTGCTCCAGCCACGTCGGAAACGCGTCGATCATCGGGAACCAGATGAAGTCCAGCGGCCGCTCCGCCGTGTGCTTCTTGTACAATAAATTGTGGATGTGCGCGATGCACACTTTGCTCGGCCAGCACGGATCGATGCTCCCACGCTTGCAGCCGGCCTTGTACAACTCCAAACTCGTCGTGTCGCTGAAGACGATGTTCTCGCTCGCGACCCCCAGCGATGCAAAGAACGTCCGGAAGAACGGCGCCAGCGAATACAGGTTAAGCACCCGCGGGATGCCGATGCGGACATCCTGCCGCCGCCGCATCGCCGCCGCACGCCGCCGCACGCTCCCCGGCAGCAGCGCGTCGTGCCACCGCTCCGGCGGGATCGCATCGTGCACCCGCGCCGCCTCCCGGGCCTCGAAGGCCTCCCGCGCGGCGAACTCCATCGTGTTGGGGTTGGCCTTCTTGACCGCCGCCAGCCCCTTCTGGATCTGCAGCATGTCCTCCCGGTCTTCCACCGTCCCCCGCTCGCACGTCGCCACGATCAGCCGCTTCTGACCCGCCTGCAGCGGCATCCGGCTGCCGTCCGGCCCGCCTTGATCGCCCCCCTCCGCGGGCGCCTTTTTGAACCGCGTCGGATGCCCCTCTTCCGCCCCGCTCTTGAGCAGCCGCGTCGACAGGTCCACCGCCTGCTCGTCATCCTCGCCGCCCACCTTCACATCGATGAACGTCCGGATGCACTGGTTCTTGCAGAAGCGGCACCGCGTCCGCTCGTCCCGCGTCACCCGGTACTCGATCCGCTCCACGTTCTCCAGCCCGACGAACGTCGTCCGCCGCGCCTGCTCGGACACCAGCCGCTGCGCCTCCAGCGCGCAGCCGATCGCCCCGCTCTCCCCGCAGTGCTCGTGTACCAGGATCCGCGGCTCCACCCCCGTCCCCTGGAACCTCGCCCGGATGAAATCCACCTCCGCCTTCACCACCGCCAGGTTGTGCTGCGTCCCCCCCTGCAGCACGAACGTCCGCCCCAACTTCGCCAGGTTCGGCATCTGCGCCACGTACAGCCAGATGTTCTTCGGCAGCACCGCTGCCAGCCCCGCCATGATCTCGCTGGCCTGCCACCCCTTCCGCTGGAAATCCACAATGTCCGCCTGCAGGAACACCGCGCAGCCGTATCCGAACTCCGGCATCGAAACCGCCGCGAACGCCGCCTCCGCGTACTGCTCCACCTCGTACCCGAAACTCTGCGCCGTGCTCTGCAGAAAATACCCGTTGCCCGCCGAACACTGCGTGTTCAGCTTGAAGTCCTTCACCTGCCCGTTCTTCAAAAAGATCAGTTTGATGTCCTGCCCGCCCACGTCACAGATGATGTCCGCGCCCGGGTAGTAGTGCAGGCACGCCTGCGTGTGCGCCACTGTCTCCACCAGCGCCACGTCCGCGCCGATGACTTCCTTCAGAATGTCCTTGGCGTACCCCGTCGTGCCCACGCCCGGGATCTCCAGCCGCGCCCCCTGCCCCTCCACCTGCCGGCGCAGCGTCGCGATGATCTCAATCGTGTCCTCGATCGGGTTGCCCTTCGACAACTGGTACGCCTTCGCGATGACGTTCCGACCGTCATCCAGCAAAACGCCCTTCGTGCTCGTCGAGCCCCCGTCCACCCCCAGAAACGCCCGCACCACCTGCCCCGGCCCAAACCGCGCTGGCTCCCACGGCCGCTGGCGGTACTCCTCCCGAAACGCCTCCAGCTCCTCCCGGCTCCGCCACAGCCCCTGCACGCCCCCGCGCTGCTTGTCCTGCACCCGCCCGACCTCGATGTACCACGCCAGGTGCTCGTGCCCCTGGTACACCCCCAGGTCCGGGTTCTCCTCGATCTCCAGCTTCCCGAACTCCACCGCCCCGATCGCCCCGAAGTACTGCCCATTCGGCGGGACGACCACCAGGTCCTCCACCCTCGCCCCCGCCGGCACCTCCACGTTCCGCTCCGCCCACATCTGCGGCAGATGATGCCGCCAGCATTCGGCCATGCCCCGAATGAACGTGTTGGGCCCGCCCAGCAGCAGCACCTTCGGACACAGCGTGTGCCCCCGCGTCAGCACCGACAGGTTCTGCAGCACGATGCTCTCAAACAGCGAGGCCATCAGCTCCTCGCTCGCCACCCCCTGCTTCTGCAGGCCGTTGATGTCCGTCTCCGCGAACACCCCGCACTTGCCCGCCACCGCGTGGATCCGCAGCCCGTCGTAGCCCAGGTCCGGCAGTCTCTCCGCCGGGATCCGCAACTTCGCCACGATCTTGTCGATCACCGCCCCCGTCCCCCCCGCGCACTTGTCGTTCATGCTGGGCAGCTTCTTGAGCCGCCCCGTCTCCGGATCGTGCTTGAACACGATGATCTTGGCGTCCTGCCCGCCCAACTCCACCACGCTCCGCACGTCCGGGTACAGCCGCTCGACCGCCAGGCTGACCGCGTTCACCTCCTGCACGTGCCGCGCCCCGACAAACCCCGCCAGGTTCGCCCCGCCCGAGCCCGTGATGAACACGCGTATCGCCTCGCCCGGACACGAAGCAAAGGCCGCCTCGATCCTCTTGAGAAACTCCAGCGCCGTCTCCGGCTGGCGCGTCCCGTGCCGCTGGTAGTCCTGCCACAAGATCGCGCCGCTCGCCGGATCCACCACCACCGCCTTGACCGTCGTGGACCCAACGTCCATCCCGACCATCAGCCCCTGTGGGTACTGCTCTGTGCCTCGAAACCGCCGGCGGGCGCGTACCCTCTTCTCCGCGCCCCCTTCCCCGAACGCGGCGAACTCCTGGTCCGCCCGCGCGTCCAGCCGGCTCTGCGACCCGCCCGTCCGCCGCGGCCCCGGCCGCGCTGGCTCCGCCTGCCTGTCTTCGATCACCCGCATACGCCTAAGTCCTCATCCTCTCCGCCACGTGCATCACAAAACTCGCCGCCCGACCCGCCACGCCCTCCCGCTGCCCAACCCCCTGTAGCGGCCTCCGCAGTTCCCTGTGCCCTGCCACGTACGTACGGATCTCCTCGATCGTCCGGCCCGTCCCCTTCAGCGCCTCCGCCATCTCCGCCTTCGCCCGGATCTTCGCCTCGCCCAGCGCCATCTGCACCCGGCTGTACGCGTTCACCTCGCCCTCCGGGCTCGTCTCGATCGGCAGAAAGATCGCCTCCGGATAGTGCGAGATCACCGCCGCCTGCACCCCGTCCGATTGCGTGCTCGGCATGCACCCGAACGGCTTTACGCTCAGCACCATGTGCGAGAGCCGCTTCTTCGAGTAGTAGATCGTCTTGCCGACCTCCAGGTGCCCCTCGCCCCCAGCCGACCGCGGGTTGATGTACGCCTTGGCTATCTCCCGCAGCTCCGCCTGGTCCGGCAGCGGCGGCACGATGTCCGCCAGCGCCCCCCGCAACCGATCGTACTCCCGGTGGATCATCCACCGGCTCAGCCGCAGCAGCACCATCGCGCGGTGGTAGCTCTTCCAGCCCGCCAGCCGCTGCCGCCAGCCCGCCCGCTCTCGGATCCTCATGTCCGCCGGCAGACCCCGACGGTCGGTTCGCCCCAGCATCGCCTGGTGCAGCATGTACGTGATCCACGACGCGATCGGCTCGACGATCACCTCCGCGTGCTCACGCTCCAGGAACTCGAACATCCGGAAATTGCCGTCCCCGTCCGTCGTCTGCGCCCAGAACTCCCCCGTAATCTTCACCTTCGGCCGGACCCGCGTGTAGTCCACCTCGACCTTCTCGTTCAGCAGATCACCGCACCGCCGAAGCGCCGCCGTGTACCAGTCCCCCCGCAGCTGGTCCAGGAACTTCGCCACGTCCGACGCGTTGTACCCCGCCGTAATCAGCGACAGGCACCGCGACGCAAAGTCCGGCGCCACCTCATATGACTTGTCGTGGATCGCCTGCTTGCAGATCTCCAGGCACTCCGCCATCGCTACGTCCGTCGAGCCCGCGACCGCCTCGTACGGCCGGATCTGGCTGGCCAGCGAGTTCAGGCAGTCCCCCACGAAGAAACCGTTCAGCAGCGACAGGAAGAACGGCACATTGAAGTCGATCGCCGTGCCTTCCTCCGTCTGCTTCAGCCCCGCCCCCTGCTGGAATACCAGCACCCGGAACCCTTCAAACCCCGCGTTCTCCAGCGCCAGCCGATACTCCGACTCGTACATCCCGAACCGGCACGGCCCGCACGAGCCAGCCGTCATATACGCGTACCGGTCGACGATCTGGCCCACGGTCAGCCCCCGCTCCTCCTGCACCTGCTTCAGATAGTTGATGAGTGTCCCGACCGTGAAATAGCTCGGGTTGCACTGTCCCGGATTGCAGTACTCCTTCCCCACCTGGCAATCGGCCTTCGTCGGCGTCGGCAGCCGCTGCACCCGGTAGCCCAGCCCTTCCATCCCCGCCTGGATCAACGTCTCATGCGGCAGCGTCAGCCCCCCGAACAGGATCGTCACCTGCCCCCGCGCAGCCCGCGTCAGCGGCCGCTCTGCGGGCCGCCGGTAGTGCCGCACCCGCTCGACCGCCCGCGCCGGTTCCAGCACCGCCGCGTCGCCGACTCGCTCCGCCCGCTCACCTGTCCGCGAATGATCCATCGAAGCCCACGCGCCTCGCCCGTCTTCTGCTGATAGCTCCGCCTGTCGCCGTTGTTGTTGTCGTCACTGGCAACTGGCCACTGGCCACTGCCGTTCTTGCACAAAACAGCGATTACCGCCTCAGTGGATCAAGAAACGATCCGCACTGCCCTGAACGAACAAGGGATTGTCAAATACGATGTTAAGCCGCTTCCCGCCCGGGCGGTCACCACACGCGCCATCCGCCCCGCCCTCGGCGAAAAGTACCTGGAAGGCAACGCTCCTTAGCATGAAAGACTCTAGCCGTCGTCCTCCAGCTGTTCCATGCTAACTGACATCCGTTTGCACGGCCCGCCCCAGGCGTCATAATATCTTTGGTGCGACTCTGCAGCTGTCGGGCCGCCTTAGTGTAGACGAAGTTAAGTAGTATAGCGTCGTATGGCGTACCTGAACAGTTGGCTGCACCCGTCGTACCCGTGAGGATCTTGCGATGCACGCCTACCGGATTGTCTCCGACAATCGCTCTCCCGTTCGCTCCGTAGCCCTCCGCCGCATGTCGTTCCTCGTGCTGATTTGTGCTGCATTTTGCGCATTCTGGCTTACCGCGCGCTACCTTCGCTGCACCCAACGCCACGCCGCCGCAGACGCCTCCGGACAAACAGTACACACCCCAAAACAACAGTAACACCCAAGAGGACTATAACTTACCGCAAGACCAGTGGGGCCGCGCCTACCACGAGGGGCTTCGCCAGGGCTACAATGCCGGCCGCCTCTTCCCCCAGCAACTCGACCAGGCCTACCGCCAAGGCCTCAACGATGGCTACCAGGCGGGACAGACTCGATGACGAAACCTACCAACGCACACAAAGGCTTTACCAGAAACGAGATGACGCGATCAAGGCCGGCCTCGATGCCTTCGGTCAGGCCGCCTATGACCACGCCGCCGACCTCTTCCTCCTCGCTGCCCAGCTCGACAACGGCGATCCTGCCAGCCGCCTCTACGGCACTCAAGCTCTCTTCGCCGTCGGCCAGTACGAGCAGGCCATCCCCTTGCTACGCCGAGCCTTCGAACTCCAGCCGAACCTGATCTACGTGAGGTTCGATCTGCGCCTCGACTATACCGACCAGGCCGACTTTGCGGCGCAATTGTCGGATTTACAGGCACTTGTAGCAGCCAACCCCAACTGGTTCGGCGGTCAGCTGCTGCTGGGATATGAACTCCTGCACTCCGGCCAGCGCAACCAGGCCTATCAGGCCTTCGCCCGCGCGGCCCAGCTCGACCCGGTGGACGCCCTGGCCCACAAGTTCCTGAAGGTGAGCTACCCCCTGCCGCCACGATCCCCCAAGGCCGCCGCACCGACGCCCCCGCCCGGCCCGGTGGCCAGACCCAGGCCCGTCCCCGCACAACCAGCCGTCAAGACCACTCCTGCCTCCGCCCACAAGGCATAGGGCAGGCATGTGCCAGCGGACTCATCGGGGACTACCTCCCCGATTCCTACCGGCCATCCTATACGGTTGACATCAAAGTGATATCAAACGCTCGGATTCGCCGTCGTTGGTTCGACACTCGCCTACTTACCGAAGTAGTCCACGAAGATCAGTAGGTCGACTACGTCCACGCTGCCGTCGCTGTTGAAGTCGCAGGCCGGGTTGTAGTTGGGATCTCCGGTGAGGCTGCCGAAGGCGTCCACGAAGTACAGAAGGTCGACCACGTCGACGGACCCGTCGCCGTTGACATCGCAGGGTATCTGGATCGTCAAACTGAAGGTCTTCGCAGAGCAAAGCCCGTCACTGCCTGTCACCTGCACCGTGAAACTGGCGGTCGTCGCCGTGTCCGGCGTGCCGCTGATGACCCCGCTGGCGTCCAGGCTCAAGCCCGACGGCAGACTGCTGCCGTAGATGGACCACGTGTAGGGTGTCATGCCACCGGTCGCCGTCAATGTCTGGTTGTAGGGCGTGCCCACCCAGCCCCACGGCAAGGGGCTGCTCGTGGTAATCGTCGCGTAAACGGGCGTGCCCTTACTGACCCGATCGTTGCTCACATCCGCGACGTAAAGGTTGCCCATGGTATCAGCCGCGATTCCCGTTGGGTTGTAGAACCTCGCACAACCGCCAATGCCGTCGGCTGCGCCCTGGACACCCGCAAGACCACCGATGGTCGTCACCACTCCCGCCAACGTCACCTTGCGGATCGTTTGCCAGTCCGCCACATACGCGTTGCCCGCGCTATCTGCCGCCACGCCGGAAGGATAACCAAAACGTGCCGCATTGCCCGTACCATCGATACCGCCAAAAGACCCCGCGAGCCCCGCCAAGGTCGTGACCACCCCCGCCGACGTCACCTTGCGGATCGTGGAGTTATAGAAGTCCGTTACAAACAGATTGCCCGTACCGTCCGCCGCCACGCCGAAAGGATTGTTGAATCTCGCCGCGCTGCCCGTGCCATCCGTGGTGCCGCCATATCCCGCAAGCCCTGCCAGCGTTGTGACTACCCCTCCCGGCGTTATTTTACGGATCGTGCAGTTCCAGAAGTCCGCCACATAGACGTTCCCCGCACCGTCCACCGCCAAACCCCTCGGCCCGCCAGTAGCATTCCCGAATCTCGCCGCGCTGCCTGTGCCATCGTCGCTGCCATAAGATCCCGCAAGTCCCGCCAACGTCGTGACCTGTCCCGTCGGTGTTATCTTGCGGATCGTGTAGTTGTTGCAGTCAGTTACGTATAAGTTGCCGCTGTTGTCCAAGGCCACGTCGGTAGGATAGTTGAACAGGGCCGCGCTGACCGTGCCATCGGTGCTCCCCGAGAACCCCGGCACTGCCCGCCAGGGTCGTCACTACCCCCGCTGGCGTCACCTGACGGATCGTGCAGTTCCAACAATCCGCCACATACATATTTCCCGCGCTGTCTACCGCTACGCCGGTAGGACCATTAAAGCATGCCGTGTTACCCGTACCATCAGCACTCCCGTAGAACCCCGGCTGGCCGACGAAGTTCGCCCAAGCGTAGTCGCCGGCCGGAGGGGCGCCGATCGTCAAACTGAAGGCCTGCGTAGAGGAAAATCCGTCGGCGCCGGTCACCTGCACGGTAAAGGTGGCGGTCGTCTGTGCGACCGGGACGCCGGTGATCACCCCGGCGGCACTGAGGCTCAGGCCTAACGGCAGACTGCCGGAGGAGATCAACCACGTGTACGGAGTCGCGCCACCGGTTGCCGTCAATGTCTGGTTGTAGAGGATGCCGACGGAACCCGGCGGCAACGGGCTGCTCGTCGTAATCGTCGGTGCGTTCACGGGCATGCCTTTGCTGACCCGCTGGTTGTAGGTATCCGCCACGTAGAGGTTTCCATGAGAGTCGACCGCGATGCCTGCCGGATAGTAGAACCTCGCGGCATTGGCGATGCCGTCCGCTGCGCTCATGACGCCGGCAAGACCACCGATGCTCGTGACCACCCCCGCCGCCGTCACTTTGCGGATCATGTCGTTGTCGGTGTCCGCCACAAACACGTTCCCCGCGCTGTCCACCGCCACGCCGTCAGGGTTGAAAAACCTGGCTGCGCTACCCGTGCCGTCGGTGCTGCCGGAAGACCCGGCACTGCCCGCCAGTGTCGTGACCACCCCCGCCGCCGTCACCTTGCGGATGGTGCTGTTGCCGGTGTCCGCCACATAGACGTTCCCCTGGGTGTCTACTGCCACGCCAAAAGGACTGCTAAACCGGGCCGCGCTGCCCGTGCCATCGGTACTGCCAGAAGTCCCCGCACTGCCGGCTAGCGTCGTGACCATCCCCGCCGCCGTCACCTTGCGGATCGTGCCGTTCCAGTAGTCCGCCACATACACGTTCCCCGTACTGTCCACCGCCACGCCGCTAGGCAAGTAGAACCGTGCGGCGCTGCCCGTGCCATCGGTGCTCCCCGAAACCCCCGCCTTGCCCGCCAGCGTCGTGACCACTCCCAGCGGCGTCACCTTGCGGATCGTATAGTTCCCGTAGTCCGCCACAAACACGTTGCCCCCGCTGTCGACAGCCACGCCGGTAGGAGTGTTAAACCGCGCCGCGCTGCCCGTGCCGTCGGTGCTGCCCCAGACCCCGGCGAGCCCCGCCAGCGTCGTCACCACTCCCGCCGGCGTCACCTTGCGGATCGTGTTGTTGTAGGTGTCCGCCACATACACATTCCCCGCGCTGTCAACCGCCGTACCCAAAGGTTTGTTAAACCGCGCCGCGTTGCCCGTGCCGTCCGCATTGCCGGAGCTGCCCGGCTGGCCGACAAAGTTCGTCCACGAATAGGCGCTGGATTGCCCAATGACGGAGAACGCGCTGCTGAGCGTGGCGGATTGCGTGTCCGTATTGGTGACCACCACGTCCCACAGGCCGACGGCGGCGCCAGACAAGTTGAACGTACAGGTGATCTCCGTCGGGCTCACCACCACGATTCCTGTTGCGGGGATATCGACCCCTCGTCTGAGCGTTACAGTCGCACCCGGTCGGAACCCGGTTCCCGCCAGGTTCGTGATGCTTACACTACCCGTGTTCAACCCGTAGTTCGGGGTGATCGCGGTGACGGTGGGAGGCGGCGCAACGGTCAAGGAAATCGCAAAGGTCGTGTTGCCTGCTCCGTTGGTCGTGTTCGTGAAGGTGACCGTATCGCTGTACGTGCCGATAGCCAGGCTGTTGGCGGCAGGGCTGATCGAGACGGTAACCGTGTCGTTCGCAGGCGACCCACCCAGGGTGCCGGAGGTCTTGGACAGAACGACCCATGGCTGCGTGGCGTGAGCCGTCCAATTCAGCCATTGCCCGCTTGCACTCCAACTCCACCCTGCATTCCACACCGTGTAGGTGATGCTGCTCGGGGAGAACGGCCCGCCCGCTCGCCCCTCGCTCGTAAGGCCCGTTCCCGGAACCGACAAGAACGGAGCCGAGGTCGTGAAGTTCACGCCCCAGCAGTTGCCGCACGTACTGCTCGTGCCGCCCAGGGTAAGCTCAGAAGTCCCCGTCGTAACGTTCTGGGGTTGAAAGGTGTAGCCGCTTGCCGTGGCGCTTACCGTATAGCTCGATGCCGACGGAACTGGACAGAAGGCATAGATTCCATTCGCGTTGGTTGTAGCGTAGTAAGTCCCGGCGCCGCCGCTGAGCTGGGCCGTCAGGGCGACGCCGTTCATGGGGTTACCTGACGGATCAGTGACTCGCCCGCTGATGATCTCGCCTGTACCGGACGTATAGATGTTGTAGATACACTCGAACACCGAATCGAAGGAAAGCACCCCGCTCTGGAACGTCGGCAGGTTGTACCAGATATTGCCGGTGACCCAGCCGCAGTTCAGGTGATGGTATAGGGTATAGGAATCATAGCCGTATCCATCAGCCACGACCGCGTGACCTCCTCCGCTCACCTCCCCAATCATCAGAAGTACCGGATGTCTGGCATCGAGGTTGGAATTGACCATTTGATTCAAAGATGCGCCGATGTTATCAGAGCCATTCCACCCCTTAACAGCATTAGCATACTGGAACACGTCCGTGAACACGGAGGTATAATAGTCTGCGTCGGACTCGCTCGCCGTATAGCCCATCCCCGAGGCGATTCCAGCGTCCCAGCAAAGGGCACCAATCTGCTGGCATTGATTGACGAGGGTATTCGCATCAGGACTCAGGGGCATCAGGTCCCACCTGTACGCTCCGCCCGAGCCATCTCCTCCGAGGGTCCACCCAGTGTGGAGAACGTCGTTTATGAAATAGGTGAAGGACCTGCGGCCGATTGCAGCTGTGGGGTATTGGAAGAACCGGAGGACCTGGGCCACGGCTGTAGCCACACATCCACAAGGGTCATTGTTGACCGACCCGTCGGGCCCGGGCGGTGTGTAGTAGTTGTAACAGGCATTGTTGGTGCCGTAGATGTTCGTCTGGGTCCAAGTAGTCCGGGTCAACGGGGCTACACGGACATCGGACACGTTGGCCAGCCCCCCTTGGGCCAACGGGGAGACTCCCGCGTCCGCGATGCTGGTGGCCCCCATGGATGAGGCACCGCCGCTTGGGGCGACAGCCAGAAGCTGCTGCCATTTGGTCTGAGCGTCAGAGTGTGCCAGGCCCGAGAGGGTCTGGCTCTGCGACATTTGACCCGCAGGGGCCTGGATGCTTCTGGCCGCGGCAAGGCGTCCCGCGAGGTCGTGACTTACCAAGGCGTACAGGGGATTGCCTTGCGAAGGATCGTACGTCTGGCCCTCCGAGAAAGCGATGATCGGTTCAACCTGGTCATCGGGGGACACGATCGCCAATCCGCCCGGCAGCAAGTGAACGACGTAGTACAAGGGCTGGCCTTGTGCGTCGGAGAAGGTCTCCACCTTGTCCACGGTTGCGCCCAAAGAGGTTTGCAGCGGTGCGGGGTCCCTTTGCAGCCAACCTCTAATCACCTGCGCGGCCTGATCCGCTGTTGTGGCGCCGCCGATGCCCAACTGCTGCAAAGAAGCAGCCCCATCATCATTGCAAAGTGAAACAGATCGCCCGTCCCGCTCTTTCCACCCGTGCACATGATAGGTTGCTCCTTGATCCGATATTCTGCAGATGTGGTTGCCCGACCGCGCTGCTCGGCTACATGGGGCTATTCTACCGTGCAACTCTCCTTGCGCACCAAGATATTCTGAAGTTAATACTTGGTTAACGGGAAGGCCGATCTCCGGCCTGCCAGGCGGGGCAAGACAGACGCGATGAGCGCAGATCGTCCTCCTGGACTAACCGTAGTGGAGGCCAATCTCCGCCCCTTGCCGGATCACCTGACGGTGTTAAGCCAACAGTAGCCGCTCGTAACTGCCGGATGCTATTCAGGATATAGGTGAGCCGAGTTTACGCAACCGCTGCCTCGGTTGTCCAAAAGACCGCGTGCAGGACATGCTTCACCGCTTTCGCTCCAATCTTGATCAACTTCCCGCGCAGCATCGTCATGCTCACATCGTCCACCAATCCGCTACAACCTCACTTCCCCACCCCGTACGTGCGGCGGACGAACTTGATCGTCGCGGCCCGAGCCTCGTCGGTCCATGGGTCAGCCGGGTTCTCTTCCTTCAACAGCAGGCACGGGTCTTGGATGATCGCTTCCCGCAGCACCCGGTGGGTTTCCTGGACCGTCATCATGGCCACTTTGGCCTGACCGATCTGCCCGCGGCAGAGGATGCCGCTGGCGTTGAACATCCGCTGGCACTTGGAGTCCTGGCGGTAGAAGTCCCTCGCCCCGATCGGGGCCTTGCGGCAGGTGACCTTCATTGGTTGACCATCCGGCCCCTCCACCCATCCCCAGCGGTCCGGCATATAGGGCAGGTCCATCCAGTCCTCCACGACGTGAACGGTGGTGTTCGTCCGGTTGTCGGTACCAAACCAGCAGATCTTGCCGTTCCAGTCGTACATCCGCCCCCACGGGCCGCGGCGGTCGAAGGTCGTCGAGTCCTTTGGCTCGCGGCAGAACTCCGCGGCCCGGCTGCCGATGGCGGCCACCGAGTGCGTCGGATGCGTGCCGCGGACGGCCTGAGGCCGGCGCCAGAAGAGGTTCGTGATGCTGCCGACCCGGCTGGGAGTCTTCCGCGGATGGAATACGAGCCCCGTATAGACCGGCTCGCCCAAGTCGTACGTCTTGGTAAACGTCGGGAAGATCACCAGCCCATCGGGCCCCACGGTCTCCAAGAATGCGTCGATGATCAGGTCCGCCCCGCAGTTGGGCAGCTTCACCAGGTCCCTGGCTGGCGCCAGCGACCGCAGGTCGCTGTGCACGAGAACCACATCGCCCTTGCCGAGACCCAGCTTGGACAGCCCCGCCTTGATCGCCTCCAACGTGATCGCCATCGCCAGTCCACTCCTGTGCCAAAGCATCTCCGTCAGACCACTGCAGCCGGACGCGGCCCAGCAGGATACCGACCCGCCGCACCGGAAGGCAAATCAGCAGGCACGATTCTGAAGATGCCGGCGATCTGCCACGCAGCCGGGACACGGCATAGCAGCGTCAATGACCGAGCGTCCTGGCTGGCATGGCGGTGTGGCTGCGCCGAAAAACGCGCGACGAGAGTGGAAACCAGGCAGAACGGTGATTAACATTTGATAACTATTGCTCAGTGTGGAAAGTTCGGGTTCGTGTTCGATATCACGAAAGGAGATGGGTCGTGCGTGCGGTTGCACTAACTCTTACGGGCTTGCTGGCGGTGGCGGGCATGACATCGTCAGCTTGGGCGGCTGGTCATGGCTCGTCGCATGCCGCCGGCCACGGCGGGTCCTTCCACGGTGGCGGAGGTCACTGGGGCTGGGGGGCGCGGGACACTCCAACTGGGGCGGCTGGCACGCAGGGCATTACGCTGCCCCATACTGGGGTCACGGCTGGGGTGGCAGGGGCCACGGCTACGGCGGCCACGGATGGGGTTATTGGGGCCACGGTCACGATTGGGATGACTGGGGCCACCATCACGGCTTCAACTATCCCGGCTGCTACGGCGGATACGGAGGGGGGGCTGGGGCCGTGGTTGGGGCTATCCGTGGTACGGGAACGATCCAGGGGTCGGCTTGGGGCTCTCACTTGGCTATCAGCCGAGCTACTACTACGCAGCCCCGGCACCAGACTTACTATGCGGCCCCGTCGACGTATTACGTCGCGCCGCCAACCTACTACTACGTGGCTCCTCCAGCCTACTACGCCCCGCCGACCGGCAGCGGCGGGCTGAATCTCAGCTTCGGCCTGAATATCAGCCAGTGAGCGTATCGACAACCCGAACGGACCCATAGGGTCCTGCGCAAGACCGGAAGTGTCCAGACCCCGCGTCCGCACCGATCTTCGCATGCGGAGGCGGGGTCTGTCTTTCGCACTGGCAGCCGTCCGTTGGCCTTGTACAATGGACAAGTTCAGCTCCGTATGGAGTGATTGGATGAACCTTCGGCTGCCACGCAGATACCTGCAGTTGAGGGCATTGCAGATCCCGTTTGAGATCTGGGTGCCAGTCGTCTACGCACTGATCTCGTCCCTGTGGATCTATTTCTCCGATGCCGTGGTCACGTGGCTGGCCCGGACCCCGGAGCAGATGCGCCTCCTCTCGACGTACAAGGGATGGGGGTTCGTTGCCTCCACAGCCACCCTGCTCTATATCGTTCTGCGGCGGATCTTTGCGCGGATCCGCACGCTCAACGAGAGCCTCGAACAGCGCGTCAAGGACCGCACCGCCCTGGCCGAGCAGCGCGCTGACCAGCTGCGGGCCCTGGCCCTGCAGCTGACCCAAGCCGAACAGAGGGAGCGTCGCCGCGTCGCGCATATCCTGCACGAGCACTTCCAGCAGACTGCTCGTGGCCGTCAAGTACCACGTCGATCGACTGCGGAGCTCTCACAAGGTCCCCGAGGACGCACTCCAGCCGATTCACGACGCCCTCGGCGAGGCCCTTCGGAACGTCCCGCTCGCTGACGGTCGAACTCTCCCCGCCGGTCCTCTATGACGCAGGCCTGGCACCGGCCCTGTCATGGCTGTCCCGCTGGATGCGGGAGCGTTATGGCCTCCGGGTGGCCACCACCGCCGATCCGGCCGCCGAGCCCGCGCAAGAGGACCTCCGCGTCATGCTCTTTATGATCGTCCGCGAGCTGTTGCTCAACGTGGTCAAGTACGCCGGGGTGACGACCGCCCGCGTGGAGATGACCAACCATCTGGACGAGGTCCACATCCTGGTGGCTGACGAGGGGCGGGGCTTCGATCCGAGCGCCCAGCCGCTGCGGGACTGTGTTACTCACGGCTACGGTCTGTTCAGCATCCGGGAGCGCCTGCAGCAGGTCGGCGGGCAGATGCAGATCGACTCAGCCCCGGGCCAGGGGACACAGATCCGCGTGACGGTGCCGCTGAATCCGCGGCCGGCCCGCAACAACGGCATGTAGGGCGATCAGCGGCAGCTGCGGCACGGCCGTGGTCGTCCCGATGACCAGGCGCGGGTGGATCCGCTTGAACCGCCCTGTCGAACGACAGCCCCCGAAGCCTGGCTGAAGAGCAGCCGACAGGCATGGAACCCCATCTTGCGAAACGAAATGCTCGCGTAGGTGAGGACCCTGTTGCCGACGGGACCTTCGTTCTGGGCCCCGACGGCGCCGGCCACGGACAGGTCGCGCGGCACGTCGAGTCCGGCGGTTTGCAGGCGGGCGACCAGGGCGGCAGCCACGGCAACGTCATAGGCGAGTACCGCCGTGGGTCGCGCGGCGCCACCTTTGAGGGCGGCCAAGGCCCGACGGACAGAACCCAGAAGCCCCCCATGGAGGGCCCCCAGCACCTGCCGGTGGTCGGACAGACCCAGGCGCGCCATCGCCGCCAGGTAAGCCTCTCGGCGCTCGCGCGTATCCGAAGAGTCCACAGGCACTCCGACTCGAAGGACGCCCACCTGGTCAAGGGCCCGCATATCCAGGTACGCAATCCTGCGGTGGCCCAACGCGTACAAGTGGTCCATGACCTGGTTGACGGCCCTGGCATTGTCCGTACAGACGGCCGGCACGGGCATACCATCGAATCCAGCGTCCACGAGGACCAGGGGGATGCCCTCTCGAGTGAACTCGGCGACATATTCCCGATTGACCACGCCCACCAGCAGCACGCCATCGGCCCGCGAGGCCGCCTCGTGAGGCTGGATCCGCTCACCAGCCGAGGTAACCGAAAGGATCTGGAGATCGGCATGTTGTTCGTCGCAAGCCCTGACGATTCCCCCGAGCATCTGGTTGAGATAGGGCGTCTCGACCAGATGGGAGCGAGAGGCGGGGTAGATCAGGCCGACCTGGGACATGCGTCCGGCCGCGGTGGGGATCCGTTTGACAAAGGCTCCCTTGGCGTGGACACGGTAGACGGTACCTTCCTCGGCCAGATCCTGCATCACGCGGTGAACCGTGAGCAGCGCCACACCAAACTGTTCGGCCAAGTCACGATAGGTCGGGAGCTTGTCGCCGGTCCGGTAGTCCCTGGCGACGATCATTCGCCTGATCGCCAGCCGCAGCTGGCCTCGGGCGGTGGTATCCAGAGGCTGTCCGGCGAATCTCAAGACTGTACTCCTGCGCAAGGCGGCCGCATCAATGGCGATTATACCTGTCCCATTCGCCGCCTCAAGAGGCCGGGCGAAAGGCGAAGGGTTTTCCGCACCAGAAAAAAAAGAAAACCCGCTTGACAGTCCCGACTCGATCGCTGTATGTTATACATGTTATACTCATGCTTCTGGTGCGATCATTTTTCGTGTTCCGTGTTCTGCATTCGTGCATGACAAGACGTTTTCCGTCTCCCCGGTTCTTGCCTCGCCCGGGAGACGGCGGCTCAATCGTTCTGCCGTGCAGACAACGCGGCCCCGGCACCCCATGTGTAGCTGCGGGACCACTAGTAGCTGACGATCAGTCTTTGTGACAAGCCGGCTTGTCCGTCCCCTGTCGGGGGCGGCAAGCGTGAGCGCGGTATTGCGCCGGCACGGGTTGCCGGCTCATCAGTCTGTACATATTGGGTCTGGATGTGCATACACGTCCGGCTGGTCGGCCGGACGCGTCAGGTCATTGTATCTGTCTTCGTTCCTAAGGAGGCTGTCGATGGCTGCGGGTGCAAGGGGATCAGATCGGGCGGCGGGAACCATGCGATTGGGCACAGTCCTTCTGCTGGCAGCGATGGTGTTCCTGCAGTTGCCTTCCGGGGCAGCGGCGCAGAACACCAGCACGCACAGCTTCACTTCGGGGGCGGTCGGCTCACATCCCAACACGCTCACGTTTTCCAACAATAATGTCGTAGTGGACCTGAGTGCCCTGCCGGCAGGAACCACCTGCTACCGCGCCATGCTCGTAACGCAGCGCGGCGGCAATGCGGGCAACCAAAACAATGATCCGGCCGGGCCACTGGTCCAGGTGGAGTCCGCGGACGCTCCCGGTACGTACTTGTCGTTCGTCACCCCCAGCAAAGTCAATCTGGACTGTACGGCCGCCGTACAGCGCGCCTGGGGCAGACCCCCCGCCAGTTGACCTTGCACGTGGTGTCCTTCCCGAACCTTGGCTCGGGAAGCATTCCGATGCGGGTGGATGTCTGGTGCGACCGGCCGGCGGCGGGCTCCGTGACCCAGCCGACCAACCTGGCCGTGGTCCACTCGGGCGGCGACACCCGGCTGACGTTTGCCGAGGTCAATTCACCGATCACCCAGGACACCATCACCTGGAGCGCGTTCAACACGATCTATAGCGCGATGGACAACACGAACCAGATCCGCTACCGCGTCTACCGGAGCACGTCGCCGTTTACGGCCACGTCGGTCCGCACGGCGGAACTGGTGAACGAGATTCCGCCGCTGACCTGCTGGGACGTCGGCTATTACAACGGGACACAGAGTGACAGCAGCCCGATCTCGCGATTCGCGGTGACGGACCTGAATATCGTGCCGGCTGGCACGGGCATCTACGTCCGTCGCGCCAGGCCAGCCAGAGCGCCTATTACGCCGTCAGCCGCGTGGTGGATGGTCAGGAAGACCTGAGCACCTTCACCAGTGGCAATGCCCTGCAAAGCGCGGTGGCCGAGTCCACCGGCACCGGCGCCGTTGTCCTGCAGAGCGTGCAGACGCCGGGGGACTTCATGTACGTCAGCAACCCGACGCTGAAGTACTACACCCGCTGGGAATGCCCGCCGACGTACAACCTGCCCAACACTCCGCTGGACTACCTGCTGGCCATCCCTCCGACCACGGTCAGCCCGCGTCCCATCGACGTGGCCTTGCACTGCTGGGGCGGCTCGCTCAACGGCGGCTACGGCTGGTGGTACAACGCCGAGAGCGGCTATCTGATGGTGGCCACGAACCAGGTCCCCTATGACTGGTGGACGGGCTCGCACGAGAACTACGGGACGGCGGATTCCTTCAGCATCGGCCAGATCTACAACTATCAGCAGCAGCGGATTGTCAGCTTCATCGAGAACTTCGTGAAAACGCAGTTCACCGTCGATTCCAATCGCATCATGCTCAGCGGCGTGTCGATGGGCGGCTCCGGCACGTCGATGTGGGGAGTGCGATCGGCGAGTTACTTCTCGTACACCAACGGCTGGGTCGGCGTACATCGGCCACGCTACACGCCGCAATTCGTGGGCTCGTTTGAAGGCGTATACGGCAGGTTGGCGTGGCTGCGTCCCTACTACCTGACCGGCACGGCGGCGTTCGACTACTTCGACAATGTGACATGGCTCGACGCGAACCCGACGGTGGAAACCCCGTACATGTGCTTCTCCAACGGCAAGAACGACACTGCGATCGGCTGGCAGCAGGCCGTGGACTATATCAACAAGCTGATCGAGCAGAGACGGCCCTTCAAGTTCCACTGGGACCAGAGCGGCCACGGTTGCCGCGCGATCCTGCCGGGCTCCAGCCCTAGCGACCGCTACTGCGGCCTGGACATCGCCAAGAACCAGCCGCTGCCCGCCTTCACGCACTGCTCGCTGGACAACAACCCCGGCACGGGTGATCCGGCCATCGGCGACGCGCAGGGCGACATCAACGCCTACCAGGTGTGGGATACGACAAGCTGGGTGGACACGGCCAGCGAGTTCCAGATGACCTGCTCGCTGATCTCGGCGGCGCCGCAGAGCTCGTGCAGCGTCGACTTCACGCCGCGTCGCTGTGCCAGCTTCCTTTTGACCTCAGGTACCGGTTGCACCTGGCAGAACACGGATGTCGCCACCAGCACGGTCGTACAGTCGGGCAGTCTCACCGCGGACTCCCGCGGCCTGGTCACCGTCACCGGCCTGACCGTCAGCAAGACCGGCAACCGCGTCAAGATCACCAAGGGCACCGGCGGTGGGGACTCGACCCCCCCGGCCGCGGTCACCAACCTGGCGGCCGGCAGCCCGACCAGCAGCAGCCTGACGCTGACCTGGACGGCGCCGGGCGATGACGGCAACACCGGCACGGCCACCAGCTACGACATCCGCTATAGCACCAGCACGATCACAGCAGGCAACTTCTCCAGCGCGACCCAGGTCAGCGGCGTACCGGCTCCGCAGGTGGCTGGCACGAACCAGAGCGTTACAGTCACCGGCCTGAGCGCGAGCACGACCTACTACTTTGCCATGAAGACGGCGGATGAGGTGCCGAACTGGTCCGGACTGTCCAATGTGCCGAGCGCCACGACGTCGGCGGCAGCGGACACCACGCCCCCGGCAGCCGTGACGAACCTGGCGACCTCCAACCCGACCGCCAGCAGCATCACACTGACCTGGACGGCCCCGGGCGATGACGGCAACACCGGCACCGCGACCAGCTACGACATCCGCTACTCCACCAGCACCATCAACACCAGCAACTGGGCCAGCGCCACGCAGGTCAGCGGCGAACCGACTCCGTTGGTCGCCGGCACGAACCAGAGCATGACCATCACCGGCCTGACGGCCAATACGACTTACTACTTCGCGATCAAGACCAGCGACGAGGTGCCCAACACCTCCGCGCTGTCGAACATCGCCAGCGGAACGACCTCGTCCAATGGCGGAGGCGGCAGCGGCCAACTCGTCTTGCAGCAGAACCTCAACAGCTACACCGGCGTGGCCGACACGTACTTCGAGTATTTCGGCGGGGAGAGCTATTACAACGTTGGCGGCTCGGACCATACGAAGTTCTGGGACACGGTGGACCAGGGCGGCGGGCGAAAGATCGTGGTCCGGTTCGACCTGAGCGACCTGTCCAGCCGCCTGCCCGTCGGCGCCCAGATCACGGGCGCCACGCTCTCGCTGTATCAGTACTATACAGAGTACGCGAATCTTCCTTCGACCGACAGCGTCGCCCTCTACAAGATGAAGTGCAGTTGGGTCGAAGGTTCAGGGATCGACTGGAGCACCAATACAGACGGCGCGGATTACTACTACTGGAACAGCCCGACCCGCAACCCCACGGGTTGGACCCAGAACGGCACCTACAACAACGTCTGGCAGCTCGACGTGACCGGCAAGACGGTGGATCACTGCCAGAAAGATATGGCCTTGGGCATGGACAGACTGGACCAATGCCGGCAGCCTGCTGGCCGTCAGTCAGACCACCGCAACCTGGTGGCAGAGCGGCAACACCCTCTACGTCAATAAGGACAACAGCACCACGCAGAACCCGACCGCCAGCAGCTACGGCTTCAGCTACTTCGTCGCCACGGACAAGTGGCAGCAGAACGGTGCCACCGGCGACAACGACGTGGACAAGCCCACCAAGATGGTCGTCTCCTGGCCCAACTACGATCAGAACTACAACTCCGGCAACCCCGGCAACCTGGAGGGACCTGCCAACTGGGTCAGCGCGAATATCACCAGCTGGGTCACCGGCTGGCAGTCCGGCCCCTCGACCAACTTCGGCATCATGATCGCCGAGAACTGGGTCGGCAGCCAATACAGCCGCACGGAAGGGCGCTGGTTCCGATCCAGCGAGTACGACGCCGGCGGCGGCAACTACACCTACGGCCCCAAACTGGTCCTGGACTACATCGTGCCCGACACGACGCCGCCGGCTGCGATCAACAACCTGGCGGCCGGCAACCCGACGACCTCCAGCATCACGCTGACGTGGACGGCTCCGGGCGACGATGGCAGCACCGGCACCGCGACCAGTTACGACATCCGCTACTCCACCAGCACGATCAACGACTCTAACTGGGCCAGTGCGACGCAGGTCACCGGCGAACCCGCCCCGGCTGTCGCAGGCACCAACCAGAACATGACGATCACCGGCCTGTCCTCCAATACCACCTACTACTTCGCCATCAAGACGTTCTGACGAGGTGCCCAACACGTCGGCCCTGTCCAACATCGCCAGTGCCGCCACCGCCGACGGCATCCCCCCGGCGGCCGTGACCAACCTGGCGACCTCCAGCCCGACCTCCAGCACCATCACCCTGACCTGGACGGCCCCGGGCGACGACGGCAATACCGGCACCGCCACCAGCTACGACATCCGCTACTCCACCAGCACGATCAACGATGCCAATTTCGCCAGCGCCACGCAGGTGCCCGGTGAGCCATCCCCGGCAGCGGCTGGCACGAACCAGAACGTAACGGTCACCGGCCTGACACCCGGCACCACCTACTACTTCGCCATGAAGACCAGTGACGAAGTGCCGAACGTCTCGGCCCTGTCCAATGTCGCCAGCGGAACCACCACGGCCAGCACGATCACCTTCGTCAACGGCGTCCTGACCTACGGCAGCCCGAGCGATCTGAGCACGGTGATCGACCCGGCCGGGCTTAACGACGTGGCCGTCAGTTACGGCGTGACGAAGGCCTCCTTCCAGGCCCTCAATCCCAAGATCGTGGCCTTCAACGGCGCCCCGACGCCGACGCCCGTAAACCAGCTGGTTGCGTACTACACGACGACCGACTCGGTGAGCTTCACGTTCGCCCTCTCCTACAACTACGGCTCGTACACGTCCTACGGCCGAGGCAGCTTCTCGGGAACCTCGTACCAGGATGCCATCTCCACCGCGCCCAACACGGTCGGCGGCACCACTGACTGGGTCGATGCCTCCATTACCGCCACCGGCGGCAAGGGCGTGATCGCCCTGGGCTTCTGTGCCTGCTTCCGCAATGATCAGGCGGTCGACGCCGGCCAGGCCATTTTCACCCACAACGATGGAACCACGGGCACGGTAACACTGCCCGCCCTGGGCAACACCAACCCCAGACTGGTGTTCATCGGATACCAGGCACCCACCGGCAAGACGATCACCCGCGTGCAGGCGTCTCACACCAGTACGGTCGGCGGCGCCTGGGTGTCCGTCGACGACTGGTCGTTTGTCATGGGGACGCCGGCCGATATCACACCCCCGGCAGCGGTGACCAACCTGGCCGCCGGCAGCCCGACCGACACCAGCCTGACGCTGACCTGGACGGCCCCGGGCGACGATGGCAACACCGGCACGGCCACGAGTCTACGACATCCGCTACTCCACCGGCACGATCAGCGACGCCAACTGGGCCGGCGCGACGCAGGCCTCCGGCGAACCGGCACCGGCTGTGGCCGGCACCAACCAGACCATGACCGTCGGCGGCCTGTCCGCCAGCACGACCTACTACTTCGCCATGAAGACCACGGACGACGTGGGCAACGTCTCCGCCCTGTCCAACGTCGCCACGGGCACGACCAACGCCTCGCAGCCGCCGATCACGATCCTTCACAACGGGTCGAACATCTCCGGCTGGCGGGGCGGGACCAACATCTCCGCCACCTACTGCTGGATTGACAACTGGCCGAACTCCACTGCCGACGGCACCCTCGCCGAGTTCGACAGGACGGCCATTCAGAACGCGATCAACACCATGTACAGCGCCTACGGCGGCTGGGACGCCAAGGTCGTGGTCACGCAGGTGGATTGGATCACCACGCAGCCGCCCATCGACATCCAGCCGGTCGTCGCCTCGGTGGATATCGACCGCGACACCCTGGTCTGGGGCTCGTCCTACTGCAGCAACGCCGGTAACGGCAGCTGGAAGTACAACGGCACGAGCTACCCCGACTTCGTCTCGGCCGTCAATGCCGGCGTCACCGCGGGGGCATCCGCCCTGGCGACCGACGTCCCGTACACCTCCGTCTGGGACACGACGCTGCCGGCGTCCTGTTGGGACGTGGTCATCGACGTGCCCGAATCGATCATCAATGCCTACCTGCAGAACACCAGCGCCGATGGCCTGTTCGTCGGCGCCCAGACGCCGACCGCCCTGAATATCTTCACGGGCAGCCAGTGGTCGCACCAGGCGAACATCCGCGTGGTCGTCCAACAGCCGCCGCAGACGGCCCCCTGGATCGGCCTGAACATGTTCGCGATCAGCAAGAAGATCGCGCTGACCAGCCCGACGGGCAGCCAGGTGGTCAACGTCACCAACGCCGGCCCGGGCACACTCAACTGGACCGCGACGGCCAACCCCTCCGTCGGCTGGATGACCATCACCAACGGCTCCGGTACGAATGCCGGGTCGTTCACCGCCAACTTCAACGTGACCGGCCTGGCGGCGGGCAATACCTACACGACCACGATCCGCGTGGCCGCCACGGGCGCCACCAACACCCCGCAGGACATCAACGTCAGCATCCAGGTGGTCGCCAATACGTCCCCGACCATCCAGTTGTCGCCGACCAGCCTGAGTTACGACATGGCCCCGACCGATCAGGCCCAAACGCAGACCGTCACCGTCAACAACGCCGGTCTTGGGACCCTCAACTGGACCGCCGCCGAAAGCCCGGACGTCAGCCTGGATCACGCTGTCCAGCGCCAGCGGCACGGATGGTCAGGCGTTCAGCGTAGTCGTCAGCCCGATGGGCCTGGCTGGCGGCACCTACAGCGCGAACATCCAGGTGACCGCGCCGGGCGCCACCAACACCCCCCAGACGATCCCGGTCAGCCTGCAGGTCCGCGACCGGGATTCCGACATCCCCAAGGCCAACAGCTACGACGACGCCTGGGAAAACGGCTCTGGCGGCTGGGTCCAGCACTGCACCAACATCAAAAACGCCTGGAGCGGCAAGAACGACGGCTTCGTCGTCCACGTGGGTGACTCGATCACTTACGCCGCGCCCTACGGTTCCTGGGCCCGCTACGGCAACGGCAAGACGACCGCCGACACCAATATCTGCAACTGGATGCACGCCAACATCAATGGTGACGGCACTAACAATACCAACAGCGGCTGGTGGCTGGCCTACTATGACGTGCCGAATCGCGACGGCTCCTTCACGGCCCGCAGCGGCATCCGGGCGGACCAGTACCTGGCCGGCTTGACCTATCCGGACCTGCCTGGCGTGGACCAGATGTTCACCTCAGGCTTCACGAACCCGGATGGCAAGCAGTACCGTGACGCCGAGATCTGCGTCCTCATGCTCGGCACCAACGATGTCGGGGCCAGTCGCACCTCGGCCGCCTTCATCGCCGACCTCGGCAGCATCGTGGACAAGATGCAGGCCGCCGGCGTGATCGTCGCGGTCTCGACCCTGCCGCCTCGCTACGGGTTCGACGCAGCCATCGCCGACTACAACACCCAGATCCGCAGTATGGCGCAGACCAAGGCCATCCCGCTGATCGACTTCTACCAGGAGGTCGTGCGGCGCCGGCCCAACGGCACGTGGATGAACACGCTGATCAGCAGTGACGGCGTGCACCCCAACTCCGATTACGGCGGCTACCATGCCGACAGTGACCCCTACGCCGACGGCGGCGATGCCCTGTCCAACAGCGGCTACCTGCTGCGGGACTGGCTCAGTGTCCAGAAGATCCAGGAGATCAAGACCAAGGTCATCACCGGAACAACCACCTGGAACGTCTCAACGACCGGCCAGCTCGAAAACGCGGTCTCCAGTTACTCACCCGGAGACTCGATCGTCATCGCCCCAGGCACCTATATCCCGACCAGCCGGCTGTCCATAAGCCGTGGCGCAGTGACGATCCGCGGCTCCACCGGCAATCGCGACGACGTGGTCATCCAGGGCCCCGGCATGACGGTCAACACCGAGCCGACGGAGATGTTCGACCTCTACAGTGACGACGTGACCATCCAGGACCTGACCATCAAGGAGGTCTACTACCACGGCGTCCACATGCGCGGCGAGAACGACGTCGACCGCACGCACCTGCAGAACGTCCACACGATCAACTGCGGCGAGCGCCACTTCAAGGGTTCCTGGGACTCCAATCAGCCGGGCAGCATCATGGATGATATCCTCATCGAGAACTGCCTGTGCGAGCAGACCCAGGCGAACTCCAACCACACCGATAATGACTACATCGGCGGCATCGACCTGATGGGCGTCAACAACGTCATCATCCGCAACAACGTCTTCAAGAACATTGTCGGGCCCACCGGCGGCGCCTGCGCAGCCATCTTCATCTGGCACCACAACACCAACCCCACCATCGAGTGCAACAAGATCTACGGCTGCGACCGCGGCATCTCGATGAGCAACCCCGCCTGGGCGGGCCCGGGACCGGCCAGCACCGGCGGGATCCTCCGCAATAACTTCATCACCCGCGGGGTCAACATCGGCCTGGAACTGAACTTCACCGACAGCATGAAGGTCTACTACAACACCCTCTACAGCGCCGACGCCAGCTACTGGCGAATGATATCCATCTATGACGCGGCGGGCATCTTCGTCACCAACAACCTCCAGCTCAAGTACAACATCATCCGGGGCGTGATCAGCAACGCCTCAGTCGGCAGCGGCAACGTCACCGAGACCGGCGACATCACCGGCTCGACACCGGCCACCAACTGGTTCCTCGATCCCACCAACGGTGACCTGCACCTGACGGCTTCGGCCACCGGCGCCCTCAACGCCGGCGTGCTGCTGCCCGAGGTGCCCACGGACATCGATGGGGACACCCGCGATTCCACGCCGGATGTCGGGGCCGACCAGACCCCCGCGATCGTCATTCCGACCGTGCAGTTCAGCCAGCCAACCGGCAGCGGCGCTGAGTCCGTCACAAGCGTCAACATCCCTGTCACGCTCAGCGCCAGCTCCAGCCAGACCGTCACCGTCAACTACGCCGTCACCGGCGGTACAGCCACCGGCGGCGGCGTGGACTACACGCTGGCAGCCGGGCAGCTTACCTTCACGCCCGGTGTCACCAGCCAGAACATCCCCATGACCGTCGTCAACGACACCCTCGATGAGGCCAACGAGACCGTCATCGTGACCCTCTCCAGCCCGACCAACGCGACCCTCGGAACCAACACCACCTACACCTACACCATCAACGACGACGATGCCGCCCCGACGGTCCAGTTCACCAGCGCCACCGGCAGCGGCAGCGAGTCCGTCACCTCTGTCAATATCCCCGTCTCCCTCAACACCGCCTCCGGCCAGACCGTGACGGTCCAGTACGCGGTCACCGGCGGCACAGCCACCGGCGGCGGCGTGGACTACACCTTGAACAGCGGCACGCTGACCTTCACCGCGGGCACCACCACCCAGAACATCTCCATGACCGTGGTCAACGACACGATTGCTGAGTCCAACGAGACGGTGATCGTGACGCTATCCAGCCCGAGCAACGCCACGCTCGGCACCAATACCACTTACACCTACACCATCATCGACAACGACACGCCGCCCAGCTTTGTGGCGGCGGGAACCGTCGCCTCCGGCACGGGTGCTATCACCCCGGCGCTGCCGTCCGGTCTGCAGACCAATGACATCCTGCTGCTGTTCCTGGAGACGGCCAATCAAACCATCTCCATCAGCAACCAGAACGGTGGCACCTGGACTCAGGTGACCGGCTCCCCGCAAGGCACCGGCACGGCCGGCGGCACGGCGGCGACCTCTCTCACGGTCTTCTGGTCCCGCTACAATGGGACCCAAGGCGCTCCGACCACCAGTGATTCGGGCGACCACCAACTCGGGCGCATGATCGCCATCCGGGGCGCCACGACTTCCGGCAATCCCTGGGATGTGGAAGCTGGCGGAGTGGATGCCACCTCGAATACGAGCGGCTCCATTCCGGGCACCACCACCACCGTGGCCAATACCCTCGTCGTGGTGGCCATCGCCACCTCCTTGCCGGACGCCTCCGGCACCGCGAACTTCTCGGGCTGGACCAATGCGAATCTCTCCAGCCTGACGGAACGCACCGACAATACCGTCACCGCCGGCAATGGCGGAGGCCTGGGCCTTGCCACCGGCGGCAAGGCAACGGCCGGCGCCTATGGCGCGACCGCCGTCACGCTGGCGAACGCGGCGGTGAAGGGCATGATGAGCATCGCCCTCAAGCCGTAACGACGAACGGACGACGCGGAGCCGCGGAGGGCATAGCGCGGGCTTCGCGTGCGACCCAACAGGAAGATGAAAGGCACGGCTCCCGGAGGTGAAGGCTAACCCCCCACCCCCGGGAGCCTCCTGGTACGAGCGGCACGGTGTACGTCCGCGTGGTCGACACCAACCACGCCAGCGGCAAGAACAGCCTGGATAGCGTCTGCGTCGACCACATGGTCATCCGGTCGACGCCGTAGGCGCTGAGCCCAACGCCAGTGGCCGGTCGAGCTGGCGCGTCAGTCTGACACCACAGCCATCAGGCGGCTTCCCGGCAACGGGAAGCCGCTCTCCTTTCCAGCCGCTGCGCCAGCGCACTCGGATCGGCGTTCGACGTGGGCACGCTGCAGGTGGCAACTACCTTTGGCATCAACCGCTTACCATCATCGGCCGGAGTACGAGCCAGCCGCGTGCGGCGAGCCACCGTCTTCGCGATACGGGTCATCTCTAATCGCACTGCCTCTTCGTTGCCGGGACCCAGGCTGTCTCGCAAGCCCGTGAATTCAGCATATTCGGCATAGTCTGCACCCGGAATAATCCCGGGCAAGCGACCCAAGAAACCCTTGCACCCGATACACTCGAGGCGATATACTGTGTTACGGGAATTCTGTGGACTCTCGCCGGTCCGACAGAAAACGGGTTCGCCCCCGTGGAGGAGAACTACAAAATGTCCACTACTGCGCTTCCTGCGCTTTTCATGCGCGCTTGTTGTTGTTTGTCTGCTGTCTGGCAACGCCCTCGCCGGTGTCGTGAATATTGATACGTTCAACCTTGGTTCCGCGCAGGCAGCCATCTTCGGGGCCGGGACCACAACCGGCGCCGAGACGATCGTCAACCCACCTATCGCTGAGACCATCGGCGGCGTGCGCGGTTACACCGCCACGGGCCAGGGGCCCGGCACGGGTGTGACCACGCTGGCGGTGCTGGGAGGCAATGCTGGCTTCGGAACCTTGTCGATGGTGGCGCCGTACAGCGGCCAATGGACGCTGCGGTATGGGTACAACCTGGCTGGGGCGCCCGCCGACCTGAACGCGAACCTGCTCGGTTCCGGCCCGGCCAACAACGCCGTCCTGATCAAGATGGTCTCGGCGGAATACGCTTACGACCTGGATGTGACCATGACTACCAATGGGGTGTCCAGCACGGTCTCCGTAACCGAGCCGGCTAACCTGAACCCGCAGGACGTGCTGATCCCGTTCAGCAGCTTCAGCGGCGTGAACTTCCAGGACATCGACCAGATCTCGGTGCGGCTGACCGGACGGCCCGACGGCGACTATACGATGGATGCGATCATGGCCGTACCCGAGCCGGCCACGCTGATGGTGCTGGCGGCCGGCGGGCTGCTGGCCCTGCGGCGCAAGCGGGCCTGATTCCCAGACTGTTTTTGTTCCCGTGTACATAGACATCCTCCCAAAACTGCCTATTGGACACGGTCGACCCCAGCCGATTTACCGCATCGGCTGGGGTCACTTATTTGTGCAGCCTAGGAGGCCGGCATGAGGTCCTTCCGCAAGGAGACTCTGGTTCCATACCCGCAAGCGCCGCGACTACATCAACATCACCCCGCAGGTGGAGGAGGCCCTCCGCGAGAGCGGTGTGAAGGAGGGCCTCTGCCTGGTCAATGCCATGCACATCACGGCCAGCGTGCACATCAATGACAACGAGGGCGGGCTGATCCAGGACTTCGATGAATGGCTGGAGGGGCTGGCGCCGCACGAGCCGATCAGCCGGTACCGGCACAACCGGACGGGGGAGGACAACGGCGACGCCCACCTCAAGCGGACCATCATGGGCCGGGAGGTGGTGGTGGCTGTCACCAACGGCCAATTGGACTTCGGGCCGTGGGAGCAGATCTTCTACGCGGAGTTCGACGGCAACCGGCGGAAGCGCGTCCTGGTGAAGATCATCGGGGAGTGAACGACAGTGGTCAGTGGCCAGTTGTCAGTTCCCGGGAACGGCCACGCCGAATAGAGGTGACGGCGCGAGTTCCACTCAGGCGGAGTAGCGAGGTTTGATGTGAAGCAGAAGTTCGGGGTACACGCATCGATCGCCGGCGGGCTTCACAATGCCCTGCTGATCGGCCGCACGCTCGGCTGCGACTGCTTGCAGATCTTTGTGAAGAACCAGCGCCAGTGGCAGGCCCCGCCCCTGACGGACGAGCAGATCCAGGGCTGGCGTACGACCTGGCGGCAGAATCCGTGCGGGCCGGTGGTGGCACATGGCACGTACCTGGTGAATCTGGCGGCCAAGGACCGTAGCATCCGCGCAAGGAGCGTTCGGGCGTGCGCTGACGAGGTGAGGCGCTGCGAGCGCTGGGAGTGAGCGCACTGATCACGCATCCGGGGTCGCACAACGGCGATGGCGAGGTCAAGGGGATCCGCCGGGTGATCGCTTCGCTCAAGAAGGTCCTGGACCGGACGAGCGGGTGCGACACGCAGCCTGCTGCTGGAGGTGACGGCTGGGCAAGGGACTTGCCTGGGCCACCGGTTCGACCACCTGTCGGCGATGATCGAGGGGGTGGGCGGGGGCGCCAGGCTCGGCGTGTGCCTGGACACGTGCCATCTCCACGCAGCCGGGTACGACCTGGCAAGCGAGGACGGGTACGAGAGGATGGCTGCGGACCTGGTGCGGTGCATACCGATCGAGCGGGTGCGGTGCATTCATGTGAACGACAGCGTGCGGGAGGCGGGATCGCGGGTGGATCGGCACGCGCACGTCGGGATGGGAACGATCGGGCGCGATGGCTTCCGGCGACTGCTGCGGGATGAGCGTTTCGTGCACATCCCGAGGATCCTGGAGACCCCGAAGGAGGTCGCGCCGGACGGCCGGGACTATGATGCAGTGAACCTGGAGGTGCTCAGACGGTTGTCCGGATTAACGGCTGGCCCTGGGCGATCAGCTTGTCCACCAGGACGTTCCGCGCGAAGGTCCGCCGGGCGGCAGCCGGTCTTGAGGCACAGGGCGGCGGCGGTGCCGGCGGCCTCGCCAATGCCGGCGACCGGGGGCATCACGCGGAGGCTCGAGTGGGCGGCGTGATCGGCTGAGATCGAGCGGCTGGCGATCAACAAGTTGTCGATCTTGACCGGCACCAGGCAGCGGTAGGGGATCTCGTACCAGTCGCCGGCTGGCGGGTGCTTGATGACGGTACCCTCGCCGGTAGGGCTGTGGATGTCGATCGGGTAATCAGTGCGGGCGATGCCGTCGACGAACTTGCGGGCGGACAGGACGTCGTCGCCGGTCAGCGTGTAGACGCCGCGGACGCGGCGGGTCTCGCGGATGCCGATCTGCGGGGCGGTCTCGCTGAGGTAGGCGTCCTTGAAGGCCGGCACCTCGGCCCGCAGCCAGGCGACGAACTTCTCGACCTGCTCGCGGGCATCGATCTCGGCAGCGGTCAGGTCGAACGGGTCGGTGGCGTTGCGGCCCACCACGCGGGTCTGGTTGAAGTGGATCTCGTCGTCGCGGACGCACTGGAAGTAGAGCATATTCTCGCGGGGGCACCGGATCACGCCGCGCTGCTTGGCCTGCACGTACAGGGCGTTGAGGGCGCGTACGGGCGTCCTTGTCGCCGGGGGCGGGCATCTTCGACCAGTCAACGCCCCGCATGCGGAAGCAGAGGGTCATTGGCTGGACCGCGTGGTCCTCGTCGCGGCCTACGTCGCAGGGGACGCCGGCCAGGTATGCCACGTCGGCATCGCCGGTGGCGTCGATGAAGAGTTTGCCGGTTGCAGCCAGGCGCTTCTTGGCCGCCAGGCACAGGTACCGGATCTTTGAGCCGGTTCTCATCCAGCAGGACATTGTCGACGAAGGCATGGAGCATGAGCTGCACGCCGGCGTCGAGGACGAGCTGCATGGCGGAGGCCTTGGCGGCCTCGGCGTCGATGACGTTGCCGTTGAGGCGGCCCTTGTCGACATACCCGCCGCGGCGGCGCATGCCGTCGATCCACTCCCCGAAGATGCCGCGAGTCATCGGCTCGCCCTTGAGGTGAAACGGCATGAAGGGGTTGACCAACCCGGTGGTGGCCATACCGCCGAGGAAGCCGTAGCGTTCGATGAGGGCGACCTTGGCCCCGTTGCGGGCGGCGGCGACGGCGGCACAGAGTCCGCCGGGCCCGCCGCCGACGACGAGGATGTCGGCTTCGATGGCGAGAGGGAGGGTGCGGCTGGGTTCGGTGATCTGTTTGCTCATGGCATTCCTCGGTACGGATAGTCCGGATGAAATCGTGGCGCTTGGTTGAGCAGCGTAATCGCGCACCAAGCGGAGGGCGACACGTGGAGCGGAAACGCGGAGGGGAACGGTGACGAGGGTTCGGCGGCGCAGCAGCCGAAGCCGTGGTTGTTGCCGTTCGACCCGCGTCCCGCGTCCCGACTTCCCCCGTTCGTCCCGCGACCCGACCGTTGCCGCCTGTCCCCCATAACCTGTCCCCCGTCCCCTGCCGTTGCTCCTTGTCTCCGTGTCTCCCCCCCTCCTTGTCCCCTGTGCCTGAACCCAGAACCCTGAACCCTGAACCCCGAACCCCGAACCCCGAACCCTGAACCCCGAACCCCGAACCCTGAACCCCGAACCCTGAACCCTGAACCCTTCCCCTACCCCGTCGCCCCCAGGACCGCCCGCGCCCCACGCAGCCTCGCCGCGTACTCCTCCACGCCAAGGATCGTCCACGGCGACCGCGGCGGCCCGTCGTGCGGCACGATCGGCCGCAGCCACTGGTTCCACAACCATCGCCGCATCCGCCACACCGACCGTACCCACCCCGTCATGCCGAACATCTGCAGCAGCGCGTCGTACATGTTCATCGGGTCCCGGAAACTCGCCACTCGCCGCAGCAAGTTCGCTGGATTGTAAAACGCCGCGTACGCCCCCAGGATGTTCAACTGGTGCCGGAACGCCACCTTCGGATCGCACGCCAGCACGTGCTGACCGTCGTAGAACCGATCCTCCACCTCCAGGTCCCCGATCCGCTTGGCCACGCTGCCGTCGTTGAACGGCTTGTCGTACATCTTCGTGCCAACCGCCGGCGTCAGGAACGTGATCTGCACGCTCCCCGCCCCGCACTTGCCCAGGTACGACACCTGGTTGGCGATCCCCTGCAAACTCCGCCGCGTGTAGAACGGCTGGCCTTCGTAGTGCATCAGCATCGGCATCGGCCAGACGCCCCAGCGCCGCATCAGCGGGAACAACTCCGCCACCTTCTCCGCCGACTGCCCCTTCTTCACCAGGTCGCCCGTCATGTCTTCGATGCCGAACCAGATCGCCCGCAACCCCCCCTTGCGGCACAAGGGCAGGATGTCCTTCGAACGGTAGACGTCGTGCAGCGTCGCCTCCGTCCCGTAGTAGATCGTCTTGCTGAACGGCTTGCCGTTCACCTTCCCCTTGCACAACTCCGCGAAGATCTCCGTCACCACCTGCTCGTTGTTGAACATGTTGTCGTCGGTGCCGAAGAACTTCGTCATGCCCGTCTGCTCGGCCAGCCGCTGGATCTCCCACCGCAACCGCTCCGGGCTCTTGTGCCGGAACGACCGGTGATTGTTGTCCGGGATCGGGCAGTACGGGCACCCGAACCGGCACCCCTGCGTCGTCAGCAGCGGAATCAACGCCGCGTGCCTGCGCACCTCCCCCACCGGCATCGGCCGCGCCGCCAGGTACGGCTTTTCGTGCCGAGGCTCCAGCACCGTGTACCCCAGGTACGGGTCCGCCAGCTCGTCCAGGTCCCGCAGCAGCAGCTGCTTGCCCGTGTCGACCAGCTCCACCTGCGGCCCGCCGTCGTCCACCCGGTACACCAGCCCCGCCAAGTCCAGCAGCGAGTGGTCCCGCACCGCCCGCTCGAACGCCTCGCGCATCGTCCCGCTGCGGCCCCGGTAGTCCAGCAGCCGATCCACCAGCTGCAGGAACACGCTCACCTCGCCCGTGACCACCACGTCCGCCCCGCTGCCGTCGGCCTTGAACATGTCCCACGGCTGATGCATCGCCTTCGGACCGCCCGCCAGAATCAGCGGCCGCTCCGACCCCATCCGGTGCGCATCCGCCATCAGGTCGTACATCGGGGCGCTGTGCATCTGCATCCCCGAAACCAGCACCATCTCCAGCCGCCGCCCGTCGATCATGCTCTGGCTGGGCCGCGCAGTACCGCGCCCACTGCTGCAAAACAACCCGCGTCCGTTTGAATCCGCTCGCTACCAGGCACGACCCCAGCGTCATCACCCCGGCCGGCGGCAACTGCAGATCCACGAACATGAACGGCCCGAGCCGTGTCCGCCAGTCGAATGCATAGAAAACGCCCGTGGCGATGTCCTCACACTCCGGACGCTGCGCAAGCTTCTGCTCCAGGTCCCGGTGGAAACCCGGTGCCAGGAACCAGTCTTTTCGCGCATGACGAGTCCCAGCCAACCCGGCCGGCCCGCTCGGGCCACATCCCTGTACGACCCCTGCACTCTGTCCCACTATTCACCTCATCCTGTCGCCAACCGCCTGACGGACGGCGCGATTGTCGTCGCACTCGTTTCTGGCAACACCACACAGACAAAGACTTGATCACGCCTTATGGCCCCCGGCGAAATGCACACACGCCCGGTCATAAGGTCCTCGGTCTCGAATCTTCTCTGTGTCTCCGTGTCCGTGGTTCTCAACACGGCCATTTCGCTAACGGCACTCAGCTATTATCGAAATCACGTATGCCGCGGTAGACAGCCCGCCCAGGGCCATCCCCGACCACGCCAGCACCCGCTGCATACCGCTATATTGCACCTTCACCCGCCGCAGGGCAACCAGTCCGCACACAATCGCGCCCGCTGACAGCACCGGCACGTAATACACCGCCAGAGAAATCACCCCCAGCAGAACAGCCATCACCGCCCACCCGTCGACACGCAAGGCTGGCTCAACCGTGCCCGCCTCTATGGTAAATGGTATGCCGCACTTTCGACACGCACTGGCGTCAATTCCGCTCATTGTACCACATCGCCGGCAACGAATCACGGCCCGACCGTTTTCATCCTCCACCACCTCCGGCGCCATCTCCCCAGCCGCTGCGTACGCGTGCGGCGCTACCCGCTCCTCCAGCACCCGCCCCACCGCCACCGGCTCGTACCCAGCCGCCTCCAACTTCTCCGCCGACGGCACCGTGAAATTCGCCCCGCACGTCGGACACTTGCACAACTGCCCACCCAGCTCCAACGTCACCTCCAGCCGGCTGCGACAGCTCAGGCACACCAGGTAGTGCACGTGACCGACCTCCGGGGCGACGCTGACCACCCAGCCGGCCGGCCCCTTCGCCCTCTTATCGACCATCGTAGGGTCCGAGAATGTGCGATTCCCTGGCAGATCGGTGCACCCCTTCGTCTGGTCTCCGTGTCTCCGTGGTTCCCCTCACGCTCCCAGATGGCGTCCAACGCTGGCTCCCATTGTAACTTCCCGCCGAACACCCAATAATGCCCAGCCTGAATTCCAGTACTTGACCCGAACGCACAGGAGGCCTTGGCCGCCATGAACCAGCGCGAACGCTTTCTAAGCCTGATGGATTATAAGCCCGTCGACCGCTGCCCGATCTGGGACTTCGGCTTCTGGGAGGAGACCCTCCCCGCCTGGCGCGAGCAGGGCATGCCCCAAGGCGTCTCCTCCGACGACTTCTTCGGCATGGACATCCAGTGGCGAGGGGCCGGCCTCAACCTCGCCCTCGCCCCCCTCTTCGAGTCCCGTATCCTGGAAGATCGTGGCGACACCGAGATCATCCTCCAGAACGACGGAGTCATCGCCCAGCAGAAGAAGACCCTCCGCACCATCCCCCACTACATCGACTGGACCCTCAAGGACCGCGCCAGCTGGGAAAAAGAGTTCAAGCCCCGCCTCGACCCCAATACCCCCGGCCGCATCCCCGCCGACTTCGCCGAAAAGTGCAAGGCCAACGCCGATGCCAGCCGCGCCTGGCCCTACCTCATCAGCACCGGCAGTCTCTTCGGCAAGCTCCGCGACTGGATGGGCTTCGAGAACATCGCCATGCTCGTCCACGACGACCCCGCCCTGCTGGAGGAGATGATCCGCACCATGGGCGACCTCGTCGTCACTACCCTCTCCCGCGCCCTCAAGATCGCCAAAGACAACGGCGTCACCTTCGACTTCGGCTCCATGTGGGAGGACATGTGCTTCAACCAGGGCCCCATCATGGGCCCCAAGTTCGTCGTGAAATGGATGAAGTCCCATTACGCCCGCATCAGCGAACTCCTCCGCTCCCATGGCTGCAACTACATCGTCCTCGATTGTGACGGCAGGATCGACGAACTCATCCCCATCTGGCTCGACGCCGGCGTCAACGTCATGTTCCCCCTCGAGATCGGCACCTGGGGCGCCGACCCCGTCGGCTACCGCAAGCGCTTCGGCCAGACCATGCGGATCATGGGCGGCTTCGACAAGCACATCCTCGCCAGGAGCAAGGATGCCATTACCAGGGAAGTGTACCGCCTGGCCCCGCTCGTCGAGGAAGGCGGCTTCATCCCCTTCTGCGACCACCGCGTCCCCCTGGACGTCTCCGCTCGAGAACTACCTGCACTACATCCGGATGGCCAAAAAGGTCTGGGGCAAAGACCTCCCCGACCTCCGCCCCACGGGCCAGCCCACCCGCTGAAGGCCGACTATCGCACCCAGCCGCCCCTTGTAGCACAGCCGCCCTCGGCTGTGATCCCATGCCGTTGGCCTGCTTTGCGAGCGGCATGTCTTGGCCGTCCGCTCGCCGGCTGCCGCAGCAGCCGAAGCCGTGGTAGTTGTCGTTAGCCCCGCGTCCCGCGACCCGTTCTTTGCCGTTCGACCCGCGACCCGCGACCCGTCTTCTTGCCGTTGCTCCTTGTCTCCCCCTCTCCCTGTCTCCTTGTCTGACTTTCCCCTCACTCCCCCCGCTCAATACTCGCCGCCGTCCAACTCGCCTCCAGCTCCGCCGAGACCCGCATCGGCTTCCGCTTGAGCTCCCGTTGCAGCTCCTTCTGCGCCTCCCGCGCCGTGTCCTGCACCAGCGGCGACGGGTCCTTCTTCGCCTTCTCGATCGCCGCCTTCAGATGCGCAATCCCTTCCTTCCCCTGCGCCTTCAGGTGCCAGACCGCGTAGATGCTGCTGTCGCCCTCCCGCCCGCGCGACTGGATCCACTCCCGGTACGACCGCAGCAACTCCTGCCAATCCAACGCGTGCTGCCGGTCGAACGCCAACCCCACCATCCCCGGGTAACTCAACACCCAGTAGTCCTTCTCCTGCCGCACCAGCATCGGACCGTTGAAAAACAACCGCGGGTCCGGCCGCGACGCCTGCGCCTCCAAGAGGTCCTTGCGGCACTGCTCGCACAGCACCTTCCGGACCGGCGGGTGCTTGAACCAGTCCCGCTGCAACACGAACGTCCAGTACATCAGGCAGTCCTTGTTCGTGCAGTGCGCCCCGTCGCTGTGGCTGCGGTCCTTACACAGCCCCAACGCATGCCCCGCCTCGTGCCGCAACGCATTTCCCGCGAAGTAGTTCTGCTCCTTCCGCGCGTACGCCACGTCGTAGTAGATCGCGCACGGGTAGTCCCCGTACGACACGTGCGGGTTGTCCGCCTTCTTCATCCCTAATCTCTTGGAATCGTAGAACAGCACGTACAGGAATGCCGTGTGCTCCGCCCGGTCCGGCGGGCCCTCGATCCGCGTCCCGGCGATCTCGTTCGGCGAGAGACCCTTCACCTCCGCCAGCGGGATCGCCCGCCCCTGCGCAACCTGCACCCCGCCCGGCTTGCGGCAGTACGTCTCCAAAAAGTCCTTCAACTCCACCAGCCACCGCGGGTCCACCACCACCCCTTCGATCCGGTCCACCTTCACGTACAGCCGGTCATACGGCGAGGCCTGCAGATACATCAGCCCCGGATCGAACTCCCGCGGCAAATGCGCCGATGCCTGCCGGGCCGCCGCGCATGGACTGGCCAGCACCCCCACCACCAGCAGGATGACCCACGGGTACCCGCACCGCCCACTCCAGCGCCGCTGAGTCCCAGCCAACTTCGCCACAAACGTCTTCCTGGCCCCCCGGCCAACCAACTTCACAACGTCCGATATTGTAACGATATAGGCCCTTGGCAACCACACTGAGCCCAACACCACATATCGGCACCCGGCCATCCCCGTGTGTACCCACCGGCCAGAGGCAGGGGGCATTGCCGGACAATGACATGCGGCTGGTAGCGATCCGAGGATAGAAATATTTGACTACAGCGCCAACAGGAGTCATAATCGTGTCATATTCGGACTGTCCCGTTCAGGTGAGGGAGATACATCGCATCCGAGTGCAGGCCCCGGTTCGTCTGTGAACGTTGAATGATCGCCCGCGGCAACGGGTGCATCCCGATTTCAGTGGCGCCCTGTCGGGTGATATTGTATAACACGTGCATCAGCAGGCGTGTAGCCTGCATTTCTTGGATGCGCGGAGGCTGGCGATGCGGGTCGAGATCACGGTGAAAGTGAACGGTCGTTTGGTCAAGCGGCATGTCGAGCAGGTGGATGGGACCCTGGAACAGATGGAGGAGAAGATCCACGCGTTGAGCAAGACGGTTGCCGGTGAGACGCTGCAGGCCAGCGTGGATGCCGTGGAAGGACCGCGCCCCCTTTTTCAGAAGTCGGCGGGCAACTGCGGCACAAAGGCTACCAGGCGCGGACGCTGATCGGCCTGAACGGCCTGCTGGTGATCCGGCGAGCCCGGTACCAGTGCTCGCAGACCGGTCGGATGGTGGTTCCGCTGGATGCGACGCTGGATCTGCCGCCAGGAGAGGTGACCGTCAGTCTGACGCGTCGGGCATTGCGGATGGCCACGTACATGGGCTTTGGCCCGCTACAAGAGGAACTGTGGATTCAGCATGCGGTGCGGGTCAGCGACACCACGTGGGACGGCCTGATGCAATTGGCCGGGGGGCGGGCCGAACAGGATCGGCAGGCAGAGTTGGATCGGTTGGCGTCCGTGCCGATGAGCGTGCAGCGTGAGCAGATGGTGCATCAGGAACGGCCAGCCCCGACGCGGTTGTACATCAGTTGTGACGGGATTACGTACCGGACACGGTATCGGGAGGCGGACCCGGATCAGCCGAACCGGAAGCGGTTGGTATATCAGGAGATGAAGAGCGGGGCGGTCTTCTGGCAGGATGCCGGCGGACGCTGGCAGAAGCGAATTGTGACCGGTCGCGACGCGTCCGAACGGTTTGGGCTGAGTCTGTGGAGTCTGGCGGTTGGCTGTGGAATGCTACAGGCGGCGGAGGTGATCTTTATCAGTGATGGCGGCCTCTGGTGCAACACGGTCGCGGAGCTGTACTTCAAGGATGCCACGCGGATCCTGGACTGGTATCACCTGAGCGAACACGTCTGGGCCGTGGGCCGGGTGTTGTATCCGCAGGAGAAAGCAGCGAGCGCCTGGGTCGACGAATGCCTGGGACATCTGCACGATTCCAGCGGGATCGGGCTGCTGCGGCACCTGGAACGCAGCCGGACAGTTCGGCCCGCAACGGAGCAGTCGGTGCTGGATGGCCTGATCGGGTATCTGCGTCCGCGGGTGACGCACACGGATTATGTGGACTACCGGGCGGCGGGCTATGTGATCGGTTCGGGCATGATGGAGTCGACCTGCAAGCAGGTGGTGGGCCAGCGGCTCAAGGGGCCCGGGATGCAGTGGAGCGAGGCGGGGGCCGTTGCGATGGCGGCCCTGGTGGCCCACCGGCTTAACAGCACCTGGGACCGCTTCTGGGCCTCACGACCCCTGCAGCGGGCCGCTTAGTGCCACCGATCAGCGGATGCACCCCGCGGCAACCGCCATGGGGTGCCGGGTGAGTGCACAGATAACCCGGGGCTCCCAGAGGAACTGGGAACACTGTGTCCGCCAAAGGAGGTACGAACCATGGACGTGCGCGAGGAAGGGGAATGCTGCCAGTACGGTGCGCAGCGGCAGTGGCGCCAGGGAGATCTACGGTCAAACGAGTCGGGGCTGACGAGTCGGCGCTGCCTAGGCCTGGAAAGGCGGCGCATCATGTCGCGTCTGGTTGGGGCCATGCTGCTGCTGATCAGCTGCGCGAGTCTGGTCCGCGGCGCCGTCGTCAGTACATTCGATGCCGGAGATGAAGGGTGGACGATCGCCGATCTGGCTTCCGGGGGCCCCTATGTGAACGTACTGGGACGGTACTCGGTTAATTGGGCCGGTTCGGGCGGCGACCCGGGGGGGTACATCTCTCGACTCGACCCGAGCACAAACTCCTTCTTCTTCGATGCTCCGGCAGCCTTCCTGGGAGACAAGTCGGCCTACATACACGGCAACCTCTGGTTCAGCCTGAAGACCGACCGCAATTCGTGGAGTAGCGACAGGGTTGTCGTACTCGTCGGCCATGATTCGTCAGGACAGACCCGCGGGATCGTAGCCGCCTTCCAGATGCCACCCCCCAATACGTGGACCCGCTACGGAATCGCCCTCGAAGGCGTCCGCTTCCAATACGATAACATGCAGGGCCAGGCGGTCTCGGCCGGCGATTTCGCTGCCATTATGGCGTCTGTCTCAGCCATTCGAATCTGTGGGGAGTTTTCAGCCGCTACCGACGAGACATCCTGCCTGGACAGCGTTTCGCTTCTGACCGCGGGGGAAGGGGGCGCCACCTTCGCCAGGGATACAATCATCACCGAGGCGAATCTGGCCTACGAAGGCCAGGACGTCGTCGTCTCCGGCTGCACGGTGACGATCTATGGCCCGCACTCCTTCCACAGCCTGACGGTAACGAACAACGGGGTGGTGAACCACCCGGCGCCGTCCGGACCGACCACGTACAGCCTCAACCTGACAATCGCTGGGGATGCGCAGGTCGATGCGGGCAGCATGATTAGTGGCGACGGCCTGGGGTACCCCGGGGCTACCGGCCCTGGTGCTGGCGGCAACAGCGGCGATTGGGGCGGCGGAGGCGGCGGCTATGGCGGCATCGGGGGCAACGGGAATGCTGGGGCCTCGGGCGGGAGCGCGTATGGGTCCGTTACGCAACCCACGGATCTCGGCAGCGGCGGCGGGGTGGGCAATGGGCAGCCCCCCGCCGGGGCCGGTGGCGGGAGCGTCCGCCTGATCGTGGGCGGCACCCTGACCCTCAACGGCAGCATCAGTGCGTGCGGTGCGCGGGGCTGGGACGCCTACTTCTCCGGCGGCGGTTCCGGGGGGAGCATCTGGATCGCCACCGGGAGCCTGGTAGGCTCCGGGTCCATCAGTGTGAACGGGGCCGCCGGAGGCAATCGGGGCGACGGCGGAGGCGGCGGGGGCGGCGGCGGGCGGATTGCGTTGTACTATGCGAGTAACACGTTTGCCGGTACCACCACAGCCCTGGGAGGCACCGGCTGGAACGCCGCTGGCGCCGGCACCATCTACACCAAGGCCGACAGCGATACCAGCGGGAGTGTTCTGATCGACAATGCCAACGCAGGTGGGCTGACCAGCCTGGGGACGGACTGGTTGCCGGGGCCATCGGTCGTTTGCCTTACTGTTAGAAAGGCTGCGGTCCAGTTGGTCACTCCGATGACGTTCTGTAGCTTGGGCGTGGGACCCAACGGCCAGCTCACACATCCGGCTACGCAGAACGTGTTCCAGGTGACGGTGCAGACCGACGCGGCGATTGATGCCACGAGTGTCATTACGGCCGATGGCAGGGGTTGTGGCTCTGGTAGTGGTCCTGGCGCTGGCGGCAACGGCGGCGGTTGGGGCGGCGGCGGCGGTGGATACGGCGGAGATGGCGGGGCCGGCTACCCCGGTATAGGCTGGCGGGGGCGCCTACGGCTCGGTCACTCAACCCGCCGACCTCGGCAGCGACGGCGGCACTGGCAACGACCAGCCTGGCGGGGCCGGTGGCGGCAGCATCCGACTGATTGTCGGAGGGACGCTCAGCGTCAACGGGGTCCTCTCGGCGAATGGCTTGGCAGGCCGGGATGCCAGCTGGGGGGCTGGCGGCTCGGGCGGCAGCATCTGGATCACCGCCGATACAATCACCGGGGCCGGTTCGATCACCGCCAACGGCGGGGCTGGCACTTCCCATGGCGGCGGGGGCGGCGGCGGGCGGATTGCCATCTACTACAGCACAGATCTGATGGACATCGGGCATATTACCGTCCCAGGCGGGGGCGGGTATCGATCCGGCGGCAACGGTACCGTGTACCTGACCTTTATCGGGGACGTCAACGGCGACTTCAGCGTGGACGTGATCGACCTGCTCTGGCTCGTAGACGCCTTCGGCAGCATGACCGGCGACGCAAACTACAACGCCGCCGCCGACTTCAACAGCGACGGCAGCGTCGACGTGATCGACCTACTTTACCTGGTCCAAAACTTCGGCGAGAGCCTATAGCCCAAGCATGGCCCCTGTTCCTTCGATCGAGTTGCGGCAGCGGCCCGGGTCAGCCGGCCCGCACCACGCAAACCCCGTCCCCGGCGTCCCGTCGTAGACTCAGGTACCGGCTGATCTCCCGCCACCGCAGCAAATGATGCCCCGCCGCAACCGCCCTCCGCTCGGCGAGCCCCAGCGATCGCCCCGTCCCCGCCTCCCACCCCGCGCCCGAAGCACTCCCACGGCATGTCGCCCTTGTGCAGCATGCTCATCGCCGAACCCAGCTGCATCGTCGCGCATCCCACCCGGCACATCTCCAGGTCGAAGAATCCCTCGAACCGCCCCTGCCGGACGTGCATGTTCCCCACGTCCTGGTGATACAACACCCGCTCCTGCGAGAAAATGCCCGGCAGCTCGGCCTCGACGAACTCCAAACTCCGCCGCCAGAACCCGTCGCGAAAGTCCGGGTCGCGCTGGTGAATCCCCCAGCCGAGATCGACGATCCGCCCCAGGTACTCCTCCAGCGTCGCCACCCCTTTGTAGAACCGCGATTCGAACCCCGCCCGATCCCCCTCGCCCAGCGGCACCCGCGTCAGCGCCCCGATCGCCCGCCCGGCCTGCACGCTGGCCTCTCGCCACGCCGCCTCGCCATCCGTCGTCCGCGAGACGTGCAGCCCCGTCCCCGGCACGTGCGACATCACGATCATCCGCGGATCGTCATCCCACAGCACCTCCGGCACCAACCCCGTCCCGGCCCAGTGCCGCAGCCCGAAGCACTCCCGCTCCTTCCGCTCCTCCTCGCAGAACACCTTGATAACGAATATCGTCTCCCCTCGCCGCACGAAGTGTACCCGGTTCGTCGCCCCCTGCCCCGGCTGCGCCACCCCCTCGCGCGTATACTCCGGATGGTCCGCAATGAACCCCTCAACCTTCGCCAGCGCCTCCGCCGTGAACCGCGTGGCCCAATCGTTCGCCATGATGCTACTCCCTCGGTGATAACCGGCAGGTCGCTTACCTCCGCCGTCTCGGAATATCGACACCGTAGGCCCGCTCCCCGCCCTCCACGACAGCCAGAAGGGATACAAGCGTTCCCGGTAACCCGAGGATGAAAGCGATGATGCGCCAGCCTCGCCTGGGACTCGCTTGGGCACGCATCCCGGCGTAGTCTGATGTTGGCCAGCACCCACACCGCCGAAACGCCTCCGGCCCCAGCCGCATCCTGCGGGCTGACAGCGGTCTCTGCGTTCGCGACGGCAGGCACCAGCACGAACAGCATCGACACTCCGGCCATGAACGGTCGCATGACAACCCTCCTTCTCTGCAACACCCCTGACGCCCAAGCAACTACGTCCGATCAGCTGGCGACCTCAAGCCCGGTGCGGCAACACACCCGGAATCGGGATGCCGGGTGCCACGCCCGCGTCTTTTGCGGGCGTGCTTCGGCTCCGGGCTACGCCGCTTCTCGGCATGCTGACGCCGGGTTGCGGTAAACCCCCGCACTACGCCTCTTCGTGAACACTCCGGCCGTTGCCGTTATCTGTGCCTTGTTGTTCCTGCGCTTCTTGTGCCTCTTCGCGGCCACTCCCGCCGTTGCCGTTCTTGTCCTGTTGATCTTGTGCTTCTTGTGCCTCTTCGCGGCATGCCTCTGTCGTTGTCGTCGTTGCTCCTGTTGTTGTCGTTCTCGCTATCCCACCACCGCCACCGTATACACCCCCACCCGCGGCACCACGAACCGCACGCCCTCCGCCACCTTCTCCACCCCCGCAGCCGCCAGCTCCCCATCCGCCTCCGGGCTCAGCACCTCCACCTTCGCCGCCTTCGCCCCCGCCACCGTTACCTGCACGTCCCGCACCGCCTCCCCCCGGTAGTTCACCAGGTGCACGATCCGCTTGCCCCCCTTCTGCCACACGCTCGCCAGCACCCCGTCCGGCGCCTCGACCTTCAAGACAGGCCGCCGCTGCGCCCCCTCCACGTCCGCCAGCCACTGACTCACCAGCGCCTCGTCGTTGCCCTGCGCCGCCGCCTCCTGCACGCTCCGCGGGTAGAACACCACCCGCCCCTTGCCGACCGGCTTCTCGAACCGCCCGGCGAGGCCCGGCTGGCACGAGACCCCGAACAGGTCCTTCAGCGCATAGTCCCCCCGCGGCTCCCACTTCTCCGTGAACAGCGACGTTTGCCCCGTCGCCACCAGCGTCCCGCCCTTCTTTACAAACTCCCGGATCCGGTCGCACACCGCGTCCGAAACGAACCGCACGTCGTTGGCCAGTACCACCTCGTACCGCGACAGGTCGTACCGCTCCAACATCATCTCGTACACAATGACATCAAACTGCACGTTCTTCCGCGCCAGCGCCGTGACAACCGGCGACTTCTCGGGAATCGGCGACAGCGACCGCATCAACAACCCCACCCGTCCAGCCGGCTGCGCCCCGCCGTAAATCGCCTTCCCGTGCTTCGCGTGCCACGCATTCCACCCCGAACTCCGCTCGCCGATCGGGTCGCACCCGAACGCCAGGATCTCCGCCCGCATCACGTCGTCGTACGACCCGTTGACCGCCGGCTTCTCCCGCCCCCCGTCCTCGTAGAAGTACTTCCACAGCCCCACGTTCGTCCACATCCCCCCGCCCTCGCTCCACCGGCAGGCCTGCTGGTCCTCGCTCAACTTGAAGTTGCACGGCACGTTCATCGGCCACCGCTCGTGCCCGTTCGGATAGAACACCACCTCCGGCTTGACCGTCTTGGCGTGCTGCCACAGCTCGTTCATGTAGTCCGCCACGCTGTTGTTCCAGAACTGGCTCTGCGCCAAACTCAAACTCGACCGCATCTCGCTCCGGCTGCGGTCGCTGTCCGCCACCACCTCGATCCCCGACTTCGTCGACTCGTCCTTCGGCCCCTGCGCCGCCCCCTCCGGCACCGGCATCTCGCACCGCTTCCCGTACAGCTTCTCCGTGTAGGCCGCGAACTTCTCCCGGCACACCGGGCAGAAGCACTTGCTGAACAGGTTGTCGAAGAACAGCCCGTCCGCCCCCGCCTCCAGCGCCTTCGTGATCTTGTACTTGATGTACTCCCGCCAGGCCGGCTGGTTCACGCACATCAGCACCCGCGAGATCACCCCCGTGTACGTCGCCGCCATGTACGGCACGTCCTTGCCGTCATGATTGACCTGCCGCCACCCCTTCGACGCCAACTCCGCCTCGAACATCTCCTGCCAGAAGGAGTTCGTCACGCTCAAATACGCGATCAGCTTGATCCCCTTGCGGTGCGCCTTCTTGATCTGCTCCCGCATCAGCCCCCACTGCACCTCGTCACCCTGGTGCGAGAACCCCGGCGACCAGACCAGCCGCAGCATCGTCACGTGGTTCTTCTTCGCCCACTCGACGTACTCATTCCCGTCATACGCCTTGACCCGCTTGTACAACTGCTCCGGCGTGAAGTTCCACCGCCCCGACAGCAGCGCCTTCCCCATCTCCGCCGGCCCCTCGTAAAACCCCGCCTCCCGGAACGCCCCACGCCGCGCCCACGCCACCGGCTGACCCGCCGCGTCAAAGTTATTCAATGCCATATACGATCACTCCTATCTGTTTTTCGTCCAATGGATGGTCCCGTCCTTGCGGTAACAGGGTAATCCGTCGCCCCCACCTCCGCCACCGCGGCCCGCGCAACCCCCGTCCCCCTGGCAAGACTCCATCGACCAACCCCCGTCTTCCGAACACCATGGACAGACTGGCAGTAACCGCAACGATTCGATACCATCCACCCATCCAAAAACGAAAGGAACTCGCATGAAACCGACTCGTCGAGCACTCGCCCTCGCCGCGGCGACGGCACTCAGCCTCGTCGCGGTCTCACTCGCCGTCAGCAAAACCGGCGTCCTGTACGTCCAGGTCAAACAGGGCGAGGTCCGCGCCTCCGCCTCCCCCCTCGGCAACGTCGTCGGCACCGTCACCTACGGCCAGGACATGACCGTCCTCGAGGAGAAAGGTGCCTGGATCAAAGTCACCGGCGCCGGCATGACTGGCTGGATGCACACCTCCGCCCTCACCAAGGACAAGGTCAAGATGCAGGCCGGCCAGGGCGATGCCCAGGTCAAGGCCTCCAGCGGTGAACAGTCCCTCGCCGGCAAGGGGTTCACCAAGGAGATGGAGTCCGCCTTCCGCGACAAGAACAAGACCGCCGACTTCGCCGCCGTCGACAAGATGGAGACCTACAAGGTCTCCCGCCCCCAGAGCCTGGCCTTCGTCCAACAAGGCAGCCTCAAGATGAACGAAGGGGGTGCCCGATGACCCGCTGCCCCTCCCTTGCCCTCATCGCCGCCTCCCTCGCGGCCGCCGCCCTCGTCGGCTGCTCCTACGTCGACTTCGCCGGCAGTGGCCTCGCCGCCACCGGCATCATCAACCAGGACCAGGCCCACGCCTTCGGAAAAACCGCCGAAGCTGCCGCCAAGGCCCACCAGAAATTCACCGCCGAAAATGAGTACTACCTCGGCCGCTCCGTCGCCGCCACCGTCCTCGGCCAGTACAAACCCCTCGACAACCCCGCAGCCACCGACTACGTCAACCTGCTGGGCCAGACCCTCGCCCTCGCCTCCGACAAGCCCGAAACCTACGGCGGCTACCACTTCCTCATCCTCGATACCGAGGAGGTCAACGCCGTCGCCGCCCCCGGCGGGCTCATCCTCGTCTCCCGCGGCCTGCTCCACTGCTGCCGCGATGAGGGGTCCCTCGCCGCCGTCCTCGCCCACGAGGTCGCTCACGTCCAGCTCGCCCACGGCGTCAAAGCCATCTCCAGCGCCCGCTGGAAGACCGCCGGCATGACCGCGGCCCTCGAGACCGGCAAGAGCGTCAGCGGCGTCGCCTCCGAGGCCCTCGGCACCTTCCAGAACTGCGTCACCGACGTCACCGACAAGATCATCAACTCCGGCTACGCCCGCAAACAGGAGTTCGAGGCCGACAAGACCGCCGTCGAGATCCTCACCCGCGTGGGCTACGACCCCGCCGGCCTCAGGCAGATGCTCGAGGAGATGCAGAAGCGCGTCAAACCCGATGACAAGCACGGCTTCGGCAAAACCCACCCCGAGCCCAAGGCGCGGATCGCGGAAATCGAGCCCCTCCTGCACGCCGCCCCGGCCCCGGCGGCCTCCGGCGCCGACGCTCGCACCGCCCGCTTCTCCATGGCCATGGCGGGCGTCTGATGCGATCCCTGCTCCAAGGCGCCCTGATCGGCCTCGCCGCCGCCGCCATCGCCCTCCTGCTGCGCGCCCCCGGCTGGCTGACCTGGATCGAAGACCCCTCCTGGGACGCCCGCGTGCGGCTCTCTCTCCGGCTCTTCCCCCACCCATCGCCATCCACCGACCAGATCCGCCTCATCTTCCTCGACCAGACCTCCCTCGATTGGGGCAAACAGGTCAACAAGTGGTCCTGGCCCTGGTACCGCGAGATCTACGCCTCCGTCCTCTCCTTCTGCCGACGCAGCGGCACCAAGGCCGTCGTCTTCGATGTCCTCTTCAGCGAACCCTCCGGCGCCGGCCCGGCTGACGACGCCGCCTTCGCCTCCGCCATCGCCCAGACCCCAGCCTTCGTCGCCGCCGCCGTCTTCAGCCGCCAGCAGGGCCTCCTCCGCAACCTCCCCACCGACCTGCCCCTCCGCACGCCCTCCGTGGCCGGCCTCGCCGAATGGTCCCAAACGCCCCCCGGCCTCGCCCTCCAGGCACCCCGCGCCTCGCTGCCCATCCCCGAAGTCGCCGCCGCCGCTACCATCGTCGGCAACATCTCAACATCCCTCTCCGACGACACCGTCATCCGCCGCATGGTCCCGGGCCGCATCTTCGATGGGAAGTTCTTCCCCTCCCTCGGCCTGGCCGCCTACCTCGCAACCCACCCCGGCGCGACCCTGCGCCTAGCCGGCCACGACCTCTTCGTCGACAACCGCCGCCTCCCCCTCGACGACCATGGCGAGGTCATCCTCCACTACCGCGGTCCCTCGCAGACCCACCCCACCGTCAGCGTCCAATCCGTCCTCCAGTCCGAACTCCGCCTCGAACAAGGCGCCAAGCCCGTCCTCGACCCCGCCATCTTCCGCGACGCCTACGTCTTCTTCGGCCTGACCGCCCCAGGCCTCTTCGACGTAAAGGCCAGCCCGACCTCCGGCGCAGACCCCTACCCCGGCACCGAGGTCCAGGCCACCTTCCTCGATAACCTCCTCGCCGATGACTTCATCCGCCCCGCGCCGAGAGGCCCCTCCATCGCCCTCGCCATCACCCTCGCCATCCTCGCCGGCCTCCTGGGCCGACTCAGTCGCACCGGCCTCCAGACCGCCCTGACCTTCGCCCTCCTGCCCGTCCCCTTCGCCACCGGCGCCGCCGCCTATCAGGCTGGCTTCTGGCTCCCCGTCGCCCCCGCGACCGTAGCCGTCGCCCTCGCACTCGTCTGGGCCGCGGTCCTCAACTACGCCCTCGAGGGCCGCCAGAAGCGCTTCATCAAGGGCGCCTTCCGCCAGTACCTCAGCCCCGCCATGATCGACCGCCTCCTCCAGCACCCCGACAGCCTCAAGCTCGGCGGCGAGGTCCGCGAACTCACCATCCACTTCTCCGACCTCAAGAACTTCACCACCATCTCCGAGTCCCTCCCCCCCGACAAACTCACCGCCATGCTCAACGAGTACCTCACCGCCATGACCGACATCATCATGGCCGAAGGCGGCACCGTCGATAAATACGAGGGCGACGCCATCGTCGCCTTCTGGAACGCCCCCCTCGACCTCCCCGCCCACGCCGACCGCGCCGTCCGTGCCGCCCTCCGCTGTCAGCAGAAACTCTCCGACCTGCGCCCGACCTCAAGGCCCGGTTCGGCCACGACCTCCACTGCCGCACCGGCATCAACACAGGCCAGGTCGTCATCGGCAACCTCGGCTCCCACCAGCGTTTCAATTACACCTTCGTGGGAGATGCCGGCAACCTCGCCTCTCGCCTCGAAGGCCTCAACAAGCTCTTCGGCACCGCCGTCCTGATCTCCGACTCCACCCGCCGCCAGCTCACCAGCCAGTTCACCGCCCGCGAGATCGCCCGAGTGCAGGTCGTCGGCAAGACAGAACCCGTCTCCATCTTCGAACCCATGTTCCGCCCCCACGCCCAAACCCGCGCCGCCACCCTCACCACCTTCGCCGCTGGATTGCAGTTCTACTACGCCCGCCGCTTCGACCAGGCCGCCCCCCTGTTCGAAACGATCGCCCCCCAAGACCCCCCGTCGCAAGCCTACCTGCACCGCTGCCGCCTCCTCATCGCCTCCCCCCCCGATCCCACCTGGGACGGCGTCTGGGTAATGGACGGCAAGTGAGGTACACTATGCCGCTGCCCCTCTCCCCGTCACCTTGTTACATTGTCACCCGTTCCCGGGACCCTGCCGTTGCTCCTTGTCTCCTTGTCTCCGTGTCTCCTTGTCTGCCGTTCCCACCCCCATCACCACCCCCGCCCTCCCTCGCCGCCCGTTGACCGTCAGCGGGTACATCATCTTCAACCCCTCCGCATACTCGCATCCCGCCAGCATCCCGCGAAGCCGGTTTCTGCCGACCACCTTCTCGATCGCCTCCTCGCCCGGGTTCTGCGACGCATGGCACCGCGGCTAGCCGCCTCTTCCCCTCGATCACCCCCGAGATGTCCACGTACACATCCGGATCGAACTGGTTCGTCTGCGTCCCCATCGCGTTCTCCGCCAGGTAGATCTCCGTCTCCCGGTAGATCCCCGCGATCCGCAGCGCCCGCATCGTGATGTCAAATATTGCGACATGGTCCGGATGCTCGTTGATTGGCCAGAGCGTGAACACCGCAGCTGGCCGCATCTCCCCCAGCAGCCCCGCCACCTCCTCACAAACCCCCTTGTCCGCATACAGCTCTCCGTCGATCCGCCCCAGGAACGTCAGCCCCGCCCCCAGCAGCTCGCACGCCGCCTCCTGCTCCTTCTGCCGGATCGCCCCAGCCTCCTTCAGCGACGCCCCCTCGATCCCCCTTTCCCCCTTCGTCGCGCAGATCACGTGAAGCTGATACGCGCCCTTCAGCAGCCACGCCGTCCCGCCCATCGAATGATCCATGTCATCCGGATGCGCAATAACGACCGCCACCACCTTCTTGCCTTCCACCTGTTCCATTCTCGACGCCCTCACTCGCCTCAGAGCCTTCCGGCCGAAACCCTAAGTACTTCGTTGTATGCAAATGGGCGCGCAAAAGCCTGCAAAATGCGCTGCCGGCATCATGCACGACGCGCCAAAATGCACGTCGGCTGGTCCCCCAGCCGCACCGCCCACACCACCACAGCTTGGGCATCCGCATCAGCCTTCGCCGACCTCAAGCCCGATAAGATCTCATCCGCCTGCCCTGCAAACGCCCTTGTCTTCACCTCCGCCACCCTCCAGCCCCTCTCCCGCACCAGTGCCTTCACCTTCTTCGTCGACCACCGGACGACCTCCAGCACCTCGTACCGCCGCGTAAGCAGCGTCTCAGCCGCAGGCGCCATAACTCCCGCCAGCAGCGGCAGATGCGGATCGACCAGCCCAGCCCCGATCCTCTCAGCCAGGTTCCCCAGCAGCCCCGCCCGCACCACCGCCGCATCCGGCTCGTGCAGGATCACCCCGCTGGCCAGCCCCCCCGTCGCCCGCGGCACAGCCAGCGGCTCATCGCTCGCAAGTGTCTCTGTCGCCTTGACTTGGCCTCCTGCGCTGCGGATCACCGTCGCTGCCCGCCGCGACCGCGCCAGCCTCCCGCACCACGCCATCGCCTGCTTGAGCGTCCCGTTCTCACTGATCAGCTCCACCTCGTCCGCCCAGTCCAGTGCGCTAAGTCCGCCGCCGGACTGAACTTGCCGCCCAGGTCCCCGTAGCCCTTCGCCAGTTCCCGTACTCGCCCGATCCACTCGTCCCACCCCGCCAGCTGCCGCCGCCCCCGCTCGTCCCGACGCGGCGGGTCCACATGGCAGGCGTCCCCCTTGCCCGCCCACCCCTCGGCATCCGCCGCCACAGCCAGCACTTGCCGCCCGACCCCGTACGCCTCGGCGTTGGCCCGCAGGCACAGTAGCCGCCCCCGACTCCGATCCACCCCGACCACCCGCCCAGCCTTCCCCGCGATCATCACGGCGTCCCCGCCAACCCCGCAGCATAGGTCCACGACCGTCCCCGCCCCGGCGAACCGTCCCGCCTTGTGCGCCGCAACCGCCTCCCCGCTCGCTTGTTCCAGCGCATCCGCCCCGTCGAAGAACATCGCCGCCGCCCGGCTGAACCGCTCCCGCGCCCTCGCCCGCAGATCCGCCAGCGTCAATGCCGCTGACGTCAGGTCCGCCGCAAACAACCGCCGCAGCCGCGCCATCGTCGCCGGCCCAACCGGCTGCGGACACGACGCAGCCGCGTCCAAGGCGCGTCCGCCTTCGGCTGTCATCAGCATTCGGATCTGTTCCACCGTCAGTTGCGACACGCTGCGCCCTTTCCACCGCGACTGGCGGAGATCGGGACGATCACACCGAACCTCCCCGGATTCCGCCTTGCGCAGCCTTCATTGTCCCGAACCGGCAAGCCGAATCAACCGCAGACCGCAGCATTGGCAGCCCACGCAGGCCCCCTTGCATACGGGTGTTTGCAGCCCATTGGGCCGCATTCCTGCACACCCTGACGATCCGCCCCCGCGTCCTCCCTCAGCCGCATCCGCAGCGCCGCAGACTCATTCGACACGATCTGCGGAACGTTCGATGCATTCGGCGATATAGCAGAGTGGTTGACGGACCTTGATGACCATGTTGGCGACTCACAAAAGTGTAGTGAAGCGTCTTCCATCCGAGCTCTCTCATCCGCGGATCGTGTCTCGTCTGGCGAGGGACATGGCATCCCGTAGCCCTTGCGCGCGCATCAGGCTCCGCAAGATATCCTCGCCTCTGAATTGCGGGTGACTCTTGACGAAACAAAAAAGGACGTCCAGGTTGCCTTTCGGCCACCAAGAACGTCCTTGGGAGGGAGGGGAGGCTCGTTAAGATCGGTAATTCTTACCGATTATGCCGCCAAAATACCATCCTCGAGAGTCTGACGCAACTTCTCCAACGCTTTATTTTGTATCTGGCGGACACGTTCTTTCGTGACACCAATGATCTCGCCGACCTGCTCTAATGTCATCGGCTGGGCCTGCTCAGAATCTGTAGCGTCCAGCGCAAATCGTGCGCGAATTACCTTCTTTTCAACGTCGTTTAGGTTGGCGAGATTCTCAGTCAGGATAGACCGGAGCTCATCCACGCAGAAGTCCTCGACTTCCTGGCGTTTCCGCTCGATGAAGTCGCTCTTCTCCAGGGCCGGATCAAACTCGGTCGGGAAGCGGCTGCGATACCGGCTGGACCGGATCGCCACGCGGCTGAAGGACTTCAGGATCGCCCTGCACGCGTAAGTGCTGAACTTGAAACCCCTGGAGCAATCGAACTTATCAACGCTCCGCAGCAGCGCCATGTTCCCTTCGCTGATGAGCTCGGAGAAGTCCACGCCGGTCAGCTTCGTCCGCTTGGCCATCGCCAGGACCAGGGGCAGATTCGCCTGAACGATCTGGGCCCGCGCGGCATTGGCGATCTTGAACCAGATGACGAGCGCGCGCATCTGGTCGTTGGGTAACTTCTTTCCCTTGCTGGCCTTAAGGATTCGATACACCTTGCACCGGGCGAAGTTGAACCGCTGGAACAGGAGTCTGTTCCTGCTTGGCCGTCAGCGTAGTCATGCTGACGTGCTCGACGGTATCGAGGTCCGAGTCGCTCACGAAGGCCGGCATTGGGGCGAAATGAGTTACGTTCGAATTGAACGTATCCGCCCCATCGCCGAACAGGGCCTTCTCCGTCCCGCGGTTGCGGAACGTGGGGTGGTCGATGTACTCGACGGTCTCGGTGATGGCCCGCATGAGGAGTTCAGCATCTTCCTCGCCCAGCCGGGCCAGTTCCCTATCCGTGGGCCTGATTACATCGGGCTCGAAGTTCCTGCAGCGAGATTCCTTCTTGACCTCAACTACCGGGGCATTGCTCATGGTATTCATCTTGCCGTGCCTCCCAGGCTACTGACAAAAACGGACGGCTCCGCCCGATTCCACGTTACGATTAGCACTCTTATTCGCATCGCCAACTGCCTGACACCCATTATTACGTAAATAGCACTCTTTTGGTTCTGTTTTTACCACCATCTCCAAGGCAGAAGCCATATCCTTAGTATTACGCGGCCGCACTGCCGCTGGAGACCACCGCTTTCCGTTTGCGAGGTGTCACCACATCCTCAGCCATTTCTTCTACGCTTGAACTATACAACGGGTTTCCAAGAGCGTAAACCCGATATGGCCCTCAAACTTAGGTAAGGTATTCCCCTACGGAAAGTGGCTGAGGATGACACTCGTTCAGGCTGTCGCCAGGTACCGAGCGAGGAGGGCCAGCCAGAGGCAAGGCACCGGCCAGAGGGGGACTGCCGCATCTCTACCGGCCTCAGACCCCTCCCAGGGCAAGGTCCGACCTCAGATACTGCCAACGCGTGACACCCACATCGGAATTCCTGCTGCGGATCTATATTCTTGGGAGGCTGGCGCCGATACAACTACTGTGAAGTACCTAGTGCCAGAACCTGACATCGGCCAGTAAGGCGAAATTCGAACTCTATTTACAAAAGTACACAGGCGGCGTCTGCTGGGTTAACTCCCCTAGTCCCCCGACCGGCCCACGGACGCCGCCTTTTTTCTGCCCGCCCACAATACACGCCAAACTGAATCATATATCTGGAACGGGTCGACGTAACCCCTTACTGTTCAAGGAGAAAGGCTTGGAGGACCGCCATCGTCTCGGAGATTGAGGCTGGCGCTGTCATCCACTGATAGGTTGGCCATCAGCCGGGGGTGGCGCGAATTGGAAAGGCCACAGGCGCCGCCGAGCCTCGACCGGGCGTATCGACTGCGTGAGAGGCAGGCTTGGATGGCCCGCCGAGCTCCTCGGCGGCCACCGGAACGGCCACTGGTGCCGGTTCCGGACGCGAAATACCTGGAACCGGGCTGGCATGGGCGCGAGCTGGAGGTCGCGCCGGAGTCGACGCGGCAATGATGTGCTGCGAGACGAACCGCCGGATGAACGGTTCGCTGGTGCTGTCGGTGTGGCCGCCGGCCCATCCGTACTCGGCGTATTCCGGTCGCCAGGGGATGTTTACGATTCGGCCGCGTGGAGCGCCCCGCGACTGCAGGCCCACCAGGCCGGCTGCGTCGGCCATTCCGCCATCGATGGTCCCCAGGACGCGGACCGGACCGCCCAGGATCGGGTCAGCCGAGCTGTAGTAGACAAAGATACGACCCTTCATGTGGGCGAAGGTCTTGGTCATGTCATAGGTGGATGAGAGGCTCGAGCCCAGAAGCACCATGTTGTTGATCTTCATGTCCTTGGGGAGGGCTTCAACGGCCCAGGTGCCCACACCGGTGCCGGCTGACAGGGAGATAATGTTGACATCGTTGTCAGGGTAGGTCTTCAGGTAATCGCGGATCTTGTCGGATAGGCCGGCGGCGCGGAGATGGGCAGCGGGACGGTTGACCTGGTCGATGGCGGGATTGAACGAGGTCGTCCACATGTAGGCCTCGACGGAACCCTTGTAGCCAGCGGCATCAAGGGCCTTGGCAACCTCGGAGACGCCGAAACCCCAGTTGCCGGCGCCGTCGATGTAGTAGGTCTTGCCGAAGTTGGCGCGTGCCCGGTCCTCAGGACTGGCACAGCCCGCCAAGGCAATGAGAGCCAAGGACATAAGGAGTCCAATGGTCGTCTTTTCCCACATAAACGATCCCCACAAAGTCCTGCCCAGCCGAAACCGCTAACGAAATGGACATTGACCCGTCCACGGGACCGGCGGACATTCTCAATGATAGGAGCAGTGTGGTCAATAGCGGAGGGCCGGCGGGAGGAAGGGGTGTCTGCCCAATCTTTCTGGCAATCATGCGGCGGCCTGCCGCCGCATGGCCCAGTACTGGCCCCACAAGCCGCTGGAGCGGATCGACGCCAAGGCCATCATGCCTTCGGCGTTGGGCCTGTCCCACCGCATCCCCGGTCCTTTGAGCCGTGCCGTCAGGGTCTTGCAGAACGCCTCGGTCGGTCCTGAGCCGATGTCGTAGCCCTTGGCCCGGAACGCCGGGTAGTCCAGCATCTCCACCCGCGCCGCCACGTAGTGCTGCAGCCCTTCCAACGCCGCTCGCTTGCCGGCCGAACGCATCTGCCGGCGTAACTGGCCCACCTCCTCCAACAGCCGCACCGGCCCCTGCTCCAGGACCACACCCAGCATCTGTTCCCGCCAGGTCTGGCTGGCCAATGTGCCTTCGCCCAAGACCCGCTGGCTGGCCAGGATCACGTGCTCGCGCAGGTGGTGGTAGTCCAGCACGTTGGCCTCCAGCATCGGCAATTGCTGCTGGTACTGCCGACGAATCCACTCGGCCCCATCGGTGACCGAGTACTTCTTCTGCGCTTCTTCCAGGTTCAACCGACCCGCTTCCCGCCGCATCAGCCGACCCAACGCCCGGTGGTCCCCGCTGGTGCCTACCGCGTGCTGGTGCTCCTTAGACGGATCGTAGAAGGCCACGATCTTGAACTCCTTGTACGCCTGGTCGCTGCCCCGGCCGATCCGGCCCCGCCGACGCAGCGCCTTGGGGCCGCGATGCCGACGCAAGGCCCGACGCTTGGCCTTCTCTGCTTCGGTCACCAGGGGCACTTTCACCCCGTCGGCCCCGCTGATCACACAGGTCGGCTCGGCCGGACCGTTGCGACAATCCCCAGCCGTCCAACCCGGCCGCAGACCGCCCGCCTGTTGGCAAGCCACTGCCTGACGGGCCTCGGCTTCCACCACCTGTCGCAGCATCTCGTGCGTCAGGCGGATCTGGCCCACCCGCTCCAGATCCTCGGCCGCCTGGCGGAAGTCACTGCCACAGGCCTCCCGGCAGCCCATCTCCCGCACGCCCGGGCTGTAGCGGTCCTGCGTAATGCCCAGCCAGGCATCAACGGGCACGACGCTTCCTTGCTCGCGGCTCCACCAGACGATCCGGTGAATCTCCACCCGGCCGTTGATCGTCAGGTAACTGGTCGCTTGCTGGCCCTTGTGACGCCAGCGGACCTGAGGCTGACGGTCCCGAGGGGGAAAAAGAACTCGCCTCTTGCTGCTGACGGAGTTCCAGGGCCTTCTCGTAGAGCCGTCGGCGAAACTCAGCCGCGGCGTCTCGCACGCCTTCTTCGCTGTCGGCGATGATCTTGCCCGCACGGGCCTGGTTCATCGCCCTGGCCACTTCCTCCAGCAGTGCATCCAAGTCCGCTCCCAACGCCGCCTTCAGGTCCTGGCCTGTGATCTTGCCATCCATGCTTTGCTCCTTCTTCCTGGATCATAACTCCAGAATAGCAAAGCATTCACGCTAGCGCCAGGAGGATTAGTCGCACACAGGAAGGGTTCAGGGTTCAGGGTTCAGGGTTCAGGGTTCGAGGGTCGGGTCTCGGGTGTCGGGTGTCGGGACCCGGACGACGGAGACGGGGCGCGGGTCGAACGGCTGACGCGGAGAAACGACTGAGCCCAGCGTGAAGGGGACAGCCGGCGACGGCAGTGGCCAGTAACGGCAACGATGGCGGCGGGCAGGCAGTCTCTCTGCTGCACTGGAGACAGGGGCGCCCTGGTCCCTCAAATGACAGGTTTGCGACCGGTTCCGAGCTATCGGCCCATCAGGGCTCGCACGGGCCGCAATCCCCGAAGTAGTCGATCATGAACAGCAGGTCGATGACGTCGACAGCCTGGTCGCCGTTGAAGTCGCAGGCTGGATCGTAGTTCGGATAGCCGGGCGCCGATCCGAAAGCAGCGATGAATTCCAGTAGATCGATCACATCCACGCAGCCGTCGCCGTTGGTGTCGCCCGCGAGCCTGCCGGCGATCACGAACGACAGGTCGTAGGCCTGATCCGACACGTTGTACCACGGTCCGGTGGGGGAGTCCTTCTGGACCAGCCAGCCGCCGAATTGCGGGCTGACGGAGGTGATCCGGCCGAAGTCGGTCGCGTTGGAGGCATCCAGCGGGTCTGCATGCACGCTAAGCCAGTAGACGGTGCCCGCCTGCTGGACGAAGGCACTATCAAGGGGGATGCTGAAGTTGTATTGCCAGATCGCGCCGGGCCACCAGGGGTGTGCGTTGGCGTCCTGCTTCCAGGGCCGCACCTTGAACATCGACGGGGAAAACTGTTTCTCCCAGAGCTTCTGCCCCGGAAGGGTCGGGGGGGCGTACGGGCCGGGGATGCCCGGGACGTTGGAGTAGATGGCCAGCGTGAAGCTCACGTAGGCCGGGTCTGGCGTTCCATCCGGCCTGGTGGGCAGCTTGTCGTTCAGCCAGATGCCCCAGATATGGATGTCGGTGATCCCCCAGGTGCACGTGGCGTAGAAATCATCCGCACCCGCATGGATATGTGGATCCGTGCAAGACTGCACCGCGCCGTTTGTTTCATCGGGCATCTGCGGGTAGTGCATCATGTACGTCATGGTCCCGTCCCAATCGGCCCGGAGCGGGCACGGGAGAAGGACGGCCAAGGCCACCAATGCAACGGCGAGCGTTTTTGCGTTCATGTCCCAGCCCTCACCTTGCGGAAGAACACCGGCACATCAAGGACGCAGCAGCCCGCGGCACTCACAATGAGGGGTCGTGGAGACCGGCCCCGAGCTGCTGGCCATCAGGGCTCGCACGGGCCGCAATCCCCGAAGTAGTCGATCATGAACAGCAGGTCGATGACGTCGACAGCGTGGTCGCCGTTGAAGTCGCAGGCTGGATCGTAGTTCGGATAGCCGGGCGCCGATCCGAAAGCAGCGATGAATTCCAGTAGATCGATTACATCCACGCAGCCGTCGCCGTTGGTGTCGCCCGGGAGCCTGCCGGCGATCACGAACGACAGGTCGTTGGGTTGACCCGACACGTTGTACCACGGTCCGGTGGGGGAGTCCGTCCCGACCAACCAGCCGCCGAATAATGGGCTGACGGAGGTCATCCAGCCGAACTTGGCCGCGCTGGCGGCATCCAGCGGCTCCGCATGCACGCTGAGCCAGTAGACGGTGCCCTCCTGCTGGACGAATGCAGTGTCAAGGGGGATGCTGAAGTTGTACTGCCACATCGTACTTGTGACCGCTCCCAGCGGATCGCTCGGGGAGATCTGCTTCCAGAGACGCACCTTGAACATTGAGGGGGGAAACCATTTCTCCCACAGCTTCTGCCCCGGAAGGTGCGGGGGTGCCCCCGGGCCAGGGATGCCCGGGGCGTCGGAGTAGATGGCCAGCGTGAAGCTCACGTAGGCCGGGTCGGGTGTTTCATCCGGCCTGGTGGGCAGCGTGTCGTTCAGCCAGCAGGCCCAGATGTGGATGTCGGTGATCCCCCAGGTGCACGTGGCGTAGAAATCATCCGCAACGGTATGCGGATCCGTGCAAAAGACCATCGAGCCGTTTTTCTCATCGGGCATCTGCGGGTAATGCATCATGTACGTCATGGTCCCGTCCCAATCGGCCCGGAGCGGGCACGACAGGAGGACGGCCAAGGTCACCAATGCGACGGCGAGCGTTTTTGCGTTCATGTCCTGAGCCCTCACCTTGCGGAAGAACACCGGCATATCCCCATCGCCTCAGGGTCAGATCCTCGGGGGTGTCGCCTCCCATGCCTGCCGGCAGCGCTTCGCGGGACGGATTCAGATCCCGCCGGCCTGGCCGGATGGAATGCATCGAAGCAGCCATCCCCCAGTCATCCTTGCGCCCGACGAAATCGAAATACCATACTGCCTCTTCCACGAACGCCCCTCTATTCTAACAAATTGCGGCAGGCAAGTAAACGGATTTGTTCCGTGGGAGAATGCGAACTGTTGCTGCCGCTACGTCCGGAATAGAACCGCCCTGGCGGCCAATAACTGCAACAGAGACAACGGCAAAGCCGGCCGCGAAGAGGCACAAGAGGCAAGAGCGGCAGAGGCAACGGCGGGATCCGGAGATCTCGCAGATTGCCGCAGCTGAACACCCGCGGCACGGTAGGACAGGCTGGCAGATAGGAGCACAGGCGGGGGCGACTGTGCCGCATGACCACGGCCGGGGGCGGCTGCGCCACAACGCCATGGCCCTCGAAATGGCAGCGCGGCACGGGCAGGCAAGCTGCCCGTGGCACCCGGCGCCTGCAGTCGGCGTCACCGGCCGACGCCGGTGGGCTGGGGGGAGCGCCAGGATCGCGGGGCGATGAAATCGGTGTTGTAGGTGCCATTGAAGCCGTTGGCGAGGGTGCCACCAAGCTGAGGCGGCTGGGTGCAGACGGACCGGTCGACCAGGTAGGCGTACTGGCGGTGGCCAAGGATGTCGACGCGGGTGATCTCGTTCAGCTGCATCAGACCATCGTTGTTCAGGTCCTTCCAGGTCGGCCGAACGATCTCCACGCGGACGGTGACCATGTAGGAGTCGCTGCGGGTGGTGAGCCTATTGAAGTTGCCGGCCAGCTTGCGCATGTACTGCTGAGGCAGGAGGGGGTCCAGCTTGGCGTTGCGCCCGAAGACGGCGTCATTCAGGGGGTCCTGCCAGAAGGCGTCGAAGGTTGGGTCCGGGTTGCCAGACTGCGGATCCTTTCCGAGCTGAATGTTGCAGACCTCGGCGAGTTGCTCGAAGCCGACGTAGGCCAGAGAGTCGGGGAACTGGCCGGCCGGGGGAGGCCACGGCTGGTTCGTGTCGCGGACGCCGGTGATGCCGGTGGTGGCCCGCCTGCCGCTGGGCTTGGCGATGGAATCGGCGTACCATTCCTGGTCGGGCAGGACGGCGGAGGCCAGATCGGCCGGGTTCGGGTCCTTCTTGTCGCGGTAGTTGAACAGGCGGCGCCAGAACGCATAGGGCGGCGTCAAGGCTGGTTGTGCCGTCGCCGGGTCCAGGGGGAGCAGGGCCCTGTCGGCATAGGGGATGTACGGCAGGATGGACAGAATGCTCCAGGGAGTACCAGTCGGCCACGGTGTTGAGGTTCAGACGGCCGGCGACGCGGGTGTCCTCCAGGACGGTGACGAAGTCCATGAGGGCCTGGAACTGGCCGGCGAAGGGCGCGGTGGTGGTGAGATCGTTGAGGCCGTTGGCGACCAGGCCCTTCGTGTAGCTTCGGTGGAAGAGCATCGGACGGGAGAACTTGAGGTTTTCGAACCGCAGGCGCTGCGCGGTGAGCGCAGAGGGATCGATCGGCGGTTCGCCGCTACCAGGCATGCCGTCCTGGGCCCGCGTGTAGGGAGTGATGGCCATGGTCAACGTCTGGCCGCGCGGAACAGCATTCCCTCCACTGGTCGTAACGTCCTTGGGGACATCGACGGGAATCAGGAGCAGTTCGACGGGTGAGAGGAGCTGGCCGACCTGGATGCGCGGGACAGCCGGGTTGGGGCCGTAGGTATCCACATTCCACGGGTCATTGGGGTCGGGCCAGGCGTTGGGGGCCCTCAGGGTATGGAACGGAACGGTGCCGCCGGCAGTGACCGTCTGCTGAAGCGCCCATCGCTGGTAGCACCAGAAGCCGCTGTCGTCGCGGCGGATCAAGGATTGCGTGGCGGGCGGTGCCGGGCTCAAGCCGCCGTTGGAGCCCCCGGGACCGGGGGGATTGGGCATCTCGTCGTTGCCGTAGGCGAACGCGTCGCCGGAAACGGAGGGCCCCCGTATCCAGCCACCGGTCACCTCGTCGTAGACGATACAGGGCAAGATGCTGGCGCCGCCCGGGCGGTAGACCAGGTTGATCTGCACCTCGAGCGTGGGGGGCACGGCTGTATCGAGCGGCTGCATCGCCAGGACAAGGTTCGGATCGACCACATCCGCCGTAAAGGCGGGACCATTGGCGATAGCAGCATTGGTCATAGTGACGACGAGTCGGCCATGGGGGGGGATGACCGGGAAGGCCGCCTTGCTGAGGTCCACCTGCAACGGTCCGGCCGGATCGGATGGGGGAAGAGTGCTGTCGCGGTGCCAGATTGCCCTGGGCTGGCTGCCATCGGCCTGATTTCTGATCCAGGTGTCGATCTCGATGTACCAGTTCTTCAGGGAGATCGAGGTATCCCAGGGGTTGTAGAGTTCCAGGGCGTAGTTGTTGGCGCCCGTCTTGTTAGTCGTATCGTAGTCGGGATCGGCTGGATTGGCCGGGCGGCCCGCCAAGGCCACGTTCTTCGGGTAGCCGATATCCGTCCAAATCTCTGTAATGTATGGATGCCGGTCCAGGCCGTACCGGGTGGCCTGGGCCCTGGGAACGCGCTTAGAGACGCCATAGTAGAGCCTCGGTAGCCACGGCCGGTGGTGCAACCAGGATCGCGTCGATCTCGGCCCAGAAGGTCTGCCTCTGAGGCCCGCCCTGGCGCCACAGGTCAAAGAGCCATTCCAGGTAGGCCGTCTCGTCAGCATCTCCATTGGCTTTCACGTGGCCTTTGGCGATCACGTAGGCAGGCCATGCCCAGAGGGTGCCGGGAGGCGGCTCGAGGCTGATGTTGGGATTGGGGCCCCAGCAGAGGTGCGAATCGGCAGGCGGGGCGGCCGGCACGCCGGGAGTAGGCTTCTGCTCCAAGACGCTCAGCCGGTAACGCAGGTAGTGCAGCAGGTCCGTCGCGTTCATCTGGCGACTGCGGTAGTTGACGAAGTTCGCGGTGAACTGCTTGGCCTGATCGGTCGAGAGGGGCGCCGAGCCGTCGAGGATGTGATTGCCCGCGACGGTCAGGGCATTGAGGAAGTCCGCCCCGAGGCAGGTATTGAGATTGACCTTCTGGTACTTGTGATTGGGGAGCGTGTCAGCGTAGGGGCTCTCGCCGTACGGGCAAAAGTTCAACGTCCAGGAGAAGCCGGTCAGGAGCTTGCGCCACTGGACGGAGTGGTCGTCGATCCCGACCCACTTGTTGGTGGCGTCGCGGTAGCCGACCAGCAGCTCGGACCAGAGGTTCTCCAGGCGGGTGTAGGACCTGGCAAGCGCGTTGGACCGGTATCGCTGCTCGTCCGGACGGAAGGAAGGATCCAGGACGCCGAGGGCACCCGTCTTCTGGTACAGGCCGCGGGGGTCCATCAGGCTGAAGGTCTCGTCGGCGCCGAAGGGGCGATCCTTGTCATCCGGGATGGTGACGGCGCCCACTGTGGAGCCAACGGTACCGCCGGGACTCTCGACCCGGCGGGCCAGGCCGTCGGGGTCGTAGGTCCGCCAGGTCTCCGGGTGAACGTCCTTCTTTGTCGTCCCATCAAAACCGGGGTCCCAAGGCGGATTGGGTGGGACCAGTGGCGGCAGGATCTGCTCGACGCCCGGCCCAGCCGGCCGGGATCGTCATTGGTGGCATCGCCGAGGAGGGAGAGGGCCTGCGGGGCAGGTGATCCCTTCTGGTACGGCTTGTCCGCGATGGGAACGTAACCCAGCAAATTGGGCAGGCCGTAGCGCCCTGGCCAGGAGGTTGTCGTGGTACCGGTGGGCTTACTGGCGCCATCGCCCAGGAAGACGGCTGGATGGTACCCGAGACTGTTCACCCCGATCCCGCCGGGGGCAGCGCCCAGGTACTCATCCACGGCGTCGACCAGCCGGAACTCGCTGAGGAACCGGCCGACCTGATCCTCGAAGATCCCCTTGGTATCCGACGTGCCAGGCGCGGTGCCATCAACCAGCACTGGGAAGCGCGAGTCCTTCGCGTCGGCGTAGGCCTTGCCGGCTGCATCCAGTTCAGCGCCCAGCCACGGATAGCCCGGATAGATCGAGCGGCGAAGGAGGGTCTCGGCCTGGGTGAGGTAAGGCTGCCACGGGTACTGGGGATTCGCAGCACTCAGACCGCCGGGGTGTTCATAGAGGTCGGCATTTCCGGTGTTCGTATCGCCGTCGACAAAGAGCGGCGTATCGGCCACGTTGACGTTGAGCCGGCTGGACGTGTCCTCGACGCGGACGGCGGCGCGGATGTAGAGGCCGTTACCGATGGGGCGGTAGAACAGCCAAGGGGTATCCGCCCGGCCGTCGCCGTCGAGGTCCGCCCAGCGCCACCAGAACTGGGCCTGCTGCGCGGCTGTCAGGGTGGACGGGTCGAAGGAGAACGGCGGCAGGCTGTCCAGCCCTTCAGGGGCTCCCGCAGCGACGGGGACCCCGGCTGGTGCGAAGGCCGGGTGCAGGTACATCAGGGCCTTGGTGGTCGGCAGCGGGTCCTGGGCCCCAGCGTCCCGCGTATAGAGCGGGTCCATGCAGTACTGGATCCGCGGGTCGGTCAGCCAGAAGTTGGGGTAGTAGATGGCCTCGTCGGGGACTTGTGCGGCCGTGGTGCCCAGCCCGCTCATCCTGGCCTTCTGCGGCTGCGGCGGGGGGAAGGGATTGTTCATGCTCGTATCCCAGTCGCGCAGGATGACCATGCCGCCGTAGTAGTCGAAGGCGTTGTCCGGGCCGGGCAGGAAGTTCTGGGCGACCTTTACGCCGGGCACGTACGTTGGGTCGAAGGTCAGCGGCGCGGTGGGGTTGTAAGGGTACCGGTCATCATTGTTCAGCGGCTTTTCGTCGAAGCCCCAGAGCCCCGAGACCAGGCAGAGCTGGGCGTACTGGGCCAGCCCCTCCGCGTAGAGATCCATGCGGACCAGGTCCGTGCCGGCTGCGGCGCCCTCGCGGTCGAAGCGGCTGCTGGTCAGGAACAGGGCCGCGAAGACAGCCAGCATCATCAGCAGGGCCAGGGCGACCATCAGGGCCGAGCCTCTGCGATAGGGGCTAGGGGCGAGGGACGAGGGGCGAGGACGGCAAGGGACAGGGGACAGGGGACAGGGAACAGGCGACAAGGGAAGAGGCGCCGACCCGGGCACGAGGGCGGCGGGTAACGCAACAACAGGGTGACACGGTGAGCACGACCGGGGCGTTGAGCCCCAGCGGGGGGACTTGCGGTCATCCGGCATGCGGGTTGCGTCGTTGCTCATGGTTCGCCTTCGCTACTTATCGTTCGTCGGGCATCACTCATCGGGTCTCTGGTGTCGGACCGGCTGACTCTCTCGCCCTTGCCGCCGGTCAAGTATTCGCGGTTCCAAAGTGTCCAGACAAGGGGGTCTCCATTACGGGGCCGGGTCCGGCTTGCTGGCCCAGCGGACCGGAATCCACTCGTCGACCCTGATCGGGTCGGGCGTACGGCGCTGCGGGTCGTAGACCTCCATGCGGATGCGGACGGCCACGGGGTAGAGGCTCATGGGGGTCGATGGCTGGGTCCAGCGGAGGTTGGTCTTGTCAGGTGTCCAGGCGTAGAGGGTCTGGGTCAGGGGGATCTCCGGGCCGCCGCGGGCCGGGGTCAGCTTTGTCGGGTCCCAGGTCATATATGGGGTCGGCAGCGCAGGGGGCGGAGGAGGAGGGGGAGGCGGGCCGACCGTGCAGTCCGGGTTGAGCCCCGCAAGCCGGCCGAGGGAACCCAGCGCCGCGTATGTCTGGATGTCGAGCCTCCCGCGAAGCCAGCTGGTACCGTTGGTTTCATCCAGCTGCGGAATGATCGATCCGTCGGAGAGCCGCACCTGGAACCGCAGGCGGGCCGCGTGCGGCAGCAGGACGCGGGCGGGCGCCACCTTCGGATCGAAGTTCAGGGCACGGGGGTCGGACAGGTTCAACCAAGTGCCGGTCGCCGGATCGTACCGGCCACCCGGGTTATAGACTCGCGGCGGCCAGAGCAGGGCCGTCCAGTTGAGATTGCCCCAGGCAGGGCCGGCCCGGGACTGATCCAACAGGCTGTTGATCCACTGGGTCACGTCGACCGGCGAATAGAGGTTGTACAGCGCCGGGTTCGGATCGGCGCTGCCCGGCAGCGGGACTCCCAGGTCCCTGACCATGCGAAATTCGGTGTCCGTGGGCTGGTTCGGGGCAGCGTCGATCTGTGACTGAATCACCGCCTGACGGACCAGCGACCAGCTGATCGCGGGACGGTCGCGAAAGCCCTGCGTCCATCCGGGATCATACGCCGGCGGGACGATCTGCGCCGGCTTCAACGCATCCTGGATCAACCACGTCGTCGGCAGGGCCGGCGGGAGAGGCGACACAGCCTCCTGCAGCCTGCCAGGTCGCATCCGGCAGCTCATGCGTCCAGAGGTCGTGGCCGTAATAGACCCGGGCCGAGGTGCCCTGGACGGGGCCACTGGCGCCACCGATATCGATCGAGGTGAAGCTGCCTTCCGTCGTTTGGACCAGGAAGGCGATGCGGTCGGCCCAGAAGGCCTTGTCCATGTTGCCGGGGACGGCGGCCGTCACGGGGTCGTCGCGGTAGAGGCGTGCGGCCCGGCCGTTGGCGTTGTCCCAGTAGTAGTCGCGGTTGAGCATGAGGAAGTAAGCGCGGTCGTTGACGTTCTGCAGGTCGCGGGAGAGGGTGTCGACGGCGGCGCGGACCTGCGTGCGGGTCTCGGCGCTCCACTGCGTGATGCCAATCATCTTGCGGACCTGCACGAAGAGGCTGGCGACGACAGCCGTGACGATGACCATGATGCTGATGGCGACCATCATCTCCGAGAGGGTGAAGGCCGGACGGCGGAAAGACTGACAATATGACAATGTGACAATGTGACAATGTGAAGAAGATCGAGGGAACAGATGACAAGATGACGTAACAGAGCGACAAGGTGACGGCCACCCTGCGCCGGATATCTGCTGAATCTGTTTCCTGCCTGCCATTCTCATCTTGTCACCGTATCGTGTCCTGCGGTTATCGCCGTGTCATCTTATCGTCTTGTCAGCCGTTGCCTTGGCCGTGCTCACATTGTCCTATTGTCAAATTGTCACACTGTCCGTCGTACCGTCATGGCTTCTCCGCCTGTTTGGTCATGATCGTGGGGAACACGCTGATGGCCTGGGGGTTGAACCACAGCGGCAGGGCGTCGCGGATATCGCCAGCCGCAGCCGTGCTCCACCCGTACTGGATCGGATTGTTCAGGCCGGCCGCCGGCAGAGTTTTCAGGGGCTTGTCCAGGCGGATCGCGCTTGCCGCCGGGGTCTTGCTGGTATCCGTAATGACATCCACGATCTGGTAGATGTTGGCCCAGGCGTCGATGACGATGCCGCCGGTCCGTGCGATCTTGGCGTGGACGAGGTTGTTGATGTAGGTGCCGGACAGCCAGGTGCGGGTGGCCATCGCATCGAACGTGAGGTCAGTGCCGGCCAGCGTCGGAATCTGCACGTCGTTCTCGGGCACGCGGACCGGCCCGAGGATCGGAGCGACGTTCTTGCCAATGTTCGGCGCCACGGGAGAGAAGTACTGCGGGTTGGGCTGGGTCCACTGGGCCGTGTAGCCGGGCAGCACATACTTGTACCTCTTGTTCCCATTACTGTCATAGTAGATGAACTCCTCGAAGTACAGAGGCGGCTCAATCTGCTTGAGGGTAAGCCGGACCGGCAGAGGCGTCGCCGGGTTGGCCGAGTTGTCGAATTCGATCGTGAACTCGGGCGGGGCCTTGCAGGCCATGATCAGGACGCGGTACGTCCTGCGGGTGATCAGGTCGGCCTGGAACCAGGTCAAGAGGTTCGTGTGCTCGACCTTGAGCGGGTCGAAGTACAGGGGATGGACAAAGTCGGCCTCATACATCTGGCGGTAGAAGGCGTACCAGTAATAGCGCCGGTCGGTCTGGCTGACGAAGCGGACGTGCTCGTACCAGAAGTCGAACTCGTACCCGTACTCCTTGAATCCCCACGGCACCAGCCAGGGGACAGGTATGCCGGGGGTGCCCCTTGGGTCCGTGGAGTATTGGTACGCGGCGATGCCGAGCATGCGGGCCGTCCCGAGGCCCAGCAGCGCGCGGTTCGGATCGGCATCGTCATCCTGGTCCTGGAAGCCGTCGTCAGCCCAGGTAGGATTCACGGGCCAGGTCGGGTTGGGAAGTTTCACCGGCTCCCAATAGCACGGCATCGGGTACACGAGCTTGACGCGAAGGTCCGGCCGGGGCTGCACCCCGGTCGCGCTGATGGTGATCGTCTGGGTGCCGTCCAGGAAGCCCATGGTCATGGGCTTGCCGGGGGTCGGATAGGTGGTGTCCCCCTGTTCGACCCGACGCTTGCAGTACCTGTCGACCTGGCGGTTAAAGGGTACCGGATCAGTCCCCCCATAGGTCAGATCCAGATCCTCCCACTCGGTCGACTGGTCCGGCGTGGTGTCCGTGGCCGGCACATTGGTCATCTGGTCATAGGCCAGCCGGCCCAGCATCGCAGCCACCGTGGCATCCTGCGCCTTGGTCGACTGCAGGGCGCCGATGGGGAAGGCCGCCGCGATCAGGATCAGCCCCAGGCCCAGGATGATGATGGCAAAGAGGACCTCGGCCATGCTGAAGGCCGGGGAGCGCCCGCGGGCGGCAATCGGATTGGCGTACCGTGTGAACCGCACGGTCATTGGTTGGGCTCCATCGACAGGGCCAGCCCGGTGTAGGGGCTGACCAGGATCCGATTGACCGGGTCGTTGACGTAGGTGTACCGGTCGCGGTCGGCAGGCGCGGCGTCGTAGTTGTCCGATAGGCTCTTGAATATCGCCATCTCGTAGACGCACAGGCCGGTGGCGGACCAGGTGTGCGGCGCGTTGGGCGGAAGGGGCGCCGGGTTGTTCGCGCTGCTGACGACCGCCACGGAGGGCGCCACCGTGGCCGGGAGGTAGATATTCGGGTTGACATCGTAGTCGATCAGCAGGTTGACGAGTTTGCCCTCTTCGCTGAAGACGATATAGAAGTCCTCATAGAAGGCCACCTTGTTCGTCCCGGCGGCGTTCCCGAAATCGGTGCTGACATCCACGTACTGGCCGTTCTTGCCAGCGGCGCTGTTGTCCGCCGGATCGAACAGGATCGTATCGGCCCGGCAGATCCCCAGCGACTCCGGCAGGACGACCGGCTCGTGGTCGGCCGGCCAGATAAAGCCGACGGACTCGACGCCCGTGGTCACGTGGGGCCGGTTGGCGACCTCCAGCCGGAGGGTCATCCTGTTGGTCGGGATGTGGGGCAGGGCTTCCCAGCCGCTGGTGACCGTATCCCAGTGGTAGCCCCACCGCGCGTAGATGCGACCCCCACTGACGCTGGGCCTGTACACGTCGTTGTCGCGAAACACGTGCAGGGCAACCGGGACGTGGTCGCGGATCGCACGGGCCCGGGCGGCTGTCAGGGCGCCCGAGATGCTGGCGCGAGCCTGGCTGATCTGGATGTCCTTGCTGATTGTCCTGAGCGACGAGGTCGAGATAGCCACGATGGCGGTGATGATCGCGATGGCGACCAGCAGCTCCGTCAGCGTGAACGCGGCAGGGCCCGGGCGGACGGTCCCGTCAGGCCGGCCGGTCAGCGTTCGAAGGTTGTGCGAGCAGGTACTGCGCATCGTCCATCACCTATTGGGCTATGCCCACCTGGGCCGCAAGGTCGTCACCGCCGCCGAGCTCCAGCCAGTTGGGGTAGTAGGTATTGGCAGCTCCCCCCGGAGTTTCCACAATATAGGGGGTGCCGACGCCAGCCATTCCGGGCTGGCCATCCGGTCCCATGGACACCACGCGAATCGGCGTACGGGAGACCACGGCCCCCCCAACCCGCTGAAAGACGTACTGGATGGGTCTGCCCCAGCCATCGACGATGACCGAGACGGGCCATGCCTGCGTCAGGCCTCCGCTGGCGTTGGTGATGGTAAGACCCGGGCGGGCCTTGACCACCGCCGCCGGGAGTCGGCCCAGCAGGTCCGCCGCGGCTGTACAGGTCTGGAGCTGGTAATAGAGGGCCTCGATCGACTCATCGATGTTGGGGGCAATCTGGCCGGTCGTGGGAACTGTCATCGGCGGCGTTGCAGTAACAGTCACCGTCGAAGGCAATTCCCGGAACCGCGCAACCGGGTACGCGCGCATGTCCTGGTTGTAGGCGTTGATCGCCCCGGCCAGGACATCCAGGGTAGTCCGGGTGACCTGCGCCCTGGCGCCTTCGGCCTGCGCCGGTAGGCGGCCACGCCCAGGAGCGACAGGGCCAGCAGGATCATCAGCACGACCATCAGTTCGATAGTCGTGAAGGCCCAGCGGGCGGGTCGATTGTGCTTCGTATGGGTCCTGCGCACGGACGCCTCCCGCCTTACCGGTAGTTCGTAACGTCGTCAGCCGTGAAGTAGATCCCATCCGGGCCCGGACTGATCAGGATGAACGAGTCGGCGTTGTAGGGGACCTCCGGAAGGGGCGGCTTCTCACTCGTGGGACGCAGGGCGCTGGCGGCAGTGTTCTTCGGGTAGGGCTGCGTGATGCCCCAGACCCGCGGGGCCGGCGAAGGGGTTTGCGGGTCCTGGTCGACGAACGGCTTGCCCTTCTCGTCCAGGCCGTCGGAAGGCGCGTACAGCCGGTGCGTATAGCGAATGTCAGGTGTCACCGGCTTGGTGGCGTACCTCCCTGGATCGGTGATCGAGTAGTTGTCCTCGTAGTGATAGATCTCCCAGGAGTCCACGTTGGTGTTCTTGTCGGCATCCATCCAGGTTTCAGGGGCATGGGTGTCGACGCTCTTGGCATCGGTGTGCAAGTCAGAGGGAACCGGACTAGCCCGGTAGTAGAGGATCGGCGCCCCGGTTTCTTCCCCACAGGAGGGATTGGCCTGCGAGAAGCGGCTGGCGAAAACCGGCTGCTTGTCAGAAGAATTGGTGCCCAGGTTGATCTGGGTCCAGGTCTTGTCCTTGTCGCCAGGCACCATGTATGGGCCCCACGGCGGCTTGTGCTCGATGGCCCCCGTCGGCGGGAAGTCGGTAACGAGGATCCCGCGGTAGGTGAGTCTGTCCGCAGTTGGGGGTCCAGTTCGATATGTCCACGTCGTTGCAGCCCATGTCGGATGCGTTGCCCGACCCGGTGCCCATCGTGTTGAAACCCACGAGCGAGGCGAACACCTTGGCGGCCCCGACCAGACGCGCGTGGTTGACCTTCGGATCCACCGGCAGGGGCGGCCAGAAGTACGGGGCGTTGGTGGGGTTGATCCGGGGTTGATCCGGCGTGTCGAAAGGAAGGTTGACCGAGGCGCTCAGCGGATACTCATGGAAATCCTGGTGATAGGCCTCGCAGCCCATGGAGATCTGGTGGATCAAGGAGTCGTCTGCGACGACCAGGGCGGCCCTGTACGCCCCACGCAGGGCCGGCACGAGGATGCTGATCAGGAGGAAGATAATCCCGATGACCACCATCAGCTCCACGATCGAGAAGGCCGGCCGGGCGGGGGCCGTTCGCTTGTGTACTCGCGCCATTGCAGGTCTCCGTAGGTACGACGGTCAACAGTCGGTTACCGGTCGGTTTTCCGGGAGCATTATACGGGTCCTGCTGCGGGTGTGAACTGTACCGGGAGGGAGGATTTTGCGATATATCCACTGTTACACACTGACGATACGGATACTACGAATTGTAAGTATTGTTTACAATGGCAGTAATGAATCAGATCCATGTCATCCCATAAGCGACAGCCGGAGCGGCCGCGTCCGGAGGAATGGCTGGCGACTGGTTGGACAGTTGGGGACAGCCAGCAACGGCATGGCGGCAGGGGCGGCCACAGGCACGGGCGGTTTGGTTGACAGGGCTGGGAGGCGGCCTTAATGTGATGGTGTCGCCCGGGTGGCGGAATTGGCAGACGCGCATGGTTGAGGGCCATGTGGGGTAATTCCCGTGCTGGTTCGATCCCAGTCCCGGGCAGTCAGGCCGGAAGACAGTTGCCAGTTGTTCGTTGTCAGTTGTCAGTAACAGCCAACACGGCAACCACTTACGCATGGAGATCCTCCCTCGCTCTCGTTGGCGGGAACTCCCTGCGCGGTGTAATGCGACTCTTAAGGTCGCTATTCACTGGCAACTGGCAACTGGCAACCGGGAACTGAAAACTGTCGTCTTCAGCCTACCGCCCAGTAGGACGGGACGTGGCCGGCCTGAGTGGTGGAGTGGTTGGTGATCTGGCGGATCTGACCGATGGCCTGGCGGATGCCTTCCATGCGGGGATGGATGGCCAGGACGCGGCGGTAGGCATTCAGGGCGTCGGCATAGCGGCCCAAGGCGGCCAGGCAATGGCCGATGCCAGCCATCGCGCCGAAGTGGACCGGGTTGATGGCAACGACTCGCTGGTAATCCTGAGCGGCACCGGCGTAGTCGGATTGCAGGAACCGAGCGATGGCCCGTTGGTCGCAGGCCTCGGCATAATCAGGACAACTGTTGACGATTTCATCCATCTCAGCGATGGCCTTGGCGATACAGTCCTGCTCGGTAAGGCGGATGGCGGCACAGAGACGCTTGTGCATATCGACAGGAGCACCGCGGAGCCAGACGCTCCAAAGGGCGTTTTCAGCCAGGTCGGCGGTGGAGGCGTCGTCGTGGTGCAGGATCGACGCCAGCGGGAGATTGGCGGCCATCGAACCAACGTGGGCCAGGCACCAGGTGGCTGCACGAACGATGGTCAGATCGGAGCACGTCAGCAGGGAAATCAGGAGGGTTTCGTTCCAGCCGGACTGGGCCAGGAAGTCTGCAAAGGCCGCTGCTGTCCTTGGTTACCATGAAGGGGTTCAAACTCTCGACCAGCTGCCTGCCTTTCACAGCCAGGGGCAGACACGAGGAACACCCAAGCGTTACACTAGCCGCATCGAGGGGTGAACTCACAATAAAGCCTACTTTCTCAAGAGAAAATCCGACCCCGCGGCAATTGCCCCCGCACTAGATGGCCCAGGCCGAGTCCAACACCTGCCGCCTGTTTATGCTATGATCGTGGGAAAGCAAGGTCAATCTTGACGAAAGGCGCAACTGCGGCGAGGATCTTGCGGCAGTCTCATCCGGTCAGATACGGTCTGGACAGGACACGGTTATCCTACAGGTAGAGGACACGCGAAAACGGAGATCGCCCATGGAGAAGATACGTGTACTGGCGGCGGACAAGCTGGCGCAGGAAGGCCTGGCGTTGCTGCAGGGGGACGACCAGCTGCAGGTGGACGTCAAAACGGGCCTGTCGGAGGACCAGCTGGCTGAGGTCGTCGGGCAGTACGACGGTCTGATCATCCGGTCGGGGGCGAAGGTGACGGCCAAGGTGCTCAAGAGTCCCGGACGGCTCAAGGCGATCGCGCGGGCCGGCGTGGGTGTGGACAATGTGGACATCCCGGTGGCCACGGCCGCGGGGATCCTGGTGATGAACACGCCGGACGCCAACACGCTGTCGACAGCCGAGCTGACGTTGGCGCTGATGCTGTCGATGCTGCGGAAGATCCCCGCCGCGTGCGTGTCGCTCAAGAAGGGCGAGTGGGAGCGGAGCAAGTACACCGGCTTCCAGGTGGCTGGCAAGACGCTGGGCGTGCTGGGCCTGGGCCGCGTGGGCACGGCGTTGGCGGCGCGGGCGCTGGGGCTGAACATGAACGTGATCGGCTTCGACCCGTTCGTGACCGGCGGGACGGTGCTGGAAGGGCGGGTGCGGCTGGCGAGCAGCCTGGCGGAGATGCTGCCGGAGGTGGACGTACTGACGGTGCACACGCCGCTGACCGACCAGACCCGCGGGATCGTCGGTGCGAAGGAGACTGGCGATGATGAAGCCCAGCGCGTACATCTTGAACGTCGCGCGGGGCGGGATCATCGACGAGGATGCGCTGTACGAGGCCCTCAAGGCCAACAAACTCGCCGGGGCCGCCATCGACGTGTACGAGGCCGAGCCGCCCAAGGACAAGGACAAGAAACTCATCGACCTGGACAACGTCGTCTGCACGCCGCACCTGGGGGCCAGCACGCACGAGGCGCAGAAGGCCGTCAGCATCGAGGCGGCGCAGATCCTGCTGGATTATCTCAAGAAGGGCGAGATCCACTCAGCGGTGAACGTCGCGGGGCTGCCGGCCAGCCTGAGCCCGAAGGACCGCGCGTACATCGACCTGGCCGAGCGGATGGGTACGCTGCTGAGCCCGCTGTGCAGCGGCGGGATCGAGGAGGTGACCGTCAGCACGCAGGGCGCGGTGCAGCCCAGATCGGGCCGATGCTGGGTCGCTACCTGCTGGTGGGCCTCTTGCAGCCGTTCTTCGACATCCGGCTGAACCTGATCAACATCCCGGAGATCGTGCAGGAGCGTGGCATCCTGCTGCGGAACGTCGCGACGCGGTCGACCGGCGAGACGCAGGACAAGGTGACGCTGATCGTCAAGACGCCGGACGGCGTGCACGAGATCGAGGGGATCATCTCGCACGGCGACCAGCCGCGGATCCTGGGGATGGACGGCTACCGGATGGACATGGTGCCGGGCGGGCCGATGCTGCTGGTGATGAACGATGACCAGCCGGGGGTGATCGGGCTGGTCGGCACGACGCTGGGCCAGCAGAAGGTGAACATCGCGGACATGACGCTGTCGCGGCGGGACAAGAAGGCGTTGATGGTGCTGAAGATCGACGAGCCGGCGCCTCAGAGCGCGATCGACGCGCTGATGAAGCACTGCCCGCCGATCCGGATGGTCAAGGCGGTGACGCTGGAGAAGGTGAAGAAAAACTGAAGTCCTGAGTGCTGAGTCCTGAGTACTGAGTAACGGCAACGGCGGGGCAACCACGGAGACACCCGTTCGACTCGCTGCGCTCGCTCAGGGCAGGCTCCGGCACGGAGAACGGCAACAGCGGGGCTGGTTACAGAAAACGAAACAAGCACAAGGCAACGGCACCCTCGGGCGAAGGCCCGGGGGTGTTTGTGTTGCGGGGGAGACGGTGACGGAATCTGGCGGTGGAGAGCAGCATGGCGGGCGAGGGAATCGCGTTGCGAGGGCCGAGGGGGCGGGGTAGTGTGGGGGCGATGAGTCTGGGACGAAGGCTGGCTGGCGGCGAGGGTGATTGCGAGGGCGGATCATGAGCGAGGAGTCCCGAGGCAAGGCGGCGGGGCGGGCGGCGAAGGACGAGCCGGCTGCGGGGGCGGGGAAGGAGAAGCCGGAGGCGGGGAAACCGCGGGTGATTTCGGCGGAGCGGGTGATATCGACAGGGCATACTGGGCCGGTCTGGGCCGTCGCGATCAGCCCGGACGGGCGGCGGGTCATCTCGGGGTCTGAGGACGAGACGCTGCGGGTTTGGGACCTGGATGGCGGGCGCTGCCTGGCGACGCTGAAGGGACATACGGGGTGCGTCTACAGCGTGGCGGTGCACCCGGACGGGCGACGGGCCATCTCGGGGTCTAAGGCGTCGTGACAAAATAACTTGAGCAATTTCCTTCACCTGCGTTCCGGCATCATGACGATATGGGAGGCATGCCGGGCACACAAGTCGTCGAATGGATTCAGACGAAGTTCTTGTCTTTGGCACCGGATCTGAACGAGCGGTCCCGCCGGATGTGGGCAGCGGTGGAGGCGGCTTCGTTGGGGCGGGGTGGGATCAGCGCCGTGGCCGCAGCCACCAAGATGTCCCGCAACACGATTCGCTCCGGATTGCAGACCTTGCGAAGGGGCCGTTCTCCGGCGGAGCCGGGGCCGGGTCGCATTCGCCTGCCCGGCGGCGGCCGCAAGCCCCTGACGCAGACGTATGACCACTTGGCGGATGACCTGCATGCGTTGGTGGAATCCACCACCCGCGGCGACCCGGAATCTCCCATCCTCTGGACCTGCAAGAGCACACGGAAGTTGGCGGAAGAACTGGCTGCTCGGGGCTGCCCGGCCAGTTACCGTACCGTGGACCGGCTCCTGCGGGCGTGGGACTACAGCCTCCAGAGCAATCGCAAAGTCCGCGAAGGGAGCGACCATCCGGACCGCAACGCCCAGTTCGAGTACATCAGTCGGCAAGTGCGGGTCTTTCAGCGGAAGGGCCAGCCGGTTATCTCCGTGGACACCAAGAAGAAGGAACTGGTGGGGGATTTCCGCAACGCTGGCCGCGAATGGCGGCCCAAGGTGCGCGTTCCGGAAAATATGGCCACATTTTTCCGGATATTCTGGCCACCTTTGCCGACGATGGCCACTGACGGCTCGCGGCTGTTGCCGCGAGGGATTTATCGCTTTGATGCTAATCCCGAAGGGTGAGGAAAGACGGGCGGCATGACGTCGTCGCCGCCCGCCCTTCGGTCTTAGGCGTCGTGACAAAATAACTTGAGCAATTTCCTTCACCTGCGTTCCGGCATCATGACGATATGGGAGGCATGCCGGGCACACAAGTCGTCGAATGGATTCAGACGAAGTTCTTGTCTTTGGCACCGGATCTGAACGAGCGGTCCCGCCGGATGTGGGCAGCGGTGGAGGCGGCTTCGTTGGGGCGGGGTGGGATCAGCGCCGTGGCCGCAGCCACCAAGATGTCCCGCAACACGATTCGCTCCGGATTGCAGACCTTGCGAAGGGGCCGTTCTCCGGCGGAGCCGGGGCCGGGTCGCATTCGCCTGCCCGGCGGCGGCCGCAAGCCCCTGACGCAGACGTATGACCACTTGGCGGATGACCTGCATGCGTTGGTGGAATCCACCACCCGCGGCGACCCGGAATCTCCCATCCTCTGGACCTGCAAGAGCACACGGAAGTTGGCGGAAGAACTGGCTGCTCGGGGCTGCCCGGCCAGTTACCGTACCGTGGACCGGCTCCTGCGGGCGTGGGACTACAGCCTCCAGAGCAATCGCAAAGTCCGCGAAGGGAGCGACCATCCGGACCGCAACGCCCAGTTCGAGTACATCAGTCGGCAAGTGCGGGTCTTTCAGCGGAAGGGCCAGCCGGTTATCTCCGTGGACACCAAGAAGAAGGAACTGGTGGGGGATTTCCGCAACGCTGGCCGCGAATGGCGGCCCAAGGGCCAACCTCTGGAAGTCCGGGTTCACGACTTCCTGGACAAGGATCTGGGCAAGGCCGTCCCCTACGGCGTCTATGACCTGACCCGCAACGAAGCCTGGGTCAGCGTAGGGATCGATCATGACACGGCCGAGTTCGCGGCCGCCGCCATCGGACGATGGTGGTCGAAGATGGGCCACGCGCGATATCCTCGTGCCAAGCAACTGTACATCACGGCCGACGGGGGCGGCAGCAACGGCGCCCGCTGCCGCTTGTGGAAGGTCGCGCTGCAAAAACTGGCCAATCGCACCGGCTTGCGGCTAACGGTCAGCCACCTGCCGCCGGGCACCAGCAAATGGAACAAGATCGAACATCGGCTCTTCTGCCATATCACCCAGAACTGGCGAGGTCGGCCGCTGGTCAGCCACGAGGTGATCGTCAAACTCATCGCCAGCACGACCACGACGGCGGGCCTGCAGGTCCAAGCCGCCCTCGACCGACGTCACTATCCCACACGCAAGAAGGTTACCGCCAAGGAACTGGCCGACGTCAACCTTCTTCCGGCTGGCTTCCATGGCGACTGGAACTATACGATCGTTCCCATGTAGTTAATTGGTCATGTTATTTTGTCACGACGCCTAAGGACCATACGCTACGGGTCTGGGACCTGGAGGCCGGCCGGTGCCTGGCGAGGCTGGAGGGACACACGCATGGCGTGTATGCCGTAGCGGTGCATCCGGACGGGCGGCGGGTCATTTCGGGATCTTGCGACAAGACGATACGGGTCTGGGACCTGGAGGACGGCCGGTGCCTGGGGACGCTTGAGGGGCGTACGGACTTCATATTAGCCGTAGCGGTGCACCCGGACGGGCGGCGGGCCATCTCGGGGTCTGCGGACCATACGCTACGGGTCTGGGACCTGGAGGCGGGGCGGTGTTTGGCGACGCTGGAGGGACACACGGGAAACGTCCACGGTGTGGCGGTGCATCCGGATAGGCGGCGGATCATCTCGCCGTCTGGGGACCATACCCTGCGGGTCTGGGACCTGGAGGGCGGGCGGTGCCTGGCGACGCTGGAGGGACACACGGAGCTTGTCGCGGGCGTGGCGATACATCCGGACGGGCGGCGGGTCATCTCGGGGTCTGAGGACTGGACACTACGTGTGTGGGTACTGCCGGAGGTGGGGGAGGGGGCGGGGACGCGGTACACCAACGCCAAGGTGGTGCTGGTGGGGGAGAGCGGGGTGGGGAAGAGCGGGCTGGCGATGCGGCTGTGCGAGGGACGGTGCGAGGCGACGGAATCGACGCACGGGATGGTCGTGTCGCAGCTGAACCTGCCGGGGAAACAGGCGGAGGGGATGGAGCGGGAGGTGTGGCTGTGGGATTTCGCGGGGCAGCCGGACTACCGGCTGATCCACCAGCTGTACCTGGATGAGGCGGCGCTGGGGGTGGTGGTGTTTGACCCGCAGGATGACAACCCGTTCGAGGCGATCGGGTTCTGGGAGAAGGCGCTGCGGGCGGCTGGCAGGGGGCGGGGGATTGCGCCGGGGAGGCTGCTGGTGGCTGCGCGGTGCGACCGGGGCGGGATCACGATCAGCCGGAGACGGTTCGAGGAGTTCTGCAAGGAGCACGGGTGCGCGGGGCTGGTATTTACCGAGGCGAAGACGGGCGCGGGGTGCGAGGAGCTGAAGGAGGCGATCGCCGGGTGCATCCCGTGGGCGGAGCTGCCGTGGACGGCGACGACGGAGGTGTTCAAGGCGCTGAAGGGGGCGCTGGTGAAGCTGCAGCAGGAGGAGGCGCCGCTGGTCCGGCTGGCGGAACTGGGGCGGCGGCTGCAACTGATGCTGCCGGGCGAGGAGGTCCGGACGGAGGACGTGCGGGCGGTAGTGGGGCTGATGCAGGGGCAGGGGGTGGTGCGGATGCTGGACTTCGGGGAGTTCGTGCTGCTGCAGCCGGAGCAGATCAACCGGTACGCGTCGGTGGTGGCGCGGATGGCGCGGGAGCACGCGGATGAGATGGGGTGCGTGCCGGAGCAGCAGGTGCTGGACGGGCGGCTGGACTACAAGGGGATGGGGCGGCTGAGCGGGGCGGATGAGAAGATCCTGCTGCGGGCGATGGCGCAGACGTTCCTGGACCGGGCGCTGTGCCTGCGGGAGACGACGCCGGCCGGGACGATGCTGGTGTTCCCTTCGTACTTCCGGCGGGAGCGGCCGGGGCTGCCGGGGCATCCGAACGTGTTCGTGACGTATGGGTTCAGTGGGGCGCTGGATGAGATCTATGCGACGCTGGTGGTGAAGCTGAGTTATTCGGAGGGGTTCAAGAAGGACCAGTTGTGGAAGGACGCGGCGGACTTCAAGACCCCGGGCGGCAGACGGGTCGGGTTGTTGATGCGGAGGAAGGCGGAGGGGGCGGCAGAGATCGTGGTGTATTTCGAGCCGGGGGTGGAGACGGACACGAAGGTCACTTTCATCAAGTACGTGCACGAGCACCTGCTGGGGCGGGCGCAGGAGGTGACGCGGGTGCGGACGTACGTGTGCCCGCACTGCGATACGCCGCTGGAGAACCGGAAGGCGATCGAGGTGAGGATTGGGAAGGGGTTCAAGGATATCGTGTGCGGGGCCTGCGAGGAGCGGGTGCTGCTGATCGACCTGATCGAGGAGAAGTTCGCCAGCGATGAGTTCCGGCAGCGGGTGCGGGAGATGGACGAGCGGGCGAAGATCAACCTGGACAACGAGAGCCTGGAGCTGATCCTGGTGGGGCAGGCGTTCGTCGTGGCGGGGGAGGCGGGGCAGATCTTCCGGCCTACGGCGAATTCGGACTGGGGGATCGACGGGGAGATCGAGTTCAAGGACCACGCGGGGCGGGCGAGCGGCAAGCGGGTGTATCTGCAGCTGAAGTCGGGGGATTCGTATTTGCGGAAGCGGAAGGGGGATGAGGCGGAGGTGTTCCGGATCAAGAACGAGCGGTGGGCGGAGTATTGGCAGCAGCATGCGTACCCGGTGATGCTGGTGATCCGGACGTCGGACGGGGTGATCCGGTGGATGAACGTGACGGAGTACCTGAGGAGGGAGAGCGAGGGCGGGAAGAAGCCGGTGCGGCAGATCGAGTTTGCGGGGGAGCCGTTTGTAGCGGAGCAACTGGCGCGGATGAGGGATAGGGTGCTTGGAGGCGATACGGGCACGGCCTGACCCTGTGTGCGCCGAGAACGCCGATCAAAGCTCCAGTTCGACCTCGTGCTTGCGGTGGTAACCGCTGCCGATGTTGATGTATTCGGCGTGGGCACGCTGCTCGCGGTGGGGCCAGTGGCTGTGGCCGGCCAGGACGTACTTGACCTTGGGCTGGTCGTCGAGAATCCGGCCGAAGCAGGTGCTGCCGAGGAACGCGCGGGCGAAGCGCCAGTTGGGGTCGGGGTTGTCGGGGGCCATCTCGCGGCTGGGCAGGTGGTGCACGACCGCGACGATGCGCTCGACTCCACCGGGCGGCCTGGTCGAGGTGGCGCTGCAGGCGGGTGGCCAGTTCGACGGTAAACGAGTCGTCGTTTACGCCCAGCCGGACGTGCTGGCCGTCCCGCCAGATCGCGGTGATCCGCTTCATCGCGTCGGTCACGTCGGTGTGGCCGTCCAGCAGGTGCTGGTGCCGGCGGAGGGCCTCGGCGGCGCCGGGGCCGACCTTGGCCTCGTAGAAGCGGATCGGCACGGCCAGCGACTCGTCGCGGAAGGAATAATCGTACCAGCCCATCGTGCCGACGAAGGCGACCCCATCGAGGAAGACCGGGCCTGCGTCGAGATAGTCGAATCCGCACCGGCTGCATATCTCGGGTAGCAGGCGCTCGTATCGCTTGCGGGAGTCATCAGCGGCCAAAACCCAGATGTCATGGTTGCCGGGGACCAGGAGCCGCCGGCCGGGGAAGTCCTTGAACAGGGCCAGGGCATCTTCGAAGAACCGGATGTCGGTGGAGGCGGTGTCGCCGGCGATGACCAGGACGTTCGGCGCCGCGGCGGCAGACCTCGCGGGCCTGGTCCTGCACCGGCTCGCGGCAGCGCGGGATATTGAAGTGCAAATCCGCCAGGGCGATGACCTTCAGGGCCGGCCTCCTTGTATCGAGAAGGCAATTATAGCGGATTGGAGGTAGAGGCGGAACGGCGGGTCGTTGTCAGTGGTCCGTAGTCCGTTGTCAGTTGTGAAGAACAGATGCAAGAGCCTGGGGCGCTGGGCGACGGAGGCGCCACGGTGCCCCCCAAGCCGCTGCTGCACCTGGTCCCGCGGCGGGCGGAGCACCTGTGGGCCGATCCAGCCGAGAACTGAACAGATACGTTACAGACTGTTATGGTTATCGCTTCGCTCGCCGCCTCGATAGAATGCGCCAATGTGCCCAAGGCGAGCAGGCCGATGCTTGCAGGCTCGGGCGTCGGCACCAACTGACCGCGAATCTCGCCGCCCGGGTAAACCGAGTCATGGATGTTGAAGTAGGTCTTTCCGGCCAGCAGATCGGGGATGTTCGCGACGGGAAAGGCCAACGGGCCGCCGACGATGCTCCCGGCAGTCGCAGCAGGCGTGAATGGGACAAAACTGACAATGACCGGACCGGGTACGCCGGGCGCCCCATCATGTATGTGGGACGCTGTGGCAGGACTGGTCAACCCTGCGAAAAACAGGTTGATGTTGATGGTGTTGGCGACGTCATCGAATGCGGCGATACCGCCGCCGACCGCCCCGCTTGCGTTCGCGGGCGTCTCCTGGGTGCCGGTTGCGCTGATCGTGAAATAGGAGATCGCGGCCTGGACCACCGTCCCCCCGGTCACCGGGCAGACTGACAGGAGCAATAGGCACAACAGGGCTGTCTTCCTCATGCTTCGTTCTCCCTTCTTCGCACACACCCTCTGCCGACAGGACGCCCTGCCGGGCCCCTTTGAAGACGCTGCGACGAATGCCCCCTCCCATATGAAAGTGTCCGCTTGCCGACCGGACGACTGACACGGTCCCAGCGGAAGAGAGCAATCGCCTCCAAATACACATTCGCCAGTCCGAAACTGGCCCGACAGACTAACAAATGGCTTGACAGGTACTTGCAGCGGGCATCATGCGCCAGGCGAGTGGCTCAGGATGCGCGGCGTTCCCCCGCCGACACCGCTGCTAGTCTCCCAATATATCCCGCAGTTACCGTTGCGTCAACAGAATAATCCAAACAGCCTTGTGCGGGGCGTGGCAAAACTTCCGGGAGGGCCTCAATTTCGGTGATGCAGGCCAATCGCCCAGAGATTCGACCACAGATTGCTCTGATCCACCGCCTCCAAGGCCATCACCGCCTCGGCATTGTCCGCATCCCAGCGTTTGCCCGGTCCCTTGACCCGGTCCGGAACCACCCGACATTGGCTTTCGATCGGCCCGTTGCCGATCTGCCAGCCATGCGCCAGAAACTCCGGATACTGGATCATCTCTCGCCGATCCGACACGTAGTTCAGCAGCCCATCGGCCGCCTTACGCTTGACTGGGCCCCGGCTTTGCTTGCGTAACGCCAGCAACTGCTCCCACAACGGCTCGTAGCCCTCATGCTTGGCCACGTGCAGCAACTGTCCGGTCCGCTGTTTGCCGGCCCCATCTTCCTCTCCGAAGATCGCACGCCGTGCCTTGTGTACGTTCTGGCTCAAGTGATAGAAGTCCAACCCCGTCGCCGTCATCGGCATCCGCCGCTTGTGGATCTGCCCGATGATCCACGGGCCGCCGTCGATGTTGCCCACCCGCTCGCTGGCCAAGGCAAACTCGATTCGCTCGGCGTCCCGACGCATCAGTTTGCCCGCTTGCTGGCAGTCCCCCTTGGTCACCGACACCAGGCGGTGGTCCATCCTATGGTCATAGAACGCCACCGCCTTGAATTCCTTGTACCGCTGGTCCGTCCCCCGCTTGAGCCTCGACAACGGCTGGCGCTTCTTACCGCAACGCCGTCGTCGCTGTAGCGTCTGCTGACGCCTCTGATGCTTCTCGGCGTCCGTGATCAGCGGCACCGTGAAGCCATCGCTGCTCAGATACACCAGCGACTTGCCTTGCGGGCCTGGACAGTCCCGGGCCGTCCACGCCACAGCCAAATCCCCCGTCTGGCTTAACTCAAACGCCAGTTTCCCGTCGTTCTCCACGATCTTGCGCAGTGTCTCGCGACTCAGGGGAATCTGTGCCGCCCGGACCAGGTTCTCGGCCGCCTTGGCAAAACTCTTGGCCCCGGCATTCAGACGCGAGCACATCTCCCGCACCCCCAGGCTGACCATCGCCTCCGCCGCATCCAGCAATGCATCGCTGGGCGTAATGGTACCTTCGGTGCGGCTGTAGTAATGACGTCGCTGAACCGTTACCGGCCCGTTGACGGTCAGCCGGTTATGCGGACTTCGCCCCTTGTCCCGTTGGGGTTGGTGCGTCTGGCGGTCCACCGGGGGAAAAAGCGGCTTCCGCCGCATCCACTCGCATCTGCACCGCCGTCTGGTAGGCTTTCGCTCGAAAGTCCCCCAGCAGATCCCGCACCCGCTCTTCCGAGGCGTCGATCACCTGACCTTCCGGGGCCTGGTTGACCGCCTCCGCCACCTGTTTCATCACCCGCTCGAACTCCGCCCGCATCGCTTCAACGTAGGCCGTCTCGCACATCTTCGGAAGCCGTTCCATGGCACAATACTCCTGCCCCCTCCTTGGGGCTATCCATCATCCTTCTCCACAACACCTCGTACTTTATACTGCCTTTATCCTCTTCCCGAAAGATTTGTCACGCCCCTTGTGCGCAGCGGCAGGGCATAACACCCGGCGCTATGGAGTGCGGTAGCGGCGACACCGCTTTCACTGACGCAGCCGGTGCCACGCTCCCGACGCGGAGGAAACGCCGGATTGCAAAGCGGCGTCATGGCCGCCGCACTCCATCGTGACAGCCTACGCAATCCATAGGTACGGCGCGCCTCAGGCCGAGGTGTTTCGCTGTTACGACGGACGACTGGCCACGGACAACGGACAGGCCTGCGGCCAGCCTAACATCCGCCGGGCTTTGCCGTATAATGCCCCGCATGAGACGTTTTGAGCCCGTTGTGGTCCCGGAGCCGCTCAGCCACGACTACCACGTGATGGTCAAGCCCATCGGCGGGGTCTGCAACCTCCAGTGCGCCTACTGCTACTACCTGCCCACCATCGACATGTACCGCAGCCAGCCCGGACACTCCGGCGACTTCCACATGAGCCTGGAGACCTACGAGCTGTTCGCCCGGCAGTACCTGGACCGCCCGCTGCAGCAGATCTCCTTCGCGTGGCAGGGCGGCGAGCCGACGCTGGTGGGGCTGAAGTGGTTCGGCGAGGCGATGGCCATCCAGAAGAAGCACGCCCGGCCGGGCCAGACAATCGAAAACAGCCTGCAGACCAACGGGACGCTGCTGGATGACGCCTGGTGCGAGTTCTTCCGCGAGCACGGGTTCCTGATCGGGCTGTCGGTCGACGGGCCGGCTGGCTACCACGACAAGTACCGGCGGACGCCGGCTGGCGAGGGCTCGCACGAGAAGGTGCAGCGAGGTCTGAGGCTGCTGCGCAAGCACGGGGTGGAGTTCAACTCGCTGGTGGTGCTGAGTGCGGCGAACGTGCATGATCCGGACGGGGTGTACCGCTTCCTGACCAACGCCGGTCTGCGGCACGTGCAGCTGATCCCGCTGCTGGAATATGACCGCACGACCTTCGAGCCGATCCCGCAGGCGATCACGGGCGAGCAGTACGGCCGGTTCCTCTGCCGCGTCTTCGACCTGTGGTTCGAGCACAACATCGGCAGCATCTTCGTGCAGATCATCGAGCAGACGCTGGCGGCGCACCTGGGGGTCTCGCCCTCGTTGTGCATCCACATGCCGACGTGCGGGCGGGCGCTGATCCTCGAGCACAACGGTGACGTGTACGCCTGCGACCACTATCCGTTCCCCTCTGACCTGCGCGGCAACATCCACAGAAAGTGCCTGCACGAGATGGTCAACGCGCCGGAGCAGATGGAGTTCGGCCGGGCCAAGAAGACGGCCCTGACGCGGATGTGCCGCGAGTGCTCGTACCTGCCCAGCTGCAACGGCGGCTGCTGCAAGCACCGGATCGTCGCGGTCGAGGGCGAGCCGAATCGGCACAACTGGTTCTGCGAAGGGTACCGGATGTTCTTCGAGCACTCGTACGACCGGATGGCAGCGATCGCGACGGCGCTGCGGCGGGGCCTGCCGCCGCGGACCGCGCGGGACGAGTACACGAGGCGGCAGGAGCCGCGGGCGATCCTGCTGGATGCGCAGGGACAGCCGATGCGCAGACCCGCCGCGAGCGGCGCGTCCGGGGCCGGCATGCCGCCGACCCGGCCGGATCGCAACGGCCCGTGCCCATGCGGGTCGGGCTTGAAGTTCAAGAAGTGCTGCGGGAAGAAAGGATAGGGTTCAGGGTTCAGGGTTCAGGGTTCAGGGTTCGGGGTTCAGGGTTCAGGGTTCAGGGTTCAGGGTTCAGGGTTCAGGGTTCAGGGTTCGGGGTTCAGGGTTCAGGAAACAGCCGTTGCCGCTGACCAACTGCCGCTGGCCTGGCTGTCCCGGAGGGACAAGTGACTTTAGACCAGGCTTTCAAGCCTGGGACCCGGGTACGCCCGGCACCTTGCGTATTCTTCTTTCGTTGTTGAGTCCCGTCGGGACGACTGAACCGTATCGCGAAGGGTTGCCCCTGGAACAACTGCGATGCCTTTGACCGATGCAAACCCCGAACCTCCTCCCTGCCCCGGCGGCGCTCGCTGGATGGGACCGGTTGCCATGGCGGCGGGCGGGGCGGCGCTGATCACCCTCGTACTGACCGTGTTGCTCATCTTCCGCGGCGATCCGCAGCGTACGATGCTCGACGAGATCGATGCGCTCATGGCCGGCCAGCAGTGGCAGCAGGCGGAGGCGGTCTGCAGGCGCCGCATGGCGGAACGGGCGGTGACGAGTCAGCCGGAGGCGTCGGGCTCGAAGTGGACGCGAAGTCGCGGACCTTTCCGCCGACCTGGGTCTTCGCCTGGGGGTAAGCCTGTCGATGCTGGGGCGGTTCGACGAGGCCCGATCGGTGCTGGATGAGGCCCTGGCCTACCGCCCGAAGGACGCCCGCCTGGCCCTCAACCGCGCCCTGGTGGACTACCGAGCGGGCAAGATGGACGAAGCCCTGGCCCGGCTGGAGCAGCTGGCCCGCGACGCGCCGTACGCCCCGAACGTCCACTACCACATCGGCCGAATCCACGAGGCCCGCGGGCGGTACGACGCGGCGTTGCAGGCATACCGGAACGAGCTGAACATATCGTCTTCAGCTCGGGGCGTGGCAGCGGTACCTGGTGCTCAAGAAGATGAAGGGTGCGACGACGACGCGGCCGACCGATACACCTTGAAACCGTTGGGCTGCCTACATTCCGAAGTTCTCGACCATCGTCAGCAGGTCGATCACATCCACGGTATCGTCGTAGTTGAAGTCGCAGGCGGCGTTGTAGCCCGGGTCGCCGACGGACTTGCCGAAGGTCTCGACCAGCCACAGCAGGTCGATCACGTCCACGTGGCCGTCCCCGTCGACGTTGCCCGGAACCGGCGCCACGCTGTACGGATCGAAGAACCCGAACGGCGCGTTGTACTCCACCTCCGCATCCTGCACTACGCACACCGACCGGATCGGGCTCGTGGCGTTGTACGTCACCTGAATGAACGGGGCATAGAGGTTCCCGACGAAAACCTGCTGCATCTGAGCGGTAGCGAATGTGTCGCCATCGCCCAGGACAGCCACCCACAACTGGCGGCTCGGATACATCAGCACATTGTTGTCGTCATACGGCGGCTGTCCCAGGGCGAAATGGCTGTTCATGGCCACGAACACGCCGAACTGCCTGGCAGGCTGGTCCAGGACGAACTGCACGGCGCGTATAGTCCTCCATGGCATACCGCCCGGGCCGCGGGATGTGGGCCGGAAACCGGTTGTCGGCTGGAGCGGTCTCGGTGTTCGTGTAATAGAATAGCGAGTTGTTCACGCCGGTCGGTCTGCCGGTGCCATACTGGTAGTCCAGTGTGTCGATCGTGATGCCCGGAGCCGTCAGCGGGAACGTGATGCGGTTGGCATTCGCCATCGTGATGTAGTTGGCACTGAACCCCAGCCAGGCCGAGTTGTCGTAGAGCAACTGCGCCCCGGGCATGTTGGCTGCCGCCGGCACGGGGAACACGCGGATCGGCTGGGGCCCCGGCACGTCGGCCGGCTGGATGTCGTACGCCGAGATGCTCGCCCCCGTATAGCCCCGCACCGCCGAGGCCGTCGCCAGAACCACCAGCACTGCCAAGACTTGTTTCACGACGCCGCCTCCTGAAATCCGCGGGACCGGCACATGCTCCAGGCACATGAGCGAGAGAGGACGGCCGGACCTATCAGACAGTATACCCATTTGTGGACAACGAGCGGAACCGGGAGTACAACAAGCGGGTTCCGTGTCGGAAATACCCATGGGGTAGTGGCGGAACGGCAGACGCTCGGGACTTAAAATCCCGTGACCGAAAGGTCGTGTGGGTTCGATTCCCACCTACCCCAGTCATGACGCGCGTGATTCTAAACGACCGGGTGCTGTTCAAGCCTCTCACCGGCGTGGGGCAGTACGTTTCGCAGCTGCTCCGGGCCCTGCAGGCCGAGGCCGGCGAGTTCGAGGTCCATCCCTTCCTGACGGAGCTCCTGCCCGGGCGGCACCAGGCTGGACCCGGTGAATTGCCTGTCGCATCTGGGCCGTGCGCCCCACAGCGACCCTCGGCAGTCAGCCAGAAGGCGAAGGGCGTGGCGCGGCGGCTGCTGGAGAGGCCGTACGAGGCGCTGTTCCGGTGGCGGTCCCGGCGGTACGACCTGTACCACGAGCCGAACCACATCCCGATCCGCTGCGGCGTCCCGACGGTCACGACGATCCACGACCTGTCGGTCGTGCGGCACCCGCAGTGGCATCCGCAGGACCGCATCCGGTGGTACGAACGGGAGTTCGAGCGGGGCAGCCGGCAGACGCGCCGGTTCATCGCCGCGTCCGAGTTCACGAAGCGCGAGATGGTGGACCTCCTAGGGATCGCCCCGGGGCAGATCGACGTAACGCTGCAGGCCGCCCGGCCGGTGTTCGGCCCGCGAGGGGAAGCGTCGCGGCAGGCGTGTCGCCAGCGGCTGGGATTGCCGGAGCGGTTCTTCCTATTTGCCGGGACACTGGAACCTCGCAAGAACGTGGAGATGCTCCTGGAGGCCCATGCCGCGCTGCCGGACCCGGTGCGGCGGTCGTGTCCGCTGGTGCTGGCGGGTGGGTGGGGCTGGCGGGCGGAGGGGCTGGCTGAAGCGCTGAAAGCGCGGCGCGGGAGGAGGTTAGGCTGCTGGGGTATGTCAGTGACGAGGATCTGGCGGATTTGTACGCGGCGTGCACAGCGCTGGTCTGGCCGAGTTTGTACGAGGGGTTCGGCCTGCCGCCGCTGGAGGCGATGGCGTGTGGCAGTCCGATAATCGCATCGAATACAGCATCAATACCGGAGGTTGTGGGGGATGCTGGGGTGTTGCTGGATCCTCGGAACGCGGCAGCGTGGTCGGCGGCCATGCAACGAATGGCGCAAGATGACGGCTGGTGCAAGCTCTGGGCCGGCCGCGGGCCGGCCCGAAGTGCGCAGTTTACGTGGAAAAGGTGCGCGCGGCAGACGATTGCATGCTACGAGGCGGCGCTGGGCGGCCAGGTCTGACCGACTGTTTGTGTCTGAAAATGGGCAGATGCCTTGGGCCGGGGAGGACGACGGGGGTCTGAACTTGCGACTGCTCTGTTATGCCTGTAGACTTGCCGGTCGATTCGCCGGCCCGGGAACCGGCAGGCTGTTCACCAAACGCGCGGACCTAGGGTGTTCTGCGCACGGCACGGGGAGACTGACAGAGAAGGCGCGGGCATGAAAGTCGTCATTCTGTGCGGCGGTATGGGTACCCGGCTGCGGGAAGAGACGGAATTCCGTCCAAAGCCGCTAGTCGACGTGGGCGGCCGCCCGATCTTGTGGCACATCCTCAAGATGTATGCCCATTATGGATTCAACGAGTTCGTGCTGTGCCTGGGCTACCGGGGGAACATGATCAAGGAGTACTTCCTCAATTACGAGGCGATGAACAACGATTTTACGATCTGCCTCGGCAATAGACCCCAGATCGCCTTCCACGACGGGCACAAGGAGCAGGGATATCAGATCACGCTGGCTGATACGGGCCAGAACACGATGACGGGCGGCCGAATCAAGCGGATCGCCCGGTACGTGGACGGGGACACGTTCCTGGTGACGTACGGGGACGGGTTGTCGGACGTGAACATCCCGGATCTGATCAAGTTCCACAAGGGTCACGGCAAGACCGCGACGCTGACGACGACCAAGCCGCGGAGCAGCTACGGCGTGCTGGACGTGGGCGAGCGGGGCCAGGTAAGACGGTTCGACGAGAAGCCGCAGCTGGACAGCTGGATCAACACGGGGTTCTTCGTGTTCAACCGCCGACTGTTCGACTACCTGGACGGGGACGAGTGCGTGCTGGAACGGGCGCCGCTGGAGCGGCTGGCCTGCGAGGGCCAGCTGATGGCGTTCCGGCACGAGGGGTTCTTCTTCTGCATCGACACGTACCGCGACTACAAGGCGATCAACGAGATGTGGGACTCCGGCCACGCCCCCTGGAGACTCTGGAAATGAGTGTCGCCCGGGCGGATGTCTTCGCCGGCCGGTCCGTGTTCCTTACGGGTCACACGGGGTTCAAGGGCTCGTGGCTGGCCATTCTGGCTGCATCAGCTGGGGGCGAAGGTAACGGGGTACGCACTGCCGCCATCGACAGACCCGAGCAACTTTGCGGCCTCGAAGGTGCGGGACGTGCTGGCCTGCCATCATGAGGCGGACGTGCGGGACTACGAGCGCGTGGCGGGGGCGATGCGGGCGGCAAGCCCGGACGTGGTGTTCCACCTGGCGGCGCAGGCGATTGTCCGGGAGAGTTACCGCTGCCCGCGCCAGACCGTCGAGACCAACGTGCTGGGGACGACGAACGTGCTGGAGGCGGTCCGCACGCTTGGCCGGCCGTGCGCGGTGGTGGTGGTGACGACGGACAAGTGCTACGAGAATCGCGAGCACGTGTGGGGCTACCGGGAAGTGGACGCGATGGGCGGGCACGACCTGTACAGCGCGAGCAAGGGCGCCGCGGAGATCGTGACGGCGGCCTATCGACGGTCGTTCTTTCCGGCCAAGGGATTGGCCCGGCATGGTGTGAAGGTAGCGTCGGCGCGGGCGGGCAACGTGATCGGCGGAGGCGACTGGTCGGCGGACCGGATCGTGCCTGACATCGTGCGGCACCTGGCGGCGGGTGCGCCGGTGCCGGTGCGCAACCCGCGGGCGGTCCGGCCATGGCAGCACGTGCTGGAGCCTCTCAACGGATACCTGTCGCTGGCGGCGAAGATGCTGACGACGCAGGAGGCCGGCTGGTGCGACGCGTGGAACTTCGGCCCGCTGCCGGGCGGGGACGCGCCGGTCCAGCGGCTGGTGGAGATGTTCATCGAGGCCTGGGGCAGCGGGCGGTGGCAGGACGTCAGCGACGCGAAGGAGCTGCACGAGGCGGCTGTGCTGCGGCTGTCGATCGAGAAGGCCCTGCACAAGCTGGGGTGGCGGCCGCGGTGGGACCTGGCTGAGACGGTTGCGCGGACGGCGCGGTGGTACCGGGCATTTGCGGAGACGGGCGCGGGCGGGATGCGGCAACAGTGCCTGGCGGACATCGAGGCGTACGAGGCGGCGGGCGAGGTCGGCAGATGAGTGAGCGTGCGAACGAATTGCGGGAGCGGATCTTGCGGCTCGTGAAGGAGTATCACGAGGCTGCGTTCGCCGCGCGGGAGTTCGTACCGGGGGCCTCGCCGGTGCCGATCGCGGGGCGGGTGTTCGACGCCGAGGACATGCAGCACCTGGTCGATTCGTCGCTGGACTTCTGGCTGACCACGGGACGGTTCGCGGAGCAGTTCGAATGCCGGCTGGCGGAGGTGGTGGGGACGAAGCACGCGAGCCTGGTGAACTCGGGCTCGTCGGCGAACCTGCTGGCGATCTCGTGCCTGACGTCGCCGAAGCTGGGCGAGCGGCGCTTCGGCCGGGGGACGAGGTGATCACGGTGGCCGCGGGCTTCCCTACGACGGTCAGCCCGATCATCCAGAACCGGCTGGTGCCGGTGTTCGTGGACGTGACGGTCCCGACGTACCAGGTGGATGCGACCCAGCTGGAGGCGGCGCGGAGCGACCGGACGCGGGCGGTGTTTCTGGCGCACACGCTGGGCAATCCGTTCGACGTGGCGACGGTGAAGGCGTTCTGCGACCGGCACGATTTGTGGCTGATCGAGGACTGCTGCGACGCGTTGGGGGCGACCTACGGCGGCAGGAAGGTGGGGACTTTCGGGCAGGTGGCGACATTGAGTTTCTACCCAGCCCATCATATCACGATGGGCGAGGGCGGCGCGGTGGTCACCAGCGACGGCCTGATCCGCCAGCTGGTGGAGTCGTTCCGCGACTGGGGGCGGGACTGCTGGTGCAAGCCGGGCAAGGACAATACGTGCAAGCGGCGGTTCGCGCGGAAGCTGGGGGAGCTGCCGCATGGCTACGATCACAAATATGTGTACTCGCACATCGGCTACAACCTCAAGGCCACGGACATGCAGGCAGCGGTGGGGCTGTCGCAGCTGAAGAAGCTGGCGGGATTCATCGCCGCGCGGCGGCGGAATTTCGACTTCCTGCAGGCTCAGCTGCGGCCGCTGGAGGAGCATTTCGTGCTGCCGGAGGCGACGCCGGGGTCGCAGCCGAGCTGGTTCGGGTTTCCGCTAGCCGTGCGGCCGGGGGGGGCGTTCACGCGGGATGCGTTGGTGCGGCACCTGAACGAGAAGAAGATCGGGACGCGGCTGCTGTTCGGGGGGAACCTGTTGCGGCAGCCGGGGTTCAAGGACATCGAACGGCGGCAGGTGGGCGACCTGGCCAAGAGCGACTTCGTGATGAACCACGTGTTCTGGCTGGGGGTGTACCCGGGATTGACGGAGTGCCACCTGGGGTACGTGGTGGAGACGATCCGGGCGTTCGCGACACCCGGCCACAAGAAGCGCAAGATGTAAGACAACAGCAAAGACAGGACAGCCGCAAAGAGGCGCAAGAACAACAAGACGCGCAAGAACGGCAACAACGAATGGCCGCCAAGGGCCCCAAGGGAGCGCGGGGGCAGGAGGCGGGGATGCCTTGGGTGCTTGAGGCCTTTGGCGGCAGCCGACCGGCTGGCGCCACGGGTAGGTACCGCAGACGTCAAAGACTGGATTCCTCGGGCCTGGAAGGCGGGATCTACGCAGCAGCGGCCGAATGGCCCTCGGAATGACAGCAACGGCAACGGATACTCTCGCTGGCGCTTCGGGCTCGTGGACGGCAACGGCGAGAGCGCGCCTGCAGACGCCGCAGGCGTGGCGTCCTTAGAAGGAGCTGCTTGATGAACAGGACGGTTGAGACCTACAAGGCGGCGGTCCGCAAGAACTTTTCGTTTCTGAAACAGACGTGCCGGCTGGACGATCTGTTCACCAAGGGCATCCGGCTGGTGGACGACCAGGGGATGCTCGTGCCGATTTGCGAGCTGCACGCGGACGACGAGGACATGATCGGCCTGCTGGGCCGCTGGCGGGCGGAGAACGCATTCGCCTACCCGACGCAGTTTCCGGTCACGCAGGAGGGGACGCGGCGGTGGCTGCGGAACCTGCTCTTGGACAAGGAGGACCGGATCCTCTTTCTCGTGCTGGACAGGCACGGCAAACCGGTGGGGCACCTGGGCTACGCCAGCGCGGTCAACAACAGACTGCGAGATGGAGATCGACAACGTCGTGCGGGGCGTCAAGGACGGCTGTCCGGGGATCATGCGCCGGGCGATGATGGCCGTGATCGACTGGGCTGAGGAGATGATCGGGCCCGCGACGATCTTCCTGCGGGTGTTCGACGATAACGAGCACGCGGTGTCGTTCTACCGGCGGCTGGGGTTCCAGGACGATGCTCGCAGCCCGCTGCGCAAGCACATCGACGGGCAGACGATCAGTTACAAGCCGATCGAGCCGCAGGACAAGGCCCCCGCGGACAAGCGCTTCCTGAGAATGGTGTACGCCTCGAACCGGAAGGTGGACGGGTCGCAGCAGATCCTGACGGCTGGGCCGTCGATTTCGGCGCGAGAGACGAGTTACGCGTACGACGCCGCGCGGTACGGCTGGAACCACCAGTGGAGCAAGTACCTGCACAAGTTCGAGGAGGCGTTCGCGGAGTACATCGGCGTCAAGCACGCCCTGGCGACCTCCGGGTGCACGGGGGCGATGCACATGGCGCTGACTGGCGCTGGGGATCGGGCCGGGCGACGAGGTGATCGTGCCGGACATCACGTGGGTGGCGACGGCCAACGCGGTGTTCTACACGGGCGCCACGCCGGTGTTCGCGGACGTCGAGCCGGACAGCTGGTGCCTGGACGCGGACTCGTTCGAGTCGAAGATCACGCCGAGGACGAAGGTGGTCATGCCGGTGCACCTGTACGGCCACCCGGCGAGGATGGACCGGATCCTGCAGATTGCGCGGGCGCACAAGCTGCGGGTGCTGGAGGACGCGGCCCCTTCGATCGGGGCGGAGTTCAAGGGCAAGCGGACAGGCTCGTTCGGTGACGCGGCGTGCTTCAGTTTCCAAGGCGCAAGCTCGCTGGTAACGGGCGAAGGCGGGATGTTCGTCACGAACGACGACGATCTTTACGAGCGGACGCACAAGATCTGGGACCAGGGGCGGGTTCCGGGCACGTTCTGGATCGATGAGCTGGGCTGGAAGTACAAGATGGCCAACATCCAGGCCGCCATTGGACTGGGGCAGATCGAGCGGGCGGAGGAGCTGGTCGAGGCCAAGCGGCGGATCTTCACGTGGTACGAGCAGGACCTGCGGGGCGTGCCGCACATCACGCTGAACCGCGAGGCGAGCTGGGCCCGGAGCATCTATTGGATGACGAGCATCCTGCTGGACGAGAAGTGTCCGCTCTCGCGGGACGACGTGATGGCGGTGCTCAAGAAGCGGAACGTGGACACCCGGCCGGTCTTTCCGACGATCAGCCAGTACCCGTACTGGCCGGTCAAGCAGACCGCGCAGCCGGTCTCGGTGCGGATCAGCCAGCGGGCGATCAACCTGCCGAGCGGGGTGTGCCTGAAGCGGGAGCAGGTGGGGTACGTCTCGCGGTGCATACGGGAGATCCTGGACGGCCAGGGCTCCTGACAAGATGACGTTCTGATTGACCACGGAGACACCGAGACACGGAGAGATGTGAGTGAAGACCTCTGACTATGTAGCGAAGTTTCTCGAGGCGCAGGGGGTACCGTGCGTGTTCGAGATGGTCGGGGGGATGATCACGCATCTGTTAGATTCCCTGCATCGCCTGGGACGGGTGCGGACGATCTGCGTGCACCACGAACAGGCGGCGGCGTTCGCGGCGGACGCGATGGGACGGGTGTCGGGGGCGCCGGGGGTAGCGATGGCCACGAGCGGCCCCGGCGCGACGAACCTGCTGACGGGCATCGGCAGCTGCTATTTCGATTCGTCGCCCGCGGTCTTCATCACGGGCCAGGTGAACCGAAACGAGCAGAAAGGGACGCGGCCAGTCCGGCAGTTGGGTTTCCAGGAGACGGACATCGTCTCGATGGCCCGGCCGATCACGAAGGCGGCCTGGCAGGCGCAGCGCGGCGAGGAAGTGCCGGGACTGCTGCGGGAAGCGTTCCAGCTAGCGGTTTCGGGGCGGCCCGGGCCGGTACTCGTGGACCTGCCGATGGACGTGCAACGGGCGGACATCTCGCCGGCGGCGGAGGGGGGACCGGCCGGTCCGTCTGAAGGGCGAGCGGACGGGCAAGCGATCGAGGAGATGCTGGAGGCGCTGCGCGGGCGGAGCGGCCGCTGATCCTGGCGGGCGGCGGGGTGCGGGCGGCACGGGCGACGGGGCCTCTTCGGGCGCTGGCTACCCGGTGCCAGGTGCCGGTGGTCAATTCGTTGCTGGCTGTGGATGCCTTGCCGTTTGGGCACCCGCTGCGGGTGGGACTGATCGGGACGTACGGCAACCGCTGGGCCAACCTGGCGTTGGGCCGGGCCGATTTCCTGCTGGTGCTGGGCAGCCGACTGGACATCCGTCAGACGGGTTCGGACATCGCGGCGTTCCAGGCGGGCCGGACGATCTACCATGTGGACGTGGATGCGGGCGAGATCAACAACCGGGTGGGCGGCTGCCGGGCGATCGTATGCCACCTGCGGGAGTTCATCGGGCAGGTCCTTGAGGCGTGCGAAGGGATGCGTCAGGCGGACAGGTCCGAGTGGCTGGCGGAGATCGCGGCGCTGCGGGCGGCGTGGCCCGACACCAACGAGCTGGCGGGATCGGCGGGGATCAATCCGAATCGCCTGATGCACCAGGTGTCGCGGGCGGCGAGCGGGGCGGCGGCCTTCGTGGCGGACGTAGGGCAGCATCAGATGTGGGCAGCGCAGTCGCTGGAGCTGGGGCAGGAGCAGTTGTTCTTGACCTCCGGCGGGATGGGATCGATGGGGTTCGCCCTGCCGGCGGCGGTCGGCGCGGCGCTTGCGCGACCGGGCCAGCCGATTGTGGTGATTGCTGGCGACGGCGGATTCCAGTGCAGCATCCAAGAGTTGCAGACGGTGGTGCGCAACGGACTGCCGCTGAAGATGGTGGTGATCAACAACGGGTGCCTGGGGATGGTACGGCAGTTCCAGCAGAGCTATTTCCACGAGCGGTACGAGTCGACGCTGTGGGGGTACAGCGCCGGACTTTGCGCGGGTGGCGTCGGCGTACGGGATTGCGGCTGAAACGGTACGGCAACCGGAGGAGGTGGAGGCCGCCGTGGGAAAGCTGATGCAGGACGGGTCCGGTCCGGCCCTGCTGCAGGTGATGGTGGACACGATGGCGAACGCCTATCCGAAAATCGCGTTTGGTCAGCCGATGACGGAGATGGAGCCGCAAGCCCTTCCCATCCCGATGAAGGGGACGTAGCATGGGGATCGGTCCGATCGGGCAGTCGTGGCTGCGAAGGATGTGGGGACAGGCGTTCTTCCGGTTCCTGGTGATCGGCGCGGTGAACACGACGTTCGGCTACGGCGTGTACGCGCTGTTCATCGTGGTGGGACTGCCGCGGTTCGTGGCGCTGCTGGCGACGGTCATCATCGGCGTGCTGTTCAACTTCGTGACGACCGGGTCGGTTGTTTTCGGGAACCGAGCGGCGGGCCTGCTGCCGCGTTTCGTGGCCGTCTACGGTGCGTCGTACGTGTTCAACCTGTGCCTGCTCGAGGCGTTCTGCCGGGCAGGCGGGGTGGATTCGCTGTCGGGGCAGGCGCTGAGCCTGCCGTTTGTGGTGCTGTTCAATTACTGGGCCATGAAGACCCTCGTCTTTCGCGGTGGTGAGCGCCATGGAATCGTCTCGTAAGAAACTCATCAGCATCGTCACGCCCGTCTTCAACGAGGAGATGAACGTTGAGGACTGCTACGCGGCCATCCGGCGGATCTTCGAGAGCAATCTCCCCAACTATGACTACGAGCACATCTTCTGCGACAACTGCTCGCGCGACCGCACGGTGGAGATCCTGCGGGAGCTGGCGGCGGCGGACAGGCGGGTCAAGGTGATCCTCAACGCCCGGAACTTCGGGCCGATGCGGTCGAACTTCAATGGCATCCTGGAGACTTCGGGGGACGCGGTGGTCGTGTTTCTACCGGCCGACCTGCAGGACCCGCCGGAGGTGATCGTCGATTTCGTGCGGGAGTGGGAGAACGGTCACGAGATCGTGTACGGGATCCGCAGCAAGCGGGAGGAGAGTTTCGTGATGCGGAACATCCGCAGGGCGTACTACCGCCTTGTGACCCGCGTGGCGGACATCCACATTCCCCCGGACGTTGGCGAGTTTCAGTTGGTGGACAAGGCCGTGATCGAGGCGCTGCGCCAGCACGATGATTACTACCCGTACGTGCGGGGGATGATCGCGGGCTGCGGCTTCCGGTCCACGGGGATCGCGTACACGTGGAAGGCGCGGGCCAAGGGCATTTCGAAGGCGAAGATGTACCTGCTGATCGACCAGGCGCTCAACGGGCTGATCTCGTTTACGAACCTGCCGATGCGGATGTCGATGTTCATCGGGCTGAGCATCTCGGTCCTGAGCATCGGCTATGCGATCTACAGCCTGATCCTGGCCCTGGCGTTCCACACGCACCTGGTGAGCCCGGGCATCGCGACCCTGATCGTGGCGGTGTTCTTCTTCGCGGGCGTGCAGCTGTTCTTCCTGGGCGTGATGGGCGAGTACATCAGCGCCATCCATTTCCAGGTCCGCAAGCGGCCGCTGGTCATCGTCCGGGAGCGGATCAACTTCGATGCGCCGCAGCCGCAAGCCGTCGGGTCCGAGCCGTGAAGATCCTGCTGGTGACCACGCAGATGGGCGCTCGTACAACCAGGGGGCGGAACGGTACGTCGACTCGCTGGGGGAGTGTCTCGCGCAACGCGGCCACCGGGTGAGCTACCTGGCGGGCGACCCGCTGCGGCTGGACCGGCCCATGCGTCTGGGAGAGGTTGTCGACGCGGGGCGGAACCTGCTGGCCTATCCCTCGCGCGGATGGATGACCGTCGTCGGGACTGCGCCGGGGAAGGTACGGCGGTGGCTCGGGGAACACGCGCCGGACCTGGTACACGTCAGCGGGGCGGCCCACGTGGGCGCTGGGATCATGATGGCCAGCCGGCAACTGGGGCTGCCCGTGGTGGTCACGGTCCACGACTGCTGGTGGATCTGCCCGCAGTCGACGCTGCTGCCGCCGGACGGTGCGGTATGCGACGGGACGTGCGATTGGGCCAAGTGCGTCCGCTGCATCCTGGGCGGAAACCCGCGGCGGTGGGCGCGGGGACTGGCGCGACTGCCGAAGAGCCTGGCGGGGCTGGGCCTGGCGGCTTGTTACGCGCGGGCGGCCATGCAGGGCATGACCGCAGCGGACATGGCGCGGTGGCCGTTGCGAAGGCGGATCCTGCTGTCATGCCTGGAGGCAAGCCGCTGCATCATCTTCCCGTCGCAGGCGATCAGCCGAGTCCTGGCCCCGCGGATCTCGCACCAGCGGTGGCGGGTGATTCCGAATGGGCTGCCTCGTGAATGGTTCGACGATCCACGGCCGGCAGCAACCGCTGCGATCCCGGCGGATCGGCTGACGGTGGGCTACGCGGGGGTGCTGGCACCGCACAAGGCGCCACACCTGCTGCTGGAGGCGGTGCGGCAGCTGGGGTGGCGGGATACGACGGTCCGGCTGGCCGGGCCGCCAAGTGATCCCACGTACTGGCGGAGGCTGCAGGAGACGGCGGCGGGCCTGAAGGTGGAGTTCGTGGGGCCCTTGCCAGCTGCGCGGATGCCGGCGTTCCTGCGGGGCCTGGATATGTTGGCGGTACCGAGCGTCTGGCCGGAGAACTACCCGTACGTGGTACTGGAGGCGCAGGCGGCGGGCGTACCGGTGGTGGCCAGCCGGATCGGCGGGATGGTCGAGCAGGTGGCCGACGAGAGGCAGCTGTTCGAGCCCGGATCGGTCGAGGGGCTTGCGGGTGCGATGGAGCATGTGCGGCGCTGCCCGGAGGCTTGCCGGTCGGGGAATGTAGCCACGATCGAGCAGATGACCGACGCGGTGGAAGACGTGTACCGGCAGGCAGTTATCGGCGGATCGGCCGGAGGCGCCCCTTCCTTGTGAGGCCCTGTCGGCGGGGATAGAATGCCCGGCGCCGCTTTGCGGCGAGAGAGTAGAACAGGAGAGAGTTGAGCAGGAGAGAACACCGGCGGCACTGGCAGGCGATCTGCCAGCGGCACCCGGCGCACGCGAGGATCTTTGGAAAAGATGTCGTCGGTGCAGGTTATTTCCACGCGTTCCTTTCCGGTCAGCCATTATCTGTGGCCAGGAACGATGCTGCGCACCCTCTGGACGCACCGGGACCTGATCCGGCAGATGACCTGGCGGAACGTCCTGTCGCGCTACCGCGGGTCGTCGCTGGGGATCATCTGGTCGTTCATTCTGCCGCTGGTGATGCTGGGGGTGTACACGTTCGTGTTCGGGGTGGTTTTCAAGTCTCGGTGGCCCAGCGTCGCCAGCGGGTCGACCGGGGGCTTTGCGGTCACGCTGTATGGCGGGCTGGTCGTCTACACGCTGTTTTCCGAGACACTGAACATCGCCCCGCAGGTGATCGTGGGCAGTCCGAACCTCGTCAAGAAAGTCGTCTTTCCGCTGGAGATCCTGCCGGTCTGCTCGCTGGGGGCGGCACTGATCCACGCCCTGATCGGGATCGTCGCCCTGCTGCTGTGCGCGGGCCTGCTGCTGCACTCGCTGTCGGCGACGGTGTTCTGGTTCCCGCTGGTCCTGCTGCCGCTGCTGCTGCTCACGCTGGGGCTGTCGTGGTTCCTGGCGTCGCTGGGCGTCTACGTCCGCGACACGGGGCAGCTGATCGGCATCGTCCTGCAGGTACTGATGTTCCTGTCACCGATCTTCTATCCGATGGAGCAGGTGCCGGCGGGCTTTCGCAGCGTGATGCGGCTGAACCCGCTGACGGTCATCGTCCAGGAGACGCGCAACACGCTGCTGTGGGGCCTGCGGCCGGACTGGATCGGCCTGGCCTGGGTGACGGCGGTATCGCTGATAGCGATGCAGGCTGGGATACGTGTGGTTCATGAAGACCAAGCGGGGGTTCGCCGATGTCCTCTGACCCCGCCGGCAACAGCCTGGCCCTGCAAACGAACGGCAGCCCGGCAGCCCGGGAGGCCCCGCGCAGCGGCGGCGAACCGGGGACGAGCGACCTGGCCGTGTCGGTCCGCGACGTTGGCAAGTGCCACGAGATCTACGCCCGGCCGATCGACCGGCTGAGGCAGACGCTGCATCGCGGCCGGCGGCAGTTCTACCGGGAGTTCTGGGCGTTGCGGCACGTGTCGTTCGACGTGGTGCGCGGGGATTCGATCGGGATCATCGGTCGCAACGGCTCGGGCAAGAGCACGCTGCTGCAGATCATCGCGGGGACGCTGCGGCCGACGGAAGGCGAGGTGACGGTCCGCGGGCGGGTAGCAGCGCTGCTGGAGTTGGGCAGCGGGTTCAACCCGGAGTTCACCGGGCGGGAGAACGTGTACCTGAACGGGGCGATCCTGGGGTTGTCGCGTCGCCAGATCGAGGAGCGGTTCGACGAGATCGCGGCGTTCGCGGACATCGGCCAGTTCATCGAGCAGCCGGTCAAGACCTACTCGACGGGCATGGTGGTGCGGCTGGCGTTTTCGGTGCAGGCGCTGCTGGAGCCGGACATTCTGATCATCGACGAGGCCCTGGCGGTGGGCGACATGGCCTTCCAGTTCAAGTGCATCAACCACATGAAGCGCCTGCTGGAAAAGGGGACGTCGGTCATCCTGGTCAGCCACGACATCCAGAGCGTGCGGATGTTCTGCGAGCGAGCCGTCTGGCTGTGCGACGGGCAGGTCGGGATGGAGGGGGGGCCTCTGAAAGTCACGGCCGCCTACATGCGTCACCTCTTTGGGGACGGGTCAAACCCGGGCGCTTTGCCGGGGGAAGGAGAGGAGACGCCGGCGGTGCCGGAGCCAACCGCCACGCCCGTGCCCGCGGAGTCCGCATCCGGTGAGGACAGGTCGTGGGACCCGCTGGCGGACCGGCCGGACCTGGTCCGCTGGGGCAGTGGGGAGATGGTAGTCGAAGCCGTGCGTTTTGGCGATTGCGCCCGGCAAGCCGTGCCGGTCTTCGAGTACGGCGAGGAGGTGCATTCGGAGGTGCGGCTGCGGTCGAAGCAAGACGTGAGCCTGGCCGGTCTGGGGTTTGCCTTCGCCCTGCGCAACACCAAGGGCCTCGATGTCATTCTGCTACACGACCTACGACCAGGGCTTCCGGTTGTGCCCCTTGCAGGCCGGACAGAGCGTTGAGCTCCGGTTTGACTGGAAGAACATCCTGGCCCCCGGGGACTACGCCCTGGTCGTTGCGGTCGAGAACGTAGTGCCCGGCACACGGCAATACCTGGATTACGTGGAGAACGCGGTCTTTTTCAAATGCGTCTCGGAGTGGCCGATCCTCTCGCCGGTGGCGCCGCCTGTCCATCAGACCGTGGTCAAGGGCGAGGCTGAGGCGGATCAGCGGGACGCCACACAACAAGTCGCCAGGCGGGGCGCACGACAATGGCTGAAGCCATCGAGATCAACTCACAACAGTATTGGGACACGCGGTTCCAGACGGACTGGGAGTCCAAGGGCGGCTCGCTGCAGACCGCCTTCTTCTGCCGAATCGCCTTGGAGGCGTTTCCCGCGTGGCTGCCGGCCGAGATCGAGAGGAAGCATCTGTCCATCTGCGACTGGGGCTGCGCCCTGGGCGAGGCCGCGGATCTCCTGGCCAGGCGTTTCGCCGGGTCCCGCGTGACCGGCATCGATATCTCATCGACGGCCATCGAGAAAGCCCGGTCCACGTACCGCAACGTCGAGTTTCTCGCGGTGGACCTGAAGGACACCAACGCAGAGTACGACGTGATCTTCTCATCCAACACGCTGGAGCATTTCCACGAGCCGATGGGGATGCTGGCAGTCCTGGCTGCCCACTGCCGCCGATACCTGATCCTGCTCCTGCCGTTCCAGGAGTACGACCTGCAGCCTGAGCACCACCACATGTTCGACTACGGCAACGTCCCGACGGCCGTGGGAGATCGCTTTGTCCTCGCGCACGGGCACGTCGTGGACGTTTCCAAGGTCCCCCAGACACACTGGGCGGGTTGCCAGGCGCTGTTGGTGTATGCAGACCGGGGAAGCCTGACAGCCGAACATGCCCGAGCGATCGGCCAGACGATCGTGGACGCCCGGACGTTCGTCGCCCCGAGCCTGGATGCCGCGTGCGAGCGGATCGCCGGGCTGGCCCTGAAGGCAGGGGATGCGCTCGACTGCATCCGCAAACTCCAGCACGAGAAGGGCCAGCTGCAGGCCGAACTGGCGCAGCGCGAACAGATAAGCAAGGACCTGGCGATTCGAACCGCGCAAGTCGCGGAACTTCAGCAGTGGACGGCCTCGCTTTCCAACCAGGTCAACGATTACGGCGAGCAGATCCGCAATTCCCAGGCACAGGTGACACAGATGAAGGGCGAGCTGGCGGCCCTGCAAACCCAGCGCGATTCCGTCCAGCACGAGCTGGCGGCCCTGCAAACCCAGCGCGATTCCGTCCAGCAGGAGCTGGCGGCCGAAAAGCGGCGGCGGCAGTCACTGGAGGCCAGCCTGGCGGAGCTGCACACCTGGGCCGAGACGCTGACGACCAGCGTGGAGTCCCACGCCAAGCGCCTGCAGGAAGCGCAGTCGCAGCTGCAGGAGCGGTCGGAGACGGCGCGGCGGCTGCGAAGCGAGCTGGACTCGATCACCCAGGGCACGGGCTGGGCGGTGCTGCAGGCGATGTACAAGGTGCGGTTCTTCCTGTGCCCGCGGGGCAGCCTGCGGGAGCGCGCGGGCAAGTTCTGCATGCAGACAGTGCGGCGAGCGCGGTTCCATCTCGGGCGCGGACCCTCGGCGGCGCTGCGTGCCACGGGACGGGCGCTGCTGGGACGGCGGCTTGAACCGGAGCCGTTCTCGCCCGCACCGGCGCCACAGCAGCCGGCCGAGGCGCGGCAAGCGGCCGGGCCCGTCGCGGCCCCGCTGCAACCGGCTGCGAGGCTGGCGGCGGCGCCCGAGGTGCCGGGCCTCGTGAGCGTGATCCTGCCGGTGTACAACCAGGCGGGACTGCTGCGCGATTCGATGGAAAGCGTGCTGGGCCAGACGTATGCGAACTTCGAGTTGATCATCGTCAACGACGGTTCGACGGATGACGTGGCGGTCGTACTGGCCGACTACGCCCGGCACCCCAAGGTCCGCATCCTGACGCAGGCGAACCAGAAGCTGCCCAAAGCGCTGAGCAACGGCTTTGCGTTCGCGCGGGGCGAGTTCTGGACGTGGACGTCGGCGGACAACCTGATGGAGCCGGCGCAGCTGGAGCGACTGGTGGGCTTCCTGCAGCGCCGGCCGGACGTGGCGATGGTCTACGCCAACTACGAGGCGATCGACGACCGCGGGCAGCCGCTGCACGACCCCACCTGGCGGCGCACAACCGGCGCGACCCGAATTCGCCGGCGATCTACCTGCCCCACGACCCGGCGCCGCTCAACACGGTCGATGACAACTTCATCGGGCCGTGCTTCCTGTATCGCGGCTGGGCGGGCCGGCTGGTGGGCGAGTACGCCCCGGAGTTCGGCCTGGAGGACTACGACTACTGGATGCGGATGAACCGGCTGTTCAAGATCGCCCACCTGGACTCCGATGAGGCGCTCTATCGCTACCGCGTCCACGACAACAGCATCAGCGCGCAGGCCGAGGAGCTCAAGATCCGCCAGCGGGTCGAGCGCCTCATGCGCCACGAGCGCGATCGGCAGGAGTTCCAGTCGCGGCCATGGACCGTGTTCGCGGATGAATCCACGGTGGCCTGGCTCAGCGTGACGGACCGGCGCGGTCACGCCGTGCGCCCGCTTGCGGACCTGCGGGGCCGGCCGGGCCAGGCGGACAAGACGCTGGTGCTGGTATCCGCCGAAAGCCTGCCCGCGGTGCCCGCGGAGGCCATTGCCCAGGCCGCGTGCGCGGTCGCCTGGTTCGGGACCGATCCACGGGCTGCGTACTGCCGCGGGGTAGCGCTGCGGGAGCAGGTGGACGCCTGTTTCTGCGCGGACAAGCGCGTTGCGGCGCGGGCGGCCCTGCTGCACCCGGTGGTCTTCCGGACACCGCCGGGACAGGCGTTGTTCGACCTGGCGATCGCCTTCGCCAACAACCGGGTCTTCTATGAGAACACCGTCACCCGCGAGGTCCGCAGGCGGCGGCTTCCGGAGCCGTTTGCCGCAGTGCGCCGGCAGCCCAACGTGCTGATCCAGGTCGATTCCTTCAGGCAGGGCGGGATGGAGCAGGTGGTCCTGGACCTCTGTAGCGTCCTGAAGGAGCAGGGCCTCTGCGCGAGCCTGATGGTCCTGGGCGAGATGGGCCTGGCGGCTGCGCAGGCGCGCCAGGCCGGGATCGAGGTCGTTGCGCTGCCGCAGGAGGACCGGCCCGCGCGGTACCGGCAGTGGCTCGAGCAGCGGCGGATCGAGCTGGTCAACGCACATGTTTCGGCCTTCGGCGCGGACATCGCAGGTGCGCTGAGGATCCCGTTCGTCCAGACCGTTCACAGCTGCTACGTGTCGATGGCGCCAGCGATCGCGGCTGCGCATCGGCGGAATGACCCGCTGACCCGCGCCTACCTGTGCACGTCCGCCAACACGGCCTGCTACGCGGACCTGAAGCTGGGTCTCTCGCCGGAGAAGATGCTCCTGGCGCCGAACGGTATCGACCCGGCCCGGCTGGACGTGGGCGATCGGGCCGCGGTGCGGGCGGACCTTCGCAGGACGCTCGGACTGGCGACGGACGACTTCGTTTTCCTGCACGTGGGTTCGGTCTACCGCGACAAGGCCCAGGCGCTGCTGGTGACGGCCCTGGCGGAAGTCGTCAAGCACTGCCCGAAGGCGAAGCTCGTCCTGCTGGGCCGCTCCATGGACGACGCGTATGTGGAGGAGGTAAGACAGGAGGTCCGGCGAACCGGCCTGCAGGCGGCTGTCGCCTGGGCCGGCTACCACGAGAACGTCGCGCCGTACTACGCGATGGCTGACGGCTTCGTGCTGCCGTCGTTCTGGGAAGGGTGGAGTTTGTCGCTGGCCGAGGCGATCTACGTGGGTCTGCCGGTGATCGCCACGGCGGTCGGCTCCGCGCCGGACCTGTTGCCGCACGTAGGCGGGCACTTGATCCGGCCGGCGTTCGACTCGCTGCTGGATCTCGATGCCAACAACCTGGGACGATACCTGCTGGCCGACCACTCGCGGCTGATCGCGGGCGTGGCGGCGGCGATGCGTGAGGTGTGCCAGGCTCAGCAGACGGCGCCGGTCAGCGACACCCTGCGCCAGTCGCTGGACCGCCGCAGCGCCTACGGCCTGTACGCGAGGCTGTTCCGGTGGATACTGCAGAACGGGGATGTCGCCGCGGCACGCGCCTGGACGCGGCCGACATGAGTGCGGAGGGACCCGAAGAATGCCGGCACTGACCAGCGAGCGCTGGAGGGAATACCAGGAACGTCCTGTCGGACATCGTAAAAAAGATACTGAGTGATGTCACCGGGTATCTCAAGACGGACCGCGAGCCCTATCGCAACCACCTGGGCAAGGACCTGGACCCGGAGAAGCTCCGCCTGATGGAGGCGGTCCTTCATGCCCCGGAAACGCTCCCGTCAATGGAGGCGTGGGACCGCGCCGAGATGGAGGAACTGGCCTTCTGGCGACACGTCGCGTACGTCGGCTACGACGGCTACGACCCGCGATGCTTCCGGCACCTGCAGCGGCTGTTCATGACCAAGTGGTTCATGCTGAGCACGTGGAGCATCGCGGAGCTGGGCGAGGCCAGCATCGTGGAGATCGGCTGCGGCCCACTCGGCATGATCGAGTACCTGCCGGCGAAGCGCCGCGTGGCGTACGACCCGCTGAACGCCTCCTACTCGACGTTGTTTTCGCGGGTACGGAGCCCGGACATCGAGTACACAACCGATTTCGAGGGCCTGCTCCGCGACAACCAGGGCGCGTTCGACCTGGGCATCTGCTTCAACGTGCTGGACCACACGAGCCAGCCGCGGTGGTTCTTCGATTCGCTTCTGTCCCTGATCAAGCCGAACGGACGATTCCTGCTGCAGGTGAACACGGTCCGCGAGGGGTTCCCCCGCTCGGCCAAGCACGCGGAGATGCACCCGTCGCCATTCACGACGGACCAGATCCGCTCGTGGCTGGCCGATTACTCCGCGCAGTTCGAGGAGAGGCTGGAAGACACGCCCTCAGCCGAGAACGAGTTCTTCTACATGGCCTGGGGGCACAAGCGCCTGGGATTCTGGAAGCGGCTCCAGCGCAAGCTGGGACGAATGGCAAGGTAACTGGCGCCGGCTGGACGGCGGCCGTTTCAAGGAACCCGCTGCACGCCAGCGATAACGGAGTAATACATGGGCATTATCCTCCTGAAGCTTCTGGGGCTGCTGGCACTGCTGTGCCCGATGCTCACGGCATTCTGGGCGTTGTGGCGGAAGCGCTGGCGCAGGCGCCCGAGCAGCGACTGCCTGCTAGCGGCGGCGATCTGCGTGCCGGTCGCCCTGATCGTGGAGATCGTCGCCCTGGGCACGATTCCGCACGGGCATCCGCTGCGGCGGCTGCTGATCGTCCAACTGGTCATGTCGGGCGTGGGACTGGCCGTGACCTGGCACCTGCGGGCGGCGCTGCGGGAGGCCCTCCAGCAGGCGGGGGCGGGGCTGGCGGACGGCTGGCGGACGGCCGGCTGGGCGCAGCGGACGGCCCTGGCGATCGGCCTGATCTCGCTGCTGACGGCCCTGCTGTTTCGCGCTGGAACACGCCGTGGCCGTGGGACGAGCTGTCCTACCACGTGCCGATGGCGGTGCAGCCCTACCAGGACGGCCGGCTCGGTCCGGTCCAGGCGAATCTCACCGCGGCGGATTCGTTCCCGCGGGGCACGGAGTTGCTCTACTACTGGACGCTGCAGCTGACGCATACGGATGCGGGTTTTCACCCGGTCAACGTGATGTTCGGCCTGGTGTTCGTCCTGGCCACATACGTCGCCGCCGTCCGCGTGGGACTGGACCGGGGCTGGGCCTGGTTGGCCGCCGGGATCGTTCCGACCACACCGATCTTCTGGTACATGGGCACGGTGGGCTATATCGACCTGTCGGTGGGCGGGGCGGTCGCGGCCGCCGCGGCAATGGGCCTTCCCGAGCGGAACCGGCCCTGGAGCTGGGGCAGCGCGATCGGCATGCTGATGGCGGCGGTGCTGGCGATGTGGATGAAGTTCCCCGCCATCGCGATCCTGGGTTTCCTGGGCACGTGCCGCATGCTGTTGACCATCGGGCAGTGGATCGCAGCCGCCTGGCGGGGCGACCGTCCGCGGCCGGTCCCGGGGCCGCTGCCCCTGGCGGGGGCGTGCCTGCTGGCCGTAGCGCTGGCGTCGGTCCCGTACGCCCGCGCGTACGTGAAGTACGGCAACCCGGTCTTTCCGTTGCAGCTGGCGGTCGGGTCGCACGTTCTCTTCGAGGGTCCCGTCGGGGTCCAGGACATCGTTAGGATGTACGACCTGCCCGTGCTGCAGCGATACTCCGCATACTGGTGCGGCTGGTGGTACACGCCGGTCACGCCGGACTCGCACGGGGCGTTCGGCCCGCTGTTCTCACTGGCGATGGTGGGCGCGGTCCTGTTCTGTTCGCTGGTGGAGCTGCGACTGCGACGCAGCGGCTGGCTGCTGCTGGTGGCGTCGTTCTGGCTGTTCCTGTTCCTGCCGCAACACCACGAGACGCGTTACGCCTTGTACATCCTGCTGCCGGCCGCAGTGTGCACGGCTCGCGTGGGCAAGAGCCTGGTGGCCGCAGAACTGGGGCCGGCCTGGGCGACGGCGGTGCTGCTGTTTGCCTGCATGAATGTGCACGTGCTGGCCAGCCAGCTGGCGGTGTTCGTTGATTGGCAACTGAAGTTCAACATTCCGTTGTTGACCGAGGCGCGGAACCGCCCGATCGCCGACCTGATCCACCAGAGCGGCCCGACGGGACCGACACCGCAGACGCGGCGCGAACTCTACCGCCTGATGCGCAACGGGGAGACCGTCGTGACCGCTGTCGACGGCCTGCAGGGGCTCTTCTGGGACGGCCAGTACCGCTACCGGGTCGAGCACAGACCGGCCAAGCAGTGGCACGCGTGCCTGGTGCCCCCCGCTGACCCCAAGCACGGGGCCGAGGAAGCCCCCGCGTGGCTAGCCGGGCTCCAGCGGCGCCGCATCGCAGCGGCGATGGTGTACGCCGGCAGTGCCGAGGACGACATGCTCCAAACGCCGGGCAGCGGATACCGCCTCATGTACGAGCAGGCACCCGAGCCCAACCGAAGGGCGTTCCGCATCTACCGGCGGAATGAGGATGGGGCGGGGATGCGGGCCGCGGCCAGCAGCCCCACCAGCCACACGGCACAGGGACCCGCGTAGGTCGAGGCCCGTGCCACGAAGGATCTCCCGGGATGACGTCAATCGCAACGGGCGAGAGGGAGGACGTAGCAGACGCTCTTCGCTGAGCGGAAGACAGCAACGCATGGGTCTTGTGAGAACGCTTCTGAGGAACCCGATCATCTGGTGGGTCTCGCAGAACGTCCTGAGCAGCGACAGCGCGAAAAGGACGCTCTACCGGTCGGCGGTCAAGCCGCCGGGGACGCGGGTCCTCGACTTCGGCTGCGCCAACGGCAACACGTTCCCGGCATTCGCGGACCTGGACTACTGCGGGGTCGACCTGGACAAGAAGTTCATCCACGACGCGCAGAAGAAGTACGCCGGCTACCCGAAGGCCCGCTTCGTTCACGGGGACATTCTCAACAGCCGGTTTGAGCCGGGTTCGTTCGATCACATCCTATTCGCCTGCACGGGCCACCACCTGGATGACGACACGCTTACGAAGATCCTGGTAGCGATGAGCCGCCTGTTGAGCAAGACGGGGGCGATCCATTTCTTCGACGCCATCCGCGTGCCGGCGGAGGACGGGCTGGTGCTGCGGATGATCATCCGCGCGGACCAGGGCAAGCACTACCGGACCCGCCAGCAGTATGAGTCCGTGTTTTCGAGCCTGTCGGGGCATCTTCAGGTCCGCCGAGCTGGACGTGTTCCGGTTCCGGGAGGGATCGTTTACCATCACGCCTAAGCCCGAATTCCTGTACGCCGAACTGCGGCCCGCTGACGGGGCCAACGTACCGTCCAGCGTACAATCCGCAGAGATACAATGAACCCTGTTGCCGAGAGAGACACCATGGCTGACCACACATCAACCGTCATCGTAGCCTGCTGCGGGCTGGTCTGCAGCGACTGCGGGGCCTGCCGCAAGGGTCGCTGCCAGGGCTGTCACAGCGACAAGCCGATGTTCCGCGGACTGCCCCGTCAAGGCGTGCGTGAAGTTCCGCCAGTTCGCGACCTGCGCCGAGTGCACGGCCTATCCGGACCTGCACCAGTGCGGCAAGCTGCACAACTTCATCTCGCGCATCTTCGGGTGGATCTTCAAGTCGGACCGGATCGGCAACTTGGAGCGCATCCGCAAGGTCGGGTTACAGCCGTTCAAGGAGCAGCACAGGCCGAAGCCGACGACGGGGCGGTGAGGGGGATGTCGGGCGGACAGCCGGCGAAGAAAGGGTTCAGGGTTCAGGGTTCAGGGTTCAGGGTTCGGGGTTCAGGGTTCGGTAACGGCTGACAATGTGACAGTGTGAACGGCCACGGCATCGGCGGCGTTGCCGCCGGCGACCGGACAACCACTACGTACCGGCCGCAAAGCAGGCCGACGGCATTGATGAACGACAATGAGACAGGCGTGGCCTTGGAACCTGGGGCGTTGCCCCGGGCTGGATAGTATCTTGCCCCTGCGGGGCTATAGAGGGCGTATGAATCCCTCTGCCATCTCGTTCAGTGCTTTGGCTTGGTCCTCGGTCATCCCCGCCTCCACCGGCCGGGCGATCAGCTCACTTGCGACCTCCTCCGCCCGCTGATCGAGGCGCTTGCAGCCGGCGTCGGTCCAGTCCCGGCGTCTCCGCCGCCACAGCACGTCCGGCTGGAAGAACTCCTCACGGAAATGCGCCAGCGTGTGATCGTGGTCCAGGAACGAGCCAGCAATGCCGACCTGGCGAGTGATGTCCAGCGCCAGGGACGCGTCAGCGGCATCGTATCCCCGGCGAAAGCGCCGTGCGAACGAGATCATCTCGTTATCGATCACCGCCTGCGCCGGGCTGATCGTCATCTCCGACTCCAACTGCCCCACGCCCCAGATGCACGAGACGCCGGCCGCCGCGTGCGTCTGCCAGCCCAGCATCTTCTCCAGGGCCGCCTGGCTGTCCGGGCACATCGACTCGGTCGAGACCCACGAGGCGCTCGGCAGGTCGTAGAACCGCCCCATCTGGCCGGCCATCCTCGCAAACAGTGCGTTCTCCGGCCCGCCGGTCACCGCGATCGCGGTCCGCATGTCGAAGATGTGCGCCAGCCCCAGGTTGTACAGGCACGGCCTGCCCGGTTCGAGCAACTGGTTGATCACGATGCCGGCCAGAATCTCCGCGTTGCCGACCGCACCGCTGCCGGCCAGCGTGACCGGCCCCGACACGCCCGCCATCGGCTCGCCGTTGATGCTGGTCGGGATGCCGTGGCCGGCCGTTGCGCGGAAGATCTCCAGCGCCAGGTGCGTCCAGCGCAGCGGCCCGTGCGCGGTAAAGCCGATGCTGAACCACGGGTGGCCGCCGATCACCGGCTTGATCTCGGTCAGGACCTTCGCCCCGGCCTGGCGAGAAGCACAGCACCCGGATGTGCTTGCTACAGTTCTGTGCAATGATGTTGAGCCCGGCGATATCCCGCGCCGGCGGGGGCACGTCCTCCATCGCCATGCCGAACACGCCGTGGACGTTGGGCAGGTGCTGCATCAGGCGGGCGATCTCGGCCATGTCGCGGCTGTTGAACGGCCGGTGTTGCCCGTCGCGCCACAGGCCCATCCCCGGGCAGGACCAGTAGATCGGCTCGCTGGCGGCCGACAGCACTGTCGGCTGCCCCCGCCGGTCCGTCAGGGGGAATCGCTTCGGCGCCAGGGCCAGGTACTCGCGGACCATCTGACGCGGGAGCCGCACGACCAGCGCGTCGTTGCCGGGCTGGCCGCCGGCCTGGATCAGCCGGTCGTGGATCGCGTCGTGCTCGACGCGGATGCCGGGGTCCTCGAGCAGGGCCAGCGATGCCTCGTGGATCTTTTCGGCAACGGATGCGTCTGCCTCGCCACGCATGGAGGGGTTCAATCCTGTCGCCACTTCCGCAGTTCCTGCCAGAGCCAGGCCTGGGCGCCGGGCGTGGCCGCCCACGCCTCCTGCAGCAATTGCTCGTCGATCTCCTGGCCGGGCTCGTCTTCCGGCGGGACGGCGGCCGCTTCCGCCTCACCGGCGAGGCCGGCCAGTGCCTCCTGCAGCGCGCCGATCTGTTCGGTATCCTCGCGGCTGAAGTCAATGCCCTGGGAGAGCTCGTCCGGCTCAACCGGCTCTTCGGGCTCCTTCGACGGACCGGCCAGGTACTCACCCAGGTAGTCGTCGGCGTCGAAGGCGTCCTGAAGTCTCTGCGAGGCCTCCTCGGTCTGGCCCATCTCGCGAAAGGCCGCCAGGGCGCCGCCGTAGAGCCAGACGGCCGAATCATCATCGGGAAAGCTCGCCAGCACCTCGCGGGCTTGCTCGTAGCGGCCCAGAAGCAGCAGGCACGGCACGAGGACGTAGGTGATCTCGGTCTCGTCCTTGGGCTGAGCCTCCAGCAGCGCCATTCCCTGCTCGATCGCCTGGTCGTACAGGCCCAGCTGCGCCAACGTCGCCACCAGCCCCGCCCAAGCCTCCACGTACGACTCCTGCTGCTGGCGGACGCGAGGGTCGCGGCCGGGCTTTCGCACCTGGGCTGGACGGAGTACCCGCCGGCCGATCGCCATCGCCTGTCGGTACAGCTCCAGCCTCTCGGCCATATCGTTGGACGCCTCCGCCAGCTGCAGGTATGCCTCGACGCTGTCCGGGTCCAGTTCGAGCGCCATCCGGCCCAGCCGCACGCGCATGCGGTGCGCCGGCTCGAACGTCCGCCTGGCGCAGGAGGAAATCGGCCTGCTCCAGGTGAGTCAGCGGCCGATCGGGGTGATCGTCCTCCCAGGCCTGGCCCGCCTCTTCCAAGGCCTGGCCAACGGTGGTCTCCATGCTCGAGGAGGGCTGCCGCTTGTGGATCCCCGCCATCAGCTCCATGACCGCGTCGTACCCGCCAGGCGATTCCAGCAAACTCCGCTGGTACTCCGTCCGCGGCAGCATCACGGGCACGAGCTGGCGGGGGATCATCAGTCGATATTCGGTCGCGCCAGCCGACGTCTCGACCGTCACGTTCCATGCGCCCGAATCCATCTCCTGCTCACTGGCCCGGGCGAGGGCCCGCAGCAGGCCCTCCAGGAAGACCAGCTGCTTGGCGGTGGGACGCTTGTGGCTTCCGCTGGGACTGTGGTAGTACGCCAGCGGGTAGGCGTAGGGGTAAGCCTGGGCAAGGCCGCTTTCCTCCCAAAGGTCAACATCCTCGAACGGCAGGTGCGTAACGGCGTCGAAGGTCACCGACCAGGCCCCGTGCGTCTGAAAGTAGTCGACGCCGCGCTGCATCATCGTGTGGAACTGCTTTTCGGACGCGAAGAAACTCAGCCCGTAGGCCCGCCCGGCCTCGCCCATGACCACGACGAAGGCAAAGCCCTTGGGCGCCTGCGGCAAGGCGATCTGGATCAGATCGCCGTCGTTGAGTTTCAGCCACGGACCCGCGCGGTAGAACTCGGCCGCCGCCTCCGCGTAGGCCCGCATCGCCTCGACGGTGACGCCCTTGCTCGCCAGGGCCCCCGGGGCCGTCGTGTACCCCTGCAAGGCGGGCATCCGGGCAAGCGACGACTGCAGAATGCTCCAGTTTTTGCTCGTAACGAACCTCGATGTTCGCGTCGGACAGCAAGCCCCCCAGGTGCTCCGCCAGGGCGGAATCGTTCACCGCCAGTGCCCCCGGCCGATACCCCGCCAGCTTCGGCCGCGTGGCCATCTCCAGCAGGGCCTCCAGGACCAGGGCGAAGCTCTTGCGGGCCGGCGGCTCGGGCGGCCCCATGTGCATCGTGCCGCGGGCGTTGTTGATCCAGACGGCTGCCCACGGCCGATAGGGCCGTCCCTGGTCGTCCCAGTCCCACATAGGCAGGCGGATCAGCCCACCCTCCCAGACCTCGCCGGCGTGCTGGGGCAGGGCCTTAAGCCGCTCCACCTGGAAATTCGACATGATCATGGCGTTCTCACCAAATCTGTTCCTCCTGCCGGCACAAGAAGGCGGCGGCGCAGCAGGCATTTGACCGGCACATGCATCCCACCGTCCAATGGAGTATATAGGCTGAAGGCACTCGCCTTCCCACGGCGGACCGGTCCGCGGCGGGTTGGCGCAGGCATTTCGGGCCGATCGACTTGGTGCATGGTAACAGGTGCGGGCGGGAAAGTCCCGCACTCGGGCAGAGCGAGATTCATGCGTATGGACTGGAAGGCTGGCCCCATGCTCTATGCGAACCCGCCGGCAACGTCAGCGGACGTGGCTGACTGGCGGCTCGAGGGCTAGGCGGAGATCACCTTCCCGACCGGGCGGATGCGGATGGCGAACCGGCAGGATGGTCGGATCAGGGCGTTTCCTCCACGCGCCGCATCAGGTCCTTGACGATCGCCTCCGCCTCCTCCGATGTGAAGGACCCGGCTATCTGAAGCACTGCGCCCAGCTGCGACATGACGACCGGCGCGGAGACTACCTTGTCGTTCACGAGGATCGCCAGACGCTTGTGCAGGTGAGTCTCGCTCAGCTGCCGCATGTTCTGTGCGCCGGCCTCGTCGAGGCGAATGTTGATCGCTGTGCCAGGCCCGCGGACCGCCTCGCTCCCCACATCCTCCAGCCCCCACCCCGCGCCCCCGCCCATCAGCATCGTGTCGGCTGGCTCGTTGGACAGCAAGACGTATCGCCGCCCCTGGTACGACTCGATGATCAGCCGCTCGTACAGGTCGCGGGTTGCCATTTCGAACCAGCCGAAGGCCTCCCCCGCCCACCGGGCCGGGCCGTGCGACGCCAGTTGCTGCCTGTATCGAGTCACCTGCTCGGCCGGCACCTCCGCCTGCGTCGGCGCCTCACGGAAGTCCAGCCGGGACGCGGGTTGCGTCGCCGCAGATGACGCAGGGGCCGTCCCGGCATCCTTGCGATCCAGCTTCTGAATCGAGCTCTCCCACAGCGGGAATCTGCTCCGGGCGGCCGCTTACGATCAGGGTGTTGGACTGGGTGTCTGCGACCACACTGGGAGCCTTGTCGCCATACTGGGCTTTGAGCGCTTTTGCGAGTATGGCCGCCGTGCTCGCGGCGTCGGCGTGCGCCAGCCGGAACAGCCTGGAAACATGTGTCACATCCTCGGGCGGCAGCGAGGCCGGCGTCCGGTCCGCCGGGGAAGCTTCGCGCCTGCCTGGCTCCGGCGCCGCCTTCTCTACCTTGCGATCCAGCAGCTGGACCATCTTTTCCACCTCCGGCATATACTCCGGCCGGCCGGCCACGATCAGGCTACGGGTCCGCGAGTCCGCAATCACCCGCGGCGCTTTGCCGCCGTACTGGGCGTCCAGTGCCCGGGACAGCACAACGGAAGCGTCCCTCACATCGGCATTCTCCAGCTGGTAGGCCTTGATGACGTTCTCCGCCTCGGCCTGGGCCGGCTGGGAGGCCGGTCCCCTGCCTTGCGGCGTACGTGCAGGCGCACCGCCCCGCGACACGGCTCGCTTGGCCGGGGAGGCTCCCGCCGACTGCGTCGCCCCAGGTTTTCGCGCGGGGACGACGTCCTCCAGATTCCGAATGATCTCCAGCGCCCTGTCGACCTGGTCCGCCCGACCGGTGATGAGGTAGCTGCCGGAAGCCGGGTATACTTCGACCAGAGGAGATTGCTTGCCATAGACGTTATCCAGGAGGCGCTGAGCACGGTCGACGATCTTCTCGGGATCGCCGTGATGGGCCGGGATCATCCGTACTTCCACGCCATCGGGACCCTGGATGCGTACGGGCGTCTTCTCCGCCTGGGCCGATGGCTCCGAAGCCCTGTCCAGCATCTGGACAACCTGCATGGTCGTGTCCAGGCGATCCTTCGTGGCCGTGACGTAGAGGGTCTTGGTCTCGGGCTCGGCCTCGACCATCGGGGCCGTCTTTCCATAAAGGGAATCAAGCATGATCTGGGCGTGATCGGCGATCTGGTCGGCGTCACCGCGGACCTGGATGATCCGGATCTCCACCTGCGGGGACGCCTCCTGGCTGGCTGCCGCCGCCTGGTGCCGGCGATCCGTAACGACGATCGACACCTGCGTCTTGCGCGGGACAGCCGCCTGCAGCAACTCTCCAATCTTCTGTTCCGCCCGGCGTGCGGTCATTCCCCCGATCTCGACGGACCCGAGTTCTGGAATGCTGACCCTACCCGACGAGGCAATCTTACGATCGAGAACCGACTCGGTCCCCTCCGCCAGAAGGGCCTCGATCGTGATGCGGACTGCGTCATCCGATCCCAGCACATCCTCCCTCTCCCTGTCACGCGACTCGGTACCGGCACCGGACGGCGGTGTACCTGGCGACACAGGCCGCGGACGCTCCTCCACCGGTTGCGTCGCGGGCGCCTCATTCTCGACCGCTCCGAGCACCTCGCCCACCCGGAGCATGTGCTCCCTCTTGCCGGCGACGATGAGGCTGTGGGTCCGCAGATCGAGTGTGACGACCGGGGCTCGGAAGGCGCCGTACATGGAACGCAGCTTCTCCTGCACCCGCCAGGCGATCACCTCCGGATCACCCCTGCTAAACACGAATACCTCGACCACGGGGACGTCCGAATCCGCCGGTTGCGTGGCCCCCCCGGCAGCCGGTTCGCCAACCGGGTGCATCGTCGGCGGCGTCGCCTCCGGTACTGCGCCCTGCCCGGCCGGTTCGCCGCCAGCCCGCAGCATCGCCACCGGCACCAGCAGCCCGGCCAGCAGCACGAGCCCCGCCAGCACCGCCCCGCCGGTCAGCGCCCGGCGGTTGCGCTTGACGTCCAGGATTGCCAGCAGGCGGCCTTCCAGGCGGTTCGGCCGGGCCATCGCGATGGCCGCCGCGGCGCCCAGCCGCCCGGCGTGCAGCCCCGAGGCGATCTCCAGCAGGTGGTGCGCGTACTCGGAGGCCTTCGGTCCGCCGGCCAGCACGAGGTCGTCGCAGGCCCGCTCTCGCTCCGCCTGCATCCGCCGCCGCGAATCCCAGGCCAGCGGGTGGAACCAGTAGACCGCGCACGCCGCCTGAGCCAGCATCTGCCACAGGCAATCCCACCGCTTCACGTGCGCCAGTTCGTGCAGCAACACCACCCTCCGCCGCTCCTGCGGCCAGTCCAGCGCCTCGGCCGGCACCAGCAGGCACGGCCGCACGATGCCCCACAGCATCGGCATCGCCCGGCGGTCGCTGACCAGCAGCCTCACGCGGCGATTAAGTCCCAGCTGCCGCGCCACCTGCCCCAGCAGGTCCGACCACGATTCGTCTTCCAGCCGCCGCGCCGCCGGCCCAGCAGCGCCAGGCTCAACACGCCCAGCAGCGTCCGAACCAGCACGGCCGCCGCCCCTGCCGTCCACGCCAGCACCAGAACCCCGCGCCAGGAGACAGGCAGGGATCCGCCTGCGGCTGGCGCTGCCGCCCGCGGCGCCCCATCTGCAGCCGGCGATGCCGCCGGTCCGGGCACGGTGTCCGAGGCCGCCGCGGGTCGCCCCGCCGGCTCGCGCCGCATCGGGCGCGGCTCGGGACCGTCCGCGTTCCCTGCGAGGAGCGTCGCCATCGGCGTCGCCATCGGCGGCTCCGGCGTGGGACTGGCCGCTGTCACGGCCTGCGGGACGGTCCTACCCAGCCCCATCCACGCCGGCAGCACCCGCCAGGCCGGCACGCTCAGCGACAGCACCGGCAGCAGCAGGAGGCTGGCCATCGCCAGCAGCCACACCAGGTGCCGCGCCGCCGCGGATGCGTTCCGCAGCACCCGCGTAACGGCGCCCGCGATCAGAAGGATGGCCGTACCCTTGATCGCCGCATCCACCAGCAGCGATGCCCATGCCTCATTCGAACTCGACGCCCATACCTGCAGCATGTCGTACATGTCCTGGCACCTCGATCATTGTTGCCGTCATCTCGTCTGTCGTCCGCTGTCCCGCCTGCCCGCGCACCCCGCCGTTGCCTGCTCTTGTGCCCTTCGTGCCTCTTCGTGGCCATCTGTTCTTGGTTTGGCCGTTGCCGCTGTCACTCGCCACTGCCGCTGCCGCTGTCACTCGCCCCTCATCCCTCGCCCCAGCCACTCACACCCCCCTCTTCCTGGCCTGCTCGATCAGCTCCGCCAGGCGCTGCAGCTGCTCGGCGTCGAGCCGGCCGCCGCGGTCGGCATCGGCCAGATGCGCCACCACCGCCTTCTCCAGCGACCCGTCGAAGAAGGTCTCGATCACCCGCCGCAGGGCACTGCGGCCCGCGCGACCGCGAGCCCGCGTCGGCGAGTAGAGGAACTCCCGCCCCTCCTTCTGGTGGACCAGGTGGCCCTTCTGCTCCAGGATGGTCAGCAGCGTCCGCACGGCCGTGCGGCTGGGCGGATCGGGCAGATCAGCCAGCACGTCGCTGGCGGTCGCCTTGCCCCGGCTGTAGACGATCTCCATGATCTGGCGTTCGCGACGACTCAGGCCGGGCAGGTCGCCCATGTCATACTCCCTGCTGGCTGGATGACAACGCACCGGGTCCATCCCCGGGCGTTCATATGCCAATTTTTTAGCCTTTCCTGTGCCGCCTGTCAAGCCGTTCGGCCAAAATTTTGGCCTGTCACTCTGCCGGATTGTACCACCAGGGCATCCAGCCGATGCACGGGCGGCGCCGGATCGCGCGACCTTGCCGGGGGCCCGCTGGAGCGGTTACACTTGGCTTGGCGTACAACATCAGTATCAGGCGGACCTTACATGATCCGGATCAACGAGCAGACTGGCGATCCCCGACGAGGAGGTGACGTTCTCCGCCTCGCGCAGCGGCGGCCCCGGCGGTCAGAACGTCAACAAGGTCAACACCCGCGTCACCCTGTGGTTCGACGTAGCCGGCTCGCCGTCGCTCTCGGCCGAGCAGAAGCAGGCCCTGCTGACGCACCTGGCCAACCGGATCACCCGCGAAGGCCTCCTGCAGATCGTGAGCCAGCAGCACCGCACCCAGCCGGCCAACCGCCAGGCGGCCCTGGAACGGTTCGCCGATCTGCTGGCTGGGGCCCTTCGCCGCCCCAAGCCGCGGCACAAGACCCGCGCCACGTTCGCCTCCAGACAGAGACGACTCGAAACCAAGCGCCGCCGCAGCGACATCAAGCGGATGCGGTCGCGGAAGCCGCTGTAGCTACGGGTAGATCATCTTCCTCGTCACGCCGCCGTCGATCGTCACGTTGATCCCTGTAATGAACTCCGCCTGCGGCGAGCACAGGAACAGCGCCATCGCGGCGATGTCCTCGGGACGCCCCACCCGACCGGCCGGGTGAAAGTCCCGGTCCACCTTGCGGAACGTCGCTCTTGCGGGGGACGATCTTCCAGTCGCTCACGTCGATCCAGCCCGGGCTGATGCAGTTGACACGGACCTTGGGCCCCAGGCTGATCGCCAAAGAGTGCGTCAGGCTGACCACGCCGCCCTTGGAGGCCGAATACGCCTCGGTGTTCGGTTCGGACATGAAGGCCCGCGTCGAGGCGATGTTGACGATCGCCCCGCGGGCCCTTCGCAGGTGCCTCGCGCCATGCCGCGCAAACAGGTAGATGCTCGTCAAGTTCGTGCCCAGAACGCGGTTCCATTCCTCCGGCTTCAGCCTCTCCACCGGCTTGCCGACCCCGATACCGGCGTTGTTGATCACGAAGTCGAGCCGGCCGAACTCCGCGACCGCCGCGCACACGCAGCCGCGGACCGATTTGTCATCGGCCACGTCGCACGGCACGAAGACCGCCCTGCCTCGCCGGGAGAACTGCCTTTGCGCCTTGCGGCCGGCCGGCTCGTCGATCTCGGCTATGACCACAGCCGCCCCGGCCCGCACGAAGGCCTCCGCGATCGCCCTGCCGATGCCCTGCCCGCCGCCGGTCACCACGGCTACCTTGCCCTTCATGGCTTTATCTCCCGAGATGGAGCCTGGGAAATCGTCATCCGCCGCCCTACCATTACAGTATCATTGTCCATCACAGGCAAGGACGGATTGCCATGAAGCAAACCCATGTCGTCTTCGGCGCTGCGGGGGGATTGGGCTCGGCGATCGTTCGCAGGCTGCAGGCCGGCGGGCTCAGCGTCCGCGCGGTCGTACGCGGCGCCGAACGCGCCCCGCGGGTCCTGCCCGAGGACGTGCGGCTGGAGATGGCCGACGCCGCCGACGCCAAGAGCGCACAGAAGGCCTGCCGCGACGCCGCGGTCGTCTACCACTGCATCAACGTCCCGTTCGACAGCTGGGAGATGGTCCTGCCGAAGGTGACCGACAACATCGTGGCCGGCACTGCGGCGGTCGGCGCGGTAGTGCTCTTCCCCGGCAACGTCTACGGCTACGGCCCGCTGCGGAAGGTGCCCGCCGCCGAGGACCATCCGCTGGCCGCCACCAGCCGCAAGGGGCAGCTCCGCAACCGCATCGAGAAGCAGCTGCTGGATGCGCACCAGGCCGGCCGCGGCCCGCGGTCATCCCGCGTTTCCCGAGCTTCTACGGGCCGAACGTCACCAGCCGACTGAGCCTGCCGATCTTCCGCGAGGCGATGAGCGGGGCGCCCGCCTCCTGGCCGGGCCGAGCCGACCTGCCGCACGACATGATCTACGTGGACGACGCCGCGGCGGCCTGCGTCCTGCTGGCTGCCACCGAGTCGGCCTACGGGCAGACCTGGCATGTGCCGGGACCGGGAGGCGCTGACAGGCCGGCAGTTCGTCCAGATGGTCTACGAGGCAGCCGGCACGGAGCCGGCCATCGAACCGGTCAAGGAAGACGCGTTGAGGTTCTCGGGCGGAGCGATGTCAGACACGGCCGAGCTGGCCGACCTGATGTACCTGTATGAGCAGCCGCTGGTCCTGAACGGCACGAAGTTCGCGCGGACATTCCCGTCATTCCGGTACACGCCCCACGCCGAGGGGATTCGCCGGACCATCGAGTGGCTCCAACAACACTCGGCAGTGTAGCGCCGGCGGCCATCCGGACCGCCTGCCACTGACTTGCAACGTCCGAAAACACACAGGGCCCGTGACGGCGAACCGCCCCAGGTCCTGTGTATTTACAGACAGGGTATCGTTTCGTTGTCCCGCCACCAGCACCGATAATTGTGGCGAAAAGGCAACGACCGTGTTTCCCGTTCACAACGCGTTTGCCGGCTCAAAGGGCCTGCCGGCACCCTCATGGTGCCGCGGCGCTCCAAAAAACCCGCCTTCGGGCCGACGACACCCGCCGCTGCCGGAAAGCTAGCAATTTCCATGCCACATGCGGCCGATAAGCGTCCCTCCCGCAAGCGCAAGACAGCCGTTGGCAGTCCGGCTATACTTCGGCTCCGGTGGCGCGGCTGACTTCTTGCCGGAGAATACGGACAGCACGCCTCTCATAACTGACAGAATCGGCACGGGAGCGCATGGCATGGTGACGGAACTGGCCAAGGGTGTTTTCTGGGTGGGCGTGGCGGACTGGGGGCTGCGCCACTTCCACGGACACGAGCTGTCCACCCATCGCGGCTCGACCTACAACTCTTACCTCATCCTGGATGAGAAGATCGTCCTGGTCGACACCGTCTGGACGCCGTTCCAGGACGAGTTCGTCGAGAACGTCCGGCAGGTCATCGACCCGGCCCTGATCGACATCATCGTCACCAACCACAGCGAGGTCGATCACAGCGGCGCCCTGCCGGCCATCCTCCGCTATTGCCCCAATGCCACCGTTGTCGTCTCGCGCAAGGGCCGCGAGAGCGTCGAGGGGCACTACCACCAGCCCAACTGGAAGTTCCGGGCCGTGCAGACGGGCGACCGCATCCGCATCGGCCAGCGCGAACTGGTCTTCATCGAGGCCCCGATGCTCCACTGGCCCGACAGCATGTTCACCTACCTGACCGGCGACAACATCCTGATGCCCAATGATGCCTTCGGCCAGCACTACTGTACGGCGTTCCGCTTCAACGACCAGGTGAACCAGGAGGAACTCCTCCACGAGGCGCTGAAATACTACGCCAACATCATCACCCCCTTCAGCAGCCTGGTGGCCAAGAAAATCGACGAGGTGCTGGCCCTGAACCTGCCCGTGGACATCATCGCCCCCAGCCACGGGGTGATCTGGCGCAAGGATCCAATGCAGATCGTCGAGAAGTACAAGCAGTGGGCCGCCCAGGTACCCGAGAAGCGCGCGGTCATCCTCTACGACACGATGTGGAACGCCACCCGCCGCATGGCCGAGGCGGTCGGGGAAGGCCTCGCGGCCGAAGACGTGCGGCACAAGCTGCTGCACATCGCGGTCACCGACCGCAACGACATCCTTACGGAGGTCTTCAAGGCCAAGGCGGTGGTCATCGGCTCGCCGACGCTCAACCGCGGCGTACTGCCGTCGATCGCCCCCATCCTCGAGGACCTGGAAGGGCTGGCCTTCAAGAACAAGGTGGGCGCGGCCTTCGGCTCCTACGGTTGGAACGCCGCTTCGGTGGGCCTCATCGAAAAGCGCTTCGCGGCTTGCAAGATCCCGGTCGTGGCCCCCGGCGTCAGCGCGAAGTGGCAGCCGCGCCCGGAGGACCTGGAGCAGTGTCGCCATCTCGGCCGGAAGGTCGCCGAGGCGGTGAAGGCTCCCTAGGCAGCTTACAGAAAGCGCAACGGGGAGGGGGCCACTAGCATGGATACCGCTGAACAGCCCCGGGGGGCGCGTTGCAGGGGCAACCGGCATCGGATATGCTGACTGTCTGGACCGCTCGGGCGCGAATGGTGACTCCCCGGAGGCACCGCATTGCCAGACTACACGTTCCACACTCTTTCGGATGCCGACTTTGAGGATCTTGCCAGCGATCTTCTGTCCGCGTCGCTGAACCGACGGTTCCAAAGGTTCACGGCCGGACGCGACGGTGGCGTGGACCTATTGCATGGGGCTCGAATCTGCGAGGGGACGGTCGTTCAGTGCAAACACTTTTGGCGCTCTGGATTCGCCAAGCTCAGAGCAGACATCGCGAACAAGGAACTGCCAAAGATAGCAGGGCTGGCCCCGAAGCAATACATCCTCGTTACGTCCGTTGGCCTGACACCAAACAACAAGGCAGACCTCCTTGCACTACTGCGTCCGCACTGCCGGGGGCTAGATGACATATATGGGCGGAACGACATTAACACACTGCTGCGTGCCCACCCAAACGTCGAGACGGCGCACTTCAAGCTATGGCTAACGAGTGTACCTGTATTGCAACGAATCCTGCGCCACGGCATGGCCGTGTGGAACGCGCTTACGCAGTCCGAGATCGAGCGCAAGATGTCCTTGTACGTCCAGACGCGGGCCTACGCGGCCGCCCTTGACATTCTCAGGACACACAACTATTGCATCATTTCCGGTATCCCTGGCGTCGGCAAGACAACCTTGGCCCAGGTTCTTGTGACCCGTCTGATGGAGGCGGGCTTCGAGCTTGTCGCTGTCAGGGAAGACGTAGGCGAGGCACTCGACGTTCTCGACACGACAAAGCGACAGGTAGTGTACTACGACGATTTCCTCGGTCGGTCCAGCATTGGCGAACGCCTCAACAAGAACGAAGATCGGGGAATCCTCCGGCTATTGGGCGAGGCATCCCGGTCCAAACTCCTCAAGGTGGTCTTTACAACCCGAGAGTACATACTCAACGACGCCAAGCGTCTCTACGAGCCGCTCGCCGGACCGGAACTCGAAGTTGCCAAATGTATCGTGAGAATAGAGGATTACACGAGGGCGAATCGCGCTCGGATTCTATACAATCACCTGTACTTCTCCAACCTGCCTCACGAGTACGTCGCAGCGCTTTCTAGGAACCGCGCCTACAAGCCCATTGTCGACCATAGGAACTACAATCCGCGGCTCATCGAGTGGATGACCAGCACTACGGGGGTGCAGGGGATTCAGTCGAGCCGCTTCGTGGATGAATTCGTGAACACACTTAACGATCCGCTTCAGATCTGGAGACATGCTTTTGATCATCAGATCGGAACTGACGCGCAGCTGCTCCTGCTCTCCTTGGCTTCAGTCGCGGGAGTCATCATGGCCCTCGACGACCTGCAAGCAGCGTGGGCAGCAGCCCTGTCTCCAGGCACGCCAGTTCCGATTACACGTGAACTCCGGAACCGGTTCGGTACTGCTCTCAAGCAGCTCGATGGGTCGTTCATCCGAACCGAGCGAGGGCACAGCGAGATAGGAGTATCCTTCCACAATCCATCAATCCGTGATTACGTTGCCCGTCGCATAGCAACCGACGCCAACCTGCGTCGGGAATTACTAACGACCAGTCAATTCTTCGAGCAAGTTTCGTACTTGGTCCGTCTTGGTTCCAACGGTCGGACTGGAGATACGCCGAGTGCCATAGTAGGTGAAGACGCCCTACGAGAAGCCGTCCGGCGTACATTTGGTGCGAGGTCACCTCTTCTTCATCGAGTCGTCCAAGGGAGGGGCGAGTCAACATTCCTGAAGGCCTCTCCGGAAGATCCTGGGGCGCGCCTGTCGGATGTGGCAGCGTGGGCGGAGACATTTGGAGGCCCCTGGCTCGAGTTCGTGTGCGGGTTCGCAGCTCGAGCAGATACGCTCGGCACACGCTGGTATGTTCGCGACGCCCAGGGCTTGCCCATTTCTGGCGAATGTCATCCGTCAGTGGCCGCCCGCAGGGGGAAAGTGGTCCTCTCTAGTGGGACAGTGCGTTGCTACTATCGGAACCTACGTTGAGAACGTCGGCATCGACATATGATTGGGACGAGTGGAGCCGCTTTGTGACCAAGACCGAGGGCTTCTTCTCCGAGCAGGCTCTCGACGATTGGCGCGACAGAGCCTCAACATTCTGCACCAACGAAACTGATGTTATTCTCAACAACGCGGACTCGGGATCGGCGGCCCAAGGCTGGTTCGCGGACGTTGAAGCGATAGCAGGAACGTGGGGGTTCTCAGTCGACGAGGAACGAGGAAGGATAGACGACTGGGCCGCAGAACGGGGTGAGGGAGATGAGGACGACTACGATGATTGGCGAGACACACCCGACCCCAGGCAACCCGAGGGACATGGGGCCACGGACCGTGATCTTGATGCTCTTTTTGGCTCACTGATGGGTCGCGACATCCCCTGACTGTTGCTTGTGAGGTCCCATCGTTCATCGTCTCCCGCTTGGGGAGGATGGCACTTGCCACGCGGGAACGATCTGCGGACGGATGAATAGCAGAACGGCCCAGGGCCCCCCAGGCCCTGGACCGCCCGCGGTCACCTTACAGGAGGAATCTCCCCCGACAGGACTCCACCCGTCAGAATTTGCCGAAGTTGCCCACCAGCGCCAGCAGGTCCGTCGTGTCGACCGTGCCGCTGGCGTCGAAGTCGCACGCAGGATTGTAGGCTGTGTCGCCGCGCGACGTGCCGAACGCGTCGATCAGGAACAAGAGGTCGATAACGTCCACGTGGCCATCGCCGTTGACATCCCCAGGCACGGCACTGCTTGTGGATTGCCCCGACTCATACGCGCCGATGTCGACCCGCCCGCCCGCCACGCGGGGTTGATCCGCCGCATCCGTCTGGCCGGCGTAGTTGCCTGCCGGGTCGCCCGCGTTCACACAGACCGAACCCGCCGCCAGGTGATAGTCGTTGTCCTGCCACGTGGACCAATTGCCGTCGGGTCCGTTGGCGGATACGAACCCCGGGTCCGCGCCCGCCGCCAGGTTGCCCGAGTTCCACTGAACGGTCCAACCTACCGGCGCCGGAATCCCCTGCTGCCCGCCCTGGACCAGCGAGTACGAGACAGCCAGCGTGTCGACGGCCGTCGTGACCGGCAGCACCGCCAGGGTCACCTGGTGGCCATCGCCAGCCATGTTGCCCCAGATGATGCTGTTGCTGACGGCCGAGCGGTCCATGTAGTTGACTGAAAAGCCGTACACCCCGCCGCCAACCTGCGCGGAGTTGCCCGCCACGGTGCAATTGGCGAGCGATACCCCGCTGTCCTGCCACCATAGGCCCCCGCCGGTCTGGGCGTAGCTTCCCGTGATCTCGCTGTCGCGGATGTCGGGCCAGCCCTGGTAGCAGTAGATCCCCCCGCCAGCCGCCGCATTGTTGCCGCGGATGACGCACCGCTCGATGAGCGGGCTGCACTCGCGGGCCAGGCAGACGCCGCCCCCGTCGCCGGTCGTGACGTTGTCCTCGATGCGGCAGTCGCTGACGCGAGGCCCGGCTCCGGGTCGGCAATAGATGCCGCTGGCGTCGTTGCCGCGGATGACACACCGGAGGATCTCGGGGCGCAATTGACCTCGCAGACCACCGCGCCCTGAGGGTCCCAGGCTCCCGTAATGCTCAGGCCGTCCAGGCCGGCCTCCGATGTCGTACTGCTACAATTCAGTAGAAACGCCCGGTGCGGCTCGCTGGCCGATCCCCGGCAGTCGATGATGGTGCCGGCCACGACAGCCGGATCCGATGGGTCGCTCGAACGGACCAGCACGCCCTTGCCGCGCAGATCGAGATCGCGATTGCCGGCGCCGGTGTAGGTGCCGGCGGCCAGGACGACCTCGTCGCCACTGGCAGCAACGTCAATGGCAGCTTGGATGGTGGAGTAGACGTTGGGCACCTGCAGGCTGGGCGGCCTGCGACAGGGAGGCGAAACCGGCTACGACAACGACACAGAGATCCCGGACGAGTCCATTCTGACGGGACATGAGACACCTCATACGGATACTTCGGGCGGCTGGCTGCCCCCCGACAAGCCAGCCGCCCGTACGACCAGAGTACTATTCGACACTACGCGCCGCCGGGACCGGCGAGAAGAGAAGGTTGTGAAGTGCGATCCACGTCCCGGCCCGCACGATCAAATCTATGGGGCCGTCGAGGAGGGATTCAAGCACTCGCTGCGATCCGCCGGCAGAATCAGGGAATCCACGTATTTCGCCCTTAAGAGACGGAATTCACGCCCGAGCCATGCCGGCATGCGGGACAACCGCGCACATACACGCCGCGACGGAGGGGGTACAGAGCAGAGCACATGGGGTGGGCAGCCCCCCAGCGCGCGGACGGACCCCGGCCTGCACCAACGAATTGCGCAACGACGAGCCCCTGCCATACCGCCGGTCCGACAGACTTGTCCCGACTGCTCGCTACGATAGGATATGGCGCCAGCCGTCCGCCTGGTTGGCGTGGATATCGGCTGCGCGCGCGGCGGCGGCCGTCCAAGCCCGCGTCGGCGGACCAACGCTGACGGCAGCTGCGACCGGCGCGACTGACAAGGGGCCTCCCCATGCCATGCCTGTTGATCCTGCTGGCACTGATCACGCCTCGACTGGTCATCTTTCTGCTGTGGCTGTTCACCCGCTGGTTCAACGGCATCTCCGCGACCTGGCTCCTCCCGGTATTGGGCTTTGTCTTCCTGCCGACCACGCTGTTGTGGTACACCGCGGTCCAGCACTGGTGGCATGGGGTCTGGCGCCTCGGGCCGACCGTGGGTCTGGTTGTCGCCGTCCTGATCGATATCTCGCCGCATCGCGCCGCCTGGTGGAGGCGCAGAAACTAGAGGGTCTGCCCATTCTTTCGGGCAGGCCTTAATTCGATGAGCCTGCCCGGAATCGGTGCCAGGCAGCCCATCCGTCGCTCTGCTCCAGGGCCTCCAGGGCCATGATGGCTTCGGCGTTGTCGCTGTCCCAACGCATCCCCCGCTGCTTGAGCCGACGCGTCAGGGCCTTGCACATCGACTCGGTCGGGCCGCTGCCGATATCCCAGCCATTCCGCTGGCACCGCGGATACGCCAGCAGCCCCCGACGGGCCGCCACGTAGTGCATCAGATCGTCCAACGCCTCACGCTTACCGGGACTCCGCAAACCCGCCCGCTGGCTGACCAACCGCTCCCAGAACGGCTCGTACCCCTCCTGCTTGACCGTATGCAGCAGGTCCTCCGCCCACCCCTGACCCGCCTTCTCGTCCGATCCGAACAACTCCCGCCGGGCCTCATGCACGTGCTGGCTGAGGTGGTAGAAGTCCAGGACCTGCCCATTCAGCCACGGCACATGCCGACGCATCTGGTTCCAGATCCAGTCGGCTCCCTGAAATGGACCGACCACATAGTGCCCAACCTGGCATATATGGAAAGCAAGTATGGCATCTCGCGACGTGTTCTGCAGAGGGCGCGGGCAAAGCTGTCCCGACTCGACTTGATCGAGCATGTGGGCATGCTGAACAGTCGGCACGGTGGTCAGATCGGCTGGAGGCCGTCGGGACGGTTCGCTGCAGCGCTGCAGATCTTGGCCGGCAAACTCGGGAAGTTGCAACCGGGCGACGAGCCGGAGCTCAAGGAAAAGGAGAAGCTGCTCGTGACAGTTCTGCGGGCGTAGCACTCCGTGCTGTCGCAGACAGCCGCCGGCTGGTCCTGTTTAACTGGTCGGTTCCTCGTTCGAGTCCCGATCGGGAAGGTCACCAAAAATAGCGGAACTACGCGACAATCCAGTTAGCAGAAGACCCCGAGAGCTAAACGCCTCGGGTCGTGGCTTTTGGGCAATAAACCGCAAGGACTTGCGTCAGGCTCGACTCTCTGCATTCCACGACAGAGAACACAATGGAACCCCGCACGAAGCGTGTTCGGCCCACCGAGAGCCCTTCCGGGGCAAGAACTCTCTGACTTTCTCCGTCCGAAAGGCGAACGAGTTAACAAACTGGACGGTTACGGCCTCACGACGTCCCGCTTGAACGTCTTCAGGCGATGCCTTCCGGCTCGATCCCAAAGGCTTGGAACGCAAGAACTTTCTTGGTCGAAAGACAAGAGCTCGCGAAATGATGAGCATCGAACGCGACGCTCCTCAGCAAGCAATCCATACGAGATATGTCGATTATGACGTTCCTACTACATGAGGCTGCTGGTGCCGGTGGACTCTCCTTCCTGCCGAAATACCCCCCATGCGCCCTGGAAAGAGGCGCCCCTGACACACCCCCGGCCAAGCCGTCTCCCTGATTATTGGCGGATCGCTGGCCTACAATGCTCTGACACGGCCTCAGGGGGCGCTTGTCAGAGTCAAAGCAGGAAGTCCTGAGTATCGGGAGACTACCAGAGGGGCTTCACCTATGAAAGCCAGTAGAGAGCGGGGTTTATTCCGTTCAGGCATTGGTGGAATGCTTTTCCTGTCTTGCTTCCTGTCCAGGGCGTTGGCCCAAAGTGAGGTGTACGTTGGGCATGATTACACGCTTACAGGAGCGTGGTACCCGGACTATTACATTGTCGTTGGGTATTCCGACGAACTGGATTTCCTGCGCCGAACGAACGGCACCAGTCCGACGTTGACAATCACTGGCGCGTTTTTCCCGGCGCAGAGCGGCGTGGCGGCCTACAACGGCAGCGTTGTCAACGCGAACAGTTTCACAACCGATATCAGCTTCGGTTTGTCGGCCAACGACAGCAGCACAATTAACGTCGGTTCGGGAAATACGTTCAGCAATGGCTCGGCGACTGGAAACGGCACCTTCAACATGGGGAACAGCGCCATCATCTTTTCCTTAAACCTCTTTGACTCCAGCAGTGCCAACCTACAGACTTCAACGATCGGATCGGAACATCTGGTCGATCCGACCTATCCGAATATCAATGTCACGGCGAACAATGGCAGCCGAGCGAGTCTGACTCTACCACTGTCTATGGCAGTGTGATTGCCAATGACGTCAGCACGATTCAAGTGCTGTCGTCGAGTCATGTTTACGGCAACGTCAGTGCTCACTCCAATTCAACTGTTGCGGTGACCGACGCACTTGTTGACGGAAATGTCCTCGCCGATGGCTTTGCGATGGTCAACGTTGCCAACACGCCCGTGAGTCGCGGCGTCAGTGCCGGCGGACAAAGCAGCGTCACAGTGACCGGCGGGAGTGCGGGCTCATTGTCGGCTTCGGGCGGAACGCTCAGTTTCTCTGGTGGCAATGTTGCCGGGGGTGCTCAGGCAAGCAGCAACGGGACATTGAACATCATCGGGGGCAACATCACGGGGGCTGTCACGGCGACCTCGGGAAGAGTCAATATCGGCGGTGGTACTTACGGAGGATTCAATGCGGGTTCCAACAGCATATTCAACATCAGCGGTGGGTTCGGACTTAGCTTATCCGGTAGCACGGCCAGCGACGGTGCTCAGGTCAACATCACGGGGGGGGACGTTGACAATATCACAGGCAACAGCGCCTCTGGCGCGACAACGACAATAACCATCAGCAACGGGAACGTTGCGGACGTAACGGCCAATCAGATTACCGGAGTCAGTATCAGCGGAGGCACGGTGGGTCCTGTGACTTCCAACAACGGCAGCTTTGTCAGCATCGCCGGGGGCACAGTCGACTTGGTCGAGCTACACAATGCAAGCCAAATCAGTATGTCCGGCGGCACAGTCACTAACGGCTTTAGTGTCTATGACAGAGGTGAACTGGACATCGGGGGCGGCAGCCTCGGCTTCGCAAATGGCGCTCCGGTGCCGGGCAATATTAACTCTGCATCTGGCTTCTCAAGCGCCATCATGACCGCCGGGAACATTGGCGGGGACGTCGATCTTCACGATTCGGCCTTCATGTCCGTCAGTGGCGGCACGGTTACGGGCAACGTGTCAACGTACGATAGCGCCCAGTTCTCCCTGGCCGGCAGCGTCGTCGGATCGGTCAGCGCCACCGACAGCAGTCGTCTGACGATGACCGGTGGGATGGTCACGGGGAATCTGGACGGTGATCTGAACACCGTCGTAACCATTAACAACGGAAGCATCGGCGGATCAGTCAGCGCCACCGACAGTAGCCAGTCTGACGATCGCCGGTGGTACGGTCACAGGGAATCTGGACGGCGACCTGAACAGCATCGTCACCATTAGCAACGGAAGTATTGGCGGCATGCTCACGACCGAGGATTCCTGCTCGTTGACAATGAGCGGCGGCACTGTGGGGCAAGACATCATTGCTGCCGGTGACAGCGGCATCTTGATCACCGGCGGAACCATCGTAGGAGGTGTGTTCGTCGGCGATCAGGCGAGCCTTCGCATGGACGGCGGATCTGCATCAGTCGCGTACGCTCGCTTTTCTGGAACTGTTGTCATCAATGGGGGCTCGCTCGTCGGTGATCTGAACGCGCAGGAGCAGGGAATAACGAAGTTGTTCGCGGGCACCGTGGGGGGAAACGTTCGGACACACAATAACGCACAATCCTTCGTCAGCGGCGGCAGCGTCGTCGGCAGCCTGCTTGCATATGACGATAGCATTATCAGCATGACCGGCGGCAGTGTCGCGGGCGACGCTGAGGCACATGACCATTCCCATATTCTGTATTCCGGAGGCACGATCGCCGGTGGGATCACACCTATGGCGCTGTCTGCTATGCGGGCTTCAACGGCTCTGGCTCCGCTGGCGCAGGGTGATCCCTTTTCGCTGAATATCACAGCGTTCGACCAGGCAAGCATCGATTTCATTGGAACAGATTTCAGCGTCGCTCTGCTGGATCCGAATTACCAGGGAATGTTCAGCGAGTATGAGCTGAGCGGGATACTGGCGGACGGGACGACGATCAATGACGGGACGTTTCTGGTCACGAACGGGACGGGAGCGATTTATGAGTTGAATGGAGTTCCTGTGCCGGAGCCCGGGACAGCGGCGATGCTGGTGTTCGCAGTTGTTGGTTGGGGGTGTCAGGGCTGTCGTCGGCGGTCCGCACGGGTCGTGCCCCGGAAGCGCCAGTGCTAGACTGGGAGGTCGGCGCCCCGGCCA
>CAVYDW010000002.1:0-2408393 GCA_963767465.1 uncultured Phycisphaerae bacterium
ACTCTGGATATGAAACCAATCGCCGCGTCGCCATCACAATCTCGCCGTACCGCCACGCAGATCCGTCGGCGGATCGAGCGCACCGGAGAACGTCTCTGGCGATTTGAGGATTTCACTGATCTGCCCTTCACGGCAGTCGCACAGACGCTTTCGCGGCTTGTCAAAGCCGGCGTGATCGAGCGGCTCAGCAAGGGCATCTACTATCGACCCCGGCAGACGCGCTTCGGCAAGAGCAGGCCGAACCCGGGCGCTATCCAGAAACTCGCCTCCTCCCGCAAGACACTCCATCCGGCCGGCATCGCCGCGGCGAACCTTCTGGGCTTCACGACGCAAAACGCTGGCCGGAACGAACTGGCCACAAGCCATCTGAGCCTTCCACGCAAGCTGGTTGGCGCGGATACGGTGATTCACACGCGTCAGCCTGAGGCGTGGTCAGATTTGTCAGACATGGAAGCGGCCTTCCTGGACTTCCTGCGCCGCGGCGGCACGTCCAGTGATTTGTCGCCGGAGCATACGGTGGGGCGGGTATTGGACCTGCTTTCAGCAGCCGGTCGCTATGAACGGCTCGTCAAGTAGCAGATACGGAGCCGCCACGTGTCCGGGCCATGCTGGGGGCTCTTGGTGAGCGACTGGGCAAGCACGACCGTCTGCTGAAGTCTCTACGCGCCTCCCTGAATCCGCTTTCGCGATTTGACTTTGGAGCCCTGTCTGTGATGGCAAACGCCCGATCCTGGCAGGCGAAGGAGCGCCGCTGAAATGCTGCTCTGTGAACATCCACACTTCAACAAGGCAGTCCTCCTGGAGGTGGAATACTTCCGCGACCGAGGACTGCGCCAGCCATCATCGAAGAGGACTCGCTCTGCGGCAAGAAAGGTGCGTAACCGCTTTGGACCCGCACGAATCCTGCGGAAGTCGTGCGTCGCGTGGTACAACCGCGTGAGCCTCGTCGGCATCGGGTGCTATGTGATATCTCAGTTGCTGACCATCCGACAATTCGCTCCAAAGCGAACCGTCCCGCGCGGGATGCCATTTAGAGCATTTGAATCTGGACCGGAAAGAGTGTAGAACTCCTCATTGCCAGTACTGCGGCTAGTCGTTGGGCGGGACTGGCGATGCTTATCGAGGCGTGGCCCTGGGCCGGAAAGCGGGGCCTCCTGTGCATCCAGCAGATGAGGGTTGCGACATGGCGACAAGAAGATGTCTATGGCGCAGGGGTTTGCTGGTGCTTGCCGCGTTTTGTGTAGCCATGACCAGTGGCTGCAAGAGGAACGCATCAAGCACCGGTGGCCAAGGAACTCCCGGCGTACCGAAGGTCCGGCTCAGCTACATGCCCTTCGCATCAGATTTGGCGGTTTTCGTTGCTTTCGAGAAGGGGTATTTTGCTCAGGAAGGCGTAGCCGTGGAATTGATGCAATTCAAATCGGCCACTGACAATCTGAATGCATTGCTTGCAGGGCGGACCGACATGACTGGTATGATAGGCATTTCTACGCTTCTCCCGGCTTTCGAGAAGGCGCCCGACCAGTTCCGCGCTTTTCTAGGCACGGCCGAAACCGATTCGCATTGGGCATCAGCTATCCTTGTCCCCCCTGACTCAAAGGTGGCTTCGATAGGTGAACTGAAGGGTAGGATCATTGGCACCTATGAGGGCACTACTCAGCTGCTCAACCTGAAAAGCATCCTCCGGAACTTTATGAATCCTGACAGCGATGTGACGATTCGGCAAGTGCGGACGGACCTGCAACTTCCCTCCTTCGGCGCGAAGCAGTTCGATGCACTTTTCACTATCGAGCCGGCTATCACAACTGCCGTGGAGAAGGGAATAGGGCGGATTCTGGAGGGCAATCCCCGCTTCAAGTACATCGTGAAGCCTTTTCCGGTAACTGCGAACTGTGTATCGGTCGCCTTCTGGCAGAACAACCCTGATGCCGTCAAGCGGGTTTACCGAGCTTTGCTGAAGGCTGCGCGTGATATTCGCGCCGACGAAGGCGCAAACAAGAAATACCTGCCCAAGTATACGCCGCTGGATGCGCACTCGCTGACAACTGCCGCCTGTACTATTGGTGGCTGCCGGAGGATATGGACCTAAGTTCCGTTCAAAGGTTGGCTGACACTTTCCGAGAGCAAGGGCTTCTGAAGTCTAACCTCAAAGTGGAAGCCATGTTTATCGACCCGGGACAATAGGCAGTATGCAGCGAGTGTGCTCTATTATGGATGCGGCATTCCAGCCCCCATTTGTATACGTAGACTCCCTGACGAAATCGTACCCTTCAACCGAGAGAAGCGTTGGCGGGCGGATTACCGTCGTTCAAGATCTGTCATTCTCATGCGAAGAGGCCTCCTTCACGACGATGTTCGGACCCAATGGTTGTGGCAAATCCACAATTCTAAACATCTTAGCGGGCATCGTGCAACAAGACCATGGGACGGTCTCAGTCGGAAGACAAACTATCCAGGGGCAGAAGGTCGGTTACGTTTTTCAGGACTTTCGGTCGACGCTCTTCCCATGGCGACGAGTCATAGACAACATTGGGTATCCCCTGGAGCTGGCGGGCGTTTCTCACGCCGAGCGACGGGAGATCTCCAAACGCCTCCTCGAACGATTCGGAATCAACCTTCCTATGAAGAACTACCCATACCAGATTAGCGGCGGCCAGCAACAGCTGACATCGATAGCACGAGCTATGATCGCAGATCCCGTGCTTCTGCTCTTGGACGAACCACTAAGCGCATTGGACTATGAGACACGCTTTTTCATGCAGCAGAAAATCCTGGACATTTGGCATGAAACCCGGACGACGATTCTCTTCATCTCGCACGAGCTTGATGAAGCGATCTACTTGGCCGATCGCGTTATCTTCTTGACGAAAAGGCCTGCCAGGATAAAGGCGGTGCTACCAGTTGAATTGTGTCGGCCGCGGAAGCCGGAGATGATGGAAAGCGAAGCATTCATGCGGTTGAGGGCTGAAGGGCTCCGCATATTCCGGGAGGTCCTCGATGAGAGGGGCTGAGAAGGCTTACGGGGCCATGTTTACGCTTGCGCTATGGGGCCTCGCCTCCGGTGCAGGTTGGCTCAATCCCTTGTTTCTGCCTTCGCCCCTGAGGGTCCTGCAAAGTCTGTGGGCTTCGTTTGCGGGCGGCTCGATGCTCTCGGATCTGGCCAGCACTTTCTATCGATTTGCAGTCGGATATGGCTCGGGGGTGTGCATAGGTGTTCCCCTCGGACTACTTATTGGTGGCTTGCCACGTCTGTATACGTGGATGGAGTTCCTGGTCGACTTCTTCCGTTCCATCCCGGTAACATCCCTGTTTCCTCTATTCCTGTTCTTCTTCGGTATAGGTGATCCTTGCAAGTTTGCCATTATTGCCTACTCGGTTGCCCTAATCGTTTTGTTTAACACGATGTATGGTGTGAAGAACAGTTCGAAGACGCGGCTCCTCGTGGCACGAGTCTTCGGCGCGAGCCTAATTCAGCAGTACTGGGGTGTCGTCCTGCCAGAGGCCTTGCCGCAAATCGCTATCGGTCTTCGCCTGAGTCTGTCGTCGGCCCTCGTGTATGTGATCGTTACAGAAATGTTCCTGGGCAGTACAGAGGGCCTCGGATACAGAATTTACAATGCCAGCCTCACGTACGAAATCCCAGACATGTACGGAAGTATCTTGTTAGCAGGGCTCCTCGGCTATTTGGTCAACCAGATCGGCCTCGTATTGGAGAACCGAGTGTTGCACTGGAGGGAAGTGTCATGAGTGATGCTTCTGTGTTTCTGCTTGGCGCTGGCACTGCCGTTGTGATCGAGTATATTGCTGCAATTGCACTGCTTTTGCTTGGGCTCTTCCTTTACTTTTACCTCAGGACCAGCAAGAGGGCACCCTTTCAGACGCACGATTTTCGTATTGCATTGCGCACCTTTTCGGCGCACGTCTGGTTAGCAACAGCCGTGGGGGCATTCGTATTTGGCGTATCCCTGTTGCTATGGCTTGTTGTCAATGTTTACGGACAACAGACAGACAACCGGGAACATTTTTCAGCAACCGGCGTTGTGTTCGCGGTGTTTACTGGAGTATGCACACTGCTTGGGCTGTACATCTCGCTGCATATTGCACACATGTTCAGGCATACTCTGTCGTCTTGGGGAGGATTGCTTAATTGCCTCTGGCGTGATCTTCACCGAGTAGCGCACGATACGGACCCGATTGATGGCGTACCGCCAATGAAGCCAGACACAGTATCAATAAAACTGGTATCTGTTTAGCGGCCTGAAAGACACTGATTGGTGAGCGGAGTGGTTGGCATATAATAGTGTTGCCGCCGGCGCGGTGGAACTTGGGTTGCGACGCGGTTGGAACCGGCGAGCAAGCGGGGTCAAGGATGGCCCGAGCGAGTTACGAAGAACTTCTGGCCGAGAATCAGCAACTCCGGCAGCGAGTAACGGAACTGGAAGGGCAGGTTCGGCAGTTGACCGCTCAAGTTCGCGAACTGACCGCCCAATTCCAGGAAGCCCTGCGAGCCACCAAACGGCAAGCCGCGCCGTTTTCCAAGGGACCGCCCAAAGCAAACCCTAAGCTTCCCGGTCGCAAGGCCGGGGCAGATTATGGTCCCAAGGCGCATCGCCCTCTGCCGGAGCAAATGCCTGACGAGATCCACGACGTGCCTCTGCCCGAGCGGTGCCCCGACTGCGGCGGGCCTGTGCGGGAAGATCACATCGATCGGCAATTCCAGGTCGAAATCCCGCGCAAGCCCCTCGTACGGCGGTTCGATGTCCACGTCGGAGGGTGCCGCGCGTGCGGCCGACGCATTCGTCCGCGGCATCGCTTGCAGACCTCGCAGGCGAGCGGGGCGGCGGCCTCACAGACCGGACCGGACCTGCAAGCCCTGATCGCGATGATGAAGGACAAGTACGGACTGAGTTACGGGGACATCCAGGGACTGTTAAATGACGGCTTCGGCATCTCGATCAGCCGAGGCGGGGCCGCCCAGGTCGTGCAGCGGGCAGCGCAGCGAGCCGAAGCGTTCTACGACCGCATCGGCCAGATCGTGCGGGCCAGCGATACGGTCTATCCCGACGAGACGGGCTGGAAGGTCGGCGGGCTGCTGAAGTGGCTATGGGTCTTCGCGGGCGAGCAGGTCAGATACTACGTGATTCGTCCCAGCCGCGGCCGCGATGTGCTGGAAGAGGTGCTGGGCAGAGACTATAGCGGGTGGATGACGCATGACGGGTGGGCTCCGTATGACGGCCTGGAGCAGGCGGAGCATCAGCAGTGTGTCACCCACCTGCTGCGCCGGGCCCAGGACCTGTTGGAACGGGCCCGCCGCGGGGCGGTCCGCTTCCCGCGGCAGGTTCACCAATTGTTGCTGGACGCCCTGGACCTGCGGGACCGACGGGATGTCTTTTCGATCAGCTCTTACGGCTTGGCTGTAGCAGGGGCGATTGGAATCGCGACTGAAGGGATTGCTGGGCTGGAGGCTCTCGCACGAAGGTAACCGGAAGTTCCGGGACCATTTGGCCCGGCACGCCGAACAGATCCTCACGTTCCTGTACGTATGGGGGCTGGAGGCGAGCAACTGGCCAGCCGAGCAGGCGATCCGTCCGATGGTGGCCAATCGCAAGGTCTTCGGGGGAAATCGCACGTGGGCCGGGGCCCATGCCCAGGAGGTGCTGGGTAGTCTGTTTGCCACCTGCGCTCAGCAGACCCGCGACAGCCTGAGGTTGCTGTCAAACCTGATTCGCGCCACACCCCGTCAGCGAGCCGCCTACCTTGGGCACTTCCTCCCCGCCCCGGCGGGCTAACACCTCAGACCGCTAAACAGATACTAAAACTGTTGCTCTACGCTCCGAATCCTGGCGGGATCTCGATCGAGGACACTGGGAGCCAGGATTATCGGCTGTTCACGCACTACAGGAATACCATTGAAAGGCTAGTTACGAACGGAGTCACGATCGATACTGTGGCCTATACGCCGGGTCAGGTGAGGCGAATGCTAGAACGGCTTGGAAGGGAGTTGCGGTATGACGATACTCGTGACATGATCTGCCTTCTTAGGCGTCGTGACAAAATAACTTGAGCAATTTCCTTCACCTGCGTTCCGGCATCATGACGATATGGGAGGCATGCCGGGCACACAAGTCGTCGAATGGATTCAGACGAAGTTCTTGTCTTTGGCACCGGATCTGAACGAGCGGTCCCGCCGGATGTGGGCAGCGGTGGAGGCGGCTTCGTTGGGGCGGGGTGGGATCAGCGCCGTGGCCGCAGCCACCAAGATGTCCCGCAACACGATTCGCTCCGGATTGCAGACCTTGCGAAGGGGCCGTTCTCCGGCGGAGCCGGGGCCGGGTCGCATTCGCCTGCCCGGCGGCGGCCGCAAGCCCCTGACGCAGACGTATGACCACTTGGCGGATGACCTGCATGCGTTGGTGGAATCCACCACCCGCGGCGACCCGGAATCTCCCATCCTCTGGACCTGCAAGAGCACACGGAAGTTGGCGGAAGAACTGGCTGCTCGGGGCTGCCCGGCCAGTTACCGTACCGTGGACCGGCTCCTGCGGGCGTGGGACTACAGCCTCCAGAGCAATCGCAAAGTCCGCGAAGGGAGCGACCATCCGGACCGCAACGCCCAGTTCGAGTACATCAGTCGGCAAGTGCGGGTCTTTCAGCGGAAGGGCCAGCCGGTTATCTCCGTGGACACCAAGAAGAAGGAACTGGTGGGGGATTTCCGCAACGCTGGCCGCGAATGGCGGCCCAAGGGCCAACCTCTGGAAGTCCGGGTTCACGACTTCCTGGACAAGGATCTGGGCAAGGCCGTCCCCTACGGCGTCTATGACCTGACCCGCAACGAAGCCTGGGTCAGCGTGGGGATCGATCATGACACGGCCGAGTTCGCGGCCGCCGCCATCGGACGATGGTGGTCGAAGATGGGCCACGCGCGATATCCTCGTGCCAAGCAACTGTACATCACGGCCGACGGGGGCGGCAGCAACGGCGCCCGCTGCCGCTTGTGGAAGGTCGCGCTGCAAAAACTGGCCAATCGCACCGGCTTGCGGCTAACGGTCAGCCACCTGCCGCCGGGCACCAGCAAATGGAACAAGATCGAACATCGGCTCTTCTGCCATATCACCCAGAACTGGCGAGGTCGGCCGCTGGTCAGCCACGAGGTGATCGTCAAACTCATCGCCAGCACGACCACGACGGCGGGCCTGCAGGTCCAAGCCGCCCTCGACCGACGTCACTATCCCACACGCAAGAAGGTTACCGCCAAGGAACTGGCCGACGTCAACCTTCTTCCGGCTGGCTTCCATGGCGACTGGAACTATACGATCGTTCCCATGTAGTTAATTGGTCATGTTATTTTGTCACGACGCCTTAACCCAGAGCCAAACGCCGCCGTCCCGAGCCCGCGGAGCCGTGTTTGGAGGCATGCTCTGATTCCGCATGATCACCACATTGTGATTTGTGCTCCAACAGCGATAGTCGTCGGACGCGACCTGTTTCCGCAGAGGATTGGCTACGACTTTACGATTTCTGCTCCGAAGAACGGTAAGAGCCATGACCTGCTTGGGTTCCGTTGCATGGAGTGGGGGGATACGCTATATAAGGAGGAGCTTATTGACCGGATGATTGCCGAGGTCGCCACCCCAGTAAGAGTCAGCAGTATCGAGAACACAACGTCAGACGAGCTCGACTTTGAACTGCGGTTCTTTAGTCAGTACATTCAGCGGCGGTCTGGGACCAGCTGGACTGGTGGTCTTACCGTAAAAGCGCATGAAGATCCTCGATGGAGACGGAAAGACGGAGCTTTGCACAATCCCCTTGAGCACAGACTGGTTGGAATGGGAGTGCCTGTACGGTACTGCGGTTCCTGCGGCGCAGAAGGAGGAGTACTCAGAATGTAATGGTTCTGAAGTCAGCCCGTTTGAATGAGCGTGTTAAAATCACAAACCCGCAGGCATATCCGAGTGGCAATGCCCCGTTCCGGTGCTGCTTTATGCATGCGAATGGTACTTACGGCCCCCTCTCATCTGCGTGGACGGTATCTGACAAGCCATGACGATGTCTGCCGCAAACAGTGCTCTCGGGAATCCCGATCCGCTTGGCAGAGATAAGAGCGGGTATGAGTTTGTTTACCAGTATCCCCCGCCCATGTGTCTTCATCGCATGGATGCATTGCCTTGGAGCAGCTTTGCGAGTGATGTTGTTACCGGGCGAGGTACTATAGGTATATATGTACACGTTCCATTCTGCAGAGCGATCTGCGGCTTTTGCCATTATGCTCGTTATGTCCCGAAGGATTCCGCCAGCGTGGAGCATTACCTGGCATCTCTTAGCCAGGAACTGCGTCACGTTGTCATGTGGATTGCGTCGGGTCAGCGCAGCCGTTCATTCGATACACTTCGGCGGGGGAACGCCGACGTTTTTGGATGCCGATCAGATTCGGGCGATTATGGCCGCCATCCGTACGAAAGCTCATCTCGATTCACATACGGAAGTCACCTGGGAATCAACACCAGACACGATTGACCGTACAAGGATTGCCGCGCTGGTTGAGTCTGGCTGTAACAGGTTGAGCATCGGGGCACAGTGCCTCGATGCTGGTATCCTAGGGATGTGCAATCGACATCACACTCCCGATGATGTCGAACAAGCGTTCTCGTTGGCACGTGAAAGTGGTATTGAGAACATAAACTTCGACGTGATCTTTGGCCTTCCGCGTCAAACGCCAGAGATCTGGATGGACACCATAACCAAGGTCGTGAGACTCGGCGTGAGTTCACTGACTGTTTATCACCTTCGCATCAAAGCTGGCACTCCGGTCGCGCTGCTCCCGAAGTCTGCGTTTCCAGCAGAGGGGCAGTGCGACGACATGTACTTGGCCTGCCGTAGGTACCTGCTGGAGCATGGGTATGTACAGTCAACGCCGAGCTGTTTCATACGCTCATGGGGGCAACTGTACCGACATCAGCATCATAAGGCATATGGCGGAGAGTATATCGGGCTGGGCATGTCAGCGTATTCATACTGTGGGCAGAAGGTATGGTTTAACACACGCGATGTTGCTGAGTACGAAGGGGCGGTTAACGGCGGGTTTTCTGCAGCCAGATACGGCAAGGTGCTTACGGCTGATGAGGCTACCGTTAGGCGCATCATCCTTGCGCTGCGGTACGGCAACGGTGTTGACATACTGAATGCCTCTCATGATGGGGTCCCCGAGTTGTTGACGCAGGACATAGGTTGTCTAGTGGACAGCGGGTATTTGTCGCAGGCTAGCACGATTCTGACGCTGACGCAAAAGGGGATGCTTCGGGCAGATGAAGTGTGCGCAGTACTTGTATCAACCCGAGTACAAGAGAAGGCTCGCATCAATGGGCAGACAAATGGGCGCCTACCTTGATGTGCAAGGCCGGCAGTAAATGCGGAAATGAGGAGATGGCCTTGTTTTGCAAATGTAATAGTGGCATGTGCGGACATGCTCCAAAGGCCACGATGCCACCGGGGCTAGTCGGCATCCATTATCCTTCGGAGATAGTGGAGCAGGCGCGAGTCACGGGACGTCTTCTTCGGATGTATCTGTTTAGCGGTCTGAGGTGTTAGCCCGCCGGGGCGGGGAGGAAGTGCCCAAGGTAGGCGGCTCGCTGACGGGGTGTGGCGCGAATCAGGTTTGACAGCAACCTCAGGCTGTCGCGGGTCTGCTGAGCGCAGGTGGCAAACAGACTACCCAGCACCTCCTGGGCATGGGCCCCGGCCCACGTGCGATTTCCCCCGAAGACCTTGCGATTGGCCACCATCGGACGGATCGCCTGCTCGGCTGGCCAGTTGCTCGCCTCCAGCCCCCATACGTACAGGAACGTGAGGATCTGTTCGGCGTGCCGGGCCAAATGGTCCCGGAACTTCCGGTTACCTTCGTGCGAGAGCCTCCAGCCCAGCAATCCCTTCAGTCGCGATTCCAATCGCCCCTGCGCTACAGCCAAGCCGTAAGAGCTGATCGAAAAGACATCCCGTCGGTCCCGCAGGTCCAGGGCGTCCAGCAACAATTGGTGAACCTGCCGCGGGAAGCGGACCGCCCCGCGGCGGGCCCGTTCCAACAGGTCCTGGGCCCGGCGCAGCAGGTGGGTGACACACTGCTGATGCTCCGCCTGCTCCAGGCCGTCATACGGAGCCCACCCGTCATGCGTCATCCACCCGCTATAGTCTCTGCCCAGCACCTCTTCCAGCACATCGCGGCCGCGGCTGGGACGAATCACGTAGTATCTGACCTGCTCGCCCGCGAAGACCCATAGCCACTTCAGCAGCCCGCCGACCTTCCAGCCCGTCTCGTCGGGATAGACCGTATCGCTGGCCCGCACGATCTGGCCGATGCGGTCGTAGAACGCTTCGGCTCGCTGCGCTGCCCGCTGCACGACCTGGGCGGCCCCGCCTCGGCTGATCGAGATGCCGAAGCCGTCATTTAACAGTCCCTGGATGTCCCCGTAACTCAGTCCGTACTTGTCCTTCATCATCGCGATCAGGGCTTGCAGGTCCGGTCCGGTCTGTGAGGCCGCCGCCCCGCTCGCCTGCGAGGTCTGCAAGCGATGCCGCGGACGAATGCGTCGGCCGCACGCGCGGCACCCTCCGACGTGGACATCGAACCGCCGTACGAGGGGCTTGGCGGGATTTCGACCTGGAATTGCCGATCGATGTGATCTTCCCGCACAGGCCCGCCGCAGTCGGGGCACCGCTCGGGCAGAGGCACGTCGTGGATCTCGTCAGGCATCTGCTCCGGCAGAGGGCGATGCGCCTTGGGACCATAATCTGCCCCGGCCTTGCGACCGGGAAGCTTAGGGTTTGCTTTGGGCGGTCCCTTGGAAAACGGCGCGGCTTGCCGTTTGGTGGCTCGCAGGGCTTCCTGGAATTGGGCGGTCAGTTCGCGAACTTGAGCGGTCAACTGCCGAACCTGCCCTTCCAGTTCCGTTACTCGCTGCCGGAGTTGCTGATTCTCGGCCAGAAGTTCTTCGTAACTCGCTCGGGCCATCCTTGACCCCGCTTGCTCGCCGGTTCCAACCGCGTCGCAACCCAAGTTCCACCGCGCCGGCGGCAACACTATTATATGCCAACCACTCCGCTCACCAATCAGTGTCTTTCAGGCCGCTAAACAGATACCTTCGGATTAATATTGAAATAGGCACTGCAGACTGCAATCTCGGATGTCTGTACTGCTATTCATCTTCGAGTCGTTCTGTGGCGTGTGATTCGGCCTTAACGGCGCAGGAGATTGGGTCCGCTCTGTACCAAGCCAGAGAGCTGGGGGCGGCGTCCGTGGTCTTTACAGGAGGGGGCGAGCCCTTGCTCAATCTGGACCGGTTTGTTTCCGCGGTACACACCGCGCAGGGTCTGGGATTGGACGTGGCCGTGTTTACCAACGGGCTCAGCGTGACTGAGGATGTTGCTCGGACACTTGCTGTGAAGCATGTGACTGTTGTGACAAAGATCCATTCGTTGAACGATCCGGAGGTGACGGACTTCTTGTGTGATCAGAAGGGCGCATTTGAGAAGATGAGACGTGGGCTTACCCATCTGCTGGCAACATCCCTAGCCAGGGAGCGCCGTTTGGGTCTGCAGAACATCATAGCTCCTGCGAATCTGCGGGAGATCTCGGGAATGTGGAGATGGGCTCGCAACCGACATGTGTACCCGTACTTTGAATTGGTCCATCTTCAGGGCCGTGCTGCGGCGCACAGCAGGGAACTGGCCCTGAAGCCGGAGCAGGCAGAGAAGGTGTTTCATGAGCTGCTGCACATCGACAAGACGCAATACGGTTTCGACTGGGAACCTGTTCCTCCAATACCTGGCTCGCGGTGCGACAGGCTGTATTGTCAGCTGCTACGTCCGTGCGGACGGGAATGTCCAGCCCTGTTCCGGTGTTCCGATCGTCATGGGGAATATCCGGGAAAAAGCTCTCAGCGTTATCTTGACTTGCGACCTCTACAGACAACTACGTGAACCAGTAGGGAACCTGACTGGCAAGTGCGGATCATGCGGTCTCTTGGGCTACTGCTATGGGTGCCGGGGAAGTGCGTGGGCTACCACGATGGACCCAATGGAAGCAGATCCAATCTGTTGGAGATAGTGTAAGACGAGCCGGTGAACAAGAGGGAGTCAGCAACTGTCAAGATGAGAGCCAAATGGGTCTGAATTTGCGCATGAGATTGGCCCCACACTCTTCAACACCGGAGAGAGAACCTGTCTCTATGTCGTCGTGGGCAGCTAACCCGCCCGGCGACATGTTTTGGCGACTGCCCTCAAACTGCCCTCAAAACGCATCGCGAGACGGCAAAAAACCGTGCAGGAACAGGACATCAACGAGACGCGGGAAGTCTTTGTCCCAGTTGGTGTTAAGTCGTAAGTACATGGCTTTGGAGAGTTTACAGAAAAGGGCTCGATCGACTCCCTCCCTCTCCGTTCTGCAGTTTGTTGCAAATCGTTGAACTTGGCTGCAAAATGGCCGTCTTGAGGACTTCTAGCATTCGTAACTGTTTACCGTCCCGCAGGCCGTTTGTCATGACGTGTCGGTCAGCAAGGTGACTGGCTGGCCAGCCCAAGCGGCTCGCAGCAGTGTTTCAATCGTCTCGACCAGAGGCCGGCCCTGCTGCTGGGCCGTCCGCATCACGCTGGCCAGGATCGCCCAGGCCGCAGCGCCTTTCTCGCTACGACTGCCCCCGGTGATCTTGCGCATCACCACCGGCGGTCGCAAGGCCCGCTCGGCCGCATTGTTCGTCCCGTCCACCCGCGGATTGTGCAGGAACGTCGTGAGCCGATGCCGGTACTTGCCCAGCCTGGCCGCCAATCGCCGCGCCTCCGGGTGATCCCAGGACGCATCCGCCAGGTTTCCCAGCCGCGTCTCGATCCCCTTGACCTGTCGGGCGTACACGGCCGGTTCCATCGCCTCGCGACGCCGGGCCAGCCGCAGCATTTCTTGCACCGTGTCCTTTCGGCAAACCTGAAAAAGGCAAAAGGCTCGGGCGGCGGCCTGGCGGGGCCGTTCAATCAAGCCGCAAAGGGGACGCCGCGGGTTGAGATGGCGAGGGCAAAGGGACCGCCGGCAGGCCGGGGACGCCCGGTTCATCCCGAGGGGCGGCCTTGTCCGGCTTCGAGCGTGGCCTGGTAGTTCCAGGGCATCCAGTCGGCGGGGGCAGCGGCCAGCTCGCGGCTGTGCTTCTGCAGTTCGGTCAGGTAGTGGAACGGATTGACGCCGTTGAGCCGGCAGGTGTGGATCAGGCTCATGAACAGGTCGCCGACGTGGGCCCCGTTCTCGGTCTTGTAGAAGTAGGCGTTCTTTCGGTGAAGGATCGCCGACTTCAGGGCCCGTTCACAGATGTTATTGTCCAGCGGGGCCCCGGCCACCCGCAGGAACAGGGTCAGCTCCAGCCAATGCTTGCGCAGGTAGGTGATCGCCTCGCCCAGGCCGCTGTTGGGCTCCACCTGCCTCTGCTCGATCTGGGCGTCCAGCCACGCCTTCAACTCGGCCATCGCCGGGCCGCTTTCGACCTGATGGAACCCCAGCCGCTCCTGCGGCGACATCTGCCGCTGCCGGGCGATCGCGTCGTTGGCGTACACGACCTTCAGGATCTCCAGCACATGCAGGCACTCCTCGGGGAAGTTGCCGGCCACGTCCACGAATTTACGACGGCCGTGGGCCAGGCAATGGGCCAGAAGGGTCTTCAGCTCCGCCGGCAGGTTGCGCGACAAGGCATCGCACATCTGGATCGGCGGAGCCAGATCCGACGAACGCCGTTGCAGCAGATCGAACAGGTTCTCCCCCGCGTGCTTGTGCCCGGTGAAGAACAACGCGATCGTCCGTTCGCCGACCTTCGAGATGATCCCCGACGTGAACACGCCCTTGCGGCCGGCCGCCGGGTCCGCCGACACCGCAGTCTCCTCTGCGCCGTCCGCCGCCGAAGCACCGGCCCTTGCCCCGCGCTGCCCAAGCCCAGCACCTTCATCGTCGTATCATCATTGTGCAGGATCTGCCCCTGCGCCGCCTGCCGGATCAACTCCCGGCACGCCGGCTTGAGCACGCCCGCCGCCTCGGCCACGATCTCCCATTGCGTGCTGGCCGGCAGCGGAAGGCCCAGCCCCTCCTGCAACTTCTCCAGGCGATGGAACGGAAGACCCGTGCCGTACTTCAGCCGCCCGATCATCGCCGCCGATTCGGCATCATACTTGCCAGACCCCACGCCCGCCGGGGCCTCGGCGGTGAACACCTGCCCGCACAGGTTGCAGCGCAACTTCTCCAGTTCGTACACCGTCCCGCCGATCGGGGCCTGCCCCGTCAGCCGCACGATCCGCCCCGGCTCGCCGCTGGTGTAGACGGTGCCCTTCCTGCAGGTCGGGCAGGCGTCGCCGGCGTGCAGGCTGCTCCAGTGCCACCTGCACAAGCTGGGCGCCTACGTAGGCCTCCGCGCCGTTGCGGCCGTGCCCCTTGGGCTTGGCGCCCGCGGGCCCCGCCGACGCCGAACCCGTCCCGACGGCCTGGCGAACGGCCTGAATCACCTTCGCCGTCGTCTCCGTGCTGGCCCCGAACAGCAGTTGCTTGAGCCGCTGGATCGAGACGCTCTTCTTCTCCAGCTCCCGCGTCAAAAAGGCCAGCGTCTGCATCGCCTCCTGGAGCGTGGCAAACTCCGTGTCGCTCAAGGCCGTCTTGGCATGCTCCAGGATCACGGCCAGGTCGGCCATCGACAGATCGACCCGCGGTGGGGGCTGGCCCTTTCCCTCACTCGGTCCGGCCTGTGCTTTGGTTGGCGGTTCGTTCATCGTCCACTCCGCCGGCAAGCCCCCACGGCTCATGGCTGGCGGCTCCGATTGTCTTTATCGGACGAGAGTGCACGAATTTATCAACCCAGCCTCCAGACGCCGCCCTTTCAGTCACCGGGCCCCACCCGCCGCCATGCCGGTGCCGCCTGAACACTATCAGGATTGCCGGCCGATAGCAGGACCTGCAACTGGTGGGCCTCCAGCGGCCGGGCGGCCCCGGTTCGACCGGCGGGCCACCAGCCGAACCGTCCGCTTGAAAGACGCTTGTGGCAAAGCCAAAACCCCTGGCCGTCATAGACCAATATCTTCACGGCCGTGGCCCGGCGGTTCCGAAAGGCGAACAGGGTGCCTTTGAACGGGTCCTGCTGGAGCACTGCTTGCAGACGGCCGCCAGGCCATCGATCCCCTGGCGGAAGTCCACAGGCTCCAAGGCGACCAGGATGCGCATCTGGGGTGTGATCTGAATCATGCCTGGCCGCCCCAGAGGCTTCGGCTCAGGGCCGCCAGATCCGGGACGGGAACGCCCTTGAGGTGCATCCGCATCTTCGCCCCGCCGGTGTTCTCCAACTCCAGGATACATTCGGCCAGGCCGCCGGGTACGACGGGCGAGGCCAACTCCACGAACGCGGCTGGAGCCTCTCGGCCAAGCCTGGCATTCCCGATCGGTCCGTCCGACCGGTAGTCGAGCTGCCGCCACGTGCCGCTGGACCGATTTATAGTCCAGTCCCAGCGCCCGCGCGGTCGGGTTCAGCCCGTACCGGCCCGCCGCCTTCACAGCCGATGTCCACAGGCTGGCGGGGATCCGCGAACGCCCGTGGCGCGTCTGGCGCCAACGCTCCAAACGCCGGCGAATCGCTTCCAGTCGAGCAGGCAGGTCCTGCCCTATTGCGGTCTTCATCAGCGCTATCCTCCACGCAGGGTCACCCCCGCAGCGGACGATAGCCGATGCCTCAGGCGGATTCATTCAGGCTTGCCGGAAGGACACTTATAACTGGACGTGCCGCGCTGCGGCCACTGGTCCCAGCCGACGTTGGCCGGCCAGTTCTCTCCCGGCAATGCGTGGGGATGTTCGTTGATCAACCCGTCGGAGTCGGTATCGAGGAACTCCATGTACTTCAGCGCCGCGGCGCGGACGGGTAGAAGTCCTTCAGGAACTCGTCGTCGCCGGTCCGGATCCAGTGGCGGCAGATGAACTCGATGTACACGCTCGTGGTGCCGGGGTGCTGGCACTGGTAGTTCGGGTGCCTCGCCCCGAATCCCGGGCTGAGCGCGAACGGCAGTTCTCCCGTGCTCAACTGGAAGTGCCGGTAAGCGTTCAGTGTGGTGCGCTCCATCTCCGGGAAGAAGAACAGCATCGGGAAATGCGTGGAATGGCAGACCAGCGTCTCGCTGATGGAGCAGGTCGTGTAGTCTTCGTTGACCAGGAACAATCCTTCCGGGCCGTACCAGTCGTCCGGCCGCCACTTGGCAATCCAGTGGGCGTTCTTACACAGCGAGTAGAAGGAGTTGACCAGCGCCTCCCGGAGGGCGGCGGGATACTCCTCGTGGCGCATAGATGGCGCTCTGCCAGGCGATGATACGCTTGAGCCACTGCGCGTGGCGTGTGATGGCGTGGCGGGCGACCGACGCGGCATCGGCGAACCGCTCCACATACTTCAGCTTCTCGCCCCGGTTGCCCGCTTCGCGAATGTAGGGTTGGTGCCAGGCCAGGATAAAGCGCGTGCGGGCGGACGCCCTCGGCGCCAGCCGGGCCTGGAAGGACGCCGACAGCCCGGCCTCGCCTGCCGCCGTCCGCCCCCCCTCCGCCGCCACAGCCAGTTCGTGTTCGATCGGGCGCTGTCCCATCATCGGCAAGGCCCGCACCATCGGATGCCGCACCACACTGCCGTGCCAGGCCCCTTCGGTGAATGAAGCCGTTCCGGTGACGGACTTCGGCGGCGCGGGCGGCGTGAAGAAGACCTCCGCGTCCAGCGGCTTGTCCCCGGTGTTCGCCAGCCGCACCTCAAATACAACCGCCGGGGTGTTGGATTCCGTCACGTCCCCCGGAATGAACGGACCGAACGCGCGGATCTCGATCGCCAGGGGCGCCTGAATGACAAACTGGGCATCCACGATCGGGAAGTGCCCGAAATAGCGCAAATCCCAGAGATCGCCTGTCGGCTCGGCCGATTTTCCCGGCTCCGGGGTGCCTTCCGGTGTGCTCCGCATTGCCAGTTCCCAGGACTGCCCGTCCACGGTCACACGGAAGGGAATGGCCTTGAGCACCGGCACGGTGCTGAGCGCGGGGACCTGGTTGAAGATCGTGCACTGGCCCAGCCGTCCGTCGCCGTCCCAAGTCACATAGCCCGTGCCCAGGCCGCCCAGCGGCACGCCGTGCCAGCGAACCGAGGCCCGGGGATAGATCGTGCCCACAACCGGCCGTTCAAAACCGTCGCACGCAAACGTCTGCAGACGGCTGCGATTGGCCGGCGCCTGGAACAAGCTGCCACCGCACTCATGAGTCGTGAACATCCGCGTACCTCCCTGTGCCGTTTTCATGACCATTTGCAATCGCTGCACCGACAGCCCGAGGGCTCCTGTGGCTCAGGACATTCGGTCAGCGCCACTGATCAGCCAGGTGACAAGCTCCTGGGAGCCTGATTGTAACCCATAATACCCAAAGCCGTCAGAGGTCTACCAGAGTGGTTTCCTAAACCGCCTTGGTGTCAGCGGTCTACAGAACAACGGCGCGGTACTGCAAGCAGTGGGAACCCTGAAGGTTGCAGTGGCCCGCGAAAACTCCCCCAGCAGTCTCCCCAACAGTCGCTGTGCTGCCGCCGTACGATCGGTGCCACAGGCGGCGGTCATTGCTGCCGCCGAGCACGCTGAAACTCGCTCGCTATCGTAGGCGTGTAGTCTGGCTTTTCAGATTGGCTGGGGTTGTGCCCGTGGGCCCGGGAAGGCCTGCTTTTCCAGTCGGGACAGACCCCCTCCGCTGGCCCCTTGCGTTTCGTGTGATCTCGGCGCCGACCCCGGTCATCTGACACTCAGCAACGACATGCACCTCATGCACCGCAGCAGTTCATCCTGCCTCACTGCCCCCGACACAATCGCACTGAGTCTGCATGCCGGGCACGTCAGGATGCTGAACTGGTCGCAGATCTCTCTTCCGCGAACCGAGTCGAATGGTACCGAGTTACAAGTGCCGTGCAGCCGAAAATTCCGCAGATGCAGGTCGATGAAGTACATACCTTCTTCCTGGTGTGCCGTCGGGAGCATCTTCGGCATCCGCCCGATTGTCTGCATCTTTCGCTTCATCTTCTGTACCTCCAGCATCCCGCCTTGTGGTGGGTCGCCTACCGCCCGGCGACCCGCCACTGCTTCCCGGCGTGGCAATGCAGCCTCATCGCTGTAAACCATCAACCTGCATGAGCACACCGGCGTTACTGTGTGGCATCGTCGCGGGCGTTGCCCGGGCCGGCGTCTCTTCCGGCCAGCGGACCACCGCCATCACTCCTGCGTCGGGACATCTTCCGCCTCGTTGCCTTCCACCATGGCTGCATACGCCTTCTGCAGGCAATACACGACCAGGGGGATTTCGTTCCTGCCGAAGCTTCCGGATGACTTCCAGGCGCCATCTTTGTCCTTATAGCGTCGTTCCACGGACGCCTTCAAAAGCTGGACCGTCCGGCCGTCTGTCGTCGCTTCGTTCTCCCACAACGCACAGGAAATGGTTCCTGCACTGAACTTCTGTTTTGGTTTCATGTTCTCATCTGCGAGGCATGTCATCTTTGTGGCCAGCCTCTTCCTATTACCAAGAAGAAGCTGGCTGAGACACCGTTCGTCATTCCTCTGGTCGTCCGACCTCCGCTTCCGGCCGCAGGTCAAGAAGGCTGGCTGTCTGTTCAAGCAAAGGGGCCAATGTACAATGGCCGAACACCACCCGGCGGCGTAGCCGGGAAAGGTCATCCGGGATATCTCGGCTGCTCGGTTCTCAGGCCCCGAGAGCATTACAGCGGGAGGCCGATGATGTTGGAACGCTTCATTCTCACGGGAATCATCTTGGCAGTTGCCGCAGGCGCACGTGCCGCCGGCCCGGACACGCGCCAGACCGCGTCTGCGGCTACGCGACCCTCAACGTCCCCGTCCACCCAGCCTGCCGCTCGCGAAAACTGGCCCGGCTACGAGGCCGGCCACCTCCACCACAACGCCTCCGCCGTCGACGTCGACCTCTCCCGGGTCACCGCGCTCTGGGACGCCCGCTTCGACAACCCTGTCAGCCTGCAAGACGACCAACCCCGGCTTCTTCGGCTCGCGGAACCTGGCCTATCTCGATGGCCGCATCGCCCTCGTCGCCGCGAATGGCCATGATGGCTTCGATCCCGGCATCGCTTACGTCACCATCCTCTCCGCCGTCGATGGCGAGGTGCTCAACTGCATCTCGACCACCCAGACCACCGGTCCTCGCCGCCACCAGATCAAGTACCCCACCAGCGATTACATGGAGGCCTACGACACCGGCATCGGCATCACGGTCGCCAACTGGGACCCCGCCACCGGTGTCCTCTTCCTCCGTAACGGCGGCGACAACCCCGGCAACACCGCCTACCTACCCCTGGCCAACGCAGACTCCTACAAGACCGGAAGCCAGCCTGGCGTCGGCGCATACGAGGACTTTCTCCGCAAATATCCCGACTTCGAGGACGCCGATGGCAACGTCCGCCGCGACAAGGAAATCCCCTGCGACGCAAAGCGTTTCCTCGATGGCGACCAGTGGGACTACGGCACCCTCAAGCCCAAATTCAACAACCAACCCAACTCCACCGCCTTCTTCGAAGTCGACTCTGGCACCGGCCTGATGGCCGCCGCCATCGAAGGCAGTCACCGCCAGGCAGGAGGCTACTTCCTCCTCGACAAGCACACCGGCCTGTACGCCAAGGTCTCAAAGGGCCGGATCGACGAAAACAGGTCCGTCTTCGCCAAGTGGGGCGGCATCCGCGTCAACTGCGATCGCGTTTACTTCATGGGTCCCTGCGACGACACCGCCGGAGACGGCTTCAACACCAGCCTCTTCAAAGCCGACCAACCCGACCAAGGCTTGGCTATCTACGCCTACAAGGTCGCCTGGCAGGACCGCCGCGAGAACGCCGGCTACGAAGGCCCCGGTGCTGCCGAAACCGCGACGCTCACCCCTGTCTTCGGTTACCAGTTCCACTCCCCCCACAAGCCCACCTCGCCCGAGGACGCCGATTCCTATCTCGAGCTCGATGCCTTCCACCGCAATAAGACCTGGCTCATCGACGGCACCACTGTCTGGGCCGCCTGGAAGAAGGACCGCAAGGGTAACCTCGAACTCATCCGCTGCGACGACGACGCCAGCAAGACCTTCGACCTCGGCATCGGCGCAGGCCAGCGAGGCCAGGACATTTGGGGCCACATGAGCCTGGCAACCGTCGCCAGCCGCCAGTACATCGTCTACTACGCCGGCAATGCCCTCTACCGCAAGTTCCAGGCCATGCAGGACCAGCCGCGAATGGGCGGGTCCCTGCCAACCTGGTCACCCGAGGCCGGCAAACCCCTCGGCCCCGCCGCCCTGGCCGTCTTCGACGTTGCCGCTGGCAAAACCGCATGGATCTATACACTCAACGCCGCAGATGGTTCCGGCCCGCACGCCTCCCTGCCCCCCAACGAGGCCGAAGGCTACTTCGACCGCTCCGCGATGGTCGTCGCGGGTTTGCACGCCTTCATCGCCTGGGTCGACTCCGCCGGCGAAGGCAGCGCCACCGTCCGCATCCTCTCCTTCGACATCACCGCCAAGACTGCCCCCAAGCCCGCCGAGATCGCCTACGACCTGAAGGTTCCGAAATCCTCCAACCGCCGCGGAGGCGTCTTTGACCTCATCGCCGTCAACGGAACGCTCTACGTTCTCATCACCGAATCCAACACCCTCGACTCCGGCCATCACATTTGGGCCGCCCAGCGAGTCGTCGCCATCGGCCCGGCCCGGACAATGCAGCCTTGACCCAGGCGGCCGGGCCTTGCGGATGGGGGCTGTCCGCGCAGCCTACACCCCAGCCTACGCCTGCTGGCGAATCGCGATCAGGGGCATGTGGCACGTCGCACCGACCGATCCCGGGGGTCCTGAAACGGTGGGATCGTTGCCGCGGCATCAGAACCGCGGGAACAAGTCGATCTCGGGCCAGTCCTTGATGTCACTGGCCGGCTTGTGAAGGAGCGGATCGATCAGACCCGCGAGATCCTTACCATCCTTGCCGGCATCGCTGTTGAACAGGACCGCCCAGTTGATGCCGTCGTCGCGGCAGACCAGCAGCGTGGAACTGCCGGCCAGCATGCCGGTGTGCCACTTGGTGTACTTGCCCGGCTGACCCGCTGCGGGCCGAACGTCCCAGCCACAGGCGTAGTAGGCCGGCTTCGGCTGCCCCTTGGGTCCGCGGCCTGCAGGTCCTGGCGGCGGCGAGAGCATGGTCCGAATGCTGTCCTCGCTAAGGATCGGACATCGTTTCGGGTCGTCCAGAGCGGCCGCGAAGCGGACCAGGTCCACCGCCGAGGCGATCCAGCCCCCGTTGGCATCCATCGTCTCGATGCATTCGACGCCGTAGGGCAGCGGTACCTTCTTGCCGATCTTCGGTCCGGAGATGGCCCGGCCCGTGCGGTGGCGGCTGTCGTAGTATTGCACTTCCCCGGGGGCGCGGTCCCGGAGGAGGTTCTTGCCCAGCTGCATGCTGTTGATGCCCAGGGGGGCAAGAATCTTCTGCCGCACCAACTCGTGGTAGGGCTTGCCCGAAACGGCCTCGATGACCCGACCCAACACGCAGTAGCCAAAGTTGGAATAGGCGTAGGCCGTCCCCGGAGCGAAATCCAACGGTTTGCCCATCGTGTAGCAGATGATCTGCCTGGGGTGAATGGGCAGTGGGACACTCAGCGCGTTGGCGATCTGTTCGGCGGTCTCGGCAGACATCGGGTCGAACGATTTGTCGCGGTTCCATCCTGCTGTGTGCTGCAAGCAGTGCCGCACGGTGATCTCGTGCCAGCGCGGGTCCAGTCGCGCTGCCCCTTCGAGATACGGCTGCAACTTCAGAATCGGAAACACCCGGTCATCCAGTTGGAGTTTACCTTGTTCGACCAGGTGCATGACGGCCGCGGAGGTAAAGGGCTTGCTCACGCTGGCGATGCGAAACAGCGAAGCCGGTCGCACCGGTTCGTGCTTTTCCCGGTTGGCATAGCCGAAACCATGGGCGTAGACCAGCCGACCGTGATAGGTGACGGCCAAAGCAGCGCCGGGGGGTTTGTGCTCGCGCAGGAAGGTGGTCATCAGATCGTCGTAGGCGGCCAGCTTCGGCATGACGAGCCCCGTAACCTGGCCGAAGGCCCACTCGCCGCACTGCCACAAGGCAAACCCCACGGCAGCCGTAGTCAGGAACTGGCGGCGTGTCGAGCGTGCCAACAGCGGATCGGTGATTGGCGATGTCATCAGCTGGGTTCTCACTTGTGCATCGGCCCCGGCTTGACGAGAGCCTCGACCCAGAATACGTCGCTTACGTTGGTCTTCACGAACCGGTATGTCACCTCTTCGTACCTGCCACTACCCGAATCCTCATCGAAGAACAGTCCACCGCCCGGCTGCCTGGGATCGTCGCGATACCCGACCAGCAACCGGCTGTGGTCTGCGCCGGCGGCGACCGGCCAGCCCATCGCCAGCACCGCCTTGATCTCGTTCATCTGGGCGCCGGTCAATCCTGGCTTCGGCTTCCACGGGCTGATCCAGTGCGGTCGAATGACTTTCGTCGCGAGCGTGTGGAGTCTGCGAGCAGTCGACACTGCCTTTTCGGACGGTGCGAGGCTTGCGTCAAACTTCGTGGCGTAAGGCATATCGGCGGTGTAGCAGACGCCGAACCTGCCGAAGCCGGCAAGGCAATCGTGGAAGAATTGCCCGTCCGTAGGGTGGCCCGTCACCTGGTTGGCAGCCCAGTTGAGGTACTCCACGCTCAACCCGACGCTTTTCCCCATGTACCGAGAGAAGGCGAATTCCAACGCCGAGTTTGTGGTGAAGACCGAACACGTCCCCCGGTCGCCCTGACGCACGGGATCCAGACCCCATTTCTTGAATTCGGGGCGCAGATCTGCGTCCGTCGTCCAGGCTCCGGACCACAGCGGCGCCCATTTCCCCCGGGTTTCCCTGTCGGTTCGCCATTCCGACCGGTCGGCGAAAAGCCTGACGCCGACGCCCCCTCGGCTCTTATCGAAGAGTTCGATCGACTCGTCCTGGCGACCTACCTCCGTGAAAGAGAACCTGTCTCCGCTGCCAGTCAACTCCACCCAGTCCTTGTCGAGCAGGTGAAAGAAGCATCCTCTCCTGCTCCCGGCGTCACGGTAGGAAAACACCGTCCGTTCTTGCGCGATGGCAGGCGCTCCGGCACAGAAGCAAACAATAACACACGCACTTGCCCATCTCATCGTGAGACCTCTTTTCTCCGGTGTTCCCTCCTCTGCCGCCGGACCACGAGCCTACCACCGGCCAGAATGTCCGGCAACGGTGAATTCTACCCCGTGTGCCTCCCGAGAATCACACATATCTGGCCGCTAGAACATTCGATCCGGGCCATGGCGGCGCGATTGCGGTGCCATCCAGATAGCAATCATAATCGTGGCCAGTGATTCCGCCTGCGCAGCCGTGGAGCTGTCAGGCCAAGCCGTGCAGCCTTGTGTGAACGCGGCGATCATCAGCTCAGCGCGTGCATTTCACTAACGACCCGCTCAAGTTCCTCGGCGATCGGACCGCACCCCATCTCGAGGTAGATGCGGGTAAGTTCACGGTAGTACCACAGCGTTCCGTCGTGGCCGCCCTTGAACTTGTCGAAGGAAGCCAGACCTTCCCGACGCAGATCGGCAACGATCGTCCTGGCGTTGTGGAGTTATCCGCCGCTGAGAGCAGCAATACCCGCTGCGAGACGTGCGGCAAGTGGGCGAGGTAGGCCTCCTTCCTCGCACGCCACTGCGGCTTCGGGGTCTCGAATGTGTCCGTGCGGGCCTCGACCAGCCCGGCCACGTCGTCGCCGAACTGTCGGCGGATGTCTTCCAGCCGCAGGCTGGCCGCCCTGATCCTCGGCGGCGTCGTGCAGGAGTGCCGCTATGGCTTGGCTCTCGTCGCCGCCGTACTCGGCCACGTTTACGGCAACGGCCATCAGGTGGTTGATGTACGGGATCTGCCCGGTCCCCTTGCGGCGCTGATCGGCATGAACCCGGGCGGCGTAGAGGAACGCCTCGATGAATTGCGCGGAGTCTCCCAACGCAATCTCCTTGAACACAACACGCGGGCAACGCTTGTTGCTAGCCCTTCAGGCTGAACTCCCCCCGCCCGACGCTCTTGAACCGCTTGTCCTGGAGCAGCGTCTTGTTGACCCCATGCCGGAAGGCCTTTGACTTGCTCTTGTACCCGGCGGAAAGAACGCCCTCCATCGCCTGGCCGACACTGACCTTCGCCTTGCCCTTCGCGAACTGCGCCAGTGCGTCGGCAAGGCTGATCTTGTTCTTGGCTCGGCGCCTGCGGGCCTTCCTCGGTGCGACTGCTTGCGGGGCCTTGCCCGGGGATACGGGCGCGGCCAGCCCCTGAAGTTCAGCAATCTCCCGGTTAAGTGCGTCGCGCTGGGCAATCAGCTTGGGCAGCGTCTTCTGGCGGCGCTGGATCTCCTGCTGCAAAACAGCAATGGCGATTGTGGACAATCTGGACCTTCGCATCTCTCTTCTCCTTAGACGACACCAGGATCGTCCCGGCACATTGGCCTTTTACTTCGCCATGTCCTTGAGAGCCTTGAGCGGCCTTACCTTGATTACCGTGCGAGCGGGCTTCGCCGCAAACACTTGCTCCTGCTTGGTGAACGGATTGATGCCCTTCCGCTGCGGAGTAGCGGGCTTGTGGATGACAAGGATCTTGGCCAGACCCGACAAGGTGAAGATACCGGGGCCTTTCTTGCCGACGGCAGTCTTGATCTGGGCAGCAAGAGCATCGAACACGGATGCGACCTGCCTTCGGGACAGACCTGTGGCCTCCGCAATCTTGGACAGGATCTCACTCTTTGTCGCGACCTTGGCATTCTTTGCCATTTTCTGCTCCTCAAAAAGGGTTAAGGGATCACAGAACGACCGTCCATGAATTGCCATTCTATGAACGCAGCATTGCACTGGCAAGGCAGCCCGGGCCCCTGGAAATGCCGCAAAGCCCTGCAAGCAGCGTGTTGCTTGCCACGTCGCCGAGCCTGCTCCTCATGGGCCAGAATCGCTAATACCCGCAAGACCAGCCAGCCGATCATTGTTTTGGAGGCAACCAGCGGACGCCTCGGGGGCACACGCTGGACCCTCAGAAACGGGCCATGAGTCTGGCCTATTCGAGATGTGGCAAGGGGCCTGCGGCGACACCGCAGACCCTTTGTCTTATCAACGGGTCGTCCGTTGTCTTTGCCACCCTTGCCCTCACCACTCCCTCAACCTTCTGACCGACATGTTCGGCGTCACGTGCTCCCATTCGGTCAGTTCGAGCTGCTTCTCCCGCGCCCGACCCCGCAGGACACGTTCACGGTAGCCGAGTGCACTTTTTTCATCCATCTTGATCGCCTCGGTGGCTTAGTCCCACACGATCGTTGCCATCTTGAACGCCTTTGCCTTAACCCCGTACCTCTTCCCAAGCCGGCGTAGCGTCGGTGTTTGCCGGTGCCCGCAGGCCGGACCAGGTGCGACAGAACGCCCTGGCTGGCGAGGCGAGCCCTTCGCCTGAGGTAATTCGGCAGCTGGCCGAGGCCACCGATATGCTGCAGCAGATGATGGGCAGGAATGCGGACATGTGGCAGTCGGAATCGCGGATGCGCTGATCTCTCTGCACTCGGACAGGAATGTGGGCCAATGGGTCGGCAGTAAGGATGGCCGTGACCAGGAGCCAATCTCGCGCGTAGGCGCGGCCTATAGGGGTTGTACAATGGCCCCATGTCGCCCGGCGACGTGGCCGAGCGAAGTTCTCCGGTATACTGGGGCGATTGATCATGGCCAGGACCCCTTTCGGTCTGCAGCTGTTCAGCGTGCGAGGCGAGTGCGGCAAGGACCTGCCGGCCACCTTGAAGGCGGTCCGCAACATCGGGTACCAGGCTGTCGAGCCCTGGGGCTGTGACGGCAGCAAGGTCGAGTGGCAGGGCGTGCCCGCCAAGACCCTCCGCAAGATGTTGGATGACAACGGACTGAGCCTGCTGTGGTATGCACATCCAGACGGACGCCCTGCTCGCGGACAACTTCGCCCGCGCCATCGAACTGAACCAGCTATTGGGCAATCGATTCCTCATCATCGCCTCGGACAAGCAGCGAATGAGCTCGGAGTCGGGCATCAAGGAGCTGGCCGGCATCCTGACCGACGCCGCGGGCAAACTCAAACCGCTGAGTATGTTCACCGGCTATCATGCCCATGGGTTCGATTTCACCCGCTTCGGAGATCGGACCGCCTGGGACATCCTCTTTTCGAGCACGCCGGCTAACGTCGTCATGCAAATGGACATCGGCAACTGTGCCAATGGCGGGGGCGACCCCATCGCGATCCTGCGCAAGTTCCCCGGCCGGGCCCGCTCGGTTCACCTGAAGGACTACGGCGGCCCTCCCGGATCGGTCATCGGCGAGGGCAAGGCGGATTGGGCGGAGATCTTCCGCCTGTGCGACTCGATCCACAAACCGGAGTGGTACGTGGTCGAAGAGGGCGGCAAGGATGGATTCGGTCTCGAGGTCTCGCGGCGCAGCCTGGAAAGCCTGCGGCGCATGGGCAGGTAGGAAACCCACATGAAGAACGTTCGTATCGGCGTGATTGGCGTCGGACAGATCGGCAAGCGGCACCTGGACAGGTATAAGACCGTCCCGGCGCCCAGGTCGTGGTGGCGGCGGACATCAACGAAGCAGAACTGCAGCGGGTGGCCGCCCAGTATGAGATCCCCCACACCTACACCAACTTCTGCCGCCTGCTGGAGCGAGACGACATCGATTCGGTGGACGTCTGCCTGCACAACAACTTCCATGCCCCGGTGACCATCGCGGCCCTACGGGCCGGCAAGAACGTCTACTGCGAGAAGCCGATGGCCGGGGCCTATGTTGACGCCAAGGCCATGTACGACGAGGCCCGCCAGCTCGGGCTTACGCTCAGCATCCAACTCAGCACACTGTTTTCCAAACAGACGAAGATGGCCCGCCGCCTCATCCAGGCCGGCAAGCTCGGTAGGATCTTCCATGCCCGTTCCACAGGTTTTCGCCGTCGCGGGCGGCCCTTCGTCGATGGCTACGGCACGGCCTCATTCGTGCAGAAGTCCGTTGCCTCAGGCGGGGCCCTCTACGATATGGGCGTCTACAACATCGCCCAGCTCCTGTTCCTGCTGGGCATGCCCCGCGTCGAGCGCATCAGCGGCAAGATCTACCAGGAAACCGCGATGGACCCGGCCCGGCGGCAGGCCAGCGGCTATGACGTGGAGGAGCTGGGGCTGGGTTTCGTACGCTTCGCCGGCGGCGCGACGCTGGACATCATCGAGTCGTGGGCCATGCACCTTGGTGGGCTCGAAGGCAGCTGCCTGGTCGGCTCGGAAGGTGGGATCCGCCTCGACCCGTTCTGCTACCACTCCACGGAGTGCGACGCCCCGGCCGACGTGACTTTCGACCTGGACAAGGCCGACACCCGCTGGCACAGCCTGAACGAGTGCGAGTGGGCGTACGATTCGCCGCAGCATCACTGGATCGCCGCCCAGCAAGGCGTCGTGGATCTCTTGCCGACCGACGAAGTCGCCCTCCAGACGATGCTCATCAGCGAAGGAGTGTACCTGTCCGAACGTCTTGGCCGGGAAGTGACGGCAGAGGAAGTCCTGGCCCGCTCGCAGTCCACGGCGGCAAAGATCTAGCGGAACGCCGGGAGTCCTTGAGCGAAGGGAGCCAAAGTATGTCTCGTATTCAGGTGGGTCCGTGGACATGGTTCACGCTGGCGGCATGCATCCTCCTGATGATCTTGCCTTCGCGATCTCGAGCCGGGCGGATCAACGTCTGGTGCATTGATGACATGGCCAAGATCGATCCTACGACCGGCAAGGCCCACGAGGACAATCCCAAGCGTCTCCCGGATGGGCTCAAGGGCGATCATGTCAGGTCTAGCACCATCTGGGATGCTGAACGCGGCAGCGTGAAGCTCACGGCCGCACGCAATGAGGTAGTGGCTTTCCAGATCATTCTGGAAGCGAAGGAACCGGTCAAAGGCGTAACGGTCAAGGCTACGGCTCTGGCCGGGGCCGGGGCGCAGCCGTCCCGGCCAAGAACGTTGCCATCTTCCGCGAATGGTACATCAACGTCGTCAAGTCCGGCCTGAAGGAGACCATGGACGATGGCTGGCAGCCTGTGGGAATCATGTACCGGTGACATAGGCATCGCTTGCCGAAAGGAACTGGCATGGACACGCCGTGGCTGGGATCCGTCGTGTTGTGGACAACATGTGCTTGCGCCTCGGGGCAACCATCGAGCAGGATAGGCTGCCCTTCCAGGTGGTGGCGGTGGATTCGCGCGTGTTGGCGGCGCGGGAGACATCAGTGGCAGCGGACATGCTCAAGCGGGACATGTGGGCGCGCCTGGCGGCCATTAACGATCGCGAGACCCAGGCCTGGGAAAACGTGCAATCCCGACGGGACTGGGAGCGGTTCCGTGACGCCCGGCTGCAGGCGCTTCGGCAGTCGTTGGGCACCCCGCCGACCACGCCGCTGGAGGTGGAAGTTACCCATATCGTTCCAGGGGACGGCTTTCGCATCGAGTGCCTCGTCATCTCGGGCAGACCGGGACTTCCGATCACGGCAAACCTTTACTTGCCGGACCCGCCGCGCGACGCCATGCCCGGCATCGTCATCTGCACCAGCCACCACAACCCCAAGACCGAAGGCGAACTCCAGGACATGGGAATGACCTGGGCGCGGAGCGGGGCGATGGTGCTGGTCCCTGACAACCTCGGCCACGGGGAGCGCCGCCAGCAGCCCTTCGCCGGGCGAGAGGATTACCGGTGGCGCTACAACGAGGGCATCCAGCTGTACCTGGTCGGCGAGAGCCTCGTCGGGTGGATGGTGGCCGACCTTCGCCGCTGTCTGGACGTGGTACTGAGCCGGCCCGGCATCGACCCAAAGCGGATCGTCCTGATCGGCAGCGTGGCCGGCGGCGGCGAGCAGTCCGCAATCGCCTCGGCGCTGGATTCACGTGTGACCTGCGCGATTCCGTTCAACTTCGGAAGCGGCTATACCGTCAACGAATCGGAAATGGCTGCCTATGCAGGCACGTACAACTGGGCCAACTGGGGTGATTGGGAATCCACCCGGGTATTGCGTCTCAGCGGCCGGGACGGGTTCCTGCCGTGGATGATCGTCGCGGCCGGGGCTCCTCGCCCGCTGATCTTCGCCAAGGAGTTCGCGTTCGAGGCCGAGAAGGACCCGGCCTGGCAGCGAATCCGGCAGGTCTACGAGTTCTACGATGCGGCCAGCCGCGTTGCCGAGGTGCACGGCTATGGAAACGGATCGCTGCCACCCTCGGCCGCCTCGCACGCCAACAACGTCGGGCCCCCGCATCGCAAGGGCATCTACCCGCTGCTGGCACAGTGGCTGAACATGCCGGTGCCGCAGGAGTACCGGAAGCGGCTGGATCCCAGCTCGCTGGCGTGCATGACGCCCCAGGCCGAGTCGGAATTCGGCGTCAAGACGATGCACGAGGTGGTGACCCGAATTGCCAACCAGCGCCTGGCAGAGGCGAGGCGGCAACTGGTGGATCTGGCCCCAGCCGATCGAAGGCAGAATCTTCGCCAGAGCTGGGGGCAACTGCTCGGCGATACCGAGCCTAAGGCAGCGCCCGCGGCCAAGGCGGTCCCCACCACCCAACCGGCGGCCGTTACGGTTGAAAAGGTCCTGTTGACCGTCGAGAAGGACGTCCTGGTGCCGATCGTACTGCTGAGCCCGCCGCAAGCCAAGACCCCTGCCAGCCAGCCGCGGCAGGCGATGGACAGCGCCTCCCAACCAACGCGCCGGCCAGTGGTCATCTGCATCGCCCAGCAAGGCAAGGGGGCGTTCCTGGTGAAACGGGCGGATGAAATCGCGGCGCTGCTGCGGCAGGGCTGCGTCGTGTGCTTGCCGGATGTGCGCGGCACGGGGGAGACATCCCCAGGGCCGGATCGCGACTATGCGGCATCTGTGACGGAGATCCACTCGCAGGAACTCAAGATGGGTCGGACGCTGCTGGGCTCCCGGTTGCGGGACCTGCGGAGCGTGATGGGCTACTTGCGGACCCGCGATGACATTGACCCCGCGAGGATGGCCCTCTGGGGCGAGTCGTTTGCCCCCGCCAACCCTGAGGCATTCGTCGATCCGCCACTCAAGACGGACGTTCTCGCCATATTATGCAGAGCCGCTGGGAGCGATGCTGGCGATCCTGGGTGTGCTGTATGAGGACAATGTCAAGGCGGTGATCGCCCGCGGTGGGTTGACGGGCTACGCTGCCGTGCTGGACTCGTGGGCTGTCTACGTGCCGCACGACGCGATCGTGCCGGGGGCCCTAACGGCCGGCGACATGTGCGACCTTGCCGCCGCGCTCGCCCCATTACCTTTGCGGCTGGAGGGTCTGGTCGATGGTCGCAACCGGCCAGCGACACAGGAAGCCCTGGATGGCACGTTTGCCCTGACACGGAAGGCCTACCAGTCGCATCCTGAGCGGCTGACCATGAATCGGGAGATCCGTGGCGGTGCAGCGGCCTGGCTGAACGAGCGCCTTGCTGGGGACTAACGAATCGCCCGAGGCACCCGATGCGGAGAGGAATGGTCCCATGAAACCACGGCACGGCAACGTCGCCACGCAACCGGCTGCAAACAGGAAGGACTTGGCTGATGAGGTGGCTGGCGGCGTTTCGACCAGCGTGGATATTTTGAGCAGTAGGGACCTTGGGCTTTCCCCTTCAGAGTTGCTGGACGCGATCGCTGGTGCAGGGTTCAAATACCTTCAGATCCCGAATGATCCGGAATGGGTTTCGCTGGCCGGCCGTGTTTCCGCCCTGGGGCTGAAGGTCGGGCAGGTGCACGGCAGTCTCTCCGGTTCCGCGTGCAGCCTGGACGAGCAGGAGCGGACGCAGGCCGTGGCGGATGAAGCGAGACAGATGAGGGCTGCGGCGGTGTACGCGCCCTGTCCATATGTGATCCACTACCTCCCCCGCTATAACGACCCGAAACGGTGTGAGGCGTTCCGCCGAAGCGTGGCGGAGGTGCTGTCCCTGGCGGCCACCCTGAAGTTCACCATCGCAGTGGAAACCGTGCCATACAAACCCGACAAGGATGAACGCTACGCCGACTCGGGCGAGGTGGCAGAGTTCGTGCGCTCCTTCCAGTCCGACAACATGCGGGCCTGCATCGACCTGAACCACGCCAACATCAACGAGGACCTGGTGCAGGCAATCCGGAACTTCACAGGGATCATCGCCTGTGTCCATATCTCGGACAACCACGGCAGGAAGGAGGAACACCTCCTGCCGGGGGATGGGACCATCGACTTCCCGCCGGCCTTTAGGGCCCTTCGGGAAGCCGGGTTCGTCGGCCCTTTGAACCTGGAGGCTTTAGTATCCGCCGAGGACAATCGGGATCCCACCGAGGTGCTGGTTGGGATCTGCAAGTGGCTGGAGGCGCAGGACCAGTTGTCGCGTCCAGGCGGCCTGCCTCCCGAACATCCCATCGGGTAGCCCAGACGGTATGGTCCCGGCCATGCCGATACGATCGCGGCGATCGTCCTCCGTCGCCGCGGTTAATGTTGTCTCTCTCTTCTTACGGCAATCGCACCATGCCGGCCGTTGCGACCCGGCGTGGCCCTTCGATCCGATAGGTCTTTTCCGCGGGGCAGTAGGTCACGGCCGCACCCGAGGAGAACTCGCTTTGGAGCGTCCGGCCATCGTCCTTCAGGGAGAAGTTCGTCATCTCGTCGAAACCGACGACGCCGTTGAACGCGCACGCCTTGACCTTCCATGCAAGCTCTTCCGGCGGTGGCAACTCCTTGGCGGCATGGAGAAATGCGCTGGAGCCGTACAGAAGCATCCGCCCGTATTCGCCGGACCAATCCGGCGTCCAGATAGCATCGTGGAACACCAGATTCCACAACGGCACGGGGATGCCGATGGCCTCGGTGTTGCTTCCTCCACCCTCAACTTGCACATCCGCCTTCTGGTGGCCGAGCCCGTAGGAAAAGTCAAGGTCCGGTATGGCGTACCACTTGGCGTGCTCGCACGATTGCACCACCTTGCGTCCGTGCTCGCGCACTGTCCGCAGGCATTCCCGCTGGTAGAACACGGTCTCTGCACGGGTCAGCAGATGCAACGGGTTGAAACACTCATGGATGCGGCAGAAGCAATCGAGGTAGGAGGCATCCGGCTGACAGAGGTCGTAGATGGAAGGGGAGTTGTGGTACATGTACTGGTCACGGACGCCCTCAACAAAGTTCCGGCGCACGAACTTGAGCGATTCCGTCCCGCACAGGTGCGAACAGAGCCCGCCGCACCACACGTTCAGCAGGTTGGGTTTGCCGTTCTCCTTGAGCATGAACCGGGCGGGATCGTAGGAGGGGGCGTCGGCGTAGATATCAACGTATTGGTCGTGCAGGCCGAAGAGCCACCCCATCTTCCGCACGTTTTCGCGGTATTGCCGCAGACCCGCGGCACCGCCTGCCTTCGCATTGGGCGGCAACACTTCCGGATGGACCGAGTCGTACCCGAAGGCGCCCCAGCCATCCACATGAACCACGCCCGTCTTGAGGCCGGTCCGTTTCTTCAATTGCGCCACCCACGCCGACTGGTCGGCAAAGGTGTTGCAGGTGTGCTCCATGGTCCGCACGCGGCGTGCGGCGGTCGTGGTGTTGACCCAGGCAGCGCCCTTGAGTCTGGCCACGTTGGGGTTGAACTTCGCCTTGTCCGTCAGCGACACAAAGTAACCCTGCTCCTGTACGTGCCGGCGATACGTCTTGGCCTGCCGGACGTAGTTCAGCCCCTTCTCAAAGGTGAACCGCACCCGGCGCGTGTAGCGCAGGTCACCCAGGCTCGGCAGCCAATGGAAGAAGGTGGCCGGGGCCTCTTTCTCGAGATGGCTCATGGCCACGTACAGGTCGAACGGCGTCTCGGCAATGGCCACCATGCCGCAGGGACCGATCATGGCCCCGTGGAATGCCATGTCCTGCTCGCTGTACCCCTCCGGATGATGGAAACGGGAAGTCCATGTGGCTGGCACGATCGCGCCCTGGCCAATGGTCCAGGTGGAAAACACGTCCGGCTTGCACGGCAGCAGAAAATGGCGGGGGAAGAGGACATCGCGCACCTTGGCCGGTCCGTCGCCCACCTGCCGCTCCACCTCGACGACGAGTGAGCGGCCATCGAGGAAGGCGTGAATCCCCAGCCCAAGATCGCGCAGGCAGACATAGGCGCCAGGCTGGCCGTTCCTGGACGCCTGGATCTCCTTGTCTTGCGACGAAGCGAACGCATGCTGCGTCCGGTTCTTGTGCAGATCCTCAAGCGTCACATCCTGCGTGGCGGACTTCGCCATGCGCCAGGACACGCCCGTGGCTTTCTCCGTCACGGTCCAACGGACCTCCTGCCCGTCGAGATCTACCCGCAGGTACCGGTTCTGGAACGATACACGTTTGATTGTCGTTCTTGTTTTCAAGCCTCATCTCCACCTTCTAGTGTGCTCACCACCTATTCGTCCGCTCCAGTTCGTAGACCGTTGCGCGCCTACCGCAACGGCGCCTCCCAGCGCATAAAGAACCACGCTCGTGCTGTCGGCACGCGTCGGATAGATCCGCTGCGTCAGGTACTGGCACTCATTGGCGTATCGGCCCTGCTACCCCTTCAGCGCAAACTCCCCCCGCCCGACGCTCTTGAACCGCTTGTCCTCGAGCAGCGTCTTGTTGACCCCATTGCGGAAGGCCTTTGACTTGGTCTTGTAGCCGGCGGAAAGAACACCTTCCATCGCCTCGCCGACCGTTACCTTCGCCTTGCCCTTCAAGAACTGCAACAGTGCATCGGCAAGGCTGATCTTGTTCTTGGCCCGGCGCCTCCGGCCCCTCTTCGTCGCTACTTGCGGCTTGGCAGTCTTCCGGCCGTCGGGCTCAGCCAAGCCCTGAAGTTCAGCAATCTCCCGGTTCAGTGCATCGCGCTCAGCAACCAGCTTGGGCAGCATCTTCTGGCGGCGCTGGATCTCCTGCTGCAGAACCGAAATGGCGACTGTGGATAGTCTGGACCTTCGCATCTTGATCTCCTTCAGTGGTACCTGGAGCATCCCGGCACGTTGGCCTTTTACTTCGCTATGTCCTTGAGAGCCTTGAGGGGCCTTACCTTGATGACCTTGCGAGCGGGCTTGGCCGCGAAGACTTGCTCCTGCTTGGTAAAGGGATTGATGCCCTTCCGCTGCGGGGTCGCGGGCTTGTGGATGACAACGATCTTGGCCAGGCCCGGCAGGGTGAAGACACCAGGACCCCTCTTGCCTACCGCAGCCTTGATCTGGCCGGCAAGAGCATCGAATACAGATGCCACCTGCTTGCGGGACAACTGCGTGGCCTCTGCGATGTTGGACAGAATCTCGCCCTTTGTTGCCACCTTGGTACTCTTTGCCATGTTTCTGCTCCTGTAAGAAGGGTAATGGGATCACAGAACGACCGTCCATGAAAGCGGCATTCTATGAGACCAGCACTGCAGCGGCAAGAAGGCCTGGGCCCCTGGAAACGCCACTAAGCCCTGCAAACAGCGTGATCCTTGCCATGTCGCTCAGCCTGGCTCTTCATTGGCCGGAATCGCTAATACCCGAAAGACCTGCCAGCCGATTATTGCTGTAGAGGCAACCAGCAGATGCCTCGGGGGCATGTGCTGGATCCTCAGAAACCGGCCATGAATCTGGCCTGACCAAGTTGTTGCCAAGGGTCTGCGGCGGGCTCGTGCACCCTTTGTGTTTCGGTTTCGCCACCAAACCACTGTCACCACACCCTCAACCTTCTGACCGACATGTTCGGCGTCACGTGCTTCCGCTCAGTCAGTTCGAGCTGCTTCTCCCGCGCCCGGCCCCGCAGGACACGTTCACTCTACCGTGTGGCGCCGCGGGATCGTCAGCACCTGCTGTTGAGAGACCTGAAAGACATTCAGATAATCGCCGATGGCAAAGAACATAGTGTTAGCAAGATCGAGGTCGTGGATTCGCGCCATTTCCGCCTGACCAGCCCCGGCCGGCATGAAGTTCATGCGGAACAGGTCGGCGATCTGGTCGTCACCGGTTCCGAGTTCGCCCCGCATGGCAGCGCCGCCCATGCGGTCGAGTGTAGCAATAACGTCAATGTCCGGTTGGAGGACATTGATTTGTTCGCGTCGAACTGTTTCGGTGTCCTGGAATACACTGGCGACGGCAGCCTGTATGTTAGGTGCCGCGTCGACCGCCGTTCTGCCGAAAACGATCTCGTCGAGCGCACCTCGCCGCGCCTACGCTCGCTGAATGCCGATGCCTACCACAGCAAGCAGGCTATCAAAGGTCCCTCCTACCTCGAGTGCACGGCGCGCTTTGTGGGCGACGACTGCATCAACATCTGTGGCGGCTACCACACGGTCATGAGTTCGCAAGGCAAGGACATGCGCGTGCTGGCCAAGGGCAACATGAACGGGCGCGCATCGAAACATCACGATCACCGGCAATACAGTCACGGGCTGTGCCATGCCGGGCATCCTCGTGACCTCGACGTTCAGAGCTGCATATCGACCGGAACACTCTCGAAAACTGGATCGACCCCCAACCCATTCCTGAGGAGATGCGCAGAGCTGGCCTGATTGAATTGAAGCCGATCATCGAGATCCACTGCGGTAAGTGAGATTGCACCGTTAGATCATTCGGCCGAAGTGGGCAATGTCCGCCAAGAAGTCCTCTAAGCCAGATGTTGAGCCTGTTTCCAGGGAGATCTCCCGAGACCTCCATCCAGCCCTGCGAACCGTGCAATCCTGGACATGGCGGCGCGATCGCGGCGACCCCCACAGGGTGGCCCTACCTCTCTCGCCGGCTTTGGGGAAGAGGCGCACAATAAAGGACGCCCAGATTGCCTTTCGGCCACCAAAACGTCCTTGGGAGGGAGGGGAGGCTCTTTAGCACGCAATCGCCACCTTGATCCACGAACCACGCTCTTGCAGCCAACATCGCGGTTGCGCCTGGTAAGAAAGAAAGCACAAGAGAGACAATGAAGCGTCTGGCGATAACGCGTTAAGTTCGGCAATCTTTACCGATTAGGCAGGCAGACTACCGTCTTCCAAAGTCTGCCGCAACTGCCATCGCACTTATTCCGCCCGCAATTCACACTCCTTTGTTGCGCATGGCCGCTCAACTCTTCGCCCGCAGGCCAGAGGCCATCGCACGGGCACTTACAGGAAGGCTTTACTGCAAAGGCAATTGTGTTATCCTTGCACGCACAGCTAACAGGCAACAATGGAATCGGTCCGCCGATCGCTGGTGCCGGATCCAATCCCGTCACGATTCCGTGCCGATTACCGGCGTCAGCCGTGTCCATGATCCACCCGTCAGTCTGTCGTCCCCTCCGGCAGGTTGCACAGCCGCTCGAAGGTGCGGCAGATCCGATCGATCTTCTCCAGCGATACATCCGGCCCGCATTCCGCCACGAACATCAGCCCGCCTTCGGGCATGTACAGGTTCTCGTATGCCTCGCCGATGTGATCCTCGATCTGCGATGGCGTTGCGAAGGGGAAGAGCTGCCGATCAAGATCGACATTCATCGCGATCCTGCCCTTGGCAATCATCTTGAGGCCCTCGATGCCGTTGGCGCCGATCTGCGGGTTGATCACCGTCACGCCGACGTCCTTCAAGTCGCCGATGATCTCCAGGATGTGGCCGTCCGTGTGCAGGTATACCGGCAGGCCCCGATCGCGGCAAGGCTCCAGGATCGCTGCGTAGCAGGGCTTGATGAACCGCCGCCACATGGCCGGACTCATCGGCAGCGACCGCTGCAGCCCCAGATCATCGCCGAAGGTCAGGTACTCCGCCTCCGCCTCGATACACTTGCCAACCACCGCACGGTTGTAGTCGCGAACAATAGCCAGCAGCGTGCGGATTCGGGGATCGTCCGATGCGAGGTCCATCATGAAGTTTTCGAAACCGCGAAGGTAGTACATCCGCATGTACATGAACCCGTGCATCAGCGGGCCGACTTGGGCGAGGTGGCCGCTCTTCCTCCGCTCGGCGAGATGCTGGCGGAGTTGCTCCCAATTGCGCCGCCGTGCCCTGCAGATCGTTGACATCGGGGCTGGGAGGCTGCCAGGTCCGCATCGCATCCCACTCCCGCAGGGGGCAGTCCGCGATGTAGCTGTCGAAGCCGCGGTGGCAGTTCTCCCAGACCGTGCCCCAGGCGTCCGTGAATCGCCCCTCCTCGTACAGCGGGCTGTAGACCTCGTTGAAGTCCTTCTTCTGGCCCTTGCGATAGGCGGGGAAGACCTTCGGGTGGGCGAGGATCACCTCTTCCAGACCCTCCCGATGCCGCATCCAGGTGGCCGGCAGCAGGCCGACGCTACAGGGCGTCCACTCGGGACGATCGAAGTACATCGTCTTGAGCTGGTTGATGGCACCCGCGTTTCGGCCGGCATAGGAAAGCATGCTTGGTCTCCGTGACCCAGGATTCGCCAGTCATCATCCGGGAATGAGCGGATTGCCGCAAGCCGACCGCCCTTGGTCGTAGCAGGTCAGCCTGCGGGGGCGGCGACCAATATACTGTCCATGTCTGCTGATACGCACCGTATTGAGATCCATTGATTCGGGCTACGGGCCCTGCCCAAACAGGCGCGAACGCCATGGAGGTCCCCGCTGGACATCGCTGAATGTCGGATCGGCTTTACGCTATCGCCTTCGGGCAGTAACATTGGCCGGGGAGACTGTGTCCAGCGGGCACTGCCCAGGAGCGACCTCTTGAATGGCAAGAACACGACCTTCGGCGGCGGAGGCTTCCATCACAGAGCCACGCGGGTAAGTGACTTCGACGCATCGGTGCAGTTCTACACGCGGGTGCTGGGTTTCGCCGAGAAGGTCCGTTGGGGCGAGGGCGGCAAGTGGCAGTCATGCTGGACGCGGGCGATAACCGCGTCGTCGACCTGCTACCACCCGAGGTAATGCTGACCAACGCCAGCGGGGTCTTTGGCGTACCGATCTCCGAGCACGTACTCGCACTGATGCTCGCCCTTACGCGACAGATCCCCGAATCGGTTCGCGCTGCCAGCGGGGCTCATTGGTCGCAGACAACCGGTCGCATCGAGCTGTTCGAGGCCACCTGTGGGGTGATCGGTCTGGGCGATATCGGCACGGAGGTTGCGCGGCGGGCCAAGGCGTTTGGCATGCGGGTGCTGGCGATGAAGCGTCAGATTGGCCAGAAGCCATCCTTCGTCGATGAGATATGGGACGTTTCCGGCCTGGACCGCCTGCTGGCTGAGTCTGACCACATCGTCAATTGCCTGCCAGGCACGTCCCACACGCACCACCTTCTCGACAGCCGACGGATCGGGCTGATGAAGCAAGGGGCCAGTTTCTACAACATCGGCCGTGGCAGCACCGTTGACGAAGCGGGGCTGATCGTGCCTTCGGTGACGCTCCGGCAGTTCGACGGAAAACGGTTCTCAGTGGCGGGGAAAGGCCCGAGCAGCACGGAGTAGAGGCAATCGCCCGTGACAGCAGCCCCAACCGTGTCGCAGAACGTCCCGCGAATCAGGATGTCCGCGTGCCTGCGCCGCAGCCGGTTGACCTGGCCGATGTACTTCGCGAGCTCCGGACACCCATCCAAGGCTGTTCTGCGCAGGCCCCAGATCTCCGTGTTCAGGCCGATGCCGAGCATCAGGGCCTTGTTCACCCGGTCATAGGCGTAGTTGCCCACCGTCACGGTCTGCTCTCGCAGCTCCGGGAACTGGTAGCAGTAGATGCGGCCGCGCTCCGTCCAAAGGCGGGACGCGTAGTTACCGTCGAGCACCTCCCGCGTCTCGGGGCGCATCGTCTCGCCGATCAGCGCGAAGTCGGGGTTCAGCCGCTTCGCCAGGCTGCGAACCTGCCTCATGAACTCGATCTTCGCGGGCAGCATGTCCTGGCCCGGGGGATGGCCGTGCCGCGGGTTGTAGCATGGCGAAGGATTGAAGGTGTCCAACTCCAGGCCGTCTACACCCAGCGTGCTGTTGACCCACCAATGCAGGTGGTCGAGCAATACTATACGGATGCCGCTGCGGTGGAGTTTCTCCAGCATACGGGAGAAACCCGCTTCGCCGCCCGGGTCCGGCGCAGGCGAGCAATCGAAGTCCGCTCCCTCCGCGCCCAGGTTGCTGTGACCGTAGTCGAACAGCAGGTCGAGCCCCGTTACTCGCTTGTCCTTGACCACAGCCGAGGCGCACCGTGCGTAGTCGTGGAAGACCTCCCCCAGGTACGTCTTGCCCAGGATCTCCGTCCAGCCAACGAAACTCTTCATCCATGCTGGCGGCTCGCACAGCTGAAGATTCTCGTGCCGGTACCGCAAATAGCGGTCCGCGCCGGCATGCCAGTCGCCCTCGTGCGGCAGGAGGATCACGGGCTGACTGCGCCACGACTTGCCCGGGGGTATCCGTGGAAGATGGACCGCCCATATCCGTAGCCACTGCGGCGTCCCCCTCGGATAGGCGTGGGCCGGGCCATGGGGCACTTCCTTCGGGTGTTTCTCCACCTTGAACGTGAGACCGCGCTGCGTCGAGCAGTACCCGATGAAGAGTCCCTGCCTTTCATCGTGCACGTCCAGCCATACGCCGTTGAGGTCTCACAATGTCGTACCAAGTGTTGTACCAAGTTCATGCAAGTCGATGCCTTCGGCCGCAAGCCGTTGCAGTAAACCCGTAACAGGTAGGGAGAATGCTAGTAACTGTTTACCGTCGATGGGCCAGCCGTTTCGGTGAGGGGGTGGAGGGGCTTTGCCTTTTGGGGGAATTGGCGCTACGCTTTTGGCGTCATGGATGACGGCAAGGCGATGGCACGGATGTACGAACGCCGGGCTCATGTCCTGCAGATCGAGAACAACGCTCTGCACCGGCAGGTTGCCGAGTTCGCGGGCAAGGCCCTGGCGCTGCGCAAAGCCAACGAGCGACTTCTGGCGGAAAACACCCGACTCAAGCGGCGTCTGGCCGACCTGACGCACTCCTCGCCCGCCGGACGCGTGCCGCCGCCGGCCTTCGTCAAACCCAACGTACCCGAGCGACCTGGCCGCAAGCCAGGGCGACCGGCCGGGCATGAGGCGGCGTTACGGCCCCGACCGGGCAAGATCGATGTACGGCAGGAGATCTCTCTGCCGGTAGACAGGCGGGGCAGGCTCTGCTGTCCGGACTGCCGAACGCAACTGAGCCAGGTAAGGCATCACCGGCGTCTGGTCGAGGACATGGTTCCCGTCGAGATCATCACTACCTGCTATACGACCCACAGCGGCTATTGCCCGCATTGCCGTAAGCGGGTCGAGTCGCGAGGCGAAGATCAGCCGCCGGCCGCGGACCTGCCGCACGCCCAGTTGGGGCTCCACGCCCTGGCGACCGCCGCGGTGCTGCGGGTGTGCTACCGCCTGCCCTTACGACAGATCAGCGTGTCCTTTCGGCAAACCTGAAAAAGGCAAAAGGCCCGCCCGGCCGCGTAGCTGTGCCGTTCGATCAAGCCGCGGAGCGGACGCCGTTGATTTGAGGTGGCGAGGGCAAAGGGACAGCCGACAGGCCGGGGACGCCCGGTTCATCCCGAGGGGCGGCCTTGTCCGGCTTCGAGCGTGGCCTGGTAGTTCCAGGGCATCCAGTCGGCGGGGGCAGCGGCCAGCTCGCGGCTGTGCTTCTGCAGTTCGGTCAGGTAGTGGAACGGATTGACGCCGTTGAGCCGGCAGGTGTGGATCAGGCTCATGAACAGGTCGCCGACGTGGGCCCCGTTCTCGGTCTTGTAGAAGTAGGCGTTCTTTCGGTGAAGGATCGCCGACTTCAGGGCCCGTTCACAGATGTTATTGTCCAGCGGGGCCCCGGCCACCCGCAGGAACAGGGTCAGCTCCAGCCAATGCTTGCGCAGGTAGGTGATCGCCTCGCCCAGGCCGCTGTTGGGCTCCACCTGCCTCTGCTCGATCTGGGCGTCCAGCCACGCCTTCAACTCGGCCATCGCCGGGCCGCTTTCGACCTGATGGAACCCCAGCCGCTCCTGCGGCGACATCTGCCGCTGCCGGGCGATCGCGTCGTTGGCGTACACGACCTTCAGGATCTCCAGCACATGCAGGCACTCCTCGGGGAAGTTGCCGGCCACGTCCACGAATTTACGACGGCCGTGGGCCAGGCAATGGGCCAGAAGGGTCTTCAGTCTCCGCCGGCAGGTTGCGCGACAAGGCATCGCACATCTGGATCGGCGGAGCCAGATCCGACGAACGCCGTTGCAGCAGATCGAACAGGTTCTCCCCCGCGTGCTTGTGCCCGGTGAAGAACAACGCGATCGTCCGTTCGCCGACCTTCGAGATGATCCCCGACGTGAACACGCCCTTGCGGCCGGCCGCCGGGTCCGCCGACACCGCAGTCTCCTCTGCGCCGTCCGCCGCCGAAGCGCCCGGCCCTTGCCCCGCGCTGCCCAAGCCCAGCACCTTCATCGTCGTATCATCATTGTGCAGGATCTGCCCCTGCGCCGCCTGCCGGATCAACTCCCGGCACGCCGGCTTGAGCACGCCCGCCGCCTCGGCCACGATCTCCCATTGCGTGCTGGCCGGCAGCGGAAGGCCCAGCCCCTCCTGCAACTTCTCCAGGCGATGGAACGGAAGACCCGTGCCGTACTTCAGCCGCCCGATCATCGCCGCCGATTCGGCATCATACTTGCCAGACCCCACGCCCGCCGGGGCCTCGGCGGTGAACACCTGCCCGCACAGGTTGCAGCGCAACTTCTCCAGTTCGTACACCGTCCCGCCGATCGGGGCCTGCCCCGTCAGCCGCACGATCCGCCCCGGCTCGCCGCTGGTGTAGACGGTGCCCTTCCTGCAGGTCGGGCAGGCGTCGCCGGCGTGCAGCTGCTCCAGTGCCACCTGCACAAGCTCGGCGCCTACGTAGGCCTCCGCGCCGTTGCGGCCGTGCCCCTTGGGCTTGGCGCCCGCGGGCCCCGCCGACGCCGAACCCGTCCCGACGGCCTGGCGAACGGCCTGAATCACCTTCGCCGTCGTCTCCGTGCTGGCCCCGAACAGCAGTTGCTTGAGCCGCTGGATCGAGACGCTCTTCTTCTCCAGCCTCCCGCGTCAAAAAGGCCAGCGTCTGCATCGCCTCCTGGAGCGTGGCAAACTCCGTGTCGCTCAAGGCCGTCTTGGCATGCTCCAGGATCACGGCCAGGTCGGCCATCGACAGATCGACCCGCGGTGGGGGCTGGCCCTTTCCCTCACTCGGTCCGGCCTGTGCTTTGGTTGGCGGGTCGTTCATCGTCCACTCCGCCGGCAAGCCCCCACGGCTCATGGCTGGCGGCTCCGATTGTCTTTATCGGACGAGAGTGCACGAATTTATCAACCCAGCCTCCAGACGCCGCCCTTTCAGTCACCGGGCCCCACCCGCCGCCATGCCGGTGCCGCCTGAACACTATCAGGATTGCCGGCCGATAGCAGGACCTGCAACTGGTGGGCCTCCAGCGGCCGGGCGGCCCCGGTTCGACCGGCGGGCCACCAGCCGAACCGTCCGCTTGAAAGACGCTTGTGGCAAAGCCAAAACCCCTGGCCGTCATAGACCAATATCTTCACGGCCGTGGCCCGGCGGTTCCGAAAGGCGAACAGGGTGCCTTTGAACGGGTCCTGCTGGAGCACTGCTTGCAGACGGCCGCCAGGCCATCGATCCCCTGGCGGAAGTCCACAGGCTCCAAGGCGACCAGGATGCGCATCTGGGGTGTGATCTGAATCATGCCTGGCCGCCCCAGAGGCTTCGGCTCAGGGCCGCCAGATCCGGGACGGGAACGCCCTTGAGGTGCATCCGCATCTTCGCCCCGCCGGTGTTCTCCAACTCCAGGATACATTCGGCCAGGCCGCCGGGTACGACGGGCGAGGCCAACTCCACGAACGCGGCTGGAGCCTCTCGGCCAAGCCTGGCATTCCCGATCGGTCCGTCCGACCGGTAGTCAGACTGCCGCCACGTGCCGCTGGACCGATTTATAGTCCAGTCCCAGCGCCCGCGCGGTCGGGTTCAGCCCGTACCGGCCCGCCGCCTTCACAGCCGATGTCCACAGGCTGGCGGGGATCCGCGAACGCCCGTGGCGCGTCTGGCGCCAACGCTCCAAACGCCGGCGAATCGCTTCCAGTCGAGCAGGCAGGTCCTGCCCTATTGCGGTCTTCATCAGCTATCCTCCACGCAGGGTCACCCCCGCAGCGGACGATAGCCGATGCCTCAGGCGGATTCATTCAGGCTTGCCGGAAGGACACAGTTATAACGCGATGATGTCGCTGATGGCCTGCCTGGCGCTGGAGAAGATGGCCCGGCATATCGGGGATGCCGCGACGGCCGAGCGGTGCCGCTCCCGCATCGAGCGCGGGCGGAAGCGGATGGAGGAGCTGCTGTGGAACGGCCGCTACTACCGGCTGTGCGCGGATTCCGCCGCAGACTATGCAGATGATACCTGCCTGTGCGCAGGTGATCGGCGCCTGGGCCGCCGCCTATCTGGGTGTGGAGAGTCCTGTGCCCACGGAACGCATCCGTTCCTGCCTGGAGTCGATCCTGCGCCTGAACAGTGGTCTGTCCGAGTACGGGCTGACGCTCGCGGCCTCGCCGGACGGCGAACAGGTGTACTCCAACCTCAACCTGCGCTGCGATTTCCCGCGCAATCCCTTCCCGGTGTTCGATTTCATCGTCACGTCGCTGTGCGAGTACCGGAAGATGGGGGAGCAGGGGTGGTGGGGGACGAACCGGATGCTGGAGGCGCTCTTCCGCAAGGCCAATGCGATGCCCTGGGGCTGGCCGTGCAATCTGAACGGCTTTGACGGATATTCCGGCCACGGCCACGACTACCAGGACGGACTTTCTATCTGGACCCTTCCCATGGCGATCCAGGGACAGGATATCAAGGCGGCCGTCGGCCCGGGCAGCCTGGTGCAAGAGATTCTGACGGCCGCGAATGCGGGATAGTCAGGTCGAATGTTTCTGAAGGTAGACTATGAAGCCCATGAAACTCGGAACTCGAGCCGGATGAATGGTGCTTATTCTGACGAGGTTCTGAAAACGGGATGGACGAGGCGAACCACTTTCGGAGCCGCAAGGAGGTAATGATGGCAGGCAGGCATTCGACGTATGACGCCTATATCGCGGATTTGAGCATATTGCCATTCTCGTTTGTGTATGACGAGACGGCCTACACGGGGTTCCCGGTGGAGACGTTCCGGCAGGTCGATCACCACCGTTCAGTCCAGGGAAAGAAGGAGAGAAACTGCTTTGTGCTGAAGGCGGGCGATCTACAGGTGACCGTTGACACCGCGTTCTATGCCGGATACGGCGCCTACGAGTGGACCGTCTGGTTTGAAAACATCGGTATGCGGAATTCAGGCGTGATCCGAAACATGCGGTCAGCGGACATGACCTTTGACGGAGACCATCCTGCGCTGAAGGGGATCCTGGGAGATCATGAAAACCAATACCGCCCGTACGCCAGGGCGACTTGATGAAGGACCGGCGCATTTCCGCTCGGACAAGGGACGCCCGACGCACATCTGGTTTCCCTATTTCAACCTGGAACACGGCAACGGCGGCACGCTCATTGCGATCGGGTGGGGCGGAACCTGGGAAGCGCAGTTTTCCACGGACGGCAACGGGCATACGCGCTTTTCTGCCGCCAGTACGAATGATCTGCGCACCTATCTCAAGCCCGGGGAGAAGATCCGTTCGGCGCTGATGTCGTTTCTCCCGTACACGGTGGGGAATGAGGACCACGCCACCAATGTCTGGAGGCGGTGGTTCCTTGACTGCAACCTGCCGAGAGGCAATGCCCAGGGCGATCCCGTGAAGCCTTTCAGCACCACCTGGCTGGCGGGGGATACGGGGATTCCCAATTCGGACGGCAGTATTTCCGAGCGTCATTTCACCTGGAAGCCGTCGCTGGAGAAGATGTTCAGCGAGGGTATCCAATTCGATTACCGGTGGTTTGATGCCGGGTGGTATTTTGCACCGACGGGAACACGGTGGAGCGCGACTGGGCTGGCACGATCGGGACGTGGGAGCTGGATACGGTCAAGTGGCCGGGGAACTCCTTCCGCGAGTCGGTCGACTTCGCGCATGAGCACGGCATGAAGACGCTGGTCTGGTTCGAGCCGGAGCGCGTCACGCATGTGGACGATCTGGTGAAGAACTGGGCATACAAAAGGGAATGGGCCATTGAGTGCGGCGCGATTGCCAACAACATCGGCAACGAGGAGTGTCTTCAGTGGACGCTGGGGCGCATTCTTTCGTTCCTGGAGAAATACGATGTGGACATGTACCGTGAGGACAACAACTGCGATCCCCGGAAATGCTGGGACACGTTGTCCGGCCGGGAGGGAGAGGACCGCAAGGGGATTGTGGAGAACAAGTCGGTCGTCGCGCACTACCGCATGTGGGACAGCATTATCGAATACTGCGCGCGGACCGGGAGAGACACGTTCGTGGATTCCTGCGCCAGCGGGGGCGGGCGCAACGACCTGGAGTCTTTGCGGCGGGGCATTCCGCTGATGCGCAGCGACGCCGACCGGACCACCACCGCCCTGCGGCTTTCCATGGGAACGGCGTTCAACCGGTGGGTGCCGTTCCACGGGGCGGCGTGTGTCGAGCAGTCCGAACAACTGGCGGTGGACGGCAAGCGGGATGTTTACATCTTCCGCGCCTCCTACAATCCCATCCTGAATCTCTCCGCCCAGTGGGTGCAGGATCCGAACACCGACTTTGAACTGATCCGGTTCGGCCTCCGGGAGTGGGGGACGGTGAAGGACTATCTGCTGAAGGACTTCTACCTGCTGACGCCGTGGAATGGGCCGAAGGACAAGACACGTTGGACCAGCTATGTCTACTTTGACCTCGAGAAGGACAGCGGGGTGCTGTTCGCGTTCCGCATGGAGGAAGCGGTGGAGCGTTCCTGCTCGCACCGGTTGACCATGTTGAATCCCGGGCGCACCTATGAACTGCGCGACGCCGACAAGGGCGTGATCGGGACGTTCAAGGGAAGCGAACTGGCGACGGGCTATACCGTGACGCATCCGCATCCCCGCAGTGCGGCGCTGATCTACATCGCGCCGGCGTAGATGTCCGGGTCGCCGGGCCGCAGACAACAGTCTGGGATGCGGCGACAGGCAGAACAGGCGCGGACCTGCAGTGAACATTGATCGAACATGGAGTTCTTGACAACGTTCAGAACTACGGGCAATCGGAATGCAAGAGGAGAATCTGAACCTCAGGTTTGTGGGAACGGCCACGGCGGCGTTGCTGGCGGGGAATCTGATTCTGAACCTCGTCGCCTCCATCTGCTTCAAGGAGGGAGGGACCGACGTGTTGCATCGCTGGCACTATTTCATCGGTGGCAACGTGCTGGGCATCACCGCCACGGCATTCATGATGGGGCTTTACAAGCGGATGAACGTGAACCTGGCGATGGTGCTGGTGACCGCCGGATCGGGCCTGCTTGTGCAACTCGTGTTCTGGGGACTCTACCGCTCGCCGCTGACCGGGCTGCAATGGGCGGGCATCGCCCTGACCGTGGTAGGAACGGTCCTGGCCACGTGGTCGGGTACCGCGAATGAACCGCCTCCAGTCTCGGGCCGGCCGACGGAAACGGAGGCCGCATGAAACTGCCCATCTACCTGCTGATCTTCTGGACGCTGCAGATACTCGCCTACGTCTCGTTCAAGTGTGGAAGCCAAGGAGAAACCGGCCGCTCGAAACGCTGGCTGGCGGGCTTCACCGGCGGCAACATCGTCGGCGCCTCCAGCATCTATTTCCTGATGAAGATCTACGAGCAGATGCCCGGCAACTGCAATGTGGCTCTGGTCCTGGCCGGTGGCGGCGCGTTCATCGGCACGCAGATTGTGCTGGCCCTGATCTTTCGAACACGCCTGACACCTGTGCAGTGGACGGGCATGGCGCTGGTTGCCGTGGGTTCCGCCGCGGCCACGCTGGGCGCACCGGGCGTGGGGCAACCGTGAAAGGACGAAGGATAACAGCTGGCACAGAAGAAGACCAGACGAGAAACATGAGCACCCAGGAACGAGCATCCGTTTATTTCCATGCGTCTCTTGGAAGACCACATCAAGCCGGAATAAGAAAGGAGAAACAGGGCATGCGTAAACTCAAGGCTTTCCATGTCATACCACCCTTTCCCGGCCGCGAGGCTGAGCCTCGCCGCCGATGCGGAAGGCTCCTCAAGGCCGGCGTCTGCAGTGACATCGCCTCAGGACGAGCGTTCCGGCAGATCCTTCTTGTGCCGTCATGTTGAGTTGCTATTATCCGGCATCGGGATCCTCGGCTTGCTGTGGTGTTTCTGAATACGGCAGGCCAGCAACAGGAGAGAGCAAACAATGAACAGAAGCCCGGGATTCGTAAGCCCATATATCCTGGCATTGACTCGTCTAGGCGGACTGATGATGCAAGCCGTGGGTGCAGCAGGGGGAGAGAGTGTCGTGAAACGCCTGGCCGACAAACTTGAAGTGCCGCTCGCCGCGATGCCGCTGCTCGAAAAAGAACCGGCCATGGACCGCGCACCGGATTTCAAGAACTGGGGCGACCCATGGGGCCAGACGTGGATCCGGTGAAGCAGACAGCGGAGGCCTGGCAGTCCGCCGATGGCGGCAGGACCTGGCAGTTGTTGGGCGAGGTCCCCCGCCGGTGCGCGGGTGGTCAACAACGATGAGCCCCATGTGCTGGAGTTGCCGGATGGACACCTGATTGGGATGATCCGATTCGAGAGCCACGGGAACGATGATCCCGCCCTGACGGCCGGGAACGTCCTCTTCAGGATGTACCAGACCGATACGAGCGATGGCGGCCGGACGTGGAGCGTACCCCGCTCTCTCGGATTTCACGGTTCGCCGCCGCACCTGATGCGCCATTCGTCGGGGGTGTTGATCTTCAGTTACGGCTACCGCCAGCGGCCCTACGGTCAGCGCGTCGCCTTCAGTCGCGACGAAGGCGCCACCTGGGAGCACGACTGGATCATCCGCGACGACGGCCCGGACGACGACCTGGGGTATCCGTCCACGGTGGAGCTGGCTGACGGCAGCCTTTTCACCGTCTGCTACCAGAAGGCGAGTAAGGACGAGAAATGCTCGTTGCTTTGGTCGCGCTGGCGCCTGCCGGCTTCGTATGCGAAGAAGTGAGTAACCGACCGCTGAACGGATATGCTGGATGAAGCTACCCGGGTGGCCTCTCATCTGGGTGGCGCAGCCGGGTGTGCGGGAGATCGTCCGATATGGATAGCACGCGACAACCGCCGTTGCCGATTCGTGGATTCAGACCTTCAGGGCCGCTCCGTGAGCGGATGCATCTGAACTTCGACCGCATGGACAGCCCGCGGTACGCGCCGCTCGAGAAGACTGGCTGCCTGCAACGGCCTGACTACGCCTGGCCGGGCGATATGGAAGGACGCTCCCTGTTGGCGTTCGTGCTGCTGGAACGGGCATCAGGCCGGCCGGCGGCACATCTGGCTGGCCTCAGGGCTGTGTGGCCCGGTCGGCTGAACCACAGCGGTTACTTCGGCCCGCCGCTCGATCCTCAGGCCATCAACGAACAGCAACTCTCCGGCCACGGCTGGGTGTTGCGAGGACTCTGTGAGCTCTACGACTGGAAGCGGGATTCAGGCATCCTGGACGAGATCAGGACCATCGTCCAGAACCTCGCCCTGCCCACGCGCGGTGCGCATGCCGTCTACCCCATCGACCCGGCGGAACGGATGAAGGACGTCGGGAGCCACGTGGGCGAGCATGCCCAGACCTTCGGCCGCTGGGTACTCTCGTCTGAACGTCGGTTGCGACCTGATCTTCCTGGACGGCCTGATGCACGCGGCCACACTGCTGAACGATCCGGAGGTGGACGCCCTTTGCGAAGAGATCCTGGCCCGGAACCTGCAGATCGATCTGGTCGGCATCCAGGCGCAGACGCATGCGACGCTGACCGGCATCCGCGGCCTGCTCCGCTGGGCGGTCCACAAGCGGCGCCCCAGCCTAGTGACCGAGGCCGCGCAGCGATTCCGGCTCTATACCGACCAGGGGATGAGCGAGAACTACGAGAACTGGAACTGGTTCGGGCGCCCTACGCACACTGAGCCTTGTGCCGTGGTGGACTCCCTGATGGTGGCTAACGAGCTCTGCGCCTGACGGGCAATGCCGAGTACCTGGTCTGGGCGCACCGCATCCTCTACAACGGCTTCTTTCACAGCCAGGTCGCCAACGGCGGCTTCGGCTGTTCCACCGTCTCTGGGGCCAACGGCTCCCGGCACATCGGCATCTCCAGTGCGGCTTTCGAGGCCTGGTGGTGCTGCTCGATGCGCACCGCTGAAGGCTTCGCCGAACTGGTCAGCCACGCCTTGTACAGCCAGGGTCCCAACCTGTACGTGGCAGGGCTGAACCCCGGCACGATCGATACCCCGCTGGCCGGCGGCCGCCTGGCCGGAACCGCGTCCGGCGGCTATCCATACGAAGGGCGTTGGACGCTAGATGTGCAAGTCGCTCCCGACGAACCGATCGTTGTGCATTTCTTTGTGCCGCCGTGGGCCGTGCGGCCGGCCGTGACGGTGAACGGCTATGCTGTGGAAGTGCAGACAGCGGAGAGCTTCACAGCCGTTGCCCTGACGCTCAAGACGGACGATCGCCTTGCGTATGCGTTCGAGCAGGGCATTCACACGCAGCCGGCTATCAACCGCCATTCGCTGTCAGGCCACGTGACGTACAACTACGAGCCGCTCGTCCTTGCCTTGCCTCCTGGTGCGACGGAGACCCGGCGATTGCCTCCAGCCTGACGTCTGGTGCTGGGACCCAATCGCCGGCTGTGCAGTGTGTCCGGGATCTGGCAACGTACTCGCCCCGCTTGGCGAGCGGTTCCGTCTCGCCGATCCGGACCCGAAGAGGTACGCGCGACAGAATGCTCTTCGAGGCATAGTCATGAACATGCTGCACTGCCAAAGAAGACCACGATGGCACTCCATTCATCTGGGTGAACCACCACAAGGGTCGATGCCGGTGAAACCAAGCCAGCCTGTGGATCTGAGCGCATGAATACAGCATGCCTGAGCGAGATGATGGAGGGCAGCGGTCTCGCAGACCCCAGGTATCTGTCCACGAAGGGAGTCGGATGCAGGTCTTATCGAGACGAGGTCCGACTACTTGTCACTTGACTTGTTACCTGACTGGGGACCTCCTGTAATGCCAACGAAGGCCACGGAATCAGACCTACCACATGTCCGCTAAGGGGTTAGAGACTCCCGGCTGACAGCTGCATGGCTACCTTATGTCCCGCGCCGATTTCACGAGGTCGAGCATGTTGCGTCGCCAGGATTGTGGCAAGATGCCCCAGCATTCTCACCATCGTAAACCGGGCTAGAGGATGTCTTTAGCGTGCAAGCGACGGCATTCCGGATCCACATTGGCTCAGGCGTTGCCGTTCAGATCAGTCCGCCAGCACCGACCGTATGCTTTCGGCGAGCTGGTCGCTGCTGAACGGCTTCGACAAAAAGTGCGCTCCCGTTGCCACAACGCCGCGTCTTGCCAACTCAGTGCTTCCGTACCCCGAAATCAACAGGACTCGTATACCAGGCCGGATCTCTCTTATTCGAGCGGCCAGCTCAACGCCGCTGCCGCCTAGCATCACGATGTCGGTCAACAGCAGATCAACCCGGCCAGGATGCTTCTCCAGTTGGGACAGGGCCGTCTTGGAATCAGTCGCCGTCAACACCGTGTAGCCGAGTTCCTGCAAGTCCTGCACGAGCATGGTCCGGATCGGTTCTTCATCTTCGACGACAAAGACCGTCTCCGTGCCTCCATGGATACTCCGTATCTCCGCGGGTTGCGAGGCCGGCGCGGAGGCCACACCCGCGCAGGGGAAGTACAGCCTGAAGGTGGCGCCTTTGCCTGCATCGCTTTCCACCTCGATGAACCCACCGCTCTGACCGACGAACCCGTGGACCATGGAGAGCCCCAGCCCCGTGCCTCGCCCGACCTCCTTGGTGGTAAAGAAAGGCTCGAAAAGGTGGGCACGGGCTTCGTCGGAGATCCCTGTGCCCGTATCGGTTACGGCGACCGTGACGTAACGGCCAGGCTCGACGTTGGGGTGGCCCTGGACGCGACTGTCGTCCAGTTCCACGTTGTCCGTGGCCAACGTCAGTACCCCGCCATGCACCATGGCGTCGCAGGCGTTGACCACCAGGTTCAGCAAGGCTTGACGGAGTTGGCCGGGGTCCACACTCGCATCGCACGGCCCACGGTTCGATACAAGAGAAAGGCGGATGTCCTCGCCGATCATACCTGACAACGAGTCCGCTATATCGGCAATCTCTTCGGCCAGGTTGATGACCTGCGGCTGGATCGGCTGCGCCCTTGCGAACGCGAGCAAGTCGCCGGCTGTTGCGGTTGCCCTGTCCGTGGCATCGAGGATACGCTTCAACGCGTCCCGCCCTTCATCCTTGACAAGCGACCTTCGCGACAATCTCTCGGCGAAGCCTTTGACCACGGTCAAGTGGTTGCGGAAGTCATGCGCGATCCGGCCGGCCAGCTGGCCGATGGCCTCCAACTTCTGCGCCTGGAGCAGCTTCAGTTCCAGTTCCTTTTGCTCCGTGATATCCCGCCAGACGCAGTGATAAACGGGCTGGCCCATTACATTGATCTTCTGCGCCGTGACCAGGACGTTCCTGATCTTCCCCTGCTTGGTCCGGTGAAGCGTCTCGAAATCGGCCCGTTTGCCGCGGAGCACGGCGGCAATCCTCGCCTTTGTCTGCTCCGGCGTCTCCATAACATCCACATCCGAGATGCTCAGTGTGGCGAATTCCTCGCGAGAGTATCCCAATTGCTCGTGGGCCGCGGTATTGAACTCCAGGAAGCGAGCGGTCTGAGGATCCAGAATGACGATCCCGTCGGGCGCTGCTCAAAGAGGATGCGCCTACGGGCCGTCTCCTCGGCAAGGGCGGCCTCGGCCTTCTTCCGCGTGGTGATGTCCTCGTAGATCGCGGCCAGCAGGCCCGAGGGCAGCCGGCAGACGTAGTTCTCCGCCCACAACTCGATTCGCTGGTCGTGGTACAGCGCCTGCGGGTGTAACTCCGGCTGGCCGGTCTTCCAGACGCGCCGGAGCACGTCCAGGAGCCCCATCTCCTTGACGCCGGGGAAGACCTCGGTGATGCGTCGTCCGATTACTTCCTCGCGACCGATCCGGCTGGAATGTTGCGCCGCGGGGTTCATGTCCACGAAGACGAAGTCCTGTCCTTCATTCACGGCTCGATAGAGGGCCACGCACCCGGCCATGTTCTCGAAGACCTGTCGGAAGCGTTCCTCGCTTTCACGCAGCGACTCCTCCGCTCGCTTGCGGTCCGTAGTATTCTCCACAACTTCGATGAAAGCCTCCGCCTGGCCATCGGCGCCCAGGATCGGAAAGGCCTGAATGCGAACGAAGAAACGGCTGCCGTCGTCCCGAACGCCTTCGGTTTCCGCTTCGGCGGGCTGACCCGTTGCCAAGGCCCGCGTGCCCGGGCAGTGCGAACAGACATGGTCACGCTTCTCGAATTCCCCAAAGCACTGCTTGCCCACGAAGCCGGCAGGCGGCTTATGGAAGACTTCGCCTACGCGCGGCGTTGGCCATGAGGACTCGGTGGTTGCGGTCAATCAGGGCAACGCCCAGACGGATGTTCTCAACCAGAGTCCGGTATCGACCCTCGCTCTCGAGGGCGCTTCGTTGGACGTTGCGATGGGCGACGGCAACGGCCAGGCTGTCGGCCAGCCGCTCGAGCGTCGCGATGCGCCTCGGGCTGAAGCGGTCCTTACGCTTGTCGTTGAGCTGAAGCAGCCCAAAGGTCGTGTCTCCCACGCGCATCGGCAGGAGGGCGACCGATTCATACCCTGCCCCGTTGCAGCGATTGCGGGTGCGACCCTGGCGGTCGGCCTCGGTCGTGCTGGCCAGCAGTTGGGTGGTCGAGTTGGTCCAGAAACTTCCATGCGCAGTGAAAAAGGGCATGCCCGGATTGACCCGGCCGCTGAGGATGTTGCCGCACATGCACTCCAGCACCGGATTCCCATCGCTGTCGTGCATGAGTGTTCCATCCGCGTTACGCAGGCAGAGGCTGTTTTCGGCCTGAACAAACTCCGCGGGGAAACCGCGGGTTTCAAAGTACGGATAATCCTCACCGGACCGCAGGCGGATGCCCACGGCCTGGCAGCCGGACCATTCCCGCAGAAGCAGCGTTACCTGCTTCATCAGGCTATGAAGGTCGTTCTGGGCGTTGGCCAGTGCAAGCAGGCGTATGGTCACGTCGCGTTCATCATCCACCTCTCTGCGCTCGGTGATATCCTCCATCGCAATACGGATCGCCAAGTCTGCATCGCCGGCTTCGGCCCCTTGGGCCGGCCGGTCCAGCCGGATGCTGTCCAGACGGGCATACAACCTGGAACCATCCTCTCGCTGCAGCGTCAACTCGCAACTCTGCTTGTCCGCGGAATGCAGCACACTCAGAAGATGCCGATCCCACCGGTCGAGCACCTCGGGCGTAACAAACCGTCCAAGGCCGAGGCGGAGCAGCTTGGAGCGCTCGACCCCGAGCAGTGCCGCGCCAGTGAGGTTCACCTCCGCGATGCGCCCCGCCCCGGTGAGCGTGAAGTACCCTACCGGCGCGAGGTCATAGAGGTCTTTGTACTTGTCCCTGGACTCCCCCAGGGCGGCTTGAGCCCGCTTGAGCTCCTCGTTCTGCATCTCGAGTTCGATCTGATGCACCTGGAGCTCGTGGAGGATCCTATCGTCTACCTGTGCGGCCCGATCCTGCGGTGCGCCCGGAGGCTTGGCCAGTTTCTTCTCGGCGGCTGCGGGCAGCCGGCGGTCGTGACTCTCAGTCTTTCCCCGTTTCTTCCGGTCGCGCACAGATATTCCCCTTTGTTCTTAGTTGGCATAAGACTGTCGTTGTAAGGCCGGAACGTCTGATGCACTCAAACTGACGCATAGTCGCGCCACTATCGGAAATAGAGAGGCATGAATGACGTGACGGATCGGATTGGAAGGGCGAGGGCAAGCCGCACCATACGCCAGCCTCCAGGGGTGGCGGCTGGGGTGTCCACCTGTCGCTACGTATTCGACAGCATCCAGTCATAGCCGATGCTCGGGATGAGATGGATATCAGCCGTATCTTGCTGGAAGCAGCAGCAGCATGTCTTGATCGCCAGCCGCAAGCCCGGTTGGTCCACTGCTCTGACCCGGCGCCCAACACCCATGTGCCTTAAGGCCGGCACCTGACCACACCTAGTAACATTACCAGGCACCCGCCGAAATGGCCCAAATCAACATCCCTTATTAGTAAACATACATCCCACGGGCGGCAGGTCAACCAAAAACCCTGGAATGACGCAATAGCGTCACAATCCGTCACTGCCGACCCTAAGAAACGCAAAAGGAAAGACCTAGGCCGGCCCAGGTCACCTTTCGCACGTTGCGAGAATCTCTGAACTGCGAACGGCGGTCACGGGGTCGCCGGTGCGGTGTTCGGGTCGATCTCGCGTGTAGTGCTTGCCCGTGCGCTGCCGCCGGCGCCTTTGAGCTGGTGGGCCAATCGTTGCAGCTCGTCCCATTGATTGTTTGCGGCCGCCTGGCGGATGGTTTCCAGGCGATCCGGGAGATCGCCGACGAACTCGGCCAGGATCTGAGTCATGTCCGAGTCGTCTCGAAGTGTTGAGAAGATCTGGCCCCGAACGTTTCCCTGGCGGGAGCCACGACTGACAATGCGGCGGGACTCTGTCGCAACTGGCGGTTTCATGCGCTCTCCCAGGGGGGCGGGGTGGTGCCTGCCGCTCGCGCTTGTGCTACAGGGAGTGAGCCGTCTGCGGCAGCAAATGGGGGTCCCGCCAGACGTTCGGAGTCATCTGCACCGTACGGCCCGGCAGGATCAACTCGCCGGGATGCATGCGGCACCACGCGACCCCGGCGGCAGCTACCTTGTAGTCGAACTGCGTGCCGGCGCACCGGACGAGCTCGTGCAGCATCTTGTCGACCGAATGGCCGCCCTTATAGGTTCGCTCCATGAGCATCGCGTCCATGCAGTCAGCCACCTGGATGATCCGCGAGCCAAGAGGGATCTCGTCTCCTATCAGCCCGTCCGGATATCCCTGGCCGTCCCATCGTTCATGATGATGCCTGACCAGCAGGGCCTCCTGCTCAAACACGGTGATGCTGGCGAGTATCTCCGACCCTAATGCCGGATGACGGCGAATGTACGCGAATTCCTCCGGGGTGAGGGCCTCCGGCTTGGTGAGCACATGGTCAGGCACGCCGATCTTGCCGATATCGTGCAGAAGTGCGGCGATCCGGATGCGATTGGCCATGTTCATGGGCAAGCTCAGGCTCTGCGCGAGGTTCAACGCATAGTGCGCGACCTGCTCGCTGTGCTGCTTCGTATACGTGTCTTTCGCCTCCACCGCCAGAACCAACGCGCGAACGGCTTCGAAGGCCGACGCTTGTGCCTGTTCCCCTTTCTCCATGGCGGCTGCGGCGCGGGCCGAAAGATGGGGCACCGAGTCGTCCCCCGCCATGGCCCGATACACCATGGGGCCAAGGACTCTCGCACGAAAGGGTTTCTCGACGTAGTCATACGCGCCGAGCGTAATAGCCTTGGCCAAGTATTCGCGGATGGAATGCCCCGTGATCAGAATGACCTTGCATTCGGGCGCGTATCGCCTGGCGTGCAGGAGCAATTCCAGGCCGCTTACGTGCGGCATGGTGATATCCGCGATCATCACGCTGAACTCTCGAGTCTCGATAAGAGATGCCGCCTGGCGCGGATCCGAGACTATGCGGCATTCGATCCCGTATCTGAGGAGTTCCTCCTGGATCAGGGAGCAGACCATGGGTTCGTCATCCACGACCAGAACTTTCGGCTGCGTATGCACGTTGCGTCCTCCTACAGCCTGAAAACGCGGATACACACTCACGTCAATCCGTATATCGGTGGCTATTGGCAGGGACTAAACGTCTAGAACGTACGAATCGGCAAAAAACAGCAAATCGAGCAGATCGCCATGAATCGGCTAAACAATTCGTGGCTCGCGGCCGATGACTGAACTGCCGAGAGTGAGCGACCCGGCAAAGACTAATCCTGTGCCAATTAGGCTCAAAGGGATCGCGAGTGACATGACAAGACAGCTCGTTTTCGACGTCCCAGGTGGCGGACCTGCTTGGTGCTGCCAAGGCGTCCGTCGTGAACTGGATCAATCAAGGACAGTTGTTTGCCGGCCAAACACCCGGGGGCCACAAACGCGTCGCTGCGGAGGACTTGCTGGAGTTCGTCCAACGACAGAAACTGCCTGTCCCACCCGGGTTAGTGCCGCTAAAGCCCAAGGTGCTCATCGTGGACGATGACGCGGACATTCGGGAGCTGATCGCAGCCGAAATCGCAGAGGAGCATCCTGAATATGAGATACTTGAAGCCCAGAATGGATTCGCGGCTGGCGAACGGATCGGTGCCGCCAAACCGGACGCCATGATACTCGATCTGAAAATGCCTGGGCTGGACGGGTACGAAGTCTGCCGATGGATCAAGTCGAGCCCCGAAAGAATGCATACAGGGGTGATCGCGATCACGGCTTACCCATCGCCGGAAGCGGAGAAACACATTATCGAGTGCGGTGCAAGGATTTGTCTCAGCAAACCCCTGAACATGGCCCTACTGCTGCAAGAAGTGGATACGATCATTGCCGAACGCAAGCGGAGTGTCCGAATCGGTTCGGCGAAACAGAAACAGGCGCGAGGGTAACCGTCAACAAAGGCACCCGGCCGGCGCCTCCTCGCGGTAGCCCGACTCTCGGCACAAGAGTAAATCGCGCCTGTTTCTGCTTCTCCGGCTCATGGCCGACAGATTGTTTATCTATCGGTATTTACGCTTCTGTCCTTTATGTTTTGGCGGTCGTCGCTGAGGACTCGGCGGGTCGGCTCCCCCGCCCTTGGTCTAGCTGGAGCACTCAGGATGAGCTGCTCGGCATGAACCTGCGCCCCGGGAACCCGCTCCTCCTCCGTGAGGTCCCCGGGCGCACAGCTTTGCCCCCCCGCACCGCATACCAGCCAGTCGTCCGATTTCTGTCTGTTCTTGTCGTCATGACGGGACATGCGTCATGTTGTTGCCTCCGGACACCAGATCGCTGCTCAACCAGGCCTTCGGTTGTTCCGATGAATGTGGTGCAGGAGCCCGGCCGGGCTAAGCACAAAGCGAAGTCTGTGCGTCCCATGTGTACCTCGCAGCCCGGCAAACCGCACGTCGCGTCTGATGTCCATCCGCGCCCCTCGCTGCGGGGGACCGTGTTGGTGGCCAATACCGGGGATCTGGCTCGCAAAGTCCTGACATTCACGCTTCGCAGCCAGGGCTATGACGCCACATCTGCCGACGACCTGTCTCAGGTACTGTCGCTCGTATCATGCAAGCCGAACCTGGTCATCCTGGAAGATACGTTCTGCGGGGCTCAGCCGCCTCTGTCGGTGGTTCCGCGCATTCGTGCCGCCGCACTTTCTGGCACAACGATCCTTCTGTTGGCCGATGCACTCGCCCGTCCTGACGTGGCCAAACTGCTCACCGCCGGGGTCAGTCACATTGTGCTGAAGAGGGGCTTTCAAATGGACGCGTTCCTCTCAGCGGTGGCCAAACTTCTTCCAGCCGGACCAGCCCGTGCGCTGTGGTAACCAGGGGCTGCACAAAAGAGACCCGTGCGGATCAGTCTCTTGAGGCAGCCGGCAAAGCGGCGCACAGTAGATCTGAGGAAGAGAGTGGGGATTCTGTTGGTGATGGCCAGACCGAGTCGGCGCCGGCGCGAGAATCGGGTGGAAGCGGCGAGGCAGGATACCTGCGGACAGATGACGCTGGTCAGGGGCGGAAGGGGACGTTACTCCATCCAATGAGCTCCCACCCGGTTGATTCCTCTGCTACAGCCGGAGAAAGGGCCATATCTTCCCAGGAGCGGCTAGGTCACTTGTTGGACCGGGTGAGCCGGGTCAAAGCATTGCCCAGCATCGTGAGCGAAGTATTGGCTCTCACCGGCAGCGGGTATTCCGAATGCAGCCAACTGGCGGACACCCTTCGACAGGACGTTGCCTTGAGCAGTAAGGTTCTGGGACTGGCCAACTCCTCCTTATACAGGCGGCAACGGAACCGGGTCACTTCGCTCGAAAGTGCCGTCAAGGCGATCGGTTTCAAGTCCATCCGCGAAATGGCCCTGGGTGTCAGCATCTTCGACCTGTTCGAGAACTCGGGCAAGGCCTTGATCGACGTACGCCGCTTCTGGCAGCACTCGTTTGCTACAGGCAGCATTGCCCGCCTTCTTGCCGAGCACTATGGGTTTGAGAACCGGGAAGAGCTGTATCTGACGGGCCTGCTACACGATGTCGGTGAGTTGATCTTCGATGAGTTCATGGTCGAAGATGTCGCGGCTTTGGCGACAATAATGCGAAGGGACCTCCAGGCCGGGCCAGACGTGGAAAAGTCCTGTCTGGTGCTCGACCATGCGCGGCTGGGCTATGAGGTGATGACACGTTGGAGGCTGCCGTCGGTCCTGACCGAACCAATACGAGACCACCATCTCGATCTCCACGGGCTTCGCGGACAAGCAACCAGCACAACAGGTCAACACGTCCCTGCTCCAAATGGCTGACACACTCGCCGTAGCCCTGGGATATGACACGGGCGTAACGGATTACATCACCAGGCCCGCCCCCAGCGCCGTACGGCAACTCACTCTCAGCAGACTGGATGCGTCGTTGATCCAGGAGAGAATCGCTGGCCAGGTAGAGGAGATGAAGATTGTCATGGGACTGTACGACGCAAGGCGCAAGGCGGACCCCACGTCTTCGCTTGGCTCCTCGGCACGAACCGTCGTATATGCCGCGCCCGGCAACATGCCGCTGGACGTCATCAGCACCTGGCTGGCATACCAGGATATCGAGGTGCAGAGTCCCGAGGCCCTGGCAGACTGCGCGGCCGCCCCGGACGAACCCTTACTGCTCAATCTCTGGGGGCGAGCCCCGACGGAGGCCCTGGCCGCGGATTGCCTGGGGATACCGGCCTCACAGTGCATGATCATCTGCACCCGCGACTGGACGGAGCTGTTGTCCGGTAGACTGCCCGACGGATGGCGCTGTGCCACGGACTACGTTGGCATCCCGTGCCTGCGAACGTTCCTGCAACTGCCGGATCCGGTAGCCGACAAGCTTCAGGCCCGACCCAAGGCGGAGGTGTCCGTATGATCCGTGGGACCAACCCGTAGCGGGAGCCGTGACCATGGATTGCAATTGGCGTACACCGAATCACGAACGCAAGCGCCGTCCGACCTCAGGACACCGCCGAACAGGCGGGAGGTAGGTCCATGCACACACCGAATCGAGGCGAACAGGCTTCGGGGCTGTCGCAGCGGTACTGGATCAGCTCCCTACCTGCGATGGCCGTCATCGCCGCGTCAGGCATCCTTCCCTTTGTTGCGTATCTTCTCGGCTGGGGGCACTGGACATGGCGCAGCCCCGACATACACACGGCGTTGGAACTGGTGTGCAGCCTCGCTGGCATCGCCATCGCCTTCACCCTGCTGGTATCCAACGACGCCCCGTTGGATGGCACGACGGTCCTGGCATGCACAGGCCTGACGGGCATAGCCATATTCGATGCCGTGCATGCGTTCTCACCCATTGGCCAGGCCTTTGTTCTCTTGCGGGCCGCCGGACTCCTTGTCGCGGGCAGTATCTTTGCCTTCGTTTGGGTGCCGGTGGCGGTCAGGTTCGCGGAAGGCCGCAGAAGCCTGATGACGTTCGCCGCTGCTCTGGCGACTGCCATGGCGGTCCCGGTGATCCTGTTCCCTGGGATGCTGCCGCCGTTGATCGCGGATCGTAAATCAACGGGCCTGGCCTTGGCCATGAATCTGGCATCCGGCATCTTGTTGACGTCGGCGATCCCCGTATTCATTGTACGCTACGGGCAGACCCGCTTGACGCGATTCTACGTCTTCGCAAGCCTTACCGGCCTGATTGCCGCATCCGGGGTAGTGCTGCGCATGTCCACGTTGTGGGAGGATTCCTGGTGGTGCTCCCACTTCATGCGTCTGGCAGCCTACTTGGCGGGCATGGCGTACATCCTTCAGAAATTCGCCATGATACTCACTCCCTCCAGTCCGAGCCAACCTAGATTCCGAGCGCGGCTCAGCGTCCCCTTGGTCCTGACGGCGCTAATAATGATCATGGTCTTGACCGCCATTGATGCCGTGGAACTTGCGTTTGGAAGCCCGAGCGCATGGCAGTCTCGCGTGGCCACGATCTTAGCCGGGGCAGCTATGGCCACGGGGATAGCGTGGTTCATCCTACGGCGATGGCGGGTCTTTCTCGACGCGGCAACCGCCGACCGCCTGCAAGCCGAGAAGCGGCTGCGCGAACACCAGGAACGCCTGGAGGCCCTTGTGGAGGCCCGCACCAGTGACCTGCATAAGGCCAACGTGGATCTGGAGGATGGCAGGAAGTACCTAGAAGATGTCAATGCACAGCTGGTACAGGCTGTGGAACGCGCCAACCACATGACGAGAGAAGCGGAACACGCCAACAAGGCGAAAAGTGAGTTTCTGGCCAACATGAGCCACGAGATCCGCACGCCTTTGACGGCTATCCTCGGCTATACCGATCTTCTCCGCGAAGACGCGGGCAACCCTGGTCAGCAGGGGCAGCATATTGCCGTTATCCGGCGGAACGGCGAGCACCTGCTTGGCCTGGTCAACGATATCCTCGACCTATCGAGGATTGAAGCAGGACAGTTCACCCTGAGTCTGCAGTCGTGCCGTGTCCAGTCCGTTCTCGCGGACGTGCTGAGCATGATGCGCGTTCGGGCCGCGGAGAAGCACCTGGACCTCGCCGTTCGTTACGCCACGCCTGTGCCCGAGACCATCATGGCCGATGAACCGCGACTGCGTCAGTGCCTGATTAACCTTGTGGTTAATGCAATCAAGTTCACCGATGTTGGCGGCGTGCTCGTCGAGGTGCGGTATGCGGCGGGTACCGGCGGTACCATTCGCTTCCACGTCATCGACACCGGCCAGGGCATCGATGCCCAGACACAGCAACGTCTGTTCAGACCCTTTGTGCAAGCGGATACCTCCACCTCTCGAAAGTACGGCGGAAGCGGCCTGGGTCTGGCAATCACACGTCGTATCATTGAGACGATGGGTGGCCAGGTGAGCCTGCGAAGTGCCCCAGGCCAGGGAAGCACCGTTACGATTGAGATCCCTGCGGGCCCGCTGGATGGTGTTCGGATGATCGATCGGCCCGAGGAGGCAATGGCGGCCCCTCCGGAACATCATCTCGCGCCCGACAGCCGATCGCTGAAGGGATTGCGCATACTGCTCGCGGAGGATGGTCCGGACAACCAGCGGCTGATCAGCGCGTTCCTGCACAAAGCCGGTGCCGAGGTCGATCTGGCGCAGAACGGTCGCGAGGTCGTCGCCAAGGCCGGCAGTGCCGCGTACGATCTTATCTTGATGGACATGCAGATGCCCGAGGTGGACGGCTACCAGGCAACGGCGCAGTTGCGCAGGAGCTGCCTGGCCATTCCCATCGTGGCACTGACGGCCCACGCGCTCCCCGGCGACCGCGAACGATGCCTGCAGGCTGGTTGTACCGATTATGTTACCAAGCCCATAGACCGAAGTGCGTTGATTGAGAACCATTCGCCGTCACACATCCCCATCGGCGCAGGATCCGATGCCCCCCGGTGCCCTACCGAACGCCAGTGCCGATGTCCCGGAGATCCTGATCTCCTCCTACGAGAACGATCCCGATCTGGCCAAGGTGCTGCGTCAGTTCCGTGAGGGTCTGCCACTACGTCTGGAGTGGATGCGGGCGGCCGCGGGCCATCATGACCTGGATGGATTGCGGCGTCTGGGTCATCAGTTGAAGGGGGCTGGCGGCAGCTATGGCTACCCTCTCCTGAGCGAAGTTGCCCTGACGCTCGAAGACGCCAGCGGGACGAAGGACATGGAAGCATGTGTTGTGGCAATCGACCGCTTGTCCGGGGTCTGTGAGGCGATTCGTCGCGGACACGAAGCTCGTCCAAGGACAGGAGATAACTGACCATGAAGACGCTGATTGTTGATGACGATCCGGCCGCCCTGGCGATAGCCAAGGCGCACCTAGGCAAGGAGTTACTGGAGGTGGTTAGTGCGTACGGCGGTCCAGAGGGACTCGAGCAGGTCCGGCGGCACCAGCCGGATCTGATCCTGCTCGACATCGATATGCCCGGTATGTCCGGTTTCGAGGTCTGCGAGGCCCTCAAAGGGGATCCGCAACTGAGCACAATCCCCATCATCTTCCTCACCGGTTCCAGCGGGATAGACGCCCTGGAGCAAGGTCTCGACCTTGGGGCGTGCGATTACGTCCGAAAGCCTTTCGATGGCATCGAACTCCGCGCTCGAGTCAGGTCAGCCTTGCGGATGAAGCATCTGCAGGACTTGCTGGCCAAACTCGCAAGCATAGATCCCTTGACAGAGATCCTGAACCGTCGCGGCTTTGCGGAACGGCTAGACCAGGAGTGGGACAGGACGCGCCGCTACGGCAACGCATTTGCGTTGCTGATGGCCGACATCGATCACTTCAAGCGCATCAACGACACGTATGGACATCCAACGGGAGACCGACTGCTTCGGATGGTTGCACACACCTTGGCCGCAGGTTGCCGGGAGGCAGACGTGGTCGGGCGCTACGGCGGCGAGGAATTCGCAGTTCTCCTGGCCCAGCAGACAGTCGACACCGCGGTCAATGTCGCCGAAAGATTCCGGCAAGACATAGCAGCCATAAGGCTGTCGGTACCCAATGGCAGCGAGAAAGTGACGGCCAGCTTTGGCATCACGGACAGTACGACGTGTTCCTCCCCGGATGACGTCATCCAGGTCGCTGACCAGGCACTCTACGCCGCCAAACAGGGCGGACGAGACCGGGTTGAGGTATCTCTTTCTCGAAGGGCACTCCCAAATACCGAACAAGGTTGACGTACGGGTATCGGTAGGACGGGGACGACGGGACGATGCCACCACGCATGCGATACTAGCGAAGGAGGTCTCTTGGCAGACGCAGCGATCAAGACAAGTAACGGAACCAGGCCAGACGGCATGCCAACAACGTCTATCCGCATTGACGATGCCGCACTTGGCCGACTGCTGGACACGATGGACCTCGCACAGGGCATATGCGAACTACCTACTGGGTGCCGGGCTTCGCTGGCCGGATGAACAGGCAACAGGGCGCATGCCAGGTGCAACCACCGGTGTTGTACTGTCAGGAACTGTTCCTGCGTGCCTGCCTTGTGGCACGCGCACCAGGAGAGATCACGTGTGCATGAAGGCAATGGAGGTCCATATGGTTTCGCAAGCGTCGTACCACTCATCGGGTGATCCGGCTCGAATCGGCTTGTGGCCAAGGAGTACCGTCCTGCTGGTGTCGGTGCTGCTGCTGACTGCCCCGGCACAGGCGACGACTTACACGGTGACGAACCTGAATGAAGCCGGCGCCGGTTCGCTGCGAGCCGCCGTGGATGCCGCAAACACCGCCGGCGGAACCCACGACATCATGTTCCAGAGCGGGCTGAGCGGGACGATCTCGTACTCCTCGGCGACGGACTATGCATACGGCGCGGCGGCGCTGACGGTGACGTGCACTCTCACAATTACCGGTCCCAGCGGCGGTGTGACGCTCGCCCGCAGCGGAGGCAATCTGCGGCTGTTCAACGTAACCGGCAGCCTGACACTGGACAGCCTGACGATCTCCAACTTTGTGGCGCAGGGTGGCGCCGGCGGCGCCGGCGGTTCGGGCGGTGGCGGCGGCGGAGCTGGCGCGGGCGGAGCCGTTTTCAACGCAGGGGCGTTGACGGTAAGAAACTGCCTGTTCGTCAACAACAGCGCCTGCGGCGGGGCCGGCGGGTACGGACGGTGGGGCGGCGGACCGGGCGGCGGCGGCGGTGGCCTCTACGGCGGTGGCGGCAATGGCTCCTCCTACGCCGGGGGCGGCGGCGGCGGCAGCGGCGGCAATGGCGGCAACGCTGGCTCGGATGGCGCGGGCAACGGCGGCGGTGGTGGGGGTGGCGGCGCCAACGGCGGCGAAAATGGCGGCGCTGGCGGCTCGACCACTGGTGGTGCCGGCGGCGGTGCGGCCGGCGGGTATGGTGGCAACAGTGGTGCCCCCGGCGGCGCAGCCAGTGGTTCCGGTGGTGGTGGTGGTGGCGGTGGCAGCGGCGGCCACGTCGGCGGCAACGGCCAGTTCGGCGGCGGCGCCGGCGGTGGCAGCAGCTGGGCTGGCAGTGGGAACGGTGGGTGGGGAGGCGGTGGTGGCGGCGCCGGCAGCTACAACAACTATGGTATCTGTTTAGCGGCCTGAAAGACACTGATTGGTGAGCGGAGTGGTTGGCATATAATAGTGTTGCCGCCGGCGCGGTGGAACTTGGGTTGCGACGCGGTTGGAACCGGCGAGCAAGCGGGGTCAAGGATGGCCCGAGCGAGTTACGAAGAACTTCTGGCCGAGAATCAGCAACTCCGGCAGCGAGTAACGGAACTGGAAGGGCAGGTTCGGCAGTTGACCGCTCAAGTTCGCGAACTGACCGCCCAATTCCAGGAAGCCCTGCGAGCCACCAAACGGCAAGCCGCGCCGTTTTCCAAGGGACCGCCCAAAGCAAACCCTAAGCTTCCCGGTCGCAAGGCCGGGGCAGATTATGGTCCCAAGGCGCATCGCCCTCTGCCGGAGCAGATGCCTGACGAGATCCACGACGTGCCTCTGCCCGAGCGGTGCCCCGACTGCGGCGGGCCTGTGCGGGAAGATCACATCGATCGGCAATTCCAGGTCGAAATCCCGCGCAAGCCCCTCGTACGGCGGTTCGATGTCCACGTCGGAGGGTGCCGCGCGTGCGGCCGACGCATTCGTCCGCGGCATCGCTTGCAGACCTCGCAGGCGAGCGGGGCGGCGGCCTCACAGACCGGACCGGACCTGCAAGCCCTGATCGCGATGATGAAGGACAAGTACGGACTGAGTTACGGGGACATCCAGGGACTGTTAAATGACGGCTTCGGCATCTCGATCAGCCGAGGCGGGGCCGCCCAGGTCGTGCAGCGGGCAGCGCAGCGAGCCGAAGCGTTCTACGACCGCATCGGCCAGATCGTGCGGGCCAGCGATACGGTCTATCCCGACGAGACGGGCTGGAAGGTCGGCGGGCTGCTGAAGTGGCTATGGGTCTTCGCGGGCGAGCAGGTCAGATACTACGTGATTCGTCCCAGCCGCGGCCGCGATGTGCTGGAAGAGGTGCTGGGCAGAGACTATAGCGGGTGGATGACGCATGACGGGTGGGCTCCGTATGACGGCCTGGAGCAGGCGGAGCATCAGCAGTGTGTCACCCACCTGCTGCGCCGGGCCCAGGACCTGTTGGAACGGGCCCGCCGCGGGGCGGTCCGCTTCCCGCGGCAGGTTCACCAATTGTTGCTGGACGCCCTGGACCTGCGGGACCGACGGGATGTCTTTTCGATCAGCTCTTACGGCTTGGCTGTAGCGCAGGGGCGATTGGAATCGCGACTGAAGGGATTGCTGGGCTGGAGGCTCTCGCACGAAGGTAACCGGAAGTTCCGGGACCATTTGGCCCGGCACGCCGAACAGATCCTCACGTTCCTGTACGTATGGGGGCTGGAGGCGAGCAACTGGCCAGCCGAGCAGGCGATCCGTCCGATGGTGGCCAATCGCAAGGTCTTCGGGGGAAATCGCACGTGGGCCGGGGCCCATGCCCAGGAGGTGCTGGGTAGTCTGTTTGCCACCTGCGCTCAGCAGACCCGCGACAGCCTGAGGTTGCTGTCAAACCTGATTCGCGCCACACCCCGTCAGCGAGCCGCCTACCTTGGGCACTTCCTCCCCGCCCCGGCGGGCTAACACCTCAGACCGCTAAACAGATACCAACTATGGAGGTAGTGGCGGCTTCGGCGGCGGTGGCGGTGGCGGCGGAGCCAATAGCGGGACCTACGGCGACCCGGGTAACTACGGCGGTCCGGGCGGCTTTGGCGGCGGGTCCGGAGTCCTCTACGGTGGCGGTGGCGCAGGCATGGGCGGAGCCATCTTCAATTACGCCGGTACAGTGACTATCTCGAACTCTACGTTCACCGGTAACGGCAGTCTGCGGCGGCAGCGGAGCGAATGCCGGGCAGGGATTGGGCGGCGCGATCTTCACTTGCTCCGGCACCGTCTCGTTGCTCAATACAACGCTTTCGGCAAACGTCGCCTCCAACGGCGGGCGAGATCTCTACGCCTATTCCGGCGCCGCAGACCACACCATCAACAACACCATTCTCGCGCAGTCCGACACGTCGGAGACCGACCTCGCTGGTTACTCGGCAACGTTTTCGGGGGCCAACAACATCGTCCGCTCATACGGCGGCAGCGGTTGCACCTTCAGTCTCACGGGGACGCTCACGGGCGACCCGTTGCTCGGCGCACTGGCCAGCAACGGGGGACCGACGCAGAGCCTCCTCCCGCAGAGCACCAGCCCGGCCGCCAACGCCGGAAGCGACGCGGCCGCGGGCGGCCTGAGCGACGACCAACGCGGCTCCGGGTATCCTCGTGTTTCCGGTCCCCATGTCGACGTTGGTGCACTGGAGTTCTTTGGCGTCCCGTCCTATACGCTGACCTACAACGCAGGGGCCAACGGCTCGATCGGCGGCACGACTCCGCAGACGGTCAGCCAGGGTGCCGACGGCGCGGCCGTCACTCCCGTGCCCGGTACCGGCTATCACTTCGTCCAATGGAGCGACGCCTCCACGGCCAACCCGCGCACCGACACCAATGTTCAAGGCGACATCACGGTTACGGCCAGACTTCGCGATCAACACCTACACCCTGACGTACAATGCCGGGCGCATGGCTCCATCACGGGCCCCTCGCCCCAGACGGTCAACCACGGCGCAGATTGTACCGCCGTCACGGCCCAACCGGCGGCCCACTACCACTTCGTCAACTGGACCGGCACCGCCGACTTCACCTCGACCGACAACCCGCTGACGCTGACCAACGTTACCACCGCCGACACCATCACTGCTACCTTTGCCATCGATGCTCATACAATCATTTTTGCCGCGGACGAGAACGGTAGCTTTACGGGCCATTCGCCCCAGACCGTGGATTACGGCAACGACTGCGCCGCCGTGACGGCCGTGCCGGAGGCGGGTTACCACTTTGTCCGCTGGACGGGCACGGGCTCCTTCACGTCTACAGCGAACCCGCTGACGCTGACCGGCGTCACCGACGATGACACCGTCACCGCCCACTTCGCCATCATCGATTACACCGTAACATTCATCGCGAGCCAGGGCGGCAGCATCGGCGGCCAGGCCAGCCAGTCCGTGGAGTACGGCGGCAACTCCGTCGCCGTGACCGCGGTGCCGGCCAGTGGCTACCGCTTCATCAATTGGACCGCCGCGGCGGGCTTCCGTTCGACTGACAATCCGCTGACAGTGACCAACATCACGGCAGCGGACACCATCACCGCCCTCTTCGCCCAGAACCCGGATATCCACGTGACGGTCCAGTCGGCCTCCGATGCCGTCGACCCGGCCGGCGGCACGGTCAGTGTCGGCCAGGAACTGCCGGTCGACGTGAATATCGCCAACACCGGCGGCGATGCGACCGATGTTCGCGTCATCATGCCGCTGCCGGAGAACACCGAGTTTGTCTCCGGAAGCGTTGTGACTGACTCAAATGCCAAGGCCGCCTCGGGTGAAGTCACCATCGAGAACGGCAACATCGTTATCCAGGTGCCGCAGTTGCCGGCCGGCGCGACCATATCTGTACGACTGGTCCTGCGGGCAGTCCAGAGCGGTACGATCGTGCTGACGCCTTCGGTGCAGACCGCGGAGCAGCCGTACCTGGCCCCCGCCGGCCAACCCGCGGAGGTCACCGCAGAGGATGTCTACACGAAACAGACCGTCTGGCAGCCATCGCGGATCTGCGGGAAAATGGGGTGGACCCCCGTGGTCATGACGCTGCTGGGGTTGGCCTCGCTGAAGCTGGTTGGTCGCCGGGTAACACCGTATCGGTACGGTCGGGCCATCCAGGCCGCATCCGGCCCGCACGCCGGCAAGCGACGGAGAAGGACCATGCGTTCGATCGGTCAGAGCCTTGTCATGATGGTCCTGCTGGTCTCGCTGCTCATGGGCAGCGCCGGCTGCCGGTGCCAGGACCTCTGGACGCTCACGGGCGCCGGCCTGTTTGCCGTTGAGGGTGGATCGCTCGGTTCCCTGCAAACCGCCTGCTTTCGCAACGGGGTGCCGATCGACTGCGGCCAGGTGCCGGCCGGGGCGCTGTTCGGCAGTCGATGCCCGGCAGCCCGGCGCTCCTGCGGGACCGACTTGCACGTTGCAGGCGGCCGGATTCCGACCACCGATTCTGGAGTAACTGTTTACCGTCCCGCAGGGCGTTTGTCATGACGTATCGGTCAGCAAGGTTACTTGCTGGCCGGCCCAAGCGGCTCGCAGCAGCGTTTCAATCGTCTCGACCAGGGGCCGGCCCTGCTGCTGGGTCGTCCGCATCACGCTGGCCAGGATCGCCCGGGCCGCGGCGCCGGCCTGGCTGCGCCTGCCGCCGGTGATCTTGCGCATCACCACCGGCGGTCGCAAGGCCCGCTCGGCTGCGTTGTTCGTCCCGTCCACCTGCGGATGGTGCAGGAACGTCGTGAGCCGATACCGGTACTTGCGCAGCCTGGCCGCCACGGGAGCGGTCGATGTGATACAGCGTGTGCTGGGGATTCGTCTGCGTCCAAAGGTATCCATTCGGCTTGCGGCCAGGTCGCTCGGGTACGTTGGGTTTGACGAAGGCCGGCGGCGGCACGCGTCCGCCGGGCGAGGAGTGCGTCAGGTCGGCCAGACGCTGCTTGAGTCGGGTGTTTTCCGCCAGAAGTTGCTCGTTGGCTTTGCGCAGCGCCAGGGCGTTGCCCGCGAATTCGGCAACCTGCCGGTGCAGAGCGTTGTTCTCGATCTGCAGGAAATGAGCCCGGCGTTCGTGCATCCGTGCGATCGTCTTGTCGTCATCCATGACGCCAAAAGCGTAGCGCCAATTCCCCCCAAAGGCAAAGCCCCTCCACCCCCTCACCGAAACGGCTGGCCCATCGACGGTAAACAGTTACTTTCTGTCAATATAAACGGTGACTGTCCCGAATGGCATTTACTTTGGTCTGTAACTGTTTACCGTCCCGCCGGGCATTTGTCATGACGTATCGGTCAGCAAGGTGACTGGCTGGCCAGCCCAAGCGGCTCGCAGCAGCGTTTCAATCGTCTCGACCAGAGGCCGGCCCTGCTGCTGGGTCGTCCGCATCACGCTGGCCAGGATCGCCCAGGCCGCAGCGCCTTTCTCGCTGCGACTGCCGCCGGTGATCTTGCGCATCACCACCGGCGGTCGCAAGGCCCGCTCGGCCGCATTGTTCGTCCCGTCCACCCGCGGATCGTGCAGGAACGTCGTGAGCCGATACCGGTACTTGCCCAGCCTGGCCGCCAATCGCCGCGCCTCCGGGTGATCCCAGGACGCATCCGCCAGGTTTCCCAGCCGCGTCTCGATCCCCTTGACCTGTCGGGCGTACGCCGCCGGTTCCATCGCCTCGCGACGCCGGGCCAGCCGCAGCATTTCCTGCACCAGACTCTTGCATTGGCGGAAGAACGCGTGCTTTACCAGCGCCGGGTGTTTCTGCGTCGTGTCGCGCAACTCCCGCAGCAGGTGCGTCAGACACTTCTGCTGCGGGCAGTCAAACGGGTCGTAGGCGGCGTAGAAGTCGCTGACCAGCGTACCGCCGAAGGCCTCACCCAGCAGCCCCGCAATCACCTGGCCGCCACGGGAGCGGTCCACGTGATACACGGTGTGCTGGGGATTCGTCAGTGTCCAGAGGTATCCATTCTTCCCGTGGGTCCGCCATCCGGTCTCATCCGCATGCACCACCCCCGCGGCCCGCAGCACCCACTTCAGCCGGTCGTACTGCCCTTGCAGCCAGCGGCCCAGTCGCTGGATCTGCTTGGCGATGGCAGCCGGACTGATCCGCAACCCCGGCAAATCCGCGAAGAGCTGGCTGATCTGTCGTAAGGGCAGGCGGTAGCACACCCGCAGCACCGCGGCGGTCGCCAGGGCGTGGAGCCCCAACTGGGCGTGCGGCAGGTCCGCGGCCGGCGGCTGATCTTCGCCTCGCGACTCGACCCGCTTACGGCAATGCGGGCAATAGCCGCTGTGGGTCGTATAGCAGGTAGTGATGATCTCGACGGGAACCATGTCCTCGACCAGACGCCGGTGATGCCTTACCTGGCTCAGTTGCGTTCGGCAGTCCGGACAGCAGAGCCTGCCCCGCCTGTCTACCGGCAGAGAGATCTCCTGCCGTACATCGATCTTGCCCGGTCGGGGCCGTAACGCCGCCTCATGCCCGGCCGGTCGCCCTGGCTTGCGGCCAGGTCGCTCGGGTACGTTGGGTTTGACGAAGGCCGGCGGCGGCACGCGTCCGGCGGGCGAGGAGTGCGTCAGGTCGGCCAGACGCCGCTTGAGTCGGGTGTTTTCCGCCAGAAGTCGCTCGTTGGCTTTGCACAGCGCCAGGGCCTTGCCCGCGAATTCGGCAACCTGCCGGTGCAGAGCGTTGTTCTCGATCTGCAGGACATGAGCCCGGCGTTCGTGCATCCGTGCGTTCGTCTTGTCGTCATCCATGACGCCAAAAGCGTAGCGCCCATTCCCCCCAAAGGCAAAGCCCCTCCACCCCCTCACCGAAACGGCTGGCCCATCGACGGTAAACAGTTACTTTGGTCTACCTCCCCACAAGTGGAGTTCCTTCTTGAGGAGGGAACGTGGTTTGGTCATCTTGCGGTAGGTATCTGTTAGATCTTTGATAACGCGAGGTTCGTGCCGGTCCGGTCGGTAGGGGTTGACCAGCAACGTCGGCAACGGCTCGTCAAGGTCCGCCGACAACAGCCAGCGGATCGTGTCGAGGAAACTGATCCGCCGGGGATCAACCCGCTGGCGGGCCGCCGCCTCCAGCATGATCCCGTGCACCAGGTTGTACACCAAGCAGTAGACCGCCAGTTCCTTCTTCGCCCCCTCGGGTGTCTTGCACTTGATCTGCCGCATCTTCAGCGTGGTCTTCAGTTCGCCAAAGTGGGTTTCCACGGTCCAGCGAACGCCATAGAGGTTGGCAATCCACTCGTACGGATACTGCCGCGGGTCCAGCAAGGTCGTCACCACCGTCACCCCCCGCGTTCGCTGCCCCTTCGCCTCCAGGCAGTACCGCAGTTCCCGCACCGGCAGGCTCTCCGGCAGGGCGTCATGCTGGGCTCGACTCATCCAGCGGGCCTGGATCTTGGGCTTGTGCCAGTCCACCAGTTGATCGTGTTTGCCCAGCCGCTGGATCCAGCGGCTGGAGGGTTGGCCCTTGCGCCCGTACTTGCGGTACGGCCGGAAATCGACGAGCACCCGCTGGTGCAGCCGAAACAGCCCGTGCAGGCCTTGGGCCGCCAAGAGAGCCAGATGGCCATACGAGCAGAACCCCCGATCCCCCACCAGCAGATCCCCCGGCCGCAGGAGTTTGTGCAGCCGCCAGGCCCCCGTCAGATCGTGCGTGTACAGCGGGGCCACCAGCAGTTCCTGGATCATGCCGGTACAGGCATCGAACAGCCCCAGCAGTTTGGGGACGGGAAAGCCGCAGCCGGGCTTCTGGTTGACCGGCTGGCCAAACGCCTTTTGCAGGGACGGGGTATCCGGGCAGATCGTGCTGGAACCATCCACCAGATAGGCTCGCAGGCGGCCGCCGACAGCCGGGGTCTGCCGGGGACAGCCGCTCACGGCGGTCTTGGCCAGCAGCCGCTGCAGGACGGGCAGCGGCAGCCGCATCCGGGCCTTGCAGAAGGCCGCCGGTTTGACGGGGTACTTGGCCAGGTGGCGCAGGTGAGTCAGGGCCGTGTTGAAGTGGAGGATCTGCAGGACGAACAGGCGGACGGTGACCACCGGGTCCAGCAGCCGCTTTCGCCAGGTGTGCCCGGCCTGCTGGCAGGCATCGAGGATATCCTGGTCGCCAAGAAAGGGCTGCAAATCCTGCTTGATCCGCTCCAGCGGACGTGAGAGAATGGGCATCCGTGGCCTCCTTGTGTTGATGTTGGCAGAACAACACCATCATCACAGGAGGCCATGCTTCGCGCAAGTCGCCCTAAGTGCGCTGCCGGCGCCAACTTATGGCCGTTATAGAAAAGCTGTAGGCTTAAGTAAATGCCATTCGGGACTGTCCCTAGTTACCATCGACGGTAAACAGTTACTAGGCTCCAGCGTGCAATCACCTACGGCCGTTCACGTACTCCCTAACCCGAGGATCCGGATCCTTCGACAGCGCATGCAGGGTTTCTATCGACGTTAAAGGGTTTGTACCCACAGCGATCCTGATGGATACTTCATCACGCCTGGCCAATGCTGCAAGGATGTCGGGAGGCGTGTGTGGATTATCAGCCAGCGAAAAGAAGACGGCATATTCGGGAACATTGATGTCCCGCGTACTGTGACTGCAGGCACCGTAAATGCGAGTCAGGTTGGCGGCAGACACGTTTGGATTCTCGGCCAGTCTCGACAGCATTTCCAGATCATAAGAGGAAACGGCGTGGTCAATGATCTTCTGCAGGGAACCGGGATCAGCGGACTCAGTTGCAGTAGCCAAGCGCATCTCTCGAACAACCACACCCAGAGCAATGGCCACGCAGAATCCCAGGACGAAGAGTGCCATCAAGAAGGCAGGAGCCGAGGTCGACTTACGCGACGCCCTGCTCAGTCTTTCAACTGCGAACCGAACAATGTAATAGCACGACCAGGACAGTGGGAACCCGGCAACAGCGGCAGCCAATGACAGAAAAGGGAGAGAGATATAACCAATAGCCGCCGTCGACAATTCTGATGCAACGATGCCGTAATGCAGCCAGATCGTGGCACCCATGGAAAGAACGAAATCGCCCACCAGCGCATAATGCAGGAACGGCCTTAGAGAGGGATTCACCCGGCGAACAGCCCAGATGAGAGGGCCAAATAAGACTACGAGTATACTGTAGGGAAGAATGGCGATCAGAGGCAACACTGGCCTTCTCCTTGCTCATGTGAATTGCCACGACACCCTTCCGGGTATATTCTGATCAGCGACGAGTGAAGCCGCACGTAGTTGTACTCACGCCTCCAATATGCCGCCAGAACCTTAGCTGGGGGCAGGCTCACGAAGACTCCCAGGTTCAGCAGTTCATTGCATAGCCGGCTGCGGAAACTCCCGGCATAGCCTCATCGCTCGGAGCCTCTGGCTTGATGTACAACGTCACGTACGACCAGCCCATTCTTCAGCCCGAGCATGCCCAGGCGTATCAGTAGTACGACGGCCTGATCCGTCTGCGGGGGGGTGCAAACTTATGTTCCGGGTAACCGTTCCACTCGCAAACGCACGCCTCGTCCTGGGCAGAATCATACGCCCTCCGCCCCCACTTCGACACAGCCCATTCATATGTCTCGGCTGAGTCCAAACACTGATAGTAACACTGTCTATATCGCCACTTCAGTTTATCGGGAATACTTGCGTACCATTTATCACAGAGGGCTTCTATGTCTGATCCTCACTGCTTGTCGCAATCCGCTTTGAGGCTGTTACAGTGACCATAGCACTCATCATGTGTGTTGCACGCCTGCGTGAAGTCTATCCACCCAACGACGCCAGGGTCCCCGGTTCGAAACCCACAGCTAATGCCATTGGGGACGAAGGCCCGCCTCCAGTCGCCCGGACCACATCCGTTGACCTTTGGCTTGTAACCAGGCCTCTCATAACGTCGCAGACCACTGGGATCAGTACTATCGATGGCCATGTCGCCAGCATACTCGTATATGTTGCCACCATCCGAATACTGCATACGCGGGGACACTCGTGGTTGCCTTTGTGATCCGAAGCCGCCATCCAAAGGCAAACCTACACCGAGCGGATCCCTCTGCAACCACCTCTGCAACCCCGGGCTGTACATCCTATGCCGCACATGGTACATCCCCGTCTCATCATCGAAGTAGTACCCGGCATACCGGATCGGGTTGCCGCCGGGCACCAGGCTCTCGCCGATCACGCTCAGGCCCTCGCAGCCGGCCGACGAGTCCCAGCCGCTGAAGATCCGGCACGTGCCGTACGGGTCGTACTCGTACCGCTCCACCAGGCGCATGGCATGGTCGGCCCAGATACCCACCACGTTCCAGTTGGCGTCCTGGAAGTACCGGTACCGCTCGAACCCGCACCCGCTCTCGCCCTCATCCGTGCAGTCGCCGTCGCCATTGGTGTCCACATCCACGCAGATCAACTCGTCGATGTACTGCATGCCCCAGACATATTGCCGGGTCGCCAGGTTCTGGTCGTTGCGGGTCTCCAGCACCCGCCACTGGTTGTCGTAGAAGAAGTACTCCGTGCGGTTGCGCCCGCCGGCGCTGGCCGGGCCGCTGCCTTCCACGTGCTTCATGTACCGCCGCCCCAGGCCGTCGTAGGCGTAGGTGGCGATCACCTGCGGGCTGGCCGTCGGCCCCAGGCGCGTCACCTTCACCAGCCGGTTCCAGGCGTCGTAGGCGTAGTTGTAGATGCCATCGCTGGTCATGTTGCCGGCCGCATCATAACTCGGAGACACGTTGGCGGCAAATGGCTCCGCCGCCGCCGCTGCCCCGCGGCACATAAACGGTGACTGTCCCTAGTTATCCGGATTACCTGCGACGGTAAACAGTTACATTGACCAATCAGCGCAAAGAAACAATAGCGACCACGACCTGGATTCTGAATAAGTCCAACAACAGCCTGCACTTCTTCAGAAAGTCTGTTTCTTCCTCGAAATAGCGGTACTTGGAAACGAATAGCGCCTCCAGTGATGGTGGCGAAATCTGCCCCCACTCTATCTGGCTCTCCACTGCACCCATCAGCACACTATACGTGGAGTTTACACTGCGAAAGAAGTCAATGCCGGAAAAGATTCCGCCACAGACATAGTCCAACTCCAAGTTCTTCATGTCAACAGTAACACCAGCGTCGGCAAACACCGGAATAAGACCCTCCGCAGACTTGCGGACGTTCGGTTTACCATGTTGCAGGTAGTCATAGAACTCCATCGTCAGCCTAATCACGACACGCAGGGCCTCGTTGTCATTATCGCTAAAGGCGGGCCTCGCAGATTCTACCATCGCCTCTTGAACCGATCGTACGCATTCTGCCATATCATGCTTCATCTTCTTGCTCTCCTTGGACAAGCCCAAGAGATAACCGATGATGGGTAGTCGGTGGCTGCTGCCACCCGACTGTGTCTGATCTTTCCTTCAAGGGATTATGGGCATGGGCATTCCTGAACCATTTGCTGTACTACTTGCACTAGCTCGTAGAGCAAACCCGCTGCCGCCGATGCGGCAGCGGCGGCTCCCGGCCAATTGCCACAATGCTTAAGAACGCCGTCTATGGCGTCGTGCATCGACTTCATCATCTGCTGGTACTCGTCTATGTGCCCATCGTTTGGACAAAGGTCGCCACCGTTCGCATCTAGGTGTATACTTATGTTCTTCGCCTCCCAGGCTAGACGCGCGAGTGCCTTGGGGCAGTCATACCACGCCATCCCGGTGGGGTCTGTACCTATAAGTGGTGCGTCTTCACAGTACTGATAGAGGCTCAGCCCGTCTGTATAGCCGCCTAAGTAGTCTCGTTGATCCCACCGCCCAGTATTCACATCGAATTCCCGCGTGCGGACGTGGATTTTTCCCGTCTCATCATCGAAGTAGTACCCGGCATACCGGATCGCGTTGCCGCCGGGCACCAAACTCTCGCCGATCACGCTCAGGCCCTCGCAGCCGGCCGCGGAGTCCCAGCCCTTGAAGATCCGGCACGTGCCGTACGGGTCGTACTCGTACCGCTCCCGCAGTTCGCCGGGGAAGTGCTCGCCCTTGTCCAGTGTGGTGCCGCCGTGCTCATCCCACACCGCCACTACGTTCCAGTTGGCGTCCTGGAAGAACCGGTACCGGCCGTCGGCCCCCTCTTCGCCTATGTCTGTGCAGTCGCCGTCGCTATTGGTATCCACGTCCATGCAGATCAATTCGTCGATGTACTGCGTGCCCCAGACGTACTGCCGGGTCGCCAGGTCCTGGTCGTTGCGGGTCTCCAGCAGCCGCCACTGGTTGTCGTAGTAGAAGTACTCCGTGCGGTTGCGGTCGCCGCTGTTCTCCACGTGCTTCTTGTACCGCCGGCCCAGGCCGTCGTAGGCGTAGGTGGCGATCACCTGTGGGCTGCTCGTCGGCCCCAGCCGCGTCACCTTCACCAGCCGGTTCCAGGCGTCGTAGGTGTAGTTGTAGATGCCATCGCTGGTCATATTGCCGGCGGCATCATAACTCGGAGGCACGTTGGCGGCAAATGTCTCATATGCCGCCGCGGCACTGTCGCTGGCAGAGGTGTGGCCTGTGCCTGTCGAGTTGAGCGCCCCAACCCGAAGCATGCTGCAGGTGGCTGGCTGGATCGGTGCAGCCGGGATCACGAGTGATGCCTCCCCGGTCACCAGGCCCACCAGGCCCGAGCCTGGCCCAGCATCGGCCAGCATGTTCTGCCCATTGCCGGCCGGCCATTCGGGACAGTCACCGGTTATATTGACAACCAGGAGCAAACCAAACAGCGCCGGGCACTCATCATTCGCCAGATACCCCATCACCACCGCAGCACAACAAACCCGCCCGCCGGCAGCGCCACCTCGCACGATACCTGCCCCGCCTCCCGGTAGATCGGCACGCACTTGCCGCCAGCCAGATCGAGCGCCTCCGGGGCCTCGCCGAACCGTCCGGCCGCGTCCACGATCGTCACCGTCCGCTCGCCGCCACTGTTGATGATCCACAGGAGCCGGCTGGCGCCGGTCAAACCGGTCCGCCACTGCAGGCCCGAGCCGTCGCCCTCGCTGTCGGCAATCTCGAAGTCCCGCTGCACCCCCGCCCCCAGGCACACGTGCTCCAGGAGCCGCTCGAACCCCTCGCTCCGCGCCTGCCGGTATGCCCGGCCCAGGAACGTCCCCGCTACGTACGCTGTTCCCTGCCCCACCGCCCGCCGCACCAGCAGCGGTTCCCCCTGCTCGCCGGCCGCCAGGACCTCCGCGTCCCCAGCGGTCGCCAGGGGCGTAAGGAAGTTGTCAGCCGGCACAGCCACGGCCTGTCCGTCCAGCTGCACGCTCAGCGCCGTCCCGGCCGCCATCTTGCGCCGCCCCAGATCCTGCAGCCCCAGGGCCTGCATGAGCGGCCGCTCGTTCGGATAGCGATAGAACCCCAAGCCGTCGAAGGCATCTGTCTCCGCCTCGGTCAGCAACGTCCCGCCGCGCGCCAGAAACCGCAAGATCGCCTCACGCGTCTTCGCCGGCACCACCAGGGCCCAAGGCATGAACAGTACGTCCAGCCGATCGAGGACCTCCAGGTGATTCGCCTCCACCACCTCGTACGGCAGGCACAGCCGCTCCAGCGCCGTCGCGTACCCGATCACCGCCTCGCCCGCCTCCGCCGCCGAACCGTTCACCGCGTATCTCAGGAAGTAGCTATCCGGCACGAACAGCACGCCGGCCCGCGGCGCATCCGGCTTGTACGGCTCGATCAGGTCGTTGTGCCGCCGGATGAAATCGGAACGTCCGCTTCATCGCCGCCAGGCGCTGCGCAGCCAATCCGTCCCAGCCGTCCAGGCCGAAGCCGCTGCTCTCGTAGCCGAACACCTCGTCCCGCCAGCACCAGAAAATCACCGCCTTGGCGCCCGCGCCATGCCGTTGGCGACCCAGCGCTGCTGCGGACCGGCCTCCACCGACCGGTGCGCCGATGATCCCGTCGCGGGCCGAACCCCCGTGCAGCTCCGACACCCACAGGACCTTGCCCTGGTTGGCCGACCGCACCGCCTCCACTCGCACGCCAAAACCCGTCTCATCGAAGCCGTCCCCCCAAAACGGGAAGTGCGAGCAGCCGTACCCGTCCAACCGGTCGGCGTGGTCCCAGTCGTTGCCCCGGCAGAGGGCCTGCTCGTCCCCGCCGCCCGTGCTATGTGTCGATGGCCCCGCACAGTGGGCGCTGATGAAGTGCCGGCTGTCCCCCGCCCGCAGCGCCTCGTAGCGCATCCCCATGTGCCGCGCCGAGCGCTCCGCCAGGAACCGCTGGAACTCCATCATCTCCGTGAACGGACGAGGAAAGCCCTTGCCGGGGAATACGTCTTCCCAGCTCACGTACCGCCGCTGCCAAGCCTCGCTCAAGCCCGCCAGTCCGCCGTGCCGCTGGTCCAGCCAGCTGCGAAACTCCCGCAGCGTGTTCGGGCAGTAGCAGACCCGCCCGTCCGAGTGCACCGACCAGCGGGTCTCGTTCCAGGCGTCCCAGCCCAGCAGGTGGGCGGCATTCGCGTACCGCCCCGCGATGTCCGTCAGGAACAAGGCCATCAGCTCGGCCACCCGCGGATGATCGAAGCACCCCCCGGGCGTCAGCCCGCAGTTGACCTCGTTGCGCGTGGTCGAAATCACGGTGCGCCCACGTGGTCGACCATCTCGCTCCCCGGCACCAGCCGGTGGATCCAGAACGGATGGATCTCCGCAATCGTGCTGAGCACCACCTTCAGCCCGGTCTTCTCCGCCAGGCCCACCAGCTCGTCGTAGTCGCTGTAGTTGTACCGACCGGGCTCGGCCTCGATCCACCCCCACAGGCACCACAGCTGCACGGCGTCGATCCCGCAATCCCGAATCCTGGCGAAATCATCCCGCCAGTAGCGCCGATTGGGAAACGGTGATCGGTAGTACTGCGTTCCAAGAAACATGAATGACTCCTTGGTCCTACGGCCCCACCCGCCGCCCGGCGATGAAGACATGCTCCACCTGCTGCGGACCGATCGTATACAGCAGCGCCGACGCCTGCTGCTCGACCGGCAGATCCGCGATCCACTTCTCCGGCCGGACCACCACGCAGTCCGCCTGGTAACCCGGCGCAATCGCGCCGATCTGCCCGCCCAGGCCGATCGCCGCCGCCCCGCCGGATGTCAGCATCCACCACGCCTCCGTCGGCGTCAGCGTCGCCCCGCTTCGCCGCGGCATCGAATGGAACTTGATCGCCTTGGCCGTCTGCAGCCCCTCCACCGCCACCCGCGGCATGAACGGCTCGAAGCCGCCCGCGATGCTCGACCCCAGCGCAATCCGGATCCCCGCCGCCCGCCGCGCCACGTAGTCCATCAGCCCGCTCTCGCGAAACAGGTTCGCCGTCGGGCAGTGCACCAGCAACGTCTCCCGCTGCGCCACCTCCCGCCGCTGCTGCAGGTCCAGGAACACCCCGTGCGCCAGGATCGTCCGCCCCCCCAGCATCCCCAACTCCGCGAACAGGTCCACCTCGTCCACCTGGTCGGGAAAACGCCGGTGCACCTCCGCCATCTCGTCCATCGAATCAGCCACGTGCGTCTGCAGGTGGCACTTGAGCATATTGGCCAGCGCCGCCGCCCCGCGCATCAGCTCTCCGAACACCGGATGCTCGTCCGCGGACTGAAGGCGTACAGCAGCCGCCCGCCCTCCCGCCCGTGCCACTTCGCCGCCAGCATTCGCGAATCCTGCAGCGCCTTGTCGGCGTCCTGCTGGAGGTCCTTCGGCATATCCATGTCATTGAGCGTAAGGCCGTAGATCGCCCGCAGACCCCGCCCGGCAAACACCCCGAAACTCGCATCCACCTCCTGCGGCAATGAACTGCCAAAGGCGACAACCGTCGTCGTGCCAGCCCCGATCACGCCCCTGACAAACTCCTCCGCCAGCGCCGTCGCCACCTTCACATCCGCCAACCGTTGTTCGGCCGGGAAACCCACCTTCTCCTGCCACTCGAACACCGGCAGCCCGTCGATGCCCCGCCGATCCCACTGCGGCAGGTGAAGATGCGCATCGATGAAGCCCGGCAGGACCCAACACCCCGCATCCCCCACCACCTCTCCCCCAGCCGCCCGCGCCGAGGTCACCTGCTCGATACGCCCCGCGTCGCCAATGCCGACCGCGGCATCCCGCGTAATCCTGCATTCGTTCGCGGAAATCGGCTGCAGCAGCGTACCGACGAGCGTCTTCATCCGGGGCTCCTTCAGCAACCGGGGAGGCACCTGCCCCAATGGTCAGGCCCGCCCGCATGCGACCGCGGGCCAGCGCGGCCGCATTCTAGCCATTTCGCCGATGGGACGTCAACGAACCACCCAGCCCCGGCGTTTCTTGACAGTACCCCCGCTGGCCAGTACAAGTACGCGACGATTTTCCGCGCGTTGCGGACGCGCTTTGTCCTTACCGGATCGCGGCGCTCAGCCATGGAGAACCGCGCAGTGGGCTATGACACAATTGTCTGCATAAAGCAGGTTCCCGACACGGCGAACATCACCGGCGATGCGATGAAGGCCGACGGCACGGTCAACCGCGCCGCCCTGCCATCCATCTTCAACCCCGAGGACCTCCACGCCCTCGAAGCCGCGCTCGACCTGCGCGACCGGTTCGGCGGGACGGTCACGGCTGTCACCATGGGCGCCCCCAGCGCCTGCGAACAGCTCCGCGAGTGCCTCTACCGCGGCGCCGACCGCGTCATCATCCTCTCCGATCGCCGCGCCGCCGCCAGCGATACCCTGGCCACCAGCTACATCCTCGGCCAGGTGATCCGCAAGATCGGGCGATACGACGTGATCTTCTGCGGCCGCCAGGCCATCGACGGCGACACCGCCCAGGTCGGCCCGCAGACTGGCTGAGAAACTCGGCATCCCGCAGATCACCTATTTCGAGAAACTGATCGAGTTGTCCGGCCCGACCATCCGCGCCCGCCGCAATGTCGGCAACGGCTGGGAGGTCCTCGAGGCCCGGCTGCCGATCCTGGTAACCGTGGTCGATATCGCCAACGAGCCCCGCCCGCCAGCCGCCAAGCGCGTCATGCGGTTCAAGCGGGCCCGCTCGAACCTGGAGATCGCCGCCGAGGTCGCCAAGGAAATGCCCGACGCCACCGACGCGGCCAAACAGGCTGAGACCGACAAGCGCTTCGCCGCCGCCCGCAAGGCCTGCGAGGCAATCGAACTTTGGAACTTGGATGATGTCAAGGCTGACCTGACCTGGTGTGGCATGACCGGCTCGCCCACCAAGGTCCACCGCGTGCAGTCCATCGTGCTGACCAAGGAAGGCTTCACGTCGGTGGCCGCAAATGAGGAAGGCATCGGCAACATGATCCACGAACTGATCGTGGACCATACGCTGGGATAGTGTTGATTCGCCCCGGAGGCGCAGAATCCAGGAGAACAGCAGAGAGTCGTCTCGTTTGTCTACGTCTTCCTCCGTGTCTCCGTGCCTCCGTGGTTGGACTTGAAGCTTGAGGACATGATGATCGAACCAAACAAAAAAGGCGAAGTCTGGATTTTCGCCGAGCAGGAAGACGGCCGGCTCAGCGATACGTCCCTGGAGCTGTGCGGCAAGGCCCGCGAACTGGCCGACACCCTGGGCGTGAAGGTCGGCGCGGTCCTGGTCGGCTGGAACGTCCGCGAGCTGTCGTACCTGCTGATCGCCCACGGCGTGGACAACGTCTACTACGTCCATGACACGCGGCTGGAGTACTACCGCACCCTGCCCTACGCCCGCGCAGCCTGCCAGCTGATCCAGAAACACAAGCCGCAGATCGTCCTGTACGGCGCAACGCCGATGGGCCGCGACCTCGCGCCCCGCATCGCCTCCGAGATCCGCGCAGGCCTCACCGCCGACTGCACCGACCTCCAGATCGGCGGCTACACCGACGCCAAGACCGGCCAGGAGTACACCAACCTCCTGCACCAGATCCGCCCGGCCTTCGGCGGCAACATCATCGCCACCATCATCAACCACTCGCGCTGGCCCCAAATGGCCACCGTCCGCGAGGGTGTGATGCGCATGGAAGACGGCGATCCGAAGCGGTCCGGCCAGATCGTCGAGGAGAAGATCGAGTTCAACGACTTCGAAATGGCCGTCAAGCTCATCGAGCGCCACCGCGAACAGCGCAAGGTCAACCTCAAGGCCGCCCGCATCATCGTCTCCGGTGGCGGCGGCGTGGGCTCCAAGGCCAACTTCAAACTGGTCTACGACCTGGCCGGCGTGCTCGGCGCCGCCGTCGGTGCCAGCCGCGCCGCCGTCGATAGCGGGTTCGTCGGCAAGGAACACCAGGTGGGCCAGACCGGTACGACCGTTCGCCCGGCCCTCTACATCGCCTGCGGCATCAGCGGCGCGGTCCAGCACCGCGCGGGCATGGAAGACTCCGCCAAGATCATCGCCATCAACTGGGACAAAGAGGCCCCGATCTTCGGCGTGGCCCACTACGGCATCGTCGGCGATCTCAATAAGGTCATCCCCATGATGATCAAGGCGATCCGGGCGAGAGGATGATTGTCCGTTGTCAGTAGTCCGTTGTCCGTTGCTGATTGTCCGTCGTCCGTTCTCAGTTGCTCGTGGCCACGGAGCACGACTATGGCACGAACGGCGTTTGAGAACCTACGAGTGTACCGGCTGGCGGAAGAGCTGGCGGATTGCGTATGGGAGCTTGTACTCGCTTGGGATGCCTTTGCCAAGCGTACGGTTGGGGCGCAGATGGTCGATGCAGCCGATAGCGTTGGGGCCAACATTGCTGAGGGGGCCGGACGTGGCTCCTTCAAGGAGAATCGACGGTTCGTCCGGATTGGTCGCGGGTCCCTGAATGAGACCAAGCATTTTCTCAGGCGTGCTTACCGTCGTGGCCTGCTCAGCGATGAGCAGGTTTCGCGCCTCAAGCCGCTTCTTGATGAACTGGGCCCCAAACTTAATGCGTACTTGAGGTCCATCGGGCCGCGACTGCCTAGGGATGGTGCTGAGGGGACAAGGAACGATCGACAACGGACAATTGACCACTGACAAGGGACAATTGACCACGAACAACGGACAACTGACAACGGACAACTGACTATGGCGAACTTTTTCACGGATAACGACGACATCCAGTTCCTCTTCAACCATATGCCACTGGCCGAGATTGCCACTACACAGGAGGATGGCTTCGTCGCCGACAAGAGTGCTCCCGGCGGCGAATATGCCCCGCGCGACGCGGCCGATGCCATCGACAACTACCGCCGCATCCTGACGATCGTCGGCGAGATCGCCGGCGAGTACGTCGCCCCCCGCGCCGAGCAGGTCGACCGCGAGGGCAACACCCACAACAACGATGACGGCACCGTCACCCTCAACCCGCTCGTCGCCCGGAACCTCAACGACCTCGCCCGCGCCGACCTCATGGGCTTCACCCTGCCCCGCAAGTACGGCGGCCTGAACTGCCCCAACCTCATCTACACGATGGCCAACGAAATCATCAGCCGCGCGGATGCCTCCCTGATGAACCTCTTCGGCCTGCAGGGCATCGCCGAGACGATCAACGCCTTCGCCGATGACAAGATCAAGGACGAATACCTGCCCCGCTTCGCCAAGGGCGAGGTCACCGGCGCGATGGTCCTCACCGAGCCCGATGCCGGCTCGGACCTACAGGCCGTCAGCCTCCGCGCCTTCCAGGACGAGGACGGCACTGGCGCTTGAGCGGCGTGAAACGCTTCATCACCAACGGCTGCGGCGAGATCCTCCTGACCCTCGCCCGCTCTGAGCCCGACATCAAGGACGGCCGCGGACTCTCTCTGTTCCTCAACGAACGCTCTGGCCGCATCCGCGTCCGCCACCTGGAAGAGAAACTCGGCATCCACGGCTCGCCGACCTGCGAGCTCGTCTTCGACGACGCCCCGGGCAAGCTCATCGGCGAGCGGCAGCTCGGCCTGATCCGCTATGTCTTCAGCCTCATGAACGGCGCCCGCGTCGGCATCGCCGCCCAATCCCTGGGCATCGGCGAAGCCGCCTATCGCATCGCCCGACGCTACGCTTTCACCCGCAAGCAGTTCGGCGTGTCGATCGAAAAGCTCCCCGCCGTCGCCGAACTCGTCACTGACATGCGGATCCACCTCGAGGCCGCCCGCACGCTGACCTATGAGACCAGCCGCGTCTGCGATATCGAGTACAACAACATGCGGGTCATGGAGTACAACCCGCCGACCGACCCAGCCGAGACCAAGAAGCGCAAGGAACTCGCCCGCACGCTCAAGCGGCTCAACGGCATGCTCACGCCGATGAGCAAGTACTACGCTTCGGAGATGTGCGTGAAGATCGCCTCCGACGCCATCCAGGTCCTCGGCGGCTCGGGCTACATGAAGGACTACCCCGTCGAGCGGCACCTCCGCGACGCCCGCATCACGACTATCTACGAAGGCACCAGCCAGCTCCAGGTCGTCGCCGCCGTCCGCGGCGTCTGCTCCGGCGCGTTCGAAAAGTACGCCGAGGAGCTCGAACACGCCCGGTACACCGACGACGCGCTGGCCGCCCTGGCCGCCAAGCTCGCCGAGGCCCGCCAGCTCATCGCCAAGGCCATCGCCTTCACCAAGGAACGCGGCGCGACCTACATGGACCTCTACGGCCGCAAACTCGTCGACTCCGCCATCGCCATCATCGTGGGCCACCTGTTCCTGGACCAGGCCGCGAAATGCGACCGCAAGAAGGCCGTCGCCCGCCGCTTCATCCAGACCCGCCTCCCCGAAATCCGCCGCGATGTGGAAATGATCTGCTCCGGCGACTGCTCGGCTATGGACGACTACGCGACCCTGGCCGGCCCCCTGCCGCCGGCGTAGAATGCGGCAATGAGCGCCTGGATCATCTTGTTTGCTCGGGCTTGACCTGTTCAACTGCTGGAAAGAGGGAATCACACTCCGAGACTTGTTGCGCTGACGCGGTCTTCAAGCGCCTCAACAGCAGCGCCACCCGAGTGATGCGGGAGGCGATCATTCGCTTCGGTCTGGGTCCTGCTGCCGTTACTCGCAACCGGCAACTGTCGTTGACCGCTCAGAACCCGTTCGCCTGCGCATCAAAGTCCGCCACCGCCAGGCCTGCGTTCAGCCGGACGTTGCTGAACTCGTACCTGGCCAGTACCGTCTGCTGCGCGTCGTCCGCGTACGTGTAGCACGCCACCGGCAGCAGCCACTCGCGGTCGACGTGCACGATCAGCACGCGGTCCGGCCACTCGCCCCCGTCAGCCGTGTACGGCAGCGTCCGTTTGAGAATCCACGTGGGGCGGCCCTGCTGCGTCCCCTCGCCCGCGTACACCAGGCTTCCCTGGCCGCTCTGGATGGCACTGGCTGCGCAGTCGATGATCAGCTTCAGGGCGTTGCCGAAGCCGAACTGGTCGATCGTCCGGCGGCTCTGCCCTGGCCGTCGACCCGTTGATCGGCAGGGAGACGCTCCTGACCAGCAGCCGCGCAATCGCGCTCTGCGGCTCGATCTTGGCCAGGTCCTCGCCGTCGCCGCTGCGCCACTGGCCTTGCACGTACAGGACGCGCTTGGCGTCCCCGGCGTTGCGGGTCCACTCCATCAACACGCTGAAGGGCATCTCGCGGAAGCGAACCTGGATCTCCTGCTCCTGGCCAAGCTTGCCCCGGATCCGCTCCTGCTTCGTGAACGTGCACTGGTAGTCGCTGACGCTTTTCTGGTAGCGCTGCAGCGCCAGCTGCAGCAGGCCCAGCGGGTCGGTCCGCGCCAGGTCGTCGTTGCTGATCGTTGGCTTGGGGAGCGGGGTGGGCAAGGCGATGGCTGGGGCGATCACGGCGGTTGCGTGGTGGACCGGGGTGGTGCCGCTCTCGGCCTCCCGTCCGAACTGCCAGCAGAACAGGCCGATCAAGGCACATCCAACGACAATTCGTACACGAGTGTTCTTACGGCTGGCCGGAATCGCCATATCGTCTCCTGCACGGTCCATGCGCAGACACATCGACACGCGCCGCCACTACCGCCCGAACGAGGGTGTGCCTTTCGGCATCACGCGCCAGTATCGCAGCATAGCAGCCTAACGGCAAAAGGCAAGGCTGGCTGCTGTGTCCGAATCCCTTGCGTCTGCAGGAGATTCTACCGGCAACTCGTTACGCGGACGCACTCTACGCGAACCTGGCGGCACTACCAACAGGCCCACGCGTCCCAATGGTTGTTATCGGCAGAAAACGCCGGCCAGCCGTTGGTTTTGTGCTTGCCAGTGTCAGCACTTTGGGCGCACACTGGTCAAAACGGCGCCGTCGACCCTAGGATCGCAGGCTCCCACCTTAAGACGCGATGAATAGGTGTCATGACCGCAATTTGGAGCGAGGTCCGGCCCTGAGCCGAGCCGGATCAGTTGAACCCTGCCGCCGACGCCCATTGGAGGCGTGATGTCCAGATCGTGACCCCGTGCCTTGAGGCCAACCAATAGCGGATCTCCGAAGTCTGATTCTATGCTGACCCGCAGGCCGTCCGACCAGGACCATCGCGGGGCGGCGGCGGCACGATCCACGGGCATTTGAAGATCCAATACGTCAGATAAGACTTGGAAGTTCCACTGCACCTGGCTTGGCCCACCCGGCGTTCCGCCAACGAGCGCGGGAACCCCATCCCGCAGGACCATGTAGGTATTGAGCGTGTGGACGGGTCGCTTGCCCGCTTGCAGGACGTTGGGGTGGCCTTGCTCCAGGCAGAACCCGTTCATGCGATTGTTGAGCACGATCCCGTAGGTCGGCTCGACCACCCCGCAGCCGAAGGCGTGGAAGACCGACTGGATGTAGCTCAGGGCGTTGCCTTCGGCGTCCGCGACGGCGAAGTAGGTGGTGTCCCGGCCGGCTGCGAGGTCGCCAGCGGGGTACTGCCCTGCCCTGTCGCGACGAATGAGGCGGGTCCGCTCACCGAGGTAGGCGTCCGAGAGCATCCGCTCGATCGGCAGGCGGGCGAATCTCGGGTCGGCCCAGTAGCGGAAGCGGTCCGCGTAGCAGGCCTTGAGGATCTCGATCATGAGGTGGACGCGGTCAGGGTCGTCAAAGGCCAGGTCCCGAATCCCCAGTTGCCTGGCCAGCGCCAGGCACTGCAGGACGATGACCCCCTGGCTGGGGGCGGGCTGCTCCAGGACTTGCCAGCCGTCGTAGTCATAGGCCAGCGGGGCCTGGATGTCCGTGCGGTGCGAGGCCAGGTCGAGCTGGCTCGAACCAACCACCCAGACGCCGGCTGAGCTGGACCAGGGCGTCGGCAATCGGGCCACGGTAGTAGGCGTCAAGTCCTTCTTTGGCCAGCAGTTGCAGCGCGCTGGCGATGTTGGGCTGGCGGATGATTTGTCCGGCGACGGGCGGTTTTCCGTCAACGAAGAACTGCTCGCGAAAGCCCGGCTGGTCGTGGCAGTCGAGCTGATTGGTGCAGGGTGTTCGCCAGGGACCGGGAGACCTCGAACCCGTCCCGGGCATAGGTGATCGCCGGATCGAGTAGGGTGGCCATGGTAAGACGACCCCACAGGTCGTGGGCGGTGAACCACGTATGGACCTGGCCGGGCACGGTACTTGCGCGAATGCCGCGGAGCGGAATCCCTAGGGTAGCCGCGGCAGACGGCGCGCCCCCGAGTGCGCGCTCGTGCGCGCTTTTTGCAGGCTCCCGGCCAGCAAATTCCGCTACTTTTGCACACTCTGGCGCACCTCCGCTGCCGTTGAGAGCGGTGACCTTGCCGTCCTTGGCGGAGTAGTGGATCAGGAAGGCGTCGCCGCCGAGGTGAGAGTTGTAGGGTTCAACGACATTGAGGACGGCGCCAGCGGCGATGGCGGCGTCGATGCAGTTGCCGCCAGCATCGAGCATGGCGACGCCGGCCTGGCTGGCACGGGGGTCGGAGGTGCAGATGATGCCGCCGGTGGTGGAGGCATAACGGATGTTTGTCTGGTTCATGCGGGCAGGGTAGTTGCGGAGAGGGGGCAAGGCAAGGGCAGGGATAGGTCACGGGGGACAAGTGCTGGTCATCCGGCCTCAGGCCGCCAGTTTTTTCGCCCACGGATCGATGGCCTGCTCCAACTCCTGAATTGAGTCGGGGACCGGGCCGGTGCCGAAGCGCCTCCACCAGTTCACGACCGTCATGCCAATCACCTGGTCATTGTCCTGGCTGCGGACCATCAGGAGGCCATCATCCGTTTCCTCGGAGCAGGCAGGTGTCTGCCGATGCTCGATGAGACGGAGGTACAGAACATCGTTGATGATGTCGTAATGGCACCAGAGAAGGTCGTCCACAGTGCCCTCGATGGTATCTACCTTGACCATTCCTGCGTACCTCCAGAGACCCTCTTGGCAAGATGAGCAGTCTTCACAAGTCCGATCACAACGTCCGCGATCACCATCATTCTAACCCCCGGACGGGGCCCGGGACCATAGTAAATCCGGCAATTCGGATCGGAGTGACTGTGGCGGATTTCGTCGGGAGAGCGGAGCGTCCGTTCGGCCAGAGACCGGGTCGAACTCATCTCGGGGTGTGCCTTCAGGATGTGCCCGTGCCAGGTACGGTCGTGGAGGGCGATCATCCGTCCAAGCGGATCGGTCAGGAAGGCATCAACCATTTTCCGTCGTCCCCTGAGCACAACAGCACTTCAGTCCCTGGGATACCGAGGGCGCAGCTTACGCATTGGTGGCCTCCTCGACGATCCGGATCTCATCGTCGGTCAGGCCGTAGAGTCGGTAGACGAGTTGGTCGATCTGGCGGTCGAGGGCGGGGACGATGGCGGCGTCGATGTAGTTGCCGCCGGCGTCAAGCATGGCGACGCCGGCCTGGCTGGCGCGGGGGTCGGAGGTGCAGATGATGCCGCCGGTGGTGGAGGCGTGGCGAGGGTACTGGTACATTGGGGGTCCTTTCATCTCGTGCTGGATGAGTAGTGTAGCGGGGCGAGGGCAGAACGACAACGACAGCAGTTGCCAGTAGCCAGTTGCCGGTAGACAGCAAGAGGGGCAACAGACTATGCGGCTGCTGCGCAGCCGGCCACCGGACAGCCAAGACATACCGGTCCCGAGGTAGGCCAGCGGCACACAGTGACGGTGGCAAGGGCGGCGCTCGTCGAGGGGGGTAATGTCCCCCAACTAGGAGATCGGGAGTGTCCGAATGGAGGTGACCCCGAATACGAATCCATGTCGAATGCGTGTCCCCGAAACTCCTGTTCTGGAATTGCCGATTCTGTGGATGCGAGTTCAGAGGTTGTAACGCTGCTTGCGCACGCGAAACGCTTCACGACCTCCTTCCATGATCTCGATTACTGACTGAACGATATGATCGTCGTCAATGGACCCTTGGCGCAGGACTCTCGCGTTCCGATTGTCTATGGCGTCAAGAACAACGACCTGCTCAGCATCGCCCGAAACGACGATATTGGGGTTGTGAGTGCAGACGATGATCTGGCGATTCTCCTTGAGCGACGCAAGAATGTCGGTAAGGACCTCCCCAACGAGGCGGTTGTCAAGATTATCCTCGGGTTGATCGATCACCAGCGGGGTGTTCTCCGCGAGCGCAATTAGGGGCAGCATGGCGCTTGACCTTTGTCCCGGAGAAAGCTCCCCTACAGGCCGGCCGTCCAGAAGAATGCTCTCATCGTCATCCCACTCAACCTCTTGGATCTCAAGCAGCATCAAGAGGAGGGCACCGCCCCCTGTGAAGGAATCGACCTGAGCATACCCATCCGAGGCCCAAGGCCTCCACTCCTCAACCGCTCTGTTGGCGTCAATTAACGTGATGGCCGTTGCTGGGTCACCTGGAAGCGACCTGCCTGCAAACTGGGCGGGGTCGCCGGCCAGTAGCCCCACCGCCAATGTCACCGGATTGAAGCATGCCCCGAGGATCTCAGGAATGTGTCTGGCTTTGTACTGCTTGGCAAAACTCCCAGCGACCTTGTTGTTGGCGATCGACTCGACAAAGGCTTGGGTGTCACCTGACGGAGTTGCGCGTTTCCGGAAAATATGGCCACATTTTTCCGGATATTCTGGCCACCTTTGCCGACGATGGCCACTGACGGCTCGCGGCTGTTGCCGCGAGGGATTTATCGCTTTGATGCTAATCCCGAAGGGTGAGGAAAGACGGGCGGCATGACGTCGTCGCCGCCCGCCCTTCGGTCTTAGCCCCTGGGTCGGCGCTCGGGTCGGTTCCCACCGGCGCCCTATCCTCCGCCCAGGTCATCTTCGATCCTATCGATCAGCCGTGGTCCCGCAAGGTCCACCCTCAAAGGCCTGCCGGCTCGGCATCCTTCTCGGCCGCCTTCAGAATGCCGCGTCCGATAGGACGGCCCACGCAGTTGGATGAATCGCCCACGTTCCAGGATCCGATCTGTAATCGCCTCGGCCAGGTCCGCATCGTGCAGCACCTGGCCCCAGTGGCTCAGCGCCTTGTTCGTGGTCAGCAGCATCGGCTTTTTGTGCAGGTAGCGGTGATTGACCACCTGGAACAGCACGTTGGCCGCGTCGGTGCCCGTGGTCAGGTAGCCCACCTCGTCGATGACCAGTACGTGCGGCTGCACGTACGGCACCAGCGCCTTGCGCAGTTGGGCCGCCCCGGCGGCCGCGGACAGCTCGTCGATCAGTTCGGCCGCGGTGGTGAAGTAGGCGTCGTAACCGTTCTGGATGGCGCGATAGGCGACCCCGATCGATAAATGGGTTTTTCCCGTTCCGGAAGTTCCACCCAGGATCAGGCAGCGCCCCTCGCTGACCAGTTCCGGACCGAGGTAACTGCCCAGCAGGGACAGCCGGACAGCCGTCTGGAGTTGGAAGTTGAACTCCTCGATCGTCCGCAGGAACGGGAAGCCGGCCTTGCGGACCGCCCGCTGGATGCGCGTTTCACTGCGATGGGCCACCTCCTCGGCCACCAGGAGCGCCAGGTAGTCGCGGTAACTCATCTGCTCGGTCTCGGCGCGTGCCTCCAACTCGGCGTACAGCCGGCGGATCGTCGGCAGGTGCAGGCGCCGCAGCAGGCCCTCCAGGTCCACCGCAGCAGGGCCCGGAGCCGAGGGATTGGCAGGAGTCGATGGGGGTGTCGGTTTCATCGCACGCCCTCCCGCTCCAGGACCCAGGTGATCGCCTTGACGTGATGCCGGCCGTTGGACAGGGCATGCTCAATCGCTCCCAGCGTTCGCCGGGGGCCATACTCCAGCAGCAGGTTATGCAGCTGCTCTACCTGGACCTTCCAGTTCATCCGCGGCTGGTGCACCCACTCGGTCAGCAGAGATTCCGCCGATGGCCCCAATTCCAGGATCTCCTGGCGTTTCTGATAGAGTTGGGCCCGCTGGCCGTGGACCGCCGCCAGCTTGGCCACGCGGTCCTCGCTACGATACGAACGTCTGTCCGACCTCCGGGTAACGGGGATGTTCCACCTGGGTTCCGTCACGCGTGACGATCCGCACCCGTTCGGGATACAGGAACAACGTGCCGGGGATGCCGATGGTGCCCGGCGGCATCGAATAGCGAATGCCCTCGTGCTCGACGAACCCGGTGGTCCGCACCGTCACCGGCACCCGTAGCGGATACTCCGTCGGCCGGATCGGCAGGCGGGACAGGCGTTCCCGCTCGGCCTTCATTCGTTCGGCCGGGATCTGGTTGGTTGCCCGGCTGGGCCGCCGCAGGTTCACCTCTTCCAGCCAGGCGAGCAGTTGCTGTTCCAGGTCTGCCCGGTCATGGAACCGCCGAACCTTGAAGAAGCTGCCCTTGACCCAGCCGACCAGGTTCTCCACGGACCCCTTCTGGTTGGCCCGCCGCGGCCAGCACAACTCCACCCCGAAGCCGTAATCCACCGGCACGTGGGCGAAGGTCTGGTTCCAGTCGATGAACCCTTCGCTTCGCCCGGTCACGATCGTCTTTGGATTGTCGAAGACCGCCCGCAACGGAACCCCCTCAAACGACTCGAAGGCCTTCAGCAAGGCCCGGATGAGAGGCTCGACCTTCTCATCCGGCACCGTGACCACGTGCGTCCATCGCGAGTACTTCAGCCGCGAGGCGAAGAAGTGAACCTTCTCGTCGGAACCGTCGGCGTAGGTGACCGCCACGCTGCCGAAGTCGTGCTGGCTGAACTCGCCCGGCACCCCCTCGAACCGCACCTCCGGCCCGCGCTGCGCCTTGGGACGCACAGACCGGACTAGTTCGTAGACGGCCGACTTGCCGCCCGTGTAGCCCAGACCCCGCACGCGACGGAGAACCTCCACGGTTGGCAGCAGCGGCTCTGCCTGCAAGATCTGCTCCACCTGCGATCGTAATGCATCGACCTGGCTGGGCCGGCCGATGCGTCGTGACTGGGGTGTGGCGGCGGCCTCCGGACTGGTGATGGGCGGCTCCCGCAGAATGCGTTGTACGGAGCGTTTGCCCACGCCGACGGTCTCGGCGATCTCCTCCAAGGTGTGTCCAGCCTGCCGCAGCGTCCAAATGCGTACCCGATCCAACATGCTGATCATCCTCCTTGTTCCTCGCGCCCGGCGGCACCATTGCCCCCGGCCATCGCGAGAAAACATTACCGGAAATCCAGGCCTCAAAAGTGGCCAGAATTTCCGGAAAAGAGGTGGTCAGAATTTTCGGAACCCGCAGGAGTGAATTGAAGTGATATCTTCATCCGGTCGCCAAAATACCGGTTTACTGATCGTTGCGCAAATAAGTAAACTTTGCTAGATGGCCAGTCCTGCACCCTGGAAGAATGAGCGAGCCAGGTGTGGTTTCTGCCGGAGACGGGCTATAGCCCAATGCAACTGCAAGTGCAATTCCTCCAGATCCAGGCAGACGACGTTGCGCAGCTCCACATGCTTGAGATGCTGCCAGGCCCCCTCGACCGGATTCAGATCCGGGGCATAGGCCGGTAGCGGCTCGACGTGGATCCCTCGCCCATCCCGGCTGCTCAGGAATTCGCCGACCTCGGTCCGGCGATGGATGGGCGAGCCGTCCCAGATCACCAGCAGGCGAGCACCCAGATGCCGAATCAGGTGCCGCAGAAACTCCACCGTATGCAGGCCGTTGAGCGACTCCTGGCGGACCAGCGTGTAGACTTTGGCCTGGCGGGTAATCCCGCCCATCACCGACAAATGGTCGCGTGTTTGCCACTCCCGAAGGATGGGCGAGACGCCCTGCGGAGCATACGTCCTGACCACGCCCGGCAGCAGGTAGAAGCCTGATTCGTCCGTAAACACCAGTGTCCGATGCTCTTGTGATGCCTGCTGTCTCAGGCGTGGCCAGACTTCCAGACGCCACCGCTGGATCTGGTCCTCGTCGCGCTGCAGGGCCCGAAGGACCGGGACCTGCGGCGTCCAATGCAGTTGCTTGAGCAACCGCGATACATGGCCCTTGTGGTAGCTGACCTGGAACTCCTGCTGAATGACCTGGGCCACCCGGGCCGTCGTCCAGACCTTGCCCCGGAACCCGTAGGCCTCCGGGCCGTGTCCCAGGAAGTCCGGGATCAGCCGCACCTGCTCGGCCGTCAGTTTGGGGAACCGGCCTTGGCCGGATCGCGTCATCAACGCTGCCTCGCCCGCCCCTCGCGCCGCCCCCAGCCATCGGCTGACGGCCCCCTTGGAAACGTCCAGGGCTACGGCTATATCCTGCTGCGTCCAGCCCTGTTGGCTCAGTCGCCACGCCCGCATGCGTCGCCATTGCTTCCAGTCCGATCCGCTGAGGACTCCATTCCCCATGCCCTATTCTATAGGCCTAGGAAAGTTTACTTCTTTGCGCAACGCGCTGTAGTTTTTCTTCGATCTGCCGATTGTTCTTCGCCCGTATGCTCGCAATCAGATCATGGGACGCAAGCAACTCGTCCGTGATCTGCCTGCGCACAGTCAGAGCCTCTTGGAGGCGTTTCCAGCCTTTCAGATACTGGTCGCGAACGGTGGCCGCCTCGCGCAGGCGTTTCTCGGCATTGGCCCGAAGATCCGTAATCCGCTGAAGTGATGCGTCTTCCGCCTCAGCGAATCTGGTGCGAATCTCTGCATGTACAGCATCGATCTCGTGGCTCGCAGCTGTGATGTTCTCACCGAGAAGAACTGAAAACGTGCCTAAGGACTCGATGGCCTCAGCAACGCGCTTCTGAACGTTGGCCTCGACATCAGGGACGTTCAGGTTTGGGGCTCCGAGAGAGGCCCACCAGTCCCGCAGTTCCTGCTCCCCCTCTTCCAGGAGTTCATCAATGCCATCACGTAGCGACACCGTCCCTATCGCTCGCAGGCTTTCCGTCAGACTGTCCACGTTGATCCGAACTTGCTCCAGGACTCGCATCTTCCCCTGGGCCAGGTCTACGCACTGAAATGCTTCCTCACGTCGTCGGTGTTGATGTTGTCAAAGGCTTTCTTATGCTCTGTGTATCGTCTGATGATACCGTCGTGGTGCTCCCAAAGAGCCATAAGTGCGGCCACGACCTTTTCGATCTCCTTCCGGTTCGAGACCAGCTGCGCGCGAATGTTGTCTCGGCGCTCCTGAGCAGCGAGAAAGTCGGGGATGAATCGGTCTAACAGGTCCCTCTGTCGTCGTGAGTCGCGACCAAGGGTCTCAATTTCGCTCCAGCCATAGAGTCGCACCGGGTAATCGCCGGACTTTTCGACATCAGCAACCTCCAGCCGATCTCCTTCAGAGGTGTAGACTTTCGTGCAGTACGTTTCCGCAGGATCAAATGTTGCCTCCAGAACCCGCTTTCCCTGTGAGGTGGTTTCGTAAGCTACACGGATTACACAGTTACTGCACTTTCTGAAAACACGACGGTAGCGAGAGGTTTACGAAAGCAGGCTCTCCCGTCACCATAGCGGTTGCATGGACGCCATGATGAACGGGAGAGCCAAGGATGGCAACCGCACAATGTCGTTGGCCGTCTCCAGAGGAATGGGCCGAGTGGAGCGACTGGCTGTCGGCCGGGCTGCATGCCCGCAACCGCTGGCGGCTGGGCGTGCTGCTGATGGGCATTCTGTTTGCCCACGGACGCCGGACCGTCACCAGCTGGCTCTGCGCCGCCGGGGTCCGCGACGACTTCCAGGACTATTATTACAGCCTGGCGGCCCTGGGACGCAAGAGCCAATCGGTCGCGGCCCAACTGCTGGGCCTGCTGCTGCGGTCTGTGCCGCTGCCGGATCGGGCACTGGTGGTGATCGACGATTCGCCCACGAAGCGCTACGGGCCGAAGGTCGAGGGGGCCGCCATCCATCGCAATCCCACGCCCGGACCGGCCGATCAAAAGTATCTGTACGGCCATATCTGGGTCACGCTGTCGCTGGCCTTGCGGCATCCCCGCTGGGGGCCGTTGGCCCTGCCGTTGCGGGCGATGCTGTACGTGCGGGCCCAGACGGTCGCGGCGCTGCCGGCCTGTCGCCGCTGGCGATTCCGCACGAAGTTGGTGCTGGCAGCCGAACTTGCGGGTTCCGAAAATTCTGACCACCTCTTTTCCGGAAATTCTGGCCACTTTTGAGGCCTGGATTTCCGGTAATGTTTTCTCGCGATGGCCGGGGGCAATGGTGCCGCCGGGCGCGAGGAACAAGGAGGATGATCAGCATGTTGGATCGGGTACGCATTTGGACGCTGCGGCAGGCTGGACACACCTTGGAGGAGATCGCCGAGACCGTCGGCGTGGGCAAACGCTCCGTACAACGCATTCTGCGGGAGCCGCCCATCACCAGTCCGGAGGCCGCCGCCACACCCCAGTCACGACGCATCGGCCGGCCCAGCCAGGTCGATGCATTACGATCGCAGGTGGAGCAGATCTTGCAGGCAGAGCCGCTGCTGCCAACCGTGGAGGTTCTCCGTCGCGTGCGGGGTCTGGGCTACACGGGCGGCAAGTCGGCCGTCTACGAACTAGTCCGGTCTGTGCGTCCCAAGGCGCAGCGCGGGCCGGAGGTGCGGTTCGAGGGGGTGCCGGGCGAGTTCAGCCAGCACGACTTCGGCAGCGTGGCGGTCACCTACGCCGACGGTTCCGACGAGAAGGTTCACTTCTTCGCCTCGCGGCTGAAGTACTCGCGATGGACGCACGTGGTCACGGTGCCGGATGAGAAGGTCGAGCCTCTCATCCGGGCCTTGCTGAAGGCCTTCGAGTCGTTTGAGGGGGTTCCGTTGCGGGCGGTCTTCGACAATCCAAAGACGATCGTGACCGGGCGAAGCGAAGGGTTCATCGACTGGAACCAGACCTTCGCCCACGTGCCGGTGGATTACGGCTTCGGGGTGGAGTTGTGCTGGCCGCGGCGGGCCAACCAGAAGGGGTCCGTGGAGAACCTGGTCGGCTGGGTCAAGGGCAGCTTCTTCAAGGTTCGGCGGTTCCATGACCGGGCAGACCTGGAACAGCAACTGCTCGCCTGGCTGGAAGAGGTGAACCTGCGGCGGCCCAGCCGGGCAACCAACCAGATCCCGGCCGAACGAATGAAGGCCGAGCGGGAACGCCTGTCCCGCCTGCCGATCCGGCCGACGGAGTATCCGCTACGGGTGCCGGTGACGGTGCGGACCACCGGGTTCGTCGAGCACGAGGGCATTCGCTATTCGATGCCGCCGGGCACCATCGGCATCCCCGGCACGTTGTTCCTGTATCCCGAACGGGTGCGGATCGTCACGCGTGACGGAACCCAGGTGGAACATCCCCGTTACCCGGAGGTCGGACAAACGTCGTATCGTAGCGAGGACCGCGTGGCCAAGCTGGCGGCGGTCCACGGCCAGCGGGCCCAACTCTATCAGAAACGCCAGGAGATCCTGGAATTGGGGCCATCGGCGGAATCTCTGCTGACCGAGTGGGTGCACCAGCCGCGGATGAACTGGAAGGTCCAGGTAGAGCAGCTGCATAACCTGCTGCTGGAGTATGGCCCCCGGCGAACGCTGGGAGCGATTGAGCATGCCCTGTCCAACGGCCGGCATCACGTCAAGGCGATCACCTGGGTCCTGGAGCGGGAGGGCGTGCGATGAAACCGACACCCCCATCGACTCCTGCCAATCCCTCGGCTCCGGGCCCTGCTGCGGTGGACCTGGAGGGCCTGCTGCGGCGCCTGCACCTGCCGACGATCCGCCGGCTGTACGCCGAGTTGGAGGCACGCGCCGAGACCGAGCAGATGAGTTACCGCGACTACCTGGCGCTCCTGGTGGCCGAGGAGGTGGCCCATCGCAGTGAAACGCGCATCCAGCGGGCGGTCCGCAAGGCCGGCTTCCCGTTCCTGCGGACGATCGAGGAGTTCAACTTCCAACTCCAGACGGCTGTCCGGCTGTCCCTGCTGGGCAGTTACCTCGGTCCGGAACTGGTCAGCGAGGGGCGCTGCCTGATCCTGGGTGGAACTTCCGGAACGGGAAAAACCCATTTATCGATCGGGGTCGCCTATCGCGCCATCCAGAACGGTTACGACGCCTACTTCACCACCGCGGCCGAACTGATCGACGAGCCTGTCCGCGGCCGCCGGGGCGGCCCAACTGCGCAAGGCGCTGGTGCCGTACGTGCAGCCGCACGTACTGGTCATCGACGAGGTGGGCTACCTGACCACGGGCACCGACGCGGCCAACGTGCTGTTCCAGGTGGTCAATCACCGCTACCTGCACAAAAAGCCGATGCTGCTGACCACGAACAAGGCGCTGAGCCACTGGGGCCAGGTGCTGCACGATGCGGACCTGGCCGAGGCGATTACAGATCGGATCCTGGAACGTGGGCGATTCATCCAACTGCGTGGGCCGTCCTATCGGACGCGGCATCTGAAGGCGGCCGAGAAGGATGCCGAGCCGGCAGGCCTTTGAGGGTGGACCTTGCGGGACCACGGCTGATCGATAGGATCGAAGATGACCTGGGCGGAGGATAGGGCGCCGGTGGGAACCGACCCGAGCACAGACCCAGGGGCTAAGACCGAAGGGCGGGCGGCGACGACGTCATGCCGCCCGTCTTTCCTCACCCTTCGGGATTAGCATCAAAGCGATAAATCCCTCGCGGCAACAGCCGCGAGCCGTCAGTGGCCATCGTCGGCAAAGGTGGCCAGAATATCCGGAAAAATGTGGCCATATTTTCCGGAACGCGCAGAACTGGTCGTGTGGGCGGCCGGGCTGCTGAAGCGGGCGGGAAAGACCTTGCAGGTCGTGGTCGATGGCGGGTACACCAAGCGGCCGTTCTTGCGGCCGGTCCTGCGGGCCGGGGTGGTCGTGGTGGGCCGCCTGCGCAAGGACGCGGCCCTGCGCAATCTGCCGCCGCCAGTCAAGAAAGGCCAAAGGCGGCGTCGCGGTCGGCCGCGGCGGTACGGCAAGAACCGCATCAGCCTGGCCAAGCGGGCCGGGCAGAGGCGGGGCTGGCAGACGGTCGAGTGCGTGCTGTACAACAAGCAAACGACCAAGACCTGCAAGACGTTCCTGGCGACGTACGCGCCGGCCGGCGGCCGGATCCGGGTGGTGTTGGTCAAGGAATCTCATGGCTGGCTGGCCTTCTTCGCGACCGATACGCAGGCGACAGCTCGCCAGATCCTCGAGACGTTTGCCGACCGCGCTACGATCGAGCAGGACTTTCACGACATCAAGGAGGTCTCGGGCGCCGGCCAGCAGCAGGTGCGCAACATCTGGACGAACGTGGCGGTCTATCATCTGAATCTGTGGATGCATACGCTGGTGGAACTGTGGGCCTGGAGCCGCTCGCGCCGCGACCTGTGCGACCGGCGGGACTCGCCCTGGGACGACGCCCAGCGACGGCCTTCGCACGCGGATCGTCGCAAGGCGTTGCGTCGGTTGGTCCTCCAGAGCGAATTATCGGCAATCAGCCGCGACCAGCCGCTTCCGGCAAAAATCCGCCGGCTCGTACACGGCCTGCTGGGTTTGGCCGCGTAATCCGGCCACATTCTCAGGGATTGCAGCTCCGCCGGCACGCACCAAACGTGGCCACTCTTCAGAAAGTGCAGACAGTTAGTGAGATTTGCTTTCTGCATATCCAGGATTCGTTCGGAGAGCTTGTTGGTAGTATCGAGCTCCCCAAGTGTCTTATTGTACCCGAAGACGTACCTCAACGCCTCCACCACCGTTGACTTGCCTGATCCACGTGGCCCTATAAGGCAGGTGAGGTTTTCAGCAAAGGCAATGGATGTTTGCTGAAAGAGCGATGCAGTCGTCCCGGCTATCTCTACACCAAGTAGCCGTGGGTTTGGGGGAGAGGGCAACTCAGAGGGGAAACGAACTCGCGTCTCGGAGAACGCGAGTGCATCACGGAGGCCCTTCAGACTCAGAGACGTCATCTTGATCCAGGTGATCCGGTCTTTTCGGTTGAAGTCCTCGATACAGTGCGCATCGTTGTGCAGGATTACCGGAATGGTCGCCATCTCACCGTTCCGATCTGAAAGACGCCGGTAGTGGCGCTGGTCGGAATGTTTCGACACCTCGATCGCATCGAACTTAGCGGAAAAGAGATACTTCTTAAAAGCCGCAGACACCTCCTTCTCACCTTCTTGGGCGGCTTCCGTATCGGGGTCAAATGACGTCAGAACCTCGCATCCTGTCTGCCGGAAATGCCGACGCAGGCCTCGCGACGAGTTAATGTGGGCAGTGTATGCATAGCCCACCCTCGCGGTGGACGGCCTCGACGAACGTGTCTAGTCTCCCTGTCAGGATCTCCTGACCTTTGCGGTCTTTTTCATCGGGCATACTCTTTTCACCGGCAAAGAGCCGGCCGGCCCGTTCAGGTGAGGTCCCCTCGGGGAGAATAACCAAGATATGCAGCTGTTGGACGCCTAGGGCAGCCTCCGGCTGGAAACTGACCTCCATGCCCGGTAGCACCAAAAAGTCACATCCTCGCTGGGTGGCCAGTGAAACGCTGCTGGCATAGGAGCACTTCATATGATCCGTGATCGCGACAAGATCGAAGGCGCTCTTGAGGCGTTCCGTGAAGGCATTCTGCCCACCTGACTCGATGAGTTTCGCTTTATCATTGAGGACCTTGTCACACGCCTTCTGCGACCAGTCGTAGCTTTCGGGTGAATGGACGTGGAGGGCCACCCGACGGAATCGTGCCGTTTGCGCCTTTAAGGTATCCAGGGTCTGGAACAGTTGATCGTATTGGCCCATTGCTGTAGCCCCTTGTGACAGTCAGCCCAACAGTATTTCAGGGCGCCTACTATGAACCGTCCATCATGCAAGCATAGATCAATGCTCTTTCGGTCTTGCCGGGCGGAGGTGCCGGACATAGGTTATCCGAACCTGATCTGCCCAGCAATATCTCTTATCTCCATGGATACCTGCGGAATACCGTGTTCGGAGCCATTACGCGTTTCGCTGGGTTCGGGAGGCGGATGCGGGTGGAGAGCGAGCCTGGGCCCGACGTGGGGTCGCGGGACAACAACGACGCGACCCGCTCTGCCCCGGGCTGGATCGTATCTCGCCCCGTTGGGGCTGTATGGGCAACGGCATTGGCGGGCGCAGGAGCGCCCTACATGGGAGGGTCTCTGGGACGAATGGATCCAACGGATGGGAACAGCCACCGCGACAGGTACGGCGGGACGGATACCGCCGTCTTACGACGGCGGCTCTTTTTCTTCCACCAGGTTGCGCTGGTTACTGCGGCCACGGTACCCTCGCTGACGCTTCAGGCTCGTTGACAGGCTATGGCAACTGCGTGCCCATGCAGGCAAACTGTGTGGACTTGGTGGGCGGTGCCCACCCTACGCGTGACCCATGCTGCAAGCTGCATGGGCTTTGGAGGGCGGGGAGTGACTGCGGCCGTTCCGATTGCTGGCGCTGGCGGCGGTCGATGAGCTTGTTGATCTGGTCGCGGAGCTGGGCGGCTTCCTCGTAGCGCTCGGTCTGGACGGCTTCGAGGAGCTGCTGCTGGAGGGCCTCCAAGCGGCGGGTGGGCATCTTGTCGGCGATCTCGCGGCGGAGGGCGCGGAGGATGCCGATCTCGCGGGACTCCTCGACGGCCTCGGGGTGGTTGTACTCCTCGAAGAACTGCTGGATCTGCTGGAGCCCCTCGTCGATGGCCTCGACGGCCTTGCCGGGCTTGCCCTGCTGGAGGAGGCGCAGGGCGGCGGCGCGGCGGTTCATCATGATGATGTAGGGGCGGTACTGCTCGAGGGCGAGGCGGTCGGCGGTCTCGGTGGCGTACTGGCGGCAGAAGTCGGCGGCCTCGATGTTGCGGGCGGTGTCGCGCTCGACACCACGGTAGTCCTGGAGGACGAAGAGGCTGAGGTAGCGCTGGTAGAACAACAGGGCCTCTTCGCGGACGCCCTCGCATTCTTCGGGGGTGAGCAGGAAGCCGACGTCGGTGCCGCTGCGGCGCTGGTACTTCTCGAGGCGGTCCTTGTGCCAGTGCAGCAGCGAGGGCAGGCCGTGGGGGCGGTGGCCATCGGGCCGGCCGGTCATCTCCATCTGCAGCAAGCCCAGGTCGACGCGGAGCTGGATCTTCTCCTTACCGTCGCGGCCGGTGATCTTGCGGACGGAGATCTCGTTGGGCCGGTAGGGCCAACCCTGGAGGACGGGTCGGATGTCCCGGCTGGCGGGCGCGTCATCAGGGTTGTCTTGTCTGGGGTCCATGACTACTCACTCAAATCATAGTGCTTCGCGGCGTCATCTCATGCGGCATTGTAACGATTTCCGGGGGCGAACACGAGCATACGACGGACCGGGGGTAACGGCGGCACTGGCAGACGGTTGCCAGTGGGACCCAGAGTCAGAGCACGCCTGCAAACACCGCAGGCGTGGCGCCCAGCTCCCCGCGTCGCGTGTCCGGCACGTCTGCTTCCATTACCATCTTAGGCAGGCAGCGGGAGGCAAGGACAGCGGGAGCGCGGGGCGACAGACAGAGATGACAGACAAGGAGAAACGGACGGGTCGCGGGACGCGGGTCGAACGGCACCAGCAGGGGACAGCCGGCCGCGGGACGGGGGCGGTCTGGCCGGGTCAGATCGTTCTTGCTAGGATGGGGCGTGTTGCGAGGGATAGCCAGACATTGGGAGTCTTGATCCATGTCGAAGTCCAGTTTACTGCCTGTGGTGAAGCTCGGGGCGTTTGACATTACCCGCCTGATCATCGGGGGCAATCCGTTCCGCGGGTACTCGCACTGGCGCGAGGAGATGGACAAGGAGATGGCGGCGTGGAACACGGGCGAGCACATCGCCGACGCCCTGTGCGACGCGGAGGCCGCGGGCATCAACTGCATGCAGATGCGCGGGGACAAGTTCATCTTCGAGGGGGTCGAGAAGTACCGCGCGCGGGGCGGCAGGATGCACTGGATCTGCCAGACGGCCAGCGAGTGGCCGGACGTGAAGGAGAACATCCGGACGATCGCGGCGCTCAAGCCGATCGCGATCTATCACCACGGCACGAACACGGACAAGCACTGGAAAGAGGGCACGATGCACGTGGTGAAGGAGCGGATCGAGCTGATCCAGGAGCAGGGCTTGCTGGCGGGGGTAGCCAGCCACATCCCGGAGGTCCACGAGTGGATGGTGGAGCAGGGCTGGCCGATCGATTTCCACATGTGCTGCGTGTACAACCTGTCGCGGGAGGTGCGGGAGAGCAGGATCGTTTCGGGCGGGAGGTGGGTCAACGAGGACGCGCTGTTCCAGGAAGAAGATCCGCCGAGAATGTACCGGTTCGTGCAGCAGGTGAGCCGGCCGTGCCTGGTGTTCAAGGTGCTGGGGGCGTGCCGCAAGTGCCAGACGCAGGAGAGGGTGCGGGCGGCGCTGCAGGCAGCGTACGGAAAGATCAAGGCGACGGACGCGATCATTGTGGGGATGTGGCACAAGCACATGAACCAGGCGGGGGTGAATGCGGGGTATGTGAGGGGGATTCTGAACAGCAGTCCTGAGTCCTGAGTGCTGAGTGCTGAGTACTGAGGGAAGAGGCAGACGCCCTGAGTGCCGAGGGCCTTGCACCCTGTAAGGGTGAGATACTATCCAGCCCGGGGCAACACCTCGGGTACAGGGGCAATGCCCCGGGTGCGCGAAACGCCAGAGCCCTTGTTGTTGTCCTTGTTGTTGAGAGCCCCGCAAGGGCGAGACAACGAAGGAGGACGGCAATGTCGCAGTCCCTGGCGAAGATCCTCGTGCACATCGTCTTCAGCACGAAAGACCGGGCTTCGTGCCTGTCGGGCGACGTGCGGCCGCACCTTTGGCGGTACCTGGCGGGGGCTCTGAATGCGCTGGATTCGCCCGCCATCCAGGTAGGCGGGGCGGCTGACCACGTGCACGTGCTGTGCCGGATGTCCAAGAACATCGCGGCCTGCAAGCTCATCGAGGAGATCAAGAAGGAGTCCTCGAAGTGGCTCAAGGCGGCAGGATGCGGCTCTGGGCGGATTTCATTGGCAAACGGGGTACGGGGCCTTCTCCATCGGCCAGTCGGCTGTCGCGGCAACGGAGCGGTACATCCTGCGCCAGGAGGAGCATCATCGGCGGGTGTCGTTCCAGGACGAGTACCGAAGTTTTCTGGTGAAGTACGAGATTCCCTACGACGAGCGATATGTGTGGGATTGACGGTTGTGTCGCCCTTACAGGGCTATGACAACAAGAAAAGAGACCCAGGTTGCGAGCGGTTTCCGACCCGGGGCGGCGCGGGTCGCGTCACAACAACGACGCGACCCGCTCTGCCCCGGGCTGGATCGTATGTCACCCCGTTGGGGTGGAGTTGCCAACGACATTGGGTGACAGGAACGACGACAGCAACGACAACAACAGGCAGCGCGGGTGGCGGAACGTCGGCGACACGGCCCGCTCGCACATCATCCCTGCGGGGGTGGCATGGTCAACGGCATACCGGCATTCCACGGGCGGCACTACGACACCGCACCGGCGGGAGCGGATCTGCCGCACTCTGGGCAGATGCCGCTGACGTTGCCGGTGAGATCGTAGCCGCACGTGCAATGGCCGGGCGGGATCGGTCGCGATCGGCGGCGGCGAACTATCCAAGCCACGACCACGAGGATGGGGGCCGATGCCGCATGCCAGAGCGTTACCGTCACGACCGCCGAGGTGCCGAAATACTGGGACAGATCCAGCCCTAGCCACCACATGGCCAGAGACGGGAACGCGGCAAGCGTCAGACCGCAGGCAGCGCCTATCGCGAGCCAGGAACGTGGTTTGAGCAAGCCGATTGCGATCCCCAGTGCACCGGCCAGGAGCCATTCCGGCAGATTCAGCCAGAGATGCATCCAGGAAGGCGCCAGCCAGGCCAGGCCATGTGCGTTCATCCAGCGGCAGACAGGCATCATGCAGTCCATGCAGGCCCATAGAGCGATCAGGTGGGGGTATACGTAGAGGCTGGTCAGGGTCCCGGTGGCCACGCCGGCGATGACGGACAGTATCCAGTTGGCCGCACGGTTGATCGTCATGTCATTTCTTGTACGACGAGGGGGGCTGTCTTTCATCTTCTGATCCTCCGGCCGGCAGGTCGCGGAGCATCTCCGGGCTGAGCGTCCCCTCGGCGACTTTGACTACGGGGCCGGTCATTTGAAGGTCGTAGGCGTCGTCGACCTGGATGGCCAGGGTGCCGCCGGGCATGTGGACTTGGATATCGGGTCCGCACAGGCCGAGGCGGCGGCAGACGGCCGCGGCGGCACAGGAGCTCGAGCCGGAGGCCAGGGTGTAGCCGGCGCCGCGTTCCCAGACCTGGATCTCGATGTTGCCAGCGTCACGGACGCGGACGAACTGGACGTTGGTGCGGTTGGGGAAACGCGGGTCGCGTTCCAGCAGCGGGCCGAGGCGTCGGGCCTCTTCCTCGCTGATCTCGTCGCGGACCAGGACGCAGTGGGGGTTGCCGACCGTCACGGCGGAGTACTCCAGGACCTGGCCGGCGATGGTGATCGGTTCTCGGAGGACCTCCCTTTCGAGGCCGGCCACGGGGATGTCCGCGCTGCGGAAACTAGCGCGGCCCATCTGGACGGTGACGAGGCGGCCGGCCTCGAGCACCTGGCACTGCACGCGGCCGCCGCGGGTGATGACGGCGAAGGGGTGGCCGGCGACGACGCCGCGGTCCTGCAGGTAGCGGGCGAAGATGCGGAGGCCATTGCCGCTCTTTTCGGCCTCGGAACCGTCGGGGTTGCAGATCCGCAGACGGAAGTCGCCGTCCGCTGGGTCGGGGCCGTGGACCAGGATGCCATCGGAGCCGATGCCGAAGTGGCGATCGCAGATCCGGCGGATGATGGCTGGACCGAAGCCGGCCGGCAGGTCGGCTGCGTCGATGACCAGGTAGTCGTTGCCCAGACCGTGGTACTTGGCGAAGCGCATCCGCGTGTCCTCGGTAGTCGGCTGTGATCGGTGCGCCGGGTGGGGATTGTACCCGAAGCCGGCGGCAGGGGCACGGCGGCAACGGCAGATGAACGCGGCCCGCAAGCGGGCCGGCTACATGGCGTGGCATCCGGCACCGGGACACTGTGGCTTGGGGGGGGCCCGCCCGCTATACTGCGTGCCCGAGAACGGTGAAGATATGTGGGAGGCCGAGACCATGCCTGAACGTCCGAATATCGTGCTGATCATGGCTGACCAGTGGCGCGGGGATTGCCTGGGCTGCGCGGGGCATCCTGTGGTTGAGACGCCGCACCTGGATCACCTGGCGATGCAGGGGGTGCGATTCACGCAGGCGTACACGGCCACGCCGTCGTGCATCGCGGCGCGGGCGGCGCTGTTTACGGGGATGAGCCAGCGGAACCACGGCCGGGTGGGGTACAAGGACGGCGTGCCGTGGACGTACGAGCGGACGCTGGCGGGGGAGGTTGCGGCCGCGGGGTACCACACGCAGGCGGTCGGCAAGATGCACGTGTGGCCGGCGCGAAACCTGATGGGCTTTCACAACGTGGTACTGCACGACGGGTACCTGCACTGCGAGCGGAAGGCCAGCCACAACTACGACCTGGTCGACGACTACATGTCGTGGCTGCGGATGAAGATCGGGGCCGACGCGGACATGGTCCCGCACGGGTTGAACTGCAACTCGTGGGTGGCCAGGCCGTGGCCGTACAGCGAGGAGGTCCACCCGACGACGTACGTAACGACGATGGGGATCGACTTCCTGCGACGGCGCGACCCGACGAAGCCGTTCTTCCTGTACCTGTCGTATCACCGGCCACACCCGCCGCTGGACCCGCCGCAGGCATTTTTCGACCAGTACATTCACCAGACGTTCCCGCCGGTGCCGATGGGCGACTGGGCGGACCAGCAGGCGAAGATGCAGGGGATCGACGGGGCCACGGGGTTCATGGGCGAGCGGCAGCTGCACCGGGCGCGGGCGGCGTACTATGCGCAGATCACGCACATCGATCACCAGATCGGGCGGCTGAAGGAATACCTGTTCGAGCACGAGGTGCTCGACAACACGATGTTCCTCTTCACGAGCGACCACGGGGAGCTGCTGGGGGACCACAACCTGTTCCGCAAGGTGCTGCCGTACGACGGGTCGACGCGGGTGCCGCTGATCGTCACGCCGCCACGGGCCTGGAAGTGGAAGCCTGCGCAGACGGTTGACGCCGTGGTGGAGCTGCGGGACATCCTGCCGACGATCCTGGAGGCCTGCGGGGCGGCGATCCCGGAGAGCGTGGACGGCCAGAGCGTGCTGGGGCTGTGCCGCGGGGAGGCGACGGAATGGCGGACGTACCTGCACGGCGAGCACGCGGCCGGCCAGGCGTCCAACCACTGGATCACGGATGGCAAGTGCAAGTACGCGTGGTTCAGCCAGACGGGGCGGGAGCAGTTCTTCAACCTGGCCAGCGATCCGCAGGAGCTGGAAGACCTGATCGACGACCCAGGCAGCCAGGAGCGGATCGGGCGGTTCCGGCAGTGGCTGATCGAGGAGCTGACCGGGCGGGAGGAGGGGTTCACGGACGGGACGAAGCTGATCACGGGCCGGCCGACGAAGCCGGTGCTGGAAGGGCCGAGCGCGACGACGCCGGTGGTACGGGGGGGCGATGTAGGGGAACGGAAGTAGCCAGTTGTCAGGTGTCAGTAACAGCAACAACAAACGCAACAGCAAAGACCCGGCTGAAGGCGGGACTCTGAATAGGGCGGTCAACCGGACAGGCGAGCGGAAGACGCGGGGCCGACGCAGACGAAATGGTTCGCGTCCTGCAGCAGCACGCGGAAGCCCGCGGATTCCAGTTCGGTGCGGAGGGCGGCGGGGGTGCGGTGGCGGCGGAGCGGCAGGCACCAGCGGCCGGCGATGCGGAGGACCGGCTCGAAGCCTTCCGGTTTCTCGGCGAAGGTGTCGTAGGCGATGCCATCGGGGTCGATCAGGCCACCGTCCCAGTAGCCGTGGTAGATGATGCCCGTCCGCTCGTCGCGGATCGTCTGGTCAGGGTGGAAGCTCTTCTCGTTGAAGATCGCGGAGCTGACCAGATAGTAGCCGGCTGGGGCGAGGCGGGCCTGGACGGCGGCGAAGAGCCGCCGGCGCTCGGCGTCCAGGACTACCCCCTGCAGGCAGTAGCTGTCGACGATCAGGTCGTACGGCGGGCCATCCGTGGGCAGGCTGCAGACATCCATGACCTCGAAACGGATGTCGAGTTTGCGCTGGGCGGCCTGCTGGCGGGCGATCTCGATGGCGGCGGGGATCAGGTCGATGCCGTCGACGGCGAAGCCGCGGGCGGCCAGGAAGCAGGCCCCTGGGCCCGTGCCGCAGCCATACTCGAGGGCGCACGGCCGCGGGGAGTCGAAGACCAGGCGCGGCAGGGCCTTCTCGAGGAACGGCCGGGACGAGAAGTTCTCGAAGCCCTCGACACCATGGATTTCGCCCCAGGCCGTCTTGCCCTCGGCGACGACCTGCTCGTAGCCGGCCAGGTGTTCGCGGTAGTAGTACTTCATGGCTGATTCCCTTCCGTGGATGAACGCCAGTGTTGACGGGTTTCGGCCGCAGCCTGCACACGTTCTTCACAATCGGCATAGAACATGCCGTTGGGGAGCGAGGCGAACTGGAGCTTGCGGTAGAAGCCCTCGGCGCCGGTGGCGGCGAAGAGCGTGAACTCACCGAGCCCGTCGCCGACGCCGATGCCCTCACGGACAGCGTAGTCGATCGCGAGCTGCACGAGCCGCCGGCCCACCCCCCTGCCCTGCTGCGAAGGATGCACCATCAGGTCGGCGATGTGCAGAATGTACGCGCCGTCGCCGATCAGGCGGAGCAGGCCGACGAGCCGGCCGTCGCAGCGGGCGGTGGCGATGAAGCACGAGGCCTGCAGGCGCGCCGGTTGCGCTGGAGGGTCCGGTGCGGGCCGAAGCCGACGGACTCGGCGAGGGCGAGCATTTCTTCGGGCGAGACTGTATCCCTGGTGCTGTAGTCCACTGAGTATCTCCCTGCATTGCATGGGCAGCCTGCCCAAGGGTCGTTGAAGTGCAACACACGAGCAGCGTATCGCCTGGGAGGCCTTGACACAGAAACGTCCAAACGTCTAGCATAACGGCATGAGTGACTATGCATGCGTAACGCCCCCGGTCGGGTGCGGGATGCCATTGTGGACATCCTCTCGAAGAGCCCGAAGCCACTTGCGGTGGGCGAGATCGCGGAGCGCGTGTCCGGTCTGATTGGTCCGACACCCGACTCGTCTGTGCGGTCATATCTTCGGCTCAACACACCTGCGAGATTCGCTCGAGAGGCGAGGGGCCTGTATCGGATCCGTGCGGTATCGTCCGGCGACATGCAGTTGGAGACTTCGTCCGACGAAACCTTGGGGGAGCCGTTTCGGTTCGGAAAGGCGCAGACTCTTCTGCGGAGACTGCTTTGACTGGCTCGCTCAGCGCCGGACAACTCGATTCATGCCGTGGTGACAGACCCGCCGTATGGCCTGCACGAATATACGGTGGAACAGCAGCGAAAACTCCGAACCGGCAAGGGAGGGGTCTGGCGGATTCCGCCGTCGTTCGACGGGCATCTACGGTCTCCCTTGCCTCGGTTCACGACCCTGACGGATGAACGACTCCTTGATCTGGCCGCCTTTTTCCATTCATGGGCGCACCTGCTTCTGCCAAAGCTCAGTCCCTGGCGGCACATGTCCTGGTAGCGTCAAATCCGCTGCTGTCCTACATCGTCGCAGGGGCACTGGCCGACGCCGGGCTGGAGCGACGGGGAGAATTGGTGCGCCTAGTCATGACGATGCGGGGCGGGGATCGTCCAAAGGCCGCCCACGAAGAGTTTCAAGATGTGAGTGTAATGCCGCGGTCGATGTGGGAGCCGTGGCTGATCTACAGAAGACCCATCGAGGGCAGAGCACAAGATAACCTGCGGAAGTGGAAGACGGGAGGGTTTCGGCGACCTTCAACCGATCGGCCTTTTGGGGATGTGATACAGTCCGCGCCCACGCACAAGATCGAACGGCGCCTGGCTCCGCATCCGAGCCTGAAACCGCAGAAGTTCCTGCGCAGATCGTCCAGGCGGTGCTGCCCCTGGGGGAAGGTGTCGTGGTGGACCCGTTTGCGGGAGCGGGATCTACGTTGGCAGCTGCTGAGGCCGTAGGATACGCAAGCATCGGGATCGAAAAAGACTCCCACTACTATGACATGGCTTGCGAGGCGATTCCTCGGCTGGCGAAGTTTCAGCCGAATGGAAGTTAGAGCCTGTAGATCCAGTTTTGACGAAGTTTCTGGACACCTGCCTTGTGCAGCGTTGCTGTCCGGGTTCCAAGCTCTCCACGCGGATTCTTCCGGAAGTCTTCCGTGGTGACTTGCGCAAGTAGACCTCCGAGAAGGTCATAGGCTTCCGATCCACTGCAGGCTCGGTTTGCTCGTCCGTTTCGTAAACGAAAACGCACATCCATTGGTCGCGGGCACCATGAGTGTCGACAGCGCCGCCGGATTTCCGAGTGGTCTTGATCTCGATGCCCTCCGCCCCTGCTTTGATTCCATTGCCAGGGTAAACGCCCTGCACCACAAGGTCGGGATGGCCGTTGAAGTACTGGTTCTGCGTAAGGACGCGCGAATGCTTCGCGATGCTGGCCGTCAGCATGTCGGAGAGGAGACCCGACATGATCGCCGGGCGCAACATGTCATGCAGTCTCTGTAGTCCCTTCCGGGCCAGAAGCGAGTCAACATCGAAGAAGAAGTCGTACACGTCCTGCATGGCCATCTGGAAGTCCTGGAGGCGTAGCTGCGTACTGGAAGCTCTGCCGAGCGGTTGAGCTTGGATGGGTCTACCTCGTTCCTTCCAAACGCCATGGTTCGTACCCCTGCAAGTGTCGACCCGAAGGCCGGTTGGCTGCCGATGTCAGAGTTGCCGCTCTTCCTGCAACCGCTGGATCTTGCGCCGAGGGCGGAGGAGCTTGGTCTCGATCTGCTCGTAGCCGCGATCGATGTGGTAGACGCGGCTGACCGAGGTCACGCCATGGGCGACCAGGCCGGCCAGGACCAGGGCGGCTGATGCGCGGAGGTCGCTGGCCATTACCGGGGCCCCGACGAGTTTCTTGACGCCTTCGACGATGACGGTGGGGCCCTCGCGGTGCAGGCGGGCGCCCATGCGGTTGAGCTCGCCGACGTGCATGAAGCGGTCGGGGAAGATCCGCTCGGTGACCATGCTGTTGCCGTCGGCCAGGCACAGCAGGGCCATCATCTGGGCCTGCAGGTCGGTGGGAAAGCCCGGGTACGGCTGGGTCACGATGGTGGTCGGCTCGAGGCGGCGACTGGAGGAGACCACGCAGGAGCACTCCTCGCCCTTTTCGATATTGACGCCGGTGCGGCGGAGGCGGTCGACGACGGCCAGCATGTCGTTGAGGCGGCAGTTGGCGATCTCGATCTCGCCGTTGGTGATGGCGGCGGCCACCATGAAGGTGCCGGCCTCGATGCGGTCGGGGATGATCTGGTAGTCGCAGCCGTGGAGTTCCTCGACGCCCTCGATGAGGATGCGGTGGGTCCCCTGGCCGGTGATCTTGGCCCCACAGGCGTTGAGGAAGTTGGCCAGGTCGACGACCTCGGGCTCGCAGGCGGCGGACTCGATGACGGTGGTGCCGTGGGCGAGGCATGGCGGCCATCATGACGTTGGCGGTGCCCAGGACGGTGGAGCCGAAGGGGCCGCCCAGGAAGAGTTCGGCGCCCTTCAGGCCGTGCTCGGCCTTGATGAGGATGTCGCCGCCGACGAGTTCGACGCGCCCGCCAAGGCCCTGCATGCCCAGGACGTGCAGGTCGATGGGGCGGTCGCCGATCGCGCAGCCGCCGGGCATGGAGACGCGGGCCATCTTGCGCTTGGCGAGCAGGGGGCCCATGACGCAGACGCTGCCTCGCATCTGGCGGACGAGGTCATACTCGGCGTGGGTACTGGCCTCATCCTGGACCATCAGGTGCATCTGGCCGGTGCCTTCCTCCCGCCAGACCTTCACCCCGAGGCGTTCGAGGAGTTTGATCATCAGGCGGATGTCGGCCAGGTCGGGGACGTTGCGGAGGATGACCTCGCCCTGGCAGAGGATGCACGCGGCCATGATGGGCAGGGCCGCGTTCTTGGCACCACTGACACGCACCGACCCGCGAAGCGGGTCCCGCCTTCGATCCGGAAGTAGTCCACGGGTCCACCATCCAATGCCGGGCACATCGAGAGCCGCCACGTCCGTCGCGGGGGCGTTTCGAGGCACACGGGCGGAGGCATTGTACAACGGGAAGGCGGAAATGCACCAGCCTGGCTGAGCTTGCCGGAGGGGCGAACTGGAGGGTTCGCTCGATGCCGGCGAAGTCCTTCCAGCGGCCGAGGTCCCGCCAGCCGGCGGCGGCGAAGATCGCGACAACCTTGTCGACATCGCCCCAGCCGACCTCGCAGAAGAGGGTGCCGTCGGGCTTGAGGATGGGCAGGGCCTCGGCGGTGGTGCGGCGGTAGAAGTCCAGGCCGTCTGCGCCGCCGAAGAGGGCTACGGACGGCTCATTGGCCAGGACGTTGGGGCTGACCATCTCCGTCTGGGTAGTGCCCACGTAGGGCGGGTTGGCGACGATCAGGTCGAATCCGCCGGCTGGGACGAGGTCCGCGGGGATCTTCATCCAGTCGGCGACAGTGACGCTGGTGCGGTCGGCGAGGCCGTGCTTCTCATAATTGCGGCGGGCGACGGCGACGGCCTCTTCGGTAATGTCGCTGGCCAGCAGGCGGGCGGCGGGGATGTTCTTGATGATGGCTGCGCCGATGTTGCCGCTGCCGGTACCGGGCTCGAAGAGTTCCCAGGCGGGCCGGGGGTTGTCCTTGACGTAGGCCAGGACGCGATCGACGAGCAGCTCGGTCTCGGGCCGAGGGATGAGCACGTCCCGGGAGACCTCGAAGTCCATGGAGAAGAATTCCTTGTGGCCGACGATGTAGGCGACGGGCTCGCCGCTGGCGGCACGGCGGATGAGGTCGCGCAGTTGCGTTCGGCGCGGGTCGTCGACGGAATTGGTCCAGCGGGTATAGAGCTGCAGGCGGGAGCAGGCAAAGACATGGGCCAGGAGGATCTCGGCACTCAGGCGAGGCTCCTCGATGCTGCGGCTCTTGAGGTAATCCGCGGCGCTGGTGATCAGTTTGCCGATGGTCCAGACTTCGCTCGTACTGCCGGGGTCAGTGGTATTCATGGGAGGACGATCATAACAGTCCGGGCTGGTCCGTAAAGCCGTCCGCGGCGCCAGCCGAACGTCACGGGGGCGAAAGACGCGAGCCCGCGCAGGCCTGCGCGGGCTCGAACGAAGGTCAAACCGCCCGGCGCACGGGGTGTCGCCGCGGCGAAGACGGCTAGGGCTTTATGCCGACCTCCTGGAGCAGCAGCATGTACTCATCCTGGATGCCGATCGGGAACATGGTCGAGTCGATAGGCGCGCTGCCGAGGCTGGCGGAGAAGTCCTCCGTGGTGCCGGCGGTCCGCTTCATGAGATCCGTCTGGGAGTTCGTGTGTACCAGGCCCAAGACGTGGCCGAGCTCATGGCAGGAGATGAACCCGAGGTCCTCGATGACCTCGGAGGAGGTCATGAGGGCACCGGGATCGCCGAGGCCAAGGAACATGGCGTTGTCGAATCCCAGTTCACCGGCGAAGATGCCTACGAAATCAGCCTGATCGATATTGCCCTGATCGATGTCGGATGCCATTCCCAGGGTGCCGTTGCCGGTGGCATTTCCGACGTAGTACAGGTGGGTGACGGGAACGTTCGTGGGAATCGTGTCCATGCCGACGATCAGGAAGTCGATGTTCAAGCCCGAATAGATGGCCTGGAGCTTGGCGCGCATGGCCTGGGTTAGGGACGTGAAGTCCGAATAGATCGGGTCCTGGACAGTGGGATAGCCCGGGGCAAGGACGGTATTCCAGACGTTGATACCGGCAGCCGCCTGGGTGTTGCCTCCAGGCGGCGGGACGTAGCCCGGCCCGAGGTACTGACTGAACAGGAACGCCCAGATATAGCCGTTGTTCTGGAACCACTGCAGGTTGTTGGGGGTAAAGAGAGTGGGATTGGTGGTAACCTGGGCCCTGGCGGCGACCAGTTCGGCATCGATGATCGCGCCGACCTGGTTCGGCAGGGTGTTGGCCAGGTTGGGAATCGCGATACCGGTGGTTTGAACGAAGTTCAGGAACTTCGTCCAGAACTGGGCGTTGTAGGCGGTACCGGGCAAGAGCCCGTCGTTCGTCCAGTCCTCGATCTCCATGATGACGAACGGCCGCCACAGCGCCGGATCCAGGACGCGTCCGTTCAGGCCGACAAAGCTCATCGGCGGCATGTCACTCCACTGACCGAACGACTCCTCCGGGGGATAGTCCAGGATGGCGTCGGAGAACTGGAGGGCGACGACCTGCTTGACGGGCTGAGGCGGGAGGCCGCCGCGCTGGAAGGAGACGTTCACGGTGTAGGGGCCCCCGGTGTAACCTTCAAAGGTCCCGTTGGGAGCCGGCTCGGGAAGGCTGGCGACAGCCAGATACAGGGGGTAGGTAGCCTCGCGGACAACGAATTCAAAGTGGGGGGTCCAGGCGGGGAAGTTCGCGTCGGTCAGAGGCTGACCCGGGATTTGGGTGATCTCCTCGTCGAGGTAGTAGACGCGGCCTTGGGAGTCGAAGATGCCGACGGCGCCATTCAGGAGGATACGGTCGGGAATATCGACGTCGACGATGAGGCGGTCGCCGGCGGCGGCCGATCCGAGGTCGTAGACATCAACGTCATGGACGGTCAGGACGGCATTGAAGGTAGCGGCATCGTTGGTGAGCTGGATCTTGGAGGCCTGGGCAAAGGAGTTATTGTTCTTTGCGGAGTCGGTCGGGTCAGTCTCGTAGGGATCGACCAGGCCATAGGGATTCTTGGGAACCCCCATGCAGCCGATGAGCCCCGGGGGGCTAGCGAGCAGTGCTCCGGCGAGTATGCACAGCAAAGCAATCTTTCGAGACTTCATCCTGGGCGCTCCCTTGGCCGTACAGCAGCAGCCTCCAGCTATCCTCTGGCAAGACTTCCGCCGCCGGACTGGCGTGTTGGAAACCTGCGGGTACGTCTTCAGTCATGGCACTCGGCCCACTGTCCGCCGCCATAACAGTATTCGCGAAAGCATCATATCTGTCAATGCGCGAGGCGGCCTGGTAAGGGCTGGGCCCGACGGCTTCGTTCAGCAGCAGCGGGGAATCCTGCCAACCAATCGGGAAGATCCCGTCGTACAGGGGCGCCGTCTCGAAGGCCTGCATGACCAACAGGGACTGGGCGGGCGAAGTGGTGTCCATGAGGTCGGTCCACTGCTGGGTGTGCTCGAGGCCCAGCAGGTGCCCCGACTCGTGGCTGGCGACATTGGCGATGGCCACGGCCATCTGCTGGAGCGTAGGCTTAAGGGGCATAAACATACTAAAGGTGTCGGTAAAGATGATGGCCTTCTGCGTCAGGTCGGCATTGTACTCATCGACGCTGTCGGCCAGGCCGAGCAGATTCGGATCGTAAGTGCCGAAATACAGGACCGTTGCATCGGCAGGGACGCTGGCGGTCTCGGTGCTGGAGACGATCTGGACGTTGAAGCGGCTGTAGTGGGTACGAACGTTGGCCACGATGGCAGCAATCATGGTAGGTGTCTGGCTGGCATAGGAGGCGTCGATACGAGCGGCGTCGAAGCGAGGGATGTCGACGGCAGTGCGAGTCGGCAGCGCGATGCCCTTGGCGCCACTGAAATCCAGGTACAGGGTCTGAGACCGGGTGGCGGGCACGGAGCCGGATTCGCGGAGGACCGAGGCGACATAGGAGCCGGTGTTTCCCTGTGAGACCGTAGGACTTGAGCAGACTACCAGATAAGTGTGCTGGCAGTCCCTGCGGAGGCTAACCGCCATCTCGGGCCGCGGATCGGTCTGCCAATACCGGTCGTCGTTGCAGATAATCAGATCCTGATTATCGTCAAATAATCCTGCGGCGAGGTTCATCGACGGGTCATTGTCCACTGATACGGTAAGCCGGTCGCCAGCGGAGACGGGACCGAGATCGTAAATATCTATATCACCAGTACTTGACATAGTTCCAGCCAGGTCCAACCAGGTGGCATAGCCGACTGCAGCGGGCGATGCCTGCCCAAAGGTATCGTTAGGTTCAACCTCGCTGATCCTTTCAGTAGGCAGGCTGTCCGTGTTGGCCCCCAGGACACCTGTCGGATCCGAAGATGCATTGCAGCCGAACAGCCCGATTGCCAACGCCAGCAGACCCACTCCAAGCAATGTGATGCGCATATAAGGCCCCTTGTTCGCGCGTAATCCAGGTAAACGTTTGGTGGGCTCCGGGGCCCTACAGGAGGACACTACAGGGTTGGCTGGCGGCATTCAGACGCTCACCAGCAAGAGTTATGTCGGCGGATGGGGGTACTGAGTTTAGAAAGGCAAAAAAAAGAGGCCGGGTATCCAGCGGGGCATTGTTAACGGGCTCGTGTCCCGAAGGGACCGTCCCAATCTTTTTTTCCGAGCTGGTCGCTTGGACCGCCCAATGTGTATGCCGCCGCCGGAGCAGGCCCGGCCTACAGTAAGTGTGCAACATTTTCGGCGGCAGGCAAGTCGCGGGGGTCGCCAGGGGGGCAGAGACACACGCCATCGTAAGTGTGGCTATGACACTTGGTTACAACAAAGGCAATGCAGGACCTGGCAATCGGCTGGTCCTATCTGCGGCGGCCTCGGCGGGAGATAAAGCACGCGCCCCAGCAGAGGCTCAGGACGGTCAGGGCCTGTGTCGCGCCGAGTCCGCAGATGCCCCTGCCGGTACTCGATGTGGGCGAAGGGGTAGATGTCGACGTCGCGGCTGGCAGGTTCGGTTGCGTCAGGTCGCCATGCTCGGAAAGGGTGTTGTTGATGAGCTGGCCGAACTCCTCGTCGATCCGTGTACCCAGCCCCTTGTTGATCGTACCGGAGGGGTCGGAGATCTCCTCCCAGCCGACATCCACGCCGACGACAGCCGGCTCACCGTTCTGGGTGAACCAGATGGGCGAGCCGCTCTGGCCCTCCTCGGTGGTGATCTGGTGGAACATCACCTTCCCCTGGACGTCGGTGCTCGGGCCGGTGACGGAGTACATCTCGTTACCATCGCCCTTGTCGGACGGATAGCCGGCTGAGGTCATGGCCTGACCGCTGTAGAAGGAGTCCGGCTCGACGACGAGCTGAAGGAAGCCCGTCTGCTGCCCGATTGCCGTGTTGAGCGTAATCAGACCCAGGTCGTAGTCCTGGTCTCCCTGGATCCATTGGTCCGGCACGGTGTGAGCGACGGCACGGATCTGCCCGAAAGGCTTCATGGTACCGTTGAGCCCGGGAATGAACGTGATGGAGATCGGCCAGCCGAGCTGCTGGTCGTAGATCACGTGGCCGGCTGTCAGGACCGTCTTGTTGCCGATCAAGGCGCCGGTGCCGATGGCAAGCTCGAAGCCGTAATCGGACACGACCTGGCCGATCGCTGACCAGGGGAACTGGGTAGTGTCGGCGACGTGGGTGCGGTTATCCCGGCCAAAGATGATGGCTTGTCCGGGAGGGCCGCGCATGACCGAGGGCTGGGACGGCAGACTGGTCGTGCCGGCCGTAGAGGCGCCTTCCCCCGCGGTCTGCAGGCAGAGCGCAAGCCAGATCGACAGTGCGAGCAGACCCAACGAGAGATTGCCAGTCCGGATCATTGTTCCTGTCCCCGCATCCCTTGCATTGCCACGGTTCCTTGAACAGCCTGCAGTCGCCATCGGCAACGTCCGAAGCACGACAGAACATTGTAGCCGCGATTTGCTCCGCGGATAGGGCGGCGAGGATCATGGCCCTGTTTCGGCAGGACCATGCCACCCGCGATTGCACTACGCAGCGGCAGGGTGCGGCCGAGCCAAGCGCCCGGCCGGGCCGCCTGCTGCAAACAGTCGGGAGGCACTATGACTGCGAGGGGGCCGTCGCAGGTGCGTCCGCCTTGCCGCATGGACCCGCATGGCGTGCGGCCTTGGACGCTTGCAGCTGCTTGACCTGGTCGGCGGTCAGGACCGTCGTCATGATCTTCTCGAACGCGGCCAGAAAGATCTGGCGCCTGGCCCGGGGATCGGTCGCGTTTCGCGCATCGGTCCGCGCCTGGTCCACGATGGTCTTGAACCGGGCCTCCTGGTCCGGCGTGAGGTCCAGGGACTGGAAGATTCCGTCCGGGCCGTGGGCTCCGGGCCTGCCGTGGCGCCACGGCTCTTGCGGGTGCACTTGCGCAAGCTGCGTTCGCTGCTGGTCCGTCAGCACGCCGGTCCGGATGCTGGCCCAGGCATCTTCCCAGATCTTGTGGGCGGACTGCGGATCAGCGGCACTTGCGGCATCCGCCCTGGCCTTGTCGAGGATCGCCTGCACCTGAGTCTGCTGGTCGGTCGTCAGGTTCAGGTCGGCTGTGAGGCGCTCCAGGAGGGCATGATTGCGGCACGCCGTCGGCGCAGGCTTGCTGGTGGGTGCCTGGTTCGGTGTGTCCATGCCACCGGCCAAGATCGGGCCGAGGAGCACGGCTGCAACCATTGCCACCATTCTTCCCATGTTCTGTATGCCTTTCCGACACCCCGTCGATTCGGTCTATCGCTCAACACCACGCCTACAAAGGGTTATACGGGCGCCGGGAGGCTTGATTGCAGGGGCGTTGTAGATGCCGGATGAATCTGTGCCTGGCATGGGACAACAGCGGGGAGAGCGCAACCGACGTCAGCGATACGAGTCAGACCGATTCACGTCACCAGCAGCACTGCAAACAGGATGAGCCACACGACGTCCAGGAAGTGCCAGTACATTACACTGTAACGAATGCCGGGGTGGTAGACGCTGGAGTAGTCGCCGCGAAAGGCCTTCCAGGTAACGACGGCAAGTACGAGCAGCCCGCCCAGCACGTGCAGGGCGTGCGTGCCGGTCAGGATGTAGAAGGTCGAGGTGTACGCCCGGACTCTCCCCCCCGGCGGGACGAGGATCGAGCGGACCTCGTTCCAGTTGCGGGCCTGGTTGACGAGGAAGGCCATGGCCAGGGCGGCTGTGACGACAAGCGCGGCGCGAAGGGCGGTCTGGCGATCCCAGCGGACGCTCCGCAGCGCCCACTGCACGGCGAGGCTGACCAGCAGCAGGACGCCGGTGCTCAGCCACAGGCCGCCGCGAGGCAGCGGAGGACTGCCGGGCGGAGGCCAGCGAGGGGACTCGCTGCGCATGTAGAAGTAGCCCAGGATGGTCGCGGCGAAGATCATCGTCAGCGCGATCAGGAACAGGACCATCCCGAACGTACCGGCCCCGATCGGAGCCGACGGCCGATTGGGAGGTGCGCCCGGTTGTCGAGCGTCCCGCGGGTTCATCGGGTCATCCCCGGGGCGTAACCGCGGATGAGGCTGGGCTGGTAGCGCAGGGTGTCATCGAGGGCGGCCACGATGAACAGGGCGACGAAGAAGAGGGCGAAGATGAAGACCATGGCGTTAACCGGGTGGTCGTAGCGGAGGTGCATGAAGTAGAGCAGCACGAGCGAGGCCTTGACCGTGGCGATGCCGAGGGCGACCCAGAGGTTCAGGCTGGTCCCGAGGTCGAACCGGGTTGCCGAGACGGTCGCCACCGTCAGCACGATCAGGACGAGCCAGACACCCACGAGGACGCGGGCGGACACGACGTGGCCGACGGATGCGCCATGGGTCTGGGGGCCGGACACGACGGCTTCGTCGGGTATGTGCGCTTCTTCCGCCATCGAAAGGGACTCCAGTTCATTGTTAATAGTCAATTGTTAATCGTGAACTACCAATCATCGCCGTTCCAGTCCCGTCTTTGGCCATTAACCATTGACCATTCGCTCCGCCTCAGTGTATCAGGTACAGCAGCGGAAACAGGAAGATCCAGATCACGTCGACCAGGTGCCAGTAGAGGCCCACGAGGTCCACCGGGGTATAGTAGGCCGGCCCGAAGGCGCCTCGCAGGGACCGCACGACCAGCCAGGAGATGACGATCAGGCCGCCGATCACGTGCAGGCCGTGCAGCCCGGTCATCAGGAAGTACACGCTGAAGAAGAGCCAGAGCTCCCGCGCGCGCGGTCGGCAAGCAGGTGCGGCGCGCTGCCGCGGCTTTCCATCCGGAGGCCCTGCGGACCGGCAGCGGCCGGGGCGATCAGGGAGCGATCGAGCGTCACGCCCTCGACGATCTGGGTAGCTGGCACGGCAGGAGCGGGCGCCGTCGCGGTTGCGGTCGTCGCGGGCGCCGTGGCGACAGCGGTCGTCGCAGCCGGCGTAGCGGAACCGGCTGCCTCAGCGGCATGACCCTGGAGTCTGTTCGATGGCCTCGGGGGTGGGGTTGTACTTGCCGGCCCAGAGCAGTCCTTCCTCCCACTTGTTCTTGTACTCGACGTACTTGATGCCCAGGAAGGTGAATCCGCCCAGCAGTGTCAGGCACAGGCAGGCGACCAGCAGACGTCTCTGGCCGAGCTGGGCGGCCCGGACGGCCCAGGCCATTGTCAGACTGCTGCAGATCAGCACGACCGTATTGGTCCCGCCCAGCCAGACGTTCAGGTACTTGTGGGCCCACTCGAAGACCTCGGGGTGGCTGGCGCGGTAGACCGCGTAGGCGCAGAACAGGCCGGAGAACAGGAGTACCTCGGTAGCCAGGAACATCCACATGCCGAGCTTGCCGGACTCGAACTGCTGCCGCGGCGTCTCGAAGTGGTGCGCCAGGTACGGGTTCTCGTGCGGGTCGTGGCCCTTCCCGGATGGATGCGCGTGGGCGTCGGCCATCAGGCTTCTCCTGCCGGTTGGGAGCGAGTCTCGACGTACCCGCCGATCCGCGCGTCATATTCGAGGTGGCTGTAGTCGTACGGGTCGTAATGATCGCCGACGTCCGGTTCGACCGCGAAGTTGTCCGGCGGAGGCGGCGAGGGCGTCATCCATTCCAGGGTGCCCCCGCCCCAGGGGTTGGCCGGGGCCGGTCTTCCGCGAAACAGCGCGTGGAGCAGGTAACCAGCCACCAGCACGAAGCCCGCAGCCAGGACGTACGAGCCGATCGAGGAGAAGACGTTATAGCGGTGGAACTCGGGCGGATAGTTGAAGTACCGCCGCGGCAGGCCCTGGCTGCCGGCCACGAACTGCGGGAAGAAGGTGGCATTGAAGCCGATGAAGATCAGCAGGCAGGACAGCTGGCCCCATCGCTCGCTGTACATCCGCCCGGTGATCTTGGGCCACCAGTAGTGGAGCCCGGCCATCAGGGCCATCACCGCCCCGCCGAACATCACGTAGTGGAAGTGGGCCACGATGAAATAGGTGGCGGTCAGGTGCACGTCCACCGAGAGCGTCCCGAGGAACAGGCCGGTCAGTCCGCCGATAGCGAAGAGGAACAGGAAGCTCAGGGCGTAGCACATGGGGGTGGCCAGGCTGATCGACCCCTTGTACATCGTGGCCGTCCAGTTGAAGACCTTGACGGCCGAGGGGATGGCGACGGCGAACGTCAGGGCGGAAAAGACCATGGCCGCGATGCTCGACATGCCCGAGATGAACATGTGGTGGCCCCAAACCAGGAAGGAGATCACCGCGATGGCGATGCTGCTGTAGGCGATGGCCTTGTAGCCGAAAATGTGCTTGCGCGAGAAGACCGGAATGACCTCGCTGATGATGCCCATGGCCGGCAGGATCATGATGTAGACGGCCGGGTGGCTGTAGAACCAGAAGAAGTGCTGGAAGAGGACGGGGTCGCCGCCGTAGGCCGGGGTAAAGATGCCGACGTGCAGGACGCGTTCGGCGATCAGCAGCAGGAGGGTGATGCCGAGCACGGGCGTGGCGATGACCTGGATGATGCTGGTGGCATAGAGGGCCCAGAGCATCAGGGGCATCTGGAACCAGCGCATGCCGGGGGCGGAGCTTGTGGATGGTCACGATGAAGTTGATCCCGGTGAAGATCGACGAGAAGCCGATGATGAAGACCCCCAGGACGACCGGGATGACGGCTGTGGTGGTCTCGGTGCTGTAGGGGGTATAGAAGGTCCAGCCGGTATCGACCCCGCCCATCACAATCGCCAGCAGGGAGAAGATCGCGCCGGTGAGCCACATGTAGTAGCTGGCGAGGTTCAAGCGGGGGAAGGCGACGTCCCTGGCGCCGATCATCATCGGCAGGACGAAGTTGCCGAGCGAGCCGGGGGTGCCCGGGATGATGAAGAGGAAGATCATGATCGCCCCGTGGAGCGTGAACATGATGTTGTACGTATCGGCGGACATGATCGACTGGCGGGGCGTGAGCAGTTCGGTACGGATCAGCAGGGCCAGCACCCCGCCGAGAAAAAACGACGCCAGCACCGAGACCATGTACATCACGCCGATGCGCTTGTGGTCGAGGGTGAACAGCCACGACTGGAGGCCGCGCGTGTGCGTCAGGTAGTTGTCGGTCCTATGTTGTGCAGCCGCGTCGCGGCCGGCGGGCAACTCGGCGGAACTCTCAGCCATGTTGACAACCTCGGTTCTTCAGCAATCTATCCTGCATAGTGTCATTGCCAATTGTAGGGCTTTGGTGGGCAGTGCCCACGCCCTGCACGACTGCACGCCTGCAAACACCGCAGGCGTGGCACCCGGCGTACAACCCGCATGGTCCTGCAACAGCGCAGGGCCATGGCACCCACACTCGTGACCCATTCCTGCAAAGGCCCCTATGGCGCCACCTGCGCAGGCTGTGCCGCCGTGGGCTGCGAAGCCGGCGCGGTCGCCGGCATGGCCTCCCCGCCGAGGTCGCTCTGCGCGGAGGAAGGCGATCAGGGCGCTCACCTCGGGGTCGGACACCCGGATCCGCGGCATCACCGGCTGGAAGCCGGCGACGATCTTGGCCTGGGGCTCGAGGATCGACTCGCGGATGTAGTTCTCGTCGGCCGTCACGCGCGTGCCGGTGCTCGAGCGCCACGTCGTGGCCGAAGAGGTTGTGGAACGTCGGGCCGATCCCGGCGGTGCCGTCCAAGGAGTGGCACTGCTTGCAGCCGCGCAGCTGGTAGAGCCGTTTGCCGGCCTCGACCGGGGGCATGGTGGCCACGAAGTTGGAGGCCTTCTCGAGCCATTTCTCGAACTCGCCGCGGGGGTGCACGATCATCCGCGCCGTCATGGTGGAGTGTCCCTGGCCGCAGTACTGGGCGCAGAGCAGCGGGTAGTCGCCGGGCACGGTGGCCTTGAACCAGAGCTTGTTGTAGCGGCCGGGCACGGCGTCGCGTTTCAGCCGCAGGGCCGGGATGAACAGGCTGTGGATCACGTCGCTGCTGGTAAGCGTCGAGCCTGGACCTGCCGGCCGAGGGGCACGTGGAGGTCCTCGTCGATGTAGCCGGTGGGGTACTCGAACTGCCACTTCCACTTCTGGCCGGTGACGTTGACGTTGTAGGCGTTCAGCGGCATGACGCTGAAGATGTCCATGTAGCCGCGGAACCCGAAGTAGAACATCGTGCCGACAAGCACGATGGGCACAGCGGTCCAGAGGACCTCCAACGGCAGGTTGTGACTGGGGCTGGGCAGGGCCTTCTGGTCGGCGGAGCGGCGGCGGTAACGGATCACGAAGAGCGTCATCAGCGAGACGATCAGCAGGAAGAAGAACACGGAAATGTAGTAGACGTAGTGAAAGGCCCAGTCCACCCGGGAGGCGTGCTCGGAGACCTCCGGGGGCATCCAGAACGTGGGCCCACCTTGCGCGAGAAACGCCTGAATCACTGCGCCTTGTGCCGTGTCCACTGCCATCGGCGATCACTTCCTGTCTGTGGAACCTCTTGGCCCCTTGCTCCCGCAGCCACGCCGTCACCAGGTACACACCGAGGATCAGCACGGTACCGATCGCGCCGATCTGCATGATCCGGGTCGCAGCCACCGTGTACCGCCCGGTCTCCGGGATCATAGTGGAAACAATACAGCAACACCTCGTCGACCGTCGAGCGGTACTTGCCCTCGTTGGCATCGGCCAGGGCCAGGCGCAGGGTCGACGGGTCATACACGATGGACGTGAGGTAGCGCGAGACCCGCCCTTGCGGGGTCAGGATGATCGCCGCAGCCACGTGTACGTACTGCTGCGTCGCCTCGTCCCAGTGGTACTGGAAGCCGACCGTCTCGGTGAGGGTCCGGATGCTCTCCGGCTTACCCGTCAGGAAGTGCCAGCCCGCCGCGGCGTCGGCCCGGCCATACTCCTTCAGATAGCTCTGCTTCTTGAGTCGAGCCAGGGCGGATGTCTCCCGGGGATTGAAACTGACCGTGAGGATCTCGAACTGCTGGCCCGGCGTCCAGGGCATGTCCTTGAGGACCCGCACGAGTTCGTTGAGCTGGACCGTGCAGAGCATCGGGCACTCGTAGTAGTTCAGGGTCACGATGACCGGCCGGCCGGGCTGGAAGTACTTGCCGAGGGTCACGGTCTGGCCGGTCTCGTCGATGAAGGGAAGGTCCAGGGGGACCTGGGCGCCGGGGTGCTCGGTGATGCCGACCTGGTCGAGGCTGGCTTGGGGCCTGGTTGATCTGGGCGAGGGCAGGTCCGGGCATCCAGGCGGCCGCGGACAGCAACAGCCACCGGATGGCGAAACGTAGGGAAGCGAGGCCGCGTTTCACTGGGGGCCTCCCCCGGAGCCGGCAGCGGGCGGGGACCCGGCAGACTGCGCAGGTGTTGCGGGTTGCGTCGCCGCAGTCGGTTGGGAGGCCGCGGCGGCGCAGGATCTCGCGCAGGGCGGCTGCGGGGTCCCGGGCGAAGGCCTGCATCGCGTCTTCGATGGGGATGGCCGCCAGGCGCCGCTTTTCGTCGACCAGCCGGTAGGTGTTGATCCGGGTCAGTTGGCTGGCCCGCAGGTCACTGAGTCTGCTCGGGGATCTCGGCGACGACCTTGCGCTGGTACTCGGCCTGCTCGGTCCGCTGAAAGAGGATCTGAACAGCCACGATGAACGCGAAGATAAGAATGGCGCCGACGATGCCGGCGATCGCCGTCCACGTAACATTCAGATCATTGTACCTGTCGTTGCCCATCGCTGGCCCCGGGTGCCTACGGACACTGATGATATTCTAGCAGCGTGAGCCGTAAAGCAAGGGGCCCAAGGTTTACTGTCGCCGTCCGTGCCGCCCAGGGGCACGACGAGTCGCTGGCCAGGCGGTACGTTCAGCTGTGCCTGCCAGCCCGGGGCCACCGCCCCCCTGCCGCCCGGCTGGACCTTGTCCGTGGCGATCCTGAGGGTCCCCGGCACGACCCGGCCGAAGACAAACCGCCCCTGCGGGTCGGTCCGGGTCTCCCAGGAGTGGTACACGGGCTTGCGATCGGGGCCACCCAGCAGGTTGCTCAGCCAATTCGAGGCCGGGGTCGGCTCCCGCAGGTACATCCGCACCACTTCCTCGGACTGCGGCTTACCCTGGCGATTGACCGTTCCCTCGACCCAGCCCCAGGGCTGGAGTGTGATATCAGGCGACCTGGCCTGCTGCGATGCAGTGACTTGGGCAAAGCCGCTCGCGTGGATGACCACTACCTCGTACACCCCCCTGACCGGCGGGAAGGAGTACTTGCCGTCCTGCTTCGTGGTCAGCGTCGGGCAGTCGCGGGAGTTCTCCACAAAGCCGTTGATCGTCCGCAGCGGATGGGTCGGCGTTCCGATAATCACGGACGCGCCCTCCACCGGCTTGCCCTGCGGGTCGAGGACCGTGCCGGTCAGCCACTGGCCCTTGTGCAGGGCGAAATCCAGCGTGACCTCGCCCTCGTTGTTTCGCATTGCCCGCGAGACGGCCGGCTCGTAGCCCTGCCCATCGATCCGGATGAAGTAAAACGGGTAACCGGCCTCGCACTGGATCTCGTACCGGCCGTCGATGCCGGGCTTGTCGCGGTCGTCGTACCACATGGTCGGCTCGGTCGGGAGCGACCCGCGCCTACCGGCCGGCTGACTCGAGACCGCGTCGACGGCAAAGCCGGGACGGGCCGCGAACTGCCGGACCGGCTCGCCGGTGGCGGCATCGGTCACGGTGCCGCTGACCCGCAGGGCCGAGCCGAGCGTGACTACCTGCTCCTGCTCGCCGGCCACCAGCGGATGGCGCCACAGCGTCATGTAGCCCTGCTTCATCATATGGAACCCCACCTCGTCGGCCGGGGCGCCGTCCCAGCGGAAGCGGCCTTCGTGGTCGGTCCTGGTGCTCCAATCCAGCGTACGGCACTGGCGCCAGGTATCGGCGTCGACCCGGACGTCGGGCACGGGTTTGCCGGCTGCATCGACCACGCGAGCCAGGATGGTCCGGCCAGGTCCCAGGTGGAACTCCACGGGCACGGCGTCCGGCCCGGTCGGCAGCCGCTGCAGGTCCGGGGTGTAGCCTGGCTTCTGCGCGGTGAGGATCAGTTCCTCGCCGGGCTTGACCTGCCCGAAGCGGAACTGCCCCTGGGCATCGGTGCGGGTGCTGGGAAAACTGGTGCCCCAGCGGTCCCTGCCCTGGATGACCTCGACGCCCTCGATGGGGTTGCCGGCGTCGTCGACAACGCGGCCCGTCACCGCCACGCCCTTCCTCATCACCATGACCGGCGCCATGCTCTGCACGTAGTCATCGCCGATGTAGTCCGGGTGCTTGCGGGCCACGTAGACCTTGTCGGGGTCCTTGGGGGCTGAGTCGTACTGCCATCGGCCGGAGGCATCGGTGACGACCTTGGCATCGTGGATCTCGACGCGTTCGAGGCGGCTGGGCATGGTCTTGGCGATGCTGACGCTGACCGAGACCCCGGGGATGCCGTTGCCCTGCTCATCCTGAATGACGCCGCCGATGGGCAAGGCCGGCGGCAGCACGAGGGTGTAGTCGGCGGGATCGGCTGCTGGTTGTCGAAGATGACCGCCATCGGCACGAGGCCGGATGCCTGGGCGGTAATATAAAGGGACCGCGGCGGAGGGGCCGGCAGCGGCAGCTGGTAGTTGCCCTTGGCATCCGTCCGGGCCGTCTGCTTGTCGTTGTTGATGAAGATCGTCAGCGGGACGTTCCGGCAGCGGCTGGTTGGTCCTGCCGTCGACCAGATGGAAGTCCAGCACCGCGGCCGGGACCGGTACCGCGGCCGGTGCGGCGGCGGCCGCCGACGCCGTGGTTGGCGCACCGGCAGGAATGGCCGCGCCAGCAGATGGGGCGCCGCTTGCGGATGTTGCGCCGCCCGCCCGCAGGGTTGCCAGCGGGATGACCAGCACAATTGCCAGCAACACAGCCGCCAGTAGACTCGCCCGCGTGAGGACCCCGCGGCGGCGCCGAGGGTCGATGATCGCGCGGATCCGCCCCTCCAGCGTCGACGGCCGGGCCATCGCCACCGCCGCGGCGGACGCTGGCCGCACCAGGCGCAGGTTCCGCACGATCTCCAGCAGCTGGGAGGCGTACTCGACCGCGCCGAAGCCGGCAGCCAGCACCCGGTCATCGCAGGCCTGCTCCGCCTCGCGGCGCATCGCCCGCACCGCCAGCCAGACCAGCGGGTTGAACCAGTAGACCGCCCGCGCGATCGCGCCGATCCGCTGCAGCAGCCAGTCGCCCCGCTGGACGTGTGCCAGCTCGTGCAGCAGGACGAGCCGGAGCCTCTGCAACGGCCAGGACGCCGCCTCGGACGGCAGGAGCACCACGGGCCGCAGCAATCCCCACGTCAGCGGGATCTGCCACGGCCCGCCTTGCAGGAGCCGCACGGCCCGGCCGATCCGCAGCTGCCGGCGGAGGTCCTCCAGCAGGGCCAGGATATCACCGCCGACTGGCTGGGCCTGTCTCATCGTCCGGCGGATTGCAGTGTCCCCGACGAGGAGGGGCACGGTCAGGACGATCAGTCCGACCAACCAAGCGAGGAGCAGCCACGTCGTCCAGTGCAACGCCGGCGCCGGGGCTGCGGCAGGCAGCGGCTGTGCAGGCAGAGGGGACACCGCGGGGGCGATCGCGGTTTCAGAGGCATCGGCATCCGCCGACGGAGACGCGTGCGGTTGCGCAGCTGTAGACTGGAGTGTCACAGGCAGAACCTGCGGCGCAGCCGGCTGTTCCCCCGCCATAGAGGGTGCGAGGATCGGACGGATCGCCTCCGGCGCCACCCACACCTGCCAGCGCGGCAACACGGCTGAGAGGATCGGCAGACACAACAGGCTGCAGATGGCCACGCCCCAGGTCAGGTGGCGCAGGGCGGCGCTGCTTCGTCGCAGCAGCAGGGCCAGTCCGCCCGCTGCCGCAAGGACGATGCAGCCTTTGACGACTGCGTCCACGAGGACCGTTGCAAGATGCATACCGAAGGCCTGCCCGATGGGGATCAGGGGGGACATGTCAGTGGGTTTCCTTGCGGGCCTTTTCGATCAGTTCGGCCAGACGGTCGAGCTCCTGGTCGCTCGGACGCGTGTCCGCGGATTCCAGCAGTGCCGCCACAGCCTGCTCGGCCGAGCCGCCGAAGAAGGTCTGGAGCAGCCGCTGTAGGGCGGACTGGGCGGCCTGGCGACGGGACCGGACGGGCAGGTAGATGTGCTTGTTGCCAGCTGTCTTGTGGCGGAGGTGCCCCTTTTCTTCCAGGATCCGCAGCAGGGCCCGCACCGCCGAGTAGCTCGGGCGGTCCTCCAGCGCCTCGTGGACCTGGCCGGCGGATGCCTGCCCGCGGGCATAGATGATGTCCATGATCTGGCGTTCGCGCCGGCTCAGCTGGACGTTGGACTTGCCGGGCATGGCTTCTCCTTTGGTATATGTGCCACGGGGGCCGCAAGGTAGCCTCTCGCGGCCATGGATGCTAATAATTTAGCACACGGACGGGTGGAAGTCAAGAAAAAGTGCTGATTTTTTAGCAGCCGAGACCCCGGACCAAAGGAGAGACCCGGAGTTGGCGGCCTCCCCGGCCGCGACGACCGCAGGCAAAGGGGCCGTGCCGCGCCCGAAGGAATGAATCCGGGGAGCCCCGCCGGAGCCGATCCAGATCGTCGGCTATTGCCGCAAGATCATCAGCCGAATACACTTTCGACACAGAGGCGCCTAGAATCCGGACGAACCGGACAGGCCGCACGTGTCCCATGGGAAAATGCCGTTTCCGAGTAACTGTCGACGCAGCCGGCGCGGTATCGCCATGCCTGGACGCCGGTTGCCGGAGTTCCGACGATCTGTGCCATGACTAGCGAGCCGGCTGCTCCACTCACCTTCCCTAGATGGGCCAACAAGGCGCTGGCGATGGCCGCGCTGGGCGTGGTCGTCGGCCTGAGCTACGTGGTGGCCATCCTGGTCTACCTGTTTGCGCCGGGACCCAGCGCATAGGCTATCAGCCCGAGCAGCCGGTCCCCTACTCGCACCAGCAGCACGCCGGCCTGCTCGGGATGGACTGCCGCTATTGCCACAACACGGTGGAGATCGCCGCCATGGCAGCCGTGCCGCCCACCCAGACGTGCATGAACTGCCACACGCGAATTCTGCCGGCCAGCGAGCAGCTCCTGCCGGTGCGGCAAAGCTACGCGACGGGGTTGCCAGTGCCGTGGGTCCGGGTGCACAACCTGCCCGACTTCGTCTACTTCGACCATTCCGCGCATGTCGTTCGCGGGGTGGGGTGCGTGTCGTGCCACGGCCGAATCGACAAGATGCCCGTAGTGACGCAGGTTGCGCCGCTGACGATGGACTGGTGCCTGAGTTGCCATCGCCAGCCCGAGGCGTACCTGCGGCCGCCGGAAGAGGTAACGACCATGGACTACGTGCCCGCGGAGGAGCAGGTCGTGCTGGGCCAGCAGCTGCGACTTCAGGTACAACATCAATCCCCCGACGAGTTGCTCGACGTGCCATCGGTAGAGCGGGGGTCCGTTGTCCGTTGCTTGTCGTCAGCAGTTAGCAGTCAACAGTCAACAGTGCAGGACAAGGTATCCTGGTGATGAACGATGGATTTGACGATGCCCCGCTCCCGCCGGACCAGCCCAGTCGGCGGGCGTTCTTGAAGTTGATGGCGGCTGGGGCGGGGCTGGCGGGGCTGACGAGCTGCCGGTGGCCGCAGGAGAACATCCTGCCGTACGCGCACCGGCCGGGGGAGATCGTGCCGGGCAAGCCGCTGTATTTCGCCACGAGCATGGACATCGGCGGGCGAGCGCAAGGTCTTGTGGTTACGAGCTATGACGGCCGACCGATCAAGGTGGACGGCAACCCGCAACACCCAGCTAACCGGGGTGCGAGCGACGCGCTGGCGCAGGCGAGCATCCTGGACCTGTACGACCCGGACCGGAGCAAAAGTCCGGTGCAGGTAGTGGACCGGCAGCATTTCGAGCAGCGGTGGGAGGAGTTCGACAAGTTCGCGCGGGAGCATTTCGCCAAGCTACGGCAGACAGGGGGCTTAGGGTTGTGCGTCCTGAGCGAGGCCAGCAGTTCGCCGAGCGTAAAGGACATGCGGGAGCGGTTTGCGCGGGCGTATCCGCAGGCGCGGTGGTACGAGTGGGAGCCGGTCAGCGAGGACAACGGGAGAGCGGGCTCGGCGCTGGCCCTTGGGGGCTATTACCGGACGCACTACCGCTTCGACAGGGCTGCGGTGGTGGTCAGCTTGGACAGCGACTTTCTTGTAAGTCATCCGGCGGCGGTGGCTTATGCGAAGGCGTTCATGGCTGCGCATACACCAGGGTCCGATAAGCCAGAGATGAGCCGGCTGTATGTCGCGGAAAGCACTTACAGCAACACCGGAGCCATGGCGGATGAGCGGCTGAGTGTGCCGAGTGGTAGCCTTTTGCAGGTCACGGCGCAGCTCCTGGCCACACTTGCAAGCGCCGGCCGGGCGCAGCTGCGCTTCCGGCGGGGGTGGTGGAGGCGGCGCGGGGGCAGGTCGGGGCGGGCAAGGCGCCGGCGTTTGTGGAGGGGGCGGCTCGGGACCTGATGGCCAACCGGGGTCGGTCGATCGTGATCGCTGGGGAGGGTCAGCCACCGGAGGTCCATTCGCTGGTCCATGTGCTGAACTTTGCGCTGGGCAACATCGGGGCAACGGTCTGGTACAGCGAGGATCCGGAGGGGGATCGGCTAAGCCACGTGGAGGCGATCACGGCGCGGGTGGCAGAGATGCGGGGCGGGCGGGTGGAGACGCTGCTGATCCTGGGAGGCAACCCGGTCTACAACGCGCCGGCGGATCTGGACTTCGCGGCCGCGCTGGGCAAGGTAGTCACGAGCATTCACTTGAGTCTGTATCGGGACGAGACGTCGCAGCGGTGCACGTGGCACCTGCCGCGGGCGCACTACCTGGAGGCGTGGGGCGACACGCGGTCGTACGACGGGACGTATGGGCCGGCACAGCCACTGATTCGGCCGCTGTACGACGGGCGCAGGCGATTGAACTGCTGAGCCAGGTTTGCGAGACGCCGGCACTCAGCGGTTACGAGATCGTACGGCGAACGGCGAGGCCGATGGTGGGCGAGGGCGAGTTTGAGGCGGCCTGGCGGAAGCTGCTTAGCGACGGGGTGATGGCGGGAACATCGCTGGCTGAACAGAGGCCCAAGTTGCGGGCGGAGGCGGTGGCTGGAGCGACCGGACGGGTGCAGGCGCGGGCGGTGTTGGGGCCACGGAACCTGGAGGTCGTGTTCCGCGAGGACCGGAAGGTCTATGACGGGAGGTTCGCCAACAACGGCTGGCTGCAGGAAACGCCCGACATCATGACGAAGGTCTGCTGGGACAACGTGGTGCTGATGGGGCCGGAGACGGCTGCAGCGCTGGGGGTCACACAGGGGCAGATGGTCGAGGTGGAGCGGGCGGGGGCGCGGATCGCCGGGCCTGCGTACATCCTGCCGGGGCAGGCGGAGTACTCGCTGGGGGTAAGCCTGGGGTACGGGCGGAAGGCAGCGGGGGACGTGGGCAACGGCGTGGGCTTCGATGCGTACGCGCTGCGGACGACGGCGGCGCTGCACGTGGCGGACGGCGTGACGGTGCGGCCAGCCGGGCAGGTGTATCCGCTGGCGATGACGCAGGAGCGGTGGAAGGCGGACTCGATCGGGCAGCAAGGCACTGCGGAGCGGCTCGAGCACCTGGTCAGCGAGATGACGCTGGCGGAGTTCGCGAAGTTGCCGATGGACTGGCGGGAGGGGGCACAGGGGGCCAAGCCCGAACAGTTGTGGAAGGGGTACGCGTACGACGAGCACAAGTGGGGCATGGCGATCGACCTGCAGAAGTGCATCGGCTGCAATGCGTGCGTGGTCGCCTGCCAGGCGGAGAACAACGTGCCGGTGGTCGGGCGGGACCAGGTGCGGCGGCGGCGCCAGATGCAGTGGCTGCGGATCGACAGGTACTTCCGGGACGAGTCGGGAAATCCGCCGGTGACTTTCCAGCCCATGTTCTGCGTGCACTGCGAGAACGCGCCGTGCGAGAGCGTGTGCCCGGTGGCGGCGACGCTTCACAATGAGGACGGGCTGAACCAGATGGTGTATAACCGCTGCGTGGGCACGCGGTACTGTTCGAACAACTGCCCGTACAAGGTGCGGCGGTTCAACTTCTATCATTACATGTACCGGCCGCCGATGATGCGGCGGATGCAGTTCAACCCGAACGTGACGGTGCGCAGCCGGGGGGTGATGGAGAAGTGCACGTACTGCGTGCAGCGGATCCAGGCGGCGAAGATCGCGGCCAAGAACGAGCGGCGGGGGATTGCGGACGGGGAATTCACGACGGCGTGCGGGCAGGCGTGCCCGACGGGGGCGATCGTGTTCGGGGATTTGAACGATCCAAACAGCCGGGTGGCGCAGCTGCAGAGAGATAGGCGGTCGTACGCGGTGCTGGCGGAGCTCAATACGCGGCCGCGATCGCTGCATATGGCTAGGGTGAGGAATCCGGGATAGATGGCGGAACTTGGGGAAGTTGACAATACGGCGATTGAACCGGGCAGGCCGGCGGTGCTGGTGACCGGGGACCACGACCTGGCAAGTTTGACCGAGACGGTCTCGCGGGTGGCGGAGGCGGCGCGGCCGCCGCGGGCGTGGTACATCGCCTTCGGGATCACGTCGGGGCTGACGCTGGTCCTGCTGGCGATGATCGCGTACCTGTTCCTGGTGGGGGTTGGCATCTGGGGGATCATGATCCCGACGGCGTGGGGGTTCGCGATCGTCAACTTCGTGTTCTGGGTGGGGATCGGACATGCCGGGACGCTCATCAGCGCGATCCTGTTCCTGTTCCGGCAGAAGTGGCGGACGGCGATCAACCGTTTCGCCGAGGCGATGACGATCTTCGCGGTGGTGTGCGCGGGGCTGTTTCCGATCCTGCACCTGGGGCGGCCGTGGTACGCGTACTGGCTGTTCCCGTACCCGAACTACATGATGGTCTGGCCGCAGTTCAAGAGCCCGCTGATCTGGGACGTTTTCGCGGTGAGCACGTACTTCACGGTCAGTTTGCTGTTCTGGTACATGGGGATGATTCCGGACCTGGCGACGTTCCGCGACCGGGCGAGGACGGGGCTGCGGCACACGGTGTACGGGGTGCTGAGTTTGGGCTGGCGGGGGAGCGGGCGGCACTGGCACCGTTATGAAACGGCGTACCTGATCCTGGCGGCGCTGGCGACACCGCTGGTGCTGAGCGTGCACAGCGTGGTGAGTTTCGACTTCGCGGTCAGCCAGTCACCGGGCTGGCACGCGACGATCTTCCCGCCGTATTTTGTGGCGGGGGCGATCTTCTCGGGCTTTGGGATGGTGCTGACGCTGATCATTCCGGCGCGGCAGTACTTCGGCCTGAAGGATATCGTGACGCTGCGGCACCTGGACAACATGGCCAAGATCATGCTGGCGACGGGGCTGATGGTGGCGTACTCGTACGGGGTGGAGTTCTGGACGAGCTGGTACAGCGGCAACCTGTACGAGCGGTTTACGTCGCTGAACCGGATGATGGGGCCGTACGCATGGGCGTACTGGATCATGATGACGTGCAACGTGCTGGCGCCGCAGGTGCTGTGGAGCAAGAAGGTCCGCACGAACCTGCTGGCGCTGTGGGTGGTGTCGTTGCTGGTGAACGTGGGGATGTGGTTCGAGCGGTTCGTGATCATCGTGACGAGTCTGGGGCGGGACTTCCTGCCGAGCAGCTGGGGGTACTACCGGCCCACGTGGGTGGACCTTCTCACGCTGGCGGGGAGCTTCGGGCTGTTTCTGACGCTGTTTCTGCTGTTCATCCGGTACCTGCCGATGGTGGCGATGGCGGAGGTCAAGAGCATCATGCCGCAGGCGCACCTGGAGCACGGGCCGCACCACGGGCTGGGGCAGTATTGGGGGGAGATACCGCATGGGCATGGGGAGGGGACAGGGGACAGGGGACAGGGGACGGCAAGCAGGGGGAAGCGGAAGGGGCGAGGGACGAGGGGCGAGGGGCGAGAGGAGGGGATGGGGGACAGGGAATAGGGTTCAGGGTTCAGGGTTCAGGGTTCAGGGTTCAGCGAAAGAGGACAGAAGTTACAGGGGACAGGTTACAGGGGACAGGCGGCAGTCGCGGACACGAATACAGGGAGCAAAGGCCACGAGGAGACCCAGGAGAGTTCTTGACGATGCGGCACGTTGTGAAGGTGACAAGGCGGTGAGCGATGAGCAGCCATCCTGATCTGCCGGCGGATGCCGACGCGGCTGCGGCGGCGCCGCCGGGCGCGGTATACGGCCTGTTGGCTGAATATGACGGGGTGATGCCGCTGCTGGCGGCAGCGCAGAAGGTGCGCGACGCGGGGTACGTGTGCTGGGACACATACACGCCGATCCCGGTACACGGGCTGGACGAGGCGATGGGCATCCGACGGACACGGCTGCCGTGGGTGGTGTTCGGGGCGGGGATGACGGGGGGTCTGCTCGCGCTGCTGATGCAGTGGTGGATGAATGCCTTCAACTATCCCTACGTGGTCAGCGGCAAGCCGATGCTGGCGCTGCCGCCGTATATACCGATCATCTTCGAGGTGACGGTGCTGTTCAGCGCGATCACGGCGTTTGTGGGGATGCTGATGTTCAACAAGCTGCCGGCGCTATACCACGGCGTGTTTGGCAGCCGGGCGTTTGCGACGCGGGTGACGACGGACCGGTTCTTCCTCGGGGTGGAGGCGCGGGACGCGAGGTTCGACGCGGCGCGGACGCAGGCGCTGCTGGAATCCACGGGGGCGATCGGGATCGAGACGATCGTCGAGACGGGCCGGCCGGTGCTGCCGGCGGTCGTGCGGCGATACGCGCTGCCGGCGGCCGTGGTGCTGGCGGCAGCCGCCCTGGTACCGCCGCTGCTGATTGCCCGCGCGGGTGACGCCGTCGGACAACACGCAGGTGCTGCTGATCCCGGACATGGTGGTGCAGCCGAAGTTCCTGCCGCAGCGGGCGAACCCGTTGTTCCTGGACGACCGGGCGATGCGGCCGCTGGTGGCTGGGGTAGTGGCGGTCGGTCACGCGGACCTGGACACGTATCTGTACAAGGGGATTTCGGGCGGAGATTGGGCGGGGGGGTTCCCGATGCCGGTAACACAGGCGCTGGTGGCGCGTGGGGCAGGCGCGGTTCGGGATCTACTGCACGCCATGTCACGGCTGGGACGGCTCAGGCGAGGGTCCGGTGGCGGCGGCGGGGCAGGCGCGGTCGAGCGAGACGTGGGTGATGCCGACGAACCTGGGGGACGCGGTGGTGCGGGAGCGGCGCAACGGGCACATCTTCAACACGATCAGCAACGGGATCCGGACGATGCCGTCGTACGGCGAGCAGGTGCCGACGGCGGACCGGTGGGCGATCGTGTCGTACGTGCGGGCGCTGCAGCTGAGCCAGGCGGCGCCGGTGGAGATGGTGCCGGTGGAGAGACGGGAACAGCTGACAAGGTGACAATTTGACGATTTGACAATCTGACAATGTGAAACGGAAGGGTTCAGGGTTCAGGGTTCAGGAAAAGAGGACAGAGGGTACAGGGAACAGGTTACAGGGGACAGCCGGCAACGACTTCTCTTGGGGAGGTCGTTACGAGAGCAACGGCAAGATTCCTCGGGCCTGGGACGTGCCCTTCGCGCACCGAGCTCGGCCCTGGCCCTGAGAATGACAGGCTTGGCTAGGCTGTCCGGAGTTGATGACTCAGGGAATGACAGCAACGGCAGGGTCCAGTGAGTGCAGGCAGCAGGGCGGTTGACGGAATTCACATATGGCAGAAGCAGCGGAAGGTAGAGAGAACGTGTGGCTGGGCCGGGGCGGGTACGGCCTGGCGTGGGGCTGCGCGGCGGCGGGGGCAGTAGGGCTGGCGGCGGCGGGGCTGCTCGCGCGCGGTGGTGATGGCGGCGGCGCGGCGCGGTTCTTCACCAGCTACCTGGCGAGCTACTGCTTCTTCCTGAGTCTGGGGCTGGGCGGGTTGTTCCTGGTCCTGATGGAACACCTGGTGCACGCGAGGCTGGAGCGTGGTGGTGCGGCGACTGGCGGAGGGAATAGCTGCGTGCCTGCCGGTGCTGGGACTGCTGCTTGTGCCGATGCTATGGGGGATGGGGTATCTGTATCCGTGGGTGGGTCCGCCGGCGGGGATGGGCGAGCACCTGGCGGAGTTGTTGCGCGGGAAGCGGTCGTACCTGAACGTACCGTTTTTCGTCGCGCGGGCGATCGTGTACTTCGGGGTGTGGCTGTCGATCTCGTGGTACTACCTGGCGGTGTCCAGCCGGCAGGACGCGACGGGCGAGGTGGGGCTGACGCGGCGGCTGGAGAGGCTGGCGCCGGTGGCGGTCATCGCGTTCGGGGTGACGCTGACGTTTGCGGCGTTCGACTGGATGATGAGCCGGGACCCGTTCTGGTACAGCACGATCTACGGGGTGTACTACTTCAGCGGCTGCGTGGTGGGCGGCTTCGCACTGTTGTCGGTGGTCACGGTGCTGGTGCAGGCGTCGGGGCGGCTGACGCGGGCGATCACGGCGGACCACTACCAGGACCTGGGCAAGTATACCTTCGGGTTCATCGTGTTCTGGGCGTACATCGCGTTCAGCCAGTACATGCTGATCTGGTACGGCAACATCCCGGAGGAGACGCAGTGGTACCAGCGGCGATCGCACGGGCCGTGGGCAACGGTGAGCCTGCTGCTGGTGGTGGGGCACTTCTTCCTCCCGTTCTTTGCGCTGATCTCGCGGTGGCCGAAGCGGAGGCCGTGGCTATTGGGGGCCATGTGCCTGTGGATACTAGGGATGCACTGGCTGGACGTGTATTGGCTGATCATGCCGGAGTGGAGCGCCTCGCGCGTGGCGCCGGGGTGGGTGGATGTGGCTACGTTCGTGGGGGTCGGGGGGTTGTGTGCGGCTGGGTCGCTATTGTGGATGTCGGGCCGGCCGCTGCTTGCGATTCGCGATCCGCGCCTGAGCGAGTCACTGGCGTTTGAGAATGCGTGAGGCTCGCGGATGTCCTTGACCGCGACGGTCGCGCTATGAACAATCAGGTGGCACCCGGGCAACCAGGTGCGAATCCGTTGGGGGAGTCGTTCCAACACGCAGGGCCGGTGTAGCCGTCCCAAGCCGGCAGCACAGCCGCGCCAGAGCGATTGTGTGCGCCGAATATCCTCAAGACCAGGGTGGAAGGCGGGACGATGGGGAGTCACAGGCGAAGGGCCGGGGTCCTTGCCGGCTGGGCGGTTGCTGCGGCGCTAGCGTTGGTGTTCGCTGCGACGGTACCCAGAGGCGGGAATGGCACCGTCCGGGACGACGCGCCGGTCCAGGCGGGGGCGGGCGCGGTTTCAGCATTCTATCACAAGCCGCCACCGGTGGAGGAATCGCCGGAGGTGCAGACGCAGCCGGGCGACGCGGCGGCTGCCGGCGCGGCCCCTGCCGTCATACGGGACAGCGGGGCGGATCTGGCCGGGACGGGCGGCGCGGCGCGGGAGATCTCGACGGCGCCGGCCGGGGCAGCCGGGGGTCTGGGCTTCGAGCCGGATGACAGCCGGGAACTGGTCCTGTCATTCGATACGACGTACGACGGGACGGGGGTGGCGGTGGGGGTGCGGGATTTCGGGGTTCTCGCGGGGCATCCGGACCTGTTCTGGCACGTGTTAGCCGGGAGCGACACGGACACGGTCGGCCAGCAGGGGACGGCTGTCTGCTCGGTGCTGGCAGGCAGCGGGCCGGTGGACCTGGGGTGTACGTACCAGGCGATGGGGGTGGCCAGCGGGGCGGACATACTGTTCAAGAGCACGGCGAACAGCTACGCATCGGCGTTTGCGGCGTGGCAGGCGGCGGGGATCCAGATCTCGAATCACTCGTACAGTTTCGGCGGGGATCCGTACGCGTATACCAGCGACACGGCGGCGTTCGACGGCTACGCGGACAGCGGCGGCGCGGTGATCGTGGCGGCGTGCGGGGACAACGGGCTGTACGTCACGAACCCGGCCCTGGGCAAGAACGTCCTGGCGGTGGGGGCGGTCGCGTACGTCTCGTACGGGGCGGACAACATCGGCGAGTGGGCGCGGTACAGCAACCCGGGGCCGACGCGGGACGACGGCAGGCTCAAGCCGGACCTGGCGGCGCCTGGGGGCGGAACGGACGGGAACATCCACGGCGTGGTGGTTGCCAACAGCACGCCGGACGGGATCGCAACGGGGGATGAGTGGCCGAGCAACGACCTGTACACGCGGCTGTCGGGCACGGGCATGGCGGCGCCGCACGTAGCGGGGGTGTGCGCCAAGATCGAGCAGTGGAAGCCGGACATCCACAGCGAACTGCTCAAGGCGTTGCTGATCAATGTAACGATTCCGACGCGGGACAATTCGACGGACGGTCTGGCGGGCTACGCGAGCACGCGGGTCGGCTACGGGATGGTCAACGGGTATTCGGTGACCAGCGCGTACGCGGGGGAGAGCCAGCGGGTGTTGTTCGCCGAGGGGACGGTCACGGAAGATGCTCGCAAGAACGAATGGATCATCCAGGTCCCGGTGGGGACGAAGAAGCTGGCGGTCACGCTGGCGTACAACGACGTACCGGGGGCGGGCAGCGTAGCCAAGGCGCTGCAGGACGACCTGGAACTGAGTTTGATCGGTCCGGATGGGGCGACGCGGTTGCCGCACCTGGCACCGGGGGTCACCAGCGGAAGTCCGCTGGAGAAGATGGTGATCGAGGACCCGCCCAGCGGGCTGTGGATCGCGCGGGTCACGTTCGCGGACTCGCCCAGCTTTGCGGACCCGCTCCAATACGGCCAACAGCGGTACGGCCTGGTCGGGCACGTGATATTGAAGTCGCCGGCGCTGCGACTGGCGGTGGCCCAGACGGCATACGAAGTGCCGCCATCCGGGACCTTCGACATCACGGCGACCGTCACGAACGTGGGCGGGTACTTGGCCACCGGGACACGGATGAAGGCGATCGGCCCGACCGGTTTGCCGCCGGGCAGCTTCGGCCCCGAGTCTGACGCAGCACGGTTCGTGGGCAACCTGCCGTACCTCGGCGCGGCGGCCTCGACGACGTTTCATCTGACGGCGCCGGCCCAGGAAGGCACGTACCAGCTCACGGTAACCGCGGACGGCAACAACCTGGAGTTCGCAGCCGGGTATCCCAAGACGCAGACCGTACTGGTTCACGTCAGCACATCGGCGGCGGTGACGATCTCCGGATACGTGAGGATGTCCAACGGCGACGCCTTGCCGGCGGTGGTGATGCAGGGGCTGGCGGGCAATCCGGTCACTGACGATAACGGCTACTACGTCGCCAGCGTCCCGATCGGCTGGTCAGGGACGGTCGCGCCGCAGCGGCCGGGGTATACGTTCGCACCGGGCAGCCGGGTCTACAGCAACGTCACGGCGACGTTGCAGAACGAGGACTACACGGCGTCGCAGATAACGTTCAAGATCAGCGGGTACGTGCGGGACGGCAACGGCAGCGGCGCAGCCGGGGTACAGATGACGGGTCTGTCCGGGCCGCCGGTGACGGATGCCAACGGGTATTACGAGGGCACGGTGAGCTACGGCTGGAGCGGCACGGTGACGCCGACGCAGGCCGGCTGGCGGTTCACTCCGGCGCGGCAAACCTACAGCGACGTACTGCAGGACTGTACGGGGCAGGATTATGTACGATGGCAGGGGCTGGACCTTCGGGTGGCGTGCGTGACGTGTTCTGCACCTTTGCCGGGACCAACCGCGGGCCAGCCGTTGCAGGTCGTGGTCACGATCGAGAACCGCGGGACCACGCCGGCTGCGGCCGCGCAGGTGGACATCTGGCAGGACCGGGCGACAGCACCCCTGGACACGGGGGGGAGCGACTTTCACCAAGGCGTAGTGAATCTCCTGCCGGACCCGCAGAACGCCGTCGACCTGACCTTCAATGTGGTCTACACCCAGCCGGGCACGTACTCGCTGTGGGCGATGGTGACCCCGACGGACGGCCAGATCGACCCCGACCTCAGCAACAACCTCTACAATCTGCTGGTGGAGGTGCAGCCCTCCAAGCCGGACCTGATCGTCGAGCGGGTCAACGCGATTAACAAGCACCCGCCGACGGGGCGTCAGCTGTCGGCGGCCGTCACGATCCGCAACCAGGGCCAGAGCGCGGCCGGGCCGTTCCGCGTCGACCTGTGGAGAGATTCCGCCGCAGAGCCGCAGGACGCGACGGGCTCGGACGCCGGGCAGTGGGCAGCGGGCCTGGACAGCGGCCAGAGCGTGGTTCTGCAGTACGACGTGACGTATGCGGCTTCGGGCAGACTACCTGCTATGGGTGCTGGCGGATTCGCTCGACACGGTCGACGAGACGAACGAGACGAACAACGCCCAGGCCGTGCCGGTAACGATCACAGGCATCCCCGGCGACATCGACGGGGACGGGCTGGTGGACGTGATCGACCTGCTGTACATGATCGCGGCCTTCGGCAGCCAACCCGGCGATCCGCGATGGATGCCCGAGTGCGACTTCGACGGCGACGGAGTCGTGGACGTCCTGGACCTGCTCACTCTGGTCGAGGTGTTCGGCCTGAACCAGCTGGCTGGGCTGTGGGGCGGGACGGCTGCGTACACGATCGAACAGACCATCAACGGGGTAACCGGGACCTTGTATGCCTTCACGCGGCCAACGACGCTGACGTTCGACGAATCCGGCCGTCCGGAGCTGCTGGACCTGTGCGTGGGGGACGGGGAGGAGGTGCTGGCGCTGGGGACGAAGGGGCTGCTATCGGTGGGGGACTCGGCGGTGTTCGAGTTCGTGCGGTGCCCGTGCGGGGGAGGCGGCGTCACGATCAAGGACGTGCGGGCGGAAGTGACGAGCGTATCGTACGGCACGCGGGACTACTCGATCGAACTGCGGGTGGACGTGGCCTGCCGGGGGGCGTCGACTGCGCAGATATCGGGGACGTTTCAACGAACGGCGGCTCTGCAGGCCGACGGCACGATCCTGTGGACGGGACGGACCACGTTGCCAACGTCGAGTGCGACGCTGGTGGCGGGGCCGGCGGCGTTCGCGGGGACGCTGGCCAGGAGGTGAACGGCGGACAGCCGATGACAATGTGACAGTATGGCAATGTGACAAAGTGAAACGGCAACAACAGAGTTCGGGGTTCAGGGAACAGCAGTGGCCAGTGGTCAGTAACGGCAACAACAGCAACGGCGTCCTGGGTCGGGTTGGCACGACAGCAACGGCAACGGTCGAAGCGGGTCCTGCTGCGGGGCGGGGGGATGGGCGTTATAATCGGGACATCGTGCCGGAAGGATCGACAGCGAAACGAGCAGTGGAGGTGTAACGATCATGGCGCAAGGTCCCGGGCGGACGGTGCTGGCGTTCATGGCCCATCCCGATGACGCGGAGATCCTTTGTGCGGGGACGCTCGCGCGGCTGCACAGGGAACATGGCTACGCGGTGGTCATCGCCACAGCCACGGCGGGTGACGCGGGCACGATGGTCCAGAGGCCCGACGAGATCGCGCGGATCCGGCACGACGAGGCAGTCCGTTCGGCGGCCTTGCTGGACGGCCGGTACGACTGCGCGGGCTGCCTGGACCTGTTTGTGTGCTACGACGCGCCGACGCTGCGGGCGTTCGTGGAGATCGTGCGGCGGGCGCGGCCCGAGATCGTGATCACGCATTCGCCCGACGACTACATGATGGACCACGAGATGACCAGCCGGCTGGTCCGCAGCGCCTGCTTCGGGCGCCTGCGCCGAACGTGCTGACGGGGTCGGATCGGCCGGCGGAGACGATGCCCGCGATCCCGCACCTGTACTACGCGGACCCGCTGGAGGGGACGGACATCTTCGGTCGGGCGGTGGAGCCGGACATCATCGTCGACATCTGTTCATCGATGGAGCACAAAGAGCGAATGCTGGCCTGTCACGCCAGCCAGCGGGAGTGGCTGCGGGCGCAGCACGGGATCGACGAGTACATCCTGACGATGAAGCGGTGGTGCGAGCGTCGCGGCGGGCAGATCGGGGCGGCTTTCGGGGAGGGGTTCCGGCAGCACAAGGGGCACGCGTACCCGCACGAAGACCTGCTGGCGGACCTGCTGAGCGCGACGCGACTGCGCGGGTGAGCGGGGACGATACACTCCGCTTCCGGAGAGAGAATCCGGGTCCAAACCCTTGAGGCCCAATAATCCTGCACAGGACGAGCGCTTTGCGAGCGGTCGCCCAGGGAACTGTCCACGTTACTACCCTCCACAACATTTAGCAGTTTGCCGAAGTTTCCGATAGACTTAGGGACAGTTGCATGGCCCTTTGCACGGGGAAAGCGAGGACACGGATGTGCGGAATCGTCGGGTATATCGGGTTTCAGCAAGCCAAGCCGATCCTGCTGGAGGGACTCAAGCGGCTGGAGTACCGCGGGTATGACTCGGCGGGGCTGGCGATCATTCAGGACCGGCAGCTGGTAGTGTGCAAGGCGGCCGGGCGGATCAGCAACCTGGAGGAGCGGATCGGCAAGGGCCCGGAGCTGGCCAGCACGATCGGCATTGCGCACACGCGCTGGGCGACGCACGGCAGCCCGAACGACGTCAACGCGCATCCGCACACGGACGCCAGCGGGCGGATTGCGCTGGTCCACAACGGCATCATCGAAAACTACGCGACGCTGCGGCAGTACCTGGAAGGCCGGGGGGTGGCCTTCCGCAGTGAGACCGACAGCGAGGTGCTGGCGCAGCTGATCGGCCACCTGTACACGGGCGAGTTGGAGACGGCCGTGCGAGAGGCGCTGGTCCAGGTGCAGGGGACGTACGGGATCGCGGTGCTGTGCGGCGACGAGCCGGACAAGATGGTGGTGGCGCGGCGGGGCAGCCCGCTGATCATCGGCGTGGGGGCGGGCGAGTATCTGGTGGCGTCAGACGGCTCGGCGATCGTGCAGCACACGTCGCAGGTGATCTACCTGTCGGACGGCGAGATGGCGGTGCTGGGACGATCGGGGCTGCACACGACGACGCTGGATGCCCAGCGGGTCAGCAAAGAGGTCCAGAACCTGGAGCTCGAGTTTGGAGCAGATCGAGACTGGGGACGTTCTCGCACTACATGCAGAAGGAGATCTTCGAGCAGCCGACGGCGCTGCGTAACTGCATGCGCGGCCGGCTGGACCTGCACGAAAGCCGGGTGGTGCTGGGCGGGATTGCGCAGCCTGGACCGGGAGCTGGCGCGGGCACGGCGGATCATTTTGACGGGCTGCGGGACGGCGTGGCACGCGGCGCTGATCGGGGAGTACCTGCTGGAGGACTTTGCGCGGATCCCGGCGGAGGTCGAATACGCCAGCGAGTTCCGTTACCGGAATCCGGTCATCGAGTTCGGCACGGCGTTGGTGACGATCAGCCAGAGCGGGGAGACGGCGGACACGCTGGCGGCGCTGCGGGAGGGCAAGGAGCGCGGCGCGACGGTGCTGGGGGTGGTCAACGCGGTGGGCTCGACGATCGCCCGGGAGACCGACGCGGGCGTGTACCTGCATGTGGGGCCGGAGATCGGAGTGGCCAGCACGAAGGCTTTCACCGCGCAGGTCGCGGTGCTGACCATGATCGCGATCTGGCTGGGGCGCAAGCGGCACCTCTCGCCGAGCGCCGCGGATACGCTGATCCGCGAGCTGGCCCGGGTACCGGAGCGGATCGAACGGGTGCTGGCTTCCGCCGAGCAGATTCGCGAGGTGACGGAGAAGTACTGCGACCGGGAGAACTGGCTGTACCTGGGGCGGGGGTACAACTGGCCGGTCGCGCTGGAGGGGGCACTGAAGCTCAAGGAGATCTCGTACATTCACGCCGAGGGCATGCCGGCGGCGGAGATGAAGCACGGTCCGATCGCGCTGATCACCAAGGGCACGCCGTCGGTGTTCATCGCCACGCGGGGCGCGCAGTACGGCAAAGTGGTCAGCAACATCGAGGAGGTGCGCAGCCGGGGCGGACGGATCATCGCGGTGGCCACTGACGGGGACACGGAGATCCGCAGGCTGGCCGACCACGTCTTCTACGTACCGGACACGCCGGACCCGCTGCAACCGCTGGTGACGGTGGTGCCGTTGCAGCTGATGGCGTACTACGCGGCACTGTGCCGGGGCTGCAACGTGGACAAGCCGCGGAACCTGGCCAAGAGTGTTACGGTGGAGTAGGACGACGGCGCTGAGTCCTGAGTGCTGAGTGCTGAGTCCTGAGTCCTGAGTGCCCGGGCATCGGCAAATGACAGCGTCGGCAACAACGATTATCAGACACGGCGGCCATGTTCGCTTGCCGGCCCGGAGGCGTTTGCCGCCGGTGGATCCATATCCTATATAGACCTTGATGGTGCCGCGCCGCGCGAGGCCGGTTGCTTGGGACCGTCAGGATCAGCCGATTTGAGCGACCGGGATGGAGGCTGCGCGCTGTCAGCGCGGGGGGACGTATCGTGTTCATGTCGCGAAGACGGAGATTGGCCCTGTGCCTGGGGGTGGCGGCGCTATTGGCTGCGGCGAGCGTCGCGCGCGGCGTGGTCGGCGGCGCAGTCACCTGGAACGATCCGCATGGAGCGGCCGTCAGTGTACACCCAGCGGTAGAGGGATTCGCTAAGATATTGATCGGACACGTGCGCCAGATTCGACCGGAGGGAGGGTCTGGTGTGCTCTTGCGCCAGGCGCGAGCGGCTTACCCGCGCGCGGCGGCCGCGGCGAAGACGGTCTCGAGCTTGGGCAGGTCCGGCCGGGAGGGGAACTGCACGCGGGCCCCCGCGCGGAGGACCTCGCTCTTGTAGAGCGTGCCCCGCCAGAGGATCCCGCCGCGGTGATAGCCGAGGTAGCCAGCCCGCAGGACGAATCCCGAGAGGATCGCGCTGGCTGCCGGCAGCAGCAGGGCCGGCAGGATCGGGCGGTCCATCCAGAGGCTCACGGCCACGGTCGTGGCCAGGGCGACGACCGCGGCAATGGCGCCGGCGATCTGGACGACGGGCATACCGAGGGCAAACATGGCCAGAAACGGCGCCAGTTCCAATGCGAGCATGGCCATTCCCAGGCTGATCGCGCGGAAGAGGCTGAAGCGGGCCAGCACGGTGTAGCCGCCGCGCTCGGCGCCGCGGGCCATCTGGCGGACGGAGCTGTACCAGCGGACGGAGACGTGCTTGCGGGCGTTGACGAAGCTGCTGCGGCAACCGTGGCTCTTGAGCAGCATGCCCAGGGCCACGTCGTCGCCGAGTTCGAGCTTGAGCCAGGGGAAACCTTCGGTGCGATCGAAGGCTGTGCGGCGAACGAGGTTGAACGCCCCGATGCCGATGCAGGCCTTGGAGGCCGGGTCCTCAACGGCCCAGGCGCGGATGCCCAGGAAGAAGAGCCGCAGGAAACCAGCCATCACCACATCGAGCCAGAAGGTGCTGGACTGCATGGCTGGGAAGGCAGCGAGGTGATCGAGGTTTCGGTGCAGGCAGTTGGCAATGGTGCGACGGATGGTGCCGGGCGCGAAGTGCACGTCGGCATCGGTGAACAGGAGCCAGTCGCCGGTTGCGACCTGGACAGCCTGGTGCATCGCGTGGACCTTGCCGAGCCATCCGTCCGGCAGCGAGCGTATGTGCAAAGGCTTGACCCGCGGATCGCTCGCGGCGACGCGGTCGATGATCCGGCCGGTGTCGTCGGTGGAGCGATCGTCTACCAGAATGAATTCGAGATCGGGGTAGTCCTCGCGAAGGCGGGAGGCCATGGCGGCCTCGATCGTATCGCCCTCGTCACAGGCGGCGATGATGAGGGAGACCCTGGGCCAGACAGCCGGGTCCGGCGGGCGCACATCCTCCAGGCGAGGTACGGCCCGGATGGTCCGCACCGCGACCAGCGCGTTGAGCAGCCAGTACAAGCCGCCCACAACTACGTAAGCAGCTAGAAGCCAGACAACAACAGTCATAGGCGATTCGCAACCTATCCGCTATTTCCGATCAACCACACCCGATACTCGGGGCGGCATTGTAACGCATTCAGCTTACTCCGCCAAGGCGCCTGACGCCAGGGGGAGCGCTGGAAGGTCGGGACATCTGGCGATTGCCGAAGGACTTGGCGGGCCAGTAGAATAGGGTCGGGTGTGCGGCGAGAAAGTGGAGCGGCGGAAAACGACAGCGCCACGGTCATGGTACTCATTACAACCGTGGCTCTGCCGGCGTCGCGGCCGACCGGGACTACGCAGGGCTATACCACCCAGCTGGCAGGATCGTGGCACGCACTGCGGGAACTGGTGAGAATCGGGCAGCTTGTCGCTGGTCGATGGACAGCCATGGGAGGATAACCTGTATGGGCGAAAAGGCTCGTAATAGCAGACGGATTCCCGTCATCCTGGATACGGATATTGGGGATGACATCGATGACACGTGGGCCCTGGCGATGCTGCTGAAGAGCCCGGAACTCGATTTGAGACTGGTTGTTTCGGACACGGCGGACACCGCGCATCGAGCCCGGATCGTGGCCAAGCTGCTGGAGGTGGCCAGGCGGACGGACGTGGCTGTGGGCTTGGGCATACGTTATCCGGGGCGGATCGGGGTACAGGGCACGTGGTCGGACGGCTACGATCTGAAAAACTATCCCGGGAAGGTCCACGAGGACGGCGTGGCGGCCATCATCGAGACGATCATGGGGTCGACAGAGCCGGTGACGCTGATCGCGATCGGGCCGGTCCCGAACATCGCCGAGGCGCTGCGGCGCGAACCGCGGATCGCCAGCCGGGCGCGGTTCGTCGGCATGCACGGCAGCGTCCGCATGGGATATGGGGCCGGCGACAAGCCCTGCCCCGAGTACAACGTCAAGATGCACACGCGCGAGTGCCAGGAGGTCTTCTCGGCGAGCTGGGACATGACCATCACGCCGCTGGACACGTGCGGCCGGGTGCAGCTGAACGGGACGGAAGTACCAGGCGGTGCGGCGAAGCGAGGACCCGCTGATCCGGGCGCTGCTGGAGAACTACCAGGCGTGGACGGCGCATCGGGGGGGTTGGTCGGCGGCTGACGTGGACGTCCGCAGCAGCACCTTGTTCGACACGGTAGCGGTGTACCTGGCGCTGGGCCAGACTCTGGTGGTGATGGAGGACCTGCCGATCCGCGTGACGGATGACGGCTTCACGGTGATCGACGAGAAGAAGGGCAAGCGGATGCACGTGGCGACGGCGTGGAAGGACCTGGGGGCGTATGAGGACTTCCTGGTCAAGCGGCTGGTCGGGTAAGGTGCCCGATGGCGCGATTTGTGAAGACTGCATCGGTGCTGTTCAAGACGAAGGCGCAGCGGGGCGGTGCGGGGCTGCTACCACAAGGTGAACCTGACGGCGTATGGGGAGATCCCGGCGGGACTGACGTCGGGAGCGGGGCCGGTGGTTGTCGAGACGGACATCAGGCGGCTGGGCGGGATCGTCTGTTTCGACCTGAACTTCGAGGAGATACGCCGGCAGTACCGGGCGCTGCGGCCGGACATCCTGTGCTTTGCGAGGATGTACCATGGCGGCCGGGAATTGCCGGATGATTGCTTCGAGCGGTCGGTGCGGGCGAACGCCGCCAACCGGGCCGGTCACAGGAAAGGATAATACCCATGCAGCCAGGACCCGAAGTTCGGTACCAGATGCTCCGGCCGGCGCAGATCGTCGAGCGGCGCAAGGAATGCTCCGCGGCATACATCCCGATCGGGACACTGGAATGGCACGGATTCCACAACTGCGTCGGCACGGACACTCTGCAGGCGGAGGGGGTGGCCATCGCCTGCGCGCAGCGGGGCGGCGGCCTGGTGTTTCCGGCGCTGTGGTACGGGGAGAGCCGCAGCGAGGGATTGATGGAGGCCAACGCCAAGGACCGTGACAAGATCGCCGAAGGCATGGCCCTATCCCCCGACAACTTCCTGCCGGAGCGGATGCCGTTCCCGGCCACTGAGCAGGCGATCAACTATCATAAGCTGCTGCTGCACATCCTGGCCGAGGTGGAGAGTTTGGGCTTTGAGGTGGGGGTGCTGGTAGCGGGGCACTATCCGTTGATCGACCATGCGCGTGCGGCGGTGCTGCAGTTCAACCAGCGCCGCTACAGCCGCTATCACGGGATGCTGGCCTGGGCGTTCGTGGACTACCTGCTGGTGCGGAGCGATTTCGACTGCGCCGGCGATCACGCGGGGGGCTGGGAGACCTCGCACATGATGCACTTGCACCCGCAGACGGTGGACCTGTCGCTGCTGCCTCCCAAGGGAGAGCCGCTGGTCGGCGCGGGCGGCAAGCTTGCTCCGCAGGACGCGACGGCGGAGTTCGGCAAGAAGACGATCGAGGCGGCCGTCGGGGTGGCTGTCGCGGAGGTCAAGCACCGGCTGGCCAATAAGCAGGTCTACCGCGGGCATGGCTGCGGCCTGCAGGAAGGACTGTGGCGGAAGGGATAAGAGTCCGCGCAGGGACCACTCCACAGCCGGTGTCTTCTTGTTTGTGGGTCGGCATGGCCGCAGAAAACGCGGGCGTGACACCCGGCGTTCTTCCTGTGCGCAGGTCGGCATGGCCGCAAACAACGCGGCCATGGCACCCGGCGTTTTCCGGTTGGCGCAGGCTGTTGTGGGACAGGCTGTTTTGCGGTAGACAAGTGTGCCGGACGGGACGAGCGAGAAAGGAGCGGCCATGGCGCGGGACTACTCGACATACACACCGCTGCAGTTGGAGAAGGCATCGCTGGCGACGCTGAAGTCCCCGGGCTACCGGCGGTTCATCCACGATGCGGCGATCGTGTCGGGCATCCGGTTGCTGCTGGAGCGGCACCGCCGCCAGCCGGACTGGCCGTACGTCGACACCAAGTTCAATCCCAACAGCGGGCGGGACCTGGGGGAGGCGAGTTACCGGGTGGTCTTCGCGTGGTTCCTGGGTCGCGGCAGCGAGGCGCTGCAGGGACATTTGGCGCGGCTGGGGCAGTTCGAGGACCTCTCTGCCGCCGAGAGGCGCGAGGCGGAGGAGGTCTTCGCCCAGATCGTGGTCAACATGACCGACGCGATCATCAAAGTGGCCGACCGCAACCACGGCCGCTGCCCGTTCCGGGTCAACCGCGACCTGCTGGCGATTGACGAGCACGGCAAGCGGATCGAGGCAGACGGGCGGATCTCGTCGGCTGGGGACAGGCTTCTGCGGCAAGGGGCTGATCGCGGCGGGCACGGAGGACTACGTCCGCCGGGGGATGGACATGCTCATGCGGACGGTGGAGAACATCCGCCAGAACCGCTACGGGGTGGACCAGTTCGCGGAGCAGCCGAAGGACATCGGCCAGGGCCCACGGATGCTGACGCTGGGGGCGGTTTCGCTGCTGCATCGCCGGAGCGAGGACGCGCAGTTGCGGGCGACGATCCTGCAGGTGGCGGAGGAGTTTCTGGCCAACGTGTTCGAGCGGCACTACGACCCAGCGACGACCGTGTTTTCGGAGTACGTCGATGCCGCAACGGGTGAGCGGAAGAGTTACCTGGACCCGGGCCACGCGACGGAGTTTGTCGGGCTGGGCCTGTCGGCGGCGGCGTGCCTGGAGATGGACCCGGGCAAGACGCTGCAGCGCCGGCAGCTGCTGGACCGAGTGTACCGCCAGATGCCACCGCTGCTGCTTACGGCGGCGCGGTTGGGCTGGAACAGCCGGTACCCTGGCCTGTTCAAGGCGGTCGACACGCGGACCCGCCAGGCGACCAACGACGACATGCCCTGGTGGAACCTGCCGGAGACGATGCGGGCGGCGGCCTGGTGCGCGAAGGTGGCCGGTGACGAGAAGACCCGCCAGGAATGCGTGGAGTGCTGTGCCGGTGCCACAACGCCTATTTCAGCCAGTACCCCAATTGCGCCAATATGCTCTTCCCGTTCCAGACGATCAGCGGCGCGACCGGGCAGGTGGTCGACAAGGCGCCGGCTGTGCCGGAGGGCGATCCGCTGTATCACACGAACCTGGCGTTGCTGGAGATGCTGGAGGTGGTGGAGACAATATCATGAAACAGTTCACGATCACACCCGTGATGGGCAAGCGACTGATTGGGTTGGGCATGGCTGCGCACCCGGCGGTGCAGGCGGTCCTGAAGAAGGGCACGCTGCTCATCGTGGCCGGTTCGACGAACGGCTACGTGGCTGAGGAGATCCTCAAGGGCCTGGGTATTGAGGGGTTTGACCGCAAAGGGTTCCGGCGAGGCACGGTGTTTCCGCCGGGCTTTGATGCGCGGACGGTAGCCAGTCCGTTTCCGGGCGACGTGGTGCTGGTGGACGGCGTGTGGCAGAAAGGCAAGACGATCTTCGACGTAGCCGATGGTCTCAAGGCCGGCGATGTGATCCTCAAAGGCGCGAATACTCTGGACCTGCTGGGGGGACAGGGGGCGGCCCTGATCGGCGACCCGCAGACCGGGACGGCTGGCGCGGCAATCCGGGCGGTGGTCGGCCGGCGGGCGCAGATGATCGTACCGGTGGGGCTGGAGAAGCGGGTGCTGGAGGACGTGCGAGAACTAGCCGAGGAGCTCGAACGCCCCCGACGCGAGCGGGCCGAGGCTGTTGCCGCTGCCCGGGACGGTCTTCACGGAGCTGGATGCGATCGAAGGGCTGACGGGGGCGGCTGCACGATTGGTGGCGGCGGGCGGCATTTACGGCGCGGAGGGCAGCGTCTGGGTGAGCATTCGCGGCACGAGCGAGCAGGAGGAGGCCGCCGCCAGCCTGATCCAGTCGGTGGCGAACGAGCCGGCCTGTCGAGTTTGATCCGCCTTCCTGCCGAAGTCTCGTACGGAACACCAGGCACGGCTCCGCGGCCAGATCGGCCTTGTCCGCCGCACGAGGCCGGCGAGCGTGGTCGCATGCGCCCTCTTGCGGGTCATACGGCGCGTTTTCCAAACACGAGCCCGGGGCCGTGTCCCATTTGAGCGCATTATAGCAAGGTCATATCGGACGGCACTGGCACTTTCATGTAAAAGGGCACCCAATCCCTGCCTGAAAACCTTTATTAGAAGGACCGCAAGTAATAAAATGGCGTGTAGCCGCTGGCAAGGGGAGGGTTGTCCACCCCGCGACGACATGCTTGTTGCAAAGCGCCTCAAACAGTTGAGAGGTTGCAATGAGTGAGATCCGTGCTCAGTCCCGCAGTTCTGAGGTCGGTGCCGACTCCCCACCGCAATGTCATTCCAGGCCGTTGTCTGCCAAGGGGCCTCAAGTGCGCGTCGGCCCTAGGATCCGTGTCATGCTAGCTGATGACCATGACATCGTCCGCAACGGTCTGGCCAGACTCCTGCAGATGCAGCCGGACCTGGAGGTGGTCGGTCAGGCGGCGGACGGCGAGCAGGCGGTGGACCTGGCCGCACAAGTGCAGCCCGAGGTGATCGTGATGGACGTCTCGATGCCGCGGATGGATGGCGTGGAGGCGACGCGGCGAATTGTTTCGGCGATGCCGCAGGTGCGGGTGATCGGCCTGTCGATGCACGGACACGAGGACGTAGCTGCGGCGATGAAGGCGGCCGGAGCGGCAGCATACCTGCCGAAGACATCCACGCCGGATGCGCTGTTGCAGGCAATCCGGTCGAACTGAGGGGCCTTCCGATCTGAATCGCGGCACCCTGGGCGGAAACGGCGGGGAATGGGGTTCGGGGGCAGCAGGGCAGCAACGGCGACGGGATGCTGTCCGCGGAGAGATTGCCAACGCATCGGCGGCCCTGTTGACGCTGGACAAGAACGGGGACGGCAAGCTGACGCCGGATGAGCTCATGCCGCCTCCGCCGCCGGGTCCCAGGGGGCAGGCCCAACGCCGGCACCAGCAGCGGGCAAGGCAAGGCGGCGGGCAAGAGCGTCAAGAAGTAGGGGCATCTTCGGACATCGTGAATCGGAGGACCGGGGCCGGCCTGGGGAGGCGGTCCCGGTCCCGCTTGTTGCCAGGGGGCACGAGAGCGGCATAATGACTGCCTTGCGTGCAATTGGCCGGCAAGTGGTCCTCGAGGTCCTGACGTGAGCGAGACATTGCGCAAGTGGGGGCGGTATACCTGCCAGGAAGGTTGGGCGATCTACAGCCAGTGCGAGCGGGACCTGGCGAGACTCCAGGTCTACCACGTGGCTGACAGCCTGCGATGCGGCGATCGACCGGAGGAATGCCGCGAGTATCCCCCGGCCGGCCGGAGTTTGGTGGAGTTCGCCGTAGCGGCGTGGACGCCGTTCTACGGGCGGTGCTTCCAGGACGCTACGGTGCCCGAGCGTCGGCGCGAGCCGGGGTGGCGGGCCTTCACGGACCGCTGGTCGCAGATCCTGGCGGAGTCGGCGGATGCGCCGGTAGAGGTCCTGACGGAGCGAGTCTACGACGAGCTGCTCGTCGAGCCGATGGCGCAGTACCTGGCCCGCGAGCGGCTGGACTGGGAGGAGGACCGACCCTTCGGCGTCTGGCGGTACGACGCGCACGACGATTACGTGGCCCTGCACATCCACAACGTCTACATGCCGGAGTCGCCGTTCGAGCACGGGCCGGAGGTCTTTGCGGCGTTGCAGCGGATCATCGACCAGATCGACAGTCGCGGCCTGAGGATCGCGCGGATCGGGGTGGACTCGTGGATCAACTCGCTGCCGGCCTTTCAGGCGTTCTTTCCCCCGGCGTTCGCGACCTCGCTGGTGCCGACCACGCCGGACAGCAAGATGGGCAACGGCTGGTGGGGACAGTTCACCAGCCGCACGGGGCGTTTGAACGAGGCCCGCGCCCAGCGGCTGCGGCAGACGCGGCGGTTCGACTACGTCCGCACCCACGCGGAGTGCTCGTTCGAGGCGTTTCGGCGGCATGTGGGCGAGCGCGTTCACACTGCCAAGTAGATCTTCACCACAAAGTTCATGAAGGACACGAAGGCGGGCCGGGCTGCACGATCTTGACCCCCTCGCTGAGCCATGCTTTCAGCGGCGTCTCGTCATTGAGCCCTCGCAAGGCATGGGACCGCGTGGCCAGGTCGGGGTCGATCTCGGCTACCACCAGTTCCTCGCCGAACGTGCTGCCGCTGGCCAGGGCATTGCCGTCCGGGTCGATGATCCGGCTGCGGCCGTGGGAACCGGCGGCGAGGTCCTCCGCGTTGCCCGGGGCGTTGGCGGAGACGAAATAGATGCCGTTTTCCGCGGCCCGCACCACCGGGATTGCGTGGTAGGCAGCCGCCTTGTGCTCGACGCTGGGGTTCTCGTGGTAGCCTGCAGCAGTAGCAGACCTTGGCGCCAGCCGCCGCGTACAGCCGGGTCAGCTCGGGGAACCGCCAGTCGTAGCAGACCAGGAAGCAGGACGGCACGCCGCACAGGCTGTGGATGGGCGTCGACCGCCCCGGGCGGGCCCAGCGTTCGGCGGCGTGCAGTTTGTCATAGTACCCGCGGACGCAACCGCCCTTGTCCACGATCAGCAGGCTGTTGTGCCAGCCGCCGGACTCGCTCGGCCGCGCGGTGCCGACGACCGCGGCCACATTGCATCTCTTGGCCGCCTCCGTCACCCGGGCATCGGCCGTACGGAACGCCTCCGCGCCGATCGCATCGAGCGTCGCCGCGTCCCGCGGGTAGCCGGCCGTGGCCACCTCGGAAAAGGCGACCAGGTCCGCCCTCTCGGCGGCGGCCTTGTGCATCCAGGCGATGATCTTGGCCGTGCTGGCCGGCACGTCGCGGCTCGTCCGGATCTGGCAAATGGCGATACGGATCTTCATATGCCTGCACAGTCTAGCGGCGGCAGTGCCGCCCCGCCAAGGGGTTATGCTTGACATCCATGACGGGCAGTATACGAATTAAGTGGAAGCGATCGTGAGGGCGCAACTTCATTTCTTCGTGCCGGGGCGCCGCGAGAAGATCCATCTTCAGCAAAGGAGAGCGTGATGAAACGGGCGATGGCGATCGGTCTGTCGTTGCTGTTGGTGAGCGCATGCGGGTGCGAGAAGAGCATCAAGGGAGGCGGTCCGGCCGGGGGGCAGGGCTTCAGCCTTGACGTGCCCACCATGTCGGTGACGATCAAGCAGGGCGAGACCAAGAACGTGAACGTCACCGTCAAGCGTGGAGACTACTTCAAGCAGGATGTGCAGCTCGACGATCCACCAGCCCAAGAACCTGCAGATCCAGCCCAACCAGGCCGTGATCCGGGCTGCCGATCCCGGCACTGTATCGCTACAGATCATGGCGCCCATGGACGCGCCCCTGGGCAAGTACTCTGTCCGGGTATCGGGTCAGCCGCAGGGTGGCGCGGCCGCCGAGTCGACGTTCTCGGTCAAGGTGGTCTCGCCGACCAAGTGAGGCGGGACGCCGAGATCGGCTGAGCCGGCGGGTCCGCAGGGGGTGCCGCTTTGCGGCGGCGCCCCTCCGGCTTGAGCCGGACCGGCCTCGCGCCGGGGCATCTACGAAGACGCCCGCACGGCCTGGCCGTTGCCCAGGCCGAGGATCGCGGCGGCATTGTCGTAATAGACCTTCCGCTGGACGTCCAGGGGGACCTCCAGCCAGGCGAACAGGTTCACGTAGAACTCCAGGAGTTCCTCCAGGGGTGGGTTGTCGGTGGCGAAGACCAGCTTGGCGATCAAGCTGTAGTCCACGACCTCGTCGAGGGTGCGCAGATTCTTGTCCGGCTGACGGAGGAACACACTGCGGAGCTTCGAGGGGGCCAGTTTTCGGATGAAGCCGCCGGACAGGTCGAAGTAGACGTTGGCGTGGTGCTGCATGATCCCGACGGCGTCCTCGGTCCACCAGTTGCCCAGGTGGCCGGCGATGATCTTCCATCTGGGGAACGCCCGGGCGATCGGCTCGAGTTCCGAGGGCATCATGCTCAAACTGCGGACCGGGCCGTCCGCGGCCACCCAGCCGGTGTGGAAGACAGCCGGCATGTTGTAGCGCGCCGCCCGTTCGTAGATGGGCATGAGGCTGTCGTCGCCGTAGGGAACGGGCGTGGTGATGAACTTCAGGCCGGTGAAGCCCTGCTCCTTGCGACGGTCGACCTGGCCCGGGTCGCGGGTGTACAGGTCGATGTAGCCGAAGGGCACGACGAGGTCCGGAAAGCGCTTGGCGCAGGCCAGGGTGTCCATCGTGTCCTCTTCGCCGATCCCGCACATCACCATCTTCTTGAGGCCGGCCTTGCGCCAGCGGTCGGCTGTCTTCTCCAGCTCCCCGGCGTGGTAGTGGCCGTGGGCGTTGATGATCGTGTCCGGAATGTACTTATTCATCACTCATGCCCAGCATGGCGGCCATGTTGTCGTAGTAGACCAGGTCTTGGATCTCGACCGGCACGGCCAGCCAATTCATCAGGTTCACGTAGAACTCGAGCAGTTCCTCCAGCGGCGGGTTGTCGGTGGCAAAGACGATCTTCTTGAAGAGGCTGTAATCCACCACCTCATCGAGGGTGCGGAGGTTCTTGTCCGGCTGACGGAGGAACAGGCCGCGGAGCTTGGAAGGCGCGAGCTTGCGGATGAAGCCGCCGGAGAGGTCGAAGTAGACGTTGGCATGGTGCTGCATGATCCCGACGGCGTCCTCGGCCCACCAGTTGCCCAGGTGCGCTCCCATGATCTTGAGGTCGGGGAAGGCGCGGGCGATCGGCTCGAGTCTCCGAGGGGTGCATGTTCAAACTGCGGACGGGACGATCGCCAGCCACCCAGCCCGTGTGCCAGATCGTCGGCATGTTGTAGCGTGCCGCCCGCTCGTAGATGGGCATGAGGGTCTCGTGGCTGAAGGGCACGGGGGTGGTGATGAACTTGATGCCCACGAAGCCCTCGTCGCGGCGGCGATCAACGTCGTCGGGATCGGGCTTATACAGGTTGATGTAGCCGAACGGCACGACCAGGTCGGGAAACCGCTTATAGCAGCCCATTACCTCGGCGTTGTTCTGATCGCGCCAGGCGCAGACGCAGGTCTTTTTCAGGCCCGCGGCCTTCCAGCGCTCGGCCACCTGCTCGAGTTCGCCGGGGTGATAGTGGGTGTGGCCATTGATGATCCGCTTGGGAATGTACTTGTTCATATGGGCGATGATCCTATCCGCACGCGTCCTCGGGCAAAGGTCGTCGGCCGGGACAGCGGTCAGCGGCCGGCGACCTGGCGCCGGCAGGCAACCGCAATCGTTGCAGCCGGGAAACACACCATAGCGTCGTGTTGCCGGCTGTAAACGCGGCGCGGCGTCCAAGGCCACGGTCCGCGGGTCAGGTAGTTCCATGGAAATCCTGTCGCCGCAGGCCTTTACGAGTACACGCCTCCGGTTGCCGGCAAATTCCGACGCGTATGGCACGCATATTGCTACAAAATCGGGAGCGTGGGAAGTGCGCTTCGGCCAGGTCACTGGGGCCTGGTTGAAGGTACGGTCCAGCGCGCGACAAACCACTTTATCAGGAGGATGTGTCATGCGGAGTCTGTGGACATCGTTAGTAGCGATTTTGTTGCTGGCTGGGCCGAGCTTGGGCGTGATCAATGTCAGCCTGAGCGGGAGCGGGACGTTGGTCGTTAACGCGATCACGATCAATCCAGGTGACACGGCGACGATCTATGTCTGGGCGCAGGGTACCGTAGCGGGCTTGTACTCGCTGGGTGGCAATACGGTCGCCAGCGGGGATGACGGGACGCTGGCCACCAACGCCGGCTCAGGCGTCTGGATCCCGCTGATGACTCCGGGGGCCCCCTTCGTCACCATGAACGGTGTGCCGGGCCCCAATGGCGGCATGACGCAGTTCGGCTCGGAGACGACCTACTACCTGAATCCAGACGAGTTCTTCGCCAAAGCAGCCTTGGTCCAAGTCTACAACTACACCGTCACGGCCCAGCCGAACCCGGGCCCGGGCAACAAGGTCGTCACTTTGACCTTCACGCGCGGGACCTACGGCGGCTACAAGCCCTGCGAGACGGACAAGACGACCACGATGGGCACGATCACGGGCATGACGATCACGGTCACGCCGGAGCCGGTGACGCTGGCGCTGCTGGCGGTGGGCGGGCTGCTGGCGGCGCCGGCGGCGGTAGGCAGAGGCGGCTGAAGGGCGTGGCAATTGTGTGCGAAGGCGCCCGGCCGCGTGGCCGGTCCGCTCAATTACGGATTCAGCTTCCATAGGAGGACGAAAGATGCGAAACGTACTGATGGCGGTGGTGGTGGTCGGTCTGGTGGCGGCGTCGAGTTTCGGCGTGGTCAATGTCAGTCTGAGCGGGAGCGGGGCGTCGGTCGTTAATGCGATCACGCTCGACCCCGGCGACACGGCGACGGTCTACCTCTGGGCGCAGGGCACGAACGGCCTGTACTCGCTGGGTGGCAATACGGTCGCCAGCGGCGACGCCGGCGCGCTGGCTACCAACGCCGGCTCGGGCATTTGGGTCCCGGCGTTTAGCCCGGGGGCCCCGTTCTCTCCCAAGAACGGCGTGGTCGGCCCCAATGGCGGCATGACCCAGTTCGGCTCGGAGCAGGCCAACTATCTGTCCCCAGACTCCAACTTATACAGGTCCATGACGCAGCTGTACAGCTACACCGTCACGGCCCAGCCGAACCCGGGCCCGGGCAACAAGGTGGTCACGCTGACCTTCACCCCCGGGAGCTACGGCGGCTACAAGCCCGCCGAGGTCGACAAGGGGACCACGATGGGCACGATCACGGGCATGACGATCACGGTTACGCCGGAGCCGGTGACGCTGTGCTTGCTGGCGGTGGGCGGGCTGCTTGTCGCCCGCCGGCGGCGGTAGGCCGAGGCGGCTAAGGAGTTGTCCATCGCGTACAGCAAAGCGCTTCGGCCGAGAGGCCGGGGGCATCGATCAATGGGTTTGCTTCCATAGGAGGACGAAAGATGCGAAACGTAGTGATGGTAGCAGTGGCGGTCAGTCTGGTCGCGGCGTCGAATTTCGGTGTGATCAATGTCAGTCTGAGCGGGAGCGGGGCGTCCATCGTCCCCGCAATCACGCTCAATCCCGGTGACACGGCGACGATCTACGTCTGGCGCAGGGCACATCGGGCCTGTACTCGCTGGCCGGCGACATCACTGCCACCGGCGATGCCGGGGCGCTGGCTACCAATGCCGGCTCGGGCTCATGGTGTCTGCAGATGACCCCGATGGCCCCGTTCACCGCCAAGAACGGCGTGCCCGGCCCGAATGGCGGCATGACGCAGTTCGGTTCGGCGCAGACCGCCTACCTGAGCCCGGACCCGAACTTCGCCAGGACCACTTTGGTTCCGGTGTACAGCTGACACAGCCACCGCCCAGCCGGGCACAAGCGTCCGGACGGTCACGCTGACCTTCACCGCCGGCACCTACGGTGGCTACAAGCCGATGGAAGTCGGCGACGAGATCGACAAGTCGAATCCGCTTGGCACGATCACGCCGATGACGATCACGGTCACGCCGGAGCCGGTCACACTGGCGCTGCTGGCCCTGGGCGGGCTGCTGGCGGTCCGGCGGCGGCGGTAGGCCGAAGAAGCCAGAAAACCCGCCGGCGAGTGCGCCGGCGGCGCGGGCAGCGGAGGACTTGGCAACGGCGCAGAGTAATGCCCGGCCTGCACGTGGCGTCAGCCGGGGTGTAGTCCCTGGCACGTGAACCAGGCACATGGTTTGCCAAGTACAGGAGGGGCGGAACAGCGCCCTGGAACGGGGCAACAGGGACTCCACATAGGCATCATGCCAATCACCTGCTCGTATCGCCGCTATCGCGACGACTCGCATCCTTCGTTCGTGACATTTCCTGGCTTGCCGCGTGCCCACAGACCCTACGTCGGGTATAATAACACAAGTAGTGCCGCACCAACGGCTTTCCGCGAGCATCCATTTCGGGGTCGGGACGGCTGGTTCTGGCAACGACGGTGGGCGTAACGATGTGACAGCCTCTCTGCTTGGCACAGCTGTTGCATTCACGGCGTAAGGCTAGACTTGATGACGATATCCGTCCGCACCCGTAGCCTCGGGCTGGGCTGGGTGTCCTTCCGCGCGCCATGCTCTTCGCCGTGCTCATTGCCCGCAGGATGCATCTCACGAAGGAGTACTGCATGCGTCTGTACCTGGTCAACCCCCTGAGTTCCCTGATCCAGCTCGCCAACGTCAAGCGGAATCGCTGGAACCGCTACCGCATCTGGAAACCGCTGGGCCTCCTGGTGCTGGCGGGTCTGACACCGCCGGAGTGGGACGTGACTCTCATCGATGAGAATCTCGAGCGGCCGGACTATGCCACGCTTCCCCGGCCGGACCTCGTGGGTATCACCGCGTTTACCTCGCAGGCCAACCGGGCGTACGAGATCGCCGGAGAGTTCCGCGGCATGGGTGTGCCCGTGGTCATGGGCGGCATCCACGCCACCATGTGCCAGACGGAAGCCCTCGAGCATGTGGATTGCGTGGTGGCCGGCGAGGGCGATAGCGTGTGGGGCCAGGTGCTCAGTGACGCCCGTGACGGCCAGCTCGAGCGCCTGTACACGGCCGAGCATGTCGACATGGCTGAGGTCAAGCCAGCCAGGCACGACCTGCTGCGGGGCAAGTATGCCTTCGGCTCGATCCAGACGACACGAGGTTGTCCTCTGAGCTGCGACTTCTGCAGCGTCTCGGCCTTCAGCGGCAACCGCTACCGCCAGCGGCCGATCGACGAGGTGATCCGCGAGTTCAAGATGATTCGGGAGAAACGCGTCCTGATCGTCGATGACAACCTCATCGGCACGACGCCTGCCCACATCGAGCGGGCCAAAGACCTGTTCCGCGCGATGATCCGGGAGAAGGTCAACAAGCAGTGGATGGGCCAGGCGACGATCAACATGGCCGATGATGAGGAGCTCTTGCGACTGGCCCGCAAGGCCGGGTGCCTGGGCCTGTACATCGGCTTCGAGTCTCCCAGCCCGGAGGGCCTGGCGGAACTGGGCAAACGGTACAACCTGCGCAACAACCGGGACTTTCCGGCCTCGGTCCGGCGGATCCAGCGGCACGGCATCCTGATCGTGGGCTCGTTCATCATGGGCCTGGATAGCGATGAACCGGGCGTCGGCAGCCGGATCGCCGAGGCCGCGACGCGTTATGGCGTGGATATTCTGAACGCACTGATCCTCACGCCGCTGCCCGGCACGCGGCTGTGGGAGAGACTGCGCTCGCAGGAGCGCATCGCCGCCAGCGATTTCCCGCGGGACTGGAAGTATTACACGCTCTCACTGCCGACGGCCCTGTACAGACACTTCTCGTGGCCACAGATCAAGAACGAGATGGCTGACTGCGACCGCGCGTTCTACTCGCTTGGAAATACCTTCCGCCGCGTACTGGACAGCGCGCTGCGCCGCCGGCACCCCTTCTGGAACCTGGTGAGCAACCTGTCCTGCCGGAAAAACACCCGCAGCTGCCGGGGTTCTTTTGTGTGGCGGCACATGCCCAACATCCCGGCAGCAGCGGCCCCTCGGGTCGGCCACTGGACGGCGCCCGCGAGCCTGGAGGCGCAAGGTGTTGGAGTGACGGCGGGCGAGACGATATCGTAGGGCACGGACGGTCGATTCCGGCTGTCTCTACGAAGATGCGCAGCGCGAAAAAGGGCTACGGCGACAGGCTGTGCCTTACGAGGTCATTGGCTGTCGGAAACCGCGTTCTTGCCCATGCGAATGCGGTTTTCTGGCCGTGTTGGAAGGCAGTCGGACTATCTCGGCCGCCATCGCAAAAAGAATATTGCGGGAATTGCATTGTCTTCGACGGATCTACCAGTATGATACTCGTGGTGAACGGTCGGTTGCACGATTGAGTCCGGTTCGCGAACTCTCTGCCAAAGTCAGTCCGCAACTTGTTTTGTCTTTGTCGACGCTCCTACCGCCCAAGGGTTGAGCAGCAACCCTTTCCCAAGAGAACCCGGGAAGAAACGAGGGTCTTGTGCCCGCTACTCTGACAGGAGTTACACATGGGCAACAAGTTATATGTCGGGAATCTCAGTTACAACGTGACGGACGCGGACCTCCAAGCGATGTTCGCCCCGCACGGCACCGTGCAAAGCGCAGCAGGTGATCACGGACAAGTTCAGCGGCCAGAGCAAGGGCTTTGGCTTCGTGGAGATGGGCAATGGCCAGGAAGCCCAAGCCGCGATCAATGCCCTCAACGGCCAGCAGAACGACGGCCGGGCCCTGACGGTCAACGAGGCCAAGCCTCGCGAGAACCGCAGCGGCGGCGGTGGCGGCGGCGGTCGCGGTGGCCGGGGCGGCTACGGCGGCGGCGGCGGCGGCGGTGGCCGTCGTTACTAGACGATCTGTCAGTTTGAAGAGGAAAGAGGGCCACAATGTGGCCCTCTTTCTTTATGCGCGGGAACGCCGCGCGGGGCGAGCATCCTCGCCTACGGGTTGGTCTGTTTGTCCCCGCGGCCGGCGGCCTCTACCGCTGCCATTCGCCGGAAGAGCTCCCTCACTTGCTCGACCATCTTTGGCAGCCGCCGCACCGCGATCTGGCTGCGCCGCCAGTCTTTAACGTCAAAGGCGTAGATTCCCGCCAGTTGGGCCTTGTCCGGAATGACTCCCGTTACGCAGCTGGACGAGGCAACGACGACCTGGCTGCCGAGCACGCTGTGGTCGGAGACTCCCGCCCTGCCGGCCAGGACGCAATAGGGGCCGATCTTGGCGCTGCCGGCCACCGCAACCTGTCCGGCCAGGATGGAGCCCTGCCCGATCTCCACGTTGTGGGCGATCTGCACCTGGTTGTCGATCTTGCTGCCCGCACCGATTCGGGTCGAGCTGAACTTGGCCCTGTCGACGCAGCTGTTGGCGCCAATCTCCACGTCGTCCTCGATCACAACGTTACCGATGTGCGGAACTTTGACATGCCGTCCGCCGACGAATTCGTAGCCGAAGCCATCGGCCCCAATCGTCGTATTGGGATGGATGATCACGCGATTGCCGATGAAGCACCGCTCCCGAATCACGACATGGGGCCAGACGACGCAGTCGCAGCCGATGCGGGTCCCTTGCCCGATGAAGACTCCGGCCTGCAGCACCGTATCGTCGCCAATCTGCGTCTGCGGACCGATTACGGCATGAGGGCCAATGGAGACGTTCGCGCCCGATCGCGCAGTGGGATCGACCACGGCCGTCGGGTGAACGCCCGGGTAAACCGCAGGCGGCTCTTCGAACATGGACATCGCCTGGATGATTGCAGTGCCGGGGCGTTCCACGATGATCGCCGCAGAGCCGCGAGGCACTTGAGTTACCCAGGGCAGGCCGATCAGCACGGCCCCCGCCTTGGTGGCTGGTACGCTTTCGGAGCAGGCCGTCCTGCGACAGCCAGGTGATCTGGTTGGGTGTGGCTTCTTCCAGGGAACTGATGCCTGTGATGATCCGGCTGGCATCGCCGTGGACTTGCCCTGCAACCTCCGACGCAATCTGCGAGATGGTATAGGTCCTGCTCATGGAAGCCAGCGTATAGCATCCGGGGGCTGCGGTCCAGCCACCTGGTGAGAGATGAGCCATTTCGAGGCGCTGCGGCCGCAACGACTCCGGCACGTCGCCGGGGCTGGACTCCGGCAAATCCCACCTGCCGCGCGGAATTGGCTGTCAATCGGTATCACACACGTGTACAATGTGATGTAGCGATGTCTGGTAGTGTGCCCGCATATGCGGGAGGTTCTGTCCTTATCTCGCTGCTATCGCACATCGCTGGATGAAGCCTGTGTTCTGACAACGTCGCGTCCCTCTGGCTGCACTTTCGTTGTCAGCGGGCAGGTGCCCACCGTTTGCCGGTGGTGTAGCCGTGCGCTATGGGGGCAGGCTGCCCGTAGCCGCTGTCGAGGCCCAGCCAGACAAAGAGGCCAATCATGGCAGAAGACGTTCAGAAGATGACCGGGCGTCGCGTGTACGTGACGTTCTTGGCCGACGGTACCGTGGCGGTGCAGCCCAGTGACTGCACGGGGTCGAAGTATTCCCGGATGCACAAAGGGGTCCTGCTGTCGGCAGGAGCCATGGCCGATACCCAGGCAATCGGCGGAGCCGTGCTGAAGATGCGCAACAAGTGCAAGACCGCTGAATGAGAAGGCCCGCTACGTGGCTCGCTGGATCGGAACGCATACATCGGTCAGCAGGTCCCCGGCCATCGTCAGGTTCGGGTTGTCGCGGTATACCTCGTAGGCCGGCAGATCGCGCGGCTGATAGCCGCTGCCTGGCAGCCAGTCATTGTAGATGTAGCTGTAGACATCGGGCAGCTGCCAGTACGGGCCTCTGTGTATGACCACCGCGTACTCGCCGCCTTCCAGGTCCTGCACGGCAATGCGGCCATGTGCTTGCACCGATGGCTCCACGGCCAGACCGGCATCGTAGCGGATCTGCTCCGGGAGCGTGGTGACCGGGTTATCGTGACTGATACCGATGAATTGCACATCGGGTCCGAGCAACCCCCGAAGTCTTGCCCACTCTCGCACCTTTCCCCAGGTCACGTGAACCTCGCTATAGGGTCCCAGGTGGCGCAGGAAGGCAACGTGAATGGGTTGGCGGTTTTCGATGGACACCTGCATGGCACCGCTTCCTTGTCCCGTCATCGGGTCCATTTTCCAGCCGCACCTGGCGTCAACGCAATTCCAGGCGACCGTATGATAGTATCCCCGTACCCACCTGCAGGACATGCGCGACCGGGAAATGCAGCGCAATGTCCCGTGCCGACAGGGCCGTCGAGCGGATCGCCCTGCATTCGGATATCCATCGGTTAAGGTCTGCACCGGCCATGAATGCCGGCAGATCGACCTGAACGTGATTCAAATGCCGACAGTGACGAATGCTCATCAGCCCGCTGATCCCAGACCGCCACCCACGCAGAAGAACACCGTCTCGCATTACCTCTACGCTGTCGCCCGACTCGGAGGTCACCTCTCGCGAACCCATGACATGCCGCCAGGCAAACAACGCCTGGGGATGGCACGCGCGTCTGTGAGCTGCAATACGCCATACCTGGCGTACACTTCTCGCAGGCTCTTGCCCTCCAGGATTTCTTTGCGCGACAGCGACTCCTTGTCCGCCTTTTCGGCCGCGAGCGTCAAGACCTCGTCCTCCACATGGCGGGGGATCACGACGACGCCGTCGAAGTCGGCGAAGACGAGTTCGCCAGGCCGGACCAGGACTTCGCCGCACATGACCGGTACGTCATAGGCCATCACTCGCCCGCGGCCCTGGGAGTCCAGCGGCCGGATGCCGGCGTAGTAAACGGGAAAGCCAAGGTCGATGATGCGGTTGCAGTCGCGAATCTGGCTGTCACAAACGCACCCTGCGGCGCCATTGCGCCTGGCGACGGTGCTCATCAGTTCGCCCCAGGGCGCGTTTCGACCGCCGTAGTCGGTCGAGTGCACCGCCACGTCGCCGGGCCTCAGGGAATCCATCGCCTCGATCTCCAGTCCGTACGGGTCTTCCTCGACGAGGTAGTCGGTATCCATCCAGCGGAAGGTGCGGGCCCGACCGGCAAAGCCGCAATTGCGCCGATCCGGCAGCAGCGGTCGCAGGCGGTGGTGCATCGCCTGCTGCCTGAAGCCGAGTGAGTCGAGGATGTCGCACACAGCCGGGACATACAGGCGCTGCCGGATAAATGCGAACGGTTCGGTGTCGTTGCTGAACATCGTTTCGTGCTCCTTCGCTATATCACACCCGGAATCGCTTCACGACCTGCTCATCGACTTCCATGCCCAGGCCCGGACCATCAGGCACCGCCAGGCACCCGTCTGTCATGCGGATCGGGTTCTTGCACAGGTTGTTCAGCAGCGACGCGGACGAGACGTTGTACTCCAGGTACAGCGAGTGCATCAGGTAGGCGTTCAGGTGCAGCGATGCGGCCTTGAGCAGGTCGGTCAGCCAGGCGTGCGGGACGCAGTCGATCTGGCGGCGCATGGCCAGGTCGGCGATCTGCCGGCCGACGGTCAGCCCGCCGCAGCGGCTCAGGTCCGGCTGCAGGACGTCCACCGCCCTGCGCCGGCCAGCCGCTCGAACTCGTACATGCCCGCCAGTCTGCTCGCCGGCGGCGATCCGCAGGGTCGATGTGTGCCGGGCCACCTCGCCGTAGCCCTCGAAGTTCTCCGGGTGCAGGAAGTCCTCCAGCCAGAAGACGTTCAGTTCCTCCAGTTCCCGCGCCAGCCGGATCCAGTCCTTGACCGGGCGCGGCTTGAACGGGTTGTCGTACGACACGCCGTACCAGCCGCCGTCGACCATGATGTCGACGTCGCTACCGGCCTGCTGCCGCGCCGCCTTGCACCAGCGCGACGTCCAGCGTCAGGTCGTGGCCGAACACGCCCCAGCCGAACTTGATCGCCCGGAAGCCGTGCTGCGAGGTACTCCTCGACGGCGCGCTGCATGTCGTCGGGCGTGGGGCGGAAGAGGGTCGAGGCGTAGGCCCGGACCTCGTCGCGGTACTTGGCGCCCAGCAGGCGCCAGACGGGCTGCCCCAAGGCCTTGCCCGCGATGTCCCACAGCGCGATGTCCGCGCCGCTGATCATGTGCATGCCGGCGCCGCTGCGGCCGTAGTAGGCCAGGTAGCGGTACATCTTCTGCCAGAGCCGCTCGCGCTCCAGCGGGTCCTCGCCGATCAGCGCGGCCCGCAGGGACTCAAAGCCGATCTGCCCGCCGGAGGGCGCCTCGACGATCGCCCGGCCCACGTGCGGCTGGGTCTCGATGTCCGACCAGCCAACGATGCCCTCATCCGTCTCGATCCGGATCAGGCAGACGAACCGCACGCCGTGCGCCTCGGCGGCCTGCCCCGGGTCGGGATAGTCCTTGCCGGTATCCAGCACGATTGCCTCGACGTTCGTGATCTTCATGCGGACGGGCCCTCGAATAGGAACGCCACTTTCATCGCCTCCTCGCGTCCCCGCCCCGCCAAGGCGAAGGCCTGTTCGTACCGCTCGAGCGGAAAGCGGTGCGTGATCATCCCCGCCAGGTCCAGCCGCGTATCACCCAGGAGCCGCGCCGCCTCGTCGAACATGTCGCAATCGTTGCAGGCGCCGACCACCTGCAGCTCCTTCACGTGCACGCGGAAAAGGTCGATCGGCGTCAGACCCGCCAAGGCGGAGAACACAACCAGACGGCCGCGCGGCGAGAGCAATTCGAGGCCATGGCTGACCGCCTCGACCGTACCGACCGCCAGGATAGCAGCGTCGTAGCCATCGCCCCCAGCCGCCGCGCGCAGAGTCTGCAGGACCTCCGCCTGGCCCCTGGTGTTGACCTTGGCCGCATCGCCGGCGAAACCCAGGCGAAAATCATGCCGGCCGGCAATGACCACATGGCGCATGCCGCGAACGAGGGCCAGTCGAGCGATCAGCACGCCGAAGGGACCGTCCCCCAGGATCAGCAGCCGGCCATCCGGCGTCAGCGCCGCGCGCTCGGAGCGCTTCGAGGCAGACGCAGACGGGTTCGGCCAGGGCGGCGGCAGCGCTGTCGACGTCGTCGGGGATGCGGCGGGCTCGGTCCTGCCGGACCCGATAGTGCTCGGCGAACGTGCCGGGCAGGTTGATGCCGAAGTGCGCCATGTGCGGGCACAGGTGACCCAGCCCGCGTTTGCAGGTATCGCATCGCAGGCAAGGGTGCACGGGGTGCGTCGCGATACGGTCACCCGGGGAAAAGCCGCGCACGGCAGCGCCCACAGCCGCCACCGTGCCAGCCCCTTCATGTCCCATGACCACGGGCAGATCGATGCCGAAGGGGTTCCCGCGGAGATCGTTGAGATCGGAGGTGCAGATCACCGCCGCATCGGTCCGAACCAGTATCTCATCCTCTCCAATGCGCGGCGGATCCACGTCTATCAGGGCCAGCCGGCCAATCGCCTGCATCTGCAATGCCTTCATGTCGCCCTCACTTGATCCCCAGCAACTCGAACGCATCCCTTTGAATCATCTCTTCCACCGCCTCCGGCGAGACACGCGGCAGCGGGCTATCGCCGATGACCCGGTTCACGCCCCGCACACCCGCCAGCGACTCGGAACTGGACGTGAAAGGATAGTCCGTGCCAAAGAGGAGCTTGTGCATCACCTTGTACTCCTGCGCGGTGATCAGCATGTTGTAGAACTGCCAGGGCCGATAGAACAGGGCCGAGATATCCGCGTACACATGCGGATGCTTGCGGATCACGACCAGGCACTCCTCGTAGAAGGGGTGGCCCAGATGCGCCATGACGATTCGCAGCTCGCGGATAGCGAATCGCGACCTCATCGATCAGCCATGGCCGGCTCATGCCCAAGGGGGCGTCGCGGTTGAAGGTTGTACCGGTGTGAAACAGGATCGGCACGCCGCGCTCCTGGCAGTAGCGGTAGATGGGGTCGCAGACCTGATCTCGCGGATCGAAACCCGCGTAGATCGGGCCGAGCTTCAGGCCTTGGAGACCCAGACCCTCAATGGCGTGGCGCAGTTCGTCGAAATGGCCGGGCTGCGTCGGGTCGCACGCGGCAAAGCCCACCAGTTTGTCCGGTGCGCGGGAGACGAAGTCGGCGACGTAGTCATCCGGGACCCAGTAGCCGGTGCGTCGGGCCTTGAGGCCGAATACCGCTACTCGCTCAAAGGGCTCCATGTCGTGCAGGAACGCCTCGAACCGGACGGTCAAATCCAGGGGATGGCCGCGAGACAGGTCCGCCTCGCGAACCGTCTGCCGGCTGCATGTGCAGGTTCTGGTCCCAAGCGTGCGTATGGATATTCTGCATCGAACACTCCGTACGGACCTTTGCTACGGCAGTACCGGGTACGGCTTGACCGCCCCGCGGGCCGGCATCGCGACGAAGGCCTCCGCGTGTGTGCAACCGACCTGCCAGCCCCGGAAGCGGCTCGTGATCTCGCACAGATCTCCCAGTCCCTTGCCCAGCGCACGGTGCAGCGCCTCCTCCTGCGAGACATGACTGGCCAGCAGCCGGACCTTGTCCTGCTGCAAGTCACTCATGTCCACGTAGTGCGTGGGCGTAAAGCCGATCGGGCCGTGCGGCTCGATCAGAAAGACCGCCGGGTGTTGCGCGAGCATCGGCGAGGAGGTCGGGAGCACCGGCAGGCAGGACTGCATCGCGCAGTGACGGACCAGCATGTGCGTCGTGGTGTGGTCGAGGTTGTAGTCCTGATGGAAGTGAGTGAAGATCAATTGCGCACCGGTACGGCGGATCGCATCGATCAGCCGCATGCGAACATCGTCCGTGTCGTGCAGGAATTCGTCCTGTTCGCCCAGGCTGATGTACTGCCCGTCGACGGACTCGGTCAGGCGGTGCATTTCCGCCGAGCGGATCCGCGCGGCCTCCTCGCGGGTAATGTCCGGCCGCTGAACGAACCCCTTGGAACCATCGGTAAGGGTGATGAAGAACAGCCGATCGCCGCGTGCTCGGCACTTGAGCATGGTGCCGAGGCAGAACATCTCGTCATCCTGGTGCGCCATGATGGACACGACGTTCATCAGCCAACCCCTGTGTAATAGACGCGCCGTCAGCCCGGAGTACCTCACGGTCGCATCGAGCCGCGGGTTCCGCCAACCGGCTGGGGCTGCTCGGCGACCAGGGATGCAGTCTATCCGAATTCGGGGCCGCAGGGCAAGCATCGCGATTGTCGTGCTGAGCCTCTATCTGTCGGCACGGGTGCCTGCATCCGCTGGAGGTGTGGGCCAGCCTCAACGCAATATATTGATGCTTGCCAGCGGGCCGCAGGTTCAATCTGCAGTCGGGGACAGATGCTCAGGCGCGGAACCAGCCGACTGCTGGCACCAGAGGCGGAACCGGTCCAGATAGAGATAGATGACCGGCGTGGTGAACAGTGTCAGCGCCTGGCTGAAGATCAGGCCGCCGACGATCGAGATGCCCAGCGGACGGCGGAGTTCGGCGCCCACGCCGGTGCCCAAGGCCAGCGGCAGGCCGCCCAGCATGGCGGCCATGGTCGTCATCATGATCGGCCGGAAGCGCAGCAGGCATGCCTGAAAGATCGCCTGCTCGGGAGACTTGCCGTCGCGTCGCTCGGCCTCCAGCGCGAAATCGATCATCATGATGGCGTTCTTCTTGACGATACCGATGAGCAGGATGATGCCGATCAGGGCGATCACGCTCAGATCGATGCGGAAGAGCAGCAGCGCCAGCAGCGCCCCGACGCCCGCCGAAGGCAGCGTCGAAAGGATCGTGATGGGGTGGATGTAGCTCTCGTACAGCACGCCCAGCACGATATAGACGGTCAGCAGGGCCGCCGCGATCAGAATCGGCTCGCCGGCCAGCGAGTCCTGGAACGCCTGTGCGGCCCCGGAGAACTTGCCGTGGATCGTGGCGGGCATCCCCATCTGGCTCTGGGCGTTCTGGATCTCGGTCACGGCATCGCCCAAGGCTATCGGCGGCAATCCCGGCGCAGCGGCGCCAGGTTGAATGAGATCGTCACCGAGGGAAACTGGGCCGTATGATTGACCGCCAGCGGGGCGGTATCCGGGGCGTAGTGAGCGAGCGCGGACAGAGGAACCTGCGCCCCATTGCGGCCGCGAACGTAGATATACCGGAGTCCATCGGGATTCTGCCAGAGCCGCGGCTCGGCCTCCATCACCACGTGGTACTGGTTGAGTTGCGTGTACATGGTGGAGACCTGGCGCTGCCCGAACGCGTCATAGAGGGTGCTATCGATCATCTGCGAGGTAATGCCGAACCTGGCCGCCGTGTTTCGATCGTATACCAGCTTCGCCTGAAGCCCGCGGTTCTGCTGGTCGCTGTTAACATCAGCGAGTCCCGGCAGGCTGCGCATTCCAGCCAGCATCTTAGGTGCCCATTCGCTGAGGTCCTCCAGGTTGTCGCCTCGCAGGGTGTACTGGTATTGGGCGGCTCCCATTCGCCCGCCGATACGCAGGTCCTGCACGGCCTGCAGATAGAGGCTGGCGCCGGAGATGCGTGCGGCCTGTCGGCGAATGCGGGCCACCACCGCGTCAGCATTGACCTTGCGCTCCGCCAATGGCTTGAGGTCGACGAACATCCGCGCCGTGTTTGCCTGGCCGCCGGCGAAGGCAAGGACGCTGGCCACCCCCGGATCCTTCCCGACGACCTCGGCATACTGACTCAGCAGGCGTGCCATCTTCTGAAAGGATGTGTCCTGGTCGGCCAGGATCTGCCCGTTCAACCGCCCGGTGTCCTGCTGGGGGAAGAACCCCTTGGGAACGATGATGTACAGGTAGACCGTCAGCGCGATCGTCAGGAGCGTGACCAGCAACGTCGGGGCCTGGTGCCGCAGCACCCAGGCCAGCCCGGCTTCATAGCGACGCAGGACCCAGGCAAAGGTTCCCTCGCTGATCCGGTAGAAGAACCCATGCCGCTGCAGGTCGCGCGTGTGCAGGAGCTGGCGCACATCATGGGCGTAAGTGTGAGTGATATCACCATCGACATCGCGATGGCGACCGACAGGGCGACCGCGAATTCCCGGAAGAGACGTCCCACGATGCCACCCATCATCAGGATGGGGATGAACACCGCTACCAGCGATACACTGATGGACAGAACCGTAAAGCCGATCTCCGCGGCTCCTTTGAGTGCCGCCTGCATCGGCGCCATGCCCTGCTCCAGGTGGCGCGTGATGTTCTCGATCACCACGATCGCGTCATCGACCACGAAGCCGGTCGCGATGGTCATCGCCATCAGGGAGAGATTGTCGATGCTGTAACCGCACAGGTACATGACCCCGAACGTTCCGATCAGCGAGACCGGCACCGCGACACTCGGGATCACGGTCGTCGGCACGTCGCGCAGGAACAGAAACACCACCAGGATGACCAGGCTGATGGAAATGCCCAGCGTGATTTGCACGTCGCGGACTGAGGCACGAATGGTGGTGGTACGATCCATCACCACGGACAGGTGCATGGCGGCAGGAACCATCGCCTGCATCTGTGGGACCAAGGCGCGAACGCGGTCAACGGTGTCGATGATGTTGGCGCCGGGCTGGCGGTAGACGATGATCAGGATGGCGGGCTTCCCATCCGACAGGCCGGCCGTCCGGATGTCTTCGACCGAGTCTGTAACCGTCGCCACATCGCCAAGCCGCACCGGGGCGCCGTTGCGATAGGCTACGATGAGGGGTTGATACTCTTTGGCCGTGAACAGTTGGTCGGTCGCGGTCAGAACGAGGGCTCGCCGGTCGTCGGCGAGTTCCCCCTTGGGGCGGTTGACGTTGGCTGCGCTCAAGGTGGCGCGGACATCCTCCAACCCCAGGCCGATGGTGTTCAAGACGACCGGGTTGGCGTCCACCCTCACGGCCGGCAACGCGCCGCCGCCCACACTGACTTGGCCAACGCCTTCGACCTGGGCCAGCTTCTGCTGGAGAATCGAGGCCGCTGCATCGTACATGCGGGCCTTACCGTGTACCTCGGAGGTCAGCGCCAGGATCATGATGGGGGCGTCGGCCGGGTTGACTTTGCGGTAGTTGGGTTTGCCCGGCAAGTTACTGGGCAGCTGGCCCAAGGCGGCATTGATCGCGGCCTGCACGTCGCGAGCGGCCGCGTCGATATTGCGGCTCAAGTCAAACTGCATCGTGATCGAGGTCGAGCCCAGAGAGCTGGTGGAGGTCATCTCGGTAATGCCAGCGATGCGACCGAACTGCCGCTCCAGCGGCGTGGCCACGGCCGAGGCCATCGTTTCGGGACTGGCTCCCGGCAGGCCACAGGAGACGGAGATCGTGGGGAACTCCACCTGCGGCAGAGGCGAGACCGGCAGGAAAAAGTAGGCCAGTGCGCCAGCCAGTCCGATCGCTACCGTCAGCAGCGTCGTCCCTACCGGCCGATGGATGAAGGGGGCTGAAAGGCTCATGCCTTCTCCGGCCACGGCAAGTTGGGTTCGACACCCTCTGCACCTATCGGAATTCGCCCGGCCAGACGGCTGGCCAAGTGGTCAAAGGCCAAGTAGATGACCGGCGTGGTGTAGAGCGTGAGCAGCTGGCTGAAGATCAGCCCACCCACGATCGCGATGCCGAGGGGGCGGCGCAGCTCCGATCCCGTGCCCGTGCCCAGCGCCAAAGGCACGCCAGCCCCCATGGCCGCCATCGTAGTCATCATGATCGGCCGGAATCGCAACAGGCACGCCTGGTAGATGGCATCCAGGGCCGTTCGGCCTTCGCGGCGCTGCGCATCCAGAGCGAAGTCGATCATCATGATCGCGTTCTTTTCGACAATGCCGATGAGCAGGATGATGCCGATCAGAGCGATCACGCTGAAGTCCGTGCCGCACAGGAGCAGTGCCAGCAGAGCGCCGACCGCCGCCGACGGCAGCGTCGAAAGGATGGTGATGGGATGGACGTAGCTCTCGTAGAGTACGCCCAGCACGATATAGACCGTCAGCACAGCCGCCAGGATCAGAAACGGCGTGTTCTTGAGCGAAGCCTGAAAGGCTCGGGCCGTCCCCTCGAAGCCCGCCTGGATGCTGGCGGGCATGCCGATCTCGCGCCTGGCCGCATCGATCGCCCGCACCGCGTCGCCCAACGATGCACCGGCAGCCAGGTTGAAGGAGATCGTCACCGCCGAGAACTGGCCCTGGTGATTGACCGCCAGCGGCGTGGTCGATTCCGCGAAACGGGCAATGGCACTGAGGGGTACCGCGCCACCGGCAGCCGGACGGATGTAAATGTGCTCCAGATCCTGGGGTTTCTGTCGGAACGGAGGCTGGACTTCCAGAACCACGTGGTACTGGTTCACTTGGGTGAAGATGGTGGACACCTGTCGCTGGCCGAAGGCGTCGTAGAGCGTGTTGTCGATCATACCCGGGGTGATGCCGAGGCGCGAAGCCGTGTCCCGGTCGATCACAAGACGCACCTGCAGGCCCAGGTTCTGCTGATCGCTCGCCACGTCTCGCAGTCTGCGGCAGGGACTGAAGCTTGCCCAGAAAGCGAGGGACCCACTCGCTGAGTTCCCTGGCATCCGGATCCTCCAGGCTATACTGGTACTGTGTCCGGCTGATACGGTCCTCGACGGTCAGGTCCTGCACCGGTTGCATGAACAGGGTGATGCCCTGGACCTTGGCGAGTTGCGGTTGCAGGCGGCGGATGATATCGCCGGCGTTGACCTTCCTGTCCTCCAGCGGCTTCAGGTTGATCTGGATCCGCCCGCTGTTGACGGTCGTGTTGGTGCCGTCCACTCCGATGAACGAGGACAGGCTTTCGACCGCCGGGTCGCGGAGGATCACTCGTGTCAGGTCCTGCTGGCGCTTGGCCATCGCGGCGAACGACACGCTCTGGGTCGCCTCGGACACCCCCAGGATCACGCCGGTATCCTGCACGGGAAAGAACCCCTTGGGAACGATGATGTAGAGCAGCACGGTCAGGGCAAGAGTGCCGATGGCGACCAGAAGCGTGGCGCCACGGTACTTCAACACCCACTGCAAGGTCGTTCCGTAGAAACGGATCACTGCCTGGAAGGCCCGCTCGCTAGCGCGGAACAACCGACCCTGCTGGGCCGCGGGTTTGTGGCGCAGCGAGCTTGGCGCACATCATGGGCGTAAGCGTCAGCGACACGACCGCGGAGATCAGAATCGTCACGCTCAGGGTCACCGCGAACTCGCGGAACAGCCGACCCACGATGTCTCCCATGAACAGCAGCGGGATCAGCACTGCGATCAGCGAGACGCTTAGCGACAGGATGGTAAATCCGATCTGCTGGGAACCCTTGAGGGCAGCCTGCAGCGGCGGCTCGCCGGCCTCGATGTACCGCGTGATGTTCTCGATCATGACGATGGCATCGTCCACCACGAAGCCTGTCGAGATCGTCAGGGCCATGAGCGAGAGATTGTCCAGGCTGTAGCCCAGCAGGTACATCGCCCCGAACGTACCTACCAGCGACAAGGGGACCGCGACGCTGGGGATGATCGTCGCCGCCACGTTGCGCAGGAACAGGAAGATCACCATGACCACCAGGGCGACGGTCAGCATCAACTCGAATTGCACGTCGCGGACCGAGGCGCGGATCGTGACGGTCCGGTCGGTCAGGATGGAGATTGCCACCGAGGAGGGCAGCGAACTCTTGAGCTGGGGTAGCAGGTTCTTGATCCGATCGACGACGCTGATGATGTTGGCGCCCGGCTGCCGCTGGATGTTGACGATGACCGCCGGGGTCTCATTCATCCAGGCTGCCTGTTTGGCGCTCTCGGCGCCATCGATGACCGTCGCCACGTCGGACAGGACCACGGGCGCGCCGTTGCGGTATGCGATGACCAACGGGCGGTACTGCTCGCTGGAGAGCAGCTGGTCGTTGGCGCCGATCGTGAAGGACCGGCTCTTGCCGTCGAGATTGCCCTTGGCCTGGTTGACGTTGGCGGCAGCGATCGTGGTACGCAGGTCTTCCAGGTTCAGGCCCAGCGAGGACAGCGCCGTTGGATTGGTCTGGATCCGCACCGCCGGCCTTTGCCCCCCGCTGATGCTCACCAGGCCCACGCCCGGCAGACTGCGAGATCTTCTGGGCCAGGCGAGTGTCCGCCAGATCCTCCACCTTGGGCAACGGTAGCACCTTCGACGTCAGTGCCAAGGTGAGGATCGGCGCATCGGCGGGGTTGACCTTGCTGTAGATCGGGGGGTTGGGCAGGTCCTGCGGCAGGTAGGTCGAGGCGGCATTGATGGCCGCCTGCACCCCCTGCTCGGCCACGTCGATGTTCAGGTCCAGTGTGAATTGCAGCGTAATGATCGAGCTGCCTTCCGAGCTGGTCGAGGTCATTTGGTTGAGCCCCGGCACCTGCCCGAACTGCCGCTCCAGCGGCGCCGTGACCGATGAGGCCATTACGTCGGGACTGGCCCCGGGATAGAACGTCAGCACCTGCATCGTGGGGTAATCGACCTGCGGCAGGGCCGAAACCGGTAGTTGGCGGTAGGCGACCGCGCCGGCCAGCAGGATCGCCGCCATCAGCAGCGAGGTCGCCACGGGCCGCAGGATAAACGGCCGCGACAGGTTCATGGGCCCGCCTTCCTGGTAGCGGGCCCGCCCCGGGCAACTGGCCCGGTCTTTGTCCCTGCGCCTGTGGAGACCAAGGACCCCTGCTGCAACTTGTCAACACCATCGGTGACTACCACTTCGCCAGGCTGCAGCCCGCTTTCCACGGGCGTGTCATCGCCCTCGCTGAGGCCGACCACGACGTCCCGCATATCCACCGTATCGTCGGCCTTTATCACGTATACAAAAGTCGACTGCGGGCTGAGCTGGATAGCGGCGCCAGGAACCAGAACCGCGCCGCGCTTCGTGTCCACAAGCAGGCGGGCATTGACGAACTGGTTCGGAAACAGCGTATTGGCCTGGTTGTCGAGGATGGCTTTCAGTCGCACCGTGCCGGTAGTCGGATCGATCTGGTTGTCGACGGCGGCCAGGGTGCCCGTGGCCAGCCTGGTCTTCTCTTCAGGATCATAGGCATCGACCCGGAGTTTGGCCCCGGAGTTGATCTTCTGCATGACTTGCCCGATGTCGTCTTGCGGCAGGGAAAAGACCATGGCAATCGGTTGCAATTGCGTGATCACCGCCAGGCCGCCGGGGTCGCTGGCGTGAACGATGTTGCCCTTGTCCACCAGCCGCAGGCCGATTCGGCCCGTAATGGGCGCCGTGATGCGGCAGTAGGTCAGATTCAGCTTGGCGCTGTCGATGGCCGCCTGATCGATCTTGACGGCCCCCTCGGTCTGCTTGACCGTTGCCTCGGCCGTGTCGCGCAGCTGCTGGGCGGCGGCCTCACCGGCCCCCTCGTATCGCTTCAGATCGAGCCTGGCGTTGTCGAGTTGGGCCTGGTCTTTGGCCATCTGGCCTTCGGCCTGGGTCAGTTGGACTTGGAAGGGCCGGGGGTCAATCTCGACCAGCAGGTCGCCTTCATGGACTGTCTGGCCTTCCTCAAACGCCACCGTCATCAGCTGTCCGTCCACGCGGGGTCGGATGGTAACCGTGTTGAGGGCAGTGATCGAGCCGAGCCCGATCTTGTAGATGTCCATATCCCCCTTGCGGGCGGCGACCGCTGTCACAGGAATGGCCCGCTTGGGTTGTGGCGCCGGCGGAGGATCTTTCATGCGGGTCTGCGCCCACGGCAAGACAAAGGCGTAGATCAGGTAGCCTGCCAGGCCGAGAACGGCGATCGCGACGAGCCGGCGCAGGGATGAGACTTGGCGTTCGGGTTTCCCAGGTGGCCGGGCGACTGGGGTGTCAGAATGGCCATCGCCGACTGTTTGCTATCCAATTCTCTTACGCTCATGCTTCAATCATCCAGCATTCGTTCTGCCAGGCGGCGACCTTGCCGTCCGAAGCGGCAGCAAGGGCCGCAACCGATCATTCTACTGCGCCCCGCTGCGAGCGCCCATAGCAGCCGCACTGTGATCCCGCCGTGGTGCCACAAATACCTGTGTGGCCCAGCAGCGGCAACATCTACCCGCAAGACCTGACCGGCCGTGTGTATGAATGTCTTGAAAACCTGTGTTCCCCTCGCACATTTGCCTGTGTGACTGAATGCCCGGCACGCCAATGCGTTACGCAGCGAAGATCCGCGGCGAGACGCGATGGCAACAGAATGCCCCTTTACGCACTCCTCCGCCGGACGAGTCAAAGATCGGCCGTCGCTTCTCATCGCGGCTCACTTGCCCTCGGGCGCGATCGTCGAGAACCTGCGTGGCCCCGGGCGGCACTGCCGCATCCGGGAAGATAGCCGGCTTGGTGGTCGGAACCAAAGAAGACGCGGCAGTCTGCGAGACATCCACCGTGGGCGGCATTAGAACGGATTTTGTGGCCTCTTTCGGCCCTGTTTCGGTTTCGATCTCCCAGCCACCGCCGAGGGCCTTGTAAAGAGCCACCAGGTCCGTGGACACGGCGCCGGTGCTTCTCACCAAGGCGTCTTCAGCGACAAAGAGCGACCGCTGGGCATTCAGCACGTTCAGGAAATCGGTCCGCCCAAGCGAGTAGAGGCGGGTGGATAGTTCGACGGCCTTGCGGTTGGCCTCCACCGCTTCGGTCAGATCGACACGATGTTCCTGTTCGCGGGCATAGGCCACCAAGGCATTCTCGACATCCTGCAGGGCCGTCAGCACCGTTTGCCTATACGCCAGCAGGGCTTGTTCCTGAAGCGCGTTTTGAACCCGAATAGTAGCCACCGTGCTGCCGCCTTGAAAGATCGGCCAATTCATCGACGGGCCTACCGACCAGATGTGATTGCCCCAGTTGCCGAGCGATTCGAGCTTGGTGCCCTGCAGATTGATCGAGCCGGTGAGGGAGAACTGCGGGAACAGGGCGGCCGTCGCCACGCCGATCTGCGCCGTGGCGGCGTGAAGCTGCGCCTCGGCCCCACGAATGTCCGGCCGGCGGCGGAGCAGGTTTGACGGCAGGCCGATCGGGACCCGCGGCGGCGTGGTGGGGATGGGGCGTTGCGTCGACAGTTCCTGCAGGAGGGCCCCTGGCTCGCGTCCCAGCAGGACGCTCAAGGTATAGATCGTCTGGCGAACGGAGATCTCCAGCACGGGAATGACGGACTTGGTGGTGGCCACCTGCGCATCGGCATTGGCGACATCCAGTTCGCTGACCAGGCCGTTGCGGAGAAGCCGGCGCGTCAGATCAGCGGAGTGCACTTGTGCCGCTAGATTCTCCCGGGCGATCACGATCTCCTGCTGGAACCCCCGCAACTCGATGTAATTCAGTGCCACCTCGGACACCAGGGTGATCAATACCCCGCGACGGCTTTCGATGGTGGCCTTCACATTCGCGCCGGCTGCCTCTATGCTCCGGCGTATGCCGCCGAAGATGTCCAACTCCCAGGCAGCATCAAATCCGGCTTGGAAGCCGCTGTGGGGCCCCGTGGAAGCGAGGACGGTTGTCGTCGAGCCACTCGTGGTGCTCGTGCCTGATCCCGTGCCCGTGCCTTTCTCGGCCAGGATGTTGGCGATCACAGTCGCAATGTCGGGCTTAGCGGGTTTGGTGATCGGCGGGGACAGGTCCTTGCCCGTTTCGCTTCGCGTATACGCACTGGTCGCGCTGATTGCCGGGAACAGGCCCCCAATCGCGATATCGCGGACCGCGCGAGCCTGCCGGACCCGAGATTCGGCCTGGAGCAGGTCGAGATTCGATTCCACCGCCTGTTTCACCAGCGCGTCAAGGACAGGGTCGCGGAAGGTCGTCCACCATTCGGTGATCTCTTGCTCACCGAAAAGGGGCACGCTCGCCTGGCTGGCCGGTGCCGACGTAGGCCCTCCATGCCAGCGGTCGAGTACCCGAGTATTCGGCGCCCGGTAGTTGGGCCCGACCGCGCATCCTGTGACGGCCAGCAGTCCGATTGCGCAACCGCAGAACGACCAGCCCCTTTTTCCACATATCCGAGGCACACGTAGTCCCAATTGGGGCCGCATGTCTCCGCTCCTACGCTGATCCAACGAAGACAAATCGACTCATCAACGAGCCCGCGAGCGCGGCTACTCGTGCCGCGGATACCTATGTCCGCGGCCCGCGTACATCCGGGGTCGCTCACAGGGAGCCACTGCACGCTGCGAGCATCACGAGGGGTGGCTGATCCCACCCACCATCACGGTCACAGCATACGTGCGTGTGTTTCTAACGCGCAGAGGCGCACGTGTCGAGCCGATATGAATCATCGGACCCATGATCTTCCACGTTGTTACCGACACAACCAAGTACTACGAGAAGAACACTTCGTGCTGCCAGCCCCTTCGCCATGGCGGTGTACTCATGGACAACTGACGCGTTCTCCCTGCAATGAAATCAGACTCTCCTCGGCCTTCTTGCGGACCTCGATCTCCGCCGCCAACTCCGCAGTCCGCGCCCGGACCCTCTCTTCCAGCCGCGCGTAGGACTCACCCAGGGCTGACAGCAGGGACACCACGACCAGGAACGAGACCAACAGCCCGACCGCATTCCACGCCTGGATCAGCGGGTGCGAGTAGCAGACACCCTCCATCCTCTCCGCGACCAGCCACGTGACCGAACAGCCAACCGCCAGGACAATGCCGGCCCTTCGCGACAATAGCCATGTGCCAAGGATGATCGGCAACAGGTACACCACAACCACTGACGCCTGCACGCCCGTCACGTAATCGAGCACCCCGACCGCCAGCACCAGCAGGCCGCACACGGTCGCCAGGAGCAACCTTGGCCGTCTCTATGCCCTCCACATACTCGGGGTACCTTCCGCAGGGTTAATCGCATCTGTCCTGCTCCGCAGTCGAGCAGTCTCTACCCAGTACATGCTCCGCCATGTGTCGCGGTCTATCCGGCACACGGTTGGTGTGGCGTGGTCGGATTCTCCGTCTCTGTGATTCCCACCGGCGCCGTCAGCGTTATCCGTGTCCCTCGACCCGGCACGCTATCCACCTCAAGGCGGCAGTCCAGCAGTTCCAGCCGCTCGCGCATGCCCCGCAGCCCCAGGCCTGTGCCGTTGGCACCGATCTGTCCAAGGCTGCTGGGATCAAACCCCGCGCCTTGATCCTCCACGGTGACCTGGACGTGCTTGCCGTCCGGCTGGCAAACCGTTACCCGTGCCAGCGACGTCCCGGCATGCTTCTTGACGTTGAACAGCAGTTCGCGCACCGACCGGAGCAGGATCTCCGCGATCTGGTCGCCGTGCGGGTCGGCCTGCCCGTCAGCCTGCAGATCCACCCGCAGCCCGTGCTTGTCATTCATCCACGACGCCAGCCATCGCAGCGCCTCGGTCAAGCCCTTCTCGTAGAGGACAGGCGGGTTGAGTTCGGCCGTCAGCGTCCGCGACACCTCCAACGACTGACCGATCAGAGCGTCGATTTGCCGCAACGGGTCAAGCTGCTCGGCCTGCTTGAGCTGCCCGTGCAGTATGCAGGCCTGAAAGCGGGCTCCCACCAGCAGCTGCTGCAGGCTCATCGTGCAGGACCTGCGCCAACCGTTTGCGCTCGCGCTGCTCGGCCTGCGTCAGTTCCGTTGCCATCACTTGCAGCTGCGCTGCGCGCCGCTCGGCGTCGGCAGTCCTCTGGGCCACCTGCAGCTCGAGTGTCTCGTTCAACACTCGCAGCTGCTCGAGCGACCGCTCGACTCGCTGCCTGGATCGCTGCAGGGCAGCCGCGAACAGGCTGATCATCACTCCCAGCAGCACGAAGACCACCAGGGTGATCTGGTCAATCGTCCTGCTGACCGCAAAGCCTCGAGGAGGGAAGAAGAAGTAGGCCGCGATCAGCGCGCTCAGCGCCGTTGAGCAAAGCCCCGCCCCTGGCCCGCCGAAGTACGCGCTGATGATCACCGCCAAGGGATAGACCACCACCGGGGCGTCCGTCTCCAGGACCCCTGCTATCCGGGAGATTGCCAACGTCGCCAGCACCGTGGCGAGGATGGCGATGCCGTATCCGTACCAGCCGAGGGGGCTCTTGAACACAATTGCACCTGCAATATTGTCAACGCGTGACAGCTCCGTGTTGCAGGCTGCACGCAAACCGCTGCCAGCGCCACGCAGGTTGCATCCCGTCAGCGACGCGCAGAACCTGCGGACGCCCGGCAGAATGCGTCGGACGTTGCTCGATCTCCTGCCTTCCTACGGCCGTCCAGTGCCGTTCGTTCGCCGCGCCCATTATACTGCGTACGAGCTCTTGCGTCTCAGCACGTAACGGAGTTGTCTGTGGTACCGGAATGCATGTCCCCAGTGTGAAACCGCCCTGCCCGGCGCAAACCGTAGTATTTTGCAATCGTGCAGCCGCATGGACGTTGTACTAGTATTCAGGGCTCGGTTTGGCTCGGTACCCGAACGGCCCGCATTGTGCCCAGGCAAGGCTGCCCTATGAGAAACAACCTGCTCTTGACGTGGCTGAGCGTCTGTCTGCTGGCTCCTGCAGTCCTATCGCAAGAGGCTACCCCACAGCAACCCCAACCCCCGCCCGGGGATCAGGCACAGACGCAGCCCAATCGCGTGGGGCCCGGCGGCGGCATGGTCACGTGGTTCTTGCGGGACCTGGACAGGAACGTCAAACTCACGGACGACCAGAAGGCTCGGATGCAGGAAGTCCTCGACAAACTGCGCCAGGAAGCCGTCGACCAGTTCCGCAACAACCCGCCGGATCCCCAGGCCCGCGAGACCTTTCGGGCCCTTCGACAGCAGCTTCAGGAGGCCGCCGCGGCCGGCCAGGATGACAAAGTTGCCGAGATCCAGAAGCAGCTGGACGGACGTAACGGCGGCAACATGTTCCGCCAGATGCGGACACGGGCGATGGACGAGGTCGAGAAGGTCCTGGACCCGGGACAGAAGCGGGCCTTCCAGGAGTGGCGCAGCCTGCGAGAATCGCCCATACCGGGGCCGCTGTTGGCCAACCCGGACGCCCTGAAGACGACCCTGCAGGCGATTCCCACCCTCACTGACGTCCAGAAGAACGCCCTGGATGCTGCCGTCCAACGCTACCAGCGCCTGGTGGATGCCATCGGGCAGGACGATCCGGTCGTCCTCAACGCCCTCCGCAACCGCATGGCCTCACAGATCCAGGAGGTTCTCAAGCCGGGCCAGCAAGTGCTGATGGCCAGCGCCTGGGGGCAGCAGATGCGGGCCAGGAACGCCACCCAGCCCGCCGGCCGCAGGGGCGGAGCCCCGCCCTGGGCCACGAGTTCGGCCCCGGCCGCCATATCCAGCCGCCAGGAGATCGACCCTCAGAACGTCGATGCCTGGACAACCTACGTTCAGACCTTTGTCGCCAACTACCGACTCGAAACGGGCCAGAGCGAAGCGTCCTACCGAATCCTGAATGAACTCCAAAGGCGCGCGGCGGAGTTCACCTCCTCGCACAGCATGGATCTGGCCTACCTCGACCAGCAGTCCCAGGAGGCGGCGTCGCCGGATGATCGGGCGGCCATCGACCGCGATCGCAAAGCCGTGCTTCAGCCGATTGCCGGCATGTTCCAGGAACTCAAGGACCGTCTCGATTTGCTTCCGACCGATGCGCAGCGGGCCGCCGATAGCCGGCCTGCTCTGGCCAGCCGCCCCGTCGCCCGACCCGCCGGGGGGCGGGGGTCTCCAGCGAGCCGGCCAGCTGGCCCGACGAGCATGCGCTGACCAGTCGGAAATGTCACTGGGATATGGATAGTGCTGAACGCTGAGTCGAACGCCGAATCCTCCGCTGCACAAGATCGAGCCAAATCAAGGTCATCTTTTCAATTCTTTACACATGTCTCCATCGCGTTGATTGCCGGCGATTGATCCATGCCGACCTTAGCTATCTCGCCCCACACCGAACAGGCCTTAACTCCAACGACACAATGCTCCTGAGAAGCCCCCTCCCCCGGGGCAACCATCCACGCCGGGCCATTGCGGCTTCCTTGCGGGTATCGCCGCTGACTCGGTTTAGACACAAGATGCATGAGGCACTGACTATGCGCGTGCAATCGAGCCTTATGGTCGTCGTATAACCTGATGACGACGTGCCGTTCAGACGTACTCAAGCAATTAAAAGACAGTCAGAAGGGAGAACGAACATGAAGCGAATGACGGTAGGGGTTGGGGTGGTCCTTTTCGGGGCGGTCCTCGTGAGCAGTGCCGTGGCGCAGGGTCAGGTTGCGTCAGGCCAATCTGGGCAGTGGCAGAAGCACTCTCCGGTGGATTGCCTGACGACACTCAACCTGACGGCAGACCAGAAGACCCAGATCAAGACGATTATGGACCAGGCGCGGACTGATGCGAAGAACGCAACGGATCCCCAGGCCGAGCACCAGGTGTTCCAGGCGGCGTTCGAGAAGATCAAGACAACCGTGCTGACGGCAGACCAGGTAAAGCAGTGAGAAGCCGCCAAGGCCAGATGCCCGAAGCATATGCACGGAAAGGGGGCCGCTACCCAACCGGCGACCGCGACCTGAACACCCTGTGGGGGGGCTCCCGGCTTGTAATTCAAGGACTTGCTGCCGGGAGCCTCCTGCTGCTGGAAGTGCGTCCGGCAGACAAGCGGTATACGGATGAAGGAGCGGAGCATGTCGGTGGTCAGAGCGATTCTGGACAAGGCGAGGGCGGACGCCGCCGCTGCTATCGATGAGGAGACCAGGCGGCGGATCTGGACGCGTGCATGGCAGCATGTAGGCAATATCATCCTTCCAGCGGACCCTCCATGCCGGCGGCCGGCGCCACGCGTCGGCCGCGACCAGGCATCAATATCGATCTGTCAGTCGGTCCCTACCGTACCTCCGGTGACCGCCCGTCGCGTCAACGGCGCAGCAGGCGAGAGGTTCGCAGATCAGAGGGTGTAATTCGCTGTGCTCGAACGTCATGTCCGTACTATCTGATGGTCGGGGAGACGCTCTGGCTGAGCCTGCAGACTGACGGTGTATAGCCACTCGCATTGAAGCCCCGATGCGGTATAATCCATAATCGATTGCCGCAAGGGTGTAGCATGTGCGAAAGAGCAAGGAGAGAGTCGCCCGTTCCGCTGCTCGTGATCGACGACGACACCGAGCTCTGCGAATTGCTCGAGGAGTACCTGGAGCCGGATGGGTTCCGTGTCGAGGCGGTCCACGACGCTCAACAGGGAATGGCGAGGGCGCTGGCTGGTGAGCACGCACTGATCGTGCTGGATGTCATGCTGCCCGGTTTCAGCGGGTTTGAACTGCTCCGCCAGCTGCGGGCGAAGTCCAGCAAACCGGTGCTGATGCTCACGGGCCGGGGAGACCCGGCCGACAGGATAGCGGGCCTGGAAACCGGCGCGGACGACTACCTGCCAAAGCCCTTCGACGCCCACGAACTGGTTGCCAGGATCCGCGCGATCCTGCGACGCACTGCGCCAGCCGATCGATTCGGTGGGTGCAATTCTGCGCACCCCAAGCTGGTTGTCGGAGACATTGAGATGGATGCGGGCGCCCGGACGGTCCGTCGCGCGGGAGCGCCCGTCGAATTGACCAGCGTCGAGTTCGGCCTGTTGGAGGTCCTCCTGCGCGCCGCCGGTCAGGTAGTTCAGCGCGCGGATCTCTGCAGTAAGGTGCTCGGCCGAGACTTGATGCCCTTCGATCGCAGCATTGACGTGCACGTCAGCAGCTTGCGTAGGAAGCTGGGACGCACGGGCGGCCAGCAGGAGCGGATCAAGACAATACGCGGTTTGGGATACATCTATACGCTCCCGACGGGGCCACTGGATGACCGCGAGACTCCCACAAGGACTTGAGCTACGGACTGAGACAAGGCCGTTGCAAGACGTTGGACGCCTGACCATGCGAAGCCTGTTCATCAAGATCTTCCTGGGTTTCTGGCTGGCCCACATGGTCGGGCTGGGCGTGTTCATTCTGTGGACGTACGAGAGCTCGTCCATCTCCAGCCACAGGCAGGCGCGGGCCCTGAGCGGAAAGATGATGGCTGTCATCGGACAGGATGCCCTTGCCGCGTTCGAGCATGCGGGACCCGCCGAGCTTCGCCGTCATTTCGAGGAGGTCGATCACAGCACGGGGGTCCAGGTGTTTCTTCTCGATGATCGTGGAGTGGATCTGGCTGGCCAGTCGGTGCCTCCGGGAGCCGCAGAGCTCGGCGTCTTACGCGAGACAAAGCAGCGAAACCGAGCTAAGGTACCTGTCGGAAAAGGTGGCCCTCCTGGCCAGGCGCGTACATGGGGCCGCAGGCAAAGTGTACGTAGTTGTGACGCAGTTGCCCGCAAGCCACGTTCCGCCGATGCTGGCTGATCCCTACACGTTCGCATCTCGGCTGGCCGTGTTCCTCGGTGCCGCGGGTGTGGTCTGCTTCTTCCTGGCTCGCTACCTGACGAGACCGCTCAGAAAGCTGCGGGCATCTGCCACGAGGCTGGCCAGCGGCGACTTGAGCGCACGTGCCGCGGTGGGCAACCGCCGCGATGAGATCGGCGAGTTGGGCCGGGATTTTGATCTGATGGCCGAGCGGCTGGAATCGTTGGTCGGTGTCCAGCGTCGACTGCTTCGCGATATATCGCATGAGCTGCGTTCTCCCCTGACCCGGCTGAACGTGGCCCTGGGTCTGGCCCGCCGGCGCATCGCACCGGAGGATTGCGAACCCCTCGACCGGATCGAGCAGGAAGCAGCACGCTTGAAGGAGCTCATCGCCCAGCTGCTGGAACTGGCGCAGCTGGAGAGCACAGACGCCTTGGCTCCCGGGACAACGGTGGACCTGGCGGCCATTGTCCGCGAAGTCGCGGCCGATGCGGATTTCGAGGCCCAGAGCTGCGGCCTGCGAGTGCGGCTGCAGCAATGCGATGAGTGCAGCTTAGAAGGCAGGCCTGAATTGTTGCGCAGTGCGATTGAGAACGTTGTCCGCAACAGCATTCGATATACCGCGCCGCGTACCGAAATTCAGATCAGTCTCACCCATGGGGCTGGGGCCGCCGGTCCGCAGGCGGTAGTCCAGGTCCGAGACCACGGACCGGGCGTCCCGGAAGAATGCATCCAAGACATCTTCCTGCCCTTCTATCGCGTAGGGGACGACCGCGACCGCCTGACCGGCGGCGTGGGGTTGGGTCTGGCCATCGCGCAGCAGGCAGTGCGACTCCACCGCGGAGCCATAACCGCCGCCAATGCACCCGGCGGCGGTCTTTGCGTTGAACTGCGCCTGCCCGCCTGACCTACACGGTAGCGTCCACGCCGGAACCCGTCGGGAAGCTCTTGAAAGCAGTACTGGGATCGACCTGGCCGCCTCTGGCATTCTGGATAGCGGCCAGGAAATCGTTGTGGAACTGTTGCGGGTCAATCCCGTTGGCCTGCAGCAGCTGCATGAAGGCCTGCCGGCTGGCATCCCCATCCTGGCTGGTCGATCCGGTGCCGCCTGTCGGTGCGCTCTGGTTGGAAGAGGCGCTGCCAGCCTGCCCTGCTGCGCCGTGGGCCTGCAATACCTTGGCGATCGCATCCTGCACCACCTGATTCGGGTCGGAAGAGCCGTCGGACTTGGCGGACTGCAAGGCCTGGGTGACAGCCGCCTGGATCTGCTGGAAGAACGCTCCTCCTTGGCCATGGTGATGATGATGACCATGAGTGCCCTGGGCAGCCTGCTGGGGATCCGTCTGGGCGCCCGCCGCACCTGCGGCAGGAGGCGGGGTCTGCTGCTTGGCAGACAGGCTCTGAAACAGCTGATACAGATCCTGGCCGATTCCGTTCACGGATGACATGGCGGTTCCTTTCACGCAATAGCCCTTGCAGTCACTCGGCATGCGGGCTGAAAGCAGCCTGCCGGAGCTGCGTCACGATGCATATCGGTCGGCTGAAGACTTGGCGACTGTTAAGTGTTGTAAAGACAGGAGCAATGGACGAAGTCGGGATACTCGGAGATCACCCGCTTCCCGAAAGACAAGGGTAAAGATTTGTAAAGTGGCTCCGACGCACTGGTTGCCTGTGCCGTCACAATGGCGCTGGCGCACCGGCAATGACCGCGGTTCGTATGATTGCCTGCAGGTTGATCGACGAAGTCCCTCAACCAGCACCATGGGACGTGCCGTTGGGAAGGGGGTGCCTAGTGCACCTGCTGGAGCGCACTCAATCCAGACGCGTCGCGTTAGGCGCTTGTTAGGGTTGCGCGATTGGCGTTCAGCGAGTAGCCTCCTTTGGGGACGTGAAACTCATCCCGAAAGGAGAAGCCGGGGATGGCCAAGCCCTGCCGGCAGGAACTGCGTGATCGCGTGCTGGCCGCTTACGACCGTGGCATGAAGACCTAACAGATCCTTGACGGAAGCCACTTCGTTGCCAGACCCAACGAAGTAGTGTGCTGGCGATGCCGCCGGGGATGGGCAGATTCCCGGTAATGGCCAGGAGGCTGTCCTCGCCGAAGTGCCGGGCGATCTCGAGGGCCTGTGATTCGCTGCGACGGTCCGGATGGCACAGGATTGCGGTGACTGGCGAGCCAGACCTGTCCAGCAGGCACACCGCCGGGCACGTCGTCGCCAAGGAGATGCAATCAACCCGCCCGCCGAGTCGCTGACCCGCCTGGCGAACCAAGTCGAACGCCATCTGCACAACGGCTTCGGCATCGAACTCCGCGGCGCTGCCATGCAGGTGCAGCTGGACCGGCTTGCGGATGACCTCGCCAGTACGCAGGCCATCCCGAAACGCTACCGCCTTGGCCGCTGTAGTACCGATGTCCAGGCAAACAGTATTCACACCCGCTCCCAGCAAACCGATACGTTAGATGACCTGCCCCGACTGCGCTGCCGCAGCGGTATCGGCCCATTATACAGCGACCCGTCTTTGTGGCGTCTGGACGATTGACACTTTGTGCACAGCGATCGGGCCTGCTGAACGTTGCCGACACATTCTTGTTGCATTCCGGCAGAGCGGGTATATACTTTCCGGTAGTTTGTAGTCGATATGGCGTCCATAATGCGACTTATTAGCGTTGCGGCTGGCTAGATAGGACATTGGAGGCGACGGCGGCGGCCGGGAGGCACCGACATTTCCAGAACGCGTTCAGAAACCAACGACACCTTTTCGCCACGTGCCGCTGCGGCAACGTCGCCGTTCAAGACGGCATCGCTGGGCTTCTCGTGCTTTTGGGGGCCCGTGACGCTGCACGCAGGACACCGGCACAACGAGGTGGAACTGGCCGTCTTCGACAGGCACCCGATCACCGTCTTATATGGCGGCAACGAGGTGATCATGCCGCCCGGACGGCTGGCTGTCTTCTGGGGTGTGATGCCGCATCTGCCGCTACGTCTGGTTGCGGGCACAGAAGGCTTCGGCCTGCGAATCCCACTGCCTTGGCTGCTTGAATGGAACCTGCCGCAGGCGCTAACCGGCCGTCTGCTAAGGCTGGACGTGCTCGTGGACGACTCCCGTGACGATCTGGAACGAATGAAGGACTGGGTCCAACTGGCCGCTTCGGGTGATCCCGCGCGCGCCAGATCGTTCTGCTGGAGGTGCAGGCCCGATTGCGGCGACTGGCGATGAACAGCTCTGCCCGCAGCCGTCGTCCTGGTCAGCAGCACCGGCGGAATCGTTCCATCTCGTCGGCCTTCGATGGCATGGTGGAGTTCATCGCCGCACGGTACATGCGGGATATCAACGTCGATGACGTAGCTCAGCGCGGGTCGCATCACTCGCATCCATGCGATGCGGGTATTCCGTAACACGGCGGGCGTGACCATTCACAAGTACATCACGCAGCAGCGTGTTTGCCATGCCCAGCAGATGCTGGCTACCACACAGATTGGCATGGACGAAGTATCTCGGCAGAGCGGTTTCCGTTCGCTCACCCGGTTCTATTCCAGCTTCAAGAGTGTCGTTGGCCAGAGTCCGGCCCAGTATCGCCGGGCGTTACGAATTGGCGGCAGGCAGGAGCGGCCCGGGCAAGGCCGTCGGAGGAACGTCTCATGACGCCCAGTCTGGCAGAATGTATCTCCAGCACGCAGATGTCGCGCCGAAGCGTCATGCTTTGGTGGCTTGGGCAGGCGGGATTCGCGCTGAAAACGTCAGCCGGCAAGATCGTGCTGGTCGATCCCTATTCACCTTCCGCCCTGACGCTGCTGGTGGAGGCCCAGGACGTTCGCGTTCTGTTCACCGGCGACACTTCGCTTCGGCCAGATCTGCTGAAGCCTCTGCTGGATCGCAGGATTGACCTTCTGGCGCCATGCATCAACGGGGGGTTCGGCAACATGGGGCATATTGATGCGGCGCGGCTGGTCCAGGCGGCAAAGCCCAAGTACGCCATCCCGTGCCACTTCTGGACTTTTGCCGAGCAGGGGGCGGGTGATCCCTGGGGCTTCATCCAGGCGTGCCAGTTCCTGTGTCCGGACGTATCCGCCCTGCGGCTCAAGCCGGGCGAACAGTTTCTCATGGAGGCGCAATGAACGACACGAATCTGTTCGACATTCGAGGGAAGGTCTCGCTACTGACAGGCGGCCGGCGCGGGCTGGGTCTGGCAATGGCTGAGGGATTGGCCCGATGCGGCGCCAGCATAGCTGTTGCCGGTACAGCGGAGGACTGCAGCGAACTCACCAGGCGAATGAAGGCGATCGGTGCCGAGATGGAATACTTTCGCGTGAACCTGGCCGATCGCGAGCAACGTAGCGATCTGGTGGCTCGCGCGGTCGATCGCTTTGGCCGTCTGGACATATTGGTCAATGGCGCGGGGATCCAGCATCGTCAGCCGTCGATGGAGTTCGACCTCGCCAGGTGGGACGAGGTCATCAGCCTGATGCTGACGGCCGTCTTCGAGTTGTCGCAGCAGGCGGCCCGGGTGATGGACAGGCAGGGCGGCGGAAAGATCATCAACATCGCGTCAGTGGTGAGTTTCCAAGGGGGCTGGACGATACCGGCGTACGCAGCCGCCAAACGTGGGGTGGCAGGACTGACCAAGGCCCTGGCCAACGAGTGGGCAGGCAAGAACATCAACGTCAATGCCATCGCTCCGGGCTACTTCGATACGGACATGTGCGCCGCGATCGTCAACGATCCGGTCCGCGAGCCGAAGATCCGCGAACGGATTCCCGCGAATCGATGGGGCAAACCCGAGGACTTGGTGGGCCCGCTTCTTTTCCTGGCCAGCGACGCGAGCCGGTACGTTCACGGCCACGTGCTGGTCGTAGATGGCGGCTGGATGGGACGTTAAGACGATCGAAGGAGAAGGTCATGCTTCGCTTGAACGGAAAGACCGTTGTCATCACTGCCGGATACGGGGACATAGGCCGGGCCACCTGCCGCCGTTTTTGCCGGGAAGGCGCTACGGTGATCATGACCGGACGCAAGCCGGTCGCGGAGGGCGCCGCCATCGCAAAGGCAACTCAGGACGAGGCGCACCGGCAGCAGGCGGAGCGCCTTGCCGCGTTGGGCGTGCCTACACCGTCGGCTACCGGTCGGATCGAATACTTCGTTTGCGACAGCGCCCACCGCGGGTCAATCGACGCGATGTTCGTCGATGTGTGCCGGCGCGATCGGCGACTCAACGTCGTGATCGGTAACGCCGCCCTGGTCTACAACGAGCCGTTCCTCGATCTGGACCCCGGGCATTGGCGGGAGACGATGGATCTGAACCTGACCGGCCAGTTTCACGTGGGCCAGGCCGCGGCCCGCATCATGGTCAAGCAGGAACCCGTCCGCATGCCGGGCTACGAGCGCGGCGTCCGCGGCAAGATCCTCTTCAACGGTTCGTGGGTGGGCCAGATGCCATGGGCTGAGGGGTGCAGTTACGCAGTCGCCAAGGCCGGTCTGTCCACCATGGTCAAGGCCATGGCCAATGAGCTCGCCGTCCACGGCATCCGCGTGAACGTGATGGCCCCCGGCATCGTTATGGCCGGCTTGTCCAAACAGTGCTACGAGACGGATCCCAAGTTTGGCCCGCGGACGCAGTCGGTCATCCCGCTACGGGAGTTCGGAACGGTGGAACAGTGCGCCGATGCGTTCCTGTTCCTTGCCAGCGACGAATCCGACTACATCACCGGCACCACCTTGCTGGTCGACGGCGGGGCCAGCATTCCCAGGAGAGACTGACGTGCCCAAGTTCGCCTATGTGCTGCCGGACCCGCTTTCGTACAAGGAATGGGTCGAATTCGAGGAAGACGTTGCCTGTGTGAAACAGGCCGGCTACGATGCCGTGGAGCTTCAAATTGCCAATCCGCTGACGTTCGACAAGGCCCGGGTCGCGGCAGCGCTCGGCCATTCGGACCTGCCGCTGTGCGCCTTCCAGACAGGGGCGTCTTATGCCACGCACGGCAACTGCCTCTGTACGGCCGACCCGACGGTCCCGCGCCGGACGACGGACCTGCTGAAGCATTTCGCGGACCTGGCGGCGGAGCTTCGGGTCGTGATGGTCGTCGGCTCTCTCCAGGGCCGACTTGCGGACGAACCGGACCGCGCTGCCGGCAGCGCCCGGATCGCCGCAGCGCTGCGCGAGGTGGGCGGGCACGCCACCGACGTCGGCGCCGTCATCACCTTTGAGCCGGTCAACCACGGCGAAGTCGGCTTCCACAACACCATCGCCGAGGCAGCCGGCCTCGTGCGCCAATTGGCTCTGCCCGGCCTGCGGCTGATGGTGGACACCTTTCACATGAACATCGAGGAGCGTGACATGCTGGCCCCGCTGGTCGGTGTGGCTGACCTACTCGCCCACGTGCACCTGAGCGAGACGAACCGCGACGTGCTAGGCGAGGGACACTGGCCGACGACCGCGTTCCTACGCGAGCTCATGCGGATCGGCTACCGGGGATTCTGTTCGGTCGGCGTCTACAACACGCGTCGCTCTCGGCCGGAGTGCATGCGGCTCTGCATGAGCGCCGAAGCAAGCGACCCTCGCTGAAAGTGGAAGGTAGCAAGAGTCGAAAGCCTGGAAGATCTATGATGGCTGATGCGCCAACGACGATGACGCAGCGTGAACGGTTCCTCGCCACGGCCCGGTTCCAGCCTGTGGACCGGGCGTTCCTGCTGCCCCCTGGTGCTGGACACAGACCCTGGCCCGCTGGCGCAGGGAAGGATTGCCTGCGGACGCCCGCTTGTGGCAGCATTTCGGCACCGACGCCGAAGCCGGTGCGCCCGTCGCCATGCAGGGGCCGTACGGGCCGCACCTGCTGCCGCCGTTGGAGCGGAAGGTGCTGGACGAAACCAGCGACCACATCGTCGTGCGCGACGCGGAAGGCAACACCGTCCGCCTGTTCAAAGACGATCCGCAGCAATCCATGCCCGAGTGGCTCGCCTACCCCATGAAGGGCCGGGCCGACTGGGAAACAATGATCAAGCCGCGTCTAAGCGTTCGCATCCCGGGCCGTTGTCTCCAGGGCAAGGAACTGACGTCCTATGCCGATAGCGGCCGTCAACGCGATCACCCGCTGGGCCTCTGGGCCGGCTCCTTCTACGGCTGGCCGCGCAGTCTGCTGGGCGTCGAGACCATCTCCGTCCTGTTATACGACGAGCCAGCGCTGATCCATGAGATGTGCGAACACATCGCGGACTTCGTCGTCGAGGCCATCACGCCGATCCTGGAAAAGGTGTCGTTCGACTTCGCCTACATCTGGGAGGACATGGCTGGAAAGGGCGGCCCCTTGTGTTCGCCGGCAATGTATCGGGAATTCTGTTTCGCCCCCCTCAAGCGTGTCACGGATCTGCTCCACAAGCACGGAATCCACATCATCATCGTGGATAGCGATGGCAATAACGACGTGCTGATCCCGCTGTGGCTGGAGGCGGGGGTGACCGGGTTGCGGCCCTTTGAGATCGCCGCCGGTTGCGACCCGGTCGCCATCCGACGCCAGTACGGCAAGAGCCTGGTCATTCAGGGCGGCATCGACAAGCGTGCACTGGCAAAGGACAAAGACACGATCGAATGCGAAGTGCTCTCCAAGGCGCCGTGGCTCTGCCTGCAAGGCGGCCACTTTCCGCAGGTGGACCACCTGGTGCCTCCTGACGTGTCACTTGAGAACTACCGGCACTACGCCGCCCTGATTCGAGCGGTCGTGAAAGATCCGGAACGATATCTCGATGTCGCCCGCCGCAAAGGCTATTGGCAGGATTGAACAAACGGAGACAGGAACATATGGCTACTCGACGCCAATCCCCCAGCATCTCAACGGATCCAACAGTTGCCTTTCGTTCCGGCAATCGGCCCGGCGCCCGATACATGTCGGGCCGCGTAGTGCTGGATGAGGCGTTCATGAACGGCAGGTTGTGTACGCGCTACTGGAACGCGAACGGACAGATCTGGCCGGAGATGCACTACGACAAGCTGCAATGGCATGCAGATCAACCCGCGGACGCATTCCAGCTCTCCGTCAACAACCAGAACCTTGCCGGCGGATTCGCGTTGGAATCGACAAATGTCGAGGCCGACACTTCCATCTACCGGCCGCGCAGGAATTCAAATGCCAGGTTGCTACCAGTCTCACACAGTGTCGTGACACTCGCCCACAAGGCCACCGGCATCGGCGTGAAGGTCCACACCCGACTCGATGGCAGTTCCTTCGTCATCCGTTGGCTGGAGATCATGAACAGGAATCGCGAGGCCGTTGGCATTACCGAAGTGGCACCTTTTGCCGGCCTGCTCTGGACACACCGGTACGAAGAGCACCTGGCGGACGGCTTTACCAGTCCCTTCGAGCTGGCGTACAACCACACCTTCGAATGGGGTCGCGAGGGCGATTTCTGGTTCGAGCCTTTGCCCGACGGCCGAAAGGCGGTCAACGGAGGCAAGAAGGGGCGAAGCGGCTGGGGCCGGCCCGCGTTCTGGGCCCGCAATCTCTGCAACGGCGAGACATTTGTCTGCGAGCTGGCATGGGGCGGGAACTACGAGTTTGGACTCGATTGCCGGCTCAAGGCTTCCAGCTGGGGCTCGCAACAGGTTCAGCCCACGTCGCGCTACGCGGAGTTGTTCTTCCGCATGGGACTCTCGGGTGTTGACAACGTGCTCCGTGTCCTGGATCCGGGCGAGACCGTAAGCACGCCTGTTGTTCACATGGCGATCTTCCACGCAGACACCGATGCGATTGTCCAGGCGACGCACGACCACGTCCGACACGTTGTCATGCCGGCCCCGGTGCCCGGACGGCACGTAGAGATAGAAGCCAACCACCGCGGCTATCTCTGCGATCGCGAGAATGTGCTGGACATTAAGAAGGATATCGATGTTGCCGCCTCGCTCGGCGTTGACATGTATGTCATCGATGCCGGCTGGTACGGCAACGAGCCGAATAGGTGGGGGAACAACGTCGGCGACTGGCACGACGGCAAGTGGATGGCCAAAGGCGGCGGTCTGAAGGCGGTGGTCGACCATGCCCACCGGCTGGGGTTGAAGTTCGGCCTCTGGGTCGAGATCGAGGCGGTCGGTGCTAACAGCACGCTCAAGAAGGAGCATCCCGATTGGGTGCTCAAACGGGATGGCCAACCCATTGCACACGGTCGTGCGCTTGACCTGACTCAGCCAGCGGTTGCCAAATGGATGGATGCCGAAATCCGTCGCCTGATCAGGACCTACAAACTCGACATGTACCGGATCGATCACAACCATTGCATGGCTCCCGCCGGCAACAGGCAATACAAGGGCTTCACTGAAGACCTGACCTGGCGGTACTATGACAACTTCAACGCGCTATTCGACCGTCTGCGGAAAGACTTCCCGAAGGTGGTCTTCCAGAATTGTGCGGGGGGCGGAGGCCGGCTTGACTGGGGCACTATGTCGCGGTTCCACAACGCGGAACTGTCTGACTGGATGCGCATGCCGCGGGGTGTGAACATACTCAATGGCATCACGATGTCACTTCCTCCGGAGATCCTGCTTCGCACGTTCGGTACCGAGGTCGGCGAACACGTGCTCGACGGCGACGTTGACACCCAACTGCGTCACTGTTTCTGCCGGCTCATCTTCCGTGGAATCGCGCCATCGATGGATGATCTCTCTCCATATCTTCGGGAGAGAATTGAACACTACCTGGCCTTGTACAGGAAGGTCATACGTCCCGTCATGGCTGACGGCCTGGTGTTCCACCATACGCCATACCTGCCGCTGGCCGGGAAGGCCCCCTGGTGCGTGCTTGAGTATTCCGGGAGGAGCGCCCGCCGCAGCGTGGCGGCGTTCTTCCGCACGTCCGCAACAGGGCCCGACGAGTTCGTCTTCCAACCGCGCGGGCTGGACCCCACATTTGAATACCAGGTGACTCTCGACAACAGCGGAAGGAGTTTCCAGATGCCGGGGCGTGAACTCATGAACACGGGCCTTGCGATTCGGTTGGAGTCGACGCTCCGCTCTGAATTGGTCGTCATAGAGCAACACGGCGGCAGACATCGCCGGGTTCTCGGAACAGAATGATTTGCAGCAAGGCACATGCCCGATGACACGTGGCGAACACTCGACGACAAGAAACATGATCCCCAGGAACGACAAGACCGGCAAGCCAATGCGCGTCGATTTTGGATACACGTTTTCAACACCGCACCGTTTGACGGCGGCGTTGCCCGACAGCAGTGATAAGACATTGCTGGACGTGAGCCCGGGATTTCTGCGCATGGCTTGGACTTACGGCAATCTGCTCGACAAACCGTTGGCCGCCTTCGTGACGCCCAGGACGGACTGGGAGGTGCGTATCACGCCGGAACGGGACGGTCAACCGTTTGCGCGGAGCCGTTGGAGCCGCGTGGATGGTTGGCTGCCGGTACTGGCAAACACGTATGAGGATGCCGCGGCCACCGTCCGTCTGGAAGTGGCGGGCGGGAGAACAGTCTGCGATCGTGCGCGTGGAGTTGGAGAGCCGCGACAGCAAATCGCACCACGTGGCGTGGCGTTGCGAAAAACCGGGTGCGTGGGACGGGTTCAACCCGGCATGGGTGCAGCCCGAATGGGATGCTGATATCTTGCTGGCCGGCTGGAAGGATCGCGCGGACCGCGTCCTGATTCTCAGTTTGGGCGGCGATGAGTACCCGGTGCCCGCACCCACGACGCTTCTTCCGAGTTGGAATCTACGGCCTGGTGAAACACGCGTGGCGTGGCTGGTCAGACCCTATCGGGCGTATCAGTCCATGTTGCCGGCTTTGCGCAGGAGCAACTGGGCTGCGGAATTCAAGGCGTCCAAGGATGCGTGGCATCGTCTGATCAACCGGTCTGCGCGGATCACCATTCCCGACCCCGGTGTCCAGAACGCGTTTCACGCATGTCTGGCCGATTGCTTTGTGATGCGGGAACCCCTGGCTGACGGCACCGTATCCCATCGCCTGATTGGAGGTTTACATGAAAGCGGACCTGTTCGATCTGTCGGGGAAAATCGCCGTGGTGACGGGCGCAGCTCGCGGGCTGGGACAGGCCACCGCCGTGGGCCTTGCCGACTATGGCGCCGATGTGGCTGCCATCGACCTCGAGGCCGACTTGTGCGACCTGACGCGACGCCAGATCGAGGGTGCCGGCAGGGCGTGCCGCGCCTACAGCTGCGATGTGGCCGACGTGAACGCCGTCCAGCGCACGGTAGAGCGGATCGCCGCGGAGTTCGGGCGAATCGACATCCTGGTCAACATCGCCGGCATTACGGCGCGCATCCCGACTACAGAGATCCCGCCCGAGCAGGTCCGGCGACTCACCGAAGTGAACTACTATGGCACCTTCTGGATGTGCCAGGCCGTCGGCAAGCGGATGCTTGCCCAGGGCGGCGGCAATATCGTCAACATGTCCGCCTTGGGTGGCGGTTTCCTGGGCACGGGCCGCGGCAACGCCGCCTACAGCTCCACGAAAGGCGCCATCGCCTCGTTGACCAAGGAGCTTGCCTGCGAGTGGGGCACGCAAGGCATCCGCGTCAACGCGGTCGCTCCGTGCTGGTTCCAGACCGACATGAACGCAACCAGCATCTTCGCCAACAGGGCCTTCATGGAGCAGGTAATGACCAAGCTGCCGATGAAGCGCATCGGCCGGCCGCATGAACTGGTCGGCCCGATCGTCTTCCTGTGCAGCAAAGCCTCTTGCATGATCACGGGGTTGGTGCTGCCTGTGGACGGCGGGCGCACTCCACCTGTCCCATCGAGTGGAAACCCGAATGAGCACCTTGCCACCGGAAGGATTGATCGGGCGGCACGAGGCCTTTCTGTCCTGCGCCGCTACGGACCGGCCGCTGATCGGCGCTTGGCTGGGCGGGTACTTCCCGGCCCAGCAGTTCCCCCATGGCACGGCGGGTTGGCAGGAAGGACAGCCACGTTCTCCGCGGGACGTCACCTTGGAGCCTTTCGCAGCCGACTACGAGAATCTCTTTCGTCTTCACCAGGATCTGCAGGACGACTTTGTCTACATCGGCTCGGTATATTGGGGCATCCCTTGGCTGGAGGCGATCCTGGGCTGTCCGGTCCACGTGGGAAGGAGCACCTGTTGGGCAGGACCATGTCTGGAACGCCTGGCCGATCCGCCTGGCACGATCGAGAACCTGGACAGCAACGCGTGGCTGCAGTGCCTGATGCGGTTTACCCGGGACCTGATTTCACTTGCCGCCGGTCGGTTCCCCGTCTGCGCCCCGCTGATTCGCGGCCCTGCGGATGCTGCCGGCGCGATGCGCAGCCCCATGCATTTGGTCATGGAATTCATGGATGATCCGGCAGGAATTCGGCGTCTGCTGGAACACTGTGCAGCAGTGCACTCGGAAGTCCTCCGCCGGCTTCATCAGATCATTCCCGCCTGGCATGGCACATACGCTTCCGGAGGGTATCCCAGCAGGGTCTGGTCCAAGCGCCGGGTTGCCTACGGCCAAGACGACTTCCTGGCCCTGCTCAACCCGGTCCTGTTCCGGGAGTTTCTTCTACCGCTCCATCAGAACATGTGCTTGACGGCTGCGGTGAACTTCATCCATCTGCATTCGGGATATCTTTGGCCAGTGGACATTCTGCTTGAGGGCAGCCGGTACGACGTTCTGGAAATCAACATTGACCACGAAGGCGCTGGCCCGCCGGTGCACGAGCTTATCCCTGTGTTTCAGCGAATCCAGGATGCCGGCAAGCCTCTGTTACTGTGGGGCGAAATATCGCCTGATGAGCATCGGCTTCTCCGCAAGCAGCTGAGGCCTGCTGGTCTGAGCATTCAACCCAGCATCTCTCAGCGGGAGGAACTGGAGCCGTGGATGAGGAGTTGGCACCCGTGAGTGCTCCCCGGCTTCTGCGACTCGATTTGCAAGAGACCGTTCCGATTTCGTATACGGGATTGCCAAGACGGTAGCTGACTGCTTCCGCTTCCGAACAAGATCAGCCTGGACGTGGCCATCGACAGTCTGCGGGATGTCGTCCAGCACCTGTACAAAGACGCCTAAGAAGGAGGTCTTCCGACATGACGTCACGCCAACGGATGCTGATCGCTCTGAACAATGGTCGCCCAGACCGGCTGCCTTGCCAGGTCCACGGCTGGATGGACTATTATCTCAGGCGCTATCTACAGGGCATGGATTGGTACCAGGCCTATGCGGCATTCGGCATGGATTACGCGATCTGAAGAAGCTTAAGAAGTTCTGTGAGGAGAAAGATCTCACCCTCGCCCGCCGCTTCAGTGAGGAGGATTTCTTCCGCTTCCGCCGCTGGCTAGTCGAGCAGGAATACGCAGCCAAGACGGTGGGAGCAGCCCTGATACTCACAAAGCAGGTGTTCAAGTGGACCTGGAGGCAGCATATCCTCCGTGACTACAGCCTGGCCTCGGCGAGTTTCAGCAAGGCCAAGGCAGGTCCGCAGCCGTGCTTCACCACCGATCAGGTCGACACGCTCATCGAGGCGGGCCAGGGCGAGGAGAAGGCGGCCTTGGCCCTCATGGGCTACGGCGGCCTTCGCATCGGCGAGGTCGAGCAAGCTGCACTGGGAGGACCTCCGCGAGAAGGACGGCAAACTCACGATGCTCCACATCCGCCGCGGTGGCTCTATGGGAACCACCAAGGACAAGGATGAACGCTTCGTCCCCATTCACCCGCAGGTGGCTCCCCTACTCCAGCCCCGCAAGAAGTCCGGAGTCATCTTCAGCACGATCCGCGAACGGACACTCCTTCAGCGGCTTAAAGACCTCTGCCAGGAGAAGGGCTTCGACAAACCCGACCAGTACAAGCTCCACTCACTCCGTCACCACTTCGCAAGCCTCTGTGCCAACCACGGTGTGGCGTACCGGAAAGCCCTTGCCTGGCTCGGGCACAACTCTTCGGACATGCTGAACCTCTACTACCACCTCTACGACGAGGACAGTCAGCAGAGCATGCTGGCGCTGGCCGCATCGCATGCTCAAGCCAAACCCGAGGAAATCCGGGCTTCGGGTCTTGAGGGCAGTTTGAGGGCAGAGGGCCAGTCAACAATCGAGAAAACGCCACAAGTACCTGAGATTCAGGAACTTGTGACATGCCTAACGGAAGGATCGGAGAGGGTGGGATTCGAACCCACGGTACGGCGTTTATTCCGTACACCGATTTAGCAAACCGGCGCTTTAAGCCGCTCAGCCACCTCTCCATCGCCCGCCGATGCGCAGCGGCGCACCGGCGAGTTTGTTCTTCATAAACGCAAACGCCTCGCGAATCAAGCCCAAGGCCGCGGACCCGGGCTGGCCGTGCGTGACCAGTTTTTCTGGCACCGCGGCATTTGAGCATGCGGCACCCTGCTTGGCGCTATCATAAACGCGGGTCCGGTGCGTATGCGCTACCCGTTGCCAGAATGTTTAGTCACACACGGCTGGCCGACCACCATGACATCGGTTGACGTTGCAGCCATAAGCCTCGTAGGGCAAATGACTAACGTCAACCCTCGCCCGGATGTCAGGGCTCACCCGGACGCGGCGCAGCCTGCCGCGCCGACCAAGCCATGCCTGGTCGCGTCATGCACCGGCGTCGATCGCACCTCGGCCGCCTATGCCAGGGCGCCCACGATATCGCGGACCTTCCCGGCGCTGGCCAGACCCACCGGACAGGCCCCGCTGCAGGCCGTGCAGCCATCGCACGCCTGGACCGCCGCCACGGCATCGATCCCCATCTCCGCGAACTCCTGCCGCGCGTGACGGGCCATGTGGTAGTGGTCCCGGTACATCATCAGCCGCATTAGCGACGCCACCGGAAGACCCGCCGGGCACGCACCCGTGCACTGCCCGCACATCAGGCACGGCCAGCCGTCGGTGAGCCACTGATCGCGCCAGCCGGCCACGTCGGCCGCGGAGGCGGCGAGCTTGTCCAGCCCGGCTGTCAGGGCCGTCTCGATCGTCTTAACCGAGGCGAAGCTGGTGATGCAGGTATCCACGCCGGCCTCGGCCAGCACCCGCATGTGCGCGCCGTAGGCCTCCGATCCCTTCGTGATCGCCTTGCTGGCCCCGGACTTCATCGAGATGATCCCGACCGTCTGGCCGAACTTCTTGAGATTCTTGGTGTACCGTTCGGTCTGCTCGGGGGCAGCCTTGTCGCCGCTGTCCTGCGGCCGCACCGGAGCGGTGCTGATCAGGCAGCAGTCGTAGCCCTTGGGGGCCTTTTCCATGATCAGCTCCATCACCTCGTTCATGTTGGAGTGGCAGGTGAAGCCGCCGAAGCGGATCTTGCCCTTCTTCTTGAGGTTCTCCAGAGCGGCGACGGCTGTCTCCATCATGGCCTGGTCGGGCTTCTGCAGTTGCGGCAGGTAGGCATCCACGTAGTCCGTGTTCAGCGCCTTGAGGTCCTTGTCGAGCCGCTCCTCGCTGACGGTCGCATCCTCCTTGAGGAACAGGTAGGCCTTCTTGCGATAGGCCGGCTCCTGCTCGTAGAGCTTGGCGATCGAGGCGACCGACTTGCCGCCCGTGTAGCCGCGGGCCGTGTGAATGACGTTGACCCCGCCGTCGATGGCCATCTTCAGCAGGCGGGCGCCCATTGGCGGGTCATCCAGCCGAATCGCCCCGAAGCCCACCAGCGTGGTGGCCAGCCCGGTCTTGCCGAAGGGGACCTTGGCCAGTCCCGCGGACTGCGTGGCGGGCGCCTTCGCCGGCGCCTTGGCCGCTGCTTCCTCGGCGAACAACCTGGCCTGGCTCGCCGCCAGGACCCCGCCGGCCAGTCCCGCCGCCGCCAGGAAATGTCTTCGTGACAGTCTCAACTCTTCCGAACGGTCCATACTGAGTCTCCCACTCTATTGCACCCGGGCACCTGCACCCTTGTACCGCAAGGTTGCATTGTAGCGTGGGCCATGTCCCCGGGCGATGCCGCCTCCGGCACAGGCGGCCATCGCCGCAGACGCAGATCCAAATGACTGATCCGCTTCGGCGGCAGCAGGAGCGGCAGCCGGGCGCCCGGAACCAGATGCCCCGGTGCCGCTGCGCCCCAGACCCGTAGTTGCCCAACCCGCAAGATCCTGATATTGTCTATCGTCGGTCCGATTGTGGCGGAGGTAGCGAGCCGCCGGTATCATCGCGAGGCGGCATGGAGAGCAGTCCCGCACCGCCCCGGCGCGACACGTGTGGCGTGTGCAGAGGATAGCACGAAACGATGGTTGAGGTCCTCTACGACCGGCTCATAGCATCGGCCACCTGGTCGTTCGTCGTGCACAACTGGGCCCTGCTCAGTACGGTGCCGGTGATCGCCGCCCTGGTGCTCATCCCCGTCCTGATCCTGCGCAAGTACGTCCTGCTGACCTTCAACATCATCCGCGACACCCCGCCCCCGCTGTCGATGGGGCCGCGCGACTTCGAACCGATCCAGGGCGAGGTCATCAATTTCCGCGCGATGGACGGCCTGAGCCTGCGGGGCATGTTCCTCTTCCACCACAGCCCTGTCCGCAAGGGGACCATCCTCTTCGCCCACGAGTTCGCCAGCGACATGTATTCGTGTGCCCGCTATTGCCGGCCGCTGATGACCGCCGGCTACGATGTCTTCAGCTTCGACTTCCGCGAGCACGGGGGCTCCAGCCGCGAGGACAACTACACCCCTCGGCAGTGGGCGACCGAGCACGAGATGGCTGACATGTTCGGCGCGATCGCCTACGTGGAGGACTGGCTGGAGGAGCGGCACCTGCCGACGGAGATCGGCCTGTTCGGGATCTCGCGCGGGGCGTGCTGCGCGATCCTGGCGGCCCAGCACTATCCGCGGGTGGCCTGCCTGGTGGCCGACGGGGCCTACAGCACCGAGCGGATCCTCGAGCACCTGATGAAGCGCTGGGCGTACATCTTCGCCAAGGTCCGCTTCGTGTACGAGAACCACCCGCCGGCCTTCTGGCGGTTCCTGACCTACCTGCTGCTGCGCTACTCCAGCCGCAAGCTCAATTGCATCTTCCCCTCGGTCCATAAAGCCCTCCAGCGCATGGCCCCCAGACCCATCCTGTTCATTCATGGCCAGCGCGACGACTACCTGCCCGTCGAACAGGCCAATCTCCTCTTCGACAGCGCCAAGGATCCCAAGGACCTCTGGATCGTCACCGGCGCCAAGCACAACCAGGCCGCCACCGTCCAGCCCGAGGAGTACGCCCGCCGCACGACCAGCTTCTTCGACCGATATCTGGCCGGCATCGCCGGGAAGATCGAGCCAGCCGGGGAGGGGTCCATCGCGGAACGGGCATAAGGTCATGGCGGAAAGGGCACTTCTACCTGAGACAAAGCGGCCGCAGGCGGTTAGAATGCCTGATAGGAGTGCATGAGATGGCTGCTCTGACACAACAGGAAAAGCAGGTGGTTGATTCGTTCCGCAGTCTCGATCCTGCCCGGCGGCGCTACGTACTGCTGGAACTTGCGCGGGGCGACGCCAGTGCCTGGAGCCGTGCACGCAGTCAAGGCGAGTCGAAACTCAAAGAAACGGCTCGACAGCAGGGGCTTGACTGGGACCGGATGGATGACCGCCAGCGACAGGAGTTCGTGGAGGAGTTCCTGGACGGACGCGGCCAATGAAGCCTCGCGTCGTGTTCGATACGAACGTCCTCTTCTCAGCCGTGGGCTGGGGAGGAACGCCAGGTCGGTGCGTCGAGCTCTCACAGATCGGCCGCGTTACGGGCATCACCTGCGCTGAGATCCTTGAGGAGTTGACGGAGAAACTCGCCGCGAAGCTCGGCTTGGCGGACGATCACATCGATACGGTTCTGGCTTCCCTGATGGTGATTCTCGAGCTGGTATCCATCCCGGGATCGTTCAAGGGGCCACAATCTGATCGGAAGGATGACAAGATCCTCGAATGCGCCCTGGCTGGCAGTGCAGCCTACGTTGTGACCGGCGACCAGAAGCACCTGTTGCCCTTACGCCAGTTCCAGGGCATTGACATCATTACGCCGGCCGAAATGCTGCGGGTCGTCGAGACTACCTCCGAGAAGGGATAAGAGACCGCCCTCGTCGGGCGCAGCGCGTAGCGGGACAATAGGGGTATGGCGAGACAACAACAGCTCGACCTTTCCCTTCGGACCAGTCCGCAATAGCGAGGCTGTTCTCCAGCCATTGGCTGGAGCACCGACTGGCCCTGGAACCCGAGTGGGAAGAACTTCGGAGCGAGGCCGAGAACGTCCTGAATGGACTCACCGTGCTTTGGCGCGAACAACGGGCACTGGTTCGCCAGTATGGTGATGAGCAAGGACTTGAGGAGGCGTTCATCCAGCCAGTCCTCAGGGCCTTGGGATGGGAGATCAAGTACCAGACATTCCTTCGGGGCAGAAAGCCCGACTATGCATTGTTCCACGACAAGGCGCCACGGCGCAGCTGTCGCCGCCGGAAGAGACTCGCCGGACTTCTGGAACTATCCGACGGTCCTGGCCGATGCGAAGGCTTGGCAGGTGTCGCTCGACCGTCCCCTTCGCGTGAAGAACCAGCGAGAGTACCCACCGGAGCAGATGGAGTGGTACTTAAACGCGAGCGAACTCGCTTATGGCATCCTGACGAACGGAAAACTGTGGCGGCTGATCCCCCGAGAGCACAGCCCCGACCAGCCTCGGTTCGTAACGTACCTGGAGTGCGACCTTGAGGCACTTCTGGACCTCTGGACGGGGTACACTCAGGCCCCTCAGCGCACCATAGAGCTCCACAGGCAGATCGTTGACGAGTTCCTCCGGTTCTACCTGTTCTTTCGGCCACAAGCGTTCCTCTCGACTGAAACCCGTCCTTCGCTGGTGAAGCGCGCGTTCGATGGGAGCTCTGAATACCGGCTCGGGGTAGGAGAGGGACTTCGGGACAGGGTTTTCGAGGCGCTGAGGCTATGCATCCAAGGGTTCCTATCGCATCGCCCGAATGCCCTCCAGGCGCAAGCCGATCTGACGCTCTGCCGGGAGCAAAGCTTCATCTTGCTCTATCGCCTTCTGTTCATCATGTACGCGGAAGACAGGCAGCTTCTGCCTTACCGACTGAACCACCTCTACACGGAGAACAGATCGCTGGCGCGGCATCGTGACGAGATCGCTGCAACATTGGACCGGGTCGCGGAGGGCCGCGGAACGGATTTTGCTCGCGATGCATGCGCGCTCTGGGAGGATCTGAAGACCCTGTTTGACTTGATAGATGCCGGACACCGACGGTACGGCGTGCCGGCCTACAATGGAGGGTTGTTTGACGGGGAGTCGCATCCGTTTCTAGAGCAGAAGGCCCTCCCTGACTGGTATCTGGCCAGGGTGATTGACCAGTTGGGGCGCGCGCCCGATGCCGATCGCCCTGAGGCCGGGCTCTTCCGGGTAGACTATCGAGACCTTGCCATCCAGCACCTGGGGAGCGTCTACGAGGGGCTCCTGGAGATGCAGCCGCACTATGCTTCAGAAGCGATGATTGTGGTCCAGGCGCGAAGCAGGGAAGATGGCGAACAACGCGTCATACCCGTAACAGAATCAGCCCCGGCCGGATTCGAGCCCACCGACACTCGGTACGACCCGGGGGACGTGTACCTGCTGACGCATAAAGGTGACAGACGCGCTACCGGAAGCTACTACACGCCAAATCATATCGTTGACTACATCGTCGAACGCACCCTTGGCCCCGTGTGCCGCCGGATCAACGACGACTTGCATCGGGAGATTGAGCAGGCCAGGCAGGAGCGGACAGGCGCGCGCGGAGAGAAGCGGGCCGCGTTGGATGCTCGAATCGAGCACCTCGAAGGCGATTTTGACGATCGCGTTGTCGCCCTGCGCATCCTCGACCCGGCCATGGGGTCCGGGCACTTCCTCCTGCGCCTTGCCAGTATCTGGCCGAAGAGGTCGCAACGAACCCGCACACAAGCGACCCCGAGGCAGGTCTACCCTCCGGGGACGAATCCCTTTTGACCCTCTGGAAGCGCCGCATCGTCGAGCACTCGGTCTATGGGGTCGATCTGAATCCCATGGCCGTCGAACTGGCGAAACTGGCGCTGTGGTTGGAGACCGCGGCCGTCAACCAACCTCTTACCTTCCTCGATCATCACCTTCGCCAGGGAAACAGCTTGGTCGGAGCCAAGGTGGAGAACCTTGGTGTCCTGCCGGATACGGATCCGTTGCAACAAGCCGCCTTCGAGAACCTGATCCGCCAGCGCGTCCCTGTCCTCCTGGAGGCCTTTCAGTCGATTGCGGCGATTCCGTCCGACCAAGCCAGTCGAGTGAAGGAGAAGGAACGCCTATATCGTCGAGTGGTGGACGGGGTAGTCCGCCCATTTCGGGAACTGGCGGATATCTGGTGCGCGAGCTCTTCCTTCCTCGGGAGGCGCAGCCAATCCCCGACCAGTACAACGATGCGGTGAAGTGCCTGGCGACGCCGAAGCGCTTTGACCAGTTGCGGTCTGAACCTTGGTTCTCTGCCGGCGTTCAGGCGGCGCGACACCCGGACGTATCATGCTTTCATTGGGAACTGGAGTTTCCGGAAGCATTCTTTGACAGGGCGCACGGGACGTCGGACGAGGGTTCGACGCCATCATCGGGAACCCGCCCTACGACGTTCTCAGCGACAAGGAGACCGGGAGAGATCTGTCCACCCTCCGGGATTTCCTGAAGGCGGAACCGACGTACGAACCCACGTTCGTCGGGAAGAACAACCTGTACAAACTCTTCATCTGCCGAGCACTTGACCTGCTATGCGACTGTGGACGATTCGGGCTGATTACGCCGATGGCACTGCTCGGGGACCAGGCGGCGGTTGGTGTCCGAAGAACGCTCCTGCGTAGTGGCGCATTTGCATCCGTTGACGCATTCCCACAGAAGGATGACCGGAACCGGCGAGTCTTCCGCGAGGCGAAACTATCGACAGTTGTGTTCACTGCCGTACGTGGATCAGGGCGCGAGGTCGCGCAGACCCCCTTTACATCGCGCGTCCACCCAGCCAACACTGTGGAGGCGCCGAGCCCCCGCCTGGAGTTGTGCGCATCCGACGTGCCTCTTTATGATCCGGAGAACCTGACGATCGTCTCCTGTTCGCAGGAGGATTGGGATCTTGCTGCCAGGATTCTGCGCACAGGCCGAATGAGGAGGCTTGGGGAATTCGTGGAGTTCTTCCAGGGCGAGGTCAATGAAACAAACGAGCGTAAGAAAGGCACCATTGTTCCCGCGGGCAATGGCGCAGAATTGGTAACCAGGGGTGCATGCCTTTGCCTCTATGTCCCACGTGATGCCTCGCAAGGCGATGATCTGTTTCTTGATGTCGAGGGCTTTCTGCGAGACAAGGAACTCGGCACTAAGGCGTTTCACCATCGGCATGCGCATATGTGTACAGGAGAGTTCCCCCCAGAACAACTTCCGGCGTATTATTGCAGCGTACGTACCTGCCGGACACTTCTGCAATCATAAGATCAACTACGTTCCGTCAACAGCGTCTTCGCATCCGTTGGAGTTCGTCCTTGGTCTGCTAAACAGTCGACTCTGCGACTGGTACTTCCGACTTGGGAGCACGAATGCCGCAGTCAGCCATTACCAACTGTACAATCTCCCTTGTCCTGTCTTCACACCTGATACGACCGGGGCTGAGTTGATAGTGCGCGACCGCTGCGTGCAGTATCTTGCATCGGGAAACACAGACGAGACCTTCGCTACGCTCGCACCTCTGTTGCAGTCAGAACCATTCAGTATGGCTGTGCGGGAAGTAATCGTCGAAGCCGTCAGGACCATCGTCCGGATTGAGCAGGCACGCGGCGAGATCGCACGCACCGAACGTTCCGCTCTTGCCCCGGCCGCACAACCGTATCAGGACCTGATCGACCGTCTGGTATACGCGATGGCCGGTCTGAGCAACGAAGAAGCCAAAGGGCTCGAAGTACGTTTGGGGGCGATGCTCTAGCAGGAAGTGGGCCGCCTGGCAGCGACGGGGGTGCAATCTTGAAGTCGCAAACTGCGACTTCCAGTTGGGTCGGAGTCTTGTCCCCCACTCCCCATTGACAAGCGCCCACTGCCCCTAGACCATTGTCCCCATGCCGACGTTGCTTGACAGACTCTCCGCCCGCATCGCCTACCATCACGCCCGCGGCGTGTACCGGCGGTTCCTCCGCAACGCCGGCGATGCCGTTCGCGTGCAGGACAACGTCCTGGCTGGCCTGGTCCGCCGCCATGCCCCCAGTGCGTTCGGCGCCGACCACGGCTTCGACCGCCTCCGCGGCTACGACGACTTCGTCCGCCGCGTCCCCGTCCGCAGCTACGACGACCTGCGAGCGTACGTCGATCGCGTCATCGCCGGCGAGAGTAGCGCCCTGCTGGGCCCCCGCCAGAAGGTCCTGATGTTCGCCCTGACCAGCGGCACGACGGCTGAGCCCAAGCACATCCCCGTCACCGAGGAGTTCCTCGCCGAGTACCGCACCGGCTGGAACGCCTGGGGCCTGAAGGCCCTGCTGGACCACCCGGCCGCGATCCTTCGCGGAATCCTGCAGATGGCCAGCCCCATGGACGAGTGCCGCACGCCGGCCGGCACGCCCTGCGGGGCCATCACCGGCCTGACCGCGCGGACGCAGAAACGGCTGGTCCGCAAGTACTACGTCGTGCCGCTGGAGGTCGCCTACATCTCCGACGCGATGGCCCGCTACTACACCGCCATGCGCTTTGCCGTAGCCCGCGACGTCGCCTGGCTGATCGCGGCCAACCCCGCGACACTGATCCATCTGGCGGAGACCGCGGCCGGGCACGCGCAGGCCCTGATCCGCGACATCCACGACGGCACGCTCACCCCGCCGGGGGACGTGCCGGGCGAGATCCTCGCGCCGCTTCAGCGCCTGGCTGCGCGGGACCCGCAACGTGCCCGGCATCTGGAAGACTGTCTCAGCCGCGTAGGCCGGCTCCGCCCGGCTGACTACTGGGACGTGAACTTCCTGGCCTGCTGGACCGGCGGCTCGATGGGCCTGTACCTGAAGGACCTCGCCCCTGGTTCGGGCAGGTCCCCGTCCGTGACATCGGCCTGATCGCCAGCGAGGGGCGCATGACCATCCCGGTCGATGACAACACCCCAGCCGGCATCCTCGACGCTACCTCGCACTTCTACGAGTTCATCCCAGCCGACCAGGTCGACGCGGCCAGCCCCGCGGTCCTTCGCTGCCACCGGCTCGACCGGGGCAGCGAGTACTACCTCGTGCTGACGACCTCCTCGGGCCTGTTCCGCTACAACATCATGGACCTGGTCCGCGTGAGCGGCTATTACGGCCAGGCACCCATCATCGAGTTCCTCAGCAAGGGCCAGCGGATCTGCTCCCTGGCCGGCGAGAAACTCACGGAGAACCAGGTCGTGCTGGCCGGTGAGCGGGTGGAGCGGCAGCTGGCCTGCCGCCTGGGCGACTTCGCGATCTGCCCGTGCTGGGGCTCCCCGCCGGGCTACATCGTCTACCTCGACGCCGGCCGCACCCACGACGCCGCGCCACAGGACCTGGCCAAGGCCTTCGACCAGGCCCTCTGTAGCATCAGCATCGAGTACGCCTCCAAGCGCAAGAGCCTCCGACTGGCCGGCGTACAGGTCCGGCAAGCTGGCTGCGGGGTACCTGGCCGAACTCGATCGCCGGGCGCTCGTACGAAGCAAAGGCCGGGCCGAGCAGTTCAAGCACCGTTTCCTGTACAATACGCCCGGCGCCGACGCCGACTGGCCGCGGATGGCCGATGAGTCCGCCCCGCGGGCCGGCCGCGAAGCCACCTGATCGAGCAACAGGAGCCATCTATGTACCCGAGGACGATCGAGCCCGCCATTCACCGCCGACGCGTTGCCGTCCTGACGCCGTGGCTGCTTCTGGCGCCACTGGCCGTCGGGCTTGGCCTGCTGGCCGGCTGTGACGACTCGCGCCCGCCCGTCCGCGTGCATACCTGCCTGCTGGCCGGGCTCGGCGAGGACGACCCGCTCTGGCCGATCCTCAAGGCCAGCGCCGAGCCTACGTCGGCACGGCCCGCAGCCTCCAGCTCAAGTTGCTCGCGCCGCGGACATCGGACCCCGCCGCCCAAGCCGACCTAGTCCGCCAGGACCTCGGGCCGAACGTGTCGGCTGTCTGCCTGCAGTCGAACGGGCACGAGGCCACCCGCCGGCTCGTCCGGGACCTCACCCAGACTGGAACACCCGTCGTGCTCATCGGCCGCGACATGCCCGACACGGGCCGTTTCGGACACGTCGGCTGGGACGAGGGCGAGGCCGGCAAGGCCCTGGCCCGGGCCCTGAAAGAGAGCCTCGGGGAGCGCACGACCTTCATGCTGTTGCAGGCCGACCAGGCCGGCGACACCTACGCCGCCCGCGTCACGGGCTTCGCCGTCGGCCTGCAGGATTACACCTTTTTGAAAGAGTTGCACCGCTACGATTGCGCGGATGACCCGGCCAAGGCCCTCGACATCCTCGCCGAGCAGGGCCGCCGCTATCCCAACCTCGGCGCGTGGGCCTGCATCGGCGACTGGCCGGCCCGCGCGCGACTGGAGGACCTCCGCCGCAGCGTCCCGGCCGGCACGAAACTCGCCCTCATCGGCGCCACGCCGGCCGTCTGGCCGCTCCTGGAAGAAGGCCTCTGCCCCGCCACGGTCGGCACGGACTACGGCCGCTGGGGTTACGAGGCCGTGAGTCTCTCGGAGCTGGCCTTCCACCGCGCGGTCAAGCCCGGCGAGACGCGGCACACGGAGTGCCGGGTCGTCAGCGCCGCGCAGCTCGATGCCTACAAGATGGACTGGACCTCCTGGAGCCAGGGAAAGCTCAGCCCCGTCCGCCCGCCGGCCATCCCGGAGGGACTCGTCCGCCCGCACTGACCGTTCGTCTTCGTGGACTGCGCGTTCGCGGGGCCCGCAACCCGATATCCGCGGGAATTCAGCTGGCGAATGCACAACCGTCCGGTATAATGCACGCTCCTTACTGAAGGACATTCGCACCCCCCGGCAATTCGCTCGCGGGGGCGTGTCGTCATGCGCGGCATCCGGCAGAAGGAGGCGACGGCGTGGCGCAGATCATCGTCGAGGACCTGGTCAAGACCTTCCGCATCGCCAAGCGGCAGCCGGGCATCTGGGGGGCGCTGCGCGGGCTGGCACACCGCGAATACCGCCAGGTGCGGGCACTGGACGGCGTATCGTTCTCGCTGGAACCGGGGGAACTGGTCGGCTACATCGGCCCCAACGGCGCGGGCAAATCGACCACGGTCAAAGTCCTGGCCGGGATCCTCGTACCCGACGGCGGCCGGGTCGAGATCCTCGGCCGCATCCCCTGGAAGCAGCGGGTCCAGCACGTGGCGCGGATCGGTGTGGTGTTCGGCCAACGGACGCAGCTGTGGTGGGACCTGCCTGTCGTCGAGTCGTTCGACCTGCTGCGCGATATCTACCGCGTGCCGGCTGCGCAGTACCGCGCCAGCCGGGACGAACTGATCGCCATGCTCGACATCGAGCCGCTGCTGGACACCCCGGTGCGGCAGCTGTCGCTGGGCCAGCGGATGCGGTGCGACCTGGCGGCGGCCCTGCTGCACGCGCCGAACCTGCTGTTTCTCGATGAGCCGACGATCGGGCTGGATGCGATCTCCAAGCTCGCGGTGCGGGAGTTCGTGCTCAAGCTCAACCGCCAGCGTGGCGTGACGGTGATCCTGACCACCCACGACATGGATGACATCGAGGCCCTGTGCCGCCGGGTGATCGTGATCGGCCAGGGGCGAATCCTCTCGGACGGCACGCTGGCCGACCTGCGGCGGGCCGTAACCAACGAGCGGTGGCTGATCGTGGACCTGGCGGACGGCTGCGAGATCCTCGACGAGGCCGGCGCGACCACAATCAAGCGCGAGGGGCGGCGCTTCACCCTGCGGTTCGACCCGGACCAGGTGCCGACGGCGGCGCTGATCAGTCGGATCGCCAGCCGCTACCCGGTGCGCGACCTGTTCGTGGAAGAGCCCCCGATCGAACAGATCATCGCGCAGCTCTTATGGCAATGCCGCAGCGGCGGCCGCCCTGCCCCGCGCCAAGGGGGAGGCCACGGCGTGACCGCGTACCGGGCCATCATCAGCGCGCGATTTCGCATCCTGCTGCAGTACCGGGCGGCGGCCCTGGCCGGCGTGATCACGCAGGTCTTCTGGGGCCTGATCAAGATCATGATCCTCTGGGCGTTCTATCGCGTCAGCCGGACAAGCCAGCCGATCAGTTTTGAGCAGGCGGTTGGCTACACCTGGCTGGGCCAGGCGTTCCTGGGCTTGCAGCCCTGGGGGGTGGATGGCGACATCCGCGGGCAGATCCGAAACGGGGCGATCGCATACGAGCTGGCCCGGCCGGTCGACCTCTACAACCTCTGGTACTGCCGGGCGATCGGCTGGAAGATGGCGGCGCCGCTGATGCGCTGCGTGCCGATCTTCGTCTTCGCCGGGCTGCTGCTGCCGCTGATCGGCTCGAGCGACTGGGCGCTGGCCCTGCCGCCCACGTGGGGCGCCGCGGCCGGGTTCCTGCTGACGCTGTTGGGCACGCTGCTGCTGTCCTGCGCAATCACAAACCTGTACAACCTCAGCTTCCTCTGGACGATCGGCGGCGAAGGCGTCTTCCCGCTGCTGGGCGCCTGCTCGATCCTGATGTCGGGGATGATTATCCCGCTGCCGTTGTTTCCGGACTGGCTGGCCAAGGTTTTCTACGCCCTGCCGTTCGCGGGGCTGGTCGATATCCCGTATCGCGTCTACACGGGCAATCACCCGGCCTGGATGTCGATCCCGCTCGTTGCGCACCAGTTGGGCTGGACGATCGCGCTGGTGCTGATCGGGAGGTGGCGCTTGCGCGGGGTCTGAAGCGCGTCGTGGTGCAGGGAGGATGAGGAAACGACAGACAAGGAGACACGGAGACAGGAAGACGAGGAGCAACGGCAGGGACAACGGGCGAAGGGCGAGCGACAAGGCACGAGGATGACATGCGAGACGGTCTGAACCTGTATCTTCGCTACCTGGGCATCTCCATCCGCAGCCAGATGCAGTACCCCGGCGCGTTTGTCATGCAGATGGTCGGGCACATGGTCATGACGGGCATGGAAATCGTCGGCATCTGGGCGCTATTTCGGCGGTTCGGCAACCTGCCGGACTGGTCGCTTCAGGAGGTGGCCCTGTTTTACGGCATGGTGCAGATCACCTGGTCGATCGCCGATGCCGTGTCCCGCGGCTTCGACGTCTTCGGCGGGACCGTGAAAAACGGTGACTTCGACCGCATGCTCCTGCGGCCGCGATCCACGGTCCTGCAGCTGATCGGCCAGGAGTTCACGCTCCGGCGCCGGCCGATTCGCGCAGGGGCTGACGGTACTGATCTGGGGCATCGCAGTCGTGCCGATCGCATGGTCGGTCGCCAAGGTGAGTCTGCTTCTGGCGGCGGTGGGCGGTGGGGTGTGCCTGTTCTTCGGGCTGATCGTGCTGCAGGCGACGATGTGCTTCTGGACGGTCGAGACACTGGAGATCTGGTCCACGGTGACCTACGGCGGGGTGGAAACGGCGCAGTACCCGATGAGCATCTACAAGTCGTGGTTCCGGCAGTTCTTCATCTACGTGGTGCCGCTGGCGTGCGTGGCGTACTTTCCGGTCGTAGCGGTGCTGGGCAAGCGCGACCCGCTGAGTCTCGCCGGTGTGGCTGCAGTGGGTCAGTCCGCTGGCAGGCGTGGTATTCCTGCTGGTCAGTCTGAGGGCGTGGCGGTTCGGCGTCAGGCACTATGCTTCGACCGGGAGTTGAACCCGGCGGACGTGGAGGTCGCGGGATGCGAGCGTATCTGGCGGTGATCAGCGCGAAGTTCCGCATGCTGCTGCAGTACCGCGCATCCGCCATCGGCGGCGCGGTCACGCAGGCGTTCTTTGGCCTGATCATGATCATGGCCATGGAAGGGTTCTACTCCTCCACCACGAACCGCCAGCCCATTGGCCTCTCGCAGATCGTCGCCTACCTCTGGCTGGGCCAGGCGTTCCTGGGCATGCTGCCCTGGAACGCCGACGCCGAGGTGCGACGCATCATCCGCTCGGGGGCGGTGGCGTATGAACTGCTCCGGCCGGTCGACCTGTACAACCTCTGGTTCAGCCGGGCGATGGCCACCCGCACCGCGCCGGTCCTGCTGCGGGCCGTGCCGATCTTCGTGTTCTCAATGGTGGTCCTGCCGCGGGTGGGCCTGGGCGGCTGGGCGCTGCACGCGCCGGCGACGGGGTCCGCGGCGGGGACGTGGCTGGCGGCGATGGGCGGGGCGCTGCTGCTGAGCTGCGCAATCACGATGCTGGTCAACATCACTCTCTTGTGGAGCGTGGGCGGCGACGGAGTGAGCATCGTACTCAGCGCGGCCGTCACGATCTTCTCCGGCATGGTGATCCCGCTGCCGCTGTTCCCCGGCTGGGCCCAGGCGGCGCTGCACGTCCTTCCGTTCGCCGGGCTGGTCGACACGCCGTACCGGCTGTACACGGGCAACTACCCGCCGTCGCAGGTAGTACCGCTAGTGGCACAGCAGCTGGCCTGGGCGACGGCGCTGGTGCTGCTGGGGCGGTGGCTGCTGCGTCGGGCGACGCGGCAGCTCGCCGTTCAGGGAGGTTGACATGCTGAACGGCTTGAGACTCTACGGCAGGTACATCGGCATCAGTCTCCGCGGGCAGATGCAGTACCGCGTCTCGTTCCTGCTGCAGACGCTCGGGGTCTTCCTCGTCACCGGCATCGAGTTCCTGGGCCTGTGGGCGCTGTTCGCGCGGTTCGGCAACCTCCGCGGCTGGACGGTCTCCGAGGCCGCCCTGTTCTACGGTCTGGTCAACGTTACCTACGCAATCGCCGACGGCATGGCCCGCGGCTTCGACCAGTTCGCCGGCACGGTCAAGGCCGGCGACTTCGACCGCCTTCTGCTGCGGCCGCGCTCCACGGTGCTGCAGCTTTCGGGGCAGGAACTGACCCTGCGGCGCCTGGGACGGTTCCTGCAGGGACTGGCGGCGCTGCTGTGGGCATCGCACGCGCTGGCGGTGCAGTGGACGCCAGCCAAGGTCATCCTGCTGCTGGCGGCGCTGATCGGCGGCGTGTGCCTGTTCTTCGGGATCATCGTCCTGCAGGCCACGACGTGCTTCTGGACGATCGAAGGCCTGGAGGTCTGGAACTCGCTCACCAGCGGCGGTTGCTACGCGGCCCAGTATCCGCTGAACATCTACCGCTCCTGGTTCCGCAAGTTCTTCCTGTTCGTCGTGCCGCTGGGGTGCGTGACGTACCTGCCCGTGGTAGCCATCCTGGAGCGGCCGGACCCGCTGGGCTCGCCCGTGATCCTGCAGTGGCTCTCGCCGGCGGCAGGGCTCATCTTCCTGGTCGTCAGCCTGCGGATCTGGCAATGCGGCGTCCGGCACTACACCTCGACTGGCAGCTGAGCTCTCCCGCCTGTCGTACAGGCCCCGTCCCCTGCCGTTGCTCCTCTTCTCCTTGTCTCCTCTTCCCCTCTTCTACCGTTATTACCCGGACCGGGACGGCTGGGTCGTCGGCGCGGCCTTCGGGACGGCCGGCGCAGCGGGCCGTGTCGTCGGCACCGGGGAAATCGGCGGCGTCTGCTGGGCGGCGGCCAGGGGCGGACCGACCAGCTGCGGCGGCGGAACCGTACCGGCCAGGACGGGATTGTAGACCGGGTTGGTGGGTGTCCAGTCGCTGGGAATCTGGCCGCCGTAGTTACTATACTGGCTGCCGTAGGAACCCGGCTGCTCGCCATACGGACTGTACTGCTCGCCGAAGCGGGTGTTGCCCTGGCCGAACCGGCTGTTGCCGTAGCCGAACTGCCCCGACCCATAGCCGAACTGGGAGTTCTGGTACGGCACGATGCCGTAGCCGCGGGCCGCCTCGCGGTAGTAGCCGTCCGAGTAAGCGGAACCATAGCCGAAGCGGGCCTGTCCGCACACCCGCGGAGCGATGACCGCCAGCCCCGCCGCCAGCACAACCGCAAATGCAAGTGCCTTCATGCCAGGCTCCTTCGTCGCCAAAGACCTCGTCGCGCGCCGCCCAAGCTACACTAGCCGCCGCAAGCGACGAGTCAAGCGCAAGGGCGGCGCGGCACGTGCGGGCCAGCCGCCCTGCCTGCAATACACACTACACGCCATATCGGTATATCGGTGTCTCGTGCGCCAGTGCCAGGCGACACGCCGGGTGCCACCCCCAAGCGGAGTGTGCCTGGGGGTGCGTCGGGGTGATCGGTCGGAGGGCAGGGCCCGCCAGGCCTAGCCCTTCGGATTGGGGATGTACTCCCCCCGGCACTGCTTGAGATACTTCAGGCCCGCGACCTGGCCGGTCATCTCCAGGTCGTCGCGATAGACCGGGTCGTGCCAGCCCTCGATGTCGATGGCGCCCTTGAACCCGCCGCGGCGGAGTTCGCTGATGATGTCGGTCCAGTTGCTGTCGCCGAAGCCCGGCGTGCGGTGGAACGCGAACTTGTGCGAGCCGTGGATGCCGTGCTCGCGGACCACGTCCCACAGGATCGTCGCGTCCTTGCCGTGGATGTGGAAGATCTTCTTGACGTACTTGCGCAGCTGCGGCATCGGGTCGATCAGCTTGACCATCTGGTGGCAGGGCTCCCACTCCAGGCCGATGTTGTCCAGCGGGATCGGCGTTGAACATCATCTCCCAGGCCGTCGGCGTCTGGGCGATGTTCCAGTCGCCGCTGGCCCAGTGCCGCCCATCTCGCAGTTCTCGAAGGCGAGTGCGACGCCCTTGTCGGCCGCGCGCTTGGCCAGCGGCTCGAAGACCTTCTTGTACGGCTTGAGCGACTCCGGCAGCGGCTTGCCGACGATCCGCCCCGCAAAGCCGCACACCAGGTCGCAGCCGAACAGGCGGCGCGGCGTCGATGAGCTTCTTCCAGCCGTCGCGGGTGGCCTTGGCCTTGTCGTCATCCATCAGCGGGTTGCCGTAGATACCGAGGCTGCTGACGACGGCGTCCGAGCCGGCCAGCACATCCTTGACCTGGCAGGCCACCTTCTTGAGGTCGGTTTCACCGAGCGTCTGCCAGAAGTTGATCTCGAAGGACTCGAAGCCGTGCGGCAGGATCTGCGCGATGTAATCCGCCGTCTTGGGCCCCTTGCCCGCCATCGTACCGATGCGAATTGTGTCCTGGAACATGTGCGCCTCCCTTATACGAGTATGACCATATCGTGAACCGTTATGGCGACCGTCGCCCTATTCTGCCGATTGACCCCCGTCTTGCCTCGCCGACTGCAACGTCTCCTCCAACCACACCGCCTTCTCGTATGCCTTGGCGATAAAGGCCTCCGCCGACAGCGCCGCCTTCTCCGCCTCGTTCGGCACGACCTCAAGGTGGATGCAGCCGCTGTACGTATCGCGAGGAAACGCCGCCGCAATCTTCTTCCAGTCGATCACCCCGTTCCCGGGCAACCAGTGCCGATCCTCTTTGCCGTCGTTGTCGGAAAAGTGCACCGCGACCAGCCGGTGTCCCCAGTGCCGCAGCAGGTCAATACCCTGATCGGCGTTCAGTCGTGCATGGGAGCTATCGTAGCAGAAACCCAGGTGCTTGGACGGAATCCGCTCCAGGACGAAGTCCACGTAATCGCGCCGGCGGGTGTTTTCCACGGCCACAATCACGCCGAGCTGCTCTGCCGCGGCCACAATACGGTTCATGCTGTCCAGACATGTCGCATCCGGCGCAGGCAGATCGCCGACGACTGTCAGGTGCATCACCATGCGCGGAATCGCGTGCCGGCAGCAGTCCTCCAACCAGTGCATGTGCTGATCGACGCACTTGCCGCGCCGCGCCGCATCGGGACTCCAAAGCTCATTGCAGAGGTCATACGGGACATGCACGTTTTCAACGTAGAGTCCCTGGTCGCGGGCCATCGCCGTCAGTTCGTCGAGTCCGGCGCCGCGATCGGGCCCGTCTCCCCACCACAGAGAGGTCGCCTGGAAGCCCGCGCTGCGGATGGCCGACAACCGATCGCACATGGGCAGATCGTAGTCGTACCAGGAGAAGATGCTCAGGGGCTGTTTCTCTTGTTTCACATCGCTGTGATGTTGGCGCGCGTAGTCCATGGCTCTGCTACCATTCGAGGTTCCAGTTGTACCTGCGTGCACACAAAAGGAACCAGCCACACTCGCTGTCCCTCTGTGTTTCCGTGCCTCCGTGGTTTGCACAGTGCTACAGTACCCTTACCGGCAGGCGCCGGCCCCTCTTGTTCGACTCGATCGCCGCAAAGACCATCGCCAGCGACTGGATGTTGTCGTGGCACTCGCACTGCGGCCGCTTGCCTGTCCGCACGAACTCCAGCATCGCCCGCAACGCCCCATGCATGCCCGTATACTGCACCGCCGGCGGGGGCATCGGCACGTCCTTCATCTTACGGTGGAAGCCCTCGGCGTTGTCGATGACCGCCGCCATGGGCTCCTGGTCGTGGTCGTACAGCAGCGTGCCCTTGTCGGTGATGAACCGCCAGTCGCCGTTCCAGCTCGTGTGGAAACCTTCGCCGCACCACGAGCCGCGGTACGTGAAGATCACCCCGTTGCTCATCTCGAAGATGCAGCTGGCCGATACGTCGCCCTTGTACCACGAGCCAGCCGGGTTGAACTCCTTCGCGTAGACCGCCACCGGGTCCGCCCCGCTCATGTACCGCGCCAGGTCGAAGTGGTGGATCGCCATGTCCAGAATCAGCGGGCTGGGCATCTTGTCGCGAAAGCCGCCGAAGTGCGCGCCGATGTAGAAATCGCAGTTGATCGTCGTCAGCGCGCCGATCTGCCCTCTGCGAACCACCCGGCTGACGACCTCGTGTTTGGCGTCCCAGCGCCGCGACTGGCTGACCATGTAGCACTTGCCGGTCTTCTCCGCCGTCGCGACCATCCTGCGGGCCTCTTTCATGGACGAGGCCATGGGCTTCTCGCTGACGACGTGGCAGCCGAGCTCCAGGGCTTTGCACGTGGTCTTGCAGTGGGCCTCGGGCACCGTCAGGTCGATCACGAAGTCCGGCTTGTGCTTCTTGATCATCGCGACCATGTCAGCCGACGCCTCGGCGCCAGTCAGCTCGAACTCGGCGATCCGTTTGGCCGCCTGTTCGACCCGCAGGTCGACGACGGCCGCCACCTGCACGCCTTCCGCCTTGAGCGGCTTGAACCACGCCGGGCTGATTCCGCCCGCCCCGACCACGACTACTCGCTCGCTGGCCATCCGCTTCTCCTTCGATGACGCCTCGCATCGGCCGCAAACATCAGCCCGCGGGCAAATGAAGCGCACAAGCTACTCGGCACGGGCGGGAATGCAAGAACTCGCCACTCCGCATCCATAATGGATGCCCACCAGCGTCCCTTTGCATGCAAGCACATGCACACGGTAGGATCTCGCGGCGGAACTCCCTAAGCCTGCGGCAGCGGAGACCTTTATGCGGGATATCATCCTCGTACGACATGGCCAGAGCGACCAGCACGTCGGGCAAATGACGGGCGGCTGGACGAACACACACCTTACGGACCTGGGCCGCCAACAGGCATGCAAGGTGGCGGCCCGGCTGGTGGAGATGCTCCAAGGCCGACCGATACGGCTGGTCAGCAGTGACCTGGCCCGTGCCGCCGACACTGCAACCATCATCGCCGAGGCAATCGGCGTGCCGGCCGAACTGGATGCCGGCCTGCGGGAGTCTAACAACGGCCAGGCCGCCGGCCTCACGCGACAGGCCGCCAAGGCAATCGCGCTGCCCGTCACCCAACCTGTGCTCGATTGGGTCCCGTACCCCGGCGCGGAAAGTTGGCGGACGATGACCCAGCGGGTCTTTGCCTGCCTGAATCGGCTCAGCCTGGAGATCGATGGCACCGCCCTTCTCGTCTCGCACGGCAACTCAGGCATAGCGGTGGTGCATTGGTGGCTGCAGCTGTGCGAGACCTGCCGGCGGGTCTCCTGCGAACTGGCCCCCTGCAGCATCACCCACCTGACAACGAACGACTGGGGCGAGAGAACGATCTCGCTGCTGAACGACACCGGTCACCTGCGCAGCTCAGCCCTCTGGCCAGATCCTCCTTGTGGCCCCGGCAATCTCGCCAAAGGACCGCACCCGCACGTCCGGCTGAAAGTCCCCGTCCGGCACACCCGTCCGATCGAACCAGCAGGTCCGCATCCCCACCTCCGCCGCGCCACGCAGGTTTGGCAGCCGATCGTCGACGAACAGGCAGTCCGGCCCGGCTGCCCCGGCCCTGGCCAGAAACGTCTCATAGATCCCGTGGTCGGGTTTGCGGCTGCGGGCCTCGTCGCTGATGACTACGACCTGGAAGTACCGCTCGATCCCGTACCGCCGCCGAAGCCCCTGCGACCACTCCGTCAGGTCGTTGCTCAGAAAGCCCAGCCGGTAGCGCTTCTGCAACTCGTCCGCAGCCGGCCCGAACGTCTCGTCATATATGCAGTAGGAATCCAGCAACTCTTCCTGGATCCGCGGGTAGCGGTCGCCCAGCCCGATCCGCGTCCAGAACTCGCGGGCGCTGATCTGCCCCGCACTGGCCTGCCGGTAGACGCTACGGATGTGATCGAACGTCTCAGACGGGTTGTACCTGATCACGAACGGCGTGAGCTTGTTCGCCACATCGTCAGGTTCCGTAAAGATCACACCCCAGCCGTCAAAAGCGATCCACTTCATGCCTGCTCCTTGCAGATCCGCGCCGGCATCCGCGGAAACCTGAGGCAGTAGGGAAACCACGGAGTTCCGCATAAGGCCGACGGCCTCATGCGGAACTCCGTGGTTCAATACTGACCCCTGTCAAGCCATGGACCTCGGCGGCGCGCATTCTCCCGCCTGTTGGTGCATTTCGCCAGACCCGGTAAACTACCCGGGTCGCCAATAACGGAGACCCTTTCATGAGCAGCGCAGACGGAATGAACTACGCCCCCAAGGGCAGGCCCGCCCCCGTCGTCAAACCGGGCGAGTTCCCCATCGCCGCCGTCGCCCTCGACCACGGCCACATCTACGGCCAGTGCAATGGCCTGACCGAGGCCGGCGCGACGGTCAAGTGGGTGTACGATCCCGACCCGGCCAAGGTCCGGGCCTTCATCAAGCAGTTCCCCCAGGCCCGACCCGCCCGCAGCGAAGCCGAAGTCCTCGACGACAAGGAGGTCAAGCTGGTCGCCGGGGCTGCCATCCCCAACGTCCGCTGCGCCTTAGGCCTTCGCGTCATGGACGCCGGCAAGGACTACTTCACCGACAAATGCCCCTTCACCACGCTGGAGCAGGTCTCCGCCGCCCGGTCCAAGACCCGCGAGACGGGCCGCAAATACATGGTGTATTACTCCGAGCGCCTGCACGTCGAGTCAGCCATGTTCGCCGGGCAGCTGGTCAAGGAAGGCGCGATCGGCCGCGTCGTGCAGGTCATCGGCACCGGCCCGCACCGGCTCAACCCCAAGACCCGCCCGGACTGGTTCTTCAAGAAGGAGCAGTACGGCGGCATCCTGACTGACATCGGCAGCCACCAGATCGAGCAGTTCCTCTTCTACACCGGCGCCAAGGACGCCCGCGTCCTGCACAGCAAGATCGCCAACTACCGCTGGAAGAACGAATACCCCGAACTCGAGGACTTCGGCGATGCGACCCTCGTCGCTGACAACGGCGCCACCGGCTACTTCCGCGTCGACTGGTTCACGCCGGATGCGGCGCGGTCCTGGGGAGACGGCCGAACGTTCCTGCTGGGCACCCACGGCTACATCGAGATGCGCAAGTACATCAACGTCTGCCGCGAGACCGGGCCGGACCAGCTGTTCCTGGTCAACGACAAGGTCGAGCAGGCCTTCAGCCTGCGAGGCAAGGTGGGCTGCCCGTTCTTCGGCGAACTGATCCTGGACTGCCTGAACCGCACGGAAAACGCCATGACCCAGGAGCACGCCTTCAAGGCCGGCGAACTCTGCATCAAGGCCCAGAACCAGGCGATCCGGGTGGAATAAGACACAGAAACGGAGCCACGCCATGTCCGAACAAGACGCCATGCAGCCATCTCCCGCAGCACTGCCGCCGGTCCCGCCCACCCAGCCCGGCGCAATCCCCCTCGCCCAGCCACGCTCCCTTTGGCCGACTGTCCTGGGGATCGTTGCCGTCATCCTGGCGGGCCTCGGCCTGCTCAGCCTCATGTGGCAGATGGCCGCCCTGCTCTTCGGCGTGGGACACGCACCCGCGACGCAGCCGGCCGCGGGCCAGCCGTCGAAACTCGCGTTGGCGGTCCTCACACCCGCGCACACGATCCTGGTGGTCGTACTCCTGGCCGGCGGCATCGGCTTGCTCCGCCGCCGCAGGTGGTCGGCGAGGGCCCTGCTGGCGTGGGGCATCGCCGACGCGGTGCTGACGGTCGCCGCCCTGACCTACACACTGCTGAACATGCCGCAAGTACAAGAGCAGATGCGCCGGCAAAACCCCGCCATGCAGCCAATGGCAGGCAACGTAGCCGGGGCCTTCTTCCTCGGCATCATGTGCTTTGGCATGGTCGTCGGCCTTACCCCACCCGTCTTCGCGATCGTCTGGTTCCGCCGTGCCAATATCAGGAGCGAAGTGGCTGCCTGGGCGTGACCGGCGGACGAATTGCCGCCTCGCAGCGGTTCTGGTAAAACGCCGCCATGGGCCGCGACGCGGACGTCGCCGGCCCCGGGAGATGACTGATGACTGCCCAACAGGACTCGCATCCGGAACCCCCGCCGGTCCCGCCGGTCGAGGCGAACCAGCTACCCCCCTGGCGCGCCTCACGCTCTGGCCGAAGAAACTGGGCATCGTCTCGATCGTTTGGGGGGTGTGCAGTCTGATCGCCAGCGTCTTGACCGTCCTGAGCGTGCTGGCCATGCAATACAACCCCCGGATCATCGACCAGCTCGCAACGAACGACGCCCAGAAGGAGTTCATGCAGTCGCCGCTCGTACACGACTGGCTGACCGCCAGCGGCATCTACAATGATCTGTGCGTCCTTCTGGCCGGGGCGCTGGTGATCTGCGGCATCGGCCTGGTGCGGCGGCGGCCATGGTCGATCAGGGGCTTGCTCGCCTGGGCCGCCCTGAAAGTGATCGCCGAAATCGCCTCGGTGTGCCTGGACTACGTGATGCACGCGAAGGTCATCCAGGCCATCGCGCAGGACCTGGTGGAGTCCGAGAACGTCCCCGCGATGTTCCTGGTGTGGTCGACCAAGGCGGTGATCTTCGGCCTGGTCATCTACTGCGCCTTACCGGTCTTCGTGCTGATCTGGCTGGCCCGCGGGGAGATTCGCGAAGAGGTCGCCGCCTGGCGCTAAGCAGCCCGCAGGCTGCTCGCCCGATGCAGGATGTTCGTTGCCCGATGATGGTTGCCCGTTGGCCGATGTCCGTAACGCGTAGCCCGTTACCCGTTACCCGTTACCCGAGACCCGTTACCCGAGAACCCGACCCGCACCATGCGCTGCAAGACCTGCGACTACCGCCTCTGGAACCTCAAGGCACGCCAGTGCCCCGAGTGCGGCACGCCCTTTCTCGTCAGCGACTACGAGTTCATCCCCAACAGCATCCAGTTCTGTTGCCCGGACTGCGGCCAGGCCTACTACGGCACCGGCTACAAGGGACATCTCGTGCCCGAGGCGTTCGTGTGCGTCAAGTGCGGTCGAAGCGTCCACATGAACGACATGGTCCTCCTGCCGACCGAAGGCCTGGAGGAAGAACAGACCGAGCCGCAGCGGATGCCCTGGCTCGACCGCCAGCAAAACGGCTGGTGGCGGTCGTGGCTCTCGACTGTCAGGATGGCCTTGTTCTCCCCGGCGGAGCTGATGCGATGCCTCCCGGTGGGCAGCTCGGCTGGCTCGGCCTGGTGGTTCCTCGTCGCCACGTACGCCCTGCTGGCTGGCGTGGGCCTGTGTGTCCTTGTGGGGATCGTGGCAATCAGCGGGACCTTTGGCGGCGGAGGCGGTCCTGGCCCCGTCGTGGGCGGACTGTCCCTCATCATGGTCGCACTGGCCCTGGTGCCATCGGTCCTGGTGATTGTCTGGGCCGCCGTTACCCACCTGGTGCTGCGGCTGACCGGCGGCACACGGTACGGCTTCGGCCGGACGTGCGCAGCCGTCTGCTACAGCGGCGGGACGAACGTGCTCCTGCTGGTCCCGTTCTGCGGAACGTATTTCCACTGGATCTGGTGGCTCGTCAGCGCAGCCGTGATGCTCCGGGAGGGCCAGCGGGTACACGGCCTGCGGGCGACGCTGGCCCTGCTGTCCTTGCCGATGTTGCCTATTGCCGGCGTGGTCCTGTTGATCGTCGTCCACTCCGGTCCGTTCATCACCGTCGTGCGGCCGGTGGTACCCCTGGCCTCCCAGCCCGCCGGTACGACATCGCCATCCCAGACCCTCGGCGTGGGCTACAGCCTCTACCAGTACGCGATGAACCACGCCGGACAGGGCCCGCGACACGTGGCCGAACTGGTCGGAACCGACCTGACTCCGCAGTCGCTGGTGCTGCCGGGCTCGGCCACCGCGGCGGCCACTATCCCCATCGGCGACCTGACACTGGGCGACTTGGGGCGATCCACACCCCAGGCCGACCGCGCAGCCGCCCTCCGGGACGCCATCACCTTGCTGCCCAAGCCCCTGGTGGCCTACCGGCTCGGCGACTTCGTCTTCACCTACCCGGGCATGGACTTCCACCGCTGCAACCGCCGCCTCTGGACGGCCATCGCCTGGCCCGACCCCCGGGCCAATCCCAACTGGACCCCTGCCGAAGTGACGATCAGCCGGCTGGACGGCAGCATCATGACCTACCCCGCCAGGCGCTGGAAGACCGAACTGGCCGCCCAAAACATCCTGCGGGCGCAGAACGGCCTGGCCCCCCTGCCCGATCCGGCTGCGGTCCTGCACGCGGCCCCTCCCCTCCGGCCAGCCGAACAGGAACCGTAGGGCCCCCCTTGCCCTGGGCCCGTTGTCCGGTACACTACTACATGCCGGTGTGTCGCGACTCCTGTGCCCCATCTTCGCGTGATCGAATCCGGACACAGGCTTGCCCTCACCCAGCGACGATATGAGTGCGCCGGCAGCTACAGCCCGAATGCGGGAATTGTCCTGCACGCGCCGTCCAGTATCGGCGCGTGACGATCACCGTATGCCGAGGGTATTCCTGGCCGCAGGACATTCATCACACCCGGGCCTTCCTGTGCATGGACGAAAGGTTCGTTCGGAAAGGACGCGGCATGTCGGACACGGTGACCGGAGTTCTCAAGCGAATCAAGCAGGGCGGCGTGCTGCGCGACCCCAAGCGGTCCTTCCGAGCCGGCCCAAAGGACGCGGCGGTCCCGCCCAAGCTCATCCAGCAATACATGATCCCCGAGGGCGCCTCCATCACCGGACCCGCCGCCAGGGGCAAACACGGGTACGAGCTCCAGTCGATCGAATCCATCTGCGGCCTGCCCCCGGAGGACTTCACCGATCGGACGCTCTTTGACGACCTGGTGGCCATCGACCCCAACGAGCGCTTCCACCTGGGTGAGTCCGGTAATATGAGCATGCGGATCGTCGACCTGGTCGCCCCCATCGGCAAGGGCACCCGCAGCCTGATCGTCTCGCCGCCCAAGGCAGGTAAGACGATCATCCTCGAGCAGACTCGCCACCGCCATGCACGCCGACGACCCCAAGACCCGCATCATCTGCCTGCTGATCGACGAGCGGCCCGAGGAGGTCACCTCCTTTCGGCGCAACGCCCCCGCCGAGGTCTTCGCCAGCAGCAACGACCAGACGATCCCGCAGCACATCGAACTGGCGGAGCTGACGCTGGCGCACTGCCGGGTCGAACTCGAGTGCGGCCGCGACGTGGTCATCCTGGTCGACAGCCTCACCCGCATGGGCCGTGCGTTCAACCAGCGGGGCGGCGGCTCGGGGCGGACCATGAGCGGCGGCCTGGAGGCCGGCGCCCTGGAGATCCCGCGGCGGTTCTTCGGGCTGGCCCGCAAGATCGAAAACGGCGGGTCCGTCACCATCATCGCGACCTGCCTGGTCGATACCGGCAGCCGCATGGACCAGCTGATCTTCGAGGAGTTCAAGGGCACCGGCAACAGCGAGATCATCCTCGACCGCCAGCTCGCCGAGCAGCGGATCTTCCCCGCCATCAATATCCCCGCCAGCGGCACCCGTAAGGAAGAACGCCTCTACGGCCCCGAGGAGATCAAACGGATCTCCAAGATGCGGCGGGCCCTGGCCGGCCACAAGCCCCACGAGGCCGTCAGCACCCTGCTGGCCTGGCTGGCCAAGCATCCAAACAACAAGACCTTCCTGGAAGCCATCCCGGCAACCTGACCGGCGGCCCGCCGCCGGAGGCCGTGATCCGCCCGTCCGCCAGGTCGGTTTGCCGATGCCGGCCGGCCCGATTCCCATTCCCCGGCGGGTCTCGCCTTCGCAGGCAAAGCCCTGCAGTAGCAGGACTAACAGGAGATGCCATGGCGCGTGTTCGGGCCCGGCAGGCCTGTTAGAAAAAAAGCTTGAGACGCGCATTCCCTTGTGTTACAGTAGTATATAGATGAGGGAAGCCACTTCCGGGCAGGAAGCCGGCACCTGACAGAGGGAGCGTTCCACCTTCGCGACCGATCGGCACGTCAGCGCGAGTGTGCGCCCCGCGAGCCGGCACCTTGGCGCTGCGGACCGTGGCCGCCGGGGTCGGTGCGTCCCTTGGCCACACGGCACTCGACCAGTGTCTCGAAACCAGTGAACCGGACGATCCACACGCGTCCTTGGGAGGCGTAGCCATGACCCGAGTAGCTCTACGTATCGGCCGGCCTGCGCCAACCAACCCGCCGAAGATCCAGCTGCCGGAGGGATATCGCCTGGCCGGTGGGCGGCCCTGGCCCGTGTCTTTGGCCCGGTGGTCGCAGCCACCCGTGCCGTACTGCCGGGTGCCACGGCCCTGTGGACTGCGAAGCAGGACCAGGGCCGTGCCAGACGCTACGCGTCAAGCGGTATCGCCCCGAGCCTCGCGACGGCAGTCGCCTGCATTGTGCTGCTGACCTGTTCCGCGGCCCTGGCCATGCCTGCCTGCCCCGGACCGGTCGAACTGAGGCAGCCGGATGGCACGACCGTCACCGCGCGCCTCGGCGGCGACGAGAGATTCAACTGGGTATCGGTGGACGGCTGGCTCGTGCAGCAGGGCCCCGACGGTTTCTGGCGGTACCTGCAGTGCGGCGGGACTTCGCAGTCTGAGTGACTGCCGAGTCGGCCTGGACGCCCCGCCCGCGGACGCAGCCACCACCCAGGACATCCCGGCCCTTCGGCAGATGAGCCTGCAGGAAGGCCCGGGCCTGGCGGCACCGCTTGATGGCCAGATCGAACCGTCCTGGACCGGCATCCTCGCCCCGCAACCGACCGAGCCGCTGCTGGTTATCCTCGTCGAATTCACGCCCGATTCCCCGCAACCCCAGACGCTCCTGCAAATGAGCGACCAGGACTGGGCCAACGCCTTCTTTGGCACCATCGGCAAGACCGTCCGCACCTACTACGACCAGGCCTCGCGGGGCACGTTCCATTTCGCGCCAGCCCCCGAGACCGCCGGCACTCCCGGCGACGGCATCGTGCGGGTGCAGCTCGAACCGTCCCCACCCGAACCCGGGCGGCACCATAGGCGACCTCAATCGGCAGATCGTCAGCGATGCCCTCGTGGCCGCCGACCCCTACGTCAACTTCGCCTCCTTTGACACCGGCGACCATGCCCTCACCTGCCACGAGCTGCATATCGTGGTCGTCGTGGCCGGCGGCGAGGCCGCCGACAGCAGTCCCTCGCCATCCGTTTACGCGCATCGCTGGTGGCTCGACACCTCGGTACCGGCCCCGGTGCTGGATGGCGTGACCGTATGCGACGGCTCGCTCGGCGGCAGCTACGCGCAGATGGGCGAAATGCAGCCGGGGCACATGGCCACCATCGGCGGGCCCTGCCACGAACTCGGGCACGACCTGGGCTTGCCAGACTTGTACGACACGGGGACCGGCCCCGGCGAGCCGACCTCTTTCGGCATCGGCGTCTACTGTCTGATGTCCTACGGCTGCTGGGCGCAGCCGCCGGCGAGGATCTGGGCGCCACGCCCGTGCTGCCGTCCGCGTGGTGCCGCGCGAGCTCGGCTTCCTTGCCCCCACGGTAATGACCACAGCCGGCGCACAGACCGTCGTGCAGGCCAGTGATGCGGCCTCTTCGAACGTCCTGAAGATCCTGACCAGCGACCCCAAGCAGTACTTCCTCGTGGAGAACCGCCAGCTCAGCGGCTTTGACGAGGGCCTCTACGCCAAGTTCTCCACCACCCCCGGCGGAGCCGGTGGCGGCGGCATCGCCATCTGGCACGTCGACGAGTCGCAGAGCGACAACGCCGACGAAAACCACAAGCTCGTCGACCTCGAGGAGGCCAACGACACCACGCCCGGCGCCTCCGAACTCGATCACAAAACCTACACGGGCAACCGCCTGCAGCTCTACTACGCCGGCAACGCCACCGTCTTCAACGACACCAGCGCTCCCAACAGCAAGCTCTACGGCGGCGCGACCTCCTATGCCTCCGTCACCGACGTGTCGGCCTCGGCCGCCGCCATGGACGTTGCCGTCGGCATCGGCGTGACCATCAGCGGCCACGTCCGCGCCGGCAGCGTCGGCATCTCCGGCGTGACGATGACCAACCTGCCCGGCAACCCCGTCACCGACGCCAACGGCTACTACCAGACCTTCGTGCCGGCCGGCTGGACCAACCCCAGTCCCGTCACCCCTTCCAAGGCCCTGTACGCCTTCAGCCCGACCAATCGCGATTACGTCGACACCCCCTCGTCCTGCCTGGCCGATGACTACGCAGCCGTCTCGCGCACCCTCTACGTGGATGACGACGCCCCGAACGACCCGGGCCCCGGCAACCCGGCCGTCAGTGACCCGGCCGCCAACGGCACCTGGGACCACCCCTTCGACGCGATCCAGAAGGCCGTCGCCGCCGCCAACAACGAGGACGTCATCGTCCTGCTGCCCGGCACCTACAGCGGCACCGGCAACCACGATATCGATTTCGCCGGCAAGGCCCTCGCCATCCAGTCGCTCAACCCCCAGGCCCCCGCGATCGTCGCCGCCACGATCATCGACTGCCAGCAGGCCGGCCGTGCATTCTACTTCCATAATAACATCGCGACCACCCTGCGGTTCAGCGGCGTGACGATCGTCAACGGCAGCATTTCGGGCTACGGGGGGGCGATCTGGTGCAGCAGCAACGCCAACCCGATCATCAGCTACTGCACGATCCGCTCGTGCACGGCCGCCGACTCCGGCATGGGCAGCTACGGCGGCGCCATCGCCGTCTACAACGCCAACGCGACGATCTCTCACTGCATCATCACCGGCAACCAGGCGACCGCCGGCAGCAACAACAGCGGCCAGGGTGGGGGGATCTACTTCTACGGAACAGCCGCTCCCAAAATCACGAACTGCCTGATCGCCGGCAATACGGCCGGAAAGTACGGCGGGGGCATCTACTGCCGGACGACCAACGTTGCGACCAGCCCGACCATCCGCAGCTGCACGATCACGGGCAACGGCGTACTCGCCGGCGGCAGCGGCAGCGGCATGTACGTCACCGCCAACGGCAGCGTCAAGGCCGACCACTGCATCCTCTGGAGCAACGACCAGCAGGCCGGCATCGTCGGCACACCCGCCTTCACCTGGAGCGACGTACAGGGTGGTTATACCGGGACGGGCAACATCTCCGCCGATCCGGCGCTGACAGCCGACTATCACCTGCTCAATACGTCGCCCTGCCTGGACGCGGGAGACCCGGCCTACACACCCCCGGCCGACGATCTCAACCTCGACATCGACGATCAGCCGCGGGTGATCTACGACCGCGTCGATATCGGGGCCGACGAGTTCACCTGGGCCGGCGACGCCGATGGCGACGGCCACGTCGACGTGATCGACCTGCTGATACTGATCGACGCCTTGGGCAGCACCCTGCTCGACCCAAACTACGACCCGTCCTGCGACTTCAACGCCGACGGGTCCGTCGATGTCATCGACGAGCTCATCCTCATCGAGAACTTCGGCATGTAGATCGCGTGTCCGGGGATCTGGGACGATGGCACCCAGTGCCACGGGCAACCGCTGTCCGTAGCACTCTCAATCCTTGGGTATGGCCGTAACCGTTGTCGCCGTTGCCGGCCGCGGAGCGGCGCCGGGGGATCGGTCCGCCTTAAGCGCGCATCCAGCGAGTCATCGCCCATGCTGAGGATCTCCTTGAGTCTCCTCGGGTTTGATCGGACGATCGAACCGCACCCCGATCTCGTGCAGTATCCCTTGGATGAAGCGGCATCGCACGATCCGCGCGCGGATGAGCAGGTGCCTGTTCTCCGGCAGTGGAAGCACGAGCCGGCACTGCTCAGCCGGATAGAGCATCTGCCGATGGAGCAGGCAGGCCCCTCCCTGCGATACGTTCCGCGAGGCGGCCATGAAGGCTACTTCCCCAGCCGACTCCCTGAGGATCAGGACGACGCGCGAGTCTCCGATGGGAAACTCTCTCGAACTTACGCCGTTCATGCGGCTTGAGCGCGTTGCTCTTGTCGAGTTCGTCCAGGACTTCCCTGAGAAACTCCCCTTCCATCGGCGACGGAATGACACGCAATGGACTCCGCAGGCTTGGACATACGATGCACTCCGGTGAAACCCTCTCACAGTAGCCGCATGCCCGCGCACGGGAAACGCCGGGTGTCTTCCAGACAAAGCAGACTCCACCTCGCCTGGAATCCCGCCAGGCGTCGCATGCACGACAAGGAATCTCATTATACTCCGTTGTGGAAGTGTCAACCAGCCCGACACCGAAATCACGGCACGCTGATGCGTGCAAAGCGGCAAACAGGGATCGCCCGGGGGTGGTCGCCCTGGTGCTCCGCACCAGACAACTTCTCCTGGATACCGGTAGCCTCGCAGCTCACCGGTAGCCGTTGGCCGCCCCCCGCCGCTGCCGCGCGATCTCGACCAGCGCCTCCAGGCGCGTCCGCAGCGCCGGCTCCAACGCATCCGTCAGCGGTGGCACCTCCACCTCCACGACCGGCAGTCCTAGCCGCGATCCGATGATCTCCGCCAGAAGCGGCGCTTCGCACCCGCAGTGGCTGGCGCCGGGAATCCGCGAGACCACCACCGCCTCAGCGCCGACGCCATCGATGTCCCGGCAGACTCGTTCCGCCCGCTCGGCTGACGGGCCGACCATCGGGTCCGCCAGCGCCATCCGCGCCAGGGCCTCCATCGGCTCCAGGTCCTCCGGGATTTCGTCCAGTGCATGACAGAACATGAAGTCGCTGCCGCACAGGCGGCCGCCACATCTCTCCAGCAGATTCATCGCCCGCAGGTCCGCCACCGGATTGACCCAGAAGACCCGCACCCGCCCCGACCCGGCACTGCCCGGCAACGGCGGCAAAGGCCCCTGCCCCGCCGCCACTCGCTGACGGATCTCCGCCAGTAAGCCCCCCAACACCTGCAACGTCTCGTCGCGATCCGAGCAGTAGTGGATTGCAAGCATCTCGGCAATAAGGACTTCCAACGCCGGCATCGGACAGACCGTCGCTGTGAACGCCAGACGACGGATCTCGGCCAGCAGGCGACGGACCTCATTGGCCGCACGGATGCCCCCAGCCAGCATGTCGTCGGAAAGCGGGCAGCCTGCCATCGTCACCAGCGCTTGCCGGACGGCCTGCAGTCTGCCCCTTCACGAACGCCACCTGGCTGGCCGGCGCCTCGAAGCCCCCCGGCAGCAGCACTGCCACCTCGCCCGGGTCGCACCACCGCCGCGGCGGGATCTCCCACCAGTGGATCGCAAAACCGAGGCCCTCCAGCCGCTGGGCGATCGCCGAAAAGTCATCGCACGTCGCCCCGACGCTGCAGGTCAGCAGGTCCGGCCGAGGGAAATGGCCCCCCGAAACGAACGCCCCCAGCATCGCCCGCACCGGGCAGAACGAATCGTCGATCCCCAGCGAGTCCGCCAGCCGCAGGTCGCAGGTCCCCTGCTCCATGATGCACGGCACCCACCAGGCCCCGTCAGGATAGAAGGCGATCGTCCGCGGCAGCGAGTACGCCATCACCGGTACCGTACCGAGGTCCTTCATCGTCCCGACGATCCGCTGGCCCCCCTCACGCGCGGCGAACAGCCGGGCCTCCTCCGTCAGCAGGAAGTTCCAGAGCCGCAGCGCCGCCGGCGAGTTGTCGTACCGCAGTGCTAATAGCCTGTAATCCCCGTCGGCCACGTGGCGGCGCAGCGGCCCGCCGTACGCGGGCTCAGCCAGGCCCCCGCGCCGCAGCTGCTCGTAGCGCCGGTCCCATTGGTCGAGGTCGATCCAGGCGGGCGGCTGGTTCATCGCAGGATGCTCACAAGGGTCTCCAGGCGGGTGCGGGTCCGTTGCAGGACATCGCCGTCAGCCAGATCGATCTCCACCAGCGGCAACTCCGTGAACTCCTTGAGCCGCTCCCGCTGGGCGTGCCACTGATCGCACCAGAGGTAGCGGACCAGGACCAGGCCCTCCGCGCGGCACGCGGCGAGCTCCCGGCGGAGATAGTCGTACAGGTGCGTGTCCGGCCGGCGAAAGGCGTCGGGGATTGTCTCGAAGTACGCACGGACCAGCTCGCGCTCGGGATCGGCCTCGAGCCTCTCGGGATCGAATGCGGCGGGCAAACAGCGATGGCCGGTCTCCGTCGCATCCAAAACCACCCGGGCGCCCAGGGCCTGCAACAGGTCGTGGATCCAGTAGTCCTGCCGACGCAGCGGCGCGCCGAGCAGCGCCAGCCGAACGCGGTTGTCGGTCTGTGCGCCCTGCAGGCCCTGTGCCTGGCCGTCGCGCCGCGCAGCCTCGTACTGGCGCATTCGGTCGGCCAGCGTATCCCGCGTGGGCAGACGACCCCCCAGGCCCGCCAGGAACCGCCCCAGGCGGCGCAGCTCCGCCAGGTAGAGCTCCGCCGGGGCCGGCCCTCGCCACGTCGCGGGGACGTTCATCAGGAAGACCGGCGTGCGGCCGCGGCGCCCAAGGACCTCCGCCATACGACGCATCTGATCGCAGGTGCTGGCAAACACGATGGCCGCGGCGCCGGCCTCCAACGACGCACTGCACGCAAAATCGGCGGCAAAGGGACACACGCCCTGGAGGACCTCAGCCGCGCCGCCGCCCGTCGGCAGGAGTCGCACCGGCTCCAGGCCGCAGGCGGCGATCCACTCCGGCGCCACGAACGGTGAACTGTAAAGGACCGACCGCATCGACACATCCCCTGTCAGCCGTGGTCGTTCTTGTGCCTCTTGTGCCTCTTGTGGCTACTCTTGACTTTGCTGTTTCGGTGCCTCATCGCGGCTACCGGCCGCCGCTATTGTCGCTGCCGTTACCAGCCACCAGTCGCTGGCCACTGCCTTTACTCTTTCCGTGCCACAAACAGCCCCTGGCAAATCTTTCCCTCGGCGCAGCCGCCGCACGAACGCGAACTCCCCCGCGATCGCGCCGAGCAGGTCCTGGTCGAACCCCAGGATCTTCAGGGCATCGTAGCCCAACTGCATCGTCAGCATGTTCATGTACAGGTCGACGTACGGGGCAAACCGGCCCGTATCGCAGGCCGCGTGAACGGTGCAGCCGGCCGTGCGCAGCAGGTCCGCGTAGCCGTCGATGCTCGCAAGCGTGGGAAACTTCATGAACCGCATATAGCGCTCGGCCTCGCCCGCGGCCAGCCCCGCGGGCCCCTCGACCCAGTCCGTAAAGGCGATTGTGCCGCCGGATCGCACGACCCTCGCGGACTCGATCACCAGCTTCGCCTTGTCCGGCACGTAGCACCAGGCATCCTCGCCCCACACGAAGTCGGCCTGCCCAGCCGGCAGGCCTGTGTCCGTAACGTCAGCCAGACTTGAACGAGATGCAGTCGCCCAGCCCCTCTTGGCGGGCCAACTCCCGCCCCCGCTCGATCACGTGCGGCGTGAAGTCCACCCCCGTCATGTGCCCGGCCTTGCGCATCCGCACCAGGAAGCGCATCCCCGCGCCCAGGCAGCAGCACAGGTCCACGCCGCGGCTGCCTCGGACGATCCCCGCCTGCTCCGCCAGGTCCATCGATGAAACCATGCCGCCGATGTGGACCTGCTCACCCATGATGAGTTTCCATAAATCGCCTTCGGGACCGCTGTAGACGGCCTGAACGTCCGCCGCCGAAATACCGGTGATACTCCGCATGATGAACTCTCCTGAACTGGCCACGCGATTCCCAACGACCCGCCCCATGGTACCACGCCTCGTTCGCGCGCAACAGCTGGCCGGACCCCCGCCGCGCAGGGTGCCACGGCCAGCTCGTCTGCCCGTGCATGCGTCTTGAGACCATGTCACGAGAGGCCCCCTCCACGGATCGACCTTTGCCCGCGCTTGCACCCGCCGCGCCGTGCGCCCTACAATGCCGCCCGTGGATCGCGCCCGGCGCGGGAGGCTGACCATGAAATACTCCGTGACATCCGTCATGCTGCCCGACCTCGACCTGCTCGAACAATGCGCCCTGCTGAAAGGCTGCGGCTACGACGGCCTGGAACTCCGCGTCCGCCGCATCCCCCCCGAGCACCGCGACAAGCCCTACTCCATGTGGGGCCGTCACAAGAACGACTTGCCCCCCGAGGACTTCCCCCGCCGCGCCGCCGAGGTCCGCAAGATCGCCGCCGATCACGGCCTGGCCATCCCCGCCATCGCCGCCAACGCCCCCTGCGACGCCCTCGACGACGTTAAGTCGCTCGCCGAAGGCGCCGCTGCCGTCGGCGCACGCCTGCTCCGTCTGGGCACGCCCGCCAGCCTGCCCAAGGAGATGACCTACCACGAGCGCTTCGCCCGCGCGATCGACGGCTACGGCCGGGCCATCGAGATCACGGCCCCCCTCGGCATCCGCGTCCTGATCGAGATCCATATGGGCACGATTCACTGCAGTCCGTCGCTGGCCTGGCGGCTGGCCCGGAACTGGTCGACCGACCAGATCGGCGTCATCTACGACCTGAACAACATGAGCAAGGTCGGCTTCGAGGAGCACGAATTGGGCCTGCAGATCCTCGGCCCCTACACCGCCCACGTCCACTGCGGCGCCTGGCAGGTCGCCCCCGGCGAAACCAGGCCGGATGGCACCCTCGCCTGGACCTGGTCCAATTGCGACCCGGGCCGGGGCCTGATGGACCTGCCCGAGGCCTTCGCCGCCCTGCACCGCCACGGCTACGCCGGCTACGTCAGCCTGGAGGACTTCCGCAACATCGACCCCGCCGCCAAGTGCCGCCAGGCCATCGACTACTTCCGCCGGATCGACCCCGCTCCGGGTACCGGAAGAGACGTGACCGACATGGACGGCCGGTGAGGCGGATGTCGCCACGCGGGGGCAACTCCGGATGGCGAGCAGCCCGGTACGACGCTCCGTGCGTGCACCGTCGAGTTCGGGATGCTTTGCCTGTCCAGCGACGCGGGGTTTGCCCGTGAGAAACGAATCGGGTTCTACTGGAAGCAGCGAAGCGGGATCGTGGAGATAGAATAGACTCGTTAACGGGTTAGCAGAAGAAAGCGGGCCGGCAAATGGCCCAGAAGGCCGCGCTACATCGAATTCTCATCAGTTAGGCCTATTCTTGTGAAGTAATCTACCACAGCCGGTGGCAAAGGAGAGAGTTTCTGCCACTTCACCTTGAATTCCCGCATCTGGTGAACATCGAGGATGTATTCCATCCTATCCTTGGGCCAGTGAAATGCGACGCGTGTTGCGCCAAACCCGGTATTGGACGATGAAGGTTTACCAATGATGAATCCATATAAGGCCGTGACAACATCTCCCCTTATCGGCTCTTTCTTAACGAACTCCCGCAAGTTTTCCGGAACATCCGAAATGGCGGATTGGCATCCCTCGTCACCGCTGAAAAGAACCACGGGCGGTATTGTTTTCCGCTCTGGACCGATATGCTGTAATAACAGACCTACGTTAACGCTTTCAGGGACACAGGGGGATAATGTGAATTCAATCCCCTCAATAACGGAGGCATTCTCGAACCTGATACTCCGACCCAACTTCTTCAGTTCTTCCCACTTATGAAAAAAGGTGTCATATTGCTGTGAATATACCTGCTTAGGATAGTGCTCATGCGATGACCGCAAAGATATACATCGACCGGTGATTTTATCCTGAAAGGCAATTGTGGTAGAAGACGAATCAGGCAGAAAGTAACTTGTGATCTTCGGAGGCGCAAAGGAGCTCAATGTCCTCGTAACATTTATGATCTCCCCCTTCGGGAGGCTCGCTTGCTTGTAGGGAGGGCCCCCTTTAACCCTGTCTTCAGAATACATACAATAACCATCGTCCCAGACAGCGAGAACCACTCTTGGCGAAGCAGAATGGTTTGCCCCGATTTTCAGGGCAGGAACAAAGTAGATTGAAAAGATGGGTAAATCCTTCTTCTGCTTTATGCTAGGCAACAGAGTCTTTTCCGCCGCACACTGGCAAAATGCTTGTATATCAGAAACCAAGAATTGTGCAAGGAAGAATGAACAAAGAAGCCGTCCAGCAAAAATGCGCGACACAAGGGTCAAGATATTCATTCTAGACTCCTCCCTCTCGATGCAAGGCACGACTACTGCAGCGGCGGATTGCAGAAATATGTACTATTGCCATAGGAGATCAATCGGGAAATACGATCGTCCACATTCTGCTCACAGTCTTTTCTATGGAGTATGCTCCATTTGCACTGCTTTCGATTCTGCCTCAGACATTCAATCTCGATTCTGTACGCCTTGCACTCGTTACTGGGGCCATCGCCTGGCACCCTAAAAGGTGGGCGACTAATACCGCACTTACAGCGCGTTGCGCAAAGAAGTAAACTTTCCTAGGCCTATAGAATAGGGCATGGGGAATGGAGTCCTCAGCGGATCGGACTGGAAGCAATGGCGACGCATGCGGGCGTGGCGACTGAGCCAACAGGGCTGGACGCAGCAGGATATAGCCGTAGCCCTGGACGTTTCCAAGGGGGCCGTCAGCCGATGGCTGGGGGCGGCGCGAGGGGCGGGCGAGGCAGCGTTGATGACGCGATCCGGCCAAGGCCGGTTCCCCAAACTGACGGCCGAGCAGGTGCGGCTGATCCCGGACTTCCTGGGACACGGCCCGGAGGCCTACGGGTTCCGGGGCAAGGTCTGGACGACGGCCCGGGTGGCCCAGGTCATTCAGCAGGAGTTCCAGGTCAGCTACCACAAGGGCCATGTATCGCGGTTGCTCAAGCAACTGCATTGGACGCCGCAGGTCCCGGTCCTTCGGGCCCTGCAGCGCGACGAGGACCAGATCCAGCGGTGGCGTCTGGAAGTCTGGCCACGCCTGAGACAGCAGGCATCACAAGAGCATCGGACACTGGTGTTTACGGACGAATCAGGCTTCTACCTGCTGCCGGGCGTGGTCAGGACGTATGCTCCGCAGGGCGTCTCGCCCATCCTTCGGGAGTGGCAAACACGCGACCATCTGTCGGTGATGGGCGGGATTACCCGCCAGGCCAAAGTCTACACGCTGGTCCGCCAGGAGTCGCTCAACGGCCTGCATACGGTGGAGTTTCTGCGGCACCTGATTCGGCATCTGGGTGCTCGCCTGCTGGTGATCTGGGACGGCTCGCCCATCCATCGCCGGACCGAGGTCGGCGAATTCCTGAGCAGCCGGGATGGGCGAGGGATCCACGTCGAGCCGCTACCGGCCTATGCCCCGGATCTGAATCCGGTCGAGGGGGCCTGGCAGCATCTCAAGCATGTGGAGTTGCGCAACGTCGTCTGCCTGGATCTGGAGGAATTGCACTTGCAGTTGCATTGGGCTATAGCCCGTCTCCGGCAGAAACCACACCTGGCTCGCTCATTCTTCCAGGGTGCAGGACTGGCCATCTAGCAAAGTTTACTTATTTGCGCAACGATCAGTAGGACAATCTACTTCGGCTTGATGATCATCTTCATGTTTACGTATACATTTCTTGAGAATGCCATCACCGGGCATATTCGGTACATTCCAGACACACGATACTTTCTCACCATCGCAACATACAACTCCACCTCCATCGCCATTATCCAGCCCCTTACAGCACCGACCTTCCCAACCGGGTAGATGTACTTTCATGCCGTCGGGATCCGTATATAGACATGGATTGCTGCGAACGTATTGATATAGGTTGGGGCCATCAACATACTGTTGGATTGGACTCACATCGCGACCTGTGTACTGAGGGGCCGAAATGTTCCGAGCAATCATGCCTCCCGCATTCCCCAGGGCTGGTGCGAGTGGAGTACCAACCGGATCTCTCTGCATGAACTGTCCCAAACGCGGGTTGTACATACGGGCGCGGGCAAAGGCGTCCTGGGCGAGCATCACGGAAGTCACAAGCCCAACTGCAAGAGCGATCAGATGTGTCCGCTTCATTGCGTTGCTCCTGTTTTGCTGCTCACTCCTTGGATACGGCTATCTCGGCAGCTGCCCAGGCATTGAAGACTGGTACGACTGCACCGCCCCTGGCTGACCAGACGGCACCTGTGCCTGGGCCACGCCGAGCGACTGATTCATGGACTTCGCACTTATGCGATTGGCCTCGTTGATGGCGTCGAGGTCGGCCATCGGGTCTCGTGCCGAGCGGGCCCGAGGCGGCGAGAGAGCCGCGACGGCGTCCGTGCCTCCAGACGGCTTCATCTTTTGGAGGCGGGTATAGGCCCCTGGATGAGCCGCAGCCTCCCGTTCCCACGGCCGGGTGAACATCTCGGCCACCTCCTGGAGCGTGGCGCGGTTACGCCAAAGCCGGGCACCCTCGCTGTAGGCCACGAGTGCACGGCCCTGGTCTTCCGCGACATGCGCGAACACATGGCCGCGGTTAACCACGAAGTGGCCCAGCTCCTGCTGCGGCGTGAGGCTCTTGAGCCAATCGCACACCTCGACCTGCTCGGGTGTGCTCTTGCGCGGCCAGGAGAGGTAGAACTCATCCGGATCGATGCTGAAGCCCTTGCCGGCCCCGTCAAAGTTGAAGCGGTCTCGCCAACCCGGGTTGGGATGGTCCATACCTTCCCAGCGGCAGAACATGTGCTCCTTGGAGCACGCCAGTTTGATGGGGTAGCCGAGCCGCCGGCCCACAGCAGCATACGCCACCGGAAATTGCCCCCGAAGGCCTTGTGCGGATCGTCGTTGTCCATCAGTCCGTGGAGGAACGCCTCCTTGGAGCTTTTGAGCGCCTGTACCGCCACGTCCTGCGGCACGAATCCGGCGTGATAGTGCAGGCCGATGTCCTCCTGGAGGACCGTGATCAGCCTTCCGCGCGGAACCGGGCCTCGGAGTGCTTGTAGTGCTCGGCATGGTCCTTGTAACGCGGATCGGTAAGACGGTACAGGTGTCGCTCGGTCTCGCCTTTGACTCGCTCAGCCCAACGATCCAGCGTAGCCATGCACTTGTCGATGTCGATGCCTTCCGCGTCAGGCAGTCCGACGGCGCACAACAGGTTCATCTCGGCGATGTCTACCTTGGCAAGCTCCTCCGGTGTCATCTTCAGCAGAGCATCGAGGCTGCGGGCCTGGGCAGCAGGCATTGGGGCATGGGCTGCCGGCGGGCCAGCAACTTTCTGGCGAGAGTTCACCCCGACAGCAAAGCCAATGGCCGAGGCGCCCGCGATCATGATGAGTACCGCGACGACGAGGGGCCACCCGCGACCGGCAGACTTGGCTGCCTCCGGCGCTCCGGATGCGGCCTCACGACGCTGTTTGCTCTTGCGGCCCATAATGATCCCGCTTCGCCACAGGTGGAACGCTGGGATTCTCCATGAATGCAAGTCCGCCCGTCAACAGCCCTGCCGGAGGCTGACACTGCCGGACGGCGTGTGTCGCAAATGTATTCCGGTGCGGCCAGGGCATCGCTGCGGTTCTTGCCGATCTGTCCCGCCGGTCTGTCCCGTCGTTCCTGGCACCGACCGGGACCCGCCTACCCACAACCAGACTGCCGGAACCTCAAATGGGCCACCGGTGCCGTGACGGGTCGCATCATCCCGCCTACAATGTCCCCCGTCCGGCTGGCCCGACCAGCGCCGTCCCGTGCGCACCATGGCCGCCCTTGACGCGTTCTCAGGAAAGCCCGGCGCAACCGGCCCGGCAAAGGAGATAGCCCTCGGATGTTCCTGCTTCGCATATGCATGATGGCCCTGGTGGCCCTGCTGTCCAACCTCCTCCGCAGCCTGCTGGCGATCCTCGGCGTGGTCATCGGCGTGGCCGCCGTCATCGGCGCCATGTCCATCCTCGAAGGTTCCAGCCGCAAGGTCATGGACGCCATCCAGTCCTTCGGCGCCGACCAGGTCATCGTCCTGCCGGCCCGGACCAGTGCCGGCGGCCGGACCGTCCGCAACACCGAGACCCTCGAGATCGAGGACGCCGACGCCCTCATCTCCTCCGGCAGCGACCAGATCCTCCACGCCGCTCCCGAGGTCCAGCTCCCCGAGATCGTCGTCAAGCACGGCAACGTCAACAAGCACTACTGGCTCCTGGGCACCAACGAGAACTACCCCGCCATCAACCGCTACAACGTCTCCAGCGGCGAGTTCCTCAACGCCGCCCAGGTCCTCAGCGATGACAAGGTCTGCGTCCTCGGCTACCAGGTCGCCAAGGACCTCTTCGGCCAGGCCGACCCCCAGGGCTTCGTCGTCAAGATCCACGGCATGGGCTTCCGTGTCATGGGCGTGATGGAAAAGAAGGGCGTCATCGGCTTCCGCAACGTCGACAACCAGGTGATCGTCCCGGTCAGTACGGCCATGAAGCGCCTACTGGGCACCAAGACCCTCTCTGATATCGTCGTCCAGGCGCGAAACGCCTCCGACATCGAGACGTGCAAGGACGACATCACCAAGGTCCTCCGCAAGCGCCACCGCCTCGCGCCGGGACAGCCCAAGGACTTCGACCTCTTCACCCAGGAAGAGACGAAAAAGACCGTCGGCGACATGGTCCGCCTCTTCGCCTTCGTGCTCTACTTCATCTCCGGCATCAGCCTGGTCGTCGGCGGCATCGGCATCACCAACATCATGCTGATCTCCGTCACCGAGCGGACCCGCGAGATCGGCGTGCGAATGGCCGTCGGCGCCCAGCGTTGGGACGTCCTCCGCCAGTTCCTCATCGAGGCCAGCACCATCAGCCTGCTGGGCGGCCTCTTCGGCGTCCTGCTGGGCGTGGGCTTCTCCGGCATGGTCGAAAAGGTCACCCAGGAGATCCTGCCGACCCACATCTCCGGCCAGGCCGTCTTCATCGCCGTGAGCATGGCCCTGCTCACCGGCGTCTTCAGCGGCCTCTACCCCGCCTACAAGGCCAGCCGCCTCGATCCGGTGGAAGCGCTGCGGTATGAATGAGATCGTCAATGGCGAATTGTCAGTGGGTAGTGGTCAATGGTTGATTGTGAGGATCTGCGACAGTCTCGTGCCCTGTCGGGACCTTCTGCCGCTACCATCAACAATGAACCATCGACAATTGACGGCTGACGATTGGCAACGCCCGGGACGTTTGAGAAGGAGGTGTATTCCGTGAAGACGTGCCTCTGCAGCATCGCTTGCAAGAACGGTACCTGGACGGCCGAACAGATCATCAACGTCGCCGCCGAACTGAAGTTCGACGGCATCGAGCTGTGGGGCAACTTCTTCGGCGACGCCCCGGCCGACCGGCAGAAGCAGATCGTCCAGTACGCCCACGGCAAGGGCCTGGCGGTCCCGCTGATCTCCCCCTACATCGGCTTCTTCGACATCACCAAGGACAACCACGCCCCCATGGTCGACGAGTGCCGCAAGTTCCTCGAGATCGCCCGCCGCCTCGGCGTGCCCCGCATCCGCTCCTTCGCCGGCTTCGTCTGCGAGATCACGGCGGCCACCAGCGACGAGGCCAACTGGGCCTATGCCATCAACGGCTTCATGGAGTACGCCGCCCTGGCCGAACAGTACAACGTCGATCTCGCCCTGGAGACCCACAAGCAGTCCCTGATCGACGCGATGAGCGGGATCGACATGCTCCTGCGGGGCGTCCCGAGCCGGCGGCTGAAGATCAACTTCCAGATCGACGACCTGCCGGAAAACTCCGGCATGACCATCACGCAGATCTGGTCGCGCCTCCGCGACCGCGTCGTCCACGCCCACTACCACGTCCCGCCCAGCGACGCCAAACGCGAGCAGACCCATCGAGCTCTTCCGCTGTATGAAGCGGGACAAGTGGGACGGTTTCATTTCCGTGGAATATTGCCTGGGCGAGAAGGCCGCCGATGTGATTGCCCGCGTGGGCCTGGAGCACCTCAGGCAGGACTGGGCCGCCGCGTGACCTGGCCCCGGCCGCTAACCCCGCCAGCGGCCCGAAACGACGGCAAGCGAGTTTGCCGTCAATGGCAGTGAAGTGTAACGAGGCCCGGTCTGCCCAGTGGACCGGGCCTCGTGCGTTGCTGGAGGCAAAGGTCATCCCGAGAAAACATCAGCGGATGCTTGGAAACTCGCGCCGCAGAAACTCGATGTCCCGGCGCGTGACGTCCGTGTAGTCATATCCCGGCTTCGGCTGGCCGTGCGAAGGATTCAGGCAGATCACCGCGGACACATCGTCCGCCAGGATTCTTCGCACGATCTGGCGCACCGGCCAGGAGGCGTCCTCCAGGCTGCTGCGCCAGAGGAGGCGACCGCCGGGCGTGTCGCTCATCCCCCCTTTCAGATGCACCTGGCGGATGAGCGGCCGGAGTTGCTCGTACTCAGCCAGCGACGGGAATGTGCCGCACTCCCACATGTTCTGGATGTCCCACATGAAGCCGGCATCGGCCCCCAGGGCAGCGAAAAAGGAGACGACCTCCCCCGGCCGGGACCAGATGCACCGCCCCGTCTCGTTCTCCAGCAGCACCTGGAAGCCGGCCTGCCGGACCTGGCGGATCGCGTCACGGTACATGGGGATGGCCCAGGGATGCGCCTCCCGCAGGTACGCCGTCGAATCGTCGATCTCGGCTCGCCGCAGGCTCTGGCAGGCCAGCAGCCGGATGCAGCGCGGTTCCAGCGCCCGGGCGATCTCGAGGGTGCGAGGGATCCTGGCCAGGTACTGCCCCTCCCACGCTTGGAGGCCCATTTCCACCACCCCGTGGAACAGGACCGTCGAGAGGTTCCAGACGCTCATGCCGCGCGCGGCGATCAGTTCCTTCACCCGAGATACCTCGGCATCATCCAGGTCGGTGATGGCCTTGCCGAAGATGCTGTCCTTGAGATCGAGCGTGCGCAGGCCCCACGCCAGGTGCGCCTCGAGGCTCTGCGCGAAATCCGCCCCACCCATGCCGTTGAGCATCGTCAGTTGAACGTGATCCGCCATGGTTGCGCTCGCCTCCACAAGGACGATTTCAGGAACCTCCTCGTTCCGGGTGCCACGGGCAGCTTGCCTGCCAGTGCGTTGTTGTTGAACAGGCCTTACCGCCGGTTGGCCGGCAGGTCGTTCAGGTTCACCGCCCTGCCCTCACTCAGCAACCCCGCCTCGTAGCACTCCATCACCGCGCGGGCGAACTCCAGTGTCCCGCGCGCAGCGGCCTGATCCTGCAGGCACGCCTCCACGAAGTGCTGCAGCTCCTGCACGAATCCCTGCAGGAAGATCGCCTTGTTCTCCAGCGTCGACAGCGTCCATTGCGGCTGGTACACCAGCGCCGCCACGTCCTCGCCGCCGGCCGTGAAGTCTTGTCCCTTAGCATAGTCGAACGGGTAGCCCGGCCGGAACACCTCCAGGCGAATGTTGTTGTCGAGCACCATGTGCCCATGCTCGCACACGACCTCGTACCGTTCCATCGGACCCGAGCGGGCCTGCCCCTCGGACATGTGCAGGCTGCCCACCACCCCCGACGGGTAGTGCAATACGACGAAGCCGCCGCCGTGGCGGCTGCGGTGGACAACCAGCGATTCCGGCCGGCCGCCCAGGTGCACCAGGAGACTCAGCGGGTGGACGCCGTTGCCCAGCCAATTGGTGAACTTCCCCTCGGCAAGCACCCTCGGGCCATCCGGCGGAACATCCATCGGGAAGTGCCCGCTGATCGTGCGGACCCGGCCGAAGCGCGGCCCCGCCAGCAGCGCCATCATCCTGTCCACCGCCGGCATGAAGATCTTCTTGAAGCCCACGCAGACGTTGCGACCGGCCCGGTTGCGCGCGGCGATCATCCGGTCGATGCCAGCCACATCCATCGCCGGGGGCTTCTCCATCCAGACGTGCAGCCCCGCGGCCAGCGCCTGGCAGGCCATGTCCGGATGCTGTTTCGGCCCCACACACAGCAGCACGGCCTGTGCCCCGGCGCGGCTGATCACTTCCTCGAGCGAACCGTAGGCCGCGGCGGCACCGAAGTGGGTCGCGTACTTTCTCGCCCGATCCAGGTTTACGTCGCACGTGGCGACCAGTTCGACCGGTAGGTAATCGAGGCTCGGCAGGATGCTGCGATACGCGTGGCCGCCGCAGCCGACCAACGCGACCTTCAGACGCTTGCCTTCTTCGTGGGCCAGTAGCATGTCGGCTTGTCCTTGCTCCCGCGGCCTGTCTTGCGGGGTCCGTGGCGATCCAGGCGGATACTCTACCCCGACATGGCGGGACCGTCACGGGTCGCGACGCGGTACGGCGCGGCGGCCAATTGCTCCACAGCGCGACCACAGGACAGTTCGTGTCGCCGTAGCGGTATCCAGCCGCACTCCCGGCAGGTACAATCTGGCGGCAGCAAGAGGAACGCATTTATGCCGGATACGCCCGAATTCGTGTACATCAACGGCCAATTCGTCCCGGCTGACCAGGCGCAGGTCAGCGCCTTTGACGCCGGGCTGCTCCACGCGGCCGGACTCTTCGAGACCATGCGGTCCTACAACGGCAAGGTCTTTCGCGGCCGGCAACATCTCGAGCGCCTCCGGCACTCCGCGGAGGTCTTCCGCCTCACGGGACTGGCGGCGCCCGAGGACCTGCTGGCGGCCATGCACGACCTGCTTGGCCGCAATCAGGCGCCGAATGCCCGGCTGCGCCTGACGCTGACCATGGGCGATACCCGGGCGGCGCACCTGGGCAATCAGGCCGGTCCCACGCTGATCATCACGGCCGTTCCGCTCGAGCCCTACCCCCGGCGATTCTACGACGACGGCGTCAGCGTGCTCCTTTCGCCGTGGCGCCAGTCCAAGCAGGACATCACGGCTGGGCACAAGACGCTGGGCTACATGCCGCGGCTGCTGGCCCTGCGACGCGCGCAGCAGGCGGGCCTCATGGAGGCCCTGTGGTTCACCACCGACAACCTGCTGGCCGAGGGCTGCATCTCCAACGTCTTCCTCGTCAAAGGCGGCACGGTCAAGACGCCCCCGGCGGAAACCCCGGTGCTGCCGGGCGTGACGCGGGCGGCTGTCATCGAGGTCGCCCGGACCGGCAATATCCCGCTGGAGGAGCGGCCGCTGACGATCAACGACCTGCTCGACGCCGACGAGGTCTTCCTGACCAGCACGTCGATGGAGGTCATGCCGGTTGCGCGGATCGAGCGGCACGTGATCGGCAACGACAGGCCCGGGCCGGTGACGCTGAAACTGCTGCAGTTGTTCCGGGACCTGGTCGGCAGCGAATGTCCAGCCTGACAAGCACGGAGATTCCATGGGTACCATCGGCGACATCGAACAGGTCCTGCAGCGGATCGCCCCGCTGGAGACCGCGGAGTCCTGGGACAACGTCGGCCTGCTGGCCGGCGATCGCAGGGACGCCTGCCGCGGCGCGCTGCTGTGCATCGACCTTTCGCCGGCAGTCCTGGCCGAGGCCGAGACCCTCGGCGCCAACCTCCTGGCGTGCTACCACCCGCCCCTGTTTCAGCCGATCAAGCGGCTCCGCGCGGATCAGCCCGGCTCCGAGGCCCTCGCCTGGCGGACGGCGCGGCTGGGATGCGCAATCTACTCCCCGCACACCGCCCTGGATGCGGCCAGCGGCGGCACCAACGACGTGATCGCAGCCCTCTGCGGCCTGGCCGACGTGAGGCCCATGGGCCTGGCCGAAGGCGGACCCGCCGAGTGCAAGGTGGTGGTCTTCGTACCGGCTGCGAGCGTCGACGAGGTCGCCGAGGCGATGTTCACCGCGGGGGCCGGCTGGATCGGGCAGTACCATCATTGCAGCTTCCGCTTCCAGGGCCAGGGGACCTTCTGGGGGACCGATGCGACAGACCCGGCTGTGGGTCAGGCCGGTCGACTGGAGCGCGTCAACGAGATCCGCCTCGAGGCGATCTGCCCACGGGCGATCGTGGCCGAAGTGGTTGCAGGCATTCGCGGCAAGCACCCGTACGAAGAGCCGGCCATCGACATCGTTTCGCTGCAGGTCGTGCCGGGCCGGACGGGGGCCGGTCGGATCGGCAGGCTGGATCCGCCGACGTGCGCCGGGGAGCTGGCATGGAAGCTCGCCCGCGCGGTGAAGTCGGACATTGCGATGCTGGCCGGCGACGCAAACGCAACGGTACAGCAGGTGGGCGTATTCGTCGGCGCAGCCGGGCGCGACGCCCTCGCCCTGCGGCGGTTCACGCAAGCCGATGTGCTGGTGACGGGAGAACTCAAACATCACGACGCCCTCGCGCACGTGGCAGCTGGCAAGGTCGTCATCGCCTTGGGGCACTGGGCCAGCGAGCGTCCGGTGCTGGCGCCGCTGGCCGAGCGCCTTGCCGGCAGTGCGCCGGGTCTGCCGGTGCAGGTCAGCCAGGCCGACACTGACGTTCTGGCAGGCCGTGTAGGTTTTCACATCTATCGCAATTCCAGGGACATGCCGTTGCCGCACGTTTGCGCGCTCGCGGCGAGAATGCGCGCAACTCGTCACTGCCGGACCTGCGACGAACGCTCGCCGGACCCTCAGCCAGGCACGGCAGGCGCCCCCGGCTAGCGGGCATGTCCTTATCCCTTATGGGGAGGACATGTTCCGAACCGGGAGATCGTTGCGATGGGAGCAAGAGGCAAGGCGTGGGCGGTCGCAAAGGCGGGGTGTCTCCTGCTGGCGGGGCTGGGGTGCTGCGGGGCAGCCGGGTGCCTGGGCACCGGGCGGGTGGAGCAGTCCGGGGCGGATGTGCTCGACCTGGTGGCCAAACAAACCGGCGTGGCGCTGGACGAGTACGAGCGGGACATGCAGGCCATGGACTCTGGCCGGCGCGAGGCGGTGGTCCAGGCGCTGGTCGAGCGGGTCAAGCGGGACGGCCCGCAGCAAGTGGATGCGCACGCGGCTGCGCTGCTGCAGGCGCTGTCGAAGATCGCGGCGGACCGCCAGACGGCCCGCCAGCGGTACGAGGCAGCCATGGACAACCTGGATGTGCTCCGCGAGGTGGCCGGCGGCCTGCGGCGCTTCGGTGAGCGCGTGCAGCAGATGAACTCGGGCATCGAGGGCCTGGGGGTGCTGCCGGTAGCGGCCAGCGGCGGCAAGTGATCGTGAGGGAACGAATCTTGGTACAGGGGGATCAGACAGAATGGCTGAACAGAATACGCAGGCGCTCAAGTTGCTGGACGACATTGTGGCAAAACTGGATGCATCGATCGCGGCGAAGACGGGTGAGCCGGGCGAGGCGTCCGCGGGCAGCCCGCTGCCGGATGCGATCGACCGGGAGATCGCGGCCCAGCCGCTGCAGACGGCGGTGGCCAGGATCCGCGAGTCCGACGCCGTGGGGCAGTTCCGCCAGGAACTGGAGACCGAGAGCCTGACGGCGGCGACGGTCACGGCGTTCCTGCAGGTGCTGCAGCGGGTGCTGCCGCTGCTGCTGGGGAGCTGAGCGGGCCATGGGCTGGACCCAGACCGCAACGCTGGTGGCCGTGCTGGCCCCGCTGGTGGGCATCCCGCTGTCGGCGATGACCTTTTACCTGCGGGCCCTGCGAGACGGGCAGCAGGAGCGGCTGCGAGAGGCAAACCGGCGGATCGAGGCGCTCGAACGGCAGGCACGGCAGCTGGAGCAGGTCATCGAGGAGATGGCGCGAAGCGACACGACGAAGGAGGAGTGGCTGCGCGAATCGATGCTGGCCCGCCAGCAATTGCAGCGATTGACGGAGCTGGCGGCGAGGATGCAGGCGCAGCTGGAGGATGGTGAGGGACTGATGGGTCACCTGCTGCGGGCAAGCGAGGCGATGACGCAGCTCGCGCGGCAGGCTTGCGCGGACGGAGCGGTGACGGTGTGGCAGGGGCAGCTGCCCGCGGGGCAGCTCGCGGGCGGCTGCTCCCTGCCTGGAAGGAGAAACCGATGAGCGAAGGAACGAGCACGCAGCGGATCAAGCAGATCCGCGGGGAGATCCTGGCTGCGCTGAAGATGCTGTATCCGGCGGCCATCCAGGCCGAGCAGCTGCTTCGCAGTTTGCTGGCGATCTTCCCGCAGCTGGAGTGGGAGCACTTCCGCAAGGACCTGAGCTACCTGGCGGAGAAGGGCTACGTCCGGCGGACCGGATGGGAAGGCCAGGACGATGCCGCCCTCGTGCCGTGGCGGAAGCGCTACTTCCGGCTGACGGCTACGGGAGTCGAAGTCGCGGACCGATGCGTAGAGGACCAGGCGCTGGAGCTGTAGGCGAGGACGGACCAGAGAAGACAGCTGGAATCCGGCAAGAGGCCCGCGGAAGAATGCCGGCCCCAGGTCCTGCGGAGACACGACCTGGGGCCGGATCATTAGGGCATTGTACGGAGAGCCGTGGCAGCCTGCCCTACTTCTAGAGTTCGGTGAGCGAGTGGACGATTCATGCAGATCGTGCTGGCTGACAAGGGGGGTCACGGTCGGTCGGCATCGATGGCTGGCTTGGGATTCGCCGGGTGCCACAGTGAGCGTAACCATGAAAATCAACGATGAAATGGCGACATTATCGGACAAGCCAACAAGAGCAACGGCATGTGAGGCACGAGTCCGGGGTACCGAACGGGGTACAAAAATGCCGCGGCAGCTCCCCCCGGCAAAGCTGTCGCGGCATACTTCTTCACCTTTTGTTGTTCTGCGTAATTGTATGTCCTGACATCTTTATACGGCAACGCTATGACAGGGACGGTCGCAGGTGATGGCATGTCCTAGGCGTATCGCTTCAGGTGCATTCGGTCCAGACTTGTCACAGCTACCAGCTTTGGTGGAAATGCATTCAGGACGCCACCACTGGTAGATTCCGAAAAGGCGGGGGCTGGCAGGTATGACAAAACGAGAATTGTTTCTAGAAAGACGTTGACGCATCCGGGAGCGTTTTTGTGTACAGCGCCGCGGAGGCAAGTAGTTCCTGGCGGAGTTCGTCCCGCAAGGATCGCGGGCTGAGCAATTCGGCATGCGGGCCGAAGGATTTCACCCACTGCTTCAGGCCGACCGGATCGGACAGTTTCACCTTGACCACCAGGCAGTCATCCGCCTGGCTGACCACCCGCTGGCTGGGGTGACATCTTCTTTCCCGGGCGAGACTTACAGCCAGACCAGTGAATCGCACGCACGCCTCGAAGGCGGGCCCCGCCCGCATCACCGATATCGATGGCGAGAAATAGTCCTCCAGGTCGAAGTCGCCGGGTCGGGAGAAGGTGCGACTGGTCAGGTTTGCACCCTGGATGCGGGCGAGTTTGAAGACTCGGATGGCGTCCGCGTGGCCACTGAAGGCGACCACGTAGAAATCGCCCTGCCAGAAGACCAATCCGTACGGGTGGATTTCGGTCGTGTAGCGGTCGCCGCGCCATTGGCTGTGATAGGTGATTTTCAGGATGCGGCGCTCGCGGGCGGCGGTGTCGATGGCTGCGAGGCTGTCGCGGTACCTTGCGTAGTCGGGTTGCCCGGGCGAGAGGACCAGCAGCAGGCCCTGCAGGTCGCGGAAGTGGCGGAGGGTCTTATCGGACAAGGTCTGCTCGATCCGCTGGAAGAGCTGGTCAAAGGCCTGGCCGATGGACGTACCGGCCAGCGGGGCCATGAAGGCCTTGGCCAGGTAGAGACTGAGGGCCTCGGTGATCGTAAGGAGGAATTCGCTGCGATCGAGGTAGCCATGGGGCAGGCTGTAGCGGCGCCGGCCATGCTGGTCCTCGTCGGCATGGAAAGCGATCGGCAGGCCGACGTGGCGGAGGACATTGATATCGCGCTGGATGGTGCGGCGGTTGCAAGCCAGCTGGTCAGCCAGTTCGTCGAGCGTGCAGCCGAAGCGGTGCGACTGGAGGACCTGGACGAGCGACCACTGGCGTTTGAGCGAGTCTCCGCGGGACATAGGCAAGTCCTCGGCAAACGAAGGCGCAGCGACTGGGGCGACCGGATACAGGACTAGCCGCAGTGTAATACGGCGCGAGTCCGCGTCAACGCCGGCATGTGAGAACGGTGTCAGGTTCATGCGTATCGGGTCCGTGACAGTTTAGGCGGGAGTTTTTAGGTATGATAGGGACTGTTCTGCCAAGGATGGCAGGTGTGGCGGTGAATCAAGGAGGAAAACGGTGATGCCAGCACGGACGACACGTCGGGAGGCTCGGGCTCGGATTCTGGCGGCGTTTGAGGCGCAGTTGGACCGGGTGATTCCGGAAGATGAGCAGATGCCGCTGAAGGGGGCGACGTTTAGCGACTTTGAGGATCAGATCGAAACCTTGGCCCGAGCGGCCTTGCCGGTGGCGTTGGAGGAGCGGGCGGCGTTGGAGCCGAACGCCCGGGTCGAACGGGCGGGGCGCTGCCCGCATTGCGGTTCGAACCGGGTGTACCTGGAAAAGGAGGTGACCCAGCCGGAGGTTCTTTCGGCCCATGGGGAGGTGGTGGTGTACAAGCAACACGCGCGATGCCGGTCCTGTGACGGGTCTTTTTCCCCCTCAGGTACGTGACTGGGCGTTGCCGGCGGAGGTGATGCTGACGCCACGGGCGGCGCGGCGTGTGGCGCGGGAGGGGGTGTTGCAGCCGTTTGATCAGGGGGCTCTGGCGCTGAACGAGGATTGGGGGACGCATCTGGACGGCAAGCAGGTTCAGCGTTGGGCCGAAGCGATGGGGCAGAGGCTGACGCAGGGCCGGGATGCGCAGGTCCGAGCGTACCAGCAGGGGATCCGGCCGGCGTCGGTGGCGAATCCGCCGGAATTGCTGGTGATCGGGATGGACGGGGGACGGGTGCAAACTCGTCAGAAACAGGGAGGAACAGGGAGTCGCTGGCGCGAAGACAAGGTCTGTGCGATCACGTCGTACCTGCCGGGGGACGGGATGCAGGAGCATCCCCCCAAGCCGCTGGTGACGACGTACGTGGCGACGATGGGGGATACGGAGGCCTTCGGCTCATTGGTTCGTCTGGAGGCGGAACGGCGTGGGCTACGCCAGGCGCAAACGGTGCTGGTGATGGGGGACGCGGGCAACTGGATCGATCCGCTGAACGAACGGGAACGGTTGGGCGATGAGCGGATTGTGGACTATTACCATGCCGACGAGCACCTGTATGAGGCCGGGCGGGCCGCGTGGGGCCGGGATACGCCCGAGGCGGAGCAGTTGATCGAGCAATTGGAGGAACATCTCTGGAACGGTCAGCGGGACAAGGTGATGGCGCTTTTGCAGGGCCATGCGGTTCGTCTGGGGCCACCGCAGGCATCGGACGGTCCGGATCATCCTCGTCGGGTACTGGCCCAGAATGTGGGCTACTTCCAGACCCACCGGCGCCATATGGACTACCCGAAGTACCGGGCCAAGGGGTGGCCGATCGGATCGGGGGTCACAGAATCGGCGGTCAAACTGTTCAACAAGCGGGTCAAAGGCACCGAGCAGTTCTGGAACGTACCGCAAGTGGAGTCGATCCTATCGCTGCGGGCCTTGTGGCTTTCGCAAGATGACAGGTGGAGCCGGTACTGGAACAGCCGCCCGGCCTACAGCCGGGCCGCCTAACCTGTCACGGACCCATGCGTATCGGCCGGGGCGTCAAGCGTTTGCATTTGGACATGCGGGGGCTATACTGTCCAAGCACTTACAGCGGTCGGGCCCAGCTGGCAAGGCAGGGCCGCATGAGATCGCGTGGCCCTTCGAAGAGGCAGTGTCAGCCGTAGCGGCGGGTGCTGCCGGGCAGGCACGGCCAACAAGGAAACATCCGCGGCGAGCGGCTATTGTTTGGGATCGGCGGATGCGCCCTGAGGACTGGCAAGCGGTATCGGCGTCGACGTTGGCGGTCCGATACGGCCACGACAACCCTGGAATCGCGGCGATGGATGCCACAATCGAACGCTTGGATGGCGGCGACGCGCTGAGACGGACGGCGGAGATCACGCTGGCGGGTCTGCTGCAGGACGTCGGCAAGGTGTTTCAGCGGGCGGACTGGCAGCTCTCGCAAGCAGCCGAGAGGATGCAGGAGGATCTCTGTCCGCTGGTCGAAGGGCGGCACGTCCACCGTCACATCCTCTGGACGTATGACTTCTGCAACGATCATCTCAAGTGGTTAGCGGACTACGTGGACCTGGCGCGGGTGATCCGGTTGGCAATCAGTCACCACAAGGCGGCGCCGGACGATGCGGCGGCGCTGATCCTGGACGCGGCGGACCGGCTGGCCGGCGGGCGCGACGACATCGAGATCGAGGAGCTCCAGCCGGTCATTCCTCCGCAGGTGCCGCTGGAGAGCATCCTTTGGGGGATTGCCGGACGACTTGCGCCGGCACCGGCAGAGGAGGCAGCCACACCCGACAACAACAAGCGCAAGAGCAGGCGGGTGCGCCGCAGCCACACGTCGTCATCCGAGGCGGGGCAGACGGGACCGGCCGCGGGCGGCGAGCAGCCGGCGGCGGAGGCGGCGGGGCCCATTGTGCGGGTCGAGATCACAGTGCCGGACGAGCACTTCGACGCCGTGATGGCGGACCTGCAGTCCCGGCGTGCCCAGGTGACCGAAACGCTCGTGCGGTTCGACCGGCGGGTGATCCGCGCCCTGGTGCCGGAGGTCGAAACGATCGGCTACTCCATGATCCTGGAGAACCTGACGCAGAAGCAGGGGGCGTGGGCGATGGAGCCTCTCCCTTCCGCCGTGGAAGGTACGGAGCCTGCAGGGGCGCCCGTGGCACGGGAAGGTGCCGTCGAACAGCACGGGCAGTTCCCCGAGGCCGAGGTGGCGCAGGCGGCGCTCCAGCGGCACGGTTACTTCAAGGCGCAGGTGCTGCGGCCGGACGAGGATGTCCTGCCGGTCGCCAAGCGGCCGGAGATGAACGAAGAGGATTACCGCGGGATCGGCACGGGAGCTGGTGGCGGTCTGCCAGAAGATCGGGCGGCTGTCGACGCGGCCGCGGATCGAGTGGCTCATCGAGGCGCTGCGCATCGCCCTGGAGCATCGCGTGTCGTTGGTGCCGGAGTACGTGGGGACCGGCGGGCAGACGGTGAGCCTGTACAGCCACGCGGCGGCACGGGCGGCGATCGCGGCGGCGCTGTGGGAGCTGGCACGAGAACACGGGCAGCCTGCCGGGCGCCGAGCAGAAGCCGCTGAGCCTGACGGCTGTGCAGATCGAGGGGGTCGACGAATTCCTGTGCCGGAGCGGGGCGAGCGAGTCGAGCAGCCGGGTCTACCGCGGGCGGGCGGCGCTGGTGCGGCTGGTATCGCGGCTGCTGGGGGACGTGCTGCTGCGGCAGTTGGGGCTCTCCAGCGTGAGCCGGCTGTGGGAGAGTGATTGCGGTCTGGCGATCCTGGCCGACGGCAGCGACGCGACACTGGCGGCGCTGCAGCAGTTCGCGGTCGAGCAGGGAGCGAAACTCTTCGAGCAGAGCGGCGGATACCTGAGGCTCGTGGTAGCAGAGCCGGTGCGGTTGGCGCCGGAGCAGCTGCGAAGCGGCGACTGGGCGGAGGTCGCCCGGGCGATGGCTGCGAATCTGGCGGCGGCGCGGGGGCGTCCCGCGGTAGGGCTGCTGCAGGACACGGGCGGCTGGCGGGAAGAGGCGGCGACGCCGGACCTGCGGGACCGGCACGGACAGTCGCAGGGGCCGCAGGCGTGGGCGCAGCTGGCGGAGGCCTACGAGCGGCAGCTGGGCACGAACCTGGCGCACGGCAAGACGATCGCGGCGTACAACAGCCCGGTCACGCCGACCGGCAGTGAGGGCGAGGCGACGGCGATCGGGCCGTGGTTCGTGCACGTGGGCGTGAGTCCTGAGGGGCTGGTCGGCTCGGAAGGCCTGGAGCAGGTCTACTCGATCGGCGAGGCGGAAGAGCCGTGGGCGTGGGTACCGTCGTGGCAGGCGCTGCCGCACGGGCCGACCTTCCGGCGGGCGGACGAGTCGCAGAATGCGGGCCGATCCGTTGCCGCAGCGGCAGCATCCGGGGGGGCCAGTGCGGCGGCGCGAGACGCCGATGAGTTTTGAGGAACTGGGCTGGCTCGCGCGGCGGAGCCGCAAGGGGCGGGGGTTCGTCGGGCGGAGCTGGCTGGGCTGTTTGCGGCTCGAGGCCGACGGGATCGCACAGGACGCGTGCGAGCTGGTGTGCCGCTGCCGGAAGTTGGGCGAGGCGGTCGAGGCGGCGCGGCAGGGGCAGTGGTTCTGGCAGGAGTTCGTGGAAGGACAGTTGCGGCGGGCGGACCGTGCGACCTGGCGGGTCTTCGTACTGCGGTGCGGCCCGGGGACGCTGACGCTGATCGGGCCGTGGAACACGATGGTGGTGCTGGCCGGCCGGGCCGAGCAGTGGTGGCGCCGCTGGACGGGGTCGCTAACGGCCTGGCCTGCGCAAGGCGCTGGTGTTCGGCCCGCGGGAGGCGACGGCGAGCGACCTGGTGTGGCTCGCGGAGGCGGGCCTTGCCGAGGCGGAGCCCGCCGAGGGCGCGGGACGGATCTGGGTCTTCGAGCGGGCGCGGCCATGGACGGCGTACCGCGAGGCGCTTCGGCTGGCGAACCTGCTGGACGAGCAGAATGCAGTCACCGGAAATGATGGAGCAAGAGGCCGGGCTGGTCTTCTGCCGGCGCTGCTGGCGCACGAGCAGGAGGCGCGGGCGGGCGGGGCGGGGCGTAACGGGACTTCGTGGCGGGCCGGCCTGGCGCAGGACGTGCGGAAGCTGCTGCTGGCGCGGATGCCGCGGCGGGGGGAGCGGACGGCGGCGCAAGAGGAACTGTTGCAGGAATTACAGAACATGATTACGGCGGGTCGCCGCGGCAGGCTGCGGGGCAGCGTGGGCGTGGCCGCGCGGGTGGCCCTCTGGCAGAACCAGGGAGAGACGTCATGAGCGAGCAGGAAGGCGCCGGCGCGGCGCAGCCGGGCGGTGAGGAAGGCGGCGGGCGTCCACAGGGCGGGCGCGAGGGCGGCGGCTTCGGTGGACCGGGCGGGCACGACCGCGGCGGGCGCCCCAAGGCGGCCGCGAGGGCGGCGGACGGGATCGCGGCGGGCGCGACCGGGATCGGCGCAATCGCAGCGAGGTGTACTTCGACCCGGCGCGGAGCACGGCGGAGCTGGTGGACGAACTGGCGCAGCGCCAGGCGCGTGGGATCCGGCGGATCGCCGCGACGGAGCTGGCGAAGTTCTTCACCGAGATCAAGGAACTCCAGCGGGCGGTGTCGGCCGGCGGGGCGGAGACCTGGAAGCAGGTCGAGCCGCGGCTGCGGCTGCTGCGGAGCCGTGCGTTCTACGCGAACCGGCGGATCGGGCAGGGGCACGGCGTACCGCGGGAGTTCCGCGACTTCGTGGACCGCAGCGTTCAGTCGGTCCGCAACGGCGAGGACTTCATAAAGTTCGCGCGGCACTTTGAGGCGGTGGTGGGATTCCTGTATGGGATGGGGTCGGTGCAGTCCTGAGTGCTGAGTCCTGAGTGCTGAGTTCTGAGTCCGGAAGGGCGAGTGACGAGTGCGGGCGACGAGTGACGGGCAAGAAGGTGGAACCATGAGCGAGCAGGCAGTGCGAATGAAACTGGTGCGGACCCGGCGGATCAGCGGACAGGTCGAGGTGCTCACGGGGCTGCGGATCGGCAGTGGGCTGCCAGCCTCGATCGGGGTGGTCGACTACCCGATCGCGCGCGAGGGGCAGAACGAGGAGCCCTACATCCCCGGTTCGAGCCTCAAGGGAAAGATGCGGCACCTGCTGGAGTGGCACCTGGGCCTGGTCCGCGAGGACGGATCGGCCTGGCACAGCAACAGCGCCGACGACCCTGTCACGCGGGTATTCGGCGGGCCGGCCAGCGGGCAACATGCCACGGGCCCGACGCGGCTGCTGGTCCGCGACGCACGGCTGCCGGAGGAGTTCCGCCAGGCCCTGCTGACGGGCAGCCGCCCGGTGGTCGAGATCAAGTTCGAGAACAGCGTGAACCGGCTGACCGCGGAGGCGGCCGGCCGCCCGGTGGAACGCGTGGTCCCGGGCGTGCGGTTCGCCTTCGAGATGATGTACCGGGTATTCGACACGGGCGACGGCGGGCAGCGCGACGAGGCGCTGCTGAAGGAGGCCGTGCTCACGGGGCTGGCGCTGGTGGAGCAGGACTGCCTGGGCGGCAGCGGCAGCCGCGGCTACGGCAGTGTGCGATTCGTGACGGTGCAGGACGGGCAGGTCCGGCCGGGCGTGATGGTGGATGGTGAAAGGCTGGAACTCAAGGTTGATGGGTAGTGGTTACTGGTTGATTGTTAATGGTTAATTGTAAAGACAAGACGGTCGCCAGTCGGTCCTGTTAGCCCAAGGCTTGCGCGTCGTGTTTCTTTTGCGATTAACAATGATCCATTAACGATGATCGACCGAAGGTCATTCGATGAAGCGTTGGCGCGCGGTGCTGGGAATGAGAAGTCCGCTGGCGCGGCCTCTGACGGCCGGGCGGCTGTTCGGCCACGTCTGCTGGGGCCTGGCCTGGCGCGAGGGCCCGCAGGCGGTGAGCGGTTTCCTGGCGCGAATGGCCGGCGAGGAACCCCCGCTGGTGCTGGGTGAGCCGGCGCCGGTGAACTTCGCAGCCATGCCCGTGGTGCTGCGGGATGGGACGATCGCCCCGGATGTAGCCGGCAAGCGCCTGGGTCTGTGGAACACGTACCGCCGGGCGGGGCTGATGCCGCGGGCGGCGCTATTGGCGGCGGCGCGGGGCCTGACGCCGGCGAACCTCCGCGAGGCGCTGGATGCCGACGGATGGCCGCGGCCGGTGCGGGCGCGGCGCGAGATGCGGGTCCGCAGCGGGGCCAATCGGCTGGACGGTTCGCCGCTGGATCGAAGCGAATGGCTGGCGGTGGAGTGCTGGGACGAGAGCCATGCCGGGCAGGTCGAGGTGCTGATCGCCGGGGCGGCCGAGGCAGCGGAAGTCGAGCGGCTGCTGCGGATGGGTCTGGAGCATGGCATGGGCCGGGCGGCGGCCGTCGGCTACGGCCAGGTGGAACTGGTGTCGCTGGAGGAGATGGACTGGCCGCAGATCGAGGGGGCCGACGCCCTGGTGACGCTGGGGCCGTGCGTGCCCAAGCGGGGCGATCCGGCTGGCGGGACATGGCGGGTGCGGACGCACTGGGGGAAGGTCGGCGGTGGGTTCTCGGTTGGGGCTACGGCGGCGGAGAAGCGGCCGGTGGTCGAGCTGAAGGCGGGGGCGGTGTTGAGGGAACAGGGTTCAAGGTTCGGGGTTCAGGGACAGCAAACAGCAGTGGCTGGTGGTCAGTGGCTAGTGGCTAGTGAACAGCAACGGCAAGAGGGCGGCGCTGGCGAGCAGTCGGGGGGTGGGTCGCAGGGGCTGGAGGGCAAGGCATTTGTTGGACGGCTGGTGCCGGGGGTGCTTCCGGGGCGGCCGGAGGTGGTACACTACGGGCTGGCGCCGGTGGTGGCGGTGAGAACGGCAGTGCCGAGTGCTGAGTCCTGAGTGCTGAGGAACGGCGGGAAGAAAGTCCTGAGTATCGAGTGGAGAGTGACGAGTAACGACAACGGCTGGCGCTTGCCGGCTTGCGAAGCGGGAGTCGGGGCAGGAACGCGGCAAAAGGTTGGATTCGCGTGCAGCGCTTCAAGATGACATTGACGATGCTCGGGCCGGTGCATGTGGGCTCGGGGCAGATGCTGGGGCCGATGGATTACGTCGTCCGGCAGGAGAAGGACGGCGTGATCTGGTTCTACGCGATCGACGCCGGGCGGATCCTGGCCCGGATGACCGATCGGCAACGGATCGACCTGGAGAGCGCGACGCGCGGCGGCGGGCTGTCCGCGGGGCTGCGGCGGTTCATCGTCAGCAACTTCGACCCAGCCAAACACGCCCTGTGGCAGTGCCAGGCGGACGAGACCCTCTTGCGGGCCAGCCAGGTGGGCCAGGCCCCGGCCGGCGGAAGACGCGATGGCGGCAGGCGCGGCGGACCGGGCGGTCCGGGCGCATGGGCGGTGGGCCGAGTAGTCCTGGCGGCCCTGGACGCATGGGCGGCGGGCTGGGCGGCGGAGGCGGTGGCGAGGATCGCGGCGAGCGGGAGCGCGAGGCGATTCCGCCGAGCGTGCTGATGATGGCCCGCACGGGGGCGCGGCACGAGCCGTACCTGCCGGGCTCGTCGATCAAGGGGGCGATCCGCACGGCGTGGGTGTGGTACAAGGCGGGGGCCGGTGAGACGCGGCCGGGGCTGGCGGCACAGGCGGGCCAAGTCCACGCGGACATCTTCGAGGCGGAGGTGCTGGGCTACCGGGTGCAGCTGGGCGGCGGGCCGGAGGCGACGATCGATACGACCGATCCGCATGCCGATCCGCTGCGGTCGCTGCGAATCCGCGACGCCTATCTGGTACCCGACAGCAACGTGATCGAGCGGGTGATGCTGTATGAGGGCGAGGGCAAGGCGGCCCGCGAGCCGATGTTCTGCGACGCGACCTTCTCGGGCCTGGAGGACGAGCCGATCACCGCGACCGGCGAGATGACGGTTTACAATGAATTGCAGGCTCATAGGGTGTTGGAGGGGCTGCGCAGCGAGGCGGGGAGGCGCTGGCGGTGGCCCAAGGCGGTATCGGATGAGATCCGCCCCGAGCAGATCCTGGAGGCCTGCCGCAAGTTCTACCTGGAGAACCTGGCCCGCGAGCACGAGCGGTTCTACAAACCCAACAAGTACCTCCGGCCGATCGGCGAGAAGCTGGTGAGCCTGGCGACGCAGGCTGCGGGGCAACGAGACGCTGCTGCGGATCGGGCGGTTCAGCCATTTCGAGAACATGACGATCCGGCCATACGCCGAGGGCGGCAGCCGCACGCGGGGCCTGGCGGGGGCCCTGCGGCCGATGGGGTGGGTGAAGATGCGGTTGGAGATGGTGAAGTAACGGCCTACCTCGACGACTGGTTCCGCACGATCGGGCGGGGCGGCACGCCGTAGCGGGTGCCTTCGGCGGTGATCCGGTCGGCGCCGACGGGGGCAGCCGGGGCGGTCGCCGCGGCGGCCTGGGCAGCCACCTGGGCCGCCTCCTTGCTGCGGACGAGGACGCGGACGGCCTCATCGAGATCGTCGGTGACGGTGAACAGGTCGAGGTCCTCGACGTCGATGTTCTGGAACTGCTCGTACATCACCGAGCGCATCCAGCCGCGCATCGGCTCCCAGAACTCCTTGCCGATGAGCACCACCGGGAAGTGCCCGATCTTGTCGGTCTGGATGAGCGTCATGGCCTCGAAGAACTCGTCCATCGTGCCAAAGCCGCCCGGGAAGCAGACGAACGCCATGGCATACTTGACGAACATGACCTTGCGGCAGAAGAAATAGTGAAAGTTCACTGAGATCGTCTGGTACGGGTTGGCCACCTGCTCCATCGGCAGCGAGATGTTCAGGCCGATCGACGCCCCGCCGGCCTGGTAGGCGCCCTTGTTGGCCGCCTCCATGATCCCGGGCCCGCCGCCGGTGATGATCGCCATGCCCTGGCGGGCCAGGCGCCCGGCCAGGTCCTCGGCCATCTGGTAATACGGGTTGCTCGGCGTGCTGCGGGCCGAGCCGAAGATCGAGACCGCGGGCCCCACGCCGATCATGACGTCAAAGCCGTCGACGAATTCGGCCATGATGCGAAAGATCCGCCAGGTGTCATCGGCGCTGCCATAGGTGGTCAGCGGCTTGCTGTTATTCGGCATGCACTACTACCTCCGGGTCACTACCTTGCTCAATACCACGTCGCAAATGCTACGGCCAGCGGGCCATCGAGGCAACAGGTCCGATAGGAGAGACGGAATTCACAGGGATGGACAGGATGAACAGGATAAGGACCAGGCCATGCCGGCTTCTTATCGTGTCTATCTTGTCTATCCCCGTTGCTTCGCTCCCGTTCCCATCGAGCATAGGCGCCCGGTCCGCATGGGGTTCCGGACGCCGCCCCGGCGATTTGCATCCCCGACGGCGGGGCCCTAAGATGATCGGGCTGAGGCGGCTATCTACGACGCACAGGAGCCCAGGATGGCGGGATCGCAGGTGAACGGTGAGACAACGCGGCAGGCCCAGGCGCAAGGCTCGAACGGACGCCTGGTGCAGCGCTGGCTGATCCTGGGGCTGGACGGGGCGACCTTCGACGTGTTCGAGCCGTTGATGCGCAGCGGGCGGATGCCGAACCTGCAGCGGATGGTCCACGAAGGGGTGGCCGGCACGCTCCTGTCGACCAAGCCTCCGATGACGCCGGCGGCCTGGACGACGTTCATGACCGGCAAGGGCCCCGGCAAGCACGGGATCATCGACTTCGAGCGGTACGAGCCGCGGACCGGCCATTTGTCCTTCAACAGCACGTTTCAGATCCGCGAGAAGACGATCTGGGAGATCCTCTCCAGCAAGGGCTACCGGGTCGGCTCGATCAACCTGCCGATGACCTACCCGCCCACCCCGGTCAACGGCTTCATGATCAGCGGCTTCGAGACGCCCTCGGTGGACGTGGACTTCACCTACCCGGCCGACCTGAAGGGCGAGATCCTCCGGCGGTTCCCGAACTATTCCTACAAGACGCAGTGGAAGCGGAAGGTCCTGAAGGGCGACCAGCTCTACCGCGACAACCTGGAATACATCAAGCGGACGTTCTGGCAGGGGCTGGACCTGGCGAAGTTCTGCACGGACCGATTCGGCGGCTGGGACGTGATGATGGTCCTGCTGAAGTTCGTGGACAATCTCCAGCACAAGGCGTGGAAGTACATCGACCCGAACCTGCCGCCCGATCGCAGCGCGCGGTCGCAGGCGGCGGCGGAATGCTTCACCGAACTCGACCGAGTGATCGGCGAGTTCGAGGCCTTCGCCCGCCAGCAGGGCGCGACGCTGATGATCATGTCGGACCACGGGCACGGCTCGCTGGACGGCAAGGTCCAGCCGAACCTGCTGCTGAAGGACTGGGGCTACCTGAAGCTGCGGGACGTAGCCAGCCGCTGGCGGACGCGGGGGCGGTACCTCTTGGACCGCATGTTGTTCAAGAAGAGAGGGCGGTTCGCGACCGACGACTTGAGCATCGAGCGCGAGCTGGCGGTGGACTGGACGGGCACGAAGGCCTGCGTGATGCACGCGGGGATCTACGGGTTTCTGTACATCAACCTGAGAGGACGCCAGCCGGACGGCATTGTCCAGCCGGGCGAGTACGAGGCGCTGCGGGAGGCGCTGCGCGAGAGACTCCTGGCGCTGCGGACGCGCGGGCCCTCGGGCCGCGAGGTGCAGGTCTTCCCCGAGGTACACAAGGCCGAGGACCTCTACAACTGCTCGCGAGACGAGCACCCCTGGCTGCCGGACCTGATCCTGGTGCCGATCCCGGGGCTGGCCGTGGTCCGCAAGATCCGGGGCTACCGCGCGATCCGCTGGCTGTCGCGGCGGCGGATCGAGGGGACGCACCGCCTGGAGGGAATGCTGACGGTGGCCGGCGACCACGTGTTGCCCGGACGGCGACTCGACGCGAACATCGCCGATATCACGCCCACCGTGCTGGCGGGGCTGGGGCTGCCCGTGCCGGTCGACATGGAAGGCCGCGTCCTGACCGACCTGTTCGACGCGCCGATGACCGTGCAGTACGAGCCGCCGCAGAAGCACGTGGCAGCCGAACAGACTCGAAGAAGTCTACACCGCCGAACAACGTGAGCAGTTGGAGAAGCGCCTGGCGGACCTGGGATACCTCGAGTAAAGGCGGGCAAACCGGCATTGGACGTCGCCCTGGACGGCACGGCCCTGGTCCGTAGCGACGGCGCCGCGTCTACCCATTCGACAAGCTCAGGACAGGCAGGACCGGTGGCACCCAATACGGCGTGTTGCTCCAACGGGGCGGCCCTATCGCGTGCCCTTCATCCGATACCCGAGATCCTCCGCGCCGAAGAAGATTGCGCCGAGTACGTCCCGCCAGTGCCGCAGCGTCTCCTCTCGCAGGATCGATGGACCGCGCTGGATGATCGGGTTTTCGAGCCGCCGGCCGTCAACAAAGACCGCGGGCGTGGATTGCACGCCCAGGCCGGAGCCGACACAGGCATCGTTGCGGATCTTGCGCAGGACCGCGGGGCTGGTCCGCAGACGGTTGAACCGATCGACATCCAGCCCCAGGCAGCGGGCGAAATCCTCGTACGGCTCGCGGGCCAGCAGCGCCTGCTTCTCAAAGAGCAGGTCGCGCATGGCGACGAAGGCGTCGGAGCCGCCCAGCCGCCAGGCGGCCTCGGCGGCCGCCGCCGCCTGGCAGGCATGGTCGTGATCGCGAACGTCGGTATCCTTGCGGCTGGGGTTGCAGGCGGCATTGAGCGGGAAGTCCTTGTGCACGATCCGCAAGGGGCAATCCAGGTGTTCCTCCACGTACCGCAGCGCCTCGCGGAACTCAGCGCAGGTCTGGCACTGGAAGTCCTCGAAGACGACCACCGTGTGCGGGGCATCGGCCGGACCGCTGGCGGGGTCGGCCTGGCTGATGGGGATCTGCCGCGGCAGGCTGGTCACAAACCGATCGGTCAGGACCCGATCAAGCTTGCGATGGACCTTCTCCGCGTGACAGGCGGCGTCGGCGGCCTGCACGTAGCGAACCATCGCGATGGCGATCGCCGCGCCGGCCAGCAGCGCCAGTGCCGGAACCTGCCAGGGACTACTGGCCGCGGCGGATCGGCTGGGTCCAGCCAGCCAGAGGGCCCACAGGCCCGGCACCAACAGCAGGTGGACGCCGTGGACGCTCAGGCACATGCCGCACCAGGCCCGCAACCGGGCTCGCATGATGTACAGGAAGTACAGCGAGCCGAACAGGCCGACCGTACCGAATACGGCGGGTATGGCCCAGAGCTCGGTGCCAGGCCCCCGCCAGCCGCCCCACCGCGAGCAGCCATACGACCACGATCGTGAAGTGGGCCAGGCCGCCCGCGGACACGGGTACGGGCCATGGCAGCAGGAAGTGTACCGTGGAGTAGCGGCTGGACAGCACCGAGCGGCAGTCCAGCGCGCCGCTGCATGCCCAGTCAAACACGCCCGACTTTCCCCTGTCCAGGTGCATCCTGACCATGACGGCGCTGAGCAGCCAGTCCGCCCCGGCCAGGATGACGACCGCCAGACGCAGCCAGTTGAATGCCTGATCTGTCACGACGATCCCCGTTTATGTTGGTGTGCCCCGCAACATCACCCGGGCGCAGTCTGCTCTTGTGACAACCTGCACGAAGCCTGCCGCAGGGCCTCATTCGCCCTCGGGCGGGACTGTCGAACCGCTGTATTACGCGTTCGGCAGCTGCTGTCCCTGCCGGCTTCGTACAATCGTAGAGCGCGAGGGCAAGCTTTTCGCTGTCCGCGCGGCGATACACTTAGCACAGCAAGGCGGTCGCAGCCGACTGCCTGGATGGTTCCGTCGCCAGAAGGGTGGATCGCTCGCGTAGCTGCGTCCCGGAAGCGAGTCGAGATGCCCGAGGGCGGCAAGGGGCCGGAACAAGAATCTCGCTCCCGTGACACGACATGGCCAGCCGCCAGGGAGGGGCCCGGTCAGGGCTGCGCAGCACGTGTGGTCGCCGCGCCGGATCGCGCGCGGTCAAGGCCTTCCAGGACCCCGGGATCGACCGGGATCGGTTGCAGCGCATGGCCACTGCTGGAGGTCGCTCTGTCGGCAGGCTGGGTGACCGTGGTACCGGTCGGCCGCAGTCCTGTCGAACCGGCAGCCGGCGACGCCTGCTGGAGCTGGCGGAGAGCCTGATCGAAGGCGGCGGCATCCCCCGTCGCGGTAGCGGGCAGGCTCGCCCATAGCAGCAGAGATCTCCAGTGCTCGACGGTCTTGGCCTGGATCTGCCGGGGATCGACGCTCTTGACGGGCCGCTCGATGCGCTTGCCGTCCAGGAACACGGTCGGGGTCGTTCGCACGCCGAGGCGATGGCCCTCGTCGGCGTCGGCGCTGATCCGCCGGCGGGTCTGCGGGTCTTGGCGAAGTTTCTCGAACGCCTCGGGATCCAGGCCGATCTGGGCAGCCGAGCTGCCTGTACGGCACCTGCCCGAGCCGGGCCTGGTTCTTGTAGAGCGCGTCGTGCATCTTCCAGAAGGCCTCGTTGCCGCCGAGTCGACGGGCGGCCTCGGCCGCGGCGGCAGCCTCGCAGGCGTGGGGATGCTCGTTCTTGGTGTTGCCGGCGAGAAGGGCCCGCCGTCCGGCGTTGCAGTCCGGGTTGAGCGGGTAGTGCTTGAAGACGATGCGGAAGGGGGCCTTGGAGATGTCGCGGTTCATCGACAGGGCCTTCTGGACCTCCTCGAACATCGGGGCGAAGGAGCCGCAGTACGGGCACTGGAAGTCGCTATAGATCACGACCGTGTGGCGGGCGCCCTCCGGCCCGAGCACGGGGTCTTCGGGTCCGACCGGGATGTCGACTTTCTTGGCATCATTGAACGCCAGGCGATCCAGGGCGGCGGATTCGGCCTCCAGCGACTTGACCGCGTCGGTGGTCTGGGTCTGGCGGACCTGCGCAATGGCGATGGCCACCCCCGCAATCACCACCAGGACCGGGATCTTCCACAGCTGGGCCGCGGCCATCGACGGGGCCGGCTGGCCGGTCGGCAGCCGTTCGCCCTCCGGCGCGGCTGGCAGCTCCACGGCGGCCTCGGCCGCCGGGCCGACCGCACCCTTGGTCCAAAGGATCCAGATGCCCAGCACCAGCGGCAGGTTTACGATGTGCGTAGCCAGGCAGAAGCCGCACCAGGTCTTGAGCACCGCGCCCATCAGGTAGATCATGAATCCCGAGGCAGCCAGGCCGAACAGCCCGACGACCGAGGGGACCACCCAGGCGTGATGCAGCCTTCCGGGGAGGCGCCCGGTCATCAGCAGCCACAGGCCCAGAAAGGTGAAATAGCCCATGCCCACGGCGGCTACCGGCACCGGGCGCGGGGGGAAGATCATCAGCCGCGCAAAGCCGCTCTGCAGGACCGTCTCGCAGGTGTGCTTGAGGCCGCCGCAGGCCCAGTCCAGGGAATCGGCGACCTTTTCGCCCGCATGCATGCGGACCAGCTGCCCGCTCAGCAGCAGGCCCGCCACGGCCAGGGCCAACAATACGATGCGCAACCAATCGAACGCACGGTCGGACACGGATGGTGCTCCTGCGTCAAAGGGTCTTGCCAGTGGGTACGTCAGACCTCGCGGACTTGTTCGCCCCGGGCCTTGGCCTCCATCTCCGCCAGGCCCACGACCTGCCAGTAGGCCTTGCCGAACCGCGCCCCGGCGATCCAGGCGGCCACCAGGCTGGCGATCGGCCAGGCCAGGAAGCGGACCCATACCAGCGCGGGGATGTTGCTGCCGGTGGAGTTGGCGGCCACGGCCCTGGCGATCTCCTCGTACGTGCTGAACAGCCAGGGCACCCGCAGGCTCGTCTGGGGCATCGGCTCGTTCATCAGTACGCCCCAGGGAAACAGCAGCGCCGCTGTGATGATCGACCAGTAGAACGCGCTGACCATGGACGACACGCCGGGCAGACGGCCGGCCAGGTTCACCTGGATCCCCGTGATCGCCAGGAGGATCAGCACGATCGCCGAAGCCAGCCCTGCAAAGCCCGCAACGGGCAGGGCGATGGTCATGACCTGCTGCCAGCGGGCGGGCGGCCAGAAGTTCTGGAGGAAGTTGGGACCGGAAGGGCCCGCGCCGGCCTCGTCGGAGGACTGACCGCCGGCGGGGGTCGTCTGGCTGGCCGGGCCCCGGACCTGCAGAACGTCGGCCCAGTTGGCGGCGGCGAACAGGCCGAGCTGGACCAGGATGGCCAGGCTGATGAGGAAGACCAGCCATGCCCGGCCGGAGGCGAGCATCCCCATGGCCCGCAGGCAGGAGGCGTGAGCGGTTTCCAGGGCCGTCGCGGAGGTCGCGGGGTCGGGAGGGGTAGTCATGTTTGGTACTCCTGCTATCTGGTACGGCTATCTTGTACCCGAACGGGGGGCGTTGGGCAAAGGGTGGCCGTGCGGCGGCAAGGGGCTGGCCGCGGCTGGAACGTCGTAGGACCCACCTTGACTATCACCGTTAACGGTGATAATCTCCAGGCGTCAGGCAAATGGAGGAACGATGCGACTCCACGAGCGGTTCGAATGGGACAACGTCTATGAAGAGCAAGTCCAGTGGTGAGTCCAAGAGGCAGACCGTGCGGCACACGGCCGGGACACTGCCCAAACGAACGGCTCGGCGCATGGCCGAACTCAAACGGCTGGCACAAAGGCCAGACGACCAAATCGATACCTCGGACATTCCGGAACAGGACCCAGTTGCCAGCCGGTGGGTCCGCGGTGGGCATCGCGTCGGTGGAATACGCGGCGCGATCATCCTGGAGATGGGACGCCGCCGCCTTACGCGCTACCAGCTCTGGAAGCTGGCCAGAGAACATTGCTCGACCCTGTCAAACTCAGCCGTCTACGAATATCTGGATGGTCGGCGACAAATCGGCGGTGACTACATCGAAGCGATGCTGCAGGCCCTGGGGCTGGAAGTGCGGCCGAAGGCGACGGCGTGAGAATCACCTGGAGGCAGGCGCGTCTGCCAGAATGCTGCTATGCGATTCTCTGCATGGCATTGACGAATTCCCGGCCCGACATGGGAGGAGGTAGAGGTTTGCCATCAACTTCATAGAGTTGAATCGTTTCCTCGATGATGTCACACAGGTCGGAAAAAACGTTCTTGGCGTCTGAGCCGTGACAGCCTCCGCAGAGAAGTTCCGGACAGCTGCCAATGAAACAAGCATCTTCTTCCGACCATTCCACAATCTTCACATATCTGTCGCCTTTGCCCATTCCCGAGAACGTCTCTCTGCCCAGACACGGCACGCACGCTCCTCACCACACCCGCGGCACGGAGTAGTTGTCAAAGATGGAGTCAGCACTCACGAGGGACAAGCCCTCTACCATGCACTGAGCGGCAAGCATGCGGTCAAATGGATCGCGATGATGGAACGGTAATGAGATCACTCTGGCAATGTGAGCAATACGCACAGGCAGCAGACCAAACCCGTTCTGCTCCATTTGCCTTCCGGTGAGGTCCTCGAATGGTTGCGCCAGGCTCAGCCGTCCGATGCTGATCTTAAGGCCCATTTCCCACAGACTGGCCGCGCTGACGAGCTTGGCATTCTCCTGGTCCTCGATGAGGGCCCTGGCGTTCAGGCTGAGCTTGTCGTTGCCGTCTATGAACCAGAGGAAGGTGTGCGTGTCGAGCAGGATGTTCATCCCGTGTGGTCCCGGAAATCCTCAAGCGGGGCGTCGAAGTCTTCGGACATCCTCACCATGCCCTTGGCACTGCCGAACGTCGGCTTGGGCTTGACCTGCGGCACCGGGGCCAATTCAGCAACGGGAACGTCCCCCCTGGTGATCACCACGTGCTCCCCGAGCGCCACGTCCTCAATGAGTCGTGACAAGTCCCTCTGTGCCTGCTCGATTGTCACCGTCGTCATATCCGGACCTCACTGTGCGAACCTCAACATCATAGCAGTGTCCGCCCGACCTTACCGCCCATTGCCTCAATTCGTTGACCTACAATACTTATCCGAAAGCGAACCAGACTGCAAGGGCGGGTCGCGGACCGGATCGCATGCGATAACCATCACCGGGGTCAGGCGCGATTCGGCTCCGAGGCAATCGATGCAACCCGACGCTTGAGTTCGCATTTGAATTCCGATGTCACTCCGAATGAGGATTGGAGATTCGTACTCCATGCTATGATCCGAAGCCGTGACCACATCGTGCCTTCAAAGAGCCGTGTATCCTGGTACCTGAATCCAACAATCGGGTCGATCTCTGCAAGATCGCACGGAAGCGTCCGCCGCAATTGCGTGATGACTCCTGTTCCGTTGACCAACAGCAGGCGGATATTCTCGTTTTGAAGTTGCTTGACCAAGAACGGCGCGTCGGCTTCCAGGAGTCTCACGCGAATGGAAGGACAAAGTCTGCCCCACGTCGGATCGGTCGCCCATTGGACCAAATCGAGATGGCATGCTGAACCGTTGTAGTACGACGCACCGCAGGCTTGCACGATCGACTCAAGTTTGTCGAACCAGAAACGGTATGGATTTCGCTGGAAGTACGTGTTGCAGTCGTGGAGTATCTGGGATATTGCCTCCAAAGGGGCATTGGGGAGATCCTGGGTACCAATAGACGTGTGCGTCGCAAGACGGCGGCCAGAACCGGCAAGTTCTTCACGATTGCGATCGAGAAACTCGACGCAACTGGGATTGAGACCAAGCGTACTACAGTGGCGGAAGAGACGGCCCCAAACGACACAACTGGCGTTGAGCCGATTACGACCTTTGAGTCGACTGGAGGCGGACGGCGGAGACGATCCTCGATGTAGGCGGGAACGGTGCTCATGCCGATGGTCCTGTCGTCTTCTTGAACGCCCCCCCCGCCGCGGCGATCGTCTGCTCGATCTGCTCATCTGTATGCGCCAAACTCACGAACCAGCACTCGAACTGCGAAGGCGGCAGGTAGACACCGGCCTTGCGCATGGCGTGGAAGAAGCGGCCGTAGGCAGCCGTGTCGCTCTTTAGCGCGGAAGTGTAATCCGTCACCGGCCCAGCGGTGAAGAACACCGTCAGGGCGCTGCCCGCACGGTTGATCGTGACCGGCACGCCGGCCGCCTTGCCGGCCGCCGCCAATCCCGCGGCCAGGGCGGCACCCTTTCGCTCCAGCTCCTGGTACGTCCCCGGCTCCTGCAGGACCTCCAGCGTCGCGATCCCCGCCGCCACCGCCAGCGGGTTGCCGCTGAGCGTACCGGCCTGGTAGACGGGACCAGCCGGCGAGATCATCTCCATCAGGTCCTTGCGCCCGCCATAGGCCCCGACCGGCAGGCCGCCGCCGATGATCTTGCCCAGGCATGTCAGGTCGGCCTTGATGCCATAGACCTGCTGCGCGCCGCCGAAGGCCAGCCGGAAGCCCGTGATCACCTCGTCGAAGATCAGGATCGACTCATACTCGTCGCAGAGCTTCCGCAGACCCTCCAGGTACCCCTCGGCTGGCGGGACCAGGCCCATGTTGCCAGCCACCGGCTCGATGATGAGCGCCGCGATCTGCGAGCCGTGCGCCGGCGAAGATCTGGCGCATCGCATCGAGGTCGTTGTAGGGGACGACGAGCGTCTTGCTCGGTCAGCGCCGCCGGCACCCCGGGGCTACTCGGCACGGCGAAGGTCGTCAGGCCGCTGCCCGCCTGGACCAGCAGGCTGTCGGCGTGCCCGTGGTAGCAGCCGGCGCACTTGACGATCAGATCCGTCCCGGCCGCCGCGCGGGCCAGGCGGATCGCACTCATCGTCGCCTCCGTACCGCTGCTGACCAGCCGCACCATATCGATCGACTCAAACCCCGCGACGATCATCTCGGCCAGGCGGACCTCGCCCGGCGTCGGTGCGCCGATACCAGCTGCCGCGCTGCAGGGCCTTGCTGACAGCCGTAACTACCCGCTCATCGGCGTGGCCGAGGATCAGCGGCCCCCACGAGCCGACGTAGTCGATGTAGTCATGGTCATCGAGGTCGGTGATCACGCTGCCCTTGGCCTTGGCGATGAAGAGGGGATCGCCGCCGACGGCCTTGAAGGCCCGCACGGGCGAGTTGACCCCGCCGGGAATGACCTTGCAAGCGGCCTGGAAGGCGGCGGCGGACTTGGCCAGCGACGGGTCGCTCGGGGCCGGTGTCTTCGTCATGGGGTCCTCGGCGTGTTTGTTGACGCGCTCTGACAATGTTACCCAAAGCAGGCCGTGCGACACTGCACGGCCATGCCGGGAACTACCCGATATTATGGGCGGCAGGCAGGTGGGCGGCAAATCCCCGCGGGCAACAAGCGTGAACCGGCTTTGCGGGCCTGGAGCTGGAAGCGGCGGACAAGGCCCATGCACCGGCAGGCAAGCCGCCAGTGACACCCGGAACGGGCGGTTTTGAAACCGACTCTAGTGCCGCAGGAAGAGGAAGACCAGCAGGATCGTCTCCAGCACCAGCGCCACGCCCATCAGGATGATGATGATCGAGCGGGTCTGGTCCGCAGCCGACACCTGCAGAACGGTCTCGGAGTTGATGCTGTCGACGTCGGGCTCGGCGACCTGCTTGCTGGCGTCCTTCTCCATCTTGGCCAGGTTCCGCAGGACGTGCGGATCGACGCGGCGGCGCGCCTGCAGCGGCGCCTCGCCCCGCTGCACCGCCTGCAGGTCCTTCAGCAGGTCCTCGGTGCTGTTGTAGCGGTTCTCACGCTTCTTGGCCATCATCACTTCGATGACCTCGGCCACGCCGGCTGACAGATTTGTGTTGATGTGGTCCGGCGGCAGCAGCTGTTCCTTCAGGTGCTTGTGCATGACCGCCGAGGGGCTCGGCCCGTCGAAGGGCACGCTTGCCGGTGACCATGTGATAGAAGGTCGCGCCGAGCGAGTAGATGTCGGCCCGGAAGTCGATGTCGATTTCGCCGCGTATCTGCTCCGGGCTGATGTAGTACGGCGTGCCGTAGGCCTGGCCGGCCTCCCTGGGCGGCCGTCTCCTCGTCGTCCTTGCGCGGGCCAGACCCATATCGGCCAGCTTCACGACGCCTTCCTTGGTGATCATGATGTTCTTGGGCTTGACGTCGCGGTGGATCAGGCCCTTACCGTGGGCGTGGGCGAGGGCCTTGGAGACCTGGATGATGATGTCCAGGGCCTCCGCCTCGCTGTAGACCTTGCCCTTGGCAAGGTCGTCGTAGACGGTCTTGCCCTCGACGAATTCCATGACGAAGTAGTGATACCCCTGGGCCTCGCCGACGTCGATCGCCTGGACGATGTTGGGGCTGGTTGAGCTTGCCGGCCGCCTTGCCTTCCTTGTAGAAGCGCTCCACGAACTCGGGGTTCTCGCTGAGCCGCTTGGGCAGGATCTTGATGGCTACGATGCGCTCCAGGGACAATTGTCGGGCCTTCCAGACCGTCGCCATCGCGCCCTGGCCCAGCTTCGAGATGATGTGGTAGCCCGGGATGTGCCGGGCCGAGCGGGTCATGCTGTCTTCCAGCACGCCCTGCTTCGTGATCCGCTCCATCTGGTTCTTGGTGACGTAGCCTTCCTGGACGACGATGTCGGCGAGCTGGACGAACTCCCCCTTGCGAGCCAGTTCCACCTGCTTTCGCTTGCAGGCGTTGACCTCGTCCTGGGTCATCAGGCGGGTCTCCACCAGCACCCGAGCGATCATCGCATCGTCTTGTGGGTTGGGCATAATTCCACTACTCGCAGTCCGGCGTAGGCCTCCATCAACTCCCGTGCACCCGGGGCGGCTGCCAGGCGAGTGACACAACTCCGCACCTGCGAACAAAATACCAGCGGTCCCGACTCTTGGGAAGCCGGAAATCCGAAACCTTCCAGCAGGACCCGCTCCAACTCGGGCCAGCCCGCCCCCGTCAGCCCCGAAACCCGTACTACCCGGGCCCCTGCCACCGCTGGCAAGCCGACATCCAGCCGCCGCCCGGGAGGCAGATCACATTTCATATAGGCTATCGTGTCAACCGATTGTAGCCCCACCTGCCGGACTAGCCAATCCTCCGATCCGCTTGGCGGGCAAGTACTATCGACCACCAGCAGCCTGGCATCCGCCTGACGCGCCTGCTGCAGTGCCCGCACCACCCCGTCGGCCTCAACCGGATCGTCCGTCGGACGCAGCCCAGCCGTGTCCACCAGGAAGACCGGCCAGCCTTGCAGGGCGATCGGCTCGCCTACCCAGTCCCGCGTGGTGCCGGGCGCATCGGCCACCAGCGACACCCCCCGGCCGGCCAGACGGTTGGCAATCGTGCTCTTTCCGGCGTTCGGCAGGCCAAGGATCGCCAAGGTCCGGCCTCGCCAGATATGACACTCATCGCCCTGCTCCAACAAGACTTGCGCGTCGCGACGAATGGTGTCGGCATCGCCGGCCTCGATCCGCCGCCGCCAGTCGGCCAGCAGCTTGTGCCATAGATCCCCCTGACGGATCAGCCACTCGACCACCCGTGGCGTGGCGGCCTCGGCCAGGCACTGCTGCACCCAGCGGTCCACCGGACAGAGCCAGTCGAATGAGAGGTCTTCCGCTGCGGCCGCAATCCCCAAGCCGAGTGCCACGCCCGCGCTGTTTGCGGGCGTGCTCCTGTCGTGGCTCCTTGTCTCCTTGTCTCCCCCTCTCCCTGTCTGCTGTTCCCCGGCTGCCACGCCCGCCCCCAGATCCACCAGCCGCCGGACCAGCCGCTGCACGATCCGCACCCCGCCGTGTACGTTGAACTGCACCCACGGCTGGCCTCTCGCAACACCATGGACCGCCAGTCCATCGTCGAAGACCGCGCCGGCCTCATCGAGGAAGTCGCCGTACGCAACTCGGCCGGCCGGAAGCTCGGCAAGCGGCTTGCCGTTGCGCGGACGGAAAACCGCCTCAGATATGGAAAGGGCCCGCGTCCCAGCCACCTGGACCACCGCGATCGCCCCGCTGGCCAGGGGGGTGAGAATCTGCACCCGCGTAGCGGGCGAATCGGCCGGATGATCTACACGGGGTTCTTGTGCCACGCCAAGGCGATCCCCATCAACGTCAGGTGCGGGACCAGGTTATCGACGAATTCGCACAGCTCCGCGACCAGGTTCGCCCCGCCGCCGGTCAGGACCAGTCTGCGGCCAGCGACCCATCTCCGTCGCGTACCGCTCGGTCAGCTCGCGAAGGGCGCCCACCGTGCCATAGACCACCCCGCTGAGGATGGCCTCCTCGGTGTTGCGCCCGATGTGCCGTGCCGGCCGGCGAAGCTCGACCCACGGCAGTGCGGCGGTGTGCTCGGCCAGCGCCCGGGCCGCGGTGTACGGCCCCGGCAGGATCGCCCCGCCCAGGAAGACGCCGTCGTCGCTGACGACGTTGACGGTCATGGCTGTGCCGACGTCAGCCACCACGCAGGCATGTTGCAGCCGGTGGTAAGCCGCGGCCGCCCCGCAGATGCGGTCGACACCGACACTGTCGGGGTTTTCGACGTTGAGCAGCATCGGCAGCGGCAGGTCGCGCCGGATGACAAGGGCGTCGAGGTTTGTAACCTCCTTGACGATGCGGCAGAGCGGCTCGACGCGGTTGGCTACCACCGAGGCGACCACCACCCGAGCCCGGGCCGGCTCGCTCACCTGGCTCCACAGCTCCGCCAGCCGCGGGCCGAGGGTCTCATCCATGTCCCGGGTTTCGACGGTGATGACCGGATCGGCCTGCTGGTCGATCACCAGGCCGGCTGTGGTGGTCGTGTTGCCGACGTTGATCGCCAGGATGGTGGGCAGGAGCAGGGCGCCTTCGGCCTGGGCGGCCGAGGCTGCCAACGGTTGGGGGGTTCTCGATCTCTTCCATGTTCGATCCAGGGGCCCTGGGTTTTGCCGCATGGGTTCTGTCGTCGGCACAAGCTTAGGGGATTGTTGGGGTTTGGGCAAGTGGGTAAGATATCTTCTGTTTCTGGAGGCCGTCTCATGGTCGCGAGCAATATCGAGCAGCTCTACCACGAGCACATCAAGCCGCTTCCGATGGCTGACCGTCTCCGGCTCGTGGAGATGATCGCCAAGGATGCCGCCGAAGGCCACCCCGCCGCAGCGGACCAGCCGCGGAGCATTCTGGAGCTGGAGGGGCTGGGGGCTGAGCTCTGGCAAGGCGTCGATCCCCAGCAGTATGTCAACAGCCTTCGCAAGGAGTGGGATCACGGGATCTCCTGAGACGGGTCTTCCATCGCCCAGAGACTCCGCGACATCTCCCCCAACAGACTCACTTGTCCTGGACCCAGATCAGCGAACCTCCCCAGACCCTCGATCCGCCAACCTCGTTCCCGTTGTGGTCGACGATACTAATGCGCGCACAGTCGGGGTCCTGAGGGGAAGCGGTCAGCGCCCAAGCCTTCCATAGTGTTTGCGCGTCCTGCAGGCGCACCTGGTAGTGCCGAACATGCCAGAGATCCGCAACAGTGATGGTGGCCCGCCACTGATCGCCTGACTGTTCAGCAGCTACACGTTCGACCAGAGCAACGCCCCGCAGAACTTCCATGTAGGCGTCGAGCTTCTCCTCTAGGCTTCCTCGCGCAACTGCCTGAGATTGGCGGTATGACGCCTGCGAGTGCACAGGTGCGGGTTCCGGCACCAGATCGATCACATAGTCCTTCGTCGTCGGACCCCGCAAAAGGAGTCCACAACCAGTTCCGGTGGGAACTTCGTAAACCACTATGACGTTCCTCTCCTTTCCTGGTAAGAACAGAGTATCGGCTCCCATCTCTCCAGAGACTCCCGCAGCCCTCCGGGGATAACGCATGCTGTGAGTGTCAGTGACAATCATCGATGGCGGACCTGCTGGCGAGTCTGATGCATTGAGCACCCGGATGGTTATCTCCAGGAACTGCTTCCCCGCTTGCGGGACGATGTACCCCGTCGGTGTGTCCAGGCGCTCTTCCCAACGCGCACGAACAATCTTGCAGACCCAAGGCTCTACACGAACCTGCTCCTTCATGGAGAAATGCGCAGCTGGCTGGCTCGCTGAAGGTCGAGACGCTGGAGCAGGGAGCACTATCGGCAGGCTGGGACGGGTCTGGCAAGGAACGGCTACCAGCAAGGCGATTAGAGAAAGGATCATGGTGTCGCTCCTACACGCGTGCTGAATTGCCGTCAAGGTAGTCGCAGGTGACATGGTGGTCAAGTGCGTGGGCAACGAGACCGTGTCCAGTAACGACCGAAATGCTCTGGGGATCGGGTTACGCACCCGTGCGAAACGCGACCGCGTCGGTATCCGGCCGGCTCACAAATCCCTCCGCCCCAGCGCCCTCGTCCCCGCCATCATCGCCCCGCCCGCCAGCAGGATGCCGGCCAGCCACGCCCCGGCCACCGCCAGCACCGCCATCGACAGGATCCTCCCCCCACCGGCCCCGCCCTCCCCGCCGAACGCCTGCCGGCACAGCAGGCCGTTGACCAGGTTGACCAGGCCGACCCACGCCATCGACGCCACCAGGTTCAGCATCCCCCCCAGCCCGCTGGCGATCCGCGCTGAACTCCGCTCCTCGAAACTCGGCAGCCACGCCCCCATCCCCACTGCCATCCCACACAGCCCCACGCAGATCGCACCCGCCAGCAGCACCTGCACCGCTACCCAGAACGCCTCCATCCGCAGCATCCACACCGACGTGCCCACCACCGCGCCAGCCGCCACCAGCGTGACCGTCAGGGCCGAAACAAACTTGCTGAGTACGATCCGGCTGCGCGGAATCGGCATGGTCGCCACCAGCCACATTTGCCCGGCCTCCAGGCTGACCTGGGGAAACACGAATCGCCCCGTGAAGGTCGACAAGATCAAACAGATGGCCGCCAGGTTCAGAAACGGCACGATCACCGGCGCGTACTCGCCCAGCACCCGCACGTTCAGCCGCGGCAGGTTCATCACGTACAGCGATAGCAGCACCGCCAGGATGCCCATCTGCGACCACTGGTTCGCGTCGCGCAGAAAGCACCGCAGGTCCTTCAGCGCCATCGCCCGCAGCCGGCCCGGGAGCCAGAAGAACGCGACCCGCGACAGGCCCGCCGTAAAGTACCCCGCCAGCCGCACCCGCCGCGCCGAGCCCTCCGACGCCCGCATCAGCGCCGCCGTAAAGTCCGCCGCCACGATCCGGATCGACAGCCACACGAAGAACACCGCGTTCGCCGCCAGGATCGCCAGGTAGAACAGGGCCTGCCGGTGGTCGCCCCGCCCGGCCAGGATCGTCAGTCGCCCCATCCACGTGCTCGGCAGGAACGTCGCCCGCGCGATACGCAGCCGGCCGTAGAAGTCCTTCAGCCAGTTGCTGTAGTCTCCTTGCCGGACCGCCCAGTGCTGCGCCGCGACGAGGCCGCCGATGACCAGGATGATCCCCGCCCCGATCAGCAGCAGCGTGATCGCCCGTCGCGGGATCCAGCGCGCCACGATGTACGCGGTCAGCAGGCCCCACGCCGCCGGGATCAGCGCCAGCGTCCCAAACCCCGCGACAAAGAGCGGAACAAAGGCCGCATCCAGCCGGTAGACCCGCGACATCGCCAAGAGCAGCGGCAGACCCAGCAGCAGCAACGACCAGCTCGACAACACCAGGGCCTCAACGTACTTGACAGCCACGAAGTGCCACGCCTCGATCGGCGCCACCAGCAGGTACGGCGCTTCCTCCTTGCCGAAAAGCCCCGCGTAACTCAACAGCGTGCTGGACAGCGACAGCATGACCATCACAGCGATAAAGAAGAAATGGAATATGTACTCGACGGCCAGGATGCTCTCGAGCTGGCGCTGCTGCAGCCAGTGCAGCACGGCCGCCAGCAGGACGTAGAGCATCCCACACAGCGCCGCGACCACGATCGCCCCGACCGCGATCCGCCCGTAATGCCGCCGCAGGCCCGAGACGACGGTGTTGCGCAGCACCCGTCCCTTCATCGCCAGCAGGACGGCGAGGGAGGGGGCGGGCTGGGTCAGCGGCTCAGTCATGCTTGCGTACCTTCATCGGCCGTGTCGCTCTCCCCTATAGATCATCCGGGGCAAGTCCTGTTCGCTTGCCGATGCGGGCAAGCATCCGGGGCCCGATCTCCTCCCGATCATGGAACGCAAAGACGAAGTCTTCCCAGCCTTGCCGTTGCAGGACCTTGTGAGAACCCTGACTGCCGCTTGACGAACCAACCGAGCCGCAGCAGGGCCGCCAGAATCTGCCGAGCACGCGTTGAGCGCCATTGCGTCATGCGGGCACCGCGAAGATCGAGGTGATCTCCGGAATTCTCTCGCCGTGCTCCAGCCGATCGGCGAGAATCCGCAGAGCCAGCGCCTCCGTCCTGCGAATGGCCTCTTCGCGCGTCTGCCCATAGGCCATGACGCCGGGCAACTCAATGACTTCAGCAATCCACCGGCCGTCTTCTTCCTGTTCGGTTTCGATTCTCATGCATAGCTCCAGATTCGAATCCAGAAGCACAAGCGTACGCCGTCCTCGCACCGCAGACAAGCCCGGCTGCAGCCGCCGCTCGCTCGTCCCTCGTTTCACTCCCCCGCCTCCTCCACCACCTTCAGAAAAATCTCCTCCAACCGATCGTCCCGGCCCGTGCGGTCCTTCAACTCCGCCAGCGTCCCTTCCACCACCAGGCGCCCCTTGCTGATGATCCCGATGCGGTCGGCCAGGTCCTCCGCCGTGTCCAGCGTGTGCGTGCTCAGGAAGACCGCCCCACCACCATCGCGAACCTCGCGAAACAGTGTCTTCACCGCGCGGGTGGTAATCGGGTCGAGGCCCACCATCGGCTCGTCCACGATCAACACCGTCGGCTCGTGCAGCAGCGCCCCGGCCAGCACCACCCGCTGCTTCATCCCGTGCGAGTAGCTCTCGCTGTACTGGTCCAGCCAGTCGCCCAGGCTCAGCCGCCCCGCCAACAGACCGATCCGTTCGCGGATCCGCGATCCTCCCATGCCGTACATCCGGCCGACGAACTGCAGGAACTCCCGCCCCGTCAGCTTGTCGTAGAGAAACGGCTGGTCCGGGATGTACGCGATCTGCGCCTTGGCGGCCCGGCCGTCCAGGCCCATCGCCTGCCCGCAGACGCGGATGCTGCCGCTGTCGGGCTTGAGCAGGCCGACCATCATCTTGATGGTGGTGGTCTTGCCCGCCCCGTTGGGCCCGAGGAAGGCGTAGATCTCGCCCGCCTCGACCCGCAGCGACAGGTCGTCCACCGCCACATGCCGGTTGAATCGCTTGGTCAGATGTTCCAGTTCAATCAGCATCACCACGACTCCGCCGTCTCCCGCGCCGCGTGCATGGCCTTCTCATCGAACCCGTCCAGCAGCCGGATCGAAATCGTCCCCAGCATCGGCGCTTCCACCTGCTGCAGCAGCACGCGACCGTCGTCGTCCACCCACGCGACGGTGTCCTTGGCCTCGACCCGGAAGCACTCGACGCGGCGCCCCAGGTGCTCGATCGTCTCCCGGCCGGTCACCTTCACCACCACGGGCGTGGGCGTCGGCTCCTCGCCCCACAGCGAACCGATCGGGTTGATGCTGGTGATCCGCCACGTCTGCCCGACCTTCAGGTCCTTGAGATAGACGAACGGGCGGAAGACCTCGCCGACCGCCGACGCCACCTGCGCGCCCATCGAGAAGTCGTACCGTTGATTGCCCACGCGGACGCGGCAAGGGAAATCCTCGCCGTCAGCTCTCCGCCTCGACCTGCACGGGACTGACCGGCAGCCCGTAGACCCAGATCCGCAGCTGGTCGAGCCGGTCCTGCCGGTCGTAGTTGAGGTTGGTCTCCACGCAGATCGGACGATGGATCGGTCCGCCGGACAGGACCGTTGTCGACCGCGCCACCGCCCCACCCTCCAACCGCCAGAACTCCGCCCAGCTGCGGCCGAGCTCGCCCCCGCGCCGCGCCTCGATCGCAAACTGCATCCGCACGGGCTTGTCGATCCCACCCGCCGGCACCATGCCCGGAGCGGATCCAGCCGACCAGGCTGGCCAGAACGTCGTGCCAGAACAGGCCCGCTCCGCTGGCCAGCCAGATCGCCACGATGGTCACGTCGAAGAGTCGCCGCATTCCACTCGCCTTGCCTGGTACCGGGTGCCATTGGCAGCTTGCTGCCAGTGCCGCCGTTCTCTCCTGGTCTACTGTCTACTGCCCTGCTCTCTCGCCGCGCAGCGGCACCGCCTGATTGTACTGGTCACCCGCAGTCGCTCAAAAGACTTATACACCCGATCGACGCCTGGATTGACAGTTCCGCTCGCAACCCTTAGATGTGCTGCCATGAAAACGGCCAGCCCCAGCCGCGCAAGACGGTTGTGGATCCGCTGGGCCGCGGGGGTCTGCATCAGCCTCGTTGGCCTCGGCGCGATCCTGCTGGTGGCAGCTGTCTCCCGCCCGGCATGGTATCAGCCGGCCACCGTCACAGCCGATGAGTACCCCGCCCTTCGCAATGAACTGCCCAACTTCGGCAACGCCATCGGATCCTACATGGAACGGGGCCAGCCCTTTCGAGTCACGCTGCGGGACAGTCAGGTCAACCGGTGGCTGGCGGCCAGGACCGAGATCTGGCCCAGCCTGGGCAATGCCCTGCCCAAAAACGTGGCTGAGCCGGTGGTCTCATTCCAGCCTGGTCGGATCGTCCTGGGCGCTCGATACGACAGACTCGAGGATCAGCAGCGTCCTGAGCCTGGCGGTGAACCTCCGGCTGGACGCCGCCCGCGGCGCGATTCACGTGGACGTGAGCAGCCTGCGGGCCGGCTGCCTGCCCGTACCTAGGATGCTGGTGGACGCCCGGGCCCGCAAGGCCCTGGACCGCGAGGCCGGCCGGCAGATCGCCTCCCTCCTGCGGCGTGTCTGGTCGCAGGCCGGTGAGTACCTGCCCGTGGACACCTCCCTCAAGGGTGGTGCCGCCGCTGAAGTGCCCCTGGCCGCCATGCTGGGGGACATCTCGGGAGTTCCGCCTGCCAGCCAGGAGCCGCTGGCCCAACGGCGGATTCCCCTACACCATCTCCGCCCTGCGGATCGAACAGGGCAAGCTAACCGTCGATGTTACCCCCCTCCCCCGCCAGACCACCCGACCCAGCAGCGACTCTCAGCCGGATCAGGGCCAGCAGGCCCTGTAGTCCCAGTCACAGGCGCCTCTCACACGCGCCAGACCGATCGCTCACCCGGGGACCTTGGTGATCTGCCAGGCAGTGGACTCCGCGCCAGCCGCGTATTCAACCCTATACGTGCCGGCTAGGTACCGGCCGCCGAACCTGATGAGCCATCGGTCCGTAGATTGCGACAGGACGACGCACGTTCCGCGATCGTGGATCTCAACACTGCCGATGTGGCTGCGCAGGGGACCTTCATAGGTCAGAAACCGCTTCTCGTGATCGGCGATCCGCTCGATGGCGATGGGTACCCCGGCGATCTGCTCGGGCGCCACCGGCAGCTGCCAAGTGGCCAGGGCATCGGCCTGCTCGACCATCAGGTCCCAATGGACGCCGCCGCTCGCCTCGTGTCGCTGCACGACAAATTGGATGGCCTGCGCCATAAGTTTTTCCCCGGCGAACGCCGATTATGGAGCTATTGTACGCGGTATGCCGCGCTGCCGGTACGCCCGAGTTGCAGGACCCGGCGGCGCACAGTACCATCCAAGGTCTGATAATCTGCACGCTGGGCCGTGCGGGTTCCAGGTGTTGAGGCGGGTAAGTGACTATGAAAGTCTTGAACATTGCGGTATCTGGTTTGGCGTTGGGGCTGCTCTGGGTGGCTGGCTGCAACGAGGTCCACCCACAGATCCGTTACAGGGACGGGCTGGAGGCCTATGACAAAGGCGACCTGACGGCTGCCATGGCGGACTTCCAGTCCGCTTACAAGGGCCAGCCCGGCGACGCCAACATCTGCTACTGGCTCGGCCGGTGCTACCTGGATCTGGCCAACAAGGAGGCCGCGAACGATTGCGTCGTCGCCGCCATGACCTTCGCCGACAAGGCGGTGTTTTACTTCGACTCGGCCATCCAGGCCTCGCCCTCGCACATGAAGGCCCTCGACGGCAAGGCACAGGCCCTGCGGGTCAAGGGCGAGTATGAGAAGGCCACCGAGACTGCCCGCGGGATCGGCACCCAGCTCAGCCCGACCTCCAACGTCTTGATCACCAAGGCCGCGGCCTATGCCGCCGGCGGTGACATGGACATGGCCCTGATCACCTACCGCCAGGCGGTGGTCGCCGAACCGACCAACCCGGCGGCCCTGGAGGCCTACGGCCGGGCGCTGCTGGTGGCTGGCGATCGCGACAAGGCCCTGGAGTACCTGCAGAAGGCATACGAGATCAAGCCGACGGTGGCCGTGCTGGACACGCTGCACCAGTACGGCGCGGTGCCCGAGCTCGCCCCGAGCGGCGGCCTGCGGCCCGTGCCCCTGCCCAAGGACCTCCCGCAGCCCGGCGAGCAGGCGAAAAGATAGCGCCGGCCGACAGGTTTGAGCATATACTACGGATAAGCAAGGGCGGGCGATTCGGCCCGCCCTTTTCATTGGGAACCCAACCATGGCGGACGTACGCATCAGGACGGCCATCGGTCCCATCGAGGCCACGGTTAAACTGCCGGGCTCCAAGAGCCTGACCAACCGGGCATTCATCATCGCGGCCCTGGCCCATGGCACGAGCACATTGCACGGCGTGGGCCTGGCCGATGACATGCGCTACATGATCGACTTCCTCAAAGGCCTGGAGATCGACGTGACGGTCGACGAGGCCCGTCGCATCGCCACGGTAGGAGGCTGCGGCGGGCACGTCCCCGCCGGCGAAGCCGATCTCTTCTGCGGCAACGCCGGCACGGTGGCCCGCTTCGGGGCGGCCATGTGCTGCCTGGGGATGGGCCGCTACCGCATCGACGGCGTCGAGCGGATGCGAAGCCGCCCCATCGCCCCGCTGGTCAACGTCCTGCGCGACCTGGGGGCCAGTATCGGCTACGAGGACAAGGAAGGCTTCTTGCCGCTCACGATCGCCGGCAACGGCCTGCGAGGCGGCCAGGCATCGCTCACCGCCGACCAGTCAAGCCAGTTCGTCAGCGCCGTTCTGCTCGCCGCCCCGTACGCCCGCGGCGACGTCATGCTGCACCTGGTCGGCGAGGTCGTCAGCCAGCCCTACATCCGCATGACGCTGCAGATGATGGAGGACTTCGGGGTAAGCGTCCTCGCCGATCGCGGCCGGTACATCGTGCCCGCCCTGCAGACCTACACCGCCCGGACGTACCGCATCGAGCCGGACGCCTCCGCGGCGTCCTACTTTCTTGCAGCCGCCGCCCTGACCGGCGGGCGGGTGACGGTCGAGGGGCTCGGCCGCCGCAGCCTCCAGGGCGACGTTGGCTTCGTGCACGTGCTCGAACAAATGGGCTGCCGGATCGAGCAGGACGACGCGAGCACCACGGTGACCGGCCCGAAGGACGGCAGGCTGCGTAGCGTCGACGTGGACCTCAACGCCACCCCGGACATGGCGCAGACCTTGGCGGTCCTGGCCCTGTTCGCCGACGGGCCGACGAACATCCGCAACGTCGCCAACCTGCGGGTCAAGGAGACTGACCGCATCGCCGCGGTGGCGACCGAGCTGGCCAAGTTCGGCGCGAAGGTCCGGCCTCGCGAGGACGGCTTTTCCATCGAACCGCCGGCCCGGCCTCAACCCGCTGCCGTGGATACCTACAACGACCACCGCATGGCGATGTCCTTCGCCCTGGCCGGCCTGCGCCTCGACGGCGTGGTGATCAAGGACGCCGGCTGCGTCAGCAAGACCTTCCCGGAGTTCTTCGAGGTGTTCGAGGGGATGGGATAATAATGAACGCGGCGTCCAGGTGCACCCGGACGCCGCGTTCTTGATCGTCTATTTCGCGATGGCAGAGACGGGGGTCAACCGTTCCTGCCGCACGCCTTCTGTTTGCCTACGACCGCCGACGCAGGAACAGGCCCCCCAGGGCCAGCAGGGCAAGGGTCACCGGCTCGGGCACCGCGATCTGCTCGAGTTCGAAGTTGTACAGGGTGTATCCACCGAAGCCTGACAACCGCTCCGAAGGTTCCCGAGCCGAGAGGGAGAATGTTGGAGCCGCCCAGGTTCGTGAACGTCACCGTCCCCTTGTTGGTGAACGAATTGCCATGGGCATCGAGGTAGGTGCCGGTCGGATACGTGACAGCCGAAGGAAGCCAGCCCAGCGGACCGGTACCAGCCGAGATGGTGAACGGCTGCTGCATGTACATATTGAGCACGTAGCCCGTCCACGTGTACCCGGTGGCGTTCGTCACCTGCTTGTCGAAGTTGAGGGTCGGATCCAGCGGGTCACTCGTCGCAATATGCCCCACCAGGTGCCCCGGGCTGCTGTTCATCGTCTCAAGGACAAGCATTGTCGAATTATCGGGCCAACTCCACGTGCAACCCGTGATCGCCCCATCACTATCCGGAGCGCAGGCACTTTCCGACCAGATGATCGATGCATGCCCCGACATCGCCACCAGCAAAACCACCGCCGCCGCAAGTGCAAGACTCAGTCTCATATGCCATCCTCCCTATTCACTACCCAACTCTCCGGTCCCGGCCCAGCCTGATGAGGGCATAGGCGCAGCGCCTCCTCCCACTCCGGCCCCGCGAGCCGGACAGGGAGATTCCCGGAATCGACCGGAAAACTCACAACCGCACCCGGCGGCGCAACGTCGCACCGGATGCGTAACCACCTTTATCCAAGCATTCCGCGTGCCAACCGGGCGGCGTTTTCGGTTACACTGACGCCTGCGTTTCATAAGGTTCCGGGAAATAGCTGCTTACGGAGCACCTGCGCATCAGCAACTTGCGATGATGCCCGCGACCCGATGCGTCCGGGCGTTCCCTTTTCTCATCAGACCGGGCGCTGACGATGTATTCAGTAAACGTGGTATCAGTTCTAAGACAGAAGATGGACGCACTGGAACGTACCTGTGCCGGCACGATCGCGACAGACCGGATCAAGAGAAGGCTTTTGGGTGGCCGCCGCGGCCAAGCCGCTATCGGCACCCAGAAAGGACGGGTTCCAAGACTGCTTCTTATCTGCCGTTCAACCGCCGCAGCAGGTCGCTGATCGAGAAGTACCGCCCAGGGCACTCAGTCTTGTGGGTCACGCCACCGTGCGTAAGGATCTTGCTGCTGGGAATGCCGCACTGCGCCTGCAGCCAGGACACCAGGCGGGCCAGCGACTGCATCTGCCGCTCGCTCGGACGATGGTCTTCCATGTTACCGATCAGGCAGATGCCGATGCCGTGCTCGTTGTAGTAGGCGCCGGGCGTCTTGCAGTGCGCGCCGACCATCTGCTGGGTCCAGCGCGGGCCCACAAAGACCTTGCCGTCGGGGTAATTGACCCCGTTGCCGATGACGAAGTCATAGCCCAGGCACTCCCAACCTCGCTGGCGGTGCCAGGCATCCATTGATCGCGGACTGTCGTGCTCGTTGGCCGAGTGGTGGATGACGATGCATTCCCACTGCCGGCCGATGCCCCGGGACGGGACCCAGTCGGCCTCGGGAGCGAAGGTGCCGCGGGTCGGCTGGGGGGCGGGCTTGGGGGTCCACTGCCACCAACGAGCCGACGCGCTCGGCTTGGGGGGCGGAGGAGGAGGTGGGCGCCGGGTGGCCGGCCTGTTGACGGCATTGCCAGGCGTCGGCTCGGGCAGCACCTCGATGACCTGCTGCTCGTGGGGCCCGCAACCAGTCATTGCCAGGGCCAGCAGGGCCATGCCGCCAAAGGCGACCTTGAGCAACAATCCGTTCCACGGCCGGCGTGCGAAGTCCTTTTCTGCACCCATCGGGCTATGTCTACTCCGAGTCAATCGCAGCTAGCCGCCGCGAGTTACGCCGGCAAATCCATCGTCCCCATGCACGCCAGGCCTACTTACGGCTGGCGAACATCGGCGCGTTGATGCGGCGGTACAGATCGTTCACCGAAAAATACCGGCCCGGGCAGCGGGTCTTGCCGGTGATACCGCCATGGGTCAGCACGCGGTCATACCCAAAGCCGCACTGGGCCTCCAGAAACAGGATCAGGTCCGACAGCGCCTGCATCTGGGCCTCGGTGGGCGGATGCTCCTCGAGGTCGCCGATCAGGCAAATGCCGATACCATGCTCGTTGTAGTAGTTGCCCGGGACCTTGCAGTGGGCGCCGTGCTTCTGCTTCGCCCAGCGCGAGCCTACATGCACCTGGCCGTCCGGATAGTCCACCCCGTTGCCGATCACGAAGTGATAGCCGAGCTCGTCCCAACCGCGCTGGCGATGACTCAGGTCGATGGATTCCGGCGTCCCCCTGTCGCTTGCTGAGTGGTGTACGACGATGCAGGTCCACCGGTCGGCGATGCCGACGGCTGGGATCCAGCCGGGTTGGGCGAAGGCAGCCGGGTGGATCGGCACCCAGGGCCCGCGCCAGGGCTGATAGACCGGGGACAGCTGCAGCCGGGACGGCGTCGCGGACGCAGCCGCCAGGCGCAAGGAGCTGTCCGGTCGGATGGACGGATCGGGCAGCGCGCTGATGACGGACTGGTTTTCAGCGCAGCCCACAGCCGCCAGGGCGACCAGGCCTGCCGCACAAAGCACCCGGAGATTGCGAACCATGAGTTACCTCACCAAGACCAGGGAACGAACATTATATCGAAGATCGGCGCCGATTACCTCCAGTCCGGTAAGAAGATTGTGGGCAGGGGTGGCGAGAGGGGCATGGGGAACAATGCAGGCGATATACGGTGTCGCCTATCAGAAGCAGCAGGCGGCCAAGGGACTCCGCGTGGCATTCCCCGGAACCGGCTGATATAGTCCGCAGCTGGCCCGCAGTGCGGAGACTTGACCGTCGTAGCGGCCACGTGTGTACGCTGCCATTCGTTATGTCTTCATAGCCAAGGGAGGCACGTGCAGTGTCGATTGCGCGTAGAGGTCTTGCAGGGCTGGCACGTGTGTTGATCGCGGGCATGGTCATAGGGAGCCTCGCCGGGTGTGGCGCGTCGGCTGGCACCGATCTGGCCAGTCTGCTGGCGCGTCTCGGGCTGCCTCAGACGGCGAAGGATGTTCCATCGGCACAGTCGACACTGCAAGGCACCTGGGGCGGAGCTTTGACATACGAAGGGGAGACGGAGGAAGCCACGAGCCTCAAGGCAGAGCCTTTTACCGTGACGTTTGATGCGACCGGACAGCCCGATCAGATCGCGGGAGTGACGAACGACAATCCCCTGCTGCTGGCTGGCAACCTGGCGAACGTCGGGGATTCCGTTCGCTTCCGGGGCGACCTGGGGGTGGGCGCGGGCGACACGACGATCACCGTCCAGAGTGTGGACCGCTCCTCGGACGGCTTCAGCATCGTGCTGACGTTCGTTCAGGCACTCAGCGACAGCGAGGCGGAGCGGGCCGGAACGATCACGGGCACCTACGAGGGTTCGGCGGCCCTCCAGGCGGACGGCTCCCTGCGGTGGAACGCCACGATCGAGGCGAGCCCGCCGTCCGGAGAGGCCGACATCAGCACGGATGTGACGATCGCCGCCCGGCTCACCCGGCAGTAACCCGAGACAGCCCGTGCGATCCGGATCGGACATGTCAGTCGGCCCTTCGAGGCAGACGCCGCATAGAAACACTTCTGAGCAAAGCACTTGCCGTTCGAGACCGTCCCGAATGGCAGGACGCAGGGGGTATGTGTCGAAGGAGGCACAGGGAGCACGCCTTGAGGTCATCGCTAGTCATTGACCGCCAGGAACCTGAGTCCTACAGTTTGGTGTAATCCGGGGATTTCACCATCGCGGCGGGCGCATGCGTGCCGCTGCCACTCGTAACACGGGGACAAAGGAGGTACGGGCAATGTTCCTTCTGCGCAGGGGTTCTGTACGGTTGGCAAGTTTGCTAATGGCGGGCATGGTCATCGGGGGCGTCACCAATCCTGTTCGGCACAGGAATTGCTTAGCATAAGCGCCGGCCATGTCCGTGTATAAGCGCCACCTTATTGGCGCCGGGCGAAAGCGCGTGCATGATCTTCTGCATGAGCGCCAAACGAGAACCGGTCACGGAAGATCGGCTCCGGAACTTCAAATACTTCGGCAAGATCCTGCCCTTGCTGGATCGGCTGCACGACGCCGGCACCGGGCGGGACAAGGCGGGCAACCGCATCCTGCACTTCGATCAGTACATCGCCCTGCAACGGCTGTTCTTCTTCAATCCCGTTATCAGCAGTCTGCGAGGCCTGGTCCAGGCTTCTCACCTGCGCAAGGTCCAGCAGGAACTCGGCGTTTCGGCGACCAGTCTGGGCAGTCTCAGCGAGGCCGCCAGCGTCTTTGACGCCGAGTTGCTCAAGCCGATCATTGCCGAACTGGGCGTGCAACTGCGGCCGCTGACACATGACGCTCGCCTGGACGACCTGCCGGGGGTGCTCACGGCGGTCGATGGCACGGAACTGACGGCCCTGGCCGCGTTGGTCGAGGTGGGCTGGGAGGGACGCGGGGTCAAACTGCACACCCACTTCGAGCCGCTCAAGGGCGTGCCGGCGGACATGGACCTAACCGTGGCGGACGCCTCGGAGGTGGACCACCTGCTGGCCCATCTGCAGCCAGAGCGGGTCTACGTCAAAGACCGTGGCTACTGGAATGGCACTGCCGTAGATATCTCCCCATGTTATAGCCCGTTATGGATTGAGCAACGCTTCCCGCAGTTGCCGGCGAGGGTCGTGCATGAGGGGGTAGCGGTCCCGGGATCGTTTGATCACACGCGGTTCGATGCGGCCCGGTCGGTTGGCCACTTCATTGGCAGCGATTCGTTCCCTTGCCAGAGACAACAATTGGCGCGGATCCCGGCAGGCCCCCGTTGCCAACAACATCCAGGACGACAAGACCGTCTGGCAGGCCAGAGTGAAGCCCAACTGACGCGGCTGTTTGGCATGGATGCTCGCCGCCGTGGCAATCAGGCCGCGGACCAGGTTATAGGCCAGCAGCGTCACGTACAGTTCGCGGCGAACCATGTCCGGCGTCTTGCAGCGGACGTGATCCAGGCCCAGCGTTTGCTTGATGTCTCGAATGTCCAGTTCCGCGTTCCAGCGGTAGCCGTAGAGTTCGGCAATCTCTTGCGGGGGGTAGGCCAACGGGTCCGTCAATGACGTGACCACGGTGATCGATTCGGTTCGTCGGCCCGGAACGGTCACCTGGAACCGCAGTTCCCGAAGCGTCATCGTCTGGGGAATCTGTTCGTATAGTTCCTCGGACATCCAGTCTGGCTTTTTCGGCCGGGTCCAGGTGATCCAGTGATCGTCCGGCCCCAGACGCTGGCCCCGTCGGAAGTCGACGGGGCGACGCTGATGCAGACGCGCACAGAAACGGACCCCGCGCGATCGCAGGATGGCCAGCATCAGAAACGAGCAGAAGCACCGGTCGAAGACGGCCACGTCCCCTGGCTTCAAACACTCCAGGATGCCGCGCAGCAGGGCGGTTTCGCCGGTTTGCTTGCCTTCGTAGGGACCGATGTTCAGGTCGAGGATCGCCGCCGTCGCCAGCGATACCACCGCGCAGGCCCGCGCGATCGGGAAGCCCGCGCCGGGCCGCTGGTTCTTCTGTTGGGGGAACACCTGCTGGTTGGCCGGCGTGTCGGGCATGGTGAAGGTAAAGCCGTCAATGAGTTTGGCGTGCAGCCCATGCCACAGCCACGAAGCCTTGGCGCGATCCTGCAACCGCCGGGCCACGCCGACCACCAGGTTGCACCGCCGTCAGATTCAGCTTGGAGCGGGCCCGGCAATAGTCTCCCGTGTCACCCGAGGGCACCCGACCGGCCGTCTGCTGCATGTAGGTCGCAACATCCGCCACCGCCGCGGCGCAGGCTGCCCCCTTGCCGCCCCGCAAGACCTGGCCCAGAAAGGCCCAAAGCACGATCGACGTGGAGAAGATATCGTCCTGCCCGAACAACGCATCGTTGTCGGCAAAGGCCTGCTCGATGGCATCGCCGGGGAGCACCTCGGCGAACCGCAGGCCCGGCTGTTGCAGGAATGGGGCGACGACGGTGTTAAAGCGATTCCGCCGCGGGCTTGGACGGGGCGCTACGATATACATGAAAAGCCCTCCTTGGCTTCGGTGGGACGCCAAGCCAAGGAGGGCCACCACAATCATAGGCCAAGGAAGGCAAAAACGCGTCCAGCGATGCTGGCCGCACTCAGACTGTATTCATACGCGAGGCGCAAGACAACCACTGGGTCCGCGTAAACGCCAGCCTTGCGCGCCTCTATCCCTCTCCGCCGGACGGCGGTGCCATTCCCGTGGCTACTGCTGTTTTCGGCTGTTTCAGGCCATTGTGGATATCGGCTCGCACTTCGTCTGCCGGGCGCGGGACAACAGCGTCTATCAGGTCATCGAGAACCGCTCCCTCTGGGCCGCGGCGAAGGCGGCCGGCATCGTCAGCGACCAGATCGTCTGGCTGGGCAGCGAGGGCAAGCGGGACGAACTCCGCCAGCCGCTGCGATTGATCCAGATCGCCTGCAAGCCGCACCGCAAACGGCACGCCGGCCGCGGCGGGCCCGAACAGGGCGAGGTCCTGCTGATGGCCACGAACCTGTTGGACGTGCCGGCCGAAGTGATTGCCTTGATCTACCGAAAAAGGTGGACCGTAGAACTGTTCTTTCGATTCTTTAAGTACGCGTTGGGCTGCCGGCACCTGCTCAGCCACGGGGCCAACGGCATCGAGATCCAGGTGTACCTGGCGATCATCGTCTGCCTGCTGATCGCGCTGTGGACGGGCAAGAAACCGACCCTCCGGACGATCGAGATGATCCGGTTCTACTTCATCGGCTGGGCGGAACTAGACGAGTTGGAGGCCCACCTGGCCAAACTGCCGGCCATCCCCATTCTGACCCACGCCGGGCGCAATCGACGCTCGCGGTCGTGGCCCTGGATGTTGCGCCGAATCGACCGGACTCCTCCGCTGCTTGGTCCCCCCTGCCCGCTGCGATCCTTGCCAGCTTTCCGCTTTTCCTTCAGACCGTCTCTGGCAATTGACGTGCCGAACGGGATTGGGGCGTCACCGGATGCGGCGCACTGAACACCACCAATCTGCTCGGCCTGCTGGCGAATCTCGGGGTGGCGGCACAAAACCTTCCGGAGGTGGGCAAGGGTGTTCCGTCGGGCAGCGCCGCTCCAGGGCACCTGGAGCGGAACGTTGACGTTCCAGGTGGATACCCAGGACAACCCAACCTTGACGACGGTGCCCTTCACGGTGACGTTTGACGCAGCCGGACAGCCCGATCAGTTGCCGGCCGTGTCGGCCAGCCAATCATCGGTGGTATCTGTTTAGCGGTCTGAGGTGTTAGCCCGCCGGGGCGGGGAGGAAGTGCCCAAGGTAGGCGGCTCGCTGACGGGGTGTGGCGCGAATCAGGTTTGACAGCAACCTCAGGCTGTCGCGGGTCTGCTGAGCGCAGGTGGCAAACAGACTACCCAGCACCTCCTGGGCATGGGCCCCGGCCCACGTGCGATTTCCCCCGAAGACCTTGCGATTGGCCACCATCGGACGGATCGCCTGCTCGGCTGGCCAGTTGCTCGCCTCCAGCCCCCATACGTACAGGAACGTGAGGATCTGTTCGGCGTGCCGGGCCAAATGGTCCCGGAACTTCCGGTTACCTTCGTGCGAGAGCCTCCAGCCCAGCAATCCCTTCAGTCGCGATTCCAATCGCCCCTGCGCTACAGCCAAGCCGTAAGAGCTGATCGAAAAGACATCCCGTCGGTCCCGCAGGTCCAGGGCGTCCAGCAACAATTGGTGAACCTGCCGCGGGAAGCGGACCGCCCCGCGGCGGGCCCGTTCCAACAGGTCCTGGGCCCGGCGCAGCAGGTGGGTGACACACTGCTGATGCTCCGCCTGCTCCAGGCCGTCATACGGAGCCCACCCGTCATGCGTCATCCACCCGCTATAGTCTCTGCCCAGCACCTCTTCCAGCACATCGCGGCCGCGGCTGGGACGAATCACGTAGTATCTGACCTGCTCGCCCGCGAAGACCCATAGCCACTTCAGCAGCCCGCCGACCTTCCAGCCCGTCTCGTCGGGATAGACCGTATCGCTGGCCCGCACGATCTGGCCGATGCGGTCGTAGAACGCTTCGGCTCGCTGCGCTGCCCGCTGCACGACCTGGGCGGCCCCGCCTCGGCTGATCGAGATGCCGAAGCCGTCATTTAACAGTCCCTGGATGTCCCCGTAACTCAGTCCGTACTTGTCCTTCATCATCGCGATCAGGGCTTGCAGGTCCGGTCCGGTCTGTGAGGCCGCCGCCCCGCTCGCCTGCGAGGTCTGCAAGCGATGCCGCGGACGAATGCGTCGGCCGCACGCGCGGCACCCTCCGACGTGGACATCGAACCGCCGTACGAGGGGCTTGCGCGGGATTTCGACCTGGAATTGCCGATCGATGTGATCTTCCCGCACAGGCCCGCCGCAGTCGGGGCACCGCTCGGGCAGAGGCACGTCGTGGATCTCGTCAGGCATTTGCTCCGGCAGAGGGCGATGCGCCTTGGGACCATAATCTGCCCCGGCCTTGCGACCGGGAAGCTTAGGGTTTGCTTTGGGCGGTCCCTTGGAAAACGGCGCGGCTTGCCGTTTGGTGGCTCGCAGGGCTTCCTGGAATTGGGCGGTCAGTTCGCGAACTTGAGCGGTCAACTGCCGAACCTGCCCTTCCAGTTCCGTTACTCGCTGCCGGAGTTGCTGATTCTCGGCCAGAAGTTCTTCGTAACTCGCTCGGGCCATCCTTGACCCCGCTTGCTCGCCGGTTCCAACCGCGTCGCAACCCAAGTTCCACCGCGCCGGCGGCAACACTATTATATGCCAACCACTCCGCTCACCAATCAGTGTCTTTCAGGCCGCTAAACAGATACCATCGGTGCAGGTAGTGGGCAGCTTGATAAACGTCGCGGATACCGTTCGCTTCTTTGGCCAGTTCGGGCTGTACCAGGGTGACACAGTCGTCACCGTCCAGAGCGTGGACCGGACCCCGACCAGCTACAGCATTACGCTTGCATTCGACCAGGCGGTCGGCGACAACAATGCAGGCGGAGGCGGTACCTTCTCGGGCACCTATAGCGCTTCGGCTGTCCCGCAGGTGGACGGTACCCTGCTGTGGAACGGCACGATCCAAGAGCAGACGCAGGGGGGAGCAGAGAGCGTCATTACCACGACCGTGACAATCACCGGGAACCTCGTCAAGATGTAGCCAGAAATGGCACGCGCCATCCGCATGGCATGCATGAAGGGATCTCTTTCGGGGTAGTCGCCGTCTATGCCGTGTCGTCCTTCTGACGACTCGCCGGCAGCTACAATCGCCGACCGCATAGATTGTGACTGTCCCCGGCTTTTTCCCAACAATTGACCACCATCGCCATCCTCTAGTAGAAGACGGTGAGAATCAGGTGCGGCTCCTGCCGCTGCTTGCCTTCGAACATTCCGATGGTCGAGGTGGCGTGCTTGATCTCGATCTGCGGGTTCTTGTCGACCCACTCGTTGATCATGGCGTCCATGTAGCTCGATCGCGGCCTCGGTCAGCTTGGTATGGAAGGTGCGGCAGCGGATGGCGGTGCGCCCGGTGTTGACCAACGGCCGCTGGTACTTGGCATCGCTGTGGTCCATGTACTGGCCGAAGACGCTGTCGTCGCCGAAAGCCTTGATGCGGGGCTTCTCTTCGGGCTTCTCGTCGAGAGTGGCCTCGGCCTCCTCGATCAGGGCGATGGTCTCCTCGACGTTCGGGCTTGGACTGCCTCTGGCGCTCCCGGTAGCAGATCGGGCAGAGGAGCTTGTCGTCGATATGGCCCGCCGTGCCTTTCTCCAGGTGATCGGGGTATACGGCTGCGCCGCACTCGTCGCATGTTTTGATGATGTCGTCGGGCTGTGCCATGACGTGCCTCCGCATGGGGTCCAGGGGGCCGCAAAAGGCCTTGCCAGAGTTACCTTATACAGCAGCTGGCATTATACCGCGGGGCGGGCGCAGGCGGTATGGCGGAGGAGGGTAGAGGGGCCCATGCGTTTAAGTTTCTGGCGCCAAAATGGTTAGACGCCATCGGGGAAAATCGCTTTGCAGGCGGCTCCTGGCCGATATACAATGAGGGCGTCTGGTTTGGGGACAGGTGGACCCGTGGCGACGATTTACGAGACAACCAAGCATCTTCTAGCGGGCGGCGAAGGCGGCCTGCGGCGGAAGACCTCGTGCGCTACGGCGTACACCGGCATTGCGGGTGTAGTTATCGTTATTATCCCTGGCGGCGGGTAGGGTCCTCGCACAAGCGAGAACGAAAAACGGCCCTGCCCGAAACGGCAGGGTCTTTTTGTTTGTGGTATGGTATGTGACCCCGATGGCCTTGAAGGAGTCGATGCGATGAACGGTCAGGACGGCAAAGCCCGGCACGTCGAACTGTACGACACGACCCTGCGCGACGGCACGCAGGGGATGAACGTCAGCCTGAGCCTGCAGGACAAGCTGCTGATCGCCGGCCGGCTGGACGACATGGGCATCGACTACATCGAGGGCGGCTATCCGCTGAGCAATCCCAAGGACGAGGCGTTCTTCCGCGACGTGCGAGGCATGAAATTCAAGAACGCCAGGCTGGCGGCCTTCGGGATGACCCGCCGCAAGGGCCTAGCGGCCGCGGACGACGAGGGGATGAAGGCCCTGCTGGGGGCCGACACCCCGGTGGTCACCATCGTCGGCAAGACCTGGGACCTGCACGTGACGGAGGTCCTGCGGGTAAGTCTGGAAGAGAACCTGGCGATGATCGCCGACTCGGTCCGGCTGTGCCGCCAGGCCGGGCGCGAGGTGTTCTACGACGCCGAGCATTTCTTCGACGGCTACCAGGCCAACCCCGAGTACGCCCTGCGGACCTTGCTGGCGGCGCAGGAGGCCGGGGCGACCCGGATCATCCTATGCGACACCAACGGCGGGTCGCTGCCGGCGCGGATCGGCCGGTTCGTGGACGACCTGAAGAAGACCATATCGGTGCCGCTGGGCATCCACTGCCACAACGACAGCGGGCTGGCGGTGGCCAACACGCTGGCCGGCGTCGAGCACGGCTGCGTGCAGGCGCAGGGGACGGTCAACGGCATCGGCGAGCGGTGCGGCAACGTGGACCTGACGACCGTCGCGGCCAACCTGGCGCTGAAGATGAACTGCGACGTGCTGCGGTGCGACTGCCTGCAGAAACTCACCGAGCTGAGCCGCTACGTCTACGAGGTGGCCAACATGATGCCCCGCGAGAACCAGCCGTACGTCGGCAGCGGGGCCTTCGCGCACAAGGGCGGCATGCACGTGCACGCGGTGAGGCGGATCACGAAGAGCTACGAGCACGTGGACCCCGAGGCCGTCGGCAACGCGCGGCACATCCTGGTCAGCGAACTCTCCGGCGCGAGCAACATCGCGGAGAAGCTCGGCAAGAAGTTCAACATCGAGAACGACCAGGCGGCACAGCGCCGCCTGCTGGAGCGCCTGCAGGACCTCGAGAACGAGGGCTACATGTTCGAGGCGGCCGAGGCGAGCTTCGAACTGCTCTGCCGCAAGGAACTGGGTCTGTACCACCCGTCGTGGACGCTGCACCGGTACATGGCGGTGATCGTGAACAACGAGGGCTCCGTCCAGACGACCGAGGCGATGGTCAAGCTGGAGGTCGGCGGCAAGGTCGAGCACGTGGTGGCTGAGGGCAACGGTCCGGTGGACGCCCTGTCAGCGGCGCTTTGGAAGGCGCCTCGCGGGCACTACCCGGTGATCGACCACATCAAGCTGCGGACTACAAGGTCCGCGTGGTCAACAGCCGGGCCGGCACGGCTGCCAAGGTCCGCGTGACGATCGAGTTCTTCGACGAGCAGGCGGGCCAGTGGGTCAATACGGTGGGCGTGAACGAGAACATCATCGACGCGTCGTGGCAGGCGCTGACGGATGCCTTGGAGTCGAAGCTGCTCATGCAGGAAGATCATGCCAACGGCGGGCCCAAGCGGGTCGCTGTAGCCACGAGCCCGAAGGACTGAACACGGCAGGGGCGAGGGGTGAGGGACGAGGGGCGAGTAACAGCAACGACCCGAGCCCCGAAGCCAAACGCCTTTGTCCTGCGACGTGACGGTCCTTGCGTGGCTCCTACCCGGCAGCGGCGAAGAAAAACAATGTGGGGTGGGCACTGCCCGCCATTTCTATCGAGAGCATCATGGCAGACAAGCAGACGCAGACAACGGACAAGCAGACCAAGAAGGGCTACGATCCGCAGGCGATCGAGCCGGAGATTTACCGCTTCTGGATCGACGGCGGGTACTACCACGCCGAGCCGGACGGACCCGGCAAGCCGTACTGCATCGTCATCCCGCCGCCCAACGTCACGGATCGGTTGCACCTGGGGCACGGGCTGAACAATACCATCCAGGACATCCTGACCCGCTGGCGGCGGATGGCTGGCGACAACGCGGTGTGGATCCCCGGCACCGACCACGCCGGCATCGCCACGCAGACCGTGGTCGAGAAGCGCGTGCTGGCGGAGCGTTGCAAGAAGCGGACGGATTTCGCCCGCGAGGAGTTCGTCGCGATCATCCAGAAGTGGAAGGACGAGTACGAGGCGACGATCCTCGGCCAGCTCCAGCGCGATGGGCTGCTCGTGCGACTGGGACCGCACGCGCTTCACGATGGACCCGGTCTGCGCGCGGGCGGTGCGGGAGGCGTTCTTCCGGCTGTTCAAGGACGGGCTGATCTACCGCGGCAAGCGGCTGGTCAACTGGGACCCGGCCACGCAGACGGCGCTGGCCGACGACGAAGTGGAGATGGAGGAGATCGACGGGCACTTCTGGTACCTGCGGTATCCGCTGGTCGAGCCGGTGGAGTACCAGGGCCAGAAGATCGAGCACGTGACCGTGGCGACCACCCGGCCGGAGACGATGCTCGGCGATACGGCCGTGGCGATGAACCCGGCGGACCCGCGGATCGGCGTGCTCAAGGGCAAGAAGGTGCGCCTGCCGATCGTCAACCGCGTGGTGCCGATCATCGCTGACGAGTACGTGGTGCTGCCGAACCCCGAGAGCGACGACGCCAAGGCCAAGTTCGCCAGCGGTTTCCTGAAGGTCACGCCCGCGCACGACCCGAACGACTACGACATCTGGCGACGTCATGAACGCGAGGGCATCGGCATTATCAACATCCTGGCGCCCGACGGCTCGATTAGCGAGAAACACGGCTGGCCGGAGGAGGATTACAGGGCGGGCGACGCGTTCCTGGCGACGCTGTTCGGCAAGGACCGCTTCGAGGCCCGCAAGATGGTGGTGGGGTTCTTCAAGGAGAATGGTCTGCTGGAGGAGGTCAAGCCGTACCGCCACAGCGTGGGACATTCCTACCGCAGCCACGTGCCGGTCGAGCCGTACCTGAGCGACCAGTGGTACTGCAAGGTGACGGACGATCGGCTGGCCGGGCGGGCGCTGCGGCGCTGGCGAAGGACCAGCGCACGGCATCCGCGTCGCCCCTATGGAGTGCGGCGGCTGCGACGCCGCTTTCTTCGGGTGCCATGCCAGGAGCCGCGAGCTCCGCGAGCGGCGACGGGCATGCTGCCTGGGAAGGGAAACTGCGCTTCACCCCGGAGCGCTATGCCAGGACGTTCCAGGCGTGGCACGAGAACCTCCGCGACTGGTGCATCAGCCGGCAACTGTGGTGGGGGCATCGGATACCGGTGTGGACCCTGGTGTTTAACCCGGCGCACGCCTACGCGATCGGGGAGCGAGATGATGTATCGCTCCAGAGGCACTGGGGTGAGTGCATCAAAGAGCTGTTCGCATTCCTAGAGGCTTGCGGCATTGCGCGTGAGGATTGCTACATTGTCCAAGCCCCAGAGTTGATAGACGGGCACTTCGCGTTCTACTTCTGCAGCCGAAACCCGCGAGCAGACGAGCGCTTTGTCATCTGGACAAGATTCGCCCCTACAGATCGACGTCCAGCTATCCAGAATTCACGATGCCACAGACGACATTGAGAGGCTCCGGGCGGCGTTCTCTGAGGCGCCCACCGTGCGATAGGTGGAAACTTGCGTCAGCTGAGAAACTGCGAGCAAGACCCCGACGTCCTCGACACCTGGTTCTCCTCCGCCCTCTGGCCGATCAGCACGCTGGGCTGGCCCGAGCCGGGCAAGTTCCCGGAGGTCTTCCCCAATGGCGACCTCGCTCTAAAAACCTGGAACCCCAGCAACACCCTCTCGACCGCCCGCGAGATCATCACCCTCTGGGTCAGCCGGATGGTGATGTTCAACCTCTACTTCCGCGACTGCCTGCCCTTTGGCGACGTGTTCATCCACGCGATGATCCAGGACGGCGAGGGGCGCAAGATGTCCAAGAGTTTGGGCAACGGCGTCGACCCGCTGGACATCATCCACTCGCACGGGGCCGACGCGATGCGCTTCACCCTGGCGTCCATGACCACGCAGACCCAGGACGTCCGCATGCCGGTCGAGAAGGACCCGGCCACCGGTCGCAACACCAGCCCGAAGTTCGACAACGGCCGGAACTTCTCCAACAAGATCTGGCAGGCGAGCACCGGCCTGGCCATCCCGAACCTCGAGGGCTACGAGCCGCAGGCCCTGCAGTACGCGTCGCTGCCGCTGGAGGACCGGTGGATCCTGTCGCGCCTCCAGACAGCCATCCAGACGATCGACGCGGCGCTATCGGGCTTCCAGTTTGCCGACGCCTCGCAGGAGTGCTACCGGTTCTTCTGGAACGAACTGTGCGACTGGTACCTGGAGATGGTCAAGCCGCGGCTGCGCGGCGAGCCGCCGGTGAAGCGCGTGGCGCAGCAGGTGCTGGCGTGGGTGCTGGATCAGTCGCTGCGGCTGCTGCACCCGTTCATGCCGTTCTTGACCGAGGCGTTGTGGAAGCGGCTCGACGAGGCGGCCCCGCAGCGCGGCATCGAGCAGCCGTGCGTGCAGGGAAAGGCGCTGATCCGCGCGGCCTGGCCGAAGGCCAACGCCGCCTGGCAGAGCAGCGGTGTCGAGACGCAGATGGCCCGGCTGCAGGAGATCATCCGCGCCGTCCGCGACGCGGTGACCCGCGTCAACGAGCGGCGCTCGGCGCAGAAGCAGCCGACCCTGCGGAACCTCCCGACCGCCGTCATCCGCACCGACGCGGAGCTCGGCAGCCCTGCTCGATCAGCAGCGGGAGACCTTCTCGCGGCTGGCGAGGGTGGAGCAGGTGCAATACGGCGCGGATGCCGCCAAGCCAGCCGGCTCGATGTCCTTCGTGGTGGCCGGCGCGGAGGTCTTCGTGCCGGTGGCGAACCTGGTCGACTTCGCCCTCGAGCGGAAGCGCCTCGCCGAGGAGATCGACAAGGCCGAGAAGATGCTGGCCGGCGTGAACACCAAGCTGGCCGACGAGAAGTTCACCGGCAAGGCGCCGCCACACGTGGTGCAGGTGCAGCGCGACCGGCAGAAGACGCTGCCCGAGCAGATCGAGACGCTGCGCAAGCATTCTGGATGAGCTGAGCAGGATGTAGATCAGTTCAAATTCGGCTTGATCCCCGCGTCGTGGCTGAGGATGATCTTGCCGATCCAGTTCTTGACGAACCAGGGATTGGCCCAGGACATGTGCCCGGGCAACTGGCCCTCCCGCAGCATCTCGGCCCGCCAGCGGACCTGGACCAGCTTGGTGTCGTAGAGCTTCCTGTCAGCGGCACTGAGGTTGTCGGGCACGTGGAAGCCGACCATGCCCGCGGCCGGGCCGTGCTCGCGGTCCATGTTGCCGAAGGTGGTCGTGCCGATGCCCAGGAAGGCGAAATCGTTCGGCGTCCAGAAGTTATAGATGCCGTAGCGGGTCCGCTCCATGGCCGCCGCCAGGTTGTGCCCCGGCGACAGGGCCGGGGCCATGAGGATCGCGCTGGTAATCGGGCGGGACCGGCTCATCTGTTCGAGGACCATCACCGCCAGCCCGCCGCCGCCGCTGTGGCCGATCAGGTACACGGGCTTGCCCGGGTGGCTCCGCTGGTACTCGCTGATCTTCTGGGCGGCGATGGACGCCTGGCGGAGGTTGCGCTCATAGCGCATGGTGTTCCCGACCATGAACCAGCGGGTGCCCGTCCAGTCGTAGATGTCGATGGCGTGCGGCACGCCAGCGTCGACCAGGCCCTCGGCGATCCAATGGTTCAACGTGCTCTCGCCCTCGATGCCCGGCAGGATCAGGATGTAGCCCTTGCTGAGCCGGGCCTTGTCCATGAAACTCATGTGACCCACGCAGCCGGTCGAACCACTCAGCAGCAGCAGCGCCGTGGCGACAATCGCGGCCAGCCTGGCCGCTTTGCACGTCACGAATCCCGATGCCGTACCTGTCATGCCCCACGCCATCGCCTTGTCCACCTCAAGCCTGCCGCCGGGCAACCCGCGGGCGAACAGCCGCCACGTGGCCGGACCCGGCCGGGCAGAACCCGCTCTTATATCAGAATTCGGCCGGCTTGCCACGCCTGTGGGCGGCGAGAATCCGGCAGAGCCACTCCCGCACGAAGCGGGGCCGGGTCCAGCCGACATGCCCTCCCGGATGCCCGTCCCGCAGCATCCGCCGGACCCAGGGCCACTCGTGCAACTTCGTCCGATATACTTCGGCATCGGCCGGGGAAATCCCTTGAGGCAGTCTGGAAGCCGACCATGCCGGCGGCCGGCACGTGCCGGCGGTCGAGGGTGCCCATCAGGATCATGCCGGCGCCCAGGAGCGTGCGGTCGTTGGGGTTGCGGAAGTTGTAGATGCCGAAGCGGGTCCGCCGCAACGCCCGGGCGAGGTCGTAGGTGGGGGAAAGGGTCGCCGCCAGCAGGATCGCCGCGTCGATGCAGTCGTCCGCCCCGAGCCGCTCCAGGGCCAGGACGGCCTCAGCGGCCCCCCCGCTGTAGCCGATCACGTGGATCGGCTGTTGCGGGTAGTCGTGGCGGTACTGGCGGATTCGCCGGGCGAGCCGGCTGGCCTGCTCGAGATTCTGCCGGTAGGTGAGGAGATTGCCGACCAGGGGAAAGCCGTCGGTAGCCCAGGGGAAGGCCTCGATGGCTTCGGGCGTGCAGGCGCGGTCGAGGCCCGCCGCCAGGTCCTGGGTCAGAAACGATTCGCCGCCGATGCCGGACAGCAGCAGAACCAGGCCGTGCGAGAGACGCTGCGGGCCGGAGAGACCTTCGCCGATGGGCGGCCTGCGGAGGGGCGGCACGACAGCCTGCGCCGCCAGGCGCGTCGCCGCCCAGGTGGTGGCCGCCGCCGCTCGCAGCCGCTCGCCCGGCCTCAGCTGGCCGTCGTCCATCAGCTACCCCCGCCGATGCGTCACTGCCAGTCAGGCTGTTCCAGGTCCGTGGCGCGGCCGGTATGGTGGTTCAGAATGATCCGGCTGAGCCACTCGCGACAGAACCGCCGGTCCGCCCAACCTGTGTGGCCGCCGCCGTGCCAGGCATCCAGCCACTGCTTGCGCCAAGCGACCTGGTGCAACCTGGTGCGGTACAACTCCGTAGCGGCCACGTCCAGGCCGTCAGGCACCCGGAAGCCGACCTTGCCCGCCGCGAGGCGCAGCCGCCGGTCGATCGTGCCGAAGGTGCGCGTTCCGAAGCCGAGGTAGAAGAAGTCGTACCGGCTGTAGAGATTGTAGATGCCGAAGCCGCTTCGCTGCAGGGCGGGGCCCAGGTTGTACTCGGGTGACAGGGCCGAACCCAGGAAGATCGCGCCGGTCACCGGGCAGGCGGTCTCCAGCCGCTCCATCGCCATCACCGCAATGCCGGTCCCGCCGCTGTGGGCGACCAGGTGCACCGGGCGCTCCGGATACTGCCGGCGGTATTGGCGGATGCGATTGGCCAGGAGGGCGGCCTGCTGACGATTGCGCGACAGGCCCATGAGATTGTGGAACAGCCGCCGTCGACCGCGGGTCCAGTCGAAGATCTCGATGGCGTCGGGCAGGTGCGCGTCGCCGAGGCCGTGACAGATGTCGTGGTTGAGCAGGCCCTCGCCCTCGATACCGGGCAGGACCAGGACCAGTCCCTGCTTGAGCCGCTCGGGCCCGGAGAGGTGGTGCACCACGGACCTGCCAAGCAGCCCCGACGCCGCCACCCAGGCGACCAGTTTCCCCCCGGCCCGGACGGACAGCGCCTGCCGCAGACACCACTCGCGGGCGGTCAATCGCTCCAGGGACATGATCACTTCTCCAGCGAGGACTCCCGGCTGGCGGCTGCGCGGCGCGGGCGACGTGGTCGAGGACGCGCCGCCGCAGCAACGTCAGCGGGCGGAACAACGTTCGGTGCAACCGGATGACGGGGGAGACCCGGCGGCTCCGCTCGATCTGCTCGGCCTGCATCTGGTCGGGCCGGCAGCGGCGGATGTGCTTGCCCAGGTGGTAGCGGTCGGCGGCGGCGAAACGGGCGAAGAGCCAGCGGGCCACCCAGCCGTCGCGCCCGAAGCGCCACGGCCACTGCCAGGAGATCTGGAAATCGATGAGGTAAGGCCGTGCGTCGTCGCCGACAATGATGTTCTCGCGTTTTTCGAGGTCGACGTAGGCGATGCCGCGGGCGTGCAAGGTCTCCAGCAGAGCAGTCAGGCGCGGGAAGAACTCGTCGTTGACCTGTTCGTGGCGCTGGAGGTTGTGGCCGGGGACGAACTCGTGGGCGAAGGCCAGCGGGCCGAGCTCGCCGAGCAGGCGCGGCACGCCGGGCATGTCCTGCGCCTGGCGGTAGAAACGCACCTCCCGGGCGATCAGCCACTTGCCGATCCAGTCGGTCGGCAGGCCGAGGAAGTCCGCTGAGCGGCCCATCTTGAGCACGACCTGGCCGTCCGGCCCCTGGTAGAGACCGCTGGCGGCAAAGAAGTCGTGCTTGAAGGTCTGAACGAGGCGGTACGTAGCGCCATCCATCTCGAAGGTGTCGGGGAGGTTGCCCGGGCCCAGCGCTCGCAAGTGCATGTACGGCTCGCGCTTGCTCGCGGGTCTGGACGGTGCGGGTTGTACTGCGGCCATGCCTGTCGGCTCCTGCTGGCTGACTCCGAACAGACCATTATCGCACCGCGGCGGTGGCTTGCAAGACTGGTGGTGCCGCGACCGCGGCTGTCATGGCTGCCGGTGACGATAGAATTCGGGTAGAATGCGGTGGGCGATGGCGGGAACGCCTTTGCAGTCGAAGGTGGAGGCAATGATGGACGCGCAACAGACGCTTTGGGTAGCCGCGCCGGCACCGATGCGCTGCTGGCCGGCAGCGTGATCGTGTTGGCTGGCGCGGTCTGCCTGCTGCTGGTCCTCTACCAGCGCAAGGCCCGCGGCAGCGAGGACCTGGCCCGGCGAGTCGACGAGCTGCGGGACAGCCTGGCCAACCTCCAGAGCAACCTCGCCGAGCGGATCGCGCAGTCGTCCGGTGACCTGCGGGAGAAGGTGGTCGAGCGCCTCGCCAGCGGGTTTGACGGCGTGGGGCGGCGGATCAACGACGACCTGACGCGCGGCCGCGCCGAGCAGCTCGACCGCCTGGACAAGGCCATCGCCGCCCTGCAGGGGCTTTCGAGCACTCCAGCAGGCGACGCAGACGAAGGCTGTCGGAGATCCGCGGGGAGGTGGAAAAGAAGCTCGGCGAGACGGTCGATGCCAACCTCAAGAATTTCTCGGCGGTCGCTGAGAAGCTCACGCAGCTGCACGAGGCAGCCGGGCAGATGGTCTCCCTGTCGCGCAACGTCGGCGAACTCAAGACGATCCTGCAATCGCCGAAGGCGCGGGGGGCGTTCGGGGAGCTGCGACGCTCGAGCAGATGCTGGCCGAATTGTTCGGCTCGGACACCGAGATCTTCGCCACGCAGTACGAGCTGGACAGCCGCGAACGGGTGGACGCGGCGATCTTCATCGAGCCGCAGCGGCGCTGCTGCGTCTGCATCGACGCGAAGTTCCCGCTGACCAACGCCCAGCCGCTGCTGGACGGGCAACTGGACGAGGCCGACGCCAAGGCGGCCGAGCGGGCCTTCGCGCGGGACGTGCTGGCGCGGCGCAGGAGATCGCCTCCAAGTACATCCGCCCGCCGGCGACGCTGGACTTCGCGTTCATGTTCGTGCCGGCTGAATCGGTGTATTACCTGCTGCTGCGCAACAGCCAGCTGCACGAGCAGCTGCTCGCGATGCGGGTGGTGCCGACCTCGCCGAACGCGTTCTACGCGTACCTGCGGGCGATGTCGTACGCCTTCCGCGGGCGGAAGCTGCAGCACGAGGCGCGGCACGTGCTGGCGCTGATCGAGCAGATCGCCAAGGACTTCTCGGTCTTCTCCGAGGACTTCCGCGTGCTGGGCAAGCACCTGTCCAACGCCAAGAGCAAGTGGGACGAGGCGGCCCAGGAGATGGACCGCTTCAGCGAGCGGATCACGGGCGTGCGGCGGATCGAGGTGGACGGCAAGCCGGCCGAGGCGCCTACAATTCTTCGGCTGACCGGTGACGGCAGTGCCTGAGGGAGCGGCGCCGGGACTGCCGCCCCGACTGGCGATCGAGAGGGTAGCCGACCATGACCGAAAACGAATACGTCGAACGGATCTCCGAGTTGTGGCCCGAGGGCGACGAGGTCGCGCGGGAGGTGCTGGACCTGTCGGCCGAGGCGGTCCTGGCCCATCCCGACGCGCCGGAGGCTGTGGTGCATGCGGGGGCACCTGATCGAGCTGGCGCCGGAGGATTACCCGGTGGGCGTCGCCGAGGCGGGCCACTGCTACCGCAGGGCGACCGAGCTCGACCCGCAGTACGCCGACGCCTGGGAGTCGCTAGGCTACTACCTCGACAATTACGACGAGGATATCGACGCCGCGGAAGATGCCTTCCGCCGGGCGATCGAGACGGGTGGGGACGCCGACAGCTACATGGGCCTGGCGCGGGTGCTGGCGCAGAAGGGGCACAAGATGGACGCCCTGAAGCTCCTCTCGCCGACCGAGTGCCCCTACGCCGAGGAGCAGGAGGTCCAGGACATCCGGGACGAGATCGAGGAGGGGCTCTGGAGCCCGGAAGGGTGAGCCGGCCCGACCCGACCGTGCATAGAATCTCCCGCGGGCCCGACATCTCCCGCCGTCGGCGGGGGCAGGCCCGAAGGTTCCTTCATCCAGGGCGCGAAGGTATGGACCTTTCCTATGCGATGGCGACGCTGTCGTTGCCTCGGCGACGATGGCGGACGGCGCTGGTGGTGGCGGTCGCGGCCGTGCTGATCTTCGCGATCACCGTGGCCGATGACTTCGTCTGACACGGGGCATTCCAGGTGCCCGTGGCGGGCGCCATACGATAATCCCGGGGTTCCTCGGCAGGCAATCCTTCGACCGCGCAGGAGGGCATGGCCGCCGGCGACACCAATCGCTGGAGTCATTCCCGCACAGACCCTTGCGGCCCCGGCCGCTGCGGCAACTTGACATTGTCCCAAGCCGTCGAAACGATCCATGCGAGGACAAGGCACCGGCCAGCACACGATCCGGTAGGTACCCTGTTGTCTACCGCCTATCCGCGGTATTCGTGCACCGTCTCGTAGAACGCCAGGACGTTCTCCACCGGCGTGTCCGGCGTGATCTGCGAGGTGTCGCCGATCACGAAGCCCCCACCCGGCGCGCCGATGTCCAGCACCCGGCGGACCTCGTCGCGGATCTGCGCGGGCCTCCGCCGCGGCAGCAGGTCCGAGCAGTCCACCCCGCCGATCAGCGTCAGGTCCTTCCCGAACTGCCGTTTGACCGTCGCCAGGTCCATGCCGGCTGCCACCTCCAGCGGGTTGACCGCGGCAATCCCCATCTCGATCAGCGTGGGCAAGATCTCCGTGACGTCACCATCGGAATGAAACACCACGCGGATGCCCGCCTTCTGCAGCGGCTCGAGGATCGGCGCGAAACGCGGCTGCCAGACGCGGCGCATCCACTCCGGTGAGCAGATCAGGCCGCCCTTGTACGCCATGTCGTCGCAAATGGCGATGTACTTCACCTCGTCGGCGTGGCTGGCGTAACGCTCGGCCAGACTGCGGGCGAAGACCGCGTGGATCTCGATGAGCCGTTCGACCTCGGCGGGGCTGTCGGCGCAGGCGTAGCTGAACTCCTCCAGACCCATCCGCTCGTACACCGGGCACAGGCAGCCGCGGATCGTCGGGGCGAAGACCGTCGCCGGCCGATCCGCCCGCAGGACCCGCAGGTACGTCTGCACCGTCTCGTCGCGCTGCGCATCGGACGGCAGCTGCGGAACGTAGCCGGCGATGTCAGCGGCGGTCGTGTGGCGCTGCGGCGCGGTGCTGATGCCGTCGACCCACACGCCGGGGTCGGGCGGCCAGAGGTGGGCGCGGGACATGTCGATGCCCAGCGCGCGGTAGACCTCGGCGTGCAGGCGGATCTTGTCATCCAGGGAGACTTCCTGGCCCCGGCCGACTCGCGAGGCCCCCAGCACGTGCTCGTAGACGGGCCGGTTCTGGATATTGGCCCAGAGGGGCACGCGATCGCCCTCGCGGTGGTTGAACGCGGTGTCGACGCGCTCGTAGGCGGTAGGCACGGGTGGTCTCCTTCTTTCGGTCCGGGCGGCAATCGCCGCACCCCGTGCATGACGATAGCGAGGCTGCGATCCGCCATCAACCGGCGTGCCTGGGAATCCGGAAGTGCGAGCGAAACCACGGAGGCACGGAGACACGGAGAACAGCATGACGGGACGGGGTACTCTTACTTCATCAGGTCTTTCTCCGTGTCTCCGTGCCTGCTCCGTAAACAGGTTTCAAATGGCCGCCGCGGCCCAATCGGAGCCCATTTACATTCTCTTGTGTGAGGCCGGAGGCCTCATGCGGAACTCCGTGGTTCAACAAGCAGCTGCGATCGGACTGATCTTGCCCGGAAGGACGGGCCCTCCCCGCGAAAGATCCCGCATCTTGGCTGCAAAGGCAGTGTATAAGCTCAGCAGGACGGGCAGCGGCGCGGCTACAGGGGTGCGGAGACATGCCATGGCACAGAATCGGGACCTGGTTGGAGAGCGTCCGGATAACGCTACGCACCTGGAGCGCACGGCGCGGCAGATGACCGCGGTCAGCGCGGTCCTGCGGGCGGCGGGCGCGCTGCTGCTTCGCGGCGGCATCCTGATTGCGTTGATTGCCGCCAGCGTCCTCCTGATCGCGCGGATGGGACGGTTCCTGGGAACGGACCCGGCGCCGAGGACGATAGCCGCCGTCCCCCGGACCGTCGCCACCGCAGACCCGATCGACTGGTCCAAGGTCGATGCCGCGGTCGTCGAGGCCGCCGCCCGCGCGCACCGCTCCGCCGAGCAGGCCGCCTCGCAGCAGCTCGATGCCTGGACCGCGCAGATGCTCGGCCGCATCGACCGCGACTTCCTGCCATGGTACTTCGGCTACTGGAACCAGCAGGCGATCGGCCTGAAGGCGTGCTGGCAGGGCGTCAAGTACGAACTGGCTGGCTACGTCACCGACGACGCCACGGCCAGCCCCGCCGAGCAGATGGTCCGCGACATCCAGGTGGAGTTCGCCAACCGCGTGCTTCGGCCGGAGAGCGGCAGCTGCGGATCGAGCAGATCACGCGGCAGGCCGTGGAGGCCTACCTGTCCGACCTGCGGGAGAGCTGCGGGACATCCAGGTGCAGTACCGCATCGCCCCGGTGCAGTGGGACCGGTATCTCGAAGGCATCGGCACGAGCATCCAGCGGGTGGATGGCAACCGCCAGGTGTCGCTGAGCCTCAAGGCAGTGACGGCCTCGACGGCTGGCGCCGCCGCCGTGCTGGTCCGCTCGCTGACCGGGCTGGCCTCGCGGATCGAGGTCCGCTTTGCCACCGAGGCGGTGGAAAAGCCCGTCGCCCGGCTGGCGACCAGCGCAGGCTCGAAGCTCGCGGCCCGGGCGGGCGGCAAGATGCTCGGGCCGGCGATTGCCGTCGGCGTGATCGCCTGGGACCTCTGGGACCACCACCAGACGGTGGCTGAGAACCTGCCGATCCTGCGGGACGCCCTGGCGGAGTACCTGAGCCTGCAGAAGGACTCGCTGCTCCACGACCCGCAGACCGGCGTGCTGGCCAGCATCCACGAGGTGGAGGCGGGGATCGCGCGGGCCAGGGGGCAGGGGCCAGCGGCCAGGGGATAGGTTACAGGTTACTGCAGTGGTTGTTCACGAGCCCGAGGCGCCAGTGAGGGCATCTGTTGCCGTTGTGGCACAGCCGCCCTCGGCTGTGCGTTGTCGTCGTTGCTGTCATTCCGAGGGCCATGAACGAGTATGTGCGAGGATGACACCCGCCAGGCCCGAGGGATCTTGTCTTTGACGTCTACGGCGCCTTCTACCGGCGTCAGCCGGCGCCGCCGTCTTCGCTCAGCACTCAGGACTCAGCACTCAGGACTGCCGTTGTCGTTGCCGTTCCCTGAACCCCGAACCCTGAACCCTATTCCTGCCGGCTGTCCCCTGTAACCTGCCCCCTGACCCCTTCCTCCTGCCCCCTGCCTTCAGGCTACTTCCCGAAGTTGTCGATCATCACCAGCAGGTCGATCACATCCACGGCCCCGTCGCCGTTGAAGTCGCACGCCGCGTTGTACGCCGGGTCGCCGGCGGACTTGCCGAAGGTGTCGATCAGCCACAAGAGGTCGATCACGTCGACCCGCCAGTCCCCATCTACATCGGCGATCAGGTGCTGCCGCTCGTAGGCGCCGATGTCCACGATCGGCGCGGTGCCGATCCCGGTGTCCGGTGCGGTCGGGTCATCCACAAAGCGAGGATTCCCCGCCAGGTCATACGGCAGCGGCTCCGTGACGTTCCCGTTGCCGTTGAGGTCCGCCGCATCCGCCGGCACATCCGCATTGCTACCGGCGTCGATGCAGGGCGAACCAGCCGCCAGCCGCAGGTCGGCGAGGACATCATCCGCCGTACCCCATTTCCCGTCCGGCCCGGGACTGGCCGAGACGAACTTCGGATCGATCTTGATGTTGCCGTTAGTCCCGGTGGGATCAGTCACCCCCGAATAGTCGTAGGCGGTATTGCCGTACACGCAGTTGCACCGAAAGATCGGGCTGAAGCTGCAGAAGATCCCTGAGGAGTTGAACGCGACGATGCTGTTGGCGATCGTTAGGGAGGAGGACAGGAGGTACAGCCCACCGAAGGAGGACGCGCTGTTGCCGACGATCGTGTTGTTGGTGATCGTCGGGGACGAGTGGAAGTCCACGTACATCCCGCCGCCGTTGGAGGCGCTGTTACCGGCGATCGTATTGTTGGTGATCGTCGGCGACGAACCTAACAGGCACATGCCGCCACCTAATGCATAGGTGGAGCCTCTGGCGGCATTGCCCAGGATGATGTTGTTTGCGATCGTGGCTGAGGAACAATACGCATACAGCCCGCCACCAGCAGCGTAGGATCCCGTGACCGCGTTGGCAGCGATCGTGTTGTTGACGACCGTCGGAGAGGCACCGATCAGGTAAACTCCTCCGCCATAGATCTCCGATCCAAACTGATTCCCGGACCCATTGGTGATCGTGAACCCATCGATGGCACTGATGCGGTGCCCCGCACAGGCGGTCACTACTGCCCCCTGGTGCTGCCCGTCCAGGATTGTCACGTTGGCCGTCCAGTTCCGCCGGTCCCGCTGCGTCTCCGTCCCAGCAAAGCCGCCGTAGACGTACGCATATGGACGCAACACGACCCGCTCGCCATAGGTTCCGCCCGCTGCCCAGACCTCCCCACCTACCGCCGCGACAGCATCGATCCCGGCCTGAACCGTGCGTTTGGGCAGGGACCAGGAAGACCCGTCATTGGTATCGTTACCGCCAGGGCTAACCCGCACGATCCGGTACGGACCGCCCGTCCAGGCGGTACCATCGGATTCATCGGCTCCGATGTCCACCCTCGCCCCGATCCGCCGGGGCTGCCCGTCGATGTCCAGCCATCCGCTCTGCACGTCGGCGTTGGTGCCGGCATCGATGCAGGGCGAGCCGGGTTGGATGTGGCAGTTGTGGTAGGCTGGGTCTGCGAGCATCGGGTCGGCCTTGATGTTGCCGCTGGTCCCCGTCGGATCAGTCATGCCGGAGTAGTCGTAGGCACTGTTGCCGAATACGCAGTTGCATCGAAGGGATACGCTACCGGACCCGGCAACTTTGTAGACTCCCGAAGAGTTAAAGGCTACGATGGCGTTGACGATGACCAGGGACGCGTCCCCGGTAGAGTAGACACCGCCGCCGTCGTAGGCGCTGTTGCCGCTGATCGTGTTGTTGACGATCGTCGCGGAGGAGGAGCCCAGGTACACCCCGCCGCCATCGTAGGCGCCGTTGCCGCTAATCGTGTTGTTGGCAATCGTCAGGGAAGAATGGGAGTTCAGGTACAGCCCCCCGCCGTAGGAGGCGCTGTTGCCGCTGATCGTGTTGTTGGCAATCGTCGGGGAAGAGAGGTCGTACACGTAGACCCCGCCGCCGTAAGTGGCGCTGTTACCACTGATCGCGTTATTGGTGATCGTCGGGGAGGAGGAGGCCAGGTACAGCCCCCCGCCGTAGGTCTCGCCAGAGGACAACGTCCCGGATCCGTTCGTGATCGTGAATCCATCGATCCGCGTGGAAGCGGTTGCGCCCGATGGACACGTCACCACGCTGCCCGCCTGGTTCCCATCCAACACCGTCACGTTGACCGTCCAGTTCCGCTGCGACAGGTCCGTTTCGCCCCTTGCGAAGCCTCCGTATAGCCCGACCCCCGCCTTCAGCGTGATGCTCCCGTAATACGTCCCCGCCGCCACCCACACCTGGTCCCCGGACGCAGCCGCATTCAGCCCCGCCTGCACGGTCTTCTTGGCCGTCGCCCACGACAGCCCATCGCTCACATCATTGCCAGCCGTGGAGACGTAGATTGTCGAAGCCTGAAGCGGTCCGGCCGCAAGCACTACAGCAGCCACAACAGCCCCGACAAGAACGGCCCGACCGGTCCTGCAGACGCTCAGTCCCTTCATGTGATGCTCCCACTTCTGCAATAGCCCCCGGGACCGAAAGGCGTCCGGATAAGACTGCGGAGGCAGCCAGGTCCCCTGCCCTGATCCTTCGACGGGCCCGAAATGTTAGTCGGACCGTGTCCGGTTAGTATACCGCGCCACTACCCCGCTGTGCCAAGCATTTTCCGAGGACATCGAGCGCCGGTGACAGAATCTGGCATCTTCTTGGCGAGCCGTATCCGGTCCGGATCGGCCGTCGTGCCGGAAGGGGTCAGACCCTTTCGGCGGGCGCGTACGATATCGGGTGCGACGCTTGAAGCAGGTTGACAGTGCCAGGCGCAGGCAGCGTCGCAGGATCTGACCCCTTTTCGGGCCGATGGCGCGCCCGTCCCGCGTACCCGCCTTGCCTTCATCCCCCGCTGCCCCTACATTTCAACGAATGCATATGCAAAATCGATGCCAGAACCACCACGCAACCGGATTCGCTACCCGTCCGACCTCAGCGAGGACCTCCCATGCCTGATCAACCCCGCGGACGCAGGGAACCCGAAGGCTGGCTCTTGCGCATCCGCACCATCGGACCCGGGAAGGTCCGGCCGCGAGGGGACCGACCCGCCGGTCGACCCGCCGGCCGGGACAAGCCCCGCGGCCGCACCGATCGGGATGACCGCCCGGACCGGGGCAAGTCGGCCAACCGGGCGGATCGCGATGCCGGCCCCGAGCGCTCCAAGCAGGGCGCCCCGGACAAGCGGGACGCCCGGAAACATCGCCGAGCGGACGCCCGCCTGATCGGGGCGGTCCTCGACGAACCGGGCCGCAAGGGCGTGGCTGCGGCCCTCAAGGCGTTGGTCAATGCATACCCCTTCGGGATGCTGGCCGGCAGCGTGGGCGCCCAGGACGTGGACCTGGTGCTCAAGTGCCCAGCCACCGACCTGACGCTGATTGCCGACCTGGTCAAGCGGCGATTGATGCCAGCCGTCCGCGAGGCCGGCCTGGGCGGGCGGTTCTGGCGAAAGGGGTTCCTGCGGAGGGCGTTGGGGACGCAGGGGGACGTGCGCCGCGCCCTGGTGCAGACTCCGCACGGACGCCCGCATCCGCCGCAACGAGCTGATCGACCGGGTCCGGCACGACGAAAGTCTCGGAGCAAGGACGCGGCGGCCAGGCACGCCTATTGAACAGACTCCCCCAAGGCGTTAGCATGCCGGGCTTGTGTGTGGTTTGGCTCTGTTGTGCTAAGTAAGTGCGGGCAAACGATGTCCGGCATTGTCCCCGAAACGTCCGAGAAGATCGACCTGACGGCGCTTGATACCTTGATCGACCTGACCCTGTCAGCCGACCTGGACCAGCGCGGGGACATCACCACCCAGTGCGCGGGCCTGTCCGGCACGGTCACGGCCCGCATCGAGGGCCGGGCCGAAGGGATCTTCGCGGGGGAGGCGGTCCTGCCGCGGCTGCTGGGAAAAACCGCCCCCAAGGTAAGACTGAACCGGACATCCCTGATCCGGGACAGTCAGCGGCTGCACCCCGGCGAGATCGTCGCCAAGATCGTCGGCCCGATCGAGCAGATCCTGACCGCCGAGCGGACGATCCTGAACTTCATGCAGCGGCTCTCGGGCGTGGCTACGACCGCGCACCGTTTCGTCGAGGCGATCGCCGGGACGCAGGCACGAATCTACGACACCCGCAAGACGCTCCCCGGCTGGCGCGACCTGGACAAGTACGCGGTCCGCTGCGGCGGCGGCTTCAACCACCGGGTGGGGCTCTACGACGCGATCCTGGCCAAGGACAACCACTTTGCCACGGTGGGCCTGGATGAGCTGCCGCGGTTCCTGCGGCAGCTCATCGATCGGGCCGGCCAACTCGACCCGCCGCCGGCGTTCATCTGCATCGAGGCGGACAACCTGCTGATGCTGGAGCGGATGCTGCCGGTGGAAGGGATCGACATTATCCTGCTGGACAACTTCACGGTCGAGCAGCTCGCGCGGGCGGTCGAGATCCGCAACCGCGCGGGACTCTCTGGCAAGGTGGAGCTGGAGGCCTCGGGCGGGATCAACCTGGGCAACGTCAAGGCGGTGGCGGCAACGGGGGTCGAGCGGATCAGCATCGGGGCGATGACGCACTCGTCGGTCATCACCGATATGGCGATTGAGATCGATCAGGGGTAGAAGAGTCAACAGGTAACCGTCAACGGTCAACTCCAATCCTGCTCCTGCCAGTCTGCTGTTGCCCAAGCGCTCTTCGCAGACTCTTCCTTGGAGTACTCCACCACCCCGGTATACGCGTCCGCTGCGCCGTAGTAGACCTGCAGGATCTCGCCGCGATCCACCAGCCCGGTGGGAAAGACGATGCTGGCTATAAAGCCCTCCGTCTCAAAGTCCGCCTCCGGCACCATGATCGCCCCGGGGCTGTGCGCGATGATCTTCCGCGGGTCGTTCAGGTCCATCAGCAGGGCGCCGGCTGAGTAGATGCCCACGCCGGGGCGGTTGGGGTCCTTGTCGTTGCCGTGGTAGATCTCCAGCCACGCGCCGTCGAAGATCACCGGTACGGTGCCGCCGCCGATGCGGCCGATCTGCCAGCCTGCCCCTGGCCCCAGGAACTGCTCGTGATGGCCCCAGTGGATCAGGTCGGGCGAGCGGGCGATCCACATCTCCGGCGTGGAGAAATGGGTGTTGGGGTTGGGCCGGTGCAGGGCGACGTAGTCGCCGCCGATCCGCCGGGGAACAGCAGCACGTCCTTGTTCTCCGGCGGGAAGATGACGCCGTGGCGGCGGAAGGTGACAAAGTCGCGCGTCGAGGCCAGGGCGGTCGCTGCCCCGTGCCGGCTGACCGCCACGTAGGTGAAGTAGAACGTGTCGCCGATCCGCGTGATCCGCGGGTCCTCCACGCCGTACTCCTCGTAAGGCGTCTCGGGGACCATGACGGCGTCGTCGATCGCGTCGATCGATCGGCCATCGCGGCTGCGGACCACCCGCAGGTGCGAGACGAAGGTCAGGCGCTTGGTGCCGGTGGCCTTGATCTGGACGACGCGAGGGTCGACGACGTTCAGTTCGTCGTTGATGATCCAGTCGACGATCACGCCGGCGCCCCCCTGCCAGCGCGGCAGGCGCGGTGTACCCCGGCGCCTCGCACGGGGGCGCTCGGCGACGCGGACCAGCAGGACGACCTCGCCATCGAGGGCTGCTACCCCCGGGTTGAACGTGCTGAGGACCTCCATGGTGTCGCTGGAGGGTGCCAGGTCGGCCGGCCGCAACAGGCATTTCTCAAACAGTCTTCGCAGGACCATCGATTCCCCCTGTCTGTTCCGCCAGTCTCGTCGCCTCGACGGCCATCGCAAGGCTATCGCGCCCGCTGCGCTCGGTGATCAGCCGCGGGTGCGAGCGGTCCTCGATCCAGGCCAGCTGGTCGGCCAGCATCTCCTGCAGGCACTGGGCGTACAGGGCCCGCTGGTCCTTGCCGACTGCGAAGGTCAGCGAGACCATGCGCTCGGGCCGGATCAGGCGATGGCGGGCCGTCCTGCGGACCCTGCCGAGATCGATCTGCGTATTGGCCACGACGTGGGCGTCGGGCAGGATCTCGCAGAGGCGTTGGGCGTTGGTCTCGCTGAGCAGGGCGTGGACGCGGCCCCAGCGCGGCACCCACTCGTGGACCGTCAGGTCCCCGCGCTCGAACAGCAGCCGGAGTTCCTGGCGGTCCATCTCGCCCGGCTGCGTGAAGCCATGGTAGAAGTTGAACAGCGCTGTCTGCCCGTAGAGGACCGTCGCCTGGACCTGCTCGATGACACCCGTGCTCGGCCGAACTGTCCGCTGGGCGGCCACGACCCTGCCGGCCCCCAGCCAGGAGCCCACCAAGTCGAAGAAGTGCACGCCGTGTTCGATGAAGATCCCGCCGCTGCGGCCGGCGTCCCAGAACCAGTGCTCGGGCGCAAGGCCCTCGTCGGACGCGTAGTTCTCGAAGTAGCCGTGCAGCACCTCGCCGAGGACCTTGGCCGCGACCAGCCGGGCGATCGCCATCGCCAGCGGGTTGTAGCGCTGCATGAGATTGGCCACCAGCAGGCAGCCGAACCGCGCAGCGGCGGCGATCATCTCGTCGGCTTGGGGCAGGTCCAGGGCCAGGGGTTTCTCGCAGATGACGTGCTTGCCGGACCGCAGGGCCTGCAGGGCCTGGGGGTGGTGCAGGTGCGGCGGGGTGGCGATGTAGACCGCGTCGATGTCGTTGCGGGCGACCAGGTCCTCGACGGATTGCGGCGGCGGCAGGCCATGTTCGCGGGTGTAGCAGAAGGCCGCATCGCGCTGCGTCCCGGCCAGGCCCGCCGAGCTCCACGCCCGGGACCTTGAGGAACTGCTCGATGGCGAACTGCGCGAAACCGCCGAAGCCGATCGCGCCAAGCCGAATCGTGTTGCCGGCCATACCCGGCCTCCGACGACCTGATACCGCCACCTGGCAATCGGGGGGCGAGCCCGGCCCCGCTTGGCCAGACAGCCGTCCCGATATAGTATGTCGTTCCCGGCGGCAAGTCTGCCGCCCTTCAGGAGGACGCGATGGGCCGGACGGTAGCGATCATCGGCGACGGCGCGATGGCCACGATCTGCTCGCTGTTGGCGGCGGAGAAGGGCTACGGCGTGCGGATGTGGGGGGCGTTCCCGCAATACGTCGAGGAACTCCGCCGGACCCGCGAGAACCGCAAGTACCTCCCGGGCGCGCACCTGCCCGACTGCGTCGAACTCACCGCCGACGGCGCCCAGGCCTTCGAGGGCGCGTTTCTGATCGTCTCGGCCGTGCCCTGCCAGTACCTGCGGGGCGTGTGGACGCGGCTGCTGGCGCACGCGCCGCGCACGCTCCCGATCGTCAGCATCACCAAGGGCATCGAGGTCAAGACGCTGCTGCGGCCGACGCAGGTCATCCGCAACGTGCTCGGCGCGGTGCCGGTGGTGGCGCTGTCGGGCCCCAACATCGCCTCGGAGCTGGCGAAGAAGCTGCCGGCGACGGTGACGGCGGCGTGCGAGGACCTGAAGCTGGCGGAGCGGGTCCAGGAGGTCTTCAGCACCGGGTGGTTCCGCGTGTACACCAACGACGACGTGGTCGGGGTGGAACTGGCCGCGGCGATGAAGAACGTGATCGCGCTGGCGGCCGGCGGCCTGGATGGCATGGGGGTCGGCTGCAACGCCAAGGCGGCACTGCTGACGCGCGGACTGGCGGAGATCGCGCGGCTGGGCATCGCCATGGGCGCCGAGCGCGAGACCTTCGCGGGCCTCTCGGGCCTGGGGGACCTGGTGACCACGTGCATCAGCCCGGCCAGCCGGAATCGTACAGCCGGCGAGAAGATGGGCCGCGGCATGACGCTGCAGGAGGTGACCGGTTCGACCAACTCGGTGGTGGAGGGCATCCCCACGACCCAGGCGGTGGTGCAGCTGGCCCGCCAGTACGGGGTCCGCATGCCGATCACCGAGGCCATGCACGCCGTGCTGTTCGAGGGCAAGAACGCCCACCAGGCGATCACCGAGCCTGATGGGCCGGCGAGCTCAAGCGGGAAGACTGAGCCAAATCACTTGACATCGGGGGATGACGGGCGAAAGATGATTAGGCCCTACTTGTTGGGCCGCATGTTCTTTCGGAATGGTTTCCCTTGGAGGATCCGTCATGTTCCATGGATCGCGTCGTGGGCCGGCAAGTCGTCTGGGTATCGTTACCGGGTTCCTGGCCGCAAGCACCATCTGTATGCTGCTGCTGGCCTCATGCAGTCAGCAGAAATCGTCCCCGCAACCGGCGGTGCTGCCCCGCTCCGGCCAGCCCGTCCTGCACGCGGTCTATGCCCAGGAACTCCGTGACGCCATGCGGGAGCTGAACGTCCAGACCAGCCAGCAGACCTGGATGAGGATCTACACGTCCGGCGAGGCCCCCGTTGACATGAGCGCGATCGCCGATCTGGCTGACAAGATGGCCTACGTGGCGGACAATCGTCTGCCGCGGGCGGTCGCCAATGTCCAACTGGACCCCAAGGAGCGGGAGATCTTCCTGGGGCTGGCCAAACGGCTGCACAGTCAGGCCGTGCTCCTGAAGCAGGAGGCACAGGCCAAGCGGCAGAACCGCGCCCAGTCCACCATGAATGAGATCACCAACACCTGCAATTCCTGCCATACCATGTTCCGCAGCGTGGCCGGTCCGGCCAGCTCAGCGGCACGGGACGAGCATCTGGCCACCCTAGGTCACAGGACGCGGGCGACGATACGGGCCCGCGCAAGCGGGCCTGTCCGGCTATTGGCCAGCGATGTATGATGCGGACCATCGCGGCTGGTGCAGCGGCCTGGCGGTGGCCGCGGCGCCGGTCCTGCGATCCGTCAGTCTCACTCAGGAGCGATCGCATGGCCCGTCTCATCGCACCGAAGGATCTGTGGAATGTCCGCGCCCCCGTTACCCTCGCGGTAAGTCCCGACGGCCGGACCCTCGCCTTCGCCATGACCGAGCCGACCCCCGACGAGGGTAAGCATTTCTCGCACGTGTACCTGGTGCCCACGGATGCCGACAAGGCCGACCCGGTCCGCCTCACGCAGGGACAGCACCAGAACAGCCAGCCGCGATGGTGGCCCGACGGCCGCTTCCTCGCCTTCCTCTCCGATCGCAAGGACCGCAAACAGGTCTGGCGGATGCCTGCGGCGGCCGGCGAACCCGAGCAGATCACCAACGTCGAGGGCGAAGTGCAGGATTTCGAGATCGCTCCCGACGGCAAGGCCTTGCTGCTGCGGGTCAAACTGCCCAAGACCAGGGAAGCCAAAGAGGCCGAGGCCAAGAAGAAGGACGGCCGCCTTTACGGCGAGGACTGGCTTTACTCGCACCTGTTCTGGTATGACCTGGCCAGCCGCAAGGCCCGCCGGCTGACCCGCGGGCGCTTCGACGTGGCGGCCGCCAGCCTGTCTCCCGACGGGCGGCACGTCGCCTGCGTCGCCACCGATGATCCGACGTTCGACGCCAAAATCTTCACGGCCAGGCTCGTCCTGCTGAACCTGCGGACAGGCAAACAGCACGGGCTGGCCACCCAGGTCGGCCGGATATCCTTCGACGACAGGCCCAGCTGGTCGCCGGACGGCAAGCGATTCGCCTTCAGCGCCGCCGATGCCCGGGACGACCCCTTCTGGCGGTCGATCTGGATCGCGTCGGTAGATGGCCGCAAGGCCGCGCGGTTGCTGCCCCGGTCGGATATCCTGCAGGGAGGAGCACAGTTCACCCCGACTGGCGAAGTACAGAATGGTCCTGTTCGACTCGGTCAATGTGCACCTCGTCCGCGCAGGCCGCGGTCGCAAGATGCAGGCGGTCTCGCCCAACAAGGGGGTCGTGTCCGCCCACACGATCGGTCCTGACGGACAGGCGTATTTCGTGCACGGCAGTTCGGGCCGGCCTAGCGAGATCCATGCCGTCTCATCCAGGGGCGCCAAGCCTCGCCAGCTGACCGCGGTGCACAAGCCGTTCCGCCCGGTCCGCCTGCACCCTGCCCGCAAGATCACCTACACGTGCGACGGCTGGAAGATCGAGGCCCTGCTCAAGACCCCCCAAGGCAAGGGGCCCTGGCCTCTGTTGCTGATGCCGCACGGCGGCCCGCAGGGACAGACGTCGGATACCTTCTGGCCGCAGCACGAACTGTTCCTGAAGCGCGGCTGGGCACTGCTGATGCCCAACTTCCGGGGCAGCACCGGGGCGCGGCCGGGAGTTCCTGCGCCGGATCCTCGGCGACTGGGGCGAGGGTCCGGCTCGTGACATCCTGGCCGGCGTGGACTTCTGCATCGAGCAGGGCATCGCCGACCCCAAGCGGCTGATGATTTACGGCGGCGAGCTACGGCGGGTTCATCACCACCTGGATCCTCGGCCACACGCGGCGCTTTGTCGCAGCCGTCGCGCAGTGCGCGGTGATCGACCACATGTCCATGTACGGGACGACGGACATTCCCACCTTCATGGAACACAACCTGCAGAGCAAGCCGCACCGGGCCCCGGACAAGTGGTGGCGGCAGTCGCCGCTGGCCCACGTCGGCAAGGTCCGCACGCCGACGCTGGTGATCACGGGCCTGTCTGACGAGCGGGTGCATCCGACGCAGTCCTTCGAGTACTACCGGCACCTCAAGGCCACCGGCACGCCGTGCGACCTGGTGCTCTACCCGCGCGAGGGCCACAGCATTGCCGAACCGCACCACCTGCTGGACCTCTACGAACGCGTGATCGACTGGCTGGACAGGTACCTGAAGAAGCGGTGAGGGATTGCCCGGCCGGCGGTCGATCGACCCCGTCAGCAAGATCGACCCGGACAGGGACTGCCTGCGATCTTCTGAATCCGGAACGGGACACGTCCCAGAATAAAAGATTGTGTCAGATCCCGCCTTATGGTATCCTATACGCCAAGAGCCGGGGGCCGCGTCGGGAGCGCGGCTGCGCCGTCTTCGGAATAACGCCTCTGAACAACACCATTGCGTTGATCTGAATCGGTCGGGCACTGAGCCGGCGGTTGTCGTGACAGCGCCGCCCGCGATCGATGCGGGGCGCATCCGAGCTGCCGGATCACGGCGGGAGGGAGTTCCTATGCGGTCGTCCGCTTCGTCGAACCGCGTGCGCTGCAACCGTCACCGGCTCCGCATCTGCGATCTCGGCATGGCGGCCATCGTCGCGACCGTCCTGGGCCTCCTGCAGGCAGGACCGACAATGGGCCAGGCGATCGTGCCGCCCCCCCGCCCGGACGTGGCGCCGCTGATCGCCCGGACGTACTCCAACGATGCCGATGCCAACCGCATCGATGACGCCCTGGAGACCCGGATCAACCAGGCCGTCGCACAACCGCAGGGCGCTGCAGCACCGCAGACCGTCCCGCCGGTCCAGGCGCAGCTGCAGTGACCAGGTCGATGTCGAACTGATCTTCCAGGAACCCGTCACCCAGCAGCAGATTGATACCTTCCTGACCCTGGGCGGCCAGATCGACTACATGTACAGGGCGGTCTCGTACGGTTGGAACGGGCGAATCCCCTTGAGCCAGGTCGCCACGCTCCCCGCGGCCATGGGCGCTACCCTCGTGCTGGTCTCCCAGGCCAAGCCCATGACCCTCCACCTGGACATGGCTACGCGAACGGGTCGCGTCCGCCCGATCTGGGCGCCAGGGTTCGCTGGCAACGCCTCCGGCTTCGACGGCGACGCGACGATCACGATTGCAACCGTGGATACCGGCATCGACGCGACCCACACGGACCTCACCGGCCGCCAGGCGTACTGGCGGGACTTCTCTTCGGATGCCCTGAGCAGCCCCGCCGACGCCATCGGGCACGGCTCGCACGTGGCGGGCATCGCGCTGGGCACCGGGGCGGCCAGCGGCTCGGCTACCGGCACGCTCTACTACACCGACAGCGGCGACTTGACCGGTGTACCGTCCGGATCGTTCTACCCGTCGTCCATCGACATGCCGACCGTGCCGTTCACGTTCAGCTCGGTTGCACGGTGGATCGGCGGCGGCTCGCTGTCCCTCTACCACATCTATCACTCCAAGGGCGCCAGCGGGGGCTGGACAGCGATCTCCGGGGCAACGACAGGAAAGTCCCCGATCAGCGAAACCAACTCGTTCACCGGCGACGCCACCCGCGCGTATTCCGCTGCCCTGGTGAGCAACGGCTCCGTCGGCGCCTACGTCGTAGCCAACTCGGTAACCAATTACCCCGGCGTGGGCGACGGGTTCAACAAGCTCCGCGGCGTGGCCCCCGGTTGCCGCTGGGCCACCGCCAAGGTCTTCTCGAACGCCGGCTCGGGCCAGGACACCTGGGTCGGCGCAGCCGTTGACGACCTCGTCGCCAACCGCGTCTCCCTCAACGTGAAGGTCATGAATCTGAGCATCGGCACGATCGGCGATCCCGGCCTCGACCCGAGCGAGCGCCAGAAGATCAACACCGCCGTCAACAACGGGATTGTTGTGGCCGTCTCGGCCGGCAACGACGGGCTCAACTCCACCGCCGCCCAGCAGGAGATCGACGATCCTGGCCGGGCCGCGATGGCGATCACCGTGGCGGCCGCCAACGACGTCAACGCCCTGACCGACTACACCAGCCACGGTTTCTCCAGTCCGGGTTCGACGCCAGGACAGGAGGAGGACTACAAGCCGGATGTCATGGCGCCCGGGGGATCGTTCTACTACACGGGTATTCTGTCGGTCGACAGCAACACCGCCGACGGGTCGGGCTTCGCCGACCAGCAGCCCAATGACTACGCCAACATGCAAGGCACGTCGATGGCCAGCCCCTTCGTGGCGGGTTGCGCGGCCCTGGTGATCGACGCCATGCGGCAGGCGGGCGTGGTGTGGGATTACACGTCCAGCCAGCACTCGCGCTACGTCAAGATGGTCCTGTGCGCCACCGCCTCGGAGAGCAACGCCAACCGCGAGAGCGGCTCGTACAACCCCACGCTGCAACGGGCCGCCGTCGGCCCCAGCGGATTCCCTGCCGGCAAGGATCCCTACGAGGGCTACGGCCTGATCAACCCCGACGCAGCCGTCGAGGCGGTCAGCCTGACGTATACGGCCGGCACCACAGCCACCGCGACGCTGGGGCCCGGGACCACCGACCGGCGAGTCTGGGCCCGTAGCGTGAACCTCGCAGCCGGCGTGGCGTTCGCGCCGGTGCTGACCGTGCCGGCCGGCGCCGACTTCGACCTGTACCTCTACAGCGGCACGCCCAGCGCGTACGGCACGCCCGTCATCCTGGCCTCCAGCACGAATGCCGGCAATGGCGTCGGCGAGGTCATCAGTGATACCCCCGCCAGCAGCGGTAGCGGGCTGCTCGTGGTCAAGCGAATCTCCGGGTCCGGCACGTTCACGCTGAACACGCCGGACACGACCCCGCCTGCGGTGACCAACGTGACCAGCAGTGCTGACAACGGGACGTATTACGCCGTGCAAGTATCGGCGGGATTGCGGTGACCTTCAGTGAGAATGTGACGGTTACGGGGACCCCGCGCTTGACGCTTGAGACGGGAGCGACGGATCGCGTGATCGGCTACCTGTCCGGCAGCGGCACTGCCACGCTCACGTTCGCGCCCTACGTCGTGCAGCTGGGCGACTCCTCGCCGCGCCTGGACTACGCGGGCACGGGTGCGCTGTCGCTGAATGACGGGACCATCAAGGACGCCGCCGGGAACAATGCCAATCTTGCCTTGCCAGCGCCCGGCGCCGCCGGTTCGCTCGGCGCCGACAAGATCATCGTGGTAAACGGCGTACACCTGGTCGGCGACGTGAATAACGACGGCCACGTCGACGTCGTCGATCTCCTGCTCTTCTCGGACGCCTTCGGCAGCGCAACCGGCGACGCCAACTACAACCCGGCCTGCGACTTCGACAGCGACGGCAGCGTGGATGTGATCGACGTGCTGTACCTGGCGGAGAATTTCGGCAAGTAAGGGGAAGGGTCCAGGGGCCGGGGCTCTATCCGTGCAAGCAGAAGCGGCCGGCATCCGCCGGCCGCTTACACCCCCTGCCTCGCTTCGTGTCCTCCCTCACCGGACGATCTGCTTCGGCTCGACCGTTGAGGCGCCGTGCTACGGGGCGACCAGGTCCTCGAAACGGTCCTTGAGCCGGCCGCGCAGCCGCAGGATCACGTCCTTGTGGATCTGGCTGACGCGCGACTCGGACAGATTGAGCGTCGCGCCGATCTCGGCCATGGTCATCTCCTCGAAGTAGTACATGATGATGACCAGGCGCTCCTCGCGGCCAGGCCCTTGGTCACGTGGTCGACGAGCATCTGGCGGCGGATCTCGGTGGCCGGATCGGCGACCCGCGGGTCGCTGGTCTCCCAGAGGTGCCGGCCCGTGGCGCTGCCCTCGGTCTCCTGCGGAATGCTGGAGAAGTGTACCTCGTGGCCCAGCTGGCTCAGCCGCGCCATCTGGTGGAAGCGCGCCTCGGTGACGTTGAGGCGCTCGGCCAGTTCCTTGTCGCTGGGCGGGCGGCCCAGTTCGGCGTCGAGGATCTCGCGGACCTGGATCATTTTCTTTTCGAAGCGGCGGACGGTGCGGCTCTGGATGTCGAGGCTGCGAAGCCAGTCCATGATGGCGCCGATGACACGCTGCTGGCAGAAGGTCTCGAACTTGGCCTTGCGGTTGGGGTCGTAGGCCTGGACGGCCTCGATCAGGCCGTCGAAGCCGGCACTGACCAGCTCGTCGTAAGTGACCTGTGCGGGCAGCCGCTTGGCCAGCCTTGCGGCCTGCTGCTCGACCAGGTGCCGGTAGTGGGTGACCAGGATATTGCGATCCTCGTTCTTGCGGGAGCGGATATACCGCTTCCAGAGGCCACTGGTCCTGTCGGTCTTGTCGGTCCTGTCAGCTCCGCCGCGATCCGTCGATGTCCGCTCCGCCGAGGTGCGCTCCGCCGTACTCGTAGCCATAAACGCCTGCCTCCTTCTGAGGGGTCTGCCCTCACGGCCGACCCGGACACGCTTGCCGCGCTGCCACCGGGAGACCGGCCCCGCCGCCCCGGGCGACTCGGGCTCCCTACCAAGGCAATGGCCTTCGCTGACACAGTCCAGAGTCGGCATTTGTCCTTACCGATCTTCACTAATTTATCCTATTTAACAAATGTATTCCCAAATTACCAGACTTTTCTGCAGGAAGTGACAAGAGGGGGCGGCAATATGGGGTCAGGCTGGCTGCATTATCGGACGACATGCAGAAAAGTGGATCGCCCGGAGGACTGGCGAGAAGGCTGAAGGTCTCCGGTGCGTCATGACCACGCGGCCCGGATTCTGCCGCTGCGCTATGGCCTACGCATTCGGTCCCGCCGGGGAATCCACATCCCCGCCAGCCTGACGCCACCTGTGTTGACCGCCTTGACGTGTTAGGGATATGTTTGGTATGCTGCCGCGTATCGTGCAGTTCGTGCAGGCAGTCCATTCGGATGCTGGAGGCCCCTGGTTTCCGCCGGAACGTTGTGCGTTCCTCGGGGCCCCTTCAGGAAAGGAGAGCGCCGATGCAGCACCAGATCACGATCGACGGCCAGCCATGCAACATCGACATCCGCGCGATGGACGAAGACTTCATCGTCTACCGCAAGATGTACCAGCCGCCGCTCACCCGCGAGAACATCGGCAGGATCAATCCCGGCGACTGGGCGGAACACCTGGAGGAGTTCCAGAAGAACGGCTGGCAGCACCTGATCGAGAAGTTCCTGCGCAAGCAGATCCGCGCAATTGGCAGGCTGCGCGATCCTGGTCTGGGACGGCGACGGGGTGATCGGCAAGATGTACTTCACGACAGCCGAGTTGCAGGACGCCTGCAGCCAGGCCGGCTGCTACCTGTGCGTCGAGAACGAGACCATGCCCAGGTTCATTCAGTCTCTGGCGGACGACCAATTGCTGCAATTGCTCGCTTCGCCGAGCAGGACGCTGGTGATGGAGTGTTTTAACATCGGCCACATGGATGCGCGTTACCAGGGCCAGGGGATCTTCAAGGCCATGATCGAGTATTTCAAGGGATGGGCTCGTGACCGCGGGTGGCGGCGCATCCTGGCGGGGGCCTGCCCGAGCATCACACCGACCATGTGCCGTGGACCCAACAGCCCCCGCCGGGGCCAGTTGGAGCGGCGCGGCTTCCACGTCGTAAAGGAGGAGACCATCCCCGCTGATACGGCACGGTGGTATCTGGACGTTATCGAGCAACTGATCGCCGGCAAGAGGGACTGGCCGAAGTGGGCGGACCACTACGTGCGGAACTTCGAGCGCATCCTGGCCGAGAACCTGAACTGGCGATCCGAATACGACAAGCAATATCAGGTGGTCTGCGACCTGTGATAACCGGCGGAAGATGAAGACCGGACGCGAAGACGAGAGGTGACGATGGGGCTGTCGAGAGGTAGCTTGCGGACGTCTCCGCCGTACCGGATAATCAGGCATGGAAGTACCCTATCCGTACGGTATCCCCTGATCTGCGGGATTCTGGCCAGAGGAGATGGTTCTGATGCTGCTGAACAACAAGAGTCTTGCCGCCACCCTGGACGCCGTGAACGATGCATTCTTCCTTGGCAAGACCATCCCCAAGGCAGATCGTGCCGCGACGGCTGCCTGGATAGCCGGTCGCCAGGCGGAGCGTCCCAATTACCGGTGCATGCCCGCGCCCACGGCTAATGACTTTCGAGAGCACCCTCGCCTGTACGCGGGCGAACGACTCACCTCCGGGGCCGGCACGCCCACATCCTGGGCCAGGAGGCCTGCCGCGCGTTGATCCTGCTGGAGGTTCACACGAAGGCGGCCGATGATGCGCTGGCCCGCGCAGGCATGGCTTCGCGAACCCCAGGATCGCCGCCACCCCCACTACGGGATGTACTGCTGCGGGATCTGCAGCGTCGCGCTATGGCGGCACCTGACGATCAGCGACGTGCCGGGGGCTGAGCACCGTGTGGCGGCGGGCCTGAAGATCGTCAGGCAGCGCCGCAAGGGCGACGGCCGCTGGCGGATCTTCCCGTACTTCTACACGCTTCTGGCCTTGCTTGAGATCGACTCATCGGCGGCCAGAGAGGAAATGCGCGTATGCGGCGCCCGTCTGTGAACGCCTCGTATGCCGCAAGCCGGCGGACGATGTGTACGCCCGCCGCCGGAAGGCCATCGCGCAGCGCGTCCTGGAACGCTGCTGAGGCCCGGACTGCGGACACGCGGGTCGCAAGCTGGTCGGCGCCCTGCTACTGCCCGACCTCGCTCAGCGCCAACCCGGCGGCGCCGATGAAGCCGGCGTCGTTGCCCAGGGTCGCAAACTCGATCTCCGGGTAGTCCTGCGCGGCCTTCCAGGTGAACTCCAGGAAGTACTTGCGGACCGGCTCGAGCAGATACTTGCCGGCCCCGATCATGCCCCCGCCCAGCAGGATCTTCTGGGGATTGCTGAAGTGCTGCATGTTCACGCAGGCCACCGCCAGCAGGCGGCAGGTCTCGTCCCAGATCCGGGCGGCCAGCGGGTCGCCGGCGATGGCGGCCTCGACGACATGCGGGGTCTCGACGGGCAGGCCCTGGTCCAGGCGGACCTTGAGTGACGACTTTTCGCCGTTCTTGATCGCCTCCACCGCGCGGACCGCGGTAAAGTGCGCCGAGGCGTAGGCCTCCACGCAGCCGCGCTGCCCGCAGCCGCACAAGCGCCCCCCTGGCTGGACGATCATGTGGCCCAGCTCGGCGCCGTTGTCGAAGAAGCCGCGGACGAGCCGGCCTTCGATGATCACCCCGCCGCCGATGCCCGTGCCCAGAGTGAAGAAGACGATGTCATCGGTGCCGCGGCCGCTGCCGGCCCAGAACTCGCCGTAGGCGGCGGCATTGGCGTCGTTTTCGAGATTGGCGGGCAGGCCCGTGCCCTTGGCAACCATGTCGCGGACCGGGACGTTCTTCCAGCCGGGCAGGTTGGGCGGCGAAATGATCAGGCCCTGCTTGTGGCTCATCGCGCCGGGGGCGCCGATGCCGACGGCGCGGATCCGGTCCTTGGACAGGCCGGCTGCTTCGATGATCTTGAGGGAGGCGGTGACCATGCGGCCGACGACGTGATCGGGCCCGCCCTGGCCCTCGGTGGGCACGGACAGACTTCTGACGACCTCGCCGGTATCCTTGACGACGCCCGCCTTGATGTTGGTCCCGCCCAGGTCCACGCCGACAACATGATCACGTGCCATCCCGCTGGTCTCCTTGGTCAAAAAGACCGGCCCATGGTAGTGCCGGCCGCGGGTGCGGGCAAGCCAACGGGCGGGGGGGGTGTACTGCCTGACGCCTATTCCTTAGTGGAGGGCTGCACGCCGGCGCAGCCGCGAAGCCTGATGACGCATCCGGCGGCTTTTTCGGGGATGGCAGTGGACGAAATGGCGATCCAGACTGACGAGATTCTCCCTGCCGTGGGCGGATCGATGATCCACCTGTTGGAATACCAGCGGCGGATCGTCGCCTCCAACTCCCGGTTCACCTGGAGCTGTTGGGGGCGGCAGACCGGCAAGAGCTTCACCCTTTCGCTGCGGCGGGTCATGCGGGGGATGGTGCGGGGGCGGACGCAACTGTTCCTGTCCGCCGGGATGCGCCAGACCCGCGAGCTGATGCTCAAGGTCCGCCAGCACTGCGCGGCGCTGAACATCCAGGCCGATCCGGTCGAGGGGGATGGGTCGGAGCGACTCCAGGCCAGCGCCACGCAGATCCGGCTGCCGGGCGGGGCGCGGCTCATCGGGCTGCCGGCCCGGCCCGAAACGGTGCGGGGCTTCACCGGCGACGTACTGCTCGACGAGTTCGCGATGCACGCCGACGACCGCGCGATCTGGGCGGCGATCTTCCCGACGATCCTGCGCGGGCAGGGCGAGCTGGACGTGGCCAGCACGCCCAAGGGCCGGGACAACCTCTTCTACGACCTGCAGAACAACGAGTCGTTCGACCGGTCGATCGTCACGCTGCCGCAGGCGATCGAGCACGGCCTGGACATTGACCTGGCTATCCTGCGCAAGGCGATGGGCGACGAGGAGCTCTTCCGCCAGGAGTTCCTGTGCGAGTTCCTCGACGAGTCGCAGGCCTTCCTGCCGCACCGCGTGATCGCGGCCTGCGAGGAGCCCGGCATCGACCGGTACGTGGACTTCGCGGCCCTGGCTGACGGCGACGGCGACCTATACGTCGGCATCGACGTGGCCCGGCGGCGCGACATCACGGTGATCTGGTTGTGGCGGATGCTGAACGGGCGGGAGGGTTCAGGGGCGGGGGAAGGGCACAGGTTACAGGGCACAGGGGACAGCAGACAACTGCAGGGACGAGGGGCGAGGGACGAGGGGCGAGGGGACAGCAGCCTGGAAGACGGGGAGACGGCAGGCAACGGCGGGCTGGCTGTAACCTGTAACCTGTCCCCTATCCCCTCGACCTGGTCGCTGCGCTGCGTCGGACTGATCGAGATGAACGACGTGCCGTTCGTCGAGCAGCAGGAGCAGATCCGGCGGGTGATGGGGCTTCGCTGCGTGCGGCGGTGCTGCATGGATGCCACGGGCATGGGGCTGCCCCTGGCGGAATGGGCGCAGGAGCAGTGGGGACGCAGCCGCGTCGAGGCCGTGACCTTCACCGCGGGCAGCAAGGCGCAGATGGCCGGGCAGCTGCGGCGGCTGGCGGAGGAGGGGCGGCTGCGGATCCCGGCGGACGAAGCGATCCGCAACGACTGGCACTCGGTGCGCCGAGTGGTTAGCGCGGGCGGGACGTTGCGGCTGGATGCGGCACGGACGGAGGGCGGGCACGCCGATCGTTTCTGGGCGGCGGCCATGGGGGCATACGCGGCCGAGGCAGCCGGCGCGGTGGGGCCCGTGGAAGGCTTCACTGGCGGCGGCTCGAGGTTTGCGCGGGTCGGTACGTGGTGAGATGAGCGGGGGGCGCAGGATGAGCATTGCAGATCGCGTGCGTTTGGCGCTGGGGCGAGGCAAGGCGGCGGCGAGTCGGCCCCAGCCCGGGCAGGTGGTGCGGGCCGGCCCGCAGGACACGTGGCGCGACTACGTGGCCGAGGGACTCACGCCCGCCAAACTGGCCGGCATCCTCAAGGCCGCCGATGCCGGCGATCTGCAGGCGGCGATGGACCTCTACGAGCAGATGGAGGAGAAGGACGCGCACCTGTTCAGCGTGGCCAATACGCGGCGGCTGGCGCTGACCGGGCTGCCGTGGCAGGTGGTTTCGGCGGCTGACGTGATCGATGGGGTCGATCGGGCGGCGGCCGACGAGGCGGCGCACTACTGCCGCGAGGTGCTGGCCGGCCTGGAGGACCTGGACGAGGTCCTGCAGCACCTGTCGCTGGCCCTGGGGCGGAACGTCTCGGTGGCCGAGCTGGTCTGGGACCTGCAGGGCGACGGGCACCGGCTCGCCGGGATCGTGCCGGTGCCGTTCGGGCGGCTCAGTGCCGACTCGCTGGGGCAGGCTGCGGATCGCCACCGACGCGGACCTGGCGCAGGAGACTGCCGCTGCCGCCCAACAAGTTTATCGTACACATGCCGCAGGCGGCCTCGGGACACCCCGCGCGGGGAGGGCTGCTGCGCGTCACGGCGATGGCGTTCCTGGGCAAGCACTACGCGTTGAAGGACTGGCTGATCTTCAGCGAGGTCTTCGGCATGCCCGTGCGGATCGCGCGGTACGAACCGCAAGCCAGCCCCGGCGAGAAGCACGAGCTGCTCGAGATGCTCCGCAACCTCGGCGCCGACGCCGTCGGCGTCTTCAGCAAGGCCGTCGAACTGGAGATCAAGGAGTCGATCAAGCCGGCCGGCAGCACTCCCTACGAGACGCTCTGCAACTTCCTGAACCGCGAGATGAGCAAGGCATGGCTGGGCCAGACGCTGACGACCGATACGGCCGGCAGCACGGGGACGTTCTCGGCGGCGGCGATCCACGAGCGGGTGCGGCAGGACCTGCGCGAGGACGACATTCGCAAGGAAGGGCGGACCATTCGCAAGTACCTGCTGCGGCCGCTGGTGCAGGCTGAAGTTCGGCCCGGCGGCGCTGGTTCCGTTCTTCCGTCGCTGCCCGGAGCAACCGCGGGACATTCAGTCGCTGGCGCAGGTGCTCTCGGTGGCGGTCAACCAGCTGGGGCTGAAGGTGCCGGCCGGCTGGGTGCACGAGGCCCTGGGCATCCCGATGAGCAAGGCGCAGGAGGCAAGCGTGCCGGGCAACAACTGACAATGTGACGAGATGACAAGGTGACAAGGTGAAACGGCAACGGCAGGGACGAGGGCGCGGGGCGAGCAACGGCAACGGCGAACAAGCCCCCTGGGCAGCAGGGGGTCGGCCGGGAGTAGACGGTCGATCGCGGCGGGCGAATGACCGAGGAGGGGACGACATGGCAACGGAAGTGGCGGGCGAGCCGGGGATGATCCGCGTTGTCAGCGCAACGATCGCGCTGGGCGCTGAAGACGAGAATACCGAGGCAATGCTGCCGGAGCAGGTCCAACTGGTGCCCTGGGACTGGGTCCGCAGCGCCAACGGGGACTTCCTGGTGGACGCCGAGGCGGCCGCGGCCGTGCTGGCCGAGTTCACCCGGCACGGTACCGACCTGGTCATTGACTACGAGCACCAGAGCCTCGGCGGCCGCTACGCCGCGCCGGACGGGTTGGCCCCGGCGGCCGGGTGGATCCGGTCGCTGGAGATCCGGCCGGGCCAGGGAATCTGGGGGCACGTCCGCTGGACGCCGGCGGCGGCGCGGCGGGTGCTGCGACGGGAGTACCGATTCGTCTCGCCGGTGGTGATCATCCGCAAGCAGGACCGCAAGGTGATGGCGCTGGATTCGGTGGCGCTGACGAACCGGCCGGCGATTGCCGGGATGCAGCCGGTGGTCAACCGGCGCGACGATCGGACGCGGCAGGCACCGCGCGTGCAGGCAGGGAATCAGGCGGGCGAGCCGGCCGGCGAGGTCCGGCCGTGGCAGCGACAGCACAGGCAAAGGAGGAGGCGATGCAGGAACAGATCAGGCAGTTGCGGCAGTTGCTCTCGCTGAACGAGCAGGCGGAAGGCCCGGAGGTGATTCGGCAGGCGTGCAGCCGGTTGTCGGACCTGCTGGAGCAGGCCCGCCAGCGCGAGGCGACCGAGCGGGTGACCTGCGCAATGCAGGCGGGAAAGGTGTGCGAGGCACAGAAGGACTGGGCGATGCGTTACGCCACGCGCGACCCCGCGGGCTTCGAGGAGTGGGTCCGCGAGGCGCCGGTGGTCGTGCCGATGCAGCGGGTGGCGCCAGCACAGGCCGACGGTCCGACAGGGCCCGACCAGGCGCAGCGGCGGATCGTGGTCGCCGCGGCCCGCCGGGAGTGGAAGGACAACGTGCTGCTGCGGCAGTTGACCAGCGAACGGGCGTACGTGGCTGAGGCGCTGCAGCAGGCGGGGCTGGAGGTGCTGGCGGCGGCGGAGGGATTGTAGGCGACTCGGGAATCGGGTGCCGGGGTTCGGGTGTCGAGCGGCAAGAGACGGGTCGCGGGACGCGGAACGCGGGTCGAACGACAGAAGACGGGACGAACGGCAACACACAGGTGTCGGGTTCCGGGGATCGGGTGTCGAACGACGAGAGACGGGTCGGCAGGACCCAGGGCAACCACAGAGGCAAACGGGAGGGAATGACGGGATGGCACTGACGGCGAATCGAGACGTGGAACATTTCGTGGACCAGGAGATCCGGCGCTACGCGCTGGCGGCCGGGGCGAAGGTCTTCAAGGGCGGGTTCGTGGGACTCAACAGCGGCCGGTATGCGCCGTGCCCTGCAGGCGGGCGACAAGTGCGCGGGCCTGGCCTACGACGGGGCCGACAACACCAGCGGGGCCAACGGCGAGCGGTGCGTTCGCGTGTACACGCAGGGGGACTTCGTGGTGCCGCTCAGCGGCGCCGGCCGCGGCGACACCGGCAAGGCGGTCTACGCATCGGACGATGCGACGCTGACGTTCACGGCCACGGGCAACAGCCTGGCGGGCATCTGCGTGGACGTACCGTCCAGCGGGCAGATCATCCTGCGGCTGGATCCGTATCACGTCGTCGCGTAGGCGACGCCGGGAACAGGAGAGCACGAGATCAGGGGAGCAGGAGGCGGGCCGAAACGGCAACCCGGTTCACCCGCGGGCTCCCAATAACAGACATAAACGGGAGGGACATATGGCAGTCGTAAACACGGGACTGTTGACCAAGGGGTTGCGAAGCGAGTTCTTCGAGCGATTCCGCTCGGCGCCGTCGTACTACCAGGACCTGGCCACGCGGATCGTCAGTACAACCGACACCGAGAACTACCGCTGGCTGGGCACGGTACCGCTGATGCGTGAGTGGGGCACCGGCCGGCTGGCCAGGGGGCTGCGGAGCGAGAGCTACAGCGTATCCAACCTCAAGTACGAGGCGACGCTGGAGATCGACCGCGATGAGGTGTCCGACGACCAGACCGGCCAGATCCGTCCGCGGATCGGCGAGCTGGCGATGCGGGCCGCGACGCACAAGGACTACCTGATCGCCGATCTGCTGGCCAACGGCGCGACGACGGGCTACAACAGCTACGACGGGGTGACGTTCTTCAATGACTCACACTCCAGCGGCGCCAGCGGGTCGCAGAGCAACTGCCTGTCGGTCAACATTGCCGTGGCCGATACGCCGACGGTCGATGAGTACAAGTCGTCGGTCAAGCAGGCGATCGCGCGGACGCTGACGTTCAAGGACGACCAGGGCGCGCCGATGGTCCTGCAGGTGAGCGGGCTGGCCTGCGTGGTGCCGCCGACGATGTACTTCACCGCCCTGGAGGCCATCAACGCCACGCTGGTGGCCAGCACCAGCAACGTGCTGCAGGGCGTGGCGCGGGTCATCAGCCTGCCGTGGCTGACCGATGCCACGAAGTGGTACCTGCTGAAGACCGACGGGGTGGTCCGGCCGTTCATCTTCCAGGACCGTGAGCCGGTGGAGTTCGGCAGCCTGGCCGACAGCAGCGACGAGGCGTTCCGCCGGGAGAAGTTCCTGTACGGCGTGCGGGCGCGGTACTGCATGGCGTATGGCTACTGGCAGCACGCGGTGCAGGTGCAGTTCACGTAGCGGATGGGGGGGCCGCCCCCGCGGCCCGCAGGGCGTGGGGGCGGCCAGAGAGTAGAGCGGTGGAGGGTGGAGCCGTAGGGGGAAGACGATGAGCTACGCGACGACGGACGATCTTGCGGCGCGGCTGGGACCGGCCAACTACCTGCAGCTGACCGACGATGAGGGCGCCGGCACGCCGAACGCCGAACGCGCGGTCGAGGCCCTGGCCGCGGCGACGGCCGAGATCGACAGCCGGCTCGTGGCGCACTGCGCGGTGCCGGTGGACGTGTCGACCGAGCCGGACGCGGCGGGCCTGCTGCGGGCGCTGACGCTGGACCTGGCGGAGCACCGGCTGCACGCGCGGCGGCCCCCGGTGCCCGAGGACGTGCGGCAGAAGGCGGCGGCGGCGCGGCAGTGGCTGCACGACTTCCTGGTCGGCCGGGCGCACCTGCCGCTCTCACAGGCGGCGCAGGAGACCGTGTCCACGGGCGTGGTGGCGGAAGCCAGCGGGCCGCGGCGGGTTTTCCGGCGCAGCGAAAGCTCCGGTGGGTCGCTCCGGCGGGGGCGGCGGTTGTAGACTGTCGTGAGGACATGGTCCACCCGGGATAGGAGGCACGCCTGCAAGTACCACAGGCGTGGCACCCGGCGCCGCTTGCGCGGCGAGAGAGTAGAGCAGTGGACAGTAGAACAGGGGACCGGACCCGCCGGTGAGGGCACCGGCGGCACTGGCAGGCAAGCTGCCAGTGGCACCCGTGGCGGGAGGAGCGAGATGGACTGGCTGAAGGATCTGGATGGGGCGATCCAGGCGCGGCTGGAGGGGCTTACGGCCGGGGGGCGGCGCTTGCTGCGGACGGCCGGACCCCTGCGGGCACAGGGGCGCTCGCCGGTGCCAGCGGAGATGCTGGCGGCTGACAAGCCGGCGCTGTTCTACGCGATCGAGCGGATCGGCGGGGACAAGGACGGGGTGCTGGCCCGGGCGCAGGCGCTGCTGATTGCCGAGGACCTCCGCGGACAACCGGCGGCATGGCGCGGCACAACCGGCACGGCGGGGGCGTACGAGCTGGCCGAGTCGGTAGCCCGGGCGCTGGCGGCAGCCGACCTGGCGGGCACCGCGGGGGCGTGGCTGGATCTGCAGCGGCTGGTTCACGCGGACGGCCGACTGGTGGCGTTGCAGCAGGAATACGAGGTGCCGGCGGCCGGCGAGCAGATCCTGCTGGACGGGCAGGACCTGGTGGGCGGACGGTCGATCGTGCGAGTGACGCAGGCGGCGGATGCCGCGCGGTGGCAGGCGGAGCGGCTGGCCGGCAGCGAGCAGTGCTGGGCAAAGTGGCAAGGGTGCGGGCCCTGCCGGATCGTGCTGGCTGGGACGCTGTGGGCGGCGGACGAGGCGCAGCTGGCGGGGATCGAGCAGGTCCTGGACGGATTGCTGGTGGATCGGCGATTGCACACGCTGTCGGCGGGGCCGGGGCGGGAGTGGCCGGACGTGGCGATGGTCGCCTGGCAAAGGACGGGAGCGCGGCTGGCGCGGCCGATCCTGGGACTTTCGGGGCAGCAGGTGCAGGTGGAATTCGAGCAATACCGGCAATGACAACGAGCACGATCGCGACGATCGAGGCGGTCCTGGCGGAGCAGTGCCGGGCCGAGGTGGAGACGGCCGTGGCCGCGGGGGTGTTCGAGCCGCTGGCGGATGGCCAGGTGCTCGAGGTGGTCCGCGCAGCCGATGGGCAGGACGAGCATGCGCTGCTGGCGACAGCGCCGCCAGCCGAGGGGCGCGACGCCTGGGGCGGCTGGTCCGCTGCGCGGCGGGTAGCGGTGACGGCCCACGGGGCCGACGCCGAGCGCTACCTGTTCTGCGGATGCCCGGCGCTCATCGAGCGGCAATTCGATGCGGCAGCCGGCGGGGAGCGGACCCTGGTGCGGCTGGAGGGCCTGGCGAGTTCCCTGCGACGACAGGCGGACCTGGCCATCTACGGGCGCTACGGCCGGACACGTCAGGACTGGCCGGCGGGCGGCAGCGGCGACAGGGCGTCGCTGGTCGATGGGCTGGAGTGCCTGTTCAATCCGGACGGGCGGTACAACTGCGCAGCGGCGCCGATCACGGTGCGGCTGGCGGACGGCAGCGAGCAGCCGATCCACGTGTTCACGCACGACGACGACGCGGAGGCCGTGTCATGGACCGTGGGGCGGGCGCTGCGGTACCTGGCGTGGTTCTACCTGGGCCGGCACCCGTGGCTGGACGTGGACGACCTGCTGCGGGCGACGCAGGAGAGCGCGGAACACTCCGAGCTGGAGCGGGAGTACCTGCGGGAGGGCGAGCCGCTGGAGTGGGCGCTGCGCGGGCCGGTGGAGAGCTTTGCCGGCGAGGGCCTCGGCGCGATCGACGCGCTGGCGCGGCTGGTGCGGAGCACGGGACTGCACTGGCACATCGACCCGGCGGGGGCGGGCGGACTGCTGCGTTGCCAGGTCCGCCTCTGGAGCGACGGGCAGGGAGCGGCGCGGAGTTCGAGCTGGCGAGCGCCTCGCGGGTGGACGGCAGCCGACCCGAGCCAGCCGGCTGCGTCACCGCCGGGCGGCTGACGCGGCGCCTGTCGGCGGGCGTGAGCCAGCTGGTCGTGCTGGGCGGGGCGAAGCAGCACGAGGTGACGGTCGAGCTGGTACCGGGCTGGATGCCGGTGGCCGAGGTGGACGCCGTGCAACCGGCCGATCGGTCGGCTCGCAAGGAGCAGGCCCTGTTGCCGGAGGACGTCGAGGCGCTGGGCAAGGACGCGCAGCAGGACGCGTGGTTCCGGGCGTACGATCGCAAGGGGCAAGACTTCGCGATCCACCAGGACGTGGGCCGCAAGTGGGTACTCAACGAGCACGGTCGCTACGACGGCGCCCTCTACAATCGCTACGCGCCGTTCGACGATTACCAGCCGTTCCGGTTCGAGACGGTGCTGGCCGAGCGCGTGGCCAATCCCGAAGGCTGGATGGTGCGACCGCGGCGGTTCCTGGACCCGGTCACGCAAAGCGCCGAGGGGCAGCCACTAGCGGCGGCTGTGGAGGTCAGCTTCGACGGCGGGGCGACCTGGTCGGCGTACACCGGGGCGCTGCGGGTGCTGGGGGACGAATGCGGGCTGGTGCTGGATGCGGAGAGTTTGTGCACGGTCAGTCCACCGGGGGTGTCGGCGCGGCTGAGCAATTTCTGGTACAGCCTGATCGATCAGCAGGCGCGGGTGCGCGTGACGGCGGTGGTCGAGGCGGACGAGCGGGTGACGGGGCGGGCGGCTGACCCGGACGCAGCGGCGATGGCGAGCGGCGGGGTGGTGCTGGCCGAGCATGCCTTGCCATACCGATCGGCGGACGGGGCGACGAACGTGCTGCGCGAGGCGGAGCTGGCCGGTCCGGACGTCGACAGCGGCGCAGCAGCGGTGGCGTTGGCGCGGCAAGGCCTGGATGGCGGGCGACCGTTCAACCTGGAGGTGCGTCTGCCGGGGGTGCGCCTGGACGTGGAGCTGGGCCAGCGGGTTTGGGGCCTGTCGTGGCCGCAGGCGCGGCTGTACGAGCGGACGCTGTCGGAGGCGCTGCCGGTCATCAACCGGATCGAGTATCGCTGCGGGGATGCGGAGTTCACGCGGGCGTGGGGGGAGTAGGCAGCGATGGAACACCTGCGAATCAGCGTGGTGCTGGTGGGCGAGTCTGCGGCGCGGGCGTGCCGGGTGGAGGTGTCGCCGGCCGGGGCGGCGAGTCCGGCACTTGTCGGGGCGTGCGAGTCTGCGGGTGGAGGCGGCGTGCTGGCTGGGAGAGGGGTTGCAGGCCGGGGCGTGGCTGGGGGCGAGGCGCTGCAGCGTGTGGCTGGTCGAATCGTGGGAGCAGGGCTGGCACCTGGGAGGCGAGGTGCGGGTCGATGCGGTGGTGGCGCATGGCTCGTGCATGCGGGTGACGGCACGTGCCCTGGCGGAGGAAACGCCGGGGCAGGATGACGCGCCGGTCGTGGCGGAGGGGTCGGTCACGATCAACGCGGCGCCGGGGCCGGTGGGGCCGCTGCGCTGGGAGGCGGCGAGAGGCGCGCTGCAAATGACAACGTGACAATGTGACAATGTGAAACGGCAACGACAGTTTCACCGCCGAGGCACAGAGGCAAACACATAAGAGGGGAGCAATTCGATGGCGGAAGTTTACCCGGTGGAGGTCTGGCCGAGCGATGCGGAGGTGTCGCAGCTGGGTGGGACGACGGACCCGGCGACGGGGATGCCCTACATCCCAAAGGGGACGGGGCCGACGAGCAGTCCGCCGCTGGAGATCCAGTACAACCGGCGCAGCGGCGATTGCTGCAGATCGTGGCGGCGTGGAACCAGGGGCGCGTCGTGGACGAGGGCGGCAGCAAGGTCGGGGTGTACCCCATGTGCTATTGGATGAACGACGCGATGCACACGTTCGAGGGGGCCACGGGCGTCGCTGTGCCGCCCGGGGCGGCCAAGGTTATCTACCTGGATGCCCAAGGTGTGCTGCAAGTGCAGGCGGCCTGGCCGGGTACGGGATCCACCTTCGTGCCGCTGGCGCAAGTGACGGTGCAGGCCGGGTGGGCGACGATCGTGGATGCCCGGCCGTACGCGGCGTTTCGAGCGGTGCAGCCCACGTGACGGGTAACGGGCTACGGGTAACGGGTTACGGGTTACGGGTCACGGGACACGGGTTACGGGTAGCGGGTCGAACGGCGATGGTAGACGACCCGCCGATACCGGGCGGCTCTGACTGGCGGACGGTGTAGCGGGAGGGCTTGGGTGTGGCGACATTCCTGGTGTATTTCAGTCGGTCGGGGGCGCCGGCAACGGAGCTGACGCCGGTCTGGAACAGTTTGTATGACACGGGCGGGACCAGCCGGCTGGGCCAGGCCCCGGCGATCGTGGCGATCGGCGGCGGGTGGTACCGGTTCCAGGCGGAGGCCGGCACGGCGCCGTGGGACGCTGGGGACCTGGTCGGTGTGATCGACGGGGGCAGCACGCTGAGCGGCGCGGAGCGGTACGTAGCGGTAACCTTGAGCGAGCAGGCGATGCAGCGGCAGGCCGAACTCGTGCTGCGGGCGGCGGTCGCCCCGTGCAAGGCGCAGGCGGGCAGCCTGGCGGCGGAGGTGAATCTGGTCCGCCAGGCGGTGGCTGGCAAGCGGACCCAGGAGGTGGCGACGGGTCGGATCCGCATCTACGACAGCGACGGTGCGGCGGTGCTCAAGACGCTCCAGCCGGACGAAGAGGACGGCGTGCTGATCGTCGAGGAAGTGTAGTGGGGGTGCGGGGATGGCGAGCGACCTGGCGAGCAAGTGGGACCGCTGGTGGCAGCCGCTCTCGGGCGGCCTGACGCACAAGGGGCTGGCCAGCGGGCTGATCCTGACGGGCGGGTGGTTCTGGACGCGGGTGAGGGGCGGGTGCCTTCTGTACCGCCGCCAGGGGACGCACGAGGCGATCGGTGCGGGCCTGGTTGTCGGCACGGCTGCGCAGGCTGCTATAGAGATATGGCAATACAGCTGGATCGAGCCGCGGGCGGGGTCGTACTGGTACGGGGCGGCGGCCTTCGGGCCGGGAGGGCTCGAGGGGCGGGCGGCGCCGGCGGTCGGACTGGTCCTGGATGCGGACGGCGCGGTGGCGGGGGGCTTGCCGGGGGACGTGGAGCGGGCGTGGGCGGATGCGGCCGGCGGGGGGCGGATCCGCGTGTCGTGGCGATACTGCCCGGCATGCGAGGCGGAGGCGCCGGTGGAGTTCCGCATCTACCACGACAACGGGACGGGGCAGATCGACTACGGCGAGCCGGCTGGCATCGTGGCCTGGGGGATTCGGCGCAATACGTATGCGTGGACGAGCGGGCCGTACGCGGAGGGGCTGCGGGTGCGGTTCGAGGTGCGGGCGGCGAGTCGAGCGGGCGAGGGACCCGGGACGGAGGCGACGGCGAGGACGGATGCGACGCCGGCCGGCTGGTCGGGGACGATGGAGTTCGAGGCGGCAAGTAGCGAGGTGGCCGATGCAGAGTGAGTTACTGGACGCACAGACCCGACAGACGATGGATCGATGGCGTCAGCGGCGGGAGGCGGCCGTAGCCGCGGCGGCGCCGCCGGCGTCGACGGGAACGGTCGGCGTGCGGCTGATGCTGGTGATCGACGTGGTGGACGAGGATTCGCAGTACGGGCCGCACCTGGTAACGGTGCCGGTGGCGGTGGAGGGGACGCCGCCGGTGCCGCGGGTGCTGTGCGGGCCGGTGGTGCGGTGCTACCCGATGCCGACAACGTCGCTGGACCCGTTCATGACGGGCGAGATTGTGAAGGTCTACAGCGGGACGGGAGCGAGTTTGGCGGAGAAGCTGGTCGGGGCCGGGTAACGGGTAGCGGCGTGCGAGCAACGGGCAACGGGTCCCGGGGCTTCATGTGGGGAACGAAAGGCCTATTGCACCGATGTTAACTTTTGGTAGCATGAATGCTTCTGGGCCGTAGACGCAGGTCTTGCGCGGAGGGGATACGCGTGCAACAGGACGTTTCTCATGGCGCAGTTGACATGGCACCGATGGGTGCGAAAAGCAGCTGAGTTTGCCAACTGGGCTGTCGGGCCTCTCAACATAGGTCTGGCGGCGCTATTGACGCCTAGCCAGACACAGCTGTCCAATTGGCCAGGGTGGGCCCGAGAAACGATTACGTGGACTCAGCAGAATGCAGTGACGTTGATCCTGGGAACAAGCGGAGTACTGATCGCCGCCAAGGTGATTCTGAGGCTGACGCGCGACCCTGCCCAGTTGGCAGCGGTGAAGAAGGTGCTGGACGTTTTCCGTGGCTTGGTATTTCAGAACGTAGACGGTGATCCGCGACACCATCACAGAGTGACGCTCTTTCGCCACAATGGCAGGTATCTCGTTCAGTACTGCCGATCGGATCACACAACGCAGAAGAGCAAGACGAAATGGTTCGCGCCTGACGATGCTGATAGAGCGGAGGGCATCGCTGGACATGTCTGGTCTGCGGACAGTATACTGACTGTAACTGATTTGCCGGACATAAGTTGCGCTGTCGCACCGCTAACGCACGTGGCCGACTACGCTCGAAGGACCTACGTTTCTTCGGAGTGGGCTCAGCGGCATCGGCCGAAGGCTAGGTCATACGTTGGCATCCCCGTTCGGGTCGGAGGGCGCCTCTGGGGTGTCGTCGTGCTGGATAGCCGCGGGACGAATACAATACGACAGGTCGGTGAAGATCGAGAACCCTACGTGATGATGGCACGTATCATCAGTGGAGTCTTATGGGAGAACTGACCATGGCAGATTGGGTTGAGGTGGCCCCGCAACAGATCGAGGGTGCGACTCGGCAGCCCAAGGGCCTTCGTGGTGCCGAGGTCAACGTCTACTGGTCTCCCATACGACATTCCTGAAGCGTACAGAGGATATTACAACGAGACGACGGGTTGGTTCCGAATAGAGTTTCGGTACATTGACAGTGATCAGGAAGATGGGGTGACCCACCAGCACGACCAGGTCACGCGTTTCAGTCTCGGGCGTAACAGCGACCGCCTGTACGCGATCGAACTTGACGTGAGGAGCATGAAAGTCAGTGTCGTATCGTTGCGCACGCACGCTCGGAAGGCTGTGGACGAGCTCTTGCGGGAGAGTCGCCCGCAGTCTAAGTCAAGGCAGCCTGAGGGCCTCGCGAAGGCTGTAGCTCGATATTTCTCTCACCCTCGAGCAAAGCCCCCGAGGAACAACTACAAGGCTGTAAGGGAGACGATCGAGTCACACGGCGGGCGGATGTTCGCCAGTGCTGGCGTGGGCTGCGTGCCAGCCTAGCTGATGGCTGAAGTGAAGCCAGTCGGTTCCCCAACGTTCCCTAATCTTGCGTTGGGCGTCCTGCACCTTCCTGGAGTCGGCGCTGTACGCATCGGCGTCCTTGCGACGACTGTTGATAATGCGGCCAGAAGGTTACGCGTCCAGGAGGTGCATGCGGTGACCCCACGGGAGAGGATGCTCAAGGCGTTTGCGTTTGACGGCCCGGATCGGCTGCCGGTGTATTACCACCCGTCGCCGGCCGGGTTGTACGTGCACGGGCAGAAGCTGATCGACCTGTTTCGGGCGTACCCGCCGGACAATCCCATCACGTTCGATACGATCCCGCAGCCGCCGGCGGAGGCGTTCGACGCGGACGGGCGGTACCACGAGTTCAAGAAGGACGACTGGGGCACCGTCCGGGAGTACCGGATCTTCGGGGTGTGGGGCCATCCGCACGAGTATGCCATCCCATCGGCTGATAGGATGGACGCGTACGAGCTGCCGCCGCCAGCGGCGTGTCGCGGGGAGGCGTTCGAGCAGGCGAAGCAGCATACGGCGGAGCTGAAGAAACAGTACCTGGTATGGGGGACGGGGGCGTCGCTGTTCGAGCCGCTGTGCGGGTTGCGGCCATTCGAGGACGTGCTGGTGGACGTGACGGTCGGGGAGCCGGCAACGATGCGGCTGCTGGACCGGCTGGTGGATCGCTGCCGCCGGCAGCTGGAATACGCGGTGGCGACGGGCGCGGACGTGGTGATGTTCGCGGACGACTGGGGCACGCAGGACTCGCTGCTTGTTTCGCCGGCGGTGTTCGGACGGGTGTTCAAGCCGCGGCTGGCGTCGTTGATGGAGCCGGTCAAGCGGGCGGGGGTGAAGGTCTTCTACCACTCGTGCGGGGCGGTGCACCCGCTGTACGGCGACCTGGTGGACGTGGGCATCGACGGGCTGTGGCACCAAATCGGGCTGTACGACGCGGAGGGTCTTGCGAAGGAGGCGGCGGCCAACCGGACGGTACTGTTCCTGCACATGGACCGCCAGCGGCTGGTGCCGCGGGGTACGCCGCACGAGATCCGCGAGACGGTCAAGCGCTACCGGGACATCCACATGAGGCTGGGAGGCGGGGCGATCTTCTACGTGGAGATCGAGAACGATGCGCCGTTTGAGAACGTGGAGGCGCTGGTGAAGGCGGTCAACGGGTGCTGATTGCTAACGGTCGGTTGTTCACAGCAACGGCAACAGCCAACAACACTGCAACGGCCTTGGTGGGCAATAGCCCGCGCTGCGTACATCGCTGAGGACTCTCTTTGCCTCGCCTGGTGTCTCCCCCAGCTTGTCGCCTCTTGGGAAGCTGCACGATCCTTCGTGCTGCCCCTCCATAGAGGTACAGGACACGCGTGTTTACACCCTTAGGGGCAAAACGGCGGTGGCTGGATGTGGCGTAGGCGGCAAGGATGCGGCACACCCTAGGGAATCAGCCCTAGGGATGTCAGGTGCTGTCACTCGTGCTCTACTTGCCTTGCAAAAGGTGTACGCTACAGGCAAGATGCCTCTTGTACACCTATGCCATATGTTCAGCGTACGAGGAGGCACGCGTCGATCGGGCGGGATCACGTTGCGGAGAGCGTCCGCGTGACGAGAGGAGTCATGTGATGAGGAAGCTGGGATTGGCGTTGCTTATCGTCGTAGTTGTTCAGGGAGGCCTTTTCAGCCAGGGCCTGAATCAAGGATGGACACGGCCTCAGATTCAGCCTCAGGATCAAATCAAAAGCATTCCTGGAGAGGGTGGAGAGCATAGGAGGAACCAAGGACGCCAAGAGACGATTGCTGACCTCGAAGGGCAGATTAAGAGGCAGGACAAACTCATCTCCGCACAGGACGATGTAATCAGGGACTTGGCAAGAAGCTTGTTTAAGTACGAGCCGCAGACAGTGGAGTCGTTGCTCGGGGCAGATAGGTCCTATACCGCTTTTATGCGCTCTCTTAGAAATCCCCAGACACAACCAAGTGTGGCCGCGGCGCCACAGTCGCAGACGGATCGGAGGGATGCAAATGCCCGTTGACGGAACAGCCGGAGGCTGAGGCTCTGGGCCGAACGCTCGCTGAGGCCAGGGCGGATGCCACTGCCGGACCGCTTTCGACCACAGGTGCGCAAGCCGGCTGGTGGTCTGTCTCGAATGCCATGACGATCAGCACGATCGTTTTGCTCTTTGGGGTATTCGTCCTGCTCTTGACGGTTCGGCTGGTCCGCGCCAATCACGTCAAGAGCGACAATGTTCTGCCGATGTTTGTCGTCCTCGTCATCATCATCTGCGTCGTGTTTCTGGTTGTAGCCGGATACACCGACAGGCAAATCGTTCCAGCGATTGGCTTGCTCGGCACGATCGTCGGCTACCTCCTCGGGCGCCACGGAGAACAACCTCCAGCGATGCCGCAGACGGAGCAACCAAGCATGGGGCCGAAACCTGCGCCGAGCCCAGCAGCCGTGATCGGCGATGCCGCACGCCTGCCGGAAGAACAGAACCCACCTTTGAATAGATAGGGCCGACAGAAAACAGACGCGGACGATCATTGTTTGTTGCGCGTGGTTCTTCTGACAGGGCACCGACGCCGGGCGTGGCCAGGCCGCAAGGGCCACGGCCGAGGGCGGTTGTGCCACATATTACCGCAGAGTGCGTGGCTACGGACTCAGCAAAGGAGAAGCACTGGCAGCTTGCCTGCCAGTGCTACCCGGTTGGTCAGTGTTGGTGTCGGGACAATTCCTAGGTGTGCGCCGCGGCTGGTTCGTTCGTCCGGTTGGCGCTGAGGGTGCCGCCGTGGCCGAGGGCAGCGGCGTGGCCGTTGCCGTTGGTCCCGTTCGTGCCGTTGTTGCCGTTGGCGCCTTCGGCACGGGGGTGGGCGGACTGGTAGGCGTCGCGCAGCCGCTGGGTCGTCAGGTGCGTGTAGATCTGCGTGGTGGAAAGCGACTGGTGGCCGAGCAGCTCCTGGACCGCCCGCAGGTCGGCGCCGTTGTTGAGCATGTGGGTGGCGAAGGTGTGGCGCAGGGTGTGCGGGCTGATGGTCGGGTCGAGGCCGGCCTCGATGAGGTACTTGTCGAGCTTGCGGCGGACCGAGCGGGTGCTCAGGCGCTTGCCGTGCTTGTTGACGTAGAGGGCGCGGGGGTCGAACGAGCCGCTCTTGGGGCTGGCCTGGCGGATCCGCAGGTAGTGCTGGATCGACTCGACGGCGGATGAGCCGATGGGCGAGATCCGCTCCTTCTTGCCCTTGCCGCGGACGTGGACGGCGCCGGCGATGAGGTCGACGTCCTCGAGGTTCAGGTCACACAGCTCCGACACGCGTACGCCGGTGGAGTAGAGCGTCTCGAGCATCGCGCGGTCGCGGGTGCCCAGGAGGCTGCCGTCATCGGGCATGGCCAGGAGCTTGCGGAACGTCGTCGATGGTCAGGCACTTGGGCAGGCGCTTCTCCTGCTTGGGGGTGCGGATGGGGGCGACGGGGTTGGCCTGCACGTGCCCGCGGCGCATCAGGAACTTGTAAAACGAGCGGAGCGTCGCCAGCTTGCGGGCCATGGTCGCGCGGCTGTACTGCTGCTCGGCCAGGTGCGCCAGGTAGCGCCGGACCTCGTAGGTGTCCATGCCGACCAGGGCCGCGTGGAGGTCCTTGGCCGGGGGGGCTTCGACGGCGGTCGCCGAGGCCGAGCCGTCGCCGGCCGCCCCGCCGGCGGCAGGGCCGCCCTGGAGGAACTCGCAGAACTGCTGGAGGTCCGCCCCATAGCATTTGGCCGTGTGCTCGGAGAAGTGCCGCTCGTACCGCAGGTAGCTCAGGAATTGTTCGATCAGTTCCGGGTTTTTCATGACAGTCATCGCATCCGACGGCGAAACCTCAGCTCGTTGCCTCCGCAACATCCACAGACTCGCCAGGGGCTCCGCCCCGGGCACCGCGGCGGCCACACGTGTCCCGTATCGCCGCCGTCACCCCTTATCGTGTTTCAGTTGCTCGAGTTCCTTGTCGATCCGGCGGCCCATCTGGTAGGACAGGACGGCGGCGTCGAACCAGTCGAAGTCGCAGGCCGGGTCGTTGGCCATGCCGGCCAGGGCATCGACGAGTTCCTCCTCGCACCCCGCGCGGTAGCGGAACACGTAGCGATGCTTGCCCTTGATCAGCGAGAGCTGCCTGACAACGTCCATAAAGACCTCCGTTCGCCAAGAAGCCGACGGCGTCAGCAGTCAGCCGTCAGCAGTCAACAGCTAGCGGTCGGCAATCGGCAGTCAGCCGCCAGTTCCCAGGCTTCATCTGCTGACCGCTGTCGTACGACCACTTCATCCACCCACTTCGGCCTCAGTCGTCATCCTCGCCCGCCGGGGGGCGGGAGGCCCCGACCAGGTCCAGCACGGTCTGCCGGCTGCAATACCGCAGGAACTGCGTCTGGCTCCGCAGATACTCCTGCCACTCATGCGAGCCGTGGGCATCGCGCCGGGCGAACTTGCGGATCGCCTCCTGCTCGGCCTGCTGGCGGGCGTCGAAGACCCGCTGCACCTGCCGGTCGGGCCCCTGCGGGTCAGCCGGCCGACTCGCCAGCGGCGCCGGGAGACGATCCACGTCCTCGGCCGGCAGGTTGCTCGCCTGCCGCGGCGCCACCAGGTAGACCTCGGCGATCAGGCCCAGCCGGGGCGGGTCGTAGGGGTCGTATTCGCTGACCGCCGTGACGATCACGCCGTCGGCATTGAGCATCCGCGCCAGGATCTGCGCCTGGTGCGGACTGCTCAGGCTTCGCCAGCCCTGGCCGAACATCACCGCCACCGTCTGGCTGACCGGCACCACGGACACCTGGGGCACCTGGGCCAGCTCGGAGGCCAGGATGTCGGTCATGGCCAGGACATCCAATGCCCCGGTGCCGCTAAGGTCCTGGACGGGCACGATTGCGAAGGTCACGGGCCGGCCCAAGTAACCCATCGCCACCGGGACGGCATGGCCCGACTTATGGCAGCCGGCGCAGCCAGCCCAGCCCACCAGAGCCACCGCCAGCACGTAACGCCTGATCCCGATCATCCGTGACCACCGGCCTTGGCCGTTTGAGAATCTCCGGCAACCGTCCGAAGTTACCGGCCCTGCCTTAGGGAATATCGGTCCGAAATGGGCCTCGCATGAGCGCTTTCGGACGTTGCAGTCATTCATCCAGGGCCGCGGCGGCATGGGCCAGGTTCGGCTGGGCCGGCGGGGTCAGCCGCAGGCTCCAGATCCGCTCCCGCCCGTCGCGGTCGGTGGAGAAGTACAGCCGCCCCTCGGTCGAGAAGCAGGGGGCGAAATTGGCCCCGCCGTCGGTCAGACGGACGCGGTTGGCCCCGTCGGCGTCGACCAGGTAGATGTCCGCCCGGCTGGGCCGCGCGGTACCCTCGGCCAGGCCGCCGGAGAGGCCCTCGACCGGCACGCGGCAGAAGGCGATCTGCTTGCCGTCGGCTGACCAGGTCGGGCAGATCAGGGCGGCGTCGGGTTCGGCGGCGATCTCGGTGGGCCAGCTGGGCTCGCCGGCGACGACCTTGACGGTCCAGACGCCGAAGAGCATGCCGTCGCGTTCGCGGGGGCGCTGGAAGACCAGGTGCGTGCCGTCGGGCGACCAGCGGGCCAGCAGACCCGGGCCGATGCACCGCTCGGACTCATCCTCCAGATTGATCAGCCACAGCTCCCAGGGACCGCCGGCGGAGAGCCGGCTGTAGGCCAGCCACTTGCCGTCGGGGCTCCAGCTGGGGGCCAGTTCGTGGGCCTCGTCGCGGGTGACCTGGACGGTGGTGTGGGTCTCGAGATCCAGGATGTAGATGTCCCACTGGCCGGCGCGGTCCGAGGCGAAGGCGACCTTCTTGCCATCCGGGCTGAAGCGCGGCTGGATCTGGCTGGCCGGATCGTTGGTCAGCTGGGTGACGGCCTTGCCGTGGACGTTCTGCATGTAGAGCCGCGGGCGCTGGCTGTGGCGGGTGGAGGCGAAGACAACCCGTTTGCCGGCGGCGTCGAGGTCGGGGTCGAAGTCGCGGCCGACCTCGGTGAAGGTCTGCTGCTGGAGCGAGACGAGGGGTCGCGGCTGGGCCGGGGCCATCTGCCGGGCGGGGTCAGTGCCGAAGAGGACCAGGTCGGGGTCGGAGGCCGAGGCCACCTGGACCCTGGCGTGGCCGACCGGCTCGGCGGCTGGCACCGCGAGCATCGCGGGTTGTTCCATCTTCTGGACATGCGCTGGCTCCGCCGGCGCGGCCGCCATGCGGCTGGCGATCGTCTGGCAACCCGGAACGGCTGCCAACAGGCCGATCGACCAGAGCACCGGCGTGTACACTCGCATGCGCGAATGCATCTGCATGTTGCCCTCGCAATGTCCCCTGCATCCCGGCGACGGCACGGAATTGCGCCGTGATGGGCCGGGCACCGTCGTCGCCGTACTTATCGGGTCCACCGGCCTTACCGGAACAGCAAAACTCGCCTTTGTGCAGACCCGGCTGGCAGGACCCCCAGGGCCCTGCCGGCGTCAGCTGCATCGGCAAGGGCGGCCGATAACTTGAGCAAGCGGGGGAGGCGTTTCGGACACGGGGAAATCGCCTTGGGAGCGGGTCTGTCGGGGATCTGCCACGGCAATGCTGAGAGGGGGAATGGCGGCGGGGAAGGGTTCAGGGTTCGGGGTTCAGGGTTCAGGAAGAAGCGGACAGGGAACAGGTTACAGGGAACAGCCGGCAACGGCGGCGGAAGGGTTCAGGGTCGGGTCGCGGGCGGTTGGGTAGTGGCCGGTCGAGTGGCGGCAGGCTGCGTCGTGCCACGGTGCCGTAATGCCTGGTCGAGCCAGGCGGCGAAGTCCTGGGGGGTGGGGACACCGGTCAGGCGGGCGATCTCGACGCCCTCGGGGTCGGTCAGGATGAAGGTCGGTAGCTGGCGGACGTCATACTGTCGGGCCAGGTCGCGAAACCAGCCGACCTCCAGCCGCACGTTGACGGTGCGGCGCAAGGCGGCGATCACCTGCGGCTGGTTGAAGACACCGAGTTCGACGCGGGCGCGGTCGCGGCTGAGCCAGTCCCAGAAGTACAGCATCATCGGGCGCTTCTCGGCCTGGGCGATCTTCTGGCCCTGCGGCAGATCGGGGTACCACCGCGCCTGGCGCAGCCGCACAGGCTGGCCGTCAGCAGGAGCAAGGCGGCCGTGGTCAGGTAGCGGCAGGCGCGGCGGCTTGGCGGCGGAGCGGGCCAAGGGCATGAATCTGGGCTGCATGGGGCGACTCATCCGCAAAGGCGGTCGGGACACAGCACACCACCGACCGTCTGGTTGTCCTGCACATTCGGGAGAACCGGGGCGTCTAGGCGGCGATCGTGGCGCCGCGCGGCCCGTCATTGGTCGCGAACACGGTCTCCCAGACATCGACGCTGTCGAGTTTGTAGCGGTAGTCCACCTGCAGGCCGGTCTGCTCGACGAGGTGCTCCAGCGACAGGTCGCTCCGCCAGCCGATCTTCTCGCAGATCGGGCGGAGGAGCTTTTCCAGGGCGGCGGCGAAGCGGTTGCCCGAGAGGAAGTGGTTGACGATGACGATCTTGCCGCCGACCTTGCAGACGCGGCGCATCTCCTCGACCAGCCGCACCGGGTCGCTGACCACCGTGATCACGTGCGTGACGAAGACGTGATCGAAGGCCGCGTCGGCAAAGGGCAGGTGCAGGGCATCGGCCACGGCCAGGTCCGCGAAGGCATAGCCGTACTGCTCGATGCGCTTGGCGGCCTTGGCGAGCATTCCCTCGGAGATATCGATTCCGGTGACGCGGCAGTGCTGAGGATACAGGTCCAGCGACAGGCCCGTGCCGATCCCGACGTCCAGGATCCTCTGGCCGGACTGGATGTTCATCCGATCGATGGCCAGACTGCTGGCGGCGCTGCACGCCCCGTCCCATCGTATGGTCGTAGAAATGGGCCCAGACGTTGTAGATGCTCCGTGTGCTCGCTTCCTGCACGTGACTGCCTCCTTGGATTCTCGGTCCGGCCCTGCAACAGCTACAGCGCCAACAACAGCAGCAACAACGCAACGACGGTAAAACTTCGAAAGGCCACCAGAAAAGTCTAAGCCCAACGGCCACCGCTAGCAAGCCTCGCGCGGAAACCTGCCCGATCGGGCCGTGCGGCAAGGCCGGTTTCAGCGGCCGGCGCCGCCGGGGGCCTGCTGGAGATACCACCGAACCGTCTCGGCCAGTCCCTGCTCGAAAGAGACCCGCGGCTGGTACTTCAAGAGACGTGCAGCCAAGGAGATATCGGCCAAACTGTGTTTGACGTCGCCGGCCCTCTCGGAGGTATATGACGGCTGGAGATTCTTGCCGAGAATGCGGTTGATCGCGGTGATGACGGAGTTGACCGAACAGGAATGCCCGGTGGCGACGTTGAAGACCTGCCCGGCGGCGCCGTCGGCCCGGGCGGCCAGCAGGTTGGCCTCCACGACGTTCTCGATGAAGGTGAAGTCGCGGGTCTGCTCGCCGTCGCCGTAGATCGTGGGGGCGCGGCCGGCCATCATCATGGTCACAAAGGCCGGGATGGCGGCGGCGTACTGGCTCTTGGGGTTCTGGCGAGGCCCGAAGACGTTGAAGTAGCGCAGGGCGACGGTCTTCATATCGTAGCAGAGGGCGAAGACGCGGCAGTAGTGCTCGCCGAGCAATTTGCTGACGGCGTAGGGGCTCAGCGGGCGGGGCAGGTTGCCCTCGCGCTTGGCGGCGCTGTCGGGGTCATCGCCGTAGGCGCTGCTGCTGGCGGCGAAGACGAAGCGGTCGACCTTGGCGTGCCGCGCCGCCTCGAGCAGGTAGAAGGTCCCATCCACGTTGACCCGGTGCGTCTGGTCCGGGTGTTCCACCGAGAATGGCACCGACACCGCCGCCGCCTCGTGAAAGACCCACTGCATGTCCTGGACCGACCGGCGGCAGACGTCGGGGTCGGCCACGTCGGCCTGGAGCATCTCGACGCGGTCGCGGACGGCCTGCAGGTTCTGCAGGTTGCCCGTGGCCAGGTTGTCCAGGACGCGGACGCGGTGGCCGAGACTGACGAGCCGCTCGACAATGTGCGAACCGATGAAACCGGCTCCGCCGGTGACCAAACAGTTTGCCATGATATTCTGAACCTCCTTGCCCTAGACTCCACAGTGAGTCGAAATGCCGCTTCGAGCAGCATGGTCCTGCAACGGCGCAGGACCATGGCACCCATGCTATGCCGCATGCACGCCTGCGGACACCGCAGGCGTGGCACCCGGCACCAGGCTCTGCTCGGCCCTCTACTGCTCAACTCTTCGCGGCCCTACTGCCCCAGCGGCGCCGTGTCCAGGCCGAAGAACCGGTGGGCGTTTGCCCAGCACGCAGCCGCCAGGTCCTCGTAACGCACGCCGCGCAGCTGCGCCAGGAACCGCGCGGTGTGCACCACGTACGATGGCTCGTTGGGCCGCACGCGGCGGACCGGCTCGGGCGTCAGGTACGGGCTGTCCGTCTCGAACAGCAGCCTGTCCGGAGGCACAAGCTTCGCGGCCTCCCGGACGTCGCCGGCGCTCTTGAACGTCACCACGCCGGCCAGCGAGATGTACCAGCCGCGCCGCAGGACCTCGCGGGCCTCGGCTGGTCCGCTGGTAAAGCAGTGAAACACCAGCGGCCAATCGGCCATACCCTGCTCGTCCAGGATCGCCAGCGTATCGGCCATCGCCTCGCGGCTGTGGACGATCACGGGCCGCTTGAGCCGCCGGGCCAGGTGCAGCTGCGCCGCGAAGACCTCGTGCTGGCGGTCACGCGGACTGAAGTCGTAGTGATATTCCAGCCCGATCTCACCAACGGCCAGGACCTTGGGCCGGGCCTGCACGGCCTCCAGCGCCTCGATCAGGCCCGGGGCAAACTGGCCCGCCTTGTGCGGGTGCAGCGCGGCGGCCATGTACAGCCTGTCGCTGGCGGCCACGAGCGACGAGGCGGCGTCCCAATCGGCGGGACTTGTAGCCACCGTGACCATCCGCGTCACGCCCGCGGCCGCGGCGCGGGCCAGCACGTCGGCGTGCTGCGCCAGCAGTCCAGGATCGGTCAGGTGGCAGTGTGTGTCGATCAGCAAACTAGAACGCATCCTTGTAGTGCGTCACCTTCGCCGGCCGGGGCCAGGGGCGCAGCGTCACCGCCAACACGTCGAACCGGCAAGGCAGGTGGTCGAGACCGTAGTGGCCGCAGAACGTCCGGGCCAGTTGCCGGAGGCGTTGCCGCTTGTCGGGGGTGATCGCGTCCTCGGGGACAGTCAGGGCGTCCTCTTCACACGATTTCACCTCGACGAACACGAGCACCTGGCCGTCGAGGGCGACAATATCCAGTTCGCCGAGACGAGACGATCGCCAGTTGCTTTCGATGATCCGGTAGCCTCGGCGCCACCGGAGAAAGCGCCTGGCGATGCGTTCGCCTCGGCGACCCGTGATGTCCTTGTGCTGCTGGGGCATAGTCTCACAAGGGGTCCGACCGGTTGCGCAACACGGCAGCAGCGATTGCTGCTGCGGCGCCTGGGGTGCCTCGGCCTTCTTGGCGTGCCGTTCGCGGAGGCGGGTGGCCTTGCCGACGCGGTCGCGCAGGAAGTAGAGCTTCGCGCGGTTGACCATGCCGTGGCGGGTCACCTCGACCTTGGCGACCGACGGGCTGTGGATCGGGAAGACGCGCTCCACGCCCTCGTTCTCGACGATCCGCCGGACCGTGAAAGTCTCCGTGACGCCCGCCCCCTGGCGGGCGATGACCACGCCGGAGAACGGCTGCAGGCGCTCTTTGTTGCCTTCCTTGATCCGCACGTGCACGGTGACGTTGTCGCCGATCTCCAGCGAGGGGACCTCGCTCTTGCGGTCCGGACCCTCGGCGATTGCGATGAGCTTGGCTCGGTTCATGACTCACTTCTCCACAGGTTGCCGCCGGGGTCGTAGCCGCCGGGGCATCGTTCCCACAACTGTCCTCAATAATCCGTCGTATCCGTAAACGCCGGGCGCCCGGGGGCGCATCCGGCCCATCCAATTCCGCCTGCCCCGCCTCCGCCAGCACCCGCCGCAATTCCTCCAACAGCTTCGGGTTGGCCCGGACCAGGTCCGGCCGCCGCTGCCACGTCCGCTTGAGGGCCTCGGCCCGGCGCCAGGCGGCCACGTTCTTGTGGTGGCCGCTGATGAGCACCTCCGGGGCCTCCATGCCGCGAAAGTTTCGCGGCCGCGTGTACTGCGGATACTCCAGCAGGCCCTCGGTGAAGGACTCCTCCTCGAGGGTCTGCTCGCCGCCGACGGCGCCCGGGATCAGCCGCACGACCGCGTCGACCAGGACCATCGCCGCCGGTTCGCCGCCGGAGAGCACGAAGTCACCAATGCTGACCTCCAGCGGCGCCAGGCCCGTGCGAATCCGCTCGTCGAAGCCCTCGTAGTGCCCGCAGATCAACAACAGCCGCTCGTGCGTCGCCAGCTGCCGAGCCATCGCCTGGTCGAACCGGCGGCCCTGCGGCGTCAGCAGGATCCGCGTGGCCGGCGCCGGGTCCTGCGCCTCGGCGTGCTCGACAGCCGCGAAGATCGGCGCGGGCATGAGCACCATGCCGGCCCCGCCGCCGAAGGGCTTGTCGTCGACGCTGCGATGCTTGTCGGTGGCGAAGTCGCGGAAATCCGTGCACACGATCCGGACCCGCCCGGCCTCCACGGCTCGCCCGACGATGCTGGCGGCGAAGAACGGCTCGACCGCCTCGGGAAACAATGTCAGCACGTCAATCCGCATCGCAGCACCGCACCCGCCGGGCGCCACTGGCAGCCCTGTCCCAAGCCGAGGGATTGTCTGGCCAGTGCGCCGGGCCGGACGACCGCCTACGCCTTGGCCGGGGCCGCCTTGACCACGCCGGCCTTTTTCAGCAGCTTCGCGACGGTCTCGCTCGGCTTGGCGCCGGCCTTGAGCCAGTGGGCGGCCCGCTCCGCGTTGAGCACCACCCGCTTGGTGACATCCTTCTCCAGCGGGTTGTAGAGGCCCAGCTCCTCGATCGGCTCACCGTCGCGACGCTGCTTCAGGTCCATCGCGACAATCCGATAGTACGGCTGGTGCCGCCGCCCCGTCCTCTTCAGTCTCAACTTGACCATCAGTTACCTCCGATGCTTCTTGCGTTCCTTGCGACGCTGCTCCTTGCGGCGACGCTCCATGGCCGGGTTCGCCCCGGCCGCGGCCTTGATCTGCGGCAGCTTGCCGCCGAGCATGCCCATCTTGCCGATCTGGCTGGCCAGCCCCATCCGCTGGCGCAGGCCCATCTTGGACATTTCTTTCATCATGTCGCGCATCTGGCTGAACTGCTTGACCAGCCCCGAGACGTCCTGCGGCTCGACGCCGGCGCCCCTGGCGATCCGGCGGCGCCGCGAGGCGTCGATGATGTCGGGGTCCTTACGCTCCCTCTTCGTCATCGAGTGGATGATGCCGCGGACGTGGGTGAGCTCGTTCTCGTCGATCTGCAGGTCTTTCAGGGCCGATCCGACGCCGGGGATCAACTTGAGGATCTCCTTCATCGGCCCCATCTTCTGCATCGACTGGAGCTGGCCGAGGAAATCGTCGAAGTCGAACTTGCCCTTCGCCATCTTCTCCTGGGCCTTGGCAGCCGCCTCGGCGTCGAACTGCTGCTGCGCCTTCTCCACCAGGGTGACGATGTCGCCCATGCCCAGGATGCGGCTGGCGATCCGCTCCGGGTGGAACGGCTCGATGGCGTCGAGCTTCTCGCCCACGCCGATGAACTTGATCGGCTTGCCGGTGACGGTCTTGATCGACAGGGCCGCCCCGCCGCGGGTGTCGCTGTCGAACTTCGTCAGGATCACCCCGTCGAGCTCGAGCCGCTCGTTGAAGGCCTTGGCGCTGGTGACGGCGTCCTGGCCGGTCATCGCGTCCGTCACCAGGTACATCTGGTGGGGACTGACCGTGGAGGCCACCTTGCCGATCTCGTCCATCAGGGCGTCGTCGATGGCCAGACGACCAGCGGTGTCGAGGATCACCACGTCCAGCCCGTTGCGGCGGGCCAGCTCGACGGCGTTGCGGCAGACCCGAACGGGGTTGTTGTTGTCGCGCTCGGTGTGGACGGGCACGTTGAGCTGCCGGCCGAGGATCTCCAGCTGGTCGATCGCCGCCGGTCGCTGCAGGTCGGCGGCCACCAGCATGGGCTTTTTGCCATCGCCAAGGATCCGGCCGGCGAGCTTGGCACAGGTGGTGGTCTTGCCGGAGCCCTGCAGGCCGGCCATCAGGATGATCGTGGGGCCGGGACTGACGTAGGGGATCTTGGGATCGACCGGGCCCATCAGGCCGACCAGCTCGTCATAGACGATCTTGACGATCACCTGCTCGGGGTGGAGGGTCTTGATGACCTCGGCGCCGATGGCCTTTTCCAGGCATCGGTCGGAAAAGTCGCGGACGACCTGCATGTGGACGTCGGCTTCCAGCAGCGCCGTGCGGATGCTGCGCATGGCCTCACGGACGTTGTCGTCCGTGATCCGGCCGCGCCCGCGAATGCTGCGGAACACGTCGCCGAGCTTGTCTGTCAACAGGTCAAACATGCCATCCTTATTCCATGATCCACAGGAAACTTAATACCTTAGCCAACGACGGGCCCTCCATCAAGGTAGCGGCAGGCCGGCAGCGCCAAGTCCAGCCAGTATACGGGCCGAAGGGCCATCCTGAAAGGGCATCGCGCGTCGCGGGAACGATGGCCTGATAGACGGACGGTTAGTGGTTCCCGGTCAACGGGAAGGGTCGGGAACCGGCAACCGAAGGCATTCAGTTATGGGACGAACGTGTCGTACCGAGGCATGCTCCCGGGCACAGTTCCGCTCATCTGACCTAGTTGCAGTACTTTACGAGAACCCGACACCAGCCGGGGCATTTACAGTCACCCTAACATATACCATACATTACACAGAATATCCAAACTGAACGCCCTTGTGAGGAACTTGGGGTGTCACATAGTACACTGGATATAACCAGCGGAATATCAACATGTTGCGCAATATTGCCGGCCAGACAAAAGTGGGACGACTTTAAATTGACACGGCTGAGGGCCCCTGCTATAGTCAGCCGGGTAACGATGGATGATTCGGGTAGCGCCTGTGCCAGGACGCTGCCTTTCAAGAATACGGCTGTTTAGGCCGTGGCGCACTTCCGGGTCGAGGGGAAGGCTCCCCTTCCCGGAAGTTTTTTTGCGCGGGACGCACACGTGAGCGCAACCAACGAACAACCGATGCAACTCGATGGCGCCGGCGGCAAGCGAGGCGTCTTCGCCGCTCGCGTGGCTGAGAATCGTCCCGTCTGCCAGGACCATTTCATCATCTACCTGGACATCGAGGGCCTTCCAGCCAGCCTGTCCCGGGCAGTTCGTCAACATCGGCCCGATGATCGGCCACGCCGGCGAACCGTTTCAGCCGGCCCGACCGTGGCTGAAGCGCCCCTTCAGCATCCTGTCGCGCGAGGACCTGGGCAGCGGCCGCGCGAGGATCGGCGTGCTCTACCGCGTGCTGGGCTTCGGAACGGGGTGGATCGGCACGCTGCGGCCGGGCGATACGGCGCAGGTGATCGGTCCGCTGGGCCGGGGGTTCCGGATGCCGGAGGGTGTGCGGACCGCGCTGATGATCGCCGGCGGGACGGGCATCGCCCCGCTGATCTACCTGTCGAAGGCCTTGAAGGTCAGCCACTCGCGGGTGCGGATCGTGATGTTCGAGGGGGTCCGCACGAAGGCCGTGCTGCCGTTTTCCACGGACCTGGCGGTGCCCTGCCCCGACCCGAAGGTCCTCAGCAGCGAGATCGCGGACATCCCCGTGCTGATCGCCAGCGACGACGGCACGATCGGCCATCCGGGCACGGTGATCGACGCAGCCCAGCGGTGGATCGCCGCCAACGTGGACGATTCGGCGGGCACGTTCGTCTTCTCCTGCGGACCCGAGCCGATGATGGCGGCGCTGGCGGCGGTATGCCAGCGGCACAAGCTGGCGTGCCAGGTCTCGCTGGAAAAGAGCATGGCCTGCGGGATGGGCACGTGCCAATCGTGCGTGGTGAGAGTCAAGGACGCAGCCGATCCCGACGGGTGGATCTACAAGCTCTGCTGCAAGGACGGGCCGGCGTTTGAGGCGGGACAGGTGGCGTGGAAGTAGCGGCGTCATCCCGAACCGGACGCAATCCGCATATGCCAGGAGTACACACTCCGGTACTCCAGGAATGTGCAAAGATCGGCCAAGCCGCTCATGCGGAAGGTAGGTCGCTGCAGCTGTCTAACGAAAAGACTTCTCCTGTCGGCTGCAGCCACGATACTGAATGTTGACCCAAGGCGTTGATCAACAAGGTAGATGTCGTTGAATCGCAGGAGACCTGAGTAGACAGGCGTTGAGTGCTCTACCTCGAACAGAGCGCGGAGTTCGCCCGATCCTCTCTCAAGCCAAACCACATCCACTTCTTGCAGAATCGAACTCACCTTGTCGAATCTGCTCGGGAGCGCCGCACAGCACTCGTACTGGGCTGCGTACGTCCAGTCCAGCCCGGGACGATCAGTGGGGGGCACCCAAACATCAAAGGCTTTGGCCGCGCCAATCGCTCCGAGAATCGTTTGCACCTGACTGTGAGACAGGTCCGGGACATTCTGCAGGCGTGTCGAGTCAACCAAAGAGGTAACGGCCTCCCAGCCCAGACATCCCTCAACATTGAAGCGGCCCGCGCGGGCGACATATAGCTCGGTTCCCTCTTCGGAGAGGCAGACCTGGACCTTATACTGCCCGTCGCTGGCGGGGGTCAGCCCGTGAAATATCTCCTCGTACTCGGAATAGGGAACGAACAGAGGCTGTGCCTGTCCATCCCAGAGGAAACAGATCACCGCAGGATGCCCTTCCAGCCTGCGAAGATCCTCTAGCCGTAATCCATAGAAGGCTCGGTTCTTGCCGTGAATCTTCGAGTACCTGAAGTAGATCCGAAGTGCGCAATCGCCCACATCGTACAGCGATAGGCTATCGGACAGCTTCGCCAATTGCCCGAAACGGCTCTTGAGTCCCTCCAGGACAGTGCTTTTCAGGTCACTGGGCACGTGCGACCGCCTTCGTGCAGCGGGACGGGCGCCTTCCAAAAGACGCTGATTCTTCATCTGGACCTATTGCCAGTACGAGGAGCGGTTGGTCGTCTACCCCCGCATCACGAATCTGGACAGTTGCTTGGGACAGGCATGACGCGCGTAGACCCAAGAACTGCCCCAATTCATCACTTGGGACAACGAGAACGCCTACATCGATGGCACCGGTCGTTATGGCAGTGCGCAGAATGGAAGACGTCGGCGGTTATGAAATCGCATTCGCTCGAGAACTGGACCTGGACACCTACCGTGGGTCGTGATCCTCCAACCAGACGAGCTTTGGTCCACCGAACGGCCGGTGCGCCACCACTATCCCAGCCTCGCCGCTCAAACCCAGCAGCTATTGGGGACCCTAGGGAGTCGAGAGTGACAGGGTCGGTCCTGCCCAGAGCCTGGAAGATGAATCCTGTCAGAACGGAGCGGACTTCGGCGACCAGATCATCCAGCCCCAATCGGTCTATCCGTGCAAGGACGCCGTCGTATGGAACCTCTTTTATGATCCGAGGCATACCAGGCTCCTTCGAGACGCAGCTGAGGGCAAACGGCTGTCCTGTTGTCGTCCCGCATGTTTGACCCAGACCTATGGCCGATCTGACGCCGACGCGTCCGAGGTTGTCTCCGCCCCCGGCGTCTCCGCCGGCTCGCTGGTCGCCGGCTGACTGGCTGGGATGCCCAGGGCCTTATCGCGGAACTCCTCCGCCCGCTCCAGCAGGCTCGTTCTTGGGGGGCAGCTGCTGCGGCTCCATCTGGAAGTCCCAGGCGTGGGTGTCGTAAATCGTGGTGGGGATCAGCAGGTCGGGTATGAGGTCGATCACCGGCAGCTGGTACCAGGGCGCATTGATCTGCCGGTGCGTCTGGAGCGTCTCGAAGCCTTCCTTGCGGAGGATCACGCCGTAGTCCCCGTAAAACGTGAAGTGGACCTCGGTGGGGGTGCGGCCCACCTCCTCGTCGTTCAGGAGGACGACCGCGCCCGACGGCTGCGAGGTGATCTTGATGGTCTTTTCCACGCAGCCGACCAGACCCGCGGCCAACGTTAGCGCCAACATCGCCGCCGCTATTCGCTTCATGCATGCATCCTCGGTGACAACCGCAACAGATACCCTCGCTGACGCTTCGGGCTCGTTTGAAACTACGCCAACGACAGCAACGGACCACGAACCACTGACAACGGACGTCCGCTCACAACTTCAGTTCCACGACCTCGACCTTCATCGCAGCCGGGTCCAGTAAAGCAACCGTCCCCTTGCCGGTCAACCAGCCGCAGCATTCTCCCGGATTCAGGAACAATTTGCCATCCCGCGTCTCAACCTGCCGGTCGTGCGTGTGGCCGACCACGATGATGTCCGCCCTCTCGACAGCCGCGGGCGGCAGCAGGGCCGGGTCGTGGTGCACGGCGATGGTCTTGCCAGCCGCCTCGATGTACAGGGGCCCGTCCTGGATCTGCGGCAAGATCTTCTTGAGCCCCTCGCGCTCGCCGTCGTTGTTGCCGTAGATGATGTGGAGCGGGACGGTTACGCCGGCCTTGAGCTTGCGGGCCGCAAACGGCGAGATCAGGTCGCCGCCGTGGATCACGAAGTCGACGTTGCGCCGGGCAAAGACCTCCAGGGCGCGGTCGATGGCGATCAGCTGGTCGTGCGTGTCGCTGAAGATCCCGATGAGCATGCTCGGTCCTCCGCGGCCGACGTGCGTCCTTGGCCGCCGTTGGATGTCCTTATTATCCGCAAACTGCCTCCGAAGGAAAGTACAGCCGCCGAGACAGGCGGAGTCAAATGGGAGCATGCGGGCAAATGTGCCGCCAGTGCCCTCACTGGCGGTCCTTCCCCGTCCGCAGCACCGAAAGCCCGCCGGTGGGGGCGCCGGCGACACGGGCAGCCATACCTTGTGATTGGAATCAGCGCTTCGAGTACCAGACGATCTGGCCGGTCGCGGCATCGACGGGGGCGACCACGTCGTAGGTCCCGCTCTGGTTGAGGTCGACGACCAGGAGCCGGCCGTAATTGCCGGGCGTGTCATCCAGGACCTTTTCGACCCAGGCCTGGGTGGTGGCATTCCACTTGTAGAGGCTGAGCTGGCCGCTGGCGGTGCTGCTGCTGGTGCCGACGACCACCTCGAAGACCTGGTCGCCGTCGAAGTCCGCGGAGAAAACGCCCGTGGGGATCTGGTCGGAATTGAGCGTGGTGATCGAGTGCGCCGCCCAGCGCTTGCTCGTGTCCAGCAGGTCGGTCAGGACAGCCGGGTTCAGGAACGTCCAGACGGTATGGCCGCTGCCCGAGGTGACCACGATGTCCGGCGTGTTGTCGGCATCAATGTAGGCCAGGCCCAGGGCGCGGGGGTCTTCCACCGAGCCGATCGCGTGGCGGACCCAGGCGTTGGTCAGGGCCAGGGCGCCGCCCGGGTTGGCATACCAGACGACGCTGTCGGCAGCCTCGCCGCGGGCGATGGTCAACAGGTCCAGGTCCCCGTCGCCGTCCAGGTCGATCGGGATCACCTGGTTGGCGCCGTTGCGGCCGCCGACGGCCACGTCCACCCGCGTCCAGCCGTCGCCGCTGGTGGGCCTGGCCGGCGGGTCGAAGAAGCACACCCGCCCGCCCTGGCTTTCGAGCGTCGCGACGACCTCGAACTGCCCGTCGCCGTCAACGTCGGCGATCTGGACATCCGACCAGGAGTCAAAGCCGACCCGCTGGCTGGCGCCGATCACCGAGATGTCCCAGTTGGCCGGATTGGCCGAGTCGGCACCGAGCTGCCGCAGGTACAGAATCCGCCCCTGCGCGGTGGCCACCACGATGTCGGGCCGGCCGTCCTGGTTGATGTCCCCCACGGCCACGGCCTGCGCCCCGGCCGCCAGCGAACCGGAGGCCAGAGTGACACTGTTCCAGGTGATCACGCCATTGATGTTCTGCTGCATGTGCAGGCGGACCAGGCCGGCGGTCTTCCAGACGCTGACCAGGTCGAGCTTGCCGTCGCCGTCGAAGTCGGCCGCCATGACCGCCGTGGGCCCGCCGTTTGCGACGGAGTCCACAACGCTACGGTCGAAGGTGAGTTTGTCAGTAGTACTGCCGCCATCGGTGCCGGTCGTCGGGCATCCGCCCAGACCCAGCGGCAGAACGACAGCCAGCAGGAACAACGCTAATATCGCCAACCCTTGTCGCATGATCAGTCCTCCAGGCGCAGGCGCCGCCCCCGAAGTGCGGCCAGCCGCAAGAGAGTATCTCGACAGAACGGGGCCGGCCGCTAGAGCTTATTCGGCAGCCGGGGCCTGCACATTTCAGGGAAGCAGGATCGGGCAATGTTCTCAGGCGTGCACCGCCTCGCGGCGGTCAGCTTTCGATAGTGGCGGCCACCGCGCGCTCGATCGGCGTGTCGCGGTAGTGCGGCAGGAACTCGCGGAGCTTGGCATCGACCAGGCTGATGGACTCGTCGAAGAGGTAGCGGAGTCTCCTTGAGCTCGCGGACGACGGGATTGAACGGGTTGATGGTCGACAGCAGCCACCACGGCGTGGCGCGAATCGGCAGGTCAGGATGGCCGGCCACCTCCGCCACCATCTGCAGGAACGCCCGCTGCGGATGCGCGGTGTACCCGGCGAAGTGGAACAGGTCGAACTCCGGCAGCTGCTCGCGACGCTCCAGCAGGTCTATCGCCACCCGCGCCAGGTCCGGCACGTACGCCCACTGGTGCGGGATGTCCAGGTTGCCGAAGGCCACGATCGACTCGCCCGCTGCCGCCCGCCCGAAGATGCGATCGACCAGCCCGTTGCGAACGGTAGGCCCGAAGTAGTCGCCGGCCCGCAGGATGATCGCCCGGATCTGGCCGGCATACGCCGCCTGCCGCAACGAATCCTCCAGGCGAACGCGAATCTCGCCCTTGCGGCTGACCGGGACGTTCAGCACGGACTCATCGAGCGGCCTGCCCGTCTGGCGCCCCAGCCCGTAGACGTTGCCGGGAAACAGGACCGTCGCGCCGTAGGCCCGCGCCACGCGGAGGACCTGTTGCGTGGCTGTCACCATATGCGGGTCCCACTCGTGGTACGGGTAGTTCACGGCGTGGATGATGATGCCGCAGCCGGCCGCTGCACGGTCCAGGGAGACCGGCTCCTGCACGTCGCCGGACAGGATGACCAGGTGGCCCGACTCCCCGAGCATCTGCCGCGCCTTGCCGGCATCGCGCGCAGGACTCGGACACGGTGATCTCGCTGGAGGAGTTCCTGCGCAACGGCTCGGCCGAAGCTTCCCGAAGCACCAAGGACCAGTGTCGGTATCATATCAGCAACCCCCGCAGCACCCGTACAGACGCTTACGTGCCGCTGTAGCTGATTCTATTCACCGACGGGGCTGATCGCACAAGGATCGCCGCCTACTCCTTCTTGAGCGCTGCAATGTGCCTGAGGCGCTCGCGGATCGGCAGGTGCTGGGTACACTTCTCCTCGCATTGTCCGCACTCGGTGCAGGCCGCCGCCTCGTCCGGGGCCATCCACCAGTGCCACTTCAGCCGGTCGAGGATGCCCTTGTCCCCCTCGCCCAGGATGTGGTAGTTGTAGCTCTCCATGAACTTGGTGATGGCCACCTCCACCGGGCAGCCTGCGCAGTACCCGCACATCGTGCAAAAACCGTCGAACGACGCGGCGATCTGCGCCTTGACCTTTTCGATGTGTCCGGCTGGATAACCCCGGAAGTTCTCCGCCGCGGCGACGGCCTGGTCGACCTGCTCCTTGGACGAGAAGCCCACCAGGGCGCTGGTGATGGCCGGGTGGGAGATGTTGAACCGCAGGGCCGCCTCGACGACGCTGCGATCGCCGGGCGCGCGGAGGAAATCGAGCCGCTGGGCGTGGTTGGGGATCATGCCGCCGCCCAGCGGGTTCATCGTGACCACGCCGACGTTGTGGCGGACGGCCCCTTCCAGGGCCTTGCCGCGGAACGGGAAGTTCACGGCGTTGTAGCCGAGGGTCAGGCCCTCCAGCCGCCCCTCGGCATCCAGCAGGTCGCAGGTCTCCTGGCCGGACAGGTGCACGCTGGTGACGACGTGGCCTACCAGCCCTTCTTCCTTGGCCTTGAGCGCGGCGGCCACGGCCCCGCCGTCGATGCGCTCCTTCCACTGGCCAGGCCGGACGATGCACCAGACGTGCATGAAGTCGATCTGCTCGACGCCGAGGCGCTGGAGCGAGCGCTCGAGGCTGGCGCGGAACTTGGCCCCGTCGGCCTCCATGCACTTGGTGGCACAGTAGTACTTGTCGCGCGGCATGTGCGCAAAGGCCGCACCCATGATCCGCTCGCTGTTGTCGCCGCAGTAGCCGGGGGCGGTGTCGAAATAGTTGATACCTTTGTGGAAGGCATGCAGGACGATCTCGGCGCTGGCATCATGGTTCTTGGGGTCGGGGAAACGCATCCCGCCGAAACTGACGACCGTCACATTCTTGCCCGTCTTGCCGTACGGCTTGGTCCACATGCAAACAGTCTCCATGGCTGCTCAGACCACAGGGATCTACCCGGGGATGAAGCAGGGACGGGTACTATAAGCGATGCACGTGCCGTCGTGCCAGGGGCACTGTGTTTCCGGTGGAGGCGTCTCGTCAGAACAGCCCGCCCGTCTGGCGCTGGAACTCAGCCAGGAACCGGTTGGTCTGATCGACCCGTTCAGCCGCCAGCTTCCGACCCTTGGGCGTGCGGATGGCGGCCAGGCTCAGGTCCCGCCAGCGCTGCACCGCCTGCCAGCCGGCCCGGAGGTCCCGCGGGTTCATCGCGAAGATACGCGCCACGCCGACGACGCCCAACAGGTCCAGGGCGTCGGCGTCGGTGAAGAGGATCGATTCGGCCGAGCGCTGCTCCGGCCCGCCGTGATGCCACTCGATGATCTCCAGCACGCGCGCCTGGTGATCCGGATCGCACGCCTGGTGCGCCAGGAACTCGGCCGCCACCTGCCGCGAACGAACCTGATGTTCCACGCCGGCGATCGCCCATCGCGGCCAGCCGCCCCAGTCGTGCAGGTGCGCCGCCAGCCACAGGGCCTCGCGATCGAGGGTAGCACCTTCGGCTAGCCCGTCGATCGTACTCAGCAGGCGGTTCGCGTGCTGGACACCCCACTCGCCGCCGTATTCGCGGGTCAAACGAATGATCTCGTCGCGATCCATTGTTGTCCTCTATCACCGGAGACCGCCGGGTGCCACTGGCAGCTTGCCTGCCAGTGCTCCTCCGCGAACTACAGACCATCTGCATCCGATGCAAGTCTCGCACGTCCGATAGAGATCACCGGCCCAGCCGACAGCAGGCGATTGTACGGCCTTTGGATCAGCCCGCCATCTTCCATGCCGACGTAGCCTGTGGCCGCGCGCTTCCGGTGATCGCCGCCGTGTGCCGGCAGGGCGCCCAGCCGAGAGTCTTCGCTGGAGGCCGAACATGATGCTATTACTCGCCTCTTTCCGGCAGGCATTTCGACGCGCTCAGCGCCAGCCATCACTGCTTTCCCGGATCGCCGACGATGCCAGCTCCCTGCTCCGCTCCCGTCGCGGCCCGCGATGGGCGCTGCGGGCGCCAGCGGCCATCTCCTACCACGATACGGACGGCAGCGAGAAGACGGTCCAGGGCCAGGTCCGCGACCTCGGCGCAGCCGGCGTCTCCTTGCGTTGCGAGCAGCCGCTACCGGTCGGCGCCATCGGCCGGATCGTCGTCTACGCCGAGGACTCGCAGTACCAGGCCGATGTCAGCGTGCTGGACTCGCGGCAGGAATTCGTGCGGGCCTTTCGCGTGGGGTGCGAGTTCTCATTTGAATGAAACGGTCTGCTCGTCATCGCGGTGCCGGTCGACTGGCGGCGGCCGGCGATGACCGTCCCGCAGTTGACGTCTTGCCGGGGCCCACTTCATTCCGCTGCGTCTCCGTCGGCAAGGTCATCAGTCGGGTCTTGAGTTCCTCGAACATCTCGCTCAGCGGCTTGTCGAGGGCCTGACCCCTGGCGGTCCGCCGCGTCTTGTCCTCGATCTGTGCAGCTGCCTCGTAATCGAACTTGTGAGCGCCGCGGTACTCGCCGGCACGTCCCTCAAGTTCCTGGAGGATCGACCCGGCCTGCGCTTGCTGCGCGTTGTCCAGCCTGTACGTCGCGATGAATTGTTGAACGTACTGCGTCCACGGATCCGGCGGGGCGGGCGGGGGCGGAGGGGCCGCCGGTATGGCCGCGTAACCACGGGCCGGAGGGACGCCAGGTGCCGGCGGAGCGCCAGTCGCCGGCATGGCTCCCGGTGTTGGCTGCGCGCCGGGTCCCTGCGAGGCCGGCTGTCCGTTCGTCCCGGGCCCCAGCGCCTGGCCGGCCAGCCGTTTGGCGGTTTCATCGACCTTGGCCACCCGCGCGGTCAGCCCGTCCAGCAGCGGCACGAGGGCCTTGGCATCGGCCGGGTCCTTTGACTGCCTGGCCTTGTTGCAGGCCGGAACCAGCTCGTGATCGATGTAGTCGCCGGCCGCCTTCAGGTCCGCCTGGATGGCCTCTCGCGCGGCCTGGTCCTCGACCCGCTTGTTAACCATGTATGGAAGCTTGTCGCGGACCAGCAGGGCCAGAATACCCATACGGTTATCCGGGCGCGAAGGGTCGTCGGACGAAGCGGTCACCTGGCCCTTCTCAAAGCTCTGCCTCAGATCGGCGGCGATGATCTGGACGTTCTTGATCGTCCCCGCCAGCGAAGGAATGCGCGAGACCGGGAGACTTGCCGCCGGCTGCGACGCTGGCGCCGGCGGCTGTGTGTTACCCGTTGGCGGTTGCTGCGCCAGCGCACCAGACCGGGTCGCCACGAGGGATAACGCACACGCAAGAAGCATCGCGAAACAACGGTTAAGGCTCGACATGGTGTATCTCCGCCTGTTGACTCAAGGTGCACATGTCGTCAATAGCACGCCAGTCGCTGGTACTACGTCACACTGTACGCGCGGGTTCGCCAGTCCTCTCCACCTGCCGCCCCGCCAGATCCAGCACGTCTTCCGCCGCCAGGCCATTCATGCACTGATGCCCGTGCGGGCATTTCGCCAGTCTCTTGATCCCGCAGCCCAGGCACGGCAACGCGACGCGGATCACGCCCCCCGTGCGGCGGAACGGGCCCACGATCTCCGGCCGGGTCGGGCCGAACACCCCCACCAGCGGCAAGTCGAGGGCATCGGCGATGTGCAGCGGGCCGCTGTCATTGGCCACCACGATCCGCGCTCCCGCGATCATCGCCACGAGCTCCGCCAGGCTGCTCTTGCCACACAAATCTATAACTGTCGACTCGTGACGGCGGATCTCGCCGGCCATCGCGCGCTGCCCGGCGGTGCCCACGACAACGGACTGCAGGCCGAACCGCTGCCGCAGGCCGGCGGCGACGTGGCCAAACTTGCCCGCCGGCCAGGTCTTGGTCTCCCAATTGGTGCCCGGGGCGATCGCGGCATACGGCGCACCGTCGACCAGGCCGTTCTCGCGAAGGACGCGTTCCGCGCCGGTCCGTGCCCCCGGCGAGATGTGCAGGTCGCTGATCGCCGGCTCGACCTTCACCCCCAGCGGGGCAACCATGGCGGCGTTGAGCGCGATGGCGTGCATCCGCCGCGCGTCCACCGCCGCCCGGTGCGTGTAGAACAGGCCCGTGCATTCCCGCGAATCGCCCCGCCCGATCCGCACCGGCGCCCCGCTGGCCAGGCTGAAAAAGCCGCTGCGAAACAGCCCCTGCAGGTCGATGACCAGGTCGAAACGGGCGCCGCGGAGGTCTTTCAGGAATGTTGTAAACGCGCGGGTGATGGACAGGTCCCGCCCGACGGCGGCGTAGGCGCGGCGGTCGAAGTAGATCACCTGGTCGAGCGCGGGGTGACCGGCCAGGACGTCGGCACAGTGACCGGCCACCAGCCAGGCGATGTGCGCCTCGGGCCATCGCCGGCGCAGCGCCGTCAGGACCGGCAGCGTACGGACGATGTCGCCGACCGCGCTGGGCTTGATGATCAGGATGCGGCGGAAGTCCCGGCCGGCCAGGTCCGACCAGAATTGCGCGCTCAGGCGGAACGGGGTGAGGATGCCAACCGGTGCGGCCAACCGGCTCATTCGGCACCTGCCGCGTGGGCGAGCGGCTGCAGCCATGGCAGGTGCCCGGCGGATGTAGCCTGACCCTGCACGTTCATCTTCCGGATCCGCCGCCAGGCGCTGTGCCAATCGGCCCGCGCCCCGTCCGCCCCCCGGAGCACCGCCAGCAGCACCCGCAGCCGATCCGTCCGGGTCACCGCCCGGGCACCCGCGAAGCTCGGCGTCCAGCCGGGCCAGGCTCCGCAGCAGGGCCTTGCGCAGTCGCCACGGACGGCTGATGCCGCCGACATCTCCCAGCACGATCCTGAGCCCGTCGAGATCGCCCCGCCGGACTTGCAGCCGGATGCTCGCCGCCTTCAGGTCCCGGTGAACGAGCCCGCAAGTCCACATCCGCCGCAGCGTCCGGGCAAGGGCGTCGCCGATCCGCCGCTTGGCCAGCCGCGCCTGCTCACCCGGCATCTCCGGCAGGTGCAATTGGACGAAGGTAGCCAGGTCGTGGGAATCATTGACGTGTTCGAGCAGCAGGATCGACTCCTGCCGCAATACGCCCCCCCGCTCCAGGATGGCCAGCGGCAACGCCACCGGCAGGTCCCGGTGCAGGCACCGCCACCCGGCGACGAATTCCCGTCGAAGGGAGTCCTGCCCCAGCAATCGCGTCAGCCACCGAAGCGGCGAGTCGGCACAATTGTGCTTGACGATGATCGGCCAGGTAGCGCCGCCGAACGGCAACCGCGCCTGCACTATGCGCGAAATATGCGCGTTTTTGTGCGGCCCGGCGCCTGCAGCCAGCAGCGCCGGCGGATCACTCAGAATCTGGCGCCACTGTTTCTTGTCCGGCAGGGCGTCCAGCGAGTGGTCGTAAGGCCGGCCGTGCTTGATGTCCAGCACGACCGACGCGGACCATCCATTCGATAAGTCCAGTCGGCCAAAATACTTATTGCGTTTCAAGATCCGCCGGTCGCGCTTCGTGTAGAGCCTGGCGGCGTAAGGCACGGAAGCCTTAAGCACGCCTTGGGCCAGCGTTTTAGGCTCGTAGGCGACGGCTGTGCCGCCCGGCAGCCGCTGGCGCAGTTGCCGGCAATAGGCCTTCAGAAATCGCATCCGCTCGCTGCGGCTGGCGTGCCTTGCGAACCACTGGTTCAGGTGGACGAGGTTGTTGCGGACGCCGGAGGCGGCTATCCCCCGGCAGAGCCGGGCGTTGTGCAGGTCGATCATCGCGGTGGTCATAGTGCCGTTGTGCGGAAAGATCAGGATGTTGCCGATGTGCAGGTCGCGGTGGAACAGCCCGCCGGCATGGGCGCGGGCGAGCAGCTCGGCCATGGCCTCGATCAGCCGTCTCTTGCGCTGCCGGGCGAGCCTGGGATCGGCCAGGCCTTCGGCCGCCAGCCACGCCTGTTCGAGCGACAGCGATTCGGCCGGCAGGGCAGCGGTAATCAGCAGGGCCGAGTACGGCTGCGAAGGGGAAGGCATCGTCGTGGAGGCATAGGCCAGGGCCTCGGGGGCGAGCACGCCGATGGCCGCCGCCTGTCGCAGGGCCAGCCACTCGCGCCGAGCCGCCAGGCCGCGAACGGATTCAACAACAGTCTTTACAAGACCTTGCGATCGGTAGCACTTGGCATAGATCGTCCGGCCGCCCAGGTCGATCCGCCAGACGTCGCGGTTCTCGGCCACCTTGACACGGGTGGCAGCCGGCCAGGACGCGAGGGTGTTCCAGGGGATCCTGCGGATGGTCTGGTCGAGGTCAGGTGGCACCTGCGCAAAGCACCAGCGGAACCGGACCGGACGTGCAGCATCCCGGGCCGGACCTGGCGAGGATCCGCGCATGTCTGCCAGTCTCCGATGGCAAGGCCACTCTCCAGCGCCGCCCTTGGGGCGTGTGATCGCAGAGTCGCTAAGGGTCTTTCCCGGCAACAGAAAAACACCTTTCAGCCGGGGTCCATTCACGCCGCCGGTCTTGCGGGCGGCAACATCCGGGAGGCGATCTTAACGGGACGCTATTGTAGAGACAGGTGCCTGGACGTGCAATTTGCGACTGCTGCCGGCATCTTACTGGCGACCTCTGAATTCGAAGGCGTGAGGAAACCACGCAGGCGCGGAGACACGGAGAAGAGCCCAGGCCTTGCGCAAGAGGGACATGCCGAGGACCCCGACGGTTGACGCTCGGCAAGGGCAGGACTAGATTTGCCATAGGTTCTTGCGGGCGATCGGGTTGACACCCCCCTCGGGCCGGATGCGCCGCTACAACAACAGAGTTGGGCTGTCGCGTAATCGTCGGCAGGACAGGATGTCCATAGGATAGGATTGGTCAGAATAGTGTAGGTATAGCGGCGCTTGCGCTTCGCACGCCGCGGAAGGAACATGCACATGGCGATGACGTCCAAGCCGTCGAGCAAAGCGACCCAAGGCGAACCGATTACTCTGGCGGCCCCGGGCAAGGTATCGGTGCCGGACAACCCCATCGTGCCGTTCATCGAGGGCGACGGCACGGGGCCGGACATCTGGCGGGCCTCGCGGGCGGTCTTCGAGGCGGCTGTCCAGAAGGCCTACGGCAACAGGCGGAAGATCGCCTGGTTCGAGGTGTACGCGGGCCAGAAAGCCTTCGACCAGTTCGGCAACTGGCTGCCCGATGAGACGATCGAGGCCTTCCAGCAGCTACCTGGTCGGCATCAAGGGGCCGCTGACCACGCCGGTCGGCGGCGGCATCCGCTCGCTGAACGTCGCGCTGCGGCAGATCCTGGACCTGTACGTGTGCCTGCGGCCGGTCCGGTACTTCCAGGGCGTGCCCAGCCAGGTCAGGCATCCCGAGCGGGTGGACATGGTGATCTTCCGCGAGAACACGGAGGACATCTACGCGGGGATCGAGTGGCAGGCGGACTCGCCGGAAGCCAAGAAGGTGCTCGACTTCGTGCAGAAGGAAATGGGCGTAAAGAAGATCCGGTTCCCGGAGCACTGCGGGCTGGGCTTCAAGCCGATCAGCCGGGAGGGCACGCGGCGGCTGGTGGCGGCGGCGCTGGACTACGCGATCGCCAACCATCGGCGGAACGTGACGCTGGTACACAAGGGCAACATCATGAAGTTCACGGAGGGGGCCTTCCGCGACTGGGGGTACGAGTTGGTTCGCGAGAAGTATCAGGGTAAGGCTTCGCCATGGGAGGACTGTGCCGGCCGGGCGCCGTCGGGCCAGATCTGTGTCAAGGACGCGATCGCGGACAACTTCCTCCAGCAGATCCTGCTGCGGGCGGAGGAGTACGACGTGGTAGCCACGATGAACCTCAACGGCGACTACATCTGCGACGCCCTGGCGGCGCAGGTCGGCGGCATCGGCATCGCCCCGGGCGGCAACATCAACTACATGACGGGTCATGCGATCTTCGAGGCCACACACGGCACGGCGCCGAAGTACGCCGGCCAGGATAAGGTCAACCCGGGCAGCGTGATTCTTTCAGGCGAGATGATGCTGCGGCACCTGGGCTGGACGGAGGCCGCGGACCTGATCATCAAGGGAATGGCAGGGGCGATCAAGGCGCGGACGGTGACGTACGACTTCCACCGGCTGCTGGAGGCCGACGGCATCGCGGCCAGGAAGGTCAAGACGAGCGAGTTCGGGCAGGAAGTGGTGCGGCATATGGGCGGGTAATGGAGCACGGGACGCGGGTCGCAGGAGCAGCCTCGGGCATCGGCGAGCAACGGCGAAGGGCCGCAGCCGCCCGCTTTCGGCAGCCACGGCCCCTCGGATTGATCTTGCTTCAGACGTGCCCTACGGAACCACCTCCGGATGGTTGTTGACGTACTCCAGCACTTGGTCCAGCGTCCCTGTCGCCCGCAGGACCTCATAGAGGGTCTGCTGAGGCGAGTCCTCGACGGCGCGTGCCCCTTCTGAGGCTTCCGTGCCCATCAGCGACGTACCGGGCAGGTCCTCGCCCGTAGCCTGGTCCAGGATCGCCTGCAGGTTGCTCGTTTGCTCGGACTGCTGGGTACAGGGCGCAGACCCCATGTAGGTCCCGAACGTATCAATCAGAATCAGCAGATCGAGCACATCGACGGCTCCATCCCCGTTGATGTCCTCAACCGCATCGAACCTCCCATCCCCCAGCGTGGAGCCGAAGACATCAATCATCATGAGCAAGTCTATGACGTCGACGGCCCCGTCCAGGTTGAAGTCACCGGGGTAGCCCTGCAACACCGCGAAGTACGTTCCTTCGCCGAAGGCGACCGAGTTCGTGGACCTGATCTGGTGCCTTCCCCAACGGGCCTCGGGGCGCCCGATAATGGTCCAGTATCCATTGGTCCAAGGAGTATCGGGCACCCACTGCACGAGGGCCAGCCACGTCTCGGTCGGAGTATCCTTGCATGCCGGGGGCATGGTTGTGGTGACGTCCGAGTTACTCTCGTCATAACGAACCGTAACATGTGCGATGGCCCCGGCAGAGTCAGGTCCGAATTGCCAGACCGCAATTGGATGCCCGAGCGTGCGGAGCGTCTGAATGGGCGCTTCCGAGCGGTCCGTGGCAAGGAGCGAGATGGACATCAACCCCCACGGGGTAGACCCAAGGTCCAGCTCGAACTGCATGCTGTTGACCAGGTCGATGTCGTGGCCGCGCCCGACCTTTAAGGGCACGGCGGTAGTCGAGAGCTGCCACGGCGACTCGCCCCAGTTGAAGGTAGGCGTCTCGATGTAGTCGAAGTTCAGATCCGGGAGGACCAGACGGCCCTTGTTGACCGCGTACCACCCGTTGTGTGTAGCCCCAAAGTCCACACTTGCGGCCCCGACCGAGAACACACCATTGGCCGGCACATTGTCAAAGCTGTTCTGGACGCCCAGGTCGGTCTCCTCGCTCCCCTGGTATGTACCGTAATGGAACCCGGACAGATCCAGGTCACACTCCTGCCCCTGGCCATCCGCTGTGACTCGCCCGTTGTTCGTGAGGACCGTATAGGGCGCTGCGGCGTCGCACACGACGCTCCCGTATCCCGTCAGTTCGCCCTGCGCGTGAAGCGTCTCCCGGACCGTCAGCGACCGAACCCCGCTGATGGTGCCCCCATGGATGGTGAACGTGCCGTTGCCCTCTACACCGATGGAAACCCGTGCGGCGCCCAGCGTTCCGCTACCAAGGTCGTAGGTCCCCGTCGAGGTCGGATACAGCGCAACCAGCACGTTGTCCACGAGGTCGGCGCCCGGGCCCGAGACAGTGGCCGCGCCTTGCGACATCGTCCCGAAACCGTTTTCGCCTACGACGATATCACCACTCACCGACAGGGCACTCCCTCCGCTCAGGTTGCACACGCCTGTCGCAAGCTGACTGATCGCTCCCATCCGCAGGCTGTGCAAATTCAGCGTCCCACCCGTCAGATTCAGCACGGCCGCACCTGCCACAGGTGTGTATCCCAGGTAGAGCGTCTCCGCCGCTGGACTCCCTGCGGAGGCCGTCACCGCTCCGCCACTGGCCACCCATGCCGGGCACGTCGTATCATTCGGATAATACCCCGCCAGTGGCGACTGGGCAGCCCAGTTGCCAGGCGTGGTCCAGGAATTGTCCTGTGCCCCCGTCCACGACCAGCCTTGCCCCACTACTGCGTAGTAGACTGCACCGGTCGACAGGGTAGTGCCGTAGCCCGTTGGGGTTCGGATGCAGTGAGCAGGCATGCCACCGTACCCGCAGAGGTCCTCCCAGGGGCCCGTGCTGGGTAGATACCGCATCAGGCGGAGCGTCGTCTCGCCTTCAGCTGAGATTCTCGTGTTGTCACACCGAAAAAGAAGACTGTTGATGGTTGTGGCCCCACCCGCCGCCTCAAACTTCCAGACACTGATCGGGATGTACCCAGCCGGGAGCGACGGAATCTCCGCACGGTCCGGCGCGAGCAATGACACCTTGGCTGGCTGACTGTTGCTGGCTGCAAACGCCAGCTGAACGCTGTTGACCAGGTCGATGCCATCTGCCGACTCAAGCCCTGGGCAATAATAGGCCCGGCCGCCAGAGAGTGGCGACTCGCCCCAGTTACACGTGGCCAGTCCACACGCGCCTGGGTCGACATTGGGCAGTATCGAGCTGTCCGCGATTCTGGGCGAACCACCCATTATCGGAGGCGTTGCCCCAGCTCCCGTTTTCAATTGTATTCAGTACGGCGGGAATGTATACAGTGGTAAGTGGGGGAGGAGGGTCTTGGAGCTGGTGGTCGGTAAAATGGGACAGGTCAAGGAGTCGATCGGAACCGTACCCGTCACCGATGATCCGGCCGTTGTTCGTGAGGGTCCGGTGAAGGTTTACCGACCCCCAGCCCCTGAAGACTCCGCGGCTGTCCGACCACTTCCGGACGGCCATCGAAGTGGGACCATCAGACTCATTTATGGATGACTGACCTGGTCCGCCGTCCCCGAGGAAGAAGTAGCCGACGCCTCCCTCTTCGAAAGTGCCACCGCCGCCGACCACTAGACCGCGGGCATGTCCATAGTAGTCGTACTGTTCGCCACGGTTCTGCATATCGGTAAAATCCAGGATCGAGAGGGTCGCGCCACGGCAGAGGTGGTACTCACCATACGCTCCATTCCCTGCCCCGACCTCGACCCCCGGCTTGGTCACCGAGGCCACAGAACCCGCAAGCGCACCGCCGCCCAGTTGCACGTACCGCCCGGCTGCGGAGCTGAACGGGATGCCCTGAACGATGGGGGGCATGGAAGACAAGCTTGCGCACCTCCCGACGGCCAAAGCCTCGGCGGTCAGCTCCCCCTGCCGCGCCGTCCAAGACGGTTCCACCGTCCTGCTCCAAGCAACCCGCGCCGCCCCCGCCAATCAAAATGGCACTTCCACCGGAGAGCTCCCCTGCAGATCCGGTGTAACTGTAGTCGTAGACGCCCGCCCCATCGACGCCACACCCAATAGAGACGTGGGCCGTGTGGACATAACCCGCAGTGCTGTGGTTGAAACGCCCGGATCCGGGACCATCGCCGCCGATGAGCACATCCCCTGCGAATGTCGCCCCGATACCTGAAGGACACGAGAAGTCAACGATGCTCTGAGGGCTCTGCGGAATCTTGCTGTCGCCGTAGAAGGGCTGGCTCGACCCACCCAAGTAGAGAGCGTCTATGCTCCCTGCGGCGCTCGCGACCGTCACCGTTGCGCCGTTTTCGATGTAATTGGTCCCAACCCCCGGACCATAGAACCCCGGGGGGTTCCCGTTCGGGTCCCACCAAGGGGGTGGGCTGGGCTGATTCCAGTTACCATTGCCAATCCCCCACACGCCCGTGTCCCCCGAACCCCCGGACACTGTCGGTGACACCGCCAGAACGAAGATCAAGAGCACTGACACGCGAAAAGACCAAGAAGACATAGGCGCCTCCTCCAAGAATGACTCCCGTACCCTAGAAATGGGCGCACGGTATCCGCGCCGCACACCCGAGTGCGTACAAGAAAAGGCCTGAAAACGGTTACGCGGGTCGCTTCAGAACTCGTTCTTACAAGTCGACCGCGATTGAGGGTAACTGGCGTAGGAACTGTCAGCTTCCCAGGCGTCACCGTCGCTGGTGACAGCACCTCCAGGCGCAGGTGCGCAGGAGGCTAAGTTGCCCGAGGGCAAGGAAACAGGCCGACACTGGTTCAGGCACCGGCGTCCACATCACGGCGTGATCGGTGCCGTCGGAGTATGCAGCCTCACCAAAGATGCGCCCGGTCTCGTCCACAGAAAGGGCAACAGACCCGAGGCATTCCGGTGGAAGATAAGTATTCAGGTCCACGAAGCTGGAAGCGGACCCGAACCAGGCCAGCGCATGGTACCCTGTGGAACCCGCCATCGATCCGGACCCTACCTGCACCCCGCCCCGGACCGCATGTGCCCACGTCTCGGTAAACCCATCCGGAGTGAGATCCACGGCGACTCCCGGGTGTGCCCGACCATAGTACAGCATGCTCGATCGATGGACTATGCCATCCGGCGTTTCCTACCTCCTGTCCGTCAGAGACGCCAACGACGTACGAATAGTCAGCCCACGCAGGATGAAGGTCTGTGAAGGTGTCAGGGCTCCCCGACCACAGAGCGGCATGCTCGAAAACCCCGGCGGGTTCGTCGAAAACGCTGCCACCCTGTTGTCCGGCACCGATCGCGTCGGCCACAGAGTAGGTATGTCCCGTGGGGTTCAGATCCACGACCTGGCCAGCCGAACCGGACCATAGCATCGCATGCGCTGCCCCGCCCGTCCCCGGACCTGATGCCGAGCCGACTTGCTGACCGCCATGGACGCCGTACGCGTACGACTCCGTGCTTCCGGCCGGGTTCAGGTCGATCAGCGTGCTCCCCAGACCTGTCCACAGCAGGGCGTGGGTCTGGAAGGTCGAGGTACCCGGAATGTACCCGGTGGGCAAGCCCCGGCCGTAGCCGCTGATCTGGTCCCCGTCGATCCCCGTGGTCTGCACCCACTGGTACAGCAGCGGTGTCAGGTTGACGCCCGGCCCCCCGAGGGTCGGCCAGACCACGGCCTTGCCGGGCGTATAGCCGACCATGCTGCCTGCTTGGCCGACCATGTGGCCGTTGGATGCCCCCGTAGGCTGTGCCCAGGTACACCCGGCAAGGCCCAGGCCCAGGTCAGCAAACGTGTACTCCTGGGCCGCCTGAGCACCAGTGGCCACCAGCACGACCCCAAAAACAGCCGCACCCACCACACCCCGAACCCGGCTGCAACGCGTCTTCATGATGCACTCCCTTCATCCCTGCGATGCCCATGCCTCAATACGGTTGAGCACATACTGTGCAAGTAGTATACGTGTCCCCAACTGTCCACGGCCAAGTCAGTTATCGGACCGGCCAGCCCTGCGCGTCCGGCCAGCGGCCCCGGCGTCAGTCATCAGCAATAGTCCTGCTTTCCCAGCAACGGGCGTGTGGCGTGTGGCGTGTGGCGTGTGGCGTGTGGCGTGTGGGCACACGAATCGGACCTCCCACACCCTCAACCGCCGTCGTACTGAAGCATACTACAGGTATCAGGCACTGTCAAGGACAAAATCGATCTTGACAATAAAAAACTGGAAATCCAACAAAGTGTCAGAATATGACAGTGAAAGACCTGTGTCGCCGGAAACGCGGGTCGGGTTGTCCTCGGCGCCGGTTGTGCCAAGAGATTCTCAGCCCCCAAGAAGCATGCCGGACCCAACCTGTCCCCGCTACGGATGCCACTACGAGGGACCGTGTCACAACCCTTCTACAAGCCTTCTTCAAGCCTTCTACAAGCCTTCTGGACGCCTGTCATAAGAAGGCGGGAAGGACGACACTCCGCCGCCGCGGGCCGAGACGGCAAATACCCCCAAGTTGCCGTCGCCGGCGCAGAGCGTGCTAGAAATGTCGGTGGGGTCTCGCGTCGCGCGACAGGCGCCGCGGGTCATGCGGCAGAAGGATGCCGGCCACGTTGCGCCATGCGTGTTGCCAGATGCGCTGGCGGGACCGGTCATCGGCAACGGCCGCGGCGTCCGCCCTGGCCTTGTCAAGGATCGCTTTTACCTTCCACATGGATCACTCCCCGGCTGTGATGGTCCGCCTACCCGGGCCGCCATTCAACATCCTGCGGCCCGTACGTTATACGAGCGCCGAGCCGATCGATTGCATCCTTCGAATGAATTCGACGGCTCGTATCCGGTCTCAAGAGCGGGCGTGATCCGCGGAGCGATACGGTACGTCGCTGCGCAGGAACTCCCAAGTTCGTGACCGGCAAGGCGCAATCGCGGCAATCCCCTCGCACCTGGCCTGCCTCGCAGTGAGATTCGTGAAGCGGCTGTGCAATACGCGGACGCCCGCGTCCGTTGTACACATGGAAGAGCCGCACCAGGTGAGGTATGCAACGCAATCTGCGAATGACAGCCATAGTGATGTTGCTGGTAGTACCGCGGGTCCAGGCGGGGGTGGGCAATCCGCAGATCCGCACGGACCATCCCCTGTATCCGGGGGAGCTGGCCTACTCGACGATGGACCGCTTCGCCCACAGCATCATCAACAGCGGGGACTGGGGGCTGGGGCTGGGCGACAGCGAGCGGGATGTGGCGCTGAAGCTGTGGCTCTGGAAGATGACGCACACGCTGCACGATTACACGCCCAAGATCTGGACGCCGCTGCTCGATTACAATCGCGCGAAATTCAAGACGCACAGCGAGGATCACCCGATCCGGCCGGACCCGGCGGCTCCGCCGGCGCGCTCGACGAGGACCAGGACAGTCTGCGCTGGACGTTCTCATACGGCTACGCCCTGTGCAGCACGCTGCACGGCAACATCGGCCCGCAGATCGAGGCGATCGGCCGGGCGCTGGGGAAGGACTGGCGCAGCCGGTGGGTCGACATCCCGGGCGACACCAACCACGAGATCTACTTTGCCGGCCATTGGCGGATGTTCGACGTCAACGCCGCCGCTCTGCTGTGGAGCAGCGACGACTTGAAGACAGCGGAGCTGCTGCCGTTTGCCGCGGCCTTCGGGACCAAGAACGGGCCGAACCATGCGGACCTGCTGGAGAACGCGCCGCGGTTCAATGGCAAGTACCTGCCCAAGCTGGTCTACGGCAAGATCGACCGGTACGGCGAGCCGGAACCGTGCACCTGGATGCGCACGCTTCTGGCACTGCCCATGTACTGGGACAACGACACGGACGAGGGCAGGTACTGCCGCCTCTGCCTGAACTACTATGCCGGCTACAACGCCTGTCCGATCGTCTACGGCCTCAAGAGGGGAGAGACCTTCACCCGCTGGTTCGACGGGGATGAGGCCCGCAAGGAAATGGGCCTGCCCGGGCGGATCTGGTGGGGCTCGAACATCGAGGGCGGCCCCGGCATGCAGTGCGACTGGAGTTACTACCTGAAGGACCTGCCGGCGTGCTGCTCGGACACGCCGCCGCTGATCTTTTCGAAGTACGGCCAGTACGACAACACGGACGCCCGGCGGGATTACCGGGTGGCCACGCACGGCAACGGCCTGTACGACTGGCAGCCGGACCTGGCAGCCGGCGACTGGGAAGACGCGGTGGTCGCCATGGACGGTCGCGTCCGCGGGGACGGGTCCGGCATCCGGGCCGACGGCACGAGCAGCGTGACCTTCGGATTCTTCAGCCCCTACACGATCGCCGCCAGGCCCGCCGACAACAAGGATCCGGCCATGGCCGGGGCGACGGACGGGGCGGTGCTGGAGGCGGGCACCGCCGGAGCGGTACCGGTGGAGGTGTCGGTCAACAACGGCCAGACCTTCCAGGCGGTCGGTACGCTCGGGGCGGGCAATCGAGTCGACTTCACCGATGCCGTCAAGGGGCGCAACCAGTACCTGCTGAGGATGCACCTGGATCGGGGCCGCCTGGTGAAGTCCCTGAGGCTGCGCACGGTCGTCACGACCTGCCGGGCCCTCTACCCCAAGCTCAAGTCCGGAAAGACCACGATCACGTACCTGGCCGACGGGCTGGACGGGTTCGACGCCTCCCCGGACTTCACCAGCGAGCAGCTGGCCACCGCGCCGGCCAGCTTCGCGTCGCAGGAAAACCTCATCTGGTCCGGCTACGACGACGAAGATGGCCTGGCCTGGCGGACGAACAAGGGGGTCGCCGACTGCGTCTACAGGGTTACGGCGCCGCGCGGCAGGATCTTGGAGAGCGTCTCCGCCGCCGCCAGCTTGACCTGGCCGGTGCCGGCGAAGAAAGGCTGCTGGGCGGAGATCGCCATCAGCGGATCGCCACAGGGCCCCTGGACCGCGGTCCGGCGGGTGGACCCGCAAGAGGACGGTTGCCTCGACAGGAACGACTTCCCATGGTACTGGATCTACGGCGGGGCCAGCCTCTCACACGAGAATCTCGAGACGGCTTACGTGCGGGTCCGCTTCGCGGGGGCCGGCAAGCCTTGCGGGATAACGTACCTGTACTTGTACGGCACATACCGCACGGCGATCCCGTCGCCGCTGTCGATCTCGTACTACTGGAAGTCGGGCGAGACGATGCAGCACCACAGCGAGACCATACCGGCTGGCCAGCAGGGGCACACCTACAGGATCGACACAGGCAAGGATGTGAAGAACGTCAAGGTGGTCTTCGCCACACCGGCATCGCGCTGATCAGTCGTAGTCGATGTCATCCCGCTGCTCGGGATCGAGCGGCCAGACACGGACGTTTTGGCAGGTCAGTTCACCGGCCCAGGCGCCGGCCAGGTCGATCGTCCGGCGGGCGGCGCGGGGACTGCCGCGAAGCACCAGGTCCATGGACCGCGGAAGCGGACCGCTGTAACGGCAGCCGACCTCGCAGTGCGTCCGGTCCTGGCCTGCCCGGCGGGACAGGATCTCCAGTGGGAACTCGCGGTCGCCGATCCTGGCTGTCACCTCAAAGGCCACGTCGACCGGAAGGGTGTCCACGTCGAAGCCGGCGGCCAGCTGGCCGTCGATGCAGCTCTGCCGCCAATCGGTTCGGTAGTTGCGGAACTCCACGTGCATGGGCCGGACCCGCTGCGCCAGCTGGGGGCCCATGGCGGGATCTGATTCGAGCGGGAACTCCGCTGCTGCCGGGGCGGTCGTCTCAAATCGCGAGGTCAGCTCCACCGGCCACTCGGCGCACACCTGGTAGCCGGCCTGCCCGTCGGTGCCCACGCCGGGTGCGCGGACCTGGGCCGTCGCGTGCAGCACGACCGGGTAGGAGCCGCGCTCGGGGCAGGAGAACTCTCCTCGCAGGGAGTCGAAGGCCTGCGTCGTCGACAGCAGCTGCGGCCAGGCGGACAGGACCCGCTCGCCACTGACGATCGTCGCGTCCCTCAGGCGCAGCTGCAGGTTGTCGAGCAGATTGGCCCGGCTGGTCACCTCGAAGGGGACCGGGTCGCCCGCGGCCACCCGCGGCCGCACCCGCAGCCGGAGGTCCACCAGTTGCCGCAGGAAGGTCTGCTGCTGGGCGGCGTTGAGGCGGCCTCGCACATAGTGGCCGGCCAGGAACTCGACCTCCCCGCCGACCATGCCCCCCGGCCCGCGGGCCTGGGCCTGCAGGCACAGGTCGATCAACCTGGTCCGCACGGCAGCGGACAGGTCGCCGTCCTGGTCGCGTTGCCAGAGCTCCTGCCAGGCGGCGATGGTCCTGCCATCGTGGACGGGAACGGTCTCGAACGTGGCCAACAGGCGCTTGGTGGTCAGATACGAGTACCACCCGGGGTTGTCGGCGGAGTTGAGCAGCATCGGCATCGCGGTGCGGCCCGCGGCGAGCACGGCCCCGGCAAACAGGAGGATGATGGTGGTGCGACGGGCCAGCGCGCGTCGCCGACGCGCGGCCCCCACCACCCATCCGATCACAGCCCTGGCTATCCGTTGTTGCGCTGACACAATCGGTCCCTCGATCTTGCCGCGCGGAGTATCGTCCGAATCTACTAATCTTATCGGTTAAGATCCGGTTAACAGATCATAAGGCCTGCGCAAAGATGCATCCAGGGCTTGGGGGTGGTTTCAGGGCCGTACGGGCGGGAAGATCGGGCGGAAGCGGAGGCCGCCGCCAGGACCACAGCCGATGGGCGTAAGGCTGGGCCATCTTCCATAGCCGCGACTCTCGTTCAACGCGCGGGAACGGCAAAGATCCCCAGGTTGCTTCCGACGGGGCGGAGCGTGCCGGGGCGGTCATGGAGGCCGACGGGGACATTGACCACCCGCGGGGCTGGGTCGGCCATGGCCAGCGTGGTCGAGCCGCCGCCGTCGAGGTTGATCGCGTCGGTCACGCCGCAGCGGCGGGCCAGGACGTTGGCGAGCTCGGCGGTACGGAGGCCCTCACTGATTCCGGGTTGCCGGCCGTCGACGACGAAGAGCACCAGCGTGTGCGGGCCGGCCAGGCCGATGGCGGTGCGGGGGTGCAGGGCCAGGTCGAAGGCCGTTGTACCGGCTGTGCAGGCCCCGTGGGTGAGGATCCGCTCGTTGCCGCAGACGGTGTTGTAGGGCTGGATGGGCGGTTCGATGGCCAGCCCGCCGGCGGGGCCGGCCTGCTCGACGAAGGTGGGGGTGTTGTCAGCGGCCAGGTCCAGGGCGGGAGGATGGGCCTGGAAGGGGCTGCGGACGACAGGGTCGAAGCCGGAGTAGACCAGGCCGTTGGAGGCAGCCAGACCGGTCAGGTCGGCGTAGTCATCGGTGGCCGGCCAGGGGGTGAAGAAGTGGGCGTTGATGGCAATCTGGGCGTGGTGGCGGACGAGGAAGTCCAGGGTAGTCTGGCGGGTGGTCTGCGCGGCTCATCGCCGTTGGGCGGGGTGACCAGGAAGCGGATGCCGGGGGCCTTCAGGTCAATCCGGACGATGTGCATGCGGAGCGGCCGGGGCGAGGCCTCGACCCGCTGGATGTGCACGACGCCCAGGAAGGGGTGACTGACCCGCTCGGGGGCCTGGCAGCCGACCAACAGAACAGCCAGCACCAGGACCGATGCGAGGAGGGGCCGATTTCGGGGGAATCCTGGCCGTGACAATGTCCGGTCTCCTGTACCGCCTGCGGGCAGCGCGAACCTTTCGAGGCGTCGGATCGAATAAAAGAGGCGTCGGCCGCGACAGATAAGAGTATGGATGCGATATTGCCCGCGGTCAATGTGGACCCGGGATATTATGTATTGGAATCACGGGCGTGCATGACGGCGATGCGCGTGCAATAATACAGGGATGGCCTGCCGGCACGTCAGGCAGGTCGCGGGTGCCGAAGACGACGATCGATGAAAGGGTGGAGCGATGCTTGGGCGACGGATTGCGGCAGTAGTGGTCGTGTGCGGGGTACTGGTTGGCGGGTCGAGGACCATGGCCGCGAGCAAGGCGGAGAAGATGCAGGAGAACTTCTCTCTGGCGCGGCTATCGATGGTCGACGCGATCCGGATCACGGAGGGCCAGACGGGCGGCAAGGTCTACAAGGCCGAGCTGAAGCGCAAGGACGCCCGCGTGTATTACGAGCTGGAGTTCGTGCTGGGCGGGCAGACGGTCAAGACGGAGGTCGATGCGATGATCGTGGCGGCGCCAGCCACGGTTCGCCCGGCCCCGGTCGTACCGGCACCGCGGCCCGTGCCGCCTCCGCCGTGCGCCGGCCGACGCCGCGCCTGCCGGCTGAAGAGCCCGCTCCGCGGCCCGAGCCGCTCCAGCCGCAGATCATGCCGTCGCCGAGCCCGCAGGGGCAGGCGCCGTCTTCCGCCTTGCCGCCGTCGGGGATCGTGATCCCGTTCGACACGGAGCCGGCCGGCGCCATGCCGGCAGGCTTTTCGGCGGTCCAGACGAACCCGGCGGACAAGGCGGTCAGTTGGAAGATCGTGGCCGACCCGACCGCGCCGTCCAAGCCCAACGCGGTAGCCGTTACGGAGAACACGAACGATCCCTCGACGTTCAGCCTGCTGGTGGCCAACCAGCCGGTCGTGGCGGACGTGGATACCACCGTAAAGGTCAACGTTACCGGCGGCAGCGACGGCAACAGCGCCGGGCTGGCCTGGCGGTACCAGGACCCAGGCAACTATTACGTAGCCGCCTGGAACAAGGCCGAGAACACGCTGGACGTTCGGCGGGTCAAGGACGGCAAGCGCAAGCGGATCGGCACCGGCGTGGCCGAGGGCGACACTGGGGCCGGGCCGTGGCGGGAGATCCGCGTGGAGATGCGGGGCGAGCGGATCACGGCGTACCTGGATGGCAAGAAGCTCATCAGCGAGAGGGACTTCACGTTCGCCGATCCGGGCAAGGTGGGCTTCTGGGTCGGGGGGGATACGACGGCGAGCTTCGATGATTTGACGGTGGCAGAGACCGGCGCGGCGAGCGCCAGAAGGTAACGCCGGTAGTGCGTGCTGAGTGACGGCAACGGCCAGGCCAACGATACAACCTCGGCCATAGGCGCCAAATAGCCACCGCCCGGTCCTGCGAAAGCATGGCCGGGCGGTTTTCGTTTGCGGGGCGTCAGGCCTGGCGTGGGATCACCAGGGCCTCGGCCTGCTCGGGCCAGGGGTTACCGTCGATCTGCAGGTCGACGGTGGTCGGCAGGCGGCGGTCGGCGGGCCAGCTGTGCGGGATCGAGAGGCGGAACTCGATGGCATCGCCGGCGCCGGCGGGCAGGTAAATCGAGTCCTGCATCGCGGCCGCGGCAAAGCCGGGCGGAAGGTTCAGCGCCGCGCGGATGCGGACCGGCCAGCCGAACGGCGAATCGACGACGACCTTCACGGGGTACGTGCCACCGGGTTTCACATAAAGATGGAACGGGTCGATGCGGCACCACCAGCAGTCGATGCCGGAGAGGTCCGGGCCACCGAGTGCGCGGACGGCGTCGGCGACGGCGTCGGCCCAGTCGCGGTAGGACTCCAGGTCGCTGCGCGTCACGTCGAAGGCCTCGCCGTGGGCGGGGCAGATCATGTTGACGTCAAACTCCAGCAGACGGCGGGCGGCCAGGCTATGGTTGACGCCGGGCAGGTAGCGGTTGCGGCTGATGATCGGGCCCATGAGGGGGCGGTTGGGCGTCTGCGGCCGCCAGATGTTGTCACCTGTGAAGGCGAGGCGGCGGCCATCGATATCAGCAACCAGGCCGGCATGCCAGTAGGTCTGCCCGGGCAGGAAAATGTAGCGCATCGGGATGCCGTGGAAGTCAAAGGGCTCGTCGTCGAACACGCGGTCGATGTGCATCGGGTCGGGCATCAGGCAGGGATAGCGGAAGCGATCGGGGGCCTCCAAGATCTCCGCCAGGATGCGGTGCGACCAGAGACTGCGCGGGGCGTGTCGTGCTGCGTGCCGGGGAAACCGTGGGCCGCCTCGGTCGCCCGCCAGCAGTGGTCGTCGTGGTAGTGGCTGAAGGCGATCGCCTCGATCCGCTTGACCTTCGCCCGGCGGACGAAGGCGGCCAGCCGGTCGCGGGTCGGCTCGGGGTAGCCCACGTCGAACAGCAAGGCCGTCCCGTCGCCAGCGACGATGCCGTAGCAGGTCTGGCCGATGAACCACACGTGCGGCAAGACCGGGTAGACCTCGTCGCGCTGACGCGGGATGCGGTTGGGCTCGACCAGGTCACTGTAGCCGCGGAGATTGCGGCGCAGGGCGTTGATCGCCGCGGGGATGGCCACCAGCGGCTCGGCATGCGACGGGCAGAGCAGGCCCATGTCGGTCGCAGCCAGCGAGTCGAGGTCGGCCAGCAGCGCGCGGTGGCCGCGGTTGAAGTCCATGTAATCCCAGTGAAAATCGCACCAGTTGTGGACGCAGCCGGAAGCCGCCATGGCGTCGCCGACGAAGACGACCTGCCGGCCGCCGTGGGCGACGCGGTAGCCGGTGTGATGGCGGGTGTGGCCGCGAAGCGGGACGGCTGTGACGTGCCAGGGGCCGAGGTGGAGAGACCCCCCGGGCGCCAGGCCCCGGGTCACCGGGACGCCCTCGCGAAGGCCGGAGAACTTGCTGTCACAGTCGTAGAGGACGTAGGTCCGGGCGGTCTGCCACCAGTCGCCGGCGCGGGCGACCAGGTCGATCTCGCCAGCCGGCACGAAGAAGCTGCGCGCCCGCGGCGACCAGGTCGGCTGCCCCGGCCAGCGTGTCGCGGTGGTGGTGCGTGGCCAGGACCCAGTCGACGCGGGTGACACCGAGCTCCTTGAGGGCGGCGACCCAGTCGGCAGCCGGCGGATCGATGACCAGGCACTTGCCCTCGCGGACGAGGGCATAGCCTGCCAGGCGACCGGCCAGGCGGTAAAGGCCTTCTTCGACGGGCAGCCAGTAGTGCATGGGTATTCTCCTGACGGTCCTCCAGGATAGAATCGTGCAACCCGGAGCACAACCATGCGCAAGCCCGACGGTCTACTGCCCAGCCGTGCAGCCCTGGCGCTGATGACGGACCTGTACGAACTGACGATGGCGGCCGGGTACTTCGCCACCGGTGCGGGCGGGACCGTCGCGTTCGAGGCGAATGTACGGGTGCTGCCGCCCAACCGGTCGTACCTGGTGGCGGCGGGCCTGGAGCAGGCGCTGCAGTACATCCTGGACCTTCGGTTCGACGGGCAGGCGGTGGGGTGGCTCCGGTCGCAGCCGCAGTTCGCGCGGGTGCCGGGGGAGTTCTTCGAGTACCTGCGGGGGCTGCGCTTCCGCGGCGACGTGCACGCGGTGCCGGAGGGCACGGTGGTCTTCGCCGGCGAGCCGCTGGTGCGCGTGGAGGCCGACCTCATCGAGGCGCAACTCCTGGAGACGTACCTGCTGACCTGCCTGAACCTCCAGACGCTGGTAGCCAGCAAGGCCGCGCGGATCGTGGAGGCGGCGCAGGGGCGGCCGGTGGTGGACTTCGGCGCGCGGCGGGCGCACGGGCCGCAGGCGGGGCTGCTGGCGGCCAGGGCGTCGATCATCGGCGGCTGCGCGGGTACCAGCAACGTCGAGGCGGCCAGGGCGCTGGGCGTTCCAGCCGTCGGCACGATGGCCCATTCGTGGATTATGGCGTTCGGCGACGAGGCGGCGGCGTTCCGCGCGTGCCAGGAGGTCTTTCCGGACCACACGATCTGCCTGATCGACACGTACGGCACGCTGCGCGGGGCCGAGATCGCCGCAAAGACCCTGGGACCGCGGCTGCAGGGGGTGCGCCTGGACAGCGGCGACCTGCTGGAGCTGTCGCGCCAGGTGCGGCGGATCCTGGATGAGAACGGCTGTCGCCAGGCGAAGATCGTGGCCTCGAGCGACCTCAACGAATACGCGATCCGGGACCTGGTGGCGGCCGGGGCGCCGATCGACTCGTTCGGCGTGGGCACCGACATGGTCACCAGCAAGGATGCGCCGGCCCTGTCGGTGGTGTACAAGCTGGTGGCGGTGCGGAAGGGGGCGGAGCGGGTCACGGGTAACGGGCCACGGGTAACGCAGAGCGAGGATCGCAGACCGGACGAACCGCGTCCCGGATGGCGCGCGGTGACCAAACAGAGCACCGACAAGGCGACCCTCGGCGGATGCAAGCAGGTGTGGCGGCGGCATGGGCCTGACGGTCGAGCTGCCGGCGATATGATCGGGTTGGCCGAGGAGGCCCTGGTCGGCGAGCTGCTCCTGCGACCGTACATCGCGGGCGGCCGGCTCATAGCCGACCTGCCGAGCGCGGCGCAGATCGCGGAGCGGGCGCATCAGCAGGTGGAGGCGCTGCCGGCCGGGGCGAAGGAACTGCGCGGCACGTATGCCTATCTGGTGGAGGTCAGCGATGCGCTGCGGGCCGCACAACCTGGGCAACGGGCCGAGACATGAGAAAAGGGCCGGGCACCTTGCGGTGGCCGGCCCTTTGGATCGTTCGGGATCGCGGACGTCTACGAGGGCGGCTCGTGGAGCGCCGGGAAGGCGTGGTCTTCTTCCTCCGGCTCGATCAGGATTTTCGGCGTCACCAGGATCAGCAGGGTCTGCTCGTCCTTGACCGCGGTGCGGTTGGTGAAGGCTCGATTGAGGATCGGGATGTGGCTGAGCACCGGCACGCCCGCCTCGATCTCGGTTTCGCCGACGAGCTTCTGGCCGCCCATCAGCAACGTCCCGCCGTCGGGCACGGAGACCTGGGTGATGATCTGGGTCGTTTCCGTGATCGGCAACTGGATCGTGAAGGTCGATACGCCACCACCGCCGCCACCCGTGCCGGCGCCCGTACCGGCGGCGACACCGGCAACCGGCGTGAAGTCGGCCAGGCTGACCAGCCGCAGGGTCTGGGGCTGGAGCGTCAGCAGGACGTACTTGAGGTCGCTGGAAACGGCGCCCTGGACCCAGAGGATCGAGCCCGTGTTCAGCAGACCGACGTTGGCGCCGCCGGTTGCGACGCTGGAGGCGACAATGGGCGTCACGTTGGCAACATAGGCCTGCTGGGTGAGGATCTCGACGATGGCCTGCTGGGTGTTCCGGAAGACGACGCGCGGGGCGGTCAGAATGGTGCTGCGCCTGTCCGCTTCGGTTGCGCGAATCAGGAAATCCATCTGAATGCCGTCCAGGAAGCTACCCTGGAAGGTCATGGATGGCGTGAAGCCGGTACCCGCGAACGAGCCGGGGACGTTGGTCGTAATGCCGTTGGGACTGGCCAGGTTTATGGAGTTCTGCTGGATCGGCAACGGGGTGAAGTCGTTGCTGCTCTTGCCCACCGGCACGAAACCGACGTTGCCGTAGGGTTGCACCGGCGTCGTCTGTGCCATAGCCGAGCCCTGGCTGTAGGGATACGCCGTCGGCGTGACGGGCACCACACCGTTGCGGGTGAAGGTCCGCGGCATCAGCACGGGCACGCCCGTGCTGGGATTGATGATCGGGCCGGCGCCGCCGAAGGCAGGATCGTAGCCGGCCGTACTGTTGTTCAGGACCATATCGAGGTCCACGCCGATCTCGCGGAGGAAGTTGCGGCTGACGGTCAGGAAGCGGGCTTCGACGGCGATCTGGATGGCGAGAATCTCGCGGAGCTGCTTGAGCAGCGTGCGGATCTCCTCGTGGCCGCGCGGGGTCTGCGAGACGATCAGGACACGGTCGCTCCACCAGCGGAGTTCCGCCTGCCCGCCAGCCGTGGACCAGCTGGTCGGCGCGATCGTCCGGGTGACCATGTCCTCGATCTCGGTCTCCATGTCCTGCGTGGACTTCTGGGTGTTGTTGCCGGAGGTACTGCCGCTGCTGCCACCGAGACTGCTGCCACCACCACCGCCGCCGCCGCCGATGGAACCGCCGCCGCCGCCGCCACCGATGGAGGTGCCACCGGTACTGCCGCCGACACCGCCGGCGCCACCCGTGGAGCCGCCGCCGAGGCTGAGGTTGCCGGTGTTCTGGACGACCTGCGGAGGCACGAGCAGGTCGCCCACGTCATAGACGCGGGTGGTCAGGTTGAGGCTCAGGTCGTCGCGGGTCGAGATCGTCAGGACGCCGCCCTCGATCACCCAGTCCAGGTGCGTGACGCCCCCGAGGCTGGCGCTGACCTGCTTGAGAAGCAGTTCCAGGACCTGTCGCCAGGTCGAGATTGGTCAGGCGGGGCAGGTTGACCTCGGTATCGCGCGTGATGCCGTACTGCGTCAGGGCGTTCCAGTTGGGGAAGATGTTCAGCTGGCTATCGCGGCGGATGCGGTCGATCGCGTCGTTGAAGGTCACGGTCTCGAACGAGATCTCCGGCACGATCTCATCGAGCTGGTGGCGAGCCTTGCGGGTGGCGTCGTCCTCCGTTCGCTGGAAGGCGCCGTAGCGCTCCTGGCGAAGGCTGATTTCGGGCCAGTTGTCCGGGTAGCGGACGAAGACATGCCAGGGGATCATCGACTCGTCCGCCTCGATCAGCGAGATCTGCCGCTCGCGCTGCATGTCCTGCAGCATCGACTTTTCGCGCTTGTGGACGGCCATCTCCTCCCAGTCGGTCTTCAGCCAGCGGGCCAGTTCGTAGTCCGGGGCGATGGCCAGGACCTGCTTGAGGGTCTCGACGGCGTCATCGAAGCGGCGTTCGCGGTAGAGGCGCTGGGCCTCCCCCATCAGCTCCTTCACCTGGCGCTGCCGCATCTCCTCGGCCCGCTGCTTGCGGGTCAGCTCCTCCTGCGTGGCCCGCACATACATCTCGCGGACGCGTTGCTCGTTGTAGACCCGCTCTTCCTGGGCCATGAAGTCGTCGAGGCTGGAGGTATCGGCCAGCAGGGCCTGGTAGATCTCGGGGGAATCGGCATAGGGCCGCGCCTGGGCGATCACCTGGCGGGCCTGGAGCAGGCTGCGACGGGCCTCCTCGAACTCATGGTTGTTGACGTTCCGCAGGATCTGCTGCTCGAGGTCGCGGTACTTGCGGACGGCCAGGTCCCACTGCAGGCGGTTTGTCTGGCGGATGCGGCTGACCAGCGAGGAGGCCGGCAGGGACAGGCGGGCCTCGGCGATCCGCCGCTGGACCTCGACGGCTTCGGGAAGGTTCGGGACGGTTCGCAGGGCCTGCGCGACGCGGGCGTCGGCGGCGTCGTAGTCACCGGCCTGCAGCAGCTCACGGGCCTGGTCGACCAGCAGCACCGCCTGATGCTGCGCCTCGATGTTGCGGGCCACCAGCTGGGTCGCCGGGGCCGCGGGCACCGGCGCAGCCGCGGGGGCGGCCTCGGCGGAAGCAGGCGCGGGGACGGGGGCCGCCGGGGCAGGCTCGGCCGCAGGCGCGGCAGCCGGCTGCACGGCCGGGACGGGCGCAGCCTCGGGAGCGGCAACGGGCGCGGCGGGCGCCTCGACGGCAGGCTGCGTGGACTGGGCCAGCTGCCGCTTCTGGGCGATCAGCTGCAGCGACTGGAGGGCCTGCTCCTTCTGCCCGGTGGTCGCGAAATCATTCTGCTGGACGGCGGAGTAGAGCCTTTGGGCCTGGTCGAGATTGCCGGCACTCAGAGCCGCCTCGGCATCGGACAGGTCCTGCTGGGCCTTCGAGCTGCAAGCGCGCGGCCTGCTGGGAGCGCCCGAGGAAATCGGCGCGGGTCGCCCGCTGCTCATCGGTCAGGCCGGCCGGGTCCAGGTTCTGTAGCAGGTCGCGGGCCTGAACGTAGTCCTGGGCGTTGTACAGCTCGACCGCCCGTTGCAGATCTTCGCCAGCCGCGGCCAGAACCGATCCGCAGGCCGTCGCCAACACTGCCAGACACACTCCGACAAACAGATTACGCAGCTTCAAGGCAGTGCCTCCTCTGGCTGTACTACAACACCTGTACTACTTTGGTAAGACCTCTCCTGTACTGCTGTAGGGGTGCGAGCCACCACGCCTTGCCCACACCATGAGGTAAGCCATCCTTCGCGGGCTGCAACCGATCCATGCCGCCCGGACCTCGCCATCCCCTGCGGCCCTGCGGCAGGACCACAAGTGGCGTAAGTGTACTCCCATCACCGGTCGCTTGCAACCGCCTTTGCCGCCTATTAACAGGCTCGCCCGGGCGGTCTCAGCGAGTCAGTCCGGTCGCAGCCACCGGCGCCTCGGCCGTCGCCTTGACCCTCGCCTCGAGTTCCTTGTACATCTGGCATCCCTTGTCGATCGCCGCCCAGTGCTGCCCCACGGTGCCATCGGCATCCATGCTGACCAGCAGCGCCGAAGGCCGCTTCTGGATGCCGACCTTGGCGCCCCTGTTGTCCGAGCCGACGGTGGCCGCGGCGTCGTTGGCGATATCCACGACCACCTGTCCGGTCCGGTAATCCACATCAACCTTGCCGGCGGATGTGTTGACCGGCTTGACCTCCCCGATGAAATCGCCGATCGACAGGCTGCGGAGGCTGTCCCGGAACCAGCGCCCCTGCTGGAAGCGGAAGACATCGACGCTGGCGACCTCCTTCTCCGGGCTGCCGTTCATCAGGAAGAAGTAGCGTGAGTCGGCCAGGCAGACCGGCTCGCTGGGCTGCGACCAGTCCCCGACCAGGGCCACCCGCCCGCCCAGATTGGGGTCCTTCAGCTCCCCGGCACGGTCGGAGGTCGAGTTGGCAAAGACGTTCAGCAGCAGCACACGCGCCCGGTACCGATACGTCTTGCCGGGAGGCGCCTCCATGTCATAAACCCAGATCTCCGCATTGCGGGCCTCGGCCGATACCTTCCTGGCCAGCTGCTTGGACTCCTCTTCCTGCAGTTTGGCCAGGGCGGCGCGAATCTGCGCCTCGATTTCTGCGACCTCGCGCTGCTTGGAGGGCACGCCGCGGGCCTTCTCGAGGTGTTGCCTGGCCTCGGCATAGCGCTTCTCGCTGAGGGCCTTCTTGGCCTCCTGGATGGCCTGGTTAGCGGCCAGCTGGGCCGTCTTGTCCACGGGAGCGGCCGGACCGCCGCCCGGGGTGGGGGCGCGACTGCTCGGGCGCGATTCGCGACCTTCGTCGGGCCCGCCGCGGCGACCGGATTCGCCTTCGCGGCCGGCGCCTTCCCCCCCACGACCGGAGGACCGCGAGGGGCCGCCGCCGCCACCACGGGGACCCGGGGCCGGCCGATTCGCGGGCACCGGCGGCTTGGGCACCTTGGGGGCCTCCGCCGTCGACTCCGCCAGCAGCGGGGGCACCCAGTCCTTGAAGTAGGGCGGGAACGGGTCCCCGCCGACAATCGCCGGCAGGGGGTACAGAATGTTCTGCTGCGCCTGTATGACCGCGGCCCACAACGAGTCCATAGCCTGTTTGTCGCCGTAGCTCAGGCTGCCGTCCTCGCGGACCGCGAGGCTCTGCGGCCACACCATCTGGACGGTCTTGTACGTCTTGAAGTCCTCCCAGGGACCCGTGGTGCCATCCGGCCAGACCCGCTGCCGCTGGGCCTGGATGTCCAGGAACAGGACCACCTTGGCCTGCTCGGCCGAGTAATTCTTCTGGCGGAAGAGATCGTACTGCTCCTGCACGTCGAAGTTCAATCGGAGGAACGCCCACACAACGTCCTGGTTGACCGGGGCGGCGGGGACCACCGAGGGAGGGGCCGGCTCGCTCAAGGCGGCAGGCTGGGCAACCAGTCCCGCGGTGGTCACGCCGGTGTAGACCCCGGTAATGACCGGGGTACCGACCGTAGCCAGCTCATGGCGGCCCTGCGAATCCTCCAACGCCTTGGGCGGCGGCGGCAGCTCGGGGCCCCAGCGGACCGGGCTGACCATCGGCCGCGGGGCCTGGGCCAGACCGTCCTGGGCTTTCTTGATCTCCCCGATCACCGGCTCCACGTTGGTCTGGGTCTTGGGCGGGGTCCAGGAGGCCCGGCGATAGGCACTGGCCACATCATCCGCGATCTCGCCGAGCTTACGATCCAGGTCACCGGGCGGGATCTTCTGGTTGGCGACGTTGACCATGACGGGCGTACTGATCACGTAATTGAACACCACGAAGGCGAACAGCAGCGCGGCGACGCCCACGACGATCTTCTCGACATGCTGTTCGAGTGGGTTGATACCTTGTTTGGCCATACGCTGCCCCTTTGTCGTGCCTGTGGCGCCCTCGGCGGGCGTTGTCCTAGTGCATCGTCGCGCCGCGGTCGGACCCCTTGCCCTCCAGCAGGTCCTTGACGGCTTGCGGCATCATCGCGCCGTAGATCGACCGGAAGAACAGGACCTCACAGACGATATCCACGTTCACCAGCGGCCCCGACCCGTAGAGATACCCGGCATTGGTCGCCGCCGTCGCATCCACCGCGCGGTACTGCACCTGCAGCGGCGTGATGAAATTCTGCTTGCACAGCTCCAGGAGCACCTGCGGCAGGTCTCGCGGATCCACCACCAGGTTCAGCGCAACGTGCACCACGTCGTAGTCGGCCGTACGGGCGTGATTGGTGAAAGCGATCCCCTCCTGGCCAAAGCGGACGTTGGCCATCGGGGCGGCCCCGCCCCGGCTGTACAGGGCGGATATCGAGTTGGAGCGCACGGTATCGGCGCCGCCGCTGCTGCCGCCAGTGGCGCCGCCGCCCAGGTACTCGCTGATCCGCAGCGAGATCAGGTGCTTGACCGGCAGGTACGCCACCCACTGCTGGTCAGCCGGCAGATTGCGGGCCTTGATGGCCTGCTCATTGGCGCGGCGGAGGGCCTGGGCGATGTCGGTATCGATCCACAGGAACATCTGGGCGGCCCAGAGATCCTCGGGCCTGGGCTTGTCGTTCGAGTCGGGCAGGCCGATTGGGTGGGCCTGAAACGAGTCGTCGTTCAGGTAGGTCCAGATCGATTTGGCGGCCTGGTAAACAGCGGCGCGCTTGGCGTCCGGCCGCATCTGCTCCGCGCCCTGGCCGCTGCTTGCCTGGGGCGACCCCGACGGGGTCGCACCGGGGCGATAGACGGGCGCGATGCCGGGCTCGGGCGGGCCGCGCCGTTCGTCGGGGCCGCTGCGCCGTTCCTCGTAGCCACTCCGCCGCTCGTCGTAGCCGCCGCGTTCCTCGGGCATGCGTTCCTCGGCTGGACGGGCACCAGCCGTCGGCGCCCACGGCTGGACCGTCGGGGGCTTGGGCACCTTCAGTTCTCCGCCGGTGCCGGCAAGGTTGGCCTCCTTGCGCCGCTTGTCCGCCAGGCGAGAGACGATTCGGTCGACGTCATTGGTGTTGGGGGCCTTGCCGCCCTTGATCAGATCGGGCAGTTCCTGCATCGCCTTGCGGTACTCGATGCGGAAGTTGTAGCCCGAATCGGTCCGCTTCTCCACGGGGAATACATCATCCATCAACGGCGCCCGCTTGTTGGCGCTCTTGGCGGCGTCCAGCGCCTTGACGCTGTCCTTGTTGGCGTTCTCGAAATACTTCTTGGCCTGGTCGATCATGGCCTCGTTGGCCGGGTCTGATCGCGTGCCCTGCAGTCGCGAGGCGACGGCGGCAATCTCATTGGCCTTGGTCTGAACTTCCTGGAAGCCCATGTACGACCACACGCCGATGCCTATGCCGGCCAGCGCCAGCAACCCACACGCCAGCAGGATCCAGTTCTTTTTCACCCAATCCATATTCGCCGCTCCTAGCCGAGCGCCTGCCCCTGCAGGCGCGGGCACCCGTGCACCCGATCCGCCTCGGTTGGCGCTTTCAGTCCACCCGCCTGCGAACGGGCTGCGCCACGTTCTCCTGCGGAGCCGCAGGCGCGGCACTGGACACCTGACCCGGAATGACCGTCATCTTCACCTGAAACACCCAATCGCCCGAGGTAGGCTCCTCCGTCAGCGGGTCCAGCGCCGCCGTAGCCGCGGCGCCCATGTTGCCGCCGCCTGCCCCGCCTCCGCCGCTGACACCGCGCGAGGGATCCTCGCCGCCTCCGCCGCGCCGCCGGGGGTCCTCGTAGCCGCCGCCCCGCCGTGAGGAATCTTCCCCGCCGCCGCTGTCGGGACGGGCACCGCCGGCAGTCAGCAAAGGGGCTCGGCGGCCGCCCTGGACCGACAGGGCATCCGCCGGCGCCCATGTGGTACCCAGCACGCTCCCGCCGGCACCGCCGGGGTTGCTGATGGGCAGCACCTTGGGCGACTCGTCGACTCGATCGACGTAGAACTGCACCTCCTGCCCATGAACATCCTTGAGGCTTTTCACCCATTCGCTGACGAACACGACCGCCTGCGGCTGGCCTGCTCCGTAGGGGGTGCGTCCCTTCAGGATCACGAGGAAGCCCTTGGGTCCGCTGCCGACGGTCGGCGCCGACGGGCCGCCGCGGCCGGGGTCTTCGCTCCTGCGCTCGGAGCCTCCCCCCGCGGCGCTGCCGGCGGCGAAGGCCTGCCCCGTGTCCGGCGCGTACAGGGTCTCCATCTGGTCAATGTAGATCGCCTTGCGCTGGTTCCGCGGGATCTTCTTCAATTCCGCCACGTACTCCGTCGAGCTCTTGGCCGCGGCCAGCTCGGGGCTCGGCTGCGGCAGCGTGGCGTGGATGCGTTCCAGCACCTCGGCCCAGAGGAGCCGGTTCTTGTAGAGCTCGGCGATCTGCTTGAGCTGGACGGTGTTATCGGGAACGTTGGTCGCCTGCTGAAACGCGGCTCTTGAGCATCTGCGCGGCGTTGAAGATGGTCTCGGCCCTGGCGCGACCCGTCGCGTTCGGCACGCCCGTGGTGATGGCCGCCTGGGCGGCTGGGACGTCCGGGATGCTGGTAGGGGCACCGTCGGTGCTGCACGCCGCGACGGCCGAGGACAGCCGGGCCCGGCTGTAGCCGAGCGTCAGGCCGGCCACCAGCAGCACGCCGGCGGCGGCCCCGAACCAGGGGGTCTTGCGGCGCCAGACCATCGAGCGGGCAATCTCGGGCGGCAGAAGCGTGTTGTTGATCCGCCCGGCGGCCAGGCCCTGGATGGCCAGACCGTAGGCCACGCCCATGCTCATGAGGTACTCGTTGAAGACGCTGGGATTGACGCCTGTGGCGAACTGGAGTTTCTTGAACGTGCTGAGCCGGTCGACCTCCATCTGCAGGTTCTGCTGGAGGTACTTCTGCAGGCCGGGCAGCTTGAAGGCGTTGCCCATGCCGATGACCTTGGCCATCTGCACGTCCCGGTGGGTGCTGTTGTAGTAGCCCAGGGATCGCTGGATCTCGGCGACCAGGTCGGCGAAAACCGGGCGCATGGCCTGGAAGATCTGGCGGGCGTAGCGGCTGGAGGCGGCGGTCCGCTTGAGGGCCTCCGCCTTGCCGAAGCTGAGCTTGAAGGACTTGACCAGGGCCTCGGTGAAATTGTTCCCGCCCAGCGGGATGTTGCGGGTCCAGGCGCCGTCCTTGCGGGCCACCACCAGGTCGGTGTTCTGCGCGCCGACGTCCAGGATGACCACCGCGTTGTCGCCGGGAATGTCGTCGAAGGCTAGGAAGTTGTACAGGCCCAGCGGGCTGGCCTGCACCAGCACCGGCTCGATGCCCTTGTCCACAAATACCGACAGGTACTTGCGGACCAGGTCGCGGCGGATGGCGAAGATGCCCACCTCGACCTCGGGACTGTCCGGGGTCGCGAAGACCTGGTAATCCCAAATCACCTCGTCGATGTCGAAGGGGATCTGCTGCTGGGCCTCGTACGCCACTATGCTGTTGATCTTCTTGTTTTCGACTGGCGGCAACTTGGTGAACCGCGTGAAGGTCTGCTGCCCCGGCACCCCCAGTACCACGTCGCTGCCCCGAAGATCATTGCGGCTGACAAATTTCTCGGCCGCCTCGGCCAGCAGCTGGTCGGCGTTGACCTCCGGCTGCGAAAGGATCTGGGGGTACTCGACCACGTCGAAGGCGAGCAGTTCGGCCGAGTCGCCCTGCAGCCGCAGCTTCATCCCCCGCAGGGCGAATTGCCCGACGTCGATTCCCCAGACTACCTTGGGTCCGGCCATCTCCACGCCTCCTTCATCGCCCTTCGCCAGAGCGGTGCTCTCGCGGGCCTGACAGTCTACGTCCAAGCGACCTTGGCCGCCACGGCAAATCCCGACAAATCTGGCTGCTGTCAGCTCTTACCAACAGTGCGGGGCACACCGTAAGACTGCAAAAATAACTCGGTTTGGGAAATACGCAGGTTTGTGTTCACCAGGGGGCCGCGCCGGGCGTAATCCATATCAACCCCATATCCGCAAGGGCAAGCCAACACCGCTCCAGTCGGTAGGAAAACCGCGAGTATTGTATATTCCCTAACACTGATCGTCAATTGCACTTGAGACGATCCGGCGAAGGCGTTACCAATACTGTTATCACGCGGCCACAAAGTAGCATAAATCCTGTCTACCGCAATGCTTCCTGCTCGCAACTTCAGCCAGATCGGCACCGCTCCGCCGCCTCTCATACGTCTGGGCGCCGGTTACGGGCCTTAGCCTGACATTCCTGTGTTTCCTACACTATACATCCACTCACGGTTGTGTGCGAACCCGCATGGACTGCCCAAACGTGGCTGCGGCGGGTACACTCTATTGCAGGCCAGTGCGACCGGACGCGTGCCTTTCGACAATAACTCGCGATAACGACAGCGCTTATAGGATACTCGGGCCATGGCAGGTGGGCCCTCCAACTTCAGCTTCGAGGCCTTGACAGGGCTCCAGCCGACCCTGATCGGCCCGCTGACCGTCTCCCAACTGACCCGGATGGTCCGCGATACCCTGCGGGCGATCCTGCCGCCGGTGGTCTCGGTGGTCGGGCAGATCAGCAACTTCCGGCCGGCCTCCGGCGGGCATGCCTGGTTCACCCTCAAGGACGACCAGTCGCAGTCTGTCCTGCGTAATGTGGGCCGACAAGGTCCGCCGGCTCAGGTTCAAGCCCCAAGACGGCCTGGAGGTCGTTGCCAGCGGCAATATCGATGTCTATGCCGCCCAGGGACGTTACCAGCTTTACATCGAGCGGCTGCAACCGGTCGGCGTGGGGGCGCTGGAACTGGCCTTCCGTCAGCTCTACGAGAAGCTGCTCAAGGAGGGCCTGTTCGACCCGGCCCGCAAGAGGCCCCTGCCCCGCTATCCGAGTACTGTTGCGATCGTCACCAGCCCGACCGGGGCGGCCATCCGCGACATCGTCCGCACGATCCTGCGGCGCTGGCCGGCCGTCCGCCTGATCGTCGTGCCCGTCCGCGTTCAGGGCGAGGAGGCAGCCGAGGAGATCGCCCGCGCCATCGGACGCGTCAACGAGGCCAGACTGGGGATCGAGGTGATGATCGTCGGCCGCGGGGGCGGCAGCATCGAGGACCTCTGGGCCTTCAACGAGGAGGTGCTCGCCCGGGCGATCCACGCCAGCCGGATCCCCGTTATCAGTGCTGTCGGCCATGAGCGCGACACGACGATCGCGGACCTGGTGGCCGATGCCCGGGCCGCCACGCCCACCCATGCCGGCGAAATGGTCGTCCGCGTGATGGCGGAGGTACTGGCTGAGCTCGACGACCAGGCCGACCAGCTCAACCGGCAGATCGCTGACAAGCTGGCCTGGCACAGGCTGCGGCTGGAGGGCCTGGAGAAGGAGCGGTGCATCGCCGACCCGACGGGTCGGCTCCGCCAGACCTGGCAGGGGTTGGACAAAACGGCCTGGCAGGCCCAGTCGCACCTGCAGCGGCTGCTGACGGGGCAGTCGAGCCGGCTGGGTGAGATCCGCCTGCGAATGCAGCAGGTCCATCCAAACGTGCAAATGGCCAGGACTCGTGCGCGGCTGGAGGAGGCCGCCGGGCGGCTGCAGAGGGCCGGCAGCGGGTACGTGAGGCTCAAAGCAGCGGCACTGGACTCGACGGCGGCCTGCCTGCGACAGCTTAGTCCACTGCGGCCGATCGAGGCCCTGGAGCAGAGGCTGGCTGCCTCGGTCAGCTGCATGCAGCCTGGTGCTAGGGCGCGACCTGCAGGCGGCGGACAAGGGCCTGAACGCCCTGCTGGCCCGCCTGGAGGCCTCCAGCCCCCGCCAGGTCCTCAGGCGTGGGTTCACGATCACCCGCAACGCCGCGACCGGGGCGCCGGTCACGGCGGCCGAGCAGGTTCGCCCCGGGCTGACCATCCGGACCGAGACCGGCGCCGGCCAGTTCGACAGCATTGTTTCACCGGACGGAAAGACGCCGCCGCGACCGCGCAAGCACCCGGCCGAGGACACGACGCAGCCTGTCGCTGCCGATCGATCCGCCGGCCAATCATCGCTGATGGGTTCGATGGAGTTAGCGACTATCGCACCCGCGCAGGGGCCGGCAACCTTGGGCCGGCTGCGAGTTCATTCTATAATGCCCACCCTATGACCGACGCCCTGAACAACCAGACTCCGACCTACAGCCTCGAGGACTTCCTGGACGCCGCGACGCTCCAGGAGATCCAGGGGGCCTTCACAGCCGGCACCGGTTTGCGGGTCTGCTTCTACGACCGCAGCGGCAAGCGGGTAACCGAGCCGGCCGATTCAGCGTCCTTTTGCACGCGAGGAAGCGACGCAGCCAACGACGACCTGCTGGGCAAGATGGTCGCAGCCGCGTGCGGGCAGTCGCCGGCGGGCCCCCTGGAGCTCTCGTGCGACGGGCGGCACTGCCACACCGCCATCCCCATCCGCTCGGACCAGCAGATCCTGGGCATGCTGGTCCTCGGCGCCAACATGGTGGATTCACTGGCCGCCCAGGCAGGCGCTGCGGTCGAACGGCTCGGCCTGCCCGGGGTATCCCCGGACGATCACAAGCCGGCCGCGGGACTGGCGGAGCCTGCTGGCGAGCCTGCTGGGGCGGCTGTGTTATCAGGACCTGCAGTCTGCGGCTGCGGATCGAGGAGCTCGGGGCGCTCTACGGGATCTCGGGGTTGCTGGCCGGCTCGTTTGATTTGCAGCAGGTGCTCAACGAGGTGGTGCGTCGGGTCGGGGAGGTGATGCGGGTCAAGTCCTGCAGCCTGCGGCTGTTCAACGAGGACACGGGCGAGCTCGTCATCAAGGCGGTCTACAACCTCTCGCCGGAGTACCTGAGCAAGGGCGCGGTGCGGGTAACGGAGAACCCGGTCGATGCGCAGGCCCTTTCCGGGCAGACGGTCTACATGGAGGACGTGCCGAACGACCCGCGGGTCCGCTACCCGGAGGAGGCGCGGCGCGAAGGGTTCCGCAGCGGCCTGGTGACCGGGATGTTCTACCGCGGCCGGCCCATCGGCGTGCTGCGCGTCTACACGGGCGAGCGGCACCGCTTCAGCGCGTTCGAGGCCGGGCTGCTGCGGGCGATGGCGGCCCAGGCCGCCAGCGCAATCGAGACGGCCCGGCTCTACCAGGAGGAACTCCAGGCCGACCGCGTCCGCAAGCAGATCGCCATGGCCGGGGACGTGCAGCGCCGGATGATCCCATCCGAGCCGCCGCACCATCCCGCGCTGACCTTCGGCACGATCTATCAGCCGTCGCTGAGCGTGGGCGGAGACTTCTACGATTTTATAGCGCTGCCGCACGGCCAGACGGGCATCGCCATCGCCGACGTGGTGGGCAAGGGCATCCCGGCGGCGCTGATGATGGCGTCGGTCCGGTCGGTGCTGCGGGCGACGGCGCAGAGCGGACGGGGCCTGGCCAGGGTGATCGAGACGGTCAACCGGCACATGGCCCGCGATACCCTCGCCAGCGAGTTCGCCACGCTGTTCTACTGCGTCATCAGCCGGGACGGCCGGCGCCTGACCTACTGCAACGCCGGGCACAACCCGCCGCTGCTGCTGCGGGACGGGACGATCACGGAGCTGACGGCCGGCGGGCTGGTGATCGGCATCAATCGGGACGAGCGGTACGGCCAGAGCCGCGTGGGGTTGCAGCGTAGCGACGTGGTGCTGCTGTACACGGACGGCATCACCGAGGCGGCGAACTTCGAGGGCAAGAGCTTCGGGGTGAACCGGCTGACCGAGTCGTTTCGCAAGTACGGCCACCTGGAGGCGCAGCAGGTCGTCAAGAACATCCTCTGGGACGTGCGGCGGTTCGTCGGCCTGGCCGAACAGGGGGATGATCAGACGATGGTGGCGATAAAGGTGAAGTAGAGGCCTTGTCCCTCGTCCGTTGCGAGTCGCCCCTTGCACCCGGCTACGTCGGCCCCGCTCTGACGCCAGTGGCACTGGCCAGCGATTGCTCGTCGATCACGCGCAGGATGGCCTGGATGGCGTCCACTTCGGCAGCCTCGAAGTAAGGCTCGCCGCACTGCCTGCAAACCCATGCGGGCACACTGTCGAGACTGACGTGCACGCCCTTGCGGTCGATATGGAACGGCGCCGAGGAACGCTCCATGTGGCCTTGGCAGTACATGCATTTCATGGGTTCACCCTCGTTCGCAGATCATCCGACCATTCGCCCGGCGACGGCACATATGCTGTGATGATAGCCAGGTACTCGTCCCTGGGAGAGCATACCACGTGAAGATGGCGACCGCCACTGCACTGCCCCAGGAGAAGGGCGCTGTGCCCCCTGGCATCCTCAGGGTAGTCCTCGATGATCTCGCCTTTGGCAATGACCTCCTCCACCTCACCCGTCGATATCAGGCGGTTCGGTCGTCCCATCTGGCGGATCGCATGGGGCAGGAACAGCATCCGCTGCCGACCCCGCTTTCGAATGAGGGTGAGGAACTCCTGCTGTGTGCTCATAGCGACTCCAAGGTCTCCCGATCAAGGGCTTGAGATACCCGTTCGCTCCCGTTGCCGAAGGGTGAACGGCTGCCCGCACTCCGGGCAACGGGGTTCCACCAGCCCGGCCAGATCGTATCCGCATGCGATGCAAAGCCCCTTCTGCTGGCGGCGCCGCCGACGTAGCGGGCCGCGCACGAAGCCGGTGATCACGATCGCGGGGTAGGACACGAAAGCAACCAGAACGGCCCACGCGGAAACCGAGACGGCACTAATCTTCTGTACTGGGTAGCGACCTATCCCTGTCCGGAACATGGGTAGCGCCGCATACGAAACATAACCAAAGACCACGCAGTCGAACTGGCCGGCGATCAACCGCTCAGGACCGGGGTCCGGGGCAACACGGGTTACATCAATGCTGCCGCGCCGCACGAAGCCATCCCAGGCTGACGGACCGTGCCGATGAGCCCCCTGCCTGCCATGAGAGCACTTGGTACCTGAAACTCAGGGGAATGATCAGAGCCGTGTAGACCGTCAGCGCCAGGAATATTGCTGCCACGGCGATGCGTCGGCGTCCGAGAGTGGCCACAGCGAACTTCCACTCCCGCAGGAACGCCCGTCGCGCCCGCGGATAGCCAGGTCCCAGGTAACGCGTAATCAGGGCATAGACTCCGACCGGCACAGCAAGGACCGGCAGGAACACGAAGAACTGGTCCCAGAACCACCACCAGGATTGGCCGAAGAAACCGTCGCCTGCGGAGACCGGCTCCACCAGCAGATGGATCACGACCGGAGCCAGCAGGGCGCCCAGCCCCACCGCCATCACGCCTCGCCAGAAGCCGTCGAGGATCGACTTGCGCATGGCCAACAGCCTACCCCACGAGCCGGCGCGTCACAAGCCACACTGCGGCGCCCACGGCGCCGGCAGCACCGGATAGGTTGAGGCTGCGGGCCAGACCCGGCGCCACCCCATGGATCGACACGCCCGAGTGCGCGACCAGAGATCGACAACCCCAGACAGATGTGTTCCATGACCGAACAACATGATAGAATCCGGGGTCTTGACTGCGGTCGTCAGCGGGCACCCATCCGGCAAACGCCAGATACCACAACAGTGACATAGGACCCGCTGCTTACCACCGTCGACATAGGGAGCCAGCATGCGTGCCGTGATCTTCGACATGGATGGGGTCCTCACCGACTCCGAACCCCTGATCTGCGCCGCAGCCATGCAAATGTTCCGGGAACTGGGCGTAGTCGTTCAGGAGTCCGATTTCCACCCCTTCGTCGGAGCGGGAGAAGACCGCTATATCGGCGGCGTGGCCGAGAAATACGCCGTGCCCCTGGACATCGCCCGGGCCAAGGCGCGGACCTATGAACTCTACCTGGCCATGGTCCCCGCGCGACTGGAGGCCTTCCCGGCGCTGTGGACCTGGTGCAACAGTGTCATGCCGCCGGGCATGCCTGCGCGGTGGCCTCCAGCGCGGACCGGATCAAGATCGAGGCCAACCTCAACAAGATCGGCCTGCCACCGTCCACCTGGGGGACCGTCGTGACGGCGGAAGACGTCCAGCGCCGCAAGCCCGCGCCGGACCTCTTCCTGGCTGCGGCCAGCCGCCTGGGGGTCCGCCCCGAGCAGTGCACGGTCGTGGAAGACGCGGTCAACGGAATTGCCGCCGCAAAGGCCGCTGGGATGCGCTGCGTCGCGGTGACTACGACATTCCCGGCCGAGCGCCTGGCGCAGGCGGATCTGATCCGGCCCTCCATTCGAGAAGTCAGGCTGGAGGATCTGTAGATCGTTAGATCCTCCCCGATAGCGATGCATTGCACCTGGGACTGTGGCCTGAGGCAGGACTGCCGCGGCGACAGTCACAGCCCGCGGCCACGCGCCTCGGCAAGGGTCCGCTCGAACAACTCATCCAGCGCCGGGTTGACCCCCCGGCACCCGGCGAAGATCTTCTCCGACAGGTCGACGTACTCGCGGCGGATCTTCAGCGGCCAATCGGGCGAGGACCCCACCCGGCAGGATCGCAGGTTCGAGATCATGTCGGCGATCCGCAGACTGGCGGGCCTCGGGCGAGAGGTGCGGCGACTGCTCGACCAGCAGGGCCTTGCGCTCGCTGCGGCGGAGGCTGCGATCCTCGGTCACCTCCTCGACGATCCGGCGGACGCGCGGGCCGAAGTGCTGTTCGACCTCCTCGGGCGGAGTGTCGGTGTCCTCGACGACGTCGTGTAGCAGGGCCGCCTGCAAAACCTCGGGGTCGCTGATCCGGCCGGTATCGGCCAGCACGTGGGCCACCTCGATGACGTGGTTGATGAAGGGCGTGTCGCCGGGGTCCTTGCGGCGCTGGGTGCGGTGCTTCTCCGAGGCGAAACGGAGGGCATCGAGGATGCCGGCGATGTCCATGGGGTCTCCTGGCGCTGCGGGCCGACGACTACTCAATGATCTGCCGGCGACCCTGGTCCGTCAACGATTGTGGCCCGCTACGGGGCGCACGGCCACCCATTCGCCAGGCAGACCAGGCCGCAGCTGATTGTTGAACCACGGAGGCAGGGAGACACGGAGGAAGACTTGGTGAAACAGGAGTGTCTTCCCCCTCTCTTCTGTCCTCTGTGCCTCCGTGCCTCCGTGGTTTCCCACAGACCCTCGGATCGCGGGCACGGCAATGGCGCGCCGTTTGATCCGCACCGGTGCGGGACGTATAACTGGCCCAGGGAAATGATTGAATGTCCCACGGACCGTACACCGGCGGCAGACTGCTGGTTGCGCCCGAACGAACCGCCAAGAGGGCGGCTGGAGGAACCAATGGCTGGTGCGAGCCTGTTCACGATCGAGCAGTCCCGGTGCAAGCGGGACCACTTCTGCGTCCATGTCTGTCCCTTCGGCATCGTCGGCACGGATACCGAGGGCTACCCGCTGCCCAATGCCGGCATGGAGTCGCAGTGCATCACGTGCGGCCACTGCATGGCGGCCTGCCCGCACGGGGCATTCTCGCTGGCAGCCATGCCGCGCGAGACCTGCGAGAAGATCGTCGAGCCCCTGCCCGTGCCGGCGGCGCAGGCGCTGCAGCTGCTCAAGGCCCGCCGCTCGATCCGGCGGTACAAGCCGACTCCTGTTCCACGGTCGGTACTGGCGGAGGTACTGGACGTCGCCCGCTGGGCCCCGACGGCCAAGAACGTCCAGCCGGTCGGCTACGTGGTCATCGAATCGCCCCGGGAAGTCCGGCGGCTGGCGGGGATAACGATTGACTGGATGCGACAGACCAGCCAGGTGCCGGGCCTGGTTGCGGCGTGGGACAAGGGAGTGGACCGGGTGCTCCGGGCGCACCGCACGTGGTGATCGCGCATGCGCCGATCGAGGGCTACTGCCCGCAGGTTGACTGCACGATCGGACTTGCCTACGTCGAACTGGCGGCCAGCGCCCGCGGCCTGGGGGCGTGCTGGGCCGGCCTGTTCATGATGGGCATCGACGGGCACAAACCGCTGCTGGACACGTTGCGCCTGCCGGCTGGTCACAAGCCGTACGGAGCGATGATGCTGGGCTACCCGCGGTTCGGATACCACCTCGTGCCGCAGCGGAAGCCGGCGAATGTCACATGGCGGTAGGACGGTGTGTCCCAAGACTTGTTTTTGCAATACGAAGGACACGAAGAGCACGTAGGACAGAATGTCGCCATTGATCTCTTCATGTACTTCGTACCCTTCGTGGTTCAACAGATAGCGCAGCAAAAAGGCAAGGCCATGGCCAAGCAGGAATACTCGAAGCAGCAGAAGAAGATCATCTCGCGCTACTACGACAACCTCGACACGATCATGCTGACCAAGCTGCAGGAACTGGCCAGCGAGATCTACCTGGCCGAGGGGCACAAGAAGAAACTCGACCAGCTCTGGGACCGCGTGGGCAAGGCGATGGCCAATGTCAACGTGCCGCCGGAGATTCAAACGCACATCCTGGCAAAACGCAGCCCCGAGGTCCTGGCCCGCAACATCGAGGACTGGTTCAAAAGGGCGGGCAGGTAGGCAACGGCGATGACGAGGTGAAACGACAACAGCCGCCCTGGCAGACAAGCTGCCAGCGGCAGCCGGCGAGGACCAGGCATGACAGGGAAGACCTCTCTTGAACGTATAATTGCGGATTATACGAACGGCGTGTTGGGCAAAGGCTACTCGGATGAAATGTGGCCCAAGATTCTCGCTGCCGCGGACAAGATCGAATCGCTGCTGGAGGCCAGACCGCCCGCCCGCGTCCTGGACATGGCGTGCGGGACCGGCCCCATCACGACCGCGCTGGCCCTGCGGGGCTTCGACGTGACCGGCATCGACTGCACCCCGGCCTCGCTGGATATCGCCCGACAGATGTCAGCCCGCAAGGGCGCCTGCGTCCAATGGCTCTGTCAGGACATGCGAACGATAGAATACCAGGTTGAATTCGACTACGTCTGCCTCATGGACGTGGTCTTCGGTATCTTCGAGACTGAGGGGGAGGACCTCGACCTCATCCGCCGGATCAGTCTGGCCGTCAAGCCCGGCGGCCGGTGCCTGTTCGAGGTCTACAACAGGGAGTTCGCCCTCGAACATGGCGTGGAGCGCTCGCGCTTTCACGATCCGAGTACGGGCCGATTTGTCAAAAAGAAGGCCCGCCCGGAAGACCTCTCCTTTCGCCTGTACTCGCACGAGGAATGGGAGCAGATGCTGACTTCCACCGGCCTGCGGATCGTTCGCATGGATGGCTGGAACTGGGACAAGGACCCGCCTCCGCCGCCCTGGCGGCGGACTTCATCGTTGCGCAGAAAGATCCGCACTGATAGTAGTGCTCTACTGCCTCTCCGGATACGGCCGGCTGGTCGGTGTGCCTTGGGTAGCCACCTCCAGGATCTTGGCGATCACCCGCTGGCGCATGGCGTCGCACACATCCATGTCGCGGGATTCGGCGAAGAAGTCGTTGACGGCGTCCCGGCCGGCGCCGGTTCGGACACTGATCGCGGCCTTGCCCAGGTCACCCAGGAAGTCGTAGACCTCGGTCTGGTGATCGGCGGCCATCCGCTTGAGCGTCTCGACGTAGCGGCGGTCGTCCAGGGCCTCGCGGAGGCACTCGTACTGCGGACCGGAGATCACGTCGAAGGGCGTCCGCCACGCCAGGTACCAGTTCGACCCGCGGCTGGTATCGAAGCCGCTGCCCCAGTCATACGCCCAGGCCAGCCCGCCGCGAGAGTTGTACGCGCTGAAGTAGAAACCGAAGGTATAGCGGATGCGGTCCGGCCGATTCGGCTCGCCCACGCCGCTGTACTGCCAGAAGTCCTTGCCCATCGCGGTGGTCATCCTGCCGAGATCGGGGTCCTCGTCGATCGCGTTGGTGCACATGACGTCGATGTCGTCGATGAAGACCTGTCCCTCGCGGACCCGCTGGTAGAGCCGGCCGGGCTGCGGCTTCCAGTCCGGCCCGGGGATGTGGTTGCCATGGATCGAGGCATACACCCGCATGCCGGGGGCCTCCTCGTGCAGGAGGTTGGCGGCGAACTCGAAGTGGTCGCGGATCCATGGGCCGGCACCGATCATGTAGGAACTGCCCTTTTCCACGCGGTAGGGGCCCTGGACCCACATGGCCGCCTCGTCGAAGGGGGTCATGATCAGCTCGGGCCAGCCGTTGTCCCGCGAGTGCTGCCAGACCTCGCGGACCCACTGGCGATAGTAAGGCTCGATCTCGGGCAAGGTGCGACCGCGGTGTTCCTGCGTGGCGGCCACCTTGATGAACTCGTCGTAAAGCTCCTTGAAGGGCTTTTCCCCGTCGTGCAAGGCGATGTAGAGTTCCCGCTCGATCGTCAGGGTCCGCGGATAACCGTACGGCACGCCGCCCAGGAACCAGACGAAGGCCTGGACGCCGCTTTGCCGGGCCTGCTTCATCCAGTGGTCCAGGAAGCGGAAGTCCAGCGTCATCTTGCCGTCCTTGATCTTGATCCGCGGGCCGACAGCCCCGGCCCAGATATTCATGATGTTCAGGTTGTGCTCGAGCAGCTGGCGCATCTCGTGCTCGGGCAGCAGGGCCGGATGGCAGCCGCCGTAGTGCAGCGCCGCCCGGTCGAGGGCGACCAGCTTGATCGGCAGGACCTCGACCTCGAACGGCAGGTTCGCCTGGCCCTGGTCGGACTTGATCGTGACGGTACCCGCGTATTGGCCGGGCTTGCTGGCAGGCGGGTCGGTCTTGAGCGTGATCCAGAACATCTGCGACTGCCCCGGCTCCACGTCAACGGGGTACATCGGCCAGATCCGCTCGGCGATGGTGCGGGCCGGCTTGTTGCCGCTGCCGGCCTGGCGGGTGTACTCGATCGTGCCGCGGGTGATCTCGACGGACAGCTGCCCGGCGTCGGACTTCAATGCCCCGACCTCGTAGGTAACGTTGGTCAGCTTCTGCTTCGCCGCATACACGGCGAAAGGCGCCGGCTCATATTCATTCAGCGACATCCGCACGCGCAGCGGCACGCTGGCCTCGCCCTTGGCGGGCACGTCCGTCGGCAGCACCACGCGGACGTACGGCCGGACAAACGGGACCATGGGCGCATCGGCCAGGCCCTCCGGGATCACCGACTGGGTCTGCGGTGCAGCCTCGGGTTTCAGATCCGCCTGTGCGCGGCGCACCCACGCGCGGGTCTCGGCGTTGTAGCGCTCGGCGGCGCCGGCGGCCGCGGGGACGATCTCCAGCAGGGCCACGGGCAACGGCTCAAATGCGCGGATCCCCAGGCGGACCTTGCCGCTGTCGAAGTCCTTCAGGAGCATGTCCCAGGAAAGTGGAATGTCGGCTGTCTTCCACTGCCCGTCGGCCGCGCCGCCGAAGCGGTGCATCTCGCTGGGACCCTCGCCGTTGCCCAGGCCGGCGTAAGACAGGAAGACCGCCGGCTGCTTCAGGTCGTCCCGGTAGCGCAGCCGGGCGAGGTAGATCGCCCCGGCCGGCGGCTGGATGGCGCTGCCCCACCAGGGGTCCATCGCCATCACGAGGTTCTGGTTCGGCTCGATGACGCGGTAGAGGATGTCGCCGGACTTCTGCAACTCGGAGATCTTGCCGAAGACCGTCTCATCGGGCGGATTGGCCATGTCCAGACTGGCCAGCGGCTTGACCGGGGGTGGGGCATACAGCGAACTCGTCAGAAGGACCAGCAGAACGGAACAGACGCCGCGTTTCATCGGACACCTCTTGCGCAAAACCGGGGTAAGACAGGCCGTACGCCCCGGGCCGCCTGGGAGTCATCGTGCCGCAGGCAGATGTGGACGTCAATGTCGGGGGATCGGGCAAGCAGACTGCGAGGGACGCCAGTTGCATTGCCGAGGTAGATGCCAGGACGGACGGGACCCAGCCTCGCTGTTATCGTGCAAGACGAGCAGTCGGCAGCCATATAGACCAAGGTTGGGCAGCACGCAACCAATACCGACAAGTGCGGTCGTAATCGTTTTCTTTCGACGTTGCGGGTGCCATTTCGGGAAGTTTATCTGGAGGAAGAGGGGGTGCGCCGCTTTGACACAGTACGTAGACACTATAGGTTGGGGCTTCACGCTAGGTAAGGCCCTATAAATATATTTTTTTCTTGCTTCGTTTGAGACACCCGGTACTATTATGGCATAGGCGCGATCTTGTGGCGCAGCCTTGCACTGAATCCCACTTGCTGAAAGGAGTTGAAGAAGATAGCATAGCACAATGAAGCTGACGTGGATGCTTGACAAATGCCGATCAAGAAATAGAATGGTCGCCTTTTTGCGGCACCGACAGCGGGAGATGACGATGGGCGTCAAGGAAAAGAATCCAGGGAGTGCCCCAGCAAGATCACCATCAGAGAAGGTGTGCGGTCAGCGACGGGGGAAAGTACCTGGGGCTATTGAGATCAAGCTGAACGAGGCGCAGGAGAAGCGCTTCGCGACCTCTGGGACTGGCATCAGAGGTCGCTGGAGTCAGATATTGTTTTCACTGGTCCTGTCGAGGTGAGATGAGTGACCATCTCACCTCGTTCATTTCTGTCTTTCGCTTCGCTTGTCGGCTGTTTTGCAGGTTTGCTTCTCCCTGACGTTCGTCATTGAGGGCATGGTTTGCACGGCACCTATGCTAAATCGCAGCCTGTGGTGCGGAACTGTGAGTCTGGCACTCCGGGGTATTCCTTCTACTTTGACTTGATTTCTCCGCTTTGGGGAGGGTGCCAAGCCAAAGGAGCAGTCCATCGGCTTTGCTCGCTCATGCGGAAGATGGGTGCGAAGACCCTTGTAGAGGAGGAACTCGAACCGAATCAGGAAATCGCCCAGGAGTTCGAGGATGTAGGGCGAAGAATCGGTGAGAGCGTTCTGATCCCCAAAGCGCGCCGATTGAGCTTCTTTGGGGCTTCGTGTCCCGACCAGGACTGGCACAAGCTCCCCGAAGGTTCGTTTCTCGGATACGCTGTCGTCGTGAGTTTCAAGATTCCAGAGTCCGCCCGGCAGAATCTTCCGAAGCCCGTCGAAGACGTTGCGTACATCCTGGAGTCAGTCACACAGCCGCCAGGGTGGTGCCAGCCCTGGGAAAGGTCAGGCTATGGCCTGCGACGGGTAACCAACTACTACGTGCACTGCCACAACGAGTTTCGCACTTCCATCGGTTCCCCGGACGGACCTCCCAAGGACTATACCATCGACGGCGCGTTTTTCTGCCAGCAGAATGGAATCACCCATGTCTGCGCACACGCCGGACTGCGAATGGTTCTAAACACCGGTTACGGGCTGGTCAATCACAAGGTAACGAATCGAGAGATTAACGACATTCTCGGCATTAACCATGTGGCCATGACCGCCGAGAAGGGGCTGAACTACTTTCAAAACCAAGACATTGGGAAACATTTTGGCCTCAGCAACCTTCCTGCCAATTTCATAGAAAGGCCCAACATAGACTACGTTGAGTTCCTCTACCCGCTGGTTGAGTCCGGGTATCCTGCCTTCCTGACGTTCAACCTCACGCGCACCATCGGACATGTCGTCGCCGTGGTAGGGCACACAGTAAACTCGGACAGATGGGATCCTGAGGCCGGTCTGGCCTATCGTGAGACCCCGTTGGGCAGTTACCTCCCCAGCAGCACCTGGGTTGACCAGTTCATCCTAAACGATGATAACTTTGGGATGTACAGGTGCATGCCTCCTGAGTATCTGCGCAACAAGTCTGCTTCCACGATACGACATGACGCAACGTCCGAACTTCATGTTCGCGTTCGTTCCGAAAGATGTTGGGGTTCCGCCGTACGCAGCTGAGAACTATGCTGTCTTCGTTGCACGCGAGATCGTGCAGAACCTGCCTCGGGAACCGAATAGGTGGTTTCTTCGGTTGAAAGAGCAGGTGACACAAAAACGTGGCCTTGTGGCCCGGACTCTTGTCTGCACAAGGGACCAGTACACAAAGGCGCTCGTATCGGGCCAGAAGGACAGCGACGGTGGCGGTCCGGTCTCCAACGTACCTCCACACTCGTAAACGCCCCCGACCACATGTGGCTTACCGAGATCAGCCTGCCCGACATATATACGGCAAATAAGGGCAAGCTGGGGGACATCCTTATGACTGCGAGCGCGGGAGATGGACGAACCCAGGCCAAGCCCAAACTGGTCTGGGGTTGGCTGCCTGGAGTGCAAATCGCCTATGTGGGGCAGGAGTTGATGGCCGCTCCCACGGGGCCATTCAAGGGTCATATCCCAATGCTCAGACCACCCAATGTGCTTGGGCCATACGTGGAATGGTAGGAACCTGCACGGCAGGACCCGGCCCAGCGGGTCCAGCCCCAGACAGGGGAGACTCAGGCGCAATAGATTGCGAGGGCAGGAAGCGATGGCTGATGCGCGACCCACACCAGGGGTACCACGCTTCGGGTACGCCGCTACGCCGGGAATGGCACGGCGAGGTCCTGTCCGAGTTTGGTCAGCAGGGCTACGTCTTCGGCGCGGATGGGGCAGCCGGTCTTGAGGCGTTCGGCCTTTTTGCGCTCCTCGGGTTCGCCGGGGACCATGATCTCGGTGAAGCCGGGAGCGGTGGGGATGGCCTTGAGTTCGGTGAACATCCGGTCGATCCGCTTGCGAAAGTCAGCCGGGTCGCAGAACGCCGAGATGTCGATCGCCTGCACGTAGTGGCCCAGGAAAGACTTGTTGCTCCAGTCGTCGAACTTGCGGATGATGTGCGGGCCGAACGGCATGCCGGTCAGCTGGCTGGAGAGGATCTCGATCATCAGACCCATGGCGTAGCCCTTGGCGCCGCTCATCGGCACGACCGCGTAGGCCTGCTTCGCGTCGGTCACGGGGTTGCCTTGCTTGTCGACCGCCCAGGTCGGCGGAATCCTCTTGCCCGCCTCGGCCGCCGCGCGGACCTTGCCGAAGGCCACCTCGCTGGTGGCCATGTCCATGCAGAACCACGGCTGCTTGTCCGCCGGCACGCACAAACTGATCGGATCGGTACCGCAGAACTTCTCGCGGCCGCCGAAGGGCACCACGTCGCACTCGCCGTCGGACATGACCAGGCCGATCATGTTTTGCTTCGCCATCATCTGCGTGTAGTAGGCAGCGGCCCCAAAGTGGTTGGAGTTCCTGACGACCACCACGCCGACCCCGGCGTCCTTCGCCAGGTCCATCGCGCGGCGTGTCGCCTCGTATGTGATCCACTGGCCCAGGCCGTAATCACCGTCGAGGATGCCCACACCTGCCCGGCGCTTCTCGAACTTGAGATTCGGCCTGGAGTTCATCAGGTTGATCTTCAGCCGGCGGGCGTAGAGATTCGCCAGGTAGATCCCGTGCGTGTCGATGCCGCGGAGGTTGGAGTCGACCAGCACGTCCGCGCAGACATCCGCCTCGTTACGGACCATGCCGGTCGTTTGAAAGATCGCCGAACCCCACGCCCGAAGTTTGTCCGCCGGAACCACCGCCGCCTGTGCCATCTCGCAGATCTCCTCTGCTGCAACGAACCACAGCCAATCGTCCTCACCACTCCGTATGGAACGTCCCGCCCTTGTCGACCCGCTCGTACGTGTGCGCGCCGAACAGGTCGCGCTGGGCCTGGATCAGGTTCGCCGGCAACCGGTCGCGCCGGTAACTGTCGAAGTAGCCCAGCGACGCGGCGAAGGCCGGCACCGCCACGCCCATCCGCGCCGCCGTCTGCACCACCATCCGCCAGCGCCCCTGGCGGCTCATGATCGCCTCGGAAAACTCGCGGTCCAGCAGCAGGTTCGCCAGGTTGGCGTCGCGCAGGTAGGCCTGCTTGATCTTGTCCAGAAAGGCCGCGCGGATGATGCAGCCGCCCTTCCAGATCCGCGCGATCTCGCCGAGGTTGAGGTTCCAGTTGTACTCCTGCGAGGCCGCCCGCAGCATCGCCATGCCCTGCGCGTACGAACACATCTTGCTGGCGTAGAGCCCGTCGTGCACCCCGTCGATCAGCTCCTGCCGCCCGCCGCGATAGCGCAGCCGCGGACCCTTAAGCACCTTGCTCGCCCGGACCCGCTCGTCCTTGTACGCCGAGAGGATCCGCTGCTCGACGGCTGTGTTGATCGTCGGCGTAGCGACCCCCAGGTCCATCGCCACCTGGCTGGTCCACTTGCCGGTACCCTTCTGGCCGGCCTTGTCCAGGATCTGCTCGACCAGGGGCTGGCCGGTCTGCGGATCGACCTTGGCGAAGATCCGCGCGGTGATCTCCACCAGGAACGAGCCCAGCACGCCCCGATTCCAGCGGGCGAAGACGTCCCCCAGTTCGGCCGCGTCGATCCGGATCGCCGAGCGGAGCATGTCGTAGCCCTCGGCGATCAGCTGCATGTCGCCGTACTCGATGCCGTTGTGAACCATCTTGACGAAGTGGCCGGCCGCACCCGGACCCATGTACGTCACACAAGGTCCGTCCTCAGTCCGGGCCGCGATCGCCTCGAAGATCGGGACCACCTGGTCGTAAGCCTCCCTCGGACCGCCCGGCATGATCGACGGACCGTGCAGGGCGCCCTCCTCTCCGCCCGAGACGCCTGTACCCATGTAGTGGATGCCCTTTTCGGCCAGGGCCTCCTCTCGGCGGGCCGTGTCGGCGAAGTAGCTGTTCCCGCCGTCGATGACAATGTCCCCGGCTGACAGGTGCGGGACGACCTGCTCGAGCATGTCGTCGACCGCCTTGCCGGCCTTGACCATGAGCATGACCTTGCGTGGCCGGTCCAGGGCAGCCACGAACTCCTCGACGCTGTAGCAGGGCTTGATGTTCTTGCCGGCGGCCCGGGTCTGGGCGAACTCGCGGGTCTTCTCCGCGGTGCGATTGTAGACGGCCACCGGGAAGCCCTTGCTTTCGATATTGAGCACCAGGTTCTGGCCCATGACGGCCAGCCCGATCAGTCCAAACTGTTGCGGCATGGATGAACTCCTTCACGCGCAAGTCGTTCGTTCGTGCAGCCGGTCCAGGCGACCAGGCCGGGATGCCCCCCGGCCCGCCGCAAGTCCGCAAGCCGGGCATGGTACCGCGCACGCCCTGCCCTGGGTGGACAGAACATACTAGCGGTCGCGCGGGACCATTGCCAGAGGCCTTGGACCAACCCTTTCTTTCGGTAGTTGCGCAGACCGGCGGGCAAACTGCAGGGATCAGCTCTGTTCCTGTTGAACCTTGTCGATGACCGTGTTGAGCACGCTTCGCGAGACATGCAGCGTGGACACCAGCAGGTCAAGACAACCCAGCTCATCGAGGTGAATGATCGGCCCGGCATCGGCCACAACCAGAGGTGGTTCAGTCCCGGCCATGCAGGCCCCACTCGACATCGTCAAGGATCTGGGTCTCCATCAGCTCCGGATGATGCGAGTCGAGGAACCGGCGCAATGCCTCGATGACCACCTGATCGATATCACGCACCCATCCATCGCGGACGAGTCGATCCAGGCGATCCTCCAAGGCATCAGGGAATGCGATGCCGAGCGTCTTTATATCTGCATGGTAGTCTGTTACGCACGGAGGGTCAACCGGCACGGTCACATGTCAGCTTTGGCAGACGCCGATCCGGCCATTGTCTGTCCGACTGTCCACACTATCATGGTGCGATGCAGATCATCGCTGATGAGAATATCCCCTACGTCGCCGAGGCCTTCGAGAGGCTCGGGACGGTCAAGACCCTCTCCGGCCGCAAGATGACGCCCGCGGCGCTGGCCGGGGCCGATGTCCTGCTGGTGCGGTCGATCACGCCGGTCAACGAACAGCTACTCGCCGGCACGCCGGTCCGCTTCGTCGGCACGGCCACGATCGGTTTCGATCACGTGGACACGGCTTATCTCCAGAAACAGAAAATCGGTCTTGCCACCGCGGCTGGCTCCAACGCCAACAGCGTGGCCGAATACATCACGGCTGCGCTGCTGGTCCTGGCCGAGCGATTCGACCTGCGCCTGGAGGGCATGACCCTCGGGGTGGTGGGCTATGGAAACGTGGGCAGCAAGGTCGTCCGCTACGCCTCGGGTGTGCTGGGCATGAAGGTCCTGGTGACTGACCCGCCGCTGCAGCGCCAAGGCGTAGCGGTGGACTTCGTCGATCTGGACCGAGTGCTGGCCGAGTCCGACGCCGTAACGCTGCACGTGCCGCTGACGAGGGAAGGCCCGGACCGCACGCACCGGCTGATCGACGCGAATCACCTGGCGCGATTGAAACCGGGTGCGATCCTGATGAACACCTCCCGCGGCTCGGTGGTCGTCGGCGCGGATCTCAAGGCGGCGCTCTCTGCACACCGCCTGCGGGCAGGCGTCCTGGACGTCTGGGAGAGCGAGCCGAACATCGACCCGGACCTGCTCGGACGGGTCGCCCTGGCCAGCCCCCACATCGCCGGCTACAGCTTCGACGGCAAGCTAGCCGGCACGCAGATGCTCTTTGACGCCCTCTGCCGGCACCTCAAGATCACCGACAAGTTCGTGAACTGGACCGAGCTGGTCCCGGGGGCGAAGCACCCCGTGATCCCGTTCCAGGCGAGCGGCAACGATCAGCAGGACCTGCGCCAATTCCTCCGGCGGATCTACGACATCGAGGGCGACGACGCGCGGCTGCGCAAGCTCGCCGGCCTGCCCGCCGAACAGCAGGGCCCCTACTTCGACAAGCTCCGTAAGGAGTACCCGGTCCGCCGGGAGGCGTGGAACTACACGGTGAGACTGGCCGGGCAGGCCGCGTCGCTGCAGCAACGGCTGGAATCGCTGCGGTTCAACGTCGAGCGCGGCTGAGCACCGGCTTTCTCAGCAAGTGAGCCCGCACGAACCACGGAGACACGGAGGCAACTATTGCCCGGCGCAGTTCTGAATCGATCGACTTGTTGATTCATCGTAATGTAGAACTTCGTGCCGGGCGCCCTGTGCCGCCGTTATCCATAGCCCAGAAAGGGTGAGACAACCCTTTGCCGCTCGTACGGCATCCGCCGCTACAACTCTACCGGATCAGGTTGTCAGAGGACTTCAGCCAGCACTCGCATCCCCCAGCGGCGCCAGCCGCTCCTCCTGCAACAGGTACGCCAGCCGCGAGCGGTCCAGACGATAGGTGGCCTGCGGTTCACCGCCGACCTCCTCCAGCAGGTCCAGGGCCAGGAGGCGCTTGAGCAGACCCTCCGCATCGACGGTCCGGCCTAGCAGCGCCTGGTAGACCGCCAGCAGCTGGGCGACACTGAACGTCTCCTCCAGCAAGTCGAACTCCAACCCCTGATACAACACCTCCCGCCTCAGTCGCCCCCGCGCAGCCCGCAACACATCGACATGATCGAACGCCAGGCTCGGCGGCGACTGGACGTTGAACCAGCCCGCCCGAGCGGCATCATCCCCGGCCCGCAGCTGCACCGTCCGGCCAGGCGGGATGATCGCGAGGTAACCTATCGAGATCGTCCGGCCGCGGGGGTCGCGGCCGGGTCGGCCGAACACGCCAAACTCCCGGAGAGTGAGGTCCGATAAGCCGGTCTCCTCCTGAAGTTCCCGTCCTGCAGCAACTTCCAGCGGCTCCTCGATGTCCACGAACCCGCCCGGAAGCGCCCATCGGCCGGCGAACGGCTCCCTTGCCCGCTCGATCAGCAGGACCTGCAAGCCCCCCTGGCAGTACTGGAAAACGACCAGATCGACGGCTACCGCCGGCCGTGGGTAGTCATAGCAGTACTGCTTCATGACACTCGTCCTCCGCGTGTCCTATCCTGAAAGAGGATACATCGCGCCTTGTTATGTTTACGGGGAGCCACACGATAACTCGCGCAACACCCAATAGTTACGCATACCGCAGTCATTCTGCTCCTGTGAGACAGCCCCGATGATGTTCTACGGCAACATGCCGGTCGGCCCACCCGGGCCGGCGACACGAACCTGCCCAAAGAAACGTGGACCCATAAGTTCTTGATAACTCTATTCTTATCTACGAATGCCCAGGCCGACTTCGGGTCGCGCGCAGCCGTCCGGCATGGATCTTGCTACGAAACCGGTGGGAGGAAGGGCTGCAGGCGAAGCTAGGTTGCCACTGGCATCACGGCTTCGCTTGCAGGGGAGGGGTCTTTCTTAATCGCTCCAGTCTTGTGTACCTCCACTCCGGTAATCAAGCGGGGCGATTCCCCGCGCCGAACGCCGGGAACGGCGGAACCAACGGGGGCAGCAACGACACAGAAGGCCTGTCGTCAGGCCCGTTCGTCACGCTCTTCCGCCATTCACGCTAGCTCCCCGGACACAGCAGTGATGACCTCGGACCGTGTGGTCTCCAGCGGACCGGCCGTCCGCGCCCCGGCGGCCTTCTGGTGGCCTCCACCGCCAAACCGCCGGGCAATCGCAGCCACGTCGACGCTGTCCTTGCTGCGCAAACTCATGCGGACTTTGCCGTCGGGCTCCTCGATCAGCAGAACCGTCACCCGGACGCTGCCGATCCGCATCGGCTCGTTGATCAGGTCCTCGGTCTCCCAGTACGCCGCGCCGCTGGCGGCGAACATCTCCCGGGTGATCGCGCAGACCGCCAGCTGGTCGCCGGCGTGCATCTGCAGCGAGCCGAGCATCCCGCCCAGCAGCCGCGCGCGGTTCGGCGACTCGTTCATGTACAGCTGCTGGTACAGCAGGTTCGGCTGCACGCCGTAGCGCTCGATCAGCCCGCTGGCTGCGCGGTACATCCGCGCATCGGCGCTGGCGAAGCGGAACCAGCCCGTGTCCGTCGCCATCGCCACAAACAGGGCCTCGGCGGCGACGGGGTTGACCTGCCAGCCGGCTGCCGCGAACCAGTCGAACAACACCAGGCCGGTGGCGCCGGCCGAGGTGTCGTACAGCTCGGTAGCGGCTGGGATGTCGTGCGTCACGTGGTGGTCGACGATCAGCCGCGGCGCGGGGGCCGCCTGCAGGGCCGGCCAGATCGGCTCGACCTGGGCCTTTGCGGACGTGTCGGCGATAACGACCAGGTCGGGCGCGAAGCCGCCGATGGGATCGGCCGCCCGGGCCAGGTTCGGCAGCGACTCGGACGCCTCCAGAAACTTGTAGCGTCCCGGGACGTCGTCCGGCACGCCGGCCAGCACCGTCTTGCCCAGGCCGCGGAGCGTCTCGCGCAGGGCCACGACGCAGCCCAGAGCGTCGCCATCGGGTCGCCAGTGCGAGGTCACGAGAATGCGGCCGGCGGCCTCGATGCAGCGGTTGGCCCGCAGGAGGACATCATGGTCGATGGGACCGGTCTGCGGCGGGGGTACTTCGGGGCGTCCTGGCAACACGTCATCTCCCGTGCTTGCTGGCAAGCGGTTTCAAGGCCGCTTCTACGAAGACTGTTTCCAATCCTTGGCCAATGCCTTCACCTGCGCCACGTCGCGCTTCATCTGGGCGACCAGCTCGTTCATGCCGGCAAACTGCACCACGTCGCGCAGCCGCGCGGAACTCCAACGCCACCGCCTGGCCGTAGACGTCACCGATGGCCGCGCCCGGCAGGTGGGCCTCCACGGTGCGGGCCGCGCGGCCGATCGTGGGCGCCGGTCCCACGTGCACGGCGGCCGGCTGCCAGGCGCCCTGGACCTTGCAGCGGCCCGCGTAGATGCCGTCGCCCGGCAGGACCATGTCGTCGGCCTGCACGTTGAGCGTCGGAAAGCCGATCTTCGTGCCCATCGCGGCGCCCTGGCCCACCGTGCCGAACAGCGTGTAGGGCCGGCCCAGCACGCGGGTCGCCTCGGCCATCTGCCCGGCCGAGAGCAGCCATCGGACCAGCGTGCTGCTGACCGGCACGGGCTCCCCGTCGGCGAGCTTCGTCTGCAGCGGCCGCACGAGCACCACCTTGTAGTCGTAGCGCGTGCTCAGACGCGCCAGCAGGCTGATGTCCCCGGCGCGTCCCTTGCCAAACCGCCAGTCGGGCCCCTCCACCACGCTGGCTGCGCCAAGCGTGTCGTGGATCACCCGCTCGACGAAGACCTCGGGGGGCATCGACAGAAAGGTCACGTCGGGACGGACCACCACCGCCACATCGATCCCGCACCGCCCGATCAGCCGCAGCCGCTCGTGCAGCGGGGTGAGTCGGCCGGCCGCCTGCTCGGGCCGCAGCACCGCCGCCGGCGAGGGATCGAAGGTGATCGCGATGGCCGACCCGCTCCCGCGCCGCGCCGCCCGGACCGTCTCTTCCAGGATCCGCTGATGGCCCAGGTGCACGCCGTCGAAGTTGCCGATGGTCACGGCCCCGCTGCGCAGGTCGTCGTCCTGATGGTTGATCTGTTCAAGGCCTATATACTGACGCATGGGTCCACCCGGTCCGCCACGTATCTGGTTGCCAATGCCTTCCAGCATTCCCTGCCGCTTCGCCGGCGGGGACACCGGCGCCGTCCGTGCGCAGCCTAGAATGTACTGCGCCGGGAACCTGTCCGGCGGCGCTGCCGTCGTTTCCGGCAGAGCGGCGATTGTAGCCCTGCCAAAACGGGCTGTCCATGCGGGGCGTTTCAGCTACAGGTTGCGGGGCGGTCCTTGCCGATCTATGGCAAGGTGAACGAGATGGCTTCCAGCGGCGACCTTACCGAGTCCAGCCGATCGGCCGTGTACACGGTCCCGGCCCGGCCGCAGGACCTCACCTCCCGGGTCGAGGCTGGGCCCCGCACGCGCCCTCACGTCCTGCTGGTCTGCGACAAACCGAGCTGGGAACAGGTCGGCCCGATCATCCGCCGCCTGGTCATCGGCCTGATCGACGAGGCCGTCCCCGTGTCGCTTGTCTGCGATCGCGACTGCCCGGCCGGGGCGGACCTGCCCGGCGTGCTGGCCGTCCACACGGTCCGGCCGCGGGGTGCCTTCGACCTGTTCAACCCGACCCGGCGCTTCGAGGAACTCATCGAGTACGCCCAGCGGACCCACCCCACGTGCATCCACGCCGTCTCGGTCGGCTGTCTCGAGACCGCCGTCGATATCGGGCGGGTCCTGAACATCCCCCTGCTGGTAACGGTCGACACGATACAGGACGGGCGCTGGCGCTGCTGGCCGACCTGCTGGGCGCCGACTGCCTGGCCGCGGCGATGTCCGAGCGGATCCGGCAGGCCTTGCTGACCTGCGGCGGCGGATCGGCGGGCCGTAGCGGCTTCGTCGAGGTCATCCCCCCGGGCATCTACGTGCAGGAGCGGCTGCAGCCGCCGTTTGAACCCGGCTCGCCGGTCTCCATGCTCGTGCTGGAGCCGGCCACCCGCAGCCGGGCCTTCGAGACGATCCTCCAGGCGACCGCCCGGCTGCTGGAAAGCGGCATCAACGCGATGCTGTTTTTCATCGACTCGGGACCGGCGGAGACGCACCTGCGAAGGCTGGCCTTGCGCCTGCAGATCCACGAGCACATCACCTTCACGGGCAAATTCATGCGCTGGCCCCAAGCCCTGGGCGCAGCCGACCTGGTCATCCTCCCGCAGCCGCACGGCCAGGTCCGCATCTACCCGCTGGAGGCGATGGCCAGCGGCACGCTGGTGGTGGCCGCGGCCGGCCACTGCTACGACACGATCCTCGACGGCAGGACGGGGCTGGAGTTCAACCCGGATCGCCAGGGCGACCTGGCCGACAAGCTCGCCCGCGTGCTCACCGACCCGCACCAGGCGCGGTCGCTGGCCTACACCGCCCAGGAGCGGATCCGCCGCGACCACTCGGTCAGCCGGATGGTCAACACCTACATCGACATGTACACGAGGTTGGGCCGGGTCCGACCGGCGCCGGCGAGCGGATAACGAGGTAACGATTGTTGCCCTTCAGCTGACACGCGTCCCAACGACGGAACTCATCTCTCACCGCGCGGGTTGCTTCTGCTGCCTGGACCCGATGACTCCGGACCCGTTTTCATCGCCTGCATCAACCCCGCCACCATCGCCTGTCGCTCCGGCCAGCGGTACCCCGCCTGGCGCAGACCTGTCTCGACGGCTGTTCGGGTCGCCCCCCCAGCCAGCATCTCGCGAATCCGCGCACCGGCCGCCGCCGCATCCCCCCGCGCCACGAGCAGCTCCAGCGTGACAGTCCCTATCGCCCCCCGCGAGGTTAACGCCGCGTCCGCCTTGTGCGCCCAGGAATCGATCGCCGCCGGCCACAACCGCCTCGGCATGTCCCAGAACAGGTCCACCGCCACCCACCAGGCCTCCGCCTCCTGGCCCGTGTACCCCCCGCCAGCCGCCTGGATGCCGGACGCAAGGGAGCCCGAGAGTTCCTGCAACTGCCGGCGGACCGGGTTGTCCGGCAGCGCCTGCAGGATCTGCCGCGCCTGCGCAACCGCCGCCAGCGCCCAGGCCGGGGTGCCCCCCTGCCGTGCCCGGCAGGCCGCCAGATCCAGGCACGCAGCCGCCCGCGAGTACGGCAGCAGTTCGCCGGCCCGCTCGTACAGCAGCTGCGCCAGGTCCATCGCATCGGTCGCCTGCGACGGATCGCCCGCCAACACCAGCTGCGCCGCCCCCAGCCGAACCCCCTCCGGCGCCAGCGGGTCCTGCCACTGGCTGTGGGGCTGCCGCAGCGAGGAATATCCCACTTCCATGAAGCTGCCGCCCACGCCCGCGGCCTCCCCCTTCAGCTGCCGCCACAGCCTGCCGGCGTACGCCTGCCGCTGCGTCCAGAGGACGTACGCCGGGGCCGACGCCTGCTCCTGGCGCCACACCTGCCCCTCCTCCCGCAGCGTCCCGCGCAGCAGCGAGAGACGCTGCGCCGGCGGGATCTCCGGCCAGATGCCCATCGCCTGCCAGATCCGCTCGCGGTCCAGCGGATGGCTACCAAGATATTGTAATGCCGTCTCCAGCGACTGCCGCCGCAACCGGCCGGCCGCCGCGGCGTCGGCGCTTCCGGCCAGGCCCGCCTTGCCGTTGAGCAGCTCGGCGATCCGCCAGTCGGTGTCCGCGTAGCCGGGCGCGATCGCCGCCAGCCGCCGCAGGATCGCCAGCCCCCGGTCCAGGACCGCCACGGCCTGCGCCGCGTCCGCGCCCGCCGGCTGCTCCAAGAGCGGCAGATACGCCAGCGACGCCCGCATCTGCCCGGCCGCCAGCGCCGCCACCAGACGCCGCGGCGGGTCCATCCGCCACCGCGCCGCCTGGTCCACCAGCTGCGCCGCGTACGGCGCCAACGCCGCCGTCTGCTCGCGCCGCGCCTGGATGTCCTCCGGCGAGGCCTTGGCATCCCGCACGACGGCCGCCCGTTCGGCCTGCTGCATCGTCGCCTGCCCGCGGTACAGCAGCCGCGCCGCCTGGAAATCGACGATGCCCGCAACCGCCGCCGCGGTCCCCACGACCGCCGGGATCAACGCCGCCCACCGCTTCCGTGGAGGCACGGTCGCTGCATCCGTGACCGGCCGCCGCCACAGCATCCACGCCAGCGCGATCGGCATCGCCAGCACCGGCCCGGGCCCCGGAAGCCGCCACGACACCCCCGTCGATGCATCCACCAGCGCCGCCACAACCGCCCCAGCCGTCGCCGCCGCCACATACCGATCCGCATCGCGCGCTGCCCCGGCCGCCGCGCCGATCGCAAAGAGCCACGCGGCCATCCCCAGCACACCGCCGAAGACCCCCAGGTCCGCCAGCAGCTCCAGCGGCTCGCAGTGTGCATCCGAGGAAACCTGCCCCGACATCGCCAGGGGATCGGCCACCGAGTCCTGCGCCGACAGGCCCGTCGACAGCAGGGCGAACGCCCCCGCGCCGTGCCCCGCCGCCGGCCTGGCCAGCGCCAGCCGCGCCGCGTCCCGCCACGCGTACAGCCGCATCCGCGCCGAGGCGTCGCGCATCGTCCCCGCGCGGAACAGCCAGTCCGCTCCGCTCGGAACCAGCAGCGCCGCCAATACCACTCCCGCCAGGCTCAGCGCCACCCGCAGATCTCGCGGCACCGCCACCCAGACCGCCACCCCTGCCCCGATCAGCGCCGCCAGCAACGCCCCGCGCGACCCGGTCGCCAGCAGCGTCCCCGCCGCCAGGACCAGCACGCCGCCATACAACGCCGCCAGACCCGCTGCCCAGCCGCGACGCTGTCCTCGGACCCACAGCGAGATCTGCTCGCTGACACGCCCCGCCGCGATCAACACCGCCGGCACCATCACCGACGCCAGCGACAGCGGGTTGCCCAGCGGCCAACCCAGCCGCTGCTCCGTCGCCCGCACCTGCCAGTACCACAGGCTCAGCATGGCCGCCAGGCTCACCACCGCCAGCATCACGTCCGTCAGCGGCCGCACCAGCCGCCGGTGCCCGTGCAGCGCCAGGGCCGCGGCCCAGACCCAACCGGCGGAGAGTACCCACGTCGAACCCAGCGCGGTGGCCGCGTCGCGCGACCAGAGGGTCGACGCCAGCGCCCAGGCGATCAGCAGCAGCACCGCGAACAGCGAGAGCGTGGCCGCACCGACCCTCTGACTGGTCGCCCCCTGCGCATCCGGCAGGTCCGCCAGCAGGCGCACCCGGCCGCGCAACACCCGCTGGCTCGCCCACACCAGCAGCAGCCCGCTGATCGCGCTGACGACGAGCGTCTTGACCTCGATGCCTCGCAGCGTCGGCTGCTGGTAACCCAGCGACACCGCCCGGACGATGTACTCCAGCCACGACCCCGCCGGCCACTCGCGCGTCGGCGCCGCGGGGTTGCCCAGCAGCGTCGTCCCAGCCAGGCCCAGCGCCGCCAGGACCAGGACGAAACGATCGGTACCGGTCAGCCGCGAGGGCTCAGGCGTGTCGACTTGCGACTGCTCAGGCTGTGTCCGGACGATGTCCATTCGTGGAATCTATCAGAATCCCGGTTTGGGGGCCATAAGCCAAGGCCGGCGGCGGTTCGCGGGCCACTTGGTGATCTGTACGCGGTGGCAGGCACGAGGTTCGTCGAAACGGCGGGAACAACGGGAAAGACGAAGATGACGGCAAGGACGCAACCATCCGCGGCAACCTCGCTATTCACCCCTCGCCCCTGCTCTTGCTGCTTCACCTTGTCACCGGGTCACCTTGTCATCCGTTCCCGGCTGTCCCCCGCAACCTGTCCCCTGCCGTTGCCGTTCGACCCGCGTCCCGCGTCCCGTCTTTCCCCGTTCGACCCGCGACCCGACCCTCCCCCCGCCCCTCGTCCCTCGCCTCACGCCCCCTGCCCCTGCTGTTGTCGTTGCTCCTTGTCTCCCCTTCTCCTTGTCTCCGTGTCTGCCGTGCGCTACACCAGCCCCGCCTTCGCCAGCGCCTCCTGGATCGTCCGCACCTGGATGGACTTCACATTCTTGCGGCCCCCCGCCTCGACCGCCCCCGGCCCGATGATCCGCGTAAACCCCAGCCGCGCCGCCTCCGCCACCCGCAGCCGCCAGCGATTCACCGGCCGCACCTCGCCCGCCAGCCCCACCTCGCCGATCACCGCCGTGCCCGGTTCGATCGGCTGGTCCTTGACGGCCGACGCGATCGCCACCGCCGTCGCCAGGTCCGCCGCCGGCTCGTCCACCCGCACCCCGCCCACCACGTTGGCGAAGACGTCCTGGTCCGCCAGCCGCAGACCCGCGTGCCGCTCCAGCACCGCCAGGATCATCGCCACCCGCCCCGCGTCCAACCCCGTCACTCGTCGCCGCGCCGCCCCCAGCACGCTCTGCACGCACAGGGCCTGGATCTCCAAGAGCAGGATGCGGCTGCCCTCGGCGGCGCTGGTGACGACGCTGCCCGGGCGGTTCTGGCCGGTCGACTCCAGGAAGATCGCCGACGGGTTCTCCACCGGATCGAGCCCCTTGTCCGTCATCTCGAAGACGCCGAGCTCCTCCGTACTGCCGAAGCGGTTCTTGACCGCCCGCACCAGCCGCAGCGTCTGGTAGCGGTCGCCCTCGAAGTTCAGCACCACGTCCACCAGGTGCTCCAGGATCTTCGGACCGGCAATCGTGCCGGCCTTCGTGACATGCCCCACCAGCACCGTCGCGCAGTTGAGCTGCTTGCCGGCCAGCACCAGCTCCGTGCCGCAGTGGCGCAGCTGCGCGAGACTCCCCGCCGCCGCCGCCAAGGTCGGCTTGTACACCATCTGCACCGAGTCGATCACCGCCACGGCCGGCTTGACGTTGTAGACCAGGTGCAGGATCTGCGGCAGGTTCGACACCGACGCCACCTGCAGCCGGCTGCCGTCCAGCCCCAGCCGCTCCGCCCGCATCCGCACCTGCTGCGCCGACTCCTCGCTGCTGATGTAGAGTGCCTCGTGCCCGCTGGCACAGAGCTTCTCCGCCACCTGCAGCATCAGCGTGCTCTTGCCGATGCCCGGGTCGCCCGCCAGCAGCACCGCGCTAGCCGGCACCAGCCCGCCCCCCACCACCCGGTCGAACTCCTGCGTCCCCGAGCACAGCCGCATGACCTTGGCCGGCGGAATGTCCGCCAGCGCGGTCGCAACCGGCTCGTCCTCGCCCGCCCCCGGCCGCGCGGTGTCGATGCCGCGAACCACGGGCCGCTCGATGATGCTGTCCCATTCGCCGCAGGCCGTACACTTGCCCGACCACTTGGCGCTGACCGCCCCGCAGGTTTGACAGATGAACTCACGTTTCACTTTGGCCATGGACTGATGACATCCTTCGTTGCAAGGCCTTTCCACCCGGCAGGTCCGCCCGCCTGCGGGACGTTACCCTCTTTATTACCCTCTTTTAAGGGTATTACCCTTTCTTGCGCACGGGGCCCCGGGACCGCGGCCGATGCACTCGACGCGGCCGTTGCGGGCCAGGTCTCGCAGTACACGGCGGATCATATCGCGGCTGACGCCGGGGCACGCCCGCTCCAAGTCCGCCACGCTGAACTGCACTTTTTGCCGCTCCACGGCGGAGACGATCTGCGCCGTCTTGGCCCCCTTGGGTTCGGCAACCTCGCCCAGACGACGCTCGAACTCCCGGTAGGCTTCCTTCAGTACGTACAGGACGTAGTTGATGAATGGCCACGGATCGTGCTTGCCCTCATGCCAGCCGCGCGAGCACTGTTCCAGAGTCTCGTAGTATCGCTCCTTGTTCTGTTCGATTAGACGTTCCAGGCTGATGTATCGGCCGACCTCGACGCCAAGATGGTCGCACTGCAGCAGAAGCAACAAGCGCGAACCCGCCCGTTGCCATCTCGAAACGGATGCACGCACAGGAAATCGAGGTTGAACGCCGCGACCGCCACGAGCGGATGGACACACCGCTGCTGGAGGCAATCATGCCACGCCTCGATCAATTCGGCCATGGCGTTGCGAGTCTGCCTGGCCGGCGTCGGCCGGAACCTCACTCGTTCGCGGCCGTCCGCATACTTCTCGACGATGTCGATGTCCCGGGTCTTGTACCGTCCGGCATCGGCGATGTCCCCACGGATTGAGCTTGTGCAGCCTCAGAATCGTCGCCTCGGACACCGGCAGAGCGGCACCCCTGGCGTGGATGAGCTGAAGGGCATCCCGGTAGCCGCGGACCTCCTCTTCGTCTCGGTCTCGCGGCCTGGGACGGCCGAACACCAGGGTCCCCACCCGCTTCTGGTCCACCTCGACCCCCTCGATACGATTGCTCGACACCGCGCTTTCGATCAAGGCATGCTCTCGCAGGACCTTGAGCCTCTGCGGCGATTGCCGGGTGTACAGCTGCTGCCGCCCGATGGCCTCGCCGAGATCCGCCAGGTACCAGCCCGTGGCGGCGGGGATCGAGGAAAGCGAGCGGACGAAGCACTGCAGAGTGTTCATGGCTGGCCCCCTGCGGTCGTCGGCGTTCCCGTGCCTATGGTGACCGTATACCGGCGGGCATGGTCGGCGTTATCCACCTTCATACTAGCCAGGGTAAGGTGCTCTACCTTCTGTCTTGCCATGAACGACCACGTTAGCATATCGGAGTATCTTACCCCTAATGTGTGCCGTCATCGATGGATGCGGCTACTTGAGCCAACCCTGAGCGATCTTGGAGAGCTTCAGTCAGTAGGCCCTGGGCTCGCGAGTCCAGATACGGCACCGAGCTTGGCCTTCCCGAACTCCAACGCAGCGATATAAACCAAGAGCTGCTCCGTCGCTGGCCACGCGGGCTTGATGGCGTTCCTGAAAACGACTACTTCCTTCTGGGCGCCCGCGTTCCTGGCCTGCTCGAAGATGAATGAGCACAGGACCCCAATGTCGTGAAAGGATTTGATCACCCATCGCGAGGGCCAATCGCCGGTGACGGCTACTCCCTGGTTCTCGCTGACAACCTGCCCTGAATGCATCAGGTACCGGACGGGGATCGCCGCGAATGAACTCGTCGCTTCCTGCTCGGCCACAGCGCGGGTCATTGTTCGCTTCCAGTGGACGAGGGCATATTCGCCGTGCCAGAAGCCGATGACCTCGAACCGGCAGCGGTCGGCGACAAGACTCAGTTCTGTTGCATATCCGCCGTCCCGTGACGCCGATGCCCTTGTGATCTCTTCGCCGGGATCTGGAGCTGACATTCACTGCATAGAGATGGGGAAGTGCCCATGGCCAGCTTGACGGAGCCGGCGGAATCACGGGTTGAAACCAACCGTGAGGGTCACAAGTTGGCAGTGGCAGATCCAAGTTCATCGGCCACGTGATAGCACAGAACCTCTCGAGGAGCAAGAAGCAGCCAATCCCGCGGATGGATCCGGTGCTTCAGATCTTGTCCCCGACGCCTTAAACCCGCTGCCCGATGACCGACCTTCAATTCGCCGCCCGCCCCAGCGCCGGCCGGTCTGAGTCCTTCCGCAGCTTCCGCCGCAGCAGGATCGAACGACGCAGCCGCCGCATGTCCGGCTGGATCTGCACCAGCTCGTCCGTCGTCAGGATCCGCGCGCCCTTGGCGGACAGCTGCTTGATCGACAGGTCCGCTGCCTGCGTGTCCCAGTGGCCGCACGCGTCCGTCACCAGCCACACCTTCTGCCGCCGCGCCAGCAGCGAGAGCGCCAGAATCCGGATCGCCTCCTCCAGGCCCGCTCCCACCATGATGAAATTCGAGAACCTGGATCTCGGTCAGCAGGCGGTCCGCCTTCGGGTTGCGCGTCAGGTCGTCGCCACGCTTCAGGAACATCACCTGCCGGTATCGCGTCAGCAGGTCGTGCGGCAGGTTGATCGTGTCATCCGTCTGCACCAGCGCCCGCCGCGGCAGCAGCGTGCAGCCGAGCTTGTTGACCCCCGACGTGCCGGCCAGGCAGTGCTGCGGCACGTCGCGCTGCGGGTCCGTCACCCGGTGAAAGTCGATGCTCGAGATCACCGTCAAGCGACAGTGCCGCGCCCAGCGGAACGCTCGCTGAATGTTCGGCACGACCTCCGGGTTCCGGATCGGCCGATGCCCGTCCGGCGTCAGAAAGTCGACCTGGCTGTCCACGTCGAGCAACACATTCGGATACGGTGCTGCCCTTTGTCGAAGCATGGCCTCGCCTCCCTCGCTGTACAACACCATGGTGGGGAACCTCCCCAACCCGGCGACGATGGCACGAATGTATCGGCCCACCCGCCGGGTCGGTTTACTAACTTCTCCTGGTGCGAGGCGCGTAACCTGTTTGGGCGCTAACAATCACTGATCGCAGGTTACACAAAATCATAGCGCCCTTCTCCTTCGAAACCGCATGGGGGAACTACCGGGTCGATCTGTGTTGTTCCAAAACTGAACACTCCGCCCGCTAGCGCGGCAGGTCGGGACCCGTCCGCCCCACCGCGCTCGTGCCGACCCGCCCTGGCAGCCGCCCTGCCCCGCCCCCCCACCTGTGGTTTTCTTCCCGGGTCTGATAAGATGGCCCCCAATGCTGGCCCCCTGACACGAGAGGTCCCGGATTGGCCGGCAGTCCGCGACCCCTGCGAGCAAACGTGACTGGCGAGGTGCACAAATGGATGCGACGGCGCCCCGGTTGATCGGAAGCCTCCTGGTGGCTGATCCCGAACAGGCCACCTGCGCCCTGCTTCAGGCGAACCTGGCCCGCCATGGGTGGGAGGTCCTCCTGGCCCACGAGGCCAGCCGGGCACTGGAGATCCTCGCCCAGCGCGCGGTGGACCTGGCGATCGTCGACATCCGCCTTCCGGATATGCACGGCGTCGAGGTGCTGCAAAGGGCGCAAGTGTTGCGGCCGGGCCTGCCAGTGATTGCCACGGCGCCTGCGGCAACCGTCCAACTGGCCGTCGAAGCCATGCAGGCCGGTGCCGTGACGTTCATTCCTAAGCCCTTTAATATTGAGGCCTTAGAAGCAACTATCGAAACATGGGCCTCGCTGCGGCCCGACCCATCCGCTACGCCGCAGCTAGGCGGATGCACCTCCGTCGTTCCCGCCGTGGCGGCCGTGCTGAAAGAGGCAGCCGCCCAGGCCGGCTGCGATGGCCTGGTCGCCATCTGCGGGGCCCCGGGCACAGGCCGCAAGACGCTCGCGGCGGCCATGCACCAAGCCTCTGGGCGGCCTGGCCCGCTACAGACGGTCGACGCGGCCCTGCTACCGGCAGACCAGCTGCGGACGTGTCTGGCCAAGGCAATCGATTGTGCCGGCAGCCAGGGCGCGGTCCTGATCGCCGAGGCCCAGCAGATCAAACTCTCCGAGCAGGAACCCCTTACGCGACTCCTGGCAACCCATGCCAACACAAACAAGCGATTCTATCTGACTTTGTCCGATACCCCGCAGCGGCTGCTGGCAGCCGGCAAGTTGGCCAAAGGGCTCATCGAGCGCCTGGCCGGCAGCAGCCTGCCGCTTCCGCCGCTGGCCGCCCGGCCGGCCGACATTCCCCTGCTGACCCGGCAGATCGTCGAACAGGCGGTGCCTTCGGCCCCTCCGTCGGTGACCGCGCGGACGATGCGAACCCTTGTGCAATATGACTGGCCAGGCAACATTCGCCAGCTGCGGCTGGTGCTGGAGCGGGCCGCCCGCATGGCCGGCCCCGGCGCCATCGAGCCTCGCCACTTGCCCATCCTGCAGGCAGTCCAGCGCGAGCCCGTTCCGATGGGCTGGACCTCTGCAGGTCCGATAAATCTGCAGGAGATCGTCGAAAACGTGGAACGGCAGCTGATCGAGTCGGCCCTGCAGCAAACCGGCCGGAACCAAGCCAAGGCGGCTGAGCTGCTGGGGGTCCCTCGCACGACGCTTCGGGATAAGCTCGACAAGTACGGGTTTACGGCGGCTGGGCGCGCCAGGGCGACTGAAGAATGACGACTTTCCGTCTTTCAGCAAGAATCGCGCGAGAATCAGATCTGGCAATGGGGAAGTGGCCTAGGTAGCGTACCGTTCTCCCGCCCGAGGGGGGCGCTTCTACTACCGATCGGCGGTGGTCGTCCGGAAGATCGCGTCGATACCCACCAAAGGATCGCAGCCCTTTTGCCGATAATCGATCTAACTGGGTTTACGGGAAGTCCGTCTGACTGATGTGACGTCCCGAACCTTCTGGCTGCAATGGGCTTGACGCGGATTCGAGCCCAGTTATAGTTGAACACTAGGCGCGGTACATCTCGATACGAGTTGTTCCTTGTTTCTCGTTGAGCAGCACGTTGTACGGCTGGGTCGACCGGCCGGAGAGGTGGTGGCTGCATCAGTGAAGACGTTGCGGGCACGCGATAAGTGTTCCTCGTGCGCATAACGCGTACACGAGGGTGCTGACCGTAGTAGCTGGCGGCTGGTGCGGCCGCTGGGTGAATGACACGCAGGTGCCGGCCGTTTGGCGCGGAGGCGGTGCCGGCGGAACCACGAAAGGAGATCGATGGTGAACAGGCAAGGCTATGCCCTTGTGGTGCTGGCTGCGATAATGGTTACGGCCTGCGGGTCGGCTGCGTTCGGGCAAGAGAACGTGACCGACCGCATGAACCAGCTGGAGTCGTTGGTCAAGGCCCAGCAGCAGCAGATTGCCCAGTTGCAGCAGCAGCAGGCCGGCGGCGTCGAGCAGATGCGGGTTGAGGAGATCAAGCGGGTCGTCCAGGAGCTTTTCCGCGATCCGCAGTTCCGTGACCAGCTGCCCCTGAACGCCGGGTACGACAACGGGTTCTTCATTCGCAGCGGCCAGGACTTCATGCTCAAGATCAATGGTTTGATGCAGGCGCGCTACGTGTTCGATTGCGTCAGCAACGACAAGAACCGCGATCACAACTCCAAGCTCTACGGCGATGACGTCTCCAACAGTCGCAGTGGAATGGAGTTCAGCCGCATCCGTCTGGCCTTCAGCGGCTACGCGTGGGATCCGAACTTCACGTATCGGATCGAGTCCGCGGGCCGACCAGACCGACTCCGTCAGCGTCTACTACGCGTGGATGAACTACAAGTTCCTCGACGCGGCCCAGGCGCGGGTCGGTCTTTACAAGCTGCCGTTCGGCCGCCAGGAGACCACAAGCGACCAGAAACTCATGTTCGTCGAGCGGTCGATGGCCAACGAGGTCTTCAATGTCGGTCGTTCCATGGGCGTGATGCTGTTCGGGTCGCTGCTGGACAAGAAGGTCGACTACTACGCATCGATCAGCAACGGCTTTAAGAACAACCTCGACCCGGTCGACAACGCGGATGTCGCCTCTCAGGCCGACAACAAGCTGGATACAAACCCGGCCCTGACGGCCCGCACCGTATGGCACGCCCTGTACGACCAGCTTGGCAAGGACTTCGAGAGCGAGAGCGATCTGGAGTATCACAAGAAGCCTGCGTTGGACTTCGGCACCAGCTTCGCGTTCAACAAGGACAATGGCGACGCCCGCGATGTGCCGCTGGTGTATGGCATCCCGTCCAAGAATCAGACGGGCCCCGGCGGGTACAGCGTACTCAGCAGCGACGCGAACGCCGAGATGATACAGTGGGGCGCGGACGTAGCCTTCAAATACCTTGGCTTCGCGGTGCAGAGCGAGTACTTCCTGCGAATCACCGATACCTCGAAAGGCACGGCCTGGGCGCTGGCTTCCAACCACGACGATTCCAGCCACCAGCAGGGGGGCTATGTGCAGGCCGGCTATTTCATCGTACCCCAGAAGGTCGAACTGGCGGCCCGCCTTGGCGGCATTTGGGACCTCAATGGCAACAACACCTGGGAATACGAGGCCGGCGTGAACTACTACATCCGCGGCCAGAACCTCAAGATGCAATTCAACGTCAGCCGCATCTACGAACTGCCGCTCGGCGGCGGTCCCTCGCCCAGCAGCCGTATGAACTGGACGAACCAGAACGACGACCTGACCCTCTTCCAGGTTCAGCTCCAGGCGTCCTTCTAAACAAGGTTCGCAAATCAGAAACTGTACCAAGGCCCGCGGGTCATCCCCCGCGGGCCTTGTTTTATTGACGAAGCAGGACAGCCGAAGGGCCGCCGCGTATGCGTCACCTGCGGAGCAAGAACTAGAGCCCAGTGGATTGGTGAACGCCGCTGACGAGAGTCGTCGGCAAGCGGCCATCCGGGAAGTGTCGGTTAGTGGACATGCTTTGAAGCTCTCTGTGGAAAGATAGCAATGCAGCCCACCATAATCGCAAGAAGAACGACCGATGCGGTGTACCGGCTAAGCGCCATTCCACCTGCATCCACGGGCTTATCAAGAAGATCTCCGGCGACCGCGCCAAGCGGCCGCGTGAGAATGAATGCGGTCCAGAACACCAGTGTGTGAGAGACGGATGTCCATAAGTCAGCTGCACAAACAAGAAGAAGTAGAGCGCGTAAATACTAGGGCACCCCCGCCAAAGCCAAGGCCTGCCGTATCTGCTGTCCAGTCGCCCAGCGCCGTGCCTAATGTTTGGGAGAACATGATCGTCACCCAGTAAAAGATCTCAGCTCTCGGAGTGACAATGGTGCCAACCGATATTGACCCCAAAGTGCGATGCCAAATGAACAGCGATGATCCAAGACATGCCAACAGGAGGGACGTACCTCCGAAATAGCCAACACCCAGAGAACGGTCAGCAAAGTCGGCCAGAGTTGTGCCAACGGTCGTTGTGGCGACAATCGTTGTCCAGTACATAAAGGGATGGAATCTCTTTGCAAGAATCTGGGCGATGACCGCGACCACAAAGACTGCCCCGAAAATGGCCGTGCCTATGAGATAGCCAAGGCCCATGGACATCGACACAGCATCGCCCGCGGTCTCCCCCAGCGTAGTGGCGGCGACTTTGATGATCCAGAAGATCAGCGTGACTTGTGGAACTTTGGTCAGTGTATGTTTGCGTAATTCTTCTGTGTCGATCACTAGGCTCATCGGTTCCTTCCTTACTAATGTTCGGAGGAGTATAGCCGGTCGCCTGCTAGCAGGCGAGGCGTAACGCGGGGCGAGGGTGATGAGCCTTCGCCCTTTCGCATGGCCGCGTAACGTGACCGGTCAGTCCTGGTTGTCCTCCTCGGCCCGCAGGGCTCGCGCCTCGTGCCCCTTGGCCCGCAGGGCGCGGGCGAAGGCCCAGGCCTTGCCGTGGGTCACGTACGTCTCGCGCGGTTTGGCCTGCTCGACGTACTGCCACAGGCCCGGCCAGTCGGCATGGTCCGACAGCGGGATCATCGCGTCATACTGGAGGGCCTCGAAGGTCGGCTGATCGGTCGCCCAGCCGGTGGCCATCGCCACCTGCCATTGGTCGCCCGTGCGGATCGTCCGGGCCCAGGCGGCCGGCGTCATCACCAGGGCCGCCTCGCGGCGCCGACCCCACCAGCCCTCCACCGGATCGAATTCCACGCCGAGTCGCCGGTAGACTTCGATCACGCGGATGATCTCGTTGCCAGCTACGACAGGCACGCCGCCGGCCTGCAGGATCCGCACGAGTTCGGGACCTTTGCCGATCGCGTAGCCCAGAAAGACCGGCGTCGCGCCCGCGAGGACCTGGCGTGCGAAGTCGCAGATCCTCTGCCGCAGGGCAGGCACCGGCGGGAAGCTGTAGCGGGCGCTGGCGAATGTGGACTCCATCAGCAGGCAATCGGTGGGCACCACCTGCACCGATGGGCAGGTCAGTGACTCGGTCATCTTGAAGTCGCCCGTGTACACAAACCGCCACTTGGTGACTCGACCACCAGCTGGGCCGAGCCGAAAACGTGACCGGCCGGGATCAGCCGGACGGTGTAGCCCTTGCGGTGCGTAGTCTGGCCGGACTCCAGGCCGGTGGCGCGGAACTTCCGCAGCCTCAGGCGGATCAGCGCCGCGGTGGCGGGCGTGCACAGCACCGAGCCGTGCCGGCAACGGACATGGTCGGCGTGGGCGTGACTGATGAAGGCGTTGGGCCGGCTGAACGCCGGGTCCAGCCACAGGTCCAGGCCGGGCAGATAGAGATCGCCGTCCCGCAGGACGGGACGGATCGGCTGTAACATGGATATACTATTGCAACTATGGACCAGAAAGACAAACTACAAGATTACGCTATGGACGGGGCCGAGCCGCGGGGCCTGTCAGGGCTCAAGCCCTTCAAGGTGCTGCTGCTGTTCGTCGTGGCCCTGGGGGTGCTCTACTACGTAGCCGGGAACCTGCCGCACGACCGCGTGCCGACGGCGGTGACGTTTCGAACGAGTCTCGACCAGGCGGCGCGGGAGGCGCAGCAATCCGGCAAGGTGATCTTCGCCGACTTCTACGCCGACTGGTGCGGGCCCTGCCGCGCGATGGACCGCGACGTATTCAGCCGCAGGGACTTCGCCGCGTCGCTGGAGGAGGTGGCGGTGCCGCTGCGGGTAGACCTGGAGACGAAGGAAGGTCCCGCGCTGGCCGGCCGCTACAACGTCGAATACATCCCGACCTGCATCGTGCTGCGGCCGGACGGGCAGGTCCTCGCCCGAAGCGACGGGACAGCCACGGCGGAGAAGCTACTGGACCTGGTGCGGCGGGCGACAGAAAAGGCGGCAGCGGATGACAAGGTGACAAGGTGACGGGATGACAAGGTGAGGACAGCAGCAGCGGCATGATGCCGCAACGGCGCAGGACCATGGCATTTGCGCTGCACGGTCAGGGAGTATCAGCTCCAGCGGATGGCGCTGTCTGCTCAAGCAATCCAACAATGGCGCGGCAAAGTGACCTGTGTTTTCGCCCGTTTTCCGGACTTGTCACGACCGCCAGGAGCTCCTTAGGAGATTCTGCACGTCAGCTTCGGGGGCATAGGAACGATCGGCACAATGGCAACCGCATCATCCGAGCCGTGCACAACAGCGCCTTTGTCGTTCTCCAGGTCAGGGGTCAGAAAAACCAGCTTCAGAATGCCGCGGGCCGAAGGTTGGTCGACGAAGCGCGTCACCTCATACTTTTCGGCAAGCCGGGTAAGCCATCGGTCGGCCTCTTCCTCAGAAAGCCAGTATCCCATACCCATTTGCCTACTCCTCGCATGGACGCGTGCACGCGGGTCCTTTTTTCTGTCTGAGGTCGTTCGGCCCGTTACCCGTGGCCCCTTACCCGTTACCCGCTGCTATCCTGTCGCCGCCACCTGCAGCTTGGGCCGCAGGAACATCCCGGTGTAGCTGTTCTCGTTGTCGGCGATCTGCTCGGGCGTGCCTTCGGCGACGATCCGGCCGCCGTTCTCACCACCCTCGGGCCCTAGGTCCAGGATCCAGTCCACCGTCTTGATCACGTCGAGGTTGTGCTCGATCACGATCACGGTGTTGCCCATATCGGCCAGGCGGTTCAGCACGGCCAGCAGGTTCTGGATGTCGGCGAAGTGCAGGCCCGTGGTCGGCTCGTCGAGGATGTAGAGCGTATGGCCGGTGGCGGTCTTGCCGAGCTCGCCGGCCAGTTTGACCCGCTGCGCCTCGCCGCCCGAGAGAGTGGTCGACGGCTGGCCCAGCTGCATGTAGCCCAGCCCCACGTCCATCAGGGCGCTGGAGCAGCTGCTTGATCTTGGCGAAGTTGCTGAAGAACTGGTAGGCCTCCTCGATCCGCATGTCCAGGACGTCGGCGATGCTCTTGCCCTTGTAGCGGATCTCCAGGGTCTCGCGGTTGTAGCGGCGTGCCCTTGCACTGCTCGCAGTTGACGAACACGTCCGGCAGGAAGTGCATCTCGATCCGCTTGGCGCCCTGGCCCTGGCAGGCCTCGCACCGCCCGCCCTTGACGTTGAAGCTGAAGCGGCCCGGCGTGTAGCCGCGGATCTTGGCCTCGCGGGTCCGGGCGTAGAGCTGGCGGATCAGGTCGAACACGCCGGTGTAGGTGGCCGGGTTGCTGCGGGGCGTCGCGCCGATCGGCGACTGGTCGATCTCGATGACCTTGTCGACCTGCTCGGTGCCCAGCAAGTCGTCGTGCGGCGCCGGGCTTGTCCTTGCTGTTGTACAGGCGGCGCTTCAGGCCGTTCAGCAGCGTCTGGCTGACCAGCGTGCTCTTGCCGCTGCCGGACACGCCGGTCACGCACAGGAACGCCCCCAGCGGAAAGCGGGCGTTGATGTTCTTGAGGTTGTGCTCGCGGCAGCCGGTCAATTCGATGGCCTTCCTGGGATCGACGCTGCGGCGGCGCGTCGGCACGGGGATCGTGCAGGCGCCGTTTAGGTACTTGGCCGTGATCGACTTGGGGTTGCGGAGCGAGCTGCTCCAGCGTCCCGTGGGCGATGATCTCCCCGCCGTGCGCACCCGGGCCGGGGCCGACATCGATGACGTAGTCGGCCGCCCGGATGGCCTCCTCGTCGTGCTCGACCACCAGGACGCTGTTGCCCATGTCCGCCAGGCGCCGCAGCGTGCGGATGAGCTTTTCGTTGTCGCGGCTGTGCAGGCCGATGGTCGGCTCATCGAGGACGTAACAGACCCCGACCAGGCCGCTGCCGACCTGGGTGGCCAGCCGGATCCGCTGGGCCTCGCCGCCGGACAGCGTCGCGCTGGGACGATCGAGGGTAAGATAGCCCAGCCCGACATCGACCAGGAAACCGAGGCGCTGCTTGATCTCCTTGAGGACTTGCTCGGCGATGTGGGCGGCCTCGCCGGCAAAGTTCAGGTCGTCGAAGTAGCGCATCGACTCGTCGATGGTCATCTGCACCACTTCGTGGATGTTCTTGTAGGCGATGCGGACCGACAGGGCCTCGGGCTGCAACCGGCTGCCTTTGCACTTGCGGCAGCGCTGCTCGGACAGGTACGCGTGCAGGCGGGCCTTGACGTACTCGCTGTCGGTCTTCTCCCAGCGGCGCTGCAGGTTGGGGATCACGCCCTCGAAAGAGGCGTTGTGTTTCTCCCTGTCCTCGCCGGTCGTGCCCTGCATCAGAACCCGCCGGATGTCCTCGGGCAGGTCCTTGAACGGCGTGTCCGCCGAGACGCCGAAGCGCTCGCAGAACTCGCGCGAGCAACTTGTTATAGAAAATGTTCATCCGCTTGCCGCCGCGGCGCCAGGCGTCGATCGCCCCGGCTGCCAGCGACACGGTCGCATCCGGCACGAGCAGCTCGGGGTCGAACTCCAGGATGATGCCCAGCCCGCCGCAGGTCGGGCAGGCCCCGTAGGGCGAGTTGAAACTGAAGATCCGCGGTTCGAGCTCGGCCAGGCTGATCCCGCAGTCCGGGCACGCGTACTTTTCCGAGAAGACCTCGTCGGTCCAGGCCATCTCGCCCGGCAGCTGGTGCGTAACCACCACCAGCCCGTCCGAAAGGCGCAGGGCCGTCTCCAGGCTGTCGGCCAGCCGCGGCCGGATGGCCGGCTTGACCACCAGGCGATCGACGACGGCCTCGATGGTGTGGCGGGCCTTCTTGTCCATCTCGGGCGGGTTGTTGATGTCGTAGATCTCGCCGTTGATGCGGACGCGGACGAAGCCTTCGCGCTTGATCCGCTGGAGGATGTCCTTGTGCTCGCCCTTCTTGCCGCGGACCAGGGGCCCCAGAACCATGAACTTGGTGTCAGCCGGCCAGGCCAGGATCGTGTCGACCATCTGCTCGACGGTCTGCTGGGTGATCCGCTTGCCGCACTTGTGGCAGAAGGGCACGCCGACACGGGCGAACAGCAGCCGCAGGTAGTCGTAGATCTCGGTGGTGGTCGCAACGGTCGAGCGGGGGTTGGCCAAGCCGCTGCGCTGCTCGATGGCCAGCGTGGGCGGCAGCCCCTCGATGTGGTCGACGTGGGGCTTGGCGATCTGCTCGAGGAACTGCCGGGCATAGGCCGAGAGGCTCTCGACGTACTTGCGCTGGCCCTCGGCATAGATGGTGTCGAAGGCTAGGCTGGACTTGCCCGAGCCGGATAGGCCGGTGATCACGACGAGCCGCTCCCGCGGGATGTCGATGTCGACATCCTTGAGGTTGTGCTCGCGTGCCCCCCGGATCCGGATGTACTTCGACTCGATGGGCCCTTGGCTGTATGAGGAACTCATAGGCACCTGCTGCGACTGCGTATCCACGAGGTCAACCGAATCGTTGTTGTCGGAATATTGCGACATCTCACCTACATCCGCCGAGCCGGAACACCACCCCGCCCGCAGGCCGCCCGATACGGTCCATGCAAGTCACCCTGCGAGCAAGGCGCAACTCGGCAATCATGCATCATAAAGCGCGACGGCATTGCTTACCAGTAGATCTGGCAGGGAACTGCAACATACACGGGAATACCCTTGGACCCCTGGAAACCGCACCTGGAAAGTACTATATTTCAAGGCCGTGCAGTAGATATATGCAATACGTCCGATAAATGGAGCCTTGCCCATGCCAGCGCCAACCCAGAAGCAAGTCCTTGAGGCCCTTCGATCTGTGCAGGACCCCGAACTCCAGAAGGACCTCGTGACCCTCGGGATGATCAAGGACCTGCAAGTCGTTGATGGCCAAGTGAGTCTGACGGTCGAACTGACGACCCCGGCCTGCCCCCTGCGGAACCTCATCAAGTCCGACGTCGAGGCGGCCGTCCGAGGCGTGGCCGGCGTCCAGGGCGTCCAGGTCCAGATGACGGCCAAGGTACGTGGGGGCCAGAAACCTTCCATCCAGCCTGCCTGGTGTCAAGAACATCATCGCCGTCGGGGCCGGCAAGGGCGGAGTCGGCAAGAGCACGGTGGCGGTCCTGACGGCCATCGGGCTGGCGCGGGCCGGGGCTAAGGTCGGCCTGCTGGATGCCGACATCTACGGGCCGAGCATCCCCAAGATGCTCGGCGTGGAGGACCAGCAGCCGTTCATGGTGGGCGAGGATACCATTGCCCCGGTCGAAGCCCCAGCCGGCTTGAAGGTCATCAGCATGGGGCTGCTGGTGGACCCGGGCCGGCCGATCATCTGGCGGGGGCCGATGATCCACAACGTCCTGCAGCAGTTCCTGCAGCAGGTGGACTGGGGCGATCTGGACTACCTGGTGGTCGACCTGCCGCCGGGCACCGGCGACGTGCCGCTGAGCCTGGCCCAGTCGATCCCGATCACCGGAGCAATCGTGGTCTGCACGCCGCAGGAGATCGCCCTGGCCGACGCGGTGCGGGCCCTGAAGATGTACCAGGCCCTGGGCGTGAGCATCCTGGGCATCGTCGAGAACATGTCGTACTTCGTCTGCCCTGAGCTGCACCGCGCGGCACGAGATCTTCGGCCACGGCGGGGCGAAGCAGGCAGCCGGCCGAGCTGGGCGTGCCGTTCCTGGGCGGTATCCCGATCAACATCAGCATCCGCGTCAGCGGCGACGCCGGGACACCGCTGGCCATCTACGAACAGACCGACGAGACGACCCGCCAGGCCGTGACGCAGTATGTGGAGACACTGGCCGGCCAGGTCAGCCGCCGCAACGCGACCGAACCGCCGCCGCAGGTGCTGGGCAGCCGCGAGGACGGGCCGGCATGCGGGCATCAGCACTGAGGGAAGAGAGGGTTCAGGGTTCAGGGTTCAGGCAGGGATGAGGGGGCAAGAGCCTGGTGCCATGGTCCTGCCCGCCCTGAGCTTGCCGAACGGGTCGGCCAGCCACCGAGATTCCTACAGCGGATAGAGCCGGTCTGGCCGCAGGGCCGTGCTCTTGCGTGCTTGCTGGCCTGACGGGCCCTCTGTAGCATCTGGCGACAGCGTGTAAGGTGCCGTACCGGGAGGACCATGCATGGCAGCGAAGAAAGCGACCCGGGGCGACCGCCCTCCCCTGCCCGACGAGTCGCCGGCTGACAAGAAAGAACACGCGGCGAAGATCCTGTCCCAGCTCAAGAAGCTCTACCCGGACGCCACCTGCGCCTTGCACTGGTCGAACCCGCTGGAGCTGCTGATCGCCACCATCCTGTCGGCGCAGTGCACCGACCAACGGGTCAACATGGTCACGCCGACGCTGTTCGCTAGGTATAAGACGGCTGGCGACTACGCCAAGGCCACGCTGGCCGAGATCGAGAAGATCATCCAGTCGACCGGCTTCTACCACAACAAGGCCAAGAGCATCCAGGGGGCGTGCCAGATCATCGCCGAACAGCACGGTGGCCAGGTGCCGCGGACGATGGACCAGATGCTCGAACTGCCCGGCGTCGCCCGTAAGACCGCCAACGTGGTCCTCGGCACCGCCTACGGCATGAACGAGGGTGTGGTCGTGGACACCCATGTCGGCCGGGTGGCGTGGCGGCTGGGCCTGACCTGGACGGCCCGCGACACGAAGGATCCGGTGCGTATCGAACAGGACCTCATGCAGATCGTCCCGCGCAAGGCATGGACGCTCTTTGCGCACGCGCGCTGGTCCTGCACGGCCGGTACATCTGCGTGGCCCGCAAGCCGCGCTGCAGCGAGTGCCGAGCTGGCGCCGTTTTGCCCGTCGGCCTTCACCTTCGAGGATGCAGCCGATGACGAAGATGCCGACGCCGACGATTGACAGGCGCAACGGCCCGTTCGATACTTGCGGCGGTCGATGACTTTCCCCGGCTCAAGGGTCAGGCTATGAATACGTTGCGTGCGTGCGGAGTGGTCCTCGGTATGCTGGTGTCGCTGCTGGCCGGGTGCAGCTCGGCGATCCTCGGGCAGTGGCGGTCGATCGAGCCGGCCGAGGTACCGGCTGACGTGCCTCGCGTCCGCCAGATCACGTTCACACCGGACGGCAAGTTCGAAGGGCGAATGACGCTGCGGTACCGCTCGCAGGCAGTGACGGGGACGTACACCTTCGATGGCGGCCAGTTGGTGCTCAGCCCCGACGGCGGCACATTCGGCGGCAAGATCGTCTACAGCGCCGAGAAGGTCGGCGACGTGCTGCTGCTGACGCAGAACCAGGCGACCAACCGCCTGTGCCGCGAGCCGGTCGGCGCCGCGCCCGCGGCCGCCCCCGACCTGCCGGAGGAGCCCGCCGAACCCCCCGTCATCGCAATGCCCGCGCGCAGACCCAACCTGCCGCAACCGCCGCGCATTCGCTGACCAGTCGTCCCGCACCGGCGACGCAGCACGAAGCACGCCGCTGAAACCCACGCAGACACCGCATCAAAGTGCAAACTCTGTGAACCCCTCCGGCTGGGGTGGTCCCGGACAGATCCACATCCGCCGGTCCTGCGGGGACATCACGACCGCGCCACAGGTGGGGGCGTCGTCGGCTGGGTCGTTGCGACAAATGCGGCAGGCACTCTCGCCGCTCGAGTCGCACATGGCCGCGATCATCGTCCCGGGCGAGATTCCGCCGGCCTGATCGGCCAGGACGTGCAACATCCGCGTCAGGCACAGGTGGACGAGGCCGTAACCGCGTCGGGTAACTCCAGCCCCCGCAGGCGCTGTACCAGGTAGTGGTTCGTGTGCGCGTACGTCGCCCCGGCTGGCGGGATGACCTCCGACTCAGTAGCGGTGGTCTCGATATCCACGATCTGGCCGCCTGGACCCGCCAAATAGTAGTTGTGGCCGCTGCAGCGATCCGCCCGGGTGATGGCGTTGACGCAGCCGGCCAGAATGCGTCTGGCCCAGTGCGTTGTGGATCATCGCCAGGTACATCACGCCGGGGCGGGCATCCCGTGGGCGGAGATTGTTGTTGCCGATCGCAATGCCGGCGGAGTTAATGCCGACCAGCGACAGGCAGCCGGCTGTGGTCATCGAGATCGTGGCTGGGCCGCGATCCGGCTTTCGCCGGACAATGACCATGAACTCCGCGGCGGCGGCGTGCATATCCCAGGTCTGGCCAGCCAGGGCGATCTCGGCCTCGGTGGCCTCGGGCGCTGCCAGCCACGCGGTGCAGCCGGCAGTGTCGGCGGGCTGGATGGCCGATCCGCCTCCCGCCACGACCTGTACGGCATCCTTGATGTCGGTCAGGCCGTTACAGATCAGGATCATCTCATCCGACAGGCCGGCGCCCTCGGCAATGCCGTGGAGTTCGTCCCAAACGTCAGTGTCGTAGCGCTGATGGGGCTCGATCGAGCGGCGGCAGATGTCCAGGACAAGACGAGCATCGACGGGCAGACCAAGACTGGCGGAGTTCATCGACACATCGCCGCAGGCGGATATTGGCGAAGCGGCGGATGTCATCCCGCAGGTGCTCCCCGAAATGACGGCCTATCCGGCGCGGCGGACCCGCCAGGTCAATGATCCTTAGCTGCACGGGCATCTGCCTTTGCCTCCTGCGGCGGGTACATCCGGTAGTGGGTGTAGACCTCGTACACCAGAAAGCCCGTGCCGGCCAGCAGGATGGCGGCGACCGGCCAGGCCAGCAGCATCAGCTCGGCCAGGTGTCGTGTCTCGAAGGTAACCGCGCCCTTGAGCGGGTCGGTGTTGCCCGCCAGAACGATAACGGCCCAGCAGCCCAGCAGCACCATCAGCAGGCCTGTGGTCAGCAGGATCGGGATGACGGTGCGGCGAAGGGCGATCTTCCTGTTCAGTGCCGCCCGGGCCAGGGAAGTCAGCGGCGGTGGCGGCGCGGGCTTCTTCTTGGGCTCAGGAGCGGCCGGCGGCTTGGGCCTGACTGCACCGGGCGTCTTCACGACCACGAACACGGGTTTGAGGTCCGCCGGGGTAGATGGTGCGGCCGGTGGGGACGTTCGGGCAGCGTCGGTAGCTCGATGGGGCCGCGACCTGCGAACCGGGCGGTGCAGCCGGCCCACCGGGGACTGGCTTGGAAGGCTCTTTGGCCTGGCCGGGGGCAGTGCCGAGGGCCTCGAGGGCGTCGGCTGCCTGCTGGATCCGGTTTTTTTCGTCAGCCATGGCTGCTTTCCTGTGCGTTGGCCTTGGGTGTCGCCGTATACAGCATGCTACCGAGCGAGATGACCGGTGGCCAGTCGGCGTGCGTTGCCGGGGTGGCCAATGGCGTGTAGAGTGACATTTTTGAGGCGAAAAGAGGACTGCCGGGAACGCGGCCTTCAAGAGGCCGCCTGAATGGGTGCAGATTGGAAGCAGTATGGACCAGAACGTGCTCAAGAAACTGCTACGGCAAGTGCAGGCGGGCGAGGTAACGGTCGAGAAAGCCGTGTCGCGGTTGCGGCACCTGCCGTTCGAGTCGCTCGGCTTTGCCCACGTCGACCACCACCGCTCGCTGCGGTGCGGGTTCCCCGAGGTCATCTTCTGCCAGGGCAAGACCGTGGCCCAGGTGGAGGCCATTTTCGAGCGGCTCGCCGGGGCGGGCGGCAACGTGCTGGCCACGCGGGCGACGCCGGAGATGTTCGAACGGATCTGCGCGAAGTACCCGAAGGCAGAGTACAACGAGGCCGCTCGGGCCATCACCTTGCGACAGAAGAACCACAGGCGACGCAGTGCCGCCATGATCGGCGTGGTGACAGCCGGCACGGCTGACATCCCCGTGGCCGAAGAGGCCCGGGTGACCTGCGAGATCATGGACCAGCCGGCGCGGCCGTTCTACGACGTGGGGGTCGCGGGGCTGCACAGGCTGCTCGCGCACCACCAGGACCTGCAGCGGATGAAGGTGCTGGTGGTGGCGGCGGGGATGGAGGGGGCGCTGGCCAGCGTGATCGGCGGGCTGGTCAACTGCCCGGTGATCGCGGTGCCGACCTCGGTGGGCTACGGGGCGAGTTTCGGCGGGCTGGCGGCCCTGCTGACCATGCTGAACAGCTGCGCAGCCGGCGTGTCGGTGGTAAACATCGACAACGGCTTCGCGGCCGGCTACCAGGCGGCGATCATTGCGGGGCAGTGCGGAAAGCGGGTAACGAGCCACGGATAAAGGGGAGATCCAAGACTCACGCCTGGGCCGCTATAATCCCTCACCGGTGGTACACGGTTTTGTAAGGCAAGGCGCACAAACGGTTGCGTGCGAGGACTACGATCATGCCGACCAAGGCCAGCCGATTGCAGACGGTCAGCGCGCTGCCGCAGTTGCCGGAGCGGCCGCTGGACTCCCATAAGGGCACGTTCGGTCGAGTGCTGGTCGTCGGCGGCAGCCGTGCAATGCCGGGAGCGGTCGCGCTGGTAGCCAACGCCGCCTACCGAGCCGGGGCGGGACTGGTGCGGGTACTCACCCCCGCCAGCGCCCAACCGATCGTAATGGGCCTGGCGATGTGCGCGACCGCGCGCTGGCCGACGAGACCGACCATGGCGACTTCGCACTCTCCGCGCGGAGGCAGCTCCTCGAGCAGGCCGCCGAGCACGACGTGCTGGCCATGGGGCCGGGCATGGGAGCAACGCCGGCCTGTGCACAGCTGGTAAAGACTGCGGTGGCCGAGATCGAAAAGCCGCTGGTGCTGGATGCGGCGGGGCTGTCAAACCTGGCGTGGCTGGGGTCGGTGCCGAAGGTGGCCGGGCCCCTGGTCATCACCCCGCACCCGGGCGAGGCGAAGCGCCTGCTGGAGGCGTTCGGCCTGAAGGTCGAGTTGACGCAGGAGCCCGAGTCCCGCAAGGCAGCCGCAAATGCCCTGGCGCTTCGCCTGGGATGCGTCGTGGCCCTGAAAGGGGCGCAGACCGTCGTCACGGACGGCAAGCAGCTGTACGTAAACTCCACCGGCAACCCGGGCCTGGCTACCGGCGGCACAGGCGACGTTCCTGACGGGCGTGATCGCGGCGCTGATCGGCCAGAAGTTCTCGGCTTTCGACGCGACGGTCCTGGCCAGCTACCTGCACGGCCTGGCCGGCGACATCGGCGCCGAGCGGCTAGGCCAGTACAGTTTGATGGCCAGCGATCTGCTGAACCTGCTGCCGGAGGCAATGCAGAGACATGCGGGCAGCTCGACAGTCCTGAGTGCTGAGTGCCAAAGCGCCGGGTGCCACGCCTGCGGTGTTTGCAGGCGTGCTCGACGGCCGCCATGCGCCTACACCCTCACACGGGCGGCAGCTGCACCTTGCCCCAGTCCACGCGGGCCATGTAGCGGGGACAGATGACCACCCCGGCGACCTCCTCCGGAGGGATGTTCACGTCCAGCGTCTCCACGTGCAGATGGCCCTGCGGCGATGAGCACCAGCCGCCGCTGGCCGAGGTCGGTTCGATCTCCTTGCCACCCCGGTCGACGGCCAGGATGCGGCAGCCTTCCTCCAGCGGCCCGGCCGAGAACGCAACGGTAAACACGCACGAGCCCTTGCGCGGCCCGGCCCGGCGGTCCGTCAGGAAGAAGGCCCCATGGGGGCCCGACATCGACATCCAGCCGATGCCGTTGTCCTCCATGCCGGTCGGGACACACCGGAACCGGCGCTCGGGGTCGACGGGGCCGCGCAGCGACCCGCGCAGGCAGGCCTGCCGATCCGCGTCGGGCAAGGCCCCGGTCAACAGGCAGTGGACCCGCTTGCCGTCGTGCTTCTCGATCTCCGCCCTGCGGGGCAGCGCATGCTTGCCCGACGCTGCGCCTACCAGGTCGGCGATCAGCATCACATCCGGATCTCCGGCCAGTTCGAAGAAGACCGAAAGCCTGTGCTCGCGCCTGGCAATGGACCTGTTGGCCAGAGGGTCCAGGAAGACGGGGCTCTTCCGCAGGATGGCCGGCACGCGGGTCAACCGCTTGCCCTGCGGGTCATACAGCCGCCGGCTGCCGGTCCAGCACAGGCCCAGCAGGCGGATGCGGCAGTCTTGCCACTGGATGGCCTTGCCTCGGGGATTGAGCAACTCAATCTTGTCGTCTGCGGCCGGTACCGATCGCTCGCGTGTCATCTCGATCTCCTTGGCAAGGTGCCTGCGGGACAGGTAGATCCTGCCGCGGACCGTCGAGAGCGGCAGGCCGGTCGCACGGGCGATCTGGGCATAGGTGTGGCCGTCGAAAAAGAACATCTCGGCGCAGACCTTGAGCTCCCGCGGCAGCGGGTCCAGCAGGTCCATCGCCGGTCGCGGCGAGTCCTGCCGTCGCGGTGCGGTCGCGATCCGCTCGAGTTCCTCCGGCGTTACGGGCCGGACGCTCCGGTGCTTGTCCCGGCGAAGGATCGAGAGCGACTCGTTGCGGCAGATCCTGGCCAGCCACGCCTCCAGGCGGTCCGGGGTCCGCAGCCGGTGCCGGTGGGCCCAGGCCTTCAGGAACGTCTCAGCCACGGCGTCCTCGGCCTGGTCCGAGTCGCCCAGGATGCGGTGCGCCACCCGCAACAACCGCGGGCCGCAGGCGGCGATCCGCCCTGCCAACCCTTCCTCGTCTGCCTGTCCCTGCCCGTCCATACCTGTCCTCTTGCGAGGCGGCCCCTTGCACTGGCCGCATCGCTATTATCCATGACGCACGCGGGGACGTGAAGATCAAACAGGGCCAGACATGCTGTTGCCCGGTCCACACCCGCCCTGCTACCATTGTCATCCGCGGCGGGTCCTGATGTGGCGTGCATGACCCGCCGCGGTGAGAAAGGACAGGCGGATGCCGGACAAACCCGGGGCTGTGGTCCTCCTCAGTGGTGGCCTCGACTCGGCCACCACGCTGGCCATTGTGCGCTCCGGCGGCTTTGAGTGTTACGCCCTCTCCTTTCGCTACGGGCAGCGGCACTCACTGGAAACGGAGGCCGCCGGCCAGATCGCGCGACACCTCGGGGCAGTCCGGCACACCGTCCTGGACATCGACCTGCGGCAGTTCGGCGGCTCGGCCCTGACCGATGACATTGACGTGCCCAAGGACCGCACGGCCGGCGAAATGGGCCACGGGATCCCGATCACCTACGTACCCGCCCGCAACACGATCTTCCTGTCCTTCGCCCTGGCCTGGGCCGAGGTCCTCGGGGCGGCGGACATCTTCATCGGCGTGAACGCGATCGACTACAGCGGCTACCCGGACTGCCGGCCGGAGTACATCGAGGCGTACGAGCGGATGGCGAACCTGGCGACCAAGGCCGGCGTCGAGGGCAAGACGCGGCTGAAGATCCACACACCGCTGATCCGGCTGACCAAGGCGCAGATCATCGAGAGGGGCCTGCAGGCTGGGAGTCGATTACTCCCTGACGCGGTCCTGCTACGACCCCGACGAGCAGGGACGGGCCTGCGGCCGATGCGATTCCTGCCAGTTGCGACTCAAGGGCTTCGGGGACCTTGGCCGAAATGACCCGGCCCCGTATCAGCCATCCTTCAGGTCCGACCTGTGATATGTTCGTCGGTCATAGACCCGGCTGTGGGGATTGGATCATTCCAGGGAGCGCTCGATCGATATGGGATGTTCGGCGCGGATGCTGACGGCGCGATGGCCAGTTTCCCCGACCACAAAGACGCCCCTCCTATCCGTCAGGGCCTGTCGCGTCTGTTTGTCTGCTGACGACCACCACACCCGGACCCCGTGAACCGGTACGGACGATTCCGTCACGACCACCCCCGTCCAAATGCCGGGTCCCGTTGCGGCCAGGAACACCTTGCTGCCTTGTGCCCCCGTTAGCACGTCCACCCGGCCAACACGCTCTCGTACCATCTGTTCCGCGGTCTCCCGAGACGCGACCAGTTCCACGTCGGCAGCTTCGCGCATAGGCCCTTCGGGCTTTGTCGATGCCGGCTCCAGGCGAATCGACCCGGGCAGCGCGCTGGCGACTTCCCACAACACAAGCCAGGGGTCCTCCGGCGCCCTTCCTGGATCAGGCGGAGCGCAGCCTCATCCAGCGCCGGCGGCACGGGCTCTGCCAAGCTGCTCAACTCCCCCAGCAGCCTCTCGAGGTGCTCCTTCCAGCGCCGGGCCTGCGGGTTGCCGGCAAGCTCCTGCTGCAGCCCCGGCAGTTGGCCGGCCGGGGCCGTTCCAAGCACCATAGCCTGCGATTGCGTCCTTTAGTTCGTCGCTCATCAGCATCGTTCCGTCTCCAACATCAAAGGCCCTTCTGCTCCAGCATGTCCCCCAAGATCCGCACGGCACGGTGCAGTCGCACCTCGAAGGTGTTCTTGCGGACCTTCAGCACGTCAGCCGCCTCCTGGTTGTCCAGGCCGTCGATGAACTTCAATGTCAGGACTATCTTCGCCCACTCGGGCAGCCGGCCCAGGGCCTGCCGCACCATCTCCCGCCGTTCCATGTCGCTGACGATCGCATCGGCTGGCCTAGCGTCCTCACGGGCGTCCGCCATCAGCTCCACGGTTTCCAGCCCGTCCGGCGCACGGCGCTTGCGAAGCCATTCCAGGCAAACGTGATGGACGATCCGCATAGCGTACGTTTGAGGCAAGCACTCGGGCCGGATTCGCCGGAGCGACTGCAAGAGTCGGCGCAAGGCCTCCTGCACCGCGTCTGACGCCTCCGCCTCGTTGCCCAGCAGGCGCAGGGCCAGGTTGTACATGGCCCGCCCCCACGCAGCCCACAGCGCTGCCAGGGCGGCGTTTCGTCTCTGGTCGTCGCAGGCCAGCAGGTCATCCCAACTTGCATGTTCCAGCTTATCCGACTTCATCGTCTGGCACCCAAATGCTGAAATGCCTGCCAGGACCGTCTATCTCGATCCACCACTGCCGCCAAAGAGGCATCGCCGCCAGCAATGGCCTGGCAGGATTCCTTCCCGGGAACAGCGCCATTCCCATCAGGTTTCGCCGCGGCATCCAGATGCACCCACCGTCGCCCCGCATTTGCAGGTAAATCCCACAGGTCGGCACCGAGTGGGTGCTACCGTCCGCCAGAACCAGCTCCACGTCCGGCTTGACTCCGATCGTTCCCAATTGTTGTGTGTAACACGCCGGAGCTATCAGGGCAATGTCACTGCCAAGCGAGTCCAGGGCGCCCGTGTCCATCTTCGCTCGCACCGCAGTCCAGGCCTGGGCAGCATAGCCAAACCCCGCTATGTCCAGGTCCACGATCAGCCCTTCCGGCTCGATCGGCCTGTCACTGATGATCTTGTACCAGTGGCTTCCGGGCGGCATCGCCTTGTCGACCTCCGCCCCCCCGTTAGACGTTCTCCGGACGACCCATGTCGATCGCCGGGGTGTCGTCGGCACCTTCGACGATGCGTTCGATGTAGAAATCCTTTGTACCCAGACCCCGCTCTTTGATCCGCTGCGGCAGGTCCCGCGCCGATGCCACGGCTTCGGCGAACTCCCAACGCCGCGTCCCCGGCACGCGCGCGATGATGGCATATTCCCCGGGATGCTTGGCCAGCAACTCCCGGAAGCAGACCAGGAAGGCCGACCGCGCCCGCATCCAATCCCAGAACCAGTCGCCCATCAGGCGTCGGCAGATGCCCTGAAGATGCTCGTCGAGTTGTTCCGCCGCTTGGCGTTCCGACACCTGCTGACTGCTTCGCCCCCGCTGGGCCAGGGCCAGGCCCGCCTCCAGAACCTCTTGCAGCGGCTTTTGAAGCGCCTCGAACTCAAGGGCACCCTCCGCGACGGGAAGGCCCGTACCATGCCAACCTCCGGCGAGCTTCTTCAGATGCTCTGCTCGCTCTCCCCGTTTGACCCATCGCTCGTCGCGCTCTAGGCCCAGCGGATCCTTGGGATCTTTCCTGGCGTTCAACGTCCCTACCCTATCGGACCCAGGTCCCAGCCTAGCAGCTTCTTCCTGCAAATGATCAGACATGATAATCACCGTATCTTGCTCGGTACAACTCTCCCCGCTCTATGTCACCCTCCGATGCCGACGTTGCCCATCGAATAGCGGACAGGTACCCTTCCACCGTAACAGGCTTCCCCAGGATGATTGTCCCCGGTTCCACGGTCTCCTGGATATCACACAGGCCCTTACTCCCTGCGGCCAACACGGTGCAGACCACCACCTTAGTCTGTGGATCAGCCTTGCGCAGCTGCTTGTACAGGACAAGTCCTGTGCACCGCCCGAACCCCGCCTCCTCTTTGTTCACGTCGTCATCCGCCTCAATCGGCATCATGATGTCCAGGGAGACGACATCGTAGACTTCCCGGCTAATCTTGTCCCGAGCATCCGGGTAGCTGCACGCCATTTCGACCTGGAAGCCTTCACACCGAAGTTCATCCGCCGCCTCGGCCGCAAACCCTCTGTCGTCATCCACTACAAGAATCTTTCTAGTCATCGGACCCTCTATTGCCTCGTCGGCAAGCGCATCTCGATCTTCACAAAGTGGTCTCGTGCCCCATGCAGGTCGGAACTCGCCGTGATCGTCCCGTGATGGCCCTCAACCACGTGCTTGACCAGGAACAAACCTATCCCCGCACTTTCGGGGGACCGGCACCTCGCTTCGTCAGTCCGCGCAAACCGGCCGAATACGTCGAGCTCCGTTGCCGGCGGGATGCGAAGGCCGATGTTCGTAAACGTCAACGTCACGAAATCGCCCTCCCTGCGTCCGAAGACACGTATCTCGGTGCCGGGACTCGAGTACTTGATGGCATTATCAAGAAGGTTGAATACAACCAGTTCGAAGGCGCCTTTGTCCACCTCAACGGATGGTACGCCCGCGAGGGAAGGGCGATCTATGACGATCGTCACATCCTCTCTCTGCGACATCTCCGTAGCCTGGGATGCCGAATGGGCCAGGAACTCATACAGTTGCACGCGAGTCGGGGAGTAGGTCGCACGCTCGGACAGAATGCTCTGCAGGTGCCAGACGCCCTCGATCAGTTTCAGCAGGCGGTTCAGTTGCGCTTGCAGCCGCCGGCACCTCTTGTCGAACAAAGCGGGATTATCCTGATACCGTCCCTTTCGCATCCGGTCGATTGTAAACGTGGCACTGTTGATTGGGGAACGCAGCTCATGTGAGAAGTACGTCAGGAAGTCCTCCTTGGCGTGGGCCTGTTCGATATCGTCGATGAGCACCGCGATGTCTCGCCCGTAGTCGGCGACGCTCACCACCTGCTTCCCTGTAGACTTCGGGCCTTCCGCAATTCCTCGCCATCCATAGGCGAGGAACCCGTGCCCGCCGAGCGGCAATACCATGGCCTGCTCCGCGGGCAACTTGCACTCCTTGAGCAAATGGCTCAGTTGATACGTCCGGTTCCCCGCTTGTGTGGTATCAAGCGTCAGCAGCTGGTTCCACAGGTTCGCGTCCCGAACCTCGTATGCCCCCTCTTTCACGCCAGGCAACCCGATCCCCAGCGTCACAGTCGCACCGCTGACGTTTGGCGAGCGCACGACTCCGACCACGAACGCTTCCTGCGGTATCTTCCATTTCTCGATCCATGTCCGCAAAAACATCCAGAAACGGGTTCGCTCGAGTGGGGCACTGACGAGCTCTCCACGAAAGTAGTCATGAAGCTTGTTCTTGTCGATCTGCAGCCGTGCGCTCGCCAGTTGCAGAAATATGTCGCTCGCCCCTCTCAAGGCCAGTTCGTACTCGCGCAACCTCCGCGGGTTGACTTCCGGATGCTGCAAGGCGCAGGCAAGCAGGTTTACTGACTCTCCGACCATCTTCTGGCGCTCTTCAATCCGGCGCATGCAGATCCGCCAGAGATCAACGTCAGAACCCTTTTCGCTCTCGTCGATACCTCCGATATCCGTTGTATCCCAGATGGTTCCCGCTTTCGGCCGCAGTTGTCCCGTGAACAGGACCGCGATCACCTGGTTCTCCAGGACCACGGGTACGGCGAAATCGAGCATGCCGTTGTAACAAATGTAGCGCAGCGCTGTCTTTCGCTTCGCCGCTTCCCACGCGTGATCAACATCGCCCTGAAGGCACCGGTCTCGTAGAGGATACTGCCCCATTCCCGCCTGGTACACCCTGCAGGCCTTGCAGAAAGGTCCATGCAGACTCTCATCGTTCACACCCAGTGGCGGATCCCAAGACTCCCGCTCCTGCGGGTCGCCACGTGGCCAGAAGATCGCCATCGGAATCTGGCGTATGTGCGTGTACCCCCGGTATACCGTGTCGATGATGTCCCTCTCGACAAGCTCATCGAGCGGCGGTATCCGGCCGCGCTCGTACTTGGCGAGCAGCCTGTCTATCTCCGGCGGGTTCTCCGGCTTGATTGTGGACGATGCCTGTGACACTTTCTGACCTGCTCCTTGCTTTGGCGATCTGCAGTGCCGGCACTATCGGACTTGGGTCTTCCCCCAGCTATGGGCAAGGCAGAAAGGTGACCGCATCGGCTTGGCCACCTTCCTGCCGTGCCCTCCATTGTCGACTGCTGTCACCTCCTTCCGGGCCAACTCCTTTGCCCGTCACCAGAACTCATATACATAGACGAGGTGAAGGCCAATAACTTACAGGACTTCTCAGGCGCAACCCGTATCGGGCGCATTGTTGCCGAATCCCTCGAACTTGGGGCGCGGCCAACGTATGCTACAATGGCAGGTATGTGGGTCAGCGTAGTCTGGCCGGCGTCGTGGGCAGACTCGTAACTACTTGGGATACTTGAAGATGCCGTACCTGGTCAAGGAGATCATCTATACGCTGCAGGGCGAGGGGGCCAATACCGGCCGGCCCGCGGTATTCTGCCGTTTCGCCGGGTGCAATCTCTGGTCCGGTCGCGAGGACGACCGCGACAGCGCGGTCTGCACGTTCTGCGACACGGACTTCGTCGGGACCAACGGGCGGGAAGGCGGCACGTTCGAGACGCCCTACGCCCTGGTCGATGCGGTCACGGCCACGTGGCCGTCGAGGGCGCCCGAGCGCGCTCGGCCGTTCATCGTTTTCACCGGCGGCGAGCCCCTGCTGCAACTCAACCAGCCGGTGGTGGACATCCTGCACCATCGCGGCTTCGAGGTCGGCATCGAGACCAACGGCACGCGGCCCGGCCTGCGCGAGGTCGACTGGGTGGCCGTCAGCCCCAAGGCCGGGACCGACCTGGTGCTGCGGCGCGGCAACGAGCTCGAAGCTGGTGTTCCCGCAGGCCCACCTGCCGCCGTCGCGGTTCGAGACACCGCTGCCTGGGCGGGCCAGCGGCCTGGGTCCCGAACCGCCGATCGACGGCCTGGACTTCCAGTACTTCTACCTGCAGCCGATGGCCGGGCCGGAGTTCGCCTGCAATGTGCTGCTGGCGGTGGAGTACTGCCTGGAGCACCCGCAGTGGCGGCTGAGCCTGCAGACGCACAAACTGCTCAGGATTCCGTAGCGATGAAAGGGTTGTTTCGCAAAGACGCACGGGCAGACAAGCTGCCAGTGGCACCCAGCGGTTGACGGAACCGATGCGTGATACGATTATCTATTAACAATTAACAATTGACTGTTCCTTGGAGTTCCCGTGGAGATCAGCAAGACGTTCTTTTTCGAAGCGGCGCACCGGCTGCCGAACGTGCCGGCCGGGCACAAGTGCAGTCGGCTGCACGGCCACTCGTTCCAATTGGAAGTACACGTGACGGGCGAGCCGGGCGAGCCGTCCGGCTGGATCCTCGATTACGCGGACATCAAGGCGGCGGTCCAGCCGATCCTGGAGCAGACTCGACCACAACTACCTCAACGAGATCCCGGGCCTGGAAAACCCGACGAGCGAAGCTCTGGCCCGCTGGATCTGGCAGCGGCTGCAGCCGCGGCTGGCGGGCCTCAGCAAACTCGTCATCAGGGAGACCTGCACATCCAGCTGCACCTACCGGGGAGACTGATGCGGAAACGCCTTACGAACACACCTGCCGGCCGAGCACCTCGCAGAACCGCTGTGCCGCCGCGAACCGCTCGTCCGCCCAGCAACCCGACTGCTCGAAGTAGAACTTCCCGTCGGGCGGACTCGCGGTAGCGAAGCCCCGCATCATCCCGGCGATCGATGCCATGCAGAAGGACCGGTCGGAACCATCCCCGCCAAGCCCCGCCAGATGGTCCGCCGCGATGTGATTCAGCAACAGGTTGACAACCTCCGTCGGCCCCGTGTGCGCAAGCTTGTCGGCATCCCAGAGAACCCGGGCCTCGTGCGCAGCAGCCGGGATCGACCCGCCACGGTCCGAATGGTGCCGCACCGCGAAGGCCACGCGCTCCACCTTGTCATGCGGGAACCCCAGGACCCCGAGGTTGGCCCGGGCCCAATCCCCGGCCCGCGGACCATGGTCTTTCCCGGCGAACGCCGGCTGGAACCGGTCGTGCAGCCAGACCCCGGCCAGGACGACGTCCCGATCACCGCCGACGGCCTGCAGCAGGGAGACTGCATCGCGCTCCAGTTGGCGGACATGCTCCAGGCGATAGTTGAAGAACGGCGGCAGCGCCGAGTTCGGGTTGGGCCAAGCTCGCTGCGCAGCCGGCTCCGTGATCGCCACCATCTCCTGCCGCAAGACGACCAGCCATTGAGGGTCCATCTGTTCCATGGAGGAAGATCCTCGGAACCCGTCCGCTGAATGTGCTCGCAGATCAATCGACCCGCGGCTTGCGCCCGTGCTCGGCCCGGATCACCGACCGCATCCCGCCTCGCGGCCGCCACCGGGTCACGACCTCCATCCATCGCGGCTGAACGACAGCCACCAGGTCATCCAGCAGGACGTTGGTAATGTCCTCGTAGAAAATGCCGCGCTGGCGGAACTGCTGCAGGTACATCTTGAGGCTCTTGAGCTCGACGCACGTGCGGTCGGCGATGTAGCGGATTACCACCGTGCCGAAGTCCGGCTGGCCGGTCTTGGGGCAGACCGAGGTGAACTCCGGCGCGATGTGGACAATGAGGTAGTCGCGCCGCGGGTGGGGGTTGTCGAAGACTTCCAGCAAGTCTGTCTGGCCCATCGGTCACTCCACAGGCAAATCCGGCTCGATTGCACGGCAAATCGCTGTACCGACCGGGCGGCGCAACGACGTGCATCAGACAGCGATTGTACTCTTTCGGCCACGCCTTGTCTGCATAGCCTGAGCATCATAACTCCCGCCATCGTCGACACAAAGCCTTATCTCGCGGACCAGTCTACGGGCGTTCGACACGAACGACCCTATGGTACGAACCTTGGGACCAGGATGCCCTGGTTCGCACCTAGTCTGTACTATCTGTCCACAAACGCGCATAATGTACGGCATGGTAGGATCTTCCGGTGAGTCCCGCGGCCCGGCGCCAGGGAGTGCGGTCGAGCCCGCTGGAACCATGTGGTATATTGGTTCGAACCAGGGGAGATTCCGCTTGCAGGAGCGTTCGCGATGAGCGCCGATGGCAGTATCAAGCTTAGGGAAGACAAGGTCTACAACTTCGGCGCCCACGACGCTGACAGCACGACCAGTCTGTACGTCAAGATCGCCGATGAGCTCATCCAACAGGTGACCAACCAGCCGGGACCCGGACCGCTGCTGCTACCTCAGGAACGCGACCTGGCCACCCGCTTTGACGTCAGCCGCTCGACGATCCGCCAGGCCCTGGCCCTGCTCGAACAGTACGACCTGGTGCAGCGCCGCCGCGGGCACGGCACGCTGCTGACCAAGCCGGTCGACCAGACGCTGCAAGTCTGGCGGCTGCGGAACAAGCACCTGCTGCTGTTCCAGTTCAGCCCGGGACCGATCCGCTACAACGTGGATTACTACGGCAAGATCGTAGCCGGGATCGTGGCCGAGGCCCGCCACCAGCACCAGAGCCTGGAGGTCAAGTACCTGTACTATTCCGGCGAAGTACCGCGGACGCTGCACGAACTGCCCGACCAGGAGCGGATCGCCGGCGTGATCGTCTCGGGGATGTTCGATGACAGTTTCCTGAAACTCTTCAGCGACAACCAGATCCCCTGCGTGTGCGTGGACTACTGGCCGCACGACGAAGAGACCGACGCGGTGACAGTGGACGTGGAGGCGGAAGCCTACATGATCGCCTCGCACCTGGCGCGGGCTGGGCTGCCGCACGCTCGGGATGGCGGCCTTCGGGCGGCGCAAGCCCGGCGAGGAGATCGTGCGGTTCGACCCGGACGTGTGGCGTTTCCTGGGGCACCTGCGGCGGGCGTCCAGCCACCACACGCTGCTGCTGCGCGACGAGTGGGTGATGACCGTACCGGGCGCCGACCAGGTGGCCCAGCGGGCGATGGACCGCTTCTTCATGCTCGAGCAGCTGCCCGAGACGCTGGTCTGCTTCGATCGCGACGTGGCCGTCCGTGCGGTCGAGGCCATCCGCCGCCGCGGACTGAACTGCCCCGGCGACATCAACCTGATCGCCCGCGGAGAGGGCCGGACCAACCGTGGCTCGATCACGTCGCTGGAGAGCCGGCCGGAAGAGATGGGTCGGACCGCCCTGCGGCTGTTGCTCGAGCGGGTCTACCGCCGCCGAACGCACCCGGTCCGCGTGGCCGTTACCTCGCACCTGACGATCGGCCAGACGACGCGGCCGAAGAAAGCCTGAACCAGACCATCGACCCGCGCCCGCGGGCAAGCACCAGCGGCGGGTCCTGTCGCAACGGTTCGCGCAGGACCCAGGCATACAGGGCCGCCCCAGCCGCGTACTCTTCCAGCAAGCGCAGTGGGGCCCGGTGCCTGGCAACGTGATGGACCAGGTCGATGACGCGGAAGGGCCCCAACACCTCGTGCAGTTCCACCGTCCCGACCAGGCCTCGTCGGCTGAGGATGCCGATGCGGCCGCGGCGGTCCGTCGGGCGCTTGCGGATCTCCCAGGTCTTGCGGCCGCTGATGATCCGCTCGGCGAAAGGCTCGCGGACGAACAGGCCCCAGGTCGGCAGGGACGTCGATTCGGTTGACCGGCTCGTGGCCATGCGGCCTCCGCTGCGGATATTGGTTGCCTTCTTCCTCGCTGCCGACATTGTGAAACCGCTCCGACGGTCCCGCAAGGGATGGTCGGGTATCGAGTGTCGGGTTCCGGGTTTCGGAGGAAGACCGAACACCTGTTGCAGGTGGCGCTTCGACTTTTGACGCCCGACACCCGAACCCCGACACCCGGCTCCTATCCTGTTCATCCTGTCCATCCCTGTGAATTCCGTCTTCGCACATGCGGTTGCCCCGCCCTTGCCGATGACATTCCTATGATCCGGTTGATCCTGAACGACGAGCACCTGGCCGGGGCCCTGGGCGAGGCCCTCGGGGCATGCCGGCACCGGCTGTTCATCTGCACGGCCGACGTAAAGGATCTGCACATCACGATCCAGACACGCCAGACGCGACCCGCCGAGGCAAAGGGTCGCAAGCGTCGCTCGAAACGCGGCTGGGCGCAAGGCCAGAGCATCCTGGAGGTCTTCCGCAACCTGTCGAAGGACGGCATCGAGATCCGCCTGCTGCACAGCGGCGTGCCGAGCGGCCCGTTCCTGGCGGAGCTCAAGGAGGGCATCCCCAAGGGCCTGGTCATGCGGCGCTGCCCGCGCGTCCACGCCAAGGCAGTCATCGCCGACGGCCGGCTGATGTACCTGGGCTCAGCCAACCTGACCGGCGCAGGGCTCGGAGCCAAGAGCGCCCGCCGGCGGAACTTCGAGGCCGGCATCTGGACGGACGAACTGCCCCTGATCGACCCGGTGTTGGACATGCTGCACGGCATCTGGAGCGGCCGGCAATGCCAGGATTGCGGCCGCAAGGAGCACTGCCCGGTGCCGCTGGAGGAGCCGAGGCTGCAGTAATCCCAAACTGTCCGCTACGCTACACAGCACACCTGCCTGTCTCGAATTGTCCGGCGATCTGCTGCGTCTGCTACGGCCCAGGCAAAGCAGCGCGAGTGTCATCTGCTGTCACTGCGTGGCGTATCATCCAAAACTAACTTGCCTAGCCGCGATTCGCGGTGCATACTTATGTTCGGCCGATAAGTAGGGCTGCGGCGAACGGTTCGTTCGCCGTAATGGGTCGAGCCCCTCGGCTGCCTCAGTGAACAGGGAACGCGAGGTTCTTCCACGTGGGAGGTGCGCCATGCACGCGCTGCGCCGGGCCGTCGCACGCAAGGATGTCCTGCTCGCGCTGGTTGTCTTTGTTCTTTCAGGCGGGTGGTTCACCTGGCATCTCCTGGCCCACCGGGCACTGGGCGACATCTTCGCTGGCAACGCGAACACCGCTATCTCGCCCAGCGTCGCTCAGGCCGCCGATCTTCGCGGACAAATAGATGCCGGCGCAAGCGTGTCGGACCTGGCCGGGCAGATCCGCCAGGTACTGGCGCCCGTCGTAGCCCGAGCGGAGCCGCAGGCGCCGGATGCGTCAAGTGCCTGGCGACAGGGCCTGGCCCTCCTGGTCGACGCGAACATTCTGGCTGCAGGGGCGGGGGATTCAGGTGCCGAGGGGCAGGCCCTCAGCCTGATGCGGAACTATTGCCCCCAGGATGCCTGGAGTTGCTATTTCCAGATACCACCCAAGGCCCTTGCCGCCGCGCAGGCCGGGCAGCTGGACGATCACGCCCGCATCGCGATGTACACCGCAACGGCCTTCCTGTACGTCCAGGCCGGTGACCGCATCCACGGGGACGCCCTCCAGCGAAAAGCGATCAAGCTCTACGAGGACATGCTGGAGAACTATGACGGCTGGGACGGCCAGCAGGCACAGACGCTGACCCCCCGGCGAAGCTCAAAACCGTGGGGGGTGAGTACTACACCTACCGGAACCGCATGCAGCGGCTGGCCGAGTATAGCGCCGATTTTTGGGGGATGCGCGTCCTGGCGGGCGAAGTCACCCCCCAGGAGGCCATGTCCGCCTGCGATTACAAGATGTTCCTCGCCCTGGTGCGCCTGCGAGCCGACAAGGACACCGATCCGCTCACGATCGTGCGGCAGCACAGGCTTCGTCCGGACTATATAACCACGCTGGCCGACTGGCTGGACGCCCATCCGTATGACCCACAGGCCGATTGGGAGCACCAGCGAGCCGCGGCCATCCGCTCGTACGGACAGGAGTTGGAGCAGGACCGGGCCATCATGTCGCAGGCTCGCAACCTGGCCAACAGCGGGTCGTACAATGAGGCAGCCAGCGTGCTCAAGGGGATCCTAGACCGGGGATCAGTACGGCCTGAGGACCAGGCCGGGGTACGCCTGAACATGGCGGAATGGTACAAGAGGGCCCAGGACTGGGATCATGCAGAGGAGGCCTTGCGAGCCAACCTGGCGGCGCTGCCGGCGCCGGGTCCACACGCCAGCAAGCTTGTTGTAAGTCTGGTCAGCGAGAACCAAACAGCAACTCGTGCAGGTACTTCGGGGTCAGGGGCGTTACCAGGAAGCCTGCCCAGTTGGGCGAGGAACTGCTGGCCGATTCGTCTCTCGATGATGTTCGCAGGATCGTCCTGCTTTCCCAGGTAGCCTTAAGCTACGCGGCCCAGGGCCAGCAGGACCAGGCCCTGGCAGCCCTGGACCGGATGCAGAGCCTGCCACTGAACGATGCGAGTAACGTTGGCTTCGTGTGGGGCCAGATTGACCTGGTCAGGGCGAACCTCAAGGCCACGGGCTTCCCGCTCCCGCCCAGGCCGGCGAGCGCCCCGGCGCCGATGTGTTGCTGCGATAATTGACACCGCCGGACAGGAGGTGCACCATGCCAAGACGGATGCTCGGGAGGCTCGTGGTGTTGGTGGCTGCCTGCGCACTTGTGTGCCCCGGGCAGGTCCGGGCCGACTCATGGACCGAGTGGGGCTGGTGGCTGGACGATGAAGGCCTATTGCCGTTCATCACCTACACGATGGTAGGACCCCAGTGGGTCTGCCTGCCTTACGCGGTGGACCTGAGTGGAAACCCTGTGTACACACCTGTGACCGTACACTACGGCTTCTATATCGGGCCCGCTGTTGACGCCTGGTGCGGCTCCGCTGGCTGGTGTCTGGGTCCCGACGTCACGTTCACGGCGCCTGACACCAAGCACGCCTGCATTGACGTCCTCAGCTGGTTCGATGAAGACTGCCCCTACTCTTACTGGAGCAGGCTGTCCAAAGCCACCACCGCCGTGGCAATCAAGCACTTGACGGAGAAGCATGCCCCGGACGGGACAACCCCCGATAGCAGGACCACCATCGGGATCGGGGAGACGGTGGACCTGTCGATTCTTCCACCAGGTGACGTCCCTGGCGAGTGGTCGCACACTAACGACCAGTGGGGGTTCGGCGGGGATCGCCTGACAGCACCCCTCCTGGGCCCGAACTCGACACCGCCGCTGAATGCAGGCGACACCGTTCGTGTCAGTCTTCCGAACGACGACGGCACGCACACGGTGTGCACCGTAGGATTCGCCGCCATCCTACCTTCGGGAAAGGTCGCCTCTCTGCTGCTTGCTGGCCTCTCAGACCCCGACGGCGGCGACACCTGGATCAAGGCAAGAGACTACTTCCAATGCCAGTGGCAGCCGATGAGCGTTTGTTTCGATAACGTTCCAATCCTGGAGTGGCTTCCCGAAGATATCACCTTTACATGGCCTCTCCCGTGCAATCCTCAGACAGTCACGTGGCCCGGCGGTGTCAGATCAGACCCAAACGCCCACACGGTCGAGAACGTAACCTGGGACCTATGCTGTGCCGGACCATATCCCTCAGACGGAGTGATTGGGTCAGGGGCGATGACGCACTGGGCTATCCCTCTGCAGAACCAGTTCTATGATAGCAATAATACTCGGCAGTATCTGTTTGAATGCCCCCACTGGTTCGACTGGACAAGCTTAGGAAGGGGGCGGGCGGGTATGATGAGTGCGCCACCAGGACCTTGGCAGGGCCCCTGGGGGGTCCCGCCCACTAACATCAACCTGCCGCCCTGAGGCAACACCGACGGGCCCCCCGGCCCCATGACGTCCGAGTTTTGACGGAGCAGCCCAAGGAGGATGACCTCATGTTGAGAAAACGTAGGTCTTTCGCCCCACTCGTGGGGCCTGTCCTGCTGGATGTCCTGGTTGCGTGTGCCCCGCCCCCTGTGCAGAGCGCGACGTACCAGGGGGCCGTCGGAATGGGAAACTCCGCTGCCCCTGCGACCCGGTCAGCGGACCCCGACCCCGCCCTGACAGCGGACCTCCGGTATATTCAGCGGGCGGCCCGACCCCGGTCCACTCAGGCTCCGTTGATCCGTTACCTGTGCTGGCCACCATGGCCCCGGACCGACCCCGACCCCGAAGCGACGGAGCAACCCCTCCTCCAAGTGGATCTCCGCCTTTGGGACGTGATCCCGAAGGCCCAGGTTCCCTCCGAGGAGGCCGTGAAGGCAGCCGAGCCGGCGGTCCTCAGGCTTCTGACCGAGTTCACGTTGCCGGAGGAAAAGGGCCGTGTTTACTACGAGCTGGCTACTATGTTCGCGCTGAGCGCTTCCGGGCCTGGCGTCGATGATGCGGCGGGCAAGTACGCCCGGGAAGCGCTCCTGTACCCTCAGGATGATGTGCGCAAGGCCGAACTGCACGATATCCTGGGTGAACTCAAACATCAGGACTACGCGAACGAGGGTCGGCACCAGGATTCACCCGCGCGGCAGGAAGCGCTGTGCCACTATCTGAACGCCCTGACGGTCGTCCTTGCCAACCAGCGGCCCCTGGACCCCAGAGACGTTCCGGGAGCTGCACACTATGTACCTGATCAATGGTCCGGACGCCGCGCAGGAACTGAAGCAGCATCGCGCTGGATATGAGCGGGCACGGCTTCAAGAGCACCTGTCGCTGCGAAGGGAATGGCTCATCGCCCTGATCGGGCAGCTCCTGGCGGACGACCCGCATGCCGATGTGCGCCTCCGCGATGCCGCCGATGGCGTCCTGACGGACCAGACGGTCCTGGCAGAGATCCTGGACGCTGCCAGAGAACAGGCCGTCCGCGCGGCCGCCAGCGCAGCCGCCTCGCAGGAATTCCTCCGGTCGATCAGGCCGCGGCCGCCCGTCACCCTGGATACCAGACAAGGGCGGATAGTCCCGCCGTGGGCACCCGGGACCCAGCCCTCCCCTACACGGTAGGGCCGGCCTTCGGAGCCACGCCTGCGCTTGCCGTGCACTATCGGCGTCCGGCCGCCTCCTGCATGATCTTCACCCCGCTGCTCGTCCCTAGCCGGTCGGCGCCGGCCTCGAGCATCGCCACCGCCGTCGCCAGATCGCGAATCCCGCCGGCCGCCTTGACCCGCATCGTCCCGGCATGGGCGCGGAGCAATCGCACCGCCTCGACGGTCGCCCCGCCCGCCTTGTGAAAGCCGGTGCTGGTCTTGACGAAATCGGCGCCGGCACTGAGGGCACAGTGGCACCCGGCGATGATCGCCGCCTCACTCAAGGCCGCCGTCTCAAGAATGACCTTGACAACTGCATCCTCGCGGACCGTCCTGGCGGCCTGGACCACCACGGCAATGTCGGCCTCCACTTTCCTGTAGTGTCCCGCCAGCAGCCCGCCGATCCAGGCGACCATATCCACCTCGGCGGCGCCCTCCTCGACGCACCGCGCAGCCTCGGCGGCCTTGATGCGACTGCTCGACGCCCCCAGGGGGAAGCCGCAGACCGTCACAACGCGGATGCCGCTGGCCGCCAGGCGCTGTACTGCCTGGCTGACATATCGCGGGTTCACGCACACGCCGGCAAAGCCATACTGTTTCGCCTCGTCGCAGAGGCGGCCGATGTCATCCGGCGTCGCCTCGGCCGAGAGGAGCGTATGCTCGATGCGCGAGGCAATCTGGCTGGTGTCGGTCATCGCAGAATCCTGTCGCTCCTATGCGTACGACCCGCCCTTGCTGGCGCCGTGTCTGGCCGTCCGTTCCTGGGCGGCCCGCTGCGTGTACCCGCTGGCCAGGTGCTCGCCCAGGGCGTCGGGGGCCAGGCCCATTCGCATCCGGGTGTAGCCGACCAGCGGCCGCGTATCGGTGAAGAACGCGTCGCGCAGGGTATTCTCGGCCGCCACGATATCGCCGCGGGCCTGGGCGTCGGCCAGCTTGCCCGCGTCGACCAGCAGCGCCTTGGCGAACAGCTCGTGGATCATCGTGACGGTCTGGATCATCGCCTCGACCTTGGGCTTGAGGTTGTGCGACTGGTCGATCATGTAGGCGATGTCCACCGGACTGCCCGCCTGCCGGCCCGCCGATACGATCTCGTGGAAGATCCGAAAGGCGGATACGGGTCGATGCTCGAGAAGGTCAGGTCGTCGTCGGCGTACTTGCGGTCGTTGAAGTGGAAGCCGCCCAGCATGCTCTCGTCGATCAGCCAGGCGACGATCTGCTCGATGTTCTGGCCCGGGAAGTGGTGGCCGGTGTCCACCAGCACCTTGGCCTGCGGGCCGGCCTCGCGGGCCAGCAGGCACGCCATGCCCCAGTCGGCAATGTCGGTGTGGTAGAAGGCCGGCTCGAACGGCTTGTACTCCACCAGCAGCGTCATCTCGTCAGGCAGGGCCGCGTGGATCTGTTTGAGACAGTCGGCCAGCCGCCGCTTGCGGCCGCGGATGTCGTCCTGGCCGGGATAGTTCGTGCCGTCGGCCAACCAGAGGCTCAGGGCCGTGTTGCCGGCCTTCTTGGCGATCTCAACGCTGTCGAGGCAGTGCTGCAGGGCCTTGGCGCGGACCTGCGGATCGGGGTTGGCCAGGCTCCCGAACTTGTAGCACTGGTCCTGGAAGAGGTTGGGAGCGATGCTGCCGATCTTCACGCCCAGCTGCCTGGCGCGATGCGCCACCTGCGGCTCCCACCCGTTGGGGAAGTCCCAGAGCACGTGGATCGCCACCGTCGGGCAGATACCCGTGCGGCGATGCACCTCGGCCGCGTCCTCCAACTTCTCCTCCGTGGTCCGGGCGGCGGCCGGCTGCAGGAACTTGCCGAACCGCGTCCCGGTGTCGGCGAAGCCCCAGGAGGGAATCTCGATCCGCAGCGAACCCAGGCGCTCCAGGAACACCTGGGGATCGCGCCCCTCGTCCGCCATTTCATCCAGCATCCGTTTCGCGTTCTGTTCCAGGTTCTTGTCGTTGTATCCGGCCATGGTACGAGCTCCTGTCCAGTCTATCTTCTGCCGACCCGATCGTTCGCGGGGCCGCCGCGCCCGGGTACTTGCCGCGCTGCCCCCGAATACAATACCCGGCAAGACAGATCGGCGACAAGCGGTCGACGGCAGGTTCGACCCGGCTGGAACGGGGCTGGGCGCGCGAGACAACGCCCGATAACACGGCCCCATGGCATCTACGACACCCAAACCAGGAATTCTCTCCTATGCAGGTGGACCCCCCTGACCTTTTCCCCGATTTACAGGTACGACACAGGCATCCTGTCCGAGCAGAACATGGCACCCGGACCGCGCGGGGACCGCGGCCTGCGTACCCAAGAGACCTGGGACTCTGATGGAGACAGTCATGCATCGCGAAAACGGACCAGCCTGGAAGGGACCCAGCGCCTATGCGTACGCAGGCCTGGTAGCCGTGGCCTGGACGGCCGTGATCGCCATGCTGAGCAGCGGCAGCATCTCCGACCGTCGCAAGGAGCTCCACGAGGTAGCCTATGCCCAGGCACTGACGGCCTATACAAAGGACGTCCTCTACCGCCGCTGGTGCGCCGAACGCGGCGGCGTGTACGTACCGGTGACCGATTCGATCCAGCCCAACCCGTACTTGCACGCGCCCGAGCGGGACATCACCACGCCCTCGGGACGCAAGCTCACGCTGGTCAACTCCGCCTGGATGACCCGCCAGGTGGCCACGATGGCCCAGGAACAGACGGGCGTACGGGCTCACGTTACCAGCCTCCAGCCGTTGCGCCCCGAGAACGTGCCCGATGCCTGGGAGACCCAGGCCTTGCGGGCCTTGGCGGCTGGAAAGGAAGAATGCACCGAAATGGCCGTGCTGGACGGCCAGCCGTACATGCGCTTCGATGCGCCCGTTGTGCGTGGAACAAAGACTGCATAAAGTGCCACGGGGCGCAGGGCTACAAGGTGGGAGACATTCGCGGCGGGCTGAGCACCTCAGTGCCGATCGCCCAGATCCAGGCAGCAAACGCCGCGGAGGTCCGGCACGATCTGCTGATCTTCGGAGGAATGTGGCTGGCCGGCATCGTCGGGATCGGGGTCGGAAACCGGATGCTGATGAACCGTAGCCGCGAGCGCGACCGGATGGAGGCGCAGCTGCAGGCTGCAATACCAGTTCCTCCAGAGGCTGGTGGATGCCATTCCGGTTCCGGTCTTCCACAAGGACATGCAAGGTGTGCACCTGCTGTGCAACAGGGCCCTGTCGCGAATGATGGGAATCCCCAAGGATCAGGTGATCGGCAAGACGATTCACGATTTCCTGCCCAGGGACGTTGCTGGCCGCCACCGCGAACAGGACCTGGCGCTCCACCGCGACGGCAAGGCGCAGTTCCACGAGACGACGCTACCAGGCGCCAGCGGGCCCATTGCGGCAATCATCTACAAGGGCCTGGTCCAGGACCCGGATGGGCAGGCAACCGGGATCATCGGCACGATCCTGGACATCACCGACCGCAAGCGGACCGAGCAGGCCCTCGAGGCAGCCCATCAGGAAACCGAGGCCGCCAACCGCCAGCTGACCGAATCGCTGGCGACGGCCAGGGAGATGGCGGCGGTTGCCGAGTCAGCCAATCGCGCCAAGAGCGAGTTCCTGGCCAACATGAGCCATGAGATCCGCACGCCGCTGACGGCGATCCTGGGATACGCCGAGATCCTGATGGACTCTGCGGAGATCCCCCAGACGCAGCGCGACTACCTGGACATCGTACACCGCAACGGCGAGCACCTGCTGGGACTCCTCAACGACATCCTGGACCTCTCGAAGATCGAGGCCGGCAGGCTCAACGTCACCGGCACGCAACACTGCGGCCTGATCGCCACGATCGCCGACGTGATCGAGCTTGATGCGCATCCGGGCCCTGGGGAAGGGCCTGTCGCTGACGGTCGAATACCCCACGCCGATCCCCGAGAGGATCGCAGCCAGCGAGGCACACCTGCGCCAGACGCTGGTCAACCTCGTCGGCAATGCCACCAAGTTCACCCACCAAGGCGCCGTGCGGATCGTCGCCAGGTACCTGCCGACGTGGCGCAACGGCCAGCCGGCCGTTCGCATCGAGGTGATCGATACCGGCATCGGGATTCCCTCGGAGCACCTGGCGCGGCTGGGCGAGCCGTTCTTCCAGGTCGACGGGTCGAGTTCCCGGCAGTACGGCGGTTCGGGCCTGGGTCTGGCTATCACGCGCGGAATGATCGAGGCCATGGACGGCGAGCCTGTCCGTGGACAGCACGCCGGGCCGGGGCAGCACGTTCGCCATCACGCTGCCGACGGGCCCGCTCGACGGCGTGCGGATCATCGACAAACCGGCTGAGGCGGTCCAGCTCGAGCCGGCGCCCCATCGCCAGGCCCCTTCGGCGACGGCCCTGGCCGGCCGGCGGATCCTGCTGGTCGAGGACGGTCCGGACAACCAGGTGCTGATCCGTACACTGCTGACAAAGGCAGGCGCGCACGTGGAGATCGCCGGCAACGGCAGAATCGCCCTGGCGCGGCTGGAAGCGGAGTCGTTCGACCTGGTCCTGATGGATATCCAGATGCCGGAGATGGACGGCTATCACGCGACTCGCGAACTTCGCCGGCGCGGCTGCCGCCTGCCGATCATCGCGCTGACCGCGCACGCCCTGGTCAGCGAGCGCCAGCGGTGCGAGCAGGCCGGCTGCGACGATTACCTCAGCAAGCCCGTCGACCGCATTCTCCTGGTCGAAACGGTGCAGCGGTACACGGACGGCTCATCCACGACAGGACCGTCCGACCCGCAGGCCGCGAACGCGACCCGCTCGTCCGGCGGCAACAGGAAGCATCCCGCGTTGCATGTCCGATAAAGCGCCGCTATACATGGACCCATGGGCCATGCACATCCATCGCAGTCGCCCGACCTGGCACGCGCGCCCGTGGTGACGGAGCCGCGCCGAACCGGCACAAGCCCGCCATCCCGCTGGCGGCGAATCGATTTGAGGGCATTGGCCCGCTGGCGGCGCGCCTGATCCTGGGACTGCTCGCCGTCCTGATCGCCTACGGAGTGCTGATCCGCGGACGCACCGGCCTGGAGCAGGGGCTGGCCACCAATCCCGAAGACGCCGACGTGGCCATGTACGCCAGGATCGTGCAACGCATCCATGGCGGGGAAGGCTACTACCAGGCGGCTGGGGCCGAGCTGCGAAGCGGCGGGCGCGCCCTTCGACCCTTCTTCAACTGGCGACTGCCGACCCTGGCATGCCTGATGGCACGCCTGCCGGATGCGAATGCCGGCCGCTTGGTCCTGGCCGGACTGGCGCTGGTCGGGCTGCTGCTCTGGGCGAAGATCCTGCAGGGCATCCGTCCGGCGTGGCTGCAAGCGGTCGGGGCGGTCCTGCTGTTGTTCCCGTTCGGGCTGACGGCGGTGGCGCCGTTCCACATGTTTCATGAGTCGTGGGCGGGGGTCTGCATCGCTGTGGCCCTGGCGGCACGCGCGCGGGGATATTGGCAGGCGAGTGTAGTCGCGGGCCTTCTGGCCCTGTCCCTGCGGGAATTGGCCCTTCCTTTCGTCGCGGTCATGCTGGTGGGGGCGTGGTGGCAGAGACACCGGCCAGAGGCGGCCTGCTGGCTGGTGGGGCTGGTGGCCTTCGTCGTCCTGCTGGGCGGCCACGCCTGGATCGTCAGCGGCCACGTGACGCAGGCGGACCCGGCGCACGAGGGCTGGTGGCACCTGCCGGACTGGGCCTTCGTGGTCAGGACCGCTCGGGCCAACCCGATCCTGCAGATGGCCCCATCCTGGGTGGCCGGGGTCGTGCTGCCGCTGGCGCTGGTGGGCCTGGCAGCCTGGTCCGGGCCGGTGGGGACCCGCGTCGCCGCGGTCGTCGGGGTGTACGTAGCGAGTTTCGTGATCGTGGGACGCTCGGTCAACGACTATTGGGGGTTGATGTACGCCCCGCTGCTGCCGCTGGGGCTGATATTCGCCCCGCAAGCCCTGGCAACGCTGGCGCGGGCAGGCTGGACGCCACGGCCCGCCCCGGGCATCGCCCGGCCGTTGAGAGGCCTTCCCACAGAAAAGCGAGGGCCAGCCTGGAAGGGTATTCCAGCCTGGCCTTGGCTTGCGATGCACGCGAGACCGGTCAGCCCCGCCATGCACTCTTACCGCGTTGTCCTGCTTACGACTTGGCGGCAAGTGCGTTGAGGATGGTGGAAAGGCTGCCACCACCGAGGCCCAGCACCGCCACAACGATCGCGAGCAATGTCCAGATACACATCGGCAACTCTCCTCGTAAAGGGTCAAGGGACTCCGATACGCGGAGGCCCCGCAGCATTATCGGCAATCCGCGGGACTGACTTTAGGAAGAGCGAGGGGTGCGGGGTACGTCACCCCGAGAGACGAGCAAGGGGCCCCACGGTTGGCGAGGCCCCTTGCCGGAAGAACTAATCGGACGAACGACCGCAGACTACGTCTTCTTGAGCGACAACAGCAGTTGGGTCAGGCTCAGGCCGCTGCCGCCCAGGCCGCTCAGAACCACGAACGCTGCAATCAAGACCAGCCAAAGAATGTTACCCATTGCGTTTCCTCCTAAAAAGGTACACGGAACCCGAAAAGACATCCCCGAGCTGTCGCCAAAGCGAACGGTTTGAGCTTTGCATTCCGGACCCGCCGGGTCCGCGGGCCCAGTGCCCGACGCTCGGGAACGATCATGGCAATACCACAACGGAACACCACACGCAGGATACCCCCCAGCGCAGCATTGCAGGTGCCTGCTGCCAGGCAGCTGCAATACCTGCGCGGGGGTTATCCTGCCGCTCGGAACATCCTACTGACCGAACAAGCTCATGATGTCACCAATGCTGTTGAAACCGGCCAAAAGCCCACTCTGACAAAGCAGAAACACACCACCCGCCAATAGCAACCAAATCGTGGGACAACACATGTCTGTCTCTCCTTCCGTATATCGGCCTAGCTTGCCGAGACGACCGTCTCGGCTGAGTACTCGGTCCTGTGCAGCAACATGCACGCAACTACAGAAAAGGCTGACAGCACGCGTTCTCTATGAACTCCTGAAGACGCCCGGACAACCAAATGTCCGTGCCGCCTCCCTGGTTCCAGTCCCTTGAAAATCCCTTGATCACTCAAAAGCGGTCACCAATGGGAGCCGGTCTCTGTTGCCTGTAACGTCATCAGCCGCCGAACAGGCCCATGATGTCGCCGATGCTGTTGAAACCGGCGAACAGCCCGCTCTGGCACAGCAGAACCACGCCTACGATCCAAATCCATGACCACATAATCCGTGCCTCCTATGGCAACCTGGCCGACACATACCCAACTACAGCCGGGAACATCCCGGCCCGTCTCAGTTGTTACACGCTACGGGAAAAAAACGCCCGAACGACATTTGCAGCAGCGGCCGCGCCACACGGCTGCCATCCTTCTACCAAGAAACCTGGCAGAATGCAAATGCCCGCCGACATCCAAGCCAGCGACGGGCAAGCTCCGTAAGGACCGGCGTCAGTGGGCTCTGTTCAACAATGCGTCCAGAACGGCGTTGACCAGCAACCGGCTGCCTGCCGGAAGCAATGCCGCCACCGGGGCCACGCAACCCGACACCAGCAGCAGGAAACTACCGCACGCCAGCGCCGGCAGCACCCGCCGAAATCTGCTACGCGTCGTCATAATATCCAAAACCTGCCGAAGGCCTACTCGACCGCAAGTCCGACCTTCTTGCAGAGATCTTGCAGAGCCCGGGCTGCCACGCAGAACAGATCCGGGCCGCTGAAGCCACTGAACTGGCCGGCTCGAGCCAGGTGCGGCTCGACCGCCAGAAAGCCATTGTATCCGTTATCGGCAACATCCCGTAGGATCTTGTCGCAATCGCCTTCGCCCTGGCCGACGGGGACAGAATGTTTGGTCGGCTGGCGAACCTGGTCCTTCATATGGAAGTACCGAACGTACTTGCGCAGCGGGACCCAGCACCTTTCATACACCGGCACCTGGTCGATGTGCACGAAGTTGGCGGGGTCAAAGGCCATCGTCACCTTCGTACCAGCTAGTGCCGCCATCAGCTGCCCGCATCGCTCAGGAATATCGCCGAATATGCCGGTTCTCGTTCTCCAGGGCCAGGCTGACCGGGCGGGCCGCCACGTATTCAGCCTGCAGCCGCAGCCGGCGAATGACCTCGTCGGCATTGTCTTCGATCCGCCCGCCCTGCGGGGCGTAATAGCTGAAAATGCGGACGTGTCCGCAGCCGAAGCCTTCCGCCCGATCGACCGCATGTCTGAAATCGTCGAAATGCCGGTTCCAGTCCTCGTCCAGCCGAACCTTGCCGATCGGCGAGCCGATGCAAGAGACCGTGATGCCGTTGCCGGCGAAGATCCGTTTGATCTCGGCGACCTGGGCATCCGTCAACTTCAGGACGTTGGTACCCCAGGCCCCCCGAAGTTCGACGTACCGGATGCCGACCGACTGCAAGGTCTTGACCTGTAGCATCGGGTCAGGGTCTATCTCGTCTGCAAACGCGCTGATCTTGGCTGCCATACGCCTACCGTCGTCTTCTCAGGTACAATTCATCCAACCATCACAACGATTTGCTGCACAGGCCGGGGCCGAAAGGCTCCACCCGCGTGGGATGCAGGAATCCCGCATCGATTGCGCCGCGCCAGGCACAGGATTATTTAAGTATCCGTAGGTGTTGAGTGTCAAGAGCCTTGTGAAACTTTGTCCATCTTAGGCCGTCGTGTATAATCCGTCACTTCGGGCGCAGAAACACGCTCAAGGCGACCCGTTAAGCGAGACCGCCCCGAATGAGACTGCTCTATGCCACGGATCTGCACGGCCTGCCACAGCACTTGCAGGAACTTTTCCGCATAGCCGGCCGATGGCAGCCCCAGGTCCTGCTTGTAGGCGGCGATGCCCTGTGCGAGGCGGATACCGCCGATCCTGCCGATTCACAGGCGACCTTTGTTCGGACGGAAATACGTCACTTCTTTGAGGCCCTCCGACAACAACAGCCTGATATCAACATCGCCGTCCTCTTTGGTAATCATGATTGGCTATGCAGTTATGATTCTATGAAAAGTGTCTCCCAGGAGGGACTTGTCCGCATTCTCGGACCTGACCGGACGACGGATCTCGCCGGTTACTCGTTCCTGGGCTACTCCTACACCCCCCCGTCCCCACATCAGGTCAAGGATTTCGAGAGGTTCGATTTTCCCGGCCAGGCATATCGCTTCGATGGTGGGCTGATCTGGGATCGCCTGCAGGGCAGGCCCGTGCCGGTTCATCCCCCGGAATATCTGGCGAAGGAACCATCCATCCAGGAGGACCTCTCGCGGGTGCCCATCATCGAGACGACTGACTGGATCCTCGCTTGCCACGCCCCGCCAGCCCGGACGAACCTGGACATCCTTTGCGGCATGGGACATGTTGGCTCGGAATCGATTCGCCAGTTCATCCTGCAGCGCCAGCCCCTGCTATCGCTGCACGGCCACATCCATGAGTCGCCGCGGCTGTCCGGGCGGTTCTGGCAGCGCCTCGGAGGGACGATCGCGGTCAACCCCGGTCAGCGGACGGACTCCTTGGCGGCCGTACTGATCGATATCAGCCCGGACGCCGTAAGGATGACACCCCTGGGCATCGAAGGCGATTCCGGCCACGACCCGGTGATTCTGCCGCGGCCAACAGCGCGGGGGGCGGCATGAGGGTGGTCCTGATCGGTTATCGCGGCACGGGCAAGACGACGATCGGCCGGATCGCCGCCGAGGAGCTGGGCTGGCCCTTCGTGGACACGGACCCGCTGATCGAGCAAAGGGCCGGGTTGGACGTCGCGGAGATCTTCACCCGCTTCGGGGAGGCGCACTTTCGAGACCTGGAGGCCGCGGTGATCGCGGACCTGGACCAGATGGACCCCGCGGTGATCTCCGCGGGGGGTGGGGCCGTACTGCGGGCGCAGAACGTCAGCGCGCCTGGGCCGCAACAGCCTGGTCGTCTGGCTCAAGGCCGACGCCCCGACGCTGCAGCAGCGGATCGGCCAGGATGCAACCACCGCGCGGCGGCGGCCCAGCCTGACCGGCCTGACGGGCCTGGAGGAGATCCGGCACCTTCTGGCGGTCCGCGAGCCCTTGTACCGCCAGGCGGCGCAGATCGAACTGGACACGGAGCAGGTCACGCCGCGGGAGGTGGCGGGGCAGATCGTCGGGCACGTCCGGCGGAGGCTCGATGACACCTCGGACCGGCAGCGCTAGAATCGCAAGTGGAGCCACCGAGCGGGCACTGTCCCGCCATGTTACATAACCATATAACGAGGCCATTCATGGAACTGCTGAGGAAGCTGTCCGAGACGGCCGGGTGCCCGGACGAGAGGAACGTATCAAGGACGTAATCCGCCGGGAGGCGGGCGACCTGTTCCGCGAGATCCGCGACGACCCGATGGGCAACCTGATCTGCTTCGCCCCGGCCCGTAAGCAGGCCGCCGGACGGGCACCGAAGGTCATGATCGCCTGCCACATCGACGAGATCGCGTTCTACGTGAAGGCGATCGACAAGGAGGGACGCCTGCGGGTGACCAACGTCGGGGGCTTCGACACGCGGAACCTGTTCGCGCGGCGGGTCCTGGTGCAGGGCAAGCAGGACCTCTACGGCGTGATGAACCCGGCCGGCCGGCCGATCCACATCGCCACGGACGAGGAGAAGAAGAAGATCCCGCAGATCCACGAGTTCTTCGTGGACCTGTTCCTGCCGAAGCGGCAGGTGCAGAAGATGGTCCGGGTCGGCGACCCGGTCACGCTGGTGCAACCGCTGATGAAGATCGGCCAGGTCTTCACGGGCAAGGCCATGGACAACCGTATCGCCTCCTGGGTGGCGATCAACGCCATCCGCCAGGTGGCCGGCCGCAGCGCATACGACATTTACTACGTGGCGACGGTGCAGGAGGAGGTCGGCTGCCGCGGCGCGGGCCCCAGCACGTACGGGATCGATCCGGACATCGCGATCGCGCTGGACACGACCCTGGCCTGCGACACGCCGGGGGTCAGCGAGGAGGAGTCGCCCAGCAAGATGGGGGCGGGCGTGGCCATCAAGATCATGGACCGCGGGAGCATCAGCGATCGCGGCCTGGTCGACGAGTTCGTCGCCCTGGCGGAGAAGAACAAGATCGCCTACCAGCTGGAGGTGCTGACCGGCGGCGCCACGGATGCATCCTCGATGCAGCGGACCGCCCGGGGCTACCGAACGATCACGATCAGCATCCCGACCCGCTACATCCACACCATCACCGAGAGCGTGCACGAGAAAGACCTCGAGGCCTCCGTCGGCCTGCTGGCGGCGTGGCTGACCGGCGGGGCGAAGCAGGCGGTCCGCAGGCCCACCCGCAAGCCGGCGGCGCGGCGCGGGAAGAAGTAGGCCGATCTACCACGCCAGCGGTACGGGGATGATCTCGATCTCCTGGCCGGTGTCGCGCTCGATCTGCCGGAACCAGCTCACCAGGCCCGCCGGGACCTGTTCCTTGCTGGGCGTGAGCCATTTTACCTGGCGGTACGTCTTGGTGGCGGTCTGCTGCAGCGCCAGCTGCGACCAGGCAATCTCCCGTTGCGCGGAGTCGAACGCGATGCTGCTGGCCTTGCACTGGCAGACATTCCCGGTAGTCGTCAGGAAGTCGTACTCTCTGCGAGCCATGCGGCCGTCCCACGCCCGGATTTCCTCTCGCCGGTTCTGCTTGAGCCAGGCGGCCGAGCGAATCTCGTAGCAGCTGCCCTTGGCACTGACGGCCATGGGATTGCCGAGCCGTCCGAGGACCTTCCGCCCATTGACCATCGTCAGGTTGATCGAGGCCATGTCCGACAGCAAGTCGACGTGGGTGTATCCGCGGCCCAGCAGCACCGCGTTGTTCATGATCTTCAGCAGCAGGTCGGTGCTGGGCACGCGACTCACGATCGTCGCCAGGTTTGACATGGCCGCTACAACGCAGTCGGGATCGTCCAGTACCTCGGCCACCGCGGGGTCCAGGCCGGCCACCACGTAGGCAAGCCGGAAGGCGTTCTGCCGCGCCTGCCATTCCTCCGTGTCGTCCCGCCTCCGCAGGGCCAGGCACGCCGTCAGAAACGGTCTGCCCGGTTCGGCGAAGCGCGCGTTGGCAATGGCCATCCGCGCATGTGCGTCCGGATCCGCCCTGAGTTCCACTAGCAGGCACCCACCCGGATCCAGCTGCGCCAGGTCCCGCGCGAGGTTCGTCCGGCCGCGGCAGCGGCCTCCCCCCGCCCGAGCCGTCCTATCCTGTGAACCACCGGCGCGAGCCGTCCCCGCGGCCTGCGCTGTCGCGGACAGCATGGCCGCGGGCACAGATGCCCAACGGCCGGACGCCATAACCTGGCTGTTCATCACACCCGTGACGCCGCCGGCCAAGAACGGGCCGCTGCGGCGTCCGTGTCGGCAGATGCGTTCCGCTCGACACTTGCATCCCTATCCGCACAACGAGTGATTTGACCCACAATCGACAGCACTCCATCGAAGGGACGATCGGCCCGACAAACGAAGCCAGACCACCACGTACACATGGCGCACCTCCTGCGCAAGCAGCGCGAGAACCGGCGCGGGATCAGCCCGGACGGTCGAACGGCTTGCTGGACACGGCAAGCCCCATCCGCCGCTCAGCGGCAGCGCGCACCGTCAGCGGCTGCGATATGACATCGCGTGCTGAGGGCCACAACGGCCAGATGCGAGTAACAGCGTCTGTACGGCTTGGCGGGGTGCGCAACGCACCCCGGCGATCCTACGGCATGCATCCTTCGACCGACCCCTCGTCGTGCCGCCCGCGTCGCCGGACCTAATCGTGCCCGAGAGACTTGCTCCTGTTCCACCGGCGCGAGCACTGCTACGAATGTGTAACATCGGTGTGACAAGTTGACTCTACACAATGACACTCGCCGGTTCAAGAGTTTTTTTCACAAAACCGCTACAGTGCCAGGCGTATGGCACGGTGGCGGCGGGATGCCATCTCCTGGCACTCTCGGCGGACCGACCGTGTATCGAACCGCGCAGGTACGCAGACGCAGAGAACGCGGCGCTCACCGGCCGTGCAATCAGCCCCAGGCTAAAGACTTTTGAGGGCGGCCTCGACGCGCTCGCCGCTGTCGGCGCGGCCGATGATCGCCAGACCGTGCTGCGCCGGCCGGTAAATCGCGGGGCTGCACGCTCAAGCCCGCCGCGGAGAGATCCAGGTAGACGGTGCCGGTCGGCGTGGGCACGAAGCCCTTGGCCCGGTACAGGTCCTGGCTCAGCTCCGCCCAGGGCCAGACGCAGCCTCTCCAGGTCTATTGGCCTCTCGAAGGTCACGCTGACGCGCGAATAATGAGGATCTGCGGCACGGTGCGTATTCACCGTGTAGATCCCGGACCGGCAATTCGGCAAGCAGATCGATGTCCGCGGCCCCGCGGACGGTCCGGAGGATCCGCGCGCGGATCGATCCGTCGCAGCTGCGTCTGCGTGGCGGCGACCCGCGATTCGTCGAACCGGTCGACCTTGTTGAGCAGGACGATGTCAGCCGCCTCGACCTGGGCGCGGATGTTCGGCAGCGTGGCCAGCAGCTTCGGGAAACTGCCCGGGTCGGCGATGCTGATGATGCTGACCAGATTGTAGAGGCGGTCGAGTTTCGTCTGGCGGAGCATGTCGGAAACGACTTTGGGGTCTGCGATGCCGCTGGCCTCGACAATCACGCCCTCGATCGACCTGGGTATCGCCAGAAGCCTGTCGATGAACTCGCCGACCAGGCACTTGCAGAAGATGCTTCCGCCCGGGACGCAGATGACGTCCGGGCCGATCTCGGCCAGAGCCACCCCATCGACGTTTAGCGAGGAGAACTCATTGACCAGGTACACGATCCGCCGGCCAGCGAGACGCCGTGACACGTGCCGCAGGAAGGTCGTCTTGCCGCTGCCGAGGAATCCGGTCACCAGGCTCAGCGGGATTTGTGCCATCGGTCTGCGTCCTTACCAGACACCGGGTTCGTTAGTGTGCACACGCCGTAGCTCGTCCCTTGCCCCCTGCCGTTGCTCCTTGTCTCCCTGTCTCCCTGTCTCCTTGTCTCCTCGTCTTTCCTCCCCGCCCCTCGTCCCTCGTCCCTCTGCCCTGAACCCTGAACCTTCTTCCCCCACAAGAAAGGGCAGCCACCCCACGCATTGCACGCAGGGCGGCCGCAGTGCGAAGGTATATCAGTTCTTGGCGGCCATCCCCTCCTGCAGCGCCGCTACAAGGGTGTTCTGGTCGGGAATCAGCGAAACGAACTTCGCCGTCCCGTCGATGCAGATGGTCGGGATGTTGGCCACGCCCAGGCGTGCCATCATCGCCAGACCTTCCCGGGTCGTGATGCGGTGCTCCTTCACGCAGACGGGGCCGCCCAGGACCTTCACCGCGCGGTGCACCGCATCCATCATGTACTGGCACGGGGCGCAGCTGGCCGAGTCCAGCGTGATTACGTCCACGTAGAGGTTGCGGTCGTGGTCGTAATCGGGCAGACGGATGTCGACGCCTGCGCCCGCCGCCTTGGCGGTGATCGTCCGCTTGGCAATCTCGCGCTGGTAGGAGTCGTGGACCATGAGGCTGGCGGCCTGCAGGTTCTCGGCCGGCGTGGCGAAGGGCAGGTCGCAGCCGGGGGCCAGCACGTAGCCGCAACCGCCGCCGATGTCGATGCAGCGGATGGCGTCGAGCTTGGCGTCGTCCTCGTCGCCCATCAGGAGCACGACCGTCAGGCGCAGGTTCCCGCCGAACGACTTGTCGTGGGCGCGGGTGACGTCGCGGACCTTCTCCAGCGGGATGTTCTCGTCGATGGACATGTTGTCGCAGGTGGTCGCGCCCATGACCTCGAGGTTGCGGGTCGCGTCGCCGCAGACAAACAGCGAGCTGCACCCGCCCCGGGCCCGCACCAGGTCGAAGATGTGGTTCATCGGCCCGGAGCAGAACTCCTTGAAGTGCTCCGGCGAGATCTGGCTGGTCATCGGGTCGACCACGGCGATCACGTCGGCGCCGTTGTCCAGGTAGGCCTGGGCAACTTTCATGCCGACGCTGGCGCAGTAGCTGACCACAGCCCGCACGTAGTCGGGCTTGTCGAACATGTCCAGGAAGATCTGATTGCCCAGCAGGTGAAGGGCCAGGGTGAATGGCCCGCAGATCAGGCCGTACAGGGCGACCTTCTGGCCGATCTCGCCCTTGAGCGTTCGCAGGGCCCCCAAGACCAGCGGGAACCGCCCGCTCGCAACATCGAAGACCGGCAGATCCGCCAGACTCTTGCCCTGCTCCAGCGGGTGGGTCATGACCGACGGCGGCCCTTGCTGCGCCCAGTGCAGCTGGCAGCCAAGCACCTCGGCCTCCATCTGCAGGTCGAATGCCACCGGCAGACCATCAGGCTGGTAGAGTTCGCAAGCCTTCTTGAGACCCTGAACGATCAGGTCGGCGCTCTTGAGGTAATCCTCGGCGCTGACCCCGATCAGCCGCGCCCCGTGAACGCCGACGAAGGGGACCCAGGCCGGCCGCGGCGTGACTTCGTTGCGAATGGCCTTGAGCAGCAGTTCCCGACCGGTCATCGTCCTACCTTTGACTTCACAGGCGCCATCTTTTGCCATGATGTTCCTTCCCGTCTGAGGGCATCTTTCCGTAAGTACTGGATGCTCCAGGAGATATGAACGACCCACCCCCGCCGGCTCCGCCGGACGCAGGCTGCCTCCATTATCGACATTCAACGATGCAAACCGCAGACTGCCTGCGGCGGCACGCATCAAAACGTGCAGCCGCATCCATCAGGGTAGGCTTTGGCCGCACCAACTTCTTGTAGGCAGGGGCCCTGTTTTGGTAAAATTGTACGAACAGCCGCGAACGCGTCGGCACTTGGAGTCTCGTTGTCGTGATGGACCAGGGAACGCACTCACCCAATATCGGCATTACGGAGGAGCAGTTCGGCCGCCTGCGGCGGGAGTATCGCCGGCGGTGGGGAGTCAATCTGTGCGCGGTCGATGCCGAGGGCAGGATGTGCCTGGGAGGCGGCTCCTACTGCGAACGAGAGGAGCAGGGGTGCCGCCAGGCACGGGCGGCGGCCATCCAGGAGGCGCTGCGCTGGGGCGAGCCGACGGTGGGCGTCTGCGAGGGACAGCGGCTGCTCTGGGCGGTCCCGCTGATGCTCAACGAGCGGGTGGTCGGCGGGCTGGTCGCCAGCGCGTCGGAGAGGAAGGTCTTCCCGCCGGGGCCGGCTGCGGTGCCGTTCGAACGTCCGCCGCGCGTGCACGGAGCTGCGGGAGCTCACGGAGGGCGAAAACCTGACGAACGCCTCGGCGCTGGCCCTGCGGCGGCGGGAGTACCACGCCGAGCAACAACGCGCGTACGCCATCCACTCGCTTAAGAACTATGGCAACAGCAGTATTCGCGAGCTCTACCTGCGGGAGGAGCCGGCGCTGTTCTCGGCGATCCGCGCCGGTGATCGGCCGGGGCGCCGCGAGATCCTCAACCGCGTGCTGGTGGCGATCCACCACCACGCCGGCAATCGGCTGGACCTGGTCAAGAGCTTCTTCCTGGAGCTGGTGGTCAGCATGTGCCAAACGGCGGTGGAGTCCGGCGGGGACCCGGAGGAGCTGCTGGGCACGAACTACGCCAGCATGACCGACCTTTCGCGGGCGAATACCGAGGAGGAGTCTGTCGGGGTGGTTGACAGCCACGCTGGAGCACCTGCTGGACGCGATCCAATCCACGCGGCGGCGCGACGCGGCCACGCAGCTGTTCGACGCGATGGCGTACATGGAACGCCGCTGCGGCGAGCGGATCAGCCGGGACGACGTGGCGCGGGCGGCAGGGCTCTCGCCGTCGCACTTCTCGTACCTGATCCGCCAGGAGAGCGGGGCGACGTTCACGGACCTTTTGAACCGGATGCGGGTCGATCGCGCCGCGGAACTTCTCAGCCGGACGAACAAGTCCCTCTCGATGATCGCACTGGAGGCGGGCTTTACCGACCAGAGCTACTTCACGAAGGTGTTCAAGCGGTACCGGCGGCAGGCGCCACTGCAGTATAGAAAAACGGTAGCCAGCAGGCGGTAGTCGGTAGGTAGTTGCCAGTTGTCAGTTGTCAGTTGCAAGTTGTCAGGTGACTGTTGACGGCTGACGGATGATCGCTGACTGTTATCCGTTGACAGTTGACCGTCGACTGTTGTCCCTTGACCGTCTTTGCCGGAGACTACCGATGTCCTGGTGGCTGGAGTATTACAAGGCGTGGCGGCCGGGGGAAGTGGCGCGGCTCGATGACGCCCAGGCGTGGGCGGAGACGGACCTGTTGTGGCAGGCGCTGCGGCTGGGGCCGGGCCTGCAGGTGCTGGACGTCGGCTGCGGGTACGGCCGCCACGCGCTGCACCTGGCGCAGCGGGGCTGCAGCGTGACGGGGGTGGATGCCTCGCCGGAGATGCTGGAGCGGGCGAAGGAGGCGGCGCGGAAGCACAGCCTGTCGATCCGGTTCGTGCGGGCGGACATGCGGGAGATGACCTTCGCCGAGCCGTTCGACGCAGCGTACTTCATGGGCGGGGGCTTCGGGATCTTCGGCGATGAGGGGGACCTGGAGACGCTTCGGGCGGCCGGGCGGGCGGTGAAGCCGGGGGCACGGCTGCTGATCGACCTGCCGAATCCCTGGGCCGACATCGCGCGGCTGGTACAGCAGGGTGGGATTCTGCGGGATTGGTCCGATGCGGCGGGCGGCGTGCAGGTGGTCGATGTCGAGTTCGACCCACGGACGTGCATGGGGCAGCTCCGAAAGACGATCGTCGCTGCGACCGGCCGCCAGGAGCGCAGCCAGCAGTGGCGGTCGTACGTGTACCCGGAGCTCAGGCGGATGCTGGAGCAGGCGGGCTTCGCCGTGACCGGCGACTATGGTGATTACGGCGGCGGGGGGCTGACGCTGTGCAGCGCGAGGATGATCGTGGTGGGCCAGAGGCAGTAAACGCGGTTTCCAAGCCCGCAGATCAGGCTATCCGCGCGTTCCACTCCGATCGCAGCATGGACATGCAGTACCAGCTGATGTATCTGCCCTTCACCTTCCACGCCTCTCTCATCAACCCATCGGCGTGGAAGCCCTGCTTCCTGTAGAACGCCACCGCCGGGGTGTTCGGCTCCTCCACAAACAGCTGCATCCGGTGGACCCCGTGCTCCTCAAAGCAGACCCGAAGCGTGTGCCGCATCAGCGCCTGGCCGATGCCCTGCCTGCGCAAGCCGGGGTCGACCAAAATCTGCTGGATGTGGCCGATGTCGCCCGTCCAGTCGAAGACCACGTGCACGAGGCCGAGTGCCCGGCCGGCATCATCGGCGGCCTTGAGGCCCAGGTCCGCGATCCGCCCCTCACGGCAGCGGGTCAGCAGCCTGTCGAGCTGGTCATCCGTGATCGGAGGCGCGGAAGCCCCTGAACAGGTCGGGGTCGATCCAGTCGCGGATGACGGGGAAGTCACAACGATCCAGGTCGGTGGTAATCATGGTCATCTTTCCTCACTTGCGTGCCGGTGGCCACCGGCATCTCGCCTGTATCCGCGGGATCGCCTCGCGTCACGCTACATCCGCTTCACCATCACATGGTCGCCGCGGAGGGCATAGCCCATGGCGTGGTAGAACTCCTGAGCCGCCGCGTTGGCCTTGTTGACCAGGAGCGTAACCTGCGATGCCCCGTGCTCGCGGGCGACGCGCTCCGCGAGACCGACGAGGCGGCGACCCAGCCCGCGACGGCGGCACGAAGGCTCGACGTAGAGTTCTGCCAGCTCGAACCAGGTCTCAGTATAGCAGATCGATCGGCGCATCTGCAGACACGCGAAACCGACCGCATGGCCGTCCACTTCAGCCACGAGAACCGTCTCGATCGCCGGGCCAGCCGCCAGTTGCGTAGCCATCTGCTGGGGCGTCACCTTCGAGCCCTCGTTGAACTCGGCGTTCAGACGAGCCAGATCGGCGGCATCCGCGGGGACAGCCAGGCGTGCGTTCATAAGTACTTCTCCATTGTCGGGTGACAGCTGGGCGGCGCTACAGGCACTTGTCCATCAGTTCGCCCAGCCGCTGGGCCAGCGACTCGTTCAGCCCGTCCTCGCGCCAGCGGATCCGCGCGTAGTTCTGGATCTCGTACCAGAAGCGGTAGAACACCTGGCGCAGCTCGAACTGCTCGTCCGGCGGCACGCGGCGGCAGTACTCGCCGAGCAGGTCCAGCGGCCGGGCCCAGTACACGTTCAGCAGGATCAGGTCGAGTTCGCGATCGCCCCATTCCGCGTCCAGCGGGTCTATCACACCCGTGATCCGGTACGTGGCTGGCTCGACCATGATGTTGGCCAGCCAGTAGTCGCTGTGCAGCAGGACCGCGCCGTCCTGACGGTGGCCGATGATCGCCTCGACGGCGTCGAGCGACCGCTGCGCCATGGCCAGCGTCTCCGGCGGCAGATTGTTCTGGCCGGCCGGGATCGCGCGGACCTCGTCCCAGTACGCACACATCCGCTGGCGGTAGTAGTCGACCCACCGGGCGTGAAAGGGCCCGCCGAGCGGACCGTAGCCGGCCGGTCGGCGGATGGTGTGCCAGTGAAGCAGGACGTCGATCGCCTCGCGTGCGAACCGAGCGCCGACATCGGCCGGCGGGGCAGGCAGTTCGGCTGCCGGCTGGCCGTCGAGATACTCCAGGACCAGCGCCTCGAACGGCACGTCGTCCGAGCCGACGTGGCAGCAGAGCACCCGCGGCACCTTGACGATCGCGTGGCGGCGCAGCTCTTCGAGTTGCCGCGCCTCGCGGGCGGCCTGGCCTGGGCACTTCTGCCACTTGAGGACCACGCGGCCCGGGCTCCCTTCAAGATCCAGCAGGTACGTGACGCCGAACGCGCCCTCGCCGAGCAGGCGGCTGCGCAACACGCGCCGCTTCAGCGTGGCGGCTAGGAGGCGATGGATGTGAACTTCTTCCGGTGTTTCCGTTATGCGTGGCCACGGCATGGATGTTCGCTCCGGACATCGTCGGTGTTACGGCGACGCAAGGGTCCGTTCTACGCATACTTCTCCGCCGCCTCGATCGCCAGTCTCGTCCAGACGTGCAGGCGGTCGGGGTGGCCGGCCAGGGTCTGCAGTTCGCGCAGGACGATCTGCACGTGGTGACCGCGAAGCTTGCCCAGGCCTTCATCGAGCTGGCGGCGAAGCGTCTCGGTATCGTGCGGGAAGACCACGTCGCTGGCCTTCTGGCGCCACATGATGACGTGCTTGCGGCCGATGCGCTCGATCACCGTGTCGAGGTTCGTCCACGCGCTGCAGACGAAGACGCGGAGGTTCGGGATGCTCAGCACGCCGTCGATCTTCTTCGTGAGGTTCTCGCAGCAGCCGTAGGCCACCAGGCCGAAGCGCTCCATGACGGGCATCTGGTAGTCCAGCAGGAATTCCTTCCACATGGCCGGCGAGACCTGGTCGAACTCCTGGCTGTTGACCAGGGTCCAGCAGTTGCGCCAGGTGAGCCGGCCGTCGGGCATTTGCGGGTTCAGGGTTCGGGGTTCAGGGAACGACAGGGGCGAGGGGCGAGGGACGAGGGACGAGGGACAGGTGCCTGGTGCCACTGGCAGCTTGTCTGCCAGTGCTCTCTCTCCGTGTGCCACAGTCCTCTCGCTCCCGGCCGGCGCCGGCCCGATCGGGTCGCTGGTCAGCATGGGCCACTGGCTGCCCGGCGTTAGCAGGCCGGTCGCCTCGACCTGGTCCATGGCCCGGAGCATGCCGTCGCGGAAGTGCGCCATCAGGCGGTGGACCTGCTCGGGCGACTCGATGAGGTCCATCATCAGCTGCGTCATGCCGCGCAGGTCGGTCGCCGGCGTGCAGAACGTTGCGTCCAGCGGGTGCCGGCAGACGAGTTTGACCGGCAGGATATCGCCAAGCAGTTCGTCGGCCTGGCAGAGGGCGTCCTGCGTCTGGCCCGCATTGTAGGTGAACCTCGGAAGGCGGAGCTTGTCGAGGTCGGACCAGTCTTTCAGCGGCGGGTCGTAGGTCCACGCGTCGCCGGCCCGGCCGGTCGAGTGGCGGGTGATGTCCAGGCCCCAGACGTTTGGCGGGTCGATGTCGAAGACGGCTGGCACCTCAAAGTGCGGCAGGACGGGCGAGTCGTCGCCGATCTCGTGCTTGACGAGGATCTGCCGGAAGGCGTACTCGATGGCCCGCAGGGTGTTGTCGGTGCACTTGAGGCAGTCCTTGGGGAGGATCTCGGCCCAGGCCGCGACGGGGCGGCACCAGACGGGGAAGCGGTCGGGCTTGCGGAGGGCGTTGGTGTCGCACCAGCGGCGGATGATGCGGGCGTTGTTGTCGGTAGCGGCGATCTCGGCGACCTGGCGGGCGAGGTTGCGGATGTAGCTCCGGTCGTTGGTATCATGTACCATTGCAGGCAACCTTTGTTTGGGCAGTCCGGCCTTTCCTGGGCCGTTTACTGAAGGAGCATTACCCAGCCGCCAATGTACCAGAACGGGTTGGCTAATGCACACCACAAACCCCAGCCCTCGCTACCGGCGGCCATCAACCGACCGCCCTCAGACAGAGATTTGGTCCACAGCGCTACCACGATAGCCAGACACAGCAAGCTTGCTACTCCCACTGCATGAGGCCAAGGCCCGACAGTAGACACGGGCATCCGGTGACCGAACCAGAAGAGTGAACCGCCAAAGGCCAGGGCAGCGGGGAGTATCCACAAGGCCGAGTACCCGACTAGGGCCTTGGCCGCACCCTCCGGATCCTTTACGCGTACTTTGCTGAAAACGACCCGGCACAGGACGCCGTGCAACACGCAGAAGAAGAATGGCAGGACTGCAAACAGCAAAGATAACATCGGCCCAAAGCCCAGTGAGCTCCAGCCATACGCGGCAAGACCTTTGCTTATGGGCTGAATTCTGACTTCCTACTCCCAGATCACTCGCGGAACTTCGAAGGTGATGAACCCCAGCAGGACGCTTGCCGCCAGGTACAGGTAGAGCAGCCCCCAGTGAAAGCCGTGACTGGCGAGCACTTGCGGAGAAGACCAAAACGTAGTGGGGTGAATCAGTATCCGCGGGAAAGCCCAGAGCAGACCTGGACCGGCAGGACGCAGTCGTTTCCTGGGATCGAGCACCTCTTCGGGACTGAATGGTTCCCCACACTCGGGACAACGGGCCTCCACCAGCCCGCGGAGGTTGTATCCGCACCATGGGCAGGGAACGTCAGTCGTGAAGATCGGTACCGGCCGTGCCTGTTCCTGTGATTGCTGGTCAGCCATATCGCTGGTCCCGAGACTTCGCCGGCGTTGCCGGTGCATTGCCCAGAGGATCACCAGGATACCATACCAGGCCGAGTTGCACAGCACGCGCAGGCAGGCCTCCGGAAAGATGGGGCGGGGCGTTGCAGTAGGCGCCAGACAGGACTGCCACTATAGTGTGTCAGGTCATTGGTGTAAGTTGGAGGAAAGCAGCATGGCACTGGACATGGTCAAAATCGGAAAAACGCAGGTCACCCGCCTGGCGATCGGCGGTAACCCCTTCAGCGGGTTCAGCCACCAGGGCGAGAAACGCGACGCGGAGATGCGCAAGTACTACACCGTCGCCCGCATCAAGGACACCCTCCATAAAGCCGAGGCGGCTGGCATCAACACCTTCTTCGGCCGGACCGACAACCACGTCATCCGAATGTTGCAGGAATACTGGGACGAGGGCGGCAGCATCCAGTGGTTCGCCCAGACAGCCAGCGAGATCGAGGACTACAACCGCAGCATCAAGGCCGCGGCTGCCAACGGTGCCAAGGGTTGCTACCTGCACGGCGGGCAGGTGGACTACTACTGGCACCGCAAGGAGACCGAGCGGTTCGGTGCGGCGCTGAAGCTGACGCGGGACCTGGGCATGGCGGCTGGCTTTGCGGCGCACAACCCCGAGCCGCACGACTGGATCCGCGACCATCTGGACCCGGACTTCCAGCTCTGCTGCTATTACGACCCCAGCCCTCGCAGCGACAATCCCCACCACGTGGCGACCGACGCCGAGAAGTTCGATCCGGCACATCGCGATCGGATGGCCCGGACCATCTGCAGCCTCAAGGCCGGCGCGGTGCACTACAAGGTGCTGGCCGCGGGGCGCACGCCGGCCGAAGAGGCTTTCCAATACGTCGCCAAGGTGATCCGCCCGCGGGACGTGGTGCTGGTGGGCTTCCACCTCGGCGACGATGCCGACCTGATCGCCAGGACGGTAGCGCTGTTCGAGCGGGTCGTCCAGCCGGCTGCGCGGGCAAGTAGCGCCGGCATCGACCGGGCACGCCAGGCTGGTAACGAGGATTACCCGGCGAGGCACTACTGGGACGGCACGGTTTATCGGACCCGGGGGTGGATTTGTCCGAAGGTGGTGTCGCCAGTAGAATCCCCCGTTTAGACTGTTGGAATCCGAATGTGCGCGGGCAGGCGCTATCACCCGTGCCACAGGAGACTTCTCGATGGGCAAATGCGCCTTTCTGCTGTTGCGCCTGACGACGTTCATGCTGGCTTTGGGCGGACTTGTTCTCAGCGGCTACCTGCTCTATCTGCACACGGTGGACATGCGCGGCGGAACGCTGCCGCACCTGTGCGGCGGCGCCTTCGACTGCAGCACCGTCCTGCAGAGCTCCTACGCGATGATTGGCACCCAGATCCCTGTGGCCAGCATCGGCGTGCTTTACTTCACGCTCCTGGCCGTCTGGATCTTCTTCGTCGGCCGCCTGCCGGGCTATCTGCACCATGCCTGTTTGTGGCCCGCCCTGATGACCACCGTGGGTGCGACCGAGTCCGTGTACCTGATCCACGCGATGGGTTGGCGGCTGCACGCCTGGTGCTCGTTCTGCGTGGCGACCCATGCCATCAACATCCTGTTGTTTGGGTGTCTTTGGGCGCAGTGGATCGGCGGCTGCCGGGCCCGCAATGAACAGGAGGTCCTGGCCAGAGGCGTGCGGCAGCTCTGGAAGGTGCCGGTCCTGACCGTGCTGACCGGGTGCTTTCTGGCGATTGCGATTCTGGCCCTGGGCGGTGCGGCCGTATTCGCGAACAAGCACGCGATGACGGCCAAGGAACTCGAGAAGATTCAACAGGATCCGGACTACGAACGATGGCAGTTCCTTCGCACGCCCTCGAAGGCGGATGTGCTGGCGGTGGGACGGGACGATCCGTCGCGTGGTTCCGCGGATGCACCTCACACGCTTGTGATGTTCGGCGACTTCCAGTGCCAATACTGCGCTATGACCGACAAGGCGCTGCGCGACGTGCAGAGATCCCTCGGTGGTTCGTTGCGGCTGGTCTTCAAGCACTACCCGTACAACCAGGCCTGCAACCCTGGCACCCCGGGCTCCAACAGACACGTCTTTGCCTGTCGGGCCGCGGAGGCGGCTGAGGCCGCCCTCAAACTTGGCGGCAACGATGCCTTCTGGCGAATGCACGACGTCCTCTACGAGAACCAGGATCGCCTCGCCGAAAAGCCCTATGACGAGCTTGCCGCGCAGATCGGCCTGGATCCCGTTGCCTTTGAGAAAGCCATGCAGGATCCTTCGATACGGCAACGGATCGAGCGGGACGCGGCGATCGGCAAGACGCTGGGGATCCCCGGCACGCCCGCGCTGTTCCTGGACGGGCGACAGGTAGCCCTGGATGTCGTGTCCAAGGATGTCTCGGGGAATGAGGTGGATCCGGAGAAGACGGCGACGTACTGGAAGAACCTTCTGGCAGCGGCCGACGCCGCAGCCGCCACGCAGCCTGCTTCCGTCAGCAGCGCCTGCGCCACCCAGCCGGTGGCCAGTACCGCACCGTAGGTTGACATAAAAGTGGAGACCCCGCGGCGGCATACCGCCGACCGTAAGTGCAACGAGCTTGTGCACGTATTACGGGGTCTCCGACCTACATAGATAGACGCAATCTGACCGATTTGAACACGTTATCTGGTCTGGCGGGCACCTCCTTTCGGCCTGACGCCGGGGCTGGGGCGTAAGCGTCCCGGCCGGGGGAGGATCGCGGCCCATCACGGCGAGCCCTGGTGTCCATTAAGAGCCGTGTCGCCCATGGCTTGGACAGGGCTGGCGCCTCGAGCCCCGGGACGTTAACACTCTCTTGCTCCATAGATTACATGGGGTGCCGTGTGGCCAAGTCAAGAAACCATTGGACTTTGCGCGATCTTGCGCATGTCCATGCGGCCAGAGGGGCTGATAAGAGGTCCGGCAGCATGTTGCCGAAAAACAACACGGCAGGCATATAAAAAAGGGGACCCCAGGTCGGGGGGAAACCTGGGGTTCAGGAGAACTACACTGAGGGTATGTTTACGGCCATGGCGACAGGCATTGCACCCGAGACCACAACCGTCTCGCCCAATTTTAAGGGTACTTCCGATCCTCCTTACATCACAACTGCTTACGCCTGTTCTATAGGCAAATGCCGTGCCAGATCGAACGAACAAGGCGCTCGGAAAGCGCATGAAGAACCGTAACTCGTGACGGTCCCGTATCTTAGCCAAATTGCGGAAGCCGCACACCTGTCGGAGGTCCGTCCATGGCGATAGTGGCCAGCGTTTTTTTTGGGCAACATTCGTTGCAGTCGGAATACACGGTATATGTCTGCAAGCCATTGCCATTACATATCTTAGCGTCGCATGCGCTCATCAGTACATAATGTGGTTTTCCGGAAGCGGTCGCGGCGCAGGTGGAGGGAACTGCGCGCGGCGTCGCTCGCGGCAGGTCACGGCGCGGTCGCCGGCCGGCCAGAAACGCATTGCGGCTGCGCTTGACGCTCGGGTCCCGGGCAGGCATGACTTACCGAAGAGAGGGGCACCGGATCGCTGGCGCCGGGGAAGGCAGGAAATGGCCAGTTCGGACTCAACACGGGCCGGGCCCATGACCGGTCGCCAGAGGACTGCGTACAGATGAATAAAACGAAAGAGCATGGTCCCGACGCCCCGCGACGGCGGCACAAAGCCCTGCCGTCGCGGCGCGTGTTCCTGCGGCGGCTGGGAGGGCAAGGGCTGGTTGCCCTGGGGATCGTCGCCGGGTCGCTGCTGCTGGGGGCGTGCGGCTATCACTTCACGGCCGACCTGCCGTGGCTGGATGCGTTGCTCAATGCGTCGATGATCCTGACGGGGATGGGGCCGGTGGACCCGTTGAAGACGGCGCCAGCCAAGATCTTCGCGACGTTCTATGCGATCTTCTCGGGAGTGGTGTTCCTGACGACGGTGGCCCTGCTGCTGGCGCCGGTGCTGCACCGGTTCCTGCACCGGTTCCACCTGGAGCTGCAGCCGGAGGAAGAGGAAGATCGGTCGGGGCACCCCTGAGAGGCTTTCCATTTTAGCTTGAATCCCGCATACGGACGGCTACGGATACGACATGGCCGTTTACAATATCTCCAATAATGAAGAGCGAGTAATCCCTATTGGACACCGTGCTCGGGAACAACATAGGTGCCGGGATTGCCTGGGGAAGTACCAGCAATGCCGTCATTGCGGACCACCCCAAGTCGGCCAGCAGGCGTTGCTCTCGCCATCTGCGGCCAAACGGACTCACCCAGACGGCAAAGGACAAATACCCTAGCAGTGTCGGCAGCAACCCTCCGGCGATCGCTACGACAGCCACCTGCCAGGGTGCCAGGTGCGCGGAGGCCTTCGCGGCTGCGTGCGGCACGCCGCCAATCGGCAGGAGCCTGGTCCTGGACGGGTCGCATGCGCCGAATGCCATGAGGGCAAGAATGTGACCCTCTTCGTGAACCATCGGGTACACGAATATGAATGACCCGAGAAACGTCGGCAATGCAAGCCGGCGGCGCTGCCGGCGTACGCCGTCCCTGCAGATGCCGCTGACTCCACTCCACTTGAAGATCGATTATCTCGCAGCGGCTGCCGGCAGCATCGTGCCGCTGTCTGTTCGCATTACAGGCCAATCAGCACTTCCAGCGCAATCCGGATCTGTTCTGCAAAACTGGCCTCGTACAGATTGCCGCGATCGATCGTCTTGCGCGTCGGGTTATCCGTCACGATGTGCAGCGCCGCCGTCCTGAGCCCCCGGATGGCCCCGACTGCATAGAGGGCGGCGGTCTCCAGGTCAATGAAACAGTGCCCTGACGCTGCCAGGTCCCTGGTCATTGCGTCGTTCTCCAGCACCAGGGCGTCGATACTGGCAATCCGGCCGACCTCGTACCGGGCACGGGCCTGGCCCATCTCCTGGCGTAGCCTGTTGACCATGTGCTGATCCGCGCAGAATGTTGTGCGATAAGGGCTGTATGCCCTCGTTGTCCCATCGAAGCCGGACGCATCGGCGATGACAGCGTAGTCTGCCGATCTCGGCCGAAGAAGATATCCCGCCCACGTATCCGCATGCCAGCACCTGTCGAACACCCAGATCCGCCATGACCTCGGCATACATGGCCGCCATGGGGCCGCCGAACAGTGGCTTGCAAAAGCAGAGAGGCCTGCCCTTGTACGAAGCCGTATGGAACTGGCCCGCCTCCTCGACGGAATCGAAGGCCCCAAAGAACATATCACGACGGAACTGATACGGGTTGCCAAATAGCATCAGCCCGTTCGGCGGCAGCTGGCCGCCGTACGACTCGGCAAGCCAGTTGCGAACGTTCTGCCGCATGTGCAGATTCCAGTCCGCTCCGGCATCAGGCTGCGTTGTCATCACTATCCCGCGATTTCCCCCACAAGAGCGAGAGCACATCCACCAGATCGACGAGCCCGTGAGCAGCAAGAGAACCCCGTCCCAAGCCTTGGCCGACTCGAGACGGGGCCGAGGATCGCGACGTTTTTCACGGACCGTACTTGCCAGAGACATAATCAGAGAAGACGTTGCCCGAGTGCGTAAGTGACGAAGAAGCTTCCGTGTAGACCCCCCACCCCGCAGTGTGTTGTATGATGCTGTTCAGAATGGTTACCGTGGAGACCCCGGTGATCCCGATATCAGCCGCAAAGCCGCTGCTGTAACCGCCATATTCAACGGTCACGTACTGCAGATTGTTGTTCGACGAATTCGAGTCCTCGAACCGTACGCCGATCCAGGCGCCCCGCGTCTTGTTTGCACAGGTAAAGACAATCGGGCTGGTGGTCGTGCCAATGGCCGTCAGCGAGCCGGAGGTGTCCACGTCGAGGTCAACAAAGCCGGCGGGGAATACAAGCGTCACGCCGGGCTGGATCGTCAGAATGATAATCGACGGTCAGATCGTTCTCCAGCATATAGGTCACGCCGAGGGCCTGCCACGTCTGGTCCACACCGATGTAGCCGGTGGTGACCCACAACACGTCGTTGGTGTTTCCGGTGTACGTCGAGGTCGTCGTCAGCGAGCCCACCAGCGGCGGGTCGATCTCGCCGGCTCCAGTCTGGTTGGCGGTGACCGTATTGGAGTCGAACGAGATCGTCGAAGCGCCGTAGAACCCGAAGCCGAAGCCGCCGCTATTTCGTAAGATGCTGTGGCTGATCGCGACGCGCGACGCGGTGACCCCGAGATCCGCTGCAAAGGCACTGCTGTAGCCGCCATACTCGATTGTCACGTACTGCAGGGCGTTATTCGCCGAATTCGAGTCCTCGAACCGCACGCCGATCCATGCGCCGGACTCTTGTTCACGCAGGTAAACAGGATCGGGCTGGTAGCCGTGCCGTTGGCCGTCAGCGAGCCGGAGGTGTCGACGTCGAGCACCATAAAGCCGGCGGGGAATACAAGCGTCACGCCGGGCTGGATCGTCAGATGATGATCGACGGTCAGATCGTTCTCGAGCATGTAGGGCACGCCCAAGGCCTGCCACGTCTGGTCCACACCGATGTAGCCGGTGGTGACCCACAACACGTCGTTGGTGTTTCCGGTGTACGCTGAGGTCGTCGTCAGGGAGCCCACCAGCGGCGGATCGATCTCGCCGGCTCCATCCGTGTTGCCGGTGACCGTATTGGAGTCGAACGAGATCGTCGAATCGCCGTAGAACCCGAAGCCGAAGCCGCCGCTGTCTCGCAGGGTGCAGTGGCTGATTGCGACGCGCGAGGTGCCGCTGACTCCCAGGTCCGCCGCGAAGCTGCTGCTGTAGCCGCCGTACTCGATCGTCATGTATTGCAGAACGTTGTTCGGCGAATTCGAGTCTTCAAACCGCACGCCGACCCACCAGGCGGGACTTTGCGTCTGGCCCGTCAGCAGGATCGGGCTTGCAGCCGTACCCACGGCATTCAGGGCACCGTCGCTGCCCACGAACAGGCCCAACCCGCTACCGAATTGCAGCGTCGCGCCGGCGCAAGAGTCAGGACCGCACCATTTGAGACGTTGATGCTATCGTTGACCAGCCAGCAGCCGGCCGGGATCGTCGTGTTCGTCGTGATATCGGTCTGGGTCCACTCGTTGCAGGTAGACGAGCTCCCCTGAACAAAAACAGCCGTAACGTCCACGTCAGCACTCATCGTGACCGTGGTTGGGTTGGTGGTGCCGGTGACGCCCCCTTCCCAGTGGTCGAAGGCCCAGCCGGAACTCGGCGTGGCGGTCAAAGTGACAACGGTATTCGACTTGTATGAGCCGCCAACGGGGTCCATGGCCACGGTTCCCTGGCCGGACGTTGTCACCGTCAGGCTCATGTTGCCTGATGGGGAAGGACATCCGCCCATCTGCGAAAGGATGAGCAACACCGCGGAGGGTATGATCCATTTCGAGACTGTTTCCCTGTTCATAGACTCCGTCTCCTGAATGAAAGGAACAACGCCTAACGTACCCAAATCCGCCACGCAGCCATGCCCGTCAGCCATGGTGCCAGTGGTCAGCCACTACGCCGAGCTCTCCCAGATAACCTCGCCCATCCACCGCGCCGGGCGCCGAACCATTTTACTGGCACTCCACGGTCTTACGCCAGACTCTTCCTTCGTGGTTTCCATGGTCTTACCCGTTCATCAGGCACCACTGGCAGGGCCAACGTCTTCACCGAGTGCCCGGACTGCTCTCTCTTTCGGACACGGCGCATAATGTCTCTCGGGATCCTTACTTACGACGCGTTGCCTGAGCGTCCGGCCGGGAACCTATGAAGGGGCCATCGCTGCTGTCGCACCCAGTAGCGGGCACTGGCGACGTTGCCATTGCGCGGTAGCGTCCGGGCCAGGGTAGTGATCACGGGGAGGTCCCAGCTGGGTGGGCCCAACGTCGCAACGATGTTGGTCTTGATGGGCATGCACTTGACTCCGGCGGGGGCCGCATCGGATCCGCAGATGCTGATTGCCGTTTGTGCCGTGCCAGGTCAACGGGTGCTGCATTGCCGCCGCTGAATACATCGGATAAGGTGCGCGGAGGCGGGCGGCGGGACCGAAACCATGGCGGCAGACATACACGACAGACTGGTACGGGAACAGATCGCGTACTACCGGGCGCGGCGCACGAGTACGACGAGTGGTTCCTGCGTCGGGGGCGCTACGACCGAGGCCCCGAGGTCAACGCCCGGTGGTTCGCCGAGGTCGAAGAGGTCCAGCGGGCGCTGGACGCCTTCCTGCCGCGCGGCCACGTGCTGGAGCTGGCCTGCGGCACGGGGCTCTGGACGCAGCGGCTCCTGGAGCACGCGCGGCAGGTCACGGCCGTGGACGCCTCGCCGGAGATGCTCGCGCTGAATCAGCAGCGGCTCGGGTCGCGGCGGGTGCGCTACGTACACGCCGACGTGTTCGACTGGCGGTACGGCGGGCAGAAGTACGACGTGGTGTTCTTCGGCTTCTGGCTGTCGCACGTGCCGCCGGAGCGGTTCGACGCGTTCTGGGAGCTGGTGAGTGCGGCGCTCAACCCCGAGGGCCGGGTGTTCTTCGTGGATTCGCTGCACGAGCCGACCTCGACGGCGAAGAATCATCAGATCCCCGAGAAGGAATCGACGGTCGCCACGCGGAAGCTCAACGACGGGCGGGTCTTCGAGATCGTGAAGGTGTTCTACGAGCCGAACGATCTTCGGGAGCGTCTGGCGGCGTTGGGTTGGCTGGCTCAGGCGGCCGCAACGGAACACTATTTCCTCTACGGCCAGGCGGCGCGCCTGCCGAACCAGAACCAGGTGGCATAGGACAGGATCGGTGGGCGGATGCGGATCGAGCAGATCGTGCCGTGGGGGCGGTCATTCGATGAGTACGCCCGGATGTTCGCGCTGACGGAGTCGGACCTGGGCGGCCGGATCCTGGGTTGCGGCGACGGGCCGGCGTCGTTCAACGCGGAGGCAGCCGCTCGGGGGGTGCATGTCGTCTCCTGCGACCCGATCTACGCGTTTGCAGCCGGGCAGATCGAGGAGCGAATCGCGCGGACGTACGAGACGGTCCTTTCGGCCACGCGGGAGCGTCAGGGGCGGTTTGTCTGGGACGAGATTCCGTCAGTGGAGGCACTGGGACAGAGGCGGATGGCGTCCATGCGTTGTTTCTTGGCGGATTATCGGACGCCCCAATCAAGGGGTCGGTATGTGGCAGGCGCCCTGCCGGATCTGCCGTTCGCGACGGACACATTCGAGCTGGCAGTGTGCTCGCACCTGTTGTTTCTGTACACGGAGCAGATGTCAGCCCAGGTGCATGTCCAGTCCGCGCGAGAGCTGATTCGCGTGGCCGGGGAGGTCCGCATCTTTCCGCTGCTCGATCTGGAATCTCGGGCATCGAGCCATGTTGAGCCGGTTCGTCGAGCGCTGGAGGCAGATGGGTGCCGGGTTCTCAATCGAGCCGGTCCCGTATGAGTTTCAGCGCGGGGCCAGCCGGATGATGAGGATTCGGCGGGGATCGGGTATATAGTATCGCCTTCGAAGGCGGCCGGGCGTCCGCCGCCATGTACGGAGATTGCGCCGATGGAAGAGATCAAGCTGCGGTACGGGACCAATCCCCACCAGAAGAACGCCCGGGTCTTCGTGCCCGAGGGGAAGCTGCCGCTGAAGGTGCTCAACGGCCAGGCGAGCTACATCAACATCCTGGACGCCTTGTACGGCTGGCAGCTGGTGAGCGAGTCTGAAGGCGGCGACGGGGTTACCCGCGGCGGCATCGTTCAAGCACACGAGCCCCGCGGGGGCGGCGGTGGCGGGGACCCTCTCCGACGTGTTCCGCCGGTCGCAGTTCCTGCCGGACGACGAGACGCTCTCGCCGGTAGCGACGGCGTATGCCCGGGCACGGGGCGGGGACCGGATGTGTTCGTACGGCGATTCGGCGGCGATCAGCGACACGGTGGATCTGCCCTTGGCGCAGCCTGCTGGGGCGTGAAGTCTGCCTGTCGATCGTCGCACCGGCGTACGAGCCGGCGGCCCTGGAGATCCTGAAGCGCAGCTCAACGGCGGGATGCTGGTCCTGCAGATCGATCCGTCCTACGTGCCGCCGGCCATGGAGCAGCGGGAGTTGTTCGGCATTCACATCGAGCAGGCGCGGAACAATGCGCGGATCGACCGGTCGTTGCTACAGAATGTTGTGACGAAGAACAAGACCATTCCGGATGACGTCGCCCAGACGCTGATCGTCGCGACGATCGCGCTGAAGTACACGCAGAGCAACTCCATGGGCGTGGCCTATGACGGGCAGGTGATCGGGATGGGGGCCGGGCAGCAGTCGCGGGTACACTGCACGCGGCTGGCGTGCGACAAGGCGGACAAGTGGTTTCTGCAGATGCACCCGCGGGTGCTGGATCTGCCGTTCAAGCCGGGCCTGAAGCGGCCGGAGAAGGCCAACGTCGTCGACCAGTACCTGCTGTGGGACCAGTTGTCGGAGCCGGAGCGGGCGGCGATGCTGGCGGGGCTGACAGCGACCCCCGAGCCGATCGGCAAGGAGGAGCGGATCGCGTGGGCGCAGCGGTTCGGCGGGATCTGCCTGAGCAGCGACGGGTACATTCCGTTCCGGGACAACATCGATCGGGCGGCCCGCAGCCACGTGCAGTACGTGATCCAGCCGGGCGGATCGATCCGCGACGAAGGCGTGATCGAGGCGGCGGACGAGTACGGCATGGTGATGGTGGAGAGCGGGCTGCGGTTGTTTCTGCACTGACCGTCGTTGTCCGTAGTCAGTGGTCCGTTGTCCGTTGCTGACAATCCTATCGGCGAGACGCTGCTGGACACGATCATGCACAAGCTCATCCTCGTCAAACACTCCTTGCCGCGGATCGAGCCGGATGTGCCGGCGGGCCGTTGGCATCTCTCTGACGAGGGGGTCGTGCGCTGCAAGCCGCTGGCCGATGCGCTGGCGCCTTATAGCCCGGCGCAATCTTCTGCAGCCGGGAGCCCAAGGCCAGTGAGACCGGGCAGCGCGTGGCGGGACATCTGGCCATGGCGTGCCGAGAGGTTCCGGACCTGCACGAGCACGACCGCAGCAACGTACCGCTGCTTTCACGGCCGGACTTTGAGCGTTTGGTTCGGCGGTTCTTCGACGAGCCGCAGCGGCTGGTCTTCGGACGCGAGACGGCCGCCGCGGCGCTGGAGCGGTTCAGCCGGGCGGTCGACGGGCTGCTCGCGGGCGCAGGCCTCTTGCGTGGTTGTCGTGTCGCACGGCACGGTGATCTCACTGCTTGTCAGCGAGCGGACCGGTTGCGAACCGTTCGACCTGTGGCGACGAGCTGGGGCTGCCGTCGCTGGTGGTGCTGGCCGGTCCGCCGTGGCGAGTCGAGAAGGTCGTGCCAGACATTGCTCCAGCGTGAAGGCGGCGTTAGGCGGCGGATCGAGCACGGCCCCCGCGGGCAGATCAGATCGACCAGTGGTGGGGGGCGCAATTCCCTGGCCGACAGGACCGTGAACACCCGAAGCAAGAGCGCCGGCAGGCAAGCTGAACAAGTCACAGCGACGCCCGGCAACGACAACAGTACCCGGTCCGCAAGCGGGTCGGCCGAGTAACGCCGGGTCCCCGCAAGAATGATACCCATCGCGGCGCCATCGCATCCGGTTGAGTTTGCGGCTATACTTGTTACCCCGCGCTGGCGTATTAAGGATGGGATGCATCAGCGGGGACGGAGAGGGCTATGGACTGGATCCGACAGGCGATCAACGTCTTTCTGCACCTGGACAAGCACCTGAATGATCTGGCTGGGCAGATGGGCGCGTGGTTGGATGCGCTGCTGCTGCTGATCATCTTCTGCGAGACGGGGCTGGTGGTCACGCCGTTCCTGCCGGGCGATTCGCTGCTGTTTGCAGTGGGGGCGCTGGCGGCGCGGGACGGTTCGCCGATCCACCTGCCGGTGACGGCTGCGATCCTTTGCCTGGCGGCGGTGGCGGGCGACGCGGTGAACTTCTCGATCGGCAAATGGGCCGGGCCGGCGGTCTTCCACAAGGACACGGGGCGGCTGCTCAACAAGCAGCACCTGCTGCGGGCGCAGCGGTTCTACGAGAAGCACGGGGGCAAGACGATCTTTCTCGCGCGGTTCGTGCCGATCATCCGGACGTTCGCGCCGTTCGTGGCCGGCATCGGCCGGATGAACTACCCGCGCTTCGCGATCTACAACGTGACGGGCGGGGTGACGTGGGTGCTGGCGTTCCTGCTGAGCGGGTACTGGTTCGGCAACCGGCCGCAGATCAAGGGCCGATTCCACTGGGTGATTGTGGCGATCATCTTGATCTCGGTGATCCCGGTGGTGGTCGAGTATCTCCGGGCTCGGCGCAGAGGGGAGTCTCCAGCCGGCGGATGAGGACAAGGCCCTGGGGGGATCTCGGCGCAACTGAGGAGAGGGCTCCTGGCGGCTGCCGTGTGGACTGACGCATCTGCCGGCACGATTGATGCCGGCCCGAAGGGCGCCACGTGCCGCCGGAGGCGGAGGACAGTCATGGAGTTGTCGGCACAGGAACAGTTCATCAGCGAGCAGGTCCTGCCGGTACCGGGGACGGCCTCGACGGCCGGCATGTCCCGCGGCGAACCCGGATTGCCCGCGCGATTCACGTGGCGGGACAGGCAGTACCGGATCCTGGACATCTTGCAGACATGGAAGACCAGCGGGCCCTGCCGGTCGGGGGGCGACGAGGTGTACCTGCGGCGGCACTGGTACAAGGTCCGCACCGAGCCACCGGCGGTGATGACGCTCTACTTCCAGCCCAGGCGGGCCAGCCGCGCCGTCCGAAGGCGCGCTGGTGGCTCTACAGCATCTTGACCGAAGCGCAGGACGGCGACGGCGTTCGGGCGCGTCATCGGATGACACGCACTCGGGTACAGCGCCCTATGCCAAGCAACGGAGGCGGATCTACAGCTAGGGATTAGGATCAGGTCTTAGCCATGACCTACCTGATCGCTATCGGATCGCCCTGTCCAACCACGCCGCATGGCCTGGAATCGAGGCAGGCACTATCGGATAGACATGTGGAAAGCAAAGATCGCGGACAGCTTGACGAGCAGCACCTTCCTGCCGATTATCAAGCGTCCTAGGTGACGCGGTCGGGGCCGGTCGCAGACGGGACGTCGTGCGACCGGCAGCTGGAATGCGATGCACTGGTTGGATCCTCTGAAGGGCCCCCTGCACGGTGCATTCATCGCAGCCGCACGTCGTGCCGCCGGTAAGATGATACAGACTGCCTGGCGGCGCACGGGTGAAAGGTGCGTCGTATTGCGGGTAAACAAAGTTGCGGGCAGCCGGGGAGAGAAGATTGAGATGAGTGACAACAGGCTGAACCAGCAGTTGACGTTCATTCTGGAGATTGACAAGCTCAAGCATGTGCTTCGACGCACCGTGCTGCCGATGGGCCGGCGCGAGAACTCCGCCGAGCACTCCTGGCACCTGGCGGCGCTGGTCCCCACGCTGGCTGAGTACGCCAATGAACCGATCGATGTCAACCGGGTGATCCTCATGCTGCTGATCCACGACATCGTGGAGGTCGACGCCGGCGACGTGTTCGTCTACGACGAGGCGGCGCAGCGGAACCGGGTTGCCCGCGAGAAGCAGGCCGCGGACCGGATCTTCAACCTGCTGCCGGCCGACCAGGCGAAGTTCCTTCGCCAGTTGTGGGACGAGTTCGAGGGGCAGGCCAGCGCCGACGCGCGCTTCGCCAATGCCATCGACCGGTTCCAGCCGATCCTGCTGAACCACGCCTCTCGGGGCGAGACCTGGCGCCAGCACGGCATCACGGCCAGCCGAGTGCTGGAGTGCAACCGCTCGATCGAGAAGGGCTCGAAGAGGCTATGGGAGCACGTGCAGGCCCTGATCAAGGACGCGGTCGAGCAGGGATATCTCTCCGAATGAGTGAACCGAATCTGAAGGACCTGCTATCGGTGGCGACGGAGGCGGCGTACCTGGGCGGGCAGCCGCACGCTGGCATACTTCAACACGGGCGTGGCGGTGGAGTACAAGGGCGACAGCACGCCCGTCACCCGGGCCGACCGCGAGAGCGAGGATCTCATCCGTGGGCACATCCTGCGCCACTTCCCCGACCACACGATCGTCGGCGAGGAGGCCGGCACGCGGCAGGGCCGCCCCGATTACCGCTGGATCATCGACCCGCTCGACGGGACCAAGACCTTCGTCCAGGGCGTGCCGCTGTACGGGACGCTGATCGGCCTGGAGGTCCGGGGCGAGCCGGTCGTCGGCGTGGTATACCTGCCCGCGCTCGAGGAGATGGTGACGGCGGCGAAGGGACTGGGCTGCACGTCCAACGGCCGGAGAGTCCACGTCTCGCAGGTCTGCCGCCTGGCGGACGCGGCGGTGATGGTGACCAGCGCGACTGCCGCGCTGAAGCGTTCGGACGCGTACGAGCGGCTGGCGGCCATGACTCGCCTGCAGCGTGGCTGGGGCGACTGCTACGGCTACGTGCTGGTGGCGACGGGGCGGGCGGAGGTGATGCTCGATCCAGCCATGAAGCCGTGGGACTGCGGTCCGCTGCTGACGATTCTGACGGAGGCCGGCGGGCACTTCACGACGTGGGCGGGCGAGGCAACCATCTGGGGTCCGGACGCCGTGGCCACCAACGCTCTGCTGCACGAGCCGGTACTGGAGATCCTGCGGGCGGAGAAGCGGCGGGCGTAGGCGATCCGGGGCGATGTCCCCGCGTCCGAGGGCGTGAAGGAAACCACGGAGCTCCGCATGAGGCCTCCGGCCTCACACAAGAGAATGTAAATGGGCTCCGATTGGGCCGCGGCGGCCATTTGAAACCTGTTTACGGAGCAGGCACGGAGACACGGAGGACAGCTGAAAGGGACAGAATACCTGCACCTCATCAAGCCTTTCTCTGTGACTCCGTGCCTCCGTGGTTCAACAATACGCTCCAGTCGGACTTACGCTTGTTCGGGAAAACGACCTGGCGGATCGCGGCCGGGCCCTTGGCAGGCGGCCGCGTGTTCCGCTATGCTGGCTGGTATGAGTAGCACACAAGGCAACATAGACAACGAGGTCTTCGACCCGCGGATTCCCTTTGCCGCGGAGCGGACGCTGCTGGCGTGGGTGCGGACGGGGCTGGCGATGATGGGGTTCGGCTTTGTCGTCGCGCGGTTCGGGCTGTTCCTGCGGGAGATCGCGGCCACGCACCTGGGCACGAACCTGCCGCCGCCGCCCGCGGAACACATCCGTTTTTCCCTGATCGCCGGGACGGTGCTGGTGGGGCTGGGGGTGCTGACCTGCGCGTTTGCGGCCGTCCAGCACATCCGGTTTCTGGGGCGGTTCCGGCGGGGCCAGCCGTGGCAGCCCAGCCGCATGTCGCTGGGGATCGTGGTGGCGTTCGTGCTGGCGGGGGTCGGGGTGGCGATGACGGCGTACCTGGTCCTGATGCGGTAAGAATGCACCTGTCTGGAAGGCGTAGTCTCCGAGCGGAGGCAACCATGACCTCTCACGATGCATCGAATCCGGAGCAGCCCGCGGACACACCGAAGCCGGATCGCTGCCCGGATTGCGGCTATCTCCTGAGGGGGCTGCCGGAGCAGGGCATCTGTCCGGAGTGCGGTTTTGGGTACAGCCCGGACATGGTCGTGGTGTACGGCCCGATCGGCAGCCACCTGGTGCAGGGCTCGCCCGGCGGGGTCGACCGGCTCTGGCGTCTGGCGATGCATCCGGGGATGGTGCCCGTGTGGATCATCGTCTGCCTGGTGCTGACGCGCTCCAAAGCGTCTTGCCGGGGCTCCGCGGGCCGATCGGCGCGCTGCCGCTGGTCGTCATCGTCGCCCTGTGGTGCTACGGGCAGTGGCGCGTCCACCTGGAGGAGGTGCCGGGGCGGTGGCAGCTGCGGCTGTGCCCGCGCGTTTCGCACAGCGGCAGTTCCTGGGACCGGCGCAGCTCCGGCCGTGGACCGCCGAGCTGCGGGTGTACATCAACATCCAGCGCCGACCGCCGCTGCTGTATATGCTGACGCACCGGTGGCAGGGCGATCAGCGATGGATGACGGTCACCATCCGGCGGCTGGGCCACTTGGGGCGGGCGGAGCTGCTGGTGCACATCATGTTTCCGTGTCCGGAGGACCAGGCTGAGCGATTGCGCGAGCGGATCCTGGAGTGGCAGCAGGCGGGCGGGGGAGTCACACACTGCGTGCCGCCCGTGCCGCCGGCAGCGGCGGATGCGACGCCGCGATAACGGCATGAGACGTGGCTGGCGCCGTCGGCAGAGTACTGGCTATGGAAGACCCCTCGGAACGCATCCAATCCCCCGACCCGCTGCGGCTGGACCGCTGCCCGGACTGCGGGTACCTGCTGACGGGGTTGCCGGAGGAGGGGATCTGTCCGGAGTGCGGGTTTGCGTACAACGCAGAGATGATCGTCTTGTACGGCTGGGGAAGCGGGCAACGCGCCAACATAACGAACGCACGAGGCTGGCGAGTGATCGTGTTCGGACTCCTGGGTTGCGTGTGGGCGCTGCAAATGCTCCTGCCCGGCACCGTGATGCTCGTGCTCTATCGGGACTGGCGAAACATGTTGTGGGTGCTGGGCATGTTCGTCGGATTGACCTGGGCCTTGATGCGCCGCTGGCGGCGCAACCGGCAGGACGCACCTGCACCGGTGCAGGTGAGGCTATGTCCGTGGGGCTTGGCGCAGCGTAACGGCATCGGCCCGGTGAAACTCCGGCAGTGGCGCAGGAACACCCGGCTCCGCCTGCTCCGGTCAGGACATCAGTTGTACCGCATCGCGGAGAACGTCTCCTTCTGGAGCTGGTCCTTCCATCTGGTCGACACGGAGTTCGAGTGCGACTCGCGGGTCGCCGAAAGGATCGCCGGTAAGATCAACACCTGGCGCGAAGGCCTGCCCACCAAGAAGACAGGGCGATCCAATGGCGCAAGCCAAGACTACCAACGGACCACTGACTACTGACACCGTCACCCCTACATCTGTCCGTCCTTGGAATCTTTGTCGTGATTCTCATCCGGCGCAGCCGGCATCTCGCCCATCATGCCGCTACCCATGTCGGCCATCATCGCCAGGGCGTACTGGCTGTTCTTGCGGCGCTCGTCGGCGGGCAGCAGGGCCGCGCACGGCGTGCCGAAGCGCGGGCGGGCGAACGGCAGGTGCGTGTCACCGCGGGCCAGGATGAACGAGCCGTTGGTCATGCGGGTGACCGGGTCGCAGACCTGCGTGCCGTAGACGCTCTCGTCCTCGGAGACCCCCGCGCCCCACTGCGTGAAGGACCGGGCGTTGAAGTAGTGGCCCACGAACGCGCGGCGGAAGCGGTCCTTCGTGGTGTTCTGCTTGGAGCGGTGCAGGACGTGCCCGCCGAAGAAGACCACGTCGCCCGGCTGGGCGATGACCAGCACCTGGTCGTAGCGATCGGCGATGTGGGCGAGGTCGTTGTGGCTGTCGTCGGGGTCACTGGCGCCGTTGATGTACTCGATGCCTTTGAGGTCGCGCTGGCCGTAGGCGTTGCGATGCTTGGAGTCGGGGCTGGGCGGATAGAGCGGCTCGTGCTGGCTGCCCTTGGCGAACCACATCGCGCCGTTGTACTCGTCGCAGGGGTCGACGGCTACCCAGGCCGCGCACAGGGAGTCCGGGTGGGTCGGGATGTAGTAGGAGTCCTGGTGCCAGCCCTGGCCGGGCTTGCCCGGGGGCTTGAGAAACAGCATCGACTGGATGGCCGCGACATCCGGCCCGATCAGCGCCTCCAGCACGTCGAGGACGCGAGGGTGCAGCAGGAATCGCTCGTGGATTTCCAGTTTCTTGTGCAGCATATGGATTCGCAGGAAGAACTGGGCCTTCTCGACCGGCGAGAGGTCAGCCGGCGGCGCCTCGAGGTTCTGGATGGTCGTGCCGGTGTACTGGCTCGGGTCGACACCAGCCATCTGCTTCTTCTGCTCGGGCAGTTTGCCCTGCATGAGGTCCTCGGTGTGTTGGCGAAGCTCGGCGATCTGCTCCGGCGGGATCAGGCCACGGACCACCAGCAGGCCCTCCCGGCGAAAGGTGCTGTACTCCTGCACCGATACGTGGTAACGGTCCTGTTGCTGTTGCGCGGGTGGGGCCGGGGCGACGTATGTAGCGCTGCTGACCATGGACGGTCTCCTTTGCGGGTCCCCTGAAAGGACACTCTTATCCTAGGCGACCAGGACGCGGCGACTGCGGTCGGGAACGCGTGGCCGGGGCGGCTGATGTCCTTGCGCTGCAACAGATAGTAGGGCACGCAGCCGACGTGCCGGGAGCGCCCTCACGGGCGGCCCACAGACTGCCGGCCGGCGGGGGCAGGCGGCGGCACTGGCAGACAAAGCCGCCAGTGGCACCCAGGGCTGGGAGAACGCCTGCAAACGCCGCAGGCGTGGCACCCGGCTGGTTGTCGGAAACGATGGTAACTACGGCTAACAACAACGTTTACGTATTGCTGGCGGATGTGTATCATAAATATATTTGCACACCATGATATCTTGTGATACACTTCTGGTGCGGTCATAATGAAAGGAGCCCGCTCATGGCTGCCAGGAAGACCTCCGAGTCGAATGCGTCCCGTCGTCCCGCCGGTCCAGCCGCGTCACGCACCGCAGGGAATGCGACCCAGGCACGACAAAACGCGCCTCAGGTCCCGTCAAAGCCCCCGCAGCCACCGGCCGGCGCGCCGCAGGCCCCGGCGGAACCGCCCGGGGCCGACCTGCTGGACATGGACCAGGCCATCGACCTGCTCAAGACCACCCGGCCGACCTTCTACCGGTGGCTCCGCGGCGGGAAGATCCGCGGCATGAAGGTCGGCCGGCAGTGGCGCTTCGACCGCAGCGAGGTCGAACGGTTCCTGCGGGGCGAGCCCCCGCGGATCGAGCTGCGGGCCGACATCGAACCGCTGCTGGAGGCGCTCCGGGCCCGGCTGAAGGACCTGGGCGAGGCGGACCCGTTCGCGGCCGACATGCCGCCGCTGGAGCGGGCGGTGATGCTCATGCTGCTGCTGATGGCGAGGATGGGCGCAACGGACCTTCACATCGAGCCGCGGGAGGCCGGCCAGGAGGCACTGCTGCGCTGCCGGGTGGACGGCGTGCTGCAGGAGGTCACGACCATCGACGGCCGACTGCTGGCGCCACTGCTGGAGGAGTGGAAGCGGGCCGGGACGCTGGACGTGCGGGAGAGGGGCAAGCCGCAGTACGCGGTGCTGGCGATGCAGCTGCCGGGCGTAACCGACAACGTGATCTTCCGGCTGACGTTTCTGCCGACGCTTCTGGGCGAGTCGCTGACCGTGCGGATGACGGGCACGTCGCCGCACGCCGGGCCGGCCCTCGACATCGATCACCTCGGCCTGTCTGCCGCCGATCACCAGCGGCTGGAAAAGGCGCTGCGCTCGCCCTGGGGGCTGATCCTGACCACCGGACCGGCCGGGACGGGCAAGATGACCACCCTGTACTCGTGCCTGGCGCACCTGGCGTCGCCGCGGCGCAAGATCGTGACGGTCGAGGACCCGGTCCGGGCCATCCTTTCCGGCATGACGCAGACGCAGGTGCGGGCGGATGTGGGCGCTGACGCACCCAGCGCTGCTGCGGGCGGCCCTGCTGTCCTCGCCCAACATAGTCTTGCTGTCGGAGCTGCTCGACAAGGAACTGCTCGACCTCCTGCTGCGGGGGGCGCTGACCGGGCACCTGATGTTCAGCACGCTGCACGGCAACGACGCGGCCGAGGCCCTGCGCCACCTGATCGACCTGGGCGGCGACCCGCAGGCGGTGGCCGACTCCGTGCGCCTGGTGATCGCCCAGCGCCTGGTCCGCACCCTGTGTCCGAACTGCAGCCAGCCAGACCCGTCCCCACCATTCGTCGAGCGTGCGATGATGCTGGCCAGCCGCGGCGGGCTCGACTGGGAGTCGCTGCCGAAGCAGTTCCGGCGCCCGGCCGGCTGCGCGGTGCAACCACGTCGGGTACCTGGGTCAGGCCATCGCGGCCGAGACTCTGGAGATCGGCCCGGAGGTTGCGGCGATGCTGCGGCACGGCGGTACGGCGGAGGACATGCGGGCCGCCGCGATCCGAAACGGCATGACCACCTACTCGGCCGACGCGGTCCGCAAGGCCGCCGAAGGCCTGACCGGCCTGGAGGAGGTCATGCGCGTGATCGAGGTCGGGCAGGTATAGAGCGGCATGGCGGGACAGTTACATCCCCTCGGCTTGCACAACCCGGATTTGTAGACAAAATCCCCCTTGGACCGGGTCTTGATAGAGGACGCCGGGCAATAGGCCGTTGGTCAACCGGCAAGGGAAGGCTGCGACCGCATGGATCCGCGGGACGACCTCGAACGCGTGTACGACGCGCTGGGCCCCAGGCTCTATCGCTACGCGCTGATGATCCTGGCCAACCCGGCCGGCGCCGAGGACGCCGTGCAGCAGGCCTTCGTCAAGTTCGCCGGGATGCGGCGGGGACCCCGGCCGATCGAGCACCTCGACGGCTACGTGCGGATCGCCGTCCGCAACGAATGCCGCCGCATCCTGGAGCGCAAGGGTCGCCGCCGCGAGACGACCCTGGAGCCGGCCGAACTGCTCGAGGCCGCCCCGAACGTCCAGGCCGACGAGGACGAGCGCCGGGCGCTGGGCCGCGCCCTGGCCCGCCTGCCCGCCGAGCAGCGCGAGGTCCTGCACATGAAGGTGTACGAGGACATGACCTTCCAGCAGATCGCCGCGGCCTTGGACGTTTCGATCAATACCGTTGCCAGCCGGTACCGCTACGCCCTGGAGCGGCTGCGGCAGGCGCTGGGGTCGGACCGGTTGACGGAAGGACCACGCACATGAGCGAGAACCAGCGGGACATCGAGCAGGCGCTGCTGCGGTATCGGCCGGCTGGGCCGCCGGCACACTTGCGCAGCCGGGTGCTGGCCTCGGCGCGGGCCGCGAGGCCGGTGACGACCTCGTGGCCAGTGCTGACCTACTGGGGCGCCCTGGCCGCCATGCTGCTGGTGGCCGCGTGCCTGAACCTGGCCGCCGGCGGAATGACCCGGTCGATCGGCAGGCAGGTGGGCATTGGCCCGGCCCGCTGGAGCCGGCAGGCCGACGAGGCCGTAGCGACCCTCGGCGGTGGACCGGCGGCGCGGCAGTACGTGGCCCTGGGACTACAGGCCGGCCTCGGCCGATCCCCGAGCGGACAACCCAAACCTGACGAAGGGAGGTACCTGCGATGAGCGACGCAACACTCGCTAGCCCCGACAGACCGAAGCGCCCCCTCTGGCGGCGGGTCCTCAAATGGACCGTCCGGATCGTCGCCGGCCTGGTCGTCGTGCTGGTGGTGACCTGGTCGGTGACGAGTTACCTCGCCAGCCGCGCGCTTAGCGAGCAAGTGGAGAAGATCCGCGCCGCCGGGCAGCCCCTCACCTTCGCCGACTTGGCAAGACTTGCCACCAGGCCGGCCGAGGACCAGGACGCGGCGCCATACTATGCGGCGGCTGCCCTCTTGCAGAAGGGACACAAAGAGCTGGATGACGCATTCATCCGCTTGGACCGGCAGGACCCGCCGGCCCTGTCGCCGGATCTGGCCGCCAGCATACAGGACCTCCTGGCACGGAACACCTTGTCCCTGGACCTCTTGGACCGCGGCTCGGCCCTGGGCGGCTGCAACTTCGACACCGGGCTGGAGTACGGTATCGGGCCGGTGATCCCACGGCTGAGCAAGGGCCGGTCCCTGGCGAAGCTCGCCAGTCTGCGGACGGATCTGCTGGCGCTGACGGGCGAGCCCGACAAGGCAGCCGCATCCACCGTCGCGGCCCTGCGGATGACCCGTATGTTCGACGCCCAGCCGATCATCATCACGTACCTGGTGAAGGTCGCGTGCCTGTCCCTCATCGCCGGCGACGTCCCTGCCATCCTGCACGCCTCGCCCGACAAGGCGTCGCTGGACAACCTTCAGCAGGCGCTGCTGGAGGCCGAGCGGACCACTGATCTGAAGCGGATGTGGGTGGCCGAACGCGTTTACGGCCTGGAGGTCATGCGGCACCTCTGGGCGGACCGCCGGCCCCTCGAGTCGGACGCCGGCAATCGCCCGTTCATCCCCGAGGCGGAGACGTGGCCGGGATCGCTCATGGGCGGCCTGTTCATCCGGTGGATGGCTGCCTCCGCGCTGCAAAGATATGGCGAGTACGTCGAGGGTGTCGGAAAGGACTGGGCCGAGACGCTGGCCGCGACAGAGGCGATCAGCTCCCGGCCGCAAGGGTCGTGGCTGTCAGGCGATCAGTTGGCGGCTGTGCTGGGACCGAGTTTCTCCCGCTCGGTCCTGCTGTCGGCGCGGATGGCGGCGCTGCTGCGCTCGGCGCGGACGGCGGTGCTGATCGATGTGTACCGGCTGGACACCGGGCATCTGCCTGAGACCCTGGACGAGGTCCAGGCCGCGCTCCACATCCAGGTGCCGGCCGACCCGTTCACCGGCAAGGACCTGGTTTATCGCCAGACGGCCGACGGGTACCTCATCTACAGCTTGGGCGAGTCGCGCCGCGACCAGGGCGGGCCGGCCACGCAACCCGCCGAGCAGGACAACTGGGGGTATCGCATCCGCCTGGCGGCCCCGGCCCCATCGACGGCCACACATGAGGGTGTATCACACAGGTGAAGTCAGTCTGAAGATGCTTGCAAATTGGGATGAGGCGGATAGCATATTGCTGGAATTGGCGGGTGATTGCGGCGGGAGTGAGAACTGCTGATGGTTGGATTCTCGAAAATCGAATGGACTGATTCCACCTGGAACCCTGTCACCGGATGCTCAAAGGTCAGCCCGGGATGTCAGCACTGCTATGCCGAAAGAATGGCGCGTAGACTTTGTGCTATGGGGCAAAAGCGCTACCGAGATGGGTTCAAGGTAACACTTCATCCGGATCTGGTGCGTCTGCCGCTGAGTTGGCGTGATCCACGGATGGTCTTCGTCAATTCGATGAGCGACCTCTTCCACGAGCTGGTACCGACTGAGTATATACGTGACTTGTTCGCGGTTATGAACGCAGCCACATCGCACACGTTTCAGATATTAACCAAAAGATCGGAGAGACTGAAGGATTTGGCTTCAACGCTGCGGTGGACGCCTAACATATGGATGGGCGTTACCGTCGAAAACTCAGATTACCTCTCCCGGATCAACGACCTTCTCACAGTCCCAGCCTCAGTTCGGTTTCTATCGATCGAGCCTCTACTGGGCCCCGTGGAAGACGTGCCTACTTCTGGCATCAACTGGGTAATAGTCGGAGGAGAGTCGGGGCCCGGAGCGCGTCCTGTACGTATCGAATGGGTCAGGCATATAAGAGACAAGTGCCTGAGGGAAAGCATACCGTTCTTCTTCAAGCAATGGGGAGGCGTGAACAAGAAGGCGAGGGGCTACAGAATCGACGGTCGCACATGGAGGCAGATGCCAGATCCTTGCGCAACCTAGAAGGCATCTTGGATAACACGCTCGACCGGACCAAGTGGAACACATCATGAATACAGTCATCGACGGGCTCATTCAGGACAACGATGGGTGGTGGAACCGGGAGGTAGGCGAGTGGTCAAAGGACAAGTTCCACTTCTTGGCTCGCTATCTGGATGCGTTTACTACCGCCATGAGAGGCAAGTGGGATGCCCTGCATTACATAGATCTATTCAGTGGACCTGGAAAATGCCAGATACGAGGGACAAATGAGGTTATCGACGGCTCGCCCTTGATCGCCGCCAAAGCCAGGTTTCCGTTCTCGCAGATTCACCTGTGTGACCTGAACGCGAGGTGTGTTGAGTCGGTAGTGGCGCGATAAGGTGCATTCCACAGCCGAACCCGCTTCAGGTGCTCTGCGGAGATGCCAATGCTACCATCGGGGAGGTGGTACAGTCGATCCCTGCGGATCGTTCGCTGTCACTGGCGTTCCTTGATCCAACTGGCTTACACCTTCACTACTCGACCATCCAAGCCTTAGCAGCAAGGCATGTTGATCTGATACTACTTTTTCCCGACAATATGGATGCTTTACGCAACTGGGAATATTATTACGACGCCAGACCGAACTCCAATCTCGACAGGGTGTTGGGGTCCGGATGTGACTGGCGTTCCCGGCTCAAAAGTTGTCCCCGTGCTCGTTGCGCAGGTGCTCCGGGAGCTGTATGAAGAACAGTTGGGGCGGCTCGGATATGAGCACAGGGACTACAAGAGGATTAGCGGCGACGGCCATCCGCTGTACATCCTCATCTTCTGCTCCCGGTCTCCCATAGGCCTTAAGATATGGCGCAACGCAAACCTGATCGGTCCTGGGGGACAGAGAGAGATGGAGTTCCCTGGCTGAAGATCCTGCGATACTCCGCAGTGCACGCACTCCTTCTTTTGACCCCGCCGGTGCACCCGGTATGATGCCCGCTTGAGGTGCAGGGTATACTGAGATACTACGTGCGAAAAAGAGGACCATCATGCCGGCCATCCGGAACTACGAGCAGCAGGTCTACGCGGCGGTACTGGGCAAGATCATCGGGGTGTACGCGGGCCGGCCGTTCGAGGGCTGGACCAAGGACGCGCTGGAAAAGCGCTTCGGCTTCGTCGACCGGTACGTCCACGAGGACCTCGACAAGCCCCTGGTTGTCAGCGATGACGACATCTCCGGCACGTTGACCTTCCTCCGCGGCCTGGAAGACAGCGGCCTCTACAAGGACACGCCGACCGAGGCCTTCGGGGACATGTGGCTGAACTACCTCATCGAGCACCAGACGGTGCTGTGGTGGGGCGGCATGGGGCGCTCGACGGAACACACCGCATGGCTGCGGCTGAAACAGGGCTACAAGGCCCCGCAGTCCGGCTCGATCGGGCTGAACGGCAAGGTCGTGGCTGAGCAGATCGGCGCGCAGATTTTCATCGATGCCTTCGGCATGGTCGCCCCGGGCAAGCCGAGACTTGCGGCCGAACTCGCGAAGCGCTCGGCGTCGGTGTCGCACGACGGCGAGGCGGTCCATGGGCGCAGGTAGTCGCAGCCATGATCGCCGCCGGCTTCGTCGAAAAGGACATGAGCAAGCTGCTGGACATCGGCGTGAGCGTGATCCCGCGTGATTCGCTGATCGCCAAGGTCCACCGGGACGTCCGCGCCTGGGTCCGGCAGGACCGCAACTGGCGCAAGACCTACAAGCGGATCTACAACACATACGGCTACAAGAAATACGGCGGCGGCTGCCACATGATCCCCAACCACGCGATCATGGTGATGGCGTGGGCCTACGCGCCGGACAACTTCCACAAGGCGCTGGCGATCATCAACACGACTGGGTGGGACACCGACTGCAACGCCGCCAACGTCGGCTCGGTGATGGGGCTGGTGGTGGGCCTCGACGGCATCAACTGCGACTACGATTTCCAGTCGCCCTTTGCCGACCGCATCTTCGTGCCGACGGCCGAGGGCACCCGCGGTGACCGACGCGCTGGCCGAGGCCCTGCACATCGCCCGCCTCGGCCGGAAGGTCATGGGCTGGGACGCTACAAGGCCGCCGAAGAAGGGCGCGTGGCACCACTTCGAGATGCCCGGCGCCCTGCACGGGTGGATGAGCGAGAACGCCGTGCTCGCCACCAGCGGCGCCAGGGGCGTCAGCAACGTTGCCGGCAACTCCAAGCTCGGCAGCCGCTCGATGCGGATCGAGTTCGCCGACCTCTCCGATGGCAAGTGCGCCCGCGTCTCCACGCCGATCCTGCCGGGTGCAACGTCGGGCGGCTACAAGGTGATGGCCACGTCGCGCCTCTGCCCCGGCATGACCGTGACGCTCAAGGGGCAGGTCGGCGCGAGGCTCGACGGTGCCGCGTCGGCCCGGCTGTTCGCCCGATACTACGACCCGCAGACCCAGGAGCCGACGACGCTGGTGTACGGCCAGGCGAAGAAACTCGCAGCCGGCAAGGCCCTGGCCCTTTCGCTGGAACTGCCCGACAAGGGTGGCTGGCCGATCAAGGATTTGGGGCTGGAGATCCGCGGCACGGGCCGGGCGGCTGGCGAGGTGCTGGTCGATACGGTCGATTTCGCCGGCGGGCCGAAGTTCGCGTTTCCCGCGCGACTCCCCCAGGCCAAGACGGGCGATTTCCTCGGCTGGATCATTGCCTGCTACCGGATCGAGCACGGCCCGTTCACCGACGGGCACACGCCGTACGCCCGCGTCGTGCAGAACACCGGTCGGGGCCTGGCGGTCACCGGCACCACCGACTGGACCGACTACACCTTCCAGGCGGACGTGGCGATGCACCTGGCGGACGCCGGCGGCCTGGTCGTGCGCTACCAGGGCCTGGAGCGTTACCTTGCGCTGGTCATGACCCGCACCGGCAAGCTGCGGCTGATCCGGCGTTGGTACGGCACGGACACGGTGCTGGCCGAAAGGCCGCTGAAGTGGGCGGTCGACCGCGAGCACGCCCTGAAGGTCCAGTGCAAGGGCAAGACCATCACCGCCTGGTGCGACGGCAAGAAGGTCTTCACCGCCCAGGACGACAAGCTTGGTCGCGGCGGGGCGGGGTATTTGAGCGATACCGGGATCACCGGGTTCGCGAATGCGAAGGTGTCATAGCGAGCTGCTACGCCGCCTCGCACGACGCCTGGACCATCCACTCGACCCGCTGCGGGGCCGTCCCCGGCAGCATATCCCCACCGGGCAGCAGCGTGTATCCGCCGCACGGCCCGAGCGCGCGGACGTACTCGGCGCAGGCACGCATGACCTCCTGCCGCGGCCCGTCGCGGATGAGCATCGGGCTCGGTCCGCCGCTGAGCCTGCACGTGCCCGCCCAGCACCTCCGCCAGCCGCTGCCGGTCCGTCGGGAAGCCGAACCCATCCAGGTGGTCGATCCCCATCTCGTCCCGCAGGATCTCCAGCAGGTGGTCGATCCGCCCGCACATGTGAAACTGCCGCGGCCGGCCATACACCCGCCAGACTTGCAGGTAATACGGGACGACGAACTCCCGGAACAGCGCCGGGCTGAGCGTCTCGGCGATGTCCGCCCCCAGCCACGTCGCGTGCCCGGCCGGCAGACCCACAAGATCGTCCGCGTACCGGCTGCACCGAATGTGGCTGTCCGTGGCCACCTGCATCAGGCGGTGCGCCCGCTGCGGCTCCAGCAGCATCCAGGCCAGCAGGTTCTGCCCCGCCAGCGCGAAGGCCGCGGGGATCGGGCCGCCCGGGTGATTGAACTTTACCCGCACGTCCAGCGGTTGTCCGTTCAGACGAACGTCGAACCGGCCGGCCAGGTCCCGCATCGCGTGGTACCACTCGATCCGCCGCGCGTTCAGGCCGCTGCGAGGGTCGGGCACCTCCAACGCATCGATCTGCTCCGGTTCAGCCAGCAGGTGCACGCACTTGGGCGGCTGGTCGTCGGGCCACTGCCACTGGAGGGGGAACTCCACGCCCCGCACGCAGCCCAGGTCGGGAGAGACCTGGACAGCCTCGGTGTCGATCGGGGAATCGTCACGGATGCTCTCCAGGCGCCACTTGTGATTGAGCAGCTGTTCGCGCAAGTTGCTCTCGGGGTCGGCGACGTACCGATTGAAGGAGACCCCGCGCGCTGCCAGCACGCCCAGTGCGCTGATATTCGCCAGCACCGGCACGCGGTCAACCGGCTGGCGCCGCTGCGTCCGCGCCAGCCGCTCCCGCCTGCCGGCATTTTCCGCCAGCACCGCTTGCGGTATGCTGATGTCGATCCGCGTGACGGGCATGACTGACCTCCGGCGGCATCATGGCCCGGGCCGGCGCGGGCGTCAATACCGAGTTGCGCCGAAAGGAATCGCATGAACACCGAGCTGCGTGCCATGACGATCGCCGACTACGACGCCGTGCTGGCGCTGTGGAAGGCCACCGAGGGCATGGGTCTGTCCGAGGCCGACGAGCGGCCGGCTATCGCGCGCTACCTGGAGCGAAACCCCGGCATGAGCTTCGTCGGGGTTGAGGGCGACGGGCGGATCGTCGGGGCGGTCCTGTGCGGCCACGACGGCCGGCGGGGCTATTTGCATCACCTGGCGGTGGCGCCGTCGCATCGTTGCCGGGGGATCGGGCGACAGCTGGTGGAGCGTTGCCTGATCGCCCTGCGAAGCAGCGGCATCGGCAAGTGTCACCTGTTCGTCTTCGCCGGCAACGCCGCCGGCATCACGTTCTGGAAGCGGATCGGGTGGAAGCAACGGGTGGACCTGGTGGTCATGTCGGCGGATGTGTAGAAACGGTTTCGATCCTCAGGCACGGGCGGGCAATCCGTCAACGTCGCTCGGGACAGGGCTGCCCGCGGCACCCGGAAGATGAGGTCTTGAAATCAGCCGTTGCAAGGCGCAAGGAGCATCATCGTGCGGCAGGAGCAGACAGTGGTTCTGGCCGATGCGTCCGGCGACGGGGAATCGCCGCCGGCGCGCTGGGGCCCGGGGTCGGCCAGGCGGGCGTGGCTGGTGGCCGGCCTGCTGTGCGTGCCGTGGCTTGCCTGGCTGGGTCGGCGATCCCTGAACCTGGACCTCTGGCAGGACGAGATCTACACCCTAGAGCACTTCGTGTTCGCGCCACTCCACCGGACCGTCACCAATTACACCTACCCCAACAACCACGTGTTCTTCAACCTGCTGAACAACGTGTACGTCACCGCCGCAAAACTGCGCAACATCCGCGCCGTGCTCGACCGGCCGTGGGTCCTCCGCATGCTGCCGCTGGGGTATTCGCTCGGCGCGATCGCCGTCACCTTCGCCGCCGCGCGGCGCTGCTGCGGCGCCAAGGCGGCGTGCGTAGGGGTGCTGGTCCTGGCGACAACGATCCCGTTCTTCGACTTCGCCGCCCAGATCCGCGGGTACAGCCTCGAGCTCGGTGTGCCTGGCAGCCATGGTCTACTGGCTCTGGCGGCTGGAGGAGCGGGGCGGCTGGCACGACGCCGCATTCGCGGCCGCGGCCGCCCTGCTCGCACTGTATGCGATCCCGTCGAACCTGTACTTCCTGCTGAGCGCAGCCGTCTTCTACGCCGCCATGGCGGCAGGACGGGCGCTGCGCGGCCCGGGGCAAGGACCCACGGCCCCCTGGTTGCGCCACCTGGCGGACCGGTACCTGCTGGCGACGCTGGCGATCACGGCTGGCATCGCCGGGGCGACGATGCTCTACCTGCCGATGTGGGACGCTGTTGTGCACAACCCGACGGTACAGGCTGCGGGCCGGTTCCATGGCCAGACCCTGACCGTCCTGCTGCCGCGGATGCTCACATCCCTGGTGTCGGGCCGGCACGTGCTGACCGGGCTGCTGGTGGTCGGCGCGGTCTTGCTGGCGATCCGGCGACCGGCGGCACAGGATCTCCTGAACCCACGATACCTGATGTGCCTGTCGATGCTGGTGCTGCCGTTCGTGTGCAGCTGGATCCGCGGGGACCAGCCTCCCTGCCGGATCTTCGTGCCGGGGGCCGTGCCGCTGGCCCTGCTGGCGGCCGTCAGCGCGCAGGTCCTGGGGGAGCGGCTGGCAATGCGTCCGCAAGTGGGGTGGTCTGCCCTGGGCCTGGCCGCGCTCTACGGCTACCTGGTGATGGGGGCCGGCCTGCGCGAGATGGACCGCCGCCTGCAGGACGACATCCTGCAGGGCCACACGACCCCGGACTCACTCCACGCCTACTACCAGGCGTACTACGAACCTCGCCGGACCATCGACGATCTGGCCGCCCGTTGCCGCGTCGCGCCGGACCGGTCTTCGTGTACCGGCCGGCCGACCACGTGGCCACGCGCATCTACCCGTTGCGGGACCGGATCGCCTACCTGGGCCTGGACCATCCCGGCAAGATGACCTTCGGCGAAGGTGGGGTCGCGTACCTGGTGACCGGCTGGCCGCACCGGGTCCTGGAGCAGATGCGTCGCGAGTGTCCCCAGATCGATGTGGCCCCGCTCACGCCGCTGCCGGCCCTGGATGGCGTACTCGTGTGCCAGCAACGCACACACAAAACTACGGATGATGCGCCGCAGCACGATGCGGCGGCTGCGCCGTCCGCCATCGGCAGGTGATCGTCGCCGTCACTTCACGCGACACAACCCGGCAAGTCACCCGCATGTCCCCACACGCTGTGGAAAACAGTCCGGCCGCGGCATAGCGTATTCTGGGATTGATTCAGGAATAGGGGGATCACTCATGGAAGAGGCATCGCTGGCCGGACTCACCTTGCATGTCTCGGACCTGGAGCGATCGCTGGAGTTCTACAAGCGACTGCCGGGAGCCCGCGTCGTGGTGCACCGGCCGGACGAGTTCGCCATGCTGCGGATCGGTCATGGGCGCCTGGGCCTTTGGCAGGCGAGGCAGCCGACCGCGTTCCACATTGAGTTCGAGTCGCTGGATCTCAACAGTCTCTACGAGGAGTTGCGGATGGCCGGCGTCGAGCCGGAGGGTCCGCCCCGGGAGAAGGAGTGGGGCGAGATCGACTTCCGCGCGGTCGATCCGGACGGCAACGTCGTGGAGTTCGGCGCCGCCCGTGAGACCAGCCGCCTCGGGCCGCGCCACTGAAGGCACTGACGCCGGGTCTGATCCCCGCACTCCCCTCCAACACCATGCGCGGCCGGCCACGAGTCCGGCTGGCGTGTATTGTTGAACCACGCAGGCACCCCTCGGCTACGCTCGGGGCTAAGGGCCGGCACGGAGAAAGGCGTCTTGATGAAGCCAGAGGATCCCGCCCCTCTCCCCTGTTCTCGGTGACTCCGTGTTCCCTCCACACCCCCGCACCGGATGCCCCGTCCCATTTCCGAAGGCGCCTGTCCCTCGTTGACAGCGCCTCGCCGAGGCGGGATGCTATGGCAGGTACAAGGACAGCCTTGGCGAGCGGGGGCCGGGAGCTACGCATGAAAATCGAGACCTTCGTGCTCTGTGACGCCGCCACGGACAACGCCGGCAAGCTCAACATTCTGGGCACGTTCGACTCCATCCACGTCCGCCAGGTGCCCGCGGTCCACCCCCAGTGCTCCGTCGCCATGCGCCTCCGGTTCGGCCGCGAGGAACGCGGCGAGCACCGCATCCGGGTGAACATGATCGACGCCGACGGCCGGCTGGTCGTGCCGTCCCTGGACGGCAAGCTCCAGGTGCGGATGCACGAAGCCGTCTCCTCGTGCGCGATCAACGCGATCCTCAACCTCCAGAGCGTGCGGTTCGAGCGGTTCGGGGAGTACTCGATCGACCTGCAGGTGGACGGCGTGCAGCTGGCCTCGCTGCCCCTGTTCGTCTGGCAGCTGCCCGCCCAGCCGCCCGCCCAGCCCCCGCCGGAGTGAACCGGGACAAAACCATGCGATACCGCAACGGGCGCAACGTCTATCTGCTGATGTGTGGTCTGATCTCGATCCTGCCGGCCGGTTGCCTTGGCGCGAGCCGCCGATCCGCCGCCCCGGCGCCAGCATCCACCCAGGCCAGCCAGGCTACGCAGCCGGTCGACTGGCAGGGTCCCATCGAGATTCGCGGCCGCGAGCGGACCTACCTGCTGCACCTGCCGGCCTCCTATGACTCGCGCAAGGCCGTGCCGCTGGTGCTGGTCTTCCATGGCGGGCGCGGCAGCGGCAAGCAGATCGCCCGGTACAGCGGCTTCAGCGAACTGGCCGACCAGAAGGGCTTCATCGTGGTCTACCCCGACGCCTACGAGGGCCACTGGAACGACGGGCGCCCCGCTCGGGCGAGGATGGTCCGCCGCCTGACGACGTGGCCTTCGTCTCGGTGCTGATCGACCGCCTGGCCACGATGTTCTCCGTCGACCGCAAGCAGGTCTACGCAGCCGGCATCTCCAACGGCGGGATCTTCGCGCAGCGGTTGGGCTGCGAGCTGGCGGGCAAGATCGCCGCCATCGCCACGGTCGCCGGGACGTTCGCGGAGGACCTGGCCGGGCAGCGCAAGCCCACGCAGCCGGTGTCCGTGTTGATGATCCACGGCACGGCGGACGATTTCGTGCCGTACGCCGGCGGCGAGGTCCGCGGCGACATCCACGGGCGGGTGCTGTCGGTGGAGGCGACGACGGGGCTGTGGCTCGCCGCCGATGGCTTCGCCGACAAGAAGCCGCGCGAGACGGTGCTGGAGCCGAAGTCGTCCGACGGGATGCGTGTCCGCTGCCAGACGTGGCTGGCGGGAAAGGCCGGCACGGCTGTGATCGTCTACACCGTCGAGGGCGGCGGGCACACGTGGCCGGGGCGCCGCTCGGGCGATTGGGCAGCCGGGTGCTCGGCCCGACCAGCCAGGACTTCAGCGCCACCCGAGTCATCTGGGAGTTCTTCGAGCTGCATCCGAAGCTGCAGTGACGGGTCGGGAATCGGGTAACGGGTAGCGGGGCACGGGTAACGGGTTACGGGTGTCGGACGCGGGCATCGGAGATCGGGTGCTTGTACCAACGGAGACGTTGAGCATGCCATTCGTGAAACTGGACGATCAGCCGGAGAAGGTCCTGGTCCCGGGCACGCGGGCCCGCTTCGTGCACTCGGACCGCATGACCACGGCCTACTGGACCTTCGAGCCGGGCGCGGTCCTGCCGGCCCACAGCCACCCGCACGAGCAGGTGACCAACGTCCTGGAGGGCGAGTTCGAGATGACCGTCGGCGGCGAGGTGCGGCGCATCCGGCCCGGCGACGTGGCTGTCATCCCGCCCGGTGTCAGCCACAGCGGCAAGGCCCTTACCCTCTGCCGGTTCATCGACGTGTTCTGCCCGGTGCGGGAGGATTATCGGTGACGCGCTCGCGTGCGCGCCATGGCATATACTCTCAAGCCGGGTGCCATGGCCCTGCGCCGTTGCAGGACCATGCCCTGCTCGATCGTACGAGGACAGACTGGAGCACTCAATGTCGCAGCAGGACCTCCACGTCGTCACCGGTGCCTTCGGCTACTCCGGCAAGTACATCGCCACCCGGCTGCTGCAGGCCGGCCACCGCGTCCGCACCCTGACCAACTCCCCGGACCGGCCCGACCCCTTCGCCGGCCGGGTCGAGGCCCACCCGTTCCACTTCGATGAACCGGACCAATTGGCGGAGTCCCTCCGCGGGGCGGCTGTCCTCTACAACACCTACTGGGTCCGCTACAACGCCCGGGACTTCACCCACGCGGCGGCGATCGACAACACCCGCCGGCTGTTCGAGGCGGCCGTCCGTAGCGGCGTGCAGCGGGTCGTCCACGTCAGCATCACCAAGCCGTCCGAGGACAGCGACCTCGAGTACTTCCGCGGCAAGGCGCTGCTGGAGAGGGCGCTCAAGGAGACGGGCCTGTCCCATGCGATCCTCCGCCCGGCGGTGCTGTTCGGCAAGGAAGACATCCTCATCAACAACATCGCCTGGACGCTGCGCCGCCTGCCGGTCTTCGCTGTCTTCGGCAAGGGCGACTATCGCCTCCAGCCGATCTACGTCGACGACCTGGCCGCCTTGGCGGTCGAACAGGGCAGTCTGCGCGAGAACGTCACCATCGACGCGGTCGGCCCGGAGACCTTCACCTACCGGCAGCTGGTCACGACCATCGCCGCCGCCATCGGCAAACGACGCCCCATCGTATCCATGCCGCCGCGGATCGCCGCCAGCGCCACGTGGCTGATGGGCCTGCTGGTCAAGGACAAGATCATCACCGCCGACGAGATCGCCGGCCTGATGCGCGGGCTGCTGTGCACGGATTCGCCGCCAGCCGGACCGACCCGCCTGAGCGACTGGGCCCGCGAGCACGCCGACACCCTGGGCGTTCGCTACGTCAGCGAACTGGCCCGGCGGCGCGATCGGCGGCAGGCGTACGAGAACCTATAAGGGCTGCTCCAACGCCCATGCACGGACTGACAAGCTGCCCGTGGCACCCAGAGCAGGAGGCGTTGAAACTCGGTCCAGGAGACCCCATGCAAGGCGTCGTATCGCTGCTGGATGCACCGGACCAGGACAGGATCGCCGAGCTGCACGGCCTGATCGAGCGTGCCACCGGCCTGCCCGGCCTGTGCGTCACGCCCATCCCGCACTTTTCCTATCACGTCGCGGACGAGTACGACCCGGAAGTGCTGGCCGCGACGCTGCTGAGCTTTTCCGCGTCCAACCCGGGCTTTCGCGTGCGGACCAGCGGGCTGGGGGTCTGCACCGGCCGGCACACGGTCGTGTACATCCCGATCGTCCGGGGGCCGGTCCTGACGGCCGTGCATCACGTCCTGTGGCGTCACCTCAGCCTCGCCGCCAGCGGGGTCAGCGACCTCTACCACCCGGACAACTGGCTGCCGCACATCACGCTGGTGGACAATCCCGCCCTCGCGGCGCACCTGCCGGAGGTGATGGCCCTGCTGGAGGGGCTCGACCTGCGGTGGGAGCTGGCAGTCAACAACGTCGCCCTGCTGTACGGCGAGGGCGAGGCCCTGGGCGTGCGGTTCCGGCACGCCCTGCGGCCCAGCTTCGAGGGCGACGAGTGAGAATACCCGAAAATCCTGTTGACATCCGTCCGGGGATGCTCTATATTCCTGCAATATGAGACACGTAACCAGCCCGAACCTCAGGAACGCTTGCGTAGCCGACGTCAAGTCGCCGGCTATTGCCATTGCGCTCTGCGAAAGGAGCGGGCCCGGGTAGGAAGCAGAAGGTAACCTGAATCCCCGAAAGCCCGCTCCGATGAGCGGGCTTTTTTCGTTTGGTGTGCAGCGGTACCTATTGAGAGAACAGGAGCGACCGCCATGGTCAGGCTCGCGCGGATCAGGACGCCTTCGGGCGCGAGATGTACGACTATCACTGTGGCTGCAACAAGACCCCCGAGATCGTCGAGCGGGACGACGGGTTCATCTCGACCTCCGGCGGGCCGGCCGCCTACCTCGCCCCCTTCGCCGAGTGGCCCGTCACCCAGCGCCAGGCGATCGAGCTTGCCGCGGGCGGGTGCTTGACGTCGGCTGCGGCGCCGGCCGCGTCGCGCTGCACCTGCAGGCCAAGGGGCACTACGTCCTGAGCATCGATGTCGCGCCGCTGGCGATCCGGACCTGCAAGCTGCGCGGGGTCAAGCACGCAAAGGTCGCGTCGATCACCGACGCCGGCCCCCGCTGGGATACGTTCGACACGACCGTGATGTTCGGAAACAACTTCGGCCTGTTCGCCAGCCTCGCCGGGGCGCGGCGACTGCTCAAGCGGTTTGCCAGGATGACTTCACCCTGCGCGCGGATCCTGGCGGAGTCCCTCGACCCGTACAAGACCGAAGAACCGGCGCACCTCCGCTACCATCGCCGGAACCGCCGTCGCGGCCGGATGGCCGGGCAGGCGCGCATCCGGGTCCGCTACAAGGACCTGGCCAGCCCGTGGTTCGACTACCTGCTGGTGTCGGTCCAGGAGATGCGGCGGATCGTGGAAGGGACCGGCTGGCGGGTCAGCCGAGTGTTCGAATCGGGCAGGCCGAGCTACGTGGCGGTTCTGGAAAAGGTGAAAGGGGATCGATCATGACAAGCGAACCGATGACGTTGCCAGAGGAGACCTATTTCGCGACCGTCGCCGCAGACTACGACCGCCTCCAGCCGATCCTGGCCGGACCGGGCTACGAGGCGGGCCTGTCGATGCTGGTCGACCTGGTACCCTTCGACGAGGACGACGCCTTCACGTTCGTCGACCTCGGCTGCGGCACGGGGGCGCTCGCCCAGCGCGTGCTGGAGCGGTTTGCCAACGCCCGGGCCATCTGCATCGACGGCGAGCCGGCCATGCTCCGGGTCGCCCGGACCAAGCTGGCCGGCTACGGCGACCGGGTAGACATCCGTCACGCGGACCTGCTGCCCTGCGACGTCCCGACCTGCGACCTGGTGGTCTCGTCCCTGGTCTTCCACCACGTGCCCCCGCAGCGGCTGGAGGACGCCTTCGACCGGATCGCCGGGGCCTTGCCCCCCGGCGGGTGCCTGCTGCTGATGGACCAGATGGCTGCCGGGCCGACCTGGGGCCTGCGGGTCGGCTCCCAGCGGCGCCGCCTGCATGACCGCCACGCGGCCGGGTGGATCTCCGTCGGCCGGGCGACCCCGGAGGAGATCGACGCCCGCTGGGCCCTGAAGCGCTCGATGAAGGAGCAGGGCCTGGACGCCGAGTACCGCCACACGGCCGAGAATCTGCTGGCGGAGATGGCCGGGGCGGGTATCACCGAAACGGCCCTGGTCTGGCGGATGTTCGCCATGACGATCCTGATGGGCTTTGCCTAATACAACCCCCGCGTGATTACCGATATGAACAAAACGCGGGCATTCACGCGCGCCGCGACGGTAAGTCCACGATCGGGCGGAGACCTTTCGATGGCCAGGCATGTGTTCGTATTGACGGGGCTCTTGGTGGTATTGATGGCGGCTGGACGCGTCGGGATTCACGCCGACTCCTCGTTTCTCGATGGGCCCGTCATCCCCATGCCCCTGGCCGAGGCTACCGGACCTCATCCGGACCTGGTAACCAAGACCCAGACCGCCGGCCAAGGTTCCTCCTCCGGCACAGCCGCCGCCCCGACGGAGACGGTCCCCGCGATCGAGATGCCCGGGACCGCCTTCCGCGTGCTCCACCTGTTCCAGTACGACGGCGGAACGACCAAGCCCGGAGCGGCCCCCACCAAGGACAAGCCCGTGTCGGTGGTAGTCTGGCGGGCCCTGGAGGTCGGGGCCAAGGTCAGCCCTCGCGAGCTCCGCGAGCGGATCTCCGAAAACTCCGCGGCAGCGTCCATGACCGGCAAGGCCGTCTATACCCTCCAGCCCGACTACAAGCTCCAGAAGCTCGCCCTCTCCACCGCTGAGATCGACCACGTGTTCAGCCTGCTCCAGGCCGGCAAGGGTGACACCATCACCGCCGACTCCCTCTGGAAGGGCAAGGTGGCCGGCCAGCTCAAGGAGGTCGAGTGGCTCGACGACGGCTCCCATAAGAATAAGAACAAGAACGCCAAGACCGGCAAGGACAAGTCGGCCAAGGATGCCAAGCCCGCCAAGGCCCGCCCCGAGAAATCGGCCACGGCCAAGACCAGCAAATCCGTCAAGACGGCCTCGGCCGAGGCGCCGTCGCACGCCCACAAGAAGATCGCCAAGGCTTGATTGCCTCCGCCACGATATACTGCCCGCATGACACCTCCGACTCTCGATCGCGCCTCATTCCGGACATTTGACATTCGCCGACTCGTCCGTCGGGAGATGAAGGCCTGGGACGTCCCCGGCGCAGCCGTCGGCGTCGTCGCGGGCGACCAGATCGTGCACGCAGCCGGCTATGGTTTGCGAGAGGTCCGCCGGGGCTGGCCCGTGACCGACCGGACCCTCTTTGCCGTGGGCTCGTGCACGAAATCGTTCACGGCTACAGCCGCCGCGATCCTGGTCGATCAGGGCCTGCTGGACTGGGACCGGCCCGTCCGCGAGTACATGCCGTCTTTCCGTCTGGCGGACCCAATCGCCACCCGTCAGGCTACGCCGCGGGACCTGCTGAGCCACCAGGTGGGTCTGGCCCCGCACAACGAACTCAACCCCTTCGACACCCGCGCGCAGCGCCTGGCGCGCCTCCGACACCTGGCGTTTGCCCAGCCGTTCCGCCGCGGATACCTCTACAATAACAAGATGTATCTGGCAGCCGGCGCCCTGATCGAACGGCTCAGCGGCATGCCGTACGAGCAGTTCGTCCGCCAACGCATCCTTCAGCCGCTGGGCATGACCGCCACCTGCTTCGCCGGCGACCTGCCCGTCCGGCCCGAGCGGGCACCTGCCGGCCTGGACCTGGCCGTGGGCTACCTGCCGGGTCAGCCGCGCAGGCCGTGGTTCCAGGGATGGACCAGGTCCCTGGCCCTAGCGGACATGTTCCGCTCCAACGGCGCCGACCAGACCATGCACTCCAACATATCGGACATGTGCCATTGGCTGCGGATGCAGGCTAGCGGCGGCCGGGCGGATGCCTGCCACCTCCTGTCTGCCCGCCGCGTGCGGGAGCTGCGGACCCCACAGGTCTGCGCTGCCGCGGTCCCGTGGCTGACCGGCGGCGACCTGGCGAGCACGCACTACGCAATGGGCTGGGTGACGCAGACCTGGCGCGAGCGGCCGCGAATCTTCCACGGCGGCACCGCGGCTGGCTGCATGAGCCGCGTGTCGTTCTTGCCGGATGACGGCGTCGGCGTGGTGGTGATCTGCAACACCTACGCTGGCGGTTTCATCGAGGCGGTGACCCTGGGCATCTTCGACCGGCTCCTGGGCCTCGATCCGGTCCGCTGGACCGCGCGGCTCAGGCAGGAAATCCGCCGTCGGCGGTCCGCAGCTGGCAAGGCAAAGCCGAAAGCAGCTGCAGCGCCGCCGCCTCCCGGCCCAGCCCGTGAGACCATTGGAGGACTACGCGGGCACCTACCGTCATCCCGGTTACGGACGAATCTCGATATCGCCGGCGGCGCGCCGCTTGAGAATGACCTACGGCCCGGCCACCTTCCGCCTGCGCCGCCGGACAGCGGACGTCTTCGATGTCCACGAGGACCTCCGAGGCGCGCCGGTCCGGCAGGCGGCCTTCCGGGCAGGACGCGGCGGCCGGATCGTCTCGGTTTCCATCGACTTCGAACCCCTCGTGCTCCCGATCATGTTCCGGCGGGTTCCCACTGCAACAAAGAGGAGATGATATGAAGTACAAGACACTGTTCCGTCTGCTGGTGAAGTGGCTTGGCGTCTGGACGGTCGTAACCGGCGTGACGGGCCTGGCCAGCGGTCTGTTCTACACGATCGCCACGTGGTCCGGGTCCCCGTCCATGGGCATGAGCCGGCTCTACACTCTATCTTCGCCCCTCTCCGCTCTCCTGCACATCGGACTAGGACTGTACCTCTTCTATGGCGGCGAGTGGATCGTCAACGCAGCGATCCTCAGCAATCACCCCTACTGCCCCGAGTGCGGCTACGATCTCTCGCACCTGCCCGGGCCCGTCTGTCCGGAGTGCGGCACGCATGTGGGCAGCCAGGGATCGCAATCCTGACCCGCGCCATCCCCTGCTTTTGCCCGGTCGACCCCGCGGTAGAATCCCGCCTTCGTCGAGTATACCTGAAAGGGGTACCCATGATTCAGGCCCGTCGTTGCCTCGCGCTCTTGATGGTGCTATCCGTCAGCCTCCTCGCCGCCGGCACCTCCTTCGCCGACGTCACCCTCCCGCGCATCTTCGCCAGCGACATGGTGTTGCAACGCGATATGCCGCTGCCGGTCTGGGGCTGGGCCACCCCCGGGGAGCAGGTCACCGTCACCATCGCCGGCCAGAAGGTCGCCACCAAGGCCGACACGCTGGGTCGGTGGCAGGTGAAGCTCGCGGCGCTGCCCGCCTCCGCCAAGCCGCTCGAGATGACGGTGACCGGCAAAAACACCGTGCAGTTCAAGAACATCCTGGTGGGCGACGTTTGGGTCTGCTCCGGCCAGTCCAACATGGAGTTGCAGATGAAGAGCGTGATCAACGCCACCGAGGAGATCGCCTCAGCCGATCGGCCTGCCATCCGCCTCTTCCAGGTGCAGAAGTTCGTGGCGCCCTCCCCGGCCAGCAACGTCCTGGGCCGCTGGGACGTTTGCACCCCGGAGACGGTCAAGTCCTTCAGCGCGGTGGGCTACTTCTTCGCCGTCAACCTCCACAAGCAGATCGATGTGCCCATCGGCCTGATCGGCACCAGCTGGGGCGGCACGCGGATCGAACCGTGGACGCCGGCCGAGGCCTTCGCCGCCGTCCCGGCACTCGCCACGATAGCCGGAACGGTCGCCCAGCAGAACCAGCAACAGACCGGTGCCCTCGAGCCGCTCCTGCCGTCACTGGAGGCGTGGCTCAAGGCCGCCAGCGCGGCCCGGGCCAAGGGCCAGCCCATTCCGCCGATGCCGCCCCTGCCGCCGGCCTTGACCGACAACGGCAAGCCAACCGCCCTGTACAACGGCATGGTGACCGGCCTGGTGCCCTTCGGCATCCGCGGGGCGATCTGGTACCAGGGCGAGTCCAACGTCTCCGAGGGAATGCTCTACTGCGAGAAGATGAAGGCCCTGATCGGCGGCTGGCGGAAGGCCTGGGGCCAGGGCGAGTTCCCGTTCTACTACGTCCAGCTCGCCCCGTACCGCTATGGCAACGAGCCGCAGAAACTGCCCGAACTCTGGGAGGCCCAGGTGGCCGCCCTGTCCATCCCCAACACCGGCATGGCCGTCACCAATGACATCTTCGGCACCGTCAGCAACATCCACCCGACCAACAAGCAGGACGTCGGCAAGCGGCTGGCCCTGTGGGCCCTGGCCAAGACCTACGGCGTGAAGGACGTGGTCTACTCCGGGCCGCTCTACAAATCGATGAAGATCGAGGGCAGCACGATCCGGGTCTCGTTCGACCACGTCGGCGGCGGCCTGGCCTCTCGCGACGGCGAGCCGCTCTCGTGGTTCGAGATCGCGGCGAGCGACGGCAAGTTCGTCAAGGCCGATGCCAAGATCGACGGCCAGACGGTCGTCGTCAGCAGCGAAGAGGTACCCGCCCCGGCCGCCGTCCGCTTTGCGTGGAGCCAGGTGGCTACACCCAACCTGATGAACAAGGAAGGCCTCCCGGCCTCGGCGTTCCGCACCGCCCAGCCGGCGGCAAAGTAGATGTGAAAAGGAAGTTGCCGGGTGCCACTGGCAGGCGGGTGCCATGGCCGCGTTGTTTGCGATCATGCCGACCTGCGTACAGAAAGAACACTGGGTGCCATGGTCCTGTGGGCGCAGCGTTGTCGCTGCGGACCAGGGCCATGCCGGCGTGCCGGAGCTATGATGCGCGGCACCCCCGGATGTCCATGAAGTAGACTTGCAGGAGCAATCGTCATGACCAGAACCCGCCGCATGACTCTCGCGATCATCATCGTTTTCGCCGGCCTCTGCGCCGCCTCCCCCGCCAGGGCCAACGTCGTCCTGCCGCGAATCCTCGACAACAACATGGTCCTGCAGCGCGATATCCCGCTGGCGATCTGGGGCTGGGCCGCCCCGGGCGAGTCCGTCACGGTCTCCATCGCCAGCCAGAAACTCACCGCCAAGGCCGATGAGAGCGGCCGCTGGCGGGTCCGGCTCGCCCCGCTGTCCACCAGCGCCAAGCCCCTGGAGATGACCGTCGCCGGGGCGAACACCATCGCCCTCAAGAACATCCTGGTCGGCGAGGTGTGGCTCTGTTCCGGCCAGTCCAACATGGGCATGTCCGTCAGCCAGGTGCAGGACGCCGAGAAGGAACTGGCTGGCGCCGACCAGCCCATGATCCGCCTGTTCGAATCGCCCAAGGTCGTCTCGCCCCGACCGGTCAGCGACGTCTACGGCCGCTGGCAGGCGTGTACCCCGCAGACGGTCCGGGGCTTCACCGCGGCTGGCTACTTCTTCGGGCTGAATCTCCAGAAGAAGCTCGACGTGCCCATCGGCCTGATCAACGCCAGCCTGGGGCGGCACGCGGATCGAACCGTGGACCCCAGCCGAGGCCCTGGCGGCTGATCCGAAGCTTCGCGACATCGCCGAGCAGGTCGCCTGGCAGAACGAGGAGCAGGTCAAGGGCCTCTCGCCGCTGCTGCCGGCCCTGGAGGCCTGGACCCGCGCCGCCCGCGCAGCGCAGAAGGCGGGCGAGCCGATGCCGCCTCTGCCGCCCCTGCCTCCCAGCCGCCTCAGCGACAACAGCCGCCCGACGACGCTGTACAACGGCATGGTGGCCGGGGTGGTTCCCTTCGGCATCCGCGGGGCGATCTGGTACCAGGGCGAGTCCAATCGCGCCGACGGCTTCATTTACTTCGAGAAGATGAAGGCCCTGATCGCCGGCTGGCGGAAAGCCTGGGGACTGGGCGACTTCCCGTTCTATTACGTGCAGCTCGCCACCTACAAGTACGACGACAAGGTCTTCCTCCTGCCGGGCATCTGGGAGGCCCAGGTAGCGGCCTTGTCGATTCCGCGCACGGGCATGATCGTCACCACCGACATCGCCGACCCGTCGGACCTGCACCCCAAGGACAAGCAGAACGTCGGCAAGCGGCTGGCGCTGCTGGCCCTGGCCAATACCTACGGGCAGGCTGGGCCTGGTCTACTCCGGGCCGCTCTACCGCGCCATGAAGGTCGAGGGCAACCGCATCCGCATATCCTTCGACTACGTGGCCAGCGGTCTGGCCAGCCGTGACGGCAAGCCGCTGACCTGGTTCGAGATCGCGGCTGGCGACGGCAAGTTCGTCAAGGCGGATGGGAAGATCGACGGCGACACGGTCGTCGTCAGCAGCGAAGCCGTGCCCGAACCCGCCCATGTCCGCTTTGCCTGGCACCAGGAGGCTACGCCCAACTTGATGAACAAGGGCGGCCTGCCCGCCTCGGCCTTCCGCACGGATGGCCCGCTGGCGGACCTGCGCAAGGCGGCGGCCACCCCGCGCTGCAGCCGGCACCGGGACCGCCCCCGCCAGCCAACCCGCGACCGCCCCGGCGCCCGCAACATCCAGACCGGCGCCGCCGCCTGCGCCCGGCCACGGTACGCCCGCCGGCCGCACCCTCGGCGCAGACAAGCCCGTGCCCAACGCCAAGCCCGGCCGCCCCGTGTAGCCCGGCCTCCGGGCCTATAATTCCCTGGCGTCGCGGGGATCTGATCTGGTGGTCCAGGGCCAGGAGGATGGCATCATGCCAGGGACGTTCACCGTCAGTAATGCGGAACGGCAGCTCTTGCTGGAGTTGCTCCAGGCGGAATGGCAGGAGCTTCGCCCGGAGATCCATCACACCGATAATCGTGACTTCCGGGCCGAACTCCGCGAGCGGCAGTCCATGGTCGAACAGCTCGTCGAGCGGCTGCAAGGGGTGGTCGTGCAGTAGGCGCCGCGGCTCTGATGTGACTGTTGTACCAAGGCATTCTCTGCCCTCTGCGCCTCTGCGGTGCACTTGCCGTTCCCGTCGGCTGTGCCTCGGCTCACCCCGCCAGCACCTCCTTGAACACTCGGACGTACGTGCAAAATTGCTCGAACGAGCAGTGTGGCGGGATGCGATGGTCCGGCAGCGGGATGAAGCCCCCTTCGCGGACCAGCGGCCGCAGCGGCTCCAGGTGCCGGCGGATCGCGGCCTCGCCCCGCGGGATCACGTGTTTGTCCACCCCGCCCATCATCCGCAGGCGCTTGCCGAAACGTTTCCGCAGCAGTAGCGGGTCAGCCTTCCACGTCCCCACCTCGATCGGAAAGACGATATCGAACCCGCTGTCCAGCCAGCAGTCGATCAACGCATCGACCTTCCCGTCGCTGTCCATCAGCAGGAACGGCACGCCCATCGACCGGTAGAATGCGATCAGCCGCCGGTAGTACCGGTCGAAGTGCCTGCGGTACAGGTCCGGCGAGAGCAGGGGGCCGGTGTTGAAGCAACAATCCTCGAAGAAATACCCGAAGTCGAACCGGACCTGCTCCAGGACCGGCCGCAGCAGCGCCATCCAGAACTCCGCCAGGTGCTCCAGGATCTCCTCCAGCAGCACCGGGTCGTCGTACATCAGGTACGTCGACTCTTCCACCCCCAGCCACTCCCGCGGGCAGGCGTACAGGCTGCCGGCCAGGAAGCATCCGACCCGCGTCCGCGCGTTGATGGCGGCGACCTCGTTCCGCCAGTCCGGGGTATACCGCCGTGCATCAGCCGGGTCGACCATCGCCTTGAACCGCCGCCAATCCTCACGCGTCGGCTTGAGGGCGTGCTCCAGGTGTGTGGGGATCGAACTGCCCTTCTTGCCCACCTTGATCAGCGCCCCCAGGCCCGTGCGGACGATCCGGTACTCGTCGGTCTCCTCGATGACGCGGCCGGGACCGGCCGGGATCGCCGAGACGTTCACCAGGCCGTGGATGTTCCACATCCCCTCTTCCCAGTCCGGGTCCATGCCGGTCAGGGCCGGAATCTGGTCCGGACTGGGCAACCCCTCCGCCCGCCAGCGCTCCAACGTCTCCTGCCAATAGCCGAAGTACCAGACCGGCACGCGGTCGAACGCCTGGTAGGACATGACGGCGGCAAATCGCTCGCGATCGGTCATTCAATCCTCCTGGATCATCTTGAGGCCGGTCATACCCCCGTATGCCAGTAAGCCGGCGACGGCAACTGCGCACGAACGGATGCCCGAAGAACCACATGCTGACAAAGACCAGCCCGAACGTCAGGCAGCCCCAGATCAGTGGCGACCGATTCTCGAAATCAGCCACCTTGATCATGCCGAGAACTACGCCGATCGCCAAGGCGATTTCCGCATAGTTGATCCGCGGGATGGGCACCATGGTCAAGAGTCCCTCCAAAAACATCCGTAAGACCTGCCCGCCACTTGACACTCGCACAGGTTTCCCGTCGAGCCGACCTGGTGACTGACCCATAACAGCCGATGACGGACCCGGAGCCCTTTATGTCCCTGATGCCGATCGAACACGTACCTGACTACGAGAAACGCCTGGCCCGCCAGGAGGCCCTCTGGCACAACGAGGTCCTCGATCGCCCCATGGTCTGGATCAGCGTGCCGAAGAAGAAGGAGGTCGTCCCCTGGCCCACGGACAAAACCTACGCCGGCTTCCGCGACCGCTGGATGGACTTTCCACGCACCGCCGAACTGACCGTCGCCCGCTCGCTGAACACCGACTGGCTCGGCGACTCCCTGCCGACCGTCTGGCCCAACCTCGGACCCGAGGTCTTCCCGGCCTTCTTCGGCCAGGACCTGCAGTTCACCGAGGGCACCTCCTGGTCCGTCCCGATCCTCCATGACTGGAAGGACGCCGACAAGGTCCGCTTCAGCCCCGACAACTTCTACTACCGGAAGTTGAAGGAAATGACGCGGATCCTTCTGGAGGCCGGCCGGGGCAAGTTCTACACCGGCCTGACCGACTTCCATCCCGGGGGCGACTGCCTGGCCGCATGGCGGGACCCGCAGAACCTGGCGGTCGACATGATCGAGCACGTCGACGACGTCAAGCGGATGCTTGGCTACATCGACCAGGTTGTACTACCAGGTTTACGATGACTTCTACAACATGCTGCGGGCCCATGACCAGGCGATCACCACCTGGGCTGGCTTCGTCTCGACCCGCAAGTGGTACGTCCCCAGCAACGACTTCTCGTGCATGATCAGCAAGGCCATGTTCGACGACGTCTTCCTGCCGGGCATCGCCGCCGAGTGCCGCTTCTACGAGGCGAGCATCTACCACCTCGACGGCCCGACCGCGCTGCAGCACCTGGACAGCCTGCTGTCCATTCCGCAGCTCAACGCCATCCAATGGGTCTACGGCGCCGGGCATGGCCGCGCCACCGACTGGCTCCACGTCTACCGGAAGATCCAGGCAGCCGGCAAGGGCATGCAGATCTGGGCCGCCCCCGACGAAGTCGACACCCTCATGGAGAATCTCCGCCCCGGCGGGGTGTGGCTGGGCATCGGCGGCGTGCAGGACGCCGAGCACGGGCAGCATCTGATCGACATGATCGCGAAGTGGCGATAGGTGTTGCCGGCAGCTGTTACGAGCCCGAAGCGCCAGCGAGGGTATCCGTCGCTGCCGTTGTCGTGTTGCGGCACAGCTTCCCTCAGGCTGTGGGGCGTTGCCGGCAGTTGTGCAGGGCGGGCACGGCCCACCAACTCCCGCGACCTCTCCACCCTATTGATTCGATCCGCGCCACGCGGATCAGCCGCGACGACGTCAGGTGCTCCCGGCGCGAACCGTTCCCGGAGGACAGGCCCCGCCGCCCGATCCCCCACTGCTGACGGATCCCCCGCCGCCGGACGAACCACCCCCGCCGAATACGCCTCCCCCGCCTCCACCGCTGCCCCACAACCCCATGCCGCCGCCCCCGCTCGAGCGGGCGAGACGCTTGGCCCGGTCCTGCTCGGCCTGCCGCCTGGCGTTCTCAGCCACCTTCGCCTGCAGATCGGCGACCTTGTGATCGAGATTGGCCTTGTCGTCGCCGCTGACCCGCAGCTCCGGAAACGTGCGGGCCAGCTGCTGCATCTTGCGGTACTGCCCGAGAGCGGTAGCGTCACCGGCTGGCGTGTTCTTGGCCTCCCCCGCAGCCGCCGCCTTCTGGCAGTTGCGGAAGGTGCTGCGGAGCGTTTCGATGGGGACGGCCGCGCGCCGCCCGCCGGGTGCGACGTTGCCCCGCCCGGGGAACCCGACGCCGACCCGCGGCTTGGCGCAGTCGCCCCCACCGCCGGCATGGCCAGCAGCAGTACGACAGCCAGGCACCACAGACTGCGGACTCGCACGACAGGACCCTCCGGCAACAGCCGCGGAACGTGCTACAGCCAGTCTCAAAACCTCTTGTCTTGGGTGCCACGGGCAGCTTGCCTGCCCGTGCATGGATTCTGAAACCGCTACCAGTGCTTGTACGATATTCATTCTAACCGCTGCCGGCAGCGGCTTCAATATCGTATTGCGATTGCCGCGCGGAGCGGGTGCGGATAGTCTGCCCGGAAGTCCGCGGGTCCTCCCGCGGCTGCGTGCAAAAGGTGTGCCATGAAGACGGTCCGCGTTACCGCCGCGTCCACGTCGGCCCGCTGGGGCCAGGTCGAGCAGAACATCACCCGGGCCGTCCGCGCCGCTGAACAGGCCGCCCGCGAGGGCTCCCGACTGCTCCTGCTGCCGGAGTGCTGCCTGACCGGCGGCGACTGGTGCATCGGCGCCAAGCAGCCGTCGGTCGAGGACGTGGCCCTGCGGATCGACGGACCGGAAATCGCCCGGATCGCCGAGGTCGCGCGGCGGACCGGGCTGGTGATCGCGCCGGGTTTCTACGAGCGACGGGCCCGGCGGATCTGCGTCACGCAGGCGCTGATCGGCCCGCGGGGTCTGATCGGCGCCTATCGCAAGGTGCACGAGGGCCGGCGATCGAGCCGGGAGGCGGAACTGTTCCCCGTCTTCGACCTGGGCGTTGCGCGGGTGGGCATCTCGATCTGTCGGGACAATATGCTGCCGGAATGCGCGCGGATCCTCGCGCTCAAGGGCGCCGAATTGCTGCTGGCCCCGTTCATGTCCCTGCCGCTCTCGCGCAAAGAGTGGCGTCTCAACCGCCTGCTGGCCCTGCGTGCGCGGGCGCAGGATAACCGCCTCTTCGTGCTCAGCGCCAGCCACGCGATGCCACACCTGGCCGGCAAACCCTCCGAGTGGGGCTACAGCGGCATCTGCTGCGCGGTCGATCCGCTCGGGCAGGTGATCGGCGAATCGACGGGTCGTCCAGGACAGCCGCAACGCCTGACCGTCACGCTCGATGAGGCCCGCCGCCGTACGTACGTCCTGGCCGACGTCCCGAGCATCCGTGATCGGCGTGCCGCCGACTACCGCGAGCTCCTCGATGAAAGTCTGCAGCGACGCTACGTCAAACGGTCCCCACCGTTCCGCTACAACGAGCAGGCGGACCGCCTGACGATCGAGCCGGATCGGTAGGCCGCGGTCCTTCGTGGACGACTGGCACACCTGGCCGCTCATCCTTCCCGCAGCAGCCCCTTACGGCGCAGGATCTCGCCGACCGCGGCTGCATCCTCCGCGGTGAAACCGATGCGAAAGATCTTGCCCTTGCGAACCAACAGGAAGCCCGTATCCCGCCACGGCCGGCCCCAGTCCACCGGGAACCACGTCAGGAAATCGCCCGTCCCCGAGATCCGCCACGCCCCCCTCAGCGGCGTCAGCCGCCAGGTGCGGATGTAGCGGATGTCCGCGAACGGTACTCGCTTCGAGCCCGCCAGAAAGCAGTAGTCGCGAAACAGGATCGAATCGTCGGTGATCTCCAGGAGGCGGTCGGCGTAGAGCACGCCGGGGCCGGTCAGCCCCGCGAATGGCCGGCGCTGCGCAGGGCGGCCCGCACCTCCGGCCATAACAACAGCGCCACCAGCGCCAGGATTGCTGCCGCCACCAGGACCGCATGTGGAATTGACGCCGCGCAGATGTACCGCCATGTTGCCATCGGCAAGACGGGGATCCTCCTCGGCAAAGCTGCCCGGCCGGGCCGCGGAATGATCTGCGGCGCCCAGGCCAGGGCCTGCGTTTGCCTACAGTCGTAATCCTAGTATACTACATCTGTAATCCAAGTCAAGGGACATCCCGGCGGCCATCGCGAAAGGGTCTACGATGGACTTCGTGCGGCGGGTGGGGCCGGCGGATACCACGCGAACTCCTCCCAGTCGCGGGCATTGATCAACTCCAGCCAGCGTGACCTCAACCATTCCGCATCCGGCACCAGGGCGCTGCGATGCCCGCGCAGCTCCGACAGCAGGTACCGCAGCATGTGGATCTTGTGCCCGCACAGGTCCGGCCGGCATCCGTACCCTTCGTAGTACGGCTCCCGCCATGCGAACGACCCGACCGCCGGCGCCAGCCCGGCCTCCAGTTCCGCGTGATCCACGGAGGCGTTGCCCGCCGAGACCGCCTCGAAGTCATAGAACCCCAGGACCTCCCAGTTGCGATTCCCCCGCGCGACGTGGAAGTGCCACACGTGGCAGTTGCCGACCGTAAAGCGCGGCGGATCGTAGTGCGGCCCGGCGATCTCGGCAGCCTGCTCAAACAGCCCCTCCAACGCACACGCAGCCGACTCCGGCAACAGCGCCTGCCGCCGGCAGTCCTCCAGGTCGCGAAGGGCCTCCCGCTGCAGGATCTCGGCGCTGTGCATGCTGTGCTGGTCCCAGCTGAACACCGGCGGGACGCGGCCGGTCGACCGCGCAACGTGCGCGTGCACGCCCGACAGGATGCCCGGCCTGCTGAACTCGATGCCGTGCAGCCGGCGGAGGTACCGCCCCAGCGCCGCGACGATCCGCGGCATCTCCCGCGGACACTCGCGGATCGCCTGCGGTACCGGCACCCCGTCCAGCTCGCCACAGATGTACACCGACCGGTCCACCACCTCGCGCGTACAATCCGCCCACGCGACGTACGGCAGCCCCATGCCGCGCTTGGCCAGCAGCTCGTGCACGGCGCACTCGCGCTCGACCACGAAAAACGTGTCCGGCTGGTCCGCGTACCAGCGGGCCGTGTGGAACTTCACATAGTAGTTGCCATGCCGCCGCGTGACCACGCGGAAGACATCATTGGTCGTCGCGGCCCGCGTCACCTCGAGGACCTCGACATCCCCCAGCGGCGCAAGCAGATTCGTTCCCTGCTCGGGACTCAGGATCGTTCGACCCGGTGCGGCGCTCATCGATGATCTCCGAGGATTGCGACTGCCTGCCCGGCCCGCATGGGGTAGCGCAAGGCCGACGCCTCCGCGACCCCCTCCCACGGCACGCAGTGCGAGGCAAAGTGCTTCAGTGCCCCGCTCTTGATGACGATCGCCTCCGGCCGAAAGACCGCCGCGTATCCACTGGTCAGGCTGATGGCGTCCAGCAGCGACCGGTACCCCGACAGGCCCGACATGTCGATGTAGATCTTGGTGAAGGCGATGCCGAACTCCAGCGCCGCGCGAATGTCGAACGCGTCCAGCACTTCGAACCGGATGCCGGGATGCATCTGCCCGGCGCGGCCGACGCACTCCGCGCTGATGTCCGTCCCCAGCACGCATCCGCATTGCCTGGCCAGCAGCGAGGTCGTGGTACCCCACTCGCAGCCGATCTCCAGGACGCTGTCCCCCGGCGTCACGAGCGCGGGGATCGTCTGGCGGTACTCCCCCACGCCGCGGACAGCCACCAGGCGCGTCTTCGCACGGTATTGCTGTTCATTGGCCACGGTCGATGTCTCTCAATACCCATGTGATGAACTTCGCCCACTTGCGGTGCAGTCCGCCCTCCCGCAGCTGCCGCCGCAGCAGCGCCAGCGCCTCGGCATCGCCAACCTGCGCCAGGGCCAGCCCGGCACTGTCGCGCTCGGCGTCGCTGCCCGTCTGCATCAACCGCTGCAGCACTTGCCGCCCCGCTTGGCCGTGCCGCAGCACGAGCCTTCCCGCGTTGAGCCAGTCGTACATGTCCACCCCGCCGCCCAACGCCTGCAGGCACGCCTCCAGCGGCGGCAGAATCTTCCGATCCATCGCCAGCCGCGCCGCCCACCCGCGAAGCCGCACCAGCCGGTGGCGCAGTCCTTCCGCAACGACCTCCACCGCCGTCTCCGGCCGCACGCTGCACAGCACATCCATCGCCGCCCGTGCAGCCGAGGCCTCCGCCGCCGGGTCCCGGAAGATCGCCAGCGCCGCCTCGTACACCTCCGCGTCGCCCTTCGCGTGTGCCAGCGCATACAGCGCCGTGTTCCGCCCGGGCCCGCCGCTGCGCGCGACCTCCAGGAGGCTTTTCCGCGTGCCCGGGATGCCCAGGATGCTGCCGTCCTCGAAGATCGCGCCGACTCGCCAGCGGTCCGGGGCGTACAGCACCCGCAGGAGCGGCCGCAACGCCCGCACGTCCCCGATCGTACACAGGGCCCGCGCCGCGGCCTGCCGCACAGGAACGCGCACGTTCTCCAGGGCCATGCACAGCGGCTCGACCGCCGGCGGCCCCAGGCGAGCCAGGTCCTGCGCGATCCGCCGCTGCGGCCGGCCCGACTGGCCTGCCTGCTCCAGCAGCCGCCGCACCTCGCCGGCAAAATCGTCCGGCAGCCGCCCGCTCTGGAAGGCGCTCTCCATCATCTCCAGTTCCTTGCGAAGTTCGCCCCGCCCGCGCTGCAGGCGGCCCTGCACCGCGGTCTCGCTGATGCCGACCAGGGCCGCGATCCGCGCGTAGGGCAACCCGTCCATGTAGTGCAGCCACAAAATTTCGCGGTTGGACGCACTCAACCGCGCCAGGGCCTGCTGCAGGCGCTGCCGCTGCTCCGCCCGCTCGACCGGCTCCTCGGGCCGCTCCGAGTTGGTCGTGATCGGCTCCTGCGGCAGCGTTGCCGCCAGCAGCTGCACCCGCCCCAGCTCCCGCAGGGCCCGCAGCGCCATGTGCCGGACGATGCCGCGCAGCCAGCCGGCAAACCGCTCCGGCTCCCGCAGCTTCGCCAGACCCAGCCACGCCTGCAGGAAGGCCTCCTGCACCACGTCGCCGGCCAGGTCCAGGTCCCCCAGCACGCCCAGCGCCGCGGCGAAGGCGCAGTTCTGGTAGCGCCTCACGAGCAGGCCGTAGGCGTCCTTGTCGCCGGTTAGCGACTGCCCCACCAGGGCGGCGTCCGGGTTGTCAGCCATGGACATCCTCTCGTCCGCGCAGGCACGCCGCCTGCCTCTACCATTATGTGCACGTGGCCACGATAGGGTTAACGCGAAATATCGCGGAAAAGCGGTCGCGGTGCGGATCCTATGGCCTGTAGAGCTTTTCGCAGCGCCGCTCCAGCCAGTGGTCCGCCAGGTCGTCCGCCGAACCGACCAGCCGCCGCGACGACGGGTCACCATACCGCCGCGCCAAGTCCTGCCGGATGCCCGGCCTGTTCAGCTGCAGCGGCAGGATCCTGTCCTGCTCGATGTTCGCCAGGATCGTCTCGAGCGGGTCGCGCTTCAGGTTGCCCAACCGCCACCAGGGCTCGCCGTTGCCGATGATGGGAAAGATGTCCCAGTTGGCCGCGATGCCCAGCCACAACTTCGCCTGCGACTGCGGCTCCGAGTATGCCAGCGGCCGCTCGTCCTTCAGATTGCAGGCCGTCGCTTCAGCCTCGGTCACCCACAGATCCTGTCGCCCCATGTGCCGCCGCGTCGATTCGATCAGTTCCGCCGGAACCTGCCCGACCTCGTCCAGCGTCGCCGCCAGGTGCGCGATCTTGCGCCCCTCGCCGACGAAGCTCGGCACGTGGATGAACGTCACGAACTCGCTACCGAGGTCCGCTACCCGCCGGCGCAGCTGCATCCGCTCGGCCAGTTCCATCAGCCCGCCCAGGTCCGGCAGGATGCGCTTCGTCAGGAACAGTCTGCCAGCGCGGCTTCATCCCCGCCTCCAGCAGCCGCTGCGTCGCCGTCACACAATCCTGGAACGCCCCGCGCCGCCGGTAGAACCAGTCCTGCGTCGGCTCCAGCCCGAAGAAGGTCACCTGGCACGTGTCCGGCCCGAAGCGCTTGGCCCGGGCCGCGTACTTCGGGTCGCGGGCCAGCCGCCAGATGCTCAGCAGCTCATACCGCACGGCCGGCCCGTCGCTCAGTTCCGCCTCCAGCGCCGCCAGCCGCTCGTAGTCGTCCGAGTAGTCCGGCTCCCGCACCCACGACAGCACGCTCAGCTGGTCGAAGTACGGCTTGTCCTGGCCCGGCCGCACGTACTGGCGAAACCGCCCCGCCGCCCAGCGCAGATCGTCCTCGTTCAGCGATCCGCCCGGCAGAGCCCCGATGTAGCAGTGCCGGCACCGGTTCGGGCAGCCGTGCATGTCCATCGCGATCCCGATATGTCTGGGGACAGATGGCATTCGCAACCCTCACGCCGGCATGCCCAGCAACGGCTCACCCTGGTCCACCTTGGCCAGGTGCCAGGCCATCTTCAGCCGCGCGAACTGCTGCCGTGCCTTGTCATACTCCGCCTGGCCATCCTTGCCCGCTGCTTTGAGCGCGTGATACAACGCGTAGCGCGCCTCCGCCTCCAGCGGATCCGCGCCGGCCTTGCCGAGCGCATCAACCGTCTCGCGCATCTCCTCCGGGTCGCCCTGCCCCGTCGCCAGCCGCATCCACGACCGCTCCAGCACCGCCCAGCGCAGCAGGATCTCCATCTTCCAGGCCCGCGCCAGCTCCACCGCCTCGCCGGCCGCCGCCCGCCACGCATCGTCCCCCGCCGAGAAGAGGATCGACCCCTTGCCGAACAGGCAGCAGATCAGTAGCGACACGTCGCTGGCCGCGCGACTCCGCGCAAGGGCCTCATCGACCCAGGCTCGCGCTGTGGCCAGGTCACCCAGCCGACCCGCGGCGCGAGCCCCCGCCCACAGGGCCCTGGTCATCGCGAGAGAGTCCCGCCTGTCGCCTGCCGCCTGCTGGCACTGGCGGGTGTACTCCACCGCCTCCGCCCAGCGCCCCTGCAGCATCCGGACCTGTGACCAGACTGCCGGCACGCCGGCCCCGCCCGCCGGGTCTTCCGCTTCGTAGCGCTCCGCGCATCCGTCAGCAGCTTTTCGACCGACTCATCCGCCCCACCCTGCAGCGCCATCCGCCACGCCAGCGCCACTTCCTCGGCGGCAAACAGCACCTTCACCGGCCGGCCGCCCTGCCTCTTGATCACCAGCGGCTTGGCCGCCTGCAGCGCCCGCCGGCTCCAGTCGATCGCCAGCGCGATCTCGCTGGCCTGGTACCACTCCTCCGCCAGCAGCACGGCCGCGCGGACCTGCTGCAGTGCGTCGCCCTTGCGCTCGGCCAGGTGCCGCAGGTTCTTGGCCAGGCTCAGCGCCTCCCGCCGGTTGCCGATCGCCCGCTCGAACAGGCACGAGATCTCCATCACCCGCATCTGCTCAGCCGGCGAGGCCGCGCGACCCAGTTGCCCCTTGAGCGCCTGGCGAAGATTCTCGACCAGGTCCTGCACGTCGGCACCTGGGCTACCCTTGGCCGCCCAGACCTGCGCCGCGACCTGCTGCACCGCCGCGCCAGTCAGCCGTGCGTCCCAGCGAAGTGAAATCGTCTCTATCAAGTCTGCCGCGTCGCTCATCGCCTGCCTCTGCACCTCGCCGTTGCCGTTGCTGTCATCTCTGAAAGCCCAGGAACGAACGCATGCGTGGATGTCACGCTCCAGGCCCGAGGAATCCAGTCGTTGTCTTTCCGGCCGTCGTAACGACCTAATCCACGGATGCTGTTGTCGTTGTTGTTGCCGTTACTCGTCCCTCGTCCCTCGCCCCTCGCCCCCGCCGTTACCGCCCGACCTCCTCCACGTACACCCGCTTCTGCCCGCCGGGCCGGCTCGGGGCCGGCTGGATCGTCGGCCGATGGCCCTCCACCTTCTCGACGTACCGCAGGAGCCGCTCCTGCATCACGTGGCTGACCTCCTGGTGACTCGTCAGCCCGACCAGGTTGTTCAGCTGGTACGGGTCCGCTTCATTATCGTAGAGGAATTCCTCGACGTATGTGTCCGACGCCGGGTCCTTGCCGCCTTGCTTGTCGGGCGCGTACACCGAGTACGTCCACCGCTGCGTCCGCACCGCACGCCCCACCTGCGCCTCGCTGATCTGCACGAACACGTCATCCGGCCAGCCGTCGCGCTGCCCTCGCAGCAGCGGCAGCACCGACCGTCCCTGCATCTGGCCCGGGATCGGCAACCCCGCCGCCTCCAGCAGCGTGGCCGGCAGATCGACCAGGCTCACCAGCTGCCGCACCTGCCCGCCGCCCTCGAAGCCCGGCCCGCACAGCGCCGTCGGGATGCGGATCGAACTCTCGTGGCAGGACCGCTTGTACTCGCTGTTGCGGGTCTTGAAGTGGCAGCCGTGGTCCGTCGTGAACAGAATGATCGTGTTGTCCAGGATGTCCAGGCTCTTGAGCGCGTCCATCAGCCGGCCGAGCGCCTCGTCCAGCCGCTTGCACATCCCCCAGTACCCGCCCAGGTGCTGGTGCGTCGAACCGCCCAGCGCCGCCAGGTCCGGCGGCACCCAGCGCCCGGTGTAGCGCCGTTCGTAGCCGTCCGGCGCGGGGTAGTTGTCCAGCCGGTTCTGGAAGTGCGGCTCCAGGTACGAGAGGAACAGGAAGAACGGCTCGTTCTGATGCCCGTCGATGTAGCGGATAGCGGCGTCCGTCTGCGCATCCACGCGGTAGCCCGGCAGGCGCACCTCCCGGTTGTCGTTGTCGTACATCACCGTGCGGTAGGCCTCCGACACGAACTCCAGGACGTTGGCGCCCAGCCAGTACTCGTAGCCGCCTCGCTGCTCGGCCGGGACCGCGTCCTTGCTCGCCAGGTGCCACTTGCCGATGTACCCGGTCTTGTAGCCGCCCTCGCGGAAGCATTGCCCCAGGGTCTTGAGATTGGCCGGCAGGGCGATCGCGTTGCGCCAGCAGCCCGTGGCCGATGCATACATCCCCGTCTGCAGACTCGCCCGCGCCGGCCCGCAGACCGGCTGGCACGTGAAGGTGTTGTACAGGTGCGTGCCGCGCTGCGCCATCCGGTCGAAGTTCGGCGTCAGCTCCAGCGGGTTGCCGTGCGCGCCCGTCGAGTCCCAGCGCTGCTGGTCCGTGAAAAACACCACCACGTTCGGCCGGCTGCTACGATTCGCCATGCTCATCTCTCCTTGCACGCACCTGGCAACGATGCAGGCGCCCATTATAAAGCCGCGGACCCCGAGGCGTCTGCGCCCCGGAGTCCGCACGTACCTGCGCTGTGGCTCCACTCGCTACTCGCTACTCGCCACTCGTCACTGATCACTGGCCACTGGCCACCGTCTTCGCCGTCTTCGCCTTTTTCGCCGCCAGGATCTCCTGCACCAGCGCGTACCGGATCTTCGCCAGGTCCGCCGCATGAACGCTCCGGAAGCTCGTCTGTCCCGGGTCGTCCGCGCCCTTGGCCACCGTGCTGGACGTGAGGTTCACCGCCGCAGCAACCGCCCGGGCCACCCGGTTGCGGTCCCAGCCGGGTTGTTTGGCCAGCATGTCCATCAGCTCGATGTCCTGCTCGGCCCGCCGCTCGGCCTTGAGGCGCGTCGTCGCCACCGGCCCGGCGTAGCCGTGATTGCCCGCCTGCACCACCGCCAGCTGGTTCGGCGTATCCCACGATTCCTTCGACGCGAAGCTCGTCCAGTACGCCAGGCCGCCCTCCGTGCCCAGCGTCCACGTCTTGATGTAGGTCGCCACCAGGCCCGCGTTGTCGCCCTGCGGACCGTTCCCGCCGCCGTAGAACCACAGCCGCGCGTCCCTCAGGATCCGCCGCGCCTGCAGCAGCGGCTGGTAGCGGTACAGCGCGCTGGAGACCACCGCCAGATCCAGCGACCCGTCGCAGCGGTCGCCCTGCCACTCCGGCCGGCTCACGTCCCCACGGCTGATCACGTTCAGCGGCGCCCCGACCAGCGGCTTGCGGAACACGCCGTAGATGTAGCCCAGGGCGCGGAAGTCCCGCCCGAAGCTCGGCTCGTCCAGCGTCCAGAGGCTGGTGGCGAACCGGTAGGTGCCCTTCTCGTTGGGGTTCTGCGTCTTGGGCTCGCGGAAGTAGTGCTTGTCATTGCAGAAAATCTGGAACTGCGTCTTCGTCCAGCCCTTGTCGATGAAGTGGTCGCGGTACTGCTTGGCCACCGCCACCGCCCCTTCCTGCCAGGTCTTGTCGAACGCCTCGCGGATGTCCACGTCGTTGGCCGCCAGGTTGTCCTTCCACTCCGCGTAGTCCAGCACGCCGTTGTCGTTGAGCGGCTTGTCCTCGAAGAACTCCGGCTTGGCGTAGTGCTCGCGGATCCGCTCCGGGTAGTTCTCGTGGAACGGCAGGTAGAAGTGCGGGATCGGCACCGCGCCGCGCGGCAGGTCCGCGAACGCCGAACCATCGAGCAGCGGCCCCATCCACGTGTCGTACTCGCTCCAGTCGGTGACCTTCGCCTCCGCCCCGTGTCCCTCGATCTTCGGCATGAACGGCACCGTCACGCTCTCGCAGTGCCCGTACGCCAGCGCGTTGTAGCCGCACCGGTGCAGGTGCGCCAGCCGGTGCATCGCCATCCACGCGTCGCGGTCTTGACCGCTGCCGTACGAGTTCAACTCGATGATGTAGCTCAACTCGTCCGGCATCTCCAGGTCCAGCACCTGCACCTGGACCGCGATGCTGCCCTTGCCCGCCGGCGACTCCACCGCCACCTGCCCGCGGTACGTCCCAGCCGGGATGCCGTGCGGCACCGCCACGTCCACGTAGACCGACTGGTTCTTCTGGCCGTCCACCTTGTTGTCCGCCGCGGGGATCTGCAGCGGCTTGTCGAGCACGGGCACCGGGTCGCCATAGTACGTGCCCTTGGCGGCCTTGACGTACCACACGCGATGCGGTGTGAAGCGACTGGCCGGAATCTTCGCGCCGTTGGGACCCACCAGGTCGCCCGGCTTGACCGTGACGTCCGCCAGCGCCCCGCCGGTCGCCTCGATCACCAGGTTGAACGCAGCTGTCTCGCCCTTGGTCGCCCCCAGGCGCACCACGTGGTTCCGCCCGTCCCAGACGTGCGAGCCCTTGCGATGCCCGTATCCTTATAGCTCGTCGCCGTCGAGCACCTGCCCGCTGATCGGATCGACCTTGGTCAGCTCGTCCGTCGCCCACAGCGCCATCTTGCCAGCCACCTCGACCGGCGAGCCGCTGGGCAGCTCGATCGGCTTGAGCATCGCCAGCCGCGGCGCGTCGGTCTTGAGCAGCTTGACGACGTTGCTGGCCGCGATGTTCGACCGATTGCCCGACTTGTCGTACGCCACGATCGCAAAGCTGTAAGCGGTCCCGGCTTTGAGGTCCGTAATCCACGCCCGGACCCTCTGGCCGGATGCAGCCGGACGCGGCGTCTGCCACCGCGGCGCCGCCTTGGCCGCCGCCCAGTTCTCCGTAGTAACCTTCGCGCCCACCAGGCAGCGGATCTCGTAGCCCAGCGCCATGCCGTTCTGCCCGTCGTCTCCGCCGCAGGTGAACTCGAGCACCACCTGGCCGTCGTCCAGGTTGGCGGTGGAAACCTTGATGTCCTTGACCGGTGACGGAGCCGCCTTGTCCGCTTCGCCCCATTCGACCACCAGGGTCGGCGCAGCCCCCTTCTTCTCCTTGCTCCAGACGAAAATGTTCGCGTTCCGGCCGGCCCACCAGCCGCTTTCCTCCTGCACGATCAGCCCGAAGGAGTCCGCCCGCATCGCCGCCACCACCCGCGGGTCGACGGGAATCCGCCACCAGCCCTCTTCCTCCGGCTTGGCAAAGCCGTAGTTCTCGACGCTGCCGCCATTGCCCCAGGTCACGTCCGCAATCGTCGAGCCCTGCTGCGCCCACGGCGCCTTCGGACCTGCCGCATCGAAGCAGGCCCCCGTGATACCGCCGGCATCGCCCTCGCCGTCGACCGACCGGCCGGTGCCTTCCACCCAGTCCGTGCTGACCGACGAGACAGCCACCTGGTTGAATTTCCACTTCGGATCGGTCATCTTGACCCGCAACGTCGCGGATTGAACGACGGCATCCTTGGGAATGCCCGACAGGTCGAACTTCATCAGCAGCTGATTCTCGCGGCCTTTAATCTTGATCCTCTCAGCCGTGCCGCTGTTCTGGGTGGCCTCGCGACCCGTGCTCGCGATCGACGTATCAGCCGTGCAGGGGCAGACCGTCTGTCCGGCCAGCGCCGCCGCCGCGGGCATCGCAAGTCCGATGAGCATGGAGATCCACAGGTTCCTGCTGGACATGATTGACTTCCTTACCTGGCAACGGTTCATGGGTGGTTCCCGCAACCACGCACCAACTGCGCCAAGAGTACACCCTGCAGCCGACCCCGGCAAGCATGTCTTTCCCATCCCTTCCCTTGTCGTCGTGCAGATCAGCGCGTTCCGCCGTATACTGGAGCGCGCCTGTGTGGTACATGAGACTGTCCCGGTGGCACTATGGACCCGGTAACGTTCGACGACATCCCCTGGCAGCTGGAGGCCGATGAGGTCCTCAAGAAGGTCCACTTGGACCCGGCTGCTTCCGACGCTGACCAGGTCCGCCGATTGGTGCAAGCCGCGCACGCGATCGGCCGGCCCAAGGCCCTCTACAGGGAGGCCTTCGTCGAGGCCCGCGGCGACGACAGCGTCGCCATCGACGCCGTCACCTTCAAGAGCCGCGTCCTACGGGTCAACCTCGAACACGCCGAGCAGGTCTTCGCGTACCTGGCCACCTGCGGCACGGAACTGGCCGACTGGGCGGCCTCGCTCGGCGACATGCTCGAACAGTACTGGGCCGATGCCATCATGGACCTGGCCCTGCGCAAGGCCCTGCACTTCCTGAACGAACGCATCGGCCAGATCGTCCCCCACAACAGGACCTCGGTGATGAACCCCGGGTCTCTGCACGACTGGCCGATCACCCAGCAGCGGCCGCTCTTCGCCCTGATCGGCCCATGCGCCGCCCGCGTCGGCATCAGGCTGACCGAGAGCCTGCTGATGGTGCCAGCCAAGAGCGTCAGCGGGGTGCGCTTCCCGACGGAGGTCCGCTTCGAGAACTGCCAGCTCTGCCCGCGCAAGGACTGCCCCAACCGCCGCAGCCCCTATGACAGGGAATTGTACCAGCGGAAGTACGCGAGAACCCAGTAGCGTTGTCCTGCCGTGGTTGCCGTCCGACATTCATCGGACATCCCGACGCCTCCTGGCCCTTATACATTCCAAGCCGAACCCTCGCGCAGCCCAAGGCGCACGCTAGCACGATTCTCCGCCGCTTCTAGCTTTGCCGGGCAAACGGTCCTAACAGGGCGGCCGTACCCTTCGCGTCAATTGTCGCCCCGTCGGTCCGGGGTGGGCGCGGCTGCATCGGCGTGCACCGTGTCCCTGGGTCCTTTCGGTCCATGTAGGGCATGGGAATCGTCGTTTTCTGGTCTCATGATGGAGGAGAAATCGTATGCAGCTGCGAAGCACAGTAGCACTCGTTCTGGTAACCGCTCTCGTTCTGGTAGCCGCACCGTCCGTTAGGGCGGACGCCTTCACGTTCGGCGTGATCGCCGACACCCAGGACACCATCGGCACCGGCGTCAACAGCGTCGCCACGAACATCATTAGCGCCGTCAACAAGCAGTTCAATGCCGCGGGCGTCGACTTCGTCGTGCAACCCGGCGACCTCACCGACAACGGCAGCCTTGCCGGCCTGCAGACCCGCCTCGACGCCAATGCGGGCACCGTGCCCGGCGTTACCGGTCTCAACATGCCCTTCTACGGCCTGCGTGGCAACCACGAGGACGGCGGCTACAGCTCCGGAGTCCCCGCCGACGTCGAGCTTCTTCCAGAGCAACTACATCCCCGCCAGCGATGCTACCCGCACCGTCCAAGTCGCCCCGGACGGCCTCGAGCTATGCCGTCAACTATAAGGGCACCAAGATTGTCTTGCTCGACATCAACACGGCCTACTACACCTCCACCATGGACCAGGAAACTAGCTGGATGAGCAATTCCGGCGGCACCGGCGTCCTCCAGCAGAACGACCACACCCAGGCCTTCGTCTTCAACCACAAGGACCTCATCGGCCAAAACCACAAGGACAATGAATTTCAGACGGGCTCCAGTCAGGATGCCAACCCCGCCCAGCAGAACGCCTTCTTCGCCGCTCTTGCCGGCAACAACGTCAAGTACGACATCGCCGGCCACGACCACATGAACCACCGCTCGATCGTCACCAGCCCGGACGGCCAGAACAAGGTCCAGGAGATCATCAGCCAGTCCGACAGCACCAAGTTCTACACCGCTTCCAGCAACTGGGACTCTCGCGAGCAGAGCATCTCTGACCAGCAGAACCAGATCGGCTACTACACCTACACCGTCGACGGCCCGCGCGTGACCGGCAAGTACTACTCGACGACTCCCGTTGGCAACGACATCCCCGCCAACCCCGTCTGGACGCTCCAGGACACGTACGGCTACAGCCTCAACGGCAAGCAGTTCACCGTCGCCCGCGGCGCCGACTACTCCGTCGTTCAGGACGCGATCGCCGGCACCAAGTACGGCGAGTCGTTCAAGGGCACCTCGATGAAACTCAGCGGCACCAACAGCGTCACCGCCACCGCCGAGGGTTCCCGCCCTGAAGTGGACGATGTCAACACCGGCTGGGCCCCTGGCACCGCCGGCATGATCTCGGACATCCTGACCCTCTGGGGCATGAACAACGGTCTCGGTGCGAACACGACCGATGCCTACGGCCTGACCCTGGACTACACGGGCGGCACCATGAATCCGGTCATCGAGCACCAGAATGCCGACGGCAGGCTGGACGCTTCTGCCGACCTTCAACAATGGCGACGGGACCGTCACGGCTAGCGGCCTGACCTACGTCGGCAACTTTGCGGTTACCCCTGAGCCGGCCACGCTGTGCCTGGTGGCCCTTGGCGGCCTGGCCCTGCTCCGTCGTCGGACGGCGTAGGCCGATTGAACATCCAAGTTGGGTACCGAAGCTTGTTGTGACTCCCTCATACGGGGCGGGCGTGTAGCCCGCCCCGTTCTCTTTCTCAGACTCGTGCCCTTCGCCCGCCCTCGCCCTGGAAGATCGCTCCGCCGCGGCGGCCCTGCTGGCCAAACTGGCGCATGTCCATCCGGCCAGGACAAAGGCCCCCGCGCTGCTGCGACACCTCGCCGGCCAACCGCCGGAAGCCGCCCCCTAACCGTCTTTTCTCAAGCTTCTAACCGCGGGCACGCTACGCCCATAACGATGCCGCCTTACACTCCGTCTCAGAGCTGGCCCGCTGTGCCCGGCGGTCCGGCTAAGCGTTCTTCGCCTATGCAGATGGTCTAACGCGGTTTCTGCTGCTGGGTACGAGGCGGGTGGTCTGGAGGGAGTCACCCGCCTTTACTCTGCGCTCTGTTTCCTTCGCATAGGGTTCGCCCGGCGAGCAAGAAGCCGAACCGCCGGCTCAGCCGCGCCGCGTCACTCCTGCACCAACGACCTCCAGGTAGGTCTCTCCAGGAAGCTCCCCGGCACGTTCGCCTCCATCTCCTGGAAGAGCTTGTACGGCAGCGCCACGCTCAGCAAATCCTTGCCCAGCCGCCGCAAGTACTTTCGCGCGGACAGATCGGTCAGCCCCACCACGGCCCGCGGTTGACCCGAGGCCGCCTCCTTGTATGCGAAGATCCCGATCGTCTGGCAGCCCGCCGCGTACGGAATGATCGTGTGGTTCGCCCCGCCCCGCCCATAGCCAGCCAGCACCACCAGCGCTGAGAGCTGATCGGGATCGGCGAGCATCACCACCACCTGCGGCTGCTCGCCGCCAGCCACCGCCGCCAGCGGCTTGAAGACCACGTACTTGGCGGGAATGTCCGTGATCGGCGACTCCGCCAGCCACGCCGCCACTTGCTCCGGGCCCTTGAAGTACCGCTCGCCCAGGAGGAACTCCTCGCGAAGCTGGCCCGTCATCCAGCTGGCGCACTCCTCGGCCACCGCCCTGCCCTGCTGGGACGACTCGTTGCCGCTGGAGAGGAACCGGCAGAAGCACTCCGGCCCGCCCGGGAACTTCTCGTACGCGTTGCCCAGGCCCAGCCCCACCCCGCCGCCCCAGCAGCCGAACGTCTCGCGGTCGAAGGCCGCTACTTTGCCCTGGCTGGCCGTCGCGGCAAAGGCAGCCATCACGCAGCCCCACCGCCCCGGCGCGAACTGCATGGCCCCTTCGGGTTTCTCGTCCGACCAGAGGATCGCCACCGGCGAATACTTCAGATGCAGCGATTTGGCGATAAGACTGTCCACGTACTTCTCCTTTGTCCAGGCGGCCTTCCGGTCTCCGGAACGTCGGCTTCCCTGCCCGGATGATACAACCCGCGCCAAGCCCCGGCCAGCGCACGCCCATTGCCTGCCGGCCGCGCTGTGGGCACAATGATCCGCATGCCGCGCCCGGCTCGACCGTGCGATCGGGCCAGCCGCGGCAGTCATCTCGCGCGAGGCGAAACATGAGCAAGGTTCGGATCGGCTTTGTCGGTGTCGGCGGCATGGGCCAGATGGCCCACCTGCGTAACTACGTGACCATCGAGGACTGCGAGGTCGTCGCCCTGGCGGAAATCCGTCAGAAGACCGCCGAGCTCGTCGCCGCTCGCTACGGCATCCCCCACATCTACAACGACCATAAAGACATGCTGGCCAAGGAGAAACTCGACGGCGTCGTTGCCAGTCAGCAATTCAACCGCCACGCACTCCTGCTGCCCGAGATCTACGGCAAGGTAAAGCACGTCCTCACCGAAAAGCCCCTGGCCGTCAGCGTCGAGGCCGGCGAGAAGCTCGCCCGCGCCGCTCGCGATGCCGGCACGGTTCACATGGTCGGTTACCACAAACGCTCCGACCCAGCCGTGATCCACGCCAAGGGCGTTATGGAGCAGTGGAAGAAGACCGGCGAGACGGGGCCGCTCAAGTACGTCCGGATCCTGATGCCAGCCGGCGACTGGATCGCCGCGGGCTTCATCGGCCGCCTCGATGCCGGCGACAAGGCGGGCGATCTGCCCGTCGAGCCGCGCGACCCCGCCATGGACGAGCAGACCTACAAGCAGTACGTCTCCTTCGTCAACTACTACATCCACCAGGTCAACATGATGCGCCACCTGCTGGCCGAACCCTACAAGGTCGCCTACGCCGAAAAGAGCGGCGTGCTGCTGGCCGTCCAGAGCGCCAGCGGCGTGGCCGGCGTCATCGAGATGACCCCCTACCGCACGACGATCGACTGGGAGGAGACGCTGCTGGTCGCCTTCGAGAAGGGCTACATCCAGGTCCGCCTGCCGGCCCCCCTGGCAAACAACCGCAGCGGCTCTGTCGAGGTCTTCTCCGACCCCGGCAACGGCGCCACCCCGCAGCGGACGATCCCGACACTGCCCTGGGTCCACGCGATGCGCCAGCAGGCGATCCACTTCGTGAAGGTCTGCCGCGGTGAGGGCAAGCCGCCCTGCGATGCGACCGAGGCGGTCGAGGACCTGAAGATCGCCCGTGACTACATCCGCATGTACAAGGCCCTGTAACATGACCGCAACCAGCCGGTACTCATCCGCCGCACCGCTGACCCAGGGCGAGCGGTACATCCGCTGCCTGACGGGCGACCCGATCGACCGCGCGCCGTTCGGCGTGGGACTCGGTTGGTATCCCTGGGGCCAGACGCTCGACCGCTGGCGGCGCGAGAGCAGCGATCCGCGGCTGGATGTGTGGCAGGCGCTCGGCTACGAGGGCGACAACATCGCCCCCGCCATGCACGCCGGCATCTGGCCCGCCTTCGAGAAGAAGGTAATCGAGCAAACAGAGGAGTTCATCCTCTGGCGCGACGAGCGCGGCATCACAAAGCGCGACCGCCGCGACGGCCTGAGCATGCCCGACTTCCTCGACTACCCCGTCAAGTGCCGCCGCGACTGGGAGCAACTCAAGGCGGAGCGGCTCGCGCTGGATGCGCCCCTCCGGATCGAACAGGACTGGGCCGCCTTCCGCGCCGCGCAGCCGCGAAGGGTCTGGCGGTGAGGGTGGGCGACTATCCCTTCGGCGTCTTCGGCACACCGCGCGACTTGCTTGGCGCCGAGGAGCTTCTGGTCGCCTTCTACGACGATCCCGGCATGGTCCGCGACATGATGGACCACCTGACGACCCTCTGGCTGCACCTGTGGGAGCAGGTGGCCCGGCACGTCCAGATCGACCAGATCCATATCTGGGAGGACATGTCCGGCAAGCAGGGCTCGCTGATCTCGCCCGCGATGGTCAACGAATTCATGATGCCCTGCTACGACCGCATCGCCGACCTCGCGAAGCGCTGCGGCGTCCGCGTGATCTCCGTCGACACCGACGGCAACTGCGGTGAGCTCGTCCCCCTGATGATGGCCCACGGCGTGAACGTCTTCATGCCGTTCGAGGTCCAGGCCGGCAACGACCTGTTCGACTATCGCCGCCGCTACCCGACGCTGGGCATCATGGGCGGCCTGGACAAGCGCGCCCTCGCCCGCGGCCGCGCCGAAATCGAACGTCGAGGTCGAAAAGGCCCGCCGGATGATCGCGCTCGGCCGCTACATCCCCGGCTTCGACCACCTGATCCCGCCGGACGTTCCGTGGGAAAACATGAAGTACGCCGCGGAGCGGATTCGCGAGGTATGCATGACAGTCGCTCGCCACTAGCGGCAGTAGGTTCCTTGCGAATGTATGGAGTTGCAGTTCCTGGGCAACAGGGGCAGGAAAGCATGGGTACTTGGTCAGCCTTCAAGTTGATCGCCCTGTCGGCAGCAATTCTCGTTGCCTTTGCTTGCCTCTTTCGATGGCTTCGCACCGTTGGGCGCCACGCGGCTGAGCCTTGCTGCTGCAGCTGCGGCTACTGCGTACGCGGCCTGTCGGCACTGCTCTGCCCGGAGTGCGGCGCCGACCTTTCGACAGTCGGTTACTACCCGGAAGGCATGCGAGTGCCGGTGTCGCGCCCGATATGGTCGGCGGTATGGGTAGGGCTGTGGTCGCTGGCACTGCTGGTTCCAGCTTACCTCGTTTCTCTCGTGATTGCTGACATGGTGTGTCCCCGCGCTGTCGCTGTGCAGCGCAGGCTGACCGTGACACTTGAGCCCGATCGGCTGCATGCATCGGTAACTATGGCCGCATCCGGAAGCGCTGTCGTCTGGGGAGGGTCGAGGGAGATGCCCATACCGATCTGCGTGACGTTCAGCCTGAGCGTGGCCCAGAGCCCGCGTCTGGAAACAAACGTGCCTACGGGCGATTGGCGAGTGGTCGATCCGACAGGCAGAACGCTGGAGGATGGCAAGGCCTTTGGCACACACGCTGTCGAGCGGTGGCTGACTGCTGCCGGCTACGATGTTCGGGGCTTTCCGGATTCCTTTTGTGCTTCGTTCTGCGACTGGATCCCTTCGTGCACGATACACTCGTTACGTCTCGGTCGTTTCTTTTATGAACAGAGAAGCTCGATAAAGAGTCCTGCGCCCGGCCCCAGTCTCATCCGCACGAGATTACTATGGCATTCGGACGTATTCCTGATGCTGCCCTGGCTCGCGGTGTGGTGGTGGGGCCGCCGCCGCATCCTCCGCGGATATCCCCAGACGGGGATCAAGCCGCGGACCCTGGCTGACATGCCCGCATAGAAAGGAGTGTCGCATATGACCCCACGTTTCCAGAAGATCCTGATCGCCGACGAACGCTACGAGTCCTGCGGCGTCTTCGACGTCAACAACGACGGCGTCCTCGACATCGTCAGCGGCGCGCTACTGGTATCCCGGCCCGAAGTTCGACCGCAAGTGCAAGATCGGCCCGGTCCGGGCCGAGGGCGAGTACTTCGACGACTTCTCCACCATCCCGATGGACGTCAACGGCGACGGCTACATGGACTTCGTCACCGGCGGCTGGTGGGGCAACACCATCCGCTGGCGCGAGAACCCCAAGGGCGACCCGGCCAAGCCCTGGCCCGAGCACGTCATCGCCGAGGTCGGCAACGTCGAGACCACCCGCGCCTGGGACGTCGACGGCGACGGCCAGACTCGAGATCGTCCCCAACACCCCCGGCGGCCCGCAGCGGTTCTACAAGCTCATCGCCGACGCAGCGGCGGGCACGGGCAAGTTCCAGCGAGTACGTCATCTCCGACGGCAAGCAGCGGGCCACGGCCTCGGCTTCGGCGACATCAACGGCGACGGCCGGGGCGACATCGTCCTGGCCAAGGGCTGGCTCGAGGCCCCCGCGAATCCCCTCAAGGGCAAGTGGATCTGCCACCCGGAGTTCGACCTGGGCAGCGCCAGCGTCCCGATCCTGGTCGTCGACGTGAACGGCGACGGGCTGAACGACCTCATCGTCGGCCAGGCCCACGGCTACGGCCTGGACTGGTAGGAGCAGCAGCGTCTCCGGCGGCAAGCGGACCTGGATCAAGCACCCCATCGACCCGTTCAACAGCCAGTACCACGACCTGGTCTGGGTCGACATCGACGGCGACGGCAAGCCGGAACTGGTCACCGGCAAACGCTACCGCGCCCACTGCGGCCACGACCCCGGCGAGTACGACCCCGTCGGCCTCTACTACTTCAAGTGGACCGGCGAGAACTTCGCCAAGCAGGTGATCGACTACGGCCCGGCGCGCGTCGGCACCGGCTGCGGCATCATGTTCCAGGTCGTCGACATCGACGGCGACGGCCGGCTGGACATCGTCGCCCCCGGCAAGGACGGCCTGTACCTGTTCAAGAACCTGGGCATCGCCCAGCCGATGGGTGACTGAACGCGGTCGCGAAGCGAGGCAGGTGAGTGTTTCAACGCGGACCTCGTTCGCGTGCCACTGGCTCACTTGCCCGCCAGTGCTGCTGTTGTCGAACAGTTGGTGAGAGAGAGGACCTGGTATGGACTCGCTATCCGGACTCGTTGAGAATCCCCCGCTTTCGTTTGCGTACAACGGCAAGCCCAGCGGCGAGTTCCTCGCTGCCTGGCCCCGCGAGCAGGCTACCGAGACGCACCCGTCCGGCCAAACCCGCCACATCACCTGGACCGACCCGGCCACCGGCCTCCGCGTCGTTGCCCACGTCCGCACCTTCACGGACTCCCCCGGCATCGACTGGGTCGTCGAATTCGTCAACACCGCCACCCGCGACACGCCGATCTTCGAACAGATCCTCCCGCTGAACCTGCGCCTGCCAATGGAAGCGAGCGAGCGCGTCCGCCTGCACCACGCCAACGGCAGCTCCTGCCGCATCGATGACTTCCTACCCTTCCTGACCGACGTAAACCCCGGCACCGCCAAGACCCTCGCCCCGCAGGGCGGACGCAGCTCCGACGGCGTCCTGCCCTTCATGAACCTCCAGCGGGCCGGCGGCGGCTTCGTCCTGGCGGTCGGCTGGTCCGGCCAGTGGGCCGCAACCTTCACGCGCGACAAACAGGCCCTGCATATCTCAGCTGGCATGGAGACGACCCGCCTGTTGCTCCACCCGGGCGAGCGCATCCGCACCCCGCGAATCCTCGTCCTGCCCTGGGACGGCCCCGACCCGACCGTCGGCAACAACCTCCTGCGCCGCCTGCTGCTGGCCCACTACCTGCCGCGAATCGACGGCCAACTCGCCATACCCCCCGTCGCCCAGTGCCTCCAGGCTTATTACTACCAGACCGGCCAGGCCGGCGAGCAGTACGAGATGAAGGCCCTGCCCCGCGCCGCCGCCCTCGGCACCGAGGTCTACTGGATCGACGCCTGCTGGTACGGCCGGAGCGGCCGCGAATGGTGGCAGGAGGTCGGCAGTTGGGTGATCAACCAGGAACGTTTCCCCCACGGGCTCAAGCCCAACGCCGACGCCGCGCGCGAGGCCGGCATGAAGTTCATCCTCTGGTTCGAGCCCGAGCGCGTCCGCGGCGGCTCGGTCCTGCACGAGCAGCATCCCGAGTTCCTGCTGGCCTCGCCCAAGGACAGGGACAACTTCCTGCTGGACCTCGGCAACCCCGACGCCCGACGCCACATCACCGACCTGGTCTCCTCGCACATCAGCCGGATCGGCATCGACATCTACCGCCAGGACTTCAACTTCGCCCCCCTGCCCTACTGGCAGGCCGCCGACACCCCCGACCGCGTCGGCATGACCGAGATCCAGTACGTGCAGGGCCATTACGAGTTCTGGGACGAACTCCGCCGCCGCCACCCGAACCTCTGGATCGACAACTGCGCAAGCGGCGGCCGGCGAATCGACCTGGAGACCCTCTCGCGCTCGCTGCCGCTCTGGCCCAGCGACTTCGTCGACGTCGTCGGCCTGGACTACGGCATGGACCTGCACACCGGCGACCAGTGCCTGCACGCAGGCCTGGTCCGCTGGGTCCCCCTGTGCGGCGGCGGGATCTGGAATTTCACGCCCTACGGCTGCCGCAGCGGACTCGCCGCCGGTTTCACGTTCGGATTCCACGTCCCCGCCGAAGGTTACCTCCGCGAAGACGAGATGGTTGCCCCGGATTTCAAAAAGGTCCTGGGCCGCGGCCTCACCCTCCTGGATGACGCCTTCCCGATGGAGGCGGCCCGCCAGGCCATCGCCGAGTGCAAGGCCCTCCGTCCCTTCTTCCTGGGCGATTTCTACCCCCTGCTGCCGCTGACCGCGTCGGCCCACGACTGGTGCGCCTATCAGCTGCACCGCCCCGACCTGCAGGCCGGCTTTGCCGTCTTCCTCCGCCGCCATCGCAGCCCATTCCCGACGATGCAGGCCAATCTCAAGCAGATCGATCCGTCTACCCGTTACCTGGTCAGCCTGAGCCCAGGCCATCAACCCGCGCCCGAGCAGCGCATGACCGGCGAGCAGCTCCCTTCTCTGTCCATCACGATCCCCGGCGCCCCGGGCAGCCTGCTGCTCCGCTATCGCCCCGCGCCCTGACATGCGGGCCTCGATCGTTCGACGCCGCGCCTTGTATTGCCATCGCAGCGGCTGTCATTCCGAATCCCCCTCAGGCAGCCGGAAGTAAGACAACCGAATGCGGGGGTGAGGAATCTTGCCGTTGCCGTCGGACCGACCTTGACCAGGCATGCCGTTGGTGCAGCTGCTCCTTGTCTCCTCTTCTGCTGGTCTCCCCCTCTGCTGTTCGTGCATTCGCCCCCCGCACGCGGTAATATGCCCACCGACCGGCCGGCCCCCGACCGTCGGCCGGTCCCAAGGAGGATGCCCATGCCCAGAAAGATCGCGATGATCGGCGCCGGCAGCGTCGTCTTCTGCAAGACCCTCATGAGCGACATCATGGCCACGCCCGCCCTCGCCGACAGCGAGATTCGCCCTGATGAACCGCACCGAGCCGAAACTCCGCCGCATGGAGGCCTTCGCCCGGCGGATGGTCAAGGAAAACGGCCTGCCGGCCAAGGTCTGGGCCACCACCGACCGCCGCGAGGCCATCACGGACGCCGACTTCGTCGTCGTCATGATCCAGGTCGGCGGCCTCGACGCCTTCGGCCTGGATTACGAAATCCCCCTCAAGTACGGCGTCGACCAGTGCATCGGCGACACCCTCGGCCCCGGCGGCGTCTTCCGCGGCCTGCGGACCATCCCCGTGCTCGTCGACATCGCCCGCGACATGGAGAAGCTCGCCAAGCCCGGCGCGATCATGCTCCAGTACGCCAACCCCATGGCCGGCAACTGCCTGGCCCTGGGCAAGGTCAGCCGCCGTCGCCTTCGTCGGCCTCTGCCACGGCGTGCAGACGACGCTGGACCTGATCGCCGGCTACTGCAGCGTCCCCAAGGAGCGAGATCACCTACACCTGCGGCGGCATCAACCACATGGACTGGTTCCTCACGCCTCGAGCACAAGGGCCGCGACCTCTACCCGCAGTCTCCGCGAGGTCTTCGAGAAGCCCGAGTACTACAAGAACGAGAAGGTCCGCGGCGAGGTCTTCCGCCACTTCGGCTACTTCATGACCGAGTCCACCGGCCACCTGTCGCGAGTACGTGCCCTGGTTCCGCAAGAACAAGAAGGCCCTGGACCTCTACTGCGACGAGCCGACCTTCGGCGGCGAGAGCGGCGCCTACTACAAGTACTGCAAGGCCCTGGCCGGCCAAGTACGCCAAGCACGACCCGCTGGAGTTCGAGACCGCGAAGATCGAGTCCCGCAGCGTCGAGTACTGCTCCTACATCATGGAGGCCGTCGTCACCGGCAAGCCCTTCCGCTTCATGGGCAACGTCCGCAACGACGGCTACATCACCAACCTGCCCGACGGCTGCTGCGTCGAGGTGCCGACCTTCGCCGACGACACCGGCCTGCACCCGACGCGCATCGGCGCCCTGCCGCCGCAGTGCGCCGCCGCCTGCATGACCAACGTCAACGTCCAGATCCTCGCCGCCGAGGCCGCCCTGCACGGCGACACCGAACACGTCGTCCACGCCGTCGCCATGGACCCGCTGACCGCCGCCGTCTGCACGCTCAAGGAAATCCGCGAGATGTGCCGCCGAGATGCTCGAAGCCGAGCGCCAGTGGCTGCCGCAGTTCGCCGGCAAGAAGATTGCCCCCAAGCCGACGATCGTGATCCCCCCGGACTGCAAGCCCGTCGAGGTGCCCCTCGACCCGGCCCTGGCGATCAACCAGCGCTTCGGGAAGCTGATCCAGCAGAAGACGGAATAGAAGGGCCCGGCATGCAAGCGGAAGCACTCTGCACCCGCCTCGACCGCGATTTCGACCTCGCTCACTGTCGTGACGACTGGTCCGGTATGCCGTTCACCCATTTCTACACGGACAACTTTCGCCAGCGATACATGGGCCTTATGCTCGACAACACCGGCGAGTTCCACAATGTCTTCACCGCCGTCTTCCCCAGCGCCGCCGCTCTCGACCGCCTCCTGCAGGCGAACGCCCGCGACTGCCTCCTGGTCCTGCACCACCCGATGCACTGGGACATCCGCAAGAAACCCGGCCCTTTCATCGCCATCGACGAATCTCATCTCGCCGCCTTGAAGGACCATCGCATCAGCCTCTACGTCATGCACACCCCGCTGGATCGTAGCGGCCCTTACTCCACGACCAACACCCTCGCCGCCGCCATCGAAATCGACAAGACCGCCGACTTCTGCGAGTACTTCGGCTGGCCCTGCGGCGTCGTCGGCACCACAACCTGCCGCACCACCGGCCAGCTCGCCCGAACCGCCGCCGCCGCCGTTGGCCACCGCACCCGCATCTGGCCCTATGGCGACGACCTCATCGACGGTGGCCGCCTCGCCCTCATCGCCGGCGGTGGCAACGACCCCGACGTCTATCCCCAACTCGCCGCCCTTGGGATCCACACCTTCGTCACCGGCATCACCGCCCGCAGCAAACACTCGCAGGCCGCCCACGACCTGGCCCGCAAGCACCGGATCAACCTGATCGGCCTGACCCACTACTCCAGCGAGAAGTTTGCGTGCATCGCCCTTTGCCGGTATTTTGCCCGTTTGGGCCTGCCCTGCTCCTTCCTGCCGGACGAGCCCGTGCTGGAAGACATGGGCTAAGTGCGGCTGCCGCGGTGCTCGCCGCTAGAGTCGTCTGCATTACTGGTATGTGTTATTAGGAGATACGATCGTGAAGAAGTTCCCCAAGGCCAGTAACATCAAGGTCGGCGTGATCGGCTACGGCGGGGCCTTCAACATGGGCCGCGCCCACCTCCAGGAGATGGCCAAGGCCGGCATGACCCCGGCCGCCGTCGCCGAACTCGACCCCGAGCGCCTCAAGGTCGCTACCCAGGAGTTCCCGGGCATTGAGACCTACAAGTCCGTCGATGACATGCTCAAGAAGAGCCAGGTCAACCTCCTGGCCATCATCACCCCGCACAACACCCACGCGCCGCTGGCCATCCAGTGCCTCAAGGCTCACCGCCACGTCGTCTGCGAAAAGCCCTTCGCCATCACGACCACCGAGTGCGACGAGATGATCGATACGGCCTGCCGCAGCGACGTGCTGCTGAGCACCTACCACAACCGCCACTGGGATGGCTGCATCCTCCAGGCGGTCAAGGTGATCCGCTCGGGGGCGATCGGCCAGGTCTACCGGCTGGACGCCCACATGGGCGGCTGGGGCCAGCCCCGCGACTGGTGGCGGTCCAGCAAGACCATCTCCGGCGGCGTGCTCTACGACTGGGGCGTGCACCTGCTGGAATACACCTTCCAGATCATGAATGCCGAGATCGCGGAAATCAGCGGCTTCGCCCGCAACGGCTTCTGGTGCGACAAGGTCGCTTGGGCCAAGGACACCAACGAGGACGAGGCCTTCCTCACCGTCCGCTACGCCGGCGGCGCCTGGTCCACCCTGGGCATCTCCAGCCTCTACAGCCGCCCCCGCTCCGGCTGGATCGACGTGATCGGCACCCAGGGCTCCTACAACTTCGACTACCGCAACTGGGAACTGACTCAGCCCAAGGGCAGTGAAACTGTGATCACCAAGGGCGCCAGCCCCGCCAGCGAAAGCGAGAAGTTCTACCAGAACATCGCCGACCACCTGACCAAGGGCACCGACCTGATCATCAGCCCCCAATGGGCCCGCCGCCCCGTCCACGTGATCGACCTGGCCTGCCAGAGCGCCGCCGCCGGACGGGCCCTGCCGGCCATATACCGCTAGAAACCAACACCGTGACATGGCCGTAGCTGCTCCGGTTGACAGTTGACAGTTGTCGGCTGACCGCTGACCGCTGACTGTTGACTGTTGACTGTTGTCCGTTGTCCGTTGACGTCGTCCCCCACCCCACTAGAACATCGCGCTCAGAATCCGCCGCCCCACCCCGGCCAGCGCCCTGCCAGGCGCCACCTCAGCCGCCTTGCGCATCCCGGACTCGTACACACCCACTCGGTTCTTGCCCGCGCGCTTCGCCTCGTACAGCGCCGCATCCGCCTCCCGCATCAACTCCGCGATGTCCCGGGCGCCCGTGGCCCACAGCGACGCCACCCCCGCCGACAGACTCGGCCTGGTGTCCAGGTGGACCAGCAGCTTCGCGTGCTGCGCGAACAGGCTCACGACCCGTTGCGCGACCTGCTCGGCCTCGCCGATCGTCAGGCCCGGCAGTAGCAGCTGGAACTCATCCCCGCCGTAGCGGACCGCGAAATCCTCCCGCCGGATCGCCTGCTTGAGCAGCTGCGCGATCAGCCGCAGCGTTTCGTCGCCCGCCATGTGGCCCAGCGCGTCGTTGAGCGCCTTGAAGTGGTCCACGTCGAACATCACGATGCTGAAGTCCCCGCCGCTGCGGCGCTGCTCCTCGAAGAGCCTCTCGCCGTTCGCCTCGAGCGTGCGGCGGTTGTGCAGGCCGGTCAGCGGGTCCCGGCAGGTCTCGCGCTGCGCCCGCCGGAGCGTCTGGTTGATCTTGCGGGTCTCCTCCTCCACTCGCTTGTCGAAATTCCTCTCCAGGTGGTCGGCCTTGCTGCGCCACTGGTCCAGATGGATGTGCAGGCATCGCAGCGTCTCTGCCAGCCTCGACAGACTCCGCGTAACGCGATGCGCTGACCGGCTCGATCAACCCAGCCGCATGGCTGTTGTCCGTGCCCACCCGCGAGAGTGTCTCGATCGGACTGACCACCTCGTGGCTGAGCCACAGCACCCCGATGCACACGCCCACTAGCCCGATCATCGCCAGCGGAAGGAAGAACTGCCAGGCCGTCGGCATCCCCGATTCGTCCGACACCCGCAGTGCCAGCACCAGCCTGCCATCGAAGCCCCTTGCCGAAACGGGCACTGCCTGGATGCCCAGCGGCCGCGCACTTCAACACCCCCTGCCGCCCACGCGAACATCGCGCCGACGCTGCCCTGCCCCGCGGCCAGCAGCGACGCCGAGAGTGGTTCGGCTGCGCTGACCCGCGGAGGCTGCCCCGCCTGCAATACGGCGAGCCCTTCGACGCCAGGCCACTGAGACGCCCGCTTGATCCACTCGCTTACGGGGCCCCGTGCGTTCTGTATGTGCCAGGACAAGTCCTGCGCGGCCACCTGCCCGATGCTCCAGGCCTGCTGGCTCGCGAAAGTGCGGCCCTGCTCATACCGCATCGCCCCGAACAGTGCCCCGGCTGTCAGGATCACCGACCAGGCCACCAGCATCAGCGTAAGTCGTATTGTCGCCCGGAGGCTGAGCTTCCCGCGTCCCATGTCGCTTCCCGGCCCTTCGCGTACTCAGGCTTCTCTGTTGGATCTACAATACGCGCGGGGGTCGGGGCAAACGGGGATAGAAGCGTCCGCGGGACGCATGGGAGATCTCGCATGTGACCGCGTTCGCAGCCGCGGACATTATCGGCCGGGACGCCGAACCGACAGCGATAACATCTCTTCGTATGCTTCGTGCCCTTCGTGGTTCAATACACGTCCTGAAATCGCTTCTGAACCGTCGCCGTTGGAGACCCTCAGTCGCACTCCCCCAGCAGCCACGCCTGCGACTCCCCCGGCTCCAGCGCCACGATATGCACGTCCTGCAGCCCCCGCAGCGATCAGCTCCGCCCGGAAGTCCACCGCCGTGCCCGGCAGCTGCGGCCACGTCCCGAAGTGCATCGGGATCACGCAGCGCGGCCGCAGCATCTCGATCGCCACCGCCGCCGCCCGCGGCCCCATCGTGTAATGCCCGCCGATCGGCAGCGCCACGATCCGCGGCGCGTGCAACGCCGCGATCAGGCCCATGTCCGAGAATACGTCCGTGTCCCCCGTATGGTAGAACACCGCGCTGCCCGCCGCGCTGATGACGTACCCAGCCGGCGTGCCGGCGTACACCGGCCGCCCGTTCACCAGGCACTCGACGAGTGGATGGCCTGCGTCATCGTCACGACGAACCCGGCGATCTCCTGCGTCCCGCCGATGTTCATGGGGCAGGCCGACCCCTCCGGCAAGTCGTCCCCCAGCAGCTGGCACAGCTCGACCGCCCCGACCACCGGGCAACGGAACCTCTGCGCCAGTGCCACCGCGTCGCCGACGTGGTCGTAGTGCCCGTGCGTCAGCAGGATCAGGTCGACCTGCCCGGGATCCTTGAAGCGCTCGGGACAACTGGGATTGTCCTTGAGAAATGGATCGATCAGCGCCACCTTGCCGTCGTTGCTGAGCAGGTGAAACACCGAGTGGCCCAGCCAGGTAATGCTCGCCTGTGCCATGAACGAATCTCCTTGCTCCGCATGGGCATGTGGCCACACACGGTGGCTATACTATCGTATCCCCCTTCTGGCCAGATCCAACCTCGTCAAGTTGCCGGGGAGTTGATCCTGACACACAACAGCTGGCGCATGTATGATTATGGTGTTGATCGCATGGACCCTCATGGAAATCCCTACGGACCTCGTGCCCCAGGTCCGCGAGCTGATTGCCAAGCGAGCCACCTGACTCGGCGGATGACACACTTTCCTGCCCGGCCGCCCCTAAACGACTCCTGCCCTGCGGACCTGCTTGCGCCGCTCGTCAGCGTCATCCGATCGAACCGCAGCCACGGATTGTCCGGCTGGCGCCGCACGTGCTCCTCCAGCTGCCGCAGCCCATGGGCAAACGCCTCGGCTGAGATCATCGTCAGCACCGAAGTGCTTTTGGCGGACGCAGCGCGCGTAGATGCGCCGAACCGTCCGCGTACGTCTCCTGCACGATCTCCCGCGACGCCACGCCCTCAAAGCCCGCCGACCGGAGCCACCCCTCCGTACCCCACACCGATGGCGTGCGGGCCTCGTCAATGGCTGCGACTTCCGGGAACAGCACGTGCTCCACGTCGCAGCGGATCTGCTCGATCGCGCCGTATCGCACCAGCACCGCCCCGCCCGGCCGCAGTACCCGATGACACTCCGCGATCACTGCCGGGGGACTCGAAACGTGATGCAGCAGGTGCGACAGGAAGACCACGTCAAAGCAGGCGTCAGGGTATGTCAGACAGCCGGCGTCCTGCCGCTCCCACGTGACCTCCCCCCCAACGTCCTTGCCTAGCGCCTTGGCCAGCATCTCGGCCGATGCATCGGCGCCCGTGACCGCGTAGCCCAGCCGCCGGGCCATCGGCAGCGCGAACCGCCCCGTCCCGCAGCCCAGGTCCAGGACCTTCGCGCGGGGCCGGCCCCGGACCGCTCACGGACCAGGTCCAGCCACATGGCCTCGTTCCGCATCGACAGGGACCGGCCGTCGTCATAGAAGTCCGCGATCTTGCTGTAGTCCGCCTGGTTCATCCGCGATCACTTGCCCGCCGGCACGGGTTGCGGCTGCGCTGGCGCGCCCGGCTTTTCCAGAATAATGTCCCGATACGTCGCCCCCGCCGGAATCATCGGATAAACGTCCTCCTCCGGATCCACGATCACGTCCAGCACGTATGGACCCTTCGTCGCCAGCATCCGCCCGTACGCGTCCCGCAGCCTGCGACGGCTCCGATACTCGCGCCCCCTTCACCCCGTACGCCTTCGCCAGCGTCACAAAATCCGGATACACGCTCGACCCGTCCGCATTCGCCCACCCCTCGTCGCTCGGGTCAGCCAGATAACTCTCCGCCCGGTGCCCCTTGTAGATCAGGTCCTGCCACTGCCGCACCATCCCCAGGTACTGGTTGTTGATGATCACGTTCTTGACCGGCAAATCGTACCGGTGCAGCGTCGACAGCTCGTGCGCCGTCATGTTGAACGAGCCGTCCCCGTCCACGTTCACCACCAGCCGCTCCGGACAGCCCACCTGCGCGCCCATCGCCGCCGGCAAGCCGAACCCCATCGTCCCCAGCCCGCTGCTGGAGATGAAACTCCGCGGCCGCTTCGGCCGGTACAACTGCATCGCCCACATCTGGTGCTGCCCCACGCCGGTTACCAGGATCGCCTCACCCCGCACCATCTCATTGAGCAGCGCGATCGCCCACTGCGGCTTGATGACCCGGTCGCAGCACGGCACCGGGAACGGCCACCGCGACTTCCACTGCGTCAGCGTCTCCACCCACGCCGCCGTCTCGCCCGGCTCCACCTGCGCCAGCAGCCTCCGCAGCACGATCCCCAGGTCGCAGACGATCGAGATGTCCACCGCCTTGTTCTTGTTGATCTCGTTCGGGTCGATGTCGATGTGCACGATCCGCGCGTGCCGGGCGAACTCCGGCACCTTCCCCGTCACCCGGTCGTCGAACCGCACGCCCATCGCCAGCAGCAGGTCCGCCTCGTTCACCGCGTCGTTGGCGTACTTCGCCCCGTGCATGCCCAGCACGTCGAAACACAGAGGGTGGTCCGGCGGGATCGCCCCCACCCCCATGATCGTCGTGACCGCCGGAATGTTCGTCTTGTCCATGAACTGCACGAGCAGCTTCGACGCCCCCGCGCTGATCACCCCGCCGCCGCAGTAGATCACCGGCCGCTTCGCCTGGCGGATCAGGTTGACCACCTGGTCCAGCGTCGCCCCGTTGAGCGCTGCGCCGGCGCCGCCAGCATCGGACCCTCCAGGTCCGGCGGGATGTAGTTGTCCTCCGCATCGACGGCGTACTGCTGCTGAACGTCCTTGGGAAAGTCGATCAGCACGGGCCCGGGCCTGCCGCTGACGGCCAGGTGGAACGCCTCACGGACAACGTCGGGGATATCGATAACCCGCTTGATCTGGAACTGCCCCTTGGTGATGGGCTTGCAAATGTCGATGATCGTCACCTCCTGGAAGGCCATCTTGCCCAGGAGGGGCTGCGGCACCTGCCCCGTGATCGCCACGATCGGAATGCTGTCGCAGAAAGCATCGGCAATGCCGGTCACCAGGTTGGTCGCCCCCGGTCCGCTGGTCGACAGGCACACCCCCACCTTGCCGGTGACGCGGGCAAAGCCCTCCGCCCCGTGGGCCGCGCCCTGCTCGTGCTCCGTCCGGATGCACCGGATCCCCGCTTTGCACAGGACGTCGAACACCTCCAGGATCGCCCCGCCAGGGTAGCCGAACAGCACGTCTACCCCTACAGCCGCCAGGGCGTGTACGAGTACCTCGGCCCCTCGCAGCGGCGTGACGCCCTCGGGGACTTTCACCTGCTCGAAGGGGGCGCTGGACGCACTGCGCTTGTCATCGTAAGTGATTATGTCTTCACGTGTTGCGCTGCTTTCGCGAACCACCTTCGGGAAGAACCGTGATGATTGCTCGCCCATGATCACCTCTACCTCGCCACGCATCTGCCCCACCACGCCGCCCTGTGCGCAACTGGCTGCAATCGGGCGAAGACGCCGCGGAGTAAGCACGTAGGGTTATTGTATCATGACCGGCCAACCCGCAAAAGGAGCCCTCACCACTCCGCTACCGTCAACTGCCGCCAGGGCCACCCGCAACGCGCCGCCCGTGCGACGGCCCCAGCCATGCGATAACATTGCCCCGGTGCCGAACGACGCACCTGTCCCCATCGGCCCCAGGAGGATCGTGCCATGACCACCATCCGCAACGACGCGCTCGAACTGGCCGCAACCGATGCTGCCACCTCCATCGTGCTCACCAACCTCCGCACGCGCAGCCGCTGGGTCCTCGACACCGCCACCGTCCTGGCAGATGGCTCCGCCCGGGACCGCATCAGCTTCGCAGCCAATCGCAAGCGCGGCTCCGGCAACATTATCAACGAGAGTGCGCCCCCAGCCGCCGACTTCACCGCTGGCATCGTCCAGCCCCTGGGCGACCGCGCCCTGCGAATCCGCCTCGAAGGCCCTCCCGGCCGCCTCGTCCTCCAGTACGAACTCACCCATGACGGCTGCCGCGTGACCGCCGTGGCCGGCGAGTCCACCGTCACCTCCTGCGCCCTGCCCGGCGCCTTCCGCCCCGAAGGCGTCGACGCCCCGCCGGTCGCCCTGCCCAAGAACCAGGGCATCTGGCACCGCGGCACGGGCGGCCCTTTCTGCTTCCAGATGGTCCGCGAGGGCCACGGCGGATGGTCCATGCCCTTCGCCGGCGTGGTCGGCCCCAGGGACGCCCTGGTACACATTATTGAGACCGAACATGACGCCCGCATCTGGTTCGAGAAGACGCCCACCGGCCAGGTCCGCCTGACGAGCCTCCAGGACCCGACCCACGGCAAACTCCGCTACAACCGCAGTGTGCTGCTCCGCTTCGCCGAGCCGAACGTCTCCGCCATCTGCCAGGCCTATCGCCAGTACGTCCAACACAGCGGCCACTTCGTCTCCTGGGACGAGAAGATCGAGAACAAACCGAACCTGCAGCGCCTCTTCGGCGCGCTGATGTGCTTCATCGGCTACTGCCAGGACGAGGACCTCGACTACGCCGCCGGCTTCCGCCGCCTCAAGGCCCTCGGCTTCGACCGCGCGTTCGTCTACCCCCTGTCCATCGGCAACCCGGTCCGCGACTTCCTCATGGGAGGCCGCCCGCCCATCGACATCCGCAACCTGCTGCCGCTGCTCGACGACCTCGGCTACCTCGCCGCCTCCTGGATGTGGACCGAGGACGTGCCCGAGATCCCCGAGGACCTGATGCTCTCCGCCGACCGCAAGCCGATGTTCGGCTGGCAGATTGAGGACCGCAAGTGGTTCCGCGGCTGCCCCGTCCGCCAGGTCGCCCTCTCCAACCGCATCCAGGACGAACGGATGGCCGGCCACACGGGCCAGCACTGCGACGTGACCGCCAGCCGGCAACTCCTCGAATGCCACCACCCCGACCACCCCCTCGACCGCCGCGACGACGCCCTCTGGCGCCGCAAGATCCTGGAGACCGGCGCCGCCCGCGGCTGCGTGATCTCCTCCGAGGGATTCTGGGGGTTCGCCACGCCCAGCTATGACATCGGCTCGGTCAAGATCCCCGTCCCCGTGCACGCCGACTGGTACACCGTCCCGATGACCAGCCTCGTCTACCACGACTCGTGTGTGCACGACTGGTGGGAGGTCGACAATTACAATAATCCTCACCATCACAACCAGGGCGATCGCGACAAGGCCTACTTCCCCATCGGCGGGGGCTTCCAGGCCCTCCAGGCCTGCCAGGACGCCCTCGCCGGCTTCCCGCCCAACGTCATGCCCTTCGGCTCGCAGTACGCCTTCGTGGCCGGCCGCATGCCCGCCACCGAGCTCTACCGCTACACCCTCGACTCGCCCGAGGTGATCGAGGCCCTCCGCCTGGCCCTGCCCGTCGCCCGCCTGCACAGCCGCATCGGCAAGCTCGCCTGCGTCAAGCACGAGACCCTCGCCGCCGACGGCTCCGTCCAGGCCACCACCTACGCCGACGGCACGCGGGTGGTAGCGAACTACTCGAACGAGCCCTACTTAGTACCGGGAGCCGGCCCCCTGGATTCCACCTCCTGGCAGGCGGTGCCGTAGCCGGCGACGAGCCCGAAGCGCGAGCGAGGGTATATGTTTCTGCTGCTGTTCGAAGGAACCATCCGTCCCAGCGCGGAAGGCAAAGGGCCCGAGACGACAGTCGAGTGCATCTGTTGCCGTTTTCCTGCCATCCTCAAAGGCAATGTAGTGCCGACAGCGTAACCGAGCGTGTCATTCGGAACCCCCTCCTGTACGTTCCCGGGGCGCAGTCGTTGGTGGGGGTGAGGAATCTTGCCTTTATCGTCGTAACGACTCCCGCGTCAACATGGCTTGCGCAACCTTGCCGTTCCCATCGCTACACGCCGCCCGTTGCTCGTCCCTCGCCCCATGTCCCTCGCCCCTGCTGTTCAGAACTGCGGCAACCACTCCCCGTGCACCCGGAACATCTCCTCAATGACCTCTTCCATGACATGAAAGTCCCGGTGGCACGGGTGCGCCATCGCCGCCTGCATGACCAGCTTGCGATCCCCGCTCATCGCCGCGTCCACCGTCAGCACCGCATGGTCGTGCACCATCCGCACGATCCCCTGCACCGCCCGCGGCAGCGGCCCCGCCGCCGCCGGCATCGCCCCGTACCGCCCCAGCGTGCAGGTCACCTCCACGATCGCGTCATTCGGCAGGTTCGGCACCGCGCCGTTGTTGACCACGTTGGCCGTCTCGACCTCCCGCGTGTCGTTGGCAATCGCGTGGATCGCCCCGATCGCCTGGTCGCCGTGCGAGGCATCCTCCTCGTCGAACGCCGCGAACGACGCCTGCCCGCCCGCCAGCTGCTTGCGGATGTTGTCGCGCTTCGCCGCCGCCCGCTCGGTCAGCCACTGCGAGCGGTGCTGGAATTTCGGATCGCTGAACTTCTTCAGCACCTGCTTGAGCGTGTAGTAGTACCGCGTGTAGTAGATCGACCCCGGCAGCAGGTCGAAGTACCGGTACAGCCGGATGGCGTCGCACTCCACCCCGTTGAGCGGCCCGTCGCAGATCGCCTCGCCCGTCCCCGACAGGTCGACCTTCGCGGTCAGCGACTCCATTTCCCTGTAAAGATCGCGCCCCTCGAAGTGCAACTGCGTCGTCCACGTGCAGTGGTTCAGCCCCGCTACGTACGCCTCCACGTCCCGCCCGCGGGCGATCGGCAGGCCCAGCAGCTTCGCCGCCAGCCATTTGATGCCGTACACCCCGTCGCACAGGCCGATCGTCCGGCTGTGCCCCGCGCGGATCGACGCGTCGCACACGAACCCCGTCGGGTTGGTATAGTTGATCAGCCATGCGTTCGGGCAGTTCTTCTGGATCGCCCGGCTGAGCTTCACCACCTCCGGCACGCACCGCAGCGCCATGAAGATCCCGCCCACGCCCGTGGTCTCCTGGCCCAGTTCCCCGTACTTCAGCGGCGTGGTCTCATCGAGGAAACGGTGCGGCAGGCCCCCCGTACGGAACGTGCTCAGCACGAAATCCGCCCCCCGCAGCGCCTCGTCCGGGTTCGTCGTCTCCTCGAACCTCAGCGGGATCCCGTGCCGCTTGACCACCGCCCGGCCCCAGTCCCCCATCAGCCGCGCGTTCGCCGCGTCAATGTCATAGAGCACGATCTCGCTGTCGGCCAGCCCGCCCTCTGTGGCAAAGTGCTCCAAACTGGAGAACATCGAGGTCATGTACGCCGAACCGCCCCCAACGATGCACAACCGAATGCCAGGCATGGTGATCTCCCGCCGCTACTTCTCCACCGCATCCCCCACGATCTCCACCGGCTCATCCGGCTTGGCCAGTTCCTTGGCCATCATCCGCAGCCCCAGCGTCAGCAGCACGATCGACAACACCACCCGCGTCACCCAGAAGAGCCCCGTCTGCGTCAGCACGATCGGATTGCCGCCGTACGGCGCCAGCGGAGGCATCACCCCGTCGACCGCGTTCCAGGCGTAGTAGCCGATCGGCCCCGGCCCGTACCGCCGCAGCACCGCGTCCACGTGCGCCGCCGCCTCGTTCGTCCTCTCCTGGCGCGCCTCGATGCTGTTGGCCACGCCGATCCGATACATCGAATTCACCGCCAGGTCGCGGGCCATGTGGCTCCGCTTCAGCGCATACTCCGGCAGCAGGTAGACCACCGAGAGCACCACCACCATCGCAATCATCCGCAGCCGGACCGCCCCCGCCGGGATCGGCCGCACGCGCGACGCCAGTCGAAACCAGATCGCTCCGAACAGCAGGCCCCCCAGGATGAAGAAGTACATCCCGAACCAGTACGGCAGCCACGCGCAGTACATCAGCAGGATCATGAACGGGATGGCAATCAGCGTGGCGATGACCGCCGCGCGGTCCAGCACGCCCCGCCAGTCGGTCACCACGTTCGTCTGCGATTGCTTGGATTCCATACTCGTCTCACTACAGAAGCCGTGACTGCCGTTGTTGTTGCCGTTGCTGTTCTTGTGCCCTTTGTGCCTCTTTGTGGCTGGGCTTGTTGTTGCCGTTAGCCGCCGAGTGCCACTGACAGCTTGCCTGCCAGTGCGACCGTCGTCCCTTCCGTCACCCGTTACCCGGCCTTGTGCCGCCGCACATACCGCCCGATCGCCTCTGCCGCCCCCAGCCCGTCCGCGATCGCCTGCGTCGCCGTCTGCCCGCCGTTGATCAGGTCCCCGCCGGCAAAGACCCCCGGCTGGCTCGTCTCGCGGCTCTCCATCTCGACCCGCAGCGTGCCGTCAGCCGTCCACTCCAGGCTCGCTAGCGCCGCCGCGCCATCTCGTCGGGCTTCTGTCCCAACGCCTCGATCACGCACCCCGCCTGCAAGACAAACTCGCTGCCCGCTACGTCGACCGGCACGGGCCGCTCGCCCGATGCACCAGCCTGCACCTGCGTCCGCAGGCACCGCACCCCGACCAGCTCCCCGCCCGCGCCGCGAACGTACTCGATCGGCCGCAGCAGGATCAGCACGTGAATCCCCAGGTCCACCGCGCGGTGGCGCTCCCCCGGCCACGCCGGCATCTGCACGAAACTCCGCCGGTACACCAGGTACACATCCTTGGCGCCAAGGTACCGGGCCGTGACAGCCGCGTCGATGGCCGTGTTCCCCCCGCCGATCACCACCACCGGCTCGGGCAGGTCGCCAAGCCGCCCCTCGTTGGCCATCTCCAGCACGCCCATGGCGTCGAGCACGCCCGTGCCCTCGTGCCCGCGAATCCACGACGACCGGTCCCGCCCCAGCCCCAGGCCCAGGCCCAGGAACACGGCGTCGAAACGGCTCCGCAGGTCCGCCAGCGACAGGTCCCGCCCCAGCGCCGTACCTGTGTGGACCACCACGCCCAGGTCGACGATCCGCTGGACCTCCGCCGCCAGCACGTTTCGCGGCAGCCGATACACCGGCACCCACCAGGCCAGCGCTCCGCCCAGCACCTTCGTCCTCTCGAACAGGTGGACCTCGAACCCGCCCAGCCGCAGCTGCGCCGCACACGCCAGCCCCGCCGGCCCGCCCCCGACCACCGCAACCGCGCCGGCTGGCTCCGCCGCCGACGGCACCCGCCGCCGGAACACCTCCGACCCGTAATGCGCTGCCGCCTGCTGCAGCTCCGCGATCCGGATCGGATAGCTGAACTGGCCGCTGCTGCAATACCCCTGGCACTGCATCTCCACCGGACAGATCAGCGCGCACGTCTCCGGCAACGGGTTCCGCTCGTAAAGCACCCGCAACGCCCCCGCCCAGTGCCCCGTCTGGATCCGCCGCACGAACGCCCCCACGTCCACAGCCAGGGGACAACCCTTCCGGCAGGCCGCGTCCACGCAACCCTGGCAGCGGTTGGCCTCAGCGAGCGCCTCCGCCGGCGTCAGCAGCCGTCTGGGTTGTAGGGGCTCGTCTTTCATCTTTCACTCAGCAGGTATTTCTTATCCACGGCCCTCTTGCGGCGACATCAGCCTAATTCTAAAGCCGCGCCGGCACAAGAGTTGGAGCAAATCACCCGGAAATCCGCGATCCTCGCGAAAACCACTTGACTTGGACTACAACTGTAGTACACTTGGATTACAAGTGTAGGCAATCGGAGGAACCACCGTGAAACGTCTGCCTCGAATCTCGGAAGCCGAATGGCTCGTCATGAAGGTGCTCTGGGCCCGCAACCCCGCCTCAGCCAACAACGTCATCGCCGCCCTGGATGGCCACTGCGACTGGAACCACAAGACCATCCGCACGCTCCTGGCCCGCCTCGTCGCCAAGAAGGCCCTCGCCTACAGGAAAGAGGGCCGGACCTACCTCTACACCCCCCTCGTCGACGAGCGCCAGTGCGTCCAGGCCGAGAGCCGCTCCTTCCTGCACCGCGTCTACGACGGGGCCGTCGTCTCGATGCTCGCCGCCTTCCTCGAAGATGACGAACTCTCCCCCGACCAGATCGCCGACCTCAAGCGCATGCTCGATGAGAGAACCGGAGGCCGCCCATGACCCTCTCCATTCCACACTGGACAATCGTGTTCGATCTCCTCCTGCGCTGCAGCCTCCAGGCAGCCGTCCTGGTCCTGCTGATCCTGGCCGTCCGCCTCCTGCTGGGCAATCGCCTCCAGGGCCGCTGGCTCTTCGCCCTCTGGCTCGTCCTGCTCGTCCGACTGGCCCTTCCCTGGAGCCCCGCCAGCCCCCTGAGCCTCTTCGGCATCCTGCCCGGCTTCGCGCCCGCCGCCGCCGAAACCGCGCCCGGCCCCGACCACGCATCCGAACTCCTGTCGACAATGTCGCCGCCTCGTGCAGCACCGCATGCGCCGGGAAGCACCGCAAACCTCTCCGCTCCCGGAACGCCCCGCGCCGCCCATCCCGCCTCCTCCTGGAGCATCAAGCCCGCCCTCTACCTGACCTGGTTGGCCGGCATTCTCGTCCTCGGGCTGATCCTCCTGGCAGCCAACCTCGCCTTCCTCCGCGTGATCCGCCGCGAGCCCCTCATCATCGATGAACGCATCCTCCGCCTGCTGGAAGAGTGCAAGGCCCGCATGCGCGTGCACACCATCCTGGGCCTGGTCGCCTCCGACCACGTAAAGAGCCCCGCCCTCTACGGCTTCGTCCGGCCGCGCCTCCTCCTGCCGCGCCGCCTGCTGCGCGCGCTCGACGATACCGAGCTGCGGCACATCTTCCTCCATGAACTGGCCCACCTGAAACGACACGACATCTTCGTCGCCTGGCTGATGAGCCTGCTGCAGATCCTGCACTGGCCCAACCCCCTGGTCTGGCTGGGCCTGCACCGCATGCGCGCCGACCGAGAAGTCGCCTGTGACGGCCTGGCCCTCTCGGCCCTGGGCCCCGATACGCCTCGCGATTACGGCCGCACCATCCTGCACGTGCTGGAGTCCTTCCGCCAACGTCAGTACCTGCCGGCCCTGGCAGGCATTGTGGATAACCCGTCACAGCTGCAAAGGAGAATCATCATGATCGCTCAGCCTCACCGTAGTTCCCGTGGTTCCGCGCTCCTGGGAATCAGCCTGCTGGTCGTCCTGGCCCTGCTCACCCTGACCGACTCGCCCGGCGTCGCCGCTACGGCCGGCGACAACGCCAGCGGCGCCCCGGCCACCGCTCCCGCCGATCCCATGAAGGACTGGCCCGAGGCGGAACTGCCCGAAGGCAGCCACATCGACGCCAAGGGCCACATCGTCGACCGGATCGACTACCCCTTCGTGAACGACCCGCAAGCCATCGGCAAGTGGGAAAGCGTCGACTTCGTCCGCAACATCCAGGACTTCAAGCCCAACTCCCAGCAGTGGACCGGTGACCTGTTCCTGAGGGGCCTGGTCCTCTCCGAAGGCGGCAAGGCCAGCTTCGCCTGGAAGGGCTGGACGAAGGGCCTGCTCCTGCACGAAGGCGACAAGACCGCCGCCAAGTACGTCATCAAGGACATGGATGGCGCCACCTACATGTTCATGGAGTGGAAGAGCGGCGACTATACGATCCGTCACCGCAACCCCATGTACTACGTCCTGCGGAAGCTCCCCCTCGGTTCCACCCGCTTCGACAACCCCGAGGAGCTCTACGCCCTGGACAAGGTCGGCGACAAGGCCGTGCTGCCCCCCGACAGCCGGATCGACCCCAACGGCCGGATCGTCGACAACATCGACCGCCCGTTCGTCGACGACCCCCAGGTGATCGGCCGGTGGACCAGCGTCGATTTCGTCCAGAACATCCAGGACTTCAAACCCGGCTCCCAGCAGTGGAGCGGCGACCTGTTCCTCAAGGAACTGGTCTTCCAGCCCGACGGCAAGATGCCGCAGCGCTGGCAGACCTGGACAAACGGGTATGTGATGCACCTCGGAGGCGACCACACGGCTGCCAGGTACACGATCCAGGACATCAGCGGTGCGAAGTACATGTTCTTCGAGTGGAAGAGCGGTGATTACGTCATCGCCCACCGCAAGCCGCACTACTACGTCCTCAAAAAGGTTGAACCCAACTAGGCTTCGACACCTCGGTCAGCCGCCATGGCCTTGCGAAACCCCTCCCAAGGGGCGACGCAGGGCCATGGTCGCTATCCTCGAAATCGCAGGGCTTGCGTGACCGAGCAGCGCATCCTGGAGCCTGCTTCTTCGTCACGCAGCACTACCGGCTCGGGCACGCACTTGCCGTCGTTCTCTCTTTCTGGCCTTCCCCCAGTGCTTCCCGATCCAGCGGATGGTTAGGAGACACGCGCCCATGGACACGACATGGACGACGACGAAGCCGCGAGATTCGAGGTCCATGACCTGGAGCAGATAGAGTGACCCATACCAGGTGATCGCCACCGCAGGTGCCAGAAGAGCAAGTATTGTCCGAGTGAAATGCCAGCGGTTGCCGTCTCGCCAGATCTGCCGATGATTCTGGTACGACAGGACGCAGAAGGCTCCAACGAACACACTCAGAATGCCCGCGATCACGTTCGCGGCAGCCGACCTGGCAACGCTTCGCAGTAAGAGCCCCCTGCCGACCTCCTGTAGAGCATTCAGCGCATCGTCACGATACACCCCTGTGTGCTTGTCGTAGCCCACCAAGTACACCCTATCAATGTAGATGGGCCTCGACTCGCGTAACCCATCCAAGATAACTCTGTACCCCTCCGCGAATTCCAGGAAGCAAGGGGAGTCACCGCCCCTGTGGGATGTCGATCCGAGGGCTGGGAGACCAATTGAATGCACAGTTGAGCCTAGCCTCATCCGAAGCGTAGGCAATCAGGCGTCGCGTCACTGCCTCAACATTGTCGCGCGAAACGCGCGCGTGCCTCATCTGCAGATATGCGCCAAGAAGCACATCGGGATTGAAGAGTGGTAGAGCGGCGAGATACTTCACCCCGCGCTCATCTGGAGTGCCCGATCTGCTGTAGACTGTCCACGCGTACGGAACGATCTGATCACCTTCTGCAGGTTTTCCCTTCCCCAATAGGTACTTAGCGACGACGGCACGACTGCGGTCCAGAGACTGCAAACACGTTGTCAAGTAGGTATTGCAACTCCTGATCAGTCTCTGCGGACATCGCGATTGCTGAGTATAGCACGGGATTCCCCAGAAGGAGGTCGCCCTTCCTGGTATGAATCGGATCGAAGTAGCAGCTGATGCCTACCAGATCGAAGCACGTTTCGCGGCTCACCTGTCTTGGCCGAAATACGTCACCCCAGACTAGGAATACATCGATTTGGCTGTTGTTGGCTGCAAGTATTCGACCAGCCTTGATGCATTTTCTCTCGATCAGACTCTTCGTGTGATGGTGTCAGTCCCCAAAGGAGCGCGGGGGGCCCTCCCATTAGAAGGGTAGTGATCACCCACAGGATGAGTCTTTCGGCACGCATGCTATCGCGCCCACAGGCAGTTGCGCGTGGAACAAATGCGCCAGCTGCATATGCATCACCGGGAACGGCCTCGCGGGGCACCGCCGGACAAAAGACCCAGCCGCGCGTCCAGCCGCTGCTGCCCCGATCACCACCCATGCTCTACGGAGCCAGTCGTCGGGTCCGAATTCGGGCGCAGAGAGACTCCATCGCCGATCAGACAGATGCCGACAACATAGCTCCCGATCCGTGTACCCATGTACGCGCGGAGCGACTCAATTCTCACGTCCTCTCAACTGCATGTCCAGGACAGATACACTGAATCGCCCGCTTACTGCCGCTCCCCCTCCTGAGTCAACCGTCACAACGGCAACTTCACGGACATCCGCTCCGCCGCGCTCTTCTCCGCCGCAAACACCAGCTCGTACGTCTTGTACGCGTTGGGGATGCTCAGCATGCCCTCAACGCCCTTCTCCACCGAGTCCACGAAGTAGCTGATCTCCTCCGGGAACGGGTGGTGCGCCACGTTCCAGTCGTCCGGGTACACGCCCGTCAGCTTGCTGAAGTCACGGCTGCCCGGAAACAGCGCCTCGCTGTACACGCCGTTGTTGCGGACCGCGCCGCCGCTGCCGTTGACCTGCAGGTGGAACACGTACGGCATGTTGCACTCCAGGCTCGTCGAGCACCGGCCGATCGTCCCGTTGGCGAACCGCACGACCAGCGCGATCGTCGGGTCGTACTCGAAGTCCTTCCGCCACCGCGCCGGCTCGCTCATCGCCGTCACCTCGACGACCTCGTTGTCCTCCCCGGCCATCCAGCGGACCATGTCCACCGCGTGGCAGCCGCCCATCAGCAGTGCGCTCCCCGCCGTGCTCTTCCTGCCCTTCCACGCCCCCTTGATCTCGTGCCAGTAGTCGCTCTCGACGTAGAACACCTCGCCGATGTGCCCGGCGTCGATGAAGTTCTTCAGCCCCACGACCGCCGGGTAGAACCGGCAGACGTGCCCGACGTGGCTCTTCAGGCCCGTTTTCAGGCACAGTTCCTTCAGGTGCTTGTTCTCCTGCTGCGTGAAGCACAGCGGCTTTTCCACCATCACGTGCTTGCCGGCCTGCAGGCACGCGACCGCCTGCTCGTAGTGCAGGAAGTTGATCGTGCAGACGCTCGCCACCTGCACGTCGTCGCGCTTCAGCGCCGCGTCCAGGCAGTCGTAGTAGTCCGCCTTGAAATCGAACTGCTTCATGTACTGCTCGGCCCGCGCCCGGTCCTCCGGCACCATCCCCACGATCGCCCGGATCTCCGTCCGCGGGTCCTTGCAGTACCCCTTGATGTGCTCGCCAGCCACCCAGCCCGGCCCGATCACCATTGCACCGTATCTGGCCATCTTCCTGCTCCCACGCCTGCTCGATTGTCTTGTCTGTACTGAACTTCAGTACCGCCGTTCTCCGTGTCTCCGTGCCTCCGTGGTGAATCATCACCCACGGCGCAGGGAGACCTCCGAACCGCTCACCGGTCCACCATCTCCTTATATACGTACGAAATCGCCCCCACCGGGCACAGCCGCCCGCACACCCCGCAGCCCATGCACAGGTCGCTGTCCACCCGCGCCTTGCCGTCCACCATCTCGATCGCATCGCAGTGCCCCGGCAGCGTGCACCGCCCGCAGCCCATGCACCGTTCCTCGTCGATCCGGCTGCTGCCCGGCCGCACCACGATCTTGTCCGGCGTCGTCAGTTTCGACAGCGCCAGCCCCCGGAAGTCCTGCCAGTCCGAGTACCCGTGCCGCGCCAGGTAGTCCGCCAGGTCCTCGTTCAGTTCCTTGACCACCCGCCAGCCGTACCACATGATCGCGCTGCACAGACTCGCCCCGCTGGCCCCCCACATGATCGCCGAGACGACGTCCCGCCAGTTGCCCAAACCCCCCGAGGCGATGATCGGGATCTCGATCGCCCGCGCCAGCTGTGCAACCGCCATGAAAGTGGAATACCGGCAGATCGACCCGTTGCTGCCCCCGAACGCCACGTTGTCCACCAGCGGCATGTCCGGCACGCCCGGCCGGTCCACGTCCACCGGCGGCAGCCCCGCCGTCGGCAGGCCCACCACGTGCACCGCGTCCGCGCCGCCATCCTGGCACGCCCGACCCACCGCCCGCACGTCCGGGGCGTTCGGCAGGAACTTGCAGACGATCGGCAGATCGACCGTCCGCTTAACCAACCGCACGATCCGCCCGCAAACCTCCGGGTTCTCCCCGATCTGCGACCCGCCGTGCTCGGTCTTGCGGGCCGCCAGGGCCGTCGTGTCCAGGTTCGGGCAGCAGAAGTTCAGCTCCAGCCCGTGTACCCCCGCCTCCGCGAACCGCTCCGCCAGTACCTCCCAGTGGTCCTCCTGATCGCCGCGGGCCCCCAGGTTCGCGAAGACCTTCAGGCCCGTCTCGGCCCGCGCCGCCCGCGCCAGGTCGCAGCCCTCCTGCAGACTCAACCGCCTGTCGATCGGTGAGACAATCGTCTCCCCCGGCATGCTGAACGACCGCATCTGCCCCGGAAACGGCACCTCCACAAACGTCAGCTTGAGCATCGCGGCGTCGCAACCGCTCTGCTCGGCCGCCTTCAACAGGCCCAGCTTCCGCGTCAGCGGCCCCGAGGCCACGATGACCGGCTGGTGGACCTCGATGTTTCCGATCCGCAGCATGCGTTCATGCCCTCGAATACCGCATGATGGACTTCATCCCAGGAATCGCCCATTCTAGAGGACCCCGCGGGCCAGTGAAAGTGCGCTTTGCATGTGCCACGCCCCGCACGCTCCTCGACGCCCATGAGCAATGAGGCCGTTCGGGTAGACACGGCACAGACCACGTCTACAATGTCTACCAGGACGCTCGGTGATCGACCCGGGCGCACATCGTCGGCTGGATGTCGGCGCGGTGCAGGGGCTCGTACATGAGAAAAACCGGAGTCAGTCTGTCCCATCGCCGATGGGTCGCCGGATTGCTCCTATGCGTTCTATCCGGGCCGGCATGGGGTGAACCGCCCTTGCCCAGCGGAGGCAGCTCCGCCCCCGCCAGTCAGGAGCAGGCATCCACGCAGCCAGCCGACCAGATAGACAAGTGGAAGTTCACCCTCTTCAACCCCACGCCCAAACAGGCCATGCGCGAGTTCAACACCGACCGGCCCGATGTCACCGAATCGCCGTACACGGTCGATGCAGGCCACTTCCAGTACGAGACCAGCCTGGTCAGTTACACCCACAACAATCATCAGGGCGAGCGGACGGACCTGCTTCAGGCGCTGGCGGTCTCCAACATCAAGGTCGGCCTGCTGAACAACATGGACCTGCAACTGGTCCTGGAGCCCTACGACAACCTGTACTCTCGGACGAAGGACAGCGCTGCCCGCGTCCAGGGCGGCGGCCCCATGCAGCTGACGACTCAAGACCAACCTGGTCGGCAATGATGGCGGCAACTTCGCCGCGGCCCTCTTGCCCTTCATCCAGTTTCCCACCGGCAATGATGCCTTCAGCAGCGACCACGTCGAAGGCGGCTTCATCGTGCCGGCAACCGTCAAGCTTCCCGCCGATTTCGACCTCTCGGGCGAGGTCCGTTTTGACTTCGTTCGCAACCAGGCCAACGATGGCTATGGTGTCGGGTTTGTACATACGCTGAGCCTCGGCCATGACCTCATCCCGAAGAAGCTGGCCGGGTACCTGGAGTACGTCGGCGTGTCGCCGCATCGAACCGGTATGACATATGCCCCCGCGCTGAGCACCGGCGTGACCTACGCCCTGACTGAAAACATCCAACTCGACGCCGGTGTCGTGGTCGGCCTGGATCATAGCGCCGATGATCTCAACGTATTCATCGGCCTGGCCTTTAGAATCTGAGCGAGGTGGTTTCGTATGAGCCCGGCGGACCCGCGGGACGCGGCCAACCAGATATCGGATACCCCCGCTGGCGGGACCCCGCAGGCTGCGCGCCCGGCAACTCCACGAATCACAACAACGCCGTCTCCCTCGAGGGCCTGCACTCCACCGTCGAGGTCCCCTCGCCCAAGGCCGGCTTCTGGCGACAGTATCGCGCCTTCTTCGGACCCGCCATGCTCGTCAGCGTCGGCTACATGGACCCCGGCAACTGGGGGACCGACCTGGCCGGCGGGGCCGTCTACAAGTACGGCCTGCTCTGGGTCGTCGCCCTGGCCAGCCTCATGGCCATCTTCATGCAGACCATCTCCGCCCGCCTCGGCGTGGTCACCGGCAAGGACCTCGCCCAGGCCTGCCACGATTACTACCCTCGCTGGAGCCGCCTGCCGAATTGGCTGGCCTGCGAAATCGCCATCATGGCCACCGACCTGGCCGAACTCCTCGGCAGCGCCGTCGCCATCAACCTGATGTTCCACATCCCCTTGCTCTGGGCAATGGTGATCACCACCTTCGACGTCTTTGTGCTGCTGGCCCTGGAGGGCTTCGGCATGCGCAAGATCGAGGCGGTCATCTCCGTCCTGGTCTCCACGATCGCCGCCTGCTACTTCATCGAGATCTTCATCCTCCCCCAGACCCGCCCCGATTTCGCCGAGCTCGGGCATGCCCTGGCCACCCCTGGCTTCCGCCACGCCGGCATGGTCTATCTCGCCATCGCCATCATCGGCGCCACCGTCATGCCCCACAACCTCTACCTGCACTCGGCCCTGGTCCAGTCCCGCAAGCTCCAGGCCGATGACGACTCCATCCGGCAGTCCATCCGGTACAACACCGTGGACTCCGTGGTCGCCCTGTCCCTGGCCTTCCTCGTCAACGCCGCCATCCTCGTCCTGGCCGCCATGGTCTTCTATGGGCGCCAACACTACACCTTCGCCGATGGCCGCACGTTCGAGTTCTCGGCCGACAGCGACTGGCTGCGGGTCGCTTACCTGACCCTCGCGCCCCTGGTCGGCACCGGCCTGGCCAGCGTCCTGTTCGCCGTCGCCCTCCTGGCCAGCGGACAGAGCAGCACCATCACCGGAACCCTGGCCGGCCAGGTCGTCATGGAAGGTTTCATGCAGTGGCGGATCCGCCCCTGGGTCCGGCGGATGATCACCCGGCTCCTGGCGATCCTGCCGGCCATCCTGATCGTCGGCCTCCGCGGAGACACCCACGTGACCGACCTGGTCAACCTCAGCCAGGCGGTCCTGGCCATCCAGCTGCCCCTGGCCATGTTCCCGCTCATGCACATGACCAGTTCGCGAAAACACATGGGCAAGTTCGTCAACGGCTGGTTCCTGCTGGCGACCGGCTGGGGATCCTGCCTGATGATCACCGCGCTGGACATCTACGGCCTGCCGGACTCGCTCCGGACCGCCTGGAACGTTATCATCGCCCGGTAGGGTCTGTGCGTGAGGAATAAGTCTCTGGATGCCACTGGCGGCTTGCCTGCCAGTGCCGCCGGTGCCCTCACCGGTGGTCTTTGTGGCACAGCCGCCCTCGGCTGTGCGCCTTCCGCGCTGCCGCTGGAGAGATGCGCATGTACAACACGATTCTGATCACACTGGACGCCACCGACGTGGACAAGGCCATCCTCGCGCACATCCGCCCGCTGGCGAAGATCATGCACTCCAAGCTCGTCCTGCTCCACGTGGCCGACGGCTGGGCCGCCCGCCTCTACGGCCCCGACGCGGTCGGCCCCGAGATCACCCACGACAAGACCTATCTCCAGCGCGTGCATGCGGAACTGGCCGCCGAGGGCTTCAACGTCGAAAGTCACCTCGCCTTCGGTGATCCCGCCAAGGAGATCATCCGCTGGGTCCAGGAGAAGGGCTGCGACCTGATCGCCATGAGCACCCACGGCCACGGGCTGCTCGCGGACATCGTGCTTGGCTCGACAGCCACCAAGGTCCGCCACCAGGTAAACGTGCCCGTCCTCCTGCTCAAGGCGGACGGCTGATCATGGCAAGCATGCTCTCCATCACCTTCGAGCCCCGCCCCTGGCGCTGGGCCGCCGCCAAGGCCCTCGGCTGGGCCTGGCCCCGGGTCTACTGGTCCAAACTCGGCGCGGTGCAACTCCGCGACATGGAACGCCCCAACCTCCCCGGCAAGGACTGGGTCCTCCTGCACACCCGCCTCGGCGGCATCTGCGGTACCGACCTGGGCATGGTCCTGCTCAAGCACCACCCCGGCAGCCTCCTGCGAGCCTGGCTGCCCCGCCGCGTCGCACTCGGCCATGAGAATGTCGCCACCATCATCGACATCGGTTCCGGTGTGACCGGCTGGCAGGTCGGACAGCGCGTCACCGCTGACTCCTGCCTCGGCTGTAGCGCCCGCGGCATCTGGCCCCCCTGCCGCTCCTGCGCGGCCGGCCTCTTCTGCCTGTGCGAGAACTTCGACGCCGGCCGGGTCCGCCCCGCCGTGCTCCTGGGTGCCACCGACTTCGCCGGCGGCTCCTGGAGCGAGTTCTTCGTCGCCCACCGGTCGCAGCTCCACGCCCTGCCCGACTCCCTCGACGACGAGGAGGCCCTCCTGATCGACCCCGTCGCCTGTGCCCTCCACGCCGTCCTCCGCTGCTGGCCCGCGCCCGAATCTCGCGTGGCCGTCCTCGGCGCCGGCATCGTCGCCCTGGCCACCATCGCCTGCTTGCGCACCCTCGGCTGGACCGCCTCCATCGACGCCCTCGTCCGTAGCGACTCCTCCGTCGACCGTGCCCGACAGGCCGGCGCCAGCCGCGTGGTCGTCATGGGTCGCTCCCGCCGCGCCGCCGATCGACTACAGCCCGTCGCCCAGACCCTCGGCGAACGCATCGTCCATGGCCGCTACGGCAACGCCATGCTCCCGGCCGGCTATGACCTGGTCTACGATGCCGTCGGTACCGGCCAGTCGCTCTCCGACGCCGGCAAGATGACCCGCCCACGCGGCACCATCGCCCTGCTCGGCACGCCCCAGATCGTCCTGGCCGAACTGACTACCCTCTGGTTCCGCGAGCAACGCCTGATCGGCTGCTACGGCCGGCAGATCGAGAACCAGGACCCCCGCCCGCGCCACACCTACGAACTCGTCCTCGACCTGCTCCGACAGGGCAAGCTCTCGCTGGCCGCCTGGCGCGCCGACGCCTATCCCTTGGACCGCTGGACCGATGCCCTCGCTGCCGCTGCCGGAGTCTCCGGACCGCGCCGCGTCAAGACAGCCATCGATTTCCGAACCATGGTGAAGGGGCAGCCATGAACCTACCCCCCCGGGAGCCCCTGCGGACCCTCGTGCGGCAACTCGCCGACCTCGTGGCTATCCCCTCCCTCAGCGGCCAGGAGGAGGGCGTCAGCCGCTACATCCGCGACGCACTCGCCGGAAGTGGCGCGGACATTCAAACCGACCCCGATCACAACGTCGCCGCCATCGTCGCCCCAGCCGGCTACAAGGCCACCCTCCACGTGGCCGGCCATATGGACACCGTCCCGCCCGGCGCCGGCTGGGACTCCGACCCCCTCACGCCCATCATCCGCGACGACCGCCTCGTCGGCCTCGGCTCCAGCGACATGAAGGCCGGCCTCGTCGGCATGATGGCCTGCCTCAAGAGCATCCTCCGCGATCCGCTTTCCCACCTGCGCGTCATCTTCGGCTTTACGATCTGCGAGGAAGGCCCCGCCCCCGACAAACGCAACGGCGTCCACGCCCTCTGCGAACGCTTCGGCGGCGACTACGCCATCACCGCCGAGGCCAGCGGCTCCGGCAACGGCCTCCACTTCCCCTCCGTCGGCAGCCAGGCCCACCTCCGCGTCACCGTCACCTTCCCCGGCCGCGCTAGCCACAGCGCCTACCCCGAGAAAGGCGCCAACGCCATCACCCCGGCCGGCGAGTTCGTCCAGCGCGTCAACTTCTACAACGACGACCTGCGAAACCGCTGGCAGTCCCTCTGGGATGACTCCCCCGACGTGATGGCCCGCCCCTGCGCATCGGTCACCATGATCGGCGGCGGCGTCGCCATCAACATCATCCCCGATCGCTGCACCGTGCAGATCTCCCGCCGCACCGCCCCCGGCGAGACCCTCGACCAGATCGACCGCGAGTTCCACGACCTCCTGCACGGCCTGGGCCAGACCAACGTCCAATTCGGCCATTGGGAAGACCCCTGCGTCACACCGCGCGAGAGCCCCCTGATCGCCGCCGGCCGACAGGCCCTCGAAGACTTGCACCGCACCTTCCAGCCGCGCTTGAGCCGCGGTCGCCAGGACCTCGTCATCTTCGCCAGCCACGGCATGCACACGTTCAACATCGGCCCCGGCTCAGCCGCCAGCGGCCACTGCGCCAACGAGTACTGCACCTTCACCGACCTCTTGACCGGCACCGACCTGCTCGAAGCCACCATCCGCAACCTCGACCGCCTCCTCGGTTGAAACGCCCGGACGTTCCTCTCTTGCCGTTGCCGTCGCTGTTGCTCTCCGAGGGCCATGGCCGAGATTCTCTGTTGCCGTGGTTGTCCCGAGTGGGTCATACGGAAGCGTCCCAAGGGACACGTCCCCATAGACCCCGAGGGATCTCGGGTGGAATGAACCTGCGAATTGGACGACGACGAAGGTCACTTCCTCAGGCGCCAGCCGCCATTGCCGCTGTTGCCGTTGCTCCCTGTCTCTTTGTCTGTCGTTGCCGCCTGTCCCCTCTAAGGGCGTATCCCCCACTTCGCCGACGCCCGCGGCATGCTTGAGGGTGCGGCCAGACGGGGGTGACCGACAGCCGGCAGGGCCGTAAGTGGCCACCGGAAGGTCAGGCCATCCTGGGACGTGTTCTTGCCCGGAACTAACGCAAAATGCCTTGAATCGCGGCTGTGCCAGCGGGTAGAATATTCTTAGGATTGCCGGCCCGGACCACCGGCCCGGCAAGTCATTTCTATATATCCCTTGATTGCAGGGCTGGTACACTGGGCCCGCTGCGTTTTGGCCCAAGTACTGGTCCTGCGATCGTTTCGGCGACTTCTCGGGTAACGTCGCCGTCATTCGCTGCTACCTTCTTCAAGGCAACCAACGGCTACAAAGCCTGATGATCCCGCCCAAGTAGAGGCTTAGTCCAGGAGAAGGCCTGGGCGGCGTCGCACGCGCAGCAGACATCCAGCAGGGAGAGTCCCGATACGTCGCCGAGTGCGCAGGATCACGTAGTCGTCAAGTCCCGTGGTGCCGCCCTTGGCAAAGTGCTCGTAGAAGTCGGGGCGTTCCTTCAGGTGGAACGCCATGTAGTCGGCGTGGTAGGCGTCCCAGGCCGCGCGGATGGTGTCGAGGTGCTGGTTGCGGTCTGCCACGATGGATCCTCCGCTGCGTCATGAGCAGACAATCGCTCTCAAATAGTACTTCGCAGATGGCTTCTCGCCGACGACCGCCATCAGCAACGTTCACGATTCTACTGGGCGTTGGGCTCTCCGCAAGCAACCTCCTTGGGTCCAAACCCCGCGCGAAGCCCTGCGAACCGCGTCGAAGCCCGCGTCCCTTGAGCTCGAAACGGCCCGCTTTTCCCGTTGCGAACAGAACGCCTCCGCTGTCCCCCGTAACCTGTTCCTGAACCCCGACCCCGTAGGTCCCTGCGTTCTCAGCGCCCCTGTGCCCGCTGCGTCGCCGCCACCTGTGTCGACGCCCCTCCAGAGGCCGCCCCCTGGCTCGCAACCGCCCCCGGACCCCGCGGAATATCCGCTACCGTCAGCTTCATCTGCGCCGGGCGCCCCCGTTGTAAAACTGCTCAGCCAGGACCTTCCCGTCTGGCGCCACGATCAGCGACGGCCCGCTCCAGGACGCGCTCGCAAAGTACACCTTGTACTGCCGCGCGATATACGGCAGCAGCGCCTGAAAATCCCCCGCCGTCGGGTGCACCACCAGCCATGGCCGCAGCTTCATCAGGTCCGCCACGCGCTCCGGAAACTGCACCTCCCAGCACGTGATCAACCCCATCCGCCCGAACTCGCTCTCCAGCACCACGCTGGCCGTCCCGGGCTGCAGCGGCCGGCTCGCCTCCTCCGGCGGCAGAATGATCTTGCGGTACGTCCCCACGATCTTGCCAGCCCGATCGAACACCACCTGCGTGTTGTGAACGCTGGGCCTCTCGCCGCTGTTGTCCCACTCCAGCAAATCCGCCACCAGCCACGCCCTGTGCGCCGCCGCGATCGCCCCGAGCTTGTCCGTCCGCCGCCCCGGGATCGCCTGCGCCATCTTGTCCATCGTCTCTTCGCTGCCCATCAGCGTCGGCGTCTCGCCCGTCACGATCAGGTCCAGCGGCGTGCCCGCCTTCGCCTGCTCGTCCAGCACGCGGTTCAACCCGTCGTACAGGACCTGCATCTTCACCTCGGAATTCTTCTGGCCCGTGTGCCCCGAGTACTCCAGGCACCCCACCCGAACCGTCTCCTCCCCAGCCGAACAAACCGCTCCCGCCAGCAGCACCCACATCGCCGCTACCATCAGCCCGAACAGACGCATTGCCGTCACCCTCTTGCCGACCCGCCGTTGTAGCCGTTTCACATTGTCACATGGCCATATGGTCACATTGTCAGCCGTCCCTCACGCCGGTCAACACCCCGCCCTGCCCCACGCTTTCCCCCCGCCAGGGTTGATACTCGCCGACAACCCGCTACCCTTGAAGTACCCGCGGTGCGGCCCGCTCGCGCACATCGCCTTGGAGCCGAACGCTATGACCACACCACAGACTGTGCACGCCACCACCATCCTGTGCGTCCGCCGGGACAGCCAGATCGCCATGGGATCGGATGGCCAGGTCACCGTCGGTAACACCATCTTCAAGCACGACGCCCTCAAGATCCGCCGCCTCGCCGGCAACAAGGTCCTCGCCGGCTTCGCAGGCTCCGCCGCCGACGCTTTCGCCCTCCTCGAACGCTTCGAGGCCAAGATCCAGGCCTTCCCCGGCAACACCCGCCGCGCCGCCATCGAACTGGCCAAGGAGTGGCGGACCGACCGCGCCCTCCGTCGCCTCGAGGCCATGCTCGCCGTCGCCGACGAGACCGCCAGCCTCATCATCGGCGGCAGCGGCGACATCATCGAACCCTCCGACGGCATCATCGCCATCGGCTCCGGCGGACCCTACGCCCTCGCCGCCGCCCGCGCCCTGATGGCCCACTCGCCCCTGCCGGCCCCCGAGATCGTCCTGCAGGCCCTCAAGATCGCCGGCGAGATCTGTATCTACACCAATACCCGCATCGTCGTGGAGACGCTCTGATAACCATGTCCACCCTCAACAAACTCACCGGACCCGCAAAACCCGCCGACCCCCTCGCCGTCGACGCCCTCACCCCCAAGCAAATCGTTGAGGCGCTCGACCGCTACATCATCGGCCAGAAGGCCGCCAAGCGCGCCGTCGCCATCGCCGTCCGCAACCGCTGGCGTCGCCTCCACATCCCCGAGGCCATGCGCAACGACGTCGCCCCCAAAAACATCCTCATGATCGGCCCCACCGGCGTCGGCAAGACCGAGATCGCCCGCCGAATGGCCGGCCTGCTGGCGGCCCCCTTCCTCAAGGTCGAGGCCACCAAGTTTACCGAGGTCGGCTACCACGGCCGCGACGTCGACACCATCATCCGCGACCTCGTCGAACTCTCCGCCCGCATGGTCCAGTCCGAGCAGGCCGAAACCGTCCGCCCCCGCGCCGCCGAGCACGCCCGCGACCGCCTACTCGATGCCCTCCTGCCCGGCCCGGCCTACCCCGACACCGACGAGGCCAAACAGCGCCGCCAGCGCACCCGCGACAAGCTCGCCCAGCAGCTCGACACAGGCCAGCTCGAAGACCGCCCCGTCGAACTCGAACTCGACGAAAAGCCCATGCCCATGGGCATCGCCGCCATCATGGGCGGCGACCAGATGGACCCCCAGTTCCAGGACATGCTCTCCAAACTCATGCCCAGCCAGCCCAAGAACCGCCGCATGACCGTCGCCGAGGCCCGCCGCGTCCTCATCGACGTCGAAGCCGAGAAACTCGTCGACCCCGAGCAGGTCAAGCGCCTGGCCGTCGAGCGCGCTGAGCAGACCGGCATCGTCTTCCTCGACGAACTCGACAAGCTCTGCGGCCCCCCCAGCTCCTACGGCCCCGATGTCAGCCGCCAGGGCGTCCAGCGCGACCTGCTGCCCATCGTGGAGGGCAGCACCGTCCAGACCCGCCACGGCCCGGTCCGCACCGACCACATGCTCTTCATCGCCGCCGGCGCCTTCAGCCAATCCAAGCCCGCCGACCTCATGCCCGAACTGCAAGGCCGCCTGCCCATCCGCGTCGAACTCGACGACCTGACCCGCGACGACTTCGTCCGCATCCTCACCGAACCGGAAAACGCCCTCACCCGCCAGCAGACCCTCCTGATGCAGTCCGAGCAGGTAACGATTACATTTTCCAAGGACGCCATCGAGGCCATGGCCGAGATCGCCTACGAGGTCAACCGCTCCAGCCAGAACATCGGCGCCCGCCGCCTCTACACCGTGATGGAAAAGGTGATGGAGGACCTCTCCTTCGACGCCCCGGACCTGACCGGCCGGTCCGTCACCATCGACGGCAAATACGTCCGCGAGAAGCTGGCCGCGATCATGCAGAGCGAGGACCTGCGGAGGTTTATCCTGTAGAGATGGCCGTGCAGACTCAGTCCCGTGCGTAGGCTGGACCGCGCCGCCAAGGCACACAGCTTGTGTACACGGGTAGGCCGACGGCCTTACTGCTCCCGCGACGGCCCCTTGAGGATCTTCACCCACTCTCGCACGAGAACGGGCAGACGGTCCACCACCTCAGAACCAACGATGACCTCATCGACGTATCCCATGTGGAGCATGTCTGCGATCCGGCAAAGGTATGACCGCCCGCAATCCCACCACGTATAGTGTGCATCAATGATCAAGTAGTGCTTTACATCGACCCGTTCATGCTCGCGCAGTTCCTCGATCTCCATTCCATCAAGTAGCGATTCGTACACGCCGTCGGCTACGCGACTCCCAAATGTTGTAGTGTAGTAGTACTCCTTGATCTCCCACACTGCAACAGGATTGACAACGCTAGGAAACGCACCATCGACCCGCCTCGCAAGTGTGCGAAGCGGCCTGCCGCCTGCAGTAATCGTAGTGAGAGATCGCGGATCAAAGTCACAGGAAATGTCCCCGGCGTTTGCGCGAACCAGCATGTTGACCATTGCAGTCAGATAGGCCGGAGTCTTCTTCTTCCCTTTCTGCTTGTTCCAAGGGATATCGCATTTGGCAGGCGAGTATTGCTTGCAGAGGCTCCTGAACAACGTCTTCGCCTGCTCCGCATCCATCAGCCGACGTTCGACGTCCTCATTCAGCACCTTCGCTCGACAGACTGAAATAGTCCAGGAGAAGCTGCCCATCTGGCGATGGGGCGCCATCCGCGTCAACGATGTGAACGCGCCTCCAACCCCAGATTGCGGAGGGCTTGCACAATCTCTCCCAGAGACGGAACCTTGATGAGCCCGTCACCACGACTCGTGTATCCGACCGCCTCCGAGATGGACCGCACGTGTGCCCAGAATGCCTTTGGCTGTCTCAGGAACCTCGCGTCCGGCGTCATGGCATGGTCTCGAACTTATTCACAAAGTCCGGCAAAGAAATACCCAGAACCTGGCACACCTGCCGGAGCTCCGGCAGATCCAGCCTGCGCTCCCCAGCCTCGTACCTACTCACAAACGACTGAGGCTTCCCAAGCCGACGTGCGAGCTCAGCCTGATGCATGCCGGCGTCGGCCCGAATCTGCCGAAGAAGCGCAGCCACCCGGGAGCGGTCGGACACGATTCGAGATCGTGAAAGCATGCCGGTACAATAAGAGGGGTTGACGCATATGCAAAATCTGCATATGATGCCCCTTAGTAAATCGAGAGGCAGAGCCCAATGCAGCATCTTCTGTTTAATGAAGCCCGGAAAAGGGAAATAGAGCCCTTCAACGAACAGCTCCTGAAGTGGGTAGGCAACAAACAGCGGTTCGCACACGAAATCGCCGCCTTCTTCCCCGAGCGCTTCGGCACGTATTACGAACCATTCCTCGGAAGCGCGGCGGTCCTTGGCACGCTTTGCCCCGAGCACGCTGTTGCCTCAGATTGCTTCCGCCCGCTCATCGGGATCTGGCAGACGCTCCGCAACAACCCACGGCAACTGAAGGAGTGGTATGCCGACCGCTACACTCGGATCACAAAGGCTGACAAGGTGGCCGTTTACGAGGAGATCAAGGCTTCCTATAACAACAGACCTAACCCCGCTGATCTGCTGTTCATATCCCGGACCTGCTACGGCGGCGTCGTCCGCTTCCGCAAAGCTGACGGGTACTGCTCCACCCCCTGCGGCGTACATGCACCAATGCCCCCGGAGAAGTTCTCCCGCCGCGTTGACGTGTGGTACAGGCGTACGGCGGGTGCTGAGTTTGTCCACGCCGACTACCGCGACATGATGCGACGGGCAGCACCCGGCGATCTCATCTACTGCGATCCGCCTTACAGTCACAGCCAAGCGATCCTATACGGTGCCCAGTCGTTCAGTTTGGAGGAGCTTTTCGATGAGATCGCACGCTGCAAACACCGTGGCGTGTTGGTCGCACTGAGCATCGACGGGACCAAGAAGACCGGAAACCACACCTGCGAGCTTCCAACTCCTGACTACCTGTTCCAACGCGAGATCTTCGTTAATTGTGGTCGGTCGATGCTCCGCCGCTTCCAGCGCCCCGGCGAGACCCTCGAAGACGAGGTCGTGCACGACCGGTTGCTCCTGACGTTCTAGAGCGCAGCCGCAGAAATCCGACCATGCCTGTCAGATCTGGGCATGATCGGGCCGGCTACCAAGCATGATTCTCGGAAGAGATAAGGCGCCGGAACTTATCTAGTTGCTCCTGTGCATCCGCACATCAATCCACGCGTACCCTCGCCGCGTCAGCTCGCGCAGACACGAGTCCTTTGCCTGGCCGATCCGCAGGCAGCCCACATCGCCCGGCGCCACGACTGCGCCATCCGGGCCGACAAGTACGGGAATGCGGTAATGGCTGGCGGCATGGTCTGTCGTCAGGTGGTGCGTCTGGCCGTCGATCTCGAGTGTGTAATCCATCCGTTACCTCCGTAAAATCGTTTCGGGTGATCGTGCAACTTGGCATGCAGTTGCGTTCTGGCCGCCTCGGTCAGCGGAGTAACACGCCAAGACCCAAGCCTGCCGATGCAGTCGCCCGCGCCGACGCAAAAAGAGACGGGTGATGGTCCCGACCGGCCGCCCGCCCCGCAATCAGGACAACGGCTTCAGATGGGGCGAGCCAGCCGATACACATTTATGGAACGTGCGTTTCGGCCGGACAAGCCGTGTATGGCCTTGTCGGCTCTGCCGCGCCTATGCTACCGCCACGGTCACTTCGGCTTTTCTGCTCTTGGCCTGTTTCCCCGCAGCCACCTGCGCCGCCGATCTGTCCCGCAAGGCGTCTGCCCAGCAATCGATCAACCATTGCGGCAAACTGTTCGTTCTTGGATCTGTCTCCGATGTGTCGCTGAGAACCATCGCCACGTGCCACTTGAATGCTTCAGCCTCTTTCAAAAGGACCGCCAAGGAGTCAAACCGCGTCGCTGATGCGTTCAGGTCTTGAAGAGTTCTGCTCATGTTCTGCATGCGTACACGCCTATTCACCTAAGTAGAGACACCCACCGCTAGCCTCCCGGACGCCTCTGTATTATATACCGTTGGCGTCTCCCACGTACGGAGAATCACGCCGCAATCTTTGCCGCGGGGAACAATTTCCGCCTCCTGCCCCGTCCCTGATCCATGGACAGCGGATATACCGATGCCCTTGTCGACAATCTCTGCATGCGGACTTGTTCCAGGCCTCCCCTGGGGGCGAAACGGTCTCCGGAAGAGTGTCCCGACACATGGTCACGTGCCCCCGCGGACATCCCACGCCCCGCCAGCCCTCGTTCTCACCCCCTTCCCAAAGATCTCGCAACTTTTTTTCTGGCATGCCAACCCCCGGCCCGGCCGCCCCTTGCCAACCAGCCCTATTTCCACCTCCGTTCGTAACTCCCGATTCTTCCCCCGGCCGGCATGCCACGTAACGCCTATACCTATATGGAGAGGCAGCGCGAAGGATCGTGCACCTCCCCAAGGGGCAGGCAGATGGGCGAAGCAAGAAGGGTCCTGGGCGATGTACGGTGGGCGATTGTCCACCAAGGCCGTTGCTGTGCAGGGCGTGCTGTAGGTGCTGTGGTCGTGGGTCGCCGGTCATTGGCCGTGGTTGTCGTTACTGACCCCTGGCCTCTGGCCCCTGACCCCTGTCGTTGAAGGAGTGCCCGATCGTGTCCACCAGGCGGCCGCAGTCTTCCTCCGAACCGAAACTGCAGCCGCGGGCCGCGGCGTCTAGAAGTCAGAACGTCTGCTCATGGGTTCGAGATGGGACCGATCCCCGGCGATAGCCGTGGCCGTGGCCGTGGCCGTTCACTCGCCACTCGCCACTCATCACTCGCCACTGCCGTCGATCCGTCCCTGGACCGGTCCATCCGGTCCGCGCTGGCGCGGAAGCAGGGCCCGCGCACGATCGCCCGGTCCCTGCAACTGTTCCAACGCTACGGCATACGCGTGGGAGCCATCCGCCGACCTGTCAGGCAGCTTGCTGCCCGAGCACTCCCGGCCGATGGACCTGAGGTCAGGACCCTCACGAAAAGGTCCCTCACGGCAATGCCGTATCCGACGCTGCGGCCCTCTGGACACACTGCTGACGTTGTTGCTGTACCGCCTCTGGCTGTGGCAGTTTCTCAGAACTCGTCTGTTGTTGTCGCCCCTGCAGTCAGCCTTACTTGCGACCGGCATGTAGTGGTCGTCCGGTCGCCGGCGGCGGAGCCGCCGAAGTCGTGGCCGTTGTCGTTCGCCCCGCAACCCGTTACCCGTGGCCCGTTACCCGCGACCCGTTCTTACCCGCCCGCCCTGCGGCCCCCTTCAACCAAAGGAGCCCCATCACCATGACTTGACTCGAAAGTGATCTCGACGGCTGCGATGCGAAGCCCCGCCGGCAGCGGCGCCCCGTGGCCGGATGCCCCGCGCTATTGCAGCTTCTGCTCCCACGCGGCATACAGCGTCTGCAACTCCCGCTCGATGTGGCTGCACTCGATCTGCAGCTGCTTGAGCTTGCCCGGGTTCGAGGCCACCCCCGCCTCGCCGAACCGCTGCTGCTTGTCCGCCAGCTGCTTCTCCATCTTGTGGATCCGCTTCTCCACCTCGCCGGCATCCAGCTTGAGCAGCTCGTACGGGATCTGCACCGCCGGCGACGAGCCCTTCCCCTGGCCCTTGCCCCCCTTGCCCGGACCGGCCTTGCCATCCCCGCCCTTGCGCCTGCTGCGCCTGCGGCTTGCCCTTCTGCTGCTGTTTCTGCTTGTTCGACGACTGCTGCCGATGCGCCGGCGCGTGTACCTGCCCCAGCGCCAGCGACGGCCGGACCTTGATCCGTTCTACATAACTGGAATAGTTGCCGTACTGCAGGATGTGCTTGCCGTTGTGCTCCAGGGCCAGGATCTTGGTAGCCACCTTGTCCAGGAGGTACCGGTCGTGTGTCACCAGCACCACCGTCCCGCCGAACTGCTTCAGCGCCGCCTCCAGCGCCTCGCGGGCTGCGATGTCCAGGTGGTTGGTCGGCTCATCGAGCAGCAGCAGTTCCGGCTCGGACCAGATCCGCTTGGCCAGGATCAGCCGGCTTCGCTCCCCGCCGGAGAGTCCCGCGATCGGCTTGAAAACGTCCTCGCCGCGAAAGCCGAACGGCGCGAGGTAATTGCGGATCTCGCCCTGGCTGGCCTGCGGCTTGTGCGACCACATCTCGTTGATGATCTTGGTGTTCTCGTCGAGGTCGGACTGCTCCTGGTCGTAGTAGGCCACACTGTTCTGCTTGTAGATCTTGACCTCGCCGCTGTCTGCCTGGACCATGCCGACGGTGATTTTCAGCAGCGTCGTCTTGCCCACGCCGTTGGGGCCGATGATGCCCAGGCGGTCGCCGACGTTGACGTCCAGGTTGACGTGCTTGAGGATGACCTTGTTGTTGTAGCTCTTACTGATGTCCGTGTAGCGGACCGCCATGTCGCCGGCTGACGCCTTCTTGGTCAGGTTGAACTTCACGACGGCCGGACCGCTCGGGCGCTCCTCGACGAACTCGTCGGATTCCTGCAGCTTCTCGATCATCTTGATCCGCCCGGCCGCCTGGCGCGGGCGCTTCTTGTCGGCCTTGACCCGCTCGACGTATTCCAGTCTGCTTCTTGATGAAGTCGCGCTGGCGGTCGTAGGTGTCCGCCTCCGCCTGGCGCTGTCGTTCGCGCGCAGGGCGTAGGCGGAGTAGTTGCCGGGGAACACCTTGATGCGGCCCCGGTCGAGCTCGATCACCTTCTTGACCACGCGATCCAGGAAGTAGCGGTCGTGGCTGACCACGATCACCGTGCCGTTGAAGGTGGTGAGGTACTCCTCGAACCAGGCGACCCCCTGCAGGTCCAGGTGGTTGGTGGGCTCATCCAGCAGCAGCAGGTCCGGCTGCTCGAGCAGCACCTTCGCCAGCGCCGCGCGGGCCTTCTGGCCGCCCGAGAGGGTGTGCACAGGCTGGCTGTACTGGGATGTGGCAAAGCCCACGCCGGCCAGCGTCTCCCCCAGGCGCGCCTCGCAGCGGTAGCCGTCGCTGGCCTCGAAGGCCTTCATCAGCTCCTCGTACTTGTCCACCCACTTCTGCTCATCCGGCGTGCCGTGGAACTCGCTGATCTTGTGGGCGGCCTGCTCCATCTCGTGCTGCAGCTTGACCACGTTGGTAAAGACGCTCGCCACCGCGTCCTGCAGCGGCTGGTCGCTGTCGAACTGCGGCTCCTGCGGCAGATAGGCGATCCGTTCGCCGGAGCGCCGTGCGACCTGCCCGGCATCGGCCTCCAGGAACCCGGCCAGGACGTGCAGCAGCGTCGTCTTGCCCGATCCGTTCCCGCCGACCAGGCCGATCCGCTCCCCCTCGAAGACCTGGAGGTTCACCCCGTCCAGCACGAACTGCTGGCCGTAGTTCTTTTGTACGTCTATGCAGGTTACCAGTGACATTTCCGACTCAACACCTTCTTGCGGCGGGGCCAGTGGCCGGCAGCGGGTAGTCGCCCAGCAACGGCAGCAGCCACGGCACCGTACCGGTGAAAGCGCGGTAGTATACACAAAACGGGCTGCGAAATGAAGGTCCCGACCGCCTTCGCCTGGGAGCCACGGGGATCCGCTTCGCTATAGGCCTTCCTGATTGCCGTTACAACAGACCACGGACAACCGACCTCCCCGGTTCAGATCACATAGTCCTCCACATGCTCCTTCGCCAGCCGCGCAGCCGCGGGTGCTTCGCTCCGGACCTCGCACCGCCCGTTGCCCTCGCCGGCCAGCTGCCGCCCGCGCTCCAGCGCCCGGTGCACCGAACCGAAGATGTTCCGGTCCGTCAGGAAAAGGTTCTCCGCGCCGATCGCCTCGGACAGCCCCGTCCGCTCCAGCAACCCGACCACCTCCGGCCGCAACCCGCACAGCACCAGCGATACCCCGCGGGCCCGCAGGTCCCGGGCCAGCTGCGCAAGACCCTCCGCCACCGTCATGTCCAGGTGATGGGCCCGCTTCATCCGCAGGATAATCACCTTCGGGCCCTGGCAGGCCAGCTGCCGCAGGTACGTCTGCAGCTCGTCAGCCGCGCCGAAATACAGCGAGCCCTCCAGCTGCAGCAGGACGATCGCGCTGCTGCCCGTCCGGCTGTCGGGGCGGGCCTCCAGGAACCGCCCGTCCGCCTGCATTACCATCTCGCTGATGACCAGCCGCGACGTGTTCCGCAGCGCCATCAGCACGCTCAGTGCCGCCCCGAAGTAAATCGCCCGATCCAGCCGCAGCACCAGCGTCGACGCGATCGTCAGCACCAGCACCACCGCGTCCGATCGCGTCCCCGCCACGATCCGCCGCATCTCGCGGACGTTAATCAACCCCGTCGCCGAGTAGATGATCACCGCCGCCAGCGACGCCAGCGGAATGTACCCCGCCGGCCGCGCCAGCGCAAGTACGATCAGCCCCGTGAAGATGCCGCTGAAGGTCTGCGCGAGGCGCGACTGCGCCCCGGCGAGCATGTTCAAGGCACTTCGCGTCTGCGAGCCGGCCGGCACCATCGCCCCGGTAAAGGCCGCGGCGAGCTGCCCCGCCCCCTGCCCGATCATCTCGTGATTGACGTTGAGCCGGTCGCCGCTGCGGGCCGCCAGACCCTTGGCGATGCTCAGGGCCTCGGTCATCGCCAGCAGCGCCAGCGCGGCTGCCCCGCCGACAAACGGCGACCACGCCTCCGGCCTCATCGGCGCGGTCAGCTTCGGCAGCCCCTCGGGAATGACCCCGCGGTCCTGGATCAGCCGCAGGCCATGGTCGTGCCAGCCGAACCACCACACCGCCAGTGTCACCAGCGCCAGCGTGATCGGCACAGCCGGCAGCCGGCGGTTGTAGCGAATGATGCCCCACATCATTACCAGCGAGACGGCAAAGACGATCATCGCGTAGCCGTTCGTGCGGCCCAGCGACGCGCCGGTCTTGATGAGGGTCTGTACCTGCTCGGGCAGCACCACGTGGCCGATGTACTGCAGGTTGATGTGCTCCAGCCACGGCACGGGGACGAGGCTCTTCTCGGCAATGCCCAGGGCCGAGCGGATCTGACCCAGGATGATGAGTACTCCCGCGCCAGCCAGAAACCCCGTCATCGCCGACTGCGCGACATACCGGATGATCTGCCCGAGCTTGAGCAGGCCCCCCAGCACCAGCATTGACCCGCTCAGCACCGCCAGCAGCGCAACCCCCGGCATCACGTGGTCAGCCGGGATGCTGCCACGGCTGATGAGCTCAGCCACCACCGCCCCGGTCAGTAGCGCGATCGCGTTGGTCGGCCCCGTGATCAGGAACCGGCTCGAGCCGAACAGCGATGCGACGATGGGCGGGACGATCCCCGCATACAGGCCCACGTGGATCGGCAGGTTGGCGATCATCGCGTACGCCATGCCCTGGGGGATGGACATCAGCGCCACCGCCAGCCCAGCCATCACGTCCATCCGCAAGCTCGTCAGGCGCGAGAGGCCCAGGCGGTCCTTCTGGTCAACTGCTTTCAAATCAAGCACTTCCGATTCCATGCTTCAACGTCCAGGCCTCCAGCGGCAACGCGCCCAGGATAGGGATTGACCCGGCTGCGTGCAATGACGCCATGCCCGAGTCATGGGCGATCCTGTCATCCCGCGCCGGTTGCCTGGATCGCCGGCCCCGGCACGTGCCGCCGTACCTGCGAATCAACATCCCCCCGCATATGTTGCAAAACGGCAACACCTCCTGTCCCGGCCCGGTAACGAACGCGTTTTTTTGCGCAGACAATAACAGTCTTGTTTTCAGGAGTTAGCGGGCGTTCGCGACCTCCACTCGCCCGCCGGAAGCAAGTATGGCACGGATCTTGCTACACAGACTGCACGAGGGAATCTCTGTAAAGGGTTGGTGGCTGCTGCGCCTTCCGCCATGCACCGGCGACGTCGTGAGACGGCATCGTGGGATGCTGCCTCTGGTCGGCCGGACATTCGGGCCTGTTTTTAGCATCAGTACAACGAGGAGGATTCACCATGCGAACGTGGAATGTGTTGGCAGCCGTAGCGGTAGTGGCCTTGCTGGCCGGTTCGAGCCCCGGCCTGATCAACGTCATGCTCGTCGCGGACCAGACGGTCCTGGTACCGGGCCAGACCACGACCATTCACATCTGGGCCCAGGGGACGGCGGCGGGGCTGTTCTCGCTGGGTGGCAGCGTTGTCGCCAGTGGCACTCCGGGCGAGCTGGCGGCCAATCCTGATTCGTTTGCCTGGGTGCCCGAGTTCCTCTCGCCACCTCAGTACCCACCGGCGGCAGGGACGCCGGGCGCCAACGGCGGGTGGAGCGGGTTTGGTTCGATGCAGGCCGACTATTACCACCCGAACGCCAACTATGGCAAGACCGACTATGTCGAGCTGGCCAGCTATACCATTACAGCCCAGCTGGCGTCCGGTGCAGCCACACTCGGCTTCTCCGGCGGGTCGGTCAGTGGGTTCAAACCCGCCGAGACCAACAAGAGCGTCACGCTCGGCACGATCACGCCGGTGACAATCACCATCGTACCCGAGCCGGCGACGATGGCCCTGCTGGTGCTCGGCAGCCTGCTGGTCACCCGGCGCCGTTCTTCGTGACCTTCGCGTCCTTCGTGGTGGCACCATAGTATCAGTGCCATTGGCAGCGGGGCACTATCAAATACTGTAGTCGTCCAGCCTGCGCTCGGGCTCTTCGCGCAGCACCGCCCGGTCCGTGACCTCGCCGGCCAACTCCCGGCCGCGGGCCACCGCCCGCCGCACCGATCCGAAGATGTTGCGGTCCGTCAGGAACAGGTTATCCTGCCCGATCGCCTCCACCAGCCCCATCCGCTCGACCAGGCCGGCCGTGTCCGGCCGCAGGCCGCGACCGTCAAACAGCCTCGCCCGCCCCCTGCTTGATGCCGCGGCCACGTCCGTCATCAGACCATTGACCACGCAGACGCCCGCCGAATCAGCGGGCGCAGCGCAGGGATTGCGGCGCCGCACGGTCAATCGCGCCCATGCCGCATCGGCCTGCGTGTGCGTCACAGATTCTGCGGAACCGGATGATATGCGACGAGGCGATGCGAGCGTGACATTCCTGAATGGCGGTCGCCGACCACAGCCGGACCCCGGGCGTTCGCCAAGCAGCCGGACAGAGGCAGGGCGAAGCGCAGGGCCATGCGAAGCCTCACACCCGCAGCAGGTGCGATTCCGTCTCCGGCAACAAAAAACCCATGCCGCTGGCATTGTACTGGCCGAGCCCCGCGTGCAGGGCCAGGCGGAGCAGTTCGGCCGAGCCGGCCAGCGCCACCGCGCCGAGGCTGCCCCGCACTCGCACCGGCGGCTGGCCCCGCCCCGACAGCCGCACCAGGCGCGTCGGGCGGTCCGGGGTCGGCCAGACACTCGAGGCCGCCGCCCACTGGAATCGCAACTCCGGATCGTCCGGCTCGACCCCGTAAACCGCCTTGTGCTTGGCCAGCAGGTTGCCGCGCAGTCGGGCCTCGGTGACGACGATCCCATCCTCACGGGTCAGGTAGCGGCGGCCCCGGCGGGCGAACTTTGATGCTTCGCCTCCGGTGGCCGAAGGATCGACGGCATCCGGAGGGCCTGCACCCGGCGGAGCAGGCGGCGACGGCACACTGATGACCAGCGGCGCCAGCAGCAGGCAGGTCAGGGGGCGGTCCGCGGCCGGGTCGTCCAGGCGGTCCATCCGGGAAACCTTCAGGTCGGTCCGGCCGATCCGCGTCGTGCCGGTCCGGCCGAGGGCGCCGACCATGGCGTCGGCAATCAGCCGCAACGGCGTAGCCAGGAACCACGCGACCGGTCGCGCGAAGACCAGCCGCCCCTGGCGGATCGTCCCCTGGCCGATGAGGCTGGAGAAGCAGAAGAGACTTGAAGGTCTCCGAACCCGGCGCCGGCTGCGATGCCAGATCGCGCGAACCGCGAACGTCGATAGCCGGCGACTCGGCCGAAAATCCGCTGGTGTGCAGGAATTCAGCCAGGCGCGGGTCAGCCGTGTTCAACAGGTCATACACCGCTGCGCGGAGCAGGCGGTGGTAGTCGATCGGAACGGACCAAGGCCGCTCCCCGCCATCCAGGACGACGCGGAGGCGAGTGTGGGCAATGGCGCTGGTTGTCGGGTCGGCGGGCATCCGTGAAGCCTGCCTTCTCTCACTTCACCGGCACCACCTTGCCCGTGGTGACGCTCTTGACCTCGGCATCGGCCAGGGCGATCGACAGGGCGGTGCTCTCCGGCGCGCACATCTTCTCCTTGCCCTTCTTGCCGGCTGCGACCTTGTCGACGAAGTAGGCGATCTCCAGGTCCCAGCCCGTGGGGGCGCCGCCGCCCTGCTGGCCGGCTGCGAGCTCCTTGCCGTAGGCGTCGTACATCTTCACACCGTCGTCGCTGATGACCTTGATGTCATTGCCTTCGCTCATGAACCACTTGATCGTCGCCTTTTGGCAGCGGGCCAACACGGCCATCTCGAACGGCCAGGCGTTCTGGAAGCACCAGCCGCCCTCGATCGAGACGATCAGGTCCTTGCCGTAGTCCCAGAGGGCCTCGACGTGGTCGATGCCCTTGGAGGGGCCGGTCGTGCCCTTGGCGTAGATGGCCTTGGGCTTGCCCAGCAGGAAGTTGGCGTAGTCGATATCGTGCACGTGCAGGTCCAGCAGCGCGCCGCCGGACTTCTTGTGGTTCATCAGCCAGTTGCTCGAAGAATACATCGGCGGATTGGCCAGGCGCTTCAGGGCCAGCGAGCGGAGCTTGCCGAACTTCCCGCCCTGGATCATCTCCTTGATGGCGACGTACTGCGGCCAGAAGCGGATGCACTGGGCGACCATGTACTGGGTCTTGGCCTTCTTGTAGGCGTCGAGGACCTTCTTGCACTCGGCCGCGTTGAGGCCCATCGGCTTTTCCGACAGGACGTGCTTGCCGGCCTTGAGGACCTTGACCACCGCGTCGGCGTGCAGCCAGGTCGGCAGGGTGATGTCCACCATGTCGATCTCCGGGTCGGCGAGCACCTCGTCGAGGCTGGCGTACGATTTGCGACCGGTCATATCGACCTGCGCGGGCCAGCTGGCCGGCAGGTTGCCGATCGGGTCGGCCCAGGAACCGGCGCGACGTTTTTCATCCTGATCGCACAGGGCGACCACCCGGGCGTTGGGCAGTTTGTCGTAGATCCCGAAGTGCGTCCTGCCCATGAAGCCCATTCCGACCTGGCCGACTTTCACCATGATTGCTTCCCCTTTGCGTATCATTTGACAGGCCTTGACAGGGCCTGTCCTGTAACCGAAAACGTTCCGAGCCAGACTGTTTCGACTGATTGTAAGGCGGCTGCGGGCGGCACGCAAAGAGGGCAGGGGCATGAAAATCGCGAGGTTCCTGGACGAGGAGGGCGTGGTCCGCTACGGGGTGCCGACCGAGGGTCGCAGGGCCCGGTTGATCCTGGGCGACATCCCGGGCGATTACGCCGTCAGCGACAGGCAGGTAACGATCGCCAAGACCCTCGCCCCGGTCGAGCCGCCGAACATCGTGGCCATCGGGCTGAACTACAAGCGACACGCCGACGAGACTGGCGCCGCGTATCCGGATCACCCCCTGGTCTTCCTCAAGGCGACCACCAGCCTGCTGGCCCCCGGGGCGCCCGATCATCCTGCCGGCTGAGGCCCCCGACGAGGTGGACTACGAGGCGGAGCTGGCCATCATCATCGGCAAGACCTGTAAACACGTGCCCGAAAAGGACGTACAGAAGGTGATTCTGGGCTACACCTGTGCCAACGATGTCTCGGCGCGGGACTGCCAGAAACGGCTGGACGAGCAGTGGGCCCGGGCCAAGTCGTTCGACACGTTCTGCCCGCTGGGGCCGGTGATCGTGACGGCTGACGAGATCGACGGCGACAACGTGCCGGTCCGCTCGATCCTGAATGACAACCTCATGCAGGACTCCAGCACCAGCGACATGATCTTTCCGGTGCGGCCGTTGGTGAGCTACCTGTCGAGGCAGTTCACGTTGCTGGCCGGTACGGTGATCCTGACCGGCACGCCCCAGGGGGTGGGCACGGCCCGCAAGCCCAAGGCCTACCTGCGGGACGGAGATATCATCACGGTGGAGCTCGGCGGCATAGGCCGGCTGAGCAATCCGGTAGTGGCGGAGGCCCGGCACCATGCCGCGGCTATGAGCGTCGGGACGGAATGAACGGCGGTCCATTGTTAATGAATGATTGTTGATTGTGAAAACAGACGGCCCTCTGGGAGGGACGTTTGGCCGCGTGTTGTTACAATTAACAATTAACGGTTAACAATTGACCATAGACTCTTACGGAGAACAGAATGAACGGTGAAATCCGCATTGGCATCGTGGGCGCTGACACGTCGCACGTGACGGCCTTTACCAAGCTCATCAACGACGCGTCCGACCCCGCGCACGTCCCCGGCGGCAAGGTGGTCGCCTGCGTACCCACGCTCAGCCCGGACTGGGACAAGAGCTTCAGCCGCGTCGAGGGCTTTAAGAAGGACCTCCAGGAGAAGTATCACGTCCAGCTCGTCGAGCCCACCACAGAGGCAATCCCCGCCATGCTGAAGATGGTCGACGCCGTCCTGCTGGAAAGCGTTGACGGCCGGCGACACCTGGCGGAACTCAAGGAGGTCGTCAGGGCCAAGTGCCCGGTGTACATCGACAAGCCGTTCGCCGCGTCGCTCAAGGACGCCAAGGCGATGGTCAAGCTCCTGCAGAAGAAGAACATCCCGGCGTGGAGCACGTCGGCCCTGCGCTTCGAGGTCAACCTGGAAAAGTGGCTCGCCGAACCGCACGGCAAGATCATGGGGGCAACGACCTGGGGACCGGCCTCGATCGAGGCCCAGCAGCCCGGCTGGTACTGGTACGGCATCCACGCGGTAGAAGAGCTCTACCGCATCCTGGGCCCGGGCTGCGTGAAGGTCCGCTGCGCCGGCAGTGCCCAAGGGGACGTTGCCACGGGCGAATGGTCCGATGGGCGGATCGGCGTGGTGCGGGGTACGCGGGCGGGACAAGGCGAGTTCGGCGCGGTAATCCACTGCGAGGACCAGATCGCCCTGATCCCGCGCAACAAGGACGTGCCGCTCTATGCCGCGCTCGTCAAGAACATCATGCAGTTCTTCCAGACGAAGCAGGCGCCGGTGCCGCTGACCGAGACGCTCGAGATCATGGCCTTCATCGAGGCCGCCAATAAGAGCGCCGCGACCAACGGCCGGCCGATGGAGCTGAACACGAGGCTATCATGAATATCCCCCGCCCCGAACACCCGGACCCGCAGCGTTTCCGTGATGCGTGGGTCAATCTCAACGGCCCGTGGGACTTCGCCGTCGACGCCGGGCGCAACGGCCTCGCCGCGGGCTGGCTGGCCGCAAGGAACTGGCCGGCGCAGCGGACGATTAGCGTCCCCTTCTGCCCCGAGAGTAAGCTCTCCGGCGTAAAGATCAAAGACTTCATGCCGGCTGTCTGGTACCGTCGGACATTCCAGGTGCCCACCGATTGGAAGGGCAAGCGCGTCCGCCTACACTTCGGCGCGGTGGACTTCGACTGCCGGGTGTGGGTCAACGGCCAGGCCATGGGCCGGCACATCGGCGGCTACACACCGTTCTGGTTCGATATCACCGATGCGCTCAAGGCTGGCGACAACGAGGTCGTCGTCTACGCTGAGGACGACGTTCGCACGGGTCGCCAGCCGAGCGGCAAGCAATCAGGCCAGTACGACTCCTACGGCTGCATGTACACCCGCGTGACGGGCATCTGGCAAACGGTCTGGCTGGAGGCGGTCGGGCAGGCGTTCGTACAGGAAGTGCAGGTCGTCGCCAGCGACAACTTGCGGCAGGTGAGCGTGCTGACTGAGATCAACGGTCAGACCGGCGACATGACGTTGCACGCGGAGGCGTTTCTGGCCGGCAAGAGCGTCGGCGTCTGGCAGGGACCCGCCGGGGCGCTGACGGCCGCGAACCTGGCGCTTACGCAGGTGGAGGCCTGGGACGTCGGCAAGGGCACGCTGTACGACCTGGTGCTGGAGGTGCGTGACCGCGGCGGCAAGACGGTCGACCGGTCGCAGTCCTATTTCGGCCTGCGGAAAGTCGAGGTCCGTAACCGCCGGTTTACATTAACGACCGGCCCGTGTTCCTGCGGACGGTGCTGGACCAGGGCTTCTGGCCCGACGGCATCTACACGGCGCCCTCCGATGCGGAACTCAAGGCCGACATCGAGCGTGCTATGGCCTGCGGCTTCAACGGCGCCCGCCTGCACCAGAAGGTCTTCGAGCCGCGGACGCTCTACTGGGCGGACAGGATGGGCTACCTGCTGGCTGGCGAGATGGCCGACTGGGGCATGGATGACAACGACCCCGTCGCGCCATGACGCCTTCGTGGCCGACTGGACGGCTGCCGTCCGCCGCGACCGCAACCGCCCGAGCGTCATCCTCTGGACGCCGTTCAACGAGACGCACGGGCGGCGGGCACACACCTGGGACAAGGACCGCCACGACGGGCTGCTGCGGATGATCTACAACCTGACGAAGCACCTGGACCCGACGCGGCCGGTGATCGACACAGTCCGGCTACGTACATGTCGTTACAGATATCTATGACATCCACAACTACGAGCAGGACCCGGCGAAGTTCGCGCCGCTGTTCGAGCCGCTCAAGGCGGGTGAGCCGGAGCAAGGTCTTCCGCAACTTCCCGGGCCAGGACATCGCCCTACGACGGCCGGATGCCCTACTTCGTCAGCGAGTACGGCGGGATCTGGTGGAACCCGGCCCAGGCCAGCGACGCCAAGGCCTGGGGCTACGGCCAGCGGCCCGCGACGCTGGAGGAGTTCCTGGCCCGCTTCGACGCCCTGAACAAGGTCCTGCTGGACAACCCGGACATCTGCGGCTTCTGCTACACGCAGCTGACCGACGTGGAGCAGGAGGTCAACGGCCTGTATACCTACGACCGCAAGGCGAAGTTCGACTTGGCGGTGATCAGGCGGAGTCTGACCGGCCCGGGCGGCGATGGAGAAGGAGTGAATTGCTTCGCCCCGGAGGGGCGGCTGAGTTTAGCCCCTCCTTTCAAGGCGGGGAAGCCGGGCCGCCCCTATCCCCTGGTTTGTTTCTTCTCCCCGAGTCCCCGACGGCTGAACGTCCCCTGGGTGAAGGATCGCCCGAACACATGCCTGGGGTCATACGCGATGTTGTGCCGCTTGAGGAACGCCACGAACTCCTCCTCGAACGATCGCATCCGGTGATGTTCCGCCTGGTTGTCGATGTACTCGATGACCTTGGGTGCCAGAGACAGGCTCACACTGAAGGCACCGTACCCGTCCTGCCATGCAAAGAATCGTTGCAAGGGGAAGGTTTCGTGTATCCATTTGGACGAGCCGCCCTTGATCAGCTGCACGGCCTTGGCGACCGCGATCCTCGCCGGAATCATCAACAACAGGTGCGCATGGTTCGCGGTGCCACCAACACACAGCGCCTGCATGCCATTCGATCGGGCAATGCCGCCCAGATACGGCCACAGGCGTGCCTGGAGGTCCGGGTCAATGCAGTCGCGGCGTTCCTTGGTACTGAAGATGCAGTGGAAGCAGGTCGAAGTGTATGTGTGGCCCATGCGCTGTCCTCGCGTCTCAGTCGTCCCTCGCAGGACTCCAAGAACAAAGACAGCAAGAAAGAAAAAGAGATTACAGGGATTGGTCGGCTCGCTTACCCCGCCTTCAAAAGGCGGGGCTAAACTCAATCTGCCCCTCCGGGGCGAACGACGCGCACCCTCTGCAGCGCGTACTGCGTCCCTGCTTCAGCAGGGCCTTTCCTGCCGTTGCAGCGGACTACTGACCACGAACAACCATCACCTCACCACCCGTACCGCGCCAGCAGCGCCTTGCTCTTGCCGATCCCGTCCCACTCGTCGCTGCACTTGCCGGGTTCGCCCACCGGGCCTTCGAACTCGATCGACAGCGGGCCGGTCCAGCCGGCGTCCTTGACGATCTGCATGCAGCGGGGCAGGTCGAAGCGCGTCTCCTGGCCGGTGGCGTCGAACTCGAAGAGCTTCGCGTGCACGGCGATGGCGTAGGGCATGAGCTTGGCCAGCCCCTCGTAGCGGATGGCGGGCTTGAAGTTGCCGAAGTCCGGGGCGGTGCGGACGAGGTTGCCGCTGGCCTTGATGATCTGGACGACCGCGTCCGGATCGCCGCTGATGCCGCCGTGGTTCTCGATCATCACCGACACGCCGGCCTGCTTGCCCCATTGCGCGAGCTGGACGAAGGATTCGGCGGAGCGTTTCACGTCGTCGGCCGTGTGGCCCTCGGAGGGACCGCCGGTGTTGGCGCGGAAGGCGACGGCGCCGAACTCCTTGGCGATGTCGAACCACTTGCGATGGTTCTCGACGGCCTGCTTGCGGGCGGCCGCATCAGGCGTTGCCAGGTCGCCCTCCTTGCCGACCATGACGGTGCGGACGGTGCAGCCGGCGTCCTTGACGGCCTGGATGAAGGTCTTGCGCCGGGCGGGGTCATTGATCGGCATGAGCGGGTAGGTCGGGTCGAGCATTGTGATGCCGACCTTGCCGGCGGCAAGCTTCGGGATCTGGCAGATGTCCAGGCCGCCAGCGATCGCGCGGTGAAGACTGTAGAGGGCGATGCTGAATTCCATATCGAGCTTCTCCTATCTCTTTGAATCCTTGTCCAAATCGTTCGTGGTACCGCCTTCAGGCGGGTCTTTGTCTGCCTGGGAGTCTGCCTGCCGCGGCCGCAGCACCTGGCCGTCCCATGTGGCGCGCCGCATGTCCAGTTCCTTGATCTCGAACGGCCGCCCGCAGTCGGGGCAGCGGCTGTCGGTCGCGTAGTACAGGGCATAGCCGCAACCCGGACACTTTGGCGGGCCCGCCGGACCTGGCTCCGGCTCCGGCCACCACTCGACCTCCTGCAACAGGCGCAAGCCATCGTGTACCGAAGCGGGCTGTGAAGATGGCCGCCGCCACGATCAGCAACACCCAGGCGATCAGCGCCGCCCAGAAGGGCAGGCCCAGGCTCACCATCTGGGTGAGCAGCCACAGGAACGGTGCGCCCGCCGCAGCCAGAACCAGGCTCAACAGGATGATTCCCGCGACGCTCACGACGTGCTCCGTCGATCGCTCAGTGGCCCTTGAGCAGTCCCTGCACGTTCACCGGCTCACCTGTCGCGATGCTCTGGTTCGCGGCCGCGCCGATCAGCACCGCCTGGACCGCCTGGTCCAGCGGCGCCATCCGGTCGGTCGGCGTCGGGTTGTTGCCGCGGCCGAAGAACTCCTCCCGCAGCACGGGGTCGGCGCCGCCGTGGCTGCCCTCGAGCTCGGGGACCTCGACCTCCTCGATGCCCTTGCCGGGCCGGATCAGCCGCAGGGAGCGGGCAGCCAGCTTCTCCAGGGCCGGCGTGGTGACGCTGCCTACCGCCCAGTTGGTGTTCTTGTGCGTGTTGTACTCCAGCCGCCCTTCCGTGCCCTCGAAGCTGATGATGTAGCCCTCCAGCGGGCTGAAGGCGTGCAGGCTGTACGTCACCTGGATGCCGTTCTCGTAGCGGTACAGCACCGACGCGTGGTCCTCGATGTCGATGCCGGGATCGAACACGCAGCCGTCGCGGACGTAACCGTCCTCGCTCTCGGCCTGCTGGTACATGGCCTTGGCCTCGGCGTCGCTGCACAAGTCGAAGTGGAACGCGCAGCGCTTGGCGTGCGGGCAGGCGCCGCACCGCGGGCCGTGGAAGGGTCCGGCCGCGCCGTAGAAGGCCAACCCGCCCTGGCGCCATCAGGTCCTCCGCCTTGCTGCCGGCCCACCAGTTCAGCAGGTCGAAGTGGTGGCTGGCCTTGTGGATCAGCAGGCCGCCGGAGTTGCTCTTGATGCGGTGCCAGCGGCGGAAGTAGTCCGCCCCGTGCCGGCGGTCGAGCAATTCGTGGAAGGTCATCGTCATGACCTCGGCCGATCGCGCCTTCGCGCAGCAGCTTGTGGATCAGCGTCTCGGCGGCGCCGTAGCGGGCGTTGTGCGTGACGAAGACGCTGCCGCCGGTCTGTTTCTGCGTCAGCGAGGATCTGGCGGCACTGTTCGGCGCTGACGCAGAGCGGCTTTTCGGAGATCGACGCGCTTGCCGGCCCGCAGGGCGCGGACAACATAGCCGGCGTGGCTGGCATCTCGCGTGCTGACGACCACGGCATCGCAGTTGCCCTTGGCGAGCATCTCGTCGAAGTCCGTGAACTGCGGCAGGGCCACGTCGCCGATGGTTTCGGCGGCATGACGCATCCGCTTGGCGTTCAGGTCGAACAGGCCGACCAGTTCAGCCTTGCCGGGAAGTCCTTGGCCAGCGGCATGCCGAACATGCTCGTGCCGCGCCCGCCGCAGCCGGCCAGGACGTAACGAACAACGGTGTGCTTGTGTTTACCGGTGAGTGCCTTCCTTGCCTTTCTAGTCACATTCGTGCTCCTGCATCAGCGGGTTCAGTCGTCGCCTTGCCATACTCGGGACTCCGAAAACCCCTATCGATAACAAGCAGTTCCTTGGCTTATCAAGCTTGCCGCCCATTCTATTGCCTCTGGATAGTGCGCCACGTCGAGAACAAACTCCTGACCCCGTGCAACGCTCTGCAATTGGCAAACGTCCTCCTTCAACTCCCACCGATCAGAATCTTCGTGCGACGAAAGCGGTGGAACTCCGGACCGGGGGTGAAACCACTTCGGTAATCGCCAGTAGCTTCGCGACATTCCCGGGGCTGTCAATTGCAGCGCGTTGCTGAACCTGCAGAACGCCCCTCGCCGGGCCGATCGTCGACGCCTGGAAGCCCCAGGCAGTCTGCCGAGACGAACAGGGTGTTCCTCGGGTCCCCCGTCCTAGCCGGTCCATGCAAATGTGGATGATCCTTCGCCCACTCGGGAACGGGATCATATGAAAGCCGAACGACATCCCCAACCCTGAGGTAGCCGAATACGACGTGGATATCTGGTAATCCCTTCAGAAACCGGTAGGTTCCACCATCAAGTTCGCATCGCCGAAACCAGCCGAAGAAAATGAACAGATCGCTCCCTCCAACCCCATGTTCTCGCAGTATTGTTGCGTCCTTACCGTGCTGCCCATAACAGGGACGCCATCCTGCGGGCGCTCCCGCGTGACGAACAAGATCCGGGTCCAGATGCGCTCTGTCATCAGAGACAAGAGGCTTCCTCTGCCCGTTCCTTCCGATCCGTTTTGCTTTTAGGTCCGTGACCAGCTTCCCGAGAGAATGCCCGGAGACCACGAGGTCTCCGTAGGTTATGGTGCCTGCGGCGTCCGGGATTGGAAGCGATATCATGGTCCCGTCGTCCAGGATCGGACTGGGAATACATCCTGTTCCACCATCGAAGCCCTTCCGGCTAAGGACAACGTGTCTTGGGAGGGACATCGTCATTGTCTCCCTGATCATCGGCCACTTCGAGAGAACGTTTTCTAATCCAGTGAACGAAACGATCGGCGGCATTACCACGAATAGGTAGGCCGTACCCCCGCCGTGGGTTCACCTTGTCTTCGTCTGTTCGCCCGAAGATGGCGTATCGGTCGATTTCGTTTGATCTCTCTGGCTGCTCCTCCCTCAGGATCGCCAACGATTCGTCGTCGAAGTCGATCCCCCGCCCCTTGGCAAAGAACAAGTTCTCCAGGAGCATACAGCAGTCGAGATCAAACCCATTCCAGGCGGAAATTCCTTCTTCAAGGACAAGTCTCTGGCCCTCAACTCGGACCATATACGTAGTAGAGGCCAAGTCAGAGACCCATCTCTGGTTTTTCAGGTGCTCTTGGCCTACGTGCTTATACCCGAGGAGTTGTCCGTTCTCGAACAGAGGACGAACGTGCAATGGGGTACTCGCATGGTCGCGAAGTTTCCTGAAGCGGTCCCCGTTGAGATGCGTGTGTGCCTCCCAGAAGGTCATTACCTGAGAAATCTTTCCTGCCCAGACGACCTTTCGGACCTCTTCGGGGTTGCAGGCATTGACGCCGACCATGTACAAGTCATCGGTGACATCGCTGCAACTATAACTCGGTGCGAGAAACTCCTCTCGAAGCCTCTTTCGAATCCGCTTCATGCAGGGTCCAAAGAAGATCAAGTCCTTGTCCACTTGCCATGGCACCACGCACCTGACATGGTCCGGGTCCTCGCTGGCACCCAGGATGTAGATCCATAGTCGCGTCATGTTCTTGCTCCCTGCACTACCTGCGCTTCCTTAGGGTACGCTCCTGCCGCCGTTGCGCGGCTGTTAAGGCCGACGCCGTCACAACTGACAACGGACTGCTGACAACGGACACCCCGCGACTAATAGGCGTATCTCTGTAGCAAGGCTTTGCTCTTGACGACACCCTCGTGGTCGTCGCCCTTGCCTTCGAACTCGATGCCGAAGAGGCCGCGGTAGTTGACCTTCTGGAAGACCTCGATGCACGCCTTGCCGTTGATGCGGCGATCCTCACCGTCGGCGTCAAACTCCAGGAACTTGGCATGGACGAACTTCGTATGCGGGGCGATCTTGCGGAGGCCCTCCAGGCGATACTCGTCCGGGAAGTTGCCGAAGTCCGCCAGGGCGCCGAAGTTCCCGCTGCCAACCGCCGTGATGATCTGGACCATCGTATCCGGGTTGATCGAGATGCCCCAGTGGTTCTCCATGAGGACGTTGATGCCGGCCGCTTCCGCCCACTTCGCCAGCTGCGCGAACGACTCGGTCGACGCCTTGATCTCCTCCGGCGTGCTCTGGTTGCCTTTGCCGCCGGAGTTGGCGCGGAAGGCCGGACAGCCCAGCGCCTGGCAGATGTCGAACCACTTGCGGTGGTTGGCGACCGCCTGCTTGCGCTCGGCGGGGTCGACCGAGCCCAGGTTGCCGTGCCCGTCGACGGCGATGCCGACGATCGTGACGCCGACGGCGTCGGCCGCGGCCTTGAGCTGCTTGAGATAGGCGTTACTGATCGGGCTGGTCGCCTGCTGGCCCGGGTTCTCATAAATGAAGAACGGGCTGTTGAGCTCGATGCGGTTGATCCCGAATTCCTCGACCGCGAGGCGCGGGTAATCGAGCAGCTTGAGCGGGTCGTGTTCACGGCGGAAGCGGCGGTAGATGCTCCAGCCGGCCAGCGCGATATCCATGGCATTCTCCCTTTGTGTTTCCAGGGTCGCAGCGCACTTCGGAGAGGTTTGCGGATGGACCCAAGGCATTGTGGCGGCTGGGCCCGGCGCGGTCAACAACGCATGCCCAAAGGCTGCAATGCCCTCGGCAGCAGTGCGGCGCGCTGGCCCGAACCTGCCGGTCGGAGTACCCCCTTGTTCGGCGGCAGGTCTGGCAACCGCGTCATCCGCATGAACGTTTGACTGCTGAAGAAGGCGATCAGGTCCGCACCAGCCCCCTTGGCTTGACAGGTGTCCTTGCAGGGACTCAAATGCTACGGTTGCACTTTGGAGACAACGAGCATGGCGGAGACGACTACCGAGTACCGTGTGGACGTGATTGCTGACGGCCTGCGCGAGCTGGGCCTCAAGAAGGGTGACGTGGTCCTGTTCCACAGCGACCTCCGCGCCTTGGGACCGGCCCGCGATCTGGTCAAATACAAGGACCAGAACATGGGCGCCGACCTGGTCATCCAGGGCTTCCTCGATGTCCTGGGCAAAGAGGGTCTGGCCATCGCCCCGGCCCTGTCGGCCACCTTCGCCCCCGGTGAGCCCGGACCGGTCAAGCTCGCCTTCAACCCCGCCACCACGCCCAGCCGCGTCGGCAGCATCACCGAGGTCTTCCGCAAGTGGCCCGGCAACAAGCGCAGCGCCCACCCGACCCACAGCCTTTCAGCGATCGGCAGCCGCGCCGCCGCGTTCATCAAGGGCCACGACAAGGGCAGCACCTTCGATCGCAAGACCTGCTACGGTAAGTACTATGACTGGGACGGCTACGTCTGCTTCTTCGGCACGGACATGCGGACCTGCACGACCATCCACGCCGTCGAGGATTGGATGGACCTGCCGTACATGGAGGAAGCCTTCGCCCTCGTCGAGCAGCCGGACGGTTCATCGAAGAAGGTCAAGGTCTACAAGAGCCCGTGCGGCCCGCGCGACTTCTACCGGCGCAACTCCAAGATCGACCAGTACCTCCAGGCCAAGGGCTTCATCAAGAAGGCCGACATCTACAACGCCACCGTCTCGCTGATGAAGGCCCGCGACCTGTGCGACTGGACCTGGAAGGCCATCGTCGAGCATCCGACGATCCTCCTGAACGATTCGCCGGATGCCGACCCCTGGAGCAAGTGGGCCTGCACCGCCACCCGCGAGCACATCGAAAAGAACATCAAGGGCAAGCGCCTCAAGCCATAGGATGTAGCCTTGGACAACGTCACACACGCCGCGCTGGGGCTGGCCCTCGCCGAGGCCGCATTCCCCTCCCTGGGCCGCGCCGGACTGGGACTAGCCTTGCTCGCCTCGGAGCTGCCCGACATCGACATCTTCTTCGGATGGGGCAACCCCTGGTCGATGGTCACCACCCATCGCGGGATCACTCATTCGATCTTGCTGGTCCCGCTGGCGGCCGCCGCGTTGGGGGCCATCTGGTCCCGGCTCAGCAGCGCGGGCAACTTCAGGACGTTCTTCCTGCTGGCGCTGGTCTGTCTCATCGGCCACGTATTCCTGGACGTGTTGACCACGTACGGCACGCAGATCTTCGAGCCTTTCAGCCGTTACCGCGCCGGCTGGGGGTGGGTGGCGGTGATCGACCCGGTCGTGACGGTTGCACTACTGGCCGGCGGGATCGCCGCCTGGTGGATCCGCGGCCGCCATCCGGCGATCGCCAACCACGTCGCCCTCGCGGGGCTGTTGGTAACGGCGGGTTACGTCAGCCTGGGCGGCCTGATGCACGCCCAGGCAATGCGGGAGATCGCACGGCAGACGGCGCCGCTGGGCAAACCCCTTGCCGCCGATGCCACGCCGCAGTTGGGCACGATCTTCCTGTGGCGGCTGCTCTATAACAATGGCAATATCTTCTGGGTGGCGCGGTACAACTCCCTGACCGGCCGGCTCGCCGGGGCCACGTCGCTGCCGGCTGCGCTGGACTCGTCGCTGGCGTCGCTGCTGGAGACGCCGCAGGCGCAGGTCTTCCGCAACTTCGCCGGCGGGCTGACCCGCCCACACCTGGACCCCGGCGATTCCCAGGCCCTGGTCCTGGAGGACATGCGGTTCAGCTGGCCGGCAGACTCCCCCCTGGGCCTGTGGGCTCTGCGGATGCGGTTCGAGCGGGACGGCCAGGCCCCGCCGCGCCTCCTGCAGGCCCAATTCCTGCAGCGCCAGCTCCGCTTCCACGGAGACGGTCCGGTCGGCGAACGCGCCTCGCCAGTGCCGCTGGCGACCCGGTAAGTTTTTTCCTTGACACGACCTCTTACACGTGTAATACTCTATGTAGATCTTACGTGTGTAATAGGAGAGGTCGTGCCATGAAGCAGGTACCCGCCATTTCCGATGCCGAGTGGGAGGTCATGAAGTTCGTCTGGGACCGCGCGCCGGTCACCACTAACGACGTGGTCGACGCCCTCACCGCCACCACCGATTGGCAGCCCAAGACCGTCATGACCCTGCTCAGCCGCCTGGTCAAGAAACGGGCGCTCGGGTTTGTCCGGAAGGGTCGTGTCTACGAGTACCGGCCGCTCGTCCGCCAGGAAGAATGCCGCTCGCCTCGAGAGCCAATCCTTCCTCCGGCGCGTCTATGGCGGCGAGCTCAAGCCCATGCTCGTGGGCTTCCTCCAGCAGGCCCGCCTGTCCGACGACGACATCAAGGAACTCAAACGCATCCTCGACGAAAGGAAATCCCGATGAGCCCCGCCGGAAGCGATCTTGTCGCTGCGCTGCTCGCCTGGCTCGGCCGCACCAGCCTCCAGGCCTGCCTGCTGGTCGGCCTGATCCTGGCGGTGCAGGCCATCCTGCGCGACCGCCTGGTGCCGCGGTGGCGATACGGCCTGTGGCTGATCCTCGTCGCCAAGCTCGCCTTGCCCTGGACCCCGCCGAGTCCCCTGAGCCTTTACAATCTTCTGCCAGCCGAGTCACCTGCGGCTCTGACTGCGCCCAAGGACGTATTGCCCGCGGAGGTGGTGCCGGCGCCCCCGGCTGACATGCCGGTTACCGAGCCGATCGCGTCCACCACCCAGGAGCCTCCGGCCGCCCAGACCGCCGTAGCGCCCACGGTCGCACCCGCGCCCGCGGTCGCACGCACAGCGCGTCTGCCATGGCGGCACGTGCTGGCGCTGACCTGGCTGACCGGTGCGCTGCTGTTGGCGCTGCTCACGCTTGTGCAGGCGGTGCGCTCGGGCGCAGTGCGGCGCGAACGGTTCGTAACCGACCAGGCCGCCCTCGACCTGCTCGAGGACTGCAAACAGCAGATGGGCGTCCCGGCCTACCTCGCGCTGGTCGAGACCCCGCACGTGGCCAGTCCCGCGCTGTTCGGCTTCGTCCGGCCACGGTTGCTCCTGCCGGCTGGGGCGATCCGCTCGCTGGGTCCGCACCGCCTCCGCCACGTCTTCCTGCACGAGCTGGCGCACCTGAAGCGCCACGACATCGGCGTCAACTGGCTCCTGGCCATGCTGCAGGTCCTGCACTGGTTCAACCCCGTGGTCTGGTATGCCTTCGCCCGCATGCGGGCCGACCGCGAACTCGCATGCGATGCCCTGGCTCTGTCCCGCGCCGGCGCACCGGACCCGGGCGACTATGGTCGCACGATTGTCGACATGCTCGAAACCCTCACACCCAGCCGGCGCCAACCGGCCCTGGCCGGCGTGCTCGAGGACAAGTCCCAGCTCAAGAGGAGAATCACCATGATCGCGCAGTTCAGCAAGTCCTCACGTTCCTGGTCGTTTCCAGCCGCCGCGTCGCTGCTCGTGCTGGCCGCGGTGACGCTCACCAATGCGCAGACGAGCCGGCCAGCAGCCGGCACGGGCGCGCCACCCGCCTCGATCTCATTCACGGATCAGGACCTAAAGATCCAGCCTTACCCGGCTGGCAACCTGTTCCAGGCCATGGCCTCCGTGCGCAACACGAGCACCCAACCCAGCAGCCGCTACGAGGTCCGCTTCTACCTGGGCGACCCGAAGGAGGGCCGTCGGGCGGGTCCTGGCGGGGCGGGTGGCGTCGGTCCGATCGAGCCTGAAGACACCTGGAACGAAGTCTCCTTGCCCTTCGCTCTCCAGGACGGCACCCACACGATCACGGCCGTGCTCACCAGGGCCGGTGCGGGCGAGACCGCCTCCGGCAGACGAGCCGCCGTGACCATTTCCGTTTGCGACGGCCAGATCGTCTCGCAGGCGCCGGCGCAACATCCGCAGCATCGCAGCCGGCGCCAGCCATCCCGTTTCGTTACAAGGATGTGACAATCGAGCCCTACCGGGAAGGCAACCTGTTCACCGTGCGGGTCAGACTCCGCAACCCCACCGACAAGGCCAGCCCCAGGTACACGATGCAATACTTCCGCAGCGACCCGCGCAATGCCGTGCCCGCCGGACCCGGCGGGATGACCAACATCGACCCCATGCCGCCAGGCGGAAAGAGTGACAGCGGCTCGATGCCGTTTGCACTCGCCGAAGGGCGTAACGAGATCTCGGTCGTGCTCCGGCCGGTGGACGCCCCTGCCGATGCCCCCAGCCAGATCGTCTCGGTGGTCGTCACAATCAACGATGGGAAGATCGTCTCCACGCAGCCGGGGGATCAGCCTGGCCAGGGCAAGCAGCGCGCGGAGCCCACGGGTGGCGCTGGCGAAGAGACGCCCGTACCGGACAATGTTTCCCTGCTCCGCGTGCGAATCACCGAAGCCACCGCCGATGGCGCGCCCGTGCCGCACGCGGGCATCACTCTGTGGCACGACAACGGCAGCTCCGGGCAGCGGGACCGAACCGGCACCGCCACCGACGCGCGCGGCACGGCCCTTCTGCAGGTGGCGCCCGGCAAGGGGAAGATTCAGATCATCCTGCCGTCGCGCCAGATGTGCAGCAGGGATCTCGAACTGCGCGGCGGGCAGAGGCTGGAGCTCTCGCTGATCTGTCCAACGGGTGCGCAGCAATCACCAGGGACAGGTCCGCGCCATCTTCCCCCAGCTGCAAGGTCCCGACGACCTAGGCTTCCTGATTTCGGTCAGTTTCGCCCCGCAAGCCCAGGGCCCCATGCCCGACGGCACCGTCTGGTCCGCCACGGGCGACTATGCCATCCTGACCACAGGGGGCAAGTTCATTTGCAATGCCCGGGGCGAAAAGGACTTTCTTGCCGGCAGCAGCGGCCATGGATTCCCCATCAGGATGCTCGATGCGCGACGAGACACGTTCGACCTGTACCCCGGCCGGTACCGCGCGTGCGATGTGGTGCTCTACCGGTTGCACTCCCGGCAGCTGAACCTGCCCGGCAGCATCCCCGGCCGCGAGTCCAGGCAGCTCGAGGCATATCTTGATTACGACAGCGTCGCGCGGTTTTCCTTCCCGAAGGACGCCGGTCCCGAAATGGATGTCCGCCCCGACGCCCAGGCCGGCTGGTCCATGGACCTGCCCGACAGCATTCTGAGGATCATCCGCCAGGGCCTGCCGCCCGAGGCGACTTCGTCGCGGACTCCCGCAGGCTGCCGGAACTCAGCCCGCTGGTGTGACCGCCGCCGGTACGTCAGGCCCCGTGCGCTCCACGATCCCGGATGATGTCGCCCTGCTCCGCGTCCACATCACCGACGACAGACCCCAGGCGAGCCCCGCAAGCGGCATTGTGATCTCGGTGCTGCCCGGTACCGCCGAGCCCCCCGAGCAAGTCTGGACACAGAACACCGGCACCACCGACAACGCCGGCCAAGTCCTGGTCCAGCTTCAGCCGGGCTCGTACTGGCTGCGCATGTACGGCTTTGACGGGTCGCAGAACACCGATCCCTTCACGAGCAACTGGCTGAAGATCGATTTGCACGGCGGTCGCGAGGAGAGTCTCCATTACGTCTGTCCATCGGAGTTCAGAAGCCCTGCCCGGGGAAATGCCACCTTCGCGCTCGACCCGCAGTGTACCAAAGGCCGACCCGGGCTATCTTCTCGCCTGCGCCGTCAGCCGCAACGTCCCCAGCAAAGAGATCCAGGGAGTGACCTGGACTGATTCTCACACGAAAGAGGTCGCGCTGGTCAGCCTCATCGGAGAGGCTGCGCGGCCGGACGCGCACGCCGATCAACTGGCTCAATATCTCCGACCGCTACAGCGAGGGTCTGTGGCTGCCCGCCGGCCACTACCGCGTTGACGGGCTCTCTTTGTGTTACGTGCCCCAGCGCGATCGCCAGAGGCAATCGGTCCAGACCAAGCCCCTGCTCCAGTGGAATTACCCGCCGGACCAGGCCCCCACGTTCGATATCGCCGGACAGGCCTTGACCGACGTGAAGATCACGCTGCCGCCCGAGTTTGTCGCTACGATCCAGAAAGGAACACCAGAATCCGGGCAAACCACGGAAGCAGCCCCTTGAAGCCCCGGCGTTACAGTCCCCCTCGATCACCCCCGGGCATCGCTCGCTTGGGGGTGGTCCTCCTCGGCTTTGTCCCCGGAATGCGTCCCCTGCTCCGCCACCGGCCCCAACGTCACGACGCTCAACCCCTCCGCGTCCGGCGGATGGCTGGCCAGATACTGCCGGATGTCCTCGATCGTCACCTGCTCGATGCGGCTGGTCTCCTCCGCCCGCTCGCGCGGTTCGCCGAAGTAGAACAGGTCCTCGGCAATCTCGCTGGCCCGCACCCGCGTGAGCTCCCCCGCGTCTGCCGCCGCGCCGCGATCAGCACCTTCGCCCGCTGCAACTCCTCCGGCGTCAGGTCCTCCCCCAGCCGCCGCATTTCCCGCAGCAGCATCTCCTGCGTCGCCCGGCTCCGTTGCGGCGTCGTGCTCGCCCCCATCGTCAGCACGCCCCCGCTGCGGACGTAGTCCGGCCACGCGCTTACCCAGTACACCAGCCCCTGCTTCTCCCGGACCTCGGTGAACAGCCGACTGCTCATACTGCCCGAGAGCACGCTGAGGGCCACGGCCTCGGCTGTCCAGTCCGCCGCTTGCCGGCGGCACCCCGGCCAGGAGATCGCCATGTACTGCTGTTCCAGTTTCTTTTCCTGATGCGTCCGCCGCGGGCCAAACTGGATCTCCAGCGGTTCGAGCACCCGCGGCATCCCGCGATCCAGGCAGCGGAAATGCTTGTCGACGACCGCCGACGCGGCCGACGTCTCGATCGGACCGGCTAGCGTCACCTGCAGCGACCGCGACGCGAAGTTCCGCCGCCAGTACTCCACCACCTGGTCCCGGCCAAGCGCCTCCAGGCTCGCCCGCTCGCCCAGCGGATGCCGCCCCAATACCGGCCCCAGCGCCTGCCGCTTGGCCTGCTTCTGCAGCAGCTCCATCGGCTCGTCGTCCAGGCCCTTGAGCTCCTGCAGCGCCAAGTCCCGGCTGACCGTACACTGCTCGGCCGGAAACGTGGCCCGGCAGAACATCTCCGCGTGCAGCTGGACCACCCGCTCGAAGAACTCCGCCATCGCCAGGCACCCGAAGCTCGATCGTCTCGCGCCCCGTCGTGCTGTTGCGCCGCGCGCCGATCGCGTCGAAGGCATCCGCGAGCAGTTCGGCCGAGTAGTGCTCGGTCCCCTTGTCCAGCACGTCCTCCGTCGAGCTGCGCCACGCCGAGCTGGTCCTCGGGTTCGGCCGCCATGCCCCGCAGGAACGTGAAGTTGATCGCCACGACGCGCCGGTCGGGCATGCACTCGCCGCCCAGCTCCACCCCGCACGGCAGGATGTTGTGGTAGAGGGCGGTTGCCCCCATGCGATGGCTCCTCTGCGAACTGCTGTCAATGGTTCATGGTTAATTGTTAATTGTAACGACAACAGCGAGCCACTACGAGGCCTGCACATGACCGGCGGCCGGTCTTGCTGTTACCATTAGCCATTAACAATTGACAATTGACGCCGTTTCAGTGATGCGTCTCCAGCGTCCCCAGCAGCGGCGTCAGGTCCGCCAGCTTCTGCTCCATGAGCTCCGGGGTCCTGGCCTCCAGGTTCAACCGCAGCAACGGCTCGGTGTTGCTCTTGCGGACGTTGAACCACCAGTCCGGGTACTGCACCGTCACGCCGTCCAGCGTGTCGGTCCGGGCGTCCGCGTACTTCTTCATCAGGGTCTCGATCGTCGCGTCCTTCTGCTCGTTGTGGAAGTTCCGCTCTCCGCTGGTGGCGTACCGCGCCAGCGGGGCGATCAGCTTCGAGAGCGGCTGGTTCAACGCCGCCAGCAGGTTCATCACCGCCACAAACGCCAGGACCCCGCTGTCGCAGGACCAGTTGTCACGGAAGTAGAAGTGCCCGCTCAACTCGCCGCCGAAGACCGCGCCGGTCTCCTGCATGGTCCGCTTCATGAACACGTGGCCGACCCGCTGGCGCTTCGGCACGCCGCCGGCCTTCTCGACCTCCTCCTTGAGCACCCGGCTGCTCCGCAGGTCGTAGACGATCGCGGCCCCGGGACTGTCCTTGAGGAACTGCCTTGCCAACAGCGCGGTGATAAAGTCGCTCCGCACGATCGCGCCGGTCTCATCCACGAACACGCAGCGGTCCGCGTCCCCGTCGAAGCAGGCCCCGAAGTCCGCCTTGTTCTGCCGCACCGCCTGCTGCAGCTGCCGCAGGTTCGCGTCGATCAGCGGGTTCGGCTCGTGTACGAACTTGCCGACCTTCTCCAGCAGGTCGAAGTTCAGCCGCGTCAGCCGCAGGCCCGCGACGTTGTCGAACAGGATCGGGAACCACTTGCCGGCCATCCCGTTGCTGGCGTCCACCGCCACCTTCATCGGCTTGGAGGCCTTCAGGAACTTCCGCACGAACGCCTTGTACGAACCCGACAGGTCCACCTGCCGGACCTCGCCCCGCTGGCTCGACTCGTGCTTGGGCACCGAGACCGCCAGTCGCTTGATCTCCTCCAGCCCGCTGTCCTGCCCGATCGCCTTTCCCTTGGCCCCGGTCACCTTCAGGCCGTTGTACTGCGCCGGGTTGTGGCTGGCCGTCACCTGCACGCCCCCGCAGGTCGCCAGGTGGTTGACCGCGAAGTAGATCTGCGAGGTGTCGATCATCCCGATGTCGATCACGTCCGCCCCGGTCGAGACCGCGCCATCGATGAACGCGCTGGTCAGCGACGGGCTGGACAGCCGCATGTCCCGGCCGACCACCATCGTGTTGGCCTTGCGATCCGCGCGGTCCATGCCGGACAGCTGGCTCCGCAGGAACTGGCTGGTCGCGTACCCGATCCGCCAGGCGATCTCCTCGTTCAGGGGATCCGGGTAGGTAGCCCGAACGTCATACGCCTTAAAGACCTTCGCAATCTTGTCGTCCGACATTCCTCGTTGCTCCTCGGCTCCGGCCCGCCGCTGGACGGCCTGCTGGATATCGTCCTGGCCGCGCCGATCATGGTTGAACTCGCAGGTCTTGCACTTGGCGAAGTTCGCCCGCCGCCGCCCACTGCACACGGCGTCCGAGATCCGAATCCGCGTCTCGCCCGGGCATTGCCGATAATACTGGTCGGGTTGCTGCGCCATGTCATACTCCACAGACTATACGGAAGCACCGTATCCTAGCAGACCTCTGGTGCCGCTTCCACGCGCGGTCCCAGCAGCCCGCTTCGCCGGGTGCATCCGCTGATCGGTGGCACTAAGCGGCCCGCTGCAGGGGTCGTGAGGCCCAGAAGCGGTCCCAGGTGCTGTTAAGCCGGTGGGCCACCAGGGCCGCCATCGCAACGGCCCCCGCCTCGCTCCACTGCATCCCGGGCCCCTTGAGCCGCTGGCCCACCACCTGCTTGCAGGTCGACTCCATCATGCCCGAACCGATCACATAGCCCGCCGCCCGGTAGTCCACATAATCCGTGTGCGTCACCCGCGGACGCAGATACCCGATCAGGCCATCCAGCACCGACTGCTCCGTTGCGGGCCGAACTGTCCGGCTGCGTTCCAGGTGCCGCAGCAGCCCGATCCCGCTGGAATCGTGCAGATGTCCCAGGCATTCGTCGACCCAGGGCTCGCTGCTTTCTCCTGCGGATACAACACCCGGCCCACGGCCCAGACGTGTTCGCTCAGGTGATACCAGTCCAGGATCCGCGTGGCATCCTTGAAGTACAGCTCCGCGACCGTGTTGCACCAGAGGCCGCCATCACTGATAAAGATCACCTCCGCCGCCTGTAGCATTCCACAGCCAACCGCCAGACTCCACAGACTCAGCCCAAACCGTTCGGACGCGTCGCGACCGGTCACAATTCGCTTCTGCCAGCGTCCGCCGGCATCCTGCCAGAAGACCGCCCCGCTCTTCATCTCCTGATATACCAACCGCTTCCGGTTCGGCTGATCCGGGTCCGCCTCCCGATACCGTGTCCGGTACGTAATCCCGTCACAACTGATGTACAACCGCGTCGGGGCTGGCCGTTCCTGATGCACCATCTGCTCACGCTGCACGCTCATCGGCACGGACGCCAACCGATCCAACTCTGCCTGCCGATCCTGTTCGGCCCGCCCCCCGGCCAATTGCATCAGGCCGTCCCACGTGGTGTCGCTGACCCGCACCGCATGCTGAATCCACAGTTCCTCTTGTAGCGGGCCAAAGCCCATGTACGTGGCCATCCGCAATGCCCGACGCGTCAGACTGACGGTCACCTCTCCTGGCGGCAGATCCAGCGTCGCATCCAGCGGAACCACCATCCGACCGGTCTGCGAGCACTGGTACCGGGCTCGCCGGATCACCAGCAGGCCGTTCAGGCCGATCAGCGTCCGCGCCTGGTAGCCTTTGTGCCGCAGTTGCCCGCCGACTTCTGAAAAAGGGGGCGCGGTCCTTCCACGGCATCCACGCTGGCCTGCAGCGTCTCACCGGCAACCGTCTTGCTCAACGCGTGGATCTTCTCCTCCATCTGTTCCAGGGTCCCATCCACCTGCTCGACATGCCGCTTGACCAAACGACCGTTCACTTTCACCGTGATCTCGACCCGCATCGCCAGCCTCCGCGCATCCAAGAAATGCAGGCTACACGCCTGCTGATGCACGTGTTATACAATATCACCCGACAGGGCGCCACTGAAATCGGGATGCACCCCGCTTCGCCCATAGCCCATGCATCTCGCCTGCATGGACCCCCCGACCCGCTCCGATGCACGATCTCCGACCCCCTGAGCCCTGAACCCTGACCCCCAATCCTTGACCGCACGCCCCGCCCGCCATATGGTCAGCACCCGATACCCGACGCCCGATGTGCGATGCTCGACGCTCGATGAACGAGAAAAAGGTGATTGACCCCATGGCCAAGACCTCCAAATCCACCCCCAGCAGCTTCGCCCACACCAAGGAGACCCTCGGCTCGATCATCTTCGCCCTGATCATCGCCTTGGTCTTCCGCGGCTTCGTCGGCCAGGCGTTCGTGATCCCGACCGGCTCCATGGCCCCGACCCTCTACGGCGACCACATGGACCGGGTCTGTCCCGCCTGCGGATACCATTACGCGATCGGCCTGGACCGCCCCGACCAGGTACCCGGCCTCGTCCAGTGTCCCAACTGCAACCAGCCGGAGCGCCTGACCAGCCGCCCGATCGCCGACGCCGGCGACGGCATCTTCACGCTGAGCTGGCCCTTCGCCGTCGGCGGGCCCTTCCGCCCGCAGCGCTGGGACGTGGTGGTCTTCAAGGCCCCCTTCCGCATCCAGATCCCCACCCCGCAGCGCGGCAACAACACCAGCCTCACCATGCAGTCTGATGAGCCCCGAGCGCGATGGCGAGACCAACTACATCAAGCGGCTGATCGGCCTGCCCGGCGACATCATCGAGATCATCGACGGCGACATCTACATGTGCCGCGGCGAGCAGGTCCCCGAAGACACCCGCGCAAGCTCCTCCACGCGCCGCTGCCCGAGCCGCTCTCGCTCGAGCAGAAGAAGGACCTGGATTCCAAGCTGGCCATCGTTCGCAAGACCCCCCGGGCCCAGCAGGCCCTCTGGCAGGTCCTCTTCGATGCCGACTACCCGCCGGCCAAGTCCCCAGCCGCCATCCCCGGCCCGGCCTGGAAACCCGTCCCTTCCGCGGCCGGCATCACCGGCTGGACCTGCGAGAGTCGGCTCTTCCGCTTCGATAGCAGCATGGCCACCCCGGCGAGCCAGCCATCCCCCGCCGGCTCCCAGCCGCTGAGTGGCCCCGGCGATCCGCAGTACCTGGAACTGACCGGCAAGGACTTCCGCGACAACTACGGCTACAACTGCGGCGGCGGGATCAACATCGTCAGCGACCTGCGTCTGGCGGCCACCGTCAACTGGCAGGGCGGCGACGGCTGCCTGCAGCCTGTGCCTGTCCAAGCGCGATGATCTCTATACGGTCGAGCTACGGCCGCGCCAGGGCGTCGGGCGCACGCTGCTGGCCAGTCGCGCCGACCCGACCCGCCGGCAGGAGATCCAGGGCTGGACCTTCCCCGCCTTTCGGCGCAACCAGCCGGTCCGCGTCAACTTCGCCAATGTCGACCACCGCCTGGAAGTCCACATGAACGACCGGCTCGTCTGGCAGCACGACCTGCCGATCACCGCGGCCCAGGCCAAACAGCAGCTCCGCGAGACCATCCCGCCGATCATGCGGATCGGCGCGGCGAGTCTCAAGGCCGAAATCGCCCACCTCCAGGTCTGCCGCGATGTCTACTACCAAGACAATGCCCCCATCATCACCGTCGAGGGCCTGACCCACCGCGTCTTCAACGAGTACAGCGATAAGCCCGGCTGGGCCACCCGCGACAACCCCATGCTCCTGCGCGGCGATGAGTACTTCGTCCTCGGCGACAACAGCCCCGCCAGCCTCGACTCCCGCCGGTGGTGGCAGACCGGTACCCACCTGGCAGGCCGGCCCGAAGGGTATCGCCCCGGCACCGTCCCAGCCGACCAGATGATCGGCAAGGCCTGCTTCGTCTACTGGCCCAGCTGGTACCGCCTCTGGGACATCCCCGGGCTGCGAGTGATCCCCAACATCGGCGAGATGCGCTGGATCCAATAAGGTATGACCAACCAGCCGGACAGCCGCGGCAACTTCCTCCAGGTCAAGGAGACGATCGAGTCGGTGGTCATCGCCCTGATCCTGGCCTTCGTCTTCCGCGCGTTCGTCGTCGAGGCCTTCGTCATCCCGACCGGCTCGATGGCGCCGACGCTGTACGGCGCCGACATCGACCACGTGTGTACGAACTGCGGCTACCACTTCGCCATCGGCGTCGGCGCGATCCCCAACGAGGTCCGCTGCCCCAACTGCGACTGGATCGACCAGATCGCCCCGGGCTCGCAGTCGCCCCCGCCCGTCGACAGCGGCGACCGCATCCTCGTGCTCAAGTGGCCCTATGCCCTCGATGGCTCCTTCTCCCCGAAACGCTGGGACGTTGTCGTCTTCAAGGCCCCCTTCTCCAGTCCCGCGAACGTCGCCGAACGCGACGGCCAGACCAACTACATCAAACGCCTGATCGGCCTGCCGGGCGACATCGTCCAGATCATCGACGGCGACGTTTACACCTGCCGTGGCAGCGAGGTGGCCGACGCCATCCGCAACAAGCTCGCCCACACGCCCCTGCCGCAGGCGCTCACCCCCCAGGAAAAGAGGGACCTGGACAGCCGCCTGCGCATCGCCCGAAAGACCCCCCAGGCCCAGGACGCCCTCTGGCAGATCGTCTACGACGCCGACTACCAGCCCGCCCGTCAGCGGACCGTCCAGTGGCGACCCCTCGCCGATCGCTCCAACTGGCGGATCGAAGGCCGCAGCGCCCGATTCGACGCCCCCGAGGCCGGGCCCGAGTTCATCGAACTGACCGGCAAAGACTTCCGCGACGATTGCGGCTACAACGAGGGCGGCGGCAAGCGGATCGTCAGCGACCTGCAGCTGCGGGTGGGCGTCGACTGGGAGAATGGCGACGGCTCGCTCCTGTTGTGCCTGTCCAAGCACGATGACCTCTACACCATCGAGATCTCCCCCCGCCGCGGGATCGGGCGGGCCCTGCGGACCGGCCTGTTGTCCCGCCAGGGGCCCGAGGTCCTGGGCACCTGGGCCTTCCGCTCCTGGAGACGCAACTGGCCCGTCGACGTTTCCTTCGCCCACGTCGATCGTCAGGCCTGCAAGTCCGTTTCGACGGCGCCCTCGTCTGGCAGCACCCCTTCGACGGCCCAGCCGCCACCGCCGCCTGGGCCCGGGCACAAGGGTATGACCCCAGCCCTCCCTTGGTCCGGATCGGCGCCAGCCGGATCCGGCTCGACCTCCGCCACCTGGCCGTCCACCGCGACGTGTACTACCGCGATGACGAGTATATCCGCACGCAGACCTCGGTCGGCCGGTCCGTCCGCAGCCCCTACGCCGACTTCCCGGCCTGGGCCTCGCGTGACAACCCGATGCTTTTACGTCAGAATGAGTACTTTGTGCTCGGCGACAATAGCCCCCAGAGTCTACGATTCGCGCCTGTGGTGGCAGACGGGCGAGCACCTGGCCGACCGGCCCGAGCCCTACCGCGTTGGGACGGTGCCCGCCGACCAGATGATCGGCGAGGCCTTTTTCGTATACTGGCCCAATGGTTACCGAGTCTTCGGGTACGGCTTGCCGATCGTGCCGAATGTTGGTGAAATGCGCTGGATTCGTTAGCGCTATGTTATGATGCCTGCAACGTTTAGGATTGCCTCGGTCGGCGGTGGGCGTTAAGTAACAGGTTATCAACAGCCCTGACTGCCAGCGTGCCCTCTGGGCCTGGACCTACGGATGTTGGCTGTTCCAAGCGTGTAAGAGGATAGTACATCGCCTGTAAGTGAGTGTCGGATTAAAGGCGTAACTCACTGTTAGAAAGCCGTTTATATGCTTTCAGATCCGGGAGACATACTGGGGACACCCCGGAAAGACCCTGATATGGATCGCAATTGTCGTACACGTGGCCTGTGAGGCGTGGTAGTGGGTGGCTCGCTGAGGCCGGCGAGTTATCCACATCCGCCCGAAGGCCGGAGATCCGATAATGCCGCACAATGACCTGCTGTTGGAAACCATAGATATCACGAAGGTATACGGTGGCCGAACCGTCGTCGACCATGTTCGTTTCGGCGTTGGCAAGGCCGAAATCGTCGGCCTCCTCGGCCGAAACGGTGCCGGCAAGACCACCAGCTTCCGCATCACCATCGGAATGATCACGCCGGATGGCGGCCAGGTCCTCCTCCACGGCAAGGACATCTCCCGCTACCCGATGTACAAGCGGGCCCAGCTCGGCATGGGCTATCTCTCCCAGGAACCCAGCATCTTCACCCGCCTGACCGTCGAGGAAAACCTCCTGGCCATCCTGGAGACCACCTCCCTGCGCCGCCGCCAGCGCAAGGCCCGCTGTGTCGAGCTGCTCGACCAGTTCGGGCTGACCAAGACCCGAACACAGGAAGCCCGCACCCTCTCCGGCGGGGAGCGCCGCAGGCTCGAGATCGCCCGCGCCCTGGTCACCAGTCCGACTATCATCCTGCTCGACGAGCCCTTCAGCGGCGTCGACCCGATCACCGTCGAGAGCCTCCAGCAGGAGATTCTCCGCCTCCGTGAGCAGCGCCGCATCAGTATCCTGCTGACCGACCACAACGTCCGCGACACCCTCAAGGTCACCGACCGCTCCTACATCATCCACGAGGGAAAGGTTTTCCGCGAAGGTACCCCCCAGGCCCTCATCAACGACGAGAAGGTCCGCGCCGTCTACCTCGGCCACACCTTCGCCCGAGACGAGTTCGACGCCCAGCCCGGCGCAACCGTCGGCAACGCATAACTTGCGGAACCCGCCTCCCCGGGCATACCATTAGTGCGTAACGCCGTCCCAGCCAGGCGCTTCGGGACCGCTTGCTCCGTCGCCGCATCCGCGCGCGTGGCCACAGGAGGTGCACAATGAGGCATGTGATGGCTGCACTGTTGGGCGGGCTCGTCCTGGCTGGTGCCCTGCAGGGGTGCACCAGCGCGTCCGCCGGGACCGACCGGCTGGGCGTCACTGCCACCCTGCGCCAGGCCTGCGGGGGCGCCAGCGACACGGAGATCCAGACGGTGATCGACATGGTCGAGGTCGCCAGGGTCAACGGCGCAACCCAGGAAACGGCCCTGCTGGCCTTCTCCCAGGGCTGCAGCGGTGATGCCGCCACCGCCGGCCCGTGCATGGCCTGCACGACTGCGATCATCAATCAGGTCTACACGCAGTAACCGGCCGGGGCTGGACGTCCGGGCAGAATCGCCTCACTGCAGGTTCAGAAGCCTCGCAGCCGTATCGTGCAGGATCGCCCGCTGCGCCTTTTCATCCAGGCCCAGCGCCCTGTAGATCGCCTTCTGGCTGGCCAGTTGCGCCTCCAGGAACTCCGGGCTCGACACCTCGGCATCCGTGCCGAACAACAGTTTTGATGCCAGCCTCGGGGCGTGGACCTGCCGCAGGTCCTCCGCGAACATCTCCACGAACTTCGGCTCGATGTGCCAGCCCCGCGGCGAGTCGTCCAGCTCGTACGCCCCCGAGTACTTGCTGCTCAGGTCGCCGTAGATGTTCGGGTTCCAGCGGATGATGCCTTCGGAGATGTCGCGCCGGCCCGTCGACCCGAAGTGGGCCATGATGCAGTTTAGATCCGGAAAGGCCCGCGCGATGCCGTCCACGCACATCGGCTCCATGCGCTTGGAACTGACGTTGAACGTGCGCGGATCCGGATGCGGCGGCACGGGCCGGCCCGCCTTCTTGCGCTCCTCCAGCCATACATCCTGCCTGGCAACCACGCCGGTGTGAAAGACAATGGGCATCCGCAGCTCTTCCGCCTTGGCGTAGATGGGGAAGTATTCCTCGTTGTCGTACTCTTTCGTCGGACAGATGACCTTCAGCCCCGCAAAACCATCGTCGTGGGCGCGCTCGACGGTCTCCGGCGTGTCGCCCCGGCCCAGACCTATGTACGCCATCCCGATGACTGTGTCGGGGTACTTGCGGATCGCCTCAGCCGTCGCCTCGTTGTCGTGCTGCGCCCACATCGCACCGCACGCCATGACCGCGCAAGCCATCGACAGCTTCCTGGCCGCCTGGACGAACGCATCCGTGTCAGCCATGTAGTCAAAGTGAACGTGGCTGTTGATGTACTCCGCGTCAATCGGCTTCTTCACTCCGCACCTCCTGCCTGCCGCTCAATAGTGCATGCACCGCCGGTACACGTCGAGGGCATACCTGTAGTCGTCGTAGTCGACGTTCGGCGAGATCGAGTGGTCGCTGGCGAAGACGAACCGCGCCCCCAGCGACTTCATCCCCTCGATCAGCCGCGTCACCTCGCGCTCGATCAGGCCGCGGTCGTGCGACTCCAGCACCCGCGCATCCAGCCCGCCGAAGAATGCCAGCTTCTCCTTGTACCGGCCCGCGATCCGCAGCAGATCGTTGCCGGCCTTGACCTCCATCGGATTCAGGCCGTCGAAGCCCGCTTCCACGATCAGGTCCAGCAGCGGCTCGGTGTACCCGCACGTATGCAACACCACCGGCAGGTCGTACGAGTGGAAGAACTCCACCAGCTCCGCGAAGTACGGGAAGATCAGCTCGCCGAAGACCTCCGGCGAGGCGAACGTCGCGCCCCGGTAGCCCATGTCCTCGTAGACCCACACGCCGTCGGGCCGGCCGGCCTCTGCGATCATGATTTTGTAATGGGCCTTGAAGAAGTCCGTGTAGACGCGGTTGTAGTCGTGGATCCACCCCGGGTCCAGTAGCAGGCTCTCGTACAGGCAGATGTCGCCCATGCTCTGCCGCATGTTCTCCCAGACGAAGAGGTGCCCGTAATGGGTCCACAACCCCTGCTTGCGGCGCCGGACGAGGTTCTCGCGGCCGCCGTCGACATTGAGCCGCTGCCGGTCGACCTGCAGCAAGGCCGAGCGGTAGTCGCGCTCCCACACCTGCCGGCTGGTCATGCGGAAGTCGATGTGCTCGGGGGTGCCGGATTTGTTCTTCCACCACTTCAGCGCCGCCCCGGCCCCGTTGCGGACGATCTTCCACTCGTCCGTCTCCTGCTCGACCTCCTTGAAACCCCGCAGCGGCAGGATGTCGAACCACCCGCCCACGCCGGCCAGGTCGAACCCGAAATGGTCCACCGGGTCGACCGGTTTGCCGTCCGCGTTGGTCGGGTACCCTTGTGTGACCCACTTGGTCAGCGTGTCGCCCCAGGGCGAATCGAACAACCCCACCCGCGCGGCCGCCCGCCCGCGAAGCAGCCCATCTACGATCCGGCAGGAATCCCTGGTCGCGTCCGTCGTCATGGTACAGTTCCTGTTATTCGAAAACTGTTATCGCGTGACCCGCCACTTCGGGCACGATCACCCGTGCCCGCCCCGCCACCCACGTGAACTCCAGCGGCGTTTCCTGCGGGGCAATGTACACCCGCCGCGGCCGGCGGGCGAGCCTCGCCGACATCGCCACGTTGTACAGCGGCACGACGTCCTCCACCAGGTCCAGTCCTTCTCCGCGCCGTTCCGGACAGTACTGCAGCAGGTGGACGATCGTTCGCCCGCCCTGGCGCAGGATGCTGGCCTCGGTGCTGGTCGGCGCTTGCACCCGCAGCAGCGGTTCGGGCAGCAACAGGTCCAGGACGTTCCGCACCAGCAGCCGGTAGGCCTCGTTCCCATGCTTGCCGAACGCCCCGAAGATCGGATGGGCGATGTACGCTGACCGACTCCTGCGGACCGCCGCCGCGTACCGGCTGACCCGCTCGCCCGGCGTCTGCCTGTGCGAGCAGAAGTGGTCCCACGCCCGCTCGAAGTACGGCTCGACCACCCGCGCCAGGACCGTCGCGCTCCCGGCCGCCGTCACGCGGATCCCCTTCTCATACATCACGTGATCGGTCCGCGGCACGCCGGCAGCGACCTGCCTGCCGAAGCGGATGTACGTCACCTGGTACGGCGAAGGCCCGTGCGACCGGATGCCCAGTTCCGGCAGCAGCGCCTCTGTGCCGTCGACGTTCAAGCCGCTCACGCCGCTGGCCAGGATCGAGCCGCCGGCCCGCAGGTACTTCCGCACCCGCCGCACGCCCTCCGCCTCCAGCCGCACCTCGTCCGGCAGGATCAGCAGCTCGTACCGCTCCAGCGGCCCGGCGGCATCCACCAGGTCGAACTGGTGCTTCAGCTGCGTCAGCATCCGCACCGCGCCCTCTTCCCCCGCGCTGCCGCCGAAATAACCCCCTGAGGTCGCCACACGCACCACGCCGATCTGCGTAACCGGCTTGGCGCCGACCAGCCATGGCTCCAGCCGTTCGACCCGCTCGTACGCACGCCCGATCCGCTCGTACGCCGCCCCATCCAGCACGCCCCGCGGGTGCATCTGGTCCCCGATCGAGCAGGCCGCGCCCTGCGCCATCATCTGGCTGGTCTCGTACTCCAGCGCCGCGTATGGCTTGAGGCCCCCGAAGTCCGCCCAGCTCTTGTGAAACCGCGCGGTCATCCCCAGGTACGGCCGGCCGAACCCGCGGGCGTACCGGACGTTCTTGGGAAAGTACATGTACCCCCACCCGCCGGTCGGCAGAGCCTCGATCTCCACCTGTGTCTGTACCGCAATGTCCCGGGCCAGCTCCGAGAGCGGCCGGCTGTTGAAGTACACCGTCGCCGCCCGGCTGGACGCCTTGATCATGCGGCAGTATCGCTTCATGTAGCCGGCTGACACCTGCCTGGCGTACGCCGCCCGATCCGCCTCGTCCTGCGGATTCAGCCCGGTGCGGCGCATCCCTTCGATCGCCCACTTCGAGCAGGCTCGGCTGGTCCCAGCACATGTCCAGGAACAGTCCGTCCACCGGCTTGAACAGCCGCAGCACCTCGGCGATCTGATCGGTCAGATAATCCCGGTACGGGCTGCTCATGTCCAGGATCTGCCAGCCCGCCGCGAAGACGCTCTTGCCCCACTTGACCTGCGAGGTGTCGGCGTTGCGGGCGACCCACTCCGGGTGGGTGTTGGCGGCGTACTCATCGCACTGCACGCTGATGTAGATCGGCGCGCGGATCCCCTCGCGATGCAGGGCCTCCACCTGCCGGCCCAGCAGGTCCAGTCCTCGCATCAGTCCCGGGTGCCGCTCGGGTCGCTTCGTGTTGTAGTACAGGTGGCCGTGGTGGCACTTCGCGAAGACCGTCACGCTGTTGACGTGCGCCCGCTTCATCGTCCGCGCGAACTGCCGGGCATCGAAGTGGACGCCCACGTCGGGGATGTCGGGCCCCGTATGAAAATCCAGGTGCACCTGCCGCATCCGTAACGCCATTGCCTTGGACATCCATGTGTCTCCTGCGTAGCGACCAGACCTCGTAGACCTCAGGAATCTACGCGAAAGACCCGCCCAAGAAAAGGGCCCGCGCGCCGAGGCAGCCCCGGTTTTCCCCCCGGCCGCCCCGGTCAGGCACGACGGCGCGGGACATACATACTCCCATTCCTTGGTCTGGCCCCCGCATTCGTGTATCCTTCTGTATGCTCTCCTTCCGCCTGCGCCAACCCTGGCGGCGGGACGAACGCAGGAGAAGACGGTGAGGTTGCTGATTTTGCCGACCGGAAAGACTTTACTCCGAGGAGCGCGGTATGCCCGCTGACGCCTCGCCATCCGAGAGCCACCCGGGGCATGCCAGCGGCCCAGCCTCTGCGCCCGGGTATACCAGGACATCCGATGCCCGGCTTGCGATGCCCGACGACCGATCCCGGATGTCCGGTCTCCCCGACCCGCCACCCGCCACCCGCGGCCCGGCTGTCTCCTGCCTCCTCGTCCTGGCCGCTGCCGCCGGCCTGACCGCCTTCTACATGATCGGCGCGGCCACGATGTCGCTGATCGAACCCGATGAACCGCTGCGCCCTGGTCGCCCGCCAGATGATCGAAAGCGGCGACTACCTCGCTCCCCATCTGCTCGACAAACCCTACTTCGACAAGCCGCCGTTGTTCTTCTGGATGCTGGCTGGGTCGATGAAGGCCTTCGGCCAGAACGACTGGGCCGTCCGCCTCCCCGCCGCCATCCTTTGCGCCGCCACTGTCGTGCTCGCCGGACTGCTGGCCGGACAGTTCTTCGGCCGCCGCGCAGCCTGGCTCGCCGCCGCCACCTTCGCCGCCAGCGCCATGGCCCTCGCCGGCGCGAATCGTCCGGATGGACATGCTCCTGACGTTCTGGGTGACGGCTGCGCTGCTGTGTTGGGCCCGCGCCTTTCTGTCGCCGCGAAGCCCGTTTGCAGTATCCGCTTCAGCCGGGTCTTTGCCTCACCCCTCGCCCCTCGCCCCCGCCGTTCTGATGTACCTGTGCATGGCCCTGGGCTGCCTGACCAAGGGGCCCGTCGCTGTCGCCCTGCCCGCCTTGATCATCGCCATCTACCTCCTGCTGTCGCGCCCGCTTCGCGGAATCCCGCGCGACATCCTCTCGATGCGGCCCGTCCTGGGCACTCTCATCATCCTGGTCCTCTACGGCACCTGGGTCGGCTATATGACCTGGCGATACCCGGAGTACCCCGCGGAGTTCTTCGGCCGCCAGAACCTCGACCGCTTCGCCGGCAGCGGTATCGCCGCCGTGCCCCGCTGGATGATGATCGCCACGTTCGTCGGCGGTCTGATGCCATGGGCCCTGCTGGTCGGCTGGGCCAGCTGGGACCGTCGGCCGCGCCGCAACATGCCGCCGGCCGAGAAGCTCCTGTGGATCTGGGGCCTGTCGGTCCTGGTGGTCTTCACAATCTCCAAGGGCCGCCTGCCCAACTACGTCCTGCCGGCCTTCCCGCCGACTTTCTCCCTGCTGGGTGGATACCTCGCCGGCCCCGCCGATCGCCTGCGCAGGCAGCTGCCCGCCGCGATGATCGCCACATTTGTGCTGCTGGCGGCGCTGGCAGTCGGGGCAGCCATCTACGTGCGGATCCGGTTCGATCAAGCCAGCCTGCTGCCCGCGGTGGCCGCTTTCGCCGGGCTGGCTGTCCTGATGGTCCCGACCTGGCTGCTCTGGAGCGCGCAACCGGCCCTGGCCATCGTGCCGCTGCTGGTGGGTACGTTCATCGGGGCCGCGGCTGTCGCTTGCGGACCGGCCCAGACCTACTGCGCGTCCCGCTCGACAGCACCCTTGACCGCGCCGCTGGCGCAGCTCGACCCCGCGGGCGCCGACCCGGTCGTAATGGCCACCGAGATCCGCTACGGCGCGGTTCTCTACGCCCCGCGCGGGTGGCGGTTCCGACACTACGACAATCGTGAGGTCCGCTCGCTCCTGCCGGTGCTTCAAGACCACGACCGGCCGCTCTACGCGATCCTGACGAGCGGCCGCATGTTGAAGGAATTGCTGGCTGACGGGGTCGCGGGTGTGCATGTCAGCGATCGCCTGACCATCCTGCAGCGCTGCGGCAGCGACAGCCTCGTGCGCATCGACCCGCCCGGACTCAGCCAACGGAAGGAGCCCCGGTGCGCCCGGCCACAGGAGCAGGAATTCACAGCCTCGCCGGCCTTGAAATGAATTATTCGTAACTCACACATATCACAGAACTTACAGGCGCATTCATCCGTTCTTCACCCCTTGGCAATCAGCCCCTTGCATGGTAGACTGCTGGTTCGTGTTTGACGCTTCGTGGCCGGCGAGGTGCCCCTGGCGCGGTGCCACCCGGTTCTTTTGATAGTCGATAGGATCCGTCTGTATACATATGAGCCAACAGATCGACACGCACGAGCTGTCCGAGCCCGTCTGGCAGGACATTCTGGGCTATCTCCGCGTGCACTACGCGCGGGTGGTCCGCGGCTGGTTCGAGAGCCTCCGGCCCGGTCCCCTCGACAGCGGCCAGCTTGAGGTCGTCGCCGCCAACGCCGCCCAGAAACGTTATCTCGATGAGCACTGCCTCGCGGCCTTCGTGGCCGCCGCCCAAGCCGCCACCGGCCACCTGGTGACGGTAACGTTCCGCGCCGGCTGACCAGACCCAGCCCGCCGAGGACCTGGGTGGAGGCCTCTCGGGCGAGTCTCTCCCGCTGATCGAGGAATACTCCTTCGACAACTTCGTCGTGGGGCCCTGCAACCGCCTGGCCAACGCGGCCTGCGTGGCCGTCAGCGAGTCCCCCGGGCACGCGTACAATCCGCTGTTTGTGCACGGCAGCGTCGGCCTGGGCAAGACGCACCTGCTGCAGGCGATCTGCCACGCGATGCTGGCCCGCCAGAAGCAGGCCCGCGTCTTCTACCTGTCCTGCGAGACGTTCATCAACGACTTTATGGAGGCCGTCGAGCTCGGCACGCTGCACACCTTCCGCTACCGCTACCGCCACGCCGATGTCCTCGTGCTCGACGATATCCAGTTCCTGGCCGAGCGCGAACGCACCCAGGAGGAGTTTTTCCACACGTTCAATACGCTCTACCAGGCCCAGAAACAGATCGTGCTGGCGGCCGATTCTCCCCCCGAGCAGATCCCTTCGCTGCAGGACCGCTTGGTCAGCCGATTCCGGTGGGGTATGGTCGCCACGATTGATCAGCCGTGCTATGAGACCCGCATCGCGATCCTTCGCAAGAAAGCACGGATCCGCCAGGTCGAGATCCCCGACCCGATCATCGAGTTCATCGCCTCGACGATCGCCACCAACACCCGCGAACTCGAAGGCGCCATCGCCAAGGTCATCGGCCTGAGCCAGGCCTACCGCCAGCCCGTCAGCATGGAAATCGCCGAGGAGGCCCTCGGCGGCGGGCGCGATCGCCGCCACCGGCGGGTCACTATCCAGCAGATCCTCGAGCAGGTCAGCCGCGACTTCGGCGCCCGGGCCGCTGACATCCAGGGCAAGCGCCGCACCAAAAGCGTGGCCCTGCCTCGCCAGGTCTGCATGTACCTGGCCCGCGAGCTGACCAGTCACAGCCTCGAGGAGATCGGCGGCTACTTCGGCGGACGGGACCACAGTACCGTGCTGCACGCGTGCAAGGCCATTACCGCCCTGCGCGTGGACGATACCCAGCTTCGCCAGATGATCGACCAGATCACTGGCAGCCTGCGGCGTGGCAGCTGAATGAAGGTGCCCGGGACCACCAATTGTGTGTGGCCGTACCGGAAAATAGTTCCCCTTGTGGGTTGTGGCTGTCAATCGTGTGAGAATGTGTGTAAAATGGCGGTCCGTCTTTAACAGGATCGCGTCTGCCCTCGAAGGCCTCTGAAGCAGGCGTAGCGAGCTCGTTGGTTGCACACGCCGCCAGGCCGAACCGGTGAGAAGGTGGGTAGGTGTAAGGACCGTCGGGATAATGACTTACGATGCACGGTATCCCAAGTAACAGGTCTCACACCCCCTACGACGAAGGACGAAGAGAAAGAAGAATCCTCTCTCTCATTAAAGACAGGAACACCTGTTGGCAGGCAGGTGCCGGGAGAGATTAGGTGAGGAGTACACCCATGAAGCTTCTGTGCAGCAGGCAGGCACTCCAAGAGGCCCTCGGGCTGGTCGGCTCGGTCGTATCGGCCCGCAGTCCCAAAGAGGTCCTCAAGTCCGTCCGCCTGTCGTGTGACCAGAACGGGTTGTTCCTGGAGGGTACCGACCTCGAGGTTGCGGCCCGCGCCGTCGTCAGCCAGGTCGAGGTCACTGAGCCCGGTGAGGCCCTGCTGCCGGCCGATCGCTTCAGCCAGCTCGACCAGCGCATCCCCGCACGACTCCCTGGCCATCGAGTCGGTCGAGGACGCCTGCGTCATCCGCGGCCAGGACGAGGAGTACAAGATCTTCGGCCATGACCCGCAGGACTTTCCCCCGATCGCGCCCTTCGAGGACGAGCCGGACCTGGTCATCAGGGCCGAGGTCCTCCGCGACCTGACCGACAAGACCGTCTACGCCGCCGCCAAGGAGTCCACCCGTTACGCTATCAACGGAATTCTCTGGGAGAGGCAGGGCAAGAAACTCATGATGGTCGCTACCGATGGTCGGCGGCTTGCCAAGGCCGTGGGCCCGCTGGAAAAATCCGCCGGCGACGAAATCGTCCAGGCGATCGTACCGGCCAAGGCCATCGCCCTGCTCAACCGCATGCTCCACGGCGGCGACGAGCAGGTTGAGGTCAAGCTCAACCGCAACCAGATGCTGGCCAGGACGCCCCGCGCCGTGATTTCATCCGTCCTGGTGGAAGGCCACTTCCCCAAGTACGACGACGTCATCCCCGCGATTGCGACAAGAAGGCCAAGCTGAACCGCCTGGAGTTCCTCTCGGCCATCCGCCGCGCGGCCCTGCTGACCAGCGAGGAGTCCAAAGGCGTTCGCATGGAGTTCGCCGATGGCATGCTGACCCTCAGCAGCCGCTCACCGGAGCGCGGCGAGGCGCGGATCCGCATGGCCACCGAGTACCAGGGCGACCCGGTGACCATCGGCTTCAACCCGTATTTCCTGGTGGATGCCCTGAAGGTCATGAACGACGAGCAGGTGCTCTTCGAACTCAAGCAGCCGACCAACCCCGGCGTGCTCAAGGGCGAAGGGGACTTCCTGTACCTGGTCATGCCGGTGAGTTTGGCGTAGTCCTCTCGGCCGTCCGTTGTCCGTCGTAACAGCGAGAGCAGGCAGCCGGCGGTCAGTAGATAGCCGTCAGCGAAGCGGCGTGGGGCGGGGGACTGCAAGAGCAGGGATGCTTCATGGATGCTCGATCCAACCTACAACCGCGGAAGGGACAATCGGGTGCCGGTCGCGAACCTGCCCCCATCGGCTCGGTCCTGCGATCGCTGGAGTACTACCTGAAAGGGAACCGGCAGGGCCTGCTGGCCGTACAGGAAGCGCTCCAGCCGCTGCTGCCACAGGAGCTCGCCGGACGGGTACAAGTGACCGGTGTTCATGGGGGCGTTTTGACGCTTTCGGCCCCTGATGCGGCGGGCAAATGCCTGCTGGAAGCTGTTCTGCGGGGTACGGCCTTCGATGCGCTGTGCAAGGCCCTGCCGCAGATGTCGTTGCGCAAGGTGAAGGTGGCGCTGACATAACCCGCCGGTGCGCCTAAAATCCTTGTACACCAAGACTAAGAAGAAGGTGATATGTCGGACAACCTGGAAAACGTGCAGATGCAGCAGGCCGATACCGCCCAGGCCGATGGCCAGGTCGACAACGGCTCGCAAGACTATACCGCCAAGAACATTAAGGTGCTCGAGGGCCTTGAGGCCGTCCGCAAGCGGCCCTCCATGTACATTGGGGATACCAGCTCGGCCGGCCTCCACCACCTGGTCTACGAACTCGTCGACAACAGCATCGACGAGGCCATGGCCGGGCACTGCAACAACATCACCGTCCGCCTCAATACGGACGGCTCGTGCACGGTCATCGACGATGGCCGCGGCATCCCGGTCGACGTCCACCCCGACAGCGGCAAGTCCGCCCTCGAGGTGTGCCTGACCAAGCTGCACGCCGGCGGCAAGTTCGACCGCAACAGCTACAAGGTCTCCGGCGGGCTGCACGGCGTGGGCATGACCGTGGTCAATGCCCTTTCCGAGTGGCTGGACGTCGAGGTCTACCGCGACGGCAAGACGCACCACATGCGCTTCGCCCGCGGCCAGGTGATCGTCCCCTTCGAGATCATCGGCAAGGCCCGCAAGACCGGCACGCGCGCACGACTTCCTGCCGGACAAGGAGATCTTCCCGGACACGCGGTTCCGCCACGAGGTGCTCTCCAGCCGGCTCCGCGAACTGGCATACCTGAACCCGGGACTGTCCATCACGCTGACGGACCAGCGGGTCAACAAGACCGAGACCTTCAAGTTCGATGACGGCCTGCGGCAGTTCGTCAGCCACTTGTCCGAGGGACGACAGGCGATCCACAAGGGACCGGTCTACTTCATGCGCGAGGACAAGGACCAGCGCCTCGTCGGCGAGGTCGCCCTCCAGTGGACGGACGGCTACACCGAGAACGTCCTCTGCTTCGCCAACAACATCCACAACATCGACGGCGGCGTGCACCTGACCGGCCTGCGGACCGCGCTGACCCGCGCACTCAAGGGCTACGCCAAGGACCGCAACCTCACCAAGGGCAACACCGAACTCGAGGGCGATGACCTCCGCGAAGGCCTCACGGCCATCATCTCCGTCAAGGTCCCCGAGCCGCAGTTCGAGGCCCAGACCAAGGTCCGCTTGATGAATCCCGAGGTCGGCACCTTCGTCGAGACCTTCGTCTACGATGCCCTCAAGACCTGGCTCGAGGAGAACCCCAGCGACGCCAAGTCGATCGTTCTCAAGGCCATCCAGGCTGCCCAGGCCCGCGAGGCCGCCCGCCGCGCCCGCGAACTGGCCCGTAAGACCGTCCTCGATTCCGGTAACCTCCCCGGCAAACTCTGGGACTGCTCCAGCCGCAACGCCGAGGAGACCGAACTCTACCTCGTCGAGGGCGATTCGGCCGGCGGCTCGGCCAAGCAGGCCCGCGACAACAAGACCCAGGCGATCCTGCCCCTGCGCGGCAAGATCCTCAACGTCGAGAAGGCCCGCATCGACAAGATGCTCGGCCACGAGGAGATTCGCACGATCATCACGGCCCTGGGCACCGGGATCGCCGGCGAGGACTTCGACATCGGCAAGTGCCGCTACGGCAAGATCATCATCATGACCGACGCCAACGTCGACGGCAGCCACATTCGCACGCTGCTCCTGACGTTCTTCTTCCGGCACATGCGGCCGCTGATTGAGACCGGCCGGATCTTCGTCGCCCAGCCGCCGCTCTACATGCTGACCAAGAGCCGCCGCAGCGAGTACATCCGCGACGAGTCGATGCTGACCGGCCTGCTGACCACCTGGGGCCTGGACGGCACGGAGCTCGAGGTCCGCGACGGGCAGGCCCCGCGCCGCATCGCCGCCGAGCCGCTGAAGGAACTCATCGGCCTGCTCGACGCCATCTGGGCGCAGTTCCACCTGCTGCTGCGCCGCAACATCAACCCCCAGGAGCTGATCCTGCGCCACCGCGACCCCGAGACGGGCCTGCCGCGGATCCGCGCGGTCACCAGCCGCCCGGGGCTCCGCCAGCCGATCACCACCTTCGTCTACAGCGAGAAGGAATTCGCCGAACTCGTCCAGTCGGAAGAGGCCGCCCACGGCGAGGTCGAGCAGGTGGAGAGCCAGCTCATGGTCGGCGGCAACGGCGCGCAGCCCGAGCACCGCATCGAGCGGACCGACCTCTACGAGTGCGCCGCCATGGAAGGCCTGCTCAAGCAGCTGGCGGGCCTCAACGTCCCGCTGGAGGACCTCTTTGCCACCCGCAAGCGCGACCTCTCCGGCGAGCCCGAGGCCGCCCGGTACGTCCTGCTGCACGGCGAGGCCGCCACCCGCAATCTTGAGAACATCACGCAGCTGCCCGAGGCCGTCCGCCAGATCGGCATCAAGGGCGTCCAGCTCAAGCGACTTCAAAGGCCTGGGCGAGATGAACCCCGAGGAACTCTGGGCGACCACCATGGACCCGGCCCGGCGGACCCTTCTGCGCGTCCGCATCACCGAGGACGCCACCGACGCCGAGCAGTTCCAGATCGACGCCCGCGAGGCCGACCGCATCTTCTCGATCCTGATGGGCGAGAACGTCGAGGCTCGCCGGCAGTTCATCGAGACCAATGCGCTGAACGTCAAGCGGCTGGATGTGTAGCCGTTGAGTGTACATCGGCTGGACGTGCAGATCCTGCCGAGTCGGCGGGATGACTTCGGAAAGCAGGTGCCAGCTTGTCATTCCGAGGGCCATGGACGAGCAAGTGCGTGGACCTCACCCTCCAGGCCCGAGGAATCGTGTCTTTGCTGTCGTCGCGACCTCACCGGAGACACCGTTACAGTTTCAACTTGCCAGCTTTTCCCCCACACCCTTCGCGGCCGCCAGCAGCGCCCCCTCCGCCTTTCCATCCAGAAAACAGCACGTATCCTCATACCCGCCCGTCCCATACTCGCTCGCCGGACTCACGTAATTCGCGTACGGCCCGCCCAGTTCCGTAACAATCACCGGCGCACCGCCGCCACCCTTCGTCACCGCCTCCCGCACCGCCACCCCCGTCTCGCCGAAGATCTCCCCCGGCAGGTTCACCAGCGTCGGCCCGCCCAGCCGCACCGCCGATACCTCCATCGGCCACGTCCCCCTCTTGAGCACCTCCGCCGGGATGATGGTCGGGCGCTTCTGCCGGTGGAACTCCACCCACTTGAGCACCTCCATCCGCCGCCCCAGCGCCAGCCGCTTGCGCGGGTCCTTCTGGGCCGCGAACTGCCGCGCCGCCGCCTCCCACTCCCTGGCCACACGCTCCAGCGGCCACTTGTACTCCGGCCGCAACCGCACCGCTGCGTACTCCCGCGCAATCGCCGCTTGCTCCAGCGGCTCATACCGCAGGCCCTTCACGAGCTTCCCCGCTTCGGCAGCCAGACGCTTGCCGTACGCCTCCGCCGCCTCGATTCCGTACTGCTCGTGCAGCGGCCGGAACGTCTGCGCACGGCCCCTGCAGGAAGATCGCCGTCGAGCCGAACTTCCGCTCGAACTGCCCCCGCAGCGCCCGATGAAGTCCGGGTACACCGCGTTGCCGATCTTCGCGTGGCTGGCGATTACGGGATGGGCCGCAAATCGCAGCACGCTCGCCATCGGCCGCCGATCCCCGCGCCTCCGCAGACTCAGCAGTTCCAGCCGCGTGTCGACCGGCGCCTCGCACCAGGCACTCTTGCCGCTGCCCGACCACGCAGCCGGGTCCACCCCCTTGTCCGCCAGGTACGCCCGAACCTGCCCCGACACCTCCAGCCGGTCGCCTTCCACGCGGCAGCTGTGGTTGAACATGATGCAGCATGTTTCCAGATCGCCGATCGCGAAGCGCCGCCGGATCGTCCATCCTGCCCCCAGGTCCCGACCCGCGTACGCCCACTCTACCGGCGTGTAATCTTCCCTCGCCCGCCCGATCGCCCACGCCAGCCGGTCCGCCAGCGGCACCTCCGCGATCCCGTCGCTGTTGCTGGCCGCGTGGATGTGGTTGCACCAGACCTGGATGTTCTCGACCGGCACCCGTAGGTAGCTCCACAACGCCTTCTTGAAGCGGTCCATCCACGGCTCGTACAGCTCCAGCAAGTCCAGCGCCACCAGCAGCAGCTCCTGCCGCCCGTCCGACAGCATCAGCACCCGGCCTGTCAGCGCCCCGTCCGCGCCGGCGCCCCGCGATGCCGCCCGCGCGTCTCCAGGCTGACCAGGTCCGTGATATCGACGGAAGCCACCGCGGCCCGAATCGGGCTGGACAAAGCGACCGTGTTCGCCTTACTCATTGTTTCCTCGCCACGATTACAAAGCCCGTCACATAGGTCAGCCAGTGCGCCCACGTCCCCGGCTGGGCGTGCGGGTCTTGAGGGAGATGCTCCGGGTTCTCTTCGACCTGCTCGACGGCCAGGCCGACCTCGATCAGGCCGTTAAAGATGTCCCGCATAGGATGCCGGAACTCCATCCCGCCGTCGCTACGCCGCCGCATCCGCTCCGCATACCGCCGGCTGATGCGGTACCCCTGCCCGTCCCAGTCCTCCCAGTCCACGAACTCGGTCGCGGGATTCGACAGCTGCACACGGTACCGCCCGCCCGGCCGCAGCACCCGCGCAACACCCGCGTACACCGGCCGCACGTCCGGCACGTACGCCATCGACGGCGCCTGGAACACCAGGTCAAACGCGCCAGCCGCCAGGGCCGACAGGTCCCGCATGTCACCGTGGATCGTCCGAACCGCATAGCCGTAGTGGCTGGCCGCCCTGCGATCCCCTTCCAGCTGTCCCTCGGCCAGGTCCACGACTGTGACCTTCGCCCCCAGCAGCGCGAAGACCGCCGACTGCTGCCCGCCGCCCGAGGCCAGGCACAACACGTCCTTGCCCGCGACATCAGCTAGCACACTCACCGGGTGCATCTGCGCCAGCCGCTCCGGCACCGGGTCCAGTTGCCCGGCTGCATACCGCCGCAGGACCTGGACGTCCAAGTCGAGCCACGGCGCAGTATAGTCGCAACCTCCGTGGACCAAGCCCTGCCAAAGCACCTCATTGGCCGCTGCGACATCGTCGCGTGAACTCATATCCCGCCTCCCGCAATTCCCTCCGTGTCTCAGTGGTTCTTCACACTCTTTGGGATTCCTACAGCTCGGCCACTCCCTCGGCCCCACGCTTACGAAGTACCCCTCGCCGGCCACCGGATACCGCCGCAGGTGCTCGTGCAGGCTCTCCACCGTGACCGCCTCCACCTCGCCCAGCCGCTCGTCCAGCGTCCGCGCGTGGTCGTGGTAGTCGATGTCCTGCATCATCTGCATCAGCCGGTTGTACGCCGCCTCCCCGTCCACCGCCAGGCCCGTCCGCCGGCGGTTCTTGAACCGCTGCAGCTCCTCCGGCTTGATGCCATCTTTCTGGAGCGTCTCCGCCTCGCGACGGATCGCCTCGGTCATCTGCTCCGCCTTCTCCGGCTCGCCAAACGCATACAGCAGCTGGAACCCGCAATCCGCGTACGTCACCCCCCACACCCCCGCCTGCGGCGATATCCCCTTCTGGATGATGTTCCAGAAAAACCGCGAGTTCTCCCCCCCCAACACCGCCGCGATCGCCTCGATCCGCTCCTCCCCAGCCCCCGCTGCCCCCGTCGGCATCGCATACGCTACGCACTGCTGCTTGAACCGATCCATCACCCGCACCGCCGTGCCCGTCTGCAGCTGCGCCGGCACCTGACGCGGCGGAACCTTGCCCACGTTCGCCCAATCCGCCGTCACCCCCGCCGCCGTCCGTAGCACCGCCTCCGGCTCAACGTTCCCCGCCACGATCAGCACCATGTTGCTCGGGCTGTAATGCTCCGCGTGGTAATCCAACATGTTCTGCCGCGTAAGACCGCCTACCGTCTCCTTGTACCCCAGCACCGGCCAGCGAAGCCCGTGCCCCGCGAACACCTTCTCGTGCAGGAGCTCGTACAGGTGCCGGTCCAGATCGTCGTCGCTCATCGCGATCTCCTCCAGCACCACCTTCTTCTCCATGTCGAACTCGTCCTGCGGCAGGATCGGCCGGACCAGGTCGCTCAGCAGCTCGATCTGCTTGTCGATGTCCGCCCGACGCACCCAGCCGAAGTAAAACGTGTGCTCCCGGCTGGTGAAGGCGTTGTAGTACGCCCCCATGTCGTCAAAGTCGATCGTGATCTGCCGCCACGGGCACTTCCGCGTACCCTTGAAGCACATGTGCTCCAGGAAGTGGCTGATCCCCGCCCATTCGGCCGGCTCGTCCCGGCTGCCGGCCCGCGCCATGAACCCCGCGGCTGCGCTCGATACGTCGCGCATCGGCTCGATGACGACCCGCAGGCCGTTGTCCAGCCGCTCATCGATGATTCGCCCCATCTGGCGGGTGGCTATGCTGTCCATCGTTGCTACACTCTCCAGGGCCCGACGCAGGCAATCCGACGCACCTAACTATAGCCTCGCCGAACGCTACCGGCGGACCTGTGTGCCGCCAAGGAACCGGGGCGGCCCGAAAGACCGCCCCGATGCGGAATCTATTCCGCAGCCCGCGTCCCACAGCTGTTGCCGTTACTCAGGACTCAGGACTCAGCACTGCCGTCAATACGCCCTCGCATACCACACCGTCGCCGCCGACGGCTTGCCGCAGGCGATGCAGGTCGGCATCTGCTTGGGCGGGTTGAACGGCTTGTTCCTCGCGGTTGCCTTGGTCGCCTTCTTGACCTCTTCCTCGCAGGCCGCGTCGCCGCACCAGCCGCCCAGCACGAAACCCAACTGCTTGTCCAGGATCTCGCCCAACTCCGCCAGGTTGTTCGCCTCGAACGAGTGGTCCTGCCGGAACTGCACCGCCTGGTTGAACAGGTTCTGCTGGATCTCCTCCAGCAGCCCGGCCAGCTTCTCCACCAGCCCGTCCTGCGGCAGCGTCAGCTTCTCGCCGGTATCCCGCCGCACCACCACCACCACGTTGTTGTCGATGTCCCGCGGCCCCAGCTCCAGCCGCAACGGCACGCCGCGCATCTCATATTCGTTGTACTTCCAGCCGGGACTGTACTCCTCCCTCGCATCCGCCTTGACGCGGATGCCGCTGGCCTTAATCTTCTGGAACAGCGGGTCGAAGCTCGCCATCACCTTCTCGCGCAGCTTCGCCGGCCCCACAGGGATCATCACTATCTGCACCGGCGCGACCTTCGGCGGCAGCCGCAGCCCCTTGTCGTCCCCGTGCGCCATCACGAGGCAGCCGATCAGCCGGGTGCTGGCGCCCCAGCTCGTCGTGTGAACGAACTTCAGACTCTGGTCCTTGTCCAGGTACTGGATGTTGAAGGCCTCGGCGAACTTCGTGCCCATGTAGTGGCTCGTGCCCGCCTGCACCGCCTTGCCGTCCTTCATCATCGCCTCGATCGAATACGTGTCGATCGCCCCGGCGAACCTCTCGCTCGGCGTCTTCTGCCCCTCCCACACCGGGATCGCCATCTCGTCCCGCATGAACTCCACGTACACGTTCAGCATCCGCAGCGTCTCTTCCCGCGCCTCCTTCTCGTCCGCGTGAGCCGTGTGCCCCTCCTGCCACAAAAACTCGCTCGTCCGCAGGAACGGCAGCGTCCGCTTCTCCCACCGGAACACGTTCGCCCACTGGTTCACCAGCACGGGCAGGTCCCGCCACGACTGGATCCACTTCTGAAACGCCCACCCGATGATCGTCTCACTGGTCGGCCGCAGCGCGAGCCGCTCCTCCAACTTCTCCCCCGCCGCCTCCGTCACCCATGGCAACTCCGGCGCAAACCCCGCTACGTGCTCCTTCTCCTTCATGATGAAACTCTCAGGGATCAGCATCGGGAAATACGCGTTCTCATGCCCGGTCGCCTTGAACCGGCTGTCCAGGCCGCGCTGCACCGCCTCCCACAGCGCATACCCCGCCGGCTTGAAGATGATGCACCCCCGCACCGGCGCATAATCCATCAAGTCCGCGTTCTTGATCACGTCGATATACCACGCCGAAAAATCCTGCGCCATCGGAGTAATGCGTTTCTCTTCTGCCATGCTCTCTATACCTTCCTTCGCTAACTCCTCGGGTGGCATGGTCCTGCGAGGCTGTCCGCGAGCAGGGCCATGTATTCCGCGTACGAGTCCCAGCTACAAATCGTGGCAAGTCGCGGCATGCTAGGCCCTCCGCCCGCTTTGGGCAACGGGTTGAGCCCAGGTTGACTATTTCTGCCGACCGCCATCCAGATAACGCTTGCTTGGGTCGGTACCCACTCGTATCATGTATCCGGAGGTGTGATATGGGCCTCTTGTACCGCGTGTTGATCGAGCAGGACGAGGACGGCGTGTTCGTGGCCGAATGCCCGAGCCTGCCCGGTTGTGTCAGCCAGGGGGCAACGCGGGACGAGGCCGTAGCCAACATGAAAGACGCAATCGCTGGCTACATAGAGAGCCTCCGAAAGCACAATGAACCCGTCCCACCGTCAACCTGGGAAGCCACCGTCGAGGTGTCGGCGTGAGCCGGTTCCGAACCATGGCACGATCCAAAGTGGCTGTTTCGCTGGAGAAGACGACAGTGACCCGCCTGGACCAGCTGGTCCGCCAGGCGGTCTTTCCCAACCGCAGCCAGGCGATTCAGGCAGCCGTGGACGAGAAGCTGGCACGTATCGAACGAACCCGCCTGGCTGGACAGTGCGCGAAACTCGATCCGTCCTATGAGAAGGCCCTCGCCGAACAGGGGATGTCCCAGGATCTTTCGGAATGGCCAAAATTCTAAGGAGAGAGGCCCGCTGGGCAGACATTAGTCCCGCCCGAGGAACTCGCTCAAGTTGTCGAGGGTCTCAATGAAATCATTTGACCCTGACGTTCGCCTGAACGCGGTTTCCCCGGAAATCCGGGCATGTCGTTGTCGCCAGCTGCGCCCAGTGAAAGATCGCAGAAGATTATGCCAATAAAGGATGTGAGGCCGTCTGCATGTGGGCCAGCTGCTTGTGCGCGTGCCGCAGGCGGTTGGATATCCCTCCGCAGGCAGGTCTTACGGAAGGAGGTGCCTGTGAAGGCGCTTTTGACTTCCAGTCCAACACCCCATAAACAGCGGGGATAACCACAGGCCGGGCTGTCGGACAACCGACCAGGTGACCACCCACCTGAAAAGCCATCAAGATGTGGTATTGCGGTATCGCAACGCACAGCATGCGGCCGCCAGAGGTGGGTCTGGCAGCCGCTTTTCGCAGTAGCCGGGTGCCATGATCTTGCGCCGTTGCAGGACCATGGTCTTCCCCCAACGTGCAATCGTCCTGTGCTACCTACGAGCCGCTCCCCCGCCCCGTTGCATCCCCGCCCCCAGCCCTGTATTATTGACCCCCTGATTGGCCCGTGAAAGCGTTCACAAAGAAATCCGAACCCGGATCAATCCGCAAAAAGGAGCCGCCGATGCCGCTGGTAAACACAAAGGGGATGTTCAAAGTCGCGTATGAACAGGGCTTTGCCGTCGGTGCCTTCAACGTCAACAACATGGAACTCATCCAGGGCATCATGGAAGCCGTCGCCGAGGAAAAGGCCCCCGTCATCCTCCAGATCTCCAAGGGCGCCCGCGAATATGCCAACCCCAAGTGGCTCACCGCCCTCATCCAGACCGCCGCCGCCCAGTACCCCGACATCCCCATCTGCATGCACCTCGACCACGGCGACACCGTCGAACTCGCCAACCAGTGCGTCGACGAAGGCTACGGCTCCGTCATGATCGACAAGAGCCACGACCCCTTCGAGACAAACGTCGCCGAAACCAAAAAGGTCGTCGACCACGCCCACGCCCGTAAGTACTTCTGCTCCGTCGAGGCCGAGCTCGGCCGCCTCGGCGGCATCGAGGAACACGTCGTCGGCGTCTCGGCCGCCGACCTCGACAAGTTCCTGACCGACCCCAAACAGGTCCAGCAGTTCGTCAAGGCCTCCGGCGTCGACAGCCTCGCCGTCGCCATCGGCACCAGCCACGGCGCCTACAAGTTCAAAACCGAACCGAAACTCGCCTTCGACCGCCTCGAACAGATCCGCAAACTCCTCCCCGGCTTCCCCCTCGTCCTGCACGGCGCCTCCACCGTCATCGAATCCTACGTCGAGAAGATCAACAAGTACGGCGGCCAGATGGTCAAAGCCATGGGCGTCCCCGAGGAAGCCCTCAAAAAGGCCAGCACCATGGGCGTCTGCAAGGTCAACATCGATACCGACCTCCGCCTGGCCATGACCGCCGAAATCCGCGAGGTCTTCGCCAAGAACGCCAAGGAATTCGACCCCCGCAAATACCTCGGCCCCGCCCGCAAGGCCATCAAGGAAGTCGTCAAGCGCAAGCTCAACGTCCTAGGCTGCGTCGGCAAGGCCGACCCCTGTCTCAAGGCGTCACAGAGCTAGGGAATCAATCGCCGGGTGCCAAGCCCGCGCTGTTTGCGGGCGTGCCGTCTTCCGCACCGGGGGCACGCCGGCAGTGTTTGCAGGCGTGCCGCCATGAAACCAGAACGAGTGCCACTGGCTCACCCGTCCGCCAGTGCATGGCTTTGAAACCGCTACCAGGAGTCAATCGTGACCAACCGCTACTGCCCTCCCCGCCGGACCCTGATCTGCGCACTCCTCGCCACCCTCGCCCTGGCAGGCATCGCCTCCGCCAGAGACACGAAGAACGCCCCCAAGATCAAAGGCCCCGTCGTCGACGTTGTCCTCACCGAATTCGCCATCGCCATGCCTCAGACCCTCAAACACGGCTGGGTGACCCTCCGTATCGCCAATAACGGAGCCGTCCCCCATGCCCTCAGCACCCGCGACGGCGACAAGGACCGCGCCCTCACCCCCGAAATCGCCCCAGGCCAAACCGTCCTCGTCCCCATCAAGCTCAAGAAGGGTACCTTCGAGGTCTACTCCTCAAACCGCGACCACGCCAACGCCGGCATGCAGGCCGTCGCCTACGTCCAATAGCAAACCTGCCCTCCTCCCGCCTGACCGCTAGAATAAAGTGCCCCCGCCAGCCGTCTATATCACCGGCAAAGGTAGGAAAGGAATCTGACCGTGAGCCGCACAAACCTCGCCCGCCGAATCGTGGCCGTAAGTCTCATCGCCAACCTGCTCCTGGCGCCCCTGGCCGCCGCACAAGTCATCATCGTCCCGCCACCCGCGATCAAGGGCCGCCTGGTCAACGTCGTCATCAGCGACGGCGCCATCCGTATGCCCGCGATGCTCAAGAAAGGCTGGACGACCTTCCGCATCACCAACACCAGTCGCGACTACCACAGCCTCACCGTCACGGGACACAACCAGACCCACTCACTCCCCGTCGCCATCCCGCCCGGCTACGCCGCCTTCTTGCCGGTCAAACTCCACGAGGGCGTCTACACCGTCTCCTGTCCGATGGAGCGGCACGCCGACAACGGCGAACAGGTCACCCTAGTCGTCCACAAGTAGCACCTTCCCGCTGCTGATGGCTATAATTCACCGACGCACAGGCCCTCGCCGCGCCTCGCACCGAACCGTTCGCTGCCCCGCGGCACCGCCTGTCCGCTACAAGAAAAGGGGATTTCGCATGATCCGTGCACGTCCTGGAGTATGGCTGTCTATGGCTGCCGTACTGGTCGCCTCGCTGTCCCTGGCGCCACTGGCCATGGCCAAGCACAAGGACAGCGGTGAGGTCAAGATCAAGGGCAAACTCGTTGAGGTAGGCGTCGGCGACACCGGCATCATCATGCCCCCGACCCTCAAGCACGGCTGGGTAACCTTCCGCGTCACCAACGCCGGTACCGTCCCCCACAGCCTCAGTGCCCGCGGGACCAAGAAGGTCTGGGTCCTGGCCACCTCGCTGGCGCCGGGCCAGACCGCCCTCGTGCCCATCAAGCTCGGCAAGGGCGTTTACACCGTCTGGGAACCGCTTCCGGAAGACGCCCCGCCCAATGCCATGCCGGCATTGCAGGCAACCTTGAACGTTGATTGACCGGGCTCCGCCCGGCCGGCCCGCGGATCGCCGTATCAATCGGGCCGCCCGCCTGGTTACCAGTAGTGGTAGTCGAACAGGTTGTTCACGGCCGTCCCGACCAGCTGGGCCCACCAGGCCAGGACGTTGATCACCAGTTCCATTAGCATGTTCATCGTCATGCGCGGTCCTCCTACAAGTGCCGATAGCCTCGCCCCTGCAAGGCTTCGCCACGATGCCGATGCGTAAGACAACCACACGTACGGACGACATGAATCGCTCGCCGGGACCACGACCTGCCGCTGCGGCCCCGTTACATCCGTGAGAGACCCCCATCTTACCGCCGACCAGCCCGGTTGCCTAGCCGGTGGAAGCGAAGGGCCCCGGGTGCTATTGAATCCTGACCACGAAGAACTGCAGAATGAGACTCAGACCGTACAGGATCCAGCCGACTACCTGCTGCAGTATGCTTTCCCAACCCATCGTTGTGCCTCCCTATAGTCGGCCATCGTGGCCGCCACGTGGGGCCAAGTGCCCTGGACTCTCTGCTCAGATCGGGTTACTCGTCACCTACGACTCGTCATGGACGACAGGTGCCGCTGGCAGTCGGATGCTGCTGCCGGCCTGCAGCGCCCATGCTGCCGTTGCCAGCGCGATAGGTTATACTCGCAGCCGCGCCCGCAGTGGCAATGGATATCACGATACCGCCATGGTCGGCCAACGAAAAGAGCTTGCTCATGAGGTCGTGCCCGTGGGGTCCGGGTGGGTCCCTTCCCGGTCCCTGCCCGCCCTGCTGGCCGCCGGCCCGCCCGTCGTCTACCAGCTACTCATCGGCCTCGAACAGCCCGCCAGGCTCCGCATCGCCTCCCTCGGTGCCTTCACCCTCCCCCCCGGCTGGTACGTCTACTCCGGCAGCGCTTACCGCGCATCGGCGGCCCGCCTGGCCCGCCACCTCCGCCGCCGCAAGACCCTCCGCTGGCACATCGACTACCTGCTGGCTCGCCCCCGCGCCCGCGTCGTCGCCGTCCGCCTCTGGCCTTGGCGGGACGGCCTGGAGTGCACGGTGAATCAGGCACTCCTGCATGCAGGCGGTGCCCGGGTCCCGATCCCCCGCTTCGGCAGCAACGACTGCCGCCACGCCTGCCCCGCCCACCTGGTCCAGCTCGGATCATCCCCTCTTTCCTCCGCGCCGTCCGCGCCTCCGCGGTGAATCCATGCCGTTGCCGCTTCCGCCGTTGCCCTCCGCGCCGTGGTCGTTACAATTAACAATTAACAATTAACAATTAGCGATTAACGATTGACAATTGACTCCTATCCGGAGGTCCCCATGGCCTATATCATCGACATCCACCAGCACCCCTACCCCGGCGTCCACGAGTTCATGGCCGAGCAGCACATCGCCGCCGCCGTCCTGCTGCCCGGTCCCGGCGGCAACGACCGCGTGCTCGAATGGGCTCGCAAGTGGCCCGGCCAATTCATCCCGTTCTGGTGGGCCGACCTGGATGACCCTGAAGAAGCCGCCGACTTCCTGGAAGTCGCCGTGGCCCGCGGCCACCGCGGCATCAAGTTTCAGCCCCTCACCCAGCGCTTCCGCATGAACGAGCGGCGGCTGTGGCCGCTCTACCAGCGCGCGCAGAAGCTCAACGTCCCCGTCCTCTTCCACGCCGGCATCGTCACCTTCAAGGACCACTGCAGCGACTTCGCCAGCCCCGTTCCCATCGACGACGTCGCCGAGTCCTTCCCCGACCTCAAGATCATCATCGCCCACATGGGCGGCCAGTACCACAACGAGGCACTGGTCATCGCCGAGAAGAACCCCAACATCTTCCTCGACACCGCCTACCTGCAATTCTTCTGCAGTCGCCTGCTGCCCCGGGTCACGCCGCTGGACCTGGTCCGCCGGGCGATCGAGTTCGCCGGCCCGCGCAAGGTCCTTTATGGCTTCGAGGGCACACCCACCTCGCTGATCCTCGATGCCGACCTCGACCGCGAGGTCAAGAAGCGCATCCTCTGGCAGAACGCCCGCGACCTGCTGAACCTCCCGGAGCCGAAGTGGATCGCCGAGGGCATGTGAGCTGACAATCCCGCGTCACAGGGGTATCATACCGCTAATGTTGTGCGGATCTCATCTGGATGGCGTTTCGACCGGACATTGGGGAAGTCAAAACATGCATATCCCGCCAGGCGATAACCAACCGTTCCCGCGGGCGTCGCGCCGCATCATCACCCGCTCGGGTGCCCTCGCGCTGTGGCTGCTCCTGGCTGCCGCCGCAACCGCCGGCGCACAGGTGTCCTTCGATCCGCCGGTTTCGCAGCCGGCGCCAGCCAATCCCCCGCCCATGCCCGGGCGCCTGGGAATCTCAACCCAATTCCCCGCCGCCCGCGCATTCCCCGGCACGCCCGGCTCCCAGCCCGTTATCACCAGACCCTCCCTCTCGCGAAGCCCCGAGGACTTCCCGCCCGAGTTCACCCAGCCGCCGACCTCCCAGTCCTCCCTGGAGACCGGCCCAGCCACTCGCGCCGCCGCGACCAACCCCGCTGACGTCGTCGTGCCGGGCGAGGTCAAGCTCCACCCCACCTGGGGTTGCATCGGCATCAATTGGTACTTCACCGGCGACGCCAACCGCAACGCCGTTGCCAAAGTCGAATTCCGCCGCAAGGGCACCGGCCCCTGGAAGCCCGCCTTGCGGCTGTTCCTCCATGATTTCGAGAAGACCACGATGCTCTCCGGCAGCATCTTCCGCCTCTGCCCCGGCACCGAGTACGAGATCCGCCTGACCCTCGCCGACCCCGACGGCGGCGGCGAAACCCGCACCGTCTCAGCCGCCACCCGCGCCTATCCGCGCATGCCCGCCGGCAAGCCCGTCCTTGTCAATGAAGGCGGCCTGGCCAAGGCCCAGGAACTTGCCGAGCCCGGCCAGGTGATGCTCCTGGCAAGAGGCACCTACCCCGGCGTCGCCCTCACGAAAGGCGGCAAACCCGGCGCCCCGATCGTCTACCGTGCCGCCCGCGATGGCGAGGTCACCATCCAGGGCCGCATCGAGATCAAGGCCGACTACGTCTGGCTGCACGGCCTGGTCCTGCGCGATACGCCCGCGGCCAGCCAACCGGCTGGCCAGGAAGCCCCCATGACCAAGACCATCGAAGGCACGGGACACGACGTTTGCATCACCGGCTGCGACCTGCGCGCCCATTACTGCATCCACACCCCGGCCGGCGCGGACAACTGGTTCGTCGCCGACAACACGATGACCGGCGATTGCGGCGGCCGATTCTCCTTCGACGGCGAAGGCGTCGACTTCGGCTCCGACCGCGGCGGTGGCCACGCCGTCTGCTATAACGAAATCACCGATACCGCCGACGGCGTCAGCTACGGCGGCGGCAACATCGACGTTTACGGCAACTATATCCACGAGACCGTCGATGACTGCGTCGAACCCGACTACGCCCACGAGAACTACCGCGTCTGGGAGAACCGCTGCTATAACAGCATGTGCGGCCTGTCGTTCCAGCCCATGAAGGGCGGCCCCTGGTACTTCTACAACAATATTGTAGCCGGTAACTACCTCCACGCCCTGAAGGTCAAGAAGATCACCGGCTGGACGGTGTTGGCCGGCAACACGATCATCGGCCACAACCCTTCCGCAGACGGCGTCCGCGGCTTCGTCCGTGGCCTGATCGTCGACAACGTCTGGCTGCGGACCACGCCCGGGCCCCTCACCGGCAGCACCCCCTGGAGGGATGAGTACGCGCCCACCCGCATCGACTACAACGCCTACTCGGACCCCGAGGTCTTCGCGAAGATCGGCTACCAGGCCCTCGCCAAGCGCCGCGGCTGGGACAGACACAGCATCATCGTCGACTGGCGCGAGGTCTTCGCCGAGCCGGTCAAGGCCCCCGCCAGCCAGCCGTACTACTCCGAGAAGCTCCAGGGCCAGCCGCTGCCCAAGGACTGGCGCTTCGAGCACTCGCTGTTCCTGCCGAAGGAGGATTCGAAGCTGATCGACGCCGGCACCGTCCTGCCCAACCTGACCGGCCCCTACCTCGGCGAGGCCCCCGACCTCGGCGCGAATGAACTCGGCCTGGGCACCGCCTGGTATGGCCCGCGCTACTGGGACACGCTGGCCGAGGTGTCCTATGGCCTGCCCGAGGGCTGGCACAGTGTGACCAAAGACGATCCCGGCAAGCAGGCCATCATCGGCCTGACCGGCATGCAGGCGATCCTGTTCAACGCCACCAAGACCATCACCGCCACGTTCATGCTGGAGAAGGCCCAGGGCGACGCCCGCTGGGACAAGCTGGCCGCCCTCGTAGCCGACGACACCGGCGCCCAGACCGGCGTGATAGAATTCCAGGACGGCCTGTTGATGCGCCTCTACCAGAGACCCCGCGGCCTGGCGCTTGAAGTCGCCCGGATCGAGCCCGACGGGGTCCTGCACGTGACGGTCCAGAGCCGCCTGAAGGATGGCGACCAGGGCCGCGCGAGCCTCTTCCACTTCGCCCGGTCACTGTACCGGTAGGTCGCTACTGCCGCATCTTCCGCAATATGTCCCAGTACGCCCCCCGTGCCCCCGCCGCGATCGCCCGCACCAGCGGCTCGTTGTCGTTGTAGTTGTACCCCCGCCCGGCTGCCTCCGCGGCGTCCGCGGCGTCCATCGGCTCGAAGAACCGCCGGTCCCCGCCGATGCACTCGCGAATCATCTGCCCCGGCCGCTCACCCAGCGCCGGTGCTACGTAAAACGTTGGCTGCACGAGGTCGACCGGCCCTCCGTACGCGCGGCGGACCCCCACATTCCGTTCCAGTGGCCCTTCCTCCAGGACTCGCTCCAGCAGTGGCAGGTCCGGGTACAGCCGCACCCCAAGTCCCGCGCCCGCGCAGTCAATCGGCAGGCCCTTGACGAACGCGATCGCCTCCGCAAGGGTCTGCGGCGTCTCGCCCGGACCGCCCAGCATCAGGTCCAGCATCACCGCGATGCCGTGGCTGCGGCACGCTCGCACGCTGGCGGCGATGTCCCTCTGCCGATGCGGCTGGCCATACGCCTCCAGCATCGCGGCAATCGCCGCCGGCCCCGTGAAGTTGATCCCCACGCAGCCGGCCCGGCGCATCGCCTCCGCCAGTGCCCCGTCAAACGGCACCACTGACAGGTACGCGTACCAGCGGACTCGCCCGCCCAGCCCCCGCCGGCAGAACTCTTCGCAAACCGCCATCGCATGCTCGTACGGCACGTTGAACTCCGCGTCGCACAGGTGCAGGACGTCCACGCCCTGGCGGCACAGCGCCTCCGCCTCGGCCGCCACCTCTCCCGGAGGCCGCATCCGCACCCCCGCCCCCTTGGCCAGCACGTCCGCACAGAAGATGCACCCCCGGTCGCAACCGCGCTTGGTCTCCAGCCCGATCTGCCCGCCCAGCTGCAGGTACCGCCCGTTATCCACCGCGTCCCGTGCCGTCGGCACGGCGGGCGGGTCCGGCCAGGCCGGCGGGTTTGCATGGATTCTCCCGTTTCGCCGCCACAACAGCCCCGGCACCACCTCCAGGCGCAGACCGTCCTGGAGCGCCCAGCACAGTGCGACCATCGCTCGCTCGCCGTCGCCGCGAATGCCGAAGTCCGCCCCGGTCATCTCCAGGATCCGCGATGGAAAGATCGAGTACCCCGCCCCGCCCAGCACGATCTTCGCGTCGGTCAACGAGCGCACCTGTTGGATCACCCGCTGCAGCACCGGCAGGAACGACTGCATGCTCGGGTAGAACGAGTCGTCCGTGTTGCGAAAGGACAGCCCCACCAGCCGTGGCCGGTGCGACGTGAAATGCCCCCGCAACGCCGCCTCCGGATCCTCCGCCAGCGCCAGGTCGACCACCTCCGTCGCGATGCCCGCCGCACGCGTCGCCGTCGCCACGTAGTCCAGGCCGATCGGCGCAATCGCCGGCCGCGTCAGGTTCGTGTTGATAAGGGTAAGCATGCTATTGCCGCAATTCCTGGATCTGCTGCAGGATCGTCGCCCGCGGCACGAAGCCGTACCGCCGGTAGAAACCGAACACTTCCTCGTTGCCGAACGCCACCCCCAGCGTCCGGACCTTCGCCCCGCCGTCGTCCAGGAACAGCAGCGCCCGCCGCATCAGCGCATCGCCGATCCCCCGCCCGCGGTACTGCGGCTCGACGTACAGCGACTCGATCTCGCCCTTCCGGTCCGCCGACAGCGACGTAACGCAGTATCCGACACGCTGCCCACACTCTGTTTCGCAAGCGACATCGACCAGCAGCCTCCCGGCGCTCGCCTGCTTCAGCAGTCCGGCCTTGCGCTGCTCCCAGGGAATCGCCCCAAGGGTCCGGGCAAAATCGCCGCCCCGCGACCGGTGATGCTCCTGCAGCTTCAGCCACAGCGAGCCGATCGTCTCCAGGCTCGACCCATCCCCGGCGATGTACTCGATGTTGCCCATGGGATCTACGGCCCCACCGCCAGCGTCACCGACTTCATCCGCGGCATCTCGGCCCCCGCCACCTCCACCACCGTCTCACACGGCAGCTTGTCGATCCTCCGCTCCAGCCGCCTCTCCTTGCCCTGCTCCTCCCACACGTACGTCAGCGTGAGTGGGTCGTGCTTGAGGTCGCTGCCCTTGTCCGCCGTCACCCGGACCACGTTCCTGCCCGGCATGAAGTACGGCAAGGCGTACATGTTGTTGATGAACACCGTGCTGAAGCGGATCCTGTCCAGCCCGGCGTCCCGGATATCGCCCGCTGCCCGCAGCTCGACCTTCACGAAGTACCGGTGCTGCTCCCAGGCGATCTCCTTGAGACTGAGATCCTTGACCTCCAACGCGTCGGCGGCGTCGGCCCGGCAGACCTCGCGCCACTGATCCGGCGCGTCCTTCTCCCTGCGTGCGGAGACGACTACGCTGTCCTTGTCTCCCTTGCGGACCCCCGACAGGTCCAGCCACGCATCGACTGCCACGTAGGGACAGTTGATCACGAAGATCGCCGTACCTGTCTTGCTCGCGGCCGCCGGATGCAGGTTCGCCCCGGCCTTGTCCTCGCGGCGAGTCTTGATTCCCTGTAGTCCCTTCTCGGCCAGTCCCTCGCGAAATCCCTCGCTCGCCAGGTCCGGCTCGTACACCATCCGGCCGTTGCCGAAGTACCGCTTCTCGCCGTAGCGCGGCTTACCCTCCTTGTTGACCGTCATCCGCGCGTACGGCTTCCAGTAGGGCCAGTTCACCGGGTCGTTCTCGTCGATGATTGATGCGGTGCACGGGTGGTGCAGGGATGTGAAGCCCGGCTGCTTCTCCGCGGCAGCCCGGTCGAACCAGCTCTTCTCCTCGTTCGACCAGCACCGCGTGATCGACTCGCCGCGCCGCAGGTTGATCACCAGTCGGCTGTCGCACCCCTTGGCGGGCCCGCCCGGCTGCGCCTTCTTCGCGTACTCCACGCCGTTGTCGGGCTTGTCGCTGCTCCGGTCGTTCACGCGGCACTGGAAGAACGGCTTGCTCGCCCGCCCCTCCTGGACCGCCTCCATCACGATCGACGGGTCCTTGGCGATGTCCTCGTGGCTGGCGACCGTCAGCCGCCCCTTGCCGTCGGCCCCGGTCACCTTCTTGTACACGAACCACCCCACCTGGCAGTCAAAGAAGTGCCAGTCGCCGTCATACCACGCCTCCGCCAGTACGTGCCCCGGCATGTGCAGCGTCCGCGCCTTCAGGCCCCCCGCCTGGCAGATCTGCGCGAACGCCTGCGACTGGTAGCCGCACAGCCCGATCCCGTAACTGTTGACCAGCTCCACCGTGTCCCACGTCGGGATGTGCGGCCAGTGGAACATCACCCGCCGCACAAAGTACCACGTGGCCACCGCCTTGTCCTCGTCGGTCTTGCACCCCTTGTACAGGTCCCGGGCGATCGTCTGGATGCTCGAGCAATCGATGCTCGTGTCCGTCGTCACCTTGACGTCCGCCACCGCCCCCCACGCCGCCCCGACCAGCGCCACCGCCACCACCGCCGGCAACATCCCGACACGCCAAAGCAAACGGCTGCCCATGGGCTTCCTCCTGACAGGTATGCCCGCACTATACGCGATGCCGTCAGCCAGGGCTACCATCCGCCCCCGTCGCGTGCTATCTTTGGCACGTTATGACCGACCCGAGCTCGCCCAACATCGTGCACGTGTGCTGCCCCGCCTCCCCGGCCGGCGAGGACATGCCCGCCCTCGGTATCGCCGACTGGAACGACCTGGTCGCCGCCATCCGGCGCTCCATCGGCGACCACTGGGACGTCACGGGCTCCTCGGACCTCATCTGGGCAGGTCTGGACCCGCAGCGCGGCGGCCGCACCGATGACCCCGCCCGCGTCGCCGACCTCCAGCAGGCCATGGGCGATGACCGCGTCCGCGCGATCGTCGCCCTCCGCGGCGGCGCCTGGCTCCTGCGGATCCTCGACCGTATCGACTTTTCAGTACTGGCCCGAAGGCGAACACGCCTCCTGCTCATCGGCTTCAGCGAGTGGACCTGCCTGTCCCTGATCGCCGCGCGCTGTCCGGCCGTCCTGTCCGTCCACCACACCAGCCCAATGTACCTGCTCTCGAGCGACCCGGCCCAGCCCCTCACCCCCCGGCAGAAACAGTGCCGCTGGCACGAGATCTGGTCCGACATCCGCGCGATGCTCGAAGACCGCCCGCCCGCCCGCGCCCTGACCGGCCGCCTGGTCACCCCCCATGCCGTCCCGTCTGCCCCCATCAGGCTCTACGGCGGCAACCTCACCTTGCTGACTGCCCTGGCCGGCACCCGCTTCCACGACGCCGCCCGGGCCAACGGCGCCTGGCTGGCCGTCGAGGACGTCAACGAGTCCATCGGTCGCATCGACCGCAAGTTCACCCAGCTCCGCCTGACTGGCCTGCTCGATGGCCTCGGCGGGGTCCTGCTCGGCCGCTTCACGAGTGAAGGACGCGACATCTCCCGCGATGTCGCTGCCCTTCTGGCTCTCCACCTGCCCGCCTCCGTGCCCATCGTCGCCGAGTGCAACTTCGGCCACTTCTGGCCCGCCGCCCCTTGGCCCCTGTGGCGCCCGGTGCTGGCCACAAGCGGCCCCTCTGGCACCGTCGAGCTGACGGTCGACTGGCCCCGCCTGCCTTGACCTAAAGGTTTCCGCTCACTGCTTCCGATAACCGGACTGTGGGCGCTTTCCTGCGCACGACGGCCACCCTGTTCGCCGTGCGCAGGCGCTTCCCGCACATACGCCGGGCAGGAGCCCTGATGGCTGAAGTCCTTGACCAATCCGAAGTGGATGCACTCTTAGCCGCGGTGGACTCCGGGCAGATCGACCAGCAGAACACCGAGGCCGCCCCCCCGTCCGCTGGCAAGGCCAGCGCCCCCAAGGACGTCCGCCTCTATGACTTCAAGCGTCCTGAACGCGTCAGCAAGGACCAGATCCGCGCCCTCGAGGCCATCCACGAGGGTTTCGCCCGCAACTTCGGCGCCTCGCTCTCGGCCTTCCTCCGCACGATCATCGAGGTTCGCGTCGCTACGGTCGAACAGCTCACCTACAGCGAGTTCATCCACTCCCTGCCCAACCCCACCTGCTTCAACCTCCTGACCGCTGTGCCCCTGGAAGGCCAGATGTGCCTGGAGGTCAGCCCGCTGATCATCTACCCGGTTCTCGACCGCCTCCTGGGTGGGTCCAACAACGACCTGTTCATCCCGCAGCGGCCGCTGACCAGCATCGAGTGGCGCCTCGTCGGCAAGATCACCGACCGCGCCCTGCAAAGCCTCAATGAGGCCTGGAGCAACCTCGTCGACGTCGAATTCGACGTCCCCGAGACCGAGTCCAACCCCCACCTCGTCCAGATCGTCGCTCCCAACGAGGTCGTCGTCGTGATCGGCTTTGAGCTCAAGATGGGGCCGCGGGCCGGCACCATGAGCCTGTGCATCCCCTTCAACGTCGTCGAGCCCGTCATGGGCAAACTCGCCGCCCAGAGCTGGCTCAGCTATAAGAAGAAAGGCTCCAGCGGCGAGCAGCTCGGCAAGATCAAGACCAACATCGCCGCCGCTACCGTCGAACTGCGGGCCTACCTGGCCGAGACCACCATCGCCATGCGCGATGTCATGAGCCTCCAGCCCGGCGACCTGCTCATGACCGAGAAACTCGCTAACCAGGAAATCAAGGTCCTCGTCGAGGGCAAGACCAAGTACGCCGGCCGCCTGGGCCAGTTCCGTAACAACAAGGCCATCCGCGTCACCCGCCAGACCGCCCCCGACGAACGGCTGTAGCACACTGTCCCAACCGCATCGCCGCCCTTACAATCGTGTAACCTATTGTGAGGGTACGCCCCGGCCGCCCCCGGCGCTGGCCCGGTGCATCCCTATCATAAACAGTGAGGACGATCATGTCCCCTACATGTGCTTGCCGCCATCGGGTATCCCTCCTGCTTGCCGCCATCGCCCTTCTGGCGCGCTGACCGACTGCCGCCAGCAGGCCAAGCCGCCCGCCCCGCCCCCTGAAACTCAGCCGGCCCCGAGCACTGCCCCGTCGACGCTGCCGACCGAAACCGCCCCGGCCACCGCGCCCGCTACCCAGACCCAGCCCACTGAGCGACCCCGGCACTTCGAACTCTCCGAACTCGGCCCCATCCAGCCCGACCGCAAGCTCACCGCCGATCAGCCCTTGGCCATCCTCGGCAAGTTCGACCCGCAGCGCCCGGCCCGGCTCAACGCCACTCTCAAATCCGACAGCCTCCTTCAGATCAATACCGAGAACGTCCAGGTCCTCAGGCTCGACCTGCTCAACTTGCCCAGGAAGCTGGGCGGCCGCCTGATTCTGCACATCGACAATCAGGGCATCGAGATCTCCGGCAAAGGTAATCAGATCATATACTTACAGCGAAGCCCCACCGGCGACTGGTCCTTCGGCCGTCCAGGCAATCCGCCAGCCCGCCCGCCGCAGTAGATCCGCTTTGGTCCCGCGGACGCACGGTTAAGATTGTGTATTCCCTGGCAAGGCCTTACAATGTCCTCTTGCATCAAGCGGCATGGGCCGCTGCAAGTAACCTGTGGCAAAGAGGTAATGCCTACATTGGGCGTGGTACCCACAGACCATCCGGACACGTCTGGCCAGCGACAGGTGCTCATCGGCCGCCTCCTTGCCGATAGCGCCCAGCGGGCCGAGCAGGCCCTGAACAAGCACCTGCAGGATCTCGGCGACGTCCCCCCGCGACTGCGGGAGGCCATGGGCTACAGCCTCTTCGCCGGCGGAAAGCGCCTCCGGCCGGCCCTGGTGTTCGCGGCTGGACAACTCTTTGGAGCCAAAGAAGATACGTTGGTGGTCCCCGCGGCTGCCATCGAGTGCGTCCACACCTTCTCACTGGTTCACGATGACCTGCCGGCTATGGACGATGACGACCTCCGCCGAGGAAAGCCGACCAGCCACAAGGTCTTCGGCGAGGCCATGGCGATCCTGGCGGGCGATGCCTTGCTGGCCCTGGCATTCGAGATCCTTACCGTAGGCGCGCCTGCACGGTCCGCGGCCATGGTTCGCGAACTGGCGGCCGCTACCGGGGCGTCCGGTATGATCGGCGGCCAGGTTGCCGATATCGAGGGCGAGCGGCAGGAGGTCACCGAGGCCCGCGTCCGCTACGTCCACGAACGCAAGACCGCAGCCCTGATCGCAGCCGCCTGCCGGCTGGGAGTTATCGCCGCCGACGGTTGCGATGCCGACTTAAGTGCCCTTGGACACTACGGTTACCACCTGGGCCTGGCGTTCCAGCTCTGCGACGACGCCCTCGATGCCACGGCCACCGCCCAGCAGCTTGGCAAACGCGCCGGCAAGGACACCCAGGCCGGTAAGCAAACCATGGTGCGGCTGACGGGCGTGGAAGCCTGCCTGGCCGCCGCCCGCCGCGAGATCGACCAGGCGGCCTCGGCCCTGGATCCCTACGGCCTGGCCGCCGAGCCCCTGCGGGCCCTGGGCGAATTTGTGATCCAGCGGGGCAATTGAATTCGGGTACAATAGACCAGCCACGAAAGGCGATACGGCGAACAGCATGGACCAATTGCTGCAGCACATATACGGGCCACAGGATCTCAGGAAACTCAGTATGCCGCAGCTGCGGCAACTGGCAGGGGAGATCCGCCAGACCATTATCGACGTCGTCAGCCGCAACGGCGGGCACCTCTCCAGCAATCTCGGCGTGGTCGAACTGACCATCGCCCTGCACTACTGCCTGGACCTGCCCAAGGACCGCCTCGTCTTCGACGTCGGTCACCAGTGCTATCCCCATAAACTGCTCACCGGCCGCCACGAACGCTTCGGCACCCTCCGCCAGCCCGGCGGCGTCAGCGGGTTCCCCTCGCCAACCGAAAGCGAGTTCGACCTGTTCCACGTGGGCCACGCCGGTACGGCCATCCCCACCGCCTTGGGCCTGGCCAAGGCCGACGAACTGCTCCAGCGGACCAACCGCACGGTAGCCATCGTCGGCGACGCCAGCATCGTCAACGGCGTGGCCTTCGAGGGCCTCAACCAGCTCAACATGCTCAAGCGCCAGTTCCTGGTCGTCCTCAACGATAACTCCATGGGCATTGCCCAGACCCAGGGCAGCTTGGCCGAATACCTCGCCCGCTTCCGAGTCAGCCAGGCCTACGAGATGAGCAAGCGCCAGGCCCGGCGGATGCTGGACCGCCTGGGCATCGTCGGCAAGCCGCTCTTCAACGCCCTCGAACACCTGCGCCTCAGCCTCAAGGCCACCTTCGTGCCCAGCCAGATCTGGGAGCCGCTGGGATTGGTCTACATCGGCCCGGTCGACGGGCACAACATCGAGCACCTGGTCCCGCTCATCCAGCTGCTCAAGGACGTCGAGCACCCGGTCCTGCTGCACGTGCACACCAACAAGGGACATGGCTGCTCCTGGGCCGAGGCCGAGCCCACCGCCTTCCATAGCCCCCCGCCCTTCGAGATCATGGAAAACGGCGAGATCCTGCCCAAGGGCGCGTCCGACAAGACCTTTACCGATGCCTTCAGCGATGCGCTGATCGACGCCGCCTCTTGCGACGACAGGATCGTCGCGCTCACCGCGGCCATGCCCGACGGCACCGGCCTGAAGGCCTTCGCCGACCGCTTCCCGGGCCGTTGCCTGGACATCGGTCTGGCCGAGTCCGCCACCGTCGACGTGGCCGCCGGCATGTGCAAGGCCGGCCTCAAGCCCGTCGTCGCCATCTATTCCACTTTCATGCAGCGGTCGTTCGACCAGGTCTTCCAGGAGATGAGCCTCCAGAACCTGCCCGTGGTCCTGTGCCTCGACCGCGCGGGCCTCGTCGGCGGCGACGGCGCCGTCCACCACGGTTTCCTGGATATCGCCATGCTCCGGGCCCTGCCGCGGATGGTCCTGATGGCCCCTGCGGACGAGGCCGAGGTGCACGAGGCCCTCAAACTGGCCCTCGCCTGCGGCGCGCCCGCCGCCATCCGCTACCCTCGCGACCGCGTGCCGACCCCGCTAGCCGCCGTCACCCGGCCCTTCGAACTCGGCAAGGCCGTCCAACTCCGCAGCGGCGAGGACGCCACCATCCTGGCCTGTGGCACGCCCGCGGCCGCTGCCGTCCAGGCCGCCCGCCTGCTCGCTCAACGCGGCATCGAAGTGAGCATCTACAACGCCCGCTTCGCCCAGCCCCTCGACGACGAGATGCTCCGGATGGCCTTTGGCCCCGGCCGCTGCGTCTTGACCGTCGAGGACCACGGTCTGGCCGGCGGATTCGGCGCCGCTGTGCTCGAGCGGGCCGCCGCCCTGCAACTGCCCGTGGACATGCCCCGCTTCCGCATGCTGGGGATCCCGCCCGACAAGTACGTGCCTCACGGCTCGCGCAGCGGCCAGCTCCACCAGGCAGGCCTCGACGCCGAAGGCATCGTCGCCGCCGTGCTGACCCTCGTCGGCCAGCAGGCGCCGCAGCGCCAGGCAAGGGGCAGCGGGGCGATCGTCCAGCCGGCAACGTGACGGCCAGTGAGGAAATCACTGAATCATGCGGATGCTGGACCAGATACAACTCAAGGCCAATGATCGGGCAGCCGTGGAACGCGCCGCCCGGATTCTGCGCCAGCGGCTGCCGGTTGAGCGCGTGATCCTGTTCGGCTCCAAGGCCCGGGGTGAGGATGACGCGGAGTCAGACATCGATCTTCTGATCCTGACGAGCCGGGTGCCCGGCTCGCAAGATCGGGACGCGGCCGTCGATGCGCTGTTCGACCTGCAGCTGGAGCTCGGGGTCGTGCTCAGCCCGGTGGTGATCGCGCGGGACGAGTGGGAGCACGGATTGTACCAGGTCCTGCCTTTGCGGCAAGAGGTCGATCGCGACGGGGTCCTGCTATGACACAGGATGAGGCCCGCGAGGCGGTGGTTGAGGGGTTCCTGGTCAAGGCGGACCAGGCGCTGGCTGCGGCGCGACGTGAGCTGGCGGCGGGGGACTTCGCGCTGGCGACCAATCGCGTGTACTACGCCTGCTTCTATGCATTGAGCGCAGTCCTACTGAGTCGAGGCCAGGCCTATGCAAGGCACGCCGGCCTTCGGGCCGCCATGCACCGGCACCTGGTACGCTCCGGAGAGATTTCCGCCGAACTGGGAAGGTTCTACGACGGGGCGTTTGCGGAGCGTCAGGCGGCCGATTACACAACGTTCGCCCGGTTCGAGGCACCGGTGGTGACGGAGAGGATCGCAGAGGCTGAGACCTTCGTCGCCGATATGAAGCGGCTTCTGGGTGGCCTGGGATAGTGACCCGGGCCGTGCCACGGGCTCTGCGCGTCTGGCACGGGCGGCGCTGGCAGGCCAGCCGTCAGGCACCCCGCGACGAATAGGAAAGACGGCCTGGATTCCAGGCCGCGATTCTTTTTGTTACAGGGAGTCACCCGAGAGATGCCACAGCGCTATACGAGATTCGGGCAAGCTTATCTGCGGTACAGGGAACTGACTCTGCAGGCTGTCTTTCGCTCGCCGCCTTGTGAGCTGATCAAGGATGCGCGCGGGCAAATGCTGTTCCTCTCCACCATGATGTATGAGTGGGCCGGTACGAATCCGAAGTACCCTGAGCTTTACCATAAGGCCCTCGACGCGGCTCTGGACGACTGCAAGCAGTCCTTCGATACATGCGTGGTGGACAACAAAGGTTTTGCGGAGCTGGTCTGGCAGCGCTTCGACTCGCTCTGCAAGGGAAAAGCCAACAAGAACCATACCTACGGCCCAGTAGCAGGTACGATCGGACTGCTTCACGAGCAGCGGATGCCCAAATGGTCTGATTGTTTTCGGACGATGTCGCCCTCCGGGGCATGGGAACGACTGGACAGGCTCCAGGGGGTTGGCCCGAAGCTCAGTAGCCTGATTCTCCGCGAAGCCCAGCAGTTTCTCAACGTATGGGACGCCCCGGACAGAACCGAATGGTACTGTTTTATACCAATTGACAGATGGGTCCTGAAGATAGCGAAACTCCTGTGGGGTAAGCACAATTGGCCAAACGAGGATCTCGGAGACGCCTTCGCGTATAAGCGTATGGCGGCTACGATTGCCGCGGAGTTCGAGTCGCTGGAAGAAGCGATGATGTTCGACATGGGGGCGTGGTTCCTGAATAGCATGCGTGCCGAGATTCTGGCTCTGCACGACATTCTGTTTGTCGGCGAGTGGGCTGAACAAGAACAGGCACTGCATGACTTCGCGCCAAGACTGGACCCCCATCTCGTAGTATCGGCTCTCGCAGTAACGTTGGCATCGAAGCGCCTGAGAACGGCAATCCCCAAGGTGCCGTCATAGAGTTCAGAGCCTAGGCAGCATGCCCGCGCGGAGACAGCCACGGCCGTCTACACGCACGTTATCCATTGCAAACGTGGCCGGGTCCGCGCACAATATCCCCATGCCGACTTCCGCCAGACGCAAGGTCTACATCCTCGCCAACCCCGCCAAGCCCGGGGCCAGCCAGCCTCTCGACCATGTCCGCCGCCAGGTCGAACCCCGCGCCGAGGTCCTCGACGCCCGGCTCGGCCGACTCGATCCAGCCGTCGCCGCCCGCGCCGATCGCGTCATCGTCCTCGGCGGTGACGGCACGATCCTCGCCGCCGCCCGCGCCATGGGCACCAGCCAGGTCCCCCTCATCGGCATCAACATGGGCAAGCTCGGCTACCTGGCCGCCTTCAACCTCGACGAGCTCGACGCCCAGCTCGACCGTGTCCTGACCGACGATGCCCTCATCAGCCCCCGCATGATGCTCGAGGTCGCCGTCAACGGTGGCGGCCGCGAGAAGCTCGCCAGCATCGCCGTCAACGACTGTGTCGTCCAGGCCGGCCCGCCCTTCCGCATGATCGCCCTGACCCTGCGCCTCAACGACAGCCCGCTGACCCGCATCGTCGGCGACGGCCTCATCGTCGCCACCCCCGTCGGCTCGACGGCCTACAACCTTTCGGCTGGCGGCCCCATCCTCCAGCCGACCGTCAAGGGCATCACGATCACGCCGATCTGCGCCCACTCGCTCACGCACAAGCCCCTGGTGGTGGACGAGTCGGTCACGGTCCACATCACCCCCGAGCGGATCAACGACGGCACCCGCGTGATCCTCGACGGCCAGGACATGCTCCCCGTCTCCGTGGGCGACCATGTCATCATCCGCCGCTGCCCCCGCGACTTCCTCCTGGTCGAGAACCCCAACCACCCCCCCTGGTACACCCTTGTCACAAAACTGAAATGGGGGCAGGCCCCCGGCCAGTGACGACGGCCCTGCCGTGCTGTCATCCGAGGGTCATGGGGCAGCTCGTGCGTGATTCCCGCCTGCCAGACCCAAGGAATCCAGTCGTTGTTTTGTTGTCGTTTGCTGTTGACCGTTGACTGATGACGTCGTCCATCGTCAGTTGCCAGGCGACGGTTGCCGGTCTGCAACGCCCCCACTACGATTGTGGTATGGCGATGGACAACGAGAACTCTCCCCGGGGTCTGCTTCGACGAACGGTGGTTGTGACCGCTGGGATGTTCCTCGCGCTGGCCGTGATGATGTTCCTGCCGGCTGGGATCGCGTGGCGGAAGGGGTGGCTGTTCTTCGCGGTGTTCCTCGGCATCATGGTCCTGTCGGCTGGGTACTTGTGGCGCGTGAACCCCGAGATCTTCGTCGCCCGAAGCAAGTTCCACCGTGGGACCAAGTCCTGGGATACGGTGCTGCTGACCTTTCTCCTGGCTTCGTTCTTCGGGATTCTCGTTGTGGCCAGCTTTGATGCGCGGTACGGCTGGTCGCGAGTCCCGACCGGGCTCGTGGTCCTCGGCTACGCCCTGTTCCTGCTGGGGTCGAGCTGCATCCACCTGGGTGTACGCCGTCAACAAGTTCGCCGAACCATCCGTTCGCATCCAATCCGACCGCGGGCACAGGGTGGTCGACACCGGTCCCTACGCGATCGTCCGGCATCCGCTCTACCTGGCTGGCATCTTCACCGTCGTCGGCATGGCGTTGGCGCTGGGATCGTACCGGGCCCTGATTCCGGTCGCGGTGGGGGTCGTCGTGATCCTCGTGCGAACGGGCCTGGAAGACCGCATGCTCCGGAACGAGCTGGAAGGGTACAAGGACTACGCCTCGCGGGTTCGATACAGACTGATACCGGGGGTGTGGTAAGGGTCCATGCATCAACAGCTCCGCAGTGTGCAGGTTCTGTCGTCCCTGGCGGGACGGGCGACAACAACGGAGCACGAAGTGTGTTGTTGGACCATCGGCAGCGCCACGCCCAGCACCGCCGCCACCGCTACCAGCGCCAAACCCTGGTACAGCGCCAGCCACACCACCAGCGCCGTCATCAGCGCCCAGCCCGCCGGCTCGACGAACGTCCGCATCCAGTTCAGCCGGATGCCGAACGCCCGGATCATCCACAACGTCGCAACAACCCCCGTGAACCAGCCCGCCGTCATCCACCACGCCGCCGTCATCGTGCTGTGCAGCCACAGCGCCGACAGGAACATCCCAGGGATGCTCACCAGGGCGACCACGGCCATCACCATCGCATAGGTGTACGCCTTGCCGGCCCCGACCAGCGTCCAGGTGGCCACCCGGACGAACGAGTTGCCCAGCATCATCAGCACCAGCACCGGCAGGTAGCGCATCGCGCCGTGGAACTCCGGCGCAAAGAACGTCTAGTGCAGCCCGGCCCGCAGGCGGAAGTTGAAGGTCATCTGCCACAGGCCGGTGATCGCCAGGACGACCGCCCGCGGCTTCAAGCATGACGTTATACCGCATCCGCCGGCGGAATGAAGGTGTCATTCCGAGGGCCGTGGTCGAGCATGTGCGCGGAAGCCGCCTTCCTGACCCCAGCGGTCTTGCAGGTGATGTCGATGGCACGCAGGCTTAGGAAGCGGTCCGCGGCCAAGCCCGCTGGCACCCGCCTTGCCGCCGGATAGAATGACCCTGTCGGCTCGAGAATCAGGTCGGCTCGTGTGGGACGCAGACCATGCACATGCATCGGCGACGACACCTGGCGGTCTTCCTGGTCCTGGCGCTGGGACTTTCCAGCCCCGCCTTGTCCCAGACGGCTGCATCGTCCGCCCCCGCCAGCGCGCCAGGTACCGAACCTGCTGCCAAACTCCACTGCGTCGTCCTCAACGAAGCCAGCGAGGCCACACCCAAAACCGAGATCATCGTCCACGTCCTGGGCGCAGCCGGCTGGGTCCCCTACAACGGCGCTACAACCGGCAAGGGCGGGGCGTGCGACCTGGCCTTTCCCGGCCCCAAGCCGGACCTGCTCATGCTGCGGGCGGCCGCCCCCGGGTATAAGGACGCCGAGGTCTACTACCTGCCCGACCCAGCCGAAGTCATCCCCTGGCTGACCATCACCCTCACCGGCGCGAGGAAACTCACTGGCATGGTGGTCGATGGCGACGACCAGCCGGTCGCCGATGCCGAGGTCACACTGGATACCCCCGCCGGACCCCGAAAGACCCGCACCGACGCCAAGGGTCAGTTCGTCCTGGAAGACCTCATGCCCGGGCGCACCACCGTGCACGTGGAAGTGCCCGGCGTCGGCAGCGCGACCTACCAGGTGGACCTGGCCAAACAGACCGAGCCGCTCAAGATCATGCTCCGGCCGCAGCGGCGCGTGGTCCTGCGGATCGTCGACGCCGACAGCAAGCCCGTGCCCGACCTGAAGGTCCAGATCCTCGCCCCGCGAAACCGAAGGCCACACCGATGCCGACGGCAAGCTCATGATCTCCGGCGTCGGCGCCGGCGGCGCGACCGTGGAGATCAGTCTGGAGGACAAGTTCTACTGCCTGGATGAGCCGGTCCTGAAATTCGAGATCGATCAGGGCAGCGACCCCGTGGAGCTCGAGGCCTTCGCCATGCGCGGCGGGCGGATCTGCGGGCAGGTCGTCGAGATGATCGAGGACCAGGCCCAGGGGATCCCCGCCGCCACTGTGTGGCTCATCGAACAGGGCCACCCCGGCAGGAACGTCATGTCCGATGAGGATGGCAACTTCGAGCTCAACGGCGTGCCGGCTGACTCCTACGTGGTGGCCGCCGGACACCCGACATACACGACCAGCCTGGGTTCGGCTGATGTGCAGACCGGCAAGGAGGTCCGGCTCAAGTTCACCCTCGGCCCCGGTGCGACCGTCCGCGGCACAGTGGTCGATCCGCAGGACAAGCCGGTCGAACGGGCCATCGTCCGGGTGTCCGCCTGGTACCCCAAGGGTCGCACCCAGCCGGCCGGCGCCCCTGCCGAGCCGATCCAGCTGCCGTGGCGGGCCACGCGGACTGACGGGCAAGGTAGGTACATGCTCGAACACCTCCCCCCCGGCAGGATCACGCTGGAGGCCGTCGGGCCCGAGGGCCCCTACCGCAGCGAGGCCAGCCTGCAAGTCCCCGATGGGCAAGAGGTTATAGACCAGAAACTCACCTTGCAGCCGAGCCGCCCCAAGCCTCCGCTATAGCGCGTGCCAGGCATCGGTGCCGTCGTCGGCTTCGTCAGCGGTCTCTAAGGAGTACGGCGGCTATGCCGCCGCTTTGGATGCCATGGGCCTCGCCGTTCTCTCCTGCTCTACTGTCTGCTGCTCCACTCTCTCGCCGCGTAGCGGCGCCGGGTGTGTCGTTGCCACCGGCAGCGGAAGCGACCGTCCTGCTTTACAGCGGCGCCACCTGCCCGGACAATGCGCCGCTTATGCCTGATCGCCAGACAAGACCAGCTATGCGGTACACCACGGATCGCCAGCATCGCAGACGGCCGTGGCGGGCGTCCGCGCTGGCCTTGGTAGTGCTGGCAGGGGCTGCGCTGGTGGTCGGCTGCGACAATCAAGCGTCCGATAAGTCGCAGGCGGAGGTCGTTCGACCCGGTACCACCCAGGTCGCCCGATCCGCTGGCACGCGATCCGTTGCCACCCGGGCCACGCAGACCGCGCCGGCGACGCTTCGCGACTATGTCCTGCAGCCGCGGGTCGATCCGCCCGAGACAGAGGCCGGCCCCAGCCGCATCATCAGCATGGCCCCTGCCTTGACCGAGATCTGCTGGGCCCTGGGGCTGGGCGGCCGCATGGTTGGCCGGACGCAGTACTGCATCTACCCGCCAGCGGCGCAGCGGATCGAGGTCGTCGGGGCCTTGCTCGACCCGAACATCGAGCGCATCCTGGCGCTGCGGCCGGACCTGGTCGTCATCACCCGCGGCAGCGCGGTGCTCAGAGAGAAGTTCGAGGGCCTGAAGCTGCCCCTGCAGGTCCTGCCGACCGACAGCCTGGAGGACATCTACATCGCCATCGAGCAGCTGGGCCAGGCGACGGGCCGACCGAAGACGGCCGCGCTGCTGGTGCGGGATTTGCGGGCTGACCTGGGGCGGCTTCGGCAGCAGGCGGCGGAGGTCTCGCGGGCAAGGCCGCGAAAGGTCCTGTTCGTGACCGGCGCGCTGCCGAGTCCGCCGAAAGGCGTGTGGGTGGCTGGTCCGGGCAGCTACCTGGATGCCCTGCTGGGGCTGGCCGGGGCGACCAACGTCGTGGCCGGCGACCGCGCGTGGCTGGAGATCGGGACCGAGCAGGTGCTGTGGATGCGCCCCGAGACGATCGTCGAGGTCCGCGAGCCGGCGGAGGCTGGCCGGCAAAGCCGAGGCGGCCGCGGCGTGGCGCGCCCTTCCCGGCCTGGCAAGCGTGCGGATCGTGACGCTGACGGACATCGGCGTGGAGTCCCCCGGGCCGCGGGTGAATGTGATGCTGGGCAAGCTGATTGAGGGGCTGTACGGGAAGGACGGCGGCTAAGACGTACCTGTCAATCGTCAATAGATAATTGTTAATTGTAACAGACGGTGTAAGAGTGGGTATGCGGATCGAGTGTGACAACCTGGTCGTGCGGCGGGGACCGCGGGAGGTCTTGCGCGGCGTCTCCCTGGCGGCGGAGCCGGGCGAGGTGCTGGCCATCGTCGGACCCAACGGGGCCGGCAAGAGCACCTTCGTGCTGGCGGCGCTGGGCCTGCTGCCGGTCAAGGCGGGCAAGGTGCGCCTGGACGGGCACGACCCGCGGCGAATGTCCAGGCGCGAGGTGGGGCGTCTGGCTGCCTACGTTCCACAATTCTATGAAGGGTACACGGGCTTTACCGTGATGGACGTGGTGGCCAGCGGGCGGTACGTGCACCTGCCGGCCTTCGGCGCGCCGAGCCCGGAGGATCGCGAGGCGGTGCGGCGGGCCCTGGCCGGCTGCGGCCTGGGGGGCATGGAGCAGCGGCAGGTCGGCACGCTCTCGGGCGGGGAGCGGCAGAAGGTGTGGCTGGCCTCGGCGCTGGCGCAGGGCTCGCAGGCGCTGCTGCTGGATGAGCCGACCAGCGCGCTGGACCCGCACCACCAGGCGGATCTGATCCGCCTGATCCGCCGGCAGGCGTCCGAGGGCAAGACGGTGGTCGTGGTCTGCCACGACCTGAACCTGCCCGGCATGCTGGGGGCGAAGGTGGCCGCCCTGAAGGACGGCCAGGTGGTCTTCTGGGGCAGCGCCGAAGAGTTCATGCAGCCGACCTTGCTGGAAGGAATCTTTGCCAGCCGGTTCGTGGTGGCGCGGGAAGACGCCACCGGCAAGGCGTGGGTGGGGTTAGCGGTCTGAGGGCGTGATGAGGGAAGGTGGTCCTAAGCTGACGATGAATGGCTGCTATTCACTGATTTATATACGTCCCGCAGCCTCAAGTTCGGTCTCCTGTTGGGTGACACGATTCTGCTCTGCCTGGAGTTCATTGATAACATCGGCCAGGCGGGAAGCACCTCGGGTTTCGCGGTTCGCAACTCTGGCAAATCCTTCTGCGCGTCCGCGGTGATGTACTCTGAGAAAGGGACAAAAGCGCTCTGAGCCTTATTTCCTCCGTTCCTGCATGAAGGGCCAGGAATTCACGCCTGCGATCCCAGAGCAGTAGATAGAGCTTCCAGAGGTAGGTAGAGTTCAGCTTCCTTTGCATGAACGCCACTGAGCGAATAACCGGCATCAATGTCTTATCACCGTCCAGCGTTGCGCACACAAGCCAGGACACAATCAGAAAGAGGACTGTCGCTGCCACACCAGCAATAACTGTCCAGTCAAGTGCCTCGTGCAGTATCTGCATCATGCAGTCTTTCCATGATTCCATGGATTCCATGTCTCTGTCTCGCTACGCGGGCATCGCCATTTTCGCCATTAGGAAGAGCGTCAACGAGCCCATGATTCCGCACGGCACAGAACATGGCCAGCGGTACCTTTCTGCCACCTCAGCAGTCTCAAGTATAACATATCGGCTAATCGTACCCCCGATGAATAGTAGAGCAAAGACGACAAATAGCAAGATGTGTCCGAAACCTGAGTACTGTCCCATCGCGGCACACAATCTCTGGTGACCCGACTTCGCCTCCACTATCGCGGCTATAAACAGAGGCCATGAAGCCAGGGTCATGTCCCATCCAATGGCTCTCAAGAGCTTGGCGAGCTGGAGTTCAGGGATGTCATGCCCGCGCAACCTGGGTCGATACTTCCTCCAAACGGATACGACTAGGTACCTTACGAACGGCGAGACCAACAACATGAGTAACCCGATAAACAGACGAGTTTTCTCCATCGATTTCTTCCTGTAAACTAAGGTGCGAGACCCGGGACCTACAAAGCATCATCCGACTGGCCTGCCGGCACAGGCCCTTTTCCGGGTTTGAGCATTTCGCGAACCAGCGCTACCAGATCGGCGGGAGGGCAAGCTTTCTTTTTCGCGATTCGCAACAAAGCGCCCGTAGGAATCTGTCTCAGTGTCTCCTGATTCGCGACGTTGGTCAGTATGATGATGGGTACGGTAGGGAAGAGATTGCGCACGCCCTCGCAGAGCAGGATTCCCGTAACCAATCCACCGCGAGTCGAAACTGATGAATACTTCTCACCCGGCGGCATCATCACGTCGATGATAAAGAGCGAAATGCTCTGCCCTTGCGACTGAATGTTCTTCCACGCCTCATCGGGATTGGGCGCGTACAGAATGCTAAAGCCGGCCTCGTCCAGCGTCCTGAGGTAAGGCTGGTTGAACATCTTGTCATCATCAAAAAACGCGATCAGGGCACGTGACTTTGTGTTCACTATGGCTCCATTGTTCTCTGAGGCATCTTTGTCTTGGGCGGACGAGACTCCAGGTACTCGGGGAGGAGGATCGTGATCTCGAACGGTGAATGTTTGCTGGTTACTTTGACGATGCCATCGTGCGCCTCAATCACGCGGCGAACGACCCACAGGCCGATTCCCCGGCCGGTCACAGTCTTCGTCGCGTCGCCTGGCGCACGGAATCCCCGCCAAAAGATCTTCTCCTCCATCCCATCTTGAATTCCAGGGCCCCAGTCTCGGAACATGATGGCGAAGTACGGGGAGCGCCGCTCGCTGACAATCTGAACATTGAACGCTTCCGGGTCTTTGTACGCATATTTGATGGAGTTGGACAGCAGATTGAAGAACACCTGCTGAATGCGGTTCCGATCGATATATACCTGGGGTACGTTAACGAACTTGTCATACCTAATGCTAGATTCAGAGAAGTCTCGCTCACTGAGCTCCAGGTCCAATTGCCTTACAGCCGGGGCAACCACATCGCGGAGCATAAACGTAGCACTGGTCTCCAACATCAAGGTGCCGTGCACCAGATCGCTATTCTCTATCTGACGCAGCATCAAATCAATCCAGGAAAGGATGTTACCGAAGTAATCATGCTTGAAAAGGCGCTTGAAAAGGCGGGGAACGCCTGGCTTGGCAAGAAGTTCATGTACGGTGTTCTTGACCGCCACCGCAGGCCTCAGCAGTTCATGCGTTATAAGGATCTGATGGTTGATTCGGACCTCGTGATCCCGGAGGACCTCGAGTTGGGGTATGGCTGCTTGCGTCATGGAATCCAACACCGCGGCATCCTCGTCCGTGAACATCGTTGACGTACCGACATTGCGCGCTTGCCTTTTGTTTCGGCAGCGAATGACTCCGATTACCTGTCCCGTGTGGTTTACTAGAGGAGCATAGAGGCACTCGTGCCGGTGCGGAGAGGCAACCTTCTCTTCGGATCTCCCCTCCCAGCCCTTTTCCTTTCTCGCGTCTCTCGTGATAAAGATCTCATTGCGTTCCCAGACGTTTCCGACAATGCCTGTGCCATAGTCGTAGACCACAGTTGCGTCGCCGGTTCTGGAGATCAGCCCAGTGGTTGCGGCCAGAAGGAGTGTGTCCTCAGCATCGCTTAGCGTGAAAATAGAGACCCCCTCACAGTCGAGGACCTCTTGAACCAGACAAACGAACTCATCGAGGAAGTCTTTTTCTCTCTGGCTCTGCGGGGCGATGAAACTTGTCTTCGAGGCCGCGCAAGCGCAAAACTCCACTACTGCTGCGTTCACTGCGAGTCCTGCGTACTGACCAAGCTCAAACAGTTTCTCTTCTGTTACCGGAAGATCGCTGCTCTGTCGGAAGAGATTAACGATTAGCCACACGTAGTGGGGGTTCCACGGATTCATGATTGGCAGTGAGATCATCCACCGAGGTTGTCTCTTCTTGAGCATCTCCGGATGCCCAAAGCGGCGAACGTTGTCGGGCAAGGTCAAGTCAAACTTGGTAACGAATTGGTTTGCAATGCAATCTCCACTCAGGACTTGCTTGAAGTTCAGCGTCAAGCTCTCGCTCGGCACCAATTGCTCGGGTTGGATGGCCTGCAGGCTCATGAGACCTTGCCGGAGGCAGCAAGTCCATATCGTGATAACATCGCAGGGAATCATCTCTCGAAAGGCCGTGGCCAGCGTCTGCCAGCAGGACTCAAGCGACCGCACCCCTGCAGCCGCCACCGTCCGCAAAAACTTCGTCTCCTCGGGCGCGGTACTAGACTCAGTCGGTCGTTCCTCCTCGGACGTGAGGGCTTCGGGGATAGGCAAAACGCATGAGAGAGAGTTACGCTGAATGCTAACGCCATGTTCTGCCAACCATGTTGTACTCGCAGCGATGCTAGCGGATATGCTGGTAGGGCAATGGTCTTGTTCGACAATCAGCCACCCCTGAAAATCCAACCGCCTTAGCGTATCCAGAACCTCTGGAAGCGGCAGCTTGCCTTTACCCAGTCCGACGAATCCTTTCGCATAACGATGCGGGGAACGCCCAAACACGGGGGTCCAGTCCTTCAGATGGACTGCGACAATTCTCGCGATCGTTTGCTCAATGGCTTTGACGGGGTTATCCCCGGCAATAACCAAATGCGCTGTGTCGGGGAGAAATCTTAATGCCGCATGCTCCGCCAGTAGCTGCTTGGCGTCGGCGATGCGGTGGACCTGGGTGAAAATGTGGGGGTGCAACGCAAGTGTGAAACCTCGTCCGATAGCCTCCTTCGCGATGTCCTCTTCCCAGTCCTCCACGTAAAGGTAAGGGACCGTGTACCGTCCGCAGAAATCCATACGCTGCCGCAGGCTACCGCCAGCGAGGCCGACTAGGGCAAGACCTCTTTCTTCAAGGAGACGGAGCAACCCATCGATGTCTCCGAGGAAGTCCGTTCGCTGGGCGAACTCAACCCCCTGGTAGCCCTCCTGCTGAATCACGTCCAGCATTCGTGGCAGACTAGGAGGTCTTGCGCCCCATATGATCGTCTGGTATCCGACTCGCATTCGCTGATTCCGTCCAGGTCAGTGTTAGCATCGTGCGATGCCCGCTGGTAGCGCCGTGGGAACGGTGCCGTTGTCCAGATTGGCTACGAACGCGGCGTAACACACCGGCAACGGGTCCGAGAGGCATGAGGCCTCCGAAGATAGGTCGCTTATAGCGTAGGTTGCTGTACGTGTCAATCTCAATCGCGATGTCGACCGATGTTATACCCATGCTACGCCGTGAGGGGTGCCAGGATCTGTCACTCCCTAGGGCTAAGCATGTAGGCCGGAGCATCTCGACTAGTGCGCGCAGTTCAGGGTTCGGATTTCTCGGATTCACGGTCGAATTCGGGAATGTTACTAAGTTCCTAGATTCGTCAGGGGTGGACCCGCGTTGCGAAGCGTCAATTCCACCTCAGAGTCGATGCCGTCGCGGTCATCCAATCTATTGCCCCGTACGGCTGAGTACCCGAACCGCGTCCAGGGCCAGGTTTTCGAGGGCATCGTTAACCAAGGCCGGGCACTGGCGCGGGCGATCATCCTGCGGACGGATTAGACCAATCCGGCCTCGACTGGGGCGGGGCCAGGCGGGCGGGCGGCGAATACTTGTATGCCTGGCCACGCATGCAGTATCCTGAGCCGCCGAAGGTGCCTAAGGCCACAAACGGCCGCGGGACTCCCAACGCGAGCGACGACGACGGCCACAATGACCCGCCTGGAGGCGGAACTGCTACCGGGTGTCGAAGACGGTGAGTATGGCCCCGGCGGGGCAGATCAATCCGCCGATGCCCGTGGATAGCACTCCGAAATAACCGAAATCTAACGCTCCCGTGGCGCCGCCCCAACGACCGGCCGCTATCGTGCCAAGACCGGACCGGGAGCACACGTCGAACGTCCGCGCGATCGTTTCAGGCAGCCGTGCTGCCCCCCGGCCGGTCAAGGAAGCGACTGTCATGCCGCCACGACAAAACGTCATCCGAACGGCGACGGCACGGTTTGCAGCCGGCGAGCGGCTGCGCCTGCTCAACCACATCAACTTCGCCCTGGCCGGCGAGGGCCTGCGGGAGATGAATGCGCGGGAGGGCGAACACGTATTGCGGTCCTGGGCGGATGGGCGACTGCCTTATGGTCAAGAACGCATCCCGTCCCCAGCCGATATGAAAGAGGACGAAGCTTGACAGCGCTCAGGAGGATCGCCCGTGCTCAGAGCGGGAACCTTCACCCGCAAAGGTCAGTCGACGCAAACACAGCATCCCGCTGCGCCAGCCGAACGGCGTGCATACGGCCGCCGAGCCAGCGGGACAACGGCCATTCTGGCGCCTCCCGCCTCTGGCCAGCCGCGGCAGCACACACGAACAGCGAGTGACCCGGCTGGCGCTGGCGCTGTTCGACCAGCTGCGCGGTCTGCACAGGCTTGACGCTTGCGCGGGACTGGCTGCGATACGCCGCCCTGCTGCACGACATCGGCAAGCGGGCGTCGCGCAGGGACCACCACAAGGCCTCCCTGCGGATGATCCGGGAGCAGGGGCACCTGCCGCTGGGCTCGCGCAAGCGCCTGATCGTCGGCCTGATCGCCCGCTACCACCGCGGCGCACTGCCGCACGAATCGCACAAGCACTACCGCCGCCTGCCCGCGGACGATCGGCAGGTCGTCAAAACGCTTGCCGCCCTGCTGCGGGTCGCCGACGGCCTGGACCGTCTGGACGGGTCGATACCGCGCGAAGTGCTCTGCCAGGTCCGGCGCCAGACCGTCGTCCTGCGCCTGCCGGGCCGGGCCGCCAACGGGCGGCCCGTGCGCCTGCCCGACAAAAGGACTGCCCTGTTCGAACGCGTCTTCGGCCTGGACATCATCCTGCGGTACCGGCGCCTCGCGGGGGCGGGCAGCCGGGCAGCCGGCGGCGGGGCCTGACCCGCTGTCGCGGGGACCCGTCCGGTGACGACCGGTTGGCGCCGAGGCTTCCGTGCATTTCTCATGCCTCCGTCATCATGCGAACACGAAGGCGGCCTACGATGGTTGGGCCCTGAAGGAGGCTTGACCATGAGCACGGACGCGCAGGTCGACAGCCCCGTAGCGGCGGAAGCAAGCCGCCGACGGCATGTCGAATCCATCCTCAAGCAGATCGAGGCCCGCGGGATCCGTCACGAACGCGGCCGCGTCGGGACTCCACCTGACCGCTTGCGTAAGAGGCCCCGTGCGCAGTATCCTGAATCGCCTGAGCTTATGAGCGGTTTCCGAACCCAGACACGGGCAGGCAGAGCTGCCCGTGGCACCCAAAAACAAGAGGTCCTGAAACCGGTCCTTAGAGGCGATCGAGCATGGACGCAGCAGTCACCTGCAAGGGAACCCGGTTGCCATTCGTGGCCCTGGCGCTCGGCTGCGCGGCCGTGGCCGTGGTCGTCCCGCTGGTCGGTGCGGGGCACGTGACCTGGGGCGATATCTGGGCGGGGTCGGGCTCGCAGGGCAGCGTCGCCGGGCAGATCTTCTGGCAGGTGCGGGTGCCGCGGCTGCTGCTGGGGATGCTGGCCGGGGCGACGCTGGCGATCGCCGGGGTGGCCTTCCAGTCGATGTTCCGCAACCCGCTGGCCAGTCCCTTCACGCTGGGCGTTTCGAGCGGGGCGGGGCTCGGGGCGGCGCTGGCGATGGGCCTGGCAGTGCGTTGGGCCTGGCTGGGGACGGGTTGGGCGATCAGCGCGGCGGCCTTTGCCGGGGCGATGGGATCGGTGCTGATCGTGTACGGTCTGGCCGGCGTGCGGCGGGGCTTTTCCAGCAACACGCTGCTGCTGGCCGGGGTGAGCATCGGCTACGTCTGCGGGGCGGTCATCCTGCTGATCCAGTACGTGTCCAGCCAAGCGGTGACCAACGCGACGGTCCGCTGGCTGATGGGGACGGTCGAGGTGACGGGCTACTCGGCCTTCGTCTACAGCGTGCCGCTGACGCTTGCAGGGTTGGCGGTGCTGGCCTGGCACTGGCGGGAGATGGACCTGCTGATGATGGGGGACCTGGTGGCAGCCGGCCGCGGCGTGAACGTCCGCCGGGTGCGGCGGTGGATCTACTTCTCGGCGTCGATGATGGTGGCGGCGGTGGTGGCGCACACGGGGCCGATCGCCTTCGTGGGCCTGGTCGTGCCGCACCTGCTACGTATGGTGGTGGGGCCGACGCACGGGCGGCTGCTGCCGGCGGCGCTGCTGGGCGGGGCGGCGTTCCTGCCGGCCTGCAACGTCGTTGCCGCCAACGGGATGCGGTGGATCAGCCCGGCGGCGAGCCCGGCGGCGCAGATGTCGGCGCTGTCGGTGCCGGTGGGGGTGCTGACCAGCCTGCTCGGCGGGGTGTTCTTCCTGGGGATGCTGCTGAGCCGGCGGGCGGAGACGCCGATCGGGTAAACGGCATGGCGGGTGGCCCAACGCGATGAATCATGGTAGATTATCCTGAGCGCAAGACAACGACGGTGCATGGATGGCACCGTAGTGCGCGAGCGAGGTGGCAAATGCAGAGCACGATCCGGATGGCGGGGCTGGCGCTGGCGGTCGCAGCCGTGGGAATGCTGGTCAGCGGGTGCAAGCAAGACCAGCCGAAGCGCAAATACATCGGAGCTGGAGGGCACGGCGGTGGAGATCAACGCCGAGACCGGGCAGGTGTCGATGGAGTTCCTGCATCCCGAGACAGGCACGCCCGTCCGGCGCAACGGCTTTGTGAACGAGCGGACCCAGGTGCAGGTCAATGGGGTAACCGCGCGGATCGAGGACGTCCACAAGGGCGATCCCGTCAAGATCACCGGTTACCAGGAGGGGCCGCGGGAGAACCGCAAGTTCTACGTGACCGCCATCAGCGTGCACCGGACCAACCATGAATGGCTGGATACGGAGGGTGCCGCCAGCAGCGCCCCGGCCAGCCGCCCGACCGGGGGATAGAATCCTGCGGGTCGGCTCGACCGCGTCGGAAGCGCCGGACGGTCGGCGCGCAAGCGTGGACGGCTCCCCGGGACGAGAGTGCAACTGCTGGAAGTCAGGCTGCCGCGGACTGGGCGGCCCGATCGCAGCCGTGGAAGTTTGAGGGCAGACAAATGCCGGCTAGGAACCTGGTATGGGTGTTGATCGTCGCGACGATCGCCCTGCTGTTGTGGAACGGTCCGGAACGTCATTGCGCGGCGGGAGACCGTGTACGAGCTCTTCAGCCCGCTGGTCAACGTCCGCGCCGAGATCCATAAGCGGTACGTCGAAGAAGTGGACGACAAGACCCTGATGAACGGGGCGATCGAGGGGATGCTCCAGAGCCTTGATCCCTTCAGCGCGTACCTGTCGCCCGACGAGTACCCGCGCTTCAAGCAGCATACGGCCGGGCGGTTCGGCGGGATCGGCATCGAGGTAATCCTGAAGAACGGCGTGCTGACCGTGAGCAGCCCGATGGAGAACACCCCCGCCTTCAAGGCCGGGGTCCTGGCCGACGACCAGATCCTGGAGATCGATGGCCAGCCCACGGAGCACATGACCATGGCCGATGCGGTGCAGAAGATGATGGGCGCGCCGGGTAGCCAGGTGACCCTGAAGGTGCATCACGCGCTGGCGGACCAGTCGGAGACGATGACGATCACCCGCGCGGAGATCGAGGTGGCCAGCGTGTGGGGTTGGCAGCGCGACGGCGACAACCAGTGGGATTACTGGATCGACCCCGAGCAGAAGATCGCCTACGTGCGGATCAGCGGCTTCCTGGACAACACCCCGGGCTCGTTCAACCAGGTCATCCAGAAGATCGATGAGGCCGGCCTGAAGGCCCTGATCCTGGACCTGCGGTTCAATCCGGGCGGGTCGCTTCCGGCGGCGGTGGCGGTGGCCGACCGGTTCCTGGACTCCGGCACAATCGTGTCGGTGCGGGGTCGCTGGCGGGCCGAGGAGGTCTACAAGGCCAACCGCGAGAACACGCTGCCGGACTTCCCGATGGTCGTGCTGGCGAACGACAAGACGGCCAGCGGGGCGGAGATCGTGGCCGGGGCCCTGCGCGACCATGAGCGGGCGATCGTGATCGGCAAGCGGACCTACGGCAAGGGCAGCGTGCAGGAGGTGATCGAGCTCGGTAGCGGCAACAGTGCGATCAAGCTGACGACCGCATACTATTACCTGCCCAACGGCGAGCTGATCCATCGCACGGCCGCCGCCCGCCAGACCGGCAAGTGGGGCGTCGAGCCCAACATCACCGTGGAGCTGAGCAACGAGGAGACCCAGCAGATCTTCGAGTCGCGGATGGCCGCCGACCGCGTGAACGGGCCGACCAGCAGGCCGGGGGCCGGTCCCGCGCGGCCGCTGTTGGACCGCCAGCTTGCCAAGGCCCTGGAGGTCCTGCGCGAGAAGCTCGACACGCCCGAAGGGGCGCAGAAGGTGGCCGCGAGCCAGCCGGGCGCGTCCAGGCCGCGGACGACGGGGTAAACAGCAGAGAGGGAGAAAGGGAGAAGGGGAGAAGGGGAGACAGGGAGCAACGACAGCTTGCGTAGGGTGGGCACGGCCCACCAACACCACTGCCGAAGATCGAACACGGGGAGCGAGCCAAGGCTCGCTCTCTTTTTGTGATAACGGGTGATAGGCGTCATGGAAGTTGTCTTGGGCATCGAGACCTCCTGCGACGAAACCGCCGCCGGTCTGCTGGCTGGCGGCAAGGATGTGCTCAGCAACGTCGTGGCCAGCCAGAACGACCTGCACGCCAAGTTCCGCGGGGTCGTGCCCGAGATCGCCTCGCGGGCGCACATCGAACGGGTCAACCTCATCGTCCGCGAGGCCCTGGAGCGGGCCGGGGTGGCGCCGCGGGAGATCGCGGCCATCGCCGTCACGTACCGGCCCGGGCTGATCGGCTGCCTGCTGATCGGCCTGACGGCTGGCAAGACCCTGGCCTGGGCCTGGGGCAAGCCGCTGGTGGCCGTGGACCACGTGCAGGCGCACGCCCTCTCGCCAGGGATCGGGCTGGCCGAACCACCGTTGCCGGCCGTCTCGCTGGTGGTCAGCGGCGGGCACACCTCGCTGATGCTGCTGACCTCGCTGACCGAGGGGCGGCCCCTGGGCAGGACGCGGGACGATGCGGCTGGCGAGGCCTATGACAAGGTGGCCAGCATCCTGGAACTCGGCTATCCCGGCGGCCCGATCATCGACAAGCTCGCCAGGCAAGGCGACCCCAAGGCCCTGCAGCTGCCGCGGACGTGGCTGGAGGCGGATTCCCTGGACTTCTCCTTCAGCGGCATCAAGACAGCCGTGCTGTATCACGTCCACGGTCCCGGCAAGACGACCGGCGGTCTGGAGAAGCTCACCGAGCAGCACAAGGCCGACATCTGCGCCAGTTTCCAGGCGGCTGTGGTCGACGTGCTGGTCGGCAAGACGATGGCGGCGGTCAAGCAGACCGGTGTGCGGACAGTGATGGTGGGCGGCGGGGTCGCGGCCAATTCCGCCCTGCGGGCGCGGATGCAGGAGGAGTGCGACCGGCGGCGGATCCGGCTGCACCTGGCGCAGCGAACCTACTGCACCGACAACGCGGCGATGATCGCGTACCTGGGGTGGCAGCTGTACAGGCGGGGGATGGTGAGCGAGTTGAACGTGACGGCGCGGCCGACAATGTAAGAGCACGGATGATACATTGCCGTTGTCAATAAACGTAGCTGACGCCTTGTCCCGGCGGTGCCACAACGGGCATCATGGGTTCGCGTCAATGATTTGCTTTTCGCGCAACTGTGCGGCCTATGGCCGCGGGGTTCGCAGGGCGCTTACCAGCTCCGAATACTCAGGGTGAACTTGAGACTCATACCATTCTCTCACTACCTGACGGGAGACAATCCTGAGGGCCGAGTTCACCTGTTCAACCATATGGAACCCCATCCAAAGCGACAGTACCGTGATCGTCGGAGCTTCCTTAGGACTGCCCACTTGAAAGATCTTCACCACCCCCGGGGCAACCTCGTTGATCTTCTCGTCAAGAACGTCCATTGCGTGGACGGCACCTGACCAGTAGCGATAGAGTACGTTGTACGTGCCAGCCAACTTCAAGTGGCCGGCGAGTTCGGCAATTTTGTCTGGGCCATCAAAGAGATTGTACCAATGGATCGTGGCCTTACGCTTACGTTTCCCGGCAAGTCGTTGGTATTCCGCCTCAAAGGGTGCATAGTCGCTCTTGGCAAGAAGACTCTGAAGACCCCGGCGGGCTTCAGGTAGGTCTACTGTCCTGGCAAAGATCGAATCTTGCCCACCGAGGAAGTTGTCTTGCTGGAGGTCGCGAGCCCATGCCGCCCAGGCAAGGGTATTCGGGTCCAACCTATCGTAGAGCCTGAGTTTCTCATGAACGTGGCAGACGAGGAACGCTTTCGCCCTCTTGTCCGTCTGAGCTTCAAGCATATAGTCGGCACAGTAGCGCCTCAAGCAGGCCCCTTGCTTGCAGTTTCGCAGCGTCAGGTAGAGAACAACGGATAAGACAGGCAATAGCATATTCCAGTTCCACAGCATGACGCAAGAGCAACAGTACCGGGGCGTGGTGCGTGGGGTGTGGCCCGCTGGGCGACGGTGTATTGAGCAGCCCGCCACCGAACGCAGCCACCTTCTCCAGCAGTCGTGCAAAACGATCTAAGGCGGCGAGAACTTCTGGGGGTTTGCGATAGTCAGGCCGAAAGCACTTGGCCGATGTCTCGTCCACTGACAACTCTCCAATCTGGCGTGCAGCCTCCATTGCGGGGAAAAGGTGCCAGCGGGGAATAGGTACCAGTCGGATTCATCTGCTGACACCTTTTCTGCTGCTGTTTATTCACCTGTTCCGGAGGTGCCACTCGCCCTGCGATACCTTTTCTCCATACCAGTAGAACTCGTGCTCCTCCCTAAAGGAGAAAGGATTATGACCGAAGTAGCTATAGGTCCATCGCCCGTGTAACCTTGGAGGGTCCCCGCACATGGGTCCTTCCGCGCTGTCACGCAACTGGCCTAGCGCATCATCTCCCCACATGCGCCTGTAAGTCTGGTGCCCGGACCATCTGGCATAGGTGTCGTGGTAGGTCGTGCTGTAATTCTTACAGGAGGCGATCCCGTTGCAGGCCACGCCGTCGGCCGTGGTGAAGTATCCCCCGGCTACCAGCTCTCCGTTGTGGACGGTCAGAGCATCCACTTTGGAACTCATCCCGCTGCCCAGCGGCCGCCAGTAGGACCCGTCCCAGGAGGCGATGCAGTTGCACGCCATCCCCCCGGCCGTACCGAAGTGCCCCCCGGCCACCAGCTGCCCGTTATATTCGGTCAGGGCGCACGCAGAGGGAAGGCCCTTCGATCCCACGGCCCAGCGGTTGCCAGCTGGACCCGTTCCAGGACGCGATACCGTTGCACCCCACGCCTCCGGCCGTGGCGAAGCATCCCCCGGCCACCAACTGCCCGTTGTAGACGATCAGGGCGCGTACGCACGGTGAAGACCCTCCGATGCCGCTGCCCAGCGGTTGCCAACTAGACCCGTTCCAGGAGGCGATACCGTTGCACGCCACGCCTCCGGCCGTGGTGAAGTGACCTCCGGCCACCAACTGCCCGTTGCACACGGCCAGGGCATCCACCGCCTTGTCCATCCCGCTGCCCAGCGCCCGCCAGCAGGAGCCGTCCCAGGAGCCAATCCACTTACACGCCGCGCCTCCGGCCTTGGTGAAGTGCCCCCCGGCCACCAACTGCCCGGTGTAGACGGCTAGAGCCCACACGCACGGGGAGGACCCTCCGATCCCACTGCCCAGCGGTTGCCACCCAGACCCGTTCCAGGAAGCGATGTAGTTGCACGCCACGCCTCCGGCCGTACCAAAGTGCCCGGCGGCCACCAACTGCCCGTCGTACACCGCCAGAGCGTTCACCACCTTGTCCATCCCGCTGCCCAGCGGCTGCCAGTAGGACCCATCCCAGGAGGCGATGCCGTTGCACACCACGCCTCCGGCCGTGGTAAAGTATCCCCCGGCTATCAGCTGGCCGTTGTACACTGCCAGGGCCTCCACCGGGTTGTCCATCCCGTTGCCCAGCGGGTGCCCGTTGAACTCCGCCACGGCGTCCGCCAGCTCGTCCCTCCCGCTGCCCAGTGGCTGCCAGCAGGACTTCTTCCAGGAGTCAACGTAGCTATCGACCCTTCCGTAGAGGACGAGGATGCACGCGGCCCCGAGAAGGCCGCCCGCCACGATGTGACGCCGGTACCTGGACCACTTGGCGGCGCATACGGCGATGAGCATGCCCATAGCACCCAGGAGGGCGAGGTAGTTGACGAAGACCAACGGGCCAGGGGGTTGGCCAAGCGTGAACAGCCACACCATGCCACCCGCTATGACCACGAGGACTTTGATGGCCTTGTACAAATCGCGGTGCGAACCGGCCCATCGACCGATGCGTCGTTCCAGAACGTGGGTTACCGCCGGCGAGGATGCCTGCGGTTGCGCCTGCAGCACTGTAAAGCATGAGTCGCATACCAGAAGGTTGTTGTACTCAAAGACGGGTTGGCCCGGCAGAGCGTCTTTGCCGCAGTTTGCGCATGCCCAATTGGCCTGCTGATCGGCCATGGCCGGTTGCTCCTTATGACGACTCGCTCAGCATGTGAGACTTGTTGTCGTATAGAGTACCAGTGCCACTAGGCAGCGGCAATGCCCGGCCAGCCTACTGCACGCTGTGCGTGCCGAAGTACCGCAACATCAGGACCACTCATTCCTGCTCGGGAAGACGATAAATGTACTGACACCTTTTCCCTCACACCTTTTCCTTTTCCGGCCCACAAGCGGCACCCCCCAGGCACGTCGTCTCCGACGTACCCGGGGGTGTCTGATGTGCGGCCGGGGTGATTGTTCTTGCCGCGGCGATTACGGCTGACGGGTCAGCTCGGCGATCTTGGCCTCGATCTGCTCCAGCGTCAGCGCCGCGTCGGCCGGGGCGTCGGGAGGCAGGGTCAGCCGTTGGGTTCGGACGACGATGTCGGCCAGGCGGTCCCGGGGAAAGCGGAACGGCTGGATCACCATGACACCCGTCCCGCCGGTCTTGCCCTTGAAGACCAGCCGCGGCTCGTCCCCATCCAGCGTCGCCCCCGCAGCCGCGGGCACCACCAGCGACCAGCGCCAGTGGAACTTCCCAGCCGGGTCTGCACGGAGCATGTAGTGCCCGTACTTCCTGCCTTCCAGGTTGGACACCGGCACCAGCTTCAGCGGGCCGCCCGCGGACTCCTGCAGGTCCTCCTCGACAGCCGGTGACTGGGATTGGTCGTACAGGGCCCAGCACAGCAGGATGGCCCGCTCGTTGATGTTGAAGGCGAACCGGATGGCGCCGCGGGTCCTGTCGACCGTCACGCCTCCGTCGCGGCCGATGTCTTCAGGCTGGCGGTCTTTCTGGACGACTTTATAGCCGGCCGGCGGATCGAAGGAGAGCAGGCCGGCCGGGATCGGCACGTTCGGTTCGATGTCGGTCAGGCAGAACCAGGTGCGTTCGGGCTGACCCTGCATCTGCTGGTAGGACGTGGCCTGGATTGGCAGGCCCGTGGCAGGATTCAGCAGCAGGACGATCCGAGCGTGGGCCATCTCTCCCAGCGAGAGGAGTGTTCGTACACATCCGCGGCGATGCCCTTGACGGTCTGCGTGCCCGTCTTGGTGTACCCGGCGTTGAGCCCGCCGAGGAACTGCTCGGCAAAGAGGATCTCCAGCATCTCCTCGACCTTGAGTTCCGCGGCGAGGGGGAATTCTCTTCCGGTGGTGCAGGTCTTCTTTTCGGGATCCACGTCGATGTAGCGCTGGCCATCGCTGCAGACGCGGTTCGGCTCGGCATTCGGCGTTGCCCCGTAATGGGTCAGCCAGTACCGGCCGGGCCTCTCGACGTAGAACTCCACCGGCAGCCGTCCGGCGTCGGTGGCCGGGACCGTCGGCGGCGCGGGGTTGAACCATCCTTTGACGTGCAGCCCCTTGACGGAGGCCAGGCGCTTGGGCATGTCCTGGATGCCGTAGGCGGGTGTTCCGGCCATAGGGGACAAGACGAGCCACGCGGCGGCGCCGAGCAGGAGACTTGCCGCCAGGCCGATGCTGCTTCTCATGACGATTCTCCTAAAGCGGGTGTTGGGCTTGCCGGCGCGCGAGGCGCCGGGGGGGTACTGACTTGTGCTGTTGCGGCAGCCGCCTGGTTCAGCGCGTGCAGTCCGTCGGCCAGCACACGCCCATCGACCTCGGGCGGCGGGTTCCAGGGGATCTTGCGGAGGGCGGCTTCGATCCGCTCATACGTGTTCATGGGTGACCTCCTCGTCCAGTTGCTGGCGGAGCTTGTCCAGGCCGTACCGATAACGCGACCGGGCGGTATCTTCGCTGACGCCTTCCTGACGGCCGATCTCGGCGAACGTCAGGTCTCCGTAGACCCGCAGGGCGATCACCAGTCGCTGCTCGTCCGGCAGGTTCAGCAGCGCGACGCGAAGATGCTCGACCTGCTCGCGATGCGAGGCGGCCGCGGCCGGGTCATCCGCCGGGCCGTCCGCCGCGTCGAAGATTCCGCTGTCGGCGTTGGTGTCGGGGCAGCGCCGGCGGAGCTGATCGCGGGCGCGGTTGGCGGCAGCCGTCAGCAGGTACGCCCTGAGGTCGCAGGCCGGATCGAGTTGCGGCGCCGCCGAGGCCGGCGCCACGAACACGTCGTGCAGCACGTCGCCGGCCGCGTCGCGGCGGGACCAACCCAGCATGGCCCCCGCCAAAGCCAGCACGTCCGCCTTGTACTGCTGGTATGCGTCGGCGAAGGCTTGCCGGTCGCCGCTGCGGAGCCGGCCAGCCAGGCTCTGACCTGTTGTTGCGTTCACGCCTGGTTCTCCAGGTGTCCTGAGGGGTCGCGCGTCCCTGTATACACCCATACAACGGCCGCGACCAGCCGTTCCGTTTACGGGGTCCCGATCTTTCGGACAGCCGGGGCGGGCAGGCGGTGTGGCGGCCAATTCCGCGCTGCGGCGCGGATGCAGGAAGAGTGCGACCGGCGGCGGATCCAGCTGCGCCTGGCACAGCGAACGTACTGCACCGACAACGGGGCGATGATCGCCTACCTGGGCTGGCACCTCTACAAGCGGGGGATCGTAACGCTGCTGGACGTGACCGCGACGCTGACGCTGTAACAGCGTGAAGGGTCAGTTCTCTCGGCTAGACATTTCGTCAGTCCCGGCGCCCTGCGGCTTGGGCAGGTCCGGACGCCGCACCCGCTGATACGCGAATGAGCCGGCCAGAGCCAGCACGCCCACGCCCATGGCGCTCAAGGCCCGATAGACCGGTGCCACGCCGGCCATATCCCGCAGGAGGACCTTGCCGGCTGTCACTGCGAAGACGAACAGGCCAAAGAGGCGCAGCGGCTGGATGGCGAATGTCAGGCCGATGACCACGCAAGCCAGGGCGCAGCACGCCCACAGGACGCTGAGGCTCACCCGCTCGGCGTGGGCCGGGTCGAAGAAGTGCGCGGCGCCGGCCCCCTGGAACCACCGGTCCACCTCGAACGAGAGGACGTGGACCAGCATGTAGGCCGCGACCGTCGGCAGGAGCGACTCCAGCAGCTGCCGTCGGTCGGGGTCAACCCACGCCTGCTTCTTGAGCGCCGCCAGGGCGACAAACGCCACCGTGCACAGCAACGCCGCCGCCAGCAGCGTCGGGTTGGCGAAGGCCTGGATGCTGATCCATGCCTCGTCCATGCCGCCGGCCTCGCCGAAACGTCGGAGCATGGTGTCGGCCAGGAGGAGCTTGGCCGCCGCCACACCGGCGATCCCGATGCTGAACCACCAGAGCGGCCGCTGATCGAAGCGCGGGCTCGCCAGCAGGTAGGCCAGCGCGAAGGGTGCCCAGGCAGCCGTCAGCGTGATCGACTCGACGTAGAGCGGCTGGGCGAAGTGCGCCGCCCCGTACGCCTGGAACCAGCGGTCCACCTCGAATGAAGACGCGTGCAGCAGGACGTACGCCGGTATCAGGACCAGCAGGGTGCGGACCGGCGCGGACGCTTCGGCTGCAGTCTTGTGGACCCCGTGCTCCAGCCAGGCCGCGACGCAGACCAGCAACGCCGCCGCGAAGGTCGGGTTGGCCAGCGGCAGCACCGTCGTCCAGAACCACGGGAGGCCCGCCTGCATGCCCAGACGGAGCACGAGCGTGTCGCCGACCAGCGAGCTTCGCCGCCGCTGCTCCCACGACCAGCAGCCCGAACAGCCGCAGCGGCGCCCGGGCCAGCCACCGCCCGGCCGCGATGTATCCCAGGCCGATCGCGGCCCACAGCGCCGTGAGCGTCGTGGTCTCGACGTACCAGGGCTGCGCGAACCATGCCGCTCCCGAAATCTGGAACCAGCGGTCGACCTCAAAGGACAGTGCGTGCACCACGATGTACGCGGCCAGCACGGTGGTCATGCCGCGAAGCGCGGGCCAACCTGCGAAGGTGCGGAGCCGGCCGGCGATCGGCCAGGCCGCCAGGATCAGGACAACCGCGCTGGCGAAGGTCGAGTTGAGCAGGGGCGTAGCGTGCGTCCAGACCTGGGAGACCTGACCGGGCGCGTCCCAGCGCTGGAGGATCGTCGCAGCCAAGGCCCAGTAGATCGCCGCCAGGCACCAGGTGACCGCCGACCAGGCGGCGAAGGCGGGCCGGTCCCGGCACAGGCCGCCAGGACGATGGCCAGGGCCGCTGCGGCGGCGCCGATCACCGCGTAGGCGGGATTGTCATCGCCAAGCTGGTCCCGCAAGACCAGGCAGACGCAGGCCGTGCCCGCAGCGCAGATCCACTCGGCCGGGTCGGCGGGCAGGTCGCGCGTCGTGGCCGCGTGCCGCAGTAGCCAGGCATTCCAGAACGACAGCATGGCCAGCGCCAGGCCGGCCGGCAGGAGGTGGCCGCAGGTGATCGGGCCGAGTTGCCAGTCCTGCGGGAGCAGGCGGGACGATTGGCCGCTGCTGAGGTCGTGGACGATCAGCACCGCAACGACCGCTAACGCCGGGACCATTAGCCCGGGCAGGCGAAGGACCCGGGCCCTGTAGCTCAGCAGGCCAAGGCAGGCCGCCGCCGCGACTGTCACCCAGACCCACTGCAGCGCCTGCGGCTCCAGGGCCACCAGCGTCGCGACGGCGATGACCGCCCCGCATGTCCCCAAGGCCGCGGACACCTCGCCCATGGCGCGTTCGAGCCTCCAGGTGGATTGCGTGTACCACCGCGCGAAGAGCCACGCGGCAACCGCGCCAGCCAGCGCGACCCCGGCCGCCAGCCACATCCGCGTGACGACGTGCAGGCCCAGTACCGTAGAGCCCTCCAGCATATCCGGGCTGGCGAAGTACCAGGCGATGTACACCAGGCCGCCGGCCAGCAGGAGCGGCACCTTCGCCCGCAGCAGGACCGACCGCACGTGCCGCACGAACCAGACCAGCGTCAGGGCCTGCGCGGACCAGCCCAGGACGACGGCCGCCCGATCGAAGGCGACCGGAAAGCCCAGGGCCGCGGCCATCGAGCCCTGGCTGTAGAAGCTGACCGACAAGTGGCGGTTGGGCTCGCTGGCGCTGAGGACCCACAGAGCCCGGCCCAGCACCACCTGGAACGCGGCGACCGCGAAGAAGGCCCCGCCGATGACCCGGTCCACCTGCTCCGGCGAAACGACCGTCCAGATCGCCGTGAGAATGCCGGCACAGTTGACCCCCGAGAGCATGCTGGTGGCCAGTGGTCGCTCGTCGGCCGCGCGGAGCCGCCAGAGAAAGATGTCCAGCTGGAACATCGCGAACAGCGCCGGCAACAGCGAGAGACAAACGGCCAGCTCGGTCCCCGGCACGTGCGTCTGCGCCAGGTAGAGGGCGATCATCAGCGCGCTGCACGGCCAGGTAAGGTAGCGGAGGATCGGCCAGCGCCGCAGCTGGCCCGCGCCGAAGCGCCCAGGTCCAGCGCGATCAGGTAACCGAGCAGCCCCGCGGCCGTCGGGTGCGCCGTCCGCAGCAGCGCCAGCGTGAGATACCCGCCGAGCAGCGCGAAGATCGCGGTGGTTAGCTGCCCCAGACGAACGGCCTGCAGCAGCCCCAGCGCTGTGACGACGCAGAAGGCCGCGTAGGAGGCCGTCAGGTCGAGCAGGTTCCAGAACTGCGGCGAGGCGGCGTAACTGGCGATGTAGCCCATGCCCAGGCCGGCGCCGGTAACGCTGGCGGCGAACCACGGCATGCGGCGGCGCGTCGCCCACTCGCCCAGCAGCAGCAGGAACAGGCCCAGGCCCCAGCCGCCGGCCACCCGCATCCACGGGGTGATCCAGCCATTGTCGACGGCAATCTTGAAGACGAAGACCGCCCCGAGCAGTACGGCAGCCGCACCCACCCGCGCCAGCCACGCCCCGCCGATCCGCGCCTCGAGGTCGCTGATGGCCTTGGCGGTGGCGGAGACCTCGGATGCGGAGACCTTGGACGCGGCGGGTGTCGCCGTCGGTGCCGTGGCCGCCGGGGCGGGACGCGGTTGAGCCCGGAACGTCAGGTGCTGGTTGCGGTCGCACCGGCGGGGCCGGCGTGACGACCGGCACGCCTGGCGTCGTGGCCGGCGTACTCGGCGCGGTCGAGCGCGCGACGGGGGCCCTTGCTGGGGTCGGGACTGCCGGCGGCGCGGTCGGCGGATGCGGTGGCAGGTGACCGGACGCGCCCGCTGCGACGGGAGGGCTCGGCGCCACGGGCGGCGGTGCAATATGTTGTGACCCCGTCGTCGGCGGCGCGACTGACCCGGTGCCGGGGGGCGTCTTCGGCTGTTGGGGCAACGCCTCCGGGACTGCCTGGGGGGCCGCCTTCGGCGCGCTCGGCGCCTGGATCTCCCGCCGCAGACTGCCACAGATCCTGGCCAAAGCCCTGTATCTGCGACTCCAGACCCAGCAGCCGCTCCGTCAGAGCATCCAGACGCTTTTGCCAGTCGGGCGGCACTTGGCCGGCGGCGGGTCCCTGCGACATGGACGGGCTCCTTTGTGATACCGCGTGACAGCCGCCACCGAGCGTCGGCGGGTACTTGCCTATCAAATCGGCATCCCGAGGACTGAAACGTGTGGCATTCTCGGACGCACTCGCCGACGGATACGCCGGCACACCGATGCGCGGCTGCTCACACAATGCTGCTCACATGAAATGGTATGTGCGGGCCCGTGCATTGGTTGCAGGGGCACCGAGAGGGTCGGGCCAGACCGCCCAAACGGATACTGCGAACGATCAGGCGTGCTGGAGCTCCTCAACGACGGGCGCAGCGCAGTCCCCGGCGGCGAGGGCGCCGTTGACCATGGCCACCAGTTCACTGGCGGCGGCTTCGGCCGACCGATGGGCAGACGCGGCGTTGCAAGCGGGCCTATGGGACTTGTCCGGAGTCGAGGGGCCATTCTCCTGTGCCGGGCCCACAGAAAACGGTGGGGTGGCTATGGACACGCTCGCATAGCCACCCACCTGGCCCTCGCAAACTCTGTCATGCTCCCGTGGGAAGCGGCCCGAGGGTCGGCCGCGTGGATCCGCCGCGGGAGATCATGTCTCGTTCGTCACGGCCCGATCGCCAGCGCGCCGGTTTCGCCCGTGCGGATCTGGATGCAATCCTCCATCGGCAGCACGAAGATCTTGCCGTCGCCCACCTTGCCGGTCTCGCCCGTGCGGGCCGACCGTACGATCGCGTCGATCGTGGCCTCGACGAAAGCGTCGTTGACGGCGATCTCCAGCTTCAGCTTCGGCAGCAGACGCATCACGTCCTGCTGCGCGGTACATTTCCGTGAAACCCTTCTGACGCCCGCAGCCGCGGACGTCGCTGACGGTCATCAGGTACACATCGCTCTCGGCCAGGGCCTGCTGGACCTCTTCGAGCTTCTCCGGTCGGATAATCGCAACGATCATTTTCATGGTCTGTGACTCCTTGCCACCGCCTCGGGGGTTGCCGTTCGCCGTTGCTCCTTGTCTCCTCTTCTCCCCGTCTCCTTGTCTGTTTTTCACACCAGCGTCGGGGCGTGCTCCTCGCGTGTAATACGAGCCTTGGCGGCCGGGTACGTCGGCCGGAACAGGTCCTCCAGCGTCTGGCGGATCTGCTCGCGGTCGCCGCCGCGGAAGCGGAAATAAACGCCGCGGATGGTCGTCATGTGCCGGTAGATCTCCTTGAAGGCGGGGCTGACCCGCCCATTGAGGCCGAAAAGCCCGCGCCAGTGCTCCTGCAGCGATGCCGGGTCGACGCCGTCCAGAGCCACGCTGAAGCGCCCGCCCGTGATCGGCGGCGCGGAAGCCGGCTTCGGCTCGGTCAGCCGCACGAAGGCGACCGACTCGCCGCCGGAGAGGGCATACGCCCGCTCGCTGTGCTGGGACAGGTCCATCCCGACGATCTCCTCCTCCTGATCGGCTCGCACGCGGGTGATCGCGTTGACCACCACCAGCAGCACGAGCGTGCCCACGCCGCAGTAGGCATACGTCGCCAGCACCGCGATCAGCTGCTGCAGGAGCATCCTGGGACCGCCGTGCAGCAGGCCGCCGGGCAGGCCCAGCGACAAACTCGGGATCGCCGCGTTGATCGTCGCTGTGGCGAATACCCCGGTCAGCAGCGCGCCGATCGTCCCGCCGACCATGTGCACGCCCACCACGTCCAGGGCGTCGTCATAGCCGAACCGCGGCTTGAGCGAGACCGCCAGGTAGCAAACCGCCCCGCCGATCAAGCCGATCAGGATCGACGCCAGCGGCGTGACGAAGCCAGCCGCCGGTGTGATCGCCACCAGTCCTGCCACCGCGCCGGAAGCCGCGCCCAGCATCGTCGGCTTGCCGTGCTTGTACCACTCGACGACCAGCCAGCCGAGCACCGCTGCCGCCGCCGCTGTGTTCGTGTTGATGAACGCGATCGATGCCAGCTCGCTCGCGCCGCCAGCCGAGCCCGCGTTGAACCCGAACCAGCCGACCCACAGCAGCGATGCGCCCATGACCGTAAAGGGCAGGTTGTGCGGGGTCATCGGCTCGCTGCCGTGGCCCAGCCGTTTGCCCAGGTACATGGCTGTCACCAGCGCCGAGATCCCGCTGGCGATGTGGACCACCGTCCCGCCCGCGAAGTCGATCGCGCCTACCTGTGTGGCGATCCAGCCGCCGCCCCAGACCCAGTGGGCCAGCGGGGCATAGATGAATGTCGACCACAGCAGCATGAACAACGCGAAGGCGGGAAAGCGCATCCGCTCGGCGAACGTCCCGCTGATCAGCGCCGGCGTGATGATCGCGAACGTCGCCTGGTACACCACGAACAGCATCTGCGGGATCGTCGGGGCTATGGCGCTGGCCGTGCCTTGCACGCCATGCAGCCCGAACATGGCCAGGCTGCCGATCAGGCCGCCCTTGTCGGGCCCGAAGGCCAGCGTGTATCCGAACAGGACCCACGTCACGCCGATCAACCCGGCGCAGAAGAAACTGTGCATCAGCGTCGACAGGATGTTCTTCGTGCGAACCAGCCCGCCGTAGAACAGCGCCAGCCCCGGCACCGTCATCATCAGTACCAGGGCCGTGCTCACCAGCATCCAGGCCGTGTCGCCCGTGTCGAACTTCGGACCCGCCGGTGCCGCCGTCCCATCCTGTGCCAGTGCCGTCGCGCCGGCGCCGCCAGCAACAGTCCCACGATCAGACAACCTCGGAAGTATCTGCCTCGCATTCCCTGGACCTTTCCATCGCGCTGCGGCACTCTGCAAGGGCCGCCACCGACAGCGGTGCCGCGCGCTGTACATCCACACCCTGCCTAGCACGAGGCGTGCCAGACACGCAGGGGCGGGGATGCTGGGGCTCAACTCCTTAAGTAGGGCAGACTTATGCACGTGTTGCGGCGACCGGCGAAAGGGGCTGCCCATGCGGACAGGCTACAAAACGGTAGGATGGAGCCGATGAACATACCTGTAGGTGGGCTCTGCGACCCGCTGGCCTACGTGGGAGGGTTGTCCTCGGACGGCGGCCCGGCGATCGGGTCAGCCGCTCTCCGCGGCCCGCCCGGGGACCGGCGATTTCCCCCCTTGCCCGGAACAAAGCTTGGATTCCCGCCAACCACGCCGGTACGATGAAGAAGCCTCCTCAAGGCGTTGTCTTGGAGCGGGCCATGTTCGAACGCTTTACCAGTCGCGCCAAGGAAGTGCTCCTGCTGGCTGCGCGAGAGGCGCAGCGCCTTGGCCGCCATCAGATCAGCACCTCCGATTTCCTCCTGGGGCTGATCCGCGAGGGACGCGGCGTGGCCATGGTCGCCCTGGCCATGATCAATCTCGACCTCCGCCAGGTCGCGATCGCCGCCGAGAAGCCCCCCGAAATCGCCGACGATATGCCCGCCGACGGGCAGTACACCTCCGCCGTGCGGCGGATGTTCAAGCAGGCGGCCGGGCAGGCCGATGCCCTGGGCGACGACGCCATCGGCACCGAGCACCTGCTCCTGGCCATGCTGGAGGACCGGCAGTGCCAGGCGACGCACATCCTGGCGGCGATGGGCGTGCGGGCCGATGCGGTCCGGACCGTACTGCTGAGCCTGTTGAGCAGCGCATCCGACCACGCCGAGGAGTCGGACCTGCCCGGCGTGGACGACCCGCAGGCGGAGGGAACCCGCAGCCGCCTGAGCGTGCAGCTCTCCAGCCACGCTAGCCAGGTGGACGCCCTGGCCAACGAAGAGGCCCACCGGCTCAACCACGACTGGGTCGCGACCGAGCACCTCCTGCTGGCCCTGCTGCGTGACGCGGGCGGCAACGCGGCCCAGCTGCTCCGCCGCCACGGCGTGGACCTGCACAAGGCCCGCAACGCCGCGGCCCACCTCCTGCCGGAGGGGCCCAGGCCCTCGCCCACCGGCCGGCTGCCGTTGACCCTGGGCGCCCAGCACGTCCTGCAGTACGCGGTCCAGCAGGCTCGCCCGCTGCAGGAGGACGTGCTCTACCTGGCCACCGAGCACCTGCTCGTGGGCATCCTGCGCAGACCAAGAGCATCGCCGGCGAGATCCTCCGCCACCTCGGCGTCGACATCGACGGCTTCCGCCAGGAGGTCGAGTCCTTGATCGACACCAACGGCGTCCCGCCCGAGGATGACGGGGAGGTCCAGGGGGGTTCTACGGGGGTGTAGTGACGCCGCAGGTCCGGCCCAGCGCGGCGGCGAGGCCGCACCAGGGACTCTTCGCTTGGCAGCTGGCGCCCGCGGCGGTACAACCCCAGCGCGGTGACGGATGCACCGCGTATGGCAACCGGGCGATCGGGCATCCGAACCCGTCGCCACAAGGCAGGGGACTTCATGCTGGATTCGTCGGCAGCGGCCGAGCACGCGCAGGCAGCGGCATCCGCACCCGCGGCGCTGTCCCCACAGGCCGTGCAGCGCACCGTCAGGTTCACGTACCTCCAGGCCATGCTCGGCTCGATCTACGTCGCCTCCACCGGCGGCATGTTCCTGATCGGCTACGCCCTCAAACTCGGCGCGGGCGACGTGCAGATCGGAATGCTGACGGCCGTGCCCATGCTGTGCGTGATCGCGCAGCTGCTGACCGCCGCCGTCGTCGAGCGCGGTACGAGCCGGCGGAAACTGACCATCGCCGCGGCCCTGGCCAACGTCCTGGGCTGGGTGCTCATCATCCTGATCCCGTACGCGGCTGGCGACCTGTCGCCTGCGGTCCGCGTGGCGCTGCTGACGGCTATCGTCAGCGCTGGGGGCGTTCTTCGCCCACGTGCAGGGCAACGCCCGCAGCTCCTGGATCGGCGACCTCGTGCCGGCCTCCATGCGCGGGCATTTCTTCGGCCGGATCATGATGTTCGCCGGCTTCATCGCGATGGGCTTCGCCCTGGCCGAGGGGCTGTTCCTCGACTACGTGAAGAACATGGGCGTGGCCGCCTTCAGCGTCCTGTTCGCCTTCGGGATGCTCTTCGGCCTGATAAACGTCGCCCTGTTCGTGCCCCAGCCGGACGTCCCGCTCGTCCACGAGGGCCCGCGCCGGCGATTCCTGTCGATGGTCAAGGACACGTTCGCCAACCGGCCGCTGATGGCCCTGATGCTCTTTCACCTGATGTGGCAGGTGCAAATGATCGGCGCGCCCTTCTACCCGACCTACATGCTGCGCGACCTGAAGATGCCCTTCTTCGGCGTGGGCCTGATCAACGCGGCCGCCCAGGTCACGCTGCTGGCCAGCTCCCCGCTGTGGGGGCGGATCGTCGACCGCTACGGTTGCCGCCCGGTACTGGTCGCCTGCGCTGCCGCCCTCGCGCCGATCCCGCTGATCTGGATCTGGATGACCACCCCGCTACGGATTTACGCGACAGTCATCCCCCTGAACCTGGTGTGCGGGGTGATCGGCGGAGGGGTCAGCGTGGCGATCTCCACGCTGCTGTACAAGGTCACGCCCAGCACCGGCCGCAGCGTGCAGTTCGCGATCTACGCCCTGTTCGTGGTGCTGGTGCCGGCCCCACTGCCCGTCCTCGGCGGGTACCTGCCCGGATGGCTGAAGACCCTGGGCCTGCCGTTGGCCGACCTGCGGGTGACCTTCCTGGTGCCAGCCATATTCCTGGCTGGTGCGGTCCTGATCGCCAGGACAATCCAGGAGTCCGGGAGTCGGCCGGCACGGGAGATGGTCCGTCACCTTCCGCTGCACCTGCTGCGAGTAGCGAAACCCGCACCAGCAGTCCGATAACACTGGCCGCCAATGGAATCAGCTCCTCCTGGCACTCCAAGGCCCTGGCAGCGCGCCTAGAATCAGATGGCTTGGAGGTCGACACAGACGCTTCAGGACAGTTCAGGGTCGTAGCAGGTCTACGTTACTGCCGTGATGACAGTGAGTTAAGTACGTCGATGGTGGCGCGGTCCGAGGTGCGCATAAAAAAAAACGCCCCCACGGGGACTCGAACCCCGGTCTCCAGGATGAGAACCTGATATCCTAGGCCACTAGACGATGGGGGCGTCTATGTCCTTATGCAGGAGTGCTATTTATAGCAATGCCATGGCTATCTGGTCAACCTCCGGGTAGGCGGGTCTTGTGTATTACCCGGTTATTGGACACTAACGTCGTCCATGACAAAGGGATGGCACTAGCCGATATATCACAATGCAGTTGTGAACCGCGGTACGTTCGGGTAGACTAACATTGTTCTGGCAGTCTAACCCAGTGCAGGGGAACGGCCATGGGAGCCGCTGTACAGACACAACTAGCCGGGCGCTGTGCAACGAGCTCGGCCGCTTGTCGCGCGGTCGTGCTGTCGCTGGCATTGGCGCTGGCCTTGCTGGCTGGCTGCCAGCCCGGAGCCTCCAACCCCACAGGCGTGCTCGGGGCGACCATTACCAGCGCCGATGCGGTTGCCGGCCAGTGCGGTACCCCGGCCGACGCCGACCAGTATTCCCTCCGCGTCGTGGACTTGGTCAATGAGAGAGCGCCAGCAGCGCGGCCTCCACCCGCTGACGATTAACGCTACGCTGGCACGGCTCGCCGGCGACTATGGCTGCGAGATGATCGACGGCAACTACTTCGAGCACACCGACCCGACCACCGGCTCGACGGTGGGAAGCCGGGCCCTGGCGGCCGGCTACTACTTCAAGAAGGTCGGCGAGAACCTGGCCGGCGGCTTCACCAGCCCCGAAGAGACGATGACCCAGTGGATGGACTCCCCCGGGCACCGCGCGCAACATCCTCGACCCGGACTTCATCGAAATGGGCGCAGCCGTCCGGACCGGCGGCTCATACCACTGGTACTGGATGCAGGAGTTCGGCCTGCCGAGGTAGTCTACACCCCCGACGCTCCCCCGTGCGACCTCCCGATCGCGTTGCGAAGCCGCGTGTGCACGAGCAGCGGCTGGGCGAGGTGCTCCCAGGTGGCGCCGCCGCCGGCGATGCCAGCCGTCTCAATCTGGATCGAGCCGATCCGCAGGGCCCGCTGCGCCAGCGAGAACGACAGGCTCGTGTTCTGGATTCTTGGCAACGGGCACTCGAAGACGTTCACGTGCAATACGCCCTTGATCCGCATCACCCGCCGGTTCGTCAGCACGTACAGCCGGCTCGCCCACTGGAACATCGCCGCCGTCACCCGCACCAGGCCGACCGCAACGGCCGTCTGCAGCCCGATCGTCGCCAGCCTCGACCGGGAAGCCGTGATGACCCAGCCACCAGGTCAGCGCCGCGATGGACCCGCCCGCGACCAGCCACGAGCCGCTCCGCATCAGGATGAACCACAACGACGGCTTGACCGCCAGCAGCACGATCTCGTCCCCGTCGAGCAGGCCCTCCGGTACGAGCGCGCGCTCGACCACCAGGGCCGGCGGACTGTGCGCGGGCGTGTCAGCCAGGAATCGTTCTCTCTGCAGCACGGGAGTCATTCGTACAACTCCGGTCGCAGTACCGCGATGTCCGGCCAATTGCGGTAGTAACCATTAAAGTCTAGGCCGTAGCCGATCACAAATACATCCTCGATGTCAAAGCCCACGAAGTCCGCCGCCACGTCCGCCGGGGCCTTGCCCGGCTTGCGGAGCAGCACGCAGCTGCGAAGGCTCGCCGGGCCGTGCCGGGCCAGCTCCGCCTTGACCGTTCGCAGGGTCCGGCCGCTGTCTAGGATGTCGTCGACGACCAGCACATCCCGGCCCCGGACCTGCGCGCCCGGGGCGAACACGATCCGCGGGACCTGGCCGTGCGTGCCGCTGTAGGAGCTCGCCATCAGCAGGCCGATCTGCGCCCGCATCGGCAGGCGCCGGATCAGGTCCGACACGAAGATCAGCGCCCCAGCCAGGATCGGCACGACCACCAGGGGCTCCCCCTCCAGCGGATACGCTGCGGCAATCTCGCCGGCCAGCGCATCCACGCGGGCGGCGATCCGGTCCCGGCTGATCAGGACGCGGTCGATATCCGCCTGCATGTCGTTGCGGTCCCGGCCCATCGTTTGACCATCCCCTGCATCCCCGCATCAGCAGGGGTGTTTTCGATGTTGTGGCCTTTGTCTTTCCGGCACTCGCCCCTCGCCTCTCGTCCCTGCTGTTCAGTCCTTCACCGTCACAACGGAATCATGGACCACCAGCATTTCATACACGAAGGCCACGTCTTCATTCCGCATGCGGATGCAGCCCATCGAGGCGTTCTTGCCGATGCTCTCCGGATCGATCGTGCCGTGGATGCCGTAGTGCTCCTCGCCGACGGCGGCGCCCTCGACGCCCTCGAGCTCCATCCAGTAGCCGCCCAGCGGGTTGGCCGGGTCGTCCGGCTCGAGGACCTTGCCGCCCCGCGGCGGGTAGTAGCGCGGCTTGAGCTGCTTGAGGCGGATCGTCCAGCGCCCGCTCGGCGTGGTGCCTTCGGCCCCCAGGCCCACGGGGAAGATCCGCACGAGCGTGTCCTGGCAGTAGACCGCCATGCGGTAGTTGTGCTTGCTGATGACCGCGTGGAAGGGCCCCAGGGCGATCTTGAGCGACTGGCCCTGGCGAAGCGAGTTGGGGTTGGACAGGTTGTTGACCCGGCAGATCAGCGGTACGGTCGTCTTGTAGAGATTGGCGATCTTCTGCAGGTTCTGCCCCGGCTCGACCACGTGCTTGACCACCAGCGGGTCGTTCTGCAGGATCTTCGGGCCGAACGTCACCTCGTCGGCGATCTTCGTCAGCTGCTGCAGGACCTGCAGGTCCTCGGGGGCGTCGCTGGTCGGATCCGCCGCTTGGTTCAACAGCCTGCGGGCCTGGATGAGATTGCCCGCTGCCTGGGCCGCCGAGGCCTCCGCCATCACCGCCGAAGGCGCAACGCTTGGGGATGCCGCGGGCGCGGTGGCGGCGGTCGCGATTGCCGCGGCAACAGGCGCCGGGGCCGGCGGCGTTGCCGCAACCGTGGGTGCTGCGGTGACCGGGACCGGCGCGGCAACCGGCGCGGCCGTCGGCGGCGGCTGGACCTTCGTGACGGGCGCAGCCGGCTCGACGCGCGGAGGCGTCGCGGCGCGTTCGACCCGCGCCGCTGCGTCGGGCCGTCGGGCCTCACCAGGATGCGCCGAGCGCCACCACCAGATCGCTACGCCGGCCACCACGATCGTCATGGCGGCCACAAAGAAACGCTTGCCTGCGGATCGCGTCCGTGCCACGGGCCATCTCCTTGCCAACAGCCGATTCGGCCGGGGGTCAGTATGCCCGCCGGCCGCGTACGTGCAACCGCCCCGCACACGGCCGGGGGAGCAACAAGATACCGCGCGCAGCCGCCGCAAGCCAGCGACAACCCCATGCGGCCCGCAAGGATGGGTGTGGCTGGGACCATCCTGCCCAGCCGCGGGTCCTATCGCCCCAATCGCAAGGTCTTGGCTGGCTTGCCGGACGACCGCGCAGGCGCGGCTCGGCAGCGGTGGTTCGCACCGATTGCCCCGCCTCAAGTAAAGACGTAGCGCGCCTCCCTCACCTGCCGGCTTATAATTGGCTGATACCCGGGCAAGGCCCCGGGAGCCGCTCCCGGAAGGCCTGCTGCGACGCCGCGGCAGGTCCGGGTCTGTCAAATGGGGGACCACACATGACGCAGACAGTTCGCAACATCGCCGACGCGATTCGCTCCGCCAGCCATCGCGAGGGCGGGCTGGCCAGGCCCATGGAGGACATTGCCGCCAAGCTGCCCAGCGACACCTTCCTCTGGCTGGCCTGGGGGTCGGTGCTTGCCGCGCTGATCGCCTGGTTCAGCGGGCGACGGATGGCGGCCTCGTTCATCGGGCTCTGGGCGCCTACGCTGCTGCTTCACGGGATTTACGTCAAGATGGTCAAGCAGCGCGGCCACGACAGGTAGGCCTAACTCCCGAACCGCCGCACCTTCTGGTCGGTCGCGAGCATGTCGACCTGCATGTCATGGGGGCCGATAGGCAGGGTCGGCACGACCTGGTCCTCAAAGGCCAAGCCGCACGAGACGGCCTGGAGTTCCGGCGCCGCCAGAAAGCGGTCGTAGAAGCCGCGGCCGCGCCCCAGGCGGTTACCCAGCAGGTCGAACCCCAGGCCCGGAACGACCACCAGGTCGATGTACTCGACGGGGAACGGCACCCCCTTGATCGGCTCGGGCGGACCCGTCACGGTCTGCACCACGTCCTGCTCGAGGCTGCCGATCTCCACGGGGATCATCCGGCGCTGGTCCCACGAGACCCGCGGGGCCAGTACCCGCTTGCGGTCCTCCCACGCCTGCAGAACCAGGCTGGTCGTGTCCACCTCGGTCGGCAGCGACAGGAACAACATCAGGACCTCCGCCCGCTGGTACTCCGGCTGCTCCATCAGCAGGCGGCAGGCCTGGCTCGAGCGGGCGTGCCGTTGCTCCGGGCCGATTGAGGCCAGCAGGCCGCGGAGCTTCTGGCGGAGTTCCTTCTTTACATTCATGCAGGCTGTCCCCCGCCAGGCTGGCGGGTCCTTCTTGATCTCGTCTGCCGTCTTCTCGCCTCGAACCTGTCGCAAATACTCGGCCATATGCCGTTCATACCCGCGCTCCGGTGGGCTGATAGTAGTTTTTATCGACACCCAGGTAATCCTGCTGCACAAATCCCGATGCCTGGTCGTGGGGATACTGGTACCCCTCGCCGTGTTCGAGACGCTTGGCGCTGTTGTAGTGCGCATCACGAAGGTGCTTGGGCACCGGTACGACCCGCTGATGTTTCACGTCCTCCGCCGCCGACCAGATCGCCATCGCTGAGGCGTTGCTCTTCGGGGCGCAGGCCAGGTAGATCGACGGCCTGGGCCAGGGTCAGCTGGCACTCGGGCATGCCGATCCGCTCGGTGATCTCGTACGCCGCCGCCGCTACCTGGATGCCCGCGGGGGTCGGCGTTGCCGATGTCCTCGCTGGCCAGGATCGCGATCCGCCGGGCGATGAAGCGCGGGTCCTCCCCGGCTTCCAGCATCCGGGCCAGCCAGTAGATCGCCGCATCCGGGTCGCAGCCCCGGACGCTCTTGATGAACGCGCTGATGTGGTCGTAGTGCGCGTCCCCCTTGGCATCGTAGACCAGGGCCTTCCGCTGGCATGGACTCGGCGGCGACGTCCCGGTCCACGCGGGCCTTCCGGCCGGGCTGGACCTGGGACAGGACCGCCACCTCAAGACCCGACAGCGCGCGACGGGCGTCGCCATCGGACATCTCGGCGAGAAAATCCAGGGCGTCCGGCGTGACCTCGGCATCGATGGTGCCCAGCCCCTTGTCCTTGTCCGCCAGGGCCCGCGCCAGCAGGTCGCGGATGTGGCGGTGGGTCAGCGGCTCGAATTGAAAGACCTGGCTGCGGCTGACCAGCGGGGCGTTGACCGAGAAGAACGGGTTCTCCGTGGTCGCGCCGATCAGGATGACCACTCCCTGCTCGACGTCATCCAGCAGCACGTCCTGCTGGGCGCGGTTGAAGCGGTGGATCTCGTCGAGGAACAGGACGGTCCGCTGGCTACCGGTCTCCAGCCGCGCCTGGGCCCGCTCGAGGACCTCGCGAACGTCCTTGACCCCCGCGGCCGCGGCGTGCAGTTGCTCGAAGGCCGCCTTGGTGTAGCCGGCGATGATCTGGGCGAGGGTGGTCTTGCCGGTGCCGGGCGGCCCGTAGAAGATCGCGCTGGTCAGCCGGTCGGCCTGCAGCAGCCGGCGAAGCAACTTGCCCGGGCCGACGAAGTGCTCCTGGCCGACGAACTCCTCGAGCGTCGTCGGCCGCATCCGCACGGGCAGGGGCTGGGCGGCCTGAAGGGCCTTGCGTCGTTGTTCGGCAAACAGATCCACGGGATCCACCGTTAATACGCTATGGTGCACCGGGCGAAACGTCACAAGACACCAATTCTAGACGAGGCGTCGGGAAGGGACAACAGCCGCCAAACAAGAGCCCCCGGGCCTGCGGCGAGCAACAGGCCCGGGGGTCAATATTACACGTAAGGAGAATCCGTCCGACCTAGCCGCGGCGCCGCGCGAAAACCAGGCCGCCCAGCGCCAGCAGCGCCAGGCTCGCGGGCTCGGGTATCGCCAACACGAAGTCCAGGCTGCTGCTGGTGGCGAAGGTGCGGGCGGAGCCGTCATTGAATACGTCCACCTGCAGGGAATAGGTCCCGGGCCCCAGCAGCTGGGAAACGTTGAACGGCGTGGTCTGGTACGCCAAGGCGCCAAGCGTGGTCGGGTCGATCGTCAGGACCGGCACCTGGGTCGATCCGAGGATCTGGATGATCTTGATGCTCGGCCCCGACGCCCCGCGGGCCATCTCGCCGGTGAAGTTGAAGGTGTCCGGCTGGCTCACCTGGAAACTCAGCGCCATGTAGCTGTCACCCGTGGCGGCGCCAGGGGCGTTCAGGGCGGCGGTGGCCGACGAGGCACCGGAGAAAGTCAGGCCGGTCAGTTGCATGGTCGCCGGCACCAGCGACAGAGACGCCGACTGGTCCGCCGTCGCGCTGATCGTGCCCTTGGACGTGGTGTTCACCTCGAAGGCCGACTTCATGAACGGATTCAGGTCCGGCCAGAACGTCTGATCCGTCTGGACAGCCCCGCCCGGCGGGGCTACCACGGCCAAAACATACCCGTTTCCGGTCTGAAGCGTTACGGTGGCCCCCGCTGGCAGCGCACACAGGCAGACAATGACCAAGGTGAGCGCATAGCGCCTGCATGGACTTTCCTCCTCCAAAATGTCTTGTACGTTTCAGTTCACCGCGCAGCACTGGCGAGTGTCTGCACGCGTGAATTCCTCGAACAGGAGCCCCAACTCCTGCAGCCTTTCACCATATCGGGTTCGCTATCGCGATTCAAGCTTTTCTGCGGTAGACGTCCCTCAGTCCACCGGGAGGGGGGGAGTCCTGCTGTCTGAATAAGTGAAGGGTGGCAAGGTCCTGCATGGGCCGTCGCGGATGGCCTACTTCGTCGCCGGCACCGCGAAGACCACCTTGACGTTCTCCACGTCCTTGCCCGTGTTGATCGTATAGGTGTGCCGGGCCTGGCCGGCTGGGATCGTCTCCGTGTGCTCCTTGAGCGCCTCTCCCGACTTCCAGTGGTAGGTGATCGCTAGCGGCGATGTGTTGCCCGCCTCGTACGTGCCGTACAAATACATGTAGCGGATCCCGCAGGGCGCCCCCCGCCGCTGAAGCGGACCCGTACATACACGCTCTTGAGGCCTTTGCCGGACAGGTCGGCAGAGCCGTAGAGCCAGGAGTACGGCAGGACATTCTTGTCGACCAGATCGTCGGCCTGGGCGTCGATCTTGTGCAGCGTCGTCCACGGCCCGTTGGCCGAGCCGCTTATGGCTGCTCCCCCAGGCGCCCTTGGGCATCGGCGACGGGCAGGTCACGTCTGCGGCCGCCGACACGCCAGCCAGGTCCCCCGCTGGCGCCGTCACGCGGTAGATGCACGTCGCGTCGTCGGCGTCCATCCCCCAGGCCACCCGATGCACCGTGTCATACCCGCTCCAGACGAGGTTCTCCGATGAGACGAAACTCGTCGGTGCCGTCGCCAGCTGCTTGCTCGTGAAGTCCGGCGAGGCGTCGAAGGCGCTGTGACCCCCGGCCAGGTATGTTACCGCCGTCTTCTCCGCCTTGACCTGGGGGTATACGGCCCGGCAGAGGGTCACGATCGTCCGCAGGCGCAGCCCCGACACCCGCTCGTCCTTGTCCAGGTGCAGCCGCAGCAGGTACTGGTTGCGGCCTTTGACCTCGTCGGTGAAATCGATCCGCCCGTCGCCCTTGAGCACGCCCGCCGGCTTGAACGACAGGCCGTTGTTGATCGACACGTCCACGGGAATCTCGCCGCCTACCTTCGCCTCCAGGACCGCGCCGTGGGTCGCGCCATCGGTGGCCGGGTCGGCCTCCCCGCCCGGCATGGCCGCAATGATGTAGGGACTGAAGAACGCGAAGGTGATGCCGGCCTGTCCCGTCGCGACGATGCCGGAGGCGTCCGAGTCGATCGGGCCCTCGACGGCCACCGCGCCTTCCTTCCAGTCGCTAGCCGCCAGGTTGGGCTGCCAGTTGTACAGACCGTTGGAGTACGTGGCCTCCTTGAAGTCGCGCCAGGCGTACTGGTTGTCGAGTCTGGCTGTCCGTGGCGAAGACCAGCGGATCGACGTCCTTGCACAGGTTCGGCAGGCCCCGAAGATAATGCGCGTAGTAGCTGACCGACCCGGGACCGCCCCGCGTGTTCGCGCCCCACCAGATGGCCTTGGGCAGGTTCATCTCCTTGCGGGCGTCATCGCCGTCGAACCAACGCGTGAACGTCTCGCCCTTCTTGAGGCTGTACAGGATGGGGCAGGCGTTATAGCCGGCGTTGTACATCAGCCGGAGCACCGCGGCCTTCTGGTCCACCTCGTCGCCATCCCAGTAGAGCGCAGGGTCCAGCAGCACGCCGCGCATCCACACGTACGGCTTGGGCAGGCCTTCCGAGTCGACATCGCCCCAGACCAGCTTCGGCAGGTACCGGCCGTTAAACTGCGGCGCATTGTCCAGCAGATCCGCGTGCTTGGGACCTGCCTTCGGCCCGAAGGCGTCGCCAAAGGACATGAGCTCGGCGTCCTTGGCGTCACTGCTGCCAAACAGCAGCGTGCAACCGTTGACGTCGAAGACCCGCCACTTGCCGCCATAGTAGATCTCGTGGTTGGTGTCGCCGGGAATGTCCACCGAGCGGCTGCGCCAGTCCTTGCCGAGGGCCTGTCCGATCGCGCGGATCTGCGGGCCGATGTTGCCGTGCTGCGTCGTGCAGAGGGCATAGCCGAACGAGAAGGTCCAGCGAAGGCTGTCCTGGTCCTCGCTCGACAGGCGGGGTGGCAGGAGCGGATCCGGGCGGGTCGGGTGCTCGGCCGTGTGGGTCTTGTACTTCTCCCGGAGATACTCGTGCAATGGCGTCCAGAGCTTCGGCGTATAGTCGTGCAGCGTGTGGGTGATCTTCCAGAGCCACAGCTTCAGCGCCACGTCCCGCTCGCTGCTGCCCAGCCCCAACCCCCAGTCGCCGCTGCCGATGATGCTCTCCGCGAAGCGATCCAGCGTCGAATAGGCCAACTCGCCCGGATATAGCGGATGATCGGTGCGGATCTGCGGATCGCCGACCGCCGCCCGCGCCGCGCCAAGGTCAGCAGCACCAGAATCCCCGCCACCACGCATGACGCCGCCGAGCGGCCCCGGGCGGCCGCACCACCGAATCGTCTCGGCGCAATCGTAGAGTATTCCTGACGTCCGGTTGGACGACGCTGCTGGATGCAAGAACGCAAGTAGCTTTCTCCTGAACCCGTTCCTGGCAGGGATGCTTCCGTCCTCCCGTAGTTCCTGCGGGGAGCAGCCGCGGCAGCAACTGCCTTTGCTGCAACCATATATCGTATAGCAGATTCGGAGAGTACGCGTCAAGGGGAAATGCTGCCTCGGGTTGATGGTACGAATCAGGAGCGAGCACCACAAGGCGTTTCTATCGCATCCAAAACCACGGAAAATCTGAAATAGGGGGCTTGCTCAGCAGGAAGGATGCTCCCCCCGATGTACCGCGGGACCATCCGCGCCCGGTCTCACGCGAACAACCGGTAGATCAGCAGCAGCCCGATCCCCAGCCCGATCATGCCGGCTACGATCGTCGCCCACAGGGCTAACACCGCCAGCGGCACGTCGGACAGCTTCGGCTGGCGCAGCGTCTTGTGAACGATGCTGATGGCCAGCACCAGCGGCAAGAGCATCAGCAGCCGGCTGCGGCCGGTGAAGATCGGCATGTATGCCAGCATCGCCAGGGTCAGGTTCGACACGATAGTCTCATCCTCATCCACGCAGCTCAGTCGTCAGGGCCCCGTGCTGCCGCCGGGGGGTGGCCTAGCCGGGGACTTCGCTGCCTCGACCGACGCCGGCTCGATGCCGCAGGCCCGGCCGATCGCATCCAGGATCACCAGCATGTTCAGCAGTCCCGCCACGCCGGCATAGATCACCGCGATGTCGCTGTCGGGCCAGGGCACGGCCGGGACATTTCGCCGGGCCGTGGCCGCGAACAGGGCCAGGACCTGCGGCCCCGCGCCCGCCTGCGCGACAAACCACAGGGCGTTGCCGCCGGGATCGACCGTGTAACGGACCCCGCCGGTGGCTACCCCAGCCCAGTAGGTCAGCATGATCGTGACAAACACGATGAGCGCGCGGCTGCGCTGGCCCAGCAGCCAGTGCCCCAGGCCGGGCAAGGCCCAGGCCGCCAGCCCGATCAGGGCCGGGTTGAGCCCTTCCGCTTGCCGGGATGCGTCGGTGTTTCTTGCCATGGTGGGCCCATGGTAGCCGGATCGGGTGCGGCTGACAACACGCTCAACCGGGCGAGTCAGCCACCAGCCCCGCCGCCGCCTCGCGGACCTTGCTGATCCGCCGCCAGTGGCTGCCCTCCCAGAAGACCTTGGCGCACTGGCCGCAGCGGTAGAAGTGGCCGGCCCAGACCAGGCTGCGGGCCGGAACTTCCGCCGCGACCTCCTCGCGGGCAGCCGGCAGCAGGGCCCCGCCGCACGCCATGCACCGGGGCGGGCGGACCCGGAGCTGCAGCTGCTGGACGACATACTCCAACTGCTGCAGGCGCCGCAACCCCCGGGGAATCAACAGCGCGGGTACCTGGCCGCTGGTGATCAGGCGACGCTCGAAGATGCCCTTGTCGCTGGACAGCAGGAACCGCCCCTGCACATCGGCCTCCTGAACCAGTTGCCCGTCATCGATGTCCGGCGACCACGTGGCGTCGTAGCCGACGGCCCGCAGCCAGCGGGCCAGCCCGCCGCACATGGCGTCGCAGGCGAAACGGATATCGCCGGGTGCCTGCGAGGTCTCGCCCGGCGTGTCTCCAATCGGGATCGTCAAGATGACGCTTCCATTCTCTATATGCTTGCGGCACTTCACATCCGGCGGACCGCTCGGGGCGGGTAACGTTCGCGATCCCGCCAAGGCGCCGACCGGCGGCCCGGTCATCACTGATCTTATGCAGGTGCCGGCGACACCGGCCATGCCGGCGCACGACGACCGCGTCTAGCCCAACGGACGTGTGGGGTTCACGGTCCTGTGGACGCGGCCGCTCCGGGACGCGGACCAGGGCCGTGCCGGGTGTCACTCCTGCGGTGTTTGCAGGCGTGCTCGTGCCAGTGCCGCCGGTGCCCCCACCGGCGGTAGCCTGTGATCCGTCAGTGAGGGCACTGGCGGCACGTCAGGGGCGCCACGCCACCCAGCCCGGCTGATCACTACTTCGCCGGACTCGCCTGGCTCGCCGCCCCTTGCCCGCCAAAGGCCCGCGCCGCCCCAGCCGCGGCGTGCCCGGCGGCGGCCTGCTCGCTCAACCTGCGGTAGCGATTGCGCGCCGATCGCGCCAACGCGTCCATGGCCGAGGGCGAGCTGCCGGCTGACATCCGCCAGCGTCTGCAGGATCGCCAGGCCTTGTTCCTCGACCTCGGTTCGTTGGGTGGCCGGACCCGCGGCCGCCGTGGCTGCCAGCGGCTCGGCCACCGTCTCGCGCAGGCCCGCCTGTCGTAGCGCGGTCAGCAGCTGCTCCACCTGGATGTCCGGCAGCGCCGGATCGTACTGCAGGATCCCCGTGGCCGAACCACCGGCCTCGCCCGCCGCCTGTATCCACTGCTGGAGGCGCGAGGGCTGGCCGTCCCGGCTGAGCCGCCCGAAGCGATCGACCCCGAAGACCACCCGCGGCCGCGCCCCCTGTACGATCAGCGTCACGCGCGTGCCCACCGGCGGGATCTGCTCGGTGTTCGCGCTCAGCCACAGTTCGGCGTTGCTGGAGGAGTGGCTGCCGGCTACCGCGATGATGGGGCCGTCGAAGTCCACCACCGTCAGCACGGTGCCGTCGTAGTCAGCCAGGACCTGCCCGTCCTCGGTGGGCACCGACCCGGCAAAGACCCACTCGATGCGCGATGATGGCCCGTGGCGATTCTTGTCGTAGAGCCACTCCTCGATCGCTGCCGTGCGCGCCTGCCCGCCCTGCGTCCAGCGGACGAGGACCTCCAGGCGCTCCCCGGCGGCCGGAATGACGCGTTTCATCTTATTGTCATAATACGGCGGATGGCCCGGCTCGAAGCCCGCCAGGCCGAGCGCCTGGTAGATGTGCAGAGGGCCGCGCCAGGACCCGGACGATGCTCTCGTGCTCCTTGGTGCCGGGCGAACAGGCGAACAACTCCAGGTCGCCCTCGCGCAGGACGACCTCTCCGGCGATCAGCACCCGGTGGGCCGACCAGTCGATCTGTACCCCGTCCTGGTAGGCGACCGGACCGGCTGGCTGCGACGCCGGCTGCGACGCGAGTCGCGAGGCGGGCGCCGTGGTCGGTGCCGTGGCCGATGGCGCGACGGGACCGGCGGCGAGAAGCATTCCCGGAAGCATCGCGACGGCCAACAGCGCCGCCGCGGCGCATAAGGTGATCCCGCTGTGCGTGCAGCGCGCGGCATGCGAGGTGCCACGGTCCTGTCGATGCGGGGTGATTGTTGAACGGACCCTAAGCGCAGGCTTCTGTAGCCTCCGGCCCCCCTGCCCCGTCGTTGTTCGTTGCCTCATTGCCGTACCCGTCCGGCGACGATTCGTCTCAATGTGTTTGCCGCTCCGCCATCCAGTTGCGCTCTCGCCCGAGCCTCCTACTGCGGTACGGAGTCCGGCTCCGACGCCGGCGCTCCCTGCCCGGGTTGCGCCAAAACCGGCTCCGGCGCCGTAACCTGCGTCGCCGTCGGTTCCGACGTTGCCGTCTGCGCAGCGACCGCTTCCGGCGCCGCGGCCGGTTCGCTCCCCGGCGCCTCCGCGGGCATCGCCGGTTCGCTCGCTACCGGTTCGGTCGTTGTCGGCGCGGCCGCAAGCGCCGGCCTGCTCGCCGCCGGTTCCGTCCCCGCCCGCGGCCGGGTAACCGGCTTGGCGCGTCGCGGTTCGTTGCCGACGCGGATCCACCGGCTCCGCGGGATCGTGCTGCGGATCTGGTAGGCCCGCGCGCCAGGCCCGAAGTCCGCATCGAACTTGATCGAGCCGATCCGCATCGAAAGGGTGTCTTCCGTCTCGGGCCAGTACATCCGGATCTCGCGGGCTACGTACACGGACGAGCGACCGACCGGCTCGTACCGGTCCAGGGCGGCCGTCATCCGCACCGTGCCGTCGGGCAGGCGGAAGGTGACCGCCAGCGGCAGGTACGGTGCGAACCGGTCCAGCCGGTACTCCCGTTGGATCCACAGCGCGCCGCCCGAGGAGGCCAGGTACAATAACCTGTAATTGCCGTCCTCGTCCACGCGCGGTACCGGGCCGCGCAACCCCTCGCCCGCCCCCGGCAGCCGCGACAGACCCATCGCCGCCAGCACCATGTCCGGCGAGAGCGGCAGGCCGTACGCCTCCCCGGCCCGCAGGTCCGACCAGAGGCCCCACCAGAGGTCGTTGCGCTTTCGGCTTGACGGCTACCCAGAACAGCCGCTCGTTGCTGCCGACCTGCAACGCCGACGGCTCGACCGTCGCGCCGACCTCCAGATACAGGTAGTGCGGCGGGAAGAACCGCAACACGCCGCGCAGGTCCCGGTACTGGTGCGCCTTGCCGTCCTCGTCGTGGAAGACGGCGTCCACGTGGATGTTGCCCGACGCGAGGCTCTCCGTGATCCCCGCGATGTTGCCGTTGACCGCGGCCACCGCCTCGTCGACCGGCAACAGCGCCGGCGGTGCGGAAGGCGCCGCGGGCGGAGGCTTGGCCGGCGGCGGACAGCCCGTCAACAGAACCAGCGCCAGCGGCAGCAGGAGAACGGACGGGTGCAGGCGCAAGCGTTGCCTTCTGGCTGAGGTCTTCTCCGCGTCCTCGGCGCCCCTGCGGTGAGATTGTCGTTGCCGTTGCACCTTGTCACCTTGTCATCTTGTCATCCTGTCACTGCCCCTGCCTCCCTCACTCCACCGCCTCGTTCTGCTCTTCGAGACCGGCCAGCAGATCCGCCAGTGCTGCGAGAGCTCCTCCGTGTCCTGCGGTGTCAGCGGCGGGCACACCACGTCGAACTCCGCCTCGTCCGCCGGGCGCCGCATGCGCCATACCTGCACGCCGTCGGCGTCGCGAAGGCCGCCGTCACGGAGGATCTTGCGCCGCAGCAGCAGCAGCGCCAGCACAAAGCGCAGCTTCGCCGCCGCCGCCCCGTCGCCCTCGCCCAGCCGCTCGAAGACGCTCAGGAGCAGGCTGCGACGGCACCCGCTTGGGACGCGGACGATGCTCCGGCAGCGGCACGCGGGCCCGCCAGACGCCCAGGGAGTCGGCTGGCGCCTCGCCCCAGCACGCCTCGTCGAAGTCCTGCCGAATGTACTGCTCGTCCTGCTGCCAGATCACCGCGTAATACACCTGCCCCGGCTGCAGGGGAGTCGAGCAGCGGGCACACTGGCCGGAAAACCGGCCGATCGGAAACTCGTGCGAGAAAGGATTCTGGCTCATGATGTCCGGGCATCCGCCTCCGGGCTGCGAGTTCGAGCCGGACCGTCCGTGTCCGGCGTGTTATTATGTTATAGAAGATTATACAGACGTCTTCCCTACAGGCCCTCGGTGTCCACGTGGAGTCGATCGCAGATCCGGTCGAAATCATCGAGGGTCCGATAATAGATCACGATCCGGCCGCTCTTGCCCCGGGGCCCTTCCCGGATCCGCGTCCGAGCCCCCAGCGACTGCACGAAACGCTCCTCCAGCTGCCGTACGTGCGGCCGGGGCTCCGCCTCCTTCACGGCTGGCTTGCCGGCCCGCAGTAGCTGCACCTGACGCTCGATCGCACGGACCGACAGATCTTGCTGCAATATGTTCCGCGCGAGTCGAATTCGGTGCTCCTCTGCGCGCCAGAAGCGCCCGTGCGTGCCCCATCGACAACTGCCCGGAGCGAATCTGTGACTGGAGCGACTCGTCTAACTCTAGTAACCGTAAGTAGTTAGAGACTGTAGACCGGTCCTGCCCCAGCCGGCGGGCCAGCTGCTCGATCGGCATGTTCAGCGTCCGGCGGAGTGCCTCATACGCCTGCGCCTTCTCAATCGCGTTCAAATCCTCGCGCTGAATGTTCTCCACCAGGGCCAGGACCAGCATCTCGTTGTCATCGGCCGCGCGGACGATCGCGGGGATTTCGGTCAGCCCCGCCAGCTGGGCGGCCCTCCACCGCCGCTCGCCTGCGATGATCTGGTACCGAGACTCCACCTGCCGCAAGGTGATGGGCTGGAGGATACCATCGGTCTTGATCGATTGAGCCAGTTCCGCCAGGCCCGTGTCATCAAACTGCTGCCGGGGTTGAAAGGGGTTCGGCTCGATCCGGCCGAGGGGGATCGACTGTACGACCGGCCCCGTGGGTGCGACGGGCACCGACGCGGGGGCGGGCCGGCTGACGGGCTGCGGCTCAGCCACAGAAAAGTCAGCCGAGCCAATCAGCGACTCCAGGCCGCGGCCAAGCCGTGGGGGGCGTTTGGACATAGTCTGTCTCCTGCGATCGCGCGTATTGTAGGGGCGAGACGCGCCGTTTGAAAGGCCGTTCCACGTGGAACGCCAAGGTCGCTACCGTAGACCGAACGGTCCGACCGCCAGCCTCCGTTCCACGTGGAACGCCTCTGCCCCGCACCTTGGGCTTCTAACGTGCGGGCTCCTACAGTATGATAGATCCCGGCTGACGGTCAGCCCGACCCCAGCCACCAACGACCAGGAGGCCTCACATGCTGCAGTGCGAAAATTGCGAGTTCGCGGAACAGACGCAGCCCGGCCGGATCGTCCTCCGCTGCAACCCCTTCAGCAACGTCAAGGAAGAGGCCTGCCTCCTCAAGTGGCAGCTCATGAAGATCGAGACCATGGTCCAGGCTTACCAGGCGACCGTTCAGATGTACCAGCGCCTCGCCCCCCTCCAGGAGAAGATGTTCCGCCAGATCCAGCGCGAGGTCGATGACATCGACGAGGCCGACTCCTGGAAACGCCCGGAAGACGACGCCGATGAGGATGACCAGGATCGGCCTGCCTGACCCCCCTACTGCCGGTCCTGGGACCCCCTCGCCCGAACAAATGATACGGTGCCGGTCACCACGTACTCTGTCCCCAGCCCGATCCCCAACAAGCCCGGCCTCTGCTCGAGAAGCTCCTCCGCAATGCCGAGCTCCTCTCATCCTCGTGCGGACCTCGGCTGGGCCTGTCACCCCCCTGCCCTGGGCCCTCACGGCGGCCGCAACCGCCTGGCTGAAGGCCAGCCCTGCCTCCTCGGCCGATTCGCCCGTCCCTGCCGGCTCGTACTCCGCTGGCGCAACCGCCATCCGGGTGCCAGGCTTGGCCGCAGCGATCAGCTGGAGGGCGGCCGTCTGCAGCCAGCCAGCCATGTCGTTCGCACCTTGGCTGGTCTGTCCCCTAACTGCCTCGTCCAGGTCCCTGGCAAAGCCCACGCCGTTAACCTGGCCTACGACCACGCCGTCCGCCGCCCGTACCAGCCGAAGTCTGTAGAACAGCATGTCCCGCACCGGTTGGGCCAGGGTCTTCGGCGCCTGTCCAGGGGCGGCAAAGACCGCGGCCGGGCTGCTGCTGGCAGCAACTGGGGCCACCACCGGCCTCGTGGCAGGGGCTTCAGCCGCAACCTGCCCAGATGCTCGGGGCGATCGGCTCGGCTGGAACGCAGATCGTGTCGCAATCGGTGTACCGAGCACGCCAATGATGACGTATGCCGCTGACCGGGGTGCCTCCCGCAATCCCAGCTTCTGTAGAATCACGGCCTGCTGGCTGGCTGGGACCACCACAACCGGGAAGCTTGCCCCGGCCTCTCGAAGCACAGGGACCGCACTGGAAAGCCAGTCATCTGGCGAGTCGAGGTTCACGCCAAGGACTGACCCGGCGGCATATTCGGCTTGGACATCGGCAGCACGTCGCAACGCCGGCGCCGCCAGTGGATCGACAACTCGCCAGAGGCAAAGCACCAGCGGCTGACCGCGGTACCGGGAAAGCACCTGGTCCCACGTGTATGATGTAACTACTTGTGGCTCAGCAGGATACGCATACATGGGCGGAGGAGCGCTAGCCGCAGACTCCCATCGACGGCGGGGGGATGTGGTCAGAGATCTCTTGGCAGCTGGCAAGCACGAGTAAGCCGACCGCCAGCATGGCAACCAGAAGCTGGCTGACGGAGGGCAGGGGGTTCGCCAGCAGCGAACCATTGCGACAAGTCCACCAGCCAGGCCGGAGCAAGTCGGCATTATCGGACGTTCTGGCCATTGTACGCTCCCTTCCTGGCCCAGGGCCGGCTTGCGGGCAGCCGCCAACGACATCGTCTGCCTCGTGCTGCCTTCCGCGTTAGGGCGGCAATCCGCACCGGCTACTATAGACGCAGCCGGCCGTTTGGCTACAGTCTCAGGCGGACACGAGTCTGCATACCCAGGAGCGATATCCATGATCCGTTATCAGTACTACATCGCCGATGCCTTTACCCCCAGGCGGTTTCGCGGCAACCCGGCTGGCGTCGTGCTCGACGCCGACGAGCTGACCGAGGACCTCATGCAGGCCATCGCCGCTGAGATCCACCTCAGCGAGACCGCCTACGTCCTGCGACCCGGCACAGCTGGCGCCGACATCCGCATCCGCTGGTTCACGCCACAGGTGGAGGTCCGCATGTGCGGCCACGCGACCCTGGCCACCGCGCACGTCCTCCGGCAAGTGGGGCGGTGGCGCGATGCGGCCCGGCCGCTACGGATCGAGACTCTTTCGGGCATCCTCGCCGTCGAACCGGACCGGATCAACTCGCGGGAGGTCCTCTGGCTGCACATGCCGGCCCCCAAGCTCGTCCGCAAGGCGATCGACCCGATGCGCCTCGCGGAGCTCTGCGGCATCGAGTTTTCTCAGGTGGTCCCGGACCTGCCGATCCAGCAGACGCAGGACCAGGACCTCATCGTTCCCGTGAAGGACTTCCAGGTCCTGCAGGCGGCCGCGCCGAGCTTCCGCGACCTGGGACAGTTCTGCAAGATCAACGGTGTGCGCGGCGTGTGCCTGACCACGCGCCGCGCGGTCAGCGCCGCTGTCACGCTGCAGTCGCGCTTCTTCGCCCCCGCGGCCGGGATCGACGAGGACCCCGTGACCGGCAGCGTCCACGGGCCCCTGGCGGCATATGCAATACTACATAATATGGTTGTACTGACGGATGGCGAGGCCGTGCTGGAATGCCTGCAGACGCCGGCCAGCGGCCGGGTCGGCCAGGTCCTGATCCGGGCCAGCCGCCAGGCGGACGGGTCGCTGGCGGTCAAGGTCGGCGGTCAGTGCCTCACGACGATGCAGGGGCAGCTGATGGTGGAGTGATCCGCAATGGCAAACACCCCGAAGACAACCAAGAGCCTCTACCTGATCGACGGCCACGCCCAGATCTATCGCTGCTATTACGGCCCGTTCGCAGCCCTGACCGCGCCGTCCGGCGAGCCGACCAAGGCCACCTACGGCTTCCTGCAGATGCTCCTGTCGCTGATCAAAAACAAGAAGCCCGACTACCTGGCCATGGTCCTCGACAGCGGCGAGGCCGAGGTCTTCCGCATGCAGATCGCAGCCGACTACAAGGCCCACCGCTCGCCCATGCCGGAGGATCTACCGCAGCAGATCAAGCGGATCGCGGAGATCCTCACCGAGGCGGGCATCACCATCCTCGTGCTGCCCGGCTACGAAGCCGACGACATCATCGCCACGCTGGTCGAACGCCTCCGCGACGAAGACGTGCGAGTGTACATGGTCAGCAAGGACAAGGACCTCGACCAGCTCCTCTCCGACAAGGTCTACATGTACGACGCCGGCAAGGACACGACCATCGGCCCAGCCGACCTGATCGCCGAGAAGGGCTACCCGCCGGACAAGGCCGTCGAGGTGCAGTCCCTCAGCGGCGACAGCGTCGACAACATCGACGGCATCCCGGGCGTGGGGTCCAAAACCGCCGCCAGGCTCATCATGAAATACGGCACCGCCGAGGAGGTCCTCAAGCACGCCGACGAGCAGACCCCCAAGCTCCGCGAGAACCTCATCAAGTACGGCGATCGCATCAAGACCACGCGCCAGCTGGTCACGTTGCACCGCAGCGTGCCGATCGAGGTCGACCTGCAGAAGCTCGCGTTCACCGGCATCCGGCGCGAGCGCATCGAACCGATCTTCCGCCAGCTCGGCTTCGAGCGGTTGCTCCGGCAGCTGGAATCGGCGCCGGTCCCGAAGATTCCCGCCAGCCTCTTCGGCGATGACGAGCCGCCGGAGGTCGCGGCCACCCGGCTGGTCGCCCGGGACCTCGCCCCGGCGCAGGCCGGCGCCGCGGGCGGCCCGGTGGGCGACCTGTTTAGCCACATGGAGGTGCAGCAGGTCTCCGGCAACTACCAGCTGATCGATGACCGCGACAAGTTCGAGGATTTCCTGAAGGCCCTGGCCAAGGTCAAGGAGTTCTCCGTCGACACCGAGACCACCTCGATCGCACCGGTCGATGCCGACCTCGTCGGCATGAGCTTCAGCTGGCAGGCCGGCCAGGGCTATTACATCCCCATCCGCTCGACAGCCGGTGCGATCCTCGCCGAGGACAGGGTGCTCGAGAGACTCCGTCCGATCCTCGAGGACGCGACCATCGCCAAGGTCGGACAGAACATCAAGTACGACATGATCGTGCTTCGCCAGGCCGGCGTGCGGCTCCGCGGCGTGACCTTCGACACGATGATCGCCAGCTTCCTGGCCGACCCCGACCGCCCCAGCCACGGTCTCGATCGGCTGGCCCAGGAGATTCTCGGCTACCGGACCATCCCGATCACCGACCTGATCGGCAAGGGTCGTACCCAGGCCCGCATGGACCAGGTCCCCACGCAGCGGGTCTGCCAGTATGCATCCGAAGACGCCGACGTCGCCTGGCAGCTCCGCGAGCGACTCTCGCCGGTCCTGGAGACCATGGGCGTGGCCAGGCTCTTCCACGATGTTGAGATGCCCCTGGTGGAGGTGCTGGCCGCCATGGAGTGCCGCGGCGTCAAGATCGACACGACCGTCCTGGCCGACATGGGTCGCCAGCTCGACAAACGGATCGAGGACCTCCGCGGCGAGATCCAGAACCTGGCCGGCCATCCCTTCAACATCGACTCGACGCGCCAGCTGGCGGAGGTCCTCTTCGACCAGATGCAGACTGCCCGTCGTGCGGAAGACCAAAACCGGCCGCAGCACCGACGCTGGCGTCCTGGTCGAGCTGGCCGCGGCCAGCGACAACCCCGTCCCGAAGCTCGTGCTGGAATACCGCGAGCTCGGCAAGCTCAAGGGCACCTACGTCGATACGCTGCCGACCATGATCAGCAAGCGGACGCACCGTGTGCACACCAGCTTCAACCAGATCGGCGCCGTCACCGGCCGCCTGTCCTCCAGCGACCCCAACCTCCAGAACATCCCCATGCGGACCGAGCTGGGCCGCCAGATCCGCCGGGCCTTCGTGCCGGGCGAGCCGGACTGGCGCCTCGTGGCCGGCGACTACTCGCAGATCGAGCTGCGGATCCTGGCCCACTTCACCAAGGACCCCGGCCTGGTCGCCGCCTTCCGCGAGGACCGCGACATTCACGCGTTTGTCGCCAGCCAGGTCTTCGGCGTCCCGTTGGAGCAGGTGACCGGCCAGCAGCGCAGCCGGGCCAAGACCGTCAACTTCGGCATCATCTACGGCCAGGGCGCCCACGGCCTTGCCCAGCAGACCGGCATGAGCAACGTCGAGGCCAAGGACTTCATCGCCCGCTACTTCCAGCAGTACCCGGGCATCCGCCGTTTCATCGACGAGTGCATCCGCTTCGCCGAGGCCAACGGTTACGTGCAGACCCTCATGGGTCGGCGCCGGCCCATCACCGGCATCGGCTCGCGAAACCCCGGTATCCGTGCCCAGGCCGAGCGCCTCGCTATCAACTCGGTCATCCAGGGCACCGCCGCCGACATGATGAAGAAGGCGATGGTGGCGGTGCACGGCCGGATCGACCCGTGGGGCCGCTGGGCCGCTGGGCCCCTGAGCGACACCCACATGCTCATCCAGGTGCATGACGAGTCTGTTTTTGAGCTGCCGGCCGCTAAGGTGGAGACCCTGGCGGATATGGTCCGGCGCGAGATGGTCGCGGCCCTGCCGCTGGACGTGCCGGTCAAGGTCGATCTGTCCTGGGGAAGCAATTGGCTGGAAGCGAAGTGAAGTGCCAGGCACGGCGCTGTGGCCGGCAGTGGCTTCTGATAGAATGTACCCATGGCCCGAGTGTATATCGAGAGCAGTTTCTTCAGTGCTTGTGTCAGCACGCGCACCGATGCAAAGAGCGCCGGGTGGCGGGCGTCGAGCACGGAATGGTGGGAGACGCAACGGTCCCACCATGAGCTCTACCTGACGTGGAATGTGCGGCACCTGGCTAATCCTAACAAGCGCATGCATCTCGCGGTGATCTGCTTGCGGCTCGGACGGGTCCCGCCGCTCATCGTGACGCCCGATATGCTGCAGGAGGCGGACCATGGGTAAATCTGCTGCCGCTGCTCGCTCCGGCGAACAGACCCCGGTCGATGATGTGCGGCGCGTCCGCCGTCGGCTCAGCCGCGAGGCCGGGGGAGACATCCACAAACAGATGCAAGAATCCCGGCGACTTGCCGCGGCCCACAAGGATTCGCTCGGCCTGAAAGGAACGGGCGTGCGTACAGTCCGCGGGAGACTTCGTGTGCCGCGCCTGCGCGCCGAAGAGTGCCCAACGCTGACTCCGCATGTCGGCATGCGATCAAGGTCGATCTGTCATGGGGAAGCAATTGGCTGGAAGTGAAATGGATCCGCGCCCTCAACGGTCGCGGCCGGCAGGCCGGCCCGGTCCAGCTCGGCTTCGTCGTATTGCCAGTCGCGCCCGGCGCCTCTGGCCCGGCCAAGGGCGCAGCGGCAGCCTCTCCTGGGAGGCCATGCCCGTCGACGAACTCTCGCGAATTGAGGCCCTGCCGCGCGACTGGCCGGCCCTTGACCGACTTCGCCGCGCCCTGTGGCTGAACGTCCTGGCCCCCGGTAGCGGGCTGATCGCTCTGCAGCGCCCGCGACGGGGACTGGTCCTGGCCGGAGGTTTTCTGCTCTCCGCCGAGGTGGCACTCCTGGGCGTCCTGGTGATGCCGGTGACACTGGGAACCTATGCCGCCGCCGCTGCCATCGTGGCGGCTGGGATTTGGATCGCTGCGCAAATGCTCCTCCTGCGCCGCATGGGACAGGTGCACGACGCGCACCTGCGTCTATATGCCAGCAGCCGGATCGAGGCTGGCGTGCCAGGCCGCCACAGCTGGCGAATGGACCCGCGCCAAGGCATTCCTGCGCCAGGCGGCCCGGTACGATGACGAACAACCCGACCTCAACTGGCTGCTGGCGAAGGTGCAGGCCGCCACCGGTGCGGACGACCTGGCCAGACGCCAATGGCGCCGTCTTGACCAGGTCGACCGGCGCGGCCGATTCGAGCAGGAGATTCGCCAGGCCTTGCGGGGCGGGGCAGGGCAGGGCGATCATCCGTAGTGACAACTGCTTGCCAGTCTTCATGTTGTGCCTGCATGCCGGATCGGCGCCGACCAACGCATCCGGTGCTTCCGTCAAGGTCGTGCAGGCAGCGGTCCCTCCCGACGCGTATTGATCCGTTCCTACGTACGAATAAATTCGCGCCGCTAGCTGTCGCGGACGCGAGGACGTGCATATACTATCCGACATTTTCGGACCTTGGATTGCGGCTGTGACTAGGTCCGTGCGGGTGTATGGGCTGATCCGGAGGCGACTTCGGCCTTAACTTGGCGAGGATTTCCGACTATCGAGTATCAGGTGCAAAACCCTCTCGCGGATGCCGATACGCCTTCCAGCGGCGCCTCTTGCCGAGAACGCCGCGAACCCTTGATGGCCGGTGCGAGACGACCTACAATGTTCGGTAGAAGCGGGCAAGAGCGGAACGTAGTGTTGCGCCCCTCCCCAGAGCGCCTTTCGGATGGGGGCTTCGTGGCTGACGTGCGGCCATCGCAAGCCCCTTCGACGCCTTCCCGCGGGAAAGCCTCTTTACATCCTGGTTTTTGCCGCGATGCCGGCCGTCGCAGGCCGCAGCCGTATGGTTATCGGCCGGTCAGGCCGTACGGCGCAGTCCGTGCCCGACGCCCTGGGGCGCAGCCGATCCCGACGGGCACGAGGGCAAATGATCGGTGTATCGGAAGTGATGAGAAACGCGGGGCGGCAGGGACGGCGCCCGTTACGCAAGACTAGAATAAGTTAGGATAGACCGCAATGGAGATTGATCCGATGTTTGAACGCTTCACAGATCGAGCCCGCAAGGTGATGGCCCTGGCCAACCAGGAGGCCCAGCGCTTCAACCACGAGTACATCGGGACCGAGCACATCCTGCTGGGCTTGGTCAAGGAGGGCACCGGCGTCGGGGCGACCGTCCTCAAAAAGATGAACGTCGACCTGCGGAAGGTCCGCCTGGAGGTCGAGAAGATGGTCAAGAGCGGGCCCGAGATGGTCCCGATGGGCAAACTGCCTCAGACGCCTCGGGCCAAGAAGGTCATCGAGTACGCCATCGAGGAGGCCCGCAACCTCAACCACAACTACGTCGGCACCGAGCATCTTCTCCTCGGACTGCTGCGCGAGCGGGAAGGCATCGCGGCAAAGGTGCTCATGAACCTGGGCCTGAAGCTCGAAGAGGTCCGGGAAGAGGTGTTGAACCTCTTGGGGGCTGGTATGGAAAACCAGGAAGAAACCAATCCGACCGGCGAAATGCCGGATGCGCAGAAGCGGAGCAAGAGCAAGACCCCGGCCCTGGACTCCTTCGGTCGCGACCTGACCGAACTGGCCCGCCAGGGCAACCTCGACCCGGTCATCGGCCGCGTCGGCGAGATCGAACGGGTCATCCAGGTTCTCTGCCGCCGGACGAAGAACAACCCGGTGCTGCTCGGCGAGGCCGGCGTCGGCAAGACGGCCATCGTCGAGGGCCTGGCCCAGAAGATCATCGGCAACGACGTGCCCGAGCTGCTCGCTGACAAGCGGATCGTCGTGCTCGACCTGGCCATGATGGTCGCCGGCACCAAGTACCGCGGGCAGTTCGAGGAACGGATCAAGGCCGTGATGAACGAGGTCCGCCGCGCGGGCAACGTCATCCTCTTCATCGACGAGCTGCACACGCTGGTCGGCGCCGGCGGGGCCGAAGGCGCGATCGACGCGTCCAACGTCCTCAAGCCGGCGCTGGCCCGCGGCGAGATCCAGTGCATCGGCGCCACCACCCTCGACGAGTACCGCAAGTACATCGAGAAGGACGGCGCGCTGGAGCGGCGGTTCCAGCAGATCATCGTCGAGGCCCCCAGCAAGGAGGAGACCGTCGAAATCCTCAAGGGCCTGCGCGACCGCTACGAGGCCCACCACCGCGTGCACATCACCGACGCCGCCCTCAAGGGCGCGGTGGAGCTGTCCACCCGCTACATCACCGGCCGGTGCCTGCCCGACAAGGCCATCGACGTGATCGACGAGGCCGGGGCACGCGTCCGTCTTCGCAGCATGACCAAGCCGCCCGAACCTGGCCGACGTCGAGAAGGACATCGAGCGGATGCAGGCCGAGAAGGACGAGGCCGTCAAGGCCGCCGACTACGAGCGGGCCGCCGAGCTGCGCGACAAGGTCGAGTCCCTGCGGATGCGCCGCGATGAGATCGTCCAGAAGTGGCGCGACCGGGCCAAGGAAGTCGACGGCATCGTCGACGAGGAAGTCATCGCCGAGGTCGTCGCTCGCATGACCGGCATCCCGCTCACGCGCCTGGAGAAGGACGAGGCCCAGCGCCTCCTGCAGCTGGAGGACGAACTGCACAAGCGGATCGTCAGCCAGGACGAGGCGATCAAGGCGATCGCCCGCGCGATCCGCCGCGCCCGCTCCGGCCTCAAGGACCCCAACCGCCCGATGGGCTCGTTCATCTTCATCGGCCCCTCCGGCGTCGGCAAGACCGAACTGTGCAAGGCCCTGGCCGAGTTCATGTTCGGCGACGACGACAGCCTCATCCAGATCGACATGTCCGAGTACATGGAGAAGCACAACGTCAGCCGCCTGATCGGCGCGCCTCCGGGCTACGTCGGATACGAGGAGGGCGGCCAGCTCACCGAGCGCATCCGCCGCCGGCCCTACGCGGTCGTCCTGCTCGACGAAATCGAGAAGGCGCACCCCGACGTCTTCAACATGCTGCTGCAGATCATGGAGGAAGGCCACCTGACCGACTCCTTCGGCCGGCAGGTGGACTTCAAGAACATCGTCCTGATCATGACCAGCAACATCGGCGCCGACCGGATCACCAACCAGCGAAGCTTCGGCTTCGAGCAGCCGCGACGAGAACGTCACCTACGAGAAGATGAAGGAGGTCCTCAAGGGCGAACTGGAGCGCTACTTCCGGCCCGAGTTCCTCAACCGCGTCGACGAGGTCGTGGTCTTCCACAAGCTGACCCGCAAGGACATGACCGACATCGTGGCGCTGGAGGTCCAGCAAGATCGCCAAGCGCCTCAAGGAGCACGGCGTGACGCTGGAGCTCGACGCCCGCCGCCAAGGAGTACCTGGTCGACAAGGGGACCGACGAGAAGTTCGGCGCCCGGCCGCTGCGCGCGCGATCGGGCATCTGATCGAGGACCCGCTCAGCGAAGGCATCCTGCGAGGCGAGTACGCCGGCCGCAACCACATCACCGCCGACGTCCAGGAAGAGGAAGGCAAGAAGAATCTGATCTTCCGGGCCGACAACGAGCCGGTTAAGGCCGAGCCGGCGGCCGCCGCCGCGGCCGAGGCCACCGGCGACTCGACGTAGACTTGTAGGGTGGGCCATTGCCCACCACTCGACGTGGAACGGCGGTTGCCGGACGTAGAGTGGGCACAGCCCACCAACGCCGCCAAAGGAAAACGGATTCGACTCAGGGCCGCACAGCGGCCCTGTAGGACCTGACCAGAGCCGGCCGAACCCAAGTGGTCCGGCCGGCTTGCTTTCGCCTGCGGCACTGGCGGGACTGCGGTCGGTCTTGTTTCACGATCGACCGGCAGCAGGTCTCACCCCCACAACCCCGTACTGAGATACTTCAACCCCGAATCGCACATCAGGATCGCCACCGTCTTGCCCTGGCAGGGACCCGCCAGCAGCTGCAGTGCCGCCGCCAGGTTCGCCCCGCTGGAGAACCCCGCGAAGATGCCTTCCTCCCTCGCCAGCCGCCGCGCGCAGCCGATCGCCTCCTTGTCCGTCACTTGCAGGTAGCCGTCGATCTGCTCAGGCCGCAGCATCTTCAACTTCCCCATCGAGTACCCGCCGCCCTGGATCTGATGACTGGCATGCGTGACCGCGCAACCCGCCAGCACCGCCGCCCCAGCCGGCTCGACCACGTAGCAGAGGATCGCGGGGTTGTGCTCCTTGAAGGCGGCAGCGCAGCCGGCGAACGTCCCGCCCGTGCCGACGAAATCGCAGAAGGCGTCGAGCCTGCCGCCGCACTGTCGCAGGATCTCCGGCCCCGTGTGCAGGTAGTGCGCCCGGAAGTTGCCCTCCAGGCTGAACTGGTCGGCCCGAAAGGCGCCGCGCTCCCCGACGATCCGCTGACAGGTCTGCTCCACCAGGGCCAGGTCCCCGCCCGAGACCTCACCCGGCCTGGAGTCCGGCAGCTGATCGACCAGCACCACCTCGCTACCCAGCGCCCGCATCATTCGGGCCCGCTCGACGCTGTTGCCCTTGCTCATGACCGCCACGAATCGGTAGCCCTTGATCCCGCAGACGATCGCCAGCCCCGTCCCCGTGTTGCCGCTCGTCAGTTCGACCACCGTCTGGCCCGGCCGCAGCAGGCCCGCCGCCTCCGCGTCCTCGATGATCTGCCGCGCAATGCGGTCCTTCTTGGAAAGGCCGGGGTTCAGGTAATCGAGCTTCGCGAGAATCCGCCCGCCGGCCGCCCGCCCGATCCGGCCCAATTCCACAAGTGGCGTCCCGCCGATCGCCTCGACCGTTGACTCCAGGACGTGTTCGTTGCGCATGGTTCGGCATCCTCGCGACAAACATGCCGGTACGATAGCAGGAAAGGGCAGGGCTGTCAGGTGGATGGGGTCGTTAGCGCTGAGCCCCCCCCCGCGTCTGCGGGCTGACGCCCCGGCTCAGCTGCCGGTACAGCTCCACCGGAAACGCCATCGCCATCCGCCCGCCCAGGGCCCGCACCACCCAGGGCGGCTGCCTGTGCCGGACGAGCAGGGCTCGCTGCTCCGGCTGATCGCGCCAGAAAACGCCCTTGTCCCGCTCGACGAGCTGCTCCGGCTGTACGGCCCATGGCACGTCGAAATAGCGGATCGCCACGGCCGCCCCGAGCGGCTGCTCCCGTGGCCCGGCTAGCAGCAGGTACTCACCCTCCGCGCCGGTCGCGCGGGCGTAGCCGGCCTGGACCATCTCATCGAAGGACGCCGGCATGCGATTGTGATGCGCCGCGAACGCGAAAACCGCTGCCCCGACGCTGCGCGTCCCGGTGCCGGCTGTGTAGATGACGGCGGTCACGGCTGCAAAGCCCGCCAGGGCCGCCGCGACCACGAGTATCAGCAGCAGGATTCTTCCACGGGGCAGTCGGTTCATGGGGTTGGTGATTTTACTCCGCCCCGATCTGGACCAGCTCGATGTCGAAGACGAGGTTCCGTCCGGCCAGCGGGTGGTTGGCATCGAGCGTGACGTCCTGCTCGGTGATCCCTGTCACGGTGACGATGATATCGCGGCCTTCCTGGTGCATCCGCAGTCGTTGCCCGACCTGCAGCTGGATCTCCCGGGGGACCTCCTTCCGGTCGAGGGTGATCACCATCTCGTCTCGCCGGGGGCCGTAGGCCTGGTCCACCGGAATGGTCTGCGTCTTCGACTGCCCCGGGCTCATCCCGACGACGGCGCTTTCAAAGCCCGGGATCACCTCCTGCTCACCGATCGTGAACTCCAGGGGCTCCCGGTTGGCCGAGGAGTCGAACACCGAACCATCCTCGAGCTTGCCTGTGTAATGGACCTTTACGTGGTCGCCGGACTTTGCAGCCATCATACCACCGTCTCCTGCTGCAATCTCGCAGCATCGCTTGCCTGTGGGACCTGCGTTAGTATTTGTCACGCCCGCCGCGGCACCGCTGTCTGCCACTGGCAACCCCGGTCCCGAGCGCAGTCGAAGGATTGTCCGCCAGGGCTCCTGTTCTGGAAACAGCCCCTTAGTATTCGCCGCGTCCGCCCCGGCCTCCGCCGCCGCCCCGGCCGCCACCCCCGCCGCCGCGCGGGCCGCCCTGGCTCCTCGCCTCGCTGATCCGCAGGGCCTTGCCCTTCAGGTCGCTGCCGTTGAGCGCGGCGATCGCTGCGCGGGCCTCATCATCGTTGGGCATCTCGACAAAGCCGAAGCCGCGGACCTGGCCCGTGTCGCGGTCCTTGATCACGGATGCCGAGGCCACCTGCCCGTGGACGCTGAACGCCTGCCTCAAATCGTCATCCGTCATGTCGCTGGCCAGATTGCCGACAAAAATATTCATCGCGTGCTCCTTCTTGCCTGCCGGGTTCCCCGCCGGTTCGCCTGCGGTGGCACCCGGCATGCAGAATTCTAGGACCGCTGCCCATCGTTGCTCGCAGCCCCGCCAGGGGCAACAGGAAACAGCCCGGGACGCAAGTCCTGGGCAGCCAACAACCTCCAATGGATTCTGTCTTGTGACTGTTGCAGCCCCGGCCGGGCCGACAGAACCGGATATCACCGCCCGCCCCCATGCCCCCGCGGCCCGCGCCGGCCCTTGGTACCCTTGCCCCGCCGCGCCGTGCCCGCGTCCATCGCGTCCGGGTCCACCCACTCCTGCCCGTTCGCCCCGACCAGCACCGGGGCGTCCTTGAGCTGCTGGATCTTGTCCCGCAGCCCCGCCGCCACCTCGAACTCCAGCCGCTCCGCTGCCTCCAACATCTCCTTGGTCATCTGCTCGATCAGTTCCGTGCGGCTGTACGTCTTGGCGTCCATGCTGACGGCCTCCCGGGCCTTGCGACTCCCGGCCAGCTCCAGCTCCAGCCCGCGCCGGATCGCCTTGTGGATCGTCTCCGGCGTGATGCCGTGCTCCTGGTTGTATCTGAGCTGCACCTCGCGGCGGCGGTTGGTCTCGTCGATCGCCTGCTGCATCGACGGCGTCACCGTGTCGGCGTACAGGATCACCTCGGCGTTGACGTTGCGGGCGCAGCGGCCGATCGTCTGGATCAGCGAGGTCTCGCTCCGCAGGAAGCCCTCCTTGTCGGCGTCGAGGATCGCCACCAGCGACACCTCCGGCAGGTCCAGCCCCTCGCGCAGCAGGTTCACGCCCACCAGCACGTCGAACTTGCCCTCGCCGCAGGTCGCGCAGGATCTCCACCCGCTCCAGCGTGTCGATCTCGCTGTGCAGGTACTTGCAGCGGAAGCCCTCGCTGCTGGATGTACTCGCCAGGTCCTCGGCCAGCCGCTTGGTCAGCGTGGTGATCAGCATCCGCTCGCCCGGCGCCGCTCCGCTGCTTGATCCGCCTCCAGCAGGTCCGGCACCTGCCCGCGCGCCGGGCGGACGTCGATCGGCGGGTCGACCAGCCCGGTCGGGCGGATGATCTGCTCGACCACCTCGCCGCCGCACTTCTCCAGCTCGTACTGGCCCGGCGTGGCCGAGACGAACAGCACCTGGTTCCACAGCTCCTCGAACTCCTCGAACCGCAGCGGCCGGTTGTCCAGGCGCTGGGCAGGCGGAAGCCGTGCTCGACCAGCACCTCCTTGCGGCTGCGGTCGCCGTTGTACATCGCGCGCAGCTGCGGCAGCGTCACGTGCGATCTCGTCGATGATCAGCAGGAAATCCTTGGGGAAGTAGTCGATCAGCGTGTAGGGCCGCGAGCCCGGCCGGCATGCCCGCCAGGTGCCGGCGAGTAGTTCTCGATCCCGCTGCAGTAGCCGACCTCCTGGATCATCTCCAGGTCGTACTTCGTGCGGGCGTGCAGCCGCTGGGCCTCCAGCAGCTTGCCCTCGCTGCGAAGCTCGCTCAGCCGCTCGTCCAGCTCCGCCTCGATGCCGTCGACGCGCCGCGCTCGATCCTCGTCTTCCGGCATGACGTAGTGCACGGCCGGGAAGATGAACACCTGCGTTCGCGCCGGCGAGGATCTCGCCGGTGATCGGGTTGATCAGCTCGATCCGCTCGACCTGGTCGCCGAAGAGCTCGATGCGGTAGGCGAACTCCTCGTAGGCCGGGTAGATCTCGACCGCGTCGCCGCGGACGCGGAACGTGCCGCGCTTGAAGTCGACGTCGTTGCGCGTCGTACTGGAGGTCGACGAACCGCCGGAGCAGCTCGTCGCGGTCGACCTTCGTGCCGACGCGGACGGTGACCACGCTGCTCTTGTAGTCCTCCGGCGAGCCCAGGCCGAAGATGCACGAGACGCTCGCCACGATGACCACGTCGCGGCGGCTGGACAGGCTGGTCGTCGCCGACAGCCGCAGCCGGTCCAGGTCGTCGTTGCGCGAGGCGTCCTTCTCGATGTAGATGTCGCGCTGCGGGATGTACGCCTCGGGCTGGTAGTAGTCGTAATAGCTGACGAAGTACTCGACCGCGTTGTCGCGGGAAGAGCTCCTTGAACTCCTCGTAGAGCTGGGCGGCCAGCGTCTTGTTGTGGCTGATGACCAGCGTCGGCCGGTTGAGCGCCGCGATGACGTGGGCCATCGTGAAGGTCTTGCCCGAGCCGGTCACGCCCAGGAGCGTCTGGAACCGCCGCTCGCCCAGGTACCCCTCGCAGAGCTGCGCAATCGCCTGGGGCTGATCGCCCCGGGGTTTCATGTCCGTGGTCAGTTCAAAGTGGTCCATGGCTGCCTCACAATCGGCTGCCGTGGCCCGCCCGGCCCCGGCGCAATCGGTATATGGTACCACGTCCGCCGGGAAAATCGACTGCTGACCCGGAGAGGTGTTCGCCGGTGCTCGTCACGCGGGCCCGCCCCACTCGAAGTTCGGACTATCGCCATCCGGCGGCTGCTCTCGGAAGGATACAGTGCGTGCTGAGTTCCCGCTTCAGCTGGGTGCCATGCCTGCGGCGTTTGCAGGCATGCTCCTGCCGTTACCGTTGTGGCACAGCCGCCCCCGCCCGTGGCCGTCGCTGTCATTCCGAGGGGTACGAGGTCCCGGCACCCTGGTCGAGACTGTCATTCCGAGGGCCATTCGGGCAGCTCGCGCGTAGACCACCCTTTCCAGGCCCGAGGAATCTGTCTTTGCCGTCTGCGGCACCTTCCACCGGCGTCAGCCGCCGTTTTCGTTGCCGCTACGGCCCCGCCATTGCCGTTCTTGCGCGTCTTGTGCCTCTTTGTGGCTACCTGCCGTTGTCGTTGCTGTCGCTAGCCACCAGCCACCCGTCGCTGGGCCATCGCACACCCTACGCCTGCCCCGCCCCCGCAGCCGCCTGCACATACCGCGCCCGGTCCGCCTCCGACACCGTCTTGTCCTCGATGATCTTCCCGTCCCGCATCCGCACGACCCGCTCGGCCTGCGCCGCGATGTCCGGCTCGTGCGTCACCACCACGATCGTCACCCCGCTGCGGTGCAGCTCGTGGAAGATCCCCATGATCTGCTCGCCCGTCGCCGTATCCAGATTGCCCGTCGGCTCGTCCGCCAGCAGCAGCACCGGATCGTTCACGATCGCCCGCGCGATGGCCACCCGCTGACGCTCCCCGCCCGACAGCTCGCTGGACTTGTGCCGCGCCCGCTGCCCCAGGCCCACCCGCTCCAGCGCCGCCCGCGCCGCCGCCCGCGTGTTGCTCCGCCGCGCATAGATCAGCGGCACCGCCACGTTGTCCACCGCGTTCGTCCGGTTGATCAGGTTGAAGGTCTGGAACACGAACCCGATGTGGCGGTTCCGCACCACCGCCAACTTCGAGTCCGACAGGCTGCTGACCCGCTCGCCGTTGAACTCGTACGTCCCCTCCGTCGGCCGATCCAGGCAGCCCAGGATGTGCATCATCGTGCTCTTGCCGCTGCCGCTGGCCCCGGTGATCGCGACGAACTGGCCCCGCCGGATCTCCAGGTCCACCCCGCTCAGCGCCTGGACGATCGAATGACCCATGTGGTAATGCTTGGTCAGCCCGCGGACGCGGATGATCGTGTCCGTGCCGTTTCCGGCGATGGCGGCGCGGGTTGTGCTCGGCTGCATGCTCACGACTTCGCCTTTTCCCCGGTCTCGGCGGGCCGTTCCTTGTCCTTGTCCACCCCGGCCGGCAACTGCGTGAAGACTTCCTCGCCGTCCTTGAGTCCCTCGATGACCTCGATCTTGCTCCCGTCGTCCAGGCCGAAGCGGCAGGGACGCCACTCCGCCTTCCGGCCGATCCCGCTGCCCTTGAGCGGTACGTACACCCCGCGCTCGCCCTTGTTGCCCTTCTCCGTCTCGTCGCCCAGGACGCGCACCGCGTCCACCGGGACCACGATCGCATCGATCGTCTCCAGCGTGAACTCCGCGTCCGCCTGCATCCCCAGCAGCAGCCTGTAGCGATCCTTGCTCGTCAGCTTGATCCGCACGTCGTACGTCACCACCGATTGCTGCCGCAGCGGCTCCGGCGAGATGTGCTCGATGATCCCCTCGAAACTCTGCTCCCGGAACGCCTCCGCCGTGATCTTCACCGGCTTGCCGGCCGACAGCGCCGCATTCGGCTGCGTCGTCGCTCCTCGGACCACGTCCCGCTGCGGCGTGTCGCTCTGCGCGGCTGACGCCGAACCGTCTCGGGCCAGCGCCTCGGCCCGCTGCATCCCCGGCCGCGCCGCCGCCGGCGCCAGGTCCAGCACCGTGCTGATGTCGGCCTCATCCACCTGGGCCGTCACATACAGGTCGCTGATGTCCGCGATCGTCATCAGCAGCGAACCGCCCGTCAGGCTCTGCGTGCCCGACAGGATCAATTCGCCCACCCGCACGCTGATCTTCGTCACCATGCCGTCGATCGGGGCGTACAGCTTCGTCTCCTTCAGGCGCTGCTCGCCGTCTTCCAGGTTCTTCTTGGCCGCGTTGTAGTCCGCCTGCGCCAGCGCGATGTTCTGGTCCGCCGCCTTGATCTGGAACTCCTGGTTGTTCTTCAGCTTCTCCAGGCCGGCCTCCATCTGCCCCACCGTCGCCTCGGCCTGGTGGTAGTTGTCCTGCGCGAGGCGCACCGAGTCTGCGCTCTCAAACTTCTCTTTCTGCAGCTCCGTCCGTTTGTTCAGCTGGAACTCCATCTGCGACAGCGTCGCCTTGGCGGCGTCCACCTGCTTCTGCGCAATCTCGATGTCCGCCGGCAGGTCCTTGGCCAGCTGGTCTCGCATTACCTGGGCCCGTTCGAGGTTCGCCTTGGCCCGATCGAACTCCGCCTGCAGCCGGTCCACCGCCCGCTGCTCGTCCTTGGGGTCCAGTTCCAGCAGCAGGTCGTCCTTTCGGACCATGTCGCCCGCCCGGTAGTGGATCTTCGTCACCTCGCCGCTGGCCTTGCTCTTGATGTCGACCGGCTGGCTCGCCGGCTCGATCTGCCCGCTCGCGCGGATCGGGATGCTCAGCTTCATCCGCTTGGCCACCGCCGTCTTGCCCTCCAGCTGCGCAAACGACAGGTGCTGCTGGCTCAGCCAGTAGACGAACCCGCCCACCAGCACGACCACGATCCCAAGCCCGATGATCCACCGTTTCATGCGTTCCACACCTTGCCTGCGACCACTAGGACCATTCCCCAAAGTGGCTGCTTCCTGGGTGCTACTGGCAGCTTGCCTGCCAGTGCGTTGTCCTTCCACCAGCCGCTACGCCTTCGATCCCGCCTCCTGCAGCGGAGTGTAGGGTAGGTCGACACTGTCCGCCACAGCCTTGTTCGTGATCTTGCCGCCTACCACGTTGACCCCCTCGGCCAGCCCCGGATCCGCCGCCGCCGCCTTGGCCCAACCGTGGCTCGCCAGCCGCAGGGCGTACGGCAGCGTCGCGTTGGTCAGCGCGAACGTGCTCGTCCGCCCGACCGCCCCGGGCATATTGGTCACGCCGTAATGGACGATGTCATCCACCACGTACGTCGGGTTGGCGTGCGTGGTGGCGTGCGTCGTCTCGCAGCAGCCGCCCTGGTCCACCCCGACGTCCACGATCACCGCGCCCGGCTTCATCGAGCTTCAGGTGCTCGCGCCGCACCAGCACCGGGCAGCGCGCCCCCGGGATCAACACCGCCCCGATCACCAGGTCCGCGTGGCCCAGATACTTGCGGATCGTCTGCACGTCCGAGTAGATCGTCGTTACGTTGGCCGGCATCACGTCGTCCAGGTACCGCAGCCGGTCCAGGTTGATGTCCAGCATGATCACGTTGGCCCTCAGGCCAGCCGCTACCTTCGCCGCATTCGTGCCTACTACCCCGGCCCCCAGGATCATCACCGTCGCCCGCTCCACCCCCGGCACCCCGGCCAGCAGGATCCCCCGGCCGAGCATCGGCTTCTCCAGATATTTGGCGCCTTCCTGGATGCTCATCCGCCCTGCAACCTCGCTCATCGGTGTCAGCAATGGAAGGCGCCCGTTGCGGTCGTGCACCGTCTCGTACGCAACAGCCGTGATCCCGCTCTTGATGACCGCGTCGGTCAGGCCCTTGTCCGCCGCGAAGTGAAAATAGGTAAAGACGGTCTGGCCGGCCCGCAGGCACGAGTGCTCCCGGGCGATGGGCTCCTTGACCTTGACGATCATGTCCGCGCGGGCCCACACCTGGTCGGCCTTCGGGACGATGTGCCCACCCGCCTTGGCGTATTCCTCGTTGCTGATGCCGCTGCCCAGCCCCGCCCCGTCCTCGATCAGCACCGTATGACCGGCCTTGACCAACGTCTCGGTCCCTGCCGGGGTCATCCCCACCCGGTATTCGTCGGCCTTAAGTTCCTTAGGTACGCCTACGACCATGGTTCTGTGGCTCCTGCCCGCGGTTAGGACTCCTACTCAGATGCTCATACTACCGTTGCGGTAGCCTACACCCCGCAGCTGGCCTTTGCAAATCGCCCCGCAACCACCCTCGGCCTTATCCTCCAGGGGGAGGTAACCAATATGAATGCCATGAACGCCAGCAAGCAAGATGCCCTCGGGCAAACCCGAGGCCGGGTCGTTCTCGATCCGCTCGCTGTCGGCCCGCAACCGTCCGATGGCGTATCCGCTCGCCCGCGATCGCCCGACCCGGCATCCGTGCAGGCGGATGCCGCCGAACCACCTGCTTCGCCGGACGGCATATCCGATCTCCGGCTCGATGTTTCGGTCTGCCCGGCTGTCATGCCCGTCAGCCGCCGCGTCCGCGACCTCTGCCGGCAGTTCGGTATCGCCCCGCGGCACCAGACGACCGTCCTGGTCCACGACCTCGTCGTCCCGTTGCGGCCGGGCCGGATTCTGCTCGTCACAGGGCCTTCCGGCACCGGAAAGAGCGCGATCTTGCGCTGCATCGCCGGGCAACTCGCCAGCCGGGCCATCCAGGTCGGCCAGGGGCAGCCTCACAACCGATCCGCAATCGTCGACCAGGTTGCTCCGGACCGCCCGCTCGCCGAGGCGATCTCCATCCTGACGGTCTGCGGGCTAGGCGAGCCCCGCCTCTGGCTCCGTCGCTACTCTGATTTATCGGACGGTGAACAGTTCCGGGTCAAGCTGGCCATGGCGATGGGCGCCGCAGCGGCCCGCCCTCACTCGGTCCTGCTCGTCGACGAGTTCTGCGCTATCCTCCACCGGCGGCTGGCCTGCGCAATGGCGTTCAACTTGCGCAAAATGGTGTCCGTCAATCACTTATGCCTCATCGCCGCCACGACGCACGACGATCTGGCCGCCGATCTCCAGCCCGACCTCCTGCTGCGAACCGGCGGTGACCAGCCGACCCTCGAGGTCCGGTCGCCTGCCGTCCGCCCCATCTCGTTCTTCCACAAACTGCGGATCGCCGCCGGACGGGTCCGCGACTATAAGGTCTTTGAAGGCATGCACTACCGCCAACGCGAGGGCCTCGGACCCGTCGACAAGGTCTTCGTCCTCCGCGATGGCCCAACCGGCCAGCCCCTCGGCGTCGTGGTCTACGGCTACCCGCCGCTCTCGCTCCGCCTGCGCAACCGCGTCACAGCCGGGGCGTACCACCGCAACGGCCGGACGCTCAACCGCGATTTCCGTATCCTCCGCCGGCTGGTCATCCACCCGGACGTCCGCGGCTGCGGCCTGGCCCGCTGGCTGGTTGCCCGGACCCTTCGTCGCGTCGGCACGCGGTACGTGGAGTGCCTGGCGGCCATGGGGGCGATCAACCCCGTCTTCGAACGGGCCGGAATGGTGCGCCTGGGTCTGGCCGGGCTGCCCGAGCGGCAGCAGCGGGCCCGCCAGGCGCTCGAATGCCTCCGCGTCGACCCCTTGGCGGCGAACTTTGAGGGGGTCGTTGCTCGCAGACCGGCCGTCCGGCGGATCGTCGCCCGCAGCGTTGAAAACTGGTTGTCGGCCACCACCGGCCGGACCAAGGCGCGAATCCGCGCGATGACCAGCCGGCAGCTCGCGGCCGCCTACCTGCAGCTCATGGGTACCCAACCGGTCTACTACCTGTGGTCGGTGGCCGCCGCGGGCAGACGACGCCTGCGGCGCCAGGCGAGGCGGCTGTCAGCGGGCGACGCCCGGGAGCGGCCCGCCGATGACCCCAAGGCGGGGGGGTCACTGCCTGCGGCCTATACCTTGTTGGGGGTGTCTGCGGACCCGATGTCAGTGGCGACAAAACAGAGGGGGGCAGGATATGGGTTCGGGGATTGTCGGCAAAATCGTATCGCGCATGCTTCAGCCGTTGTACAGCCGTAAGGTCCGCGTGGCGCTGGCGACCGTGATTGCGGCGTATGCCGGCCAGCTGGGCCTTCAGTGGGACGAGCAGATGGTCCTGACGGTCCTGGGTGTGGGCATGGCGCTCATCCTGGGCATCGCCCACGAGGACGCCGGGGCCAAGAGCGCGGGCCAGGCCCGGGGATCCGACCAGCCCTCGTGAGCAGGCGCGATGGGCCGCATGATTTTCGTTGATTCTGGCGCACCCGCGAAGTAGCATCATGCGCCGGCATCGCACGATAGTCGGCGTAGGGGCATAGCATGCATCCGCAATGGCTGCACATACATGGCGCGATGCACCCGGCCGCCGAGCGGCGCGGCTGGGAGTTCTGGCTGGCCGTCCTCATCGCGCTGCTCGTCCTGCTGACCTGCACGGGTCCGGTGGCCGGCCGCATCGCGGCAGCGCTGTGCTGACCGCCATCACCGGCTACAGGCATCGCGGGCCGGACCGGTCGACCGATGGCGGTTCGCCCGGCGCGCGACTTTGCCCGGGCGGCTCCATTGCATCCACCGAAGGCTTCCAATACACTATCCCATAACATATCCGCAAGAACGCGTCGGGCAGGAGTACCTCGTTCACAAAGGAGGTCGTCATGGGCATGTTGCAGGAGTTCAAGGCCTTCGCGATGCGCGGCAACGTCGTGGACATGGCCGTCGGTATCGTCATCGGCGCCGCCTTCGGCAAGATCGTCAGCAACCTCGTCGAGAAGATCATCATGCCCGTCGTCGGCCTGATCACCGGCGGGGTGGACTTCTCGGACAAGAAGATCGTGCTGAAGCACGCCGTGATCGATGTGATGGGCAAGGTCAAGGTGCCCGAGGTGGCCATCGGCTACGGCGTCTTCATCAACGCGTTGATCGACTTCGTGATCGTGGCCTTCGCCCTCTTCATGGTAATCAAGGCCATGAACACCCTCCAGCGCAAGCAGGTCGCCGAGCCCGCCAAACCCGCCCCCTCGCCCGAGCCGACCAGGCAGGAAGTCCTGCTGGCGGAGATCCGGGATCTGCTCAAGACCCAGAGGTGATCTGGCAGCTGATGCGTGGGCCACGCGTGTCATTCCGAACCCCCTCCTGTGCGCTCCGAGCGTAGAATCGCTGGTGGGGGTGAGGAATCTTGTTTTTAATGGAGAACAGACTCTCTTCGCAGTTGCCTGCGGAGAGATCTGACTACAGGTTCTCCCCCAAGTCATCCCAATCTGGGTTCAGCGACTCGATGAGATTGACTTTCTTCTCCCGGCGCCAAGCCTTGATCTCCTTTTCGCGTGCGATGGCGTCCCCGATACTCGACATGCTCTCGAAGTAGACAAGGCGCGTTGCCTGGTACTTGCTTGCGAAAGAGGAACCAGCCCGCTGCCTGTGCTGCGCGACGCGGCGGACGAGGTCATTGGTAATCCCGGTATAGATTGTTCGCGTCCAACTCGCAATGATATAAACGTAGTACTGGCCCATGTCGACCTCAAAGGCAAGATTCCTCACCCCCGCCAGCGATTGTGCCCGCGGAACGTGCACGAGGGGGTTCGGAATGACAAGCTCGGTCGCGCCGCAACAGTCCCTCCCCGCTTGTGCAGATTGTCAGTTCTGCCCGAGCCGACCACGCAGGAAGTCCTGCTGGCCGAGATCCGCGACCTGCTGCAGGCGCAGAAGGGGCCAACGTCGCGATGACCGCGCTCAGAGCGGCTACTCCGGCGCCTCGGGCGAGACGGCATCGCCAGCCAGCCGCGCCTGCGTCTTCTTGACCAGCTGCTCGACCTTCGAGTAGGGCGTGATCCACTCGACATGGTCGTCGCCGAACAGGACGTTGCCGCCCTCGCCGCTGTGGCACTCCTTCTTCTCGTACATCAGCACGTTCCCGGGGTTGGTGTTCGAGGTCTGCCCGGGGATGTACTGGTAGCAGCTGTGCATGACCTCTTTGAGCTTGGGCGGGATCGGCTGGCCCGGCGTGTACTTGTACTGCGGCGCGGTGTAGTCGACGTCCGGGCTCCCACTGGGACAGGCGAACATCGTCGGCTGCGCCAGGCCGCTGGTCAGCAACGCCTCCACGTCGGGCGGGTACTGGCCGCCGTACTGGTTGGCGTATATTTCCATGCCCTTGGCGAACCCTAAGAGGTTGGCGGTGCAGACGCTCCGCTTGGCCAGCTCGCGGGCCTTGGCGAGCGACGGCAGCAGGATCGATCCGAGCAGCAGCATCACCGGCAGCAGCACCAGGCTCAGACCGCCCAGGCACACCCCGGCGATGGCGAACCCCTTGCCCCCGTATTCCGCCGGCCGCTGCGAGGCCTTCACCAGCGCGACAATGCCCAGGACCAGGGCAATGATGCTCAGGATCGGCACGCAGGCCGTTAGCAGGCCCAGGATGCCCAGGACCATCGAGGTGACGGCCAGCCCCTGCCGCACCGGCTGGGTCGCCCCGGCCCAGCGAGTATCGGTCGGCGGGGCCGACGGGACGGCCGGGGCCATGACCGGCACGGTCACAACCTGCTGGCACAAGGGGCAGGTGACCGTAGTCCCCGGCTGCACTTCCGCCCCAATGGTCTTTCCGCACGAAGAACAAGGGAACGTCAGCATGTCATGGGTCTCCAGGCTGCTGCTTCGCGTCACGCACCGGACAGTCTATGGGAAGATAGCAACCGGCAACAGGCCCGATCCTCGCCGTCGCGGTTCCAGGCCTCTGGGAACGGCGCGGCGCGATGCTGCGAGGCAGCACGTTCGAGGAGCCACGCGTGTCATTCCGAACCCCCTCAAGGAGCCGAAAGGGGAACAGACGTCCGCGGGGGTGAGGAATCTTCTTTGATGGAAAACAGATCCTCGCTGACGTTCCCGGTAGTCGGGTGTGACTACAGGTTCTCGCCCAGGTCGTCCCAGTTTCGGTTCAGCGACTCGATGAGATTGACGTTTTGCTCCCGGCCCCTCACAACCTCCGATCCAGCTTCCGATACTGCACCGACTCCGCCAAACGCTCCACGCGAATGCTCTCGCACCCTTCCAGGTCCGCGATCGTCCGCGCCGATGGTCTTTCCGCAGCCGGGGCAGGCGAACGTCTGCATGTTGGCGATCTGCGGTCAGGTAGCCCGTCTCCGTCGCCGGATAGTCTACAGCCCGTGGCTGCGGCCGCCAGCAGGACACCGTTCGGCGGCACCCACGGGGCAACTTCAGGCCTGATGTGGATTCCAGTCCGGTCCCACGCACGAGCACCAGCTTTCGCGCCTGCAAGCCGCCTCAGGCGCACAACCCTTGAGGGCGACGCCGGGCGATACCTGCCTAGGAACGGCCTTTGCCCTTGTGGGGGCCTGAGCCCACTCCCTTTCCGCCCTCGGTCAAATATCCGATGGGCGGCTTGCTCGGTGCCTGCGGTTCGGACATCAGCTCCCGAATCGCGTCGAAGACAACGTTGAACTGCTGGTCGTACTTTCTTTCGAGTTCGGCGAGCTTTCGGGCGAGGTCAGCGTCCGAGGCCAGCAGCTGCCGCAGGCGCACGAAGGCGCGGACCACCAGGACGGAGGCCTCAATGGCCACCTCGCTGCGCAGGACGCTGGCGAGCATCAACGCACCGTGCTCGGTAAAAGCATAGGGACGGTACCGGCGTCCTCCGCGGCCTTTTGAGGTGCCAGTTTGGCACCTCAAAGCATTCAATTCCTCGGACGACAACTGAAACATGAAGTCTTCCGGGAATCGCTCGATGTTGCGCTTCACGGCCCGGACGAGCATCTTCGTTTCGACTCGGTAGATCCGGCCCAGGTCGCTGTCCAGGAGGACGCGCTGGCCTCGCAGTATAAGAATTGCCTGCTGCACGCGCTCGATGGGTACGATGGAGACGTTGCGCCTGTGCCGGAGTCGTGATGTCTTGCTCATCGTTGCTCCTCACGCGTGTGCAGATGCTCCCGCGCCGTTGTTCCTCGCCCGAAAGCCACTGTCCGTGCCAAGAAGACTACAGCCTCCGATCCAATCTCCTATACTGCACCGCCTCCGCCAAATGCTCCACGCATATACTCTCGCCCCCTTCCAGGTCCGCGATCGTCCGCGCCACCCGCAGCACCTTGTCGTGCGCCCGCGCCGACAACCCCATCTCATGGATCGCCTGCTTCAGGATCGCCTCGCCCGCCGCGTCCAGCTTACAGTGGTGCTTTACCTGCCGGGCGCTCATGTGCGCGTTGAGCATCGCGTGCGAGCGGAACCGCCCGTGCTGCCGCTCCCGTGCGGAGAGCACCTGGCTCCGCAGCGTCGCCGAGTCGATCCCGTCCCGCTGGCTCCGCAGCTCCACGAACGGCACCGCTGGCACCTCCACGTGCATGTCGATGCGATCGACCAGCGGGCCGCTCAGCCGGCCGACGTACGTCTCGATCTGGTGCGGCGAGCACCGGCACTGCCGCTGCATGTCGCCGTAGTAGCCGCACGGGCACGGGTTCATCGCCGCCACCAGCATGAACCGCGCCGGAAACGTCACCCGCCCGTTCGCGCGGACGATCGTGACCTGCCCGTCCTCCATCGGCTGGCGAAGCGTCTCCAGGATCGACCGCGGGAACTCCGGGAACTCATCCAGGAACAGCACCCCATGGTGCGCCAGCGACACCTCCCCCGCCTGCGGGATCGCCCCGCCGCCGATCAGCGCCGCCGCGCTAGCCGAATGGTGCGGCGTGCGGACCGGCCGGATCGCCAGCAAACTCGTGTCCGGCGGCAGCCGCCCGGAGGAGGAGTAGATCCGCGTCGTCTCGAGCGACTCCTCCGGCGAGAGCGGCGGCAGGATGCTCGGCAGCCGCTTCGACAGCATCGTCTTGCCCGACCCCGGCGGCCCGACCATCAGAATATTGTGACCACCCGCCGCCGCGATCGTCAGTGCCCGCTTGGCATGCTCCTGCCCGCGGACATCAGCGAAGTCGATGTCGTACCGGCTGGCCTGGGCAAGGGTCTCCTGCACGTCGATGACGGTGGGTGCGACCGGCGTCGTGCCCGACAGGAACGCCACCGCCTGGTTGAGCCGGTCGATAGCGATCACCTCGATGCCCTCGACCATCGCCGCCTCGCCGGCGTTGCTGGTCGGCAGGACGATCCCGCGACGCTTCTCCTGCCGCGCCAGGATCGCCATCGAGATCGCCCCCTTGACCGGCCGCAGCGAGCCATCCAGCGCCAGCTCCCCGGCGATCAGGTACTCGCCCGCAATGTCGCTGGTGAGTTGCCGGCTGGCCAGCATCAGCCCCAGGGCAATCGGCAGGTCGAAGGCCGGACCTTCCTTGCGGATGTCAGCCGGCGCCAGGTTGATCACGCACCGCGTCTTGGGGAACTCGTACCCGCAGTTGAACAGGGCCGAGCGGATGCGGTCGACGCTCTCGCGGACAGCCGTGTCCGCCAGACCCACCATCGTCGGCGGCCCCAGCCCCTTGCTGAAGACATCGACCTCCACCTCGCAGCCGATGGCGTCGATTCCCAACAGCGTGAGACTGTGTAGACGGGCAAGCATGCGGCCATTGTAAACAGGCCATGCGGTCGTGCCCACGACTGATGACCGAGAGTGTCAGGAACTGGCAGTGGAGGATGCTGATTGTCTGGTTTTCGCGATCTGGGTGGCTCTCATCACTGAGCGCCCTCCCCCGGCGCTTCTGTTCGGCGGGCTGGCCCGGACTGATGATTATGAACTGCGATTCGCCGAGCCGAATTAGGTCGACACATACAACCTCCTTACGTTTCGCGTTTGGCCCACCACCACAGCTTCTCGGCAATGGTCTCACTGACGCTTTGGTAACCCGGAAACACCGTGGATGCGTTCACTCCATGTTTCGCCAGCAGTCTCAGTAGGTCAAATGCTTCGTTGTTGTCCAGGCGAAAACAGAGGAAGAGGAAATCCTTCTCCCCTGCCAGCCGCCAGTTCGCTTGCGCGACCTCAGACAAGGCTTTGTCAAACGACCGCCTGTCGACATCGGCGCCGGGATCCATCTTTGATGGCGTTAGAATGGTGAACAGGCCTTTCTGTGCTTCTATATTCTGGTTGCCAGCGTAGGGAACAGTGACGAGTCTCCAGGGAGACGGGCCACCGCAGCGAAAGGCGAACTCCCAGTCCAAGTAGAAAGCCCACACGGCGTGGCGGCCGGAACAGTTGACGACATAATCGCAAGCTCTCTGATCCAGTTCGATCCCTGCAGCTCTACAATACTGGGCTATTAGTTCTCGCTTCGGAGTTGCCCCATGAGCGTCCTTCACTACACCCGTTGCTGCGAAATAGGCCGCGGTTAAGGGGCTATAGCTCCAGTCCAGAAGTCGAGTTGGTAGCCCATAGTGTTGTGCCAGTCCCATCAGGGAGAGAAGCTCCGTCGGAGGCCAGCACGCCGCACCTGTCCGGATGGCCTCCCACAGCTCCGACGAGTAGATACTCTCACGAAGTTGCTCTACGAACGCGCGAAGCTTTTGCGAGTCCTCTGGGAGTGGTAATCCGTTGAGGTCAGCAGACTCTGAAGAACTCTGCCAACAGCTGGATTTCCGTCTCGATCTGGTCTCGATTTCTCTTGCATTCTCTTAGAGCAAGTCGCGCCAGAGCAGTCTCGGACCTCAACTGCGCTGGGGACCAATTGGTACCGATAGTCTCCAAGGCCACGAAATGCCCAAGAATAGGGCATGGCATCCCTGAAGTACGCACTGGTCGGCGCCAGAGCTTCCACCATCTCAGCCGCAGACTCACAGTCTACCCATTTGACGTGGTCCCTGATGGACTCGTTCATCGCATGCATCTCCGCAGACCTGGCGATGACTGGATTACCCACGCAACCCCGTATAGCGAGGACCCCGACCGGCCGGCGCCAGGTTGATCACGCACGGCGTCTTGGGGAACTCGTAGCCGCAGTTGAACAGGGCCGAGCGGATGCGGTCGACGCTCTCGCGGACAGCCGTGTCCGCCAGACCCACCATCGTCGGCGGCCCCAGCCCCTTGCTGAAGACATCGACCTCCACCTCGCAGCCGATGGCGTCGATCCCCAGCAGGGTCAGACTGTGTAACCGGGCCAGCATCAGGCCATTGTAAACAAACCCGGCCGCGGCGGCCATCACTGACGACAGGCAGTGTCAGCAACTGACAGTGGTGGATGACTGGCGTCCGATACCTAGGTAGTGCGCTGTATGGCCCATGGGCGGCCCAGTACCTGCAAATGCCGGCCACGATGTTTCCCGGCGGCAACACCGAGTTGCCGAAAGGCATCATCGCCAGGTCCCTGGCCAACCGGCTAACCCGAACGATCCCCCTCCGCAGGGGCAAAAAACGCCATTTTCCCGGTCGCACCCGCCTCTGGCGCGTCTTGCTTGTATGTCAGGCGGCACGGAGGCAAGCACGGCCGCCCGCTGTACCGAGCGGCCCGCGTCCGGGCGATCCGCCGCAAGATCCGGCCGCGGCGGACGTTATACGGCCTGGCTTGGTGATTGCCGCGCACGGCCCCCGGGTTCGGCCGGCAATATGGGTTTCTCCACTCCGAGAGGGGCTGCAACCTTCGGCTTCGGAGGCTGCAGCCTCTCCTTTTGCGCCCCAGGACGTTACACTCGCCGCGCCAGGGATGTATAATCCCCCGTCCGTACCGCATGCCAGAAAAGGAACCAGTGCAAGGAGCGTCCTCATGCGTTGCCTGATAGCCTGTGCATCGATCGCAGCCGTATTCCTGGCCCTCCATGCCCAGTTCGTACAGGCGCAGGCCGCTGGATCGGCCGAGGCCACCGGGGCAGCGCGATCCACGCCGGCGACGCAACCGGCCGCAAAGGAGCCCCCCGCCATGCAGAGCAAGGACAGTGCCAGTTCCAAGCCCGCAGCCGCCCAGAGCCAGCCGGCCAAGCCGGCCCAGGGCAACCCCCGGGTCGTCATGCAGACGTCGATGGGCAAGGTCGTCATCGAGCTCTCCCCCGACAAGGCCCCGATCTCCGTTGAGAATTTTCTGAAATATGTCGACAGCGGCTTCTATGACGGGACGATCTTCCACCGGGTGATTTCCAACTTCATGATCCAGGGCGGAGGCTTCACCGCCAACCGCGAGCAGAAGGGGACGCGCCCGCCGATCAAGAACGAATCCAAAAACGGCCTGAAGAATCTCCGCGGCACGATCGCGATGGCCCGGCTGCCCGACCCGGACTCGGCCACCGCCCAGTTCTTCATCAACGTCCAGGACAACGCGGGCCTGGACTACCCCAGCTACGGCGGCTACGCCGTCTTCGGCAAGGTGGTCGAGGGGATGGACGTGGTCGACAAGATCAAGGCCGTCCCCACCGGCACCGCGCGGTTCATGACGAACAACGGGCCGGGGCCCTTCCAGGACGTGCCGCAGACGCCCGTGGTGATCGAATCGATCAAGCGGCAGTAGCACCCCTGCGGAACGTCCCGCGGATCGGGCATCGCGCGGCGCACCTGCGGTACTCGCGCCCGTACACGCTCGTCAGCGGGAACGAAAGGGGCCGCGACCGTGAGGTCGCGGTATCCGTTCCGCCGTTGCCTTCACGTGCTGCGGTGCTGATGAAGCCGCCCTGTTTGCTGCGGACCCGGATCGTGCCGCCGAGGTGCAGATCGCCATGTTGCCCGCAATCGCCCAAAGCATCTCTTGTCCCGGCTGGCTTCACGACCTCCTCTGGGGCGAGTCCGTCGCCCAGGCGGTCGTAGTCCTGGGCCTGGTGATCGCTGCCGGCATGGCGCTGGGGTCGATTCGCGTCTTCGGCGTCGGCCTGGGCATCGCGGGCGTGCTGTTTACCGGGATCTTGGCCGGCCAGGTCGGCCTGCGCATCAACCCGGAGATCCTGGAGTTCGCGCGGGAGTTCGGGCTGATCCTGTTCGTCTACACCGTCGGCCTGCAGGTCGGGCCGGGCTTCTTCTCGTCGCTTCGCCGGCACGGGCTGCGCCTGAACCTGATGGCAGCCGGCGTCGTGCTCTTCGGCGCGCTGCTGACCGTGGTGATCAGCCGGGCCGGGCACATCCGCATGGAGGCCGCGGTGGGCCTCTTCAGCGGCGCCACGACCAACACGCCGAGCCTCGCCGCCGCCCAGCAGGCCCTGCGCGAACTGGTGACGTTCAAGGCGCCCACTCCGCTGACGCCCGAGATCCAGAGGCGGCTCGACGCGACCGTGACCCTCCCCGGGCAGGCCTATGCCATCGCCTATCCCTTCGGCGTGATCGGCATCATCCTGGCGATGCTCCTGATCCGCGCGATCTTCCGCATCGATACCGCGCGCGAGGCCGACGCCCTCCGCAGCCAGCCGGGGGGCGGCGCCGCCAAACTCGCCTCCGTCAACGTCGAGATCACCAACGAGGACCTCGCCGGCCGAGCGATCCGCGACATCCCGCTGCTCAGCGAACCCGGGGTCGTCGTGTCGCGCCTGATGCGGGCCGGCCGCGTGAAACTGGCCCTGCCGGAGCATGTGGTCAGGCTGGGCGACGTGCTGCTGGTGGTCGGTCCGCGCGAGAAGATCGACGAGATGCTGCTGGTGGCCGGCCGACCCAGCCCGCTGGACCTGCGGACGCTGCCCAGCGACATCGTCACGCGGCGGGTGATCGTGACGCGGCACCAGGTGGTGGGCCGCTCGGTCGACGAACTGGACTTTCTCGCCCGCTACGGTGTGACGATCACGCGCGTGGTACGAGCCGAGGTGGAGCTCGCGCCCACCCCGCAGCTGGAGCTCCAGCTGGGTGATCGCCTGCAGGCGGTCGGCGAGTTGGAGGCCATCGACGGCGTCGCCGCCGAGGTGGGCGATTCCGTCAAGGAATTGGATCACCCCCGGCTGATCCCGGTGTTCGTCGGCATCGTCCTCGGCGTGATCGTCGGCAGCATCCCGATCCCGCTGCCGGGCGTGCCAGCCGGCGTGAAGCTCGGCCTGGCCGGCGGGCCGCTGCTGGTCTCGATCGTGCTCAGTCGCATCCACCGGATCGGCCCGCTGGTGTGGTACCTGCCGACCCCGGCCAACTACGCCCTCCGCGAGAGCGGCATTCTACTTTTCCTGGCATGCGTGGGCATCAAGTCCGGCAATGGGTTTCTCCAGACGCTGGTCAGGGGCGACGGGTTCTATTGGATGGCGATGGCCGCGCTGATCACGTTCGTGCCGATCCTGACGATGGGGCTGTTCGGGCGGATCGTCTCGCGGCTGAACTACCTGACGATCTGCGGCCTGCTGGCCGGCAGCAACACCGACCCCCCGGCCCTGGCCTACGCCAACACAATCGCCGGCCCCGAAGCCCCGTCGGTGGCGTACGCCACGGTCTACCCCCTGACGATGATCCTGCGGGTAGTCTGCCGCAGGTGATGGTGCTGGTGTTCGCGGGCAGGTGAGCGTCCCGCGAATTCGGGGCGTGAGGGGAGCACGCAGACAAGGAGGCACGGAGATCAGAAGGGAGCCGGGTGCCACGCCCGCGCTGTTTGCGGGCGTGCTGCCGGCAGACCGAGCCCGGCATGCGTACCGGCGCCAATCCGGGAGGTGGGCGTGCTTGCTTGCCCGCACGCGTTTCGATCGTGACGGATACATGCAGGCAACCCCGGAGCCTTTGACCGGATCAGCGGTCGGTCGATAGTATTGAACGGCAGGCCGCGAGCCTGTAGTCTGTGTTTGGCCGACAATCGTTTCCGTGGATGCCCGTTGCCCGGCGAGGACGACCGATGACGCCATTCGACAGAATCACGTTTGACCCACAGATCATGGGCGGCCGCGCCTGCATCCGGGGCATGCGGATCCCCGTTTCGGTGATCGTCAAGCAGATCGCCCATGGCGCCACCCGCGAAGAGGTGCTGGCCGACTACCCCGACCTGGAAGCGGAGGACGTCCAGCAGTCCCTGGAGTACGCGGCGTGGCTGTCGCAGGAAGAGGTCAGGACGCTATAGAGAATGCGATTCCTCGCGGAGATGGGTGTGTCACAACGGGTCGTTTCCTGGCTACGGGAACAAGGGCACGACGCCGTGCATCTGCGCGACCAGGGACTGCACCAGCTCCCAAACGGAGCCATCTTTGAGAAGGCGGCGGCAGAGGAGCGGACGATTCTCACCTTCGATCTGGATTTTGGGGAGGTCCTGGCGCTCTCTGGCGGCCGGATCGTCAGCGTGGTTCTTTTCCGGCTGAACAATACCACGACAGGCTTCACCATTCAGCGTCTGCGGGCTGTTCTGCCTGATGTAGCTGATGCGCTGCAGGAGGGGGCGGTTGTGGTGGTCGAGGATGGCCGGCACCGGATTCGCCGGCTGCCATTTGGCGTGTGAAACGTCAACACCGACCTACGCCAACACACCAGGCGGCAACCCCATCCGTGGAGCGCATCGCCTCTACAGCCTGGCCTTGGCGGGTGTGTCGGGTATCGCCATCACAGACCAGACCAGCGCCACTATCCATAGAATGCCACTCCAGCCAAACAAGCACAATACGCCGATTGCTGTGGTGTTTGGGTGGTGTCTACGCTTGGCTATCGTGTACGGGACAAAACAGCCGAAGACAGCTGATATGAGCCCCAGGACGGCAGCTGCATCAAGCGCACCGCCGGCCAATGCGAAGAAGGTTAGGACGGAAGAAAACAGAAAGGTGAATATGAGTAATACCGGCGGGTTCGTGGGCCTCGCTGGCGTACCAGGGATGACGTTCCCCGAAGGAACAGCGGATGATCTGGCAGCAAGTTTGCTGTAACATTCCTCGCATACGATGTTGACACCGAATTCGCGAGGCTGCTCAAGATTGCCAATAGCCCGTTCACAGTTTGCGCAGATGATTGCCATCGGATTCCTCGCTGTGCCTGTGACCTATACCCATATCACAAACGGTCCGTCCGGGACCGTCACCTACTATTCGGTCATCTCAAGACCTGGTGATCTGCGTCGCCCACTCCAGAGGCGATGCGCCGGGTTGCTCCGCCGGGAGACAGCACGCCAGGTCAGGCGGCATGGGTGAAGGACCTCCCTTCCCGCGCAGCCAGGTGGATCACGTTGTTGGGCTTGTCCTTCCAGCTGTCAAACGCGGCCCGGCTGACCACCAGCACATCCACCGGGATCTGCAACGGGCGAAGCGCCAGCCTGAGGCGGACCATCTCGTCGCGAAGGCTCTGAAGGGTCGGTTCGATCACCAGGAAATCCAGGTCGCTGTCTTCGCGGGCCTGGCCCCGGGCATACGAACCGAACAGAATGACCTCGACCCGGCTGGGGCGACTTCCAGCAGCCGGCGGACTGCCTCCTGGATCGTCGCGGGGTCGATCATGAACTGTCTCCGGACCACACAACCGCAGTATATCCGGCGTGGGGTGCAATGTCAGGAGCAACCAGCTCGGTCGCTGGCGTTGGCGTCGGCTCCCGCCTTTTCTGGCGAGTCGTCAGCGGCACCCGACGCACCCATCCTGTCTATTCCAGCGGGTCTCCACGCTCCCCAAAAGAAGTGCCGCCGGAAGTCATCCGGCGGTACGGGGTCTTTGCCATACCTGTGCCGGCATCCGAAGAAAGTGCCTCGGCGCCAGCAAAATCGGCCTACTTCTCTTCCTCCGGCTGCGTCCCCGCCGCCATCGGCATCGCCTCCATCGGCTGCGTCGCCGCCCCCGCCGGGGCCTCCATCTTCGTCACGTCCACCGGTACGATCAGGTTGACGTTCCACTCCGGCCGGAAGTTCATCTGTGCCGCCCGCACCCCCACGTACTGGTCCACCATCGACTCGAGCTTCTCCGCCAACTGCGGCGTCGTCTGCACGTACGCCACCGCTGTGTCGGTCATGGGGTTGACCAACCGGTACAACTTCGGAGTATTCAGACCCGTGAAGACCCAGCTGGCCTTGAGCGTGCCCTGCGCGTCCCAGCCCCGCTCCTTCGCCTGCTGCGTCGCCGGCGTCGGCAGCGGGCGGTTCATGATATCCATTTCGCTCTTGAACATGCGGTCCGCCCGCTCGACCGCCTCGAAGACCTCCTTCTGCTGCGAAATGCTGCTGAGGTTCTCCACGCGGATCTTGGCGGCCGCGGCCACGGCGTCGTCTTCCCTCTGCGCAGCCAGCGCCTGGTACTTGCCGATCAGCGGCTCCCAGTTGCGCTCGGTGAGCGGCTTGGCCATCTCCTGCTTGAGGTCGGCCTCCAGAACGTCGAAGTCCTGTTGCCGATTGCGCGAAGCGGTCGGCGCAGCCGCCGCCTTCGCTGGTGCAGCTGCTGCCGCCTTGCCCGGCGCCGCCGACCGCGTGATGATGCCCGGCGTTTTGCTCGCCGCCCGACCCGCTGTCACCGAATCCAGCGACGGCTGCGACCCGGCCGCGCCAGCCGGTCGGCTGCCCGCCGCGGCGACCGGGATGTTCGCCGCCTGGTCCTCGCTGACCACGTAGCGGGCGCTGATCCACAGTACGGCCGTCGCCGGCGTCTGGATCTTGTAGAACCCCTCGTCCTCGCCCAGGATCGTCACCGTGTCGCCCTTGTTCAGCTTCACCTGCGGCGTCGACCGCTCGTTGCTCAGCAGACTGCCCGCCCGCACCCACAGGGCCCGTTCGGCCGTGACCGTCCCCGTGTCGCCGCTCCGCTGGACATACGCCTTGTCGACGTACGAGAACGTGCCCGGCAGCGGGGCGATCTTCAGCCACCCGCTCGAGTCGCCCTGTACGGTCACGCGCTGCCCGCGGCTGACCTTCAGGACCGGGTAGTAGTTCGTGTCCCCGCCGGAACGGACGTAGACCTCCTCGCCCGTGACCACGCCCACGTACGGGTACTTGTCCGCGGCCACAGCCGTCGCGACGGCCAGTATGGCCACGGCCCCAGCCAGCATCCTGCAAGCGGATCCTAAGGAATGACGCATGGTGATACAGCCCTCGAAACCAGTACAACCCACAGTGCCAAACAGCCGGTAGCGGGAATCCTTCCCGCGCCGGCCCAAAGTATCTTCGGGGTACCCCATTGTCAATTTGGGGCGCCGCATGGCGATTCAGACTCCTATTCCTATAATCTTCGGAATGACAGCCCCAATTCGTACAGTTTACTTGCCCCCGCGCATCGAAACCGCACTCGCCCGACCCGACCCCCTCCAGGTCCTCCGCGTACTCAGCCGCCGGGCCGGCGGATTGGCGATGCTTCATAGCGTAATGGCGGACGCCCGCTGGGGCCGCTGGTCCATCCTGGCCGCCGAGCCCGCGCGGGTCCTGGAGGTAGCCGACACGAAGGGTCCCGACCCCTTTGCCGAACTGGCCCAACACGTGCGGTCGGTCCTGCCATCCGCGACTGCCGCGGTCCGGTTGCCCTTCTGCGGCGGCTGGATCGGGTACTTCGCCTACGAGGCCGGCGCCTTTCTCGAACGCCTCCCCCGCCGCGCGACCCATGGCGTGGCGCTCCCCGTGGCCCGCTGGGGGCTCTACGGCTCAGCCGCAATCTACGACCACCTGGCGCGGCAATGGTTCGCAGTGGCGGTGGACCTGCCCGACCACCCCGGGCGCCGCTGACTGGCCAGGACGGCCTCCGGTTCTGGGGCGAGGTCCTGCGCGAGGCCGAGAAACACCCCTTGCAGTCGCCTGTGCATCAGCCCGACCCGCCTCCCAGTATTGCCAGCGTCGATCGTTACCTCTCCCGCATGACCCCCAGCCTCTCCGACGAGCGCTTCAAGACCGCCGTCGCCCGCGCCATCGACTACATCGCCGCCGGCGACATCTACCAGGTCAACCTCTCCCGCCGCCTCACCGGCCCCGCCCCGGCTGGTCCGCTGGACCTGTACGTCCGGCTCTGCCGCGCCAACCCCGCCTGGTACGCCGCGTACCTGGCCTTCGATGACAAGGCCGTGCTCAGCAGCTCGCCGGAGCTCTTCCTGCAGGTCCGCGGCGACCACGTGATCACCCGCCCGATCAAGGGCACCCGCCCGCGCGTGTGCGAGCCCTCCGCCGACCACCAGGCCCGCGAGCAGCTCCTGGCCAGCGCAAGGACCGCGCGGAGCTCACCATGATCGTCGACCTGGAGCGCAACGACCTGGGTCGGGTCTGCCGGTTCGGCTCGGTCCGCGTGCTCGACCCGTTCGCCCTGGAGGAGCATCCGACGGTCTATCACCTGGTAGCCGCCGTCGAGGGTCGCCTCCGCGAGGGTCACGACGCCATGGACCTCCTAGCCGCGACCTTCCCCGGCGGCTCGATCACCGGCGCTCCGAAGATCCGCGCGATGCAGATCATCGCCGAGCTCGAACCCGTCGCCCGTAGCGTCTACTGCGGCTCCGTCGGCTGCATCAGCCTGGATGGCCAGGTGACCATGAACATCGCCATCCGCACGCTCCTGGTCGACGGCCCCCGCGTGCACCTCTACACCGGCGGCGGCATCGTCGCCGACAGCCAGCCCGACCAGGAACTCGCCGAGACGACAGCCAAGGCCCGCGGCATGGGCCGGGCGCTGATGGGGACTACAGAGGGCTGATGGGGCACTGCCAGGTGCAAGCGCGAACAGCCGTTGTTCGCACGTTTCGCTGCCTCGGGCGGCCGTCCGCAGTTACATACATCACCCTAGGGAGTGTCAGCCGCTGTCACCTGGCGGCCGTGATATCAGTCTCGCATTGACACCCGACGGCCTGCGCCGCTAGAATCGAATCTGAGTTACCGGTCGCACCTTTTGACCAGATTGCATACTCAGCTGCTGGGAAAGTCGCTATCAGCCGCGCGGCGTAGGAAGACCTTGCGCCCACGTGACGCGGGCATCGTTGCCGCAGCCGCTGGTGGTTTGCCGCTGGCGTGTTGTCGGCGCCAGGCGAGTTCGCCATGGCATTTCAAGTGCCCTGCAATTCCCCAGTGGCGATGCTGAGTGAACGTCATGAGCGGGAATCGAAATGAAGAACGCATTTGCGGTCGGCGTTGAGTCCATCGGGTTCAGACACACCTTCTGCGTTGTGCTGGATAAAGACGGTGAGGTTCTCTCCGCAACGCGTCACAGCGGGCATATCTGCTATAACGAGCAGTCCCCTGCCGAAGTGGCTACGCGCCTGTACAGGGTTATCAGCCGTGCCCTCGCCACCACAAATGGGGGCGGCAGCGTGGAAGCATTTTTCGACCGGGGCGGGCGAGTTGCCGCCGGCATCACCGGCGCCCCAGCTGACGCGTGGGCGGGCGGAGGGAATGGATGAAGTCTGGAAGCGGTTGGAGTTTCCGATTCCGCAGTGCATAGGGACCGGTGCCGCGGAGGTCCTGCTCTTGGGCAAGACCGGGAGCCTCACAGGGGCATCTGCGCTGTGGAACGCAGGGTCCGTCGCATATGCCAGACAAGCACCCGAGCCGGGCAGAAGTGTCGGCGGCTGGGGTCCGATGGTCGGCGACGAAGGCGGGGGCTTCTACATTGGGCTGAGGGCCCTGGCGCTCTGACGTGGCATGTGGATAAGCTTGCGGAATGCCCGGAACTCCTGGAGTGCGTGCACGAACGTCTCATCAGCAGTCCGGACGAGTGGGGCAGAATCTGGCGAGACCTCCCCGATGTTACCCGCAGAAATGGCGGAAGCGATGCGCCCTGGGTCGATAGTGTCCTGGACTACTGCAAGGCCCTCCTGGCCATTGGCGTTTTCCGGTATGCAGTCTCCGATCTGGTTCCGGCGGTGGTTCAGGCAGCCGATCGGGAGGCCGACAAGCAGAAAGGGGAGGCCAACACGATCCTGCAGGAGAGCACGGAGCTTAGTGGCCGGGCGCGTGGATGGCGCCATACGGCGAGCCGGGCTCGATGCGCTGGACAGATTCGAGGTCGCATTGGGAGGAGGTGTCCTCGTGCATAACGAGAAGATCCAGAAGATGCTTGGAGATCGCATCGACAAGTCAAACCCCAAGAAGGTGAGGCTCTGCGACATTTCGAAGGGGTCGATCTGCCACACAGGAGGAGGTGCTGCGCCACTGGCCTTGGCGCTAGACAGCACCCAAGGAGCGTCTAGGTCCGTGGATTCGGTCCCGGAAGGCTTCCGCGACCTGGCCACACGCGTGCGCATGCGGTCCGACGAGCTCCTGGCTGAGTCCATCGGCCTGAATGTCCTGAGGCAGGACATGTCGGCCTAGTTAACCTGGGTCAAAAGGAGCCGCCATGGATCGTCCGATCGAGTCTGAAGAGCGCATCAGCGGGGATCTCGAGGACGCTCCGACACTTCGGGACGTGATGATGCTATGGGAGATCGCGGAGCTGTACAACGAGTTTTTCTCCCGGATCAAACGCGATATCCACCGGGACCAGGGGGGCCTGGAGACGGTCCACCTGCTTGATTTTGACATCGTGTACGCGGCCCTGTGGCGGGCGCTGAACAAGGAGAGGTATCCACGGTACAACCGCCTGTGCGGGCTCCCGCAGAGCATGATGCACTTTTTCAGGCACAATGAGCGACCGTTCTGTCTGCCATTCGGTACCTCGCTCGAGATGGGCCCGATGATCGCCAGCCTGGGAGAGGAGGCGAACTGCCCGGGGTCATTAGGTCTTGGAACAACCGCCCGCGAATTGACCGCTCACGAGCCCCAGCGAGGAAAAGTTCCGGGCGGCGCGCGGCGCGACCCACGGCGGAGAAGATGCGCGAGTTTGACGATGCGCTTGCCAATCAGCTGAACAAGGTGACAGCCGTGCGCGACGACCTCTACGTCCTCAAAAGGATCTTGTCCCGGCCCAATCTGAGGGACCCTCTCGATCTGTCACGCGGGCACAGGATGAAGGATGAGCACTGGAACATCCGCGACGTTCTGTTCGAGTGGCTGAACCGCGTGCGCAAACGGCGCGAGAAAGCCAACCTTGCGGACGCCTATAACCTTGCCTGGTATGTGTCCGTCTCGGACAGGGAAGATACAATGGTTCCCTTCATGGCTACGGGCACCAGTGCCGTCTTCGATGCTCCTATCGGTGCTTTCCTGCCTTTGCGGAGCAGGCAGACACTCAGCGCAATCGCAGAACCGCCGGTCATTGCCAGCCGGTACCTGACGTTCTCCACGGTGTTCGCCCAATACGCGGGGCAGAAAGCGACGAGACGGCAACTTACCTTGGCCGAGGCGGCGAGGATGTCCCTGCAGCCGGTGCTGGCGGCCCAGGCGGAGTACCAGGCCCATGGCATGAAGGATGAATGGAAGGGCAGAGCTATCCGGCCCGAGAGCATTGCATGGAAGGAGTTTGCATCCGACCGGCACTTCAGTAACTGGGCAATGGCCTTCCTGCGCTGCGCAGGGAGAATCTCGACGAGATGCTCGCGCTGTTCGAGCACTTTGGGACAACCGATCGGCAGCTCCGCAACACCTATCTGCAGTTACAGCAAAACACCCTCAGGAAGGCGCTCGAGGACAGGACGGCGTTCGATGGGGATCTGGCTCGAGAGGACTGGTTGTACGTCCCGGTTGGCACCGTGTCGGCGCTGTCCGGGCAGATGGCGTTGAAGTTCGGTGAAGTTCTAGGCGACGACGTGCTCCTACGGGATGCGCAGTGCTGGCAAGCCGAGATCCAGGTAACACCGGGAGGCACCGACACCTCCAGTGCGCACTGGGTCCTGCGATCGAGGCGGGCGGCACAGGCTGCCCTGCTGCTAGCGGAAGTGCGTGTCCTGGACAGTGGACGCTGGGAATTCAGCTGGCCTATCCGGCTGGACCTCGGAGAGATCATAACAAGCCTGCACCATGTGTACGGCGTGTTGGGAGAGAAACCTCCCGGCGAGCTGGACGTGATATCAAGCGAAGGGTCATCCACGAGAATTCGCTTGAACGAGACGAAATCGTTGACGCGGGCCCTTCGGCATTGTTACCTCGATTTTCAGCTTACGCTGGCAACGGCACACACAGCCATATGCTTCGTCTGTGACGGCTCTCTCTTCGAGGAGCAGCAGGGCATCGACTTGTATGTCGAAGTCGGGGACGTTCGACCCGATCGGATTGCGGAACTCCACCGGCTCACGGCAAGGTATCTAAGTTCGTGCGAGGGGCTTGCCGGTGCAATCCAGGCAGTGACGTTGGCGATAGGATCAGGGGAAAACACGGCAGCAGGAAAGGAGTGATGCATGCCAAAGAAACGGTCCAACGAGACCATAGAGGAAGAACCGGCGAAGCCACTCGAAGCCAAAGTGGAGGCCCTCGGTGCCAGTGATACGACGACGACGTCCCTGGACGAACTGGTCACGCTTCAATACAGCCTGCACAACAGGATTCCGAGAAGGACCGCGGACTTTACCCTTGACACACAGGAGCAACCTGAGGGATCAGTTGTCTGGTGTCCCTCCGGTCACCCCCTGCACACGGAACCCGTTATCCTCCGAGGAATTGGCTGGCGCCGCCCCCGCTAGTGCACCGCGTTCTAGCGGGAAGGGGCGCCGTCCCGGACCGTTGCCGTACGGTACACGTAATCACCAACCCGACGGCAATACTGCGGAAGGCAAATCAGATCGGCCTGGGCTGGATAACCGAAGAGAGAACTTGCGACCAACACCGGTTGACACTTGAAGTCGGATCGGGCCACCGTCGGGCTGAGGAAACGGCCGCCACTACCAAGGGCCAGCGCAAGGCCAGGGCCGATGAACCACCAACGTCCAACGCAAGAAAGGTGTTCGTGGTGCACGGTCACGACGATAGGGTAAAGAAAACCATCGCTAAGTTCCTCAAAAGGCTTGGGCTAAACGTGGTAATCCTTCATAGGCAGGCGAACCGGGGCCGCACCATCATCGAGAAGTTTGAGGCCCACACAGATGTCCAGTTCGCGGTTGTCTTGCTAACACCCGACGACGTTGGTGCTCCAAGGAGACGGGCGGGTAGACCGAATCGCCGCGCCCGGCAAAATGTCATATTCGAATGTGGGTACCTGATTGCAACATTGGGGCGCGAACGCGTTTGTGCTATACGGGTCGGCGATGTAGAGTTGGCATCGGATCTGGAGGGCATCTTGTACATTCCATATGATAAGGATTGGCGGGGCCAGCTGAAGCAAGAAATCGTGGCCGCAGGCGTCCTGCCGGCGCCTACGCCTTGATCTGCGCCTGTAATCGGCGGACACCATACTCATTTCGTTTACGGGGATGCACTGATGTCGTAGGGCCACAACAGCGACACTTCTGATATCATTGCTGATCATGCCATGCACCACTTGCCTGCACCCCCTGACCCTGTCCCGCGCGGCCATCCCATGTCCCGCCGAGCCCACCTCCTGCCCCTCGCGCGGAATCCTTGAACCCCCTCTCCGCATGCCAACCCCCGGCCAGGCCGCCACTTGCCGGCCGGCCCATCTCCCGCCGCCCCCGCCGCACTCCCCCCGGCTAGCGGGGAAGGCATTATATATAGGTAGAGGGGTCGCACGAAGGATCGGCACCCCTCCAGCGGGCAAGGCAGACGGGCGAGGGGTGTGGCGATGGACAAGGAACCGAGGGACAGGGTAACCGGGCGAGGTGAGGTGGGGTCGTCAACGAGCCCGAAGCGCAAGCGAGGGTATCCGTGGTTGTTAACGAGACCCGACCGTACGGGAGGGAATCCGTAGTTGTCGGGGTTGCCGTGAACAATTAACAATTAACCATTAACTATTGACTGTCGTTGAGGGAGTGACATGGTGTCCAAGAGAGCAACATCCGCAGGCGAGCCGGATTTGTCTCCACGAGCCGTTGCGTCGCCAAATCAGACGTTTGTACCGTTCGCTTCAATCCCTGCGGGGGAGTATACCCGCGGCCGGAGCCGTGACGGAGGCAGTGGCGGTGGTCGTTCACTCGCCCCTCGCCCCTCGTCCCTCGCCCCTGCCGTCCAGCAGGAGTGGGATCGGCGCACTCGATCCCTGTTGGCCCGGGCCATCCAGCCGGCGTGCACGTACCGGCCGACGGGGCTCAGCCAACGCCCAGGCACCAGCGTCCGTACCATCAGCTGCCACGCCGGCAGGCTCTCTTCTGCCGGCACACTCCCGGCTGATGGCTCTGTGCACCGGACCAGCAGGTCTGACGCGGCAGGTGCCGGCCAGACGCAACGGCTCATGGACACCTCTTCTTCCGCCGTTCCCGTTGCTTCCGTTGTTGCCCTTGCTGTTGGCCTGCTCTGCGACCGGTGTGTAGTGGCCGTCCGGTCGCCGGCTGCCCAGCAGCCGAAGTCGTCGCCGTTGTCGTTCGACCCGCGACCCGCGACCCGTGACCCGTTCTTAGCCGTCCGGTCGCCGGCTGCCCAGCAGCCGACGTCGTGGCCTTGGTTACTGTTGAACTCTGAACCCCGAACCCCGAACCCTGAACCCCGAACCCTGAACCCCGAACCCTGAACCCCGAACCCTGCTGTTGCTCAGGACTCAGGACTCAGCACTCAGGACTGTCCCCCCCATCGGTCCCCTACGCCTTGATCTGCGCCTCGAGCTGCGTCAGGACCTCGTTCAATTTCATGGTCCTGCGGCAGGTCGGGGTCGGCCAGCGGACCACGCCGTCTTCCGCGATGATCTTGGCGATCCGCCGGCAGGCCAGGATCACCGTGGCGTGGTTTTTGTTGCCCATGTAGCGGCCGATCTGCGGATAGCTCAGCGTCGTGTGCTTGCGCGCCAGGTGCATGCCGATGTTGCGGGCCAGCGCCACGTGCTGCGTCTTGCGGGTCGAGTGCAGGTCGGCCGGCGACAGACCGAAGAACGTCGCCACCGCCGTCTCCAGGTCGCTGATGGTCACCAGGGGGCGGCTGCGGCTGAGGTAATCAGCCAGGGCCTTCTGCGCGGTCGAGACGGTCACGGGCAGCTGCGCGACGGAGTTGAAGGCGATCAACTTGAGCAGGCGCCTTCCAGCTCGCGGACGCTGCCGCGGACGTTCTGGGCGATATACTCGATCACCTCCTGGGGGACGATCCGGCTGAGTTTGACCGCCTTGCGCTGCAGAATCTCGCAGCGCGTCGGGAAGGTCGGCGGCTCGATGCAGACGACCATGCCAGCCATGAAGCGGCTGACCAGCGACTCGCTGAACTGCCCGATCAGCTTCGGGTGGGCGTCGCTGGCCAGGACGATCTGCTTGTTGGAGGCGTCGATGGCGTTGAAGGTGTGCAGGAATTCCTCCTGCGTCGCCTTCTTGTTGGCCAGGAAGTGGACGTCGTCGATGACGAGGACGTCCAGATTCCTGTAACGGGTGCGGAACTTATCCAGCTGCGCCGTGCGGATGGCGTGAATGTAGTCGTTCGTGAACTCCTCGCCGCTGACGTACATCCAGCGGAGGTCCGGCCGCGTCTCGGCGAAGGCGTTGCACACGCCCTGCAGGATGTGCGTCTTGCCCACCCCGCAGCTGCCGTGCACGAACAGCGGGTTGTAGATGCTCGCCGGCGCGCGCACGATCTGCTGCGCCACCTCGAAGGCCATGCAGCTGGACGGGCCCACCACGAAGTCGTCGAGGCGGCCGCGCAGAGGCCGCGTCTCGACCTCGGCCTTGAGGCGCACGGCCGAGGCGGGCGTCGGCTGCTGGGTGGTCTGGCGGACGGACTCGGCCTGGCGGTTGAGCTGGGGTTGGCGGATCTTGCCGGCCAGGGCGGGATCGACCGCGAAGCCGAGCTGGACGTTGGCGCCGATGACCTCGCGGGCGGCCGTGACGATCTCGTCGGCGAAGTGGTTCTCGATCCAGGTGCCGACGAAATAGCTGGGCACGTCGATCCGCAGGCACTGGTCGGTGACATCGAAGCGGGTGGTGTCCTTGAACCAGACGCGGAACCGACGCGGCCCGATCTTTTCCTCGATGCGTTCGACAATGCGAGCGACGGGATCGGCTATGGCCAGTTGCACGAAAAACTCCTCATAGCCGGGTGGCTGCACCCGGTATGTTTACGGTATTCACAAGTGTACTTCTGGGTATCGCCAGTACGTATGCACGGCAAAGACGTGTCACGCGCCAGTGTTCCTCTTCACCGTGTTAGCGGCGTCGATAATATCGCTTGCCGCCAAGCCGTCAATCGTCTTGTGCGGACAAAGTTGCCAACAGCGCGACAAGTGTGGTTGCACCGGGAGTTGCGTGCGAAGAATTTTCCGGCTGCACGTGTTCTGCACAGATATCCACAGGATGTCAACACGCATGCGAGCGAGAATGCCGAGCAGACTGACACGGTGGCAAGGTGACAAGGTGATGCGGCAACTGCGGCAGAGAGCCGCGCGCGGAGAAAGTGAGAGCGATGGCGAGGTGACGCGGGAAGATGTGGGTGCATCTCAGGCGGTCGGCAGTGTGAACAGGCCCTCGGCGTCGGCGCGGCGGTAGACCTGGATCCAGACTACCTTCCGAGCGTGTGCGACAAACCCCATCGTCTCATAAAGACGGCAAGCGCTCGTGTTGGCGGCATCCACCGCCAGCGTGACCTGTGAGAGCGACAGGTCTCGGGCGCGCTGGATCGCGCGGTGCATGCAGATCCGGCCGAGGCCCTGGCCCCGCCCCTGCGGCACCAGGCCGATGTAGACGACCTCGAGGTTGGGCCGAAAGGCCGTCCGCGCGGTGATCAGCGCGCCGACGTTGCGGCCACGGTGTGCCAGTACATACCAGCCGGCCGGGTCGAACTGCCCGGCGCTGCGGTGGCTGTCCATGACATCCCGCATGGTTCTCACGCCGGTCAGTCCGGGGCAATCGCGGCTGGCGATATAGGTGTGCCGGACCAGGTCGGCGAAGGCGTCCTCGCCGACGTCGGCGAGGGTCAGCCATTCGACGCCTGCAATCGGCGGGATGGGGCTTGGGTCGTACGCATCGCGATGCATGTACTGGAGGTCGGCCAGGTACTCAAAACCGGCCCGGGCCAGGCAAGGCCGGACCTGTTCGGCGGTCTGCGGCTCGATCATCACCTGGGCGAAGCGCCGGCCACGGTCCCGACCGCCCTGTCCGGCCAGACTCAGCAGGTCGGAAAGGGCGGCCGGGTCGCTGCGGGCCAGGGACCAGACCGGCAGCATGAGCAGGTCTGACCTGGCCGGGCAGGTCCAGGGCGGCGCAAGCCGCCAGCAATTGCCCGCCGGCCTCGGCGACGTGGACGGCCCCGATTTCGCCCCCGCAGGTCCGCAGGTAGGATTCTGTCATCTGGCAGACGCGTTCAGCCTGGCGGGGCTCGCCGTCCGGCTCGGCGAAGGCCAGCCGCAGGGCTAGGGGGCGTTCTTCCTGGCGAGCAAGGCGCATGGCTATCGCGGGCATGGCTTACTCCTTGACCACAAGGATTTTACCGCGTGGCCGGCAGCGCCGTATAGGGGCTGGGCGCCTAGAATGTGCGTACCGGGGGGTGGTTGACAGCCGCAACCGTCTGGGCTGCTCAAACACCGGAGGGCGAGTGTCATTGAAATGCCCGGAAGGTTCGAGTAGACTGGTCTATTATGGCAACTGATGTAAGGACACCAGTACATGGCAGAGAACACGTTGGTAGGCAAGAAGATCCTGCTCGTCGACGATGACGCGGACATCCTGACGGCGATGTCGGCTGCCTTTGCCGACACCGGGGCGCAAGTGATGACGGCCGCGGATGGCAACAAGGCCGTCGAGCTGGCCAGCCAGAACGCACCAGATCTTGTTGTCCTGGACATGATGCTGCCCAAACGGAGCGGGTTCCTCGTGCTGGAGAAGATCAAACCCCAGCGGAAAATGGGGTCCAAGCCCTTCGTGATTATGGTCACGGGCAACCCCGGCAAGCGGCATCAGGCCTACGCCGAAAGCCTCGGCGTGGAGCGGTACATGAACAAGCCGGTCCGCATGGAGCGGTTGATCAAGGAGGCCGAGACCCTCCTGGCGCGGGGGGCGAAGAGACGGCCTGACAGGTCTGGCGGCCAAGCTGGACGGCCGGGGCCGCATATGTTCTGCTAGCGGTTCTACGGAATACCAGGAAGAGTGAGTATAAGGCATGTCCGCCGGGGCGGCGGACGACGGACAAGGAGTTGCATTCGACAATGGCGGTGACTCAGGAACAGAAGCGTGAAATCGTCGAGAAGTTCCGGATCAATCAGAAAGATACGGGCTCGGCCGATGTGCAGATCGCGGTGCTGACCAAGCGGATCGACCAATTGACCGAGCACCTGCGGAAGTTCGTGAAGGACCACCACTCCCGGCGGGGGCTGATAATGATGGTCAGCAAGCGCAATCGCCTGCTGCGGTACCTGGCCAATACCGATTACGCCCGCTACCAGACCATCCTAGGAGCCCTAGGACTGCGCAAGTAGTCCGGGACCCGGCAGAACACCCAGCCGCTGGCCTATCTGTATTGCCGGGCGCATCCGTTTGCTGCGCATCGATCTTTGGCCCACGGGGCTGTTGCAACGCTATTCTTGCGTATACAATAAGGCCATTATCCGGCTGCGGGATTGCCGGCGGGACGGCATTGGCTTTTGGCGTTCCGGCCGGAAAGCAGTCATTCGGGGTCGACCTCGTCGTGCGAACCGGCCCAAGGACAGCCAGGCCTGCGTGGGACCGCCCGGCGGCGACAGCGGCGGCTGCGCATGCGATCCGCGGCCGGCCGGCAAAGAACCTGAGAATACAATACAGACGGAATAAAGTGGAGACGCTGCCGTTTTGGAAGATGGAGAAGACATGACGCCTTTGAGAGTCGAGCGCGAGATCGCGGGCCGCAAACTCAGTATCGAGACCGGCAAGGTAGCCAAGCAGGCGGATGCCGCAACGTGGGTGCAGTACGGAGAGACCGTCGTGCTGGCGACGGTCGTCTGGTCCTCGCCTCGCGAGGGATTGGACTTCTTCCCGCTCACCGTGGACTATCGCGAGAAGCCCTCCGCAGCCGGCAAGATTCCCGGCGGCTTCTTCAAGCGGGAAGGCCGGCCCAGCACCAAGGAAATCCTCACCATGCGGATGATCGACCGGCCCTGCCGGCCGCTCTTTCCGCCGAGCTTTATCAATGAAGTCCAGATCCAGGTGTTCGTGATGTCGGCCGACCAGGAAAACGACCCGGACATCGTGGCGATGATCGCGACGTCGGCGGCGCTGCGGATCTCGAGCCTGCCGTGGGATGGCCCGATCGGGGCGGTCCGCGTCGGGCGGGTCGATGGAGCGTTCGTGGTCAACCCGACCCACGCGCAGATGGAGTACAGCGACCTGGACCTGATCCTCGCGGGGCACCACGAGACGATCAACATGATCGAGTTGGGCGCCAACCAGATCAAGGAAGAAGACCTGGCCAAGGCGATCGAGCTGGGTCACGCCACGATCAAGGACGTTCTGCGGGTTGATCGAGGAGTTGGCCGGCCAGTGCGCCAAGGAGAAGACCTGGACGCCCCCGACCCGCGACGAGGATCTCTATCGCAAGGTGCATGAAAAGGCCTACCAGGCGTTGCTGGCGGCCAAACAGACATCTTTGAAGCAGGATCGCGGCGGGGCGGTCGAGGCGGTCTACCAGCAGGTGATGCAGGACCTGTGCGGGATCAGCCCCGACGGGAAGGCACCGGCCGAGCCGGCTGAGAACATGGCCGATCCCAAAGTCGTCGGGCAGTTCCTTTCGGAGGTCGAGGAGAAGGTGGTGGCGGACCTCCTGCTGGTGCACGGCAAGCGGGTGGACGGGCGGGGTCCGACGGATATCCGTCCGATCTGGGGCGAGGTGAGTGTCCTGCCGCGGACGCACGGCTCGGCGCTGTTCAGCCGGGGTGAGACGCAGGCCCTTGCGGTGACAACGCTTGGCACGGTTAGTGACGAACAGATCATCGATGGTTTAATAGAAGAGTACAGCAAGAAGTTCATGCTGCACTACAACTTCCCGCCGTTTGCCACCGGCGAGGTCAAGCGGATCGGCGCACCGAGTCGCCGCGAGATCGGCCATGGGGCGATCGGCGAGCGGAGCCTGGAACGGGTCCTGCCGGGCCCGGACCAGTTCCCGTATACGATCCGGATCGTCAGCGACATCCTGGAATCGAATGGGTCATCGAGCATGGCTACGGTATGTGCCGGCACGTTAAGCCTGATGGATGCGGGGGTTCCGATCAGCGAACCCGTCGCGGGCATCAGCATCGGCATGCTGCACAACGACCAGAAGGAGGTTCTGATCACCGACATTCTCGGTGAAGAGGACCACTTCGGCGACATGGACTTCAAGGTGGCCGGGACGAAGAACGGCATCACGGGCATCCAGGTGGACCTCAAGGCGCGGGGCCTCAAGTACGAGACGATCGTGCAGGCCCTTGCGCGGCGCGGGACGCGCGGCTGGCGATCCTGGATAAGATGCTGGCGGTACTGGGCAAACCGCGGGCCACGATTAGCGATCATGCGCCTAGAATTTTGACCATACGCATCGACCCGGATAAGATAGGGAAGGTTATCGGCCCCGGAGGCAAGGGCATCAAGCGCATAGAGGCGGAGACGGGTGCCAACATCGAGATCGAAGAGGATGGCACGGTGTTGATCTCCTGTGTGGACCGCAAGGGCGCCGAGACCGCTCGAGATGAAGTCCTGAAGGTGACCGAAGAGGTTCAAATCGGCCGGCTCTACACCGGCAAGGTCGTCGGGATTCGGGACTTCGGGGCGTTTATCGAGGTACTGCCCGGGACCGATGGTCTGTGTCACGTCAGCGAACTCGCTGACGGGTACGTCAAGCAAGTCAGTGATGTGGTACAATTAGGTGATACAGTCCGAGTAAAGGTGATCGCGATCGATGATCAGGGCCGCGTGAAGCTCTCACGCAAGCAGGCACTGAAGGAAGAATCCGAGCAGACCGCTCCTTCCGCATGACGATGGCGGCAAAGTCGCGGCCGCTGGTGTCTAGGCGGCTTGGCACTGCCCCGGTTCGGGCGGTTCTGCAAATGAAGTGATAGGTCTGAGGCTGGACAGGGTCGTCTGGTTGATTGCGGCATTGAATGGAATGCGGAGTCAATCTGATCCCATGTGTGCTCACGTCTTACAGGATCCGGGGAGTGTGCAGGCGTTGCGGTGCCCACGTCTACACCGGCGCAACAGGATGCGCCGGCTGTCTTCCTATCGTTCGATTGCCGGACTGGAGGAGTATCATGCCAAGGGGTATTGTGAAGTGGTTTGACGCGAAGAAGGGATACGGGTTCATCGTAGGCCCACAGGAAGGTCGTGACATCTTCGTGCACTACACGCACATCCTGGGCGACGGGTTCCGCAGCCTACGCGACGGCGAGCAGGTTGACTACGAGCTGGCCGAGTCGGACAAGGGCCTGCAGGCGCGGAGCGTCCGTCCCCTGGCTCGGGAACAGGAGGCTCAGGCACCTCGGGTGGCTGCCGTTCCCGCAGCGCGCCAAGCCCAACCGCAACAGGCACCGGTGCGCCGCTAGAACGGTTCTACCGCCTCCCCAAGCTGCTGCCCTAAGGTGATTCGCCTATGTGGACATGGGTGCTGACCGCAGCAGCAGTGCTGGCCGGGTTCTGGTGGGGACGCCAGCGAGGGTCGTGCGCGGCCCGGAGTCCGGGCTTGGATTCATCAGTGCCGGGGGGACCGGCCGATGAGCCCTTCGGCCTGGTTACGGTAATCAGCGGGCTGGCCCACGAGCTGCGCAATCCGCTGAGCAACCTGAAGCTGAATCTGCAGCTGTTGCGGGAAGACTTGGCGGCCACCCTGGCCGAGACGGCGGAGGGCTGCCCTCAGCGACGGATCCTAGGACGCTTCGAGACGGCCGTGGGTGAGGCGGGACGGCTCGAACGCACGTTGGAGCAATTCCTGCAGTTCGCATCTAATCCCGATCTCCAGGCTCGGCGAACCGATATTATCGGCTTGATCGCGGAGTTGCTTGATTTCTTCATGCCCCAGGCGACGGCCAACCACATCCGGGTGCTGCCGGACCTGATGGAAGGACCGTTGTACCTGTCGCTGGACGGGGTGCTGATCAAGCAGGCCCTTCTGAACCTCTTGATCAACGCCCAGCAGGCCATGCCAGCCGGGGGGAGCTGATCCTGAGGACCCGGTGCTTTCCTGACCGCCGGAGGCTGAGCATCGAGGTCATCGACACGGGGTCTGGTATACCGGCCGATCAGGTTGACAAGATCTTCCAGGCGTACTATTCAACGAAGAAGGGCGGGACAGGTCTGGGCCTGCCGATCTCGCGGCGGATCGTTCAGGCCCATGGCGGCATGCTGAGTGTCCGCAGCGAGGTTGGCAAAGGCAGTGACTTTTGCGTGGAGTTGCCGCTGACAGAGGATGTTGACTGTTAATTGTTAATTGTGGCCGGCAACCAACTTACAATCCGCCACTCCTGTTGTTATGATTAACGATTAACAATCAGCGATGTAAGCCTATGACTACCGATACTATTGCTCGTCAAACCGCATTTGTGCTGGTCGTGGAGGACGAAGAGGCCCATGGCGAGGCCATCGCCGAAGGCCTTCGTCGCGCGGGCCACGCCTGTCACGTCGTTTCCAGCGCAGGTGAGGCGATCGCCTCGATCCGCAAGCGTCCGCCAGATGTGGTGGTGACGGACTACCGGCTGGCTGGGGACGAGGGGCCGACCGGCCTGGACGTGCTGCGGGAGGTCAAGGCGGTCAGCCCGGACAGCGAGGTCATTCTGATCACCGGCTTATGGTAGCGAGCAGCTGGCGCGGGAGGCGCTGGGCGGGGACGGGCAGGTCCGCGCCTTCGACTACCTGACCAAGCCGGTGGACCTGGAGGACGTGCGGGCGGCTGTCGACCGGGCGGCTCGCAAGGCGATCGTCAACCGCGAGGCCAAGCGGCTCTCCGAGCGGCTGCGCGAGGCAGTGCAGTTCGACGGGATCGTGGCCGGCTCGCCGGTCATGCAGCGGGTCCTGCGGATCGTGCGGCAGATCGCCCCGACGAAGATCACGGCGCTGATCATCGGCGAGACGGGCACGGGCAAGGAGCTCGATTGCGCGGGCGATCCACACCAACAGCACCCGCAAGAACAAGCCCTACAAGGTTATCAATTGCGCGGGCCTGAACGAGAATCTGCTGGAGAGCGAGTTGTTCGGCCACGTGCGAGGGGCGTTCACGGGGGCGATCAGCGATCGCAAGGGGCTGCTGGAGGCGGCTGACGGGGGCACGGTGTTCCTGGATGAAGTCGGCGACATGCCGCTGACCATGCAGGCGAAGCTGCTGCGGGCGCTGGAGAGCGGGGAGGTCCTGCCGGTCGGCTCGAACGAAGTCCGCCACACGGACGTGCGGGTGATCGCGGCGACGCACCGGGAGCTCCGCGAGATGATCAAGGAGGGCAAGTTCCGCGAGGACCTCTACTATCGTCTCAACCAGGTGCCGATCCGTATCCCGCCGCTGCGGGAGCGTCGCGAGGACATCCCGCTGCTGATCCAGCACTTCATCCAGCAGGGCAACATCGAGCACGACCGGCAGATCCAGGGCATCGCGCCGGAGGCAGTCCGCCTGCTGGTCAACCAGCGGTGGGACGGGAACGTCCGTCAGCTCAAGCAGGTGATCGCACAGATGCTGGTCTTTTGTCCGGGGACGGTGCTGGAGGCCGCGGATATCCCGGAGGAATACCGCCAGAGCACGGAGATCATCCCGGTGACCAGCGGTTTCCTGGCCGGGCACACGTTACAGGAACTTGAGAAAGTGGCGATCCAGCAGACGTTGAAGCTGACGGCGGGGAACCGGGAGAAGGCGGCCAAGCTGCTGGGGATCGGGGCGCGGACGTTGTATCGGAAGTTGAAGGAATACAGCATCGAGTGAGCATCTCGGGCCGGCTGCCTGTCCTCAGGCCTGAAAGGCGGGGACTGTCGTCCAGGCCGCGCGGTATCGGACGCTGTCTTGGTTCTGGTTGTTGGTGGATACCAAAGACAAAGGGCGTCAGAGGTGAAATGTACCTGACACCTTCTGACACCTTTGTTCCCTGGGGTATCATGGACGCATTGGCCGGCGACGTTCGTCGGCAGAGGCTCACATGGGAAATCCCGGTTTGGTTGGGAGGGCACATGGGTAAATCGAAATTGCAGTTTGCGATTCGCGTTGCTCTTGTTCTGGCCGGCGCTTTGCTCGCATATTCGCGGCCTGTCATGGCAGAAGAAAGGTCGCCGCGGGCATCAGCGCCGGGCGGGCTCGCGGTCGTGATCGTGAACAAGCCTGACCAACCGTTAAATCTGAAGGGGTTGGAGAATCCGTGCATCAGCGGCGCTGCGTTTCAGATTCGTTGGGCTGACATCGAGCCGGTCGAAGGAAAACCTGATTGGTCGAGGCTGGACGAGCTGTTCACTGCCGCCGAATCATCGAAGAAATGGGTGCAACCAATCCCGTTCGGCACGTCAATTGCCAGAGACGGTCTGAAGGAAAAGCGGAAAGCTGGCAAGGATCGCAGCGGGCAGGGGGGACCAAGCAGCGGAGGAGTCCGGTCGATTCGGCGCAACATCCAGGGCCACGACCGCGAGCGTCGATTGCGCCCGGCGTGGGTCAGATGGGGATGGCCGGCAGTTTGGCCAGGTGGGCCTCCAACTCGTCTAGTTCCGCCCAGCCGATGAAGTAGAACCGGATCATCTCGATCGTCCGGAGGGTCGGTTTCTTGCCCGTCCACAGCGCGATCAGCAGGCAGACGATGATCGCCAGGTACACCTGGATCTCGATGCCGTTGGCCCCGTGGCTGAGCAGGTGCCGGCAGCCCAACGCGTACTTAAAGAATCGAAAGAACAGTTCTACGGTCCACCTTTTTCGGTAGATCAAGGCAATCACTTCGGCCGGCACGTCCAACAGGTTCGTGGCCATCAGCAGGACCTCGCCCTGTTCGGGCCCGCCGCGGCCGGCGTGCCGTTTGCGGTGCGGCTTGCAGGCGATCTGGATCAATCGCAGCGGCTGGCGGAGTTCGTCCCGCTTGCCCTCGCTGCCCAGCCAGACGATCTGGTCGCTGACGATGCCGGCCGCCTTCGCCGCGGCCCAGAGGGAGCGGTTCTCGATGACCTGATAGACGCTGTTGTCCCGCGCCCGGCAGACGAAGTGCGAGCCGATATCCACAATGGCCTGAAACAGCCGAAAACAGCAGTAGCCACGGTCTTTGACGTAGACCCGCTCTGGCTGCAGATGGGCCAGCAGGTGGTCCACCTCCGAGGCGTCCGCCACGGTTAGGTCCATGTCCGCCGGCACGCCCTTGAGCGGCTCGAAGTGGGTGTGCAGTTTGACCCCGCGTCCCTCCCAGCCCACCTCGACCAACGCGGCCAGGGCCGTCAGTTCCGTGCCATCGACCGCCGTGAGCACCCCCGGCAGGTCGTCCAGGCGAGCGTCATGTGTCAGCGGCCGCAGTTGCACGCCCAGTTCGGCAATGATCGGCTTGAGCAACTCGGCGTCAAAGACGCTGGCGGCCTCGCTGAGACTGCCCAGACTGGTCGCCGAAACGCCGAGTTCCTGCTGGACCTTGCGCAGGTGAGAAGCCTGGACCAGGCCTCGCAGACTGCTGATAACGGGATTGAAGAAGAACAGCCGTTGCAGGGCGATGTACTGATCGAAGTGCAGGATGCGGTTGCCCGCCTTGTCCCGCCCGGTGCCGGCGTCGTGCAGCCGATCCAGCAAGGGCAGGATCTTGCCGAAGTATTTGAAGTTCCGGAGCCGATCTTCCGTGACCGGTTCTCGTTTGGCGCTGATGCAGAAGATCATGCACGCGCTTTCGCCCGGGCGCCAATAAGGTGGCGCTTATACACGGACATGGCCGGCGCTTATGCTAAGCAATTCCTGTGCCGAACAGGATTGGTGCAACTCGATATCTTCCCGGTTTTTTTTTCTCCTGCATGGGCCTTGGAAGGCGCAAGGACCGATCAGTTCGAGATACCGTATGGACCTGGCCATGGCACCGTGCGGAAACTGCCAATGCCATGGGATCACGTGTACCTCGACCGCTGGTTCGCATTCGTGAAGCAACTGAGTGAGAGGTACGGGAAGTCGCCATCTTTTAGAATGATCGCGGCTGCCGGACCGACATCGGTTTCCGAAGAGATGACGTTGCCCAGCAACTCTCCGCCGGCGATCAAAAAATGGCTCAGCGACGGTTATACGCCGGCTAAATATTTGGGCGCATGGGAAGAGGCTTTTCACCTCTATGCCGATTCTTTTCCCAATCAGTATGTTTCTCTTGCGGCTCCGGGCCTCCCGATTCTTGAGCAGGGGAAATCCGGTCTTCCTGCGCGTATGCGCAAAGCAAGACATCGTCGAACGGGCAGTGAAGGTCTTTGGGAGGCGGCTGGCAATTCAATCGAACGATCTTCATGCTGGTCGGTGCAGGTCGAAGCTTTTGATGGCACCGATTTTATCAAGAGTTATACCGGACGGATCATCACCGGCTTCGAAATGCGAGGCGGTTCCCACGGCCTTATCCCCAGCAAAGTCATGGGCGCCGAAGGCGATCCTCCCCGGGCCTTGAGAAGGTCGATCGATAAAGGGATGGCACCGAACAATGCCGCCCGGCATGTCGATTTTCTGGAGATTTACGAAGGTGATGTGCTTGCGGCCGATATGCAACCTGTACTCGAATATGCGGCGTCGTTATTTGCGCCAAAGCGCGATGCAAAGTAGTTGCCGGGACAAGGGAATCCGGCACGCCCATAAGTGGGGTCGGACAAACGTGTCATCGGACAAACGTGTCAGGTACATTTTCCTGACAAACGTGTCAGGTACATTTTCCTGTCCCCTGCCTGCGTGGTCGCCCTCGGGGCCGCAGGGTCGAGAGCAACCCCAGGCCCAGCGCCGTCCGCTGCACCCAGGCCGGCTGTCCGTAGGGCCGGCCTCGCGCGGCACTTCGCCGCAAGGCCGCCAGCTCCTCGTCGCTCTGCGGCTGGTTCACCAGGCGGAGCCACTCCGATGGCAAGTCGACCGGCCCGTCGCTCAGCAACGCCTTCTCCTCGGCGTTCCCGCAGGTTCGCCGCCAGAGGCTGCCCCAACGCCAGTCCTGCGCCCGGCCCGCAAGGTTCGCCCGCAGGGCATTGCGCTCCACGTACCGGCAGACAGCCAGGTAATGCTCGTCCGACTGCACCGGAAAACTTTTGTACCGGCCCTGATAGATATGCCCCGTCCCGATGCTGCGGCGGGCCGAATGCCATCGGTGCGTGTGCGTCAACGTCAACCAGTGCATGAACTCGGCCAGGTCATCGTCGTCCCGCGGCCAGAGCAGCAGGTGCCAGTGATTCGGGAGGATGCACCACGCCACGGTTCGCATGGCCACCCGCCCGTGGGCCTCGTCCAGAACTTGCTCGAAAGCTGCATAGTCTCCGGGACCCTCGAAGATACGCAGCCGGGCGTTCGCTCGGTTCAGGACGTGGTAGACCATTCCGCCGACGGCCGCTCGCGGGGTTCGCGGCATGGTGCATCTCCACTGGAACGGCTTGGGCCACGGCAGGCGAGCCGACTTTCGCACTCGGCCGCAGACTGCATGCCGCACAGATCGGCATGCATGTGCATGAGGCTATCACGGCAGCTCCAGGACTGTCAACTGCTCCGTGGGCTTAGGGACAAATGTACCTGACACCTTTTGCCGCGCTGGCCGGGCGCACGTGACAGGAACTTGAGAAGGTGGCGATCCAGCAGACGCTGAAGTTGACGGCGGGGAACCGGGAGAAGGCGGCGAAGTTGCTGGGGATCGGGGCGCGGACGTTGTACCGGAAGCTGAAGGAATACGACATCGAGTAGTCGGCACTGTCAACCGCTGACACCTGTGGCACATGCCAAGGCGGCTGGTGTCAGAAGACTGCCAGTAGTTGTCACTTCTCTCGCCGAGCACGGTTACAAAACATTGCACCCATTGCGGCGGCCTGTACAATGGCTGTGCCGGGGCCGGTTGCCCCGTGTCCCGGGCTGGAATGGTTGGAAGTGGTTTCAACACCCATGGACGGACAGACAAGCTGCCCGTGGCACGCGATACAGAGGCGTGTGAAACCGGCTCCAGAGTCATATCGGATCGTGCAGCGGGATGGCGGCGCCTTTCGTGATCCCGCTGGATGTCCTTTAAGCATGAGGTCAGATCATGCAACGACGCGTCCGCCGCGGCTTTACGTTGATCGAGTTGATGACCGTCATAGCGATCGTCTCGGTATTGGTCTCGCTGCTGGTGCCGGCATTGAATCGGGTGCGGGCGCTGGCCAAACAGGGGGTCTGCGCGAGCAACCTGTACCAGATTGGCCTGGCGCTGGCGAGCTACACCACGGACGGCCGGCAGTGGATCCCGGGGTCGCCGAATACGACGGGGTGGGGCTCGTATTCGTCCGGCGCCGGCTGAGCCGGACAACTACGTGGAGAACGACTATGCCCGGCGGATGTATTCGCACGTGTACGACTGGTCAACGCCGCTGGCGCGGACGATGATGCGGCAGGCAGCAACCATCACGGACCAGCAGGTTGCCAATCGCAAGAACCTGTTCCAATGTCCGGCGGTTGCGAGCCTGGAGGTGTACAGCGAGTTTACGAAGTCCAACCAGGACGTGCCGAGTTACCTGACGGACCTGTACTTCCTGGTGAGTATTCCGGGCGGGGGCAAACATGACGCCTTCGGGTACTCATCCACACCAGGGCACGACTACGCCTACCTACCGCAGTACAAGCCGCGGGTCGATATGGTCGGTCCGCCGGGCAGGAAGGTGTACCTGGCCGACGGGACGAAATACCGCAAGATGGCGGCGGAGCTGCTGCAGGAGCACTCGACGAACGGTTTCACGGACTACGGCGCGTGGCGGAACCGTCCACTGGACAAGGCCCTGCAGGCGTACCGGGACCCGGAGATGAAGGACCTGTCCTACCGGCACCCGTGCGGGATCAACGCACTGTTTTTCGACGGCCACGTCGATTGCCTGTCGGAGGTGGAGAGCCGCCAGCCGGTCTACTGGTTCCCGTCGGGGACGAACACGGCGAAGCTGCCGCTGGTGGTGGGGGAGAAGCGGACGGAAGAGGCGGTGATTGTGCCGTAGGATGTGCTCAGTCGGATGAACCTCTCAGCGAGTCGAGCAGGTCCTGGGCGGACAGGCCGATCTCATCGACCTTGTCGCGGATGCGATCGGCTATGTCCCTGGCGGTTTCCTTGGCTGCCTCGATATGCTCATCGCCGGTGCCGGAGCCGGCGGCCGCTGAGACGGCCAGGGTGGTCAGGCACCCAGGCATCAGGGGCAGGGCCAGCAACAGGGGGACGATGCACAGTCTTCGTGGCATACCCGTCAGATCGGCATTGGGCGGGGGGCGGCTTTACAGTCCCCGGCCGGTATGGCCCATGACCAGTTTGCCGAGTTTGACGCCGCGGAGGCTGATCAGGTGGTTGGCGGTGTCTTGGATCTGCCGGGGTTTGCCGCGCAGGACGATGGTCTCCAGGCAGTTGTGGTGGTCGAGGTGGACGTGCATGCTGGAGATGACCTGGACATCAGACTCGTGCTGGATGTGGGTGAGCTTGTGGCCCACGTCGCCCATCTCATGGTTGTAGACGAGGCAGACGACCCCGACGGTCGGGCCGGCGCCTTCCCGCCATTGGTCCTCGACGATGGCTGCACGGACCAGGTCGCGAAGGGCCTCGGAGCGGTTGGCGTAGGAGCGCCGCTCGATGAGGTCGTCGAACCGGCCGAGCAGGTCGGCCTCCATCGACACGCCGAAACGGACGAGATCAGGCATGATTGCTCCTCGACCTTGGCAGCCGTTATAGTTGCGGCAAGGCTTAGTGGCAAGGGCTGGACCGGGAGCGAATCGACCATGCAGGACGATCGGGACACGACGGTTTGGCAGCTGCGGCAGGAGATGGCGCATTTTGTGGCGGAGCGCGACTGGGAGCAGTTCCACGACCCCAAGAACCTGGCCATGTCGATCGCCATCGAGGCGGCGGAGCTGATGGAGCACTTCCAGTGGCTGACCAGCGAGGAGGCACGGGACGTGCTGAAGTACCCGGAAGAGATGACGGAGATTGCGGACGAGTTGGCGGACATCGTCTCGTTCGTGATGTCATTCGCCAATCGCTGCGGGATCGACGTGACGCAGGCCCTTCGCCGCAAGATGCAAGCCAACCGGCGGAAGTACCCGGCGGAGAAGTTCAAGGGGAAGTATCGGTAGGGCAACGGCGTCCGTTGTCAGTGGTCCGTTGTCCGTTGTGCAGGAATCACGCCAGATTGGCCGGGTCCTCAGGCCTTGTCGATCTGTTCCAGCACGTGGTCCAGCAGGGATTGCCAGCGGACGGCAACGTCCTGCAGCTCGTACTGGAGGATGTCGGACAGCTGGACGTAGTCGCGGTTCTCCAGGGCATCCTTCACCTGCCGCAGCTGATTGACGAACTCCATCAGCTGCTCGTCGGCCCGGCGCCCATCGACCTGCATGGCCGAGAGATCCAGCCCCAGTAGTTCGACGCTGCGGGACATCGACTCCTGGACCTGGTTCCAGACCCCGAAGCAGTTGCCCAGCAGCTCCATTGCCCGGGCGGTCTGGCCGGCCGAGAGCATCTCGCCGGCCTGCTGGCAGATGGGAGTGGCCTCAGCCACCAGTTCGCGGGCCTGCAGGAGGACCTCCCGGGCCAAGGTCTGGGGTACGGCGGACTGGAAGTCGACGCGTTCGAACTTGCCGGCCGGGGCATCCAGGACGTTCTCGAGCTCGCCGGAGGGCACGAGCTGGCCGTCCGCATAGATGGCCACAAGCATTCGTTTGCGAGGGGTGAGGTCCTGGCGGATCTCCTGGGCGACCTGACGAAGGGACTTGCCGGCCAGATCGCTCACGGCGAACGGGTTGTCATCGACGTATATGTGCATGCGTTCTCCTATACATAGTTGATGCCATAGTGCGGCAGCGGCACCGGCAAGGCGACGCTGCAGGCGGTGCGCAGCGGCGCGGGCATATTCAGCAGGGGTTCGCTCCAGGTGGCCGGGCCGCGAAAGAGCAGTTCGACCTGCAGGTCCGGCTGCGCCAGGGCGATCGACTGACCCTGCGTAGCGACGGACAGGCTTACCATCCTTGGCGGCCAGCTCCAGGCCGGTGCGGGCAGCGAGGGGGGCGAGTTTCTCGACAAGCCGGGTGAGGTTCAGGATCACGATAGTCCAGCGGGTGATCTCAGGCTTGCCTGTCCCGCCCAAGTCCAGGAGCTCTGACGCGATCGCGGGAGTAGCAGTGGCCAGGACCGGCCAGTCCACTTCCTCGAGATTGCAGCAGGTAGCGGCATGTGCCAGCAGGGCCGGGATGGCCTGCGGGTCGCCGACGAACTCGATCACCCGGCCGCAGCCGGCGGGCCCTCCGTACATCGGGTGCCCCACGGTGAACAGCAGGGCCGCCGCGGGGGTCCCGTCCTTGCGCCGCGCGAGCAGGCAGGTGCCGCCGAGCTGGAGGAAGCGCTCGAAGACGATCGGTTCGCGATCGCCCCAGACGTAGCGGACGGACTGGGCGGCCTGCAGGGCGGCGACGTTCTGCCAGTCGGCGCGTTCGTAGAGGCAAACAGTAAAGGCAGCGTTCGTAGTACCGGCTTGAGCCGGGCCTTTTTTTGCCGCCCTGCCGCCCGGAGGATCTGCAAGTGAGCCGATCGGGATCTTCAGGCGGATCTCCGGGCCCAGGCTGGTTGCGCCGCGATTGACGTAGAGCGTCCGCTTGCCGCTGATGGGCATGATCAGGTCGCCGGCGTCGATCGAGCGGCGGATGGCCAGATCCATGAGCTCACCGGCCAGTCCGGCCTTGCGGTATTCGGGGTCCGTGCAGACCGCGCCGATGCAGGCGGCGGGCAGGTCCACGCCGCAGGTGCGGATGGTCTGGCGGAGGATACCCACGTGCGAGACGACGCGGCTGCCGTCGCGGAAGATCAGCAGGTTGTCGGCGTTCGACTCGGCCAGCATGGCGGGGAACTCCTGACCCATGTGGCCCGGACGCGGGGCCGGCCGGAAGACCTGATTGGCCAGGGTAACGATGGCGGGGATGTCCTCGGGCCGGGCGGCACGGGGGCCATCGAGGCTGCCGGATCGCGGGCTTGTTGAGACGACTGATTCGCTCACGCCGTGCACCTGCGGGGCTGGGCGGCTGGCAGGGCTACGCACTGGCAGCAAGTTGCCAGTGGCACCCGGCGCATGTACCGGCAGCAAGCTGCCACTACAGGGCGAACCGCCTGGGTCGGACCGTTTCCTTCGGACGCGCCAGTAAGGTAGGCAGACGGGGCGGTTCCCGCAAGTTACTTGGGGTCGGTCGTCTGCTGCTGGGCAGGCTGGATCGCGGGCGGCTGCGCCTGCTGGACGGTCTGGGTCGGCTCGGGGCGGGCCTCGATGGCCGGGCGGGTCGGTTCGCTGGTCAGGGCGTCCGAATGCAGGTCGTGCTGTGCCTCGTTCAGGCCTTTCTTGAACTCCTGGATGCTGCGGCCCATGCTGCGAGCGACCTCGGGCAGTCGCCGGCCGAACAGCAGCAGTGCAACCATCAGGATAAACGCCATCTCCATCGGGGAGAATGTGAAGAAGCCGAGCAAGGGGTTGGCCAAAGCAGTCATCAAAGCACCTCCGGCTGGCATTGCAGCCGCCAGTCCCGTTCGTCGAGTCAGACCTACCTAGGCGATTGTACCAGGACGGGGCCGGTCGGGCAAAGCAATTGCGAGCCCTTGCCGCGAAATCCACACTCTACGGACCCGTCACTCGGGGCGTGCCGTCCCAGTGGAAGTGCAGGGGGTAGGCCACCTGCTGCGGCGAACCGAAGTAGAAGTGGCGCCCGGGTTTGTCGATGGGGTCGACGAAGGTCACGAGCAGGCTGCGTGATGCCGCCACGGGGGTCCACCTGCTCGATGGTCACATCAAAGACGGGGCCTTTGACGACCTGCCCGGCCTGGAATGGCCAGGTGGTCCCGGACAGGTCGGCGAAGACACGGCCGCTGATCCCGGTCATCCAGCCGGGGGGGGCGGTCTGAAGGTGGAGGTTGTAGCGATCCAGGGGCGTCACGGTGCTGGGACGGGTCATCAGCACGACCTCGTCGGCGAGGGTCAGGGTGTAGGCCTTCAGGTCGTGCAGGCGGTTGCCGGAGGCGGTCTCGATGGCGGGGCTGGCCCAGCCGGCCATCATCGGCTGGTTGATGAAGAACAGTTCGTCGCCGCTGTCCAAGGGGTCGCCGAGGGACAGGACGTCGCTGGCCAGCTGGTCCTCGCTGGCCGTGCCAAAGACATAGAGCCAGCCGAAGGCGAAGCAGGCAAAGGTGACGGCAACGAGGGCGAGTCCACCGGCGATGCTCGAGGGCCAAGGCTCGGCCCGGGACAGCCAGGTCACGCGCCTCTTGAGGGTCCTCCAGGAGCCGAGCACCACGGCGGTCAGGAGCAGGGCTGAGCCGACACCGGGCAGGTAGAGGTGGTGGGGGCTGGGTTCGACCGGCAGGACGGGGCCCATCACCAGGACCACCCAGACCAGGCCCAGCAGGAGCATCCGCCGCCGCCAGAGCAGCAGGGCCAGGGTGACGATCAGCACGCTGACGCCGGCGCTGATCTCCAGCAGGTGCGTCTTGCTGGCAAAGTAATCGGCGGCTGAGCCGGGCAGGATCGGCAGGTACATGAACAGCCCGCCGAGGTAGTAGAGGGTCTTGCGGCTGACGAACTCAAGGAAGTCGGGGTCGCTTGGGTAGACGAGGTAGGGTCGATGCGGCCAGGCCATGCCGGACAGGGCGATCGTCCTGACCAGGAAGTACAGCGCCGCCATCGCCGCCAGGGCCAGGTAGACCGGGATGCGTCGGCGGCAGGTACGCCAGCCGCCGGACAGCAGGTCGCCGGCGATCAGGATGCCGGGCAGGACGACGGCATTCTCGCGGCAGCCCATGGCCAGGGCGTAGCACAGCAAGGCGAGGCCAATCACGGTGCGTGGGCGCGTTGCCCGGGTGGGGCGTATTGTTGAACCACGGAGACACGGAGACACGGAGAACAGAGGAGAGCTCGATTCGTCAAGTCTTCCTCCGTGCCTCTGTGTCTCCGTGGTTTCTGTTACGCCCTCCACGCCGGCGCCGAGTGCTTCCGGCGGGTCGAACCAACCGGCCCAGCGGCCATATGCCAAGGCGGCCAGCAGGACGAAGCACGTCACCATCAGCTCAGTCTGGCAGGCGATCCAGTAGACTGTCACGACGTGGTTGGGAAAGGCCGCGAACAGCAGGGCCGCCAGCGTGCCGGCTGCGCGGTTGCGCAGCAATCCGGCCACCAGGAGACCCACCAGGGTGGCTGCCGCCAGGTGCCAGGCGAGGTTGAACGCGTGCATGGCCCCGGGCCGCCAACCGATGAGGGTGTACTCGGCTTTCATCAAGGCGAAGGCGACCGGCCGGAAGAATCGCAGCTCGTGGGTGGTGGATCCCCAGAAGCGGACGCGCTGGACGCCGGCGTCGAGGGTACTGGCGGCGACCAGGTCATGGAAGTTCCAGCCGGCCTTGCGGAGCTGCTGGTAGTGCAGGTGATCGTCGAGCCACAGGCCGCAGGTGAGGCTGAAACCGTGAGCCCCAGCCACCACCGCGATCAGCAGGGCCAGGCGCACGAGAGGTCGACCCCAGGGCGAGGTGCGGTGCGGCCGGATCGTCGGGTGCGGCCATGTCGTCGGCGAAGGCTCCATTGGCGGGGGAGGATACGCGGGGCAGGGGGCAGCGGGCAAGTCGGGCGGGCAGAAGGAGGTCCGCGATTGCCGGTCCCGCGGCATCCGGTTTTCAAGATCTGCGGGAGGGGGTAGACTGTGGTGCGTCGGTCGGCCGATAGGGCCGGCGGGGCAGGGCGAGTGGCAGACGGCCGCGTGGCGCGGCATGGCAGCGGGAGTCTTGGATGGTTCTGGATGACAGGGCACTCGACAAGATCGGCAAGTTCCGGCTGCCCACGCCGGTGCCGCCGCTGTGCCCGCGGTGCGGCTACAACCTGACGGGTCTGAACGATCCGCTTTGTCCGGAATGCGGGTACGAGTTCGACTGGCGGTCGGTCCGCCGCAAGGCCCGGGCGCAGTGGCTGGAGGCGTTGGGGCTGAAGACCTTGCCGGATGAGATCGAGTTCGGCTTCCGCCTGGCGTGGATCGCGTGGGGGCTGGCGATTCTGGTCCTGGCGGGCGGGACGTATGTTCCCTGGGACATCTCGCGAATCCGCGTTCTGATTGTCCTGGTGTTCGCGATCGAGTGCCTCCTGTCGTTCTGTGCAGCGTTCCTCTGTTCGCACATCATTCGCTTCGTCCGCCTGCCGGTGGAGGCCCGGGAGGAGTTGCGGATCGAGGTGCCGATGGCCAAGGCCTGGTCGGGGCTGCTGCTGGCGGTGCTGCTGATGATGGTCGACCTTCCGTTGCTGGGAAGGGTCCTTCACGTAGTGACTTGAGCGCGACGGGCCGGGCTGTACGGCCGGCTGCCTGCCTGCCGATATCTTCCCTTGCGAGATGACCGATTGCCCCTGCTACCAGTATGATGCGAGGCCGCATGGCTGCACCGCGTTTCATCGGTTCGGTTCGCGTGATCGCCGCCCTGACGCTTGTGTCCCGGGTGCTGGGGTTGCTGCGCGACACGGTCTTCACGGCGGTCTTCGGGACCAGCGCGTCGGTGACGGCCTTCAATGTGGCGTTCCGCATCCCGAACCTGTTTCGGAGGCTGTTCGGGGAGGGAGCGCTGTCGGCGTCGTTCATCCCGATCTTCAGCCGGCGCTACTATAACGAGGGGCCGGAGTCCGCGCAGGCGGTCGCCCGGCAGGTCATCGGCTTGCAGGTGGCGGTGCTGGCGGGGCTGACGATCCTCGGTGAATTCGCGGTTCTGGGGTTGCTGCTGGCCGGGCCGAGCGGGACCGACGAGATCAGCTACCGCAACCGGCTGACGCTGATCCTGACGGCGATCATGCTGCCGCACGTGCTGTCGATCTGCACGACGGCGCTGCTGGGCGGGATGCTGAACATCCTGAAGAACTTCTGGCTGCCGACATTCGCGCCGATCATCCTGAACATCTTCGAGGTGGCCGGCGTGGCGGTCGCCTGGGGCTTGCACCGCGGGCATCCGGACCCGCGATCCGTGCCGCGGCTCTGGCCGGTGGTGATCGGCGTGATGGCGGCTGGGATCGTGCAGGTGATCATCCCCTGGTACGCGTTGAAGCGCCGGGGCATCTCGATCATTCCGAAGGTGGCCTGGAGCGATCCGGCGGTCATCACGATCCTGAAGTTGATGGGTCCGACGGCGCTGGGTCTGGCGGCGGTGCAGATCAACACCCTGATGGACTCGCTGATCGCGATGTTGTGCATCCGCGAGCACATCGGTGCGCCGTACGTGCTGGACCTGGCGCAGCGGCTGTATCAGTTGCCGCTGGGGGTGATCGGCATCAGCGTGGCTACCGCGATCTTCGAACAGATGTCCGCCGAGGCGGCCCACAACAAGATCGCCGACCTGCGCAACACGGCCCTGGAAGGCCTGAAGTTAATGCTGTTCGTGGGGCTGCCGATCTCGGTGGGCATGTGCCTGCTGACCTGGCCGCTGACTTCGCTGCTGTTCCAGCGGAGCCGGTTCACCCCGGCGGACACGGACATGGTGGCGTACACGTCCCTGTTCTTCACGCTGGGGATCTGGTCGTACATGTCGCAGCATGTGTATGCCCGGGGCTTCTACGTGCTGCAGAAGCCGCAGATCCCCGCGCGGATCTCGATGTACGTGGTGGGGCTGAACCTGACGCTGAACCTGACCCTGGTGTGGTTCATGAAGGAGGCCGGGCTGGCCCTGTCCACCGCGATCAGCGCGTACGTGCAGCTCGTGCTGCTGAGCAAGGCGTGGCGGGACCTGACGGGGTCGTTCGCGATCAAGGGGCTGCTGGTTCTCGCTGGCCAGGACGGGGGCGGCGTCGGCGGGGATGGCTGGCGCGATCCTGGCGACACGCTGGACGATCAACCGCGTGTGGTTCGGGGGCGAGGGAGGCTGGCCTGCGCTGGCGGCGCGGCTGACGCGCATCACCATCTGGGCAATGCGGTCCACTTGATGGCATCTGTCGTGGCTGGCGGGGTGGTCTTCTGGACGATCGCGCACGTGTTGGGCTGCCCGGAGACGCGGACGCTGCTGGAAGGGCTGGGTCGGCGGCGGGCGCGGGAGCAGGCGGTCAGTCGGGCCGCGCCTACGTCGGAATCCGTCGAGCCGGTTGTGGCCAGATCCGAGTAGCGCAGCCAGGACAGCCGCCGGCTGCCGGCAGTGGGAGGTAGTCCGTCGACTTCGCTCCGGACATGGCGGGCACCCGGATCTTGCCGTGACCCCTGGCCCGTCACCCGCCCGCCCGGGCCTCCATCCAGTAAAACCTCACGTACGGCACCGCGCCTTCGCGGCGGACGTGGGGCCGGATGATGTCGTACCGCGGATCGGAGAGGTTCACGTCCTTAAGCCTGGGCTCCTGCCGCCAGAACTCGCCGGTCCGGGCGAAGCCGGCCTTTTCGTAGCAGCGGATTGCGCGGGGGTTGGCGCCGGCCACGTCCAGGCGGAGGACCTCGATGCCGCCGTCGAGGCACCAGGCGGTGGCCAGCCGCATCACCCGCGTGCCGATGCCACGGTCGCACCAGGAGGGGTGGATGCGGTATCCCATGTTACCGATCCGCCGCCGGGGCCAGTCGATCTCCACCAGGCCCAGGTAGCCGATGCAGGGCTGGGTGGCGTGGTCGGCCACGAGCGTCAGGCGCGGGGTCGGACTGGCGCGACTGGAACAGGTCGTCGAGCTCCGATGGGTTCATTCCGGCGAAGCGGAGGTTGAACGGCTCGAAGCCGGCCAGGTAGCTAGGCCAGGCAGCGAGCGTATCGAGGTCGTTGCGGCCGAGGGCACGGATGCACAAGTCCCCCTCGCGCCGCTGCAGCTCCGCCAGCAGCGACTGTTTGGAGCATGACTCGCCCGGACCCGCGGCCATGCCGGTATTGTACAGCCGGGCCAACGGTACGGGTATTGGCTGCGCTGTCTAATCCCGTGGCTTTTCCCGTTGCTCGTGCCGGGTCACCTGTTCCTTCAAGACCTCTATTGCCCTGTCCAGAACGCCATCGCGCCTTGCAATCACGTCTTTGACCGTTGGCTCGATCTGCCTGTCCGGAACGATGCCCGTGCCGACGAATTCCCGGCCGTCGGGATACTGATCTCGCTTCGTACAGACACGTCCTGAGATCTTCCCGTCCAGGAAGCTGAAGCCGAGTGGTTCCCCGGTGGAACCCGCCGATGGCTGCCCCACGATCGTCGCGCGGCCAGACGCATGCAGCGGAACCACAAAGTCCTCGGCCGCACTGAAGGTTCCCGGACCGATCACCACCACGACCGCGCCCGTGAACGGGTCGGAAGTCCCGGGCTTGATCATCTTGTATCCGCCTTCGTACCACGGCTCATCCCGGCCCCACGCGCGAAACGCAGCACGGTATTGCGGGGTCTTCCAGCGGCTGGACGGAATGGGCTTCTCGATCAGGAGGGAGATGATGTCATCCCCATAGGCGGAGTTGCCACCCCCGTTGTTCCTGATGTCGATCAACAGGCCCTTCGCCTGGCGCACCTGTGGGAATCTCTCCTTGAACATCTGGACCACACGGTCGGAATCAAAGGCGTTGAGCGCTACGTACGCAAGGCCGTTTCCCAGGTCCCGGTACTCTACCGGGACAGAGTGCCTGTCCGCCGGAAGCAGCCGAACGCCGATAGCTTTCCGCGTCAAAGAGACTTTGCGTGCTTTGCCTTCGGGTGTGCTTATCGTTATGGACACTTTGGACTCCGGACGACCGGTGAGAATCGCGGGGTAAGCCGTCAGGTTGCGCGATTGCGGCGTGGAGGCGCAGATGTAGGGATAGATATCATTCTCAAGCACCTCCTGGACCCCGCGGCCATCCACATGCGTGATCTCATCGCCTACAGATATACCGGACGCCGTGATCTCCTTCGTAGCAGCGGTCTGCGTTATGACGGCCTTGCCCTCGATCCGGCTGACGCGCAGGGGAGGACACGCGCTCGGCGACCCCGTTCCCCATTCGGCCCCGATTCCCGTGTGCCCATCCTTGAGCTGGGCGACGCACTCCTGAAGCAGACGAACGAACTCATCGTTGGATTGATCCCGCATCACGCGGGGTAGGTACTTCGGGAGCACGTCGTCCCAGCGCAGGTCCGGGACTAGGTCGAAATTGGCGAAGTTGAACTGCACTGTGCTCCACAGTCGTGAGAAGGCTTCCACTCTTTGCTGCGCGGTCAGGCGGGGACAGATGAGTTCCGTGTCGCCGAAAAGAGTCTCCCAGTCCTGCATCGAAGTGGAGAAGCGCCCCGACCGTTTCAGGTCCCGATAGGTTTGGACGATCGTGCCGCGATCGCTGGTCAGCTGGAAGGCCACGTCGATCTTGTCCTCCTTGACCTGCCACCTGCCGATCGCGGCGGAGCCCCCCACCTGCCGGAAGGACCCTATGTAACGGCCCAGGGGGCTCCCGCCGCCGGATACGGTGCCAGTTGACAGGACGCAGTAGATGAAGAGGGCGTTTGCATCCGCACCGATAAGTACCTCTCCAACGTCTTCGGGATTCTCCCCGCAGGTCAGGCGCACGGATCGCTTGTCCGGTACAATGGTAACCTGTGCGATGCTCCCGAACGTGTAGGGAACCGCCTCGGGGGCGGTCCGCCGAAGTGTAGCGAGGGTGTCATCCATGGTTCGATCCGCCCCTGCCGCCCATTGCACTGCCGAGGTAGCCAGAACGACCGGCATCAACAAGTTGCGCAGCATCACGGTGGCCTCCTTTGCTGGCCATGGCCCGCCCCCGGTTTGCATGGCCTGACACGCTTGTCGTCCGCCAGGATAGTCGTTGCGTGGCAGACGTTATTTCGGCGGCCACTTGCCCGGACCCGGGGCCATGCCGGTATCATACGGGCTGACCATCGGCATAGGTATCGGCAGATTCCGGGAGCGATAGACGACCGTGCCATACGTTGAACCGATCCGTTCGGTCCTGCTGCTGCAGTCCGGGGCCCTGGGCGACACCGTGCTGCAGCTGCGGATCGCGGAGGCACTACGCTATGCCTGTCCAGGCGTACACATCACGTGGCTGGGCCGGGATCGCTGGCTGCCGGTTGCGCGGTACTGCCCGTTCGTCGATGAGGCACTCGGCCTGGACGCGATGCGGTCGCACCGGCTATTTCAGGAAGGCCTGGAGACCGACCCGGACCTGGCGGCGCTACTGGGGCGAAGCGACCTGATCATTAACGGCCTGTCGGCGGCGGACTCGCCGATGATGGCACGAGTCGCCCGGATGGCCCGGCAGATGGCCGTCTGCTATGAGCCCAAGCCGCAAGTCGGCTCGCGCGAGCATGTGTGCCGGCAATGGCTCGGTCAGATTGCGGGTCAGTTGGCGCGGCGATTCCCGGCGGTCAGTGCGGTCCTCGATGCGTACGCCGCGTCGGTGGGGAAGGAGGGGACGGCGTTGCTGTTGGCGGATCGGAACGACCTGGCGCCGACCCAAGATCGTCTGAAGGCGGCGGGCGTTGACCCGGCGAGCGTGTCCGGGCGGCTGGTCCTGCTGCATCCCGGCAGCGGCGGGACGCACAAGTGCTACGGCCTGGACCGGTACCTGGATCTGTACCGATTACTGTTGCTGCGGCAAATGCAGGCCGTGTTCCTGGTCGGTCCGGCGGAGGTCGAGCGTTGGGAAGAGCAAGTGGATGGGCTCGCGCGGCAGTGCGCGGTCATCCGCGATCCGTCGCTGGCGATGCTGATCAGACTTGGTGAGGCTCGCAACTGCGTATGTGGGCAACGATGCGGGTCCGACGCATGTGGCTGCGGCTGCGGGGGCGGCGACGGTGGCGGTGTTCGGGCCGACGGATACGCGGGTATGGCGACCGCTGGGGCCGCGGGTGACGGTGCTGGAGTCGCGGGAGCATGAGGGGGGGTGGGGGGATCTGGCTGTGGAGCAGATCATGGAGCGGGTTGTGACAGGGAGGTAGCGTCGCCGCATGCCGTTGGCGGCCCTTCGATGCGAAGACCGCTCAGCACTCAGGACTGCCGCAGGACCTGCTCAGTGGCGTCGGCGAGGCGGTTGGCGGCGTCGGCATCGGCGGCTTCGCTGATGATGCGGACGATCGGTTCGGTGTTGCTGGGGCGGACGTGGAGCCAACCCTGGGGGAGGTCGATCCGCAGGCCGTCGGAGAGGTTGAACCGGCCGGCGGCGAAGTGTTGTTTCAGGGATTTGTAAACGTCGTCGAGGCGGTCGCGTTGCAGCGGGGCCTTGCGTTTAATCATGGTGTAGGACGGCAGCGAGGCGACGAGTTTGCTGAGCGGGGCGTCGGCCTCGGCGAGCAGTTGCAGGACGTGGCCGATACCGACGAGGCTGTTGCGGACGGCGACGACGCGGGGGTCGATGACGCCGCCGTTGCCCTCGCCGCCGATGGTGCACTTGTGCTGGAACATGGCGGCGGCGACGTTGGCCTCGCCGACCGGGGTGCGGACCACCGGCACGCCGAAGCGCTGCGCCACGGCATCGACCAGGCGCGAGGTGCTGAGGTTGGCGGCGACGGGGCCCGGGCGGGTCTTGAGGACCTGCCAGGCGGCCAGTGCGAGCGTGTACTCCTCGCTGATGAAGCGCCCGGTCTCGTCGACGAGGACCAGGCGGTCGGCGTCGGGATCCTGGGCGAAGCCGATGTCGGCGCCGGTCTCCTTGACCTTGGCGCACAGGCCCTGGAGGTTCTTCTCGATGGGCTCGGGCTCGTGCGGGAACAGGCCGGTGGGCTCGCAGTTCATCAGCGTGGCTGCGCATCCCAGCCGCTCCAGCAGCACCGGGGTGGCCACGCTACCGGCGCCGTTGACGGCGTCGAGGACGACGCGGAAGCGGCCTGCGCGGATCTTCTCGGCCTCAACCACGCCCAGCACCGCGTCGATGTGACGCTGATGGGTGGTGTCGTCCTCGGTAAAGCGGCCGCAGTGGAGCGAGTCCTTGTAGATGAACGCCTTCTTCGCGTGGATCGCGAAGATGCGGTCGGCCTCGGCGGGCGGAGGGGCCCAGCCCTGGTCAGTCAGGAACTTGATGCCGTTGTACGCGACGGGATTGTGGCTGGCGGTGATGACCACGCCGCCGCGGGCGGTGAGCTGCTTGACCATCAGCGCGGCCCCCGGCGTGGAGACGATGCCGAGGTCGACGACGTCGCAGCCGCAGGCCAGCAGGCCGGCTTCAACGGCCTGGCGGAGCATCTGCCCGCTGGGGCGGGTGTCCCCGCCGACGACCACCTTGCCGCCGCCGAGTGCGGTGCCGAAGGCGCTGGCGAACTCGACGGCTGCCTGGGGGGTCAGGTCCGTTCCGATAACTCCGCGTATGCCGCTGACGCTTGCGATAATGGCCATGGGTCCTCTCGATCACGCGCAAGGAAACGAAGTGCGCATATGTAAGACTATCGGCGAACCGCAGGTGCGTGCATAGGAGTATATGCGAGTAGGCGGTAGGCGTGGGCATCCCCGTAGGCGAGCCCGATGGCGGGGCCGGCTTCGTCCGGCTGGTTCATGCGCCGGCCTGGCCGCCTTGGGCCTGGCGGAGGGCCTCGGCGACGGCGTGTTCGGCCAGGGGGACGGTCAGGCGGTCGAAGTCCTGAAGGGCCTGGTTGAGGGCCTCGGGGTCGGTGGTCGTCTCGGCCATCTTGCGGAGACTGGCCATCGCCTCCAGGATCCGCCGGCGCAGGTCGGCATCGAGCGTCGGGGTCTTGGCCAGGGCCTGCTCGGTCTTGGTGGTGTCGAAGGTCACCTGGTTGCGGACGTCGATGAGCCGGTGGAGCATCAGGTCCTCGCGGGCGTGGGCGTAGGCGTCCTTTTCCATCTGGCGGACCTCGTCGCGGGTCAGGCCATGCGCCGGGATCACCTGGATGGCGGCCTCCTTGCCGCTGCGCTGCTCCCGGGCGGAGACGTGCAGGATGCCGTTCTGATCGATCAGGAAAGTGACCTGGACCTTGGGGCTGCCGGCGGCCATCGGGGGGATGCCGCGCAGCTCGAACTCGCCGAGGCTGCGGCAGTCTTTGGCCAGCTCGCGCTCGCCCTGTAGGACGGTCAGCTTGATGCTGGTCTGGCCGTCGATGAAGGTCGTGAACATCTCGGTGGCCTGGCAGGGCACGCGCGTGTTGCGGAGGATGAGCTTGGCGACGGCGCCGCCGAGCGTCTCGATGCCCAGCGAGAGCGGCACGACGTCCAGCAGCAGCACCTCGCGCTTGGTGCCGGACATGACGGAGGCCTGGACGGCCGCCCCCAGCGCCACCACCTCGTCGGGATTGAGGGCGGTGTACGGCTCCTTGTGGAAGTACTCGCCCAGCCGGCGGCGGACGTAGGGGATGCGCGTCGAGCCGCCGACCAGGACCACCTGGTCGATGCGATCGCCGCCCAGGCCAGCGTCCTTGAGGGCATGGGCGCAGGAGTCGAGGGTCCGCTGCACGTAGGGCTCGATCATCTTCTCGAGCTGCGGCGCGCGTCAGCTGCATGGGGAAGGTGCGGCCCTGGCCCGGGTCGATCTCGAAGGCGACCTGCTCCTGGCTGGACAGGCGGATCTTGACGGCCTCGGCGAGATTGCGGAGGCCCTGGAGCGTGGCTGGCGGGAACTGCAGGTGCTGGCCGTAGCGCTCGCGGACCTCCTGCTGGACGAGGTGGATGATCTCCCAGTCGAAGTCGTCCCCGCCGAGGTGGGTGTCGCCGTGCGTGCTGAGGACCTCGAAGGTCCCGCCGGAGAGCCGCAGGATCGAGATGTCGAATGTCCCGCCGCCCAGGTCGTATACGGCGATGGTCGAATCGTCGTTGCGATCGAGGCCATAGGCCAGGGCGGCGGCGGTCGGCTCGTTGATGATGCGGACGACGTCGAGGCCGGCGATCCGGCCGGCGTCGCGGGTGGCCTGGCGCTGGGCATCGTCGAAGTAGGCGGGGACGGTGATGATGGCCTTGTGGATGGGCCGATCAAAGTGGACTTCGGCCCGTTCCTTGAGCTCCCGCAGGACCAGGGCGGAGATCTCGGGGGGCGTGTAGGGGCGATCGCCGATCTGGACGGCGGCGATGTCGCGGCCCTGGCCGCCCGGGCGGCGGACCACGCGATAGGGCAGGCGCTGGAGTTCGGCCTGGACGTCATCGAAGCCGCGGCCCATGAGCCGCTTGATCGAGTAGACGGTGGTCTCCGGGCGCTCGATGGCGTGGAGTCGCGCCGAGCGGCCGACGTCGGCGTTACCGGTGGCTGGGTCGATGGCGACGACGGAGGGGACCATGCCATCGTCACGCCCGCCGTCACGGGTGATGTAGATGACGCGGGGCCCGCGCTCGTCGGCGAAGGCTACGAGCGAATTGGTGGTGCCCAGGTCGATGCCCACGATGGTCTGAGTCTGGCCGGTCGACATCATTGTCCTTCCGTGCCTGTCACGCCTGCAGTTGCCTCTCGAGTCCGCCCCAGTACTGGTGGGCGTTGAGCTGCTTGCGGAGTTCGGCCTGCTCGATCTCGCCGCCGTTCTCGCAGACGGTGGCAGCCAGGCGCGGATCCGGACCATGACCTCCTGGCGGCGGGCGGCGATCCGCTCGCGCAGGGCCTGCAGGGCGGCGTGGTCCCGGGCCTGCCTGGCCTCGTCGATGTCATCGCGTATCATCATGACGGTGCCGAGCAGCCCGTCAGGGACCGACTTGTCCTGGTTGCTGGAGGGTCCGCCGCAGATGTGCAGGATATACTCAGCCCGCTGCAGGGGGTCGCGGAGCGTTTCGTAGGCGCTGTTGATCTGGGCGGCGATCCGCATCGACGCGCTCTGGACGTCGTCGCCTTCGGTGCTGAAGAAGTCGGGGTGGATCCGGCGGTTGAGCGCCAGGAAGTTCCCGCGGAGTCTCTCCAGGTCGATGTCGTACTGCCGGGCGACGCCGAGCAGCTCGAAGTAGTCCACCTGCTCGCGCGGCGGGTAGAGCGTATGGCAGGCCTCGCACACGACGGGCCAGGTCATCTCCGACAGGCAGTGCTGGCATCGCAGTGGCGAGACGTGGTCGTGACCTTCGGGTTGGCTTGCCATGGTTGTTCCGTTTGCCGCCCTAGACGCTGAAGCTGCTGCCGCATCCGCACGACTTGGAGGCGTTGGGGTTCTGGAACACGAAGCTGCGGCCCATCAGCTCGTCCTTGAAGTCGATCTTCGTGCCGTCCAGGAAGAGCATGCTCTTGGGGTCTGTGATGACCCGGATCCCGTGGCTGATCGTCTCCTCATCGAACTCGCCCTTGCTGTCGGTCAAGTCCATCGCGTACTGGAAGCCGCTGCAGCCGCCGCCCTTGACTGCCACCCTCAGGAAGACCTTCGCGACATCCTGGTTCTGCCGGGCCAGGATGGACTTGATCTCCTGGGCCGCCTTTTCCGTCACTTCGATTGCCATGGTCACATCACCTCTCTTGCAGGGGTGCGGGCTACGCACCCGAAGCATAATCACCGTTGGTTGGATTAGTGCGCTTGCTGAGCCGCCTCGGCCGGGGCGGCCTGCCCGTTGCCGGCCTCTTTCTTGCGCTTGTAGTCCAGGATGGCTGCGCGGACGGCGTCCTCGGCCAGGACGCTGCAGTGGATCTTGACCGGGGGCAGGGCCAGTTCGCGGGCGATCTGGGTATTCTTGACCTCGAGGGCCTCGTCGATGGTGCGGCCCTTGATCCACTCGGTGGCCAGGGAGCTCGACGCGATGGCGCTGCCGCAGCCGAAGGTCTTGAACTTGGCGTCGACGATCTTGCCGTCCTCGTCCACCTTGATCTGGAGTTTCATCACGTCGCCGCACTGGGGCGCGCCGACGATGCCGGTGCCGACACTCGGGTCGTCCTTGGGCATCGAGCCGACGTTCCGCGGGTTGTTGAAATGGTCGATCAGTTTGTCTGAGTACTGCATCGGCTTTCCCTCAATCACTCTTCCACTGCACCTTGCTCAGGTCCACGCCTTCCTTGGCCATCTCGTACAGCGGGCTCATCTCCCGAAGGCGCAGGATGGTCTCGACCAGGCGGTCGGCCACGTAGTCCATCTGTTCGGCCGTGTTGAACCGCCCCATGCTGAAGCGCAGCGATCCGTGCGCGGTCTCGTCGGTCACGCCGCAGGCCGTCAGCACGTAGCTCGGCTCGAGAGTGGCGCTGGTGCAGGCCGAGCCGCTGGAGACCGCGATCTGGGGGATGTTCAGCATGATGCTCTCGCCTTCCACGTAGGCGAAGCTGATGTTGATCGTGTTCGGCAGGCAGTGCTCGGCGTTGCCGTTGCGGTAGACCTCGTCCAGCCGGCCCGTCAGGTTCGACCAGAACGCCTCACGTATGGTCGTCAGACGCCGGGCCTCGGCCGCCATCTCCTGGCCCGACAGCTCGCAGGCCTTGCCGATGCCGGCGATGCCGGGGACGTTGAGCGTCCCGCTGCGAAAGCCCCGCTCGTGCCCGCCGCCGTGGATGATCGGTTCGAGCTTGACCCGCGGGTCCTTCATCCGCACGTACAGGACACCGACGCCCTTGGGTCCATAGAGCTTATGGCCGGACATGCTCAGCAGGTGGATGTCCTGCTTCTGCACGTCGATCGGTACCTTGCCGACCGCCTGGGTGGCGTCACAATGAAAGAGAATGCCGCGGGCCGCGCAGAGGCGGCCGATCTCGTCGATCGGCTGGATCGTGCCGATCTCGTTGTTGGCCAGCATGATCGTCACGAGGATCGTCTTGTCGGTGACGGCGGCCTGGAGCTGACCCATGTCGATGCGGCCGGTGCGGTCGACCGGCAGGTAGGTCACGCGGAAGCCCTGGCGCTCGAGCCACTTGCAGGTATCGAGCACAGCCTTGTGCTCGGTGACCTGCGTGATGATGTGGTCGCCCTTGCTGCGATAAGAGAAGGCGATACCTTTGATGGCCAGGTTATCGCTTTCGGTGGCGCCGCTGGTCCAGACGATCTCCTTGACGTCGGCGTTGATCAGCCGGGCAACCTGCTCGCGGCCGATGTCGACGGCGCGGGCGGCGGCGTGGCCGAACGCATGAGTGCGGCTGGCGGCATTGCCGAAGGTGTCGGTCAGGTACGGCATCATCGCCTCGAGCACCCGGGGGTCGACCGGGGTGGTGGCGTTATTGTCCAGGTAGATCGGCAGACTTCATTCGCCAATTCCTCCGCAAGCAGGCTTACGGTCACGCCGGTGTGCGGCCCGATGGTGCGGGCGGTCGCGTCCGAGGCCATCTGGGCCACGTCCGCTATGGTCATCTCCGAGAGCAGCCCCTGCAGCCGCATGTGCACGCTGTTGATGGCCACGCGGACCGGGCAGCACGAGCCGACCTGGCAGGAAGGCTCCTTGTCAGCCGGCTGGATATGGCCCTGCGGTTCGCTCAGGCCGTGGCATTGGGAAAGCTTCAGCGGCCCCTCGATGGCCTCGACGAGCTCCACCAGGGTGATCTTGTCCGGTGCCTTGCCAAGCTTGTAGCCCCCGCGTGCCCCCCGTACGCTCTCGACGAGTCCGTGGGCCGCGCACATCTTCAGGAGGTTCATAAGCAGGGCCAGCGGCACCCGGTACTTGGCGGCGATCTCGCGGGCGGAGACCACCCGGCCCTGGTTGGCTGCCAAGTGGCTCAGGGCGATCAGGGCGTAATCGGTCTTGCGAGTCAGCGTCAGCATAGGGGCACCTCAATCTATGCATCCAAGTCGTCCCTTACTATCTAGCACTGATTCAGTGCTAATTCAATAGCGAAAGAAGCAGGTTGTGTCACTCGTGCTACATTTCACGCGCCGAGGTTTGGACGTTCAGGCCCTTGCGGGGCATGAAAATGGGGGTGGATCGAAGACGGAATGCCGTCATCTTGCGGCCGCAGGGGCCATCCGCGGCCTGGGACCGAGGTTTAGGCTGAGTCTTCCGCGGCCCCGTCGATCTCGCTGGCGGACTTGTCTGCCGGCGCGCCGCAGTAGCCCCGTTTGCTCTGGACGCGGATGAATTCAAGGAGGCGTTTGCCAGCCGGGGTCTGGGCACTGCCTGCCAGTTCCTCGACGGCGGCGCGGAACGTCTTGCCGGACCGGTAGAGCAGGCGATAGGCCTTGCGGATCTCGGCGATCTCCTCGCGGGTGAAGCCGGCCCGGCGCAGGCCGACCAGGTTTACCCCGGTGCAGTCGCTCTCGTGGACGCACATGAAGAATGGCGGCAGGTCCATGGTCAGCCGGGTCCCCCCGCCGATCATTGCGTACTCGCCGATCCGCGTGAACTGGTGGATGAGCGAATAGCCGCTGACGAAGGCGCCCCTGCCGACGGATACGTGGCCGGACAGGGCCGCCATGTTGGCGATCTTTACGTCGTCGCCCACCATGCAGTTGTGGCCGACGTGCGAGTAGCCCATGATGAAGCAGTTGCGGCCGATGACGGTTTCGCTGTCGGGCTGGGTGCCGCGGTGGACGCTGGCGTGCTCGCGGATGATCGTGCCGTCGCCGATCCGCAGGAAGGTGCGGCTGCCGTCAAAATGGAAGTCCTGGGGCACGTGGCCGACGACCGCGCCGGGGTGGATCTGACAGTTTGCCCCGATATCCACCCAGCCGCTGATGTAGGCCTGCGGGTAGATCACGGTATTCGGGCCGATCCGCACCTGGCCCTCGATGATCGTGTAGGGGCCGATTCGGGCGGTCGGGTCGATCTGGGCCTTGCTGTCGACGACGGCTGTCGGATGTATGGGCATCGGTCAGGCTCCTGGCTGTCTGCAGCGGGCCATTCTATCGCCGCGGCGGGGGTCAGCCAGGGGGCTTTGCCGGGCAGGCAGGGTTCTTGCGGCGCCAGTCCCGCGTCACGGGTATAATCCGCCGTTGTGTCTAGCGCGGACCGAGGGAGTACGTCGATAGCAACGGTACCGGCAGCCAACACGTGGATCGTGTGAGAGGGCAGGGCTGCCGCTGGCGACCGAAGAAGACGGCGTTTGAAACGGACGCTGCGCGATCTGCCGGAGTACAGGACATGAGATTCCGACCCTTTCTGCTGGTTGCGTTGGCGGGGGCGCTGCTGGGGGCGGCTGCGCGGGCGGGTGCAACTTCCCGTGGCTGACGTTGATCAATCCCGCAGGCGAGGCACTTAGTGTCCACGTGGTTAACAACGCGTACCACCCGGCCGACTTCAGCTTCGTTACCAGCACAAGCACTTCGGCCACTGCTACGACAGTCATGGCTGCCGCGACGGCCCCGGCCACACAGCCTGACACGGGGGGCGGTTCGGCGCTGGACCCGGATGGGCAGTACGACACGTCTTTCCCGTGCCTGACCATTCCAGATGTTCTGGCTCTGAAGGCTGCTCTTCAGGCGACCAGCGGCAGCGGTCCGTCGGGTACGTCCAGGACGCTCCACAAGGACACGGACTACACCTGCGGCTCGGATGTTACCTTCACGATCCGTCAGACTGCCGCCGACACCATCGTCGTGGGGGCCAGTGCTGACTGACAGGGCGTGGCATTGACGGCGCTGCCAGTACGGGTGCCCTCTATTTCGGACTCCGCCTTGCCTGGCCTCCTTCCAGGGTGTACAACACGTTTCTGTGCCAGTGCCGCGTCTTCCTGCGCCGATGGTATAAGCACGTACACGCCGCGTGCTGGCCGGCCCAGGATCGTGGCGTCGGGTTCGCAGATAACCAGCGGGATGTATGCCCATGCCGATTGACAGACCAGGCAGACAGGCGATCGCTGCAGCACTGACGCTGTGCCTGCTGGCTGCCTCTGCTGTCGCGGCCCCGGGCAAACCGACGACAGCGCCGCCTGACCTCGCTGCCCCGGCGGTCAAGCCGGCACCGGCGCCCGCCCCGCCCGCCCAGGAAGTGCCGGTGATGATTCCCGTGGCGGCCACCTCGCAGCGGGAGCTTTCCCCCGAGATCCAGGAGAACCTGCGGCTGCTGACGGGGCAGAACTCGTTGGAGGCCCGGCAGATCGGGGCGCAGCGGATGTTGCGTCAGGGCCCGGCGGCTATCGGGGCGATGCGGCAGGCCCTGTGCAACCAGCCGCCGGCGATCCTGGTGCAGGCGATCGCCCTGGCGATCCAAGATTCTAAGGATTCCCCAGCCGACCTGGTCGATCCGTTGCTGAAGTGGCTGGCGGCCGAGGAGCCCGAGGTCCGCGCGGCGGTGGTCGGGGCCCTTTCGGCCTACCGGGATGGTGACCTGGCCGCCAAGCTGCGGACGGTCGCGTCGGCGCCGCAGAACTCGCAGACCCAGCGGCTGGCGGCGGTGGCTATTCTGAGTCGGCTGGCGGACCGCGATGCCATCGAGACCCTGATCGACCTGTTGGATGTGCAGGACGAAGTGGTCCGATCATCGGCCCTGGGGGTGCTGGGACAGGCTGACGGGCGCGGGCTTCGGGCCCGACGTTGTGCAGTGGCGCCGCTGGTGGCAGGCCAACCGTAACCGCAAGCCGCAGGAGTGGCTGGCGGCCCTGAATGCCAGCCTGATGAGCGAGAACCGCGACCTCAATGAGCGGGTCAAGCACCTGCAACGACTGTTGGGCAAGGCGTACAAGGACTTGTACTACGCGCCGGGGGTCGACCGGCCGAAGCTGCTGGTGTCGTACCTGAAGACGGAGATCCCGGAGGTCCGCTCGATCGGCATCGAGCTGGTGAACACGCTGATCACCGACGGCAAGACGGTCGCGCCGGAGGTGGCCGATGAACTCCGCAAGACCATCGCCGATCCCGAGCCGCAGGTTCGCCGCCAGGCGATCGGCGTGCTGGCGGACCTGCGCAATCGCGAGGACGCCAAGCTGCTGCTGGATGCCCTTTCGCGCGAGAGCGATCCGGCTACCAGCCAGGCCATCGCCCGGGCCCTGGGGCGGCTGGGAGACCCGGCGGTGATCCCGGCGCTGCTCGATCGGCTGGCCAAGGGTGATGCGAGTCTGGCGGCGGCGGCGGCGGCGGGGCTGGGGCTGCTCTGCCAGCGGGGCAACACCAACGCGGTCCCGGCGGCGGTCAACGACCAGGTGATCACGGCGCTGAAGGAGCGGTTTGCGACGGCGGCGGACAAGGGTCTTCGCCAGGAGGTGCTCGAGGCGATGGCCAAGATGGCCGACGAGCGGTTCCGCAACCAGTTCGTGGCGGCCCTGCAGAGCGGCGACCTGGTGTACCGCCTGATCGCGGTCAAGGCGTTCGCCGATCTGAATGGTCCCGAAGATGCGGACAAGATCCTCTCGCCGCTGCTGGGCGACAGCGAGCCGGGTGTGAAGGAGGCTGCCTGCACCGCCCTCGGCAAGATCGGAAAGACCCGCCAGGTCGCCCTGCTGCTGCAACGGTGCGACGAGCAGTCGGAGTCCAGCGCGGCCGTCCGCCGCGCCGCCAAGGACGCGGCCATCAGCATCATGCTGGGCCTGGATGCGCCGGCGCTGGACAAGGAGCTGAACCGGCTGATCGCGATGCCGGGGCAGATGACGGTGCTGGCGGACGTGCTGGAATCGGCCCTGGCGCCGACCTCCGGCGCAGCGCCGACGAGCAGATGCAGGCGGTCCTGCTGGCCGCCCTGGCAAACACCAAGGACGCGACCGGCCAGAAGGAGGTCGCCGCCAGGACCTGGGTCCGGGTGGTGACGAACCGGCCGTCGCACCCGGGAGCGGTCGCCGCGATGGCGCGGACGCTCGTTGCGGTCGGCAAGCCGGACCTGGTCTGCTGGGCGATCGAGCAGATCGCCGGCGGGCGCTCGCAGCGCGCTGGCCGATGTGCTGACTGCCCTGGCCCGCCAGGTCCAGGCAGATGGGGAGACGGCGGATGGCGCGGCCCGGTCGGCGCTGGCCGAACCCCTGGGTCGCCTCAACACGGCCGACTGGAGCGCCGAGAGCCGCGAGGCGCTGCGAGTGTTCATCCTGGCCTGTGGCGGCGTTCGGGCGCTCGAGCAGCGCCCCGTCTTCGGCCCCGACCCCGATTGCAGACCATACCAGGTCCCACCGGCCGCAGGGATAAGCGACCGGGACCCAAGCCTGTCGTGCGCCCTTCATCACTGCCTATAATCTGAAAGACTTTTACGCATGACTACCATACCCTTCGCAGCGGGGGTCTGGCGCGCAACTCATTCGTACTGATCCGCCCGGGCTCGTCCGCCGAGTTGCTGCGGCCCGAGGACCAGGATGCCGTCAACCAGCAGGCTGACGCGGCGTGCTACCTGGTGCTGGCGCGTGTCCTGGAGCCGACACTGGGCCCGCTGGCGCCGGAGGCGGTGCAGCCCTTCCTGGAGCTGGACAAGGTACATGCGCAGCGCCCGTGCCCGAGCACCCGGTGCTGCAGTGGGGCACGATGAAGGCCGCGATCCTCGGGACGTTTTTTGACGATCCCGATGGCAACCGGATCGCCTTCGGGGGCGACGTGGAGGTATTTCTGTCCCCGCGGCTGTACACGGTCCACGTGCCCACGCCGGAGATGCTCGAGCGGTTGATCAACGCCTTCGTCGATGGCAGGCAGGCCCGGCCCATCGGTGTGCTTCGCTTCAGCGAGAGCCAGGTCGTCCGGGTCTTGCCGGAGGTCCCGGTCCGCGTGGCGGTGGACGATTTCGTGGGGACGCTGACGGGCATCTTCGGCCGGGGAGGCACCGGCAAGAGCAACGCCGCGAAGGTCCTGGCCGAGATGATCCCGGCCTCGGGGCGCAAGGTGGGGCAGGTGATCTTCGATCTGGACGGGCGGTACGCCTACCGCCGAAGCGACGAGCAGGCGGGGCTGCACGAGCGGCTGGGGGAGCGGTGCGTGCGGTACAGCCTGCGGCCCGAACCGGGCGAGGGCGTGCGGGTCTTGAAGGCCAACTTTTACAGCGACACCGCGCTGGGTCACCGCATCATCAGGGAATTGTACAGCCAGCAGGTGGGCACGCCCGCGCGGTACGAGTCTGCCATTCTTGCACTGGGAGGTCCTCTCGGAGGCGGACCTGGTGGAGCTGGAGCGGGCCAGCGGATCGGCCGCGACGCGGTTCCGGCGACAGCTGGCGATCTACCTGTGCATCCTGCACGCGGCGGGTTTCGAGCACGGCGAGGATCTGGCCGTCGACCTGCAGCTCAACAAGCAGGTCCGCGAGGCGCTGGCTGCGCTGTTGCCGGAGTTCGGCGCGGTCGAGAGCGACCAGGGCGTCCGGATCCCGCGGACGGTGCCGCTGGACGTGGCCAGCCCGGTCTTCAGCAAGGCCTGGGAGATCTACGGCCAGGGAAGCCCGGCATTTGCCACGCAATCGGGTCGAGCGTACTTCGACGAGACGGCCGAATCGATGCTGACGATCCTGACGCAGCGGACGGCGACGGGCAACGCGGTCAGTGGCTTCCGGAAGTTCCTGCCGCTACGGAGGTACCACTCGCCCAGGAGCGGACTGCTATTGCGCGAGGTGCTGGGGGCGCTGGACGCGGCCCAGACGGTGATCATCGACTTGTCGAACGCGGCGCGGGAGCTGGTGAACTTCTTCGGAGGGCTGGTGACACGGGCGATCTTCAACCACCAGATGGGCAAGTTCACGGAGAACCGGCTAGGCGAGCATTACGTGCAGTTCTACTTCGACGCGGCCGAACAGCTGTTCCCGCGGACCGAGGGCGGACCAAGGACATTCTACAGCCGGCTGGCACAAGATGGCGCCAAGCTGCACATCGGCATCGTGTACTCCACCTCGCGGATCGACGCGCTGAACGCGGACCTGCTGGCCGGGACGGCGAACATCCTGGCCGCCCATCTCAACGACCAGCGGGAGATCCGCGCGCTGACACGGTTCTACGAGTTTCGCGACGTGGGGCCGGACGTGCTTCGGACGACGAGCCCGGGCTTCATGCGGTTGATCACCCACTCGCACAAGTTCGCCGTGCCGGTGCAGGTGAGGCATTTCGGGCAGGTGCAGGGGCAGCCGGCGGAGGCGTCGGCCGCGCGACGCCGGGGCAGCCACGGCGAGCGGGAGTGAGGCGGGCCAGTGGGGGGCATGTGTCCTTCGCACGGTGTCATTCAGGGCGCACATCAAGCGCCCAGCGCCCGTGACCCTCGGCGCCGGGGGTACGTCTTGCTGCCGGGTGCAGTCGTACGGCCACCTGGCGCCCGCTGCACGCGGACGAGGGAGTAGAGGGTAACGGGCGCTCACATGGCCCGTACTCTACTGCCACCGGCAGATTCCTCGCATGGATGCGGCGGTCGGCGTATCCGGACCCGATCGGCCCCGAGCCGCCGCCCACTGTTCGCGTCCAGGCCCTCCTTTCGCTGTCCGGTTCATCTTGGGAGGCTAGGGACGACTGTCCGTTCACCCCAAGTATTCGAGTTCCAAAGTGTCCACGGCAAGGGGGCGGGCCACTTTTTTCTTCGGAATTCACAGGGATGCACGGGATAGAAATCGGGTGTCGGGGACCGGCGTGTCGGGTGTCGCGTGCGTCAGATTCAGCGGGTGTCCGTTCTCTCGTCGAAACCGGAGTCCCGGAACCCGATACCCGACCATCATCCTGTCCGTCCGTGTGCTCTTCCCGGCGGCACGCGGCCGCGGCACAGCCGTTGCCCTGCCGCATCGCAGGGCCTACAATCGACCCGATTGGCAGGCAGTTCGATGCGGCTGACACCGCAGGCTATTGGCGAACCGAGGAGATAGGGAATGCAACGGACGCTGGAGAAGTACCGCCAGGCGATCCAGGACGACCAGGTCAACCCCATCGTCCACTGGGACGGCCAGCGCAGCGGGCTGATCTTCGACCCCGCCGACCCCAAGGTGCCGCTGGAGATCCTGGCCTTCGGCGGCTACCGCCTGGAGCAGGGCCCGTTCACCTTGCAGACCGCCGACCGCGAGGTCGTGCTGGTTCCCGTAACGGCGAAGTTCGAAGTCAAGGTAGGCTCGAGCGTTTTTGGCGGCGATCGTTCGGCGGGTCCTTTTGCCGAGCTGCCCGGGCCGAGCAACTCCTGCGCCGTCTACATCCCTCGCGGGGCGACGTTCACCATGAGCGGGACGGGCGAGATGATCCTGTTCTCCGCCCCGGCCCGCGGCGACAAGCCGCCCGTGTACGTCCACCCGCACGCCGCCCGGAACCTCCGCCGCGGCTCGGGCGTCTGGCATCGCGACGTGATCACCACCTTTACCCCGGACGATGTGACGACCAACCTCGTCGGCGGGGAGACCTACAGCCCGCCGGGCCTCTGGTCCGGTACGCCGCTGCACGTGCACGACCAGGATGACCTCGCCCGCGGCCAGAGCGACCACGAGGAGGTCTATTACCATGTGGCCCGCGTGACCGAGGGCAAGTGGGGTCCCTACGGCGTGCAGATGCTCTTTGACGACAAGGGCCTCGACAAGTGCTACATGGTCCACAACCGCTCCGCCATGGCCATTCCCGGCGCGGCCCATCCCGTGGTGGTCGGCCCAGCCAGCGACATGCTGTATATCTGGGCCCTGGCCGGCACGAGCGACAAGCTGGCGATGCTCGACATTCCGGAGTTCGCGTATTTGAAGAACGTCGGCAGCGCGATCGACGAACTGGACGCCCAGCGCGGCACGCGGACGATCTCGGCCCAGGACTTCCAGGCCCTCTGCCGCGGGCATGACCTGGTCGGTGAGCAGGCCGTCATCTGCAGGCTCCACCTGGAGGAGCGAGGCTTCCGCGTGGGCTGACGCGTCTGTCAGGAGGAGTACCATGGCCCATCGCAACTTCTCGGTAATCGAGTATTTCAACCGCCGCTGCAGCGAGCTCGCCCCGCGATTGGCCTTTGCCGGGCGCAACAAGCAGGACTGGCAGGCCTGGCGGACCGCGCTGCTGGCCGAGCTCCGCAAGCTCCTCGGCGACTGGCCCAACCCCGTACCCGCCAATCCCGACGTCGTCTGGGAGACGGTCGAGGACGGACTGATCAAGCAGCGGATCGTCCTGGACACCGAGGAGCACATGTCGGTTCCTGCGGTGCTGTTCATCCCGGCTGACCGCAAGGGCGACCAGAAGCTTCCCGCGATCCTCTGCTGCCACGGGCACGGGCCCTACGGCAAGGACTCGGTCATGGGCCTGCACATGGGGGACCCGGCCCGCCAGCAGGACATCGCCCGGCACAATCATGACTACGGCCTGCAGATGGCCAGGCGAGGTTATGTGACGATGGCTGTCGATTGGCGCGGCTTCGGCGAGCGGCGCGACGGCGGCAATCCCTACCCGGGCCGCGACCCGTGCAACGTCCACTTCATCCGCGGCTCGCTGCTGGGGCTGAACATGCTCACGCTCAACATCTGGGACGGCATGCGGGCGATCGACTATTTGCAAAGCCGCCCCGAGGTCGACCCCACCCGGATCGGCTGCATGGGCCTTTCCGGCGGCGGGACGATGACGACCTGGATCAGCCTGCTGGACGAGCGCGTCGTGGCGGCCGACGTGATCTGCTACAGCGATACGTTCCCGCGCTTCGCGGTGGCGCGGGCCAATTTCTGCGGCAACCAGTTCCTGCCCGGACTCTACCGCCTGTGCGACGTGGGCGACCTGCAGGGGTTGATCGCCCCGCGGCCTTTGCTGTTGGAGATCAGCCTGTACGACACCTGCTTCCTGTACGAGGACGCGATCGTCGCCCGGGAGCAGGCGCGGCGGATCTACCGCGCTGCCGGGGCATCAGAACGGTTTGAGGTCGACGAGTTTCCGGGCGAGCACGGCTACGGCGGGCGCAAGGCGCCTGCCTTCTTCGACCGGTACCTTAGGACCGGTGCCTAGCGCGGCAGGGGGCGTACCATGGCGGGACTTGGACGGCACAGATGCCCGGGCTGGATCGCGGCGGCGAGCGTGGGATGGCTGTGTTGCTGCCTGCTGTCGGCCGGCTGCGGTCGTTCCGCCGCCGCGGACGATCCCGACGCCCCCGCGCACCTGCTGCTGCGCCTCCGCGACTTGCGGCAGCAGCACGGCTACAAGGACATGGAATCGCTGGTGGACGCCGGCCGCGTCGGCGTGATGGTCGACGGCCTGATGGCCGTGGATCGCCTGCTCCAGGAGGGCGAACTCCTGCGGCGGACGGCGGAAGAGAAGGTCGGGCCGACCGCGGCGGTGGTCTGCGACATCAGCGGACTGGCTGCCTACCTGGGCCCCTTCAGCCGGGACGTGCGGGTAGTATCCTCTCGGATCGAGGGCGACACGGCGATCGTTACCTACCAGGTGGGCGAGCGAGTGCCTGTCGAACGGGCGGAGTTTCGGCGCGCCAACGGCGCCTGGCGATACATGCCTGACGAGCCTGACGACGTGCTGCCTCGCCTGTTGGCGCGGATGGCCGACCGGATGGCCGCCCTGCGCCGTCAGGCCGAGGAGGGCGTTCACACCGAACAGGCCTTTATCGACGAGTTCGCCGCCCAAGTCATCACGCCGCTGCGGACCCACCTGGAGGAAGTCGCCAAGCAGCGAGAGGAGAAGGCGAAGGCGACGGCCAAACGACCGTAGCGGTCCAGGACGGCAAGCGGCAATGACCGGCCGGGTTCATCGGATGCTTCCTTGGACGCTTACGAGCCACGCATGCGGCCTTGAGGCAGGGTAGGGCGGTCAGGCCTTGCGCAGGGCGGAGAGCAGCTGCGGCGGCAACTGGGCCTCTTCCTCGTCGTGGTCGGCGAGTGTCTTGATCGGGTCGAACATCTCCTCGATGGGCCCGAGCCGCCACTCCAGCTCGCACGGCGGTTCGTAGGTATCCAGGTACGCCCCGCCGGCCAGACCCTTGATCAGTTCGACCATGTACAGGTACGTCCGGACCGGCACGTCCGGCGGCACGCCGTGGTCGACACCGGGGATGTAGCGGCCGAAGCGCCGCGCGGTCGCGACCCGGGCGACGATCTCCCTGCGGGCGCGGGCCTTGTCGAACCGCAGCTCCCGCTTGTCGATCCCGCCCTCGATCGCGATGCCGGGATGCTTCCCGAGATACTCCGCCGGGTCGTTGAAGGCCGCGATCTCCATCGGTTCGATGCCGTCGATGGCAGTCGGGTAGAAGACGTCCAGGATCTGGCTGTTGTGGCCGTCGCTGTCCATGAGCACGACGTCAACCCCCTTTGACTTCAGAAAACTGTAAATGCGCCTGTATCGCGGCAGCATGAATTCGCGCATCATGGCCGGCGAGAGCATGGCGGCGGTCTTGTAAGCCATGTCCTCGTTGAGGGTGACCTTGTCGACCTTGATGCGGCTGAGGGGCTCGTCGAGCATGCGGATGACGAAGTCCGTCCAGAACTCCATGAACTCGTGGACCAGCCGGGGGTTGTCGCAGAGCAGCTGCGACAGGCCCTCGAAGCCGCACCAGTCGCGGGCGGTCCAGTAGAGCCAGGGAATCGTCAGCTGCACCAGGGCCTGGCCGCTGTTGCAGGTCGAGACCATCTCCCGCCAGCAGGTCGTCGCCTGGCCGACGCGGTACCCGTCGGGATTGAGCGTGACATCCTTGTTGTCGTCGGGTTGGGGCTCGAAGCGCTCCGGCGAGGCGGGATTATAGCGCTGCATCATAGCGTGCAGGTCGTCCATGGTCTTGACGGGGAAATCCAGGTAGGCCCGCGTCGCAAAGCCGGGTGTGGCCTGGCTGATTGCGTCGAGGCGCTTGACGCCCCACTCGTCGATCCAGACGGCTTTGCCGTCCTTGACCTCCAGGATCCGGATCGGGAACTTGGGGACCGGGCCGAAGTTGAGCTTGCCGATGCCCATGCCGGCGTCGGCGCCGACCAGGTCATGGAAGCGGGCCTGCAGCTCGGGCGACAGGCCTTGCCTGCGCCAGGCGGCGAAGGTGCTGGCCCGCGGCCCGCCGAAGCGGAAGGGCATGCGATCGACGGGGCGGCCTTGCATGTAGGCGATGTATCGCTGCCTGGAGGTCATGGCATTGCTCTCCCAGCTGTCGAAGAGAAAGGGCGGCCCGTCGGCCGCCCCGGCGAATCTCCTGTCGATCACTGTGGCAGACCTTACTGCTCCGTCTTGCGCAGCGACGCCAGCAGGTTCGTGTACGGCTGGAGCATCTCGCTGTTTTCGGCGCCCTTGGTGGCCTCGGCCAGGGCCTCAATCGCCTTGGTCTTGGCCTCGGTGGCCTTCTCCGGCTGGCCCTTGGCGATCTGGACCTGGACCTCGGCGTTGTAGACCAGGCCGCGGGCGGCGGCGCCCAGCCACGCGAACTTCTCGCGAGCGATCAGCCCGCCGTAGCTGGTCGCGTGTTGCAGGGCGTCGCTTGCGCTGCCGCCGCTATTGAGGGCGGTGACCGCGGCGTCGAGCGATTCCTGGATCGTCTTGTCCATCTCGGCGGCCTTGGTGGTCACGCCGGCTGCCTGGATCGATTTGACCAGGTTGGCCGAGGCCAGCAGGCTCACGGCCCGCTGCATCTGGATCTGCGCGACCAACATGTAGGAGTTCCACAGACCGTGTTCGCTGGCGGCCTGGGGGCTGTCGTACTTGCTCAGCCAGTCGAGCCGGTCGTTGGGCTTGTCCGGGGCGGGGTTGGCGACGCGGAGCTCGTCGGCGGCGTCCATCGTCTGCTTCTTGGCCGCCTGCAGGGCGGTGGTATAGGACTGAATTGCGCTGGTGGCTTCACCCAGAGCCTGGACCTCAAGGGCATCAGCCGCGGTCAGCTCGGTATCCAGCTCGCCGTACGTCTTGGCCAGCTGCTCGGCCAGCTGCTTGGCCACGGTCTGGGCCTGCTGGAGGGCCTTGTCGCTGCCGGCGCGGGCCTGCTGCAGACTGGCCCGCATGTCCTGCATCTGCTGCCGGGCGGCCTTGAGCAGCTCGAGCGTCTTCTGCTGGCCTGCCAGGCAACGGTTGAGGGTCGTCAGGCCGGCCTGGGGTTCGCCGCCGGTGTACTTGGCCTTGGTCAAGTCATCGCCGCTGTTGGGATCGAGCTGCGCCCCAGCCATCGTGCCTTCCTGCAGGGCCTGGGCGGCGGCCTCGGCCGTCCGGATCTCGTCGCTCAAGCCGCTGTAGGTCTTCTTGTAGGTCTCGAAGGACTCGACGCTGGTCACGTCGTAGCCGCCCCGCTCGAGCTCGGCGAGCTTCGACTGGAGCTGCTGGAGCTGCTGGTTGACCTGGTCGAGCTGCTGCTGGGGGCCGGCGATCACCTGCTGCATCCCGGCGACCTTCTTTTCCGTGGCGGCGATCTGTTCGTCGATCTCCTGCTCGTACTTCGCCGCCAGCACCGACGGGTCCTCCGTTTCCGGCAGGGCCGTCAGGGCCGGGGTCTCGACCGGGGCTGCGCTGGGGACGGGCGCGGCGGCCTTGGGGGCGGGTTCCGCCGGCTGGCTGGCGGCCGGTGTTGCCGCGGCGCCACGCAGCAGCGAGCCGACCTTGGAGAGCAGTCCGGCAGTCCCGGACGATTCTCCCGCGGCAGGCGCTGCGGCCGCCTCATCACTCGGAGCGACCGGCTTGGGACCGGCCTCCTCGACGGCGGCCTGCAGCGCGTTGCCCGGGACGACGGCCTTGGGCGTAGCCGGGGCGGCCGCGGCTACCCGCGCTGTCAGCGAAACCGCCGCCAGGCGCGACTGGAGCCCCTTTACTTCCGCGGCGGCTGTCGTGTCCGAGCGGAAGTCGCTGACGAGCTGGACGCGGATGACATCGGCCTTGGCGCGGTGGTTGCCGGCGAGGCTGGCCAGCAGCATGGCCTTCTGGTACTGCAGGCCCGCCAGGACCCAGTTGGCGCGGAAGTGATCGCTGCCGCTAAAGTCCTGCACGGACACCGAGGCGATGCTCTGCTGCAGCGAGCTGATGGCGTTATTCAGGTCCTTGACCATCGAGTCGGCCGGGTCCTGGCCGCGGGCGAGCAGCTGCTTGACCCAGCTGACCTGGCGCTCTCGCCCGCCGGCACCTGGATGATCTCGCCACGCTCGCCGTCGGAGGGCTTGCCGTGGGAGACCGCTTCGTAACGCTTGTCCTGGTCTTCCAGAATGCGGCGGAACTCGCCGGAGACCTTGCCGGCTGAGTCATTAATCATGGACAGGTTGTTGGCGATGGAGCGCTGGATCGCCTCGGCGTCGGGCTTGCGGATGTCCTCGGGCAGCAGGAGCTTGGCGCGGTCAGCGGCGACGGCCGGGGCGGCCATGCGCTCCATGATGTTAAGGCGGCGGGCGGCCTGCTCGGCGACCTGGTCCAGCCTGTTTCTCGCCTCGGTCTTGGGGGACTGGATGTTCGGGACGATGAAGACGGCTACGACCAGGCCGACGACCACCGCGCCGACCACGATCAATACGCCCAGGTTTTGACGACTCACGCTAGTCTCCCCACTTACAGGGTTTTGCGGCTCATCTCCGGCTGGCATTATACGGCAATTCCCGTGGCGGGCCACTGTTGCGCTGGCACGGGCGGCAGGCCGGACAACACACTGCAAGGCCGCCAGTCGCAAGCAGTTAACCGTTTGGCACGCAGCGTGTCAACAACTCGGATGGCAAGAGACGGCGGATGTCTCGAACCGGATGACGTTCATCTCGCCCCAGGGGTACATCCGGCGTGACTCGGTGAAGCGGCTGGCTGAGTAGTCGGCGATGATCTTGCGCCAGAAGGCGATGGCCGGGGTGTTGTCCATCATCTGGCGGACTTGCCAGCGACCCGGGAACTGGTTGAACAGGTGAAAGGCGACCCGGCGGCCGACGCCGCGGCGGCGGAACTTCCGCAGGACGAAGAAGTCGGGGATGTCGTGCTCGATGCCGCGGCCCTCATCGAAGTCCTTGATGCCCGTGAAGCCTGCAAGTTCGCCGTCCGCGCGGATCACGAAGACCCGGTTGCGGCCGGCCTGCAAGTCCTCGAAGAACTCGTCGCAGCCGCCGAAGAGCCCGGTCTCGGGGCAGCGCCAGCCGGTGTGCTCGGTGAAATCGTAGATGTACAAGGCGATCAGATTCTTGACGACCGGAAAGTCGGACTCGCGGGCCGGCAGGATCTGAATGTTCGCCGGCGGGTGTTTGCGGACCGTGCAAGCCGCAGGCTCGGTGGCGGCAGCGGCGGGGGCATCCCCCGGCAGGATCTCCAGCTCGATGGAGTAATCGCGATAGCCGACCGAGCGCCAGAAACTGCAGCCTCGCTGGTTGCTGACGAGCACCTCGACCGTGAGCCGCCGATCACAAGGCCAGACCCGCTCCCGCAGGATGCGGATCGCCTCGCGGCCCAGGCCCTGGCGGCGGCAATCGCGGGCCACGAAGAACTGCCGGAGATAGATCGATTCGCCGCGATCTCGGAAGAGGGCATAGGCGACGGGTCGGCCGTCGCGCTCGAACACGACCGCGCGATAGTCCTCCGATAGAAAGCCGTGCATCCGGTCCTGGAGTTGGGCCATGGTCATGAGGATGTTGCGCGGATGCTGCTCGTCCTCGATGAGCTGGCGGTTCATAGCGGTCAGGAGTTCCACGTCCTGCAGGGTTGCCTGTCGATGTGTCAGCATGAGACGCTCCGGTAGTGAACGATGCAGCCGCGCATTGGCGCGGGCTGCTATGGCCGCCATTATAGCGGCATGGGTGAGCCAAAAGCGACCGAATTGATCGTAGTCCGTCACGGCGAGACGGAGTGGAACTCCTTGGGCCTGGTGCAGGGACACCTTGACAGCGACCTCAGCGCGCTGGGGTGGCGCAGGCGCGGGCCATCGCCGAGGCCTTGGCGACCGAGAGGTTCGACGCCCTCTACAGCAGCGACCTGGGACGTGCGATGCGGACGGCCGAGATCATCGGGGCCCGACTGGGGCTGACGGTCGTGCCGGACGCCCGGCTGCGGGAGCGGAACCTGGGGATTGCGCAGGGGATGAGCTTTGCGGACTTCTCGAAGCGCCACCAGGCCGCATATGGCCGCTTCCGGGCCGACCCGGAGTACGTCATCCCGGAGGGGGAGAGCCTGCGGGCCTCCTACGCGCGGGTGATCGAGTCGGTATGCGAGGCGACCAGGCGCCACATCGGCGGGCGGGCGGTGGTGATCACGCACGGCGGGGCGCTCAGTGCATTGTTCCGGCACACGATCGGCCTGGACCTGACGGCGAAGCGACGGTACGGGCTGCCCAACGCGAGCATCAACCGGTTCCGGGTGGGCGAGGCGGAGTGGAAGCTGATGTCCTGGGGCGAGGTGGGGCACCTGCGGGGCCTGTCGACGGAGGATGATCTGTAAGTAGCGATATTAGAGCTGCTTATGGTCGTCTTCAGAATCACGCGCGTCCATATCCGCTGCTCTGCCGCGGCGAGAATCCGTGGCAGCCTCGAAAGAAATTTAGCTTCCTAAGCAAAATAAACCTCGTACGGCGAGCGTCAGCACATGTAGTACGAAAAGGTTAACAGTTAACACGTGTTGCGTGATTGGGCGGTTCGGTCGGCAAGGTCCGGGAAAGTCGACCGCCGGGCGGCCAAGAGGAGGCCTGGCGGGTAGTCTGCCCCGGCCATCGACCGGGCCAATGGTCGCAGGGCCAATGAGCCGATGGTTAGTCACTGGGTCGTACGGATGTGACCCGTCGGACGTACCGGTAGGAAAGGAGACGGCAAATGTTGCGCTGGATGGGATTTCTGGGATACGCGGTCATGCTGGCAATCGTGCCCGTCAGCGGGTGCAAAGAGAAGACACACATCATGGTGATCCAGCAGGCCCCGCCACCCCCCCCGCCACTAGTGGTGGAGGCCCAGGCTCCTGAACCGGTTCCCGCCCCGGCGCCAGTGGTTGTCGAGCCTGCGCCGGCTCCCGTGGTGGTCGCGCCAGCCCCCGTCGTTGTCGAGCCGGTAGCCACGCCGGCCGTCAGTGTCGGGTTCTTCGTCGAGAAGCTCGGGCATCACGGCCACTGGGTTATCGTGGGCACTTATGGGCGGGTGTGGGTGCCTGCCGGGGTCGCGCCGGGATGGGAGCCCTACACGCTGGGCCACTGGGTCTACACGGACTACGGCTGGACGTGGGTATCAGAATGAGCCGTGGGGCTGGGCGACGTATCACTACGGCCGGTGGGTCTGGGTCGAGCCGCAGGGCTGGGTCTGGGTCCCCGGGACCGTATGGGGTCCGGCGTGGGTGGTGTGGCGGACGGGCGGCGGGTACGTCGGCTGGGCGCCGATGCCGCCGGAGGCGATCGTTGCCCCCGTGGCGGCTGGTGCGACCGCCGTGAGCGTCAACATCAACATCAATATCGAGAAGCACATCCACCCGCACCACTGGGTGTTCGTGGAGGAGAAGTATGTCCTCGAGCCGGTGCACACGCACATCGTGATCGCCAAGAAGAGCGACTGGATCCTGAACGTGACGCGGCCGTCCACGCACATCGTGGTCGAGGCGCACGGGCGGGTCGTGGATCGCAGCCTGGCGGTGAAGGACGTGGAGCGGGCGTCCGGGCGGATCGTGCGGCCGGTGCATGTCCGCGAGGTGGACGCGGCGGTCAGCACGGATGTGCGTGCCACCGCCAAGGCGGACGAGTTGGTGGTGCCTCGCGCGAAGCTGCGGCCGATCACTGAGACGCGGACGAGCAGTGTGGCGACGACGAACCCGCCGGTTGCTCGCACGCCGATCGTCCGTCAGCCGGTCAACTCCGTGCCCAAGACGGCTGCGGGCACGGTCAAGACGACGGATGCGAAGGCGTATGCGACGACCGTCAATCCGAGTTACCCGGCGACGACGGGCAACGTGACGGTGAAGGACAAGACCTACTCGGGAGCGAATGGGGCGGCGGCTTCGACACCGGCCGTGACGCCGATGCGGGGTACGGTCGAGCGCAAGCCGCGGCCAGAGTCCGTCCCGGTGCCGGCGGAGAAGTCGAGCAATGTGACGCAGGCGACCACGCACGTCAAGTCACAGGGTCCGCTGGCCGCGGTGCCAGCCGGGTCGGTGACAGCGCATCACACGGATGCGAACCAAGTGACGGGCCAGGAGGTCAAGGACGCCAACGGCAAGCGCGTGGTGACACGTCGCGGGGCGGCATCCAATCCGGCGCCGACCGTCTCAGGCGATGCCAGCTCGCGAGTGCGGGATGTCCACCGTGAGGCGGACCCGGCCCGCGACCGCGTTCGCACAAACGCCGACCGCGAGCATCGCAGCGACCGGGAGAACTCGGTCGAGTGACGGACGAATCGGCTCCAATCGAAGAATGAAAGAGGTGCAGGTAAACTGCCTGCACCTCTTGTCTTATGTGGCTGTATGCATCACTGGAGTTGCCAGCCGAATAACGCACAGCGTTGCTTTCGGCTGGGTGCGAGAGGGCCCAGGGGGTGCATCGCTGAACTAGAATGAATGAACCGCCGGGGCTTCGGCGGGTATTCCTATAGGAAGGCCCGTGGAAGACAGGGTACGCCATTGCAGCCAGGATCGACCATCGCGATGGATGCAGCCTGCTATGTGGAGGAAGGTCTGTTTCCGCGATTGCGGCGGCGCGACCCGGCGGCGCTGGCGGTGCTGGTGCGGGAGTATGAGGCGCCGCTTCGGCGGGCGGCGTACCTGTACCTGGGCAGGGCGGATGCGGCCGAAGACGTGACGCAGGAGACGTTTATCGCTGCCTGGGACCAGGCGGGTCGGGCGGCGGCCGACACACAGCTGCGGGCGTGGCTGTTCGCGATCCTGTTCAACCGTTGCCGCAAGTACAGGCGATCGGTGTGGCGGCGGCTGCGGCGCGAGAAAGCGGCGGCACAGGGGGTGGGGCAGGGGAGCCCACCACCGGACGAGCGATTGGAGGGGCTGCGGCTGGCGATGGCGAGGTTGACCGAGGACCTGCGGGCCGTGGTGATCCTGCGGTACGAGCGGCAGATGGGTGTGGCGGAAGTGGCTGCGGCGCTGGGGGTGCCGGAAGGGACGGTCAAGAGCCGCACGCACGCGGCGCTGACGCGATTGCGAGAGTTCATGGGGCGGCAGGATGCATGACGGGCAGACACAGTTTGAGCAGGAGCTTCGGCTAGGTCTGCAGGGCCTGGCCGATCGGGCTGCGGCCGGGGCCGGCATCGAAGGCGTCCGGCGGAGGCTGCGCCGGCGGGCGATGCGGAGAGAACTAGCTGCCGCAGGGGGTGCTGCGGTTGCAGTGGCACTGGCCGCGACGTGGCTTGGCCCGTTGCATCGCGGGTTGCAACCCGGAAAGGAACCGGCAAGGCCGTTGATTGTCCAAGGCCCGGCACCGTCCTATCCTTTGCCCGTGCCCGTCGGCGAGACGCCGCTGCCGGCGCCGATCCCGGCTGATGCCGGGCGCAGCAGATCCAGGCGGCGGTATTCGGCTACCTGTCATCGGTGGGCGTGCATGGGCAGGTGCTGGTCTGCAAGGAGGCGGGCGATCCGTTGTATTATGCGGTCAGCGGGCAGGTTCGCATACGGCCCGAGCGGCTACACGACGATCTGGCCGCGATGTTACAGCACTTCGACACGATCAGCATCGAGCGCCGCGGCCGGGACGCGCGGTGTACGCTGATATCCACAGGTCCGACGGGCGATACGGTTCCGTCGCAACAACAGAAGGAGCATGCCTGATGAAACTGCTGCATTCGATGGCGTGGCATCGGACGGCCGTGCTTTGCGTGATTCAATCTGGCCTTCTGACCACCGGCGCGTTGGCGCAGCGACCCGCCGGCGCAAGCTCGAGCCGCCGCCAAAGGAAGTGCTGGACGAGTTCATCCAGGCCGCCAAGCACACTCCCGAGTACCAGTGGTACAGTGCCTTGCCCTATGGCCACATGAAGGACGAAGTGGCCAAATGGGAGAAGGAACTGGGTTACCGCCTGGTCCCAGACTCGTACCAGCTGCGTATTCTGTTGCCGCGAGTGTGGTTCCAACTGGCCGACGGTGTTGAGGCCCAGCTGAGCCATGAGGACCGGGACAGCGGCACGGTGATAACCCTCTTTGTCAACAGGCGCGGCGGGGACGGCCGCGTTCAGGGCAACGCTTACCCGGTTCGGGAGGCAGACCTGGACGAGCTGGGCAGGGAGGTCCTCTTTGCCGTCGAGATCAAGGACCCACTCAGCACGCGGGTGGAGCGATTCTCCGCTCAGAACGAGCCGCTCAGCGTGCTGTTCAATCGCCTGTGCACGATGGGAAACGCCAGCAGCTCGTATCGCCAGGATCTCGCGGACAAGATACGCATCACGCTGGATGTGCGGGGTAAGACAGTCATGGAGTGCCTGACGGTGCTGGCGCGGACAGCAGGCGGCCAAGCCCTGTTTGTCGGCCGACAATACAACGAGCCGACGCCGCTGGAGAAGGTCGACCCGAACGTCCGGCTTCGTGGGGAGGACCTGCTGCGCGACCAGACCAGGGCGGCCGCCACGCAGCCAGCAGGCACCCAGACCGATCCTGCCGACACGTTCCGCAATGTCGTGCGGGGGCGGGTGGAGTCCATGCAGAAAGATCGGCCGGTCATCATCCTGCGATTGCCGGTAGCGGGAGAATGAGATGAGTCCAAAGATCAGGCTGTTCCATATCAGCGACCAGCCGGGGATCGTCCGGTTCGAGCCCCGGCCGGCGCCGAACCCGTCCGTGAAGGTCGACGGCCTGATGGTCTGGGCGGTGGACGAGGACCACGTGCAGAACTACCTGTTGCCGCGAGATTGCCCGCGGGTGACGTACTTCGCCGGACCTGACAGCAGTGCGGCGGACGTGGCGACACTGATCGGTCCGGGCGGGGCGAAGCACGTGATTGCGGTGGAGGCATGCTGGCTGGGCAGGATCCAGTCTCAGCGCCTGGTGCGGTACGAGTTCGCACCGGACGGCTTTGCACTGCACGACGGGACGGCTGGGTACTGGATCTGCCGCGAGCTGGTGGTCCCGGTCGCGGAGGTGCCCATTGAGGACATCCTGGGGGAACTGCTCACCCACGATGTGGAGCTACGCGTCCTGCGGTCGCTGTGGAAGCTGCGGGAGGCCGTCATACGGTCGTCGCTGCAGTTCTCCATCATCCGGATGAGAAACGCGCAGCCGCCGGCGGAGGGGATGGGGGCGTATTATCCGTTGCCGTAATGGAACATTGCCGCAGCGGCAGCGGCATACAAGATGATCCATCCACAAATGCATGCAGCGATCACGTTCCGCTCTGGAACCCCGGTCGGCAAGACTCGTTGTCGAATACCCGGGAAAAGCACCACGAGCCATACGGTATTGTGCAAGAGCAGGAAGACCACCGCGAGCAGGATAGGCCATGCAAGCGAGCTCCTGACGACGAGGTTCCTGTCCATCGGGGAAAGAAACGCGTCCAGAAAGACCAGTGACCCACCCGGCCCCAGCCACAAGAAAGCGATATCGCGAAGCAGGCTCTTGGCCACCTGTCTTCTCACTCCAGGTGGAGCTGGATACGGATGGTATGAGCCAGCCGGACCATGTCCTTCGGAGCAAGCATGTCTGCCTGGACCTCACCTCTTCCTATCCGCGGCATCTCCGGCCGTTGCTTTCACCCATCGTGCCGCCTTCTTCTCTCGTCGTCGATCCCGGGCCATCCGAGCATACTCGGCTTCGAGGCGTTCAGCCAGAAAGACTTTCAGCAACGACTGGTAGGGCACGTCCCGTTTGCTTGCCAGGGCTTTCAATCCTTCCAACATCGATTCGGGCAGGCGCAGCGAGATCGTCTGGGTCGATGGCTTCAGCTTCGGCAGCGATACGTCCTTGGCCTTGGACCAATCCACATACTCAGTGGAATCGTGCCGGCGCCAGAAGCGGCGCTCCTCTGCTTCGCTCTTGAACTTTGGCATCTTCTTCATAGCAGGTACCTGCTTCGTTCTCTATGGGTCATGTCCCGGGCCGAAATCACCCGAATCAAATCGTGCCGTATCGTGAAGGCGGCGAAGAGGAGGCGGCCGGCATCAGTCCTGCCAAGGGCGAAGTGCCTGGTTTCTTCCGAAGAGTGCTCGGAGTCGTATCTTACGATCAACGGCCGGTTGAAAAAGATCTGCTCGCATTCCGGCTGCGAGACATCGTGCTTTTCCCAGCTCTTGGTCGCATTGCCTTCGTCCCACTGAAAACCGGTGCATCGGGCCAGTTTGTCAAGTGGTGTGCCCATACACTATGTATATAATGCCCATATACATATGTCAAGCTAGTTCTGCCAGCCGAAGACGCTGAAACCGCTGCCGGTGCCTTCGCCGGACAGGCGCAGCAGCAGGCCCGCCATGTAGCAGGTGTTGCGGGTGGGGACGTAGTCCTTGGCCTTGCCGCCGAAGATGCCGGCGTTGCCTTCCTCGTCCTCGCCGCAGAAGCCGCCGTCGGCCTTGGGGTCGCCCGTGCCGGTCACCTGCAGGTCCAGGCAGTGCTTCTGGAGGTTGTCCAGGATCCAGGGGGTGTAGTCCTTGCCAGCCATCTTGCCGATGTCAAAGACGTTGGCGGCCTGGATGCCGAAGGCGTTGTAGGGGCGCTCGTGCGGTTCGTTGGCGATCGTCCAGTCGGCGTAGCGGACCATCGCGTCGAGGTACTTGCGGTCACCGGTGATCTTGCAGGCAGCCAGCACCACCACCACGATGCCGTCGTCGTTGCGCAGGAGGTACTTCTCATCGCCCTGGCCCAGGCCCCAGTGATGGTTGAACGGCACGTCCTTCACCGAGCGGATGTCCTCGATGTAGTTGATACCGCCGTCGTCGCGCTGGCAGCGGAGGATGCGATCAGCCGCGTCTATCAGCGGCGGGAGGAACTGGCCCTCGCCTGTGATGTTGTAGAGGTGCCAGAAGGGGATCGCGCTGGCCTGGTGGATGCAGCCCATGCTGCCCTGCCAATACTCCACCCGTTCGGGGAAGTACTCGGCCCAGACCGGCAGGCCCACGTCCGGCCGCCAGGTGCGCAGGAGGAACTCGCAGAACGCACGGCCGCGGCGGAGGTAGTCGCCGTTGCCCGTAGCGTGGTAGAGCCCGAGGAAGCCGCTGGCGGCCTGGGCGCCGTCGAGGACGCCGCCGCGGTCGGCCTGGGGGATCTCCTCGCGGATCGAGCCGTAGGTGATCGGGTAGTACGGGTCGAGCGGCTGGAGGGCCCGCATGTAGCGGGCGCCCAGTTCCATCGACTCGACGTACTTCTTCTCACCGGTGATGCGGTAGGCCTCGGACAGGACGAACTGCGCCCGGCCATGGGTCCAGTTCAGGCCCGGGACCATCTTCTTTTCGGGCATGAAGTAATAGTAGAGGAAACGGCAATTGTCGCCCATCCAGACGCGGTTGCCGCGGAACTGGGCATTGACGAACCAGTCGGCGGCGCGGAGGGCGCGGTTGAGGTAGTCCTTGCGGTCCTTGTCGCTGATCCTGGCGACCTTGCTGGTCTCGGCGGCCTTGGCCATTTCCGAATCTCCTTGCACAGTTTTGAATCGACGCAGTGTACCGTGGGGCAGTAGCCGTGTCGAAGGACACACCGACGGCATCCGGTGGTGTTCAGGGGCATCGGGAACTACACTGCGTGACTGGCGGATCGAATCGCTGACCGGGCCACGTAATGCGAGGAAACGGGCACGATGAATCCAGAACAAATCGAACGTCTGCGAAGGTACCGCTACCCGGCGGATGTTGATCCCGAGCTGCGAGGGCGGATCGTCGAAGCGCTGCAGGCATCGTATGGGAGGTTCGAGCCCGCTGCCTTCGAACGAGGGCCGGACGGGCGGTACCCGGCGCTGGGGCCCGGGCGGGAGCAGGTGACGCTCGATTGGCTTTACCCGGCGGCGCACCTGGTGCTCGAACCGCGGCCCGGGTGCGAGGCGGCGGATCGCCAGCTCGGGCGCAAGATGATCCTGCGATGCATCCGGCAGGGGCAGTTTCGCAAGGCGGGCGACGAGGCGGATGGGGTGTGGTTCTGGAACTTCCACGATGGCGAGAATACACCGCCGGGCGATCGCAACACCCCGGGTTTCATGGGCTGCGGGCTGGTGCGGATCTGGGCGTTCGATCCGCTGAGGATGGCGGATTGGCCAGCCGGTGAGTTCGAGGAGTTCCAGGAGGCGGTGCGGGCGTCGGTGGCGGCGGGGCAGCGCCTGCCTGTGCGGATCGGCTACGCCAATCCGCAGGTGCTGGAGTTCCTCCTGGGGTATGTCGCGGCGGATCTGTTGGGGGACGAGGCGATCCGCGACCACACACGCAGGCATCTGCGGCAGTTTCTGAAGTACGCCGATACTACCGACACGTTCGAGGAGTACGTCTCGCCTACATACATGGCGGTGAACCTGTCGGCGGCAGCGCCGCTCGCGTGGTACACGAAGGGCACGGCTGACGAGACGATCACGCGGGACCTGCTTGGGCGGATCTGGCGGCAGATCGGCGCTGCTGCGCACGGGCCGACGGAGGAGCTGTGCGGGCCGCACGCGCGGGCGTATGGCGACACCTCGATCGAGAAGGCCGACCACATGTATGCGTGGCTGCACCTGGCGGCGCCGGAGGTATTCATGATGCCGCAGGCGGGTCTGTCGCAGGGCCGATCGATGCCGCTGATCCAGCAACACTCGACGATGTATGACGGGCTGCCCGCCCCGGGGTTGTACACGCCGCTGGGTGTGCCGGCGGACGTGGCAAAGGTACTGCGCGACCGGTTCGAGAAGCCGCAAGAGTCGCGCGAGTTGCTGGAATGGATCGGGCGATGCGCGTGGTGGCCGCCGTACGATTTGTCCAAGCCGGACCGGTCGCAGCCGGCGCCGCGCTTCCGGGTAGCGACGCGCGTATCGCGCGGCGCGGTTTTGCGTGGGCAGCGTGAACGAGCAGGACGCCTGGCTGCAGCGGCGGAGCGTGCTGGCGTACTGGAAGGACGCGGCGACCGTCACGACGGGCCTGAAGTGGCACGTCCGGTTCGACATCGAGGGCGTGACGGCGGACGCCCTGGGCGATTGGTTGTTCATGGAGTCGATCGAACTGGTCAGCCTGCAGTCGGGGTCGCAAGTCATCGGTGTGTATCGCAGTGCACCGATCGTGCCCGCCATGAGCGGCGACGTGCTGGTCTGCCCGGCGCGGACGTTCGGGCCGGGCAAGGCGGACATGTATGTGCCGCGAGACCCGATCGCCTGGCTGCTGGGTACGCACTGGCGGCAGTCGATCGAGCGGCCGATCCGCCACCAGCGCGTCAAGCGGCTGTTCGTGGGTGTCACGCCGGTCGGGGCGGGTCGATGGGAACGACTCGATGCGGCCAGTACACGGTGGGCCTTCGCAGAGAACGGCGTGGAGGCTGTAATCGAGGTCCCGGCCGCCGCGAGACTCGTGAACATGGACAACCGCACGGCCGGGCGCGAGCCGGTGGAGTGCCTGCAGCTGTACGGCAGTGAAGACATCGAATGGGATTGGCTGGACGCGCCGCAGGTATTCCGCCTTTCGGGCTGATCGTACAGGAGGCCGGGCAGGCACGGCGGTTCGGGCTGCACGTCTCTGGTGGCCCACAGGCGTGCGAGCTGCGGCGAGAGGATCTGCGGATGAGGTGGATGTCGCCGCGCAAGTGCGGGCGGGTCGCGGATCGCTCGTGGTGGGGATGGATCGGCGGACGGGAGGTAATGCCGGCTATCCCCCGGGCGGGGGCGTGATTGACCATCCGGCGATACGCAGCTGGAGCCCGTTGAGCAGCTCGTTGCTGTCGGGGTAGGTCCAGGAGTCCTGCATGAGGCCGAGGGCCCGGGTGATCTCCTCGCGGATGGCGTGGACCCGCTCGGCCTGATTGGCGTCGCTGGCGATCAGGGCGGTGGCGCGGGTGCAGGCGCCGCGCCGTTCCAGTGCAGGCAGAAGAAGCCGATGTTGCCGTCGACGCCTCGGGAATGTACTTACGGAACTCGCTGCGCGGCACGAAGTGGACCCTAGAGTCAGGCTCCACCTCGGCGGCTGGGACAAAGGGAAGAGAGACAAGGACGGCGGCTCCTACGCACAAAACGGAGGCCAGACGGGACACTGCACTTCCTCCAACCACGGACAATTGCAGCCTTCCAACTACAGGCCCAGGCGTTTGTACTGCTCGGCCGGGGCATCGTTCCACTGCATCAGGCGAACGAGGTGGTCGACCATCTTCGATTCGATCGTCTCGTCGTGGATCGGGTGCTGCTGCTTCGGGTCCGCACGCAGGTCGAACAGCATCGTTCCGTAGCCGTGGCCATCGACCCACGGCTTGGACGGGATCTTCATCACCCGGCAACCCTTGGTGAAGGAGAAAGGCTTGGCTACCTCGGCTGCCTGGAAATCTCGCACGTCGTACGGCCGATTCATGTGGGCCGGCATCAACGTGTAGTTATACAGAGGCCCGTTGTCGAGGCGGACGGGGGCTCGCATGTAGACATACTGGCCGTCCGTGACGTTCACATGGGCGCCGAACATGCCGAACAGGCCGGCCTCGCGCATGGGGGCGTCGTGGGAGACCGTCTCCCGCAGGGGGACGCCCTGCATATCGGGCGGTAGCGGCTGGCCGAAGTACTCCAGCAATGTCGGCGCCAGATCGACCGTCTGGACGAGCGACTGCCGGTGTTCGTTCTTTTTGCCGGACCGCGGGTCCCAGATGAACAACGGGGTATGGGCCACCTCGTTGTAGAACGGGATGATGCACTTGGCCCAGTAGTCGTGCTCGCCGAGCAGGAATCCGTGGTCGGTGTTGACGATCAGCATCGTGTCCTGCCAGAGATCCAATTCGTCCATCACGTCGAGCACCTTGCCGAGGTAGTGGTCGCACATGCTCAGCAGGGCCGCGTACTCGTAGCGGATGTGCTCGACCTGTCCGGACGATTCGGTCACCTTGCCGCCGCGGGGCCAGTCGAACCGCGGGCCGCTGTAGCCGTGCGGGTACAGATTCTTCCACTGCGGCTGGCTGAAGAACGGCTCGTGGGGGTCGAAGGTCTCAATCTGCAGGAACCAGTTGTCCTCGGACGCGTTGCGGCGGAGGAACTCCAGGCCCCTGGTCATGGTGACGGCCTGGGGCATCCGCTCCTCGCAGGTGAAGTACCGGCGATTGACTTCGTCGTGGCGGCGGGTGTAGCCGAAGACGTTCCTGATCTCGGGGTCTTTCACTTGGCCGATCCAGGGGTCGCCCTCCTGGCCGCGGACGGCGTCCCAGGTGCTGTAGCGGCAGTGGTAGTTAGCGCCGCCCTCCTCCCAGTAGTGGTAGTGGTCGCTGACCAGGTGGGTGTAGACCCCGGCGGTCTTCAGGATCTGCGGCATGGAGTCGTCGTAGGGCTGCAGCGGGCCCCAGCCGCAGTGGAGGAAATTGCAGCGGCCGCTGTGGATCTCGCGACGAGCCGGCATGCACGGCATGCTGCAGACGTAGGAGTTGTCGAAGGTGACGGTGCGCTGCGCGAGCCGGGCGAAGTTCGGCGCGATCGTCCAGTCGCAGCCGTAGGGGGGCAGCATGTGCCGGTTCAGCGAATCGAACATCACCATGATGGCCTTCATGGGCTGTTTCCTGTGCCGGGGTCCTTGTTTACCAGGGAGACGCGGAGACACGGAGAAAGACCTGGATCAGCATCGGGTGCCATGGCCGCGTTGTCTGCGGCCATGCAGGCGTCCGGCTGCGGCAACCCCAGGCGCTCGTACTGCTCCCTCGGCGCGTCGTTCGCCTGTATCAGGCGGACGAGGTGGTCGATCATCTTCGCCTCGAGGCGGCGATCCTGGATCGGGTGTTCCTGCTTCGGGTCGGTCTGGAGGTCGAACAGCATGGTGTGGAAGTCCAACACGCGCCATGGCCGGCCCTGGATCTTCATCACCCGGCATCCCTTGGTGAACGGAAAGGGCTCCGCCAGGCCGATATCCCGCAGTTCGTCCACCTCGAAGGTACGGCGCATGTGTGCCGGGTTCAGGGTGTACTCGTACAGGGGCTCGTTCTGCTCGTTGGCCGGCGCGCGCATGTAGACGTACCGGCCGTCCGTGACGTTTACGTGCGCCCCGAACAGGCCGTACAGGCCAGCCTGGCGGACGGGCGCGTCCGAGGCGATCGTCTCGCGCAGCGGCACGCCCTGCATGTCCGGCGGGATCGGCTGGGCGAAGTACTCCAGCAGCGTCGGCGCCAGGTCGATCGTCTGCACCAGAGCCTGGCGATGCTCGTCCTTCTTGCCGCAGCGCGGGTCCCAGACAAACAACGGCGTGTGGGCAACCTCGTTGTAGAAGGGCATCGCGCACTTGGCCCACCAGTCGTGCTCGCCCAGCAGGAACCCGTGGTCGGTGTTGACGATCAACATCGTATCCTTCCACAGGTCCAGTTCGTCCATCGCATCGAGCACCTTGCCGAGGTAGTGGTCGCACATGCTCAATAGGGCGGCGTACTCCAGGCGGCAGTGTTCGACGGCGTCGCGAGGCTCGGACACCTTGTGGTACTTCGGCCAGTCGAACAGCGGGCCCTTGTAGTCGTGGGGGTAGAGGGTCTTCCACTGCGGCTGGCTGAAGAACGGCTCGTGCGGGTCGAAGGTCTCGATGTGCAGGAACCAGTTGTCCTCGGACGCGTTGCGGCGGATGAACTCCACGCCCTTGGCCATCGTGTTGGCCTGGGGCATGTCCTGCTCGCGGCGGAGGTACTGCCGGTTGACCTGGTCCTGGCGCCACGCCTGACCATGGTGCTCCGGCATGACGGGGTCCTTCACCTGGCCGATCCACAGGTCACCCTCCTGGCCGCGGACGGACTCCCAGGTGTTGTAGCGGGTCATGTAGTTGGCGCCGCCCTCTTCCCAGTAGTGATAATGGTCGGTGACCAGGTGGGTGTAGACGCCGGCCTTCTTGAGGATCTCGGGCATCGAGTCGTCAAACGGCTCTAAAGGACCCCAGGAGCGGTGCAGGAAATTGCACCGGCCGGTGTGGAGCTCGCGCCGGGCGGGCATGCAGGGCATGCTGCAGACGTAGGAGTTGTCGAAGGCGACGGTCCTGGCAGCCAGGCGGGCGAAGTTGGGGGCGACGGTCCAGTCGCAGCCGTATGGCGGCAGCATTCGCCGGTTGAGCGAGTCAAACATCAGCATGATTGCTTTCATGCGCGCTCTCCTTCCCGTCTTGCGCACGCATCCCCTCATCCGGCGGGGATCATACAGGATTTGCGGGCGGAGGAACAACAATCCGCTTGCACGCGGCGGAATCCGTGGTACAATGCATAGAGTCACTATGCATAGGCTTACTAGACTTCAGCGGAGACGCCCGCGATGGACGCCGAACTGCTCAAGGGCACGCTGTCGCTGCTGATCCTGTCGCTGCTGGCGCGAAAGCCGATGTACGGGTACGAAATCGCGGCCACGGTGCGGCAGGACACTCACGGCGTGTTCGACTGGAAGGAAGGCTCGCTCTATCCGAACCTGCACAAGCTCGAGGCCGACGGGCTGGTCCGGGGCCAGTGGCAGGAGTCGGACTCGGCCCGCAAGCGGAAGTACTACTACATCACCAAGGCCGGTCAGGCCTCCCTGGCGAATAAACGCGAGTCCTGGGCCCAGATTTCCACGGCCGTGAACCAGGTTCTGGAGAAATCCCATGCATAACATCGAGTCCTACCTGGATCGGGTCTGTCGCGGGCTGGGCGGATCGGCGGGGCTGCGCCGGCACCTCCGCGAGGAACTTCGCGAGCACATCCTGGACGCAGCTGCGCGATACAGGGCGGAAGGGGCCTCGCCGGAGGAGGCCCTGCAGAGGGCGATCGCCGACTTCGGCGAGCCGCAGGCCCTGCGAGAGGGGCTGGAGGGCGTGTACGGCCGGGACCTGATGGGCGTGCTGATCGAGAAGGCGATGCAGTGGAAGGAGAACACCATGAAGGCGAAATGGCTGTGGAGCGGACTGGCCAGCCTGCTGTTGGTGGCGACCATCGTGGCCCAGGGGTTCTTTGTGTTCAGCGTGATGTGGCTGGTGGTTCCGAAGCTCAAGGAGATGTTCAAGGACGCCGGCCAGGAACTTCCGGGGTACGCGGTCCGGCTCCTGATGATAGCCGACTTCGCCATCTATGGCCGCGGCTCGTTGTGCATCCTCGCGCTGCTGATTGTATGGGGCCTGTTCGAGTGGCGATATCGCGGCGAGAACAGGTCGCTGATCCGCCTGAGCGTGCTGGCGTTCATTTCGCTGGCCATGATGGCGGTGGTCTACTGGGCGGCCATCGTCGCGGTGGTCCCGCAGTTTGACGTGACGTGGGTCTTTCTCTCACGGCGCCCGGAGCAGGAGATGCTGGCGGCCGCCATAAAGGCCGATGCGGCGATGGAGCGCCTGGACAGGGCTACCGGGACGCGGGATTGGCCGACGACTTGGGCAGCCGCGGCCGATTTCAGAGGAGCGTTCGAGTATGGCTACTTGCGAGGAGCCGCGGCAGCCGGCCTGGTGACGATGACCCAGCAGCAACGGCTCGACGAGATCCGCGACCAGTTGCGGCTGCTGACTACGCTGGCTGAGCGGATACAGACGGCTCCGGCGGATCAGATGCCGGAGCGGAACCAGCAGATGCAGGAGGCCTACGCCAAGCTCAAAGTGCTGGCAGGCGGCTGGCCGGAGGCACCCGGGACGCAATCGAGCCCGCAGGGGGCGAAGTAGGCCGGTTCGCGATCGCCCTACGTAGCGATGTGGGCCACCTTCGGGTGCACGAGGTTCTCGAAGTCGCGGTAAGCCAGGCGTATGCACTCGGTGTGGCTGCCGGCGTTGAAGGAGATCTGCTCGTCCTCGGTCAGGTTGTCGGACACGATCGTGTCGATGCCGTAGAGGTTTCCGAAGGGCGGCTCGGCGCCGGGCTGGCAATCCGGGAACATGTCGGAGAACTCCTGTTCGGTGGCCAGTTCGACGTTGTCGGTGCCGGCGACCCTGCGGAGTTCCTGAAGGTCCAGGCGCCGCGGCGCGGGCAGGACCGTCATAACCGGTTTGCCGTCGATCTTGACGATGACGGTCTTGGCGACGTCTTTGCCGGCGATGTGGGCGGCGGCGGCCACGCCCTGGGCCGTGTAGGCCAGGGGATGGTTGATCACCTCGTACTGAATGCCGTTCTGATCCAGATACTCCATGAGCTTCCTGGCTGGCATGACAGGCTCCTTTGCGACGATCCTTGGCCCCGGTTCACGATCTGGCCGCAAAGCGAGCGAAATGCCCGCCTCGCAGCGGGTCTACTCGTTTGAGAACGCATCCAGCTTTCAGCTTAACCCACGGGCCGGCCGGGTCAAGGAGTTCGGCCGCGGGCTGTGTCGGCAGGGGCCGTTGCCGTGCGACAGAATGGGCGGCGGCGGTGTCGGGCCGCTGGGCACCCAGATTGGGTGCGGCAGGGGCAGATGACTGGCCGCGACGTGTCGATGTAACCCCATGATTTTCCGGACGTTATGTTCATGGTTCAGGTGCATCTTCAGTTGCTGAGGCCAAGGCTGCTGGTCGCTGACGCCTCGGACAGTCACGCGTGGAGCATCAGTCCTGCTTGGCAAGCGCGTTTGACCGCCACAGCATCCTTCAATAAGTTCGATTGGCCGCCTAGCTCTTGCGGCGGATGCCGGTAAAGCCAACGCTTGGGCGTCACGAATGATTCCCTGGCTGGTTGCATTGTTGCCGGGCTGCGGTGAGAGATTGACCCGGTGGAGCGCTTAAGGGAAAATCAGGGATATGTACTCCCGCATTCTGAACCGCATGCGCCAACTGGTGTTAGAACAGCGCTACATAGTGACTCTGCACGCCGATGAAGAGATGAGCGATGACCGGTTGAGCGTGTACGATCTCGAAAACGTTGTGCTGAGTGGAACAATCGTTGAGCGACAACGGGATGTACTTACGTCCCAATGCAAGTATAGGATCTGCGGCCAGACGACGGATGGTTCTCAAGCCGAGGTCGTCGCGAGGATTTCTGTCACCGATAAAGTCGTGTTCATTACGGTATATTCGCTGTGAGGTGGAACTCATGATTTGCGATTCGTGTGGAAAAGAAGGAGCCAGGATCAAGCGGTTGTCCCGAGCGTACGGCAAGGGAAAGCAGACCCTTGTCATCGAAAACGTGCCTGTGGTCGTCTGTCCGAACTGCGGCGAGAGCTACATGACGGCGGAAACAGTCCGCGAGGTGGAACGCCTGAGACTCCAGAAGCGGCACGTGAAGGCCAAGCGACTTGTGCCCATGATCAGCTATGCGTGAGTCGCGACGGAACTGCCTGTAGATACACGTTCCCGCTTCCTGCGCGTATGAAGACTGAAGGGGGTCCATAACCGGCGGCTACACACCCATATCCTTCAGGTTCCGGTAGCTGATCGCCAGCGACTCGAACGGGTCGCGGCCGTAGCACTGATCCTGCTCGACCAGCAGGTACTGCACGCCGCTTTCGCGGGCGGCCTGGAGGATGGCCTGCCAGTGGAGGTTGCCCTCGCCGATCTCGGCGAAGCGCTGCTCGCGCCCGGGCATGTGCAGGGCCATGTCCTTGAGGTGCAGGAGGGGCTGGCGGCCGAAGAGCTTGCGGACCCAGGCGGTCGGGTCGCCCCCGCCGGCGGTGATCCAGTAGGTGTCGATCTCGGCCTTGAGAACATTGGGGCTGGCCTGCTCGTAGAGCATTTCCAGCCATGTCTTCTCGCCGTAGCGCATCAGCTCGTGGTTGTGGTTGTGGTAGGAGAAGTCCATGCCGGCGGCGGCAAGTTTCTCGCTGATGGGGGCGAGCTCATCAAGGAACTTCTTGAGGCCGTCGATGCAGAAGTAGTCCTGCGGCAGCCCGCCGATGGCCGGGTGCAGGCAGTTCCACATCTTGTGCTCTTCGATGACGGCATCGAGTTCCTTGAGGAAGCGCGGCCAGCCGACGTGGGTGGCGCAGCAGTCCAGGCCGGTGTCCTTGAGGATCTTGGCCACGTCCTTGGGGTCGACCGGTCCGAAGCCTGAGACCTGGACGGCCGGGTAGCCGATTCTGGCGACCCTCTCGAGGCTGCGGGCGACGTCGGGGGCGGTCTTGCAGAAGTCGCGGAGGGTGTAGAGCTGCGCGCCGATGATCGGGTTGGACATTCTTTCTCTCCTTTGGCTGTTGCGTCAAAGGCAGCAGGGTACCGCCGAGCGGCGATAGACGCAAAGCTGTGTCCTGCGGGTCGCCCGTCTTGTACAATCAGTGCCCGGACCCGAACGCGGATGGAGGACCCTATGCACATGGACCAAATCGCGAAAGAGCCGTTGGCTATCCTGGGCGGTCCCAAGGCCGTGGCCGCCGATCCGCCGGACCTGTTCGTCTGGCCCATCGTTACGGCCGAGGACGAGCAGGCCGTGTTGGAGGTCCTTCGGGCGGGCAAGATGAGCGGGTGGGACATCAGCCGGCAGTTCGAGGCGGAGTACGCAACCTGGCAGGGAACGAAGTACGCGGTTGGATTGCCGAACGGCACGATGGCCCTGGAGGCGGCGATGTGGGCGTGCGGGCTGCGTCGCGGCGACGAGATCATCGGGCCCAGCCTGACGTACTGGGCGAGTTTGCTGCCGGCCATGCGGCTGGGCGCGACGATCGTCTTTGCCGACATCCATCCGGCGTCGCTGTGCATCGATCCGGCCGATATCGAGCATCGTATCACGAGCCGCACGAAGGCGATCGTGGTGGTGCATTACTGCGGCCACCCGGCGGACATGGACCTGATCCTGGCGATCGCGCGACGGCACGGTCTGAAGGTGATCGAGGACGTCTCGCACGCGCACGGTGCGCTGTACAAGGGGCGGATGGTCGGCACGTTCGGCGATGTGGCGGCCATGTCGATGATGGCTGGCAAGAGCTTTCCCATCGGGGAAGGCGCGATGCTCTGTACGAACAGCCAGGAGATCCACGAGCGGACCATCGCCTACTGCCAGTACGAGCGGACGGGGAGCGACCTGACGTTGCCGGACCTGAAGGCCCTGGCCGGGCTGCCGCAGGGGGCGATGAAGGGCCGGCTGAACCAGACGTGTTCGGCCATGGGCCGCGTGCAGCTGCGGTACTACCCGCAGCGGATGAAAGAGATCCAGGATGCGATGAACCGCTTCTGGGACCTGCTGGAGGGCGCGCCGGGGCTGCGCTCGCACCGGCCGGACAAGGCCAGCGGCTCGACGATGGGCGGCTGGTACAACCCGTTGGGCCATTACATTCCGGAAGAACTGGCGGGGCTGCCGGTCGGCCGGTTCATCGAGGCGGTCAACGCCGAGGGCGGCCGGAGCGGCCGAGCCAGCAACATCCCACTGCACCTGCACCCGGTGTTGAATGAGGCGGACGTCTATGGCGACGGCAGGCCGACGCGGATCGCCTTCGCCGACCGCGACGTGCGGCAAGGGCAGGGGAGTCTGCCGGTCAGCGAGGCCCTGGTCGAGCGGTGCTACGGCGTCCCGTGGTTCAAGCACGACCGGCCGGAGCCGATCGAGCGATATGCGGCGGCATTCAAGAAGGTGGCACTGCAGGCGGCGAAAGGGGCACTTCATGAAGCGTGGAGAGGTTCGACAACTGCTCGAGAGACTGTATGCCGCACAGCAGCGTGTGACCAATGAGATCCTCGATGTCGCCAACTTCAAATCCCTGACATACCACTGTCCCGCCGCATACAAAACTCCGGACGGCACCGACCAAGGCGGGTTCACGGTCAACGATATGCTGCGGATGTGGACATGGCATTTCTGGACGCACCATCGCGACCTGATCATGGCCAGGGGTCGGCTGGTCAACGACAACCCGCACTTCCACGTGCCGCATCACGTGCGGGAGTCCAGCGAGCAGTTCGGGAAGTTCATCGGCGAACTGGCATGCATGACCGACGAGCAGCTGGACCAGTGCGTTCCGGGCGGACGGTCGGCCCGCGAGGTCGTCCTGCACGTCCTGGAGACGCTTGAGACGTACTTCGCCGACCAGGTCCGGCGAGCCAAGCCGTTGGGCGGGGAAGCTGAGTAGGCGAATTCGGGCGATCGAGCCGTTGGCGCTCCGGGCTGCCGGATCAGGCCTCGCCTATCACAATCCCCTTCGGCGGCCGGGTCGGAAGCATTCCAACCACTCTCGGGCTGATCCATACGACGCTCGACCAACCCTTGTGGGCCTGCAGGAACTTCGGGCTGGTCAGGTAGGCGGGGCAGGCGCCGGCCATGCCGGGAGTCTGCTTGCCAGCCAGGGCGTAGTGGAGGTCGGCCCAGCGACGGCCGTCGGGGGCCTTGCCCTCGTAGGCGGCATCCATGATGCCGATGCCGGGCTTGGGCAGGTCGGTCTTGAAGAGGATCAGCCGGAAGCACCCGCAGCCGGTATGCGGGAACTCGTCGATGCAGTGCAGCTGGATCCGCGTGGTGCGGCCCTGGGTCAGTTCGGTCGCGGCGGCGTTGACCCCCTCCCATTCGCCGCGGAGCGGGTCGATCACCCGGCCCTTGTCGATCATGCGGAACGAGTTGATCTCGCGATGTAGCTGGCTGTGGTGGATGTTGGTCATGTCGTCGTAGGCGTACAGGGCGCCGGTCTTGATCATCTCGAAGGGGCGGTTGCACTGGGGCGGCCGCTCCGGTGTGACCACGCACATGTGGTCCGGGGCGAAGGGCGAGCAGCCCACGCAGGTGTACATCCGCTCCATGGACTCCTCGGTGGCCTCCTCGATTTCCTGTCGGCGGGCGAGCTTCTCCTGGCGGACGATCGCGGTCAGGGCCATCAGGTGCGTCGGCTCGAAGATGACCTGGACGCGGACCTTGGTGAGTTTCGGCCACTCGTGGCGGATGGCGGCGATCAGGACCTCGCCGATCCGCGCGGGCTTGAGCTTGGTTCCCTTGGTCTGCCAGAGTACGAAGCGATCGTCCGTATGCGTTATGCCGACGCCCTTGATCATAGGCAGGCTCATGACAGCCCGCCGTTCGATGTACCCGCGGTCGAAGGCATCCATGGGTGAGGCGTCGATGGTGACGACGATGCCCATGGGCGAGTGCGAGCCCTTGCCGGGCGAGCCGGTGACCTCGGTCCCGGGATGGCTGATGCTTCCCTTGCGGACGAAGTAGAAACTCTCGGGCGTGTCGCCCCAGACGATGTCCTGGGGGACCTGCTCCTTGGCGTTCTCGGAATCGCAGTAGTCGGGCAGGCCGGGGACCTCCGGGGTGTTCAGCAGGCGGCGGATGTTCGGGAAGGCTACCACCGAGGCGGTAATCTCATCCAGCGCGTCCGCGCGGACCGTGCGGCCCAGCGGGAAGGGATAGTCGTTCGGCACGACGGCCGGCACGCCCATCTTCATCGCCGCCAGCGAGAGCGTCAGCTCCAGGTCGTCCATCTTGCCGCGGCAGATGAGCAGGCCCGGCGTGTGGTCCTCGATGAAGTGCGAGGCGGCGTGGGCGTCGCCGAAGGGGATCCGGCCGTACACGTAGGCGTAGCGGGCCAGCATGTTGAGCAGGACGTAGATGCCGGTCGGCCGAGCCGGGCCGCTGAAGAACTTGAACTGCCATGTCTTGTTGATGGCCTGTTCAAGACCCGTGCGGTCAGCGTCGCCGAGGGCGGCGATCCAGCCGTTGGCCCGCTTGCTGGCAAAGCACGTGCGGATGAACTTCATGTCCTCCAGGACGTGCTCGGCGGCGTCCGGCTGGTTGCACTCGTAGAGTTCCAGCAGGGCCAGTGCCGGCTCGAGGACGCTGACGGGGTCAGTCTGGAGGCGGGCCTGCACGTCCGCGCGTACCGCCTGCACGTCAGGGACCTCGCGGTAGGCGAACTGCGTCAGCGGAAGGGGGTACTTTTCCGACGGCAGCGGCCGGAAGGCGAGGCCTTGTGTCATATCCAGCAGCTGCGTCAGGCCCTTCTGCAGTATTCTGCGGGCGGAGGCCGTCAGGTGGGCACCCGCGCCGTGGGTGTGTGGACTCTCTACTTGTTGATGCGAGTGGTCGGTACAGGTCGAAGCGGCTTTCGGTTTCATGGGAGCCAGTATACCACAAAACAGCCGAAAAAGATAACCGCCGTTTTGCCGGTCGCCGGCCTGGATCTGGTCGTCGGCACGGTGCCGCTGTAGGATGGCTGCCTTGCCGATGGCGCATCCGGCGCACAGGAGGGCCTTGGCACATGAACGTCTTCGTGATGGTGGACATGGAAGGTATCAGCGGGATCTGCTGCACGCAGCAGAGCCATACGACTGAGCCGGAGCACCAGCGGGCCCGCAAGTACCTGGCCTGGGACGTAAACGCCTGCGTGGAAGGCTGCATCGCCGGCGGGGCGAGGAAGATCGTCGTTCGCGACGCCCATGCCCGGGGGTTCAACTTCCCGCTGGACCTGCTGGACCCGCGGGCCGAGTGCGTCCAGGGCTCCAGCGGCCGCGAGCGGATGCCGAACCTCAAGACCTTCAACGGGCTGATTCTGCTGGGCTACCACGCGATGGCCGGCACGGCCGAAGCCGTCATCGACCACACCTGGTCCTATGGCTGGCAGAACTTCCAGATCAACGGCCGCCGCAGTGGCGAGATCGCCCTGGAGGCGGGGATTGCCGGCGACAACGGCGTGCCGGTGATCATGGTCAGCGGCGACGACAAGGCCTGCCGCGAGGCGAAGGCCCTGCTCAAGGACGTGACCACGGTGCAGGTCAAGAAGGGCCTGTCCGGCGAGGGGCGCAGCTGCTGAGCAAGGACAGTGCCCACCAGGCCATCCGCCAGGGGGCCGAGAAGGCTTGCCGGGAGTACGGGCGGTTCAAGCTGTACAGGTTCGCCAAGCCGGTCACGTTCCGGCTGGAGCTGGCTACCCGCGGCCGGGTACCCAATCGCCCCGACGTGAGGGTGATTGACGGCCGGACGTATGAAGTCACGGCCCGGACGGTGGAGCAGGCCCTGTGGTTGCTCTAACCGGTTGCTGTTGTTGCTGCAATTGACGATTAACGATTGGCGATTGACGATTCTTGGTGAACGGGAGTCTTCTATGAACGTCTTCGTGATGGTGGACATGGAAGGCATCAGCGGGATCTGCAAGCCGGCACAGGTGACCGAGGGCGAGCCGTACCAGGCCGGCAGACGCTACCTCACCCAGGACGTGAACGCCTGCGTCGAAGGCTGCGTCGCCGGCGGCGCCAAGCGGATCGTCGTCCGGGACGCCCATTGGCAGGGCTTCAACTTCATCTGGGAGGACCTGGACCCGCGGGCCGAGTACATCCAGGGCTCCAGCGGGCGCGAGCGCATGCCGGACATCGACGACTTCGACGGGCTGATCCTGCTGGGCTACCACGCGATGGCCGGCACGCCCGAGGCGATCCTCGAACACACGATGTCCTCCAAGGCCTGGCAGAACTTCTACATCAACGGCGTGAAAAGCGGCGAGCTGGCCATCGACGCGGGGATGGCCGGCGACCACGGCGTGCCCGTCCTCCTGGTCAGCGGCGACGACAAGGTATGCAAGGAGGCCAGGAAGTTCCTCAAGGACGTCGTGACGGTCCAGGTCAAGCAGGGCTTCGACGTCGAGGGCGGCCAGTTGCTTCCGCCGGCGGTCGCGCACGAACGGATCCGCAAGAGTTGCGAGCAGGCCTGCCGCGAGTACAAGCGTTTCAAGCCGTACAAGATCAAGAAGCCCGTGACGATGCGGTTGGAACTCGTCTCCCGCGGTAAAGTGCCCGTGTACCGGCCGGACGTGAAGGTCATCGACGGGCGGACCTACGAGGTCAAGGCCCGCACGGTGGAAGAGGCGTTGAGGATGCTGTAAGGATGCCGGACGTACCTGTATTGGACCTGTCCGAGGTGACGTGGCGGGCCGATGGCCGGGTGATCCTGGATGCGATCACCTGGCGGGTCGGCCGCGGGGAGCACTGGGCGATCCTGGGCCCCAACGGCGCGGGCAAGACCACGTTGCTGCGGCTGGCGTGCGGCTACATCTGGCCCAATGCGGGCGGCCGCGTCCTTCGCAACGGCCAGGACCTGCTGGACCTGCGGGAGCTGCGCCGCAGCATCGGCTGGGTGACCAGCTCGCTGGCGCTGCAGGTCCCGGCCAGGGAGCCCGTGCTGCACACGGTGCTCTCGGGCAAGGACGCGCAGGTCGGCTACATCGAGTGGGAACCGCGGGCCGAGCCGGACGTCGCCCACGCGCGCGTGTGCCTGGAACGGCTGGGCGTGCTGCACTTGGCCGAGCAGCCGTTCGGCACGCTCAGCCAGGGCGAGCAGCAGAAGGTCCTGATCGCGCGGCGCGGATGAGCCGGCCGATGCTGATCATTCTGGACGAGCCGTGCGCCGGCATGGATCCCGGCGCGCGAGCGCTTCCTGGATTCGATCCAGGATCTGGCCAGTAGCCAGCAGGATCTCAGTTTGGTGTTCGTGACGCATCACATCGAGGAAATCATGCCGGCCTTCGGCAGGACGCTCGTCCTCAAGGACGGGCGGATCGTGCGGCAGGGCGGCACCCGCGAGGTGCTGGAGGCGGGCGTGCTGCAGGAGATCTACGGCGTGCCCATGCGGATCCAGGAGTGCAAGGGGCGATTCTGGGCGATGGGTTTGTGAGTGTCTTGCGGGAAAGGCGACATGGTTGTGCGGGCCGACCTCATTGCCTTCAGATCCCTGACGCATGACGACCTGCCGCTGTTGCACCGGTGGTTGAACAAGCCGCATGTGCAGGCGTGGTACCGACGCGGCCCCGCGAACCTCCAGTACGTGATCGACAAGTACGGCAAGCATATTGATGGGCGGCTAGCGACCTTCTGCTATCTCATCCTGTACGACGCCCAGCCCATCGGCTACATCCAGACCTATCGCATTGCAGACTACCCGAACTACCACAGACAGATCGGCTGTGGTGACACGGCTGCCGGCGTCGATCTGCTCATCGGAGAGCGTGCCTTTGTCGGCAGGGGCCTTGGATCCCTGGTGATTCGCAGGTTCGTGAACGAAGTCGTCTTCACAAGACTACCGGTCGATTCCATCGTCACGGGGCCGCACCCCGGCAACACCGCCTCCATCCGCGCCTTCGAGAAGGCCGGGTTCCATCACCTCAAGACGATCCTGAACACGGATGACAATCAGCCCGAACACCTCATGCTGCTGGCGAAAGAGGAGATGCCTCATGCGTAGGAAGACCATCCGCTTTGCCCCGACGCTCACGAAGGTCGAGCGGGTTCGCGGTTGCGTGGCCACCCCCTTCGGCCCCATCGAGCCGGGCTGGGACCGGACCAGCGACCGGATACAGGTATTCCTGAAATCGCCCAAGGGTATCACCGCGACGGTAGCCCTGCCGGGCAAGCGGCCGCAGAAAGTCAGTGGCCGCGGACAGTGGACGCTATAGCTATGTCCGAAGCCATTCGCAACCACGACGTTCGTTTGCGGGACGGCCCTCTCGTCCTTCGCCCCATGACGGAGGACGACTGGCCGATCCTTCTGCCGTGGCACAACGACCCGGAAGTTCTGCACTTCTCCGAGGGCGACCGTGTAACTTCGCGCTCACTCGAGGAGATGCAGCATATTTACCGCAGCGTCTCGCAGGCGGCGTTTGTGTTCGTTGTGGAAATCGATGGTCGGCCGATCGGGGACTGCTGGCTGCAGCAGATGAACCTGCAGCGTGTCCTCCGCCGCTACCCCGCAGGTCAGGATCTGCGGCGGATCGACCTGGAAATCGGCGAAAAGCCTCTGGGGGCAGGGCTGGGGGACCCGCATCATTGCCCTTCTCCTCCGTTTCGGGTTTGATACGTGCCGAGCCGACGCGATCTTCGCCTGCGAAGTCGCTGACTACAACCCGCGCAGCCGCCGGGCGTTCGAGAAGAACGGCTTTCTCGTGGAGCAAACCATCCTCCAGGAGCCCGGTCGCAAGGCCCGGCAGGTGCACGACATGGTGCTGACCCGCACACGATATGAGCAGCCATATAGGAGACACGAGAATGGCACTGGCCGTTGAACCCGTCAAGAAGTCCGACCTTTGGACCCTCGAGAACGCGGACGTCGCTGTGACCGTCCAGAAATCCACCGGCTGCATTCGCTCGGCCACGTGGAAGAAGAACGGCCTGGACCTCTTCAAACAGGTCCGCGGGGGCATCCCCGGCTACGTCGGCGGCATCCGCGTCTTCGACGAGCACGACCGCGTCTGGTACAGCGACCTGGATACGCCCTTCAAGGCCGAGGCGAAGAAGCGCGGCCAGGCCATCACCGTTGACAAGCAGTTCAAGGGCGCGCCCTTCAAACTGACCGTGACGCTCAAGATGGATTACGACTGTCTGCACTGGCAGGTCGACGCGGTCAAGAAGAACCGCAAGGTGGCTGACCGGTCGCTGCGGGTCTACTTCATGTTCCCGCTGATCGCCGGCTGGGATGTCTGGGCCCCCTGCCTGGTGGGCGAGCGGACCTTCGACGGCATGACGCCTTTCGAGCACACCTACACCCAGATCCCCTACGTCTCCGAGCAGGAGATCATCCTGCCGATGTGCAGCCATTACAATCGCATGCTCGGCGTCGGCTACTCGATGGTTGATCCCATCGACGCCAACGTGCCGGCCGCCAAGTTCGTCTTCAACAACGGCGACAAGTGCTTCAACTGGGGCTCGATGCACAAGGACTTCCGCGACGTGCCGGTGCTCGAGACGATCAACTACTACATCGGCCTGGTGGGCGAGCGGCCGATGACCACCAGGGTCATGCTGTTCTTCCACGACGGCGACTGGCGCCCGGGCCTGGGCAAGGTCTACAAGCGCTGGCAGCCGTTCTTCGACCCCTGGAACGACGCGATCTACGACCGCGAGGGCGTGTTCCGCTGCGGCGGCGTCCAGGATGCCGACCAGGTCGACAAGTGGTGCCGGATGGGCCTGAAGACCCTGGAGGTCCACGGCCACTTCCAGGACTACTGCGACTACTTCCAGGACGGCAAGGACGAGTGGCTGACGATTTCCGCCAAGGAGACCCTGCGGCACCGCTGGACGAAGCAGCTCCAGGAGGAGGCCGCCAAGGCGGGCAAGCCGGTCGACCCGAAGCAGATCGACAACATGCACTGGCGGATCGAGGAGTACTGCAATTCGCACACCCCGCAGCAGGTCGCCGATTACCTCGGATGGCCGCTGGAGCGGGTCCGCCACACGCGGGCCGACATCAAGCGGCGCCTGGAGGTGCTGGAGCAGGCCGGCATCGCCTGCCACTGGTACTTCAACTACACCGACGGCTACCGCGCCGGCGTCGAACAGCGGTGGCCCGATGCCATCAGCAGGGACGAGGACGGCAAGCCCGTCCCCTCGGGCTGGTACATGTGCCACAACATGAACGCCGACCCGCGCTGGTCGTTCGGCAAGTTCGCCTACGAGTCGGCCCGGAAGATCTTCGAGACCTACCCGACCCTCAAGGGCTTCTTCCTGGACTGCTTCCGCCACTACGAGATCGACTTCGCCCACGACGACGGCGTGACCGTCGTCAATGGCAAGCCCTGCTACAGCATGAACCGCTCCTACGATGACATCGAGAATCTCATCAAGGAGAACGTCATGCGGCCGAGGAACCTCACGTCATTTGCCAACAAGCCGATGTCGATCCGGTCGATGCGCTACTGCGACGGGCAGTTGCTCGAAGGCAACGGCGACCAGTACGAGGAGAAGTTCTTCTGGGCCTCGATCTCCAACCCGATGTTCTTCATGTGGACGACCGGCGAGGCGTCGCTGGATGAGAACCTCCGCCGCTCGGTGCTGCACGGCTGCTACCCCCGCGAGGACGAGCCGACCGAGGAGAACATCGCCGTGTACCAGAAGTACCTGCCGCTGTATGGGCAGTTCAAGCGGCGGATCTTCTGCTTCGAGCCCGACCCGATCCGCCCGCCCGAGGGGTCCCGCGGCAAGCTCTACACCGTGGCCGACGGCTACGTGGCCGGCATCATCAACCTGGCCGTCGACGCCGGCGACGAGGTCAAGTGGGCGAAGCGGCCGACGGCGCACTTCCGCGTGGCCCGCGGGCACGACGTCACGAAGGTCGGCATGATGCTGCCCGGGGACAAGGAGTACCGCGAGGTTCCCTTCAAGTTCGACGGGACGTTCCTGCGGGTGCCGATGGACGGCTACTCGAACTGCGCGTTGGTCAAGATGTTCGTCACGAAGGACAGCGGCAAGGCCATCGGCAAGGACACCTTCGCCAGCAAGCCGCGGATCTGCGGCGACCCGGACAGCTCGTTCGAGGATATCTCGGACCGCTAGGCGATGCCCTGAACGGTCCGCAGCGACGGTCGAATACCCGAGAGCGGGTCGGCGCGAGCCGCCCTCGCTCTTTGCCGGCGGGCTGCCACCGTATAGGATAAAGGCATCCAGGCGGTTCGTCTCAAAGGAGCGCCAGCAATGCCCGGCACGATCCTCGTAGGTGTGGATGTGGAGTCCGCGAATCAAAACAGCGCCACCTACGCCCGCCATGGCGTGGAGTTCCTGGAGCAGGAAGGGATACCAGCTACCTGGTACGTCACCGGGCAGTCCCTCGAGCGCTACCCGGACGCCTTCCGCCAGGCCGACCGGTCCGGCGCGGTCGACATCCAGTCCCACACCTACAGTCACCTGCTGCTCAAGACCGTGCTGATCGAGGTGCCGCCCGGCTGCACGATCCACGGCAAGACCGACTGGTTCATCAAGCCCGGGGCGACCGTCGAGCAGGTCGACGCCGACCTGGGCCGCGCCCAGAAGGTCTTTGAGGATGTGCTCGGCCGCCGCGCGATCGGGCTGACCGGTCCGTGGGGCTATTACCGCGGCCTGGGCGATCGGCTCGACCTGCTGGAGATCGTCCACAGGCACGGGTTCCGGTTCCTGCGGACGTTTGCCCGCAACGAGCGGGACGGCCAGCCGGTGCCGATGGTCTGGCAGCCGTACTTCTACCGGGCCCAGGACTTGCCTGACGTGCTGGAGCTGTTCATCCACGACTACCAGGACGATTTCTACTACATCGCCTTCAACAGCCTGCCCGACGCGAGCACGTACGGCGAGCACCTGCACCGTATGGCCGAGCACGTGGCCGCCAACAACTTCGTCTGGAGTTTGGCCACGCACGACCACTCGTGCGATACGCCGGAGGATTTCCGCACGAAGACGTCGTGGCTGCGCGACCTGGTTCGGTACGCCAAGGGCCTGGGCATTCGCTTTCTGACCGGATCGCAGTACTATGCGGAGCGCCTGGCGAAACAGAAGGCATGAAACATCACCGCCGAGGCGCAGATGACGCAGAGAGAACAATCAGTGATCATCTTCCTCGGCGTCCTTTGCGCCTCTGCGGTGAACCTGGCCGTTGCCACGGAGACCAGACCATGTACGTCATGGGCAAACCCGAGGTCGAAGCCGTCCGCAAGGTGATCGCCTCCGGCCACCTGTTCCGCTACCGCAGCGGCCAGGTGGCCCCGCAGACCGCGCGGTTCGAGGAGGACTTTGCCGCCCGCGTCGGCGCCCGGTACGCCCTGGCCACCACCAGCGGCACGGCCTCGCTGATCTGCGCGATGGCTGGCCTGGGCATCGGCCCCGGTGATGAGGTGATCGTGCCCGGCTACACGTTTATCGCCACGGCGCTGGCGCCGCTGGCGATCGGCGCGGTGCCGATCATTGCCGGGGTGGACGAGTCCCTCACGCTCGATCCGGCCGACCTGGAGCGCAAGATCACCCGCTACACGAAGGCGATCATCCCGGTGCACATGCTGGGCCTGCCGTGCGACATGCAGGCCATCCAGCGGATCGCCCGCAGGCACAAGCTGCTCGTCATTGAGGACGCCGCCCAGGCCTGCGGCGGGTCCTACCGCGGCAGACCCCTGGGCAGCATGGGGATTGCCGGCGCGTTCAGCTTCAACCACTTCAAGATCCTCTCCTGCGGCGAGGGCGGGGCAATGGTCACCGGCGACCGGTCGGTCTACCACCGCGCGATGATCTGCCACGACGGCGCGTGCGTGTTCTTCGACATGAACATGGCAGCCGAGCGGCCGCCCTTTTTCGCCGGTACCAACTTCCGTGTCAGCGAGGTCCAAAGCGCGATCCTGAACGTGCAGCTATCCCGGCTCGACGGCATCCTCAGGACCCTCCGCGCCCGCCGGGCCGCCATGGCCCCGATCCTGGGCAAGTCCAAGGCCTTCCGCCTCAGTGCCTGCAATGACGCCGAAGGTACCTGCGGGACGCACCTGCCGTTGCTGTTCGAGTCGGAAAAGGCGGCGTGCAACTTCATCGAGCGCCACAAGACCGAGTGCTGGGTCTTCCGGCCCTTCGACACGGGCCGCCACGTCTACAGCAACTGGGAGCCGATCCTCAAGCAGACCACGCACCACCCGAAGTGGAACCCGTGGGCCCTGGCCAGGCGCAAGATCCGCCAGACGGCCAGCTGCTGCCCGCAGACCCTGGACATCCTCAAGCGGACGGTGGCCGTGGGCGTGCCGTTCGGCAAGACCCTGGCAGAGGTCCGGGAGATCGCGCGGTCGATGGTTGGCTGATCGGGCTACTCCGCCGTCTTGAGTACCGCCTTCAGCAGCGGCCGGCGGTATACATCCCCCACTTGTTGATGCTGACCTGCGGCTGCGAAGGGACCTCCACCGTCGTACCCTTGACGGCCAGGGTCGAGCGGCTGCCATCTACCCAGAGCAGTTCGGCGCGGATCGCCCCGGCTGGCGCGGCCCCCAGCAGTTTGCCTGCGTCCACGCGGAGCGGTTCGGTGTTGCCGGCCAGCGGGATGACCTCAACGCCACCGGTGACGGGGCCGATCAGGACAGCGCCCTCGGCCTCGACAGGCTTCGTAGGTGCGACGATGGCCGCGAAAGTCGACGTACAGGATGTCACCGGCCCGCATGACCTCCAGGGGCTGGCCCGCCTCGAGTGTCAGCCGCTGGTCGACCTGGCTCCCCCTGGCGAGGTAGCCGTACTTCGGCAGGACCACGCCCTCCACGGCCCACGGCGTGTCGGAGCGGTTCACCCAGACCTGTTTGCCGCCGGTGTAGCGGACGATCTGACGATGGATGTCCCCGCCGGAGAACGACACGTCCTCGATCCTCTGCAGGCCTACATCCTCGCTCAGCGGGACGCTCAGCCAGTACATGCCAGCCATCCGCAGCGGGTCGGCGGAGTAGCCGGCGGACATCATGTAGTACAGCGGGGCATGGCCGAACAGGACGTTGGTGCTGTTGTAGTCGTCCAGGAAGGGCCGCTCGTAGAGGGACTGGGTGAACTCCACTTGGGCCGGCACGCCGTAGCGGCAGGGGTAGCTGACGCCCTGGAAGACGACGCGGTCGTGGGCGAGCCAGTCCAGCAGGGGGAAGTATTCCCAGTCCGCGGGGGCGATCTTGTTGCCCCAGCGATCCACGTTCCACAGGTCGCAGTTGGCGCCCTGTACCGCCCCGAGGAACTTCTCGGTGCATCCCTCGCCCAGCGCTGGACCGCGGACCGCATCGGCGGCGCGGCTGTAGAGGTCGCGGCCGGCCTCGAGCACCTTCTCGGTGCCGACGTAGACTCCGGCGGAGGTCCGGAGCGGTTCGGGGTCGATGTAGCTGGTCACGTCCATGAAGATCGTGGAGGGCTGGACTTGTTGCTCCTGTTCGACGTTGCGCTGCATGGCCCGCAAGGCCGCGCCGGGCGTCTGGCGGACCGCCTGCTGCTGGGTGCCAGGGTTGTACCAGCCCTTGTACTCGTGCAGCTGGCCGTCGGCGTGAAACTCCTTGGGCTTGTAGGCGATGGCCCAGTCGTCAAAGGTCGGCGCATCGCGATACAGGTCGATGAAGTTCTCGTGCAGGCCGAAGGGGATGCCGCCGGCGCGGCAGTAGTCGGCGAGCTTGCGCAGCCCAGTCACCCCGCCGAAGGACTCGCGCGGCGGCCAGGTGTCCGGCAGCTTCACGTCGTAGCCGTAGTGCTGCCAGTCGTGCCGCACGACCACGAGGTTCTGGCAGTCCAGGAAGCGGAGGCGATCCAGGATCGGCGGCACCTGGTCGAACGGCAGGCCGCTCCAGTCATCCAGGACCATCCGGCCGACCAGCGTCGAGAGCCGCCGTTCGCGAACCGGGTCCCCGGGGACGGCCCAGTCCGGATGGGCCACCTCGCGATAGGCCTGCACGAGCGCGGCCCAGCCCCCCCTGTGGGCCACGCCGACGAAGAACCGGACCGTCGCGGCGCGATGGGCGGCAACAACGGCGATGTGGCCGTCCGGGTCGACCTCGAACCGCCACGACTGGTCCGCGCCGAGCAGGATCGCCTGGCTCTTGCCTTCGGCCAGGATGAAGTTGGTCATGACGCGGTCGCGGCTGAAGTGGCCGGGGCTTCTCATGACCCACCCGTAGTCCATCGCCAGCAACTCGACGCCGTCGATGCGGATGGGGAGGGTCAGCTTGCCCAGGGCCTCGGCGCCCGATACCTCGACAACCGTTACCTCGCCGGCAGCCACCCGCGTGCGGATCTCGTGTTTGTCGGGCGCGACCTGGGACAACTCCAGGCTGCGGCGCTGCACGGAGAGCGGGCGGCTCAGTAAGGCCTTGCCCAACTGCAGGGGCTCACCGTTGTACGTCTTCGCCGCCAACGGGCCGACGTCGGCGTGGGCGCCGTCGCAGCTGACCTCCAGGGCGTTGCCGAACAGTCCGGCTTGATCGAGCCTGACGTGGACCTGGACGCGGTCCTCGGCGACATGGGCGGTCCAGTCGCCCTCGGCATCCAGCCAGGGCTTGCCGGAGAAGTCCCGGCCCGGCCCGTTGCCCGTACAGCCCAGGCAGATCAGTACCGGCCCGATTGCCGCCAGGCTCAGCAGTGCGGCTCTGGTCATACCACCACTCCCAATCCTATAATCGGACTGCCATGGGTGACCCGAAGTACGATGCCAGGATAACCGCCATCCGCGAGAAAACAAAAGCCGCTGCCCAAAAACCCCGGCGTCTACCTGTTCAAGGACTCGCTGGGACGCGTGCTATATGTGGGCAAGGCGATCGACCTCCGCTCGCGGGTGGCCAGCTACTTCCAGGACTCCACCGATCTGGCGGCATCCCGTGGGCCGCACATCGTCCAGATGACCGGGCAGGTCGTCGACATCGACTGGATCGAGTGCGATACCGAGGTCGACGCCCTGCTCCAGGAAAACCGCCTGATCAAAGATATCCAGCCGCCCTACAACGAGCGGCTCCGCGACGACAAGACCTTCCCGTACCTGGAGATCACGGTCCAGGACGACTTCCCGGCCGTCTACGTCACCCGCAACCCCCGGCCCGACAGCAAGCTCTACGGGCCGTTCGTCAGCGCGGGCGGCCTGCGGGCGGCGGTCAACGCCCTGCAGAAGGCCTTCCGGTTCCGCACGTGCGGGCTGGACATCCGCGACGACGATCCGGACCGCCGCCCTTTCCGGCCGTGCATCCTGTTCAATATCGGCCGGTGCACCGCCCCCTGCGGGGCACGGATCAGCCGGGAGGAGTACCGCAAGAATATCCAGCGGCTGATCAAGTTCATGGGGTCCAGCCGGCGGGTCGTGCTCAAGCAGATGATGGAGGAGATGGAGCAGGCCAGCAAGAACATGCGGTTCGAGGACGCCGCGCGGCTGCGCGACCAGGTCAAGGCCCTGGAGTCGCTGAGCCTGGTCGGCGATGTTGACCTCGACGTGCAGCCGGAGGCCTTCCGGATCGACCCGGCCAAGGGCCTCGAGCGCCTGGGCGAGGTCCTGGGGCTGTCGAGCCAGCCGCGAATCGTCGAGGGCATCGACATTGCCAACCTGCAGGGACAGGAGTCGGTCGGCTCGCTGGTGTGTTTCATCGACGGCAAGCCGTTCAAGAACGGCTACCGGCGGTTCAAGATCAAGAGCGTGCAGGGCCAGGACGACTATGCGATGATCCGCGAGGTGATCCAGCGGAGATACCGCGAGGCCGCCAAGGGCGAGGAGCTCTACCCGGACGTGATCCTGATCGACGGCGGGCTGGGGCAGCTGCACGCGGCGCTCGACGCCTTCGCCGAGATGGACGTCAAGCCGGCCACCGTGATCAGTTTGGCCAAGCGCGAGGAAGACGTCTACACACGGGCCGCCTCGGCCCCGCTCCGCCTGCTGCGCAACGACGATGCCCTGCGGCTGCTGCAGGCCGTGCGGGATGAGGCCCACCGGTTTGCCCAGCACTACCACCACATCCTGCGGAAGAAACGGGTACTGGGCGAGGAGGACAAAGCAGGTGCCAAGCGTAGAAGGATGAACAGAACGCGCCGGAACCCGGACGGGAAGGAGCCGCGACCGTAAGGTCGGGGTATCCTTTTTCGTAACCGGTCCCCTGACCACAACACCGCCAGTTACTGATCTCTCACATAAGCGACGGCCCTTTGCAGCGCCTCCTCCGTGAACAAGTACCGCTTGCTCCCGTCTTTCGTCGACCAGTGCTTCCTTTGGGGCGACGGATGGAGGGCGTTCCACGCCATGCTGCCGTACTGCTTCAACGTCCTCTGCACGGCTTCGGGGGCAATACTCGTCGCCGAGACCACCACGTGAACGTGGTTGGACCGAACGCTGACCGCATGCAGAGTCCATTGTTTGAACTGGCAGCTCTGGCGAATGGCGCCCTCAACAGCTTCGCGGTACGAGGGCGAGAGGAACACCGGCGGCTTCTGCATCCGCTGGCGGTTGAGGGCGACCCTTGCGGGCTCAGGTTGATCGTAGGGTGTACCGCACTGGTTTCGTCTTCTGTCAACCCAGCAACGGTTGTCGCCGCGCAGCCAGGTGCCGTAGGTGGTCCAAGTGAGAAGATATGCCAGACATTCGGCCATCACCGCATTGTCGAGCAGTGAGAGCGACAATGCAATGACAGTCAAGGATTTCTCGACCTTACGGTCGCCCAGGAAAGGATTCCCCGACTTTACGGTCGCGGCTCCTTTCGTTACGCTTACCTTGCCTCGCCCCCTTTCCAACAGATAATGATTTGCTGCTGGAAGCTCGTACGCACGAGCACATGAACTGAACGCTGGAGACGAATATGGCAGCCTTCAACGGCCTCGGGATGCACCTGGGCAACCTCTGGCAGCTGTCCAGTGCCAAGACCCGGTCCATCAGCGCCGAAAACCCCACCGGCGACAAGGGCAAGGGCGCGATGGCCGAGGCCGACCCCAACGGCCCGGCCCGCGAGCTCGGCCGCGGCTGGAAGTGCCGGGCGTGGATCCCCATCGAGCCGGGCCGGACGGTGACCCTGGCGGATGTGGACGGCCCCGGGGCGATCCAGTCCATCTGGTGCACCGGGAATCTCCGCCGCGACATGATCCTGCGGATCTACTGGGACAACCAGGCTGCGCCGTCCGTCGAGTGCCCGATCGCCGATTTCTTCGGCGCCCCGTGGATCGTTCCCGGCGACTTCTCCGCCAAGGGCAACCCGATCATTCTGAACTCCCTGCCGGTCTGTGTGAACCCCAGCCGTGGCCTCAACTGTTTCTGGGAGATGCCGTTCCGCAAGCACTGCAGGATCACCGTCGAGAACCGCGATCCCAAGGAAAGCCTCGTCCTCTACTACCAGATCAACTACACGCTCACCGACGTGCCGGCCGATGCCGCCTACTTCCATGCCCAATGGCGCCGCGTCAACCCGTTGCCCTACGGACAGGTCTACACGATCCTCGACGGTGTCAAGGGCCGCGGCCACTACGTCGGCACCGTCATGGGCTGGGGCATCAATAACAACCGCTGGTGGGGCGAGGGCGAGATCAAGTTCTACATCGACGGCGACGGCGAGTTCCCCACCATCTGCGGCACCGGCACGGAAGACTACTTCGGCGGGGCGTACAACTGGGATGTCGCTGGCCAGTATACCACCTACACCACGCCATTCCTTGGCATGCACCAGGTGATTCGGCCGGACGGGACGTACAGCGCCCAGCACCGCCACGCGATGTACCGCTGGCACGTGATGGACCCCGTGCGGTTCGAGCAGGACCTGAAGGTGACGATGCAGGCCCTGGGCTGGCGCAGCGAGGGCCGGTTCCTGCCCGGGACCCACGACATCTGTTCGGTGGCGTACTGGTACCAGATGTTGCCAGCGGCTCCCTTCCCGCCGATGCCGGATCGCAACGGCATGGAGATCGTGTAGCGACAGGGGCCAGTGGTGAAAGACCAGCGGCAAGCAGCGATCGAAAGCCCCCGCGGCATGCCTGCGGCACACGCGGGCCCGCTGCCCCGCCAGCGGCGGGTCCTGTTGCCTGGCTGGACGCACTCCTGGCCCGTCGTCCGCCTCCTGTGCCTGGGCCTGCTGACGTTCCTGGCTACCGAGGCGCAGATCAGCGAGCTGTGGCCCAACTGGCCCCGGGTCGACCAGATGGCCTACCACGCGGACGTCCTGAACGGCCATGCCGGCAATCCCTGGCAGTACCGCGTCCTGCCCGTCTACCTGGCCGAAGGACTTATGCGCCTGGCAACCTGGTTCGGGCGCACGAACCTTCCGGGGCCGTCTTCACCGCCCTGCGGGCCTTGCAGAATCTTGGCATCTTCCTCGTGGCCTGGCGGTACTACCGTACGTTGGGCGTCAGCGAGCCGGCGGCATGGCTGGGTGTTGGCTGCCTGGGCTGGGCGATGGCCCTGGGCTACTACAACAGCGACATGCAGTTCAGTACCTACTTCGACGTGCTCTTCTACCTGCTGGCCGGGCTGATCCTCGCCTCGGGGCGGCGACCGTGGCTGATCCTGCCGTTGATGATCGTCGCGGCGCTTAACCGCGAGACCAGCGGGCTGATACCAGTGATGGCGGCGGCTGCGGCGCTGCGGTGGGCGCCGGCCATGCGGTGGCGGGGTCTCACCATCGCGGCTGCCAGTCTGTGTGTGTACTGCGTGGTCTTCTTCGCCCTGAGGTGGTGGTTCCCGCTACAGCGGATCCTGGGCATCGGCGCCGGGCCCGGTTCGTTGGACATGGTCCTGCTGAACGTGGGGCGGACGATCACCTACGTTAAGGTGCTGGGCGTCGTGGGGATCATGCCGCTGATCGCCCTGTGGGGCTGGCGGACCTGGCCGCCGGTGCTACAGGCGTTCTTCTGGGCCGTGGTGCCGGCCTGGTTTGTCGTTCACGTTGCAGCGGCGATCCTGGCTGAATCGCGGCTGCTGCTGGTTCCGCAGGCATTGGTATTCATCCCGGGGGCGTTGCTGGCGATCGGCCGGGCGACCGCCGGCGCCGTGGTGCCGGCGTCCCCGGATGCGGCCGCTAGCGAACGTAAGGCGGGCGCCACAGGTCGCGGATGTCCTTGATGTCGTACTTGAGCATCGCCAGCCGCTCCAGCCCCAGCCCGAAGGCTACCCCCTGGACCGCCCGGGCGTCGAAGCCGGCCCGCTCCAGGATCTCCGCCTGCAAAGTGCCCGCGGCGGCGAGGCTGTGTTCGCGCCAGGGACCGGGCCGGTCGGCGAACAGCTCCACCCCCTGCGCAAAACGTGGAAAGAGACGTCCTGCCACCGCAGCTGCGAACTCTCCAACCCGACGACCTCGCGCATCAACCGCTCCAGCAGCGACTTCATCCCAGCCAGATTCGCCCCGGCCCTCACGCAGATGCCGTCGGCCATATGAAAGACCCGCAGGTGCATCGCGTCCTCGCCGATGCCTTCGCCGATTTCCGAACCGGACGCCCCCGGACGGAACGCGCGATCCGCCGTCAAGAGCTCGAATGGTGGCGTCGTCCTGCCATGCCCAGGACCGTCGCCACCGTGGTGGAGGTCCGCAGGGCCTTGCCTGTCTGGCCGGGATAGGCGTAACCCAGCCCGCCGGCGACCTGTGCCTGGGCCGCGCGTTCGACCAGTTCCTCGCTGTCGATCACCTCGTAGCCGGGCAACGCCGCCCGGATCGCATCCCAGATCTTGCGGACCGGGTGATCGGGCAGTTCGAGCGGACGGGGCCTGGCCAGCAACTCGTCGATGACCCGGCGGCTGAACCTCTCGTCGGGGGCGTTTTCGTGCAGTGTGTCCTTGACCATGTGCATCATCCTTTCCTTGAGCCGCTCCCGCGAGGCGTGCAGCCGGTTCTTGACCGTGCTGACGGGCACGTCGAGGAACTCGGCGATGTCCTGTTGGGAGTACCCGTTGATGTAGAACAGCGTCGTCGCCTCGCGCTGCAGCGGCGGCAGATCCCGGATCGCCCGCAGCACCTGCTCGCGCATCTCGCGGCCCTCCGCCAGGGCGGCCGGTTCGGTCACGGCCGAGCGGACCTGCTCGGCAGCCCCCAACTGCACGGTCGGCAGCGCCGCCCGCCGGGTCGTGCGATGGCAGGCGGTGTGGACCAGCCGGCGCACCCAGCTGGCGAAGGCGGCCGGTTCCCGCAGGTCCTCCAGTCTGCCGGTAGGCAAGGATGAAGGCCTCCTGCGCCGCGTCCTCGGCCACGTGGAAGTCGCCCAGGATGGAGTAGGCATAGCCGCACGCCATGTCCTGGAACCGTTCCACGAGCGCACCGAAGGCGCGGAGCCGTGCGTCCCGGCTGCGGCCGGGGTCCGCCGCCTGCAGGACGAGGTCCCGAATCTGTTCCACACCAACACCTCAGCTTTCAGAAGGCCTTCCATCTCAAAGAGCCGGTCCGCGACGGAAAGGATTGCATATTCTTGAGCGGTTTTGCCCGGCCCGGTCAAGCCCGACAGGCGGCTTCGGAATTGGCCTGACAGGTGTGTTCCCGGAAATCGAGGGTGTGATGGCAACTCCGTGGTTCAGCAATGCACTCCGGTCGGACTTAGCGCTCACGCCCCAGGCAGACCGGCCCCCGATTCGCTATTGATTCTGTCCGGGCGTCTGGTAGCTTGGACCGCTTCGTGTCGTATAGGATGACTGCGGGTTAGGGACGACCGGGCCGGGCGACGCCGGCTGGAAGGGACCGGGCTGTATGAGTCGGGATCGGGCGGGTGTGGCGGAGGCGACCGTCGTCAGGCTGCTGCTGGCGTCGTTTGTCGTTGCGCTCTCGACGACCGGCTTCATCTTCGCCGTCCCGTTCTACGTGATGGCCAAGCTCGGCCGGACCGACGTTGTCGGGCAGGTCGTCGCCACCTGGACGTTCGCATACATCGTCTCGTGTCTGCTGGCCCAATCCCTGGCCCGCCAGCTGAGCCCCCGTGTGCTCGTGACGCTGGCGACCGCCGGTGTCGGTGTCTTTGTCTTCCTGTTTCAGTTCACCGCCACCGTGCCGCAGATGTCAGTTGTGGGACTGGGTTACGGGCTGTCTCTGGGGCTCTTCTGGGCGCCGCTGATGGGCTGGCTGTCCGGCGACGCCGAGGGCGTGGCGCTGAGCCGGCGACTGGGCCTGTTCAACCTCTCCTGGTCTTCCAGCGTGGTCATCGCTCCCCTGCTCACCGGGTACCTCGTGCGAGAGAGCATCTACCGGCCGTTCGGGATCATGGCTGCCGTGATGGCCGCGGCGTGCATCGTGGTCTTGACGACCCGCGGGCAGGGTCGGACCGCCAGACGGCCGAAGAAGCCGCCGGATGCAGGCTGGGAATGACTCCCGGGCGGCCGAGGCCCTGCCGCCGGATCCCGCCAAGATGCGATATATCCGCTTCCCGGCCTGGATCGGGGCGGCGGTGGCCTATACGGCCATCGCGGTCTTCCGCTACCAGATGCCGCACCTGGCCAAAACCGTCCACATGGACGAGGTAGTCTTCGGCCGCGTGGCCACGGCGTTGTCGTTGTCGCTCTCGCTTGCGTTTGTGGTGATGGCCCGCTGGACAGGCTGGCACGCCAAGGTGCGCTGGATCTTCCTGCCGCAGGCTGCTGCTGGTGGCCGTCTCGGTGCTGCTGACCTGGTCCGACCAGCGCCTGGCGCTGGGGCCGCTGATGTTGGCCGGAGGCTTTGCCGCCGGGTTCCTCTACGCCAACAGCGTGTTCTACGGCTCGCTGGGGGCTGCGCCAGCCGTGCGGACCCGGCGGATGGCGATCCACGAGATCTGCCTGAACATCGGGGTGATCACAGGCAGCTGATTTCGGAAACCTGCTGAGCCAGCACCTCGGTCCCAGCCGCGTCTATCCGTACCTCGCGGCGGCCATCGGCTTGGCGGTCCTGCTGCAGGCACTGGCCTGGAACCTGCTGCTGCCGCGGTGCGGCCGCGATGCGCGGTCAGTCTTCCCGGTCACCGGCGGTCAAGGGCCCGGCTTGAAACCGGTCCTGACTCGACAAGAATGAGACAGCGGGAGTTGTCGGTTATTCCGGGACTCCCATCGCGCTGCGGTCCGTGCGCAAAAAAAGGACGTGTACCATGGCTGCCACCTTCAGACCCTACCCGTTCAATCCGATCGACTTTCCGGTCGAGGCCAGGCTGCGCATCGAGGTCGGCACCCCCGTCGTCGACGTTGAATCGCTCGACCAGCTGAACCGAGCCGTCTTCTCCGGTTACACGGCCCACAGCGAAGGTGATCGCGGCCATGCGTTTGTGTGGCAGGAGCGAGGCCGCTTCAAAGTCCTCAACTGGCAGCAGGAGGAGGAAGGCCCCGCCCGGCAGATCGTGTTCCTCGACATCGAGGACGCGGCGGAATACTGCCTGATGTGCGTGAAGTAGCGTGGGCGGGTCCGTCGTCAGTTCCCAGGGCTAACACCTGTCGGCAGCGTACCCGAGCTTGTCATTCCGAACCCCCTCAAGCAGCCGGAAGGAGAATCCACGTCCGCGGGGGTGAGGAATCTGGTCTTTGATGTCGTATCGAGTAGGCGAGGCGTCTCCTGCCTGCGGCGTTTGACCACCATACCATGCGACCCACTGTCTGACATCGCAGGGGGCCCGGCGCCGGAGCATTCACCAGGGGATGATCTGCAGCTGCGGCCAGCATTGCTTCCAACGGGATGTCTTGCGCAGGTAAACGTCCTCGCTGACCTGGGATTTGTTCGGCCGGACGACCATTGCGAACAGGTCGGCCAAGCCGTAAGGGGCGCATACCTCGATCTGTCCTGCGCAGCGGGTCACGCCGACGCACGTGGCGGTCGTGGGCCAGTGCGAGATGGCATCCTCGATCGAGCGATACGGGCGGATCCGCCGGCCGAATCGCCGCTCGTACCACAGGTGGACCCGTGCCTGGTTCTTCAGGTCTACAGGGATGGCCAAGTCCACAGAGACCTCCTCTGCACGGTGGATGTATCTGCCCTCGGTCTGCTCGGAGAGGTCTTGTGGTTCGAAGTAAACAAGATCAATGTCGGTGATGTCAGCGTCAAGCGGATGTCGGGCGAGGTAGTTCCACACGGTTTGTGCGACGCATCCTCCACCGAGGTGCCACTGGGGGGCCTGCAGCACCTCCGCGCCATCCAGGGCAGTTTGGATCAGCCTGCTGCGGCAGAGAATGTTCCGCAGGGCGTCGGCATGGTCTGGATTTTGGCAATTCTGTATACGCACAGTGTCTTGCTGTTTGTTATAGAGTGTACTTGGATACCACGTGCCTCGCGGCGGCGATCACGGCGGCGGCAAGATCTGATTGCTGGTATCGGTCATGGTTGCAGCTCTGAATCGGAGCCGGGAAAGGCGACTTCGGTAGCGACCCGGCCGGCACCGATACGAAGCTCGCCCAGACCAGCGCCGCCACCAGCACCACCACCACCCCCCGCCCCACCCAGTTCGCCCGCGCCGACCGTAACGGACCCACCAGCTTCCCGTACAGCCACGCCGCAAACCCAATCCCCAGCGTGTACAAGAGCGCCGCTACTACATGATCCCTCAGCAGCCAGATGATGTACACCGCCGTCAGCAGCAGCAAAAAGCCCATGAACTGCTTGAATGTCTCCATCCACGCGCCCGGCTTGGGCAGATACCGCATCCAGCCCGGCTGCGCCGCCAGCACGAGAAACGGAAACGCCATCCCCAGCCCCATCGCCGCGAAAACCAGCAGCGCGACGGCTGGCTGACCGGCGGCTGACTTCGCCGCCGACCACGCCAGCGCCGAACCCAGCAGCGGCCCGCTGCACGGCGTGCCCAGCAGCACCGCCAGCATCCCCTTGCCGAACGAGCCCGCGTAGCCCTCACCCTCGATGGCGGCGTCGGCGTCGCCCACGACGGCCGGGACCGTCAGCGTGAATGCCCCGAACAGACTGCACGCCATCGCCACGACGATCCCCAGCATCACCAGCAGGAATTCCGGTCGCTGGAACGAGGTCCCCCACGTCTTCCCAGCCGCGACCACCAGCACCCCCAGGACCAGGAACAGCCCCAGCATCCCGCCTGAAAAGGCCAACCCCAGCCCGAAGACCCGCCCGCGCGATTCCCCCGCCTGGCCCAGCAGACTCAGTACCTTGATGCTGATCACCGGCAGCACGCACGGCATGAAGTTCAGCACGAACCCGCCCAGGAACCCCGCCAGAAGGTACCACCCGATGGACCCCTCCGCCGGCCGCTCGCTCACCAGCTTCGCTGGCGCGCCTTCCCCATCACCCAACGCCACGCTCATCAGCTCGATGTCCGCGGGGAACTTCAGCGTGAGCGCCTGGCGCGGCTCCGCCAGCTCGCGCGATGGACCGGCCAGCTCCAACGCCGCCAAGAGCGTCCGCGGCCGGTACGTGTCCCGCAGCAGGATCGCCTGGCCGGAACGCCCGCTCGGGACCACCACGGTCAGCGGGACGCTGATGCTGCTGAACCTGGCCAGCCAAGCCTTGATCTCCGGGTCTTCGTGGGTGAAGTCCGCCAACAGGGGTACCACGCCGTTGTGGCGGACCAAGTCCGCAGTTGCCCGCGTATCCAGGGCGAAATGCTCATTGAACTTGCAGTTGGGGCACCAGTCCGCCGTGAAATCGATCAGGACGGTCTTGCCAGCCGCTGTCAGGTCGGCGAGGTGCGGGGTGGAGAAGGGCTGCCAGGGGAGACGGGTGCCGGCGGGGGTTCCCGGCGTTTCGTGGGGCGCTCCCGCATCCTGCCCTGCTGAAGCCGCGCGGGATGGCGAAGGCGACAGAGGCGCGACATCCTGCGGCACGGGGGCGCCTTGCACGCCTGTGGACGTTGCAGGCGCGGCACCCGGCAGAATGTTCAGGGGCACCCGAACGCCGATAGTCTTGGGCGGATAGCAGGTGCCCTGGTCGGTGCAGGCTTGGTAGCGGAGGTTCAGGGTCGCATACCGCGAGCCGGGCTCAGCGGCTGCCTGGACTTTGCCGGGCACTTCGATCCGCAGCTTGCCGGTGTATTCAGCCATGGTGCCCAAAGTCGGATCGACACGCTCGGTCGGGTTGGGAAAGCGAGGGTCGTTCCAAACTACCCCCTCGACGTGGTCGGGCTTGATCTCGGTGCCGACCAGGTAATCCTGGGCGGGCTTGGCCGCCTGGATGTGCATGCCGGACTTGATGGTCAGGTCGACGATGACGGTGAACGACTCGTCGGGTCTGATTTCGGCAGGCTTGACGCTCACTTGTATGTCGCCGACGGCGTTAGGACCGGCAAGTGAGGCCTGCGCCAACGTGCGCGGAAGGCCTCCCAAGCCGACGAAAACTAGGGTGACCATTGTCATCGCGATGGGTGGGAGACGTAGGATCGCTCGCATAAGCAACTCCGAATGCGGCTGTTGGTCGCACGCTGATCGTACGGTCTGCGGTCAGAATCGGTGCATAACTTCTATTCCGGCCACCCGCAGCCGTCAACTGCAGCAGAAGCTGCACCGAAGCGCTGGAAACGATTTGGCCCAGCGTGGCTCCGATAGCCCGCCAGCTCAAACCAAGATGTGGCCTGGCGATGGGGTCGGACAATAAGTATTTGCCGGAAAGAGACTTTCGCCAGATTGTTAGCTCCGCGTGTCTTGACGGCTTCCGGTGGTTGTCGATATAGTAAGTACGATGTATGGGTGCAGTTGGTGCCTACAGCCGCATCCGCATTCGATGCGGGCGATGCAATCCAATGTCACCGACTGACGCCGGCGAGGCCGGGTCGGCCGGATGGAATTTGAGGCAGCGTTAAAGGTCAATAAGGAGACGTTCAGGAGTTCGCTGCAAGCGGCGATCTCCGTGCAAGAGGATTCTGAGCCGTTCGTGACTGTGCAATCCGGCTGCACGTGGGGCAGTCGGCTATGAGAATGCGGTTACACCATCAAACGCGTGTCTGACAGTCTTAAGGATACATATGTAGATGGTAGAGTGGCGTACTGAGGCGAAAATGGCAAACAGGCTGTTTGAGTGAATGTTTCCCGAGGAACATGGCGGGCTATGGCCGGCCGGACCCAGGGATACATTCGGTGCGCCAGTACCTGTATATTCGTAGCTAGCCCCGTACATGCGGGAGATCGCTCCCGCGAATAGCCGGCATCAGGCAGTCACGCCTCGTCGTTGACCTGCTACGCTTTGATTGCGTTTCCCGCCCACCGCGGCTGCACAGGCTGCAGGCACACGCCGCACTGCCATTGACAGTCAGTGTAGTTTGGCCCTGAAGGGCCGCATTGCCAGAAAGAAGGTATGCACATGGGACCGCACGCGCTAGCCGTTGCGGTCTTGTCGATGGGACTGTTCGAGGCCCTGGTGGGTCTGGTGCTGGGACTTGCGCTCGGGATCGGCGGCTGCATCGCCGCTTACAAGATCCTGACCAAGAGCAACCGGCTGGCGACCCAGAAGCAGGCTGAACAGATCCTCGGCGAGGCCAGGCAGCGGGCAGAACAGACCGTCCAGCAAGCCAAAGTCGATGCCAAGGAAGAGTATCTCAAGCGGCGAGAGGAGTTTGAGAAGGAGTCTGCCGGTACTCGGAATGAACTGAAGGATCTGGAACGGAGGCTGTCCAAGCGAGAGGACGTCCTGGATCACAAGGTTGAGGAGGTGGCCAAGCAGGAACGTGACCTGAAGGCCAAGGCCAAGGAGGTCGATCAGACCGAACGCACTCTGCAGGCCAAGCAGGCCCACCTGGACCAGGTGCTGGCCGAGCAGCGGGATGCCCTGCTGCGGATCACCGGCATGAGCATGGACGAGGCCCGCGAACTGCTCCTGAAGCGGCTGGACCGCGAGATGGAGCAGGAGACGGCTGAGCTGGTGGAAAAACGGCTCTCCGACGCCAAGGAGGTAGCCGAGGAGAAGGCCCGCAATATCATCATCCAGGCGATCCAGCGGTACGCCGCCGAACAGACCTGCGAAGGTACAGTCAGCACAGTCGAAATCCCGTCAGACGACATGAAGGGGCGGGTCATCGGCCGCGAAGGCCGCAACATCCGGGCCTTCGAGAAGGCCACCGGCGTGGACGTGATCGTCGACGACACGCCGGGGGTGATCGTGGTATCCGGCTTCGACCCGGTCCGCCGCGAGGTGGCCCGCATGTCGATGGAGCGGTTGATCCAGGACGGGCGGATCCACCCGGCGCGGATCGAGGAGATCGTCGCCGAGACCCAACGCGAGGTCGACCGGCAGATCCTGGAGCTGGGCAAGAAGGCGGCCATGGAGGCCAACATCCACAACCTCCACCGGAAGGAGCTGGAGCTGTTGGGGCGGCTGCACTACAGGACCAGTTACGGCCAGAACGTCCTGCAGCACTCGATCGAGGTGGCGTACCTGTGCCAGGTGATGGCGGACGAGCTGGGCCTGGACGGGGCACTGGCGCGTCGATGCGGGCTGCTGCACGATATCGGCAAGGCGGTCGACCACGAGGTCGAAGGCGGCCACCCGCAGATCGGTGCCGAGATGTGCAAGCGGTTCAACGAGCCGGACGAGGTCATCGAGGCGATCATCGGGCACCACGGGGATGTCTCGGCGCGTTTCGCTTACACCCCGCTGGTGGCCGCCGCGGACGCCATCAGCGCCAGCCGCCCGGGCGGGCGCCGCGAGTCGCTGGAGCGGTACACCCACCGGCTGGAGCAGCTGGAGGAGCTGGCCGTCGGCTTTAACGGCGTGCGCAAGGCCTACGCGATCCAGGCCGGCCGCGAGGTCCGGGTGATTGTGGACGCCAACCGGCTGGACGACAAGGCGTCGGTGAAGCTGGCCCGCGACATCGCCAAAAAGATCGAGCAGGAGATGACCTACCCCGGCGAGGTGAAGATCACCGTGCTGCGGGAGGTGCGAGCGGTGGAGTACGCGCGCTGATGCTGGTCAAGATCGTATGTGTCGGGGACGTTGTCGGCCGCCCGGGACGGGAGGCCCTTGCGTACTGGCTGCCGAAGCTGGCCGCCGAACAGGGCGTCCACTGCTTCATCGTCAACGCGGAGAACACCGCCAGCGGCTCGGGGCTCAACCCGCAGCTGTACGACAAGATCATGCGGTACGGGGCCCACCTGATCACGATGGGCGACCACATCTACCGGCGCAAGGAAATCCTGCCCGTGCTGGAACGGTCGGAGCGGATCTGCAAGCCCGCCAACCTCCCGCCGGAGTCGATCGGCAAGGATGTGGCGATCTACCGTCCGGCCGAGGGCGGTCCGGCGGTGGCGGTGATCTCGCTGCTGGGGCGTCTGTACATGAAGACGATGTCGGACAGCCCGTTCCACGCGGCGCGGCGGGTGCTGGATCGGCTGGCGCCCGATGTCAAACTGATCGTGGTGGATATGCACGCCGAGGCCAGCAGCGAGAAGATCGCGATGGGCTGGTACCTCGACGGACAGGTGACCGCGGTGGTCGGCACGCACACGCACGTGGCGACGGCGGATGAGCGGATCCTGCCGCGACTCGACCGCGTATATCACGGACCTGGGGATGACCGGGCCGTACGAGTCGATCTTGGGTCGCGACGTGCAGCGGGTGCTCAAGGCGATGACCACGGGGATGCCGACGGAGTTCGAACGTCGCGGAAAACGACGTGAAGCTGTGCGGCGTGACGATCACGGCAGAAAGCGAGACGGGCCGGGCGATATCCATAGAGCGGATGTGCCTGCCGGTGCCGGCGAGCGCACTGCATGCGGGGGGGACGTAGGGGGAGCCTATAGGTTTAGGGAACGGCGTGCGACCCGCATCACGAATGAGCGAAATCCCGAGCGCCTGCGAGCCTACTTTCCCGCCGGTTCGATGACCTTGGCCTTGACCTCCTTGATCTTCTGGACGCTCAGCCAGCCGCGGAGCAGGTAGCCTACCTTGGCGAGGTTCTCGGGGGTCGGCTCGCTGGCGGCGGTGACCTCCCCGGCTGAGGCGGTCGGATGGACGTCGTCCTTGCCCACCAGCGTGCCGTTCCAGGCCATGCCGGGCTGGCGAGTCAGGATCGCGCCGTAGTAATCGATCAGGGGGAGCTTGTGTGCGCGGGCCGTCTCCACGATGACTTTGTTGTACTGCTGGGCGAGCTGCTGCTTGTGGACGTGTGGCGGGATCGTGCTGAGCACCAGAATCGTGTTGTTGTCGAGGATGAGCTTGATCGCCTTCTCCAGATCGGCCCTGTAAGTTTCGACCGGTCGACTGGCGGAGGCGTCGTTGCTGCCCAGCATCAGGATCACGATCTGGGGGTTGTACTTCTTGATGATCTCGGCCATCGGAGGCATGCCGTGGAAGCCGCCAGCCAGGGCCTGGTCTAGCCGCATGCCGCTGACGGCTGTGTAGCTGCCGTTGCGATCGGGCACGTCGAAGGCTGCCAGGTACCAGCCATCCAGGTCGTTGTTCTCGCCGGTGTGCATCCACGTAAGGACCGCCTTGTCTGCCTCGCTCTTGCCTTGGCCATTGCGGGCCCACTGGCCGTAGGCATTGGAGTAGGTGATCGAGTCGCCGATGTGCAGGACGACGCCCTGCGTTCCGGTGAATCTGGCTGTGACCTTCCGCATGGCAGCGTGCCAGTCCCAGGAGTCCACGACGGTCCGCGGCTCGCTGACGACCGGAACCGACGCGGAAGCCTTGGACTGGGCGGCCAACACGGACGGGACCACCAGGGCGGCAGACAGGGCGAGGATCAATTCCTTCATCATTGAATCTCCTACCGGGCAACCGGTTTGGCAGATAGAATAACCGATACCATGATTAAACCACAAAACCGAACGTCGGCAAGGCGAAACGGGAGTGTTACGGTCCGCTGGCAGCCGTGGGCGCCTCGGCCGGTCCAAATGCCGGGCTGCTCCGTGCTGGGGCGGGGGCGGCTGCTGATCCAGGCGGGAGCGCGCGGGGACATCTTCGGCGGGTTCCGCGGGGCCGTCGGGCCGCTCAAGACGCGCCAGCGGTACAAGGTCACAGTCCTGGCGACCTTGAGTGGAATCGGCTCGCCGCGGCACCAGACGTGGGTGCAGATCGACGCCGGTGGGGAACATTTCCGGTCAATCGCGGACGTGCATCCGCTGCCGGACGGCCGGTGCCGGTACGAGATGGTCGTTACCGCACAAAAGAAGGAGGCCGTGCTGGACGTGTTGCTGGTCCGCTGCCCTGGCGGGCGGATGGTCGTCGAGCGGACAGCTGTCGAGCCGCTGCCGCCGGCGCAGCCGCGCTGGTGCCGCGTGTGCGCGTTCCACGACTACCTGGCATACCATCCGGGGCGGACGGCGCTGGAGGACTGCCGGGAGTTCGCGGCCGACATCGATCGGGCGGTAAAGCGGTCGCCGTACGCGCTGGACCTGGTGGTGCTGCCGGAGGGTTGCAACTACGTGGGGGTAGAGGGGCCGCACTGGATCAGCGCAGTCCAGCCGGACGGACAGGAGGTAGCCGAATTGTCGCGGGCAGCGGCGCGGAACCGGGTGTGGATGGTCGCGGGTCTGTACCTGTACGACGGCGATGCGATTCACAACTGCGCGGTGCTGTTCGATCGGGGCGGGGCGATCGCGGGGATCTACCGGAAGGTGCAACTGCCGAACCAGGAGTGGACCGACGGCATGAAGCCGGGCGATGACCTGCCGGTCTACGAGACGGACTTCGGGCGGATCGGGCTGATGATCTGCCACGACACGATGTACCCGGAGGTTGCGCGGGGCCTGGCGCTTCGGGCGCGGAGCTGATCGCGGTGCCGATCTGGGGCGGGCAGGAGGTGTGCGTCCGCAGCCGGGCGCTCGAAAACGGCGTCTGGATCGTCTGCAGCGGCTATGATTATCCGACGCAGATCATCGATCCGGCTGGCACGATGGTCGCCGAGGCGAAGCTGCCGCGCGGGGTCAAGAAGTTCCTGTATCACAAGATCGACCTGGCGAGTCCCCCGGTCCAGCCGTGGTACGGCCCGATGCGCGACCTGCAGTACAAGGAGCGACGGGACGACGTATACGCGCGGACGGCGGGGCAGGGGTCGGCGCTTCCGAGGTACGGCGGGTAGTCGCTGATTGTTAATGGTTAATCGCCAATGGTGTACTATGCTGGCCGAATGCACCTGCAGGCGGCACGGCCGTCAGTCTTTACAGTTAACGATTATCCATTAACCATTGACTTGAACGTCGAATGGGCCTCTGTTACGAGAGGGGCCCCAACAGGAGAGAATGCCACAATGCTCAAGATCCAGGACGTGCAGGCGGAGGCGGGCAAGGTCGTCTATGGCCGGTTGCAGGTGGATGACGTGCAGGTACCGCTGATTCTTGCGACCGGCGAGAAGGATGGGCCAGTCGTGGTCTTCCACTGCGCAGCACCGCACCGAGTACGGCGGCTCCAGCGCGGTGCCGCGGCTGCTGCGGGACCTGGACCTCTCGGCGCTGCGAGGGACGATCGTGGCGATGCCGCTGGTGGATGTGCCAGCCATCGTGACGACGCGGCTGAGAGATGCCTACCCCGCGCAGACCCGCGAGATGGCCCAGTACACGCAGGAGGAGAAGGTCAACATCAACCGGGTCTGGCCGGGCAGCGCGACGGGGTCCTGGATCTGCCGGTTGGCGCACACGATCAGCGAGCAGGTGTTCAAGAAGGCGAGTGCCGTGGTGGACTTCCACGCGGCGCGGACGTGCGATGCGCCGTTTGCCGGCTACAGCGTCGAGCACCAGCCCAGCCGGGACCTGGCGTTCGCCTTCGGGGTGCGTGTGATCGACCAGACCAGCACGAGCTGGACCCCGGTGGGGCAGCTGCACAAGGCCATCCCCCTGAACTACGACGTGCCGGCGATCCTGGTCGAGATGCCGTGCTCCAGTGGAGTCGTTGCCGAGCCGATCGTTCAGCTTGTCCATCGCGGAATGCTCAATGTCTGCAAGTACTATGGAATGTTGCCAAGCAATCCCGAGCTGGATGACGAGCAGGTGGTGTTTCGCCGGCCGGACCCGACACACGTGTTCACCTCGCAGCACGTGGGGTTCTTCACGTGGTACAAGGCGTACGGCACCCTGGTCAAGAAGGGCGAGCTGGTCGGGGAGGTGCGGGATTGCGCGACGTTTGAGGTGCTGCAGCAGTGCATCGCGCCGTTCGACGGCGGGTTGCCGAGCGTCGGCCCGGGTATCAGCCAGGTGGTCTTGCCGGGCGAGGAGCTGGCGACGCTCAAGCCGGTGCTGGAGGTAAAGAGGAACCGGTGAGGAAGGGGCCTGCAGTCAGCAGTTAGCCGTCAGCGGTTCGGACGACGAAAGGCGCAGCCGGGGGGTCGCGAGCGCCACAAAGGAGAACGACCATGTCAGCCGAATCCGCGCGGAGCCTGCGGGCGATCCTGGATGAACACACCGCGCCGGCGGCGGAGGACCTGTTCGACCGGCGCGAGGGGAACGTCGTGCAGTGCCACGCCTGCGCCACGAGTGCGTGATCGCCCCGGGCAAGACAGGCGTCTGCCAGGTCCGCGTCAACCGGGATGGTCAGCTACACGTGCCGCACGGGTATGTGGAGGGCCTGGCGGTCGACCCGATCGAGAAGAAGCCGTTCTACCACGTGATGCCGGGGGCCACCGCGCTGAGCTTCGGCATGCTCGGCTGCAACTTCCGCTGCCAGTTCTGTCAGAACTGGTACACCGCCCAGGCCCTGCGGGAAGAGGGACTGACCGCGCAGATCCGCCCGATCAAGGCGTATGGGCTGGTCGACCTGGCCGTCCGAGAGGACTGCGCCGCAATCATCAGTACGTACAACGAGCCGCTGATCACCACGGAATGGGCGGTGGAGGTGTTCCGCCTGGCTCGGCCGCGGGGATTCCATTGCGGCTACGTCTCCAACGGCTTTGCCACGCCGCAGGCCCTGCGGTACCTGCGCCCGCACGCGGACCTGTACAAGATCGACCTGAAAGCGTTTACCGACGCGAGCTACCGCACGCTGGGCGGGCGGCTGCAGCCGGTGCTGGACAGCATCGTGTTGGCGCGGCAGTTGGGCTTCTGGGTCGAAGTCGTCACGCTGCTGGTGCCGGATTTCAACGACTCCGACGAGGAGCTGCGGCAGATGGCCGGCTACCTGGTCTCTGTCTCGGCCGACATCCCCTGGCACGTGACGGCGTTCTACCCGACGTACAAGATGACCGACCGGCCGCGGACGCCGGCGACGAGCCTGCGGCGGGCCTTCGAGATCGGGCGGGAGGCGGGGCTGCATTTCGTCTACGCGGGGAACCTGCCCGGGTTGATCGGCGGGGCGGAGAATACGTACTGCCCATCCTGCCGCGGCCCTCTGGTGGAGCGGATGGGCTGGCATGTGGTACAGAATCGTATAGCCGAGGACGGGCGGTGCCGCTCATGCCAGGCGGCGGTGCCGGGCGTATGGGCATAAACAGTGACGCATGGTCCTGCGATGTTGCAGGACCATGCGTCATTCAGCCCGATCAATCGTTGGTTTCGATGTCCACGTCCTTGACCAGTTCCAGGCTGGCGAACAGCCCCTGGTCCTCACTGGCCCCGCCGGCCGTGAGGTAGAGTTTCTGCGGATCACTGCCCTGGCCGCCGGTACCGGGCACCAGCGACCACAGGCCCGGATTGACGATGTCGGCCAGCGTGTCGTCCTGGAGCGCGCCTGGGAGGCCGGCGTCGTCCCCAGAGTGAAGGCGTGGATCTTGCCATCGCCGAAGTTGCCAACGATCAGGCTGCCGGCGAACTTGTTCCAACTGCTCGGACCCAGCGCCAGGCCCCACGGGGAGTTGAGGTCGCCGTTGCCGGCGATCCGTCGCACGAGGGTGCCGCTGGTGTCGAATTCGTTGACGAAGCCGTTGCCGACCCCGGAGACGTCGTCATGCTTCTTGTCATCTTGTAAAGCGTAGGAGACATAGACCTTCCCGTTGAGCACTTGGACATTGAACGGGGCGAAGCCCGTGGGGATCGCGCTGTCGGCGAACAGGCCTGTCAGCGTGACCGGCTTGAGGGTCCTGTCGAAGACGGCGATCCGGGCGTTGCGGAAGTCCGCGACAAGCAGGAAGTTCCCCTGGCCGTTGGTGACCAGCGTGGCGCCTTTGTAGACCGGACCTGTGTCGGGGATGAAGTTGTTGACGGCCAGCACGGCTGTCGTGCCGTTGCTCTGCTGCCATGTTGCGATCGTGCCGTCCTCGGTCACAAAGATGAACGTGCTGCCGCCGAAGTCGCCCGTGCCGGCGAAGGAATTAAAGACGACGCCGGTCGGCGGGGCCGGCGTCGTGCCCCCAAGGGCCGCCGGGATGGTCACGATCAGCGGGCCGCCAACCGGGAACGGCTGGCCGCTGCCGTTGTAGACCGTTGAGAGCCCCTTGGCGTTGTCCGACACCCAGAGCGCGGTGGCCGGTCCCTGCGCGATCCCCCAGGGATTGACAAGATTCGTGTCCACAAAGGCCGCAGTCTGCGAACCGTTGGAAACCAGGTTGGTCTGCTTGAAGTGCGACTCCCTGATCACGGGCGTGATCGGACACCCGGCTGCCAGCAGCAACCAGCTCGTCAGACATGCCATCCCCAGGATGGCGGCGAACCTGCAACGAGATTGCATAGAATTCCCCTTTGCATATGTCGCCTGCCGGTTGTACGGAGACAGGCATGTTTCGCTTGCAACAGCAACAGAAGAGACACGAACACCCCTGACGAATGCAGAAACACCTTTTAATCATAGGCCAACGCCTGCCCGCCGCCCTGGATCCAGCAGACCGTGCGCATGGCGGTCGCATAGGCCATGGCTTATGCTGATAAGGGGCCGGGGGATGCGATTGAGGGCGGCACCGCCAAATGTGCATTTTGTGCGGCGGCGGGATTGACAGCCCCGTGGATCCTGGTATTAAGTTCTTTCTTTGAACTGGCGTCCCGGGGACGGAGAAACTCTGCGCAGGGGCCTCCGGCGGCGCCAGGAGACGGCCACGGTGGTCGTTTCGTTTCCATCCTTCCAGCCGGAGCTACCCGGCGAAAGGAGTGATGCAGATGGGTGCGGAGCCTAACCAACACGTCAAGGCCTGGGTCGACAAGATGGCCCAGATGGTCAAGCCGGACCGGATCTACTGGTGCGACGGCAGCGAAGACGAGAAGAAGCGTCTGACGGCCGAGTCGCTCAAGGCGGGCGATTTCCAGGAGCTCAACCAGCAGAAACTGCCCGGCTGCCTGTTCCACCGGTCCGCCCAGAACGATGTGGCCCGCACGGAGCACCTGACGTTCATCTGCACGCCGACGAAGGAGCAGGCCGGGACGACGAACAACTGGATGGCCCCGGACGAGGCGTACCGGAAGCTCGGCTGCCTCTTCGACGGCTCGTACAAGGGCCGCACGATGTACGTCATGCCGTTTGTCATGGGCCAGCCGGGCAGCCCCTTCAGCAAGCTGGCCGTGCAGTTGACTGACAGCCTCTACGTGGTGCTGTCCATGCGGATCATGACGCGGATGGGCAAGCACGTCTGGGAGCAGCTGGGCGATAGCGACAACTTCGCCCGCTGCGTGCATGGCAAGGCCGACCTGTCGATGGACCACCGGTTCATCTGCCACTTCCCGCAGGACAATACGATCTGGAGCGTGGGCAGCGGGTATGGCGGCAACGCCCTGCTGGGCAAGAAGTGCCTGAGCCTCCGCATCGCCAGCTACCAGGCCCGCCGGGAGGGCTGGATGGCCGAGCACATGCTCATCGCCGGCATCGAAAACCCTCAAGGGCGAGGTGCGGTACATGGCGGGGGCATTCCCGGCCGCCTGCGGCAAGACGAACCTGGCGATGCTGATCCCGCCGGCCGCGATGAAGGGCTGGAAGGTCTGGACGGTCGGGGACGACATCGCGTGGCTGCGGATCGGGCAGGACGGGCGGCTGTGGGCGGTCAATCCGGAGAACGGGTTTTTCGGCGTGGCGCCGGGGACCAACCGCAAGTCGAATCCGAACGCCGTGAAGATGGTCTCACACGACTCGCTGTTTACCAACGTTGCCCTGCGGGACGACGGGACGGTCTGGTGGGAGGGGCACGACGACCCGGCGCCGGGGCACGCCCTCGACTGGAAGGGTCAGGACTGGACGGCGGGCAGCAAGGAGCCGGCCGCCCATCCGAACAGCCGGTTTACGACGCCGTCGGCCAACTGTCCGTCGATGAGCCCTCGCTGGCACGATCCGCAGGGGGTGCCGATCGACGCGATCGATGTTCGGGGGGCGGCGGCCGCGGATGGTGCCGCTGGTGTACGAATCGTTCAACTGGCAGCACGGCGTGTTCGTCGGCGCGACGATGGCGAGCGAACGGACGGCCGCCCAGATCGGCAAGCTCGGCGAGGTCCGCCGGGACCCGATGGCGATGTTGCCCTTCTGCGGCTACGACATGGCGAAATACTGGCAGCACTGGCTGGAGATAGGCAAGCGGATTCCCAAGCCCCCGAAGATCTTCCATGTGAATTGGTTCCGGCAGAACGACCAGGGCAAGTTCCTCTGGCCGGGCTTTGGGGAGAACATGCGGGTGCTGGAGTGGATCCTGGGCCGCTGCACCGGCCAGGCCAAGGCCGTGGAAAGCCCCGTCGGCTACATGCCCACCCCAGCGGACATCAACACGCAGGGTCTGGACATCGACGCGATGGTGATGAAGGACCTGCTGACGATCCGCCCGGCCGACTGGAAGGCCGAGATCGACAGTCAGGGCGAGTTTTTCGGTCAGTTCCCGAACTGTCCGGCGGCGATCAAGGGCGAATACGAGGGCCTCAAGAAGCGGATGGGGATGTAGCAGCGGCGGCCAACTGTTGACAGCGAACTGATAGCTGTAACGGTAACTGCAATAGCGACAACATGGCCGGTCGCGGTCCCGTAAGGGATCGCGGCCGGCCTCTTTTCTGGCGCGAGCCCTTTCTGACCCCCAAAAGCACTAAACCATTCGCCTGACTTCGTCAATAATAGCAGCCAATGACCAGCGACCGGATCCACATCACTACGTGGATGGACCAGGCGGCATCGGGCAACGATTCCGCCTTCGGGCAATTGGCTGGCGCCGTGCAGGACGACTTGTACCGCTTCGCACTGGCCCACGGCCTGCCGGCGGACGATGCCGCCGATGCGGTCCAGGAGACCCTCCTGCGGGCGTACTGCATGCGGGGCCGGTGGCGGCCCGGCGGCGAGGCGATGACCTGGCTTTGGGGTATCTGCATGAATGTGGTTCGCGAGATGCTGCGAAGACGGCGCAGCCACCCCGTCCAGGGGCTGGACCTCAGTCTTCTGGCAGGTCCTGCCGAAGCGACCTCGCCTGGCGACCCGGACCTCGCTGCCCTGGCCTCCGCGATCGACCGGTTGCCGGCCCGGCAGCGCGAGGCACTGGTCTGCCGGTACCTGCGGCGCATGAGCGTCCGCGATACGGCGGCGGGGATGGGCTGTGCCGAAGGGACGGTCAAGGCGGCTGTGGCTGCCGCTCTGGAGAACCTGCGGGCCTGCGGGTCGCTGCAGGACTTGCGGGGGGATGAATGAGACCATGAGCAACCTGAACGATACAGGGCAACCGGACGAGGCAGCCGACCAACTGCTGGCTGGCCTGGAGCAACTGGCAGGGCAGGCTCGACCGGCAACGCTACCCGGGCCAAGCCTGGGCGGCGCCACAGCCGCGGCGCCGCCGACTGCGGCTGGTCGCCTGGGTTGGCCCGATCGCCGGCGTTGCCGCTGGTCTCGTGCTGTGCGAAGGCGCTCTACCAACGGTCGAGCGGACCGGGGCCGGCCGCGCGGCCCGAGCCGCGTGTGTCTCTGCAGTTCACCCCAGCCATGCCCAAGCCGCTCGCGACGCCTGCCCGCGGGCCGGGGCCAGCGATGCTCGACGCCGGAGTCCTTGCGAACGTGAACCTGTCGGTGCCGGATGTGAGCCTGCCGACGCCCGTGCCAAGCTGTGTCGCGGTCGGCAGGTCCTGAGTCATACACGTGGGAGATTCCCGAGATCCACCTGCCCGAGTTGTAGAAAGGAAACCGCCATGACAAGCCTCAGACTCGCGTCGTTCATGCCGCTGATCGCCCTGTCGCTGATTTCGCCGGCTGTAGCGCAGGCTCCGCCGGCGATACCGCCGTGGCCCGCCGCGGCCACGCAACCGGGCCCGTCGGCCGAGGAGCTGCATGCGGCCCACGATGGCAGTGGAAGCAATTAACGGGAAGTTGGCGGATGTGATCGACCGTCTCCGCAGGGTGTCGGGCGCCAACATCGTCGTGAATTGGAACGCCCTGGCGCAATTCGGCGCTACCCGCGATAACGAGGTGAACCTGCCGCAAATGAAGGATTTGCCGGTGGGGAAGGTCCTTCAATTGGTGCTGGACCAGGTGTCCGCAACGCTGGGCGGCATGCGCGCCTGGCATGGACCATCCAAGACAACGTCGTGCTGATCTCCACTAACGACGACTTCTCCAAGAGCCTCTTGATCCGAATCTACGAGGTCGGTGACCTGCTCGACATGATCGGCACCAGCCGGCCGGGCGGCCCGCGCGACCCCGGGGCGGCCGACAAGCTCGTGGCGATCATTGTCGAAACCGTTCACCCGACCACCTGGGGCAGCGCCGGTGGAACGGCATCCATCCGGTCGATTAATGACCAGCTTCTTATCAACCAGACGCCGCTGGCCCACGATGAGATCGTGCCGCTGCTGCGGGACCTGCGCAAGGCCGCCAACGAGGGCAACCCCCTGTGGCGGCCCGTCGACGCCGTCTTCCAGGGCACGATGCTCAAGGAGGCCCTCGAGGCGCTGGTCAAGCAGGCGCGGGTGGACCTGTACGTGAACTGGCAGAGCCTGCAGACAGCCGGGATCATGCCGGACACGCCCGTGACGGTGCAGGCCGGCCGGGTGCCGCTGGGCACCGCCCTGCAGCTGACGCTGGACAGCCCCTGCCCGCAGACACCGCTGGCCGGCTACGTCTTCGACCAGGGGGTGGTCATCGTGGCCACGCGGGACCACCTGGCGCAGGCCTTCGCCAACAAGTCGCAGCAGCAGAAGACCCGGGAGACCGAGGCGCAGATCAACCTGGTGGACAAGATGAAGGAAACCTACGCCGACCCGATCGCCGCGGGCGTCGTGGCCATCGGGGCGATCAAGGCCGAGCTGCAGCGCAGCGGCCAGGATGTCCCCGAAGGCCTTGAAACGATTCTTAACCAGACACATGCTCAGGGCCTGCGCAACGCCCTGCACATGACCCTGCGCGACCTGTACGCCCAGGCCGGCAAGCCGGAGAAGGTCATGGAGCACCTGAGCCAGATGCTCCGGGAGAACGACGTGGCGTATGTCAGCGGCATGAAGTCCGGAGCACCCGCCACGCAGCGCGGCGGGGCGCCACGGTGAGAACGGCGGACAAGGAGCACCCTGTAGGGTGGGCATCGCCCACCACGACGCCTACGGCGCCGTCGATGCCGTCGCGGCCCGCTTGAGCACCACCACGCTGGCGCACTTGTACTCCGGCAGCGTGATGATCATGGCGTTGGGGTCCGGCGGCTCAGGGCGGCTTCGCCGCCGGCCGCGGCGGTTCTGCGCATCGGCTCCCTCTTCGCTCCATTGGTCCGGACTGGGGCCGGTCGCGGCCGCCTTGCTTGTCCGGGCGATGGCGGCGGGCTTGGCGCCCGTGTAGCCGGCGCCGTAGACCTCGGCGGCAGCGATCTTGTCGGCATCGGGAATCCGGACAGTGATCTTTACGTCCTTGCGGGCCGGCAGGTCGTCGAAGAGGCTGCGGTCATCGCTGACCATGGTCACAACGTAATCGCCATTGGGTCGGCGGAAGATGTTGCCCGTCGCGAAGGCGGGCAGCGTCAGCGGATCGCCGGCCAGGACCCATGTCCGGCCGACCAGGAAGTTGAACAGCGGTCCGTAGGCGTCGAGGGCGGCGGTCGCCTGCTTGCGCATCTGATCGGTGATGTAGCGGCCCTTCATCTCGCGGTCGGGGTCCAGGTCGTTGTAGAGCATGCCGTAGCGGAGGCACTTCTTGAAGTCCTCCTCGGGGCGGGTGGCGATGCCGCCGTCCAGGATGATGATCGGCTTGAACAGCCCGTGGTACTGCATCGCGGCCAGGCGGTCCTCGTCGGAGCCCTCGTCGGCCATGATGTAGTCGATGCCTTGCATGAACTCCAGCCCCTCGGGCTTGTTGGCCGAGAAGATCAGGCCCTTGGCGCGCATCATCGGCAGGATCTTGTCCATCAGCCGCAGGAAGGCGAATTTCAGGCAGTAGGCGGGCTTGTTGTTGACCATCGTCAGACCGTCGTCGTGACCGAAGTCCAGGTCGTAATGACGGCCGTAGACATCGAAGAACACGCCTTCGATGTTGGGGTAGGTTGAAAGGAGCCTCTGGAACTGCTCGAGGCAGTGCTTGCCGAACGGCAGCGACAGGTCGGCGTTCATCAGGTAACAGTCCTGGAAGGCGGGGATGATCTGGCCATCCTCGTCGCGGGCCACCGACTCCGGGAAGTCCTTTTCGACGTACTTGATCTGGCCGTCGATGATGTTGTAGTAGATGTGCACGGCGATGCCGTGCTTTTCCACCAGGTCGATGTAGCGGCGAACCTTGTCGTACGTGAGCGGGCCCCAACCGGTGTCCCATGTCCCGTCCGGGTGGACGTACAGGCCGTACCAGGGGAAGTGGCCGTGCAGCTCCATCCACTTGACGCCGCGTGCGGCTCGGCCTGCCAGGCGCGGCGCGGCCAGCGACTCGTCGGGGCTCTTGTCCCAGGGCGTGGTGATCGAGTAAACGCCATCCTGGTTGTGGACCTTCGGGTCCGGCTGGAAGTACGCGCTGTAGCGGCCGGCATACCAGCCGAGGGCGTCGCGCCACTGGCCCTTGTTCGGGTGGATCAGCAGGCTGAAGCGGGTCTGCTTGCCTTCGCGCAGCGACAGGAAATCGTTGACCACCTTGAAGTGCGGCCGCTGGCCGATCGGGTAGTTCGTGATCGAGTTCCGCAGGAACAGGCTGTCCTCGTCGGCGCTGTTCCTGAAGCGGATGCAGACGTTGGGAACGTCCGGCGGGACGGCGTAGGCGACGCAGCGGTTGCGGTCAAACAGGCTGACCATAGGGATCAGGGCCGTGTGATGCTCCTGCTGCACCGACCGGCCGTACGCCAGGCCGTGACGGACCTGGAAGGGTTCCTCCCAGCGAAGTCGAGTGATCGCCTCGTTCATCGGCGCCCAGGCGTTCATGTAGGGTAGCGGCAGCAGGTAGGTCAGCCGGACCTGTCGGTCAGGACCGGCGGTCTTGCGGGCGTACACGTCCCACTGCAGGCAGGCGTCATCGAGGGTGAATTCCAGCCGCAGGATGAAGTCGGCCCCGTTGAACTGCTTGTCGAGGACAAGGTGCCTGCCGTCGGGGGCCTGTTCGACGAGCGTCGCGGTCGAGGGCGTATGGAAGTCGTCGTAGTCTTTGCCGGCCAGCATATCGGTCAGCCGCAAGCCGCCGACCATGCCGAAACGCCGGTCATCGAGACGGCACAGGTCGCGGTTGACGGCCTTGTCGACGAGCTGGACGATCCGCCCGGTCTTGCGATCGACGGATACGGACAGGGCGGGGCTGGCAAGGGTGTAGGCGTCGGCGGGAGGCGTCGGCGCCGAGGCCGGAGCTGAAGCGGAAGGCCGGGTCTCGGCGGGCTGGGTCGTCTGGCCGAAGGCTGGAAGACACGACAACGACACGATGCATAGCCGGATTGCGCTCTTTGTCAACAAGATTCACCTCGCTATGTCTGCAACAGACGACCAAGACAAGGACGGCGAGGCAGTATGTCCGCCGCGTTGTGTGGGGTCAAGGGACATGCCTGAGTCCGGAGCAGCCAGTTGCAGGGGGGCCTAAGGTTTCGCCAGGGTCCAGATCTGACGGTACACCCAGATCCGCGGGATTCGAGCGAGCGGCCCGTACCTCGAACCCCGGGTGGTCGGCGATTTCCAGCGCGGGGCAAGTCCTGGTGGCTTGAAGCAGCTCCTGGCGCACCGCCTCAGGAATAATGACGGAACCATACAGGTCCCGACACAGAAGAAGCAATCCCAGGTGGTGAAGAGCGCGGATTGGGGACGAGTCGCTGATGACGATGGAGGCTCACTTACCACCGTCCGAGCTTCTTAAGGGCCTCGACATCGTGTTCGAGCATCTCCTCTGTATAGCGATACCGGGGTAGATTCCGAAGCTCCAGCTGGGCCTCGAATTCGGCCTCGCCGATGCCAGCGAGGCGCGCAGCATGACCTAGGGTGAGTTTTCCCTCGTCAAACCAACGGCAAGCGATCTCCAGTTTCGCCTCTTGTTCGCTCATACCCACGGCTCGCAGCATCTCGTCAGAAATCACCAACGGCATAGTACATCCTCCGCGGACATTATAGCACTTATGCGAACCTTCTGCATCGCAATGAGCTCGATACTGGCCTCTATCCCTCGGGTGGGCGTCTCGGTCATTCGAAATCGGTATCCTGTTCGTCCGAGCGTCTCTCGCCCTCAGGTACTCTCTCAACTACGCGAGTCCCAGGCGGAACCTCCTCGCTAGCCAAGACTACGTCGGCCCGACACTCGCAAGTGCCATGTCGGCAGCCATCGTATGGCGGCAACAGTTCCGGGTCCCTGGCAGCAACTTCGATAGGCACGAACCCTCCATCGACATGTGCGGCGTGCGAGCAGGCTCGCCCTATCCGGATCAGGTAACCTTTACGAGACCGCCCAGGTCAGCGAACTCGCGGTTCTCACTGACGGCGTCACGGACGTCCCGCACCAGATCTCTTCTTGCCTCCTTCACCCACTCCTTCTGGTCCTTCCCATCCGGGTATCCGAGATTGCGAAGGTACTTGACCTGCTTGTCCGTTGCCTTGAGATGGTCTACATACACCGGGTATATCGGTGCGCCAGAATCAGGGTCGTGCGGTTGCTCTTCGCTTATGATGGGCTTGACAGCGTTCTGATGCTTGTTGCAGCGGCCACAAACGCGAGAACTATTGCGCCAGAAGGGCTTATCGTATGGGCCGAACTCGCGGCCGCAGGACCCGCAGCGCCACGCCGCGCTCACTCCGGGCGGGAGGGAATCCAGAGTCGATCTTTCGTTCCGCCGGTGTAGACTTTCTATAGCATTTCTGACAGACGAGGAGATTGCCGTGCTCCTGAGGCCGTTCCTGCTTACCTGCCCGTCGTTTGCATCTAGCGCAGGCCCACCGCATGTTCTCCATAACACGTCCTCGAAACGACCCCCAAGAACCTGTCCAGAGACTTCCGGTAGTCAAACAAGGTTTTCTGCCGTGTCACTTTCGCAGCTGCACTTTCTGAAAACACGACGGTAGCGAGAGGTTTACGAAAGCAGGCTCTCCCGTCACCATAGCGGTTGCATGGACGCCATGATGAACGGGAGAGCCAAGGATGGCAACCGCACAATGTCGTTGGCCGTCTCCAGAGGAATGGGCCGAGTGGAGCGACTGGCTGTCGGCCGGGCTGCATGCCCGCAACCGCTGGCGGCTGGGCGTGCTGCTGATGGGCATTCTGTTTGCCCACGGACGCCGGACCGTCACCAGCTGGCTCCGCGCCGCCGGGGTCCGCGACGACTTCCAGGACTATTATTACAGCCTGGCGGCCCTGGGACGCAAGAGCCAATCGGTCGCGGCCCAACTGCTGGGCCTGCTGCTGCGGTCTGTGCCGCTGCCGGATCGGGCACTGGTGGTGATCGACGATTCGCCCACGAAGCGCTACGGGCCGAAGGTCGAGGGGGCCGCCATCCATCGCAATCCCACGCCCGGACCGGCCGATCAAAAGTATCTGTACGGCCATATCTGGGTCACGCTGTCGCTGGCCTTGCGGCATCCCCGCTGGGGGCCGTTGGCCCTGCCGTTGCGGGCGATGCTGTACGTGCGGGCCCAGACGGTCGCGGCGCTGCCGGCCTGTCGCCGCTGGCGATTCCGCACGAAGTTGGTGCTGGCAGCCGAACTGGTCGTGTGGGCGGCCGGGCTGCTGAAGCGGGCGGGAAAGACCTTGCAGGTCGTGGTCGATGGCGGGTACACCAAGCGGCCGTTCTTGCGGCCGGTCCTGCGGGCCGGGGTGGTCGTGGTGGGCCGCCTGCGCAAGGACGCGGCCCTGCGCGATCTGCCGCCGCCAGTCAAGAAAGGCCAAAGGCGGCGTCGCGGTCGGCCGCGGCGGTACGGCAAGAACCGCATCAGCCTGGCCAAGCGGGCCGGGCAGAGGCGGGGCTGGCAGACGGTCGAGTGCGTGCTGTACAACAAGCAAACGACCAAGACCTGCAAGACGTTCCTGGCGACGTACGCGCCGGCCGGCGGCCGGATCCGGGTGGTGTTGGTCAAGGAATCTCATGGCTGGCTGGCCTTCTTCGCGACCGATACGCAGGCGACAGCTCGCCAGATCCTCGAGACGTTTGCCGACCGCGCTACGATCGAGCAGGACTTTCACGACATCAAGGAGGTCTGGGGCGCCGGCCAGCAGCAGGTGCGCAACATCTGGACGAACGTGGCGGTCTATCATCTGAATCTGTGGATGCATACGCTGGTGGAACTGTGGGCCTGGAGCCGCTCGCGCCGCGACCTGTGCGACCGGCGGGACTCGCCCTGGGACGACGCCCAGCGACGGCCTTCGCACGCGGATCGTCGCAAGGCGTTGCGTCGGTTGGTCCTCCAGAGCGAATTATCGGCAATCAGCCGCGACCGGCCGCTTCCGGCAAAAATCCGCCGGCTCGTACACGGCCTGCTGGGTTTGGCCGCGTAATCCGGCCACATTCTCAGGGATTGCAGCTCCGCCGGCACGCACCAAACGTGGCCACTCTTCAGAAAGTGCAGTTTCGCAGCACGCACGGCGATAAGAAAAGAAGCGGATGGCCAGTCTCTAAAGAACCGCTAGCAACGGAGCCATAGAGACTTAGCGTTTCATTACTTCGTCCGCTTCAGCACCACAATGCTCGCGCTCTTGTGCTCCGCCACCGTGATCACCAGGGCCGGGCCCTGCCCGGCCGCCTTGGCGCTCTTGGCGGCGGCGATGGCTTCCTCTTCCTTCCACTTCTCCGCGTCAATGCCGCTGCCGGTCGCCCCGCCGCCGCGATCGATCGTCGCCTTGCGGCAGTCCCTGTAGTCAGCCGACCAAACCTCGGCCTCGGTGTACTTGTCCGCGTCCGGCACGCGGACCGTGATCTTCAGGTCCTTGCGCGGGGACAGGTCGTCGAAGACGCTGCGGTCGTCGCTGACCATCGTGACGATGTAGTCCTTGTTGGGCCGCTCGAAGATCTGGCCGCGGACGCAGGACGGCAGCTCGATCGGGTCGCCTGTCAGCACCCACGTCTTGCCCTTCAGTAGCGGGAAGAGCGGGCCGTAGGCGGCCAGGGCCTTGACGGCCTTCTGCTTCATCTCCTCGGTGAACTCCTTGCCCTTGAGCTCGCGCTCGGGGTCCAGGTCGTTGTAGATCATGCCCAGGCGCAGGCACTTCTTGAAGTCCTCTTCGGGCCGCATCGTGATGCCGCCGTCGAGGATGATGATCGGCTTATAGAGGCCGTAGTACTGCATGGCTTGCAGGCGGTCCTCGTCGGCGCCTTCGTCAGCCATGATGTAGTCGATCCCCTTCATCAGCTCGATGCCCTCGGGCTTGTTGGCCGAAAAGACCAACCCCTTCTGGCGCATCATCGGGTCGATCTTGTCCATCAGCCGCTGGAAGGCGAACTTGATGCAGTAGGCTGGTTTGTTGTTGACCATGGTCAGGCCGTCGTCGTGGCCGAAGTCCAGGTTGTAGTGCCGGCCGTAGACGTCGAAGAACACGCCGCTGATGTTGGGATAGGTCGAGAGGAGTTTCTCGAACTGCTCGAGGCAGTGCTTGCCGAACGGCAGCGACAGATCGGCGTTCATCAGGTGGCAGTCGGTGAAGGCCGGGACGATCTTGTCGGACTCGTCCCGGACGATCGACTCCGGGAACTCCTTGCTCACGTAGTGGATCTGGCCGTCGATAATGTTGTAGTAAATATGTAACGCAATGCCGTGCTTGTTGGCCAGGTCGATATAGCGGCGGACGCTGTCGAAGGACATCGCCCCGCTCTCGTGGTGGCCCTGCCAGTTGTCCGTCGGGTGGACGTACAGGCCGTACCATGGGAAGTGGCCGTGCAGCTCCATCCAGCCGACCCCCCGCGCCGCCCGGCCGGCCATTCGCTTGTCGGCCGCCGCTTCATCGCCCAGCCAGCGGTCCCACGGGCTGGAGATGGCGTAGACGCCCTCCTGGCTGCGGATCTTCGGGTCGGGCTGGAACCAGGCGCTGTAGCGGCTGGCGTACCAGCCGAGGGCGTCGCGCCACTGACTCTCGTGGGCGCTGATAAGAAGGCTGAAGCGGGTCTGCTTGCCCTCCCGTAGCGACAGGTAGTCGTTGACGACCTTGAAGTGGGGCCGCTGCTCGATCGGGTAGTTGGTGATCGAGTTCAGCAGGAACAGGCTGTCTTCCCCGGCGTTATTCATGAAGCGAACGCAAACATTCGGGACGTCCGGCGGCATCGAATACGCCAGGCAGTGGCTGCGATCGAAGAGGGTGACCATCGGAATCAGTGCCGTGCGGTGCTGGGGTTGGACAGCTCGGCCATAGGACAGGCCGTGCCGCACCTGGAACGGTTCTTCCCAGCGAAGCCTCACGATCGGGTCGCTCATCGGGGCCCAGAGATTGGTGTACGGCATCGGCAGCAACCAGGTGAAGCGGATCTGGCGGTCCGGCCCACCCGTCTTGCGGACGTACGCGTCCAATTGTAGACACGTTGTGTCCAGTGCATATTCGATCCGGGCGACAAAACCCGCCCCCTCGAAATGTTTGTCCAGAACCAGCCGCGCCCCGGCCTGGCTGTGTCGCCACTCCACGAGTGTGGCGGCCGAAGGGGTATGAAAGTCATCGAACGTCCGGCCCGACAGCATGTCTTTGACGCGAATCCCGCCGATCATGCCAAAGCGGGTGCTCTCGATCTGGCAGTAGTCGCGGTTGAGACTGCGGTCGATCATGGAATGGATCTGCCCGGTCGCCCGGTCGATGGCGACGGTCAGGGCGGCATTGGTCAAATAGTACATATCCGGACTCCTTGGCTGGGGCGCGGTTGCGGCTGACGATGCCTTGGCCGTGTCTGGCGGTTCCTTCCCGGCCATTACACGTGTCACCGGCAGTACGGCAAGGCACACAGGGGTCCATCTTACCTGCCTCCGGCCGCTTCACAATGACGGCATGTGCGCCACCTGCACAGCGATCAGCGAAGTGCCGCGATGGCCGCTTGTCGGCAACGGATAGGCACTATATAGAATCTGAATGGGTGACTCCATGGAGCAAGTCGTCGGCAGCAGGAACCCGTCAGCGGCGGTACTTTCGCTGGTCGGGGAGCGCCCAGGGTCGCCGGCCACGCACGGTACCGCGGGGGGGGGGACCTGAAAGATCCGCCGCTGCAGGAGGTAATCGCCTATAGGCCGGTTGCAGCGGTACTTAGTTGCAGTGCCCCTGTGCCGGGTTTATACTGGCCCTGCTGTGTAGGCCGGTGTGCGGGCTGGACTCGTGCGGACGGGTCGGCTCGCCGGCGGGGAGACCCTCGGGCTAGACACAAGGAGTACCGGGCAAATGCGCGGGATACGAATCTGGCACATGGCCGCGCTGGCACTGACCGTGCCGCTGTTGGCGGCGGCTGTCCCTGCAGGGTGTACGGGGGGACTGAATCCGAACTTCCGCGGTGCCATCGGCCAAGGCGCCGGCACCGCCGTTCCGATCCCAACCGGCTACGTGATGCTCGGTATCTTCAACGAGACGGGCTGGCCCGGGCACTTCGATATCACCGTGGCGGGAAAGAGCTGGTCCTCGGGCTGGGCCATCGGGTTTACGACCACCGCGCCGCGCGGCTTGGCATGGGCCTGCGACCTCTCGTCGATCAACATCGAGAGCTCCGGAGAGGTGTTTGTCCCCGACACGTCCGGCGTGCCCCAGGCCCAGGCCATCGCGTATAACGGCGGCATCCTGTCCAGCCCCGCCCCAGGCGATCCGATGGAGTGCGGAACGCTGGTGAAGGGCACTGTCCTGCCGATCGTCATTGCCGGGGCTGGCTATACAATCGAGCCGCCCGGGTCGACCCCTCAGGGCGTTCCGGGGCTGACGTTCCACATCTTTGTGGACCTGATCAAGTAGGGGACGGGAAGATTTCGAGCAAGCCCCCACAGGAGGCCTGGACGATGAGAAGAAGTGATATCCTGAGAATCCTGACGGCCCTGTTTCTGGGCGTGATCATGGCCTGGGGCGGGGTCGGCTTTGGCTGCAATCCGAACCTGACGCAGTCGCTCGGCGGTACGGCGAACCTGCCGACCGCCCCTGGCGAGACCCCCTACGTCCTGCTCCGCATGACCAACGCCATCACCGGGCCGACCATCGGTGGTTTGCCCACCGGGGCCCCCGTAGGCGTCAACTATCTGATCACGTGGCGGTATGCGGGCGGCACGACCGACATGTGGGGGACCTCCGGTGGTGGCCTGGCGGCAACCGAGGACCTCGGCGTTTTGATCCCGTGCAACGTGACAGTGATCACGATGGGCGACGTGGACGACCTGACGGCCGACGGCGCGTGGCTGGCGTACCATGGCGCCCTTGATTTCGTACAGGAGGCGCTACAGCCGTTCGGCAAGCTCTTGCAGAACGGTGTGGACTTCCGTTGTGGTGATGTGCTGACCTTCGTGACCTACAACGATTCCAGCAATGCGCGGGGCTACTCGGTCGACTACCAGGTGCAGAGCGGGCAGGACGTCACCGGGCCGTTCACCGGACCGAGTACCTTCACGAACTACGACAAAGAGGCCAAGTCGTGGCAGACCTTCTTCGGGCCATGATACGGGCTGACCCGTCGGTGGAATCTCCCGAGGCGACCGCGGATCTCGTGGTCGCCTTGCCTTTTTTCGGGCTCCCGGCTGTAGCGCAGCTGGCGCTCTGGCTGACAGGAGACAGACGCGATGGATGCACCGGGCCGGCTCGATCCGGCGTTTGCCGTCAATGTGAACCGCTTCAGCGGTTTCGCGGATACCTATGACCGGTACCGTCCCACGCCGCCGGCAGTGATTCCGGAGATCCTGGCACGGCTGGCGGACTCGGCGCGCCAGCGGCTGGTGGTTGACCTGGGTTGCGGCACGGGCCTGTCCACGCGGATCTGGGCGGACCGGGCCGAGCGGGTCATCGGCATCGAGCCGTCGCGCGACATGCGAAGCCAGGCCCGGGCCTGCACCCATGCGGCCAACGTTTCCTATCGCGAGGGCCTGTCGCACGCCACCGGCCTGGACGACGGCTGCGCGGACATCATCACCTGTTCGCAGTCGCTTCACTGGATGGAGCCGCAGGCCACCTTTGAGGAGGCCAGGCGCATCCTGCACAGCGGTGGGGTCTTCGCGGCGATCGACTGCGACTGGCCGCCCACCACCTGCAGCTGGCAGACTCGACGCGGCCTACAGCGAGTTCATGAAGGCCGTCTCCGCGGTCGAAGGGCGGCGTAACCTCTCCGACGGCCTGAAACGCTGGTCGAAGGACCAGCACCTTTCGCGAATGCGAGCCAGCGGGTGCTTCCGGCTGACCAAGGAGATCGCGGTCCACAGCGTGGAAAGCGGCAATGCCGAGCGCTACGTCGGCTTGGCCATGAGCCAGGGCAGCCTCCAGACGCTTCTCAAGGCCGGTATCAGCGAACAGGAGATCGGCCTGACCGCCTTCCGCGCGACCGCCGCGCGCCTGCTCGGCGATGCGCCCGGGCCGTGGTATTTCACGTACCGTGTGCGTTTAGGGATCGTATGAGACTCACCCAACGATCCGGATCATCAGGCTCGCGGCTGGCTATGACAGGAGAATCTCCCAGCAGACGCTCTGACCGCACCGCCTCCGGCCGCCGGTGGCTGCGCGGTGTCCGCCAATGACAGATTCTGACACTTTGTTGGATTTCGAGTTTTTTATTGTCAAGATCGATTTTGTCCTTGACAGTGGCTGATACCTGTAGTATGCTTCAGTACGAAGACACGTGAGGGTGTGGGAGGTCCGATTCGTGTGCCCACACGCCACACGCCACACGCCACACGCCACACGCCACACGCCACACGCCACACGCCCGGAGGCTGTTGCCGCACCGTTTACGAAGTCGAAGGTCAAACTGCGCCTGTGGGAGAGGAGTACAGCGACCGAGCCGGACTGACCCTGGAAAGACCCCCTTGTCGTGGACAGTTGGGGGGTCGTATGCTTCCTTCAGGCTGGGTCCGTTAACGGAAGTCCAGCCGCGCCAGGGAATATGGGACGTGCCGGGCGAATAGGCCGAAAACGAGGCTTCCAGCACCGAAAAAGCCTCGGGGATGGCCGGGTAGGCCTGTACAATGTAGGCAGGCCTGGAGCAAGCGTCTTGCCACGCATCTAGGAAAGAGGGAGAAGGCTCATGACTACGCAACAGCGGGGAATCGTGGGGACAGTTGTGCTTGTCGCCTGCCTGTGGGGGCTTGTCCGGCCGGCGGGGGCGGCGGTGGAGTACACGGTGACCGATCTGGGAGCCTCCAACGGGATGGTCGGTAGCATCAATGAGATGGGGCAGGTATCCGGCTACACGGAGACACCGGATGGGCGCACCACGCGTATGTTTGGTCCGCAGGACAGATTTCCATGCTGGGGACGCTGGTGGGGAACAACTATGCGAAGGCATTGAACGACTGCGGGCAGGTCGCAGGCCGCGCAGCAGCAGGTACTGGCGATGCGGACTTGCGGGCGGTCGTATGGGAGAACGGGTCCATCCAGGACTTGAACACAGGTGTGGGCCCGAAGCTCACCGTGTGCTGGGGGATCAACAACGCCAGCCAGATCCTGGTAGGTAGCAGCACCTCGGCATATCTCCTGGACGGCGAAACCCTGCGGAGCCTGGGATTCGAGCACGGATCTGCTCTGAATGACAGCGGACAGGTGGTTGGAACGAGAAACACCGGCCAGTCCGATGCGAACGGACCCATCGAGCATGCCGTGTTCTGGGACAATGGGACGATTCAGGACCTGGGAACGCTGGGAGGCAAGCGAAGCGATGCGTTCGGGATTAACAGCGCTGGTCTGGTTGTCGGGGCAGCGGATGCGACCCCAGGATCGCCGTACGGGTACCCGAACACGGCGTGCTACTGGGACGCCGCGGGGATCCACGCCATCCCGGTCGGGGGGACCGGATCGCAGGCATACGGGGTCAATGATCCCGGTCAGGTGGTTGGCATGTACTATCCGGTCACCGACCTACAACATGGGCACGCTTTCATCTACAGCGGGGGGGCGCCCGGGACCTGAACGATCTCATCAATCCGGCATCCGGGTGGCTCCTGCTGAAGGCCGCGGATGTCAACAACTGTGGGGACATCGTTGGTGAGGGGCTCCTTCAGGGCCAGAAGCGAAGTTTTCTGCTAACGCCAATACCGGTCCCGACGACGATCGCCGTGCTTTTCCCCGGGCTCCTCTGGATTCGGCGCAAGGGTCGCAGATAGCCTTTCACATTAGCGTATAGGAATTGGACGGGGGCAGAGAACCGGTCGGGTTCGGCCGGAAGGGAGGCGCTATGTCCAGGTTGGGTGATCTGTCCAAAGCGGCGGCGTGTCTCGTTCTGTGGGTCGCGGCAGGGCATGCGGCTTCTACTTACGAATGGAACGTAGTAGGGACGGGGGACTGGTCCGTTGCCGGGCACTGGAGCCTTTACGACCCGCAGACCGGGACTTGGGGGCTGGCCTCGAGTCTATCCGGTAAATGGGGATTGGGTCTACGTCGCCAACGGCGGGACAGTGGACGTGCCAGTGGGGGGGCAGCCGTCCGCGTGCGCTGAGCTATACGTCGGCGCGATCTATGGCGCCACAGAACTCACCCCCGGATCAGGTACTCTCATGCTACTGGGGGGCCTGGGGCTGTCCGGTAGCGCCTACATCGGGGAAGTCGGGACCGGAGTTCTTGAGATCGGGGCAAGCGCCAGTATCAATTTTGCAGGAGGGTGGGATCTGCACATCGGTGAGGTCGGCGGGCACGGAACGCTGGTTCGTATCTGTTTAGCGGTCTGAGGTGTTAGCCCGCCGGGGCGGGGAGGAAGTGCCCAAGGTAGGCGGCTCGCTGACGGGGTGTGGCGCGAATCAGGTTTGACAGCAACCTCAGGCTGTCGCGGGTCTGCTGAGCGCAGGTGGCAAACAGACTACCCAGCACCTCCTGGGCATGGGCCCCGGCCCACGTGCGATTTCCCCCGAAGACCTTGCGATTGGCCACCATCGGACGGATCGCCTGCTCGGCTGGCCAGTTGCTCGCCTCCAGCCCCCATACGTACAGGAACGTGAGGATCTGTTCGGCGTGCCGGGCCAAATGGTCCCGGAACTTCCGGTTACCTTCGTGCGAGAGCCTCCAGCCCAGCAATCCCTTCAGTCGCGATTCCAATCGCCCCTGCGCTACAGCCAAGCCGTAAGAGCTGATCGAAAAGACATCCCGTCGGTCCCGCAGGTCCAGGGCGTCCAGCAACAATTGGTGAACCTGCCGCGGGAAGCGGACCGCCCCGCGGCGGGCCCGTTCCAACAGGTCCTGGGCCCGGCGCAGCAGGTGGGTGACACACTGCTGATGCTCCGCCTGCTCCAGGCCGTCATACGGAGCCCACCCGTCATGCGTCATCCACCCGCTATAGTCTCTGCCCAGCACCTCTTCCAGCACATCGCGGCCGCGGCTGGGACGAATCACGTAGTATCTGACCTGCTCGCCCGCGAAGACCCATAGCCACTTCAGCAGCCCGCCGACCTTCCAGCCCGTCTCGTCGGGATAGACCGTATCGCTGGCCCGCACGATCTGGCCGATGCGGTCGTAGAACGCTTCGGCTCGCTGCGCTGCCCGCTGCACGACCTGGGCGGCCCCGCCTCGGCTGATCGAGATGCCGAAGCCGTCATTTAACAGTCCCTGGATGTCCCCGTAACTCAGTCCGTACTTGTCCTTCATCATCGCGATCAGGGCTTGCAGGTCCGGTCCGGTCTGTGAGGCCGCCGCCCCGCTCGCCTGCGAGGTCTGCAAGCGATGCCGCGGACGAATGCGTCGGCCGCACGCGCGGCACCCTCCGACGTGGACATCGAACCGCCGTACGAGGGGCTTGCGCGGGATTTCGACCTGGAATTGCCGATCGATGTGATCTTCCCGCACAGGCCCGCCGCAGTCGGGGCACCGCTCGGGCAGAGGCACGTCGTGGATCTCGTCAGGCATCTGCTCCGGCAGAGGGCAATGCGCCTTGGGACCATAATCTGCCCCGGCCTTGCGACCGGGAAGCTTAGGGTTTGCTTTGGGCGGTCCCTTGGAAAACGGCGCGGCTTGCCGTTTGGTGGCTCGCAGGGCTTCCTGGAATTGGGCGGTCAGTTCGCGAACTTGAGCGGTCAACTGCCGAACCTGCCCTTCCAGTTCCGTTACTCGCTGCCGGAGTTGCTGATTCTCGGCCAGAAGTTCTTCGTAACTCGCTCGGGCCATCCTTGACCCCGCTTGCTCGCCGGTTCCAACCGCGTCGCAACCCAAGTTCCACCGCGCCGGCGGCAACACTATTATATGCCAACCACTCCGCTCACCAATCAGTGTCTTTCAGGCCGCTAAACAGATACGATCGAAGGTGGTCAAAGTCGCCTCCACGTTGCAGTCTTTCACGGTTGGTGACAGTCTGTTCGCAGTGGCCTCGCCGGGGTGGTACGGACATACGACTGGGGACTGGTGCGCTGGGAGCACCTGGACGGCGGCCGCCGGGGACGGACTGAATCTCAATTCCTGGCCAAATGAGTGGTCCTATGGATATCAGTACCCTGTTTACATAGACAACGGAGGAGCGGTTACGGTCGCGACCGGTATCCAGGGCGCATCAATGCTGGTGGTGGGCTGCACGCCAAGCACTGCTTCGAGCCTCACGATAAGCAATAACACCAACCTTTATGCTGACAGCCTGCGTCTGGGAGCAGTGGATGGCCGTGCCAATGGGGCCGTGACCGTGCAGGACGGGGGAACCCTCATCGTCCGTGGAGACGCTCTGATCGGAGAGAACGGGGATGGGACTGTTACCCAAGCCGGCGGTGGGTCTTCCTGCGTGGTAAACGGCGCCATGCAATTGGGCCTGTATCCAGGGAGCACAGGAACGTACACTCTGCAGGGTGGAACACTGACCTCGCCGTACGTATCCCTGGGGACCGAAGGGAACGGCGTCCTCCAGCTACAGGGCGGGACGATGACGGGCGTCCGCCGGATGACGATCAGGTCTAACCTCTGTGCGAACGGGGCGTTGGAAGGGTATGGTGTTGTAGGGACGATAGGGACGACGGGTTCGGGTCCAACATTGACCATGAACGGCCGGGTGGTGGCTGTCGGGGAGAGTGGAACCCGCCACACGCTCGACCTCTCAGGCTTCGCAGTGGTCCGCAACAACATCGACAATGTCCCTCCGTTCGCGGTGCCCCCGGTGGCCGGCGCCCCAGGGCTCGCGCGGTATGGGGAGACTGGCAACGGGTGGTTCGCCCACGCGAACGCGGAGCTCAAACTACCGGAGGTAAACATAGGCCAGATCGTGCACATCCCGGGCCAGGAGCCGCAGCGGACCTTCGTCTGGGGCGAGACGCAGTGGACGGGGGTTCTCCTGGCTGATTCTGGTCACGCGAATGTCAGCCCGGTGCACCAGGGACACACCATCGACCTGGTCAACAGCGTCCAGGTGACGTTCAACGGGGGGCCGTCGATGCACTGGGACTTGACCCGTGCGACGATGGACATCGAGCTCCTGGGGCCGTGTTGGGCGACAATTAGAATTCCCTGTCAGCGACAATTAAAACTCCCTGGCTTTTGAGAGGTGGTCGGCTATTCAGGGTTCCTTCGAAAAGGAGCCTGGATGGTCACAGACCAGCAAGTCAGGAGGTTACATAGGTTGTTACAGACAGAGGACTCACAGGTGGTGGCAGCGGCGAAGGCGGGGATGGACGTGACGACCGCACGGAAGTATCGGCGGCTGATGCGGTTGCCCGGCGAGATCGCAGCTGCTCACACGTGGCGGACGCGGGGCGACCCCTTCGCGGAGGTTTGGGACGAGGTTCAGCCAGGAACTGGCGGTCAATCCGGGGCTGCAGGCCAAGGTGCTGTTCCAGGCGTTGCAGCGGAGGCATCCAGGTAGGTTCCAGGATGGGCAGTTGCGGTCGTTTCAGCGCGGGATCAAGACCTGGCGGGCGCTGGAAGGACCGCCGCGGGAGGTGTTCTTCGCCCAGGTGCACGAGCCGGGCCGACTCTGCCAGTCGGACTTCACCCACCTGTCGGAGCTGGGCATTACGATCGCCGGCCAGCCGTTCGACCACATGATTTACCACTTCGTGTTGACGTACTCGAACTGGGAGCACGGCACGGTCTGCTTCTCGGAGAGCTATCGAGAGCCTCTCGCAAGGCCTGCAGGACGCCCTGTGGGCCTTGGGCGGAGTCCCGGCCGAGCATCGAACGGATCGGTTGTCGGCGGCGGTGCATAACCTGTCCCGGTTCCTGGAGGCGGGATCGCGTAGCGAGCCGGAGTTCACGCGGCGCTACCAGGGGTTGCTGGATCATTACGGGCTGCTGGGGCAGCGGATTCAGGCCGGCAAGGCCAACGAGAACGGCGATGTGGAGCAGCGTCATCACCGCTTCAAGCAAGCTCTGGAGCAGGCCCTGCTGCTGCGCGACGGCCGGGACTTTGCCAGCCGGGAACTCTATGAGGCCTTCCTGGGCGAGTTGTTTGAGCAGCTCAACGCCGGGCGGCGGTCGCGGTTGGCGGAGGAACAGGCCCTCCTGCGCGACCTGCCGGATCGGCGGCTGGAAAGCGCCCAGCGGCTGGATGTGAAGGTCGATACCGGCAGCCTGATCCATGTGGATCGCAACATCTACTCGGTGGACAGCCGGCTGATCGGGGAGAAGGTGGAAGTCCGGCTCTATGCGGAGCACCTGGAGATCTGGTACGCCCAGCGGCTCATCGAGCGGTTGGGGCGGCTTCGCGGCCGGCAGCGGCACCAGGTCTCGTACCGGCACATCATCGACTGGCTGGTCCGCAAGCCCGGGGCCTTCGAACAGTACCGCTATCGGGAGGACCTGTTCCCCACGAGCCGGTTCCGGATGGCATACGACCACCTGAAAGACACGCAGGCCGAGCGTGGGGTCAAGACGTACCTGCGGATCCTGTACCTGGCGGCTCGCCAGACACAGGACGGGGTGGATGAGGCGTTGCGGCACCTGTTGCAGGAAGGTCAGCCGATCTGTCTGGAGGCGGTGGAAGCCTTGGTGGACCGCCGGGAGGCGATCCCGCCGGTCACGCAGGTCCGAATCGAGCCGGTGGACCTGGCTGCGTATGACGCCTTGATGATCGGCCAGGAGGTGACCGTATGAAACCTCCCGAGCAAGAGAAGGCCACTCTGGAAGCCTGCCTGCGGGAACTGCACCTGCCGACGATCCGGGAGTGCTTTGAGGAACTGGCCCGGCAGGCGGAACAGGAGACCCTCAGCTACGAGCAGTTCCTGCTGACGCTGGTCCAACGCGAGTGCCAGGTTCGCCGGCAACACCGGCTTGAGCGATGCCTGCGGGAGTCGCGATTGCCGGCGGAGAAGAATCTGGCCGGCTTCGACCTGAAGCGGCTGCCGGCCAAGGTCACCCGGCAGGTGCGGACGCTGCTGGAAGGCAGACTTCGTGGATCGCCGGGAGAACGTATTGGTCTTCGGCAGCGTCGGCGGTGGCAAGACGCACCTTTTGTGCGCGTTGGCGCAGGAGTTGATTCGCCAGGGCCGCAAGGTGTACTTCAGCACGTGCAGTCGGCTGGTGCAGGACCTGCTGGCGGCCAAGCGGGATCTGAAACTCAGTCGGTTGATCCAGAAGCTGGGCCGCTACGAAGCGGTGCTGATCGACGACCTGGGATACGTCCAGCAGAGCCGGGAAGAGATGGAGGTGCTATTCACCCTGCTAGCCGAGCGGTACGAGCGGGGCAGCGTGATGATCACCAGCAACCTGCCGTTCTCGAAGTGGGAGGCGATCTTCAAGGACCCGATGACCACGGCCGCGGCAATCGACCGGCTGGTGCACCATTGCGTGATCCTGGAACTGAACGTCCCAAGTTATCGGATCGAGCAGGCCAAAAAGAACCGGCCCGACGCCACCGACCCCTCCCCCGAGTGACGACCGGCCGGGCACTCTGACAATCTCACAGCAATTCACAGGAACTCACAGGCAGTTACAAAGAAAGAAAAAGGAGCAAAAAGAAAGAAACCAACAACCACGACCACGGCGGCGGAATCGGGAGATCTAATTGTCGTTGAAGAGGAAGGATAATTGTCGCTTGACAGGGCCGTCTTCTTCGGCAGAAGACTTCCCGTACGGCAACGAAACCAGCATTCCCCCTTTGCCTGTGGATGGCGATACGCCCCTGCGCAATCGGGTGCTGGGCGATTAACCTTGCCGGCGCTATCCCCTATGGGGAAGTGACGGTCAAGTTCCGGTACAGCCACACGCATCCGTTCGTGTATGGGGAGTACAAGGGTGAGTCCCCGGAACATGAGCTCACACTGCAGGTCTGGCGATGGCTGCCGGGCGATGCGTCCTGGACGCTCGCGAGTCCGGACAATGCGGTGGATACCGTTGATCACGTCATCTATGCATCCTCCGATGTGAGCGACGGGCTACAGTACTTTGCGGTGGTCCAGCCCGTGCCTTTGGCGGGAGACGTAAACGGCGACGGGTGCGTGGATGTTCTCGACGAATTGGATCTTATCAAAGCCTTCGGCGGGTACTGGGGCGATGCGAAGTACAATCCCGACTGCGACTTCAACGGAGACGAGGCAGTTGACGTGATGGACCTACTTTACATGATACCCAACTTTGGTAAGTGCCTCGACGAAGCACTCTTTTCCCAGTCTCTCCAATCGGCGGCAGCTTCCGGCCGGTCTTGCCAATCAGACGAGCCCCCGGTCTGGTACGAGGTACTGGAACAGGCGGGGTTGCTGGATGTGTATCTGAACCACATCGCTGAGCATCCGGAAGCGGCTCCGTAGGACTCTTGAGGAAAGGTCAATTCGAGGGCCGTAACTCCCGAAAGCGGCAGCTGCGGCCCTTTGCTATCGGTTATGTAACGACAACGCCATCGGCCTCCACTTGAGGATGCCGGCCGGGTCTTCTACACTGACAGGTGGAGACCCGTCGCCGATTCTTTTGTTGGCGGGGTCGTGGGAGCGACCGCGATGCGATTGCCGGACCTGGTAACGCTGTGTGTGGCGTCGGCGACGCTGGGACTGCTGACGGGCTGCATGCCTCGGGCGACGGTCGATATCCGTAGCCTGCGGAGCGGGCCGGTCCCGCCGGGCCGCATGGCGATGCTGCCACCCGTCCTGCTGCCGGCCGTGCAGTACGCGGACCCGGCCCAGATGCTCCCGCGGCAGCTGATTAGCCCGATGCGCAAGGCCGGTCTGGACGTTGTGTACGAGACCCTGGACGATCGGCTGCAGCCGCGCACCGCCGCGACGCGGCCGGCCGGCGGAGAGGACGGCCTGCCTGCCGCAACCTGGGTGGCGGATGATCGGTGCGTGCTGTTGGCGCAGGCCGGCTACCGCACCGCGATCCAGCCGGCGATTCGCCGGTACGGCTATTATCCGGCGTACATACCTGGCCGGATGATCGCTGTGGAGGAGCCGCCCATCCCGTTCGACTACGGCGGGTCCCCGTATGACTGGCCGGACCCCTTCCCCGGCAAGGCGTATGCCCTCGTGCCTCTGCCCCGCCACTATGATCCGGCGGCGCAGGTTGAGGTAGAGTTCCGCATCTTCGACGTGCAGGCGCGCCAGCCGATCTACAGTATCACGGTGGGCAGCTCCGGCGTCGGTCGCCAGCCGGTGCAACTGGAGCATGTTCTGGTTCAGCCGCTGGTAAAGGCGATGCGCAAGGCGATGCGCGCTGGTTGACCGTGCGATGTTGCGGTAAGAGCCTCAAGAGAGGAACGTTCTAGTCGCTACCCGGAATCCGGTCCTCGTCCGTATCGTCGAAGCCGAACTCCTCGAGCCAGCGGCGGGTTTCCTGCTCGGACAGACCCCTCTGCTTGGCGCGAGACTCCGGGCTCTTCGGACCCCTGGGTTTGCGGCGGGCGGCGTCGATGTGCAGGAGCTTGGCGGCGAATTCCTGGCTGGTGACGATCTTGCAGCGGCGCCGTTCGGCGGCGCGGCGGATCTCCTTGTCGGTGCTGACCACGGTCAGCAGCTTGGGCGCGGTGTCCTGGGCGAGCAGCTTCAGGATCACCTCGTCAGCCGTCCGCGCCAGCGACCAGGTGACCTTCACGCCGGTCTGGGCGATCTGTGCCGCCACGCCGGCCGGCGGAACGGGCCCGTCGAAAACCACGTGGGCGGCCTGGCCATGCTCTAGCAGCGGCAGAAGCAGCCGGCAGAGCCCTTCGCGGCCGACCTCAGGCCCGGCATCAGCCAGGGCGGGCATCAGGTTGTTGCCATCGATCAAGTACGGCATACACCCCTTATGCTATGGGCAGAAACCCGCGGCGACAACGGCCATGGAGTGAGGTTCAACGCGCGACCATGCGAACGAAGCCGAGGCACTTGCCGACGTCGCTCCTGAGCAGATCCAATTCCTTGGACTCCATGTTGTCGACGAGCATTGCCTCGTCCCAGCGGATCCACATTTCGCGCCCTTCCGGCAGGGCCTCAGCCAGCCCGACCTTCACTCCGGGTACTCGCGACCAGTGTCGTTTCCACCACTCAACGGTATCGACGGTGTAGACCCACGACTCGAGGCCGTCCGCAAGAGGATCGGGAAGCGGAGCCGTGGCCGCGGGCGATACCATTCCGAGCTGCCCATCCCGCTTGAGCAACGGCAGGAGCTTGTTCGGCAGGTAATGCACGTCCGTGCCGAAGTAGTGGTAACTGTCGAGACTGAGGATTGCGTCGAAGAAGTCATTGGCAAACGGAAGGTCCCGGGCGTCCGCGTGCAACGGGATCACCCGCCCTTCCATCCCGGCCTGGCGGATGGTCTGCCAGTTGGTCGTCGCCTTGATCCACAGATCGACCGCCCAGACTTCCACACCGAACTGTTTGGCCAGGAAGATCGAGCTCGACGCCGTGCCGCAGCCAAGGTCGAGGACTCGGCTGCCGGGCGCAGCGACATACGCGCGGCCAGGGCCTCCGTCAGCCAGAGCACATTCGGTCCCATCGACAGTTCGGCCGCTTGGCGCGGATCGTACTGCGCGGAAAGCGGGAACCGGTCCCAGCGCATCGCGATGGCCAGTTTCTCGATCGACAGTTCCATTGCACGTTTCTCCAACACCGTGTTACCTTGCTCGTCATCCCTTTCGCGGGTGCCACTGGCAGCTTGCCTGCCAGTGCTTCTGATGGGCCTGCTCAGGACTCAGCACTCGGTCGTTTCTCCGCCAGCAGCATGAAGTGCGTCGAGAACCTCTGCGTGTCTTCCAGCAGGACGATCATGTTGTTCAGGAGGCAGGCTTGCCAACGGTCCTTTCTGTCTCGCGGATGCGGGTCCCCGGCGAGGTCCCTGTGGACGTCATCGAGCCAGAACTCCCGACCCTTAGGGTGGACCCGGCAGTGCAGGACGTTAACCAGGCCGCCCTTGCGAAAGTGCTTCTCCCACCAACCGGGCGAGTGATAGGCCTGCGACTCGCCGTGCAGCCACTCGGCGGGAACGGCATCGGTCAGTTCGTCCGCGTAGCACGGTCCACCGATGCAGATCTTCGCCCCGGACCGAACGAATCGGCACAGGTACTTCAGGTAGAAGTCGTCGGTGCCAAAGTAGTGGTAGGCGTCCATGCAGAAGACCGCGTCGAAGTAGCCATCCGCAAAGGGCAGGTCGTGGGCCTCCGCCCGCAGCGGCATGACCAGGTCCTGCAAGCCGTCCCGCACGATCCGCTCCCAGTTACGGCTCGGGTCGATCCACAGGTCGGCTGCCACCACCCGTACTCTGTGGCGCCTGGCCAGGAACCGCGAGCTGGCGCACTGGCCGGGACCCAGGTCCAGCACGCGCATCCTCGGCCGCAGATCCAGCAGCCGGGCCATGTCACTGGCCAGGAACAGCCCGCCGGGCCCCATCGCCCCCTCGTGCACCTGCTCGGGCGTGTAGCCGGCCAAGTCCGGGTAGTCCTCCGGCGGGATGGCCGGGAACAGCGGCAGCGCGTCGTTCACCTCAATATTCGGGTAGGCACGCCTGATCTCGTCCAGTGTCATTGGGTTATGCCTCCGCGCAGCGCTGCGCGATCATCCGAATGAAGCCCATGTACTCCCCCTGGTCCGCCTCCATCACGCGGATGTCGGTCTTGACCGATTCCCGTGTGTCGCCCGCTGCGAGCCGGGCCTTCTTCCACTGCAGCCACGGCTCGACGCCACCTGGCATCGTGTCGACGATTCGCACATCCACCAGGCCAGTGCGCACCCAGTGCCATCGCCACCATGCGGGCGTGTGCCAGGTCCAGCACTCTTGGGCCCAGAACGGCACGAGATGCTGCGGCAAATGCTCGTGGATCTCCTGCATGAAGCCCGGGACGGCGATGGCCAGCAGGCCGCCGGGCCTGACGAACCGATGCAGGCAGTCCAGGTACAGGTCGTCCGTGCCGAAGTAGATGAACGCATCCACGCAGACGATCGCATCGAAGAACTCGGTGGCAAATGGCATCGACCGCGCATCAGCATGGATGGGGAAGACCTGTCCGGCCAGGCCACCGGCCTCGATTCGCCGCCGGTTGTCCTCCGCGGGAATCCACAGGTCCGCGGCCCATACCTGCACCCCGCATTCGCGTGCCAGAAACACGCTGGAGAGCGTCTTGCCGCAGCCAAGATCGAGCACGCGCATGCCCGGCCGCAGGTCGATGTCCTTACAGATCCATTCGGTGAGCCAGAGCGGGTTCAGGCCCATCTGGTTGTCCAGGATCCACTGCGGGTCGTAGCGGTTCGAGCGGGGGTATTCGTCCCTGTGGAGCAACTGCTTCAGCCTCGCAAGTCGAAAGGGGCATCCTGGCTTCTCCTATGCCTGCAGTGGTTCGCTCTTGCGTGCCCAGAAGGTCGTCCGGCTGGATGCTGCCGTGTACTCCGCGCCATCGCGGCCAAAGTGGCCTTCAATGCGAAAGCCGTGCTTTTCCAGCCACGCCTCGACCTCCCAGGTACTGACCGGGTGCTTCTGTATGATGTACTCTTTGAATGTTGTCCGGCCGTCGGGGAACGTGACGGTCAAGGTACGGCGGGAGTGCACGAGCCGATTGGCGCATCGAACCATATCAACTCAGACGCCCCCCCGACGCGTACGCCGTTCGGATAAACGCGGGGTGTCGAGGGGCCGCTGCCGCGCCGCCAGTTCTGGGCCAGTTCGCCCTCCATGTGGTCGCTGTCAGTGAACACGTAGCCGCCCGGCCGCAGCGAGGCGGCCGCAGAGGCGACCACACCCTCCTGCTCTTCGGGGCAGGCCAGTTCATAGAAGCAGTTGCTGGCCAGCAGGACCACGTCAAAGTCCCCGGGCCACGCCGAGGCCGTCACGTCGGCATGGATCAGCGTGATCCGCCGCTGGACCTCAGGCGGTAGCTGCGCGATCTTCCTCCGCGCTAGCTCCAGCATCGTTGCTGCCTGGTCGACGCCCACGACCTCGTGGCCGGCCGTTGCCAGCGGGATGAGGATCCGCCCCGTGCCGCAGAACGGTTCGAGGATCCGCAGCGGCCTCCGCTGGCCGATCAAGCGCAGGAGCAGTTCGATGTCCTTCGTTCCTGTCTCGCTCTCGTCGTAAGCGGCGGCAAAGTAAGGGTCCACGTCGTACGCGTTGATCGCGTTCTTGCTCATGACTTGCCCTCGAATGACGACAGAATCCTCTTGACGGTCTCGATCCCCCACCGGCCGCGCGGCGAGGCCGGGTCGAAGAACAGCAGCTTCTCGAACAGCAGGATGGCCAGCAGGTAGAAGCGCCCGAGGAGGTCATCCGGATCGTGGTCAGTGCCGTAGGCGGCGCGGAAGCTCGCCATGTCGAACGGTTTGATCGCGGATGGGTCCTGCCGGAAGTAGTAGTCGACCCACGCCAGCTCCCATCGCGGATCGCCGGCCATGGATGCCACAAAATCGATCACGGCGATGATGCGGCGGGTCTGCGGGTCCACGATCAGGTTGCCGTTGTGCATGATGTCACCCATGTGCAGCAGGCGCGCTTCGCTGGCGTTCAGGAGCGTCCGCAGCCGGTCCGGCAGCGACGAGAGGGTACCGGCTTCGGCGGCTGTGAGGTAGCCCTTGTCGAAATAGCGCCTCGCGGCAAGGTCGCAGTGGAAGAAGCCGGACCAGGAATCGCTGGCGGGTCCAAGGTCGAGGTGGCTGGACCACGCGGCTGGCCGCCTGGCGGGATCATCACCCAGCAAGCCGAAGGGTCATTCGCACGGCAGGTCGTGAATCTGGCGAAGGACCCGCCCGAACTCCGCCTCATCGTATGGGCAGGGCCGTCCTGGCGCCCAAGCCGCCGGCTGGCCATCGACCCACTCCCAGATCGCGCATGCCTGGCCGGCCGGTCCGGCGGCGGCATCGAAGGCAATCAGGTCCGGTACGGGGATGCCCGCGCGCGCCCGGCTGTGGAAGTAGAGGCCGAGGGGCGAGCCGGCCCGTTTCTTGATCTTGAGCAGCATCGGGTCATTGCGGATCCAGAGGCGGAAGCTGTGGGAATCGTCCCCTCCGACCGCAGGCAGAAAGGCCTCCAACCGGTCCGGTCGGCGGCCCAGCAGGCGCTCGGCGAGGGTCGACGCCTGGTCGGTTGTTGGTGCAGCGGCTTGTGTCACTGGGTGTCTCTCTCCTCTTCGGTTCCGTGACTCGTCGTCTTGCGGCAGCCGATCAGTATCCCGCTCCAGTGGAAGATCAACGAACCGCTGGCGTCCGTTGCGTCCGCAATGACCTTGTCGATGGCTGCCCTGTCGGTGGAGGACATGGTTCGGGCAGCGCCATAGGTACACCAGCTCACGCAGTAGTGTCGGAAGAACTCGTGATCTTCTCATTTGCCTTGTCAGCCGGCGTGCGACTTCTCAAGCACCTTGGCCAGTACGGGACCGCCATCGCGATGGCGGATCACGCTGTTGTTCCGTAGCGTGATGACGGAGAAACCGTGCTTGAGATAGAATCCGACTGCAGAGGCGGTGCTGTTTGAGTCTGCGAACAGGACGCTGATTCCGCGTTCCACCGCCCATGACTCCGCTCTGCCGAGCAGGACCGAGCCGATGCCGGATCGTCGCCAGGCAGCATCGACGAACATCGCCACCAGTTCTGCTGAACCGTCGCTGAACTTCGGCCCTACACAAGCGAAGCCGACCAGTCGTTCCCCGCGGAATCCGCCGAGGATGAGTCCATCGCATGTGATCCTGGGCGTCCATTCGGCTATTCTTCTTTCAACCCCCTCCTGGGACCAGGGCCCTATGTTGATCGGGGCGTCGTAGTCGACTCGGGTTAGCGTGAGGCTCAGACCATCAGCGGACGGAACGGCGACGTACTCGGCGGTGACTGTCTCGGATCGATCCACCTGTCCTATCATCCACAAGTCCTTGCATCGGAGCTCTCGGAGCTTCAGTTTCGCTTGTTCCAAACTGGCGTACCTCCGCATTGCTGACGTTGGGTTGGTCTAGCGGACCGTGTCCTTCCGGTAGTAGGCCCGGCACTCCTTCAGCGGCCGCAATTCCTCGATCATCCGGGCGATTCGATCGTACCTGAGCTCTACATGTTAGCCCTCCAGTCCATCCACCGGGTAGTAGTTCACGCGCCCGCGACAGAACAGGTACACCTTGCGGTGCTGGATCAGCTGGATGCCATGGCGCGTGGCGTTGTAACGGGCGTACAGGTCCAGCGCCGGCCGATCGCGGGCGGGGTCATATGGCTTCGCCGGCATCCACCAGTTCGACAGCCACTGCCCGCGCGACAGGTACGCCGCCAGATGGTCGGCGTCGCGGAAGTACTCCGTGTAGAAGTAACTCTTGATGCTGACCGGCAGCAGGCCCAGCCTGGAGTGATGGGTCAGCACCGCATCGACGGGACTGCCGTCGGTCGGCAGAAACGCCTTCCGGCCGAGGATCTCCTTGAGTCCGGGACAATCCTGGAAGCATTCCTCCAGGAAATGCGCATCGGGCTTGAGCTTCGGCATGAGCATGGTATTGAGGAACGGCCCACGTCGACTGAAGACGAAATCGAAGGCGTTGTCCGGGAGCCTCGCCACGGCCGCGGCGTCGCCGACGTTGCCCTCGATCAGCGTCGCGTTGCGGATGCCGAGGTGTTCGACGCGGGCCCGGGCGCCAGCCAGCAGGGGTCCTTCGCAGTCGATTCCCCAGATCTCCGTTACCCGCGGCGCCAGGCGGCAGAGAGTCTGTCCCGCGCCGCAGCCCAGATCCAACACACGGCACCCGGGCCGGCAGAACAGATCGTGCAGGCGATCCACCTCGCTGGCCGGCGGATCGCCGTGACTGTCCGTGTGGATGGGGTCGGCGTCCGTTGTGTAGACTTGCGTACCGGCCGTAACGATCGGCCAACTGTCTGTCGAGTTCCTCGAGCATCTGCTCCTCCTGGTCGTCCCAATCCTGCCTGCCATCCAGGCAAGCTCCACCGACCGGACTGTCCGCCACGCGTTGGACACGGCCGCTTCTTCTGTGAAGCGACACCTGCCAGCCTTCACTCTCCGCCGGCGAAAGCCCGCAAGGGATAGCTCTGGAACTCCTGCCGGTACTGGTCCAGCTTACGGGCAAGGCGTTTGCGCAGGTCCGCGGTCCAGACCGGCTCGTCGCCGGTTGTTTCCTCCACGCTCCGGAGGATCTTAGCGAACGTGATGAGATTGTGCATCCGCAGGAAGACCCGGATGCGGCCTGCCGCATTGACCGGCATCGGTCGTAAGGCAGAATACCCCTTCATGAATGCCTGGAATCGCGGGTCTGCCGGTTTGACGCGGCTCACGCAGTCATGGAACAGGCTTCTCAACGCGAACGGTATATCTGCAATGAACCAGTAGAACGAGCAGTCGTCGAAGTCGAGGACTGCCACCTCGTCCTGCTGCCACTTGATGTTGTCGAGCTCGAAATCGAAATGAATCAAGCCAAAGCTGTCCGGGCCGACAGGGAGCTCCTTGATCTGCTCTTCTACGAACGCCAGTTCCTCCCGCGCGCAGTGCTCACGCGGAGGCAGAAAGCGCTTTGCCAGAGCTATGTGGTCCGACCATGATGGCCGATCTGGCGTCGTAAACCCCTCGCTGGCGACATGGATCCTGCCAAGCACCTGGCCCCACAGTTCGAAGTGCCGCTCATCCAGCTCGTCGATCTCCATTTCCCTGCCATGCAGCGCCTCGAAAAGCACGGCATGGAAGGTACCAATCTCCGTCTGAACCGTCTCAACATACTCCCCGAAGCGCGACTGGATCGGCCTGGCGACCCGCAGCCCTTGGCGGCTCAGATGCTCCAGGTACCGTACCTCCGCCGCGATGGGCGCCCAAGCGCGTTCGGATGAATGGTTGAACCGCAGGAAGTAACGCTGGCCGGCGGCAGTGACTTCGCAAACGAAGTTGTGCTCGCCCGTCCGCGGCGGACGATCGCCCCCGACTCGACCCACCGCTGGGCGATCAGGTCGGCGATCGGACTGTGCCTCGCGTTGTCTACTGTGCGGAAGAACTTCCTCATGAGACTCAGTGTCATCATCTGTGGTGTTCTCCTGTATGAAGCATCATATCGCCCCTCGCATAAACCGGTCCCACAGGTCGACAGCAATCGCCCCCGGATTGCACCGTACCCCTTGTCTCTGGAAGTACTGGCAGATCCGCTCCACGTCGCGGGCCAGCAGCGGCAGGGCCTCCGGGTGCAGCTGCGGGTCCACTGCCTGTGGAAGGTCGATGATCTTGATCTGGCCGCGCCAATACAGGACGTTGTAGGCCGACAGGTCCGCGTGGATGACGTTCTGCGCGAGGAGCAGCTCGATATTGTGAAGGCAGCGCTCGAACAGCCGGCGGGCCTCGGATCGGGGCAGGGCGACCTCCTGGAGTGTCGGCGCAGCCTGCCCCACCTCACCGACGTACTCCATCAGGATCGCCTGCGCGTCGTGCGCCAGCGGGCGCGGCACGTCCGCCCCGGCCGCGTGCAGCCGCTCGAGCATGTGGTACTCGTACTGGCACCAGGAGTACATGTCGATCTTCCGGCCGTACCGGGTCTTGCCTCGGACGGCCCGTAGCGAGCGGCTGTCCAGGACCTGTTTGCCGTCCGAGTGCAGCAGCCCGCGGCCGATCTTGTAGAGGGCGTCGTTTCGCATTGCGCGGAACATCCGCGGGCGATATACCTTCGCCGCCAGGTGCTCCAGGCCCGTCCCCGGGCATGCCTGGCAGCAGTAGACCGTCGCCTCCTTGCCGGGCTTGATGCGGTAGAGCACGTCGTCGAACCAGTGGTCGTGGAAGAAGCGGCCGAGCGAGTCCTTGATCCACTGCTTTTCGTGAAAGGTGCTGGTGACGGTGGGCTCGAAGACACGGGTGGGGGCGGCCGCCTGGGCGGCCTGTTCGGCCAAATGCTCCTCGACCTTCTCCTCGAACTCCTGCTCGGAGAAATCGTCCCAGTCCTCGCGCCGGGTGTACAGGTCGAGGCCGGCGGCGCTCGCGGTTGCGTTTCTTGGCCATGACACACTCCCTCTTCAGAAAGAAGCGCTTGCCAGCGCGTCCGGTTCTGCGGTCTTGCGGGCCATCACCATGATCTCGATCTCGTCCAGCCCGATCTTCCTGCGTCCCCAGTTGCCGGCTGTGCCGCCTCGCATGTCGAGGACCGTCAGCCCGGCCAACCGGAACAACAGGACCAGCTCGGTCGGTACGAACGCCCGCTCCGTCGCCCGCACCGGCGGATGCCCTTCGGCCGGGACCATGTCCGACGTCTGCGAGAGAGTCAGGGGATCGAAACGGCCCTGCTCGACGTCCTCCTGCCGCTGCTTGCGGATCATCCACATCCCGTTAAGAACCGTGAGCAGGATTCTGGCGCCCGGTTTGAGGCTGCGGGTGATGTTGGACAGGATCGCCAGGGGATGCTCGATGGCGTCATCGCTGGCCCCCAGCAGGCCGAAGGCCCCTTCGCACAGGCATATCGCCGCATCAAAGGGCTCGGCGAACGAAAACCGCGTGGCGTTCGCCTGTATCCAGTCCACGTGGACGGCAGCCGCCTCAGCCTTGGACCGCGCTTGCGCGAGCATGGCTGCTGAGAGGTCCACGCCCGTCATGCGGTACCGGCGCCTCGCCAGTTCAATCGAATGCCGCCCCGTGCCGCAGCCGACATCCAGAATGCGCGCACCCGGCGGCACCTGGAGTTCCTCCAGGAGGAAGTCCACCTCGCGCAGCGTGTTCTTCGTGAACCCGTTGTCGTCGTAGATCGCGGCATGCGCCGCAAAGAACGCTTCCCAGCCGCTGCTGGTGCTCATTACTGAACTCCCTCTTCAGGAACAAGACATGCTGGCAGCCGGTAGACCATCCACCGGTTGCCGGAGGTACGTGGTGTGCCGACCATCTCGAAACCCGCGCTGCTGTACGACCGTATCGCGTGCTCGTTGTCGACCGCGACGGCCATGTCGACGCTCTTGGCCAGGGGATACCGCTCCGGCGCCAGCCGCACAAACTCCCGCAGCGCCTCCCTGGCGTAGCCGCGCCCTGGTAGTGCCAGTCGATGAAGAAAGTGTAGAGGTTGCAGGAGGCGGGCTCCTCGAGGTTCATCTCCACCTGGACAAAGCCGACCGCAACGTCGTCGGCATAGATCGCCAGGGCGTCCCGCTCCGGGTACACGTGGGACTTGGCGAGTGCGTACAGGCCCGTGTGCGGCCGGAGGAACCGGTACTGATGCGGGTGGATATCCAGGGCGATGATGTCCTGCCAGTTGTCCTTCGTGACCTTGCGCAGGTCGATCTTAGCCACTGTCTGTTCTCCACTGGTTATTGGCTCGCGATTCCATGACATGAGTGCCTCCCTCATACATCATCCGCATACCAGAAAGGTTCCTGCGGCGGGAACAGGATCTCCATCAGACGCAGGCTCTCGTACGAGCCCGTTGCCAAGGGACGCGCCCGGTCTACGTCGAATCCGGCCAGCAGCTGCGCCATGGCGGGCGGACGCACCTGCACGTGCAGGCACTCCCGTGCCGCTTGCCCAACCCGCACCCCCTCACTGTCAGACGCCACGTGAGCCGTGCTTTGGCCTGCGTCTACCCTCAAATGCCATGGCCGGTCCGCGAATTCGCTCCGCTTGATCCGTTCGGCGAAGGTCGGCCGCATCAGCCCCAGGCATCCCGCCAAGTCGAGCAGCCGCACCTGCAGGTTCGTCTCGCGATCCGCATGCGGACAGTAGCGGGCGGCGCAGTGCCTGGCCAGGAACTGTCCGAAGACGCCGTTGCCAGGGCAGTACAGATCGATCATGGAGGCCTGCAACTCGCGACCCCGGCGTCCGATCGCCTGCAGAATCGCGCCGCACGCCCCGACATCGCTTGCGACCACCTCCCGAACCTCAAGCCGACCGGGCCCCTCTTTGAGCCGGTAGTACCCGATGATGCCGTTCGCATCCTGTGCGACGTGGTACGTCGCGAGCCCTTTGTCGCCGACCAGGTATTCCCAGTACTGGGGAGTTCGAGCCCGTGAGAACCCGATCGCCAGGCTGGCCGTCCGATGCAACTGTGCGACGCTTCGCAGATCGTCCTGCTGCATGGGCCGGATGCTGCACATCGGCCCGGAATCCTCGTGGATCGCCGCCGCGGGAAGCACGTGGCTGCCCGGCGGGGTGAAGGTGGGCATGCCTTGCACGTAGGTGGGCACCGCATACTCGAACCCGAATCGCCGGAAGAGCGGCTCGCCGAAGATGAGCGCAACCTGCACCCCGGCGCTCTCCAGCCAGCCTATCGTATCCTCCATGAGCATGCGGCACAGGCCCCGGCGGCGCATTTGCCTGTCGGTGCCCACGTGTTCGATCCTCGCCGCCCGCACCTGCCCGCTGCCGAGCACCAGGTCCATCTTCTCGACGATGAGTGCCGCGGCGATCCGCCCGTCGCACTCCACGTACCGCCTGGACCCTTCGGCCTGTACGTCGGGATGCTTCAGGACATATTGGCGGCCCGCGCCAAACACGCCATGAACAAATCTGGCCACGCGCTCAGCCTCGTCGGCAGTACGCGCGTGCCGGATCGTGAAGCCCGCGGTCATGTCATGTCCTCGCCTGCACACGGGTCCTATTTCTCCGCCGAGATCATCCGCTCCCACCCATCCGCCCGCTGCCCCGGCGGGGCCTCCAGGGCGATCACCGTCTCGATGATCGGCCGAAGGTACGCGTCCACCGCAGCCAGGTCCCCCGGCCGCTGCGCCTCGCCCAGCCGGTCGAACAGCGCCTTGGAGAAGGAGTTGCCGTCGTGCGTCGTCCGGCGCAGCGGAAGCCCGCCTTCTTCAGCCACGTGAGCCACGTGGCGTTTGATGGGTGTTTCGTCCGCCAGGTGCCGGCATCGGTGAGATGATCGCGAAGCTTGGCCAGCACTTCAGCCGTCAAGCCTTCCGTGCCGACCTTCAGGCCGCGGCGCGCGAAGATGTCCTTGACCTGGTCCCGGCTCAGCGCCAGGGCCAGCCCGTACTGCACCGCATACTCCTCGTCCACGTGCCGGTCGGTCAGGACCAGCCGCGTCTCGAAGCCGTTGTCCGAGGCCAGCCAGACGTCCCGCTCCCGGTTGTTGCGGTAGTAGCCGAGCGTCTCGGCGTCCATCCGCAGCCGGCCGCCCGGCTTGAGCACGCGGTATAGTTCCGCGAGGGTGGCCCTGGGGTCGGGGGTCTGCTCGATGGATGAGGCGGCCACGACGGCATCGAACGATCCCTCAGAGAAGGGCAGGGGCTTGCCCGGCTCGACGAACGCGAATCGAGCGTTGGTCACGCCGAGCCGCCGGGCGTTCTCCTCGCACACCCGCACGCGGCGCTTCGAACCCTCGACGCCCACCACCTCCTTGACCAGCGGCGCGATCAGCAGGCTGGGCCAGCCGTCGCCTGGACCGAAGTCCAGAACACGTCCGCCACCGGCATGCAGGGCGAAATCCAGGATAGCCCCCCGGCCGGCAAAGTGGCCGCGCTGGTTGGTCCGAAAGGGCTGGTAGACGATCTCCAGGCTCTTGCCCGATTGTGAGTCCATGTGGTCGTACAGGAACTCCGATGCCGTCGTTTCTCTCAGCGATAGATGGTCTTGAACCCAGCGAATTGCCTGGCTCGCCGGGTCATCTGCTTGAGAATGTTCTTGCATTTCGATTGGTCTCCCTGTGTCTTCGGCCCTTTCTTATGCGTGTTGCGGCGAATGACTCCATGCGTCACGTGGCCCTCCTTTCTCCGGCGGACTGACCGGTGTTCGTACGTTGAGATGGTGAACGGGGCAGCAGGCGCCCGACATCACCGGGTCGTGTCCGTCGTCCCTGGCGGGGCACCCATGTGCGTGCGAATACGCCTCGACCGTGTTTCGGTCCCGGATGGCGCCTGATGCCAGCAAATGGCGTGTCGAATCGCGTCCCAGGCGGTCGACCCACGTCCACCACAGACGACAGAAGGTCGACCATCGGATGCGGTTGCCGTTGTTCTTCTTGACTGTGTCCGTCATGTCGTGTCCACCTTGTATGAGCTGTGCCCTGCAAACGATTCATGTCTGTCGCACTGCCGACCTCGCTTCTCGGGTCGGCGAGGGCCTTACGGGTGACCCCGGCTCGGCTGGCGCCATCGTGGCGATCGTCAGTAGCGCCGCGCCATTGTCATCCACCGCGATTGCGTGAATGTGCGTCGCCGCGCACCGTCGGCAGCGGTGGACCAGTGACCACGCCCCGCCCTTCTGCGTCGCCACGCCGACGGGCTCCATCTGGCCTCTGCAGTCAGCCGCGCGAGGCTGCGACGCAGGTCCCGTGTGCAAGCTCCAAAGGCAGTGCGGGCAGTGACTCCGCGGTGCGCACCCGGCGCCACGGCGGGCACCGGCCGCTTGCAGTGCTCGCAGATAAAGGTCTCGGGCCCAGCCGCGGGGCCCAGCAACATGTGCAGACTTCGCTTCACGATTCTTCCCAGCTTCCAGCCCGAGTGTGCCTCGAGCACTTCACGCACCCATGCCTTCTGAACATCCAGCAGCAACGCTACCTGGGTGCCCGTGATCTCGTTCCACATAAATGGTTCCTGCCCTGATGACACAGAGCCTCCCCCGACGGTTCACAGAGAGTTTCCGTGCCGCTATGGTTTCGACAGCTACGTTGTCAACCGGCCTTACGCCCCAGGACGCCCCTGGAGAAGGGCCTCGCTAGATGCACATGGTTCGATTCCTGCCGACAAAAGTGGTTTCCTTCGGCGCCAGTAACGGTGGCGCCGCCTGCCCGCGGACATGCCATAAGTCGTTTGGATTAAACGGGGAATGGCCGCGGACGCGTTGGATCACGCCCCGCAGCCCGGGTATGCCGAATCGCAAAACAGGGAGTCGGCCTGGCCCGAGAGGGCGGCCGTTTCAGATTGTTACAACCATCTGGGGCAACTGATGAGAGTTGCGTTAGGCCTGCGCCTGTTCGGGGCGTGACGCGCTGGTAACCAAGAGCATTCGAATCCTCATCTCACGCCTCCTTTCTGGTGATTGATAAATGCTGACAGTACGTCGACTATTGCATCAGTATACAACCGGATGATGATCCGTCAAGGGAAAACGTGGAAAAATCGAAGAACCGCATTTCGTCTCCGTCCCGGCCCGAGCCGTGCGCTCACGCTTCATGATTCTGAAGTGCTGCCGATGCCGGCTCCGGAATTCCACCCGCGCACCGTGACCTGTCTCTTGCCGTTGGACCCGAGATCCGGCCTTCAGCAGCCGACGTATGATGTACGATGCCCGACGCCCGAATCCCGTTACCCGTTACCCGCCCTTACCCCTTGATCACCCCGATCGGCCGCAGCTTCGCCACCCGCTTGCTCAAGCCCGCCTTCTCCACCACCCGCACCACATCGTTGACGTCCTTGTAGGCGTCGGGCTGCTCCTCGGCTAGGCCCGTCCGCCCGCGGGCTTGCGCATAGACGCCGGCCGCGGCAAGCTCCTTCTTGATATTGCGACCCGCGGCTGCCTTGATCGCCGCGGTACGCGACATCTGCCGCCCCGCGCCGTGGCAGGTCGAACCGAAGCTCTCCTGCATCGAGCCAACCTGGCCCGCCAGCACGTACGACGCCCGGCCCATGTCCCCAGGGATCAGCACCGGCTGCCCGACGCTGCGGTACTTCTCCGGTAGTTCCTCGTGCCCCGGTGGAAAGGCCCTCGTCGCACCCTTGCGGTGCACACAGACCGTCCGCTGGCGGCCATCGATCGTGTGCGTCTCGAGCTTGGCGATGTTGTGGGCCACGTCGTACAGCAGGTGCATGCCGAGGTCCTCCGGCTTGCGGCCGAAGCGGTGGGCGAACGTCTGCCGCGCCAGGTGCCCTAGCATGTGCCGGTTGCCCCAGGCGAAGTTGGCCGCTGCCCGCATCGCAGCCAGGTAGCGCTGCCCCTCCTGGCTGTGTACCGGTGCGCAGACCAGTTGCCGGTCGGGCAGTTCGATGCCGTAACGGGCCGGCACCTCGCGCATCTCGCGGAGGGAGTCGTCGCAGACTTGGTAGCCCAGGCCCCGGCTGCCCGAGTGGATCAGCACGGTCACCTGGTCCTTGTGCAGTCCGTAGACCTCGGCGATCCGCTCGTCGAGAATCTGCTCGACGTACTGCACCTCCATGAAGTGGTTGCCGCTGCCCAGTGTGCCGCACTGGTCGTGGCCGCGCTCGTGCGCCCGGTTGCTGACCGCGTCCGGGTCGGCGCCTTCCACGCGCCCCTGCTCCTCGCACAAGGCGACGTCCTCGTCCCAGCCGTACCCGTGATCGACCAGCCAGCGCGGTCCCTCCTGCATGATCTGGCGGATCTCCTTCGAGCTGAACCGGATCTTCCCACCCTCGCCCACGCCGGTCGGCACGTCGCGGAACAGTCCGTCGACCAGCACCGGCAGCACCCGCTCGACATCCGCCCTCGATAGGTTCGTCCGCAGTAGCCGCACGCCGCAGTTGATGTCGTAGCCCACCCCGCCCGGACTGATCACGCCGCCCTCGGCCGGGTCGGTTGCGGCCACCCCGCCGATGCAGAAGCCGTAGCCCCAGTGGATATCCGGCATCGCCAGCGAGGCCCCCACGATGCCAGGCAAACTGGCGACGTTAGCCACCTGCTCGGCGCCTTGTCCTTGGCGATCTGGCCGATGAGCGTGTCGTCGGCGTAGATGATCCCGTCGACGCGCATGAACGGCCGGTACGATCTCGGGATGCGGTACTTGCACTCGCCGATCTTCTCGAGCGGTCCGGACCATGTCTCGGTCATGACATTGCCTCCTCGGCGCGCGATCTGCGTGGTCGAAGGCTGTTGCTGCTGTTACAACTAACAATTAACAATTAACGATTAGCGATTGACAATTGACTCTTCACACATCGAAGATCACCGTGACCTCGTAGATGTCCCCGCACTTCTGGATCCGCAGGTCGTGATACGTCACCGCCTTGATCTCCACCGACCGTTCGCTCCGCTCGCCATCCAGCACCTTGCCGCGACATCGGGCCGTCAGGTGCTTGTCGTCCAGCCATTCGAACTGCAACGAGTCGAACAGGTGGCCGTTGCCGTCCAGCTCCCAGAGCACCTCACTTAGCCAGTCGTGCAGCAGGCTCTCGCGGTCGGGGGCTTGCAGACTGCAGGGTCTTCTCGACCGGTTCGGCGCCCGGTACGAGCGGGCCCAGCAGGGCGTACATACCCTTGGCCGCCTGGACGAACAGATCGCGCAGGTTCGTGGCCGTGGCCTTGATCCCCAGGTCAGCCGTGTGCTCGATGAACGTAAAGCCTGTCGGATTCCTTTGCATCGCAAGGCCTTTCATTGTCGCCCCGCCGAACAGCCCGCACCAGCGGCGCCACCTTCTATTGTATGGACTCGCACGTGCCTCAGGATCGTCCGAGGATCCGGCCTAACCGCCGCGCGACCGCCGCCGGGTCGCCCTCTCCCTCGTACGTCAGCGGCCCGTCGTAGCCGACCGCCTGCAACGCTGCGACCACCGCCGGCCAGTCCACCGACCCTTCCTGCAGCTGGCAGCGGAAGCCCTCTGCCCCCGGCCGGTTCAGGTCATAGTCCCTCGCGCGCACCCGCACGATCCGCCGGCCGAGCACCTCGATCCAATCCTGTGGGTAACCGAAGGCCATTGCGCTTCCGATGTCCAGGCACGCCCCGACCCACGGGTTGTTGACGCGGTCGATCAAGTCGCGCATCTCCAGCGGTGACAGCAGAAACCGGCTGCAGGCATTCTCGACGGCGATGTGTACGCCGCGATCCTCGGCCTCCTCGCGCAGTTTCGCCAGCATGTCGAACGTCCGCTCCATGGCCTCGCCGTAGCGGACCCGCGGGACCCGTTCGTTCCAGCCGCCGACCACCGCCGGTACCACCAGAAACGCGTCCGTCCTCAGCCACGCCGCCCGGTCCAGGCCAGCCACCGTCAGGTCCTGTGCCTGCCTTCGGACGGCTGGGTCGGGGTCGGCATAGTGGAACTGCCAGAACAGGTCTGTCCCCAGCGACGCCACCTTCAGCCCCGCATTCTGGATCACCCTCGCGATCCGGCGGCAGTCGGCCTCGGACGTCTCCGTTGTGAGCAACCCCTCCCCGCCCATCATAAGCTCGACCGCCTCAAAGCCCGCCTGCCGCGCAGCCGCCGCCAAGGCCGGGGCCTCCAGCCCCGCCGGGAATGTCCTGGCGTTGATCGACAGCCGCATGGGGATCCTCCGTCACGGGCATTTCAGCACCGCAGTGATATAATGACTGAACGCAGTCGTGCAGGCAATACAAGAAGTGAGGAATGGATGAGTCGCATTCGTGCGCTGCCCCTGGATCTGCAGAACAAGATCGCAGCCGGCGAGGTCATCGAACGCCCCGCCAGCGTGGTCAAGGAACTGCTGGAGAACTCCCTCGATGCCGGCGCCAGGCACATCGAGGTCCACGTCGAGGAGGGCGGCCGCAAACTGGTCAAGATCATCGACGACGGCGGCGGCATCGACTTTGAGGACCTGCCGCTGGCCCTGGCCCCCCATGCCACCTCCAAGCTGCAGCAGGAGGATGACCTCTACCACGTTCAGACGATGGGCTTCCGCGGCGAGGCCCTCGCCAGCATCGGTTCCATCGCCCACGTGACCCTCACCAGCCGTACGCCGGACGCCCCCCAGGGCGGTCGCATCACCGCCGAAGGCGGCCACGTCGGCGAGCCCGCCCCCTGCGGCTGCTCGCCGGGCACGACCATCGAGGTCCGCAACCTCTTCTACAACACCCCGGCCCGGCGCAAGTTCCTCAAGACCGCCGCCACGGAAATCAGCCACATCACCGAGCAGGTCGCGCGGATCGCCCTGGTCAATCCCAGCATCGCCTTCAAGGTCACCCACAACGGTAAGACCATCCACAACCTCCCGGCCGTCGAGACCTTCCGCCAGCGGATCGGCGATTTCTTCGGGCCCGAACTTGCCGAGGCCCTGGTCCTCATCGAGCGCAACGCCGAGGCCGTGCAGCTGTACGCCCTGGTCAGCCGCCCGGTCGATGCCAGGGCCACGGCCCGCTGGCAGTACACCTGGCTGAACGGCCGGTACGTCCGCGACCGCTTCGTGCAGCACGCGGTCCGCGAGGCCTACCGCGGCCTGATGGACCCCAACCGCCAGCCGGTGCTCTTTCTGTATCTGCAAGCAGGCCCCGAGGACTTCAACGTCAACGTCCATCCGACCAAGATCGAAGTCCGCTGGACCGACAGCAGCCTGGTGCACGGGGTGACGCTCTCGGCCCTGCGAGAGACGCTGCTGCAGTACGACAACACCCCCGCCCTGGACGTTGCGCGCCGTGGGCGGTCCCACTGCCCCGCCCGACAGCGAGGGCTTTCGCCGCGCCCAGCAGCGGGTCCGCGAGGCGATCGCCGACTTTTTCCGCGAGGCCTCCCCCGTCCAGCGACACCTGGGATTCCCGCGGACCAATGCCCCCAGCCAGCTGGGCACGCCTCGTCCGACCCCCGCCGCCCCGGGTGCACCGGCTGCTGCTCTCACAGGATCGGCTGCGCCAGCCGACGCGCCACCGAGTCCCGCTGCTGACGTATCAAGTCCACCAGCCCCGCTGCGGGATAAGCCGCTTCCGTTTGGCCCCGAGGAGTTTGAGAAGGCCTTCAGCCCGCTGATGGGCCCGCAGGTGCTGCCGCAGGCGTTTCGCACGCCGGTACCCGCTTCGGCGCCCGCGCCGGAGCTGCTGATGCCGCAGATCGCCGAGTGCACCGCCGAGCAGCGCCCCGTTCGCGCCCTGCAGGTCCACAACTCCTTCATCGTGGCTGAGACCCCCGACGGCCTGGTCATCGTCGACCAGCACGCCCTGCACGAGCGGACCCTCTACGAGCAGTTCCGCTCGCGCGTCTCGTCCGGCCACATGGAGTCCCAGCGCCTGCTGCTGCCCGAGAGCGTCAACGTCCCGCCGGACCAGGTGGCCCTGGTGGCCGAACGAGCCGACCTGTTGGCCCGCCTGGGCATCGAGGCCACCGAGTTCGGGCCCAACGCCATCGCCGTGCAGGCCTTCCCGTCCCTCGTGATCAACCGCGTCCGCATCGACGAGTTCATGATCGAGATGTTGGCCAAACTCGGCACCGCCGCCTCCAACACCAATGCCGAGAAGCTCCTCGATGACGTGCTGAACATGATGGCCTGCAAGGCAGCCGTCAAGGCCGGCGACCCCCTCTCACCCCAGGAGATCACCGCGCTGCTGGCCAACTGGAAGAACGTGGAAGGCTCGTCGAACTGCCCCCACGGCCGGCCGACAGTGTTGAGACTGACTCTGGCGGACCTGGAGAAGCAGTTCCACCGGACGTGATGCTCACTTGCTTCCTTCATGGCGGTTTCTATGGCCTTCCTTTTGTGCCGAGGATACACGATGCGAGCCGGCCTGGCGGTCAACGTCGCAACACCCGATCTCGACGCCAATCTCGCACAGATGCGGAGACCTGGCTTGCCAGGCGGCCAACAGCGGCGCGGACTTTGTCCTCTTCGGCGAGGCGGCGCCGACCGGGCTGATCAATAACGGCGATCCGGAGCATGACGTGCCGCTGGCCGATCCCATCCCGGGAAAGATCACCCGGTCGATGGCCGAGGTCGCGCGCCACACGGGAACCTACGTTGCTTTCGGGCTTCTGGAGCGCGCGGGACGGCGCCTGTATGACGCGGCAGTGCTGCTCGATCCGGCTGGGAAGATTGTGATGAAGTATCGGCGCATCCAGCCACAGTGGCACGGCCGCAAGGCCGATCCAGAGATCTACCAGCAAGGACGCCGCGTTGCCAGGGCGGACACGCCGCTGGGCACGCTCGCGTTCCTGCTCTGCGGGGACCTGTTCGATGATGGAATCGCGGCCAGGGCCAGGCGTCTGCGCCCGGATTACCTGCTTTTTCCGTTCGCCCGAAGCGTCGGTAATGGCAGTTGGGACCAGCAGCGTTGGGACAGCCAGGAGGAAGCGCAGTACGCAAGCCGTGTGACGCGGGTTGGCTGCACCACGCTGATGGTGAACGTGCTGCAGAACAGGGCCTTAGCGCAGTGGCCGACGTTCGGAGGAGCGATGGTGGTCTCAGCCCGGGGCGCCGTCCTGGTACGTTGGCCGCTGGGTCGTCCGGGGGTGCTGGTCGTCGACGTTTGAGGTGAGCAACAGGCAGCAACGGCAGCGATCAATCTGTTGCAATCTCCATCCAGTAGTACCGCTCCAGCCACTGCCCGTTCACTTGCCTGCAATGCTCGGCAAATGGCGCCCACTCAGGCTGCCCCGGGTCGAACGTCTGGCGGGAACCATTCCTCCCCCGTGATCTGCATGCCGCATGCGCGGTAGCACCGGATCCCCCGCTCGTTGATGGCACTGACGTCCAGCCGGATCCGCCGCATGCCAGCGCGCAGCACCGCCCGCAGCAGCGGCCCGAGCGTCTCCTTGCCGTAGCCGCGGCCGCACAGGTACGGCCGCACCCGTACCCCCATGGTGCCCACGAAGCCTGCCGCCCAGTCGATGCGAACAAACGCGTGAAGAGCGATGATCTTCCCCTGGCAACTACCTACACGCAGCTCAGCCGAATCCCCGTCATCCAGATCTTCGACGGGCAGTCGACATCCATCTTTACGGTATCTTCCGCCTTGCCGGCCTTGCCCAGGTCCACGCAGCTCCGCCTCTCTTCGCCCTCGACCTGGTAGATCCACTCCGCCTGGACCTTGCTGCCGTGGTCGAGTTGCGCGGCCTCGACCCAGAGGTTGTTCTGCCCCGGTACCAGCCGCGGCTGGATGTGCATGTTGTGCTGGAACCCCACCGCGATCCGCAGGGCCTGCAGCGCCAGCGTCGGCGTGGCCGCGTGGCTCAGCAGGTTCACCCGCAGGTAGAACTCCTTCAACCCCTGCACGCTCGGCTCGCCCTTCTTCCACTCCGCCTGGCCATTGCTTCCGCTGCCCCAGCCCGGCGAGGTGCTCGGCGTCTTGAGCACCCACCAGGTCCGTCGATCGTCCGCGCTGACCTGCAGGTTGAAGATGTCTCCGCCCGCGCCAGCTGACATCGTAGTCCACGTCCAGCCACGAGATCAGGTACGGCACCCGGATGTGGTAGATCACGTCGCAGAAGTGGTGCGAGCCCTTCGGCTTCAGGCAGCCATTCTCAAAGACCGCGTACCGGGCATCGCAAACCGCCTCTGCCCCGTACTGCAGCGGCAGCCATCGCAGTGCCCCCGCGCCGTGCCAGCGGACCGGCTGGCCCTCGTTGCGGAGGTCCTTGTTCGGCGTCGCCCACACGTAGTTCTTCCAGTACGGGATGTGCTTGCCATATTGGCGGAACCCCAGCCGGCTGATCTCGCTGATGTCGTCGTGCGTGCCGTCCGGGCGGTTGTCCACGGGATGTTCGTCGCCGGCCGGATGGTGCGTGAACAGCGCTTTGTGCGGCACCTCCGGCATGAAGTTGAACGTGACCTCCATGCCGCGCTTCAGGTCCCAGGCGTTTTCCTCCAGCCGCAGCGGCTGGTCGATGATCACCTGGTCCTCGGTGCGGTGGCGGTGCTCCAGCCCGCTCCGCTCGGGGTGCGAGCCCAGCGGCACCGGGTGCCCGGGCAGCGGGTTCTGCACGAGCCGGGGATTCTTGGCGAGCTGCTCGCACGAGGCGACCTCGCCGCTCTCGTTGAGAAAGTACCAGCCGATGTACGGGTCGAAGGCGTGCCACTGCTCCACCCCGTCATTGCCCTTGTACCAGACCTCGTAGTAGGTGTGCCCCTGCCTGTGTACCACCACCCGCCGCGCCTTCAGCCCCGCGGCGCATAGGCACTCGGTGCAGACCCAGCCCCAGAAGGTGCACTCACCGAACCCCCAGCTCGTCAGCAGCGGCAACGGGTCGAAGTTGCGCGAGTACCCGCCGGCCCCGTTGGGCGTCTCCAGGTTCGCCCCGCGCATCATGCACCGCTGGATCCAGTCGTAGAAGGCCAGCGCTTTCTGTTTGTCGGTCTTTGCCCCCGCCAGGCGGAACGCGTCCTCGGTGAACTGCCTGCACGACTTGTTGCCCGGCCACGCCAGATTCCCCAGCCATACGCCCTTCGCGCTCATGATCCGTTTCCTTTCCGGGCGACCAGCAGCAGAAACTCCGGCAGTCCCTGCAGCGGCGCCCCTTCCCAATCTGCAACTTCCTCGCCGAATTCGTGAACTTCCACCAGGCGACACCCGGCCTTCAGCACGGCATTGATGTAGTCGCAGACCGTCCAATGGAACTCGTACGACTTGAACGTTCCCGGCTCGCGGTACAGAACGCTCTCCGCCACGTCGTACTCAAACGGCCCTCGGGCGAAATATGGATACTCCACAACCAGCCGGTCTCGAGACTCCCGCCACAATCTGCGGAAGGGATGATACTCGGCGACCAGGAGCAGCCCGTTCGGCCGAAGGATCCGCCTGGCCTCGGCGTAGTAGGTGTCGAGATCGGAGACCCACACGGCGACATGACCGCCGGTGTAGACCACATCAAAGACGGCGCTTCCGATCGCTGCCAAGTCGGTGACGTCCGCCCGAAGGAAAGACATCGACAGGTTCAATTCCTTCGCGCGGCCCGCGGCGATGTCCAGCTGCCGCTGGGATATGTCCACCGATGTGACCATCGCACCCAGACCGGCCAGGGCAAAGGCAACCTGGTTGTCCCCGCTTCCCAGGACGCAGACACGAGTGCCGGCGATGTCGCGCAGGTACGCCAGCTCACGGTCGCACAGGACGAGGTGCGGCTCAGTACGACAGCGCCGCCAGATCCCGCGCGAATCAGCGCCCCTGGCCCAGCGTTCCGCCACCGCGTCCCAACGGACTCGGTTGGCTTCGTGCCGCTTATTGCTCATGGCACTCCTGCTACACGCAGCTCAACCGAATCCCCGTCATCAACACCTTCGACGGGCAATCCACGTCAATCTTCACCGCCTCTTCCGCCCGGCCCGCCTTCGACAGGCCCACGCACGCCCGCTTCTCCCGCTCGTTCACCTGGTAGATCCATTCGGCCTGCAGCCTGCTGCCAGCCAGCAGGCTCCGCCGCCTCCAGCCACAATTCGTTCTCGCCCGGCACCAGCCGCGGCTGGACGAACATATTGTGCGCGAAGCCCACGCCGATCTGCATGGCGTTGACCGCCAGAGTCGGGTTGGGATTGTGACTGGCCATGTCGATCCGCAGCCAGAACTCCTTCAACCCGCAAATGCTCGGCTTGCCGGCCTTCCACTCCGCCTGCCCGTTCTGCACCACGCCCCAATGCGGCGCGCACGACCCCAGCGGCAGTTGCCACCACGACTGCCGGTTGTCCCCGCTGATCGACAGACCCCAGTAGTCGTTGCCCGCCCCCACTACGTCATAGTCCACGTACAGCCGAGCTCGCCAGGTACGGCAACTGGATGTGATACCACACCTCCGCGAAATCGTGCTGTTTCGCCGGGCTCACCCGCCCGTTCTCAAACTTCGCGTTGCGGACATCACACCCTGCCTCCGCCCCGTACGCCAGCGGCCGCCAGTGCATCACCCCCGCGCCGTTCCAGCGGACCGGCCGGCCTTCGTTGAGGTGCCAGCCCTCGCGGGTCGGCCACATGTAGTTCTTCCAGTAGGGGACGTTCCCGGCCTGCTGCCGGTAACCGAACCCGCTGATCTCCGCTATGTCGCAGTGCGTCCCATCGGGCTGATGATCGTCTGTTGTCTCGCCGGGCCCCGCGCTCTTCGTGAACAGCGCCCGGTCCGCCGCCTCCGGAAAGAACTTGTGCGTTATCTGCATGCCCTTTTGCAGGTTCCACTGGTTCTCGCGGAACCACATCGGCTGATCGATGATCAACTGGTCGCGCAAGGCCGTCCGATGGCACATGCCGCTCCGCTCGGGATGATGGCCCATAGGCTCGGGGTGCCCCGGGTAGGGGTTCGTGATCAACTGCGGGTTCTTCGCCATCTGCTCGACGCTGGCCACCTCGCCGTTTTCATTCAGGGCGTACCACCCGATGAACGGGTCGAACGAGTGCCACTGCTCCACGCCATCATCGCCCTTATACCACACCTCGTAGTACGTATGGCCTTGGTTCTCCACCGAAACGCGCCGCGCCTTCATGCCCGCCTCCACCAGGCATGCGGCCGCTGTCCAGCCCCAGTACGTGCACTCGCCGAAGCCCCAGCTGGCCAGCAGCGTCAGTGTGTCGTAGCAGTTGGAGTACCCGCCGCAGCCGTCCGGGATCATGAGGTTCCGCCCGCGCATCATGCACCGCGTGAACCACTCGAAGAAGGCCAGCGCCTTCTGCTTGTCCGTCTTGGCCCCCGAGATCCGGAAGACATCCTTGGCAAACTGCCCGCACGACTTGTTGCTCGGCCATGCCGCGTTGCCCAGCCACGCACCTTTTGCACTCATCGTACCGTCACCATCCTCATGGATTGCCCTTCGAATCCGTGATCCGGCTCACACTTGCCCCCAGCATAGCCTCCCCTCGCCGCCAGGCAACTTTGCACAATCGCGCGCCCGTGACCATCGGGGGCAAAAGAAACTGGCGTACCTGTTGCCCAGACGCGGACACGAGACATCCAGAACCGCGGATGGGTATCGATCCGTTCTCCAGGTCGCACGTTTATAATCGCTGTGCCGGATCGTCTGTCCCGTCATGGATCGATGACCGGGTCCGGCCCCCTCGAGAATGGGCCCGGGCGAGCGAAGGATTCTCGCCGTTCCTGCGACTATGGATGTGGAAAGGCGGACCGCGATGCCGCACGACCTGAGCCGCGAGGCGATGTTCGAGCAGCACTTCGATGCTGTCTACGCCTACGTCGCCTTTCGGGTGGCGCCGGACCGGCAGGTCGCCGGCGACATCACGCAGGAGGTCTTCCTGGCGGCATTTCAGTCCTTGGACTCTTTTCGCGGAGACGCGACGGTGCTCTCGTGGCTGCGGACCATCGCCCGCAACAAGGTGGCGGACCACTTCCGCACCAGAGCCGCCGTCGGCGAGCCGGTGGATTGGGCGAGCATCGAGGACCCGAACGAGCCGTCCGGCCCGGCCGCAGCCGAGCAGCAAGAGCGCGCCTGCATGTCTCGCGGGCCTTGCGCCGGCTGCCGGACGGCTACGCCGACCTGCTGGAGGAGAAGTACCTCGATGGCCTGTCCATCCGGACGATGGCCCGGCGTCGCGGCCAGAGCGAGAAGGCAGTGGAGTCGACCCTGACGCGTGCGCGTGCCGCCTTTCGCGAGATCTACCACCGCTTGCAGGAGACGCACGAGACGGACCCTAAGGAGTCTCAGTTTATGAGCAACACCGATCAGCACGAGGACTTCGCCCTGGAGGCCCTCCTCAAGGAGGCATCCGGCGCATTCGCTCCCCCGCCGGGACTGAAAGAATCCATCCGGCGGCGGCTGGCGGCGGCCGAGCCAGCTGCCGCGGACGAGACTCCCATCAGCCAACAGCCCGCCCTACGACCCGTTCCGGAGGCGTCGTACGGCCCGGGCCGGGAGGCTCAACGGAGAGCTTCCCTGAACTCGCGCTGGCGACGCACCGGGAGATCTGCCATGCGCCGCATCGCCATGCCTGCGGGAACCATCGCTGCTGTCGTCGTTGTCGCTGTCGTCGCGTATCACTTCGCCGGTCCGGGCGGAAACGGGGCCGCCTTCGCCCAGGTCATCGCCGCCATCCAGAAGGCCCCGTGGGTGCATGTGACCGGCACCCTCCAGCAGGGCTCCGACCCGCCGACGATACGCGAAGAGTGGATGGGTTTTCAGGCCCGGATCACCGTCCGTAAGGACATTTCCGGCTCCCTGCAATTCGACGACTATGCCAGGTATCGGCGCTACACCTACAGCCATTCCACGGGCAAGGTCACCCTCGCGCGCCTGCCGGACAAGGTATTTGCCTTGGGAGCGTCCGACCCCCGCCGCTACCTGGAAACGATGATCGAACTGGAGAAGTCCTACGGCGCCCGTCTCACGGTTCACCAGGGTACCCGCGATAGCCGCGACGTCACCATCTTCACGCTTGACCGTTCACAGAAGAACCAGCGCGAACACGTGGTCGTGTTCGTCGACCCCCACACCGACCTGCCCGTCGCCATCGAGTCGAGTTCCGTCGACGCCGCCGGCACCCCCGTCTCCTCCTCCAGCGTGCAAGTGGACTATCCCGCCGCAGGCCCGGCCAGCATCTATGACCTGGGCGTCCCGGCCGACGCCGTCGTGGTCAACGAGCTGCCCGATCCGCAGCTCGAGCAGTTCCTCGACCAGTATCAGTCAGCCCAGCGGAACTTCGACAGCCGCTTCATCGCTCTGCGGACAATCTCTCCAGCGAACCATCCCGAGTCCGTACAGTACGCCCAGATCACCTATGTGGATGGCCAGCAGTACCGGATAGAGGCCAGGCGCAGCGCCGCCGCCTCCGATGCGGGCTGGCCTGCTCGCCAGGAGACCGATGACCTGGAATCCCTCCTTCGCTGGTGGACCGCCAGTTCCCACAGCCAACGGATCGGGCTGACCATCGATGATGGTCAGTTTACGTACGTGATCGACTGCGGGAATCCCCCGGAGCCGCACGGGCCGCCCGGCAAGTCCAGGCATACCGGCTACCAGGGCCAGTCCCTTGGCTGGCCGGTCATCGACCGGGACCGGGCCGCCATCGTGCCCGATGACTACTCCCGGGAGAACGACCTGATCCGCGTCGAGCCTGAAGGCATATGTGTACGATGGCAAGGTGATCACCCCGCCGTACGTCTTCTACCTCGACCCCCACAAGGACTACAACTGCCATCGCATGGAGTGGGCCTCCTCCAATGGACAGCGGAATATCTGGGAGGTGCAGGAATACGCCCGAACGCCTTCCGGCCGGTGGTACCCGTTCGTCCAGCTGCGACGCACGATCCGCCTGGATGATTCGGGCAACGAAGTCACGGACCGGTTCCTCAATACGACCCATCTGAGCACCGACGTGCCGATTCCGCCAGGTACATTCGATGCCGCCGCCTTCCAGCCGGCCGAGGCGCGGTAGATCAGGCTGTCGCGATCACAAGCGAGCGGGGCTGGTCCGGACTGCGACCAGCCCCGCCGTTTACTGGCTATTGCCGACATTTCCGATCCTGTCCTCTGTTTGAATTCGCCTATTATCCTATGTATTCTGCTGGGCTGTCCGGAGGGCACAGCTGCCTGGGCCTCACTCGGCGTGCCTGCCGGGTTGGGAAACCGTGATGGCCAGATCCACGAAAACCGCTCGCAAACGCGTGCCTCAGTCGTATGCCAATCGGCTGAAGGCCCTGCGTACCGCCCTGCAAGAGCGGCGGGCCGACGCCATCCTCGTGACCGGTCCTCACGATCAGTTCTACTTGACGGGTTTCACCGGTGAAGATGGGGCCGTGCTGGTCACAAGCCGTGCGATCTGGCTGCTGACCGATGGCCGGTTCAAGGAGCAGGCCCGGCGCGAGGCACCCTGGGCCAGGATCCTCCTGCGGAAGACCGGCTTGGCCAAGGCCGCCGGGGACTTGGCTGGCAAGCTGCGGCTCGGCCGGCTGCTGGTCCAGCCCGAAGTCGTGACGCTGGACATGGCTGCCGCCCTGAAGAAGGCCCTGCCAAGGTCTACCAGTATTGTCAGGGCCGGCGGGGTCGTCCGAACCATGCGGCTGACCAAGGGACCGGAGGAGATCGACGCCATCCGGGCTGCCATCCGCGTCGGCGAGCAGGCCTTCCAGGTCCTTCGCCGTAAGGTCCGGCCCGGCATGACCGAGGCCGAGGTGGCCGGCCTTATAGAGTACGAGATGCGCAAGCGCGGCGCCTCCAGACCGTGCTTTCCAACGATCGCGGCTGTCGACGGCAACGCCGCCCTGCCGCACTATCGGCCGGGGGACGTTCGCGTGCCGAGAAACGGATTGCTGCTGGTCGATTGGGGGGCCCGGCTCGACGAGTACTGCGGCGACTTGACCCGCGTGTTGTTGATCGGTACAATCCGGCCCCGCGTTCGGCAACTGTACCAAGCTGTTCTTGATGCCCAACTTACGGCTATTGCATCGATTCGGCCGAACATCCCCTGTCGCGACGTTCGACCTTGCAGTGCGCCGCGTGCTGGATAAGGCTCGGCTGGGCAAGTACTTCGTGCACAGTCTGGGGCACGGGCTGGGCATCGAGGTCCACGAGGGGCCCCGGTTGGCCGCCAGCAGCCAGGACACGCTCGAACCAGGGATGGTCGTGACGGTCGAGCCGGGCGTGTACCTGCCGGGCCTGGCCGGGATCCGGATCGAGGACGACGTGGTCGTGACGCGGACCGGCTGTGAGGTGCTTAGCCGGCTGGAAAAGAGCCTGGAGTGGGCAATGCTCGGCTGAGGGCTGTACCCGAAAGTCCCGGCACAGGGTCGGGGCCGCAGAAAAGCCAACGAGATCGAGAACCAATGGATATCGAACAGGTTCGCCAGCTGGTGGAGTTGATGAAGGAACATGACCTGACGGAGCTGCTCGTGCGGGACGGCGACAAGCGGATCGTCCTGCGTCGTGGCCCTGCCGGACAGGTTCTTATGGGACCATCCGGGCTGCAAGCGCCGCGGCGACTGTGCCGGTAGCGCACGGGCCAGCCGCTGCAGCGCACATGACAGGTGCTGCAGCGCCTGTGGCGGGTGCGGCAGGGCCCGCGGCGGCGCCGGCGGAAGACGCGGGGTTGGTGCCCATCCGCTCGCCGATGGTCGGTACGTTCTATGCCGCCTCGGACCCGGAGAGCAAGCCGTACGTCGGCCCGGGGTCGGAGGTCGGCCCGGAGAGCGTCGTGTGCATCATCGAGGCGATGAAGGTCTTCAACGAGATCAAGGCCGAAATGGCTGGGACCATCGAGAAGGTCATGGTCCAGAACGCCCAGCCGGTCGAGTTCGGCCAGCCCCTGTTCATGGTCAGGGTGAGGAAGTGAAACGGCAGGGACGAGGGGCGAGGGACGAGGGCGCGTAAAGACAGGGACGACGACAAGATCCTTCGCCGTGCTCAGGATGACACCTGCAGGCTCGGGACGACGATAGACGGGACTCAATATGTTCTCACGAGTACTGATCGCAAATCGGGGCGAGATCGCGCTGCGGGTGATTCGGGCGTGCAAGGAACTCGGCATCCAGACGGTGGCCGTCCACAGCGAGGCTGACAAGGATGCCGCCTACCTGCGCCTGGCCGACCGCAAGGTCTGCATCGGTCCGGCTGCCTCGACCGAGAGCTACCTGCGGAGCGACCGAATCATCGCGGCCGCCGAGCTCAGCGGCGCCGACGCGATTCACCCCGGCTACGGCTTTCTGGCTGAGAACGCCATGTTCGCCGAGCAGTGCCGGGATTGCGGGATCGAGTTCATCGGTCCCTCGGCCCAGTCGATGCGGCTGCTGGGGGACAAGGCCCAGGCCCGCAAACTCGCCAAGCGGGCCAAGGTCCCCACCGTGCCCGGCAGTGACGGCCCGGTCGAGGACGAGGACAAGGCCCTGGGCACCGCCGCGACGGTCGGCTACCCGGTGCTGATCAAGGCGGTGGCCGGCGGCGGCGGGCGCGGGATGCGGGTGGCCCACAACGACACGATGCTCCGCAACGCCTTCCGGCAGGCCCGCCAGGAGGCGGAGAACGCCTTCAAGGACTCGTCGGTCTACATCGAGAAGTACCTGGAGCGGCCGCGGCACATCGAGGTGCAGATCCTCGGCGACAAGCACGGCAACTACATCCACCTGTTCGAGCGGGAGTGCAGCATCCAGCGGCGGCACCAGAAGTTGATCGAGGAGAGCCCCTCCCCGGTCATCACGAGTACGCTGCGGCGCGACCTGTGCCACGCGGCCATCGAGCTGGCCCGAGCGGCGGAGTACTTCTCCGCCGGCACGTGCGAGTTCCTGCTGGACCACAAGGGGCGGAACTTCTACTTCATCGAGGCCAACGCGCGGATCCAGGTGGAGCACCCGGTGACGGAGATGGTGACGGGGGTGGACCTGGTGGCCTGGCAGCTGCGGATCGCCGCGGGCGAGAAGCTGACTCTGGACCAGCGGGACATCCAGTCTGAACGGCCACGCGATCGAGTGCCGGATCAACGCGGAGGACCCGTCGCGTAACTTCCAGCCGCGTCCGGGCAGGCTGACCCACTTCTGCGCCCCGGGCGGGTTGGGGGTCCGCTGGGACAGCCACGCGTACGCCGGCTACGAGATCCCGCGGTACTATGATTCGCTGATCGGCAAGTTGATCGTGCACCGGGCGACCCGGGCGGAGGCGATCACCTGCATGCTGCGGTGCCTGGAGGAGATCCAGATCGAGCCGATCGCCACGACCGCGCCGTTCCACCGGAAGGTGCTGAGCCACGAGTGTTTCCGGGAAGGGCAGTTTGACACTGGATTCGTCGAACGGGAGTTGCTAAAGTAGCGATTCCGTTTGTGAGGGACTTCACGAGTTTTCCTAGCCAGGATGATGGAGTCAGGCAAATGGCGATTCTGAAGGGGAATGCAGTCGTCGGCCAGGCCGGCGGCCCGACGGTGGTCATCAATCAGTCGCTGGTGGGCGTGATCCAGGACGTCCAGAAGCACCCGCAGATCGAGCAGTTGCTCGGCGCACGGCACGGCGTGCGCGGCGTGATCGAGGACAAGTTCATCGACCTGAAGCGCCAGCCGACCGAGATGCTGGAGATCGTGGCGCGGACGCCGGCTTCCGCCCTGGGCGCCACCCGCGACAAGCCGAACGAGGAGTACTGCGTGAAGATTTTCGAGGGCTTCCGCAAGCACAACGTGCGGTACTTCTTCTACATCGGCGGGAACGACTCGGCCCAGACGGCCAACATCGTCAACAAGATCGCCAAGCGCGAGAACTACGACCTGCAGGTCGTCCACGTGCCCAAGACGATCGACAACGACCTGCTGGTGACGGATCACTGCCCGGGCTTCGGCAGCGCCGCCAAGTTCGTCGCCTCTGCCTTCATCGGCGACAACCTGGACAACCGGGCGCTACCCGGCGTGAAGATCAACGTGCTGATGGGCCGCGAGGCGGGCTTTATCACCGCGGCCAGCATCCTGGCCCGGCGCCGCGAGGACGACGGTCCGCACCTGATCTACGTGCCCGAGCGGGCGTTCCTGCTGGAGCGCTTCTACGAGGACGTCGAAGCGGTCGTTGGCAAGTACGGCCGCTGCCTGGTCGCTGTCAGCGAAGGCATTCGCGATAACGAAGGCACGCACTGGGCGACGAAGCTGGCCAAGCAGGTCGAGAAGGACTCCTTCGGCAACGTGCAGCTCTCGGCCGGCGCGGGCGCCCTGGGCGAGTTCCTGGCTGGCATGCTCAAGCAGAAGTTGCCGCAGATCAAGCGGGTGCGGGCGGACACGTACGGCTACCTGCAGCGGTCGTTCCCGAGCTGCACCAGCGAGGTGGACGCCTGGGAGGCGCGGCTGGTCGGGCAGATGGCGGTCAGCTACGCGGTCGGCGCCGGCGGCAAGGACGGCTCGGTGGCCATGGTCCGTCTGCCCGGTACGAGCTATGCGATCGGCACGGAGTTCGTGGCGCTGGACCGGGTGGCGCCGGCCAAGCCGCCGACCACCAAGTGCCTGCCGTGCGAATACATCAGCCCGGCTGGCAACTACATCACCGACAAGTTCCTCAACTACGTGCAGCCGCTGGTGGGCGAACTGCCGAAGGTCGGCTGGTTCGAGCAGATCCACCAAGAGGACGTGTGGGGGTAGAACAGAAGTGGCGAGTGGCGAGTTGCGAGTGATGAGTGGCGAGAGGTCTTTGGCTGACTCGTCGCCAGTTGCCAGCGGTCCATTGTGAATGGCGGACCGTGCATCAGCGAATCCAGAGTAGCGAAACATGAAGCCCCGGCCAGATCGGCCGGGGCTTCGGTCTTAGGGGCGTCTCACGTTCCGCGCGGGAAACATCTTCCTCACACCTCTTTTCCCACCTCTTTTCCTGACACCTCTCTTGTCGTTACGATTGCCATCTTCCATTTCTTTTCTGCTAGTGATTGCTATAATGAGTACAGCTGCGCTTGCGGCCGGAAGGAGGTGGCCCTTGAAGGCCATATTGAGTCCTTCCGGAAACACCCCACTGTTGTTGCGGGGATAACCACAGCCCACCGGCGATCGGCGGAGATCGGAATGGGCAACGGATGATGTGGCGCGCGGCAAGGCAAGGCATGGGCGCCTATGGCGCAAATAGCGGCTCGGGTCCGCCCCCGAGCTGCTTTATTACATGTCAGCCTTGGATCATGCCTCTCCCCTAAACCTGACGGGCCTGCGGAAGTCCTGCTCACGGACGCCGAAGTCGATGTAGCCGGAGGACTAGGGAAAGCCACCGTTGATTCTCCGGACGTCAAAGACAGGATTCCTCCCCCCGGGCGTCTCGTTTACTTCAGGTTCCTGGAGGGGGTTCTGAATGACATCGCCAACAACGCCGGACCGGCAGGACGCTCGGAGCGCCCAGGACGGCGACAGCGACCGCAGGCGAGGGCGGCAGTGCCACAGATGCGGCTGCTGACGGGGCGGGGGACCTACCGAAAGCGGCGTCACGGCCGCCGCACTCCATAGCGCACGCCTGCGCCCGGCTATGCCTCATTGTGCCCGTGTGGGGCATGTGCTGTGCGTCGCGGCCAGGCGCCGCCTTGGCGGCCGAGGCCGAACCACGCGGCGCAGACCGCGCCGAAGAGGATCAGCCCCTGCGTCAGCCCGTTGAGCTTGTGCAGGTGGGCCAGGAAGTACGACAGGCTCTCATCCGCGCTGAAGGGAAACATTTGCCACTCGGTGTAGATGCCGGCCGCCAGCCCCAGGACGCCGCAGACGCCCCCCAGCAGGAGGGACCTCCGCCCGGACAGTGCCCCGCAGCCCCAGCCGACGCACGCTCCGGGCAGCATGATGCCGTAGAACCCCTGCCGGGCGATCCAGAAGCAAAGGTAGTAGCCGGCCACCGCGCCGGCGGCGGCGCCAGCCAGGCCCAGCAGCAGGTCGAGCGCAGCGGGAGGGCCGGAACCCGGCTGTATCACGTCCTGCGGCGGTTGACGGGTCGTGTTTGAGGTCATGCGGGTTCTCCGAAGGTGCTCAAGTCTGTAGCCAGAAGTCCCGGAGAGAACGAGGGACACCGGCAGCACGTTTCAGTCGTCCCTGGCGGGACTCAACGACGAGAAAACAGAAGACGTTTTCCTTTGGGCCTCCTGGTCCCCGGCTTCCAAAGCCGGGGCTAAAGTCATATGGTCCCTCCGGGACCAACGGCAAGACTCGACTTATTCCTGTACAGGGCTTAACCCCTACCGCATCGACTCCGTCGGCGGGTCGACCACGATGTCATCGACGCCCAGCCAGATCCGGGCGGTGTGGGCGTCGCCGAAGACAATCACGTTCTCCGGGTAGTGCAGCCGGACCATGCCCTCGTAGAAGCGGGCCAGGTTCCAGGCGTGCGTGTCGCCGTGCGCGACGACGATCGCGCAGCGGTGCGGCATGGGCCCCCGGGGACATTCCTTGCGGCGGTCCAGGACGGCGACCATGTCCTTTTCGTTGACGTCGCGGCACGCGCCCGGGCGGATTTCGAGCAGCTCGGCCACCGGCGACTTGATCTTCGGGTTGATGGTGTGGGCGATCTCGTAGTCGACGAAGTCGTCGCCGGTAATCGCTGGGCCCGCGACCGCGTGGATGAAGTGACCGCTGTTACGGACGTTCGTACATAATGGGCATGACGTTCGACCTCCCGCGGGCCGCGTGCCCGCGCCGCGGATGCCTGGAAGCCCGGTGCTCTCACGCAGCGCCGGTTTCCACGCCCCTGGACATGCAGCCAATACAGATCCATTATCCCCTTCGAAGCGGCCGCATGCAATCCCAATCAGGGCCTGGCCAGCGTGATATGGTAGCGGGCGTTCACCGGGCTGGCGCCGCCGCACTCCCGCGAGGTCACCAGTTCGCAGAACCTGACCTCAAAGCCCGTACCGGCCAGGAGATCCAGGCATTTCTCGTAAGTGAAGTAGGACTGGATGGTGTTGCGCTCCAGAGGCGTCTGGACCACCTGCTCGCCGGCGTCGCCGGCCACCAGGGAGATATACGCGCACCGCGTTGTCACGCGGGACACTCCAGCAAGTTCCGCCGGGCGGCGGCCAGCGGCATGGAGTCCAGCACGCCCGAGGCGATGAAGATGTCGAACCAGCCGTCCTCGAAGGGCAGGGGGGCGTTCGGCTCGATCACGCCGAAGCAGTCGTCGATCTCCGTCCCCCGGCTGCGAGCGTGCTGGCGGGCGATGTCGATGGAGACGCTCGAGATGTCCACGCCGCGGGCATCGATGCCGAACTCGCGCATCATGATGACGTTGGCCCCAATGCCGCAGCCGAAGTCCAATGCCCGCAGGACGTTGTTCCGACGCGGTTGGAGGATGTCGCGGAAGCCAGCCACGCCCAGCCGCTTGCGGATGTAGCGGTTGACGAACTTGACGACGGCCTCGTGGGGGTAGAACACGTGGTTCTCCGCCCGCGCGTAGCTCTGGTTCCACTCGTGGACTCTGGTCTGGTCCATGGTGTCTACAGCGACCCCTTCGTGCTGGGGATCTCGGTCTCGCGGGCGTCGATGCCGACGGCCTGGCGCAGGGCCCGGCCGATCGCCTTGGAGATCGCCTCGGCGATGTGGTGGTTGTTGAAGCCGTACTGCACGTTCACGTGCAGGTTCATGCGGGCGTGGTTGGCCAGGGCCCGCGCGAACTCCCGCACCAGTTCCGTGTCGAACTGCCCGATCTTGTTGCCCGGGAAGTTGACGTTGTAGACCAGGGCGGGCCGGCCCGACATGTCGATCGCCACGTCCGCCAGGGCCTCGTCCATCGGCACGCTGGCGTGGCCGAAACGGTAGATGCCCACCTTGTCAGCCAGCGCCTGGTCGATGGCGGTTCCCAGGCAGATGCCGACGTCCTCGACGGTGTGGTGCAGGTCGATGTGCAGGTCGCCGGTGGCCTCGATCTTCAGGTCGAACAGGCCGTGCCGGCCGATGTGCGTGAGCATGTGGTCGAAGAAGCCGATGCCGGTTTCGACCTGGGTGCGGCCCTTGCCATCCAGGTCGACCTCGACGGTGATCTGGGTTTCCTGCGTCTTGCGTTGTACGCGTGCGGTCCTGGACATTGCCGTTCCCTCAAGCAACCGATTCCGTTCAGGGTGCCACTGGCAGCTTGTCTGCCAGTGCTGTCTTCTTCCTATCCCGTAGCGATGATCTCCTCTATCGCCTTCAGCAACTTCGCGTTCTGCTCAAGCGTGCCGACGGTGATCCGCACCTTGTCCGACAGGCCCGGCGCGGTCCAATACCGGATCAGGATGTTGCGATCCTTCAGGCCGTTGTAGATCGCCCCGGCTCCGGGCTTGGGCGCGGTGGCCAGGATGAAGTTCGACTCGCTCGGCACGACCGCAAAGCCCAGCGCCCGCAACCGCGGCAGGAGCCGGTCGCGCTCGTCGATCACCTTCTTCCAGGTCGCCTCGGCGTAGGCGTTGTCGTTGATGGCGGCCGTAGCTGCCGCGATCGCCACCACGTCTAGATTGTATGAGTCCTTCACCTTGTTGAGCATCGCGATGATCGGCTCGGGGGCGATCGCGAAGCCGAAGCGCAGGCCGGCCAGCGAGTAGCCCTTCGAGAGCGTCCGCAGCACGATCACGTTCTCGCACTGACGAACCAGCCGCACCGCGTTGTCCTTGGCGAAGTTGACGTAGGCCTCATCGACGCCGACGATCGCGCGGCCGCGGACCATCGCGGCAAAGCGTGCGATCTCGTCGATCGGCGTGAAGGTGCCGGTCGGGGCGTTCGGGTTGACGATCAGGAACAGCTTCGCGTCCGTGGCTGCAAGCTGTTCGGCGGGCAGCCTGAAGTCAGCTGCGAAGGGCACCGCGCGGACCGCGCGCCGATCGTCTCGGCCAGCACGCTGTAGAGCGTGTAGGTCGGCGTCGGATAGCCCAGCGGTCGGGTCGTGTCGCAGCAGGCCTGGATCAGCATCCGCAGCAGTTCGTCCATGCCGTTGGAGCAGATGACCATGTCGGGCGTGACGTCAAAGAGATTGGCGGCGGCGCAGCGGAACGGCTTACTGGTCGGGTTGGGATAGCGGCGCAGGTGCTCCTCGCGGACCGCGCGGATGGCCGCCATCACCGCGGGCGAAGGCGGGTAGGGGTTCTCGTTCGTGTTGATCTTGATGACGTCGGCGGTGTCCGGCTGTTCGCCGGGCACGTACGCCGCCATGCGTTCGATTCGGTCGCAAAAGTAACTCATGGTCATTGTCAATCGTTAATTGTTAATTGTAACGGCACATCCATCACTACGCCGGCCATCTTCGCGGGCTACGTCTGATGCTGCGACGCTTCCATCCTGACCTTCACCGCCAGGGCGTGCGCGGCCAGGCCCTCGGCCTCGGCGATCTTCGCGGTCGCATCGCCTTCGGCCTGCAGGCCCGCATGGTCGTACTCGATCCACGCGCCGCGCCGCAGGAAATCATAGACGCTCAGGCCGCCGAAGAACCGCGCCGTTCCTCCCGTCGGCAGCACGTGCGAGGGACCGGCCACGTAGTCGCCGAAGGACTCCGGCGTCCAGTGGCCCAGGAACACCGCCCCGGCCGAGCGGATCCGCTCGGCCACCTGCCGTGGGTTAAGCGTCTCGATCTGGAGGTGCTCGGGCGCGTACGCCTCGGCGAAGGCGGCTGCCTCAGCAATGTTGCGGACCTGCACCGCCGCGGCGAACTCACGCAGACACCTGCGCGCCCCGGCGGTAGCCAGGTTCGACAAATGCTGTTCGAGCGCGGTCTCCACCTGCCCGATCAGTTCGGCCGCCGGCGTGACCAGCACCGCCTGTCCGGGGTCGTGCTCGGCCTGGGCCAGCAGGTCGGCCGCGACGAACGCCGGCCTGGCGGTGTCATCGGCGATCACGAGGACCTCGCTGGGTCCCGCGAAGCCGTCGATGTCGACCACGCCGTAGAGCATCTTCTTGGCCAGCTGTGCGTAGATGTTGCCAGGGCCGACGATCTTATCGACCGGTCGGATCGTCGCCGTCCCCAGCGCCATCGCGGCGATCGCCTGTGCGCCGCCCAGCCGGTAGACCTCCTCGATGCCCAGCATGTGGGCCGTCGCGAGGATCGTGGGGTCCACGTCGCCGTTGGCGCGGGGCGGGCTGGCCAGCACGATCTGCCGGACCCCCGCCGCCTGCGCGGGCACCACGCAGTGGATCACCGTGCTGGGCAGCGGCGCGCTGCCGGCCGGCACGTAGACCCCGACGCGCCGCAGCGGCCAGAACCTCGGTTCCAGGTGGACGCCGTGTCGTTCGTGTATGGCCGGCGTGCGCGGCAGGATGTGTTCCTGGTAGCCGCGGACGTTTTCGATCGCCTTGCCGATGGCCTGCTTCAGACCCGGGTCCAGTTGCCGGGCCGCGGTCTCGAGCCTGTCGGCCGGAACGCGGAGCTGCCCCGCCGCCAGGTCGACCTTGTCGAACCGCTTCGTGTACTCGCACAGGGCCACATCGCCGCGGGAGCGGACCTGGGCGATGACCTCGCGCACAGCCGCCCCGGCCGGCGACGCCTCGGCTTCAAGGACATCGAAGCGTGTGAGCGCCCGGACTTTGCGCGATCGTCCCGATCGGCTCATTCCGGCTGTCAAATGTCCGCAGCAGCGGCATGCCACTCGGCTCCTGGCACCTATTTCGGACGAGCCATTGTAGCCGCATGTGGACCACGCTGCCAGCGGGAAGAGAGGTTACAGGGGACAGGTTACAGCCGGCAACGGACTACTGACAATGGACCACCGACTGCCATTACACCATCACGCGCCGGTTATACACGTACCACTCCAGACACAAGACCACCAGCGCCGCCAGGATCGCGTACGGCCAGATCGGCATATTGGCCCCCTCCAGGTCCCGCTGGACTGTCAGACTTCTCGCTGCCGATTCGGAGGATCTCCCGCGGCACGATGTCCGACTCGTTGGCGTCGGCCAGGTTGACCGCGAAGGTCCGCGGGGCCACGCCGGCCGCCTGCGTTTCCACTCGATACAGGCCCACCTGGTCGGTGGCGGCGAAGCGGGCCTGGCCCACGCCGGCTGTCTCAATCTTCTGGCTGCCGTGGCTCGGAGTCTCGATGGTCAGCGTCCGGATGTCCCTCGGGGCGGTGATGTCGATGGGCTGGCCCGGCTGGAGGTAGCGCTCCGCCTGCATGGCCGATCCCGTCATGTAGCGGATCGTGTTGTACATGAAGACCGGGAACCCCACCTGCAGCGGCCAGCGGGAGTCCGTCAGGCGGAACGCCACCAGCACCATCTGCCGGCGGGTCTGCGGCACGTAGGCGATGCCCGGTCCCTTGTCCGTCTCCAGCAGCACGCTGGCGCCCTTGGGCAGCGCAGCTCGCACCACCGCGCCACCAGGATCTCATCCACCGACACGTGCCGCATCATCGGGTGCATCGTGTCGAAATCGACGATCACGCCCCACCACGACTCGTCCTCGGCCGGGGCGTCCTTCGGCGGAACCTGGATCGAAAAGTCCGGCAGGTTCGGCGCAGCTGCGAAGAAGATGAAATTGCCGTCGCCTAGCGTGCCCGGCGTGTAGCCGTCGAAGATCGTGATGTCGAAACCAGCCGCCTTTTCCAGCGCCTTCTCATAATCCTCGGGCTTCATCTGGACCACCTGCCGCAGGGGTAGGCCCGCCAGGACCTTCTCCAGGAAGAAGTTGCCGGCTGTCACCAGCAGCACGCTGGACTGTTTGGCCGGTCCCAAGCAGACGCGGGCGGCGTTGTCGGCCTTGAGGGCGTCGTCGCTCTGGAGTTGCGCCTCGATGACGACCGCCTCGTTGCTGGTCAGGCTGAAGGCGACGGTCTGGCTGGAACTCATGCGGGCGGCCTGCTGGCTGGCGGCGGCGGAGGCTTCGCCTTCCCCCGCCGGCGGGGGCGTGGCTGGCAAGGTCAGGTCCTTGGCGGCGGCCAGCACGTCGTTGACGTAGATGGAGATGCCGACCGGCGCCGGCGCCGTCGGCGAGAAGTTCTGCACCCGCAGGAACAGCTGGATCTGCCGCGGATCGGTATATTCCCGGCGGGCTTCGATGGCGGTGATGCCGACGTTGTTGTCGGCCTTGCCGATCTTGACATATTCGAGGTTGAGCCGGCCGGCCGAGACCTGCTCGCTGTCGGCGATCGCGCCGTCGGAGAAGACCACGGCCCGTCCGGGCGGCTCGGTGCTGACCATGGGCTGGACGCTGTCGCCCTCGGGCCCGACCATGGGGGTGGCATAGGCCTTCGCCAGACGGAGGGCCTCATCCAGCCGCGTGGTGCGGTCGCTCGGCTGGATGCTGCGGATCCGCTCGGTGAGCATGCCGCGATCGGCCGTGAAGGGGCAGATGACCTCGGCGGTGTCGGCGAAGGCCAGGAGCATCGCCTTCTGGCCGCGACGCAGACCGCGAACCAGGGCTTGTGCCTGGTCCTTGGCCATTTCCAGCCGGGTGGTGCGGCCCTCGGCGACGGACATGCTGGCCGAGCGATCGACCAGGATGACGACCGGCTCGTCCTGCCCCATGGCGACCTTGCGGATGGGCCTGGCCAGGGCGAAGATCGCGGCCGCCAGCACGAGCAGTTGCAGCAGCAGCAGGAGGTTCTTGCGGAGTTTCTGGAACGGCTGGTTGACCTGAAGGTCCTCGATCACCTTTCGCCACAGGTAGGTGGTGGGCACGGGGGTCTCGCGCCGCCGCAGCCGCAGGAAGTACATGATCACCAGCGGCGGGACCGTCAGCAGCGCCGCCAGGGCCGGGATGTACCAGGGGGACAAGAACTGCATGGCCTTATTCCATTATGTTCATTGCTTCTGCCGATTGTTCGTCAACGGTCAATCGTCAACTGTCAATTGGGACAGCAACACGAATCAACTTGCCGCGGCTGTTTTCACGACTGACCATTGACAATTGCCCATTGACCCTCAGCGTTACCTCACCAATCCGCGGCTTCGCAGGTAGTTCAATATCAACCTTTCCGCCGGTACGTCCGTGCTGGTCAGCAGGTACGTGATCCCCCGGGCCGTGCAGTAGTCGTGCAGCGACTGGCAGAAGATGCCAAGCGTCTTCTTGTACGACGCCATCAGGGCGCTGGTGACCGTCACTTCCGCCGCGTCGCCGTCCTCCACGTCGATCAGCTTCAGGTCGCCAGCCAGCTCCGGTTGGAGCTCCCACGGCGAGAGGATCTGCAGGGCGTAGATGTCCGCGCCGCTGGCCAGCAGGTAGCGGACCGGTTCCTCGTAGCCGCTCTTGTCGTAGAAGTCGCTGATGAGGATCACCACGCCCTTGCGGCGGTGCTGGATCGCGAAACGCCGGCAGGCCTCGCCCAGGTCGCTGCGCCCCACGGCTTGCAGGTCGTTCAGGAATCCGAGGATCCGGTGCATCTGCGGCCGACCGCGAAGGCCCGCCGCCGACACGTTGATCCGGTCGCTCACGCCGTAGAGGTTCACACGGTCGAAGTTGCTCAGGGCGATGTAGCCCATGGCCGCGGCGAGGCGCCGGCCGTACCAGAACTTGTTGGGCTCGCCCCAGTCCATGCTGGTGGAGCAGTCGACCAGCAGCGTGACGTCAAGGTCCTCTTCCTCGCGGAAGAGCTTGATGAAGAGGCGGTCCAAGCGGGCGTAGATCGACCAGTCGAGGAAGCGCAGGTCGTCGCCGACGGTGTAGTTCTTGTAGTCGGCGAATTCGGCCGACTGCCCCTTGCGGCGGCTGAGCCGCTCGCCCTTGAACTTGCCCGCGAAGATCTTGTGCGAGACGATCTGCGAGCTGCTCCAGCCGGCGCATGAAGTCCGGGTCCAGCAGCGGCTGACTCTTAGAGTCTGTTGTTCGCGGACCGTCCATAAACTGCCTCGACACCCGTTCGTAGTACCGGCTTGGAGCCGGGCCTTCGTTGTCGTCGTTTCACATGGTCATATTGTCACATTGTCACATTGTCATGCCGTCCCCAGCGCCACGCCCGTCGGCAGCTGCTCCAGGATGTCGGCGACGATCGCGTCGGTCACCACGCCCTCGGCCTCGCCTTCGAAGTTCAGCAGCATGCGGTGGCGCAGGGCCGGGGTGGCCGCCTTGCGGATGTCGTCGAAGCCGACGTTGAACCGCCCGTCCATCAGGGCGTACACCTTGGCGGCCAGCACCAGCGCCTGCGCGCCGCGCGGGCTGGAGCCCCAGCGAACGTACTTGCTCACGCTCTCGGTGGCGAACTCGCCCTTGGGGTGCGTCGCCATCGTCAGCCGGATCGCGTAGTCCTGCACGTGCGGGCGCGAACGCGACGTTGCGGACCAGCTGCTGGCTGACCAGGATCTCCTCGCCGGTCATGACCGGCTGGACCGTGGGGCTCTTGCTGCTGGTCGTGCGATCGAGGATCTCGTTGAGTTCGGCCCGGCCGGAGTACTGCACGATCAGCTTGAAGAAGAACCGGTCGAGCTGCGCCTCGGGCAGGGGGTACGTGCCTTCCTGCTCGATGGGGTTCTGCGTGGCCATCACGAAGAACGGCGCCTCGAGCTGGAACCGCTGCCGCGCGACGGTGATCTGCTTCTCCTGCATGGCCTCCAGCAGGGCCGACTGCGTCTTGGGCGTGGCGCGGTTGATCTCGTCGGCCAGCACGATCTGCGCGAACAGCGGGCCCCGCTCGAAGCGGAACTCCTTGCGCCCGTCGCCTGGTCCTCCATGATGATGTTCGTGCCGATGATGTCGGCCGGCATCAGGTCCGGCGTGAACTGGATGCGGCTGAACTCCAGCTGCATGGATTCAGCCAGCGTGCGGACCAGCAACGTCTTGCCCAGGCCCGGCACGCCTTCCAGCAGCGCGTGACCGCCGGCGAACAGGCAGACCAGCACGCCTTCGACGATGTCGTTGTGGCCGACGATCACCTTGTGGATCTCGCGGCGCAAGCCTTCGAACTGGTTGCGGAAGCGCTCCGCGGCCTGCTTGACCTGTTCCGGAATGTCCTTGCCCATTATGTGTCTCCCTTCGCGTCATCTTCCATCTTCTGTTGTGCGCGGCGCTTCGCCTGCAACAGGCGGCTGGTGGCCGTGCCTTCATCGACCTCGCGCTTCGCAGCCGCGGGCTTGTCGTCCGTCCGCGAGGCGCCCAGGGCCTCAACCGCGTCCTGGGGTGAGTCGTCCGGCGCCGCGGTGGCCGCCGCCTGGAACTTCCTGCGCTGCCCTTCCGGCGCAGCCGCCTCCGGCGCGGTCTTGGCCAGGCGCTGGCGCCACTCTTCCTGCACCTGCTCGCGGCGCTGCTTGAGCGAGGCGATGGACTCCTTGTCCTCCCGGCCGCGCCACCGGCCCGCCAGGTCCGCCACCCAGCCGCGCGCCCCGGCCAGCACCGCCCGCGGGTCGATTGCGATCCGGCGGACGGCCACGTCGAACAGGAACAGGGCCAGCGCGATACCCAGCAGCCGCGGCCAGGCCGGTGTCCGCGTGACGGCCTCGGGCAGGTCGCGGCGGAAGACGTTCACGCTGGCAAGCGTCGCCGGCTCGACGGGCAGGACCTGCCCCGGGCGATCCGCGCGGACCTCCGCGATCTGCGCAGGAAGCTCGGATTGGCCTGGAGCTGGCCATACTCCGGCGAGTAGGACGAGGCGATGCCCGTCTGGACCGTCTGCCACTCGCCCGCGCCGCCCTTGCGGTAGGCGAAGCCCATGATGTACGAGCCCGGCGAGCCGGCCTCGAACTTCGCCTCGTAGTGCCCCGGGCCCGTCTGGACGATCTCCAGGGACTTGCTGGCCAGCTGCGGGTCGATTACCCGGCCCTGGAACTCCAGGAAATTGAGATAGCCGGCCGTCTTGTCGACCGCGTCGATGACCAGTTTGCCCTGGCCCTGCTCGATGGAGGCCTGGATGTCCAGGTCGCTCGAACCGCTCTTGCGCATCGCCCAGCGGACGATCTGCGACCAGGTCGGCTTGAACTTCTCCCAGTCGAGCCAGCCCGCCCCCCATCGGCGCCACATGCCGCTGGTAAACACTACGCTCCGCCCGAGCCCCACCTGCCAGTTGGCCAGCAGGGGGTCCGTGCCGGTATCGGTCTTGACCGAGAGGGGCATCTCGATCAGCGGCTTGGGCGTGGTCAGCACCAGGCCCTGCAGCGGCGGGATGGCCCGCTCGGTCAGGCCCTTGGCCAGGCCTTCCGTCGAGTGTACCACCACCGGGATCGCGTCCTTCTCGTAGATCAGCGCCCGCGTGACGGTCCGCGCCTCCTTGATGAAGATCTGCGGCAGGTCGTTGGGGTTGGTCGGCAGGTAGAACCTCCCGCCGGTGTCCTTGGCCAGCTGCTGCAGCGGCGCCGCCTTTACGTGGTAGCCCATGCCGATGCCCACGGTCGAGACCGTGATCCGCAGCCGCTTGAGCTGGGCGACCACCGCCGGACCCGGCGGAGTCGGGTCGCCGTCGCTGATGACGATCATGTGGCGCTGGGCGGCGTCGGTCTGGTTGAGGGCGCCGATGGCCAGCTGCACGCTGTCAGAGAGGCTGGGCATGTCCCCCATGTGCATCTTGTCGATGGCCCGCTTGATGGCGTCCTTGTCCTGCGCCAGCTGCATCGGCACCACCCAGTACGGCCCGCCAAGCCCCGGGTCGTAGGCGTTCACGCCGACGTAGTCCAGCCGCGTCAGGGCGTCGACCGCGGCCTGGGCGATCCGCACTCCCCAGCCGTTACCGTCGGGCATCTCGCTGGCGTGCATGACCATCGCCAGCGCGCCTCGCGGCACCTGGCGCTTGGCCTTGACCTCGAAGTCCACCGGCATGACCTTCTCGATCGGGGAGCCGATCCAGCCGCCCGCCCCGAACGCCTGGTGCCCGCCCACCATGATCAACCCGCCGCCCAGGTCCTTCACGTACGACGACAGCGACTCCTGCAGCGGCCTGGGAACCAAATCGGCCGGCACGTTGCTCAGCAGCACGGCTGAGTACGGCTGGTACTGCTCCAGTTCCGTGGGGATGTTCTGGGCGTCGCAGACCTCCACGTCGATGTTGCTTTCCAGCAGCGACTGCTCGAGCTTGGCGTCGTCCTCGCGCGAGGTCGTCACCAGCAGCACGCGTCCCTTGCCCGAGACCACGGTGAAGGCGCTGGCCACGTTGTTCTGCGGGATCGTGTCGTCGGCCTTGGACTCCGGTACGAACTGCACCTGGAAGCGGTGGAAGTCCGGCCCGCCCGGGTTCATGCGGATGCGGTGCAGCAGGGCGTTCTTGCCGGGCTGCAGCTGCACCGGGATCGAATCCCGGCCCGTCTCGGGATCGAGCACGATCGGCTTGCCGTTGTCGGACAGCACGAGCTGCCCCCGCGCCGGCCCCTGCGAAAACAGCGAGATCTTCAGCGGAATCTCGTCGCCCACCCGGGCCGTCGGCGGGGCCCACAGGTTCGTCACCTGCACCTCGTGGGCATAGCCGTACTCCAACGGCGCCACGTCGATGCCGATGTCCGCCGCGGTGACGCGCCTGGCTTCGGCCAGGGCGTCCCCGGTCGTCTCGTTGCCGTCGGAGACGATCACGATCCGCCGGGCGGTGTCCGGCGGGAAGACGGCCGCGGCCATGCGGATCGCCCCGGCCAGGTCGGTCTGCTCGGGCTTGACCTGGCTCTTGCCGATCGGCGGGGTGTAGTCGCCCTCGATGGGGACCTGCTCGATGCTGCTGCGGCCGCCGAAGGTGATGATGCCGGCGCGGTCCTCGTCCTTCTTCATCTGCTTCTTGGTCTGGCGGACGAACTCGACCTGGGCGTCCTTGAGGTCTTGTGGAATGCTGTCGGAGCGGTCCAGCAGGTAGACCACCGAGATGCTCTTGCTGGTCTGCGTCCACTGCAGACCCGCCAGGCACAGGATCAGCAGCGCCATCACCAGGCTGCGCGTGACCAGCGCGGTCCAGCGGCGCCCCCCGGACAGCCCCGCCAGGCTGCGGACGTACAGGGGCAGCCCCACCACCACCGGCACCGCCAGCAGCAGCAGGAGCCACTCCGGATTCTCCGCCCATACCCGCAAGCCTAGCGTGGCACGTTCCCCTTAGCCTGAATGTGCTCGCCGTTGTCCCGGACCCGTTACCCGTTACCCGATGCCCGTCTTCACCAGTCGATCACCTGCACCCGGTTGTTGCCCGAGTCTACCGCGTAGACCCGCCCCTTGGCCACGGCCACGCCCCAGGGGTAACCCAGTCTGTCCGACCTGCCAGCCCGCTCGGCCCCACGTCTTGAGGCTCTTGCCGTCGCGGGTTACCTGCTGCAGCCGGTTGTTGCCGTACTCGGCCACGATCAACGTGCCATCCGGCATCAGCGCCGTGTCGTACGGATACCGGAACTGCCCCGGCCCATCGCCGATCGACCCGATCTGGCTGAGGAGTTGCCCATCCAGCGAGAAGCGGACCAGCCGGTGGTTCACGGCGTCAGCCACCCACAGCGTGTTGTCGGGGTCGATGGTCAGGCCCACGGGCCGGCTGGTGGAGGCCTCGCCGGCGTCGGGCCCGCCGAAGCTCTTTATATAGGTGAAATGCGGATCGAACTTGCTGATCCGGTCATTGCCGCCGGTCTCGCTGACGTAGATGTTGCCGTCGCGATCGACCGCCACGTCCGTGGGCATCTCGAACTCGCCATCGCCGCGGCCGGGCTTGCCGAACTTGCCCAGCAGGTTGCCTTCCTGGTCGTAAACGAGCACCCGGTTGTAGTGGGTGTCAGCGACGAAAAGCCGTCCGTCGGGGGCAAGTCCCATGCCGACGGGGAAGCCAGACTTATGGTCCGGAGTATCCCAACCCTTTTCCAGTTCGCCACTTGCGCCGAACCGTTGAATACGTCCAGTTTTGTCGGCAATGAAGATCCGCCCCTCTGGCGACGCCGCAATTGCGCGCGGGTAGTAGAACTGGCCGTCGGACAGGCCCCGTTGGCCGATGGTCGCAATGACGCTGCGGGCGTCTCGAATGGTCGGATCTTGTCGACCGCAGCCGCACACCGGCAGGCAAGAAACGACTGCGGCAGCGCCCGTCAGCAGCAGGATGGATACGAGTACGCGGGACCGGGCCGAGCAGCCGGCTGGGGTGACAGGATGGGTTTCGGCCCGGGTGATTTTCATATCGATGAATCGCCGGGTGCGACCGTTTATCCGTCAGTGCCGCCGGCACTTACGTTCCCGCGCGTCTACAGGCGTCGTCGGCGGCACGGTCATCTTAACTCCGGCTTTCCGCAGCACAAGTCTACGTAGCGGCTATCCGACATTCCGGCTGCTGACGAACCGGCCGAGGCCTATGGCCACCACGCCCGCACCGAGTCCCGCAGCCAGCATCAGCAGGATGCAGATGGCCACAACGTCGCCATCGCGCCCGTAGTGCATCTGGTTCAGCAGGCTGACTGACAGGGCGTCAAAGCCCGGCGGGCGGAGCATGGTCGCCGCGGCCGTCTCGGTCGATGCCAGCAGGGCGCAGATGAGCCACCCGGCTGCCATGGCCGGCGCCAGGATCGGCAGGAGGACCTTCTGGAGCAGGTCGGCGCGGCTGGCGCCATCGAGGGTGGCCTGCTCGGTCAGACCCGCCGGCAGGGATCGATTCACCAGGGCCAGCAGCAGCCAGGCGACCGGCAGCATCCGGCCGGCCAGGACGGACACCCATACCAGCATGTCCAGGACCTCGTTGATACGGCCCCAGTCCAGCGGCGCCTGGCGAAGGGCGGGGGGCAGGGCAGCGAACAAGGCCAGCTGCCCCTGCCGGGCGGCCTCGGCGAGCAGTCCCAGCGGGAGCGTCCAGGCGACCGCGGCCATTACCAGCAGCCAGCGCCGGGGGCGGACCTGTTGGGTCAGCGCGGCGGCTGTTGCGGCCGTGGCCACCAGGGCCATCAGGATCGGCGTGTCGGACAGCTCCGGCGCGAACCGCCCAAGCGAGACGTGCAGCCCCTTGGGCATGGTCAGCACCGCGCCTGCAGCCGGCAGGACCGCCGTCAGCGTCAGCAGCCCCGCCAGCGCGAGCCAGGCGTAGCGGGCAGATCGCCTTGCCAGCAGCGCGATGCCCAAGTCCCCGTGTCCCTGCGACTCGACCGTCCGCCAGAACCGCGCCAGCACGGCCAGGCACCCCAGCAGGACCGCCGCGGCCGGCAGCGCCGCGATTGCCAGCTTGCCCAGCGGCGTACCCGCCTGCGCCAGGGCCAGCCACTGCGTCTGCCACACCTGGACGGAAAAGAGCGCCGGCACCGCGTACTCCTGCGACGCCAGCAGCAGGCAGATCGCCAGCGCCGCCGCCAGGTATGGCCGCATGGCCGGCAGGGCGGCTCGCAGGAACGCCGGGGCATCGGAGGCATCCAGCCGCGCCAGCAGCCAGGCGGGTCGGCCCGTCCAGTGCCACCCGGCCGCGAGCAGCAGTGCTGGGATCGGCCAGAGCCACAGGCCGATGGACCAGGCGGCCAGCGCCACAAACGGCAGGTTCGGCACGCCGAGGTTCAAGGGGCTGGGCAGGCCGGGCAGCTGCAGGTTGCGGCCGACGGTCAGGTACCAGAGGTACCCGTAGACCATGGGCGGGACGACCAGGACGGCGGCGGCGACCCAGGCCACGGTCGCGCGGGTCAGCCGCGCGAAGGCGTACGCCGCGACGACCGCCAGCAGCAGGGCGATGAGGCTGGCCAGGAAGATCAGCACCAGGCTGGAGGCGTGGAGTTTCAGTTGCCAGGCGTACTGGAGAGACGGGCCGGGATCGGGCATTGCCGGAGCACGCCCGCAAACACCGCGGGCGTGGCACCCACCAAGAACGGCGCATGCGTAGCATCCGGCACTGTACGCCAGCCAACCCAATGGCAAGACCAGCCCCAGCAGCCAGGCCGGCAGGGCGACGATCAGGGCGAGTATATGCAGGGTTCGGGCGAACATACCAGAGGCAATGGTCAGCGGGGTGTTGTCCATTGTCAATGGCCAGGCCGTGCGAGAGAATGTCGCGCCGGTTCGTCAGCCAGCGCAATGGCGTATGACTCAGTGCCGGCGGGAGGACTCACGGATGCCCGGCGCCGCTGCGCGGCGAGAGAGTAGAGCAGGGGAGAGTCGAGGAGGAGAGAACAACGATGCCAGCCGGTGAGGGCCCTGGCAGACAAGCTGCCAGCGGCGCCCGGCGGGAGGACTTACCGATGCCGAACACCACTCGCCCAGCCGATCTGCTTCGCGGCCTGGAGATGGCCCATGCCTACGTGAATCGCATCTGTACGGACCTCACGGAGGAAGAGATGGATTGGCACACGCCCGGCTGCCCCGAGACGATCCGCAAGCAGCTGGAGCACCTGGTCCGCGCCGAACGTTTTTTCGCAACGCGCTGGGCTGGGCAACTCCGCCCAAGGTCCGCGGGCAATCTCTTCTGGCCGAGTATGAAGTCCTGCTGGAGATGTACCGCCGCCAAATGGGATCACGCAAGCGGCGCGTGTCGATGCGGTGCCCGACCCCGCAGGACTGGCGCAGCGGCGTTGACTGCAGCGGCTGGGTGGTCCTGCGGATGTGCTTCCATGCCCTGTTTCATGCCCCGCGGATCACGCTCCTGCGGCGACAGTGCAGCCCGCGCTGCGCACCGCTACGGCAGGGGGTGTCATGGACACATCTGTGTAATCACCTGACGATGCTGGTGGGCCGCTGACCGCTGCTACAGCCCCAGGATCCGCCGGATCGCCGGCGCCAGGCTGTTGGCGATCCGCAGGAACCCCAGGTCGTTGGGATGCACGCTATCGACCGTGCACTCCTGCCAGTCCTCGCCCAGAAGGTCCAGGCCGTCGAAGAAGTGGACGTTGGCGTCGCCGGCTGCGCGAAGGTCCTCAATCGTCTTCTTCTGGAAATCGCGGTTGCGCACCCGGTTGTCGGTGGCGGTCGGGTGCCAGGCCTCCGTCGCGTATGGGATCTTCGAGACGGCCAGGATCGGCACGTTCGGGTGGGCGTTGCGGAGGATGCGGAGGAAGGCCGGGAACGTCTGGGTCAACCGATCGTAGTCGCTACAGTTCGCTTCGTAGTCCAGCACGAACAGCCCGGGGCGCTGGACGGTTGTGATGATCCGGGCCACCTCCGGCTCGCCCTTGCCGTTGCCGGAAAAGCCGAGGTTGATGAACTCCAGGTTGATTCGCCGACTCAGGATATTGGAGTAGCACATGCCCGGCCGCGACGCGCATCCGCCCTGGGTGATGCTCGTTCCGTAGATGATGACGCGCTTGTCGGAGGCGTAGGGCAGAGGCGGCAGGATCGTCTTGCCGGGCTCGAGACCGACCTCGACCGAGTCGACCCCCTGGTAGAGCGGGAAGTTCAGCGTGATGCCGTACGTGGGCCCGCGCTCCAGGTCGCACACCAGGACCTCGTAGCCCTGCTGCGTGCGGTCGTACTTGGTGGTGTAGTAGTAGACCTGCTTGCCGGGCTCGCCGAGGTAAACGTCGAATCCGCACTGCCCGGTGGCCGGCATGTGGACCATGTTGGCCACCCCGCTGAGCTTCACGCGGACGGCGACCTGGGTCGAGTCGGTGCGGAAGCGGATCTGCCCGCCAGCCGTGGCGTTCGCGAGTTGGTCGACGGCCTCGGGGAGTTTCTCCACGGGCTTGATCGGCATGCGGCGGTACGTGCGGTCGACAGCGAACCACGCAAAGCCCGCGAGCTGGAACGGCGCCTGTTTGGGGCAGTGCCACTGCAGGGCCGCCAGACCGGTCGGCTGGACGATCTGCATGTTCTTGTCGAGTTTCTCCGGCGCAACGTCCCTGGACTTATCCGCCACGGCGTATCCTCGTAATAAACGGCCTGCGCTTCTGCACGGAACCGCCTCGGTTCGGCAGGCCGGATTGTACCCGCCCACTCGCCGGCGCGACAGCCCGCGCGACTCTGCGGCATCGGGTCAAATGGAACGCGGCCCGGCTGGCTTTCTGCCAACCGGGCCGCACCTGTCGTTGCCGGCTGTCCCCTGTGACCTGTTTCCTGTAACCTGCCGCCTACCTCCCGAAGTTGTCGATCATCATCAGCAGGTCGATTACGTCCACGGTGCCGTCGCTGTTGAAGTCGCAGCCGGCGTCGTAGTGCGGGTCGCCGGTGGCGGCTCCGAAGGCGTCAATCAGGTACAAGAGGTCGATCACGTCGACGTAGCCGTCCTTGTTAACGTCGCCGGCCATGAAGTCCTCCTTGATCCGGTAGCCTTGGACCAGCGGCTCATAGAGATCAGTGCCATACAGGTAGCTGTTGTTCACCAGGACGAACAACGTGCGCGTCTGCGGGTCGAAGGCCATGCCGGGCTGGTCGGCGGCTGGCGCGGGCTGTACTGGACCATCCAGGTCTGCGGCTGCGGGTCCCACGGCTGTTGGGTTCCCTGGGCGACCGCCGCCAGGTCCTTCGGATCGTAGATCCACCAGTGGGCTTCCTTTCGCTTGCTGTAGATATCGCTGTGGATGTAGGAGATATTGCCGTGGCCCATGATCGACGCATAGAGCACGCCGTGCTTGTCGGGCAGGTCGATCCAGACGCAGCCGCCGTGGATCGAATCGCCGAAGGTCCAGACCCCGGCGTCCCCGACAGGATTGGGGGCGGTGTTGGTCCAGTAGTCGGCGTCACGCGCCGCCATCTCGCCATCCGGATGATCGATCAGGGGCACCATGTTCAAAAGCGTATCGGAGTCTTGCGGGTGGTACGCCGCCGCCAGGTACGGCCCCTTCGAGCAGCTTGGTAGCCGGAGTAGTAGGCACCAAAGCCCAGGCCGAGGTTCCTGCCGCCCAGGTAGGCATTGGCGAACCAGTCCGGGATGATGAGGCTGCCGCCACGGATCCTCTGAGCATGCGACACCCCGTCGGGCGCCTGCCAGGGACCATGGGGAATCGGGCCGCTGGTATTGAGTTCGGCCCAGGCCAATGCCGGATCATTGGTATTGGGGATGTTATACCACGAGCCGAAGGAGTAGTAGAGCCGGCCGGTGACCTCATCGAACATAATGCCTTGTGTCCAACCGGTCTCACTGCCGCCCTTGACGAGTTTCTTGCTCGGCGTGCCGTACACAGCCGTGCCCCACTCCCGGATCGTCGTCGCCTGGGGCCAGGTGCTGGGGCTGCCGCCCCAACCCGGGAAGGTGCATTCGTAGATGGCGTCGCCGGTGTAGCGATGGCCGCCGGTCAGGATCTGGAGATTGCCGTTGACATGACGAATCGCGATGCCCGTGTCGGAGTAGGCATTCGATTGTCCGAAGTCACTGTACGGCAGCTTGAACGCACCAGGTACTCGAAGTCCTGCGGGGTCAGCACGGGCTTGTTCAGATTGCTGCTGGCCAGGGTCGTGGCAGTTACGATGTTGGACAAGCCGGATGCGTTGCCCGCCTCATCCGTAGACTTCGATCGCGAAGGAGTAGGTCCTGCTCGGCGAGAGGCCGTAGACCGTCCAGGTCTGCGTTGTGCCGGCTACCTGCGGCGCCAGCACGCCCGTGACCCGCGTGGCGGCGGCCCAGCTGGCATCGCCGATGAGGCCCGTCGAGTAGCGGATGTCGTAGGCGGCGGCCGTGCCGGAGTTCCCATCATCGCCCGGGGCGGTCCAGGTCAGCCGCACGGTGGTGTTGGACGGATGGCTCGCCGCCAGGTCGGCGATGGCCGCGGGGGCCGTGCCGTCCGCGGCCGCCAACGTTGTGGCCGAAGGGGTGTTGGACAGCGGACTCCAGTTCATGCACGCATCCAGAACGCGAATCGCGAAGGTGTACGTGGTGCCTTCGTTCAGGCCGGTGACCGTCATGCTCTGGACCGTACCGGGCGAGGCCGGAACCGGCTCGCCGGTGACCTTGACAGCGGTGTAGAACCAGCTGTCGTCGGTGATCGGCGAAGTGCTGTAGCGGATGTCGTTGACGGCTGCCAGGTTGAACATGCCGTCATTGCCGGTGACCGTCCAGGTCAGTATTACCGAGGTGGCGGCGATGTTGCCGATCGTCAGATCCGTCACTTGTGCCGGAGATGTAACGTCCGGGCCGACCGTGGCAAAGCTGGCGCAGTTGGAAATAGCCGACCAGTTGTAGTCCTCATCGGCGGTCTTCATGGCGACGTAGTACGTGGTGTTGTTATCCACGCCCAGGATCGTCATTCTCTGGCCGGTGCCAGCGACGGCCGGTGCCGGGGCGTAGGTGACGCGCGTTGCGGCGTCCCAGTTGGCATCGCTGATAACGCTCTTGGAGTAGCGGATATCGTAGAGCGTAGCGGTGCCGAAGATGCCGTCGTCACCGGGGGCGGTCCAGGTGATGTCGAACGTGGAGCCGCTGGGCCAGGTACCCGCCAGGTCGGTGACCGCGGCGGGCGGGATGATGTCGCTGCTGGCCGGGCCGGTGTGGGCGGCGGCGATGTTGGACAGGACCGACCAGTTCGGCACCTCGTCCGCCGTCTTGATGGCGAAGTAGTAATCGGTGCTCGGCAGCAGGCCGGTGATGTTCATGGACTGCTTCGTCCCCGCGACCGCCGGGGCCGGTTCGCCGATCACCTGCGTGGCGGCCGCCCAGCTCGCCTCGGTGATGGGGCTCATCGAGTAGCGGACGTCGTAACTGCTGGCGGTGCCGATGCTGCCGTCGTCGCCCGGGGCCGTCCACGTCAGGATCAGGTGCGTACTGCCCGGGTAGTTGCCCGCCAGGTCCGCAACCGCCGCCGGCGGGGTAACGTCATCGGATACCCGAGTGACGGTCGAGGTGATATTCGACAGGGCCGAGGTCGCCGGTGTCTCGTTGATCGACTTGATGGCGAAGTAGTACGTCGTATCGGGCACAGGCCTGTCACCACCATGCTCTGCGGGGTGCCGTAGGGCTGGGGGGCCGGCGCGCCTGTCACCGGGGTTGCACTGCCCCAGTTGGCGTCGGTGATGGTGGCGGTAGCGTAGCGGATGTCGTAGCTCGTGGCTGCGCCCGTCACCCCGTGGGCACCGGGGGCGGTCCAGGTCAATGTTGTTGTCGACGCCGTCGCGCTGCCTGCCGCCAGGTCCGTGACGGTCGAAGGCGGGGCGTCGGGCGAGGCCTGCAGCTGTAGCGTCACGCTGCCGTTGCCGTAGGTCAGCGTGCCGGCCCAGCCCGCCGGATAGGTCACGCTCGAGAAGGCCTGTCCCGCCAGGTTGTTGCTGCAGGTCAGGATCGGAAGGGTCTTGCCCGCCAGGTCCTGGTAGCTGGCCCCGCTGATCGTGATGTTCAGGGCCACGTTGGCCAGTCCGCTGGCGCTCCGCGTGACAGCCAGCTGGTCGTTGCTGATGACCACCGGCGAGCCCGAGCCGATCACGTCGATGTTCAGCGTCACCGGCGTCGAGCCGTTCTTGGCCAGTGCCAGGTTGCCGGCGATGGTGAGCGTGCCGGCCGCCGCGGCGCTGTTGCCCGGGCTGATCGTCGAGCCGCTGGCCGTCAGGGTGTAGCTGGGCGAGCCGTCTTCCACCTGGATCGTTGCGGCCCCGGCCAGGTTGTTCGCGAGGTTCCAGTTGGCATTCGGCGTCTGGTCGAGATAGAGCGACCCGCCCGTGGCAACCTTGACGGGACCGCTGCTCAGGCCCGCCGTGTTGCTCACGTAGACGCGGGCGCCGTACTCGATGTCGGTCCCGCCCGTGTAGGAGTTGGGCGTCCGTACATAATACCCGCCGTCGCTCGTGACGTTCTGCGTGCGATACCAGATCTTGCCGGGCGACGAACCGTCCTGGATCGAGCTGTCCAGGTAGAACTTGCCGCTGTCGTTGGTGATCCGGAAACCAGCCGTTCCGCCAACGGTCAGGAAGGTGTCCGTCGTCGTGCAGTCTGCCGTACCGCCCCGGCTGCACGAGCTGCACCTCGGCCCCGTCGAGCAGTTCGATCGTGTGCCCCGAGCAGTTGAACGTCACCCCGCTGACGCTGTTGCCCATCTGCAGACTGCCGCCGTTCTGGACGGTGATCCTGGCGGCCGGGGCCGTGACGCCCGCCGCCCCGATCCGCAGGAACGTTCCGCTCTTGACCAGCACGTTGCCGGTGCCCAGGCCGCCCGCTGTGTAGACAGACAACCCGCCGGCATCGATCTGCGTGCCGCCGCTGTAGGTGTTGGGTGCCGTCCCATTGAAGGCGACAGTGCACGCCCCGCCGCCGGTCGGCACGAGGCTGGTGATCAGCACCTTGCCCGGTGACGTTCCGTCCTGGATAAGGCCATTGACATACAGGAGAGACGTATCGCCGTTGGCCTCGAACGTGCCAGTGTTCTGGACCTTGCACGTGTCGGTCGTCGTCCGCGTGCCGAACCGTCCCGGGCTGTTCATCGAGACCTTGCCGCCATCCAGGATGAACGTGTGGCCGGAGGTGTTCACGTTCAGCTGCACCTTGCCGGCACCGGTCACCTGGATCGTCGGCTGGTTGCCGGCCGTGCCGAGGTTGACGTTTGCCTGGGCCGTGCCGGAGCCGACCGTGCCGGTGTCAGCGGCGCCAGCGGGCGGCCCGCCTGCCGGCGTCCAGCGCGTCGCGTCGTTCCAGACCGCGTTGGAGCCGTTCCAAGTGTAGTCCACCGCCACGGCATTGCCCGCGCACAGCGCCAACAAGGTCAGCGGGAGTATGTAACGACCTCGCAAGTCCGGGCAGATCCGTTTCATAACCTTCTCCTGTAATGCCGTGGCACCCACGTACGGAACCCGTTTCTGGACAGACCATGACTGCTGACCGTTGATTCTGACCACCGTCAACGGTCAGCAGCCAATGGTCAATGGACAACGGTTACATGACAACTGACAACTGACAACTGACAACTACAGGCACGTGCCGAAGTTGTCTACCATCGTCAGCAAGTCGATCACGTCCACGCTGCCGTCGCTGTTGAAATCACAGGCGGGGTTATAGTTCGCATCGCCCGTGACGGCCCCGAAGGCATCCACCAGGTACAGCAGGTCAACCACGTCGACGCAGCCGTCATTGTTGACGTCGCCAACCAGCGCCGGGCTGCTCAGCACGAACGTCAGGTCGTCCAGCGCGAGGAAACTGTTGCCGGACTTGTCCAGGCGGGTGCCTTCAATGGCCGTGATGAACAGGCCGGCCGGGGCCTGGTAGCCGAAAAACAGCCCGCTTCCAGCCACTCCGCCGAACGGGGTATAGGGCAACTGCACTTCCGTGGCGTCGCTCAGCGTCACCCAGATATTGCCGTCCTGGGTGGGCTGATCGTCGCGCCCGTCAATGATGAACCCAAGGGCGATGACCCCCCTGCCTGCCTCACTGACGGCAATGCTGGTCTTGAACCAGTTGAGACCCTCCAAGCCAGGCGTAGCCGCATCGCCATGGAACGGGCCACCCAGGGCATCGCCGCCCACCGTCCCCAGATCGTTATAGGGCTGTGTCCCGGAATGCGCATTGCGTCCGGCGCTCCAGCCGCCGCTGTAGTTGTAACCGACGGAGTTGCCGAAGTGGTTGAAGGTGACGGTGTTGGTGGCGTCGTAGTAGGCAATGATCGACGTGGTCCCCTGACGCGCATCCGGACCCGAATTGAAGGTGATCGTCTTCAGGCCGGGCAAGGCATTGAAATCGTCCTTGGTCATGGCCGGTACGGAGTACGTGGCGGCGTTGAAGTCCTGCTGTTGGCCCAGCGGATCGACCGTTGCCGCCAGGGAGTCCGCCGTCACCGTCAGCGTCTTGGTGCCCGCGTCGTAGGTTTCGCTGGCCAGGCACGTTCCGACCAGACACGCCACAACCATCAGTGCAACTGAGCATCTCATGCGTCTTCTCCTTTGCTGAGCTCAAAAAAGCGGAACACATTGTGTGACAGATACGACACTCGTATTTGACACGCACATCTTGCCCACGGGTGACACGGGGCGCGGCCCACGGCCGGCGCCGCCGGGTCTCGCCCGTCGGTCCATTGCGCATGACTTGTCGCGCCGGCGCGGCGCTCTACATCCCGAAGTTGTCAACCATCATCAGCAGGTCAATGACGTCCACGCTGCCGTCGCCGTTGAAGTCGCAGGCGATGTCGTAGTTGGGATCGCCCGCGAGGGACCCGAAGGCATCGACTAGGTACAGCAGGTCAATCACGTCCACGTGATTGTCGCTGTTGACGTCGCCGTCGATGGGGCCGACGTCGTAGACCAGGATGTACGAACAGGAAGCGGTGCCGTGCACACAGTAGACGTACAGCTGCTGCGTGGTGGCATCGTAGCTCGCCCCGCACGGACCGCCATCGGGACCGTTGCCGCTACGGCCCCACATCAGGCCAAACGGCAGGCAGTCGCCGGTGATGTCCCAGCGGCTGGCGGGGTAGGTGTTCCAGCTGGCCCGGCGCCGAGGGCGACCTGCCCGATCTCGCGCGGGTCGAAGACCTGGATTTCCGCCGACTGGCTTTCGCAGTGCAGCGTGGAGGTCTCGTACCAGGTCCGGCCGTTGCACAGCTTCGGCACGGTGACAAAGCCGAACCGGTTGGGCGTCTCGATCCAGCAGCCGGTGTTCCAGTTGCTGTCGCCCCAGGTCCAGCGGCCCAGGCCGTCGGGGGCCGGCGACTGCCAGTTGGGAGTATCGTAGTCATCTTTCACGTTGCTGTTGCGGACGCCGCGGTCGAAGGACACCGGGTGCCCGGCGGCGTACCAGTCGCCTCCCAGCGTGCCGCTGCTGTGGTCCATAAGCGTTTTGAAGGCCGAAGTCGGGATATCACCTGCCGGGTATGCTGTGGGTTCAGGCATCGCATAGAAAGTGGGTCCCATGGATACGCCCAGACCCATGCGGCTGGCATAGCCGCCCCAGCCGGCCGCGTACGGCGCGACGCCGTACAGATCCTGGAACCACTGCGGAATCCCCACCACGCCGCCGTAGACCCTCCGCTGCTGCACGCCGGCAAGGCCCCAGGAGCCGCCTACGTTGGAGATTGTGCCGTCGTCGTTGAGCGTGCGAACGACGAATGACTTGGTGTACGCAGCGGCCACGTCGTCCGGGTAATCGATGCCCCACGTCGACCAGAGCCGGTTCTTGGCCTGCTCAAACCACAGGCCGACCCAGACTCCGCCGCTGCCCAGATCGGTCCCGGCCCAGATGTCCGACCAATGGTTGGTCCGCGCCGTGACGGTCCCGCCGATGGAGGCCGGGGCTGCGAACTCGATCAATTGATAGCCTCCGCCGGTGACGTTGCCGAAGAAGGACATGGTCAGGAACCGCAGCTGCCCGTTCACGTAGCGGTGGGTGAAGCCCTGGCCATACTCCAGTTCGGCCAGGTTGGCGTAGTTGCCGTCCCGCAGGACCTTGTAGTAGCCCTTGTACCGGAAGTCGGGCTGCCCCAGCAGCAGCTTGCCGGCCTGCGCCGGAGCCGCGATGGTCGCGCCGCTGGCGATGTTGGACAGGGCGGAGACGTTGGCGGCCGCATCACTCGTCTTGATGGCGAAGGAGTACGTCTTGCCGGGCCGCAGGCCGCCGACGACGAAGTACTGGCTCATCCCGGGCGTATGCGGCGTCGGAGTGCCCGCGACCACCGTCGCGCTGTCCCAGCTGGCGTCCGTGATGGGCGCGTCGGACCAGCGGATGTCGTAGGCCGCGCACGCCGAGTTCGGGTCGGCCGGGGCCGTCCAGTTCAGCGTCATGGTGGTGTAGCTGGCGTTGCTGGTCGACAGGTTCGTTATCGGCAGCGGGGGGATCGTGTCGTTCGTGGCCGCCGCCGTGCGGATGCTCGGTACGTTGGACAGCTGCGAGGTCAGGCCTCCCTGGCTCGTGGTCTTGATCGCAAAGAAGTAGACCGTGTAGGCGTTCAGGCCCGGCACGACCATCGACTGGCCCGTGCCCGCAACGGCTGGGGCCGGTTCGCCCGTTACCTGCGCAGCGGCCGCCCAGTTGGCCTCGGTGATGGTCGCGGTCGAGTAGCGGATGTCGTAGCTCGCGGCCGTCCCGGTGTTGCCGTTGTCGCCGGGCGCGGTCCAGGTCAGTGTGACACTGGTGTCGGTCGCGCTGGCGCAGGCCAGGTCCGCGACCGTCGCCGGCGGGATGGGCGCCGCCTTGTCCACCAGCACGAAGGTCAAGTCGTCCAGGGCGAGGTAGCTGTTGCCGCTCTTGTTCAGGCGGGTCCCCTCGATGCCGGTGATGAACTTGCCGGCCGGGGCCTGGTAGCCGAAGAACAACCCGCTGCCGGCCACGCCGCCGAAGGTGCTGTAGGGGATTTGGACTTCGCTGGCGTCGCTGAAGGTCACCCAGATGCTGCCGTCCTGGGTGTTCTGATCGTCGCGCCCGTCGAGGATGAACCCGATGGCGCTGACGCCCTTGTTGGCATCGCTGACGGCGATGCTCATCTTGAGCCAGTTGAGGCCCTCCTGGCCTGACGTGGAGGCATCCGGATGAAACGGTCCGCTGGCGGCATCGCCGGCGACCAGGCCCAACTGCATCCAGTCCGATGCGCCGGAGTGGGCCCGGCGTCCGGAACTGATGCCGCCACCATAGTTGTAGCCGGCCACGTTGCCGAAGCCGCTGAAGGTGACATAGTTGGTGGCGTCGTAGTAGGCGATGATGCTGGTGGTCCCCTGCCGCACGTTGGGAGCGCCGTTGAAGGTGATGGTCTTCAGGCCCGTGAGGGCATTGAAGGCGTCCTTGGTCATGGCTGGGACGCTGTACGTAGCCGGGTTGAAGTCCTGCGACTCGCCGAGCGGATCGATGGTGGACGCGAGCGAGTCCGCCGTCACCGTCAGCGTCTTGCTTGGCGCGTCATAGGTCTCACTCGCCAGAGACGTGCCAACCAGACACAGGACAGCCGCTAACGCAGTAGAGCACCGCATGGGTTTTCCTCCTTCTACTTGCCGAAGTTATCTATCAACATCAGCAGGTCGATCACGTCGACACTGCCGTCATGGTTGAGGTCGGCGGCGGCGTTGTAGTTCGCGTCGCCGGTCATGCTGCCGAAGGCGTCGATGAAGTACAGCAGGTCGATGACGTCGACACTGCCATCCGGCTCGATGTCACCGACGATCGTGATGGCGATGCGGTTCTTCGTCTTCTTGACCGTCGTCTGCGGGACGTTCACCAGGCCGTTGGCATCCACCTGCACCGTGCCGGACTGGATGGCCGTACCGGTGGCGATGTCGGTGTTGGTCCACTCGCAGTACATGCCCGGCCGCGGGCCGAAGGCCTGGCAGCGACGCGGCGTGACGTCCACGGTGCACGTCGGGGCCGGGCTGGCGTCGATCAGCAGGCAGGTCATCTCCCACCTGGCGGCGGTGTCGGTCGAATCCTGCGGCTGCCAGAGCAGGTAGCCGTTGAGCATGCCGCTGTCGTCGCCATCGGTATCGCTGCCGTTGCCCGGGTTGTTGTCGATCGAGCAGTACGTAAAGGCCGGCAGCGTCTTGTCCTTGTCGATCGTAATCCCGATGTAGCGGTCCGAGAGCGTACCCGGCAAGGTGGCGCGCTGGCCATGGCCGTTCTGGCCCCAGGTGAACAGGTGCGGCCGGCGGGTCTGCTGCAGGGCCGTGGCAAACATCTGGGCCTGCGGCCAGCCGATCGCGCCATCATTCTTGCCGTTGGAGAAGCACACGAACGGCGTATCGCTGGAAACGTGTGATCGCAGCCACTGGTTGTCGTCCCAGTAGTCCCAGACGTTCAGGCCCGTGTTCTCGAAGAGACAGGCCCACGACTCCTGGCCGAAGACCTGCGCGTACGAACCCTCGAACGTCGGCGTCAGCCGCGGGATGTGTACGCCCACCCAGTCTGTCGATGTAGGAGAACTTGTCGCCGGCCCGGATGCCCCACATGCACGAACCGCTGCCTCCCATGGAACCGCCTGAGACGAACGTGTGGTTGGGGTCGACATTCCAGTGCGTTGCCACGAAGCCTTGGCAGAAGGACCAGATGCGGTTCTGCGAGAAGCTGCGGCAGACGCCGCCGCCATTGCCGTCGACGTTCGTCCACGGGCGCAGCCTCCCGGCATTCTCGTGGAAGGCCACCCACCAGTCATAAGGAATCTCATTGGTGGCTACGAGCAGTCCCCCGCTTTCGGCCTCGTACCACCAGTCGTAGCCGCCTTCATAGCTGCCTCCCCAGCAGTGCAGGGCGACGTCGACCGGGCAGGGGTTGGCAAGGTTCGGGGGCACCGCCACCAGGTAGTTGTGCGCGTAGCTGGGGATGTTGTAATTCGGCGGGCACTCCCACTTGGCGTAGTAGTGCATTGTCGGATTGTTGACGAAGTCGAACGAGCCCGGCGTGGTCGTCTTCCATTCCAGCACCATGCCGGTGCCGGTCGATTCGGCGACCGCCGCGCCGCTACAGTTCTGACTGGTCGTCCAGCTGCTCAGGTCCTCTTCGCCGTTGACGCTGCGGCTGACGGCGTAGTAGACCGCCTGGGCTGTCTGTGCCCGGCGGACGTAGATGCCCGTGCCCGGGGCCGAGGGCGTCAGGTTCGCCACCGGCAGTGTGGGAATCGTCGCGCTGTTCCAGTCGGACGGCGTGAAGGTCCAGTTCCAGCCGCTCATGGGAGCGATCTCATCCACCAGCTCAGCCGTCAGGACGGTCGTGGCGTCGATCGGCGAACTCGAGCGGTAGATGCGGTAACGGACCTCGTTGGGATTATCCATGTTCGCTCGCGCCGCATTCAGGTCGGAACCCAGTGGCGTCGGATTGGTGACCAGGGGATTCACCTCGGCGAACGTGATCATCGTGTCGCCATTGCCGTGAGTGGTCTGGACGCCGGTGACCTGCTGGACGGCGTGAACGGCGTCCACGTTGCACCAGACGTCCAGGCGGAATTCCTGGCCCGTGTTCCAGCCAGGCCAGGACTGCACGTTCAGGTGCAGGGCCCTGGGGCTGGCTTGTACGGCCCGTTGCACGGCCGCCGTGCAGTCGAGCGCCAAATACTGTGGGGCGAACGCCTGCAGCCAGACGCCCGGGGCATCGGCGGAAGCGATTTGCATCGGCGAGGCGGACCGGTCCGCGCCGGGGTACCCGCCGTTGTTGCCGCCCAGGTGCGGCACCAGGATGGCCCGGTAGACGCTCGTTCCAGCCGGCAGCGATGAGAGGTCGACCGTGATCGTGGACGAGCTGAGTGTCAGGGCGTTGGGGTGCGCCCGCGCGCGGTGTTGGTGAACGAGTGTGTCGCGGCCGGCGACTGCGAGCGGACCTGGAGCGTGACCGTTGCCGTCTGCGGCGTGTTGGTCGCGCTGGGGTCGGTTACATCCACGCACGCGGTATAGAGGCCGGGGGACAGGCCCTGGAGATTGACGCTGACGCCGAACGTGCCGTTGTCGGTGCCGGTCGGGCTGGTCAAGGCAATCCAGCCGGCGACCGGCGCCCGGACGGCCGCGGTCCAGTTCAGAGGGGCCGTACCGGTGTTCTGGACCGTTACGCTTTGCGCGGCGGGCGTCGGATCGGTGGCTTTGGCGGCGAAGGTCAGCGATGCGGGCGCCAACTGGATGGTCGGCCGGGGGGGCGGAAGGACCTGCATCGTGACAGTCGCCGTCTGGGGCGAATTGGACGCGCTCGGGTCCGTGACATCGACGTACGCGGTGTACGTGCCCGCCGCCATGCCTTGCCAGTTCACGCTCGCGCTCAACGAGCCGTTGTCCGTCCCGCTCGCGTTACCCAGCGAGATCCAGGCGGGAGCCGGGGCGCGCACGGCTGCGGTCCAGTGCAGCGTGCCGGCGCCGCTATTCTGCACCTGCACGCCCTGTGCGGCTGGGGTTGGATCCACGGCATGGCCTGTGAAACTCAGCGTAGCGGGGACGAGCGTAATCGCGGGCTGAGGCGGCGGCAGGACCTGCAGCGTAACGGTTACGGTCTGCGGTGAGTTGGAGGCATTCGCATCGGTCACATCCACATAGGCCGTGTACGTACCGGCGGACATGCCCTGCCAGTTGACGCCCACGTTGAACGAGCCGTTGTCCGTCCCGCTCGCGTTGCCCAGCGAGATCCAGGCGGGGGCCGGGGTGCGCACGGCTGCGGTCCAGTGCAGCGTGCCGATCCCGGTGTTCTGCACCAGGACGCCTTGTGTCGCCGGCAACGGGTCGGCGGCATGGCCGCTGAAGCTCAGTGTGGCGGGAACCGAGCTTGATGGCCGGTTGGGTGGGCGGCGGTCCGTACTGCAGGTCGAGGACCAGTTCGGGCGTAAGCGTCGGATCGGTCGTGTAGCGGCTGGAGGCCACGTCGTTCTGGCAGTTTGCAGGCTGCATCATGCGAACGCCATAGTTGGCCTGGCCGCCCGTGATCCAGTTCTGGGCGATGGCGGAGATGTTGAAGCCCACCCACCCCGGCACGGTCGGAGCGGTCGGGTAGGCGTTATCGTTGACGTAGCTGCCAGTGACCGGCGCTCCAGGGGTGTCCCACAGGTCCGAGCTGCTGTACCAGCGGACATCGGAGTCGTTCTTGTTCACGTACAGCCGGCTGTTGACGCTATCCCAGAAACAGCCTCGCGTGCCGCCCGCCGCCGTCAGGGCCGCCAGGGAGGTGTAGACGGTATAGAGGCCGCCCTGTCCGGCATTGTTGTAGTTGCCGGGCGAGCCGGCCATGCGGACGAAGTATCCGCCGGTGTTGACGGGGTCATTGGCCAGATTGGTCACCCCATTGAGGTGGTAGATCCCATTGCCGTCGCTGACCAGGGAACCCTTCGGAACGGTGGTGCCGGCGTTGCGGGCGAACCACTGCGCGCCGTCGCAGGCGCCGGCCCAGCCGCCGTCCCCCGTGCCCTGGACCCAGCCCTGCGCCAGCTGACCCACCTGGAGGTTGTCGTTGTGGAAGGAGTATCCCAGGCGGTAGATCCGCAGCGTCGCGGCGTTGACCGCGGTGACCTGCGAAAGGTTAGGAATCGCGCTCAGGTCGAACCGGACCAGGTAGACCCGTGCCGTCTGAAACAGGTCGGTGTAGCTGCTCTTGCCGCCGTAATTGTACAGGTTCTCCGTGCCGTAGTTCGACAGTTCGGTGTCGTACACGGCGGCCAGGGTGACGCCGACTCCGTTGTAGGGCTTGAGCGTCACAATCGTGGCCTGCGCTCGGCTGGCGGACACACAAGCAAGAACGGCAAGGCACAGAATGCGTTTCACAGGCTCCCTCCGCTTCCAAAAAACAGGCACTTGGTTTGCCCGCAGGCCGTGCGCCGTTCCGGTCGACGGATGCGGGCCTGCTCCCGAGGCCTTTGGCCACTTTTTTCGGTCAGAAGCTGTAGCAACAGTCAACAGTCAACTGACAACAGTCGACTGACGATGGACCACGGACAACGGACCACGGAAAGACGTTCTACTTGCCGAAGTTGTCTATCAGTATCAGCAGGTCGATCACGTCGACACTGCCGTCATGGTTGAGGTCGGCGGCGGCGTTGTAGTTCGCGTCGCCGGTCATGCTGCCGAAGGCGTCGATGAAGTACAGCAGGTCGATGACGTCGACACTGCCATCCGGCTCGATGTCACCGACGATCGTGATGGCGATGCGGTTCTTCGTCTTCTTGACCGTCGTCTGCGGGACGTTCACCAGGCCGTTGGCATCCACCTGCACCGTGCCGGACTGGATGGCCGTACCGGTGGCGATGTCGGTGTTGGTCCACTCGCAGTACATGCCCGGCCGCGGGCCGAAGGCCTGGCAGCGACGCGGCGTGACGTCCACGGTGCACGTCGGGGCCGGGCTGGCGTCGATCAGCAGGCAGGTCATCTCCCACCTGGCGGCGGTGTCGGTCGAATCCTGCGGCTGCCAGAGCAGGTAGCCGTTGAGCATGCCGCTGTCGTCGCCATCGGTATCGCTGCCGTTGCCCGGGTTGTTGTCGATCGAGCAGTACGTGAAGGCCGGCAGCGTGTCGGTCAGGTTGATGTCGATGTTGATGTAGCGGTCGCTCAAGGTGCCCGGCATGGAGGCCCGCTGGCTGTGGCCGCCCTGGCCCCAGGTAAACAGGTGCGGCCTGCGGGTCTCCTGGCACGCCTTGGCCATCATCCACGCCTGCTGCCAGCCGATCGCGCCGTCGTTCTTGCCGTTGGTGAAGGTGATAAACGGCGTCTCGGTCGAGACGTGGCTGCGCAGCCACTGGTTGTTGTCCCAGTAGTCCCAGACGTTCAGGCCCGTGTCCTCGTAGAGGCAGGCCCACGACTCCTGGCCGAAGACCTCCGCGTAGGAACTCTCGAACGTCGGCGTCAGCCGCGGGATGTGCACGCCCACCCAGCTGTTGATGTAGGCGAACTTGTCGCCCGCCCGCATGCCCCACATGCTGGCGCCGCTGCCGCCCATCGACTGGCCCGCCAGGAGGATGTGGTTGAAGTCCACCGTCCAGTGGGTCATGACGAAGTCTTCGACGAAGGACCAGATCCGCTTCTGCGGGTAGTTGTGGATTACCCCGCCGGCGTTGCCTTCCACGTTGGTCCACGGCTTGATCGTGCCGTTGTTCTCGTGGTAGCCGGTCCACCAGTCGTACGGGATCTGGTTGGTCGTGACCAGCAGGGCGCCGTGGTCGTACTCGTACCACCAGCCCCAGCAGCCGTCCATGCTCCCGCCCCAGCAGTGCAGACCGACGTCCACCGGCCGCGGCGAGACGGTCACCGGCGGGACCGCCACCAGGTAATTGTGCGGATAGCTCGGCGTGTTCCAGGTCGGCGGGCACTCCCAGCGGATGTAGTAGTTCAGCGTGGCGTTGTCGACGTACTGGAAGCTCGTCGGACCGATCTGATTGTACTTCAGGACCATGCCCGTGCCGACCGACTCAGCCACCGACGCGGCCAAACTATTGGCGTTCGGTACCCATAGAGACAGATCCTCCTCGCCGTTGACGGCCCGGCTGACCGCGTAGTAGGTGCTGCCGGCCGCCTGGGCGCGGCGGACGTAGATGCCCATGCCGACGGCCGAGTAGACCATATCGTCCACCGGCAGGGTCGGGATGACGTTGGTCGTGGTGATGGTCCAGTTCCAGCCGCTCATCGGCTGAATCTCATCGACCAGCTCCGCTGTGCGAACCGTGACCGCGTCGATCGGACTGCTCGAGCGGTAGATGCGATAGCGGATCTCGTTGGGCGTGTCCATCGCCGACTGGGCGGTCTGCAGATCGCTCAGCGTCGGGGTCGGATTGGTCACCGGCGGGTTGACCTCGGCAAAGGTCAGCATCGTGTCACCGTCGCGGTGCATCGCCTGCAGGCCGCTCACCTGCTGGATTGTGCTGGCGGTCGGGGCGGTGGACGAGACGTCCAGGCGGACCTCCGAGCCCAGGCCGGCCGGGTAAGAGACCAGGTTCAGATGGAGCGTCTTGTCGCCGGCCAGCAAGGCCCGCTGGGCCGCCGCCGTGCAATCAATCGTCAGGTAGCGCGGCGCCAGGGTGGGCAGCCAGACCCCGGCGGCGTCCGCCGACTGGACCTTCAACGGCAAGGTCGCGTTGCTGCTGCCGCCAAAGCCGCCCGAGTGCGGGACCAGGATCGCGCGGAAGATCTGCGTGCCGGCCGGCAGCGACGAGAGGTTCACGTTGATATTGCTGCCGGCGATGCTCAGCGTGCCCGGGTGTGTGCCGCGGGCCGTGTTCGTGAACGAATGTGTGCTGGCCTCCGCGTCGGGCCGGGCCTGCAGGACGACGGTCAGCGTCTGCGGGCTGTTGGCGGCGCCGCCATCGACCACATCGACGTATGCGGTGTACGTGCCGGTCGCCAGGCCCTGGCGGTTGATGTTGACCAGGAACGAGTCATTGTCGCTGCCGCTGGTGTTGCTCAACGAGATCCAGGATGGTGCCGGGGCCCGGACCCCCGCGGTCCAGTGGCTCGTCCCGAAGCCCACGTTCTTCACCTGCACCGGCGCAGCCGCGGGGTTCGGCTCGCTGGCCTTGATGCTGTAGCTCAGGCTCTTGGGGTTCAGATCGAGCACCGGGCGACTCTCGCCTTCCGGCACCAGTTGCAGCTTCACGAAACCGTTGCCGTAGATCACGGTGCCTTTCCAGCCCGTCGGGTAGGTGATGGCATTGAACGCCTGGCTGCTCACGTCGTTCAGGCACGTGGCGATCGTCAGCGTCTTGCCTGCCAGGTCGACGAACTCCGCCCCGGTGATGGAGATGTTCAGATTGGCGTTGGACAGGCCGGAGAGGTTCTTGCTGACGGCCAGCAGGTCGTTCGTGACGACCACCGGCGAGCCCGAGCCGATCACGTCGATGTTCAGCGTGGCGGGCGTCCCGCCGTTCTGGGCGAAGGCCAGGTTGCCGACGACCGACATCGTTGCGGCGGACGTCCCGCTCGTGCCCACCGTGACCGTCGAGCCGGCACAGGTGAGCGTGTAGCTGGCCGAGCCGTCCTCGACCTGGATCGTGCTGCTGGAGGTGATGTTGTTGGTGAGGGTCCAGCTGGCGCTGGTCGGCTTGTCCAGGTAGAGCTTGGTCCAGCTGTCGGGGTTGTAGATCGTGATCGGGCCGGTGGACAGGGCGCCCTCGGAGGTCGCCTTCAGGTAGCCCATCTGGATGGTCGTGCTGGCGAAGCTGTTGCTCGCGTTGGACAGGACCACCATGCCACGGGCGCCCTGGTACTGGTCGGTCGTGTTGACCGTCACGGGGTAGTTGCCGCTGATTTCGCCGGAGACGGTGAAATTGACCTGGTCATGGCATCGCGAGCCGGCGAAGGTCAGCGGCCCGTTGAGCGTGATCGAGCCGCTGTAGATGTCGTTGCTGGCCCAGCCCATGGGAATCCCAGCCGCGACAGTGCCGCCGGCATCTGCACGACGATGTTGAACGGGAACGTCGCGCTGTTCAGGCTGTCGGCCGTGGCCGTGCTGCCACCCTCGAGGTAGATCACGGGGGTGCGGGTGGCGCCGCTGTAGTCCTGGTTGGCGCCGAACCGCAGGGTCCCGGTTGAGCGGACCGTGATGTCGCCGGTGCCCAGCGCCCGGCTGGCATTGGCCCAGACCGTCCCGTAGTTGCCCGTATCAATCACCACCCCGCCGGAAAAGGTGCTGTTGGCGACCGTGAAGACCCAATCCGGGCCGTCGGTCTGGTAGTTGTCCGTGGCCTGGAAGGTCAGCAGGCTGCTGCCCGTCAGGGCGCCGTTGATATACATCGTGTTGCCGCGGCCGCCCTTCATGTACGATGGCGCCGTCACAGTCAGGGACGCGTTGAGCGTGCGGTCCGGGCCCCACGGGTACGTCGTCAGTGCCGGGCACATGTGCCACGTCCCGCCGGACAGCGTTACCGGTGTGCTCAGCGTTGCGCCGTTGTTATGCACGACCATGCCGCCCGTGGCCACCTCGATGGCCGGGGAACCCGCCAGGTCGGCGTTGGCGACGGCGTACTTGTTGGAGATGTTGACCAGGCCCGATTGCCCCGCGGCGGGCAGGCCGCTGGGGTTCCAGTTCCCGGTGAGGTTCCAATAGCGGGTTGCCTCATTGCCGGACACGTAGGCATTGCCGGTCCAGGTGAAATCCGCGGCAAGTACACTGCCAGCCAGCAGGCAGACCACGGGCACGACCGAAGACAGGCGCCTCATACTCTCTCCCTCTCGCGACCAGGAATAGAAACCGGTGGCCCCCGCCTGCAGGCTTTGACCGTCACTGTGGCCGTCCGGGCGGGCGCGCACATATTCCAGCTATACGTGTAGACGCAGGTCTACAGTTGCCACACCAGGCCTCAGTATAGCGTATTTGCGTGGTGCGGGTCAATCAAAAAGACGGCTCTGTTCCCGGCCCAGGGGCCGATAAACTCCCTCGAGTATCCGATGGACCGGTCAGCTGGGTCGCAGACTGCCGCCGGATCGAACGACAGGTCCTATCTCCTGGGAGCATTTGCCGTCGTGGTCCCCGTTTGCAGCGCGCACGTGACCCGCTCCAGGCCCTGCTTGTGCGCTCGCCGTCCGGTGGCCTGATGATGCAGAGCCATGATGGCCCTCCAGCCCATGTCGCGGAAGTCCGCAATACCGCAGGTGATCAGGTGCCCTTCGACGACCGTCCCGCTGTGCGTGCCGACCGCTGCGGCCAGTGAGATGTCCCGCGGGACGTGCAGGCTGGTCCGGATCAGGGCCCGAAAGAGCCGGCGTGCCGTGCCGTCGTCATACGTGAGGATGGCCGTGGGTCTGTGGCTGTCGCGCGTCAGCGACGCGACGAAGGCTTCCAGCTGCGAAGGCTCGGCCTGCATCTCCTCGGCAATGATCCTCTGGTAGTCCAAGCCCAGCCGCTGCAGCGCCGCCAGATAGGCTTCGCGCCGCTCCCGCGTGTCAGCCGACTCAATCCTCTTCGGCTCGCTCGAGGTCGCCAGATCATCCTGGGATCGGGCGTCCGCGTACGCGATGCGGCGATGCCCGAGGGCATGGAGGTGGTCCATGACCTGATTGACCGCCGAGGCGTTATCGACGCTGATGCAGTGGATCGGCGAGGGACTCTGCGCGTCGGTCAGCACCAGCGGCAGGGCCTCCCCCGCGAACTGGGCGATGTAGGGCTCGTGGAGTACGCCGAGCAAGATCACCCCGTCCACGCGCAACGCAACGTCCCGGGCCGGCAGCGGCTCGCTTCTTTCTTCCGCGGTCCGCAGGGAGAAGATCTGCAAGTCGACCTGGTGGGCGTCGCAGGCCGCGATCGCCCCTGTCAGGATCCGGTTCAGATACTCCGTCTCCAGCAGGTGGATCCGCGAGGCCGGGTAGACCAGGCCGACCTCCGCGAGCCGGCCGCTGCCGGCCGGCACCCTGCGGACGAACGCCCCCTTGCCGTGCAGCAGCTGCACGGTGCCCTGGTCGGCCAGTTGCCGCATCACGCGTTCGATGGTTCGCACGGCGATGCCGAAATGGAGGGCCAGATCGCGATAGGTCGGCAGCTTGTCGCCGATCTTGAGGCCGCGGGTCACGATCATTCGCTCGATGGCGTCCTTCGTGTGACCTCGCGGAGTGTCTTCGCTGGGGTGTCGGATGAACCGCACGATACGCTCCGTCAGACGTTGCAGCCGTTCTCGCTCTGGGAAATCCACCACATCCTATCTTCCCCCGACCAAATGAAAAGGGTCGCGGTCTTGTGGGCCGCGACCCTTCTACCAGGGGAGAGAGGACACTATCTATACACAGCTCCGGCGGACCGCCAGCAAATCGGCTGTCCTCGGCATCGCCGGTGTCATCGGCTTAGGCGCGTACGACAGGGCTTCCAGAGCAAGACAGCACCTGCCGGGGCCCGGGGTCCGGCACCTCGGGGCGCCCTTGACGGCCCTGCCGGCCGGAGCCTGTCAGTCAAAGAACAGACCCCTTCCGGCTGCTTCGCCGAACGAACGAGTGACCGCCTTTGCAATTTCCATGCCAGATGACCAGCTTTCCCGCGGGATGCGATCGCAACCAGGGGTGTCCGTTTCGAGTGCCGCGGATATTCCGATGTCCCCGGCAGTGCTACACTTGCCACACGAGTCGCGCGTAAGTCCTCTTGGAGTAAGGACCTGTACCGCATCTATTGTGGCAAGTGTAGACATCCGAATTGCGGTTGGGTCACTATCCGTCTCGTCGGCAAATCGTTGTGTTCTAGCACTTTACCTGTGCGGGTCCCGGGCATCGAGGCCCGTGGCCATGTTGCGTTTTCTGAGCTTCGTGTTGCTCCAACGCCACATCCTGCCTGCGCAAAAAGTCGCCGCGGACCTTCGGGGTCCGCGGCGTCGGTTGTGATACGGCTGTCAGTCAGACAGTCTGCTCGCAGGCACTCAGTTCACGTGGTAAACCAGGATGTACGAATTACCGCCCGTGCCGCCCTGGCAGTATATATAGAGCGTCTGGGTGGTTGAGTCGTACGTGTGCCGGAGGGCCCGCCCTGCGTGCCGTTGCCGTCATGACCCCACATCAACCCCAGCGGCGTGCAGACACTGGTGATCTCCCACCGGTTCGTCGGGTACGTGTTCCACGATGCTCGGGTGCCCTGGGCCACCTGGCCCAGCATGTTCGGATCGAACACCTGGATCTCCGTCGTCATGTGCTCGCAGTGCAGTGTGGAGGTCTCATACCAGGTCCTGCCGCTGCACAGCAGCGGGATCAGGATGAAGCCTTGCTTGTCGGACGTTTCGATCCAGCAGCCGGTGTTCCAGTTACTGTCGCCCCAGGTCCAGCGTCCGAGCCCGTCGGGAGCCGGCGACTGCCAGTACGGGGTGTCGTACTGGTTGATCACGTCAGTGTTGCGGACGCCGCGGTCGAAGGACGTTGGGACACCGTTGGCATACCAGTCGGCGCCCAACAGGGCGGCACTGTGATCCATCAGCGCCTTGAACGCCGAGGTCGGGATGGTGTCATTGCCAGCGGGATAACCCGTCGGTTCAGGGAAGGTGTAGAATGTAGGTCCCAGGGATACGCCTCCGCCCGCAGACATACGGCTGGCATAGCCGCCCCAGCCGGTCGCGTAGGGGCCCGTGCCGTAGGTGGTCTGGAACCACGACGGGACGCCGACAACACCGCCATAGACGCGACGCTGCTGGATGCCCTGGAGCCCCCAGGGACCCGCCGCGTTGGAGATCGTTCCGTCGCTGTTGAGCGTGCGCACGGCGATCGCCTTGGTAAAAGCCCCCTGGGTATCGTCGGGATAGTCCACGGCCGAGGTCGTCCAGAGCCGGTTGTTGGCCTCTTCATACCACAAACCGGTCCACCCAAGGTAGTCGGTCCCCGTTCCGGCCCAGATGTTGTCCCACCAGTTGGTTTTTGCGGTGACCGTGCCGCCCAGGCCACTGGCAGGCGAGGCGAATTCGACCAGCGGCAGGTACGCCCCCAGGTGGATGTGGCTCAAGGCCAGGAACCGCAGTTGCCCGCCGACGTAGCGGTGTGTGAAGCCCTGTCCCCAGTAGAGCTCCTGGAAGTCTCCGCCGTTCTGGACGATGTAATAGCCCTGGTACACGAAGTCGCTCTGGCCCAGGATCGGCTTGTTGTTCCCCGAGCCGGCCGAGGTCGTGCCGCTCGGGCTGTTGGAGATGGCCGAGACGTTCGGCACCTCATCGGAGGTCTTCATGGCGAAGTAGTAGGTGGTGCTGGCTGACAAGCCGCTGATGAGCATGCTCTGGTTGTTGCCTGCCGCCAGGGGCGTGGGTTCGCCCGTTACCTGCGTGGCACTGGCCCAGTTGCTGTCATTGACCGCCCCGCCCGTGCGGTAGCGGATATCGTACTGGTGGCCGTGCCGGTGGTGCCATCATCGCCGGGGGCGGTCCAGGTCAGCGTGATGCTGCTGCTGGTTGGACTGCTGGTGGCGAGGTTACTTACTGCCGCGGGCGGCGTGGTGTCAGCCCCCGCCGACGTCGTGCCGCTGGGTACGTTCGACAGGCCCGACCAGTTGGGCACCTCGTCGGCCGTCTCGATCGCGAAGTAATACGTCGTGCTCGGGTTCAAGCCTGTGATGACCATATTCTGGTTGCTGCCCGCTGCCAGGGGGGCCGGTTCGCCCGTGACCTGGGTAGCCGACGCCCAATTGCCGGCGTTGATCGTGCTGGTGGAATAGCGGATGTCGTATGTGGTAGCGGTACCGGTGCTGCCGTTGTCGCCCGGGGCCGTCCAGCTCAGCGTGATGCTGCTGGCGGTCGGGCTGCTGGTGGCCAGGTTGCTCACCGCGGCCGGGGCGACGGTGTCGGACGTCTTGCCGGTGGGTACGTTGGACAGGGCCGACCAGTTGGGCACCTCGTCGGCCGTCTCGATGGCGAAGTAGTACGTGGTGTCGGCCGCCAAGCCGGTAATGGTCATATTCTGGTTGGTGCCGGCCGCCTGCGGCGCGGGCTCGCCGGTCACCTGCGTGGCCGATGCCCAGTTGCCGGCGTTGATCGCGCTGGTGGAGTAGCGGATGTCGTAGGTTGTAGCGGTACCAGTGCTGCCATTATCACCCGGGGCCGTCCAGCTCAGCGTGATGCTGCTGGAGGTCGGGCTGCTGGTGGCCAGGTTGCTCACCGCGGCTGGTGGGACGGTGTCCGAACGTTTTGCCGGTGGGCACGTTGGACAGGGTCGACCAGTTGGGCACCTCGTCGGCGGTCTCGATCGCGAAGTAGTAGGTCGTGTCCGCGGACAGGCCCGTGATGACCATGCTCTGGTTGTTGCCGGCGGCCAGCGGGGTCGGTTCGCCAGTCACCTGCGTAGCCGATGCCCAGTTGCCCGCGTTGATGGCACTGGTGCTGTAGCGAATGTCGTAGGTCGTGGCCGTACCCGTGCTGCCGTCATCGCCGGGTGCCGTCCAGGTCAGCGTGATACTGCTGGCCGTCGGGCTGCTCGTGGCCAGGTTCGTCACCGCGGCTGGCGCGACATTGTCGACCATCACGAAGGACAGATCGTCGACGGAGACCCAGGCGCCGCCGACCGGGCTCGTGCGGGAGGCCTGGACGCGGGTGATGGTCAGGCCGGCCGGGGCCTGGTACCCGATGAACACGTATTCCGGGTTTCCGCTCCCGCCCAGGGCCGGCAGCGTGACGCTCCCGGTGGTTGTATCCGACAAGGTGAAAAGGGCCTGACCGGCTGGTACCGCCTGGTCATTGCGGAAGGCGACACAGAAGCCCAGGGCCTTGACGCCCTTGCCGCCCGTGCTGGTGATCGTGGCGTCGAACCAGTCGTTCGAGCTGTCGGGCGTGCTGGGCACCGTCGAGATGGCGTCCTGGGCAACCGAACCCGAGAAGGCCCCGCGGCCCAGAGTGGTCATGGAGCCGTAGTTGTACATGGCCGCCGGGAAGGCGAACGTCACGGTGCCGCTGGTCGTGTAGTAGGCGACGAGGGTCCGCAGGGTCTGGGTGGGGGAAGGCGCGCCGTTGAAGGCGACGACCTGCGGGCTCAAGGCTTGGAAGGCCGCCTTGGTCAGACCGTAGCTCCTGCGCCACGTCATTGAGCCCCGCCGGATCGATCGTTGTGCCCAGGTCGCTCGGGCTGCCGTAGGTCAAGGTATTGTTGCTGAAGGTAATCGTGCCGGAGGTCGTGCCGCTGGGCACGTTCGACAAGGAGGACCAATTCGGCACTTCGTCCGCTGTCTCGATGGCAAAGTAGTACGTGGTATTGGCTGCCAAACCGCTGATGACCATGTTCTGGTTGGTGCCAGCCGCGGCCGGGGCCGGTTCGCCCGTTACCTGAGTAGCGCTGGCCCAGTTGCCGGCGTTGATCGTACTGGTGGAGTACCGGATGTCGTAGGTGGTAGCGGTGCCGGAGCTGCCGTTATCGCCGGGGGCCGTCCAGCTCAGGGTGATGCTGCTGGAGGTGGGGCTGCTAGTAGCCAAATTGGATACCGCGGCCGGGGCAACGGTATCGGAGGTCTTGCCGCTGGGGACGTTTGAAATCGCCGACCAGTTCGGCACCTCGTCAGCCGTTTCGATCGCGAAATAGTATGTTGTGTCCCCGGACAGGCCGGTGATGGTCATGTTCTGGTTGCTGCCCGCTGCCAGGGGGGCCGGTTCGCCCGTGACCTGGGTAGCCGACGCCCAATTGCCGGCGTTGATCGTGCTGGTGGAATAGCGGATGTCGTATGTGGTAGCGGTACCGGTGCTGCCGTTGTCGCCTGGGGCCGTCCAGCTCAGCGTGATGCTGCTGGCGGTTGGGCTGCTGGTGGCCAGGTTGCTCACCGCGGCCGGGGCGACGGTGTCGGACGTCTTGCCGGTGGGTACGTTGGACAGGGCCGACCAGTTGGGCACCTCGTCGGCCGTCTCGATGGCGAAGTAGTACGTGGTGTCGGCCGCCAAGCCGGTAATGGTCATATTCTGGTTGGTGCCGGCCGCCTGCGGCGCGGGCTCGCCGGTCACCTGCGTGGCCGATGCCCAGTTGCCGGCGTTGATCGCGCTGGTGGAGTAGCGGATGTCATAGGTCGTGGCCGTGCCGGTCGAGCCGTCGTCGCCGGGAGCGGTCCAGGTCAGCGTAATGCTGCTGGCCGTCGGGCTGCTCGTGGCGAGGTTGCTGACGGCCGCCGGGGCCGTGGTGTCAGACGGGGGGGTCATCACGAACGACAGGTCGTCGACCGACACCCACGCGCCGCCGACCGTGCTCGCGCGGGAGGCCTGGACGCGGGTGATCGTCTTGCCGGTGGGGGCGGTGTAGCCGATGAAGACGTATTCCGGGTTGCCTGCACCGCCCAGTGCCGGGAGGGTGACGAATGCCGTAGTGCTGTCGGACAAGGTGAAAAGGGCCTGGCCGGCTGGCACCGCCTGGTCGTTTCGGAAGCCGACACAGAAGCCGAGAGACTGAACGCCCTGTCCGCCGGTGGTGGTGATCGTGGCGTCGAACCAGTCGTTCAAGCTGTCGGGTGTGCTGGGCACGGTCGAGATCGCGTCCTGCAGGGACGAACCCGAGAAGGCGCCGCGGCCAACCGACGTCATCGAGCCGTAGTTGTACATGGCCGATGGGAAGGTGAAGGTCACGGTGCCGCTGGCACTGTAATAGGCGACCAGTGTCCGCAACGTTTGGGTGGGCGCAGGCGCGCCGTTGAAGGCGACGACCTGGGGGTTCAAGGCCTGGAAGGAGGCCTTGGTCAGGCCGTAGCTCTGGGCCACGTCATTCAATCCCGACGGATCGATGGTCGTGCCCAGGTCGCCCGGACTGCCGTACGTCAAGGTGTTGTTGCTGAAGGTGATCGTCGCCAAGGACGTGGTACACAGGCACAACACAGCCGAAATCATCAGCAGGCACAAAGTGCCCCGAACGACACGTACGTTATACATGCGAGTCCCTTTCCTTTCCCCCGAAAGCCTGATTCGGCTGCAAGGAAGCGACATAAGCTGGGGAGCCGATCGATGGCAGCCGCAAGAATGAGCCGGCAGCCATGTGTAGACACGCTGTCTACACATGCCACACGGGAACGTTGTCTTCATGGAGCGGCGGGAGGTGCCTGTCAAGGGAGTGGCCCGGGAAAACGCCGCTCCGGTAACAAAACATGACACTCTGCCCGCTGCAGGCCTTTGTACAAACGTAACTCGGTCAGAAGCGCCGCGGGCCTCGAAGGACCCGCGGCGCTGGTGGATGCCGCATCAGGCTGCCCGGCCATGCCGGGCCAGCCCACATCTTCCGGAACTTGCCCCTGTTGGGCAAGCCGGTTGCCCCTGCTCGGGGCTAGTTCACATGGTAGACCAGGATGTACGAGTTATAGTTGGTGCCAGCGATGCAGTACACGTACAGCGTCTGCGTGGTCGAGTCGTAGCTGGCACCCGCCGGTCCGCCATCCGGGCCATTGCCGCTACGGCCCCACATGAAGCCCAGAGGTGTAAGGGTGCTGGTGATCTCCCACCGGTTCGTCGGCTTGGTGTCCCAGACCGCGCGGGTGCCCTGGGCCACCTGTCCCAGCATGTTCGGGTCATAGACCTGGATCTCGGCCGATTGCCGCTCGCAGTGCAACGTGGAGGTCTCGTACCAGGTCCGGCCGTTGCACAGCTTCGGGACCAGGATGAAGCCCTGCTTGTCGGAACGTCTCGATCCAGCATCCCGTGTTCCAGTTGCTGTCGCCCCAGGTATACCGACCCAGTCCGTCGGGGGCCGGCGACTGCCAGTACGGGGTGTCGTAGTCATTGATGACGTCGGTGTTGCGGACGCCGCGGTCGAAAGCGGTCGGATGGCCGTTGGGATACCAGTCCGGTCCGTAGATGCCGTTACCGGGCTCCATGAGGATCTTGAAGGCCGAGCTGGGGATGTCCCCGACCGGATAGCCGGTCGGCTCGGGGAAGGTGTAGAACGTCGGGCTCAGCGCAGCCGAGAGGCCTTGCGCCATTCGGCTGGAGTAACCGCCCCAGCCCGCGCCGTAGGCCGCCACGCCGTAGGTGCTCTGGAACCACGATGGGATGGGAACGATGCCGCCATAGATCCGCCGCTCGCCGATGCCCTGAAGACCCCAGGGACCCTGGATGTTGGAGACCGTCCCGTCGCTATTGAGCGTCCGGATGACAAAGGTCTTCGTCCAGCTGATCTGCGTGTCGTCCGGATAATCGATCGCCCAGGTGGTCCAGAGCCGGTTCTGGGACTGTTCATACCACAGGCCGCCCCACACGCCGTTGCCGAACGCCATCCCCGTGCTGCCGAAGATGTCGGCCCAGTGATTGGTCCGGGTCGTGATCGTACCGCCCAGACCGCCGGACGGCGGGGCGAATTCGATCAGGTGGTCGCCGCCGCCCTGGACGTTGCCAAAGAAACTGTAGGTCAGGAACCGCAGCTGCCCGCCGACGTAGCGGTGCGTGAAGCCCTGCCCGTAGTTGAGTTCGGCCATGTTGTTATAGTCGCCGTCGCGATTGACGATGTAGTAGCCCTGGTAGACGAAGTCGCTCTGGCCCAGGATCGGCTTGTTGTTGCCCGTGTTGTTGGTGGTCGTGGCGCTGGGCACGTTGGAAATCGTCGACCAGTTCGGCACTTCGTCCGCCGTCTTCATCGCGAAGTAGTAGGTGGTGTTCGCCGTCAGGCCGCCAACCGTCATGGACTGGTTGCTGCCAGCCACCAGCGGTGCCGGTGCGCCGGTCACCTGCGTGGCACTGGAGAAGTTGCCCGCGGTGATCGTGCTCGTGCTGTAGCGGATGTCATACGTCGTGGCTGTGCCGGTATTGCCGTCGTCGCCAGGCGCCGTCCAGGTCAGCAGCATGGTGGTGTTGGTGGGGCTCCCGGCCGCCAGGTTGGTCACTGCCGCCGGGGGCGTGGTGTCCGCTGCGGCGGTGGTCGTTCCGCTGGGGACGTTCGACAGGGCGGACCAGTTAGGCACCTCGTCGGCCGTCTCGATCGCGAAGTAGTACGTCGTGCTCGGGTTCAAGCCGGTGATGACCATGCTCTGGTTGTTGCCTGCGGCCAGGGGGGCCGGCTCGCCCGAGACCTGGGTTGCGCTGGCCCAGTTACCGCTTGTGATCGTGCTGGTCGAGTACCGGATGTCATAGGTGGTCGCCGTGCCGGTGCTGCCGTCATCACCGGGCGCCGTCCAGGTCAGCGTAATACTGCTGGACGTCGGGCTGCTGGTCGCCAAGTTGGTTACCGCCGCGGGAGGCGTGGTATCGCCGCCGCCGGCGCTGCCGTAGTCCACGAACAGGACCGGCTCATATGCGGTGCCGGCCTCGCTGCAGTGGAAGTCCCAGTTGCCGATGGGCTGGGCCCAACCATAGTTGGCGCTTGTGCCGTTGACCCACGCCTGTACGTGGCTGGTCACGTCGATGACGCTGTAGCCCACGCCGGCCGGGGCGGAGAAGGGCGTAATAGGCGAACCGGCATCGACGGTAAGGCTGAAGAAGGAGTCGGAATTTGGGCCCCACGACTGCAGCGGGGCTGTCGTGCCGCCGCTGGCATTCTGGTTGGGACCGGTGTTGTAGCCGATCGGGTGGGCGCTGCTCACGCCGCCGGCTGCGCCGGGGAAGGTATAGTTGGCGGTGCCTTCGAGCCAGCTGTGCGTCAGAATCTTCGAGACGTCGCCATTACCAAGGGCGCCGTTGCCCATGGTGTGATAGATCCGCAGGCTGGGCCAGGTTTACGGTGGAACCCGTCGGAATGCTGCTGAGGTCGAACTTGTAGAGCGTGTAGTTTGAGCCAGTGGTCGCGCCGCCGCCGTTATACCAGTAGGAATCGCCGGGACTGCTGATTCCTGCGTCTGCGACCGTGACCGTCCGGACCGTGGCGCTGTTGAACCGCGCGTCGGTCGCCCCGCCGGCCGTCAGCCCGCTGTCGCGCTTCAGGGCGACGATCGCCCCGCCACTGGCCGCGGATGTCGTTCCGCTCGGCACGTTCGACAGCCCGGACCAGTTCGGCACCTCGTCCGCCGTCTCGATGGCAAAGTAGTACGTCGTGCTCGCCGACAGGCCTGTAATGACCATGCTCTGGTTGGTGCCGGCCACCAGCGGAGTCGGCTCGCCCGTCACCTGCGTCGCGCTGGCCCAGTTGCCGCTCGTGATGGTCGAGGTCGAGTACCGAATATCGTAGGTCGTGGCGGTACCCGTGTTGCCGTCATCGCCCGGCGCCGTCCAGGTCAGCGTGATGCTGCTGCTGGTCGGGCTGCTCGTCGCCAGGTTCGTCACCGCCGCCGGAGGAGTCGTATCGGCCGCTGCCGTCGTCGTACCGCTCGGTACGTTCGACAGCCCCGACCAGTTCGGCACCTCGTCCGCCGTCTCGATGGCGAAGTAGTACGTCGTGCTGGGCGAGAGGCCCGTGATGACCATGTTCTGGTTGGTGCCGGCCACCAGAGGCGTCGGCTCGCCCGAGACCTGCGTCGCGCTCGCCCAGTTGCCGGCCGTGATGGTCGAGGTCGAGTACCGGATGTCGTACGTCGTGGCCGTACCGCTGCTGCCGTTATCCCCCGGGGCCGTCCAGCTCAGCGTGATGCTGCTGCTGGTCGGACTGCTCGTCGCCAGGTTCGACACCGCCGCCGGCGCTACCGAGTCCACCGTATGCGCGCTGGGCACGTTGGAGATCGTCGACCAGTTCGGCACCTCGTCCGCCGTCTTCATCGCGAAGTAGTACGTCGTATCCGCCGTCAGGCCCGAGACGACCATGTTCTGGTTCGTGCCTGCCGCCGCCGGGGCCGGCGCACCGTCACTTGCGTAGCACTGGAGAAGTTCCCCGCCGTGATCGTGGAGGTCGAATACCGGATGTCGTAGCTCGTGGCCGTGCCGCTGCTGCCGTTATCGCCCGGGGCCGTCCAGTTCAATTGGACGCTCGTGGTCGTCAAGTTGCTGCAAGACAGGTTGCTGACCGCCGCCGGCGCGACCGAGTCCACCGTGTGTGCGCTCGGCACGTTGGAGATCGCGGACCAGTTCGGCACCTCGTCCGCCGTCTTCATCGCGAAGTAGTACGTCGTATCCGCCGTCAGGCCCGAGACGACCATGTTCTGGTTCGTGCCTGCCGCCGCCGGGGCCGGCGCGCCTGTCACCTGCGTGGCACTGGAGAAGTTGCCGGCGGTGATGGCGGAGGTCGAGTAGCGGATGTCATAGGTGGTGGCCGTGCCGCTGCTGCCATTGTCGCCCGGGGCCGTCCAGTTCAATTGGATGCTCGTGGTCGTCAGGTTGCTGCAGGACAGGTTGCTGACCGCCGCCGGCGCGACCGAGTCCACGGTGTGCGCGCTGGGCACGTTGGAGATCGTCGACCAGTTCGGCACCGCGTCCGCCGTCTTCATCGCAAAGTAATACGTTGTATCGGCTGTCAGGCCCGAGACGGTCACGTTCTGATTGGTCCCGGCCGCCGCCGGGGCCGGAGCGCCGCTGACCTGCGTGGCGCTGGAGAAGTTGCCCGCCGTGATGGCGGACGTCGAATACCGGATGTCATAGCTCGTGGCCGTGCCCGTCGAGCCGTCATCGCCGGGGGCGGTCCAGTTCAGTTGGACGCTCGTGGTCGTCAGGTTGCTGCAAGACAGATTGCTGACGGCCGCCGGAGGCGTCGTGTCGGGACTCATCACCAACGACAAGTCATCGATCGTCACGTACCCGCCGCCGGGCGTGCTGGTGCGGCTGGCCTGGACGCGGGTGATCGTCTTGCCGGTGGGAGCGGTGTAACCGACGAAGACATATTGCGGATTGCCCGAGCCGCCCAGCGCCGGAAGGGTGACGCTCCCGGTCGTGGAATCCGACAAGGTGAAAAGAACCTGCCCGGCCGGCACCGCCTGGTCGTTCCGAAAGGCGGCGCAGAAGCCTATCGACTGAACGCCCTGCGAGCCGGTGGTGGCGATCGAGGCGTCGAACCAGTTGTACAGGCTGTCAGGCTGGTTCGGCACGGTGGAGATGGCATCCTGGAGCGAGGAACCCGAGAACGCCCCGCGGCCTAACGAACTCATCGAGCCGTAGTTGTACATGACCGAAGGGAAGGCGAACGTCGCCGTGCAGCCGGTCTTGTAAGTGACCACCAGGGTCCGCAGGGTCTGGCTGGGCGTAGGCGCCCCGTTGAAGGCCACGACCTTGGGATTGAGGGCCTGGAACGAGGCCTTGGTAACCCCATAGCTGGTCGCGACGGTATTCAGCCCCGACGGATCGATGGTCGTGCCCAGATCGCTCGGGCTGCTGTAGGTCAAGGTGTTGCTGCTGAACGTGATCGTGGCCAGGGCCGGGGTACAAACGCACCACGCAACCGCTACCATCAGCAGGCACAAGGTGCCTCGAACAGCGCGTACTCCAGACATACGTGCTTCCTTTCCATGCCCCCGAAGTGCCGGCCGCGACGTGGTATGGTCAGCGAAGCAATCCGTTGCACGCAGCCGCCGAAGTGCTTGGCAGCCATCTGTAGACACGATGTCTACACATGCTACACGAACGCACTATACCCTCCGACGGCCGTCTGCGTCAAGGGACAACGCAAGAGAACGTGCGCCGATGACAATGGCTGTCATCGGCTTGCCGAAGCCTGCGGCACAGGACCGGTTCTTCGGCCAGCGAGACGGAGGCCCCCCCCGACTACCGGGTGGAGGCGTCCATGCCGGCGCTGGCCTCGACCGCGGCGACGCCGACCGCCTGTTCCCTTCCGTCAGACGCCCGGGTTACCGGCCGCTCGACCAGTCGCACGGCCTGCACCGCCACCAGCGCCGCGACGGTTCCCAGCAGGCTGAACACGCCGAAGACAATCTGCTCGCGCTCCATGCCCATGCGGATCGTGGTGATCGTCTGGTACCAGTAAACCGGGAAGTAGGCCAGCCCCTGGATGGCGTTGACCATCAGCACGCCGTGGTGAGGAACGCCAAAGAAGCGTCGTTGCCCGCGCTTCTGCGCCTCGATGTCCCGCCGGACGCTGATCAGCTGCCAGAGGCACAGCCCCGTCAGGGCGATCTTGATCGGGATGAAGTACCTCGCGTACCAGGCAAACGACTGGTGCATTTCATATGCTTTCATGACGTACATGAAGATGAGCACCAGCACGATGTTAACGGCCGCGCCGGCCAGGCTCAGCCACATGGAGATCATGACCCAGCTGGGCCGCGGGGGGGCGGATTTGACCTTGTCAGCCACCTCCTCGAACCCTTCGGGCGTCCAACGGGCGGGTGGGCGATAGCTTTCGTCCCCGCCCAGGCGCATCCACTCGCGGTATCCCAGGCACACGAACACGGTGGCGACGATGCCGAAGAGCCACGGCCACATGAAGAGCCACCGATATGCGAAGTCCGACCCGTGGTAGTAGGACTTCCTGACGATGCTCATGCACACGCCGAACACCAGGCCCGCCAGGACCCCGCCGAACGTCCGAACCATCGCGTTGGCGGAGGAGAACTGTCCATAAAGGCTCTTGGGCATCAGGCGCATGAAGACGGGGATCTCCGTGCCTTCCGACAGCGTCAGCCCGAACTTGGTCACCAGCATGCTGCCCAGGTATACCCAGAAGAACGTCTCTGCGGGAAGCTTGGTGACCAGCACCCAGACCCAGCCGCTGAAGCCCGTGGCCGCCGTGAAAACGGCCACGTACATCCGGACGCGAAGCGGGTGCCAGCGGTCCACGAAGACGGCGGTGATGTAGGTGGCCAGCAGCTGCGCAATGAACCCGTAGGCCGTGAATTTCCCGACCTGATCGAGGGTCAGGCCCATGTCTCTCAGGAAGAACAGGTTGAACGGCAGGTAGACGTTGGCCACGACGCCGAAGGTCTGGTTCAGGTAGAAGAACCAGTAGAAGCGGGCCGAAAACGACTGCTTCAGGAAGATGCGGACCGCCTGGAAAAGCCCCACCTCGCCGGCGTTGTCCGGCGGGGGTGGATAGCTCGCCCTCCTTGACTCGCAAACACATCAGGCCGAACCCGATGAAGTACACCAGCGCGGCCACGGTGAGGATCTCGCGCATGTGGGTCTCGGCGTGCTTGAAGACATAGAAGTTGTACAGGGCGCGTGACCGCGCTGGAGACGATGCGGAACAGGCCCATGAACCGCCCGAGGAACTGCGGCGGCACCACGTCGTTGAACAGGTACCAGAAGACCGAGCCGACGAACATGTTGAAGAAGGCGAAGGTGGTATAGAACAGGCCGATCAGGAGGATGGTGATGGTCGCGGGAGATGCCTTCTGCAAGGAGGGCATCATGTGCTGGACCCCTACGGTCAGCTGATCGCTCCAGCCCAGCAGGACCAGGCTCACCGTCAGAAACGGCATCGTCGAGATGATGAACGGGATCCGCCGGCCCCACTTGCCGCGGTAGCGGTCGCTGGCCGAACTGACCCACGGGCACACGGTCATGTTCATGATGCCCGGCAGGGTCGTCAGGATGATTGATATCGTCGTGTCCGAGGCGTCGAGCAACTTGAACTTCACCGGCAGGACCGACGGGGCCACCGTCTCCATCAGCATGAAGCAGAAGTCGCCCCAGAGCAGCCACGCGAACAGGATGACCAGGCCCCGGAAGGTGTACGTCAAGGGCCCGCAGTGATAGATCGTGCGACCCGCGGCGTCCCGCTCCGTCGGCACAGCGGTCTCTGGCGGTCTGGACATATGGGCCATGCTCACACCTGCTCCTGGTCGTAGCAGCGCCTGGCGCGCCGGGTCCGGGCCGCAATACCCCTGGCGGCGGGCCCCGGCGTGCGGGCACAGTCTATAGAAAGTCATCCCGGCTGGCCAGATCTCTTTCGCCAGGTACCGTTCCGCAACGACCGAAAGTCAAGGCATTGATCGGGAATGCAAGTATTGATACGATGGAGCAATAGAACTGGCGACCGACTATGCCTGCAACGTTGACGATGAATGGCAAGCGATACGTCCTGGTTCCTGAGGACGAGTACGAATTGCTACGCCTGCGCCCGGTCGGACGGGATGACGCGGCTCTGCCCCCGCTGCCGGAGATTGGGCCGGACGGCACCTACCCGGCCATCGAGCATGCGATGGTGACCCTGGCCCGCAAGCTGATCCTGGATCGGCGACGAGTCGGCCTGTCGCAGGTGGAACTCGCCCGCCGGGCCGGCATCCGCGTCGAGACCCTCAACCGCATCGAGAGGGCGAAGGTCAGCCCGAGCGTAAGGACGGTGGAGAAGATCGACCGGGCGCTGCGAGAAGCGGAGGGGGGCAGCGCCGAGCCATCGAAGCCCGTGGGTGCGACTCGTAAGCGAAAGGCGAGGGGATGACGCAACCTGTGTGTCATCGGCAGGATCTCGGCTTGACTCTCCTGTTGCCGCCCCATGAAGCGATCTGATCTGCCATTGACGAATCATCTATCGTTGCACGACAATGCAATTGGTGTCCACAGGCTGTCATGGAGCGTCACGACAATGGACAAACGTTACCAAGTCTTCGTTAACTCCACCTATACCGATCTCATGGAAGAGCGCAACGAGGTCATGCAGGCATTGCTTGAACTCAACTGTATGCCCGCCGGCATGGAGCTATTTCCCGCTGCCAATGAGGACCAGTGGAACTGGATAAAGCGTGTAATAGACGAGTCCGATTACTACGTGGTTATCGTTGCAGGGAGATACGGCTCTGTATCTGAGTTGACCGCCCAGAGTGTACACCGAGATGGAATACCGTTACGCGGTGGAAATAGCAAAGCCCGTGATAGCATTTCTCCATCAAGACCCTGGCCAGATTCCATCGGGTCAGTGTGATCAAGAACCGGACAAGATTGAGAAACTCCGAAGCTTCCGGGATCTTGTCCAGCATCGTCTCTGCAAGCAGTGGCTGTCGCCTGCGGACCTGGGCGCCAAAGTTAGTCGAAGCATAACGCAGCTGAATCAAGCAACACCCTGCAGTTGGCTGGATTCGAGCGGACAGCATCCCAGCTGTAGCGACTGCCGATGAGGTTCTGAGGTTGAAGCGCCAGATTGAGTTTCTAGAGGATAAGTTAACTAAACTGGGAAGTACTGCCCCTCAGGGCGCAGCACCTTCTCGCGAGCGGAACGGACAAGTTGCCACTTGTGTTCACGTTCAGACACCGCAGGTACTTTGAGGAGGACGGGAAGAAGCGACTCAAGACGCTTCCCGATGAGGAGCGCACGGTGGAGGTCACTTGGGACGATTTCTTTGCCACGTTAGCCCCCCAGATGCTGAGAGGAGTCCACGAGGCAGATCTCCACGATACTCTTCACGAGATTGCGGAGTACTATGGCGAAGCGTCTGCAACACAGGAGTTTCCGGACGATAAGCTAGACGATTTCAAGATGACGGGCGAAACCATACTGACAGTTACTATCCAGCTGCGAGCCCTTGGTTTGATCGCTCCAATCGAGAATAACGAGTGGGAGCTTACTCCTTACGGCGATAACTACATGACCAAGCTGATTGCGATCCCGAAGCAGCCTTCCCCGAACACGACAGGCGAGCGGTGAACGCGCGTTGTGGCAAGCCCCTATAGCCTCGCCTATAGTTCCCTGCTGACGTATCTGGACTACTTGGCGGCTCAGACCTTCACCCCATACCCCATCGCCAGCACCTTCACCGGATGGTAGCAGTACTTCCCCGACCCTTGCTCCATCTGCATCTTACACGTGCTGCACTCACTCAGGCCGTACTGGATCTCCGGGGCCCTCAGGGCCTCGAACAACCCCTCGCCCGCCTTCATGGCAATGTCGAAGTTCTTCTTCTGGAACCCGTACGTCCCAGCCACCCCGCAGCAGCCCCGCTCGATGATCGTCACCTTCGTGCCGGGAACCAGCTTCACCAGCTCCGCCCCCGGATAGCCGATCTCCATCGCCTTGACGTGGCACGGCGCGTGGTAGCCGAACGTGATGTTCACCGGCCGGAAGTCCGTCTTGAGTTTCCCCTGCCGGTGCAGGTCCAGCAGGTAGCTGCACAGCTCCCGCGTCGCCGCCGCCAGTTCGCGCGCCTCCGGCGAGTCGTTCAGGTACAGGTACTCTTCCCGGATGCACAGGGCAGCCGTCGGTTCGCTGCAGACGATCTTGCGGCCCGCCCGCGCCTGCGGCACCAGGTGCCGGAGGTTGAACGCGACGGACTTCCTGGCATACTCAACGTCGCCGTAGTCGATGCCCGGCATGCCGCAGTCTGTCTGCCGGGGCAGGTTCACGTCGATCCCGTTGTGCCGGAGCACCCCCACCGCCGCCCGCGCCAGCGAGTGATCGTTATAGTTGGCGAACAAATCCACGAAGTACGACACCCGGTCTATGGGTGCCATGCCCGAGCTGTTGCCAGGTGCTCGCTGTTGCTGCTCCTTGTCTCCCTGTCTCCCTGTCTCCGCGTCTGCTGTTCCCTGAACCCCGAACCCTGAACCCTGAACCCTATCGCCGTACCGCCACAAGAACGACCCGAAGTCAAACCGCGGCAGATCCCGCCGCCGATCCACCCCGCCCATCTTCTCCAGCAGCGCGCGGAACGGCCGCCAGCCGCCCATGAAGTTGGCGATCGGCGCGGTGTAACTGTTCAGGATGCTCATGGGCCTGGCCCGCGAGAGGGTCTTCTCCGCCCGCGTCAGCCCGCACCGGGCCGCGTACTGCGCCCGCGCCTCCAGCATCAGCTTCGGCACGTCCACCGCCGAGGGGCACTCGATCCGGCACATCTTGCAGTTGACGCAGAAGTCCGCGCACCGCTTGAAGTCCTCGCTGCTCAGCAACTCCTCGCCCAAGAGGCCCGTGATGTAGTGCCGCATCATGTTGGCGTGGGCGCGGGGGCTGGCCTCCTCCTGCCCCACCACCCGGAAGATCGGGCACATCGTCCCGCCCGCCTCGCGGGTCCGGCACTCGCCGTTGCCGTTACATTTCTCTATTGCATCGACGAACTCGTCGCCGCGGAACACCAGCTTCGTCCGCGTGCGGTCGGGCCGCGCGAGGTTGTGGAACCGCAGGTTCTTGCGGCTGATATCCTCATCGTCGCAAATGATCTTGTCCGGGTTGAGCGTCCCAGCCGGATCGAAGATCTTCTTCACCTGCCGCATCAGGTCGTACAAGGGCCCGTACTGGTGCTTGATGTACGCCGCCCGCGACAACCCCTCCCCGTGCTCCCCGCTGATCGTGCCCCCCAGACTCCAGACCAGCTGGTACGTCTCCTTCGCGATCGCGCACATCTTGTCCACTTCGGCCGGATCGTGCAGGTCCAGGTACGGCCGTGTGTGACACTCCCCGTGCCCCGCGTGCGCGAAATATGACACCGGCGTGCCGTACCGCCCCAGGATCGCCTCCAGGCCGTGGATGTACTCCGGGAACTTCTCCACCGGCACAGCCACGTCCTCGATGAACGGCACGGGTTGCTTCTTGCCCGGCATGCGGAACAGCAGCGGCACCGCCGCCTTGCGGGCGCTCCAGATCATCTTCTGCTCAGCCGTGTCGATGATCTCGTTCCATTTGAGCGCCCAGTCGATGGCCGGCGGGACCTTCGCCAGCTTCTCCCGAACCTCCTCCAGCGTGTCGCCGTCGTATTCGACGATCAGGCTGGCTGCGACATCCGGCGGCGGCAGGGCCTTGGCAAAGTGCGGGTACGCCTTCCGCGCGATGTCCGCCAGCGGCTTGTCCATCAGCTCGCAGGCAGCCGGCTGCATCAGGAACACCGCCGCGGCCGCCTTGGCGGCGTCGTCCAGCGTAGCAAAGTGCAGGCTGGACCAGGGCCTTGACCTTCGGCCGCCGGACCAGCCGCAGCGTCACCTCGCCGATGACCGCGAGCGTCCCCTCGGACCCGGAAACCAACCGGTGCGGGTTGACGTACCCCTCCATCATCGCCCGGTGCAGGTTGTAGCCGCTGCGGTTCCGCTGACTCTTCGGCCAGCGATTGGCGATCGCCTCCTGCTGCGGCGCCAGCAGGTCGTGGATCGCCACCGCCAACTGCGACGCCCGGTCCGCCTTGCCTCGAAGTCCCTCGATCTGGTCGGCCGGCACCGCCCTCAGCGTTACCACCTGCCCGTCCGCCAGCACCACCTTCATGGACTTCAGGTGCGCCTCGGTGTAGCCGTACTTGATGGAGTGCGCCCCGGTCGAATTGTTGGCCGTGATCCCCCCGATGCTGGCCCGCGTCCCGCTGGCCGGGTCCGGCCCGAACTGCCACCCGAGCTTCGCCAGTCTCGCGTTGAGCTGCTCGAGCACCACCCCCGCCTGGCAGGTAACCAGCCCTTGGTCGGCGTCCAGGTTCACCACGCTGTTGAACAGCTCCGTGGTGTCCATCACGATGCCGCTGCAGAGGCTCTCGCCCGCCAGCCCGCTGCCCGCCCCCCGCGCCGCCATCGGGATGCCGCTTTCCGCCGCGAACCTTACCGTCGCCTGGATGTCCTCGACGCTCCGCGGCAGGACGACACACGTTGGCCGGATCTGGTAGATGCTGGCATCCGTGCTCCAGAGCGCCAGGTGCAGCGGGTCGTCGTAGACCCGCCCCGCCACCAGGCTGCGAAGCTTCTGTCCGATCATCTGCGGCCTTGCTGCCATGGGTCTGAATATCCTTCCGCGGGCGCCCATCGCGGCCGCCCGTCAACCATCCATTTAGCCGCCCCGCTTGCGGGCGGCGCCATGCCTGTCGAGCATACATACTCACTGCACCGGGAGCAACGCGGGCGTCCGCCGACCACATCTTTGAGAGTTCAGGCTGTGTCCTCACGACAACCGCCAACGGTCGCTCATGTTGTGGACTGATCGATGCATACAGTATTGCGTCGCCCATGTTATTTGCTGGCGACCCCTGATCTGTGTGCCGACTTTGGCCTTCCGTATGCGACTCCCAAGCCTTAGATGAACGCAACGCCCGCAAGATTGCGGTCCGCCAACGCATTGTGGCCACAAGACTTAGCGGAATATAACCAATTATTCTGATCCGCTTGTGACTCATGTGCTTGCACTAGACCAAGGGGGTCGGTATCATTTGTGCACATAGAGAAAGGAGGTCGTACATGTCCGACCACATTCGCGAACTATCGACGAGTTGACAAGAGAGGTTTCGGATCTTGAGGCAAGGCTCATCAAGACGAAGCAGCTTGTCAACTTGCTGTGTGAGCGGTCCGGTGCTGACCCTATCTACCCTGACTCCCAGCTGGTCGCATCGAACGCTGGGGCTGCAATGACTGGCGACGAGTACTACAACAAGCCCCTCAACAGCGCGGTCAAGATGTACCTCCAGCGGCGGAAGGCTGCGGGACGCGGCCCGGCAACTGCCGAGGAGATTTTCGATGCGTTGGTCGAGGGTGGGTATGACAGTTTCCAGGGCAGCAGGGCGGACGCCCTGCCTGGCCTTAGGATCTCGCTCGGCAAGAGTACCCATACGTTTGTGAAGCTCCGAAACGGGTCGTATGGCTTGTGCGACTGGTACGGGGAAGTCAAACAGCGGGCACCCAGGGCGGCCGCCAACGGCAAGGCCGATCCCAACAAGGTGCAGGAATCGGTGGGGGAACAGCCGACTGATACTGCCGTCGATGAAGCGGGGGGGCCGGAGATCGCGGAGGCCACTGAAAGTACGTAGTACGCAGAGAGGCCGCTAGTCGTTAGCTAGCGGCCTCTCAACGATCTTCTAGGCTCACCGGGCGGCCTCAAGGCCGGGGTGAACCCGATACTCATCACCCATACAGAGTATCGGCGAAATCCCTCGGAAAGTCAATGCCCGGAGTGAGGAGGCTGCCAGAGATGGCACCCGACCAAGCTCCGTCTGCGCAGGACGGTAATCCTGTGCCGCCGAGTCGTCCCCGACGCGTGTGGGACGGTAACAGCTGGATCGAGGCGATGACAATTCGCCGGGATCGTGGCGGGCGCTTTCCGCCGAAAGCGCGGAAGCGATCCGCCGTCGCAACTGCGACTGTTTGTCGCCGACGCCGCATAGGCTGCATGTTAGGGGAGGGGTATTGCCCCCTCCCCCGACATGCGGCTGGGATTCATCTGGGGACACTGTACCGATGTTCCGGGTATGGCTGCAGCTCGGCCACATCTGGCTTGGCAAGGTTCCATCGTCAGGTTAGGCTACCTGTTGCGTTAGGGTCTGTGCAGCAATCGCTCTGTACTGGTATGGCCCTGGTCCGCGGCCATACGGACCGCGTCTAAGAGACCGTGGCCCCCGATCTCAGGAGTTGTTCATGCGCAGGCCTTTAGAGAACAGGCAGGTGCAGTCACCGACGACGACTTGATGGGACGGGTGGCCGCTCCTGGCGATCCACAGACATCCAAGCCGACCATCATGGATGGTTGCATCGGCCCATGGCCCCACAACCAGGAGCCCAACATGACGGAAACGAACCCGCCAGCGCCCGCTCAGATCCTCATCTACCGCGATGGGGCCTTGAACCTCAAGGTCCGCTTAGACGGCCAGACCGTCTGGCTGACCCAGCGGCAGATTGCGCCACCTCTACCAGAACGTCAGTTCCAAACATAAGCCAGCACATCTCATCGATTTACGAGGAGGGAGAACTTGCCGCGGAGGCAACTGTTAAGTCTTACTTAATACTTCAAGCCGAAGGCTCGCGGGAGGTCCGGCGGCTTATGGATCACTATAACCTCGATGTGATCCTTGCCGTCGGCTATCGCGTCCGGTCCCATCGCAGCACTCAGTTTCGCCAGTGGGCGACGGCCCAGCTGCGAGAGCTGCTTGTCAAGGGGTTCGTGTTGGACGACGAGCGCATTAAGGCCGGGCGCACCATCGGGCAGGACTACTTCGACGAGCTGCTCAACCGCATCCGCGACATCCGCGCTTCGGAGCGACTCTTCTACCAGAAGATCACCGATATCTACGCTACCAGCATCGACTACGACGCCAATGCCGACATCAGCAAGACGTTCTTTGCCACGGTGCAGAACAAGCTCCATTGGGCGATCCACGGCCACACTGCCGCCGAGATCATCCGCGAGCGGGCAAATGCCTCGCAGCCCAACATGGGCCTGACCACCTGGAAGAACGCCCCGCGCGGGACCATTCGGAGAGTGGATGTGACTATCGCTAAGAACTACCTTTCGGAGTCGGAGATCGCGGAGCTCAACCGCATTGTCTCGATGTACCTGGATTACGCTGAAGATCGGGCCCGGCGTCATAGCCCGATGCACATGGCCGATTGGGTCAGTAGGCTTGACCGCTTCCTGCAGTTCAACGAACGGAACATCCTGACCCACGCAGGCACGATCTCACACGAGCCTGGCTGAGGAGCACGCTCACAGGCAATTCGCGCTTTACGAGCGCAAGCGACTGCAGGAGCAAGAGGCTGGTCCCACGAGCGACTTTGACAGGCTCGTCGATGAGTCAGATCGCATTACTCGGCAGCTGCCGCAAGCGGACCCGCAGCGCTCGACGAGGCCGCCCCAGAAGGATGCATAGGGGCGGGACTCCGAACAGGACTAACGCCGGGGCTGCGGTGCAAACGCTGTGTACACATGCGTCTCAGTTACGCTTCCAGTTGCCCCCAAACACCATCGGGTTCCCGGGCCCCCGGCCTTGTTTCCCGCGTTGCTAGGCATATGCTGTTGGGGACCATTCGTGAGGGGCAGCGGCCCCCGGAGGTAGTGATGGATACGAATACTGACGAGCTGGCCGGCATTCCCGAGGAAGAGGAGCCCCGGCATGGGCCCATCGACCACGCGCGGATCGAGCGGGCGGTGCGGGAGATCCTGATCGCCGTCGGCGAGGACCCCGATCGCGAGGGCCTCCGCGACACCCCCAAGCGCGTCGCCCGCATGTATGCCGAGGTCTTCGCTGGCCTGTACGACAATGCCGAGAGGTACGTCCAGACCTTCTTCACCGAGCAGTACGACGAACTGGTCGTCCTCCGCGACATCCCCTTCTATTCCTTCTGCGAGCATCACCTGCTGCCCTTCGAGGGCAAGGCCCATGTCGCCTACCTGCCCAATGGCCGGGTGGTGGGCCTCTCCAAGCTGGCCCGCGTGGTGGACGCCTTCGCCCGCCGCCCGCAGGTCCAGGAGCGCCTTACCTCGCAGATCGCCGACCTGCTCAACCGCAGCCTCCAGGCCAAGGGCGTCGCTGTCGTCATGGAGGCCAAGCACGCCTGCATGACCTGCCGCGGCGTCAAGAAACCCAACAGCGTGATGATCACCTCCGTCCTCCGCGGCATCTGCCGCAGCGACGCCCGCACCCGTGCGGAAGTCATGGCCTTGCTGCACAACCAGAATCATTGATCGCGGGATGTGCGCCGTTGTCAGTGATCCGTGGCGAACCTTTTCAGGAGGCAGCCCTATGCAACGTGCCACCACCAACGTCCTCTACTTCGAAACCGGCCCCGACAACCCCCCCACCCTCCACGTCGACCCCGGCGAGGTCTTTGAGGTCCAGACCGCCATCAACCCCGGCCCCTGGTGCGACGGTGAGCAGCTGGAGGCCTACCGCAAGAAGGTCCCCCACGGCAATCCCGCCAGTGGCTGCATCTACATAAACGGCGCCCTGCCCGGCGACAGGGTCACCGTCGAGATCCTGGACATGCAGCTGGGCCCCGTGGGCTACACCGCCTTCGGGCCGGGCACGCCCGTCTTCTACAACTGGCTGAATGCCTCGAAGATCGCCCCCAGCCACAAACGCGTCGAGATTCGCGACGGCCAGATCCTCTGGAACCAGGACCTCCGCATCCCCGCCAAACCCATGGTGGGCTTCGTCGGGGTGGCCCCGGCCCGCGACCGGTTCAACAACGGCTGGAATGGCTGCTGGGGCGGCAACTTCGACCTCCAGGAGATCACCACCGGCGTGAAAGTCCACCTGCGGGCCGAGTGCCCCGGCGCCCTGCTCCACATGGGCGACGTCCATGCCATCCAGGGAGATGGGGAGATCTGCGGGGCCGGCGGGATCGAGTCCGACGCCCTCCTCCGCGTCCGCGTGGGTGTGACCAGCCCCGCCCCGGCTGCCATGCACTGGCCCCGACTGGAAAACGAGCACTACATCATGACCTGCGGCTTCTCCCGGCCGGCGGAGGAGGCCTTCCGTATCGCCTTGGAGGCCCTGCTGCAATGGATGACGGCGGATTATCGGTACCCGCTGGAAGAGGCTTACATGCTGCTGGGGCAGGTGCTGGAGGCGCAGTTGTAGTCAATTCGTGGACCCGTTATATACCTATGTCTGCAAGGTGCCGCGCAAGTTTTTGCCTAAGCTCTGAGCCGCCCGCGGTCCCGATGCGTATAAGAGTACGTGTAATCCAGTCGGCTGGGGTGGATTCGTCCGCCCCGTCGTCCGATATGGCTCTAGACAGGCCCCTGAATCATGGATTCGGAGTCTGGAGTCCGGATTCCGGATGAAGTAGAATGCTAACCGGAATAGTTCCGGCACTTTCGGCGAATGTTGGGCGACAGGAGCGACGTAATGGCCAAGTCACTGTGTGCAACGGCTTCGGGATGGATGCTCGTGGTGCTGCTGTTTGTGCCTTTGGCCCATGGCCAGGCCAAGGACCCCGGCGACATATCTCCCGAGAAGCTCAAGAAGCTCAGCGACCAGCTCGACCGCACGATCGACCAGTACATGGGCTGGCTGACCCAGATGTACCAAATGGACCCCGATCAGCAGCGCGACGTGCGTAACCGCCTGGGCTTGCTCAAGCAGGATCACCTGCGCTACGGCAAGCAGGCCGCCGCCGAGATCCTCCCCCTCCAGCAGGAACTCAAGTTCTACATGGAGAAGGCCCGCAAGAACGAACCCGTCGACAAGGAGATGGTCAAGGACCTCCAGGCCCGCCTCGTCGCCGTCGTCGAAAAGGCCCCCATGACTTACAACAACATCATCATCCAGACCGAGAAGGTCCTGCCGGCCGAGCAGGTCGCCGCCGGCCGCGAGCGCATGAAGGAGTTCAAGGACCGGATGAAGGAGTTCCAGGAGCGCCAGAAGCGCCAGGCCCCGCCCAGCGGGCACTCCAGCCTCGAACCCCTCATTCCCTACCTCGATACGACCCCGCCTGACCTGATGGCCAATCTGCCCCCGGTGGAGGGTGGCAAGGCGGCCAACTCCGCCGAGCAACCCCGCGCATCGCGCCGACCCCGGCCACCCCGGCAAAGCCCGTGGTCGTCGAGGTGATCCCGCTGGATGACTGGGGCAAGTACGTCGAGGACTTCATCACCCGGTACAAACTCGACAGCAAGCAGGCCCAGCAGTGCCGGCAGATCCTGGGCGAGCTCCGCAAGCGGGCCGACGAGTACCGCATGGCGCACAAGCCTGATTACGCCGCCGCCCAGGACATGAAGGAAGTGGCCCTGCGCAACGACGAGATCACCCGCCTCGACAAGCCCGTCCTCGGGATGTTCGACGAACTCAAGACCCGCATCTCCGCCATCCCGACTGACACCCAGCGCAAACTCGCCGAGGCCGCCGCCCCCGCCAGCCAGCCCGCCAAGGCCCTGGCCAGTCAGCCGGCCAAGGGGCCTGCCTCCCGCCCGGCCGTGACCACCAAGGCTCCGGCCAGTGCCCCGACCAGTCGTCCGGCCGGCGTGGCAGCCGCGCCGAAGTAGGAAGCGCCAAACCCGGCAGGAAAAGAGCCGCGACCGTAAGGTCGCGGTATCCCATCCGGACATGTACAAGACGACCGAATCCCACCCCCGGCTCCCAAGGCGGAGCCGGGGGTGTGCTGTTTGATCACCGCGATTTCCTCATCCGGGCCAAGGTCTTCAACCGGTGGCAGGGCGGCTGGCCCGTCAGCGCGTCGAAGGTTGCGTCGCGCTGCCGGCCTTGCCCTTACCGTCGCCATGCCTCAGTAGATGCTGGATGGTCCCGCCTTGCTGCCCGTTCGAGCCCGGCGACATCTCCAGGTAATCCTGAAACGGGATGATCTTCGTGCGGCACTTTTCACTCACTTCAGGTGGCCTTCGCTCCTGGTTCGGACCGCCCGCGATCAGGATCTTGCACCCCGGCGGGATCGCCATCATCGGCATGTTGTCGATGTTGCCGCCCGACGGTACCACCAGAATCTTCCCGCCCGACGAATCGCCCGATGGCCGGGCCAGGTTGAGAACCGTCCCCTTGCCCGTGTCCCGGGGGACCCACTGCAGGTGGTTGGCGGTCACCTTGCCCGCCTCGTCCTCGCACGTGCCTTCCAGGCGGACCGGCAGCCGCGTCTGTGGGTCCACCCACACCTGCGTCTTGCGGGCCCCCCGGTCGATGCAGAAGCTCACCGCCGGCTGATTGTCGATCGTCCGCCTGTCCCCGGCCGCGACGACCGACCCGGGCTCGGGGGCCAGCAACTCGTCGAAGACATTCCAGGTTTCTGTCAGCATCGGCTGCGAGGCCGGCGGCGCGTGAACGACCGCCAGGCAGGATTGTGCGCGCACGGCTGGCGCCGAAGCGACCGCGCGAGCCGCCTGCAGGATCTCTCCGTCGGGCTTGACGACTTGCCAGCCGGGGGCATCGACGTTGACGACCTCCGTGGTGATCGTCCCGTCCGCCCGCGGCCCGCGCACCGGCACGACCGTCTGGCGGTACCGCACGGCGTCCATCTGCCGCACGCGCTGCATCACCTCGCCGAAGGTAACATCCGGTCCTGCCCCCGGCTGCCGCGCGAACCAGCCGACGGCCCCCAGCACCACGCTGGCTGCTGCCGCCGCCGCCACCGCCAGCCGCGGCCCGCGCAGCCGGAGGATGCCCGGCCGCGGCGGCGCCGTCCGCTCGATCCCTCGCATGACCGGCCCGACGATCGAGGCCCGACTGGCCAGCCTGGCCCCCAGTTCATCCAGCCGCCGCTCGAGTTCGCTGCCCTCGTTCATGGTCCCGCGTCCTTCAACCACTCGCGCAGCCGCGCATGCGCCCGTGACAGTTGCTTGGTGACCGTGCCGACCGGTCGGTGGGTGATCTCGGCGATTGCGGGGATCTCGTGCCCCTCGAAATGCCGCAACAGGATGACGGTCCGCTCGTGCTCGGCCAGCCTCATCACCGCCGCCAGCAGTCGCCCCTGCTGCTCGTCCAGCAGGCCGTTGCCACCGGGGGCGGCTATCGTCCCCGCCGCTTCCAGCGACCGGTACCGGCGCCGCTGCCGCGCGAGCCGCAGCGCCCGCCGCCGCGCGATGCGGATCAGCCAGCCGCCGAACGCCGCCGGCTGTCGCAGCCGCCCCAATTGCTCGTAGGCCGCCAGGAAGGAGTCCTGCGCAACGTCCTCGCCCGCGCCTGGATCGTGCAGCACCTGCAGGGCAGCCGCGAGCACGGCGCGCTCGTATCGCGCAACGAGCTGCGCGTACGCAGCCGTCCGGCCCGCCAATACGGCCTGCACGAGTTGGGCATCCGACTGCACCCGCCGGCACTCCTAGCCTGGGTACACCCGAAGACAAGAGTACCGACCCCCGGCAAATGCGACAAGAAAATCAGTGCGCGATCTCGACCACCCGCCCGATCGGCGCCTCGAAGGGGTTGCCCCCGTATGCGAAGTCCGCCCGAACGAAGATCTCGTCCAGCCGCTTCAACAGGTCGGTCGCAATCTTGGTCGCCAGCGCCTGCTGCATGTGCGTGTCGTGCACGGAGAAGATCCCGGCCTTGATCGTATCGACCGGCGTGTTGAGCCACTCGTCGGTGTTGGTAAAGTCCCGGACCGACGTGTCCTGAAACAGGATGTTCACCTTCTGCCCGTCGTGATTGAGGTGGGTCGCCTGGCCCGGCCCCGTCACCTCCACATCCATCGCCAGGGCCTGGATCTTCACCTTGGTGTCCTGCCCGCTCGCCCGCTTGACCGGGTTGTCGCCGAAATCGGCCAGCGTCGCCTTGCCCGGCATCTTCTCCTGCTGGCGATACAGGTAACTGCAGTAAGCATCCTCGTTCGCTTCCTTATCCACCTTCGGCTTGTCTTCCTGCTCATCTTCGGTCGCGTCAGCCGGGCAGTAGTACACCGGCGGCGACGCGCTCTTGGTCCTCAGCAGGATGCCCAGGCCGCAGTACGGCAGCGGGTCCGTGGCGCATCTTGCGGCTCCCGACCCAGATCTGGTTGGTGGCCATCTCGCGGAACTTCAGCGCTCGCATGCCGGAGGGATCCGGTACCCGGTAGCCGTTCTCGTAGTCCGGGCCCAGCGGGATGATCTGCTTGTTGACGTTCGCATAGCTCGTCACGCCCACGCCCAGTTGGCGGAGGTTGCTCGCGCACACCGCCAGCTTGCCGTGCTGGCGGGCGCGGCCCAGCGTCGGCAGAAGGACCGCCAGCAACAGCGTGACAATCGCTATCACCGTCAGCAACTCGATGAGCGAGAATGCGGAGCGCTTCATGTCGCCTCCTTACCTTGGCTTCGTCGCTGGAGCGAACCTGCCGGGGCGGCCCACCCCCGCCGACCGTTCCAGCTACTCATTATACAGCAAACCGCCCGCCGGCTTTGCAGACAAATCATCCAAGTCCGCTAGAATGCACAACCTGCGTACTTACCGCATAGATTGGTGGATTGCAAGAGATCAGGAGTCACGTTTCATGAAGTTCCCGTCGATCTCTACCTGTGAATACGCGATGGCCTTGGCCCTGAGCCTCCTGTGTACAGCCGCGATGCCGGCTATGGCGACCCTGAACGTGCCCGTCACCGTTCGGAACCTCGCGCAACCTGGCGCCCAGGCCGCCCCCTTCTTCAACGGCGGCAAGCCGGACGCCCGCGCTGCCGAGCCCGCCCGCCCGGACGTGCCCGTCTGGACCGGCGTGCCCTTGCCCAAGGGCGCGGCCCGTGACGCCTCCGCCCTGCGGCTGCTCGAGCGCCGACGGCAAGGCCGTGCCCGTCCAGTTCGACGTCGAGGCCACCTGGCCCGATGGCAGCATCAAGTGGGTCCTCGTGTCCCTGTTCGCCAATGGCGACGGCCAGAAGGGCCAGGCCTTCACCCTCACCGATGACGCCTCCATTGAGTCCCCCAAGATCGCCCGGCCCGTCGACGTCTTCGACGATACCAACGAGTGCACCCTGACGACCGGCCCGATCCGCATGCGCATCAACCGCCAGGGCATGCGCGGCGCCTCCCAGACGTGGCTGGATATCAATCTCGACGGCCGGTTCACCAACGACGAACTCATCAGCAACGAGACCGACCCGGCTGGCATCGTCGCCGTCGATGACAAGGGCCGCTTCTTCACCAGCGCCGCCGGCCTGGTCAGCGGTGTCGACGTCGAGCAGTCCGGCCCGCTCCATGCGTGCGTGGCCGTCCGCGGCGACCTCCGCAATCCCGACGCCGCCCAGCCGCTGCTGAACTACACAATGCGGCTGCACGCCTTCGCCGGCTCGTCGCTGGTCCGCGTGGTCCTCACCGTGCACAATCCGCGAAACGCCACCCGCGCCGAGGACGGCTCCCGCTTCGTGCTGGGTCAGCCCGGCAGCGTCCTGCTCAAGAGTCTGGACTACATCGTGCCGGTACGGCTGACCGAGGGCCTCAAGCAGGTCACGCTCTCGCCCGAGCCCGGCAAACTGCTCGACCGCATCCCGCTGGTCAACCCGATATCGATCTACCAGGACTCCAGCGGCGGGGCGAATTGGTTCCACCGCAGCCACGTCAACCGCAACAACGAGATCCCGCTACAGTTCTGTGGCTACAAGGTCACGTACAAGGATCGCGAGGTCGCCTCCGGGCTTCGCGCCAGCCCCTGGCTCGACGTGGCGGATATGCGGTGGGCGGTCTCGGTGGCGGTCCCGCAGTTCTGGCAGAACTTCCCCAAGGCCATCACGGTCGACCCCAGTGGCACGATCCGCATCGGCCTCTGGCCCGCCCAGTTCGCCGACCTCCACGAACTGCAGGGCGGCGAGCAGAAGACCCACGAGTTCTGGCTCTACTTCCGCCACCGCCGCACCGCCGGCCGCGAGCAGTGCTCCAACCCCGAGGCCGACAGTGGCGTCCGCAGCGACCGCCGTCGCCGCCGGCAGCCAGCCGCGCCGCGGCGCCGACCGCATGCCGCTGGACCGCGAAATGATGCCCACCTGCCTGAATCGCCCGGTTGCCTTTGCATCCGCCGAGGCGTTCGCATCCGCCGTCGCCGGCCTCGATCCGATCCGCCCCGTCGAACCCGGCAAGTTCGAGAAATACGAGGCCGTCGTGGCCGCCGCGGTAAAGGCCCCGACCAACCTGTTCACCCACCGCGAGCAGGCCGATGAGTACGGCTGGCGCGAATTTCGGCGATACCTGGGCCGCCAACGAGATCAACCAGACCAAGGGCCCGCACGACGGGCTGCACGTCGTCAGTCACTTACAACAACGAGTATGACCTCGGCCTCGGCATGCTGCTGCAGGCCATCCGCAACGTCGATGCCGACCCGGCCTTGGCCAGAGCGTGGTGGGACCTCGCGGTCCAGGGCCTCTGGCACGAGGCCGACATCGACATCTACCACACGCTGGTCGACCCGGCCCCGATCTACAACGGCGGGACGTTCACCCACACCGCCCACGGTGTCGAGGCCGGTCGCAGCACCCACCGCGGCGCGCCCCAGGAGGAGATGTGGGGCCTGCTGGACTGGCCCTGGCAGAAGGGCAGCACTCCCGAGGCGGGTCATTTCCGTACGCGCGGCATCCTGAATATGTATTACCTGACGGGAGACCGTCACCTCCGCGATGCCGCCTGGGATGCCACCCGGCTGGTGGACTGGAAGATCCGTAACAACCGCTTCCCGCAGATCGACGTGCCCGACCGCAGTAACGGCAACAACCTCCAGATCCTGATGGACTGGTACCTTCTGACCTGGGACGCGGCTTATCTGGAATCCATCGATAAGCTGACCGCGAACCTCGACTTTGATGCCGTCACCGCCCGCTCCGGCGAGCCGAAACCGTCCTCCGCCTGGGGTGCAGCCTTGTATGTAAAGAGCCTGGCCCGGCTGATCGAGGTCCTGACTGACAAGGGGCTTCCCACCGACAAGATCTCCGCTTCGTGCCTCAAGTACGCGCAGGCCATCTACGAGTACGCCTATGCCCGCCCGAACGGCTGGCGCGAGGGTACCTGGTCGTACCTGAGCTCGCGAGGTGATGATGCAGGCGGCGGGCCTGACAAAGGACCCGGCCCAGAAGGCCCGGTTCCTCCAGGCTGCCCGCGACGCCTTCCACGGCCTGGACAACATCGTGGCCCCCGACGGCACCGCGACCTTCTGGAACAGCAAGGCGACAACGATGATCCTCCAGGGCGGCGGCCGGTACATGCTCTACGTCGCCCGGACGGGTGCGGAGCCGGGCGAGCCGCCGCAGTAGAGCCTGTGCAGGCGTAGGAGACCGTTGCAGGAACAGCCGCACTGGCAGCCAAGCTGGCCAGTGGCACCCGTCGCTGGGTACCACGCCTGCGGTGTCCGTACGGCGCTTCTCCGCGGCACGTCGGCTCGCGCGAGCGTGGAGTTCGAGCACGTCATCCCGTATATCATCGCCGCCCGGCCGGCCGAGGCCGGCGACCGCGAGTGGAACGTTTTCACCGACAAGTGCGTGGATGGTGCGGCCGTCAGCGGCACGGCCGTCGGCGAGGTGCCCGTCGCGGTGTCGGTCGATGGAGGGCAGAAGTGGCAGGGGGCAGGCCAGGCGACCGGCGAGTTCAAGATCGACTTTATGGATCTGGTTAAAGGCCGGCACGAGTATCTGGTCCGCTTTGGCCTCTCGAAGGAGGACGGGCTCAAGGGACTGAAGATCCGTACGCTCACGCAGGTCGGCCGGGGCGTCTTCCCGCGTTAAGGATGGCGGCACGAAGGTCACCTACCAGGCCTCGGGCCAGTCGGTGATCCACGGCGGTCCGTCGCAGTACCTGGCTGAGCCCCTGCGCCGCAAGGACCTCGAGAAGGAAGGCTTCCACGTCTACGAGGTGAAGGCCCCGGGTGGATCCGCCAGGCCGCCGGAGTCGCCCGCGAACGGGGCGGGCTTCGGGCCGTGGTCGGCCGAGTTCAGCCTCGATGGCGGCAAGACCTGGAAGGCCGGCCTGAAGGACCTGAAGCTCGGCCCCAAGGAGAGCGACTGGGGCGGCGGTCACCACGCCTACGTCTGGGCGGGGATGGACTTCGCCGAGAACAACGACGCCAAGTCGGTACTGATCCGTTTCGGCCAGGGCAATCTCGTGCATGCCCAGGTATTTGCGACATGCGAGAGCAAGACCACCTCCGGCGTCGATGTGACCCACGGCTGGACCGAAGACGGCGAGGCTAAGCAGGACACGCACCGCATCGCCGCGGGCAAGAATGCCGACGTTTGGACGGTACCTACGGGCCAGAAGGTCAAGACGACGTGGGTGAAGTTCGAGGCGAAGTAGGACAATCCCTCCTGATACGCCTGACACATTTTCTCACCCATGCGATGCGAGAGGCTCTGATTCTCTTCGCATTAACAAGAACGCCACTGCAAACAGGATGGGGCCGGCGGGAATCGTGATCGTAATCGGTTGGCACTTGCCGTCAGCCAAGTAGGCCGCAATGAGCCACACGCAGGGTATGAGCAGCGGCTCCGCCCGTTGGCCCAATTGCGTGAAGGCGCTCAGGGTTTCGTCACTGCAGAGCCGATATGGAAAGATAGTCAATCTGTTGTGCAAGTGACGAGGCTGGCCCCGGCCAGGGCTGGCCTTGTCTTTAGGCATGGGAAGCTTAGGAGGCGGCTTGTTCCGACGACTTGCCTTCATTTGTCGTCCTTTCTGGCGCAGGGCCTGTCCACTTACTCGTCCCTAAGGCTGCCGAGTCCCGTCCAAGGCGCCCTCGAAGCAGGGCGCATCCACAGACCCGTCCCTCGCTCCTAACGACACATCGCACTCCGCCCCAAACCGCACACCGGAGCGATATGCGATCCGGGACTCCTTGCACCCCAAGGCCTAACTTGAAGAACGGTAAACGTTCGGTGCCCGACCCGGCGAAAGGCGGTCGCAGCGCCAGCCTCCGGCAACCCCGCGCTCCGGACATACTCGTACCGAGAACATCGAGCAAGTCAATAGTATTCTACAACGTAACTGCAAGAGTTCAGCTGCAAACAAGCGGAGTGTCAACGGATGTAACTGAGGAGGTGAATATGCCGAGGCCGTTCGCTTTGTAGCAGGGCAATGGGCAGAGCAATGGCCCCCCGCCAGGGCGACGATGACGATCCTGGGGCAACGATGGACAATAGTGTGGACATGGGATGGGGACAAGAGGACAATCCCTGTAACTGCATATAGGCCAAAGGCTCCGGTTGCCCAAACGACAGGTGGCATGCAGCGCCGCAAACATGAAAACGCCGTGCAATCCCCCGCAGGATGGTTCCACCTCTCCCTTCGTCCAGGCTAAGCCCCGGCAGAGGGCAGACACCCTCCGACGTGCGGAATACATAGTTGATCTGAGGCCGTCCTGGGATTTAGGTGCCAACTACGCAGGTAACCGACGTTTCGGGTTCGTTTTTCGGAGTCAGGAGTCCGAGCGCTAACCAGGCGATCCAGTATCTTCGTTAAGAGTCGTGATTACAATGACTTATAGGGCGCGAATTCCCTGACGACCTCAGTTAATCTAGGAAATATAGGTGGCCCAGGCAAAGAATTGGCGAGTACAGCCGATCCGGGGAACGCGCGGTCCGATAAACACCCGGTGCCATGCCAGGAGCCCGGCTGTCGAGCTGGAGCCGCTGAGAATCGTCATCCGGGCGACCGGCATGCTGGCCCAGGACACGGAAGGACGCCGGGTCCCGGTCCTGAGCCGGCGTCATTGCCGAAGGAACACGGCCCCGCCGCCGAACGACCTCCGGCAGGATATTGCCATCAGGCCTCGGATTTTGTCATGGCCACTCCCCTGGCCGGTCGCCTTCACCTATAGCGTCTACCGCCTGTGTCGGCTATCATTTGCCCTTCCGGAGTCGTGCGGACTTCGTGGCTGTTGAACCGTGACGCCGCCTGCGTCGTACGATAACCGTGTCCAAATGCCATACGGCTTGGACGCCAACCCGGTGGCCGCCTGGGGGCGGGCGAAAGCCGGGTTGCCTGGGCGACGGATGAATACCCCTGATTAGGTCTGGATTTAGGGAGCAGCGAATGGCGGATCAGGCTGCGGTCCTTCCGACGTTTGACACTGTTGAGTCCGTTGAGCGACAAACCACCCGTGCCAGCGTCCTGCTGGTCGGTACCATGATGGGCGGCATCCTCGTGGTCAACAGCTACCTCGCTGGCTGGCTCTGGCCCGACCGCCCGTTCTACTCGGCCGTCGCGGCGGCCATCGGCGCGATCGTGCTGGGTGCCCCCCTGCTATGGAACAGCGTTCGCAGCCTGCTGCGCGGGGACATGCGGATGGACATCCTGGCCGCCCTGGCGATCCTGGCCGCCTTCGCGCAGGCCGCCCAGGCCCAGAGCCAAGACGGCGGCAGCGGCTACCAGACCACCGGCTATCAGCTGGCTGGCGTGGTCGCCTTCTTCATGATCATCTCCAACTTGATCGAGACCCGCACCGCCCTGGTGCGCGGGCCAGCATCGAGTCCCTCATTCGCATGACCCCCACCTGGGCTTCGCGCCTGCTGCCCAACGGCCAGGAAGAGAGGATCGAAGCCCCCGCGCTGCGGCCCGGCGACACGATCCGCATCCGCCCCGGCGACAACATCGCCGCCGACGGCATCGTCCTCAAGGGTACCAGCTCCGTCAATCAGGCCACCATCACCGGCGAATCCCTCCCGGCTGACAAGCAGGCCACCGACGAGGTCTTCAGCGGCACCACCAACCTGACTGGCGTGCTGGACGTGCAGGTCACCCGCGCCGGTCGCGACACCACCCTCGGCCGCGTGCAGAAGCTGATCCTCCAGGCCGAGCAGACCAAGGCGCCGATCATGCGGTTGATCGACCAGTATGTCGGCTGGTACGCCCCGACGATCCTGATGATCGCCGGCATCGTCCTGTTCTTTACCCAGGACGCCGAGCGCGTCATCGCGATGATCGTCCTGGCGGTGCCCGCGGCGCTGATCCTGGCCACGCCCACCGCCGTGGTCGCCGCGCTCTCGTGCTCGGCCCGCATGGGCATCCTCATCAAGAACATCGCCGACCTCGAACGGGCCCGCAGCCTGACCGCGGTCGTCTTCGACAAGACCGGTACCCTCACCACCGGCGAACTGAGTGTCACGCGGATCATGCCCGCCCCCGGCGTCGACGGCGCCGAACTGTTGCGGGTGGCCGGCGGCCTCGAGCGGATGTCCCGCCATCCGGTCGCCCGCGCGATCGTCGATGTCGCCCGCCGCGCAAGACTCCGGCTGCCCGAGTCGCACGACGTCGAGGAGGTCAGCGGCCGCGGCGTCCGCGGCATCCTGGATGGCGGCACGAAGGCGATGGTCGGCCGGGCGACGTGGCTCTCCGAGCAGGGCGCCGACATGTCGATCCTGCAGGACCCGCACTACAAGGAACCGGAAGGCCTCTCGACCCTGTACGTGGTCGCCGACGGTAAGTGCCTCGGCTGGGTCGGCCTGGAAGACCGCACCCGCCCGGAGGCCCGCCAGGCCATCGAGGGCCTCCGCAGCCAGGGCATCAAGCAGCTCGTGATGGTGACCGGCGACCGCTGGAGCGTCGCGCGCCGCGTGGCCCGCGAGATGGGCACCGACGTGCGGGCCGAGGTCCTGCCCCAGGACAAGCTCGAACTGGTGGACGCCCTCAAGGCCAAGGGCCACGTGGTCTGCGTGGTCGGCGACGGCGTCAACGACGCCCCCGCCCTGATGGCCGGCGACCTCGGCATTGCCATGGGTGCAGCCGGCAGCGACGTGGCGATCAACTCCGCCTCGATCGCGCTGATGACCAGCGACCTCCGCCGCCTGCCGTTCCTGATGAGATTGAGCCGCGCGACCACCCGGACGATCTGGCAGAACCTCGTGTTCGGCATCCTGTTCATCGTGGTGACGATGACCCTAGCCGGCATGCAATATATCGGCCCGATGGCCGCCGCCCTGCTGCACACGGTGGCCGCGACGGTCGTGATTTTCAACAGTGCCCGGCTCGTGCGGTTCGGCGAAGAGACGCCCGCCTCCGCGGTCGCCCCCGAGCCGGCCCGGCCGAGCCCGACCGAGCAGCCGGCCGCGACGGCGGCATGACCGGCGGCGCGGGGTGTTGTTGTACGAGCCCCCTGCCAGGCAGACGGTCGCCCGCGAAGGCTGGACGTGCCGGCATTCGGAAGCAGTCGCCCGGGCAAAAGAAAGCCCCGGCTGCTTGCAGCCGGGGTGGTGGTTCGAGACGGCGAAGGTTACAGGCCTGTGTAACGGCCCGCCGGGCTCACCCGACTTCCCGGGTTTGGAACAGGGCCACCGCCAGCGACAGAAGGGCCCCGGTGTACAGAAGGCCGTAGACCGTCGCGGTGGCCGCGTACGCGAGCGTGATGGTGCTGCCCTGCGTGAGGGCGTCGGTGATCCAGAACGGCTGCAGGTTGCCGGTGACCCGGTAGAGGAGGTTCGCCATCGTGTGGGTCTCGGCGAACTGCCCGAAGATGTAGTTGCTGACCAGGCCCAGCAGGAAGAAGGCCGAGCAGATGAGAAGGGTCATGACCTGGCCCAGCCGCGTCGAGGCCGCCAGGGCCACGCCCGAGATCATCAGGATCGCGATGTAGATCAGGCCCAGCGCGATCAAAAGGTCCGGTAAGGCGCCGGCCCCGGTCTTCGTGGCGAAGTCGGCCCCGAACGACTGGAACGTCCACTTGCGGCTGATGAAGCCGATCAGGATGAAGGCCAGGGTCATCAGCGGCACGGCCAGCCGCACGAGTGTCGAGGAGAAGTGCCAGCGGTACAGGTAATTGCCCAGGCCGGCGACCAGCAATGCGATCGCCCCGGCGGCAAACCCGAAGAGCAGGACCGGCCCGTCATAGGCCTGTCCGGTCGACTGGATGACGCGATGACGGATCGTGAAGATAAAAATCAGGCTGCTCAGGTAGTACGCCGTCAGCAGCGCGCCGTTGAGGCCCACGAACTTGCCCAGCAGGAACGTGGCCCGGCTGATCGGCTTGCTGACGATCGTCAGGACCGTGTGGTCCTCGATCTCCCCGCTGATCGCCCCGCTGGCGCAGAACCCCGCCGCCAGCAGGCCGCTGATCAGCAGCGTGGACAGCCCCAGGTCCAGCAGCAGCTTCGTGTCGTCGTCCAGCGAGAAGGCCGACAGCGCCACGTTCAGCAGCAGCATCAGCCACGTCAGGAAGACGATCACCGCGTAGATCGGCTGCCGAAGCGTTTCGGTGTAGGTGGTCCGTGCCACCGCGAACATTTTGGCAATCATGCGTTCTCCAGTGCTTGTCTGTTCCCGCAGTACTACGCCGGGGCGGCCCCGGTGGTTTGCCGCCGGCCGCGCTGCCCGCATGGATACGCCGCGAACCCCGGGCGATCAAGGGGCGTACGGAAAATCGTCTGGTCGAACCATACTAAGGTATCGGGCAGGAATCGCATATGGCAGTGACCGAAAAGACGTATCGCAGGGCCGAACTGGCCAGCCTGGCCGGGCTGTTCCTCCAGGCGGCCGGGACCGGCTTGATCTTGCTCCTGGGTCTGGCCAGCAACTCCTCCTCGACCATGGCGGAGTTCTTCCACTGGCTGGGCGGCGTGGCCATTTGGATGCTCCTGCTGCTGATCTTCCACCAGAAACGCCTCGAGGCCCTCGAGCAGCTCGAACTCGACGAGCTCCGCCGCCAGCGGGAAGGCACCGGCCAGAGCGCCCTGTTCGATGTGCAGGCCGAGGACCTGCTGGTCGCGGGGCGCCGCCTCCGCCTGATCCTGCGCTATGTACTGCCGGCTGTGTCGATCGCCCTGGCCGCCTACCACGTGCTGGTGGGGGTGGGCCTGTTCAAGTTCTTCTGCGACAGCCTGCCCCTGGGGGCTGAGGAACACCCCGAGCTGCAGCGGGCCCACATCACGATGGTCCTGCTGTCCGGCGCGGCCTTTGCCGCCTTCGTCCTGTCTCGCATGGTGATGGGCTTGGCCAAGGAGCCGGCCTGCCGCATGCTCCGGGCCGGCGGCACCTATCTGACCGGCAACTGCTTCGCCAGCATGGCGCTCGTGGTCGCCTTCGGCCTGGCTGACTTCGGCTTCCGCGTGCCCGAACTGCTCGTCGCCCGCGCCATCGCCATCCTGATGGTCCTGCTCGGCCTGGAGATGGTGCTCAACCTCGTGCTGGAGATGTACCGCCCGCGCGTCGCCGGAAGTGAGCCGCACCCGGCCGTCGAGAGCCGCCTGCTCGGTCTGATCAGCGAACCCGGCGACATGGCCCGCAGCATCGCCGAGGCCATGAACTATCAGTTCGGCTTCGAGATTTCCAAGACATGGTTCTACCAGCTGCTCCAGAAGGCGCTCGGGCCGCTGCTGCTGTTCCAACTGGTGAGCCTGCTGGCGCTGTCGACGATCGTGGTGGTCGAACCCGGCGAGCAGGCCGTCATCGAGCGCTTCGGGCAGTTCCGCGGCAAGGACATCGGCCCGGGGCTGCACTTCAAGTGGCCCTGGCCCTTCGAACGCGTCCAGATCGTCCCCGGCGGAATCCGCCAGATCGCCCTGGGTGCCCACATGGAGGAGGGCCGCCTGCCCGACATGGAGAACGTCGTTCTCTGGACCAGCGAGCACGAGCACCCCGGCGACGAGTATAACATCCTGGTCGCCCCGCCGTCCTACGCTCGCTACCGCCAGGCCGCGGCGAGCCAGCCGGCCGAGCACGTCGACCTGCAGGCTTCCGTCTCGGTCCACCTGCTGCGCGTGGTGGCTTCGCTGAGCTACCAGGTGAACAATCCGGTGGACTACCTCTACAACTACTCCGATCCCGAAGCGGTGCTGCAAGCGGCCATGCAGGAGGAGTTCCTGCGGTTCGCCGCCTCGCGGGACAGCGACCAGCTGCTCACCGCGCAGCGCCAGGTCGTCAACCGCGACCTCCTGACCGAACTCCGCCAGCGCGTCGCCGCCATGGATCCCCCCCTGGGCGTTCAACTCGTCGACGCCGGCCTGATGGGCGTGCACCCGCCGCCCGGCGTGGCCGAGTCCTACGAGCAGGTCGGCGGCGCCCAGCTGCAGTATCAGCAGGCCGTCCACTGGGCCCGCGGGGTGGCCAACCAGCAGCTCGGGACCGTGGCCGGCACCGTCTGGCGGGCCAAGGAACTGGCCCAGGCGATCAATACCCTCCCCCGGGCCGTCGCCGCCGGCGCGACCGGACCCGCCGACCCGAAGGCTGACGCGGCCCGAAAGGACCTGGCGATCCTGATGGCCGACGCCGGCGGCGAGGTCGCCGCCACGGTCAACGCGGCCGAGGCCGACCGGACGCAGATCGAGAATGACATGCTGGCGAGGGTCGCCGGCTACAAGTCCCAGCTGCGGGCCTACAACCTGGCGCCGCAGCTGTTCATGGCCCAGCAGTACCTGAACACCCTGGCGCAGGTCCTGCCGTCGGTTCGCAAGTACGTGATCGCCAGCCCGACCCAGGGACAGCCGTTCGTCGTGAACATCGACATGAAGGACCAGGCCGGGCTGTTCGAACTGACCCCGCCTCCCAAAAAATAAGAATGACTCGGGACGCGGACCACGAGAACACGAGTGACAAGACGAGGTGAAACATATGTGGCGTAGAAACGTGGCGACGATCATTGCGGGCGGCCTGCTGGCAATCCTGCTGGTAGTCTACATGAGCACCTACCACGTCCGCTTCAACGAGGTGGCCATCGTCAAGACCCTCGGCCGGGTCTCCTACGTGGAGAAGAAGCCCGGGCTGCGGGCCTGCTGGCCCTGGCCGATCCAGCAGGTCATCAAGTACGACCTGCGGGTCAACGTCCTGCAGGACCCGCTGTCCGAAGCGCAGACCCAGGGCGGCAAGGCCGTCACCGCCCAGGCCTTCATGGCCTGGCGGATCAAGGACCCCGAGCTCTTCCTGACCAAGGTCGGCTCGGTCAGCCAGGTCGCCGCCCAGCTCCGCTCCAAGCTCAAGAGCCAGAAGGAGGCGGTCCTCGGCAACTACAGCCTCGACAACTTCGTTTCCACCAACGCCGCCGATCTCAAACTCCCCGAGGTCGAGAAGGCCCTCCGCCAATACATGAACGCCTGGGCCAATGAAATGTTCGGCGTCGAGGTACTCGCCGTAGGCATCAACCGCCTCGGCGTGCCGGCCGGCACCAGCGGCGAGATCTTCGAGGCCATGAAGGAGGGCCGCGGCGAACTCATCAAGCGCTACCAGGCCGAGGGCCAGGCCGAGGCCACCCGCATCACCAGCGAGGCCGACCGGATCTCCAAGCAGATCCTGTCCTTCGCCTCCCTCCTGCGCCGAGCAGCTCCGCGCCGAGGGCGAGGCCAAGGCCGCCGAGCAGTTCAAGGAGTTCCAGGCCAACGAGTCCTTCGCCATCTTCCTCAAGGAAATCAACATGCTCCGCATGACCCTCCAGACCAACACCACCCTCGTGCTGGACTGGAACACTCGCCCCTTCAGCTTCTTCTCCGCCGGGCCGTCCCTGCCGACGGCAATGCCGCAGCGCCGGCCGCCCCCGCCAGCCGGCCGGCCGAGGCCGCCCGCTGAGGCGATGCGATGAGTGCGGATCGAGTCCACGGTTGACGAAAGAGGTGACAGGTTGTGAGCAAGCAAGACGATAGGAACCCCACACTGCTGCAGGGCCCGCCGGACCCGGGCGACGGCTCGCCGGCCGAGCCCACGCACGAGATGGACGCGGCCACGCTGTCGGTCTCCAACGCCCTGCGGACCAGCTTCCTGGCCCTGAAATTCGTGCTCTGCGGCCTGGTCGTGGTGTATCTGGCCAGCGGGTATTTCACCTTGCCGCCCGGCAGCAAGGCCGTGGTGGTCCAGTTCGGCCAGATCCATGGCCTCGACAGTCAGGCCGGGCCCGTCCTCCAGCCCGGGCCCCACTGGATGTGGCCCTGGCCGATCAGCGACAAGATCGCCGTCGATGTGGAAAAGCCTCGCTCCCTGGTCCTGACCTCCTTCTGGTTCTACATCGACGCCCCGCTGCGCGGGCTGCCGCTCGACGAGATGCTCAAAAGGGCCAGGCCGCCCGAGACCATGACCCCCGGCTTGGACGGTTACCTGCTGACCGGCGAGCAGGAGATCGTGCACCTGCAGCTGACTATCAAGTACCGCGTGGAGGACCTGGTCGCCTTCGTCACCAACGTCGATGACGCCGAGGACCTCGTGCGGACCGCCGCCGAGTGGGCCTGCGCCCAGACCGTCGCCCGCATGCAGACCGACGCCATCGTCCGCGGCGACCGCGATGCCCTCAAAGGCGACGTCAAACGCCTGATGCAGCAGCGCCTCGAGGAGGAGGTCGGCCCCGCCCTGACCGTCGTCGATATCGTCGTCGACGAGCCCACCGTGCCCCTGCAGGTCCGGCCCAATTACCTGGCCGTCGTCCAGGCCGAAACCGAGAAACTCAAGGTCGTCAGCGCCGCCCGCACCAAGGCCACCCAGGTCCTCAACGAGATGGCCGGCCCCTCCTACCAGCAGCTCAAGCAGGCCATCCAGGACTATGACCTGGCCCGCGCCACCGGCCAGACCCCCGAGGCCGATACCCACATGGGCAAGATCATCGGCCTGATCGACGCGGCCGGCGGCACGGTGGCCAGCACGATCGGCGGAGCCATGGCCGATGCCAGCCGCCGCGACCTCTCCGTCCGCGCCGAGGTCAACCGTTTCCGCGACCTCTACGGCAAGTACCAGGCCAATCCCAGCATCTTCATCGCCCAGCAGTGGGCCGAGGTCAAGGCGGACATCATGGACTCGCCCGAGCTCGAGGTGGTCTACTTGCCCTTTGCCGGCAAGGAGATCCGTATGACCCTCGACCACAACCCCCAGTTCCTGAAGGCCCGCGAGGCCCGCAAGTACGGCAAGTAAGGACCAGGCGGCCGGGGACGTTCGCGCGATCCCCCGAGCCGCCGGAGGACAGTGCAAGACATGGTTTCCCCCAGCAGCGTAACGGCGATTGAACTGATCGGCCTGACAAAGGTCTTCCGCGACTTCTGGATGCGCGAGCGCGTCACCGCGGTCCGCGAACTGAGCCTGAACATCCGGCAGGGCGAGGTCTTCGGCCTGCTGGGCCCCAACGGTTCCGGCAAGACCACCACCATCAAGATGATCCTGGGCCTGCTGTACCCCAGCAAGGGCCGCATCTGGATCTACGGCAAGCCGCCGACCGACGTCCAGGTCAAGCACCGCATCGGCTTTCTGCCCGAGGAAACCTACCTCTACCGCTTCCTCAACGCCCACGAGACCCTCGACTACTACGGCCGGATTTTCAAAATCCCCCGGCGCGAGCGGCGCCACCGCATCGAAATGCTCCTGGAGATGGTCGGCCTGACCGCGGGCGCCCGCCGCCCCATCGGCGAGTACTCCAAGGGCATGGCCCGCCGCATCGGCCTGGCCCAGGCCCTCATCAACGACCCCGACCTGCTCATCCTCGACGAGCCTACCACCGGCATGGACCCCATCGGCAGCCGCCAGATCAAGGACCTCATCGTCGAGCTCGGCCGCCGCGGCAAGACCATCCTGCTGTCCAGCCACCTGCTCGCCGACGTTGAAGACGTCTGCGATCGCGTCTCGATCCTCTACGGCGGCAAGGTCCGCGCCGAAGGCGACGTCAAGCACCTGCTGGCCAAGGAGGAGTTGACCCAGATCGTCACCGAGCGACTCGACCCCCAGACCATCCGCGCCATCACCAGCCTTATCGAACGCATGGAGAACAAGAAGGTCCTCCAGGTCGGCAGCCCCTCCGACAAGCTCGAAAGCCTCTTCCTGCGGATCGTCGAGCAGGCCCGCGCTGAACGCGTCGAGACCGCCGGCGCCATCGGCGGCGGACGCATCGCCGACTTCCTGGCCGCCACGCAGGACGGCCAGGGAGACGATGTCATCGAGCGGCTCATGGACCAATCCGAGGAAGAGGCCCGCGCGGCTGCGGTCCAGCCAGGGGTCCCCGACGCACCGGCTGACCAGCCCGTCCGTCCCGACGCCGCCGTGCTCGACCAGCTCGTCCGCCAGGCCGAACCAGAGACGGACGCCGCGGACCAGCCCGCCCAGGCGCCCCCGCAGCCGAAGGCCCCCCAGGCCGACCGCTCCCTGATCGACGACCTGGTCAAGCGGGGCAGCGACGAGGAGAAGTCCGCCGATGCGTAATATCTGGGCCGTTGCCCGAGTGACCCTCCGCGAGGCCATCCGCCAGAAGGCCGCCATCCTCATGCTCCTGGTCCTGGGCGTCCTGCTGCCGGTGCTCGGCTTTACCGTCAAGGGCGATTCGACCCTGCCGGGCCAGGTCCAGATGTTCCTGGACTGGAGTTTGCGGTCCAGCCGCCTGATCCTCGGCTTCCTGACCATCTTCACCGCCTGCGGCACCCTCGCCTGGGAACTCAAGTACCGCCAGGCCTACATCACCCTCGTCAAGCCCATCCCGCGCTGGCAGTTCCTCCTCGGCAAGTGGGTCGGCGTGGCCTTGCTCAACCTCGTCCTGCTGGCCTGCGTCGGCCTGGTCATCGAGGGCTTCGCCTGGCACTTCCGCGGCCGCCCGGGCCTTGCCTTCGAGGGCGGACGACCCCGCTGGAAGGACGAGGCCGTCCCCCTGGCGGGCCTGACCGAGCAGCAACGCCAGAACGAGCAGCGCGACCGCGACATCCTGCTCAAGGAGGTCCTCGTCGCCCGCGTCTGCCTGCGCCCCATCCCGCCCAGGGAACAGATCATGGACGAGATCGACAGGACCGTCGAGCAGTACAAGGACCAGGGCAAGATGCCGGCCGGCCAGACCGAGGATGCCTTCCGCGCCGACCTGCTGGAGCGCAAGCTCAAGGAGTTCGCCACCGTCGCTCCCCTCAGCGAACGCGTCTTCACCTTCCAGGGCCTCCAGGCCGCCCGGGGCAAGGGTAACTACATCCAGATCCGCTACACGATCTGGCCCGGCAACTCCACCCCCAACGAAATGATGTCCTACGTCTGGCAGATCGGCGTGCCCGGCAAGACCCAGATCTACCAGTACCGCTGCGTCAACGAGCCCGTCCGCGCCTTGCACACCATCCGCGTGCCGGCCGTGGCCATCAGTGACGACGGCCAGCTCAACGTCCAGTTCATCAACGTCGACCCGGTCAACCCCGAGCATACCTTCGAGGCCAGCGCGGTCTTCGAGAACGTCTTCGCCACCGATCACGCCCTCGAGGTCCTCTACCCCGTCGACACCTTCGAGAGCAACCTCTTCCGCGCCAGCTCATGATCTTCGTCCAGATGCTCTTCCTGGCCGGACTCGCCCTCTTCGCGGCCAGCTTCCTGACCTTCCCGACCGCCTGCCTGGTCTGCCTGCTGGTCTTCTTCGCCGGCTCCGGCGTCGGCTACCTGGTCGAGTCGATCAGCTGGTCGCTCAAGGACGACTCCCAGCTGCTCGCCTACGGCGTGGCCCACTACACCCGGCCGCTCGTCTGGACGTTCCTGGAGGCCATCCCGGACTTCTCCGTCTATACCCCCTCCGAGGCCATGGTCGACGGCCAGCTCGTCTCCTGGCGCTGGACCCTCCAGCCGTCCCTGGGACGGGCCCTGCTGGACGTCGGACTGCTGCGGACCGGGCTGATCCTGGTGGCCGGTTGCTTCATCCTCAAACGCCGCGAGGTGGCGCAGGTGATCGTCTAAATGAAGAAACAACGACTCATACAACTGGCGGCCCTCCTGGTGGCCGCGGTGCTGGTGGCCGCCTCGGGCCGCTTCCTGCGGCTGCTCGACGCGCAGCGCGATTCCCTCGGCATCTCCGCGGCGGCCATGGACATCAAGAACATGCCGCCAAGCATCGCCTTCACCAGCGTCGCCCTGGGAGGCTTTCGCGGCCTGGCCATCGACTACTTCTGGATCCGCGCCGAGATGCTTCGCCAGCAGGGCCGCTACTACGAGGCCAACCAGCTGGCCCACTGGATCTGCAAACTCCAGCCGCGCTTCGTGAAGGTCTGGGCCTTCCACGCCTGGAACCTCGCCTGGAACATGTCCGTGCTGACCCAGACCTACAAGGAACGCTGGAACTGGGTCCACAACGGCATCACCCTCCTCCGCGATGAGGGCATCAAGTATAACCCCAAGGCCGTCAGCCTCTACCGCGAACTCGGCTGGATCTTCTTCTTCAAACTCGGCGACTTCATGGACGACTACCACCTCGGCTACAAGCGCCAATGGGCTTGGGAGATGCACCGCGTCCTCGGCGAGCCCCCGCCCGACATCCAGGCCGAGGGCGTTGAGACCCAGCTCTCCCAGATCCTCGCCGAGAAGACCCCCCCGGTCGAAGGCCCCGCCGCCGCTCGTCCCCAGGCTGCCTCCGCCAAGCGGGTCGAGAAGTGGCAGGACGAAGAGCGCCAGCGCGTCACCAAGTGGTTCGGCCGCATCGCCGACGCCCCCGACACCTGGGAGGCCTTCGTCGCCGACCCCCAGATGGCCGCCTTCGCGCAGGCGCTGCGAACAGGCCGGCATCCGCCTCCGCAGCCGCCCCGCGGGTGCATCGGTCCTCAACGTCGTCGCCGACATCGAGGTCAACCCGACGTTCTTCGACGAATACCAGACCGTCCTGACCCCCACCTCGCGCCAGCTCTTCAACGTCAAGACCGGCCGGCTCGTGCTGACCCCCGACGCCAAGGCCCTCAACGACCTCCTGAACGACCCCCGGGCCAAGGACCGTACCGACCGCCTCCTGGCGTTCCTGCGCCGCTGGGTCCTGGTCCACCAGTACAAGCTCGACCCCGCCTGGATGCTGCAGCTGATGACGCGGTTCGGGCCGATCGACTGGCGCCTGCCGGACGCACACGGCATGTACTGGAGCAGCTACGGCGTCCACCAGACCGAACGCTACGGCGTCAAGGACGTCGAGGAGTTCTTCGGCCCTAACACCAACCTCAATACCGACCGCGAGATGATGTTCGCCCTCCAGCGGATGACCATCCAGGGCCGCCTCTTCTTCGAGCCCAACATCGAGCAGATCGAACACAGCGTCCTGGACGTGCTCCCGGACCTCCGCTTCGTCAACGCCACCCACAAGGCCTACGTCACCACCGCCGCCAAGTACGACCCCGCCGCCGGCCCCATCGCCGGCGAAGACTTCCGCGACGGTCACCAGAACTACCTCCGCGACGTCATCCGATACTTCTACCTCTACGGCCAGCAGGACATGGCCGCCTATTACTACGAGTACCTTCGCGACAACTACAAGCTCCGTACCGGCAAGGTCAATCCCGAGTACCAGCTGCCGCTGGCCGACTTCGTCCGCGACCCCGAGTTCACCGAGCGGCTGGGCAACCCGCAGGTCGCCATGAGTACGCTGACGTCCTACCTCGATCAGGCCATGCGCTTCATGATTATGGGCGACGGCGGCGCCGCCTCCGGCCTGGTCCGCTACGCCAAGGACGACCTCTATGAGTGGTACCGCAAGAGCCGCGAGGACAACCCCACCGAACGGATGAAGATCCCGCCGTTCGATGTCATTTTCAACGACGCCGTCCGCGGCCGCATGGCCGGCGGGAACGTCGCCGCCAACCCCGACCTGCCCTTCGTCAAGGCGCGGCTCTGGAAGTCCCTGCCCCTGCAGACGCAGCTGGCCATCTACGACGACGTGATCGGCCCCCTCCGCCAGCAGGCCCAGGCGATCGGCCGCGAGAACGACCTGGCCGGACTCTATCCGCCCCCGCCGGGCCTGGACGAACACCGCCAGCAGGTCGCCTCCGCCAGGAAGGCCCAGGAGACCGAGCAGGAGGGCCAGAAGGATCTCTCCGGCGAGGACCTCAAACGCCGCGCCCGACAAGGCCAGCTGGAACGGAGCCTGCCCCAGCAGACCCCGGCCCGGTAGTCACCTGCAACGAACATCCGGTCCTCCGGTTTGTCACAAAGGAAGTGCGGAATCATGTGGGAATCGCAAAGAACGGAACTCGAACAGGCGTATCTCTCCGACCTCGGTTCGACCCTCGGCCAGAAAGCCTCGCCCGTTGCCCCGCAGAGCGTCGCGAGGGTCCGTGCCCTTCATCAGCCGATCAGCGTCACCGTCGTCGGCGGCGGCATGTTCGTCAACAACGTCGTCTTGCCATCCCTGTATCACCTGCAGCGGATCGGCAAAGTCGACCACATCTCGATCATCGCCCTCGAACAGCACATGCTGGACTCCCTAAAGAACAATCCCGACATCGCCGGGGCCTTCCCCGGCCAGTCCTTCGAAGCGATCTGCCCGTCGATGGACCTCCCCCCAGGCCAGCGCTTCGGCTACTACAAGAAGGTCCTGGCTGCCATGCCGCCGCGCCAGCTGGTCGCCGTCGTCCTGCCCGACCCGCTCCACTACGAAGCCATCGTGCACGCCCTCCAGTGCAACCAGCACGTCCTCTCGGTCAAGCCGCTGGTCCTGACCTCGCGCGAATCCGAAGAGATCGCCGCCGCCGCCTTCTCCCGCGGCCTCTTCGTCGGCATCGAATACCACAAACGCTTCGATACCCGCTCCCTCATGGCCAAACGCCACTACCAGCTCGGCCACTTCGGCGAGTTCGCGATGGGCGAGGCCAAGATGATCGAACCGCGATACTATCGCGACTCCAATTTCCAGAACTGGTTCGTCTGCGAGCGGACCGACCCCTTCACCTACGTCTCCTGCCACTACTTCGACCTGGTCTACTTCATCACCGGCCTGCGGGCCGTCGAAGTCTCCCTGGCCGGCAAGAAGGGCGCGTTCCCCAACGGCAAGGTAGGCTACCTCTGGAGCAATGGCCGGATCGTCTACGAGAACGGCGCCCTGCTGACGGTGACCAGCGGCTTGGGCTATCCGGACGACGGCTCCGGCAGCAACGAGCAGTGCCTGCAGATGTTCTTCGAAGGGCCCGGCAAGACCGGTATGATCAAGCACGACGACCAGTTCCGTGGCGTGATCCACAGCTACCTCGAAGGCATCGGCCCCGGCGGCACACACCACAACTACGTAAGCCCCGACTTCATGCAGTTCGTCCCTTGGGAGGGCAAGGGCTTCCGCCCCGAAGGCTACGGCTACAAGTCCGTCTCCTCGATCGTCGAGACCGCCCAGTTCATCGAGGGTTCGACCTGCGGCCTGCCCGACAAGGAGGCCTGCGCGGCCCGCCAGGCGCGGCTCAAGGAGATCGACGCCCTGGGCCTGCTGGCCACCCCGAAAAACAGTGTCGAGAATGAACTGATCATCGAGGCGGCCCGAAAGTCCATCGTCGACGCCGGCCGCGCCGTCCGGATCCACGGCCATTGACGGAGGTGTACCGTGACCGACCGACATGACGCAACCATCCTGCGGGACCTCGCCGCCCGCGTCGCCGAGATCGCCGCCCTGCCCGTCCAGCAGACCAAGCGCGACCTCTGGCGCCGGCTCAACGCACTCAAGCCCCAGCGGCCGATGGTCATGGTCGACCAGGTCTGCTGGAACGAGATGGAGATCGGCGACGAATTGACCCTCCGCTGCGGCGACCCCGAGTGCCGCGGCTACGAGCAGACCCTCCGTCGCACCCTCTACCAGTGGAACCACTTTCCCGTTGACATGGTCGTCGAGCCCTTCCTCCGCGTCTCCAAGGCCATCCGCAACAGCGGCTTTGGCGTCGCGGTTCAGGAAGCGGTCGCCGTGACCGACCCGACCAACTCCGTGGTCGGCCACGCCTACGTCAACCAGTTCCGCTCCCTCCAGGACGTGCAGAAGATCCGCATCCCGCAGATCACCCACGATGCGGCCGAGACCGACCGCCGCCTGTCGGTAGCGCACGATCTCTTCGACGGCATCCTGGAGGTCCGCCCGGGGGGTGCCGATCCCTACCTGTCGGTCTGGGACCCTGTCAGCACCTGGATGGGCGTCGAAAACGCCCTCTATGCCATCGTCGACACGCCCGACCTCATGCACGCCCTCATCGCCCGCATGACCGACGGCTACATGAGCATGCTCGACCAGCTCGAGCAGCAGGGCCTGCTCTGCCAGCCGCAAAGCCTCATCCACTGCACCGGCGCCTACACCGACGAACTGCCCGCCCCCGGCTACGACCCGGCCAGGCCCCGCACCAAGGACCTCTGGATGTTCGGCCTGGCCCAGATGTTGTCCACCGTCTCGCCCGAGATGTTCCAGGAATTCGAGGTGGACTACGCCAGCCGGATCTGCGGCCGCTTCGGCCTGGTCTACTACGGCTGCTGCGACCCGCTGGACCGCAAGATGGAGCAGGTGCGGCGGATCCCCAACGTCCGCAAGGTCTCCATGAGCCCCTGGGTCGACCAGGACTGCGGCGCTGGCCAGATCGGCCGCGACTTCGTCTACTCCCGCAAGCCCAACCCCGCCTTCCTGGCCAGGCCCGCCTTCGATGCCGACCAGGTCCGCCGAGACCTCCTGGCGACCAAAGACGCCTGCCGCCGCAATGGCTGCCCCCTGGAATACATCCTCAAGGATATCAGCACGGTCTGCTACCAGCCCCAGCGCCTCTTCGACTGGTCCCGCATCGCAATGGAAGTCGCCTGCGGGTGAGGCGGACGGGTCGTTCGGCTGGATCGTGGCGAACAAGGGCCCGTGTGCCGCTGCCCCGTTCACGGGGCATCCCCGCGCAGCGGGGCAGATAGGCCAGTGCTTGTAGCACTGGTAGCGCAGGTTCAGCCAAACCCCATCGTAGTTCTTTCTGCTGTTCAGCCCCGTTCACGGGGCTTCCTGGCCGACCCACAGCCGTGTTTCCCAAGCGGACGGCCTTAAGGCCACAGCATGACCGGAAGGCCGTTGGAACGGCCTCCAGGAAAAGGAAAGACAACACCAGATGGTGATGCCGCCTCCTGAACCAGTGCTACAAGCACTGGCCTGATTGCCCGCAGCGCGGGATGCCCCATGAATGGGGCAAGGCGCGTGCGCGGCCAAGTCCGTGAACCTGCTATGCGCTACAGCGCAGGTATCCCAAGACGGTATCCGTGCGTTCAGGCAGGTCAACCCGGTCAGGCGCATCGACTGCGAGCCTTGATGCATCGTGGCTGGCCATCGTCAGTAACGCCCCCTCAACTCCCTCTCCAACCCCGCCTCCCCCGCCTGCCGGTACCACGGCACCCAATCCACCGGCACCTCCTGCCGCCGCAGAAAACACGCCGGCCGCCCCAGCGCCGCCGCCAGGTGCTGCAGGTATCGCCGCCGCGGGATCTCCACCGCCCCGTACATCTTCAGGTGCGGCGTCAGCCACTGCACGTCCAGCAGCTGATAGCCCGCCTCCCGGCACCGCTCGATCAGCCACAATAGCGCGTGCTTCGACGCCCCCGTCGTCGTGTGGAACATCGATTCCCCGAAGAACGCCGCCCCGATCGCCACCCCATACAGTCCGCCCACCAGCTCGCTGCCCAGCCACGCCTCCACGCTGTGCGCGAAACCCAGGTCCCGCAGGTGGCAGTACGCGTCCAGGATGTCCCGGTTGATCCACGACCCCTCCGGCCGCTGGCGGCATGCGTCGATCACCCGCTCAAACGCCGTGTCCACCCGGATCGTGCACGCACTGGACCGCACAAAGGCTCCGCTGGCCGATGGCAGCCTGCACGAGTCCGGGAATATCACCGCCCGCGGGTCCGGACTGAACCAGCACATCCGCCCGGTTTCGTCAGCCATCGGAAACAGGCCGCTGGCATAGGCCCGCAGCAGCACGTGGGGCTGCAACAGGTTGTGCCGTGCCACCCAGCCAGATCGACAATTCCGATTGGGCATAAGGTAAACCTCGCGTCCGCAAGATATCATTCTAGCGGTCCGCACGATTCTGCGTATGATGTAGGTTTCGAGTCGATGCGTTCTGGCTGTGGTAATACGCCAAGGAGACGGTTCGAAGTGTCTGCAGCGCGAACATGGCTTCTGGTCCTGGTGGCGATCGGCGCGAGCCTGTCGGTGGCGCTCGTGGCCGTGTACGTGGCGCAGGGAAGCGGCAACGATCCCGTCGGCAGGGCCGGCGCGGGTCCCCCGGGGCAAGCCGCCGGAGGTGACCTTCGCCTTGGGCGTGACCAGCGGCAGCAAGGAGGTCGACGACTATGTTCGTGGCTTCATCGACCTGTGCCGCCAGGGAAGATATGACGACTACCGCCTGTGCTGCTCCGCCTACATGACCCCCATCAGCGGCGAGCGCTTCGCCGATATCTGGAGGTACACCCGAAAGGTGGAGATCACCGAGATCGTCCCCGCCCCAGCCGAGGGCAAGACTCCGCAACCGGCCTATATCGTTCGGGCCACCGCCCAGCTCGACCCCACGGCCAAGTCCAAGCTCAGCACCCGTACCGTCGAGATCATGGTGCAGCGCGAGGACAACCGCTGGGTCGTCGCCCCGGCCCCGCGGATCGAGGCGCCGCCCGCGAACTTCCCCGCCACCGACGCCCCCACCAGCCAGCCAAATGCCCAGCCCGCTGCGCAAGGCTGATTACGACTGGTACGCCAGCTTGTACTTGAACTCCCGGGAGAACAGCCCCAGGATCCGCCCGATCACGTACTGCCCGTAGAACGACCCAGCCAGTAGCAGCCCCCAGAACACTACCCCCAGCGCCATGCTCCCGACGCTCTGCTCGATCCCCTTCTGGTACACGTCCGCGATCGACTGGCTCGTGAAGTCCAGCATCTGCACCACCGCGATGCCTATCAGCCCCGCGTACACCAGCACGATGCAGAACAGGAAGATGTAGTGCACCGCCGTCGACGCGATCGACCGCGCCGCCCGCATCGGGTTCAACCCCTGCAGCCCCCGTCCGACCGCCAGCCCGATGATCGTAATCGGCATGAAAAACGTCAGGACGGCCAGGTACACATACACCGACGACGTGCTGACGACCTGCTTGATGCCATCGACCGTGTACTGCAGTTCCGGCGGCATCTTGTGAAGCGCATCCCAGTTGCCGAACAGCTTGATCCCCATGAACGCCAGCACGCTGTAGAACACGATGAAAGCGACGTACGTCAGCAGCCCGCCCGCCACCGTCGCAAGGTTGAACACCAGGGCCGGCGGCTTCTCCGCCCCCGTGTTCGTGCTGCGAATGCTGTCGATCAGGGCGTAAAAGCCCACCCCCGCGCAGTACACCAGCTGAAACAGCAGCATCACGCCCATCATCATGCCCGGCCATTTGCCTACCGTGAACTTGCCGCCCTCCACCGGCTCCATCTTCATGACCGCCACCAGCCCCATCATCACCGCCATCGGGAAGACGATCACCCCGATGGCCACCGCCGTCCCCATGAAGATGGATTCCAGGGCCCCGATGGGATAGCCGAAGGCCAGCATCAGTCCGTCATAAAAGCCCAGTGTGTGATCGACGTCTCTGCCCCGGCCACCCACAAGCGCCTGCCCCTTGGGCAGCTCGATCTCGTCGACCTTCGTGGTACCCGGGATCGTCTTGCCGCAGTTCGAGCAGAACAGGTCCATGTACGGGTCGTCAGTCTTCACCCGGTGCCCGCAGTCCGGGCACACCCGGTACATCTTGCCATCGGCCCCCTTGATTACCTGCGGATGCTTCTTGCCCTCTTGCTTGGGCGCCTTGGGTTTGAACCAGCCGCGCCGCTGGCCCGGCGGGGCGTCCGGGGCCGGGCCCGACGCCTGCTCCTCGGGCACCAGTCCCGCCAAGGCCTGCAGGTTGACCGCGCCGGGCTCTTCCGGATCGGCTGCCGGGGCCGCGGGCTTTGGGGCCGCCGCGGCCTGACCCGGGACGCTGAAAGGACTCTTGCAGTGCGGGCAGCGGGCGGTCCGCCCGGCCCAGTCGTCGGGGACCTTCAGGGCTTGCTTGCAGCTGGGGCATGAGACCTTCATAGTGCTCCCGTCCAGGCTTCCCGGTTCCGCTACGGCCCGTCACGGCCCGAAACGGTCCGGGGATTCCAGAGATTCCAACAACAGGGACTCTACCACTTCCATCGACAGGAACAAGCTTGACCCGCGACAGGAGTTGCAATCACGCCGGAACGTATTGGAATTGCCGCTAGCCGCCCCGGGTGCTACCCCCAAGCCGGGTGAGACTATGAAGCAAGTCGGGTGCCACGCCTGCGGTGTTTGCAGACGTGCCGCCCATAGCCACGTGGCGCCGCCCGACCCTACGTGTACTGGAACTGCCGGGTGCCATGGTCCCGCGTTGTTACAGGACCATGCCGCCGCCTACGCGAGCTGGAATTGCCGCTCGTCCAGCATCGCCTTGAGCTTGATCAACCCCCGGGCCTCGATCTGCCGGATCCGCTCCTTGCTCACCCCGAACTTCCGGGCGATCTCCGTCAGCGACCGCTGCGCCGTCCCCTCCGGCATCCCGTAGTGCCACTGGATGATCTTCCGCTCCCGCCGCGTCAGGTGCCCCAGCAATTGCTGCACCAGCCCCCCCACGATCTGCTGGTCCATCGCCGTAGTCGCCTGCTCCGGGGCGCTCGCCGTCTTGAGGACCTCCTCGCAGCCCGTCACCTGGTGACGGCGGCGGCTCTCCCACATCGGCACCAGCCGCGCGTACAGCTTCATGATTGCCCACGAGGCGTACGTGCTGAACTTGAACCCCCGCGTATAGTCGAACTTCTCGATCGCCCGCAGCAGGACCAGGTTGCCCTCGCTGGCCATCTCCTCCAAACTCGCCCCGTACCGCATGTGCCGGTTGGCCACCGACACCGTCAGCCGCATGTTCGTCTCGATCAGTCGGCTGCGAAGCGCGTCGGCCCTGCCCGCCCAGCCGATCGCCTGCTCGATCAGCTCGACGCTCGTGCTGCGGCGCAGCAGCAGGCGCAGCCCCGCCAGGCGGAACTTGCAATAATTGTACCGCCGGAACGCTGCCGCCTCTTCCTCCGCCGGCAGCGGGTCCTGCGTCCCGGTCATCACCAGGCCGGACTCGAGCAGATTCACCGTCTCCGTCGGCTCCTCCGGGTGCCGCACGGGATCATCACCCGCCTTCGCCGCCGGCGCCTCGCAGGGCTGGCCCTCGCCCAGGATCTGCGCCTCCGCGTCCGGCAGGTCGAACTCCGCGCTGTAGATGAACTGCACCTTGCGACTGAGCAGCTGCCGCCGTTGCTGGCTCAAAACGATCTTGCGGACCGCCCGGACGTTCCGGCCGAACCGCTGGGCCAGGGCCTCCAGCGTATCGCCCTTTCGCCAGCACCCGAAGATGATGGCGTGCTCGTCCGGGGACAGGTCCTTGGCGGAGGTGTTCAGCCTGCCCAGGGCCGGGTCGTGTCGCAGCAGCGTGTAGCGGATGGTCTCGGAGCTGCGTCCGATCTCGGTGGCGATCATCTTGCAGATCCGGTTCATCGAGACCGCCCCGCCCGCCCGCAGTCGCCGCGCCCGCTCGATCACCTCGCCGCGCTGCGCCTCGCTGAGCTGGCTGAACCGCCGGCTCCGCATCACGATGTCCAGATGCGCCACCGTGAAGCGCCGCAGCCCCGCCTCCGGGATCGTCAGCCGGACCTGCCCGCCCGCGTCGCTCGTGTACCAGGCCGGCAACCCCTCCGCCCGCCACCGGCTGACCGTCTTGGTCGAAACGCCCAGCCGCTCCCCGAGCTCAGCCGGCGTCCAGACCGCCCGGGCCAGCGCCGTCTGCGGGATCGGGTCGTGCCGCGTCAGGTCCAGGCACAGGCTGCAGCAGGTCGACCGTCAGCGACGCCCCGCGGAGGTTGGCAACATCCACCTGCCCTACGGGTGAGCGGTAGCCGGTGATGTGCCAGCAGACCCATGAATACGGATAGTATTGGTCCGGTTCAATGAGAGTAAGCAGGTAATCGGTCGCCAGGATTTGTTGGAGTCTGAGCCGGGCGGGTGAGATCTGGAGTTGGTGAGCCAACTCCCCGACACACGCAAGCCTGTAGGCGTTCATGGTTAGTCCTCGGCTGCGGTCACGGCACGCACATACAGCACAGCCGCACGAATCCACCATGGGGGCATCAAAAACCGCCTGCCTCTCCGTTTAAATTATGTCGGCATAAACACTTATTGTCAATGAGACATTCCTTTTGCGGCCCAGATTCCTATAACGCATTGCAGGCTCGTATCTTGTAGGAACAGACCTGCGAGGGCGGCAGTCGAGCGCCCCGGAGGCCCACCCCGCGCCATGCCGATGCCGCACAGGCCTCGCCCCGCCGCCGACCGGCAAGGCACGGGGCCGACGCGGCCGACAAGCTGGCAAGTTGACCGCGTGACGAGGTCAAAGTCAAACGACGCCCCCAATCCCGGACGGCCACTCCTCCGGCCTGATCCTCTCACGCCGATTTGCCTGTCCAGATTGTGGTGATGGTGCTCCGTTTGTTGGGTCAGGGCTGAAAAACCTTCCTAAGACCTCACCTCTGACACCTCACCTTTTCCCTGACACCTTTTTCCCCATCTTTTTCCCATTGTTCCTTGTCCAGCGTTGCCTCGCGCTTCATCTCAGCATCGAGTCTTGCGAAGTAGTCCTTGTCTTCCGCAGTGAAAGCCCGCTTTACCGGGGGCTGCGGGACTGAGGGAAAGTCCTTGGGAAGGTTATCCTTTAGGGTCCTTATAGACCAGCGACGCTCCACCCAATCTCCATTGCCCATGTCATACCAGTCGAGAATGTGATAGCCGCGCACGATACCGCGAAGGTGGAAAGGTGTCAGGAAGAATTCCCTGACGCACTCCCACGCCCCTCCACGAACATCCCCCACCCAGCTAGCCGCCGACGCCTTACATACAGGTGGAGGGGCAGCCCGCAAGCAACACCTTCTCCGCCCTCATCCCGGCTTGCGAGCCAGCACCTTGATGTTCCTGTCCAGGCCCAGCCGGCCAGCCTGCCGGCGGTCTTCCAGTGCCACAAGGTCACTCGGTCCATGTCCAGGAGTCCAGCCACTGCCAATGGCGGCTGGCCTCCCCGCAGCATCCGGACCGCCAACCGCCGCCGTGCCTCAAGCACTGCTGCAAAACCTTTGGGTCTCATGCCCAAGCATAGGACCGATGGCTGTATGTTGCATTCTCAATGCAAAGATCAATGGAGTCGGATCCTGGCGAGGTTGTCCCGGGCCTCGGCATAATCCGGCTTCAGTTGCACGGCTCGCTCGAGGTGTGCAATCGCGTCCTGCACTCTTCCCACGCTAGCCAGTGCCAAACCCAGGTTGTTCTCGGCCTCGGCAAAGTCCGGCTTCAATTGCAGCGCTCGCTCACAATGTGGAATGGCTTCCGGCGTTCGACCCACGCCAGCCAGGGCCATGCCAAGATTGTACTCGGGCTGCGGATCGTCCGGGCTCAACTGCACGGCTCGCTCGAAGTGTCCAATCGCGTCCTGCACTCGACCCACGCCAGCGAGTGCCACCCCCAGGTTGCACTCGGCGTCGCCAAGATTCGCGTCCAATTGCACCGCTCGCTCACAAAACGGAATGGCTTCCGGCATTCGACCCAGACGAAGCAGGGCCAGGCCATAATTGTTCTGTGCACGCGCATTGCCCGGCCGTTTGGTAAGCGTGTCCTGCCATATGGCTAGACCCGTCCTGTAGTCCTGGTTCCGCTCGAACGCGCCGTAGCCCAGAGCGGCCGCGACAATCGCCGGCAACACCAGCGGCAGCGCCCGCATAGCGCCGGCGGACCGACGTTGCGAAGGAACTTTCTCTACCAACCGTTGCCATGCTCGATACAGCAGCGCCACCACCAGCACCACCACGGGCGCCAGCGGCAAGTACATCCGATGCTCGAAGGCCGCATCAGCCACCGGCACGAAGCTGGAAGTCGGCGCCAGGATCAGGAAGAAACAGGCCCCGAGAAAACCCGCCGTCGAATTGCGGATTAGCCCCCACAGGGTCCCTGCCAGCAGCAGGCCGATCAGGATCGCCCCAGGCAGGATCTGGCCGGTGCTGCTCGCGATAGGCCAGCCATAGTCAATCACCAAGCCCACCGGCCAAAAGGCAAGCTTAAGGTAGTGCGTGATGACTCCCAGTTGTGTCAGGGCGTACTGCCACACCGTCACGGACAGTCCAAAGCCTGCTGTGCCTCCCCGTCCCATCGAACCTGCCATCAGATCAGCCAGCAAACCCCAGGTACAGGCAAAGCCAACATACAGAGGCCAGCGCCGCTGCAGGGCCCCCTTGAAGGTCCCTGACAGAAAGGTCCGATCATACAACAGCACGACCAGCGGCGCGGTGGCCATCACTTCCTTGCTGGCCATGCCCAACAGGCAAGCAATGAAGGAAAGAACATACCATGCGGTCGGCCTGGCGGAGTCGGCCCCGCGAATCACGCCGTACAACGTCAGTAGGTAAAACAGCCCCATGATGGATTCGGCACGCTGCACTATATATGTCACCGACTCGGTCTGGAGCGGATGGACGGTCCAAATCAGCGCAGCCGCCAAGGCAATGCCAGTGTCCGCCTGAGCAAATCGTGCGCTCAGGCGTGGCTGGCGCAGAGTTCGCCGGACAACTCCAAACAGCGTCAGCCCGGCCGCCAGGTGGATCGCAAGGTTCAGGACGTGGTAGCTCTGGACCTTGTCCTGACCGATGGCCCAGTTGACCGCCAGGGACAGGTTCACGACTGGCCGGCCCTGAACGGTCCGGCCGTTACCAGGCGGACTCAAGGCCGGGCCAATGGGCCAAAGTTGCTTGATCGTCGGGTTGTTGAGAATTGCCGGCTCGTCGTCAAAGATGAACGGCCCGTCGAAGGAATTACAATAAGCGGCCAAGCCAGCGGCAACGATAACCAGGCAGGCCAGCGGACCCCAGAGCCCAGACAGCGAACCCTTGGCAGGCGGGCAATCTTGAGGTGATACTGTCACGTCGGAAGATCGCATAGTACGGTTCATCGATAATAGACCGATATTTGCCAGATGCCTCTTGCGGACGACCGCCGCCGGCAACGTTCACGATTCTACCTGACATTGTCCATACGGACCGCTTGCTGGCAACCGTCGCCAGCGATGTTCGCTATTGTACTTGGCCTTGACATTTCAGCCAAGCAGATGCCTGGAACCCAAGAAAAGGTGTCAGGAAGGAAAAGGTGTCAGGAAGAATTGCCTGACGCACTCCCACGCCCTCCGCGGACATCCCCCACCCGGCTAGCCGCCGACGCCTTACATACAGGTGGAAGGGTAGCCCGCATGCAACACTTTGTTCGCCCTCATCATGGCTTGCGAGCCAGGAGCTTGATCTTCCTGACCGGGTCCGGGCACCGTACCATCTGCAGGTCGTTGCATTTCAAAATGGCCACCTCCGCCAGGTACCCCACCACGCTGCCCTCCTCCAGGTGGCCCGACCAGACCTCGTTCTGCCCGCACGAGACCGTCACATGCAGGTGCGGTTCGCCATCGGCTATCGCCCCGCTGACATTCACCAATTCCAGCGGTTTGACGATGTTCACGATCTCATCGGTCGCGGGGAAATCCGTGTGAAGAATGTAGTGCATCCGCAGGTTCTTCAGCGTACCGATGCCGGAGACAACCACGCCGTTGCGGATGTCCTTCTCGACAACGGCCCGCTGGATGGACTCCAGCAGCAACTCGCCAGGGGCCAGCCCCAGGACGATCAGCTCGGTTGCGGCCGACGAGGCTATGATGTTCATGCCGTCGCTCCTTCCGACATTTCGCGGACATACTCGGCCAGCTTCCGCTGCTTGGCGCGAAACGCGCCCAGCAGGCCCGTGGCCGTCTCCTCGATAGTCCGTTTGTTGTTCGTGTACTGGTCCAGCGCGGTGGCCTGGTTAACTTGGTCGATCCATTCGCGGGGGATTGCGGACGCGCCGCTCAGCGCGCCGGCCAGCCCGCCGGCGACGGCGGCCACGCAATCGGTGTCCCTGCCGAAGTTGACCGCGGTGGTGATGGCCTGGCGCGGATTCCCCTGGGTCAGGGCGAATATGGCAAACCCCTTGGCCACAACCTCATTTGCATATGACTGGCTGTAAATGACGTGCCGCCCGCCTTCGTAAATCCCGTAGAACTCGTCGCGCATCGCCATCGGGTCGGTATGCCTGCTGGCTACCTCCAAGGCTCGGTCGAGGTCCTTTTCGGTGGTGTCGTAGTTCGCGTACAGCGTTCCGCCCTCGGCCCGATAGCGAACAAATCGCCGGGCGGTGGCCAGCACCGACTCCACCGTCGCGCCCGGCCGACAGGCCTCGGCGATGGCGGCGTTGTACAGCATGGCCCACCGCAAGCCGAAGGAGGACTCGCGCGTAGTAGATCCGGCCGACCTCCAGGGTATCATCCGCCGCCGATTCCGGGTCGCCGGCATTGATAAGACCCAGCGGATGCGACGCTCGGGCCACGGAGTTGAGATTGGTAAACGGCCAGAGGCGGCCCAGTTCCACCGGCGGCACTCCCGCCCGAGCCATCTCCAGCAGCGAGCGGTCGAAGCTCTCGGTCTTGTACTTCATCTTCTCGACATCGAGATCGCGCAGCCAGACCTTCAGCAGGTCATGGATCTTGATCCGGCCCTGCTTTTCGATGATGGCGGTGGAAATCATCTTCTGCCGCTCGATGCCATCCTCGGTGGTGCCCGGCGGACGCTGCCAATCGACGATCGCGCTGTAGTGCTTGTAGGTCAGCAGCTTCTCCACGTAGCCATGCGTCTGCTGGATCTTCTCGCGCGTCCAGCTTTCGACGGCGGCGCCCATTGCCGAACCCACCCACGTCGCCGCGATACACCCAAGGAATTTGTCCGCCAGTTCGGCCATCTCAAGGCGCTCCTTCTTGGTCCCTACTACCGATGGACAGTCACCGTCTATTTGCCGCCGCCAGCGCTGCCCGCATGGCTGGCATCATCCTAACTTGGAGCCCCGCTGCCGGCAACGTCGCGGCGTCCGCCGCGGACACCCCACGCCCCGGCACGTGCGACTTCCACTCCCTCCCCGAAGATTTTGCAACTTTTGTTTCGATCATGCCAACCCCCGGTCCAGCCGCCCCTTGCCGGCCACCCCCGCGCCGCCCCCGGGCTCGCCCCGTTTATAACTCCTTATTTCACGTCCCGCCCGGCATGCCACGTAACGCCTATACCTATATGGAGAGGCAGCGCGAAGGATCGTGCACCTCCCCAAGGGGCAAGGTGATGGGCGAGAAACTGGCAAGGCAAAACGAGTCCTGGGCGCTGTACCGAGTCGTTGACTATTGACTGTTGACCGTTGACGGTTGTCTGTCGTGGAAGGAGTGTTCGAACGTGTCCAGCAAGCAGCCGCAGTCTTCCTCCGAACCGAAACTGCAGCCGCGGGCCGCAGCGTCTAGAAGTCAGAACGTCTGCTCATGGGTTCGAGATGGGACCGATCCCCGGCGATAGGCTGTGGCCGTGGCCGTTCACTCGCCACTCGCCACTCATCACTCGCCACTGCCGTCGATCCGTCCCTGGACCGGTCCATCCGGTCCGCGCTGGCGCGGAAGCAGGGCCCGCGCACGATCGCCCGGTCCCTGCAACTGTTCCAACGCTACGGCATACGCGTGGGAGCCATCCGCCGATACGCCAGGCAGGCTGAGATCTGCCCGAGCACTCCCGGCCGATGGACCTGAGGTCAGGACCCTCACGAAAAGGTCCCTCACGGCAATGCCGTATCCGACGCTGCGGCCCTCTGGACACAGTCTTGCTGACAATGCTGTTGCTGTACCGCCTGTGCCTGTCGCGGTTTCTCAGGACTCGTCCCTCGCCCCTCGCTCCGGACTCAGTACTCAGGACCGCCGTTTCTGTGGCTCCGTGTCTCCTTGTCTGCCGTTTCTCAGGACTCAGGACTCAGCACTCAGGACTCTCCCCGCCGCATCTACGGCCTCCAAATGCCAAAGTACGAACCTCCCGCCACTGGAGTACCATCACCATGACCTGAACCGCGGAAACACATTCACCGGACCAGGCGAAAGGGGCAGGCGCCCGGCATTACCGTTGCCGTTCCCCTGAACCCTGAACCCTGAACCCTGGACCCTGAACCCTCACCTTGTCATCTTCCTGTCCGCCCGGCCCGCTTGCCGATAGGATAGGGATGTCAGTGGGCTGACGGTTTATCTATTGGACGTATCGCGATTTCGCGGGGTAAGGCGCTATGGCAAGGGCATCTGGCACGGGACGGGAAGAGGGTTCAGGCTTCAGGCTTCAGGGTTCAGGGTTCAGGCTTCAGGGTTCAGGGTTCGGTGAACGGACAACGGCCGCGCGAACCCGCTGGGCCCGGATGGCGCTGGTCCTGGCGGTGGCGGCCACCTTGGCCGGCTGCGTAGCCAAGCAGCCGGTGTGCGAGCTGTCGGTGCAGGGGCAGGTGCAATCGCTGAGCTCCAGCGGCTCGGCCCTGGTCGGCGAGTACGTCGGCGACAAGACATACGTCTGGGACTGGGGCAACCTGGCCAAGTCCCCGCAGGCCGTGGCGCGTAAGACCACCGGCGTCGCGCTGTTGGGACCGCGATACGTCATCTCCGAGATGCCGGCTGACGCCCAGCACCCGCAGCCGGTGGTCGTGGCCCGCGAGCAGCCGGGCGACCGGGTGGCGCGGCAGTGGCCGCTCAGCGCCGACTGGTACTGCTCGGACTTCTGCAACAGCCCCAACGGCCGATACGTCGGCGTTCTGCTGGAAGAGAGCAAGCCGACCGGCGGGGACACCTGCCTGGGGCTGATCGGGCCAGGCGTTCACGAGATCCCGTGGGTCACCGCCAAGGGGCGCGTGGTGAGGCTGGCTGAGGACGGGTTGGCCATCTCCAACACCGGCCAGTACCTGGCGCTCCTGGGGCTGGGGGACCTGCGGATGCTGACGGTAGCCGACCTGCAGCACAAGAAGCTGCTCTGGCAGCGGTCGGTGCCGCGGGCGCGGTCGGTGGCGTTCTCGCCGGACGGCGCGGTGGTGTACGTGGGCGGGCACTTTGGGGTCGATGCCCTGAAGGCCGCTGACGGCAAGCAGGCCGCGGGGTGGTCGGTCGAGGCCAGCCGGACGCTGGGGGCGCCGGTGACGCGCCTGGCGGCGAGTCCGGACGGGCGGTTCGTGGCGGCCGGCACCGATCTGCCGGACGGCCAGGTGTACCTGCTGCACGCGCGGACAGGCGCGGTACTGGGCAGCTGGGCGGTGACCAGCAGGGGCGACGCCGGCGGGAGTTCGTGGTCATTGCAGCCGAAGAAGACGATCATCGAAGGGCTGGCGTTCTCGCCATCGGGCAAGCTGCTGGCAAGTGCCGATTCCACGAGCGGCCGCGTGCGCATTTGGCAGATGCCCGCCGAGGCAGCCGGCAAGGGGCGGTTTGCCTGGTTGTACCGCAAGCAGCAGTAGGCCAGGGGGGCACCGGCTGGCGGAGACCATCCTCATGGGGGGCAAGCACGATCGTCAGGCGGGGCGGGTGCGCGCAAATCTCGGCATCAAGACAACCGGCGGCCGGCGGGTCGGATAGCCCCTGGCATTCCGGTCCGGAATGGCGCAACATGGTCGGATGTTCGTCCTGGCGGGGAAGAGGCCCCAGGCCGTGCAGGTCGGACAAGGATGGGGACTGGATATGCCGGTCGAACAGGTGAAGGTCAGCCGGGGACTGGAGCCCTACCGGATCGCCTGCTCGGAGATCTGGGGCGGGATCCGCAACGTCGACGTGGATGTGCGCACCAATCTGCTGACAGCCAGCATCTACTCGCACTCCTGCCGCGGCGGCAAGGGCGGGGACATCTACTACCTGAGCGTGTGCGACACCGACCGGCTGACGCGGATCGCGGTGGCGGACGTCGTGGGACACGGGCAGGTCGTCAGCGCCATCAGCGGCTGGGTGTACGAAGCCCTGGCCATGCGGATGAACGATCCGGCTGGTAGCGGCCTGCTGGAGGACCTGAACCGGAGGATCGCGGGGCGGGGGCTGGCGGCGATGACGACGGCAGTGATCCTGGGCTTGCACGGCGACGATTCGCACATGCACGTTGCGTATGCCGGGCACCCGCCGCTGCTGATGTGCCGGCGGGGCGAGTCGCGATGGCATGTGGCCGGGGCGGAGCCGGGGGCCAGCGCGCCGAACCTGCCGCTGGGGGTGGAAGAGGACGTGCGGTTCGCGCAGGGCCGATTCGCCGTCGGGTCGGGCGATCGGTTGCTGGCCTATACCGACGGCCTGATCGAAGCGCCCGGTGCGGAGCAGGAGTTCTTCGGGCAGTTGCGGCTCCTAGCGGCGCTGGATGAGGCGGGGCAGGCGCCGCTGGCGGAGGTCAAGCGGCACGTGCTGGCGGTGATGCGGCGGCACACGGGGGGGCCGCTGGTGCACGATGACGTGACGCTGGTGGCGATGGAGATCCGGTAAGAGTCTGTCAACTGTTAATGGTTAATTGTTAATCGTGAAGGACGCAGGATACGGTAGCGGCGGTCTTTCAGTGTTCACTAGTATCCATGACGACTCACGGTCGTTCCTCGCCCCAACCTCTTGGTTGACATAGGCTCCGGTCGTTCCTAGCATCCTAGCGCTTTGAGGAGACACTCTCCGTACGCGCATGGAGCAACGCCATGGCACAGCTGAAGCCGAAGGACAAGGCCCCACCATTTGAGTTGCCGGACCAGGACAACAAGAAGGTCCGGCTGGCGGACTTCAAGGGTCGCAAGGTTCTGCTGTACTTTTACCCGAAGGCGGACACGCCGGGCTGCACGACGCAGTCGTGCGGCGTGCGCGACGCGATGCCGGATCTCGGCAAGGCGGATGTGGCTGCCCTGGGTATCAGCCCGGATACGCCGGAGGCGCAGAAGCGGTTCGATGAGAAGTACGGGTTAGGCTTTCCGCTGCTGGCCGACACCGATCACAAGGTGGCAGAGGCATACGGCGTCTGGGGCGAGAAGGTCTCGATGGGCAAGACGACGGTGGGCATCATCCGGTCGAGTTTCCTGATCGACGAGAAGGGGAACGTCGTAGCGGCCTGGTACAAGGTCAGCCCGGCGGACACCGTTCCGAACGCGCAGCAGGCGCTGGCTGGGGCGCGGTAGCCGGCATGGGCCCGCGAGAGGACATTCCGCTGAGACGAGAGGACCTGCTGGCGAATCCGGTCGACCAGTTGCGCGGTGGTTCGAGCAGGTCCGGGCCATTGGGGTAACGGGGGCCGATGCGGTGTGCCTGTCGACGGTCGATCCGGAGGGCTGGCCCGACAGCCGGATGGTCCTGCTCAAGACGTTCGATTACGAGGGCTTCGTCTTCTTCACGAACATGCACTCGCCGAAGGCGCGAGCGCTGATTGCGTTGCCGCGGGCGGCGCTGTGTTTCCACTGGGCGCCGCCGAAGCGACAGGTGCGGCTCCAGGGGAGTGCGGTCCGCATCTCCGAGGGCGAGGCGGATGCCTACTGGCCGAGCCGGCCTCGCGAGAGCCAGGTGGGCGCCTGGGTCAGCGACCAGAGCCAGGAGGTGCCGGATCGGGTGCTGTTCGAGCAGCGCGTCGAGGCGCTCACGAAGGCGCTGGACGGCAGGCCCGTGCCGCGGCCGGCGTACTGGAGCGGCTTTCGCGTAGTACCGCACCGGATGGAGTTCTGGCAGGAGGGGCCCGGGCGGCTGCACGACCGATACGTATACGTGCGGACGGGGGCGGATCGGTGGGAGATTCGGCAGCTGTATGCATGAGGAATAGACATGAGCGACGCCGAGATGTCCGTGCTGCTGTCGCGGGTACAGTTCGGCTTGACGGTCTCCTTTCATTACATCTTTCCGCCGTTGAACATCGGGCTGGGCCTGCTGCTGGTGGCGATGGAGGGCTTCTGGATCAAGACGGGTAAGGCCGTCTACAAGGAACTCGCCCGCTTCTGGGCCCTGGCGTTCGGGTTGATGTTTGCCATCGGGGTGGCCAGCGGGCTGGTCATGGAGTTCCAATTCGGCACGAACTGGTCGAACTACTCGCGGTTCGTGGGGGACGTCTTCGGCAGCGCGCTGGCGGCCGAGGGGATCTTCGCGTTCTTCCTGGAATCGGGCTTTCTGGGTCTGGTGCTGTTCGGGTGGGACCGGGTGCGGCCGGAGGTACACTTTGCCGCGACGGTGCTGGTGGCGGCAGGGGCGCACTTCAGCGCGGTCTGGATCGTGGTGGCCAACTCGTGGCAACAGACACCGGCGGGTTACCACCTGGTGCAGAAGGACCACATCATCCGGGCGGAGGTCACCAACTTCTGGGAGGTGGTGTTCAGCCCGTCGAGTCTGGACCGGCTCAGTCACGTACTGAGCGGGGCGTGGCTGGCGGGGGCGTTCTTCGTACTGAGCGTTTCGGCGTACTACCTGCTGCGGAATCGTCACGTAGAGTTTGCGAAGGCGGGGATGAGGATCGCCCTGGTGGTGGCGGCCGGCGGGACGCTACTGCAGCTGGCGACGGGCCACAAGAGCGGGGTGACGGTTGCGCGGTACCAGCCGATCAAGCTGGCGGGCTTCGAGGCACACTATGAGAAGGAAGCCCCGGCGGGGATGTGGCTGTTCGGCATCCCCGACACCGAGAAGCAGACCGTCCGTAACGGCGTGTACGTGCCGGGCATGTTGAGTCTGCTGGCCAAGGGGGACACCGTGCGCCGGTACAGGGACTGCTGAGTGTGCCGAGGGGGGACTGGCCGCCCGTCGGGCCGATCTTCGTGACGTACCACCTGATGGTGGGCATCGGCATGGGGCTGATCCTGCTGTCGTGGCTGGGGGTGTTCTTCTGGTGGCGGGGCACGCTGTTTGCGAAGCGGTGGCTGCTGTGGATCTTTGTGATCGCGGTGATCGGACCGGAACTGGCCAACCAACTGGGGTGGTTCAGCGCGGAGCTGGGACGTCAGCCCTGGGCGGTGCAGGGGCTGTTGCGGACGGCGGATGCGGGCTCGCCGGCGGTGCCGGCTGGCAGCATCGTCGCTTCGCTGGTGGGATTCGGGCTGGTGTACGCCCTGCTGTTCGCGTTGTTCGTGTACCTGCTGAACGAGAAGATCCATCACGGCCCGGGCGAGGCGACGGCTGAGGAAGCGGAGCACGGGGCGGGGACGATCAAAGGGGAGCACAGGGCATGATTCTGGCCGATACGATACCACTGCTGAACCTGACCTGGTACGTGCTGGTGGGCGTGCTGTTAGCCGGGTACGTGGTACTGGACGGTTTCGACCTGGGGGTGGGCGTGCTGCACCTGTTTGCCCGCGGGGACCGGAACCGGCGGATCATGCTCAATTCGATCGGTCCGGTATGGGACGGCAACGAGGTGTGGCTGGTGACCGGCGGCGGCGCGCTGTTCGCGATGTTCCCGGAGATGTACGCGACGGCGTTTTCCGGCTTCTATCTGGCGTTCATGCTGCTTCTGCTGGCGCTGATCTTCCGGGCCGTGGCGATCGAGTTCCGCAGCAAGCGGGCCGGCGGGCTGTGGCGGGGCACGTGGGACGTGCTCTTTGCGATCAGCAGCCTGGTGGGGGCGCTGCTGATCGGGGTGGCGTTGGGCAACTTCGCCTGGGGCGTGCCGCTGACGAGGGTACACGAGTATGCCGGCGGCTTCTGGGATCTGCTGCGGCCATACCCGCTGCTGGTGGGCGTGACGGGGGTGGCGTTGTTCGTGATGCACGCGGCGCTGTACGCGGTGCTCAAGACCGAGGGTGACCTGCAGGAGCAGGCCCGCGGTTGGGCGCAGAACGCCACGATCTTCTTCGTCATCACCTACGTGATGACCACGATGGCGACGCTGCTGTACGTGGAGCGGATGACCGCGCACTTCAAGCACTACCCGGTGCTGTTCGTCATCCCGCTGCTGAACCTGCTGGCCATCGCCAACATCCCGCGGACGCTGTACTACAAGAAGGACCGGGAGGGGTTCCTCTCGAGCGCGGCGGCGATCGCGCTGCTGATGGCGCTGTTTGCCGTGGGGATGTTCCCGTACATGATTTACTCGCCGGTGGACCCGACGGCAAACAGCCTGACGCTGGTAAACGCCGCCTCGTCGCAGAAGACCCTGTGGATCGGCCTGATCATGGCACTGATCGGCATGCCGCTGGTCGTGTCATATACTTTCGGCGTGCACTGGGTGTTTCGCGGCAAGGTCAGGCTGGAGCAGACGAGCTACTGATCCGTCGTCTTCCTGCGGGTTCAGGTCGGCGATCCTCTTGTTGAGCGCAGCTGCGAAGGTCGTCCAACCCAGGTAAGGCATGAGCAGCAGGCCGCCGAGCCAACTCACGCGCAACGTAGCGACCGTCGTGGCGGCCAGCGTGCCCCAGAGCGCCATCAGGTCGTAGAAGGCAGCCCGTGGCCTGCGCAGGCCGAAAAAGATGCCGGACCAGGCGCTGTTGAGGGCCAGCTGCGCGGCATAAAGCCCCAGGGCCGTGCGGGCACCGGGCCGGTCGCGCCTTCGCCAGAGGAGCCACGCGGCCAGGCCCATCATCGTGTAGAGGATGCCCCAGACGGGGGCGAAGATCCAGGGCGGCGGGCTCCAGGCGGGCTGGCGGAGCTGCCGGTAGTAGTCCGGCTGACTGGTGCGACCGGACAGCAGCATGCCGATGCCGCCGGCACTCTGCGCGATGGCGAGCGAGGCCATCAGGCTAGCGACGGAGTCGTTGCGTTTCATGTCGATATCCCCCTAAGCGGCTCGCGCAGGCCGGCTCTGTGCGCGGTCCGGCGCAGGCCTTCCACAGGAGTATAGGATGCCCACGCGCGGCCACGGTGGACGTCACATTCGCGCGGCTGGAAGACGACGTAGGTTGGTGCCTGGAGTTGTGCCGATGTTGTGTTCGCTGTACAGGCAGTGGTACACTCCGGGGTACACCGAGGTCCTGCGCCCGCCCGTCCGCGGGTGTGTCCGTCGGGGACATCGGCCAGGCGGAGTCCTGCAAGGAGTCGACTTCATGCAGCTCGATAGCGTTGCCGCAAAGAATCAGAAGTACTGGGATGAGGAGGTCCGGCAGGGGAAGCGCTACACGCGGCCGTGGCTGGACCTGGACCGGGATGCACTGCTGGCCTATGCCCGCGGGCAGATCCCGCAGTTGCCGCGGCCGTACCTGTACCCGCGCCAAGTGCTGCAGGACGTGGCGGGCAAGGACGTGCTCTGCCTGGCCACCGGCAAGGGGCAGCAGTCAGCGGCGTTCGGCCTGCTGGGCGCGGCGGTCACGGTACTGGACCTGTGCGCGGGGCAGCTGGAGTCGGACCAGCTGGCGGCGCGGCATCATGGCTACCAGGTCCGCACGGTGCAGGGGGACATGCGGGACCTGTCCGTCTTTGGCGACGCGTCGTTCGACCTGGTGTACCAGTCGATCTCGATCGTCTTCGTGCCGGATGTCCGGGAGGTCTACCGCGAGGTGGCGCGCGTGCTGCGGTCGGGCGGGATGTACTGCGTCGGCCACTGCAACCCGACGACGGACGCCACGTTTCCGGATGGCCCGACGAACGGCTGGGACGGCACCGGGTACCGGATCGCCGAGCCGTACATCGGCGGGGCGGTCCGCCAGCGGCCGGACGGTTCGGAGAGCATGGCCGAGGGGGAACCGACCGGGGAGTACCGGCACCTGCTGTCGGACATCTTCAATGGCCTGGTAGAGGCCGGCCTGAGCATCCGCGGCGTTTATGAGGACCCGCGGGCCATGACACGCGGCGAGGGCTGCGAGCCGGGCAGTGACGAGCACCAGATCGCTTACACGATGTCGTACTTCAGCATCCTCACGCGGAAGGAGTAGGCGGGGCATCGGTCTCGTCCATTGGAAGGGCGTCGGCGCGTCGCGGTCCATCGGCGTGTGGCAGCCGGCAAAGCGTGAGGACACTTCGGAGAGCCTAGGCGGCTGCGCCCTTGCACATCCGGTTGCCGCCCGCCCGCTTGGCCTGGTACATGAGATGGTCGGCGTCGGAGATCAGCGTATCCAAACTGGCTACCTGTGTCTTGGGCGGCACCCACAGGAAGCCCGCGCTGAGGGTCGCGGGCGCACTGTGTCCTCGGTCGTCGCTTATGCACTTGCCGGCCATCTGCAAGAGGATGCGTTCCACGACGCGGGCGGCGTCCTGCTCGCCGCAGTCGCTCAGCAGGAGGAGGAACTCGTCCCCACCGAGTCGAGCCAGGATGTCCGTCTGGCGGACACAGCCGTGAATCGTCGAGACCAGCTGTTGCAGCGCCTGGTCGCCGCAGGCATGTCCGCAGGTGTCGTTGACGTTTTTGAACCGATCGACGTCGAGGTAGACCACCGCCAGCGGCACGCCGTAGCGGGTGACTTTGCTAAGGAGGTCGGCTGCGCGGCTGTTCAGGCCTTCGCGGTTCAAGGCACCGGTGAGGGGATCGCGGCAAGCGGCGCCCTCCTGGTCGCTGCTCTGCTTGATGATCTGGTGTATTTCCCTGCCGTTGGTGGCGGCCTGTTGCAGCAGCTCGTGGACGGTGCCGACCAAGCGCGTGGCATTGTCGGCCGCCTCTCGGGTGGCCCTTTCGAGCAGTTCGGCAAGGTTCATCTGGGGTTTGCCGCCGTTTTCGAAGTAGCCGTAGATCTGGGTGAAGTCTTTCTGGATCGTCTCGATCAGGGCGGCCGGTTCGATCCCCTTGACATGGGTGGCCAGGAACTGGCGGAGTTCCTCCGCATCCTGGCCGTTCCAGGCATCGAGGCAGTGCGGGAAGAGGGAGGCCACGTGCACGGCCTCGGCCAGGGGGTCCTTGCCGACCATCTGCTTAAGGTTGTCGAAGTTGTGGTGGAAGGCGACGGCGTCGACGAACATGTCGGGCAGTTCGAGTTTCTGGGCGACGACGCGTCCCATCTCCGCGTGGTCCAGGCGGAACAGGTCGCGTTCCTTCTGCAGCAGCGCCCGCCAGCCGATCTGGGGGTCGTGGAGCAACGCGTTCATCGGCTCACGGCCAACCGCGTAGAGGATCGCCATGGCGAAGTCCTGGAACAGGGCGGCGGTAAAGGCCTCCTCGCCGAGTTTCTTATCGAACAGGAGGGCGTACTGTTTGGCGGCGACGGCCTTGGAGAGGGACGCCGACCAGAGCATGCGCGACTCGTCGGGGTTGAGGCGCAGATCGTTGTGCAGGCCGGTCAGGCAGTAGCTGATGGCCAGGGTTCGCACGGTGCCCAGGCCGAGGAGGTTGACGGCGGTCTGGGGCTTGGTGACCTTGTTGCGGACGCCGAACCAGGAGGAATTGGCGAGGCTCAGCAGTTTGCTGGACAGGGAGTTGTCGGAGCTGATGACCTTGGCGTAGTCACTGGGTTCGGCGTCGGGGTCCTTGCCGAGTTCCACGAATCTCATCGCCACCGCGGTGGTAGTCGGCAGGTACGACAACGACTCTATGCGGGCGCGCACCTGCTGTTCCAGGGATGCTTCCGTGTCCACGGGCACATGCGTCTGAGTCTGTGCCATTACCATGAATCCCCTTTACTGAGAGTCCCCAGGGAAGACAAATCCCTACGGCCAGAATCCCGCCCGGCGACAATCACCGGGCCGTGACGGGCCGCCGGCCCACCCTCCAAGCGGGTATCCCGCGAGGGTCAGCATCTGTCTCATCGTCACGGGGACGGGAGGGGTTGAGAAAAGCAGGGCAAATGTGATTTGCCCCTCAGAAATGGTCGATGTAGAGGGTGTCAGTCGGAGATGCCGCCTTGTGGATCGCGGGACCGGACGGTCGAGGGAAGCCGCGGGAAAGGTTCCTTATGGGCTCTGCAGTGAGTTCGTCGAACCGTATCGTGCTGGTTGGCGTGCCGCAGTTGCTGGCGCGTATCATGCGGCTGCTGGATGCCCGTCAGTGGACGTACATGGTCCTGCCGGCGCCGGTGGAGGTGCTGCGCTACCTGCGGAATGATCCGGGGGTAGACGTAGTACTGATGATGCCCGGGGAGCAGATCGACGCGTACACCGAGTTGTGCCGCACGATCAAGCTGGATCAGCGCAGCCACCTGGTTGCGGTTTCCTGCCTGCTTTCGCAAGGGCACGATGACCGCGTCGAGGATTTCTACGTGGCCGGCGCGGACGACTGCATCCGCTCGTGCGCGGCGGATCGGGAGATCCGGCTGCGGTTGCAGAAGGCGGTGCAAGTCAAGCACGCCACGGACACGCTGGAAGACGCGGCGGTGGTGATCACGGCCCTGGCCAACGCGGTGGAAGGGAAGGACCACTACACATGCGGGCACGTGGAACGCGTCAGCACGTACTGTCTGGCGTTGGGGCAGCGACTCGGGGTCGATGCGGCGGGGATGGCTGCTCTCAAGACGGGGGGCGCGGTACACGACATCGGCAAGATCGGGATCCCGGACCAGATCCTCAACAAGCCGGGCCGCCTGACGGATGAGGAGACGGCCGTCATGCGGCGGCATCCGATCATCGGGTACGACATTCTCAAGCCGCTTCGCACGTTCCAGGACGTTCCTGCCGATCGTCCGGTGGCACCATGAGCGGCCCAACGGCACGGGCTATCCGGACGGTCTGACGGACGGGGACATTCCGCTCCTGCGCGGATCATCTCGGTCGCCGACGTATTCGACGCGTTGATCACGGACCGGCCCTACCGGGCCGGCATGCCGCTGCCGCAGTGCCGGAGCATCCTGGTCAGCAGCGGCGAGAAAGGGGACCTGGATCCGCAGGTCGTGCAGGTATTCCTGGAGATCCTCGACAGCAGCGGGATGTCGGTCGAAGCCTTCGCGGGATTGACCGCATCCAGCAAGCCGGCCGCTCCTGCGGCCGTAGCCATTTCGGCCGCCAACTGATCCCGAGGTCGCCTTGCCAGCGAGCGTGCGGGGGTCGCCACGCCGCAAGTCGCTCGCCTTCATAGTGCCCGTTCAATCGGTCCTGCGCCCTGCTAGAATGGGGTGGAGGGGGTCAGGATGGCTATTGAACTCCGAGGTCGGGAACAACGTAGGCAGATGCGGGGGTCCCGGCCGTGTGCGAGCGGCCTGTGGAGCACGTGAGGCGGCAATCGAGGCGACATGAACCGCAAAGAATGGTATCGCAGGCGTGCTCGCGCGGCTGCAATCCGCCAATACCTGTGGGGCAGCGGCCTGCTCATACTCGTCGCCCTGACGGTGGTGTGTCTGTTCCTCCTACTGGCGCGGCCGCCGGGCCTGGGGGCGTGGTACACGTACCATTTCTTGTTGTGGAATCTTTTCCTGGCGTGGACGCCGTACGGGTTCAGTGTAGCCGCGGACGTTGTGGCGCGGGCCCATCCACGAGGCCGGTTGTTGCAGGTGCTGTTGAGCGCGTTGTGGCTGGCCTTCTTGCCGAACGCCCCTTACATCCTGACGGACTTCATTCATTTGCGGCTGGAGCCATCCGTATCGCTGCGCTTTGACGCAGTCCTGATCGGCACGTTCGCATTCACCGGATGCATACTTGGGGCGATGTCACTGCGGCAGATGCAGTCGCTGATCGAGCGGCGGAGGGGCCTGCTGGCGGGCTGGACGTTCGCGGTGGCGATCACGGGGCTTTCGGGGGTGGGCATCTACATGGGGCGGGTACTTCGCTGGAACAGCTGGTACCTGGTGACGCGTCCGGTCGAGATCGCGGACGCCCTGGCCGATGCGCTTCGCGACCCGCTGGGCCACCCGCGGGCGATCACCCTGAGCGTGCTGCTAGCGGTGTTTCTGCTGGGGTCCTATATCCTCTTCTACCTGGCGACGGCGTGGCTGCTGCGGCAAAACCGGGGCGGCGCCGGGCCTGACCCCGACCCCCGGCCGACAGCCGCCGGGTGACGATCTCCATATCGGCTGGAGTCCAATCTCCTGTGGTGGCAAGCACGGCCCTGCGGCGAGAGCCACTTGGTCAGCCGCGAGAAGCCCGGTTCCCTGGGCGTCAGGACCGTGAAGCACCCGACGAAGGAGTACTGGCAGACAAGCTGCCAGTGGCACCGGGCGTCTGCGTCGTCTGCAGGGGTGTTCCTGCCCGAAAAATCCCGTAGACTAAAAGGGTCTCACCAATCGTCCTATTGGCGAACGAGCGCTCAATCAAGGTGGATGAGAGGACCTGAACCGTGCAGGAAGACCAGAAATGGCTGCAGCAGCTGCAGCGGGGCGAGCCCGAGGGGCTGCACCGTATCTACGATAGGTACAAGGATGACCTGGTCACCATTGCCGCGGGCCTGCTGGTTGACCGGGCCAGTGCCGAGGACTGCCTGCACGACGTTTCGTCCACCTGGCCAGCCACGCCGCCGGCATCCGCCTGCAGGGCGCCCTGAAGGGCTACCTGGTCACCTGCGTGGTCAACCGGGCACGGGACATGCTCCGCCGCGAGCGTCGGATCGTCCCGGCGGCGCTGGCCGAACTGCCGTACGAGCAGCGTGAAGTGATCGTGCTGCACCAGCACGGGGCGTTGACATTCGAGGAGATCTCCCGGCAGCTCGTGCTGTCGATCAACACCGTGCAGAGCCGTTACCGCTATGGACTCGATAAACTGCGGGCCCAGTTAAACGCAGGAGCCGAACGATGAAGCCCACAGAGAATATAGAACGTCTGATGCAGTCCGTGCGGCTGTCGACGAGCCCGGCTCTCGATGACCGCGTCCTGAACGACGCAACCGAGGCCCTGTCGCGGACCGGCCAGCCGCCGCCCGCGCTCGCCCGCCTCATTACAATAGGAAGACTTCTCATGCAACACCGATATGCCAAATATGCCGCCGCGGCTGTCGTCATCGCCGCCGTCGGCCTGACCATTGCCTCTCTGACCGTACTGAAGACCGGCGTGAGCGCCGCCTATGCCTTCAGCCAGACCGTCCAGGCCATGCACTCCGTGCGCTCGTTCCACCTGGCTTGCGAGCCAACCGAGGGCGGCCACCCCGGCGAAGTCTGGGCCGAGTTCGATGAAGCCGGGCAGGTCATTCGCTGCCGGATCGACCTCCCCCAGACCGAAGACGGCCCCAAGGTCGTCCTGTGGCGCGATGGCAAGGCCTCCATCTGGGTCAAAGCCAAGAACGCCTTCCTGACCATCGCCGACCAGAAGGTAGGCAAGCTCATGTTGGACATGGCTTACGCCAGGGACCCCAAACTCATGGTTACCCACTTGGAGGAGAAACAGGTGAAAGGCCTCGTCCAGATCGAGACGCAGACGCCGTCGGCCATAGGTCAGCCGATTATGCTGACGGCAACCTACCTGCCGGCCAGCGGCGACAATCGCCGCTACGTGCTGGCGATCGACCCGGCTACCAAACTCGTCCAGCAGGTCGACGCCTACATCCAGCGCGGCGAGCAGTACGAGTTCGCCGACCGCACGAAGGTCCTGGCGTACAACAAGCCAATCGAGCCGGCGGTGTTCGCGCCACAGATGCCCGAGGACGTCATGCGGATCGACCAGACCACGCAGCAGATCGGCCTGCCGCAGGGCACCATGACCGACCAGCAGATAGCCCAGGAGGTGGTGCGCCAGTTCTTCCAGGCCCTGATCGAAAAGGACTATGGCAAGGCTGGCACGTTGCTGAGCGGCATCCCCGCGGCCAAGATCGAGGAAATGCTTGGCAAGCTACACGTCGTCCGAATCGTCTCCATCGGCGAACCCACGCCCCACGCAATGACCGGCGGGCTCAAGGTGCCCGTGACCCTGGAGGTCGAAAAGGACGGGCACGTGGAGCAGTGGTCACCCCACGGGCCGTTCGTGCGGCAGGTCGAGAGCGACCGCACCCGGTGGGAGATCATCGGCGGCATCTGAAAACGCCGCTGCTGAACAGCGTGAGGCATCGTGCGAGCCCCCGGACCGATCCGTCCGGGGGCTCGGCCTTTTCCAGCCCCTGGCCGCTCGGCTATCATCTCGAAGTGCCGCATCCATTCGGAGCCTGCGATGACCGATGCCGACAGCATCACGATCCGCGACATGACCAAGGACGACCTCGACGAGGTCGCCCGGCTGGGCCGTAGCCTGGCCGGCTGGTTCACCCCCAATGACATGAAGCGCATCGCCATCGACGCCCGGTTTGAGAATGGGCTGCTGGCGGAGCAGGAGGGCAGGGCCGTCGGCTTCCTGCTGTACTACGTTTTCGAGGCCAAGGCGCGGATCGCCTGGATGGGAGTCCGCCGGGAGCACCATCACCAGGGGATCGGCCGGCGGCTGATCGAGCGGTTGGAGGGGGTCCTCCGGCAGGTCGGCATCGAGGAGCTGTACGTCGGCACGCTGGGCGACTCGGTGGACTACAAGCCGTACGTGGCCACCCGGGCGTTCTACCGGGCGCTGGGGTTCAAGGACTGGCGTCGCACGCTCCAGGACAACTGGGAGTGCCCCGAACTCCTGGAACTGCTCAAACAGATCGAGCGTCGCCCGTAGATCGTGTGCCCTATAATCACGCATTTGGCGAAAGATGCTCCAGGGCATCCTCGTTCAGGACGGCCAGATCGTCGAGCTGGGCGAGCGGGCCGAGCACGGTGTACCGGAATCCTGACCGCCTCGGTAACGGGCATGCCTGCCCCTGAATATGGGTCCTACCGGTCGCGCCGTGCCGGTATCAGTCACCGTTCATCATGTACTAAACTATTGGCAGCCAAAGGCTTGTTCTCCAGCGTACCTATCGTCCCCTGTCCCGGATGCCTAGAGGGTGGTAAAATCGATATTTGATTGAGGAAGCCGGCCCGGCCGGTGCGAGGAAAACGCCTGATGTTTCTGTTGATCGTGTGTATCCTGGCGGCGGTCACTCTTTCGGCCCTGTGCTCGATGGCCGAGGCGGCCCTGCTGAGCCTGACGCCCAGCCAGATGGCGGACCTGTCCAGCCGACACCGGGGCGCGGCGTTCATCTGGCAGCGGTTCAAGCGGCACATTGAAAAGCCCATCGCGGCGATCCTGATCGTCAACACGGCGGCAGCCACCATGGGTGCCATGATCGCCGGCGCGCAGTTCGAGCGGGTCTACGGGCGCCACGGGCTGATCGTCTTTTCCATCTTGTTCACGTACCTGGTCCTGCAGTTCGGAGAGATGCTGCCCAAGGTGCTCGGCGTCCGCTACAACCGTCTGCTGGCGGTGCTGCTGGCCCGCCCGCTGAATATCATGGTCGGCCTGCTCTCGCCGATCAGCGACCTGGTCCGGCTGGTCACGCGGCCGCTGGCGGTGGCCGACACGCAGTCGCCGGAGGCGGCGGCGATGCGGGAGATCATGGCGTTGGCGGGGTCGGCGCGGCTGTCGAACCTGATCGATTCGCGGCAGGAGCGGCTGATCCGGGCCGCATCGCGCCTGCCGGAGCTGCGGGTCCGGCAGATCATGACGCCTCGGACGGAGGTGCTGTTTCTGAAGGTGGATGACCCGCTGAGCCGCATCCTGCAGACGGTCCAGCAGTCCGCGTACACGCGGCTGCCGCTGTGTGAGAACGACATGGACCACGTCATCGGCGTGATCCATGTCAAGGACCTGTTCAAGCAGCTGCAGCTGATGGTCGGCCGCCTGCACTTTGCCGACATCCACACGGCTGACGACGAGGCCCTGGCGATCGTGGACGGGAAGCCGGGCTCGGCGCTGCACGTGATCGGGGCGGGGCACATCGACATGCGAAGGATCCGGCGGCACGTCATGTTCGTGCCGGAGCAGATGCCGGTGCCGCTGCTGCTGCGCGAGTTTCAGGAGTCGCGCAAGCACATGGCCGTCGTCGTCGACGAGTACGGCATGACCCAGGGCATCGTGACGCTCGAGGACGTCATCGAGGAGATGGTCGGGGAGATCGAGGACGAGTTCGACACACCGGCCGATGCGGCCATCCGCGCCGAGGGCAGCGGCTACCGGGTCAGCGGCATCTCGTCCGATCCACGAGCTGCAGTTGCGGTTGTCGCTGCACGAGTTGGAGGACGGGGACGGCGTGGACACGCTGAGCGGGTACATCCTCAAGCGACTGGGCCGTCTGCCCGAGGCCGGCGACACGGTGCGCGTGGGCGATTTCGACGCCCGGGTGCTGTCCATCGAGCGCCGGCGCGTGGGCGAGGTCCTGCTGGTTCCCGCGCCGCAGGCCAACCCGCAGACGGCTGTGCAGTAGCGGCGGCTCAGCCAAGAAACAGAACGGGCAGGTCGCCTGGCGGCCTGCCCGTTTCTTCTTTCCGCATCAAGGACGTTCCGACTACTTCTTGGCCGGCTGGGGCTTCTGGTCCTTCTTGCCCTCGTCCTTCTTGGCGCCGCCCTTGCAACCGCAGCCACAGTTCTTCTTCTCTGCCATCGCATGGTTTCCTTTGTTCACGTCAGGAATGCCTTGCCCGGGCACGGCCGGGTCGATTCAGGTCTTTCGACTTTATGCACTGTGGCGCAAACGTCAAGGTGGACGTTTCGCGGTTGTTGTCCTGCCGGGGGCGGTCCAAATACAAGGTCGCGTGTCGGCAAAGGTGGTGTCAGGTGGTCCCGGGGCGAGCGATAGATCCTTCACCATCAGGTCGGCGCGTTTGACGCGGGCGACAAAATCCTGCAGCGGGGCGGGTAGCAGTTCGCCGCTGACGCGGTAGCCGCGCCGCTCGTAGAAGCGCTGGGCATCGAAGGTCAGCAGCCAGGCCCGCCGGATGCCCGCGGCGCGGGCCTGCTTCTCCAGGTGGTCCATCAGGGCCGAGCCTACACCTTGCCCGCGGCAGGCGGTCTGCACCAGCAGGTGGTTGACGTACAGCAGCGTCTGGGTGTCGTTGACGCTGGCCAGGACCACGCCGGCGGGTCGGGCATCGATCTGGGCGACGTACGCCCACCGCCCCTGCATGGCCAGGGCCAGCAGGTAGAACGTGTCGCGCTCCTTGACCAGGGGAGACCAGTCCATGCCGTGGAGCCAGTCAATCTCCTGGGGGCGCAGCGGCCGTACGAGCAGGGGGCGTCGTTGTTCGTCACCTTGTCTGTCATCGGTTTCGCGTGTTGCCTCTCTATTGGTTCGAGTAGCGGATGCCGCGAGAGGCACGCCTGGTGACCAGGTAACACCATAGCAGTGCCGACACGAGGCAGGCCACCCACACCAGGCCTGCCAGCTCGTACGGGTCGCTGATGTACTTGCGCACCACCTGCGGCGCATAGGGCAGGAGCGCGTGGCCAGCCAGCTCGGGCGCCATCTCCCAGCTGCCAGGGCCAACACGCCGGCTGCCAGGACGACGGGCGACAGGTAGCAGATCAGGAGGAGGCCGGCCGGGTGGAGGTTCCTGTCGCGATGCCGGCACATCAACCGGCAGATCTGGCTGGCCGAGCGTCCGAGCACGGCCGTGCCAAGACCCACGATGAGCAAGGTGATGCCCAGCGCCTGGCCGGCGCAGGACAGGAGCCACAGGCCCATCGGTGTCGGCTCAGGCTGGCGCGGGGGGCCGGATATGCCTGCTACGATCTGAGCGTACACTGGGGTCCTTGGCGGCAGCAGTGGGGTGATATTCTTCGTTGGGGCGGAGGTTGCGTAATCGCCCGCCAGCACCCCCGCGACCAGCAGGAACGTCGTAACTATGCCGGCCAGCCAGAACCACAAGGCGGGTCTGCGCGGCGCCGCCAGCGGCAGGTGCGAGAAGAACCGGGTCGGCCTGAAAAGGACCTGGACGGCGGCCCTCACGCACTCCCACGGCCACAGGGAGCCTCCCTGCGTCCAGATTGTTCCGTGCCGGATGGTAGTGTCCAGCGAGAGCGTCACATGGCAGCCGCACTCCGGGCAGATCGTAGGTATGCTCGGGTCCGCGGGGTCCCGGGGGCGGCCCGCCTCGTAGAAAGGTGTGATGCCCTCGAGGCTGTAGCCGCAGTCCCGGCAGATCGGCGGCAGGGGCGGGATCGGTCCGCCGCCGAGCGAGGCCAACCCGCGGATCGTTTGGATGATGCCAAAGGACAGCAAGGCCAGCATGCATGCCTCGGAGATGATGCCGTATCCCCACATGGCGCCCTGGGCCCAATTGCTGTCGGGGGTTGTGGGCAGCCCGGTCAGGCACCAATGCACCAGGCGATAGACGTTCGCCGCCAGCCCCGGCAGCGGCAGGACGAACGCCAGCAGCACCAGCCCGCTCTTCCAGAACGATTGGCGGGGCGTCTCGTCCCACGCACTGCCGAAGGGGCGGACCAGGTAGGTCGCCAGGAGCCAGAGCAGCACCAGGGTCAGCAGGTACGACGCCAGGATGGCAGCGATGTAGGGCAGGGGCGGGCCGTACTGGTCCCGTGGCAGTTCCGGCATCAGTCTGTAGAGACCGTAGGCCAGCAGCATGGCGATCTGCCAGAGCGGGACAGCTGACCGCGCAGCGGGCGAACCAGCGGGCGAAACGTTTTGGTGCCAGGATTCCCAGTGGTGAGAGCACTGCCAGCAGCAGCCCGGCAAGAACCTGCTGCGACAGAGGTCGTGCGGTTGCCGCTGCTGCACCCACGGCCGGTTCCTGTGTCTCTGCGATGTTGTCCATGCTCATTGCGTGGTCCCTGGGGCACAGCCGGCAAGGTTGCAGTTAGCCTTGCTCGTCGTCCTCGGTCTCGCCGACGCCCTCGCCGGCCTCTCGCACGTCGGTCTTGCAGAGTTCCCGCAGCAGGCTAGTCGCGTAGCACCCGGCCGGCAGGTAGAAGCGGAGTTCGAAGCAGCCCCCATGCTCATCCTGGCCCGTGGTGAAATCCAGGTCGCTGAGGGGGAAGCGGAGCGGCCGCCGCGCCCCGCGGACCCTCTGTCCCTTCACGTTTCTAAAGTGCTCGGGGGTGATTGCCTGGGAGGCCAGAAGTGCAGTCTCCGTTTCACCGGCGCGGCCCCGGGGCATCGTCGTCCGAGAACCGAAGAGCGGTCCTGACGGAGAGATCTCCAGCCGGTCGGCCCGAGGCTGCTCGACGGCTGCATCCTCCACGAGGAAGACCGCTCCCTTCTCGTGCAGCCACGCCAGGTCGCCGGGCCAGACCCGGTCCAGGGCGTCGAGGCGGATCCGCTCGGAGAGGACATGGTTGAACAGCCACGACTGGTAGGCCGAGACATAGAGCCGCTTGACGGATCGGTCGATCGCGAACAGCGCTCGCCGGTAGGAGCCCTTTGTCTTAGCTAGGGCCTTCAGGGCGATCCGCTCCTCGCGGCAGTTGTACGGCCAGACCTCGGCGGCCTCGTGGAACCGCCCGGCCTCATAGAGTTGGCGGGCCTTGTAGACGAGCTGGCGAGTCGCCCTCGGCGGGTCGGCCGCACAGGACGTCGATCGCCTCCTTCTCATCCTGGCGGACGATCGCGCGGCCGATCTTCCAGGAGTCGCCCCGCATGCCGAATCGTTGCGGGCCGAAGTAGTTAGGCACGCCTCGCTTGCGAAGGATGTCGAGGATCGCTTCGGCGTCGGCCTTGTGGTCGGCCCGAACCTCTCGCAGCTTGATGGCGAACCTATTGCCTTTGAGGTGTCCGAGCTTGAGCTTGTTGCGGTGCCGCCGCGCCCAGAGGACGCGGATGTCCGGCAGTCTGCAGGGCCTCGATCGTCGCCGGCTCGACGTGCTCGACGCTGAGGATCTGCCGTGAGACGGCCCGGGCGTCCTTGAGGCCGGCTGCGCCGATCTCGAAGGTCCGCCGGCCGAGGGCGTCGGCTATGGTCCGCACGGCCTTGAGGGTATCGACTTGGCGTTTTTCGATGCAGAAAAACACGTGGGTACCCTGGTCGATCGGCTCGTACAGCGGGACCTCTTCGACGACGAAGTCCTCGATGAATGTCTTGATCGTGCCTCCGATGCCGGGGACTGCGGCTGTTAGATAGGGCAGGTCGGCTACGGAGTCCATGTTGTCGCTGGCCATGTCGGTTCCCATCCGCCCGCCAGACCGGCGGGCCGTATCCACAACTGTAGCGCGGGGCAGGGCAGCAGTCCCGCGGGCATTCTTCTCACGCGATCCGCACCATGCTACGATATGGCGAGCGCTTGACAAGATCATTCCAATGTGGAGTTGACAACATGGAAAGAATAGCGTGTGGGTCGCTGGTCGTCCTGACGGGCATCCTATTGATGGCAGGCAACAGCGCGGCCGAACCGAGGCCGGCCGGGACGCTGCCGGCGGGCACGCAATCCGCCGCAACGACACAGGCGGCGCCCGGGGGTGACATGGCCGTCTCGCCGCAACTGCGGGCGAAGGCGGATGCCGCGATCCGGCGGGGCCTGAAGTATCTGGAGTCGGTGCAGACGCCGGATGGGGCTTGGCTGGCTGCCGGCATACCTGACCCGGCCATCACGGCCATCGTCGCGCAGGCCTTCGCCCAGGACCCGCGGTATGGACCGGAGCACGAGATTGTCCGCAAGGCCCTGGCCTTCGTCCTCTCGCACCGCCAGACGGACGGCGGCATCTATCGGCCGGGCCTGATGCTGGAAAACTACTACACGAGCGTTGCGTTGATGTTCCTGTCGACCCAGCCGCGAGGCGAGCGCGACGTCGCCCGGGCCATCCGTGATGCCCAGGCCTGGCTCAAGACCAACCAGTGGACCGAGTCGCGAGAGAGACCCGACACGCGGGCGACTGTCACTCCCGCTGACCCGTGGTACGGCGGGGCGGGCTACGGCAACGGCAAGCGGCCGGACCTGTCCAACACGCAGATGATGCTGGAGGCCCTGCGCCAGAGCGGTCTGCCGGCGTCCGACCCGGCCTACCAGAAGGCGGTTGTCTTCATCAGCCGCTGCCAGATGCTCAGCCGGACCAACGACCAGGCCTATGCGGGCGAGGGCGGCGACGGCGGCTTCATCTACAGTCCGGCCGGCGGGGGCGAGAGCAAGGCCGGCTACACGGAGGTTGGCGGCAAGCAGGTCCTGCGGTCCTACGGCTCGATGACCTACGCGGGCTTCAAGAGCATGATCTATGCGGACCTCGGCCGCGACGACCCGCGGGTCAAGGCGGCATTGGACTGGATCCGGCGGCACTACACGCTGGAGGAGAACCCCAACATGCCGGGCGCCCAGAGCAAGGAGGGGTTGTATTACTACTACAACGTGTTCGGCAAGGCCTTGCAGGCCTGGGGGCAGGATACGATTACGGGCGCCGACGGAGCCAAGCACAACTGGCGCGAGGACCTGGTCGCCAAGCTGGTCAGCCTACAGCGCCAGGACGGGACGTGGCTCAACGGCGCCGACCGCTGGTACGAAGGCAACCCGCACTACATCACGGGGCTTGCGGTGCTGAGCATGCAGGCGGCGCTGGCGAAGTGAGCGGGGAAGCGGGTTACCCCACCCGCGCGGAGATCAGCAGGATCCGCTCATCGTCGAGCGCCGACAGGTCGTCGCTGCCGGTGCCGAAGTCGATCTCGGTCCCGCCCAGTTGCTCCAGCATCTCGGCGCCATTCGGGGGCGGACATGAGGTACAATGTCACGGGCAAAGGCTGGCCGTTGCCGGACGCCCGGTTGCTCGTGACGCCCTCGAAGGCATTCTGGTCCGGGTTGTACTTCAGGAAGTGCTCGATCCCGTGCCGCATGCCGTACGACCTGTTGTACACCTCCAGCAGCAGCGCGCCGCCCGGCCGGGCCGCCCCCATGAGGCCCTTGAGGATCTCGCGGTTCCGCTGGTGGTCATACACGCCGAAGATGCAGTCGCGGAGCATCACCGCATCGAAGGCCCGCTGCCAGTGGATGCTGGCCATGTCCTCGCGGACCCAGGTCACCTGCACGCCGCGGGCCTGGGCGTTGCGCTTGGCCCCAGCCAGCATGTCCTCCGAAAGATCCACCCCCGTCGCGATCGCCCCGCGGCAGGCGAGTTCGACCAGTTCCGCCCCCTGGCCGCAGCCCACGTCCAGGATGCACTGGCCCGGCACGAAGGCGATCCGTTTGCAGATCTCGTCCACGCGGGGACGGACCATGTCCATACGGGGCTCGCGGTATTCAGCGCCTTTCCAGATCTCGGCGAACCAGGGGGTGCCTGGGGGAACGCTTGCGAGCGGCGGTTCGCTGGATGTCATGTGGATGCTCCGATGGACAACGGTCTGTATGGTCGATCGGCGGCTACGTGCCGTCAAGTCCGGGAAGTCTGTGATTCAGCAACGGCGATGGTGGGCGGTGCCCACCCTACTTGCCCACCATCTCCACCGCACCGGTCCAGCCGGCCGGGAGCGGGACCTGCATCTGCCGCTCGCACAAGTCGGCATAGAACCGCGCGGCCGCGTCGTCGTTATCGGCCTGGACGCACTCCTCGAACCCCGCCTTCGCGCCAGCCAGGCTGCCGGCGATGTAGCAGCGGACCGCCTGCTCGAAGCGCGCGATCCGCTCCAGGTGTCCGGCTGCCACCTGCCCGATTCGGCCGACCAGTTCGTACACGTCTTCGTGCGCCGTGCGCCCCGTGACGATCACCCGGCCGATGTAGCGACAGACCCAGGCGTCGCCGGCCAGCTGCCTGCACCGCCCGTTGATCAGGATGCCCGTGCCGAAGGTTTTGTTGGCCCCCTCCAGGCGGCTGGCAAGGTTCACCGTATCACCGATGCAGGTGTAGTCGAATTTCCGCTCCGACCCGCAGTTGCCGACGACCGCCATGCCGCTGGCCAGTCCGATCCGCATTCGCAGCGGTTGGCAGGCTGCGCCGCCGGGCTCGCGTTTCAACCGATCGAGGGCCGCCATCGCCTCCAGGGTGGCTGCGCAGGCCCGTTCGGCGTGGTCGGGCTGGGGATTGATGGCCGGGTTGAAGAAGGCGAAGATGCCGTCGCCGAGGAACTTGTTGACCAGGGCCTGGCGCCCGTCGAGGGCCTCGGTCATCCGTTCGAGGTAGGTGTTGAGGACGTGCTGGGTGGCCTCGGCGCCGAGCTGCTCGCTGATGCCGGTGAAGCCCTTCAGGTCGCTGAAGAAGCAGGTGACCTCGCGGTTTTCCGCGCGGGCGATAGCCTCGGGGTCCTCCGCCATCCGCCGCGCCAGGGCCGGCGAGGTGTACTGCTGCAGCGTTCGGGTCATGTGGCGCTTGGCCCGCTCTTCCACCAGCTGCCGGTAGGCGGTGATCATCGCCCAGGTCAAGAACATCCCCGCCAGCGGCGTGGCCAGCGCCGTTGCGACCCCCATTCGCTCGAACAGCACTGCACCGCTGAGGCCCGTGAATGCCGCGCACGCGGCGAGCATCGCCGCCAGGCTCGCCTGCGGCCCGAGCCACGCGGCCACGATCGTCATCGCCACGCAGCAGGCCAGCACGATGGCCACATTGGTCGGTTCGGCCAGGGGCTGGATCGATCGGTCCTGCAGCATGGCGTTGAGCACCTGGGCGTGCGTCATTACCCCCGGCGATTGCTTCCAGATCGGCGTGCTGACGATGTCCGCCAGCGCTACCGCCGTGCAGCCCACGAACACTGTTTTGCCCGCCAGGCATTGGCGCAGTCTCGCCAACCGCTGCTCGATCCGGCCGACCAGGCCCGCGTTGAAATCGGCGATCTGTCGGGCCAGTTCGCCTCGGGCGATCTCGTGAAAGAGGGCGAGGCGCTCCTGCAGGTCCTGCCGTTCGGCCGCGTCGCGGCTCTGCTCGATCGCCGCGGGCAGGTCCGGCGCAATCATCTCCAGCATGTCGATGCAGGCCTGCGCTGTTGTCTTGTACTGCATGCGGATCTGCTCCAGTTGATCCTGGAGCGATCGCTCCACAGGTTTGCGCTGGCTGGCCGGCGGGACCTTCTGGAGCTGCCGTTGCACCTGCTGCTCCTGGTCGAGCAGCTGCCGGAAGCGGTCGAGCTCGCTGGGCTGGATCAGCTGGACCATTCGCAGCCGGGCGAGGCGCAAGTCGTCCTCGTTCCTTTGTATCTGGTGGCGGAGCTGGGCGACCTCCAGGACGGCGCCTGCCGGCACGGGCGCAAAGCACGTCGACCAGTCGTCGCCGCCGTGCGTCCAATTGACGAGCATCTGGCCGGCCGGGTCGAGGTAGAGCGTGTAGATGTGGTCGTGTCCATCCAACGTGGTGCCGGGGACGGCGATTCGCTCGGCTGTCACGCGTGCCCGTTCCCAGCGGAGGCGCAGCAGGTCGGTAGCCACCCGCACACCCATTTGCGGTACGACGCGGTTGCCCCAACGGACCAGGGCCGGCACACGGCGAACCGAGCCGTCGGGGTCGCGGTCGAAGACGACGTGCCCGAAGCCGCAGGCCGCCTCCGCCAACGGCAGGACGGGCATTTCCACCAGGAAGGTGCCGCGCAGCTGCGGAATTGGGCGCAGGTCCTGCGGCGAGAGCACGGGCAGGTTGGGCTGGATGACCTGTGCGGTCCGCGTCTGCTCGAGCGCCCAGGCGACCTCGGCTGGGTTGACGCGCACGCCTGCCGGCGCGCCGCGGAGGAGGGCCCGACAGAGGGACTCGGTGCTTGCTTGCGGATCGGTCTTGAGGTGCGCCGCAACCAGCTCCAGTGCCACCTGCTGGCGGACCGTGCCAATGCAGTCGCGGACGGCCTGGATGTCCGCCTTGACGGCCTCGGCGACCTGTTGGTCGTTCAGCCAGAACCTCTCGCGCAGACGGCTGGCCAGGCGGCTGCGAAGGCTTGCATCGGACCCCAGCAGCGGCAGGGGCAGCCCCACGCGCCGGCTGTACTCGGCGTCGCCGAGCGCGGCGTCCTCCCGCCCGATCGTCCGGCCGATCCTCTGGATCTCGGCCATGTCGTAGCGGCCGGGCATGGCGAGTCCCACGATCGGCAGGTAGACGTTGCCGGCCCGTCGGATGGCGGCGGCGAAGACCTCGTCATCCTGTATCGCCGGCTCGACGGCCAGCGGCGTGGCGGCGCCAGCCGGCAGCGACACGACCCGCTGGGCCTCGGGGAAATGGAGGTCCAGGGCAATCTGCCGCGCGTCGGCCTCAGCGAGCACGCCGACCAGGTCGCCGAAGGCCCGGCGCGGCCACGGGAAGCGGCCGTACTCCGGTTCGACCTGGCGCAGGGTCTGGTCGTCGATGGCCACGATGCGGATGTCGTCGGAGGGTTTGACCTGGTGATTGGCGTACTTGAACCGCAGGTCGAGCGAAAAGGCTTCGAACCAGCTCGTCAGGCCCTTAGGGTCGCCCACGTACAGGGTCACCATCAGCGCGCTGATCGCCAGCCCGATCGCGCAGGATCGCCAGAACGGACGCAGGATGACCTTCTGCCTGGGCACGTCGAAGTTCCTCGTACCTGCGTACTATTCTAACAGGCGCCGGCGACGTTTGCCTGTCCCAGCGACGGGTCCGCCAGACTCGCCAGCCCCTGTAGCGAGGCGTCCTCCGGCAGCGCGCCGGGCTGAAACGGCGGCGGCCACAGGCGCCACAGCCCCGCGCCGCTGGCGCCGCCGGCCATGTACACCGTCGGCTCGGGCTTGACCTGATCCGTCAAGATTGCCAGGCGCTTGCGGCTCTGCTCGGCCAGGGCCGCCATCAGGCTCTCCAGGATCTCCTCCCTTGTTGTCGAGAGCCGTAGGCCGCGGATCGCCCCATATTGCTGGCGGACCTCCATGCGGCTGCCGGCCAGGTTGGGTTCCACCTGTAATGTTTCTGGAGCGCTTGCGCTTGCCAGCCGGTCGACCAGGGCAAAGAAGTCGGACGGTCCGAGGTCCGCGAAAAACGTTCGATGGGCCCAGTCCAGCGCCGCGCCGACGGCTGCCATCGTGTTGATGGCCAGCCACAACGGTCCGGTCCCTGCCGGCCGGGTGAGCACGCCCTGACGTGGCTGCGGCGCTTGCGTGCAGATGACCAGGACGTCCGTAGTACCGATGATGTTGTACATGCGCCCCGGTGCCAACCCCGCGTGCACGCAGGCCGCGCTGGTGTCCATCAGGCCTACCAGCACGTCCGGCGACCCTCGCAATCCCAGGCTTGCCGCCACCGGCTCGCGGAGGGTGCCGGCCACTGCGGCGCCGTCGACCACGGCCGGCAACGCGCCAGCGGGCAGTGCCAGGAATTCGAGTATGGCCGGCCAGGGTCGCAGGTCCGGCGCGCTTCGCGATCCGCGGATGTCGAAAGTCCCCAGGAATGTCGCCGTGCCGGGGTCGCAGGCGTACCGTCCGGTCAGGCGGCTGACGATCAGCGTGGTCAGCGGCACCACGCGGGCTGCGCGCCGGTAGACCTGGTCCTGGTGTGTCTGGAGCCATCGCAGCAGCGTGCTGGCGATCCCGCCGGGGATGGGCAGGTTGCCCGTGATCGCCAGCATCTCGTCCGGGCCGAAGCGGTTGGCCATCTCCAGGGCCTGCGGCTCGCTGCGGCGGTCGAGGTGACAGAGGATCGGCGTGATCGGTTTGTTGGCTGTATCGACCAGGCACACAGCTCGGCGACATGGCCGCTACGGCGATGCGATCGACCTTCCCGTCAAGATCGGCGGCAGCTCTGTCTGAGCAGGTCAAAGGCAAGTCGCAGCACCGATTCGGCGTCGAGCTGGGCCGCTTGCCCGGCCAGCTCCAGGGGCATCGGGTGGCGAAGGACCTGGCCGTGGCGCCGCCCATTCGCAAAGCCGGCCGCCTTGGCCGCCGTCGTGCCGATATCCAGGCAGATCACGTTCATGCGGCTACCGCAGTTTCAGGCTTTCGATTTTGACGCCCTCTGCCTGCCAGCTCTTTACCAGGGCCTGCAAGTCGGCGATCGTGGCTGAGAGCCGCTGGGCCGTCAGTGCCAGGGCCTCGTACAGCCGGTTATCCTTGACGAGGTGCCCCAGGGTACCCTCTCCCTGGTTGATGCCCGCGACGGTCTGGTCCAGGCCGACGAGGATCCTGTTGAGGTTGTCCGCGTTGCTGATGATGCTCCGGCCGACCGTGTCGATTCGCCCGCGCAGGTCCGCCAGCGTCTGGCGCACGTCGGCGGGCAAGCCCTTGGCTTCCTCGGCCGTCTGGCGGGCGGCCTCGGCGAAGTGCTGAATGTCGGCGATGGCGCCCTTGAGTTGCTCGCTGGCGGCGCGGACGTTGGCGATGGTGGCGACCATGTCCTGTTTGGCCTGTGTGTTGCCGATCACCTCGTTGATACTGGCCAGGCTCGCGTCCAGCCGTTGCAGGACCGTCGAGAGGTTAGCGACGGCCTGGCCCGCGCCGACCTGCTCCAAGGAGGTTGTCTTCAGGAGGTCGTGGATGTCGCGGGCGGCCGGGGTGAGGGCCTCGGCGAACTTGCCGATCTGGTTGGCCGTCCGCTCGAGGCTGGTGCCCATCTGTTTGGGGATGATCTGTTCGAACGGACCCAGCGACGTACCCAGCAGCGTGGCCTGCCCGTTGATCGGCAGGTAGCCCGGGGGCGGCGTGCCCATCGGCACGATGATCTGGAGGCGCGAGCGGCCCAGGCCGATCGCCGCCTCCTTGAACTCCGCCGTCGCGTTCGAGGGAATCCGAATGTCCCCCTGGACATCCAGCCCGGCCTCCACCCCCTCGTTGGGCTGCCCGCCTCGCCAGCCGACCTCGGCCACCCGGCCGACCCGCTTGCCGATCATGAACACGTCCGTGTCCACGGGCAGGTCCTCGAGCGGGTTGGTGAAGTAGACCGTCACGCGGTAGGTCCGGCCGGAGACCACGTTGGGGAAGGCCCCGAACAGCAGGATGAGGATCCCCAGGCACACCAGCCCGCCCAGCACGAACAGCCCGATCAGGATGTTTCTGCGCCGCTCTTGCATGCCACGTTCACTTTCTGGTCTTGATGGCTTCCAGGTCCTCGCTCGAGGCCTTGCCCTCGACGAACTGCCGCACCCGTTCATCCTGCGACTGGCGGATCTGCGCCCCCGAGCCGTCGATGATCAGCTGCCCGTCGTACAGCATGACCAGCCGGTCGGCGATTTTGAAGGCACTGGTCATGTCATGCGTGACCACAACGGCCGTCACACGGAGCTCGATCGCGCAGTTTGATCACCAGTTCGTTCATCACGTCGGCCCGTATCGGGTCCAGCCCGGTGGTCGGCTCGTCCAGGAACACGACCTCCGGGTCGGTCGCCAGCGCCCGGGCGATGGCCACGCGCTTGCGCTGCCCTCCGGACAATTCCGTCGGGAACTTCCGCCCGAACGTCCTCGAGTCCGACGCTGCGCAGCTTCGCCCGCACGATGTCGAGGATATGCGAGTCGTTGTAGTCGCTGTGCTCGCGCAGGGGGAAGGCGATGTTCTCGGCCACGCTGAGCGAGTCGAACAGCGCCCCCATCTGGAAGACGAACCCCATGTGCGTGCGGATCTTCACGAGTTCCCGCTCCGGCAGCGAGTCGATCCGTCGGCCGTGGAAATACACCTGACCGTGGTCGGGCCGCAGGAGGCCGATCAGCAGTTTCAGCGTGACGCTCTTGCCGGAGCCGCTGGCCCCGAGGATTACGAGGGTCTTGCCGGTGTCGACCGCCAGGCTGATTCCCTGCAGCACGCGCAGCGGGCCGAAGCTCTTGTGCACGTCCTGCATTTCCAGGATCGGCGCTCCATTCGCGCCGCCTTCGGGCGGTGCGTCGGGGTGTAGTTTTGGATCGCTGTGAGCCATTGCCTTAGAAGCTCGATTTGAAGCCCCAGATGCCGCGGTAGAAGGCCTGCAGGAAGACCGAGGTAAAGAAGTCCAGGACCAGGATCGCCATGAAGCTGGTCACGAACGACTCGGTCGTTGCGCGGCCCACGCCTTCGGCCCCGGGGCGGCAGGTGAAGCCCTTGTAGCAGCTGACCAAGCCCAGCGCCCCGCCGAAGAACACGCTCTTGACAATCCCGCTGAGGAAGTCCCACCACTCGATCGACTGGGCCGCGTACTTCCAGTACGGCTCGGATTGAATGCCGTAGATCTGCACCGAGATGTACCAGCCGCCGACCGAGGCCAGCAGGTCGCTATAGAGCGTCAGGATCGGCGTGAGCAGCAGGCACGAGAGGAAGCGCGGCACGACCAGGTAGCGGACGGGGTCGGTCCCCATCGCCCGCAGGGCGTCAATCTGCTCCGTCACGCGCATCGTGCCCAGTTCGGCGGCCAGGGCGCCGCCGACCCTGCCGGAGAGCATGACCCCGGCCAGGACCGGGCCCAGCTCGCGCAGCACGGAGAGATTGACGATTGTGCCCATCCGCTCGCCCAGGCCGATCGCCTGGAACTGCTCGACCGTCTGCACCGCCAGCACCATCCCGACGAACAAGCCCGTGACCAGCAGCACCGGGACGCTTTCGACCCCGACGGAGAAGAAGAGCGGCGCAAGCGTCTGCCAGCCCCGCCGGCTGAAGACACTCCCGATCGTGCGGAACGTCCGCCCGGCGAAGAGGCTGAACTCGCCGAAACCGTCGATTTGGTCCAGGCTCAGCGTGCCCAGACGCTGCAGGCGGGTTGTCACTTCCATCGCCATGTTTGATATCACCTTTGCGGATCGCGCCAGTCCTCGATTGTAGTGCCCCCTGCCGCCAACGCAACGTCGTGGCAGCCGAGGACCTGTCCGCCGGCGACGCACACTCTATAATAGCCGTCCGGTTATCTGTCCCCCTGGAGGATGAGGCGTGGCAGCGGGATCGACCGATGCATTGTTCGACGATCGGGAGCGGCGTTTTATGCGCCGCGCCCTGGTGCTGGCGGCGTGGGGTCGCGGCTACGTCGAGCCCAACCCCATGGTCGGTTGCGTCCTGGTTCGCGACGGATCGGTCTTGGCCGAGGGCTACCACCGGCGGTTCGGTGGGCCCCATGCCGAGGTCGATGCCCTGGCGGCTGCGGGCGATGCGGCCCGGGGGGCAACGGCCTATGTGACCCTCGAGCCCTGCTGCCATCAGGGCAAGACGGGACCGTGCACGGACGCCTTGTTGGGCGCCGGTGTCACACGTGTCGTGGCGGCCATGTCCGACCCCTTCCCGCAGGTGGCCGGCCAGGGGTTGCGGATCCTGGAACAGGCCGGGGTGCGGACCGCGGTCGGACTGCTGGACGGCCAGGCCCGCCTTCTCAACTGCGCCCTACCTTAAGCGGCTGGCCACCGGGCTTCCCTGGGTCATCCTGAAGTGGCGCAGTCGCTGGACGGCAAGCTCGCCACGCGTGCCGGACAGAGCCAGTGGATCACGGGGCAGCCTTCCCTCCGCGAAGCGCACCGCATCCGCGGACTGGTCGATGCCGTCCTGGTCGGGGCCGGTACCGTGGCCGCCGATGATCCGCAGTCTGACCTGCCGCCTGGTGCGGCCCCGGCGCGTCCCGCGGCGGGTCGTCGTGGACGGCCGTCTGCGGATCGACCTGGATCGAAAACTCGTGCGTACCGCCAGCGAAGTCCCGGTGGTGGTTGCCGCCACGCAGGCGGGCACTGATACCCAGCCGGACAAGGCGGACGCCCTCCGCCAGGCCGGATGCGAGGTGCTGTCGCTGCCGGAGACTTCGCCGGGCCGGATCGATCTGCGCGGCCTGCTGCAGCAGGCTGGCCAGCCAGGGAGCCACCAACGTCATGGTCGAAGGCGGAGGCGGCCTGCTAGGGCAGTTCCTTGACCAGGACCTGGCGGACGAGGTGGCAGTCTTCATCGCCCCGATGTTGATCGGCGGAGACCGGGTCCCCGGCGAACTTGCGGCGGTTACGCCCTGGCCCGGCGGAGGAGCGGACCTGGCGAGGTGTCCCCGGCTGGCGGAGGTCCGAGTGCGGCGGCTCGGCGCCGATATGTACGTGCGCGGCGCCTGGCGTCCGGCGACTGATGGTTGGGCTACTCCCCGCGCCTTTCAAAAATGAACGGCTCGGGCGCCAGCATGATGGGCTTTCGCAGCCCGATGCTCAGCAGCAGCCCCAGGATCGCCCCGTTGGCCAGCAGGCTGCTACCGCCGTAACTGACAAGCGGCAGAGTCATGCCGGTAACCGGCAACAGGCCCACGGCCATCCCCACGTTGACCGTTGCCTGCGTCGTCAGCAGCGAGACGACTCCCACCGCCAGCAACCGCCCGAACGGTTCGTTGGTGGCCGCCGAGACGCGGCAGCCCGCCACCAGGATCATCGCATAGCAGCCCAGGACCACCAGGCAGCCGAAGAGCCCCCACTTGTGGCCGACCACCGCGAAGATGAAGTCGTTGTGCCGCTCGGGCAGGAAGTTGTACTGCATGCAGTCGGCGTCGCTGTCGCGGATCCCCAGCAGGCCACCGGTGGCCAGCGTCACCTTGCTGCGGTCCAGCTCGGTAGCCCTCGTCCTTCTGCCACTGGCTGACCTGCAGGCCCGAGACCTTCATGGCCTCCAGGGCCTTGGGATGCGCCAGCAGCCACGCCCGGATCGAGTCCGACTGCAGCACCGCTCCGAGCACCCGCATCCGCTGGTAGTCAGGCATCGTTCGGTAGAGGACCGGGGCGGCGACCGCGCAGATCATCGCCAGGCTCAGCAGGTGGCGCCGTTTCGCCCCGGCCACCAGCAGCACGGCGAAGAAGACTGGCAGCAGCAGCAGCGTCGTGCCCAGATCCGGCTCCCGCAGGATCAGGAACATCGGCAGCAGGGTCAGGCCCAGCGGCCAGATCAGCCCAGCCAGCGTGCGGTAGTTCGTCCGGAACCGCAGGTACCACGCCAGGGCCATCACGTAGGTGATCTTGGCGAACTCGCTCGGCTGCAGCCTGGAACGGCCCGAGGTTGATCCACCGCCACGCCCCGTGGCTGGGGCGGATCAGGAACGTCTCGCGGTTGAGGACCTTGGCGGCCAGCAGGAGCGCCAGCAGCATCATCGTCGCCCCGAAGGCCGGGTAAACGATCGGGCCCCAGCGCCGGTAGTCGACCATTGAGACCAGGACCATCACCGCCAGCGAGGCGATCACGTAGGTCCCCTGGTGCACGGTAAACGGGGTGCCCTCCGTGCCGCCGCTCTCGGTCGTGTAGATCGACAGCAGCCCGATCCCGCAGAGCATGACCGTCGCCGACGTGATCACCACGACATTCAGGTCGCAGCCGGATACGGCGTCAACCACCCCCTGCAGCGGCCCGGCCAGCTGTCGCAGCAGCCGGTATGCCGGACCTCTTCCATGTATGGTCGATCCCGCCATGGTCGGACAGTGTACTCGCTTGGACCGCCCCGACTCAATCCGTGGGCGCCATATCCCCCGTCGCCACATCCTTGTGGCCGGCCTCCACCCCGAAAAGGTGCTCGATGATGTTGCGGGCGATCGGACCGGCCGTGGCGCCGCCGGCCATCCCGTACTCCACCAGTACGGCCACGGCTACCTGCGGGTTGTGGGCCGGGGCGAAGGCCATGAACCAGGCGTGGTTGGGCTGGTGTTCGGGGTCCGGCGGCGCCGGGCCAGTACCGGATCCCCTTGCGCTCCCATTGGACCACCGCCTCGCCCATCTGGGCGATCCTGTCGGCGGCCGCGGCGGGAGTACCGAACTCCATCGTCCGGATGCTGCCATCGTGCATCATGAGCTGGTACGTGTGGCCGATCGCGCGGGCCGGTCTGGGCGGTGCCCGTCTTGCCGGCGATCTGGATGTTGCGGTCCTTGAGCTGCGGGCTATAGGCGAACTTGTGGGCCGTGCCCGTCGGGTCGTTCACCACGTCGGACATTCCCTCTCGGATGCTCCGCCAGCACTCGCTGCCGCCGGGCAACACGCGGCGGGCCAAGCGGCTGGCCTCGGCCTGCTCGGCTAGCAACACGACCGGTTGCCAGGCGCCGGTGGCGATGGTCGCCGCGAGGTTGGCCGCCTGCAGGGGTGTGACCTGCACCGCCTCCTGGCCGATCGCGAAGTTCTGGGCGGCCGTGGTCAGTTCGGCCTGGCTGAGCCGGTGGCCGTAGCGCTTGGCCAGGTACTCAGGCGTCGGCAGCACGCCGGTGGCCTCTTCCAGCAGGCCCGTGCCCGGGGAGCGGCCCAGACCGAATCCATCGAACCACTCGCACTCCCTGGCCACACCCAGTCGTCGGCCCATCGTGTAACAGTAGACGTTGCAGCTGTTCATGATGGCCTTGCGGGCACTGAGCGGGCCGTGCCCGGGCATCCCGCGCGAAGCGGTCCAGCAGCGGAAGGCATTCTTCACCTCCGGGTACAGGTAGCCTGTGCAGTTGACCGTCTCCTCCGGGGTTGTCAACCCGCTGGCCAACGCTGCTATCACCGTGATCGGCTTGACGATCGAGCCGGCGGCAAAGCAGTCGGCCACCGCGTGAAAGCGGAGCGGCTGACGCACCGTGTCGGCCAGCAGGCGGTCCTTCTGCTCGTTGTACTCCTGCTGCGTGTAGCCGGGCCAGGAAACCACGGCCCGCGCCTCGCGGCTGGCGACGTCCAGCACGACGGCCGAGGCGCTGCTGGCCGTCGGGCAGGCGTGGACCGCGCGGCCGAGCTCGTCGTAGATCCACCGCTGCAGGTCCAGGTCGATGGTCAGGTGGACGTCCTGCCCGCGGATCGGGGCGATGTTGGCCAGGCAGTCGCCTGCGCGGTTGTGGCAGACCTTGCCGCGCTGGCCCCGCAGGACTCCCTCGGCGACATACTCCATACCGCTGCCGCCCACGTTCTCCCCCGCCCGCAGGCTGCGCAGGTCGTCGGCGATGTACGGGTCCTTGGTCGTTTCCGGATCCAAGTCCTCCTGGCTGACCTCCCGCAATCGGCCCACCAGGTGGCTGATGCACGCTTCGTCGGCGTACTGCCGGCTGGTGCTGGTGTGGACGCGGAACCACGGGCAGCCGGCCAGCTCCAGGCGCAGCCGGTTGGCCTGCTCGGCGGGGAGGTCCTTGAGGATAGGGTGGAACCGGTCCTGCTCCTCGATGTCGTCATCGTTGCCGGTCCGATCGGCCCGGTGCTCGCGAGCGCTGCGGATCCGCTCGACGATGTTGTCAGGCTATCTGGTACATCCGCCAGGTCGGCCGGCCCGTCAGGTCGGATAGTTTCTGCCAGGACTCGGCGATCCGCTGGTGCAGGCCCTCCTCGGTGGCCTCGATCGGCACGTCGCCTGGCATCTGCCCGCCGCGGCGAAGGCCCTTGGCCAGGCGCCGCACGTAGCGGGCGATGTAGCTGCTGCGGCCGCTGGGCAGGGGCTTGGAGTCCAGGACGCCGTAGTAGGCTTCGACCTGCCAGCTGGGCACGTCCTGGGCGAGCACCTTGTCGTTGCGGTCGCGAATGTCGCCCCGCAGGGCCGGCAGGTAGTCCGGCTGCAGGATCAGCCATTCGTCCAGTTGGTCGCGGTAATCCCGGGCATGCAACATTTGCAGGTAGGCCAGGCGGGCGACGACGGTTGCCGCAAGCACGGCAAAGCCCGCGATCAGCAGCAGCAGCCGCTTGCGGGATTCGTCGCGCTCGCGTGCGAAATCATCGATCAGGGCCATGGAACGACCGGATAACGGGCCACGGGTAACGGGTAACAAGTTACGGGCCATGGGTTATGGGTTTCGGGTGTTATTCCTCGAACATCTTCCATCTGGCATCTGAGTATCGGGTGTCATAGCTCGAGTAGTCCGTTACCCGCTACCCGCGGCCCGTTACCCGACTTCCGTGCTATCGCCGCCGCGCGTGCGGCTGCAGGCCCAGGATCGGCACCAGCCTCTCCAGCAGCCAGAACAGGTACGGGGCCAGCACGGCCGTGTACAGGGCTACCCAGCCGGCCCCCCGGATGCTCATGCCGAACGGCCAGGCGGCCCAGCCGCCCCGCCAGGCCAGGTATGCGAAGGTCAGGCTATACGCCAACCAGCCCAGCAGGCCGGTGGCCAGGACCTGCGCTAGCGGATGGTCAGTCATCAGGACGTTGCGGAGACGGCTGGCGATCATCGCGACCAGCGCGAACGTCAACGAGTGCGGCCCGATCGGCCCGTCGCTGGTCAGGTCGGCCGCCAGGCCCAGCGCCCAGCCGGCGATACCGGCCTCGGAGGTCGGCCACCGGAAGCCGTAGTAGACCGCCGCGATCAGCAGGAACGACGGCGGCACGTGGTTAATAGCCATGAGATGGCCCAGGGTCGTTTGGGCCGCCGCCACTACGATCGTTACGATGACCAGGCCGAACCAGTACACGTTCGCCTACTTCTCCGGTTCCAGGTTGCCGCTGCGGGTCGCGATCCGCAGGATCGCCGCGGCGGCCGCCACGCCCACCCGCGGGTCGTCCTGCCGCACTCGCTCCAGCAGGTCGGCGACTACCTCCGGCTTGCCGACCTCCGCCAGCGCCATGGCCGCCATCGAACGGATCCGCACCTGGCGGACCTCCTGGGGCTCGACGGGCATCTCCTTGCTCTGCCTATCCGGGGTCCAGGCGAGGGACTTGTGGGCCAGGTCATCGCCCGTCGGCGCGCCGACCTGGCCGATCGCGCGGATGGCCGCCAGCTTCACCTCCAGCGGGTTGTCCCGGCGGATCATGTCCTGGAGGCAGCTGATCGCCTGGCGGTCGCCGATCCGGCCCAGGGCGATGATCCCGATCAGGCGCTCGTCGCCATAGCCGCTGTGGGCGAAGAGAATCAGCCGTTCCATCGCCTCCTTGTCGCCCAGCCGCGCCATCGCCTCGTGCACGTGCCAGCGGACGGCGATGTCCTCGTCGCGGATCGCTCGCCGCAGGACGGGCATCGCCTTGGGATCGCCCAGCTCCGCGAAGACCAGCGCCACATTGCGGCGGACCTCCTTGTCGGATGAGTACAGCAGCAGTCCGGCCAGCTCCTTGGTGTGGCTGGCATCGCCCAGCCGGTGCAGCGCGAAGATCGCCGCGGCCTTGACGGCCGGATTGGGGTCCTTGATCTCCGCCCGCAGCAATTCCGTGGACTCCGCGTCGCGCAGGTGCGCCAGTGCCATGCACGCGGCGAAGCGCACCCCCCGGTACGGGTCGGACAGAGCGTGCTCGATGTACCGGGCCGCCTGCGGCCACGGCGCGGACTGCATCCCCTCGATCGCCTCGGCCCGCACGACGGGGTTGTCCGCGCTGAGCAGACTGCTGGCGCAGGTAGCCCCGCGCCTCCTGCACCGCCGGAGCCAGGTCGACAGTCCGCTGCCCCGTCTCGCAGCCGGCAGCGCCGAAGACCCCCAGGCCCCACACTGCCACCACCCAGGCCGCGGCCCGGCTCCGCTGCATCCTTGTCATGCGTTCTCCCTTGTTCCTCTCACTTCGTAGCCCGTTCCCGGTTGTGACCGCCCCGCCGGATGTGCTTGACCGCGATCCAGGCTGCGATCCACCCACCAGGCCAGCAGTAGCGCCGCCGATGCGATCATGCAACCGGTCGGCAGCCAATTGCCCCAGCGCATGTAAAGCGTGATGGTCCCGTCCACCGGCACCTGCTGATTCAGCACGCCGGTAAAGCCCCGGTACGGCGGCTGGGGCCGGTTGGCGGCCGCCGCGAACGGCCGCGGCGGAACCGGCTGGCGCCACTGCCCGTCGCGGAACATGGCGTCGATGATGTGGCCCTTGGGGTCGATGGCCGCGCTGATGCCGGTGTTGACCGAGCGGACCACGCCGACGCGGTTTTCCACGGCGCGGAAGACCGCGATCGCCAGGTGCTGCGGCAGCTCCGACTTATACAGGAACCACCCGTCGTTGCTGAGGTTGATCAGCAGGTCCGCCCGTTTGCCGACGGCCCCATAGCCGAAGCGCCGGCAGGCGTCCGACATGGTGATCTCGTAACAGATCGGCGAGCCGAAGCGGTACGTCCGCCCGTCCTGGCTCGGGGCCTGGGCGTCGAAGACCTTGTAATCGCTGCCGGCCGTCAGCGAGTATTCCTCCGTCCACGGCATGATGCTGTTGAGGTAGTTGTAGAAACGGTGCAGGTGCCCCCGCCGGAACGGGATGAACTCCCCGAACAGCACCAGGTGGATCTTGTCGTAGCGCTGCGGCTCGTCCTGGCCCGGCCGATAGACCAGCACCGAGTTGTAGTTCTCGGTCCTGAAGTACGGCCGCTCGAAATGCCGTTCCCGCGACAGCGTCCCCACGACGATGGTCGTGCCAGTCTGGTTGGCCAGTTCCCGCAGCCGCTCGTGGTCGCGGCGGGCCAGCGGCTGTTCGTCGATGTCCCGGTGGATGGCCGGCGTCATCTCGCCTTCCGGTACGACCATCTCCCGGAACTCGCGGTTCATCCGCCAGGGCCACATCGTCTCCGGCAGCACGACGATATCGGGCTTGGGCGTCGAGTGTACGGCCTGGTCCAGCCTGTCTCCACATCATGCGGCCAAGACTGCTCAAGGGTACGCCGAACCCTTCATCGACCGACAACGGCTGGTCGGTCTGGACGACCGCGATCCGCGGGCCCGGTTGCAGCGTGTTGCGCTGGAGCTGGACGATGCCGTAGGCAAGGGTCCCCAGCACGACCGCGGCCACGGCCGTCGTGACGGCCTTTTGCCGACGCGTCCATCGGCCGGGGGTCTGCCAGACCCCCGGGTGTACGATCCACTCGGTCAGCCAGCCGTTGATCGCCGCGATCACGAACGACAATCCGTATGCCCCGGCCAGGTCCGCGATCTGGATCATCGGCAGCACGTTGTAGTGGCTGTGACCCAGGAAGAACCACTGCAGGCCGGTGTACTGCCAGCGGGCGTCGTACGGTACGGCCGGCAGGTACCCCCGGATGAACTCCGTGGCCACCCAGACCACCGGCACGGCCAGGGCCAACGGGAGGCGCAGGCGCTTGTAGGCGAAACGGATCAACCAGGCTGCCAGCGGCCAGTACAGGCCCAGGTACAGACACAGCAGCAGTGTGCCGATCGGTACCTCGACGCCGAAGATTCCCGAAGGCGGCCAGACTGTCACCGGCCACATCCAGTTCAGACTGAAGAAGAAGTAGATCGTCCCCACCACGTAGCTGACCAGGAACATCGTGGTCCGCCGCTGACTGCTGACCGCCCCGATCAGCCATGGCACCAGGCAGACGTATGCCAGCGGCCAGATGTTGCCCGGCGCGAAGATCACCCAGAGCATGACGGCCGTCAGGCTCGACAGTACCGGCAGCGGCCAGCGCTTGTTGACCACGGCGTGGCTGATGAAGGTCCAGGTCGCCTGGATGCGGGTCTGCGTGGATGCGGATTTCTGGGTCTTGAGTACGGCGCTGGCCATCATCGGCTCCGGGGTCTCACCAGGTTCGTTCCTGAGCTCATGAGTCTACATGAATTGCCGCGTGAGTCCATTGTATTCAGCAATCTTCCGCCGTCTTGTCAGGCCTGCTTGCCGTAACCCTTGGGGTGGGTCTGCATCCACTGCCACGCCGACCGTACGACTTGCTCCAAGTCGACCCGGTGCGCCTTCCAGCCCAGATCCTGATAGGCCTTGGATGGATTGGCCAGCAACGTGGGGACGTTGCCCGGCCGCCGCTCGGCCAGGTCGGCAGGCACCTCTTTGCCGACGACCTTGCCAGCGGTCCGGACGACCTCCTGCACGCTGTGGCCGCACCCGGTGCCGATGTTGAGGAACCGCGCCGTCCCGGGCGAGGCCGCCTGCAGCGCAAGCAGGTGCGCCTCAGCCAGGTCCTCCACGTGGATGTAGTCGCGGATGCACGTGCCGTCGGGGGTGGGCCAGTCGGTGCCGAAGATCTTGAGCCGGCCGCGCAGCCCCGCCCCGGCCTGCAGGGCCAGCGGGATCAGGTGCGTCTCGGGGTGGTGGTCCTCGCCCAGGGCCCCGTCATCGGCCGCCCCGGCTGCATTGAAGTACCGCAACCCCATCGCCCCCAGGCCCCAGCCTCGCGCGGAGTCCTCGAGCATCCACTCCACTGCCGCCTTGCTGCGGCCGTAGGGACTGACCGGGTTTCTGGGATGGTCCTCGACCAGCGGGATCTTCAGGGGGTCGCCGTAGACCGCGCACGTGCTGGAAAAGACGAACCGCCTGATGTCGTGTTGCTTCATGGCCTCCAGCAGATTCAGCGTGCCGGCTGCGTTGTTCCGCCAGTACTTCAGCGGCAGCTGCACCGATTCGCCGACCGCCGTGGAGGCCGCGAAGTGCATAGCCGCATCGAAGCGACCGTCGGCGACGATGCGATCCAGGCCGGCTGCATCCTGCAGGTTGTGTACGATGAGCCGGACTGGCGGCAGGACAGCGGCGCGGTGCCCGGCACTCAGGTCGTCCAGGACCGTCACGTCGTGGCCCGCCCGGCACAGCCGCCGCGCGCACACGCTGCCGATGTACCCCGCCCCGCCGGTTACCAGGACTTTCATGCTATTCCTCTGCGTGGAAGGTCAACCGCCAACAGGTACCCGTCAACTGCTGACAGGTACCCGTTGACCGCCGTTCACTGCTCCATCACATCATCCAGCGCCGACAGGCTCATCACCACCGCCCGCATGACGAACACCCGCTGGCGGTTGGTCGCGATGCCCTGCTTCTTGGCCTCGATGACGTAGAGCTCCTTGGTCATGCTCCCCTCGAGCCGGTCATGCACGTCAGCGCCCGTCAGCCAGAAACCCTCCACCGTCACCGCCTCCAGCGTCCCCAGGTAGAGGATCGAGCCGGCTGTGTCGAGTACCACCTTCCTGCCGATCAGGTCCGTCAGGTCCATCTTGCGCCGCCTTGCCCAGAAGATTCTTCGTCCCGGCCGGTCGCAATTGTCCCAGCCGACCAGGTTGCTATAGTAGAGGCCGCGCGGGCCGGCCGTCAACGAAGACGCAACGGCCGCCGCCGGCGGAGGTTTTGCGGGTGAGGTGACAGACTATGCTTCGGTGGCTGGACAGGTTGGCGTCGTTGCGCATGGAGGGTCTTGCCGCCGTAGCGGGCCTGTGCCTGTCCGCCATGACGGTGCTGGCAGCGCTGCCGGCGCCGGGACCGGTCCCGCCGCCGCCGGCCACGCGACCGGGGGCCGTTCATGCCGTAGCTGCGCGACCGGCCGCGTCGCAGCCCATCCCGGGTGACTTCCAGGCCTATTACGACATGCGGCTGGCGGACATCAAGCCGGACGATGCCGACGCCTTGTACTCGTTGGCGCTGCTGTGCTCGAACAAGGAGCGGCCCGACCTGGCGGCCGGCCTGTGCCGCCAGATCCTCCAGAAATGGCCCTCGCACGCCCGGTCCAAGGCTTTGCTCAAGGCGATGACTCTGCGGCTTGCCGCCGCGTCGCGATCTGCGTCGCGGCCGGTGTCGACCCAGCCCGCCCCGACGATCGCCGGCGTGCTGACCACCCAGGCGATCAACCGCATCCGCTTCGGCGAGTTCCACTTCGATGACATGACCGACCGGCCGCGGGTGAAGATCCCCAAGTCGGTCGTCCAGGAATTCCTCGAGCAGGTGGCCCAGGCGCAATCGATGAGCGACAGCGACAGGAACCTTTTCAACCGCGCCGAGAACGATGACAAGCTCCGCTGGATGATCAAGAAGGCCGACCCGTCGCGCTATGTGGACACCATCGAGCTGATGACCGAGCCCCGCAGCGTGGCCGACTTCCGCCAGAAGGTCTGGCCGATCATCAGCCGCGGCTGCGCCGCGCCGACCTGCCACGGTGGCGAGAAAGGCGGGGGCCTGCGCTTCGTGCTGCCGACCTCGTACGGCCCGGCCATGGCGACGAACTTCTACGTTGCCAGCCACTTCGAGGCTGCCGAAGGCAGGCTCATCGACCGCGAGCACGCCGAAGCCAGCCTGCTCCTGCAGTATGGCCTGTCGCCCGAGCACGCCGAACGGAAGCACCCCGTGGCCATCACGGCTGTCTACGCCGGCCCGGGCGCCACGAAGTACCAGATCGTGCTGGACTGGATCCGGCACCTGCGCAGTCCCCGCCCGAACTACGGGATCACCGACCGGATGTGGCAGGCCTTGCCTGCCCGGCGGGCGGCCCCGGCCGCGGAGTGAGTGCCGCATGCAATCGCTGCTGCCTGTTGCGCTGCTGCTGGTGATCGTCGCGGCGATCCTGCCGCTGATGCGCCGGCGCCGCGCGCGGCGGCGGCAGCTGGCGGGCTTGGCACTGCGGTGCGGCTGGACCTACACGCCCGATGATCCGTGGGACCTGGCCGGCGAGATAGAAGGCCTGTGCCTGGGGGCCTGGGGACACGATCGTCGCTTCCGCGACGTCTTCAGCGTGCCGACGCAGACCGGCTCGCTCTGGCTGACGGAGTTCAGCCGGCAGATGGCCAGCGGCCGCCGTCGCCGCACCGAACGTTTCGCCGTCGCCCTGGCGTCCATGCGGGCCGCCCGGGGCGGGGTCGCCATCCTGCCGGCCGGGGCGTTGTTCGTGGCTGCCGATCCCTTCGCCCGCTATCGCCGCGTGACCTCGCTGGACGACATCGACCTTACCGGCCGGCAGGTCTGGGCGGAGCGTCCCGACAGCGATCGATCGGTCCTGGTGCTGCTTTCAGGGCTGATGCTGCAGCTGCCGCAGAATGGCGGGGATCGAGGTCCGCGGCCCGGTGGCGGCCGCCTATTGGCCTCTGCCGCGTCGCAGCAGCCCGCAAGACTTCTTCGACCTGCAGACTGCCGGCCGCTGGCTGCTGGACCTGCTCGAGCCGCCTGCCGGGGCGGCCGCCCCGCCGGCCGTCACGAGCCCTGCGGCTTGGCGTGGAAGCCGGTGATCTTGGCCGTTTCCTGCGGCTTATCGTGCGGGTGGACGGCGAAGACCTCGACCCTGGCGATCTCCTCGTACGGCACGGACACGACGAACACCCCGGCCTGCCAGGCCTCGTCGCCGGGGACGCACTGGGCCAGCAGGCAGACTCTTGTTGAGCCCGTCGATGGCCTCGCCGAGCTCGGTACGTGAACCCGTCGCGCAGATACACGATCACCCGGTGCTCCAGTTCCTTGAAAAACTGCTCCGCGTCGGCGTTGCCGGCCAGATTGGCCGGGTCGGCCTGCGGAAAGTGCCGCTGGAGGCACCGCACGCGGGCCTGGTCGACCTGCTCCCGCAGTCCCGACCCGAACCACCAGTCATGATGGTAATACATCGTCGATCGCTCCTTGCGTGGCTGGCTTCGCCGCTACACGCACATGATTCTCTGTCCTGTTTTTGTGAGCCCTGAACCCCGAACCCTGCCGTCATCCCAGGAACGGATTCTCCGCCCTCTCCTGTCCGATCGTCGTGACCGGCCCGTGTCCGGCGTACACCGCCACGTTCTCCGGCAACGACAGCAGGTGGTTGCGGATGTTGTCCAGCAACAGCTGGTGGTCCGAGTCGGGCAAGTCCGTCCGGCCGATCGACCCGGCGAACAGCGCATCGCCGGTGATCACCACTCGCGCCCGCGGGCAGTAGTACGCCGTGCCCCCCGGCGAGTGCCCGCTGACATCAAGCACCTGCCAGGTGAGCGTCTCCAGTTGCAGGCTGTCCCCCGGCTTGATCGCCCGCGTCGGTTTGGCCGTCACCCGCAGCTGCATGCCGAAGCCGGCTGAGAGGTTCTTGGCCGGGTTGTCCAGCCACTCGACCTCCGCCGCGGGGACGTAAAGTTCCACCTGCGGCCAGGCCTTCTTGATCGTGTCAATGCCTACGATGTGGTCGCCGTGGCAGTGGGTGATCAGGATGGCAGCCGGCTCGAGCGAGTGCTCGGAGACGATCTCGGCGATCCGCCGCGGCTGCGGATCGAAGCTCGGGTCGACGATCCAGCACCGCCCGCCCGGCCGCTCGAAAACCACGTAGGCGTTTTCCCCGAAGAGCGGGTCGACGGCGGACTCGATATGGACTTTGCTTTCAGGCATTGGTCAGGGACGCTCCTGGATACACGAATGCCATATTGTAGCAGAATCAGCCGGGACAGACAGAGGCACCCCGGATACGATGGATGTGCAGGAAACAGACACTCGACATCAGCCTGGAGGAACCATGGACACCGTTTGTCTCGGATGCAAAGGCCGAAGGGTCGTCTGCGGCAGCGTACACGGCATGCTGCCCATGAACTCCCTGATTCCGTGGATCATGTTTCGTCCAGACGGCCTGCGTTGGTTCTCGGTCGTGGGCAGGGACATCTCGTTCGACGACCGGTTTCGTGCCTGCCTGGACTGTGGACTGACCTGGTCTCGTGTCCCGGCGAAGGGCCTGACCCGAATCGTGATGGAGCGTGGCAAGACGGAATTGAAGCGGCAGCTGGGTATCTAGTATCGGTCTCAACGAAGTGGCAAGTTAGTGCCTACAAGACTTCTCCGTGTCTCCCTGCCTCCGTGGTTCACTACGGCTCGGCGGGCAATAGGGCCTCACCCCACCGATACGCTCGGAAACCTCTCCTCCATCAAATTCGGCAGGAACAGGGCGTACATGTACTCATCCTCGAACTCGGGGTCCTTGTTCAGCTCCACCGTGTGCGGCAGGGCCGCGATGCGGTCGAACTGGCAGGTAGTCTCCCGGTCGACCAGGGCCGCGAACGCCCCGGCTAGCGACGTGTTGCCCACCGCGTCGAACCGCTGCGCCGGCAGGTCCGGCAGCATCCCGATCGTGATCGCGTTGCGGATGTCGATGTGCCTCGCAAAGCCTCCGGCCAGCCAGATCCGGTCGATATCCTCGAGTTTCAGCCCCGCGTTCTTGGCCAGCAGCCGCGCCCCCACGTAGATCGCCGCCTTGGCCTGCAGCAGCCCTTCGATATCCTTTTCTGTAATGATGATGTCGTCCAGCCCGTCGTCGGTCTGCTCCCTGGGCACCAGGACGAACGCCCGCACCGGCTGGCCGCGAAACTCCGCCTGCCTGATCCGCCCGCAGCGGGCCGCCACGTCGTTGTTGAACCGTCCCGTCTTCTCGATCAGCCCGGCGCGGAAGGCCTCCGCGAGAAAATCGATCAATCCGCTGCCGCAGACCCCGCTGGGTCGGCCGTTATGGTTGCTGTTGTTGATCACCTCGTACCGCACGTCCATATCCGGGGCGGCGATCCAGATCCGCTCGATCGCCCCGCTGCCGGCCCGCATGCCGCAGGAAATGCCGCTGCCCTCGTAGGCCGGCCCGGCCGCCGTTGCGCATGCCCACATGCCCTTGGGAGTGCCCAAGGCGATCTCCCCGTTGGTGCCGATGTCGATCAAGAGGTCCGTGCCCTTGCCTTCATTCGCGCCGCATACGTGGATGCCGCTGACGATGTCCCCGCCGACATACCCGCCGATTGACGGCACCACGTCCACCAGGCCGGCCGGATTCATCGCCAGACCGACCTCGGCCGCGCGGAACGTCCCCGGGAACTTCGTGGCTGGCTGGAAGGGCGAGACGCCGATGCCCGCCGGACTGATCCCCAGCAGCAGGTGCGCCATCACCGTGTTGCCCGAGACCACCATCCGCGCAATCTCGTCGGGCGCGATCTTGTGCTCGCGCAGAGCAGCTTGACCATCTTGTTGATCGACTCGCTCGCCGCGAGATGCTGAAGCTCCGCCAGCTGCGCAGGCTGCTGGCTGTAGACGATCCGGCTGGCCACGTCCTCGCCCCGCTGGATCTGCTGGTTGTAACAGCTGGCCGTGTCGACCATCTCTCCCGCAACCAGGTCGACCAGCGAGCAGACGACCGTCGTCGTACCCAGGTCCACCGCCACGCCGTAGCAGCGCCCCGTCGTGTCGCCGGGCTCGACGTGGACCACGTCCCAGCCCTCCTCTCGCCACGCCAGCGTGGCTGTCACGTGGTAGTTGGCCTGGGGCATGGCCGCCGACAGGGCCCGCAGGACGGGCAGGGCAGGGCGGATGCGGGCGAAGTCCGGGAGGCTGTACAGGTGCCGGGTCATCCGTTCGAAGTCGCCGACGGAGTCATCCAGCGTCGGGGCGGGGAGCTTCATCGCCACCTTGCGGACGCCGGGCCGGTGGGCGAACCGCCTGGACAGGTCGAAGTCCACGACGATCTTCTCGCCGGCCTGCACGAGCGACCGCTTCGGCACCCGGATGCGCCAAGGGCCCGCAAGCACCTGTGTCCGGCAGCCCCGAACGCGTCGGGGCGAGCCGCCGGCCTTCAGCTCGATCCGCTCACCGTCCCGCTGGAAGGTCCCTTCAACGAGGTCGACCGCGCAGCCGCCGCATGTCCCGCCCCCGCCGCAGACTGGTGTTGAGTACCAGCCCGGCCGCATCGGCCGCCTCGGTGATCAGGCAGCCGGTCGGCAGTTCCACTTCTACCCGGCGATCGACGCAGTCAAAGAACCCCTTGAGTCCCATGGATGATCCGTCCCTGCCCGACCGGGTGCGCCTGGTCTTGCTTACTCCCACAGGCTGCAGACGCCGGCCCGGTTATCGGTCGGTCCATGATACACATCTTGCCCGGGGCCAGCCAGTTAGCGTTGCGGAGGAGATCCCCGGGGTCTGACCCCCCTCCGGGGTGCCTGGGAACCGGAATCAACGCACTTTGGCCCGCGCCCTCCGGGCCCCTACCATTTGGAGCGTCCCCGGCGGCGCTTGCGGCCAGCGCGGGACGCAAATATACTGTTAGTTCTATCGTCGCATGACCAGGTGGCTGCGGTCAGGTGCGCCGGCTGCCTGTGGCGCCGCCTGCCGCTGTGTTTCCAACGGCTCAACCGGAGGCTACGGTTCAGATGGATGTGACCCGCAACATGCAGGACCTGCTTCAGCAGGAACCTTTCGATGAGATGGCGCTGCAGAACGTCCGCAATGTGGCCTTCACCTCGGACAAGACTATGCTGGACTTCAATTCCCTGGTCAACCAGCGGATGCAAGGGTCCGAGGCCAAACAGCCGGCCGAGGCCCTTCGCGTTGGCCTGAGCCTGTGCATCCTCAACCGTAACGACGAGGCCCTGCCCTTCCTCGAGAAGGCCCAGGACGGCCGCGAGAAGTGGCTTTACCTCGGCCGTACCCAGCGGCTGCTCCGCAACTTCACTGCCGCCCGCCAGGCCTTCGAAAAGGCTGGCAAGGCAGGTCTGTCGGCCGCGGCGGTAGTCTGTCGAGCATGCCCGCACGCAGATTGCCGCCGAGGACATCGACCAGGCGGACAAGATCCTCCAGGTCGTGCCCCAGGCTGATCGCGACGCCGACTGGCTCGTCGCCCAGGCCAGGGTCCTTGAGGCCCGCGGCCAGCGCAAGGGGGCCATCGCCCTCTACGAGCAGGCCCTCGACCTGGACCGCGGCAACCAGGAGGCGACCTTCCGGCTGGCGTACCTGGCCGACCTGGAAGGCGACGACGAGCAGGCCATCGACTACTACGAGTCCCTGGCCAGCGGCGGTCCGGTCCACGTGCACGCCCTCCTGAACCTCGCCGTTCTGTACGAGGATCGGGAGCAGTACGAGAAGGCCGAGAACTGCATCGACAAGGTCCTGGCGATCTGGCCCGAGCACGAACGGGCCCGTCTGTTCCTCAAGGACATCCTGGCCGGCCGGGACATGATCATCGACGAGGACGTCGAGCGTTTCCGCGAGAAGCGCAGTGCCCTCTTCGACATCGCCATCACCGACTTCGAACTGTCCGTGCGGGCCCGCAACTGCCTGCAGAGCATGGGCATCAACACTGTCGGCGACCTGCTGCGGGTCACGGAAGAGCAGCTGCTCGCCTATAAGAACTTCGGCGAGACCAGCCTGGATGAGATCAAGAATCTCCTGACCAGCAAGGGACTGCGGCTCGGCCAGGCCCTCGAGGAGGAACGCAAGGTCCGCCAGCAGGAGATCCTCAAGCAGGTGCAGGGCGACCCGGCTGTCCTGGTCAAGCCCGTGGCCGAGCTTCAGCCTGTCCGTCCGCGCTCGCAAGGCGCTGCAGCGGCTGAACATCCAGACGATCGGCGAGCTGGCGGCCCGCACCGAGTCGGAACTGCTGGGCGTGAAGAACTTCGGCCAGACCAGTCTCAACGAGATTCGTCAGCGGCTCGGCGAGTACGGTCTGACCCTCCGCAAGGCGTGACGCTCCCGGGTGCCTGTACACGGATGTCAGGCCGGAACGTCAGTGCCAGTGCTCGTTGTTCGGGTGCCACCCCCAAGCGTCGTATGCTTGCCGGTGTGCTATCGGATGCCGGATGTTCCAAGGAGGGAGTCTCGGATGAAGTTCCATGTGTCCGCAGGCGGCCTGAGGTTCCGTGATCGTCTGGCCGTTCCGCTCTGCCTTGTACTGCTGTCGTTCCCGTTGATCGCCGGCGGCTGCGCCATCGACCCAGCCGGCTGGGCCCTCCAGGCACACCGGCGACGCGACCGAGCTTCGCCGCATCCGCGTGCTCATCTTCGAAGGTCCGGCTGCCGCCATCGCCGTAAGGGGTCCCTCCCGCGTGGTCGACCCCACGGGCCTGCCGCTCTTTGCCAACGCAGCCGGCATCTCGATCCAAGCCTCCGTCGACCCGCAGCAGCCGTCCGCCGTCCTCCTGAACAACCGCAGCGTGCCCAGCGGCGCCCGCATCGTGCCCCCCGTCAGCGGCGCTATCGAGTTTGGCGGCAAGGCCTACCCGGGTTCAATGACGCTGCTGAACCGATCCGGCCGGCTGCTGCTGGTCAGCAACCTTGATATTGAGGAGTATCTGCCCGGCGTATTGACCGGCGAGATGTTCCCGAAGTTCCACCTGGAGGCCTACAAGGCCCAGGCGGTCGCCGCCCGCACCTACGCTCTCCACCAGAAGTTCGTCAACCCCAGGCCCGACTACGACATGACCAACACCGCCGCCAACCAGGTCTACGTCGGCGCCGGCAGCGACAAGGCCGTCCAGGCCGTCCGCGACACCGACGGCCGAGTGCTTACCTGGACCAGCCCCGCCGGCGAGAAGATGTTCTGCACCTACTACAGCAGCACCTGTGGCGGCGAGACCGCGCCGGTCAGTACCCTCAACGCCACCCGGCCGATCCCACCGCTGGCCGGCCTGGTCGCGTGTACCTCCTGCACCCATGCCAAGTACTACACCTGGCCGGACGTCCACATCAGCCGTGACGAGCTCACCCGCAGGCTGCGGGCCCGCTACCCGGTCTTTACCACGCTGGGGACCATCCAGCGGATCGAGCCGATCGAGATGACCCCGGCCGGCCGGATCGCCTGGCTGCAGGTGCTCGACGCCTCCGGCCAGTGCGTCCGCATACGGGCCTCGCAGTTCCGTCTGGCGATCGGCGCGGGCGAGCTTCGCAGCATGTGGTGCCGGATCGAAACCACCCCCGACGGCTTCGCCTTCACCAATGGCCGGGGCTTCGGCCACGGTGTGGGTCTCTGCCAGTTCGGAGCCGATGGCCTGGCGCAGTCCGGTTGGAACTACCGCGCGATCCTGGCGCACTATTACCCGAACAGTCATATTACAAAGGCGTACTGACGGGATCTCGCCGTGCCCCTGGGCCTGCCTGGTTCACACACGCCGTCTTGTCAGGATGTCTCATGACCCCTGCGATGTCGCCGCATCAGGCGGCATCCGCAGGTACGGTCGCACCTGCTCCAGCGTCTTCGGCCCCATTCCCTTGACCGCCCGCAGGTCCTCGGGCCGGACAAAGACGGGAGGCGCCTGACCAGCCGGGACATCCGGATGGGCGCTTCGCCATTCCTGGATCTTGCCCTCGCGATAGGCGACGATCCGTCGCGCCAGGCCCTCGCCCACCCGCGGCAACCGCGTCAGGTCGTACCATTCAGCCGTGTTCGGGTCGATCCGTCCTTCCAGCGGCGATGGCGAAGGCGCATCGACCGGCTTTGCCGTGCCATCCGACTCCTCGACGAACACGGGATTCTGCGCCCTCTGGTACAGCACGATCCCCAGGACGCCGCTGAGTGCAAGGTAGGCGATCAGGCAGGAGCCCAGCCACAGTCGGTTGGATGTGGACCCGGATGCTGACACGATGCTCCTCGCATCCCCCGTGTTGCCGTTGTCGTCACGACCTTCCCGGCCACTTGCCCAGCTGCTTGCGGACGGCGGCCAGCTCGTCGTAGACCGGCTTGGTCGCCCCGTCGCCGCGCATCATGCCGCCGTTGGGCACCGTGTGCGGCTGCCCGTCGAACAGGTCCTCCCAGATCAGCGTCTCCAGGAGCGGCTTCGATAGCGCGATCCGCGAGAAGTGCCCCGCCCAGTAGGCCTGGATCGGCTCGGCCCAGCCGTTCCGCCAGAACCCGGCCATGGCCGGCTCGGCCTGCCCGCTGGTACTGTCGCGAGGATCGGCCTGCATCGCCGACGGCACGCCATAGCCGGTCACGTGCATCGGCTTGCCCAGCGAGGTGAAGCGGTCCAGCAGACTGGAGATCTGGAACAGGTCGCGGGTGTAACCCCCGCGGACCGGCATGCCCATTGGCAGCCGCAGTCCGAAGGCGTCGAAGTTGATGCCGCTTTGCAGCAGGACCTCGGCGTACATGACCGGCGGCACGGTGCGGTTCTTGCGGGCGTAGTACTCGCCCCACGGCTCGACGACCTCGACGATCGAGACCGCCCTGGGCGCCAGCTGCTTGACCGTCGCCACGGCTACCCGCGTCAGCTCCATTACCTGCTCGAACGCGAAGCCCAGGTTGTTGTCCCCGTGCAGGCCGCTGACCACCCGCCAGAAATGCACGTACCGCCCATATCGCTGCACCACCCGGCGGATGTGCTCGACCGCCATGTCCCGCACCGAGTCGAAGTCGTTCTCGTACAGGATCAGCCAGTCCGGTACCTGGTCCTCCGCGAAACTGATCAGCGGCCCGGCCATTACATGGGTCCGCTGCTTGACCAGCCAGCCGATCTGCTCGTCGGCGATCTCGAAGCTGTAATCGCTTTCGTGCTCGCGCGGCTGCAGGGACCGCCACGGCATCGACACCGACACCAGGTCGCTGAACTCCTTGACCTTGGCCAGCATCGTGTCCGCCAGCCCCTTGACCAGGGGCAGCTTGACCCCGAAGCCCCGCCGCCCGCCTACCCCGCCGTTGCGCTTCTTCTGCAGGAACAGATCCGCGTGTACCCGCGACATCGCCTCGCTGGCCGGGATGCCCACCGACAACGACTCGTCCGCGAGTTTGGCCGACTCCCCCGGCGTGTCCGCCTTGAGGGCCTCGACGAACAGGTCGCGGGCGCGGTTGAGGTGCTTGTTGACCTCGGCCAGCCCCGGGTGGTCGAACAGCCCCCAGTCCTCAACCTTCTGGGCGATCCGCATCAGCCGCCCGCGGGCCAGCTCCACGTTCAGGATGTACGGCTCGTCCCGCTCCGGCAGCCGGGCCGTTTCCAGCATCAGCGTGCCGGCGCTTTTGATTGGCCAGATCAGGCTCAGCGAGGCGGTGCCGGCCGTCCGCTTCTGGCAGACGATGCAGTTGTCCTGGAGGGTGATCTCGCTACGCAGGGGCAGCCCTTCGCCGCCGATGAGGTGGGCCCCCTCGAAGTTGACGCTTCCGCCGGGTTTGCCGTCTGTATATATCTGAAACCGCAGCATGTATGGAAGGCTCTCACTAGGGCATTGCTGCAATGCAACGCCTTTGGCCACGCGGACTTACGTTCAAATGCCTCCACGGACCGTCCGCGGTATCTGGCCTGCCCCGCCGGGTACGGGCCCTCTGCGTCCGCATGCCGACACGGGACGCGTATTATAGGATCGCGCTCCACCCCGGCCAAGCAGCGGCACCTCTACGCCTGCACCTTCTTAAGGGCTTCCCGCACCGCCTCGAGCAGTTCATCGACTTTGAACGGCTTGAACAGCACCGCCTCCAGCCCCTGCCGCCGGGCGCGGATGATCGAATGGTTCGGGTCATAGCCGAACCCCGTCATGAAGATCACGGGGATCGTCGGGTCCTTGTCCTTGGCGACGGCGAAGATCGCGTAGCCGTTCTTGTTCGGCATCTTCACGTCGCTGATGATGAGGTTATAGGACCTCTGCGAGACCAGCGAACAGGCCTCCTCGCCGTCCTTGGCCGTCTCCACGTTGCAGCCCAGCGAACTCAGCACGTCGTTGAGCGTCTGGCGGATCACCGGCTCGTCGTCGGCCACCAGTACCCGCTTGCCGCCCAGCAAGGGGTCGGCCGTGCTCTGGCGCGGGATCTGCCCCAGCGGCTTGACCGACTGCTTGCCCACCTGCTGTACCGTGTCCTTCACCTTGCTGACGTTCTCGCAGATCCCCTTGAGCTTGTTGAGCAGATCGTCCTGCGCGATGTACTGGTCCATCAGCGTCGCCGCATCGGCCAGGATGTCGTTCAGCGGGCCAGAGATCGAGGCCGCCAGGTTCCTGGCCGTCTGCCCCCTGCGCCGCCGATCGCTCCGTCACCACCAGCTGCAGCATATGCAGGGCGATGGCGATGTACCGGCCGAAGATCTCCGCGATCTGGCGGTCTTCCTCGTTGAACGCGGCCGGCCGATCCGCCTCGATGTTGAAGATCCCCACCACCCGGTCGTGCAACCGCAGCGGCACCGTCAGGCTGCTGCGGGCGTTCTCCAGGCCCGGCAGGTACAGCGGGTCGGTCTCGACGTCGTGGCAGATGTAGCTCTGTCCCGTTGCCGCCACGTAGCCGCTGATGCCGTTTCCCTCCGGGCTGGCTACGATGTCCTGCGCCTCGGCCGAGGCCGGCATGCCGCTGGCGATGACAACTTCCAGCCGCCCGCTGCCCGGGTCCAGCAGCCGGATCAGGAACTTGTCGTAGCCCAGCAGGTGCAGCGTGCTGGAGATGATCCGCTGCTCCAGGATCCGCAGCCGTCCCGGAACATCCATCTCATCGGACGCCTCGACGTTCAGGCGGACCAGTTCGCTGCCGGCCCGGTCGATCGCGTCCAGCCGCTGCTGCAGCACGTGCGCCCGCGTCACGTCCGCCGCGATCACCGCGACCCGGCGGCTGCCGTCCGTCCGCTGCAGCGGCACGGCCGTTACTTCCAACTGTACGTTGTTGCAGGACAGGGGGAACTTGTGTCCGCGGGAGTCGGTGGCAGGCGTCGAACCGGTCTCCGTCAGGCACGTGGTTCGCAGGCGTTCCTGCATCTCCGCCGGAAAGGACTTGATCTTGGCGTTGGCCCAGACGACCTGCCCCTGTTCGTCCAGCAGGCAGAAGCCGTGGCCCATGGCCTCGAAGATCCGCCGCAACGAGTCATTGCTGGTCGGGCTGCAGATGTCGGGCAGGTCCTCCGCCGGGCAGACGAACAGGTCGTACACCCCGGCCCGCAGCGCTTCCAGCGCCCGGTCCGCGCGGTCGACCACCTCGACCTGGCCCGACAGGCCCACACCCTCCAAGGCGTCACCGGGGGAAGAGGCCGTCTTGAGAACGAGGACTCTGCGATTGCGGGAAGCCGTTGTCATGGGAATCAACTATCGACCCTTGCCAGCCGACGGCGTTCCGCCGGCCTGCATGCCGTCCTGGCCGGCTCGTGCGGACCCGTCGCCGGAACAGACCTGCCCGCTGAGCAATCTCTGTTCGAATTCCTGGATCTTCTTGAGGCGGCGATCGTGCCGGCCGCCCTCGAAGGGCGTCTCCAGCCACGCCTCCACGATCTGCATGGCCATGCCGTCGGTCAGCATGTCTCCCGGCAGGCACAGGCAGTTGGCGTCATTGTGGCGGCGGGCCAGTTCGGCCGAGACCTGGTCGTGGCAGAGGGCCCCGCGCACGCCGGGCACCTTGTTGACCACGATCGACATACCGATGCCCGTGCTGCAGATCAGCACCGCCCGTTCGGCCTGCCCATTGAGGATGCTTAGCCCCGCGGCCAGCGCCATATCCGGATAGTCGCACGCCTGGTCCGTGTGCGTACCCATATCCAAGACCTCGTGGCCTCGCTCCTGCAACCAGGGCTTGAGGGATTGCTTGACGGTGAAGCCTCTATGGTCGCTGGCAATGGCAATTCTCATTAGGTCGTTTCCCGGCCTCGGGCCTCCAGGGCAATGCGAATTCGCTCGAGACACTGCACATATTGTTCCACATCGCTGCCGGCCGGGTCCTGGATGTCCTGTCCGGGGTCCAGCCGTTCCACCTTGTCGGCGGCCTCCGGCACCAGGCGCACCACCGCGTCGTTGTGGTGCCGGCACATCGTCCAGATCCTGTCGGCCTGGCGGACCAGGTCCGACGTCAGCGGCCGCGATCGATGCCCGGCCAAGTCCACGCCGAAGCGGCGCATCGCCTCGATCGCGTTGGCCGATGCGCCGCATCCCGCCGATGGCTGCGACGCCCGCCGAGAGCACCTCGTAGCCGGCCTCGCCAAGCTTCTCCGGCGGCATCCCTAGTTTCTCCGCCAGCATCCGCTTGCACAAGCCCTCTGCCATCGGCGACCGACAGGTATTGCCGCTGCAGACCAGCAGGATTGTGTTCGATGCCAGCCGCCGCACCGCCCGTTCGTCCAGTACCCCGCTTCGCAGGACCTGCCATGTTCCGTCGGGGGCGATCTTCACGATCGTCGACGGCTTGGTATAACGGGTGGCGCCCGTATCAATTATAAGATCAACGTGGTCCTGAAGTTCCGCCATGGCGGCCTGGGCCGTGGCAGGCGGCGGGTGCCCGGGCCGGTTCGCGCTGGCGGCCACAACCGGCTGGGCCACATCCGCCAAGGCCCGCGTGGTGACCGGGTCGTCCGGGCAGCGTAGCCCGATCGTTCCGTCGAAGAACATCTCCTCCAGCAGCGCTGCCGGCACGGTCTGGGCGATCGGGGTCCTGGTCGGGTCCTCCACCGGCAGAACCAGTGCCAGCGGCCCGGGCCAGCCCTTGCGGATCATCCGCTCGGCGGCAGGGACCATCCGGTTGACATAGCGGGCGGCGTCAGTCTTCCGTCCGATGTGCACGGAAAACGGCTTTGCTCCTGTGGGCGCCCTTTCATTTGGCGGAGCCGCTCCATCGCCTGGGCGTCCGTCACCCGCAGCCACGCCGTATACCGTCTCGGTCGGCAGAATGACCACCTTGCCATCCAACAGCGCCTCGGCCATCCTGCGGGCGGCGGCTGTCTGCTCCTCGAGACTTCGCGGTTGTATGAATTCAGGCTTCATCGTCAGTTTGCTTGTCCGGGCATCGGTTCCGGCCACGCTTGCTCCCCGATCAACGGCACGAACCGGCACGCCGTGCCCCGCCTCTCAATGAAGCGGCCGGCTACCCGCTCCACGCGCGTGAGCACCTGTTCCTCGCGGCTGCCGATCGGGATAACCATCTTGCCTCCCTCGCGGAGCTGTTCCAGCAGCCCGGCCGGCACCGACGGCGCCGCGGCCGTACACAGGATCCGATCGTACGGTCCGAGCCCGGCAAAGCCCCGGCTGCCGTCGCCCACCAGGTACGTTACATTCGTCAGGCCCAGCTGCTGCAGTCGGCCGCACGCCTGCCGCGACAGCTCCGCATGCCGTTCGAGGGTATAGACGTGGCGGGCCAGCTTGGCCAGGATCGCCGCCTGGTAGCCCGAGCCTGTGCCGATCTCCAGGACACTGTGGTCCGGGCCGGGGTCCAGCCAGTCGCTCATCAGGGCCACCATGTAGGGCTGCGAGATCGTCTGGTGCAGGTCGATGGGCAGCGCCCGGTCGTGGTAGGCCTGCTCCCTGTCCTCCGGACGCACGAACCACTCGCGCGGCACCTCCGCCATGGCCGCCAGGACCCGCTCGTTCCGGATGCCCTTTTCGCGCAACTGCTCGCGGACCATCGTCTGCCGCGCGGCATCGTAGGCTTCGTCAACGTACCTGTTCGGCTGCCCCATTTTGTCTTCGAATATCCGCCTGGCCTGCGTTGCCAAACTCGATGCATGGGATTATAAGCCCCAGCGCAGGGACCGTCCATGCAACCGTGCCGGCCGGCTTGAGCGAGGGTTTCACGTGCCGATTCTGACGCTGCTGACGGACTTCGGGCTCCACGATCACTACGTTGCCGCGGTCAAAGGCGTCATCCTCGGGATCGCGCCGAAAGTCACGATCGTCGACATCACCCACCAGGTCGCCCGCCACGACATCCTCCAGGCCGCCGTCGTCCTCCGGCAGGTCTTCGACTGCTTCGAGCCCGGTACGACCCACGTGGCCATCGTCGACCCAAGCGTGGGGACCGCGAGGGCGATCGTCGTGGCCCGCTATTCCGGCCGGTTCGTCCTCGCCCCTGACAACGGGCTGATCAGTTTCGTACACCGTGACTTTGTCCTCGAGGAACTCCGCCTGGTGCAGAACCCGGCCCTGCTGCGTAAGACCCCCAGCGCCACCTTCCAGGGCAGGGACATCTTTGCCCCGGTCGCCGCGCACATCGCCCGGACGGACCGGCTGACCGACGTCGGCCCCGCCACCGACAAGCTCGCCCTGCTGGCGATCCCGCCGGCCGCGGTCGCTGCGGACGGGCGGATTCGCGGCCAAGTCCTCTACATCGACCAGTTCGGCAACGCCATGACCAACATCCCCCTGGCCGACCTCGAGCGGGCCGCCCGACGGCGCTCCACGCTGTCAGTGAAGGTTGCCGGCTGCGACGCCGGCCCGCTGTGCCGCACGTACGCCGATGTCGCACCGGGCGCGCCCCTGGCCCTGATCGGCAGCGCCAACACCCTGGAGATCGCCGTCAATCGCGGCCACGCCGCGCTGCACTGGGATTGTCGGTCGGCCAGGAAGTGATTGTGGAGTAGTGAGCGGTGAGTGGCGAGCACAAGGGGATCTGCAAGCGCCAAAGACGAGCGGCAACAGCGTAGTGCTCCTCCGGGCCCTGCTGGGGCCGGATCCATTGCCTTGAGGAGAAGCATAGATAGGAACGACTGCTTACGTGGCAGGTTACGTGCAGGTATGATCTTCAGAGCAGAGGGCTTGCAGATGAAGAGAATCATCCTAGGTGTCGTCTTTCTCGGCGGGTTGGGCGCCGGCACGTACTATTGGACCCGCAGCGACGCCAAGAAGGACGATCCGGCGATCGTCCTGGGCAAGGTGGAGCGCGGCTCCATCCAGCAGGCCGTCGCCACGATCGGCAAAGTTGTCTCCAACCTGGATGTGGATATCAAGTGCAAGGCCAGCGGGACGGTCATCAAACTGCCCTTTTACGTCAGTGACTCCGTCAACGTGGGGGATATCGTCTGTGAGATCGATCAGAGAGACATGAAACGGGTCATGGACCAGGCTACGGTCACTCTGGATTCGGCGAATGCCAAGCTGGCCAGTGCCGGGGATGACCTGGCTATCGCGGAGCGGACCCTCAATACCGATTCCGATCGAGCCCAGGCAACCATGGAGTCCGCCGAGGCCGCCGCCAAGGATGCCCGCACCAAGGCGGATCGGGTGAAGGAGCTGTTCGCCAAGAAACTGGCCAGCCAGGAGGAGCTGGACACGGCCGAGACGACTGCGACGCAAGCCCAGTCGAACCTGGTCGGTTGCCAGATCAAGATGGAGGAGCTCAAGACGCAGGAGAAGGCGCTGGATGTGCAGCGAGAGAACGTCATACTGGCCGAGGGGGAAGTGAAGGCCGACCAGATCGCCCTTGACATCGCCACGGATGCTTTCAACGATTGCATCGTCAAGGCGCCGGTGTGCGCCACGACTCAGCCGGTCGGAGAGCACATTCCGCCTCATTGGGTGGTCACCGCCCGGACGGTGCAGACCGGCATGATCATTGCTTCCGGTGTCAGCAACGTCGGCGGCGGCACGACGATCATGACTCTTTCGGACTTGTCGCGCATCTTCGTTCTGGCCAGCGTCGACGAGAGCGACATCGGCAAGATCCGTATCGACCAACCGGCCACCATCACCGTGGACGCCTACCCTTCCACCCAGTTCGTCGGCAAGGTGGTCCGCATCGCCAGGAAAGGAGTCAACACGCAGAATGTTGTGACCTTCGAGGTCAAGATCGAGGTGCTCGGCGCCACTAGGCCTAAAGTGTCTGCCAGCCAGCCGGGAACTGCCGGGAAACCTCTGGCCGATGCCACGCGTGAGGGCGGACGAGACGACCGACAGTCCAAGTCAACCCAACCGGCCCGTGCCTCCGCCGACAGCCTGCTGGCCGTTGGCAGCCTGATCCCCGAAAACAAGAGCCTGCTCATGCCGGAGATGACCGCAAGCGTCGAGGTAACTACGGCCGAACGGGAGAATGCCCTTCTGATCGCGGCCGAAGCGGTAAGCCGGCAGGCCGGCCAGATGTATGTCAGCGTGCCGGGCGCCACGGACGACGCGCCGGAGCGCAAACCCGTCGATGTCGGCATCCTCAGCAACGACGGCTTGCAGTACGAGCTGCTCGCCGGTCTGAGCGAAGGCGACCAGGTAATCCTCCGTGGCGGCATGTCCGAGGGCAAATGGGCCGGCAACGGCCAGCCCCGCCCCGGCCAGCCGACCGGGGGCGCGGGCACGATGCGGACGATGCAGATGGGCAGCCGGGGAGGACGGTAATGTCGTTGGTCATCCGGACGATCGTCACCCTGGCCCACGAACCTGATATCGCCCAGCCGTGCCGCCGGTCTGCTCATATCGGCGACGGCAGGATCGCCGAGACGGTCGACGCGCTGCAACACGCATAGGAGCCGCGGGCGATGCTGTTCTGGACAACCGTCAAGATCTGCCTCAAGAGCCTCCTGGCCAACAAGACCAGGTCGCTGCTGACCATGCTCGGGATCATCATAGGCGTCGGGGCCGTGATCTCGATGATGGCCATCGGCGCCGGGGCCCGCAAGCAGGTCATGGACCGCATCACGGCTATGGGCAGCAACCTGTTGTTCGTGCGACCGACGCAGATCAACGCCGGAGGGGTACGCAGCGTTGACAAACAGAATATCAAGCCCACGGATGGGCTGACCCTGTTGGCGGAGGTGCCCGAGATTGTCCGCCTTTCACCCATCGTCAACGGCGGCGCCCAGGTCAAGTACGGCGAGAAGAACACCCGCACCAACATCCAGGGCGTTGCGCCCGCCTATTTCCAGTTGCGCAATTACCAGGTCGAACGCGGCCGGCGCTTCACGGACGCCGAGGTCGAAAACATGGTCCACGTCTGCGCAATCGGGACCAAGACGGCCGGCGATCTGTTTGACCAGGATGACCCCCTCAATCAAGTCATCCGCATCAATAACGTCGGATTCCGCATCATCGGCGTGCTCAAGTCCAAAGGGGACCAGGGTTGGGCCAACTGGGATGATCTCATCATTGCGCCGTACACGGTAGCCATGCGCGAGCTCTTTGGCATACAGTACGTGCAGGAACTCCACGTCCAGGTGGCCGAGGGCGCGGATGCCGCCAGCGTACAGGCCAAGATCACTGCGGTGATGCGCCGCCTGCATCGCCTGCAATCGGACCAGCAGGACGACTTTCTTATCCGCAGCCAGATCGACTGGATGAAGACTGCCATGGAGGCAAGCCGGACCTTCACCGTCCTGCTCGGCGGGATCGCCAGCATCTCATTGTTGGTCGGCGGCATCGGCATTATGAACATTATGCTGGTAACCGTCACCGAGCGGACCAAGGAGATCGGCATTCGCAAGGCCATCGGCGCAAGGGAACGGTCCATCCTTCTGCAGTTCCTGCTGGAGGCGCTGATCATCAGTGGGCTGGGCGGCCTGACTGGAGTGATCCTGGGCGTCGGCGGGGCGATCGCACTGCGCAGGCTCACCGACTTCACGACGCTGATCGAACCAACCAGCGTGCTGCTGTCGCTCTCGGTGGCGGGATTCATCGGGGTGTTCTTCGGTTTCTATCCGGCCAGACGGGCGGCCTTGCTGGACCCGGTCGAGGCGCTGCGCTATGAATAAACGGAAACGATCGGCAACTGTCAACGGCAACGACCAGCCATGCATGGCTGATGCTACGGCGGACTACGGGCAAAGGACGGCATGTTATTCTGGACGACAGTCAAGGTGGGCCTGCGGAGCCTGCTGGCCAACAAACTTCGCTCCCTGCTGACAATGCTCGGCGTTGTCATCGGCGTCGGTGCGGTGCTCTCGATGCTGGCGATCGGGGAAGGCGCCGAGCAGCAGGTCATGGCGCGCATCAAGGCCATGGGCACTAACCTGGTGACCGTGACGCCGAACTGGCAGCGCAAAGTCAGCGTTCGCGGGAATACGGCGATCAACCTGAAGGTGGCTGACGCACAGGCCATCCTCCGCGAGGTGGAGGGCATCAAGGAAATGGCGCCTGTCGTCTGGACAAGGCAGCAGGGACAGTGTCTCAACAGGAACCAACGTGTGGCCGTCGCCGGCACCTCCTCAACGTACCGGTCGATCGCCGGCTTCTCCCTCCAAAGCGGCCGGTACTTTAAGGATAGCGAAGTCGACAACCGGATGAGGGTGTGCGCGATGGGGTCGCTGGCTGCCCAGAAACTCTTCGGCGAGAATGACCCCGTGGGACAGACGATCAGGATCAAGGGGATACGTTTCCGGGTGGTGGGCCTGTTGGAGCCCAAAGGGGATTTGGGCGCGGGGGGTGATGCGGATGACCGCATCTATATGCCCTATACCGTCGCGATGCAGGAATTAATGGGGGTAGACTGGGTCAATATGATCCAGATCCATGCCGAGGAGGGGCAGGACCTTCCCAAGATCCAGAAGGACATCACGAGCCTGCTGCGGCGCCTGCATCGCATCCAGACAGATGAGGAAGACGATTTTCTCGTGACCAACCAGACGGAGATGATCGAGATGGCCAACGACACCATCCGGCAGTTCAAGTTCCTGCTGGGCGGGATCGCCAGCATCTCGTTGCTGGTCGGCGGGATCGGCATCATGAACATCATGCTCGTAACGGTCACCGAGCGGACCAGGGAGATCGGCATCCGCAAGGCCATCGGCGCCAGGCAGCGGTCCATCCTCTTGCAGTTCCTGCTGGAGGCGCTGATCGTCAGCGGCTTGGGGGGGCTTATCGGCGCCGCCGCGGCGCCGGCGGAGCGTACACCCTCAGCAGGTTCACCACGTTTGTTACCGTGATCACGCCCTTTAGCGTCGTTCTGTCGCTGTCGTTCTCCGGCTTGATTGGCGTGTTCTTCGGGTTCTTTCCGGCTCGGCGGGCGGCATTGCTCGATCCGGTGGAGGCATTGCGATACGAGTAGACTGGGCTGCTTTGAATGACCGTTGTTGAAGTATGCGCAAGAACCCAGTGTTTGCAATGTGCACCATCCCGCCCATGGACATCGACAAGCCCACGAACATCGACAAACAGAGGATCATCCGATGAACGGGAACCTGTGGTGGACGGTGGTCAGGACCATGATGGTCGGGGTGATGCTTTGGACAGACTCTCTGCCATGCTGCCGACGGGGGGAAGCTCACTGCCTCCGGCGGCGCCCTCACCGCCAAGACCACCGACGGCTTGGAACTCACCTTTGCCAAAGATGCCACCATCCGCCGCGTCGCTGTCGACGGCCGCGACCTGCCTCTGCGCGGCCAGGGAGGTTTCTACGTGACGGAGGTCCTCCCGCCGGCCGGCAAGCGGAAATCCTACGGCCTTGCCACCGGGCAGGTACGGGACGTTAAAGGCGGCGTCGAGATCAGCGCCAAGGTCGGCGGCCTGGCGCTCCAGGCGATCGTGGCTGACGGCGATCGAGCTGGCGGTCGATGGTGCCATCCGCGACACGACCGGCAAAGACCGGGCCGTGATCCTGGAATTCGTCCTGCCCGTCGACTGCACCGGCTGGACCTGCGAGAACACCGCCCTGCAGAGACAACGGATCGCCAAGGACACCCGCTACCCGTCCATCAAGCAGCCAGATACGGTCTTGTCCAGCGACACCAGTCCGCCGGATGAGCGAGAACTCGTCCGTCTCGACATGGGCCGCCTGCCGTTCAACGCCGTCCACAGCCGCGACGTGGGCCTCTCGTTTGGGATCCCCATGAGCGACCCGCGGATCTTCCTGATGTCGGTCGATCCGCGCGGCCTGGTGATGCGCTTTAACCTGGGCGTCTCGCCGGTCACGCGGAAGTTCCCGTCGCAAGCGTCCTTCCGATTCTGTATCTTCCGCAGCGACCCGGCCTGGGGCATCCGTTCCGCTGCCCAGCGCTTCTACGCCCTGTACCCCGACCTGTTTGCCACGAAGGCCAGCGCCTACGGCAACTTCCGCGACATGAACAGCATCACCACGAATCTGCCCGACAAAAAGGACTTCGGCATCTCCTACGGCGAGGGCGACTTCCAGTGGACCGATGGCCGGTTCCGCCCGGCCGTCATTCCGGTCGTCGAGGAACTTGGCCTGACCGTCTTCCACTGGCGCGAGCCGTGGTCCTGGTTCGACCAGGTGCCTAAAGAGACTACCGTCGATGCCGAGCAGGCCAACCTGCAGGAAGAAGCGAAGCACCCCGACGAAGGCAAGTCCCACGGCCAGTACTGCGGCGCGCCCTGGGCCTGTGCGCCAGACCACCCTCAACTCCGTTATGGAAGATGAGAACGGCCGGATGAGCCGCGTCCGCTACGAGTACGGCTGCTGGATGCTGGCGGTCGACCTCGACCCCGACCTGCCGCACCCCAACCGTGCAGACATCGCCCTTGACTGGCAGTACCGCTGGCTCAAGCAGTGGGACGATCCGAACTACAAGGGCCCGCGCAACTACGCCTGGGACTCCTCGACGGGTTGGACCGGCCAGCACCTGCTCAACTACCGCCGCGACCACTTCCAGACCGTCGACAACCCCCTGACCTTCGACGCCCGGACCGGCCGGCTCTGCCAGCTCAAGGCCCTGCACGACTGGTCCTTCGCGAAGGTCCATGCCGGCCTGGTCCGCGCCAAGGGCGGCCTGATCTGTGCGAACACCTCCCCGATGGCGACTCTCCTCTACGGCCAGTTCATGGACGTGCTCGTGCGGGAGGAGCCGGCCGGCAACATCCGTCCCGACGCCGCGCTGGTCCTGCGGATGCTGGCGTACCACAAGCCGGTCGCCTATTACCAGCCGCCCGAGGACGCCTCGCCGGTCCGCCTGGCGATGTTCTACGGATTCGCCCCCGGCATCGATGCGACCAGGGAGCAGATGCGCCGAGTCGCCAGGCAGTACATGCCGATCATCGAGACCATCGACCGGGCCGGCTGGGAGCCGGTTACGCATGCCCGCGGTGACGGACTGATGGTGGAACGCTATGGCCGCAAGGCCGGCGAGCTGTATTTCACGGTGCGGATAGACGGAAAGGCGGCCCAGCAGAAGCAGGCGATCCTGAAGATCGACGCGAAGGCCCTCGGTATCGATCCGGCGGAGGTGATGATCGAGGAGATCGCCGAGAGGCGCGACGTGCAGCGCGATACTGACGCTGATTCGCTGGTCCTGCGACTGGCCATCGACCCTGACCAGACCCTGGTACTTGCCGTGCGCGAAGCGGCAACTTCACGGTTCCAGAAGGGCAGTATCCCCAGCCTCATCGACAAGTTGGAGGACACGGCTGAGGGAGGCATCGGGTACATGGCCACCATGACAGGTGGCGGCTTCCTGCCCCTGGGAACGGGCAGTGCCGAAGCGTTGCTCCTCGGCCAAGTACCTGCGGTGCCTTCGACTACCATGTGCGAACTGGTGAAGCAGGGCGCGGCAGCCGTGCCGTACTTGATCACCCATCTGGATGACAAGCGGGCCACCAAGATCACGATCAAGCACCATGGCCTTATGGGCGGACTGTTCTTCAACGACGAATACGACTTCAACAACCGTACGACGAAGGAGCCGCCGGTAGGGGTGAACCAGGACTTGGGCAACAACGGGAATGGTCCCAAGGAGCATACCGTTACAGTGGGAGACCTGTGCTTTGTGGCGCTGGGTCAAATCGTCAATCGGCAGTTCAATGCTGTCCGGTACCAACCCACCATGTGCATCATGATCAACTCACCTACGTACTCGCCTGTCCTGCGCGAAGCAATTAGGAAAGAGTGGAGCAACCTTACTCCCGAACGCCACAAGGCATCGCTCGTACAGGATTTTCTCTACCCGGATTTCGAGCAACGCCGTATTGAGGCGAGTTCGCGCTTGGGATACTACTATCCGGATGTCCTGGAGCCACTGGTCCTGAAGCAATTGGCAGAGCCTCGCTATAATGTGTTCAAAGTACAGGCTCTGGTTCGGGAAAGGCTCTACCGGACGCAGGATGCACGCGATCGGAAGAGGTTGTTCGATGACTTCGTTGCCCAGCGCGGAGATGTCGCCCGTGCGGGTATCCTTGTCTACCTGTTCGACGATCTGAAGATTCAGGAGGCTGACGAACGAGGGTCCTTATCCCCTCCCTTGAAGGAGAAATACGCGGCTCGTGCCTGTCTCGTCCAACTATACGGATGCCCTGTGGACGTCAGGAGCCAGGATCGTCCGCATCTTCTTCCGGTTGAGAACTGTGCCCAGGCACGTTTCATCGAGGCGATTTTGCACTTCCCTACGCCGAAGATCACCGAGGCGGTGCGGGCAATCATGCACTCCACAGAGGAGGAATACTTGGCCGAAGCCTGCGCCAAGTACCTCGCGCATCAAGGGAAGGAAGAATCTGGCGATTCTCGCAAGGAGGGTAGGTGAAGTACACGCAGATGGACAAGACCATCGTCCAGCACTGGGACCGCCAGTACCTTTGGCACCCCTTCACCCAGCACACCGTCTGGAACGCCGGCGAGCCGCTGGTGATCGTGGCTGGTGAGGGCGAGTTCCTCATCGACGCCGATGGCAACCGCTACATCGACGGAATCTCCAGCATGTGGTGCAACGTGCATGGCCACCGCCACCCAGCCGTCGATGCCGCGATCAAGGAGCAGCTTGACAGGATCTCGCACACTACGCTGCTGGGCCTGACACACCCGCTGGCCGCTACCCTCGCCAAGTGCCTCGTCGACATCGCCCCGCCCGGTTTGACCAAGGTCTTCTACAGCGACGACGGTTCGACCGCCGTCGAGGTCGCCATCAAGATGGCCTACGCGTACTGGCACCACCAGGGCCAGTCGCACCGACGCAAGTTCCTGGCCCTGCGCAACGCCTACCACGGCGACACGATCGGCGCCGTCAGCGTCGGGGCCATCAAGGTCTTCCACGGCATCTATAAGCCGCTATTGTTCGAGACGCTCGTCTCGCCGTCGCCCTACTGCTACCGCTGCGAGCTCGGCTGCGCGCGGCCTCCTGCGACATGGCCTGCGCAGCTGCGCTTGAGGCGATCCTCGACGGGCACGCCGGCGAACTGGCCGCCGTGATCGTCGAACCGCTCATGCAGTGCGCCGGCGGGATGATCGCCGCCCCGCCCGGTTACCTGCGCCGTGTCCGCTGTGCCTGCGACCGTTGCGGCCTGCCCCTGATCGCCGACGAGGTCGCGACCGGCTTCGGCCGGACGGGCCGGATGTTCGCCTGCGAGCACGAGGATGTTGCGCCGACCTGCTGTGCATCGGCAAGGGATTGACCAACGGTTACCTGTCCCTGGCTGCGACGCTGGCCACCCAGCGGATCTACGACGCCTTCCTCGGGGCACCTGCCGAACTGAAGACCTTCTTCCACGGCCACACGTTCACCGGCAACCCCCTCGGCTGCGCCGCCGCCCTGGCGACCCTTGACGTCTTCGACCGGCAGCAGGTGCTGGAGTCCCTGCCGGCCAAGATACAATTGCTGAAGGACAGGCTGGCCGGCCTTTCAGCCAACCGTTGGGTCGGCGACATCCGGCAGTGCGGGCTGCTGGCCGGGGTGGAACTGGTGGCCGACAAGGTGGGCAAACGCGAGTTCGCCTACGGCCTGCAGGTCGGGGCGGATGTGTGCATGGCCATGCGAAGACACGGCGTGATCCTGCGCCCCCTGGGCAACACGCTCGTGCTCTTCCCGCCGCTGTGCATCACCAGCGAGAACCTCGCGCGGCTGCTGGATGTCGTCGAAACCTGCATCGACGAAGTCGTGCCGAAGATGGCTGCCAGAGGCCAGTGACGAGTGGAGTGACAGCCTATGCCCCACGTGATCACCAGGAACGAAACCGACCTGTCCGTGGGCACCTTGGACCTGCCCGCAGCCAAGGGTGTCTTCATCACCGGCACCGACACCGAGGTCGGTAAGACGGTCATCGCCGGGGCGGCTGCGATGCTCCAGCGCAAGCGCGGCCTGCGCGTCGGGGTCTTCAAGCCGATCGCCACCGGCTGCCGCAACGACATCCGCCTCGGCCTGGTCAGCACCGACGCCGAGTTCCTGGCCGCCTGCGCCGAGGCCACCTGCGGCCTGCAGATGATCTGTCCCTGTTGCTACGCCACCCCCGCCGCTCCCGTGGTGGCCGCGCGGCACGAGCATCGGCCGATCGACTATGAGGCGATCAGCCGCTGTTACCGCTACATTGTCGATAATAGCGATTTCGTCATCGTAGAAGGCATCGGCGGTCTGTTGGTGCCGATGACGCAGAAGTATAGTGTCGCCGATCTGGCCGTGGAGTTCGCCCTGCCCCTGGTGATCGTCGGCCGCGCCGGTCTGGGGACTATCAATCACACGCTGTTGACCCTGGAAGCGGCCCGGGCGCGGGGCCTGAAGGTGGCTGGCATCGTCCTCAACGGCTACACCGCGGACGGCGCGACTCTGGCCGAGGAAACGACGCCGCAGGTCATTGCCAAGGTCGCGAAGGTGCCGGTCCCGCTGGTCGTGCCCCGCGACAAGCACCTGGACATGCAGCGCCCCCGGGTCGGCCCCGGCATCCTGGCCGCCCTCAAGGAAGCGGCGTGGCTGTGAGCGACCCTCTCCGCCGCCCCCGCACGAACATCCCCACCGCCGACGCCGCCAACACCCCGAACCCGATCGCCGGGCACACACTCGCCGTAGGCGTGACCGCGGGGCAGCCTTCCGACCCCTCCGCATCGATGGCGGGCACGACCTGGCCGGCTGCCATCGTCGGTCCGCCGACCCCGATCTTCAGGACGTATGTGCCCGGTATGGCGTCGTCCGGCTGTTGCACGAGAATGTAGTACACGCTCGGCGTCGCCAGCGTCCAGGTCAGCACCGGGTCATCCGCGCTGTAGTGGTCGGCGCCCACCGCGCCGATCGGATGGCCCAGGGCCGTCACATTCCCGTCCGCGTCCAGCAGCTGCAGAACGATGCCGGTGGCGCCGGAGTCCAGCAGCCCGCCGGCCTCGGCGACCTCGATCACCAGCGGTGTTCCCGGCGGCGTCGAGGTCAGGTCCAGGCGATAGCAGTCGCTGTCCCTGGGCCCGCCGTCCTTGTCCGGTCCGAACAGCGACGCCACGATTACCTGGTTCGGCAGCACGGGCATGGCCGATTCCGGCGTGGCGTTTCGCTTGAAGCCGTTGTTCTTTTCGATTTCGTACGCCACGTTCGGAAACCGCAGCGGCGACGTTCTGCTCGTAGAGCGCCTTGGCCTGGGCGAGCACCTGGTCCGCCCCCGAAGGGTTCAGGTGCCGCAGCATGAATGCCGCCGTCGCCCGGTCGTCCGGCGGGATCATCTTCGCGACCGTGCCGCGGCGGATCGGGATCATGACCGACGGCAGCTCCGTCTCCAGGATCGGCCGCCGCAGGTACGTGTGCATTCCCGCCAGCCACGTGCTCGGCTGCAGGCAGGCCGCGTCGAGCAGGACGGTCGACATGCCCAGAAAATTGTAATCCTTGTCGGCTCGGATCGCGTCCCCGACGTGCCCCAGGCCCAGCACGTGCCCCAGCTCGATGCACGCGCCACGGTGTGCAGGTCGTACTGCTGCGAGGCCACCAGCGTTACGTACGGCTGGCTGAGCAGGCCGTCGGCCACGAGCGGTGCCGCCCGCAGGTCGGCCAGGTTCTCCGTCGCGTCGAACCAGATCGGCAGAATCGTATAGACGTGCTGCAGCGGCAGGCCCAGTGAGACCGCGACGCTGTCTTGCAGGCCGAGGGGCACGTCCACCCAGTCATACGGGATCGCGCGGACGGCCAGCTCCACCGCCTCGGTCGGTTGGCTCTCCACGAACTGCAACCCGATCGGTTCGATCACTGCGTTCCATGCGACGAACGCCTGCCGTACGGCGTCGGTCATCCCCGCCAGCTCCGCCTCCGACAGGTGCCGGCCGCCGAACAGATTGAACCCCACCAGGTCGATATTGTACGTGATAACGCGATCCGCTACGGCAGCCGGATCGATCAGGGGATACTCCGCCGGTGTATCGCTCCAGATGTTCGCCCCGCCTAGGGCCGTGCCAGCCCCCGGCCCTGCCAGCCATCCACACACCAGCGCCCCCGCCAGGATCATGACCCAGCCGGGCCTGTCCAGCGCCAGCCGCCCCAAGCGTTGCCTGTTAAACACAACACCCACTCCGATCCCGTCTCACCTGCCGATCGCGAATCCGGTTGCCCGGCCCGGAATCCTACCGCAACGCCGCTGCACTCGCGAGCGCAAAAGGGAGGACCGTCTGCGATTATCGGACGCCGATGGGTTGACAGCTCCCGCTCTGCTGCGGAAGCATGCATTGCTGTCTCTGCTCCACCGAAACCCCGCTATAATACCCGCACGGGGACGTCTCTCTTGGCGAAAAGGAGCGAGCCATGCGCATAGCCGTCACCGGTGCCACCGGCTTTCTCGGTCACTACATCGTCAACCACCTGCTCAGGGACGGGCACCAATGCCGCTGCTGGCATCGCCGGCACAGCGACCGTGAAGGCTTCGATAGGGACGCCCCCGGCGAGCTGGAATGGATCAGCGGTGAACTCGACGATGCTACGGCTACCGAAACCCTTGTTGAGGGTGTCGACGCCGTCGTCCATGCCGGCCTGGCCCGCGCCGGTGCGGGCGACCTGATGGCCTCCGTCCAGTCAAATCTCGTCGGCACGTTGCGGTTGATCCAGGCGGCCCATCACGCCGACGCCCGCCGGTTTATCTTCATCTCCAGTTGTGCCGTCCACGACGTCATCCTCGACGATCGCCCTCTCGATGAAGCGCACCCGCTCTGGCCCGCCAGCCACTATGGCGCCTACAAGGCGGCCGTCGAGGCCTTCATCCACAGTGATGGGTTCGGCGAGGGCTACGAGATCTGCTCGCTCCGACCGACCGGCATCTACGGCTTGGCCCGCCCCGTCGAGCAGAGCAAGTGGTACGACCTGGTGCACTCGGTGGCAGCCGGCAAGCCCGTTACCAGCGATCGCGGCGGCAAGGAGGTCCACGCCGCCGATGTGGCGCGGGCGGTGGAGATCCTGCTGAAGGCTCCAGGTATCGCGGGTCAGGCCTACAGCTGCTACGACATGTATGTGTCGGACCAGATGGTGGCCCGGATCGCCAGGGAGCTTGCCGGCAGCGACTCGGTCATTTCCGACACCAATAAGGGCCCCAGACATCAGATCGAAACAGCCAAGCTGCGGGCCCTGGGCATGACTTTCGGCGGCGAGCCGCTGCTTCGTCAGACCATCCAGCAGATGCTCGAAAGCCGCGACCGCCTCCTGACTTCCCTTGCTGGGTGCAACGCCTGCGGTTTTTTCAGGCGTGCTCCCGCTACGGTCCCGTGGTTGCTTCGGCATCTCCGGCAAGTGCGCAAAACAATGCCGCGGACCCAATCCTGTCCGGTACTTCAATATAGACGCTGTTGTCCCGCGCCCGGCAGACGACGTGCGAGCCGCTGTCCACGATCGCCTGAAACAGCCGAAAACAGCAGTAGCCACGGTCCTTGACGTAAACCCGCCCCGGCTGCAGATGGGCCAGCAGGTGGTCGACCTCCGAGGCATCCGCCAGGGTCAGGTCCATGTCCGCCGGCACCCCCTTGACGGGATTGAAGAAGAACAGCAGTTGCAGGGCGATGTACTGGTCGAAGTGCAGGAGGCGGTTGCCGGCCCGGTCTCGGGCGGTGCCGGCATCATGCAGCCGATCCAGCAAGGGCAGGATCTTGCCGAAGTATTTGAAGTTCCGCAGCCGATCTTCCGTGACCGGCTCTCGCTTGGGGCTCATCCCCAAGATCAGGCCCCCGCTTTGCCTACGGCGCAAATAAGGATGCACTTATACGCACCTGTGCGTGGCGCTTATGCCAGGCAATTCGAGTGCACGATGTGTACCAGGATCATGATGCCAGCCAATGGGACGAGTTCGATGCCCTCACCCGCCGCCTCGACGCCCCCTTCTTCTACTGCACCGGCAACCACGACGTCACCGGCGACATCCCCCGCGCCATCTACACCAAGCGCCACGGCGTGGCGGGCCGCACCTACTACTCCTTGAAATGGTCGCCAACGCCCAACTCACCCCCATCACCCGCACCGGCGGCGACGTAGCCCTGCTACTGTTCGGCCCCAATGAAGGCCAGGCAACCGTCACCCTCACCTGGTCCGCCGCCGACGGCTGGTTCGCCGCCGGCCTGTCTGCGCCCGAAACGGTCACGCTGCCCGCAAAGGCCAACGTTACCCACTCCTATCGTGTTACCCCATCCGAGCCCCAGGCCCAGGCCCCCACACTCACACTCGAATGCAGGCTCGACCTTTGCGGCCAGACCACCCAGCGCACCGCCAAGATCTCAACGATGAAGACATGGTCGCCAGGGGCGCCAAGGCCTGGCAACAGGACGGTCTCGAGATCTTCTGGGACCCCAGGCCCGACGGCCAGCGCACCGCCCAGTTCCAGGACCCCTGCCGCCACCTCATGATTCCCGTGCCCAAATCGCCCGGCAAGCCCGAAGTCTCGGTACGGCCAGCCGGCTCGATCAAGCCCGAGTCCCTGAGCATCGCCTGCGTCCGTCGCCCCGGCGGGTACATCCTCGAACTCGCCATCCCCTTCGAGGCCATTGCGGAGGGCTTCCGCCCCGTCGCGGGCAAGACGTTCCATTTCGAGGTCGTGGTCAACGACGATGACGCCGCGGGCGCCAAGAACACTATGACCAACCTGGTTCTCTCCGGCGATGACAACGCCAGCCGCCGCACCAGCGGCTACGCCCGACTGACTTTCCAGCCGTAGAGCGGGTAAGATTGTCTGCACACAGCATCCTGCTGCGCAGAGCGGGTCGCGCGGCTGTGATCTCGTTTGATACCTTGGCGGCCGGTAGCCGCCCGGCAGATGGAGACGTTCACGATATGGGCGCCGCCGGATCAGCCCTCGCGGGCATAACCTCGATCTTCCGCTCGCTGCGGTACCGCAACTACCGCCTCTTCTTTGCCGGCCAGTCCATCTCCCTGATCGGCACGTGGATGCAGATGCTCGCCGTCGGCTGGCTGATCTATCGCATGACCAACAAGCCGTTCCTGCTGGGCCTGCTGCCGTTCCTGGGCCAGTTGCCCACCTTCGCGCTGACGCCCCTGACCGGCGTGTGGGCCGACCGCCTCGACCGCCGCAAGACCATGATCGTCACCCAGAGCCTGATGCTGCTGCAGGCCCTGGTCCTGGCGATCCTGACCATCCGCGGCGTGATCACGATCCGCAGCTGGCCGTCCTGGGCGTCGCCTCCGGCATCATCAACGCCTTCGACATCCCGGCGCGCCAGGCCTTCGTCGTCGAGATGATCCAGGACAAGGCCGACCTCGGCAACGCCATCGCCCTGAACTCCACCATGGTCAACGGCGCCCGCCTCGTCGGCCCGGCCATCGCCGGCTCGCTGGTCAAGGCCTTCGGCGAGGGCTACTGCTTCCTGGCCAATGCGGTCAGCTACGTCGCCGTCATCGCCGCCCTGGTGGCCATGACCCCGACCCCGCCCCGACCCGCGACGCCCCGCAAGCACCCCGCCCACGAGTTCAAAGAAGGTGTCGCCTACGCCTGGGCCTACCTGCCGATCCGCGCGGTCCTGCTGCTGCTGGCGACGATCAGCCTTATGGGCTCAGCCATCATGGTCCTGGCGCCGGTCTTTGCCAGGGACATCCTCCATGGCGACGTAGCGACGCTCAGCTACATCATGATCGCCTCGGGCCTGGGCGCCCTGGTCGGGGCCGCCTACCTGGCCAGCCGCCGCAACATCCTCGGCCTGGCCACCGTCATCGGCGGCGCCGCCGCCGTCTTCGGCGCCGGCCTGATCGCATTCTCCTTCTGTCGCACGCTCTGGATCTCGCTTGTCCTGATGCTCTTCACCGGCTTCGGCATGATGGTCCAAATCGCCGCCAGCAACACGATGCTCCAGACGGTCGTCGACGACGACAAGCGCGGCCGGATCATGGCCCTCTGGGTCATGTGCTTCATGGGGATGGGTCCGTTCGGCAGCCTCCTGGCCGGCACGCTCGCACGCGCGATCGGCGCCCCCGCCACGGTCATGATCAGCGGCATTCTGCTGCCTGGGCGGGGCCGCGGCGTTCCTGTCCAGCCTGCCGGCCCTGCGCCGCGAGATCCAGGCCCACTATGCCCGCCAGCTTCAGTCGCCGCCCGCCCCCGCCGAAGGGGAAGTCTCGTGAGACGAAACGGACCTTTCAGTTCCATAGCTTCAATCCCCCGCCCGGCCATGCTATGCTGACCGAATTCGCGGGTCCTCGCGCCACCGGCACCAGGGAGAGTTGCTTCACTGTCTGCTGCCTGGCTGCACGCACCCGCACGAGGGAATCGCAGGAATACCATGGCTCTCGCCGAACCAGCTTCACGCGCCGCCGGCGGCATGTTCCGCTCGCTCCGCCACCGCAACTACCGCCTCTTCTTCATGGGCCAATCCATCTCGCTGATCGGCAACTGGCTGCAGTGGGCCGCCATGAACTGGCTCATCTATACCCTGACCCACAGCCCCGCCTGGCTCGGCATCGTCGGCTTCTGCCGCATCTCCATCCTCTTCGTCGCCCCCTTCGCCGGCATCCTCGCCGACCGCATGGACCGCCGAAAACTCGTCGTCATCACCCAAGTCCTCGCCACCATCCAGCCCGCTGTCCTCGCCGCCCTGACCCTGACGGGCTGGATCAACAAGTGGCACATCGTCATCCTCAGCATCTACGCCGGCGTCGTCGCCGCCTTCGACATCCCCATCCGGCAGGCCTTCACCGTCGAGATGATCGGCGACAAGGAGGACCTGGCCAACGCCATCGCCCTCAACTCCTCCATGGTCAACGGTGCGCGCCTCGTCGGCCCCGCCGTCGCCGGCCTCCTGATCAAGTTCGTCGGCGAGGGCTGGTGCTTCCTGCTCAATGCCCTCAGCTTCCTGCCCGTTATCTGGGCCCTGCTCGAAATGGAGATCCCGCCCCGAAAGCCCGGCCGCCAAAAGCACGTCCTCCGCGAACTCCGCGACGGCGTCCGCTACGCCTTCGGCTTCGCCCCCATCCGCTCCGTTCTGCTCCTGCTCTGCCTGGTCAGCATCGCCGGCATGCCCTACCAGCAGTTCATGTCCGCCTTCGCCCAGGACGTTCCTGCACGTCGGGGCCGGCATCTTCGGCCTGCTGACCAACTCCGTCGCCGTGGGCGCCCTTATCGGTGCCACCTTCCTCGCCTCCCGGCGCCGCTCCGCCGGCCTCGAATCTATCATTCCCCTCGCCACCCTCACCTTCGGCGTCGGCCTGATCTTCTTCTCCCTCTCGCGAGTCTGGTGGACCGCCATGCCCATGCTCGTCATCGCCGGCTGCGGCATGATCGTCCAGATGGCCTCCAGCAACACCGTCCTCCAGACGATCTGCGACGATGACAAACGCGGCCGCGTGATGAGTTTCTATACCATGGCCTTCATGGGCACCGTCCCGCTGGGCCAGCTCCTGGCCGGCCACGTCGCCCACCTGATCAGCCTCCCCCAGATGCTGTTTCTGAGCGGCCTCCTCTGCCTCGTCGGCGCCGCCGCCTTTGCCACCCGCCTGCCCGCCTTCCGCCGACAGGTCGCCCCCATCTACCAGCGCCTCAGCCTGAGCCCCGTGCCAGCGTTGGCCGCCGTTCCTGCCGTCCCCGTCACCGCCGGCGCATCCGGCACCGCCGGCCCGGGCCCGCAATCCGCCCCCACCGGCGATAAGCCTGAAGAAATGTACATCCCCCAGCGATAAGAAGTTCCGGCGGCAGTCATTCCGAGGGCCATTCGGTCGCCTCCTTAAGCCCGCGCCCTTCCCGGCCCGAGGAATCCAGTCGTTGCTGTCCTGCACTGTCCTGCCGGCCTCGCGCGGCTGCAGTGGCAGTTGCCGTTCACTCGTCACTCCCTACTGGCCACTCGCTACTCGCCTTCGCCCCACGCCTTCCCCGGCCCGCGTACCTGCCCATCGCCTCCGCTACTCAGCGAGCTGCCCACCTGGATCGCCGCACACTTCGTGCACTCCAGGCACCGGATGCACCGCGAGTTGTTGACGTCCCGGCTGGGCAACACGTCGTACTTGCACCAGTCGCTGCACCGCCCGCACCCGCTGCATGCATGCCCGTCATACTTGAGCACCACCAGCGAGCCGCGGTTGAACAGCCCGAAGATCGCTCCCAGCGGGCACAACAGCGTGCACCACGGCCGCCACTTTACGAACATCGCCACCAGTACGAAGCCCAGCACCGCCAGCCGCGCCGGGTTGGTCCAGAAGAAGGTCCCGCCCTGCAGCACGCTCCCCGTCGCCGCCGGCAACCAACCCTCCAGCCCCCCGGCCGGGCAAACGCTGCAGAAGAACAGCGCATGCCCCTCCCCGAACACAAACGGGATCACCACCACCAGGGCAATCAGCACCCCATACCGCGTATACCCTAGCCATCCCGGCAGATGTATCTTCGGCACCGGCACGCGCCCGGCCAGGTCCTGCAACAGCCCGAACGGGCACGCGTACCCGCACAGCATGCTGCCGACCAGCGCGCCGACCACCGTCAACGTCCCGATCGCCAGCAGGGGCACCACGTGAATAGCGCTGAAGTTGGCGAGTACCCCGATCGGACAGGCGAACGTCGCCAGCGGACACGAATAGCAGTGGAATACCGGTCCGCACACGTTGTGCAGCCGAAGCGCCAGCGGGTCCAGCCAGACCAGCAGGAATGTCCCCTGGATCCACAGCCGCCAGCGGACCAGCCTCGAAATGACACCCGATCGCGTTGATGCGGTCATGGCCACCATGACCTCCGGCTAGTGTACTCAGGTAGGGCACAACAGGGGGATCTCGAGGCCCTTGTACGTCCGGTGTATCTGCCACCCCTCCGCTAGCCGCACCCCCCCGACGGTCACCTCTTTGATCAGTTGCGGCTCGGCCTCCTGCAGCCATGTCGCCACGTACTGCTTGGCCGCCGCTGCCCCGTGCTGCATCCAGATCGGCTGTTGCACCGCACCGGCCGGTTCCTTCCCCTCGATCTGCGCCAGCACGGGCTGGTCGTGGAATTGCGCACCCGCGACAATGGCCCCGACGCCCCCCAGCAGCAGGACGATCGGCACAGTTTTCCGTGCCACCCGCAGTCTTGACTGTTGCTGTTCACTGGCCACTAGCCGCTGTCTTCCTGGCACAGTCTGCCGGGTGCCGCGCCTGCGGTGTCTGCAGGCGTGCATGTGTCACGGCCTCCCGACGGTGCCTCTTGTTCACAAATTGGCGGAGGCGAATGGGAATCGAACCCACCCGGGGCCCTTGCGGACTCCACACTGGTTTTGAAGACCAGGGACGCCACCAGACGCCAGTCACCTCCGGCAACGATGGCCAATTCTCCATCGCTGGCCGTCATTCGGCAAGTGGCCGAAAGAGATGCTACATCCCCGCCACCCGGCGGATCTGCGACACGAAGTCCTGACAGGCCTTCTCGACGCACGACTCCCACTGGTCGGCGAATTGCTGCTTGTATTCCGGCTGCTCGTAGGCGTAGATCACGCTGCGGCTGGCGTTGACGATCGCACCGGTCCCGCCCGCTTTGAAGCAGGCGGCCACCTCGGCCGCACCCAACCCCTGCGCGCCATAGCCCGGCACCAGCAGGATCGAACTGCCCAGGATCTCCCGAATCCGCTTGGCCTGCTCTACGTCTCGCGGGGCCACCACCGCCCCCACGCACGAGAATCCCGATTTGCCCACCAGTCCGTCCCCCGCACCCCACTTAGCAACCAGGCCAGCCATGTGCTCGGCCATCGTCAGGCCGTCGGCCAGGACTGCATTCTGGACCTCCGCCGCTCCTGGGTTGCTCGTCCGCACGAGCACAAACACCCCCTTGCCATCCTCTCGGCAGACCTTCAGAAACGGATCCAACGCGTCCTGTCCCAGGTACCCGTTGACCGTGACGGCGTCCGGCCCCACCAGGTCGTCCACCCCAGCCAGGTCCGGGTCCGCCAGGTGCCCCGCGGCGTACGCCTCGGCTGTGTGACCCACGTCGCCCCGCTTGATGTCAGCCAGCACGATCAGGTCCCTCTCCGCCGCCTCCTGGATTAGCTCGTAGTAGCCTTCGACCCCCTCCCATAGGTACCGCTCGAAGAACGCGCTGTTGATCTTGACGGCTGGCACGTGCGGCGCAACCACTCGGATCACCCGGCGGCTGAACTCCAGGATCGCATCAAGACCGGACTCCAGGTCGGCCTCACGGTCCAGACCGGCCTTGCCCACCAGACTGGCCGGCAGACGCTGGTAAACCGGATCGATACCGACCACCACCGGGGCCTTTTTCCGAGAAATCGCATCCATAAGTCGATCGGCGAAGTTTTCGGTCACAGTCTGTCATCCTTTTGTCACAGGGCGTATCCACCGGCGGTTCCGCAGCCGCGAATCAGATCCAGCCGAGCTGACTCTCTTTCTTATACGTATGCTAGTCCATGGCCGCCGGCATTGCAAATGATTGCGCCCCAAGGAACCGGGGCTTTCCAGCAAGTCCCCAGTGCGCAAAACCTTGTCTTGCAATCTTTTGCCATAAGATGATCTAACTAGTGACTGCGGCACCTCCCCGGCCGGCCCGGCCTGCCGCCCTCCGCTGTTTCTTGACCGGCGCTACCAAATTAACTATAGTGAGCGTCTCGACATTGGTCGTCGCACCTGGTAGGGCGAGTGAGTTTCTATTTGTGTCCTTGCCTGTTGGAATGCCTCCGCCGGATGCGTCCGGCGGTCGGGCAATGAGCCTGGGAGTACGCATTGCCGTGCCTAGAGACAGCAATAAGAAGTCCGCTACGTCCAAGAAGGTTGTCGTGTCTCGTAAGAAGACATCCGACGGGACAGCCGACAAGCGACCCGCCTCGCGACGCAAGGCCATTGGCTTCGATGCCAAGCGGGATGCCGTCAGGCCGGTTGAGACAGCCATCGAACTGGCCACCACGGACGAACCGATCAAGACCCACCTCTCGCCAGCCGAACTCGAGGAGTTCCGCGAGATCCTCCTGATCAAACGGGCCCAGATTGCCGGCGATATCTCGACACTGAACAAGCTCCAGAAGAATCGCCAGGAGTCGTCCGGCGACCTGTCCAGCGTGCCGTTCCACCCAGCCGATGCCGGCAGCGACAACTTCGAGCAGGAATTCACCCTGGGCCTGATGGGCAACGAGCAGGATCTGCTGCGAGAGATCGAGGAGGCCCTCGACCGCATCGCCAACGGGACCTACGGCGTGTGTGTGGCTACCCATAAGCCTATTACCAAGGCACGGTTACAGGCCAAGCCTTGGGCCAAATACTGCATCGAGTACGCCCGCATGATGGAAAAAGGCCAGGTGCGGCGAGTATAGAATCCAGAGATGGATAGGATGTCCGACAGCCAGGTGCCTGCACCCACATCCGCCTCCGCGCCGGCAGCGGGATCCTGCTCGGGCGACGGGCAGACGTCCTCGGCTGCCTCAACTGCCCCGCAGGCCTGGGCGTCCGCTTGGTGGTCGCCGCGCAGCCATGTCACCCTCTGGGCTACTGCCGCCCTCGGCCTGAGCATCGACTTGCTTACCAAGCACCTGGCGTTCAGCCGCCTGCCGTCCAAAGACCCCATTGTCCTGATCCCGCGCTTCCTGTCGCTGGACCGCTCCTTGAACTTCGGCGCCCTCTTCGGCATCGGCAAGGGCATGAGCCCGCTGTTCATCCTGGCCAGCATCCTGGCCGTCGCCTTCGTCGCCTACATGTTCGCCAGTTCTCACCGCCGCCAGTGGCTGGTGCATCTGGCCCTGGGCCTTGTCCTGGCCGGCGCCCTGGGCAACCTGTACGACCGCCTCTTCGTCAAGATCGACGTGATCTCCCGCGGCGGCCAGGTCGTCCGCTACGGCACGATCAGCCGGGACCAGCCGCAGGACGACGCGATCCAGGTCGGCCGGTACCCCGACGGCGGCGAGCCCCGCTGGCGCTTCGGCCGTAACGTCGAGGTCACCACCCGCACCGCCGTCCGCGACTTCATCCGCATCGACACCCTGTTCCGCAAGCAGCCGCTCTGGCCATGGATCTTCAACATCGCCGACAGCATGCTGGTGGTCGGCGTGAGCCTGCTGCTGATCATCTACTCGGCGCCACCCCGCCGGCCCACCCGCCGCCCCTTTGTCGCAATAGCCCCGCACTCGCTTTTCAATCTTTCTGAAAATCCTGTCCCCACGCCACAGCCGCCCCTGCTTCTGCAATAATCGGTTAGTGTCGCCCGCTTGGCGTGGCGGCCGGTATTGCGTACTTCGTGAATCGGAAGTGACCGCGGAACTCCGACAAATGTCAACATTATTGGCCGAACTCTGCGAGCCTATCGCCGTCGACCTCAGGCGCGTCGAGGAGATCTTTCAGGACGCCCTCGACAGCGAGCTGCCACCCGTCCAGGCCCTCTGCCGTCACGTCCGCAGACTCCGCGGCAAGATGCTCAGGCCCGCGCTGCTCCTGCTGGCCGGCCAGGCCTGCGGCAACCTCCGCGACGAGCATCACAAACTCGCCGCCGTCATCGAGATGGTCCACATGGCCTCCCTCGTCCATGACAACGTCCTCGATGAGGCCGACATCCGCCGCAAGGCCGTCACCGTCAATCGTTTGACCAGCAACGAGACGGCCGTCATGCTCGGCGACTTCCTGATCAGCCGGTCCCTTCGCCTCTGCTGCGGCCTGAGCTCACAACTGGCCAGCCAGGTCGTCGCCGCAGCAGCCGCCACCGTCTTCGAGGGCGAACTCCTCCAGCTCTCCAACCGCGGCAACTTCCAGCTCAGCGAGCAGACCTACTTCGCCATCATCGAGCGAAAGACCGCCGCTCTCACCGCCGCCGCCACCGAACTTGGTGCCCTCTACGCGGATGCCCCCGCCCACGCCGTCCGCGGCCTGCGCGACTTCGGCCGCGGCGTCGGGATCGCCTTCCAGATCGTGGATGACGTCCTGGACATCACCGGCCGCGAGGAGCAGGCCGGCAAGACCCTCGGCACCGACGCCCGCCAGGGCAAGCTCACCCTGCCGATGATCCATCACCTGCGGACCCGCCCGGATGGCCACGCCGACCGGCTGCTCGCGTGCCTGCAGGCCCCCCAGACCCTCGACCGGGCCCGCGTCCAGGACCTGCTCACCGAGACCGGCAGCCTCGACCACGCCCGCCGCGTCGCCGGCGACTACGTCACCCGCGCCATCGCCTCTCTTGACTGCCTTCCCCCCAGCCCGGCCCGTACGCAGCTCCAGACGATGACCGAGTTCATCGTCGCCCGACAGTTCTGAGTGACCGCTCCTGACGCGCGCCACCTTACGGGCCAAGCCCTATCGCCTATGACAGTCTGCCCGCATCTGACTATGCAGCGGATCCGTGCTGGTCGTAACCAATGACCGCCGAATGTCTTACTTGGTCGAGACGATGTGGACCCACAGCTTATATGCGAACGCTGAGGACAAAGCATATGTTCTGGGGTCATGACATAAGCGACCATTGACGTGGACCAAACGTCAGGCCATCATTCAGGTGTCATGCGGAGATCGGCATCGGTCATCCTGCTGCTGACGTTCCTGGCCTTGGGGTCTGGGCTCACCCAGCGCCTCCACGAGTGGCAACATGCGCAGCAGGATGCAGCGGCGGCCCGGTCGAGCTTCCCCGGCAAGCCGCCGCAGCATCACCCGATCCACGATGACCTGAACTGCCATATCCACGCCCAGTTGCACATGCCGATCCAGGTGGTCGCCTGGCTGCCGCCAACCATCCAGATCGAAACGATCGCCATCGCCACCGTCTCGCCGGACCAGGCGGCTGTCCCACAGAACGGTCCGGAGCGTACCGACTGCCGCGGTCCCCCCGCCTGCTAGCATCAACTCCTTTTTCCTGAGTGAACCAGCCATACCACTGGCTGGGGATGTGTTTTCCTATTCTGAGTGAAGGAGAAGGTTATGCGCATGTCGCACGTGCGTACTGGCCCTGGCAGTTGTGATCTGCCTCGGCGGCAGACTGCATGCCGAGAGCACCGCCGACGAACGCCTCAACCGGCTCGAGAAACGCCTGGACGAGATGGAGAAGCGCCACCAGGCCGAACTGAAGATACGCGACGAGGAGATCGCCAAGCTCAAGGACCAATTGGCGGCCCAGCAGCAGGCAGCCGCGACGCAGACCGCCGACGAGATCGAAAAGGAGCGCGTCGCCGCCCTCAAGGATGTCATGGCCGAGGAGGCCCGCAATCCAACGCCGCGAATCCCGGCCAGTTTCAACCCCGATCTGGCCGTGGTCACCAATTTCTCGGGGACCTACTCGCCTTACCACAAGAATCCTGCTCTCAACCGCTTCGACGTGGGTTCGGTCGAACTGGACCTGCGCGCACCCGTGGATCCGCGGGCCGATGCCGTCGCGATCCTGCCGATCTCTCGCGATGTCGAGAACCCTCTCTTCTTCAATCCGGCGGATCGGGGCAATGGGGATGTTGATACGAGCATCGACGTTGAGGAGGCCTACCTCTTCCTGCACGATTTCGGGGTGCCCAACCTGACGGCAGAGCTGGGCCGCTATCATCTTCGGTTCGGCCGGTGGAACGTCCTCCACGAGCACGACTGGCCGACCGTGGACAATGCCTACATCGTTCAATCGTTCCTGGGGCCGGAGTCGCTGGTGGACAACGGCCTGACGCTCAGTTATGTGATCCCGCCGAAGCTGGTCAAGGACAACTACATCGAGTTGATCGCGCAGATCATCAGCGGAGAGGGCGACGAGACGGATCCCGTCCTGAACAACAATACCTTCGTCCGCAGCCCGGCTGTGAACCTGCACGCCCTGTGGAACCACGACATCGCGCCAAACTGGAACCTGGAGGCGGGCACTTCCTGGTTGCACGGACACCACAACGACGACAACAACCTGAGTGCGGATCTTGTGGGCGGAGACCTGACCCTCATCCATACGGACCCGACGGGTCGGTTCAACAACCAGCTGTTTCAGTCGGAGGTCATCTACGGCAAGGTGGACAACGGCCCGTGGACGATCTTCACGCAGTACCCGGACCAGGCCCCCGGCACGCAGAACGCCTGGGGGATGTACCTGCTGGGCCAGCAGCAACTCAGCCGCGACTGGTACACCGGCGTGCGGGTGGATTACACCGAGAACGCTGTCAACGACGGCCAGCAGGTCTGGGGCGTCTCGCCGTACGTCACCTGGTACTGGAGCGAGTTCTTGCGGTTCCGCCTGGAATACCAGCACAAGGATGGCGATGTGCCGGCCGAGGACATCCTGTACTTCCAGGCCACCTGGATCTTCGGGGCACACCCGCCGCATCCATACTGGGTCATGCACTAGGACCTTTGTTGAACGAAAGACTTGAGGACACCGTACCGACGAACGAACTGGTATGAACCTCGGGCAAGGCTTTGCCCGGCTTGAAAGATGGAGTTGTGATATGCGAAAGATCGTGATCGCCCTGTGCGTGCTGGCGGCTATGCCGCTGGCAGCGCAAGCCAAACTGAAGATCGTGACGACGGCCACCGACTACGCCGACATCGCCCAGCAGATCGGCGGCGACAAGGTGGAGGTGCACTCGGTGATGAGAGGGCCCGAGAACGTGCACAACGTCATGGCCAAGCCCACCGAGATGGTCTACCTCAACCAGGCGGACCTCTTCGTGCACGGTGGCCTGGACAGTGAGCCCTGGCGGGACAACCTGCTCAAAGGGGCGCGCAACCCTCGGGTGATGCCCGGCAAGCCCGGCTACGTCGACATGAGCACCGGCATCAATCTCAAGGACGTTCCCACGGGCAAGATCGACCGCTCCATGGGCGATGTCCATGCCTATGGCAACCCTCACTTCCAGCTGAATCCGCAGGTGGCCCAGAAGATGGCCGCCACTATGGTCAGGGCCATGATGCAGGCCGATCCGCCCAACGCCGACTTCTACAAGGCCAACGCCGTGAAGTTCATCGACGAGATGGCCAGCCTCAGCCGGCAGATCAAGGCCCAGTTCTCCCCCTACGCGGGACTGAAGGTCGTCACGTTCCATGCCGCCTGGGACTACTTCGCGGATGCCGTTCCGATCGATATCGTGGGCACCATCGAGCCTAAGCCTATGATCACCCCCTCGCCGAGCCAGGTCCGCCAAATCATCGACAAGATGAAGGAGCAGAATGCGAAGGTCGTCATCGTGGAGACCTACAGCGATGACAAACTTGCCCAATACGTCGCTGAGCATGCCGGCGCCAAGTGCGTCCGGCTGCCGGACCACGTGCTGGGCGTGCCCGAGGCGGGCACCTACGAGAAGCTCTTCCGCTACGATGTGGACAAACTGATCGAAACAGCCAAGGCCGCCGGGGTCGAACCTGCCGCGGCACAGACACAGCAGGTAAACCATGGTTCTTGAATTATCGCAGTGCGTATTCGGCTATGACGCACGGCCCGTAGTGCAGGTGGAGGCCCTCCAGCCTGCGCCGGGGCCAGTGCCTGGGCATCTTCGGGCCCAACGGGGCAGGCAAGACCACCCTGGTTCGCGGGGTGGCGGGCCTCCTGCGCCCGATGGCCGGGACTACCCAGCGACGCGAAGGGACGCGGTTCAGCTTCCTGCCCCAGCAAAGGGCGCTGGACCGCCAGTGGCCCATGAGCGGGCTGGACGCGGCGGGCTTGGCCATGTCGGCGTGGCGCTGGCTGGGTTGGCTCGGAGGCGGATGGGGTCGCGTCCGGCGCAGATGGACGCACTGGGCGTCCGCGACCTCGCGTCCCGACGCTTCTGCGAGACTCAGCGGCGGCCAGCAACTGCGGGTGCTGCTGGCCGGGGCGCTGGCGGCCGAACCGCAGGTCCTGATCCTGGATGAGCCGACGGATGGCCTGGACGTCCGCTCCAGTGCCGCCCTCCTGGAGATCCTGCGAGGAACGACACAGGACGGATTGTGCACGATCCTGATCAGCCACGACGTGGAGGACCTGCTCGATGCGGCGGACTCCGTGGCGTGGCTGCATGCATCGCAGGAACAGGGAACACCCAGTCGGGTAGAGCTGGTCACCCCTTCCGAATTGGCGCGTCGCGTCACAGGCGGGGATCGATAATGATGAACGGTATTATGGAGCATCTCCAATCCAATTACCTCGTTCCGCTGCAGGTCGTGTGGCCAGCATTGGTAGCGGCCTTGGCCCTGGCAGTCGCCGGTGGCGTCGTGGGAGTCTTCGTGGTGCTGCGGCGGGAGGCGCTTGTAGTATTGGCAATGCCGCAGATCGTGATGCTCGGAGCCGCGCTCGGCATGCGGTATGACTGGCCCGAGTTACCTCCGGCCATCGGCACGGTCGCGGCGGCCCTGGGGCTGATCGGCTGGTTTCGCCATCGGGATCGGGGCGACCTGATCCTGCCGGCCCTCTACGTGGCCGGCCTGTGCATCGCGATCCTGGTCGTGTCCAACGCCGGTGCCCACCTGACGGAAGTGCAGAGCCTCTTCTCGGGTGTCGACGTGGCCGTGGGGGCCGAGGAGGCCGTGATCGCGGCGGGCGCCTCCTGGCGGCGGCGGCGATCTGCGCGCTGCTGTGGCGGCGATGGCTACTGCTGGCACAGGCCCCAGCGGCGGCGCAGCTGGCAGGTCTGCGTCCTACCCGGTGGAACGCGCTGTTCCTGGTCCTGCTGAGCGTGGTGCTGGTCATGGCCACCAACGCCGTCGGGACCGTCATGGTGGTGGCGCTACTGTTCCTGCCGGCGGCGACGGTCTTGCCATGGGCGAAGAGTCTGCCCAGTGCCATGGTGGCAGCCGTCCTGGTGGGCGTGATGTGCGTGGCGGGCGGGTTCGCCCTTTCCGTCGAAATGGGCTGGCCACTCAGCCATAGTGTAGGCGGAGCCGGCTTCGTCTTGTTCTTGCTGTTTCACGCAGCTGAGCAGATCAGGCGACGTTGACGAACCGCCCCATCGCCTCCCACGTCAGACGAACCAGACGATCCTCCAACCCATCGCGCTGCCCGGCCCAGATGGACTTCAGCAGCGCACCAGGGACCGCTCGCTGAGCTGCTCCCCAGCGGCTGGCAGGGCTACCTCCGCCTTGACCATCTCCCGATGCCGCAGCAATGACAGGACCGCCGCCGCCGCCCCCCGCCAGGTTCACCGGCTCGATCCCGTATCGCAGCGCCAGCCGCATCGTGCCGTAGAGCCGGTCGTCGTAGCCGAGCTTGCGGATGGGGTCGCGGATCACGCGGGCCACCAGGTCGTTCAGATTCGGCCGCACCATCCGCTCCAGCAGGTCGTCGGCGTAGGCGCGGTAGCCCTCCTGCGTGAACAGGGGATCGCCGAGCGCCGCATGCCTGCGGATCAGCGCCGCGCCCGACTCTGCCAGGAACGCCGCTTCCGCTGTTGCATGATCCGGGAGTTGGCCCCCGCCTCAGCCATCGTCGCCAGGCCCTCCAGGTCCGCCAGGTACCCGATCAGGGCGTGGATCGCGTTGTGGCCGTATAGCTTGGCTTCCTCGAACGGCAGCAGATCGTCCTTCTCGACGAAGACCTCGATGCCCCGCCGGAAGCCCGGCAGGTTCACTCGGGTGACCAGGATGCGGTTGAACTCCTCGACCAGGATCGCCCGGTCGGTCACCGGCGTGAGCCTGGCCAGCCCCATCCGCCGCATCCGTCCGCTTCGGCGATGACGCCGCTCATCTTGCCGATGACCGTGTTGAGGACCTGCACGTTCTCAAGCGCAAAGACGGGCGCATGCCGCGTAATACTCTCCGCCAGGATCTCCGCCGCATGGTTGTGGTTCTCGGCGGCGTAGATGACCGCCGGCCTGGCCGCCTTTCGCCGCGACAACCCCTGCGCGAGCATGGCCGCCACGCACGCCTCGCCCGTATCGTAGAAGTTGACGCTGGGCAGCGCCGTGGCCAGTTCGTCCGCCTCGGCGATCGCCGACAGGATCTTCGCCCGCTCGCCCGCCTCCCGCGGGTTGTACAGCTCCACGCCCTTGACGGTCACCTGGTCGATCCGGTCCGGCCGCGCGATGTTGATCGTGTACGCCCCGCCGTTGCCGCGGACCGCCCGCACGAGGACCGGGTCGACCTCGGCCACCACGTACCGCGAGAAGTTCCCCGACTGATACGCCTCGAAGAGGAACAGGGCGCTCTGAATCGGCCCGAACCCGAATCCCACGAACGTTTTCATGTCCTGGCAACCTGTAGCAGCTCGTCCTCAGCCGCCTTGCACCACGCACCCCTGTCCAGCTTGGCCGCCACCGTCGGAAACTGCCCCTGCAGCTGCGACAGCGGGACCAGCCCCACGTCGTGCAGCATCGGATAGACCAGGATCTTGCCGGCCAGCGTGCGGTTCTCCACCGCCATCAGGCCGTCGACCGCCCCAGCCATCCCGCAGATCGCGTCCACCGAGCAGTTCGTGTCCAATTGCCTCCGCTGCACCTTGTCCAGCACGATCTTCATATCGCGGATGACCGACCCGCTCGTCCCGAACATGTAACAGCCGTTGGCAATGTACGTGTCCAGGTCCAGGTCCTGCTTCGTCGGCGCCGGGATGCCGGCGAAGATGTTGATCAGGCAGCCAGCCATGCTGTCGCGGATGGCATCGGCGACGAGGGCCCCCACCGGGGCCATCAGCGCCACGTACCTGTACTTCTCCGCCTGCGGCCTCTTCCCCGTGTTGACCATCCGCAGCGTCACGCCATTTGCCCGCGCCAGCGGCGCCGCCTTCTTCGCCAGTGCCTCCAGCCGCGCATCGTCCACGTCCGTGCAGATGACCTCGATCTCCGCAATGCCCGAACAGACCGCGCGGATCACGTGCATCTGCCCCATCGGCCCGCCCGCTCCGACCACCGCCATTCGGTCGCCGCTGCGGATCTCGCCGGTTGCCGGGATGCGCCTGTAGGATGCAGCCGCCTCCGAACCCGTCGTGCCGATCCAGCGCGTCGGACCGTAGTGGACCCGCCCGACGCCCACCGACACGGGCTCGCCGATCTTCCGTCCGCCGAGCACGATGTTGATGATCCCGTGGGCCGCGAGTTTGTCGTTGAGCACCTCGATGGCCTTCCGGTCCGCGCCGAAATAGATGATGTCGTCGAAGCTCTCGCTGGGTTGATCGGCGGCGGCCTGCGGCTGGATCACGAGCACTTGCGCGGGCTTGCCTTCCTTGGCGAGCGGCAGGCCCAGGGAGTCGAACGTAGGAACGGGCGCATCTGCGACGACCAGCAGCTTCCCGCCGGCCTTGAGCGTCTGTCGCTCCGCGCTGACATACGAGTTCTCGACGCACGCCCACGGCTCGACCAGGGCCACCGCCGATGCGCTCAAGTCCTCCGGCACGGGGATCAGCAATCCCTCGCCTGCCGCATCGATGACCACCCGCTCGTCCATCAGGACGTATTCCTGCAGCGCCCCCTCGAAGTTGTAGCCGAACGCCCCGTTGGAGCCGGCCGTGCGCACATCGCGGAAGTCCGCCTGCACGAGCACCCGCTCGCCGACCTTGTAATGGCGCACCTTGTCTCCCGCCGCGACGATCCGGCAGGTGACCTCGTGACCCGGCACCGTCGGCTTCTCGCCGGGGACATAGCTGGGGAGTTCTCCAGCACCTGCCTGCTCAGGCCCGACACGATCTCGCTCTTGCGCGGGTGCTGGCTGAACTGCTTGAGCAGCTTCAGGTCGGAAAAGCACAGCCCCACGCACTCGACCTTCGCAAGCACCTGGTGCGGCCCCGGCCGGAAGACTTCCTTGTCCTTGTTGAGCCGGACCTGCCCCGGCCCGACCAACTGAACCGCGTACTGCGTGCGTGGGATGTCCGTCATGATCGTCCGCCTTCTGTATAGCTGCGCCGCCACAAAGCACAGTCTTCCATCCTGGCTGTTCTCTGTGCCTCCGTGTCTCCTCGGTTCAACCACATCCCGTCCGGCCGGACACCTTCAACTCAGCATCACCTGCCCGCCCGTCACCGGCAGGGCCTGCCCCGTTTCATATTTCTGTTCCACGAGGTAGTACACTGCCGTCATCACGTCCGCTGTCGTGCAGCCGCGACCCATCGGCACCTTCGCCTCGTAGAAGCGCTTCACGTCCTCGATCGTCCGCGCCCCGGTACCTTGCCGCTGCGCAGGTACTGTACGAACAACCCATTGGCCGGGTCGCTCCACAAGGGCCCGTCAAAGAAGTTCCCCGGACAGATGGCGTTTACCTTGATGCCGTCCTCGATCAGCTCCAGCGCGAACGATTGCGTCAGCCCGATCCCGCCGAACTTGCTGCCTGCGTACGCCCCGTTGCGGTTCGAGCCCTGCAGCCCGCTCTTGGAGTTGATCTGGATGATGTCGCTCCAGCCCTCCGGCCGGGCCGCGTGCTGCACCGCCATCACCGGCGCGATCTTCTGCACGCAGACGAAGTAGCCCTTGTAGTTGACAGCCGTCACGAAGTCGAAGTCCGCCTGCGGTTGCGTCTTGACGCTACCGGCCTTGAGCACCCCGGCATTTGAAATGAACACGTCGCAGCCGCCGTACATCCGCACGGTCCGGTGGATCGCCTCCTCCACCGACGGCCCGCTGGTCACGTCGATGCCCGCGCCGATGGCGCGCCCCATGCCCAACTGTCCGCAGATTGCCTCCGCCGCCTTCTGTGCCCCGGCCGCGTTGATGTCTGCCAGCACCACGTGCCCTCCCTGCCCCGCCAGGTGCTGCGCGATCTCGAGGCCGAATCCCTGCGCCGCCCCCGTAACGATCGCGACCTTGCCGGCCGCCCGGCCGGCCTGCGCCGACCCCCGCGCCACCTTCCGCCGGTACGTCTCCACCTCCCAGTGCTCGAAGAACTCCCGCTGCCCCTCCCGAAGCGGCCGGATGCCGCCCAGTTGCCGCGCCCCGGCCATTACCTTGATCGCGTCGATGTAGACCGTCCGGGTCTCGTGCGCGGCCTTGTAGGTGTCGCCGGTTGCGAACATCCCCAGGCCCTTCACCAGAATCACCTGCGGCAGTAGGTGTGCTCGTTGCTGGTACTCCGTCACGGCCTCCCGCAACGTGCTTGCCAGCGTTGCCGCCGGCGCATCCTCGGTCTCCAGCCACAGCGGCATCGACTTGCAGTACACGATCTGGTCCGGCATGAGCGGCCCGGTCTCGACCGCTGCCCGACCGTCGCGGCCGGCCACCAGTTCCATGACCCGCGCCGAATCGTCGAAGGTCACGACCTTCAGGTCCTCGCGCGCGGCCAGCAGCCCCCGCAGTGCCGGGGCGATGGCATCGACCAGGTTGCGGCCGCGCGCCGCGTCCGTCTGAATCACGGGCCCGAAGGGCTCGCCCCCGCCGACCTTCCTGATCTTGCTGCGCAGCGTGCCAATCAGCCACTGCGTATGGCCATCGATCTCCTCCGGTGTATCGCCCGTTACCACCACGCCGTGGTTCTGCATGATGACCGCACGGGGGCAATCGCGGCCCGTCCGCCGGGCGTACTCCTTCAGTCCGTCGCGCAGCGCCTGGGCCAGCATCAGCCCCGGGTCCACATCGGCCAGCCACAGCACCTGGTCCCCGCACGCCTCGCGAATCAGCGCCTCTCCCCGCACGCAGCACGTGAACATGTTGACCACCGTCGCGTGCGTGTGGACCACCAGCCGCCGCGGCATCAGGTGGTGCAGCACCACTTCCACGCTGGGTCGCTGTCCCTTCTCGGGCTCGACCCGCGCCGCCATCACCACCTGCTTGAACCGCTCCTCCCGCACGTCGCGGTCGGACCCCAGGTCATTGTTGAGCAGCGCCTCCAGCGCGGGCCGATCCATCTCGACGAACCCCTCGACAGTGATCGTCGCAAGCGCCGTCCCGCTGCCCTTGACCCACAGCCGATCGCCGAGTTTCGCCGACGTGTTGCCCCCGCCGGCGATGACGAAGTCCTCGTCGCTGCCGTACTTTCTCGATGTCGCCACCAGTGCGTCCAGAAGCTGCTGCCTGGGAAGGTCTGTCGAACCCATAGTCAATCCTGTCCATCCCCGAGAATCAGGTGGTTCTCCGTGTCTCCGTGCCCCCGTGGTCCATACGACCCGCAGCACTCTGGAAGCGCCGGATCACGGTTGCGCCGAGCCTGGCCAGCGATTCGATCCGCTCTTGCCCGCACCCGGCCGAAAAGCCCCGCTGCCCGTGTGCCCCCAGAAACTGGTGCGCCGCGGCCACGCACGCCCCCTCCCAGAAGATCTCCCGCACGTCCTCGTCGATCGCCTGGCCTTTCACGCACGTCGGCTCGATCGGCAGCAGATCCGGCGTATTGTGCTCCGTCCCTGCCGTCACGACCAGCCCCGCCGCCCGCATCGTACGTACGTACCGCCCCAGCACAGCCGGCTGGTTGCGGGTGGGAATGAACTCCGCCGCCCCGATGCCGCGCTGCCGGATCCGCTCGATCAGCCCCTCCACCGGCTCCTCGAACGGACAGATCGGATTCGTCCCATCCGCCAACACCGGATAGCACGCCATCCCGCCCAGTGCCGCGATCAGCGTACACGCATCCTCAAAACCGATGAACGTCTCCTCGACGTACGCAGCTTTGCCCGCCTTCAGCAGGTGCGAACGAATCTCGTTCTGGATCTTGACCGCCTCCTGTGGTCCGGCCTTGGGCGCCGTTTCAAACATCCTCGTCAACGCCTCGACCCGCCGGCCCTCCGGCACGATCTCGAAGAACCGCTCCTGGAACGCCAGGCAGACGTGCCGCTCCTGCAGGTACACACACCGCCGCGAGCAGCCGTGCCGCCTGACCACGGCGTCGATCACCGCGGCCTCGTCCAGCCCCGTCTTCACGCCGCCGGCCTCGAACACTGCGGCCAGCCGCTCGACGGCCTTGGCCATCCGTGTCGAGTCGTTCCGGCGAATCTGTCCCAACAGCCGCTGTGCCTCCGCGCTCATTGCGGCGAACCGCGTGATCCCCTTGCCGCACAAGTAGAACTTGCCCGGATTGCCCGGGTCGTTGATCTTCACTCCACTCCTGGCCAGGTCGTCGACCCAGCAGATGACCTCCAGCCCGAACAGCGGGAAGATGCCTCTGCGCCCGGCCAGCTGCGCGAGCTCGCCGTACACCTCGTAATCGTAGTAGTTGCTCGCCCCCAACACCCCCACGCCTTCCGCCGCCGCCCGGTCAACAACTTGCCCCACGTTCACAAATGCCGAGAAATTCGGCGGCAGGTGTACGTGCGCATTGACCTTCTGCCGCGTGGTCCGCCACTCCGGCGAAGCCGAGGCCTGCACCTCCGCCACGCTGCCGAGTCCCCGCATGACCGCCACCGCTTTTTCCACGTCACTGTGCATGCCCACTGTCCCCTACACCTCGCCCGCCGCCTGCAGCACCTTCCGCGGCGGCACGTGCAACCCCGCCAGCAGCGCATCCTCCGCCGCTTCCTTCAGTGCCTCGCTGATCGTCGGGTGCGCGAACACCGTCTCGGCCACGTCCTGCATTTTCACCTTCTGGTGCAGCAGCGCCCCAGCCGCCGCGATGCACTCAGTCACGCCGTGTCCGATCATGTGCGCCCGAGCAGCTGCCCCGTCTCCCGGTGCCGCACAACCTTCACGAACCCCTCCGTCTCGTTGGCCGCCATCGCCCTGCCAGAGGCACTTAGTGGGAACATCCCCACCGAGACCGGCCAGCCCTCGCCCCTGGCCTCCTGCTCGCTCATGCCGACGCTGGCGACCTCCGGGAACGTGTAGACGCAGTTGGGGATCGGCGCTTCGAACGGTCGCCCAAGCCCCAGCGCATTCTCTACCGCCGCGACCGCCTGCGCGGACGCCGCGTGCGCTAGCAGGCATCGCCCGTTCGCGTCGCCGATACAGTAGTGATTCGCTTCCGCCGTCTCCATCCGATCGTTCACGCGTAAGAAACCGCGATCGGTTGTCAGCCCCGCTGACTCCAGGCCGATCCCCTCGGTAGCCGGCCTGCGTCCCGTCGCCACCAGCACGCGGTCCGCCTCGATCGTCTGTCCGCCGGCCAGCATCGCCCTGGCTGCGCCGTCCTGCAGGACAAGTCCCTCGATCTTCACGCCCGTGTGCACCGCGATCCCGCGCTTGTTGAAGGTCTTGGTCAGCGCAGCGGCCAGCTCGGCGTCCATGTTGGGCAGCAGCTGTGGCAGCATCTCCACGAGCGTCACCTGCACGCCGATGGCCTGCATCATGCAGGCGAACTCGCAGCCGATCACGCCCCCGCCCACGATCAGCAGCCGCTTCGGAAGTGTCTTCCAGTGCAGCGCCTCGTCGCTCGTGCAGACCACCTCCGGGTCCTCGGGCCAACCCGGGATCCGTGACGGCACCGATCCGACTGCCAGGATGATCTTGCCAGCCGCGATCTGCTCAACCGATCCATCCGCCCGACTGACGGCGATCCTGCCTGCCCCGTCCAGCACGCCGCGTCCCTGGAGGATGCCGACCTTGCGCGCCCCCAGCAGGCCCTTGATCCCCGTCCGTAGCGTTTGGATGATCTTGTCCTTGCGGGCCTGGACCGTCCCCCAGTTGACGCACGTGACGCCCGCGACCTCGATGCCCATCTGGCCCGCATGCTGGATCCGGTGATACAACTCCGCCGACGCCAGCAGCGCCTTCGATGGAATGCACCCCCGGTTCAGGCACGTCCCGCCGAGATGGTCCTTCTCTACGATCGCGACGCTCGCGCCCATCTGTGCCGCCTTAAGCGCCGCCACGTACCCACCCGGCCCCGCGCCGAGCACCGCTATATCGAAGTGTTGACTCATACGCCAAGTCCTCATTCACCACGGAGACACGGAGTCACGGAGAACAGCCTCTATCAATATCTTCCTCCGTGTCCCCGTGCCTCCGTGGTTCGTACACTCACGTCAACTGCGTAGGATTCTCGATCAGTTCCTTCAGCCTCGCGAGGAACTTCGCCGCCAGCACGCCGTCCACCACGCGGTGGTCCGCGCTGAGCGTCAGTGTGCAGACCTTGCCGGGCCGCATCGCGCCGTCCTTGACCACCACGGCCTCGCGGACCGCGCCCACCGCCAGGATCGCCGCCTCCGGCGGGTTGATGATCGCCGCGAACTCCTCGGTACCGAACATGCCCAGGTTAGTGATCGTGAAGCACCCCTGCCCCATGCCTTCGATCTTGCCGTCCCGGGCCGTCTCAGCCACTCGCTTGGTCGCGCTGGCGATCTGCTGCAGGCCCATCCGCTCCACCGCCATCACCACCGGCACGACCAGCCCTTCGTCCAGCCCCACGGCAATGCCGATGTTGGCCGTCGGCGACTCGACGATCTCGTCGCCCTCGATCCGGCTGCGAAACGCGGGGAACTCCCCAATTGCCCGCCCGCACGCCGCGACGATCACGTCGTTGATGCTGCACGGATACTTCGCCTTCTCTTGCCGGTAGAACGCCATCATCGGCTCGGCGTTGATCGTCGAACGGACGTAGAAGTGCGGGATCGTCTGCTTCGATAACAGCAGGTTCCTGGCAATCGCCTTGCGCATCTGGCTCATCCGGCGGCGCTTGCCCGGACCGGTCGCGCCGCCGACCGCCCCGCCAGCCGGCACATTGCTCGAGAGGACCCGCCCGCCGGGCCCGCTCCCAGGCGCCACATCCGACAGGTCCACCCCGCGCTCTGCCGCGATCCTTCGCGCAGCCGGCGAGGCCTTGACTCTTTCATCCCCGACTTCTCTCCTGGTCGCCTGTCCTCTGCCGGGTGCCACGCCTGCGTCTTTTGCAGGCGTGCTGTCAGGTGCCACTGGCAGCTTGCCTGCCAGTGCTCTTGCGGCATCTGCGCCGCCCGAGAGCCCGGTCGCCTGCGCCGCGATGTAGACGTCCACGTCGGCGTCGTTGTCAGCCAAATATGCCACCGGCTGCAGCACGGGCAGGACCTCGCCTTCTTTCACCACGATCCGCGCCAGCCGGCCCGAGTCGGTCGCCTCGACCTCCATCGTGGCCTTGTCGGTCTCGATCTCGAAGATCACATCGCCCTTCTTGATCGCCTGGCCCACCTGGACCCGCCACTGGAGCAACGTCCCTTCCTCCATCGACTGGCCCGCCTTGGGCATCAGGACCGGGATTACCTTGCCGCCGAATGATGCACCTGCACTAGCCGTTCCCGTCGGCGAGCCCGCGGATTCCCGTGCCGTACTATCCGTATTCCCCATGCCAGCTATCATCTCCTCTATGGCCGCGATCGCCGAGTGTACGGCCAGAGTCTGGCCAGGAGCTGCGATTACCTGCACAAGTGTGCCAGCCAGCGGCGCCTCCACCCGCAGCAGCCCCTCCTCGGTTTCCACTTCAACGATGACGTCGCCTTTGGCAACGCTGTCGCCAGGCTTCTTGAGCCACCGCCGTACGGTCCCAGAATGTATTGCTTTGCCTGCCTGGGGCAGTTTGATCATTGGCATGCTTGGCCCTCGTACATGTATTGACAAAGTTTCTACAAACTACTTCAATAGTCAAGCAGAAATGATCGCGATTTTCTTGAAACTTATAGATGTTTGTTGTCTAATGTACGTCAATCGTGGCCGAGGCTTGTCAGACCCGTGAACCGTACCGGGCGCACCCGGCCAGGCAGACGAGCGCATGTTTCGAGATGCACCGGGCCTGCAGGCGACCGTTGATTCGGCTGGATGGGATAGGAATATGTCTTCCCGGCAACGCCGTGAGCGAATCCTGTCGGAACTTTTCGAGCGCCGGCACGTAACGGCCAGGGATCTGGCCGCCCAGATCGGCGTCTCCGAGGCCACCGTCCGCCGCGACTTGAAGGGTCTGGCACATGACGGCCAGGTGGAACTGGTCTACGGTGGGGCCACCCTCCGCCGGCCGTCCGATTTCTCGTTCCACTCCAAGGCCACCCGCAATACCGAAGCCAAGCGGATTATCGGACGACTGGCGGCCGACCTCGTCGCCGACCAGCGACAAGATCTTCCTCGATTCCGGCACCACCTGTTTCGAGATGGCCGCCTTCCTCAAGCGCAAGCGCGGCCTGTCGATCATCGTCAACTCCGCCCGCCTGGCCATGGAGCTCGATGCCCCGGGCCTGGGCGTGATCATGCTCGGCGGCCAGTACCGGCCAGACCGCATGGACATCGTCGGCCCCCTGGCCATGTCCATGCTCGACCAACTGCGCGGCTACGTCTGCTTCATCGGCGCCGACGGGCTGCACATGGACTTCGGGCCGGCTGCGGCGGACATCGAAAGCGCGGCCATCTATCGCCAGGCCGTCCAGAACGCCCGCCGGACGGTCCTGCTGGTCGATCACAGCAAGTTCCCGGCGCCGTCGCTGTTCAAGATCGTCGACTGGGAGGCGGTCTCGCTGGTGGTGACCGACCAGGCGCCGCTGGCGGAGTGGGGCGAGTTCTTCCAGGCGCGGGGGATCGAAGTGACCTGTGGCGCGGGCCGCGCCCGAGCCGTCCGAGACCGCAAACACGTAGCGGGGTGGGTTTGTCCCCCGTATTCATAGGAGTGTAGTGATGCCGAAGACCCAGATGATCTGTCCCGACCAGATGCGTCGCAGCGGCTGCGTCGAGTTCAAGCCGATCCCCGTCAACCAGTACAACAAGACCGTGGCCGACGAGCTGCCGCGCTTCACCCGCAAGGACCTGCTCCGCATCCAGCGCGACATGGAGATCATCCGCGCCTTCGAGAACATGCTCAACGAGGTCAAGCTGCGCGGCAAGTACAAGGGCATCGAGTACAACCACCGCGGCCCGGCCCACCTGTCCATCGGCCAGGAGGCCGCGCGCCGTCGGCCAGGCCTACCTGCTGGACGTCGACGACCACATCTACGGCAGCCACCGCAGCCACGGCGAGATCCTCGCCAAGGGCCTCTCGGCCATCCAGAAGCTCGACGACGCACGCCCTGATGGACATCATGAAGGACTACTTCGGCGGCGAGTGCCTGCGCGTGGTCGAGAAGGACGCCGCCGGGACGGTCAAGGACCTGGCCATCGACTACCTGGTCTACGGCGCGCTGGCGGAGATCTTCGGCCGCGAGGCCGGCTTCAACAAGGGCATGGGCGGCTCGATGCACGCCTTCTTCCCGCCCTTCGGCATCTACCCCAACAACGCCATCGTCGGCGGCTCGGGCGACATCTCCGTCGGCGCGGCGCTCTTACAAGCAGGTCAACCACAAGCCCGGCATCGTCATCGCCAACATCGGCGACGCCTCGCTGGGCTGCGGCCCGGTCTGGGAAGGCCTCTGCTTCGCCACGATGGACCAGTTCAAGGACCTCTGGGACAAGGACCATCGCGGCGGCCTGCCGCTGATCTTCAACTTCGTCAACAACTTCTACGGCATGGGCGGCCAGCCCGTCGGCGAGACGATGGGCTTCAAGGTCCTGGCCCGCCTGGGCGCCGGGCATGAACCCCGAGCAGATGCACGCCGAGCGCGTGGACGGCTACAACCCGCTGGCCGTCATCGACGCCATCGCCCGCAAGAAGGAGATCCTCGCAGCGCGGCGACGGGCCCGGTGCTGCTGGACACCGTCACCTACCGCTTCAGCGGCCATTCGCCCTCCGACGCCAGTTCGCTACCGCGAGAAGGCCGAGGTCGAGGCCTGGCAGAAGGTCGATCCGCTGCTCGTCTTCGCCGGCAGACCTGATCGAGGCCGAGCGTCTGCACGCCAGCAGGACATCGACGCGATCCACGCAGCAGGCCGAAGACGCTGATCCTCAAGGCCTACAAGAAGGCCGTCGACCTGAAGATCTCGCCGCGCGCCGACCTGAAGAAGCCCGGCTGCCTGCTGGAACGGACGATGTTCTCCAACCAGAAGGTCGAGTCGCTGGACGCCGGCCGGCAAGCCCGAGGTGCTGCATGCCCAAGGAGGAGAACCCGCGCGTCAAGCAGCTGGCCACGCGCAGCCGCTCGGCCTTCGACGAGAAGGGCCAGCAGCTGCCCAAGGGCAAGTGCGTCGGCATCCGCGACGCGATCTTCGAGGCGATCCTCGACCGCTTCTACGTCGACCCGACGCTGGTCGCCTACGGCGAGGAGAACCGCGACTGGGGCGGGGCGTTCGCCGTCTACCGCGGCCTGACCGAGGCCCTGCCCTACCACCGCCTCTTCAACAGCGCCCATCTCCGAAGGCGCGATCGTCGGCACCGCCGTCGGCTACGCCCTGGAAGGCGGCCGGCCGCTGGTCGAGCTGATGTACTGCGACTTCATGGGCCGCGCCGGCGACGAGCTCTTCAACCAGCTCTCCAAGTGGCAGTCGATGTCCGGCGGCCTGCTGAAGATGCCCGTGGTGCGTGCGCGTCTCGGTCGGCTCGAAGTACGGCGCCCAGCACAGCCAGGACTGGACCAGCATGTGCGCCCACATCCCCGGCCTGAAGGTCGTCTTCCCCGCCACGCCCTACGACGCCAAGGGCCTGATGTACTCGGCGCTGACCGGCACCGACCCGGTGATCTTCTTCGAGAGCCAGCGGATCTACGACCAGCCCGAGGAGTTCGTCACCGGCGGCGTGCCGGCGGGCTACTACGAAGTGCCCATCGGCGAGCCGGACGTCAAGAAGGCCGGCAAGGACCTGACGATCCTGACCGATCGGCGCGACGCTCTACCGCGCGCTCGAAGCGGCGAAGATCCTGGAGGAGAAGTACGGCCTCTCCTGCGAGGTCATCGACGCCCGCTCGATCGTGCCGTTCAACTACGAGAAGGTGATCGAGTCGGTCAAGAAAGACGCGCAAGATCCTGCTGGCTCGCGACGCCTGCGAGCGCGGCAGCGCCCTGCAGACCATGGCCGCCAAGATCACGCAGTTCGCCTTCGACGAACTGGACGCCCCGCCGGTGGTGGTCGGCGCGCGCAACTGGATCACGCCGGCCGACGAGGTCGAGGACGCCTTCTTCCCGTATCCCGTCCGACATCCTCGACGCCGTCCACGAGCACATCCTGCCGCTCAAGGGCTACACGGTGGCCCGCGACTGCAGCACGGCGGAGCTGCTGCGCCGCAGCCGCGAAGGAATCTGACATCGTTTTCCTGTTCAGTTCACTCCTCGGACCTCACTAATAGAAGGAGGACCGTGACAGGCGAGGGGTCCATGAACTGCGGGAACGTCAGGCTGCTGCTGATCGAATACGTCCTGCCCTCGATTCGCGACCCCTGCGCAACTGGTACGCCGTCACTCGCCACCTGCAAGGCTGCAAAGCCTGCCAGTGCCAGTACCGGCTGGTACGGCCGCTCATTCTGCTGTTTCTGGGAGCCGGCGACGCGCCGGCCTCTGAGGCGGACCTGCTCCGCCGCGCGGCGGGTGGCGACCGGCTAGCCTTTGGGACACTCTACGTCCGCCATCGCCAGGCGGTCCGGGACTTCGTCGGCGTGCGCTATCGATCCCTCGATGCCCACGCCGTCGAGGACGTGGTTAGCGAGGTCTTCCTCCGCGTCTGGCAGGACCGGCAGCGTCTCGACAGCGTGGACAACTATCGCCCGTACCTCAAGAGCATCGCCCGGAACGTCGCCGCGGACGGGTTCCGTCGCGCTGCCCGGACACCCCTGCAGGACCTCCCTCCTGATCTCGTATGCCGCTGGCCCGAACCGCACGCCGTCGTCGCCCACGAAGAGTTCAGTCGCCAAGTAGACCATGCTCTGGCGCACCTGGCCGACTCCCACCGCATGGCTATTCAGTTGGCGCAGGAAGGCCTGTCTTCGCGGCAGAGCGCCTCGCTCGCCGGCTGCACGAGCAAGGCCAGCCAGCGACGGCTGGAAAAGGCGCGGCAGGCCCTTCGCGACGCCCTCTCACACTGTGGCACCCGGTGCGTAAGAGAGCGCGACCTTGCGTACCGCTGTCCAGCCGAGCGCGACGAAGTGCACTGCATCAAGTGGCATCGCCTGGGGCTTCGCAGAACGCACTCTCAGAAGGCGGGCAACGTGGCCGTCCCCGGGCGCCAGCCGGGCTGACGAGGATTCGTCCGCATGCGCGGGTATGATCGCCAGCCGGAGGCGCTGTCGCTGCGGATCTTGGTCATCAACTGGTTTGCCTGCAGAAAGCGCAGGTGCCTGGCATGTCGGAAGGAAAGCCACCCGCGGGACTCGGACCCGCGACCTGCGGTTTACAAAACCGCTGCTCTACCAACTGAGCTAGGGTGGCAACTATCTTCAACTAAAGCACTTATAGCACTCCAAGCCGCCCAGAACTATCGACCACGGCGGTTGTCGTAACGGTTGTCGCCGCGACGGAAAACTGCCCGGAAGACCGTCGAGCGGTCCTAGAAGGCGGTTCAAGCAGCGGTTAGATAAACCGCTGCTTTGGCTCCACAGGGTTAGGCTATCCCTGCGTTCGATCCTCGTCAACAGAGACTGTGAAACGTATCCGATGGGGCTCTCGGCGCTTCCATCGCTTATAGTCTTGGTTAGCAGTCAGACCCATCGACATGTCCCCCTGGTCCGCAACATGGAAGCGGTAACGTCTTGGCTTCTTGGCTGGCGGCTTGTCCAGCGGTGTTGCGGGTTGTCAGAATAAGGTATACACTTTTCTGACGGAGATCGACCATGGATTCTGCCCTTCAAAAGGCGATTCTTGAACGTGCCCGTCACAAAGGGCGCGGCCGCGTGATCATACCGAAGGATGTTCTTGATCTGGGTGAGCGTGCAGCCATCGACCAGGCGTTTTCCCGGCTTACTCGCGCCGGCGACCTCCAGAGACTGGGACGGGGCCTGTACTATTACCCGCGCATCAACCCGCGACTGCGCATGGCTGCAACACCTGATATTGACGACATCGCTGAGGCAATCGGTCGTCAGACAGGCACCCGCCTCATCCCTTCGGGGGCAGTTGCCGCGAACCGGCTGGGGCTCTCGACCCAGGTGCCTGCCAAACCTGTCTACCTGAGTGATGGCCGGTCACGACGTGTCCGGCTCGGTTCCGTCGAGCTCCAAGTGAAACACGTGACCCCCAAGGAGCTTCCCGTCGGGAGTCTCACCAGCGCGATAGTCTTTCAGGCACTGCGCCATATCGGCAAGGATGCCGTGAATGGGCAGGTAATCGCGACGGTGCGTGCTGTCCTTTCCCCCAGGCAGCGGCGCGAGCTCCTGGAGGATGCCCGCTACACTACCGACTGGATTAGGAAGGTAGCCAGCCTCATAGCCGACAGCAAAGGGAAGCGAGCGGAGGTGATACATGGATGACTTTGCCAGGGACGATCGGGATGCACCGTGAAGATGCTTCCATCAACCAGCATTCCTCACCCGAGGAGAAGATCGCCATCTTCCGTTCGCTCTTCCGCGGGCGAGATGACATCTATCCTCGCCGGTTCGAAAGCCGCAAGTCAGGTAAGTCCGGCTACCAGCCCGCGTGCGCCAACGAATGGCTGAAGGGCGTGTGCGACAAACCAAAGACCAAGTGCATAGACTGTCCCAGCCGCCGGTTCCTTCCAGTTAGCGATGACGTGATCCGCTGGCACCTGTCCGGCCAAGATGGCAGCGGTCGCGATTTCGTCATGGGCATCTATCCGATGCTCCTGGATGAAACCTGCTTCTCCCTGGCGGTTGACTTCGACAAGGCGCACTGGCAAGACGACGCAGCCGCCTTCCTGGAGACTTGCCGTCACATGGACCTGCCAGTCGCCTTGGAGCGGTCGCGCAGCGGCAATGGGGGACACGTGTGGCTGCTCTTTGAGGAGGCGATCCCGGCAGGCCTGGCGCAAGACTCGGCTCCCACGTTCTGACCGAGACGATGGAGCGTCGTCCGGATATCGGCCTGGATTCGTACGATCGCTTCTTCCCGAATCAGGACACGTTGCCTCAGGGCGGGTTTGGCAACCTGATCGCCCTACCCCTGCAGAAGCAAGCCCGCGAGCACGGCAACAGCGTCTTCCTCGACGGCCGGTTTGTTCCGCATGCCGATCAATGGACATTCCTGTCGAGCCTGCGCAAGATCGCACGCCGCCAGGTTGAGGACATCGTCCGCGATGCGGAAGGCAGGGGACGCATCGTGGGAGTGCGGCTTGTACTGGCGGCTGAGGACGATCCTGCGCCCTGGACCGCCCCGCCCTCGCGCCAACGCAAGGATCCCATGATCGTTGGGCCGATGCCCGAAACGTTGGAACTGGTCCTGGGCAACCAGATCTACATTCCGAAGGATACGTTGCCACCCGGTCTGCGCAACAGGCTCCTCCGCTTGGCGGCGTTCCAGAATCCGGAGTTCTACAAGGCACAGGCGATGCGTCTGCCAACGTACGACAAGCCCCGAATCGTCGCGTGCGCGGAAGATCACCCGCATCACATAGGCCTGCCTCGTGGATGCCTGGATGACCTGCGGCAGCTCCTGTCTGATCTCAAGATCAGGGGAATCGTCCGGGATGAGCGGTGCACGGGTAAGCCGCTGGATGTCACGTTCCGCGGCCAACTGCGGCCCGAACAGCAAACTGCCGCGGAGGCTTTGGCCTGCCACGACACGGGGATCCTCGCGGCCACGACCGCCTTTGGCAAGACCGTGGTCGCCGCATGGCTGATCGCCAAGCGCGGGGTAAGCACACTGGTCCTTGTGCATCGCCGGCAACTGATGGACCAGTGGGTGGAGCGATTGTCTACGTTCCTGGATCTGCCGCCGAAGGCGATTGGCCGGATCGGTGGCGGGCGCAAGAGGCCGACAGGCTTGCTGGATATTGCGGTCATCCAGAGCTTGGTATACAAGGGCGTTGTGAATGACCTGGTCGGGCAGTACGGTCACTTGGTTGTCGATGAGTGCCATCACCTGTCCGCGCAGAGCTTCGAGCAAGTCGCCCGCCAAGCCAAGGCGAGGTTCGTCACAGGCCTGTCCGCCACCGTCACCCGCAAGGACGGCCACCATCCGATCATCTTCATGCAGTGCGGGCCGGTGCGGTATCGCGTCGATGCCAGGCAGCAGGCGGCGCAGCGTCCTTTCGAACACAAGGTATTCGTGCGTCCGACGGCATTTCAGTCGGCAACTGCGCCCGACCCGGATGTCCGAGTCCAGTTCCACGACCTCTACGATGAACTGATCGGCGATGGCACGCGCAACCGGCTCATCTGCGAGGATGTCGTGCAGGCGGTTCGTGAAGGCCGCTCACCCATCGTTCTGACGGAACGGAACGAGCACCTGGATAGTCTGGCCGCCACACTCGCTCCCCATGTACATCACTTGATCGCCCTGCGGGGCGGCATGGGAAGAAAGCAAGCCGATGCAATCGCCGCTCAACTGGCCGGGATCCGCGAGGACGAACAACGGGTACTGCTGGCCACGGGACGTTACATCGGTGAGGGATTTGACGACGCCCGGCTGGACACGTTGTTTCTGACGCTGCCCGTATCCTGGCGAGGAACGATCGCGCAGTACGCCGGCCGGTTGCACCGCTTGCATGAGCACAAGCGGGAAGTTTGCGTGTACGACTATGCCGACCTGAACGTACCCATGCTGGCCAGGATGTTCGATCGGCGCTGCTGGGGGTACGAGGCGATCGGCTATTCAGTCCTTCTGCCAGCCAGTGCCATACCTGGCTGGCCTGCGGAAGTCCCGCTTCCAATCGACCCGCAATGGAAGAAGGACTACGCCGCTAGCGTCCGGCGGCTGGTTCGGGACGGCGTGGATGCACCACTCGCGAACCTGTTTGTTCACGTGGCACGGGATGTCGCACCTGGAGCGGAAGGGGCGGACCGGGCGCGAAGTGCCACGGAAGCCTTTCTGTACCGTCGACTGGAGACGCTGCCGGAAGCAGCCGGACGATTCCGGCTCAATGTCGAGTTGCCAATCCCCTTCGACGGCTGCGGGCACCTGGAAGTGGACCTGCTTTGTGCGGAAGCGCGATTGGCCATCGAAGTTGACGGCGCCCAACACCTGGCCGACGCGGATGCCTACCGTCGCGACCGGCGCAAGGATCTCTTGCTGCAGGAACATGGCTACTTCGTGCTGAGGTTCCTGGCGGAGGATGTCGGCAAGCGACTCGATGAGGTCCTCGATATGATTCTGCGGGGGCTGGCACACCAAGGACGTTCAAGTTAGGGTATCAAGCATATGACAAATCGGAGGAGGTGCTCATGTGCGCAGCCATGCACGGCTTGACGAATCTGATGTTGAAGGATCGACTTTCGCGACTGACGTATCCGCGGGCCTGCGCGTTACTGGGACCGGAAGGACCCAAGTTCATCCGGGCCGGTGGCAAGTGGGAAATCGACCTCGACCAGAACGTCAAACTGACGGACGATCGCTTCACGCTCTCGCTGGACGGCGCCGTCGTGACGATCACGATGGATCCGGCCGCAAAGGACAAGCTGGCGTGGCGCTGCTCGTCATGCCATGGCGCCTGCGAACACGTGGGGGCGGCCTTCTCGATCGTGCTGGAAGAGAAGATGGCTCTGGGCCTAGCGGCTCCTCCGCCGGAGCGAGTTCCCATCGAGAGCCTCGGTGAGGAGGAACTCGTGCGCCAGGCGCTCGGCCGAGCGACAGGAGCGGGCCCGAACCGAGAAGATGCGCGTTCGATCGGCCGATCCCAGGCGGCTCTGGACCGACTATACTGTGACCAACGCCGTTTCGGGCAAGACCTACCGCGTGGCCCTTCGCGGCTGGAAGGCGGGCGAGTGCTACTGCACGTGCCCCGATTTCCGCACGAACACGCTGGGCGTCTGCAAGCACATACTGCACGTCCAGGAAAAGGTGGCCCGACAGTTCTCGGCCCAGGAGCGCAGACGGCCTTTCGTGCATCGCGACATCGCCGTCTGCTGTAAGTTACGGCCGGCAAGCGGAGCTGCGCCTGTTGCTGCCGGAGAAGCTCGACGACGAGGCGGAAAAGGTGCTGGGGCCGCTTCGCGGCCGGCCCATCCACAACGCCCACGACCTGGCGCAGCGCATCGCCAGGCTGACGGCCCTGGGCCGGGAGGTCATCGTCTATCCCGACGCCGAGGCGCTCATGCAGCAGATGCTCTTTGCCCAGCGGATGGCCGCCAAGGTGGCCCAGATCCGCGCCAACCCGCCGGCCCATCCGCTCCGCAAGACGCTGCTGAAGGTGGAACTTCTTCCGTACCAGCTCGACGGCATCGCCTTCGCCGCCGGGGCGGGACGAGCGATCCTGGCCGACGACATGGGCCTGGGCAAGACGATCCAGGGCATCGGCGTGGCCGAGATGCTCGCCCGTGAGGCCGGCATCCGCCGCGTGCTGGTGGTATGCCCGACCACGCTCAAGAGCCAGTGGCGCAGCGAGATCGAACGATTCAGCGACCGCACCTGCCAGGTGGTCCTGGGCCCCGCGGCCCAGCGCCCGCGCCAATATGCTGACGGGGCCTTCTTCACGATCTGCAACTACGAGCAGGTGCTTCGCGACCTGCCGGCCATCGAGCAGGTGCCCTGGGACCTGATCATCCTGGACGAGGCGCAGCGAATCAAGAACTGGGAGGCCAAGACCATCCCGCGTCATCAAGGGCCTTGCGTCGCGTTTTGCCCTGGCGCTGTCCGGCACGCCGTTGGAGAATCGGCTGGACGAGCTGTACTCGGTGATTCAGTTCATCGATGACCGTCGCCTTGGGCCGGCGTTCAGGTTCTTCAACCATCATCGCATGGTGGACGAGAAGGGGCGGGTGCTGGGCTACAAGAACCTCGCGGAGCTTCGCCGACGCCTTTCCCCAGTGCTGCTGCGGCGGACGCGGGCGCAGGTCATGGGCGAGCTTCCGCCGCGCACCACCGAGATCGTCCGCATCGCCCCCACCGGGCAGCAGATGGAGATCCACGACGGCCACAAGAGGATCATCGCCACCATCGTCGCCAAGAAGTTCCTGACGGAAATGGACCTGCTGCGGCTTCAAAAGGCCCTTCTGATGTGCCGCATGGCGCCAACAGCACGTTCCTGGTCAACAAGGAGCCGCCGGGCTACTCCAGCAAACTGGAACGCATCGAGGGGCTGCTGGACGATCTGGCCCGCCAGCGCGACCGCAAGACGGTGCTCTTCAGTGAGTGGACGACGATGCTGGGGCTGATCGAGCCGATGATCGAACGCCGGGACATGCGTTACGTCCGGCTGGACGGCTCGGTCCCGCAGAAGAAGCGGCAGCAATTGGTCAACGCCTTCCAGCGGGACCGCGACTGCCGGCTCTTCCTGAGCACCAACGCCGGTGCGACGGGCCTGAACCTCCAGGCGGCCAACACGGTCATCAACGTAGACCTGCCTTGGAACCCGGCCGTGCTGGAGCAGCGGATCTCGCGGGCCCACCGCATGGGCCAGAAGCGCCCCGTGCAGGTGTACGTGCTGGTGACCGAACAGACGATCGAGGAGAGCCTGCTGACGACGCTGGCGGCCAAGCAGGACCTGGCCCTGGCGGCGCTGGACGCCGGGTCGAAGGTCGATGTGATGAAGATGGCAGGCGGCATCGAGGAGATGAAGCGGCGGATGGAGATGCTCCTGGGCGCGATCCCGGCGGCGCCGGTGGACGTTCGCCAGGCCGTTGCGACGGCCGCCCAGACCGAGGCGCTCCAGCGGCGCGATCGCATCGCGGCCGCCGGCGGCCAACTGCTGACGGCGGCGCTGGGTTTCCTGGGCGAGTTGCTGCCTGGGGCGAAAGCAAGTCGCGGCGCCGACGCCCCGGCCGGAAGAGACGAGCTGCGTGCAGCGGGCCCACGAGCAGCTCCGCCAGTGCGTCGAGCGAGACGAATCGGGGCGGCTGAGGCTGACGGTCTCTCTCCCTGACGAGTCTGCATTGGAGACGATGGCTGCGTCGCTGGCCCGAGTGCTGGCCTTGAGATGAGCCGCCGGTCACCGAGAGTGAGCGCCTCAACCGCGGTTGTCGCGACAACCGTACCTGCGTTTCGGTACGGTCTTCTGCGCCTTCGAGCGGCCCTGCTGACCCAGAATCCGCGTTCTCGCAAGCCTTTTGAGGGCAATGGCTTGATTATAACGCTGCCGCTCTACCAATTGAGTGAGGGTGGCACACTACTCCATCCCAGGATGTTACACGATCTTGCGTCACGTCAAAGACCGCTGCGCGGCCTGGCAAAGATCATTCGACCTTAGGCATCAACCCACGGCCGGATCTACAGGCTACACGCAGGCCCACGGCAAGAAGCACACCAAGCACGCTGAGGGCCAGGCCCGTCAGGCCGGAATACCAGGCGTGCACGTTGAGTGTCAGAGGCAAGTCCGTCAGGAGTACGAATGTGGAGAGACTGATGATCGCGGAGAACAACCCTATCTGCGACAGGATCCACGTCAGCACGAGCAGGGCCAAGCCGTTTGTCAGCCAGGGGAGGCTCTGAACGGAGTAGGACACCAGCGTCAACACAGCGGCGCCCACAACGGCGAAAGCCACTGCGGCCAGCCATGCGCTGCGGACCAGGAGGCGAAGCAGGAGCATGAGCAACATCAGTCCAAGGCCCATCCAGATGCCTCGGAGGAGCGCCCGACTGAGGACCTCAATACCGTAGCGAAGTCCCAGCATGGTGCCGAGGTCCGTGCCGGTGTCCGGCATCACCAACCCAACAATACGTGGGTCCCAGTAATGGGCCAGAATCACGTCCAATTCTCTCAACAGAACGATGGCCATGCCGGCACCCACGCCGATCAGCAGGTCCCGCCCGACGAGGGGGTCGCCGAACCGTCCCAGCAGAACGCGACTCCAGGAGATGATGGACTGTGGCCAGAACCGGCGGACTTGAGGCTCGATGCCGATACAGAAGATCCACGTCGCGATTGCCGTAAAGGTGACGAAGCGAAGAGTGTTGAGAATCAGTGCCATTTCGACGGGGAGGTCCGGCACATGACGACTGGACACCAGGCAGAACAGCCCCTGCAGGCAGAACATGAACGCCGCCAGACGCCCGGCACCGCGCCGGTCCGCCCGGCCCAAGCGAGATTGCGCCACGCCAGGACCGTGGCGGCGGCCAGCAGAACCAGGAACAGTCCATAGCGTGCACTTGTTGCCAGCGGTGACGTGCCTGTGCCCGGCTCGACAGTCCGGCCGGCCTGGGTCACATGGAAGTATACGGCTTGCGGCCCGATAGCGGCCGCCTCGACGCGGGTTTCTCGCCCGTCGCTGTCGGCGGCAACGCTTGCCCAGGCAGCTACAGAGTCGGCATACATGGGCGGACGATGGACTGGAACGACGGGCGACATAGGCCTCCTGGCGGAGGCCTGCCAGGGCGAACGGCACGGACCAGTCGGCTGAATCAATCCTGTCCTGCCGCGGTGCGATCGCAGGCTGCGGGAACGCCGTGTACAAGATGAGTTTACCGTCAGTATCGAGTTGTACAAGCTGGCTGCCGGGCATGGACCCAGGTACATCGAACAGGACAGGCGCCACGAGCGGCCCCGGCGGCGGAGTCCAGCTGTCACCTTGGCGGTACTCAAAGATGCCCCTTGCTTCCGCTGCAGATTGGCGTCGTGCGGAAATCAACGGCGGTCGCGAGTCCGCCGCCTGCCCGTCGACAGCCCGCAGCTCGATCCGAAAGCGATACGAACCTTGTCGCGCGGATGACGTATGCCCGATGGCAGCGATCACGTCCCGAGCCTTCTCCTCGAGAACAGCCGGGGCGCGTTTCAGGCCGGCGGTGGAGAGGAAGAACGTGCGATCCGCCAACCAGACCACGGTCAGCAGGCCCACCACTACAGCCGCGAACCAGGCGATTGCGGCAGGTTTGCGCACCCCTGCCCCTGCCGCGCCGGCAACCGTCTCGGGGGAAGGTGTCAGGCCGAGCGCCATCGCCGCAGCCAGGGGATCGCCCCCCGGCAAGGCTGTGGCCACGGCATAGACTGAAGGCGGCCGACGGTCCGGATCCTCTTCCAGACACCGCATGATGACCCGCTCGAAGGCGGGGTCCAGGTCTTGGACGAAGCGACTGGGGGGGGGCGGCTGGGCCTCGGTCAGGCGTTTCTCGAACGTATCGGCCGTGAAGGCCCTTCTACCGGTGACCATCTCGTAGAGGACCAGGCCCAGCGAATAAATATCGCTGCGCCGGGAAGGTGGATCGCCGGCCAGCACCTCGGGGGCGATGTAACCCGGTGTCCCGGCAAAGACCGTGCGTTCGCCCGGACGCGGCACGAGGGCAGCGATCCCAAAATCGGTGATGATGGCCCGTCCCTGGCCGTCAACCATGACATTGGCCGGCTTAAGGTCGCGATGCAGAACCCCCTGGTCGTGGGCGGCCCCGAGACCCGCGCAGATCTGACGAGCCACCTGGACTGCTTTGTCCGACGGCAGCCGACCGATGCGCCGCAACAAGGAGGCGAGGTCTTCCCCATCGATGTACTGCATGGAGATGAATGTGTGGCCACCCGACTCGCCAATATCGTAGACCCGGCAGACGTTGGGATGGGTGATCGTGCGGGCGATGCGGACCTCGTCGCGGAACCGGGCCAGCCATGCTGGGTCGGTCCCGCGACCTCGGGACAGGAACTTGAGCGCGACGGCCTGCTCGAGCGTCAGGTCATCCGCCCGGTACACTTCACCCATTCCGCCTTTGCCCAGCAGACCGGCGATGCGATATCGATCCGCCACCATGGAACCGGGCGGCAGATCCGCATGCTGGGTCGTACCGACAGGTACGGTTTCTCCCGGCACAGCCGAATCGGGTGCGCCGCCCGCGACCGAGACATGGTGAGGGGACTGCGCGGCAGGCGCGGCCGGATCAATGATCGTCGCCGGATGGTGATGGCGAAGCAGCGAATCGATCTCTCTACGAAGCTCCTCGTCTCCGGCACAGGCTTCATCGAGGAAGGCCGCCCGGCGCGGTTCGTCCAGGCTGGATTGCGTCGGCAAACAACTGCTTGAGTTTCTGATGCTGCTCGGGGGTCATCCGGGGCCATCCTCATCCGGCTCGCGTGCAGCCACGCCCGAACCATCGTCCACTCCGTCTCGACGGTCCGCCCCGGTGCTTGAAGCGGCCTCAATTCGTCACGAGGTCGACCGGAATCCGCCGCCTGATCCAGACCCTCGCCGCCGGGCCCGGCTGACCACCTCGCCGTCGACACGGCCACCCCGACGGCTGGCTTGTCGAGCGCCTGACCTGGACGATTTCGTACGTCGTGCGTCGTCGGAAGGCACCGATCCCTCGCTCAGTCGGGGACAGCCACCCAGGTGTCACCGGGATCGTATTCCTTCATCTTCCGGGCCAGCTCGGCGGTCTTCTCGCCCAGATCCTTCTGGTACACCTTGCCCGAAGGACCCACGAGGAACGTCATAACGCCTGAAGAGCCCCGCTGCACGGGATATGCCAGCAGGGCGAAACCGGCTACCATGTGGCCGTTGACGATGTAGTCGTACTTGCCCCCCGGAGCCGCCTTCCCCTGTCGGGTCAGGACCTTGTATACGTATCCATGGTATGGTTGCGGCTGCTGGTCGGTTCGGGACTTCTGCTGGCCGTAGCCTTGCGTCTGCGCCTCGGCGACCAACGGCCCCAATGGGCTGGGCGCTTCATCGGCCGTGGTCGCCCAGTACAGCCCGTCATGTTTGCCGGGCGTGCTGCCGATGCGCTGCGCGTACTCCGGTACTCCCGAGCCGGCATCGCCGCCCATGTAGTATTCTCGCTGGGCGACCGTGTAGGCCCGGCAGACGCTGATGACACCGAGCTCATTCTGGCCGATCCGGCGATTCAGGACTTCCTCCTTGCCGGCGGCGGTATCAAAAAACCATTTGCCGTCCCTATCGACCAAGGGTACGGCGAACGGGTGCTCCTCCGGCCCGACCAGCACCATCATCCGCCCAGGTCCTGCCTGCTCCAGCCGGGCTGCGCTCTTGAGACGGGCAGCGAAGGCTTGCATGTCGGCCGCGTCCTGCACGGAATCTCCGGACTTGAGCTCGTCGACCTGCGGCCCGAAGATCCGCCGCAGAGTCTCCTTGTCATCGACCTGAACAGCCGCCTTGAGCGAATCGAGCGCCGCTTGCGGCGAGTCGAACATCTCCTGGGCCCACGCCGCCGCCGGCAGCAGGACGACCGCTGCCAGCATAACCCCGATCCTTACCACTCTCACGGTGCCGAAACGATCATTCTTCATGTCACTATCCTCTCCTGATTGACTGGCCCTTGGAATCGACCCCTCCATGTGAGTTGCTCTGGCCGCCTAGCGCCGCCCTCCCCCTCGGCCACCACCTCCACGGCTGGCTCCGCCGCCACCGCGGCTTGCCCCGCCGCCGCTGTAACCGCCACCCCGGCTGGAGGCGCCCCGGCTGCTGAAGCTCTGCGTCTGGGATCGACCGGCTGTGCTACTGAAGGAGCCTCGATCGCGGCGCCGCGCTGGTCGCTGGCCGCGCCGACGGAGTGTAGGACCGGGAGGGCTGCGCGCCGCCGGTCGTGCGGCTCTGGCTGCCGCGTTGGCTGTATTGCTGGGCCTGCGAAGGCCGGACGTTGCCGCCGAAGGCGCTCGAACCGCCTCCTGATGTCAACGACCTCTGGCCACCTTGAACGGTGGACCGGTTCCCGCCGCTGAGATTTGCGCGGTCGGCCGCACTGACGTTCGCGCGGTTCCCTCCGCTGATATTGGTCCGGCCACCGGTGTTGACATTCGCGAGGTCGCCGCCGCTGACGTTCGTCCGGTTGCCCGTGGCGAGGTTCGTGCGATTGCCGCGATCGATGTTCATGTTGTTGCGGTTGACGTTGACCGTATTGCGGGCATTGATGGAGCCACGATTGACCTGGTTGTAGCGGTTCCCTCCAGTGTTGTAGGACGCGTACCGGCCAGTATAGGACGGCCTTCCGTAAGGAGTCGGCCGCGCCCAGGCGGAGCCATTTCCCCAGGCGGCTGCGCCGCGCGGACCGAAGTACGCCCCGCCGTTAGGACCCGCGATCATCGCCCTGTTGGGACCCCAGGCAGCGACGCGGTTGGGACCCCAGGCAGCCCCGCCGTACGCATAGCCGCGCCAGCCTGCCGGGCTGGCACCAGGCCACGCCGTAGTGGTGCCAGTCGCAGTCCGTATTGAGCCAGGCGCCCAGCGCGAGCCCGGCGCCGAAACTGATCGCCGAGGCCGCGACCACCGCTCCGGTGGACACACCTTCCTGGACGACCACGGGCTGCACCGGTTGCGTAACGTAGACGACCTGCGGATCATACCGCGGCACGTAGATCACCTCCTGCTGGGCGGGGGCAATGACAACGGAACCCTGGTCCGTCGAGATGGTCTGCTCGGGCGTGCTCTTCGAGCGCCCCGGAGGCCTGGGCTCGTCTGCGCAGGTCCTGGATCGTCTCCATGACATCCTTCTGTTGGTCCAGGAAGGCTGCCCCCAGGGCATTCGTCCAGTCCAGGTCCTCGTCCATCTTGTAGAGAATGTCCGGGTAGTTGCACAGGGCCAGGACGGAAGAGTTCCAGGGCTGATCCTGCAGCTTGGACATGTCGGCTTTGGAGCGCAGCCATCGGGCGGCCTGGACGATGTCCAGCGGGAACGTCGCCGCCGGCAGCAACTGCGCCAGTAGCACGTCCGGGTACAGGGCAATCGGGGCCAGGATCTTCTCGAGTTCCTCGGGCGGAAGCCCTGTGCCCTGGTTGGCCGCGGCTGGTTGCGAGGCCGCCTGGGCGGCCGGCTGCCAGACGGGCGACTCCTGCTGAGCGATAGCGGGCGCACTCAGCCACACGAGGAGCACCACCGGTATGGGCCATACGTTTCTCATGATGGAACGATCCTCCTATCGCAAGACGCCATCCGCACTCGATCCAGGCTTCCGAATATGGGGGCCGGCATCGTATGGTGCAGAACACCATCAGCAGCAGAACCTTAGAAATCCATCCTTACCCGCAAACCCAGGACCCAGTCCGTATCCACACTCTTGCGAGCCGGGTCGATGATCTGCAGGTCCGGGGTGACGTGCAGCCACGGCGTCACCTCGATATTGTAGTAAAGCTCGACCCCCTGCTCGTCCTCGGTGCGGTTCTTGAGGACCTGCGGAAGGCGATCGCTCAGGTTGATGAAGTAGTACCCGACGCCGTATGTGTCCTTGGCCCGGTGCGGGATCATCCCCTTGCCGCCGACGCCGATGCTGTAGTTCGCCCGGATCGGGTTGACCACGCCGGGTCCTACCCCGTAGTACCCGAACAGGCCAAAGCCCTCGTTTGGCTTGCCGGGCAGCGTGTATAAGTACTGGTCAAAGGTATAGACGACAGTCCAGTCGTCGGAGGAACGATTAAGAACGGGAGGGGTTCCCTGAGTAATCGCACTGACAATCGCGAACGCATCCTGCTGGAACGCGACCCGATCCTTGTCGCTCCAGGTCCAGATCACACCTTGGTGTCCGGACAGGCCGAAGGGCTTGACCGTCACCTGGACAATCTGGACGACGGACGTGCCGGACGTAAACACCGTGTCGGGATCGAACCCGGTGAGGTTGGCTGCGCCCTCGGAATCGGCCACAAGGGTAACTATCGTCAGCCATTTGGCCGGTATGGCGATGATCCCGGCCGCGGTGGTCGTCAGGGGGAAGGTGGTGCCCAGGATCGGGGGAACGAACAGGGCCGTGTTCATGAACTGGGTCGTCTCGTCACCCGTGAAGGGTGTAGGCAGCCGCAGAGACATTCGGCCGACCATGAAGCCGAGTTGCGGCGCGACGAACTGCGTGAAGTACAGTTCGGTAAGGCAGGTGGTGTCCTGTTCCGGCACCGGGTAGAGCGAATCGGTGTTGACGGGCATGATGGAGCCGGTGTGAAAGTTGTCGCTCTTGCCGTATCGCGTCTCGCCGCGCATCGTCAGCATGCCGCCGGGCCACAGGCCCATGTATCCGGTGTCAAGCCAGAGTTCGTACCGGAGGCCGCCCTGGTAGTAGCCCCTGTTGATGGTCCCGCCGGCGACGTTTCCCTGGTACGTCTGGGTGAGATTCAGGTTGAAGCGGATGCCCTTGTCCATGAGTGTCTGGCGGACGCCGCCCCAGTCGCCGGTCAGGGCAGGCCGGTGCCACAGATCGCCGCTGTAGTCCACGTAGGGAACGAGCCGGGGAATGGCCGGTCTGGCGGGCTTCTCGGGCTCCAGCGTGATGGGGCCCTTGGCCGGCTGCCTCGCGGCGGCCTGTTCGGCTGGCTGGGTCTGGCCCGGCGAGCCAACAGGCCACAGGAGAACGACTGTCGTCAAGAGCACAGTGCGGCAGCACAATCGTCTCGACATATGTGGCTCCCTTGCGAACTCACAGCTGCGTAGAGGCGTTCACGTCCAGCATGTCCAGTGCCGTACAGACTCCCTGGCTCACCATCTCCACGGAGACGATCCGGTTGTTGGCCACCGCCACCACATGGCGGCTCATACCCGGCGGGCCGAGCTTGGCGGGATAGACCAGCCACATCCGCCGGCCGTTCACGTCGCGCAGCACGTTTGCCCGCGAGCCCAGCAATTGATCCGCGGCCGACGGAGGCTGGTCCACGAGTTGCCGACCGAAGTCCTGCGTCTGCTTGTCATTCACGACCGTGCCGACGACCTTGGCCCCCAGTTTGATGCCCGTCGTCACGGGGGAGCACCCGGCCGCAAGGAAAGTCAGTAATACCCACGGCAAGAGAACTGCGCGAAGAGGCATGGATCGAGTCCTTTCTGCCAGGATCGCTCTTTGGGTTTCGGGCTACTGAGTCGGCGCGGGCGACGGCGCAGCGGCGCCGTATTTGATGGCTATGGCCCGGACCAGGTGGCCGTACTCGGGTGTAACCGTGCCTACGCCGGCGCCGCCCGAGACAAACGCCCGGCCCGCGCGATGCGGTCTACGACGATCACCACCGCGTCCGCCCCCATCTTGGCGGCCTCTTTCTGCAGCACCTGTTCCACCTTTGCTTCGGGCGGATTGCCGCTCTGCGGTTCGATGAATACCTCCCCGATCCGCTGGTACGGCCGGTCCGGGAACGCGCGCAGCACCTGGACATTGGCCGATTGCGTAGGTGGATAGGTGGGGACCCCGACGAAACGGTCGCTGTTGGCGACGATCTGGCTGCAGCCGGGCAGAACGGCGGCCGCCAGAGCCAGAAACGTAGGGACGATCCACGCAAAATGTTTCATCTGCGTTCTCCTGGACGGTAATGAGCCGAAAGACTTGCCCTTACATTATAGGCCCGTGTCCTGCATCAGGATGGGCAAGCCGGCATCCATCCCTGATCTACCCGGGCCGGATCGGCGGGCAATCCCTCCCGGAAAGGGACCGCCCGCCGATAGCCCGGGAGCACCTTGGCGCTTACTGGCCAGGCTGCTGCGGTGTCGCAGGTGTGGTACCTTCCTACCTGCGGCTGGTTCTGAGGGTGTTGTCCGCCGGTCGCCCCCGTTCCCATACCCCCGCCGGGCTGAACGCTCAGCGGGCATCCGTAGATGTAGGCCTCGGTGGCGATCGTCTGCGCCTCTTTCTCGCTCAGCGGCGCCCCGGCGCCGGCTCGAGCCATGCTGTACGCGGACAATGACAGGACAATCGCCAGGGCCAAGGGTAGGGTCCCCAGCCATGTTCGGCTTGCTCCCATGAGTTCTGCTCCTCTTGCTAGAGACTTGCGGTCAATCGGCAGCCCCCCAGGAGCTGCGTCATAGTATTCTACACCTGTACCCACATGGCCGGGCGCGTGTTGCCTCGACGGTCGTCACTTCACTACTTCCATATTCGGCAAGGCCTAGGTCTTGTCGACCACAGCCGCTATTCACGGCCGTAGATGGTCCGACATTGCATTTCACAATGTCGGTTGTTTCATCCTCGCCGCCACCTTCATTCCCTTGAGCAGCAGCAACAGAGCGAGGTAGACCGGCAGGATGACGAGCACGCCCCCGACCACCGCGTTCGTAACGAACTCCCTCACCAATCTCATTCTCTGGCCCCCTTGATCGATGAGCTGGAACCGCCGCCGGCAGCCCGTTGGGGCCTGCCAGGTCTGGACGGCTGTGCCCGTAGCAACTTCACCACGCCTTGTTTCGGCTGCGCCACGGCGCGTAGGCCCCGCATATCCCTGCGATTCACAGCGCTACCCGCTTTCCCTGAAGGCACGCAATGCACCAGCCCGCCAGCGCCGCGTGAAGGACAACGGCCGGCCACAAGGCGACGCCGTAGAGCCTTAACCCGATGCCCGCATGAGCGAAACCCGTCGCGGCGCCGCCGTTATAGAGCAACATCGCCGCGACCAGCCCCGTCCCTGCGCGGCTCCGCCCGTCGTGACGTGCGAGCCAGCATGCGACGCCCAAGGCAAGCAGCGCCGCCCCGACCACGCGTCCGAGCGTTACCGCAACAGATGCACCAAGTGGCGAGCCGAGCAGCAGCGCCACCGCCGCCGACGGGCAACACATCAGTGCCAGGCCGGCGCCCACCTCAATCACCGCAGTCACAACGAACAGGGGCTTCATTGACGACCACCACAAGGGGTTTGTCTGCAGAAGTCCACGGCGGGCGACCCTTGCGAGCCGCCCGCCAAGTGATTGTCGTGTCTACTACTCGCCTGCGTGATGCTTGATCATCTCGTCGATCTTCTTTTTCAGGGCTTCCAGGTTGAAGGACGCCGGATCCTGCATCGGCGGGTAGTCGATCGCCGTCATGGCGAGTTTGCCGACTTCCTGCTGGACCTGAACGAAGCGCCAGAACTCCCGCGCCATGAAGTCGTTTAGGTAGGCCGGCGAACAGTCATTCAGACTCTGGCCGCGGAGAGGGGACAACCGTTCGAAGGGATCTTGCCGGATGTTTGTGATCGTAGGCATGTCCGTGACGGTTTTCTCCCCCGGCCAGCCCCAAGGCTGCTGGAGGAACTGGTACTTGAAGTCATCAATGCGGAGTGCCCCGAGCTGCGGCCCGCTGAAGTAGAACAGTTCGTGCCGCTTGGTCGGTCCCTGGCCCAGCAGCAGGTCCAGCTGGTTGTACCCGTCGAGGTGGTTCTTGTACTCGCGGTCGCCGAGTTTCACACCCTTGAGCAGCTGGTCGGTGATGTCGGGGTTGCCGGCGGCGGCACACAAGGTGGGGAACCAGTCCATGCCGGAGAAGATGCCATTCTCCACCGTGCCGGGTTTGATGTGCCCCGGCCAGCGGGCAATGCACGGCACGCGGAAGCCGCCTTCATAGGACGTGCCCTTGCCGGCTTTGAACGGCGTCATGCCGCCGTCGGGCCAGGTGTAGACCTCGGCGCCGTTATCCGTGGTGAACACGACGATGGTGTTGTCGGCCTCGCCGATGTCTTCCAGGTGCTTGAGCAGCGCGCCAACGCTGTCATCCAACTGGGCCATACCCGCCTCTTCCAGGCCGTAATTGTCCGTGGGATTCATCATCTTCTGATACTTCGGCGGGAGGTAGGTGAAGACGTGCATACGCGTGGTGTTGTGCCAGAGGAAGAACGGCTTGCCTGCCTGTTTGGCCTTGTCCATGAAGTCGCAGGAGGTCTTGACCAGCACTTCGTCGAAGGTCTCCATGTCGTACTTGGCGGGGCGACCTTTCTGCCAGTTCTGCATGTCCTTCATTTCGGGGAATGGCGCCAGCGGGCCTTCGTCCACAATCTTCTGCTTGCCGACCTTGCCCCAGCGCGGCATCTCCGTGGGGTCATCTGCGTCGGTCGCCCAGCAATGCACGAGGTTGCGCGGGCCGGTCTTGTCGATCCAGTCCTGGGGATAGTCAAACCAGTACGGGTCCGACATCGCATCGAGGTGGTACAGGTAGCCGAAGAACTCGTCGAAGCCGTGCACCGTCGGCAGGTACTTGTTCAGGTCGCCGAGGTGGTTCTTGCCGAATTGGCCGGTGGCGTAACCCTGCGCCTTGAGGGCGGTGGCGAGGGTGCAGGCCTGGGCCGGAAGGCCGACGTCGGCGCCGGCCTGGCCGACGGTCGTCAGGCCCGTGCGAAGCGGAATCTCGCCGGTGATGAAGTTCGCCCGGCCCGCCGTGCAGCTCGGCCTCGGCATAGTAATCAGTGAACAGCATGCCCTGGGCGGCCAGTTTATCGAGGTTCGGCGTCTTTCCGGACATCATGCCCCGGTGGTAGGCGCCGATGTTGAACCAGCCGACATCGTCGCCCATGATGAACAGGATGTTAGGTTTCTTGCCGCCACCTCCCGAACCGGCCGGGACGGCGCCGCCCGGCGTGGCCTGGGCCAGCATCGCATCACGAATGGCGTCGCGCCGGCCATTCAGTGCGGATGTTTGCTGCGTTCTGCCGGACCGCGAGGGCGGAGGCGTCTCCGCAAAGACGGAAGGGCCCACCAGCGTCAACGCGAGGACCACCGTGCCGGCCAGCAGGATTGCATAGCCCAGCAGGTAGGTGCGTCGCGCAAACATCTCCGTCACTTGCCTCATGTCTTAGTTCCCCCTGTCAGATCAGGTTTGATAGATGCGGCCAGCGATCGACCGCGATCGCCATGCCTGCTCACGCTTCACACCTCAGGGTATCCCACCTCCTTCCCGCCGCTTCCGGTCAGCCCCTGTGCTCGCGGACCTGATCCGCGATGGTTCGCAGGTACGGTTCCGCGTGCGCGAAGAAGCGCCTGAGCCCCGGGCAGAGGTAATTCAGCCCCGGGTCTCCGTCGGGTGTCCTCACGAACCGGTTCCGCGGGCACTCGCCCCAGCACAGCGACAAGTGCGGGCATTCCCGGCAGTACCTCGGCAGCGAGTCGCTCTTCCCGCAGCCGAACGTCACCTGGCGGTCGCAGAACACCGTGTCGACCAACGGCCGGTCCTTGATATTGCCCAAGCGAAACTCCGGGTACACGAAATGGTCGCAGCTGTAGAGGCTGCCGTCCCGTTCCATGAGCAGGGCCTTGCCGCACAGGTCGTGAAAGACGCAGATCTGCGCCGGCAGTCCTATCCGCACCGCCACAAAAGACTCGAAGAGATTGACGAACCGCTTGCCGCGGTCCCGGCTGTACCAGTCGTCGAAGACCTCGCAGAGGAACTCGCCGAAGTCGATCGGATCCACGGACCAGTCGGTCACGAAGGAGTCGGACGTACCCGGCCGGGCCTGGGGGCTGCCCACCGTCGGCAGCGCCGCCGGGTCCCAGTGCCACGGCGCCACCGTCGCGAAGACCTTCGGCTCCACCAGCGGGATGAACTGCATGATCCGGGGGCCGATCTCGCGAGAGAGGAAGCGATACACGTCCAACGGCCGCCTGGCGTTCACCCGGTTGATCACGGTCAGCGTGCTGAACTCCACGCCGTGCTCCTTGAGCAGCCGGGCCGCGGCAATCACGCGATCGAACGTCGGCTGACGGCCCTTCGTCCGCCGATACGTGTCGTGCAGGACTTTGGGGCCGTCGATGCTCAGGCCCACGAGAAACCGGTTCGCGCGAAGAAACTCGCACCACCGCTGGTCGATCAACAGACCGTTGGTCTGCAGGCTGTTGAGCGCCCGCTTGCCGCGCGGACAGTGCTTCTTCTGCAGGTCCACTACCTTCTGAAAGAACTCGATCCCCAGGAGCGTCGGCTCGCCGCCCTGCCACTCGAACTCGACTTCAGAGGTATCGTTGCCGGAGAAATGGTCGGCAACGAACGCTTCCAGGATATCATTCGCGATCGGCTCGTGGCCGTGCAGGTCCAGCAGGTCCGCTTTGCCGAGGTAGTAGCAGTAGTCACACTCCAGGTTGCAGGCCGGGCCGATAGGCTTGACCATGGCCCCGAACCGCCGGAGCCCCTGAGGCGGGACCCCGGGCCAAGCCTGAAAGGCTGCTGTCGTAGTCGACGACTCCATTGAAGTCATGATCTCCACCTGCAGAGCAATGCCGACTGCCTTCAGGGAGTCCGGCGGAAGACGACGTCAAAGGACTGCTGGAGGAACGCCTGGTAGTAGACGCCCTCCAGCTGATCCTCCCGCGCGTTGTACGTCAGATTGTAGGTGGAACCCGGATAGTTCACGTCGCGCAGTTCCATGAAGACCCGTGTGGCCGTGCCCTCTTGCGATGCCCGGGCCTGGGAAACGTGGATGGGCTTGGGGTTGAAATACGAGGTGTCCATCCTGCCGCCGACGTCGATCTCTCTTACGTCCACCACGTAGCCACCATCCGGCCGGACCCAACGCCCCTTGAGCCTCTGAAACTCGGACCTCGGGGCCGCGTCGGTCTTGCCGGCGGGTTCTGATGACAGTCGGGACTGGGAAGCAGATTCGGGCTTCCGCAGCCCGGGCCATGCCCACCACGAGACGGCTAGCATTGGCATTGCGACACCGAGGACAAGTCCCACCGTACCGGCCGCACTCCTCTTCCCCGCCGGCTGCGATGCCAGTGCCGTGTTGCGATGCTTCTTTGCCTTCTTGCTCATGAGGACCCCTTCACCGTTGGTCTGACGGCTCGTCTGTGCGAGAATCATCCGGACCCGAACAGCTTCTACTGTTCCAGCTCGCTCGCGAGGGTCTCCGACGCACTCGACTCGGCATGCATCATCGTGCCTTTGGTCGTGACACCCCCCTCTTCCGTGGCCTGCGGTCAAGACCGGCAGGCACGAAGGTGGTCTGCCAGTTGCCGCAGGTGCGGCTCCGCGTGGGCAAAGAACCGTTTCAACCCGGGACACAGGTAGTTGAGCCCGGGCTGGCCGTCAGGCGCGTCGGACCAAACGGTTCTTCGGGCATTCGCCCCAGCACATCTTCAAATGTAGGCACTGCCGGCAGTACCCCGGCAACGCATCCCGCTTAGCGAATCCGAACTCCATCTGTCGCCCCGAAAACGCCATCTCCCCCAGCGAGGCGTCCTGAATCCGCCCCACTCGGTACTCGGGGTAGACGTAGTGGTCGCAGGCAAAAACGCTGCCATCATGCTCCACGGCCATGCCCTTGCCGCAGAACTCGTGATAGATGCACAGTTGCGACGGCAGCCCCATCGTCTGCGCGACGGCTGTCTCGAACACGTTGACCAGGACCCTGCCAACATCCCGGCCCAGCCAGTCATCGAAACACTTGCACAGGAACTCCCCCCACTCGTCCGGATCGACGGACCATTCGGTGACGACGGACTCCGGCGATCCGGGCCTGGCTGCGGAGGTACCCAACACCGGCAGCGTAGAGGGGTCCCAGTGCTGCGGCGCGGTGATCTGAAAACTCTTGGGCTCGACGCAAGGGATGAACTGCACGTACCGGGAGCCCACCTCCCGCGTGAGGAATCGGTACACGTCCAGCGGACGCCTGACATTCAGCCGGTTGACCACGGTCAGGGTATTGAAGTTCACCCCGTGCTTCCTGAGCAGGCGGGCCGACTCCATGACCCTCTGGAACGTGGGTTGCCCGCCCTTGGTCACGCGATGGGCATCGTGCAGCGCCCGCGGGCCGTCGATGCTCAGCCCGACCAGGAAGTTGTTCTGCTTGAGGAACCGGCACCACTCTTCGGTAAGCAGTGTCCCGTTGGTCTGGAGGTCGTTCTCGATCCGCTGGTGGGGCCGCCGGTGCCTCTTCTCCAGTTCCACGACCTTGCGGAAGAAGTCGAGACCCAGAAGGGTCGGCTCTCCGCCCTGCCAGGAAAAGACGATCTGTTCGCCGTCCTGACCCTCGATGTACTGCTGGATGAATGCCTCCAGCAGAGTGTCGGTCATGCGGTTGCCGGCCTGCTGGTCCAGGAGTTTCTCCTTGCTCAGGTAGTAGCAGTACGTGCAATCGAGGTTGCATGTGGCGCCGAGGGGCTTGACCATGGCGTGGAATCGCCGCGTCTGGCGCAGCGGGTCATTCCACCAGCTGACCCTGGCGAACATTCGAGGCAAGTCGGTCATGCGTCTCTCTCGTCCACGGATACCCTCGGCTCCATGCGGCCACGCTGCTGCTCCGCCTGCAGGCGCTACGGCTCATGAGACGACTCGCCTTCCTGGCCGGCGACCCCCGCGGGGCCAGAGGCCGCCGCAACAGGCAAGCCGGGAGGTGTCTTCGCCCACGGGTAGCCGTTCTTGGCCGCGGTAAAGCCGACATCAAAGAGCTTGGTCATGTAGACGGGGTCGAAGTCCTCTTTCGGTGTCTCATTGAAGGTCGCAGGGATGCAGGCGAGGTTGAAGTCCACGCCGTCGCGCCGGCAGAGCAGGTAGATCAGGTACAGGTCGCCGAAGCCCTGCGTCTGGATCAGCGAACTGATGGCGCGTCCAGCAATCGACAGCGTGCGTCGCTGGGTGGACGCCCAGTTCGGGTCGAGTCGGGCGTTGCGGATCACATACGCGATGCGATCGCGATGGACGCCCTCGACAGCCGCCTGAGACTTCAGGCTCGAAGGATGGCGGGTACAGAAACACCTGCGCCGCGCACCTCCGTCCACGTGCATCTCCTGGTAGTGCCTGCCGTCGATCTCGACATCGATCATGACCGGCGGGAAGGCCCCCGGGATGGCGGCCGAGGCGCAGGATGTCATGTATGAGACTCAGCGCCTTGGGCTTGCCGCTGGAGGCGATGGCGCCGATGTTCCAGATCACGCCGCGGCCGGCGTCGAGGTCGGTGGTCCCGATCATCAGGAGCCGCCCGCGGGCGTACTCGGCGGCGATGTCACGCATCATGGCCTCGTCGATGATGCGGTTCATGAGCTGCCGCAGGGCGCGGTATCCATCAGGGCGTCGTCGTTGAGGGCGGCCAGCAAGCCCCGCGATCGAGCGATCTCCTTCGTCGTGGTTGTCGTGTAGACCGTGCGGAGTTTCTCATCGTACGTCGGCCCCAGGTAGGCAAACGGCGCCGTCAGGGCCCCCGTGCTGATGCCGGTGACGACCTTGAACTGCGGCCGGGTTCCCGCCGCGGTCCAGCCGCACAGGATCCCCGCCCCGTAGGCCCCGTCGGCCCCGCCGCCGGAGATTGCCAGGAAACACGCTGGCGGCAACGACCCGGTCTGTCCTGCCCGGCGGTGCAGGTCCAACTCCTGCCTGCTGGCTCGGAACACTTCCTCCAGGAATGGCCGGCTGAGGGCATTGCCCCAGGTGCGGATGGCCGGCATGTTCAAGACGGTGGCCCGATCCGCCAGTTCCAGGGGAACGGCGGGGTGGCGCGAGGGCCCGGCGCAGGAGGCCAACACCAGCACTAGAACGGGGACCGGCAGCCGCAACGCTTCAACGAACATCCCGGCGGATCTGCTTCTCATCGCCGTTTCTCCAGTCCCGCTCAGGGGTCCAAACGCCGTTTGGCCGGACGGCCCGAGTCTGGACCGCCCGGCCCGCGCATTTGCGCCGGGAACGTCGATCACTCACTGACGTGGTTGTTTCGTGTCGCCGTTTGGAGTTTCTTAATGTCCTCTGGCGACAACTGCGGCCGATCGAGCTTGACAGTCAGTTTGTTCAGCTTCGCCGTGAGCGTGAACGGGCACTGGTAGTCTTCATCGCAGACGGGCGTGCCCGTGTCGGCGCCGATGTCGAAGGACTCGTCCCATTGCAGGATGATCGGCAGGGTGCGCTCCATCGCCTGCGAGGCGACTCCCTTGCCGTCCACCTTAAGTGTGCCGGTGCCGCCACGACCGATGCCGCTCAGGTTGTTGAACGCCAGCGTGCCCGCGCCGAGCCCCTCGTATCTGAACTCGAATTCCACCGTGTGCCTGCCCGGGGTAAGGGCTTCAGGCCCTTCCCATCGAACACGCTTGGCGTCGACGAGGTCCCAGAGGAACACAGGCTTGCCCTTCAGCAGGTAGAACCCGTAGCCGGCAAAACGTCCGCCGGACGTCAACACCATCCCTTCCGCGCCGCCTTCGGGAACCGTGATGTCGGCCGTGATAGTGTACGAGCAGTTCAGCAGTAACGGAGAGTCGCCTTGCGGCAGACCCGTCATGGGCCTGGTGTACACGAATTCGCTGCGCCCCGCGGTCAGGTTGGGCCGAGGCTGGACGAGCCGGGTGGCCACGGAGGCGTCCAACGGCAGCACGTCGTACGTGCGGGCCTCCTTGAGGAACAGTGCCTTCATTTCCTTCACCTTGTCGGGATGTCGGGCGGCGACGTCATTGTCCTGCGTCCAGTCCTTAGAGAGGTCATAGAGTTCCCAGGTGCAGTTGTTGAGCGGGTCCGGGTTGGCCGCGCTGAAGACCTCCCAGGGCGGCCGGATCACCTTTGTGCTGGCGATCCAGCCGTCGTGATAGATCGCGTGGTCGCCCATCATTTCAAAGTACTGTGTCTTGTGCCTGGACGGTGCGTTGGCGTTCTTGGCGTCGAAGGTGTAGGCAAAGCTCGACGCCCTCGATCGGGGCCTGCTTGATGCCATCCACATACTCGGGCGCCGGGATGCCGCAGGCTTCGAGCAGCGTCGGGACAACGTCAACGACGTGATGGAACTGGTTGCGGATGCCGCCGAAGTCCCTAATGTGGCCAGGCCACGAGACGCACATACCTTGCCGCGTGCCGCCGAAGTGCGAAGCGATCTGCTTGGTCCAGCTGAACGGTGTGTCAAACGCCCAGGTCCAGGCCACGGCCATATGGTTGTACGTGCGGTCCGAACCCCAGACATCGTAGAAGTACTTCAGTCTGATCCTCGACCGGGAACTGGACGCCGTTGAACTGGGCGACCTCGTTGGGCGTGCCGATCAGTGTCCCCTCGGCGCTCGACCCGTTGTCGCCGCTGATGTAGATGATGATCGTATTGTCGAGCTTGCCCATGTCCTCGACGGCCTGGATGACCCGGCCGATCTCATGGTCGGTGTAAGCCAGGTAGGCGGCGTATACATCGACCTGGCGGATGAACAGTTTCTTCTCCTCCGGCGTGCACTGGTCCCAGTCCTTCAAGAGTTCCTTCGGCCAGGGGGTCATCTTGGCGTCCTGCGGGATGACGCCGAGTTTCTTCTGATTGGCGAAGATCGTGTCGCGGAGCCTGTTCCAGCCGTCGTCAAACAGGTGCATCTTGCTGATCTTCTCGATCCATTCCGGCGTCGCGTGATGCGGCGCGTGCGTGCCGCCGGGGACGTAGTAGCAGAAGAACGGCTTTGAGGGGTCGACCTGGTCGACACGGCTCAACCACTCAATGGCGTCGTCGGCCTGCGCGGTGGTCAGGTTCCAGCCGGAATGGCCCATGTAGGGGTAGATTTGCGTCGTGTTGCGGAACAGGTTCGGCTCCCACTGGCTGGTATCGCCGCCGACGAAGCCGTAGAAGTACTCGAAGCCCATGCCGATAGGCCACTGGTCAAACGGCCCGATCTGGCTGGAGGTGAAGGTCGGCGTGTTGTGGTCCTTGCCGAACCACGAGGTGGCGTAGCCGTTGTCCAACAGGATCCGGCCGATGGTCGCCTTGTCCTTCGGGATGATGCTGTTGTAGCCCGGAAAACCCGTGGACTGCTCCGAGACCACCCCGAAGCCGGCGGAGTGATGGTTGCGCCCGGTGATCAGCGCGGTGCGCGTGGGCGAGCAGAGCGAGGTGGAATGGAACTGTGTGTAACGCAGGCCGGCCTTGGCAATTCGGTCCAGTGCCGGTGTGGGGATGACGCCTCCGAAGGTGCTCGGCGCCCCGAAGCCGACGTCATCGGTCATGATGAGCAGGATGTTAGGCGCCTGTTTGGGTGGAACCACCCGGGGCGCCCACCAGGCCTTCGACTGGAGGGCGTTGTCCTTGACGACGCCCCCGAATTTCGGGTCCGGCGGCGGGAGCTGCTTCCCGCTGATGGTGGTGGTGGCACCAGGCGAGCCAGGCACACCGGTCGTCTGGATTTCCTGGGCCAACCCCGGCGCGACGCCCAACAGGGCCCCGGCCAGGACCTTTGGGAACCCCCCCTTCTTCTTCATGCGCTGCTCCTCTTCATGGTCATTAACAGCCTGGCGTTATTGACGTCTCCGGATGCACGGCCCCTCACTCGTTCGTCGCAATCTGCCCTTGCAGCGACATCACGCTGACCAGCGTCGCCCCGGCAGGGATCTTGGCCTTGAACTCCCGCGGCAACTCCTCCCTTGTGTCCCACTTCGTGACCAGTATGCTGTACTGCGGGCGCCCCGGGACGCTGTCATAGCTGATCAGCAGCTTCGCGGTACCGGCTCGGCCCCTTGGTCCATCCAGATCTGCCAGCTCAGGTTCGGCTGGCTGTAGATGAAGTGATCGCATGTCTTCCCGCCGATCTTGCCGATCCCGAGGAACTGACCAGTCTTGATCTTGGGCAAGACCTTGGCATAGATGTCGCTGTAGAGCAGATCGGCGGCAGGTTGGGCCATCCCGTAGTCCTGGGCCAGCGTGTCCAGGGCCGCATCAAGCATGCCTCCCGCGGGAATGACTCCATAGGTGTTCTTGGTCTGGTCGACGATGGTGACCTCCTTGCCGTCAAAGACGATGTGCTTCTGGTCCCCGTTTGCGTTCGTAATGTCCGCCGACATCTTATCCGGCCGCTCGACGCGGATCGTCCGCTGGCTGGTCAGCTGGATCTTGTCTCCCGCGAAGGCCATCTCGTCGTATGTATCGCTCACCTGCAGCAGGAAGTGCTTCTGCTTGCCCATGTACTCGCTGAACTTCTGGAGAGACTGGAACGGATCGGGGGCCTTGACAGCGGCAGGCGCCGCCGTGGCCTGCGCTGGCGCCTCGACCACGACGTAACCCGCCTGCCCGTTCTGGGCGCTCGGCTGATAGTAGACACCGTCAGCTACATAATAGGTGGTGCCCGCGATCACCGTCGCAGCCGCGGCCGCGGGCAAGGCGGCGAAGAACCAGCCCGCCGGCGCAGCTGTGGGATAGTAGTAGACCGACCCCCCGTACCAGTGCGGCTCGTAGAAGGTGTAGCCTGAATGGTAGTACGTGGTCCCGTGCCAAGCCGCGGCCGTATAGCCCGAAGGCAGCTCCGCCACGGCACCGGAGCTGTAGGGACCGTGGTACGCTGCCGTACCGCCATAGGGGCCTTTGACCGCCGCCGCCTCGTTTCCAGCCGGGCCCTTCACTGCCACGCCCGAGCTGTACGGTGTCTTATACGCAGCCGCGGAGCCCCCCTCGGGACCGTGGACGGCACCCGCCCCGTAACCACCGGCGGTCGAGAACGCGTGGCCATATGCCCCGGAGGAGTCGTAGTGGGAGATGGAACCGTAGTTGACGCCGTGACTGGCATAGCCCGCGCTGCCGTAGCTGCCATGGTACTCGCTTCCGTAGCTGCTATGGTACGCGCTGCCGCCCGCGCCTTGCACGCTGGTACCACCGACGTGGGTGAACCCGGTCGCGGGTCCGTAGTGGCTCGCCCCGGCGTGGTACACTGACCCATATCCGCCGCTGAAGCCGCCACCGTGGAAACTGCTGGCATGGAAGTCCCCGCCGCCAAAGCCACCGCCATGGAAGCCACCGAACCCTCGCCCCCACGCATCCGTTACAGGCAGCATGCACAGGGCGGCCAGGACCACGAACGATATCAGGATCTTTGCACGCATGGCTATTCTCCTTCCGCCTCGCCGACCAGCTTCTCGATCTCCACCTGCTTGGCCCCCTTCGGCAATACAGGCGTGAACTGGCCCTCCTCTGCCGGGGCTGACAAGTTCCAGTCGCTCAATACGGCCGCAAACTGCGGCCGGCCCGGCAGGCGCTTGTAGTCGATCACGATCTTGCGCGGCACAGGCGGTGTCCCCGCGTCGATCCAGATCTGCCAATCCAGCGCGTCTTGGGTGAACAGGAGCAGGTCGCACTTGGCCCCCTCGATCTCGAACTGCCCGATGTACTTGCCGGTCAGGGCTTCGCCTGTCAGGGCCTCATACGGATCGCTGAAGAGGAAGTCTGCCAGCGGCACTGTCAGGCCGTGCTGCTTGGCGGCCGAATCGAGCATGGCATCGATCCGGTTCGGCACCTTCACCGAGGCGTAGGCGTTGCCGACTTTGTCCAGGACGGTCACATCCGTGCCCTGGTACCAGAGGGTCCACACGTCGTTGCCCATCTCGGCCTGCACGAAGACTCTGTCGGGCCGGCGCACGACCACCCGGGACTCGCGAGAGAACTGCCCCATTTGCCCCGTCTGGAGCGGTTCGTCCATCGTTGTTTCGCTTCGGAAGCTGAACGAGCGGACCTGTCCCAGTGTTGTGCTCATCTTGTGCAGGGCGGCGTCAGCCCGTGGGTCGATCTGAACGCGGGGCCCGGTCTGTTCGGCGCATCCGCTGACGCCGGCTGCCGCCAGGGCCCCGGCCAGTGCAGATATCAACCGTATTCTGTTCATTGCCTCGATCTCCTTGAGCATTGACCTGGGGCGACCGCCTCCGCCGCGGCCGATCCTATCGGGTTGACGCGACCGCTTGCGGCCTGACCATGATCAGCGGGGCGATGTAATCCTGGATGAACGGTGGCACGGTCGTGTCTGTATGGCCCCCGAAATCGCCGTCCTTGTCATACTGCGGCTTCCACGGTAGGTACTTGATCGTCTTGTAAAGCCTGATCGTCTCGGCGGATGGGCCGGGCGGCAGTGTGAAGCCTGCGATTCCTGCCACATCCGCATCCCCCGGCTGCCGGTCCGCTGTGCCGAACATGGGAACAGCGATAGCAAGAATGTCATCTCGACGGGAGGTCGTTACCCAAAGATCGCCCTTCACGTGGCGCAACGCCTTGGTCATGTCGTAGTCCGAGGCGATCGAGCCCGACAGCAGCACCACCGTGTTCACCTGCATCTTGGCGGGCAGTGCCTCCAGCACGAACACGGCCACGGCCGTACCCGCCGACAGCCCTATCAGGTTGATGGGCGCCCCCGGGTCCGCAGCGGCGTACTGCCGGATCATCTGGGCGACATGGGCGGCCTTGGCGCGCTTGTAGTCATCACTGCTCATCTGGTCGGCTACCACCCCCAGGCCCGTTTCCCAGTCATACTCGATGTATGTGCCGGGGTACTTGGCATCTTTGAGGCCTTGCTTGGCGTTGCGGCCCCAGTTAGTAATCGCCCCGCCCCCGCCGGCGCCGTCGAGGTAGTAGACGACGCCTCTTGACGCCAGCGTGCCGGGACTGACCGACCCCTGTCCGGCCATCGGCTGGCTCTGGCAACCGACAAGCCACGCGCCCATGCCCGCAAGCGCGAGGATCAGGCAGACTCGGTTCATCGTACCGTTTCCTTTCTCGACGCTGGCGCAGGCCGGCCCAGCAACTGTAAGTATGTGGTCGGAAGGGAATGATCCGGAATGCGTTATCTTCCCAGAAAGTTATATCCCTACGTCTTGCGAAGGTCCAGTTCTGCGGCAGGCATGCTTCCGGTCCCTCCTCCCGGATGCGCCGCGACGATGGCATCAATACTCCCGTTGCGCCACGCGGTCGGATCGCACGTCGGGCAAGCTGGCGCACAGGCTGCCAAGGCCCTGCGGCTCAGAGCCGGCCAAAACACCCACATGCTCGTCGCTTGTCATGGCACCTGCCCGGTCATCGAATCGCGAACGTCGACCAAGGTCTGTTTGCTCACCTGCAGCAGCCCGGCGAAGGGGCGCTCCAGGTCGGCGATCAGCAACATGACCACCGCAAAGGCCGCCACCAGGGCCGGGGTAGCTAGCGACCTGCGGATGCTGGTCAGGCCCTCGTAGTAGCCGATAGCCGTCATGGCGATGATTGCGATGAGGTAGAGAGCAGTCCAGATCTGCGGCGGGATCCGGCTTCGTATGCCGGCTGTCACGCGTTTGGCCTGCAGGTCGATCGTCTCGTTGAGAGACTGGATGAACAGCGCAACCACGGGGCCGCCTTGCTTGCTGGCCGCGGCGACTGCCTGGACCCAGAGCCTGGTTCTGAATGTCCTGGGAGCGGCCAATAGCCTGCTGGATCGTCTCATCCGGCGGGCGATTCACGCGGACATCCACGTACTCGCGAAGCAGCTTGCGGGCCTCTGTGCGATGGGGCTCGGGGAGCAGACCGGTCCGCAGGTAGGTCGTCCCGATGGCATTGGCCTCGTCGAGGATCAACATCCTGTTGGCGTCGAAACGGGAGGCCGCCAATCCGAACGTGAACGCCAGCATGAACGCCAACAGGCCCAGGGCAGCCGCAACCATCGCACCGACGGGCGACTCCTTCTCTTCCTTGGTGTGCTCCCGCCTGTACCGCCCCAACCGAAAGCCGCCCTCGACCGCCACGATGGTCAACAGCAGCGTGGCGGCGAAGATCAGCCACAGCGGCAGATAATCAGGCATGGGCGTATCTCCAGAAAGGCTGTCGTCGCAAGTCGGTGCAACAAAAGCATACGCCATCAAATCGATCTGGGCTACGTCCACGCGGGTGTACACGGCCGGACTGGGGTACCGCGTCCACACGCACCGTGGGTATACCGTTGCACCGGCCACGTATCCCGGCCTGCACCTGCAGCTCGGCCGGTAGTGTGGCGCCCGTGTCGAGTCTACGGCTGTACCAGCTGCTCCCCCGGGTGCATCGCGTGCCAGGCGAACCAGAGGGACTGTGTGAATCGCGCCGGTGTGTCGCCGCCGCTCATGCCAACCCACACGGCCGGCGGATTCGGCCGCACCTGCTGATACTCGAACCGCAGGATGGTCACGCCGCAAACGACCGTCCACTGCCCCTGCGCGTCGACCCGCCGCGCGATCGTGGAAAACGGGTAGACGCGCTTTGCCTTGCCCGCCTCGACGGCGATCACTGGTTCGAACAGGGGCAGCGCCGAGTCCTCCGGCAGGGGTCCCACCGGGTAACGCAGCCGACCCGAGCCGTAGTAGTTCGCGTAGGGATCGCGATTGTAGCGTTCGATGTGCGCAGGGTCGAGCGCGACGACCGATGTGCCTGGATGCCGGCGCCGCCAATCGGCCCAGTAGACGACCTGCGCCGGCAGCACCTCCAGGACCGCGGCCTGTACAGCAGCCGGCCCGGCGACGGCACGGAACTGCAGTCTGGCTCCAGAGACTCGGGGTGTGCCCGGCCTGGGGTTGGTCCGCTGCCTGGCTGTCGTACATGAGCAGGTTGGAGTTGTAGAGCAGCCCACTAACGCCGAAGTGGACTTCACGTCCGCCGACCCACCGCTCGAAGACCAGGGCGCTGTCGCACAAGGGGCTGTACGTCACGGCAATCGGTGTCCCGCCCAGCGTGTCGTTGCACACCTCGTGCCAGGCAAGCACTCGCAGCGGGTATGCCCGGGACTGGCCCGCAATCGCCACGCCGATGACGCGGTCGGCTGGCAATAGGTACTTGTGGAACTCCCGGTTTACCGCATCGATCCGGTCGGCCGGAACCAAGCCTGGATCGTCGAGGGGCCGCAGCGTGTCGCGCGGCATGCCGGCGACAATCAGCGCTGGCGGCACCAGGCAGGTGGACAGGTCGAAACCGTTGTACGGCAGATCCATCCGGCCCGTTCGATAGGGAGTCTGGCCCTGACGGACCGATGGCACAACCCGCCAGACGACCAAGCCGACCATCATCAGCAGCGACAGCAGGATCACCCAGCCACCACTGCGGAAGTCGAGTTTGACGCCCTGTGGCCGGGTCATGGAGATGCCTCACCATGCGACCGGACGGTCCGCGACCAGCAGGGCCAGCAGCGCCGGCAGGTAGATCACCGTGGCCACGAACAGCCGCCGGGCCCAGACCTCGGCACCCGAGCGGAACAGCTGCAGGGCGACCACTTGCAGGGCCAGTCCCAGCACGATCGCGCCTGTCGCATAAAGCCCGCCTGCCAGGCCCGTCAGACTGAGCGTCAGGCTGACCGGCAGCAGGGCCAGGCTGTACAGCATGATCATGTCCAGCGTCCAGCCGCGGTCCACCCAGACCAGAAGCCGAAAGCCTCCGCGGGCGTAATCCTCGCGGTAGAGCCACGCCAGGGCCAGGCTGTGCGGGATCTGCCAGAGGAACAGAACCGCCCCGAGGACCCACGCCCCCAGCCCCACCCGGTCCGTCGCCGCTGCGGCGCCGATCAGCGGCGGCATCGCCCCCACGACCGCCCCCACCAGCGTGCAGACCGAATGCCGCTGTTTCAAGGGAGTATAAACTAGGACGTAGGTCAGGGCCGCGCCAGCAGCCAGCGCAGCCGCGAGCGTGTTGACCCACGCCGCCAAGATGAACGTGCCCGCGGCGATCCAGCCAGCCGCGGCGATCGACGCGTGCCGCGCACTGATACGGCCCGCTACGACGGGCCGACCCCGCGTACGGGCCATGCGGCTGTCCGCCGGAACTTCATAGCACTGGTTCAGGCCATTGGCCCCGCCGGCTGTCAGGGCCGTGCCCAGCAGCGCCGCCAACAGTGTTGTCCAGGCGATCGCGGTCTCCGCGGCCAGCAGGTACCCGGCCGCCGTCGTGGCCAGCACCAGGGCCGTCAGCCGCGCCTTGGCCAGATCCAGGTAGACGCCGCCGAAGCGCAACGCCTCCGAGAATCGCTTGCCCCAGTCGATCCGCGAGATTGTCCCGATCGTGGCCATGAACTATTATACATCGGGAAAACAACCATGGTGCATAGGATGGCAGATCAATTCAGCGACTTAGTAGTCCCGCGGCGGTCGATGGTCGTACCGGGCGATTCGCCTGGCGCAGGCTACACTGGCCATTGGCTTCGGCATGACTATCGCAATGTGGGCAGTCGCGTACTTTGCCTGGCTGCCGCGAGGGGTGTGGGGCGCGGCGGTGGTGCCGGCCTGGCTCCTGCTGGCAGCGCTGGTCGCTTGCATCGCCGGAGGCGGGTTTGTCGCCGGCCGGTACAGCGGTCGCGGGTCCGCCGCGGGCCTGTACGCGGGCCTGCTGTCAGGGGCCCTGGACCTGATGATCCTCGGGAGCCTGCTGGCTGGCAACGACCCGGGCCAGACGCTTCGCCACGCGGCCTGGTGGGTCCCGGCGTGGTTGGCCTTCTGTGGCGGCGTGTCCATGCTGGCCGCGTCCGTAGGGGCCCTGCGGCCCTATAGTCGCCCGGTCAACTGGACCGGTGCACTGGCCAAGGTGGCCGTCGCCGGAGTGCTGCTCCTGGTGCTGGTCGGAGGAATGGTCACCAGCAAAGAGGCGGGACTGGCCGTAGTCGACTGGCCGAATTCCTTCGGCAGATTCATGTTCCTCCTGCCGTTGTCGCGGATGACGGGCGGCAGCTACCTGGAGCACTCGCACCGGCTGATCGGCTCACTGGTGGGGCTGACTACGCTAGTGCTGGCCGTCCATCTCTGGCGGACCGACCCGCGCCATTCCGTGAGGCGGCTGATCGCGCTGGCCCTGCTGGCAGTGATCGCACAGGGAGTCCTGGGGGGCCTGCGGGTGACCGGGCGGCTGACGCTGAGCACCGACCCGGCCCAGGTCGCCCCGAAGACCTCGCTGGCGATCGTACACGGCATATTTGGCCAGATGGTCTTCGGGCTGCTGACAGTCGTGGCGGTGGTGACCTCGACGGCATGGCACAACAGCATCGCAGCCAAGGCGTCGAACCACCGACGGACGGATAGCGTGCTGGCGGCGCTGCTGGTGGGACTGCTGCTGGTGCAGCTGGCCCTGGGCGCGCTGGTGCGGCACCTGCTGACCCCACCGATGCAGGAGTTCCTGGTCGCCAGGCACGTGCTGCTGGTGCATGTCGCGCTGGCGGCGGCGGTGGTAGTCTGGTCCGTCCTGAGCGGCGGACGAGCGTGGGGTCTCTACGGGGAGCGTTCCACTCCGCTGCGGCGGCTCGGGTTGGGCATGGTCTGGCTGGCAGGCCTGCAGGTTCTCTTGGGGATCCTCTCGCTTGTCGTGACCCGCGCGCTGACGGGCACGCGGGCATGGCCGGCCCCCACGGGGGTCGACGTGCTGGTCACGACCCTCCACCAGACTGTAGGCGCAGTGATGCTGGCGTGTGCGGTGGGTCTGACCATTCTGGGTCCACCGCGAACCGATAGCCAGCCGGCGAGCATAAAGACTTGCGCCGACAGCCAGGCCCGGCCTCTTCACTTCCGTAGCACAATTTGCGAGACCCTGCCTCGCCTGGCGGAAATATGGATCAGTCGACGTGATCGACCTGTTGTACCTGATCGATGGCTTCGGCCAGACAATCCCGCAGCAGTAGCGCCTCAGGAACCGCCGCCTCGGGTAGCTGAACCTTCTTTCGGCAGATGTACCAACGGCGCGGTCCGATTTGGCGGCCCACCCTTGTGTGCCAGCGCCAGACTGTCTTCGCCACGGCAGCTGGTGCTGGAATACGAGTAGTACGATTCATTCATTGACACATTGGCCACCACCGAGCCCAACAGCTTCGCCCCGACCGACGCCAGCCGCAGGCAGGCCAGACGAATCGCCTTGCGGTCCGAGTACCCCACCAGCGATGTGACGATCACACCTTCGACCGCGCTGGCCCAAACCAGCGAATCCGCCGCCCCCAGGGCCGGCGGCGAGTCCACGATCACGTGGTCATACCGCTCGACCGCCTCGCGGATCAGGTGCCGGGCGGATCGCAGGTTCAGCAGCGACCTCGCCGTCTGCCCGTTGCTGTGGCCGGTTAGCACATCCAGACCCCTCACACTGCTGTGCGTAACACACATATCGAAGTCGCGCTCGCCCAGAAGCGCCTGGCGCAGGTCCCCCTGCGGATGCACGCTTAGCAGCCGGCCGATCTGCGGTGACTGGATGTCTCCGTCCACCAGCAGCACGCGGCAGCCGGGCTCGGAGAGGCTGATCGCCAGGCTGACAGCCAGGCTGGTCTTTCCCTCGGCAGCCTGCGCGCTGGTGATCAGCATCGACCTGGGCGGGTTGCCGTCGCTGCCCAGGCTGGCTAGCGAAGTCCGGATCAGCCGGTAACTCTCCAGAAAGTGCTCCCGGCTGATCCGACCGACCTGCAGCTCCTTGACCGACGGCACTGCGCCCAGCATTCGCAGGCCGATGCCCGCCTCGACCTGCTCGACCGTGTTCACGTGCGGGTCGAGCAGCTCACGGAGCAGGCCCACGCCGCAGGCCAGTCCCGCCGCCATCATCATCACCACCAGGGACAGTTTGGTCCGCCGGTCCTTGATGCCGCTCGGACGGACCTCGGGTGCCGCGGCCACACTGATACGGGCCGGACGCTGACCTTCGATCTCCAGCTGCTTGAGTGCGTCGCAAACGCGGTCGTAGTCGACCTTCGCCTGCGCCCGTTGTTCCGTGAGGGTCTGGATCTCCAGACCCTGCCGGCCGACCGTCAGACCCTCGGCGTCGCGGGTGACGACACGGTTCTGGAGCAGGTCTCGTTTCTGGCGTGCGGCCACTAGCACGCCGCTCAGGCGCGATCGCGCATCCTGCACCCTCTGCTGCTGTTTGCGCTGGATCTCGCGGTCGGTGGCAACGGCGGCCCGGCTGCGGGCTCGTTCCAGTTCTCCCTGCAGCTGCTCGAGCATCTTCTGCACGGCGGCGATGCTGTCGAGGCGCTGTTGCTCGATGGCCTTCTGAGCCGGAGACGAATCCTTGCTCGCACCCGCCAAACTCGACTGCAGGCGCGTCAGCGAGGCGGTCTTGTCGTCGATGTCCTTCTTGACGCAACGGACGCCCGGATCGGCATCGATCATCTGCTCGCGCTGCGCCGCCAGGTCCTCCGGCAAGGCCCCCTCGTTCAGCTGCCGCAACTGCTGCTCGAGATCCAGTATCTGCACCTCCAGTTCCTCGAGCTTCTGCTTGTCGCTGGCGATCGTCACCTCCAGGCCCTGGCGGCGGGTGTTGAACACGATCTCGCTGGCGGTGCCCGCCTTCTCGGCCAATGCGCGGATCTGCTCCGTCAGACCGGCCATTTGCTTGCGGAGATCCTGCTGCTGGCGAAGCAGGATCTCGCGGCGATGTTGTGAGCTTCTGGGAATCCAGCCCGACCGCGCGGGCCATGTAGGCGTCCAGGACCGCCCGCGTCAAGCGGATCGCTGCATCGCGGCTCTCCTGCTTGACCGCGATCTCCAGCAGCTGCGTCCGCGATACCGTCGAGACTGCCATGTCCCGCTGCAGATCGGAGACCGGGTCCGCCTTTGCCAGTAGCGGCACACTCTGAACGCTCGGGTCGGCCAGCGCCTCCAGCAGCATCTGCCGGCTGGCAATGATCTGCGCCTGGGTGTTCAGGTATGTATCGTAGTTCGGCATCGACGGCGTGGCGTCCGGGATCAGGATCGGCGTGACCACCGGAGCCACCTCTACCAGGGCGGTGGCTGTGAAGGAGGGCAGGACCATCTTCCAGAGCGCAGCCAGTCCAACCGGCGCCACCAGCAGCCATACCAGCAGGACCGTCCTCCAGCGTCGCAGCAGCCCCACCAGCAGCACCTTCACATCCCGGCCCGGCCCCGCCGTCCCCCCGAGCGGCTCCGGCCCGGCAAGCGGCTCACCTATGGGTGCCGGCTCGTACGGCTGTATATCTTGTTGCGGCATGACTGCTCCCCGCTTCGGCGCATCGGACCTGATCGGGCCGGCGACAACGAGAATCCTATCCCCTTCAAGGGTGGCGACGCACATTCGGCCCCGGACGCATCCGGGTACAAACGTGGGAACTCCCGCCAGGCAGGTGCGACTTCCTGCAGCGGCGTATACCCATGACAATCTATAGGAACGGATCGGACCGAACTCAAGAAGGACCTGGCTACAGCCAGGCTGCGCGCGGAAGCGGCGACAGCCGGCCCCTCGCTGTGGGTTCACTGGCAGTGTGCCCAAGGGTAGGCAACCAATGAAATGGCGCCCCACTTCCACGACAGATATGTGTCCCCGCGTCGCGCCACAGCGCACCGTCCCCAACCCGCAACATGATCGCTGGTTGTCCAGTCACACTGGCGATGCGAACCGCCGCCGATGTCCGCGATAGATGCGGACTCAGGGCCATCTTCGGCATCATGACCTCCTATAATGAACTGATCCCCATCGACGCAGTGCAGAACAGGGGCGCCTGCTTCTGGCCGGCAAGCCACAAGGGGAGGTGGCAGTGACAGCAGGGACGATCAGGAAGGTAGTCATACTCTCGCTCTTGACCCTCGCGGTTGCTGGAGGCATCGAACTGGTCAGCTCCCGCCTCAGCCGCGGTCCCTTCCTGTCCAGACTGTGGCACGGGTACATCGGCCGGACGCAGGACCAGACCTTGGCTTTGCCGGCCGGACGTAACGTCGACAACCTTCCCGGCCCGCGCAAGCGACTCATTGAACATCTCGATCGGACACCCGCCGACGGCCAGGAGGGACTTGCGGTGCTGCCCGCAGCCGGACAGGCCGGTTCGAGCACCACGATCAGCACCTCGATGATTGCCGCACGCTCAGCAAGCAAGACCAGCACGACCGCCTGGCAGAACACGTTGTTCGCGCCGCAGGCCGGCGCCTTTGCGTTGGAATTCGACGCCGTGCCCAACGCAGCCGGTATTGACGCCCTGACCGCCCTGTCGGCCGGTGCGATCGCTACCCCAAGTGATGTCGCCATCGCCGTGCGGTTCAATGCAAACAACACGATCGACGCCCGCAACGGCAGCCTCTACGCCGCCGCCACCGCAATCCCCTACAGTCCGGGAACCAGCTACCACTTCCGCCTGGTGATCGACGTTCCCGCCCACACCTACAGCGTCTATGTCATGCCAGCCGGCGGCGCCGAGCAGGCCCTAGGGGCGGATTACTCCTTTCGCACGGAGCAGGCGGGTGCGTGGAATCTGGCCAACTGGGGGCTGTTTGCCGGCTGCGGCACCCACACCGTCAGCGGCATGCGGCTGGGCTTGGGGCCCCTCGGGGCCGAGGCCGGCCAGGCGGTGATCATCGCTGCGGGCATCTCAACGACCCTAAGCGGCTTGGCTTACGGCGGCGTGCCTCCGTACACGTACGGTTGGAGTCCTGCTACGGGGCTGTCCGATCTGGCCCTGCCCGACCCCGTAGCCTCGCCTACACTCACGACCACCTACACGTTCAGGGCCACCGATTCGGCCGGCAACACCGCCACCGACACGGTCACGGTGACGGTCGTCACCGGCGCCCCGTCGTCGCTGTCCGCAAGTGCCGGCGGTGGCAGGACCATCACGGCGGGCGGCTCTACCACCCTGAGCGGCTCCGCCACCGGCGGCACACCGCCATACAGTTGCTGCTGGAGCCCCGCCAACGGCTTGTCCAGCACTGCCGGGCCATCGCCGATGGCCTCGCCCCTGGCCACGACCACCTACACCCTGACGGTCCGGGACGCCGTAGGCCGAATCGCCGCGGATTCGGCCACGGTCACGGTCACCCCGGCTGCTGCGGGAACTGTCTATTACGTCAGCCCCGGCGGCAGCGACGCCGGCGACGGCTCCGCCGCGGCGCCCTGGAAGACCCTGGCCAGGGCCGCCGCCACCGCATCCGCCGGCAGCACCGTCGTCGTCCGGGCAGGCACATATGCCGAGACCATCAGGCCGGCCAACAGTGGCACGGCTGATGCCCTGATCACCTTCATGTCCGAGACGTTGCACGGCGCGATCCTCGACGGGCACAGCAACCGCGACTACGGCGTGGACATGACGCGTCCGGCCAGCTACATCCGTATCGACGGCTTCGAGATCCGGGATTACACGGCCGACGGGATCATCCTCAACGACTGGTACAGCCGACTCAACCGAGGCATCCAGGTATTCAACTGCTATATCCACAACAACGCGGGGGACGGCTTGAACTTCCGCAATTCGCAGGACTCCCTGGCCGAGGGCAACGAGATTGTCGACAATGGCCAGACCGCCGCGGCGATCGGCGGACAGGTCGGTTCGACAAACCTGGTGATCCGCTCGAACCGGATCCACCACAACGTCAAGGACGGCATTCAAGGCCAGTGTATGGGCCTCCTGGTGGAGTACAACGCCCTGTGGGACCAGTTCTTCAGCGACGCCCACCAGGACGCCTTCCAGTTGGACGCATACGACAATGTGACGATCCGCTACAACCTCATCGGGGACTTCACGCAACTGGTCTACGGCGGGCCGGCCACCGGGGAGGTCGGCCTGTGCAAGGACCTGACAGTCTACGGCAACGTGTTCTACAACTCGGGTTACTGGAAACTGGGCGGTTCGAACGGCGGCAACGGCACCTGCCCGGCGGTCTACATTGACTGCAGTGCAGGCGCGCCGGGCGCCGTCCTGACAGGCACCCGGATATTCAATAACACCTTCCTGTACCTGGGCGACGACCAGAAACCCATCGAGCTCTACGGCAATGCGACCACCACCCTGAGTGACGTACGCATCTGCAATAACGTGTTTTACCAATGCCGCGGCAATCGCGGCGGCAACACTTACGGCCTCGATGCGGCGTTCACCGGCGTCAAGATCGACTATAACTGCTATTACAATATGCTACCCATGGCCGGCCAGGACGGTCACAGTCTTCGGGCCGATCCCAGGTTCGGACACTACACGCAGGCGGCGTCAATCTTCGACGTACACCTGCAGGCCGGCAGCCCGTGCATCGACGCCGGGGCCCCCGATCTCGGCAGCCTGCAGATCCTGCCGAGCCCGTTTCTCGACATGGACGGGGTCGTGCGCCCGCAGGCAGCAGTGATGACATCGGTGCATACGAGACCCCGTGAGCGCCCGGCCATGGGCGCATTTCTGCATGATTTGTAGCAGATCCCGCATGCATGGACGAATCGTAGCAGCTTCCCCCATCGCAGCCGCAGCAGGCGCATACAATGAACAGGATTTCAGATATCGCCCGGTGTCCCAGGAAACTTTCTTTTTCCTTGACATTCGCAACGTGGAGGCATACGTTATCGGTCCTAGTGGCCGGTTGCGTGCGTCGCCGGCCAACGGAACCTGCATCGTCGTCCAACGCGATGCAGTCAAAACCGACGACGGGATGACACGCCCGTCGGCCTACCGGGGGTAACACGGAGGTTGCAGTGAAAGGATTTCGTGGTTCGATGACGGCTGTAGTATTGGCCGTCGCAGCGGTCGCTGTATCTTCAGTCCCAGCCAACGCCCTCACAAGCAAGACAACCTGGCAGAACACTCCCTTTCTTACACAGGGGGGTACCTTTACTGTCACGTTCGACGCCGTGCCTGGCGCTGCCAACATCGACGGCGTCGTCGGACTGTCGGCAGCTGCAGTCAGCAGTGACAACACCTGCGCCGTGCTACTCCGCTTCAACAGCAGCGGCGCAATCGACGCCCGCAATGGCGCCGCATACGCGGCGGCCACAGCGATCCCCTATACCGCGGGGACGAGCTATCACTTCCGCGTCGTCGTGAACACCAGCGCGCACACCTACAGTGTTTACGTCACGCCAGCCGGGAGCACGGAAAAGACACTTGGCAGCAGACTACGCGTTCCGCGCCGAGCAGGCCACCGTCAGCAGCCTGGCGAACTGGGCGCTGATCTCGGATCCGGGCGTGTTAACGGTCAATAACTTTGCGCTGGCCTCGTCAGGTGGGAGTTCCGCTGGCGTGACCAGCACCACCGCTTGGCAGAACATGCCGATGGCCGCCCAAACGGGCAACTTCACGGCGGAATTCGACGCAGTCCCGAACATGGCCGCCATGGACGGGGTGACAGGGATGTCGACTACGGCAGCGACCGGCTACAACAGCTGCCCCGTGCTCGTTCGCTTCAATAGCGTCGGTGCCATCGATGCCCGTAACGGCGGCAGACTACGCAGCCGCTGTCGCCATCAACTACACAGCCGGCAAGAGCTATCACTTCCGGGTGGCGGTGAATGTGCCGGGCAAGACCTACAGCGTGTACGTCACGCCGGCAGGCGCAGCCGAGCAGACACTCGCGTCCAACTACGCGTTCCGGACGGAGCAGGCGTCAGCTGCGAGCCTGGCCAACTGGGCGATCGTCGCCGACCCGGGCACGCACACGGTCAGCAACTTCAAGGTGTCAACCACGGCGCAGACGCTCATGCTAAACGCCGGTCCGGACGTGACCATCACCTCGGGGCAGTCGACGGTGCTGAACGGTTCGGCGACCGGCGGCACGGCGCCGTACAGCTACAGCTGGAGCCCGGCGACGGGCCTGAATAACGCGGCGGTCTACAACCCGACGGCCAATCCGGCGGCAACTACTACCTACACCCTGACGGTGCGTGATGCTGCCGGCGCGACCGAGACCGACAGCGTGATCGTGACGGTCGGTTCGCAGACCAGCGGCTCGACCTACTACGTCAGCCCCGCGGGCAACGACGCCAACAACGGAAGCAGCACCACCCCCTGGAAGACCCTCGCCAAGGCCGCCGGCACCGTCACCGCCGGCAGCACCGTCATCGTCAAGGCCGGCACCTACTACGAAAGCCTCATCCCCGCCCACAGCGGCACCGCCGGCAACATGATCGTCTTCCAGAGCGAGACCGCGCGCGGGGCCGTCCTCGACGGCCAGAACAGCAAGTCCGACGGCGTGAACTTCTACAACACCCCGGCCAACTACGTCCGCGTCGACGGCTTCGAGATCCGCAACTTCACCGACTCCGCCGTGACCGCCAACGACTGGTACCACGCCGTCACCACCAATGTCGAGGCCGTCAACTGCTACGTCCACGACAACGCCGGCGACGCCATGAACTTCCGCAACTCCAAGAACAGCCTGATCGAGAACTGCGAGATCACCAACACGGGCCTGTCGGGCATCGCCATGGGCGGCCAGTACGACTCGATCAACCTGGTCATCCGCGGCAACACGATCCACCACATCTACCAGGACGGCATCCGCGGCGGCTCGCAGAACCTGCTGGTCGAGTACAACAACATGTACGACTCCTACTGGAGCGACGCCCACCAGGACGCCTTGCAGCTGGACCACTACGTCAACTGCACGGTCCGCTACAACACGATCGGGGACTTCACGCAGTTGGTCTACGGCGGCCCGGAGTCCGGCACGCAGGGCACCTGCGACGGGCTGTACGTCTACGGCAACGTGCTGTACGACTCGCAGTACTGGGCCAAGCAGGGCGGCACGTGCCCGGGCGTGTTCATCGGCACGATCGGGGTGCTCTCCGGCAGCGTCTTCAAGCACACGCAGATCTTCAACAACACGTTCCTGTACCTGGGGGATGGCCAGAAGGCGATCATGCTGACGGGCGATTCGGGCGTGGCGATGGATGACGTGCGGGTCTACAACAACATCTTCTACCAGTGCCGCGGCACGGGCGGGGGCAACAGTTGCGACATCGACTCGCGGTTTACCAACATCAAGGCAGACTACAACTGCTACTACAACATCAACCCGATCGCCGGCCAGGACGCTCACAGCCTCAAGGTGAACCCGCAGTTCGTCAACTACACGCCGGGGGCCTTCACCTTCGACGCGCACCTCAAGGCCGGCAGCCCGTGCATCAACACCGGCGCCAACCTGTCCGGCCTGGTCACCCTGCCCAACCCGTATCTGGATCGGGACGGCAAGAACGCGCCCGCAGGGCGGCAACTATGACATGGGTGCCTACGAACAGTAAGCCATACTGAGCCCGGTACTGAAAACACCAACGCCCGGGCCAACCCAAGGCTGGCCCGGGCGTCTCCTTTCCTTCGGTCTCTGCGCGTTCCTTTGGCGCCGTTACGGCCGTGCGGATAGTCGCTGCCGCCACAGTCTCTTCAGCCATCTGTACAGGCCGAGCTTCTGGAGGCATCGGGAGGCGGTGCGAGAGACAGTACTGCTGCCGCACTGGAGGAGTTCGGCACTACGGGCCCGCCAGCTGCGCCCGTAGAGGCTCAGTGTCGCCTCCTGCCAGCTCTGGCTGCCGAAGGACTGCTTGTACTCCGCGTGACCGTACCCGTAATCGACCCCGCGGACCCCGGCGGCGTACAGGTCCCGCAGGACCCGCGCCAGCCTGCACCAGCCCGGGCGAGAAGTCGGCGTACTGCGGCAGGTAGCCGGTAAAGTCCGCGAAGTAGATCCCCTCGTAGACAGCTCCCACCTGGAATGCGATCGGCTCTTTTCGGCACTCAAGCCAGTAGCAGCGGGTCCGTCCCTTGGCCACCTCGGACTGCAGAATTGACATCCAGACCGGCGAGGTGTCGAATCCGCAGCCCAAACCGCCCTGGTAGGTTCGCCGGGCAATCTCGGCTGCCTTGCGTGCGAACTCCTCCATCTGGTCCGGCCGCTCGAACAGCCGCAACGCTACCTCCCCGCCAAAATGGTCCGCCAGAAGCCGGTCCATTCGCCGGATGTTGTAGCGGTGCTTCTTGGTGAAGCGCCCAGCAGGTCCTCGTAGGAGCCCTCCAGGCGCAACAGCCAATGGCGCTCAGACGGCTGCGCAACCGCGCCGGCCCGCCGAAGGTCGGCATAGCATTCGTGCTCCTGGGGCAGATGGTTGATGGAGATCAGGTCCACACTTCGGCGACGCAGCAGCCCCTGGAGATGGTCCAGGATCGCCAGCCGTACTTCTGCCGTGCCATCGGTCAGAAGGCCGCCGTGTACCACGTGCAGCAATCGGACCCGCGGCGTATCGACCTTCAGGTAGCCGACCTGGCACGGTAGCCTCGTGGTGACCGTCCGCCCCACAACCATGCCACACTGGCCCGCAGCCCCGCGAAAACGCGTCACGTGCGGCGCCACATCCGCCTTCGGCACCCGCAGCTCTGCGCAGTAGCGATCCGGGTGCGGCCAGGGAGTAACGATCGGCTGGCGGCTGTAGAGCCGCAGCCAGTCCTCGCGCAAGGGCATGAGTTCGTCCAGCGACGTGGCTGTCACGGCGATCAGTTCGCTGTGCCGGGCCGACGGAGGGCTCGCGGCCAAGGCCGCGGCGATGCTTTCGCGCACTGTAGTCATGGGGCTCCTTGCGTGGACAGCTTGCTGATCTCGTCAAGCATCTTACGCGCCACGACCGGCCAGGTGTAATTCTCAAGGACATGGCGCCGGCCATCGCGGCCCATCCGCTCCATGGCCTCCGGATCGCGGGCCAGGCCGATGAGGCACTCCGCCAGCGTATCCGGGTTGCGGTCGTCCAGGTGGACGGCCATCGACGACGGGAAGATCCTCTCCCTCCCCTGCCCCTTAAGCATGACTACGGGCAGCCCGTACAGTGCCGCCTCCATATAGACCAGGCCGGTGCTCTCCCACGAAGACGGCATGCAGAAGATCGTGCTCTCGCGCAGCAGTTGCTCCAGTTTCTCGCGGTGGTCACGTTGGTCCTTGCGCAGCCGCCCGAAGACGCAAACGCCCGCGCCGCCGACTTCCGGAATCAAGCCCACCAGACCGAGCGTCGCGTCTGGCAGCACGGACCGGACCCGCCGGAACGCCTCCAGCAGCTGCGGCCCACCCTTGCGGCACCAGTCGAGCCCGATGAACAGGATGTTGCAGCGGTCCCAGCGCCTTTGGACCGGTCCCGGATCTGCGGTGCTGGCCGCGGGCGTCTGAACGCGGATCTTGCCGGCCGGCACGCCCGCTGCCTGCAGGTCGTCTGCGCACCAACTGGAATTGGTAAAGACCAGGTCACAGCGTTCCAGGAACCGGCGCTGCCCGTCGACCGCCCGCGCCAGGGCCCGCTGGGAGTGGCCCGCAAAGCCATACTCACGCGCGAATTCCGGCAGGCTCGTCGCAGTCTGGACCGAGATCTCGACGTGGGCCGCCAGACGCACGTGCGGCAAGGGGATCGCCCCGACCCCGCTGATTTGCAGGACCACGTCGTGTTCCGGCAGGGCCCGCTCCAGGGCCTGGAAGCGCCGCGACAGGCGCCAATCGAACGCGGGTAGAACCGCCAGAGGGCATTGCGGTGCGGCCGCCAATCCAGTAGCGAGCGGCGAATGTCCGCCAACCCCAGGAAGTAGTCTCGCCGCCGCCGAATGAGGCTATTGGCCGTGGCCACCAACACCCCCAGGCGGCGCATCTCCTGAAAGCAGTGGAACGGGATACCCGCATAGGTCACGGGCGAATCCGGGTCACCCAGGGACACACCGAGGATCCTCGGCCAGGGCCAGGCGCTGCCGGGCGAGCGGCCCTCCGGTACGGATGCCGTGCAGCCCCGGCCACCCGGCGCACCAGGGGCCGGCAATTCAGGGGGCGCACCACCTTGCTCATCTCAACTCTCCCATATCGGCAACGGCCGGCCGCCGGAAGATGGGCCTAGCCGCCGCAGGCCACCGCACGGCACGGCGCGGTCGCGCCGCCACCTGTGGCCAGAACTGGGCATCCAGTGACGCAATCAGCCCGATCAGGATGTAGTAGATCGTTGTCATCGTGCCGAATAGCGACACCGACCAGAACGAAACCATGAGCCCTGCCAGCGTGCAGCCCAGGGCCCAGGCGGCGGAGCGCTGCCAGTCGTGGCGGGAGTGCCGGACAATCCGCACCATCCGGCGAATCGCCGCCACCTGCAGCGCCGTGTACATCGCGACCCCGCCGATGCCGTAGAGGATCCCGTGTACGATGTAGTCGTTCACGCCATCCGTCCAGTTCATGCCGTTGATCAACGGGCCCCAGCCGGGGTTCGCATGCCCGTATCCGTATAGCCAGTATTCCGGCAGCTTCTGGATGGCCACGTCGATCAGCCGCGCACGGTACCAGGCCGACTCCGGGTCCATGGCCAGATCGCCCAGCACGTAATAGAAGTGGTTGTTGCTGACCACTTCGATGCCCAGGCAGGCCAGCAGGAACAGTCCGAGCAGGGGCCGGACGAGCCAGCGGGCCTTCTCCAGGAACAGCCCGAAGATCACAATTCCCGTGGCCATGATCGGACCGCTGGAGATCGTGGACAGAGTCCCGAGGATCGCGAACAGGCCCATCACACCGGCCAGAGATCTCCAGGGGCCGCCCTCGTACCGCAGCAGCCAGAGCAGCGGCAGGAAGGCCATGAAGTTCAGGCCGAACATGATACATTCACCCTGCGGGCCCATGGCGCGGTTGAGTCCATAGCGTTCCTGGTAGAACATCCCTTTGAAGGGCGCCCACGAGCAGTATTGCCCGAGGCCCACGTACAGGCTCCTGCCCGTCCACATCTCGACGAGACCGTGTATCGCCAGGGGCACGAGGATCACACCCATGGCCTTGGCCACGAACGCCAGGCTGCCGCGGTCCGCCACCGCCAGTCGCACCGCCAGGTACACCAGGAACGTATCCATCACGAAGCCGGCCTGGCTGGTGAGCCACGCCGTCAGGGGCGTCGTCATGGCCAGCGCCGCGCTGAAGACCACCATGCACGCCGCCGCCAGACTGTCCAGCGACGTCCAGCGGAAACGCCGGGTCACGGCGCGATCAGCCAGACAGCGGGCCAGTAGGACCAGCAGGATGATCCGCGGGGCGCTGAACTCCGCACCAATGTTGATCCGCAGATATTCCGGATACCACATCAGGCTCGCCAGGTAGGCAGCCAGGCCCCAGCAAGGCCTCGTCGTCAGCACGACAAGAGCACCCGCCATGGCAATGCAAATGGTAAGCCACTCCATGTCCTTACTACCTCCACCGCCAGGCAACGTCTGCGACACGCAGCCTGCGCGGCTGGCCGATACCACAAAGGGCAAACACAGGCTCAGACCTTTCGTGCAAGCGAACCGTCATATCCTGGTTCCACTGAACCGCCAGCCGCCGCGACCCTCCCCGGGCGTGACCGCCTGGCCATACTTAGGCCCACCGCCAGGCCCACCGCCAGGCACAACGCCTGTTCCCGCGCCCCCCGCACGTGATAGCCGCGCGACTGGATCGACATGGCCCCGGCCAGCAACACCACGGCCGCCAACCCGCACATCAGGGCCGCCAGCGCACCACCCGACGGGAGGCCATCGCGTATTGCCCCGCCAGCCAGCCAAGGATGCATCCAGCCGCAGCCGATGCCAGCATGGCTACGCCGATGAGCCAGCGCCAACGTGCGATTCGCCCCGCGTAGGCGCTTCGGGCTCGTATACCGCGAGCGATGCCGGCGCCAGCGCCGACACGCCGACCGTGTCCTGTGCCAACTCAGCCATGCGATCCCAGGCAACGGCGCGACGGAATCGCAAATGCCACTGGGATAGTGCCGCGTCCGGCAGATCGCCCAGCCCGACACAGGCCCAGCTGGGATCGGCATCGACGTGACGGAGGAGATTCTCCAGAGACCGGAAATAGCGCTGGCCGACAGGCCCCGTAAAATCGAAGGGGTGGGTTGTCAGCACGAGGATGCTGCCCGGCGGAACAGCTTGCCCTCTCTCCAGCAGCGCCAGCACCTGCTGCGGTTGGCTGGCGGTCTGCGGTACGAAGCGGACGCAGCCGTCCCCGTAGTCGGCGTGATAGGCATCGGCACTGCACCACTCGAAGCCGAGCGCCTCGAGGGCCTGCTCGGTGCCGGCATCCCAGCTGTTCCAGGGCGGCACAAAGACGCGGACGGAACTGTCGATCGCGCGGCTCAGGGCGTCGCGGCCCTGGCGGATCGCGTCCAGTTGCCACTCCGCCGGTTGACCGGCAAACTCCCCGGGTCGGTGTCCCGCCTGCGTGTTGCACCGATGCTCATAGCCATGCAGGGCCGGCTCGACCGTGCCGTCGGCGACGCTGCGCCGCAGGAGTACGACCCAGGGGTTATCCGCGTCGGCGAGCCAGCTGGCGGTGGGAGTCGTGGCCGCGGTAGGTTTGGCAGGATTGCCGGGTTCGCGGATCGGGAACGGGATTACTCCGACCACGATGCGGGCATGGTGGCGACGGAAGAGATCAAAGAGTCTGGTCTCCAGTTCCGGAGCCGCCTGGACGGGCCGCGGCGCCGCGTCGTCGGCGCCGGGTGCGGCGGCGTACGTGTAGGCGTATGGAGCATAGTCGTCGTAGCGGACCACCAGGTACCGATCCGCCGCCAAGACCGGCGCCATGCCTGTAGCCAGCCAGGCCAGGCAGAAGACCTTCACTGCGAGCTTCATCGGTCACTCCTTCCTCGAAACCGCTTGTCAGGGGTAGCGGGACATGTAACAGGTGATCGCCATTTCAGTATGCGAGGTCCACCTCGGACCCAACCACAAAACGCAGTATGGCAAGGCTCGTCCCGGCAATCAGGTAGATTCGGTGCCCCCGGGCCCTCAGTCGCTCCAGCATCGGCCGAACGCCGTAGCGGGTCGCGTCATGCCAAAGGACGATCCCATTCTCTCGGTCGATGATCTTCAGAGCGTTCTGCGTATCGCAGCCAGCGACGTCCTCGCTGTGTCCGCCGTCGACGAAGACCAGCTGGCACGGGGCGTACGGCGAGAAGTCGAACTCCAGCGAGTTGCCGAACACCTGCCGGATGCGGCTGGCCTCCTCCATACCGCGCCAGCGGCAGCCGCTTTCGACCGCGGCGGAGAGTCCCTCGTCGACCGTCACGTCCCCGGAGGTCTTGCGGGCCACGTAATCCGGCGGAAGGTTGAGTGTTACGATCTCGCCGTCCGGTCCCAGGGCCCCGGCCAGCGCCAGGGAGCTGCGCCCGTCGTACGTGCCGATCTCAAACACTCTCCTCGGGCTCACGAGCGTGGCGATCAAGCGGATCGCCAGAAGCTCGAAGATGCTGCAGTTGGCATGATGCTGCGCCACCGCCTTGATGCTGATCGGCATGGCATCCGGAATCGACCGCCCCACGAGCGTGTCCAGCCGCACCAGCGGCAGCCGACTGGCGAGCACCTCTCGGGTCAGAGCGGCGCGGCGAAGCCGATCCAGCGTCGGGTGGAAGGGAAGAACGGTGGCATATTTGGCCAGGCATAGCCAGGCCGCCGCCGCGCGCTGGGCATTGGCCAGCAGGAGGGAAAGCCTGGATGCTCCTGCGACATTCGTACTCATCTGAGATGCCTCCTTTGTTCTCAGCGGACCGTCACAAACGGACTGCCGGCGCCGCCGGTGACCAGGCCGCTGGCCATGTGTCAGCGCCCCGGGCCAACTCTCCTGACGGGTCCTTCTCAGGCCGCGTCCTGGTTCCTGCCAGTCGCGCCGACGATCGCCTCCAGTGCCACCTCAAAGGCCTCCACCGCCCGCGGCCACGTAAAATGGTCTAGCACCTTCTGCGAGGCCCGCACGAACCCTTGCCGCATCGCCTTGTCATCCAGCAACTGCAGGATCCGCGCGGTCATCTGCTCCGCGTCTCCCACCGGCGTCAGGAACCCGTTCGTCCCGGAAACAATCATATCCCGCGGGCCGCCGCAGTCCGTACTGACCACGCCGCAGCCGCACGCCATCGCCTCCAGGATCGGGTTGGGCAGGCCCTCGCTGCGGCTGGCCAGAAACCAGACCTTCGAGCGGCTGTAGAACGTGCGGACCACGTCGAGCGAAGGGAAACGCACGTACTGCGTGTCGGCAGGCAGGTGACGCGGCCGTGGAAAGCCGCCGAAGGCCAGCAGGGGCAGATCCGGCCGCTGCCGGCGAAGGCGGTGAAGGACCTCCAGGATCAAACCCGGATCCTTGACGTGCCCGCCGTGATAGACCGTGCCCACCCCGCTGCGCTGGTCCTCCGGCAGGACGGGGTAGTACTGGCTGCGGTCGAGTCCATTGTGGGCGATGTGGATCGGGGCCGTGCAGCCGGACTGGCGCATCGCCGCCACCAAATGCGCACCGTTGACGATGCACGGCATGCCTAGCGACCAGGCCCGCTCCATTCGTTCCCGGATCCACGGCTCCGCGCCGCGGTTGTTGTAGACCTTGATCCCGCAGGCAGCCGGCAGATCCGCGATCCACAGCGCGCAGTCCACGCCGACGCCGACCACCACGTCGTTGGACCCCACGACCTTGGCGGTCACCCGCCCATAGGGGTAGTGACGCGCCCGGCCGCGAAACGTCCGCAGCCAGCTGCCGGTCTGCCCGTACCGGATCGCCAGGTACAGTTGCCGCGCCTTCTCGCGAATACGCCAGGGCGGCGCACCGCATAGCACCTGGACATCATGGCCTCGCGCCAGCAGCCCTTCCGCGATGCGCGTCACGCTCCGCGCTCCGCCGCCGGTGCCACCGGGGAGGACCAAAGCAATCTTCATCCCGTCATTCCTCCAATACAGATGAAGTGGACAAGCCGTTCCGACGCCAGCCAAAACGCATCCTGCCTGCGGCCTGACGGACCAGCGGCACGGTCCGCACCGCAGCCAGACCGTACAGGACGAGGAAGACCACCACGTACACGGCCAGTTGCGAGGTCGCACCGGCCTGACTGGATGCGAGCAACCACGACGCGCCGGAAGCCCCCGCCCAGGCGATCAACGTGCACAACAGAGGCCACCCGACCGGCTCCAGCACGTCGCGGCGGGTGAAGTCCGTGCCACGGAAGCAATAGGCAATCGCCGGCAGTAGTCCCAGCCAGCAGACGATCGCGAAGGCCGTGGCCACGCCGACCGCCCCCCAGGGCAGCCCGATGGCGTATGCCGCGCCCACCGTTGGCGACCAGAGCAGCTGCCAGCGGAGCATGCGGCCGGGCCGGCCCCCGGAGATATAGACCCATCCGGTCGAGGCCATGACCATGCGAGGCAGCATGGCTACAAACAGCAGCTGCAGCAGCGGCGTCGCCGCGGTCCACTTGCTACCCAGCAGGAGGCGAACGACCTCGTGCGCCTGCCGCGATGCTGATCAGGCAGATCGGCAGGCCGATCGCCACGGTGAACTGGAGCATGCGGCGGTAGAACGTCGCGGGCGGACTGCGACCGACCGTTGGCACGGCTCATCGCGGGAATGGCGGCCTCGCCGACGCTGTAGCCCGTAACCGCCATGGCCTTGCTCATCAGTGTGTTGGCCGTCGCGTACAGCCCTAGCGCAGTCGGCGCCGCAGAAACGGCCCAGCAGGACCTTGTCCAGGCTGCCGGCCAGGTACGTGGCCATGCCGTGACCGGTGAGACTGCCGCCGAAACCCAGCATCTGGCGCAGATCGTTGCAGCGGCGCGGCAGACCGGGCAGCCAGCGGTAGCACATCCACACCCCGACCGAACTCAACAGGCATAGCACCAGCGACTGGCAGACCAGGGCCCAGTAGCCCCCGCCATACCAGGCGATCAGGACCCCGGCGATCCCGCTGCCGGCCGTCGCCAGAAATCGTACCACCGACAGCCGGCCGAACAGCATCGCGCCGCCGCACCAGGGCCTCGTGCTGCACGCCCAGCGCGGCCACCGGAAAGGTCGCGGCAACTACCAGCGTGATGCCCAGAAGCCGCGCGTCGTGGTAGAACCAGACCAGCAGTCGCGCGATGCCCAGCGTAATCAGGCCCAGCACGCTCCCGAAGCCGAGGTTGATCCAGAAGAGCGTCGAGAGCTGCTCCTGGCTGATGTGCGGCTTCTGGACCGTCACCTGCGAGAGCCCGAAGTCCGACGGCACCGTCAGGAAGGCGGTCACGCTCAGAACCATCGTAACCAGGCCGTAGTCCGAAGGATCGACCAGGCGGGCGACGAACGCCGTGCTCACCAGCCCCAACAGGAGGCAGGCGATCTTCGAGCCCATGATGATGGCTGCCCCGCTGATGGCGCTCGGGCCGATTGCGTCTTCAGCGGCGCCCGCGCGAGCGATTCCTCCACCTCAAGAAAGGTTGCGCGCTTCAAATGCGTCTGCCAATGTCTGCTCCATCATCGGTTCTTGCACATCATACGTCGGAATCTTCACCCGGGACGGCAACCCCGTCGTTGCACGCCCCCGGCCACCGGCGTCGTGATTGCGTGCGGCTGCCGCTCTCATCCGCGTCTGCTGCCGACCACCCCTGCGCTCCTGTCAGGGACATCTCGCCCGGTGGCGCCCCTTGGACGGAGTCTTCGAGTGGCTGGCCGGAGACTTGCTGCGGGCTCATCGAACGCGGTACCTGCATCCGCTGGGTCCCGCCCATCAGGCCGGGCCGGTGCCGGGGCATCCGCTTGCTGCGCGGCCGGCGAAACGATCCCCAGCCGCGTTAGCCTCCGCCCACACCTGCCGCGCCTTGGCCTGCCAGGTCTCGTCGCGGACCCGTTCGCGCAGACGCTCGGCCACCATCGGTTCGCTCAGTGCCCGCCGGATCTGGCCGGCAAACGAATCGCTGTCGGTCGCCACGCGTACCAGCCCGTCGTAGCGCCGCAATTCCTCGAAGGGTGTGCTGACCACCGGCCGCCCCACCGCCAGGTATTCCTTCAGCTTCACGGGGTTGCACGCGCGAATCCAGTCGCTGCGGTTCCACGGCATGATCAGCACGTCGCAGGCCGCCATATAGTCGGCCACCTGCTCGTACGGCCGCTGCCCCAGCAGCCAGACGTTCGGCGCCCGGCACCAGCCGTCCGGCAGCGAGCAGGCCCCGACCAGCACGAAGTGTACGTTCGGCGACTGGCTGGCCACCTCCGCAAACAGCCGCGAGTCGAACGTGTGGCTGTCGATCCCGCCGACAAAGCCCACCCGTGGGCCCGGCAGCCGCCGCACACCGCACGCACCGCGGCAACTCCTCATGCACTCATCGATGTTGTGCCCGTTGCCCCGGATGCACGTCTGCGTATCCGACAGGTTCTTGCAGCGGCCGGCCGCAGCGAACTTCTCGAAGTCCACGCCATGGTCCACGAACAGGGTGTTCCGGCACTGGCCGCCTTCCCGCGCCAGCACGTCAGCTCGAGCAGAACAGCGTGAGGTCCGCCCGCTCCTTCATCCTCAGATCCAGCCCCCGAATCATCTCGCGGTCTACGCCGGGGAAGTTCTCGTACGCGTCGGTCCGTTGATAGACCACCCCGGCCGGCCGCAAGGCGTCCACGATCTGGCCAGCCGGCGGACAGACGACCCACACCAGCGGCCGCCGTATGCCCAGCCGCCGCGCCGCCCAGCGAACCTGCAGCAGCATCAGCATCCGGCTGCAGGCCATTCCGGTCTTTCCCGGCATGACCAGCGGGCTGAACACACTGAAGTTCCTCTCGACCGTCACCAACCCGCGAAGCAGGCTGTGAAGCTTGCGGCGCACCCGATTCACAAACATGCCGCCTTCGCTGACTCGCGGCACCCTCACCCCAATCGAATTGACGTACAGCACCGGCACCCGGCGCGCCAACTGCCGCATCATCTGTATGTCATAGTGGCCCCGGTTGTGGTACCACCAGTCTGAGTCTCCGAAGCAGATTACGCCGTCGAACTCCCGCCGGGCCGCTGCTGTGCCCGCCTCTACACCCCTGCGGCCGCTGTCACTCGAGCCGGTGATCTCAGATCCCCAACGACGGTGTACGATTCTTACCATCTGTCCTCTCCTTGTCGCGGCGCCATGTCTGGCCCGCTCCCCCGCCACTTCCGGCAACGGGTCCGCTGCAGTCACGTCAGGCCTGCCGCATGCCGGCTGCCGGTCTTTGCGGGCGATCCACCACCGGCTCAGGCGATCCCCAAGGCCCGGCAGCAGGCGGACCCGCCAGTCGCCGCCGGATTCCACCAGCTGCGCGACACGCAGCCGTCGAACCGGCACACGCGAAACAAGCCCGCTCATGGTCCCCCCAGCCACGTGTGCAGGATCCAGCCCAGGTGATACGGCCGGTCCTCGTAGTCGATCGACCTCGGCCGGAGTACTCCGTTCAGCCATCCAAGACGCAGGCGCGGGTGAATGCGGCTCGTCGCCGCCCGAAGCTGTCGGGCCAGTTTGCCGGGTCCGGCCCGCGTCACCTTCCGCCAGATCAACGCAAGGTCGTCCTCAATCAGGCACCGATCCACCTCCGCCGCCCGCGCCATCCATCCAAGCCCTCGGCGGATTGCGTCGCCACAGCCAGGTCCACCCGCCTCTCCCAGGTCCAATAGCGCCATCGGCGCCATGGAATCCTGGTGCACCGTGTACACGGGGTAGCCCTCGATCACCTCCCCCGTCCGGCAGTCGTAGTGCCACCACCACTGCCCCTGGGAACCCTGCACACGGCAGATCTGTTCCGCGCAGCGGGCTGCGATCATCAGTGACGGTCTGTGCCCGAATGCCTTGTGGTACCTGGCCAGCGCCTGGATCGGGTACACCTGGTCCGCGAAGCACGCCACATGCCGGCGGTGCCAGGGCCCGACACGCGGGTGGGTCCAATGAGGGAAGATCCCGCTGCGCACAGGCGCAATCCCGAGCAGCCTGTCCCTGGCCAGTCGGACCAGGTCCTGTACCGGCGCCTGCCGCCGCGCCGCAACGAGCGCCGCCAGCACCCAGGCCGCTTCCACGGTATACGCTTCACGACCGGCCCCATCCCGGCGCCGCAGTTGCTCGACAGCCTGCGGCACCTGCGGCAGCGACATCTCTGCAGCTGCCCAGGTTACCAGCGCCAGGTCTCCCAGGTTCGTCCTTTCGTTCAGCTCCTCCGCCATCTGCCCGGCAAACTCCGCCGCCGTGTGCCCGGCGAAAATCTCGCGCTGTGCCTCCTCGTCCAGGTGCCGCGCGCCCAGCACGCTGATCGCGCCGTACCGCGAGCTCGTCCCATCCAGAGCGACCCGCCCATCCACCTGCCGTTTTCGAGTGAAGGCAAACCGGCCCTGCTCCGGCACGAACATCCTGCCCAGTCCCTCCCGCGCCACCTTCACCAGCCGCTGGAGCAAGGCCTCCAAGGCCTCATTCCCGGCGCTGATGTGCGAGATCCGCGGCGATAGCGCAGGGGCCATGACCGGCTCCTGCTTCACGTGCGCGCCTCCTTGCCGTCGGTCAGCGGCCGATCCCCCGGCCCGCCAGTCGCAGCGTTCGGGCCGACCGGTACATCCACTCGCCGGTCCGCACGATGTGCCGGCGCAGCCCGGCCGGCCTGAGCTCGAACGGCCCGGGCGCGAAGACGTCCTGCCCGCCCAGGCCCTGCTTGAAGTGGTAGACGCCGGGATTGCCCTGCGGGTCGATCCCGCCCAGGTCATACCAGCGGCAGCCGCGCAACTGTGCCGCCTGGATCGTGTGCCATAGCAGCAGGTACGACGCCTTGCTCTCCATCCCCTGCCGGTTGCTGGCGCCCAGGAGATAGACACACGTATCGCCCAGGATGCTGGCCACGTGGCCGGCCACGGCGCAACCCCCCGCGTCCGCCAGGCTGACGACGAAACGCTCCGGATCGTCGAGCCCCTCCTGGACCTTCGCGTAGAAGTCCGCGGGAAGATCCACGCCGAACCCCTTGCGGCCAAGCATCTCGCGGTGCAATCCGACAAACTCTTTGAACAGTCCCTCCTCGGTACCGCTGCGAATGGACAACCCGTTGCGCTCCGAGCGGTTCAGGCCGTTCCGCCATTTCTGCTCAAGTCCCTTTCGAATCAGCTCGGCGGGCCGGTCGATCGCCATCAGCAGCGTCCGGTAGCGCTCTCCCTGGCTGGCCGGCCCAAAGCCCAGGTCCGCGAAGACCCGCGCTGCGCAGCGTTCCATTCAGTGCCACCCAGCGCAGGCAATGCCCGCAGCACCAGCCCCTGCCGATGTACGTACTCCGTCCGCAGCGCCTCCAGGCACCTTGTCAGCCGCGCAGGATCGGCGGCTCCGCCTTGCCGCACCAGCGGCCCGCCGCTTACGTACGCGATCCCCGAGCCCACCACCGGCAACCGCTTGATCCGCACGGCGGCCAGCCCGATCAGCTCGTCTGCATCATGGATCGCGACGTGATCGCAGCATGCCCCCAGGCGCTGGCGCTGGCTTCGGCGAATTCCCACACGTGCCGGTAGCCGTAATCGGAGAATTCCGCGGCCGCTCGGCTCCAGTCCGCCCGGTCCAGATGGTCGATCCGAGCCTTCATGCCAGCACAGCTTCCTTCCCGGGCCCCACCGCCCGTTCTCGTCGCAGTCGCCGGAGCAGTCGCCGCCAGGGCCATAGCCATGCATATCCCCCGGCGCAGGTGAGCCGAAACTCCCATGCCCACACATCCGGTGCCATCGAAAACCGCCCGATGACGCCCGGCTGGAGCGGTCGCAGGCACGGGTCCAGCGTGAAGACACGCCTGTACCCTGCCGCCCTCGCTGCCGCCAGCACCCCCACATCGTAACTGCCGAATGGCAAGGCCAAGTCCTCCACGGGCCCCTGCACGATCTCCCGCAGCCGGTTCCGCGACCGGACCAGTTGCTCCCGGACCGACCCCGGCGACAGGGCCCGCAGGTCCGGGTGCGTCAGGGTATGCGAGCCGATACGGCATAGCCCACCCTGCGCACGGCTGATCTGCCCGGCTGACAGTGTCATCTCCCTAGCCTCCGGGTGTCCCGGAGGCATCGGCCACCTGGGCCGCTCGCCAAGATTGCCTGCGACGGCGAAGACCGTCGCCGGCACCTCCAGCTGCCTGCATGACTGGCAAAGCATTGTGCAGCAGGTTGGCAAAGGCGTCGTCGAAGGTGACGCACACCCGCAGCCGCCGTTCTCCCGATCGAGCAGCCGCCTCCACGTCCGCGGCGTCGATCGCGCGGTCCGCTAGGCGGGCCATCTGCCAGGCAAACCGCCGCCGCTGCCCGTCCGTAATGCCGTGGTAGCACAGGACGACTACCCCGCAGCGCCGGCCGCGCAGCAGCCCGGCCACCTGGCTCCCCACCCACCACAGCACGGCAATCAGCAGGTAGACCGCGCGAACCCATGTGCCGTGTCGAGCATATACGCTCATGGCAGGATCCGTTCACCCGAAGATCACGATTGCACTTGCGCCGTTTCCGCCAGCACCCGATGCTTCACCGGGCATCGCCCGTTCAACACTTCCACTCCCCTTGCCTCCGGCGCCAGGGGGTACCAGCTGAGCCGCCCGCGGACCGTCGCCTTGCCGTATCCCAGGTGCCGAAAGCCCACCCGCTCGATGCCGCGACGCGACCCGCTGTTCCAGTCCCCGCACTCGACCAGGAAGTACTCGGTCGGGCCGTGGGCCATCTCACGCACAATGTGCGCGAGCAGCGCCGGGTACAGCCCTCGCCCGCGATGCTTGGGAATGGTCGCGAAATGACTGAGGCTGACGTAGCCCGACACCAGTGGCCAGAAGTAGTTCCACGTCGGTATGCCGCGTCGGCTCACCCCCAGGTTGGCCAGTTCGCCATGTAGCCGTCCCACCCAGAAGACCGCCCCCGCCGCGTGCAGCCGCCAGCAGTCGTCCGGCAGCATCCCCGGATAGGCCTGCAGCTCCTCGGCCAGTTGCCTGATCTTCGGTGGGTCCGACATGGCCTCCACGCGGTAACCGCCGATATCAAACGTTGGCACCCGATCCAGCTCCGACATGCTCAAGCCGTAGACGTACTTCCGTTCGTACAGCAGTTGCGTGCGGACGATCCGCCACACCAGGCCCAGCGCCGACACGGGATGCCAGCTGCGCAAGGCCCGCGTGAACAGGTCGAGTTTGTAGTACGTAGTGGCCACGGTTCGGCTCCTCTGCTTTCTCCAACCGGAACTACACGTGCGATCGCATCCACGACGCCCACAGCGGGCGGCGCGGCAGCGGCAGACGCGGCGCCACTTTCGAAAACCAGGCCTGGTAGTACAGCCGGTGCAGAAGATCTCCCCAATGCGCCAGCACCTCCGACTTGAGACCCGCCACCGTCCCCCCGGCCGCGATCACCATCGAGCCCAGCGGGTATTCCGTCGCGCCCAGGCGAACCTTGTAGTCATAGTGTCCCGCGCCGCCCTCGATGTGCCGAACGCCGGCTGCCATGGCCGTCTGGATGTGGTTGATCAGCGAGACCCGCCCTATGCCCAGACGCTCCCACGGCTCGCCGCTACGCCGGGCGGGCAAACGCCAGTAGAGCCAGTCCCCCAGCCGGTAGTATACTCATAGGCCACCGCCTGCCCATCCGCCCGAAAGCGTTCCAGCAGCAGACGGCCGCGCGGGCCATGACCCGCATGAGGTCACGATTGAAGTCCCCGGACCGCGGCCAGTCGCCGAAGTGCCCCAGCATGCCCTGCGTACGCCACTGGGCCGCGTGTAGGACCATGAAGTCCTCGAATGCCGCCGCCCGTTCATCCGGGTCGTCCGGGCAGTCCACCTGGACAGTGAAGCGCTTCTCCAGGGTCTGCCGGCTGCGCCGGTAATAACCGCGCTGCGCCTTGTCGATCGACGCCAGGTACTCCTCGAAGGTCTCGGGCAGGTGGAAGATCGTATGCACGCCCCTGTCGCGGTCGCGAACGATCCGTACCGCCGCACCGAGCGCCTCGCATGCCCGCCGCAGTGCCGCACGGTGGGGCCGGTGCCCCGCCAGCGGCCCGAACCAGATCGCGTCGCAGTCTCCTTCCGCCAGCAGCTGCCGCAGGCACATGCCGTAGATCGTCTCGGCGTGTTCCGCGGATACCGGCGGATTCAGCACGATCGTCGTATGATTGGAGCCCAGCAGACGCCCCAACCGGATCGGCGCCGGACCAACCCATATCCGATCGATGACTACCGGCAACAGGCCCGCCAGCACTTCCGCATCCCAGAACAGCAGGATGCGCATCTGGCTCGTCCCGCCATAGTGCCGCCACCACGTGCGGCACCAGTCGAAGGTGAAGTACACGTCGCCGCCGACCTGCTCCACCAGGCGATCCCAGGCATCCGCCAATGGCCCGGCTTGTTCCCAGGTCGTCAGGACTTGGCAGCGCAGCGATTGCGCGGCTTCGGCTAGCGCAGCTACCGTCATCTGCGGCGATGGCGCGGGAGGCCTGATCCTGTCAACGGTGTAACTCGGCAGTGCCTGGCTCATTTAACCTGCTTCCCTTTCAGCCGCCTGCTGCGGTAGCGGCCCATGCGTGCCCGAGTCCTTCTTCGTGAGGACCCTGGCCTGCCCGTTGTCCTCAGCCGCGGCTACCGCGCTCGGCTGGACGGGTGCTGCCAGTGAACAGGCTGACCCGGCCTGGTCGTACGGCACGTGCTCGAGCTGCCGCACGCCGTGCAGGGTGAACCGCGTCCGCTTGAGCAGGTGCGCCAGAAACTTCGTCCGGATGTAGCAGCAACGCAGCGGCCTGGCCGGCAAGCCCAGTCTGGGGCGAAGCCAATCGAACCAGATCCGGCCGTAGACGGCGTGGATGCACCAGGCCGACCGCATCGCTAGCCAGATACGTGACCGAATGGCCACCCCGCTGCGCACGACCGTCAGCGACCGTTCGCAACGCAGCCGGCCTCCCAGCCGCCGCTTGTACTCGAATACCCCCCGGCCATCATCCAGCAGTGTCGACCCCCGCCCGATCGCCTGCTGGACCATGTGGCAATGAAGCATGCGACCGATGCTGTAGGTCCGCCACGTCTGGTCGTCACAGTAGCCGCGGATCAGAGCGTGGGTCCGCGCGCCGAAGTGGTAGCCGTACTCGACGCCGATCGTCTGGCTGCCTGCCTGCACAGTGACCAGGGCCAGGCGGCCCGCCTGCACCTGGTGTTCCGCCATCTCGCAGTGGAACCGCTCGTAGTCAGGCCAGTCCCTGAACTGGCCGAGCTTACCCTTGCCGATCCAGAGGTGCTGATGCAGGCGGACCAGCTCGGCCATGGCCTTGCGCACGTCCTCCTGCGTAGTGGGCACGCTCGCCTGTACCTGCTGCTGCGAAGTAGCGTTTCGTTCGCATCGCAGGATGTTGCGCCGCTCGCTGCCCAGACCGCCCAAATACTGCTCGTAGGTCTGCGGAAGGTCGTAGACCGTCACGCAGCTGCCCTGCGCGTTCGAGATGACCTGGCCGACGGTAGGCTGTGCGGCGAGGACCTCGGCCATCACCTCCACCGTGTCCATGTAGAACAACAGCGGGCCCAGGTGCAGCAGGTCCCAGTGGCCCTGGCGCTCGATCCGCTGGAGCAGCCCGCGAAAAACCGGCCGGACGTACTCCGGCTGGATCGCCAGGCCCGCCGGCGTCAGCGCGTGATCGCTGCCGACCAGGCGGATCACCCGCAGCGGAACCCCCAGCGGCCAGACCGTCTCGCGAAAGAGCGGCAGGACCGCCACGAGGTCCGCGCCATCATGTACGACGTGAATCTGGAGGCGACGCTTTCCCCCATAGTACCGCCACCAGGTCCGGCACCAGTCATAGCTGGCGAACAGGTCCCCGCAGCGCTGCGCCAGTTCTTCCCAGGCCGCCCGTAGCGGCTCAGCCTGAGCGAAACTACTGAAAACCCGGTGCCGCAATACCGCGGACCGATCGGCGACCGTCTGGCCCTGGGACGCAAGATCCGGGAGCTGCCCGAGGGTGCCAGGCACCGCCGATGCCGGGGTCGGAGTAACGCCCATCGCGGACCTCCACAAGAACATGGCCTCTGGCACGACGAACCTTGGAGAATCTTACAGGTATCGATCAGGAATGACCGGTCGGCGGCGTTGCCCCACGGTCCGTTTCCCACAGCATCGGTCCGCCCGACAGGCCCGCCCGCATCCGCTTGAACAGCTTGGCCAGATAGTCAGCTGCGTATGTAGCAGTGCCACGTCGGCCGGTGCATCCTCAACTTCACCGCCACCGTGTCCTGCCAGATCCGTCCGTACCAGGCATGGAGCAGGTACGCGGTCCGCAGGCCCAGCTGGAACCTCGCCAGTGTGCCCCGGCCCTGCCTCACAATCCACAGCGAGCGCTCCGGCGCCAGGTAGCCGTTCAGACGGAACTTGTAGTCGAAGACGCCCCGGGCGTCCTCCATCAGCCGGCTGCCGTGCTCGATGGCCTGACGCACCTGCCCGCAGTGTACTAGCCGGCCCAGGGCGTAGCTGCGCCAAGGTTCATCGTTGCGGTACCCGCGAAACATCGTGTGCGTTCGCTGGCCGAAGTGATATCCGTAGCCGGCCCCCACGATCTGCCCATCCACCGTCGCTGTCACCAGCGCCAGCTGGCCGCTGACGACCAGACGACCCGCCATCTCGCGGTGAAACGCCACCACCGCCGGGTGCCCGCCCAGGTGCCCGGCATGTCCGCGACCCACCCACAGCTGCTGGTGCAGCTGGATCACGGCGTCCATCGCGGCTGGCACCTGCTCAGCCAGGCGGACCGGGCCGATCTGCGCGCCGCGGGCCTTCAGCAGGCTTTCGCTCCCGCCGCAGCGTGTCCCGGCGTTCATTCCCTTCCAGCGAGCCCACGTACTGTTCGTACGTCTCGGGCAGGTCGAACAACGTGTGCCAGTCATCGCACAGACCCAGAATGACCGTCTGCACCTGCGTGTGGCCGGCTGCGGCCTGTGCCAGCGGCTCCACCACGCCGGTGTAGCTGCGAAACTGCCCTAGGTACAGGGCGTCCCAGTCGCCACCGTCATCGAGACTGTCCAACACCCGTGTCATGAATGGCCCGGCGTACCGCGCGTCGATCGCCAACCCGGCCGCATCGATTGTGTAATCGTTCCCGAGCACCTTGAGGACCCGCAGTCCCGGAGTGGCGGCCAACCTCTCACGTAGCAGCGGCAGCACCGCCACCAGCCGCTCGCCTGCCCGCAGGACGTGGATCTCCAACTGTCGGTCCTGCCGGAAGTGGCGCCACCACGTCTCGCACCACTCGTACGACGCCATCAGGTCGCCGGTCCGACTGGCCAGGTCGTTCCACGGGCCCCGCAGACGCTCCACCTGGGCGAAGTCCGTGTAGACACTATGAGACAGGGCAATGGTGTCCGTCGCCATCGGCTGCGCTTCCCGCGCGGGCCGTACCCCGACCCCGTCTTGCCGGCGCGCATGCGGATCCGCCGGCCGGAACATCTGCTCGGATCGTGATGATCGTCCTTCCATGAAATGCATCCCCGGACTTTCGCGCTCCCGGCAGTACCGGGACGCCCGACACGCTCACCCCGTGGGCTCTCGAAGCCTTCCCCCTGGAGACAGCCGGCGCTCACATCATCCGACGCGACGGTCCTGGAGATCGCCGCGCATCCCTTCCAACAGATGGAACTTCAAGGCCGCCGTGGTCAGAGGCCATGTCTTTCGGGCGGTTGCAGCGCGGGTCCGGCCGCACAGCCGGTACACGGCCAGCACCGGCACCTGTGCCAGGCAGCTGCACAGGAACATCAGGTTCGCAATCCGGCGGACGAACCGGCCCGACTTCTTCTCCAGAAACAACAGCAGACTGCGGCGCTCCTGCAGGCGCATCGCCGCCTCGCACTTGCTGGAACTGGCCGCCCGCACGTGGATCAGCTGCGCCTTCGGCGTGTACAGGACGTCCCAGCCCGCCCGCGCGAACCGCCAGCACCAGTCCGTGTCCTCCGAGTACATGAAGTAGTCCTCGGCAAGAGGACCGATCTGCCGGATGGCCTGGCTGCGCACGAGCATGAAGCAGCCGGCCACCGCGTCGACGCTGCGGGGGGTATCGTAGTCCCACCAGGTCAACCGCCGGCGCCCGAAAACGCGGCTCCGAGGAAAGACGTTTGCCAGGTGACTCAGCGACAGCAACAGGTTCAGCAGGCTCGGGAACTGGTAGCAGTTGACCTGCAGCATGCCGTCGGGAAACACCGTGCGGCACCCGACCACCGCGGCGCGAGGGTTGCCCTCTGCAAAGGCCAGGCTTTGCACGATTGTGCCTTCCAGCACCACCGTGTCCGAGTTCAGCAGCAGCACGTACCGGCCGCGCGCGATGGCTATGCCTTGGTTGTTGGCGACCGCGAAGCCCACGTTCGCCCCGTTGCGGATCAGACGCACCTCGGGGAATTCCGCCGCCACCATCGCAGCCGAGCCGTCCTGCGAGTCGTTGTCGACCACGATGATCTCGAACGTCTCGCCGCCCGCGTGCCGGTAGATCGACCCCAGGCAGTCTCGCAGCAGGTCACGCGTGTTCCAATTGACGATGATGATCGACACGTCGACCTCGCCGCGTTCGTCCACCGACAGACTCGCCTCGCCCGACGCGGCCGCATCGCTGGGAACGGATGTCGCTTGGTCCCGCACCATGCATCCCTCCTCGTCGATCGCTCTCAGGCCTGCGTCATCGTGTCCTGCTCCACCACATGCCGCTGCAGCCCGGCCAGACAATCCGCCAGGGCCGCCTGCCACGGACGCGGCACGATCCCCGTGTCATCCGTCAGCCGCCGCGTGTCCAGCACCGAATACGCTGGACGCGGCGCCGGTCGGCCCAGCTCCGCCGCGCTGATCGGCCGGACCGGCTTGAGCCAGCCGGCCTGACGCAGGACCTCTGTCGCAAACGCGTGCCAGGAACACTCCCCCGCGTTGGCGAAGTGGTAGGTCCCGGCCAGATCGCTCTGGGCCAGCGCCAACAGCACCGCCGCCAGGTCTGGCGCATAGGTCGGCCGTCCCACCTGGTCCGTCACCACCCGCAGTTCGTCGCGCTGGGCAACCCTCTCCAGGATCGTCTTGACGAAGTTCTTGCCGGCTGTGCCGAACAGCCAGCTGGTCCGCACGATGACATGATCCACGCCCGATTCGCGGATCCGGCGCTCCCCCTCGGCCTTGCTCTTGCCGTACACCCCCTGCGGGTTGACCGGGTCATCAACGTCGTACGGCGTCCGCTTGCGCCCGTCGAAGACGTAGTCCGTGCTGACGTGAACGAGCTTGCAGCCGACCTGGCGACAGGCACGCGCCAGGTTTTCCGGCCCCGCCGCGTTGACGGCGTACGCCTGCTCGGCGTGCGTCTCGCAGCCGTCCACGTCCGTGTACGCCGCCGCGTTGATCACCGCCCGCGGACGCACCCGCTCCAACGCGGCCATAACGCGCGCCGCGTCCGTGATGTCCACCTCGGGCAAGTCCGCCCCCTGCATCAGCACAGCGGCTTCCGGCGCGCACGTCTCGTACGGCCGTACCAGCTCCTGCCCCAGTTGCCCGGCTGCACCGATCACGAAGATCGAGTCAGCGACGATCGTATTGCGTCTCATAGTAATCACGGTATTGCCCGTTCTTGATGCGGCGCCACCATGACTCATTGCGCCTATACCATTCGATCGTATCTTTCAGGCCCTCTTCAAAACCCACCTGCGGCCGCCAGCCCAGCTGCGTCGCGATCTTGGTCGAGTCGATGGCGTACCGGCGATCGTGCCCCGGCCGGTCCTTGACGTAGCGGATCATCTCGGGCCCCGCCCCCACCGCCGCCAGCAGCACGTGCGTGATCTCTAGGTTCGTCCGCTCACTGTTGCCGCCGATGTTGTAAACCTCTCCCGTCTGGCCACGCCGCAGCACCTGCCGGATCGCCCGGCAGTGATCGTTCACGTGGATCCAGTCGCGGACATTTCGTCCGTCGCCATAGACCGGCACGGGCTTACCTTCCAGCAGGTTTGTGATGAACAACGGGATAAGCTTTTCCGGGAACTGGTACGGCCCGTAGTTGTTGCTGCACCGCGTAACCACGACCGGCAACCCGTACGTGTGATGGTATGCCATCGCCAGCAGGTCCGCGGCCGCCTTGCTCGCGCTGTACGGGCTGTTCGGCTGGATGGGCGTGCTCTCCCTGAAGGTCCCCGTCGGCCCGAGCGATCCGTATACCTCGTCGGTCGACACCTGCAGGAAACAGCCGATCTGGCAGGCCCGCGCGGCATCCAGCAAGACCTGCGTGCCCTGCACGTTCGTGCGGATGAACTCCCTGCAGCCCAAAATGCTGCGGTCGACATGGCTTTCGGCCGCGAAGTGGACCACGGCGTCGACTCCGCCGGCCAGTGCCGCCTCCACGGCCGCACCGTCACAGATGTCCGCCTTGACGAACTGAAGGTTGTCCCGCTCCAGGCAGTCCTGCAGGTTCTCCAGGTTGCCCGCGTAGGTCAGTGCGTCGTAGGCAATCACCCGCACCTCGGGCTCCTCGTCCAGCACCTGCCGCACGAAATTGCTGCCGATGAAGCCCGCCGCTCCCGTAACCAGGTACGTTCTCACGCGTATGCTCCGATCGAGATGAACGGCTGGCTCAACCGCTGACCACCAACGGCTGACGACCGGCCGCCGATGCCCGTCCGCCGACGCCCGCCGCTTCCTGCTGTCCCCTGTCCCCGGGAACCTGTCCCCTGCCGTGGGTCGTCGCATCCTCCACGTCGTTCGCCCCGCCCTCGGCCACCAGGTTGCTCGCCCGGTGCAGGCTCTCGAACGTCCCCGCGTCGGTCCACCAACCGTCCAGCACCTCGCAGGTCATCGTCCCAGCCGCGATGTAGGCGTTGTTGACGTCGGTGATCTCCAGTTCCCCCCGGCCCGACGGCTTGAGCGTCTGGATGATCTCGAAGACCTGCGGATCGTACATGTAGATGCCGATCACAGCCAGGTTGCTCTTGGGCTGGGCCGGCTTCTCCTCGATGCCGATCACCCGCTCACCGTCGAGTTCCGCCACGCCGAAGCGCTGCGGGTCCGTCACCTCTTTCAGCAGGATCTTCGCCCCGCGGCGCTGCGTGAAGAAGTCCCCCGCCGCCCGGCGGATGTTCTTCTGGATGATGTTGTCGCCCAGGACAACGACGATCTTGTCGCCGTCGGCGAAGTGCTCCGCCAGACGCAACGCGTCCGCGATGCCGCCTTCTCCCTCCTGGTACGTGTAGTGCAGGTCGTCCAGGCCGAACTCCTTGCCATTGCCCAGCAGTCGCAGAAAGTCTCCCGCGTGGTTGCCCCCCGTGACGATCATGATGTCGCGGATGCCGGCTGCCACCAGGCACTCGATCGGGTAGTGGATCATCGGCCGGTTGAACACCGGCAGCAGGTGCTTGTTGGTGATGCGGGTCAGCGGCAACAACCGGGTGCCCAGGCCCCCCGCGAGGATCACACCCTTCATGACTCACCCGTCCTTTCTCGCCCAGTCGTAGGGGATGTCGTTCGTATGCGGATCCACCCGGTACTCGTCCGGGTTCTTGTACTGATAGGGTTCGCTCGGGCAGTTGATCACGATGGCCTCCCGCTCGCTGATGCACTTGAAGCCGTGGTAGACCATCGGCGGGATCTGCACCAGTGTCGCGCTGTGCTCGCCCAGGAAGAACTCGTTGACCTCGCCTCGCGTTGGCGAATCCTCCCGCGGGTCGTACAGCACGACCTTCATCATGCCCGACACCACCACGAAATGGTCCCACTGCAGCCGGTGGTAGTGCCACGCCTTGACCACGCCCGGATACGCCGACGTCAGGTAGACCTGCCCGAACCCCTTGTAAATCGGATCGTCGCAGCGCAGCATCTCCATCAGCCGCCCGCGCTCGTCGCACAACACCCGCAGCACCTTGGTCGCAACATCCTTGATCATTGCCCGTTCCCGCCTGCCAGTTCGTTGATCAGCCGCTGGAAACCGACCCGCCTGCGCCCGGCCAGCGATGCCACCGTCCAGAAGAGGATCTTCGCATCCAGCCACAGCGAGAAATGCTTCACGTAGGCTAGGTCGTAATAGATCCACTGGTGGAAATCCGCGTCCGTGTTGCGGTCCCGGCAGATCTGCCAGACCCCCGTGATCCCCGGCCGCACCGACAGCCGCGCCCTCCGCCACGCCACGCAGATCTGGTTCTCCCGGAACGGGCTCGGCCGCGGGCCCACCAGGCTCATCTGCCCGGCCAGTACGTTGATCAGCTGCGGCAGCTCGTCGATGTTCGTCCGCCGCAGAATCGCGCCGATCCGCGTGACCCTAGGGTCCTTCTCGATCTTGAACTGCGGGCCGTCCACCTGGTTCTGGTCGTACATCTCACGCTGCTTCTTGTGCGCGTCCGGCACCATCGTGCGGAACTTGATGCACCCGAACTCCCGCCCGCCCCACCCTTCCCGCCGGTGAATGAAGAACAGCGGCCCCGGCGAAGTCGCCTTCACCAGCACCGCCGCCGCCAGCAACACCGGCGAAAGAACCAGCAGCCCGATCCCCGCCAGGACCACATCCAGCCCCCGCTTGATCGCCGACTGCAGCTTCCGCCGATGGCTTCTCTCTCGACGCGGCAGGTCCGCCACCGCCAGGTGCCGCGAAATGCAGCCTGTCCAGCGCCCGCACGGACGCGTGCCCGGCTGCCAAATCGCCCCCGCCTGATTCGTTGCTCCGCCGGCCCGAGACGATCTCGCCGCACAGCGCCGTTCCATCCGCGATCGACGACCCCGGCAGCACTACCGACCGCGCCACCACGGCCCCGGCCCCGATCCGCGCTGCCGCCCCCACGATGACCGGCCCCACGACGGCCGTGCCCGCCTCCACCACAACCCCGTCCTGCAGCACCGCCGGACCGACCAGCCGCGCCGTCGGCGCGATTCGGCAACCCTTGCCGACCAGCACCCCGGGTCGCATCACCCTCAGGCCCGCCGCGACCGGCCCGGCGAGTAGCGCATCCAACGCTTGTTCCGCCAGGGACAGCACCCCGGCTGGCTCCGCCAGATCCACCACGTCCGATGACACCGGCAGGTCGTGAGTCAGCAACCCCCGCGCCGCCAGCTCGGTTGCGCAAGTCCCCCAGCGATTCAAATCGTACCCCCTGCAGCGCTCGCCCGGGTATCACCGCGCAGATCACCCGACCCTCGCCCGGGCCCGTCCAGCCGGCCGTGTTGTACAGCCGTTGTACCCGCCGCACACGGCCCTGTCCGTCGCACTCCACGCGTTCCCGCGCCCGGGCTCGCTTCGACCCACCGCTACCGCGTACGTCCCGCCGGTGCTCAGCTGGCTCTGCCGAACGATCCACTCGAAGTCGTAACCCGTCAGCGGCCAATAGCGCGGTTCGACCAGCAGCAGGTAGTCCCCCGTCTCGCACCCGGATAGCACCTGCCCGATCGCCTCTGGCTGGACCACTCGTACCGACGCCCGCTGCCTCCCCGAGTCGTAGCCGACGCCGGGCGCCGCAATCAGGAGCGTCCGCCCCGAACTCAGTGGCGCCGCCGCTGCACACAGATCATCCAACAGCAGCCCCGAACCCATCGGCAGCAGCAGTACCGACCCGCGCTTGCTGTCGCCCCGCCCAAAACTTGCGGGACTGTCCAGCAGCACCGGCGTTAGGCACCGCGTGCCCGATGTCGCGCCTTCCGACAAGACTGACCATGCTTGGGATTCTTGTGACCATCGAGGCATGTGCACACTCTCATGCCGCCTTCGGCGGGCCCTTTACTCGCTTCTACCCGCTGCTGCCGGCAACTCCGACACACGCCACCCTTTCGCGCCGCCTGCCGACCGTCGCCCGTCAATCCGTCCGGATGTCAGCATCATGTCCAGCAGGTCTGGCGTGCCCTGCGGCGGCGCCTCCAGGGCCCAGTAGAACGCCCGCGCATCCAGCGATAGAACCGTCTCCGGCAGGCATACCAGGTCCCGGACCTCCCCGGCCGAAGGAACGACCGCTCCGTGCACCAGGATGCAGTGGTCCACGATCGCCCAGGGCTCGACTCGGCAACCGGTCCAAAGCGCCGTCCGGCTGACGACTGCATCGGCCCCGATGCGGCAGCCCATGCCCACCGTCGTCGAGCCCACGATCGTCGCGCCATCCTCGATCCTGCACCGCGGGCCCACCACGATCGACCCCACCAGCCGCGCCGTGTCGGCTACCTCCGCCGTCTCGTGTATGTATGCCTGTCCCGCCTTCCTGTAGCCCTGCGGCACCGCCCAGGCTGGCGACGACGTTCTCCAGGGCCCAACTGCTCGCTGCCAGGTAGGAGGCCGCGTCCCGCACTCGCAGGCTCCGGCCGTCTTCCACCCGGTACGCCAGCACCGTCTCGCCGCGCCCATACAACCGCGGGATCAACGTCTCCTTGATGTCCTGGTATCCTTTCTCGGGAATCTGTTCCACTGCACTGCGCGACAGGACGTACAAACCGGCGGGTTCAGCGGCGCTGAACCGGCCACCACGGTTGTCAGCGCCGCCCGCGCCTGTCGGTGCGCCGCCAGCAACGGGCCCAGGTCGATATCCGTGGCGACCGTTGCCTCCACCACGACCAGCGTGTCCGCCTCGCTGATCGCCGCGTCACGAATGCACCCGGCTGGCCCCCGCGGCATCGTGTCTTCGTAATAGGTTAGCGCCATGTCGTTCAGTGCCGCATGGGCCAGACACTCCCGGAATACCCTCGTGTCGCTGTTGGCGCAGATGCTCCCCTGCGTTACTCCCTGGCGCCCCAGCCAGTCCAGGACATACCACGCCAGCGGGCGGCCCACTACTGGCAGCAGCGGCCGCGGGCACACCTGTTCCAGCGCCGACTCGCCCCAGGCGTGTACGCCGGCCAATACGATCCCCTGCACCTGCTTCGTCTCGAATATCGTCTTCACGTCCGTGTCCTCGTCTCCTGGCGGTCCCGCCTGATCCAGTGCTGCGGCGACGCCAGAAGCGTCGCGCTGTCGGGTTGCGACGGGACCGCGTTCGAGTCCGGCCCGCCTACGTCAGGCACGTGAGCCGCAATCGTCCCCGGACCGATCGTTGCGAACAGGTCTGGCCGCTCCGGCATCGGCCGCGGAACCGGGCGCATCCGCACCCGCGACCAGTCGATCCGTTGCGAGTCCCGCAGGTGCGCCTGCAGCAGGTGCTGGACTTGTGGCCAGACACCCGCCCGCTGCCACTCCCGCAGGCGGCGCAGGCAGGTCATCCCACAACCACAACCCATCTCTGTGGGCAAGTCCTCCCAGGCGATCCCCGTCTTCAATAGGAATATGATCCCCGTCAGTACGTCCCGGTCTGCGATTACCGGGCGCCCGCCCTTGGGATGTAGCGGTCGCCTGGGTAGCAGTGGTTCAATCGCCTGCCACGCCTCTTCCGGTATCAAGTGCCCAGCCATCGGCCTGTCCCCCGTAACGATCCGGGCCACGCGCGTAACGTCCGCGGCGCCGTTCGACGCGGCACGTTCGCGGCCCGCTCTCCGGCAAACGTCGTAACGGTAATGGCACGCATCGGCTTGCGTGCATGTGCAGTGGAGATGCCAGCCGCCGGTCAGCCTGGACTCCGTCCCCTTCGGCTGCATCCGGCACGCAAAACGCAGCCGCCAGTCACTTCCCGACCTCACCCCCGCTCGACCCGACCTCTTCGCCCTATGGGGAATCTGCCGGCTCGACGATCTCCAGCAGCGACGGATCGATCTCCAACTCCGCGGACTGTCCCAGGGCTTCGACCCCCAGGTACACCCGGCACCAGTCCCGGCTCCGAAGGACCACGCCCTCCAGCCCGGCCAGCGGTCCGGCGACAACCCGGCATCGCTGCCCGCGCTGCAGGCCCGGGTACATGTTCACCGCCTGCTGGCTGGCCGTCACCCGGTGAATCTGCCGCAATTCATCCTTCAGCCGTTCCTGGTCGACCACCTCGATCACCTGCGCAACCCGGTGCGTCATCAGTACCGTATACCGCTCATCCGCGCCGCCGCAGAAAAACACGTACGACGGGAACAGCGGAAGAAGGACTTCCACGGGCCGCCCTCCGTGCCGCCGACGCATCCGCGCCAGTGGCAGGAAGTACCCGATGCCCCTCCGTTCCAGATCCGCCGCCAGGGCCTTCTCGCACCGCGATTTCGTGTGCACCAGCCACCAGGGCCCCGGAAGAACGTCCACGGGGGCCGTTGGCACGAGCCCGCCGCCCTCTGTGGGTGGCTGCTGTACGCGCGATACGCTGTCCGATGTGTCGACCATATCCGAATTCGGTCCGGAACCCCTGCGGCCTGCACCTTTCTAAACTATACCCAACTAGAACAACGATTGACCCCGCGCCCGGACTTCCTGCGGTCCGACCCCGCGCAGGCGGGTAACCCCTTTGCACAAGGCAGACGCGCATCGATGGTACGGATCGTCTGTCGGGGGTGGGCTGGTGCGAGCTAGCCTCTTACACCCTCGGCACCCCGACAGACGCGGGAATGGACAGGTACGAGGCGAACCTCTCGACCGCCTTCCTAACCCCACGATCCACCGTATCTCCCGTCTTGCCCTTGAACCGGCTGCCCCGCAACGCCTGGTGCTCCGCCGCTGCAACTGCGGTATGCACTGCTGATCCCCACGAGTGACTTGCACATGGTCCGAATGGCCCCGGCGTTCGCGACAAACGTCCCCCGCAGCGCCCCACAACCTGCCTGCCTCGGCGACGCCCGATAGCCCGACGGTCACGGCGGCCGATCCCATTTCGGCCGCCCGGGACTCCTCAAAGGCTCCTTCGCAGAACCTCGCCACGCTGCCGTGTCCGCCGCGGGGAAGGCCACCGCCAGCAAAGCAGCCATTACAAATGTCACTTCTAGCCTAGCGCACATTTTTCGCTGGTCAAGTTTTTTGTAAGACGGCCGGCTCCCACCTAACAGAACCCCGGCACCCCGGCCGCTGCGCGCCTGCTGACACACTCGTTGCACGCAGCTCGTCGCTGCGCCTCGCCGCCGCCGACTGCGCCTCGGCCGAAACGCGACAACGACTCTCCGCACGGACTCGAAAAGCAAGCGTTCATCGTCACTTATGGATTGCGACCGGGACTATCCTGCGATAACCGTCTCTCGCAAGCGTGCGAGTGTCGCATGCCGTGAGATCATGCCGCCGATTGCTCCCGGATCCCGGCTCGTAAGGGTGTGGATCGACCGCGCGTGCCGCGCCCCGCTCCTGCATCGGCCGGCCGTGTGGGTGCTCGGACCGCCGCGCCAGCCGCGCCGGCGCCTCGTACAAGCCGCCGCACGTGACACACCTGCACTGCGGCTGGCTGGTAGGCGTGACGAAGACCTCGAAATCGAGCGTGCGAGAGGTTCGTTCTGGCCGGAGATGCCGGCAGGCATACAATACCTGGCCGTCCCCGCTACCGTCCCGGTGCGATGGATGACCCCCTCCGCGTTCCACTGACAGGGCACGGTGGCTGCGAACCAATCGGATTTGAGGCGCAACGCTGCCGCACGAATCGTTGCCGGGCCCCGCGCTCCCCGGAGTCACTGCGGGTGTTTCGCAGACAGGTCCCATCTGGTACAGTGACCACTGATCCGCGGCGAAGCCGCCGGGCGGCACCTGAACCCGCGCTCACCGCCGATGCATCCGGAGTTCGTCGATGTTCATCGTCCGCTGGATAGCGACCCTGCTGGCGGCGCCTCTTGTGTGGCTCGGCCGCCTGGCCGCCTGCGGCAATGTGCGCGTGGCCGGCACGCTGTACGCGATGGCCTGGTGGCTCGGCCGTGACCCGGACGCGGCCTGCCTGGCCCTGGCGGCTGCCAACAGTACCTCCGGCGACCAGGCCGCCCTGGCCCAGGCCCGGCACTGGCTACAGGGCCGGACCTGTCCCGCCATCGCCGCCTACGCCGGACTGTTGGCCCTGCAGGCCGCCCGGGTCGACCTCGCTTGGAACCTGCTCCAGCAGGGCAAACAGGCAGGCTCCGACCGCAACGGCATGCTCGACCTGCTCGAGTGGCTCCTGGTCACCGGCACCGGCGACGGCCGGGCCGTCCGCGAACTCGCCCGCCGCTGGGCCTCCCGCCGCGACCTGCAACCCTTGTTGACTCGCCAGGTCCTCACCACCTTGCTGTGGGAGGCCGTGCAGGACCAGCGATTCGACGAGGCGCACCAGCGGGCGATGCACCTGCTGACCATCGAGGACGTGCCGCAGGCCCAAATGGCCCTGTGGGCCCTGGCCAAGCGCGACGGCGATATCCACCGGGCCGACGCGCACCTTCTGGCCGCCAGGCTCGAGCCGCGGCACAAACTCTCGTACCAGATCCTCGGTAACGCGGCCATCGGCTTTCTCGATGAGGCCCGCGCCCTTCAGGCCCAACTCCAAAAACTCGATCCCGCCCAGGCCGCCCTGGCCGGCCAGGCGCTCGATCCCCCAGCCAAGGAGGTGCCCTGATGGGATTGGCCCTCCACCCCGACCAGTCCCTTGTGCTGCTGCCAGGCCTGCTCATCGGCTTGACGGTCCACGAGTTCGCTCATGCCTGGTCGGCCAGCTTGCTGGGTGACGACTTCGCCCGCCGCCAAGGACGCGTCAGTCTCAACCCGCTGCGCCATCTTACCCCCCTGGGCACGCTGGCCATCCTGCTTTTGCCGTTCGGCTGGGGCAAGCCCGTGCCGGTGAATCTCTATAACTTCCGCCGCCCACAGCGCGATTACCTGCTGACCAGCCTGGCCGGACCGGCGGCAAACCTCACGTTGGCGGCCCTGGCTCTGGCCCTGCTGCACGTGACGCGGCACACCTTTGCCCTGGGCGATCGCGCCGCGGACGCAATGAGGTACGCCCACGTGCTGTTGATGATGACCGTATACATCAACGTCATGCTGGCCGTCTTCAACCTCATCCCGATCCCCCCGCTCGACGGCTCGAAGATCTGGCCCTGCCTGCTCGGCCGCAAGGCCTCGTTCACCGCCAAGAGACTCCCGCTGGCTGATGATCGTGGTCTGCATCCTGCTGGTCAATCGCGCCTTCGACCCGATCTTCAGCGCCGTCGATCGCGGCCTCCAGGTCCTCACGCCCACCTCCGATCGCAAGACCTTCTTCGACAACTGCCAGGCCGCGAACAAGGCCCCCCAGGCCGGACACCTCGAGCAAGCCGAAACCCTGATAACCAGGGCCTTGGCCCTCAATCCTCGCAGCGAGATCGCCCTCGTGTCTCGTGCCAATATTCGTGCCGGCCGCTACGAATGGAAGGACGCCCTGCAGGATATGGATGCCGCCATCCGCCTCGCCCCGACCCATGCCGACAACTACCGGCAACGGGCCATGATCCGCGTCTTCCTCGGCCAGACGAAGGAGATCCAGGACGACATGGCCACGTATCACCGGCTCGGCGGCAAAGGGTCCGAGACCCCACAGCCGGAGGAAGACGGCACAAACTGATATGACCACGAAAACCACGAAGTGGACGACCATGCTTCTTCGTGCCCCTCGTGTCCTTCGTGGTGAACCTGTTTTGGAGACAGTCCCATGGCAGACCCGATCTACCCCGTCTATTACGATTCGCGCAAGGCCTTCAGCGACTGCTTTGACGCCCACGGCCGCCAAATGCGACTGGAGGCGAAGACCCCCGCGGCCATGAAGGCCTGGACGAAGCGCGCCCGCGCGAAGCTCGTCGACATCCTCGGACTGCACCGCCTGACGCCAGCCGCGCCGAAACCGCGCAAGACCGAGTCCGTCGACTGCGGCGACCACGTCCGCCAGCGCTGGCTGATCCAGACCCAGCGCGGCGTCATCCTGCCGTTCTTCGTCCTCAGCCCCAAGGACGCTGCGGGCCGGTTGCCAGCCGTCATCTGTCCCCACGGCCACGGGGGCGGCGGCAAGGCCGCGGTGGCCGGCGTGGCCGTTCACCCGGACGTAGCCGCGGCGATTGAAAAGTACAACTACACCTACGGCGTGCAATTCGTCCGCGCGGGCTTCCGCGTCTTCTGCCCGGATGCCCGCGGTTTCGGCGAGCGCCAGGAGCAGGAAGTCCGTAGCATGCCGCTGGCTACGTCCTGCCATCACTTGCAGACTGATGGCCGGGCCCCTGGGCATCCCCGTGGCAGGCCTCTGGACCTTCGACCTGGTACGCCTGGCTGACTACATCCTGTCCCGCAAGGACGTGTTGCCCGACCGGCTGGGCTGCGCGGGCCTGTCCGGCGGCGGGCTGCAGACGCTGTTCTTTTCCGCCGTCGACACCCGCGTGACCTGTGCGGTCATCAGCGGCTACTTCTACGGCGTTCGCGACTCGCTGCTGAAGATCCCCGGCCACTGCGACTGCAACGTCGTCCCGCGCCTCTGGGAGAACTTCGACATGGGTGACGTCGGTGCGCTCATCGCCCCGCGGCCGCTCATGATCGAGAGCGGCGACGCCGACCCCCTCAACGGCGCCAGTGGCATGAGGAATGTCCGCTCGCAGGTAGCCATCGCCCGCAAGGCCTACAAGCTGCTCAAGGTGGACGACCGCCTGGCCCACAGCGTCTTTGGCGGCCAGCACCGCTGGAACGGCGTCGATGCCATCCCCTGGATGCAGCGGCACCTCGCGGGCCCATGAAACGTCTCCTCCGTCCGCTCCTGCCTCCCGCCTACCCCTGCGGATGCTGCGCCTGTTCCGTCCGCTGCTGGCGCAGCCGGGCGAACTTCGTCTGCTGCTCATCGGTCAGCACGTTCTTGGAGATCTGTTCGGCCGCTTCCTGGAAGACATGGCGCTTGGCCTGCAACTCGCTCGCCTGCTCGGCGTCAACGCGGGCCTTGCGCATGATCTGTTCGACCTGCTCCTTCTGCGCGTCGGTCAGGCTTGCAGCTCCCTAGCCAGGAACCCGGCCGCCAGGTACGCGCGGCTCCGGACCCTCCGGCTGGCTGGCCTGTTCCGTCCGCTGCTGGCGCAGTCGCAGGAACTTCGCTCGTTGCTCCTCGTTCAACACGCTGCTGGAGATCTGCTCGGTCGCGCTCTGGAAGACCTGGCGCTTGGCCTGCGGTTCGCTCGCCTGCTCGGCGTCGACGCGGGCCTTGCGCATGATCTGCTCGACTTGCTCGTGCTGGGCGTCCGTCAACTTCAGCTCCCTGGCGAGGAATCCTGCAGCCAGGTAACTCGGCTCCTGTCCCTCCGAGGGCTTGGCGGGCTCCGTCCGCTGCTGGCGCAGCTCCGCGAACTTCGCCCGCTGCTCCGCCGTCAGCACGTTCTTGCTGATCTGCTCCGTAGCGCCCTGGAAGATCTGTCGTTTGGCCTGTGGCTCGGTTGCCTGCTGGGAATCGACACGGGCCTTGCGCATGATCTCCTCGACTTGCTCGTGCTGGGCGTCCGTCAGCTTCAGGCTCTCTTGCCAGGAATCCTGCCGCCAGGTAGGAAGGCTCTTGCCCTTGGGAATCCTGCGACCTCGGCCCGTCCTGCGCCGTCGCCCAACCTGCCAGGCCCATACATACGACTGCTGTGACTGCCCATACGCTCTTACACATGGTTTGCTCCTTTGGGTATTGGATAGTTTCCATGTTCCGGTGAGATCTGCAGATCAGATGCCTCCGATGATCTGCCAGCGCGTCGGATCCTTCTCAACTGGCCGGACAAGTGGGCCGTCCGGCGACCACTGCCGCACCTGGCCGTCTTCCTCGACCTCGATAGTCACGGGTACCCGCAGACCCTTGGATTCTCTGCCGGCTGTCGGTTCGCCGACAGAGACGATCCGCACGACGTGCATTTTGCCGAAAAACGCCTCCCGCACCTTCGCCTCAGGCAGGTTGTTAAGCAGCCGCGCAGCCGTGGCATACTCCTTGTCGATCAGGGCCTGGAAGAACCGGCGCACGACCTCCGTGGCCACCTGCTTGTCGCTCATGCCATCCTGTGGCAGGCCGGCCTGCTGCGCGGTCTGGTCGAACCGGATGATGCCCTCGGGCAACTGCGGATTGAAGACAGCGGGGTTGATCGGCTGGTTGTAGTCGAGGATCTCGAAACGTTCCCGCAGCTGGTACTGGTTGTCCGTCTTCTGGTACTTATCGATGCTCATGACCAGCTTGGTCGCTGGATCCACCTTGAGGATCTGCCTGCGACCGGGTTGCGGGCTGGTAGGGAGGTAGGTGACCGTCAGGATAATCGGCTGGCCCGCGGCAAACGGTTGCCGCGTCGCGATTGAGGCCTGACCTTGGGCCTGCGCATCCTGAAGATGGCTGACCAGCGTCTTCGGATCGTTGGTCGTGGCCATGCTCAGCATTCGCCAAGCGACGGACTTGTCGGCGATCGTCAGAAAAGCGTTCTTGTCCTTGAACCAGACCTGGGCCTTCTCGTCCTGCCAGTAGACGATCTTGTGGCCGTCGTCGCTCTGGGGGTAGTCGAGACAGCAACGTATGACCTGGCCGGTTGAGTCGAACTCGGCCCAGGACTCGGCTGCGTCTGCCTGCAAGGACGCGCCGTGGGCGAACTTCATGTGCAGGCTGCGGACGGAGTGCATAGCCTGGACCGTCTCGGGAAAGGCATAGACGGTACCGTTGGCGACGAAGGCCAGCCAGGCCAGGCAAAGGCCGATCGCCACTGCAAGGCCGGCCGCGGCTGCTCTGCCATACCGGTTCTGCATAAGCGATCCTGCTGCCTGGCGAATTTGTCCCGGCAGGGCCAAGTGTCTGGTGCGTACCGTGGTCATGGCCTCGAACGAGTCGGCCAGAACTCGGTCATGGAGAGCTTGGCTGGTCGTGACTCGCAGCAACCGCATGAGAGACTCTGTTTCATCTGTGGGCTTCATCGTTCGGCTCCTGCAGTCAGGATCGCCCGCAGTTTCTCGATGCCATAGCGGTACCGGCTCTGGGCGGTATTGATCGAAAGATCGATCTGTTTTGCGATCTCCTGGAACGTTAGGGACCCGAGCAGGTGGAGCACTATGACCTCGCGTTGCTCGTAGGGTAACTGAGACAACGCCTCGTACAGCCGTGTTGCCTGTTCACGATCCATGGCCGCCCGTGCGGAGGCCCCGTCCGTAACCACGCACATCTCGGCCAAATGCTGCGAAGACACGGGTGCAGTATACTCTCGACGGCGCAGCAGGTAGCGGGCGCGGTTGGTTACGCACGCAACCAAGTAAGCTTTGACCGTGCCGTGCAGCTGGAGGCCGGCGGCACTGCCGGCCATGGTCACGAATACATCGTGGACACAGTCTTCGGCACTGGACCGGTCTACCAATAAGCCAACTGCTACGCTGAGCAGGTCATCCTGGTACGCTTCATAAAGGCGGCGCAGACCTTCAAAGTCGCCGCGCTGCAGCTGTTGCCACCAGGTTTGCTCTTCCTGCACAGTTGTGCCCTCGCGGGGTTTTCGACGGAGCGCTCCATCGTACCTAGGAGTAACAATGAGGACGCTTTAGTCTAACCGGGACTGTCCAAACACGCTTTTCTGGGCCGATCACTGACACGACTCGGGCAGGGCGCGGTGCCTTTCTCCGGCCCCATGGGCGTTTCTCGGCCCTTTGGGCGCAAACGGGCACCTCTTCGGAGTCAGGGGTGTTACGCGCGGACCCCGCGCTTTGGGGCGAACACAGCGAAAACACCGAAGCTTGGCTGGGGCGAAAGATGACGGCACCAAGTGCCCAACGGCACCGGCGCCGCTACGGTGCGATCTTCCGCGTCCAACAGCACTGGCAGTCGCCGTTCACCCCTCTCGGCGGGCGCCCCGGAAGTTTGCGTAGCGGCCGCTCTACTTCGCCACCTCCGCGATCGTCTGCTTGCTCCGCGTGTACTGCAACTTGCGGTCCGCCTGGCGGCGCTCCAGCGCGGCCCGGCTGATCTCGATACACTCCTTCGCCTCGTCCGGCGTCAGCGTCCCCACCGTCACCAGGTCCTGGTCCCGCAGCGTGCTCCAGGAAAACGGCAGGCCGACGTACGGCATCAGCCGGCCGGCGGCCATCGGCTTGATCGTCGTGACCGGGTGCTTGGCGTTGTGGATCACCTTCTGCACCCAGTCGATCTCGATGTTCATCAGGAAGCCGGCGGCGTTGTAGATGCTGATGTACGAGGCAACGTCGAGGTTCATCCGGTCAGCCGCGACAATCACCTCCGGCAGGTGTGTCGACAGCCCCGGGATCAGGTTGCGCTGGCGGATCTCGCGGCAGAGCTGCTCCATGTGCCGGATCGTGCCGTTCAGGCCGTCGTACAGACGATCGGTTGCGCAGGTGTGCGGCCAGCAGAAGGTCGCGCCGATCTTGGCGGCCTCGTCGAAGCCGGCACGGGCGGCGTCGAGGCCGGGATCGCCGTTCTTCATCTCCCAGTTGGGCGTGCAGATCCAGTACATCTTGCGGCCGACCCGCTGCTCGGCCTCGTGCAGGGCGTCAGCCATCAGGGGCGAGGCCGAGCTCATGGCCACGTTGATGCCCTCGCGCAGGTAGACCTCCAGAGTGTTGGCGATGTTCTTGCAGGTCTGGTACTGCTTGATCCATTCCCCCTTGGCGTGGGTCTGGTGAGCAAAGCCCAGGAACCAGTTCGACCCAGCCACCATCCGCGAGACTTCCACACCGCCTAGGTTCGTCATCGGAAACATATTCATGATCTCTCCCTCATGGGTCTGGTCCGATCGATCTTCCATATTCTCCCGCGCCAGTGCCACCCAGGCAAGGGGCGAGCCCCGACAGGGAGAAACGGGGACACCGGACGACAAAACCGGTAGTCGGGCGACCCAAAACGCGCCGCCGCCTGGCATGGGTGCGGCGCGGTGCGACGCGCTTCGGTTCACAGGCGGGGCGCCCAGTTGCGCGCAGGAATCCGTTGCCGCTTCAGGCGGGTCTATAATCAGGTGCTTTTCGATGTCGCTGTGGGGCAAAGACGCGCCAGGGGAAGGGTGTACACGTGCCACGGCGGCCATCGGGGCTTGCGTTCGAGCCGGCCCTGGCGTGGGAATCCGTCCATGTCACAGAAGGGGGTTTGTCATGAAGTTCGGCGTTCGCAGATGGATGTTGCCTCTTGTTGTGCTGTCCGTACCGTTCCTGCTGGCCGGTTGTCCCAGCCCCGGGAAAACAACGAACCAACCGCCCGTGGCCAACGCCGGGCCCAACCAGACCGTCACGAGCGGAGCCACCGTTACGCTCAACGGCACCGGCAGCGGCGATGTGGATGGTGACCCGATCACGTTCTCCTGGACCCAGACCGCAGGCACCGTGGTCACGCTCACCGGCGCCACCACGGCTAGCCCCACGTTCACCGCACCCAACGGCGTGACGACGCTGACGTTCCAGTTAACGGTCAGCGACGGGACGGACACGGCATCCGATAGCGTCGATGTCGGCGTGAATGCCGCCGTCAGCACGACGCCGATCCTGTTCGTCACCAACTTCACCGGAAGCAGCGTCACCGCCTATGACATCTCCAATGTAAACAACCTCAACGGAAACATCCCGCCCAGCGCCAACCTCGCCGGTGGGCAGACCCAGCTCGCCAATCCCAGCGACGTGGTCGTCGGCAAGGACGGCTCGCTCCTGGTGACCAACGTAGGCGGCGTCGCCAGGTCGGTCACCTCGTACCTGAACGCCAGCGACCTGGCAGGCATCAACGGCAATATCGCGCCGGCCCGGAATGTCCAGGGAGGCGCCACGACGCTGGTTACTCCTGCGAGCCTGGCCATCCGCACCACCAGCGACCTGCTGTTCGTGTCGGACCTGGCCCCGGCCAGAGTCCTGGTCTTCACTGGCGCGACCACGTCGGGCTTCAACGGCAACCTGGCGCCGACCCGCACGTTCACCAGCACGGACATGCCCAGTCCCATCGGGATCAACTTCGGGGCGGGCGACACGTTGTACGTGGCCAACAGCGGCGCCGCCAAGAGCGTCGCGGTCTTCGACAACGCCAGCACCCTCAACGGCGCAGAGGCTGCCACACGGGTCATCACCAGCGCCTCCTTCGGCGGCCTGTTCGACGTGTTCGTGGACGCGGCCAACGACCGCATGTTCGTGGTGGATAACGCCAACACCCGCATCCATGTGTTCGACAACGCCTCCACCCGCAACGGCAATATCATGCCGGACAGCTCGCTGACGGTCTCCGGCGGCGTCAACCTGACAGCCGTGGCGGTCGATTCCAAGGGCGTCGGCTACATCGTCGACCGTACCGCCAACGCGGTCTACTCCTACGACAGCATTGCGACGCGTAACGGCACCTTCGTCCCCGATCGCACGCTCAAGGGCAGCAACACGCAGCTGATCGGCCCGATCCGGGTGTTCCTGCTGGAAGACTGAGCCCAACGTTAACTCCTGGCTGCGCCCGCGGCATGGGTGTGACGGCCCTGCCCGCGGCGCAGCTCATGATCGCCATGTTGCATGAAGGGTGAGGCCAGGCCCTGTTCGGGCCTTCTGAACCGCGCTGTTTGACAGCGCGGACAGGCGTTCCATCCGGCGACGCTCATGGACTTGGCCCCACCACGGCTAGCCCCGCAGGCGCGGATCGCGATCCCCCAACTCACATCGCATGAGCACGAGCCGCCCACTCGCAGGCCAGCGATTATCGGCATCCACAGCCTCCGGGGTGCAGGCCGGCCCCGCCTGACGTGGTTCACCTTGCCGCCCGAGAGCCAGCCGGATACTCTACGCCGGCGCAGAAGCCGCCGGCAACTCACCGAAAGGGACGGTGTCGGCGGGTCGTGCATTGCAGGTGCCACTTTCGTTCGAGTCAGGCCACAGGGCCAACGGAGAGCATGAATGGAACGGGAAGCGTCTGTCGCAGAGACCTGGGTGGATTCGGCGGCTGTGCCGCGCGGCGCCTCGGCGGGCTGGCTGGTCGCGGTGCTGCTCCTGAGCGCCTGCGGCCTGATGTTCGAACTGATGCTGACCCGCGTGTTCTCCGCGACCATCTGGTACCACTACACGTTCGTAGCCATCTCGGTTGCGCTGCTGGGGTGGGGCCTGGGCGGCTTCTTCGTGTACGTGTTCGGCCTGGCCAAGTACCCGCAACAGGCCCGCTCCATCCTGATCGGGCTGTCGCTCCTGCTGGCCGTCGCCCTGCAGCTATTCCTATACATAATCCTGCAGCTGCCCTTCACCCCCGACCGGCTGACCCTCTACTTCCTGCTGAGCATGCTGCCGTTCCTAGCCGGCGGGGCCGCCCTGAGTCTGGCCTTCGAGACCAACGGCCACGACATCAACAGGCTCTACTTCGCCGACCTCGTCGGGGCCGCCGCCGGCGTGCTGCTCGTGCCCCTGGTGATCGGACGCCTCGGGGCCGAGACCGCGATCCTGGCCACCGCCGTCCTCCCGGCCCTGGCGGCGGTCCTGTTGAGCGTCGGGGAGGCCCGCAGTCCTCGCCGCGGCTGGCAGGTCGTGGCCGGGCTGGTGCTGGTCGGCGTGGTGTTTACAACCAGCCGCAACTACTGCACGCAGGCGTGGACCATCCGCGATGCCCCCAGCAAGGCCCTCTACAAACTCCGCAGCGAACACAAGGACACCTATCGTATCGTCAGCGACCATTGGAATGCCTACTCGCGCATCACAGCCGTGCAGGGCTTCGACAACTACCACGTCGCGCGGCTGTTCATCGACAGCGACGCCGAAACCAGCGTCCTGCCCTGGGACGGTACGAACCTGCCCAGCGACGGCCGGCGCTGGTTCCGCGCCTTCCCCCTGCGACTGGTCGACAAGCCCAAGGTGCTGGTGATCGGCCCGGGCGGCGGCACCGACGTGGTCATGGCCTTTCGCGGGGGCAGTACGGACGTCACCGGCGTGGAGATGAACCCGCTGATGGTCAGCGCCGTGCGGCAGTTCGGCGCCCGGGCCGGCAACGTGTATGACGACCCCCGGATGCACCTGGTCATGGACGAGGGTCGCAACTTCATCCAGCGGTCCAACGAGAAGTTCGACGAGATCATCCTGGGCTTCGTGGACTCCTGGGCCTCGGTCGCCAGCGGCGGGCTGGCCTTGACCGAGAACTACCTCTACACCCGCGACGCCCTGGCGGCGTATTACGACCACCTGGGCGACCGCGGCACGCTGGTGATCGTCCGTTGGCCGAGCGACGTGCCGCGCCTGGTCTCCAACTGCGTCGATTTCCTCCAGCAGCGCAACATGAGCATCCCCGACATCGGCAAGCACATCCTCGCCGTCAGCGAGTCGCAAGCCGACCAACCAGGAGGAGCCCGTCGAGACGGTGTTCATGCTGACACGCTCGCCGCTGACAGCCGAGACGACGAACCACCTGTTGACCGATCTTGGCGATGCCCACGTCGTCTGGTCCGCGTTTCGGCCGAGCGAGGAGCCCTACACCGATCTATTCACGGGCAAGACCACCTTCGCCGAATACACTGACAGTTTCCCGACCATGGCCTCGCCGGTAAACGACGACCACCCTTCTACTTCGCCACCTGGAAGCCCCTGGGCATCCCGCCGTTCGCCGCGCGGCTGGTGTCGATCCCGATCGCTGCGGTGATCGGCTTTGCCATCCTGCTGCTGTTGGCCGGCAAACTGCTGCAGTTCCGCGCCCCGGGCGGCCGAACGATCCTGTACTTCGGCATGCTCGGTGTCGGCTTCATCATCGTCGAAGTCGCCCTCGTCCAACGTCTGATCCTGCTCCTGGGCCACCCGATCTACACCCTCGTGGTGATCCTATTCACGCTGCTGCTGGCCAGCGGCATCGGCAGCCGCTTCGCAGGCCGGTTCGCCCCGCAGCGCATCCACCGCGTGCTCGGCGTGGTCATCCCGCTGGTGATCGCCCTGGTGATCGTCGGCGCGTTCGCCTTGCCGTTGGTGGTCAAGGCCGCCGTGCCCCTGACGCAGGGCCAGCGGATCGCCGTGGCAGCCGTACTGACCTTCCCGTTCGGCTTCCTGATGGGCATGCCGTTCCCGCTGGGGCTGCGGCGGCACGCCCAGGACCCGCAAGGCGCCCCCGTCTCGAGCCTCTGGGGCATCAACGGCGTCGCCAGCGTCATCGGCTCGATCGCCGGCATGATGATCGCCGTCGCAGCGGGCTTTACCTGGGTCTTCCTGGGCGGCGCCTTGTGCTACGCCGTGGCGTGGGCCGTCCGGCCGAAGTAGACAAGCCGCGCTGCCCCGGGTACACCCCGTTCGAAGTCCCCGCTTCAGCGGGCGTTGGAGTCCCGGCTTCAGCCGGTCTTCGTCGTTGCCGTTGTCGTTATTGGCAACCGGCAACTGACTACTGGCAACTGGCAAGTTCCGGGTCGATTTCGACACCCGGATCAAGATTCTGCCGACCCGAAAGAACCTCAAGGCATGGATGAATCTGCCGGGAATGTGGATCGATCGGGTTTGCGAAAGCCGAACCCCGGACAAGTCATAAGTAGGGACTGTCCCAATCCTGTTCGGCACTTCAATTGCTAGAAAGAGTCTGAAGGCCAAGCGAGGGGATGGCGGGGATCGCAGCAGACGGGCGGAGGCCAAGCGGGGGAGGAGTCCGGCTGATTCGGCGCAACATGAAAGGCCACGACCGCGAGCGTCGACGGCGCCCGGCGTGGGTCAGACGGGGATGGCCGGCAGTTTGGCCAGGTGGGCCTCCAACTCGTCCAGTTCCGCCCAGCCGATGAAGTAAAACCGGATCATCTCGATCGTCCGCAGGGTTGGTTTCTTGCCCGTCCACAACGCGATCAGCAGACAGACGATAATCGCCAGGTAGACCTGGATCTCGATGACCTGATAGACGCTGTTGTCCCGCGCCCGGCAGACGAAGTGCGAGCCGCTGTCCACGATCGCCTGAAACAGCCGAAAACAGCAGTGGCCACGGTCCTTGACGTAAACCCGCCCCGGCTGCAGATGGGCCAGCAGGTGGTCGACCTCCGAGGCATCCGCCAGGGTCAGGTCCATGTCCGCCGGCACCCCCTTGACGGGATTGAAGAAGAACAGCAGTTGCAGGGCGATGTACTGGTCGAAGTGGTGTCCTTCCGGCAAGCCTGAATGAATCCGCCTGAGGCATCGGCTATCGTCCGCTGCGGGGGTGACCCTGCGTGGAGGATAGCTGATGAAGACCGCAATAGGGCAGGACCTGCCTGCTCGACTGGAAGCGATTCGCCGGCGTTTGGAGCGTTGGCGCCAGACGCGCCACGGGCGTTCGCGGATCCCCGCCAGCCTGTGGACATCGGCTGTGAAGGCGGCGGGCCGGTACGGGCTGAACCCGACCGCGCGGGCGCTGGGACTGGACTATAAATCGGTCCAGCGGCACGTGGCGGCAGACTGACTACCGGTCGGACGGACCGATCGGGAATGCCAGGCTTGGCCGAGAGGCTCCAGCCGCGTTCGTGGAGTTGGCCTCGCCCGTCGTACCCGGCGGCCTGGCCGAATGTATCCTGGAGTTGGAGAACACCGGCGGGGCGAAGATGCGGATGCACCTCAAGGGCGTTCCCGTCCCGGATCTGGCGGCCCTGAGCCGAAGCCTCTGGGGCGGCCAGGCATGATTCAGATCACACCCCAGATGCGCATCCTGGTCGCCTTGGAGCCTGTGGACTTCCGCCAGGGGATCGATGGCCTGGCGGCCGTCTGCAAGCAGGCGCTCCAGCAGGACCCGTTCAAAGGCACCCTGTTCGCCTTTCGGAACCGCCGGGCCACGGCCGTGAAGATATTGGTCTATGACGGCCAGGGGTTTTGGCTTTGCCACAAGCGTCTTTCAAGCGGACGGTTCGGCTGGTGGCCCGCCGGTCGAACCGGGGCCGCCCGGCCGCTGGAGGCCCACCAGTTGCAGGTCCTGCTATCGGCCGGCAATCCTGATAGTGTTCAGGCGGCACCGGCATGGCGGCGGGTGGGGCCCGGTGACTGAAAGGGCGGCGTCTGGAGGCTGGGTTGATAAATTCGTGCACTCTCGTCCGATAAAGACAATCGGAGCCGCCAGCCATGAGCCGTGGGGGCTTGCCGGCGGAGTGGACGATGAACGAACCGCCAACCAAAGCACAGGCCGGACCGAGTGAGGGAAAGGGCCAGCCCCCACCGCGGGTCGATCTGTCGATGGCCGACCTGGCCGTGATCCTGGAGCATGCCAAGACGGCCTTGAGCGACACGGAGTTTGCCACGCTCCAGGAGGCGATGCAGACGCTGGCCTTTTTGACGCGGGAGCTGGAGAAGAAGAGCGTCTCGATCCAGCGGCTCAAGCAACTGCTGTTCGGGGCCAGCACGGAGACGACGGCGAAGGTGATTCAGGCCGTTCGCCAGGCCGTCGGGACGGGTTCGGCGTCGGCGGGGCCCGCGGGCGCCAAGCCCAAGGGGCACGGCCGCAACGGCGCGGAGGCCTACGTAGGCGCCGCAGCTTGTGCAGGTGGCACTGGAGCAGGCTGCACGCCGGCGACGCCTGCCCGACCTGCAGGAAGGGCACCGTCTACACCAGCGGCGAGCCGGGGCGGATCGTGCGGCTGACGGGGCAGGCCCCGATCGGCGGGACGGTGTACGAACTGGAGAAGTTGCGCTGCAACCTGTGCGGGCAGGTGTTCACCGCCGAGGCCCCGGCGGGCGTGGGGTCTGGCAAGTATGATGCCGAATCGGCGGCGATGATCGGGCGGCTGAAGTACGGCACGGGTCTTCCGTTCCATCGCCTGGAGAAGTTGCAGGAGGGGCTGGGCCTTCCGCTGCCGGCCAGCACGCAATGGGAGATCGTGGCCGAGGCGGCGGGCGTGCTCAAGCCGGCGTGCCGGGAGTTGATCCGGCAGGCGGCGCAGGGGCAGATCCTGCACAATGATGATACGACGATGAAGGTGCTGGGCTTGGGCAGCGCGGGGCAAGGGCCGGGCGCTTCGGCGGCGGACGGCGCAGAGGAGACTGCGGTGTCGGCGGACCCGGCGGCCGGCCGCAAGGGCGTGTTCACGTCGGGGATCATCTCGAAGGTCGGCGAACGGACGATCGCGTTGTTCTTCACCGGGCACAAGCACGCGGGGGAGAACCTGTTCGATCTGCTGCAACGGCGTTCGTCGGATCTGGCTCCGCCGATCCAAATGTGCGATGCCTTGTCGCGCAACCTGCCGGCGGAGCTGAAGACCCTTCTGGCCCATTGCCTGGCCCACGGCCGTCGTAAATTCGTGGACGTGGCCGGCAACTTCCCCGAGGAGTGCCTGCATGTGCTGGAGATCCTGAAGGTCGTGTACGCCAACGACGCGATCGCCCGGCAGCGGCAAATGTCGCCGCAGGAGCGGCTGGGGTTCCATCAGGTCGAAAGCGGCCCGGCGATGGCCGAGTTGAAGGCGTGGCTGGACGCCCAGATCGAGCAGAGGCAGGTGGAGCCCAACAGCGGCCTGGGCGAGGCGATCACCTACCTGCGCAAGCATTGGCTGGAGCTGACCCTGTTCCTGCGGGTGGCCGGGGCCCCGCTGGACAATAACATCTGTGAACGGGCCCTGAAGTCGGCGATCCTTCACCGAAAGAACGCCTACTTCTACAAGACCGAGAACGGGGCCCACGTCGGCGACCTGTTCATGAGCCTGATCCACACCTGCCGGCTCAACGGCGTCAATCCGTTCCACTACCTGACCGAACTGCAGAAGCACAGCCGCGAGCTGGCCGCTGCCCCCGCCGACTGGATGCCCTGGAACTACCAGGCCACGCTCGAAGCCGGACAAGGCCGCCCCTCGGGATGAACCGGGCGTCCCCGGCCTGTCGGCTGTCCCTTTGCCCTCGCCATCTCAACCCGCGGCGTCCCCTTTGCGGCTTGATTGAACGGCCCCGCCAGGCCGCCGCCCGAGCCTTTTGCCTTTTTCAGGTTTGCCGAAAGGACACGATTGAAGAAGAACAGCAGTTGCAGGGCGATGTACTGGTCGAAGTGCAGGAGGCGGTTGCCGGCCCGGTCTCGGGCGGTGCCGGCATCATGCAGCCGATCCAGCAAGGGCAGGATCTTGCCGAAGTATTTGAAGTTCCGCAGCCGATCTTCCGTGACCGGCTCTCGCTTGGGGCTCATACCCAAGATCAGGCCCCGACACGGGCCCTGGCGCCAATAAGAAGGCGCTTATACTCCTCTGCACTTTCTGAAAACACGACGGTAGCGAGAGGTTTACGAAAGCAGGCTCTCCCGTCACCATAGCGGTTGCATGGACGCCATGATGAACGGGAGAGCCAAGGATGGCAACCGCACAATGTCGTTGGCCGTCTCCAGAGGAATGGGCCGAGTGGAGCGACTGGCTGTCGGCCGGGCTGCATGCCCGCAACCGCTGGCGGCTGGGCGTGCTGCTGATGGGCATTCTGTTTGCCCACGGACGCCGGACCGTCACCAGCTGGCTCCGCGCCGCCGGGGTCCGCGACGACTTCCAGGACTATTATTACAGCCTGGCGGCCCTGGGACGCAAGAGCCAATCGGTCGCGGCCCAACTGCTGGGCCTGCTGCTGCGGTCTGTGCCGCTGCCGGATCGGGCACTGGTGGTGATCGACGATTCGCCCACGAAGCGCTACGGGCCGAAGGTCGAGGGGGCCGCCATCCATCGCAATCCCACGCCCGGACCGGCCGATCAAAAGTATCTGTACGGCCATATCTGGGTCACGCTGTCGCTGGCCTTGCGGCATCCCCGCTGGGGGCCGTTGGCCCTGCCGTTGCGGGCGATGCTGTACGTGCGGGCCCAGACGGTCGCGGCGCTGCCGGCCTGTCGCCGCTGGCGATTCCGCACGAAGTTGGTGCTGGCAGCCGAACTGGTCGTGTGGGCGGCCGGGCTGCTGAAGCGGGCGGGAAAGACCTTGCAGGTCGTGGTCGATGGCGGGTACACCAAGCGGCCGTTCTTGCGGCCGGTCCTGCGGGCCGGGGTGGTCGTGGTGGGCCGCCTGCGCAAGGACGCGGCCCTGCGCGATCTGCCGCCGCCAGTCAAGAAAGGCCAAAGGCGGCGTCGCGGTCGGCCGCGGCGGTACGGCAAGAACCGCATCAGCCTGGCCAAGCGGGCCGGGCAGAGGCGGGGCTGGCAGACGGTCGAGTGCGTGCTGTACAACAAGCAAACGACCAAGACCTGCAAGACGTTCCTGGCGACGTACGCGCCGGCCGGCGGCCGGATCCGGGTGGTGTTGGTCAAGGAATCTCATGGCTGGCTGGCCTTCTTCGCGACCGATACGCAGGCGACAGCTCGCCAGATCCTCGAGACGTTTGCCGACCGCGCTACGATCGAGCAGGACTTTCACGACATCAAGGAGGTCTGGGCGCCGGCCAGCAGCAGGTGCGCAACATCTGGACGAACGTGGCGGTCTATCATCTGAATCTGTGGATGCATACGCTGGTGGAACTGTGGGCCTGGAGCCGCTCGCGCCGCGACCTGTGCGACCGGCGGGACTCGCCCTGGGACGACGCCCAGCGACGGCCTTCGCACGCGGATCGTCGCAAGGCGTTGCGTCGGTTGGTCCTCCAGAGCGAATTATCGGCAATCAGCCGCGACCAGCCGCTTCCGGCAAAAATCCGCCGGCTCGTACACGGCCTGCTGGGTTTGGCCGCGTAATCCGGCCACATTCTCAGGGATTGCAGCTCCGCCGGCACGCACCAAACGTGGCCACTCTTCAGAAAGTGCAGACTCCTGTAAGGCTGGCGCTTATCCTCGGCAATTGCTGTGCCGAACAGGATTGGGCGGCTTCCCGTTCCCGGGAAGCCGCCTGATGGTTGTGGTGTCAGACTGACGCGCCAGCTCGACCGGCCACTGGCGTTGGGCTCAGCGCCTACGGCGTCGACCGGATGACCATGTGGTCGACGCAGACGCTATCCAGGCTGTTCTTGCCGCTGGCGTGGTTGGTGTCGACCACGCGGACGTACACCGTGCCGCTCGTACCAGGAGGCTCCCGGGGGTGGGGGGTTAGCCTTCACCTCCGGGAGCCGTGCCTTTCATCTTCCTGTTGGGTCGCACGCGAAGCCCGCGCTATGCCCTCCGCGGCTCCGCGTCGTCCGTTCGTCGTTACGGCTTGAGGGCGATGCTCATCATGCCCTTCACCGCCGCGTTCGCCAGCGTGACGGCGGTCGCGCCATAGGCGCCGGCCGTTGCCTTGCCGCCGGTGGCAAGGCCCAGGCCACCGCCATTGCCGGCGGTGACGGTATTGTCGGTGCGTTCCGTCAGGCTGGAGAGATTCGCATTGGTCCAGCCCGAGAAGTTCGCGGTGCCGGAGGCGTCCGGCAAGGAGGTGGCGATGGCCACCACGACGAGGGTATTGGCCACGGTGGTGGTGGTGCCCGGAATGGAGCCGCTCGTATTCGAGGTGGCATCCACTCCGCCAGCTTCCACATCCCAGGGATTGCCGGAAGTCGTGGCGCCCCGGATGGCGATCATGCGCCCGAGTTGGTGATTGCCCGAATCACTGGTGGTCGGAGCGCCTTGGCTCCCATTGTAGCGGGACCAGAAGGCCGTCAGACAGGTAGCCGACGAGCCGCCGGCCGTGCCCGTGCCTTGCGGGGAACCGGTCACCTGAGTCCAGGTACCGCCGTTCTGGTTGCTGATGGAGATGGTCTGATTGGCCGTCTCCAGGAACAGCAGCAGGATGTCATTGGTCTGTAGACCGCTCGGCAGCGCCGGGCTGATGGTGCCCGTGCCGGAGGCGACGGCTCCCGCGGCCACAAAGGTGGGCATGGCGGGCGTGTCGTTGTCGAGGATGGTGTAGGTGTAGGTCGTGTTGGTCCCCAGCGTCGCATTGGTGGGCGACGAGAGGGTGATGATGACCGTCTCGTTTGACTCGGGGATGGAGTCATCCACAACCGTCATCACGATGTTCTGGCTGGTCACGCCGGGGTTGAAGGTCAGCTGGCCGGCCGCCAGGGTGTAGTCGACCCCGCCGCCGGTGGCCGTGCCGCCGGTGACCGCATAGTTGACGGTGGTGGTCATCCCGGAAGCCGCGCTGAGCGTAACAGGGATGTTCACGGTGGTCACCGACTCGCTGCCGCTGCCGGTGGCACTGGTGAACTGGACCGTCGGGGCCGCGTCATCGTCGTTGATCGTATAGGTGTAGGTGGTGTTGGTTCCGAGCGTCGCGTTGGTCGGGCTGGAGAGGGTCACGATGACCGTCTCGTTTGCCTCGTGCAGCGTGTCATTCACCACGGTCATGGAGATGTTCTGGCTGGTGACGCCCGGGCTGAAGGTGAGCTGGCCGGACGCCAGGGTGTAATCCACTCCGCCGCCGGTAGCCGTGCCGCCGGTAACCGCGTAGTTGACGGTGACGGTCTGGCCGGAGGCGGTATTGAGCGAAACGGGGATGTTGACGGAGGTCACGCTCTCGGCGCCGCTGCCGCTGGCATTGGTGAATTGGACCGTCGGGGCCGAGGTGGCGGCACTGGGAACGTTGGAGAGGGCGGACCAGTTGGGCACTTCGTCAGCGGTCTTCATGGCGAAGTAGTACGTCGTGCCGGCGGTGAGGCCGTTGACCGTGACGCTCTGGTTGGTGCCGGCCGCTTGAGGTGCTGGGACGTCCGTGACCTGGGTCGGCGCTGGAGAAGTTGGCGTCGTTGATTGCACTGCTTGAGTAGCGGACGTCGTAGGTAGTGGCGGTGCCGGTGTTGCCGTCGTCGCCGGGGGCGGTCCAGCTCAGCAGGACGCTGGTGGCGGTGATGTTGCTGATAGCCAGGTTGGTGACGGCCGCCGGTGGAGTGGTATCGCCAGATGAGTAGCTGACGAATAGTGCCGGACAGTACGCGGTGGTTGTGTTTATGTCGGTGGCATAGTTGTCGTTGCACAAAGTGCTGGAGGAAGAGAAAGAAGATACGCTGGCCATCGCCCAACCGTAATCGGGCATGGTACCTCTCACCATGGCCTGCACGTCCGTCGTCACGTCGAAGACGGCGGGATTCGCCACCGGCTCGCTGAAGTATGCAGGCGTATTGACGTCCCCGCCACCGAATGGCTGGCCTGATCCCGCGGCCCAGTAAGTCCCCGGCTTCGGATTCAGGCACGTTACGGTGCCCTGGGTCCAGTCGCTTGTCTTGATCGATCCGATGTAGAACCCGCCGTAGTTGCCCGCCGTCGCATACAGACGGATTTGCGCCTTGGCGACCGTCGCATTGGCCGGAATGCTCGAAATGTCCCACTTCATCAGGAATGCGTAGTCACTTGTGCCCGCCACCGTGGCGTTGAGCCAGTTGGGGTTGCCCCAGCCATTGGAGTTGTTGGTGCACTCGTACTCGTTGCAGGTGACCTGGACCACATTGGAGGCGCCAGCACTTTGGAAGGCCGGGTCCAGGTTGCTCACGTACGTCATGTCGATACCGGCGCCCGTCTTGAGGATCTTGATCGTGTTACCCGATGTGGAGCTGAACGCTGCGGAGATCGTGTGATTGGCCGTCACATTGTTGAACGTATACGAGCTGACGGCTCCGACCGAGGAACCGTCCACGGTAACACTGGAGATCGCATAGCCGGAATTGGCGGCTATGGTAAACGTCTGTGAGCCGCCCGAGGCTACCTGCACCGCGCCGCTCGGGCTGATCGTGCCGCCCGTACCCGCCGAAGCCGTAATCGTGTACACCGGCGGCAGGTTGCCCGAGGCGGTAATGGAGATCGAGTGGATGAACGAGCCGTCGGCCGGGTGATCGTAGTACGTGGGACCGCCCGCCGTGAAGGCCTGGCCGAAGTTAACGCCGTCCTGATGAACCATGATCTCCACCACGTCGACCATTCCGGGGATCAGGGCCGCGGCCGTGGTGATCGCGCCGGTGCTCGCATTGATCGCATAGTGGTTGCCGGGGTTCTTGCGGAGTGACCAGACCGGCGACGGAACGCTGAACTGGCCCGGCAGGAAGGTGGGATTGACCACGCTAGTACCCACCGGCGAGGCCGAATCCAGACGGATTTCGTTGACCGGGAAGGTCAGCTGGGCGCCGTTGACCACGCCGTAGGGAGCCAGGAACGGCCCCGGCGGGTGGGCAACGGTCGGGTCAGGACCCGGTCCCGGGAAGCTCCAGTCCTGGGCCGCCTGGGCCGTCAGGGTAACGCTGCCGGTCACGCTGGTGGCGCCATAGCCGCCGCCGGAGTTAGGAGCGGTGATCTCGTAGTTGGCTGCCGTGAACCCATAGAAGGAGTTGTTGGTCATCGTGATCGAGGCGGCCAGACCGTCGCCCGTACCGACCATGCTGACATCCCGCACGGCAACCTGATCCCCCGTAAGCCACGCATCCCCGTAGAACGTCGAGTTGGAGACGGTCAGCTGGTTGGAGGGCCAGCCGCAATGACTGTCGCCGGAATCGGCAAAATGAACGGCCTGGGGATTCTGGTAATTCGGTCCCTTGTGAAAGACCGTGCTGGTGATCGTGTCCACGCCGCCTTCAGGTATGTCGATGTCACACGAACCGTGTCCGGCCAGGCCGTCGTACAGGCGGCAGTTCTTGAGGATCGTACTCTTGGCGCGGGACTTGAGCACGTGGCCGATCGAGGACTGGTCGGACAGGATGTTTTTGAAATAGGCCAGTTCGCCCTGGACGTAGATATTGTGTGTATAGCCGGTCTCACCCACGCCGCAGTGCGAGATGCGACTGTTGGTGATGAACCATTTTGTATAGGTGTGGCCTCGGTTGATACCATCCTGGCAGTCGTGAACGTAGACGTTATCCACAAACATGTTGCCGGTGGCGCAGCCGGACTCCTTGGTGATCGCGGCCAGGTTGTCGTTGCCGGACACGTTGCTGCCGTCGGTGACGTTGCAGATCTCGACGTTCTTGACCCACACGTCATAGTTGTAGCCCATGAAGAAGCCTTTGGCGTAGTACAGGCCGCCGCCGCAGAACTTCGGGAAGGTCTGACCGGCTGCGCCCTGGATGGTCACCGGCACTGGGAAGTTTCCGCTGATGGGGTACCACTGCCCATCGTTGAGGTAGTAATTCGGGTCGCTCGAGGGGTAGACGTTGAAGGTCACGCCGGCAAACGGCCGGCCCCAGCCCTGGGAGTGGATGTAGGCAATGGCGTCGTTCAGATGCGCGTACGTCTGTCCCGGGCCGACGTTGAGCACCGGACCGACGCACGCAGGCTACCGGAATGGGGAAGGCGTTGGTACAGGTGTTCACGCCGTCGGTGCAGGTGATCGTCAGTACGTCGGTGTAATCGACCCCATCCATCGTGGGCTCATACGAGAGCGGGCCAATGACGGTGACCTGGCCGGTGGCGGCGTTGATGGCATAGCGGTAGCCGACCCCTTTGCCAGTGAACGACCAGGCCTTGGTGCCGGGGATGCCCCCGGAGATCGTCGGCGTGCCCACCGAGCCGTTGCTGGTGTAGTTGTCCAGGTTGGAGGCAACGGTCATCGACATGTTGCCGGGGGGCACCGTCGTACCGGCAACCACATGCACGACGAGGGCCTGGCTGTAGCTGTTCAGACCGTCCTGAACCTTGATTGTAATGTTCCGGTCACCGAGAGTCGGAGTCTTGGCCAGAGTCACCACTCCGGTGGATGGATCCAGGATCGTGAAGGTGCCGCCGTCGCTGCCGGAACTGGGGATGCTCCACTGGTAGCCGGGCTCCCAGACCGTGGTCGAAGCCGTGCCGACGACGCAGCCGGCGATCTCGCTTGTACTGACGCTGCTCTGAATGAAATTGATACTGGTGATCTGCTGGGCGTGAACGACATGCATTGTGTAGTTAAACGGCCCGATCGTGCCCACGCCGGCCTGGGTTACGGAAATGGAGATCGGGTAGTCGCCAGCTGGCGGGACGCCGTTCTTGAAGAGGAAGGCGTTATAGTCATGTTCGATGTCGAAGTTCCCCGAGGGGTCGTTTACCGTCCAGGTGGAAACGCCCCCGCCGTTGCTGAAGCCGGTGGCCAGGATGTAGGCCGAGCCGAACCAATTGCTGCCCGCGTAGTTGTCAAAGAGCGTGTCCGTACTGATCACGACCAGACTCGTCGTCAAGACGGGTACCGTGACGCTCAGCGTCGCGGTGGCGCTGTTCAGGTCCGTCACCCGAACCGTGATGGGATAGTTCCCCGCGGCCAGCGGCGCATTGGGTTTGACTGTGCCATAGGTGCTGTCGATGTTGAAATAGTTGCCCGGGTTGCTGGAAAAGTCCCATCTGTACGACCCGGCCCCGCCATTGGCCACGGGGTTCAAGACGGCATAGGTCGGCCAGGACTGTTCGAGGGTGTTCATCGCCCGGACTGTGCCGGTAACGGTCAAGGCGGCCGCCGGGGCCAGCAACGGCATCGTGACCAGGAGTATCACCACGGCGAACTGCCAACCCGGCCACGGTATCCCTCGCAGGTTTGCGGGTCCCGCATTTGCAGCCACGCCTGTCAATCGATTTGCTCTTCTCACACCAGTCACTCCTACCTTGCCCCCACACCGGTCCTCCACCTTGCGCTGCCCCGGTGGCTGCGCTCCTCTGCAAGTGCGGACCTTTGACATGACCTGCTCGCGAAAACATGTCACGGCTTTGCAGCAAGGAGGGTGGTCCCGACTGTCCACGACCAGTGATGGTCATGGATGAGCAGGGCCGCCTTCCACAGACACATAACGGGTAGCAATCCTTTGGGATGGACGCATTCCTTGCGGCGCGCTACCCGTGCGAATCCGACAGTTCGACCGATTGGCAGTCCGAAAGCACTTGACTTCTAGTGAACAGAAATGCAGCACCCGCGACGAAGCTTCATGAAGATGATAAGCTGTTGGGTGTGCGGTACGTGAAAACCGCGTCAACCAAGAAAGAACAGATCGGTCCCTGGCACGAGTCCAGACCGCTCTCGGACCTGACTAAGCACGGCGATTCTTGCGCTGCCCGGCCACACTTGTCAAGATCCATGTCGAGAAAATCGCGGATTGGCTGGGGACATGAGGCTAACCCGATGCATTCCGATTGTGTGCCGGTGTCTTACGGCGGGGCGTTGCAGACCCGTGAAGTCGGTGCGTGCTAGGTAGCACGCCGGGTGACAATCAGGTGACAAGGAATCCTGTGCTCACCTGTAAGTCGTGGTGTCAGCGTCATTGACCGGAGATCTCTTCCGCCCGTTGGACGCGGGGCCCTACACTCGATGTTCGGGACGGACTTTCCGCCTTGCCCCGCTGTGCCAGGCGCTACTCCAATCCTTGGGCGGGATGATCGGTTCCAGGCGGTCGAGTTGCCCGATGCCCTGGAGCCTCTTGTAGATCAGCTGCCAGGCGCAGGGGCGGTCTTCGGCCACTTCGCAGCGGGCCTCCGTCGAGCCGCCGCAGGGGCCGTTCAGCATCCGCTTGGCGCAGCGCGTCACGGGGCAGATGCCACCAAACGTGCTCAGCATGCAGTCGCCGCAGCCGAGGCATTTCTCGGCCCATACGGCCTGCTCCTCGAGGATCCCGAGGAACTCGGTATTCAGCGCGGCATACACGGGCTTGCCGGGAAAGCGCTCCGCCAGGGCCTGCACGCCGGCACCGCAACCGAAGGAGACGACGGCCTGGCTGCGCTCCACGGCCGGCACCAGGTCCTTGATAAACTCATTCTCGCACTGGCGCTCGACGGTGGCCTGCTCGATTTCCACGGGCTTGCCAGCCAGGGTCCTGGCCATACGGACGGCGTAGGCGCTGATGCCCACTTCGCGCTCCCCGCCGGCCAGGCATACCGTAACGCAAGTGCCGCAGCCGACGAACAATACCTTCTCGTGGCGGTCGATGATCTGGACGATTTCCTTGATCGATTTCGGACTGGCGACAATCATCGGATCCCTGCTCCTTCTTCGGAGGAGGCCTTCAACGGATTCGGGCCCAAGGCCCGGACGGCCTGGACGATATCTTCGACGCGCTGGACAAACGTAGGCGCCATGGCGGCCGACAGATTGACCATCATCAGGCGCTGGCCGCCCACGCCGATCTCGTCGAGCAGCTGGCGGATGCGATCGGTGCGTTTGCGGGCGCGAAGGTTCCCTTCCTGGAAATGGCATCCGCCTTCCAGGCAGCCGGCGACCAGGACCCCGTCAACGCCCTTTTCGAACGCCGCCAGGATGTGCTCCATCTCCAGTTTGCCCGTGCACGGCGTGTGGATGATCCGGACGTTGGGCGGATACTGCATTCGCTTGGCCCCGGCCAGGTCAGCGGCGGCGTACGCGCAGTAGTTGCAGCAGAAGGCGAGGATCCTCGGCTCCCACTTGCCGTTGGACGGATCAGCGGCTGGCTGCGTCATGATGCGCCTCCGTCGATCAGCAGTAGTTCATCGAGCATGGCTGACATCTGGCTGTTCTCCTGGTGTTGGAGCGTAATGGCGCGGGCCGGGCAGGCGGCCGCGCAGCTGCCGCAGCCCATGCACTTGGCGCCTTGGATTTCGGCCTTCCTCAAATCGTTGATCTGCGGGGCGCCGTAGGGGCACACCTTGACGCAGGTGGCGCAGGCGACGCAGTTGGCGGGGTTGATCTTGGCGATCTGCCCCGGGATGGTCAGGAATGACTTGGACAGGATGGTCGCGGCGCGACCGGCGGCCGCCTTGGCCTGGGCGATGGTCTCGTCGATGAAGCGGGGCGAGTGCGCCAGGCCACAGATGAACTCTCCCTCGTTGGCCAGGTCCACGGGGCGAAGCTTGGGATGGGCCTCGAGGAAGAACCCGTCGGCCGTCAGCGCGGTTCGCAGCATGGGGGACAGCGCGGTGTTGTCGTCCGCGGGGGCGATGCCGACGCTCAGGGCCAGCAGGTCGGGCTGCAGGAGAACTTTGCGGCCGGTGCTGGAATCGATGACGCGAACGGCGAGCCGGCCGGACTGCTCGCTGACCACGGGCTCCTGCGCTTCCGGGCGACGGACAAAGATCACGCCCTTCTCGCGGGCTTCCTGATACTTGAGTCTCGCGAAAGCCGTAGGTCCGGATGTCCCTGGCCAGAACGAAGACCCTGGCGGCCGGACGCTGCTTCTTGATCTCCAGCGCGTTCTTGACCGCCTCGGAGCAGCAGACGCGGCTGCAGTAGGGGTGCTGGTCATCGCGGGACTCGACGCACTGGATCATTACGATCGTCGGCCGCTCGCCCAGTTCCGCGGGCAGGCCGCCGGCCAGTAGTTCTTCGAGCTTGCGCTGCGTGACCACGCGGGGGTGCGAGCCGTGGAGATACCGGCTGGTCGGCCTCTCGATGCCGCCGGTGGCAATGATCGTTACGCCGTGACTGAGGGTGATCTCACCGGGGTGGCCGTTGTCGGTCTGCTGCTGGATGCGGGTATGGAAGCTGCCCACGTGTCCGGCAATCTCCGCGGGTCTGGCACGCAGATGGACCGTGATCTCCGGCGTGCGATTGCACGCGCTGCACCAGGTCAGCCAGGTATTTCTGTACGTTGGCCCGCTCCAGCGTGTTGCGGATGTGCCGCAGGTTGCCTCCCAACGAGGACTCCTTCTCGAGCAGATGCACCTGGAAGCCCTGGTCGGCCACGGCCAGCGCAGCCGTCAGTCCCGCCAGCCCGCCGCCGACCACCAGGGCCGATTGCGTGACCGGCGCCTGCCCGGTTTCCAGGGCCCGCAGGTGGCGCGCCCGCGCCACGGCCATGGTCATCAGGTCGATGGCCTTAGCTGTCGCGGCGACGGGGTCCTGGCGATGTACCCAGGAGCACTGGTCGCGGATGTTGGTCATGGCGAACAGGTAGGGATTCAGTCCCGATTCCCGGAGGGTTTCCTGGAACAGCGCCTCGTGCGTCCGCGGCGAACAGGACGCCACCACCACCCGGTTGAGCCGATGCTGGCGGATCATGTCCGTGATGTGCTGCTGGCTGGTGTCGGCGCAGGTGTAGAGGTTGGCCTCGGCGTGGACGACACCGGGCAGTTCGGCGGCGCGCTTGGCCACGGCCTGTACATCGACCACCGAGGCGATGTTGTGGCCGCAATGGCAGATGAACACGCCGATACGAGGCGCCTCGTCGCTGACGTCGCGCTCCCAGGGATACTCGCGGCGCTGGACCATCGTCCCGCGGGACGTGGCGAGCTGTTCCATCGCGCAGGAAGCCGCTGCCGAGGCCTGGGCCACCGACTCAGGAATGTCCTTGGGCTCCTGGAACGCCCCAGCCACATACAGGCCGGGCCTGGACGAAGTCATGGGCGCCAGGCGGTCGGTCTGGCAGAAGCCGAACTCGTTCAGGTTCAACGCCAGGCGCGACGCTAGGTCCTGGACGGAGGAGCTGGGCCTCATGCCCACCGAGAGCACCACCAGGTCGAACTCCGCCTGCTCCTGCTTGCCGCTTTCCTCGAAATAGCGGATGCGGGCGTTGCGCGTACCGGGCATCTCCACCACGCGGGATGGAATCGCCCGGATGAACTTCACGCCGTGCTCGTCGCGGGCGCGGGTGACGTAGTTGTCGAACTCCTTGCCGAACGCGCGGATGTCCATGCAGAAGATGGAAATCGAAAGCCCCGGCTCGTGCTCCAGGGCAACCATGGCTTCTTTCGTGGCCGACATGCAGCAAATGCTGGAGCAGTAGCCGTTGCCGCGGGCCGCGTCGCGCGAGCCGACGCACTGGATGAAGGCGATGCTCTTGGCGTGCTTGCCGTCCGAGGGCCGCAACACCTGGCCCCCGGTGGGGCCGGCTGCACTGAGCAAACGCTCGAACTGTACGCTGGACAGGACGTTGGCATATCGACCGTGGCCGAACTCGCCGCGCAGCGACGCCTGGAATTCGTCGAACCCCGGCGTGAGGATGACCGAGCCGACGTTGAGTGTCTCCGTTACTGGCAGCATGTCATGGACGATGGCCCCGGCGGTGCAAGCCTTGACGCACAGGCCGCATTCGCTGCACAGGCCGCACGCCAGGCAGCGCTTGGCTTCCGCGACCGCCTGTTCGGGCGTGTAGCCCAGGCTGATCTCGCGGAAGTCGCCGAGGCGGTCCCGGACGGCCAGCTCCGGCATCTGCTGCTTCGGCTGCCGCTTGGCCGCCGGGTCGGGATTGGGAGCTGACCTCGGCGTCCCCGCGCAGTCGCACGCTGCGGAGGGAGTTGTCTTGACGTTCCTGGACGAATCGTTCCGCAAATATGCGTGGATCGCCTCGGCCGCCTTGTGACCGTGGGCCATCGCCTCGACCAGCGAGGCCGGCCCCAGCACCACGTCACCACCGGCGAACACGCCGGGCAGTTCCGTCGCCAACGACTCGCCGGCCGCGATCTTCCCATCCGTCAGAGGTACGCCCACAAGATCCGCCTCCTGGCCGATGGCGAAAATCACCGTCTCGGCGGCGACGACGAAATTCGAGCCTTCCACCGCTACCGGCCTTCGGCGGCCGCTGGAATCCGGCTCGCCCAACCGCATGCGGAGACACTCCAGACCGGTCACGTTCTCCCCGGCGCCGGCAATGACTTTGATCGGGTTGGTCAGCAGCTCAAACTTGACGCCTTCCTCCTCGGCCTGCTGAATCTCCTCGGCCAGCGCGGGCATTTCCGCCCGGCCGCGGCGATAGACGATGGTCACCTCCGCCGCGCCCAGCCGCAGGGCCGCGCGGGCCGCGTCCATGGCCACGTTGCCGCCGCCGATGACCACGACCTTTCCGCCCAGGGGCGACTGTTCGCCGAGATTGGTCCGACAGAGAAACTCCAGGCCGTAGACGACGCCCTTGGCCGAGTCGCCCGGCAGCGACAGGGTCTTGCTCTTGTGGGCGCCGGTGGCCACGAAGATGGCGGCAAAGCCCTCCTGCCGCAGCCCGTCGATGGTCACGCAGTCGCCCAGCTTGCAGCTCAGCCGCACTTCGATCCGCTCGTTCATCAACTGCTGGATTTCGCTGTCCAGCACGTCCCGCGGCAGACGGTAAGCCGGCACGCCCAGGCGGAGCATGCCGCCGAGGAATGGCCGGGCCTCCAAAAGGGTCACCCCGTAGCCCAGGGACGACAGATCCTGGGCCGCCGTCAGGCCGGCCGGTCCGCCGCCGATGACGGCCACCCTTTCCGTGCGCGGCGTTACGGGCCGGGCCGGTTCCGCGGCGAAGCGGTCCCGGTTGGCGTTAACGTAGTCAGCGGCGAATCGCTTGAGATCGCGCACGGCCACCGGCTCGTCGCCGACCTCCTTGCGGTTGCACTCTCCTTGGCAGGGATGATGGCAGATTCGTCCGCAGACGGCCGGCAAGGGGCATCCCTGACGGATCAGGTCGTACGCTTCCTTGAACTTGCCCGCCGCGATCAAGGCGACGTATCCCTGCGGCGTTGACGCCGGCCGGACATGCGTTTCGGCAGGGCGCCGGCGCAGCCGCCTTGGAAATCCCGTAGAGATTGGGGATCGCCTGCGGGTAGGAACGGAAAATGGCCTTGCGCGTGCCGAGATTGCGGTCGAACTCATTGGGCAGGCTGACGGGGCAGACTTCGACACAATCGCCGCAGGCGTTGCACTTCTTCTCATCGACGTAGCGGGGGCGGCGCCGTACCTCCACATGGAAGCGGCCGGGGTCGCCGCTGATGTTCTGCACGTCGGCCAGCGTGATAATCTCGATGTTCTTGTTGCGGGCGCACTCCACCAGCTTGGGCGAAAGGATGCACATGGCGCAATCGCCCGTGGGGAAGGTCTTGTCCAACTGGGCCATCCGGCCGCCGATGGCCGGCGAGGAGTCCACCAGGTAGACCTTGAAGCCCGACTCGGCCAGGTCCAGCGAGGCCTGGATGCCGGTGATGCCGGCGCCCACGACCATCACCGCGCCGACGGCTTCGTCGCCCGTGCCGATCTTCTCGAGTTTGTCGTTCTCACCAATCATGCGATGCCTCTGCTCGCCAGCAACTGCCGGGGGTCCACCACCAGACTCCGCAGGCCCAGGTCCTCGGCCGAACATCCCAGGGCCAGGCCGAGCAGCTGCGTGAAGTAGAACACAGGCAGGCCGTACTGCTCGTTGTACCGGGTCTCGATGTCCTGCTGCCGCATGTCCAGGTTGAGCTGGCACAGCGGGCAGGCGGTCACGATGCAGTCGGCGCCCGCGGCCCGGGCCATGGAAAGGATCTCCCGCCCCAACTCCTGGACGATCGCGGTTTCGGTGATCGAGCAGCTCGCCCCGCAGCACTCGGTCTTGTGCGGCCAGTCCAACGTCTCGGCCCCGACGGCGCCGAGCAACTGGTCCATCAGCGTGGGGTTCTCCACGTCGTCGAAGGCCACCTCCGCCGGCCGCGAGAGCAGGCAGCCGTAGTAGCAGGCTACCTTGAGTCCCTGAAGGGGCCGCTTGACCCTGGCGGCGATGGCCCCGGGGCCGATCTCGCGTGCCAGGATTTCCAGCAGATGCACGACCGCGGTCCGCCCGTCGTAGTCGCTCGCCGATGGCGCTGGCCACCTGGCGCCGCAGACCCGCGTCGCCGGCGATGTCGATGTTGGCGATCCTCAGCCGGCTGAAGCAGGCAGCGCAGCCGACGGCCACTTTCCGCGGACCGTCTGACGACTTCATCTTCGAAGCGGCCAGCAGGTTCTTGGCCGGCAGCGCCGCCGCCAGCAGCGGGTCGCTGCTGTGGGCGGCCGTCGAGCCGCAGCAGATCCAGCCGGGGATCTCGGGCAGTTCCAGCCCGAGCGTCCTGGCGACCGCCAGCGTGGACAGCTGGTAGTCCCTGGCCGTGCCTTCCATCGAGCATCCCGGATAAAAGGCGTAGCTCATGGCCGCTTGCCTCCCGTCTGGGCGATCCGTTTGAACATGGCCTTGCGCTGGCCGTGGTCCGCGACGGACTTGGGCAGCAGGGGCAGCTTCCCCTTGAGCAGCATCATCGGCAGCTTGTTCACGTCGGCAAAGAACCGCCGGGTGCGCAGCTTGAACGAGGCCATCAGGCCCATCTCGTAGATCCGGCCGCGGCGCTCGATGGCACGCAGGAAGATCTCGTTGAATGTCGCGACTGCCGAGACGGCCGCTTCCTTGCGTTCGCTGCGGCTGATGCGGCGCAGCTCGTCATTCATTGCCGCGATGTCCACCTTTTGCGGACAGCGGGTGATGCAGGTCTGGCAGGAGGTGCACTCCCAGATCATCCGGCTGGCCAGGACCTCGCTGCGCTGGCCGAGCTGGACCAGGCGAACCAACTCGTGCGGTTTGACGTCGGCGCGGCCGGCGACGGGGCAGCCGCTCGTGCACTTGCGGCATTGCAGGCATGCGGCCACGTTGGCCTCGGCCAGGGCGGCGGCCAGATCGTCAGTCGCGTCCGGTTTCACCGGCGATTGTGAGGTCATTTGTGCTTCTCCGTGGCGGCCGCCAGGACCTGCAGCTTGACCGCGCTGACCTTGCGATAGACCTCCGCCGGGTCGCGCACCTGCCCATCGACCGTCAGCAGCGCATCCACGCGGATACCGAACAGCCGCTCATTCTCCTGGAGATACGACCGGATCAGCCGCCAGTCCTTCTCCGTCAGCGGCGAGAACACGCCGCCGTTGAGCTGGCCCTGGACAACCTTTCGGCCCGGGTCGCGGATGTAGATGGCGCCGCCGCTGGCCAGCGAGAACAGGTTGCTCCCGGGATAGGGCGATGGCAGATCGGTCACCCGGCCATGTGCGTCAAACGTAATGCCATTGAGGATCACGAAGCCGCCGCCGTTGATCGGGTCGCCGGCCATGAACGATTCGGCCAGAAAGTCCAGGCACGTGCCGTTGATCACCACCCGGGGTTTGCCCACGGCGTTGATCAGCGGCCGGCCGGCGGCGTTGCCCAGGACGTACACCGAGCCGCCCTTGGCGCCGTACATGAAGGTCTGGCCGACGTCGCCGTGGATGACCAGCTTGCCCTGTTTCATGATCTGGGCGACCTGGTCCTGGGCGTTGCCGTGGACGTGGATCTCCAGCCCGTCGATGCCGCTGGCCAGGTAGTCGCCGCTGGAACCATAGACATCGATCCGCACGTCGCCGGTCTGGGGGCCCAGGCCGACGCCGGTGAACCGCTGCCCGCGCAGGCGGTAGACGGCGAACTTCCGCCACCCCTTCTGGTAGGCGTCGCGCAGCAGCACGGCGTCGCAGTCGTCGCCTTCGGGCGGGAAGTTCTCGGCGTCGATGACCAGCAGTTCTTCGCCGCTGGACGGCGGCGCCAGCCGATCGCGCGTGGTCCGGTCGATGCGCCGGAAATAGCGAGTGGCCGGCTCGCCGAACAGCGGGGCCGAGTCCAGCAGGCTCTCCAGGGAATCCTCCAGCACTCGCAGCACGCTGCTGTGCCGCTTATCGCCGGTGTCGAAACGGCGATCGTGCAGCATCGTCAGGGCCTCGATGGCAGCAGCCCGGCACTTGGCGCTGTCGGCCTTGGCCACGACCGCGTCGCAGAATCGCCGCAAGGCCCCCGGCGACCGGTTCGGCAGCCCCCCCAGCACGTGATCGTAAATCCCCTGCACATCCCCGCTCTGCAGCCAATCGCCGACTTCTTCGGGAGCTGAGTCGTCGCCGCTTCCGTTTGAGCCGGCCTCCGACGTGACCAGATCGCAGCGCACAGGGCTGGCTTCGATCGCCACCGGCCGGCCGAACTTGTCGGTGCAGGTGAGCGTTTTGTGCCCGGCGGCGTCTTCCCCGATGGTGAACATGAACGCCCCGCCGTCGGTGTGGCTGCCGCCGCGGGCGTTCCAGTACCGGTCGGCCACCGGGCAGAAGCGCGAGTCCTCGCGGGCCAGGCTTCGCAGCGTCGCGTCGATGGCTTGCTTTTCCGAGCAGATCAGGCCGATCTGGACGTCCCCGCTGCCGGCCAGCGCGAACACCTGTGGGCGGAGCATCGCCGTATCGGTGATGCCCAGCAACTGCAACTGCTTCTTGTCCGGGTGGCTTCGGGCGATGATGAAGAACCACGGGCCATCCGGCGAAGCGTGGATGTGCGTCGCCTGGATCTGGCGGTAGATCTCCTGCTTTTCGGCCGGCAGCCGATCGAAGTCCAGCTCCGTCGTCGGGGCCAGGGCCTCGATGATGTACTCCAGCGGATACTTGTAGACCCGGTCCCACAGGTCGAACAGCTGCACCGAGACCTCGGTGTCGGTCAGGAACTGCTGGCGGATGTTCCGCTGCTTCAGGTACTCGCACACCGAGTGGTAGTTGGCGAAGTCGCCATTGTGGACCAGTGCCTCGTTCAGCCCCACGAACGGATGCGCCCCTCCCGGGTGCCAGACGCGGCCCTTGGTCGGGTAGCGCTGATGAGCGATCCAGGCATGCGCCTTCGTATCCTGAAGCTGGTAGTACTCCACGTTCTGCTCGGCGAACCCCACCATCTTGAAGACCATCAGGTCCCGCCCGTGGCAGAGCACGAAGGCCCGCTTCTCTCCCAGCGAGGCATAGAAAGTATCGTTGAGGCGATACGAGTTGCGCCAGACGAATTCGTCCTCCAGCTCCCGTAGCGGCATCGCCGCCAGGCCGGTGTCCTTGGCGAACGTCCGCAGCACCTCCGGCTTCACGCGCGCGAAATAGCGGTGCACGTCCGGAGGGCGGACCTCCAGGCCGGGCATGTCGCGGTAGTCATCGATGTGCGGGGTGCGAACCGACAGGGCCACGTCAAAGTACGGCAGGATGAACTGCCGCTCCAGTTCCGCGTGGGCCGAGTCATCCAGCAGGGCGATCTGAATCAGGTAGTGCGAGCTGAGGACCTCGCGCGAGACGCCCATCTCCTCCGGCACGAGCCCCACGGCGGCGATGCCGCCTCCCTTGCCGTTGCCCCGGTTCTGCATCTGGATCGATGGCTCGTAAATGAACCGCCCGCCTACCGGGATCGTGCAGGCGAAGCCGGTGACGCCGCAGCCGCCCTCCTCCGCCGTCTTGCCGGTCTCGACGGGACCGGACCCGTAGACCTGCGACCGGGTCGCCAGAAGTTGTTCCGCGTACTGACTCATCTCTTGGCGGCCTCCTGAGAGCTATCGGCCTTGTAGTACAACAGATCGGTCCGGCCGCGCAGTTCGCGCACCGACTTCAACCCCAGTTTCGACAGCACATCCACCATCTGCTCGCGCCAGGCGCCCAGCAGGTTGATCAGCCGCTGAGTAGCCCATTCCAGGCTCATCTGCTGCATCAGTTCCGGGTCGGTGCTGGCGATGCCCCGGGGACAGCCGCGGCCGCTCTCGCAGCAGGCGCAGCGCACGCAGCCCAGCGCCACCATCTCCGCCGTGCCGATGACCACGCCGTCGGCCCCCAGCGCGATGGCCTTGAGCACATCTTCGGCCGTCCGGATGCCGCCGCTGGCGATCAGTGCGACCTTGTCGCGAATGCCCTCGGCCGTCAGGAACTTGTGCACCTTGGGCACGCCGAACTCGATCGGCATGGCGATGTTCTTCTTGGCGATGTCCGGGGCGGCGCCGGTCCCGCCGTAGCTGCCGTCCAGGTGGATGATGTGCGCCCGGCGTAGTAGCTGCCGACGGCCACCATGTCCACGTCCGTCGGCGTGGATACCTTCACGCTCACCAGCGCCCTGGGATTGATCTTCCTTCATCCAGTCCAGGTGCTTCTTGTGGTCTTCGACGCTGTAGACGCTGTGGAACGGGAACGGCGAGAACAGCGCATTGCCCGCCACCGCCTCGCGCATCCGCGCCACCGGCGGAGTGTTCTTGTCCCCCAGCAGATGCCCGCCCAGACCGGGCTTGGCGCCCTGGGCGTATTTGAATTCGATGATCCGCACCCGCTGGATGGTGTCCTCGCGCACGCCGAACAGCCCCGTGGCCACCTGGGTGATGACGTGGTCGTCGTACGGCTTGAGCCTGTCGGGATAGCCGCCCTCGCCGGTGCAGGTGAACGTGTTCCAGGCGGTCGCGGCGCGGGCCTTGCCCAGCATCGTGTGGATGCTCACCGATCCGAACGACATGCCGCCGCCGTAGATCGGAATGTCAATATGCACCTGCGGCCTGCCGTCGCTACGGCGATTGAGGTCCAGCCCCGTGTCGACCTGGGCGGGATCCACCAGCGGCCTGGCGTTTTCCGGCACGTCGATGCGCAGGCGATCGAAGCCCGCCGCCGCTGTTGCCGTGACGGTATTCCAGCCCATTTTCCGGCGCGTGGCCAGTGGCGGCCATGTGCCAGGTGGACAGGATCAGGTCGCTGCTCCAGCGGGCGTCGCTCAGCGCGTCGACCGTGGGATTGCGCATCAGCCGCAGCGCCTTCTGCGGGCACTGGTCGATGCAGTAGTGTCCGCTGCCGGCGCAATCCGGGCCTATGCACAAGTGGTCCTGCGGGCGAAGCGTGAAGGCGTAGCCCTCCGGTTTGGCGTGGACCCCGTGCGGGCACAACCTCGCACACAGGCCGCAGGCGACGCAGTCGGCCGAGCGGGAGATCTTGTACTTGCCCAGGGCATTGCGGTACCGGTCGGGGGTGGGCCGGATCTCCCGCGCCACCATCGCCTGCGGCTCGCCGTTGAGTCCGGTTACCGGCCCGACGTCAGCCGGACCAGCGGCGGCCCGGGTCTGGTCGCCCGCGACAGCCGGTGCCGCGGCCGGGCCGACATACACCTCGATGTTATTTCCGGACAAGGTCACCGAAGGCCTCTTTTTCAATGTCTTCAAGGAACATGGCCCGACCCACTTCGCCGCGCAGCCGCCTGACTTCCCGGATTCCCATGGCGCCCAGCACCTCGATCAACTGCGCATGCCACGCGCCCATCAGGTTGACCATCCGCTGCACCGCATACGGGAGTTCCAGGCTCTCCAGGCCCGCCGGACAATGACCGGCAGCCGTTCGCCGGATGCGTCGCGGCAAACCCGGCAGCCCAGCGCGACCAGAAGCGGCGCGTTCACCGCCACCAGGTCCGCGCCGCAGATGATCGCCTTGGCCATGTGCTCAGCCAGTGCGATCCCGCCGCCGACGATCAGGGTGATTTCGTCCCGCCGGCCATCCTTCACCAGCCGGCCATGCACCTCGCGCAATACATCCTTGATATGCCGGCCGCGCGAACCATCGGCCAGCTTCTCGCAGCCGTGCAGGTCCGCGCACAGGTGGAACACCTTGAACCCGCCCTCGGCAAGCCGCGAGACCTCCTCGGCGGCGCCCGCAACCAGCTCCAATCGCAGCCCCAGCACCGCGGCGGGGTTGATCTCCGAGACCTCGCGGGCCAGTACGCCCGGGCCGCCGCAGGCGCCGCAGTTCCACCATCCGAACGCGGGAAAGGATGCCGGCGCACGAGGCGAGCGACTTCTCGTCGGTGATCAGCGGCACAATACTGGAAAGCTGCTCCGCCGGAACGGCTGCCGCGTCCTCGGCCGTCATGACCGCCAGCGTGTGCAGCTGCTGAGCCGACGCCGCCCGCGTCAGCGACAGCGTCTTGCCCGGCAGCGGCCACGGCGGCAGATCCAGAATGGCCGGGAACTGGATCTCGATCAGCGAAGCCGCTGGGCAGGTCATCTGGCCGTCGGGCGAAAAACTCAGTCGCATGGGCTTGGGACCGATCTCGACCATGGTGCTGATGTACTCGCGGCCATGGATGCCGTCGCGCGTCGGGCGGACGATCTCCGACATGTCCGTCCAGATCGAGTCGAACCCCGGCCCGGAGAACCGCCCCCGATACCCCGCGCCGGAAACGGGAATCCGGCCGGTGTCCGCCTGGTTCCAGGTCGTGGCGATGATCTCGGGCTTCCAGTATTCGTCGCCCATGCCCAGGAACTCGGGGTTTACGCCGATCGACAGGATCCCCTTGGTGCAGTTCTGCACGCACGACAGGCATGCCTTGCACTCATAGTGGGTCTCCACGGCCGACAGAGGATTCCGGTTCTGCGCCGCCTCGCGCGTGTAGACATCGTAGACGCAGCGGGTCTTGACGCAGTTGGTGCAGCGCGAGCAGTCTTCGCGCCAGTCCACGCTGCCGTACTTGCCCACCCGGCGGAAGCGTCCCGGCATGACCGCTGTGTGAATGTGATACTTCTCAGGCATATTCTTGTCCTGAACTTCAGGCCTGGGCCAGTCCCGCCTGCTCAATGACCGCGGCAACCGATCCCTCGCAACTTCCGGCAGCAACATGGATGCCACGCACGCCGGGGATGCTCCTGAGCTTCCGGGCCATCTCCGCGGCGATCGCGATGCCCTCTTTGCCCGGATCGGACGCCTTGGACAGCCGGCTGATCACCTCCGGTCCCAGCCGGGTGTGCGTCGGCTCCGCCGCCAGAAACTCCGCCTGCTTCACACGGGTCAGCGGCAGGACGCTGGCGATGATCGCCGCCTTCTTGTCGATCCCCGCCGCCTGCACCGCGTTCATCCACTCCGTGAAGCCCGCCAGGTCGAAAACCGGCTCGGTTATGAAGAAGGTCGCCCCCGCCAGCACCTTCTTCCTCAATCGCAGCAGATTCAGTTCCATCGGCCGTTGATACGGATGGGCGGCGGCGCCCAGCGAAAGCCGTGGCGCCGAGTCCAGTTTCCGGCCCGCGAAATCCGCTCCCGTCTCGCACATTTTCTTGATGCCGGCCAGCAGTTGCACCGAGTCGATGTCGTACGCCCCAGCCGCCTGGGGCTGGGCGAGAGCGCCGAGCGACTGATGATTGCCGCTAAGGCAGAGCACGCTCTCGATGCCCAGCGACGCCGCCCCCAGAACGTCCGACTCCAGGGCCATGCGATTGCGGTCGCGCGTGATCATCGATAGTATCGGGTTACGCTTCTCCCCAGCCAGGATCGCCGCGCACGCCAGCGCCGACTCTCCCACCACCACCGCGTCCAGCCGGCCCGGCAGAGAGGCCGCCAGCTTGCGAACCGCTGATGCGTCCGCCCCGCGCGGGGGCAGGCATTCCGCCGTTACCGCCAGTCGGCCGGCATTCAGTATCTGTGCCAGGTTATTCATTGCTGTCCTCTGTCTCTTCCGCTTCCGAGATCTCAACCCCTTCGGTCTCTTCGGCGTCCTCGGGCTGGTGCAATGGATTCGGCGCCAACGTCCGGAGCCTCCGGGCCACATCCTCGGCTATGGCTCCTACGCGCCGCGTAAGCTCCTCCTCAGATACAGGAAGGGACTTCTCGGCCGGGTCCGCAGCCGCCCCCACGGCCATGTCCTTCCGCGCCGAACCGGACAGGTGGAACAGCACCAACCGCTCCCGACCCAGCCCGATCTCTTCCAGCAGGCCGCCGACGTATTCGCAACGTCGCGCGGCCCGGCACGAACCTTCGAGGTAATGGCAATCGTCCTCTTCGCACGCGACAACGCAGACCATTTCCGCCCCGGCCTCAAAGGCCCTCAGCAGGTGCTCCGGCTGAATCCGGCCCGTGCAGGGAACGACCACTTCCTTCACGGCGGCTTGCCAGGGGATCGCCGGCAAAACCGGACGGCGAAACCGCGCCGACGGCGCCACGCCCGCGCGGCGCAGTTCGCGCAAATAAACACCGTTACCCTCGCCTCTGTTGCAGCCATGCCAGTGCGCAAGGGGGCTATCCGCTGCGAGTGCGGCACTCTCAAACCTCCACGGGAAACAGCATCCGACCTTTGGAACTCGTCCCGTACGAAATTTCACGTGCACTCTACCATGAAATGCCCTACTTAAGGTAAATCGAAATCAGCGATAGTAGTCATAAGCGTTAACTTATCAGTGTGAGGCAGAACCATGGCTTCTTACCTACTGCGACTGTCCATAAGCACTTGCGACATGGGACGATTTTGGCGACTGGCATCGTCCGAATATGCAGCGTTACGGCCTATTGTGGGCGAATCCGCCGTCAGGCATCGCGTAGCGCAGCTGACGCGATCGCGGGGCCATCCTCAGTTTGGCAGCAAAGGCCAGCAGGTGACGTTGGCCTCGACGCAGAAGACTGTGTGCGAGGTTCTTGTCTGGATGTCGCCAAGATGGCGTGTGGTAGCAACCCCGGCTTCTCTATGCAAGTCCCGCCATCGCGACGTACTTCGGGTCCTTGTACATGAAGGACATTCCCGAGATGGGTAACCCCGACTACTCGATCAGCAGCTCCCTGACGGGTGATAGTGGCGAGGCGTTCCTGGCTGCCCTGGCGCCCCCGCAGCGCAAGCTCGTCACGGACCTTGTCGCCGCGGGCATCCCGCGCAGCGGCAACGACGTTCGCGCTCCGCAGTCCGGCCGAAGTCAGCCGGGACGTCCTGTTGGAGGCCATGAAGGGTACGATTTTCGCCAGCGCGGACCTGCATGTTGCAAGCGCGAGATGACAGTGTCCGTACCAAGGGGTCGCTCCGCCGCTCAGCCAGGCCGTGGTGTTGTCTTCCATCGGGCTCACTGGTAGAAGGAGGCCTTGTGGTCAGGAGCCCTACGATGAAGACTCTCCGTCAAAGCGTGGCCGAGTGGTGCTTCTTCAGGAACCAGCCGGACCCGGCAGCCTACTACCGGGCCCTGCGCGACCTCGGCTTTGCCGGCGTGGAGATGGTGGATCCCTCGCGGTACCCCCTGGCCCGCGCAGCCGACCTGCAGCTGGTAAACGCCACCGGCACGCAAACGCATGGCGGCCTGAACCGCGTCGAAGGGCACGCCCAGGCCCTCGTCCAGATCCGCCGGCAGCTGGCCGTCGCCCGCGAGTGTTCCATCGCGCAGCTGATCGTCTTTGCCGGCCAGCGGCAGGGCCAGCCGGATGAAGTCGGCATCCGCAACTGCATCGCCGGCCTCAAGCAGGTGGCCGCCGAGGCCGAACGGGCCAAGGTCACCCTGGTCTTCGAGGTCTTCAACAAGTTCGACCATCCGGACTACCAGGCGGACTACAGCGACTACGCCTTCCAGGTTGTCCGCGGCGTCGGCTCGCCAGCCGTCGAGGTACTCTACGACATCTACCACATGCATCGCATGGGCGAGGACGTTGCCGATGTGATCGTCCGCAACATCGAGTGCATCGCCCACCTGCACGTGGCTGGCAGTCCCAAACGAGATTTCCCCGGCGCGGCAGGAGATCGATTACGCCGCCGTCGTCAGGAAGGTCACAGCCGCCGGCTACGATGGCTACTGGGGTCAGGAGTTCCGCCCGCAGGAGGACCCGCTGGCGGAACTGGCCCGGGTCCACGATCTGTTCGAATCGTACGTGTGCTGAACAAGGAGCCCAACGTGCAGCCGAAGATCACCGTAGGTGCTAACGCCGGGGACGTCCGAGGACCGGACAACCGGGCCATCCAGATCGCCGTCGACGCCCTCCCGGCCGGCGGCGGCACCGTCGAAGTCCTGCCCGGTGAGTACACCTGCTACGACGCCGTTCACCTCCGCAGCGGGGTCCGCCTGACCGGCTCCGGCGAGAAGACCATCCTCCGCAACTGCCCCGGCTTCTGCACGAGCGTCCGCGTCGATGCCGACTACGGCCAGTACAAGGTCAGCCCCAGGGACGTCTCGGGCTTCCAGCCGGGCATGCGCGTCTACATCCGCGACGACGCAGCCGGCGGCTGGCTGGAGTCCACCGCGACCATCGAACGCATCGAAAACGACGTGCTGCACCTCGACAGGCACCTGATGATGGACTACGCCATGGCCCGAAATGCCACCGTCAGCAACGCCGGCGCCCTCGTCAGCGCCATCGACGCCGTCAACGTCCGCATCGAGAATCTCACCGTCGATGGCAACCGCGCTTCTCATCAGAAGGCCGGCGGCTGCCGCGTCGGTGGCGTCTACCTGCACCGGGTCAAGCGCGCCGAGATCAACAACGTCCTGGTCCGCGACTTCGCCGGCGACGGCATCAGCTTCCAGATCACCCGGGACGTCACCCTCTCGCACGTCCGCGCGACCCGCTGCGCCAACTACGGCATCCACCCCGGCACCGGCTCGGCCCGCGTCCGCATGACCGACTGCGACTTCTCCGAAAACGACGTCGGCGGCTACTTCCTCTGCTGGCGCGTCCAGGAGAGCACCTTCCAGCGGCTCCGCTGCGTCGGCAACGGCAAGTTCGGCATCTCGATCGGCCACAAGGACACCGACAACACCTTCCTCGACTGCCTCCTGCGCGACAACGGCGAGGCGGCCCTGGTCTTCCGCGGGGAGATCGAGTCCAACGGTGCGCACCGCAACACGTGGCGCAACTGCGAACTGGCCGGCAGCCCGATCGCGATCGTGGGTCAGCCCCATGTCCACGACAATACCTTCGAGACCTGCCGCATCGGCGAGAGGTGCAACTGCGCCGCCGTCCTGCCCGTCGGCACCAAGCGCTTCGTCTTCCGCGACTGCACCTTCAAGGCCGGCATCCGCAACGAGTCCGGCCCCGACGCCGGCCACACCGGCCTGCCGTAGCGGCCTGTCCGACAATAGTCCCGAAGTCTGGGTGCGGTCCTGTGGACGCGGCTCCCGGGCCGCGGACCAGCAGGGCCGTGCAAGCACGGAGTTACTGTTGCACAGGCTCCTATCGCTTGACCATTTGCCTCAGTCCCGCCAGCAGTCCCCTCACGTGCCGCTGCGTCGCGCTCTCGCCCATCAGCCCGATCCGCCACGCCTTGCCCTTGTACGCCCCTAGCCCCGCCCCGACCTCGATGCCGAACTCCCCCAGTAGCCGCTTGCGCCCCGCCGCCTCGTCCAGCCCGGCCGGCAGCGCCACCGCGTTGAGCATCGGCAACTGGTGCCGCGGATCCGCCAGGTACGAAAAGCCCAGCCCCTCCAGCCCCGCCTTGAGTTGGTAGTGCATCTCGTGGTGCCGCTGCCAGCGGGCGGCAAGTCCCTCCTCCAGCACGATCCGCAGCGCCTCGTGCAGACCGTAGATCGCGTTGATCGGCGCGGTGTGGTGGTACAGCCGCTCCGAGCCCCAGTACTGCCGCACCATGTTCATGTCCAGGTACCAGCTCTGCACCTTCGTCTTGCGCGTCGCGATCACCTTTTCGGCCGCCGCGCTGAACGTCACCGGCGACAGGCCCGGCGGGCATGACAGGCACTTCTGCGTGCCGCTGTAGCACGCGTCGACGCGCCAGCCGTCCACGTCCACCGCCATGCCGCCTAGGCTCGTGACCGTATCCACCAGCAGCAGCGCTCCGGACTCGTGCACCACCCGGCTGATCGGCTCGATCGGCTGCGCCGCCCCCGTGCTCGTCTCCGCGTGAACGATCCCCACGACCTTGAACGGCCCGTGCTGCCGGATCGCCTGGCTCACCTGCTCTGGCGTGAACACCTGCCCCCACGGCACCTCGATGGTCGTCACCTTCGCGCCCGCCCGTTCGGCCACGTCCTTCATCCGCATCCCGAACACGCCCGCGATGCACACCAGCATCGCATCCCCCGGCTCGACCAGGTTGACCACGCAGGTCTCCATCCCAGCCGACCCCGTGCCGCTGACCGCCAGCGTCATCTGGTTCTTCGTCTGGAATACTTGCTGCAGCATCTCCCGCACATCGTTCAGGATCGTAAGGAACTGCGGGTCCAGGTGCCCGATGGTCGGCTGCGCCATCGCCCGCAGTACGCGAGGGCTGACATCCGACGGCCCCGGCCCCATCAGCATCCGCGGCTTGACCTGTCCAACGTTGAACATCCTCTGTGACTCCCTGGCATCTGCACCGTGCCCGCTGTGCCCCAGCGGCGCGCCCGTGTCACACTCCCGGATCATCCACCCGGCACGTGGTGCCCGTCCTTGAGCGCCAGCAGCGCATCCAGCAGCCCGTCCCGCAGGATGTGCCCGACCTCCGCGTCGGTGTACATCCCGCCATGGAACTGGATCGTGTCGATCACGTCCGTGTTCAGTCGCCCCAGCGACGCCTCCACACTGGCCGTGACGTCCGCGGCCGACAGGTCGCGGTACCCGACCTTGGTCGCCAGCACGAACTGCCCTCGCCGCCCGCGCGTCGCCTCGCCGATGATCGACTCGCTGTTGCCGTTGCCGTGGCTGGGTGCCGTATCGATGTAGTTAATGCCCGCCGCCAGCGCCGCGTGCACCGTCGCGATGGCCGTCTTCCGCCCCTGCGGCGTGAACGGGTCCCACCCGCGAGTCTTGTTCACCCCGCCGAACGGATACCCGCCCAGCGCCAGCCGCCCGACCTCCAGCCCCGTTCTACCGAACCGCACTCGCGGAATCATCGTTGCCCTTGCCCTTCACGCTTCAATGTCGTGGCACTTCCTTCCCTGGCCGTTTCACCTTGTCACCCCCTCACCTTGTCATCCTTTCCCTAGCGTCACCACCGCGTTCTGCCCCACCAGCGTCTCCCGCAGCACCTTCACGTCCAGCCCCCGCGGCGTCGCCCCCGTCTTGCAGCACAGCGCCCCGGCCGTTCCGGCCGCCTCTCCGATCGCCATGATCGGCACCATCGCTCGGTGCGACTCGTACGGCTGCTGCTCGCTCGAGATGCACCGCCCCGCCACCAGCAGGTTCTCCACCTGCAGCGGCACCAGGCACCGGTACGGAATGTCATACCCCTCGTGTACCAGATACCGCCGGTACCCGTAGTAGTGAATGATCGGACACGAACTCATCGCCACCGAATCCTCGAACCGCCGGCCCTGGATCGCGTCCTCGGCCGTCAGCTTGTATTCGCCCTCGACGAACCGCGTCTGCCGCACCCCCAGCAGGGGCGGCGTCTCGATCACCCGCGCCCCGCCAGCTCCTTGTGCTGCTCCTGCTTGTCCGCGAAGTCCTCGTACACCCGCAGCCGCGTTGCGATCTCCGCCTGCGACAGCGCCTCCGCGTCGATCCCGTTGATCGCCCCGGCCGACGGTCCCCATACCACCGCCGTGCTGCCCAGGTCGCACGCGAAGGGCCCGGGCGGCCGGACAGGCCCGAACTCGATCCGGTACATGAGCGAGTCGTTCAGCCGCGGCGCTTCATCCTTGACAATCTGCCAGAACGGTGCCCCCGCCCGCGCCGCAACGTCCCCGTCCCCGCTGGCGTCGATCACCACGTTGCCCAGCAGCGCCTGCCTGCCGGATTTGTTCTCCACAATCACCCCGCGGATCGCGCCGCCTTCCACGATGCTGTCGGCGAAGTACGTGTGAAACAGGATGTCCACCCCCGCCTCTACGCACATCCGCAGCGTGACGTACTTGAACTTCTCCGTGTCGATCGCGTAGCTGTACTCCAGTTGCCCTGGCTCGGTCGGGTAGGCCTTCTGCGTGTACGGGCTCTGGCCCAGCCCCTGCATTGCCTTCAGCAGCAGCACGATCTCCTCGGCGATGCCTCGCACCGTCTGCGTCCGGTCCGGCTCCACCTGGTTGCGGAACCCGTTGATGCATGCCATCAGCGACGCCGTCGCCGTCCCGCCCACGTACCCGAACTGCTCGATCAGCACCGTCCTCGCCCCGTTTCGCGCCGCGGCCGTCGCCGCCGCCAGCCCCGCCGGCCCGCCCCCAACGACGATCACGTCCGCGTCGCGAACCACCGAAATATGCCGCGCGGGTTCCTGATACGTCTTCACGTCCGGCTCCTTCGTCCAAGGAACTGCTTCGCCACACCCCTCGGTTCGGCTGCCGCGGGCAACCCTGTCCCGAGCGAAGTCGAGGGAGGGTCTGCAAGTGCCGCTGTTCTGGAAACGGCCCTGACGCGTGCGGCCGCTTACGACCGCTGCGCCTCATCGAAAAACGCCTCGACGTTCCCCCATGGTGTGCACGGCATCAGGTCGTACGCCGGCGCCAGGACCAGCCCCCCGCCGTGCCCGGCCAGTTCCTTCATCCGCCGCACCTCGCCGCGAATCTCTTCCGGCCGGCCGTGATGCCACTGCCACGCCGTGCCCACGCACCCGATCAGCGTCAACCGGTCGCCAAAGTTGTGCTTGATCGCAAGGGGGTTCATCACGTCCGGCTGGACCGGCTCGATGGCGTCCACCCCCACGTCGATCAGGTGCTCCAGCAGGCTCGTGAAGTGCCCGTCGCTGTGATAGCAAATGTGGATCGATGGCTTGACCGCCCGCGCCGCCTCCACGATCCGCCGCATCCTCGGCCCGATCGTTCGCCCCCACAGGTCCGGCGAGATCATCAGCCGCACCGGCTCGCCCACGTCGTCGCCGATGAACAGCACGTCGGCGTCCGCCGCGGCAATCAGCCGCGCATAGTCAGCTGCACAGGTCCGCCAGCCTGTCCAGCAGCCACAGGCTGATCGCATGCCCCTGCGACAATTCGCACAGGTACGCCTCGAAGCCTCGCAACCGCCACGCCGCCTCAAACAGCGTCCCACCCAGCCGTGGTGGCAATGCCAGGACCGCCAGACCCCGCGCATGGTTCTCGCTCACGCGCCTTCGCAAGTCCTCAAAAGCCACCTCGCCTCCGAAGTCCGGAAAGGTGAAGCCCTCCAGGTCGGCCACCGTCGTCGCCCGCCGCAGCGGGCTGGCCGCGGTCGGGTCCTCCCGCGACCGCTCCGGCCGGTAGTCCCACGCGTGGTAGCGGCGGAGCTGTTCGAGGTTGCCGACGAAGACCTCCTCCGGCAGCGATCGCAGGTACTCGTCGAAATCCTTCCCGACCGCGGTCGGTTCCGCCCGCAGGAACCGCGCGTCTGCGCCGAGCCGCTCCCTCACCTCGTCCCCGCCGATCGTGCGGCCTTCGGGACTGACCAGGTCCGCTCCCACCAGTGTGGCCGGGGTCAGGTCCGGCTGTCGATGCGACATCGCCGCCAAGACTCGCTCACGCGAATTCACGCCGTTCATCCCTCCAGTCTGGTCAGCCCTTCCCGGATGGCGTACTTCGTCAGCCTCCGCCACGCTGTGCAGTCCAGAGCTTGTTCATGATGTTCTGACGGTGCATGTCCACCGTCTTGACCGCGATGTGCAGAAGCGCCGCGATCTCCTTGGATGTCTTGCCCTCGGCCAGCATCTGCAGCACCTCGCGCTCTCGTGGCCCGAGGATCTGTCCCGGCCCCGTTCCCGGGGTCATCAGCCGCTGCAGGTACTCGCTGACCACCGTGTCGGTCAGGTCCGGGCTCAGGTACCTCTCGTCCCGCATCACCTGCTGGATCGCGCGGACCAGTTCCTCCGCGGCCGCGCTCTTTAGCACGTACCCGCAGGCCCCCGCCTCCAGTATCCCCAGCACGTACCGCTTGTCCGAATACGTCGACAGCGCCACCACCCGGGACTGGCTGCTCGCCTCCCGCATCTTCCGCGTTGCCTCGACCCCGTTCAGATCGGGCATGCCGATGTCCATGATAACCACGTCCGGCTGGAGCGTTCGCGCCAGTTCGATGGCCGACCGGCCTTCCGCCGCCTCGCCCACCACCTGGAACTCGGGCTCCTGGTCCAGGATCAGGCGCAACCCCTCCCTCATCATCCGATGGTCATCCACCAACAGAATGGTCACGCTCATGTCTTGGCCTCCTCCGTCCCCCCGGACGACGCCTTCAGCGGTGCCTCCAGCACGATCGTCGTGCCCTCGCCCGGCTTCGAGCGGATCGTGATCTTTCCGCCCAGGTAGCCCAGCCGTTCCTCGATGCTGAATAGGCCGAACCCCCGCGAACTTCCCGCCCGAACCGCCGCCGGGTCGAAGCCCACCCCCGCGTCCGTCACCTCTACCCGGATCCGGTGCTCGCATCGTTGGATTCCGATCCGCACCGCGTCGGTGCGAGCATGCTTGGCCGCGTTGATCAGTACCTCCCGCAGCGACCGGAACAGGACGATCCCCAGCCGCTCGTCTAACGGCTTGTCCGCGCCGTCGTCGACCAGCTCCACCCGCAGATCGTACCGCTGCTGCACGTCCTCCGCCAGCCACTCCGCCGCCGGTACGAACCCCAGGTCATACAGCGCCGGCGGACAGAGCTGGAAGGTCAGTGACCGCATCGAGTGGGTCGCCTGCTCGATCAGTCTGCCGCAGCTGCGTCAGCGGCCCCGCCAGGCTCGTTCCTGCCGTCGAGCGGTCCAGTACCCCCAGCCGGATCTGCGCCAGCGTCAGCAGCTGCCCGATGTCGTCGTGCAGATCCCCCGCCAGCCTCCCTCCGCTCCCGCTCCTCGGCCAGCACCAGCTCGCTGGCCAGCGCCGCAGCCTGCTCCTCGTGACGCTCGATCTGCTCCTGTGCGATCCTCCGCTCCGTGACGTCCCGCACGACGCTGACGATCGTGCCGTGCGGCCCCTCGGACAGGGCCGACCAGGAGTGCGACACCCACTTGACCTGCCCGTCCTTGGTGACGATGCGGTATTCGTAATTCGCCCCGCTGCCACCCTTGAGTGCCTCCTCGTGTACCTGCTGTACCCTCGCAAGGTCATCCGGATGTATGATCCACGGCTGCTGCCCGACCAGGTCCTCCGGCTCGTAGCCCAGGACCTGCCGCGTGGCGGGGCTCATGTAGGTGATGATCCCGTCGCGGCGGGTCAGCATGATGACGTCTCTGCGAGTTCTCGACGATCTGCCGGTACTTTGTCTCCGACTGCCGCAGCGCCCGCTCCGCCCGCTGTCGCTGCAGCGCGTTGACCAGCATTTCCCCGGCGATCTGCAGCAGGTCGATGATGTCCCCCGGCCAGCGCTTCTCCTCCCGCACGCTGTCAAAGCCCACCACCCCGACTACCTGCCCTCCCAGCACCAGGGGCACCGTCAGGAACGACTGCGTCGACCAACTGCTGAACGCCTTCTTCTCCGCGGCCGCTTCCGTCGGCAGGTCCGCCACCCGCGGGACATGTACCACCTGCCCGGCTAGCAGCTGCGGCGTGATCCACGGGTTGTTCGTCACCGGGTCCGCCTGCACGTCCTGGCGGCTCGGCGAGATCCCCGGCGCACCACTCGTGCGTGCACGTCAGGCTCGTCCGATCGTCGCTGTACACGCACAGGTAACTCCGATCCGCCCCCGCGAAGCGCCCGATCTGCGCCAGCGTGTGGTGGATCCCCTCCTCGATCTGCTCCGTCTTCCGCTGGATGAAGCTCGTCGCCAGCTCGGCGGTCAGCCGCTGCAGGTCCCCTCGCTGCCGCAACTGTTCCTCGACCCCCTGCCGCTGGGCAATCTCCGCCTGCAACTGCCGGTTGGCTGCCTCCAGTCCCGCCGTCCGCTCCGCCACCCGGCGTTCGAGTTCTTCGTTCAGCTGGCGGATCTGGGCCTCGTCGCGCTTGCGCTGCGTGATGTCTCGGGCGATGCCGAAAACCCCCACCGTCCGCCCGTTCACCACGATCGGCCCGCCCGTGATGTGGACCTCCACCCGCTGGCCGTCCTTCCGCAGGAAGGCTGCCTCCGTGTGCCTGGGCCGCCCGTCCAAGGCATACTGGAACTCCGCCCACACGGTCGGCAGCATCTCGGCCACCAGCAGTTGCGAGAAATCCATCCGCAGAAGCTCCGCCGCCGCGTAACCCGAAAGCCGTTCCCCCGCCGGGTTGATCTCCGTGAAGCGGCCCTGGGGATCGAGGCAGAACGTGGCGTCCAGGCTGTGGTCGAACACGCTGCGGAACTGCTGCTCGCGATGCTGCAGCGGGGCCTTCGGATCTTGGCGGCCCGTCCCGGCCTGTGACAATTCCTGCGCCAGCAATCCAGTTGCGAGATCGCCTCCGCCAGCGCTTCCGACGCCTTCTGGGGTGCGACGCCTTCCCGCCGCAGCTGTTCCAGGCGCTGCCGCAAGCGCTCGATCGTTTCCACGTACTGGCGGTAAGGCATCGCGCCGGGCTCCGCGAAGGGAGGTCAGAAAACAGAGTTGCACAACTCCTGACAGGATAATGTGGACTCACGTCGCGAACAAGGGATGCCGGGTCCCCATCTTTGCCAAATACCTAGACCCTGGCCAATGCAGGTGTGGCGGCCTCCCCTATGGGTGTTCACGGTCCTGTGGACTGCGAAGCAGGACCAGGGCCGTGCTAGACGCCACGTCTGGTGTGGAGACGCCCTCACCGGCTTGCTCCGCACGGCTTTTGGCCCCTCTAGGTCCCGCCCTGGATCCCCGCTACCAGGATCCGCACCCCCATCACGATCAGCACCAGCCCCCCCGTGATCTCCGCTGTCTTGCCGAACAGCGCCCCTGCCAGGCGCCCCGCCGTCATGCCGACCAGCACCAGCAGGGCCGTCACCACCCCGATCACCGGCGCCACCTCCCAGGCATTGCTGTGCGACAGCGCCAGGTACATCCCCACCGCCAGGGCATCGATGCTCGTGCCCACCGACAGCATTACCAGCGACCAGCCTCGCGTCGGGTCCTTCCGCTGCCCGGACCTGTCCCCGCCGACAGCCGCGCTCTCCCTGGCGTGCTTCCCGCCGGCTGCCCCGGAGTGGATGGCCTCGTAGATCATGTGGCCGCCCACCAGTGCCAGCAGGGCGAATCCCACCCAGTGGTCATACCCGTCGATGTACCGCACCGTCTGCGCCCCCAGCAGCCAGCCGATGATGGGCATGAGAAACTGAAAGAGTCCGAAATGCCAGCTCAACCGGAAGGCCTGTCGCCGCGTCACCGACGGCAGGGCGGCGCCGATGCTTGTGGCCACCGCCGTCGCATCCATCGCCAGGCCTGCGGCCAGCACAAGGCTCGTCCCAAACCCGATCCCTGGATTACTCACGTTCGGCGGAACTCCTCCAATACCTGCCGGGACGCTGCAAATGGCTTGCCAGTGCGCGCCAGCCGTCGGATTTGTGCATCCTCGTGAGCCACCGCCGGCACGTCAAGGCACCGCTGCCATACCCCGCCTGCACCCCCTACAACCTCTGAAAGGACTCTATCGAGCCGCCCGATGACCGGAATCCCCCCATGTCCCGATCGTGGAGCGGTTCTTTCTGAATTCGGTGCATCCAGGCCTCCTTTGCTTGCAACGGCCGTCTCAAACCCTTGCTTCCGTTGCCGATGTTCTCGGACCTGGTCAGCCTCATGATCTCTATAAGCCGCGAATAGTCTATCACTTGCGAACTACACGACAATGCGTATACTGATGCTCTGTAGACATCCCGTAGGTTTACGATAGACGTTGCTGGCTATGGACAGAAGGTTGAAACGACCTGGTGACCGAACCCAGAGATTCTCTGATAATGACCGCATTGTATTGTCCGCTTTTGTAGTGTTTCCGCCCGACCCCCAACGTTGCCAAAGGCCACCGTCACTGTCGGCCGGCTCGTCCGTGCCGCAAGCGGCTCGGCGGCAGCCGACTGACCGCAACGGATGCTCCCCGAAGCGGTAAAAGTCATGGACGCCTCGTAGTGCAGCCAGCCGGCGTCTATGGCCGAAAGTGATTGGATGCCGGCAACTTATCGAACATGCAGAGCGGTGCGCACAGGGAGGCCCGAATTGAGTATTTGCGACATTCTGCTAGAGAAAGGAAAGATCAAGCCTGACCAGCTTCAGGCCGCGGAGGCCTCGCGCAAAACTCCTCAGGACCGCATAGACCGCATCCTCATCCAGATGGGCTTCGTCAAGGAAGAGGACGTCCTGAGCGTCCTCAGCGAGCAGCTGGCCATCCCGGTCGTCGACCTCCAGGAGACCCCGATCGACGTCGAGCTGCTCAAGCGAGATGCCCCCCCGCCTCGTCCACCGGCGCAAGCTCGTCCCCATCGCCAAGACCAATGGCGTCCTGAGGGTCGCCACCTCCGATCCCTATGACCTGATGTCCATCGAGCAGCTACGCACGATGATGCACGTCCAGGTCGAGACCGTCCTGGCCACCGAGGCCGACATCAACCGCGTCATCAAGAAGCACCTGGGCGTCGGCGGCGGCACCATCGAGGAGCTGATCGAGGACGAGAACGATATCCAGGTGATCACCGACGGCAACCTCGACGGCAACGTCGACTCCGAGGCCCAGGAGGCCAGCGTCATCAAGCTGGTCAACGAGATCCTCGTCGAGGCGCTCAATCAGCGGGCCAGCGACGTCCACATCGAGCCCTTCGAGAACGACCTGCTCATCCGCTACCGCATCGACGGTGTCCTGCACAACACCCCGATCCGCCCGGAGGTCCGCCGCTTCCAGGCAGCCATCATCAGCCGCATCAAGATCCTATCGAACCTTAACATCGCCGAAAAACGCCTCCCTCAGGACGGCGGCTTCAAGATCAAGGCCCACAGCCGCGAGACCGACATCCGCGTCTCGATCATCCCGACGATCTGGGGCGAGGCCGTCGTCATGCGTCTGCTCGACAAGACCTCCATGATGCTCAGCCTCGGCGACCTGGGCATGATGGACCAGACCCTCATCACCTGGGAGAAACTCATCCAGATCCCGCACGGCATTCTGCTGGTGACCGGCCCGACCGGCTCGGGCAAGACCACCACGCTCTACGGGGCGCTCAACGAGATCGTCTCTCCCGAGATCAAGATCCTGACGATCGAGGACCCCGTCGAATACCAGCTGCGCGGCATCAACCAGGTCCAGGTCAACCGCAAGATCAACCTGACCTTCGCGCAGGGCCTGCGGTCCTTCCTGCGGCACGACCCCGACGTCATCCTCGTGGGCGAGATTCGCGACCTCGAGACCGCCGAGATCGCCATCCAGGCCTCGCTGACCGGCCACCTGGTCTTCAGCACGCTGCACACCAACGACGCCGCCAGCGCCAACACGCGTCTGCTCGACATGGGCGTCGAGCCGTTCCTGGTCGCCTCCTCCGTCGAGGCCGTCCTGGCCCAGCGCCTGGTCCGCAAGATCTGCGCCGACTGCAAGGAGGCCTACAAGCCCGAGGCCACCAAACTGCCCCCCGACTTCAATTACCAGGGCGGGCAGATCTGGCGCGGCCGAGGCTGCCGCCGCTGCAATAACACCGGCTATCGCGGCCGTCTCGGCATCTTCGAACTGCTCGTGCTCAACGACGAGGTCCGCGAACTGATCATGAAACGCTCCGGGTCCGGCGCGATCATTACCGCCGGTCGCAAGAACGGCCTGGTGCTGCTGCGTGAGGATGGATGGAACAAGGTCCGCCAGGGCATTACCACCCCGGACGAGGTCCAGCGCGTGACAAAGACGTAAAGAGACGGTGGCTAGTGACTAGTGGCTAGCAGAGAGCTCGGTTGCAGATATGCCTACATATCAGCTATACAGCCAAGAGCGTGCAGGGCGAGCTGATCCAGGGCGTGCTGACCGCCGACAGCCAGCAGGCGGCCCTGCACATGCTCGACGAGCGGGCCCTCTACCCCCTGGACATTAAGGAGGGCGTCACCGAAAGCGCCGGCGCCCTCTTCGGCAAGAAGGTCAAGCTCTCGCACCTGTCCACCATGTACAACCAGCTGGCCGACCTCCTGCGCGCCGGCGTGCCGGTCCTGCGGTCCCTCGACCTGCTCTGCCGCCAGAACGCCCACCCGTCGCTCACGGCCGTCATGCGGGTCGTCCGCGACGACGTGGCCGGCGGCGCCAGCCTCGCCGACGCCATGGCCAAGCACCCCAAGGTCTTCGCCAATCTCCATTGCTCGATGGTCAAGGCCGGCGAGCGCGGCGGCTTCCTCGAGGACGTCCTGGCTCGCGTGGCCGGCTTCGTCGACCGCCAGAACCAGCTCCGCAGCAAGCTCATCGGCGCGATGATCTACCCGATCGTGCTGCTGTTGGCCTGCGTCGGCGTCGTCGGCGCCATGATGACCCTGGTCGTGCCCAAGATCCGACCCCTGCTGGAGAGCGGCAGCATGCAGCTGCCCATGCTCACCCGCCTGATCTTCAGCACCAGCGACCTCGTCCAGGCCTACGGGCTGTTCATGGCCGCCGGCATCGTCATGGTTGCCATGGCCGTGACCGGCTACCTCAAGACCAAGCAGGGCCGCTACAACAAGGACGTTCTGGAAGCTCAGAATGCCCATCCTGGGCAAGCTCTTTACCATGGTGGCCGTCTGCCGGTTCTGCCGCATCCTCGGCACCCTGATCGCCTCCGGTGTGCCGATCCTGCAGGCCCTCCAGATCGCCAAGGACTCCGCCGACAACATCGTTCTGGCCGACGCCGTCGAGGCCGCCGCCGAGCACGTCCGCAAGGGCGAGTCGCTGACGACCCCGCTGGCCAAGACCAATCTGTTCCCCATGGACATCCTGGACATCATGGCCGTCGGCGAGGAGTCCAACACTCTCGACAAGGTCCTCGTGGAGGTCGCCGAGACCAACGAGGCCCGTACCGCCCAGCTCATCAACGTCTCGGTCCGGCTGCTCGAGCCGGTGCTGATCGTCTTCATGGCCGTCATCGTCGGTATCGTCGCGTTAGGGCTGCTGCTGCCGATCCTCGGGATGGCGGCGCAGATGCATACATAAGTCCCGTGTTCGGAAAACGTGCCGTGGTTAGGCCCGGTGCCTGTAAGGAGTCAAACAGTATGAAGCGCAACGCTCGCAAGGGATTCACCCTGATCGAAGTTCTGCTCGTGGTCATGATTCTGGCCATGCTCGCCGCCTTCGTCGTCCCCAACCTGATGGGGGCCTCCGAAAAGGCCAAGCGCGGCCTGGCCAGCGCCGCCATCGGCCCCAGCGGCGCCATCGCCAGCTGCCTGGACCAGTTCCGCATGGACGTCGGCCGCTACCCGACGACCGAAGAGGGCCTGCTCGCCCTGGTCAGCAAGCCCAGCGGCCTGGATGAGGTGGCCGCCGCCAAGTGGGGCCCGGCCTCCTACGTCAAGAACGCCGACGGTCTGAACGACCCGTGGGGCCACGCCTACGGCTACAAGTGCCCCGGCAACGTCAACACCGACAGTTTTGACCTCTGGAGCAACGGTCCCGACGGCCAGCAGGGCACCGCCGATGACATCTGCAATTGGAAGAGAGATAACCGGTAACACGGAATGACTGAAAGACGCTTTACATCCCGATCGCGAGTGCGGCCAGCCTTCACCCTCGTGGAGATCCTGGTCGTCATCTCGCTATTGGCCCTGCTGGCGGCCATGGCCGTGCCCATGTTCCAGACCGACAAGCCCGATCGCCAAATGCAGCTGGCCTCCGATCGCCTTGTCTCTCTGATGGCCATGTGCCGCGCCCAGGCCATGCTCAACGGCCACCCTGTCCAGCTCGAATGGCAGACAGCCGGGGACGATCCCACGGCCCCGCCTGCGCCCCTGGTCGTTCACGAGGCCGATCCCATTGCGGCCCCCGGCGAGTTCAAGCCTATGGCCGCTTCCTGGGCGACCGAGCCCGTCCTGCCGTTGAACGTCCGCATCCGCCTGGTCCAGCTCGGTGAGTTTGACCTGTCCAGCCTGGTCACGAGCCAGGGCCGGTACGACCTGCCCGCCGATCCCGCCCTCCAGACCGTCCAGTTTCATCCCGACGGCACGGCCGACCCGGCCGTCTTCGTCTTGACCATCCGCATGCCCGAAGGCAGCGGCCAGGACGAACTGCAGGGCTGGATCATCATCGACGGCGTCTCGGGGCTTGCCCATGCCCAAACCCCGCCGACGGCCGACCAGTTCGACGCCATGCTCAAGGCCCAGGCGGCCTTGCCCGACCTGCAGGCTGCAGGAGAAGGCCGTCGAGGTTTCCCAGCAGAGCTCGACCGCCTCCATGCTGACCCAAAGCGGTGTCACCCAGGACCAGCTCAACCAGTTCATCGCCTCCCTGGGCGGCGGTGCCGCCGGTACCGGCGGTGCTTCCACCGGCGGTGCGTCTGCAGGCGGTACCGGCACGGCCGTGGGTGCCTCCGGCGCCAGCCGGAACAACGCCCAGGCCGCAGGCGGTAGCGCAGCCGCCGGTGCCTCCGGCGCCGGCCGAAACAGCTCCGCCTCGGCTGCTGGTGGTGCCGCTGCCGGCGCTTCCGGTGCCGGCCGCAACACCGGCGCCTCGGCAGCTGCCGGCAACCGCTCCGGCTCCGGCACCAATACCGGCGGCGGCTCGGGCGGTACGGGTTCCACCGGGCGTGGAGGCAACACGCCGACCGGCAACACCCCGCCGGCCAACAGCGGAAGCACGCCGCGCACCGGCGGAGGCGGCGGAGGCGGTCGAGCCGGCGGGAGGACGGGAGGATGAGCAGGACGCCGCGCACAACCAGTCGCATCGTCCGCCCGCAAGGCAGGCCCCGGCTCGCCGTTGCCCGCTGTTGCCCCTTGTCTCCTTGTCTCCTTGTCTCTGTGTCTGCCGTTCGCAGGCGCACCAGCATTCTGCTTGAGGTCCTCGTGACCGTCACCATCATGGCCATGTTCATGGCCCTGATCGGCGCGCAGATCCTCTCGTCCGTCCGCGCCGCCGGCGTCATCGAACGCCGCCAGACCGCTATGCTCCTGGCCGAGTCCCTCGTCGGCCGCCTGGAGGCCGGTGGCTTTGAGCTGACCAACCAGGCCCAGCAGAATGGCCGATACCTTCGGCACCACGTATCCCGGCTGGGGGTGGCGCGTCTCCACCGATACCACGGACGACCCCAGCCTCATGCGCGTCCACATCGAGGTCCTGCAGGGCGACCCGACCCAGGCCGCCGCCAGCGTCGACTCCATGGCCACCGTTACAGAAATGTACACCCTCTGGGCGCTGCCCGCCCAGATTGATCTGGCCGAGGACTTCGGCCTCAGCGAATCCGACACCAGCGCCCTGACGGCCATGGGCATCGATCCCAAGAACTTCAACCCGGCCTCGCTGGCCGGCATGGATCTGCCCTCCCTGCTCAAGCAGTTCCCCCAGCTCGAGCAGCTCCTCCAGAATGTACGGCATCGATCCGTCCACGCTGGCGACGCTCGACCCCGCGACCATCCAGCAGGCCCTGCAGGCCTACCTCGCCAGCGGCGGCACGATCCCGAACATGCCCGGCGTTTCCGGCGGGGCCGGCAGCGGCGCGGGAGGCAGCGGTGCCGGGGCGCCTCGGGCGGCAACCTGCCCGGTTCAGGCGGCGGAAGCGGCGGGAACGGCAACGGGAGCGGCAATGGCAACAATGGCAACAATGGCAACAATGGCAACAACAATAACAATGGCGGCAAGACGGACAACTCCTTCGACTTGGGCGAGGTCGTCAAGCTCCTCAGCTCCGGCGACAAGGCCGGCGCCGAGGCCTACATCCGCGCCCACCAGGTGAATTGACTATGCCTTGTACTCAGCACTCAGCACTCAGGACTCAGAACTGCCGTTCTGGCCGCCGCGCCATCACTCTCCTGGAGATGCTCCTGTCCATCAGCCTGATCGTGCTGACCATGGCCACCCTGTTCCTGTTCTACACGATCTCCCTGGGCGCCACCGAGCGGGCAGGCAAGTACACCATCCGCACCCAGCAGGCCCGCGTCGTCCTCCAGCAGCTGGCCCGCGAGATCCGCCAGGCCTTCACCGGCGCCTCTGACAAGGCCGTCGGCCTGACCGGCAAGATGTACTCCGTTACGCTGCTGACCAGCGGCATGACCGATCCCGCCCTCATGTACTCGTACGGTCTGGACACCAAGCCGCCCATCGCCAGCTGCGACATGCACAGATCGACTACTACCTGGCCGTCGACCCCGACAGCCCGGACGACGCCGGCAACCCCGGCGTGCTGGGCCTGGTTCGCCGCGAGCAGAAGCAGCTGACCGAGGACGTGGTAGACCTCGACAACACCGAGGTCCTCCAGCAGGTCCACTTGCTCGCCGCCGAGATCCAGTACATCCGCTTCCGCTACTTCGACGGCTCCACCTGGCAGGACGTTTGGCCCGGCGGGGGCGGCGCCAACAGCCTGCCCCAGGCCGTCAAGATCGAGATCGGTTTCTCGCCCGACGCCGACATGCTCACCAACCAGAGCACGGACCTGCTGGAGAACACGAATTTCGACCTGATGGGCAACGTGGAAGACCAGGCCCCCGTGCCCGGCCGCTACAGCCTGATCGTCCGGCTGCCCACGGCCAACGCTATGATGGCCTCGCTCAAGTCCGCCCAGCAGGGCGCTGACAACACCCTGGGCGCCGGCTTGACCGGCAGCAGCGGCTTGGGTGGTTTGGGCAGCGGGCTGGGAACGAGCACGCTCGGCAAATCGACCGTCTCCGGCGGATCAGGAGGCACCGTGCGGACCGGCGCGACCGGCTCCAGCGGAGCAGGGAGCACCGCTCGCACCGGCGCGACCGGCTCCAGCGGAGCAGGGAGCACCGCTCGCACCGGCGCGACGGGTTCCAGCGGAGCAGGGAGTACCGCTCGCACCGGCTCAACCGGCTCCACGGGAACGGGAACCGCCGGGCGCAGCGGCTCCACCGGCGGCAGCAGTTCGGGCGGCGGCAGCTCTGGCCGCACGGTGCAGCTCCGGCTCGGGCAGCAGGGTGCCCTGAAGGAGTGCTGCGCCAGGATGTACGTGATGTAGGGTGGGCACCGCCCACCAACGCCGTTGCTGTGGATGAATTGCTGTTGGCCTTTCCTGTCCCGGAAGGGACAGCCGTTGCTGTTTGTGGCACAGCCGCCCTCGGCTGTGGCCGTTGATCGAATGCTGTTGTCCGCTATTGTCCCGAAGGGACAATTGACTTGAGCCCAGGCTTTCAAGCAGGACGCTACGAACGACCTTGTTGTTTTTGCTCTTTGTTTCAGTCCCGTCGGGACGACTGAACCGTCCCGCCGGACCCGGTTGCCGAGAATGATTTAAGGCGAAACGATGAAAACGCCAAACCGACATCCCGCCCGCCGCGGCATCATCCTGCCGTTGGCGCTGCTGATCCTCGGCCTACTGGCCGTCCTGGCCGCCAAGGTCGTCTTCCGCAGCAATGCCGACATCGCCGCCTTGCAGGCCTCCGAGGCCGCCCTCAAGGCCCGCCTGGCCGCCGAGGCCGGCATCCAGAAGGTCATTGCCGTCCTCCAGGGCGGCACGGCTGCCGACAACTCCAGCCTCACCCAGTCCACCGACCAGCCCCGTGGCTACACCAACATGGACGCCTGGTACAACAACACCGACTACTTCTGCGGCCAGATCGTTCAGGGCGCCGTCTCCGACAGCTCCAGCGGCGTGCTCGGCGACGCCGTGCCTTCTACAGTCAGTGCCAGCAACCCCGTCACCTGGCGATTCTCCATCGTCGCCAACGATCCGCTGGCCCAGGCCAATGACACCACCGCCGTCCGCTACGGCGTTACCGACGAGGCCTCCAAACTCAACCTTAATTCCGCCACCAAGGACCAGCTGATCAGCCTGATCCAGTACGTCATCCGTACCCAGCAGGTCAACGCCGAAGACCTGACCAAGGCTATCCTCTACTGGCGCTCCAGCGGCAAGGACGCCCAGGTCGACGCCACCGAGGATGCCTACTACCAGAACCTCGACCACCCCTACGCCGTCAAGCACGCCCCCTTCGATTCCGTCGAGGAACTGCTCATGGTCCGCGGCATGACCGGCCCGATCCTCTTCGGCGAGGACTGGAACCGCAACGGCTTCCTCGACGCCAACGAAAACGACGGCGACGACAACTTCCCCCCCGACAACGGCGACGGCCAGCTCGAGCGCGGCCTCTATCCCTTCCTGACCGTCTGGTCCAGTGAGCCCAATACGAGCAGGCTCTAACAAGCCGAAGGTCAACCTCAATACCTCCAGCGCCGTGGCCCTGCGGAACAGCCTGCCCAGCTACTATACCGACGCGGAGAAGGACGCCATCGTTACCGCCATGACGGGCGGCAGCGTGAGTTCGGTCCCGGAGCTGCCTGGCCAAGCTGGGCGACGACTCCACGTTTTCCAAGGACGACCTGGCCCGCCTCTCCGATGACCTTACCACCACCAATGACAAGACCCTCACCGGCCTGGTCAACGTCAACACCGCGCCCGTCGAGGTCCTCGTGGCCATCGGCTTCACCGAAGATGAGGCCCACCGGATCGTGGCCACTCGTGCCTCTCTGCCCGCCACCGACAAGACCTCTGTCGCCTGGATCGTCAACCAGGGGGTCGTGGACGCGGACCGTCTCGGCAAACTCTATAATTCCCTGACGACGCGGGCCCTGCAGTTCCGCGTCGAGTCCGTCGGCTTCGCCGATCACGTCGGTGCCTTCTGCCGCCTGGAGGTGGTCCTCAAGATGCAGGGCCACGTCGCCCAGGTCGCCTACTGGCGCAATCTCAGCAGCCTCGGACTTGGATGGCCGGTCCACGGCCAGGAGGGTTCAAGCCTTGCTCTCAATGCTCACTGACAGATTGCCCCGGCCCAGCCGCAAGCTTCTTGCGCTCGACTGGGACGAACATTCGTTCAAGGCCGTCGAGGCGACGCTCCAGAAGAACGTTCTGCGCGTCAACCGCGTCGCTACAGGCGCAATCCCTGCGACCGTCAAGGTCGGCGATCCCGATTCCTTAGGTCCGTTCATCCGGCAGGTCCTCGCCGAGAAGAGATTCGGCACCCGCCAGGTCCTGATCGCTGTCCCGCGCGACAAGGCCATCCTGATCCCCCTCCGCCTGCCGAGTGCTGCCATTGGGGACCTGTCCAACATGGTCCGGCTCCAGGCCTCCCGCGAACTGCCGTTCGCGGCCGACGAGGCCGTCATGGACTTTGCCGGCGCAGTCGCCCACGATGCCCCCGAGTTTGTCGATGTCACCGTCGCCGCCGTCCAGCGGGAGGTCCTGGCCCACTATCGCCAGATCGCCAGTGCCGCCGGCCTGCACCTGGTGCGCATCGGCCTGCGGCCTAACTCCAACCTGATAGCCGTCACCCGCGGTGTCCAGCCCTTCACCGACGAGCGCATCCTCCTGGTCGACATCGCGTCCAAGACTACCGAGATCAACATCTTCCGCTGGGGCCGGCTCTCCTTCAGCCGATCCGTCAATGTCAACGTCGTCACCGCCGATGCCGCCGGCCCTGCCGATGACGCCGCCGGCCGGCCCATCCTCATGGAGGTCCTGCGAACCGTCGAGGCCTACCGCGCCACCGACCCCAACCGCATCGACCAGGTCATCATCGCCGGCGACACCGGCCTGGAGGGCTGGCTGGCCGAGGCCCTCCGCACCCGCCTCAACACCGTCGCCTCCCTCTATGACCCCACCTGGACCATCGCCATCGACAAGACCCTCGCCGCTGACATGACCGGCTTTGCCGCCGTTCTGGGTCTGCTGGCCGGACAGCTCGTCCCCGTACTGTCCCGCTTCGACCTGCATGCCCCGAAGCGCCCCGTCAACTTCGCCGCCATCCGCCGCAGGCAGATTATCGGCCTGTCCGCGGCCGCCGCCGTCCTGGTCTTCGGGGCCTGGATCTCCAGCCACTCCTACCTGGGCAAGCTCCGGGCGCAGGCGGCCGACCTCGTCGCCGCCAATGCCGTCCTGAAAAAGCAGGCGGATGCCGCCGACGCCATCGGCAAGCGCGTCGGCACCGCCCAGAAGTGGATCAGTCGCGACCTCGTCTGGCTCGACAAACTCCGCGAAGTCGTCGAGCAGCTGCCCGACAACCAGAAGGCCTATTCCACCCGTCTGGCCGCCAAACCGTCCACCGGCGAGATCGCCGACGCCCGCGTCGTGCAGATGGGCCTGCGAATGAGTGACTGGCAGGTCCCCAAGACCCTCCAGGATGCCTTCGGCAAGACCAACCGCTTTGCCATCATCCCCGGCCCGATCCGCCAGGTCATGGATCCCAAGTACGGCTACACCAGCGACGTGACCATCGTCATCCCGCCGGAAAAGCCCAAGCCCGCCGGCAAGGCCCCCGCCAAACCCGCGGGACCGGTTACTGAGCCGGCCCCGGCTGAGGCCCCCGAGCCGGCCCCAGGCTCTGTCCCCCAGACGGCCCAGGACACTTCCGCGGCCGCGCAGCCCGTGGAGGATACCGTTCGATGAATCAAAGGGAACGCAAACTTGTCGTGATCGTCGGCGGCTTCATCGGCCTGTGCGCCGTCTGGCTCATCGTCCGCGGCGCCATCTTCAACCCCGTCTGGGATGCCCAGGCCGACGTTGCCAACCTCCTGGCTGACCAGGCGTCCCTCAAGGCCAAAATCCGTATGGAGGCCCTCTACAAACGCCAGTGGGCCGAGCTCTGCTCCAAGACCTTCCCCGGCGATCCCAATGTGGCCGCCGGCCAGCTCGATGACCTCGTTATGAGACTCATGCAGGACGCCGGCCTGGCCAACCTCTCGGTCAACGTTGGCCGCCCACGCGAGGAGAAGAAGACCTGGCCCGGCCTGTACATCATCCCCTGTACCGTCATCCAGGCCGACGGCGACATGGAGAAGTTCACGAAGTTCCTGTACGCCTTCTACCAGCAGCCCTACGCGATGCAGATCCTCTCGTTCAACCTCGAGCAGCCTCCCCTGGCCCGCGCCAACTCCCTGCACATCTCCAGTCTCCAGATCGAGGCCGTCGTCCTGTCGGAAGAGGGCATGCCCAAGTCCCTGACCAGCCGCCCCGCCGATGCCAAGCCCGTCGAACAGGCCAAGCCCTGGCGACCAGCCGAGGGCAGAGTCGACGCCTACTCCGCCCTCTGGACTCGCAAGTTCATGGAGCCTTACAGCCCTCAGGCCGCCCCGCCACCGTCCGCCCCGACAGGGAAGACCGTCGCCAATGTGGTGATCTTTCCCAACGGCGGAACCGTCCGCGATCCCATCGACGTGCGGATGTCCTGCGGTACGGAAGGCTCGACCATCCGCTATACGACCGATGGCAGCCAGCCGACCGCTACGTCCGGCAATGTCTACGATAATAACACTCCTATCCACGTTACGGGTCCATTGACGATCAAGGCCATCGCTTTAAAGGACGACTGGAAGGACGGTCCTCTGGCCACCGCCGCCTTCGCTCTGCCGCCGGCCCCGCCCATGCGCCTCGTGGCCACCTGGACCTACGGGCCGATTTCCGAGGCCGTTTTCGTGAATGAACAGTCCAAAGAGCGGCTCTATGTCCGTGAGGGCGAAGCCTTTGACGACGGCAAACTCATTCTGGTCTTGCCGGATGCCGCTGTCATCCAGATGTCCAGCGGGACCCGCTTTGTCTATCCCCTGGGGAAACCCGTGCGAGAGAAGGAACAACTTGACCCCGCGCGGCAACCGGACGTGGCGGCGGCGGTAGAAATTCTGGTGGAGTCTCATTAGCAGGGCCGCCCGATGACGTTGCAGTCTTTTGATCGTTCCGGTGCGGGCGCCTTGCCTCCCCGCTGACGATAAGTAGAGGATGTATATCACTGCCGACTGACCTGGCCGTGAAGGAGCATAGCGAATGTTCGACGAAACTACCGGGCGTATCCGGACCTCCTGGAAGACCGTGGCGGGCCTGTGCGGCGCCGTCCTGCTGGCCATGTTCATCGGCAGGCTTGTATCGGCCGAGCCGGTCCAGTCTGCCACCACCCCCGCCAGCGCTCCGGCCCGTGCCTCCCGTGCCGCGGCCCCCACTCCTGACCAGATGGAGCGCCTCAAGGCGGCCGCTCGCAAGTCCGCCGGCAATGCCGTCGTCCAAAGCCCGGCCTCCCGCCCGGCCATGGTCGAGGTCCGGCAACCCGGACAACCTCCCTCGAACACCCCGCCGACGGTGATGGCTGCGCCAACGCCGACCACACGGCCCGCGGCCTCGCCCGCGCAACCCGTCGCCCAGGTCCCGCCGCCCGCCGGCGATGACGCCGCTCCGCCGCCCCAGACGGTGACCCGCGCCGGCAATGACGGCCCGCCGGCCGTGGTGACCCCGGGCCACGAGGCCCCCGCGCCAGCTCCGCGGCTCCGGCGGCCCCGGCCCCTGCGGTTGTAACGGCCTCGCCGCCGCCGCCGCCGACTGTGGTGGCTACGCCGACACCGGCCCCGGCCCCCGTGGTTGTGTCGGCTGCGCCTACGCCCGCTCCGGCCCCGGCGCCCGCGCCCGCCGAGACCGCTCCGGCTCCGACTGCCGCCTCCGGCGCCCCTGCCGTTCAGCCCGCCGCTGCGGTCCAGGCCCCGGCCTCTTCCGTGACCTCGCAGGTCGTCGCCGCTGATGGCCGCCCCGAATACCTCCGCAAGACCTACAACTTCAACCTAAAGGGCGCCGAATGGAAGGACGTTCCTCGAGTACTTCAGCCGCGCCACCGGCCTGAGCATCGTCGGCGACACCCAGGATCTCGCCGGTACCGTCGACTTCTTCCACCAGCGGCCCATGACCTTCAAGGACGCCTTCAGCTACCTCAACCGCCTGCTGAGCTCTCAGCAGCAGCAGCGGATCGCCCTGCTTCGCAAGGACTACATCCAGGTCGTTAAGACCTCTGGCAGCACCGGCTGGCTTCGCGTTCTGGACGTGGAACACTTCTACGAGGGCTACGACGCCTTCAAGAGTGCCGAGCTCGGCGACGACGAGAAGTGCGTGGTCTTCTACGTGCCCACCAACGCCGACGCCGGCGACCTCGTCGAGCAGTTCCGCGCCTTCGCGCCGGATATCTCGATGCTCATTCAGACCATGGGCGACTCCAACACGATCATCGTCGCCGGCGCCTCCGCCGACGTTGACCGCTGGCTGCAGATCGCCCAGCGGCCCATGAGCGATGACCAGCGCCCCATGAAGCGATTCGTCCTCAAGAACGCCACGGCCGGTGACGTTCCGCAATATCGTCCAGCAGATGTTCCCCTCCGGGGGTGGCGCCAGGCCCGTGCCCCAGCCCGGTCAGCCCGGCACGGCCCGCAGCGGCGGCGGCGACAAGATCGATATCGCCGTCGATGACAAGGCCAACGCCCTGCTCATCAAGGCCACCCCGCGCAAACTCGACGAAATCACCAGGTTCATTGACCAACTCGACGTCGATATCCCCGACGACGCCACCATGGCTTGCTACAAGCTCAATCACGCCCGCGCCGAGGAACTGGCCAATACCCTTCGACAGCTCTTCGCCACCGCCGGCCAGCCGAAGACGCCCGGCCGCGGCGGCGGCCAGTGGTGGCGCCGCAGCGCCGGCGCCACGAACGTCGCCGTCCTGATCGTCCCCGATGGCGGCACCAACAGCCTCCTGGTCACGGCCGACAAGGACGCCCAGAGGGAGATCAAGGACCTCATCGCCCGCTTTGATATCGAGGACGCCGCCGGCTCGATCCTGCGGATCCCCTTGACCGAAGCCCGCAGCGAGCAGGTCGTCGAGGTCCTCCGCCAGGCGTTCGCCTCCATCATGCGGCCCCAGGGCCCCAAGGGCTCGCCGCTGACCATCACCCCGGACACCGTCAACAACGCCATCGTCGCCGCTGGCGAGTCCCAGTACCTGTCCAAGGTGGCCGAAGCCGTCAAGCAGCTCGACATGGCCTCCACCAACCAGGCTCTCGAGCACGTCGTCAACCTCAAGTCGGCCCGGCCCAGTGAGGTCTCCAATGCCCTGACCACCATCTTCGGCAATCAGCCCGGCAAGCCGACCAACCCGGTCCGCTTCATGCCGATCGAGACGGCTGGCGTGGTCGTCTGTATCGCTCCGCCGTCCGACTGGGAACGGATCCAGCCGATCATCCAGATGATCGACAAACAGGCCGAGATCGGCAATCCCCAGCTCGATCACCATCGCCCTCGAGCACGCCGACGCCACCAACATCGCCAACATCCTCAACCAGGCCGTTGCCGCCAACGCCGCCCGCAAGCCCGGCGCCGCCCTCACCCGCATCTTCCCCGACGTCCGCACCAACTCCCTGCTGGTCCAGGCTGATGCCGAGAACCTCAAGGACATCCAGCAGCTGATCGCCAAGATCGACGTCGCCGACGCCGAGGGCGGCACCACCGTGCTCACCCTCGAAAGCGCCGACGCCGCCGCCACCGCCCAGACCCTCCAGCAGTCCCTGCAGGGAAAGACCGCGGCCCCCGGCATGCCGCCCGTCATGGTCGTCGCCGAGCCCATGACCAACAGCATCATCATCCGCAACGCCTCTAAGGCCGACCTGGCGACCCTCAGGGACCTGGTCGCCAAAATGGATACCGCCGTCGCCGCACTGGTCAGCAAGACCTTCCGGCCGAACCACATGGACCCCAACGACCTGGCTACCGCCCTCAACAACCGCTTTGTCACCGGCCCGGGCAAGAACCCCGGCGCCACCTCGGTCAAGGTAACGGCCAGTCCGGCGCCATCTCGGTCGAGGCCCCCGCTGACGTGATGGGCAAGATCGAGAAGATGATTACCGAGATCGACGTGCCCGGCCCGTTCTCCGGCACGCCGCTGGTCGTCCCGGTCCAGAACGCCGACCCCAACCAGCTCGTCGCCGCCCTGAATGTCGGCTACAGTCGCGGACCCAAGGGCCCGCTGGCCCAGTTCGCCGTCAACGGCCAGTCCATCCTCGTGCAGGCCCCCGAGTCCATCCGCGCGGACATCGCCGAGCTGATCAAGAGCATGGACGTCCCCGGCGGCAACTCCGAGGTCAAGTGCTACAAGCTCGACCGTGGCGATGCCCAGACCCTCGAGCCGGTCTTCCGGAACATGCTGATGGCCGGGGTGCGGCCGGGCGCCGAGATGCAGGTCAACGCCGATCCCAGGACCAACTGCCTGGTCGTCGCCGCCCCGCACGTCGTCCAGTCCATCGCCGAGCAGCTCGTCGCCGACCTCGACCGCAAGCCCGAGGACGAGACTATCACCCAGGTAGTCCCCCTGACCGTCGCCCAGGCCGCCGACGTCGCCAAGGCCCTCCAGGACAGCAGCATCTCCAAGGGCCCCGCCGGTCAGCCCGGCGGCGCCGCCTCCACCCGCGTGCGGGTCAGCGCCCTGCAGTCCAGCAATGCCATCCTGCTGTCCGGTCCCAAGGCCGATGTCGGCAAGGCCCTCGCCCTCATTAAGGACTTCGAGCAGGTCGGCCTCGAGGCCGGCTCCGCCACGCACACCTACCCGCTCAAGAACGCCGACGCCGTCGACGTCGCCAAGTTCGTTGAGAAGATGTATCCGGCCGCCCAGGGCAAGGAAGGCCTCAAGGCCTTCGCCGATGAGCGGACCAACACGCTCATGGTCGGCGGCCCGGCCGGCCGGTTTGTCGAGCTCGACAAGGTCATCAAGCTCATGGACACGGACGAAACCGGGTCCAGCAAGAAGGACATGGACATCGTGGCGGTTCCTCTGGCCAGGGGCGACGCCGATGACATCGCCTACAAGGTGCAGGACAAGTTGGACTTGATCTACGGCAAGCAGTCCCCGCTGGTCGAAGGCGAGTCCTCCACCAACACCATCTACGTCACCGGCAAGAAGGAGCAGTTCCCCAAGGCGCAGGAACTCATCAAGATGCTGGAGAAGACCGCCCTGCCGCCCAAGAGGATCATCCGCGTCCGCCACACCAAGGTGCCCAGCGACCAGCTGCTCAAGGCCCTCCAGGAGTACGCCCCGCAGTACCTCCGCGGCTCCGTCCATATCGAGCAGACCGGCTCCACCCAGACCGGCCCGCGGCCCGAGGACTCCATCATCGAACTGCAGCCCACGATTCGCCAGAAGAAAATGTTCGATGTCCCGGCTACCCAGCCGACTTCCGACAAGACCTCCGGTAAGTCTTCCGACAAGGCCGGGCGCCCGTCTCTCTCCTGCCAGCCGTGCAGGCCCTGGAGACGATGATGCTCGGCCAGGCCGCCGTGCCCAATGCCGGCATGGCCGTCTCCCCAAAGGCCCCGGCCACCGCGCCGGCTGCCGCGCCCGACGACTCCGGCCCCGAGTCTGCCGCCGAAGAGCCCAGCCTGATCGTCAAGATCGATCCCGATACCCGCAAGATCGCGATCGTCGGGACCAGCGGCCAGGTCGACCAGCTGACCGATCTGCTCGAGATGATCGAGGATGCCTACAGCGGCGACACCAAGGAGGAGATCTTCCAGATCAAGGCCTTCCAGCTCCAGGACATCAACGCCAGCAGCGCCGCCTCCGTCCTTGAGCAGATGTTCAACGATGCCCCCGTGGCCGCCCCTCAGCCGCCCCAGCCTCAGCCGGGACAGCCCCCACAGCCGGGTCAGCCTCCCCAGCCGCAGCCGCAGCCCCAGCCCAACCAGGCCAATGCTGCCGCCCCCGGTGCCAACCGGGGTGAAGGCCGTGGCGCTGGTCGCGGCCAGCAGGCTCAGGGCGGTCAGGCGGCCCGGCCCCAGATGGTTGGCGGTCGTCAGCGCATCTGCGCCATCGCCGACCTTCGCGTCAATGCCGTCCTCGTCCGCGCCGCACCCCAGGACATGCCCGAGATCAAGCGCGTCCTGGCCGTCATCGATCGTCCGCCCGAGGTCGTCCAGGACATCCGCATCATTGCCCTCAAGAACCTCCGCGCCAGCGAGGTCGAACGCATCATCAAGGACCTCCTCCGCATCGGCGGAACCGGCCGCAGCGGCGCCAACGCCCAGCCGGCCGCGCCGGCCGCCCCGGGCGTCCCCCAGCAGGCCGTCTCGGAACTTCGCCAGCAGATCTTCGAACTCGACCTCGGCGAGAAGGGCAAAGGCGGCATCAACTCCTCGCTCTCGTCCGCTGACATCGTGACCGTCACCAGCGAGGACGTCAGCAACACCCTCTATGTCTGCGGTCCCGAGGGCTTCCTCAAACTCATCGAGAACTTCGTCGACAAGGTCGACTCCCAGAAGTCCGTCGCCATGGTCATCGAGACCGTCAAGCTCAAGTACGCTGAGGTCGAGGACATCATGGCTGCCCTGCAGGATATGTTCGGTGGCAGCGGTGGTGGCGGTGGCGGCGGCGGCGGGGGTCGGCGCGGCGGTGGCGGCGGCGGTGGCGGTGGGGGTGGCGGAGCGGCCGGCGCCGAGGGCGCCAGGACCACCGGTGCCAGCGCCGGTATGCCCGGCGACGTCGGTCCGGTCACCATGACCGCCGACTATCGCAACAACAGCCTCGTGCTCCGTTGCCGCAGCGATGACCTCAAGACCATCATGGGCCTGATCGAGAAGATGGATGTCGAGAAGGGCGCCGATTCCAACGCCCCGCGCGAGATCCAGCTCGCCAACGCCGATGCCGAAAGCGTCGCCACTACCCTGACCAAGCTCTACGGCGGCTCGACCGATCAGGCCAAGCCCGCCGGCGGCAAGGGTCCGAATCACAGGGTCCTGATCGTCGGCGACGTCCCCAGCAAGAAGCTGCTCGTCACCGCCCCCGATGATGTCTTCAAGCAGATCCAGACCCTCGCCCAGAACATGGACGTCGCTGGCGGCGACTTCACCTTCAAGCCCTACATCCTCCGCCACGCTTCCGCCACCGAGGTCGCCGAGAAGTTCCAGAAGATGGCCCAGATGCTTATGCTGGCCGCAGCTGGCAAGGGCGGCTCCAAGATCGGCCCGGCCACCTGCATCGCAGATGCCCGGACCAACGCCCTGCTCGTGATGGCCAGCCCGTCTATGATTACCCAGATCGACGCCCTGATCCTGGCGCTGGACAACGCCGCCGTGGATGACAAGGGCCCCTGCGTCATCTCCGTGCCCGTCAGCACTGACCTGCAGACCCTGGCCCGCACCATCGACGGCATGATCAACGGCGAGGCCGACAGCAACGCCCGGCGCGATGGCCTGTCCGTCGCCCAGCATATCACTGTCGGCTTCGATGACCGCAGCAGCACCCTGCTCGTCGCCGGTCCGACCGCCCTGTGCGAGCGCGCCAAGAGCCTCGTCGACCAGCTCATCGGCACCCGCCCAGCCGGCCCGTCCGCCCTGAAGATCATCAAGGTCAGCAACTACGACAGCAGTGATATGGTCAAGCAGCTCGACCAGATCCTCGGCAAGCGGACCGGCGGCGGCAGCAACGGCGGCACCGTGTCATCCGGCCGCTCAGGCGGCGGCTACCAGCCGCCCCCGCAGGCAACCCCTGCGGCCGCCCCCGCACCAGGCCCCTCCGGACCGCCCCCGCAAGGGCAGGGCGGTGGTGGCGGCCGCGGTCGCGGCGGCAATCGCGGTGGCGGTGGTGGTGGCGGCGGTGGTCGCGGCCCCGGCGCTGGTACCGGCGGCAGCGCCGCGCGCCGAGCGGTGCGCCGACCGGTGACGCCTCCGACCAGCAGAATCTCCAACCTTCCAAGGCTGGCCCCGCCCCCGTGGAGAGCGTCGCCCTGGCTGGCACCCCTGTCGGCCTGATGTCCCAGGTACTTGCCGCTGCTATGCTCGGCCAGGCCAACCAGCCTATGGCCGTCCAGGAACCCGCGGCCAGTCAGCCGGCCCCCGAAGCCCCGGTCGCCAACGAGCCCCAATCGGCTCAACCGGCCCCAGCCGTCCCCGAACAACAACCCGCACCGGCCGTGCCGGAGGCCACCCCGCCTCCGGCATCGCCGGCTGGGACAGGGCCTCGTGTCTTCACGATCCCTGCCCGGCCGGGCGCCGGGTCGACCCCGGCGGAGCCGCCTGTTGGTGAGGCGGCACCGCAAGGGCCGACAAGTCCCGCCCAGCCGGACCAGAATCAGACGCGGGCGATTCGTAACGTCCCCGACACCGGTATGGTGGTTCAGCCCGAGCCGGCCCAGCCTATCACCCCCGGACAGGTCGAGCAGTCTCCGTGGCAATATTCAGTACGTTCCCATGGGCCCCGGCGAGATCGCCATCCAGGGCAACGAGGAGGACATCCGCGCTCTCGAGGACATCATCCGCCAGATCGACCAGGGCGTCCCGCCCCCCGTCACCGAGGTCATCCAGCTCAAGAACGCCCAGGCCGAGAAGGTCGCTCCCCAGCTGACCGCCCTGTTCCAGCAGATCACCACGGTGCCCGGCCGCACCGCCCGGCCCGAGGACAAGGTTACCATCGTCGCCGATACCCGCAGCAATTCGCTCATCGTCGCCGCCGCTCCCGAGCGCCTCGCCCAAGTCCGCGACATCGTCCAGAAACTCGACACCAAGCCCATGATCGGGCAGGTCGACATCAAGACCTTCCTGCTCAAGCACATTCAGGCCTCTGAAGCCGCAAGTACGCTTTCCAACGTGGTCAAGACCCTCATGCAGGCGCGCGGCGCCACCGCCGAGCAGATCCAGATCCTGCCGGACGACCGTACCAACTCCCTGCTGATCACCGCGCCCGCCGCCGACCTGCCCCAGATCGAAGGCCTCATCGGCAGCATCGACGTGCCCCCGGCCTTCGCCTCCGCCGAAATGGTCATCTACAGCATCCACAACGTGCCGGCCAAGGACCTGGCCACCGTCCTGTCCGACCTGATCTCCCAGGCCGGCCGCACCGGTACCGCCGCACCGGCAGGCGGCGCCGGCGGGGCCAAGTCCGCCAGCCAGACCATCCTGCGTTTCAAGCTTCGGACCGCCGAGGGCAAGGAACTCCCCGAGCTCAACCTTGAAAAGCCGATCCGCATCGTCCCCGAGCCCAACACCAACAGCCTCGTGATCTCCACCACCCCCGACAACCTCAAGGCCATGAGCGATATCATCAAGCTCCTCGACGCCTTTCCGGTCGCCGAGGGCGTCCGCGTTTGGGTCTTCCCGCTCCAGTACGCCGATGCCACCGAGCTGACCGCCCTCCTCAAGAGCGCCTTCACCGATGGCCGCAACATCGGCCTGCGCAATCCGCCCCAAGGCACCACCCCGGTAGTCCCCATCGTGCCCGTCATGCCCGAAAGTCCCGCCGGCAAGGCCGTCAGCTATCAGCGCCCTCGTCCTGGCTGATGTTCGCACCAACGCCGTTCTCGTCGCCGGCCGCGAGGAAAGCCTCTCGCTGGCCGAGCAGATCGTCGGCAAACTCGACCGCCCCGGCGTGATCGCCAAGTACCCGCTCTACGTCGTGGGCCTCAAGAACACCGACGCTACCAAGCTCGCCCAGGCACTCCAGACAATGCTCGACAACCGACTGACGGCGGCCGGCATCAAGGCTGGCGGCAAGGTCCTCGTCGTCGCCGAGCCCCGCACCAACGCCCTGATCATCTCCGCCCCGCAGGAGCGCTTCGACGAGGTCAGTACCCTCGTCACCAAGCTCGACGCCATGCCCGCCGCCTCGGCCGGCAATGCCCGCGTCGTTGTCCTCGATAACAACGATGCCACCGCCGTCGCCACCGAACTCAACAACTTCTTCCAGCAGCGCACGGCCGGCGGCACGGGCGGCGGCGCTTCCGCAGCCGAGAAGGTCACCGTCCTTCCCGACGTGGCGACCAACTCCCTGCTGATCTCCGCCAGCGACGACAACTTCAAGACCCTCATGGACATGGTCACCAGGCTCGACGCCGCTCCTCCGGTCGAGGCCCTCGTCCGTACCTTCACCCTGCAGAATGCCGACGCCACGCAGGTGGCCGATACCCTCAGCAAGCTCTTCCAGGGCGGCGTCTTCAAGAAGGGCGGCCTGGCCGGCGCGCCCGGCGACAAGACTGCCAAGATCACGGTTACCACCGACCCGCGCTCCAACTCCATCATCGTCAGCGCCAAGGAGGAGTTCTGGCCCCTGATCGAGAATCTCGTCCACCGCATGGACAGCCCCGAGGCGCCCTTCACCATGGCGGGGGCCTTTACCATCATCCCCCTCAAGCACAGCGACGCCGTCAAAATGGCCAGCCTGCTGCAGGACCTGCTCGATCGCATGGACAAGGCCGAGACCACCACGGGCCGTAAGCCCACCACCCCCCAGCCGATTATCATCCCGGACCCGCGGACCAACTCCCTGCTGGTCTCGGCTACCCCCGCCGGCGTCGAACGCATCCAGACCCTCGTGACCCGGCTCGATCTGCCCTCCGGCCTGCCCACCGCCGAGATCCGCGTGTACACCCTCAAGGAGGCCTCCGCGGACCACATCGAACAGATCATTACGAATCTGCTCACCCAGCGAGGTCAGGGCGCTGGCGGCGGTGGAGGCGCCGGCGCGCCCGGTGCCGACCGCGGCCACCCCCATGCAGGTCTACGCGGACCCGGCCAGCAACAGCGTGATCGTCTCGGCCAGCCGTGAGGACCACCGGCTCGTCGAGAACCTGCTGGTCATGCTCGACGTGCCCAATCAGGCCGCCCAGCAGTTCCGCATCATCCCGCTGGAGAAGGCCCAGGCCGGCATCGTCGTCCAGACCCTCCAGTCCCTGTTCGCGATGCGCAGCGGTACCAGCGGGGGCGCTGGCGGCGGCGGCAACGCCGGCGGTGCCATCTCCGCCGGGGCCACCGGTGCCGGCGGTGTCCGCTCCGGCAGCGCCACAGGCGTGACGTTCACCTCCGACGACCGTTCCAACAGCGTGATCGTGCGGGCTGCTCCCGCTGACATGCGCAACATCGAGGAGCTGCATCCACCAGCTCGACACCAGCGAAACTCAGGTCGAGTTCGGCGTGCGGTGGGTCCAGCTCGAAGCGCGCCGATGCTACGGATATGGCCAACGAGCTCAACGACTTCCTGCAGACCGGCGTCAGCACTACCGGAGGCAGCAGCTCCTACAGCAGTTACGGCGGCGGTTACTCCGGCGGTTTCGGCGGCGGCACCTCGGGTACGGCGGCCCAGCAGGCCTTCCTGCTGAACTTCAAGCATACCAACCCTCAGGGCGAGGAAATCCTCACCCGTCTGCTCCGCCAGAACATCCGCGTCATGCCCGATACGCGGACCAACACCCTGATCGTCAGCGCGCCCAACGAGAGCGTCGATGCCCTGATCCAGCTGATTAACGAACTGGACAACATCTCGCCCGTCAACGTCGAGATCGAGGTCTTCCAGCTCCAGAACGCCGACGCCACCCAGGTCCAGACGACCCTTGAAACACTCTTCGGCGTCGGCAAGGGCGCCACCACCACTGGCACGGGCCGTACCGGTACCGGCGGTACCCAGGAGGAACGCAACCTCATGCTCGCCCAGCAGGGCGGATTCGGTGGCATGGGCGGCATGGGTGGCCTGGCAGGCCAAGGCGGTCTGGCTGGCATGGGTGGCCTTGGTGGCGGCATGGGCGGCCTCGCGGGCATGGGTGGCCTTGGCGGTGGCATGGGCGGCCTCGCAGGTATGGGCGGATTCGGTGGCATGGGTGGCCTCGGTGGCTTCGGCGCGATGGCGCCACCGGCCCGACCACCGCCGGTGGTCGGCCCATCCTCTCGTTCACCACCGATACCCGTCTCAACAGCGTCATCGCCGCTGGCTCGCCTGACTACCTTGCCCTCGTCCGCCAGCTCATCGAGCAACTCGACAGCCAGGAGATGGCTACCCGCGTCAATCGCGTCTATGCCGTCAAGTACGTCGATGCGACAAACCTGGCGACCTCCCTCAAGGACTACTTTACCGCCGAGACCCAGCGCCTCAGCCAGTACAAGCAGGACATCCCCATCCAGCAGCAGATCGACGAGCAGGTCAACGTCGTGGCCGACAAGGACGCCAGCAAGCTCCTCATTTCCGTCAGCCCGCGCCTCGAGACCCAGATCATGGAGATGGTCCGTGAGCTCGACCAGGCCCCCCCGCAGGTCATGATCCAGGTCCTTATGACCGAAGTCACCCTCGACAACCGTCTCGAATGGGGCTTTGACTTCGCCCTCCAGGATCTCTACTTCACCCGGACGGGCACCGACTACAACGTCGTCGGCGGGACCAACCTTGGCGCCGCCGGCACCGGCAGCGGCTTTACCTTCACCATGACCGGCGAGGACCTTACCCTCCTGCTGCACACCCTCGAGACCGAGAGCCGCGCCCAGGTCCTCTCCCGCCCCCAGGTCATGGTCCTCGACAACCAGAAGGCCATGATCCAGGTCGGCGAGGACGTCCCCTACGTCTCCAACGTCACCATCAACCAGCTCCGGCCAGACCCAGACCGTCGTCGGCCGCCAGAACGTCGGCGTTATCCTGAACGTCACCCCGCACATCACGCCCGACGACTTCGTCCGCATGGAAGTCGCCCCGGAGATCTCCGCCCTGTCCAGCTCCACCGTCCAGCTCAGCGAGAACCTCAACGCCCCGGTCTTCACGACCCGCAAGGCCGACACCTTCATCACCGTCAAGAACGGCGAGACCGTCGTCATCGGCGGCCTGATCCGCAACGAGAAGACCACCACCCAGACCAAGGTCCCCGTCCTTGGCGACATCCCGGTCGTCGGCCTGTTCTTCAAGAGCCAGACCAATACCAACAGCAAGACCGAGCTGCTGATCGTCCTGACCCCGCGGATCGTCCGCACCATCGAGGACGCCCACCAGCTCAGCGTCCAGGAACGCGATATCGGCGGCGCCATCCCCTACGAGACCAAACGCGGCCCGCTCTGGCAGGGCTTGCAGGTGGTCACTCCGCCGGTCCCCTCGGCTGTTGAGCCGATCGGCGTCGAGGAACGCGTCCCGGCTACCCAACGGGCCACCTACGGCCCCGCCCCGGTGCTCTATGGGCCTCGCCCGCCATCGGCCAGCTTGCAGAATGCGCCCATCCCCGGTGCCCCGCTGCCCGATGCCGGCCAGCCCCAGAGCCGTGCCGACCGGACCGATTACCTGGAGATCCGCCGTTGACGCCGTTGTTGTTACTGACTACTGCTGTTTGGAGTCCCCCGTGAATCGAAGGCATGCCGTCCTGACCATCTGTCTCTGTCTGCCCCTGGTGGCTGCCCTCCTCGGCTGTACGCCCCAGCCCGCCCATCCCAAGCCTGCCGTCCAGGCGGCGCCCCAGCCGGTCGAGGTCGTCGAGTCCCCCAAGCCCCCGCCTGGTCCCGATCCCTACAAGATGACCGTCGAGGACGTCCGCAACTCACCCCTCGAGCCTGACATCGTCGAGGTCCACACCCACTACAATCTCTTTCCCTGGCTGCAGTTCGACCCATCTGACCCGCGGCCCCAGGGCTTCGTGATCTCCTCCCTCTTCCTGGTCAGCGCGAAAACCAGCAAGGGCGCCTTCGCCGACGGCGTCATCGCCGTCAAGTTGTACCGCGTCGACCGAGACGAGCAGCGCCGGGAAACCCGCAACCTCGTATACACCTGGCAGTTCGATCCCAGGCAGGCTATGCCCTACCGCGCCGTCAAACGCACCGTCGTCGGCTTGGGCTACCAGCTCCACCTTCGCTGGCCGGACAACCTCGATCTGGTCAACCGCGAGATCGTCGCCATCGTCGAGTTCACCCGCCTCGATGGCAAGGTCATCCGCGGCGCCCCCAAGTTCCTCAAGGTGCCCGACAAGGTCAACGGCTGATCCATCGCCTACTTCCCGAAATTGTCGATCATCATCAGCAGGTCGATCACGTCCACCGACCCGTCCTGGTCGAAGTCGCAGACGCTGCTGTATCCCGGGTCCCCGGTGGACGTGCCGAAGTCTGTCTATGAAATACAGCAGGTCGATCACGTCCACGTGGCCGTCCAGGTCCACGTCCCCCGCATAGTACACCGTGAATTCCAGGACCCACTCCGGCCCGCGGACGTAGTCGTACTCCTCGCTCGGCAGCGGCCACAGGTTCGACCACTGCCAGACGTATACGTCGTACGTGCCGGCCGGCAGGGACCCCGCCACGCCTCCCTGGTCGAACGACGACGCCGTGCCCGGGCACGACTCCATCGAGTACGCGTCGTACAGGTCCACGAAGATCGCGTTGTCCGATACGCTCACCAGGGCATAGTCCGGCACGCACGTAACCGGCCACTGCCCGTACACCCCGATCCACGGGTTGTCGGTGTCGCGCACCAGGTTCGGCCACGTGTAGCCGTCGATCGAGTTCCAGGTCCGGGCCCAGTATCCCCATGCCGATGTGCTGACCAGCAGAAGCATGCAGACCGCAAGCAGTACTCGTCTCATGACCCTTCTCCCCATCCAGAACGTGGTTGATTGCACCACTACCCCATCTTAAACGATCCACGGGATCGGCTACAAGAGAATCTTCTATCCCGCCTTCCCTGCTGCCCCTGCCGGAGGCGGGTTGTCCTCCACGATCCCTCGCAGCAAGGAGTATTCCAGCTCGTAAACGTCCTGAATTTCGGGTTTTGGCTCCGCGTCCGCCGTCACCCCCATCCGCAGGTCCGCGAAACGCGACCCAAAGCCGATTGCCGTCACGCTGCCCATGCCGCACCGCGCTACCGCCCCTACGCACCTCCCGTCCGCCTCCGCCAGCGCCTGCCCGCCCTGGACCGCGCACACGCCCGTCACGCCCGTGATCGGCCAGCCCGTCGGTGTCTTCAGCACCCCGCTCACCTCGGCCTCGTGCGATACCGTTAGCCCGAACGGTAGGAGCAGCGCGTTGGCTGTCGAGGCCTTGTTGCCCATCGCGTCCAGCACCAGCACCCGTCCGCCCTTCTCCACGTATTGCCTCAGCCCCTCGCGGAACTCCTCGCTGACCACCTTGTTCGGGTATGCGAAGATCAGCAGGTTCCCGCCGAACGCCTCCGTTCCGCTTCGCCGCGCGGGGAAGTACCCCAGCCGCTGCGTCCACATTTCAAAGATCCCGAAGCCGTCCTCGTCTCCGGCGATGAACCCTCCCATCGGCAACTTCCCGCCCGACACTGTCCGGTCCATCACCACCCGCACCATCGGCCGTTTCTGCGCTGGCGCCTGCATCGTCGCCGCGTGGGCCGCGTTGACGTACCCTGCTGCCCCGGCCCAGCCCAACAGGCCCGCGGCTGCCATCACCAGCCAGCCTCCCTGCCAGCCTCGCGCCGCCCCCAGCGCCAACAGCAGTACCAGCGCCCCGCCCGCCAGCAGCAGCCCGCGCGGCCCCTCCGCCCCTCGCCGGTTCAGCCACTCGACCATCCCCATCTGCGGACTCGATCTTGCCCGGCTCGAACACGCAGAAGTTCGACAGCTGCGTCGAGTCCGTGAACCCGACCACCCGCCCCTGGCCGTACGTCGTCGTCCACACCTGCACGAACGCCCCGTACCGCATGTACGGCAGGTTCTGCACCTGCGGGTAGAAGTTGTTCGCGTAGTAGTCCACCGGCAGGTTGTCCAGCCCCTCCGACACCACGGCCGCCCGCCCGCAGCTGCCAGTCGCGTCGATCGAGCACGATACCACCCAGTCCAACTGCCCCCGGCCGTCGCGCTGCGGCAGGTACTGCAGCAGCGGGTGTGGAACCACCGCCGGCCGGTAGGCCTGCTGGAAGACGTTGTCGATGTCGAACACGCAGTCGTAGCGAAACGCGAACCCGAACACCCTGGCCAGCATGTTCAGGTTCTCCCCCGACGCAAAGACGTTCGTGTGCTCGCCGATCAGCAGCAATCCCCCGCCGCGCCGCACGAACTCCCGGACCGCCGCTACCTCCTGTGGCGTGTACGCCACGCTCGGCACCTTCTCGATCAGCACGTCGCAGCCTTCCAGGACCTTCGCCGTCAGCGGCTGCTCGATCCGGCCCGTCTCGTAGAAGTGCCCCAGGTAGTCGAACGCGCTGGAATACTGGTACGTCGACAGATGGCCGTACCACGTCGTGTCGAACGGCCGGCGCGTGTCCTCCCACTGCGAGTGATACTCGTCCACCAGCACCCGCCCGCCCTCGCGCTGCCCCGGCGGGTTCCAGAAGATCGCGACGCTGATCGCCGCCACGCCAATGGCCGCCAGGACCACCCCGCCCGCCCGTCGCAGCGGCAATGCCTCCTCCTCGTCGCGCGCCGCCGCCGGCCTCGGTTCTGGTACCAGCAGCATCGCCAGCGTTACCGGCCCGGCTAACAGCACCAGGTGTACCCACGTGCTCCAGAACGCGTCCATCAGGTCCAGCGGCGCGTCGTATTCCGTCCGCAGCACGCGGTGCATGTAGATCGCCATCAGCAGCACCGCCCGCAGCGGCAGCCACCCCGCAACGCACAGCGTCAGGGCCGCCATTCCCCGCAACCCCCTTCCGACCCCGCTGCCCCCTCGCCATGCCCGCATCGCCAGCAGTACCCAGCCGCCCGCCAGCAGCCCCAGCGTCGTCGGGTCCACCAGCAGTTCCCACGTCGCCCCCAGTCGCTGCGGCAGCCGGAATGCGTACATCACGATGTTGTTGTTGCCGTCGACCGCCGCCTGGATCCCCGCCAGGTTCGCCAGCCCCGCCAGCGCCTCGCTCACCACCCGAGGTAGACTCGTGGCTGCGGGCCGTCAGTGCCTCGTACCCCGTTACCGCCAGCACCTGCGCCAGCAGGACCGTCCCCGCTGCTGCCAGCCCGCCGGCCAGCCACAGTACCCCGCGTGACCACGGCCGCGACAGATCCTCCTCCAGCCCGGGGATCGCCACGCCCGCCAGCCCCATCCCCAGCAGCAGGGGTACCACCTTGTACGGCCAGGGCGCGATCGCCGCCGCCGGCAGCACCAGCGCCAGTCCCGCCGCAGCTGTCAGCGGCGAGGGCGAGCGCCGTACTATTCTTCTCGCCCCGACCTTCCCGCGCCAGTATTCCCCCCAGCAGTACGACTCCCGCCCCCACCAGCAGGTATCCGAGCACCGCGTCCGGCTGGTGATAGTATCCCAGCAGCACCAACCATGACGTCGCCAGCAGTGCCGTAGCGATCCATGCCCGTTTCATGGCCGGCCCTCCCCGCTCGATCCGCCGGACGGCGCGTCCCCCGCCGCTCCTTCCAGCTGCCCAGGTGTCTGCATCGCACCTGCCTCCCCCGCCGCTCCCGCCGCCGGCAGGATGTCCGGCTTGTTTGTCGGCAAATACGCTCTCCGCCCCTGTCAGCTCTCCCAGCAACCATCGCCAGAACTCCGCGTTCTCCCGCATACCCTCGATCGGCGCGCCGTCCATCCGCTCCAGGTTGCGGTTCATCGCAAAGAACGTGTCGCCGATCGCCACGAACACACCTCGGCCCTCCTGCCGCGCCGCGATGATCGGCATGTCCCCCTTCAGCGTCGGCCCCAGCGCGAAAATCCGGTAGCCCTCCTTTGGCCCGTGGTTGATCAGCGGCCAGGCCACCTGGAACCGCACATGCGCGTACTGCCCGTCCGGCAGCGGCACGTACGGAGACTTGAAGAACCGCATGAACTTCGGCTCGCCGTCGAGGATCGCGCCCGTCCCGAACAGCGTGTCCCCCACCTCGAAACCATACTCCGCCAGCAGCCTGCGGCTTGGCCCCGCCTCCTCGTAGCCAGCCATCAGGATGTAGATCCCCCCGTTGCTGACAAACTTGTGTACTGCCGAGCTGCTCCTCGTCCGACAGGCTCCTTGGATGGCGCGATCGAGACGAGCACCCCCGCCCGCTCGATCCGCCTCGCCGAGAACTCCGGCAGCATCAGGGTCAGGTACCCGCTGCGCATGAGCGTCAGCGTCAGGCCCTCGAGCCCGCCCTCACGAAGGTCCTCCCGGATCGCCTCGCCGCTGAACGCCTCCAGGTGCGAGTCGTCGATGTACGCCAGCTTGTTGATCGCCCCCATCCCCCGTCCGTCCGGCAGCACCTCGTTCGCCCGGGACGTGTACCACGTGCACGCCCCCAGACTCGCGGCCGCCGCCATCGCCACCAGCCCGCTCCGCCACGCGCTCCCGCCCGTTACCACCATGACCATCAGGCTCGCAAGCACCGCGATCGCCAGCCACTGCCGCCACCACGCCTGGGGATTAACCCCGCCCGCCGCGCAGTACGCCAGCAACCGCGACGTGAACACGTGCGAACCGACCACGATGCCGTTGATCATGCTGCTCGTGTCGCCGAAGACGACCACCCGTCCACGCCCGTACGGCTGCTCCGCCGCCAGGATCACGTCGCCCACCGCCTCATCCGCGTCAAGACGCTGGTTTCCCAGCCGGCTCAGGCCGTTGCTGGCGTCTGCCCGGTCGCAAAAGCCCCATTTGCCGATCAGCAGCGGCCGGGCCGGATAATGCGCCTCCACCGACGCCCCGATCACCACCCCGTACCGGTCGTCCGGGATTCCCGTGAACGCCGGATGCCCCATCGCCTCCAGCGACTGCGGCCACCCGCCGATCGCCCATTCCGCCGTGTCGAACCGTACCCGCATCTTCGTGTGCCGGAGAATGTCGTTGAACCGCTGCCCCCCGTCGGCCTCCAGGATCGTGTGCTCGCCGAAGACCAGCACCGTCCCGCCGTCCGCCGCGAACCGCAGGATCCGATCGACCTGCCCCGCTTCCCACTCCTTGCACGGGTAAATCACCACCAGCACGCTGGCGCCTTTCAGGTCCTGCGCGGTCAGGTGCTCCGACACGGCGAACTTCCCGCCCAAACTCTGCACAAACTGATCCAGCATTCCATACATGCCGATCGACAACCGCCCGTACTGCCCGTGTACCGGCCGCTCCCAGTTCCCGTACACGTTCGCGCTGGCCACGACCTTCCGCCCCTCCAGTGGCCGCAACCCCCACGACAGCGTCGTCAGCGCCGGCAGAACCGCCGCCAGGACCACCGCTGCCGCCGTCACTAGCGCCGCCCGTGCTCGCTTCTTGCCAGTTGACCCCTGCCCCCCGCTGCCGGAGTTCGACCCGCGTCCCGCGACCCGCGACCCCTCTTCTGTCCTGCGCTGTTGCTCCTTGTCTCCCTGTCTCCCTGTCTCCTTTTCTGCCGTCACGCCCCCTGAACCCTGAACCCTGAACCCTGAACCCTCTCCCATCCCCCTCAACATCCACCACACGACCGCCAGGAAGATCGGCATCGCCAGCACCGGCAGGTTCCACGGCACCGCCGCCGCCAGCAGCCCCTGCCACGACCACGTCTTCAGCAGCGCCTCCGGGTCGACCACCGCCGTCAGCCGCAGCGCTTGTGCCAGCACGACCAGCCACCCGCATTCCGCCAGGATCACCGCTGCCAGTCCGCCGAACGCCCGCTTGCCTCGCTGCCCGCCCGTTAGCACGCACCCCGCCCACACCGTTGCCGCAAGCACCACAAAGTCCACGCCCGCAAAAGTTGCCCCGACCGAAAGGGGTCGGCTGCTGATGATCGAGCCCGCCCCGCCCAGCGTCCGCCCGACGGCATCCATCCCCAGCCACAGCCACGACACCGATGTCACCGCCAGCCTGTACAGCCCCAGTGCTGCAGCCTGCTCGCCGCAATCGTCAGTACCCGCCGGTCAGGTTCCTTCCGGCCCCCCGCCAGGATCGCCAGGACCACAGCCGGTGCCAGCACGCTCGCCGCCGTCCACGGCGCCGCCGCCATCGCCCCGCCAATCCCCGCCGCCGCTGCCACCCGCGCCCAACGCAGCCAGCCCGCTTCCGCGCGGGGTCTGCACACCACGATCCCCAGTCCCAGCCCCAGCCACGCCAGCACGTGCCGCAGCGGCGCCCCCACCAACCCCGTCGACCCCGCCGCTACCCACGCGCTGCAGATCCCCGTCAGGCTGGCTGCAAGGCACTCTCCGCTCGGCCATCGTTCCGTCCCCGCCCCGGGCTCCGCGCTTCCCCCGCCTTCCCCCCGCCCCGGCTGATCCGCTCGCTGCCGCTGATGACCGCCATCGAATCAACTCCGCATAAGCAGCGAGGGCGGCCGGTGAATCGGCCGCCCTCGAGTACGTCCGTCATAGTACGTCCCTAGGCAGATCCCGCTATTGCGGGCACACCGTGCCTGCCGCAGGGCATGCGGTTTGTGCGGTTGCGCACTTCGTCGCCACTGGCGGGCACGTCGTCACAGCGGCCGGGCAAATCGTCGCGGTCGCTGCGGTGCAGTTCGTCACCACCGGCGGGCACTGCGTCACAACGGCCGGGCAAACCGTCGCGGTCACTGTCGTGCAGAACGTAGGACCGGGCGGGCACTGCGTCTGCACCGCTGGGCACTTGGTGTCCACCGCCTGGCAGGCGCTCAGCACCGGCGGGCATGTCGTATCGACTACCGGGCAACGCGTATCAAACGCCGGGCACTTGGTGTACACCGGCGGGCACTTGGTGTCCACCGCCGGGCATACGCTTACTTGCAGCGGGCACTGCGTTGCCACCGGCGGGCACTTCGTGGCCGACGTGGCTACACAGCCCGTCGCCACGGGCGGGCACTGCGTCGCAACCGGCGGGCACTTCGTCGGCGCCGCCTGGCACGCGCTCTCCACGGGCGGGCACGTCGTCGCTGCCGGCGGGCACCTCGTCTCCGCGGCTGGGCACTTCGTGAACGCCGGCGGGCACGTCGTCTCGAGCTGCCGGGCACAGCGTCTGCACGGGCGGGCACGTCGTCCGTGCTACCGGGCATACCGTCGCGCCGGTATGGCAGACGGTCGGAAACGCCGGGCATTGCGTCTGCACCATCGGGCACCTGGTCGATACCGTCTGGCACGCGCTCACGGTCGGTGGGCACTGCGTGGCCACCGGCGGGCACTTCGTCGACACCGTCTGGCACTTGCTCTCCAGCGGCGGGCACGTCGTGTCCACCACCGGGCACCTCGTCTCCGTCGCCGGGCACTGCGTGGCCATCGGCGGGCAGCTGGTCTGCACTGCCGGGCAGAACGTCTGTCCCGTCGGGCACTTGGTGACTCCGATCGGGCAGACCGTCGGCTGAACCGCGGTGACTGTCGGCTTGATCACCGTCTGGGCGCTCGTTGGTTGGGCGATCACAGCCGTACACACGAGCACCAGCAATGCGACGCTACAGCAGGACCTCAACGTTACCATGACGTACGTCCCTCCAACTGGATTGGCCATCCTATCAGCGTGGACGCAGGACACCGCGCTGGAAACCGGGCGACCCGCTACGCGCGAGTTCTTGATTGCCCGGTATTATCACGCGGACCTGCCACAGCCGTCAATACTTTTCCTGCCCATCTCGAGAGCCTCTGCTACACCATCAGTTGCGTCTAATGGGCGAGATCAAGCAAAACCGTGCCGCGAATGCTACAATCGGGCCTGTCGCTCCCACGCCTCCAAGACTACCTAAGTATAACGTCCCCTGCTGGCCGGTTATTTCACGCCTCCCCCCGCCACAAGTCTCTGTCGTCGCGTATCTGCTTGATTTAATACAGGTTATGTGCTTGTGCTGCCGTCATTGGCCGGGCCGTGTCGCCGCTGGCTGCGTCTGGGCTGCCATCCCGGACAGCCTCTTGGCCTGTATGTCCAGCCGCGCCCGCAACGTATCCGCCTCGGCGATGACCGACTGCATCTGGTCGTGAACGTCCTGCTCCGCCTGTTTGGCCTGCACCAGCTCCTGCCGCAGCAGCGCGATCTGCGTGCGGGTCTTGACCCGCTCCGCCTGGCTGGCCGCCAGCTTGTCCTGAAGCTGCAGGTTCGACTTGGCGATCGCGTCGTACTGGACCTGGCTCACGCACCCGGCGCACAGCACACCCACCGCCCCCCAGGCCCACATGCTTCGCAGCCTAGCCATCAGCCATCCTCCGCCAGAAGCTTCCCTGCGCATCTGCGCCGCTCGCTTACCCCCTATTAGACGCCGGCCCGCCGTCACAAGCAATCCCCGCTCATGTCCTGCATACCGCCTCCGACATCCGCCGCCGCACCCGCACGAACGATGGATCCTGTGCCTCCTGCAGGTCGCACGCGCAGATCAGCGGCCCGTGACTGCCCCCCTTGCGCAGCCGCCCGAACAGCCCCAGCAGCCGTTGCCATGCGATGCTCTCTTCCGAGAAAGACGGTCCCGCTGCCGTGTTCACCATGATGATGTCCGCGTCTGCCATCGCCGCAAACTCCGGCCGCAGGTGTACCCGCACCGCCAGTTCCGACCCCAACGGCCCCGCCAGGAACTCCTTCACTTGCGACTCCCGGATCTCCGCCCCTTCCCCGGCCGCATCCTCCGCTTCCGCCAGCTGCGCCGTGGCCCGTATCTGCTCGCCCAGCTTCGTGCTGTCCCGCAGGATCCGTTGCAGCTCCAGTCGCGCCTCGTCGTTGCTGCGAAACATGGCCTCCTCGTCGGCTGGCGGGGGCGCTACGAACACCTGCAGGTCATACGCGTACGCGTGCCGCAACACCGGGTCGGCCCCGCCCTCAAATGCGACCACCGCCGGGTCGCCCCCGGCCTCCGCCTCGATCCGCCGCACAACCTCCGCCATCAGCCGCGGCGCCTTCTCCTGTTCGTAACGGACCAGCCAGGCGCTCGTCCAGCCCGGCCGCTGCGTCCGCTGCAGCGCCTCTCCTCCCGATGCCCGGCCCCTCTCCACCTCTACAAGGTGCCACCGATGGTCGGGGTGTTCTCGTGCCACCGATTGGATCAGGATCGATTTGCCGGCCTTCGCTTGTCCCGAGACGAGCAGAGTCCTGGTCATGTCTTGCCTGCTGTCTTTCAATGGAAGCGGTCTTGAGATCTTTTCCTTTGGCTGCCACAGACTGCGGTAAGGCTATTCTACGGCCGGCCTCCTCCCCATTTCCAGCGATGCCCCCTCGTCCGGCTCGCGTCTCCCGCGCTGCCATCGCTGGCAAGGTCCGGCAATGTTATCGCCATTCCGCCGACCTCCACGAGTGGCTCGCGCGCCGCCTCTACAGGCAATCTACTTTTTCCCGGACGCGCGGCGGACTTTCTGCACATTTTCTTGGCCAAACGCCCGCTGAATCGTAGATTTCGACCGATCAAGCAGCGAGGTTCCAGCCGATCTGTTTACTCAGTGGCTCGGATCAGGGTTGATAACGGCCAACCGCGTGAGCCAGGTCGTCCACGGCTCGCAGCCATTACGCTCGATTTGAAATACGACATGACATCCTCACGAACTCTCAAGACACTGGCGTACCTGGTGGCGGCCATGACCGCCGTAACACTGGTCCTCAGCCTCCTGGAGCCGTGGGCTGTTTCGCTTCGGCCCCGCGAGGCCCGCGCTGGACAAGAGATGCTCCCGCCAACGCTCGCCGCCGTCCGGCAACCCGCCTGGCAGAGCCTCGAACTGGTCCTCATCCCTCAAGAGCCCGGCCGTGCTCCGAGCCTGCCCCAGGCTCACCTGGTCATCCGCCCCGACGGTACTGTCGAGACGACCCCCCTCTACGACTCCGCCCGTCCGCTGCCCAACCACGTGCTTCGCGTCTGCGCCCTCTACCAGGCTCGGCCCTCCGACAACCAGCTTCGCCCTGGCTCGATACCTGCGACCATGCCAAGTACCGCTTCGCCGCCGATCTGCCCCCCGCCCGCCTCAAGACCATGCCCCAGCCCCATCCCAACACTGCCAAGGCCAACCTTCTGGCTGACATCCACCATCGACTTACTGCGATGCTCGGCTCCCACTGACAGGCCTGATTGGCCCCCCTTTCCCTTTCGATAAAGTCGCCCTATTGTATCGTGATAGGGGCTCTAACTGTCCGGTCCGTTTTGTCTGGCAAGGCAACAAGATCGTAACACAAGGTTTGTAAGTTGCTTATGAGCCAAAAGCATTGACGATGCCTTTCTGTCGCCGTAACCTTGCGGTAGCGGGGGCACCCGGATTGGCCGGACGTCGTTCGGGTTCCTCCGGTACTGGAGTGAGCAATAGAAAAGGATGCCTGAAGTCGCCGTTGACGGGCGGCCTTTATGGATCGGGATCTGCCGGCCTCGTGAGTCTTTCAACCAGGTGTCGCGTCCAGTCGATAGATCTGTAATCAATCGTCCTGCTACCGTCGGGCAGCGAATAAGGACAGAAACTGTGGCCATTGACGCACGCCGGGCCAGACCCTAAACTCTCGGATCGGGGTCTTGGGGCCAGGAAAGCCGGTCCTGGCGGCGTCACAACGAGCAGAATGGGAAGCCGTTCAGTGCAGACGTTGCTGGATCGGTACAAGGTGGTCGATTACCTGGGGCAGGGGGCTCGCTCCAACATTCTGCTGGTCAGCGAGGAGCAGACCGGCCAGAAGTACGCCCTCAAGCGCGTCTTCAAACGCACCCCGAACGATCAGCGCTTCATCGAGCAGACCGAGGGCGAGTACGAGGTCAGCCGTGGTTTCCAGCACCCCGTCCTCCGCAAGAGCTTCAGCCTCAACCGCATCCGCCGCTGGCTCCGCCTCGTTGAGATCCGGCTGCTCATGGAGTACTTCCCCGGCCGCAACCTCGAGGACTTCCTGGCCGGCTCCACCTTGCCCCAGCTCGTCGCGATCTTCACCAAGGTCGCCGATGGCCTCCTCAGCCTCCACCAGGCTCGGCTTCCTCCATGCCGACATCAAGCCCAACAACATCCTCGTCAATCCCGATAACCAGGAGGTCCGCATCATCGATTTCGGCCAGAGCTGCCGCATCGGCCAGATCAAGAAGCGGATCCAGGGCACCCCCGACTATATCGCCCCCGAACAGGTCCACCGCCTCCCGCTGGACCAGCGGACCGATGTGTTCAACCTCGGCGCTACTATGTACTTCATGCTGACCGGGAAGCCCTTCCCGACCCTCCTGCCCGGTTCGCAGCCGCGGCCCGGCCAGCGCCTCAGCCACAACCACCACGCTGAGGCCGGCGTCGCCAAGCCCCCCCAGGAGGTAAACGACCAGGTGCCCCCGGGCCTCTCGCGCCTCGTGATGGACTGCTGCGAGGAATGCCCCCAGACTCGGCCCGCCGATATGAAGCAGGTCCTGGTCCGCCTCGATATGGTTCGCCAGCAACTTGCCAAGAGCACCGATCTCTGGCAGCCGCGAAAGCCCGATCAGGCCCGCAAGCCCGATATCGATGCCACCGGCTCCGCCGCCTGGCCCCAGGCCAAGCCCCAGCAGCCCGCCGCCAGGACGGACCCGCCATGACCACGGCTGACCTGCCCAGCATCGCCCCTTTCGAGGCGATCGACTCGCTCATGGAGGCCGCGCGCGCCAACCGCGAGGACCCCTTTCGCAAGGGTAGCCTGCTGGACCTCGACGACCACGGCCAGCTGGTCATGACCGGCGATCTGCACGGCAATGTCCGCAACTACCGCAAGCTTCGTACCTACGCCAACCTCGAGAAGACCCCGGCCCGCCACATCATCTTCCACGAACTGCTCCACCTGCCCACCCTCTTGCCGGGCCAGGCCGACCCCTCCTACTGGCTGCTGGTCGAGGCCGCCCAGTTCAAGATGGAGTTCCCCGAGCAGGTCCACTTCCTGCTCGGCAACCACGAGGTTGCCCAGCTCGACCAAGCGCGATATCGTCAAGGACGGCCTCTACTCCGTCGCCAACTTCCAGCAGACCGTGCTCAACCTCTACGGCGAGGACCGCGGCCACGATGTGCTCCTGGCCATCAACGAGTTCATCCTCTCGTTGCCCCTGGCCGCCCGCACCCCCAACCGCGTCTTTCTCTCGCACAGCCTGCCGGACGCCAACCAGATGGTCCTCTTTGACCCCAAGGTCATTCACCGCAAGTGGCGCCTCGCCGAGGCTATGCCCGGCGGCTCCGTCTACCTGCTCACCTGGGGCCGCCAGCGCAAGCCCGAGCATCTCGACCAGCTGGCCGAGATGTTCGACGCCGACGTCTTCATCCACGGCCACATCCAGCAGGAGCAGGGCTTCGACGTGCTGAACGACCGCGTCATCATCCTGGCCAGCGAGCACCCCCACGGCGTCTTCCTGCCCTTCGACCTGCACAAGCCCTGCACCGCCGAAAGTCTCAGCAAGTGCATCCGCAAGATCGCCTCCATCGCGTAGGACCTGTCTCATGCCGATCATGGTTGAAGACCGCGCGGGGTGCCGCTGGCAGCTTGTCTGCTGGGGCTGTTGTTCCTGGTCCCCCAAAAACAAACCTGGCCCGTCCCGCGGTGATCGCGAGGCCGGGCCAGGTCTTCTTGACTCTAGATCATCAGGCAACCACTACGCGCTGCGACGACGCAGCAGTGCCAGACCGCCCAGGGCCAGCAGTGTCAGGGTCATGGGCTCGGGGACGGCGTCGACTTCGAGGTACGCCGCATCTGCCATGCCGCCTTCCAGGGCGCACACATCGTCATTGCCCCAGGCGAACGGAACAAGGTTGTGGTAGTTGTTGAACACCAACCCCTTGTTCTCCGGGTTGTTGGCGATGTCATTGACGAGCGCCGGATTGATCTCGACCTTGTACCAGCCGTCGCCGATCGCGTTGTCCGGCCCGAGCATCAGCCAACTGTTGTCCGGGTTCTTGTTGATTAACTGGCCGGCCCGCTCGAAGCGATACTTGCCGGTGACCGGGTCGATCGTGGCGTTGCCGGCCCAGCTGTTTGCGCTGCCGATCACCCACTCCGCGGAAAAGCGCTCGCCACCGTCAAACCCGACGTAGTTCGGGCCGCTCCACTTGAGCCTCATCGCCGGGGTTGAACCCAGCCCAGCCGACCTCGCGCGTGCTGGGAGTCTTCCAGGCTTCTCCCTGGAACCGGCCCGGCAGCGAGTACAGGCCGCCACCCGTAGCCGGGAAACCGGTCGGCATGAGATTTTCGGCCATCCGCCAGGCCGACGACTGCGTGGTGCCCGTCATGCCGTCCGGCCACGGGTCGCCGTTGTTCTGGAAGTTCGTGGCCACGATGCCCGGGTCCTGGACGATGTTGCCCGTGTTGCCCGTCCGCAGGGTCACGATCGCCGCCGTGTTCTGAATGGTGCCCCGGACCTGGCCAGCAATGTACCAGTCGCCGTTGGGATTGTTCGGGTCCACCGGCTCCCAGTCGTCTACCATCGCGGCGCGAACGTACAGATAGGCCTTGTTAATGCCGCCGCTAGTGAAGGAGCCGAGGCTCTGACCGCTGGACTGGCCGACCGCCCCGTCCCAGTCCATGTAACCCATGTGCTGGTTGGCCTTCGAGAGCCGGAAGGACGTGCTCGTCCCCGCATTGCCCACACCTTCCGGGTCGTTTATGTTGAACGACCCGTCGATGGTCACCTTGAAGGTGTCCGTCGCTGCCATGGCGGGCAGCACCATCATGAGAACCGCAAGTACGCAGAAAGCCTTTCGCATGGCAATCCTCCTGTAGAACTTCTCCGACACATATCTCCCTGTCCCGGACCTCTGGAGCCACGATGGTCCAGATCTGTGCGGCAGACAGATGCCCGTTGCCCTGGATATGACCCGGCAGCAACTTGCTACTGTTGCTACAAGCAAGGTGCGTGCCATGGAAAGTAATTCAGTTTTTGAGGCCACGCTGTCCCGGCCGGAAACGGCCATGACGGCCCCGCCGCAATGCTTTCTCGGCCAGCGTTTTCCCTTTGGCTCCCAAAGCCGCCCGTGTCGCAGTGTTGCACTATTGCAGCACTGATTTACCAGAAGACATTAAAGCGATTGGCAGACGTGAGATATGGCTTGCTCTCTCTGTAAACACGCCGTGAAGGTTCAACTAATCCCCGGATAATTGATTCAGTAATTGACTCAGTACGACTCATGAACAGGCCTCCGCGCCGCTGCTGACGTGCCGGCAGGCCCTCAGGCGGGTCTCGGCGCCGGGCCGGTCGTGCTCCCATCGGACAGCACGGATGGAAATTGCAGCCGGGCAGGCAGGCCCATCGGGCTGCTCAGTCGCGTCAGCAGGTGCGCTGCTGCTCCACTACCGATCTGACGCGGGTCCGCCAGCAGCCGCGTGAACTCCGACCCCACCGTCCGGACACAGTCCCGCGACATGATGCTGATATCCCGGGGGCACTGAATCTCCTGCTCGGCCAGAATGCGGCGGGCCTGGCTGGCCGTGGTCATATCGAAGCAGACCAGGGCCGTCGGGGGGGGTGACAGTCGCCACAGCCTGTCCAGCGCGGCCCGCACCCCGCCATCCGTCCGGGCCAGGTCCGTTTCGTGGCGTATGTGATACTCGGCCGAGGGGTTCAGCCCCAACCTCTGTTTGGCTTGCAGCAGGGCCTTGCCGAAACGCGAGGCGTCCGGGTCGATCCCCTCCGGCCAGTGGCTTGGGCTGAAAACGCTCAAGGCCGCCAGGAACGCAATGTGACGGTGTCTCAACTTTGCCAGGTGGGCCGCAGCCATTTCCGCCTCGGCCTGGCAGTCCACCACTACCGAGTCTACCCCTTCCACCTCCGACAGAAAGTCGACCGCCATGACCACCGCGCCAGACCTGACCATGGCCGCCAGCATCGACCCGGCCCCCCCCAGCAGGAACGCCACCGCGCTGAAGCGGCACTGCGGCGCGCGGATCGCCACCCCGCCTGGGATCAACTCCAGGTCGATATTCTCCGGCGACGGCAACAGTATCGCCGGCACCATGCTCTCCCGCAGGGTCATCAGGAAACTGCCGACCAGCAGCGGAATGTAGTCCTCTCCTGTCAGGTTCTGGTACGACGTGTACAGCAACCCAACCGCTGGGTACGGCTTGCAGAACGACCGCCGCGAGCGGCTCAGCCGCCTGACGTACCGACTGGACGGCCCGGGGAGGACGATCTCGTTCTGTTCGGCCAGTTGACTCAGTGCCCGGCGGACCGTGTTCGTGGCGACCCCGTACTGGCGGGCCAGGCTGCGGACCGACGGGATTTCCCACCCGTCTCGGTAGGACATGATCTCCAGGCGGATCTTCTCGGCCAGCTTTCCATGAATGGATGGTCTTGCCATCGGCACCGCGATCCCGGCATTTGCCCCGGAACCTCTGCTGTGCGGCTGTCTGCGTCGCTATTATCGACGTCTCCGCTCGCCGTGATAGACTACCCCAGCCTCGAGCCTCGGGCAACTCACACAGAAAACATGGCATCGCTGCCGCAGTTCTGATAGTATTCAGACAAGGATGCACTTTGTTGCCTGGAGGCGAACCCATGAATAGATGCGCGGTCCTCGCCGGTGCCTTGGTGATCGCACTGGTCCTGTGCCAGGCTACGGCTTGGGCACAGACCGCCGGGCCGCAGGCCCCCGATGCCACGTGCGGCGGGGGCTACAGTCTCTGGCTCGACGGGATCCCACCCTCCGGGCAGGGCGTCCTGGGTGATCTCAACGGCGACGGCCACGTCGATGTCATCGATCTCTTGATCTTCGTCGACACCTTCGGCAAGATGCTGGGCGACCCCGGCTTTAACGCCGAGGCGGATTTCAACTGCGACGGCTCGATCGACGTGATCGACCTGTTGACGTTCGTGGCCAACTTCGGGACGTAGCCCTTCACGAGGTGCCCGTGCGATTTGTCCGACAGCCTGATTCCAGCACCCCGCGCGGTCATACCCGCGACGCCCTGAAGCGGATGATCCTGGCCCGCGGCTACCGCGTCGGCGACAAGCTGCCGACCTACCGTCAGCTCGCAGACCACTTCAGGGTGGCCCTTTTCACCGTCGAGCGGGTCATGAAGGAACTGGCCCGCGAGGGCATCATCCAGCTGCTCCACGGCAAGGGGGCGTTTATCAAGCAGTGCTACCCGCCGCCAACGGCCAGCTCCGCCAGGTCGGCCTGGTCTATCCGGCCTCGCGGCTGCACCTGGTCCGCGCCGCCTACCTGGCCGAGATCCTGGCCGGCATCGTCCACCAGTGCGACTACGGCCACATCGACCTGCAGATCCTCTCGTTCATGCACGCCGGGCAGCGGGTCCCCGTCCCGCCGCACGAGACGGCCGTCCGTGTCGACGGCATCATCCTGCTGGGCATCTTTAACGACGCCTACATCGGCGCGTTCGCCGGCGAGGAGATCCCGCTGGTGGTGGTCGACGGCCGCTGCGGCGTCGCGGGGGTCCACAGCATCGCCCCGGACAACGCCTTGGCCGTGGACCAAGTGATGGACCATCTGCACGGCCTGGGGCACCGCCGGATCGCCTACCTGGATATGCACTCGTTCGACGCGGTGGCTGGTGCCTGGATCGACTCGCCCACGACCCGCCAGCGCCGGGAGGCGTACCTGGCTGCCATGGGCCGGCTGGGCCTGGAATCACATCGCTCTGTCTTTCTGTACGGCGACGACCCGCGCGAACCCATCGGGCTCGTTGCCCGCCGCCTCCTGGACGAGCCTGAACCGCCCACGGCCGTGCTGGCTTTCGATGCCAACGTGGCGGGCCTGCTATGCGAGGCCCTCTGCAGCGGCGGCTGCAATGTCCCGAAGGACATCTCGGTGGCCGGTGTGGTCGGCCCCGGACCGCTGGCCTCCGCCGGAGGTCTGGTGGTTACCGGTTGTCGCGCTCCGTTCCAGGAGATGGGGGAGCGCGCGATGCAGGCATTGATGCGCCAGGCCGCCGGCGGGTCGGCCGGCGCGGCGACGCTCGAATGCGTCGGGGCGGACCTCCTGGTCGGCACGACGACGGCCCGGCCGCGCAGCTCGACGAAGTATAACGACAGGGGACAGTCGGGCGACGGGTTACGGGCCACGGGTAGAACGGGAACAGACGGGTGTCGGGTGTCGAACGGCGAAGACGGGACGCGGGACGCGGGGCGCGGGGCGAACGACAACGGCCACGACTTCGGCTGCTGCGCAGCCGGCGACCGGACGGCCACTACATGCCGGTCGCGAGTAAGGCTCACAGCAAGGGCGACAACAACAGACAAGTCCAGAGTGCTGAGTCCTGAGTGCTGAGGAACGGCAACAACAGAGGCGGAAACGGGCTGACAAGGGGTGTCCGGGAGCCGTTGCGTCGCGACGGCATCTGCCGCGTGAGACCTGCTGGTCCGGTGCACAAAACCGTCCGCCCGGAGTGAGAGGCGGAGGGCTCGCACGCTGATGCCGTACGGTCGGCCAGGCTGCAGCCGGCGCGTGCTACGCGGCTGGAAGGCCCGGGCCAACAGGGATCGAGTACACCGATCCACCTCCTGCTTGACGGCAGTGGCGAGTGGCGAGTGGTGAGTGGCGAGCAAACAGCCACGACCGCAGCCACGGCTCCTGCCGCGGGTATGCTCCCCCGCAGGGAATGAAGCGAACGGTACAGACGTTCGATTGGGCGACGCAACGGCTCGCGGAGAACGGTCCAGTTCGCCTTTGGACTGCTTCCTTTTGGACACCGGGCACTCCTTTAACGACAGTCAGCAGTCAGCAGTCAACGGTCAGCAGTCAACAGTCAACAGCAACTGCAACAACGACAACAACAACAACAACGACAACAACAACGACAACAACGACAACAACGGATACCCCTCGCTGACGGTTGGGGCTCGTTAACAACCACATCGCTCAGGACTCGCTTCGCCTCGTTCATTCCGTCACCCATCGCCCTTGCCCCTGGGGGGTGCCGATCCTTCGTGCTGCCCCTCCATATATAGGTATAGGCGTTACGTGGCATGCCGGGCAGGGGCAGAATCAGGGGTTACGAACGTCGATGGGCACGGGGGCGGCTGGCAAGGGGCGGGCGGGCCGGGGGTTGGCAGGGCGGAAAAAGAAAGTTGAAAAATCTTGAGGGGGGGAGCCAGGGGCGGCGGAGAGTTCGACTGTCCGCGGCGGACAGGGGGCGATGCATCCGTATTCGAAGCAGATGCCACGTGTCTCTATCCACAAAGACCGCCGTCATGCCATTTCCGGCTGTTTAGGAGCCGGCAAGTGTACTAAGAGTCTGGTTGCGTAACCGCATGGGTACCGCTTACAATGGTCGGCCATGATCGGGCGCGGGAGCTGGTCGCGGGGATCTCGAAGGCGTTGTTTGACTGTGTGGTCAGGGAATACCGAAGGCGAATCGCAGCAAGGGAGGATCCGTGACATGGGTAAGAGGGCGTGTTTTCTGATCGGCCTGGTGCTTTGTGCGACGGCCTCCAGTGTGTCGGCGGATCTCGTGCCGTATCACAGCGAGGCGGAGTTCCAGGGGTTGCTCGGCGGTTCGTATTACCTGGAGACCTTCGACAGTCTCCTGCCGGGGTCCCTGTCGAATCCTTCCTATTTCAGCGATCTGGCGAGCGGGTACAGTTTCACGGCATCGACGAGCGTGGATACCGACCCGCTGCGGATCATCCAGGATGGCACAGCGGCGCCCACGCCGGCGTTGTCGGTGACCGGGGACAGGTCGCTTCTGATCCTCGACGATCTGGCGGGTGTTTCGGCGGCGCCGACGGCGATCGGCGGGATCTTCTATGCGACGGACAGCAACGGGACGCCCGTCTCGGGCGACGTTATGGTTACGGTCGAGATGTCTGACATGAGCAGTTTCGACTTTGTGGGCCATGGCTTCCTGGGTTTTACCAGTGATATCGGTTTTCGCAGCGTACAGGTATCGTCCTCGACCGGGGAGGGGGCGATCGGGTGGCCGACGCTGGACAACTTCTACATGGGGGCTACCACGGTTCCGGCCCCCGGCGCGGTGGTGCTCGGGGCGATGGGGTTGGGGCTGGTCGGGTGGCGCCGCTTCGCGGCGAGAGAGTAGAGCAGTAGAAAGTAGAGAGCAGGGCAGGGGAGAGGCTCCGCCGGTAGGGGGCACCGGCGGCACCGGCGGACAAGCCGCCAGTGGCACCCGGCCCTTTTTTCCCTTCCAGGTCAGCATGCCCGTCGCCCGGATGACGATTCTCAGCGTGCCCCAGCCCGACAGCCGGGCTGGCATGGTACCCAGAGTCAGAAGCACGCCGGCAAACACCGCAGGCGTGGCACGCGGCGGCCGTGTGCCGATCGTCTCGTAATACGCCGTGCAGGCGGGCGAGAGGCCGGTCGCGTGGTCGTGCGCACCGCGGCATGCTCCCATACGTTGACATGTCCGTCCCTGAATCTTATGGAAATATAGGAAGACGAATTTGAGCCTGTCGGCTCGAGGTACGAGCATCCGCGCCCCTGCGCTCCGCGGACGTGGCGGAACGGACCAACCCGGGAGGGAGGATGGGATGGCAGAGGCAGGAGTTATCGGTACAAGCACGGCGGGCACACCCGGACGCACGGTCCATTTCGTTGGGGGAAGTCCGGCGGATATTGGGCCTCCCGTTGGCCAGGCGGGGGTTCATATTGTACGTAGAGTGTAGTGCTAGCGGCTGGGCAGTTGCGCCGGGGGCGGTGTCTCCGGTAGGCAAGGCGGCCGGATGACGTTGGGAACCGGATGGAGGAAAGCAAAATGCTCCGGGGGATACGCAGGATGTGGCAAGAAGGCCGCCGTGGCGCGGTGACGGCCCTGGTGGCGGTGACGGGGACGGTGATTGTGGGCATGGCGGCGCTGACGTTCGACCTGGGGAACATGTACCTGGCGCGTTCCGAGTTGCAGCGGGCGGCGGATGCGGCGGCGCTGGCGGCGGTGGCGAAGCTGACGCACTACAGCGCGGGGACGACCGAGAATATCGCGCGGGCCGAGGCCAAGCGGATCGTCGAGGCGAACCCGGTCCTGGGCAAGACTGTCACGATCGACACGAACGTAGACGTGGTGTTCGGTTACTCGGTCTATGACAGCAGCAAAGGCACGTACACGTTCGCCGCGGGCGGGACGATCCCCAGCGCGGTGCGGGTATACATCCGGATGACGGCGGATTCGCCGAACGGGGCGCTGAAGTTCATGTTCGGGGCGGGGTCGAAGGACCTGGGGGTGAAGGCGGCGGCGATGCTCATCCCGCGGGACATCTCGGTGGTGGCGGACCTGTCGGGTTCGATGAACGATGACAGCGAGTTGCAGAACTACAAGCAGACGGCCATCAACCTGTGGAACATCTGGGTGTGCCTGCCGACGAGTGCCGGGAAGACGGGGATGGGCAACGGGTGGGACTCGCCTGCGCAGGCGACGGACGTGGATGAGACGGGGCGGGCGAGCGTGACCCCGACGGCGGGGGTGCTCGGGCCGATCTGGGGGCAGATGAACAGCTGGGGGACGCTGACGATCGATTCGAGCTACAACCCGGCGAGCGATCCGGGGCTGTTCTACATTCCGTACGGGCAGACCTCGACGGACACGAACCTGATGGCCAAGCTGCAGGCCCAGGGGTACAACGCCACGGAGATCAACGCGATCTGTTCGGGGAGCAACGATTCCAGTTCGTACTACCCGCGGCGGGTGGAGGTGGCGTTGGGGTTGAGCCGGTGGGACAGCGGGATCACCAGCGGGATGTGGAAGCTGCACGCCGCGAGTTCCAGCGGGAACAAGGACAGCAAGATCGACAGCAGCGAGGTGACGGCGCTGGTGTCGTCGTACCCGTGGGTGGGCGGGTCGTGGTCGGACTACATCTACAGCTACATGCGGTCGACGAGTTCGTACATGTACGGGGCCAACAGCAGACTTCCGGTACCGATTCGGGCTGAAGACCTTCGTCAACTACATGCTGGAGAGTTATTCAGACCATACCAGCATGCCCGCTTTCGCAACCACGCCGGAGGAGCCGGTGCAGGCGGTGAAAGACGCGGCGCAGTACTGCATGGACCTGCTGACGAACGACCAGAGCGACGACCAGGTGAGTTTGGAGATCTTCGGGCAGACGGCGCATCACATGCTGAACCTGACGAAGACCTATTCGACGGTCTCGAGCACGCTGAACGGCATGCAATCGAGCTACTATGACGGGTGGACGAACACGGGGGGCGGGATTGACCTGGCCATCGCGGAGCTGACCAGTTCACGGAGTCGCAGCAACGCCCAGAAGTACGTCTTCCTGCTATCGGACGGGCAGGCGAATGTGAACGCGTCGGGCGGGACGAACAACGTCACGGGCGGCAAGGCGTTTGCCATACAGGAGGCGCAGAAGGCGGTCAATGATGGCATTACGTTTTACTGCGTGAGCATGGGTGTGGACGCTGACCGGCCGTTCATGCAGCAGATCGCGGCGATGAACGGAGGCGAGGAGTTCTTCGCTTCCGGCACGATCAGCCAGTACTCGGCCCAGCTCAAGAACATCTTCGACGAGTTGGGCAGCAAGAGGCCGGTGCGGCTGATCGAGTGATTTTGACGACATTGGTGGAACGGGGGAACCGCATGGATCGGCCGGCTGCGCCGCGAGGCACAGCCGGCCGCCTGTGCATCGAGGGGGGGAAACAGCAGACAAGGAGAAGGGGAGACAAGGAGACAAGGAGCAACGGCAGGAGTAGGTAGGGTTCAGGGGTCGGGGTTCAGGGTTCAGGGTTCGGGGTTCGGGGTTCGGGGTTCGGGGTTCGGGGTTCGGGGTTCGGGGTTCGGGGTTCAGGGTTCAGGGTTCAGGGTTCGGGGTTCGGGGTTCGGGGTTCGGGGTTCAGGAAACAGCGGACAGGAGACTGCGAGTGGGCGCGGGTGGGGGCGGGAGGTCCGGATAACGGCGGGCGGGGCGGTGGGGTGGCGGATCGGGGCGGGGGTTGCACTTCGGGGGCGGGGTGGCGGCCGATAAGGCGCAAGAGGGCGGCAGGGGGACACGGCCAGGTCGCGGATTTCATCCGGGCGCTATAGGGTTTGGCGGGCAACGCAATCGTGTGGGCGGAGTTGCCGATAAGGTCAGTGATGCGGGTCCGTTGGGGACCGGCGGGCCGGGTTCTCCCGGCTTCGAGAGTTGAAGGCAGGCGAGATCATGGCTCAGGCATTACGCCTGGTCGTTTTCAACGCGGACGAGGAATTCGGCTCGGTCTTGCGAAGCGAATTGCTTTCGTTTGACGGGGTGAAGATCGTCGCGGAGGTCGATGAACCGGCCGTGCTGGCCGAGGTGGTTCAGCGTTTCCCCGTGGACCTGCTGGTCGTACATCTGGATCCGTTTCCGGAACAGATTCTGGAGGTGGTCAAGACGCTGCTGAGCCAGCGGGGCGACCTGCCGTGCTTCGGGTTGAGCGAATCGCAGGACGGGGCGCTGATCCTGGCGGCGCTGCGGGCGGGATTCCGCGAGTTCCTGACCAAGCCGCTCAAGCACGAGGAGCTGGACGCGGCCATCGGCAAGATGATTGCCCAGAAGCCGGTCAAGACCCAGCACGGGCAGCTGGTGAGCGTGATCGGGACGGTGGGCGGGGTGGGTGGGACGACCCTGGCGGTGAACACGGCGGTGGAGCTGGCGCAACAGAAGGCCGGTCGGGTGGCGCTGATAGACATGGACTTTCGATTCGGGCAGGTGGCGACATTCCTGGACCTGCAGCCGAACTTCACGATAGCGGACCTATGCGACACGCCGGAGCAGCTGGATCCGCGGATGATCGAGAAGGCGGTGATCAAGCACTCGACGGGGATAGAGGTGCTGGCGCGGCCGCACCAGTTCGGTCAGGCCGAGCAGATCACGGCGGCGCACGCAGCGGGGGTGGTATCCTCGCTGCAGGAGTGCTACGACTTCGTGGTGATCGACGGGCCGATGCGGTACGATCCGGGCGGCCGTGTGGTGCTGGAGATGTCCGATATTGTCCTGCTGGTGCTGCAGCTGATCGTACCGAGCGTGCGGAACGCGGACCGGGTGCTGCAGGAGTTGGGGCGGCAGGGCTTTAATATGGACCGGTTGAAGTTGGTGGTCAACCGGGTGGCCAAGGACAACGGTTCGCTGGAGGTCGAGCAGGTAGAGGCGACGTTGAACCAGAAGATGTACGCGTGCATCAGCGACGACTGGCAGGCGGCCAGCACGGCGATCAACATGGGGGAGCCGCTGTGCATGGCGGCGGCGCGTTCGAAGGTCCGGCAGGACATCGAGGCGCTGGCCAAGCGTCTGTGCCCGGCGGGCCCGGGGTCGAACGGGACGGTCGATCCGAAGAAAGTCACTTCGAACGGTATCTTCAGCCGCATCTTCAGTACGCCGAAGAATGAATAGGCGGTCCATCCGCGCCTCCCGGCGGGCCAAATTGTAAGGTAATCCGGGGGAGGGGACTCCGTGAGCAGAAAGGAGGCCGGCGTTGTTCGGCAAGTTCAAAGGCGCTAATTCGGATGCCAAAGGCGCAATTGCCTGCGCCCATCGCAGGCGGAGGCTGCCAAGCCGGCGGCGGCCGGTGGAGGTACGGCGGTTGCGACAGCGACGGGGACCGCGCAGCAGCGGGAGAAGCGGATCAACAAGGAGCGGGTGGACCAGTTCTACGAGATGAAGAACCGGATCCACCGCAACCTGGTGGACAAGCTGGACCTGTCGCGGCTCAGCGAGCAGAGCAACGACAAGAACAACGAGGAGGTTCGGGAGCAGGTCCGGGAGCTGGTGGCCGAGCTGTGCGACAAAGAGCAGGCGGTGCTGAACTTCACGGAACGGCAGCGTCTGATCAGCGAGATCATCGACGAGACGTTCGGGCTGGGGCCGCTGGAGTTCCTGCTGTCGGATCCGTCGATCAGCGACATCCTGGTCAACGGGCCGCGTCAGGTGTACGTGGAGCGCAAAGGGCGGCTGGAGCTGACGGACATCCAGTTCAAGGACAACTCCCACCTGATGCACATCATCGACAAGATCGTCAGCGCGGTGGGGCGTCGCTGCGACGAGGTCAGCCCGATGGTGGACGCTCGCCTGGCGGACGGGAGCCGCGTGAACGCAATCATTCCGCCGCTGGCGATCGACGGGCCGAGCATGTCGATCCGGCGATTCGGGCGGGACCCGATCACGTGGGAAGACTACGTTCGCTTCCGGTCGTGCACGCAGGAGATGGTGGACTTCTTCCACGGGTGCGTGGAGGCGAGTTTGAACATCCTGGTGGTCGGCGGCACGGGCTCGGGCAAGACGACGCTGCTGAACAACCTGTCGACGTTCATTCCGTCGGACGAGCGGATCGTGACGATCGAGGACGCGGCGGAGTTGAAGCTGCGCCAGCCGCACGTGGTTCGGCTGGAGTCGCGTCCGGCGAACATCGAGGGTAAGGGGCGGATCAGCATCCGCGAGCTGCTGATCAACAGTCTGCGTATGCGTCCGAACCGGATCGTGGTGGGCGAGTGCCGCGGTCCGGAGACGCTGGACATGCTGCAGGCGATGAACACAGGCCACGACGGGTCGATGACGACGGTCCACGCGAACACCGCGCGCGACGCGATGCAGCGCGTCGAGACGATGGTGATGATGGCGGGGTTCGACCTGCCGGTGAAGGCGATCCGGACGCAGTTCGCCAGCGCGATCAACGTGATCGTACAGGCGTCGCGCCTGACGGGTGGGCCGCGCAAGATCGTCAGCGTGACGGAGGTGACCGGCATGGAGGGGGACATCATCACCATGCAGGACATCTTCAAATTCGAACAGTTGGGTGTCAACGGCAAGGGCCGCGCGTACGGGCGGTTCGTGGCGACGGGGCTGCGACCGTCCTTCCTGGACCGGATGAAGGCAGCCGGCTGCGAAATGGACCCGTCGATGTTCGAGGACCGGGTACTGGCCGTGGATGAGGAGCAGTAACATGCTTGCCGAGATGAACCTGGGCGAGACGCTGAAAGGGCTGGTGTTCGTGATGCTTCCGCTGGGGGGCTCCTGCCTGCTGGCATTCGGCATCTGGCAGGTCTTTACGGACCTGAAGAGCGCCAGCGTCAAGAAGCTGATGGACCGGCTGACGGATCGGTCGGGGCCTGCCAAGAAGAAGGACGAGGTGCTGGAGAGCCTGCTGCGCAAGCGAACCGACGAGCAGGCCGCCATCGACCTGGTGCTGAGCAAGATCAGCCTCGTGCCGAAGCTGCAGCGGACACTGGACCAGGCGAACATCGAATGGCGGGCCAGCCGGATGCTGATCTACCTGGCGGGGGCGTCGCTGGCGACGCTGGGGGTCCTGATCCTCCTGCAGTACAACCCGATGTACGTGGCCGGCTGGCGCTGGGCGTGTTCTTCGTGCCGATCCTGTACGTGATGCGTCGTCGGCGCAAGCGGATCAACCGGTTGGTAGAGCAGTTGCCGGACGTCTTCGAGATGGTGAGCCAGGCGCTGCGGGCGGGGCATTCGCTGGGCAGCGGCATCGGGCTGGTGTCGGACCAGTTGCCGGATCCGGCGGGGACGGAGTTCGCGCGGGTCTTCCACGAGCAGAACCTGGGCGTGAAGGTCGAGGACTGCGCTGGTGAACATGGCCGACCGGGTGGACCAGCTGGACCTGCGGTTCTTCGTGACGGCGGTACTGATCCAGCGGCAGACAGGCGGCGACCTGGCGGAGGTGCTGGACAAGATCGGCCACGTGATCCGGGAGCGCATCGAGCTGTTCGGGACGGTGCAGGCGCTGACCGCGGAGGGGCGGCTGTCGGGATGGGTGCTGCTGGCCCTGCCGATCGCGGTGTTCTTCGCGGAGCTTTATATCAACCCCGAGTATGCACAGGTGCTGCTGACGGACCCGCTGGGCAAGATGCTGATGTTCGGGACGGGGTTCATGATGCTGATGGGGATGGCGATGATCAAGAAGATCGTCAATATCAAGGTGTGAATTCGTCCATGGTCCATTGTTCATCGTTACTGGTAACGGCAACGGCCGGTGAGGCCCGGGCAATCGTTGGATGCGCAGCGGGTAGTATCGCATCAACGATCGTGCATTAACGATGGACAAGGAGTGGCATACGAAGTACGGAATCCGACCGTGTTGTCCGGATGAAGGAGTTGTAACGTGGAAACGCTGATGCTGGGATTGCTGCTGGCGGTGAGCGCGGGCCTGGTGGCCTACGGCCTGATACCGGCCGGCAAGCGGCGCGACGTGCAGGTCCTGCGCCGGGTGGCGGGCGCAAGGGCGAAGGCAAAGACCTCACGCCGGCCCGGGTGGCGCAGAAGGCGTCCGCAGCGGAGACGCTGGTGAAGAAGGCGGCACCGTTCCTGTCGAAGCCGGTGATGCCGAAGAACCAGCAGGAGCAATCGACGCTACGGATCAAGCTGGCCCGCGCGGGCTACCGATCGGACGCGGCGCCGACGATGTTCCTGGCGAGCAAGACGGTGCTGGGCGGGGCGATGGCGCTGGTGGGCCTGCTGGTGGGCGTCGGCGGGTCGATGACGGCGCAGAACCTGCTCGGGGAGGTGATCTTCCTGGGCGGGATGGGCTTCATGCTGCCGAACGTCTGGCTGTGGCTGGGCGGCAGGCAGCGGAGCGAGAAGATCCGCAACGGCCTGCCGGATGCGTTGGATCTGATGGTCATCAGCGTGGAGGCGGGTTTGGGTCTGGATGCGGCGATCCAGCGGGTAGCGAAGGAACTGCAGCACGTGCATACGGAGTTGTCCGAGGAGATGGTGATCGCGACGATGGAGACGCAGATGGGCGTACCGCGGGCGGAGGCACTGGAGAACCTGGCGACGCGGAGCGGCTTGAGCGAGATGAGGAGCCTGGTGGCGGTGATCAACCAGGCGGAGAAGTTCGGCACGAGCATCGCCAAGACCCTGCGCAACCAGGCGGACGCGATGCGGGTGAAGCGCCGTCAGAGGGCGGAGGAGCGGGCGCAGAAGACGGCGGTGAAGCTGATGGCCCCGCTGATCCTGTTCATCTTCCCGGCGATCATGATCGTGCTGGGCGGGCCGGCGATGATCAAGATGGTCAGTTCGCTCAACGGCGTGCAGAGCGGGTTCTAGCGGATCCGTCGGCGCAGGTAATCGGATTTCATCGAGCGGCCGGTCCGAAAGGGCCGGCCGCGGTGTTTCTGGTCCACTGCTGGGGACCCGTCAAGGATTGGCGGGAGAGGTGTCGGGAGGAGGCCGGCCAGGCAGCTGCGCGAGGCACTCGGCGGCGTGGCGGCACCACTGGGCGCAGCCGAGGTCCATCCGCGGGTTGCCGACGGGATTCCTGCAGCGGCTGCAGGTGCGGACGGCCTCGTCCTTCCAGAACTCGATCGAGTTGCCGCAGTGAGGGCAGGTCACATCGAAGATGTCTTCCGGTTTCCAGAAGCGCATGTTCTGGCCGGGGCAGTGGAGTTCGCCCATGATGCACCTCCTTGCTACTGGCGGCAGCACGCCTGCAGACATCGCAGGCGTGGCACCCGAGAAAAGGGCACTGGCAGACGAGCTGCCAGTGGCACCCAGGGGCCGGGCGTTCACAGCAGGCCGAGGCAGATCCGGCTGGCGATGGCCGCGGCATCCTCCGTACAGAATACCCGTTTGATGGAGGTGTCAAAGAGCAGTTCGGCGGCCGGGGGCATTTCGTCGTCACCGAGATGATACACAAGCGTGACTTCGATGCGCCCGACGGCGTGGATGGAGGCGGCGAAGTCGCCGACTGCGAGGGGTCGCCAGTCGAAGCGGCCGAGATGGCTGCGGAGCTTGTCCAGATCGTTGCGGATGCGCGCGAGCAGGGGTTTGACGCTGCGCGAGCAGAACGGGCCGAAGTAGAACTGCCCGCCGGGCAGGTCTCGAAACGCGATAAGAGAGCCGGCGGGGGACACGGGGAGGTCGTGTGCGAGGTAGTGGAGGGAGAGGATGCGATCGGAGGTCCGGACCGGCTGGCCGGTGTCGGCGGAGACGACCTCGAAGGTGGGAGGGACGGCCAGGACGTCCTGGCCGAAGAGGCGGATGGGCAGGCGGCCATCGGGCAGCGGTTGGGCGAGGCCGATGAGGCGGCAGCGGGAGGGCAGATCGACGCCGTGGAGGGCGGCGGCGGCGAGGCGGGCGGCCTCGGCTTCGGCCTGTTGCCTGTTGGTGGGCGCGGGCATTTCGGTCAGGGCTCCTTGGGGACGCGATGTACGGAGGGGAAGCAGGCGGGGTCGGTGTGGGGCAGGAACAGGGCGGCGGTATACTGGTCCATGTAGGCCGGGTCGGTGCTGAGCTCCACGCAGGTCATGCGGGCGGCGAGGTCGAGCTGCCGCCGGCGGTAGGCCTGGGAGACCTCGACCATGTACGAGCCCATGAGCGAGGCGTTACCAATATAATGGAATCGTTCGCGGGGGATGTCGGGCAGCAGGCCGATGGTGATGGCCTTTTCCAGGTCGAGGAAGCGGCCGAACCCGCCGGCGATGTAGACGTGGGCGAGGTCGGCAAAGTTCATGTCGAGTTGCTTGAGCATCATGGCGCAGGCGGAGTAGATGGCGGCCTTGGCGCGGATGATGTTGTCGATATCGGTTTCGCTGACGGTGATAGGGTGATCGGCGTCGGCCTGGTCCTGCGAGGCGATCAGGTAGCGGGCCCGCTTGCCGTCGACCTGGATGGCGGGGCTAGGTCGGGAGCGGTCGAGTTTGCCGGCGGGGTCCATCCAGCCGGTGCGAAGGAGATTGGCCAGCAGGTCGATCATGCCGGATCCGCAGATGCCCTTGGGGCGGACGTTGCCGATGGCAGCATAGCGGGGCAGGGCGGTGGCGGGGTCGACGTCGATGTGCTCGATGGCGCCGACGGAGGCGCGCATGCCGCAGTCGATGCCGCCGCCCTCGAAGGCGGGGCCGGCCGAGCAGGCGCAGGTCAAGAGGAACTCGCGGTTGCCGACGACGAGTTCGCCGTTGGTGCCGATGTCGATGAAGAGGTTGACTTCCGTCACGTCGCGGGCCAGGTCGGTGCAGAGGATGCCGGCGGTGATGTCGCCGCCGACGTAGCTGCCGACGCAGGGGGAGAAGCAGATCCAGGCCTCGGGGTCGATGTCGATGCCGACCCGGGAGGCGGCGAGGTAGGGGGCCTGCAGGACGGTGGGGGTGTAGGGATGAAGGCGGATGTGCTCGGGGGGCAGGCCCAGCAGCAAGTGGACCATGGTAGTATTGCCGGAGACGACGGCGCTGGCGATCTCGGCGGGCTGGACGTTACGGCTGGCGGCGACCTGATGCACGAGATCGTTGATCGTGGAGAGCGCGCGGGCGCGGAGGTCGTCCAGGCGGTCGGGGCGGCGGGCGTAGTTGATACGGCTGATGACGTCCAGGCCGCAGGCGACCTGGGCGTTGTAGTCGCTGCGGGTGGCCAGGATCTTGCCGCGGGTGAGGTCGAGCAGCTGAACCGCGATGGTGGTGGTGCCGACGTCGACAGCCAGGCCGAAGTGGCGGGTGGTGGTATCACCGGGTTCGACGCGGATGACGTGGAGGTGGCTGGGCTCGCGGATGACGGTGGCGGTGACGCGGCCGTCGTCGATACGGAGGGCCCGGGCGAGTTGGCGGAGGGCCTGGAGGGAGCAGAGGACGTCGAGGCGGCCCCAGTCGCGCTGGATGGCACGAGTGAGGCGGTCGAGGTCGGAGAGGCCGGACTCCAGCTGCGGGGGCGCGACGGAAAGCAACCACTTGACGGCCAGGGGGTCGAGGTCCCATTCCCTGGGCAGGAGTTCCTGGTGGACGAGGTGGGTTTCGTCAGTGTCGGAGAACTTGCCAGCCTCGGCGGCTGCGGGCTGGGGGACCTCGACGGTGAGCGGGTCCTGCCGGGCGCGGGTGCGGCAGGCGAGGACGCAGCCGTCGGCGAGGGAGGCGGTCGGCAGCGTGCCGTGGCTGTCGGAGTCGACGTTGCCGGAGAGGATGCGGACGATGCACTTGCCGCAGGTGCCCTTGCCGCCGCAGGAGGCGTCGACCTCCAGGCCGGCGGCGCGGAGGGCGTCGAGGAGTTCGGTGCCGGGGGGCACTTCGACGGTCCGATGCGAGGGTAGGAATTCGACAACAGGCATTGGGACTCTAGAGACTCCTGGCGAAACAACGGTTCCGCGGCCCGACGAGGGCCTGACCTGGCTGCGACTATACCCCCGACCGGCCGCGGAGGAAAGCATGTCGCAGACCCCCAGGCACACGGGAGAACTCCCCGATAGCTGCTCATCCCACCACCGTCGTGCCTCCGCATGGCGCGGACTGGACTGGTCTTGCGCGTACAGGAGGATGTTGGCGTCGACGAGGATCATCGATGATCCTCACCCTCGACCCGGGCCAATAGTTCCTGGATGTTGTCGAGGTCGCGGCCGGGCTTGAGCCCTATCTCGTCAGCAGGCTGTAGACCGCGGCGGCGAGGATGGCGTGGACGTGCGAGGTCGGATGCACGTCATCCCAGAACAGGCAGGCGTCGACGACATCGGAGTCGAAATCCAAATCGCTGGCCTGGTCCGAGACGTTTGTGATGCCGTATTTCATCCCGCCATTCCGGGATGCGTCCAGCACGATGTCGTTGAAGAGACCCTCGGAGTCGACCTCGTAGATCGTCAGGCCCTGTGCCTGGAACTCGGCTTCGAGGGTGGGGATCGCGCTGTGGAGGCTTTGGTTGAAGGCGGCAACGGCGTCCTGGATGGCCTGCATACACGCGGGGCAGTCCGAGAACCTCTTTGCCCAGGGGGTGGCGTACAAGGGGGGCAGGTTGCCCCAGAGGATCCGCCTGGCGCCGGACTGTGCGAGTCTGCGGACTTCGTTGCTGGCATTGCCAAAGGCTTGCACGGAGGCGTTGCTGACGGCTTGCGAGACTCGCGTGGAGAAGATGTCCAGCTCGGGATTCGGCGGCGTCGATGAAGTCGTTGCGCCCGCCCAGACGACATAGATGTTATCGCCGGAGGCGGTGCCGCCGCTGTCCTGGAGGAAACGGTCGATCTGGTCGCCCAGATCCGAGATCAGCGCGCCGGTCTGGTGTCCCTTGTAGCTGATACAAGTGTGTGCCGGGCCCTGTCGTGGCGCCGCCGAACGCGTAGTTCGTGCTGGCCTGCGGCAGGGCGGTGCCCGAAGCCAGGTCCAGCAAGACCTCGTGCCAGACGCCCTGCCGGAACCCGGGACTCGGCGGCTTGCTGGAGGCCCCGGATGTGAATCTTCCGCCATCGTAGTTCGCGTAGAACAGGTCCCAATCGTCCGGGTTCACGCTCTTGAAATTGCCGGTATCGGACAGGCTGTCGCCGAAGATCACGAGTTGGACAGGACCGCTCCCGTCGGTGATGAAGTCACCAACGCTCAAGACGGGACTTTGGCAGCTCAGCACGGCCATGAGCCAGAGAACGGCGAGAGACCCGATCCGCGCGAGTACTGACCGCAGTACGATCACAGCACACTTCTCCCGTCCACTCGGCTGGGAGGACCGCCTGAAGCGAGACCGCACGGCTTCCGCTTGAGGGCTCCCACCCAATGATATGCCCGATCGTCGGGGCGGGACGCGTGTTGCCGTGGTCTGGCCCCCACATGGCTTGCAGGAAGTCGTCGGGATTGGCGCGGGTCTACTTCAATACGTCACCGGCATATTCGGTGTCCTGTGTGGACACTGGCAGAATCACCGGGGTGATCCCGCAGACGAAAAGGCCTTGCGGACGATGGTTGGCGGCAGCGCGATCAGGGCGAAGAAATCCGACGGGTAGAGATAGTCTTCCCCGGATTCATCGATAACACGGGTCAGCTTGTGGGCCGCGGCCTGCGCGTCCGGCAAGACGCGGTAGATCTTGCGCCTCTCCAGGGAGGCTGCATAGCCTCCGTTCTTCACGCAGACGACATATCGCGACCTGGCCTTTCGCCGATTGGTGATCATGCGATCGTCTCAGCATTCGAGATAAGGCTGATGAGCTCGAAAGGTGTTTCCGAGTTCATGTGCGTGATTATACATTGGAAGGCGTTCCGAGGCAACGATTCCCAGGACCACGTGAGGCGGTTGCGATGTGTGGAACTTCATTTGTGTGAGTGCGTTGGACGGAGGGGGCAAAGCGTCTTCCCCGCAGACAAGGTGTCTTGCGACCTGCCAGGGCAATCGGGACGATTCTCTTGTGGATTTTTCGACCACCGGACCCCTGGTGCGGGGATCGGTTGCGGTGTACAATGGAGCCCTGCGAAGCCAAGGAGGGTTGCTCATGCACATCGCGATGACCGAACCGCTGTTTGCCTGGGGATGCCTGGAAGACAGTCCCAGCCTGCAGACGCTCAAGCAACTGCTGGCCGCTATCCCGGATGCGGCTCTCCTGGAGGGGTTGCGTCAGCACCGCGGCCGCGGTCGCAACGACTATCCCGTTCACGTCCTCTGGGGCGTGGTGCTGCTGACGATTGCGTTGCGGCATGCCAGTTATGAGGCCTGCCTGGCAGAGTTGCGACGCAACGAGGGACTGCGACACCTGATCGGCATTACGGAGGAAGCCGGTGTGCCCGAGAAGTGGAATATCTCCCGGTTCCTGGATGTGCTGGGCCAAGAGCCCCACCGGTCGCAGTTGCGTGGTGTCTTTGACCGGATGATCCAGCGACTGGCCTGTGTGGTGGACGACCTGGGCAAACACACCGCCGGCGATGCCACCGCCCTGCACGCTCGCCGCAAGGCGGAGGCGACCGAGGAAGTGGCCGAAGGCTTGCCCCAGCCGACCGGGGGGCGCAAGGAGTATACCGACGAGCAAGGCAAGGTCACCCAGATCGTCGAATGGTTCGGCTACAAGTTGCATCTGCTGGTGGATGCCCGGCACGAGTTGATCCTGGCCTACCGTACGACCAGTGCCCACATCGACGATGGGGGTACGCTGCCGGCGTTGATCGAACAGGCCAAGGCGAATCTGCCGGAAGGTCGCATCCAGACCACGGCCTATGACAAGGCGGCCGACAGTCGGGATGTGCATAAGATGCTGGACAAGGAGGGAATCCGGCCCGTGATCCAGAACCGCAGTCTCTGGAAGGATCACACCGAAGAAATGCTGCCCGGGCACGATGGGACCAGCAACATCACCTACGATGAGGCCGGGACGGTGTACTGCTATGACCGGCACAGCGAGCCGCCGGTGCGGCACAAGATGGCCTACATTGGCCATGAGCCACAGCGCAAGACGATCAAGTACCGCTGTCCGGCCCGGCACGAGGGCTGGCCGTGCCCCAGCGAGGGGCTGTGCAACGCCGGCAAGGACTACGGCAAGACGGTACGAGTGGCTTGCGCGATCGACCTGCGGCGGTTCCCGCCGATTCCCCGGGCAACCAAGAAGTTCGAGCGGCTCTACAAGGGCCGCACCTCCGTGGAGCGGGTCAATGCCCGCGTGAAGCTCTTCTGGGGGCTGGATGATGGGAACGTGACCGGAGCCCGGCGGTTCCATGCCCTGATCGCCACGGTGATGGTGGTGCATGCGGGCTTCGCGACACTCCTGGCGGCCAGCCCGCGTCGGGAAGGAACCCTGGGCAAACTGCGACTGGGCCACGTGCAAAAGGCCCTGGCGGAACGAATGACCGGCTGAGACGCGGTCCAGTGAGCCAGTCATCGGATGCGGCCGCGCTGGCGGTACGCGCAGAACCAGCCATCCGCTGGCCATTCCACAGCCGGCACGCCTTCCGGCCTTGCCGCCGACCCTTTCCGAAGTCTCCAGTCGCTATTGGGCGCGGCCCGGCCGCTTTCGACCGCCCGCAGGGCGGTCACATCGCAACCGGCTCGGACCACGTCGGTCAGCCTGCCAACCGGGCCTTGATGAAGCTTTCGAGGTCGGCGGCCTCCTGGGGGCCGACGAGGACCTTCCAGCCGGGCAGGATCTCCTCCAGTTCGCCGCTGATCTGGGCGACGTAGCCGGGGATGATGATCCGGCGCGGCGGTGACCTGGGCATCCAGGCCGATCTCCTTGGCGAACTTGCCGATGGTGGCGCCGGAGAACTTGCCGGCCGCCCAGGCGGTCAGGACGCTCAGGCCTTCGCACTCGGGGACCAGCAGCCAGGCGGTGATGCCGGAGTTCTCGATCTCGCCGGAGACGATGAAGTAGGTGAGCGAGAAATTGGTGGTCACGAAGACGGGGGAGTCGGGCTCGGGCTCGCCGATCGGGTAGACTTTCGGCTCGACCTGGATGGGCTTCTGCGGGTCGGTGTAGATGTTCAGCCGCAGGGTCATCAGGGAGGCCAGCAGGGCCGGGTCGAAGGCCGGCAGGACGCAGATGCCGCCGTACTTGTTGATTTCGGTGGTGGCCTGGCGACGACGTCGAGCATGTCGGCCGAGTTCGATGAAGCGAAGGGTGGGGTAGCCGGGCGCCTTGAAGGCGTTCTTGAGGGCGGCGCGGCGGGCGATGGAGTTGGTCTGGAACTGTTCGGCCAGGGAGAAGGTCTGGAACTGGAGGAAGAGGTCGTTGAAGCCGGACTGCTTGATGGACTCGGCCAGGGCCGCAAGCGAGTCGAGGTCGGGGGCGGTGATGGCCAGGGCGTGGCCGTTGTCCTTGGCGACGGTTGCGAGCTGCTGGGCGGCGTCGGCGGCGGGGGAGCAGATCAGGCTGCGGGTGCCCTTGACCGCGACGGCGGCGGCGGTGAGGGCGGCGGCGTCGTTGCTGCGCAGGACCAGCGGGCGGTTGGTTGCCTGGCTCAGGCCCTGGCGGCCAGGGCGGCGAAGGCATCGGCGTCGGGCGCCGTTCTGGGTGACCGCGACCAGGTCGATGCGGAGTTCCTGGCCGACGCGCATCGAGGACGTAGTCGTGACGGCCTTGAGCGTTGCGTCGATGGCGTCGGGGGAATCGGTGTCATTGATGTTGACGGCCAGGGCGGTCTGGTTGACGAAGGTCTTCTCGTGGCGGTAGAGGACGGTTTCCTCGCCGAGTTTGACCCGGGCCTTGTCGCCGAGGGCGACGCACGGACGGGCGGCTCGGTGGCGGCGCCGAGGACCTTCTTGGCCTCCTCGGAGGCGTAGGGGCACTCGGAGAGGTCGGCCTTCTTGGCGGCCAGCTTCATGGCGAACGCCAGGCAGGTGTTGGACCCGCACTCCTTGCAGTTGGTCTTGGGCAGGAGTTTCTGAATCTGAAGACCGGTGAGAGCCATGATTGCAGACTCCTGAGATTTCACCTGTCAGCACGACATTCAGGGCAACGTCGAGGACCGGGTGAACGGGAACTCAGTACGGGTCCTTACTCTCCCATCAGCCGGGTGATCGTCGTTTTCACCGCCGTCGCGGCCTCGGGGTGATACATGATCAGGACGTCGGCGCCGGCGTAGAGGAAGCTCGTGGCGGTGGTCAGTTCCCACATGGCGGCGCGCTTGGCGCAGGTCGCCCCAGGCGGGGAAGTCGCGGCTGTCGGCCTTGAGTTCCTTGATCTTGGCGCATTCCTGGCCGGGGGAGACGATCATCGGGCCGGCCAGCATCTGGTCGCCGCCGAGGCCGGTCAGGCGGATGCGCTCCATGACCGAGTAGGTGTATTCGATGCCGTAGCCCATGGCGCCGGTCAGCGGGTCCATGACGATCTGCTCGGGCTTGAGGTCCATGTTGGTCAGCAGGATGTTCAGCTGCTTGGCGATGTTGACGTCGATCGGGCTCTGGGCGACGACGCAGTGGCCGTAGGCCATCGCCGCGCCGGCGATCGTGCGGTAGTTGTTCTGTCTCGACCCAGTTGAGCAGGAGCTTCTCGCCGGCGCAGCGCGGCGGCGACGGCCTTCAGCACCTCGTTGTTCTGGTCGAAGTGGTTGTGGCCGGTGACGATCAGCGGCACGTCCACCGCGGCCAGCACCGACTTGACCAGTTCGACCGCCTGCTCGGGCGTGCGGTTGCCCTTCTCCGGGTGGGTGCCTTCCAGGCGGACGCTGATCAGGTCGGCGCCGTACTTCTCGACGCAGACCTTGGCCATCTCGGCGGGATTGTCGAGCAGGTCGCCATAGATCTCGCGCAGGACGCGGCGGGTACTTCTCGCTGACGACGTCGAAGACCTCCATGGCGACCAGCGGGCGGTTGGGCATTTCGCCTTCCCAGAGGTGGAAGGGCATGGCGGTGGCGCCGCCGATGCTGGTAGGTGCGGCCGCGGGTGCCGCCTTCGGCCGTAAGGCGCCGAGGGTGACGGTGCAGATGGTCACGTCGGCTTTGATCGTTTTCGACAGGGACTTTCGCGATGGCGGCGATCCGGGCGGAAGCGGGGACGACCGGGTCGCGGGTCGCGGGTCGCGGGTCGTGGGTCGCGGGTGTCGGGGGTTGAGGATCGACGGCCGGGGCACCCGGCGGCAAGTCCTGAGTGCTGAGTGCTGAGTCCTGAGGACGCGCCCGGAGCGGGCGAGCGGTCAGCGGCACCGGAGTCGGCGGCGGGCTGGCCGAGGAACTTTTCGCTGAGGGTGGCAATGATCTCGCGGACGATCTGCTGGGAGAGGGTGGCCTTGAGTTCGGCCATCACCTGTTGCGGCGATCTGGGCCTTGAGTTTGTCGAGTTGCTCGGGGGTCATTTCTCCGTCTCCGTTGGGGCCGGCATGCACGCCTGCAGACGCCGCAGGCGCGGCACCCGGCACGGTACCTGCAGAGGCACCGTCTCCGCCGACGGGGGCCGGCACGCCCGCAGACGGCGCGGGCGTCGGCACCCGGAAGCGCACTGGCAGGCGAGCTGCGCCAGTGGCATCCGGATCGGCGGACTGCGAGAAGGCCGACATGTCGGGCATTGTCAAGCGCCGGGTGGCCGACCTTTTCCATGAAGGCGCGGACTGCTTGCGGATCGGTGGCGATGGTCTCGTCGGCGATCTTGTCGAGCAGGTCGGGCGCGCCCTGCTTCGGCGAAGCGCTTGTTGAGGTCCTCGGCCAGGAGGGTCTTGAGTTCCTTGGGCATCCAGACCAGCCGCTTGTGGCCGCCGTCGGCGAAGAGGAACTTGCGGCTGGTGAGGAAGACCTTGCCGCAGCCCATGAAGCCGGGGGTCTGCTGGCCGCCGCCGACGCTGCCGGCCAGGGTGGAGAAGGTCATGCCGACCGGGGTGTCGCCGAGGAACTCGCGGTTGACGATCATCACGCCGTTGCACTCGGGGACGTAGGCGCAGATGGCCTCGAAGCAGCCGCAGGAGGTCATCGGCCGGTCCATGATCGAGTAGGCGGAGAAGCGCTTCGATGGCTCTTGTGGCTGTTGGTGATAGACGTAGTCGTTGACGCCCTTCCAGATGCCGCGCACCGGGTCGAGGCAGTCGCCCTTCTTGACCGGCTGGTTGGGGCCGGTCTCGTCGATCTCGTAGGCGGCCTTGCCGTCGAGCCAGTTGTAGGCGCCGCAGAGGCCGAGCCGCTCGGGCGTGATGATGCAGACGTGGTTGGGCGCGAAGGACTGGCAGAGCAGGCAGGAGTAGAACGTGTCCACCGACTCGTCGGTCATGGACTCCAGGCGGCGGTTGCGCTCGTCGTAGACCTTGCGGGCGACGGCCAGGCGCTTGTTCCACCTCGTCGCGCGTCGGTGATGAGCGTGACTTTGACCTTGTCCACGATGGCGGGGTAGTCGGAGAGGAGCTTGGCGTGGAGGATCTCGCCGTAGTGGCGCAGGCGCAGGCCCTTGGCGAAGCCGGCCTTGGAGACGCGGGTCCAGACGATGTCGCGCTGGCCCATGTGCCAGATGCCTTCGGCGCCGTTGAGCAGGTGGTGGATCTGGCGCTCCAGGATCGGCTCGAAGTCGGGCTGCATCTTGCGGCCGGCCACCTCGACCCAGATGGCCAGCGGCAGGGCGGTACCGGGCGGCGACGGCGTCGATGTCCGGGCCGATGATCTCGATCTCGCCGTCGTTGATCTCGTCCATGTCGACGCATGGTGACGAACTCGAAGGCGGGGGTGCGGTTGCCGCCGAACTCGACCTGGACGTCCTGCTTGCGGATGCGTTCGCCCTCGAAGGCCGGGCCGTAGGGCACCGGGATGGGCACCTTGGTGATCTTGACCTTGCAGCCGCGGACCTCGAGCGCCTTTTCGACCATCGTCTCGTGCGGCACCTGGCTAGACCACGTGCTCGTAGAGTGCAGACGCCGGTGGGCAGGATCTGGGGGATGTCGGTGTCGGCGATGACGGGGAAGCCGTAGTTGATGGCGCCGGCGGCGGCGGCGTACTTTTCGGGATCGACCTCGCCGAGGGCGAGGACGAAGGCGAAGATGCGGTTCTTGTTGTAGCGGAGGTTGGCCTCGAAGTCGCCGGGCTTGACGCCGCCGAAGGACAGGGCGGCGCGGTTGGCAAAGCCGAGGGCGTAGATCAGGGCGGAGACGTCCTTGCCGAAGGGGACCAGGCGGGTCTCCCAGCCGAGCTGGACGCCCTCCTCGGCGAGCTGCTCGGCGAACTGCTTGCCGTCGGTGGCTCCGCCCATGAAGACGTAGAGGTTCTTTTCCTGGAGTTCGCGGGCGATCTGGACGGCGATCTGGTTGGTCGGGCGCGCGCCGGTCACGGCGGCAAAGCCGGGGGCGGTGCCATCGACGAACTCGATGCCGCGCTCGCGCATGATGACGTCGCTGGCGGCGCCGAGCCAGATGCCGTCGACGGGGTTGGGACCGATTAGGTACTTGCAGGCCTCGATGATCTCGCAGGCGAACAGGGCGGCCGCGCCGGCGTCGAGGGCGTTGCCGAGGTAGGGCAGCCAGACCTGGTCGCTGGGCCGCTGGGGGAGCAGGTCCTTGGCGCGTTGGAGGACGCGGCGGCAATCGTCGAGGGTTTCGACCTTTTCGCCGGTGAAGGAGTAGATCACGGGCAGGTAGTAGGCGGTATCGGGGAAACCGACCTTGCAGGAAGCGCCTTTGGCGGCGACGGCCTGGTCGAGCATGGCTTCGGCGCGGACGACCCAGCGGACGGCGCCGTCGATGGCATTGGTACAGATCAGTTTCGACACTTCACGCTCTCCTGATGACAGAATTCACAGGGATGGACAGGATGGACAGGATGAATACGACAAAGACAGCAGATCCTGTTCATTCCTTTTCCATTCCCTCTCGCCGCCTGAAACGACGATACTCAATCTTGGGCCGACCGAAGTTAACCAGCAATCCGACTTCGATGCCCGTGGCGTGGAGGTAGTTGATCACCTGCGCCATGTGTTCCGGCGTCAACGCCCTGGCAGCCTTCAGTTCCACGACTACGCAGTCCTCGACCAACAGATCGGCGAAAAACTCGCCGACGCATTCTCCGCGAAACATCACTTTCAGCGGAAACTGGCACTGGGCCTTCAGGCCCTTCTGACGGAGGTCCAGAGCCAGCGCTTTCTCGTAGACGGACTCCAGGAAGCCGCTGCCGAGTTCATCTGCAACATCGAAGCATGCGGCGAGGATCGTCTTGGTGATGTCGTCGTGCAGCATGTCGCGGTCTCTTGTATTCCACGGGGCGACAGGACAAAGTCGGGCTACACGTGCAGCCTACCGGTCGTCTCCTGCCGTTTTCATCCTGTACATCCTGTCCATCCCTGTGAATTCCGTGTTTACACGCTCAGCGCTCTCCTGTCCTTCATGTCCAGCAGCTTGCGCTGGGCCTTCTTGTTGATTCCGAGCTTCTCGCGTCTGGCGTCGAGAAGTTCGATGATGCGGTCGACGGCGGCCTGGGGGTCGGTGCAGACGTGGAACGAGGCGCCGAAGAGGGTGCGGGTCTCCTCGTTCAGGAACTTCGTGACGTTGGCCGATCCGCCGATGCGGAACGGGTGGCCCAGAATCACGTCCACCCCGCTGGCGACGAAGTAACAGCCGATGGAGATGGCCTTTTCGCTCATCCACTCGGGGGCGACGCCGACGGCTGGGACGTCGGCGAGGTCATCGCCGAGGCCGCCTTCGAAGACGACCTCGGTGGCGGCTTCGAGGATACGGGTGTTGTCAACGCAGGAGCCCATGTGCAGGACGGGGGGGATGCCGACGGCCTCGCAGACCTCCTTGAGGCCCGGGGCGGCGAGCTGCAGGGCGGCTTCGGGGGTGAGCATGCCTTCCTTGGCGGAGGCGATGGCGGCGCAGCCGGTCTTGACGACCAGGACGCCGCGCTTGATGAGTTCGGCGGTGAGGATGTTGGTGTAGGCATCGATTTTTGCCTTGGGGTTATTGCAGCCGACGATGCCGACGAGGCCCTTGATGCGGCCGGCGATGATCGCGTCGTTGAGCGGGCGGAAGGAGGCGCGGAAGGACCCGCCGAGCATGTACTTGATGGCCTGGACGCTGAAGCCGGCGACGAGGGGACGGGCGGCGTCGGGGATGGCGACCTTCTCGGGCTTGCGGTTCTTGAAATTGTCGATCGCGCGCTTGAGCAGGTTCTTGGCGGAGTCGTAGGCGTTGTCGTGGTCGAAGGGCTGGTGGTCGGCGCCGATGGTCTTGGCTAGACGCGAGGTGGAGACGATCTGTGTGTGGTAGTTCTTGGCGACGTCGGGCAGGCTGGCCATGCAGCACTGGACGTCGGTGATCATCATCTCGACGGCGCCGGTCAGCAGGGCGAGTTCCTGCTGGAGGAAGTTGCCAGCGACCGGGATACCGTGGCGGATGAGGATCTCGTTGGCGGTGCAGCAGATGCCGGCCAGGGTTAGCCCATCGGCGCCGGCCGCGGTGGCGTAGGCGAGGATCTCGGGGTCGGCGGAGGCGGCGGCGAGCATTTCGGAGAGTTCCGGCTCGTGGCCATGGACGATGACGTTGACGGTTTTGGCGCCCAGGACGCCGAGGTTGGCCTTGCTGCGGACGGGGGAGGGCGTGCCGAAGAGGATGTCGCTGACCATAGTGGCGATCCGCGAGCCGCCCCAGCCGTTGGCGATGCTGGTGCGGAAGGCGTGCATCAGGACGTTGCGATAGTCGTGGTCGACGCCCATATGCGTGCGGTGGAGGCACTCGACGACCATGCGGTCGATGCCTTCCGGCTCGATGCCCAGGTTTTTCCAGACGCCCTGGCGCTTGACGGGGGCCAGGGCCAGGGTGCGGAGTTTGTCCTCCTGGCTGGTGAACTCGGCGAGGAAGACGTTTGCGAGGTCAAGGGCGACCTGCTGGGCTGGGCGGCCGGCCTCTTCGAGGTTGTACAGCCGGGCGGTGCGGCGGAGGGCCTTTTCGTCCTTGATGCGGAAGCTGCCGCCATTGCCCCGGGCGACTTTCTTGAGCAGCAGGACGAGGTGGCGGCCATGGTCGGAGTGGGAAGCTGGTGCCGGCGGCGACCTCGCGGAGGTAATTGCGGGCGACGATGGTGTCGGCGTCGGCGCCGCAGATGCCGCGGGGGGCCTTGGGGGTGATACGGCAGGGGCCCATGTAGCAGATGCGGCAGCAGACACCGTTCTTGCCGAAGGTGCACGGGACGCCCTGGGCGTCGGTGCGGGAGAAACAGGTGTCCGCGCACTCGAGTTCGGCCTTTTGCAGCATCTGGACGGAGGCCGAGTCCCAGGCACGGTCCTGGGGCTTTAGGGCGGGTTTCTTGGTATCGGCCACTTGTTACTCCTTAGCGACGGTCAGTGGGCATCGGGTTCCGGGTGTCGGGTGTCGGGTCTCGGGTCTCGGGTCTCGGGTCTCATCGGTCGTTCGCCAGGTATCGGGAGACGAAAACGTCAACAAAGTCCCGCCAATCGAGCTTACTGGTCCGAGCGGGGGCGTTCTTGTATTCGGCGGCATGGTTTTGGCAATTTCATACGGAGTGCTGGGATCACGATCCACGCAGGTTGAGGGCGTCGAGGAAGGTATCCAGGCGGTGGACCACGGGGTTTTCCGGCGGTAGGGCAGACAATGGCCGGCCGACCTCGTCGAAGGCGGCGAGGTCCGGGTCATCGGGCAGGGCCAGCAGGTCGCTGGCGCCGCTATGGCGGCGGATTTCATCCAGGCCGAGGGGGAGGTTGGGGCGGCGGAGGCGGTTGAGGGCGATTGCCAGGCGGCCGAACTGGACATCCATTTCGCGGGCGAGGTCGTAGAGGCGGCGGAGGGTGTCGAGGCCGCGTTTGGAGGGGTCGGCGACGAGGATCAGCAGGTCGACCTTGGTGACGATCCGGCGGGAGAGGTTTTCCAGGCCGGCCTCGTTGTCGATCACGACGCAGGCGTAGTTGGCGGCGATGGTTTGGATGGCCTGCTTCAGGACGTTGTTGGCGTAACAGTAGCAGCCGGGGCCTTCGGGGCGGCCCATGGCGAGCAGGTCGAAGTCATCGGCCTCGACGAGGCACTGGGCGATCTTCATTTCGAGGAGTTGCTGCTTGGCGGCGCCGACGGCCATGCCTTTGCCGGCGATCTGGCGGGCTTCCTCGCGGATGGAACCGATGGTGGATTCGGCGCGAATGCCGAGGGCGGCGTCGAGGCAAATATTGGGGTCGGCATCGACGGCCAGGACGGGCTTGCGGCCGCGGGCGATCAGCCGGCTGACGAGGAGGGCGGCGAGGGTCGTCTTGCCGACGCCGCCTTTGCCGGTGATGGCGATTGTGTACGTCGCTCCGCCCATCCAAAGCGGTGTCGTTGCCACCGCACTCCATAGCAGCCGTTACGCAAACCTATACTTGGTCTTCAGCGCGGTCGAGGTCTTGCCCAGGAGGTCGAAGACCTTTTCGGCGTCGGGCACGGGCAGCGAGCCGGTGCCGCAGGACGGGGTGATGATGGCCTGCTCGAGGACCAGGTTCTTGTCGATGCCGGCCTTGGCGACCAGGTTGTCCACGCCCTGCTCGAATTTGGCGACGAGGGTGTCGACGGTCTGCTCGCGGATGGCTGGCGAGGTGGGGACCACGCCCCAGGCCAGGATGCCGCCGCGCTGCAGGTGCTCCTTGATGCTCTTGCCGTACATGGCGATGGTCTCGGCGTAGCCGAAGGCGTCGAAGTTGACGATGTCGACGCCGGCGTCGATGAGGATGGACCATTCCGTGTTGCCGCAGCAGTGGATGCCGGCCAGGGCCTTGTCGGCATGGACGGCGTCGATGACTTCCTTGAGGAGGGCGACCACGTCGGCCCGCTGGACGGAGACGTAGGTGCAGCTGCCGAAGGCCGAGAGGATCGGCTCGTCGATGAAGCAGATGACGTTCTCGGCGAAGGGCTGGAACTTCTGGATCTGCCAGCGGCACTTCTGGGCCAGGGCCTTGACGATCACGTCGCGGAACTCTTCGTTGTAGTACATCGCCCGCTTGTTCTCATCGACGATCGTCAGGGCGAAGGAGCAGGGACCGGTGGTCTGGACCTTCACGAAGGGGCGTTTTTTGCCCTCGGCCTTGAGGCGCTTTTCCAGGGCGTAGATGCCCTTGGAGAAGGCGAGGGTGATCGCCATGGCGGAGCAGTCGCCGGTGCCGGAGTCGGGGTCCATGGCGGCCATGTACTGCTCGTAGAAGGCGGCGAAGGCCTCGGAGTAGTCGCTGGCGGTGTCGAAGTACATGCGGCGTTTGTCGTGCTCGATGATGGTGCTCGGCATGCCTTCGGAGTACTGGATCTCCATCTGCTCGGTCAGGCCGGTGGCGGGCAGTTGCGGCCAGATGGGGGCGTTGGGGATGTTCTTAAGGACGATGTCGACGGCGATGGCGGGGTCGCTGTGGGGCAGACTGCCGATGGCGGTGGCCAGGAACTTCGGTTTGATGCTCATGTTGGTCCTTTCCTATTGTGTCTCGTCGAGAGTCAGCCTGGTTCCTGGTGTACGTTATCGAGATTCCCGGAACCATTCTTGTACTCAATGCGTCGATTTTTGGCAATCTCGTACGGCAACAGATTCGCCTGGGTACGCCACGGACAAGTGCGAGCCGCGATCAACGACTAGCCACCAGCGCCATCACCACCGGCAGCAGGTCCTGCCGGCCGGCGAAGCGCTCGGTATTGTCCATCGGCAGCAGGTACTGCTGGTAAGGATGCTCGGAGTATTCCACCATCCGCTCGATCCGCAAGCCCGCTCCGGCGACAGCGTTTACAATGTCACTGATCGTGTACGTCCACTCGTAGCACTCGACCTTCTCGTGCGCCGGATCCTCGGGAACCATGGCATAGGAGCGGCTGTTTTCCTGGCGGTGCGGTCCCTTGGCGAAGTAGCTGGCAGCCACTCGGAAGTCGGCAAAGGAACGAGCCCCGTCGGAAGCGCTGAACACGCCCAGGAACGGATGGCCTTCGAGCAGGTAGAACCGGCCGCCCGGCCGCAAGCACCGCGCAATCAGAGATGCCCAGGCCGCCAGGTCCGACAGCCAGGCTAGCACCCCGTAGGACGTGTAGACGATGTCAAACTGCTCATCCAGGTGTCGGGGCAGATCGTAGATGTCGCAGCGGATGAACCTCGCCGGCAGGCCGACCTCTGTCGCCAGCTTGCAGGCTGCCTGGATGGCGGCGTCGGAGATGTCCACTCCCGTAACCTTGGCACCCAATCGAGCCCACGACAGCGTGTCCATGCCAAAGTGGCACTGGAGGTGCAGCAGCGACTTGCCGGAGACGTCGCCGAGCAGCTCCCGCTCGGCTGGCTGAAGCGACAGGCCGCCGGCGCGGAACGCATCGACCGCGTAGTGACGGGACCGCTCGTGGATCGGTGTCCAGGTGTTCCAGAGATTGCGGTTGGCTTCGTGCTTAGGGTCCATTATGCCTGTACCTCCGGCCTGCTGCGGCTATGGGTTGGCTCCCTTGTCTAGCATCGCCAGGATCGCGGCGAAGGCGGCACGGGCTTGCGGGCCGCAGTGGTCCAGGACGCTGCGGCCGCTGCGGTCGGCGGTGCGGAGCATCGGGCAGCCGGGGATGATACCGGCCAGGGGCCGGCCGTCCAGGGCCGACCGTACGAACTGCTCATCATCTGCGCCGGTAACCTTGTTGGCAACGGGCCGGATGTCCTTGATGCCGATCTGCTGGGCCATCCGGAAGATCCGCCGGGCGCAATCGACCGAGGCCTGGCCGGGCTCGACGACGACCAGCATGGTATCGACGCCGCGGGCGGTGGCGCGGCCGAGGTGCTCGACGCCAGCCTCGAGGTCCATCACGAGGGCCTCGTCCTTGTGCAGGACGAGGTCCTGGACGAGGGCCCGCAGGAGCACACTTTCGGGGCAGGCGCAGCCGGAGCCGCCCTGCTGGACGGCGCCGAGCACCAGGAGCCACACGCCGTCGTGGCGGAAGGCGCAGGTGTCGGCGATGTCGGAGACCTCGGGGTTCATTTTGAACATCTGGCCGTACTGTTTGACCTTGGCCCCGGTGCGCTGTTCGATGAGGGCTTTGCGTTCGGCGATCGGCTCGATGCTGGCGCGGTCCCGGGGGCTGATGCCCAGGGCGGTAGCGAGGCTGGCGGCCGGGTCGGCATCGACGGCGAGGACCCTGCGTCCCTGGCGGGCCATGAGCAGGGCCAGTGCGGCGGCGAGGGTGGACTTGCCGACGCCGCCTTTGCCGGAGATCGCGAGTTTGATCGATCGAGGCATCTTGTCCTATTCCTGCACAAGTACATCCAGTTTAACGATTTGGCGGGCCGGGTGCCACGTTCGAGGGTCGCAGTTGGTGCCGGGGGGCTTGATTGGGGTGTTGATCCGGTTGGCGTGCGGGGTCGGCAGGTCGCGGACCCGCGGGATTTCCGGACAGGCACTGGCGGGCGGCGATTGATACGGTAGTATGTCGCTGAGGGACATTGGGTTCAGGAGACGATTTTCTTCGGTTCGCCGGCTATGGGCTGGCGAGAAAAGAAGGAGGCCCTTCGATGAAGATCAGACTGGTGCTGTTGCTGGGTGTGATGACGGTATTGCCGGTGATGGGCGCCTGCCCGGGTCTGTCCGGTAGCGGGGTGACGGCCTTTACGGATGCGCAGTACAACAATTGGACTTCGACATTGCATGTGGGAGACCGGCTCATCGTCATGCTGCGGGAGAATGGGTCGACCGGGTATGAATGGCAGGTCGGCACAATCGATTCCTCGGTGCTCGAGTTGGTCCAGACGTATGTCGCCGCGGACAGCGCTTCACCGGCGCCGGGCAGTGGCGGCACGATGGCCATGGAGTTCAATGTGATCGGCGTCGGCACGAGCCCACTGGTTCTGAACTACGTGCGTCCGTCTGATCCGGCAGGCACGACCCCGGCCGACACGTTCACATACACCGTGTATGGGACGCCATAGGGCAGGCGCGGTGCCATAGGGACGGCGGCGGACGCAGTACGACGTTGCGACGGGGGCAGCGGGAGGATACTTTGTCTCGAACGTCGATAAGGAGATGTCAATATGTCTATCAATATCGCTAGCGTTCTGAAGGCCACGAAGGTCGCCGACGGGGCTTGGGGGACGGAACTGGACAAACTCGGCTGCCCGCCGGGGTACTGCCGGGAGGAGTGGAATCTGTCGCACCCGGACCTGGTGGGGAAGGTGGCTGCATCGTACGTGCAGGCCGGGTCGGGCGTCATCCTGAGCAATACGTTCAGCGCGAACAAGTTCACGCTGGAGAAGCACGGGCTGGGGGACAAGGTGGAGGCGCTGAACGAGGCGGGGGCGCGGATCAGCAAGCAGGCGGCTGGCGAGAAGGCGTGGGTCCTGGCGTCGATGGGGCCGTCGGGCAAGATGCTGATCACGGAGGAGATCACCGAGGACGAGCTGTACAAGGTTTTCCTGAGCCAGGCGAAGGCGCTGAAGGGCGGCGGGGCGGACGGGGTGGTATGCGAGACGTTCGCGGAGCTGGCGGAGATCCTCGTAGCGGTGCGGGCGGTGAAGGCGGTGGGCCTGCCGGTGGTGGCGAGCATGACGTACGACACGGGGCCGGACCTCAAGACGATGATGGGCGTTGCGGCTGGCGACGCGGCGGAGGCGCTGGCCAAGGCCGGGGCTGACGCGATCGGGTGCAACTGCGGGGTGGGGATCGACGGGTACATCAGGGTGGCTGGGACGATCCGCCAGCACACGGACCTGCCGATCTGGGTGAAGCCGAACGCGGGGCTGCCGGAGATCGTGGGCGGCAAGACGGTGTACAAGGAAGGGCCGGAGGGGTTCGCCGGGAAGATCCACCTGCTGCTGAAGGCGGGGGCGAACTTCGTGGGCGGCTGCTGCGGCACGACGCCGGAGCACATCCGGAACGTGGCGGGGGCGGTGAAGAAGGCGCGGTAAAGGCATGCTCCTGCAGCGGCGCAGGAGCATGGCACCCGGCTCGAGCCGTATCGCAGGACCTGGAAGACACGCGGGGCGCACCATATCGTACAATCGCACGAGGTGGTGCGCCCCGCTTCGTTGTTGGGGAAGCGCCGCGGCGGCGACGGTTACTTGCCAATGGTCGTCAGCAGGCGGTCGCACTCGGCCAGCATGGCCCGTACGTAGGCCGGGTTGTGGACGCCGAGGCTGCCGTCATTGCTGATGTAGAAGTACATGTAACGGATCTTCTTGATCGTGTCGGAGATACCGGTCTGCGAGGAGGGGCCGCCTTCGCTGGAATAGCCCCAGGTGGACAGGTTGCCGAGGTGGCTGGCGATACTGGCCAAGTGCGCTGTGACCTCGGCCTGCAAGGCCGTCTTGACGTTGACGGCGTCATCCTCGGACGGGTGGCAACCGACGGCGCTGCAGGATTTCGTGTCAACGTCGAAGCTGTGCCCCATGATGGCCGGTTGAGAGGCGGCCGGGGGGGCTTCGCGGTGCACGTGGCAGGTTGCGCACTGCGCGGGCACGAATCGGTGCACTGACCGCTCGTTGGGCACCAGCGGGGTGGCTTCTGTTCCGACGGGCATGGGCATCTCACCGATGTAGATGCTGCCCTGGACGCTGTGGTGCGGACCGCGGCTGGTGCCGGTCCAGAGCGAGTTGCGGCTGTGGTGGCACTGCTGGCAGAGGTTGTAGCGACTGAGGTCGGCGCCGGCATAGCCGGTGGCGCCGTTTTCGGGGGCAATCGTCAGGATGACATTGCTCGGGTCGGGCGAGGTTGCTTCGGCGTAGCGGAGCTGGTAATCCCGGCCGGCCTCGGGGGCGGCCGCGTTACCGGTCTGCTTGTGGGGGTCGTGACAGATGGCGCAGGTGACCGCGTTCATGTTGGCCGGGGCCACGCCCTTGAGCAGGGCATCGGTAATGGGGTCGCCATCAATCAGGCTGGCGAAGCGGACGTCGCCGGAGTGGCAATAGCCGCAAGTGGTGGCGCTGCTGCCGGCGGTGAACGACGTAGCGACATCGGGGACCACTGCAGCGTGCAGGGACTGGGACCATTCGTCGAATGTCGGCTGGGCGTTGCCGGTGTGGCACTTGCCGCAAACGTCGGCGGAAATGGACACGGTCGGACGGAGGGTCTTATCGTCTACGTTCTGGACGTGGTCGAGGGCGGCGCCGTGGCAGGACTCGCACTGCACACCGGCGAGGCCGGCGGTGGTGGTCGCGTCGACGAAGCCGCCGGTATCCCCGTAGCCGACGCTATGGCACGGCAGGCACTCAGGGTTGGTGGCGTCGGCCCCGAGTGCGACGAGGGCCTGGGCGTGCAGGGTGCCTGCCCAATCAGTGTGAACGTTCAAATGGCACTCCGCAGCGCGCGGCCCCGACGTACTTGCCGGCGGCCAGGGTTACGGTGTCGCCTCCGCCGCCGGCTGGCACTTTGACACACGTCAGCGCCCAGGAGCACGGGGACCAATAGGGCCGCAACCGCAAGGCCCGACAACATCGGTCGTCGCACTAAGATCCGCATCATCTGCTCCTCTCGCCTTAAGCACTTGTGGAATACGTTCGATCATACGAGGACGGGGCCAACCAACCGCGAGCCTCCATCACTGCGTTCGCCTGGGCCCGTCACGTTACGCACAAGCCAGCCGATGCACCGTCACCTCTTGCGGATTGGCTATGGCCTATATAACCCGAAAGGCATTGCGAAATAAAGGGCAAACTGTGGCACTGTCGCAGCAGAGGGACAGACTTTTTATACTTCACTAGAATAGTGCGATTTGCGCCACAGGTGCGAACGTTGTTGCCACTCATGGCGATTTGCGTGAAAAGTGGAGGGGTATCCGTCCCACGCGTACGGCGAGCGCGGCAATCCGTTTTCGGGGGCTACAGCGGATTGGGAAAAAAAGCACGAGGAAGAATGCACGATCTGCGGGAACCCATGCGCGGGCATGTTAGGCAAAGAAGAACGCCGGCGCGAGTCGTCCTCGCGCCGGCGTGTGATGGTCGGTCGAACTTGCTACTTGCCGATGGAGGTCAGCAGGCTCTCCGCTTCAGTCAGCATGGAGCGGACGTAGGCGGGGTTGTGGACGCCGAGACTGCCGTCGTTGAGGGTGTAGAAGTAGAGGAAGCGGATCTGTTTGACGGTGTCGGGGACGGTCGTTTGGTCGCTGGGTCCGCCTTCGGCGCTGTAGCCCCAGGTGGAGATGTCACGCAGGCGCGAGGCGATGCCGTCAAGACGGGTCTGGACCTCAGTCTGCAAGGCATCCAGATCGGACTGGGCGGCGGCGGGGGAAGGATGGCAGCCAGTAGTGCTGTCGCAGGCATCGGTGTTTATCACAAGGTTGTGGCCGGCGATGGGCGGGGCGAACTGGCTGGGCGAAGGCTCACGGAAGAAGTGGCAGGTGGGGCACTGGGCGGGGACGAAGCGGTGGACGGAGTTGGTGTTGGGTACGAGGGGGGTGTTCTCCTGGCCGGCTGGCATGGGCATGTCGCCGAGGTAGATGTTGGACTGGACGCTGTGGTGGGGGCTGCGGTCGGTGGTGGTCCAGACGGTATTTCGGGTGTGGTGGCACTGGCCGCAGAGGTTGTACTGGCTGGGGTCGGTCAGGGTGGCGACGGAGTTGCTCTGGGCCGGGTTGGCGACCTCGGGGTAGCGGAGTTGGAAATCGCGAGAGTCATCGGGGGTGACCGCGTTGCCGGTGCGGGCGTGAGGGTCGTGGCAGATGACGCAGGTGACGGCGTTCATCTGGTTGGGGGGCACGCCCTGCAGGAGGTTGGCGGGGACGGGGGTATTGCCGGCGATGTAGGCCTGGAAGCGGTAGTCACCGGAGTGGCAGGGGCCGCAGGTACTGAGGCTTTGGCCGGCGGCGAAAGACTGGGCCGGGACGTCGGTGACGACGGCATGGGCGGAGACCTGCCACTGGAGGAACTGGGGGTAGGTGTCGATGCCGTGGCACTTGCCGCAGACGTCGCTGCCGATGGAGACGGTGGGTCGCAGGGAGACGTCCTCGACGTTGGAGACGTGCTGGCCGGCCGGTCCGTGGCAGTCCTCGCACTGGACGCCGACGAACTCGGGAGTGGTAGCGAGGTCGACAAAGCCGCCAGGTTGGCCAAACCCGGTGGTGTGGCAGGGCTGGCAGCCGGGGTTGTCCTGCTGTCCGACGGATTGGAGGGCTTCGATGGCGTGGGCGTGGAGGGTGGCTGCCCAGGTGGTGTGGATGTTCAGGTGGCACTGGGCGCAGGGGGCGTCGCCGACGTAGTTTCCGGTGGGCTGGGGGGGGGTCTTGGGGCAGCCGGCCAGGAGCCAAGGCACGGCCAGAGCTGCCACTACGGCACAGATGCAACCGGACTTACGGATCGACGCTCTCATGTGTGTCCCCTTTTCTTTCGTAACGCCCAGGCATTCGGCTACGGATGGGGTTCGTGGATGCCGGTGGCGATATTCGATGCCTGCTGCAAGTTCAGGGCAAAGGCATTGCCTGCGCCGTTGTGGCAGCGAAGGCAGACGAAGTCGAGTGTCAGGGCGGCCTGGCCGCTGGGGTCGGTGCTAAGCGTGTCGCCGGTGTTGCTGAACATGGTGGTGAAGTCGGCGGCGGAGGGGTCGATGCGGAAGATGTGGGTGCGGACGTCGCCGAAGCGGCCGCCGTTGATCACCGTCGAGGTGGCTGCGACGGTGGCATAGGGCATATGGCAGGAGTGGCAGGTCAAGGTTTCGGTATAGGTGCCGACGGTGAGGACCTTGCCGGCGTGCAGGGCCATGTTCTGGTCGGAGTGGCAGTTCAGGCAGTCGTTGACCAGGGCGTTAGCCGGGTCGTAGTTGGGGGAAGCGTGGGGGTTGTGGCAGGTGACGCACTGCATGGGGGCGTGGGGGCTGGTCTTGAGCTCTGAGTATTGCTGCTCGTGGAGGATGAAGCCGCCGGCGGCCAGGACGGGACCGGCGGGCTGTCGGCTGTGGCACTGGCCGCAGAAGGCGGCGGTCGGGTTGACGTAGATATTGCGGGGCGGGTCGGGCACGTGGTTGGAGCCGGGGCCGTGGCAGGCCTCGCACTGGATGCCGGGCTGGACGAAAGTGCCCTGGATGCCGGGCAGGCCCATCTGGTGGCCGGTGGAGCCGGGCCCGGTCGTGTGGCAGCGGAAGCAGTCGAAGGTGTAGGGCAGGGGGGTTGCCTGGGTGGGCAGGAACGAGGCGAACTGGGCGGGGGCCTGGGTTGGGGGCCAGGCGAGGTCCCACCGGGTATTGACGCCCGCGGTGCCGTCGGTGAGCAGGAAGCCCTGGCTGTCGACGAAGTTGGCCAGGTGGAGGTAGCCGCCGATCACGAAGGAGATATCGCCCCAAGCGAAGCCCGCGGGCGGGTTGGGGACACCGGCGCGGGTAGCCTGCGGGGGGTAGACCGGCGGGCCGCTGATGATCGGATTGAGCATGTGGCGGTGGCCGGTGAGGTCCTGCTGCTGGACGATGTTGAAGTGGCATGGCGAGCAGACGGCGGTGGTGACGTAGGAGGCGCCGCCATTGGTGGGGTCGGTGGTGTTGAGCGGGATCTCTTCCTGGGGCTGCTGTGCGGGCGGGCAACCACCGAGGGACAGGATGGCCAGGACGAACAGTCCGGCGGCCAAGGATCGAATGGGGTGATGTAACGACATTCTCTCACCTCTGGTCATATAGCGCTTTCGGATACCCGTTTCCGCGACGATCTTCAAGCGCATCGGCGATGCGTGTCCAGGGGGCGCGACACGGGTTTGAGCGCCCTATCGCCTGGATGCCGCAGTCACTCCTCCTCCCGGCGGTATGGTGGCCGGGGAGTAGATGAAGTTTACGTGATTGACGCCGTGGCACTGCAGGGTGCAGGTGCCGGTGAAGCGACCGCGCTCGGTGAACTGTATCCCGCCGCCGCCGGGGGCCGGGCTGACCTGGGAGCGGTCGAAGTTGACCAGGTGACTGCCATTGACCGGGGATCCCGTAACGCCATGGGGCTCATGGCAGGCGCTGCAGGTGATCCGGGCGGTGACGACGTGGCGGCTGTGCAAGCTGAAGGACTGATTAGCGAGGATGCTGGCGCGGCTGTGGCAGCGATAGCAGAGGGCGTAGGTCTGGGCGGTTTCCGGGGCCGTGTAGCCGGTGTCGTACCGGAGGGCGACCAGGTGGTTGTAGATCGAGCCGTGGGGGCCGTTGGGGCCGCTGCCGCCGAAGGCGCGGGCGTCGTTGGAGTTGTGGCAATCGGAGCAGCTGATGCGTTTGCCGGCCAGGCCTGGCATGAGGCTGGGGACCTCGCTGCTGTTGCGGGCGCGGACGAACGGGTGGCTGGAGGCTGAGCCCAGGGCGATCTCGCGGCGGAGGTTGGTACTGGGTTTGACCCGCGGGATGGCGTCGCGGACCGTCACGGCGTTGTCGCCGTGGCAGCGGAGGCAGACCTCGTATTCCTGGTCGGCGTGCTGGACCTGGCGGCCGGTGATGCTGACACCGGGGGCGCCCTGAGGGGGCCGGCGAGGGTGAGCGGCTGCATGAGGTTGTCGCCGCGGCGGCCGGGCTGGGCGGCGTGGGGGTTGTGGCAGTCGACGCAGGTCACGTGGGCGGGCATAGTGCGGTAGTTCTCGATGGGGCTGTGGCGGTCGAGGATGAAGCTGCCTTTGTGGTTGAAGGGGAGGCCCTCGACGGCGGCGATATTGGCGGCGACGGTGCCGTCGTGGCAGACGATGCACTCTTCGGTGTTGTTCTTGTGCCGCAAGAGGCGGGCGGGCTGCGGGGCACCATGGGCATCGTGACAGTTCGCGCAGCCGTTGTCAGCGACGGTCGCGTAGGGGAATCGCTGGTCGGGGGCGGTCGGCAGGGAGGTCACGTGGGCCGGGCTGATGGCGTGGGCGCTTTGGGGCCAGCCGAACATGTTATGACAGGTGGCGCAGAGGGCGGCGCGTTTTTCGGGGATGCGGAGGAAGTTGCCGTGCTGGTTGTTGTGGGGGTCGTGGCAGGTTTCGCAGTCGACCTCATTGCGGGGCCCGAGCGGCAGCTGGCGGCTGATGCGCTGGGGGTCGTAGAGTTGCGGGTCGGCGTTGGTGAGGGCCCGGTCATATCGGAAGGAGATCGGGTGGTCGTTGGACAGGTCGGTCGTCAGGTTCCAGGGACCCGGCGGCATGAGGAGGCTGGTCATGGGGATCGGGTTGGCGGCCGGGGCGAGAGGACCTGGCCGATGGGCATGGTACCGTCGTGGCAGGACAGGCACATGCGGCTGGGGGTATGGGGCTGGTCGTTGGGGGCGTTGGTGGTGGAGCTCTGATAGACCCGGTAGTAGTTGCTGGTGGTGTGGCGGTTCCAGCCGGCGGGGGCCAATGCTCCGGAGTGTGGCGCGTGGCAGAAGACGCAGATCTGGTCCTCGGCGACGGCGCGGACGTAGCCAGGGCTCTGGACGGAGAGGTCGTGCGGGGTGTTCTCGATGGTGTCGGAGGCGAAGGCGGGGGCGGCAGCGAGCAGCACCATTACGATCATTGCGGGCAGCACGCCTGCAAACACCGCAGGGGTGGCACCCTGGGACAAATGACAAGGTGACAAGGTGAAGGGGTGACAAGGTGAGAACGACAACGGCAGCATGCTCCTGCAACGGCGCAGGAGCATGGCACCCGCCAAGTGCTGAGTGCTGAGTCCTGAGTCCTGAGGAACAACAGATGGAGCACTGGCAGACAAGCTGCCCGTGGCACCCGATTCTGCCGGGATCAGTCTTCGCAGCATGTAGAGTCGCGCTATCATCACCGTTGCTTTCCTAGCAGGTTGGGGAAGTCCCGCCGGACCTTGATCCAGAGGCTCACGCCGTCCTCGCCATAGTCCGAGATATCGAGCATGTCGTACTCCACGTCGGCTGAGATCGTGAGCTCGCCGATCTTGTAGGCCACGCCGGCCTTGGCGTCCACGCCGTTGGTGTTGCCCAGGACCGAGTCGTGCTCGCAGCGGTACAGCACATTGGCGGTCGCGCTGAGGCGGTTGGTCAGGGAGCGGTTGTAGTCGAAGCCGACGTCAAAGACGACCGGTTCGCGTTGTTCGAGGTTGCGATACCAGAACTTGGAGACCTGGGCGCGGACGGCCAACTGGTCGATCGTCCGCTGGAGGACCGTCCAGCTGCCATTGAAATGGAGGGCGTTGTAGGGGTCGATGGTCTCATCGTTGAACTCGGCCTCGCCGCCGACGAGCCAGGTCTTGCGATGGTAGGTCAGGCCGACGCGCTGGCGGTTGACGTTGTTGGGCTCGATGAAGAAGGCATCCGAGGTAATGATCGACTGGCGCCGCAGGAGGACCTCGTAGTAGGGCGTCCAACCACTCTTGAAGTCCTGCTGGATGCGGGCATCGAACTGGTGGGTCTGGAACCGGCCACTGCGGATCGTGCGGTATCGGTAGGTGACGCGGACGGCCTGGTTCTCCTGGATCCGGCCGAACGGGATGCGGACCAGGGCGGTGTACTTGCCGCTTTCGATGAAGATGTAGTCCTTGCCGAGGAGGTAGAGTTCCCGGCGGTTCAGGTCGGTGACCAGGATGGTTCCGGTCTGGACGTCGGAATGCGAGAGGAACTGGGGGGCGGAGTTGCGGAAGGTGACGGTCTCGTTGACCTGGGTACCGGTGTTGTCGCCGAAATCGGTATCCAGGTAGTCGTACTCGTAGCCGACGGTGCCGGACAGGGTCCCGTAACGGTTGTCGCGGTTGCCGGAGAAGCGGGCCAGTCCGCCGAAGAGGTTGCTGTCGAGGCCCTGGTCGGAGGTGTCATGGGCGGCGAAGAGGTCGCCGGTGCCGGTGAGCCAGTCCGTGGGCCGCCAGGAGGTGATCCAGTCGAAGCGGTTGTCGTCGAAGGTGATATCCTGGCTCTTGCCGAAGGTGCGGGTGTCCTGGGTGGTGTCACCGTAGGAGTCGCGGGAGTACTCGTACTTGTACTCGGTGGTCAGCTGCTGGCTGTGCTGCAGGGCGACGCGCGAACCGAGGTAGATGTGGTTGCGGGGCAGGTCGCCGGTGTCCTCCTCGTACTCGAGGGTATTCTCCCAGAGGTGCTGGTGCTGGGGGCCGAACTGCAGGCGATCGTCGAGGCGCAGGACGTTCTGGGTGGTGTCGAAGGTGGTGTGGGTGCCGGGGTAGCGTTCGTGCCGCTCGTCGCGCTGGTAGTCGATGCGGAGCTGGTGGTCGGGGGTGAAACGGGCCGTTGCGCCGTAGCGGAGGATGTTGTCCTTAAGGTCCTCGTCATCGTAGCGGTCGATGTCGCCGGAGTAGGTGTCGCGGGTCTGCTCAAGGGTCAGTTCCATCGGGAAGCGGTCGCTCTCGAAGAAGGTCGTCACCCCGGTTCGCCAAGCCTCGTGCCACAGGGAGGGCAAGAAGAGGCGGTTGAGGCGGCCATCCTCGCGCGAGGTGTAGACGTCGAAGTGGAGGGGTTTGCCCTGGAGCAGGCCGAAGTTGAAGTTGTACTCGGTCAGCCAGCCGTTGTGGCCGTAGCCGAGGTTATCGGTCGGGGAGGTCTCGTGGGCGATGTCCTGGTCCAAGCCGAGGCGGAGGGCCATGTTGTAGGTGAACCACTTGGGATCGACGACGTCGCCCGCCAGCCGCAGGCCGAGGGTCTCGTCGATCTGCCAGAGGCGGGCGGTCTGGTTCTGATGGGTGGGTTGCGAGTAGGCGTTCTGGACGGGGAACCTGGCGTGTACCCAGTCGTACCGGGTGCCGAGTTCGGTGTCGGCATCGAGGTAGTCGAGGTGAAGGATGTCCTTGCGGCGGGGAGGAGGGGCGAATTCGTCGGGCCGGCTGGCCGGGGGCTCGGTCGGCTGCGTCGCCGCGGGTTGAGTGGCGGTTGCCAGGTCCGGTTCGTTTGTTGGCGCGGGCGGTTCGGCGGGCTGGGTTGCGGGTGAGGGGGAGGCGGCTGTCTGGGGCGCAGGGGGGACTTGCTGTCCGGCAGCCGGCAAGCACAGCCCGGCCAGCAGCACAGCGGTACACCAGACCCTGCCAAACGTATGGCGCACCTTCGGGGCTGACATCGGGTCCCTGGGTTTGCAGCGTTATCCGTCTGCCATGACCGCGCACGAAGGGGTTTTGAACCTTATCGTATACACGGCATACGGCTACGTAAACGTCGGGGAGCATTTTGCCCGGGAGGTTCGCGTGTGGGAATCGGCACCGTTTCGATACGGATCGTTTTCTGGTGCATCCGTTGGGCGGAAGTCGCAGAATAGAGACACTTCGGCGCGTAGCCGGGACCGTCCGCGTGCGCGGGGGCAGCCGACAGCTGGCGGATGTTGGGGGTTGCACTTATCCTATGGGCAGGCTGGACTTCGGGCTGCAGGGTGTTCTATAACAGTGCAAGCCCCGGGTTCTTCCCGTCCTTGCGCGCGCTGTCGTGCAATCGGGGCGAAGTCCGTGTCGGGTCCGCCGTTGGAGAGCGCATCAGGGAGCCGAATGGCATGCAGGGACTGATCACGCTGGCCTTCTATGCCGCCGCTTTCATCGGGATGCTCTATACGCGCCGCAGTCCATGCCTCAGGACCGCCCGTGGGTCTTTGCGGCTGGCACGGGGCACGCGGGGTTGGAATGCGCGGCCTGCCACCACGTACACGCCCCGGAGGGGGTGCGGGCGCAGTGGCAGTTGCCAAGCGAGCCGGTGCCGCACTTCGGTTTCTATGAGTGGCGGGTCGGGCTGTTCGATGAGGGCAGCCAGCTCTGCCTTCAGCTGCCATGATGGGGCGATCGCCCCAGCGGTGGCGATGCCACAGTACATTCCGATCGTGAGCCAGATCGGAGTTTCGGTCAGCCAGACCGGGGACGGGTTCCAGTTCCCCATGGGAAATCATCCCATCGGTGTCAGATATGACGCGATCAGTCCGCGGTTTGCCCGGGAGCCGGGTCTGCGGGCTGGGGTGGAGATACCCCTGCCGGGCGGGCGGGTGCAGTGCGTCAGCTGCCACGACCCGCACGGCACGAGCGGGCAGGAGAAGCTGCTCTGGGTGTCCAATCGGCGGAGCGGATTGTGCCTGTCGTGCCATCGGATGTAGAGGGCCGTTGGGGCTGTGCGGCAGTCAGTCCGCAGGTGGCACGGCCCCGGTCCGCGGCCATATGGCCGCGTCCACCCATTCGGCAGGTGCCGGGCAGGCAGGACCGTGGCAGCCGGCCACAACACGGACGCATTTGGAGGAAGTGCCGCCTGACGAACGAGTGTCAGATGCCCATATCGAGATATTTCAATCGGCGGCGTGCTGCATGGGCGCGGGTCTGGTGCTGCCTGGCGGCGGCTGCGGGGGTGTGTGTCGCCGGTTGCCGTGGTCCGGGCGAGCGGGCGGCGGGAAGCCAGCCCGTCGCAGGCGTGCGGGCTACTCCGATCGTGCTGTTTCCGAACCATGCCGCCCCGGGGCGGGTGCTGGCGCTGCCGGCGATCACGGGGGTAGCTGCACGGACGGAGCCGCCGGGCCCGGTGCTTCGCGCGATCACGGGGGTGACGACGCAGCCCGAGGGGGCTTCGCAGTCTGTTGCGGCCGCTGTCGCTGGCAGTGCGGGGCGGGCAGATTCTGGTGTGCGATACGGGCCGGCATGCCCTGGTACAGGTCGATCCGCGGACGGGGAAGATGCGCCTGGTGGAGCTGCACGGGCTGACTGGTGAGGTCGATCCGGTTGCGGTCACGGTGGGCGCTGACGGGAGTGCCTACGTGGCGGACGTGGCGGGCAAGCGGCTGCTGCAGATCGGCCCGACCGACGGCGTGCTGCGGACCTATGCGATGGCGGCGGGGGTCCCGTTTGTGCCGATCGATGTGGTGGTATCCGGGGATCGGTTGTATGCGGTGAATCGTGCCGCGCGGCGGGTGGAGGTGTTTGAGCTGGAGAGCGGCAAGTACATCGGCCCGTTCGGCGAGGGGGGGCAGGCGGCGGGCTTTCCGGTGGCGGTCGCGCTGGATGGGCAGGGGCAGGTGTACGTGGTGGACATGGCGAGCAGCCGGGTCCTGGTGTATGACGGCAGCGGGCAGGTGGTGCGCGAGATCGGCCGACCGGGGGATCGTCCGGGGCTGTTCGCCCAGCCGCGATCGGCGGCGGTCGGTCCGGACGGCATCCTGTACGTGAGCGATACGGTGACGCAGGTGGTACAGGTATTCAACCCGGTGGGGGAGCTGTTGATGTACTTCGGGGGGGGCGACGGGTCAGTCGGTCGGATGAGCATGCCGGGGAAGGTGATCACGGACCGAACGCTGCTGGAGGTCTTTGCTCCGCGGATGCCCCGGGGATTCGAGGCGACGTACATGATCTTTGTGGCCGAGCAGGTGGGGCCTGGCCGGGTCGGGGTGTACGCCTTCGGGCAGATGCGGGCGGAGGAGGCGTCACAGCCGTGAAGCCGACATCTCTGTTACGAGGATTTCGGCTGGTTGCAGCGGCGGCCACGGTGGCGGCGGCTGTCGCGGCGGGTCGGGCGGCGGGGCAGGAGGCGGCTGGCGGGGCTGCGGCCCCGTCCGCGCCAGCCACTCGGGCGGCCGACCCGCACTGGCTGCACAGGTGTGACCAGTGCCACAAGATGGTGGACGGGAAGGCGCAGCCGATCGGCTTTGCGGAGGCGGAACGAGGTTGCCTGGGGTGTCACGACGGCGTCCAGGCGAGCGCGGAGGCGCACCCGGTCGATCGGCTGCAGCAAGGGGACCGCTTTCTGAATCCCGGGTGGCCGACGCTGGCGGGGAGGATCGCCTGTCAGACCTGCCACGACGTGAGCATGACCACGGGCCACGAGCACGTCCAGGCGGCGAGGTCGAACTTTCTGCGGCCGGGGCTGGGTCAGGGGCCGGACGCGTTCTGCGCCAGCTGCCACAAGCCGGTGCAGTTCAGCCGGGTGAACCCGCACCGCATGATGACGCCGGAGGGCCAGCCGGTGCCGGCGGACTGCCTGCTGTGTCACAAGCAGCCGCCGGACCCACGGACGATGGCACGGGTCGGGCGGTGGGACCTGCGGGCGGACGTGATGGTGCTGTGCCGGAGCTGTCATTTTTACCACGTGGACTGGTTCGAGCCGGGTCACATGGGTATCAAGGCGCCGGCGAAGATCCTGGCGTACATGCGGGCGAAGGAGATCGTGGGGCCGACGAGCCGGCCCAGCCGGCAGATGGTCGCGGAGCTGCAGGCGGAAGGCGCCCGGCCGCACGAGTGGGCGCTGGGCGCGGGCGACACGCTGATCTGCACGAGCTGCCACAATCCGCACCAGAAGGGGGTGTTTCCGTCGGGCAGCGCGCTGGGCCGGGACGCGATGGAGATTCGGGGCGACCGTGTGGTTTCGAAGATCCAGGTGCCGCAGGTGTGCCTGCGGTGCCACAACCTGTAGTACGGTGAAGTCATGAGCAGTAGTGGGAACCAGCCAGGACCGATCAGGCCCAGGCGTTTTCGCTGGATCGGGCGGCGGCTTGGCATCGCGCTGCTGATCGTGGTTGCCATCGGGATCGGCGGGATGGCGGGCATGGAGTGGTACACGGGGCAGCCGCGGTTCTGCGGATCGTGCCACATCATGCAGCCGTACTACGAGAGTTGGTCGAAAGACGTGCACGCGACGAAGGCGGGCGCGGCCTGTATCGACTGCCACTATGCCCCCGGGGAGCGGCACACGTTCCAGGCGAAGATGCGGGGCCTGTCGCAGCTGGTCACGTACTTCTCCGGACGGGCGGGGGGTCGGCGTCCGCGGCCGCACGTGCAGGACAGTTCATGCCTGAGGGAAGGCTGCCACAAGGTGGCCGACTTCATCGACAAGACGTACCCGGTCAAGGACGTCAAGTTCGTCCACAACAAGCACCTCCAGCCGGACGAGGCCCTGGTCAACGAGAACCGCCAGAAGATGACGGCGCTGCGGCAGCGGCTAAGCGGCGTGCTGGATGCGGGGACGTTTGAGCGGGTGGACCATCTGACGGTTCAGTTGCAGGACCCGAACGAACTGGAGGAGACGGTCCGACGGGTCCTCGAGCCGGCAGGCAAGACCGGCGAGCTGCAGGCGGCTGTCGACTATGTGACGTTTGCCCGGCGCGACATCCGGTACCGGCAGGTGGCGAACAACCTGCGGTGTACGACGTGCCACGGGTTCAGCGGGAGCACGGAGCACTTCACGACGCTGACGAGTTCGTGCGTGACGTGCCACTTCGTGGGCCAGCCGTTCAACACCGACACGGGCGAGTGTCTCAAATGCCACAATCCGCCGCAGATCGAGGTGCCGGTGCACGGCAAGCCGATCAGCGAGCTGGTCGGCGCGGCCCGCAAGGCCGGCACGATGGACCACTCGCTGATCATCGAGAAGAAGGTGGATTGCCGCAGTTGCCACGCGGACCTGGTGAAGGGGACGGGGCGTGTCACGCGGACGCGCTGCGAGGCCTGCCACGACCTGCCGACGTATTTTGTGAAGTTCGACCAGGCTTTGACGCCCGAGACGGTCGATGGGCTGCACGACAAGCACGTGGGCGGGCTGTACGCGACATGTACGGATTGCCACGAGGCGATCGAGCACCGGCTCAAACCGAGGGAGGCGATGCAGATGGCCGGGGGCTTCCTGGAGCCGGTCCGCGAGAATTGCGCGCACTGCCACCCGAACCATCACCTGTACCAGGTGGAGATGCTGACGGGGCAGCCGCCGCCGCCGATTCCGCCGGGCGGGGCGAACGCGATGTTCGGCTCGCGGGTCAACTGCCTGGGCTGCCACACGAAGGCGACGGTGGACGTCAAGGGAACGGCGGTGATCGAGGCGACACGGCAGGCGTGCGTGATCTGCCATGCGGAGGACTACCGGCAGCTGTTCGACCAGTGGATCAGTTCGCTGGACACGCGCCACCGGGAGACGACGGCGCTGCTGGCGCACGTGGACAAGGCCGTGGCGGCCCATGGCGGGCCGGAGCGGATCCCGGCCGAGGCCCGTTGGCAGCTCGAGGTCAGCCGGCAGACATTGGCGTTCGTGGGATCGGCCAAGGGCATCCACAACCGCAACTACGCGCTGTCGCTGCTGGACCAGGCGGAAGGGCAGTTGCAGCAGGTGCTGCGGCTGATGGGCGAGCCGGTGCCGCAGGTGGCGCCGTCGACGGTGCCGTCTACGCAGCCGGCGGGGGATCGGGGCGGGGCGTCGGTGTACCAGGCTGGCGGGAGTGGTCAGGTGTCCGATGGACCCGGAGACCGATGACAAGGTGACAAGATGACCGGGTGACAAGGTGAAACGAAAACGGCGGCTGGCGCCAGTAGAAGGCGCCGCAGACGTCAAAGACGAGATTCCTCGGGCCCGGGAGGTGTTCCCTACGCACAGCGCATCCATGGCCCTCGGAATGACAGTGAACGTCGTGGTCCACAAGCGGGTCAGCCGAATGGCGTTGGCGGGTGTTGAGAGACACAGGAGCATGAAAACGATACGCCGCAGCGAGTACACGGGGCACTATCGGCCGGGAGGGTTGCGCGGTGCGGCCGGGTGCGTCCTGGCGGCTGCGGTGCTCGTGCTGTCGGTCGCGCCGGCGGCGCGGGCGTTGGACCCGGAAGGGTGCCTGACGTGCCACCGGTATAAGGGGCTGGCGCGGCTGGACAAACAGGACGGCCGGGTGCACCCGTACTACGTCAGTCCGGACTACTACGCGCACGCCCTGGGGCCGCACTCGCAGACTGCGTTGCAGCGAGTGCCACCAGCGGAGCGAGGTGGAGGTGGTTCCGCACAAGGCGGTCAGCCCGGTCGACTGCAGCCGGAGCTGCCACGTGATCGGGGCCGAGGGCGTTTCGGTGAACTTCTCGCACGATCGCATCGCGGCGATGCTGGAGGAGTCGGTCCACAAGCAAGCGAGCCTGGCGGAGGCGAACCAGCTGTTGGGCAAGCCGATCCGCGAGGAGCAGTCCCGCTGCCTGTTGTGCCATGACGAGCCGCGATTTCACCGCGGGGAGGGGAGTTGGGTCGAGCAGGGCGCCCCGGTCCAGCGGTGCAACGTCTGCCACAACGAGACGTTTCCGGTGAACACGTCGTACTTCTACTGGCATGTGCTGGCCCGCAGCCGGCCCGCGCACAGCCCGCAGGGGACGGTCCGCGTTTGCACGGTCTGCCACCACAACCCTGCGATCCAGCAGCGATTCAATCATCCGGATACGATCGGCGACTACCTGTCGAGTTTCCACGGCAAGGCGATGCTGCTGGGCAGCGAGCAGACGGCAGTGTGTCTCGATTGCCACGTGGCCCAGATGCAGAACGTCCACCTGATGAAGGCGCACAGCGATCCGACGGCGTCGACCAACGCAGGGCATCTGGCGGACACCTGCCGCAGTCCGGCCTGCCATGCCACGGCTGGGGCGAAGGTCTCGCAGGCCGCGGTACACCTGAACCTGTCGAGCGGGGCGGGGGTGGAGTTCGTGGTGGCGCTGATCTTTATCGCGATGATCGTGTTCACGTTCGGGCCGTCGCTGATGCTGTCGGCGCTGGAGATGCTGCACATCGGCATCGGGCGGGAAGATCCCGGCACGCACGCGCGGGCGCAGGTCGTGGAACAGATGCTGGACAATCGTCGCGGGCGGCGACTGCTCTCGCGGTTCAACTTCCACCAGCGATTCCAGCACTGGTGCCTGGTGGCCATGTTCGCGGCGCTGGTCTACACGGGGTTCCCGCTGAAGTTCGCGGACCGGGCCTGGGCGGCCTGGATGGTGGGGCTGATCGGCGGGGTGAACGTGGCCCGCGGGGTCCACCGCGTGGCGGGGACGGTGCTGATCCTGGGCCTGGTGTACCACCTGGTCTACGTGGGCGTCCAGGTGATGCGCAAGGCCCGGCGGGAGCGGACGGGCCTGCCGCGGGCGATCTTCCGGATGCCGCTGGCGGTGAGCCCGTACGACATGCACGAGATGACCCACCTGGTGCTGTACCTGGTGGGGGTGCGCAAGACTCGGCCGCTACAGGGCCGTTTCAGCATGCCGGAGAAGTTCGAGTACTTCGGCGTGTTCTGGGGGACGGTGCTGCTGGGGGCGACGGGGCTGCTGATGTGGTTCAGCGACTGGACGACCCGGCACATGTCGGGCCGGGTGCTGACGCTGTGCTTCCTGGTGCACGGTTTCGAGGCGTTTCTGGCGCTGCTGCACGTGGGCGTGGTGCACATGGTGAGCGTGATCTTCTCGCCGGCTGTGATTCCGGTCTCGCCGGCGATGTTCAACGGCCTGTCGGGTCCGGAGGAGTTGGCGGAGGCGCACCCGGCGTGGGTGGACGAGGCGAAGGCGAAGTACGAGGCCGGCGAGGGCAAGGAGGTGGACCATGACTAGGCCTGCCTCCGTGATGCGCACGATCGGGCGAGGGGCGAAGCGGGTGTACGCCTTCCTGCTGGTGGCGGTGCTGCTGTACGTGTTCTACCTGGCGGTGTCGTACCTGGTGGTGACGGTGTTCTATCCGGCGCCGGTGCCGGAGCGGCTGCTGGCGTCGCCGGGGTTGCTGGGGGCGGCGGAGCTGCGGACGCAGGAGGTCCCGGGGGCGGCTGCGCTGCCGCCGCGCGCGCCGATGAGTCATTATCACGAGGTGGGCACACCGCTGCTGGTCGACCGTACGAACGGCTGCACACTGAGCGGCTGCCACGAGGCGCTGCCGCACAGCCGTTCCGTATACGTCCGGTCCTTCGCGAACCTGCATTCGACCTTTCTGACGTGCCAGATGTGCCACGAGGCGGTGCAGTCGCGGCCGGTCAAGGCCGGGTGGGTCAGCATCAAGACGGGCCGGCAGATCGATCCGCCGGCACTGGTGCAGCTCGATGAGGATGTTCCAGACGCAGCGTTCGAAGATCGAGGCGGATCCGGTCGGTCACAACCAGGCAATCCTGTCGCTGTTGGCGCAGGTGGTGGAGGTTTCGCAAGACCCGCTGCTGCGGTACCTGCACCTGGAGATCTCGACGGCGGAGCCGAGCAGCCCGATCTGGCGGGACGCGGTAGTCCGGCTGGACGAGCAGCTGGCGATGCACACGCGCGGGGAGTACGCTGCGAAGATCGCGGTGCTGCCGACGCCGGACGCGTACCTGCGGCAGTCGGAGCCGTCGCGGACGGCAGCGGAGACCGCTGACCCTGCCACGCGCAAGTGGCTGCAGGACCAGTTGCACGCGTCGATGCAGGTGAAGCCGGATCGGTGCACGGCCTGTCACGGCGACGAGCCGCCGCTGGTGGATTTCGTGGCGCTGGGCTATTCGCCGCAGCGGGCGACGTATCTTCGCAGCAATCCCGTGGCCCGGCAGGTGCAGGATGTCCGGGAGGGGCGGCAGTTCTATCTGCCGAGCATCACGGAGGAGCGGCGATGAAGGGCAGGGGACAGCAGACAAGGAGACAAGGAGACAGGGAGACAAGGAGCAACGACGGGGTTCAGGGTTCAGGGTTCGGGGTTCAGGGGACGACAGAAGCGCAGAAGAGGAGACAAGGAGAAGAGGGGCAACAGCAACGGTTTCTTCTGTCACGCCGGTACGACAGCAACTACAAGGTTCCTCGGGCCTGGGGGGCGGGGTCTACGCACCAGCCACCGAATGGCCTTCGGAATGACAGCAACGGCCACGGCAACAGGGGATGGCCACAAAGAGGCACAAAGGGCACAAGAACAGCAACAGAAGACACGAGGCGCGAGAACGGCAGACTGCGTGACATGGCCTTACGCTGTTGTGCCATCTGCATAGTGTTCTGCGCCGGCCGAGGGTTGGCCGTGAGCATTCCGGCGCCGCAGCGAGTGCCTGCGCAGGTCGTGGCGATGCTGGCGGCGCCGGTGGGCAACGAGATGGACATGCCGACGGATGTCGCGGTCGATGCAGCCGGGCATGTCTACGTCGCGGATGGGGTCAAGGGCCGGGTGGTCGTGCTGAATGCGGATGGCACGTTCGTGGGGACGGTCGAGGCGGCTGGTAGTGTGAGGCTGGTCCGGCCAGTGGGGCTGACGGTCGATGCGCAGGGTCGGCTGTGGGTGGCCGATACGGGGCTGCACCGGGTGCTAGCCGTTGCGTCGAGCGGGGAGGGCTGGCCGGGGCAGACGACACTGTTGATGGACGTCGAGCCGCCCTCGGTGCGGCGCGGCGAGAACGTTGAACCGGCTGCGCCCACGGACGTGGCTGTGGGGGCGGATGGCTCGCAGGTCTTCATTGTAGATGGCGCGCACCATCGGTTAGTTGTGTACGACGCGAAGACGCGGGCGATGCAGGTGATCGGCGGGCTTGGGCGGGGGCTGGGGGAGTTCGAGTTTCCGTTCCAGGTCAGCGTGGGGCCGGGCGGGTTCGTCTTCGTCTGCGAGGCCATCGGCGGGCGGGTGCAGCGGCTTACGCAGGACGGCCGACCCAGCGGGCAGGTAGGGCGTTGGGGGGTGGAGGTAGGCCAGCTCTATCGTCCGAAGGGGGTGGCTGTCAGCGCGGACGGGTTGGTCTACGTCAGCGACTCATCGTTGGGCGTGGTGCAGGTCTTTCGCGCGGACGGGACGTTCGTAGGGGTGCTGACCGATCCGCAGGGAGCGCCAGTGCAGTTCAAGCATCCCATGGGCATGACCCTGGATGCGCAGGGCAGGTTGCTGGTGGTGGAGCTGCTGGCCAACCGCGTGGCGGTGGTGACCGCGCAGACCCCGGCGCCGGCTACGCGTCCGGGGAGTGCGCGTCCGGCCACGACGCAGCCGGCTGACAGGAGGGCGCGGCCATGATCCGCCCCCTGGCAGTGGCGCTGTCGATACTATCCTGTTGTGGAGCGGCCGCTGGGCAGTCTCCGCGCTCCGTGCAGGGGTCGCCCGCAGCGCCGCCGGCTGCGACGCAGCCTTCGGCCCAACCGTCCACGCCGTCCTGGATGACCGGGGCGGCGCAGGGGCGTCCGACCGCGCCGGAGAGTCGCCGCGATTGCGTGATCTGCCACCTGGAGTGGGCCGACGCGTTCGATCGGCCGGGGGCGAACCTGTTGATCGACCGTCCACCGGCCCCGCTGGTGGCCGAGGCGGAGACGTGCCTGGGTTGCCATGACGGCTCGGTGGGAGATGCGCGGCTGCGTGTGTGGGCGGAGAACGGCCACCGTACAGGCATGGTCCCCCCGGCCACGATGCAGGTGCCCGAGGTGCTGCCGCTGAAGGACGGGCGGATCGCCTGCCGGACCTGTCACACCGCCCATGGCGGGACCGGCCCACAGACCATCGAGACGATCGTCTTTTTGCGGGTGCCGAACGAGTCGGGGCAGCTCTGCCAGTCGTGTCACACGGGCATGACCAAAGGGCCGGCCGGCGGCACGCACACGCTGGGGAGCATGCCGTGGCCGATCCCGCAGGAGTTGCTGGATGCCGGCGCGAAGGCGGGACCGGCGGAGTATCGCCTGATCTGTCAGACGTGTCACACGGCCCACGGGGCTGCGCAGGACGCCTGCTGGTGCTGGGCACCAACAGCAGCCAGTTGTGCCTGACCTGCCACAACAAGATGCGACCGGGGATGTTCCGGCCGGACGTGCCGCGGGAGCACCCGCAGAACCCGCCACTGCAGAGTGACGCCCAGCGGGCGGCGATCGAGGCGATGGGCACGCGGGTCGGGCAGAACGACACGCTGATCTGCCTGTCGTGCCACAAGGTGCACACGGGGCTGTCGGGGCGGTTCCTGCTGGCGGACACGGTGCGCGACAGCCGGCTGTGCATCCGGTGCCACCCGGAGCGCGACGTGATGGTCGGCACGCGGCACGATCTGCGGACCAGCGCGCCGGACTCGCGGAACCGGCTGGGCATGACGCCGGCTGAGAGCGGTCCGTGCGGGGCATGTCACAGCTTCCACACGTTCGCCCGGCGGCCGAATCCGGTGGTTGGCGATCCGACGGGGCTGTGCGGGTCGTGTCATCAGGCGGAAGGGCCGGCGGCCAAGAAGAGCGGCCAGCCCATCAGCCATCCGACGAATGTGACACCGGAGGAGGTGCCGGCTGGGATCGCCCTGCAGTTGTATCCGCCGCCGGGGCAGACCGAACCGCGGAGTCTGGCGTGCCTGACGTGCCACGACCCGCACCAGGTGCGACGCGGGGAATTCTTGCGAACGGCGACTCGGGATGCCTTGTGCAGTACGTGCCACGTCGAGCAGACCCGCCAGCTGCCGCGGGCCCACGATTTCAGCGAGAAGGTCGATCTCAAGAACGCCCGGGACCAGGGCGTCAGCGACGTCGGCAAGTGCGGGTTCTGCCACGGGGTCCACAACGCGGTCGGGCCGATGATGTGGGTGGCGTCGAAGGATGCGCCGCGCAGCGCGGACCAGCTCTGCACGATCTGTCATGGCAAGGGGGGCATGGGAGAAGCGAAGCCGGTCAGCCTGTACTCGCATCCGACGGGGGCGACGGCGCCCGGCGACAAGGCGACGATCCCGGCGGGGCTGTCGCTGTTCGATGCCCGGGGCGAGCCGGCCAAGGGAGGCTTTGTTGCGTGCGGGTCGTGTCATGATCCGCACATGGATGCGCAGCGATCGCCGAATATGCTCCGGGGGGCGCACTCTCCCGCGGGGCTGTGCGTGCAGTGCCATGAGGCGCAGGCCGGCGTAGCGGAGGGGCCGCACGACCGAGGGACAAACCCGAGCGCATGGCCCGAGGCCAGCCGGGGCGGGCAGCTGTGCCTGGCGTGTCACCTGGCGCATAGCAACGACGGGGCGCGGCAGCTGTGGACGGTTCTGCCGGCCGGGCAGGCGCCGACGCGGTGGGACGGGGTGTGCGTCGGATGTCACGCCGGCAATACCTGGGGGCGAGGCGGCAGCGTGGCTGTGCGGGGGCAGCTCGTGCATCCGCGGTTGATCGGGCGGTCGCGGGACCTGGCGGGTCTGCCGGTGTTGGCTGGTCAGCGCGGGGCGGAGCCGGCCCTGGAGTGCAAGACGTGCCACGACCCGCATGCGGAGCGTGTGGCGTACCTGATGCGGCATACGCAGTCGGGGCAGTCGGCGGGTGTCTGCTTCGTTTGCCACCCGGATTCGAGTTATGTCGACCGCAGCCTGCATGCGGGGTGGGTAGACCCGTCGCTGCGGGCGAGCAAGCAGGTGTGCGGGCCGTGTCACGCGGTGCATGCGGTGCAGGGGAGCATGGCGCTGGACCTGTGGGCGGCGGGGCTGAACCCGGTTGGGCGGGATTTGTCGCAGCAGCAGTGCCTGGCTTGTCATGGGCCGTCGGGGCCGGGCAAGGCGGCCAACGTGGTTCAACATCCGGACGTGATGGTCCCGCCGACGCCGCGGATCGAGCGGGTCGGGCTGGTGGGGCCGCGCGGGATCATTCCGCGGGATCGGATCACGTGCATCACGTGCCATCTGCCGCACGGGCAAATGCAGCCGGTGACGGCACCGGGCGCGGAGGCGATCGCGGCCGCGACCGCGACACAACCTTCGCCTGCGGCCACGACGCGACCGACGCTGGCGGCGCTGCGAGCCAGCAAGCCGATGGTGCGGATGGATGTGTCGGGGTCGGTCTGCGCGATGTGCCATGGGTTTGATGCGGCGCGGCGGTTCTTGTACTGGCACAAGCCGCAATTGCGGCAGGGCGGGGGGATTCCGTTTGTGCCGGCGGGGCCGTGACTGGCAAGAACCCCCAACCGAACGGCCGTGTAGCTAACCACGGAGGCACGGAGACACGGAGAAAAGCCGGTATAGATGGCATCAACTCCATGCTTGTGTTCATTCCGCTAGACGCTCAAAGAAGCGGTTTCAGAAGGTGTGTGAACCACGAAGGGCACGAAGCACACGAAGCGGTCGCTGGCGGTGACCTGCTGTCCTTCGCGATCTTCGTGTCCTTCGTGGTTTTGAAACAGGTTCCACAGCCTACCGCTTGCTTGCAAGCGTCTCGTTGGTGACTGGCGGGAACGCCGGCTGGGCGGTCCGGCTGTAGGCCGTCCACATCCACAGCAGGAAGGCGGTTTCGATGATCTCGTAGGCGGCGACCCAGAACTGGCCGCCGCTGGAGAAGCCGTAGGAGTGCAGGCCGCTGTTGAGGACGAAGTTGACCCCGTAGTAGGTCATGATGACCAGCTGGAAGCAGAGGATCGACCAGGCAGCCAGGCCGAAGGCGCCGAACCAGTTGATCCGCCGGCCGTGCAGGAGGACCATGTAGCCCAGCAGCGTGATCAGCGACCATGTCTCCTTGGGGTCCCAGCCCCAATAGCGGCCCCAGGACTTGTTGGCCCAGATCGCGCCGAAGATGATCCCGGCCGTGAGGAACACGCAGCCGACCAGGATCATGCCGTACAGGAGGCGGCCGATCTGCGCGGTGCGTTCCTGCCGGAGCGGGCGGTAGGCGAGCATGGCGGCCTGGACATGGCCGACGCCCATGGCCAGGGCCAGGGCGCTGTAGGCGAGCATGATCGTCAGGACGTGATAGGTCAGCCACATCGTGTTGCGAAGGACGGGCTGGAGCGGCGCGGCGGCGGCATCGAGGGGGGTGGTGTCGGCGACGATGAGGATGGCGGTTGCGACGGCGGCGACGATGGGTAAGGCCGCCCGCAGCCGGACGATCGCGACGGTCACGATGCCGATGGCGGTTACGCCCCAGCCCATGAAGATGAGCGACTCGTACATGGTGGCCAGCGGGGCGTGGCCGCTGAAGCGCCAGCGAATGGCGATGCCGGCGGTCAGGGCCGCAAAGCCCGCGACGAGCAGGACCCAGGCGGCTACCTTGACGGCCCTGTTGGGCGTGGCCAGGCCGAGCAGGCCAGTGACCATCGCCAGGCAGGTCAGGATCCAGCCCCACTGGAAGAGTTTCCACTGGTTGTAGCGGACCTCGAGGGCGAGCAGGGACGGGTCGGGTTGGGCGGCGGAGTCGAGGTTGCGCAAGGCGGCGGCCAGGTCGTTCGCGCCCGCGTCGAAGGTTGCGGCGTTGCAGGCCAGGAAGCCGCCGCGCATCTTTTCGGCGGCGGCCTGGACCTTGGCGCGGTCGGCCTCGGGCAGGTCCTTGCCGGGCTCGGCGAGGGCGCCCCAGGCGGCGTGCGGGTTTTGGATCGGCGGGACAATCCGCAGGAGTTTGCCGGCCTGGACGGTGCCGAACATCTCCAGCCGGGAGGCGACCTGCTGGGCCGATTGCCGGGAGGCCTGGCGGGCCATGGTCGAACTCTCGGATTCCTCGGCCGGCGAGAGCATCTCCATCAGTTTCGGGTTACCGATGAGCTGCGAGTAGGCGAAGCGCTTGGGCTGTTCGGGCAGGCCCAGGTCCTTCTGCAATTGCGGGAAGCCGACCAGGATGACGGGCTGATCGAGCCAGTCTTCGCCCTGCCAGGTCCAGGCCAGCAGCAGGCCGACGGGGTCGCAACCCTCCCACGACCGCTTCCCGGTGACCTGCCAGATGACTTCGCGGGCCATTGTGTCCAGGGGCATCGTCCGGCCGGCGTACTGCACGGGGATGGTGCGCGCGGCGTCGAAGTCCAGGGCGGACCAGGCGGGCTGGCTGGCGGGTGCTTCTGCCGCGTGGGCGGTGGCGCCGGTCAGGGCCAGCAACACGATCAGGCCGAGAAAAAGGGTGTGGTTACGCATGTTTGGTCTCAACAGCAATCGACTGGTTGTTCCTTGTCTGCACCGCGATCGCACCTTTGCCGGCGGTCGGCACCTGGGCCCGCAGTCGCTGGATGGCCAGGATGGTTGTGCCCAGCACGAGCAGGATGGCGCCGACGTAGACGATCGGCTTGCCCGGGTCCTTCGAGGCCGACAGGATCGAGACGTTCCGGCCATCGCCGGAGGAGTTGTAGCTGCTTTGGAAGAAGGACCAGCCGCGGTACTCGAGGGGCTGGTTCATTTCGATGGTCACGGTGTGCTTCTCGCGGAGTTCGGTGTCGTTGACGGTGACCTCGCTACGGTACATGGCTGGCATCTGGGAGCCGGCGTAGTGCTCGATCTCGAACTTGTCCAAGTGGATGGAGAAGGGCAAGCTCGCGGTGCGTGCCTGAAGGGTCAGTTGGACCGCTCCGCGGCCAGCGGGAAACGTTGCCGGCTGGGACCAGACGAGCCAGTCCCGATGGCGGCCTTCGGGGCCTGCCAGTTCCACCTCGACGGCTGGCTGCGGGTCGCCACCCTTGGGCGGTGTGCGGCTGACCACGCTCCGGCCGGGTCGGCCGTGAGGAAGGGCGTACGCACCGTGAGCGACACGGGCATGGCTTTGAGCGTGACGGAGGAATCCGGTTGCAGGTCCACCTGCTGGAGGACCTTCGAGCCATTATCTTCGTAGAGGACCCACTTGTCCTGTTGCGGGACGAGTACGACGTTCATGCCGGTCCGTGCCGAGCCGGAGTGCCGCAGCGACAGTTTGATGGTCTGTTCCTTGGCCCCACCGTGCATGGCGCTGATATCGCCGAACTTCGCGAAGATCTTCCGTGTCTCGGTCTTGCCGTCGTGCGTCAGTTCCACGACCACGGCCGGGTTGACCGGCCGCTGGGGGTCGTCGATCGAGCTTATTGGCCATGCCCACGGTGGCATGCTCGAAGTACGCGATCACGCGCACGCTTGCCTTGCCGTCGGCCAGTGTTACCGGCCCGGCCAGCGCCTGCTCGACATCCGCCTCATAGTCCTTGCCATCAACCGTTGCGATCAGGGTGCCCTTGGCGGGGCCGTTCGGTTCGGAGGCGGCTGGGGGGGCGTACCGGCTGGCGGCGGCAAGGGAGAAGCCCGGGGCGTTGACCGCCCACTGGCCTTTGTCATCGGTCAGCAGCCACTGTTGGGGGATGTGGGCGGCCGGGTCGCGGCTGTCCGCGTGGGGATCGGAGAGTTCCACGAGCACGGCGGCGGGGTCGGTGTCCGCCCCTTCGGTGATCTGTGTCTGGACCTCGGCGTTGGGGAGGTATTGCAGGACCATCATGGTGTACGGGCTGCCGGCCAGGTCGAAGGTCGTCGACCAGCCCGGATCGGGGGGCTCTGCAATCGGGACCTGTACGGCTGGCGCATGGCCAGCGGGTCCGTGCGCAGCGGCCTGGACGACCCAGGCATCCTGGAGGATGTGGTTGTCCTGCTGGCCCTCGACGAGGACCATGCGGCCGGTGGTGCCCAGCCAATGGGTAGTCAGGCATCCGCCGAGGATGGTCAGGATGGCGATATGGGTGGTGATGAAGCCGACCTGCTTGAGTCGCCATGGCCAGCGGACGATGGCGGCGGCGGCGACGTTGACGCCCAGCAGGAGCAGGAGCAGGTCGAACCGAATGGCCTGGTAGACAGTGCGCTGCGCAACGGCCGGGCCGCTGTGAGACTCAATGATCGTCGCGATGGCGAGGACTACCGCCACCAGGGCGAGCAACACGACTGCCAGCCGGAGCGATGCGAGCGGCCGCAAGTAGCCGGCCAGGCCCTGCCTGGTTTTTATGGTCATACGTCTTCGAGGCCTCTTATCCCATGGGGCACAAGGCACTACTACAACAATAGCTCGTCAGGTCACCCGTCTCAAGGGACAATCTGACAGCCTATGGCGCCATAGGAAACGAAAGGGCGTCGGAAATCAAGGGGAAGCGAGGGCGAAGGCGGCGGCAACGGCCCGCAGGGGCGCGAATTGTCGCGGAGGTGAGATACATATCAGGCCGCGACCACGTCGGTCATATCGATCTCGACGGCGACGGTCTGGCCGATGGTGCGGATAGCGATGTAGAGTTTGCCGCGCCGGCCGACCTGCTCGACGTGTCCCTCCAGTCCGGTCAACGGGCCGGCCACCACGCGGACGGGCCTGCCCGGCTGTAGCCAGGGCATGGCCTGGACGGGCAGGTCGGCGTCGACGACGCGCTTGATGGCGGAGATCTCCTCGTCGGCCACGGGCAGGGGGCCGCAGTCTGCCGGAGACCAGTCCGACGACCCCGCGGGTGTCATGCACGCGGAAGAGCTCGCTGGAGCGGGGCTGGGTCCTGACGAACAGGTAGGAGGGGAACAGCGGGACCTCCAGGCAGACGGTGCGATCGCTCCAGCGCCTGCGGGCGCGGTACTGCGGTAGAAAACTTTCCAAGCCCTGGGACATCAGGTGCGAGTGAACGGCGTTTTCGAAGCGGCTGCGGGTATACACAGCGAACCATTGTCTGCCATCCGAGCGTATCATGTGCCACCACCTTTGGGATGAACGTGCCACACGGATTCGACCAGAACGACACTGTCAAGCGAAGCGTAACACAGGAATTCGAGGGCGGACAGAGGGGGGTGACAGGACGTGTCACAGGGGGTCAAAAAACGTCACACGCGGCTTGCACGTGTGTTATACTTCGTGTGCGCCGAGGCGCGGATGCGGGCCGAAGCGGATGGGCGCGGATGTCAGAGGTCCTACAGACCGCGTTGTATTGGGAGAACGCCTGCATCCCGCCCGCGAACCGGGCCAGGCAGGCGGCTGCAAACCTGACGACGGATGTCTGGCGGGCGGTCGGCGGGGGAGGGGTGACACGGTGTGTCACCCCCGTCTGGCAGGGCGTTGCACGGGTGCTATCTTGTGGAAAAGGACGCAGCGGCGGGCTGAACCAGGTGGTCGGCGGCAGCGAGAGGGTACCAGGCGATGTGCGAGCAAGTCCAACACAGGAGTGTCACCGGCTTGTCGAGGGAGTCGGATCGCAGGCGCAGCGGGTGGCATGGGAGGCGAGGGCGAGCGTCGTCGGCGTTCACGCTTGTCGAGTTGCTGCTGGTGGTGACGATCATCGGCGTGCTGGCGGCACTGGTGGTGCCGCGGTTCTTCGGCCGGTCGCACCAGGCGCGGGTGGCGGCGGCGCGGCAGGAGATTGTCGGGACGCTGAGTGTGGCCCTGGACTTGTTCGAGCAGGACACGGGACGGTATCCGACGATGGAAGAAGGCCTGCAGGTGCTGGTGACGGCGCCATCGCAGGGGTCGGTGTCGGGCTGGAACGGTCCGTATCTCAAGAGTGCAACGGTGCCCCGGGATCCATGGGGGCATGAGTATCGGTACACGTTTCCGAGCCAGCTGACCAACGTACCGGGACTGTACGACCTGGTATCGGCTGGTGCCGGAGGCCAATTCGGTGACGCGGATGACATTACGAATCATGGCCAGGATGTGCAAGGTCCAAAGTCCTAGGGCCTTCACTCTGGTGGAGTCTGCTGGTGGTCCTGACGATCATCGCGGTCGTGGCGGGGCTGGTGAGCCCGTACGCCCGGGGCAGTTTCGGAGGCCGGCGGCTGCGGGAGGCGGCACTGACGTTCCGCGAGCACGTCAAGTACGCGGAGGCGCTGGCGGTGGACCGGTTGCGGCCGACGCGGTTGTATGTCGACATGGCCGAGCAGCGTTACCGGGTGGAGATTGCCACGGATGTGGCGGGTCAGGACTTCGGCCCGGCGGCGGGGCCGGCAGGGGAGTACACGTACATGCCCGCGGGCGTGGAGGCAGGCGGGATGGAGCTGGCGGCGGGATCGACGCGAACGGACACGCTTCTGTTCGTCCCGGACGAGATGTGGACGGTGGGCCAGGTGCGGCTGTCGGACGGGCAGGGCAGCGTGCTGGTGAAGATCGGAGAAGGGCTCGGCTGCGTGCAGGTCGTCGGCGCGGAGTGAATCTTGCCAGGGCGTCAGTGACGGCGTACAGGCCAGAGGGGGATTGTTGCCGGGTCCGGCATGGGACCCGAATGGACGGAGTCCAGGCTGAGCATGTCAGGGGCAGCAGGTCCATCCCGCCGCGGGTTCACCCTTGTCGAGGTGCTGGTGGCGATGACGGTCGCCAGCGTCGGGCTGCTGGCCATCTTCGCGGCCCTGCGCCTGGCGGGGTCCACGGCGGACATGGTTCGCAATCAGCAACAGGCGCAGCTGCTGGCCGAAGTGCACATGACCGAGCCTGCTGGCGGCGCCGGTCAAGGAGTTAGGCGTGCAGAGCGGCAGGCAGGGGCGGTTTGAGTGGGAGGCGTTGCTACGGTCGACGAAGGACCCGGAGCTGCTGGAGGTAGTGGTGACGGTGCGGTGGCTGCAGCAAGGGCGTGCGGCGAGCTGACCAGCTGGTATCGCTGCGGTCGATGAGCACGGCGGAGGACGGGTCCGCGTGAAGCGGGGACGCGCCAACGCTCGGCGGGCGTTCACACTGGTCGAACTGGTCGTGTCGTTGACGATCAGTTCGATCCTCATGCTGGCGATCGCAGGATCGTTCGGCCTGGGACTGCGGATCTGGCGACAGGCGGAGGATCGCCGGCCGGAGGAAGAGACCGGTTGGCGGATCCTCGCGGTCCTGGGGCAGGAACTGTCCGGCGTGTACCTTCCGGGCTCGGGGGACCAGGCGAGTTTCGTGTGGGAAGGCTCAAGCAAACTGACCTTCTTCACGGCCAGCCCATCGTACTATCGCGGTCTTCCCTTCGGTCGATCCGCGCGGGTGACATCCGAGTATGGGGATGGGGCGCTGACACGCACGGAGGAACTGGCGGCTGGCGGGAAGGTGATCGGGTCGCCGATGATCCAGACGATCGCCAGCGGGGTGATAAAGTTTGAGTTCACGTATCCGCACGAACCGGGGCGGCCGGCAAGCGGCAACGCCGATCCGACAACGGAGGTCCGACCGCCCCGGCTCGTGCAGGTGAGGATCGAGGGGTCGAAGGCATCGTGCGTGGGGCAGTACCTGGTGCCGGTGGAGGGGCCGCTGACAGCCGGCAACGGATGATCGAATGACAAGATCGATGACTCGCAGTTGCCTCCATCTCGTACCGCGTTGTCCCGTGCGTCGTCGCGGGGCGGTGTTGATCCTTGTGCTGATCGTCTTTTCGGGGCTGTCGCTGCTGGCGCTGGGCCTGTGCCATCGCGTGCGGCTGCAACTGCGGATGGCGCGAATGCAAGGCGACCAGCGGCGGGCCTTCTACCTGGCGCTGGGCGGGGTCAACCGGGCGATCCTGGCCCTGCGACAAGACTTGGCAACGAAGGAGAAGGACTCGAACGTGGTTCATTTCGGGCAAATGTGGCATGTGGATACGACGGCGGCGGCCGAGGGTCTCTTCGCCGACATGGACGATGCCTGGCGGGCCTCGTGCAGCCTGTCCTATGCCACGACGGATGAGCAGTCGCGGCTGAGCGTCAGCAAGAGTTCGGCGGCCGGGTGGCTGACCTTGCCGGGCATGACCCGCTCGATCGTCGATTCGATGCTGGATTGGGAGGACGAGGACGAGGCAGCCAATCCCCAGGGGGCGGAATCGGCGGACTACATGCGACTGGCATACCCGTACCGTGCGAAGAATGAGCCGATGGAGACCGTTTGGGAGCTGGCACGGGTGATGAACATGGACGCTCAGCGGCTGCTGGGGGCGGCTGCCAGCCGCGGGACCGGTCAGGCCGGCGATGGCGGCAGCAGCGGTGCAGCCCAGGCGGATCCGGCCGTAGGGGCAGGTCTCATCGAGTACTTCACGGTGCAGGGGGACGGCAAGGTCAACCTGAACACGGCTGGGGCCGAGGTGCTGGGGGCCCTGCCGGGCATCGGTCCGCAGGACGTTCGGGAGGTCCTCGCATGGCGGGCGGGTCCGGACGGGCAGCCATTCACGAGTGACGATCGGTACTTGCGTTCGCTGGACGACCTGAAGGGCATCCCCAACCTGGGGCAAGAGGCGGAGCGGCGGCTGAGGGAGGACTACGGCACGCTTACGTCGGATCACTTCCGCGTGATCAGCCGCGCCTCGGTGCGCAAGGACTCGCCGGGGGTGCGGCTGTGGGCGACGGTCCGCCGGGCAGGGGGCGGCGCCAACTGGTCTTTCTGACGCGATTCTGACGGTATGGACACAAAGACCTTCTCCATCGAAAGATTCTGTCTAAAGCGGCGTCTGCTGGGCATGAGCAGGGGGCCGCGAGACACCGTCTACGTGGCGGATCCCCCGGCGCGGCATGTCTACGTGATGCCGGCGGAGACGTTCGTGCGGCTGGTCCAGGATGGGCGGATCGCGGCGCAGCGATGGCACGTGGCGGTGCCCCGGCGGGACTGTCTGTTCAAGATGCTGAGCCTGCCGGCCCAGAGCGACGAGGACGTGCGGCAGATGCTGGCCTTCGAAGTGCCGGGCCTGCTGCCGGCGCAGGAAGGCGAGGTCTGCTACGACTTTCACAGCCGCGGTGAGGGCGAAGACGGAGGCCGGCGGGTCTGGGTGGCGTTGGCGCCACTGGAGCGGCTGGCGGCGGCGATGGCGGCGCTCGGTCGGGCGGGGATCACGCCCAATGCGCTGATCCCATCGCCCCTGGCGTTGCAGCAGGTCCTGGCGGATCGCATGCCGGCAGGCGCGGCCGGTAACAACTGCCTGCTGGTCTGGCCCGGGGCTGAGGAGTACCAGACGGCTGTACTGGCATCAGGGCAGGTGGCTGCTGCGCGGCAGGGGCCTATCGATACGCTTCCCGACCTGGCTGCGCTATGTGACGACGCACGGCGGCATTTGCGGCGATGGGGGCCGGCCGACTGCGAGGTGGAGCTCGGGTACGTCGTGCTTGCCGACGAGGCCGAACGGGTCAGGGCCTTGGCGGGGGAGGCGGCTGCGGGCGGGCCGGGGCGGGAGGCGCCTGCGGTGGTGGTCGAACCGCAGATGGAGATTCGCATCGCGGCAGACGGGCCTGTCTGCACGGTCAGCGCCGCCTGTGCGCTGGGGGCGGCCCTGGCGGATGAGTCCCGGTCGGCGACGTGGATGAACCTTGCCCCCATGAGTTGGACGCGGCGGCGGCAGCGGCGGCGGTGGTGGATCGAACGGGCGGTGGCGGCGGGGCTGGTCCTGGCGTGCGTGGGATTGTTGTGGGGTTACCTGGAGGCGCGGGTACACCGGCTGGAGCGGCAGCGGGAGTCGGTGCTGCGGAGGATCGATCCGATTCGCGAGACCGCGGCTGCGCTGGAGACCAAGAAGCAGCAGGCCCGGGCCGTTCAGGCGCAGCTGGCGTGCCGCAGCGTGCCGTTGGAAGTCCTGCTGGAACTGCATCGGCGGGTGCCGCCGGGCATTTTCCTGAGCAACCTGATGCTGGACTTGGCGGCCAGGCCGGCGGAGTCTGACTCTTCGCGGCACGGCGGGCAGCCTGGACCTGGCGTTCGGCTTTCCGATGGTGTTGGAGGGCTCGGGGCTGTTCAAGGACGTGCGGCCGGACGGGGCGCAGCAGGTCAGTCGGGACAAGGGCAACCTGATCGAGTACGCATGTCGGTGCCGGGTGGCGCCGGCGACGATGCCGGGTCGGGGGCGGTCATGAGAAGGCTGGGTCCGCGCGAACGGCGGGTCGCGATGGCAACGGCCGGCGTGCTGGCTATGGCGGCTGTGTACGTGTGGATCGTCGAGCCACCGCTGCAGCGATACGCGCAGGTGGAAGAAGACCTGGCGGGGCTTCGGGCGTCGCTGGCGCGGATGCAGGGCAACATGCAGCAGCGAGACCGGATCGAGCGGCAATACGCGGCCGCCCGCAAGATGATCCGGGAGTCAGGCAGTCCGAGCCAGGAGATGGCGCGGTTCGCGAGGTTTCTGAGCGATCTGTACTCGCCGCTGCCGATCCAGACGATGTCGGTTCGTCCGCTGCCGGACGTGCAGGAGACGTACTACCGCAAGTTTTCGTTGCGGATCGAGACAGTGGGGATGCTGCCGGACGTGGCGAGGTTCCTGGCGGCGATCGTCCAGGCCTCGGAGCCGATCTGCGTGGAATGGATGGAACTGGCTTGCAAGGACCGGCCCGGCTACGTAACGGCGTCGATGATCGTGACACGGATCGCCGCGTCGCAGGGGCAGGCGGGGCGGCTGGCGGCGCAGTCGGCGCCATCGAGGCGGGCCGTCACGGAGAGGGGTAGGTCGTGACGCAGGGAACGTTGCATGGGACAGGCAGGCAAGTAGCCAGTAGTTCCGTGACAGACGACAGGGCAGGTCCATGGACTCCGTCGTCCCTGGCGGGACTTGCCGACGAACAAGAACGACCAAGTCTGTTGGGGTCTGGCATGCCCAGGACTGGCGTTCCGGGCTATTCCCTGCCGTCCCTGGCGGGGCGGGCTGACCGTCCGCAAGTCGGATGGAGACTCAAACGGACTTCCTGCCGGGAGATGCCATGAAGCGCCTGCGCGATCTGCTGATATCACTGCCTGCGGGGCTGGCTCGCAGGCGGGTGGGGCGGCGAGAGATGCTGGCCGGCCTGGGGGCCATATTGCTGTGCCTGAATGTCATCGAGCTTGCGCGATCATCCGACGTGCAGGAGGGGCCCGCGGCGGCACTGGCAAATGCCAACGCGGAACCGGCCGCCGCGGCCCCCGACCTGCAGGACGCGCCAGCCATCCTACGACAGAGGAACCTGTTCGAGCCAGCCGTGCCGCTGCCGTCGCGGCGTGTGGCCAAGCAGTCGGTGGACCGGATCGTGGGGATGTTATCGCTGAATGCGATCCTGGAGTCGGGCGGGCGTTACGTGGCGTACATGCAGGTCAAGGGGTTCGGCATGAAGCGGTTCGGGGAGGGGGAAGGGATCGAGGACCTGTTCCGGGTGCTGCGGATCGAGCCAAGGCGGGTGGAGCTCGAGGTCGTGGGCGAGCGAGTCAAACTGGAGTTGTGATCCGATGGTTCGTCTTGAGAGCCTTCCATGCATGGTGACGGTGATGCTGGCAGTCGGGCTCGTACTGCCGCCAGCGGGGCATATCGCTGCGCAGATGGATCCCTTCGCGGGGCTGCCGCCGGGGGCACCGGCTGCGCTTCCGGCGGCCGCAACGCAGCCGGGCGGGGCCGCGATCACGCCGCGGCTGAGTTCGGGTGTCGCGGGGGGCGCGGCGAGCCAGGCGGGGCCGCAAGGGCCGGTCATCGCGCAGGTGCAGTTCAACGAGGAGGACATTAACCTGGTCTTCCAGGTGATCAGCGACGCCAGCGGCTGGAGCATTTTCCCCAGCGGCAAGGCCCGCGGCAAGATCAGCCTTTACGCCAAGAACATCACGGCGGGCCAGCTGCTGGAGCAGGCCGTGAACATGGCGGGCCTGGTGTCGGTCCGGCAGGGCAACGTCATCTCGGTGATGACGTACGACGAATACGTGCAGTACTACGGGGTGCAGAAGCAGGTGATCCGGCTGGCGCAGCGCGATGCGGAAGAGATCCTCCGCGCGGTCAGTCCGTTTGTCACGGCGCACGGGCGGCTGATCGCCGATCCGGCCACGCGGAGCATCATCATCTACGACGCGCCGAACAACCTGCCGCTACTGGAACGGGTGATCCAGGAGGTCGACCAGCCGGCCAGCCAGATGAGCATCGAGGTCGTCAAACTGGTTTACGCGGACGTTCTCGGTCCTCAGCCGCGAGTTGGAGGCGATCTACGAGCCGGCCAAGACGGACCGCGCGGATTCCCGGCCACCCGCCACGGCCGCGACCTCTCAACCGAGTCCGACCTCAACGTCCGTGGTAGCCTCGTCGGGCCGGACGGTGGTGCTGTGCCCGATTGCGCGGACGAACCACATCGTACTGAAGGGTTACCCGCAGGACCTGGTACAGGTCAGGACGTTGGTCGAATCACTCGACGTGGCGCCGGAGGCCATGGAGACGATCAGCTACCCGGTGTGCAACGCGGCGGCCGGCGACCTGGTGGACAACCTGCGGCAGTCACTGGGGATTGCCGAGGCCGGCGGGACCTCCGACGGCTACGGAGGCGGGCAGGCGGGGGCGCGGCCGGGCGTTCGGGCGGTTCCCGCGACAGCCGCATGAGCAACAACCGGATCCGCGTCGGGGTGCTGGCCGGCAGCAACGCGATCGTGGTGACTGCACCGTCCGTGGTGCATCAGCAGGTCAAGCAGTTCCTGGCCATTTGCGACGTGCCGCCGCTCGCCTCGGCCGGCGGCATCCAGGTGTACAAGCTGCAGAACGCCAGTGCCAAGCAGGTGGCGGATGTTCTGCAGCAGCTGATCGACCAGGATGGCCGGTCGCAGGAGGCGAGCCGATCCGGCATGGGGGGCCACAACGGGACCGGGGTGGGGGTTGGAGCGTCGGGGCCGATGTCGCCCGCGTCTACCTGGCTTGGGGGGAATGGCGGCATGGCCGCTGGGGGCCCGCCGCAGGTGGGGTCTGCTACAGGGGGTCCGTCACAGGGGGGTGGTGGAGGGGGTTCGGCAGTTGCGCCGATGGGTGGCCCGTACGGCTCGTATTCGGGGAGCTCCGAAGGCGGCGTTCCGTGGGTCGAGAAACCGCGTGTCGTGGCGGACGAAGCCACGAACTCGGTGGTCGTGCAGGCGAGTGTGCAGGACCAATCGCAGCTGGGGGCGCTGATTCAGGAGCTGGACCGGCGATGCAGCCAGGTGTTGCTGGAGGTGGTGGTCGTGGAGATCCGCGGCACGGAGGACCTGGATGTGGGCCTGGAGTGGGAGTGCCTCGACGCCCCGGACAGTCACTGGGGCCACCTGGTGTTTACGTCGTTCGGGCTGTCGGTGCTCGATCCGGCGACGGGGCATCGCATGCCGAACGTGCTACCCGGGGGAACGGCGGCTGTTGTGCGGAGCGACTACGTTCCCGTCATCCTGTACGCGTTTGCCAACAGCGGGAAGGCGAGTATCCGGACCGCTCCGCGGATCCTGGTCAACGACAACGCCAAGGGGGAGATCCAGAGCATCGACGAGGAGCCATACAAGCAGGTCAACGCCAGCAGCACGGTGGCCACAACGTCTTTCGGGGGTTTCGTGCAGGCCGGCACGCAGCTTCAAGTGACTCCCAGCATCAGCCACAACGACTACCTACGGCTGCAGTATCAGATCGAGTTGAACACGTTCCGCGGGGGTTCGGCTGACCCGACGCTTCCGCCGGCCCGCTACACCAACTCGATCAGCAGCGAGGCGACCGTGCCGGACGGCAATTCGCTGGTGGTGGGGGGGCTGACCTACCGGAACAAGCGCGACTCGGTGGACAAGCTGCCGCTGCTGGGGGACATCCCCCTGGCCGGCTACCTGTTCCGCCATACCAGCACGACTGAGGAAGACGTTCGCCTGTACGTGTTCGTCACCCCGCGGATCCTGCGGGACGAGGAGTTCCGCGACCTGAAGGACATCAGCCGGCAGCAGCGGCTGGAGGCCAAGGAGCCGTCGCCGGGGCCATCGAACGGGCCCGTGGACCTGCCGGCCGAGGAAGGATGACTCAAGCCATGACAACGCGTCCGTTATTGGGATCTGTTGCGCGCGCCGGGGTGGTGACGGCTGGTGCCCTGCTTTCGGGGATGGCCCCGGCTGGTTGCCAGGCGGCACATCCGCCGAATGCGGGTGCGACGCGGCCGTCGGCCACGCAGCCGTCGTCGAGCACGGAGTCGGAGCTCTTGCGGCCAGCCAAGGTCGAGCGACTGGTGCGGCAGGCGGCCAAGGAGCGACGAGCCGGCCGCAAGGAGCAGGCGCAATCCAAGTTGATCGAGGCGGTGATGCTGGATCCGGGCAATGGGAAGGCGCGGCACAGCCTGGGCGTGATCTGCTATGAGTTGGGCAATCTTCGGGAGGCGGCCAGCCACTTCGACCAGGCGTGCCGGCTGCTGCGGGAGCGACCCGAGCCCTGCTACAACCTGGGCCTGGTTCTGGAGACAGGCGGCAAGTATCCGCAAGCGCTGGAGGCCTACGAGCAGGCGCTACAGCGCAGCAGCGACCATCTGCCCAGCCTGGAGAACTTGTGTCGGGTGCGGGTGCGGCTCGGCAAGCGCGACAGCCGGACGCTGCAGCTGGTCCGTGACTGTCTTGCGCGAGAGGACCGTCCGGAGTGGGTGGCCTGGCTGAATTCGCAGGAAGAGTGGCTGGCGCGGGCGCCGGCCACGGCGCCGAGCGTATGCGCAGGGTCAGGCCAGGTCGCCGGCGGCACGGAGCGACAACGACAACAGGTACACGATGCAGGCCAGAAGGTCTGCACAGGGACAGTCAACCAGGAGGTCAAATCATGAGGAATATCTTGCTTGGCATGTTCGCGATCTGCCTGCTTGCGGTCGCCGCTGCGCCGCGGGCACAAGGGGCATGGCAGGGCGATATCATCTACTGTTCCAATGGCGGTCAGTTGACCCCTTTTGGGGCCCGCATCTCGGTCCTGGAGTTTGATTTCGGCCGGACGATCGTGGGGCGGGACGGCGAGCACGTCGATGGTCCGTCGGCCAAGTGCGAGCATCTCTACCATGCCAGGGACATGTCGGGCGACTCGGACGTCCTGTTCAACGGCAGGTCGATTCTGCTATACGATCCGGACTCGGCCGTGGTGCTGTGCGCCCGCGGCTGGCGGGACGAGTCGCCGCAGGTGTGGCTGGTGCAGGTCGAATACCACGGCGAGGTCGACCACAAGGGTGACAAGGGGCCGATGAACGCGGGCGCGTCGCGAGGCGAGGACCCGCTGGCCGGCGGCGTACTGGCGGGCCGGCTCCAATTGCCCGTAGGGCCGGAGAAAGGCTGGTCCGCGCAATCGCCCGCGAGGCGGGACCTGCCCGAGATCGGCGTAGCGGGCATGGTCGGTTCCGACGGCGTGATGGACATGGCCAAGGATACGGCAGGCAACCTGTACATTGCCGGGCGGAATGTCCGCAAGAGCGAGGGCCTGGTGTTCAAGGTGCCGGCCAAGGGGCCGCATGCGTCCCTGGGGCCGGGCAAGGGGCAGCGGATCGGAGAGGGACGTTTCGGCACACCGATCAAGCTGATCTCGAAGCCCAGCGGCAAGTGTTGGTTCACCAGCATCGCGGTCGACGCGAAGGGGTTCATCTACCTGGCGGACCGGACGGCCCGCACGCTGGACGTCTACAACGCGGCAGGGGAGGCGGTGTTCTCGTACAACATGGGCGAGGAACTGAACCTGGCGCCCGAGGCCGTACGGATCGATCCGCTGTATCGCGGAAACGGCGTGCAGCTGGTGCTCAACGTGTTGGACGGCCGGCGACCGGCGCCGGACAAGCAGACCAAGATCGCGGTACTCGACGTGAATGCCGCGAGCAAACAGGTCCGGGTGGTCAGAGCTGCTCTTCGACGGGTATCTGCGGGAGTGCGGCGACATGGGCATGAACGCGATCGACTCGCTGGAGATCAGTCCGGAGGGCGACATCCTGTACATCGACTCGCGGGCCGAGAACGACCCGCGGGTCGCACTGATCGCGGCGGAAGACTACCTGCAGGCCATCGCCTCGCCGATCGGTCCGTCCTGCCGCGTGGAGGTGGTGGGCTCGGATGTGTTGTCGCCCGAGCCGGGGCAGATCCGGGCCTTTGCACGAGGGGCTGCGTTCGTGCCGAAGGCCCCGGCGCAGCCCGCGGCTGCCGGTGCGGCTGGCGCCGAAGGCCCGTCGGCGGACGAGGTGCGGGCGGCCTGCTACGAGACGATCAATAGCCAGGTGACCTCGCCAGCCGTCGAGGATGCGGTTGCCCGCCTGGCGGATACCTTTGAGCCCCCGGCTCGCGCGAATCTCCTGCGGAATCTGGCCCGGCAGTACTCGAACCGGCCGGCGGGGGCGGCGGCGGCGCGACTGCTGGTACGGGACATGACGGCCTCGGGGACGGACGCCTTCCGGCTACAGGACCTGGCGTTGGAGGCGCCGACTGCCGGGGTGATGCGGGAGGTGAGCCAGGCACTGGATAGGTTCTTCGCCATCACGATTGCCAGCGAGGCGCAGCCGTTCCTGGATTGCGCGATCGATCTGATCTGGCGGGACTGTCCGACGGGGCAGGGGCCAGCCGTGGCGGCCATGTTCATGGCGTGCGGCCGGCAGCTGCTGCGGATGAAGGCCTATTCGCAGGTCGAGGACCTGTGCCGGACGGCGGAAGGTTCGGTGGGGGCAGCGGCATCCGGCGAGTTAGCGCGGCAGGCGCAGCAGCTGCTGGCACAATCCCGTCTGGCCAGCGAGGACGTGATCGGGGCGATGGCCGCGGTCGCGCGAGACGGCGAGGGAGTGGATCGTGCCGTGCTGCTGGGGGAATGGGCCGGTACCAAGGATCTCTCGGTGTTGGAAGAGCACGTTCGCAAACTGGTTACACAGGTCCTGGAGGCTGCCAAGGCCATTGGGCCGAGCGCCCCAAAGCCGGCGGACTTGTTTTCCGGGCTGGCGGCTTCGGCCGAGGAGATCGGGCTCTGGCCGGTTGCCGCCGGCAGCTGGCGCGAGGTGGTTCGGCTGCACCAGGTGACGGTGTTGTCCGCGGCGGACGGGAAGGAATTGCAGGCCTGCCCCGGGGTCGCGAGCGCTGTCCAGGCGGCGGCCTTTTGGAAGGGACACGCCTTTCTGGCGATGGGCCAGGCGGAGCGTGCAGCGGAGGCGTTCCGGAGGCTGGTTGAGTCGGGGGACGCCAAGATGCGGGGCCAGGCACTCTATGACCTGGCGCAGCCTGAGGGCCCGGCAGGGGCGTATCAGCGAGGCGCAGACGTTGGCGGGTCGATGCAGCCAGGACCTGCCGTCCGCCAGGGCGGTGCAGGACCTGCAGGCGGAGGTCGCCGAGCGGGTCCATCAACAGGAGCTGCGGCAAGCGATGTACCGGCGCCTGGCGGAGCTTCGCAAGTCGGCTGACGAGGCGACGCAGCCGGACCAGGCGGTCGAGACACTGCTGGCGCTGGCGGACGTGGAGATGCAGTTGGGCAGTCCGCAGCGGGCAGCTGGCGCGCTGGAGGAGGCGGTGCAGCGGCACGGCACGTCGCGGCACATCGCGCGGGTGCTCGGGCGACTCGCGAGTGTATACCGCGACGACCTGAAGGATCCAGCCAAGGCGCAGGCGTGCCAGCAGAGGCTGGCGGCCAGCAGTCAGCAGGCCTCGGTGGGACAGTGAGCCAGGGACCTGTGCACCAGCAGCTCCGCAGGAGCACGAGCGCGCCTGCAAACACCGCAGGCGTGGCACCCGCCGCAACACCGACGTTGCGATAGCACAGTCCTGGTCCGCGGCCACAGGGCCGCGTCCACAGGACTGTGGCACCCACCCCCTGAGCACATTGCCGCTCAGACCCGAGCAAGTCCACAAGCATGATGAACGGAGGTCTTTCGATGCGAATCTCACGATATAGTCTTGGCCTGGTCTGCGCGGTGGTCCTGCTGCCGGGATGTTCGAAGGAGGACCCGCAGGGGCACATGGACCCGCATGGTACCGCCACGAGCCAGCCGGCAGGTCACGCACGCGAGCCGTTGCCGGCAGCGTTGTTGCAGGATGCCTCGGATTCGCCCGTGACACAGGCGATCACCGGCATCGAACAGGCCCTGGAGCGTAAGGATCTGCCGGCGGCGCAGGCGTATACGGGTCCCTGGAGAAGCAAGGGGCCGGCCCTCGAACCCGGATGCTGCTCGGCTGCCGCATGGTCCAGGGCTACCTGCTGCAGGACCCGGCGCAAGTCAGCAACGCCGCGAGGATCGCCGACGGCCTGGCGGCATCGGACAGGCCAGCAGGTGTGGGTGGCGTGCACGGCCTGCTGTCGTGGTGGACGGCCATCCTGCGGCTGCACGAGATGGGGGACGTTCTGGCGGCCGATGGGGCTTCGTGGGAGGCGCGGTGGCAGGCGGTGGGGACGCTTCTGGCATCAGCGCCGACGGGCTGCCCCTCGGTACCGGCGGTGGAGGCGGCGCTGGCCGGGCTGGGCCGAAGGGCTGCTGAGGCGGGCGGGCCGGCGGTGGATCGCGTGGAACAGCTGATTGTAGATGTGCAGGCTGGCGACGGTACGGCTCGACCTATTGGTGCCTCTGCAGCGGCAGCGGGTGGGGCTGCTGGCGGCGGCGGGCCGGCGCGACGAGGCGCGGCACGAGGCGCGGGTGCTGTTGGCGCTGAGTTCCGCCGATTTGAACGCGTGGGTGCAGAACGTTCCATGGGTGGAACAGCATCTGCGCGAGGCGGGCGAGGGGGACCTGGCGGGGCTGGTGGCATCCTATCAGCGGTTCGGCGGCGAAGGCCCGGACGGCTGGGCAGGCACCGCCGATGACCTGACTGACCCTCTGGCGAGCACGACGCGACGATGCGCAGCCGTTCAGGAGAAGATCCAACGGCCGGCGAGATCCACGGACCTTGCGCCCGCATACGCCTTACTGCTTTCCGGGCAAGCGACAGAGGCGACGGTTCGGTTCGAGGCCTTGCGGCGCACGAAGGCGACTGAGGAAGAGAGGGAGGCCATCCTGCAGGGGGTGATGATGGCGCGGGCGCTTCGGGATGGGCACGGTCTGGCCTGTGAGGAGCCGCTGCGGCTGCTGGCGAGTCCCAAGGACAAGCCAGCCGAGTCCGACTGGTTCTGGGCCAACCTGGCGGCGAGGCTCTTGCGGCGGCGGGCCCAGGAACGAGCTGCTGCGCGCGGACGAACAGCCCGGAGGTCGCGGAACTGGTGCTCGCGGCATACCGGCGAGCCATTGATGGGGGTGGGGCAAATGTGGGGGATGACCTGGCCGCTGCGCTGGCTGCGTGCAAGACAGCCTCCCCAGACAAGACGGTTGCCGGCCAGCTGGGGCGCTCCGGCAGCTGCGGTGCCCTACAGAATCCGGCTGCACGGGTCGTGGCGGCCAGGCAGGCAGCCGAACAGTGGCTTGTGGCAGGCGATCCGGCGGCGGGCCTGGCGGAACTGGAGGGTATCGCGGGCGGCGAGGCGTCGGCCGGCGACTGCGAGTTGCTGTTACTACGGGGCGGATGCCTGATCGGTACGGGCAAGACAAGGGAAGCGGACTCCTGCATGGAAGCGGCACGCAAGGCGGGCGATCTCACATGCGACCGGCTGGCCCGCGCGGACCTGATGTCGGCGGCGATCCTGGTGCAGCAGGGGCGAGCCATCGAGGCGAGACGGGTGCTGGATGGCATCGGGCAGCTCGCCGCGGATGCAAAGTACAAGGTACGGGCGAAGACCATGCTGGAGAAGCTGGAATGATCGACCACAGATGCCTGTTTCGATCTCTGGCCGATGGCGCACTGGGCCTGGGGCCGGACCAGTTGGAGCTGGCGCGGCAGGAGGCCGCGCAACAGGGCATCTCGCTGAGCCGGGCGATCGTCGCCAGCGGGCTGATCGAGGAGACTGACTTCCTGGAACGGGCGGCGCGGGCGGCAGGCAGCGAGCTGGTCGAGCTCCGCGAGGGCGACATCTCGGCGGAGGCCGTGGCCTCCACCTCGCCAACGGTGGTCGGACACTACCGGGTGATGCCGGTGGCGGCGCACAACGGCACGATGCGCCTGGCGACGGACGATCCGTTCAACGAGGACCTGGTTGAGGAACTCGAGCCTGGTCCTGCAGCGGCGGGTCGACCTGGTGCTGGCGACCTCGGAGGCCATCGCCCAGGCCATGCGGCGCCACTACGGCGTCGGCGCTGAAACCATCGAACAGCTCGTCAGCCGCGGCGAGGCGACGCAGGAGGAAGAGGCGGCCGGGCAGGACCTGGACGACGAATCGGCGGCCAAGAACGCCTCGGTAATCAAGCTGGTCGACCAGGTCCTCAAGGATGCGATCCAGCAGCGGGCGACGGATATCCACTATGAGCCGTTCGAGGAAGAACTGCGGGTCCGCTACCGCATCGACGGCGTGCTGCGGGAGGCGGGGGTGCCGCCGGCGGCCCGGCACTTCCGGCACGCGATCGTCAGCCGGGCCAAGATCATGGCCAACCTGGACGTTGCGGAGCGCCGGCTGCCGCAGGACGGCCGGGCGCAAGTCAATGTCGACTGCCAGACCTACGATCTGCGGGTATCGATCCTGCCGACGCCGCACGGGGAGGCGCTGAACTTCCGCATCCTGCCGCGCAACCGGACGCTGGAGGACCTGGGGTTGCTGGGCTTCGAGGGGCAGGAGCAGGGGGGCCTGGAGCGGCTGATCGAGAAGCCGCACGGCATCATTCTGGTGACCGGCCCGACGGGCAGCGGCAAGACGACGACGCTGTATACGGTTCTGAAGATGTTGAACCGCGCGGAGACCAAGATCCTGACGATCGAGGACCCGATCGAGTACCGGATGCGAGGCCTGGTGCAGATGCAGGCCAACGCGGAGATCGGGTTTACGTTCGGGCGGGCGCTGCGGTCGATCCTGCGGCATGACCCGGACGTGATCCTCATCGGCGAGATCCGCGACTACGAGTCGGCCGAGATCACGATCCGCACGGCGCTGACGGGGCACCTGGTCTTCAGCACACTGCACACCAACGACGCTCCGACCGCGATGGGGCGGCTGACGGACATGGGCGTCGAGCCGTTCCTGATCGCCTCTTCGGTGGAAGGGGTGCTGGCGCAGCGGCTGGTGCGGCTGGTCTGCCCGGCGTGCAGGCAGTGGTACGAGGCCGAGGAAGGCGTTCTTCGGCAACTGGGTCCCGAGGCGGCTGGCATCGCCCAACTCGCCCGCGGGAGCGGCTGCCGGGAGTGTCGGTTCACCGGCTACCTGGGCCGCACGTGCATCAGCGAGCTCGATGGTGATGAATGCTGCGCTGCGGGAGATGGTCACGGGCAAGCGGCACGCGGCGGACATCCGCAAGCAGGCCTTGCGCGACGGGATGCGGAGTTTGCGGGCCAGCGGCATCCGCAAGATCGCACTGGGCCTGACGACGGTGGATGAGGTGCTGCGGGTCACGCCGGCCGAAGACGGGCAGGCCGACGTGATGGTCGGCGAAAGCTGATGGTCGACGTGCTGCTCGTGAGCGTGTCCAGCCGGATGGGCGGGGCGGAGCGAAGCCTGCAGCTGCTGGTGGCGGGGTTGGCGCGGCGGGGGGCGACGGTTGGGGTGGCCAGCGCGGGCGGGCTGAGGCGCATGTCAGATCCTCGTAGCGGCCTGGCAAAGACCCCCAAGCAACAGCGCTTGGGGGTGGCACCCGAAGAAGGAGCGCTGGCAGACAAGCTGCCAGCGGCACCCGAAGCCGGCCTCGGTCGCGACAGGAAACAGAACCATGTCCCAGGGCGAAACGTTGGCGGCGCGGGGGCCTGCCGGTGGTTTCGCGTGCGTGCGTTCGAGCCGGTGCGGCGCGCGGATGTGGGGCAGCAGGGGCGGATGGTAGTGGCGTGGCTGATCTGTATGCTGCAGGTGGGATGGATTGTGCTCAAGACGAGGCCGCGGGTGATCCACGCCAATACGACGGCTGCGATGCTGGCGGCGCTGATGCCGGCGCAGTTGACGAGGGTGCCCGCCGTTTGGCATGTCCGCGACCTGACGCGGCTGGGGTGGATCGGGCGACTTCTAGGGCGCAGGGCGGCCGCCATCGTGTGCATATCGGGGGCGGTGCGGGAACAACTTGCGCGGGAAGGCGTGCCGGTCGAAAGGATGCACGTTGTGCACAACGGCGTCGAACTCCGCGAGCAGGGGTTGAGTCGATCGCGGCGGCAACTCGTGCGTAGCAAGCTCGGGCTGCCAGCGGGGGCCTTCATCTATCTGAACGTGGGACAGTTCGTGGCCTGGAAGCGGCAGGACCTATTCCTGGCGGCGGCGGCGCTGGTCAGTCGGCAGGAGCCGGAAGCGTGGTTTGTGCTGGCAGGGGGATGTCCGCCGGGGGGACAGGCTGTGCTTGCGGGACTGAGGTGTGCCGTTGAGGAGTTGGGCCTGCGGGAGCGCGTCATCATCACCGGGTGGCAGGACGATGTGCCGGGGCTGCTGGGTGCCTGCAACGTCCTGGTGCACGCCGCGTCAGCCGAGCCGTTCGGCCGCGTGCTGATCGAGGCGATGGCTGCGGGGGTGCCGGTGGCCGCCGTGGGGTTGGCGGGACCGGCGGAGATCATCGAGGACGGGGAGTCAGGCCTGCTGGTGGAAGCGGACTGTCCGCAGGCCCTTGCGCGACAGAATGCTGCGGGTGAAGCGGGAGCCCGGGCTGGCGGAGCGCCTGGCGGAGGGCGGGCGGCGCGTGGCGGCTCTGTTCACCGCGGATCGCACAGACTGCGGCCATTCGAGCGATTCACCTGGCCGTGTCGGGCGAGGGGGCACCGTGAGGATCGGGATCGACTGCATGATCGTGGGGCGGCGGCCGTCGGGGGTGGAGTACTACGTGCTGGGTCTTGTGCATCACCTGCTGCGAATGGACCAGCGGAACGAGTACGTGCTGTTCGCCCGCGGCGCGTCTGGTCTTGCCAACGAGGTGCCTGCCGGACAAGTCGTGGTCCACGAGTCATCGCTGGCGGAGAGGGGGCGGATCGGGCGGATCACATGGGAACACGCGTGCCTACCGGCGCTGACGAGGCGCTATCACCTGGACGTACTGCACTGTCCGGCCTACGTGGGACCGTGGCGCTGTAGCGTGCCGACGGTCGTCACGGTGCACGACACATTCGCCCTGGATCATCCACAGTGGTGCGGGCGGCTGAACGTCGCCTACTACCGGTTGCTATTGAAACGCTCGATTGCCAGGGCGGATCGAGTCATCTCCGTATCGGGGGCCAGCGCGGCGGCGATTCGGCGGAACGTTCCTGAGGCCGAAGGGCGGATCGATGTGATCCATCCCGGCGTGGACGAGATCTTCGCCCCGGTGCGCGAGCCGGGGGTGTTGGATCGGGTACGTGTCCGATACGGGTTGCCGCCGCGCTTCGTATTGTTCGTGGGGAACCTCGAGCCGCGCAAGAACCTGTTGAATCTGGCGGCGGGCTTCCGGCAATTCCAGGCGCGGGTGGCGCGGCGCTACCGGCTGGTGATCGTCGGCGGCAAGTCGTGGCGGATCGGTCAAGCGATGCGCAGGCTCGCGGAGACGGATCAAACAGGAAGCATCATGCTGGCTGGGTACGCAGCGAGGGAAGACCTGCCGGCCATCTACTCGATGGCGGCTGTCCTGGCGATGGTGTCGCTGGACGAAGGGTTCGGATTCCCGCCCCTGGAGGCGATGGCCTGCGGGACGCCAGTGGTGGCCTCTGTCCGCGGGGCGATGGCGGAGACGCTGGACGGCGCGGTTGTGCGCGTGGACCCGGAGTCCGCGGAGTCGATCGCGCGCGGCCTGTGGCAGGCAACGTCCGAGGAGAAACCGCGGAGGCGGCTGGCGGAAGCGGGGCTTCAACGGGTCAGGCAGTTCACGTGGCCAGCGGCCGCGGCGGCGACGCTGGAGACGTACCGACAGGCGGCCGGATGCCAGGAGCGCGTGGTGGGGCCCGTGGAGGCAGCCGCACTGTAAGACGCTTGCCGGTCGAAACCCGTGCAAGCGACACATGGTCCTGCCGCCAAACAGCCGGCGGCAGGGCCATGCCACCCGGAGGCGGCGCGCGAGGTTCGTCTATAGAGCGTATAGCTGCGCGTATGGGCAGGCACGCCGTGTGGTCGTGTTCACGATGGCAACAACCGTAGCAGCAATTCCAGTGACGGATTCGCAGGCGGCGGTATCGCCAGGCGACGTTGCAGGGGTGCGCACATCTGGCGACCGTCTCGGAAGGCTTGGCGGGATATTCGCGGCGGCTGGCGTGGTCACGGCGATCCTGCTACTGGCCAAGGCAGCTGGCTTTGGTGAGAAGATCCTCGTGGCGCATGCCCTGGGCACCACGCGATCGGCCGACTGCTACTACGCCGCGTATGCGGTGACATGGACGCTGGTGATGCTGGCGACGGAACTGGTGCAGGGCAGCTGCCTGCCGGTGTACGTGGGGATGCTGCAGTCCGGTCGAGCAGGGCTGCCCGATCGTCTCGTGACCGTTATGGGGGTCCTGCTGGCAGCGGGCATGCTTGCGTGCACGGCGGTATTGGCCCTATGGCCGGAGGCGGCATCGGCGGTGATTGTTCCGGGGTTTGATGCGGCGGCCAAGGCCGAGGCAGGAGGCTTGATACGGGCGATGAGTGCAGGCACCGGCATCCTGGGGCTGTCAGCGCTGACGCGCATGCTTCTGAATGCGCACCGGCGGTTCGGCTGGGCGGCGATGGGGGACCTGGTGTTTCGGGCAACCTACGTGGGCCTGTTCGGACTGGGCTGGGCGGTCCGGGGCGGTAACCGTGTGGGGTCGGCGCTGGCGGCGGCGGCCGCGCTGGCGCTGCTCGCGCATGTTGGGGCGCTGCGCAAGCAGATCCGCGTGCGGCTCTCCCGGCCGGATGGCGAGCTGATCGCGGCGTTGCGGCAGGTCGCGCTGCTGGCGATGCCGCTGACCGTCGGGGTTGTCTCGTCGCACGCCGGGCAGATGATCGACGGCATGTTGGCGTCGGTGCTGCCAGCCGGGCGGCTGTCGGCCCTGGTGTACGCCCGCAAACTGACCGATGCGATCGTGCTGCTGGGGCCTGCGGGGCTGGCGACGGTGACGTTCTCGCACTTTGCGGCGCTGGCGGCGGCGGGCGAGCAAGGGCGGATGAGGCGGCAGTTGTGGCGGTGCGCGGGGATCGTGCTGGCTGCGGCTGTGCCGATAGCCGTTCTGGTCGTGGTGCTGCGTGAGCCGACCGTACGGGTGCTCTTCGAGCGGGGTCGTTTCGATGCCACGTCGACGCGCCTGACCGCCACAGCCCTGGCCTGGTATGCCATGGGGATACCGGCGCTGGCGCTGGAGGGGCTGATCGTCACTACGTTTTACGCCTGTGGCGACACCCGCACGCCGGTGGTGGCGGGTGTGGCAGCGACCGCAGGGCACGTGCTTCTTGCGTGCCTGTTGATGCCTTCGCTGGGATACCTGGCCATTGCCGCAGCTACGCCGATCGCCAAGACGATCAAGGTGACCGTGTTGGGAATGCTGGTGCACCGATCATGCCGACCTACGCCATAGAAACAGAACACCTGACCAAAGACTATCCCAGGCTGCGTCCGTTGCGGGACGTGCTGCGCCTGCGGTGGGGTCGGTCCCGATGCGTGCGGGCCCTGGACGGCGTGACGCTACGACTGCAGGCCGGGCAGATCGTGGCCGTGCTGGGGCTTAACGGCGCGGGCAAGACCACGCTGCTCAAGAGCCTGGCGGATCTGCTGGAGCCCACGAGCGGCCGGGTAATGGTCGCCGGGCGCGAACTGCCCCGGGCGGGCATGGCGGCCCGGGCACTGATCGGCTACGTACCCAGCGACGAGCGGAGTTTCTTCTGGCGGCTGAGCGGCGGGGAGAACCTGGCGTTCTTCGCGGGGCTCTACGGGATGGCGCCCCGTCAGGCGAAGCGCCGGATCGCCGAGCTGCTGGACCTGTTCGGGTTGTCGGGCAAGGCGGGCGGGCACTTCTGCAACTACTCCTCGGGAATGCGTAAGCGGTTGGCGATCGTCCGGGGGCTGCTGCACGAGCCGCGGGTCCTGATCCTGGACGAGCCGACGAACAGCCTGGACATCCACTGGGATCGTTTTCTGCGACGTTTCGTGAGGCAATGGGTGGCGGCGGACTTGCGGCGTCTGGTCGTCTGGTCGACGCACCGGATGGAGGAGATGCGCGAGGTGTGCCAGACAGCCGTGGCGCTACAGGAAGGCAGATTGATCTATTGCGGCGAGCCAGCAGGGCTGGCGGGAGTGGCGTTGCAAGGGCCGGAGGTCGCCCATGGCTGAGACGCTGTTGACGAGAAAGGGAGAGGCCACCGGGGCGGCTGGCACGGTTCAGCGTGGCGAAATCGCGGTCGACCCGGCAGGCTGCCGGTCACGGGCCTGCTGGAAGGCGTATGCGTTTCTCGCGCGGGATGCGCGGATCGAGACGAGCTACAAGTTCCAGTTTCTCTGGTCGTTGGCGACCGTGCTGTTCACGATCGCGACGGTGTACTTCGTCGCCAAGCTCGTGCCAGCGCATGGGGCGGCATTGGGCCGATACAGGGGCGATTACTTCTCGTTTGCCCTGGTGGGGATCGTGATGGCACGGTATCTCGAGGCCGCGCTGACGGGGATCACGACCGCGATCCGCCAGGCGATGAACCAGGGCACGATGGAGATCATGTTCGCGTCCCCCACGCGGGCCATGACGATCCTGAGTCTGTCATCGGTCTGGCCATTCCTGTTCGAGACGATTCGCGTGGCCTTCTGCCTGGTGGTGGCAGAGGCGTGCTTCGGGTTCCGGCTGGAGCATGCCAACTGGGCGGGGGCGGCGTTAACGCTGGCGCTGACGGTGCCGGCATTCTTGAGTCTGGGAGTGATGTCCGCGAGCCTGCTGATCCTGCTGAAGCGGGGTGATCCGCTCAACTGGTTTGCGGTGGGGGCGGCCTCGCTGCTGGGCGGGGTGATGTTCCCCGTCGAGCTGCTGCCGACGTGGCTAGGGGCGGCGTCCTATGCGGTGCCGCTGACACACTCGCTCAACGGATTTCGGGGATCACTGTTACTGGGCAAGCCAGCCGCGGAGCTGTGGGGCTCATGCGGACCGCTGCTGGTGTTTTCCGCGATCATGCTGCCGACGGCGTGGCTGGTCAGCAGCCAGGCGCTGCGGCACGCCAAGCGGCAGGGATCGCTGGGTACCTATTGACTATTCGAAAGGAGTTGCACGTGGACATCCGAACGGATCTGACTGCGTTCCTGGTGGACGTCCTGGGTGTAACCGCGGGCGAGCGGCCCCTGCCGGAGGAGGCGCACCTGGTGGACGACCTGGGTCTGGACTCAGCCGGGATCTTTGAGCTGATTCTATGGATCGAAGACCGCGTGGGCTGCCGCATTCCGCCGCGGGACATGGTGCTCGAGAACTTCAAGAACATCGCAGCGGTGGAGGCCTATATCCAAACGGCGGGCCAGGCCGCCGCCGACATGCTGCTGCAGGACGCGGCCGAATGACGGCGCCCGAGGAACAGATCAGCGTGGTGGTGCTGGCCTGCGGGGCCTGCGAGGCGACAAAGGCGGCGCTGGAGTCAGTGTGCGAGCTCCGCGGCGTCCGGCTGCAGGTGGTCGCCGTGAACAACGGCGGCGGCCCCGAAGTCCAGGCCGTCCTGGAGCGCTTTGCCGCGCAGGCGTGCGGGGCCGTGCGCGAGGTGACGGTCCTGACCAATCAGACGAACCGTGGCGCCTGCACGGGTCGCAACCAGGCCCTGCAGCGGGCGGACGGGTCGTACGTGGCCATGCTGGACAATGACACGATCTGCCGCGACGTGAGCTGGCTGGCAAGCGTGGTCGGTCTGCTACGGGCCGATCCGGACGCGGGGATCGCCGGCCCGCGGATCGTGTCGGACCGGCAGCCGCGCCGCCTGGAGTGCGCGGGCTACGCGATCTCGCCGCCGGGCCGCTTCGTGGCGCTGGGGGCGGGGGCCGATACGAGCGACCGGCGCTGGCTGGGCCAGCGGCGTGTTCAGGCCGTCGGCAACTTTGTTGCACGGCGCGAGGTGCTGGGTGCCATCGGCGGGTTCGACCCGGCGTTCGACCCGTTCGGCTTCGAGAACGTCGACTGCTGCTACCGGGTCAAGCGGCTGGGCCTGAAGGTCATGTGCGACGGCATGGCCGATCTGCACCACGTCGGGCATGTGACGACGGGAGGTTTCGAGGACGGCGGCCGGAGCGTGCTGTTCAGCAAGAGCCTGCTGCTGCGACGGCGGTGGCGGACGTTCTTTCAGCGGGAGCACTTGCAGTACGAGGAGCTGATGGAAGGCGTCCAACATGCCGTCCCTGAATGACCATCCGCGAGTGCCGGTGGTGTTCGAGGCACAGGACGTATACCTCCTGGGGACGCTGGACTTGCCGGCGGAGGGGCAGCCGTCCCGATCCGTCGGCGTGCTGATGCTCAACAGCGACGACGGGTGCCGGCTGGGGCCGCACCGGCTGTGGGTGCGCCTGGCGGCGAGGCTGTGCGAGCGGGGCTTCCCCTGCCTGCGGTTCGATTATCGCGGCTGCGGAGACAGTGAGGGCCCCGACGAACCCGCGACGGCCGATACGGCGCTCGCCGACGCCCTGGCTGCCGAAAAGGTTCTTCGCGACCGTACGAGCGTGCGCAGCGTGGTGCTGGTGGGGATCTGCTATGGCGCGGAGATCGCCCTGCTGGCTAGCGCATGCCTTCAAAGCACGATCGGCGTGGTGGCCTGTTCGACGGGTCGCTATGTGACGGCAGCCGGCTATGAGGAGTCGCTAGCCGATGCCTGCCGGTACGTGAAAGGTTACGGGCGGAAGCTGCTTTGCGGGAGCACATGGCGGCGACTCCTGGGCGGGCGGATGCATGCCGGGGTCGTGCTGGGTGAGCTGTGGCGGCGGTTGAGTATCCAACAACGGCGTCGCGATCGGCAGGGGGCGGCGGCGGCACAGGCGCGGGCCTCCGGCCCGGTGCGCCGCGTGCCCAGCCTGTTCATCTACGGAACAGCGGACCCGCTGACGGGCAAGCACACGCCCGGCTATCAGGAGGAGGCCCGCCGGCAGGGGTTGGATCGGCGTTTTCACCTTGTGGCGGAGGCGGACCACAACTACTCGTCGGTGGCGTGGTCCAACGAGGTGATCCGCGAAGCGGCGGCGTTCGTCGAGCAGGTCGCCAGCCACCAGGAGGATTGACGATGCCGCCGACGCCCGAGACGTTTGGTGAGCCCGGACGGCAGGTGAGGGGCCTGCTGTACCGGCCGCGGGAGGCCAACGGAAGACCCGCACTGCTGATGTGCCCGCCGTTCGGGGAGGAGCGCAAGGCCACCGCGCGGGTGATGGCGCTGGCGGCAGCCGGGCTGGCGGAGCACGGCTACCCGGTGCTGCGGATCGACTATTGGGGCACCGGAGAGAGTGACGGCTGGATGGAGCAGGTTGCGCTGACGGACTGGCAGGCGGACATCCGGTCGGCGGGGCGATACGTGGCCGAACGAACGGGGGCTGAGAAGATCGGGCTGGTGGGGCTTCGTTTTGGCGGGACCCTGGGGGTCTGGTGCGGCATCGGCGACGGCGTTCTGGACTGCCTGGTGCTGTGGGGTCCGCAGATGGGCGGGGCGGAGACGATCGCCGAATGCCGCCAGCACCTGGCGGCCACGCGGTTGCTGGCGGGAGCGGTGGGTTTGAACAATCGCGGGGCCACCGAGCGCAATGCCTGCGACATGGGCGGGTTCCTGATGAGCGAATCGCTGCAGGATCAGATCGAGTCGATTCGGCTGCCAGGATCTGCGCGTGCAAAGGCCAAGCGGGTCGTCGTCGTGCAGTTCTCGCACCGGGCGGAGGTCTCGCGGCCTCACGGCGACTTGTGCACAGCGCTGACAGTGCCCGAAGGACGCGGCCGGGCGTTCTGCCTGCCCGTGCGTCCCTTCTGGGTCACAGCCAGCCGATATGACCCGCGCGACCTGGTCGAGCGAACCGTGATGGCGTTGGAGGAATTGGACAGGCCGGATGCCGCCGGCGGAGGGACATCAGGATGATCGAGTCAGATGGGATCCTGGCGCACCTGCGGACGCGGGCGCCGCTGCTGCGGCCGCCGCGATTCGACCGGGTGCTGGTGGTGGCTCCGCACCCTGACGACGAGGCCGTTGGCTGCGGCGGATATCTGGCACGGCTGGCGGTGCAGGGCGCGGATGTGACTGTGCTGTTCGTGACGGACGGCGAGAAGGGGTTAGGCCGGCCGTCGCTGGCGCAGGCAGCGGAGATCCGCCGGCAGGAGGCCCATGACGCGGCCGACCTGTTGAGCGTCCGGCGTCTGATGCACTGGTCATTGCCGGACGGGGGTGTCTGCGTGGAAGGTGGGACCGCGGCGCAGTTGAGCCGGCTGGTCCGCAAGCTCGGGGCCGAGGTCGTGCTCGTGCCGCACTTGGGGGAAGCCCATCCCGATCATGCGGCGGTGGCGCAGCTGGCGGCGATGCTGGATGCACGGCCGGACATGACCGTCATGACCTACGAGATCTGGACGCCGCAGGAGCCCAACTGCGTGGTGGACGTGACGGCGCACATGTCGCGGAGACTGGCGGCGATTCGGGCGTACGTATCGCAGTGCCGGCGGTTCAACCTGGAGCTGCTGGCGACGGGACTGGCGCAGTACCGGGCGGCATGGTCGCGGATGCGGGCGTGGCGCTTCGCGGAAGGCTATGGCATGTATTCACTGGCGGAGTACAGGGAGTCAACCGTGCGAATCGAAGATGACATCCTGGAGATTGCCGACCGCCTGCCGCAGCGGGTGGCGATTGTCGACGCGGCACGGACGATGACCTTCGGCGACCTGGCGGGGCAATCGCGGTACCTGGCTCGGCTGCTGGGGGCGGCGCGGCTGCGACCGGGTGAGCCGGCGTGGCTGCTGTTGCCGAACGGGCCGGATTTCCTGGTTGCCTTGCTGGCGGTCCTGCAGGCCGGTGGCGTGGCCGTGCCGGTCAACCCGCGGCTGTCGGACGCGGAACTGGACCAGGCGGCGAGTCTGTGCCCGCCGGCGATTGTGCTGGCGCCCCAGGCTGCGTGGGGGCGCTGCGAGCGGCGCTTGATCCGGGCGCGCCCCCGCGCGATCATCGGACTGGCTGCCCGGGAGATCGTCGAACACCCGGTGGATACCGAGCAACGCGTCGTGCCCATCGCCGATCGGACGATCTGTGCGGATTGCGGCCGGCCGGGGGTGGTCTTCTTCACCTCGGGTTCGACGGGTCGGCCCAAGGCGATCCTCCTGACGCATGAGAACATCGTGGCTGGTTCCGACGCGGCTGCGAAGGCATTCCGCATCCGCCCGGACGATCGCACGGTGGTCTGCATGCAGATGTGTCACTCGTACACATTCACCAAGCAGATACTCTGTCACCTGCGTCGGGGGGCGGCGCTGGTGTCTGCGGGGGATTTCTTCCAGGCGCCGGTCGTGCTCGAGAGGATCGATCGCTACCAGTGTACGAGCCTTGCCGCCGTACCGAGCATGTACGTCATGCTCCTGGAGCACATCCGGCGCAGCCGATGCGGGTTGCCCAGCCTGCGGATGATGGTCAGCGGGGGGCGCCGGTCCCGCCGGCCACGCAGCTGGGGCTGCTGGAGGCGTTGGAGCACGTGGAGTTCATTTCGTCGTACGGCCTGTCGGAGGCATCGCCGTTCGTCTCGTGGCTGCCGGGCCAGTGGGCTCGCAGCAAGGTGGGATCGGTGGGCATTCCGGGGGCCGGCATCGAGGTCCGCATCGTCGACGAGGAGGGCGCCGTCTGCCCGCCGCGGGTGGCCGGCGAGGTGTGCGTTCGCGGCGCGAACGTGATGGCTGGTTATCTCGGCAACCCGGAGGCCACGGCCAGGGCCCTCTGCGGCGGATTCCTGCACACTGGCGACGTTGGCTGGGTGGACGAGGACGAGTGCCTGTACCTGTGCGGCCGTCGCGACGACATGATCCTGCGTGGGGCGGAGAACGTGTATCCGGCGGAGGTCGAGGGTGCCTTGTGCAGTCACCCGACCGTTGCCGAGGCAGCGGTGGTCGGCATGCCGCATGCGGTGCTGGGCCAGGACCTGGCGGCGTTCGTGGTGCTCAAGCCCGGCTGCCGGGGCGGCGGCGAGGTCCTTCGTCGCCACTGCCAGGCGGCGCTGGCGCCATTCAAGGTGCCCCGCTGGGTCCGGGTGGTGCCAGCCCTGCCGCGGACGCCCAACGGCAAGGTCCTGCGGCGGGCGCTGCGGGAGCAGTTGGCCGGCAGCGATACGCCGCATTCGGTTGGTGTCCTCTAGAACAACGAGATTGAGATGATAAGCAAGACGCTTGCGTGGTCGATCGGTGTGGCCGTGGCGATCCTGGCGGCCTGTCCGGGGATGCAAACCTCGCAGTCGGGCGCGCCGCCGGGTCCGGAGCGAGTCCGCGCGGATGCATCCCAGGCGGAGGCGATCGTCGAGACCTTCGTGCTGACGCCGATTCGTATGGAGTGCGCCGACATGGAGGTGCCGGCGCAGGTCTTGGGGCCGGTTCGCAACAACTCCTGCGGGGACTGGTCGGCCAGGACGGAGGCCTGCTACCTGCCGGGCCGGACGCTCGCCAACAGTGAATCGCCCGCGACGGCCGGGATGGCTAGCCTGCTCGAGCGGCACCTCTCGGCATGGGTGGGGGCGTGGCGTGGCGGCGCCTGGCCGGCGGCAGGCCAGGGCATCGCCTACGACCTGAAGCGCTACTCATCGCTGGAACACGTGTGGCTGGCGAGGCGGATTGTCGTCCGCGAAACCGTGGCCGGGGCCGTCCTGAGCGGCCGGGATGACCCCATATTGCAGATCGAACGTGCCGTGGCCGGTCCCGGCGCCGAATTGGAGATCGAGGTGTTCGATGGAGTCCGAGATGTCCATGGATATCCGCGCATCGTGGAGTACTAGAACGCGCCGCGCCGGGTCCGCCTGTCCGTTGGCCCTGCTGATCGTTGCGGTCGTCGCTTTGGCTACGGCTGAGCCGGTGGGCAGCGGCCAATCGCCGGCGTCGGCTCCGGTCGTCCCGCGCGAGGGTTGTGCCGCTGAGGTCTATCGCGAGGGCATGCGGCAGTTCGCCGAGCGCGATCTGGCCGCAGCGGCCCGATCGTTCCGGAGGGCGACCGGAGACGGGCAGGGCTACCTGGCACTGTGCGGGTGGAACATGCTCGGACAGACGAGTCGTCTGTTGGGCGACTTCGAGACTGCCCTGGAGGCCTTTGGGAGGGTGGAGGCGGCGGCGCCCGCGGTGTCGAGCAGGGCGAGCGGCGCAGCGGCGCGAAACGCTGCCGTGCTTGGCGAGCTGGCGATGCTGTACCAGGCCGAGATCCTGGAGGAGCAAGAGAAATGGCCTGCGGCGCTACAGCGATATGAACGACTGCTCGGCGGGGGTGACGCACCGGGCCGGCTGGCGCACGATCCGTACTGCCGGGAGCGGATTGCGCGGCTGTACTGGCGGTCAGGGCAGCCGGATCGGGCCGTGGCCATGTTGCGGGCCATTCTGGCTGACACTCCGGACTACCCGCGAGCGGCCATGCTCCAGCTGGCCGTGCTATCGTTGGATCTGCAAGTCAATAGCGGCGACGACAGGCTGCCATGGCTGTCAGCCCCACTGACTGCTGGCGGGGCGGGCGCAGCACCTGCAGCCGAGCCGCCCGGGCAGCAGGCAGATCCGCTGAATCACGGGCTGGCCGGAATCATTGCGGATCAACCATCGGGCTCGCGCTTGCTGCCTGCCCTGTGTCTGCGACATGGCTGGGTACTATTGCAGGCGGGCCAGCCGGAAGCGGCCGTGGAGCAGTTTCGCGCAGCCTCGTCACTGGCTGATGGTTCCGGAGCGACCCAGGCGGTGGTGAAGGGATATGCGGACCTGTCGGCGGCCCTATGGTGCCTGCGGCAGGGGCAGATGGACAAAGCGGCGCGTCTGGCCGAACCCATCGTCGCCGCCGGCGGCCACGGGCATCTGCAGGAGGTGGCCACGCAGGTGATCACGGCCCTCGGTTGGTATCGCTCCGAACAGAACAGGATGAAGAAATGCGCCGTCAGACCCCTACAGTGAGTGAGTGCCTTCGCGTGCCGCCGGGCCGGGTGCAACGGGCATGCGCCAGCTGGCTAGCGGCGATCGTCCTGCTGGTACCCTGTGCTCGCGCCGACGCAGCGGCAGTCGGCGGACTCGAGGTGGCGCACGCGTACCTGCGGAGCCAGACCCAGGTCGATACCGGCACCGCGCACCTGTTTCTGCACAACACAGGCGGCACGGCTGTGGGGATCGACTCAGTCCGGATCGGTCCGGCCGGGGCCGTTACATCGGCCGACTGGCAGGCGCTGGCGACGTCAGGGCCGTCCACAGGGGCGGGCGAGGGCGCGTGGCTCTGGTGGCTGGCGGTGCCGAACCCCGTTCCCCCGGGGGGGTTCTGCGACTTGGCGGTTCGGCTTGCCGAGCCGCCGACCCGTCGGCAGGTCCTGCAGGTAGCCTATTCGGACGGCTCGACGCTCCGGCAGGAGTTCAGCCGGGTAAACGACGGCCTGTCGCTGACGTACGTGGGCTTTTCGCCGGCCCTGGACACGATCTACCTGTATGTGGCCAGCCTGATGCCGGCACCTGCGTCGATCCGCAGAGTTCAGATCAACGGCCAGGACGTCACGGCGCAAGCCAGGATCCTCTGGCCGCGGCTGGAGGCGGACGGGAAGACCTGCATCGTGGTGCCGCTTCGGCGGAGATTCGAACCGGGCGCCGTGGTCTTCGTGCAAGTAATCGGCGATTCGGACATCGCCGTTTGCGCGGGGCAGGTTCGCGCCTTCAGCTTGTTTCCGATCACGTGGATGGACGGGTCGCTTCCCGAGGGCCTGGAAGGCGAGGACGACGCGCAGGCTGCCTACCGGCCGGGCACCGTGCCGAACGAGGGCCTGCGGGGGATCGAGAATATCATGCGCTGCCCGGCCCACGCCCACGGGACGCGCAGCCAGGCGGCTCGGAAGTTCATCCGCCTGTATGGCCAGCTGTTGCGGGACGAGCCGCGGATTCCGAGCCTGCTGTACGTTTGCCGCTGGGAGAAGGAGTCGGGCTATTTCGACTTCGGCGAACTGGGCGATCTGGTCCGCGTGATGCCGCTGGCGCGATCGGCCAGCTATGCGCCGCAGCCGCTGGAGCACTACGAGCAGTGGCTGATGGCGCTGGCGACACGTGCGGCCGCACCACGGCCCGTGCACGCGGAGGTGCCCATCCGCTTTGCTGACTCCTCCGCGTGGACGCGATCGCTGACGCCGCGCGAGGTCGGGGCGCTGGTGTACCTGGCGCTGTCGCGCGGGGCCAAGGGGCTATCCTACGGCGAGAAGCGGGAGGGGCTGAGTCCGGACGCGGAAAAGGCCCTGGCAGATGTGACGCGCCAGGTGGCGTCGATTCGCAGGTACCTGCAGGTGGCTGATTGCATCCCGCTGGGGCATTGCAGTGCGGATTGTGTTGAGGTTGCAACGATTCTGGCGGGCGACCAGGCAGTAGTCGTTCTGGTCATCAATCACCAGTTCAACGATTTCAGCGAGACAGAGGTGTTGCGCTGCACCCCCCGCCAGAACGTCCGGAGCGCAATTGATCTGCCGCCGGGACTGGCTGTGCGGGAGGTGCGCGACGTGGCGCAGCCGCGGCAAGCCGTCGAGTGGTGCCAGGAGGGCCAGAAGGTATCGCTGCACACCGATCGCGTGGAGGTCGTGCGGCCGTACCTGCTGCTGTTGGGACCGTCGGGCCAGGTTCGTGCGGCAACCACACGCGGGCGCGGGCCGGAGTGAAGCCGTGCGAATCGCGATCGTGCTGGCGACCTATCCCCAGGAGTCGGAGACCTTCGTGCAGCGCGAGATCGCTGCGCTGCGAGAGGCGGGCCTTTCCATCGTAGTGTGGGCGCTGCGCCGCGGCAGGGTCGAGGCCACGGCCACCGTCGAGATGGGGGCGCCCGTTGTCTACCGACCTGGCCGCTTGTCTGCGCAGGCCTTGGGTTCCATCGCATGGCTGGTGATTCGGCGGCCGGGAGACATGTTACGGCTGGTCGGCTGCATTCTCGCGACTGCGGTGCATTCCCCGGGCTGGGCGTTGCGGCTGGCACTGAACACGCACACCGTGGCGCGTTTTGCCCGCGCTGCGGCCCGTGACGGCATCGACCATGTGCACGGGTACTTCCTCAATCTGCCAGCCGTCGTGGCCATGGCTGTCGGCACGACCCGCAATCTGCCTCTGACGCTGGCCGGCCATGCCCGAGACCTGTTCGTGGATCCAGGTCCGCTGGACTTGCTCCTGCGCCGAGCGCGACAGGTCCGCGTCTGCAGCAGCGAGGCCGCTCGGTATCTGGAGCACTCGGTACCAGAGGCGGGCCGACCGAAGGTGCGGCTGATCCATCATGGGATCGACGTGCACACGTGGTGCCCGCCGGCGTCTCGGCGTGAACCGACCGTGCCGCTGCTGATGGCGATCGGACGCTTCGTACCGAAGAAAGGGTTCGATGTGCTGCTGTGCGCCACTGGAATCCTGCGTCGCCGGGGCGCGGCGGCGCACCTGGCGCTGGTGGGTGATGGACCGCTGCAGCAGACGCTGCGGCGTCTGACGGCAGACGAGGGGCTCGATGGCGACGTCACCTTCACCGGGTGGCTGTCGCAGGAGTCCGTCCGGCGGTTGCTGCGGCAGGCGACGGTGCTGGCCGTGCCAAGCCTGCCCGCCTGCGACGGCGACCGGGACGGCCTGCCGAACGTGGTGCTCGAGGCGGCGGCCTGCGGGGCGTTGATCGTGGCCAGCCGGGTGCCGGGCCTGTGCGAGTTCATCGAAGACGGCTGCAACGGCCTGCTGTGCGAGCCGGGGGACGCGGTCTTGCTGGCGGGGGCCCTCGAGCGGGCACTGGCCGACGGGCCGTTGCGAGAGCGACTGGGTTGCCAGGCCCGCCGGACCGTCGAGGGGCGGTTCGGCATGCGGCGATGCGTGGAGCAGATGGAGGCGTTCTTCGCGGGAGATTGAGCAGCGATGGCTCGGCTGCGGGTTGCACACATCACGGAGGCGTACGAGGGCGGCATCGTCACGTTCCTGAGGGACGTACTGCCGCTGCAGGCGGCAGCCGGGCTGCAGGTGACCCTGATATGCTCGCCGCGTCAGCTGGGCCGTTACAATACCGACCTGGAATCCCTGCGGCAAGCTCGGCATCGACGTGCAGATCGTGCCGATGTGCCGGGGTCCTGCGCTGTTGCCGAGATGCGAGCGCGCTACGTCGCATCGGGCGAATGTTGCGCGGCGGGCGCTACGACCTGGTGCACACGCATTGCTTCAAGGCGGGCGTACTCGGTCGCGTAGCGGCCTGGCTCGCCGGAGGCATTCGTACGGTTCACACGCCGCACTGCTTTACCTTCCAGCGGGGTGCGTCGCCGGTCGTGCGGGCGGTCACTCGTCTGCTGGAGCGGTGCCTCGCGCGGCGGACCGACTGCCTGCACCTGCTGGCGGAATCGCAGCGACAGGTTGCGGGCGAAGCACGAATCAGCCCGGCCGGGCGAACCGTCGTGATCCCGAATGGCGTTGCGTTTTTGCCGGTACCGACGCCGCTGCAGGTTTGCCAGGCGCGGCGGAGGCTCGATCTGCCGCAGCGAGCGTTCGTGGTCGGCGCGTGCTGCCGGTTGAGCCGATACAAGGCGGTAGACCACCTGATCGACGCGATGGCCGGGTTGGCCCACCAGGCGCCGGAGCTGATGTGCGTGGTGGCTGGCGACGGTCCGGATCAGGGGCGACTCGCTGGCCACATCAGGCAGCGCCGAGCAACGGGGCGAATTCGTTTGCTGGGCGATTGCCCGCGGATGGACAAGGTTTGGCCCGCCCTGGACGTGCTGGCGCAGTGCTCGCAGGCTGAGGGCATGCCCTACAGCCTGCTGGAGGCCATGGGCAGATCCATTCCGGTCGTGGCCAGTGCCGTGCCCGGCCATATGGATCTTGTGGTTCACGAGCATACGGGCTTGCTGTATTCCTTTGGTGATCGCGATGCGCTGGCACGATCCATCGTCCGGCTGCTGAGGGACCCGCGGTTGCGCGAGCGGATCGGCAGCGCCGGCCGGCGGCAGGTGCTCGATGACTATTCGGTGCATCGGCAGGTGGATGCGCTGCTGGCGCTGTACGAGTGCACTTGCGCGGGGGCGGTGGTCCGGTCAGGCATGGCGCCGATCACCGAATCCGCCGCTGCCATACTGAGGCCACGTCCACAATGACCATCGCGTCGGTGCGGACAGATCACGCGTTGGTCGACGCACGGTCGCGGGGCCGGTTGGCGACTGACGCGGTGGCAGCGGCGCGAGTTGGCGCGGGTCTTGTGCTGGCGGCGTGGCTGGCCAGACACGTGCCAGGCGGAAGCTGTCTGTCCCATCCGGCCTGGCTGCTTCCGGCGGCGCTGTGGGTGATCGTGCCGCACCGAGCGTCAAGCCTGCGCCGGCTGCAGGACCTGGTCTTTCTGTACATCAGCCTGGCGATGGTCACGGAGGCCGCTCGCGTGTCGTGGGAGATCTCTGCCGGCCCGCTAGGCCTGCGCAGTCAGCGCAAGCCTGGCGTGCGTGGCCCTGGCTGGCGCGGGTAGGGCCCTTCAGGCCCTCTGGGGCAATGCGTCGGCAGAGCGACCTACGTCGCCAGCCTCCGTCCTTGTTGCCGGCAGCGGCGGTCATCGCTGTGCATGCGGCAGCACTGGGTGCGTTCCTGGCTGGCTGGTACGGCTACGGCTGGGAGGCGGACCTGGGGGTGGCGGGTCGCATCGGGCTGTGCATCGTGTGGCTGGCGCTGGCGGCGCCGCTGGGGCGGGCGTTTCCGGTGCGGACGGTTGTTGTTGCGGCGATCTGCGCGTTGCTGGTGCGGAGTTCGGGATGATCGGGAAGATGCACGTCGAGCCGGTATCAGCGGCGCAGCCGATCACTGGCCTCCATCGCGTCGCGTCGCGGCTGCCAGGGGGGCTGGCGGCGCTGCTGGTGGTGAGCCTGGCCCTGCACAGCTGGCCGGCGGGAGGCAACCCCGGGCTCCAGCCGATCTGGCCGGTCCACCTGGTGCTTCCGGCGTGGATGGGGCTGGCGAGCATCCTGTGTCTTCGGTCGCGATGGCGCGAGCGGATTGTGCGGGCGATGCCACCTGCGTGTCTATGGGGATACCTGGCGGTCTGCCTGCTGTCGGTGGCGGTAGCGGACCACCCGGGCAGGGCGGCCACCGCAGCCGGGAAGATCTGGGTGTGTTGCCTGGCCACGTACACGCTGGTTGTCATCGCGGCAGACGAGCGAAGCGGGATGGGACGGCTTGCGGGGTTGCTCTGCGCAACTGCCGGGCTGGCAGTCACCATGGGCCTGGCACAGCGGTTGGCGGGCGAGGCCGCGGACGGGCTATTCGGATCGCCGTTGAAGCTGGCGACCTTCCTGGCAATGACGGTGCCGACGGGCTGGGCATGGCTGGTCAGCTCAGCCGATCGGAGGATGCGAATCGCGGGGGTGGCACTGGCGTGCGGGGGGCTGGTGGCCTGCGGCGGGGTGTGGGGATGGGCGGGGATGGTCGCGGGCGTTGTCGTCGCGGGAATACTCTGGCCCGCGGGCCGGCGATGGCTGGCGATTACGGTCATGTCCGCAGCGACGACGCTCTGTGCGGCGCATGCGTTGAAGATGCTCGCGCCGCTGCGGCAGGATGCGCGGCTGATCGAAGATGACCGAACGGATATCCGCCAGCGCTACCTGGAGTGGCAGGCCCTGGTCAACCTGCTGGCGGAGCGACCTATTGTCGGGGCGGGGATCGGTTGCCTGAACGACCACCGCAGCGAGTATTACCTGCGCCTGCCGAAGCGCAACACCATCGCTTCATTCGACCAGAACGGATGGCTGGCGGCCGCCGGCGAGACCGGCCTGCTGGGTCTGGCGTGCCTGAGCGCGGCGTTCGGTCACCACATCCGCCTGGCATGGACCGCGCGAAGGACTCCGCCGGGCCGGGCGGTACTGGCGGGCCTGGTAGGGGCGGTGCTTGCGAACGTCGGCTGCGCGGTGCAGTACGCGGGGCTCTGGCCAGGGGTGGTCCTGTTGATGGCCATGGCCAGCTGCGCTGCGACGGCTGCCCGAGAGGAGACGTAGATGCGGACCGTCCGCCGGACCTGCATGATGCTGGCTGCAGTGGTGTATGCCGCGACGGCCATGGGTCCGCTGGCGGCCAAGCACCGCGTGCTGATTCCGGCGGAGAGACCTTTGACGGTCGAGCCGCCCTTTCAGGTAGATCTGCTCGAGGCCGGCGGCGCGCGGGGCGTCCGGATCGTCGAAGGCGCCGGGCGCGGCTGGTGCAATGAGGCGAAGGGCTCCGCGACGTACACGTTCTACGTCCCGCAGGGCGGCTCTTACGTCTTGTGGACCTACGCGCTATGGCGCGGGCCCTGCACCAACGCCGTCTACGTGCAGGTGGACGACCATCCCAGGACCATTCTCGGCAATGACCCCGTCTATGGCACCTGGCACTGGGTCCGTGGGGTGGATTACGCGCTTGGCAGGGGGACGCACCGGCTCAGGCTATCTAATCACAGCGATGGAATCGCCCTCAGGCAGCTGCTATGGCTGAGCGACCCGTACGAACAGCCCGGCGGCGAACGTCTGGCCAGCTACGACATCTTCTACGACGGGTTCGATGGCTGCGACGGTGGCAATGCCGACGCCTGGCAACGTGACGCGGAGGGTTGGGACATCCAGCAGTCGGGCTCGGACACCTCCGGCGACCGCTACCTGGCTGGCTGTTCGCCGGGGCGACCGGTCTTCGCTGTTACGGGTGAAGATGGCTGGACGGACTACGCCGTGAGTCTGCGACTGAATCTCCGCAAGGCGGGTACGGCAGGAATTGCCTTCGACTGGCGCGGTCAGCAGGAGCACATGGTCCTGCGCTGGCGTCCATCAGTCGATCCGGAGACTGGATCTGGTCGGATCGAACTCGTCCGTGTGACGGAAGGCAAGGCAGCCATCCTGGCCGGCGAGGATGCTGCGCTTCCGCTCGATCGGTGGTGCGACGTGGCGATTGAGGTCTCGGCTGGCAGACTGATCGTAACGCTGGATGGTCGTGTTGCAGCCGGTCTGCCCGGGGCCGAGGCACTGCGCGGGAAGCTGGCACTGCTGGTGGATGACGGCGGCCAGGCGTGGTTTGACGAGGTGCACGTCCGTAAGCACGCGCCGTCAGTGACGGCCTCGGCTGCCGCGGGCCAATCGATGGGAGGACAATCCTGTGCAGCACGCGGATCCTAGCGCGGTTTTGCCGGGCCGACACCCCCACGGTCGAGCTGTCCGTCGGGCCTTGCTCATCGGGGCGACCTCGGCCGCGGCGGTTCTTGCCGCCTGGCAGTACCCGCCTCGTGCTACACCTGCGGCGGCCGGATCGCCCGTGGCCGATTGCCAGGGGCGCAGCGCCGAGCCGGTGGCGTCAGCCGCGCTGCAAGCAAGCGACTGGCAGCGGCTGGCCGGCGTCTCAGACGCGTCGCGCATCGTCGCCGTGGCCATGAGGTCGGCGCGACCGATCGAGGCGGACGGCCGCATCCTCACCGATGAATGGGCCGACGCCTTCGTGGCAGTCGTGCCGGGCGGCCCAGCGGGCATATCGACCGGCGACCTGCAGGTCCGTTGCCTGTGGAACCCGCAGCAGATCGCCGTAGGCCTGTCGGCACCGGCGCTGGGCGATGGGTCGACTGGCTGGCGTCTGGTTCTGTGGGCGGACGGCTGGGAGGACCGCTTTCAGTTCGATTGCCTGCGAGACGGGCGCGTGATGGAGTATCACGTCCAGCCGGATGCCCGCCCGGCTGTGGTCCCGCCTACCTGTCGTGCCGCGATGGTCGCGAGCCAGGACGGCAGCCAGACCGAGTGGCTGATCCCCGCCGAGCCTTTTCGGGCCTGTCTGAGCGCAGGTACCGGCTTGCACGTGGCGCTCCGGGCAATTCGCAACGACCTGCAGGAACCTGTGTCCGATGACCCGCCGATCTACTGGCTGCTGTCGTCGTACGCGGCGGCAGGTGTCGACCTTGTGGCGGTGGATGCTGCCAGGCTGCCGTGGCCCGCGATCGCGACGGCCAACTGCCTGGTCGATCCGCGCGGCGTGGCCATGCAGTGGCATATGCCCAGGTACAACCTCACGACGAGCGAAGTCCTGGTCCTGCCTGTTCAGGTTGCAGCAGCTGATGCGGTGGCCGGACCCCTTGCGGTGTCCTGCCGGATGACGGATGCACCGGGTACCGTGCAAGGGCCCGCTGTGCCGCCGGCTGCGATTCCGGCTGAGTCGATCGGACCGCGCGTCCGCTGCGCGGACCTGCGCCTGTCGGCCGCGGCGGGGTCGGGTCCGCGGATACTCGAGCTGAGTACCCGTGCCAGTCAGGCCGGCGCGCCGTACGCGCGGCTGGCAATCCTCGTGCACAACGAGGTCGGCAAGGCCCTGCGAGAGTACCTGCTGAGTCGCCGAGACTACGTGGAGCGGATCAAGCCCGCCCCGGTATTCGATGCCTCCGTGGTTCGCGCGCACGTGCTGCGATGTCTGCAGATGGCAGATGCCTGCAACGAGTTGACCGCGGACCTGCTGCGGGCCCTGCGAGCCATGGAAACAGCCATTGCCGAGCTGGAGGCCGGGCGCCCGCCAAGCCTCCCTCTCGGTCGCAGCGAACTGCGCTGGTCATGGCCATCGGCCAGGGATTCGCAGGTTTTGCTACACGTGCCGGAGCATTACGACCCTCGGCGATCCTGGCCGCTCCTGGCCAGACTGCAGCAACATCTACATGAACCCGGCTGTCATCTCGGTTGGTTTCGTCAGCGCCGAGACCGCGCCGCCGCCATCGCCGGCGAGTGTGGCCGCACTGGTCAGCTGCATCGAAGAGCGGCTCCGCATCGACCCCGACCGTATCTACCTGGCGGGCCAGTGCGAGGGGGCCTACCAGGCGACGGACCTGCTGGTGACGTGGCCGGACCGCTGGGCGGCGGCCGTGCTGGCTACGCGGGCCAAGTGGTCGCCACTGTGGGCGAACGCCTCGGCTGTGCCGATCCGCTGCTACTGCAACAAGATTGTCAACGTCGACCAGCTCGTCATGCGGGCCGCGGTCGAATGGATGCGGCAACAAGGCTGCCAGGTCGAGCACATCGAGGCGGAGGAGCTGCTGCATATCCTGCTGCCGCCACACTATCAGCGGCAGATCGTGACGTGGTGCCTGGCGCACTCGCGGCCGCAGGCGGGGGAGCGAATCCGCCTGCAGGCCCTCGGCTCGCCCTTGCCGCGGGGCTGCTGGCTGTCAGTCGAGGCTGTGCAGGATGCGGAGTATCTCTCGACGATCGAGGCCAAGGCCGAAGGCGACACGGTGTCCATCAACACCGGAGGCGTGACCAGCTATACGATCGACCTGGCCAAGGCGCCCGTCGACCAAGCGGCTCCCAGCATCCACATTGTCGAGAACGGCATCGCTGTCGCTCGCATCCCCAGGGTGCTGGGACAAACGACCTACCGGCGCGAACCGCCGGCCGTTGCAGTCACGCCAGTTTCAGCCGATGAGAGCCCGGTGCTAGCAACGGTCCGGCAGGCTCACCCCGACTGGCAATGGCAGCAATGGGCGGCGGATGTGGCCTGCCGGCAGGCCGGGGCAGCGGGTTCTCGTGGCGGATCGGCTGCTGAAGGCGTCCGCCGCCGGACTTGTTGGTCCGATCCGTGCGGAGCGGATCCGCGAGCACTTCCGCAATAGCTGGCTGGTGCAAGGGCGTGTTGCCGAGGCCGCGATGGACACGTTCCTGGCAAGACCCGGAGGCACGGCTGCGCCGGCACGTGATGTCCTTCCGGGTTTTCGCTACCTGCTCGAGCCGCACCTGTCGGGCTCCGCGGCGAGCCAACCTGACCGGGAGTGGGTCCTGCTGGCCCCCGACGAGGGCGGCCGTGATGCGTCGAGCCAGGATGCCCAGGCCCCTCCAGCGTGGTGGCTGCGGTATCTGGAGGCAGCTGACCGTTGCCAGCTGCAGGGACAGTTCCTGGCGGACGGGTTGATTCGTGTTCTGGCCGAGCATCCGAACCTCGACCTGGATGCGGAACTGGCTGCGCAGACGCCCCAGGCCGGCACCCGCGACCCGCTGGTGCTATCCGGCGGGCTGCAGGAGATTCTGCCATGACAAGAGCAAGCGCCGCGTGCCTGCTGGTCGCGCTGATGCTGGGGGTGTCCTGCGCCGCGGGCGATGATGATCCGTCACTGGTCTACCAGGATCCGGCCGGCTGCGTGCGGATCTTCTTCCTGGCTGGCTCGGGCGATGGCAGGGCCCTCGAGAGCAATTGCTATGCCCTGGTGGATACGAAGCAGGCGGTGGCAGCCATCGTCGATCCGGGCGTGCACAACGGCCCGCTGATGCACCGGTTCCTGGCCGCGCAGCAGGTGACCGTCCAGCGCGTCCTGTTGACGCACGGCCACGGCGATCATACCGGCGGCTTGGGGTATCTTGCTGCGCAGACCCGGGCTGAGATCAGCCTGGCTGCCGTCGAGGTCCAGGTGTTGCCGCCGGACCTGCGGCCGGTGGAGGCGGGATCCGGCGAGCAGGGGATTCCCGCCAGGCGGTTCGAGCTGCTGACCGACCGGTCGGTCCTGACCTGCGGGGGGGTGCGGATCGAGGTCCGCCTGACACCGGGCCACACGATCGGATCGGTGTGCTACTACCTCCCCGAACAGGACCAGGTCCTGACGGGCGACACGCTGTTTCGCGGCCAGATCGGGCGGACCGACCTGCCGCTGGGGGCGGGGCGGGCCTGCCTGGTGGCGTACGTGCGGGTGCAGATCCTGAGCCTGCCTGACCAGACCTGCGTTCTGCCAGGCCACGGCGGCTTCACCACCGTCGGCCAGGAGCGCGCCGTCAATCCCCAACTGGAGCCGGTGCGTCTTGCCGCGGCTACGCAGGCCGCCCGCGGTGGCAGGTGATCGACCGGCAATCTGACGGAGGCAAGTCATGTACTGCGGATCGTGCGTGCCTTGGGTGCAGTGGGCGTTGATGCTGATCGTGGCGCAGGGGCCCGTGCCAGCCAGTGCGCCGGCCACAGCACTACCTGGGTCGGATGAGCCATACCAATCCCTGGCGGCGAGGTTGCGGCAGGACCAGGCGGCGCTGCCGCAGGCACGGGATCTCTTTGAGCGATGGCTGCGGTTGGAGCCGGACAATCGCTGCGTCCAGGGCTTTGCCGAGCGCCTGGGGGCCCTGCAGACGCTGCGGCAACGGATTCATGATGCCTTGGTGCCGGCTGGCGCCGCAGCGGTTCAAGGCCTGGCCATCGACATCCTGACGGATACGCCGTCGGCGCCGCAGACGAGGCCCGCTCGCGCGGCCCCGCCCCTCGTTCCGGCAGCGCAGTTATACTCGGAATTCCTGCCGCACTTCCAGTATCGTCTCCAGACGGACCGGTTCAGCCCAGCGCAGCAGGATTTTCTACGAACGTACTACAATGCCCAGGTACGGCAGATGGTCGACGAGGTCATGCGATGGGGAATGCCGCTGTCGACGGTGGCCGCGGACTCGCACGAACTCGAGTACTACCTGCTGTTGTTGCCGCTGCTGCACAGCACTTGCGGCTTCGATGTCTCGCTGCTGAACACGCTGCCGCCGTGGATCCTGGCGGCTGATCGGCTGGAGCGACTGGCGGACTTCTGCCTGCTGCGCGTGGAGCGGATCGATGCCGCCGGGGCCATCGGTGTGCAGCTGCTCAGACACGACAAGGGCGGATCCGGCGCGTATGAGTACTATCTTGCGGCCGCGGACAAGTGCGTCAAAAGCCGCCTGCCGGCCCGCGCCGTGCAGTGCCTCGAGGCCGCCATCGCTTCGCTGGCCAGGGACGACCCTCGCGCGGTCGAGCAGCGGCTGGCGATCTGCCAGGTCTGGGCGGATGCGAAAAACTACGCGATGGCGGCCGGTGCGGCCGGGCAGATCATCAAGGACATGTCCGGTGCGCCTGCCAGCGGCCGGGCCCGATACCTGCGGATTCGCTACCTGTCGCAGCAGGGCGATTCAAATGCCATCCTGCTAGAGGTCGACGATGCCCTGGCGGACGCAGCCTGCAGGCCCTTCGAGCCGGATTTGATGTTCTTCAAGTGGCTTGCCCTGCGGAGGCAGAACAAACCCGAGCAGGCGGCGGGGCTGCTCAAAGAGTTCCTGCGGAAGTACCCGGACAATCCGCAGGCGGCTGACATGTACTATGCGGCCGCCGTTGAGTGCCTCACGAGCCAGCGCTACGACGAGGCGCGGGACGTCCTGCGGTCGCTGATGGACCGCTTCCCGGGCAGTCCGGCGGCCATCCAGGCCAAGTCGCTGCAGGCCCGGCTGCGAGACTTCGCCAGCGGCGTAGGCGGGCAGCGCTAGCCACCCATCGTGCTGGCCTGGAAGACCGGCAGCAGGATGGCGGTGATGACGAAGGCGATCACGCCGCCCAGCACGACGATCAAACTCGGGCCCAGGATGGTGGTGAAGACCCCGATGGCCCGCTCGCATTCCTTCTCGTAGATCTCGGCGACCTCCATGAGCAGTTCGGGAAGCTGGCCCGACTGCTCGCCGACGGCCGTCATGTTGACCACCAGCGGACTGAACGTGGGGAGTTTCTTCATGGCTGTGGCGATGCCGGCCCCCTTGCCCACCTGGGTGCGGAGGTGTTCCATGTCCTCGTGGAAGCAGCGGTTCTTCAAGGCGTCCTGGGTGATCTTCAGGCTCGTCAGGATCGGCACGCCGCTGTTGAGCAGTTCCCCCAGCGTCCGCGCGAACCGCGCAATCTCCGAGCGGCTGACGATCGTACCGGCCAGCGGCGCCTTCAGCAGCCACGCATCGAGCACGCGGCGGATCGGCTCCTGCCGCGCCGCCAGCACCGCGGTCCCGACCATCGCCGCCAGGCCCGCCAGTACCGCCGGCCAGAAGCGGTCCATGAACCCACTGAACGCCAGCAGGAGTTGGGTCGGCAGCGGCAGCTGCTCGCCCATGGTGGCAAACAGCATCGTGAACCGCGGGATGACGAACGTCATCAGCACCACCAGCGTCAGGCCGCCCAGCACTGACAGGAACGCCGGGTATGCCATCGCCCCGTGGATGCGGCCGCGGACTTCAATCTCGGTCTTCAACTGGATCGCCAGCCGCGCGAGTACCTCGGCCAGCATGCCGCCCTCCTCGCCGGCCCGCACGGCCGCCACGTGCGCCCGGGGGAACAGCCGCGCGAAGCGGCCCATCGCCTCGTGGAGCGTCTCCCCCTCGGCGACCCGGTCCCGCAGTTGTCCCAGCACGACGGCGAGCGCTGTCCCGGCGCCTGCTCCTGCAGGCTGCGCAGCGCTGCTGCCAGGGGCAGGCCGGCCTTCAGCAGGCTTGCCAGCTGGCTGACGCAGACGGCGATCTCCTGCCGCGGCACGCGCCGCGGGCAGCGCCCGGCGGTTGCGTCCTGCCCCTCGTCCAACGAGAGCAGGAAACAGCCCGAGCGCTTCAGCCGGGCGATCGCCTCCAGGCGGTCGGGGGCCTCGATCGTGCCGGTGCAGTCCTTTGATCCACCGCGACGGGCCCTGTAGGTGAACGTAGCCATTAGGTACCTCCTCTTCGACGTGACGTCGTCGGTATACCATACCGCGCATTTAACCGGCAGGCAAGCGACACAAGACAAATTTATATAACATCATACTGACCGACTGGCGCCGCGTTCGCGGACGTGGTGGGCCGCGGTGCGGCCGCGCCGGCGGTACGGAGCTCGGAGCCCCAATCATGCACGACAGCCCGATCAGCGAGGCGCAACCCACGGACCTGGACCTGATGCGGCAGGCGGCCAGCGGCGATGCCGACGCGTTCGCTTGCGTCTACCGCCGGTACGGCGGCGATGTGCTGGCGTTCCTGGCCCGCTTCCGCTGCGGGCAGCGGTCGGAAGACATGGCACAGGAGGTATTCCTGCGCCTGGCGCGGGGCGGCTGCCTTCCGCGGGGCATCGGCCGTCCGGACGTACCTGCTGGGTATCGCTCGAAATGTCGTCCGCGAGGCGTACGGGGGTTGCGCCGAGTCGGAAGCGGCGGCACTGCGGCCCGAGGTGACGGCGGGCGAGTGCCCATGCGGTTGCGCAGACTGCAGGAGCTCGGGCGAGGTCGAGGCCAACGAGTGCCGGGCCCAGCTGCTGGCCAAGCTGACGCGGCAGGTGGAGCGACTGCCCCCGAAACTGCGGGAGGCCTTCGAGCTGGCGATCGTTGCCCGGAAGCGCGTGCCGCAGGCCGCGCTGCAGGCCGGTTGTACACCGGCGGCCCTGCGGATGCGCCTGCGGCGGGCCATCGCCCAGTTAGCTGTCGAGTTGCAGGGCGTGGCGGCGCCGGTGGAGTAAGGCAAGGATGTTCACTTTGGCCGCCCGGGGTCACTAATACCGTAGAGGCAATGCCATGGACTGTGAACAGGTAGAACTGCTTCTGGTTGAATGGGTGTTCGAGCCGCTTCGCGATCCCGAGGTGGATTGGCGGGGTGTGCGAGAACACCTGAACACCTGCGCCGCCTGCACCGCGAGCCTTCGCCACCTTCACCACGAGCTATCCATCATTGGCGTGGCGACGGGCCGCGGGGCAGGCGGCTTGTGTCGAAGCACTGAGGCCCCTCCATCCGGCCCTGGTACCTGTGTACGCTCGTATGAACAGGCCAGCCGCGGCGCCTCAAATGGTCACCAGCGGCCCGTTCCGGTGTCACGCTCACGGAGGCGGTTGTCGCTGTTGGCGGCTGACGCGGCAATGGCCGCGTGCCTGCTGCTGGGGGTCTGGGCTCACCATCACTGCGCAGCGCCGAGTGTCCCTGTGGCGATCGGGCACGCCGGTGCGGTCCATGGGCCGATCGGCGCAGCTGCTATGGCCGAGGCAACCGAGTACGATTTGCAGGGGCGCAGGCTGCCGCCCTTCGCCGTGGCAGCCGGGGACACGGTGACCGCCGGGGCGGGCCGGCGAGTGGACGTGAGGGTCTGGGGGCGTCACAGGCTGCGCCTGGAGGCAGGGACGCGGCTACCGCGCTGAACGAGTCCCCGCAGCATGGGTGCGTCATCGCGCTGTCCGGCGGGCAGGTCGAAGTCAGCATCAACCGTGCGGTCGGCGAGGGCCTCTGCCGACTGGTCACGCCGCACGCCCAGCTTGAGGTGCAAGGCACGGTCTTCACGGTTACCAGCACACTCGATGCGACCCGGCTGGCGGTCAGCCGTGGCAAGGTGCGCATGTCCACGCGGACCGGAGCATCGCGGACGGCGGTCGCGGACGAGGCCCTCACGACGGCCGGAGCAGCCATCGTGCCGGATCCCGGCCAGGGGTTGGACGAGGCGGCCGCCGATGTCCTGGCCGACCCGTTGCGGGGGCTGCGGGAGAGCACCTGGTACCAGCATCGGTTCGCCAGCCTGCTCCAACTGCGCGACTACCTGTCGGAACACAAGGTTCCGGCGGACGAGGTCGCGTTGCTGGCGGTCTCGGCTGAGCCATGGTGTCTGCAGCGCCCGCGAGCCGCCGCCGTTGGGGCATCTGATTTCCTGGAACGCAAGGCGGGCCTGCAGCGGGCAGCCGACTGGTATGGCTGCCAGGTCCGTTGGCCCGCTTCCGCGACCCGCGAGGAGGCGACGGCCCTGGTTGGCGGCGCGCTGACCGGCGGGGCGCTCGTGCTGGCGTACGGCCTGGAGGATTCGCCGGTCCGCATTCGCGGCATCCGGGATCTGGATGGGTCGCAACACCCGCCTGCCTGGAGCTATCGCTTCCTCGGCGAGACGGCCACAAGCCCCTTCGCCTTATGCGTGATCGACCCGCCGGTCGATGCGTCCGCCTTGCGGCCGGTGCAGGTCCGTCAGGCGATCGCCGACATCCAGGCGTCGCTGGCCGGCGGCACTGATGAGGCTTACGACATCGGGCTGCAGTGCGTGCAGCCGGCGGCGGCCACCGAGAGCGTGCCGGTGATCAAGGCCCTGACGGCCCTGGGGCGGCTGGGGCCGGCGTGCGAGGGCTGGCTGTGCAGGCAGGCCGGTCGGCCCGAACCGGGTCATTCGCTCTACGGGCTCCTGGACCGGGAGGTCGCGGCTGTCTTCGCCGCCTGGGCCTTCGAGGAGACCTGCGGCCGCGAAGCGCTGCTGGAGCAGTCGGCCGACCGCTGCGTGGTCACGCTCCAGGGGCTGGCCCGAGTCGTGGGCGGCCAGGCTTGCAATTGACGGGTCGGATTGCGGCGGACTCCCCTCATGGAGGGACAATGCATGTCAAACCACTCGATCGGGATCGTCGGCTACGGCATCGTCGGGCGCAGCGTCCACTCGGTCTTCGGTGACGACGCCTGCTGGCTGGATGTTCCCGCTGCCGGGCAGGATCGCCGGCGCATCAACCGATGCGACGTGGCCTTCGTCTGTGTGCCGACGCCGGTGGGGCAGGACGGTTGCTGCGACACCTCGATTGTCGAATCCTGCATCGCCTGGATCGAAACGCCGCTGATCGTCATCCGCTCCACGGTTGCTCCCGGTACGACGGAGCGGCTCCGGGATCGCTACGGCAAGCGCGTACTGTTCCAGCCGGAGTATCTCGGCGAGACGCCGGACCACCCGCTGGCCGACGCCCGCAGGCAGGGGTTCGTCGTGCTGGGCGGGCCGTTGGACGAGTGCTGCGCCCTGGCGGATATCTACAAGGGGTACTTCCACAGCAACGTCCGGTTCCATTTCACGTCCAGCGGCTGTGCCGAGCTGGCCAAGTACATGGAGAATGCCTTTCTGGCCGTCAAGGTAACCTTCTGCAATGAGTTCTACGAGATCGCCCGCGCCTGCGGGGTGCAGTACAACGAGCTGCGGGAGATCTGGCTGGCCGACCCGCGGATGGGCCGCGACCACACGTTCGTCTACCCGCAGGACCGGGGCTTTGGGGGCAAGTGTCTGCCAAAGGACCTGTGCGCGATCATCCATGCCAGCCGGCTTCGTCGTTTCGAGCCCGCGCTGCTGGCGGCCGTGATGGGCATCAACGAATCGTATCGGGCCGGCGACCCCGCCTATGAGCCGTATCGCGGGCTTGCGGCCCCCGCACCGGCCCAGGCTGGCCCTTCGCAGGGCTGCCCTGTACCGGCGACAACCTTCGACCGGGATCGCACGTAGTCTGACCTTGCGGCTTTACGACCCGCAGGCGGTTCAGACAGCGGCATTGCGCCGCCTTCCCGGTCCGAACACATACGCCGCGGAGGTCTCTTTCCTGGAGACCTCCGCGGCGTTTTCGTTGCTGTGCCGAGCATGATGCGATGACTTGGAGGTGAAAGCCCTCTGGAGGCCCTGGTGACGGGAACTCCTAGCCGAACCGCAACGGCGTCACCGCGAGGTGGGGTCGGAAAGAAGCGGCAGGCAAAGCCCTGGTCCGATGCACAAGAACCGCATAGGAGGCGAACGCCGGGTGGGCGAGAGGGCCAATAGACTCTAAGCCCAATGTCACCCGGACCTGGCGGGCGTATATGCGGCGGATAGATGGGGCGAAGGTCATGCATCTTACCTCGGGAGGTCTGCGGATCTGCCGCATCGGCTAGTCCGCCAGCAATGGCGGATGACGGACCCGCAGAAGTCAGCCGAGGCCATAGTAGTCCCGATGCACCGGGATGAAGGGCCGAACATCAAGAGTCGAACCGGCAGCGGAACGTTCGATGCCTGGACAAGACGCAGACACAAGGGCCGAGAAGCCCGGGCCAGCCCGGAAGGTAGGCGGCGGAACCGCCGAGGGTAAGGGATTGGCGCGTTTAGCAGGTACGGCACGAACCGAGACGGCCGGGGACCGGACCGATGGACTCATCCAGGAGGTGGAGCGTCGTGAGAACCTGATGGCTGCCTATCGGCGGGTGGTGCAAAACGGCGGGGCGGCGGGGATCGATGGGATGACCGTCGAGGACCTGATGCCGTACTGCCGTGAGCACTGGCCAACGATTCGGGAACAACTGCTCAGCGGTACGTATCAGCCGCAGCCCGTGCGCAAGGTGGAAATCCCCAAGCCGAGCGGAGGCGTGCGGACACTGGGCATCCCGACGGTGCTGGATCGGATGATCCAGCAGGCCCTTCTGCAGGTCCTGAGCCCGATCTTTGACCCGACGTTCTCGGATGGCAGTTACGGCTTTCGTCCGAACCGGGGTCCGCTGGACGCGGTGCGTCGAGCCAAGACCCACATGGCGGCGGGACATCGATGGGTGGTGGATATCGACCTGGAGAAGTTCTTTGATCGCGTCAACCACGACGTGCTGATGGCTCGCGTGGTCCGGCGGGTCAAGGACAAGCGAGTGTTGCTCCTGATTCGCCGCTTCCTACAAGCGGGGATGATGGAGGGCGGGTTGGCGAATCCGCGTACGGAGGGCACCCCGCAAGGGGGCCCCTTGTCCCCCTTGCTCAGTAACGTCCTGCTGGACGATCTGGACAAGGAACTGGAGCGTCGCGGGCACCGGTTCGTCCGCTATGCCGACGACTGCAACATCTACGTGCGGTCTAAGGCGGCGGGAGAGCGAGTGATGGTCAGCCTGGAGCGGTTCCTGCGGGAGAAGTTGCGCCTGCGGGTCAACCGGGACAAAAGCGCGGTGGCTCGCCCCTGGGACCGCAAGTTCCTGGGCTACAGCGTGACCGTGCATCGGGAGGCGAAGTTGAAAGTAGCCAGCGAGTCGGTGCAACGGCTCAAGGCCAAACTTCGCGGTATCCTGCGTCCCGGTCGAGGCCGCGCCCTCGTGGAGGTCTGCCGCCAACTGGCCCCGCTGATCCGGGGCTGGGTGGGGCACTATCGATTGGCCGAAATCAAAGGGGTCTTTGAAGCACTCGACGGCTGGCTGCGGCGTCGCCTGCGGTCGATCGTCTGGCGGCAGTGGAAACGGCCGCGGACCCGCTTCAAAGAACTCTGTCGGCGCGGGCTGGAGGCTGCCCGAGCGGCAGCCTCGGCGTTCAACGGGCGGGGTCCCTGGTGGAATGCCGGGGCCAGCCACATGAACGAGGCCCTGCCGATTCGCTGGTTGCGGACGTCAGGACTCGTGAGCTTCGTGGATGAACATCGACGTTTGGCGAACGCTTGGTGAACCGCCGTATACGGAACCGTACGTACGGTGGTGTGGGAGGTGGGAGCCGCAAGGCTCCCGCCTACCCGGTGAATGCGGGGAGATCCTGGCTGGTCCTGGCGGCGTCTATCCGACAATGCGACAGATCTCCAGGTTCGACCAGGCGAGCCAGGTCTTCCAGGTCCGCCACGCGAAGCGTCCGGCCCGTAGCGGTGACGAATCGTATCCTTCGTAGCGCTTCAGGCCGTCCACCCAGAACTGCGCGTGTCCGCTTTGCATGACGACGACGACGTGGTACGTACGGTTCAGCTCCAGGGCCGGCTTGTAGAAGGTCTCGCCCAGCAGGGCGAAGCCCGGGTTGCGGCGATAGCGGATGCGGACGGCGTCCTGGTCGTTCAGGAACGTGAGAATGTAGTTGGGAAAGACATGGTACTCGTCGTAGTTTCCCTTGCGCAGGTCCGACCATTCCAGCACGTCTCGGCCAGCTGCGCCCTTTGCGTGCAGGATGAGGTTGCCGTTGAACATCCCGTCCAGGAAGCGAACGTCGAAGGCCACCCACAACGGATCGTCGAACTCTCTGGCCGCGCACCAGATCGTCGCGGCATGGACATCGCCTGCCCGGGTGTCGCAGTAGAGCCAGCCGTCTTCGGTCCACAACCGCGCGCCCTCGCCTTCCATCCGCCAGGGGGCGGTCGTGCGAAAGTCGTCGCGAAAGACAGGCTCGAGGTGGTAGGAGCGATCGCCCAGGTTGCGGGTCATGTGTCCGACTCCAGAAACCTGTGCCTGCCGACGCGCAGCCGCGCATCCGACCAGTAGCGGCATTACTGTGTACAAGAGGCACGTACGGTTTGCTGAGAACGATATCACGTCTCGTTGAACCACACGTCGACGTGCCGGTCGGAGTAAGCCTTGCCGACGATGTCAGGACGGCCGTCGCCGGTCAGATCGGCCACCTTGGCCTCGTGGGTGGGGATGCCGGTCTGGACAAGGGTCTCCTCGAACTGTCCCCCGCCGCGATTGCGGTAGACGAACATGCGGGGATCGGGATTGCGCCCCAGACTCATCTCCGCGACGAAGATGTCCGGCAGGCCGTTGCCGTCGAAGTCGGCGATCTCAAGGCTGTGCGGGTGGAACAGGTCGTCGCGCAGGATCCGCGGCTTGCGGTCCGGCGGCGAGCAGATCGCCAGGCGCCCCGGGTGGCTCTCCCCCTCGCAGAGCACAATGTCGGCGTGGCCGTTGCCTGAGAGGTTCCCCACCGCCGTCCGCGTCATGATGAAGCCGGGCGCGAAGGATTCGATGTCCCAGCGCCGCCGGGCCGACATGCGATAGATAGTCGGGCCGACCAGGATCGCGGGCCGGCCGTTGCCGTCGATGTCCGCCACCCGCAGCCCCTCGATGCGATCGTCGGTGAATTGCGCGATCAGGTGGCAGCAGGTCCGCGGCCACGGCTCTTGGTACGGGTCATCCGGGATGTCGTAGTAGACCAGCACGCCCGCCTTCTGCGACAGGACGATCAGCTCGGGTTCGCCATCGCCGTCGATGTCGCCGACGGCCTGGTCGTGGTACTTATTGAAGCGGTTCTCGATCAGGTGGCGCCGCCACGGCTGGCGCGGGTCCGGGGGGTTCTCAAACCAGTAGAGTTCGCGGCCGCCCCACTGCTGGCCGGCCACGATGTCGGGCCGCCCGTTGCGATTGACGTCAAGGGTCACGCCGCCGGCCTCGAGGTCGGGGGCGTCGGCCATGGCGTGACGCTGCCAGGAGGGGTTCTCATACCAGAAAAGATTCGGAGAGCCGCGTTTGCCGCCGATGATGATCTCGTTGCGGCCGTCGCCGTTGATGTCAGCCACCAGGGCAATGTCGTGGTGGGACCCGGGGGGATCCGAGTCGATGACCTGGTGGCGGAACTTTAGCATCTTGCGAATCACTACGACCTCCCGAGACTGCCAGACAGTGGCTGCGCGCAGATGCTGCATCGAAGGTCGAAACCGGATAGAGTTCGCCCTGGCGAGAGGGCGGCTCGTGGCCGAGCACTCCATACATAGCATACCGAGCCAGCCGGGCGGCGCCAACAAAAAACTGTCGGCTGCCAGCAGGAATGTCAGATCCTGGCAAGCACGTTAAGTCAGGCAAAAATCCGGGTATTAGGGGGGCGTCATGCTGGTTGCTAACATGATTCTTTCAGGGGCGCGACCTGCCGGCCATTGTCAGCCGATTGCTACACGGCATGATAGCTGGGCAGGGCGGGGCATTACGGAGAAGCGGAATGGACATCTATGCGGGGCAGGACGGGATCGATCTGGGTGGCGAATGGTCATTCGCGTTTGCGACAGAGAATGTCCCGACAGGGCGTAGCTCGGCCACAGACTTGGCCAAGGCTGGCTTGGAGGCCCGGCCGTGCCGGGTGCCGGGCAACCTGGAATTGGATCTGCAGGCCAACGGATTGAGTGGAGAACCCTTCCGCGGCCTCAACATATTGGATCTCAAGCAGTACGAGCATGCCCACGTCTGGTACTTCCGGCGGTTCCGTGCCGAGCGCAAGCCCGGCCGAATTGCCCAGATTGTCTTCGAGGGGATTGACTGCTACGCGGACATCTATCTGAACGGCCGGAAGATCGGTTCGACCGATAATATGCTCGTTGAGCACGTTTTCGACGTGGATGATCTGCTGTCGGAGGACAATGAAGTGCTCGTGCATATCCGGCCGGCTGGGCAGGAGGCCCGAAAGCACGACTATCCGGCCCTGCCCAGCGCGGTCTTTGGCAACAGCGAGAGCCTGCATGTCCGAAAGGCCCCGCACATGTACGGCTGGGACATTATGCCGCGTGCAGTGTCGTGCGGGCTGTGGCGGCCGGTCCGCCTCCGCTATCTGCCGGTCGAGCGGATCGAAGAGGCGTTCCTGACGACCAAGTCGCTGTCCGGGGACCATCGCTGGGCGGAACTGCTGCTGCACTTCCGCGTGAGCGTTCAGGACGGCCCGAAGGACGTGTATGAGCTGCGGATCCAGGGGGCCTGCGGCGAGAGTCGCTTCGACGTCCGGCACCGGCCGCAGTTCATCGCCGGGCAGGTGAAGTTCGGCCTGGACCAGCCGCGTTTGTGGTGGCCGCGGAACCGGGGCGAGCCGAATTTGTACGATGTGACCATCAGCCTGCTGAAGAACGGCCAGCGCGTGCACGAGGTCCAGCTGCGTCACGGCATCCGGACGGTCGAGCTGCTGCGGACGGAGGTGACGCGGGGCGACGAGGGGGAGTTCTGCTTCCGCATCAACGGGGAGAAGGTCTTTGTGCTGGGCAGCAACTGGGTGCCTGCCGACGCGTACCATTCGCGCGACGCGGCGCGGATCCCGCGGATCCTGGAGCTTGCGGAGCAGGTCGGCTGCAACATGCTGCGCTGCTGGGGCGGCAACGTCTACGAGGACAACCTCTTTTACGACCTGTGCGACCGCAAGGGGATCATGATCTGGCATGACTTCACCATGGCCTGCGCGATCTACCCGCAGGACGAGGCGTTCTGCCGGCGACTGGAAGACGAGGCGGTCAAGGCGGTCAAGCGCCTCCGCCAGCACCCCTCCATCGTGCTGTGGTGCGGGGACAATGAGTGCGACTGGTCGTACGGGTGGTTCAGCGAGGGCAAGGATCCCAACGCCAACGTGCTGACCCGCCAGGTGCTGCCATCCGTACTGCGGCAGCACGACGCGGGCCGGCCGTACCTGCCCAGTTCGCCGTACATCTCGCCGCAGGCGTTCGCGGTGCGGACGGAAGACGCACTGCCGGAGAATCATCTGTGGGGCCCGCGGAACTACTACAAGAGCCCGTACTACCTGAACTCGACGTGCCACTTCGTCAGTGAGATCGGGTACTTCGGTTGCCCGTCGCCGGCTTCGCTGCGCAAGTTCCTCTCGCCCGAGAAGGTCTGGCCGTGGCAGAATAATGACGAATGGAACCTCCACTCGACGGACCCGGCGCCGGGCACGAGTTCGTCATACGGCGACCGGCGGGTGCGGCAGACAGCCAACCAGGTCGGCGAGCTGTTCGGGACGATCCCGGACAACCTGGAGGACTTCGCGCTGGGCAGCCAGGCGAGCCAGGCCGAGGCCAAGAAGTTCTTCATCGAGTTCTTCCGCGCTAGCAAGTGGCGGCGGACCGGGATCATCTGGTGGAACCTGATGGACGGCTGGCCGCAGATCTCTGACGCGGTCGTCGACTATTACTACGAGAAGAAACTGGCGTGGCATTGCATTCAGCGGGCACAGGAGCCGGTGTGTTTGATGTTCACCGAGGCGACGGGCTGGTTCCAGGACCTGGTGGCGGTCAACGACACCCGCCGGGACGTGGAGGTCCGCTACAGCGTCCGGGACATCGACACAGGCCAAGTGCGCCTGCAGGGCAAGGCGCAGCGGCAGCCGACGCGGTCACTGTCCTGGGCAAGGTGCCGTACAGTGCCGCCGCCAAGCGGTTCTACCTGATCGAGTGGGAGGGTCCGGCGGGCAAGGGTCGCAACCACTACATGGCGGGCAACCCGCCGTTCGATCTGGCGACGTATAAGCGGTGGATGGCGGCGGCGGGGTTCGGCGGGGAGCTGCCGAAAGATCACTGACATGCCTACAGGGAAACATCTGATCCGCGATATCGACACCTGCGAGGTGCCGGCTGGGCAGCTGGCGATCTGGTGGCTGGGGCAGCACGGTTTCGCCATCAAGGCCGGCCAGAACGTAGTCTACATCGACCCGTTCCTGACGCCGATGGCCAGGCGCCAGGTGCCGCCGCTGCTCGCGCCGACCGACGTAACCAATGCGACGCTGATCTGCGGCACGCATGATCACGCGGACCACATCGATCGCGAGGCTTGGCCGGCCCTGGCGAAGGCATCGCCGGACGCGAGGTTCGTCGTACCGGACCTGTTGCGAGGGGGGCTGGCCAGGGACACGGGCATTCCGGTCGATCGGTTCATCGGGCTGGATGACGGGCAGAGCCGGACGGTGAGCGGCATCGAGGTGTGCGGGATCGCCGCGGCGCACGAGTTTCTGGACCGCGACCCGGCCAGCGGGCGATACCCGCACCTGGGGTACGTGATCCACGCCAACGGCTGCCGTGTCTATCATGCCGGCGACTGCTGCATCTACGAGGGGCTCCAGACGAAACTGAGGCGGTGGCCGATGGACGTGGTGCTGTTGCCGATCAACGGCCGGGATGCGGTGCGCCTGGCGGCCGGGTGCATCGGCAACATGACGTACCAGGAGGCGGCGGACCTGGCGGGAGCCCTGCAGCCGGGGTTGACGGTCCCGGCTCATTACGAGATGTTCGCCAACAACAGTCAGGACCCGGCGGCGTTCATCAATTACATGAAGGTGAAGTATCCGCGGCTGGCGACGGCGGTGCTGGGGCATGCTGAACGGTTCGTGTATCGGCGGTGAATACGGCTACTCCGTGTCCGCCGTCAGCCCGGGCTACGGGAGAACGTGGGCCTGATATTCACGGCGCGGAGGGCCTCGTCGATGGCTGCGTGAAGTTCGTCCTGCACGCTCAGGATCACGTCCGGGCCGGGGACGAAAACGCGCAGGGAGAAGTCCATCGCGTCATTGGTAAACCCCAGCAGGAACGCCGAGGGTGTGGGGTGTTCCAGGACGCGCGGGTTGGCCCTGGCGACCTTCAGCAGCACATTGCGGACCAGGCAGAGATCGCTGCCCTGCGGCACGCCCACCGAGATGACCAGCCGCAGGATCGGGTCAGACAGCGTCCAGTTGACCATCTGGCTGGTGATGAACTGCTTGTTCGGCACGATCAGTTCCTTGCGGTTCCAATCGACGATCGTGGTCGCGCGAATTCGGATCTTGCTGACCGTCCCGCTGATATCGCCGATGGTAACGACGTCGCCTACTCGGACCGGCCGCTCGAACAGGATGATGATGCCCGAGATGAAGTTCGCGAAGATCTCCTGCAGCCCGAAGCCCAGGCCCACCGTGACGGCGGCCGCCAGCCACTGCACCTTCGACCAGCCGATGCCCATCGTGCCGCAGGCGATGACCAGGCCGATTGTCACGACGATGTACCGTGAGATGGCGTTGATGGCGTAGCGCCCGCCGGGTTCCAGGGGCATCAGCCGCAGGACCGTGATCTCCAGCAGGCCCGGGATGTTGCGAGCCGCCATCAGAGACAACAGCAGGATCAGCGAGGCCATGGCCATGCTGCCCAGCGTGATATTCACCACCTGCGGAATGGTCTGCACCGTACCGCCGGGCAGGATCTGCGTCACTTCTACGGTCGTCGACCAGAGGCGCACGCGGTCGAGGATCCCCAGGGCCGGCAGTATGTCCGCCCAGATCAAGTAGAGTCCAGCCAGCAGGCCGATCAGGACCCCTGCCCGCAGCAGTCGGCGGGTCTGGGTGTCCACGGTCGCCAGATCCACTTCCGGTTCCTTGGCGACTATGGGGGCGGCGATCTCGCCGTCGGCTACGGCAGGGGCAGGCAGCAGGACCGGGGGGGCCTGAGCTGTAGTGGCTTCGTGTGCCTGGTCCGCGGTCCGTTTGTGCGCCGCCTCGACCGCGAGCCGCCGCCTCGCCACGAACAGTAACCGCAGGAGCATGGCCTTGACCAGTAGGATGCCGAAGACAAGCCCCACCGTCGCCAGCAGCCGCGACAGGATCTGTGTACTGTGTAGTAGTAGCCCAACAGCGCTGCGGCCGCCACCAGCAGCGGGACCGCGACGGCGGCCGGGTACCACACGTACCGCAGCCGGTCGATCCAACCGTCCGGATACCGCTGGAGCAGGTCGGCCATCAGGGCACGACTGGGCCGCAGGACGCGGCGGGCAAAGGCCGCCATCGCAATCGCCCCGGCCGCAAAGGCTATCCGTCCCAGCGAGTCGCGGTACTCCTGGACAGCCTGGGAGTCCAGGATCGTCACCAGCAGGGCCAGCGGCACCGCTACCGGCGTCAGCCACGCAAGGTTGCCCTCGAGCAGACTGCATCGCCTCGGCCTTCCAGTGGAGGTGTGTGCGACCGAGCCCGCGGCGCCGGCAGATCTGCCTGGCCAGCTCCAGCCACAGCAGTAGCATGCCGACTGACTGCAGCCCCGCCGCCAGGGCCAGGGCGAACTCGCAGGTCGTCACTGCCGCCGAGAGCCGCCAGCCGACGTACCATACCAGCGCTGGCAAGGGCAGCGACATCAGCGCGGTCAGCGCAGCTGCCTCGAGCGTGTACAGGAAGGAGTCGTCGTAGCTTCGCGACGCTAGTTCGTCCAGGGACCGCAGGCGCAGCCGCATCCTTCGGCGGCTGACCATCAACCCCGCCAGCGCTGTGAATGCGGCCAGGATGCGGAGGGGATTGGCCAGCGCGTCAGCCTGCCAGGGCTTTGCCCGTCTCCACCCAGTTGCTCGGGGTCGTCAGCCAGCGGACCGCGTACCCGGCATTCCGGACGTTGGCGGCATGGAGGGGCTTGGTGCTGCGGACCCACAGGACGTGCTCGTCGATGAAATCGGCGTATTTGCGCGACACGGCCATGAGGGAACGCTCACTGTCGGCCAGGTCGAACCACGTCTTGGTGCAGGTGTTGTAGTCCTTGATGAGCAGGTCCAGATAGTCGCGCTTGGTCCGCAGGATCTCCTGCAACTGAGTCCGTACGGCCTCGGTGTCCTGCGGCGGGACGGAGGCACCCGCCGATCGAAGGACCTGGTTGACCAGCCGGTCGATGTCGACCAGCCCGGCTCGCTGGTCTTCCAGATCGATCATGTCGATCTGTGCCTTGGCGTACTCGGCTTCGAGCTGCCGGCAGATCCTCTCGTGCTGGAGCCGATCGGGCAGCTCGCGCGATGCCGCCGCAGGAGGGAGCTGACGGCTTCCGTCAGCCCGGCTGCCTCGATCTTCTTGACCATGCTGTCGTAATTGCCCTGGATGGTGTTGCGGAGCTGGTAGAGGTCGCTCAGTGACAGGATCTCGCTGCTGCCCTGGATCCGGCTGGCGGTCTTCTGCAGATCGAGCCGCTGGCCAGCCAGCTGCTCGTTTTGTTCGGCGATGGCCCGGATCTCGGGCCGGTCTTTGGCGCGGGCGATCCGCTCCTGGCGGGCCCTTTCGGCGCTCCGCTCGACCTCCTTTGCGCTGTACGCCTCAATGGCCTGCTTGCAGAGGTCGCAGACGCGGACGGTCTCCTGCACGTAGCGAGCCGCCAGATCCTGCTTGTGTGTGAGCAGTTCCGCACCGGCGCGATCGCACGCCAGATGCTTGGTCAAGGCGATGGACTCCTGCCGAAGGGCCGTCCGCTGCGCCTGCAGGAAGGCCTTGCGGGCCTGTTCCAGCTCAGGGGAGCCCTCGCCATGGGCGGCCAGCTGGTCGGCGATATCCGCTCGCTGCTGGCGAATGGCGGCGATGCGTTTGGGAGTCTCCACCTCGCGCTGCAGCGCTGTCTTGCGGGCGGCCTCCAGGCTCGATCGGTCGGCGTAGGCGGCGCTGCGCTCCTGTTCGGCCTGGCTGAGCGACTGCTCGAGTTGCTGCAAGGTCGGCTGGGCCGCGTAGTGCGGCGTCAGGTCCTCCACCGGCTGCGCGAGTTTGGTCTTGGCCTGCTCGGTCTGTGCGGAGGCTTGCAACCGTGCCGCGTCGAAGGCCTGTGCCTGCGTCTGCCAGTCCCTGGCCAGCTCCAACTGCTTGAGTGCCTGGTCGTACAGGTCGACGATCTTGCCCTTTTCGGCCGGCGAGAGGTTGTCGGCCCCCTCCGCTCGCTTGCGGAGGATCTGGACCGTCTCGGCCGTGATGTCCGCTTCTCGCGGCTGCGAGGAAGGCGCGGTAGCGGGCTGGCTAGCGGGACGGCCGACCGGCTGACTGGCAAGCTGCGAGGCGGCTGGATGCCCTGGCTCGCTGGTCGGCGCCGTTGCTGCCGACTCCGTGGCAACCGCAGGGCCAGATATCGAGAGGCCGAGACCATCGGCGGTCCCGGCGGCGTTTGCCGCCAGGCCGGCCGATCCCAACATGATGTTGCACATCAGGACGCAACCAGCCAGCCGGAGTCTTCGGGTTCGTGTCTCACTGTCCAGTACCTGACGCCTGCTCATCGCCCGCTCCTGCACGGAAGGAATCACGACCTCCAAGCAAGCGGGCAGTTTACCCACAAGCGTCGCGTAAGACCATCCCTGCAGCCGTCGCGGCCTCGACCCTCCTGGGCCCCATGGTCCGAGAGTCAGGCGGTACTGATGGCCAGACGGTTCCCGTGCGGGAGACCGCGGCGCAACGCGATGCGGCACCGGCGGCATGCAGCCATCCGTCGGTGTTGTATCGCCGCTTCGGCGGCCGCCAGATACAGTGGATCTCCCTTACGGCCGCCAGTTGTTCGGCTAGAGCGGGGGCCCGCGCCGCCGACCGGTCGCGAAGCCCGCGATCAATGAGATCACGAACAGCGCGATGAAGACGATGAACAGAATCTTCGCGATCCAGGCCGCCGTCCCGGCTACCGCACCAAAGCCGAAGATCGCGGCGATGATCGCGATGATCAGGAAGATGATCGCCCACGTAAGCATGGTTCGTCTCCTTTTGGACGGATCTGAAGGGGAGCCCCCCGGTGCTGAACGAGGCCGAAGGGTGGGTTTGGCTCAGCCTTCCTGCCAAATGCTAGAGGGGTTACGCCCTGCAAAACAAACCCCGTAATCGCAGTTGACACCGCGGCGGCGTCCGCCTGTCCCGTATATGGACAAGATCCGAATTCCCCCGACAACGTGCCAGGGGTACGCCTGATATGCGACGGTTACGGCGGTACCTGCAAACGACTCAAGATCGGGACGCAGTGCAACACTCTTGCCCCAGATCCTGATGCTTTGCACAGTTTACCCCGGCTCGTACGGGTGTTCAGAGCGGCGGCTCGCGAGGCACTCGTCGCCCAGTTGCCAGGCCCATCACCCGCGAGATCAGGAAGATCACGATGAACACAAAGAACAGCATCTTCGCGATCCACGCGGCTGTGCCGGCAATCACTCCGAAGCCGAAGATGGCTGCGATGATCGCGATGATCAGGGCCTTGCGCGACCATTGAGTCGCCCGGTTCCGAAGACAGGCGGCCGACCTCGACAACGCGTGAGACTTGCGATTCGATGGCGGACGAGGGCCGAGGCCCAGGACGCGGCGACGGTCCCGCCTGTTGAATCCCATCGCTGTCAGCAAGGCGCAGCCGCGCGGGCCCACGCTGGGTCGTCCCCGTACCGCCCCGCTATAGCGCGAAGGCCGTCCACTTCAGTGCCGCAAAGATATCGCCCCACCGCTGGCGCATGCCGTCGCAGTAGAGGAAGGGCTCGTAACCGAGCGAGAGGTACACCTTCAGGGCCGGCAGGCGGAAATCGTCCGTCCTCAAGAATATGTCCTTGTATCCGGCATGGATCAGTCGCGCGGTCACCGCTGCGCAGATCGCCTTGCCCAGCCCCTTGCCCTTGTGCTCTGGATCGGCCCCCACCCAGCCGAGTTCGCCGCCGTAGGGATGGTGCTCGATGGCGGAGTGGCTCGCCATGGACGTTGCGACGATCTTGCCGGTGGCCTTGTGCTCGATGACGAGGAAGCCGTCGGGCAGGACCTTCCGTAGCGTCTTTTCGATGCGCTCGTGATCCCAGCCGCCGAAGCCCACCAGGTTCATCAGCGCCAGGTAGCCCGCCTCGTCGCTGGGTCGCCAGCAGCGAAGCTCATAGCCAGCCGGCACCTGTGGGGTCGGCGGGCAGTCGAGGCGGGACTTCGGCCAGACCATCTGCAGCTGCAATGTATGGCCCGGTCTCGGTCCAGGAGCGCGAATCCGGCACGCTCAGCCAGTCGCCGTGCTGGGCGATCGACTGCTGGCTGTACAGGCCCGGCAGCGTCATGTCCATGGCGGCGTCGATGCCGATGGGGCAGGGGATCTCGCCGCGCACCGCCCGCACGAAGTCGAGCACCTCGAAGTAGTCGCCGCCGCCGTGGCCGGCCCGCAGCGCCTCGGGCGGGATGTCCCTGAGGCTGGCTGGCAGGTACCGGCCTGACAGGTTGTCGATGGTCATCAGCTCGTCCAGGTCGTGCCAGCGGATCTCGCGCGACAGCTCCCGGAACCAGAATGCGGTGGCGGTCGCCGGGCCCGCCCCGGCTGGACTCGAACACCCCATCGGTGCCCTGCACCTGGTGGACGTTCATGGCGTGCGGCCGATCGGAGATCATGTCCACGCGGATCTTGATCAGGCCGCCTTTGGCGGTCTTGCAGAGCATTACGGCCGACTCCTGGTGGTAGGGCTCGCCCCGCGGGTCCTTGTAGTGGTGCCCGCTTCCCTCGCAGCAGACCCGCGTCACGCAATCGCCCGGCATGCACTGCAGGATGGGCCCCAGGCTGTGTGTGCCGTAGGTGACGCCATCGATTCCGGTCTGCCACTGCCGCCGCCACTTCGTGATCTCGTTGAGTTCCTTCAGCTCGTGCAGGTACTCGCCTTCGGCGTAATACATCTGGCCGAGCAGCCCCAGCCGCGCGAGGTGGCTGACCACCTGGATCGGCCGGGCATAGATGTAGTTTTCAGCCATCATATAGACGGCCTTGCTCCTGCGGCAGGCGGCGACGAGGGCGTGGCACTCGTCGATCGACACCGCGGCGGGGACCTCGCACAGCACGTGGATATTGCGCTGCAGCACCGCGATCGACTGCGGGACGTGCAGGGGCATGGGGGTGCCGATGACGACGGCATCGAGGCTCGGACTGCTCGAGCATCCGGTCGTAGTCGGAGTACTTCTCACTGGCCCCGAACCTCGCTGCGCATTCATCCAGTCTATCCGCCTGGATGTCGCAGACCGCGTGGACACGGGCGCCGCAGGCCTCCAACGCGATCCGAAATGAGCCACCGCGCCCGGCTGCACCGACGATACCGACATTCAGACGTTCAACCATTGACATGTCCTTCCCTCACAGCAATTCCTGGCTGCCGTTGCCGGCTGTCCCCTGTGACCTGTTCCCTGTCCCCTCCTCGCCCCTCGCCTCTCGCCTCTCGTCCCTTGTCCTTGCCGTTCAGCACGGACAATCCCCCCAGTCCGGCACCTTCAACAACTCCCCGCCCTTCTTGACCGACTCGTGGGCAATGATCCCTGGCACGAAGTACCGTACCGCCTGCCAGGCGTTGACCGCCGGGGCGCGGCCGCGGGCGATGGCCTCTACGAACTCGTTGACCAGGTACGCGTGCGAGCCGCCGTGCCCGCCGTAGAACGTCACTGTCCTGGACGGTCTTGGCGCCCTTGCGGTAGGCGGCCTCGACCTCCGGCGGCAGCGGGTCGCGCATTTGCTCGACCGTCAGCGGCTGGGCCTGGGTCTTGGTGACCCAGTGGCAGCCGGCCGGGCCCTCCACGAACGAGCCCTCCGTGCCGAAGAGGTTGAAGCCCTCGTAGCAGAGGTAGCCGATCTTGCGGTACTCGCACACGCGGGCGACCGCGCCGTTGCTCAGCCGGAACAGCGCCGTTTCATTGCCGTGGATATTGCCGCTGAGGGTGTCCTTGTGGTGCCAGTCGTCGTTGGAAAAGACGTACCCCATGGCGGCTACCTCCGTCACGTGGGCCTTTATCACCGACAGGAACCCGCCCAGCGAGTGCGACGGGTAGTACATCGGTACGCCGCCGCTCTTGGAAGGGTCCCAGTCCTTGCCCCAGCGATGTTTGACCACCTCGCGGAGGTTGCTGACCGGCGAGTCGGTGTCGTGCATGTAGCAGCCTTCGGCGTACGCCATCTCGCCGAACGCCCCTTCGACGGCCCGGCGACGGCAGTACATCGAGGCCGGTCGATAGTGGCTCGTCTCACCCATCATGAAATGCATGCCGGTCTTGCGGCAGGCGTCGATGAGTTTGTCGCACCAGTCGAGCATCTCCTGGCCGTTGTCGGTGGTGATGATCGGCACGGCGCTGTAGACGTGCTTGCCGGCCTTCATGGCCTGGACGGCCTGCGGGGCGTGCAGCCAGTGCTGCGTGAAAATCGCGATGGCATCGACATCGGTGCGGCAGACCGCCTCCAGGCTGTCATACGTCTCGGCGATGCCGAACTCCTTGCTCGCCTGCGTCAGGCGGTCCTTGTCGAGGTCGCAGATCGCCAAGCGGTCCACCAGAGGGTGGTCGCGGAACAGCCGGACAAAGCCCGTGCCGAACCACCCCATGCCCACCATGCCGATGCGAATGCCCATGATCGCCCTCCTGTCTGTCACTCAAGGGTGCGTCCAAGTATATCACGCGTTCGTCTTCCGCAGGTACCGCGTGTGGTTCACCTGCCGCGTCAGGCCGATCTTGTCGAAGTAGTCCAGCAGTGGGATGGCGTACTTGCGGCTGGTGTCCAGCAGGTACTTGAAGTCCACGCTCTCGAGCTTGCCCTCTTTCGTGATGAACTCGATGACGATCTGACGAGCCCGGTCCATCGCCGGCTTGTGGAAATACAGGTCCACGCCGACCTTGACCAGCCGTTGGTGCTGCACCAACAGCCTGAGAATCTTGTCCAGCGCAGGCGGCGCGACCTTCAGGGCGGCGGCGACCTCGGCCAGACCCGGCGGGGTGAACGGCGCCTGGGCGAACAGCGACTCGACCCGTTCCATCAGCGCCTGGTCCTGCTGGGCGACGGCTGCCTTGTGGGTCGGCAGCGCTAGCCGCCCGGCGCGATCGGCGAGACGGCCGGCGGCCTTGAGCTGTGCCAGTGCCGGCTCGAACAGCCGCTTGTCCAGGGCCACCCCCTTCTGCAGGTTCTCGACGGCCATGCCGGGACTGTCCGGCGACTGTTTGTGGAAGTCGCCGATGGCTTGCAAGACCTGCCCTTCGGCCGCCGCGACCGTCTGGCTGTGGACGTAGTGCCCGCCGGCCAGTTCGATTACCTTCTTCTGCCGCACGAGTTCGGCCAGGATGGCCGGCACGCGGGCTTGCGGGATCTTGCATCGCCTGGCGACCTCGGCGGCGCCGGCCGAGCCGGCCTGGGCCGTGCGGACGCAGTACTCGGCGAAGGCGTGCTCGTCGCTGACGGCTGCCGCTCGATCAGCCAGGTCCTGCAGGATCTCCGGACGGTTGCGCTTGCAGCGACGCTCGGCGGCCTCCACCACGATCCCGCCGCCGATCGTCCGCACGGGTGAGAGCGAGCGGACGATGAAGCGGTCGCCCGGGGCGGCGATGACCGGCTCAGCCAGGTGCAGCTGCACGACGCACTGCTGGCCCGCGGCGACCGCGCTGCCGGCCGGCAGGTAGACCGTCGCGACCGTCTCGCTGGTGCCGGTGTGGAACTTCACCTGCGAGGCGTTCCTAAGCAGCAGGCCCCCGTGCGGCAGCATCCGCAGGTGGCACGTGTACCACGCAGCCGGGCTGAAGTAGCCGGGCACTGTCAATACGTTCCCGCGCGTGATCGTGTCGTGGTCCAGCTGCGGGACGTTCAGCGCGGTGCACTGGCCGGCCAGCACGTGGTCGCTCGCGTTCTTGTACACCTGGATCGTCTTGATCCGGCCGATCGAGCCGTGCGGCAGCAGGACGACCTCGTCGCCGATCTTCGCGGCGCCGGCGACGGGGATGCCGGAGACCACCGTGCCGTAGCCCTTGACCGAGAAGGTCCGCTCGATCGGCAGGCGGAACAGGCCGTCCGTCCGCTTCGGCTGGATCGCGTGGACCATCGTCTGCAGGGCTTCCAGCAGGGCGTCGTAGCCAGCTCCCGTGATGTTCGAGACCGGCAGGATCGGAGCATCCTTGAGAAATGTGTCATTCAACAGGTCGGCCAGTTCGGCCCGCGCCAGTTCCAGGTCGTCCGCGCTGACGCGGTCGGCCTTGGTCAGGGCGACCACGCCGTGGCGGATGCCCAGCAGCGTGAGGATCTCGAGGTGCTCGCGGGTCTGCGGCATCACACCGTCGTCGGCGGCGACCACGAAGATCACGCCGTCCATGCCGCTGGCCCCCGCGACCATCGTCTTGACGAAATCCTCGTGACCGGGCACGTCGACGATGCCGACCTGCCAATCGGAGATCTGGCAGGGGGCAAAGCCCAGCTCGATCGACATGCCGCGCTCTTTCTCCTCCTTCAGCGTATCGGTGTCGCAGCCGGTCAGGTTCTTGACCAGCGCGGTCTTGCCGTGGTCGACGTGGCCGGCCGTGCCAAGGGTGATGTTGGGTTGTTGCGGCTGCACGATCAGCGGCTCCTGGCGAAGGAACGCATTTGTGCCGACAACTCGGCTGCGACTCGGCAGGCCCAGCGGCCGGGGCCGTCCTGGCCGCGGTGCAACTTTACGAGCGGAACGGCCGGTAGGTCCTGCCGCAGCTGGTCCGCTACGGCGGAAGCGCCCTCAACGGCCTCGGGAATCAATGCGGCGGCCAGGCGGGGCGCAAGCTCGACGGCATCGCGGACCTTCTCGTGCAGGCCATCGCAGCAGAAACGCGGGTGTTCCAGGATCGTCTGCCGGCGGAAGAAGAAACGAATCGCCGGCGTGAAGCCCTGAGCCATTTCCTGCCAGCTTGGCGGGCGGCCGAGCAGGCGCTTGTTCACGAGTTTGTCCAGCCCGGGGTGCACGGCAGGGGCGAACATGACATAGTCGAAGTAGTCGGGCGGATCTGCTGCGGCGTTGCGGGCCTCGCGGGCCAGCACGTCGTTGGGCAGCCCCCGGGCCTGGCGGGCCGACAGGATTCGACCGGCTCGCACGATTGGAAGGGCGGTAGTGGCGTCGGTCGCATGGCCGACGAGATCCGCGGGCCCGTACAGGTGAACCAGGTGCTCGTCCGGCCTGTGTCCCTGCGCATCCGGGGCCAGACTCGGAGCACGCGGGTCTGCTGCAGTGCCATCAAATGCTCGAGATGGTCGGCAGTCGGTCTGCGGCCGAAGAAACGCAGCAACTCCCGTTCGACAGGAGGCCTCAACGACTCCAAGCGCAGGAGGACTGCGGTCTTGCGGCCGTGCAGGCGTTCGTAGAGGCAGAACTCGCGGAGGATATGGAGCAGCACGCCGTCGGCCCGGGTCGCGGCGATCTGCCAGCGCCGCCTGTCGGGGCCGAACCGCCAGGCAAAGGAGCAATCGTAGTCGCCGATATCGACGACATTGTAGATCCCTGCACGCGCAAGCGCGGCGCGGAGTTCGTTCGCGTCGACCGGGACATCCGTGAAGACTGCCACCGTGTCCTCGATGAGCCAACGGAGTTCATGTCGCGTGGGTCCGCCCATGTGCGACTCGCTTGCCCCTAACAGCCCTTCGCCTTGCCTGCCGCGGCAAGGACCGCGGCTACCGCCTCGATCACTACCTGTTCGTCGCCTTCCAGCAAGGTCCGCGGGTCGATCAGCACCTGATTGTCTTGGATTCGTGCAATGACGGGCGGCTCGTTGCGCCGCAGCCTGGCGGGCCAGGTCGGTAGCGGCGATCAGGCCGGACCGGATCGCCACCAACCGCGTCGGCAGGTCCTGCCCCGGCAGCGAGCCGCTGCCCATCTGCGAGAAGCCGTCGACGGTGGCGACTTCCGTGTACGCCACCTTCTGCCGGATGGCGTCCGCGATGCGCGCGGCCTGCTGCGCCAAATCCTCCAGCGGCCGGCGGAGCATGCCCAGCGTCGGCACCTCGCGTAGCGCCATCTCCTCGTCCACAAACAGCGTCAGCGTCGCCTCCAGGGCCGCCAGGGTCAGCTTGCCCGGCCGCAGGACCCGGGCCATCGGGTTTTGCCGGACCGCGGCCACCAGGTCCTTGCGTCCCAGGACCAGCCCGGCCTGCGAGGCTCCGATCGAGCTTGTCCCCGCTGCAGGTGACGATGTCGGCCCCCGCCCGGATGGAGTCAGTCAGCGTCGGCTCGTAGGCGAAGCCGAACCGGGCGAAGTCGATCAGCGCCCCGGCCCCCATGTCGTCGATCAGGACCAGGTTATGGGCGTGGGCGATGGCGAGCATCTCCGCCAGCGGCACTTCCTCGGTGAAGCCGACGATCTTGTAGTTGCTCGGGTGGACCCGCAGGATCGCCGCCGTGTTGCCCGTGATGGCTCGCTCGTAATCCCGCGGGTGCGTCTTATTCGTGGTTCCCACTTCGACCATCTTCACCCCAGCCGAGGTGATCACGTCCGGCAGTCGGAACTCCCCGCCGATCTCGACCAGCTGGCCCCGTGAGACGATAACCTCCCGGCCGGCCGCGAGAGTGTTCAGGACGATCCACGTCGCAGCGGCGTTATTGTTGACGACGGTGGCATCCGCAGCCGCCGTCAGCTGGTTCACCAGCCAGGCGATCCGCTCGTCGCGGCGGTTTCGCTGGCCGGTCTCGATGTCTACTTGCAGGATCGAATAGCCATAAAGCTCATGCTCGATTTGCTTTATAGCGCGTTGGGCTAGGACGGCGCGACCCAGGCCCGTGTGCAGAATGATGCCGGTGGCGTTGATAGCGCGACGGTAACAGGGCCCAGCCGTTGCGCGAATCCGGGCTATTGCATCAGTAAGGATCGCCTGACGGATTGTCGTCTGGTCGGCGGGCGTACCAGTGTCCGACAGGAGGTGTTCGCGGACACGGGTGATGGCCTGCCGGAGGGCCTCGGCGACCAGTCGCCGGGCGCGGCTTGGCTGCAGGCCTGCACGGCTGCGTCTTGCAGGAGCGAGTCAACGGAGGGGATTTGTCGCAAGAGATCCTGGTTCGGTGGGGACATGGCTGATCTTTCCGTTGGCCTTTTTACGACCTCCGATACCGGCGAAAGAAACTTCCATCCAATGTACATGTATAAGAGAAGGAATGCGAGATCTGGCGCCGGCGAAAAAGACACATGGCGCGAATATGATGTTGACGGCTACATCTGTAGACGGTTAACATGGTGCCGATCCAAAGCAAGGCCTCTCGGTCAAAGGACGACTGTCATGAGACAACTGGTTGCGGCGTTTGCGGTCGGATCCCTGCTGCTTGCTGCAGCTCCTCCCGTCGATGCCCAGGGGTCGTTTCCCCTCGAGTACAAGATCGTCAAAGGTTTCCGCTTCGACGATAACCTGATCTCGATGACCACGCAGTACATCTCGCGAAGCCCCGGGGTGCCCGCCGAGGTAAAGGGCCGGCCCGCCGAGGCCAAGGGCGAGTTGACCTACTACGCGGTCGGTTTCGGGTCGCTGCCGCTGGTGGTGGCGATCGACGCGGCCACCCCGCCGAACCTGTTCGTCGACCGCAACGGCGATGGCAGCCTCGCGGACGAAAAGCCCGTCAAGCGGACCAAATCGGGCGAGAACGAGACCCTGTACGGCCCGGTCTCGGTGACTGTCGGCAAGGACGGGGCATCCGCCAGGATCCTGCTGATGCGGCAGGAGGGCGAGGAGTACCTGCGGGTCTGCCCGGCCGGCTATCTGACCGGCCAGGTCAAGGCGGACGGCAAGACCTACAGGATCGCCGTCGTGGACGCCAACTTCGACGGTAAGTACACCGTCGCCGCCGATCCGGGGTCGATGATGAACCGTCAGGGCGACATGCTGGGGATCGATCTCAACGGCGACGGCAAGTTCGAGTACGACCCGGACCACGGCGGGGAGATCCAGCCGCTCACGTCGATGATTCGCCTGGGCGAGGGTTACTACAAGATCAACGTCGCCGCCGACGGTTCGAGCGTGGACCTGGTGCGGGCCGAGCCCAAGATGGGCTCGCTGGCCGTCAAGGGCGGCAACATCGAACTGCTGGTCCTTGGCGAGAGCGGCATGCAGTACCTGAAAGGGCCCAAGACCAGCTGGGATCTGCCCGAAGGGCGGTACGTGTGCCAGTCGATCGGTCTGGTACAGGCCGATGAGCAGAAGGCCAAGTGGGTATTGCGGGCGTCGGGCAGGACCGGCGCACTTCAGGGATTTGAGATCCAGGCCGGCAAAACGAAGACGGTCGAACTGGGTGCCCCGTTGACGGCCAAGGCCGACGTGCAGCAGCAATCGAGCGGTTGGATCTTCAAGGGCACGGAGGTGACGGTCGGTTTCGTCATCGCCGGCAAGGGTGGGGAGGAGTACAGCCCCGCGGCGCAGAAGGACAACGTGCAGGTCCCGGCGCCAAAGATCACGATCTATGACAAGGACGGCAAAGTGCTCGCGGCGGGCAACTTTGCCTATGGCTGAGGTGGCACCTGCCGGTACTCGTGGCGAGTACCCAAGAAATTCAAGGGCAAGTATCGGATCGAGATCAAGCCGAATACCGGACCGTTCGAGCTCAGGCAGAGCGAGGCGAACTGGCAGACGATCGAGTAGGAAGACGCGACGTCTGCCGGGCCGTACCCGTGCCGAGGCTGCTTCTGCAGTTCATTCGACGACTCGTGGGCGAGGGAGGTTCAATCCCCTTTGCCCACCTTGTCTTGGGAGAATGGAGACCGGACGAACCGCGTGCCTTGCAGGTTCGGTACAAGGTTCCCTGACAAGCGCAAAAGGATACGTTACGGACGACAAGGTCCGCCGGGAGACGGTCCTCTTCCGGCGCGATACCCAAAGCCCCGCAGTCTACTTCCTGCGGCGCTTCGGCTTGAGCCGGGTTGGCGCGGCTCGCTTGGCTGCGGCATCGACCCGTGCCTGCCAGCGGGCGGAGAACTCGTCCGGCTTGGCCGGCCGCTCGCGGTCCAAGGCATCCAACCCCTCCTGGATTCGGGCCTGCAGGCGCTTGCGGGCCACCGGCAGCAGGTCGGGCTGGAATTTGGACAGCTTGTCGGGCTTGAGGCCGGCCACCAGCCACTCCTCGAGGAACCGGCGGCGCTCGGACTGCTCCAGGAGGCGAAGCGCGTCCCGGAAGACCTCGCTGACGGAGTGATACCGGCCCGTGGCGACCATCTCCTGGACGAATCTGGCCAGCCTGGGCGTAACCGATACGTTAATGCTTGCTCGGATAGGCATAATCCAAAGTTTACCACCGACTTCAGGTTGTGTCAATTCTTGGCCTAGGGGGTGGCGGTGCCTTGGGTAGTGGTGACGCTCTGGGTATGATCTGACCCGGCGAGGACAGCCATGGGAACGTGCGGCGATCGCAATCACAAGCGCAAGGAAAAGTGCCGGAAGCAGTCTACCCCCCGGGGCCATGCTGCTGCGGCTGGGTGTTTCTCGCCGCCGACCCAGGCGGCTTGCGGCCGGGTGGATACGGCAAGCTGCGCCTCTGCGGCCAGTGGTGCCGCAGCCGGTAGTCCCCTCGATTATTTTAATGGAATGCTACAACGCTGTCACGAGTATGCGACACAGACAAAGCGCGCAGGCCGGCCCGTCGTGGGTATCCTGTGCGAGTTCACGCCTCGGGAGGTGATCCTGGCGGCCGGTGCCGTGCCGGTGTGCCTGTGCGGCGGATCGGCTCGGACGATTCCCGCGGCCGAGCGGGAGTTGTCCGCCAACCTCTGTCCGCTGATCAAGTCGACGTACGGCTATCACGTGCAGGGAAGCAACCCGTTTCTGGAAATGGCGGACCTGGTCGTGGCGGAGACCACCTGCGACGGCAAGAAGAAGATGTACGAGCTGATGGGGCGGACGCGGCCGATGCACGTGCTGGAGCTGCCGCAAAAGCCCGACAGATGCCGATGCCCTCGAACACTGGGTCAGCCAGGTCCGCGGGCTCAAGGGCCAGATCGAGCGGCGATTCGGCGTGCAGATCACCGATTGCAGGCTGCGCGAGGCGATCCGGCTGATGAACCGCGAGCGGCGGCTGCGGCGACAGCTGGCGGAGGTAATGAAGGCCGACGCACCGCCACTGACTGGCCGGCAGCTGATCACCTTCAAGAGCAGCATCTCGGGCATTTCCGCCGACCTCGAGGCGTATGAGCGGGCGGTCGAGATATACGGACCACCCTCGTTCGTAGTGCCGCCGCCAGGCGGGCCTTCCTGCGGGTGCAATAGCAGAAACAAAGGCCCGGCTGAAGCCGGTACTACGAACGGACCCGGCAACCTGCCAGCGGGTCCCGTGCGGGTGCTGCTGACCGGCGTGCCGATCGTACACGGGGCCGAGCGGGTGCTGGAGATCATCGAGGACCACGGCGGGCTGGTCGTGGCGATGGAGAACTGCACCGGCCTCAAGCCGATCCTGGAGGACGTGGACGAGAACGCGGCTGACCCCTTGCGGGCGATCGCCGAGAAATACTTCCACCTGGGCTGTTCGGTAATGACCCCGAACCGGCGGCGCATGGACGTGCTGAAGGACCTGGCGGGGCAGTACCGGGTATGCTGTGTGATCGAACTGGTCTGGCAGGCGTGCCTGACGTACGACGTGGAGACCAGTCACGTCAAGCGTCTGGCGGAGGAGGACCTCCACCTGCCGTACCTGCGGATCGAGACGGACTATTCCCCGTCCGACTCCGCTCGGATCGCCACGCGGGTCGAGGCCCTGTTCGAGACGGTGCGGGGGCGGCAGGCATGATTACGGCGGGGATTGACGCCGGGTCCCGGGCGATCAAGGTAGCCATATTCGATACCGAACACGGCCGGGTCGTAGGGTGCGGCGCGTGCGATCAGGGCGTCGCGCAGGCCGCGCTGGCGCAGGGCCTGCTGGAGCGGACCCTTTACCAGGCGCGGCTGACCCGCAACGCGGTGGCCCGGATCGTGGCGACTGGGTACGGGCGCGGGCTTGTCGGTTTCGCCAATACGACCGTTACCGAGATCACCTGCCACGCGGCTGGCGTCCGCCACGAGGTGCCGGACGCGGCGACGGTAATCGATATCGGCGGTCAGGACAGCAAAGTGATTTGGATCGCACCCGGGGGCAAGGTCCGCGACTTCGAGATGAATGACCGCTGCGCAGCCGGGACCGGGCGGTTCCTGGAGATGGCGGCCGGGCGGCTGGGCGTGCCACTGGACCAGGTCGGCGCCCTGGCGGGCCGAAGTGTGCGACCCGCCGCGATCAGCAGCATGTGCGCGGTCTTCGCCGAGACGGAGATCGTGGGGCTGCTTGCCTCGGGAGCCTGTTGCGAGGACATCGTGGCGGGGGTGCAGTCGTCCATCGCGCGGCGGATCACAGGCATGGCCGGGAGGCGCATCGAGAGGCCCGTGGTCTTCACCGGCGGCGTTGCGATGATTCCTGGGATGGATGCGGCATTGGCGGAAGAACTGGGCTGTCCCGTGCGGGTCGCGCCGCAGCCGCAGATGACCGGGGCGCTGGGTGCGGCGATACTGGCGGCGGCCGGGTAGTTCCCCGGCCAAGAAGCGACGCACTGGCAGGTAAGCTACCAGTAACATACGGTGTACAAGCCCCCTGCGCAGCAGGGGGTCGGTCGCCCGGGGTACCGGCCGTAGCACTGGCAGGCAAACTGCCAGTGGCACACGATGACGGAGGACGGAGACGTACGTGAGCGCAAGGGATGTCGAAAAGCGAAAGCGCGTGATGCAGCGTTCGATGAAGCTCGGCCACTGCGTCTGCGACCCGAGGCTGGCCTGCCCGTGCGATACGCTTAAGCGCCGCGACGTGTGCCTGTGCGCGGGCGAGCGGCTGGAAGCACCGGCCTCGACGGTCCGCCTGATGCAGCTGGTCGAAAAGGCCGGCTGCGGCTCGAAGATCGACCAGGCGGCGCTCAGGCGGCGCTGACGGGCCTACCCTTCAGCACCGACCCGCGGGTACTGGTCGGCGCGTGCGCCGGCGATGACGCCGGTGTCTATCAGCTTGACGATGGGCGGGCCCTGGTGCAGACGGTCGACGTGTTCTCCCCATCGGTCGATGATCCGTATACCTTTGGCCAGATCGCCGCCGCCAATTCGCTCAGCGACATCTATGCGATGGGCGCCGCGCCGCTGACGGCCCTGTCGATCGTGGGCTTTCCCATCCGCGAAGTGGCTGACAGCGTACTCCGCGAGATCCTACGCGGCGGCCTGGATAAGATGGCTGAGGCGGGTGTAGCGGTCATCGGCGGCCACAGCATCCAGGACAAGGAGATCAAGGCGGGCTTCGCGGTTACGGGGGTGATGGACCCGGCCCGAATCGTCACGAATGCGGGCATCCAGCCCGGCGATGCGTTGGTGCTCACCAAGCCGATCGGCACCGGCATCCTGTCCTTCGCCGGACAGATCGATCGCGCGGCGCCACCCGCCCTGCAAGCAGCGGCGCGGTCGATGGCGACGCTGAACAAGGCAGCCAGTGAGGTGATGATCGCCTGCGGCGCCCGTGCCTGCACGGACGTTACCGGCTTCGGCCTGCTGGGCCACCTTGGCGAGATGGCCCGGCTTAGCGGCGTGGACGTGGAGATTGTGTTCGAGCAGATCCCGCTGTTTGACGGCGTGCGGGACCTGGCAGCCGCCGGGGTCGTGCCGGGCGCGACGGAGCGGAACAGGGAGTCCTCGCTCGACCGCGTGGCCGCGGGCGATGGGCTCACGACGGAGATGCTCGACATCTGCTGCGATCCGCAGACCTCCGGCGGGCTGCTGATCGCGATGGAGCAGGCCCAGGCGACGCAGCTGCTCGAACGACTGCACGAAGCGGGTGTCGACGCGGCGGCTGCGATCGGTCGGGCTGTCACGAAGGGCAGCGGCCGGGTCCGGATCGTTACAGGACATGGGGCACCGGTGACGGCGAGGGCGAAGGATATCCCCGGAGGAAGCGACATGGGCCAGCAAGGCGAAGAGGCGGGCTGCTGCAGTCACGGTGGCGCAGCGGCGGAGACCGGGACAGACGCGACCGGGGCGGGTATCGCGGCGATCCAGGGCAAATTCCAGGAGTTCCTCAAGGCCGCCAATGCCCCGGGTGCCCTGGATGTACCTGCCAAGCAGGCCATTGCGATCGCACTGTCGGTACTGGCCCGTTGCGAACCGTGCACCAAGGCGCACATCGCCAAGGCCCGCAAGATGGGTTTCACCCAGGATGAGATCGACGAGGCGGCGTGGATGGCCATCGCCTTCGGCGGCTCGCCGACGATGGTGTTCTACAACGCTGTAAAGGGGCAGTAGTACTTATCACCGCACGCCAGCTTCGGCGTCGGCGCGGTACGAAAACGGGTTCGGCTGGTTCCACCGCGCCTTGTAGATCCGCGTCGGGTACACCCCGATCTTCGGCGGCAGCATTCGCGATGAATCCGGCCGCAGGAACCGCACGCTGCCGGTGAACGACGAGTCCGGGTCCGCCTTCGTATACAGGATCTGTCCCGTCCGCAGGTTGTCCCCGACGCTCGTGACATTGCTCTCGCCGGCCAGCGGCTCGAACGGCTGGAACGTCTCGCTGGCTAGGTCGAAGACGTAGACCGCCTCGCCCGTGGTCACGAACAACCCCTTGGCGGTGTCGGGGGTACGGCCCGGCGGCTGCTGGTAGTGGAAGTACGGAAAAAGGTCGTGGCCATCCGGCGCCGGCAGGGGGTAGCGCTTCAGCGCCTCAATGGCTACAGGCGCTCCGCCCTTGCCTTCGATGATCCGGGTCTTGAGCAGCTCCTCCCCACCCAGGGCCCAGAGCACCTCGCCCCGCCAGTCGTATACCGCGCCTTGGGCCGCCTTGAGCGGGATGCTTGCCAGTTTCGTGGCCGGGCGGTTCTCGTCGAAACGATTGAACACCTGCAGCTCGTCGCTACGGATGGAAGAGCACACGACGATCCAGCGGTCGCGGACGAGTTCGGCGCTGTGCGCGTTGACCGACTCGGCATAGAACGTACAGTCATTGTTAGCGCGGTTGATCAGGGCCACGCCGCCCCGCGACGAGGTCACCAGGATGTGCGTGCCGCCCAGGACGCCCTTGGCATCATCCATCGCCAGGAACAGGCCCTGGTACTTCGGCGCCACCTCCTCGACCTGGCTGGACATCCACATCCACGCGGGCCACGGTGCCGACCAGTCCTGGTCGAGACGAAGGCTGAAGACCTGTCGCCCGCTGGTGAGCAGGACTTCTTGGCTGCGAGGCGCCGGCTCCGTGGCCGCCGGCCGGGTCACCAGTGGCCGGCTCGTCACCGGCCGGGTCATCTGCGCCAAAGGAGTCCGTACAGAGGGCCAAGACGGATATTACGACTATACAAGCCCGAATTATGCATTGCATGCCCGTGTCCTCCATGGTTGTGGAAGCCTGATCGCAAGTCGGTGCGGCCCATTGTATGCCTTGTCCGCCGCACAACCAGTCGTGCCCGGTCTGTGCGGCGGTCCCGCGGCCGGTCAGTTGAAGAACGCCTGAGCGATCCTGCAAATGCGGATGGCCGATGATAAGATAGGGTCTGTGGCGCAGGGTAGGCTATCGGACGGTTGGACGCGGGATTAGAGACATTGCAAACCTCGACATTGGGCAAGAGCAAGGCGGCGTTGGTCAGGCAGAGGGTCGTCATCGGCACCATCCTGTTGGTCGCCGCGCTTGGCCTGTTGCTGGCCGATGCCGGCCTGTCTCGACTTGCCCCAAGGGCCGGGGGAACGGCCGGCCCAGTCGATTGGGCCGGGCTAGCCTTGCGGGGCGGGCTGGTGACCCTGCTGGCGGCGGTGCTGGTGACAGCTGCCACGGCGGAGACGATCGCGATGTGCTGCGGGGCCGGTATGCAGCCAGCGGCGGGCTGGGCGTTGCTGATGTCGTGCCTGCTGACCATCCACCCGTGGCTGGCCCGGAACGTGCAGGGAGTGACGCCGGACCGTCTGCTGGTCTGGCTGTTGGTGGTGGCGCTGGTCGGCAGCGTCGCGGCTATCATGGCCCGGAGGCAGACGGACGGCGCGATCCAGAACATCGCAAGTACTTGGTTTAGCAGTGTTTACATCGGGTTGCTGGCCAGTTTTCTCGTGCGGATGCGGCAGGACGTGGCTGGTCCGGGCGGGGCATGGCTGCTGCTTGGATTCGTAGTTGTGGTCAAGAGCACGGACATCTTCGCCTATGGGACGGGCATGGCCTTTGGGCGGCACAAGCTTATACCCTGGTTGAGTCCGGGAAAGACGGTCGAGGGGCTGGTCGGCGGGCTGGCTGGGGCAGCCGCAATATCGGTGCTTTTGATGCGTGCATCTGTTATAATTAGGACAGACGTGATTCAGCATCCAACTGAGCCAGCGGTCTATGTGTGGGCAGGGCTGATCGGTGCCCTGCTCGGAGGCATTGGTCAGATTGGAGACCTGATGGAGTCGTTGCTGAAGCGCGGCGCGAAGCAGAAAGACTCAGCCAGTCTGCTGCCCGGTTTTGGCGGCGTGTTCGACCTGCTGGACAGCCCGTTGCTGGCTGCGCCGGCAGCTTGGGCATTGCTGGTCTACCTGCGGTAGCGCCGTTTTTCCTTTGTGCGACGGACGACCCGTCGGGATTTCAGAACAAGGAGCAGTGTACACACCTTGGAACTGATTATTACGCTGGAAGAGGAAACGAACCGCGCAGTCCTGTTTGGTCCCTCGGACCGATATCTTCGGATGCTCCGTGACGCCTTGGGCATCCGCGTGACGGCCAGAGACTCCTCCGTGTATCTGGCGGGCGACTCGTCGACCGTGGGGCGGGCGGCTGAGATCATCCAGCAGATGCAGGAGACCGTGCTCCGTCGCCGCGGGGCGATGTCCGACCAGGAGGTGGCCGACCTGATCCTGGCGGCCAACCGCCGGGAGGACGTGCTGTCCGACCGGATCGATGTGTTCAGCCGGGACCTGCAGGTCCAGCCGCGGACGGCCGGGCAGCGTACTTACGTGGACGCCATTGCCCAGCACGACCTGGTGTTCTGCTTGGGCCCGGCCGGGACGGGCAAGACGTACCTGGCGGTGGCGATGGCCGCGCACCTGCTGAAGCTGGGCTCGATCAAGCGGATCGTGCTGGTCCGGCCGGCGGTGGAGGCGGGCGAGAAGCTGGGCTACCTGCCGGGCGACCTGCAGGCGAAGGTCAACCCGTACCTGCGGCCGCTGCTGGATGCCATGCACGACATGATGGGGTTCGACCAGTTGCGGCGGTTCATGGCCAATGACGTGATCGAGGTCATTCCACTGGCGTTCATGCGGGGGCGGACGCTGAACAGCTCGGCGATCATCCTGGACGAGGCGCAGAACGCGACGGTCAGCCAGATGCTGATGTTCCTGACGCGGCTGGGTCATCACAGCAAGATGATCGTCACGGGCGATGACAGCCAGGTCGACCTGGAGAAGCCCGAGCAGAGCGGGCTGATCGATGCGGTGGGCCGGCTCAGGGACGTCGATGGCATCGCCGTGGTCCGTCTGACGGACCAGGATATAGTGAGGCACCGTCTGGTGCAGAACATCGTCAACGCTTACGGCAGTCGCAACGGCAACGGAGGCTACCCGGCCGAGCGGCCGCGGCGGATGCGCCAGGACCTGGCCGGAGGCGACGAGGCGTACGCCGCGCGGCAAGCGGAGCAGGACGAGCCGAAGGCAAACGGATGATCACAGGAGGCCGACCCGGCGGGCGGCGACACGGCTGCCGCGCCGGGTTTTCGCACGTAAGATGAGCAGGCTATTGAGGAACGTGGGAATCTGGCCATTCGGCCGGCAGGGCAACCGGCGACGGGAGCTGCGCCGCGTGCACAACGTGCATCTGGGGCAGGCCGCACGGTTGCTGCGCAAAGATATTGTGGTGCCGTCGATCCTGCTGGGCCTGTTCGCGGTGGCGACATGCCTGGTGATCCTGTACGGCCAGACGAGCCTGCCGTACCGAGTGGGGCAGCGGATCGACCGGCCGATCGTTGCCCGAGTGGACTTCGCGTGGGACAACCCGATCCGGGCGGCCCGGGAGCAGGACGTCGCCCGGCGCGGCACGCCCAACTACTACCGGCTGAATACGGAGCTGATCGCCTCGGTGGAGAAGGACCTGCAGGCCCTGACCGAGATGCTGACCCGCGGCCAGACCTACGCCGACTTCAAGGCCCAGCTCGCCCAGGCGAGCGGTCCCGGCCGCAGCGCGGCGGCGCCGTGGAGCTTTGGCGAGGGGGCGTATGAGTCGCTGCGGAAGCTGGCCGGCGAACAGACGCAGCAATGGCAGCAGATCACGACGGACCTGGTGCGGTCGCTGGCCAGGCGCCGGTGATCTGGGGCAAGGCCGCCGAGGCCCGCCAGCCCAAGAGCCTGGTAGCCGAGCCGAAGGTCTTCGACCCAACCAGCGCGGACCAGCGGACCCGTTTCCTGACGTACACGTACGACCTGGGCAGTCGCAACCAGCTGGACGAGGCGGTCAAGGCGATCCTGTCGTCCCTGCCACGGGACGTGAACGAGGATGTCCGCAAGGGTTTCCGGGACTATCTGGCCGCGGCCTTCACCGGACAGGCGTCCGGCGAGATGCGGCCGGTCTACGTGTATGACCCGGTCGAGACGCAGCAGCGGATGGAGCTGGCCGCCAGGGCGGTCAACCGAACCGAGGCGTACGCCGAGGGGCAGACGCTCGCCCCGGCCGACAGCACGATTACCGAGACCATGCTGGACCTGCTGCGGGCCGAGCGGACGGCGCACACGATGAAGATGCGGAGCGATCCGCAGATGCACGGCGCACTCGTGCTGCACCGACTGGGGATGTCGGTTGTGGTACTGGCGACGGTGCTGGCGCTGGCGGTGTACACACTGCGGTTCCGTACGCCGGTCTTGGGCAGCATAACGGAGACGGCGGAACTGGTCCTGCTGCTGCTGGGAGGGGTGGCGATCTGCCGCTGGATCGCTACGTCGGACCTGCCGTACGCGGACCGCTGGGCGATCGTGCCGGTCTGGCTGATCGGCTCGATCGTGGCCATTGCGGCGCAGCAGCGATACGCGATCGGCGTGACGTTCGCCGCGGCGCTGCTGGCGGTGCTGGCGCTGCAGGGCAGCCAGAACCAACCCATGGCCACGTACATCGTGCTCGTCGGGGCGACGCTGGTGGCGGTCGCACTGCTGGGCGATATCCGCACCCGCACGAAGCTGGCAATGGTGGGCCTGGCCGCGGGTGTGGCGGCCTTCGTCCTGTCGCTGGCGACCGACCTGTCGATGCTGCAGCCGATCGGTTCGGCCGCCATTGCTGCGGCGGTGGCCGGCTGCGCGGCCCTGGGCGCGAGCCTGTTGCTGCAGGGGGCGCTACCGCTGCTGGAGCGGTTCTTCGGGATCGTGACCGGCATGACGCTGCTGGAGTGGTGCGACATCAATAAGCCGCTGCTGCGGCGGCTGGCCCGTGAGGCGCCCGGCACGTACAACCACGCCCTGATGCTGGGCAGCATGGCCGAGGCGGCGGCCGAGTCGATCGGCGCGCACGGCCTGCTGACACGGGTCGGGGCGTATTACCACGACATTGGCAAGATCAACAAGCCGCGATACTTCGTGGAGAACCAGCAGTCAGGCGGGGCGAGCTGGCACGACCGGTTGGCGCCGACGATGAGCCTGTTGATCATCATCGGGCACGTCAAGGACGGGCTGGAGCTGGCGAGAGAGTATGGCCTGCCGCGGGCGCTGTGGCCGTTCATCAGCGAGCACCACGGCACGACGCTGGTGCGATACTTCTACCGCCAGGCGGCCGACCGTCAGAACGGCGGGCAGCCGGTGGCCGAGAGCGACTTCCGCTATCCGGGTCCCAAGCCGCGCAGCCGGGAGGCGGCCATCCTGATGCTGGCCGACAGCGTGGAAAGCGCGGTGCGGGCGCTGTCCGAACCGACGCCGGGGCGGATCGAGGGGCTGGTGCACCAGATGGTGATGGAGCGGCTGGCGGACGGGCAGTTCGAGGAGTGCGACATTACGCTTCGGGACGTGCACAAGGTGGAAGAGTCCATCGTCAAGAGCCTGTGCGCGATCTATCACGGAAGGATCGCATACCCGTCGGCCAAGGAGCCGGGCAGTACGGCCGGGACGAGGCCCAAGGCGGTGCAGTCGGCGTAGGCGGCGGCGACTAACTACGGAATGCCAAAGCGCAAATCAAACAGTCGCGAAGGCGGGTTTCACGTCAGTATCGTGCGCCGCAGCGCGGCCAGGGCGCTGTCGGACAGCAAGATCCGGGAGGCAGTCGGGCACGTACTACGGTGCGTCGGCGTCCGTGGGTGCGACCTGGAAGTCGTGATCCTGGGTGCAGCCGGCATACAGCGGCTCAACGAGCGGTGGCTGGGACATCCGGGGCCGACGGACGTGATCGCGTTTGACCTGGGGGACGGCCGGCGCGGCTGGGCGGCCGGCCAAGTGAACGTCTGCTGGCCGATCGCGCAGCGCGAGGCGCGGCGACGGGGTGTGAAGGCCCCGGCGGAACTGCTGCTATACATGGTACATGGTTTGCTGCACCTGCTGGGATATGACGACACGAGCGAGGCGGCTGCGGCCCGCATGCATCGCAAGGAGGACCGGATCCTGGGCGAGGCTGGGGTACGGGCGGGTATACGCGGCCGGGATGGACAAAGGAGCGTTCGGGCGGTGCAAGGCGTAGCGATACTGGTCGGCATAGGGCTGCTGTCGGCGTCCATGCTGTTTGCGGCGCTGAGCGTGGCGCTGCGCGAGATGTCGCGGGTGCGGCTGGAGGAGCGCCTGGAAGGGCGCGGCCGGGCGGATCTGGTGGACAGGCTCTTTGCGCGACGGGAGGAACTGATTCTGGCGGTGGCGATGGCCCGGACGTTGGCCCACCTGGCGCTGGGCTTCGTCGTACTGTGGCTGTTCATGATCGGCGGGTACGCTGCCAGCCTGGGGACTCTCGCCGCCAGCTTCGGCATTGCGGCAGCGATCGTCATGGTCTTCGGGGTGGTTCTGCCGCACGTGTGGGCGGAGTACGCCGGAGAGGCGCTGATTGCCCGTGCGGCGACGGTGCTGCTGGCGATGGGCGTGCCGTTCCGCCCGCTGGTGGCGGCCAGGGAGGGGCTGGACAACCTGGTGCGGCGTTTGTCGGGACGGCGGCCGGACCCGGACGAGGCGATCGCCGAGATCGAGCAGGAGATCCTCGACGCCGTCAGTGAAGGCGAGGCCCAGGGGCATATGGCCGAGGACGAGAAGGAGATGATCGTCTCGGCGATCGAACTGCGGGACCAGCACGTGACGGAGATCATGACGCCGCGGATCGAGGTGATCGCCGTGGAGGTGCGCTCGTCCCTGGAGGACATCAAGCGGCTGATCGCCGAGCAGGGCTACAGCCGCATGCCCGTCTACGAGGAATCGCTGGACAACGTCCTGGGGATCCTCAATACCAAGGACCTCTTGACGCTGAACGCGGCCCAGCCGTTCGACATCCGGCAGGTGATGCGCAAGGCGATCTTCGTGCCGGACATGAAGACGGTGCGGGGCCTGCTGCGGGAGTTTCAGAAGCAGAAGACCAAGATCGCCATCGTGCTGGACGAGTATGGCGGCACGGCCGGCGTGGTCACCACGACGGATATCTACGAGGAGCTGGTTGGCGACATCGAGGACGAGGAGGACGTGCCGCCGGAGCACCCGGAGATCGTCCGGATCGACGAGAATACCAGCGAGATCGACGCGCGGCTGCGGGTGGACGAATTCAACGAGGAGTTCGATGTCCACCTGCCGGATGGGGAAGGCTACGACACGGTGGGCGGCCTGATCCTGAGCCGTCTGGGGCGGATCCCGAAGGTCGGCGAGAAGCTCGACGATCGACGGGCTGCAGATCACGGTGCTGATGGCGGACGAGCGCCGGATCAGCCGGGTGCGGGTGCACATCGAGAGGCAGAGCGGGACGGCCAAGGAAGAGGCGAGGCCGTAGCATGGCCATCTTCACGGACAGCGCGGTCTGCCTTCGCCGGCACGACTACAGCGAGACCAGCCAAGTGCTGACGCTGTTTGCGGCTGCGCACGGCCTGGTCCGCCTGATCGCCAAGGGCCAGAAGCGCTCGACCAAGACGAAGGTGGCCGTGGGGGTGGACCTGCTGGAGCTGGGGCAAGTGGTCTGGTCGGCGGGGCCGGCAGCCAGCGAGGGGCGGCTCTCGACGCTCCGCGAGTGGCGGCAGCAGGAGATCTTCCCGAACGTGCGTCGGGACCTGGCAGCCGTGATGACCGCCCAGTACGCCGCCGAGATGGTCGTCACTTCGCTGCCGGAGGCCGATCCGCACCCGGAGCTCTTCGAGGTGCTCTGCAAGTTCCTGGCCCATATCGGACCGGGCAAGCCTAACCTGGCCAGCCTGGTGCGGCTGATGTGGCTGGTGCTGCAGTATTCCGGACACCAGCCGCAGTGGGAGCGGTGCGGCATTTGCGGCAAGCCGGCCCAAGCCGGGCAACCGGCCGCCTTCGGGCTGAATACGGGCGGGCTGGTCTGCGCGGAGTGCTCGCCGAAGGTAGGGCAGCGGCTGAAGGTGGACGCGGCCCTGTCAGCGGCGCTGCAGGCTGGGCGGCCAGAACGGGTTGCAGGGAGAGGGTTCGCCCTGCTGGACGCGTACGTAGCGCACCTGGCGGGGCGGCCGCTGCGTACCAGCGAGGCGGTGCGGCGGGCACTCCTGCGTCCGGCAGCGTCTCGACCGGGCGAACCGGGGACCGTGCAGGCGGCGGCTGATAATGTCGGCACGGAGGACGCTAGGGAGAGTTGTTGATGGATCGTGCCGGGTTGCCTCTGGCCCCTGGCCGTGCTCCGCCTTATAATCCTAACCCATTGGCTGGCGTAATCCTGGACTGGCTACGAGGCCGCACCCTAATGGCCAAGACAACTCTCTATCGAGCGATCTGCTGCGGCGTGGTTTGCACCGCGGCACTGTGCAGCCGGTTGGCGGCGGCGCCGAAGCCGCCGATGTATCCCGAGCGGCAGGTCTACAACCCCGTCACGGGCACCTGGTCGGTTACCCCGTCGCCGGTTCCTGGTACCGAGCAGGGCGACCTGCAGCTGGCCATGATCGACCTGGCTGAGAACCGTCCCCAACAGGCCAAGGACCGCCTGAAGAAATGGCTTAAGAAGTATCCCGCCAGCGACCTGCGGTCCGACGCGATGGTGGCCTTGGGCGATGCCGAGCTGGCCCTGGACAACCGGATGCAGGCTTACAAGCAGTACGAAAAGACGCTGGACCTGTTCCCCGGGCTGGAGGGGGAGGAGCGGGTCCTGCGGAACGAGTTCGCCATCGGAGTGGCCTTTCTGGCCGGCGTGAAGCAGAAGGTCTGGATCTTCCGGGCGCCGGCGTACGAAGAGGGCCTGGACATCCTCGACAAGGTTGTGTTACGGGCACCGGGCGCGGCCCTGGCCGAGGACGCCATCAAGGCCAAGGCCGACTACTACTACCGCAATGGCGAGTTCGCCCTGGCCGAGACCGAGTATGCCCGGCTTGCGCAGGAGTTTCCTCGCGGCCGATACCCGCGGCTGGCTCTGCTCATGTCGGCCCAGTCGGCGCTGGCGCGGTTTCCGGGATTGGCGTATGACGACTCTGCCCTCCTGGAGGCCCGGGAGCGGTTTCTGTCGTTCCGGGAGCGGTACCCGGAGTTTGCCGAGCAGGAGAATATCGCGGCATTTATCCGCCGCATTGATGAGACGCTGGCGGCCAAGCACCTGATGATCGGTAAGTGGTATGGTCGCCAGAAGCACGCCGAGGCGGCCGCAATCTACTTCCGCGAGGTGGTCAGCCGCTGGCCGGACAGTGCCGCGGCAGTCGAGGCCCGCAGCCGCCTGTCGGTGCTGGTGACGACCCGGCCGGGCGGACCCGCAGGCGCTGGAGGCGCAAGTCCGGCGAGCGCACCGGCCAGCAGGGGCAACGGCTAGCAAACGAAGGTTTCAGGGTGGCAAACGCCATGTTCCAGAGACGGATATCTAACGACAACGGATTGGCGCGCTGGACGATTGCAGTCGGTCTGCGTGGCCGGGCTGATGCTGGCCTGCGCGGTCTGTAGCGGGTGCGGGTACAGCCTGCGGCGGCCGTTTCCGGCCAACGTTCGGACGGTCTACGTGGAGATGTTCCAGTCGCGGGAGTTCCGGCGGGGGTTGGAGTTCACACTGACCGAGTCCCTGCAGAAACGGATCTTGCAAGACACGCCCTACCGGATCGCAGATAAGAGTACGGCTGATACGATGATCAGCGGCGAGATCCTCGAAGTTCGCCAGAACACGTTGGGCCGCATGTACTACACAGGCCAGCCCCGCGAGCTCCAGGCTACGTTTGTTATCCGCTTCCAGTGGAAGGACTTGCGAAGTGGCCAAGTCCTGGTCGACCAACCACGCTTCGTGCAGTCCATCGAGTATGTCCCACCCATAGGCCAGACGTTCGACAATGCAGCCGACGCCGCCCTGGACGATTTGGCGGAACGCATGGTTGAACAAATGATGTCTTCGTGGTAATAACTTCAGTTTCGTAGTCGTATTGGCGATATTTGGCCGAGTTCTGGCCGCGGCGGCCATGCGCCTTCCTGTTCGGCCCATTGCCGTTGGACTGGCTATTCCTACCCGATAAGATAGATTGATGGGGCTCTTGGCCGGGATCTGGCCCCGTTGCCCAGGGCCAGGACCTGCGTTTTTTGACATAAGTGAGAGGTTGATGTCGGACAGACCCAACAGAAGCGACGACCAGCAATCCCCCAACCAGCTCCCGAAGCCGCCCCTGTCCCGCATGCCCAAAGGCATGGTGGGCTGGATGATGTTCTTCGGGATGGCGATGCTGCTGTTTCTGCTGCTCTCGCAGTCGATGCAGCATCCCAGCGATGTCAGCGTGGAGAAGCTGAAGGCCTACGTTACCCAGGGCCGGATCGAGAAGATCACGATCCGGGGCAACTCGATCATGGGTACGCTCAGGCCGGACAAGGAACAGACCAAGGGCGGGCAGTTCCAGGTGGAGGTGCTGCCGGCGCTATTGGGCAGCCCGCAGTTCTACCAGATGGTGGGGCTGGTCGACGAGCAGGGCAACTGGACCGTCCCGACGACCTTCGACACCAACCGTAGCGTCTTTTACGACGTTCTCATCGGCACGCTACCGTGGCTGCTGGTGTTCGGCTTCTTGTGGTTCTTCCTGTTCCGTCAGCTGCGGATGGCCAGCGGCGGGGCCGGCATGCTGGGCAACTTCGGGCGCAGTCGGCACCGCATGAGCACCAAGGAGCAGCACGAGCGTCACGTTCGCGGACGTGGCGGGCGTCGAGGAGGCCAAGGAGGAGGTCAGCGAGATCGTCGAGTTCCTCCGCAACCCGCGGAAGTTCCAGCGGCTGGGCGGGCGGATCCCGCGGGGCGTGCTGCTGGTGGGCGAGCCGGGCTGCGGCAAGACGCTGCTGGCCAAGGCGATCGCCGGCGAGGCGGAGGTGCCGTTCTTCAGCATCTGCGGCTCGGACTTCGTGGAGATGTTCGTGGGCGTGGGCGCCAGCCGGGTGCGCGACCTGTTCCGCCAGGCGAAGGAGAACTCCCCGTGCATCATCTTCCTGGATGAGATCGACGCGGTCGGCCGGAAGCGCGGCATGGGCATGAACGGCGGCGCACGACGAGCGGGAGCAGACGCTCAACGCGATCCTGGTGGAGATGGACGGCTTCAACTCGTCGGACCAGGTCATCGTGATCGCGGCGACCAACCGCGAGGACGTGCTGGACCCGGCCCTGACGCGACCCGGGCGGTTCGACCGGCAGGTCTACGTGCCGCTGCCGGACGTGAAGGGGCGGTTGGAGATCCTGCGGGTGCACGCCCGCAAGGTCAAGATGAGCCCGAACGTGGAGATGGCCCGGCTGGCCCGGGGCACGCCGATGTTCAGCGGGGCGGACCTGGCGGCGGTCATCAACGAGGCGGCGATCATCGCGACGATGGCCAACAAGGACAGCGTCGAGATGGAGGACCTGGAGGAGGCCCGCGACAAGGTCCGCTGGGGCCGCGCCAAGAAGAGCCGCCAGGTCGACGAGAAGGAGCGGGCCACGACGGCCTACCACGAGGCCGGCCACGCGGTGGTCCAGAGCCTGGTGCCCGAGGCCGACCCGATCCACAAGGTGAGCATCATCCCACGCGGGCCCTACGGCGGCGCGACCTTCAGCCTGCCGGAAAAGGACCGCACGCTCTACACGAAGAAGTACTGCCTGGCGATGCTGAGGATCTGCTTCGGCGGACGCGTGGCCGAGGAGATGTTCTGCGACGACATCTCCAGCGGCGCAGCCGCCGACATCCGCCAGGCGACCGAGATCGCCAAGCGGATGGTGACCGATTGGGGCATGAGCGACAAGGTCGGCTTCATCTATTACGGTGAGGACGGCCGCAACCGCTGGTTCGAGATGGGCGGCAACCGGGAGCACAGTGACGCGACGGCTCGCTCGATCGACACCGAGATCAAGGTCCTGGTGGACGAGGCCCAGGCGGACACCCGCAAGGTGATCAGCGAGAATCGCGACAAGCTCCAGGCGATCGCCCAGGCGCTGCTGCGGTACGAGACGCTGGACGCCGACGAGATCAAGCGCCTGATGCGCGGCGAGCCGCTGCACAAGCCGACGATCAGCGACCTGATCGATGAACACGCTGCGCCCGTGCGGCGCGGCCGGCCAGCAACCCCCCGCCGGAGCCCGGCTTCGGCCCGGGCCCGCTGCCACAGCCGAGTTGAGGCGGCGCGCGGGGGCAGAACGAGGAAGGGGATCTGAAAGGCGGTCGAAAGACCGCCTGTTCTTTTTGGGGCAATCATCCGTAAGCCAGAGGCGAGGAGCCCGATTCGTCCGTTCAAGGGGCCTCTCGGGTTCCTTTCCTCCAGCCCCCGAGCGTCCACGCGCAATGGGTACAACGACGAACAAGAGTGCGTCTTGTCAATCCGAATGCCATTCGGTAGCTTGGCTGCGTTGATGGTTCCGAAAAGGAGTTGCCCGTGAGTGCGAACACGAGTGATCCCAGACCGACGTATGCTCTGAACGACTGGTCGCGGCCGATCCCGGTCCGCCGGTTTGGCGTGTTGCTGAACGAGGCGGGTTCGGACGCCTGGGCGCAGCTGACGCCGCTGGGGGAGATGGCCTGGACGGATGGGACGGATGTCGATTCGGCGCAGGAGTTGGCCGGGTGGCCGGCCAGTCCCCGGGCGGTGCGGACGCGGGTGCTGGCGGCATACGATTCCACGAACCTGTACTTGCGGGTGGTGTGCGACGAGCCGCGGATGGAGCAGATGCGGCTGGATGGCGAGGAGCTGTGGCGCAACGACCACATAGCTGTGAGCATTGATCCGCGGCACGACCATTGGCGGTACTGCCAGGTGACGATCCTGCCCGACGGGCGGATGGAATCCGCTTGGAACACCTTGCATAGCGGGTTCGTGCCGGCGGACATGACAGCCAGGAGGGAGGCCGGAGCCGGGCCGGCTGAGGTCGCGGCGCGAACGCGGCACGAGGCGGGGCGGTGGGAGGTGGATGTCGCGGTGCCGTGGCGGTCGCTGGGGCTGGAGAGTCTGGCGGCGGGGCAGTGTATCGGCCTGAACGTGAGCCGCTGGCGGACGGTCGGCTGCGAGCAGTTGATGCAGTGGTCGCCGACGCTGGGGCATGCACACGATGCGCGGCTGTTCGGGGACCTGTACCTGGGCGCGCCAGCGGCGATCCTGCAGGAGATCCGGCTGGGCGGGCCCAACTGGGGACCGAACCGCGGCTACGCGAAGTTCGTCGCCAGTCGGCCGTTTCAGGTGTGGGTGGAGCAGGGGGATTCGGTCGAGCCGATCGATGCGGTGCCAGTCAGGCTGACAGCGAATGAGTACGGTCTTGCGCGGTACGATCTGGCGTATCGGATCGACCCTCGCGAGATCATGCGGGGGCAACTGACACTGAAATGGAGTGACGCGGACGGTGGCCGCGGCGTCTCGTCGGCCTCGTTCGTGTTCGGCTGGAAGCGGAGCGTTCTGCTGACGCACGCGGCGGGACGGGAGGGGAAGGCTGAGCGGCCCAGCGATGGCAGGACGCCGGACTTTTTCCCGCGGATGTGCGATTACCTGCTGGCCAAGCTGCCTCGATACCGGCGCGAGGGCGGGCGGTACCTGGTCGCCGACAGGGCCGAGCCGATCGACCTGCTGGGGCCGGACCCCCTGATGCCGATGGCCCGGGCCGTCGTCGAGCGGATCGAAGGACGGGCGGACCAGCTGGCGGCATGTGCCCTGGTGTTGTGCCAGCCGCAGGTGCTGATCAGCAGCGGTACGTGGTCTGGGGCCGGTGCAAGGGGCAACCCGGGGAGTATCCTGTGGACCCGCGGGACGTTCTGCGACACCTACTCGATGATGGCAGCCGAACTGGCGGAGCGCGTGGCGGCGGTGCAGGGGTGGCAGGTGAAGACCGGGCTGGTCTACATGCTCCGGCCGGAAGGTGCGTCGCTGGAGTGGCCCAACCACTTCTGGGGCGGGGTGTGGCTGGACCACGGTGTGACGATCCTGGATGCGGAACTGGGGCGGTTCTTCTATCGCCGCGACGGGCGGGCCCTGGCGACGCTGGACGACATGTTCGACGATCCGTCGTTGGCGGAGGCAAGCGGGATCGGCATGGGGGACTACTTCCGGATGCACAGCCGCAAGGACGTGGTGATACGTTATTTCCCGCGATGGCGCGAGGTGCGGCCGGTGCCGTAGGGGACAGGGGACAGGGTACAGGGGACCGTCGGCAACGGCGGAGGCGAGAGGCCAGAACGACGGGGAAGAGGACAGTCAGCCGCAGCGACGGAAGTGGTGAGAGGAAAGCGCGTGTAACCGGAGTGCTGGAATGTCGCAGACGCGGTTCAGCGGGACGATCGACACGCCGCACGGGCGGCTGGATATGACCGGGCGGTCGCTCGTTATGGGCATTCTCAATGTCACTCCGGACAGCTTCAGCGACGGGGGCCGATTCGCTGCCGCGGGGGCGGCGGTTCCCCAGGCCGAGCGGATGCTGGCGGAGGGGGCGGATATCCTGGACATCGGCGGGGAGTCGACCCGGCCCGGGGCGGCGGACGTGCCGGCCGAGGAGCAGCTGCGGCGGATCGTACCGGTGATCGAGCGGCTGCGCTCGGGGCATCCGGATGCGATCTTGTCGGTGGATACGCGCAGCGCGGCCGTGGCGGCGGAAGCGCTGGATGTTGGGGTCGACATCGTCAACGACGTGTCCGCGCTGCAGCACGATCCGGCGATGGCGGCGGTGGTGGCCGGCCGCGGTGTGCCGGTGGTCCTGATGCACATGAAGGGCACTCCCGGGACGATGCTCCAGGAGGCGCACTACGAGAACGTGGTGGCGGAGGTCATCGAGTACTTCCGGCAGCGCGTGGCCCAGCTGGAAACGGCTGGCATCGAGCGCAGCCGGATGATCATCGACCCGGGGATCGGGTTTGCCAAGAACACGTTCCACAATCTCGAGGTCCTGCGGCGGGTCGAGCAGTTGCACGTCCTGGGGCTGCCGGTGATGGTGGGGCCGTCGCGCAAGCGGTTCATCGGGAATGTGCTGGGGATCGAGGCGGCGGACCAGCGGCTGTGCGGGACGCTGGCAGTCGTGGCACTGTGTGCGCTTGCCGGTGTGCAGATCGTGCGGGTGCACGATGTGGTCCCGGCGCGGCAGGTAGCGCAGCTCGTGCACGCCATTCGCCACCCGGAGGCGTTTCAGTAGACTCGGTCCCTGGCTTGGCAGCGGCCAGGAGGTACGGTCTTGCGTCCATGGAGGCTCAGGCCAGGACGTTATTCGGGATCTGCAGTAGCTATGTAAGCGCTTGTTCTTGCAGTTCTTACGAAAGCGCGGGAGTCCTGTGCATGCCGATTGCTCCCTCGCACCCGAATACCTCGCGCGGTTATGGGCGTGAAGGTCAGAGTGGCCCGGCACCCGCACTTCGGATTGCAGCGGAGGCGTGCCCGCACTACACTCATACTGTATGAGTTCCGAGCAGTCACCGGACGCTTCGAACAGCCACGTTTACCTTCAAATAGCCAACGTACTGCGAGCGCAGATCGTCGCCGATGCGCAACGGCACCGTTTTGCCTCCGAACAGGAGCTTGCCCGGATCCACGGAGTGGCCCGCGGCACGATCCGCAGCGCATTGCAGGTGCTGGAGCGGGAGGGGTTGATCGTTCGAACGCCCGGGCAACCCACGTTCACAATCCCCCAAGGGATCGAAACTTACCAGCGCCTCCGTCACCGGCGAGCCATCGTCGTCTTCGCGGCCGATTGGGTTCAGCCGGAAGTTCCCGGCGGCTACTTTGGCCGGATCTATCAGGGCATTTTGGCTGCCAGCGAACACGCCGGGTACCGATGCGTGCTGCGGTGGGTGGAGGGAAAGTTCTCACGGGTGGAGGACACGATCCGGGAGCAGGATGTGGGGGAGGTCCTGGGTGTCATCAACATCCACGTTCTGGACCATGAGATGGTGACGCGCTATCTGGCCGCCGGGTTGCCGGTGGTGTGCGTGGACCACTGGCCGCTGGACGCCCGCGCGGATGCGGTCGTCGTGGATTGCTTCGCAGAGGCGCTGCAGGCTGTCAATTTCCTGGTCGCGGGGGGGCACCGCGAACTGTTCTATGCCGGCAATGTCCTTGTGCCGGCGCGAATCGCCAGCCGGAAACGGATGCCCTCTTCATGGAGGCGGGCTATCGATACGCCACGCGGCTGGCAGGCCTGGCCGACTCGATGGACCGGGTCTACTACTGCCGGCAGGAGGAGTCGGCGGATCTGTTGGAGTGGTACCTGAGCCAGCTGCCCCGCCCCACGGCAGGGCTTATCTTCAATCGCGCCGTTGTGGATACCTTCCTGCCGCAACTTCACCGCCGAGGTATTCGATACCCGCAGGATATCTTGCTGGTATGCAAGACGTGCGAGGGCGAGCCGGTGAAGGTTGCATCCGTCTGCACGGATGCGTTCGGCCTGGGGCGCTTCGCCGCCGAGATGCTCATTGGGCGGGCATCGGGCAAGTACAGGGCCGGCATGCGTGTGTCCTTCGCGTCGCGGCTGGAAAACGGATCAGTCGCTTGAGCGACAGGAGTGTCTTCATTACCTACAGGTGGCAGGTCCGCCGCGGAGAGAGCCACTAACAGAATCTGACACTGTTCGGTCTAGACGGCGGCGCTCGCTGTGCGGGCTCGCCGCATCGCGGTCTAGACTTTGCGTTGACGGCGGTCAACACGTCATAAGAATCAGCAAATTGTTCTTTTCTGTCGTAGTGCATTGACGAATGTCGTAGTGGTCGCACTTAGATGCCAGAGACAGGAAGCCCGCTATTCTTGGCGGGCTTCTCTTTTTGTGGTGTGCCGGGTACGGCACGCCGACCTGGAGGTGAAAGTCCTCTGCGGGCCCTGGAAGCGAGAACCGGTAGCCGAACCGCAAGGGCTGCCCATGCGGAGGTTCACGCGGTTAACAAATGGATTCAGCAAGAAGGTGGAGAACCACGACACGGCAATCGCCCTGCACTTCATGTTCTACGACTTCGCTCGCACCCAACAGACGCTGCCGATCACCCCGCCCATGCCCGCCGGAGTATCGGATCACGTAGGGGAAGTAGAGAACATCATTTGGCTGTTGGACGATCGAAGATCAAACTGACCCACTACCGAGCCGGACAGGGCCGAGGGTGAATGATGACGAGGCGTGTCGTCAACCGCGTTTGCCTTTGTCGGATCGATCCGCATAATGCACGGACTCTGACAAACGAGGCTTTCGGACTTGGAGGATCGGCTCGTGGCGGTAGCCTACAACCAGCGTACAAACTACTGCGGCCAGTTGCGCAAGGAGCACGTCGGGCAGACGGTGATCCTGGACGGTTGGGTGAATTCTTGGCGCGACCATGGCGGCATGGTGTTCATCGACCTGCGTGACCGCGCGGGCCTGGTCCAGCTCAAGTTCGACCCCCAGACCGACCCCGAGGCCCACAAGAGCGCCCGCTCGCTGCGGACCGAGTACGTCGTGGCTGTGCGGGGGCAGGCGGCGGCCCGGCCGGCCGATATGGTCAACCCGAAGCTCCCCAGCGGCGAGGTCGAGGTCCTGGTCCGCGAGGTGGACATCCTCAGCCGGTCCGAGACCGTGCCCTTCGAGGTGGCGGACGACATCGAGGTCGGCGAGGACACCCGCCTGCGGTACCGCTACATCGACCTGCGTCGGCCGATCATGCAGCACTGTCTGATGACGCGGCACAAGATGATCCACATGATGCGGGAGTACTTCGACAAGCAGGGGTTCGTGGACGTCGAGACCCCGGTGCTGACCAAGAGCACCCCGGAAGGGCGCGGGACTACCTGGTGCCCTCGCGGGTCGTGCCGGGCAGCTTCTTCGCCCTGCCCCAGAGCCCGCAGCTGTTCAAGCAGATCCTGATGATCAGCGGCTTCGACCGCTACTATCAAATCGTGAAATGCTTCCGCGACGAGGACCTGCGGGCCGACCGCCAGCCGGAGTTCACCCAGCTCGACGTCGAGATGTCCTTCGTCCAGCGCGAGAACGTCATGAAGGTCATCGAGGACCTGATGGCCATCATCATGAAGGAGATCTGCAACTTCGAGATCCCCCGGCCGATCCCGATCCTCTCCTACGACGATGCCATGCGGGATTACGGCGTGGACCGGCCCGACCTGCGGTATGAGATGAAGCTGCACGACGTCTCGGACCTGGCCGGTCAGACGGAGTTCAAGGTCTTCACGCAGGCGCTGGCTGGCAAGGACGGCCAGGTGAAGGTGATCTGCCTGCCGGGCGGCGGCGACATGAGCCGCAAGGACATCGACGCCCTGACGGCGGAGATCCAGACCTTCGGGGCCGGCGGCCTACCCAACTGCAAGGTGACGGCCGATGAGAAGGGCGCCGCCGTGCTGACCACGGGCATGGCCAAGTTCGTGCCCGCTCCCGTAGCCCAGGAGATCATCAAGCGGACCGGCGCGAAGGTCGGCGACATGCTGTACTTTGCCGCGGATCGCAAGGACAAGGTCGCCAAGTACCTGGGGTGGCTGCGGACGGCGCTAGCCGAGCGGCGCGGCCTGATCCCCAAGGGCGTGTACAAGTTCTGCTGGGTCGTCGATTTCCCGATGTTCGAGTACGACGAGGCCGAGAAGCGCTACGCCGCGGTGCACCACCCGTTCACCAGCCCCAAGGACGAGGACCTGGCCCTGCTGGACAGCGATCCCGGGGCGGCCAAGGCCAAGGCCTACGACATCGTGCTCAACGGCATCGAGCTGGGCGGCGGCAGCATCCGTATCCACCGGACGGACGTGCAGTCGAAGGTCTTCCGGCTGCTGGGCATTAACGACGAGGACGCCAGGCTGCGGTTCGGGTTCCTGTTGGACGCCCTGAGCTACGGCACGCCGCCGCACGGCGGGATCGCGCTGGGCGTGGACCGCATGGTGATGCTGCTGCTGGGCCGCCAGAGCATCCGCGACGTGATCGCCTTCCCGAAGACGCAGAAGGCTACCTGCCTGATGACCAACGCGCCGAGCCCGGTCGATGAAAAGCAGCTGCAGGAGCTGAGCATCCGCACGACCGTGGCGCCGAAGTAGCGCGGCAGGGGCGAGGGGCCAGAGATCAGGGGCCGGGAACGGCACCAGCAACGGCGATATTCACCGCTGAGGCGCAGAGGACCCGGAGAACAACAGACATCGGTAAACGCCAAGACAAGGGCACCTGTCGCGAGGCGGCGCGTGCCCTTTTCTCTATCGCTCCGGCGAGATGATGCAATTGCGGCCGCTGTCTTCATTGTCACTGTGGCTGCTGTTGCCGTCCGTGCCGAAGGCACGGGGCAAGTCAGCCCAGGGGCAAGGCCAAGCAGGCGCTGTCGCCTGCGCCGGCCGCGACCCTGGGACAACCGGACGCGCGTATTCGTTGTTTTCTGTTGTTGAGCCCTGTAAGGGCGCGGCAATCCCCGGCCGGCTATGACCTCAATCCCACACGTATCGCTCATCATAGGGGATCCGGTATTTCTTGAGAAACGCGCGATACTCGTCCTCAAACGACACCAGTCCGTGATGGTCCTCCTGGCTGGCGATATACCGTTTGGCGGAAGCAACTCCGGACTCGCCTATAGAGAAGGCCCCATAGCCGTTCTGCCAGTGAAAGCCGCGCAGTTGCGGATGGCGGGGCTTGAGCCACTTGCTGGTGCTTTCCTTGAGCTCCTGGATGATCCGGCAGGGGGCGAGGTTCTTCGAAAGCCCGCACAGCACGTGAACGTGGTTGTCCGTACCGCCGATGAGAATGGGAGTCGAGTCAGCCTCTTTCAGGATGCCTGCCATATAGGCGTATAGATCGGGGCGGATGTCCGGGTGGAGCACCCGATCACGATTCTTGGTGCTGAAAATGATTTGCCCGATGAGCCGGGCAAGCGGTTGGGACATGCGTGTGCCTCCTGGTGTCGTTGCTTTGCCGCGCCCTTGCAGGGCTTCTCAAACAACAAGAAGAACAAAGAGTGGTCTTTGGCTCGTCGACCCAGGGTCGCGGCGGCTGCGCCGCCTTGCCCCTGGGCTGACATGCCCCGTGCCTTCGGCACGAAGGCGTAAAATGATCGCCTCTGGGGCCGGTGACTATGCGCGACACGTACGCCTACCGCGACGTCACGCTGAACACCCCCTTGGACCGCCGGTTCGGTGAATCACCCAAGTACGTCCGTAGGAACGCATTCACATCCCGCCGCAGCAGGTCCAGGGCCTTCTGGCCCTCCGGCCAGTCCTTCTCCTCTCGACAGTTGGCAATATCGGCGGCCAGCGCCCGCTCGAGTTCCTGAACCAGCGGGGCAGGGCTGGGGAGCCCCTGCTCGACTTGTTGGCGAAGCAGCATCGCCAGGTTTGTTTCACGCAAATGGAACACGTACGCCAGGGCCCGGCGGCGCAGGCCGGCCAGGTCCTCCAGGGTCCGGGCGAAGTGCTCGGACAGCAGGCCGGGGATCGAGGCTGCGGCGGAGCGGCCGGTCTGCAGCGCCGCTGCCCAGCGGTCGGCGGCGAGCTGGCACCGCAGCTGCACATCCTCCAGCATCCACGGGTCGGGCTGGGCGTCGTCGGTCTTCATGAAGATCGCCCGGCGGGTGGATTCCCAGCTGGGGGTGTGCGCCTGCTGGCCGCGGAGCATCGCCGCCGAAAGACTGTGGGCCGGGTCGCTCCGGCCGATCTCGCGGATGAACCACGACGTATCCCAGGGGAACAGTTCCATGCCGGCGCTCGCCTGGCGCCAGAAACGGATGATCGCCTCGGCGGTCGGGCCGTAAGGCCTGGCCAGCGCCGCCAGGGCCTCGTCCTCTCCGATCCGCGGGTTGGCGAAGAACAGGCCGGTCATGCGGAGGTTCGGGTCCTCGCGGTCGGGCACCAGGCCAAAGTACTCCTTGATGCCGACCACGCCGGGGATCGCGGCGATCTCCCGCAGCGCCCGCAACGTCACCAGCGGATGCGCCAGGTGCGTGAAGGACTCAACCTCCTCACTGTTGGCGCCGAGGAAATGCTCCACGATGACCGGGATGCTACGCTCCCGCGCGATCCCGCAGGTGTTCTTCAGCCAGCGATCTGCTACGAGGGTCGCCTGCGCCTCGGCGATGTTGCTGTGCAGCGCCAGCCCGAAACCAGTCGTGTTGAGACGTTCGGCGCACGCGAGGACCTGGCCGGCGGAGAGCTCCCACGGTTCCCACCACAGACGGCCCTGCGGGGAAAGTCGTCGCCAACTGGCGGCCAGGGCGTCGACGAACGGGACCAGCCGTTCGTGCAGCGGCACGCCCCGGCATCGCGGGCACTGGCCGAACTCGCTGCACAGCCAGGCGTCCTGATCGTACGTGTAGACCAGGATGTCATCGACACCGGGGAATTCGCGGGAGAAGGTCTCCAGCAGCAGGACATGCCGCTCGATGACTCTAGGATCGAGGATGCAGTTGGGCGGCGTGTCGCCGTAGCGGGCGTGGGCGTTGTAGGGCGCGCCGAAGTGGAAGATTGTCCGCAGGCCGGCCTTTCGGCACAGGGCGATCCGATCGCGCAGGTCCTGTCGCCGGGCGGTGCGGCGCTGCGGCGAGGGGTCGCACCGCAGCGGCACCGGCTGGGGGTGACTCACCTGCTGGGCGGGGGTCAGTTCGACGACGTCCTCCAGGTTGAGCGGCTCATCGCCCGGCCGGCAACCCCAGGCCACGTTGAGCCTGAATAGTATTGAACCCAAGCGTCTTGAGGCGGCCGATGTTGTCAGCCGACCAGTCGACCGCCACGGTGAACTGGCCATCATGTGACGAGTTCGGCGCGCCGAGAAGACCGACCTTGTAGACCAGATCCTGACTGTCCATGGCGTCTCCCGCGGGTTATGGGCCGGCGGGCCATGATAGCGGCTGGCCAAGGGGGCAAGAAGGGGAACGCCCTGCGAGGGTTGAGTTTTCGATCGCCAGGGGCCGATAAATCTCCTGGAGGTCTGGCGTGACGACGTTGCCGAGGACATATCGGTTCCTGGCGGGGCTGCAGGATTCCGCAGCTGACGAGGCCCTGGCGGCAGGCGCGCGCCTGCTCGACGGGCCGTACCTCCGCTTTGCGGTGGAGGTGGTGCTGCAGCGGGCGCAGCCCGAGGGCCTCGAAGCCGTTTTCGACTGCTACCATCGACTGCCCCCGGATCTGAAGGACAGCGTGATCGCCTCGGCGACAGACGTAGTGCCCCTGATCTGGACCGCCGTCCGTTCCCACGAACTGCAGACCCGTCTGAACACCCTCGAGATCGCCAGCCGGATCGGCTCGGAGAGCCTGGCCTACCTGTTCGACATGGGGCTATCGGACAGCAACCCGAAGGTCCGGGAGCTGGCTGCGACGATGATGCGGCAGACAGCGCTGCGGCTGCTGGAAGAGCATCCACTGCTCAGGCAGTGGCCGACATCTACTAGCCGACAAGGAGCAACGGCGCAAGAGGAGAAGAGGAGAAGGGGAGAAGAGGAGACAAGAAGCAGCGGCGGGGTCCAGGGTCCAGGGCTCGGGGTTCGGACGGCAGGCGCCCAGGCAGCAGCCGGCGGCGAAGGACAGGACGCTCGGCGGGCGGACACAGAGGCAGCGGCGACGGGTGAGTGGGAAAGCGGCGCGGAGGCTAGCGGCACAGAAGACCGCGGCGCGGCTGGGGCAGCGGCGCGAGCACCTGTTCGAGGCGCTGTTGTCGGCGGTGCAGCGCTACGATTCGCACCTGCGCAGCGAGGCCGTCGAGGCGTGCATGTGGTTCGAGCCGTACCTGGGCGAGCGGTTCTGGGCGATGCTGGCTGAGCCGCGCTTCAAGTCTGCCCCGGCTGGTGGCGGACCTGGTGATGACCTCCGCCGAACCCGCGGCTGCCTGCCTGCTGGTGCAGGCGGTGTCGGTAGCCGGGATGCGGCCCAGGGCGGTCAAGGCGATCAGCGAGCGTGGCGACGGCCGATGGTTCCGGGCGGTCCTGCGCGGGGTGGAGATCTGGCACCCGTGGCTCCGCCGGTCGTGGAACTGCATCAAGGACATCAGTCGACCTGCACACGCTCGATGAGGCGGGCTGGGCAAGCCTGGCTCACGGGGCGTCGCTGCCGATCCTGATCGCCGCGGCCAATATCGGGCCCGAGCAGAAGACACTGCTGATGGAACGGCTGCTCCAGCGCGCTACCGCGCCGGATTGCCGCCGGCAGATCCTGCTGGAGGCCTGCAAGGGCGCGACTGGGGTGCGCCATCGCTGCAGGCGGTCCTGCGGCAATCGCCTGATCCAGCCGAGGTCCGGATGGCTGCCTACGGCTTGCTGGGCCTGGCGCACGAGGGCCTGGCGGGCGATCTGGTCAAGCGCGTGAGCGCCGCCAACGACCCGGCTGCCGCCGCCCTGGTGGCGCTGGCCGCGGACGTGGTCTTCTGGCGGCTCTGGACCCGCTTTGACTCGATGCAGGAGGAGCAGCGCGTGGCCGCCCTGGGCGGCATCAAGGGGCTCTCGAGCTACCTCAAGGATCGGCTGCGCGTGAACCTGGCGAGCAGCTCGACCAGCCACCGCCTGCGGGCCGTGCGGATCACCGGGCTGCTGGGACTGGTCGACGACCTGTGGCGAGACATGGGCCTGGCCGCCAGGGACCTCAGTCCGCGGGTCCGTTCGGCCGCCATCCGGTTCCTGGGCCGCTCGAAACGTCCGGAACTCAGGCGAGAGCTGCTGGCGGGGCTGTACGACATGGACGGCCGGGTGCAGGCCAACGCCGTCGAGGCCATCGACGAGTCGGACTGGCCGGACCGGCTCGATCATATTGTCCTGAAATTGGATAGCGAGCACAGCCGTGTCCGTGCCATCGCCGCCGGAGCCATGGCGCGGGCGGGCGACGAGCAGGCCGTCCGTATCCTGGGTGGGATGCTCGAGCACGAACTGCTCGAGTGCCGTCTGACCGCGATCTGGGCGATCCGGCGGATCGGGGCGGGGCCCTGGGCCGAGACGCTGGGGCGGCTCGCGGAACACGACCCGTCGCCCGCCGTGCGTCGCCAGGCGCGGCAGATATGCGGGAAACTTGCAGCCGCCGCGCCGGCAAGGAGCAGCCCGTGACCCGGGCCTGGATCCTGGCATTGGAGTTTCCCAGCCGATTTGCCTACCCGGGAGGGGTCTGGCAGGACGTCGATCCGGCCCGGCAGGAACGGCAGTTCGTCACCCTCGTGCTCTTCGGGATCGCGCTGATACTGCTGATCTGGCTGGTCGCCCGGGTGCAGGCCCGCATGAACAGGCCCCAGACCCGGCCGCGCCCGTGGCACGTGTTCGGCCTGCTGCTCAAGCACCACGGGCTGGGCCTGTCGGATCGGCTCCTGCTGTCGGCGGTTGCCCGCAATCAGCGGATCAAGCAGCCGACCGTGCTGCTGCTGTCGCCGGGGCTGTTCAGCCGCTACGGCACGCAGTGGTTGGCGGAGTCTTACGGGGCGCGGCTCTGGCCGGACGCCAAGGGTCGGTTGGCGCGAATCGCGCAGCGGGTGTTCACGGAGGATGTGCCGGGCCGCGAGGAACAGGCCTGATACCGATCAGGGTAGAAGACCGCGCGGGGTGCCACGCCTGCGGTTTCTGCGGGCGTGCTCTTCAACGCAAGAGTCTCAGCTGTAAAGCGTCTCACGCCCGTGTAATACCCGCGGCCGCACCGTCGAACCGGACCTCCCTGCCCGTCGCCGCGGACTGGTAGAGCCCGTCGAGGATCCGCTGGACCTCCAGCCCGTCCTCCGCGCTGGGACCAGGCGTGGTGCCATTGGTCACGCAGTCGACGAAGTGGTCGATCGAGCTCGGGACCTTGCCGGGAAGGACGCTCGGTTCGCCGCCGATCCGGAAGCCTGCGACGTCCTTGAGGATCTTGACCGTCCACTGGTAGCCTGCCGCCCGAGTTGCGTTCGATGGCCGCCCCGTCCGTGCCGTAGAGCTCCGTCCACATCTGCTCCGGCGTCTCGCAGAAACTCGCCCACGAGACGGTGATCTGCATGCAGCGGCCGTCCTTGAACTTCACGAACCCGGCGGCCAGGTCCTCCACGTCGTAGTCAGCCGCCACCTTGGGGCCGAACTTCTGGAAGGTCATGCCGCTGACGCTCTCGACCTTCGGCCGACCCATCAGGTACCACGCCAGGTCGATGCGGTGCACGCCCAAGTCGATCAGCGGCCCGCCGCCGGCCATCTGCTTGCGGTAGAACCAGCCCCGCGAGGGGATGCCGTTCTGGCGGAGCCAGCCGGTGCTGGCAAAGTAGATCTGCCCGACCTGCCCCGCGGCGATCACCTTCTCCATGGCCATGGTCGTCGCCTTGAAGCGGTAGGAGAAGTTGATCATAAGGGCCTTGCCCAGGCGGCTGGCGGTGCTGGCCATCTCGGCGGCCTCGGTGCAGTTCATGGCCATGGGCTTCTCGCAGAGGACGTGCACGCCGGCCTTCAGGGTCGCCATCGTCACCGGGTGGTGGAGGAAGTTGGGCAGGGCGATGATGACGGCCTCGGGGCGGGCGCGGTCGATCATCTTCTGGTAGTCATCGTAAAAGAAGTCAGCTTTGAGTTCGGGATGCTCCTGCTGGATCCGCGCGATCCGCTCGGGGGCCTTGTCGCAGGCGGCGACGACCTTGACGTTCGGGTTGGCTAGCAAGTTGTTGAGATGGCCTCGTCCCATGCCCAGGCCGATGACAGCGGCGGTGATCTTGGTGTTTCCGGTTGCGGCGGCGGTCTGACTCACGGTCATGCTCCTTGATTCCCTGGTTTCGCGCTGTTCTTGTGCGGGGGGATGCAGCCTGGCTGTGCTCTCCCGTCCCGTGCACCGGCCCGCCTCTTCGGGCGTACAGGCGGAGTGTAACGCCTGCAGGCGGGACCGGGCAAGCGGGACAGCCATGGTCCGAGCGTGCGTAACCGACCCGCGTGGCGGAATAACGCCGGAGATGAGGTGCCAGCGTGTCATTCCGAACCCCCTCAAGCAGCCGGAAGGGGAATAGTCGTTCGCGGGGGTGAGGAATCTTGCAGTTACTGTGGAAGGGACGTCCCCTTGGCGCGGGGTTTCCCCTCCTTGTTCGGGTGCCACTGGCAGCTTGTCTGCCAGTGCTCCTGTTTTCGAAACAATCCCTTGCTGTAGAAGGGACGCCCCCCTGGCGCCGGATTTCGTCAAGTCCTTTGCCGCGCCTGCCACCGCCGAACCGCCTGGGGCGCCAGCTGCACCAGGCTCTGCCGGCACCCTTCCAGCGTGGCCTTGCCCCCGCCTCGCGGCACCAGCAGGTAATCGAACCCCGCCGGCAGGTTGTGCTGCTCCAGCCGGAACGCCTCCCGCAACAGCCGCCGCAGCCGGTTGCGCTGGACCGCGTTGCCATGGCGGCGGCCGACCGCCAGGCCGATCCGCGGATGGTCCAGATCGTTCGGCAGGACGTAGAGGACCAGCAGCCGGTCGCTGGCTGTGCAGCGGGCCTCAAAGGCGCGCTCGAAGTCGCCCTTGCGGATCATCCGCCGGGACCTGCCGAGAGTGAGCCTGTCGTGCCCTTGTGTCATGCCTGCCTCGTGCCCGGGCCCGGAGTATTCGCCAGTGTTCTATGTTGTGCGATGGGAACGGCTACATCCTCTCCACCGTCTCAATCCCCAGCAGGTGCAGCCCGAGATGGATCGTTCGCGCCGTGATGTCGCACAGGCGCAGGCGGCTCATCTTCAGCTCCGGCGTCTCGGCCTGCAGGACCGGGCACTCGCGGTAGAAGCCGCTGAAGGTCTGCGCGGTCTCGAAGAGATAGCCGGTCAGCACGTTGGGCGACAGGTCCTTTACAAGAACCTGGAACACCTCGCCGAACTGCAGGATCTTCTTGGCCAGCCGCCGCTCGAATTCGTTGGTGATGAGCACCTTTGCGTCCGCCGGCAGGGCTGCGTAGTCGATGCCGCCCTTGCGGCCGATCGAGCGGATGCGGGCATAGGCGTACATCATGTACGGCGCGGTGTTGCCGTCGAGGCTGAGCATCTTGTCCCAGTCGAAGCGGTAGTCGCTGGCCAGGTTGTGCGAGAGGTCGACATACTTGATCGCGCCGATGCCGACGGCCCGGGCGATCTGCTTGCGCTCGGCATCGGGAAACTCCGCGCTGTTCTCGTCGACCACCTTCTGCGCGGGCCTCGGCCTCGTCGAGCAGGTCCTTGAGCTTGACCGTCTCGCCGGAGCGGGTCTTGAAGACCTTGCCATCCGGACCGAGCATCATCCCGTAGCCGACCCAGTCGACGCGGACCTTGTCGGTCAGCCAGCCGGCCTTGCGGGCGGCCGCGAAGATCATCTCGAAGTGCTGCTTCTGGCGGACGTCGGTGACGTAGATCAGCCAGTCGACCTTGTCGGTGGCTAGTCGGTACTTGGCGGCGGCCAGATCGGTGGTGTCGTAGTTGTAGCCGCCGTCGGACTTCTGGATGAGCATGGGCTGGGGTTGCCCCTCGCGGCCCACGAAGCCGTCGAGGAAGACGCATACCGCGCTCTGGTCGACGACAGCCAGGCCCTTTTCCTTCAGTTCGGCGACGATGCCGGGCAGCATATCGTTGTAGAAGGACTCGCCGCGTTCGGTGGCGGTCACGCCGAGCCGGGCGAAGAGGGCATCGGCGTGTTCCCGCGAGGCGTGCATGAAGGCCTTCCAAACGGTGCGGGTGGTGGGGTCGCCCCCCTGGAGGTCGACCACCGCCCGGCGGGCGGCGTCAGCGAAGTCGGCGTCGGCATCGAAGCGCTGCTTGGCCTGCTTGTAGAAGGTCTCGAGGTCGGCGATGCGAACGGCGTCGGGGTTCCGCAGGGCCTCGGGTTGCGTCTCCCGCAGGTACTGAATCAGCATGCCGAACGTGGTGCCCCAGTCGCCGACATGATTGAGGCGGAGGACGTTGTGGCCAGCGAATTCGAGGATGCGGCCAACGGTGTCGCCGATGATCGTGGTACGCATGTGACCCGCGTGCATTTCCTTGGCGAGATTCGGGCCGGCGAAGTCGAGGGCGATCTTTTGGGGGTCAGCAGCAGGGGGGATTCCAAGACGGGAATCCGTCTGAATCGACTCCAGGGAGGCAGCCAGGAATTCGTCCTTCAGGCGGAGGTTAATGAAGCCAGGTCCCGCAATCTCCAGCGGCTGCACAACTTGCGCCGCGCCCAGGTTGTCGACGATCATCTGGGCGACCTGGCGGGGCTGCTTCTTGAGGCGCTTGCCCAACCCCATGGCGGCGTTGGCCTGGTAGTCCCCGAACTTCTCGTCCTGGGCGGCACGGACCAGGGGGTCGGCATCGGCCGCCTCGGGCACGGCTCGGGCGATGGCGGCCCGGATCAGGTCGGCGATCTGTTCGATGATCGGCTTCATGCGGGCGTCTGGCTCCAGTTACGCTACAATATCAATCGTGATTCATGATGCCGGGTACAAGACCCGTAAGCCCGTAAAGATACGCCATCGGCTGGCGGATGTCGATTCCGGGTAGCGATGCGTCGGGACGCCAGTTGGGCCAACCGCCGCAAATGGGTATAGTGACCGGCCGATTCGCCGCCCAAAGAGGATGGACCTGTACGACATGAGGATACCGCTGGCACGAGAAGGCACCCGGGAGATGCTGATTGCCCTGGCCGTCGCGGCAGGCTGGACTGCCCTCAGCTGGGCCGTAGGACTGCCGATCCTGGCGGTTGTGGGGGCTCTGCTTCTGGTTGCGGTGCTGATGTTCTTCCGCGACCCCAACCGGCGCATCCCCGCTGAGCCCGGGCTGATCCTGTCAGCCGCGGACGGCCGGGTGACTCATGTCGAGCGGCTGGACAAGCACCCGCTGGTGGGTGGGCCGGCTGTGCGGATCAGCGTGTTCCTGTCGGTGGCGAACGTGCACGTGAATCGCTCGCCGGTGGCCGGTCGGGTGGTGGACACGAAGATCCGCGAGGGCCTGTACCTGGACGCCCGCGACCCGGAGTGCGCGGACAAAAACGCCTGCTGCACGATCACGATCGTGCCGGACAGGCCGCTGGCCGGGCCGGTCATCGTGCGCCAGCTGACCGGCAAGATCGCGCGGCGGATCGTGTGCAACACCAGGCCGGGTGATCGGCTGGAGGCGGGGCAGAAGTTCGGCATGATCAAGTTCGGTTCGCGGACCGACGTGATCGTGCCGGAGCAGCCGGGCCTGGAGGTGCTGGCGAAGGTGGGCGATCGCGTGTACGGCGGGACGACGGTGTTGATGAAGGTCATTGAGCCGGCGCTTCGAGCCGGCACGAGCACGCCCGCAAGCCCCGCAGGTGTGAGAACCTGACACGGAGCATGGTCCTGCAAGATCGCACGACCATGGCATCCGGTTGGAACGACGGAAACAGCGGTCTTGAGCGCCGAGCCCTCACCGGCAAGTGGTGAGGATCGGCAGTGCAAGGAGAGTTTCTCATGCGACAGCGTACGCACAGCAAGAGGCTCCGCTCGATCGCGATGCTGCCGACGTTGCTGACCCTGGGCAACCTGCTATGCGGTTTCGCGGCGATCCACTTCGTCGCCAAGTACCTGGCTGGCGTGGATATCTTCAGTGCCGGCCATGCGCGGGTGGAGCGGTGGCTGCCGACGCACCTGTCGATCGCGGGGTATCTAATCTTCGCCTCGATGATGTTCGATGCGCTGGACGGACGGGTGGCTCGGATGATGCGCAAGACGAGCGATTTCGGGGCCCAGATGGACTCGCTGGCCGACGTAGTGAGTTTCGGCGCGGCCCCGGCTTTTCTGCTGATCGGCCTGGTCAGCAAGGTGCTGGCCGGCGAGGGACAGGTCAGCCCGATCAGCGATCTGATCACCGGGCGGATCGTCTGGATCATCGCGGCGATCTACGTCTGCTGCGGCGCGCTGCGGCTGGCGAGGTTCAATGTCGAGAACGTGCACGACGAGTCGTCGCACATGTGGTTCAAGGGGCTGCCGATCCCCGGGGCCGCCTCCGTGGTGGCGTCGCTGGCGATCCTGCACGAGGAGGTCCTGCGGCGCAACCAGGACAGCACCTTCGGCGACGTGCTCGTCTGGGCGATGCCGGTGATCACGCTGGCGGTCGGGCTGCTGATGGTCAGCCGGATCCGGTATGCTCACATGATCAACCGGTATCTGCGCGGCCGCGCACCGCTGGGCAGGATATTCTGGTTCCTGCTTCTGCTGGCGGCGTTCATCGTGTATCCGCAGATGATGCTGGCGGTGGTGACGGTGGTGTACGCGGCCAGCGGCCCGGCGGGGGCGGTGTACCGGGCGTTCGTGCCGCTGCCGCCGGCGGTCGAGTCGCCGGGCACCCATACCCAGGACCGACCCGCCGATGCGCGGCCGTCCGAGTGGCCCAAGCGGGTGGGCTGATGGGCTGCGCCAGCGGCGGGGTGTCCGGCATGGACAGGCCTATCCGCACGAGGCTCTCGATCGTTCCAGGCGCATCGCTGCACATCGAGGCGGCCCGGATCGCCCTGTTCAACTGGCTGATCGCGCGGCAGGGCCGGGGCGAGTTCCTGCTGCGGATCGATGACGGCGACACCCCGTCCGAGACCCCCGAAGGAACCATCCAGACCCTCGACGACCTGCGATGGCTGGGGCTGGACTGGGACGGGGGACCGGGCACTGAGAGGCTCGATGGACCGCCACAGTCGTGCGATCGGTCGGAGAAATACGGGCAATACTACAAACAGTTGATAGATCAGGGGCACGCCTACTGGACGTACGACTCTCCCCGGGAACTGGAGCGGATGCGCAGCCAGGCCCTGGCGCAGTGGCGCCCGTTCCGCTACCCGCGACCGGCGCGTCTGCCGACCGAGGAGGACGTGCAGCGGCCGCGCCGGCAAGGCCTGCCCGTCGTCCTGCGGCTGCGGATGCCGGGGCGCGATATCGCGGTGGACGACGCCGTCCTCGGGCCGGTGACGCTCCCGGCGGAGGAACTCGACGACTTCGTGATCCGTCGCGAGGACGGCCGGGCGACGTGGCTCTTTGCCGAAACGATCGACGATGCGTTGATGCAGGTCACGCACGTGGTCCGCGGGCAGGAGCGTCTGCCGTACGCGCACCGGCAGGTGGCGCTGCAGGAGGCGCTGGGGCTGGCGGCGCCCATCTATGCGCATCTGCCGCTTGTGCTGGGCACCGATGGCCGGGCGTGTCCCGCGAGATCGACGTGCCGGCCCTGCGGGCGGAAGGCTATCTGCCTGAGGCGATCGTGAGGTTCCTGGCCGGCCTTGGATGGACGCCCCCGGCCGATGGGATGACGCGCGAGCAGACTGATCCGGGCCTTCGACCTGCGTCAGGTTAGTCGGGCCGCGCCGAGGTTCGACCGGCAGCGCCTGACCGCCCTGAACGCCGCCGCCGTGTCCGAGGCGGCTCCCGAGCGGCTCGTGGCGGGGCTGCGGGACTGCCTGTCGCGAAACGATACGCTTCTGAGGGTTGCCGACGAGACGACGCTACGGAAACTGCTGACGCTGGTCGGCCCGTTCGAGACCTTCGCGCAGGTCGAGCAGAAGTGCCGCGCGCTCTTTGTCGAGGACGAACAGGTCGTGTACGATGACAGGGCTGTCCGCAAGGTCCTGGCCCGCGGCGACCCGCGAGGCTTCGAGGTGCTCGAGGTCGTCCGGGCGGAGATGGCGGGGCCGGTGGCCTGGCAGGCCGAGGCCCTGGACCAGTCGATCCAGCAGGTCAGCCAGCGGACAGGCCTGGAGGTCGAACACCTGGCGCGGGTCATCCGCGTGGCGGTGACCGGCCGGACCGGCGCGCTGCCGATCGGGCTGATGCTGGAGGTGCTGGGGCGGCAGCGGACGCTGGCCCGGATCGTCAGGTGCCTGGCTGCTTCGAGCGAGGAGCGGCGCGAATGAGCTGGTCTCAAGCCATTCCTGGAAAGCGGTGGCGCCGGCTGTTGCTGACGATCCTGGTTCTGTTGGCAGCAACCTGGTGGTGGTACCACGTACCTGTGCTGGACTACCTGCCGGTAACATCCGCGTGGAAGGTGGAGGCGAGCGCCGCCTGGAGTCGCTGGTGGTTGCCGTGCATCTACTGGAGATACCGCGTGCCGGGGCGTTCGGCGGACCTGGCCGCCGGACTCAGGCCGGTTCTGGCCGCCGTTGGCGGCGTCGCGCCATGGGAACTGTCGCGAGAGGCATTGCGGGACAGGCTCGCGGCCCACTTGTCCGCGCAGGAACAGGCCCGGCAGAACTGGGACGCGATCCTTGCCCAGAGTACCTGCGGAGAACTGGCGATTCATACGGATCGGCCGTTTCTCTACATGAGCTGCGCCGTGCCGCCGTTTTCGAGCCTCTGGCACCTCATCCGCGTTCGTATTATCGATGCCGGCCCCAACGAGAGCGTGCTTGAGGTATTCGATGAGCAGGACGTGGATCGGTAGAGGGGCCTGCTGCACCGGCCGCCGGCCTTTGTGGCGAACGCACGGGTCGTGTACGATGCAGCGACGCGCAGAGAGGTCCTCCCCCGGGGCGAACCGAGTGACTTTGGCGTGCTCAATGACGAAAGGAACGATGGGATGTCACTCCTGGTAACCGGAAGTATTGGGATCGACACCATTCAAACCCCGGCGGGCCAGGCGGCCGACGTGCTCGGCGGTTCGGCCATCTACTTTTCGTTCGCGGCGTCGACGCTGGCGCCGGTGCGGCTGGTCGGTGTGGTGGGCGAGGACTTCCCGCGCAAGTTCCTCGATATCTTCGCGGGTCGACCCGTGGACACCCGCGGCCTGGAGACCCGCAAAGGCAGCAAGACCTTCCGCTGGCAGGGCCGCTACGTCGGCGACATGAACGAGGCCGAGACCCTGCGGACCGACCTGAACGTGCTCGGCGAGGCCGCGCCAAAGGTGCCGGCCGAGTTCCGCGACAGCAAGGTCGTCTTTCTGGCCAATACGCACCCGGCCCTGCAGCGCGAGCTGCTCGCCCAGGTCGACAAGCCCGAGTTCGTCGTCTGCGATACGATGAACCTCTGGATCCGCACCACGCGGGACGAGCTGTGCAAGACCCTGGCGGCCGTCGACGGCGTGGTGCTCAACGACGGCGAGGCGCGGCTGCTGACGGGCCAGAGCCTGCTGGTGGCGGCCGGGCGGGAAATCCAGGCGATGGGCCCGCGGGTGGTGGTGCTCAAGAAGGGCGAGCACGGCTGCCTGATGTTCGTGGGCGAGACGGTCTGGTCCCTGCCGGCGTTTCCATCCGCCAGCCTGGTGGACCCGACCGGCGCGGGCGACAGTTTCGCCGGCGGCACGATGGCGTACCTGGCGAAGGTGCGGCGCTACGACGCCGAGGCGATCCGCTCAGCCATCGCCCGCGGCACGATCACCGCGAGCTTCGCGATCGAGGGTTTCAGCCTGGACGGCCTGAAAAAGGCGACTCCCGAGGCGCTCGAGGCCCGCCTGCAGCAATACAAATGCATGTTGTCCGTCGCCTGACGGCCGTAGGCCCCTAGGGCAGTCGCTGTACGAGCGGTTCCGGGGAAACCCCTATGGGCAAAGCCGGACAGTCCCCTTCTGTATCCGCCGATAAACCTGCTATAGTGATCGTGGCGGGGTCCGGGAGTATGCCGTCCGGAACCGGGCCAGTGAACGATACAGACGGATGCGCGTTCGGGTCCGGCGTTTTGCCTCGACAGGTGCAACAGGGGCTCCGGCGCTGTATGAACCGGGATGACTTTGTATGAGTGTGGCAGCCTCCGACACAACGATCCGACTTCCTCAGCCGGTTGCGCGAGACATTGCGGTTCGCCACTGCGACGCCGTGGTCGCGGTGCCGGCGACGCTGGACGCGGTTGCCTCCCATGACGAGGTGCAAGCGGACCACGTGCCGGGCACGACTCCCTTGCGATCGTCGCAGCGCCCGTCCGGCGATCGGATTCGCGTCCTGCTGGCCGATGACCATGCCATTGTCCGCGAGAGCCTGGGACGGCTGCTCGGCGCGCAGCCGGGCCTGGAGGTCGTGGGGCTGGCCAGCGACGGACAGCATGCCGTGAACCTCGCAGCTGAGCTCGAGCCGGACGTGATCGTCATGGATGTGAGCATGCCCAGGCTCAATGGGATGGAGGCCACGCGTCTGATCAGGTTGGCTCTGCCGCGGGTCCGCGTGATCGCGCTGTCCATGCACCCTGAGGAGGACATGGGCGACGACATGCGGGCCGCGGGGGCTTGTCGCTACGTGGCCAAAACATCCCCGCCTGGCGATCTGATCCGGGCCATTCGCGAATGCGTACGGGATGGGTAGACCGCAAGCCCGCGCACGGAGGAAGTCGACGCAGAAAAAGCCCGCCGCGGATACCAGGGGAGTCCGCGGCGGGCATGTCGTTCTATAGCCGCCGCGCGGGCTGTGCCGCCCGGCGGCTGGACTGTACGCGCTCTACGTGCCGAAGTAGTCGATCATGATCAACAGGTCGATCACGTCCACGGACCCGTCGCCGTTGAAGTCGCAGTCCGGGTTGTAGTTGGCGTCACCCTTGAGGGACCCGAAGGCGTCCACCAGCCACAGCAGGTCGATCACGTCCACGTGATCGTCGCCGTCGATGTCGCCGGGGGCGCGGACAACCGTGTAAACGTCCATCACGCTGACGCCGCGGTCGGTGTTCTCATTCACGTCGTGGATGATCGAGAACCTTCGTGATCTTGTGCGTGCCGTCCCAATCGATGGCCAGGAACGGGCAGTACGAGCCGGCCCCGACCTTCAACGAGACATACTGTTCCTGGTTGGCGCCGCTGTCATCCACGATCGTCACCCACACGCTGCGGTCCTGCAGCAGGAAGTTCTGGTCGTCGTTGACGTACTGCGGGTCGTCGCCCCAGTTGTTGCTCGAGGCCGGCAGGAACACGCCGAACTGCCGCGCCGGGGTCGTCAGGTCGAACTCCACCGCCAGGTAATTCTCGGCATGACTGCGGGCCAGCCGCGGGACGTGGTACGGGAAGCGGTTGTCCCGCCGCGGATCGGTGTCGCTGCCTTCCTGCGTGACGTAGAGCTGCTGGGCATCGTTGAGGGTCAGGGGATTGGCCGGATCGTTGTTCACGCCGTGGATGGTTACCGCGCTGTTGCCTTGCGGAAGATTGACATACGTGTAGAACCCTGGCGAGGGGCCGGGGCTGAAGGTCAGGCCCGCGGCGTAGTTGTCGTAGATCAGGTGGGTGCTGTACCAGCCGACCGCCGCGGGAATCGGGAACGCGCGGATCGGCTCGGGACCGGGCACGTCGCCGGCGGCGGTGTCATAGACGCTGACAGTGTGGTGCTTGATCGGCGGGTCGAACTGCAGAATGTACTGCTCTACGTCCCACAGGCCGTGCAGGGTCACCCAGTTGCGCAGCAAATAGCCGTTGCTGTTCAGCGAGGAGGCGGCAAAGTCCTGCGCGGTCGTGCCATCGTAGGACGGGTGCGTGCCGTCGCTGGAGATCAGGGTGTTCTGCCAGTTGGTCGGCTGACGCGTCAGGATCTCCTGGTTGAAATCGATCAGCGGCACCTGCTGCTCGACGGCCAGGTCGCGCATCGCCTGGGCGAACTGCGGGCACTTGGCGTCGTAGCCCACCCGCGGCGGGATCGTGGTCAGCAGCGGGATCGTGCCGTAGCTCTTGCAGGCCTGCAGGACCTGCCGCATGTTGGCTGTGTACGTGGCCACATCAGACGGCCCCAGGTCGTTCGTGCCCCACATGATGACCGCCAGCTCAGGCTTGAGCTTGTCCAGCCAGTGGGCGATGTTGGTGGCTGGCGGGGCCTGGTCGGTCTGGAGAGGCCAGCCGCTCGTGGTGCCGCTGTAGCAGCCGTCGCTGGCGGCCACGGCGTCATCCTGCCAGGTCCAGCAGGCCGGCAGCATGTACGCCTTGAGCCAGTCCAGGGCCGCCTGTTCCTCGGTCGAGGCATTGGTGAATGGATACTGGAGCGGTTTGAAGAACGCGCCGCTGTAGGTGATGCTGTCTCCGAAGCGGGCGATCGTCCCGCGGGTGCCGTGGAAGTTCGCGTGCACGGCCTTCATCGGGTCCACCCAGTAGGGGTCGGTGGCATAGGTCAGCGAGACTGCCAGCCCGCCCAACACAACTGCGCACAATACCAGAGACCAACCGCGTGCGGGGTTCATAAATGCCTCCCTTTAACAATCCGTGGTCTTGTGTATCGAAAGGTTGCCTGCCGACGACGCCCATGGCTGTGCGGGTCGCGCACGGCCTGCCACGTGACGCGCAGCAAGCGAAAAACGCACACCTTCATGCTACCAATCACGCCTGGGCAAGTAAACCCCAAAGTCGGACCTGGTGACAGCCCCTGGCAGATCAGTCTGCCATATTTACCTCCAAGGTACGTACCTGCGAGATAGTGGTGGCAACGGCAGACACCTCGCTTGACCCTCCACCTGCCGGTGGGCATACTCACGAACGGCACTCGGCAACAGCCGTCATGTCCAAACAGGTGCGCCGTGAGGCTCTTTGTCGCCTTGGAACTGGATGAGCAGGCCAGGAGCCTGCTGGCAACCTGCCAGCAGAAGCTGGCAGTATTGGAACGCTCGGTCCGCTGGGTCCGCCCGGAGCAGATCCACCTGACGCTCCAGTTCCTCGGCGAGGTAACGGATGCCCGGGTGCCTGGGATCGCCAGGGCCCTCGACAGCCTGGTGGGCCAGGGCCAGTCTGATTTCCAGATCGGTGGGATCGGCGCCTTCGGCTCGCCGAGGTCGCCGCGGGTGATCTGGGTAGGCGTAAGCATGCCCAATCCCGCGTTGGAGAATCTCCGGAAGTCGTGCGAGCAGGCCCTGGCTGGGCTCGGTTTCGCCCGGGAAGGCCGGGTCTACAGGCCCCATTTGACACTGGGACGCGTGAAGGACCCGCGGGCTGGCCGGCAGATTGCCGAGGCGGTTGCGAGCCTACAGTCCCAAGCCGTTGGCCCGCTTGTGCAGACGGCGCACGAGGTGGTGTTGTTCGAGAGCGTCCTGCAGCCGCAGGGCTCGCAGTACATCGCTGCGCACAAGGTCTTGCTGCGCTAGGAGAAACGGTTTCTTTCTTCTTTGGGTTTTCCAGTTGCCACGGCGGCAGCCACGGATATACTAACATCGCCCTAACTTTCTGTCCATGCGCCAGGGGGCCGACTCACGCAAGGCGCGCGGCGGGGTCGTTAGAAGTGCTAGACTGTAAGATGCGGCAAATACAAGTGTTACAGTAATAAACCCGGAGACACACTAATGTCTGAAAAGATGGATTCGAATAAGGAGCAAGCACTGTCGCGGGCCCTGCAGCAGATCGAGAAGGCCTTCGGCAAAGGCTCGATCATGCACATGGACGGCGAGAAGTCGGCCGGGTTTGATGGCCTCCCGACCGGGTCGTTCTCGCTGGACCTGGCGCTGGGCGGCAGGGGGCTGCCGAAGGGCCGCGTTGTGGAGTTGTTCGGTCCTGAATCCTCCGGCAAGACGACCCTGGCGCTGCACGTGATTGGCGAGGCGCAGAAGCTGGGCGGCACGGCGGCGTTCATCGACGCCGAGCATGCCCTGGACCCGTCCTGGGCCAAGCGCCTGGGGGTCAATCTCGAGGCCCTGCTGGTCAGCCAGCCGGACACCGGCGAGCAGGCCTTGGAGATCTGCGAGATGCTCGTGCGGTCCAACGCGGTGGATGTCATCGTGGTGGACTCGGTGGCGGCCCTGATCCCGCGGGCGGAGATCGAGGGTGAGATGGGCGATACGCACGTCGGCCTGCAGGCGCGGCTGATGAGCCAGGCACTGCGGAAGCTGGCCGGGGCGGTAAGCAAGAGCCGCACGATCGTGATTTTCATCAACCAGATTCGTGAAAAGATCGGCGTGATGTTCGGAAACCCCGAGACGACGCCCGGTGGGCGGGCGCTCAAGTTCTACGCTTCGGTCCGCATCGACGTCCGCCGGATCACCAGCATCAAGGAGCGCGAGCAGGTGATCGGCAACCACGTCCGGGCCAAAGTGGTCAAGAACAAGGTGGCCCCGCCCTTTCGCGAGGGAGAGTTCGACATCCTGTTCGATTCGGGCATCTCCAGCGAGGGCGATTTGCTGGATCTGGCTGTAAATAATGGAGTTATCGACAAGGCTGGTGCGTGGTTCAGTTTCGGCGAGATGCGGCTGGGGCAGGGGCGGGAGGGTGCCCGCTGCTTTCTGAAGGACAATGCGGACGTCGTTGAGAAGGTCAAAAAGGCCGTCCTGCTGAAGATGGGGTACGCGTGGCTCTTGGGCGAGGATGAGGTCAAGGAGGGCCAACCCGCCGCACACAAGGAGGAATCTATCAAGGCCTCCGAGTCAGTGGCCAGCGTGACTGACGGAAAGGCGTCTGGCGGAAAAGGCAAAAGTCGTGGCCGCAGCAAGCAGGACGATGAGTAAGAGGGTCAATAATACGATCATTCGGTAATATTGCTGACAGCAGGTGTTGCAGCCTGAAAGGTTGAGATCGCCGTCCCTGAATACCCCTTCATGGACGGCGATTTTTCCGCGCAGATTTGCGGGAAAAAGGCGCCGTGCCTGCAGGTTCGCGGAAGAATAGGAATAGGCGGACACGAGGCATAGGATGCTGGTCCTCGGGGCCGTCCGGTGTGGCCGGTGGCGGTGGCGGTTTCGCGCTTGTGAGGGGTCGCATTCCGGTTGACAGGCCGGTGCGGCAGTGTCAAAATGGCGACTAGGGTGTTGAGTACTAAGTTGCCGGATTGTTGTACGTTACGGCGCGAGACACACACAGGCGAACGGGCTTTTTGCCTGACTTGCCTTGGCCTGGAAGTCGGTGCGCACGAAGTTCCGCGTGCTTTGCCCCGTAGTTACCTCAGACGTGGCTGTACTGCACAAGAGAGTTAGCCGTACTGCACAACCCGCGTTGTAAGGAGAGGACGATGTCCCAGGGCGTATTCGGCTGGCGAGCGAAGGCAACGGGGCTGGGGCTTCTTGCGAGCCTGGTGATCCTTTCGGGGGCGACCTGCTTTCCGTCGAGCGTGAATGACATTTTGAATCAGGCGAGCGGCACGGACACGACGGGGGTTCTCGGTACAGGCCACGCCCCCGACGCTGACGGTCCTTTCCCCGCTGTCGGACCTGACGATCCAGGCTGGGGCGGCCGTGCAGGTCTCCTGGACGTACTTTACGAACGGCCAGCCCGCACTGCTCACGGTCTTTTATGACACGGACAACAATGCCAGCAACGGCTTTCACATCCTGACGCTCATCGATACCACAGATACCGCGGCGCCGACCCGCTACAGTTGGGACACCACCGGGATGGCCAACGGCACGTACTACCTGGGGGCGGAGCTGGCTGTCGGGGGGACCACGATCGACTCGTACGCCATCGGGCGAGTGACGATCACCGGTGCACAGATGACCCAGCAGTACAGCCTGGACCAGCTGGGTGTGGCGTTCAAGGGGTGCGTCTTCGAGGGCTTCAGTCCCGCGGGCAACCTGGGGACCGTGATGGCTGGGCGGTTCGACATGCTCAGCGAGACCGTGCGCGCCGGATGGGATCAGCGATATCGTTCTGGTGGCTCCCCTGGCGGACTCGCACTATTCCAACGATCCGGGGGTCGGCGAGGCTTACCTCATATTCGGTTGGAACGGGCGAGCCGCGGCCCGGAGCTCGGCCTGGTATAATGGCGGCCACTTCAGCGTCAACTCGGTGGGCACCGACCCGAACTTGCCGGGTACCATCATCGTCGGCCCTTCTCGCATTACCTCCAGCCTGGGCATCGGAGCCGTGCAGGCGATAGCCGACGTCGACGGCGACGGTGGGGCCGAGCTCGATTTTCGGCATACCGCATCTGGTCGATGGTCGGTTCGACGACCAGGATTATGACCCGTGCGATTGCTCTCTTGGTCCGCCCCCCAATATTTACCAGAACTCGCCGTTTGCCCGCCCCAATCCCAGCGATCCGGCGAATCCTGATGATCACGACTTTGCCGGCGGCCTGGTCAACAGCGGGTATATTACATTCTTGTCCAGCACGGCGGGGGGACTGTATGACCCGGCTACCCGGCTGGGCGGGGTCATTCACATTGACGAGATTGGCCAGGTCGATGGCGAGCACGATGGGCACAGTCGCACGAGGGATCCAGCCACCGGGTTACGCATCTATCCGTTTACCCGACTGGCGCGATATGCCGATTTCCTGAACAACGACTACCTATACGGGGCCCAGATTGGCACGGAGGATGTGGACGGGGACGGGCGTCCCGACTGGCTGATCGCCGAGCCACTGGCGACCAATGGGGCCGGCGACGTCAACATCCTGTACTCCGCCCAGGTGAGCCTGTGGAGTTCGGCCCTGCCGACCGGCGTTGCCTGTCACAGCTGGCCTTACACGATCACCGACGGGGTTGGGTGCCCCGTCTGCGAGCGTCTGCTGGTCTGGCCGCTGGGGACGGTTGATGAGATTCGAGGCGATGAGTCTGAATGCCCCGAACGGGCAGATGGGCAATCCGACGGGGCTGGGGGATTTCAACAACGACGGCCTAGGCGACTTCGCGGTTTCCGCGCCGCAGTGGTCAGCGGGCGGTCTCAAGCCGGACGCCGGTGCCGCGTACCTGATCTTCGGGCGAGCGCCCATGGGCAGCCATGACGTGGCCGACATCAAGAATCCAGTCGCCGCCCAGGCCTTGCCCGGCATTGCGATCGAAGGCACGGTCGCCGGGGATGAGTTCGGCAAGCAGATGACGGGGCTGGGGCGGCGGAACTGGGCCATGCCCAACGCGCTGAAGCTGCTGGACTTCAATGCCGACGGCCTGCCGGACTGGGTGATCAGTGCTCCGGGCCGCAGCGTCAATGGCAAGGCCCAGGCCGGGGCGATCGCGATCATCTGGGGCAACAGCCGCCTGGACGGGCGGTTCACGTGGGACCAGATCACCACGAACGACTTGCCGGGGATCATCATCACCGGGGCCAACCAGGGCGACCGGTTCGGGGAGTACATGGTCGAGGGCGGGGACATCAACGGCGACGGCTCGGACGACTTGATCGTGGTAGCCCCGGGGGCGGAAAACCCGGTGACCGGCGCAGGACGCCGGGGCGATCTACATCATCTACGGGCCGCCGACCAGCGGTCCATCGCTGAACAACTACCAGAACCTGTCGGGCACGTACAACATCAACGACCTGATGGCCAACGGGCCGATCAAGGTGCGGGTGTTCTACGGCTCGATGCAGGGGCACCGCATCGGGCCGGTGGCGGCCGCCGGCGACATCGACAACGACGGGTTCGAGGACATTCTGGTCGGCGATCCGATAGCGGCCCCGCTGGGCCGGACGGATGCGGGGCAGGTCTTCCTGATTTTCGGAAGCCAGTACTAGACTGCAATCGGGAGCGGCCGGCTTGGTGGCCGCTCGCCTGGAGGTGGATCCACATGCGGAAGGTGTTTGCTGACAACAAGATCCTTGGGCTGATGACAGCCGTGTGCGTGACGGGCCTGCTGCTGGGGGCGGGCTGCCCGGCCAGCGACGTGCTGAGCCAGAACGGGGGGCAGGCCGCCAACAAGACTACCGGCCCGACGTTTGATTTCACGGCCCCGACGGCTCGCCCGAACGTGGCGATCGGCACGCCCATCGGCCTGGCCTGGACAGACTCGCACCCGGCGGGTGCGGCCATCGTGCGGTTGTTCTACGATATCGACGGCTCCGCCGCCACCGGCGACGAGACGACCATCACGTTCGTGAACGAGCCGGCCGGCACGACCGGCGGCGGCTACACGTGGAACACGACGACGGTGGTCGCCGGCGTCTACCGGGTGGGCGCGATCGTCGATGATCACGTCAATCCGCCGGTGGCCTCCTACCTGGCATACGAGGTGGTGATCGGGGCGCAGACTTCCACGCCAGGCGGTTCACAGGGCGCGCCGACGTTGGCATTGGTGCAGCCGGCGACGGATCAGTTCTTGCTGGCCGGCCAGAGCGTGATGATCCACTGGAGCGTGACCAACGTGTCGGCCGGGAGCACCCTGAGCCTGTACTACGACACCGACCTGACCGCGGATAATGGGAACGAGGTGTTCATCGGTACGGTGGGGGTGGGTACCGGACAGAACGGCAGCTCGGACACCGAGCTGGACGCTCCCGCCCGACCTGCCAAGTGACACGTACTACATTCTTGCGAGGATGCAAGGCACGGGCCTGACAGCCTACGCCCCGGGCCGGCTGATCGTCGGATCGGTCTCGCCGACCGGCGTCGTGCGGGACCTCTCGCGGACGGGCTACGATTTCGCCGGCACGATCTTTGAAGGCTATGTGAGTGGCGAGCGGCTGGGCGACGTGATGACCGGCGGCAAGGACATGAACGGCGACGGCTTCAGCGACTTCATCCTGGTGGCGCCCAAGTGCAAGACGATTACCTTCTTCTCTTTCTTCCCGAGCGGGCCTGCTGAGGGCGACCAGGGCGAGGCGTACCTGGTCTACTCCCGTGGGAAGAACCTTCGCTGGCCGCAGCGCCAGGCCATCGACATCGGCACCCTGGGCACGCACAACAACCTGGATGGCGTGAAGTTCATCGGTCCGCAGTACACGCACACGAGTTCGGGCATCCGCGAGGTGCTGATGATCGACGACGTGGACGGCGACGGCCAGCCCGAGATCGTCTTCGGTTGCCCGGACATCGATCGGATCGGGGAGGACCAGCAGGACTATGACCCGCTGGACAGCGCGACGATCCACGGCCAGACCCCGCCGGCCCCAGTCGGGTGGCAGGCGGGCGTGTATTACTTCCAAACCGACGGCTGGCAGCACTGCTCCGACAGTCCGGACATCCTGAACCCCACGGGTGACGACCTGCGGCAAGACGGGTTCCCGGAGTGCGATAACATCCCCAACGTCGGCAAGCGCTCGGGCATGATCGTCTACGTCAGCGGCGGCAGCCCGATGGCCAACCAGGTCGTGCAGCTGGACGAGGTCGGCGGCCGGGCCATCTGGGTCATGAGGGGGATCGCCCGCGGCACCGGCATGCGGGTCTACCCGAACGCCATGAGCGACACCACGCAGTGGGGTGCGCAGATGGCGACGTCGGACCTGCTGGGCAGTCTCTACCCGGTACTGCTGGTGGCGCGGCCGGACAATGACAACGGGACCGGCTCGGTCAAGATCGTGGTGCAGCAACAGAATGGACCCGCAGTTCAAGGGTTGGGGGGCGGTCCCGAACTGGCCGCTCTGGCAGGTACAGCCGAAGGCCTGGACCGTGCCGGCGGCTGACAGCACCGGGGGCCCGGACCCCGACCGGTATCCCTATTGGCCGCATGTCGGCTGGGACGACTTCATGGACCCGACCGCGTTTGCGAACTGGCCTCCTGATCCCGAGCAGTTCGACATCATGAGCACGGACCCGGCTGGCGCGACGGGCCATCTCGAGTCGTCCGACGAACGTGAAGGACTTCAACGGCGACAGCGTGGAAGACGTGGCGGTGGCGGCGCCGGACGCGTCGCCTGGCGGTCTGACCAATGCGGGCATCGCCTACCTGGTCTACGGCAACAAGACGCTGCGGGGCGCGGACGTCAGCGATTACGCGGCCTTGCAGGCGACAGGGTTCGAACTGGACGGCACGCAGGCCGGCGAGCATCTCGGCTGGAAGATGATCGGCCCGGGTGACCTCGACGGCGATGGCTACAACGACTGGGTGCTGGCCTCGCCGAATCGCTCCTATGCCGGCCGGAACAACTGCGGCGCGGTGATCATCATCTACGGCCAGCCGACGCTGCTGACCGGCCAGGGCACGGTGGACGACGTGGTATCGAAGCTCGGCGGGACGGTCATCTACGGGGCCAACGCCGGGGACATGCTGGGCGGCGTGACGCCGGAGAACGCCGGGCCTTTGACCGGCGGGAGCGAGGCCGCCCTCTGCTCGTACATGGCGGCGGTCGGGGACGTCGATAAGGACGGCTACCCGGACTTCGTGGTCTCGGCTCCGGGGTATGGCACCCTGAACAAGCCGCACTGCGGGGCGGTCTACCTGATCTACGGCGGGCCGCACCTGAAGGGGGCCCAGCTCGACCTGCGCGACATCGGCACGCCGCAGACTGCCGGGCAAGATGTACATCGGTCCGGAGCAGAATGCCGCGGTCGGTCCGGTTGCGATGGCCGGCGATACCGATGGCGACTTCTATAATGATCTCCTGATCGCCTACCCCACCGCGACGCCTAACCAGAGCCTGGTGAATGCCGGGCGGGTGTGGCTGATCTACGGTGGCCGGCGTGACGCGCCGTGACGGGCGGCAGGACGTACGGATAACAAGGCGATAGCGGCGGCTTGCCCCGGCTCCGAGTCCGGGGCGGGCCGTTTAGATCCATGATGAAGGAGGGCGGCTATGGAACGGCACAAGAACATACAGGCGTCCTTACGGCGGGGTCTGGCGGGCATTCTGGCCGTCTCACTGCTGGCTGCCGTGATGGGCGGCTGTGACGTCACGATCCCCGGCAACGGCAACGGGGCAGGAGGGTCCGGCAATGGCAGCAACCAGACCGTCCCCAACAACGTGCCCACGCTGACGTTCTCCAAGCCGAACGCCAACCTGACCGTTTACGTCGGGCAGACCGTGCAGGTGGCGGGGTTCGCCTCCGACACCGACGACCCGATCACCATCAAGCTATACTACGACCGGGACAAGCTCTATGGCAGCGGCGACGAGGTGCTGCTGGGCACGTTCCAGAAGGACGCCAAGGACTACACCGAGACCTCCTGCCTGCTGGACACCAGCAATCTGGCGCCGGGGACGTACTACCTGCTGGGCGTGGTCGACGACGGAGTCAACCCGCCCGTGGTCGTCTATAACGACAACAAGGTGACGGTGCTGTCCTCGACTCCGACCATCAGCCTGACCGAGCCCTTCGGGCCCAGGAGCGTCGAGCCGGCCGAGAACCTCGTCATCAAGTGGACCCAATATGCCCCGCTGGGCAACTCCAGCGTGACCTTCTTCTACGATACCGACCAGACGTATTCCAACGGGACGGCTGGGACGATCACTACGCTGACGGAGCCGGCCACCAGCACGGGGGACAGACTACGTGTGGAACGTGCCGGCCATCCCCGCGGGCCAGTATTACATCGGCGCCGTGCTCAATGACGGGACGCACCCGGCCGTGGTTGCGTATGCCGACGGCGTGCTGGGTATCAGCGGCCCGGCGGTCCAGGTGTACAACCCGACGACGGACCTGCAGTGGCACAGCGGCGGGTCCGTGGCGATTCGATACGAGGTAACCAGCACGCACCCGGGCACCGTGGGGATATTCTATGACAAGGACGGGGTGCCTGACAGTGGCGACGAGACGTTTCTGCTGACGCAGGCGGTGCAGAGCGGTCCGGTGACCTGGACGTGGAACGGCGGCGTGCTGAAGAAGGGAACATACCACATCGGCGTGAAGGTCACCGACAACGTCGTGAACAATTCGGTGACGACGTACGCAACCGGCCTGATCGTGGAGAACGGGCCGCTCCTGGCGTTCACGTCGCCGGCAGCCCCGCTGACGCTGCACACGGGCGACGTGGTGAACATCGCCTGGCAGGACCAGGCGGATGCGGTCAACGCCGACATCACGTTGTTCTATGACACTGACAAGAACTACGGCAACGGGGGGTACGTCACAATCGCCACCGGGATCAAGGAAGACGATCCCGCCGATACCTACGCCTGGACGGTGCCGTCGACCCTGAAGCCCGGCACGTACTACATCGGAGGGACGATCTCGGACGGCGTGAACCCGCCACTGGTCGTCTATGCCGACTCGGCTGCGATCACCGTCCCGGTGCCGACGATCGTCTTCAGCAACCCGACCAGCAACATTGTGACGGTCCCGGGCAACACCTTCACGATCTCCTGGACCCACGGGTTCGGGGCCATACCAGCCAATGTCAACCTGTTCTACGAGGACAGGAGCGTGAGTCCGGCGGTCAAGACCTCCATGCCCGGCTATCCCAAGAACGGCGTGACTCTGACCGCTGCTGGCAATGACAGACTTCAACTGGACGGTTCCGCTGCTGCCCATCGGGCAGTACTACATCGGCCTGACGATCACCGATCCGGCCACCGGCGGCGCGTCGGTGACGGCGTATGCGCCGGGGGCCGTGGTGGTCCAGGGGCCGGGACTGGTCCTGACGGATCCCCCCGTGGTGACGCCGACGAGGGAAGTCCTCTGGGGCGATGTAGTGGACATCATCTGGTCCAACAAGGTGCCGACGACCACGACGCCCAAGCCGGGGTTCGCCAATCCGAGCGTGCGGTTCTTCTGGAACACGACGCAGACCGATCCGGGCGCAGGGCGTCAACGTGATCGCTGTCGACCCCCTCAAGGGGAGCAACCCCAATCACTACCTGGTGGGGGGGGCCAACGGAACGCCGCCGGCGACATACCCCTGGTCGGTTACGGGCATATCCTCCGCGAGCGGTCCTCTCGACGTTTGGATCGGCGCGGTCGTGACGGACCAGCTGGGGCAGGTGGGGCTTCCCACGTTCGCCCCGGGGCGAGCTGCATCTGCCCGATCCCAGAGACTTCGACCGCCACCTGAACGAGATGACCGACTTTGTGACCAACCCGAGCAGCCCGGTGCTGGTCTTCGAGGGGTTCAGCCCCAATGGGAAGATGGGACAGGTCCTGACCGGCGGGAATTTCTACTACGACGGCCAGGAGCGGATGACGGACCTCAATGGCGACGGGATCCCGGACTTCGTGATGGTTGCGACGACCGGGTACTCGCTGGTCCTGCAGGATGCGGGCAGTTTCGGCGAGGCCTATCTGGTGTACGGGTTCGGGACGCGTCAGGCACAGCAGAGGGTACCGGTGTCGGCCCTGGCGCACCGGGCACCGCCCGCGCCGCAGTGGCCTGGCGCGATCTTCTCGGGCGTGCGGTACGACACGGCGCGACGGGGACCGCCCTGGGGATTACGTCCGTAGCCGTCCTCCCGGACTGTGACGCCGACGGGTTCCAGGACCTGGTGTTCGGTATCCCCTACACCCCGGGCATCGTCTATGAGGACCAGGACTACGATCCGATCGACGGGATCGACCCGATCGTCATCGGCATCGGCAACCCGCCCCCAACCCATGCCACCTACGCGAATTACTCAAACCTGCAGCCGTCCGTGACCGACCCGGGACCGGACATGTACTACACCAACCTGGATGCGCACTTCTCCAGCGGCATGGCCGTGTTCGCGACGTCCAACGGCGGCTTCGACGGCAAGGTCATTCCGCTGGATAGCGTGGGTGAGCCGAGCATTTATAGGAAACTGCCTCGCGAGACGCAGGGCACCGGCATGCGCGTGTACCCGGGGAGCCTGATTCTGGGCAACACCCTGGACGGCAACAACTGCCTCAGTGACACCACCGAGTTCGGCCGGTCAATCGCCGTCGGGGACATTGACGGCGATCACATCCAGGACTGGTTCATCGCCAATCCGAAGCAGGGCGGAACGGGCGACATCATGGTCATCTTCTCGGCTACCTATGCGCAGCGCAACAGCTTCGACGCCATAACGGCCCGGCCCCAGTCCAGCACGACCGCCACTTCGTGGCCGTACGTCTCGGACCTGCCGATCGGTACGTCGCAGGCGGCTGACCGGATCCTGACGTGGCCGTGGACGTACGTCACAATCTCTGGTGATACGTTGGATGGCGCCGGCGGGGAGCTGGACAAGCCCCTGATCGTCGGCGACTTCAACGGCGACCGTGCCGACGACCTGGCCTGCGTAGCGCCGATGGCTACGCATGACGGGTTGCTCCACGCGGGATGCGCCTACATGGTCTTCGGCGGGCCGACATTCGGCCCGTTCGACTTGAGCCTCGATCGCCAGTAGCGGATCGGGTGCGTTGACGGGCTTGAAGATCAAGGGCACCGCCGCCAACCAGAAGCTGGGCTACTCGCATGCCCGCTTCGGCGACTTGAACAACGACGGCTATGACGACTGGGCGATCGGCGCTCCGGGCTACACGTACGCCGGTCGTACCGGGTGCGGCGCGGCGGTGATCGTCTTCGGCGGGGCATCCGTCAACGGCCTGCATACGCTGGCTGAGGTGGGAGATCCGAAGACGGACGCAACCAAGAAGGTCCCTGGCCTGATCATCGTCGGCGCCAATGCCGGTGATGCGGTCGGGACGTACTGCGTGACAGCCGGCGACGTTGATGGCGACGGCTACCTGGACATCCTGGTCTCCGCGCCGGGGGCCACCAACCCGAACGATCCGGGCGATGCCACGCAGACCCCGCCGCGGCCGGCCAGGACCCCCAGGGCCGGTTGCGGGGCCGTGTACCTGATCTACGGCGGGCCTACCCTGCGTCCCAGTAACAACGTGCTCGACCTGGCGCAGGTCGGGCGGAGCGTGGCCGGCAAGGTCTACTACGGTCCGAACGCCGGAGACGGGATCGGACCGGTCTCCCCGGCCGGCGACATCGACAACGACGGCAAGGCTGACTTCCTGATCGGCAACCCGGCTGCCAGCCCGCGCGGTGTGTCAGGCGCCGGTGAGGTGTACCTGATCTACGGGAGTGGGCGCAAAGAGCCGTAGGACTACTTCCCTCGATTGTTATTCAAAGGGGCCGCCGGTTCTCCGGCGGCCTCTTTTGCTGCGCAGCCATGACATCCACGCGCGCCAAGGATCCCCATCGTTGTCTTCCACGAGCCCGAAGCGTCAGCGAGGGTATCCGTTGCCGTTGCTGTTGCGATCGGCCAGATGCCGCTGCGCCGCCTTCGCCGCTTGCGCCAGCGGCAGGTGCGACGGGCAGACCGCGCTGCACACCCCGCAGCGGATGCACCGCTGGGCCGCCAGGCGTCCCAGCGGCCGCGGCTGGCCGGCCTCCAGCGCATTCAGGATCGCGATCGGGTCCAGTCCTACGGGGCAGCCATGGATGCACCAGCCGCATCGGATGCAACCGGTTGTCTCCAGCCGTAGCTTGCGGGCAAACAGCATCACGGCCTGCGTGGTCTGGGTGATGACCGTGCGTGACGGGTCCATGACAGCCGTGCCGGTCATCGGTCCGCCCAGTAGCGCTGCCTTCGGCTCGCAAGCCAGCAGGTCGCGCCGCTGGAGGCACTCGATGAGCCCTTCGATTGTCAGGCCGATCGGAGCGACGTATACCCGCTGGCCCGCCGGTCGCAGGCAATCGCCAGCGACCGTGATCGGCTGGAACGGGATCGGCTCTGCCCGCAGCAGCGCCAGCCCGGCTCGCCAAACCGCATCGGCCGGCAGCACGAGGCACCCGTCGCCCGTGGCCTGATTGCCGGCGGGCGTTGCTTGCCCGAACAGCTGCCGCAGCACGATCGCGTTGTCTCCGGCTGGGAAGCCCGCGCGGACCGGGACCAGCCGGATGCCGAATCGCCGCAGCCTCCGCGCCAGGCCCGCTCGCCCGGCAGGCACCGCGCTGACCAGCCACGTCGCCCGCCGCAGGTGGAGGTACGTCATCAGGCCCCTGGTCCCGGCTACCAGGGCTTGCGTCGCGTCGATGGTCAATCGCGCATGCGACGCCAGATGCGGCTCGCTCTGGATCGCGTTGATGACCAGCAGTCGGGTCCGACTTGCGGCCTTGGCCAGCACATCCCCGAGCCGTTCAGGACCGTTGTCGTGCGCAGCCAGCACGCCCAGTTCGTTCAGCGTAGCCGGCAGGTCCTCCAGGCGGGCCAGCTCCGCCAGGACGTTCTCGCAGGTCCTGCCCAAGACCGGCTGGCCCGTCCGGCGCCTGCGCGTCGGGGCCTGTCACCTGGTCCGGCCAGGCCGCCTGCGGGCAGACGCGCAGCCGCATCGCCGGCAGGTCGCATGCCCATTCCGTGTCGGCCCGGGTCAGCTCCACCGCCACCGCCTGGACCGGGCTGAACGCGCCGACGCAGCGGTCATTCCCCGGCCGGACCAGCGGCGCCAACGGTGCCACCGGATCGCCGGGCCGAACGGCTGGCTCAGGTTGCTGGTCTGGGTGCATGGCCAGGGGCACGAGCAGGGAGGGGCAGTCGGCGGGGCTGGCGACGACGAGCTCCATGCGGCGGCGGACGATGCCGGATTTGCGGGCCGGGATATGGATGGGCACGGGGATTCGCCGGCTGCGCGTTAGACTTCGAAGCCAGGTATTCAGCATGGGCGATCCCCGCAACTTCGCCGGGGGTCGATCCGCATCGATCCGCTCCAGCGCGATGCTACACGCTACCGTTGTACCGGCTGGGGCGGCCGGGTTCAACGCGTGTCCGGGCCGAGATTGGCTCAGCCTTGCCGGACGGGATATTTCCATGCGCGTACTTCACGGGCCCGGGCACGAGCCCGCCGGCGGAGGTTGAAATAGGCCGGGGGCAAGCTTATAGTACTTTCTTGCAGGCCGGGCCATTAGCTCAGTTGGTTAGAGCGCACGGATCACACCCGTGAGGTCATAGGTTCGAGTCCTATATGGCCCATAGGTTCATAAGTCTATATTCTGCAAGTAATTGCAATCTGCTATACATGGGATAGGGAAAGCAGTTCACGACGTAAGTAGTTGCCGTTGTTGCTCCGGCGTGCACCTTTGTGCGCGCATTTGCACGGTATTTTTCAACGTCTGGCCGACCATTTCCTGGTGCGAATCGTCATCCGCGGTCTGCATGCCGAACTCACTCGATCGTTTCTTCGTGGATTTGATCCACATGTTGGCGGATATTGATGTTGACCTCTGCACGGCAGGACCATAGCCTTTGCTCTGCCTGAATATGGCGTCAGCGAAGACAGGGCACTTGCGCGGAGTTCTCGACCGCTGACGCGGTCCGGCCGCTGCCGGTCGTGTACAGGTGCGTAAGGAGCTTCGACGATGAGCAAGACCACGAAGATCGGGCTGGGTCTGGCGGGTGCGATTGTGATCGCGGCAGCCGGGTATTTTCTGATCATGCACCCACGGACCTACGTGGTGGACGGCACCATTACCTGGCTGAACATGGACCTGCGCCAGGCGGGCATGCAGTTCAAGCACCCCACGAAAGGGCTTCTACGGGACAAGGTCGTGACGATACCGCCCGACTGTCAGATTGCCTTGAACGATCGGCCTGCCAAACTGGAGGACGTACACGTCGGCGACAGGGCCGTGGTGACGGCGTGTTACCGGCGGGCAACCAAGGAATATCGACTGGTCTCGGTGGCGGTGAGCCGGCAGAATGGGTCGCCTTCGTCCGCCCCGGCGACGCAGACGGCTGGCAGCTAAGGCCGCGATGTGGGCTGTGGGGGCCATGTTTCGGGGGCCAGTCGGACGCCGCGATTCGTCGACGGCACACAGTGGATCTTTTGACATCCAGGACAGGGAGTGCGTCCTTTGAAGACCGTGAGATCGCGGGTCATAGCAGCCGTGCTGGTTGGCGCCGGAATCATCCTGGCCGGCCTGAGCGTGTACCGGCACCGTAGCGACGTGCCGGTCGGTCCCATGGTGCAGATGCTCCAGAAGGACCGGTTCAGCCTGGTCCTGGCGGATGACCGAGGCCGAGCCGGCGACTGTCCAGGTGAAGGATGAGAAAGGCGACTGGGGCCGGAAGATCGCAGTCGCGCCGTACGACGGCTGGTGCAGGGCGGACATCACGGGCCTGGCACCGGGTACCTTCTATGAGTACAGGATTACCAGCGGCACAGATGCCGCGATCGCCCGGGGCCGCACTCGAACGGCTCCGCAGGCAGGAGGCCCATTCCGGTTCGTTGCGGTGGGAGATACCGGTACCGGCCGGGCGGAGCAGTACCAACTCGCCCCGGTCATGAGCAAGTACGATCCGGACCTGTTCATCCACGTCGGGGACATCGTCGAGCCCAGGGGAGACATGGGGGACTACCCGAAGAAGTTCTTCCAGCCGTACGCGGCGCTCTTGCAGCGTGCGTGCATCTACCCCGTCATGGGCAATCACGACTTCGATGACAATGGCGGGGAGGCGTACCTGCGCATCTCGCGCTGCCGGAGAACGGGCCGCCCCGGATGCAGCCGAAGCGATGTTACTGGTTCGACTTCGGCGATGTGCGGTTTGTGGGGCTGGACAGCAATGCGGACATGGATGCCATGCGGGCGGATATCGCGCCTTGGCTGGAGGCGGTGCTGGCCAGCGCCGGGCCGCTGGAAGATCGTGTACTTCCACCACACCGTGTACTCGACCGGCCGTCACGCGCCCAAGGGGGCGATCCTGCAGGACATTATCCCCGTGATCGACCGGAATGGCGTGGACGTGGTGCTGTCGGGCCACAACCACATGTACGAGCGGACCCACCCGCTGTGCAACGGGAAAGTCGACCCGGCTGGGCGAGGCACCGTGTACATCACGACGGGCACGGGCGGCCAGCCGCTGTACGAATTTGAGCGGGAGATGCCGGCGTTAATGGCTGCCCGAGACAACACGCAGCATGGCTTTACGGTGGTCGATGTCACGCCGGAGGCGTTGTCGTTCCGGCAGGTGGGCCAGCAGGACAACGTCATCGACCAGTTCGTCATTCAAACACATCCAATCGCAGCGACCGGCGGACATTCCGTCTCTGCCGAATAGTCAAGAGTGAGTGGACAGGATATAGGGATATTGGCATCCGGCGGACGGGTCCGTCCCGCCGCGGGCATAAGCCGGCGAATCTTTGCAGGCTGTGACAGCAGATCGTACACTTCAGAGGGGTCCATGCGGGCCACGATATGCCGGAACGTTGCCGGTCGCACGGGTCCCCGGGAAGCAGATGCAGGACGTACAGGCAGTACGGTGATCGCCTGCTATTGAGGGGGCAAAATGAAGTCGAATCTTTTGAAGGCCGCTCTGATCGCGGGGCTCCTGGCGGCCTCTGGATTGTGGGCGGACGAGGCCGGTCGCGTGGAACCGCAGAGTGCGTTTGCCGCGATCCTTGACGAGACAGGCTGGAACCCGCCGCGACAGGTCTACTCGCTGCAGAACACCTCCAGCGACTGGATCGTCTGGCACGCAAGGGCCGACGCCGGGCTGGTGGTCTGCCTGCCACCTTCCGGGTGGCTCGCTTCCGGGCAGGTCGTCGCCGTCACAGTGGCGCCGGCTCCGGGGGCGGCTGTGCAACCAGCGGGCACCTACTCCGACAATATTACATTTGATTGGCAGATACGCATTCTGAGCGACGTTAATGGCGACGGTGTGGTGGACGTAATAGATCTACTGGAGATGCAAGCGACCTTCGGCAGCACTGCCGGCGACCCGAATTACGACGCGTTGTGCGACTTTGACAGTGACAATCTCGTCGGCACGACGGATCTGCTCGAGCTGATAGGCATGTTCGGCCAATAGTGTCGTTAGGGTAAGAGCTGCTGGCAAATGACGTCCCGGTGAACCACCGAGGCGACCCGCGGCTACGCTCGGGGCAGGCCGCGACAGCGAGAAATGCGGGAGTGGATGGCGCTTACGCTCGTCTCGCGTTCATTCCGTCAGGGGCTCTTACCGCCCGCCCGTCGTTCGTTGTTCCTGCCGCACGATGGCGTCGACAAGGGCCTCGATGGTGTAGGGGCTGGCTTCCGCCGCGGGCTCCAGGCCGGCCCTGCGGATCGCCTGGCTGGTGACCGGGCCGATGCTGGCGAGTTGCACGTTCCATAGATGCTGTTCGCCATCGCTGCCCAGCAGGGCCCGCAGGTTCTCGAAGGTGCTGCTGCTGGTGAAGGTGATCCAGTCCAGCCGGCCTTGCGACAGGGCCTCCAGCAGTTCGGTTGGCAGGCTCGCGGGCCTGGTGATCCTGTAGGCACTCACGTCGTCGCAGACGGCGCCGAGCAGTTGCAGGGCCTGCGTCAGGGCCGGGCGGGCGATGTCCGCGCGGAACAGCAGGACCCGCCTGCCGGCGAAGGAGTCGGCCTTGGCGAGTGCTTCGGCGAGGGCCTCGGCGACGAAGGCGTCGGGCACTACGTCGGCCTTGAGGAAGTACTTGCCGAGGGCGTCGGCCGTGACGGACCCGATCGCCCCGATCCGCAGGTGCCCGAGGGCGCGGGCATCCAGGCCGCGCTGCCGCATAGCGTCGACTAAGGCCTCGACCCCGTTGGCACTCGTGACGATCAGCCAGTGGTAGCGCGGCAGGTCCTTCATGGCCTGGTCGATGGGACCGGGCTCGCCCGGGGCCAGTTCGATCGTCGGGGCCTCGATGACCCGCGCGCCCAGGGCGGCCAGCTGCGCCGCCAGGGCGGAGGCCTGGTGCCGCGTCCGAGTGACGGCGATGGTCCGGCCGAACAACGGCAGGCGCTCGAACCAGTTCAAGCGGTCGCGGAGGCTGACGGCTCCGCCGATGAGAGTCACGGCGGGGGCGACCACACCGGCCGCCTCGGTCTTTTCGGCGATGTCCGCCAGGCTGCCGACGACCGTCTGCTGCTGCGGAAGCGTGGTGCGGCTGACGACCGCCGTGGGGGTGTCGGCGCTCATGCCGGCGGCGATCAGGGCGCGGGCGTGCTGCGGCAAGGTCCGCAGGCCCATGTACAGGACGATGCTGCCGAGCTTGGAGAGCGCGGCGTAGTCGACGGCGGTGTCTTCCTTGGTCGGGTCCTCATGGCCGGTCACCAGGACCAGCGTGCTGGTGAACCGCCGGTCGGTCAGCGGGATGCCGGCGTAGGCGGCGGCCCCGGCGGCGGCGGTGATGCCGGGGACGATCTCGAAGGGGATGCCGGCCTCGGCGAGCCGGTCGGCCTCCTCGCTACCGCGGCCGAAGATGAGCGGGTCCCCGCCCTTGAGGCGGGCGACGCGTTTGCCGGCCTTGCCCAGCTCGACCAGCAGGTCGTTGATCCGGTCCTGGTCCATCTTATGCGAACCCGCGCTTGCCGACGTAGATCCGCTCGGCGGCCTGGGGGGCCAGTTGCAGGAGGTCTTCATTGGCCAGGGCGTCGTAGACGACGGCATCGGCCTGGACGACCCGCACCGCGGCCCGCAGGCTGATCAACAGGGGGTCGCCGGGGCCGGCGCCGAGCAGGGCGACGCTGCCGGCTGGCATGGCGGGGAGGACCTCGCCCCAGTCGATGGACTTGATCTGCTCGAACATGGTTCGCTCGCAATCTCCGGTCGCGTACGGTTGGCGGCGGGCTGGCCACCCGGGCTCCGCACGTTCGACCGCGCCTGACATTGTATCGGGCGCAAGGGGTTTCGTGCCACTGGAGGTGTGCAGGTCGTTGTCCCGAACTTGTGCTTTCGGGCCCGGCCAGCATGGCATACAATCGCCAGCCATGCCAACGCATGCAAAGCGGCGCCATCCTGATGCGACCCAGCCGGGGACATTGACCCGCCGGATCCGCGCGATAGTCAGCCGGCTGAGCAAGGCGTATGGCCCGCGTCCCTGGAAGCGTGAGGAGGACCCGGTCGAGGAGCTGGTCGGCACGATCCTTTCGCAGAATACGAACGACACGAACAGCGCAGCCGCCTACGAGGAGCTCGACGCGGCGGTTCCGCACGTGGGAGGAGGTGCTCGCGGCGCCGGTTGCCAACGTTGCCGACGCGATCCGCAGCGGCGGGCTCACCGAGCAGAAGGCCCGCACGATCCAGCGGGCCCTGGCGCGGATGCGACAGGACTTCGGAGGGATCACGCTGGAGGCACTGGCCCGCTGGGAGCCGGTCCGCTCGATGGAGTACCTGACGAGTATCCCGGGGATCGGCCCGAAGACGGCGGCCTGCGTGCTGATGTTCGCGTTTGGCCAGGCGGTCTTGCCGGTGGACACGCACATCCACCGGCTGGCGAGGCGGCTGGGGCTGGTGCCAGCGAAGGCGACGGCGGTGCAGGCGCAGCAGCGGTTGCAGGCGGCCTGCCCGCCGGACCTGGTCTACCCGGCGCACGTGCTGTTGATCGCGCACGGCCGGCGGGTGTGCCATGCGCAGCGGCCGGACTGCCGCGGGTGCGTGCTGAAGGACATATGTCCGGCGGCGTTTGCCTTTGAGCACAACCAGCCGTCGGGACCGCGCGGGTGATGAGGGGCGCGCCGCGAATGCACCGTCACCCGATCTCCGGGATTGACAGGCCCCGGCAGATCTTCCTTGCGAGATTGTTGGAGTCCTCAAGAATCAGGTCTATGGCATCGCGCAGCTCTTAAGGCATGCCTTCTTCGTCCTGCCTTGGCCGTTCGCCCCTGGGATCTCTGGGCAGTAAGCGATGAACCACTTTCCGTCGCGTTCGACTATGGCCGTGAATTCGTTCCGCATCTTCTACCTCCGCTGTCATGATACAATCGCTCGATCAGGCGTTCCACCGGGTTGTGGGGTTCGGTTCCTCCAAGTATTCCAGCGGAACATGCCCCCGCCTCCTGGGACGCCATCTCTGGCCCGTTGGCAGCCAAAGCGTATCGGGCTGTGTCCATCAGCTCGCCAAGCCGCTTGATCGGCTGATGTGTGACCAGTTGCGGCAGGCTGGATCTCTGGGGGTTCGTTGCCGCGCCCGGTTCGTTCCCATACAATCGTATCTTGCGGATTCGCGTTGTCGTGGATGGCGGCGTGGTTGCCGTGCGTTGAGGGCCCCGATGTCTGGTGAAGGTCTCCCGTCCGATCCCGAGCAGGTCCACATGACCCTGGGCGAGCACCTCGAGGAGCTCCGCTGGCGGCTGTTCCGCGCGGTGATCGCGGTGTTGGCCGGGATGCTGCTGGCCTTTGCCTTCAGCGGCCAGATCATGAAGGTGTTCGTGCAGCCGTACCTGGTGGCTGCGCGGTGGCAGGGCGAGGCGGAGTACCTGCAGGCGCTGGACCCGGCTGAGGTGGTCATCGTCATCCTGAAGATGAGCCTGCTGGTGGGGGTGCTGATCTCCAGTCCGTATGCGTTTCACCAGATCTGGGCGTTCGTGGCAGCCGGGCTGTACCCGCGGGAGCGGCGGATCGTCACGCGGATGGTTCCGGCGTCGGTGGGGCTGTTCGCGGCCGGGGTGGTGTTCCTGTTCTACATCGTGCTGCCGATCGCGCTGAAGTTCCTGCTGGCGGCCAATTCGTGGGTGCCGATGCCCAGCGGCGAACCCAACGGGGTGGTCAGGCTCTTACTCGGCAAACGGGAGGGGGTGGTTGCGGTCCAGTCGCAGCCGGCCGTGCAGTTTCCGGAGATCCCGATCCTGGATGCCGACCCGGCTGAGCCGAAGCCGCGGACGGCCTGGGTGAACCAGCATGAGGGGAAGCTGAAGATTGCGCTGGACAGGGACCAGGTGCTGGTGTCGGACCTGCACGTAAAGGATCGCTCGATCGTCCAGTCGCACTTCAACCTGAGCAGCTACGTGTCGTTCGTGACGGGCATGGCGCTGGCGTTCGGGCTGACGTTCCAGGTGCCGCTGGTGGTCATGCTGCTGTCGCGGATCGGCGTGGCGCCGGCTGCGAAGATGGCCAAAGCGCGTCGGATCATCATCCTGGTCGTGCTGGTGCTGGCGGCGCTGCTGGCGCCGAGCCCGGACATTTATAGCCAGCTGCTGGTGGCTGTGCCGATGCTCGTACTGTTCGAACTGGGGCTGGTGCTGGCCAGGATCGCCGAGAGGCGGGCGGCGCTGGCGGAGCGGGCAGCGGCCGCAACATCCGGAGACGCGACGCCATGAAGATGCTCCGGCAGATCCTCGACGTGATCCGGTTGGTGGGGCTGGGCCGGGCGGTGCGGATGAAGAAGCGGCATGAGCAGGGACTGGTGCCGCTGCGGGGGCACGTGGCGACGCGATGCTTTTGGAGCCTCTTGCAGTGCGGTCTGTGGGACGAGGTGGGCGCCAAAGGCACGGTGGACATCGACGCCTTCGCTCGCAGCCGGAACCTGGACGGTCAGACGCTGCACGCGGTGTGCAAGTACCTGGATGGCATCGGCTGGGTGCGGATGAACGGCAACGTGCTGGTGCCAGCCGGCGTCGTGCGGACGCTGCTGGAAGAACCCCGCGGGCTGTTCGAGCTGGGCTACGCCTACGAGCCGGTGATGAACGTGCTGGACGGGCTGCTGTCGGGCAAGGCCGTGTTCGGCCGGGACGTGCGGCGGCGGACCGACTGGGTGGGCATCGGCAGCGGGCGGCTCTGCAAGCAGCTGCCGTACCCGGTGCTGGGCGACCTGGTGGCCCGCTACGGCGGCAAACGGGTGATCGACCTGGGCTGCGGCGACGGGGCGTTTCTGATCTGGATGCTGCGGCGGATCCCCGATCTGCGGGCGACGGGGCTGGACCTGGATGGTCCCACCGCTGACCTGGCCAGGCGGCGTATCGCAGAGGAGGGGCTCACCGAGCGGGCGGACGTGGTGTGCGGCGACATGTTCGACCTGGTGCGGACCGGCGGGGGCAAGGACGGTTTGCCGGACCTGTCGCAGGTCGACACGATCACGGTGTGCGACACGTTCCACGAGTACCTGTGGGAGGGCGACGGGCCGATTGTGGGGTTCCTCAAGGGGCTCAAGGCCCGGCGCAGCGGCATCACGGTGGTCATGGGCGACTTCTGCGTGCAGGAGGAGGGGTGGCTGCGGCGGCACCCGATCGCATCGCTGGAGCATCACCTCTGGCACGACCTGACGCGCCAGCGGCTGATCAGCGAGACGCAGTGGCGGCAAGTGTTCGCCCGGGCGGGGATGCAGGTGGTGGAGGCGCGGGTGTTTGACCTGATCGGGCATGGGTACTTCGTGCTGCGCTGACAGGCCAGGGACCGGCTCTTGAGAGAGTGTTCAGGCTGGAGCCGTCAGGCGGAAAGTCACTATAATGCACATGTGCGGTCAGTGCTGATGTCTCACGTGTATGGTTGCATCGTATTGAGGAGGCCGATCACCATGTCGATCGCCGAGGTAATCCAGGCATGCAAGGCGATCCTCGAAGGGCACTACGGGTCAGAACTGGCGGGGCTGGTCCTGTACGGATCGGTTGCACGCGACCAGGAGACGGTAGCCAGCGACATCGACCTGCTCGTGCTGCTGAAACGGTCGTTCGATTACTTCGATGAGGTGCGAAGGATCGTGGACCTGCTCTATCCGGTGCAGTTGGAGTCCGATCGGCTGATCTCCGCCAAGCCAGCCCTGCTGGAGGAATATGAGCAGGGGCGTATCCAGCTGTACCGGAACGCGAAGCGGGAGGGGGTGCCGGTGTGAGCGTTCCTTGCGGCGACGAATCCAAGGCGAATCTTGAGCGCGCCGTACAGTCCCTGGACGCGGCCCGGCAACTGGCCTCCGCCGGCCACTTCGACTTCGCCGCCTCTCGTGCCTATTACGCGGCCTTCTACGCTGCGACGGCCATCTTGCTGGGCGAAGGCGTGGAAGTGAACAAGCACAGTGCCGTGATCGCTCTCATGCATCAGCGGTTCGTCAAGACAGGCAGGTTGAGCAAGGAGCAGGGCAAGGCGCTCAACTGGCTCTTTGAGCTGCGGAGTGTCGGTGACTACGGCGGCACGGCGCATGTGTCCCGCGAGCAGGTGGATCGGGCAATTCAGGCTGCCGAGGGATTCGTTTCGGCAATCCGGTCGTTGCTCGGAAGGTGAGAGCATCTGGCCACAACCGCCACGTTGCGAGGCCAGAAGGGGTCGTGATTCATCGCCGCTGCGCAAGAAACCCGCCGCGCGGGGCGGCGGGTTTGCGGAAAGCGGTATCCGAGGGATCTTCGCGGCTATCGTGCGGGGGCTACGCCGGTGGTGAAGATCTGGAGGTTCTTCTGCTCGCGCTTGACGGCCTTGCGCAGCCGGCGACGCCGACGCTCCGAGGGCTTCTCGTAGTAGCTGGTCCGTTTCATCTCCTTGGTGAGCCCTTCCTTCTCACAAAGCTTCTTGAAACGGCGGAGCATCTGCTCGACGGATTCGTTGGACCTTGCCTTCACCTTGATCATGCTGCGCTCAACCTCTTCAGACTGCGACAGTTCCTCTGTGCCGACACGAATATCTCGGGGGTCACATATCTGACCATCACCTGAATGCCCGGCCGGTTGCCCCGACGGGCAGCGATACATTGTAGCATGACGGCCCATCCGGGCAAGCCTTTGGGATGTCCTGCGCCGACAAATCGCAAGTCGTTGCGGGCCTGGGGACGGCGGCTTGCGGTCGGGATAGGGGCCTGACAGGCAAGATGCTACTCGCAGCGTCTACTATTGGGTTATTATCGGGCTATTTGGCGTGTGGGGGCGGCCGGAAGGTGGTCACGCGTGGCCCGGCTGGCCGCAGGTCGACAGTGACCATGCCGCACGTCTGGGTGTCCAGCAGGCGGCAACCCGGTAGGCTCGACGCGGGAGGAAGATTGGATCTCTGGTTGTTAACTGTTGACGCAATGGCGACTTGTGGTCGGACGGCTGGCACGAAAGTCGGGTCCAGCGTCCGGCTGCTGCCATGGTGGGGCAGCAGCAGGAACGTCCGCGCGGATGGCGTCGGGGTCGTCGCTGGCCAGGCGCTGCTGGGCGTACCGGGCGATATCGCCGGTCAGTAATATCCGCTGTTGGCCATCCGTGATCCGCAGGACGACCGAGGTATCGTTGCTGTCGGCGGCGGCGACCTTCAGGTCGGCGGGGGGCCAGAGGACCTCGGCGGCCACCGGGCCCAGGTCCGGGATGGTCACGCCGGCCACGGCCTCGACCAGCGGTACGCCGAGGGCCTTGAGGTCCTGCAGGAGCCGCTTTGGACTGCCCTCCTGGGCCTGCCGGCGGAAGGCATTGCTCAACCAGACCCGGCCGATCGGCATCGCGCGGGCCAGGTCGATCAGCCCGTCGTAGTGGTCGAGGTCGCCGTGGCTGAGCAGGACCGCGTCGATCCGGCTGATGCCCAAGGCCCGCAGGGCGGGGACCACGACCTTCTCGCCCACGCTGCTGATCGTGATGCTGCCGCAGTCGTACAGGAGGTTTCGCCCGCCGGGACAGCGAACCAGCACGCACTCCCCGTTGCCGACCGAGAGGACGTGCACGCGGACGTGGTCGGGGTTGGCCGGCCGAACCGCCAGGGCGTACAGCCCCATCAGGCCCGCTGCAACGAGGATGATGTAGCGGGGGCGGACGGGGTGGTAGATGGCCATGACAGCCGGGCCGCCGACCGGGATCAAGCCACCGTGGCCGATCGGGAACGATACATCGGGGGCGATCGGGTTCAGTCTACGCCCGCGCGCGTGGACCGGCCATGCCTCATACCAGCGCCGGCGCGCGCTCAAGGCCCAGCACGCGAGGAGGACGTAGAGAAGGACGACCAGCCACAGGGGCGGCGGCGGGACGGACAGGCTGGCCCCCGGCCAGGAGCCGAGCCATGCGGCGAACCGGGCCATCCAGTCAGCCATGCGCTCGAGCGGCCGGGCAAGTAGCTCGCCCAGGCTCGGCACGAGCAGCCCCAGGAGCATTTTACAGAATCCTAGGACGAGGGCGGGGGTGGCCAGCGGGACGAGCAGCACGGTGGCCAGGGCGCCATACAGGTTGAACTGCCCGAAGTGCCAGGCGATCAGGGGGACATTGGCCAGCCAGGCGGCGACGGAGTAACTCAGAGCGTTCTTGAGGGTCAGCGCCGACTTCGACCAGCGAGTGGGGGACTCAGCCAGCCGGATCCGCAGACGAAGCCACCCGGCCAGGTCCCGCGGGCCGAACAGAAACGTGCAGATGGCCGGGGTCAGCAGAATCAGGGCGATCACGGCTGCGTAGGTCATCTGCAGCGGCGGGGCGAACAGGTCGGCCGGGTTGACCAGCAACAGGACCGCAGCCGAGGCCGCCAACCAGTTCCCCACGTTGAAGGGGCGGTTCAGGAGCATGCCGCTGACGGCCAGGATGGCCATGATCGCCGAGCGCAGGGCCGGGACGTTGGGGTCCACCAGCAGCGAGAAGAAGACGACGGCGGCGAAGGCAAGCAGGGCGGCGCGCTTGGGGCGGCGAAGCAGCATCCAGCCGAGCACGCCGCCGACCGTGGCGATCAGGGCGACGTGCGACCCGCTGACAGCCAGCAGGTGGGCGGTGCCGCTCCGCTGGAAGGCCTCGTTGATCTGGCGGTTGACCGCCGATCGCTGGCCGGCCACGTAGGTGGCCAGCAGGCCGGCCTGGGGTTCGTCCGCGGCGATCCCGTCGAGCAGGGCGCGGCGGCAGGTCTGGCGGAAGGTCGTCAGCAGTCGCGCGAACGTGCCGGTCGGCGCGACCTCGGGGAGTTTCAGGACCGACTGCGGCTGCGTGACGGAGGCGTCGACGTACAGGCCGCAGCGCCGGCTGTAGAGTCGCCAATCCTGCTCGCCGGGGTTGCGCGGGGGCTCGATCAGGGCCAGCGAGGCGTACAGACTCCACGGCGTCGCTCGTGCGGAGGTGGGCAGCTGCGCCGCGGACGCTGACGCGGACCAGGCCGGTGCAGTCGGTCCAGCCGCGCGGCGTGAGGATGCCTTCGGCGGCGAGGATGAAGGTGGTGCGCTGCCTGTAGCCCAGCGGGAGGCCGTAGGCGGGCTGGTCGATCTCGCGGATGCGGGGCTCGTCGAGGATGCGGCCGCGAAGGTGGGCCAGGGGAGGAGGAGTGCTGAGTGCTGAGTCCTGAGTGCCGGGGGACGAGGGACGAGGGGCGGGGGACGAGGGACGAGGGGCGGGGGACGAGGGACGAGGGGCGGGGGGCGAGGGGCGAGGGACGAGGGGCGAGGGGCGAGGGGCGAGGGACGAGGGACGAGGGGCGGGGGACGAGGGACGGGGGGATGACGAGGTGACGGTGGAGTCGGCGGGATGGGCCGTGTCCACCGATGCCAAATCGTCCGTGTTACTGCCCGCGTCAGCGAGGGCTGCCTCCGGGTCCTGGCTGGGCGGTTGAGAGTTGGCAGTGGGGTGTCCTGGCGGCGGGGTTTGCGAGGTAGCGACGAAGTTGAGCACGTGGGCAGTTGGGACTCGCCAGAACGTGACCTGGTGGCGAAGGCCGCCGACAGAATGCCGCGGCCAGAGCCAGTGCGGCGATCGCCAGCGAGGCGGCCCATCGCGGGGTCCAGAACGCCGTGACCAGCACCGCGCCAGCCAGCAGGAACGTCGCCAGGTAGACCGGCCAGGCGAGCGGCAGGAAGCGGTCGAAGACGATGCCCCCGGCCAGGCCGACCGCCACGGGCAGCAGGGGCAGCCAGAGGAGGACCCGGCGGCAACGGTCGGCGAAGGACTCGGGCCGGTCGAAACGGGTCGTTCCGGCCGGAGTCGTTCGCGGGGCAGTTGTGTCGGCGATCGTGGTCATGGCACGGACTCGAAGAGGTCGGTATCGCCGGCACATGCTCTGGCCGCAGCGCGATATCCGGAGGTCCGGAAGACATGTATGTTTGTACCCCCAGGGCGGGCCGGGGCAATGCTGCTGACAGCGGTTGACACCTACGCAGACAAGGGCAACCAATCGTTGCGTTTGTGGCACCTGGGGTCAGGGTTGATACAATGAACGCCTTTACGGGTGAAAGGGGTGTTGCATGGAGGGCCAACGTTCGGCCCCATCAAACGCTGAATCGGTTCGGGAGCAGTACAGGACGGCTGGCAACCTCCAGGCCCGCAGCGACCTGCACGGGCGGTTCCAGACGAACCGGTACGGCTGGCTGCGGTGGATCTTCGACCACTTCGAGGCCGGCCAGGGGTGGCGCGTCCTGGACATCGGTTGCGGGAACGGCGTGTTGTGGAGTTTCAACCACGCCCGGGTCGGGGCGGACTGGCGGGCGACGCTGGCGGACCTCTCGCCGGGGATGGTCGAGGAAGCCAGGGGGAGGCTGGCGGAGATGCCAGGCACCTTCCGATTCGTGGTTGCCGATGCGCAGCAGATCCCGTTTGCGGATGCATCTTTCGACGCGGTCGTCGCCAATCACATGCTGTATCACGTGCCGGGCCTGGATCGGGGGCTCCGCGAGATTCGACGTGTGTTGCGGCCGGGTGCGAAACTGTATGCCTCGACCAACGGCCAGGACAGCCTGCGGGAGCTGCGCGAGATGGTGCGGCCCTTCGCGCCGGACCTGCCGTTCGTCCGGGGCGAGACAGCGAAGGCCTTTGGCCTGGAAAGCGGGGCAGGGCACCTGGGGCGGTACTTTGAGGACGTAAGGCAGGATCGCTACGAGGATTCCCTGGCGGTGACCGAGGCTGAGCCGGTGATTGCGTATGTCCTTTCCGTGCGCGGGGCGAAGGAGGCGCTGTCAGCTGAGGCGGTGGACCGGTTGCAGCGGCGGATCGACGAGCGGATTGCCTCGGGCGGGATGTTCCGTGTTACAAAAACTCAAGGCATGTTCGTAGCCAGGCGCGATGGCAGCGCGGCACCCAGCAGGCCCTTCAGCGCCGCGGGGGCGTAGAGCCACCCCAGCGGCAGCAGCGGGGCGTACAGCAGGCCCCAGTAGGTGTTGACGCTCCGGCCGACCAGCAGGAAGGCCGCCACATACATGCCGACCGTCAGGCCGGCCCGGACGCCCACGGGGCTCGTCCAAGCCAGCAGGCCCAGCAGCGCCAGCGGCAGCGTGATGCCCACCGTCCACGGCGGCGCCAGCAGCAGGGCGGGGTTGCACCGCGCGGTCCGCACGACGAAGGGCCAGCCGCCACACTGCAGCCATCCCTCGTGCGCCTTGTCGGCGCCATTCATGTGATGACCTACGACCCACGCGTGGATCGCCAGGAAGATGCCGAAGGCGACGATTCCGCCCAGCCAGGCGAGGGCCTCGCCCCTGCGCCGCTCCCAGGCAGCCATTGCCAGCATCACCACCAGGTAGGGCAGGGCCAGTTCCCGCAGGAAGACAGCCAGCACGCCGAAAGCGACGCTGGTCCGTCGACAGCCTTGTCCCCACATGGCCAGCGACAGGGCGATGCACACGCCGGCCCAGGCCTCGTGGAAGTTGTGCGATGGCGTGATGGCCGTGATGCCCAGCGGGCAGAACAGCAGGATTCCGCCGGCGATCCGCATCCAGCGCGGCCCTTCCTTCTCCAACACGCCGATCCACATCAGGAACGCGACGCAAGCCAGGCCGGCCAGCACCCACCGCCCGGCCTCGACGCTGGGCAGCAGCCAGAGGAACTCCGCCAGCGTCGGCAGGCGCCAGTTGAAGAACGGCCGGGTGGCAAAGCCCATCTCCCGCAGTTGTCCCCCGTCCGCCTCGTAGTATCCTTGTCCGGCCTTCATCCGTTCGACGATGAGGCGGTAGAGGTCGGCATCGGTCAGCGTGCCGGGGGCTGGCGAGGAGGTGAGATCGCGGGTCTGGGCGTTCAGCAGGACACCATAGATCATCAGGGCGGCGACCAGGGCCAGCAGCAGCCAGGCGCCGGTTGGGCCAATGCGGCTCTATAATATTGAACTTCGGTTGCGTCATGTTTGCGTCCGTGTCCGGGGGAGGCGGGTCCGGCCTCTATCGTGTGTTATCGGGACTTTCGGCATGAGGGTCCAATCAGGTTATATGGAGTGCGGTGGCTGTGACACCGCTTTCACTCTGCCGACGGCAGGCCGTGATGCTCCTTCGGCAATACCATCCAAAGCGGCGTCACAGCCGCCGCACTCCATGGGCACGGCTGTCGTTGTCGCCGTCGCAGCTGTCATCAGCCCAGCCTCACCTTCACCCGGTGCATCCTACCATCCGCGAAGACCGGGGCCTTGTGGCCGCGGGCTCTCTTGCCATCCACGGTCATTTCGACCACGCCCTTGCTCTTGCGTTTCGGGTTGTCGATCGTGATCTCGTAGGTGGCGTTGCGGAAGACGCGAGTGACGGTCAGTTTCTTCCAGCCCCGCGGGATGCAGGGATCCACGACCAGGCCGTCGTAGTCCGGCTGCACACCGAGGATGTGCTGCGTCAGCGCGATATAGGACCATGAGGCGGTCCCGGTCAGCCACGAGTTCCACGCCCGGCCGGCCTCGGGGTGGGGCAGGGCGGTGTGGAACTGGTTGAAGACGTACGGGTCGTTGACGTGGGTGTCGATGACCTTGTTTCGCTCGAACGGGCTGATCCGGCGGTAAACGTCAAACGCCTCGTTTCCCTTGCCGAGCATGCACAGCGCGACGATCACCCAGGGGTTGGTATGGTTGAAGACCGAGCCGTTCTCCTTGAGGCCCGGGCGGAAGATGCCGATCGACCCGGTCCGCCAGTTGTACTCGCTGTACGGCGGATCGCAGAGCTTCACACCGTCCGGGGTGAGCAGACGTTGCCGGATCGACTTGACGATCTTCTCCGCGCGGCCAGCCGTCGCCACGCCGGCCATGATGCTCCAGGGCTGCGGTTCGAGGAAGATCTGCCCCTCCTCCTCCCGGCGGGTGCCCAGGGCCGAGCCGTCCGGCAGGAGCTGGCGCTGTTACCAGGCGCCGTCCCAGCCGGCCGCGTTGATCCGCTTCTTCATGGCCTCGTGCCAGCCGGTCCACTGTTTGGCGAGCTTCGCCTGGCCGACCCGATTAGCCAATCCGACCGCGTCCTCCAGGGCCTTGCAGAACAGCATGCTGGTAAAGAGGCTCTCGCTGCCCTTGGGGGGGTTGAGCGAGTCGTTCCAGTCGGCCATGCCGGTCAGGCAGAGCTTGTTCTTACCGACGAGCCGCCAGGACGCCGCCAGGGCGCGGGCGATGTGCTCCAGGATCGTGCCCGAACCCTTGTCGCGGTATTTGACCTGGTGATCCAGGTACTCGAAATCGCCGGTTTCCTTGCAGTACAAGGCAGCCGTCAGGACGGGCCAGAGATGGTCGTCCAGGAAGTCCGCGCCTTCGCCCTCGCCGGTGTCCGGGAAAAACTGGTGGCTGGCCGTGCCGTCGGCGAATTGGTTGGCCAGGAGCATCTCGGTGCGCTCGGCGGTCTGACGGGGCAGGAGCGTCGTGCCGGCCAGGCAGTCCTGGCTGGTGTCGCGGTAGCCGATGCCCCGGCCGATGCCGACGCTGTAGGGTGCGATCGACCGCGAGAGATAGAGCGTCATGTAGCACTGATAGGGGTTCCAGGTGTTGACGATCTCGTTGAAGCCCTTGTCGGGGGTGCGGGTCTGCAGGACCAGCAGGCGGTCGAGCCAGGTGGTCTTGACCTCGGTCAGGGCCGCCTCGGCGGCCTGCGGCCGGGTGTACTTGCGGACGATCGGCTTGTACTGCTCGGGCGTTTCGGTCACGCCGAGCACGTAGACCAGCTGTTCCTGGCCGTGGGGCTTGAGGCGGAGCTTGTTGTGGAACGAGGCCAATGGGTTGCCGGTGGGGGTTTTCCCGGACGCGTGCCGGCCGGTCTCGACCGCGAGGGGATTGGCTTCGCCCCGGTTGGCACCGATAAAGTCCTCGCGGTTAATATCATAATCGTGGAACGGGCGATCCACGGCGGCGAAACCGTAGAACTGGACGAACTGCATGCCAGCCAGGGTCAGGCCGATGTCCGTGTACGAGCTGTGGACGATCGTGCCGTCTCGCCGGATGCCGATCCGCGTGGTGTGGCGCGGGGCATCCATGTTGGTCATGTCGCGCATCGCCCCCCACATGCACAGTTCGGCGTAGCTGAGCACCGAGAGGGTCCGCGCCCGGCCCGAGAGGTTTCGCACCTTCAACAGCCAGATCTCGCAGGGATCGCCCGGGGGCACGAAGTACGTAACTTCGGTTTCAATACTGTCATGCCGGCTGACGATCCGCTGGTAGCCCAGGCCGACGTGGCAGCGATACTGATACCGCTTCAGGTCCGGGCAGGTGGGTGCCCACGTGGCCGACCAGTACCTGCCCGTGGAATCGTCGCGCAGGTACAGGTATCGCCCGGGGCGGTCGGCGGGGAGATTGTTGAACCGGTAGCGGAGCAGCCGCCGGTGGCGCGGGTCTTTGTAGAACGACAGGCCCCCGCCCGTGTGGCTGACCAGGCCGCCGTACAGGCCGTTGTAGATGTAGTTGTACCAGGGGGCGGGGGTATCCGGTCTGATAATGACGTACTCTTTCGCATCAGGGTCAAAGTACCCGTACTTGTCTGCCATGGCGCTTGTTATCCTTTCCAATCCGCCTGCGCGGCGGTCCCTATGTGACAGCCAGTTCAAATGCCTGGGATTTTATCGGCTTTGCCCGTTTCGCCAAGCCCGCGGTACCCGGGAAAGGGTTGAAAACCGGCGGTTCGAGGGCGGCTGGCGCACTTTTTCGGGAGCGGATCCAAAACCGTCCGACAGGCCCGGCCGATAGCGTGAGTGAGCGGGAGAAACGGGGAACCGGGGTGATCCAAGACGGACGCAGTCGGGAGGGCGGGCTCAAAAAAAGCTTGCCGGTCCATTTGCCCCGAGCTACCGGATTTCTTATGGTTCGATAGGTGACGAAGAAGGCCCGGGTCGGTGCGTAGGGCGGAACTATGTGCGAGATGATCAGCAGGCTGTGTAAGAGAATCCAAACGATCGTCGGCGACTCTGACGCGGCCACCGTGGTCGAGTACGCGGTCGTACTCGCGCTGATCATCATGGTCTGTATCGGTGTGATCCACACCCTTGGCACATGGAACGGCGCCATCTTTGCGTACCTGGCCCAGCGAATTTCCGTGTAGCCGGTCGGCCCGCTGAGGCCGTCCCTCCCCAACCAGCAGTCTCCCACGTTCCGAGTGCCTGGCAGTGTGGCGGTAGGACACCGCTGAATGGGATCGGTCGCCATCGTGGCGGCCGACGAGATACAGAATCCGCGCCGGCCAATAAGGAAGAGGTAGGCGCAGTTGGGTGCCCGGCGTCGTCCGGGCCGCAGAAGGAGTAGCAGGATGAAGGATTTCGTGAATCGCGTCCGTGATTTCCTCCGCAGTGAGGATGGCCCGACGGCGACCGAGTACGCGGTGATGCTCGCTCTGATCATCATCGTGGCTCTGACGGCGATCGGCCTGTTGGGCACGAAGGTGTCCAACCTGTTCGGCGGGATCAACGCGAAGCTGACCGTGCCGAGCTGAATCGGCGCAGGCGTGCGTGGATCAAGATGTATGGGGGCGGCCCGGGTTTCGATCCGGCTCGCCTGGATGCTCGATTCAGGTGCAGTTGTCACGAAGGAGAAAGCAATGAGTCAGTTCATGAGCAAGGTACGGGAGTTTCTGGTCAGCGAGGACGGCCCGACGGCGACCGAGTACGCCGTGATGCTGGCGCTGATCATCATCGTGGCCCTGACGGCGATCGGCCTGCTGGGCACCAAGGTCTCGAACATTTTCGGCGGGATCGACGCCAAGCTGACCGTGCCGAGCTGAATCGGCGCAGGTGTTGCATGGATCAAGATGCGCAGGGTGGGCCGGGCGTTACGCCCGGCCCGCTCTGGCCGCATCCGGCAAGGCCAGGGCAAGGGCGAATTCGGGAGCAGGCAGTCATGACGACGGGCATGGAGTATTGGTATCTGACCGCGGCGGTGCTGACTCCGGCGGTGGTATGGGCGGCCTACATCGATTGGCGGGACCACCGGGTCCCGAACTGGCTGACCGCGTCGATCGTCCTGTCGGGGCTGGCGGCCCAGGTCCTCCACGGGCAGGGGTTCTGGCACGGGCTGAGCGGTCTGCTCGTGGGCTTCGGCGTGCTCATCGTGCCGTGGGCGATGCACGGGATGGGCGCCGGGGATGTGAAACTGATGGCGGCGATCGGGGCGTGGTTCGGCCCGTGGATGACCCTGGTGTCCTTCGGCACGGGGGCGATCCTGGGCGGGGCGATCGCGGTGGTCATGATCCTGCGGGCCGGCAAGAGTCGGGACGCGATGGCCAACCTCGCGACGATCAGCTACAAGATGACGCATCGTGACGTAATGTTCACGGACTTTGGTTCGGCGAAGGGGTTCGGGGCGACCAGCCAGTTGCTGCCGTACGGCGTGCCGCTGACGATCGGGTCGCTGGCAATACTGGCGATACAGATCACGAGCAGCTGGCCGGTGGGCTAAAGGGGCCTGCCTGGCCGGTTGCGGATGCAAGCACAGGGGAATGAAGCCATGATGTCGAGAATCTTCAGGTCCGCGGGGCGTCGCCGCCGCGCGGCAGCCGTGGTCGAGATGGCGTTGGTCACGCCACTACTGACAACGATGCTCTTCGGGATCATCGAGTACGGCTGGGTGTTTTCGTTCAAGCAGACGATCACCAGCGCGGCCTACGAGGGATGCCGCGTGGCAACGCTGCAAGGCAAGACGGACACCGACATCAAGAACGCCATCCAGGCCCGCCTGGCGCCGTACAGCCTGCAGCAGGCGGACTACACAGTCCAACTGACGCACTACACGACGACGGACCCGACGGAGTACGTGACGGTGCTGGTCCCGTATAGCAAGGTTTCGCTCATGAGCGGTTTTTTTGGCTCAACGAACTGGAATCTTGGCTCGAAATGCTCGATGAGAAAGGAGGGCGTCAACTGACGCCCCGCGCGGCGACTGGCAGTCCGGACTCGGCAGGCATTCACAGGCAAGCCGGCAACCGCGCAGCGCAGCGGTGCCGGCTTGGTGTGTTTCAAAAACAGGTGTCCGTGATTCAGGGAGTGTTGTGATGAAGAACCGTGCAATCATCCCGCTCGTGATCGGCCTGGCCGTCGGCCTGGTCGCCGTCAAACTCAGTATCGACGTGGTGCAGAAGGCGCGAGCCGGCAACGGCGAGGACATGCTCAGCATCGCCGTCGCACAGCAGATGATCCCCATGGGCGTGGAGATCAAGGCCGGCATGGTCTCGGTCTCCAAGGTCAGCAAGGGACTGTCGCCACAGGGCGCGTTCGAAGACCCCAAGAAGCTCGTTGGACGCGTCGTCCGCAACCCGGTCGCCAAGGGCATGCCCGTGATTGAGGAGATGCTGGCTGCCCCGGGCACCCCCGCGGGCATGGCCAGCCTCGTGCCCAGCGGCTACCGTGCCGTGGCCGTCAAGGTGGAGGAGGAGACCAGCGTGGCTGGCTTCCTCAAGCCCGGTTGCCACGTGGACGTGGCCGCCGTCCTCAGCGTCCGCGGTGCCAGCGGCGCCTGCGAGACGATCAGCAAGGTCCTGTTGCAGGACGTGATGGTCGGCGCGGTGGGCCAGTCGCTGACCGGCGACGCGGAGAACAGTGCGACCCTGTCGCGCAGCGTCACCCTGCTGGTCAAGCCGGAAGATGTGCCCGTGCTGCACCTGGCCGCCACGCAGGGCAAGATCCGCCTGGCGATGCGGCACTTCGATGACATGGGCGCCGGCCAGACCGGCGTGGCGCGAGAGCGAGCTCGATCCGACTGGCCCGAAGGCGACCGCTGACAACAAGGACGGGGGCGGCTTCTTCTCGAGCCTCTCCAAGCTGTTCAAGCGTGACGAGCCGGCTGGGCAGGACGCTTTCAAGCCGGCCTGGGTCGGCCAGCTCGAGAAGAAGAACGAGCCGGCGACGGTCAAAGTGCCCTATGTCGTGACGGTGGTGCAGGGCGGCGCGGTCGAGTCGCTGGCCTTCGAGAACGCCTCCAGCATGAAGCGAGTCAGCCAGCAGCGGGCGGACGCGGCCCTGGCTTCCGCTGGCGATCAAACGTCCGCCAACGGCAGCGCCCCGGGCAAGGCCGCGTTGCCGGCCGAGGCCGAGACGACGGGCCACGATACGCCGGCTGCATCGCCGAAGCACGGGCAATAAACGTAGCGAGTCTTTCCCGGGCGTGTCCGGGGTCTGTCGCGGGCGCGGGCCGGGTGTGTGCGTAGTGTGTCGTAAGGGTTCACAAGCGGGTTCTTCCGCCTTTTGAGGCGAAGAGGGTGACAATCATGATGCGTGGGCAATGGCGCGGTCTGTTGTGGGTGTCGGTGGGTACACTCCTGGTGCTGGGCGTCTCCCAGCTGGTCTCGGGTCAGGAGACACCGTTGATAGCGGCCGCGGCGGGCAGCCGACCCCTGGCGGCAACCGTGCGGATGGTGGACAATCACGCCGAGCAGATCAACCTCTCGGTGGGCAAGAGCGCGATGGTCGAGTCGACCGAGCCGATCCAGGCCGCGACCGTGGGCAGCCCGGAGATTGCCGACGTATCGGTGGTCTCTCCGCAGGTGATCATGGTGCGGGGCAAGAGCTTCGGCACCACGCAGATGGTGCTGATGGCCGCGGACGGCCGCAAGCAAGCGTACATTGTTGCCGTCGGGATGGACACCTCCCAGATCGACGCGGCCATCCGGGTCGCGGCGCCGCACGCGGATGTGCGAGTCAGCGCGATCCTGGACAGTGTGATCCTCTCGGGCGTCGTACCGGACGCGGAAATGGCGACGCAGGTGGCCGAGATCGCCTCGGTCTTCTCCCCCAAGGTGCAGAACCATTTGCGGGTCGCCGGCACGCAGCAGGTGCTGTTGCGGTGTACGGTGGCCGAGGTCAGCCGCAGCGCGACTCGTCAGCTGGGCATCAACTGGTTCGCCTTCGGGCAAGACTTCTTCATTGTCAACCAGATCAACCAGATCAACCCGGTCGACATCGGCGTGCCGGGAGGCATGTCCGTGGAAGCTCCCGTGCTCGGCCAGCGATTCGTGACCGACCAGAAGGGTCTTGTGGCCGGCCCCAATTCGACCCTGTACTTCGGTCTGCCGCGGGCGCAGATGGAAGTCTTCATGCAGGCGATGTCCGAGAACGGTCTGCTCCGCGTGCTGGCCGAGCCGAACCTGGTGGCCACCAGCGGGCAGACGGCCACGTTCATCTCGGGCGGCGAGTTCCCGGTGCCGGTCCCGCAGGACCAGAACACCGTGACGATCGAGTGGAAGAAGTACGGCGTGCAGCTGGGCTTTACCCCCGCGGTCCTGCCCGGTCAGCGGATCCGCCTGAAGGTCGCGCCGTCGGTCTCGGAACTGGACTACACTACGGCCGTCCAGTTTGTCGGGTTCGCGGTGCCCGGGCTGACCGAGCGGAGCAGCGAGACGACGATCGAGGTGGGCAACGGCCAGACGTTCGTGATCGGCGGCCTGCTCAGCGACACGTCGCGGGCGCTCAACCGCCGCATCCCGGGCCTGGGTGACTTGCCGGTGCTGGGCTCCCTGTTCCGCTCCGTCGAGTACCGCAAGAACCAGACCGAGCTGATGATCCTGGTGACGGCCGAACTGGTCGCCCCGCTGGACCCGCAGCAGGTCCCCTCCGTGCCGGGCGAGAAGATGGTCGATCCGAACGATTTCGAGCTGTATGGCCTGGGGCTGCTGGAGGGCAAGCCGGACACGTCCGGCCGCGCAGCCGCCTCTCAGCCGGCTGGCTCGGCAACGGCCACCGCGGGCCTCTACGGCGCGTGGGGAGTGGCTGAGTACGACGAGAGCAAGTAGCCCAGGCGCCGGTCCCATCGGGATCCGGCCCGAAACGATACCCTGTTAGAGCAAAACGTGCCCCGGGAGATCACCTCCCGGGGCACCGTGTTTTCGGGCCGGTTTGCCATGCCTGGCCGGATGCGGTAGTGTCGTGGGGGCGGGAGGCAGGGCGCCGCGCCTGCGGTGTCTGCAGGCGCGCTCCTTGCGCTCCCCGGCGAGGGAAACTTCGATGTCGCAGCGAGCCAGGCGGCCCCACATCCTGATTTTCAACCCGGACCAGTGGCGCGGCGACGTGCTGGGGCACATGGGGGACGCGGGTGCGGTTACCCCGAACCTGGACGCCCTGGCCCGCGCGGACGGTGTCTCGTTTCGCAACGCCTTCTGTCAGAACCCCGTCTGCACGCCCAGCCGCTGCTCGTTCATGAGCGGCTGGTACCCGCACGTTCGCGGCCACCGCACGATGTTCCACATGCTCCACACCGAGCAAGGCGACCCCAACCTGCTCAAGACGCTCAAGGACAACGGCTACTTTGTCTGGTGGGGCGGCAAGAACGACCTGGTGCCGGCCCAGGACGGCTACGACGCTTACTGTCACGTCAAGTACGAGCCGAAGCGCCCCTGGAGCGCAGCCGCATCGCCGAGACCGACTGGCGGGGAGCGCCCGGCGACGATCGCTACTACTCGTTCTACATCGGGCGCGAGGAGGTCGGACCGGCCGGGCACGGGAACGACCACGACTGGGCGATGGTCGAAGGGGCGATCGACCTGCTGCGCGATCCGCCGCGCGAGCAACCCCTGTGCCTGTACCTGCCGCTACAATTTCCGCACGTGCCCTACCATGTCGAGGAGCCGTACTACTCGATGATCGATCGCGCCAAGGTCCGGCCGCGTGTTCCCGCGCCGACGGACTGGTCGCTCAAGCCGAGCCTGCTCAAGGGCCTGTACGACGTGCAGAACATGGCCACCTGGAGCGAGGACCGCTGGACCGAGCTGCGGACGACCTACTACGGGATGTGCGCGCGGGTGGATGACCAGTTCGGGCGGCTGGTGGAGGCGCTGCGCCGGGCGGGCCTGTACGACGATACCGCGATCTTCGTCTTCAGCGACCACGGGGACTTTACCGGCGACTATGGCCTGGTGGAGAAGAGCCAGAACACGTTCGAGGACTGCCTGACCCGCGTGCCGTTTCTGGTCAAGCCGCCGGCGGGCGTGCCTGTAGCGCCGCGCGTGAGCGAGGCGATGGTCGAACTGATCGATTTCCCCGCGACGGTCGAGGCGCTGGCCGGGATCCAGCCCCGGCACACCCACTTCGGGCGCAGCCTCCTGCCGGTGATCGCGGGGACTACCGACGAGAACCGCGACGCGGTCTTCTGTGAGGGCGGCCGGCTCCGCGGCGAGCGGCAGGCGATGGAGATTGAGTCCGACCCCGATCTGGACCCGGCTGGCCACTACTACCCGCGGATGCGCCTGCAGCGCGGCGATGAGCCGCCCTGCCACACCAAGGCAACGATGTGCCGCACGAGGCGGTTCAAGTACGTCCGGCGGCTCTACGAGACCGACGAGCTGTACGACCTGGCCAGCGACACCGGCGAACAGTTCAATCGCATCCACGACGCGGCCTTGCGCCGTCCTGGCCCAACTGAAGGACAGGATGCTGCGGTGGTACCAGGAGACGGCGGACGTGGTGCCGCCGGAGATCGACAGACGGTGGTAGCGGATTTTTCCGGGGGGACGGGAAATAGGCTGCCGTAGCGCCAATGATAATGGATGCAGGCTGTTCGCGGAGGCCAAATCCATGATCAGAGAGCGCAACCGAACCAGGATCGGATCATCGAGTCGTCCCGGAACGCGGGCCGCGCACGACGGCATCGGCCGCGCCGCCAGCACGCGCTTCGGGCGACAACGCAAGGGAAAGGCCGCGACGGCCGCAACCGGCGCGCCCGAGGCGGCGCGGCTGCGCGAGGACCTCAAGCGCACCGCCAACTGGAAACGGTGGGGTCCTTACCTGGCCGACCGGCAATGGGGGACGGTCCGAGAGGACTACTCGGCGGACGGCTCCTGCTGGACGTACTTCCCGCACGACCATGCCCGCAGCCGCGCGTATCGCTGGGGCGAGGACGGTCTGCTGGGGATCACCGACCGCGAGTGCCGGCTGTGTTTCGCGCTGGCCTTGTGGAACGGCAAGGACCCGATCCTCAAGGAGCGGCTGTTCGGCCTGTCCAATCCCGAGGGCAACCACGGCGAGGACGTCAAGGAGTGCTACTTCCACATCGACAACACGCCGACGCACTCCTACATGAAGGCCCTCTACAAGTACCCTCAGGCGGCCTTCCCCTACGACCAGCTGCTGCAGGAGAACGCCCGGCGGGGCCTGGATCAGCCGGAGTTCGAGATCACCGACACGGGGATCTTCGCCGAGAACCGCTACTTCAACGTCTTCGCCGAGTACGCCAAGGTCGGGCCCAACGACATCCTCATCCGGATCACCGTCGCCAACCGCGGCCCGGAGACCGCGCCGCTTCACCTGCTGCCGACCCTGTGGTTCCGCAACACCTGGTCGAGCGGGTGCACGCACGAGGGCTGCTGGCTCCAGCCGTCGATCCGGCGGATCAGCGAAACGGGCCTGCAGGCCGATCACCAGACCCTCGGGAGGTTTTACCTCGAGGCCGAGCCGCTGGCCGGCCAGGCCCCGCGGATGCTGTTTACGCAGAACGAAACGAACAGCCTGCGGCTCTACGGCACGCCCAACGACAGCCGCTTCGTCAAGGACTCCTTCCACCAGCACGTCATCGACGGTAAGGCTGACGCGGTCAACCCCGACGGCGTGGGCACCAAGGCGGCGACCTGGTACCGCTTGGAGGTCCCGGCTGGCGGGGAAGTGAAGGTCCGCCTGCGGCTGTTCGCCCAGGACGAAGGCGCCGCGCTCGCCCTTCGGGCGCAACTTCGACCAGGTCTTCAAGGCGCGGATCGCCGAGGCCGACGCCTTCTATCGCCGGGTCATCCCGAACGTGCTCACCGACGAGCAGAAGAAGATCGCCCGCCAGGCTTATGCCGGGCTGCTCTGGAACAAGCAGTTCTACCACTACGTGGTCAAGGACTGGCTGGATGGCGATCCCGGCGAGCCGCCGCCCCCGCCGCAGCGCAAGGCCAGCCGCAACGCCGACTGGACCCACCTGTTCAACCGCGACGTGATCAGCATGCCGGACAAGTGGGAGTACCCCTGGTACGCCGCGTGGGACCTGGCCTTCCACATGATCCCCTTCGCCCGGATCGACCCGGACTTCGCCAAGAGCCAGCTGCTGCTCTTCCTGCGGGAGTGGTACATGCACCCGGACGGGCATCTGCCCGCCTACGAGTTCGCCCTGGGTGACGTGAACCCGCCGGTGCACGCCTGGGCCTGCTGGCGGGTCTACAAGATGACAGGCCCGCGGGGCAAGCGGGACGTGGAGTTCCTCGAACGGGCCTTCCAGAAGCTCCTGCTGGTGTTCACCTGGTGGGTCAATCGCAAGGACGTCCAGGGCAAGCACATCTTTGCCGGCGGCTTTCTCGGCCTGGATAACATCGGCGTGTTCGACCGGTCCAAGCCGGTCCTGCCCGTGGGCGGCTTCATCGAGCAGGCTGACGGCACGGCCTGGATGGCGTTCTTCTGCGGGACGATGCTTTCGATGGCGCTGGAGCTGGCCCGGCACAACCCCGTCTACGAGGACATCGCCAGCAAGTTCTTCGAGCACTTCGTCCACATCACCGACGCGATCAACACCCTGGGTGGGACCGGCCTCTGGGACGAGCAGGACGGCTTCTACTACGACCAGGTCCACGCCCAGGGCGCAGCGAGCAGCTGCGGCTGCGGTCGCTGGTCGGCCTGATCCCGCTGCTGGCGGCCGAGGTGCTCGACAGTGCCACGCTGGACAGGCTGCCGGGCTTCGCCAAGCGGACCCGCTGGTTCCTCGAAAACCGCCGGGACCTCGCCCAGCACATCACCTACATGGCCGAGGGCAAGACCAACGGCCAGCGGCGGTTCCTCTTGGCGATCCCGTCGCGGCCGCGGCTGGAGCGGGTGCTCCGCTACATGCTGGACGAGAACGAGTTCCTCTCGCCGTTCGGCATCCGGTCGCTCTCGCGGATCTACAAGGACAACCCCTACGTGCTGCGGTGGAACAGCCGGGAACACACGGTGAAGTACACCCCGGCCGAGTCGGACAACCGGCTGTTCGGCGGCAACTCGAACTGGCGCGGGCCGATCTGGTTCCCGGTGAACTACCTGCTGATCGAGGCCCTGGAGCGCTACCACCGCTTCTACGGCCAGACCCTCCAGGTGGAGTGCCCGACGAACTCGGGCCGGCTGATGGACCTCAAGGCGGTGGCCGACGAACTCTCCACCCGCCTGATGCGGATCTTCCTGCCGGACGCCAGCGGTTGCCGGCCGGCCCACGCGCACTTGCCGATCTTCACCGGCGACCCGCACTGGCGGGACCTGATCTGGTTCTACGAGTGCTTCGACGGCGACACGGGCCGCGGCGTGGGGGCCAGCCACCAGACCGGCTGGACCGCGCTGGTGGCTCGGATGCTGGAAGACAGTCGCTGCGCCGCGACCACCGAGCAGGCGGCGGAGCCGGGACCGAGCTGGCGGCAGGAGCCGGTGGCGACGGGTCGCCGGCGGCCGGAGCCGTCCGAGCCCGCGCAGCGCACGACATCCACCCGAGCGGCCGCTTCCCGCCGTGGCGGCCAGTCCGTCTCCGGCAAGCGCACTTCCAGGCATCGACCCGCCGGCCAGCATTCGTCTCGCGCCCCTCCGGCGCCAGACGGCAGGTGGCCCGGGCGCGAAGGTAGGCCGCCGGGTGCCATGGAACTCCGCAGCCGGGAACTCCGCCTACCGGGTGCCACGGGTGCCACGCCTGCGGTGTCTGCAGGCGTGCTCCTTCGCCGGGTCCCACTGGCAGCTTGCCTGCCGGGCCGGACCCACTGGACAGTCCCCCTTTGCATGAGTCGGCCGTCACCCCGCGACGCCCGGGCGACGGGCAATGCGTTCAGAACGCAACACATAGGTGTGGCGTGTTGTTCCACGTCAACATGCTATGGGCATCCCACTGTCGCAGGTATCTTCCTCGCATATTCTGGAAACCCTTCTGCGGACAGTGATTAGGAGTCCGTTCATTCAACGCTAACAGGTCGAGCCGCCCAATGGCATACAGATTGCTTGTTCTGTGTCAGTGTAAGCTGCATGTCAACTCGGGTTGCGGGTGTAGCGGGACGGCCGATGGCTGTTGTCTAGCCCATTTGTGCAGGAGATCTCTTCATGCTGCAACGTGTGTTCATCGTTGGTTTGCTGCTGTTCGTTTTCGTGGCACCATTGGAGGCTGTGACTGTCTTTCATGTACCTGATCACGTGGCTGGATGGCGGGGAACCAATAGCCATAGTTTGACGTACTGCTTCATCGACCATTGGCCCGGTAGTGATACAGGGCTTAAAGCAAATGCCACGGTTGCCGAGTTTGACCGTACCGAGTTACAGACTGCCATCAACAACCAGATCGCAGCCACCGGCGGGTGGAAGGCACAGATTGTCGTTACTCAACCCCAGTGGGAAGACGCCTGGCCAATTCCGGCGAATCTTGGTCCGGTGGTCGGCACGGTTCAGGTCGATTCATCCACCCTCGACTGGAGCCAAGCAATAGCAACGAATGCCGGCAACGGCAACTGGCGTTTCAGCGGGACCAACTATGGCGACTTCGTGGCTGCCTGTAACGCCGGCGTCGCCGTAGGTAAGTCGTCCATCATCACGCCCACTGCCAGCCAATGGATCGCCTTCCAGGATCCTACGATGTTTGATCCCAGTCTCTGGAACATTGCGATCGACATTCCTCAGGACCTGGTCACCGGGTATATTGCGAATCCTGCCGCCACAGGCTTCTTTGTAAGCGCGACAACCACAGACCTCCTGTTGATTTATCAGAGTAACAGCCTTGCCAGCGACATGCGGATCGTGATTACTGCACCAGAACCGGCAACACTGGTACTGCTTGCGCTCGGCGGTCTCCTGATCACCCGCCGGAAGCGTGTCTAATAACTAGTAACTGTTTACCGTCGATGGGCCAGCCGTTTCGGTGAGGGGGTGGAGGGGCTTTGCCTTTTGGGGGAGTTGGCGCTACGCTTTTGGCGTCATGGATGACGGCAAGGCGATGGCACGGATGCACGAACGCCGGGCTCATTTCCTGCAGATCGAGAACAACGCTCTGCACCGGCAGGTTGCCGAATTCGCGGGCAAGGCCCTGGCGCTGCGCAAAGCCAACGAGCGACTTCTGGCGGAAAACACCCGACTCAAGCGGCGTCTGGCCGACCTGACGCACTCCTCGCCCGCCGGACGCGTGCCGCCGCCGGCCTTCGTCAAACCCAACGTACCCGAGCGACCTGGCCGCAAGCCAGGGCGACCGGCCGGGCATGAGGCGGCGTTACGGCCCCGACCGGGCAAGATCGATGTACGGCAGGAGATCTCTCTGCCGGTAGACAGGCGGGGCAGGCTCTGCTGTCCGGACTGCCGAACGCAACTGAGCCAGGTAAGGCATCACCGGCGTCTGGTCGAGGACATGGTTCCCGTCGAGATCATCACTACCTGCTATACGACCCACAGCGGCTATTGCCCGCATTGCCGTAAGCGGGTCGAGTCGCGAGGCGAAGATCAGCCGCCGGCCGCGGACCTGCCGCACGCCCAGTTGGGGCTCCACGCCCTGGCGACCGCCGCGGTGCTGCGGGTGTGCTACCGCCTGCCCTTACGACAGATCAGCCAGCTCTTCGCGGATTTGCCGGGGTTGCGGATCAGTCCGGCTGCCATCGCCAAGCAGATCCAGCGACTGGGCCGCTGGCTGCAAGGGCAGTACGACCGGCTGAAGTGGGTGCTGCGGGCCGCGGGGGTGGTGCATGCGGATGAGAACCGGATGGCGGACCCACGGGAAGAATGGATACCTCTGGACACTGACGAATCCCCAGCACACCGTGTATCACGTGGACCGCTCCCGTGGCGGCCAGGTGATTGCGGGGCTGCTGGGTGAGGCCTTCGGCGGTACGCTGGTCAGCGACTTCTACGCCGCCTACGACCCGTTTGACTGCCCGCAGCAGAAGTGTCTGACGCACCTGCTGCGGGAGTTGCGCGACACGACGCAGAAACACCCGGCGCTGGTAAAGCACGCGTTCTTCCGCCAATGCAAGAGTCTGGTGCAGGAAATGCTGCGGCTGGCCCGGCGTCGCGAGGCGATGGAACCGGCGGCGTACGCCCGACAGGTCAAGGGGATCGAGACGCGGCTGGGAAACCTGGCGGATGCGTCCTGGGATCACCCGGAGGCGCGGCGATTGGCGGCCAGGCTGGGCAAGTACCGGTATCGGCTCACGACGTTCCTGCACGATCCGCGGGTGGACGGGACGAACAATGCGGCCGAGCGGGCCTTGCGACCGCCGGTGGTGATGCGAAGATCACCGGGGGCAGTCGCAGCGAGAAAGGCGCTGCGGCCTGGGCGATCCTGGCCAGCGTGATGCGGACGACCCAGCAGCAGGGCCGGCCTCTGGTCGAGACGATTGAAACGCTGCTGCGAGCCGCTTGGGCCGGTCAGCCAGTCACCTTGCTGACCGATACGTCATGACAAATGCCCGGCGGGACGGTAAACAGTTACTAACTAGGGACAGAATAACTAGGGACAGTCACCCTTTATATTGACAGCGGCGCCTAATAGCGGTAGACTCGTAGCATGCCACGAATCGCCAGGACCGTCATTGCCGACTGCCCGCACCATGTTACCCAGCGCGGCAACAACCGCCAGGACGTCTTCTTTGCCGCCGAAGACTATGACCTCTACCTGCAGATCCTCGGCCAAAAGGCGACTGAGTTCGGCCTGGCCCTCGACGGCTACTGCCTGATGACCAACCACGTCCACCTGATCGTCACGCCCGCCAGCGAGCAGGCCCTGGCCCAGGCGATCGGCCGGACGCACTTCCTCTACAGCCAGACCATCAACCGCCTGCACGGCCGCAGCGGGCACCTGTGGCAGAACCGGTTCTACTCGTGTGCCCTGGATGACGAGCACTTCTGGACGGCCATGGCGTACGTCGAGCAGAACCCGGTGCGGGCGCGGCTGGTGCGGAAGGCGTGGCGGTACGGGCATTCCAGCGCGGCGGCCCACGTGACGGGCGAGGATGCGGCCGGGCTGCTGGACATGGGGGCGTGGCGGGGCCGCCGGCCGCCGGACTGGCAGGCGGCGTTGGACGAGCGGCAGGAGGGCCCGACGGTTGAGCGGATGCGGCGAAACACCTCGCGGGGCCGGCCGCTGGGAAGCGACCGGTGGCTGGCGAAGCTGGAGGCGCGGCTGGGCCGGCGACTGCGGCCGCTCCCGGTGGGTCGGCAGAAGGGGTGGCGGAAGAATGGGCGGTGACGGTTGCCGGCTGCTTCGGTGCCCATGAGGCAGCTGGTACGGCCACCTGGCACCGTGGTCTGCCTGCCAGTGCTTCCTCCCTCTGCGAGCCTTCCGCTTCGGGTCGCTCAGACCGCCAGTGAGGGCACTGGCGGCACGACTGACCAAGTGCCGCCTGCGGGCCCCCGGTGCCGCCTCGTCCCGTTCACCTTGTCACCTTGCTGCCTCGTCACCTGTTGCCGCCGGTCCCAGACATTCCTCGCCCTGTCGCGCAGGCTGGCTATGTCCGTCGATACATCCGTCCGCCACCTCTGCCAGCACTGCCAGCTACCAGGCCCAAGGACCGAAAACGTGATCTCACTGCTGGGATCGAATTTCCCCGCCGTCGTAGCTCAACCCGCTAAAGACGACTGCCGATTTATCCCGATATCCCTTACAGGTTGGACGAGGGGATCCATTGGGGACTCCTCATTGTCTCCACTCCGCAAACCGAATATTATAGCCCCCTCAGCAAGGTTGATTGTGAGCAGGCCGGGATAATAATGATCGCCCCACTCAATGACACGGGTTTGAAGGCTGTTACCAGGGCTGGCGAGTCCTTCGCCGGCAAACGCGTCCACCTCATCGGCATCGGCGGGTCCGGTATGCAGGCCCTCGCTGGCGTCCTGCTCAACTGCGGCGCCAGCGTCAGCGGCTCGGACGAGCAGGCCGGCTACGCCCTGGACAATCTTCACATGGCTGGGGCGAGTATCAGTGTAGGCCAGAAGGCCGAGAATCTCCCGGCTGGCGTCGACCTGGTCGTCTACTCCGCGGCCATCAAGCCGTCCAATCCCGAGCTGGCTGGGGCCCTTTCGCGGGGCATCCCCTGCGTCCGATATGCCGAGATGGTCGGGCGGCTCATGGCCGCCAAGCACGGCATCGCCATCGCCGGCACGCACGGCAAGAGCACGACCACCGGTTGGGCGGCGTTCATTCTCAAGAATGCCGGCCTGGACCCGACCTTCATCGTCGGGGCCGACGTGCGGCAGCTGGGCGGGCCCAGCGGGGTCGGCCGCGGACCGCACTTCATCGCCGAGGCCTGTGAGTACAACCGGTCATTCCACAACTTCCGGCCGCGGATTGCCGCCATCCTGAATATCGAGGGCGACCACTTCGACTGCTACAGCAGCATCCAGCGGATCGTCGAGGCCTTCGAGACCTTCGCGACCCTGGTGCCGGCTGGCGGGCTGGTCGTGACCAATGCCGATGACCCCCTTGCCCTTCGGGCAGCCAAGTCGAGCCAGGCGGCCATCGAGACCTTCGGTCTGGCGAGCGACACCGCCGACTGGCAGGCCCTCAACCGCCAGGAGGCCGAGGGGACGTATTCGTTCGACCTGGTCTACCGCGGCCGCTGCCTGGGCCGGACGAACCTGAAGCTGCTCGGCATGCACAATGTCGCCAATGCCCTGGCGGCTGCGGCGGTCGCCCACGCCACGGGTATACCGGACGCCGAGATCTGCCGCTTCCTGGGCCAGTACACCGGCGCAACGCGCCGGTTGACCTGGCGTGGCGAGGTCAAGGGTGTGACGGTGGTGGATGACTACGCCCACCACCCGACAGAGGTCCGGGCGACGCTGCTGGCCGCTCGCCAGCACTACCACCCGCGACGGCTGTGGGCGGTCTTCCAGCCGCACCAGCACTCGCGCTGCCGGGCGCTGCTGGAGCAGTTCGCCGACTGTTTCCACCAGGCCGACGAGATCCTGCTGCCGGACATCTACTTCGCCCGGGACACCCAGCAGGACACGCAGCTGATCAGCACGCACGACTTGGTTGACCGTCTGCGTCAGCGCGGCAAACATGTGGACTACGAGCCCGATTTCGATCGGATTGTCGATACGCTCGTGAAGAATTGTCATCCGGGGGACCTGGTGCTGACCATGGGCCCGGGCAATATCTGGAAAGTCGCCGATGCCCTGGTACAGCGACTTTGAGTCGATCTGCCGCTTCGATGTCCCGCTGGCACAACTGACCTCGTTCCGCCTGGGGGGGCCGGCCCGCTTCCTGCTTAGCCCGCGCAACCATGCCGAACTGGCTGCGCTGCTTCGCCGCTGCCGGGAAAACGGCGTCATCTGGCGGGTCCTGGGGCGCGGCGCGAACATCCTGGCTGACGACGCCGGCTTCGACGGCGCGGTCATCCGCCTGGCGGACCCCCAGTTCACGACGATCGCCATCCGACCACGGTCCGATCGCCGCACGCTCCTGGCTGGCGGTGGGGCGGACCTCGGCGCAAGTGTCCGGGCGGCTGTCCGCGGCGGACTGGAGGGGCTCGAAGGCCTGGCGGGCATCCCGGCCACCATCGGCGGGGCCCTGCGGATGAACGCGGGCGGGCGGTTCGGCCAGATCGGTACGTGCGTGGACCGGCTGCTGGTCATGCACCCGGACGGCGGAATCCAGTGGATCGACCGGGCGCGGGCGAACTTCCGGTACCGCGCGAGCGACTTAGTGGGCTACCTGGTCCTGGCGGCGGAGTTCTCCCTGCCGGATGAAGACCCAAAGATCCTGCTCGACCGCTACCGCCAGATCTGGATCTACAAGCGCCAGCACCAGCCGCTGGCCCTGCGGTCGGCCGGGTGCGTCTTCCGCAATCCGGAGGGCCACTCCGCGGGCCAGCTGGTCGACCAGGCCGGCTGCAAGGGTTTACGGCTCGGCGGCGCGGTGGTATCGACGTTGCACGGCAACTTCATTGTGGCCGATACGGACTCGTGCACGGCAGCCGACGTGCGGACGCTGATCCAGACCGTTCGCGACCGGGTGTTCGAGAAGTTCGGGCTGTGGCTGCAGACCGAGATCGAGGTCTGGCCGCACCGGGAGTCGCAGGGCGAACAGAAACGGTCGTGCGCGTAGAGGACACCCTCCAGGCCCGACGAATCCAGTCGTAATCGTTTGGCGTGGGGCAACCGGCATGCCGGTGCCGCCTTCAAGCGGGTCTTTGCTTACGCCAGACAGAGGACCTTGAGCATGAGTAATCAAGCATATCCCGTCAAACTCCTCCGCATTACAGTACTGGCAGGAGGGCCTTCGAGCGAACGCGAGGTCTCGCTGGTTAGCGGCCGGGCCGTCGCCGAGGCCCTCGCCAGCCTCGGTCACCGCGTCCAGATGCTCGACATCTCGCCAGGCGACCTGTCCGCGCTGAATGTGCCGGCGGACGTGATCTTCCCTGCGATGCACGGGCACTTTGGCGAGGACGGCCAGGTGCAGCGGATCCTCGATCAGCGCGGCATCCCTTACGTCGGCTGCGGGGCCGACGCATCCGCCATGGCCATCGACAAGGTGCTGACGAAGCGGAAGGCGGCACGGGCCGGGGTGATGACCCCGCAGTGGTTGCTGGTCACCCCGGACACGCGGAACTCCCCGATGCCGGCCTGGCGCACGCCAGATCGGTGGTCAAGCCGGTGGATCAGGGCTCCAGCGTCGATATCTACATCGTGCCGGACATGCTGTCCCTCGCCGACGCAGTGGCCCGGTTGCTGGACAAGTACGGCCAGGCACTGGTCGAGCAGTTCATCGATGGGCCGGAACTGACCGTTGGCGTGCTGGGCGGCCGCGCCCTGCCCGTCATCCAGATCATCCCCAACCGCGAACGCACCTTCTACGATTACCAGGCCAAGTACCACGACGACAACACTGAGTACCTGGTCAACCCGCCGCTGCCTGCCAGTCTGCTTAAGCGGGTCCAGGACCTCTCCTTGATTGTCTTCGAGGGGCTCGGCTGCCGCGACATCTCCCGCATCGACTGGCGAATCGACAAGACAACCAGCCAAGCCTATTTCCTGGAAGTCAATACCTTGCCAGGGTTTACGAGTCATTCGCTGGTGCCAAAGGCCGCCGCTGCCATAGGCATCGACTTCGCCGCATTGTGCCAGCGCCTGGTGGAAATGGCCCTTCAGCGTGGCCCCCACGCCGCGGCGGCCTGATCCGTCAACCGTTTGTCCCCCCGATGCCGATAACAGCCGTACCGACCGTGGAATGACCATCTTTATGGGTAGACGAGCAAAGACCGGTAAACCGAGGATCCCCGTGGGCCAGCGGCTGGCGCATTTCAAGGATAGCACTGCCTGATGGTCGGCCGCGGCCTGCTCCGCCTGCTGTACGTCTGCACGTGGCTGGGGCTGGGCTGCGGCAGTATCTACGGCCTCTATTGGTGTCACGACCACGCCTTGGCCCTGCCGGAGTACCGCAAGACCGCCAGCATCCAGTTATTGAACCTACCGAGCCTGGCTCCGAAAGCCGGAAAACCAGCACGTCGTTGACGAGATCCTGTCCAAGGCCAGGCTCGACCCCAGGAATGACTGCATCGCCGACGATCGGCTGACCTACAAGATCGCCCGTAACCTGAAGGACTCCCCGTGGGTCGAACAGGTCGTCAGCGTGCGCAAGGTGGAACGCGGCGGCGTCCTGGCCATCGAGTGTACCTATCGCATGCCGACCGCCTGGGTCCAGCAGGAGGATCGCTGCTACCTGGTGGATGGGCAGGGCTACCGCCTGCCGGGCGTCTACGACCCCTATGAGGCCGACCAGGCCGGGCTGGTGACCGTCCTGGGCGTGGCCGCGGCGCCCCCGGAAATCGGCCGGGCATGGCAGGGAATGGACGTGCAGGCGGGATTGCGGCTGGCGGCCCTGCTGCAGAGTGCCCTGAAGGGGAAGATCGCAGCCGTCGAGGTAGCCAACTATCGCGGCCGCAGCGACCCGATGGCGCCGGATATCAAGCTTCAGCCGCGGCAGCTCTCCAGTGAGATCTTCTGGGGCCACGCCCCGGAGGAGGAGTTCGACATGGAGCTGACCGCCACGGACAAGATCAAGCTCCTCGAAGACAACCTCAAGCGGTACGGGCGGATCGACGGCAATCGGCCGTACCTGGACATTCGAACCACCCCACCCTACCAGCCGGTGGATCGGCCGGCGGAATCAGCCCCCAAGGTTGTTGCCAGGCGGGGCAGCCACGACGGCTCGCGGACATAAGCCGGGTGCCACGCCTGCGGTGTGTGCAGGCGTGCTCTGCCCACGACGCCGGGTGCCCAAGCAGCCAGGAGGCCAGCCGCGTCGAGGCACCGGCCCATTGGCGACGGGAATGGACCGATAAGGTATAATGCAGCGGTTGTACGAAGCTGCATTCACGCCGATTACCGGAGGAAACGTGAATGCGTCTTGCCGCAGGAGTCTCCGAGATGGGCATTCAGAATATCTTCGCCGGGATCGGCCGCTGGTTCCGGCCCGCCTCCAGTTCGGTGGTTGAGGATTCGATGCCGGGCGATTCCGGCCGGGGCGGTGCGGGACTGCTCCGCTGGGGGGGCAACCGCCAGCAGGCGGTGGAGCGGTTGCAGGCCGGGTACGAGCGGATGCTGGGGCTGTGTCAGACGATCGACGATCACCTGCAATCGCAGCGCCAGCAGGGCCAGCAGGTGGCTGACTCGCTGAGCCAGCTGACCAGTTCGATCGCCGAGGTGCCGAACCTGCTGGACCAGCTCAGCCAGCGGCTGGACCGGATTGCCGACCAGGCCGCCAAGTCCACCAGCGGCACGGAGCGGCTGGGCGACGCGATCGACCAGTTGATCCCGGCGCAGCGGAGCCAGAACGACCTGCTGTCCAGCGTGCACCGGCAGCTGGGCGAGTCGTCCCACACCAATTCGCAGTCTGTCGGACGTGCTGGTGGAGTCTCAAGGGGGCGATGCAGGGGTTGGCGCGGTCTGAAGGCGAGCGGATGAAGGTCTTCGAGAACCTCGCCGAGACGCTGGCCAGCCGCGACCGTGCGTTCACCGAGATGATGCAGCAGCACAACAAGGCCTTCAAGTGGGCCTGGGCAGGCAGCCTCTCAGCGGCCGTGGTGGCGCTGGTGATTGCGATTATTGCGATGGCGCGGTGAGCGGCGGTAGGGGGGGCAGAGGCCAGCGGCCAGTTGTCAGTTGCCAATTGGCAGCGGGCAACATCGGGCAGCATACTCCTGCAACAGCGCGAGGGCATGGCACCGGGAGAAGCGGCACCCGGCGAGAAGTGAGCATGCTGTCCCCGGATTCCGGCGGTACAGAGGCGGTGCCGGGGGTGGGCACATTGGCACCCTCCAGGTGACCGGTGGGCGGGCCTTGTTGACTGCGGCCGCGCCGATGAAAAGGCAGGATTGTTGGACTTGCTTCGACGGTGCCACGCACGCTATGCTAACTGACATGAGGCGAGAGACCGACACTTTGCTGGAAGGCTTCACGTGCCACACTACTCACGAGCACCCATTACAGAAGCCCTGATAGACCTGCGGGTGCAGCTCCCCAGCGGGGTAACCGTGGCGGACCTGGAAAAGATCCACGCCAAGGAGGTAACGCGCTACCCAGCAAAGGACAAGCAATACACATTCTCCACCCAGGTGCGCCTCGGCGACGAGCCAGGCACGGCCATGGCTCAACAGGAGATTGGTTGGCGACTCAGGTCCAATGACAAGCCGTACGTTTGTCAGGTCCAGCTCGGTGGGTTCACCCTAAGCCGCCTCGTGCCGTATGACTGTTGGGAGACACTAAGGGCGGAAGCCCAGCGCCTTTGGTCCCTCTATGCTGACGTGGCTAAGCCGCAGCACGTAACGCGTGTGGCGGTTCGTTACATCAATCGTCTAGACATTCCGCTGCCATTAGAGGACTTCGAGAAATACCTTACAGCGATGCCCAGAATTCCGCCGACGTTACCGCAGGCCCTGGCAGGCTTCTTCGTGCAAGTGCAGGTGCCTCAGGAAGGCTTGGGCGGAATGCTGATCCTCACTGAGACACTGATCCAACCGGCCCGACCGGACGTAGTATCAGTCGTGCTTGACATCGACCTATACAAGGACAAGGATGTGGGCCAGGGATCTGACGTTTGGAGCTTCCTTGAAGAGCTGCGTGTGCGTAAGAATCAGGTATTCGAAGGGTGCATCACAGATGCGATGCGGGAGCTGATCAGATAATGGCAACACTTGCAGGGCGGGCACTTCTGGCTGTTCTCGTGCTGCCTCTGGGGCCACACGCAGGGGGTGGCATCCCCCAAGGACCAGAGGGGCAGCAGCTCATGGACAAATACCGCGACATACGTCGGGCGTCGGGTCACTGGACCGAACTCGTCATTGGCGATCATGAGACCGAGGTGGTCGACTATGTCCAGATGCCACCCAAGAGAACGTTCTCTGTGACAGTAAGATACGTGCAGCGGGGACGCGGCGAGCCACCGCGCATCGACTAACGCTACGATGACCAATAGGTACGAGTCATTCTGGGAGGTCGCACAAGGAGAATCGCTGGCGCAAGGCGATTGGCTGCCGGAATGTTGTGTGCCTGTCTTCGGGCCGGACTTCGGTTCAGAGGCCCAAAGTGTGCCAGTCTAGGTATATGACATAATCATCGTTACGCAGAGTTGCGACCTCGCTCAGAACAAGACCGACCTAGTGGCGTGCTGTCCGACCTACACTGTCGATGCGTTCGAGAAGGCCAACCCGCAGTATGGTGCTGGAGGTAGGTGGGAGCAAGTCCGGCTGGGCCGCAAAGAGGGGCTGCACCTATTAGGGGCAAGGGAGCACCCTGATAATAACCGCGAAGCGCTTGTAGTTGTCTTCAGTCAGATCTACAGCCTGCCCCTCAACTATCTAACAGACCACGCTGGCAAGCAGAGTCAACGCTGGCGTCTGCGATCTCCGTACCTGGAGCATTTTTCGCAAGCGTTTGCACGATTCTTTATGCGGGTAGGGCTACCGGACAACGCAATCCCAGCCTTCAAGTAGCTTTCCGGCATAACACCACGTTGTTGCTAGCAATCTCCCGGGAGCCCTTCGGGAGGCCATTCCGGGGGGAACCATTCGGGACCTTTCTCATTTCCCCTGGCACCCGCCACCTGCCCCACCCGTCTGGCCCTGCCACCTGCCGCCTCCACCGTTGCCGGCTGTCCCCTGTAACCCGTTCCCTTCGTTCGCCGTTGTTCCTCTTCTCCCCTTCTGCCGTTTCTCCTTGTCTCCCCCTCTCCATGTCTCCCTGTCTGCCGTTCCCCTTCCCTTGCCCTCTTCCCCGCTCACATTGTCAGATTGTCAGATTGTCACATTGTCACCCCCCCCCGCCTCCCGCCAAATATCTTTCAACTTTTTTTCTCGGCCTGCCAACCCCCGGCCCAGCCACCCCTTGCCGGCCGCCCCGCGCGCTTCCCTTCCCTCGACTCCGTTCGTAACTCCTTGTTTCACCTCCCACCCGGCATAGCGGGCAACGCCTTATATATAGGTGGAGGGGTGAAACGAAGGATGGGCACCCCCACGAGGGCGATGAAGTGGGCGAAACGATGGGCGAGAAACTGGGCGAATCGAGAGTCCTGGGTGATGTCGTTGTTGTGGTTGCAAACGAGACCCGACCGTGAGGGAGGGAATCCGCCGTTGAGGGAGTTGTTGTTCCCGTTGCTGACCACTGGTCACTGTCGTTGAAGGAGTGTTGTGGTGTCCAACAGGAATCAGTCCAATAGCGAACTGGACCGTTCTCCACAAGCCGTTGCGTCCTCAAACCAGACGTTCTGAACCGTTCGCTTCAATCCCTGCAGGGGAGCATACCCGCGGCAGGACCCGTGGCGACGGTGAGGGTCGTGGTGGTTCACTCGCCCCTCGCCCCTCGTCCCTCGCCCCTGCCGTCCAGCAGGAGGTGGATCGGTGTACTCGATCCCTGTTGGCTTGGGGCATCCAGCCGGATCGCATCCATCGGCTGCTGCAACTGGACCAACGCTTCGGCATCGGCGTGCAAGCCTTCCGCCTCTCACTCCGGGCGGCCGGCTTGGCGCACTGGACCGGCGGGTCCCACGCGACAGATGCCAGCCGGACGCAACGGCTCATGGACACCCTTTCGTTTCGCTTGACCCAGCGCCTTGCAGTCGCCATCGAGGACGACGAACTCACCCCCGCGGAACTGAGTCGCCTTGGCAGTTGCTTCGCCCACAACCAGCAGGCCTTCGCCCGCCTGCAGACCCAGAAGCTCGCCCACAAGCGTTACGCCCATGACCGAATCGCCCAGAAGCGAAAGGAGGCCGCGAGAACGCACAAGGAACCGGGACTGTCGCTCGAAGAACGCATCCGCCGCATCTACGGCCTCGATCCGCCCAACCCGCACTCCGTGGTCAAAGGAGCGCCATCACCATGACCTGAACACCAGCTCGCAAGCCCCAGAATGATCTGCGCCGCCTTACCAGGCCGCAGCCCAACCGCTACCTGGCCGCACCGGGCGTCCGCGCCTCGGGTCGGCCCGAAGGCAATCCTGCGGCACTTGGCGGGTATCACGTCAACGTTTCATTCCCGTAGAACGCCACCTTGATCGCCGCCAGGTACGCCATGCCGTGGACGGTGTCGGGTTCGAGGTAGCTGCCCTCGGTCCACTCGTTCCAGGCGTTGATGGTCACGATCCGCTCGTGCGGCGGGCGGTGCTCCAGCAAGGTCTTGACCTGCAGCAGCGCTTCCTGGAAGGCCACCGGCGTATTGCCGCCGAGGATGGACGTGAAGGGGTAGCCGCTGTTGCTGTAGCGATCGGTCTGGACGGTGCGGGGGCTGGGGTCCCAGCCGACGGTGACGTTGGGGAAGTACAGCATCGGGAAGTCCCGCTCGAAGCGGCGCCACTTCTGCAGCACGCGGGTCAGCACCTGCCGGTAATCGGTAGCGGGGAAGGTCTCCAGCGACAGGTAATGCACCCAGACGTAGCTGGTCACACTGTCCAGGCCCAGCGTCAAAGCGAGCTCGCCGGAGCTGGTCGCGTCGTTCTGGCCGGGCGGCGGGCGCAGGCCCCAGATCACGCCGTTGAGGTGCAGGCCGGGCAGGCCGGCGGCGCGGGCCTTCTCGCGGAAGCGCTGCAGGGCGTCGCGGGCGGCTTCGATGCCGCCCAGGCCGTCGATGAGCGTGGAGATCTCGTAGATGGAGAAGTACGGGCGGCCGTCGATCCGCCAGTACGACGGGTGCTGGAAGTATGTGCCGATGAGGGTGTCGGTGATCTGGTCGAAGGCCTGAGGGCTGACCCGGCCGGGGAAGACCAGCGGCGGCGGGCAACTCCGCTTGGCGGGGTGGATGTCGAGCCACTCATGGTTGGCCCACATCAGGGCGAACTTGACGCGGTCGACGTTGGCGGCCCGCAGGAAGCCTTTGTCCAGGGCGCCGTTCAAGAAAGGCCCGTCGTACCAGTACCAGTCGAACAGCAGGACATCGACGCGGTGGTCGGCGGCGGCGTCGATCTTGCGGGCCATCACGGTGGGGCTGGATTCATCTTCGTAGCCCCACTTGGGCACCTTGGGCTGGGCGTGCTTTTCGAAGCGGGGTTTGGCGGCCTTGACCAGGTCCCACTCGGTCCAGCCGGGGCCATGGCGGGCATCGTTGCGGGGGTCAGGATGATAGCCCGGGAAGTAGTATGCGACGATCGTGTATTCGGGCGCCATGGACGTTCCTCGCCTCGTATCCGGTTGATGGTGCGATTCCTTGCCGTTGGCGGGGCCCCCGGCAGCGGAGGCCCCCTGGCTTCCTATTATTGGCTGAGGTCTCGTGCGGGCCAAGGGGGTGGAGATATTGTGGGTGGCGCGGTCGCCGGCCGCGACGTACCGGTCAGGTGTCTATCCCGGCCCAGCCGGGGCGGACTGTGGCGGCAGTGGCGGCTGCGGGAGCGGGTGGCGAGGCAGGGTGTGCAGCACGTAGAGGTCCAGGACGGCTTTGACCTCGGCGAAGTACTCGCGGACCAGGGGCCGGATGAGGACCCGCGTCGGGGCGTCGTTGGAACGCAGTAGGCGACCGCGTCGAGACCATAGTAGCGGGCCAGGTACACGGCGCGGTAGCAGTGGAACCTCTGGGTGATCAACGTCACGCGGCGCAGGCCGAAGACCTCCCTGGCCCGCACGATCGAGTCCAGTGTGCGATCCCCATCGCCGTCCAGGACAATGGCCGGGGCGGGTATCCCCAGTTCGACCAGGCTATCGCGCATGGCCAGGATGGGGTCGCCCGACACCTTGCCGCCGACGCCGCTGGCCAGGACCTGGCGAATCTTGCCGCGGTTGTATAGTTCCAGCGTGGCCTGGTTGCGGTGCTTGAAGAACGGGCTCGGGCTGCCGTCGGACAGGTGCGGGTCGGTGCCCAGGACCAGCCCGACCTGGTTGGCTGGGAGATCGCGTGGGCTGTCGAAGACCCACTGGCGCGTGGAAGCGACCATCCACAGGTGGATGCCGACAACCAGGACGCTCAGCCCCGCAGCGGGTATCAGTCCGGCCCAGAGCAGGACCTTCCGGCGGCGGCGAGCCGGCCGGTTGCTGTTGTGCCTGGTTGCTGCGTTCGGATCGTTCGACATCGGCAGTTGTGACCCATGCACGTTTTGGTTGAACTCCGCAGGACCCGAAAAAAGAGCACTGGCAGACAGTCCCTGGGCTTCTCGCTCGGGACAGGGCTGCCAGTGGCACCCGGTGGGCGCCTGTTCACGGCGGCGGGCATTCTACAGGAGACGTGGGCATCAGGCCATCGGCGAGCCGTTGTCCGATGCGCCAGCCGGTGGACCGGAAGGGCCCGCGCCCTGGGCGACGGGGCTGCCCAGGGCCTCGTACTGCCGGCGGACCTCGTCGCTGCCGTAGAGTCTCTCCAGGCGGCGGACGATGAAGTGGCCGCGGGCGACGCCCTGGAAGTGGTCGATGAAGATCGTGTTGACCAGCGCCCCGCCGGCTGCGCCGATGAGCGGGATGGCCTGGGCGGCGACCTTCTCGCCGACGACGGTGCTGAAACGGTTGGCGATGGCGGAGATGAGCCGGACCAGGGCTGGGGCGCCTTTCTCGGTGAGGCCGCGCTCGGCGATGAAGCTGGCGGTCTCGCCGATGGCGCGGGCCAGGATCCCGCGGACGGCAAAGTAGCCGGTCTCGCTGGCTGTGTCGGTTCCGGCGCGGCTGCCGAGGGCGAAGACCTCGAGGCAGGCCAGGCGCGTCTCGATGTCCTCGACCGACTCACCCTCGCTGCGGGCGATGTCGGCGATGGAGCGGAGCATGATCGTGGTCGAGAGGGGGAGTTCCACGGCCAGGGCGGCCATGCCGAAGGCCCCGCCCAGCGCGCCGGTGCCGGCTACCAGGATGCGGTGCAGCGTGTTGCTGGAGGACTTTCGTCTGTCTTCGAGGGTCGAGACGGCGACCTCCAGGGCCTTGCTCAGCGAGGTCCGCGCGACGGCGGCGATGGTGTCGGCCCAGCCGTGCGGAAGCATGGCGATGCCCCGTTCGATGGGCAGGCCGAGCAGGTTGGTGATCCGCGCGGGCAGACTGGGATTTTCGAGCAGCTGGCGGGCGTATTCGAGGTCCTTCAGGTCTGTCTCAGAGAACATACGGTACTACCTTTCATGACATCGCGAGGCATGGGGCGACAAGCTGGCCCACTTGTGTCCGCCTCGGACGCACCTCCAAAGCACACGACGCTTGGGGGCGGCACCCAGAGTCAACGTACGAGTCTCAACCACAACGCCTATTGAAAGTATATCCGCGGGCGGGTGCGGGGGTCTGTCAGGCCGGCAAAAACAACGCCCGCGCCACGTATGCGGCGCGAGCGTCAGGGAGGGAGGGAAGGATCGTCTGCCGGCCGGGGACACCGGCGCGGCGGCTACTTGTGTGCCGCCGGCTGACTCGTCGCGGTCCGGCTGATCGCCGCCGGTTGCGTAGCCGTTGACCGGCGGAGCGCCGGTCGGCTGGCGACCGGGCGACTCGACGCCGGTCGACTGGCGGCGGCGGCAGGCCGGCTGGCCGGTCCCGAGGCAGCTACCTTCTTGGCCTGGGTCGCTTCGAAGATCTTGCGTTGCGTCTCGGTGGGGATGCGGTCCAGCCGCTGCTTCATCTCGTTGAACAGGTCCTCCTGGACCGGCTTGTTCAGGTCGGTGATCTGCTTTTGGATCTCGGCGGCTGCCTTGGGGTCGTTGCCGGCATTGGCCAGCAGCGTCTGCAGCCTCTCGTATTCATCCTTGCGGCTGGTCAGGTATTCGCTGGCCCGCTTGCGGCTCTCGGCCAGGATCTGCATGGCCAGATTCGATTGGTTCTGGTCGAGCTGGTAGTTGGCGATGAACTTCTGGACGTACATCTCCCAGAAGTCGGCGGTCCGATCGGCGCTGCCGGCGCTGGGGCCGCTGACGCGGCTGGGGGCGGCTGGCGCCGCCGGCCCGGGTGGGACCGGCGCGGACGCCTGCGGAGTGACCGAGGCCTGCCCATTCGCGGGTACTGGCGCCGCCGGATTCGTCCGCGGGCGGGTGCCCGCGGTTCGGTCGGCCCGCTGCTGCGGGCGGTTCGGGTCGGCAAAGTCCCTTGTGGGATCGAATTCTCCCTCGCGCCAGCGACCGAGTCGCTGCTCGGCATCCTTGAAGTTGTTTTCCATGATCTTGAGGTCGACGTCGTGAACCTTCCTCTGGTCGTCAGAGAGGATCTCGCGGAACTCGTGGTTGCCGTCGATGATCGAGACCTTGGCTTCATCGAACATCGGGGTGATCGTGGCGGTCCATTCCTTGACCTTTTCCGGCGAGGGCGGGGTGCCGGCGATCTGGAACTTGATGGCCTCGGCGAAGATGTCGCGGATCTCTTGTTCGTGCTTGTCCAGGAACGAGTTGACGCGGGCGGCCATAAGGTTGCGGGTGAACTCTTCCTGCTCGGGGGTAAGCGAATAGCGCTTGACGACCTGGCTGACGGCCCGGTCGATCATCTGCTGGATGTTCCACATTGCCATGGGGTTGGCCGGGTCGATCTTGGGCTGTGCCGGAGCGGGCTGTGCGGGGGGAGGCTGCTGGGCCCATGTCCCCGCGGTCAGGGACGTAAGTATAGTCAATCCAATTATTAACGAAAGTCGGTGCATGAAGATCTCTCCAGAGCCACCATTGTTCTGGGTACTCAGTTTACCTGCAGGACGGAGTATTGTACATCGGCCTGGTGGGGCGGATGCATGCAAGGGCGGGTGCAGCCGAACGTTAGTGTTGCCTGTCACCCGGTCGTGAGAGGAGATGGTCACACCAGGCGATCCGGAAGCCATGCCAGTGCGGGGCGGTTACGGCCGGAACCAGCGGGAGATGGTTGCTGCGCAGTGGCGGATCAGCCAGAGGGTCCGCATGTACCACCAGCGGCGTCTGGCGCCGAGCAGGGCCGGGTCCAGGGGATGGATCTTCAGGGCGTAGTCGAGCACTTTGCGGGCCTGCGTCCAGCGGTCGAGGTGGCAGTAGCCCGTTACCAGTTGCTGCAGGGCGTACAGGTGGTGGGGGTCGACCTGGAGGGTCCGCAGGCACAGGGCGATGCCGGCATGGTGCTTGTTCTGGAGGAACTGGCTGACGGCCATCTGGTAGTAGGCCGACGGGTCGTTGGGGGCGCGGGCGATGACCCTGGCGAACTGCTGGCTGGCGACCTGGGGCTTGCCGAGCTCCAGCAGCGAGATGCCCAGGCCCATCATGGCAGCGGTATCATCGCTGCGGCCGAACAGCTGCACCTCGAACTGCAGTTTGGCGTCGGTGTAGCGTCCGATGTGCAGCAGGGCCTCGCCGTAGAGACCGTGGACGTCTTCCCAGTTGGAGTCGAGGGTCAGGACCGTCTCGAGCGACTGGATCGCCTGCTCCCAGCGGCCCTGGAGCAAGGCTGCGCGGGCGCTGAGCGCGTGGCCGGCCGGGTTCTCGGGCTCCAGTTCGATCATCTGGCGGAACTTTTCGGCGGCTGCGGGGATCTGGCCGGCCTCGAGGAACATCTCGCCCATCTCGCCGAGCAGGTCGGCGTCGCCGGGGTCCTGGCGGAGTTCGGCGAGGTAGTATTCACGGGCGGTGTCGATGTCGCCTTTGCCGCGGTAGATGCGGGCCAGCATGCGGCGGACGTCGGGGTACTCGGCGTCGAGTTCCAGGCAGCGTTTGAGGCAGTGGATGGCCTTGTCCTGCAGATCGCGGGCGATGAGGCTCTTGCCGACGTTGTAGAAGCAGTCGGGGCATTCGTCATTGATGTGCTGGGCGAGGTAGAACATCTCCTCGGCCTTGTCGTGCTGGCCCATCTGGGCATAGGTCAGGATCCGCTGGCAGTAGGACGCCTCGAAGGAGGGATCGACCCGCTCGAGGGCCTCGAAGGCCTCCAGGGCGCGGGCGCAGCGGTTCAGCCGGGTCAGGTCGATGCCCAGGGCCAGCAGGGCCTCCTTGTCGTTGGGGTCCAGGTGGCTGGCCTGCTCGAAGGAATCCACGGCTTCGTCCAGGCGGCCGAGCTGGTCGAGGATGTACCCTCGGTTGCAGTGCCAGGCGGCATTGTAGGGGTTCATCTCGATGGCGGCGTCGATTTCGGACAAGGCCTCGGGCCACTGTTCCATCTCGAACAGTTCCCGTGCCCGCTCGACACGCTGCTCAGCGTCGTACCAATCGCTCATCACTATGGTTTCCGCAGCGGGAGTACTGGAATGCAGCGCCAGTACGGTTCGCAACAAACCGCAAGAGACAGCAATTCTCACGCCCGACTACAGCCTCCATTGTACGGAATCGCGGATTATAGGGCAATACAATGTGCACATGCTGCTACCATCTAGCCGACAGGACGTTGCGCTCAGGGGGTGGGGACGAGGGGGCAGAGGGGGTGCAGCCGGGGCCGTGCGGACCCAGCCTGCGGCGGCTCCCGGGGAGGCTAGGCCTTCCTGGAGGTGACTGCGGCGAAGGATGTTACCTTCTGCTGGACCTTCTTGCGGCGGCACTGTGGGCAGACGGGCTTGATGTTCTTGAGCCGTTGGGTGAGGGTCATTACGGTCGACCACTCGTGGCGGCAGGTCTGGCAGACATATTCGTACGTTGGCATCGTAAAGGCCTCCGTGCACGGCTACCGGGGACATCGCTTCCGCGGCGACCGCGGCCGGCTGAGGGGCCGGGGATCGGCCCGAGGACATGCATCATTGTAGACCTGTTCGATCTCCAAATAAACCCGGTGGCGTGGGATGCCCAATCGCTGTGGGGGCACGGGTTTGGCGGATGTGGAGCGGGGGCAACCTGTCCTGCCCCCGTGCCAGCCAAAGGAGCAGGGCTGCTGGTCCTGCCGGGCTGGCGTCTATCCGCACTCCAGTCGCGGACGAAATCGGCGTCTTCCCAGTGCTGGTCCTGGGTGAGATCAAGGCCCAGTTGCTCCTCGCAGATGGCTTTGAAACGCTGAGCCACCTCTTTTCTGGACATGTAGGGCGGTGGCTGCAGGTAGGGTACCAGGTCCCGCACGCATCCACCGATCTCATCGCACGATGGAGGTGTCTGTAGCGCACTTGCGAGTGACAGCACCCCCGCTACCGCCAGCACGATGCAAAGAACAGTGGTCCCGACCGCAGGTAGGATGCCCCTGAGCCAGATGCAGAGAATCCCCTCGACGACCAGTACTCCTACGACGAGTACCCATTGAAAAGACGACCGATGCGCAACATGAGGCCATCGGATCGGGTTGAGCGTCTTCCGGAGGTCCTCCCACCTTTCCCACCGACCTTCACTTGGAAAGAGCGTCTGAAGCGGAGTGTCGGGGCGGATGCTGTCAGGAGACAGCCTCAAGTTCCTTACGAGTGCCTCGCGGAGCCGGTAGAACGTATGCTGGCTGGCGCATGCTGGCCGCCCTGCAGCGGCCAGTTTGGACCAGACCAGGTCGATTACGTGTCGAGGCGTTTGGCATACGGTCAACTCGGCGTTGCTAAAGCGCAGGCCGAAGACCCTTTCCGTCTCCAGAGTCAGTTCGAGAAGATCAAGCCCCACGGCCTGGTCCCTCCAAGCGGATGGCCGCCTACTGCGCAGCCAATCGCTTCATTTCGGCTACGAAGTCCGAGGCCCCGCGAATCGCCTCGCTGGCATCATCCGGTGAAACATGCACGAACGGATCATAGTCGAGCTTCGTGTCTTGACGCGAAGAGCTTGTCGTAAAGACTGCCGAGGTCCTCCGCAATCCGGCCTGGATGAACCAGACTCCTTGTGCATACCTTGGCGGACCGCGGCATGCCTGATGTATGTTCTACCTTCCCGCAGCAGTACGGCACTGACGGCATAGAAGCATGCGTAGTAGCAGCGATTGACAACAAAGCGAGTGCGCCCAGCCTCTTGTTCCGATCGCGCCGACGCCAAGGACTCATCGGCAAGTCCAATCCAGTATGCCGCCAGCCGCTCGCGGGCCTCATCGGGAGTCATACAAGCACTCCGTCACGGTCCACTTCCTTTCGTAGCGGCAGGGCCTGGGATACCCCGTGCTCCCACTCTTCGGCCTCGATGACCACCGGGCTGAGCATGACGCCCAGTTCCATCTGCAGACTGAACAGGGCCTGTACGACGGCACTTCGCCGCCGCCAATCGAGCTCCTCCCGTGTGAGCACCAGCAGGTCGATGTCCGAATCCGGCTGGTCGTCGCCGCGGGCCTTGGAGCCAAACAGGATCAGCCGATCGATGGGGAACTGGCGGCGCAAAATCTCGGCGGCACGCTCGATGGCAGCGCGATCGTTGGCAGCCAGTTGGATCTCGGTCAGGGTCTTCATGTTTGTGCTCCGGACGTATTATACCCGAAACCCGGGCCGTGGTAGAATACCTCCTTCGGTCGCATAGCAGGTGAGGCAGGACTTGATCAGGGACCCTAATGATGGCCAGTACAGTCTTCTTTGTTCCCACGCGTAATGACGAGTCGATCGAGTCGCTTCAGGCCAAGACCCGCCTGATCTTCGAGCAGTGCGGCGGGGACAAGGTCTTCACGGAGGGGGCGATGACGGCCATCAAACTCCATCTTGGCGAGAAGCCGCACACGCAGTACATCGACCCGGCCATTGTGAAGGTGGTCGTCGAGAGGGCGAAGGAGGCGGGGGCGCGGCCGTTCCTGACCGATACCTGCACGCTCTACAACGGCCGGCGGTCCAACGCGGTGGACTACCTGCACGCGGCGGCGGAGCACGGCTTCACGCTGGAGGCGGTCGTGGCGCCGGTGATTATTGCCGACGGGCTGGTGGGGGCCAGCCAGGTGATGGTGCCGATCGACAAGAAGCACTTCAAGGAAGTGCCGGTTGCGCTGGACGCCGTGCACGCCGACGGGCTGGTGGTGATGACGCACGTGACGGGGCACATGCTGGCGGGGCTGGGCGGGTCGATCAAGAACGTGTCCATGGGGTTGTGCGGGCGGGCAGCGAAGCTGGCGATGCATTCGGGCTCGCGGCCGCAGGTGGACAAGGACAAGTGCGGGGCGTGCGGGCGGTGCGCCAAGTGGTGTCCGGCTGGGGCGGTGCACGTGGCCAGCACGGCGGAGATCGACTACGTCAAGTGCATCGGTTGCGGCGAGTGCTACGCGGTGTGCCGGTCGGACGCGGTGCTGTTCAACTGGAACGTCTCCAGCGACGACTTCAACGAGAAGATGGCCGAGGCGTGCCTGGGGGCGGTGAAGGACAAGGCCGGGCGGGTGGTCTACCTCAACTACGCGATCAAGATCACGGAGCAGTGCGACTGCTTCGGCGTGGTGGCCCCGCGGATCATCGACGACCTGGGGATCCTGGCGAGTATTGACCCGGTGGCTGTGGACAAGGCGACGGCGGACCTGCTGTGCCAACGGGACGGCAAGGACGTTTTCGAGCAGTATTGGAGCAAGTGCCACTATCGGCGGCAGTTCGAGCACGGCCGGGCGATCGGCCTGGGCAGCACGGAGTACGAGGTGGTGGAGATCGGGGGCGGGGCGTAGAACGGTGACAAGATGACAAGGTGACGGGGGTGACAAGGTGAAACGGCAGCGACAGTGGCCAGTGGCCAGAAACGGTAGCAACAAGCCAGACGCAAACGGGACAGGTCGAGGGAGGACTCAGCGAGGAGTGCTCCTGGTCTGAGCGGCAGGCTTGGTCAGGTTGCGGGCGGACTCTTCGAGCGACTCGGCTGGGACGGCAGGCGAGACGTTCTGGCAGGGGAGGCTGCTGCCATCGGCAGTGTGGTGGTCCGGCAGTGCGCAGGCGGCGGTGCCGCACTGGCACTCGCGGTCGCGGGCGGAGCGGGTCAGGGAGCGGACCACGTAGGCCAGGGCTGCGACGATGATCGCAATGACGATGATAGTCTGCCACATGGGGCACCTGTCAATCCATTACGTCGCCAGGCCGAAGGCGGCGGCTACGTGGTACGTTACGAAGGCCGCGGCGTAGGCCAGGGCGGTCATGTACAGCCAGAGGAACGCCGGCCATCGCCATGAGCCTGACTCGCGCCAGGCCACGGCCAGGGTGCTGACGCACTGCATGGCCAGGGCGTAGAAGACCAGCAGGCTCAGGCAGGCGGCGCGGGAGAAGACGGCTGCGCCATCGGGGCGGACGGCTGCCCGCATCCGCTGTCGCAGGGCGCCGGAGCCATCCTCGGTGCCTTCCACGCTGTAGACGATTCCCATCGTGCTGACGAAGATCTCGCGGGCGGTGAAGCTGGCGATGATGCCCACGCCGATCCGCCAGTCGTAGCCGAGAGGCTTGATGACTGGCTCGATGAGCTTGCCCAACCGGCCGGCCAGGGAGTATTCGAGGCTGGCGGGCGGCGGCGGCGGAAGACAGTCCTGAGTTCTGAGTGCTGAGTCCTGAGTCCTGAGGTGCGGAAACGTGGGCACTGGCAGGCAAGCTGCCAGTGGCACCCGGAGTCGAGTCCTGAGTTCTCAGTCTTGAGTCCGAGGTGCCGAGGCCCGGGTCCTGCGGGCCCGTGTACGACAGGGTCTGCGAGAGCATCTCGTGGGTCTCGGGGGCGACGGGCGGGGCGGGGGGGCGCGGCCAATAGAAGATCGCCCATAGCAGGACGCTGGCGGCCAGGATGAAGGTGCCGGCGCGGGCCAGAAAGGAGCGGCCGCGGTCCCAGACCGTCCGCAGGATCGGCAGCGGGTCGGGCAGGCGATACGGCGGCAGCTCCATGATGAACATCGGGGTGGGCCCGCGAAGGACGGTCTTTTTGAGGATCATGGCGACGGCGAGGGCGGCGCCGATGCCAGCCAAGTAGATGGCCGCCAGGACGGAGGCCTTGGTCCAGGTGTGGTGCGGCGGGAAGACCAGGGCGATCAGGATGAAGTAGACCGGAAGGCGGGCCGAGCAGGAGATCAGCGGGGCGACCAGGATCGTCGCCAGGCGATCGCGGCGGTTCTCGATCGTGCGGGCGGCCATGATGCCGGGGACTGTGCAGGCCATGCTGGATAGCAGCGGGATGAAGCTCTTGCCGTGCAGGCCGGCGCGGCGCATGACACGGTCCATCAGGAAGGCGGCGCGGGCCATGTAGCCGGTGTCCTCCAGGACCGCGATGAACAGGAACAGCAGGCAGATCTGCGGGAAGAAGACCACGATGTTGCCGACGCCGGCGATGATGCCGTCAGCCAGCAGGTCCCTCAGCGCCTTCCGGCAGCCTCGCGTGCACCAGCTGCTGCAGCCAGGTGACGATGCTTTCGACCAGGCGCATGGCCGGTTCGGCGAGCCAGAAGATGGATGCGAACATGCCGAACATGACCAGGGCGAAGATGGCCATGCCCAGGATCTTGTGGGTCAGCACGTGGTCGATGCGGTCGGACAGGTGCGGTCGGCGAACGGGCTCACGACGGACCACGTCGGTGAGGCGCTCGTCGAGCCATTCGTAGCGCCGCTGGACGAGGTACGAGGAGAGGTCGTCGAAGCCGGCTGCGGCCAGGTCGCTGCGGGCCTGGTGCAGGGCCCGGTCGATCTCGTGGGGCAGGGGCTCGTCGATTTCATGCTCGACCTGGCTGGGCCGCAGTAGCAGGAGCAGGGCCGCCCCGCGAGCGGTCCGGGCATCAGCCAGGCCGTGGTCGATGAGCAGTCCGCCGAGGCGGACGGCCTGGTGCTCGATGGGTTCGGGCATGGGGCAGGCCGGGCGGCGCGCGACCGGGTAGGTGAGGGCGCGGGCCAAGGTGGGCGCGATGTCCTCCAGGCCTTCCGCCTTGTTGCCGATCGTGGGGATCACGGGCACGCCGAAGGCCTTGGACAGGCGCGGCAAGCTCGATGGTCAGGCCGTGTTGGCGGGCGATGTCCATCATGTTGCAGAGGAACACCACCGGCAGGTTCAGGTCGAGGATCTGCGTAGCCAGGTAGAGATTGCGCTCCAGGTTGCCGGCATCCAGCACGATGATTACCGCGTCGGGGGGCACCTCGCCGCCTTGCCAGCCCAGCAGGCAATCGCGGGCGATGCGCTCGTCCAGGGAGCGAGCAGCCAGGCTGTACGTGCCGGGCAGGTCGATCAGGATGGTGCGGCTGGCGGGGTCGCAGCGGAGGCGTCCCTCGCGGCGCTCGACGGTGACGCCGGCGTAGTTGCCGACCTTGAGGCGCATGCCGGTCAGGCCGTTGAAGATGGTGGTCTTGCCGGAGTTAGGGTTGCCGGCGACGGCGACGCGCTGCGGCTGACAATCTGACAATGTGACAATCTGACAATGTGAAACAGCCGCTGACGATGGGGGGGTAAACGGGTGAGGGGGTGAAACGACGACGGCCGGATCGGCAACGGACTGGGCGCCGGGGCGCGGGGCGGCTCGGCTGCGCTCGGGGCGGGCCGTGGCGGCGAGCCCTCGGCCATTACAGTTCCTCGATCACGACGTTGCGGGCCTCACTGCGGCGCAGGCTCAGGTGGTAGCCGCGCAGCTCGAAGTCGAGCGGGTCGCCCAGCGGGGCGACGCGGACGAGGCGAACCGGGCAGCCCGGGGTCATTCCCATCTCCAGGAGCCGATGGCGCAGGGCCGGCTGGCCATGGACCTTCAGGACCCTGGCGCGAGCGTTGACAGCGATATCCGCGAGCGTGGTCGAACCAGCGACATTGCCCTTCATACCTTCAACCGTCCCTGGGGCCTTACCCCCCGGCAGGAGCCATCGCGCCTGCCCTGAAAGACCGTTCCATGTCCTGTTCCCAGCCCTGATGGCGCCCAATCAGTCCTGATGTAATTGAGAACGAGTCTCTATCACAATACCAAAAGGGCAAGCGAACGTCAAATGGGGAAGAGATTCGCGGAAAGAAAAGGCAGGGGGTAGATGCAAATGGAAGACATTGGCCTCGCTGGATCGGACCTGCGGACGCTGATGACTGGAAACGGGCTTCGATCGACAAGGTCCGAGCGGACCTCTACCTTGCCGGCTGGGTCGCGGGTAAATTGGTGGCTGACATATGGACACATCCTAAGGAGGCCCCATGTACATAGGCGCGGATTACTATCCGGAGCACTGGCCCCGCGACCGCTGGGAGATTGATGCGGACCTGATGCACAAGGCCGGCTTCAATGTTGTTCGCATGGCGGAGTTCGCCTGGGTGAACATGGAGCCTGAGGAGGGGCGGTTCGAGTTCGGTTGGCTCGATGCGGCCCTGGAGATCCTGGGCAAGCGCGGCATCAAGGCGATCCTGGGCACGCCGACGGCGGCCCTGCCGCCTTGGACGCTTCGCAAGTACCCCGAGATCATGGTGCAGACGCCGGGCGGCTCGCGGCTGACCTGGGGGATGCGCAAGCACAATTGCTTTACGAGCGGGGTGTTCCGGCTGCTGTCGGAGCGGGTCACCCGGGCGATGGCGGAGCACTACAAGGACCATCCGCACGTGATCGGCTGGCAGACCGACAACGAGATCGGCGGCCACCCGATGTGCTACTGCCACTCCTGCCGGGCGAACTTCCAGGACTGGTGCAAGGCGAAGTACAAGACGCTGGCCGAGCTGAACCGCGCGTGGGGCACGCACTTCTGGAGCCAGGGCTTCGGCGACTGGTCGGAGATCGTCCCGCCGGACAAGTTCGACGAGCACAACCCGCACACGTGCTTGGACTGGAAGCGGTTCTTTTCGTGGCTGAACGTGCGGTTCCAGAAGGAGCAGATCGACATCCTGCGGGCGGTCTGCCCGAAGCACTTCGTCACGCAGAACTTCATGGGCCTGTTCAGCGAGATCAACTACTACGATCTGGCGGAGGACCTGGACTTTGCCACGTGGGACAACTACCCCGTCAGCGGCAAGCCGGAGATGTCCTACAACTACAATTCCGCGATGGCAGCCGACGTCACGCGCGGTCTGAAGCGCAAGAACTTCTGGATCATGGAGCAGACGTGCGGCCCGCACGGGTGGGGGACGCTCAGTCGGAACGTGCGGCCCGGGGAGATTCGCAAGATCGCCTACCAGCAGCTGGCCCACGGGGCGGACGGGCAGATCTGGTTCCGCTGGCGGGCCTGCACGGTCGGGCGCGAGCAGTACTGGCACGGCCTGTTGGGGCACGACGCCAAACCGGGCCGGCGGTATGAAGAGGCGGCGCGGACGGCGCGTGAATACCACGCGCTGGCCCCGCATCTGGGGGGTACGACGGTCAAGGCCGATGTCGCGATGATCTACGACTACGAGACGGTCTGGGCCCTGTCGAGCCAGCCTGCGTATGAGGAGAACAAGTACCATCAAGTGATCGGCAGATACTACCAGGCGCTCGACCGCGCAGGCATCTCGGTCGACATGATCCGCCCGGGCCAGGACCTCGCGGGCTACAAGGTCGTGATCGCGCCGGATCTGTACATCGTGCGGGACAGCCTTGCCAGGCAGCTGGACGCGTTTGTGAAGGGCGGGGGGGTCTTGCTGGCGGACTGCCGCTTCGGCGTGAAGGATGAGACGGGCCTGTGCCACGTGAGGACGCTGCCGGGCCTGCTGTCGGAGGCGCTGGGCATCGAGATCCCGGAGTACGAGGCCCTGCGGGGCGGGATCGAGTACCAGGTAGTCGGTGGGAAGGACCTGGCGGGGAGCTTCACCGCGATGCACTTTGCCGACTGGGTGAGGCCGACCACCGCCGAGGTGCTGGCTGGCTACAAGGACTGGCACATGAAGGAGTACGCAGTCCTGACGCGGAACCGTTGCGGCAAGGGGACGGGCTTCTACCTGGGCACGATCGTCAAGGAGCCGGGCTTTTGCGATGCGCTGGTCAGGCAGGTGCTGGGCGCGGCTGGGATCGGGCAGGAGTTCCATGTGCCTGAGGGCGTCGAGGCCGCGGTGCGGGAGGGGGCCGGCAAGCGTATCCTCTTCCTGGTCAACCACACAGAGCAGTGCCAGGCCGCTACCGTGCCGGCGGGCAAGAAGGACCTGCTGACCGGGAAGACGACCGGCGCGAAGATCGATTTGGCCGCCTACGACGTGGCCGTTATCCAGCTGTAGAACCTCACAGAACTCCCAGGGACGGAGCGGGCCGGTCACAACCGGTCCTCCTTGTCATAGTCGGATTGTTCGACAGCCTGTACGGTCCGCAATACCCCGAACCAGCGACGCAGATCTCGAGATCAGAGTGCGGACCGCAAGGCCCGACGGCGCTTCCTATTTGTAGCGACAGAGCACCTTGCGACCGGTTCGGATGTTCCGCGGTCACAGGGAACTAAAGCGGCAGGAGCCGCAGCCGGCTGCCGGATTGTCTTGGCGCCCCGGGGTAACTACAGTCCAGTAGTCCGGGCAGGTGGTAGACAGCAGTCGCGGATATCGGGGGATACATGGCACACCCTGCCACGCGCTACGTGACGAAGCTCGATTCGACGACCTCCTTGCTGCGGGCCCTGGCGAGGTTCCTTCGCGGCCGGGACTTTCCGGCCCTGGGGATCGCACCGTGCGTGCCCGGCAGCGTGGCCGAGATGGTCAACCTCCTGCCGCCGACGATGCGGGCGTCGCTGTACCGCTGGACGGGGTGGCTGGGAGGCACGGGCGCACGGGGGCTGAGCCAGGTCCGTAGCGAGGAGATCTCCGACTGGGTGGTCCAGCATTATCCCCGCATGCCGGCTGGCGGATGGAACGGCGCGATGCTGGGCTCGGCCAACGGGGCGGCGGTGCACCTGGCCGCGGCGCTGGGGATTCCGTGGCTGCCGCAGACCTTCCTGACGCCGGTTCGCCGATCGCTGGCGGCGGATGACCTGATGGCGGACCTGGAGTGGGGGCGCGAGCCGGCGGCCGCGATCGCGGCTGGCAACCCCGACCTGTGCGTTCACCAGATGCACGACCCGGTTCACGACCGGCAGATGGTGCAGCGGATCGGGTACTTCCGGCTGAAGCGGTTGCGGCTGGGACGGGTATACGAGGAGTTCCTGCGCGAGCAGGTGCGGCCCGGCTCGACGATCTTCACCATCGAGTGCCGCCTGCCATGGCCGGTGACAGCGGTGACGCCGCGGCACCTGTTCCAGGTGGGCGGGTTCGGCGACGCAACTCCGGGGGAGTACCTGCAGGGCGGGCCGCGGGTGCGGGACTTCCTGCACCGGTTCGATTCCGGGGGCATCCGCTGGCGAGTGCCGGCCCCGACGGCCGAGGTGCCCGAGGGCGAATGGGGCTTCCGCGAGGAGCTGCTGGAGGACGTGCGGGACCTGGCCCGGCTGCAGGGGTGGCGGGTCCGGCGGATCCTGTTTGACGGCCCGGACGACCTGAGCCCGCTGGTGGCGGACCTGCACCGCTGGTGGTACCAGCGGCTAGGCCTGGAGACCGGCCGGTTGCTGGTCGAGTGCTTCGCCCTGCTGGAGCCGTACTGGGCGCTGCGGACGGGGTCGGTGCCGTACTGGCTGGCCTTCACGTCGGGCTGCTGCGCGGCGGCGCTGGAGCGGTACGTGGCGGGGGGCGCGGGGTTCGACGAGATGAACCTGATGCTCTTTTCCAACGGGATCGAGGGCATCGGCATGGCGCCGATCGACCGCTGGCGGAGCATCCTGGGGCGGGCGCGGGTGCGTAGCGGGTTTGTCGGGGTCAACGAGCGGCAGTTCCCGCGGGATTACGCATCGTTCGTGCGATATCACACGGAATTGAAACGGCGGGTGACCAACCGACTGCCGCTGCCGTCGGCGCTGACGATCGAGGATCTTGATGAGTTCCTGGCCCAGGCCGGCGACAGGTACGCCGCGCGGATCGTGGACGAGCCCTGCGTCAGAAGCTGGGTGTCCATTGACAGTCGTGGCCCCGCCGGCGCCCTGCGCAAGAAAGAAGCCCCGGAACGAATTCCGGGGCTCAGAAGTCGTGTCGATGAAGGCGGTCGCCTCAGCGCCTAGTTGCGCCGCGTCCGCCGGCCGATCAGGCCCAGACCGCCGAGCACCAGGAGCGACAAGCTCATCGGCTCGGGCGTCGGGGCATAGTCCATCACCAGGACCGGCTGCCAGTCGGGGTTGGCCGTCTCCTCGCTGAGGAACAGGTTGTAGTTGCCGGTGCTGTCGAAGGCGAGGCCGTAATTCGGTGTGCCGTTGGCCCACAGCCTGTAGGATCGGCGTCACGTCGACGGTCACGTACTGGTCCCACTGGCCCGCCGTCACGCCCCAGGGGTTATGGGCATAGCCGCTGACAGCGACCGTGGCGTCCTTGCCAATGGCGAAGGGCTGGTTGCCGGACCACCCGAACGGGGCCTTACTCATGTCCGGCGGATAGCCGACATCGACCTGCGTGCCGTCGGCGGTCTGGTAGGCGCCGGTGTTCAGGGCGCTGGGATAGGCGCCGGTGACGCCCGGTGCCGCGGGGTCCAACCCGGGATAGTTGCCCCAGCCATACATGGCGTCGGTCTTGTTGCCCTCGGCCCAGGCGCTATAAGTGACATACGCGGTGTTGTACAGGCCCTGGTTTCCGCCAGGCGTATAGAACCGCAGCTCCGCCTTGGCGACCGTACTGCCCGCGAACCCCGGCAGCGCATTCGTGCCCAGATTCACCAGCACCGTAGCCCACGAGGGAGTCGAAGTGACGGCCCCGGAGTTGGCGTAAATCAGCGACTGCGCCCAGCCCTGGTCCGTGTACACGCAAGCATCGCCGACCGCGCTCTGGCCGGTGTACACCGTCACTGCCCCGCCGCTTACGGCTGCGGCCAGACCCGCATCCAGGCCCCGGCTGTCCGTCAGGCCGGGACTACGCTTGAGGGCAACGACATCCGCCGTTACCAGGCTGCTGCTGACTGCCAGCAGCAGCACAACCGCAAACAGGGCTCTGCTTTGCATAGCGACCTCTCCTCCAAGGGATAGATTTGCTCTGAAAATTGCGCCTTCTTCATAAGGTTTAAGCAATTCTCGTGCCAGAGCGATCAATTATCCTGATGTGGACGTTTTGTGAGGGTTATCTCGCTATGCGGCCAGGTGTTAAAGAGTATCAAGTATTTGTGGGGCCAGCCGTACGAGGGGGCCTGTGCGTCCTGTAATGCTGCCTCCAGGCAACATCGTGTTGCCGATGGATGACAGCAGATGACATCAGAGATGCAATTTCGGATAAGACCTGACGGCCTTGCCGTTACTGCCTGGGCCCTCTATAGGTGGGGCATTCCGAGGAGGAACATATGATCGTCGACTCGCACGTTCACGCCGGCTGGAGCGACACGCTCATGCATTCGTGGGACACCTTTGAGGACATCAACGTCACGCTGGGGCGGATGGATGAGTGCGGCATCGACAAGGCGGTCATCCTTCCGATCGGGCACGACGGCTTTGAGCGGCACAACCGCGAGACGGCTGAGATCGTCGCGAAGCATCCCGATCGTTTGGTCGGGTACGCGAAGGTCAGCCAGAAGTACGACGCCGGCCGGATCGAGTCGCTGCTGCGCGAGGCGTTCGAGAAGCTCGGGCTGGTGGGCCTGAAGCTGCACGGCCACCCGACCCGCGAGATCATGGAGGTGATGAACCACTACCGCAAGCCGATCCTGGCGGACGTGTTCGGGGAGGTCTACGGGCTGCGGTACGTAGCGGAGCAGTACCCGGCGGTGCCGGTGATCATCGCGCACATGGGGGAGTTCCTGAGCATCAAGGGCCAGGTTCGCCAGACCACGCTCTGGCTCGGCGCAGACGTACCCGAACGTGTACTTCGATACGTCGAGCGTGAACGACTCCGAGTGGCTGGAGCGGGCGGCATCCGAAGGCCTGGCGCACAAGATGATCTTCGGCTCGGACGGTCCCGGGCTGCATTGCGGGGTGGAGATGGCGCGGGTGAAGTACCTGGACCTGCCCGCCGACCAGGAGGCGATGGTGCTGGGCGGAACGATCGCGAAACTGCTCGGCATATGAGAGATCCACAAGGAACGACGGGTGTATGAAGCACGGAGGCACGGAGACACGGAGAATACCGGGATGGTGGGGGATTCAGTCGGTAATCACGCTCGAACCATTCAATCTGTCAGCCTATCGTAAGGGAATATAATGCCACGCAAACTGGAACCGCAAGTCACGTTCAACGTCGGGGGCGGCATGAAGCAATTCCGCTTTTCGCGGATGCGGCTGGGAAAAGAGACGGTCTTTCTGGCTGTGCACAGCAATTGCGCCGAGGATGACCCGTGGGCGGGCATGTTCTTTCTGCCGACCGACACGTTGAAGGTGACGGTATTCGATGCGAGGGGACGGCGGCTGTGGCAGCGGGACCTGGGGAGCGGGATGATCCCCGGCATTCTGGTTCTGCCCGGTGATGGTGTTCGACCTGGATGGCGATGGAGACGACGAGGTATGGTTGGTCTCCAACAGCGATCCGGATCATCCGCTGGACCACCGCAAGTTCCGGCTGGACCGGATGGCTGGGCGGACGGGCGAGATTCTGCAGTCGATGCCCTGGCCGGAGATCGATCACAACCAGAGCACCAGCCATGCCTACCGCAACTTCATCCAGGGCGGGTCTTCGCACGGGCAGCGGCGGCTTATCACCGCGCAGGGTACGTACGGCGAGATGCGGCTGCAGTGCTGGAACCCGCAGATGCGGCCGGTCTGGACGCGGATCATCGGCAAGGACGAGCCGGGGGCGCGCGGATCGCACATGTTCCCGGTGCTCGACATCGATAGCGACGGCCGGGACGAACTGCTCTGGGGCGAGCGGTGCATCGACATCGACACGGGCGCGACATGTGGGTGGCAGACCGCGAGGGCTGGCCCGGTCACACGGACATCATCCAGCCGACACTGGACCGGGGGACGGGGCGTTGGCGGGTCTACACCTGCCGCGAGAACTGGGGGAAGATGCCTGGAGGCGTGGTCACGTACGATGACCGCGGGCGGGAATTGTGGGGCATCCGCGAGATGGGTCACATGGACATGGGCTGGACCGCGCGGCTGGGGGAGGACGGCGGCTACCTGTGCTACGCCCTGCTGATCGGCACGAAGTCGGCGGGGCCGGCGGGCTTCCAGCGCGGCAACGTGACGGAGTACCTGTTCGACCTGGCGGGACGGCAGTTGCCGGTGGAGTTTCCGCTGTACAACTCGCTGCCGGTGGATTTCGACGGCGACGGGCTGCACGAGTTAATGTACATGGCGGGCGAGCGGGCGAACCTGGTGGTCGATCGCAAGGGGCGCGAGCCGTACGAACTGCAGGGGGCGGCGATGTTCGGCGGCAAGCTGCTGGAGGCGGCGGGCGAGCAGATTGTCACGTGGGATGGGGATGGCACGATCCGGATCTACACGTGTCCGGACGCGAAGGATTCCCCCGCGGCCCTGCAGCGATACTCGCATCCATACTATGACAACGCCTGCCGGAGCGCGGCGGTGGGGTACAATCGCACGAACCTCGGCGGCATATGACGTGTGGTTTCAGGACCGACGCACTGGCGGACAAGCCGCCAGCGGCGCGCTGCGCGCTCCGATGTGCATGATTGCCAATGAGTGCGTCAGACCGTGCCGGATGTGACAGCCTTGGGCGCCCGATCCGACCACTTGGGTCTGCCTTGCCAGCTCAGAATCTGCTGGTGGATACAGGGCTTTCATTTTCCGAAGGCTCAAGGAGTACAGCCATGCGGAGTGTGTGCACACTACTACTCATCATTGCAGTGGTGGCCTTGCCAGTTGTGGCTGTGCCGCCGAACACGACCATGACGGTCGAGCCGCCGGTCAAGATCAATCCGTCCGTGCCGGCCGGACAGACGCAGCTGCAATGACGCCGCAGCAATGGGGGCAGTTCGAGCCGTCCCTGACCCAGCCTCTCTTCCAGCGGGGCCTGTCGGCGTCGGGCAGACCTTCCGCCTGGTCTCACGGCGCTGGGGCGTCGTCGCAGTGGTCTGCGCCCCGCCGGCGGCGCCGCCTCAGTAACGTTACTTGCCTTTCTTGATCAGGCCTTCGAGCGCCTGGCCGACGCCCTTGCCGCCCCCGGCTGGCTGGCTGGCAGCGCCGGGTACAGCTGTCTCCAAGGACCCGGCGGCGGCCTTCTGCACGTTCTGCAGGGCGCCCTGGACCGGCTTGCCGGCGCCTTCGACGACGCCTTGGGCGGCGGGGGGTACCGCGCTGCCGACCTGCTTGAGGGCGGTATTGGCCTGGGCAGCCATCGCGGTGCTGGTCTGCTGCAGCAACTGCGTCGCCTGGCCACCCAGGGCTGCCACGGTGCCGGCGACGTTCGCCTGCAGGCCGGCGAGCATGTCAGCCGGGATGACGCCCTTGCCCTGTTCGAGGACGGCGGCGACGATAGCCGGCAGGATGCGGCCAATCAGTTCGGCGACATCCACGGGCTTGTCGGAGGAGACGTTCTTGAGTTCGATCGTGGGGACGTTGACGGTCAGCGGCTGGGTGCCGGGATGGGCAGGAGGATGTGGGCGACGACGTTGCGGATGAGGATGTGGTCGACGAGGACCTTCTTGCCTTGCTGGCGGGGCTGCGCGGTATCGCCCGAGGCGCCGGAGGTGCTCGAGCCGTTCGATCCGCCGAGCTTCTTGACGTGGTCGAGGACGGCGCTGATGTTGCTGATGAGTCCCTTGCCCTCGATGTTCAGGTCCAGGCCGCTGAGTTCGAAGGTGGGGATGCGGACGGTGTCGGTCAGGACGCTGCCGGGTTGGACGGCCAGGTCGAATCGCCCGGTCCGCACGAGGTGGTCGCTCTTGTAGCCGGCCGGATTGGCCACGCTGAGCGTCTCCATTCTCAGCGAGCCACCCAGCAGGCTGAGGTTGACGGTGTCAACCGTCGTCGGCACGCCGAGGGCGTATTCACCGCCCTGCTGAACGGCCTGTTTGGCCAGGTGATCGATCATCAGCCAGGCGGCGGCCACGGCGACTACCAGCACCACGACGACGACCGCGACGATCCGCCAGACCCATTTGGACTTTCTCATGGGACGACTCTCCCGCTGTTTGCCCCCCGGACCGCTAATAGTATGCCACCGAGGCAGCTGATTTCCCAGGGTAAAGTGGGGCGGAACAGTCGTCCGATAATAGAAGTGCTGGCCGCGCCGAATGTGGATATGTAGTATCGTTGATTGGCTTGTCTGCTGCAAACGACTGCGGTGCGCATTGCGACAAAAGGCAAGCAGTGCAACAATTGGCGGAATTGTACGTTCAACTTCCGGCAGATCCGGAAGAAATGGGACTACGCATTCACTCGAGAAAGGAGTCTGAACATGCGTAAGGCGCTGTTGATGGCGGTAGCAGTAGCGGTGGCACTGGCGTTTACCGGGATGGTCTCGGCGGCTGAGCAGACGGGCCAGCCTGCCCCAAAGGCGGGCACGGAAACCAAGGCGGAAGCCAAGGCCGAAGCCAAGCATGAGTCCGTGTACCTCAAGCTCACGGACCTGACCGACAAGCAGAAGGACGAGATCAAGGCCATCGAGAAGCAGGCCGCGGTTGATGCCGACAAGGCCACGACCAAGGAAGACAAGCAGAAGGTGTGGAAGGCGGCCGATGAGAAGATCCGCACCAAGGTCCTGACCGAGAAGCAGGTCAAGGAACTCAACGAGTTGCAGGCCAAGCACCACAAGGGTGCGTCGAGCGAGCCGGCTGGCGCCAAGCACTGACACGTCTTTTTTGCGAGCCTCTTTCAAAGACCAGGCAGGCTACTCAGGGAGGCTGCCTGGTCTTCTTGTCTCTATGGCGTCTGGGTCCACTCGATCGTGCCGTCGGTGTAGAGCGTGGCGGGGGTCGCTTCCTTTGTCCCCTTGAACTCGATGAGCGGCTTGCGAGGTCCGGTGAATTCCGCCCGGCCTTGCCGCAGCAGGGCAAACGGCATGTTTTGCACCTGCGTGCCTGCTGCGGTCTGCTCCAGGACCGGGTGCTTCGGGTCGAGGTCCGGCAGTTCCAGTGACTCCACCTGAAGGCCGGTCTTGCGCAGGTCCGCCCAGTCAGCCGGCAACGCGCCGAAGGTGTCCTGGTACTGCCGCACGGCTGAATAGAGCGTCTGCAGGTCGGTCTGGTAGGCTTTGCGGAGCTGCTCCTGGCGGAGGTCCGGCGGGGTCGGCCGCAGGAATTGCAGTACGAAGAGTGCCACGAGCATGGCGATCACCAGCAGGAACGGCCGCAGGACTTCGGGTTTGATCTTGCGTGCGGACAATGTACCGGCTCCTTGGCAATGACCGTCAAATCGTGCCGTATGAGACAGAATACTCTACGGACCTCGGCTGGGGTTGTCATCTGCCCGGCCGGCCCGTCCATGCAATTTCCCGGCGGCGTATACGTTTGACCAGATGGAACGATCGACGTTCGGCCGAAACGGAAATCGTCGGGGAAGATGCGGACGGGAATTCAAGAGAAAGAAAGAAGGAGTCGCAACCCATGCAACGCTTGATCGCCATAGTGATGGCTGTCCTGATGACAGCTGCCGTGACCAGCAGGACTCTTGGCCAGTCGGCTCCGACTACGGAGCCCTCGAAGTGTGCCAGGCACCCGGGGCGCATGTTCAAGGCCCTCAACCTGACGGCCGATCAGAAGGCCGAGGTCAAGGCCATCCTGCAGCAGGCCCGCGCAGATGCGAAGAACGCCGCGGATCCGCAGGCCAAACGGCAGATTCGCCAGGCCGCCTTCGTCAAGATCAAGGACACGGTGCTGACCGACCAGCAGCGTGCCAAACTTCAGCAGATGCACAGGGGTCGGATGGCGATGATGGCCCTGCGGCAGCTGGACCTGACGGCTGACCAGAAGGCGCAGGTGAAGGCCATTATGCAGCAGGCCCGTGCGGATGCGCAGGCGACGACGGATGACGGCGCCAAGCGGGAGATCTGGAAGAGCGCCTTCGGCAAGGTTCGAGACACGGTCTTGACCGATCCGCAGCGGGCGCAGCTCGAACAGATGAAGGCCCGGCACCAGAAGGCGCCGGGTGCGTCGCAGCCGGCGTAGGGACGATTCTCAAGGCCGATGCACTGGCGGGTTGTCCGCCAGTGGTGCTGTGAGCAGTGACACAGATACCCTCGCTGACGGTTCGGGCTTGTTAACAGCTACGGCAACGACGGAACGGATACCGCCGCCTTACGGCGGCGGCTCTTCTTGCCCCGACGTTCGTGCGTCTACAGCGCATACCGGACGGCCAGCAGGGCGGCGCAGACGGCGATGAACGGGTGGACCTGGCGCCACCGGCCGGTCAGGAGTTTGAGCACCACGTAGGAGATGAATCCGAAGGCGATGCCGTCGGTGATCGAGAGGGTCATCGGCATGATCATCATGCAGAGGAAGGCCGGCAGGGCCTCAGTGGCGTCCTCCCAATCGATCTCCTTCACGCACGAGAGCATCAGGGCGCCGATGCCGATGAGGACGGCGGCCAGGCACGGATAGACCGGGGCGGCTGCGCCGGGCAGCATGTAGGGGGCGGCCACCAATCCCACCAGGGCGCCAGGAACATGGCCAACACGAAGAGCGCCGCCACCACCAGGGCCGACAACCCTGTTCGCGCGCCCACCTGGATGCCAGCCAAACTCTCGACGTAGCTGGTGATCGTGGAGGTGCCCAAGACCGCCCCGGCGACGGTGCCGGCGGCGTCGGCGACGAAGGCGGCGCCCACGCCCTTGTCCATCTTGCCGTCGGGGGTGATCAGGCCGGCCCGGCGGCAGACCGCGGCGAGTGTCCCGACGGTGTCGAACACCACCAGGAACAGGAAGGTCGCGATCACGACCACGATGTCCGAGGTCTTCAGGCCGGCGAGGTTCGCCTTGGCTGGGTTGAGGATGCTGTTGGAGAGCACGGGCAAGGCAGCCAGGCGCTGCGGCATGTGCACGACACCCACGAGCGCGCCGGTGGCGGCGGAGGCGACGATCGACCAGAGCGGCGCCCCCAGCACGCCCCGCGCCCACAGGACGCCGAAGACCGCCAACCCCACGCCAGCTACGATGATCGGCGCCCAGGGCACCTTGCCGATCCCCAAGCCCAGGCCGGTGCCCGGCTGCTGAATGACCACGCCCGCGTACTCCAGGCCCACCAGCGCGATCAGCAGGCCTATCCCCACGGCGATGGCGTTTTGGAGGCTCCTGGGGATCGCGCCGAACAGCAGCACTCGCGGGTCCAGGCTCGGCACGACCATGCCCAGCACCGAAAGCACCAGGAAGATCGCGCCGGCGATCAGGTTGGCCATCAGGGCCTGCTGGAACGTGAAGTGCATCAGGCCGCAGACGACGAAGGCGAAGAAGAAGTTGTGCCCCATGGCCGGGGCCAGGGCGACGGGGAAGTTCGCCAGCAGGCCCATGACCACGCACGCTACGGCGCTGGCGATGCACACGGCCGTTAGCACAGATTCGGTCGAGACGCCGCCGGTGGAGGCGGCCGCGGCGTTCATCAGCGGCGGCTGGACGAACAGGATGTAGGACAGGGTCAGGAAGGTGGCCAGGCCGCCCAGGACCTCGCGGCTGATCGAGCTGCCGCGCGAGCGGATGGCGAAGCGGCGTTCCAGGAAACTGGCTTGCATGGTGGCGGAGACCTCCGTCTGGGAATCCATCGGGTTTCCTCGGATCATGGACAGTGCGGCGGATCCAGAGTCGCAGCCAGCATACCAACAGCGCGCGGTTCCTGACAAGGATGACCGGCTGGAGCGCTGGGGGGAGGGGGTGTAGGATAGCCGCAACGCAAAGGATTATCCATGAACCCGTTTCTACTGCGATTTGCGGACGGCACTTCGTTCCTGGCGGCCATGATGATCGTCATGGCCGCTGCAGCGCTGCCGTTGTGGTCGCGGCGACGGCTGGTCCGCAGGGTCTGCTCGGTGGCGATGCTGCTGGGGGTGGCACTGGCCGTGCTGTCATCGACGCCGTTGCCATTCGTGGCCTACATCTTCTGGACGTCGCTGGTGCTGGGGGCGGCCGTGGCGATCAACCTGCCGGTCGAGGCGCGTATGACGCGGCGGGCGGAGGCGATCCTGGCGGGGGTGGTGATCCTGCCGACGGCGGGGTTCCTGGGGCTGGAGGCGTCTTCGCGCATATGTCCGCGGGCGGACGTGCGGGTGGGCGAAGAGGTCTATGTCATCGGCGACTCGCTGAGCGCCGGCACCGGCTCGCAAATGCGCTGCTGGCCAGCGGTGCTGGCTGACCGGATCGGAATGCCGGTGGTGAACCTGGCTGCTCCTGGCGCCAGGGCGAAGGATGGGCTGTCACAGGCCGGCGGCATTCGGAAGGACGGTTCGCTGGTGATCGTTGAGTTGGGCGGGAACGACGTCCTGGGCAGGTACGGCCAGGAGCAGTTTCACGAGCACCTGGAGAAACTCCTGGCGTACCTGCGGCAACACGGGCATCGCATCCTGATGTTCGAGCTGCCGCTGCCGCCGTTGTACAACGCCTTCGCCCGGACGCAGCGGGAACTGGCCGGTCAATACGGTGTGGATCTTATCCCGAAGTGGTGCCTGGCGCACGTTCTTGGCGGTCCGCGCGCGACCATCGACGGGCTGCACCTGTCGAAGGCGGGGCACAATCACCTGGCGGAGATTGTGGGGGGCCTCCTGCACGTGGAGCCTGCGGGGTCGGCTGCCGCGGGGTGGAGTTGACCGTCGACGCTGTCCATGCGTTAAGCGAGCTGGAACGGTATAGTAACGTCGCAGATATAAACAGACGTTACAGGGTCGGGCCAGGAGCGGGTCGTGTCCGTTTACATGATCGCCGACATCAAGGTGACCAACGCCGGGGTGTACCGCCGGTATGTGGCGGCGGTGCGGGAGATCGTGGAGCGTCACGGCGGGCGGTACCACGTCCGCGGCGGGAAGGTGGTGCCGCTGTTCGGGGACTGGCGGCCGGAGCGAGTCATCCTGGTGGAGTTTGACAGTATGGAGCAGCTGCGGGTGTGCTTCGGCAGCGAGGAGTATCGGCGGATCGCGCCGCTGCGGGAGCAGTCGACGATGTCGCGGTCGATCGTGGTGGAGGGGGTCTGAGCAACGACATGCAGGTAACACGGCACATCCACGCTCTGAAGGTCCCGTTCCAGGTCAGGCCCGTGCCGGGGGTGACGCTGGAGCGGTTCGTGTATGTCTACCTCGTGTGCGGCCGGGGGATCACCCTCATCGACAGCGGGGTGGCTGGCAGCGAGCGGGCGATCTTCGACTACCTGCGGTCCATCGAGCGGGAGCCGGACGAGATCGGCATGCTCGTGTTGACGCACTCTCACCCGGACCACATCGGGGCGGCCAGGGCGGTGCAGGCGGCGACGGGGTGCACGATTGCGGCGCATGGCGCCGAACGGGAGTGGATCGAGGACGTCGACCTCCAGGCGCGGCAGCGGCCGGTGCCGGGGTTCGGCGACCTTGTGGCCGGTTCGGTGCGGGTCGATCGCGTGCTTCAAGACGGCGAAGCGATCGTGCGGGAGGAGGGCCTGTGGCTGGAGGTGTTGCACACGCCGGGGCACTCGCGGGGGTCGATCTCGCTGGTGCTGCCGCAGGACCGGGCGTTCTTCAGCGGGGATGCCGTGCCGCTGCCGGGCGACGTGCCGATCTACGAGGACGTCGCGGCGGCAGTGCGGTCGATCCGGCGGTTGCGGGACGTGAAGGACATCGACGTGCTGTTATCTTCGTGGGATGTCCCGCAGAACGGCTCGAACATCCGCCGCCGGATGGATGAGGCGTTGGCGTGGCTGCAACGGGTCGATGAGACGGTGCGTAAGGCCGCTGGTGACACGGCCGCAACCGACCCGCTAGCCTTGTGCAGGCGCGTGCTGGCGGCCCTGGGGGTACCGGCCGGTGCGGCCAATCCGCTGGTGGCGCGATCGTTCGCGTCGCACCTGCAGATGCGGGACCTGGCGGAATTGATGGGGGTATGACCGAGAAGCCGGATGTCGAGGAGTCGGCAGTCGGGGTCTCAGTCGTCGCTACGGGACAGTAGAGGCCAACGGCATTCGATCAACAACAGCATTGGTGGGCGGCGCTCACCCTGCAGCGATCCGTCCGAAACAATAGAGGTCGATGGCATTTGATCCACGGCAACGGCATTGGTGGGCAGCGCCATCGTGCACTACCACTCGAAATCCAGCGCCTTGAGGATTGCGCGGGCGATGATCATGTGGCCGGCTTGGTCGGGATGTACACGGTCCCAGGCGAGGCTCATCGGGTGCACATGCTCGAGCGCCTTGTCGAAGGCGGCCTGCACGTCTACCAGGACCGCATCGTGGCGACCGGCCAGCTTCCGCACGACCGCGCCGTACTGGTCCATGCGGGCCCGCATCGGGTCGCTTCGGTTCGGCTCGATGAAGTGCGGCGTGAGCAGGACCAGCCGTTTGAGGAGCGGCCGCGTCTGCTTGAGGAGGGCATCGTAGGTGGCCTCGTACTCCTCGAGGCCGACGTGCGTCTCGGGCTGGCGGGGCATGTCGAACTGCCGCCAGAACGTCATTGATGCCGATGTAGACGCTGAGCCAGTCGGGCTTGAGGTCGAGCACGTCGGTCTGCCAGCGGGCCTTGAGGTCGCGGACCTGGTTGCCGCTGGTGCCCATGTTGACCACGCGGATGCCCAGGTGCGGGTGTGCGGCTCTCAGCAGCGCCTCGACCATCGTGACGTACCCCCGCCCCAGCGGATCGAATAACCCCTCCGCCACCGGGGTCGTCCGCCCGCAGTCCGTGATCGAATCCCCGATGAATACCAGTTTCTCGCCCTTGCCGATCTTCATTCGCGTCTATCTCCAGAAACATCTTGTTCTCGTTCTGCCCTTCCGGCCGAACGCACGCGCAGATTCTACCGTCTGTTCATCCCCGCCCGCTACAGGTATCATCGCATCCTGCTCGGCCGGGTGCCATGGCCGCGTCGTGTGCGGCCATGCTGAACCGGAAGTCGAGGCACGCCCGGTGCCCCGCCCTGCTACTCCGTCGGTACCGTGCACGGCAGGCATCGCGCGTCGGCGTAGCAGAAGCCCCGCGCCTTGCGCTGCTTCTGCTCCTCGATCCAGGCATCCAGGCCGATCTTGCGGAGCCGCTCGCCGTCATGAACGAGCGTCGACTCGCTCTCGGCCTGGTAGGTGTACTCGTCGAGGTTCTGGAGCGTGTGCACCACGATCCACGCGATGCAATTGTGCTTTCGGATCGCGAAGGCCCGCATCTGCCGGTCGTCGAGGTCATAGAAGGACTCTTCCAGCGCTGTCAGCGCCTCGTCCAGACCGATGGCAATCGCCTGACGGAAGTCCGTATTCCTCGCGACACTGCATTCGTGTCGTCCGATGGTCATGCGCTATCCTCCTCATTCCAGCTTAGGGTCAGGCGTTGGGTGCCACTCCCAAGCGCCGTATGCTTGGGGGTGTACCGACTACCCGCTTCTCCCCCTTTCATTCCAAATTCCGTTGCTGCTGACCCATTCGTCCCTATGCGCCCCGCCACCCCTCCCGCTGCTCCTGCCAGCACGGCAGCAGACCTGGAGATGATCGTCTACCGGGGATACCACTTCGGAGGCCTGATCCCGTTCTCCTTGAGGATCTGCACCAATTGACCGAGATGGTGGCGGGTGTGAGCAATCGTGTACATGACCCTGCTGATCGGGGCAGCCAGAGTGCCCCTTCCGCGGCCACTCCTGGGCGACCTGGTCAGATACGTATCGTTGTCCATTCGCCCGTAGGCAGAAGCGGCATACGAGCCGATGGCGTGTAGGACCGCGACCAACTCCGCTTGGGTGGGCACCTTTTTGCGCGGCAGGTTTTCACGCGGGATGTGGAGCAGGTGACTACGCCGGATGCACCAAACCGCGTGGGCGGCCAGGATGCCAGGAACCATCATCCCCTTGGCGCCTTTCCGATACCATAGTTCGTTCGGGCAATTCCTGATTGCCATCTCGATCTCATCGAACATCTGCGAGAGGTGGCCCATGACTTCCGCGCCAATCTCCATGGCTGCCTCCATCGTGCGGGACATTCCAGACCGATGTTTCCCAAATGAGTCGCTCGCTGACGACTGTCGCCAGCGATCATTAGCATTTTGCCGAACTCGGGTCTTTCGGCCAAGCAGATTCCTGGATCCCAAGCCTCTTCGGAGCCGTCCCCAAACCATTGAAGCCGGGTGCCATGATCCTGCGCCGTCGCAGGTCCTCGCGTTCTGGCCGGGTGCCATGGCTGCGTCGTTTGCAGCCATGTCTCCTCGACGGCTGATCACCGGATGCTCCCCTACTCCGCCGGCACCGTGCACGGCAGGCACCGCACATCCGCATAACAGAAGCCGCGCGCCTTGCGCTGCTCCATCTCGTCGATCCATGCGTCCAGGCCGATCTTTCGGAGGCGCAGGCCGTCGTGGATAAGCGTTGACTCGCTGCTGGCGAGGGTCTGGATCCGCTGGCATGGGAAGTCGTCGCACTCGGCGCAGCAGGTGAGGCCCTTGGCGATCGCGCACTTCTTGATCGCGCACCTGGCGCCACACCTGCCGCCGCGGCAGTGCTTGTCCTCCGGCGGATGGGCCAGCGTCTGAAGGAACTGCTGCACAGGCTTGGGCACAGGCGATTCCGCCACGGCCAGCGACTCCTTCAAGGCCGCTGCCCGCTGCGGCAGCCGCACGTGCGAGTCGCACAGGCCGCAATAGAGCCCGCAGTAGCTGACCAACTTCATGCGGTCTGCCGGGGCATTCTGCACTCGTTGGTTGCGTGTCCGTGGCAGTCTTGGCCTCCTGGACTGCCGCCGGCTGCGTGTTCGTGGCAGCCTTAGATTCCTGCACTAACCCAGCCGCGCCCGCGGCCGCAGCCACGCCCGCCGCTGACACCAGAAACTCTCGCCTGTTCATATGGATCTCCTTGCGTTTGTCGGGTGGCACGCCCGCGCTGTCCGGGGGCGTGCTTCTCCCTCGGTCCCAGTTTTCGGTGCCACCCCCAAGCGTCGTCTGCTTGGGGGTGGAATTGCCAGTCGCTCAACCTTTCGTTGAAGCCGCTGCCCGTTCCAACTCCAACGCCGCCCGCAGCTCCAGCGCGGCAACTCGATCCACCAGGGCGGCCAGCGCCTCGCGGCCCGGCCGTTCGGCCATCACCTCCTTGCCGGGGTTCATCTGGTCCGCCACCCGGATCACCTCCTCGTAGATGCCGGCCGCCGCCTCCAGATACCTTGCCGCGCCACCTCCATGCCGTCCGGCCATCGCCCGCAGATACGGCACGGTGCTGGCCCGGTTCTCCCGGAGAGCGCCACACCACGTTGCCATGGTAAAAGTGCGCCCCCAGTGCGGCGTCATCCCGCAGCAACCGCGCCCACAACTCGAACGCCTTGCAGCCGCTGAGCTTGTTCGGCGGAATCCGTTTCCCCAGTTCATCCCGCATCAGCTCCACCGCGAACTCCAGCGCCTCCCGATCCGCCTGGCCGCGATCCATCGCCGCCGTGGCCTCACCCGGTATTACCACCCCCCAAGGCCACGTCTTCACCCTCGCCCGGTGCGTCCCTTCCTGGCAGCTAGTCTGCCCGATCAGCGGCGGCTCGCCATCGTCGTAGCCGGTCACCACCCAGATATCCCCCTCCACCGCAACCGGACACCGCCCCGCCTGCAGGGCCTCGACGATCGGCCCATGGAACCCCCGGTAGAATGCCGCCTTCGGGTCGGCCCGGTACTCATCGCACGGCAGGGAGCGGAACTCCGAACCGCTGGCGCGGCCAAGGAAGTCGAGCCGCATCTCTGCCCCGAAGCCATCCAGCGGCCACCAGCCGATGTCCAGCTGATCCACCGGCTTGCCCCACGCCGTGTGAACGCTGTCCGCTTGCAGGATGAACGCCAGCCCGCTGTCGCCCATGATCGTGTCGTAATCGCAGGCCGCACCCGCCACCCGCAGCGACTGGTAGTACGCGTACCCGAATCGGTTGGTCCCTTTCTTCCCGCTGACCTCCACATCCAGCAGAAACGCCCCGGGCCGAGCATCGGTCTCGAAGTCCGGCTCGCCCTTCAGGGAGACCACCATCTCTCGCAGGTCCTCCCACCCGGTGAAACCGTAATCCATCGCCAGGCGCAAACTGCGCATCGTTCAGTGGGACCTCGCTGGCCAGAACCTGCTCGATCCGTGGCATCCTTGAGCCGGTGCAATCGTCGGAGCGTCGCGCAGACCGACCGGTCGCCGTCGCGATGGGCCTTGAGCAGGGCCTTGGCCTCGTTCTTGAGGTGATCCAGATTGGGGTTGGGGGGTAATACACGAGCCATGACGTACCTTCCTTTCATCCATTGCCCGCGGCCTGCCCGATCGGGCTGAAAAGAAGGTCGTTTTCAGATCCGTTGGTTTGGAGGTGGACTAGGTCCTTCCCGCAGGCCCGGCGGCGCCCTGCCAGCGCCGAAGGTCATTGTGTCTGTTCGGGCAGGGCGTGTCAAGAAGAAATGCCGGGTATCGGACGGTTTTCACGGCGTGACGCGGCGCAGGCTGACACCCTTGGGAGAGGGTGCTCCACAACGTCCTTTCCACAGGAAGGTTCCACCCGAGCTCCCTCGGTGTCAATAAGAGCGTGGCCTCTTGGAACGTGCCAAATGACCCCTCGGGATGACAGCGGCGGCAACAGGAACTCGCTGGCTACGGCTCCGGGGTGCCGGGGTTGACCGGTTCGTCCTTGGATTTGACCTCGACCGACCAGCCCTTCTTCTCGCACAGGGCGGCTACGATGTCCTCAAACCGCGCGATCTGCTCCTCGTCGAGCACGGCGGTCCGGTCCGAACCCGCGGTGTCGCGGTAGTGTACCCGGACGATCCCCTTGCTGTCGAAATCCTTGAAGTCGGCAGAGGTCATCCGGTCGTACGTGATCCGGCCATGCTTGGGCAGCACGAGCCCCTCGTCATCCAGGCGGTAGCGGGTGCTCATCTGCACCAGCAGCAGCACCAACGGGATCAGCGCCCCGCCGGCCAGACCCAGGCCCAGCAGCTTCTGCACGCCGATATCCGAGGCGACCTTCGGGCCGCTGCGCCACTCCGCCTTGGAAGCCGTCTGCCCGTCCAAGGCAACCTCCGCCCAGCCGTATGTGCCGACGAAGAATGCGACCTGGCTGGTGGATGGTCCGGCCGCCTTGGCCGACGGCCCGAGGTAGGCTGGCTCGCCCCACTGCTTACGGAGGTCGTCCAGGGTGACCTTCTTGTCGGCGGCGGCCTGTACCGCCTTTGCTGACCCCTCGGTTACGGCGGGGTTGGCAATCGGCGTGGGCAGGCCGGGTCTGGGGAATGACTGCAGGGCCGCCTCGAGGTTCTTCCGGGGGTAGCCCACCCAGCCATCATAGCCAAACCACACTGCAAAGGCCGTCAGCAGCAGGAACATGAACCCCAGCCGGCTCATCGTGCCTTTGCCCAGTCCACTGACAATCTGCATTGTTCGGCTCCGTTGCTGTTTGGGGGCCCTGGTGGCCGCGACGTTGGCTTTCGCGGCTCTTGCAGGTGCTGACTCTATCAGAACCTGAGTCTGGAACCAACCATGGTCCGCACTGTCAGGGCCATACCAGCCGCTTGCTTCTATATCGACATGTGGGGTCTATTGCTTCCACACAATCCGCCTGGCCTGGGGCGCAACCTTTTGGAGACTTGAGTCTTGCGACCGCAATCGACTTGGCAGAATCATACCAGGCCTCTGGCGGGCGGCCCCCTGCGGTGCCTACACTACCTGCAGGTAAGTCGACGATTCTCAGTCCGGCAGGGAGGCTCGAACATGTCGCTCCAGAAGGCATTGGCGTATCTCGACTCGCATCGCGAGGACTTCATCCAACGGCTGTTCGACTTGCTCAAGATCCCCAGTATCTCCACTCTGCCTGAGCACGCGGGCGATCTCGCCCGCGCAGCCGCCTGGTTGAGCGACCTGCTCAACCGCGCCGGCGTTCAAGCCCGGGTGGTGCCATCCGAGATGCACCCGGCTGTCGTCGCGCGCTATGCCGCGGAGGCGGCTGCGCCGACCCTCATGCTCTATGGTCACTACGACGTCCAGCCGGCCGGCGACGAGTCGCTCTGGCAGAGTCCTCCGTTCGAGCCGACCGTCCGCGGCGGCGCGGTCTACGCCCGTGGGGCGACGGATGACAAGGGACAGGTCCTGGCCAACCTGCTGGCGCTGGAGTGCTGGCGGCAGGGGGCCGGGAGCCTGCCGGTCAACGTGGTTGTTTTCATCGAAGGCGAGGAGGAGATCGGCTCGCCGAGCTTCGTAGGGTTCCTTGAGGCGCACTGCGCAGGACCTGGTATGCGATGACGTGCTGGTGTCGGACTCGGCACAGTACCGCGAGGGCATTCCAGCCATCACGTACTCGACCCGGGGGCTGGTCTACAAGGAGGTGGAGATCACGGCTGCCAATCGTGACCTGCACAGCGGCGTCTACGGCGGGGTGGCACCGAACGCAGCCACCATCCTGTGCGAGCTGGTCGCCGCGATGAAGGACCCGTCCGGGCGGATCGCTATTCCCGGGTTCTACGATGGGATGCTGCCGCTGGCGGACTGGGAGCGACAGGCGCTGGGGGCCCTGCCCTATGACGAGGCCGCCGTGCGGGAGCAGCTGGGGGTGCCGCGGCTGGTGGGGGAACTGGGTTACAAACCTCTGGAAAGGGTCTGGGCCCGTCCGACGCTGGATGTCAACGGCATCGTGTCGGGCTTTACCGGGCCGGGCAGCGCCACGATCATCCCGTCTCGGGCAATGGCGAAGATCTCGATGCGGCTGGTGCCGGGCCAGTCCAGTGCCGTAGTCGCTGCGGCGTTCGACCGATTCGTGGCCGGGCAGTTGCAGGGCCGCTGCCGCTACACGATCCATGACAAGGCCCGCTGCGACGCGTACCTGGCGCCGGTGGAGAGTCCCGGGATCATGGCGGCCCGCGCAGCCGTGCGAGCTGCGTGGGGCCGCGAGCCCGTGCTGATCCGCGAGGGGGGCACGCTGCCGATCCTGCCGACGCTCAAGCGGCGGCTGGGGGCCGACAGCATCCTGATCGGCTACGGCCTGCCGGACTGTCCGGTGCACGGTCCCAACGAGTTCTTACACCTGGATCACTTCATCGCCGGGATCAGGACAGCCATCCTGTTCCTGGAGCAGTACGGCCAGCGGCGGTCGCGGTCGCCGAGGTGCTCAGCCTGAATCGGGGGCTCGGCGGCGCAAGTCTTCGCCTGGAGACTATGTTGCATGGCTGGCCGGCGGGGGGACGCCCGCGGCCTCCTGCATAACGGGACCGGGCGTAAGGCCGAATCGCACCCGTCGCGACAGGTGCGCACAGGAAGAGGCTGCGAACGTAGGCATGCCGCGCCGGTTTGCGCACGCCCAGCCGGGGGGCTATCTTGTCCAGCCAGATCCGCCCATATACGACGTGGACGAGGTAGGCCGCCCGCAGTCCCGCCCACAGGCGCAGCCGCGATGACCACCCTCGTCGTACAATCACCAGCGACCGCTCCCCGCAGAGCCGTCCGCCCAGGCGCATCTTGTAGTCGAAGGCGCCGCGACCGCTCTCGATGGCGCGGCTGCCGCGTTCGATGGCCTCGCGGGCGAGTTGGCAGTGAAGCATCCGGCCCAGGCCGTAGCGGTGCCACGGCTCGTCATTGCGGTAACCGCGAAACATCGCGTGCGTCCGCGGCCCGAAGTGGTAACCGCAGCTGGCCGCCACGATCTGCCCGTCCACCCGGATCGTGATCATCGCGAGCCGCCCTGTTTGCACGAGGCGTTCGGCCATCTCGCGGTGAAAGGATTCGACGGCGGGGAACTCGCCGAAGTGCCCGGTCATGCCGCGCCCCACCCAGAGCCGCTGGTGCAGGCCGGACCAGGGCGTCCATGGCCTCGGGCACTTCTTCGGGCCTGGACACGGGTTCGATCCGCAGATCGCGCCCGTGCCGCAGGAGCCGTTCTCGCCGGGCCGTGTCTTGGCGCTCGTGGCGGGGAAGCGACTCGAAGTACTGTTCGTAGGTTTCCGGCAGGTCGAACAGCATCTGCCAGAAGTCCTGCCGCCCGATGATGACGGCCTGCACATTTGCGTGATCGGCGGCGGCAGCAGCCATTTGCTCGCTTACGCTGGCGTAGCTGATCAACGGGCCCAGCAGCACGATGTCCCAGGGGCCGCGTCCGGCGAGACTGTCCAGCACGCGCCGGGTGAACGGCTCGGCGCATTCCGTGGTGATGGCCAGGCTGCCGGTCTCCGTGCCGTAGCCGGTTCCGACCAGCCGAACGACCCGCAGTCCCGCCGCGGCAACCAGCGTTTCTCGAAACAACGGCAGCACCGCCACAAGCACGCCTCCGGCGTGCAACGTGTGGATCTCCAGCCAGCGGCCCGCCCCGAAATGCCGCCACCAGGCCTCGCACCAGGCGTGGGAACTCAGCAGGTCCGCCGTCGTCTCCGCCAGACGATCCCACTCCGCGGCCAGAATGCCGCACGTCCTCAAAGCAGTCGTATATGCGGTGGACCCAGGTTGCCTCGTCCGGGCCGGACTGGCCGATGGCCTGAGCTCCGGCTGCGGATGTGATCTCCCAGCCAGCAGTCGCCTGGTCGACCTCGGCCGGTCTGGGCTGCGGCGAGGTTGCCGCGTCCTGCATCATCAGGCTCCTTCAGGGCATCCGTGTCATAGAAGTGGGTTCGCGTCTCATCGTGTGATTATTGCCTGCAGCAATCCCAGGACAACGAAGGACTGCACGGCATCGTCGATACGAGAGTCCGTGGTTACGCGAAGGAACGGCAGATGGATGTCGGCGGGGGAGGGAAGGTTTCTTCCGTGGGGGCGGCATCAGCAGGGCGCCGGACAAGACAGTGCAGGCTTCGACCCGTCCGCTACTTACGGAATCCAGATTACCCGGAGTACAACACCCGACCCAAGGCCAGAACCGGATCATCCCGGAGCCCCGCCGCCTGCTTGCGCGGGGAGCAAGAGGCGGGCGATTCGGCGCAGGCCGCCCGCCATGCGGTGCGGAATCGGGAGTTTCCTGGCCTGTGCGTAGGAATGTTCCCGGTGCCTGCGTCCGGGAAGACCCCGAGGCCGGCGCCGGGTGCGCCGGCGGATCAGGAAGGCGTCAGGGCCAGCGACGGGTCCGCCAGTTCCAGGGCGACACGCTCAAACTCGCTCTCTCGCGCGAGCAGCGCCGCGATGATATCGGGGTCGAACTGCGAGCCGGCCGCCTTGCGAAGAATGGCCATCGCCTCCTCGTGAGGGATCACGTCTTTGTAGACCCGGTTGCTGGTCAAGGCGTCATATACGTCGGCCACCGCGGCGATCCGCGCGGAAAGAGGTATATCCTGGCCGCTCGTTCCCGACGGGTACCCTGCGCCATTCCACCACTCGTGGTGGCTCAGGGCGATCTCCTCGGCCATCCGCAGGAAATCCACGTTGGGGATGCGCTCTCTGATGGATCGAACGGTTCAAGCGCCATCTTCGGTATGCCCTCTCATCCGCTTCGTTTCGTCTTTCGTGAGCGGGCCCGGCTTGAGCAGAATGTGGTCGGGCACTGTCACTTTGCCGATGTCGTGCAGAGGCATCGCCCGGCCGATGGCCGATAGGAACGTTCGGTCGATCTGCCGGGCACACCGCCCGCGGCCACGAAGCTCCCTGTGCCAGCATCAAGGCGTATTGCGTGACGCGGTCAAGGTGGCTGGCGGTATCAGGGTCGCGGGACTCGGCCAGGGTGGCCAGGGCCACAACGATCGAATTCTGTGCCTGGTCCCTTTCCTGACGGCTTACCAGTGTGTCGATGGCCGTGGCCGTGACATTGCACAGCAGGTTGAGGGACTCCAGTTCCGCCGGTTCGAACGGCCTGGAGTTGTGTCTGTCAGTGATGTTCAGGACGCCCACCACGCGCCGGGTTGCGCGCAAGGCCTTGGAGACCAGGGGCGCGCTGACGAACAAGCCACAGTCGTACTCGCTGCGCCGGCGCTCCACGTCCTCGGCATGGTTGACCACTTCCTGCCCCCCAGAAGCGTACACCTGCCCGGCGATGGCCTGGCCTACGGGGACCCGAACGGACCTGCACACGGTCTCGTCGATCCCGACGGACTTGGCGATGACCAGGTGCGTGCCGGCGGCATCGGGCATCATGATGGAGATCCGCCGGCACCGTGCGAGCTCGGCGGCGGCCGCGACGGCTCTTTCGAGGATGGAGTCAAGAGTCTCGCTGACAGACAAGCCTGACCGACAGGTCGAGCAGCAGTTGCAGGGTGCGCGCCTGTTCCCAGCACGCCTGATGGCTGAGCAGCAGTTCGGCCCGGCTTCGCTGGAGGCGCGCCATCGAACGCACGCGCAGCGCGAACTCCCGGGGCCTGAACGGCTTGGTGATGTACTCGTCGACTCCCGCCTCCAGTGCCGCCTCGATGTCTTTGGCCTCGGGTAGCTGCGCTGAGCATGATGACCGGGATTTCCTGGGTTGCGGCTTGTGTTTTGAGCCGCCGGGTGCACTCCAGACCGTCCATGACGGGCATTCTGGCATCCAGCACGATGACGTTGGGTGAGCAGGCGGCGACTTTGGCGAGGGCTTCCTGCCCATCGGACGCCTCGCCGACCACGTACCCTTCCCGCTGGAGCAACCTGCAGCTCGAGCGCCCGGTCATCCACATCATCGTCGACAAGCAGGACGTTGACCGGAAGGCCCCGAAGGTCACCGATGGGTGCCTCGGATCGTGACGGGCCTGCGCCCCTCGCATTCTCTGCCGGTGGGGCGGGATCCGCGGCAGCGCCGGCGGCACACACGCGGTTTCTGCCGCCGTTCTTGGCCGCATAGAGCCGTTCGTCCGCCGCCTTGAGCAGATCCTGCGGGCCATTCATGGAATGAGTGCGCTCGGCGACGCCCATGCTGACGGTCACGGACCACTGCGTGCTGCCTGAGTGGATGGCCTGGGATGCAATTGCCTGGCGCATGTGCTCCGCGGCCACGCGTGCGGCGGAAGCCGTCAACTTCGGGCAGACGATCAGGAACTCCTCGCCGCCCATGCGGCAGACGAGGTCCCCCGCTCGGGCCGTTCCCTTCAACAGGCGGGCGGTTTCCTTCAGGATCACATCTCCGACCGCGTGCCCGTACGTGTCGTTAACGTTCTTGAAATGATCGATATCGGCGACGATGCACGATATCGGCTCGTGGTGGCGCGTGGACACGGACCAGTGTTCCGCGAGCCGAACCAGTCCCTCCCGCCGATTCGCCAGGCCCGTCAGTTCGTCGGTGGTCGCCAGTGCCTTGAGCTTGTCGTTGGCGGCGGCGAGCCGGGCGTTGTACAGGGCGATCTGTCGGCTGCGCTCGGCGAGGTCGGCCTCGAGGCGCACGATCCGCCCGCCGGCACGCACGTGCGCGAGCAGTTCCTCCCGGTCAAATGGTTTGACGAGGAAATCATCGGCGCCGGCGTTCAGGGCTTCGGTTGCGCGAGTCGCCACGGATCTGGCGGTCAGCATGATGATGTAGATGAAACCCTCGCCGTTGCTGTGCCCGCGCAGGCGGCGGCACAGCTCGATGCCGTCCATCTTGGGCATCATCCAGTCCGTAAGGATCATCTGGACTGACTGGCTGCGATCGACCTCCAGGGCTTCCTGGCCGTTGGCGGCCGTGAAGACCCGGTGCCCGGCTGCGGTCAGGTGCCGGGTCGTCAGGCGGAGCATCGCGGGATCATCATCGACGACGAGAATGCGGAGGGCATCCGGGCAGGCGTCGGCCGGTGCGACGCGCGTCTCCGGCTGCGCGGCTGCCAGCGGGTCGGCGCCGGCCTGGGCCACCAACTGCTCGAGGGACTGCACGTCGCGCGTGGTCACCGACAGGATCACGCCGGTGTCACGCCACTCCTTGCCGATCGAATCGAACAGGCCAGCGACGGTGTCGTGGGGAATTCCCAGGTGGCCGGCCTCGTCCATGACGGCTGCCAGGGCCGGCGCCTGCGTCTGCGCCTGGACAAGAAGGCCTGCGAATCCTGAGGCCAGGTGTATCGTGTGGGCCATGTCGGCGAGGGAGGGTCCGGCGGGGGTCTGGTCATCCGTCAGGTTCCCCTGACACCGGACGGCGTTGCAGATCGAGGACTCCACCCGCCAGTCGGCGAGCATCTCGCCGGCCAGCTCGTGATGATCGATTCCGAAGGCGCTGCGCTCCAGTTCCAGCAGCGCGGCCGGTTCGCCGCCGGCTGCATCGATCGTGTGGGCATATTCCTCCGGGCGCGCCGTAGCCAGGGCCAGGACCCCGATGCCTTCAAGAAGGCCGGCGATAAACGCCTCCTCGAGAGGCAGGGCTGAGAAGCGGCCGGCGATCTGTCGCGCCGCCACCGCCTTGGCCAGAGACTCCGACCAGAATCGTTCATAGTCGAACGACTTGCAGCGTCCCTTGCTGTGATTGGAGACGAGGGAAATGCTCAAGGCCAGGTTTCTGACCGTACGCAGTCCGAGGAGCTTCACCGCGACCGGTATGGACGCGATCTTGCGTGGCAAGGCGGCAAAGGACGAATTGACAAGCTTGAGCATCCGTCCGGCCGTGGCGGGATCGGCCTCGACGACGGCGGCGATCGCGTCCAGCGTCGCCTTCTGATCGCCGACGAGGCGCAGCAACTCCATCGCCGTACCCGTCGGAGAGGGCAGGGCGCTCGTGTTCTTCAGTGCCTGGTATGCCGTGCTCGCCATAGACTGCTCTCCGGCAGATCAGCGGGTGCTGTCCTCTGCGCGTCGGGATTCGGTGGCCGGGGAATCGGCCCTGGCGCGCGCACAGAGGTCGGCTACCTGCCCCAGCGCCTGTTTGAGTCTGACGAGGTCCCCGCCAGCCTTGGCGCTGTGCTCAAGATCCGCTGCCGCCTGGGTGATCCAGGGGAAGCCGTATCCGCCGGCCGACCCCTTCAGCTGGTGCGCCAGACTGGACACAACCGTCAGGTCGTGCTCGTCGATGGCCTGTCGCAGGGCGTCGACCCGCTTGGGCAGTTCGGCGACGAACTGAAGGACCAGGTCGCGGAGATCCGCATCGTCCGCCAGTTCGCTGACCAGGGCCTGGGCCTGCTGGGCAGGGGTGGCCGCGGGCGGGACCCGTTGCTGCAGATGATTGTGAATCGTGTCCATGAGTTCCTTTCTGTCGATCGGTTTGGTCACGTACTCATCACACCCGGCCGCCAGGCACTTCTGGCGGTCCGTTGCCATCGCATGGGCTGTAAGAGCGATGATCGGCCGACTATACCCTCTGGAACGCAGGAGCCTCGTGGCCTCGTAGCCGTCCATGACCGGCATCTGCATGTCCATCAGGATGAGGTCGTAGGGGCGGCCTTCCTCCCCGGCGGCCATCGCGGCTTCCACTGCCAGGTTGCCGTTCTCGACGATGGTGACCGAGGCACCGGCTGTTTCCAGGATCCGCCGGAACAATCTTTGGTTGTCCGGTCCATCCTCGGCCAGCAGGATGCTGCAGTCGAGTCGACTGTTCCCACGGGACGTCGTCGTCCCGACATCCCATGTACCGGTTACGGCCTCGGCGGGATGGCTGACCATGGGGATCCCGTCGAGCGGACCCGTGGCGATCGTCACAGTGAACACGCTTCCTTGACCGGGTCTGCTCTTGGCACTGATCGTACCGCCCAGCATGTCCGCCAGCCGGCTGCTGATGGTCAGTCCCAGTCCGGTTCCGCCGAATCGCCGGCTGGTTGAGTTCTCCGCCTGCACGAACGGCTGGAAGATGTTCTGGAGGTCGTCGCGCGTGATGCCGATGCCGGTGTCAATGATATCGAATTGCACAGCCGGCCCCTGGATGATCTTTGTGACGACTCGCACGCTGCCCCGCTCGGTGAACTTGATGGCGTTGCCGGCCAGGTTGATGAGGATCTGGCGTATACGAATCGGGTCTGACAGGATGCGGTCGGGGATTGCGGTGGCGAACTCCAGATCGAAGGCGATGCCCTTTTCGATCGCGCGAGGTTGCATGAGCGAGGCCACTTCGTGGAGGATCTGCGTGATCGAGCAGGGGATCGTCTCGACGGCCATCTTGCCCGCCTCGATCTTCGACAGGTCCAGGATATCGTTGATGATGCCCAGCAGATGCTGGCCATTACGGCGGATCGTGTCGATGTGGTTGAGCCGCTCGGCATCCGTCAGGCCCGGCGTGGTCAGGACCTCGGCAAAGCCCAGGATCGCCGTCATCGGAGTGCGAATCTCGTGGGACATGTTCGCCAGGAACAGCGACTTGGCCCGGTTGGCGGCCTCGGCTTGATCTTCCGCGCGCCGGCGTTCGTCGATTTCGTGCTGAAGGTGCTCGTTGGCGGCCTGAAGATCCGCGGTCCGTTGGGCGACGAGGCGTTCGAGTTCGTCCTGGGTGCGTTTGGCCTCGGTGATGTCGCGGACGACTGCCTGAATGACGCGTTGCGAGTTCAGTTCCAGTGCCGTCAGCCACACGTCCGCCTCGAAGAGCGAACCGTCGGCCCGGCGATGGAGCCACTCGAACCGCGTCGAACCCAGACGCAGGGCCTCGGTAATGTATTCGTCCGCCCGCCCGCGCGACAGGTGGCCGTCGGCCTGGGCCTTCGGCGAGAGCTCCGCAAGATGCGTTCCCACCACCGCGGCGCGGTCCGGGTACCCGAACAGGCGAAGCGTCGCGGCGTTGCAGTCGACGACCCGGTCGGGTTGCAGCAGGAGCACGGCGTCCGACGTGGACTCATAGAGCGTGCGGAAGGTCCGTTCCGCCATGTCCCGCTGGGCGACTTCCTCGACGAGCTTGGCGTTCGTGCTCTGGAGATCGAGATAGTATGCCTTCAGGGAGTTGAGCATCTGGTTGAAGGCCCCGGCCAGCCTGCCGATCTCGTCCTGCCCCTCAATGTCGATGATCTGGTCGAGGTTGTGATGATCGGCGATGTCCGTGGCGCGTTTCACCAGGACCTGGATGGGGCGGGCGATGGCGCGGGACAGCCAGATGCCGACGGCGGTCGCCACGATCGCCGCCACGCCGCCGGCCGCGGCCGTAAGGGCTGTCACCCACATGACGCTGCGGCGCGTCTCGGTCTGGGGCAGCATGACGGCGACGCAGCCGATATTGGCGCCTTCGGCGAAGACCGGCGACGTTGCCACGAAGAACGTGCCATCGGCGATACTCATGGTGGCGAAGGTGCGGGCGGCAGGAGCCAGCCCATCCTCGACGGGGCCCGGGCACCGTCCCGTTGCCGGCAGAGGGCACGGGGTGCCGTGCTTCTCCGCGAGAGCATCGTGTATGTGCAGGTCCACACGTGCGCCGGTCAGCTGGCACTGTTCCTTCAGGAAGACAGCGTCAAGGGGCTTGCGAAGGGTCAGCTGGCCATTCTGCACGGGTTCGGCGGCAAAGGTGTCGGGGTTGAGTCTCATGCCCATGATCGGCACGCTTGCCGTGATCCAGAGCGATTCTTCGCGGAGGATGCAGCCGGAGGTGGACTCGGCCAGGATCCGCCCCGGTAATCGAGCAGCGGGCGTTACGGGCGGCCGGGCCTCTTGCCAGTCGTCCGGCTGCGGCGTGTGGCCGGGAGTGACGGTCGTCCGCAGGAATCGTCCGGGCCGACGGTCGTCCGGACACCAGAGATCGAGGTTATTGTCCTCCGTTTCGATGGCAGCGCATTCGAGCCTGCCGGCCAAGCCGTAGATGGCTGCCATGCCGGCGCGTGCGGCGGTCATCGCGCGTCCCAGCGCCACGGCCAGGTTGCGGCGTTCGACCACGATCATCTCGCGAACGTCAGGCTTGCCGGAATCCTCCTGCACGAACCCGGTCTTGCCCGTAGACTCCTTGTCCTCGGCGATCCGTACGGCGGATTCCCGGGTTTCGGTGATCCGTCCCGCGAGGGATCGCGAGACGACTTGCGTTGCCAGGGTCAGACGTTCCCTGGCCTGGCGCCAGCCGAGAACCCAGAGCGCCGCCGACACGACGGCGATCACCAGGACGAGTGCGACAGCCACCGTCAGCAAGCCCTGGACCAGCAGCTTGCCCCGAATGCCCAATCGTTCGAATACGCGTCTTGTGCCGAATCGGCACCGCATGGCTCGCGACCTCATTCTGCATCACCTCGCGGCGCGGGCCGCCTTGATCTCTTCCTCGGGCCGCATGGTCTTGTCGCCGGAAAACACCTGGAGATCGTGGTAGATCGGGAACGAGTATTCGGGATCATCCTGCACGATACCCATGTACACGGGGCAGATGAGCTGGTTGTCGATCTCGCGGAAGGTCAGCCGGCCACGGCAGGTCTGGATGGCAGCCCCCTTGAGAGCGGCGCGGACGGCCTCCGTGTCGATCGAGCCGGCCTTTTCGACGCCTTGCTTCAACGTCATGACCGCGTCGTAGTTCAGGATGTGCCAGTCCGTGGGATACATGCCGTCGTGGGTCTTGCGCCATTTTGCGACCATCGCCTTCATGGCCGGTTCATCCGGATGGCCGAAGAAGGCCGCGCGGGTCAAGGACAGCAGACCCCGGGGAAGCTTCGCCTTCTGGTTCTGTAGTTCGGAAACGCTGAACATGATGCCCGGGCAGGGGTACTTCCTGAAGAAGCCCGAAGGCGCGGCCACGTCGATGAATCGCAGGTTATCATCCGCGGTAAGCGTCACGTTGACGAAATCGGGCTTGGCGGCCGCCAGAGACGCGATGTAGGGCGCCCACTGCGTTTCACTCAGCGGGACCCAGACCTCTTTCCTCAGTTCCACGTCTGGCGCGGAGGCCTTGAGCATGGCAACCACGTTGCCCTGGATCGATCGGCCGAAGGCGTAGTCTGAAGTGATCGTGGCGTAGCTCTTCCAGCCTTTCTCGCGGGCCAGGCCCGCAATTCCCAGCACCTGGGCCTTGGCCAGCATATACGTGTTGGGCACGACGGAGTACATGTACGGACTGGGGTTCAGCCGCGTGATGTCCTCGGAGTTGCTGATCGAAGCGATGTGCAGAACCTTGGCGTCGGCAAAGATCGGTTTGATGGCCAGCGCGGCACGAGCTGCTCCAGGTGCCGATCACGCAGCGAACCTTGGTTTTGGTCACCAGGGCCTTGGCCAGCTGCCGCGAGACGTCAGGCTTGGCCTCGTCATCGACGATCGTAAGATGGATCGGGTGCTTCTTGAGAAGTCCGCCTTCGGAGTTGATCTCGTCGGCCGCCATTTGAATGGCTTCGACGCTCTCGTGGCTCCAGACCGCCCCGCCGCCGGTGAGACTCAGGATGACCCCAAGCTCGTAATCTTCGGCTCCGGCTGCAGGCAGTGGCGCGATGGCAAGCCAGAACACGATGGAAGCAATGACCCGTCCGACCGTGATACGCTGCATGGGTCGTGTCTCCGTATTGAGATCCATTTCGTTTCGTGGCACGGACGCGTCCTGCCGAACCGGAAGAACAGGAACCTTCCAAGGCTGACTCGGCTTGCAGGACACGCCTGCCTACACCTGGAGTACATCGTGTCACGTGCGGCACGATATGCCATAATCGCCCAAAGTCGCACACGGCCGATAAAACGCTGCCCGTGTCAAACGCTGACCTTACCCCGGCTGCACCTTCAGCGAATTCCAGGCAGGGTTATAGGTCTATCCAGGGGGGCCGGGCTGGCAAGGCCAGATCTGGTGTGCGGGTTTCCTTTGGTCGGACCCGGCGTGCCGGACCTCGAGGCGGAGGGCGAGTTGCTTGGCCGGGAGCGTATCGATATGCCGGGCGGCCCCCCGAGATGACCCGGACCTGAACACGACCGGCCGCTGGTGGCGGGGCCCTGACGAGAACCGCGCCATTCCCGCGCGGATGAGGAGCTCGGATGAGCCGTAGCTTCCAACGCGGAGTCCTCTTGCCGCCAAGGACATGCGATTGGATCCGGAGGCTGTCAATTCGGAGTATTCGTGATAGAATTGCAGAAGATAGCTGTGTGTCTGTGTGGGCAAGGCCGTTGGGGGAGTTCGGATGCCTATACAGCCGCAACGCGGGCGCAGTTCGGCGGCGCCGGCCCGGCGGCAGCAGGGCAATGATGGTCCTGGTTGCCCATCGGCCCAGTGGAATCCTGTCGTCTGGATGCCGCCCATGCGCACGTAGGTGGCTGAGCGTCTTGCCCGTCATCCTGAATTCCAGGAGCGGTGTACCGTGACAGGCAGTGAGTTGCCGGAAACCATCAGCGATCGTGGACCCGTCGGCAGCACGCTCTGCTATGGACGGCCATGGATGGGGTATGCGCTGGCAGTGGTGGCTGTGGCCCTGGCGGCGGTGCTGCGATGGGTGCTGGTCAGGGCTCTGGGCGAGTTCCCGCCATTCGTCACATTCTTCCCGATGGTCGTCCTGGTGGCGATGCTCCTGGGGGGGCGAGCCGGGGTGATGGCGACGCTTCTTTCCGCCGCCGTGGCAAGTTGCTTCTTCTTCCCGCGCCATCAGTTGTTGACACTCGGCAATACCGTCCATGCCGTGCTGTTCATGGCAAGCGGCCTATTGGTGAGCCTGATGGCGGAGTTGCTTGATCGGGCGCGGCGGCGTCAGGCGGTCAGCGAGAGAGAATCGCTGCTGCAGGCGATGTCGGAGGGCATTCCCGACCCCCTGTTCCTCAAGGACCGGGACAGCCGGATCATCGTCGCCAATGCGGCCACGGTACGTGCCATCGGCAAACCCGCCAAACAGATCGTGGGTCACACGGACGAGGAGTTCTACGACGATCCGGCGGTCGGGGCAGCGATGACGGCCAATGACCGGCGGGTGATGGAGGCCGGGCAAGCGGAGACGCTGGAGGAGTTCGTACCGGGTCTGGAGGGCAGACGCACCTTCTTGTCGATCAAGACGCCCTGGCGCGACGTTCGACGGACGAATTATCGGCGTGATCGGCTGCGCCCGGGACATCACTGACCGCAAACGGACCGAGCAGGCCCTGCGGGAGAACGAATTGCGGTTCCGAGCCATATTTGACAACGCGGCGCTGGGCATCATCGAGGTCGATGCCCAGGAGCGCTTTATCTCCGCCAATGACCGGGTCCGCCAGATCCTGGGTTATCGCCCCGAGGAACTGCTGGGCAAGACGGTGCGCGAACTGACGTGCCCCGAGGATTGGCCCGTCAGTGACGATCTGAACGCCCGGCTGCTCGACGGGCGCCTGGATCGCTTCGATTGCGAGAAGCGTTACCTGAAGCGGGACGGCTCGCCCTTGTGGGTGCATCTGACGGTATCGGCGTTCCGCGATTCCGAGGGCCGGTTCGTGCGAGGCATCGGCACGATCGAGGACATCACCGAGCGCAAAGAGGCCGAACAGCAGCTCAAGGAACTGAATGAGACGCTGGAGGTGCGTGTGGCCGAGCGGACCGCCGAGGCCGAACATCGCGCCGCCCAGCTCCAACGCCTGGCCGCCCAGTTGACCCAGGTAGAGCAGCAGGAGCGCCAGCAGCTGGCAACGCTCCTGCACGATCACCTGCAGCAGCTGCTGGTCGGGGCCAAACTCCGTCTGGGGACCCTGCGTAACCAGCCGCTGCAGGAGCGGTACCTGCAGTCGCTCCAACAGGTGGACGAACTGATCGATGCGTCGCTCAAGACATCGCGGTCGTTGACCGCGGAACTGAGCCCGCCGATCCTGCACGAGGGCACCATGGCCCAGGTGCTGCACTGGCTGGCCCGCTCGGCGAAGGAGAAGTACGGCCTGACGGTGCGGGTGTCGGCGGACGAGGAGGCCGATCTGCGGGTCCGTGAGATGCGAATCCTGGTCTTCCAGGCCGTCCGCGAACTGCTGCTGAACGTTGCCAAACACGCCGGGGTCGATCGGGCGAGCGTGAGCTTGCGCCGGGAAGGACCGAAGCGGGTGCAGGTTGTTGTGGCTGACGAGGGAGTGGGCTTCGATTGGACCCGGAAGGCGGTCGAAACCGCAGAAGGAGAGGCCGGCGCCGGGCTCGGCCTGTTCAGCATCCGCGAGCGCCTGGAGCTCATGGGCGGCTCCATGGAGATTGAGAGTCAACCGGGTCGGGCGCTCGCATCATCTTGACGGCTGTCTGCCCCCTGTTGACGGGCGGCCTGCCTGTAGAGACGCCGGGCAGTCAGGCAGTCGCGGTCGAACATGCAGCCGGGCAGGCTGTTGCGCACAAACAGCAAGGCCGGAACATCATCCGCGTTCTGCTGGCCGATGACCACGAGGTCGTCCGGACGGGCCTGGCGCGGCTGCTGCAGGCGGAACCGGACATCGAGATCGCGGGACAGGCCGCGGACGGCCAGGAGGCCGTGGAGACGGCCCTGCAGATCCAGCCGGATGTGATCCTGATGGATGTCTCGATGCCGCGTTTGAGCGGAGTGGAAGCGACTCGGCGGATCGTGCGGCAGTTGCCGGGCACCAGGATCATCGGCCTGTCCATGCACGAGCAGGATGACGTCGCGGCTTCCATGAAGGCCGCCGGAGCGGACGTCTACCTGACCAAGACCGCGCCGCCGGAGACCCTGATCGCGGCCATTCGCCAGTGCGCTGCCAGCGCAGCTGCCGTCAAGTGATCGTGAATGTTTGTCCGCGGGCCTGGCGGTCCACCTTCGGCGGAGGCTTTGCCAGGAGGGACGTGCGGCCTTGGGACGGACCGCGCGTCCGGCTTCGATCGTCTCAGGCAATCCTGGCGATCCGCAGTTCCAGCAGGCCGCTCAGCAGATGCACGTAGCGGTCCACGGGGCGACTCGGTGCCAAGTCTGCCGGGCCCACCCAGAGCGGCCGTTCCGCCTGAAGGTGATGTGGTCCCATGACGTTCCGAAGGCTGTTGCCGAACGAGCCCAGCAGGTAGATCACCTCGGCCTCGAAGTCGAAGTCCAGGTTCTCGCGGACCTCGATGGTGTTGCGGCCCTGTCGCAGGTCAGGAAGACCTCGGATGAAGCCGCCGACAGGCAGGCCTTTGCCGTACAGGCCACAATATGGTATCTACATGCGAATATGCCTGCCCTGGGAAGCCAGGACGCGAAACGGAGAATCGCATGAAAGCCATGATGCTGATCGGCATCGACCAGATGGAGATGCGGGATGTGACGACCCCGGCCATCGTTCACGATACGGATGTCCTGATTCGCATGACGCGGGTCGGCGTCTGCGGCTCGGATGTCCACTATTACTCGCAAGGCCAGATCGGTTCGCAGGTGGTCCAGTATCCCTTCACCGTCGGTCACGAGGGCGCCGGCATCGTCGAGAAGGTGGGTGCGCCGTAACCCGCGTCAAGGCCGGCGACCGCATCGCCATCGAACCGGCGATGCCTTGCTGGCAGTGCGACCAGTGCCGCCTCGGCCGGCCGCACACGTGCCGCAAGCTGCGGTTCCTCGGGTGCCCGAAGCAGGCGGAGGGCTGCCTGTCAGAGTGCCTGGTGATGCCGGAGAAGAGCTGTTTCCCCATCCCCGATGCCATGTCCTTCGACCAGGCCGCCATCTCCGAGCCGCTGGCCATCGGCGTCTATTCGGTCAAGCAATCGATCCCCATGAAGGGCGCTGCCATCGGCATCCTGGGCGCCGGTCCCATCGGGCTGAGTGTGCTGTTGCCCGCGCGGCGCAGGGCGCTCGCCGCATCTTCGTCACCGATAAAATCGATGCCCGCCTGGCCGTTGCGAAGCGGGCCGGCGCCGACTGGGTCGGCAATCCCGACACGTGCGACGTGATCGCCGGAGTTACCGCGGTCGAGCCCGCGCAGCTCGATGTGGTCTTCGAATGCTGCGGCAAGCAGGAGGCGCTGGATCAGGCCATCGAACTGCTCAAGCCCGGCGGCAAGTCTGATGCTCGTCGGCATTCCGCCCACTCTGGAGCGGGTTTCCTTCGAGATCGACGAATTGCGCCGCAAGGAGATCTGCATCCAGAACGTCCGCCGTCAGAATCACTGCGTCCAGCCCACCCTCGACATGATCGCCCGCGGCGACTTCAACGTGGATGTCATGGTCACCCACCGGTTCCCCTTCGCGCAAGCCAAGGCCGCCTTCGACCTGGTGGCTGGATATCAGGACGGCGTGGTCAAGGCCATGATCGAGTTCCCGTAGCGAGTGCTCGATGGCCAGAAGCATGTCGATGTGACCGGCGTTGGCCATGAAATCGCCGGCACGGCTGGGTATTGAGAGTTACGCCAAACCACAGGATGGAAGGTCAGGACACGAGATGCGCTACGTAGAACAGTATCGTGCAGCTGTCGAGCAGTTCATCAAGGTGCTGCACCGGCTGGCGCAGAGCAAGTATGTGACCGCATTCGGCGGCAATGCCGCCTGGAAGCTCGACGAGGACCTCCTCCTCATCACGCCCACACAGATGAACAAGGGGGATGTCACCTGCGATGACGTGGTCTTCATCAACCGCGCCGGCAAGACGATCGAAGGCACCCGCCGCCCCACCGGCGAAAAGCCGATGTACCTGAAGTTCTTCGAGGACCGACCGGATATCGTCTCGGTCATCCATTGCCATCCGCCGTGTGTCTGCGCAGCGGCGATCATGGCCGACCCCGGCTTCCTCATGCGACCGTATTATCCGGAGACGACCACGGAAGTCGGTCCGGTGCCCGTCGTGCCGTATGGGCAGCCGCTCACGCAGCAGTTGGCCGAGAACTTCGCGCCCTACCTGCCGAAATACAACAGCTTCGTGATGGAGAACCACGGCCTGGTGACGATGACGCGCGGCGACATCTATTGGACGCTGCTGACCGTCGAGTTGCTGGAGGGCTCGGTGGATTCCATGCTGCGAGGCCTCTCTGCGGGGACGCTCAAGGAGTTGTCCCGCGATGCCGTGCGCGACCTGAGCCATATCATGACCACCCGCGACCTGCCGCTGTTCGGCGCCCCGGGGGTCAACACGTCGCTGGCGGCCCTCTACTTCCCGCGGGGAGACTGCGCGTAATACGCAATCAGGTTGAACCTGGCGCGTCCCGAGGGGGCCGGCCTTGCTGCCAGATCGCCCACGGCTGTCAGAAGAGTCTCGGGTTCCGGCAGTGAGGAGGAAGAGTCGAGGTGCAACTGCCATGACAGTGCAGACCCGGGTCCAGAAACTACTGAACCGCCTGGTGGATGAAGGCAAGGAATGTGGACTGCAGGTGGCGGTCTACAAGGACGGTGCGCTCGTCGTGGACGCCTGGGCCGGGGTCGCGGATGCCCAGACCAGGCGGTCTGTGGATGGCAGGACCTTGTTCCCCGTCTATTCCACGACCAAGGGGATTGCCGCTACCGCGATCCACCTGCTCGTCGAGAAGGGCCGGCCGGGCTACGACATGCGGATCGCCGACTGCTGGCCGGCCTTCGCTGCCTGCGGCAAGGCACAGATCACCCTGCGCCAGGCCCTCAACCACACGGCGGGCATCCCGCAGATGCCGCAGAATATCGGCTTCGAGGAACTCTGTGACTGGGACGCCATGTGTGCCGCCATCGCGGACCTGCAGCCGCAGTGGCCGCCCGGCACCAGGCGGGTCTACCACGCCATGACCTTCGGCTGGATCATAGGCGAAGTCGCGCGGCGAGTGGATGGTCGTCCGTTTGCCCGGATCGTCCAGGAGGAGGTCTGCCGGCCGCTAGGGATCGAGGACCTCTATATCGGGATCCTCGACGCCGTGGAACCGCGCGTGGCGACCCTGGACAGTCCCGGCGACCCGCCCCCGCCGTTCGAGGGCGATGCGGCGCTGGCGATCCCCAACTGGCTCGGGCCGCTGGACCTGGTCATCAATCGGCCGGACGTCCGCCGGGCGTGCATCCCAGCCAGCAATGGCATCATGAGCGCCCGGGCGATCGCGCGTCACTACGCGGCCCTGCTGCCGGGTGGCGTGGATGGCGTCGAGCTCTTGCCGCAGGAGCGCATGAAAATCGCCATGCGGTTGCAGGAATTGTCGGGCTCCCAAGAGCAGGCCCCGTCGATTGCGCTCGGATACTGGCTGACGGGCGAGGGCAACCGCGCGTTCGGGCACGGTGGCTACGGCGGGTCCACCGGATTCGCCGACCCTACCTGCGGGCTGGCCGTGGGATTCGCCAAGAACCGCTGCAGGCCCTCGCCAGCCACAGAGGGTACCACGCAGGCGGTTCTCGAGACGGTGCGAGAGGCCTTGGCGAAGTAGGGGGGAGCCCCGTACAATGAGCCGCTACAGCTCCGGCCGCGCGAGTCGGCCGGGCTATTCGGGAGATGGCAGGTCCATACAAATCAGTGACAGGCGGAGACCTCCATGGCGGAGATCATTCTCAATCGGCAGGAGTATCGTGACAAGGTCCTGGCGTGCTGGCTGGGCAAGAACATCGGCGGCACGCTGGGTGCCCCGTTCGAGTGGAAGCGGCAGGTCAACAACGTCAGCTTCTACACGCAGGAACTCACGGGCGGCCAGCCGCTGCCCAACGACGACCTGGACATCCAACTGCTCTGGCTGATCGCCCTGGAAGAAGCATGGCGTGGACCTGGACGCCAAGACCCTGGCCGACTACTGGTGCTGTACGTCACGCCGCACTGGGCCGAGTACGGCAACGGCAAGATCAACATGCGCCCCGGCCTGGTGCCGCCGATCTCCGGGACGGTATTCAACGACTACAAGCACAGTTGCGGCTCCTACATCCGCACCGAGATCTGGGCCTGCATCGCCCCGGGCCTGCCGCGCGCTGGCCGCCCAGTACGCCTACCAGGACGCCATTCTCGACCACGGCGACGGCGAGGGCACGTACGCGTCCGATCTTCATCGCCGCCCTGGAAAGCGCCGCCTTCGTCAACTCCGAACCTCCGCCAACTGATCGACATCGGCCTGTCCTACATCCCCGCGGATTGCGGCATCGCCAAGGCCGTCCATACGGCCATCAAGCGCCTTCGACAAGCGGCCTGACCTGGCAAGAGGCCCGCGACGAGATCCTGCGGCACCACCGCGGCAAGTTCAAGGTCGAACGACGCCGCCGACCGCGAGAAGGGCTTCGAGTCGGGCGCGCTCGGCTACGACGTCCCCTCGCAACATCGGCATCACCATCCTCGGCCTGCTGTACGGCGGCGACGACTTCGACAAGATGATCTGCACCACCGTCAACTGCGGCGAGGACACCGACTGCACCGGCGCCACGGCCGGCTCGATCTTCGGCATCATGCACGGCGCCAAGGCCATCCCGCAGAAGTGGATCGACCCGATCGGCCGGGGCATCAAGACCATCGCCATCAACTGCGGCGATCTGCAGGGCGGCCTGCGTGGCCGGAGGACGTGGACAAACTGACCGACCGCACCGAGCACATCGCCATGCAGGTGCTGGCCAGAGGCCGCGGCAGGCGAGTCGCCATCAAGGAGAATGCCGACCACCGATCTGGCCGCCGCCACGCTCGACAGCCTCAAGGCCAAGGACCAGGGCGCCTCGCTCTGCCATCACGCCGGGCCGATGTACAAGTTCGACTTCTTCGATGTGGCGGTGGACTACTGCGGGTCTCCGCTGATCCGCTCGGGCGAGCCCAAGACCGTCGGCATCGCCATCGCCAACACCTAGGGCATCCAGGCCAACCTGACGCTGCACTGGTATCTGCCGGACGGCTGGGAGGTCTCGCCGGCCAGGGACGGGCGCTGATGAGCCTGCGAGGGCGACTGGCTACCAGCCGGTCGGCGGCGAGTTCACCTTCACCGCCGCCGAAGGTGGACCGCTCCATGAACCGCGCGGTCCTGGAGATCACGATCGAAGGCCGGCCGACCGTCATGCTTGTGCCGATCCAGTTGCTCAACGGCAACCTGATCCACTCGTTGGACCTGCCGCAGGTGTAGGGAAGACATGAAGACCATGCACCTGGTCTGTAACGCGCACCTCGATCCCGTCTGGCTATGGCCTTGGGAGGAGGGCGCTGCGGCTGCAATCTCCACGTTCCGCGTGGCGGCCGACCTGTGCGAGTCCTTCGACGGCTTCGTGTTCAACCACAACGAAGCCATCCTGTACCGCTGGGTCGAGGAATACGAGCCGGCCCTGTTCGCCCGCATCCAGAAGCTCGTCGCTGCCGGACGCTGGCACATCATGGGCGGCTGGTACCTCCAGCCCGACTGCAACATGCCCAGCGGCGAGTCGTTCGTCCGCCAGATCCTGCTGGGCAAGGCCTATTTCCGCGAGAAGTTCGGCGTCGAACCGACCACCGGCCATCAACTTCGACTCCTTCGGCCACACCCGCGGGCTGGTCCAGATCCTGGCCAAGTCCGGCTACGACGGGTATATCTTCTGCCGGCCGGATCCCAGCGTGCTGCCGTTGCCGGCCGACGATTTCGAGTGGGCAGGCTATGACGGCTCGACCATCACCGCCCACCCGTTCGATCGAGTTCTACAACTCCTCCCTCGGTCACGCGGACGACAAGATCCGCCATTGGCTCGACAAGCTTTCGCGACCGCCAGGTTGCCCTGTGTCTCTGGGGCATCGGCAACCACGGCGGCGGCCCCTCGCGGATCGACCTGCAGAAGCTCGCTGACCTGATCGCGCGAAAACCGCGACGTGCAGGTGTGCCACTCCACCCCCGAAGCCTACTTCCGCCAGCTGCGCGCAGCCGGCACCGTGCTGCCCCGCCACGAAGGCGACCTGAACCCCTTTGCCATTGGCTGTTACACCTCCCAGGTGCGCCTCAAGCAGAAGCACCGCGAGCTGGAAAACGAACTGTACACGGCAGAGAAGATGCTCACCCATGCCGCCCTGGCCGGCCTGCTGCCCTACCCGCAGGCGGACTTACAGGAAGCTACGCACGACCTCCTGTTCGCCGAGTTCCACGACATCCTGCCCGGTTCCTCCGTCCAGCCGGTCGAGGACATGGCCCTGCGCCTGATGGACCATGGCCTGGAGATCCTCTCCCGCCTGAAGGGCCGGGCGTTCTTCGCCCTGGCCAGCGGTCAGCCCTCGGCCGAAGCGGGCCGTATCCCCGTCCTGGCGTACAATCCTCATCCGTTTGCCGTCCGTAGCGTCTTCGAGTGCGAGTTCATGCTGCCCGACGTGAACTGGAACGAAGAGTTCACCAGCGCGGTCGTGCACGCCGGTGACCAGTCTCTGCCCAGCCAGGTCGAGAAAGAACTCGGCAACCTCAATCTCGACTGGCGCAAGCGGGTCGCCTTCGTCGCCGAGCTGGCCCCCGGCCAGATGTCCCGGTTCGACTGCGAACTCGTGACCCTGCCGCGCAAGCCCTCTCCGGCCCTGCAGGCTCACGAAGGCCTTCTCACTCACCGGTCCGACAATCTCGAAGTCATCATCAACGCCAACACGGGGCTTCTCGACCGGTATCGTGTACGCGGCGTGGATTACCTGAAGGCCGGCGCCTTTTTGCCCATCGTCTTGGGTCACAGCGACGATCCCTGGGTGCTCAGCGGGACGCGGTTCGACGATGTGCTCGGCGAGTTTGCCCTCATGGACCCGCAGCGCGGACGGGACTTCTCCGGCGTTCGCTCGGGCGACCTGCCCGGCGTCCGCGTCATTGAGGATGGCCCCGTGCGAACCGTCGTCGAAGCCGTCCTGGCCTTCGGCGATTCGTTCATCTGCCAGCGCTACAAGCTGCCCAAGTACGGCACCGAGATCGAGATTGAAGTCCGTGTCCACTGGAACGAGAAAAGCAAACTGCTCAAGCTCGTCGTGCCCACGGTGTGGCCTGACCCCGCCTATCTGGGCCAAGTGGCCTATGGCGTGGCGCCGCTGCCTGCCGACGGTCGCGAGGCCGTCGCGCAGAAGTGGGTTGCTGCCGTGGCTGGGGACGCCGGCGCCCTGACCTGCATCAACGAGGGCTCCTACGGCTCCGATTGCCGGGGCGGAGCCATCCGCCTGACGCTCCTGCGCTCTCCGGCCTACACGTCCCACCCCATCTTCGAGCGACCCCTGCTGCCGACGGATCGCTACAGCCCGCGGATCGACCAGGGCGAGCGGCTCTTCCGCTTCTGGCTCAACGCCGGCCCCAGCCGCGGACGCCTCGCCGCCGTCGACCGTGAAGCGCTCGGGCACAACGAGAAGCCTTTCGTCCTGTCCTTCTTCCCGTCGGGCGAAGGCAGCTGCCCGCCGCCCCTGGCCACCCTGGATGACCCGGTCGTCCAGATCGCCGCCTTCAAACAGGCGCACGATTCGGACGATTACATCATCCGTCTCTTTGAGCCCACCGGGCAGAGCCGATCCACGGTCCTGCGGATCCCGGCGCTGGGCATGACGCATCGCGTGGCGCTAGGTCCGTTTGAGATCAAGACGTTGCGCTGCGGCAAGACACGCCCGATCGGCGAGGTCAACCTGCTCGAGCAGGTCCTTGACCCAGGTTAGCTTCGCCCAATTGCTCCGACAATGATCATGCAGGCAAGACCTGATTCGCGCTGCCGGCTTGAATGCCGCCAGGTGCGGCAACAGGCGGCATGTCGAAGTTCCCGCAAATCGTTCCGCCTCGCCACCGGATGCGGGCGGCGGTCGGAGCGGCCACATGGGTCCACAACGACCGTACCGACAGCCACGCGACCAGTACGAGCAAGCCGATGCCTGCGGCGAGGGCAAGCAGGTGGCCCCCGCGAACGAAGGCCGTTCGCTCGGAGAGCGGATATACGTTGCCGAGGATGACGCCGGCGCCCTCCTCATCGGTTCGACTGGCGATGACGCGGCCGGCGGCATCGATGATCTGCGAGATGCCCGCGCCGTTGGCGCGGACCGCGCAGCGGCGCAGTTCGATCGAGCGCAGCGGGGCCATCGCGGCGTGCTGCCATCGCTCCTGGGCGGGCCAGTCCCGGGCATCCATGCTCGGGACGAGCAGTACCTGGGCGCCGGCCTGCACCACGTGCCGGGGCATGTCGGTGAACATGCCATCATAGCAGATGTACGTGCCGACCGCGCCACAATCGGTCGAGGTGACCGATTGCGTCCGGCCCGGCTCGCCATCGTCGAAGAAGGGCATGGGCACCATCTTGGCTTGCTGGGTAAGGATGCGGCCATCCGGGCCGATCAGCAAAGAGATGTTGCTGAACGCACAGGCGGCGCCGGGGGGCGCAGCGGTGTGCGCCGACGCAGATGATCGCGCGGCAGGTGCGGGCCAGGTCCTGCAAGGCATGCACCAGCGAGTGATCGTCGGCGGCCAGCTCGGCGGCCGTGTGTTCCGGCAGCACCAGCAGGCGGGGGGGCGAGGGGTCGTTGGCGGCCTGGCTGGCCAGGTCCCGGACCCGCCGGGGATCATCGCGGGTCACCTGGATGCACGCGCACCGGATGCGAGGCAGGTGGGAGTAGTCGCCCGGTTGCGAAAGGATGGCCAGCCCGAGCACGACCGCGACTGACGCGGCTGCCGGCAGGAGGCCGCGCCAGGATCGGCGCATGACGGCCCGGGCGACGGCCGCGTTGACCAGGACGATCAGGAAGGAGATCCCGTATACGCCGCCTAGGCTGGCGATCTGGGCGATCCAGAGGTTCTGCGACTGGCTGTAGCCAAGGGCCAGGAACGGAAAGCGCAGCTGCGGGAGCCCCTCGCAGCGCAGGACCTCCTGTCCCACGAAGATCAGCGGCACGGCCCAGAGCATGGCCCGCGGCGAACATCGATCCATCAGCCAGCGGGCCACCCGAAAAGCCAGCGCCATCCACGCCGACAACGCGAGGATGACTGTACGCGCCCGTCATCCGATCGACCTCGACCAGCCAGGCCAGGCCGATGGCGTAGAACGCCAACCCGAGGGCCGCCCCGCAGAGCCACGTCTGGCGCGGCGATGTGCTGGGGAGCATGACCAGCCAGGGGATCAGGGCGATCCAGGCCAGCCAGTGGGCGTTGAGCGGCCAGAAGGTGGCGGACATCAGCAGGCCCGACAGGATGGCGGCCAGGAGGGGGAGCGCCAAGGCGGGCCGTGCCTCTGCCCGGAGGTCATCCCGCGCCTCCGGTGCGATGCTGTCCAACGTCAGTACGGCGAGACCCGATGACCCTGTTACGGCGGTCTCGGCTGGCAACCAACCCATTACAACTCCGATCCCCCGGCAACACCTGTGGCGATGGGGCATCCACTGCAATACCCATTCTCGCCGGCCGCATCCTAATCGACCATCGGCGTGTGGTCCATGGCTGCGGCCGAACACGCAACGACGACGGCGGAGGAATCTGTGTCGAGAGCAGACGCTATCCACCGGAGGGACAGGGGGATAGGGTCCAGAGGCGGAGGACAACCGGCAACCCGGCAGGGGAGAACGGGTGAGCGCCATGGCAAGGTGAGAACGGACACGGCTGCAGGGTCCTGCAACAATACAGAGCCTGCCATGATCCCAATGAGGGGACCAGGGCTCTGGGGCACGGCCCGACTACACATTTGCCGCTGCGCGGCATAGATTTAAGTGCGGTGGTTTTGCGATGGAGCGGCGCTCGAGCCGCCGTCGGGCAGCTCGGCCCGGCGCAGACCGCCCGTGGAAAGGAGTTCTTTCGGCATGTGCGGCATCGCCGGGGCGATCGACCTGAGGACACGGAGGCCGTTTCCAGGCTGGAGGCTGGTGGCCATGCTGGGGGCCATCGCCCATCGGGGGCCCGACGAGGAGGGGGCGCATGCGGAGTCTGGTCTGGCCTTGGGCAGCAGACGGCTGTCCATCGTGGACCTCCGCGGCGGCCATCAGCCGATCAGCAACGAGACCGGCGACGTGTGGGTCTCGTTCAACGGCGAGCTGTTCGATTACCCGGAATTGCGGGCGGACCTGGCGGCGAGGGGCCATCATCTGGCCACGAGCTGTGACACGGAGGTGTGGGTCCATCTGTACGAGGAGCTGGGCGAAGAGGTGTTCGCCCGGCTCAAGGGGCAGTTCGCCGTCGCCCTGTGGGACGGTTCGCGGCGGACGCTCTACCTGGCGCGGGATCGGGTCGGGATCTGCCCGCTGCATTACGCCGAGCAGGATGGCTGGCTTCTGTGGGGCTCGGAGATCAAGTCGCTTCTGGCCAGCGGGATGATCGACGCGCGTCCCGACGCGGCGGGAATCAACTACATCTTCACGTTCATATGCTCGAGCACGACCCGCACCTGCTTCCAGGGCGTCCGGTCTCTGGCACCAGGGCACTACCTGAAGATCCGCGACGGGCGAGTGGAAGACCGGCGGTACTGGGATCTGGATTTCCCCGACGCCGGCGACGAGCGGATTTTCGCTGATCCGGACCGCGCCAGCGAGGAACTGGAGGACCTCCTGCGCCGGGCCGTTCGCCGGCGGCTGCGCGGGGATGTGCCCGTTGTCAGCTACATCAGTGGCGGGCTGGATTCGACGACCGTGTTGGGGCTGAGCTCGCAGGAACTGGGGCACCCGCTACCGGCCTTTACGGTTGGCCTGGAGCAGGCCGGCCCCGATGAACGGCCGCAGGCCGTCGAGTCCGCCGCAGCTTTGGACTGCCCGCTGACGAGCGTTGTGATGAGCCGCGAGCAGATCGCTACGGCCTACCCGGACCTGATCCGTGCCGCCGAGGCTCCGGTCCTGGATACGTCCTGCGCGTGCCTGCTGCGGCTGAGCGCCGCGGTCCATGACGCCGGGTTCAAGGTGGCCTTGACCGGCGAGGGGGCCGATGAGGCCCTGGCCGGGTACTTGTGGTTTCGCACCGAGCAGCTGGGCCATCGCCTGGCCGCCTGGCTTGGCTGGTGGATCCCCCGCCTGCTCCACAGGGCGCTCTTGGCCACGATCGGTGGAAACGGGGCGCATCGCCCGCCCTGGGCGGCATTGGGGGGCGTTCGCACCGTGCAGCAGGAGCTGGCCGAGCTCTTGCGCAGACGCGGGAACGCCTGTTCTCGCCGGTCATGTGGGAGCGCCTCAACGGTCACTCACCGTATGAGGACATCGATCTGGCCAACGATCGGATTGGCCGTTGGGACCCGCTGAACCGCTCGCTCTACGTGGGCTACAAGACGATGCTGCCCGGGCTGTTGCTCGACGCCAAGGGCGACCGCGTTGCGATGAACTCGTCCGTCGAAACGCGGTACCCCTTCCTGGACGAGGACGTGATCGATTTCTGCGCCGGGATCCATCCCCAATACAAGCTGCGCGGCCCGACCAATAAGTGGCTGTTGCGGAAGGTGGCCCGGCGCGTGCTTCCCGCCATGATCGCCAGCCGCCCCAAGACGATGTTCCAGGCCACCCGGTCCCGGTCGTTCCTGGGCCGAGACCGGCCGATCTGGGTGGATCAGCTGCTCAGCCGGGACTCGCTCCTGCGCACGGGCTACTTCGATCCCGATGCGGTGGCCAGGGTAGGGGCGTGGCAGTCGCGCGAGCCGCGCTGGACCACGGTCAGAGGCTACTCGTTCGACATGGCGATGATGGCCGTGATCGCGACGCAGTTGTGGCACCACATCTACTGCGGCGGGGGACTGGCCGATCTGCCAACGCAACCATACGTCAAGCTGACGGCGGACAGCGCCGTGCGGTGACGGCTATCCGCCGATGCGAGGCACTTCAGGCCGAGTGCGACCGGCCGACCGGCTCCAGTTGCCCGGCCCTACGACCGGTGGACGTCACAGGCGCCTTGGAGGCGATGTCCTTGCGGCAATACATCCCGTCAAAGTGGATCTTTTCCACGGCCTTGTAGGCGTTCTTCTGGGCGGCCGCGATGGTCTTGCCCAGGGCCGTCACGCCCAGGACCCGTCCGCCCGCCGTGAGCACCTGATCGCCGTCTCGCTTCGTGCCGGCATGGAAGACCCACGTGTCCGGCAGCCCGCCGGCATCGGCCAGGCCCGCGATCGGCTTGCCCGTCTCGTACGCGCCGGGATAGCCGCCGCTGGCCAGCACCACGCAGACGCTCGGCCGCTTGTCCCACTTCAGCGTCATGTCCTCGAGCCTGCCATCGGCGGTGGCCAGCATCACTTCGAACAGATCGCTCTGCAGGCGGGTCAGGACGCACTGCGCCTCCGGGTCGCCGAAGCGGCAGTTGAACTCGATGACCTTCGGTCCCCCTGGCGTCAGCATCAGCCCCGCGTACAGCACCCCCTTGTACGGTGTGCCCGCGTGGTTCATCGCGTGGACGACCGGTACGAGGATCTGCTCCTCCACCTGCTGCATGAGTGAGTCGGTGATCACCGGCGTGGGACTGTACGCCCCCATGCCGCCGGTGTTGGGGCCCGTGTCTCCGTCGCCGATCGGTTTGTGGTCCTGGGCCGCCTCCATCGGATAGATGCTCTGGCCGTCGATGAACGCCAGGATCGACGCCTCCTGACCGTAGAGGCGTTCCTCGACCACGATCTGCCGCCCCGCGTCCCCGAAGATCCGGTCGACCATGATCTTCTCGGCTGCGCGGATCGCCTCGGACGGGTCGTCGCAGACGATGACCCCTTTGCCGGCCGCCAGGCCCGTCGCCTTGACCACCAGGGGCACATCGCGTGCGGCCATGTACTGGCGGGCGGCCTGGTACTCGCTGAAGGTGCGGCTCTCGGCCGTGGGGATCGCGTGCTGGCCCATCAGTTCCTTGGCGAAGGCCTTGTCCCCTTCGAGTCGGGCGGCGGCGGCGCCGGGGCCGAAGACCTTCAGCCCGGCCCGGGTGAAGGTGTCCGCTACACCCAGCACCAACGGCGCCTCCGGTCCGATGACGGTCAGGTCGATCTTCTGCTGGCGGGCGAAGGCAAGCAGGCCGTCAACGTCAGTGTCCTTGAGCGGGACGTTCGTGGCGATGTCAGCCGTGCCGGCGTTGCCCGGGGCTACGTACCAGCTCGCTGACCTGCGGCGAATCCGCCAGCTTCCATGCCAGTGTGTGTTCCCGCCCGCCACCGCCGATAACCAGTACCTTCATGTGTGCCACCTTGTTGAGTCGGCCGCTCGGGATCGCCGGCCTTTGCCTGTCCCTGTCTGCTCGTCGTGCGGGAGAATTCCTCCGCGCCAGTCCGGTTGCATCCGCGAGATTGCCGTGTTCCCGCGGCGGCTGGCCCGCGATCAGGACCGTGAATTGTACCGCGGCCCCGTGGGTCCCGCGAGGGGCCGCGGCACGGGCTGCGCCGTCGCTGGCGATACCATCCGGCCTGGTTGACGCCGCGTGCGCCCCTCAGTAACGTACTGAACAGGCAGAGATTGCGTTGTTGACTGCCGGATGTGGAGCCTTCTGATGCGGTCCTACATACCGATACTCAGCGGACTGGTGGCGGTAGCGGCATTGGTCCTGGCCGGTTGCTCGAACGACGATACGCCCGGCCCCGTTCATGCCAAGGACCTGGGCGACAAAGGCGAGATCCTCGTGCCCTACGAGCCGGTGATATCTCGCAAGATCACCCAGGACCCCAGCCAGTTCCCGATGCCGGCTGCGCCGGTCCCGGCGGAATCGCCGGCCACGGCCCCAGCCCCCGCGGCTGCCAGGCCAGGCGGCGCCGCGCCATCCGCTCCGGCCGCGGCCCAGGCAGGTCCCGCTCCCGCAGCCGCACCGGCTACCCCCGCGCCAGCAGCTGCATCGCCAGCTGCGCCGGCCACACCCCGAGGCCCGGCCGCTCCGTCCAGGTCCGGGTCCGGGTCGGCCAACATGGATATCCTCCCACCGACGGCGCCGCCGCCCGTGGGAATGTGAACAGGCACGTCCGGCTGACCAGGTGTCAAGACGGTGGAATCGTGGCAGCCAATCCCGTGAAGATCCACAGCGTGGCCGAGGCCTACCTCTTGCTGATGGTCACGCCCTGCGACGCCTGCGGCAAAGGACCCCTGGAGGCCGCTGGCCACGAAACCATCGGCCTCGACGGCGGGAAGATCCCCGGCCGCAAGCTGTCCGCCCGCTGCAAGGCCTGCGGACACGATCAGCAGTTCCTATTCGACCTGACTGACATCGACCCCGCGGACGGCACACAGCCCGGGGATCTGCCGCGAATCAACCCATCCGGCCAACCCAGCCAGGCGATCGACCTGGCCCAGTGGCTGATGCTCTTTGAGACGATCGTGCGGGCCGCGGACCGCCAGGACGATCCGGCCGAAGCCCGCCGGCTCGGGTACGAGGCCGCCCAGTGCCTGGAGGAGGCGCTCAAGTTCTACCCGGCTGACGGCGAGGAGTGGCCGGCCGAATCGAGCTTCTTTCAGGAACAGACGCTGAGCCGCTTCCGGCGGCACAGGCACCTGTTCGCGCGGACGCGGCTGCTGGAACTGCGGCGGAAGCTACCGCGCTGTCGCGGATGGCCGAGAGGATCACGGGCGATTCTGACAGGCCGCGCCGGCGTCGCTGGTGGGCCTTCTGGCGGTAGAAGAACGCCTGAGGCAGATCGTTCCTCTAGCCCAGCTGCAGGCCAGCCAGACCCGTGACCAGGTCGTCGGCGAACTGGAAGATCTTGTCCAGCCCCGTTACCAGAAACACGCCCCAGACGTGGGTGTTGACCCCGCACAGGACGAGGCGGCCGCCCTTGCTTCCGACCAGTTTGCGGAGTTTCAGCATCTTGGCGATGTTGGAGGAGTTGACGTAGGTGACGTCGCCGAAATTGAGGGCGACGTCCGTCTTGCCCCCCTGTTCCAGCACGTCGAAGAGGGCGTTCATGTCATCACTGAACTGGGGCTCGTTCTGCAGGTCAACAACCAGGATGTTCTCAGACCATTTCTGCAGGGGCATATCGGACTCCGCTTATCTTGACCTGACAGAGGAGGGTACTTGGCCCGGGGCGGTATGTCAATCGGTAGCAAGTCCCTGCCGGGTATGCGAGCCGGTTGCGATGTGACCGCTCTGCGGGCGGTCGAAAGCGGCCGGGCCGCGCCCCAATAGCGACTGGAGACTTCGGAAAGGGTCGGCGGCAAGGCCGGAAGGCGTGCCGGCTGTGGAATGGCCAGCGGATGGCTGGTTCTGCGCGTACCGCCAGCGCGGCCGCATCCGATGACTGGCTCACTGGACCGCGTCTCAGCCGGTCATTCGTTCCGCCAGGGCCTTTTGCACGTGGCCCAGTCGCAGTTTGCCCAGGGTTCCTTCCCGACGCGGGCTGGCCGCCAGGAGTGTCGCGAAGCCCGCATGCACCACCATCACCGTGGCGATCAGGGCATGGAACCGCCGGGCTCCGGTCACGTTCCCATCATCCAGCCCCCAGAAGAGCTTCACGCGGGCATTGACCCGCTCCACGGAGGTGCGGCCCTTGTAGAGCCGCTCGAACTTCTTGGTTGCCCGGGGAATCGGCGGGAACCGCCGCAGGTCGATCGCGCAAGCCACTCGTACCGTCTTGCCGTAGTCCTTGCCGGCGTTGCACAGCCCCTCGCTGGGGCACGGCCAGCCCTCGTGCCGGGCCGGACAGCGGTACTTGATCGTCTTGCGCTGTGGCTCATGGCCAATGTAGGCCATCTTGTGCCGCACCGGCGGCTCGCTGTGCCGGTCATAGCAGTACACCGTCCCGGCCTCATCGTAGGTGATGTTGCTGGTCCCATCGTGCCCGGGCAGCATTTCTTCGGTGTGATCCTTCCAGAGACTGCGGTTCTGGATCACGGGCCGGATTCCCTCCTTGTCCAGCATCTTATGCACATCCCGACTGTCGGCCGCCTTGTCATAGGCCGTGGTCTGGATGCGACCTTCCGGCAGATTCGCCTTGGCCTGTTCGATCAACGCCGGCAGCGTACCCCCATCGTCGATGTGGGCACTGGTCGTACGGTAGGCCAGGATCAACTCGTGCCGGGCATCCACCAGCAAATGCAACTTGTAGCCGAACCATTCGACGATCTGGGTGACCTTGCCTTGCTCGTCGGTATACTCCTTGCGCCCCCCGGTCGGCTGGGGCAAGCCTTCGGCCACTTCCTCGGTCGCCTCCGCCTTGCGGCGAGCGTGCAGGGCGGTGGCATCGCCGGCGGTGTGTTTGCCCAGGTCGTCCACCACACAGGCCAGTCGCTGGATCATCCGGTCAAAGACACCACGCAACTGCGACCGGTGGGGCTCTTGGCCCAGCACATCCAGGAACCGGGAGATATTCCACTTCTCGGGCACACCGGCTTCCTCCGTAATGCCGATCAGGTGTCGCAGTCCCTCGTTGCGTCGCAACTCTGCCAGGCAGGCCTCATAACTGGCATGCCGCAACGCAATCGTCAGCAGCACCACGCCCCAGAGGACGTGAACGGGATAGTCGTTGCGACCGCGGCCGCGGTGCTGACGCAACCCCTCCAGGAGAGCCGCATCCGGGATAGCGGCCAGCAGTTGCTTGAGCGTCTGCAGGCTGGGACTGTCTTCCAGGCATCCCCAGGCAAACAGCGGTTCGGTCATCGCGATGTGCATGAGCAACCCTCCTTGGCTTCGCAGGGCTCCATTGTACACCGCAACCGATCCCCGCACCAGGGGTCCGGTGGTCGAAAAATCCACAAGAGAATCGTCCCGATTGCCCTGGCAGGTCGCAAGACACCTTGTCTGCGGGGAAGACGCTTTGCCCCCTCCGTCCAACGCACTCACACAAATGAAGTTCCACACATCGCAACCGCCTCCGGGTATGCGAGCCGGTTGCGATGTGACCGCTCTGCGGGCGGTCGAAAGCGGCCGGGCCGCGCCCCAATAGCGACTGGAGACTTCGGAAAGGGTCGGCGGCAAGGCCGGAAGGCGTGCCGGCTGTGGAATGGCCAGCGGATGGCTGGTTCTGCGCGTACCGCCAGCGCGGCCGCATCCGATGACTGGCTCACTGGACCGCGTCTCAGCCGGTCATTCGTTCCGCCAGGGCCTTTTGCACGTGGCCCAGTCGCAGTTTGCCCAGGGTTCCTTCCCGACGCGGGCTGGCCGCCAGGAGTGTCGCGAAGCCCGCATGCACCACCATCACCGTGGCGATCAGGGCATGGAACCGCCGGGCTCCGGTCACGTTCCCATCATCCAGCCCCCAGAAGAGCTTCACGCGGGCATTGACCCGCTCCACGGAGGTGCGGCCCTTGTAGAGCCGCTCGAACTTCTTGGTTGCCCGGGGAATCGGCGGGAACCGCCGCAGGTCGATCGCGCAAGCCACTCGTACCGTCTTGCCGTAGTCCTTGCCGGCGTTGCACAGCCCCTCGCTGGGGCACGGCCAGCCCTCGTGCCGGGCCGGACAGCGGTACTTGATCGTCTTGCGCTGTGGCTCATGGCCAATGTAGGCCATCTTGTGCCGCACCGGCGGCTCGCTGTGCCGGTCATAGCAGTACACCGTCCCGGCCTCATCGTAGGTGATGTTGCTGGTCCCATCGTGCCCGGGCAGCATTTCTTCGGTGTGATCCTTCCAGAGACTGCGGTTCTGGATCACGGGCCGGATTCCCTCCTTGTCCAGCATCTTATGCACATCCCGACTGTCGGCCGCCTTGTCATAGGCCGTGGTCTGGATGCGACCTTCCGGCAGATTCGCCTTGGCCTGTTCGATCAACGCCGGCAGCGTACCCCCATCGTCGATGTGGGCACTGGTCGTACGGTAGGCCAGGATCAACTCGTGCCGGGCATCCACCAGCAAATGCAACTTGTAGCCGAACCATTCGACGATCTGGGTGACCTTGCCTTGCTCGTCGGTATACTCCTTGCGCCCCCGGTCGGCTGGGGCAAGCCTTCGGCCACTTCCTCGGTCGCCTCCGCCTTGCGGCGAGCGTGCAGGGCGGTGGCATCGCCGGCGGTGTGTTTGCCCAGGTCGTCCACCACACAGGCCAGTCGCTGGATCATCCGGTCAAAGACACCACGCAACTGCGACCGGTGGGGCTCTTGGCCCAGCACATCCAGGAACCGGGAGATATTCCACTTCTCGGGCACACCGGCTTCCTCCGTAATGCCGATCAGGTGTCGCAGTCCCTCGTTGCGTCGCAACTCTGCCAGGCAGGCCTCATAACTGGCATGCCGCAACGCAATCGTCAGCAGCACCACGCCCCAGAGGACGTGAACGGGATAGTCGTTGCGACCGCGGCCGCGGTGCTGACGCAACCCCTCCAGGAGAGCCGCATCCGGGATAGCGGCCAGCAGTTGCTTGAGCGTCTGCAGGCTGGGACTGTCTTCCAGGCATCCCCAGGCAAACAGCGGTTCGGTCATCGCGATGTGCATGAGCAACCCTCCTTGGCTTCGCAGGGCTCCATTGTACACCGCAACCGATCCCCGCACCAGGGGTCCGGTGGTCGAAAAATCCACAAGAGAATCGTCCCGATTGCCCTGGCAGGTCGCAAGACACCTTGTCTGCGGGGAAGACGCTTTGCCCCCTCCGTCCAACGCACTCACACAAATGAAGTTCCACACATCGCAACCGCCTCCGGGTATGCGGACATGGCTAGACACGATTCCTGCACCACGGTATACTGTCCTGACAGGTCAGAAACGAAGGGAAGGGGATTTCTCTGCCTCCAAAGCCTCATCCGGACGTGCCCGGTACGGGAGGCCCCGCCGGGCGGAAGGAGATACCTCATGAAGACTTCAGTGCATGTCTGGTTCTGGTTGGCGGCGATCGCGGTGGCGGGGCTGATCGGGGCCGGGCCGCTCTGGGCGGGCACCATCTACGTGTCCAAGGCCGGCAACGACGCCTACAACGGCCTGTCCTGGGGAACGGCCAAACTGACGGTGCAGGCGGGGCTGAACGCGGCGGCCTCGGGCAACCAGGTCTGGGTGGCGGCCGGGACGTATGCGCAGTGCATCACGCTCAAGACGGGCTTGGCACTCTATGGCGGGTTCGCCGGTACCGAGACGGACCTGTCCCAACGAGATTGGGTGACCAACGTCACGATCCTGGACGGCAACCAGGCCGGCAGTGTGGTGACGGTCCCGGACGGGGCGCCTGCGGCCACCCGGATCGATGGATTCACGATTCGCAACGGTAACGCATCATCTGGAGGTGGGATCTCAAGCGTCGCCCTGAGTGGTAGTTCGCCGACGATCGCGAACAACACGATCACAGCCAACACGGCGGGCATCGTTGGCGGGGGGATCTACGTGGGTGGCCTTGGTTCGCCGACCATCGTGAACAACATGATCGCGGGCAACAGTGCGGTGTCTGGCGGCGGAATCGGCGTTGCCTCCGGCGGATCCCCAATAGTCGCGAACGATACGATCGTGAACAACACCGGATCCGCCGGAGGTGGGGCGATCTATTGTACCGGATCTGTTGGCTGGGCCGTGACCAACACGATCATCGCGCACAATTCGTCTGGGATCCAAGGCACTGCTCCGTCGCTGCGATGCAGACTGCGTGTACGGAAACCGCAAGTACGACTATTCGGGCTTGACCGATCCGACCGGGGCCGACGGCAACATCTCGGTGGACCCCGGGTTCGCGGACCTGCCTCACGGGAACCTGCACATCCAGCCGGACTCGCCCTGCGTCGATGCCGGGGATGACAGCGTGGTGCAGGCGGGTTGGACGGACATGGACGGTCAGCCCCGCATACAGGGCGCCACGTGGACATCGGGGCGGATGAGTCGGACGGGACGGTCTGGCCCTCGGCGCCAAGCGTCATCGTGCGCGTGAGCCCGATCGGCAATGACGCCAACGACGGCCTCTCCTGGGCTACCGCCAAGAAGACGGTGCAGGCGGGCCTGGACGCGACCAAGACCGGGGACCAGGTATGGGTGGCGGCCGGGATATATACCGAGACGGTCGCGCTGGCGTTCGGAGCGGCCCTGTACGGCGGGTTCGCCGGCAGCGAGACAGACGTGGGGCAGCGGAACTGGGCAGTGAATACGGCAGTCTTGGACAAGAGTGTCGTGAGGGTACTGGGGGACACGCCGGCAACCCGGGTCGACGGCTTCACTGTCCGCAACGGATCGAGCGGCGGGATCTATGTTCGCGGCTCGCCGACCCTGGCGAACGACAAATTCACCGGTAACAGCGCGACCACCGGCGGAGGGGTTTACGTTGCGGGCGGGTCGCCGGCCATCGCCAACAGCACCATCAGTGGCAACGCGGCCACCTCCAAAGGCGGGGGGATCTACGTTGCCGCCGGCTCGCCAACGATTGTGAACAGCACCATTGCCGGTAACACCGCCTCTACGGATGGCGGCGGGGTTTACTGCGGCGGGTCCTCCTCCCCAACGTTGGTCAACACGATCGTCAGCCTCAATTCCTCGGGTATCTGCGTCCTGGGACCGTGCGAACCGTCCCTGCGGTGCAACTGCGTCTATGGGAACACGGCCTACAACTATTCAGGGCTTGCCGATCCTACCGGCGCCGATGGCAACATCTCGGCGGATCCCGTGTTGGCGGACCTGCCTCACAGGAACGTGCACATCCAGCCGGACTCGCCCTGCGTCGACGCGGGGGATGACAGCGTGGTGCAGTCGGGCTGGACGGACATCGACGGGCAACCGCGGATCATGGGGGCCCATGTGGACATCGGGGCGGATGAATCGGATGGGACGATCTGGCTCCCCGCGCCGGGCGTCAGCATCCGGGTGAGCCCGGCCGGCAACGACGCCAGCGACGGCCTTTCCTGGACCACCGCCAAGAAGACAGTACGCGCGGGGCTGAAAGCGGCCGTATTGGGGGACCAGGTGTGGGTGGCGGCCGGAACGTATGCGGAGTCCATCACGTTGACTTCGGGCGTGGGCCTTTACGGGGGGTTTGCAGGCAGCGAGACGAACCTGGGGCAGCGGAACTGGATGACGAATGTGACGACCGTGAGTTCCATGGGGGGGTCGAATATGTCGGCGACCACCCGGGTCGACGGGTTCACGATCCCTGGATCGGCCTCTATCAGCGGCTCTCTGACGATCGCCAACAACACGATCGCCGCAGGGATCACCTGCTCCGGCGGCTCGCCAACGATCACCGGCAACGCGATCTCCGGCAACAGCGGCAGCGGGATCTCCTGCGTCTCCTCCTCGCCGGCTATCACGAACAGTACGATCATGGCCAACCTGAGCGTGGGGGTCTACTGCTACAACTCCTCCCCGAGCATCGCGAACTGCGTCATTGCCAGCAACCGAGGCAACGGGATCTGCTGCGATACCTCCTCCTGCCCCCAGATCATCAACACGACGATCGTCGACAACGCCGATAGCGGGATCTATTGCTTTGCTTCCTCCGCACCGACCATCGTCAACACCATCGTCGCCTTCAATGCGGCTGGCATACAGGGAGACGGTTCGGCGTCGCCGATCCTGCGGTACAACTGCGTGTACGGCAACGAGGACTACGACTACTCCGGCGTGGGCGATCCGACCGGCACCGATGGCAACATTTCGGACGATCCTCTGTTCGTCGGCGTGTCGTACGGGAACGTGCACATCCAGCCGGACTCGCCCTGCGTCGATGCCGGGGATGACGGCATGGTGCAGGCGGGCTGGTTGGACATGGATGGACAGCCGCGGATCATGGATGCCCACGTGGACATCGGGGCGGATGAATCGGATGGAACGCAGTGGCCCGGTCCTCGGGTGATCCGGGTCAGTGCTGGAGGTAATGATGCCGCCGACGGTCTGAGCTGGCCGACGGCCAAGAAGACGGTGCTGGCGGGAATCAACGCCGCCGCCGCCGGCGACCAGGTCTGGGTGGCGGCCGGGACGTACCTCGAGTCGATTACGCTGAAACCCGGCTCGCAGCTGTACGGCGGCTTCACGGGCACTGAGACCTCGCTGGATCAGCGGGACTGGTCCCACAATCTGACGAGGATCAGCTCCCAAGGGACCGCCGTGACGGTGCCCGCGCTGGCGACCGAGGGCACCCGGATCGACGGGTTCTCCATCTACGGGGACGGTGATTGCGGAATCTCCTGCTCCTCCTGCTGGCCTACCATCGCAAACAATTCGATCAATGGCTTCGGCACGGGCGTACGTTGCTCCTCCTGCTTCGCAGCAATCACCAACAATTCGATCGGTGGCAACTCCACCGGGATCAAGTGTACGGCCTCCTCGCCGGTGATCACCGGCAACAGTGTCTCGGGCAATGTCGGGGGGATATCCTGTGACAGCAACTCGGTGCCGCTGATCGTGAACAATACTATCGGGGGCAACGGCCGGCTCGGCGAGAACGTGCTCACGGAGTGGGGTGGGATTTCCTGCTCCGGATCCCTGAGGATCATCGGCAACACGATCACGGGGAACATAGGAGCAACCGGAGGCGGGATCTACTGCAAGTCCGGATCTCCGCTCATCGCCAACAATTCGATCACGGGCAACAGCGCCGCGACGTATGACAGCACCTACAGCGTGTATGGCGGGGGGATCTACTGTGACTCCTCGTGCTCACCAACCATAATAGGCAATACGATCTCATGGAACTCAGTTGGTTCGGGCACAGGTACGGTACAAGGCGCCGGCATTTACTGCAGTGGCCCCTCTGCCAGGATCGTCAACAATCGGATCACCAACAACCGCTTGAGCGGAGGCATTGCCCAGGGGTGCGGAGTCCTTTGCACCGGATCGGCAACGGTTGCCAATAATCTTATCGCGAATAACACCCTGACCGGAGGCTCGATTGCCAGTGGCGCGGGTCTTGCCGGGGGTGGGACGATCGTGGGCAATACGATCGTGGGTAACAAGCTTGTCCGGCGGGACTATGATCCAGGGCGCCGCGGGGCTTTTGGGGGGCGTGACGGTTGCTAACAACATTGTGGCATTCAACTCGTCGGGGATGCCGGGCGGATCGAGCATGTGGAACAATTGCGTCTATGGGAATACCAGACTACAACTACTCGGGCGTTGATCCGACCGGGACGAACGGTAACATCTCAGCCGATCCACGGTTCGTATCCAGCACCGTCTGGCGCCTCCTCCCCGGCTCACCCTGCATCGATGCCGGCAGTAACGCCGACGTGCCGGCCGACATGGCGGACCTCAACGGCAACGGCAACACCACCGAGCCGCTGCCGATCGACCTGGGCGGGGCGGGGCGGTTCGCCGACGACCCCTGCACGGCCGATACCGGGTCCGGCACGCCCCCGATCGTGGACATGGGGGCCTACGAGTACCACTGCGGGGACGTCAACGGTGACGCCAGCGTGGACGTGGTGGACCTGCTGTACCTGGTGGATGCCTTTGGCAGCGTCACGGGCGATGCCAACTACAACCCGGCCTGTGACTTCAACTACGACGGCAGCGTGGACGTGGTGGACCTGCTCTACTTCGTTGACGTGTTCGGCACATAGACAGGACCCGCGCCGCCTGGCCGGGCGGAAGGTCCGGCAACAAGCCGGCGGCACGGGGGCGCATATGGAGTGCGCCGGAAGCGACGCCGCTTTGGATGGACCGCAGGCGTGTCTTCCGGCACGAGGAGGACGCAACATATCCCTTGGCGCAGAGGGGGGGGGGCGCGGTATACTATACCGACACGGCCTGGCGGGCATTTCGGGCCGTTCACGAAGGGAAGGGAACCTGGTAGCCTCCAAAGTATCGTCGGGGTCACTTTCGGTCCTGGCGGCCGTACGCAGCGAAGGAGCATCTCATGAAGGCATCGAATCGGTGCATCCGGTGGGCGGTCCTGGCGGCGCTGGCGTGCGTTATCGGGGCGGCGCAGGCGGGAGCGGCGACGATCTACGTGTCCAAGGCCGGTAATGACGCCCACAGCGGCCTGTCCTGGGGAACGGCCAAACTGACGGTGCAGGCGGGGCTGAACGCGGCGGCCTCCGGCGACCAGGTCTGGGCAGCGGCCGGGACGTACGTGCAGTGCATCACGCTCAAGGCGGGCGTGGCCCTGTACGGCGGTTTTGCCGGGACCGAGACGGACCTGGGCCAGCGGGACTGGGTGGCTAACGTCACGACCCTGAACGGGAGCAATGCCGGCAGCGTGGTGACGGCCCCGGCGGGTGCGACAACGGCCACCCGCATCGATGGGTTCACCATCACCAACGGAATCGCATCAGGCGGCGGCATCTACTGCTCCGGGGCTTCTCCCACTGTTGCTAACAATACGATCACGGCCAACCAGGGGGTGGGCGTCTCCTGCACCAACGCGTCGCCGACCATCGCGAACAACACGATTTCGAGCAACGTCGGAGTTGGCATCTCCTGCTCCAACGCTTCACCCTCTATCGCGAACAGCACGGTCATCGGCAACGGCAGCAGCGGAATCTCCTGCGCCTCCTCCTCGCCGGCCATCACGAACAGTACGATCACGGCCAACCTGAGCGTGGGAATCTACTGCTACAACTCGTCCCTGAGCATTGCAAACAGCGTGATCGCCAGCAACCGAGGCAACGGGATCTGCTGCGATACCTCCTCCTGTCCCCAGATCATCAACGCGACGATCGCCGGCAACGGCGACAGCGGGATCTACTGTTTTGTCTCCTCCTCTCCGACCATCGTCAACACCATCGTGGCCTTCAATGCCGCGGGCATCCAGGGGGACGGTTCGGCGGCGCCGGTCCTGCGGTACAACTGCGTGTACGGGAACGAGGACTACGACTACTCCGGCGTGGACGATCCGACCGGCAGCGACGGGAACATCTCGGATGACCCGATGCTGGTTGGTGTCTCGTACTGGAACCTGCACATCCAGCCGGACTCGCCCTGCGTCGACGCTGGGGATGACGGCGTGGTGCAGGCGGGCTGGCTGGATATGGATGGCCAGCCACGGATCATGGACGCCCACGTGGACATCGGGGCGGATGAGTCAGACGGGACGGTATGGCCGATGCCCAAGGTAATCCGGGTGAGCCCGTCCGGCGATGATGCCAACGACGGCCTGAGCTGGGCGACGGCCAAGAAAACGGTGCAGGCGGGAATCAATGCGGCCGCAGTCTGGCGACCAGGTGTGGGTAGTGGCGGGAACGTACTTTCAATGCATCACGCTGAAGGCGGGGATAGGGCTGTACGGAGGGTTTGCGGGCAGTGAGGCGGACATGTCGCAGCGGGACTGGACAACCAATGTAACGATCCTTGACGGCAAGGGACACTACGGCTCCTATGTTGTCAGCATCCCCGTGTTGGCGCCGGCCTCTACACGGGTCGATGGGTTCACGATTCGCAACGGGTCGCGAGATGTCAATGGGGCCGGGATCTATTGCTCCTCTTCATCGGCCCCGACGATCGCCAACAACACGATCACGGGCAACCAGAGTACCTTCGGCGCGGGGATCTGCTGTGACGGCTGCTCGTGGCCGATGATCACGAATAACACGATCTCGGGCAACGGGGGAGGCAGTGCCTGGGGAGCCGCGGGCGGAGGGATCGGGGCGGGCGGCTCCGACTTCCCCTCGATCGTCGGCAATATCATTGAAAAGAACAGCGTCAGCGGCGAGTACGGTGGCAGTGGCGGCGGGATCTGCTGTGGTTCAGCCGTGATCAGGAACAACGTGATCAGGCACAATGGAACGATCGGCGGCATGTCCAGCGGGTATGGCGGCGGGATCTGGTGTTCGGGCTCCGTGACGATCACCGGGAACACAATCACGAGCAACAGTTCAAGCGATGGCGGTGGGATCTACTGTTCGGGCCCGACGGTCATCCTGAACAACGCGATCGTGAGCAACCACACGGACGGCGTCGCCGGTGGGGTCCACTGCTTGGCCTCGGCGATCATCGCGAACAATACGATTGCAGGCAATGCCGCTCCAGATAGGCTTGGCGATGGACTCGGCGGCGGGATCTTGTGCGAGTCGTCGGCCAGCATCTTGAGCAACACGGTTGTGGGCAACAGCGTATCAGCCGCGTCGGCCGGCAGGCCGGGCAAAGGTGGCGGGATCTGCTGTACGGCCTCTGCGACCATCGCGAACAATGTTGTCGCGTGCAACAGCGCATCGGCTAGCGTCGTGTCTGGCGGGGGAATCAGTGGCGCAGGTGGGACCATCACAGGCAACACCATCATAGGAAACACGCTGTCCGATGGCGCGCTCTATCTTGGGGCTGCTGGACTTTCGGCGGTCGGGACAATTGCCAACAACATCGTGGCCTTCAACTCGTCGGGGATGTCGTCCGCGCCGATCATGCGGAATAACTGCGTCTACGGGAATACCAGGTACAACTACTCGGGCGTGGATCCGACTGGCACGAACGGCAACATCTCCGCCGATCCGCGGCTCGTGCGGCTGCCCACCCCCGGACCTGACGGCACCTGGGGCACGGCCGATGATGACTACGGCGACCTGCGCCTGCTCCCCGGATCGCCCTGCATCGACGCCGGCAGCAACGCGGACGTGCCGGCTGACGTAACGGACCTGGACGGCAACGGCAACACCACCGAGCCGCTGCCGATCGACCTGGGCGGGGCGGGGCGCTTCGCCGACGATCCCTGCACAGCCGACACCGGGTCCGGCACGCCCCCGATCGTGGACATGGGGGCCTACGAGTACCACTGCGGCGACGTCAACGGTGACGCCAGCGTGGACGTGGTGGACCTGCTGTACCTGGTGGATGCCTTCGGCAGCGTCACGGGCGATGCCAACTACAACCTGGCCTGTGACTTCAACTACGACGGCAGCGTGGACGTGGTGGACCTGCTCTACTTCGTTGATGTTTTCGGCACGTAGCCGAGAAAGGGACCACCAGACTGACTGGCGGGACCATGCCGCGGCCTGCTGCGCGATGATGTTGCTGGCGGTGTGCTGGCGCGACGGATCGGGGCCGGCTTGGCATGGTCAAGCACGATCCACATGTCTTCGGCTGGCAACGACGCCACCGACGGCGCATCGTGAGCCATAGTCAGGTGGTCCGGCCTTGTCCGAAGCGGGAAAGCCGATATGCCGCACGCAGCGGATTCCTGCCGCGTGCTTGCCGACCCTTCCTGTCTGGGCCTGCCGGAAACCTGTCCCGGGTCGCGGCCTTTGCGCCGTATAGGGACACGCCAGCCGGGCTCAAGTGCGTCGCAGGGCTCAGCGGCGATTCTGTGTAATTGCGACGACAGCAATCGCCTTGTCCGGGTCGGCGGCATCTGGCCTGTGAGCAAAGCCGTCCAAGATTGCGGCGTGACATTGTATTGCAGCCCACAAGCCTGCCGTGGTATGCTGTGAGTGGCTAGGTAGCCGGATCCAAACGAGGGTCTTCCCGTTGCGCACTACCTTTGCGCCTGTTGCGGCACGTACCGGGTGCAATGTCTGGAGGGGTGTGAATGCTGTCGGACATCGCTCGGTTTGCGCAGCGCTGGACCCTGGGCACGGTTTGTCTGGTTGCTGTTCTGGCCTGTCCCATTGCCGCTCAAGTGACCGTCCGTAGCGATCATCCTCGCCTGCTGTACCTCCCCGATGGTTCTGCTGGCCACCGGACGATGGCGGACTTCCGTCAAGCGTATCTTCAAGGGGACCCGCGATACACCAGCTATGTCGCGGCCATCCTGCTGGCGAGTTCCGGCTCTGCCCAGGAGCAGGCTGCCAAGTATGTGCTGACCGCAGACGCCAGCTACGCCGCCGATGCGATCAATGCCATGTTAGTGTCGCCCCTGACCTACTCCGCCGGCGACGGCGGCGGTGGCAGCGGCGTCGAATGGGCCCTCGCGTACGACTGGACCTGGGACCAGATGACTCCAGCCCAGCAGACCGCCATCGAGTCCAAACTCCGCAAATGGTGCGCGGGCTGCCTGACCGACCTGTACATTGGAAGCCCCAGTGAATGGCGCGACCGCGCCACTGGCCTGTCAGGGCTTCATCACCTCGCTCGCGCTTCCTTACGACAACAGCAGTGATACCAACCTGCGGAACGGGTTCTGGCAGCAGTGGCAGGACGCGCTGCAAGCCGTGGATCTCTCGGAAGGCTGGCCCGAAGGCCCCGGCTTCTGGGCCAGCTATCGCGCGATCTATTTCGCGATGGCCTATGAGGCATGGCAGACCGCCGTGACCTCAAACCCGCAGTTCTCGGTGGCCGATCCGTTGCGGCCGATCCGCAATCTCGGCCTCTGGCAGATGTACACCGACCGCGGCGACGGCTCCCTGGAGCGCTATGGCGACTGCCCCGCTGCCGTCAGCTACGCCAACAACGGTACCCTGCCGGTCTGCTTCGACTACTATGCGACGGTTACCCGCGATCCGCTGCTGGCCGCCTACTGCGAGTACGCCCGCACCGTGCGTACCGCTACGGGTACGTACTATGATCCGACCCTCTATTGGCGGTACGCGTTCTCCTACGATCCATCTGTGCCAAAACCGGATGGCTTCATGGGTACTGACCCGGCCGCCGCGCTCGAATGCATTGGCCCCCAAAGCGGCCGTCTTCGGGCAGAACACCCTGGGCCTGGTCGCCATCCGCACGGGTTGGGGCCCCGGCCAGACCGCGATTACCTACAAGGCCGGCGATTTCTTCGACGAACACGGGCATTACGATCAGGGCACCTTCACCATCTTCAGAAACGCTCCCCTGGTCATCAACAGCGGCGGCTACGGGGACGATTCTGGCACGCATCGCCTGAACTACTACATCCGTACGGTTGCCGCCAACTCCATCCTGATCATGCGTCCTGGGGAGGCCTTCCCCCAGGACGGCGCGGGCACACTCGCCAACGACGGGGGGCAGCGCATCATCAATGCTACCGGCTCGGCCGTTACCAGCGCCTCCACCTGGTTGAACTACCAGACGCCCGGCCAGAAGTACGACCTGGCCGATATCCGGAAATATGAATCCGTCGACGGCGCGTACACCTACATAGACAGTGACCTGACGAACGCCTACAACACCCCCGTTTACGACCGTGGCAACGTGGGGGGCAAGGTCAGCGAGGTCGCCCGCCGCGTGATGTGGCTGGCCGACTGTGAAGCGCTGGTGATCTTCGACCGCGTCACGACGACTAACCCGGGGTACAGGAAAAAATGGCTGCTGCATACACCCAATAAGCCTGCAGGAGGCGCCGAATCGGTCCGACTCGGCACCGCGACGGACGGGCTGATGGTCGTCGATGGCTCCACCATCCCCGGAAACACCCTGACCAGCGTCAACGGCGGAGGCAAACTCTTTCACCAGATCCTCCTCCCGAGCGGCTACCAGGTAAACAAGGTTGGCGGCCCCGACTACCGCTGGTACGTCGAGACCGATGGCAACGACGACAACGGCTACAACGGCACCAACCAGGACGGTGGCTATACTCCGCAGCCCTGGAACGACTCCGGCGACTGGCGCACCGAGGTGACCCCCGTGGTGCCTCAGCTGTCGGACACGTTCCTGAATGTCCTGTGGCCGCGGGATGCCTCCGCCACCGGCGTGCCGGCGGCGCAGATCCTCCGCAACGATGACTTGGCTGCCATCGTGCAGGTGGGCACCGCCGTGGCCGGCTTCGCTACGCACGGTACGATCGACGCGGACCTGACGTACACGCTGACCTGTCCGGCCGGTACAGTACATCGCCTGGCGGACATGCTGCCCGGCGCGCCTTACTACGTACTGTGCGGCGGGACGAATCTCCAGCAGGTGCGAGCCAGCCAGCAGGGCGTGCTCCAATTCACCGACCCGGTCGCCGGTCCGCACGGGGTCACTGTCAGTCAGAACACGATCTTTCTGCCGGCGGACATCAATCAGGATGGCAGCGTGGACGTACTCGACCTGCTGGCGCTGGTGGCCAGCTTCGGTGCGTTGTCCGGCGATCCCGCGTACGATCCCGCTTGTGACCTGAACGCAGACGGATCGATCGACGTGATCGATCTTTTGATCTTTGTCGAGTCTTTCGGCATGGCGCAGGTCCGCACCGGTACGTACAGCCGGGCAGGGGTGGCGTACATGGATGGCCAGCCCTACGCCGCCGACGTGCCCCGCATCCGGCGCATGTCTGTTGCCTCGGCCCCGGGCTGCGCGACTATGAATTCCCTGCTGGCCTGCACTGAGATCGGACCCAACGCCAGCCTGTCGCCGGAATGCGTGTGCAACGGCGCCCTGATCGTCCGCGACGGCTCCAACGGCCACGTCTACGGATGTGCCGATGGCTGGCACCTGGCCAGGCTGACCACGACGCCGCCCGTCCTGTCCAACGTCTTCGCGACCAGTCAGGGCTCGCTGGTCGGGTTCTGCCAGGCGATCCGCGGTTTCAAACGCTCGGTGGACGGCGGCCGGACATGGTTCGCCTGTGCGATGATCGGCGGAAACAACAACGGCTTCTCGAGCCAGACGTATACATTGCCCTACAGCTGCACGGAGGCGGCCGGCTGTCTCTGGTCAGGCGAATACACCATCGCTAGTCCGTATCCTGTCCTGGCCGGGCGCTGACGGTGGCGGTCTAGGGATGATGGGTTAACCTGGCAGCCAGTCCTGGACGGCGCGGCGGTGCAGCCGGACCCGGCCCTGCAATGGTCTCATGTGCACAGCATCGGGTACCACCAGGCGACCGGACGACTGGTCGTCTGCTGCGGGGATGGCTGCAGCCGGGCGCAGATCTGGTATACCGACAATCCGGCCGACGGTATCCCCACCTGGGTCCGGATGTATGCAACGCCGGACGAGCAGCGGGCACAGCCCATGGCTCTGCTGGACTTCGGCGATCCGTCGCGCCTGCTGTTCGGGGATGACGAGGCGCGCGGCGTGGGTTACCTCGACGTGCTCACGGGCGCTGTAACCAATGCTTTGCCCGTCACGGATGGCCGGTGGCCGCACAACTTGTATTGGGAGGTCTTCCGGGATGGCGGTACCTACTACGCCCTTTCGGCCGACTCCAGCGGCACCAACCAGATGCAGACTGTCCTGGCATCCCGGGACGGGTCGAACTGGGCGGTCTATTATAAGCTGCCGTCCAACTACCAGATCATTCGCTGGTTCGGGGGCGATCTCGCCGGGCGCCTGCACATCTACGGGAGCGGAGGCGGGCTCTACCAGTGGATGGCCCTGCGGCCCGCGCAAATGGCCAGTTACGACGGGGTGTTGCTGGAACCGGCGACGACGAACCTGATCGCCGGATCGACGGGTCACTTCGATGACGACTCGCATGGCTGGACGTGTCCGGGCCATACGCTAGTTCGCGACCTTACCGACAACTATGGGCCCGGGGCCGTACCGGCCTGCCTGAAGGTGACCTGCAACGGCATACCAATCTCGGGGGTGACTGTAATGCCGGTGTACAGCCCGCCGGCAGCCGGCCTGCTGAACGGCACGCAGTACGGCGGTTCCGTGTGGATGCGAACGGTGAAGGGATGCATGCTGGTCATTCTGCAACTGGTCGATCAATCCGGGGCGACCAGCGCTGAGTGCCAGTACTTCGTCGATAACACCGCCTGGCGGGAGTACCGTACGCTGCCTCTGCGGACGGGGAGTGCCGGAGGTGTCAGCGTCGCGATCCAGGTGAAGGCCTACCCCACGCCCGGGTCCACCGGGCTGAAGCTGGATAATGCTCAGACTGGCGGTCCTGCCGATCACGCAGGTCCAGTATACGACGCCAAGCCAGGATGACTCCTGGAGATACACGACGGACGTGGGGGATCACTGGACGAACACCTTCACGATCGCCCCGGAGGTCGCCGCCTGGCAGCTGCCGGACGGGGGGCGCATGCTGATCCGCCGGTGGCAGATCGATGCCGCCAACCGTATGGATCTGACCTATAACGTCACGCCGCAAACATTTGAGTCTGTCGGTCATGCGGAACGGCATCGAGGTGGCCAGCGCGACGTTGTCGGCGATAACGTGGCATCCCCTTTCGCGACTGAGACTGTCCGTCGGCCTGGACCAGGCTGGCGCCTCGCTCTCGGTTTCTGACAGCAACTCGCCTGATGTGGTCGGCGTTCCCGTTGATGCGGCGGGTCTGCTGAACGGTACGTTGACCGTTAAGACCTTCAACCCAGGTGACGGGACGACCTTGTTTCCGCACTACCTGTTCCCCGATCTGGATACATGGGAGTGATATCCGGACGCCATAAGTAGCCTTCCCTGCCCGTATCGCACTGGATGCCTGCCTGCGGTGCCGCGCAATCAGGGCCTGCTGAGGCGAGCCAGTCAGGTTCCGAGCGCCTTTTCTTTTGAGCCATTCACAGTGGACAGACGTAAGCAGGGATAGGGAATCTGGTATATGAACCCCCTTCGCCACGCCGATAGGATTCCTGAATGTGGTCGGGCGGCCCCCTGAGACAGCGGTGCGTTTCCGACTTGGTAAGTAAGATTTTAAGTACTGTAGAATACCGGACATTATCGGACAACATGGCGTGTTCGCCTGCCGAACGAGCGGCGTCCGATCTTTGAGTCCAGTGCAGACGGATGGCCGCCAGGCCGGCATGTGAGCAGGTGCTTTAGTGAAAACGCTTTGCTTCATCTTCGGGACTCGCCCGGAGACCATCAAATTGGCCCCGGTGATCCTTAAGGCGCGCCACCACTGCGACCGGTTCGTCACACGTGTCTGTGTGACGGGCCAGCATCGGCAGATGCTCGACTCCATGCTACAGCTCTTCGGCATTACTCCCGACTTGGACCTGAACCTGATGCAGCCCAATCAGTCGTTGGCGGACCTGTCAGCCCGTACGCTCCAGGGCGTCAGTGGGTACCTGAAGGACCATCGGCCGGATTGGGTGCTGGTGCAGGGGGATACGACAACGGTCTGGACGGCGGCGGTAGCGGCGTTCTTTCTCCGCATACCCGTGGCCCACGTAGAGGCGGGCCTGAGGACCCACGATAAGTTCCAGCCGTTCCCGGAAGAGATCAACCGTCGGATCGCTACTCAGGTGGCGGACCTGCATCTGGCCCCCACGCCGTGGGCGGCCCAGAACCTCCTGGCCGAAGGCGTGTCGCCGGAAAAGGTGGTCGTTACGGGTAACACCGTCATCGATGCCCTGCACTGGGTCCTGGCCCGCAATGCCAGCGATCCGTCGGCCGACGTGCAGGCCATCCGGCAGTGGCTCGCCCGGCACGTGGGGGACAGGCGTCTGGTATTGATTACCGGGCACCGGCGAGAGAGTTTCGGGGAAGGGTTTCAGAATATCTGCCAGGCGATTGCCGCGCTGGCGCAGCAGTACCCGACGGTGGCATGGGTGTACCCGGTGCACCTGAATCCGAACGTACAGGAACCCGTGCGGAAGATCCTATCGAACCTGCCCAACGTCTTTCTGCTGGACCCGCAGCCGTACCCGGCCTTTGCCGAACTCATGCAGGCCAGCCGATTCATCCTGACCGACTCCGGCGGCGTGCAGGAGGAGGCACCCAGCCTGGGCAAGCCGGTGCTGGTGATGCGGAACACGACGGAGCGGCCGGAGGGTGTCGAGGCCGGCGTCGTGAAGTTGGTGGGCAACCACAAGGACAGCATCATGCTGCATTGCCAAGCCTTGCTGGAGAGTCCCGCCGAAGGGCCGCGGGTGAGCCCCTACGGGGATGGCCAAGCCAGCCAGCGAATCCTGGACGCCTTGGCCCGCTGAGGCACCGTGTCCGTCCCCAAACTCCTGGTCAGTGTGTCTTAACATGCAGCCAAAGCAGGTCGACAATTCTTTTCCGACTGGACGTGAAGGGATGGAATACGGTACAATACGCCGGCCTTGCCGGGTATCGGAATTGGCCCTGCAGTGCCGGCATGCAAAGGACTGACCCGCATGTTCCTTGTCTACATCCTGTACGCGATGACAGGTATCATCCTGGTGGGGTTGACCCGCCTGTTTCTGCGTAGAGATGCCGCCAATCTCTTCCGCGAGCCGATTACGCTGACCCTGATAGGCTTGGCGATCATCCATTCACTGCTGCCGTTGCTGAAATACCCCCTTGGTATCTACAGGTACGGCGGCGGGTACGCCGTCGGCTCGCATCTGTACTCCATCTTCCTAGTGCTCACGTTTACCCTGGTGGTGACGGGGGTGTATTCCTGGATCAGGGGACCGCGGCGGGAGATGCATACCGGGCAGATGGTGCTGGTCCCGATGTCAGGCTTGTCGAAGCTGTACTTGGGTCTGTGCGTCATTCCGCCGGGGATGTTGGCCGCTGTGTATTGCTATCTGAATGTGGACGCGGCCGGTTACGAGAACTACATGAGAGACCGCATCACGTTCGGTGGTGAGCACACCGGTCTGCCCTTGCTAATCGCCCATTGGATGTGCAGCGGCGGGTTGGTCTGCTATGCCGGCTACATTGCCTCGCAGAACAGGCACAAGGGTCTGGCGATCGTTGCGATGGTCCTGGCCATAGTCACGTTCGCGTTCTTTGGCTATACGGGCAATCGCTTCTCCGTTTTCGTGGTCTACATGGCGGCTCTGGGCGTCTACCTTCTGACGAAATGGCGGCCGGGGGCCTCGCTGCTGCGGCTGATGGTATCCAAGCAAGCACTGCTGATTGCCGGCGTGTTCGCCTTCATGGTGATCGTCGGCGAGATTCGCAAGGTCATGGTCGGCATGAGACAGGCGGAGAACACCTTTGCGGCCGTCATGGACACGCTCGACGGGGCCTTTGGCAATCATGACAATGTTCTGTGGCTTGTGCAGAACGACTGGCCGTTTCAGTACGGCAAGACGTACTTGGCGGGCCTCATTGTTTTCATCCCCCGGCTCCTCTGGACGGACAAGCCTACTGGCGCCGGCCCCGCCCTTGTGAACTTCATGGATCCCGGCAAGTACGAGGTCGGCAAACACGGCATATCTTCGCTGACGACCGGCCTGGTGACCGAATCCTACATGAACGGCGGGTTCGTGGGCGTCGTGCTGGTTGCAGTCGTGACGGGTATCGCGCTGGGCATCCTGGCACGTCTTCGGCTTCGCTGCAGAAGCCCCTGGTCGCTCGCCCTCTACTGCTATGCCGCCATGTGCCTGGCTCTGACGATGACGCACGGTGAGTTCCTGGGGGTCTGGCTACGGCTGGGCTGGGACGTCATGCCTGTCATTGCGGGCGGCTTGATGTCGAAGAGCAGGGCGTATCAGGTGGATGCCGGGTATCCGCAAGATCAGGAGCCCCAGGTCGTCTATCAGGAGCTGCGTTGAGCCGCGGGAGTGACGGTTCATGGAAAGGACGATATGACACCTGTGCCCAAGCCGAAACATGCGCTCGTTGTTCGCGCAGGCCCGTACGACTGTACCCAGGCCGTTCCCCGGACCGCCGCATGCCTGGAGGGCTTGGGCTACGAGGTGACGATCCTCTCGTGGGACCGTGACGGCACGGCGCATCGCGATACCCGCGTCGGGAACTGGGAGGTGAGTTGGTTTGTCACGGCCCTTCGTCCGCATTCCCTGCTGTTCTTTGCGTACTGGCTCGTGTGGTGGATCTGGGTAATGCGGCAGCTGCTGAAGCGCCGCTATGCCCTGGTCCACGCCATGAATCTCGAGAGCGTGGTGCCGTGCGTGCTGCTGCGCAGGTTGCTGGGCTACAAGCTCGTCTACGACATCCGCGACGCCTGGGGCCAGGCGGTGTCCAACCGGCCGTTCCCCGTGCCGCAGGTGTTCCGAACGCTGGGTCGTTGGGGGGCTCGCCGGACCGATGGCCTGCTGCTGAGCCAGGGCCTGCTGGGTCGGATGTCCACGTTCTTTGGGCCTGGCATCAGCCGCAGGGTCCCGACCGTCCAGGTTCTCAACGTGCCCCAGAAGGATATGGCCGGGGTGTACCTGCCGCCTCCGCTCAAGGGGATCCGGTTGAATTACAGCGGGTATATCTCCTCCGTACGCAACGCGACAGCGATCCTTGAGCCTGGCTCGGCGGCGTCCCGACGTACAGATTGACGTGGTCGGTCCGATCAACGATCGGGACCTGCAGCGGGAGTTCCAGCGGCTGCACAACTGCGCGGCGTACGGACTGGTGCGATTCGATCGGGCCATGGAGTCTGATGAGACTGTGCAACCTGGTGGCGGTCATGTACGACGTGTCGACCGAGGTGGCCGTCGTGTCCAGCGCCAACAAGATGTTCGAGGCGATGATGATGTCCCGGCCCTACATCGGCAGCGCCGGCGGGTTTCCGGGGATCGTGGCCGAGCGGCTTGGCGTCGGCTTCCCCGTGCCCTACGGGGATCCGGAGGCCCTTATATCCCTGATAGACCGTCTGGCGAAGGAACCCGGTCTGATCGAGCAGGCTGCCCGGAAAGGCCGGCAGGCGTACTGTGAGCGGTTCCGGTGGGAGGCGCAAGAGGCCAATCTCCGGGTGTTGTATGGCTATCTGACGGACGGGCAGACGCCGCAGTTCTGGCCGGCGGAAGGATGGAGCCGTTTTCTTGGGACGGCTCTGGATCTGTCCACGTTTACGGCGTCCGGCACAGGGGGAGGATCATAGGATGCAGATCGTCGGCGTCGGCATGACACTGCCGGTCTACAGCGGCGAGCCCCCGTACCATCCGGACACGGCATTCCCGGAGATGCCCTTCCAGGAGACGTCCGCCTGTGCCAACCGGCCCTACGCGCTGCTCCGCAGGATGCTGCACGAAATGGGCTGCGACGCCACCCGATACGCCTCAGCGGACTGGAATCCGCTGGGGCACGTCATTTCGCCAGGCAACACGGTTGTCCTGAAGCCGAACTTCGTGATTCACCGAAACCGCCTGGAAGGCCAGGACGTGTTCGCCGTGGTGACGCACCCTTCGATCCTGCGATGCCTGGTGGATTACGCGTACATTGCCCTCAAGGGCAGCGGCAGGATTATCATCGCGGACTGCCCTCAGATGGACTGCGACTGGGATGCGCTGATGCGCGTGCAGAGGCTGGATGCCGTGCAGCAGTTTTACCACCAGACGTTCCGGTTCGAGGTAGAAGTGCGCGACCTGCGGAGATTCAAGCTGATCGATCCGTACGAGCGCGCCTACTCCTACAACCGGCAGCCGCTGGCGGGGGATCCGCTCGGCAGCGCGATCATCAACCTGGGGCGCCAAAGCGAGTTCTACGGGCTGCCCAGCGAGAACTACTATGGCGCCGACTACGATCGCAGCGAGACGATCCGTCACCACCAGGGGGAGACGCATGAGTACTCCGTGTCGCGCACTGTGCTCTCCGCGGACGCCGTGATCTGCGTGCCGAAGATGAAGGTCCACAAGAAGGTGGGGGTCACGCTCAACCTCAAGGGGCTGGTCGGTATCAATACCGACAAAAACTACCTGGTGCACTTCCGCCTGGGGAGCCCCGGCGAGGGCGGCGACCAGCTGCCGGACGGCCAGGGCCGGCGGGATCGATTCACGGTGCGGGTGAACAACTGGCTGTATGACCATTCTGATGGCCCGGCAGACCCTTTGGGCGGACAAGGTCTACGGTGCGGTGCGCCGCGCGTACCAGTCGACGCTGGGCAAGGCCCGCGGCGCCCGGGCGACGCAACAGCTGAACGCGGGCAACTGGCATGGCAACGACTCGGCCTGGCGGATGACGGCGGACCTGGGCAGGATCCTGCTGTACGGCCAGTCCGACGGTACCCTGAGACGGGTCAACCCCCGGCGGCTGTTCTGCGTTGTGGACGGCATCGTCGGCGGGGAGGACAACGGCCCCATGTCCCCGACCGCCAAGCGCTCCGGCTGCCTGGTGGCAGGGGAAAGTCCGTACGCGGTGGACATGGTCGCCGCCAGGCTCATGGGCTTCGAGATCCGGAGCCTCAAGCAGTTCGAGCCGGCCTTGGCGGGCAGAGTGGATGCCGGGTTCCGATCTCTCGATGAGGTCCGCGTGGTGATTGAGGGAGACCAGGTGTGCGGGACGAGGTTCTTTGATCCCGGATACAGTGCGGATCCGATCCTTGGATATCGTCCGCATCCGGGCTGGACCGGCCATGTGGAGCTTGCCCGGCTGCCGGGGCAGGCCGGGCTCGTTCCGTTTCCCGGTGCCGCGGCGGAGGAAGGATAGTTTCGATCATGAGCACAGCCATGATATCCAGAACATTACATTCGCCTCAGACGGCGGGGTGCGGCCATGTCTGAACGATCCTGGCTCCGTCACTATCCCAAGATTCCGATCTGGGTGCAGAACATCGCTTGTTCGATCGGCGGCTGGCGGTTCCGGCGGGAGCGGTACGGGCGGGCGTTCTGGGAGGCCTTGGCGTTCCTCGAGAAGTCGCAGTGGTGGAGCCTCCAGGAGCAGATCGAATACCAGAACGAGCAATTGCGCCGGGTCATCGCCTGCGCCTTCCAGAACGTGCCGTACTACCGGGAGATCTTTGACGAACGCCGTCTCAAGCCCGATGACATTCGAACGCGGGATGATCTCGTGAAGCTGCCGATTCTGACGAAACGGACCGTTCGCGCCGGGCAGCCGACCTGTTCTCGCGGGCGATCCCCGCGGGCCGGATGGCGCACGGGCACACGGGCGGCACGACCGGCACGGCGCTGCAGACTGCGGGCCGAACGGGAGACGGCCCAGTGGCAGTGGGCGGTGTGGTGGCGTCACCGGCGGCGGTTTGGGGTGGATGTGCACGAACCGTATATTACGTTCGCAGGGCGCAGCGGTGTGGTGCCGCTGGCGGGCATGGACCCCCCGTTCTGGCGCCGCAACCTGCCCCTGCACCAGACATTCGTCTCGGTACACCACATGACGCGGCAGAACCTGCCGGCCCTGGCGGATTACCTCCAGACGCGAAAGGTGTCTTACTACAGCGGCTATCCATCGGGCTTGTACCTGCTGGCGACCTACCTCCTGGACAACGGCATCCACCTGCGGTGTCCGCCCCGCGTCGTGTTCACCGGGGCCGAGACGGTGCTCCCGCACCAGCGGGTGGCTATCGAGAAGGCGCTGGACACCGAGGTGGCCGATCAGTACGGTTCCGCCGAATCCGTGGGCAATATCAGCGAGTGTCGCAGGCACCTGTATCACGTGGACATGGAGTTCGGAGTGATTGAGTTCGAGCCGTCGCCGAATCTGTCGACGCCGCAGCGACGGGTCATCGCCACGGGCCTGCACAACTTGGCCATGCCGCTGATCCGATACGAAACCGGCGACATGGTCACAATGGGCGATCAGCCATGCCGTTGCGGGAGGCAGGCCTCGGTCATCGAGCAGGTCGATGGCCGGATCGAGTCGTACATCGTGACCCCGGATGGCCGGCAGCTGGGCCGGCTGGATCACCTGTTCAAGGACAGCCACGCCATCCTGGAGGCCCAGCTGTTGCAGGACCGGGTGGATCACGTGCTCGTGAAGGTGGTCAAGGCGCAAGGATACGATCAGGAGGTCGAGAGGAAGTTCCTGGCGGAGATGCGGGCGTACATGGGCAGCCAGATCCAGGTTGAGATCCAGTACGTGGACGAAATCCCGCGTGAGGCCAACGGCAAGTTCCGCCAGGTAGTCTCCAACGTGTTCCAGGACAAGTACGCAGACGTGTTCCAGACGGATTCGCAGCGCTGCACTCGGTGACCGCCGTACGGGCCCGGCGTGCTCTCGGTCGCGCCGAGGGAGACTGATACTATGGGTATCCTGAAAAAGGTGGAAAAAGCTCTGATCTTCGGGCTGCGCACGGTGATCTCACCGATCAGCCCGCGCCACTGCACGCGCCTGATGGTCTGGTGGTACCGTCGGCGCGGTATGCGGATCCAGGGTGAGCCGAATTACATTGCCGGGCATGTTGCCTTCGACGGGACAGACTACTCGTGGGTCGAGCTGAACGAAGGATGCACGATCTCGGACTGGACCCAGGTCCTGACCCATGACTGGTCCCCATACACAATCGGGCGGGGTTTGGGGCTGGACCTGCCGCAGCCGATCGGCGTGTTTCGGACCGTGCGAGTGGGCCGGTTTGCCTTCGTGGGAACCCGCTCGATCCTGATGCCCGGAGTGGAGCTGGGCGACGGCTCGCTGATTGGCGCTGGGTCGGTTGTTCGGGGCAAGGTGCCCCCCTGGACCATTGTGGCCGGCAATCCCGCCCAGCCCGTAGGGGACAGCCGGCAGTTCCTGCTGAAGAACCTGCGGAAGATGGGCCGTGAGGACCTGGCGCGGCGGGTGGAAGAGATCCTGGGATCTTCCGCGGCCATGAGTCAGAAGCAGACGGGAGACCAATGAATATGGTCACGAGGTGCCTCACCTTGGTACTCCCCTGAGAGATGCGGTCGACGGTATCTGTCTGGCCAAGTTCGAGCAGACCGTGGCCGGCCGGGGCCTGTTCGACCCGGATGACGTCAGCAGGCTGGTCCGCGAGAACACCAGCAACCGCGCTGACCACGCGTACCTGATCTACGCCCTGCTGAACCTGGAGATCTGGCAACGCACGTTCGTCGATCGTCCCGGATGCGAAGTCGTATGGGATGAGGAATTCATCCGTGCCTCCTGACCCCCGGCCGAGATGTGCCCGGGCACCATGTAGGACTGACGCATGTACATTCTGAACAAGGCGTGGAGAGACGATTGTCTGGACTATCACATGTCCGCGCAGGAGGTGCGCGTCAGCATCCGGGCGTACTGGCCTCTCCGGCAGCTGACGGATCTGTACTTTGAGCAGCCGCGCAGCCTCCTCCGGTTGTGGAACCACATCCGTGTGGTCGGGCCGGTGATGCTGGTCCGCAAGATCCGCGCCCGCGTTGCCGAACGCCTCCGGGACAGTCGGTTTCTGGCGATCGGCCTGGGTACGATCCAGGATGCCGGAGGCGGCGTACAGAAGATCCAATGCGGGCAGGCCGTCGCTTTCCTTGCGCCATGTCATCCGCGCTGCCTGGAGCGGATCGTCCTGCCTCCGCAGCTGGTGGCGCCGGCCTCACGGGAGTTGATGGAGCGATGGATGCGGGCTGACAGTCTCCTGCTGTTGGAGGACCGCCCGTCGAAGGCCATGGATAGCCAGCTCCTGTCGGTGGCCGGATGGAGCCCGTTCTCCGGGAGCGAACTGGCTTCGACGGAGCCGCTGCTGGAGCGGGTCCGCCAGATGCTGGCCGCCGCCGATCCGCGAAAGGCACGGGCCCTTCCCCTGGGCGCCGCCGGCGCCGTACGCGAGGTTTCGGCCAGTCCCGACATGCGCCCCGGGCTCAACGCCGTCGTGTTCGGCTTGGGCAACTACGCCAAGACGATGCTACTGCCCAACATCGATCGGCGGATTCACGTCGCATGCATCCACGAGATCGAGCCCACGCAGATCGACAGGCGGAATCGGGCCCGGTACGTGTTCGATACAGCCGCGACGCCGCGATCGCAGGAGAAATATGATGTCTATTTCATTGCCGGCTATCATCACACGCACGGGCCGCTGGCGGTTCACGCCCTGAAGCAGGGGGCGTGGGCGGTGATCGAGAAACCGTTGGTCACTACTCACGAACAGCTCGACCAGCTGATCCAGACCATGCGGGAGCATCCCGGGAGAGTCTTCGCCGGCTTCTTTAAGCGCTATCAGCTCTCTACTGGAACTGGCCCGCCGGGACCTCCGCGTATCCAGGGGCCAACCGGTCAATTCCAGGCTGTATCGTCTTTGAGATGCCCCTGCCCGGACGGCACTGGTATCGATGGCCCAACTCCCGCACCCGGCTGACTTCCAACGGGTGCCACTGGATCGACCAGTTCCTCCACATGAACGATTATTGCCGGTACGTCCAGGCTCGCGCCTGGCAGGCCCGTTGCGGCGACACACACGTCTCCGTCGAACTGGCCAACGGGGCCACCTTCAACATGGTGTTGACGGATATCGGCAGCCGGCGGACCGGCGTGCAGGACCACGTGGAACTGCGGGCTGGCGATGTCACCGTCCGCATCGCGAACGACAGCGTCTATCAGAGCGAGGATAGCCGCCGGACTATCCGCCGTACCGCCATCAACAAGATGACGGCGCAGAAGCGGCTGTACGGCACGGTGTGCAGGAAGATTCTGGCCGGCGAGGATGGGGATTCGTTGGAGTCTGTGGAGCGCCCCCATCGTCTGTTGCTGGAACTGGAGGCATTGTTGCCCAGGCAGGTCGGCGAGCGTTCGAGCGGCGCGGCATGGCCGGGGGAGATGTGACTGGGACGCGTCCGCTGGCACGGCCCGGCAGGCAGGGAGTTACGCTATGAGCATGCTGAGGAAAATCGAGAAGGGTTTGGTCTTTGCCGCTCGGCGATGTGTCTACCCGATCAGTCAGCGGGCATGCACGCGCCTGATGGTGTGGTGGTACCGCCGACACGGCATGCGGATCCTCGGACAACCGAACTACATTGCCGCGCATGTTAGGTTCGATGGCACGGATTACTCCTGGGTGGAGCTGAACGAGGGGTGTACGATCTCGGACACGGTCCTGGTTTTGACTCATGATTGGTCTCCGTACACGATCGGGCGGGGGCTGGGTCTGAGCCTCCCCGAGCCGATCGGCATCTTCCGGCCCGTTCGCGTCGGACGGTACGCCTTCGTGGGCATCCGGTCGATTCTCATGCCCGGTGCCGACGTGGGTGACGGGGCGGTGATCGGGGCCGGGTCGGTCGTCCGCGGGAAGGTACCGCCCTGGACGATCATGGCCGGCAATCCCGCCGAGCCCGTCGGGGACAGCCGCCAGTTCCTGCTGAGGAACCTGCGGAAGATGGGCCGCGACGATCTGGCGCAGCAGGTGGAGCAGACCATGGGCTCTTCCGCGGACCGGGTCCAGACGCAGGCCGGAGAGCGATTAGCATGGTGACAAGGCGCCTCATCCTGGTCAGCTCCCCTGAAAGACCCGATTGACGGGATCTGGCTGGCCAAGTTCGAGCATGCCGTGGCCAGGGAGCCGTACCGCCTGGAGTTCTGGGGTTGGCAGCGCGACGACAAGACGGCGCCGTCCGCGAACGTCTCGTGCGACTCCGGCGACGCCGGCCTGGGTTCGGCGACCACGCAAGCCGGGACTCCCCGTCGATTCCTGCAGTATGGCGGCGAGTATGGCAACTGGTTGGGCAGGACCGGTTACCCGATGTGGATCCTGAAGGTCCTCAGCCGGGCCCTCCGGCAGCGGGACGGGGTGCTGATCTGCCCGACGTTCGATGGAGGCCTGGCCTGCGCGATGGCTTCGCTTCTTCGGCCGGTGCCGTTCGTCTTCGCCAACATGGACAATGTCTCCAAGAGCTTCGCATGGTCGCGTCCCATGCGCTGGCTGCTGGAATGGCTGGAGCGGTTCGTCGCGTATCGCTGCAACATGCATGTGCTGCCGAGTCCCACGCGGTGGCATCGGATCGGCCCCAAGGAACGCTTTCTGTCAAACTCGCCCACGAGCCAGGCCTTGCGGCGGGCCCGGGAGATCGCCGCGTGCAAGGGGTACCAGAGGGGTCCGACGCTGACGGTGTATCTGAACGGCTGGCTGCCGACGACCCGCGGCGGGGGCACGCTACTGCGTGCCGTGGAGGCCCTGCCGCCCCAGTCTGCTGCGCGTGATTGTCGCGGGCAAGGGCAAATGCCGGGAAGTCGAGATGCTGGCGCGGCTGCCGAACGTTACGGACCTGGGCACGCTGCCAATGGACGAGGCCTTGGCCCTGAACTACGCGGCGCACCTGAGCCTGACCTTTTATGACCCGGCCATCGAGCTCAACCGGATCGCCGAGCCGAACAAGTGGGAGGACTGCATCGCGACGCAGACGCCGTTCATCGTCAACAGCGAGGTGACAACCGCGCGGCGGTTCATGGAGCGCGATGCCTGCGTGCACGTGGGGTACCATGACTGGCAGGGACTGGCCGAAGTGCTGAAGCGTATGGCGGAGAATCGCGAGGAATGGGCGAAGGTGCAGCAGAACTTGTGTACTTTTGCCACGCCAGCCTGGGACGAGGGGGTGTTGCACCTGCTGGAGGAGCTGCCCTGGAAGGGGTCTTCCGGAAAGACGGGCAAAGCCCCGGCGATGGAGGCGTGAGAATGCTGGCTAAGGTCATTACCGCGAGCCGGCTGGTCTTCTCCAGGGCGCCGGACGTGTCAACTCCCGAGGGAAGGAGCCAGGACCGCTACAGGCGGGCGGCGCCGAGCTCGCTGGCCTCGATGCTGGTCAGAGTTGTTTCGGTCCTGAACAACCTGCTGATCGTCCCGCTGGCGCTGGGCTACTTGGGCAAGGAGAGCTTCGGCCTGTGGATGACGCTGACGAGCTTCACGGCATTTCTGAGCTACACGGATCTGGGTCTGGGAACCGGATTGCAGAACCGCCTGTCGGAGTGCATGGGCAAAGATGACCGCGAGAACCCGCGATATTATGTATCCTCGGGCATGTTTGCGATGGCATTGCTGTGCCTGGCGGCTGTAGGGGGCGGGCTGCTGGTCCTGCCGCGCCTGGATCTGGCGGGTCTGCTGAGCATCCACGACCCGGATGTAGTCCGCCAGGTGCTGCCGACGGCTCAGGCCATGGTCATCGCCGTGGGACTGGGACTGCCTGGAGGCATGGTCCAGCGGATCTACTACGCGCATCAGCGGGGGTATTGGGGATACCTCCAACTGGCCGGAGGCGGGCTATTGAGCCTGGCCGGCGCATTCGTGTGCGTGCGGATGAAAGCCCCGCTGCCCGTGCTGGCGCTCGTCTTCATGGGAGCCACCTACATACCCTTGCTCGTCGGAAGCGTGGTGCTGTTCGCCAGGGAGAAGTGGCTGCGCCCGGGGCTGCGATGGGTGCGACGGAGGCACCTGGGACAGATCTTCGGTACCGGTACGGCCGCCATGTGGTCCCAGCTGGCGTCGATGCTGATGGTGGTAGGGCCGCCGGTCGTCATCGCCAATCGCATTGCGGTGGCCGCCGTGACGCCCTTTTCGCTGGCCCAGAAGCTGCTGGGGGCCCTGGCGCTGGTCTATACGATGTCGGTCTGGTCGCTCTGGCCGGCTTATACCGAAGCCATGGCGCGAGGGGACTGGAAGTGGATCCAGCGGACGTTCTGGCGGACCGCACGACTCAGCGCAATCATGCTCGTACCGGTCGTTGTCCTCGTAGCCGTCGCCGGGCAGTGGATCATCCGCGTGTGGTCCGGCGCTCCCCAGGCCGTGCCGAGTTGGTCCCTGCTGATGGCCTGGAACGTCTGGACGCTCCTGCGCGGCTGGAACGTGGTTTGCAACGTCCTGTTGTGCGGGCTCAACCGTCTCGTCGGGCAGGCGCTCTACGGATTGGCATGTGGTCTGGCGGGCTTGGGGACGGGCTGCTTCCTGGCCACCTGGGGGTTGGAGACGGCTGTCTGGGGAATGGTCCTGGTGGGCGAGGGCCTCTGCTGCGTGGCCCTGAACATCGATGTAGCATTGGCACTTAGCCGACACGGTGCACGGGAGCCGGTTCTTCCGGTGGTGCAATCCTCACACGTTGGCTCCTAAGGCCTTGCGGTTGGGACCCGCCGCGGAGACGATGGACGGACTATGAAACAGGTGCTTCAGAATCTTCGATCAGGCCAGACTCGTGTCGACGACGTGCCCACCCCGGGCATCGGTCGCAACGATGTCCTCATCCAGACATGCGCCACCCTTGTCTCGGCCGGCACCGAGAAGATGCTGGTCGAGTTCGGCAAGGGCTCGCTGCTGGCCAAGGCGCGCTCCCAGCCGGACAAGGTCAAGCAGGTGCTCGATAAGATCAAGGCCGACGGCCTGCTGCCGACGCTGGAGACAGTGTTCAATCGCCTGGACGAGCCGCTGCCGCTGGGCTACTGCAACGCCGGCGTCGTGCTGGAGGTCGGGGCGGGTGTAACCGATCTCAAGGCCGGCGACCGCGTGGCCAGCAACGGGCCGCACGCCGAACTCGTCGTGGCGCCCAGGAGCCTGTGCGCCAGGATCCCCGACGGGGTCAGCGACGAGCAGGCCGCCTTCACTGTCCTGGGCAGTATCGCCCTGCAGGGCGTTCGCCTGGCTGAGCCGACTCTGGGTGAGCGCTTCGTGGTCTACGGTCTGGGGCTGATCGGCCTGATGACCGTGCAGCTGCTGCAGGCCAGCGGCTGCGAGGTCCTAGGCGTTGACATCAACCCGGCGCGGCTGCGGATGGCGGAGAACTGGGGTGCCGTCGCGGCCAATGGAGCCGCCGGCGACCCGGTGGCCGCGGCCAGCGCCTGGACCGAGGGCAAAGGCGTAGACGGCGTGATCATCACCGCCAGCGCCAAGACCGACGAGATCATGCACCAGGCCGCCCAGATGTGCCGCAAGCGCGGCCGGATCGTGCTGGTGGGGGTCGTCGGGCTGAACCTGCGCCGCAGCGATCTATACCAGAAGGAAATCCGGTTCCAGGTCTCCTGCTCGTACGGTCCGGGCCGCTACGACGAGAAGTACGAGCAGGCGGGACAGGACTATCCACTGGGTTTCGTCCGCTGGACCGAGCAGCGCAACTTCGAGGCCTTCCTCGGGGCCGTCAAGGCGGGGCGCCTGTGCGTCGATGAACTGATAACCCACCGCTTCCCCCTGGAGCAGGCGCCGGCGGCGTACGAGACGCTCTCCGCCGACCGCTCCGCCATCGGGATCATCCTGCAGTACCCGGACCAGCCCTCGCGCGAGAAGACGATCCGCTACGCGGCGCCCGAGGCGGCTCCGCCTGCCGCCCGGGCCCTCGTCGGCGTGATCGGCGCGGGAAACTTCTCCCGGGCGACGCTGATGCCCAACCTGGCCAAGAGCGCCGCGAAGATCGCCTACGTGGCCGATCTGAACGGCGCCGCCGCCCAGGACCTGGCCCGCAAGTACGGCGCCGCCGCCGCGACCACCGACTACAAACAGGTACTGGCCGATCCCGCGGTAAACGCGGTGCTGATCGCCGTCGGCCACAGCCTGCACGCGCGGTTCATCTGTGAGACCCTCGAGGCCGGCAAACACGTTTTCGTCGAAAAGCCGCTGGCGATGAATGCCGGCGAGGTCAAGCAGATCCTGACGGCTGTGGCCGCCCATCCGGACCGCCACGTCATGGTCGGCTTCAACCGGCGCTTCAGCCCGCACCTGGTGAAGATGAAGCAGCTGCTCAGCGGGCGCAGCGAACCGCTGGCGATGACCTTTACGGCCAACGTCGGCGCGATCCCTCCCGAGCACTGGGTGCACGATCCGGTCCGCGGCGGCGGGCGGATCGTCGGTGAGGCGTGCCACTTCATGGACCTGATGGTCTTCCTGAGCGGCAGCCGCATCCGCAGCGTCTCGGCCGCCTGGATGGAGCAGGGCGTGGCCGTCAAGGAAGACAAGATGTCCGTCACGATGGGCTTTGAGGACGGCTCGGTCGGCACAGTGAACTACTTCGCCAACGGCCCGAAGAGCTATCCCAAGGAGCGGATGGAGGTCTTCAGCGAGGGACGCGTGCTGGCGCTGGACAATTTCCGCAGGCTGGACGGCTACGGCTTTGCCGGCTTCCGGAAGCTCAAGACCTTCCGCCAGGACAAGGGGCACGCGGCGGAGTTCGCGGCCTTCGCCGACCGCGTGGCCGCCGGCGGCGAGCCGCTGATCCCGCGGGAACATTTGGTGAATGTCACGCTGGCGAGTTTCGCGGCGATGACGGCCGCGCGGGACATGCGAACCGTCGTCCTGGACCAGGAATACGCGGACTGCCTGCGGTCGTGCGACGACCGAACACGGTGAGAGCATGATGCAGTTCACTAGCGGACAGGTCGGCCGGGTGGAGGTCTACGCGGTGCGCCCGGCTTCCCAGGCCCGGGCGGCACCCTCGATGGAACGCTATCGACCGGGCGCCCATGTGGCCGCGTTGGATGGGATTCGGGGGCTGGCCATCCTGCTGGTGCTGATCTTCCATTCCAGCTGCTTCTGCCCGGAGGCCTCCTCCAGTCGCCTGGAGCATCTCTACTACAATCTGGTGAGTGTGGGCTGGTGCGGTGTCGACCTGTTCTTCGTCCTGTCAGGCTTCCTGATCACGGGCATTCTCCTGGACAGCCGCGGCGACGGATACTTCCGGAACTTCTACGCCAGGCGGGTGTTGAGGATTTTCCCGCTGTTCTACGGGTGCCTCCTGGTGGCCTACGGCGTTGGCCCGTTCCTCAGGACCGACATAAACGGGCTGGACTGGCTCATTCGCAAGCAGCTCTGGTTCTGGAGCTATCTGCATAACTGGCTGTTCGCGTTTCAATCGTTCCCCCAGCCGAACTACATGGGGCATTTCTGGTCGCTGGCGATCGAGGAGCAGTTCTATCTCGTCTGGCCGCTGATCGTGTTCGTGCTGTCCCCCAGGAGCGTTCGCCGCTTGTGCCTGATCCTGTTCCTGTCATCCCTGTTCCTCCGGCTGGGCTGTCTTCTGTACCCCGGTCTGGGCAAACAGTCCCACGCCCTCATCCGCTACGGCACGCTTACCCGTCTGGACGGCCTGGTGGTAGGCGCCGTGATTGCCTCATGGGCCCGGACGGATGGACTGCTCCCTCGTCTGCACAGATACGCCTGGCCTTTCCTGCTCGCGGGGCTGGCAGGCTTTGGAGTCACCTGCGTGCAGGCACTCATCTGTCACTCCCTCTTCCTGCTGGATCTAATTGGTTTCACGGCCCTGGCCGTTCTGTTCGGAGGGCTGGTGACGCTCTGCATCACGCGACCGGCCGGCAGCCCGATGGTCGGTGGCTTCTCATTCGGTCCCCTTCGTTTCATTGGCAAGATCAGCTATGCCATGTACATCTTCCACCAGCCCATCATGATCACTCTGGGCGCTTTCTGGGTCTCGTGGAATCCGAGTGCTTTCAAGGTTCCGATGGTTCGCCAGACTGGGCTTCCTGGTTGTTTCGGGGACCCTGACGGTTCTGGCGGCAACGCTGAGCTGGCACTTGTTTGAGAAACGCTTCCTGGAACTCAAGAAGTATTTCGTCAGTGCACCGCGCGGTCCGTATGGATCAGACGCCGCAGCCACCTCGCGGCCGCGTGGCGGCTCGTGACTGCTTTGCAGAGCCGGTCCCGCAACGTGTTGCAGAGAGGAGATGAATGAAGATCCTGGTCGTGCACCAGTATTACCTGGGCAAGGATGACCCCGGCGGTTCGCGCTGGAATCAGTTCTCGCGCTATTGGGCTGCAGCCGGTCACGAGGTGACGATTCTGGCAGGCATGGTCCACTACGCCAAGGGTACCAAGGCCCCCGAGTACAAGGGCAAGTTCCTGGTCCGCGAGCAGGTCCTGCCCAACGTGACCGTCTGGCGCTGCCACGTCAGCGAGTCCTACAACAGGAGCTTCGTCGGCCGGGCCTGGGCGTACATGAGTTTTACGTTCAGTCTCCCTGTGGGCTGGCGTGATGAATGCGGACAGGCCCGATATCATTGTCGCGACCAGCCCGCCGCTGACGGTGGCCCCGACGATGTGGCTGCTGAGCCGGCTTCGCCGGGTGCCGGCGGTCTTCGAGGTCCGCGACCTTTGGCCTGAAAGCGCGATCGATACCGGTGTGCTGACCAGCAAGCCCCTGATTGCGCTGAGCTACCGGCTGGAGGCCCTGGCCTATCGGAAGGCCCGCTGGATCAACGTCCTGACCCCTGCCTTCGAAGAGACCCTGGTCGCTCGCAAGGGCGTCAGCCGTGACCGCATCAGCATGATCCCCAACGGGGCTGACCTGGACATCATGACTCCCGGCCCCCGGGACAACGAGGTCCGCCGCCGCCTGGGACTGGAAGGCAAGTTCGTGGTCAGCTACTTCGGTGCACACGGCCGCGCCAACAAGGTGGGCCAGCTCCTGGACGTGGCTGAGCGCCTCAGGAACAGTCACCCGGACGTGCGGATCCTGCTGGTCGGCGACGGAATGGAAAAGCCCGTGCTCGTCGAGGATGCCCGCCGGCGCGGCCTGGACAACGTCGTCTTCGTGGACTCGGTGCCCAAGGAACAGGTCTGCGACTACATCAATGCTTCGGATGTCTGCACGGCCGTGCTGATGAAGAATGACACGTTCAAGACCGTGTATCCCAACAAGGTCTTCGATTACATGTCCTGCAAGCGGCCGATCGTCATCGCCATCGACGGCGTGGCGAGGCAGCTGGTGGAGGATGCCCGGGCTGGGCTGTATGCTGAGCCGGAGAATCCTGGCGCGTTCATCGACGCGCTGCTGCGGCTCAAGAACGACCCGCAGGTGATGCAGCGGATGGGCGAGGACGGCTACGGCTACGCATCGCAGCACTACAGCCGCGAAGGCATGGCCTGCAAGTACCTGGCCCTGCTGGAGAGGCTGGCAGCCGAGCGGGCACAGTGAGCCTTGGTCATTGCAACCGGACGGGTCGTGTGGTGTTTCCGGTGTCTGCCTCGTCGGCCACGCATGCCCGGGCCTGACCGCGCCGGATTGACACGCGATGCCGGGTACGTGGAATCGCCCCACGGCGATCTTGCTCTGGAGCATTTGTGAAGGCGGTTCAGAACGCAGCTGGCAGTCTTGCTGGCCGGGCGGTTGTCGTCAGTCGCGAGATCGCGGTGGAGTATGCGACCCATGGTCCCGAGTGAACCCATCGCGTTGCCCCCTTTGCCTGCCGGTGCGGACGCCGGCCGCCTGCCGGAGTGGGACCTGTCCGATCTGGTCCATCGGCCCTGTCCCTCGTGTGGTTGTGAAAGGCCTGTTCCGTGGGTCGTTCGCCCGGACAGGCTGAAGGCCGTCCGTTGCGGCGAGTGCGGCATGCTCTACCTGCCGGATACACCTTCGCCGCGCCAGATGGACAAGTTCTACAGTACGTACGGCCAGTTCCGGGGCTACGGCCCCTGGAAGATGTCATCTCGCGCGCTACTTCCTTATTTCGATCAACCGCTACATCCGGATTCTGCAGGAGACGGGAAGTCTGCGAGGTCAGTCGCTCCTGGAGATCGGCTGTTCCTTCGGCCGGTTCCTCCAACTGGCCAGGCACCTGGGCGCCAGGGTCCAGGGGGAAGATCTGGACGAACCGGCTCTCAAGCATTTGGCCGAGCTGGGCATCCCCGCGCAGAACGAACTCCCGGAGGGGGGTACGTTTGACGTGGTCTGCGCCTTCGAATTGATGGAGCACCTGCCGGATCCGAACGACTTTCTGGGGAAGGTTTCCCGTCTGCTGCGCAGCGACGGCCGCCTGCTCTTGACGACGCCCAACGGCGGGGAGGCGGACCGGATCGGCCGTACCTGGGTCGGTCTGCGGGTGGACCTCGAGCACATCAACTTCTTCAATGTCAGGGTGCTGAGCGACCTGCTCGCCAGGAACCGGCTGCATGTGGAGTACGTGTGGACGTACTCGCAGCCCGGTCTGCAGCGGGCCGGCGTCAGACCGCCACACCATACCCTCGGCACGTACCTGTCCTCGCCGCTCCAGTGGCTCCGCTAGGTGCCCATGATGCCGCGCTTCCTGGGCGGCCAGTACTACCTGCGGGTGCTGGCACGCAAGACGTAACGGCCGGCCTGCCAGACCTTTTCCAAGGAACAGCGCCACTGGCAGACCAGTTGCCAGCGGCGTCCGGACCCGTAGCGGTGTTGAGGCAGTTCCTAGCCGGCCGGCTGGCGCGTCGTCCAGTTGACGCCGGCGTTGGTCGACGTATAGAGCACGGTCCCGTCGGTGACCGCGATCGCCTTGCCGTCCGCGGACATCGTGGCGGACTCCCAGTACCTGTCCGCGTCGCCCGCCGGCTGGCGCTCGGTCCAGGTTGCGCCGGAGTCCGTCGAGAAGTAGAGCCGACCGGGCCAGACCCCCGCCAGGAGCTTCGTGCCGTCCGGGGACATCGCCAGGCACTGCCAGAACATGTTTGCGTCGCCCGCTGGCCGTGCGCTCACTCCAGGTTGCGCCCGAATCCGTGGACATGAAGATCCGGCCGGGCCAGGACATGGCAACGATCGTTCTGCCGTCGGCGGACATGGCCACGCGGCTCCAGCCCGTGTCGTTCGTCGCGAAATCCGGGACCCCCTGCCATTGCTGCAGCGTCCAGGTCACGCCGGCATCGCTCGACGTATAGAGGCCCTTCCTCATGATCCCGGCCATCTTCAGACCGTCCGCGGAAAGGGCCACGCCGAACCAGCGATCCTGCATGTCCGGCGACCATGCCCAATACCATGTGCCGGGTCTGGGCGACATGAACACCTGCGTATCGCACGTGGCTGCCGACTTGGTGGCATCCGCAGATAAGGCCACGCAGTTCCACCCCCTGTCCACGGAAGCTGCCGTGTTGCCGGTCACCCGCGCCTCAGACCAGCTCCATCCTGCAGGCGCTGCGTACGCGGCGGTGTACAGACGTCCTTCGCAGGCCACGGCGGCGATCCGTCCGCCGTCGGGCGAGATCGCCACGCTGCTGTACGGTAGATCCACGTCACCGGCCGGGCGCGTTTCGGTCCAGGTGGCGCCGGCATCCGCGGATGTGTAGAGCCTGCCCGAACAGGCGGCCGCAACCAAGCGTGTGCCGTCGGCCGACATGGCCAGGCAGGTCCATCGCCCGTCCGCAGCGATGAAGGAATGACTGGCGTCTTCCATGGCGCCGATTGCCGCCAGTGTCTGGTCGCCGGGGTCGTTCTGACGCGTTGCCAACGATTCCGTGGTGGTACGGTAGGTCAGCGGGAATCCCGCCTCGCGGGCCCTCCGCCAGACATATCTGTAGTCCTCGAGCGGCCAGGGGATCACCGGGTTGGGGGGCCACAGCCATGTCTGGCACTCGCCGATCCATCCAATCTCGAACCGCATCCATCTTGGCAGAGCCTTTTGCCAATCCCTCAGCGCGGCGATCCGCTGCTCCACGTACTGTCTGGGATGCGCGAAGCCACTTGTGAGCGTAGAGCAACCCTGATCCGCCGTACCGTACCCGTCCACGAGATCCGCGTCACCGGCGTAGCCTCCGGCGGCCAGCACGATGCCATCGTCACCGACGGCCGTGCGCAGGATGCTCTTGTACTCATTTTGCTTCTGGCGGTCTACGTTCACCTGGTCGTACCGCAGGAGATACGCCGTCTTGTAGAGTCCATCGGCATAGACGATCTTGGCCTGGAACCGGGCCAGCATGTCCAGAGCGCCCACTCGATTGTAGGTGGGGTCACCATACAGCCACTTCGGATCGTCCACTTCCGGGGTGTAGGTCCAGGTCGGGGGCAGAGGGCCGCGCCCCGAGCAGTGGAAGGCAACCAGCATCCCCTCCCTGCGTAGACCGTTGACCAGCTGCACGACCTGGTCCTCGCCCAATATGGAGCCGGGCTGTATCCAGTCCCAGACCCGGGCTTCCAGCAATACGACCAGAATCCCTGTCTTCTTGGCGCCGGCGATGATCGCATTGACATACCCGGACTTGTCATTCTGGTACTGCGTCGGTGTGGGACTGGCCATGACGAATAGCCAATCCGCGTATAGCGCCCTCGAATCGACCACGCCGACGCTGGCCGCAGCCATACTCGCAGCGCCTGCACTGTCCGTGGCGGTAAAGACAACCGTTTGGGGTCCGCTCGTCGGCGGAGTCACCGTTCCGGACCACGCCCAGAGATTGCCGCTTCCGTCCAGGGAGACCGAAGCGGGCCCTCCGACCTGCGAGAGATCGACCGTAACGGCCGGTGCGGCACCGTCCGCGGCCCACGCATTGCAGGACACTGTGATGTCGCAGGCCCGCCCTTGGATGGCGCGCCCCGCCAAAGCCGCACCCGTGATTGTCGGAAATGAATCGGCCGGTCCTGAGCCGGGTGCGGACGCGGGAGCGCCGGTACCCGATGTTCGTCCCAGGACTGCAAGCGTTGTGATGCTGGTTACCGCAGTCGATCCGCCGTTACTGGCCGTGAACGTGATCAACCTCTGACCGGCGACCGGCGGGGTTACTGTGCCGCTCCACGTCCAGAAGCTGCTGTTGAAGACCATGGCCTGCTTGGGCGGGCCACCCACGGCGGAAAGATCGACAGTAACCATCTGCACCGTCTGGGCGGCATCGTTGATCGTGCAGCTCGAGCGCAACCATGCAGGGCTGTCCTTTCGTCAGACTGCCTGTCACCGTGATGTTGCTGATCAACGGCAGTGCCACCTGGACCGTCGTGCTGGCCGAACTTGTCAGTCCGGCCCCGTCCACCGCCGTGCAGGTGACGGTCTGCAAGCCACTCGCCGTCGGCGTAACAGTAGCATAGCCGCTCCAGGACGTGCCGTCAGCGGTCAGGGGGAGTGCGGCAGGGCCGCCGACCTGCGACAAGTCCACCGTGATCGACTGGACTAGGCCCGCAGCCTCGCCCATCTGGCAGCTGATCGTAACCGTACTGGGCAGTCCCTGGACCAGATTGCCTGTCACCGCGACGTGGCTCGAGGCGGTAAGATCTTGCGCAATCGTCTGTTCACCTAGAACGATGGTGCCCGGCGGGGTGTCCGAGGACGAGCATCCGCAAACAGGCAGCATCATCGGAGCCAAGGCCAGACACACGGCAATCGTATCAGCGGCCAGACGACGTGAACTCATTTTCTCTGGACCTCCCATAACAGGACACTGACAACCTACGATATGTGCTAGAATAGGCAAAACAGCGAACATGGGTATCTATATGGCGTCTCCACCTGCAGCAAAATGTGATTGTCAACGTCGACAGTGCATATATGGAGACCATATGCATCCCCCGATCTCGGTATCTGTCGTATTTGCTCAGAAATATGCGGCCGCGTTGAACGCCGCCGGATAGGATAGTCGTCGCCTGGCGACCGGCCCCCGAGAGTCGCGCCCTAAATCTGAGATAGTTACAGTGATCTTTATAAGACTCTTGGCCAGAGTGATTGATGACGGCAGGACATCGCCAAACCAAGCGGCAGGCGTAATCGCCGTCATTGGCAGCTGGGGTCACACAGGACCGTGGATATCGCTGAGATATCCGTAGGCGCAAGAGAGAATAGAAACTATCATAGGCATTATGCCGTCAGAGGAATCCTAGCTTTGTATGGCATGCTGTTGGCGCCCGGGGGGCTCTTCCGCTCATGTCGTCGGCCAGTCACACCGACGATCATAGATCAGTCGGAGGACAGACCGTGACGGGCTTCGTGCGTTCGTTCATTGTAGTCGCGATAGGCATGGCGACCTGGATAGTCGCCTTGCCACGAGCCGATGGCAGCAGCCTCGACGTTCGCAAAAGAGTCCTGGCGCTCGGGCTGAACGATCCGACCAGCCAAATGCTCTTTTCCGAGAGTTGGGGCTCCCTCGACGCCTGGCCGTCGCGAACCGGCAGCGCGACTGTCGTCAACGGCACGCTCTTTCTCCCTGGTACCGTGTCCTCGGTTGCCGCGCCGTTGCCTTTCCTGGCGTCCGCCGATCCCTACAGCATCGAGTTTGTCTGGACGCCCGGCTCGACGATGACCAGCCGGTTCTGCCTGTGGGAAGATGCCACCACCTGCTGCGGCTACATCAGCGTCGAGAACTCTCTCTTGTACCTGGCATCCGACCGTTCCCTGCAACGCACGGCCATCGATATCTCGTCGGTCGCCCAAGGGCCCGGCGATGGCACGTATGATGACCGTCCCGGGGCTCGAAACTGGGTGGCGGCCAACACGCAGCGAGTGACTGTCATCGTCAACCCCGCCGGCCGTGTCTGCCAGTGGTTCCTGATGTACATGGGTTCCGATGGCTCGGAGCAGTATGCCTACCTTGGCCAGACGACCTTCACCAATCCCCCGGCCACGATCCAGTTTCTGGGCCAGGGCGCCAGCGTTACAACGGTGGCCTCGCCCGTGCGCATCCAGAAGGTCTGGGGCGCGTTTATGGGCGATTCGATCGCGGAAGGCGCACCGAGTTATTCTCCCGTGCCTGGCAGTTCCGGCACGCTTCTTGCGAGTCAGGCGGGATACTGGATCGAGCAAGGCCTGCCCGGGAACCGTCGGGTCCTGAACTTTGGCTGGCGCGGGCAGCAGGTCCAGCTGACCGGCGATCGCGTCGCCAACTGGATCATCGGGACAGGTATGAAGGTCGCCTTCATCCTGGTCGGTACGAACGACTGCAACAGCGTGCAACCCAACGACTCGTCAACCGAATGGACTCGCTATGACAATATGACGGTCACCCGCCGCGCATCCTTTACGAAGCTCCTCTCGCACTTGGATGCCGCCGGAATCCTGTGCGTGATCTGTAACATCGCTCCGCGGCCTAACTACGCCACGACGGGTGGGCAGTCTCCCTCCCCGCCCGCGCTGCGAGATCCGGTGGCTACGAAGGCACTGAAGGACCAATGGCGCCACGAGCACAACTCCTGGCTTCTGCAGGCCGTCGATACCTACAATGCCATCTACGTGGACATCGATGCGGTGGTCAGGGATCCAACCAACCCGGAGTGGCTTCTGCCCGCATACAACGCTGACAACGTCCACCTGACGGTGGCGGGATACCAGGCCGTAGGCACGGCTGTTCTGTCCGCCCTCGCCGTTCCAATCCGCGTTGACATCAATGCCGACGGACGCGTCGACGTGCTCGACCTGTTAGACTTCATAAAGGCCTTCGGCGGCGGGATCGGCGGCGCCAAGTGCGACCCTGCGTGCGACTTCAACGATGACGGCTATGTTGACGTGATCGACCTGCTGATTATGCTGCCCTACTTTGGTACGTAGCCCCGGTCCGCGGGGCGACGCCTGACGTAGATGTTGAGAAGCCGCCCGTGGTTGTCCATCGTTCCCGCGGGGACCCATCCGGTCGCCTGGTAGAAACGGTTGGCAGGCAGGCTTGCCCCCACGGCCACGCGTACATCCCCCACTCCCTGGCGCCAGACCTCGTCCAGGGCCCGCTGGACCAGCTGCTTGCCGATGCCGCCGCCCGCGCAGGTCTGGCTTACGGCGATGCTCAGCAGCTCGGCTGGCGGGAGATCCGCGTGTTCCCCGCGGCTGGGATAGCGCAAGGTCTCCCAGCAGCGCCGCCATACTCGCAGCGAGACCAAGGACGGCAGCAACGCGACAATCAGGCGCCACCGGTTGCTCTTGAGGACGGCCCGGTACAGCCCGGATACATCCCTGGCGACCACCACAAACCCCACCACCTCGCCATGGTCTTCAGCCACCACGCACGAGGCGAAACCGCTGGCCACGATGCCTCGATACAGCACGGTCAGAAACGTCAATCCCAGGGAACTGATGAACCCGATGTCGATGCGGTCGCGGTGCAGGCGCGCGACGGCCGCCGCATCGGCAGGCAGCATCTCCCGGATCCTGGTCGTCTTTGAACCGGCGGCGTCGTTCATGGTTCCTTCATCCTGTCTGGACCGAGGACTCGCACTGGACATACAGCGTGATCTCGCTGTCCGGCTGCGCTTGCCCGCGGAAGGATAGCGTCGGGATGGGCGACTTCCGGCCATAGTAGAGCGATTCCCACCCCTCGGGGGAGCGATCATTTCGACCGCTTTCCAGGGCGGCCGACCAGCCTTCCGGAAAGTCCCACCGCAGGTGGATCCGACCGCCGCGATAGGAAGCCTGGAGTCTGTTAGCACCCGGCTGCCAGTCCAGCGGCGCCAGGTGCCATCGGACAACCGCCTGGTGTCGGCCCCCTCCCTGCAGCAGGTCGCGGATCTCCCACTGGTCGTCCGTGCGTCTCACTCGACGCAGGTGGATCACGCCGCCGCCCGGCAGACCGGCATAGCCGAAGTGCTGGCCTTCGAAGCCGTCGGTGGTACCCTCGACCGGGGCCTCGAACCGTAACAGTCTGGACCGCGTCCACCGGAACCACAGGAACGCCGGGCCTTTGATCATCTGATCCTGCCCGTCGATCTCGATCGTGTTGTGGGCCGCGGTCGAATGGAAGTAATGCTTCCAGGGCTCGGGACAGTTGTAGCTGTAGCTGCCCGTGTCGCGCAGGACGTTCAGCCCGCGGTACCACAGGTCCAGGTGCAGCATGTCGGCCTGGGCCGGCCGGTCGCGGTACGTGTGGCAGCGGATCATGCCCCAGGAATCCCGGCCGCGGAGGATGTAGTATCCCCCGTCCGCAAAGGCCGTCGCGGCAGGACGGGCCAGCGGCTTCGTCGACCCTGTCAGCGCCGATTCCCCGATCAGCCAGAGGGCCTTCTCGTCCCACGGACCCGCTTCAAAGGGGCGCCCGCCGTCCAGCAGCAGCCGGGCTGCCTGCACGTTGGGGCGGTAGTCCAGATAATCGCAGCAGGATAGCGGCAGGACGTTGGCCCCGTCGTTGGAGCCGTAGTTGGGAACCCGGCCGCTGGCAGGGTCGATCATCTGCTCGAGCCAGCCGGTCGCGCGCGCAAAGCGATGTTGCACTTGCGGCGGTAGCGGGGCCTCCGCCCGGCCGGAAAGGGCCAGGGCCCACAGCAGGTCGTCCATCATCACGCGGTGATAGTTGAGGCTGTGCTGAACGAAGCTGCCGTCGTCGTAGACTTGGCGCCGGACCTCGGCGGCCAGGATGCGCCCGCCATCCGCCTGCCACCGGCTTGCCTCCCGCAGCTCGGGAAACAGCGTGCCGATGGTCCACAGCCCCACGGCTTCGCTGATGGCGTGGTTGTTCTTCTGCGAACGGGCATAGTTGATGTTTACGCTGATGTGCCGGCCGATCTGCCACGCCAACCGGGTCGCAGACGCCAGTCGCGGGTCCGTGGCAGCCGGGCTGTCGAGCGTGACGACCGCGGCGAATATCATCGCCATCAGGCGAAAGGTCATCTCCTGGCCGCAGCCCCAGGCGACGCTTTGCTCCGGGGGATTCTGCTCGATCCACGCGTCGAGCATCGACCAGAACGCCTCCGCCCAGCGTTCCTGGCCGCTGCGTCGATAGGCGCGGGCGAAGTGGTAGGCCAGCGTGAATCGCGACGCCTCCCACACCAGCTTGATGTCATCGCGGGGCGGGCCCGAGCGGACGCTGCGCATCCAATGTGGCCCAACGGGCCACTCGATCCCGTGTACGGGATCGAGGCTGAATCTCGGCGGCCATCCGAGGCGGCCATACCAGTGGTCGAAGAACAGATACTCGCCCGCCAGCGCCTTCTTGCAGACCTCCAGCACAGCGGTTCGAAAGGTGGCATCATCGCATGTGCGGCGCATGCTCTCGGCCGAAGGAATCAGCAGGAAACGTTGCCGTCGCTGCCGCCAAAGGTCGCGCTGCCGGGCAGAACCCTCGGCGCAGCTTCGCTCAAAGGCCTGCCGGCTGAATCGGCCCGGGGCCAGGCGGCGGCCGAGCAGTCCGCTGTGGATGCGCCAGGCCTGCAGCAACCGGCGCGGCAGGTTGTCCCAGCCGACGCCCTTGGCGGTCCAGTATGCTCTCACCAGACGGTTCAGGCCAGTTTCTCCGCAAGGATCGCCGCGATTCGTTCCGCTGCCTTGCCGTCCCACAGCGGCGGGATGCCCGGTTCCCGGCCCTGGCCGCACATTACCTGCCGATAGGCAGCCAGGATGTTGGCCGGCTGCGTGCCGACCAGGTGGTTCGAGCCGACCTCGCAGGTGATCGGCCGCTCGGTGTTCTCCCGCATGGTGATGCACGGCACCTTCAGGATCGTCGTCTCCTCCTGGATGCCGCCCGAGTCCGTTAGCACCACCTTGGCGTTGGCCGTGAGCTTCAGGAAGTCCAGGTACCCCGCCGGGTCGATCATCCGCAGGTTCTTCATGCCCGCCACGCGCCCGCCGAGCTGGCCCTTGGCCAGGTTGTTGCGGGTCCGTGGGTGGATCGGGAAGACCAGCGGCAGGTCCCGCTGCACGACCTCCAGTGCGTCCAGCAGGCGCCCGAACACAGCCGGGTCGTCCACGTTGCTGGGCCGGTGGAGCGTCAGGACGGCGTAGTTGCCGGCTGTCAGTGCCAGGTCGGTGAGGATGGTGCTCTGGTCGGCCTTGGCGCGGTTCTTCAGGAGCGTATCGATCATGACGTTGCCGACCAGGTAGACCTTGTCCTTAGGCACGCCCTCGCGCAGCAGGTTGTCCACGCCGCTCTGCTCGGTGCAGAAAAGCATGTCGCTGATGGCGTCGGTCAGGAGGCGGTTGATCTCCTCGGGCATCGTGCGGTCGCCGCTGCGCAGTCCGGCCTCGACGTGGACCAGCTTGATGCCCAGCTTCACCGCCACCAGGCCGCAGGCGATCGTGCTGTTGACGTCCCCGACCACCAGCACCGCCGCCGGCTTGTGCTCCAGCACCACCGGCTCGAAGGCCTTCATGATCTCCGCCGTCTGGACGCGCATGGCTGCCGCCGCCGATGCCCAGGTTGATGTCCGGCTGCGGGATGCCGAGCTGGCGGAAGAACAGGTCGCTCATCCGCTCGTCGTAGTGCTGGCCGGTGTGCACCAGCATGGGCTCGATGGCCCTATGGGCCTTGTACGCCTCCATCAGCGGGGCGATCTTCATGAAATTCGGTCGGGCGCCGACGATATTGATGATTCGCATCTGTAGCTCTGGCCTTCCGTTCTGGACTTACCGGTAGAACCCCTTGATTGTGTCCACTACGTACTGCCTCTGCTCCCGCGTCAGCTCCGGATAGACCGGGATGCTCAGCACCTCGCGCCGCCGCCTCGCTGGCCGGGAAGTCGCCCTCCTTGTAGCCAAGGGAAGCGAAACACTCCTGCGTGTGCAGCGGCAGGGGGTAGTAGACCTCGGTGCCGATTCCGGCCTGCGTCAGATGCTGCCGCAGCGAGTCCCGCCTGCCGTCCGGCACGCGAATCGTGTAGAGGTTGTAGACGCTTTGTCCGTGCGGCCGGACGACCGGCAGGCCTATGGGCAGACCAGCCAGCGCCCCATCGTAAAAGGCCGCGTTCTGCCGCCGTCCTTCATGCCAGCCTTCCAGACTCGGCAGTTTCACCGACAGCACGGCCGCCTGCAGCGAATCCAGCCGGAAGTTCCCCCCGACGTGCTTGTGGTAGTACTTCGGCTCCATGCCGTGCCCGCGCAACAGCCGGCACATCCGCGCCAGGTCGTCGTTGCTCGTGGTGATCAGGCCGCCGTCCCCGAAGCAGCCGAGGTTCTTCGTAGGGTAAAAGCTGAAACAGCCGATATCGCCGAGTCCGCCGACCTTGCGGCCCTTGTACGTTGCCCCGATGGCCTGCGCAGTCCTCGATCACCTTCAGGTCGAAGCGCCGGGCGACCTCCAGGATCGGGTCCATCTCCGCGCTCTGGCCGTACAGGTGCACCGGCAGGATCGCCCGGGTCTTGCTGGTGACGACTTTGTGGACCGTCCGCGTGTCGATGTTGAACGTCTCCGGCTCGATGTCCACGAAGACGGGCCGGGCATTCAACCGGGCGATGCATCCGGCCGTTGCAAAGAACGTGAACGGCGTGGTGATGACCTCGTCGCCGGGCTGGATGCCGATCGCCATCAGCGCGCACAGCAGGGCGTCGGTGCCGCTGGATACGCCGACGGTGTGCCGCACGCCGAGGTATTCAGCCGCCTGTTTCTCGAACCTCTCGACCTGTGGGCCCAGGCAGAAGGCGCTGGACTGGACCACCTCGTCCACGGCCTGCGCGATCCGGGCCCGAAAGGGTCCGTTCTGCAGCCCCAGGTCCAGCAGCGGGACCCTGACTTTCGGTTTGGCGGGTGCCTGGCTCACGAGATCATCTCCGGCTGGGCGAAGAACCTGTACGCGCACGATTCTGCCGACTCCTGCCTCGGGCGGTCCACGCGGTCCGTCCCGCAAGTGCCGCCTGGCGCAGCCCATTATGGACAGACATGGCGGCTCAGGCCAGCGCCGGGCAGGTTCAGCCGGTCGACCCGCCGCCCAGGTCCCGGATGAATCCATCGGCATCCTGAGGCGGCAGGACCTCCCAGATCGAGTCCCTCGGGATGAAGCGGCAGTGGTCGTTCAGGATCCGCGGTACCGACAGACCCGTCGGGGCCCACGTGTAGACCGGCCTTTGCCATGCGGCTCCCGTCTTGCCTTGCCTGTTGATGTTCCTGCCGAGTCTCGGCCGGCTCCGGGTTCAGCATCACGTCCCGACGCTGCGACTCCACGACCTGCAACGTCCTGAGCCCGTCGAAGATCGTCTGGTTGCAGAAGAACACGGCCTCGGGCGGTAGGCTTCCCAGGGCCTTCTCCAGATATTGGCGGTCGTTATGCCAGCCGGTTTTCCATGGTTTCAGGTAGAATTCGTATGGATCGCGATAGGCTAGTGAGTTCGGCCTTGGCAATGGCAGTCGCTTGGCGATCTCAGGTTGCCGCACGATCGTTGGCAAGGCGGCGTAAACGGGTATGACCAATACCCCCAGGAGCAAGGCCGCCGCCCAGGCTGAGCGGCCTCGCAGCACCCAGGCTGCCCCCAGGCCGATCAAAGGGCCGGCTGCCGCATACGTCGGTATGAAGAAGGATTGCTGGTCAGGTACGTTGTAGGTCATGGCAAACAGCAGATTCGGCGCGATTACCGCCAGCCAGGCCCAACGAAAGCCACTCGGCCGGGCCAATCTGGCTAAGGCTATGACCCCTGGTATGTAGAACAGCGCCAGGCCGGTCGGATAGTTCAGCCCGATGGCCAGCAGGCCCCGCACCCACACTCGCGGGTTCAGCTGCCACATCCGGCCGGCCCACGAGCCCATCGTCATCGATGCAAGGACCGATCCGCCCCTTTCCTGAGCCATCCACTGGCGAAGGCAGAAAGCGGGGTAAGGGCTGAAGCATGCCAGCCATACTCCCAGACATAGGACCACTTGCTTGAGGTCGATTCGGCCCTGTCGCAAAGCCGCTATCAGGACGACCAAGTAGACGGGTGTGGCCAAGCCGTTCTGAACGTGGGCGCCGCATGCAATGCCGTTGACCGCCCAGAGGGCCAGCAACCATGGGAATCTTCCCGATTGGGCCCATAGGAATAAGAACAGTAACTCGGTGGAAATCGTCGCCGCCTGAAAGGACAGAACATGAGCGATCACGGCGTAGAGCCAGGACGTCTGGCCCAGCGCCAGGGCCAGCCACGTCAGGCTCGCAGCCGCCCTCGACCGGGTCAGGGCGAATGCCAGGACGCAGGCGTTACCGACAGCTATGGCCCCGGCCAACCCCGAAAACAGGTTGGCCCGCACGGCCCACTGTCCAACCGGGACCAGCGATCCGAAGATCTTGGCTGCCATGAGGTAGTTGATGTGTACGCGGACCAGGCTGCCCAGCCCCTGCGGCGGCTCGATGTGAGGGAACATCCACGTCGATCTCTGGTACTCGCCGTAGTCCATCATCAGGACATCCGGCGTGACGGTGGCTGCGTACAGGGCCAGCGCCGCGCCGAAGGCTATCACCCAGATCGGCCAGAGCCGACCCGTTTCCATCCGTTCGCCTAGTATCGGCGCCGCAGCCACGGATCCTGTTAATTCTGACTCACCCGATCGCATGACGGAGGCCTGCTCCACCCGGCCAACAAATGGCATTGTCGACAATAGCTGGCATTTTTGATTTTTTCGGAGTCCTACTGGTTTGCGGACCAGACAAGGCCGAGTATAGAAACAGGCCGTTTCAAACTCAAGTTGTATCGTGTAGGATACTTGTCGCCGATATTCGGCCGTGGGTCGTTTGGCTATGCCGAAGGTTGGATACCTGTTTGCCAAGTACATCTTCGACCGGGTGGCCGCGGCCATGCTGCTGGTGCTGCTGGCGCCGCTGATGCTGCTGATCGGGTTGTTGATCCGCCGCGGCTCGCCGGGCCCGGCCGTTTTCCGCCAGGAGCGGGCCGGGCAGGGGGGGCAGCCGTTCACCTGCCTGAAGTTCCGCACGATGCGATCCGACACGGACCCCTTCGGGGCCTCCCCGCACGACGCCGTCGACCCGCGGGTCACGCCCTTGGGCCTGCGATTGCGGGAGACCAGCCTCGACGAACTGCCGCAGCTGCTGAACATCCTCAAGGGCGAAATGAGCCTGGTAGGTCCCCGGCCGCTGTACCTGCGGCAGATGGCCGAGTGGGACCCTCGCCAACGCCGCCGCCTGGAGGTCCGCCCCGGGCTGACCGGGCTGGCTCAGGTCATGGGGCGCGGCCACCTGACAATTGAGGACAAACTCGAGATGGATGTGCAGTATGTCGAGCGGGCGTGCGTTTCCTTCGACCTTTGGATATTATGGAAGACTCTGCTGTCCGTCTTCGGCCGGCAAGGGATTTACGAGCAGCGGTACTCCCGGCAGGCCAGCGTCGAGCCGGAAGCATCGAGGCGCAGGCAGGAGCGGAGTTCGTGAGATCTGACCTGGCGATCGCGTTCACGTGCATTGGTCGTCGCGTGCAACTGGTCCGGCACTTCCGCCGCGCCTGCCTGGATGCCGGGATCGCCTGTACCATTATCGGACTGGACTGCGAGCCGGCCCGCGCCCAGCTGCCTTCTACTGCGACCAGGTCATTGCCGTGCCGCCCGGCAACCACCCGGCTTTTGGGCAGGCGATCCGCCAGGTTGTCAGCGAATCCGGCGTGCGGTTGCTCATCCCGTTGGCTGACACAGACTTGCATTCGCTGGCGGAGATTCGCCAGGATGTCGTCGCCCAGGGCTGCCTGCTGGCCTGCTGCGGCCCGATGACCACCCAGATCACCCGGGACAAGCTCAGCACCTACCACTGGCTGCAGGGCCTGGGACTGGGCACACCCCATACTCAGACCCTCGCCGAGGCCCTTCAGAGCCGCCCGCGACTGCCGGCCTTCGTCAAGCCGCGCCACGGCTCGGCAGGCAAGAACACCCTGTTGCTGGATTCCTGGCGGCTGCAGGACTGGATGCTGGCCCGCGCCGATACCTTCGTCGTCCAGGAGATGCTCGACGGGCAGGAGTTCACGGTCGATGCCTTCATCGACCCGGACCGCCGGGTCCACTGCGTTATCCCCCGGATTCGCCTGGAGATCCGCGGCGGCGAGGTCGTCAAGTCGATGGTCAACCTGAACCCGGAGATCATCCGGCAGGCCACGCAAGTGGCGGCCAACCTGCCCGATGCCTTCGGCGTGATCAACATCCAGGGGTTCCTACGTCCCAACGGGCAGATCAGCTGGACCGAGGTCAACGCCCGCTTCGGCGGAGGCAGCCCCCTTTCGATCGAGGCGGGTGCGCCCTTCCACCGCTGGCTCATCGACCTGGCCCTGGGGCGACAGCCGGACTACACCGTTTCCATCACCGACGGCGTGGTCATGCTGCGCTTCGACGATGCCGTCTATCTCGACAGCAGCGGGACAGCCCGCGCCGGCCAGGACACGCAGGGGCCGGCCAGCCAGATCCAGGCGGCTGTCGTGTCCCCGCGGGACCTGACGGGTGGCGCCGGCGCAGCCGGGGCGACCTGAACCGCTCCATGACTGGATTCCAGTACCCATGACTGACCGTGCGGCTGCAACCTCCCTTCCGCCGGACCACCGATTCGGGCTGGTCGCCTTCGATATGGATGACACGCTCTACCCGGAGGTCGAGTACGTCCGCAGCGGATTGCGCGCGGTCGCGGACCACCTGGCGGGCCGCGGCGCGGCGCAGCCTGCGAACCTGTTCGAGCGGATGTGGCGGACCTTCGAATCCGGCGACCGCCGCAGGATCTTCGATACGCTCCTGGCGGCCCCGGGGTTTCAAGACCGTGTCGAGGTACCCTCGCTGGTGGAGGTGTACCGCTTGCATGTACCCGAGATCCATCTGCGCGACGATGCAGCCGAAGCGCTGCGGGCCCTCCGCTTCGCGGGGCTGGCGCTGGCCGTGGTGACGGACGGCCCAGCCGTGCAGCAGAAGCGAAAGGCCGATGCCCTGGGGCTGGCGGCGTGCGTCGACGCGATCGTCTTTACGGACGAACTGGGACCGGGCTGCGGCAAGCCGTCGCCAGCCGCCTTCGAACTGCTCATGCGCCGCTTCGCGGTGACCGGCCGGCAGTGCACGTACGTGGCGGACAACCCGCGAAAGGACTTCCCGGGTCCGCGGCAGCTGGGGTGGTATACGGTTCAGTACCTGCCCGAGGCGGGCATCTACCGCGACGAACCGGCCCCGCCGGGCGGCGCGGCGGATGCGTGCGTGACGGACCTGCGGGACGTTCTGCGGATCTGCGGCTTGGAAGGCCTGGCGTAGCCTGTCGGCCAGTCAGTCAGAACCGGCTACAGGTAGTGACCAGACCAGATACCGCCAACAGGACCAGACTTCGAGGGCTCCTGCGGAGGGTTGCGCGAGGCTTGCAGCAGGCTTACATCTTGCCTGCACCGGGACGGTGGAGCCGAGCTGCCGCGATCCCCCGGGTGACGTCCAAGACACTGCCTATCGGGATATCTGTCTGCGAGCGGATGTCGCAGGCGCGATCCCACGCCGGGCCACTCTGGCCGCCGGAGTGACAGATTATGTCACCAGAATCTGTCCGGATTTGCCTTGATACGACCACCTGCATCCTGTATGCATATATCTTGGAGAGGGGAAGGCAGCCGCCCAGCGTGCACCTGTGCCCCCTCCCACAGCTTGCGGATGGCTGGCCTGCCCCCGGGTACGGCAGGCCCAAGCACGCCGCTGCCAGAGGTGACAGGGGAAGGAGATCATCGTGAGGACTCCGCAGTGCGATCTTAGCCCGCAACCTTATGCGGCGCCGGCAGTTATGACTCGCGGCAGGCAAGTCCTTCGCATCGCGCAAGGAATCTGCACGCCAGCGCTACAGGCCGTTCTTGCCTGGTGCATCCTGGCCGGCACAGCTGGGGGTGCGATCATGGACCCCTCCACCTGGGCGTGGACGCGGCTGGATTTCCCGGGGGCGGAGGAGACCGACCTGTACGGGACCGACGGCGGCACCATTGTGGGCACTTACGGTGACGCTGCTGGTTCGCTGCACGGGTTCACCTATTCCTCCGGCATATGGCGGACCCTCGATTATCCTGGATCCTCCTCGACCAACGTCCGGGGGATTTCCGGGACCAATGTCGTCGGGAGCTGACGAGGATGGCGCCGGCCACTGGCACGGTTTCTTGTACGACGGGGAACAGTGGGCTGCCTTCGACTACCCGGGGGCCTATGACACCCATGCATACGGGATCGGTGCCGGAAGAGTTGTAGGCGTCTACACGGACTCCCGCGGGTACGGCTACGGGTTGTTGGGCGACAATTAGAATTCCCTGTCAGCGACAATTAAAACTCCCTGGCTTTTGAGAGGTGGTCGGCTATTCAGGGTTCCTTCGAAAAGGAGCCTGGATGGTCACAGACCAGCAAGTCAGGAGGTTACATAGGTTGTTACAGACAGAGGACTCACAGGTGGTGGCAGCGGCGAAGGCGGGGATGGACGTGACGACCGCACGGAAGTATCGGCGGCTGATGCGGTTGCCCGGCGAGATCGCAGCTGCTCACACGTGGCGGACGCGGGGCGACCCCTTCGCGGAGGTTTGGGACGAGGTTCCGCCAGGAACTGGCGGTCAATCCGGGGCTGCAGGCCAAGGTGCTGTTCCAGGCGTTGCAGCGGAGGCATCCAGGTAGGTTCCAGGATGGGCAGTTGCGGTCGTTTCAGCGCGGGATCAAGACCTGGCGGGCGCTGGAAGGACCGCCGCGGGAGGTGTTCTTCGCCCAGGTGCACGAGCCGGGCCGACTCTGCCAGTCGGACTTCACCCACCTGTCGGAGCTGGGCATTACGATCGCCGGCCAGCCGTTCGACCACATGATTTACCACTTCGTGTTGACGTACTCGAACTGGGAGCACGGCACGGTCTGCTTCTCGGAGAGCTATGAGAGCCTCTCGCAAGGCCTGCAGGACGCCCTGTGGGCCTTGGGCGGAGTCCCGGCCGAGCATCGAACGGATCGGTTGTCGGCGGCGGTGCATAACCTGTCCCGGTTCCTGGAGGCGGGATCGCGTAGCGAGCCGGAGTTCACGCGGCGCTACCAGGGGTTGCTGGATCATTACGGGCTGCTGGGGCAGCGGATTCAGGCCGGCAAGGCCAACGAGAACGGCGATGTGGAGCAGCGTCATCACCGCTTCAAGCAAGCTCTGGAGCAGGCCCTGCTGCTGCGCGACGGCCGGGACTTTGCCAGCCGGGAACTCTATGAGGCCTTCCTGGGCGAGTTGTTTGAGCAGCTCAACGCCGGGCGGCGGTCGCGGTTGGCGGAGGAACAGGCCCTCCTGCGCGACCTGCCGGATCGGCGGCTGGAAAGCGCCCAGCGGCTGGATGTGAAGGTCGATACCGGCAGCCTGATCCATGTGGATCGCAACATCTACTCGGTGGACAGCCGGCTGATCGGGGAGAAGGTGGAAGTCCGGCTCTATGCGGAGCACCTGGAGATCTGGTACGCCCAGCGGCTCATCGAGCGGTTGGGGCGGCTTCGCGGCCGGCAGCGGCACCAGGTTCTCGTACCGGCACATCATCGACTGGCTGGTCCGCAAGCCCGGGGCCTTCGAACAGTACCGCTATCGGGAGGACCTGTTCCCCACGAGCCGGTTCCGGATGGCATACGACCACCTGAAAGACACGCAGGCCGAGCGTGGGGTCAAGACGTACCTGCGGATCCTGTACCTGGCGGCTCGCCAGACACAGGACGGGGTGGATGAGGCGTTGCGGCACCTGTTGCAGGAAGGTCAGCCGATCTGTCTGGAGGCGGTGGAAGCCTTGGTGGACCGCCGGGAGGCGATCCCGCCGGTCACGCAGGTCCGAATCGAGCCGGTGGACCTGGCTGCGTATGACGCCTTGATGATCGGCCAGGAGGTGACCGTATGAAACCTCCCGAGCAAGAGAAGGCCACTCTGGAAGCCTGCCTGCGGGAACTGCACCTGCCGACGATCCGGGAGTGCTTTGAGGAACTGGCCCGGCAGGCGGAACAGGAGACCCTCAGCTACGAGCAGTTCCTGCTGACGCTGGTCCAACGCGAGTGCCAGGTTCGCCGGCAACACCGGCTTGAGCGATGCCTGCGGGAGTCGCGATTGCCGGCGGAGAAGAATCTGGCCGGCTTCGACCTGAAGCGGCTGCCGGCCAAGGTCACCCGGCAGGTGCGGACGCTGCTGGAAGGCAGACTTCGTGGATCGCCGGGAGAACGTATTGGTCTTCGGCAGCGTCGGCGGTGGCAAGACGCACCTTTTGTGCGCGTTGGCGCAGGAGTTGATTCGCCAGGGCCGCAAGGTGTACTTCAGCACGTGCAGTCGGCTGGTGCAGGACCTGCTGGCGGCCAAGCGGGATCTGAAACTCAGTCGGTTGATCCAGAAGCTGGGCCGCTACGAAGCGGTGCTGATCGACGACCTGGGATACGTCCAGCAGAGCCGGGAAGAGATGGAGGTGCTATTCACCCTGCTAGCCGAGCGGTACGAGCGGGGCAGCGTGATGATCACCAGCAACCTGCCGTTCTCGAAGTGGGAGGCGATCTTCAAGGACCCGATGACCACGGCCGCGGCAATCGACCGGCTGGTGCACCATTGCGTGATCCTGGAACTGAACGTCCCAAGTTATCGGATCGAGCAGGCCAAAAAGAACCGGCCCGACGCCACCGACCCCTCCCCCGAGTGACGACCGGCCGGGCACTCTGACAATCTCACAGCAATTCACAGGAACTCACAGGCAGTTACAAAGAAAGAAAAAGGAGCAAAAAGAAAGAAACCAACAACCACGACCACGGCGGCGGAATCGGGAGATCTAATTGTCGTTGAAGAGGAAGGATAATTGTCGCTTGACAACGGGTTCCTTCGCGATGGGAACAGCTACACCACACTGCAATTGCCCGACGGATATTCCCCCGTTCCCTACGGGATATCCGGGAGCAAGGTGGTGGGGTATTCCGGCTCCGCCGGGTTTGTCTATGATGGACAGAACTGGTCCTTCCTGAGCTTTCCGAATGCGTATGCAACGATGTGCGACGGGATCTCGGGCAACTTGGTGGTCGGGGCGTACTATCCGAACGCCCATTCCCCTGACTGGAAGGGATTCCTGTACGACGGCACGACATGGACCGGGCTGACCTATCCCGGCTCCTTCGGGACAATGGCCTATGGCATTTCAGGGAACAGCATTGTGGGCGCGACTCACGTGCTCGGAGAGGGGGGCGATCACGGGTTCCTCTTGAGCCTTCCGGAGCCAGGGAGCCTGGCGCTGCTGGGGCTGGCGTGCCTCGGGCTGCCCCGACGGCGAAAGCCCGCATGACATGCCTGCCCCGGAGCCTCGGGTTCGGGCGGTGGTTGCCCCAGACGACTTCCAATCTGTGGCTTCAGGCTTGCAGCGGTCCATCGCAGAAGGGGCATTTCGGGCGGGCGGCTCCGTCCGCAGTCAGGGGGAGGTTTGCATCGGAGGAGTACCATGCGTTGCGCGGGACATTGTTGCGCGGTCGGTGCGGTCCTCTTGACGCTGGTAAGTTTCACGGCGGAGAGCCGAGCGGATTGGCAGCCAATCTGGCAGCTGATGAACAACGGCATTCCGGTGGACACGGGGCAGCCGGTCGCTCTTCAGGATATGCCGGCCTACCGCCCCATGCCTACGGTGAGCACGCACCGGCGCAGGTGGCGGGCCGGGCGACCTCGTATACCTCTTTCACACGGGCCTGAACACGGTGGCTGGGCGGATAAGTGGAGAATATCAGACACGGGGGCCGGCGTGGCAGATTCTGGAGGTGGCGCAGGCAGCTGGAGCGATTTGGCTACGAGCGACAAGATCCCAGTCTTCTTGAACAATGCGGTCTGGTACGACAAGCAGATGATCCTGGCACGGGATCCCCTTGATCCGCCCGGCACGTTCTTCGGGACTGTCAGTTCGCACTTGTTGTTCGGCGGAGCCAACACCGACGAACACAGCGACACCTACGCGTTGAGGTTCGATGGGTCGGGCTGCCTGCGGTGGAACGGGGGCTCCCAGTACTGTGAGCTCGTCGCGACGACGGCAAACCCGAACACTCTCTGGGGTCAGTGGCACACGGACTGGGGATGCACCTGCAGTGGGTTCGACTATGACCCTTACAGCCACACGGGGCTGCTCGTCGGGCAGTGGGCCGCCGGGGGACATGCATTCGGCGGTGCTGCTGCGCACTTACCTCTTCACGCACGACATCGCCGGACACGGGGCGCAGGACATATGGGAGTGGTGGAATGGGTCCGCCTAGCCCAACCTTCGCACTTTGCGAGAATCTTTGAGCCGCCAACGGGTGCGGCGGGGACGTGCGTGCGGTTTTCCAGTCGTTTTGGCGTGTAGTGCCGACCTACTTGGGCGGCAAGTCTTGTAAGCCGGCCGGGGCGTGGGCTATAAGCTGGGCCATGTTCCTGCGGAGCAAACGGCGTTTCAAGAACGGCAAGTGGCATCGCTACTGGAGCGTGGTGGAGAACCGCCGCCTGGCGGCCGATCGCGTGGTCCAGCGCCAGGTGCTCTACCTCGGCGAGATCAACGATGACCAGGAGGCCGCCTGGCGAAAGAGTCTGGAAGTCTTCGATGAGCAGCGGCACGAAACCTGCCAGATGTCGCTGTTTCCCGAGGATCGACCTATCCCGGCCGACGCGGTCAATGCCCTGTCGTTGCGGATGAGCGACCTGCGCGTGCGGCGGGCGCGGGCCTTCGGGGACTGCTGGCTGGGCCTGACGCTCTGGCGCCAGTTGCAGTTGGATCGGTTCTGGACCCACTGCCTGGCTGATCAGCGAGGGGACGTACCCTGGCAGCAGGTCCTGGCCATCCTGGCGATCAACCGGCTGGTGGCGCCGGCCAGTGAATGGCAGGTGCACCGGCAGTGGTTCCTGCAGACGGCCCTGGATGAACTGCTGGGGGTGGACTTTGCGGCGGTAGGCAAGGATCGGCTGTATCGCTGCCTGGATCGGCTGGTGGCGCACAAGGACGCCCTGCACCAACACCTGGTGGACCAGTGGCGGACCCTGTTCGATGCGAAGTTCGACATCCTGCTGTACGACCTGACCAGCACGTACTTCGAGGGTCAGTGTAAACAGATCCCCAAGGCCCGGCATGGCTATAGCCGCGACGGTCGGGGCGACTGCCGGCAGGTGGTCATCGCCCTGGTGGTCACGCCGGACGGACTGCCGCTGGCCTACGAGGTCCTGGCGGGCAACACGGTGGACAACACCACCCTGAGGACCTTCCTGCGCAAGATCGAGTCGCTCTACGGCAAGGCCAACCGGATCTGGGTGATGGACCGGGGCGTGCCGACCGAGCAGACCTTGCGGGAGATGCGGGCCGAGGACATCCATTACCTGGTGGGCACGCCCAAGAGCCGCTTGAGCCAGATGGAACAAGCCCTGCTGGATCAGTCCTGGAGCCAGGTGCACGAGGGATTGCAGGTCAAACTGATCCAGCAGGAGGGCGAGGTGTATGTGCTGGCCCGTAGCGAGGATCGCCGTAGCAAGGAGCAGGCGATCCACCGACGCCGGCTCAAGCGACTGGTCAAAGGCCTGAATGCCCTGAAGCGTCGCAAGGTCAGCCGGGACGTATTGCTGCAGAAGATCGGGGCGTTGCGGTCGAAGGCGGGGCAGGTCAAGCGGTTCGTGAAGATCCACCTGCCCCAAGAGGGTGAGCCGGTGAGCCGCTCGACGTTCCGCTGCGGGTTCGATGGGGCTGGCGGGCGGGCCTGGCGGCAGCGGGAAGGGGCGTACCTGCTGCGGGGCTTTCTGCCGGCCGGCGTCGCCAAAGACGGCGTGAGCCTCTGGCAGATGTATATGCAGTTGGTGCAGGTGGAGCAGGCCTTCCAGCACTTCAAGACAGACCTGGCGTTGCGTCCGATCGAGCATCAGACGCAGGCACGGGTAGAGGCGCACATCCTGGTGGCGTTCCTGGGCTATGCCTTGCTGGCCAGCCTGCGGATGAAGTTGCGGCCGGCGGGGGCCGGTCTGACGCCGCAAGCGGTGCTGGAGAAGTTGGCGTTGATCCGGATGGTGGACGTGTGCATCCCGACGACCGATGGCCGGCTCTTGGTGATGCCGCGGTACATCGAGCCGGAGGCGGAGCAGGAGTTGGTGCTGGACAAGTTGCCCCTGCGGTTGCCGGCGCAGCCCCCGCCGCGGATCCGCGGCGGCGAGGCGATCCTGCCCGCGGCCCCGTCCTCCTGTAGTGCCGACCTTTGAGAAAAACTGGGGCTGGCGCTACCGGCAGGGCCTTTGGCCCTGTCCAAGTGCGAAAGTTGGGCTAGGGGGCGTACGGGAGGCGCGGAAGACCCAACCTGTACCCCCTTCGCCGCGCCTAGGGATAGGTCCCGCTGGAACGGCATCAGGATGGCCCACATATACCCCGTGGTGACCTGCATTCCTCACTCGGGGGTGCCGACCGGGCTCCAATCCGGATCTAACTTTCTGGTGACGTTCCTATACAGCCCGGTGTACGCCCCTTGGGAGGCCGGCGCCCCGTCCCTCGAGCCATTTCTGCTTGCAGCGGCCCTCTACCACACGGACCCAGGCGGGGGACAGCCGACCTGGCTCTGGTGGGGGCAGGACCCGGACAACCCCGGACCTGATGGATGGCAGTCCGGGCAGCTGGCCTGGCAATACACCGACTGGGGTCACGCCACGTGGCACGATGGCCAGCCCGGCGGGGCCTACTCCAACCTGCTCGCGTCGACGATCCAGAACCTCTCTGGTGCCCAGATCCCGATGTCCTACCGGCCGACGCTGGCCAAGGCCGACGGCACGGTCTACATGTTCTATCGGGACCCTGTACAACCGTCCAACCTGCGGGTACTGAAATACGATCACGCCGCCGTGCATTGGACATCGCTTACGGTTCCATCATATGTGACGCTGGCCGACTCCTCGGTTCTGCCCGCCAACGGCGTCCCTTTCGTGGTCGCGAAGGACTCGCAGGATCGCATCTGGGTTGCGTGGCATGACGCGGCCAATCCCCTGGCCATCCGCTGCATGCGCGAGGACGGCTCGGGCGGGTGGGAGGAGTCTACGCCTGCGGTCCACACATCGGACCGGCCAGTCCTGGTGCGGGCCTTGGCCTTCGTCGGCAGCGACGTACCGGTCGTGTTCTTCGTCAAGCGTGAGTCCGACGATCCATCAGCGGGCTATCGCCTTTTCTGTGCCTCCGACGGCGCGGGCGGTTTCTGGACCGACGAAGTGACCGTGGCGCGGACCCCGCCCCCGGTTGCACGACCGATGCCCGACAGCCGGGGAGCCTTCGTCGGGTCGTGGAGCGGGGGAAGCGGCTTCGGTGTACTCGATGCTGACGGATACTACTACCAGCCCACGGGAGACTGTGCCGTTGAGGTGTTTCCGCCGGGGTTCTGCGGACGTTCAGGCAGGCTGGAACGACTGGGGCGACCCCGACAAGGATTGGACCATGCTCAGTGACGCGGGAGCTATCGCGGTGGATGAGAACCACGGATGGGTCTACATCGTGGACTGGATGGGCAACAGCGTTCAGCGTCTTCAGCGCTGGGACATAGCGAAGCGGGCAGTAACCATTAAGCCTGATCTTCCCCCATATGACTTCTACGGCATCGATGACGATTACGGCTCACAGGCGACTTTGGGCCTGCGCCTCGCGTTCGGGCTGGACGATGTCCTAGCGATGGGCCCGCAGTACCGACAGTTCCCGGAGAGGACGGGGGACATCGCAGTCGACAAGACCCGGCAGCGTCTGTATGTTGCGGACGGGCTCGGCAACCGGATCCGCTGGTACGATATCAGCGGAAGCAGCAGCATTGCCAATCCACCCGGGGAAACAGGCGTGCCTGTCTTCCAGGGGTGCTATGGGCCGACGATCACCGGGCTCGATGGGCAACTCAAACTTCCGCAGGGGATAGCTGTCGACGCCAGCGGAAACCTGTACATTGTCGACAGCGGGAACCACCGAGTCGTGGAGATTGACAAGGACGGGAACTACGTTGCAGATTGGGGCGGCCTGGGTCGCGCACCAGGGAAGTTCATCTACCCTTACGGGATCAGCATCGATGAGGACAAGCACCTTATCTATGTGACCGACCCGCACAACAACAGGGTACAGCTCGTTCGACACACGCGACCACACTCCTGTGGAGCAGTGGGGGTCCTGGTCGGCGCAGACGGGGGCGGTGGGAGGAGACTTCTCACGGGTCAACAAGGTATTCTCATCCGGTCCGGCAACATACGTGGTGGGTGCCAATGAAGTGTACCAGCACGGGCCTGGCGGGCAGGGAACCGCGACTGCCTGCTTCGCTCCCCGTAACCTGGTTCGCAACATTGGCACTGCCACGAAGCAGAAGGACCTCTGGTACCCGCGGATCCAGGCAGCGATTGACCTCGCAGACTCAGGCGACGCCATTGAGGTCAGTCCGGGGTCATACCCAGAAAACATTCATTTTGGGGGCATGACGCTGACGCTTCGTCGGGTGGGGGACGGGCCGGCAACCATCGGCCCCGAAGGGTCGGCGACCGGCACGGATACAGTGGTCAAGCTCTCGGGCGACAGCGTGCTTGAGGGCTTCACGATCCAGAACGGCAACGCCGGTCCTACGTCCGACAGGGCGGGCGGCATTGACGGTGGCGGGTCGGGAGCGATCATCCGGAACTGCAAGATCACGTCCAACAACGGTGACGTTGGTGGTATCAGCAACTGCGCCGGCACGGTCATCAACTGCACGATCAGCGGAAACACGGCCGCAACCGCCGGGGGCGGCTTGAACGGATGCTCGGGGGCCATCAGCAATTGCACGATCAGCGGAAACACGGCCGCAACCGCCGGGGGCGGCTTGAACGAATGCTCGGGAGCCATCAGCAATTGCACGATCAGCGGAAACTCAGGCATGACCGGCGGTGGCTTGAGCAACTGCGCAACGGTTATCAACTGCACGATCAGCAACAACTTCGCCTTCTATGGCTCCGCCGCGGCCGGGGCATGCAGCCTCCGCAGCTGCCTGATCATCGGGAATAGCGTCGCCCGGGGCGTACTGCAGCTCCCAGTCGAGCCAGGTGCGCGGCTGTACTATCGCCCGCAACCAAAGCTCTGGCCAGATGATAGTCGCTCAGCAGGGCCAGGTAGATCTCGACAGTTGCATCGTCTGGGGCAATACGATTATTAACGGCGTGGTGGGAGCCCCAAGCACGGTCCACATTACTTACAGCGACATTCAAGGCGGGTACCTGGGTGAAGGGAACCTTCAGGCTGATCCGCGATTCGTCAGAGCCCACAGCCCCGGTACTGACGGTGTGTGGGGTACAGGCGACGATGACAACGGCGACCTGCACCTGCTTCCTGCATCTCCCTGCATGGGAACCGGAAACCCGGACTACGTCCCGGAATCTGATGAAACTGACATTGATGGGCAGCCCCGCCTGATTCGCTCGGCAGTGAACGAGGCCCCCACCCGCGTAGACATGGGGGCAGACGAGGCCTTCTATGGGGATATCAACGGAGACGGGGCGGTCGATGTAATAGACCTGCTGTACATGGTCGACGCGTTCGGGACCGTCTCCGGGGATCCCAAGTGGAACCCGGCCTGCGACTTCGACCGCGACAACGGTGTGGATGTCATCGACCTGTTAACGCTTGTGGGCTTCTTCGGGCAGTCAGTGGACCTGCCGGGACACCAGTCGCAGGCGATGGCTCTCAGATCAAGCGACCGGACCGTATTGGACGGTGGCGGGATGGACGTCTACGATGCCCTGGACTGCGTCGGGCTGCTGGACGTGTACCTGGATTACATCGCCGAGCATCCGGAGGCGCAGGCGCTAACCGGTGCTGTCTTTGGTCGCTTTAGCCGGCGTCTTCTCCGCCAGCCGATCCACCCGCAGCATGCCGGCCCGGATGACGACGATGGCCAGCACGAGGCAGGTGACCAGGTAGAGCACCACGCCGTAGCGGGTCCGCATGAAGATGATGCCCACGCCCAGCAGTACAAAGGCCAGCGCCAGTGCGTAGCAGACAAGGACGGCCTGCTTGACGGTCAGCCCCCGGTCGACCAGCTGATCGTAGAAGTGGCTGCGGTCGCCCAGGAAGATCGGCCGGTGGTCGAGCCACCGCCGCGTGAAGGCCAGACTCGTATCGAACAGGGGCAGGCCGAAGATCGCCAACGCCCCCACGACCCACTTGAGCATGCCGGCGTGCTCGCCGAACATCGTGATCAGCGTCGCGCAGACAAACCCCATCAGCATGCTGCCGGCATCGCCCATAAAGATGCTGGCTGGATTGAAGTTGTAGGGCAGGAAGCCCAATGCCGCACCGAGCAGCGCCATCGAGATCATGATGATCACCGGGGCGAACTGGTACTGCGGCGCCTGGCCCCAGAGGCTCCAGCCGGCGATGGAGGTAGCCATCAGCAGGAACCCCACGGCGATGATGGCCGTCACGCCGCTGCACAGGCCGTCGAGCCCGTCCAGCAGGTTCGTGGCATTGCAGGCGGCGACCATCAAGGCCACCTGCGCGATCACGCCGAGGACGGTCAGCACGGGAGAATCGAGAGGCAACCACTCCAGTTTCCCAATCCCGCCCGGGACCGCCCTGAAGATCACCCCGCTATAGGCCAGGATCAGGGCGGCCAGGATCTGGGCCGCGATTTTGACGACCGGCTTGAGGGAGATCAGATCGTCCACCAGGCCCGTGGCGGTGATCAGCAATGCCCCCGCCAGGACGCCCCACAAGGCCCTGGGGTTGCCCACCGCGGGGTCGAAATGGATCGCCATGGCCAGCGGGACTACGATTCCCAGGCACATTGCCAGGCCGCCCAGGTAGGGGATGGGCTTGCCATGGGGCTTGAGCCGCCGATCCGGCATGTCGTAGACCTTCAGGCTGATCGCGGCGGCACGGCAGACGGGCGTCATCAGGAGCGTGATGATGAGAGCCGCCGCCAGGACGGTCATATGCTCAGCCCAAAGCGCACGCAGGGCTTCGATGGCTGGAGGCGCAGTACTTGGGAAGAACACGTACGTTACTCCGGGTCTACCGCGTGGCTCGTACGGGCCAACGTCATGCCGTCCCCATGGGTGTATCTCTAGCCTGACAGGAAAAACGGCCGCCGGTGCGGACCAGTATGACCCCATGGTGCCGAGCTGTAAAGCTTTATGCGGGCTTGCAGCTCTCAGAAAAGGCCGCCAGAGCCGATGTGTCTAATGCACGAGACAAACAGCCGCACAGGCCGCACAAGGGCCGATTTAAGACGACACGGCGAGTCACCAATCAGTAAACACAGGTTCTGAGCCCGGTAGGCGCGTGGCAAGCCGGTTGGATCGAACCGGATATTCCGGTATGATACACTCCTGACAACGAGGGTCGGAGCAATGATGGGCAGGCGATATAGCCCCCGGTGGGGGCGATTGTTGGGAGCACTGACCGTTCTGGTGACTGCCGGCTCGGCCGGGGCCCAGGTCGGCGAGCACCTGAGTATGCCCAGCTCGTTTATCACGCCGCTGTCGAGCTTCGGAGTGATCGGAGGGCGCTATACGAATTCAACCGAGGGCTTCGTCTCGCGCACGCCGGATGTTGCCACCGTGACCCGCAGCCTGGCTCCCGGGACGGCCCTGACTCCCGGCTTGGGCACGGAAGGGGGCGGGGTGCCGGCCTACCAGTTCTCCCTGCAGAATTTGCAGCCGGCGCGTCAGACGCTCAACGTGATCGGTTCGCCCCTGGCCAACGGCTTTGCGGCACCCATGGCGGCACCGATCGGTTCGTATCTGGGGGACTCCGTGCCGGGCTACGATGAGCCGCAGATTCCCCGCTTAAACACGATGTTCGATCCGACGGTCCATTCCGACAGCTTCACCAAGGTGCTCGGCCGCCACCCGTTCGACCTCAAGGATGTCACCCCCGTTGGTCCGAGCCCCAGCGCCGTCGGCGCCGATCGAGGTCCGAAAAGCCCGACCAGCCGTCCGGCCTTCGACCAGCAGATCCTGTCGATGCGGGACATGTCGCGGCGGCAGCTGGACAAGTTCTCGGACCAGGGCGAGGCGTGCCTCCAGAGGGCGATGGAGGCCCTCAAGAGCGAACAGTATCATGACGAACAACCCAAGTGGGGCACATCCGATGCCTTCAAGTCGGGCGCCATCGAGTTGTTCCGGCAGGCCCGGATGCTGCTGACCGGCAGGCCCGAGCCGACGATGGGGCTGATCGCCTCGCTGGTAGCCACGGGCGACTACAACCAGGCGGCCTCGCTGATCGGCCCGCTGGCCGTCACGTGGCCCGAGGTGCTCGGCCGGGGCGACTTTGCACAGAAGTTCTACCCGCGGCAGGACCAGCTGCACAAGCACCTGCTGGCGATTCGTACGATGGCCGCCGAGCGAATGGACCCGGACCTGCGCCTGCTGGCGGCGTTCTACCGGTGGCACGTGGAGAACAAGGTGGCGGTGTTCGCGGATGTGTTCACCGCGGCGCGGCAGGGCACACCGGATTCGCCTGCCGCGGCGCTGGCCGACGCCATGCGCCAGGCGCTGCAGGCGCAGGGAGGTTGACGGAGCGACTATGCCTGAGACGCAAGAGAGTTCGATGGCCCCGGCGGCCCCGTTTCTATCGCTGGGGTTGCGCCGGCGGCTGACGTTGATCGGCATTCATACGGCCTTGTTCTCGTTGGCGCTGCTGCTGAGCTTCGGGTTGGGCTTCAACTTCCGGCGTGATCCGGCGTGGCTGTCGGCGATGTTCGTGCCGATGCTGCCGTTCGTTCTGTTCGTGAAGCTGTTCGTGTTCGGCCTGCGGGGCGAGTACGACGTTTCCTGGCGGTACGTGAGTCTGCGGGACCTGGTGAACGTCACGATCGCCTCGCACATCAGCGTGGTCATCTTCATCCTGGGCTACTTTGTGGTGGCGAACATCTACACGCGGATGTACGACGGCCGGGTGATCTTCGATCTGAACGGCGACAAGATCTCCGATTTTCGCCAGTCCGTGTTCCTACTGGACTGGGCGGGCACGATCGCCCTGGTCAGCGGCGCGCGGATGCTCGTGCGGCTCTACCACGAGGAGATCGCTCCCGGCAGCGGCAGCAAGCGGACGCGCCTGCTGATCGTTGGCGCCGGCAACGCCGGCGAGTCCGTGCTCCGCGAGATTCTTCGGATGCGCGAGGATCGCTACGAGGTCGTCGGCTTCCTCGATGATGATTCGGCCAAGCAGGGGGTCCGGATCCACGGCGTGGAGGTCCTCGGACCGACCGGCCGGATCAAGGAGATAGCCGAGGCCTACGACATCGAGGAGATCCTGATCGCGATTCCGTCCGCCACCCGCGTGCAGCTTCGCCGCGTGATCGAGATGTGCGAGGGCACCTCGCTGCGGTTCCGCACGGTTCCCGGCATCGACGAGCTGATCAACGGCAAGGTGACCGTTTCGCAGATCCGCAAGGTGCGGATCGAGGACCTCCTGGGGCGTGATCCGGTGCGGCTGGACATGGACCTGATCGGCCGGTACATCCAGGGCCGCATCGTGATGGTGACGGGGGCGGGCGGGAGCATCGGCTCGGAGATGTGCCGGCAGATCGCCCGCTTCGATCCGGCCAACCTGGTCCTGGTGGAGCAGGCCGAGAACCCGCTGTTCGAGATCGAGCGCGAGCTGTGCCAGCGATTCCCGGGGCTGCAGGTCGTCCCGTACGTGGCTGACATCATCGATCGGCGCCGTCTGCAGATGGTGTTCGGCCGCGAGAAGCCCGTGGTGGTTTTCCACGCCGCCGCCCACAAGCACGTGCCGATGATGGAACGGCATCCCGGCGAGGCGGTCAAGAACAACGTTCTGGGGACGCCGGACGGTCGCAGACGCGGCCGTCGAGGCCGGCGTCGAGAAGTTCGTGATGATCTCGACCGACAAGGCGGTCAACCCGACCAGCGTGATGGGCTGCACCAAGCGGGTGGCCGAGATGTACATCCAGGAACTCAGCCATCGCAGCAAGACGCACTTCGTCACCGTGCGGTTCGGCAACGTCCTGGGCAGCAGCGGCAGCGTGGTGCCGATCTTCCGCGACCAGATCGACCGCGGCGGCCCGGTGACCGTCACGCACCCGGACATGACCCGCTACTTCATGACCATCCCCGAGGCCAGTCCAGCTCGTGCTGCAGGCCGGGGCGATGGGCAATGGCGGCGAGATCTTCGTGCTCGACATGGGCGAGCCGGTCAAGATCGTCGACCTGGCGAGGCGAGATGATCACGCTGTCGGGGCTTCGCCCCGGCGAGGATATCGAGATCAAGTTCACGGGCGTGCGGCCGGGCGAGAAGCTGTACGAGGAACTGTCCGTCAGCGGCGAGAACTTCGCCCAGACCGGGCACGAGAAGATCTTCGTGTGGCGGCACCGCCGCGAGGACTGGGACACGATCTGCCGGTCGATCGGCGAACTGATCGCCTCGGCTGATGCCGCCACTGCCGACGAGATCCGCGCCAAGCTGGTCACGATCGTCCCCGAGTACGACCCGCACAAGTGGCACGCCTATGCCGGCCAGAAGGACGGGCGGCCCGCGGCAGCGGACGAGACGCCGCCCGTTGCCACCGCGGACCTGGCTTGCGCCATCCATAGGCAAGGGGATACAGGTGTGCCCGCGGCGCACCCACTACCCCCGGCCCTCATGGAGAGATCTGCACGGCGGACCTGTTTGTCTGGCCTACCGGCAGTTTCTCCGATTCCTCCAAACGGCGCAACCCGAACAGCGCCAAACGTGCGCGTGCTTGGACTAGAAAGCGTATAGGGTGTTAGCGGTCACTTCCTCTCGATCCGCAGATCGCTGCGCAAGCCGTCGTCAGTGAAGGAAAGATGCGCACTTAGCGACCGGATGCTGTTCACGAGGTGCCCGAGGGGCGAGTCGTCGGGGATGCCCTGCGGTTTAGCCGGGCCCCATTGAGAACCGGTAACAGAGCCAACCACGTCGTCGTGGGCGGCGTCGTAGTGATAGGTGTTGCCCAATGCGCTCTTGATCGAGTAGCCCAGGACGTGCTGCGGCGTCGCGGTGGCTTTGTCGCCAAGGCCCACCGTCTGGGCCAGGAGCAGGAGGTTCTGCCGGTGCGCGGCTTCGGCCAGTTGCGCTGCCTGGCCGAGATAGAACTCGGCAACAGCCTTCGAGTGCTTCGCATCGGCCAGGCCCAGCCGCAAGGCGAAGTGGCCCATCACGGCCGGCTGCGTCGTGGGCGCTGCAGGCATTGTACTTGCAGTTGCAGCGTCGGTGGCTGGCGCCGCAGCAGGAAGGGCATCCACGATACTGTGCAGCGACTTCAGGGACGTGCTGATGTAGAAGGAACCTCCGACGCTGCCGTAGTAGACGGCGGCGTTGGCGAAGTTCTCCAGTCCGCTCTGCTGCCCCTGGGCCGCCAGGCGGATGCGCGTGAACGCGCGGTCCCGGTACGGTTCGGTCGGCTCGAACACGAACATGTCGGGCGCGGAGGTTCGAAGCATCGCCTGCGCGGCGACCAGCATGGCGGCAAGACCGAGGGGGTTCTTCACCTCGATGCCGATCACGATCGGAATCCGGAAGATCGCCCCGAAGTCCTGATTCCGTGCCGCCACGGACAGGGCCTCCGAATCGTCGATCCAGAACAGCAGCCGTTCGCCGATCCAGGTGACCGCGGTCTGCGGAGCCCCGGGCAGCATGGTCAGCGAAAGGTTCTGCATGGACTTGATGTCCGGGCTCTCGGGGTTGAGGTGGGCCGCCGCGTAGATGACGGCTGACGACGCGGCCGTCGGCGGCGCGAGGTTCACGTTCCTGCCGCCGACGTACGACTTCATCTGGTTGTACTCGCTGTTGTCGATCAGCGGCAGAATAGTGACAGAGAGGGCGATGTCGCGGCCGGCGGCGATGCGCATGCCAATCGGGTCGAAGTAACGCCGCCAGTAGTCCTGGTAGCGTTCGCGGAAGCGATTGTAGTCGGCTTCCTCCCGGGCAGTGACCTTCTCGACGGGCAGGTCGATGATCGGCGTAAGGTAGCCGAGCCGGCCGTAGCGTTCGCTGCTGGCTGTGAACGTGGCAGCGTCCCACGAAATGCGATCGCCGGGTTCGGTCTGCAGGTACTTCCGGTCTAGATAACCTTTGTCGTAGAGTTGCTCCAGGGCCGGGACCTTTTCGCCAGGGCTCTCCCAGAGATAGAGCAGCGCCGCGTTCTTGACGATTTCCAGCGAGGTGATTGCCTCGATGCGGCGTTTCTCGGCGATCCGGGTGCGCGGCCCGACCAGTGAGCGGATGAACGGATCGGACAGGAAGATGAGGCCGTCTTCCTCCTTGTCACCCAGGGGGTAGAGGGTGCGAATGTAGTCGAAGTCCAGGCTCTTGGCCATCGACGTCCGCTTGCCGTTGTACGCGTCGATGGCGCGACGGATGGCGGTAGGACTGTTGGAGTAGAGGACGTAGTCATCGAGTTTCGCCCGATAGCAGCGGACAACCTGGTCGGGTGTGGTCAGATGTTGGATCGATGCGCCCTCGTAGTCTTCTTTGCCCTCGTTGATGTCCGGGTGCTGCTTTCGGGCGTCGTCGAGATAGTGGCTGACGGCTGCCTCGAAGACGGGGCCTGCTTTGAGGTGAAAGATGATCGTCAGGTCGCTGCCTTCGCGGAGGTAGGGATCGGACCCGGTGAGAACAAGGCTCTCGATCACGGCCGGCCCGAGGAGTTTGGAGAGCCAACTGCTCTTCAGGCAGATCTGGGTCTCGATCTTCTCCTTCACGCCATAGTCGCGCCCGTTCGTCTCGGCCACGCCCAACAGCGATCGGCCCCAGGCATCGGCGAACTCGAGGAAGTCGGAGAGGGATCGCGTGGTCGTGAAGCGAACGTAGTACTGGTCGTCGGGCACGAGGGCGGCAATCGGCTCGATCTGCGGCTGCCTGGCGCCGATCATGTCCTTCCACGGGTGAGAGCGAACGGTGACCCCCTTGATCCGTTCGAGCGGGACATCGCGCGAGCCGGTGTCGAGGTCGGTGTTGCGCATCCGGTCCAGTTGCAGCGACTCCTGCATGGCCAGGGTGCCGGTTGTGATCTCGTACAAGCGCTCCGAACCTTCGGACCGCTCTACCCACGGCTCAAGCGGCTGCGAGGCCGCTGGCGTCCCAAGGCGTGCCAAGAGGTGGCTTCGGGCATAGGGGAAGAAACTGTTGTCGTCAGAGTATGCCGCCGACAGCGAGGCCGCCTGAGAGCGGAGCCATGGTTTGGCCAGCCCGTCACCGGGCTTGGCCTGGCCAAAGTCGATGCTCACCGGCAGGTATTGCCACGTGCCGTCCGGCTGCGGACACCGCAAGAGGAAGTCCTGCCTGACTGCGTTGCGCAGTCTGCCTTCGAACACAGCGGGAGAGCGGACGACGGCATCAGTCCAGATCGGTCCGAACCGGCTGGTGCTGTCGGGGCTGCCTTCGGGTGCGTCGCGGCAGATGCGGTATGCTCCCGGCGACTGGGGGATTAGCGCGCCAGCGCGTTGTGCGGCCAGACGGCAGCGAAACGGAGGTCGCCCTTGAGCTGCGCGAATTCGGCGTAGCTTTCTGGAACGCCCTCTGACGGCCAGGCGATCGATACGCGGAAGTAAACACCGCTCTCCGCTTTCTCCGTCTCGACTTTCTCAACCGACGCCGACGGCGCGGACGTTTGGGCCGCAGCCGTACAGGTAATGACGAAGACTGCCGAAACGTAGCTTGCCAATCGCATCATGACAGGACTCCCGGGTTGGAACTCCAGCCTTCAGTGAACTGACATTCTCCAGACAGGCTTTGTCCGGCTGCACGCCGGCCCGTGTTCGGTTATTGTACCGACATTTCCCATATGACTCGCCGCCGACCGTCGCTACCGATGTTCACGATCTTACCGGGCCTTGGCTTTTCGACCAAGCGAGTTCCCGAGTCCGAACCCTCGCGGAGCCATCCGCCAATCGTCGACGCTCGCGTCCGGGGGTTCCAGTAGGTCCTCTCCTTTCGTCGGGGACAGGTCCCACGTTCGAGCAGCGGCGTCTTAACCCGTGTTGTTCAATGTCTCATTCCCTCGGCAAGCCTCGCATCTTGTACCCGGGGGCAACCGTGTAGAGGCGATTCAGGCTCGAGTCGTTGCGGTGAGCGAGGACGATCTGGCCGAGGTCGGTGACGATCGCTTCCGAATAGTCAACGTCGCGCTGCATATGCCGTTCCCTTCGTCGGCCGAGACAACAGCTGATTCGGCGGCTGCGGACGGACCGACGGGCCAATCGTCGGTCCGGAATGGCTCGGCCGGTAGTCCGGCAGCATTGTACAGCGTGCAGACCGGGCAATCGGCCCAACCGTAGCGGACGGCGACCGGCGCCTTGACCCTCGGGCTGGAGAGAATCACGGCTGTCCCGTCAATCGTCGCGGTGGCCGGGTGGAAGATCCGATCCGCGCCGGCCACGGCAAGACCCGACACTACGCCGCCCTTTGCCGTCAGACCCTCGGCGTGGTCGAACTCGATCCGCACGGTCGCCTGTGTCACCCTCATCGACCGGTAGGACGGTCCGCGATGGGGAATCTTGAGGCCGTATGTCCGGGCAAGCGCACCGTACGCCAGGCGCGTGCCGACGTCCTCCTTGTTGCGCGGATGGATGTCGTTCGGCTCGCCGACGTCGATGGTCACGGCCATGCCGGCGTTCGGGAGGGCGCGTGCGGCTGCTTGCGCCTCTCGGAGTTCCGCCCAGCGGCTGTTGTCGGATTCGGCCGCGGGCTTCTCGTTGGCATAGTTGCACAACTGGACGAAATGGAAGGCCAGGTCGTCCCGCCCCCACGCCCGGCGCCAGCCCCGGATCATCGCCGGGAACAGGATGCGATACCGGGCCGCGTCGCTAGCGTTGGATTCGCCCTGGTACCAGATGGCGCCGCGAACGGCATAGGGGATCAGCGGGGCGATCATGCCATTGAACAGCTGCGTCGGCTGGTACTGGGCCGTCGCCACCTGCGGCTCGGGTATCCTGGGGGCCGGGCCGAAGTCCTGCTCAATGCGGTAGCGCCATTCGCCGGTCAGCGTCAGTGGTTTGTCGCCCGAGCCTGCAGGCCCGTGAAGCCGCATGAGCGAACTTGGCCCCGGCATGCCGCCGCCGGTGTAGTTGCTGAGCACGCGCACGGCAATCACATTGCGGCCGGGTTTGATGACGGCGGCTCGCACGAGGTAGTTGCGGGGCGTGGCCCAGCTGTCCGGCTGCTGCGCCCAGTTCAATCCGCCCACGTGCACGCCGTTGACGTAGCAGTCGTCGCTCTTGTCGACGGCCCCGAGCGACAGTTTCAGTTCTTGCCCCGCCCAGGAGGCCGGGACGACCACCGTCCGGCGGAACCAGAAGACTCCGTTTGTCGGGTGCAGGCTGTTCCAGTAGGCCGGCAGGACCATGGTGCGCCAGTCCGTGTCATCGTAGTCACACTCCGCCCAACCCTCGGTGAGTCCCTGGTTCCCGGCATCCTTCGGCAGTTTCGCCAGGAACACTGCCCGCTGCGCCGCGAGCTCCTGCGGCGACTGTGCCCGCAGCGCTTCTACATGCGTCAACTCCTCGATGTAGCCGGCCAGCCGGGGTTCGGCCTCCAGTGACGCCCGGTCGGTCCAGGCCTGTGCCGGTGTGCCGCCCCACGAGGCGTTGATCAGGCCGACCGGCACGTTCAAACGCCGGTGCAACTCGCGGCCGAAGTAATAGCCGACTGCGGAGAAACCTCCGGCATCGGACGGCGAGCAGACGCACCAGGCCGAATGGACGTCATCCACCGGTTGGGCTTTGGCCCGCTTGGGCACGCTGAAAAGGCGAATCTGGGGATGATCGGCCTCTGCCACCGCCTTTGCCGCTTGCGCCGACATCTCCAGCGGCCATTCCATGTTGGATTGCCCGGAGCAGACCCAGACTTCACCCACCAGCACATCACGAACGACCAGTCTTTTGGGGCCGCTAGCGACCAGCGTGTGCGGGCCGCCGGCCGGCAAGGCGGGAAGCACCACTTTCCATCGCCCGTCGCTTCCGGCGGTGGCATGTGCCGACCGGCCGGCCAGTTCTACCGTGACCGTCTCGCCAGCGTTGGCCCAACCCCACACGAGGATCGGGCAATCCCGCTGGAGTACCATGCCATCCGTGAACAATGCAGCCAGGCGCATTCTGAAACTCCTATCCTCAATCATTTCCCTATGTGGCCGTGCTCTTCTATGTGCGATGATCCCGCTCGATCTGTCGGTGCAATATCCACGGCCCGCCGGGGCTTGGCCAGGTTGCCGTGTACCGTCATGACATCGCGGATGATGAACTCCAGGAACACCCCGTGCGTGGCCTCCAGTGTCTGGCGGATGTGCATGGCCCAAGTCTCCTCGTTCAGGGCCACGTCGACGCTCAGGAAGTTGGGGTCGGGCTTGCGCGAGAAGACGATGTCCGTGCCTTGCAGGGCCTCGCCCATGAACCGCTCGTCGCACCAGCGGGAGATGGAGACCTTCCTGAGGTGCGGCAGCTTCTGAATGTCGTTCCAAAGCGGACTGGCCGGCTCGCAGCAGCCAAAGTAGAGTCGGCCCAACGGCTCGCACACGTCGCGGTAGTACGGGAAGCAGAATTCGTGGAACATTGCCGGGGAGATTCCGATGGTTTCCTGGCTGTTGGCCGCTCCCCACATGTCGCACAGGCGTGTGGTGCCCGGCTTGTGACCGGGGGCCGGGAGGTGCTTCGTGAACCCGTAGTTGGAGCCAACGACGATGTCGTTGCCGTTGTTGGGGATCAGCAGGCCCTCCGACTCCGCCCAACGCATGATCGCCAGCCGGTTGTCGCGGAGGTAGGCCATGAGCCGGTGCACATCGTCGGGGGCCTCGCACATGGCTATGTAGAGCGCCTCCATGCCCAAGAGGCCGAAGGCGTTGGCGCTGAGCCACGTGCGCCGATGCGAAAGCCCGTCGTGTTGCCGATTGGCAGAATCTCTCCCAGCAGATCCTCCAGGAACTCCTTGTAGGCCATCGTACCCTTGCGGTCGACCGTGCAGACGGGCGCCTGGAGCCGGTGGAACTCGCGGCCCAGATTCTGCAGGGGCGGGAAGTAGCGGGAACTCTTCTGCCCGTGGTCGCCTGTGATCGACTCGGATCGGCCGGATACCCCGAAGGCATCGATCGAGGTGAGCCAGCCGATGACAAAGTCGTTAGGCACTACCTTGTCGTCGCCGATCCATTCGTGGTCGCGGATGTGGCGCAGCATCTTCTCTTCGATGGTCCGGCCGGTCTGGGAGGTGCAGCGAAACGCCTCCGGCGGCATAAAGTCGGCATCGAAGGTGTTTGTCTCGATGATGACCGGCGGGCGGGCTCCCGGATGGGCGTCGTTCAGAGCGTACCACATCTCCTTTCGCTCGGCCATGACCGGCAGGGCGGCGTATTCCGCCTGCTTTCTGGCCAGCTCGCGAAGATATGTTCGCTCGCGATCGGGGATTCGTAACTCCAACATGTGCGTGTGAACCTCTTGCCGACCTCGAGCACCGGATGCCGTGACCGCGTGGCCTGCTCATTCTCGTCCAGCCTCAGGCTTTCGGAGCGCTGGCTGCTCGGGCCCTCAGCCTGGCAGGTATTGTACCGCCCCCGCACGCCGCGCCTACCGGGCGCATTGACGCCGGGACTCGACTGTCGGTTCTGCTGCCTTGCTGTCCGATCCATCACGATTCAGGCCCGAACAGGCGGCTGAGCCATTGGCGACCGCGGCGGATTCGTGTGTGACGATCGGCCCATACCGCGGTGAGTGTGTTCGTTTGGCATGTGCTGATCTCGCCATCCTCCAAACCTGACCCACGAGGCCCGGTCGCCTGTTCAGCAAGGGGGGTGGCAGTATAATGACCCGAAAACCGTCCGGCAGCTCTGTTGGGACATTTGACGCGGAAACCGCCGGTTGCTTGTTGCTGTCCCCGGGAACGCCTCAGATGGACATCATCTGAGAGAAGGCGGAGTGCGATATCGGGAAAGCGAGGCTGGGAATCAGCATGGCGAACGCCGAATCAACGCAACGTCAGATTGTGCTGGCCGCAATGCAAGAGCGTCCAGATGACCCGTGGCCGCGCGGTGCAGGGCACGTGGTATCAGGCATCCCGGGAGGCCCGGTCAGCCAGAAGGCGTACCACGAGCCGGGGGGCGGCTTCAGCCCGTCGCCCGGCAGCTTCGGTGTCTCGATCTGGGTCCAGGGCCGGCAAGGACACCGCATCGCTACCAGCGACGACATGCCGCTGGACGCGATACATCAACGGTATGTCCATCCGGAGGTCGGCGGCGTACCAGCCATCGAGACCGTAACGCCGTACTACCAGTGCCGCTGGTGGTTGACCGCCGAGGACCTATGGCAATTCGAGGTCAAGGAGAGCGACCCCTCGCAGGCACAGATCTGTATGCTCGTACGCAGCGTCGGACCAGCCGGCGGCCCCATCGAGCGGCTCGACTGGGACCATCGCCAGCTGATCGTCAACCGCCGCTGGGTCATCACATTCGACCGTTCCGCGGCCGGCGTCCACCTGGCCGATGAAGACCATCGTGGCTGGCAGACCACGCGCAACGATGCCGCCTCCTGCGACAGCCAGTCCGGCTGGGCCGCGGCTCGGATCGAAATATCCCACGAAGGCATCTTCCGCCTGACGATCCGTGATGCCGCCCCTCGCTTCGCCAGCCCGCTCACCTACACCGGCGTGAAGTCTGCTCTGGAAATGGACCTGCCCGACCCGGCCTTTGCTGACTCCCTGAATGCCCAGGCCGCAAACCTGCTCATGGGCTTCGTGGGCAGACAGACATGCCCCGGCGAGCCGACGAACTACCCGCTGGCCTGGGAACGCGATGGTGCCTATTCCCTCGTCGCCATGGCTCGCTGCGGCCAGGTGGACACGGCGAAGGAACTGGCTGTCTATTTCGCCGAGAACGATTTCTTCGGCGGCTTCGGCGCCGAAGGCGACGCCCCCGGCTCCGCCATCAACGCCCTCGTGAGCGTCGCCGTGATCTGCGAGGACCCTGACTTCCAGCAATGGGTCTGGCCGCATATCCAGCGCAAGGCCGACCTCATCGGCGAAATGCTCTCGGCTACCCAGCCCATGCGCAAGCCGTGGGTCGGCCCCATTGTGCCGTACCTCCGGGGAAAGGAAGAACTGTCGATCCTCTGCGGGCCCGCCCGCGATGATCTCATCGTAGGCAACATGGACCACCACTACCCCGTGCTCTACACCAGCGCGATGTCCTTCCGCGGCCTGCAACAGGCCATGCGGCTGGCGGAGATCCTCGGCAAAGCCGACCATGCCAGGCACCTGCCTGCCATGGCCGAACGGATCCGCCGGGCCTGGCTCCGCCATTTCGACAACCCGGAACTCCGCAATGAGCGGACCTTCATGTCGGGCCTGTGGCCGACATGGATCACCGGTCCCGCCTTTGCCCCCTATCGCAAGGGCCTGCAAGACCGGTGGGAGAAGCTGCACGACCAGGGCCGCTACCCGACGCGCCCCCGGTGGACCTACTTTACGGTAACTGAAGCTCACCAGTGGCTCTTCCTGGATCAGCTCGAACACGTCTGGGCGACGCTGCGGTACTTCTGGGCCAACCAGTCCTCGCCGGGCCTCTACACATATTGGGAAGGCGATCACGAAGAGAACACCTTCGAACGCTGGCAGCACATTCGAGGCTGGGTCAAACCGCCCCATGTTACCCCGCACTACTGGACCGCGGCCGAGATGCTCCTTCTGCAGATCGACATGCTGGCCTACGTCAGCGAGGCGGGTGGCGAGCCCGTGTTGGTCGTCGGCGCGGGGGTGCCGGCGCAGTGGCTGGACCACTCCATGCGCGTCGGCGGTCTGCCGACGAGTATTGGCCGGGTTGATTGGTCCTATGAAAGTGGCAACCTGACCGTGATGCTGCATGGCACGCGACAATATCCCATCCGTCCGGGCCCGAGCATGGTCAAGGATATCGAAGTGAATGTCCGGTACTGTCCGTGACAAAGGAGTGATTCATGAATTCCCTCAACGGTTTCTTTGGGATTACGCATCTGTCCGATGGGCAGACCCGCTCCATCACCGCCGAAAACGTCTACGGCGAGAAAGGCAAAGGAGGAATGGCCGACCTGACCGACTCGCCCCAGGCGGAAGTCGCCCGCATCGGCCAGAGATGGCAAGGCCCCAATGCCTGTGCCCGCGACCTGGGCCGCACCTGGAAGGTCCGCCCCTGCATCCAACTGCCCGCGCAAAGCAGAACCGCGCTGATGGATGTCGACGGTCCCGGAGCCATCCAGCACCTGTGGTTCACTCTCGATCCGAAGTGGTACCGCGACGTGATCCTGCGGATCTACTGGGACAACGAATCCCAACCGAGCGTGGAATCCCCCATCGGCGATTTCTTCTGTAATGGCTGGAAGACTCGACTGAACGTCCTGGCGTTGCCGATCAACGTCAACCCGTCCGGGGGGTTCAATTGCTACTTCCCCATGCCGTTCCGCAAACACGCCCGCATCGTTGTAGAGAACCGCTCGCCGAAGGACCTGGACGCACTGTTCTATGCCGTCAACTACGCCCTGGCCCCCGTTGCCGATACCGAGGCCTACTTCCACGCCCGCTTTCGCCGCACCAACCCGCTGCCGTATAAGCAGGACTATGTGATCCTAGACGATGTGAAAGGTCATGGCCACTACGTCGGCACCTATATGGCCTGGCAGCAGAACAGCGACGGCTGGTGGGGCGAAGGCGAATTCAAGGCCTTCCTCGATGGCGACCAGGAGTTCCCTACCATCTGCGGCACCGGTACCGAGGATTACTTCGGCGGTGCCTGGGGCTTCGGGGCCAACTACTCTGCCCCCTTCCTGGGTTACGCCGATGTTACCAATCTGACGCAACCCAATCGGCCAATGGGGCGCCACGGCAACCGCCACGGCATGTACCGCTTCCACATCCTTGACCCGATTTGCTTCCGGAAGGACCTGCGCGTGACCATGCAGGCCATCGGCTGGCGCAGCGAGGGCCGTTACCTCCCGCTCCAGGACGACATCGCGTCAGTCGGATACTGGTATCAGGCCGAGCCTCATGTTCCCTTCCCGCCGCTGCAGGATAGGGATTATCTGGAAGTGATATGACGCAGTGGTCGACGCATGTTGCCCACCAGGTCGTAACCCTGAAGGAGCCTGCGTAAGGGATCAAGTGCTCTGCGTCCATCTCGGGTGTCTGGCTTGCGTTCGGCAATCGATCCTGCAGCAGATCTTCACCTGCTGCTTCGCAGTCTGCGAGGACATCTTGCCTGATACCCGTATTCCGCGCAAGATGCTGACGTTCGATCTCCAGGAACCCAAGGACCACTCCTGGTCAAGGTCGAAAGACATGTGGATGACAGTGGGGCCAGATATGCGAAAGACCCGTTCCAGGTTCGCCGCGTTGCTCTGTGCTTTGTCGGCTGGCACGCTCTTGGCGACAGAAGGCGGAAGCGCCTCCAGCGTGATTCTCGACCAGACGTGCCCATTGCGGCGGTACTACCGCTTCGGCGAAGACCTCATCTCACCGGATGCCATGATATCGGCGGGGCAGGGGACATTGGGGGACGTCCTGTACGCACGCACCGCCAAGGCCACACAGAAGTCGCTGGCTGTCTGCGGCAACGATCCCTTCGCGGTGTTCCGGCCGAGTCTGCTGGTGCTCAAAGAGGCCCGCAAGGTTGGCACGGTGGAGGCCTTGAGGCAAGCGAATGACCTCAAGAGGGAAGGCGTAGACTGGCGGGAGTGCGTATGCCGCCGGATGTTCTACGATCCCTACACCGCGCCTCCTCCTGCGGCGGACTGGGCCGCGGCATCGTTTGACGACTCGTCGTGGGTGGATGGCCCGGGACCTTTTCAGGTCGATATGCCCGACGACCTGCCTGCGAAAGCCACCGAAGGCAGCATGGCTACCATCCACGTGGGGGTCCTGCAGTTCCTCGGGGCCGGGATGCAGGCGTGTTACTATCGTGCCAGGTTCGTGGTCGACGATCCGGCGAAGGCCGGCGAGCTGACGTTCCGCGCGACCTATCGCGGGGGCGTTCGCGTGCTGGTCAACGGCCAGGAGATCGCTCGCGGCCATTTGCCCGAAGGGGAACTGGCGGCCGATGCGGCCGGCGATGATTACCCGTTGGAGGCCTACACGAATGCGTCCCTGCGGGACCGCGTGATCGGTCCTGTCAAGATCCCCGCAAGCCTGCTGCGGAAGGGGACCAACGTCCTGGCGATCGAAATCCGGGCCAGTCTGCTGCACCCGGTTGTGCTCGAGACCGAACTGAGCAAGTCCTGGAATTCGCTGCACGATCACGAAGGGCTGTGGCGGCACTGTTTTCTGGGCACGTTCTCGCTGACCCGCGCAACCGGTGCGGCCTCTTCGGCCCGTGTCCGCCCGGGCGGCCTGCAGGTCTGGGTGGCGGACATGCACCGGCGCGTGTCCTCCGACGATTTCCTCCCGCCGGGTGAACCGACCGGGACCCTCCGGCTGGTCGGCCCGCAGAACGGGACATGCGGCGGCCAACTCGTCGTCGGCAGCGAGAAGGACGTCACAGTGGTCAACGTCAGCGTCAGCGATCTGAAGGCGCCGAACGGCAAGAACACGATCCCGCAGTCGGCGGCGACGATTCTGCACATGCTTCCGTACCCGGTCAAAGGTTTCACGCAGGCCTTGGGTGACGAGCGCGGGCTGGGCGGGTCGTTCCCCACACAGATGGAGCTGGCGCAATACGGGAAGATCAACAAGGCCGACGGGCCCTTCCTCTTTGACCAGATCACCGTCCGGCCCCAGGGTCTGCGCGGGCACGACCCGGCCGATCTGGATCTCGTTGCGCATCCCGGCGGACGCCCCGGCAGGACGCTACACGGGAACGATCCGGATGCAGGCGGACGATCTGCCCGCCAGGTCGGTGCCGGTGGAGGTCGAGGTGATTGGCTGGCGGCTGCCCGACCCCAAGGACTTCCAGACGTATGTCGGCTGCGAGGAAAACCCCTACGGCGTCGCCAAGCAGTATGGAGTGGCGCTGTGGTCGGACGAGCACTTCCGGTTGCTGGCGGTGAGTTTCGACCAGTTGAGCCGGGCAGGCAGTCGCTGGCTGAACGTGCCGGTGCTGCGCAGTACCGGAGTTCGGCAACAAGGACGACTCGATGATCCGCTGGATTCGCGGCAAGGATGGCAAGGTCCGCTACGACTTTGCCATTCTGGACAAGTATCTGGACGTGGCAACCAGCGCTGGGGCAGCCGCGGATGATCAACTTCGCGATTATGGCCGGCATGGATACGGAGAACTTCCCCGCCTCCCCCGAAGTCATGGTCTTTGACGAAGCCACGGGCCAGCACCACCCGCTGGCTGTCGGCGGCAAAGGCACGTCCGTGGAGGATAAGGCGAGGATCTGGATACCCTTCGTGACTGCGCTCTACCAGCATATGGAGGCCAAGGGCCTGGACAAGGCTATGCACTGGGGCTACCCGCTGGACAGCGAATCGGACCACGACCTGGTCGTACTGATGGGTGAACACCTGCCGGCCGTGAAGTGGACAGGCGGGCCGCACCAGATCGGCAACTGGGGCTACAAGGAGCCGAAGTATTACGACGTGTTCGGCACGGTGCGATACTTCGACAACTGGCCGGGCTTCCGCATGAGCATGGGCTTCAAGGCGCCGCAGGTGCATTCTGGCGATCCCACGGATCGACAGCAGCGTCCTGTCGCTGACGACGGTGTCGCATCCGTTCGCCTACCGTGTGTTTCTGGACCATGCACTCGCGTTGGGCCGCTGCGGGTTCAACCGTATCGGGGCGGACGAGTGGGCTTCCATCCACTACGACGGGATGCGCATCCCCACCTGGATCGTCGGCATGCCGGTGCTGTTCACGCTCTGGCCCGGCGAGCACGGGGCGGAGTCCAGTGCCCGCTTCGAGGCGCTGATCGAAGGCATCCAGGAGGGTGAGGCGAGGATCTTCCTGGAGAAGGCGCTGGATTCGGGGAAGCTGCCCGCGAGTCTTGCGCAGCGGGCGAGGAACGTGCTCGACCGGCATTTCCAGGAAACCGGCTTTTTCCAGAACAAGCTGTGCATCTACGAACTCGAGAAGTACTATTACGGCTGGCAGGGGCGGTCGCGGGATCTGTACCAGGCGGCTGCGGAGGTCGCCGCGGCAAACGCGAGCACGAGCCGACGGAGCGAACAGGCGGACCGGGCGCGGTGACCGTGAAAGCGCTTGTCGGCACGCTGGAGTCGCTCCCGAGAAGACGGGACCGGCTGAGGGGTGCGGCTGATGTCTGAGACGGCGCAATGGCTCGAATCGCTGGCGGCGCGGTGGGACCTGGAGCAGGCGCAAGAGGCCGTGCGGAGTCTGAGCCGTCGCATGTGGAAGGATGGCGGCCGGAAGGATCCCGCGGTGCCTGTTGAGGCGGAGAGATTGTCCCGGTTGATCCACGGGCAGCTGCGGCGAGCCACCGACCCTCGGGACAGGTTGGAACTGCTCAACACCGAGTATCGGCTGCAGCAGAGCGTGGCGCGGCGACGGCATGCCTTCGAGGTCGCCCTACAGGCGCAGCAACTCGCCGATCGGCTGGGTGACCCGGTGCTCGGCGTGCACATCCTGTTCCAGACCGCCAAGGCGTGGTTCTGGATCTGTCGCTACAGAGAGGCCGTCGACTGTAGCCGACGGGGCATGCAGGCCGGGCGGGAGTTGGAGGCCAACGGGCGGGCCAGCCGCACAGTCAAGAAGCTGCTGGCCGAGGAGGAGGTCTTCCTGGCGGTCCGGCTGCTGACGATCGGCGAGCCGCGGGAGGAGGTCGAACAAACGATCCTCCACGCCGTCGAGCGGTGGAAGGCCCTGGAGGATCGGCAGGGATTGGCCTTCGCGTACGGCTTCTGGTCGGAGATCCGCATGGTACAGGGCCGCTGGGCGGAGTCCGTGGACCTGGCGCGACAGTGTCTCTCGCTGGCAGGCTATCCTGGCAGCAAGGCGGGGGCCGCGTACGGCCTATGGACCGGCGGCTTCTCCGCCAGCCGGCTGGGCGACCTGGAGACGGCCCTGGCCTGGACATCGGAGGCCCACGAGCCTCTGCTGGAACGAGGGAGACATCTCGGGCATCTCGGAGACGCTCTTCAGCAAGGCCCTGACGCTCTGCCAGATGGGGCGGGACAAAGAGGCGCTGGAGACGGCCGACCAGGCGGTGGAGGTGGCCCGTGTGCTCGACTGGGAGATCATCACCCGCCTGGCGATGCTGGAACGTTCGTGGGTGCAGCTGGCTGCCGGTGATGCGCCCGTCGCCGAAATGCAGGTGACGGCTGATTACTTCCAGGGGGCGGCGCTCAAGCCGCTGGAGGCCGAGGCGTGGTACGCGCTGTCGCACGGCCTGTCCAGAACCGGCCAGGACGGACAGACCGCACGGCAGACAGCCATCGACATGTTCGAGGGGCTCGACATGGAATGGCATGCCGGGAAGGCACGAAAGAACGAGCCGTTGGTCAGCTGGGCGGAATAGTGTGTTACCTGCCGTTGTAGAAGTAGTCGTTTACCTTGCGTATGGCGGCCACGGTGTCCTTGGCCTCTTGTTCCGTGAATCGATCGTTGACGGGCAGGATCATCGAGTCCGCGTTCATCGCCTCGGCAACCGGACAGTCCCCGGACTTGTACTGTATGTTACTGCCCAGCGACCACGGCAGACCCGACGCACCGAACGCCTTGTGCTGTGCCAGGTACGGCTGTTCGTAGATCATGGATGTGAGATAGGTCGCCCCGCACGGTACGCCCTCGGCCGCTACCGCCGTCACGAATTCATCGCGCGTGCAGGAGAGTTCATCGAGTCGCAGCCGCGGCAGGTAGAACCAGTAGACCGGATCGCCGCCCTGGGTCTCCTGCATCACCGTCACACCAGGCAAGTCCCTGATGCCGTCGCGCAGGATATGGCCGTACGTGCGATAGCCGGCGATGATCTGATCGATCCGGTCGAGCTGGGCGTGGATGACCGCGCCCTGCAGCTCGGTCATGCGGTAGTTGGGCGCGAGGAACTCGGGGGCCCGGGCGCCGCCCAGCCGGTCGTAGGCCTTGTCCGCGTAGAGGTGGCAGCGGCGGTAGGTCTGTTCGTCGCTCGTGACGGCCACGCCGCCGTCCCCGCAGGCCAGGTGCTTGAACTCGTTGAAGCTGAACGCGCCGGCATCGCCCATCGTACCCACGAGCTTGCCCCTGTAGGTTGCCCAGAGCGCCTGGCGCAGTCCTCGACGACCCAGAGGCCCTTGGCCCGGGCCAGCCGCATGATCTCGTCCATCGGGCAGGGATTCCCGTACAGGTGTACCGCGATGATGCCGCGGGTCCGGGGGGTGATCTTCTTTGCGATGGTGTCAGCCGAGAGGGTCCAGGTGTTCGGGTCGAGGTCGGCAAAGACCGGAATGCCGTGCTGGTAGAGCACGCCGATGACCGTACCGGCATCGGTGACCGGACTGGTGATCACCTCGTCGCCGGGATCGATGCCCATCGACGCTGCCGCCGCGTGGATCGCCGCGGTGCAGGAGCTGGTCGCCACGGCGTGCCTGACGCCGAGCATGCCGGCGAACCGCTCGCACAGGTTCTTGACCTTCTTGCCCTGCCAGTAGAAGAGCGTGCCCTGGTCGAGGGCCTCCTTCAGCTGCTGCAGCTCCCCGTGCGCGTACCGGTTGCCCTGCTTGTCGAACGGGGCTGTACGCACCTTCGGTCCGCCGTGGATCGCCAACTGCTGTCTCGTTGCCGCTGATCCGCTCATGGAACCCTCTCCTGTCCCCCGCATCCCGCTCCTGGCCCGGCCGATGATCTCCTGGACCACTACAGTCAGGATAGCACGCCGTCGCTACACCCTCAAGCTGCCGGTGTGTGACTAAACATTCTGGCAACGGGTAGCGCATACGCACCGGACCCGCGTTTATGATCGCGCCAAGCAGGGTGCCGCATGCTCAAATGCCGCGGTGCCAGAAAAACTGGTCACGCACAGTCTGCCGACGCCCCGGGCGACCGGTTGTACGAGCGGCGGGCGAACAGGTATGATGGTCACCTCCGCCGGATGGCGGGACCCGCCGCGGCCGGAGTCTGGTGTTGCGACGGGAGTTGTAAACATGCGAGCGTTCCTTCCTTTGACCCTGTCCATCGGTCTGTCAATCCTGGCGCCAGCCGACCCGGTACTGGCGGCTGAGGGCAACGTCGTGCTGGATGAAACGGCGTACTTCCGGCACTACAACCGCTTCGGCGTCAACCGTTACTCGCCTGCGGCACTCAAGGCCGAAGGCGAGGAGGTGCTCTCGCAAACGGGCTTCGATCGCCTCAAACGCGACACCGAGCGACTTCTTGGGCAGAAAGGACTGGATCCGGAGAAGGTCGATTGGATGGAGCATGTGTTCCAGCCGATGTTCGCCAACTTCGCCCCCACGCCCGCCGGTCCGCCCCCGCCGGACTGGACGTCGGTCTCTTTTGACGACAGCGAGTGGGTGCTGCGTCGCCGGCCCTTCCAGGGCTCCGCCCCGCGGGACATCACGCGGGCCAACCTCGGCCAGTTTGACGAGTCCATGGACCTGGGGTTGCTGCATACGTACCACCGCGCGCGGATCGTGATCGACAATCCCGCCGATGCCGCCCTGACTTTCGCAGCCACGTACCACGGCGGACTGCGGGTGCTGGCCAACGGCCAGGAAATCGCGCGGGGGCATCTGCCGGCCGGTGACCTGGATGCCGATGTCTGCGGTGACGACTATTCGCAGGAGGCCTATCCTGCGGAGGGTGCCAAGCTGCGGGAGCGGTCGATCGGCCCCGTGACCATCCCTGCGAAACTGCTGCACAAAGGCGTCAACGTCCTGGCGATCGAGGTCCATGCGAGCAACTTCCATCCGGTCGTGCTCAAGAACGAACGGCAGGCGAACTGGGGCGGTCCCACCCGGCCGTGGCCTCACGCGCAGCTGTGCAAGGTCGAGGTTCGCAGCCTGTCGTCCACGGTCCGCAGCGTGACCACGCGACCGGCCGGCGTGCAGGTCTGGGCAGCCGACGTGAACCAGCAGGTCCGCAGCGACGATTTCCTGCCGGCGGGGCAGTCGCCCGGGACGAACCGCATCGTCGGCGCCCGCAACGGGACGTATTCCGCGCAGATCATGGTCGGCACGGACAAGCCTCTGGCCGGGCTGATCGCCACGCCGGGACCGCTCGCGCAGGTGGGCGGGCGGGCGACACTGCCGCCCTCGACGATCACGGTGTCCTACCCGTTGCCGTTTCCGCGGGAGCTGTGGACGCTGAAGTACCTGGGCGATGAGCGCGGGCTGGATGCCAGTTTTCCGGATCGCAATGCGCTCGGCTCTTTCCCTGCCATGGAAGGACGAGCCGGACCATGGATCTTCGACCAGATCACCTCGCGCCCGGTCAAGACTATCCCCGCCAATACGAGCCGGCCGATCTGGCTCTCGCTGGCCGTTCCGTCCGGGGCGGCTGCGGGTCAGTATCGCGGCGTGGTGAAGGTGGCTGCGCAGGGGCCATCGGCGGTGGAGGTTCCCGTTGAACTGACGATCGTGGACTGGACGCTGCCCTCGCCCCGGGACTTTCAGGCCTTCGTGGGTTGCGAGCAGAACCCTTACGGCGTGGCCAGGCAGTACGGCGTGAAGTTGTGGTCGGATGAACACTTCAAACTGATCGAGGCGAGCCTGGCGCAGCTGGCCCGTATCGGCAACCGGTGGGTCAACGTGCCGGTCTTGGTGGACACCGAGTACGGAAACCATGACGATTCGATGGTCCGCTGGACCCGCGGGAAGGACGGCACGTGGGCGTTCGACTATGCGATCCTGGATCGTTACCTCGGGCTGGTCGTCAAGCACTGCGGCCCGCCGCGCGTGATCAACGTAGTGGTCGAGTACGGGATGAAGAGCCGGTCCGATCCGCCAGAGCCTAGCCGGATCAAGTTTACGGACGAGGCGACCGGCAAGACCTCGCTGATGGACATGGATACGACGTTGAACGCCCCGGAGTCGGTGGCGGCGTGGCAGGCATTCGCGCGATCGCTGCTGGCCCATCTGAAAGGCCGGGGGCTCGACAAGGCTGTCTACTGGGGCCACCCGCTGGAGAGCGAGGCCGACCCCCAACTCCAGAAGGTGCTCGCCGAGGCCACGCCGGAGGTCTTCTGGATCGCCGGCCCGCACGAGATGATGTCCAACGGCACCTACGCCAAGAACGAGAAGGTCTACAAGCTCGTCGAGACGATCCGCTACTGGGGCAACTGGCCCACCTTCCGTATGGACCAGGGTTGGCGCAGTCCCCGGCTGCACCTGCTGAACCCCCGCGTCGGTGGGACGGTCTTCGGGATGCACACGACCTCGCTGCCGTTTGCGTACCGGGTCATGCCCGACCACGCCCTGGCGTTGGGCAGGAACGGCTTCACGCGCGTCGGGGCGGATGAGTGGGCGGGCATTCATTACGACGGCAGCGTGATTGCCAAGTGGGAGACCGGCATCCCCGTGCTGTTCATGCTCTGGCCCGGCAGGGATGGCGCCGAGTCCAGCGTCCGCTTCGAGGCCCTGGCCGAAGGGCTGCAGGACACCGAAGCTCGGATCTTCCTGGAACAGGCGATCGAGCGCGGCGGCCTTGAGGCGGGCTTGGCAGCGCGAGTGCAGAAGGTCCTGGCTGAGAACCTTCGGGAGACGATGTTCTTCCAGGGCAACTCGATGATCCGCGCGTTCGAGGAGTACCACTACGGCTGGCAGACCCGTTCCGCGCGGCTGTACCAGGCGGCGGCGGACGTGGCGAAGGCCCCGCGGAAATGAGAGGAAGCAGATGAAACAGCTCTTGTCGTGGGCGACCTTCATGTGCGTGTTGGCTGTCGCGGGAAGCGCTCGCGGCTTCATCGATCCGAAGTTCACGCCGGTACACCTGGTGAAGGAATCGCAGGCGATCTTCACAGGCGTGTTGTCAACGGGCCCGAAGGCAGGCTATGCAATCACGGTGACGGAGGTGCTCAAGGGCAGGCCTGCCGGCCCGGCCATGAGCCTGGCCGAAGCGACGGATGACAGCGCCAAGGTCGTGTCCACCATCCTGTCGTCGAATGGCGACCAGCCGGTGATCGTGTTCGCCTCCCAGGACGGCAAGACCGCACATCTGAACGTCTCCGGCCAGTGGCTGAAACTGACGGCCGAAAACGGCGGCGCGTGGCGGGCGGACCTGGCTCGCCAGATGAGCGGTGTCTGGGCCGGCGGGACCGACATGCTCATCCGCCTGTGCCGATACCTTCTGGCGGATCCCAAGGCAACCGTGCCGGTGTCCGTGGGCATTTCATGGATGCGGGACAAGGCGATCCTGGGCAAGGTCGAGGGGATGATCGCCGGCCTGCAGGCGATCGAGATCGGAGCCGACCGCTCGGCGTGCGTATTCGTAGCCTCGGACAAGGGCGACAGGTTGTACCGTGCCAATAAGGATGACGAGACCTTCGAGGATGTGACCGGCCGGATGGGCCTGGACAGTCGGTCGAAACAGTTCTGCTGGATGGATCTGGACGGCAGCGGCGTAGCGCAACTGGTCAGTTGGGATGGGACTGCCGTCCAGGTGCGGCAGTTCCGCGACGGCAAGCTCAGGCCCGTTGGTAAGGACTATCCTCTGCCGGGGGGCTGCCTCGGGCTCACCGCCTGTACGGCAGGCAAAGGCGAACCGGCTGTTCTCGTCACGACGCCGGAGATTCCCATGTTATTGTACCATGACAAAGAGGGCGCCTGGCAGGCTACTCCGCTCCGTTCGGGAGATCCCGTCAAAGGCGCAGCCGAAGTTACCTGCGCCTGCATTGCCGCCGACTTCGACAACGATGGATACGTTGACATCATTCAGCCGCGGAGCAAGGCGGGCTTGCTGTGGAAGGGCGGTCCCGATGGCCTGGGTCCGCCGCAGGCGTTTGCCATGGCCTGTCCCGAAGGCCCCGCCCGCTTCTGCCTGGGCGACTTCGATGGCGATGGTTCGCTCGACATCTTCATCAGCGGCCCGAAGAAGAACGAACTATGGGCGAACGACGGCAAGGCAACCTTCCGGCCCGTAATCGCCTCGGCCGGCAGCCTGAGCTATCGTTGTCCGCCGGCAGCGTCCTTCTGCTGTGCCGCCGACCTCAACCACGACGGCCGGGCCGACCTCTGTGTGACGTACGCCGGAGGCGAGTTCAGCTATCACTTCAACCGCGGGTACCGTTGTTTTGGCGAAGAGGGCGAACTGCGGCTGGCCAATCCCGAAGGTGCGCCAGCCGGCACGGGCCAAGTCGGCGCGTGCATCTGGGACTTCAACGGCGACGGGGCCCTGGACCTGGCGGCGGCCTTTTCCGATGGCCAGGTCGTCTGCTACTACAACGATGCCTTCAACAAGCCGATGCTGCGCGTCGCCCTGAAGAAGGGCCTGGCGGGCCCGGTCACGTTCAGTGTCTGGCAAGGCGAGGGGGCCGCATGCCTGGGGACGTTCACGGCTGGTGCTGTGCGGGTGCCTATCCCGCTCCGCCAGGCAAGTGACTGCGTGATCAAGTACTCGCTGCCGGGCCGGGGCCACATTGCAAAGACGGTCAAATGGCCCGCCAAGGTTCCTGCCACGGGAGTGGACGTGGTTCTGGACTGATGCCCCAGGCGAGTTCATCGAACACGCAGCACCCGTTTGAGCAGCAACATCGCCGGGATCGAGACCAGGAAGTAGGCGGCCAGCCAGGGCGGCAGACCTATCCACGTAATGCCGCCGATGACACCGAAGAGTCTGCACTCCTCCATGTGCGTCTCGATGGTCAGTACCTCCGTGTCGTCGTACGTCTGGACAGGCGGCTCGTAAATGGGCTGGCCGACTCGCACGGGCTTGTGATACGTGGCCCCGGCATAGCGGAAGGTCAGGACGTAAGGCCGATCGGCTGGTGCGGCCAGCAAGGTCCACTGCGCCTGGCTGTATGCCTGGCCGCCCTGCTGGACGACTCGAGTCTGCTGGACCCAGCCGGATGGGCACTCGACGCCTTCCATCGGCACCAGGTGCATCAGCCGCCCTTCCGCCGAGACGGGCAGATACGCCGTCACCACCACATCCGTACCGGCGCGAAGCGGTACGTAGGCGACCCGCTGAAACGCCCACGTGGCCAGCAGTGCCACCGGCAGCAGCGACACCAGGAGCGGCTTGATCTCGGATCGGGCCTTGACCATCGCGATCATCGATCCAGTCGTGCGGTATCTGCCGAGCGCCTCCTTGTCGTTCGACCGGCGGGCAAGTTTGGTGAGGATCCGCAGCCTCTCCTTGTCCCGGCTGCACCGCTCGAGCAGATCCTGATCGGTCGCAATACGACGCACCCCAACCAGGATCGCGGCTGTCAGTACGGACAGGGCCACGATCGTCAGGCTGCGCGGCAGTGCCAGTGTCCAGCCGAGCGGCACATCCATCGTGCGCAGGATTAGTTCGTTCAGGGGGATCATGCGTGCCGCTCCTGATCGAGCCGCTCGATCGTCCCGCGATTGCCGTCTAGGCGAATCCTCTGGCCGTCGCGGATCTGCCGCATGGCCCCGCTGCAAGCGACGGCTGGAATCCCGAAGTCCCTCGCTACGATCGCGCCGTGAGACAACACGCCGCCGCGTTCGACGATCAGGCCACGGGCATGGACGAACAGCCACGTCCAGCTGGGGTCCGTCGATGGGCAGACCAGGATGTAGTCCCTGCCAAGGTCATTTGCCTCGCGAGGATCGGTTGCCAGCCGAGCCGTACCCTCTGCAATGCCTGCCGAGAGCGCGACACCTTGCAGATGATCGCCCGTGGCCACCGGCGGGGGCAGGCCCAGGGAATCAAGGTTCCACGATTCGATGACCTCCGGCATTGCCAGGCGCCGGGCCGCCTGCCAGCGGAGCCTGCGAGGCGGGATCTGGCTGCACAGGCTGGGCCGGTCGGCCTCGAATCGTTCCAGTTCGTGCAGGCGCAGGAAGAACACGTCGCTGCCCAGGTCCCAGCGGCGGGCCAGTTCCAGGATCGCCAGGCGAATGACCTCGTAGCCCATCATGAGGTAGTGCTTGCCCGCCTCACGGTACACCAGCAGCGATTGCACGTCCTCCAGATCACGCTCGACTCGCTCCCGCACAAAACTGCCGCCCCACCGGGCGAGCAGTCGCGGCAGGGCTTTCTCGGCCCGCTGCCGCCGCGCAACCTTCTGTTCGTGGACCTTCTCGGGCAGTAACCCTCCCTGCGCGTGCATCATCCGCGCGGACACCTGCACCTGCCGCGGGTCCTCGCGCCATCGGGGTTCAGCCAGCTCCATCTCGTGGGTAGTTCGATGGCCGAACCGCTCCAGGAACTCCGCCATCGACAGTTGGCCCTCCGCCACGCGACCCAGCGCCATGTTCTGCTCAACGGTGGTATCGCCTTCCAGGCCCATCGTCAGGTTGTTCAGCAGTTCATTGCCTCGCTGCGTACCCATCAGCTGCGCGAGGGTCCGCTGCAGCGACGCGAATGCCAGGCCCGCAAACAGGCCCGGCTTGAGTGACTCCTTGCCGAATTCGTCGAGCACGCACGTGCGGCGCTGGTGCAACTCGTCGATCACCGCCGCCGTACTCAGCCGCGACAAGTCCTGCCTTCGCTTCTGACCCACGTACCGCAGGTACGGCGGCAGGACCTCTTCCTGGAAACGCGCGCAGCGCATCCCGGCGCTGGCGCTTCATGCGGCGGGCAGTGCCGATCATGGAGACGACCACCTCCGGCAGGCGAAGCAGGAACCGCCCGTCCGCCTGCTCAGGCACGAACCTGGTGGGAGGCCGGTCGAGCAGCGTGCGATCCGTCAGGATCTCCTGCGGATCGTACACCAGCGGAACGCCGTCCCAGAACAACCCCGCCAGCCGCTGCGGGTCGGCGTAGATCTCCCCGCAGATCAGCTCCAGGAACCCATGCTCCAGCACAACCTTTGACGGCTTGAATCCCATCTCCCGGTAGAGCAGCCCGAAACCGCCCCGGCCGCTCATGAAGTGCCGGACGATGTCCCAGGTCAGCGGCGTCGGCGCGCTCAGCGTCTCGCCCAGGTTGTGCGTCACCCAGATGCGCTCCTGCGAACCGGCCAGGCCCTTCAGGCGGGCAATCTCCTGGTCGCGAACCTGCCGCGCCGCGATCGCCAGGTCAAGCCCCTTGATCGGCCGGCACTGGAGCAGGAAGATCCGGCCGTCCGCCAGGCCCCACTCGATGTCCATCGGCTTTCCGAAATGCGATTCGACCTGCAGACCCAGCTGGCACAGCTGGTCCACCTCCCGGGGGTTGAGTACGGGCGTCCGTTGCGACGAGCGGCCGGGAGTGAACTCAACGCCGCCCCCGGCATCCCTTCCTACCAGGAACCGGTCCGGCGTAACCGCGCCCGAGACGACCGCCTCGCCCAGGCCCGGGCTGGCCTCGATGATCATCCGGTTGGCCGCCGGATCGTTGGGGTCTTGCGTGAAGAGCACCCCAGCCACCTGAGACGGGAACATCGCCTGCACGGTGACCGCCGTGCCCAAAAGGTTGTCGATCCGATGACGTTGTCGATACGCCGCGGCTCGCCCGCTGTTCCAGGACTTGAACACGGCGTTGATGCACTCGACCAGCTCATCCCATGCGGACAGGCGCGGATGTCTTCCGACGTTCAGCACCGTGTCCATCATCCCCGGCATGGAGACCGCGGCACCACTGCGTACCGCCACGAGTAGCGACCTGTCAGGGCTTCCAAACCTTCGGCCGGTCAACCGCTCCAGGCGTTGCAGGCCTTGCCGGACCTGCTCCTCGAGACCCGCGGGCCACCGGCCGTCAGGGTCCCCCAACACCTCCCGGCAGCACGCGGCGGAAATGGTGAACCCCGGCGGCACGGGCAGGCCGGCGCGGGTCATGTCCGCCAGGCTGGCCCCTTTGCCGCCGATGATCGAGACGAGCGTGCCATCGGCCTCGGCCGCGCCGGCTCCGAAGACGTAGACGAGTTTGCCGGAATCAGTCACGGGTCACCTGCCCGCGGGCGTCCGCGCAGATCAGTCCGCTCTTCTCGGTGGCAAAGTAGACCCGCGAGTCCGCCACGATCAGCGGCGAACAGATATCCCCGTAGCGAGCGGTCCGCAGCCAGCGACGCGGACTGCCCGGCGTGGCAAGGTCAAAGGTCAGGATGCCAGCCGAAGAGGCATAGGCCAGTTGATCTCCGCAAAACAGCGGCGCCGCCACATCCAGGGCCTGGTCGATCGTCTGTACGATGTTGCCCGCCAGGTCCAGCACGATCACTTGGCCCCTGTCGTTCACGTATGCCAGTCGATGGCCGTCCGTGGTGACAGGCCCGGCGGCCCGGCCGGCAGGCAACGTCCACAGGTTCTTCCCGTCCAGCAGGCTGTATGCCCCGATGCCATCTCCCTCCGCCACGTATACGCAGTGGCCCGCAGGCACAGGTCCGCTGCGCGGTGACCCGATCGCTACGCTCCACAAGCCCTTGCCTGTCGGCAGGTCCCACGCCTCCAAGCGGCTGTCGCCCGCGGTAACGAGGATGTCACCAACCGCAGCGGGCGACCCCGCCAGTGCGCCCGTCTTCTGCCGCCAGCGAAGTCTTCCATCCTGTGCAAGACAAGCCAACGAGTCCTTCGCATCCTGCACGAGTATCTGGTTGCCCGCCAGAAGGAGATGTCCGGATGACGCTGAATCCACGGGCAACCGCCACAGCGGCCTCCCGGACAGGGCATCAACGCAATGGAGCAATCGGCCTTGCTGTCCCGGCCCACCTTCAACAAAGATCACCTGCTGACGTGTCGCCGCCGGCGACCCAGCCACCCCGATTGCTGTTTCGACGAACCACAGTTCACGAGGCCCCTGCCGGTCCTTGGGATCGTGCCTTAGACAGGCCAGCCCCTTGCGTGAGCCATCCCCGACAGGAACGTACAGCCGATCCTCCAGGCATGCCGCCGGACCGGTGATCCGGATCGGTGGAGGATCTCCCTGAGTTGCAGGAGACGCTTGCGGGCCCCCTGCGGAATCCGGTCTGCCTGCATCATCAGCTCCACAGGAACTGCCCGCTGTCGCCGATCGGTCCTGCCGCCAGGCCGCCCTTTCCGCCGGGACCGCCCAGTGCGCACGCCCATACCTCGTCGCCCTTCTCAATACCGGGTTCGCCTAGGCACAGCAGGCCGGCCCCGCCGGAGCCCGTGTAAACGTGGCCGTGACTGATCGCCGGCGAACTGAGGCACTGCCCCGACCCGCCGGCCGAGGCCTCCCACACGGGTGTCAGGCTGGGCAGGGCCAGACCATACACCCGGCCGGCCGCCGTCGTCACATACGCACGATGCTTCGTGACAGCCGGCGAGGCCAGCATTGGCGCGTGTGCATTCCAGCGAGCCAGCTGCTTGCCTTCCAGGGAAAGCAGAAACACCTGTCCATCCCGCGAAGCGAAACACACACCGTCCTGATGTCCGGCAATCGATCCCAGCACTGTAGCGGGAGCATCAAACGACCAGAGGACTTTGCCGCTATTGGCATCCAGGCACCATACCGCCCCGCCCGGTGCCAGGTCCTTCTGGGCCTCCGCCAGTTGCTCCGGCCCAGCCCCTTGCCGGCGTAGCTTGTCCAGCTGCTTCCGGCGAACCTGCTGCTCGTCCTCGACGTAGTTGCCGATGCCCATCCCGATCAGGATCTTTCCGCCAACCATCGCCGGGGCTGCGAACACCGGAAACGGCGTGGCGGTCCGCCAGATCTCTCGGCCGCTGTCGGCATCCAGACAGCAGACGGCCTGTCCGGCCTCGCCCAGGCCGACGTAGACGCGGCCGTCGACGACAAGAGGAGAGCTCTCGGCGTCCGGGAATCTGTCCGTCGGCGCGTGCCAGAGCAGCTTCGGTCCGCCGTGCCCATCGCCGCCCAAGGCCAGGCAGTAGTATCCATCGTCCCCGGCGCCTGCGTACACCCGGTCGCCGTTGATGCACGGCGAGGATTCGACGTGGCTGCCGGTGCGGAATTCCCAGACGGCGTTCCCGTTGCCGGCGTCCAGGCAAAGCAGTCGGGCATCGCGCGTTTCGTGCAGACCTTCGCCGCAGACGAGGTACCTGCCGCAAACAGCAGGTGACGAGAACGACGCCCGGTATCCTTTGGGTACGCTCTTCCACACCACTTCGCCGTTGTCGGCATCCAGGCAATATACGGCCCCCGAGTCTGCGAAGATGCCCTTGTCTGCCGAGATGCCGTACAGGCAATTGCCCACCAGGACAGGACTGGAATGGAAGGTCTTCTCGCCGGTGAACGTCCAGCGAATTCCCCCTGTGGTGGGGTCCGGCCCCTCTCCCGTAGTGCCACACCGCTGCGGATTGCCGCGGAACATCGGCCAGTCCGGCGCACCAGCCTGCTGGTGCGCGGCGCCGCTGTGGCCGTGAAGGACTCGCGGTAGTCCATAGGTGGCGCCCACCACGACGCCCGCCAGAAGTGCGGCGGCGAGTCTCTGCCGCCACAGCAGGACCAGTAGAGTCCGCAGGACTCGCGGGCGGAAGATCGTTAGCAGTATGCCAATCAGCGCCGAGAAAACTGCCGGCAGAAGTGCCAGCAGTGTCTGCAAGGGCCCGACCAATACGGGTACGACTGCCAAGCCGGTCCCGGCCATGTGTCCACAACTGTTGACCATTCCGCAGCTTCCAGAGGAACTGGCTTGCATGATAGTCAGATGGGACGGTCAGATACAGAGGTAACAGCAGACGCCGACAGCAACGCCTGGGGCGCTGGCCTCCTAAGATCCTGTCGATCAAGAACTTGCGGCATGTCATTTGCGGGACGTTCGGGCCGACCCCGTGCGGCGCTACACGCTTGGCTGCGCTCTTGCAGGCACTGAGGGGAGACAGCGCTGCGAGGCGGAGCTGTGCCACCTATGGATCGCCGGACTTGCTGTGTGCGGCTGCCGGAGCAACCGAAGAGACGGGCGCTCTCTGGCTGGCGGGACACGCCGGAGTTCGGCCTTACATACTGGTGCCCAACCCGCTGGCCCAGTCCAGGGATTCGGCTGTGATCGTGGCGTAGACCTGGGCCTTGTTCCGGATGTATTCGTCTCGCGTCCGCGCTGCATCGTCGGCCAGTCGCTTCTGCTGGGCCAGCCACATCATCCTGTCTGGGTGTGTACGGAGGAAGTCCCTGAAGGCCAGATTCTTCCGAAGTTCGAACGCGCCTGCCTCGCAAGCGTAAAGGTGGTGCGGCGGGCGGCTTTTCCCAACCGAGATCCCCGTGGAGAAGCTTCTGATGGGGCCTGGAGAGGAAGGACTGCACGCCGACCTGGCCAGGCAGGCCGGCGGGTTCGTGGTCTCCTTCGCTCGCTTGCCTTCCCATGTGGGAGTTCCGGAGGGCCGGTTCCCGTGGCGGGGCGATTATGCCTCGCCTGTATCGTTCTTGCCTGTCGGTGGCTGTGTCTGGCATCGCCGTGAAATACGCGGGCTGCCGCGCAGGGAGGCCGCAGAGCCGGTCCTACGGTGACTTTCGCATGATCCGGTGACAGATGCTGTCATCGGCGCGCCTCGTTTCGATTCTCCGCTTGACATGTCCAGGCGACTGTCTGTATAAAGTCCTGTACGTGTAGCATGCGTAGACGACGTGTCTACACATGGCTGCGAATCCATTCTTACGGCTGCCATCGATCCGACTCCCGGCTTTTTTTCGCTTCCTTGCGGCCGAACCAAGCTCCTGGGCGAAAGGAAAGGGATTCTCATGTCTAGAGTATACGCCGTTCGAGGCACTCTGTGTTTGCTGGCGTCTGGGCTTCTGTTGTGCGTATGTGCCCGGTCGTTCGGCACGATCACCTTCAGCAGCAACACCTTGACTTACAGTAGTCCGAGTGACCTGGGTACGACCATCGATCCGTCGGGGCTCAATACCGTGGCAACCAGCTACGGAATAACCAAGTCCTCGTTCCAGGCCCTAAACCCGCAGGTCGTCGCGTTCAACGGCGCGCCTGCCCCCACCCAGACCTTGCGGACACTGGTCGTCAATTACACGGCCAGCAGCACCGTGACCTTCACCTTCCCCTCGGCCATGTACAACTACGGCTCTTACACCACGTACGGCCGGGGGGCCTTCTCGGGTTCGTCCCTGCAGGACGCGATCTCCACCGTGCCTAGCACGCCGGACAGCCTGAACGACTGGTTCGATGCCACGATCACGAGTACCGGCGGCCAGGGGGTCCAGTCCCTGGGCTTCTGTGCCGCCTTCCGGAACGACCAGGCGGTGCCAGCCGGCCAGGTCCTTTTCACCCTGTCGGATTCGACTACCGGGAGTGTCACCCTGCCGGCCCTTGGGGGGTCCGGGAACCCGGAATACGTCTTCATCGGCTATACCGCCCCCACCGGCAAGACCATCACCCGCGTCCAGGCGTCACGCGCGAGCACGGTCGGCGGCGCTTGGGTGACTGTCGACGACCTGTCGTTCGTGATGAGTCCCGACACGACGCCTCCGGCGGCTGTCAGCAACTTGTCTTGCAGCAACTTGACGACCACCAGCGTCCAACTGAACTGGACCGCCCCCGGCGATGACGGCAATACAGGCACGGCCACGACCTATGACATCCGGTACTCGACCTCCGCCATCACGGCGGGCAACTTCTCCAGTGCCACGCAAGTGACGGTGCGCCGACCCCGCTAGTGGCAGGCACCAACCAGAACAAGGTCGTCTCGGGCCTTACAGCCGACACCACGTACTACTTCGCCATGAAGACAGCGGACGAGGTCCCCAACTGGTCGACCATCTCCAACGTGCCCAGCGCCCACACCGTGGACTGGGTCAGCGCCGGCGGCGGTGTCGAACCTGGCGACGAGCAGTCCGACCAGCAGCAGCATCACGCTGAGCTGGACGGCCCCGGGGGATAACGGCAGCAGCGGCACGGCCACGACGTACGATATTCGGTACTCAACGTCCACGATCACGGCAGGCAATTGGGCCAGCGCGACGCAGGTCTCGGGCGAGCCGGCCCCGCAGGTGGCTGGCACCAACCAGAACATGGTCATCACGGGCCTGAGCCCGAGTACGACATACTACTTCGCCATCGAGACGGCGGACGAGGTGCCGAACTGGTCGGCCATCTCCAACGTGCCCAGCGGAACGACATCGGCTCCGTCCAGCGGGCTGATCGCACTATGGGCCCTGGACGAGAACACCGGCACCACGGCCTCTGACTCCACCGGCAACGGCAGCACCGGCACACTGACCAACGGCCCGACCTGGACCACCGGCAAGTACGGCAGCGCACTGTCTTTCGACAATGTGGATGACTACGTGGCGGGCACCTTCAATCCCTCGTTGACCGTCAACGGGGCCATGACGATGGCGGCCTGGATCTACGCCAGTGCCACCCCAACCAACGCCGACGTGGTCCTGAGCCTGCGCAACACCGGCAACCTGGCCATGATCACCCTGAAGGCCAACGCCAGCGTCTACAAGTATGGCGATTCCCTGTTGCTAGCCGGCTCCCAGACCCCGACCTCCGGCCAGTGGGCACACCTCTGCTTCACCTGCGATGGCACCACCAACCACATCTACCTCAACGGCGTGGATGGGGGCAGCAACACCGGGGCGAGGGACACCGGCACCGTCCACCAGTTCCGCATCGGAATGGACTGCTACGGCAACTTCCCGATGAACGGCAAGATCGACGATGTGCGGGTCTATAACCGGGCCTTGTCAGCGTCGGAAGTGACTGCGCTCTACCAGGGCGGCACTGGCGACACCACGCCGCCGGCGGCAGTGACCAACCTGGCCACCAGCAGCCCGACCAGTTCCAGCATCACGCTGAGCTGGACGGCGCCGGGCGATGACGGCAACACCGGCACGGCCACGACCTACGACATCCGGTACTCCACGTCCACCATCACGGCAGGTAACTGGGCGAGCGCGACGCAGGTATCGGGCGAACCGGCCCCGCAGGTGGCGGGCACCAACCAGAATATGGTCATCACGGGCCTGTCGCCGAGCACCACCTACTACTTCGCGATCGAGACGGCCGACGAGGTGCCCAACTGGTCCGGCCTGTCCAATGTCCCCAGCGGGACAACGACGGCAGCGACTGATACGACGCCGCCGGCGGCGGTGACCAACTTGGCCACCAGCAACCCGACCAACAACAGCATCACACTGACGTGGACGGCCCCCGGTGATGACGGCAACACCGGTACGGCCACGACCTACGACATCCGCTACTCCACCAGCACCATCAACACGGGCAACTGGGGCAGTGCCACGCAGGTGACCGGGGAACCGGCGCCTCTGGCGGCTGGCAACAACCAGTCGATGACGATCAACGGCCTGACCGCCAACACCACCTACTACTTCGCAATGAAGACCGCGGACGAGGTGCCGAACTGGTCGGGCTTGTCCAATGTCCCCAGCGGAACGACGACCAACAGCTCGGGCAACAACAAGCCGATCCTGGGCCAGAGCGACTTCGTCTATCAGGGCTACTACATCGTCCAGAGCGACGGCAACTACAACAACATGGCTGAACTGGAGTATGGTCAGGGCTTCACGCACCGCTACGTCAGCGGGCAGCTGCGGTTCCTGACGTTCAGCTTCTTTGGCAATGTATCGGGCGGCGGCAACCACGTGATCGAGTTCGCCCCGCCGGCCGGCGGCCTCGGCGGGACCATCACCACGCGTACGAATCACTGGCCAGACATCATGGGCTCAACCGGCCTGGACGTTGGTTCCATGAGGTGGATGGGGTTGTGGTTCGAGCAGGCGCAGAATCGGCTCTGGACGACCTGGGCGATCGACTATCCCAGCGAGGAGCAGGGCACTTATACGAAGTCCCTGGTGGTTCGCACGCTCAATGCCGACGGGACCGTCTCGAACATTCAGGGGCCATGGGGCCTGCAGGGGGTCCAGCAGCGGCGGATTTACGGCGGCGTCCAGGCTGTCCCTTCCTGGTTCCAGAGTACCTACGGAACAGGTCCCTACAGCGCCGGCTGGGGCGGCTATTCCAGCATCATGGGCATCGGCCCGGTCTCGCTGGGGGCCACGTGCTACACGTTCCCCGAGCCGACGGGCTATCCGGTCGGCGATATCCCCAGTTCGGCGTTCAAGACCCTGATGGACCACAGCGCTGCCTCGCTGGTAGTCGACTGGTACCCCAACGGTTCGCCGACCTCCTACGATCGCGGCGTCCGCAACGCCAACGTCCAGAACGACTACGACAACCCGAAGTGGCAGTCGCCGGCCCCCGACGGCCTGGGCCGGTGGGTCTGGGGCGACAGCAACTGGAACACGGGCTGCTGGATCGAGAACGTCCGACAAACAGGGGTTCATCACGGTACCCAAATTGCAGAACGGCCGGGCCTGGTACGAGAGTTCGAACCTGCACTGCCAGCGGCAGTCGGCGGAGATCCAGGTTTTCGACCCGAACATGCTGGGACAGGTTGCGCAGGGGTCGCGAGCCAGCTGGAACACCTACCCGACCAACCGCTGGGAGATCACCAGCACGCTGACGCCGCTGGGGTTCAACGGCGCCCGGGACGGATTCGGCCCCGGCAACGGGCCCTGTGGCGCGACCTATGATTCGACCACGCAGACGTTCTACATTTACTGCGTAGGCGGGAACAACCTCAACTCGTACATTCTGGTCTACCACGTGAACTGACCGCCAGCGGGGTCTGGCTTGCCCGTTCTCGGGCAAGTCAGGCCCCGGTCTGGACCCGCCCGGCGGAGGACGGGCGTCGGCGCGAGGATCACGACATCGGCAGATGCTCTCCTGATCTATTACTCACCTGCTCTATTGGAAGGACCCCGCTCTCGCGGGGTCCTTCTACTCGGGGCGACTGGACACGAATAGAACTTTTTCAGCACGATGCCACGAGGCTGGAGCCATGGATTGCAGCCTTGGTCCTGACTTCGTGACGGGCATAAGGGCCTTCGTTAGGTAGAGGCTTGGCGGGGCATGTCCTGAAAAACACGGTGGCGTGCCGTCCGGGCTGGTCCGGGGTCAAATCGGCCAGCTCCGCATTTGGTCCGCTAGACCCCACGGATACGGTGTGATACCATGTCGTGCCGCAAAGGCGAACGTTGGTCTGGCTTTCGTGTCTTTGCGGATACAGAACTCGGATGAAATGGATGGAACCCGCAAAAGAGAGAGCCCGCCAATTCTTCACGAAACTGGGCTTTCACGTCGGCGACATTCCTGAAGCTGATGCCAAGCGCGCTGATCTCGACGTTAACGACGGGGTCAACCAGTACGTCATCGAAGTGAAGGAGAAGTTGGACACGGGGTCGCAACTTAAGGATCTTTCGAGCTCTTACCCGAATTCCGATTGCAATATAACTTATGAGCCGCATGCGCCCTCAAATCTACTAGACGGGATTCTAAAAGACGCGAGGAAACAACTTGCGGCAACCCCCGCCGATGAAGCTGCCCTGAGGCTTGTTTTATTGTTCTTCAAGGGCCCGAATGCCGATATGTTCGTGCGTCGGTCGCTTTACACATTCTACGGTGTTCAGGATGTGGTTCCCGTTTCGGGGAATGGCCCGGGCCTCAACTGCGTGTATTTTCACAACAGCTTTTCGTTTTCTTGGCAAAACGTCGATGGTCTGCTATTGGTGGAGAATCAGGACCTGCTACTATGTCTCAATGAGTTCTCGGCTAGATGCGACGTGCTTCGGCAGTCTCAACTCGCCCAGAGGAAGGACATGGCTGTGTTCGATCCGGCTAAGTTCGATGATGACCCCGGCAAAATCGTCCTTCGTAGCACCATTTCCCGCGCAGATGAGAATACCGTCCTATATGAGTTGGAGCGAATCTCTGGTGTCCGGTACCGAACGTTCACGATGAACCGCTATAACTTTGGATAGGCGGGATCACGCGAACCGGGCGAACTGCGCCGTATCAGCCTCATGCTGGCAGTGTGGGCAGATGGTCTGACCGGGGAACGGCAGGTGATCCTTCTGCACAGAAAACTCGCGCCTGCATCCGGGGCAGTGAAGATTGATCGACGCCGGCTCTGGGGTGTATGGGAGCCCGCCCAAAAGCTCGTAGCTCTTTATCGTTAGGGTCAATTCGTCCGACGGCATCCCCATGACCACCGCACCCCATTTCGCGCGGCCGAACGAAGTCGGGGTGCTGTGGAAGCAGTAAATCGGATAGTCTGAATCCCCCGCCCGGGTCACGAAGTTTCATCATCCTGTAGCTCGCCTGCAGGGGCCTGATCGCCAGCGGAACGATGCTCGGTTGCCCGAAGTACTGGCCCTTCGGGTTCTCAACGTAGGCTACGACAAAGCCACGTTCCCGCTCCTGGTCGCTGATCTCATTGCAGAACGGCATCGATATTCCTCCTGATGCGAGGAAAACGGGGCAGCCCTATTCGCCCTATTCGGGAACACCATATGCATTACCCGTCGCCACACGGTAAGCAGCCGCAGACTAACGTAGCAAGGAACATGCAAGGTGTCCAGCCGAGCACCGATTGTACCGGAGATTGCTTGCCCAGTAGTTAGGCTTCGCGTTTCGCCAGGCCGTTGATGACCCCGCTGATCATTCTGGCGATCTCTTCGAGGGAGGCGCGAAGTTTCACATGCTGGCAGTCGTCGATGAATCCTCGCCGCTTCGCGACCTCCAGTAGCGGTACACATTCCTGGACGGACCCGCGGGCGATCGTGAAGAAGTTGCGGCGGTCCGCCTTCGTGAATCGGCCGTTGCCTTCGGCCAGGTTCGTGGCAATCGACAGGGCCGCGCGGTTCAACTGATCGACGAGGAAGTAGTAACCGCGGGGAAACTGCTCGGTGAGAGTTGCGACCTGGTCAGCCAGATCAACGGCCTTCTGGTAGACCTGAAGGTTTTCGAACATGAAGGTCATCGAAAGCCTCTAAAGACTTGAACAGGAGAGCAGGTGAGCAGGAGACCGCAGGTGAACTGGTTCCTCCGCTTTCGCAGGCGGATCTGCTATCGAGCCGTCTTTCTTCTCTCCTGCTCTACTGTTCTCCTGCTCACCTGCTCTAGTCACAAAGAAACGGCCCTGGCGATGTCGCCAGGGCCGTTTCTTTGTGACTCGGGGCGAGAGGATTTGAACCTCCGACCTCTGCGTCCCGAACGCAGCGCTCTAAACCAGGCTGAGCTACGCCCCGTCACATCGCAGAGAACGTCTATTATGGCCTTTTGCTCGAAAGACGCAAGACTTCAAACGACTAGTGGCCGGCGGAACCTGCCAAGCCATTTCTGCCGAGGGTTTATCAGACCCCGGCACGTCCCGCTGGCTGCGGCCGCATGCTCATACCGCCGCGACCGACTTGACGGCTGGGATCTTCTGCTTCAGCCGCCGCTCCACGCCCAGCGACAGGGTCATCTGCGACCGCGGGCAGCCCACGCACGCCCCGTGCAGCCGGACGAACACGTTGCCTTCACCGTCGATGTCCACCAGCTCGATGTCGCCGCCGTCGTTCTGAATCAGGCCGCGAATCTCATCGATGACTTCCTGTACTTGCGGCCGAATCTGCGCTGCGACGTCCTGTCCGTTCTGCTCGTCGGGCATAATGCCTTTACCTCCATTCACTAGGGGAAATCAAACCGTTTCAGGCTTCCCACTTCGGCGGATTATACACGCTGATCGGCCGCTTTACACGTATATAGCATCGAAACCGTCCCAATTGCCGCCCAGCCGTGCCGCGTTTGAAACACTCTAGCTGCGACATATTCTCTCTTCTTGTCTTGTATGGCGAGTCGCGCGGTTGGCAGGGCGTTCCTGCAGCGCGCTCGCTACGCCAGGCGTGCCCTTGTCTTCCTGTCCTGAAGGAATTACTGTACCGCGGACCTGCCTACGCGTTGCGGTGGGTCGTACGTACAGCCGGGCGGGCACGGCTAAGAAGACCTCTGTTATCTACGCTGATAAGGAAGCGACACAATGGCGCAAAGTAAGGCAACGGAGTCCACGTCGGGCATGTCCGCCCTGGTTCAGGCCATCGAGGCCAAGGCTGTCAAACTGGGCAAGTACGTCCTGGAAAGCACGACCAAGGCGGGGTCTGGCCACCCGTCCAGCGGCCTGGCCCTGGCGCACCTGGTTGTCTGCCTGATGTACAAGCAGATGCGATGGGACCCGCAGGACCCCTGGAACCCCGCCAACGACCGCCTGGTCCTGTCCGAAGGCCATGCCGTGCCGGTTATCTACGCCGCCCTGTGTGACATGGGGGCGGTAGCTGGCAAGAGCAGGAAGGACGCCCGCAAGCTCACCCCGGCTGACCTGCCGACCCTCCGTGAGATCAACAGCATACTGGACGGCCACCCCAACCCCGCAGAAGGCATGCCCTTCTTCGACGCAGCCACCGGCTCTCTGGGCCAGGGCCTCAGCGTGGCGGCTGGGCTGGGCCTGGCGGCCAACGTCCGCGGCCTCGACAAGCGGATCTACTGCATCATCGGCGACGGTGAAAGCCGTGAGGGGCAGATCTGGGAGGCGGCTGACTTCGTCATCGACCAGAAACTTGCCAACGTCATCCCGATCTTCAACTGCAACGGCCAGGGCCAGGCCGACTACGTCAGCAAGCAACAGTCGGCTGACGTGCTGGCTGCCAAGCTCGGCGCGTACGGCTTTGCGGTGGAGGTGATCAACGGCAACGATCCCGAGGCCGTCCTGAAGGCCCTGTCCTGTGCGGCAGCCGCCAGCAGCCCGATGGCCATCGTCGCCCGCACGGAAAAAGGCTGGGGCGTCCCGGCCTTGAAGGACCGCAGCAATCACGGCAAACCGCTGCCGGCTGACAAGCTGGTCGCGTCAGAGGCCGATCTCGACGGCATTCTCACGAGGCGGCATATCCCGGCTGAGCCGAAGGTTGTGATGGCCCCGCCGGCCCCGGCCTCCCAGGCCAAGCCCCTGCCCAGCGGGGCGATCCCGGTGATGCCGTTCGAGCAGGGCATGGACTTCGTGGGCCTGTCGGCGGCGCTGGCCAAGGGAAAACTCGCGACGCGGCGGGCGTACGGCGCGGCCCTGGCGGCGCTGGGTCAGGCGGATGAGCGGGTGGTCGCCCTGGATGGCGACGTCAGCAACTCGACCTTCGCCGAGTACTTCCACAAGAAGTTCCCAAAGCGGTTCTTCGAGTGCAAGATCGCCGAGCAGAACATGATCTCCACGGCGGCGGGGCTTGCGGCCGGCGGGTTCATCCCCTTCTGCAGCTCCTTCGCCAAGTTCATCAGCCGCGGATACGACCAGGTGGAGATGGCCAGCATCAGCCGGGCGAACATCAAGATCGTCGGCTCGCATGCCGGCGTGTCGCTGGGCGCGGATGGCCCCAGCCAGATGGGCCTGGTGGACGTCGCGTTCTTCCGCTCTTTCTCCTTGACGGACAATGGTTTCGGCCAGCCGGCCTGCGTGTTCTTCCAGCCCTGCGACGCGGTCGGGGCGTACTACTGCACGCAGCTGATCGCCAACCACGAGGGCATGGCGTACATGCGGACGTTCCGGCCGGACACAGCCATGATCTACAAGCCGACCGAGAAGTTCGAGATCGGCGGCAGCAAGGTGCTCACTGAAGGTGATGCCATTACGGTAGTTGCCAACGGCTACATGGTCCACGTGGTCAAGAAGGCCCTGGATCTGGTGGCCAAGGACGGGATCAAGTGCACGCTGGTGGATGCGTACTGTTTCCCGATGAAGGCGGCCCCGGTCCTGGCGGCGGCCAAGAAAACGGGCGGGCTGATCCTGACGGTCGAGGACAATTACGTCGGCGGGCTGTGGTCGGCGGTGGCCGAAGCCGCGGCTGAGCAAGGGGATACCCGCGTAGTGGGTATGACGGTCCGGAAGATCCCCAAGAGCGGCACGCCGGACGAGGTGCTGAAGGCCATGGGCCTGGCGCCCGAGGACATCGCAGCCAGGATCAAGAAGCTGGTCAGCTAGCAGCGGGTGTACCTGGTGCATCGCCGGAGCCTCCGAGTCCAGGATTCTACGCCCCCGGACCTTCGACAGAGGGTTCGGGGGTGTTGCTTTGGGCCGGTTGGGGCTGATGCGCCCTTAGGCTTTGGCGGATCTGGGTTTCGGCAAGGCAAGGAGTACACAAAGCCTTGTGTTGTGAACCCTAACAAACAACTATCAGTATGGCCTTCGGCGGGTATAATCTGGGCGGGCGCAAGGTGTAGCGCCTGTTGTGTTGACCTGCCTGAGGAGGTTATAAGACCTATCGTCCCTGCCGCGTTGCGCAGGTGAAGTTTTGATAACAGGAGTGGCGACAATAGATTTACCGGCCATCGGCCTGAGCGGGTCGCAGTATTCGGACGGAACTGTGGCTGATTCCATCCTTGGCAATCGCAACTTCGTTGCGGGCCGGGGGCTGGGTGGCTGGCTGGACCGCGTGCCGCTGGATGCACTGGAGCTGTAAGTCAGGCTTACCATGGCGAAACGAATGAACCAGAAGAACGATCAATTGACGTTGGATATGCCCGAGGCCGAGGTGCAGGACGGCAAGGCCAAGGCTGCGGCCAAAGGTAAGGGCGACCACAAGGCGCGGGGCAAGCAGGCGGTCGAGGCAGACGGGCCGAACCTGCTGGACCTGGTCGAAAGTGCGCCAAAGTGCCGCGCCGGGCCGCGCGCCGGCCGACATTGTGGCGCCCCTGGCCGCACCTGTGGCGGCGTCTGCGGTGGCTGGGACGGGGACCGGCAAGGGCGACGGGAAGGCGGTCGGGTACGGCGCCGGCGAGGGGGGCGGGGGCGGGAACGGCAACAGTGGCGGGGCGACCAAGCCCGTTCTGCGGCGCAAGGCGGTGGTCGATCACTCGATGGCGATGAGCCTGGCGACCAAGCAGCGGGAGATCAGCGTCAGCGAGTTTTTCGCCAAGAACCGTCACCTACTGGGCTTCGACAACAAGCGCAAGGCGCTGCTGACGAGCGTGAAGGAGGCGGTGGACAACAGCCTGGACGCGTGCGAGGAGGCGGGGATCCTGCCGGACATCGAGGTCGAGCTCCAGGAGGTGTCCGAGGAGCGGTTCCGCGTCAGCGTGCAGGACAACGGGCCGGGCATCGTCATCAAGCAGATTCCGAACGTCTTCGGCAAGCTGCTGTACGGCTCGAAGTTCCACCGGCTGAAGATGAGCCGCGGTCAGCAGGGCATCGGCATCAGCGCCGCGGGGATGTACGGCCTGCTCACGACCGGCAAGCCGGTGCGGATCGTCTCGCGGACGGGCGAGAGCCAGCCGGCCTACGAGGTGGAGCTGCGGATCGACACGGCCAAAAACAAGCCGGACATCATCAAGAACGTGCAGATCGAGGTGGACTGGCCGCATGGCACGCGGGTCGAGATCGAGATGACGGGCTCGTACAACAAGGGCCGCCAGAGCGTGGATGAGTACATGCTGCAGACGGCGATCGCCAACCCGCACGCGCGGTTTGTGTACCGCAACGCGGCGGGGGAGGTGCTCACGTACGAGCGGGCGGTGGAGCAGCTGCCGCCGCTGCCGTCTGAGATCAAGCCGCACCCGTACGGGATCGACCTGGGGTTCCTGCTGAAGCTGCTGAAGGAGACGGAGGAGCGGCGGCTGACGTCGTTTTTGCAGGAGAACTTCAGTCGGGTCTACCCAGCGGTCGCCAAGGAGATCTGTAAGCTCGCGAAGCTCTCGGTGACGGACAAACCGCACTCGCTCTCGCTGCAGCAGGCCGAGGCCCTCTACCACGGGATGCAGAAAACGAAGATCAAGAATCCACCGACGGATTGCGTCTCACCGATCGGGGCCAAGCAGATCCTGGCGGGTCTGTTGCAGGGGGTAAAGGCGGAGTTCTACACGGCGATCACGCGCGAGCCGGCTGTCTACCGGGGCAACCCGTTCCAGATCGAGGTGGGGATTGCGTACGGGGGGCAGCTCCCGGCGGACGACACGGCCAAGGTCCTGCGGTTTGCCAACCGGGTGCCGCTGTTGTACCAGCAGAGCGCGTGCTCGATCTTCAAAGCGGCGGCGGACACGAACTGGCGGAACTACGAGCTGTCGCAGCCAAACGGGTCGCTGCCGGTTGGGCCCTTGGTGGTGATGGTGCACATGGCCAGCGTGTGGGTGCCGTTTACCAGCGAGAGCAAAGAGGCAATCGCAGATTACGACGAGATCGCCAAGGAGATCCGGCTGGGGTTGCAGGAGTGCGGGCGGAAACTGTCGGGGTACCTGCGCAAACGCAAGAAGCAACGGCAAGAGGGGCAACGGCGGAGCGTATTCATCCGGTACATCCACGAGGTGGTCGAGGCGGTGGCGAGCATCAAGGACATCAACAAGGAGAAGTTCCGCGACGACCTCTTGAAGATCGCGCAGGGCCGCACGCAGATGGCGGACGTGCAGCTGGATGACGAGGGCCGGCCGATCGCGCCGGAGGAGGTCAGCGCCGAGCCGACGGAGAACGGCATCATCGACGACACGACGATCGTGGTGGCGCAGAACCAGGCGGACCTGCCGGCTGGGGCGGCGCCGGACCTGTTGGACCTGGTGGATGCGGCGGCGTCGACGGCGTCAGCGAAGGAGCGCAAGACCCGGGGCGATGATTCGCCGAAGCGGAAGGCGAGTCTGACGGCTCGTTGCGGTTGGAGTGAGTGATGGGCATTTGGATCGGGATCCTGGTGGCGATCACGCTGGTGTGGTTGACCCGGCACATCGAGTTGGGGCGGGCGTGCAGGCGGGTTGTCACATTGCGGCCGGGGGACGGGCGGGGGAGCCTGCCGGGGAACCCGAAGGTGTCGGTGCTGGTGGCGGCCAAGGACGAGGAGGCCAACATCGGCACGTGCGCGACGACGCTGCTGCGGCAGGACTACCCTAACTACGACGTCACGATCATCAACGACCGCAGCACGGACCGGACGGAAGAGATCCTGCTGGGCATTCAGAAGAACGATCCCAACGGCGCGAAGTTGCGGGTGCTGACGGTGCAGGAGCTGCCCGCTGGCTGGGCGGGCAAGAACAACGCGATGCGGATGGGGATCGAGCAGGCGAAGGGCGAGTGGCTGCTGCTGTCGGACGCGGACTGCCGGCAGACGTGCGACCAGACGATCTCGGCGGCGATGAACTACGCGCTGGCCGAGAAGGTGGACCTGCTGTCGATCCTGCCGGTGCTGGAGACGCAGACGGTCTGGGAGCGGATCATCCAGCCGGTGGCCGGGGCGGTGATGGTGTTCTGGTTCAACCCGCTGCGGGTGAACAACCCGGCCAGCCGGGCGGCGTACGCCAACGGGGCGTTCATGCTGATCCGGCGGGAGGCGTACGAGGCGGTGGGCGGTCACGCGGCGGTGCGGCGGCAGCTGAACGAAGACCTGCACATGGCGAAGCTCATCAAGCAGCAGGGCCTTCGGCTGCGGGTGGTGCAGAACGACGGGCTGTACCTGACGCGGATGTACCGCAACTTCCACGAGACGTGGCGAGGCTGGAGCCGGATCTTCTACGGGTGCTTCGGGACGGTGCGGCAGCTGCTGATCAGCGCGGCGATGCTGGTGGTGATGTCGCTGCTGCCATGGATCAGTTTCGTTATCGCGCTGGTGGGGATGCTGGCAAGCGGGCGCCCGGAGTGGGACGGGCTGTGGATGGTGTCGATCCTGACGATCCTGGTGCAGCTGAGCGTGCTGGCACGGTTCTACAGGATCAGCCACTCGCCGGTGGAATACATCGTTACCTGGCCGCTGGGGGCGGCGCTGTGCGTGGGGATGCTGGTCTCGGCGATCGGCAAGACGCTGGGGCTGACGCGGACGGCGTGGCGAGGGCGAGTGTATACCGAGGGGCAGGCGTCGGCGACACCGGTGGGCGGGGGCAAGCCCGCGGCGCCGCAAGAGGCGGCTGGGCAGGAGTCGCGGCGGTGATCGACGAGATCGGCAAGCTGCTGAACCTCAACGCCGACCAGGTCTGGTGGCTGCGGGTCGGGCTGTACGTGCTGGGGGTAGCGATCGTCCTGTGGTTCCTCCAGCGGGTGGTGCTGTATCTCAAGGGCCTGATGCCGGCGCGGCTGAACCCGCGGCTTGCCAAGTACGCCGGCAGTGACGACCCGTCGGTGCAGGCGCGGCGGCAGATGGCCAGCCGGATCAAGAGCACGTCGAGCACGGACCAGGTGCCGGGCTACAAGATCATCCAGGCGATCGACGCGTTGTACGTGGACGGATTCCGCACGCCGGCCGATGCGCTGGAGGGGTTGAAGGCCCTGGCAGCCGAGAAGGGCGCCAACGCGATCATCAACGTGCACCACGAGCGGAGCAGCATGGGGCGGTGCGCAGCCAGCGGGGACGCGGTGGTGGCGGAGACGACGGGGCAGGTGTACACGCCGCCCTCAAGGGCGATTGAGATACTGGAGCCGGGGACGGGAGGGACGGCGGGGCTGCCGAAGAAGAAGGAACGGGGGAAGGGGGAGGCGGGTGGGCCGATGATACGGTGAGGGGGGCGGGGCTGGTGTAGACCTGTTTCGCTGACAAGCAGGATGCGGTATAATCAGTGCTACTGACCGAGCTACGTTGCGGGCATAACAACGGTCGTCAGGAGCATATTCATAAGAGCCAAGTTCAGGATCGGGTTCGCGTATCCAAGGCAATCCGTGGGGTCTGCCGACCTTGAGTGCGATCCATCCTTTGCACCCACCAAGGACATCGAGTACCAGCACAGAGTCTGGGGCGAAAAGACACTGAAAGCGATATCCGTTATGTATATGACCTGGAAGACGACCGCTTCCTCGTCCATTTTGGCATCCACGAACTCCCGACGAAGGAGGACTGTCAAACCCGGCTGAGATTGTACAAAGATCTTGGCTGGACGTTGCTTTAGCGATCCTCCCGGAGATCTTCCAGCGAGATGCTTGGTTTGTAGCGGCCCCGCCACTTGAGCAGCTCGCGATAGGCATCCCCGGCAGCAACCAGTTCCAGCCCCATGCGCACGGTGGCAGTCATGTTCTTGTCGCTGGCCGCAATCGCCCGGTTCAGCAGGTCCGTGGGGAGGACCACGGTAATCCTTCTATTGGAGCTGGCGCGTTTCATGTTCCTATCATACCTTGTCTAAGGCTGTGTATCCATTCATCGGGCCTGGGATCCTGAATCCCCGCTGCGACAACGTCCGGGATGGCGCGGTTGTGTCGCCCTTGCAGGGCTCGAACAACAAGGAAAGAAGACCGCGGTCTCGGGTACTCTCTTACCCGGGGCGGCGCAGGTCGCCGAACAACAACGGCGCGACCCGCTTTGCCCCGGGCTGGATAGTATGCCACCCCGTTGGGGTGGAGTTGCCAACGGCATTGGATTGCTGCCACGGGCATACGGAGTTGCCAACGGCATTGGGTTGTAGTCACAGCCACAATGACAAAAGAGGCCAGGTTCGGAGCCGATGGTATGGACGCGTGCTTGCGTTGACAGCCGCGGCCCGGCGGTGCAGTATGGACAGCCAACCAGATCGAGGTGACGGCCATGCGGACAGGTATATGGGCATTCTTTGTTCTTGTGGCGGCCGGATGGTCGATGAGTCGCGGGCAAAGCAGCCAGCCGGGACCCGGCGGGGCGCTAGCGGGGCCGCGGCCGGCGGCGACACAGGAGGTGCGGGTCATGGCGGGTTCGACGGCGATCAACGCGCACGATTTCGGGGCCAGGGGCGACGGCGTTGCCGACGATACGGCGGCGCTGCAGAAGGCCATTGACGCGGCGGCGGTACGGCAGGAGACGGTGTACCTGCCGGCGGGGACGTATCTGTGCTCGACGCTGAAGATGCAGCCGCGGACGGGGTTGTACGGCCATCCGGCGTTCACGTACCGCGCCAACGGCGGGCCGGTGCTCAAGCTCCACGACGCCAAGGCGCGGTGCCTGCTGGACCTGACCGGGGCGATCGGTGCGACGATCGAGGGGATCTGCCTGGACGGCAACGGCCACATGGGGCAGGGCATCGACGGCATCCTGGTCGACAAGCCCGATTACGGGAAAGAGGAGGACGCCTGGCGGATCGAGCGGTGCCGCGTGTCGGGCTTTTCAGGGCATGGGATCAACCTGGTGCGGATCTGGTGCTTTTCGATTCGGCACTGCATGATCTGTTTCAACCGGGGCAACGGCATCCGGGTACGGGGCTGGGACGGCTTCATTCTGGACAACTGGCTGAGCGGCAACCGCAGCGCCGGCTACGGGGCGTACGAAGAGAACGCGTCGATTACGATGACGGGCAATCGCATCGAGTGGAACGCCACGGCGGGCGTCGAGATCGACGGCGGCAACCACTACAACATCACGGGCAACTACCTGGATCGGTCGGGCGGGCCCGGGATCAAGCTGATGCCGCGGGGACAGTCGCCGTGCCGGGTGATATCGATTACGGGGAACGTGATCTATCGCAGCGGCGCGCCGAACTGGGGCAAGCCGGAGGACCTGGACGATGCGCATCTACGTTTCGAGCATGTGGAGGGGCTGGTCTGCACGGGCAACACGATGAACGTCGGCCGGGACGACGGCGGCAAGGGCGCCTGGTCGCCGCAGTACGGGATCGTTTGCCACAAGCTGGGCGATTCGATCATAAAGGACAACGTGCTTTGGCACGGGGCGATCAAGGCGCTGGTCGAGGACCGGGGCGAGCACGGGGCGGCGGTTGTCATCGGCGACAACGTCGGCAGTTTGGCGCCGAAGGAGTGAGGCCGACCATCATCTGTTCAGATCCAGCAGCTCCTGCATGCCGGCGCGGTCGCTGCTGACGGCGATCTGGTAGGCGAAGCGGCGCTGCTGGCCCGGGCTGAGCGTGATCAGCCAGCCCTGGCGCCGGTCGATGTCGCGGCCCTCGACTCCGGCGGTCATGGGTTCGAGGGCGGCGACGTAGGAGCCGCGCGGGCCCCAGTGCTGCCAGTTGCCCAGGCGCGGGAATTCCTTTTTATCATAGCGCACGGACAGCGCCAGACTTGCGGCGGCGGTTGACCACGCCGCAGAGGACCTGGCCGCTGCGAGGGGTAGTCGGGTCGATGTAGGCGAAGACCTCGCCGGGGCCCTTGTGGGCGGCCAGGGGCGGGCTGACCTTCTTGAAGGGGCGACCCGGGGCGAACCAGTCGACGCTGTCGCCGCGGGGTTGGACCTTGCCGTGGTAGCAGAACTCGCTGGCGCCGGGCTCGAGGAGGGGCCAGCCGAAGTTGATGTGCAGGAGCCAGGCCATCTCGACGGGGCGATCGTCGTTGTTGGTGAAGAAGTCCTCGATGGCGATGATGTTCCGGCCGAGGGGGCTACGGATGGTGCGGCGAAGGTCGAGGCAGGGGCCGAAGAAGCGGGAGGTGCGGACCAGGCCGGAGATCTCCATGTCCATCCGGCCCGCGCGGGGGTCAGGATTGGTCACCGTCACCTCACAGGCGGGGGTGTGGGAGTGGGTGCCGTGGAGGGGCCAGTCGCGGCCTGCATCGTGGCATGGGGCGCCGGTGTTGAGGGGTCCGCAGGAGGTCAGCAGACCGCCGGGGAAGGCCGATAACCAGTCCATGCCGCGGCAGTAGACGAGGTCGGGGGCTTTGATGCCGTTGGGGCTGAGCCAGGTGAGGGACTGGCTGGCGAGGTCGGCATCGACGATATCTAACCCACGATCCAGAACGATCTTATAGCGCAGGCCACCGCCGGTATTGACCCAGGCGATTCGGACACCGCGGGCGGGGGGTTCATCAAGGACGGCGGTTTCGATGCCGCCGAGTCGAAGGGGATTTACGACTGGGGCGGTGTGGTATTCCTGTGTGCGGGCGTTCGATCGGGTGCGTCGGGCCATGGCCTTTTCTCCGTGATCGTATGTTGAGCCGCCGAGTATACATACATTCCGTCCCTACCCCAAGCCGATGAAACTTAGCACATTGCGGAGGATGGCGCAAACCTTCGGGGGGTCTGGCGCATATAAATATGGTGCAAGGAAGGATACCGCCGGCTGGCGCGGGTGCGACAGAAACGAGCGAACTTCCCATACGACCATCAACGTAGACATGAGAATGGCGAAACACAGGCAGGGCATCGCGGGACGTGGTGCCACATCAGGAGACGCGTTATGAGGACCGGCAGGCAGTGGCAGGTGGCATGCATGATGGCGATCGGGCTCTTGGCTGTGCCGCTGTACGGCCAGACGCAGACGCAGGAACCGGCCGAGTCAGCGCAGGGCCAGGCGCGGGCGCAGCAGCCCCGGACCGAGCGGGAGCCGGCGGAGCGATCGGGTCCGCCGCGACTGACGGATCGCCAGCGGGGCCTGCTATCGGACATCAGCGGGGCGATCCACGCGGTGGCTGACAGCGTGAAGGACAGCGTGGTACACATCGAGGTGACGGAGGTGTCGGGCGGCAAGCCGAAGAGCGGGCAGGGGGGGAAGGTAGTGCCGGCCCCCGGCGGTCGCGGTGGGGACAACCAGGGGGATAACGACGAAGACAACGATCGCGACAACAGCGGCGGCAGAAACCGTCCGCAGACGCCCGACGATCTGCGCGAGCAGTTGCGGCGGTTCTTCGGCGGGCAGTTGCCCCCGGGGATGGAGATTCCCGAGGAAGGCACGCCGGAGCGGGTGCGGCGGGGCCTGGGCAGCGGGATCGTCTATGACGACAAGGGCCACATTCTGACGAACAACCACGTGGTCGGCGGGGCGGAGAACATCCGCGTGGTGACCACGGACGGACGGGAGTTCAACGCGAAGGTCGTGGGCACGGACCCGCTGACGGACGTGGCGGTGATCCTGGTCAAGAGCAACGAGCTGCGGCCGGCGGCCTTCGGCGACTCGAGCCGGATGGAGGTCGGGGACCTGTGCCTGGCGGTGGGCAACCCGTTCGGGCTGGACTACTCGGTGACGCTGGGGATTATCAGCGCGATCGGGCGGAGCGGGCTGCAGCTGGGCAGCATTTACTACCAGGACTTCATCCAGACGGACGCGGCAATCAACCCGGGCAATTCGGGCGGGCCTCTGGTGAACATGGAAGGGCAGGTCATCGGGCTGAATACGGCGATCGCGACGCAGACGGGGCAGTACGCGGGCGTGGGCTTTTCGATCCCGTCGGTGCTGGCCCAGAAGATTGCCGACATCCTGATCGAGAAGGGCAAGGTGGTCCGCGGGTGGCTGGGCGTGTCGATCCGGAACCTGACGCCGGGGCTGGCGGAGTCGTTTGACTATCCCCATGGCAAGAGCGGCGTGCTGGTCGATGACGTCGTACCGGAGAGCCCGGCGGCGAAGGCGGGCTTCAAGGCCGGGGACATCATTGTGCAGATGAACGGCCAGCCGGTGAAGAACGCCACGCAGCTGCAGACGCAGGTGACGCTGACGGCGCCGAACCAGAAGGTGGCGTTCCAGGTCTGGCGGGACAAGAAGACACTGGATGTGCAAGTGACCCTCGGCGAGCTGCAGGAGAAGTATCTGCGCGGCATGGGCGGCGAAGGGCCTGGCGGGGCGCCGGGTCGGCCGGAGCGGTTCGAGAGCGAGGAACTGGGGCTGACGGCGATCACGCCGACGGCCGAACAGGCGAAGCGGTTCCGCTGGCCGGAGACGCCGAAGGGCGCGATGGTGGTGGAGGTGAGTCCGGCGGGCGAGGCGGCGAGCTTGGGCATCCAGCCGGGCGACGTGATCGTCTCGGTGCAGAGCCAGCCGATCGAGTCAGCCGGGGACCTGCAGGAGGCGCTCAAGAAGGTGAGCATCTCCGACGGCTTCCGGATGTACGTGCGGAGTCCGCGACTGGGCGGGCGGTACGTGTACGTGCAGAGAGGATGATCGGAGACAGGGTTCAGGGTTCGGGGTTCAGAGACCAGCAGACGGCCCAGGCAGCAACGACCCCGACAACCAGATTCCTGACCGGTCTTGAGAAATACCAGAGGCCGGCGGTCGATGAGGCCGCCGGCCTCTTCCTATCTTCAGGCACCGACCCGGACCGGGACGGTGATTCAGGGCTCTTGCGCGGCCTGGTCGATCTCGTCGAGCATCTGCTTGACGCACTGGCGGACGTCCTCGTCGGGGTCCTGCAGGAGGGGCCTGAGGTGCGGGGCTGCCTCGAACGGTCGCATCCTGCCCACGTCTGCCGCCGCGTAGATCCGCCCGACAGGGTCGGGATCGGCCAGGTGCTTCAGGGCCAGCTGCCAGGCCTGTTCGGCGTACGAGGTCTTGCCGAAGCCCTCCAGGACCGTCAGGCCTCGCATGCGGACCCGCCAGTCACGGCTGGCGATCATCGTTCGGGTCTGGGCCCAGTCTTCCGCGGTCAGGGGCGCCTTGTCGTCGATTTTCCTGGCGATGCGGCGGGCATGGGTCTTGGCGCGGGCCAGTTCGGCCGTGTAGCGCGTGGGCTGCGACTGGCTGGCGGCCTTGCGTGCGGGATGGGCTGCACAGCCGGTCAGGGCGGACGCAAGAGCAAGGGCGATGGTCGCCATCACGCGGGGCAGGCATCTTCGGGACATGGCGGGGCTCCTGGAAACAAGAAAGGCCGGTCACCGTTGCGGCGGCCGGCCTTGGGTCTTCAAGGTTGTCCGTTGCGGTTCGATTGTAAAGGCACTGTAGTGAGTCTGTACCCTTATCTGGTTTCGAGGCCATTCCGTCAACGGACGCTCTATTTGTAGCCGGATCGCGGGAAAATGCAAGGGGCGATCAAGCACCTGCGCCGAACGAGCCGACCAGGACCAGCAGGTCGACGACGTCCACGGAGCCGTCGCTGTTGATGTCGCAGGTGGGGTCGTAGTTCGGATCGCCGGAGAAGGTGCCGAAGCAGGCTACCATCGTCAGCAGGTCCACCACGTCCACGCTGCCGTCGTGGTTGAAGTCGGCCGGCAAGTAGAGCTGCGTGCGGCTGATCGTCACCGTATGGGCGCCCACGGCTGGGTCGGTGAACTGCAGGACCCCCTGGGCGGAGGCCTGGAGTTGCTGGAGGCTGGCGTCGCCGCAGAGGACCCAGTAGTTGGCGCCGGCGGCCAGGTCGACCAGGCGGTGGGTCGTCGATGCGGTGGAGGTCAGCGAATAGGCGAGGTCGGTCGTGATGGCGCCAGCCGTGCCGAAGCCGGCGACCATGTCATCGGCCTGCAGGATGGTCGCGGTTGCGTCGTTACGGAGGACCTGGGAGATCGGCACGGACGATGTGCCGGTATCGCGCGGCCAGAGGATGTTCAGGAACGTGTCGGACAGTTGGCGGGTCTTGGGGGTGACCTCGATGCGCCAGTCGCCGTAGTCGCTCCACCAGTCAGGGGTGTAGCCGAGCTGGTTGGCGCCATTGTATCCGTTGTCGTCGCTGCCATCAGTCTCGACGTACCAGCGGTAGTCGGGGCCGCCGATCTTGTTGACCTCGTAGCTGGCCGGCAGGAGGACCTGGTGGAACAGCTGGCCGGAGCCGTTGACGCTGGTAAGTATGTTATTGGGGATGGTTGCGCCATCGACGGTCATCAAGCCGTCGCTGGCCGTGCCGAGCTTGATTGAGTCGGTCCCGCCGGCCGGCTTGTTGGGGGTGTGCAGGAGCCACTTCTTCTTGTAGGAGGCGTTGGTGCTGGTGACGCGGTCGAAGATGACCAGGACCTGTTTGTCGGCCAGCCAGAGGACCTGGCGGGTGACTTGTGTGACCTTTCCGGCGGGGGTGTTGCCGCGGTCGTACGTGGGGTTGTTGTAGGCGTTGGTCAGGTCGCTGTCGACGTAGGTGTACGCACCGTCCACGTATTCGTACTTGTTGATGTTGGCCAGTTCGTAGTGTTTGCCGGTGGTCTTGTTGGCCAGCCAGTTGTCGACGCTGGTGATGGTCGAGCCGGTGGCGTTGGTGATCCGCTGGCCGCCGCCGTCGTTGGAGCACGTGCCGGTGCCGTCCTGGGGGAAGACCTCGCCGGGCCGCTCGACGAGGATGGAGTTGTTGGAGACGGTGCGGACGAAGTAGTTCAGGCGATTGGCGCCGGTGTAGTCGCCGTAGCCGCCGCTATTGATGACCAGGGGGGCGTTCTTGAAGATCGTGAAGGTGCCCTGGTCGAAGTGTCCGTGGTGGGCGAGATAATCGCCGGCCTTGTAGGTGATGGCGGTGTGGCCGGCGCCCCAGCCCGTCCGCATGGCGACCAGACCAAAGGCACTCTGGCCGAAGATGCAGGACTTGGGCGCATAGGCGTTGAGGGTGGCGGCCGGGTCGGAGAAGTCGAAGCCATCGGGCTTGGGCACGTACGGGTCGTAGGTGAAGCCCCAGCGCCACCAGTAGGCCGGCTCGTAGTAGTATATGGTGCCGCCGCGGACCTTCCTGGCGTATTCGCAGTAGACCGACAGCAGCGGGTCGCGGGTGACGGTGGCATAGTAGTCGAAGGAGGAGGGCAGGGTGCCGTTGCCGGCGTAGCTGACGGCGGCGGAGCAGTCGCCGTAGCGTTCCAGGGAGCCGTCTCCGCGATCGGTGTACATTTCGCCAGAGGCCCAGCATGCGGATCGGGTGCAGGGGGTCGGCGACGGCGAACGGCGGGTTGGACAGGACGGCGGTCTGCCAGGCCTCGTAGGCCATGGGGAAGTACATCGCGCGGAGGTTGGCCCAGTAACCGGGTCCTTCCGGCCAGCCTTCGGAGAGGTCGATGGCGCGGAGGGCGTCCTGCCACTGGTTCCAGAAGTTGTTGCGGAGCGTGGTGTCGCCGGCGTTGTCGTAGGGCAGGGCCAGGGAGACGATCCAGCCCTGGCAGGCCAGTTGGAGGCGGCCGTGCCACTCGCTGGGCCCTCCGCCGTTGAGATCGCTGAGGCAGGAGTTGGCCCAGGCGCGGAGTTTGGACTCGATGGCGGTCCGCTGGCCGGAGGTCATGCGGTAGTAGGTCCAGTCATAGGCGAGGGCCCAGTCGGCGCCGTTGGGGGTGCTGCCGTCGCTACCGCTGTACGTGAGGCTGTAGGTGGTCATGATCGAGATGGCATCGTCGGCGTAGTTGTCCAGGAGGGTCAGGGCGTACTTGGCGGCGGGTTCGTATGGGAGCGAGCCATCGGGCGCCGTGTCCAGGACGGCAGCCACGTACGAGACGTAGCGGGTGTCATTGGCGATGTAAGGGTCGCGGAGGGTGTCGAACGTGCGGTGTTCGGTGGATCCCCGCGGCAGGTAGAGCAGGCGCGGGTGGGTGGTTCGGATGGTGACCTGGGCGGGTGCGGCGCCAGCCAGGATGCCCGACAGACAAATGAGTGACACGGCGAATCGACGCCCAGTGGCGGACAAACGCATGCGAAACCCTCCGGGGACGAACTAACCCGCGGAAAGAAAAGGTGGGCGGCATGCAGGGCCATTAAGGCCGCATGCGTAAGCCGGCGCAGCAGGTGCTTCTTTCCCTTGGGTCGTACCCGCTTACGAGGATACCACGAGGGACATGCGCCCTACAAGGCTTTTGGCGGGATTCGGCGGGATGCGTCCGGCCAGGCGGGGTGCGCCGTGGGCGGATACTGCAATGTAACGCGTTGTCAGTAATGACGTTAAGATACGAGGCGACGTAGGCCCGGTCAGGGGCGGATTACGCATGCGCCGGATGGGGGTAGTGGGGAAAGCGACTTGTTGGCCGGGAAAACGAGACCGGTTATACTCATTTGCTGAACGGGGGGCACGTATGGCGGGACCGTTCACAGGAGAGGACCATGTTGCTCTACGCCGTTCGATTCTTCTTCGCGGTGCTGGTCCTTCAGTCTGACCTGGACGTTCATCAACACCATTACCGACCAGGGAACGCGGGACCAGGAGCTGGCCCCGTGGCTGCTCAGCGGAGGCGTGGTGCTGGCCCTTGCCGTGATGGTGATCGAGTGGCTGTCGCCGCGAAAGAGCCTGCGGGCGATGGGGGGGCTGTTCTTCGGGCTGCTGGTGGGCATGGTCATCGGCTACGCACTGAGCCAGGTGGTCGACCTGGTGGGCGACACGATGATCCCGGCCGACTGGCCTCGCAGGCGCGGTCCGGGCGGCGTTCATCAGTTCCACGAAGGTGCTGTTCGGGCTGATCGCGTGCTACTTCTGCATCGAGCTTCGTCCTGCAGACGAAGGACGACTTCCGGTTCATCATTCCCTACGTGGAGTTCAGCAAGCACACCAAGGGCGTGCGGCCGATCCTGCTCGATACCTCGACGATCATCGACGGGCGGATCGCGGACGTGTGCGAGGCGGGGATGTTCGACGCCCCGCTGATCGTGCCGCGTTTCGTGCTGCAGGAGTTGCAGGCCATCGCCGACAGCGGGGACCGGCTGAAGCGCAACCGGGGGCGGCGGGGGCTGGACGTGCTCAACCAGTTGCAGCGGAGCGAGAAGGTGGACGTGGACATCATCGAGCCGCGATTCGTCCGCAAGGAGTCGGGCGAGGACGTTGACCAGAAGCTGGTGTCGATGGCGCTGGAGCTGGACGGGCGGATCATCACGAGCGACTTCAACCTGGCGAAGGTGGCGCAGCTGCGGGGTGGAGGTGATCAACCTGAACGACGTGGGCAATGCCGCTCAAGCCCGCGGTGTTGCCGGGGGAGGCGCTGGTGGTCAAGGTGGTCAAGGTGGGGGAGGAGCCCAGCCAGGGGGTCGGCTACCTCGAGGACGGCACGATGGTGGTGATCGAAGGGCGCGCGAGAAGATCGGCCAGGAGATCGGCATCGTGGTGACGAGCAGTTTGCAGACGTCGGCTGGGAGGATGCTGTTCGGGCGGGTGGATGGCGCGGCGGCGGCGGGGCGCAACGTGCGAGGGAGGCGGCCGGAGGGGCCGCGGGGTGCGACGAGGCCGAATGGGGGGGCGAGCGCCGGGGAGGGCGCGGAGCCGCAGCCGCCGGCCGGTGCTGGCCCGCAGACGAACTCGAACGGGGGGCAGGAGGGGTGAAGGGTGGCGGAAGGATGACTGGCCCGATTTAGACCTGTTTATACTGTTTATATGCGACCCCGTGCTCCTGGGCCGGTGCGTTGAGGCTGCAATACTGTCATGAAGCGACTGTTTTGGACGCCAAAATGCCCATACTGTCTAAGCTGCGAATGTGTGGTCGTTGAGAAGAGTGTAAGGAACGTATTCCTGGTTACAGCCGCACTCGTGACCGCAGCTGTGCTTCGTGTTGACATTCTGCCGATCTACTGGCGCTGTAAGGAAACCGGACGTGCGTTTCGGGCCGCAAGCAGCTACGCAAGGAAGCCTGACGATGGGTTACCTCGATGTCCAAGGTGCGGATACTTGTTATTCGGGATTGGAATAGGACGGTGCCCCGAGTGCGGCAATATCTTCAGACTAGATGAACTGGCAATGGGTCGGGCAACTCTCGACGATGATGGAATTATCAGGCCCAAGCCCTCGGACCCAGGGGCGTACTGATAGACTCGGGACATGATAGCTAGGGACAGGCACCTTCATAAGGGACACGCCATGGCCAGTAGACTTGTGCGAGCGCTGATTTTCTCCTTTCTTGGGGCGTTGCTAACGTCCTGCAGCAATGCTGGTGAGTCTAGTCCTCAGATTCCGCTGAAGACGGAGCAACTCAGAGTCGAGTTATTTGACAATGGCCGCCTAGTAGACAGCGGGGTATTGCCACTTGTGGGTCCAGAATAACTAGGGACAGGCGCCTGTTATATTAGGAAATGAGAACATTACATTACTCATTTGCCTGCCAGCCGCTTCAGGATGGCCTGCCAGATCTCCTGCACATCCAACTGCGCCGCCCAGCCAGCGACGTAGTCTCGATCCACCTCGCCCGGGCTGATTTTCAGGATGCCGGCGATGTCGCGCAGGTGTTTCTCGGAGCCGCCTTCCTTATAGTAGAGCATCTTGCTGAGGATCAGGTCCTCCGCGCGGGCCGCGAACCCCTCCTGCAGGGGGAGGATCCGCACCCGCTGCCGGCGGCGCATTTGCTCGCGGCCCCACGCGTCATTGCGGGCAATGATGAAATCGATCTTGTTGCCGGAGGTCGGGTGGATGACGTTGAACTGGCCCCCCTGCGCCAAGGCCGCCAGGGCGGCGTCGCGACTGACGTAGAACTCATCGGTCGGGAACGCCGCGCACAGCCGCGCCGCCTCCTCGGCGCTGGCGGAGATCACGATATCAATGTCCTGGGTCATCCGTGGCTCACCGTAGGCGCCGCTGGCCACGGTACCCACCACCATGTACGCGATCTTCAGGCGCTCCAGCGTCCGGAGGACATGCGCCAGCAGCTCAGCCTGGTCCACCGCTCATCCTCCGGGCGACTTCCGCCGCGATCCGGCTGTCGTCCCAATCCGGGTGGCTGGTCCGCAGCCGGCCCTCGATGATCAGGCGCATCGTGCGGTTGGCCGCCAGCACCATGGCGACGCGCTGGGTGAGCGTGTGGTGTCGCAGGACTTCGGCCACGGCATCATCGACCACCTCGATCTGTCCGGCATCCAGCCTCCATTTGATCATGTTGCGCTCCGCACCACCAGTGCGGTGCGATTATACACCCCAAATCCTGACAAGGGGAGAGGTCGCCTTATACGTATGGATTGCCGCCAGTCCGTGCGTACTCACTATACTGACTACGGACAGCCACGTTTGGATCGAACGTTCTTGGGCACGGCAGGGCGCGAACGGGCAGGGGCTGCTGCCGGATCAGGGGGCGCGGCCAGGGTCCACGTTCAGGCGTGCTCGCCACTCCGCCACCACCTTTTCCTCGTCGAAGGGGGTCAGGGTGGTGGGGATGCGGTTGGTTCCCATGGTGTTGAGTTTGAGGATCAGGGCGTTGAGGGCGCGGATGGTCCGGCGGAGTCCGTCCTCATCGGCGGCGGCGTGCATTCTGGCCCGCAGGTTGTCGATCTGTTTGCGCCAGCGGACCTCGTCGGGCACGAAATTGGCCTGCTTGAGGATCCGCAGGGCCCACCACAGGTCGCTGTTGACGGGGGGCGGCTCGTCGAGGTGGAGCGGCTGGCCGGCGCCGGCGAGGTTGTCGAAGTCGCCGCGGTCCATGGCCTCTTGGATGCGGCGCTCGACGAGGCTGCGGCGGGCTTCGGGGGTCATCGGGGGCTTGTTCGGCTTGCGGTCCATGGCGCGTCCCACCTTTCAACAATAGCCATTATACGATGGGTAGCAGCGGCGGGTTGGCGCCAGAGGAGGAGACCTTCTCCATCGTCCTGTTCGCGAGTTGGTTTCGGCCGAGATCCCTCGGGGTCTATTGGGGCGTGGCCCTTGCGAACGTGCCGCATGACCCCTCGGGATGAGGGCAACGGCGACAGATACCCTCGCTGGCGCTTCGGGGTCGTTTGCGGCGCGGGGAGCGTCGCTCTTACTGCCCGGCTGGCTGCGTGACCGGGACGTTACCGCCGATGGGTGGGATCTGGCCGCTGCGGCGGAGGTAGTCCGTCGGCGGAGGCGGCGGGGGGTTGGGGACGAGCTTGTTCGCCGGCGGGACGGCTGGCCGGCTGGGTCGACGGCATCGTCGCGCGTCCGATGGCCTCGTAGGCCTTGCGGTAGCGGAGGAAGCCGGCCCCGGCGGGGCGGAGGCAGACCACGTGGCCACCGGCGTCGGCCATCCAGATGGCGTCGTCATCGACGTTGTTGACGTAGAAGCCGGCGGCGGAGGCGATCTTGTGGCGGACCTCGCCGGTGGCCTTGTCGCAGGCCAGCAGGTCGTCGTTTACGTCGGCCAGCCAGGCGAAGCGGCTGGTCTCGGCCAGGAAGGCGACGGCTGGCTCGCAGGTCCAGTCGATCTTGCCGGTGTCGGGGTTGATGCTGTAGACGCCGTGGTCGACGGTCGGCAGGTAGACGTGCTTGTCGAGGGCGTTGGGGCTTTGCGAGAGCGGGTAGGACGTTCGGGTCCGCCAGAGCGTCTTTCCGCTGACGAGGTCGTAGCAATAGAGGGACTGGTCCATGCTGGCCACGTAGAGGTGGCTACCCCAGGCGGTGGCATCGGCCTGGACGGGTCCGGTCTGGGTCTCCCAGAGCTTGGTCTTGTCGTTCTTCTGGGCGGCGTAGATGGCCCCGGTATGGCTGACCACGTAGAAGTTCGGGCCGACCAGCAGGGGCTCGGAGGACACCAGCCCGTGGGTGGCGAACTGCCAGGTCATCAGCATGTCCTTGCGGCGTAGGGACACGACGCGGGATTCGGCGGTGCCGAAGTAGAGGCTCCCGGCGTCGGGTGCGATGGGCGAGGCGGGGGTGATCTGGCCCTTCCAGTTCATCTTCCGGTCGCCGTTGACGCGGTCGAACCCCTGGATGCCCAGGACGGTGGCGAAGTAGACCAGATCGGGGCCGTGTGTGGGGCCCAGGACGCGGACGTCCTCATGGGTGACATCGGCCGACCAGCGGAATACGCCGGTGGCGGCGTCGAGGGTCAGGACGAGGCCATGGCGGGTCAGCAGGTAGAGATTCTCTTCGATCCGTTCGACGCGGATCAGCCGGTCCCCTTTTTCGAGGGGGACGCTCCGCTGCCAGTAGACGGTCAGGCCAGCGGCTTCGACCTGGGCGCGATCGGCCAGGGCCGCTGGGGCGAGGGTCGATTCGGTCCGGGGGGCCGGCGGCGCCGGGTCCTGGCCTTTGGCGGGTGCCGGGGCGGGTTGGACGGCAACCGCGGGGGCCACCGGGACGGGGTTTGTCGAAGTTGGGGCCGTAGCCACCTGTCCTGTCAGGAATGCACCGCCCAGGAGCCAACCGATCGCCTGAATTGCCGCCGTAATGGCCATTACTGCCCTCCTGCCGGGTTTGGCCGCCCGGGGTGCCCGTAAGCCGGGTCGGCCCATGCCGGTACCCACCGCCGGCCATGCCGAGCGACAATATACAACCTTTCGGGTCAGGCAACAATAAACGATTGCTCTTGCAAGAACTTGCGTTGACATTAAAATCCGTACACACTGCCGTAAACAGACAGTCGTGATCTCTGACGTGTGTCAGGGCGCTGCCGGGCGGTTTGGGCAAGAGATGGACGACTGATCCGCAAAATACCGGGCCTTGGGCAGCTGATCGTCCCGCCAGGTCAGCCGCAGGGGTCCAGCAGTAGAGCAAGGAGACGCCCCTTGACGACGGTGGCCAAAGTTTTCCTCGTGCTGTTGGTCATCGGGGCAATCGCCCTTAGTACCGCCAGCATCACCCTGACCGCGCAAGCCCGTAACTGGAAGCAACTTGCCGACCAGTACCGTTCTGATGCCGTGGCGGCCTGGGCCAGTGCGACCAGCTTCACAGCCGAGGCCCGGGTCCGCGAGGAGCAGCTCGAACAGCTCGCGCCAGCGCTGGCGGAGCAGATGGGCAACCTCCAGAAGGACCTGGACGCGCGGCAGAAGGATCTGGCGGACTTGCGGACGGAGATCGAGCGGCTGAAGGTGGAGTCGGCGTCGGACAAGGCGGCTGTTCTGAAGCTGAGTACGGCCCTGAAGACCGAGCAGGACCGCGCCAACCAGTGGCAGGAGCAGAACCAGCAGGCCCTGGCCCGCGCGCTTGACCTGGAGAAGCGGAACATCGACCTGAACGGGCGGGTGCAGGAGTTGACGGCCAGCGTGAACGTCCTGGAGAACCAGACCCGCGTCCTGCAGCAGCGTAACTATGGCCTGCAGGAGCAAGTGACCAAGCTTCGCGAGCAGACGGCGAGCGGGCCGCAGAGCACGACGGTCGCCGGTGTGCAGCCGGCCACCGGCGCCGCCCAGCCGCTGTCGACGCCGGCGGCCACGCCGATCCGCGGCAAGGTGCTGCAGGTGGACGGCAACGTGATCGGCCTGAGCGTGGGCACGACCGACGGGGTCAAGCCGAACATGGCCTTTGTCGTCTATCGTGGCGACAAGACGTTGGGGCGCGTACTGATCCGCGATGTCGATGCGCAGGTCTCGGCGGGGACGCTGGACAAGAAGTTCGGCGATCCGATTCAGGTGGGGGACCAGGTGATCGACGAGGCCGGCCTGATGGCCCAGCGGCAATAGGTCGTCCGAGGGCAGGGAATTTGAGGTGGGACCGGGACCCGGCCAAGAAGTCGGGTCCGGCAGGTCTGCCGGAGTGATGGATATGACGCAGATGATGAGTGGCCCGGGCGGCGAAGGTCCCGCCCGCAACGACATTTACACGCTGTTGATCATCGTGGCCGCCGCGTTCGTGTGGGTGGCTGCGATCGTGGCCATCGTGATGGACGTGAAGTTGTTCGGGTCGCTGCTGCCGCCGGCGGGCGGTTGATCGGAGAGGTAAGGCCGACCGTAGGGTCGGCCCCTTGCGCCTCGACCGGCGCGTCATTTCGTTCTTGCCTCGGGTCCCATGCGACCCGAAAGTGTTGTTTCTTCCGTCGTTGACGTTCGTGTCGTCAGGAGCGGCTCTCGTGTGGTTTGATGACTTCGCCAACTGGTTCCGGCTCGACATGGGTATCGACCTGGGTACCTGCAACACGCTGGTGTGCGTTCGCGGCGTGGGCATCGTTCTGAACGAGCCGTCCGTGGTGGCCGTTCGGAAGGGGACCAACGAGGTCCTCCAGAACGGCAATGCCGTTGGCATCGTCGCCAAGGAGATGCTCGGCAAGACGCCGGGCTCGATCACGGCGGTCCGGCCGATGAAGGACGGGGTGATCGCGGACTTCGAGATCACCGAGGCGATGCTGGGCTACTTTATCCGCAAGGCCAAGGCCACGCACGGGGTGTCGTTCATCCGACCGCGGGTGGTCATCAGCGTGCCGAGCGGGATCACGGCTGTGGAGAAGCGGGCGGTCTACAACTCGGCCGAGCGGGCCGGGGCGCGGCGGGTGTATCTGCTGGAGGAGCCCAAGGCGGCGGCGCTGGGGGCGGGTCTGCCGGTGGGCGAGCCGCGGGCGAGCATGATCGTGGACGTTGGCGGCGGCACGAGCGAGATCGCGATCCTGAGCCTGGGCGACATCGCGGTGTGCGAGTCGCTGCGGGTGGCTGGCGACGACATGGACGAGGCGATCACCAGCCACATGCGGCGGACGTACAACCTGATGATCGGGCCGCAGACGGCGGAGCGGATCAAGATCGACATCGGTTCGGCGGCGTGCGTGAACGGCAGCGAGAACACGATGGAGGTCCGCGGGCGGGACATGATCAGTGGCCTGCCGCGCAAGGCGGTGATTACGTCGGAGGAGATCCGCGAGTCGCTGAAGGAGCCGGTCGGCTCGATCATCGAGGCGGTGCTGCGGGTGCTGGAGCACGCCGAGCCGGAGCTGGCGGCGGACCTGGTCGACAACGGGATTCACCTGGCGGGGGGCAGTGCGCTGCTGCGAGGGCTGGACAAGGTGATGAGCCAGGCGACGGGGCTGGAGTGCCGCGTGGTGGACGACCCGCTGACGTGCGTGGCGCGAGGCACGGCGATGTTCCTGGAGCACCTGTCGGAGTGGAAGGAAACGCTGGAGTCGTCGGCGGACGCGGGGTAGGGAGCATCCTCCTGTCCGCCGTACAGCTTACCGTCACCCGGTGGGCTTCAAGAATGTGGTTACGCCGTGCTCTCTGCAGGAGTAGCGACTGCGGCAGCCCTGATCCGTCGTCTTCTGGCTTCGTCGCCGCTTCCCTGTGTCGCTGTTTCGGCGATCTTGACGAACTCTCCGCTCAGGAACTTGTCCAGATTCTCCGCGCAGTCGCCTTGAATGCGGAGAATGCGATCGGGGACGAAGTAGGGAATGCTTGCCTTGAACTTTCGCTGGACTTTCTGGGAGACTGCACCGTCGGGGTCAACAATTAGCAGCTTCTGGGACGCGTGCCCTTGCATCGACTTGCTCAGCAGTCGTGAGATGTAAAGATCCGCGTCCGGAAAGGAGAACCCGACAACGACGATTAGCTCCGCCTTTTCAAAGGCCTTGCCCGCCAGTGAAACGAGCGGTGTAAGTGGCGGTGCCATGTCGAATTTCATCGCAAGTGGCGGGACCAGAAGGCCCCGGCGCTGTCCGCCGCAGTCTTTGCAGACCCCGATGACTGGGTAGGGGGCTCTATCCTGAAGAAAGTTGTCTACTATCTGCCGGATGTCAGTCAGCTGGACTTCCTGGCAGGTCTCGCAATAGAACCAGTTCAGACTTCCGTGCAGCTTGATCAGCTGCGTTGGAGCATCGGGGAGTTGGGCGGGCGCTGAAACGTTCGCAAAGTCAAGCTGGTATCGAAAGTCCTTGTTTACCTCGCCCAATGCTAGGTCCATACAGCAGTCATAGTTGGTTGTAATGATGGAGGAACCAGGGTGCCCCTTGGCATACTGTGCGATCGCCTCGTGAGCCGGATTCGGCTTTGCTGGCAGCATCGTGCTAGAAAGTAGTCCGAAGAGGACCTGCAGTGTATCCTGCAGAAACGCAACGGATGACAGCTCGGCGCCAGGACGCTGGCGCGGTCGTCCGCCGTGGTCCTCTTCGTCGTCTCTGCGCAGGAGGTAGTCGACCAGCCTTAGGACTCTCGGATTGCGGCTGCAAAAGGTAGCAGCTGTGCAGCCGTCAGAAGATCCTCGATATTGTCGATGTTTCCGGCCTCGCAGAACTCGGCAAGCTTCGTCACGTCGTCACGGTCTAGACGCCGGGCACGATCCAGGAGCTGCGGGAGCAGTTCCTTCACGGTCGGGATGCTGGACGGCTTCGGCTTGGATGCGCCGGCTCCGAGCAGGAATGCGACCCGGATCGACTTGGGGTCCAAGTCCTCGACGCCAGGGTCAAGCGGGGAGAGTCTTCCGAAGAATCCAGTGAGTCGATCGGCCATCTCCTTGGATACAAATCCCGGGAGGTGCGGGCGGATCCACTCATAGATCGGCACCCAATCACGGTGGACCCCTTCGCCGGAGTCCAGATTCTCGAGGACGTGGTGGAGAATCATGGCAGCATGAGTGAGCGACTCCTTATCGGTCTGCGACGTCAGGGGCTTGGCGCGTGCCAGGAGAGCCTTCTGCATGTCTGAGATCCGTGCGCTCTGTCGCACGTCCCGGTCAGGGATGTCCAGCTTTTGCGGTGTAGGCGCCATATGGTGTTACCCTCCACCAATTCCCCCATCCTTTGGAACTGATGGCATTCTACCAATCCGCGCCCCATTTCCATAGTGCGCATCGCCATGAACGGACGTGATTGGGCACCCCATTCGCTAACTACGTCTGTGGAATGGGCTTAATGACTCCCGCGAAGCAACGTAGGCCGGCATAGCCTTGATGACGGGGATTCAGGGGCACAAAAGCATGGGCCTCCCCCGTTGAGGGGCAGTAGTTGGTGCTGTCGCTGTGCCCTCTGCAGTGACCATTCCGTATCTGCAAGGCCATGGTCCGCGACAAACGGTGCTGCGGGCACAGGACCGTGGGAGCCAAACTCGGCGCCTGTTCTTTGCGCAGACTCTCACGCAACAGCTAATCCGGGTATGCCGCCCTTGGCGGGGCTGTCGGTGAGGACAGCAATCGCGCAGGGCTGGCGCACTCGCGCTACTCGGGTCCCATTGCCTCCGGCGGGGCGGGGGGCTGCGGGCGTTTCGCACGCCTGGCGTCCAGCCAGCCCTGCAGGATCACCTGGGCCGAGATGATGTCGCGGCGGGCCTTGCGGCGGGCCTTGGTCAGTTCCATCTGGTCGAGCGACCAGTCGGCGGCGGCGGAGCTGAGCCGCTCGTCCCAGTACTCCAGGGGCATATTGCCGGAGGCCTTCTTGAGGGCGTTGGCGAAGCGTCGGGTGAGTTCGGCCTGGGGGCCCTCGGTGTTGTCCATGTTGATCGGCAGGCCGACGACGAAGCGGCGGGCGTCGTACCGGCGGGCCTCGGCCAGGACGGTCTCGGCGTCGCGCTTCGGATCGCCGCTGGCATTGAGCATCCGGCCGGCCAGCGCGAGGGTCTCGTCGGCGTCGCTGATGGCGATGCCGATGCGTTTGATTCCGTAGTCTACGCCGAAGACGATGGCCATGGGGGAATCGCTAATTGCTGATTGTTAATTGTTAATTGTAACGGCAACAGCAAGACAACAGATCTTGCGGACAGGCCGTGTCTGCGCTGTTATCAGTTCCCATTAACCACTAACGATTAGCCATTATCCGCCTTTCACGCATACTTCCCGCCGAAGTCCTTTTCCAGCCGGGCCGCTAGGTCCTTGATCCGCTGGGCATCGACCTTGCGGCAGACGAGGGTGGCATCGGGGGTGTGGACGATGATCAGGTCCTCCACGCCGATGGCAGCCACCAGGTGGTCCTGCTCGCTGACGATGATGTTGCCAGCGGAACCGATCTGGGCGAGCTTGGCCCCGGCGACGCAGATGTTGCCGGACTCGTCCGCCTCGTAGAGGCTCTCCAGCGTCGAGAACGACCCCACGTCCACCCACTCGCACGGCAATTCGACGACGATGACCTTCTTGGCCCGCTCCATCACCGCGTAGTCGAAACTGATCTTCTGCAGCGTCGGGTAGACCTGGCCGGCGACCTCCCGGCCTCGCGGGCCGGACCACTCGGCGGCCACCCGGGTGAGTTTCTTCAGCGTGTCCGGCAGGTGGAGGCGGAACTCCTCCAGCACGGTCGCGGCCCGCCAGATGAACATTCCGCTGTTCCAGTAGTACTGGCCCGAATCGAGATACTCTTTGGCTGTGGAGAGGTCCGGCTTTTCCTTGAAGGCCTGCACACAGTACACGCCGTCGGCGATCGACTGCCCTCGGTGGATGTACCCCAGCCCCGTGTGCGGCAGCGTGGGCTTGATACCGAGGGTGAGGATGGCGTTGGGGTGCTGCTCGCCTGTGCGGTACGCAAGGTCCACCCGCTCAACGAAGAGGGGCACCGGGCGGATGATGTGGTCGGCGGTGAAGACGCCGACGACGGCCTCGGGGTCTTTGTGCTGGAGGATGGCCGCGGCCAGGCAGATGGCGTTGGCGGTGTCGCGGATGGCGGGCTCGCCGAGGATGTTGCCGGCGGGCAGGTCCGGCAGTTCCTCCGCGACGGCGGCCACGTGGTCTTGGCTGGTGATGACGTAGATCTGCTCGGGGGCGAAGAGGCCGCGCAGCCGCTCGCAGGCGTGCTGCAGGAGGCTCTTGCCCTCGAAGAGGCGGAGGAGCTGCTTGGGGCGATCCTGGCGGGAGAGGGGCCAGAGCCTGGTACCTTTTCCGCCGGCCATGATGACGGCATGTCTCATTGAACGTCTCCTGCAGTACTGCTGTCATTGCCACGGCAAGGCCATGATCGCCGGCAGGACGACCGCCAGGAACACGACCGTGTTGACCACGAACAGCAGGCTGGCCAGGCGGGCGTTGAGCCCGTACAGATTGGCCGCCACGACGGCAAAGACGGCCGTGGGCATCGCCGACTCCACCAGCATAACGTTGATCCGCAGATGGTCCAGGTGCAAGCCGGCTGCCTGCACCAGCGCGATCAGGCCGATGGCTGCGATCGGCGAGACGATGAACTTGATGGCTGACAGTGATGCGCACTCGGCTACGTAATGTTTCAATCGCGAGAGGTGCAACGTCAAGCCGATCACGAAGAACATCACGGCGCTGTTGATGCAGACCAGGATATCCACCAGGTGCCAGTGTTCGATCCAGCCCGGCGCCCTATCCCAGCCAGGTTCAGTCCCAGCCCCAGGAGGATCGCCGGCAGGGAAATGCAGCGGATGTCCACGAGGGAGGCCAGGAACTGACCGATCCCGAAGCGCACGGTCCGGCCGGCAAAGGCTCCGGCCAGCGGGAAGAACACGCCGAACATCAGGAGGGTCCAGAGGGTGGTGTAGATCAGGGTCAGGGCCAGGCCCTTCTCACCGAAGAGGGCCAGGCAGACAAAACCGCCCATGGTCACGCCCAGGTTGGAGTGGGCGGCGGCGTAGGAGTAGGCACCGGCATCCGTGCCGGTCATGCCGTGGATGCGGGCGGCGGCCAGGCCGGCCCCCAGGCACAGGAAGGTCAGGATGACGGCCTGGATCGGCAGCCAGGCGTCCTCCCATCCCATGTGCAGGCTCCAGACGGGCAGAAGGCTGGCCAGGGGCACGATGTAGACCATGCCCAGGTAGGTCAGGTGGCCGGCGTGGCGCTCGGGGCACCACCCGCGTTTGCGGGCGAGGTACCCGGCGGCGCTGGATGCGACCACCAGGCCCACCATGCCGGCGAACTTGATTGTCTTGGGGTCAGACCAGGTAAGACTCATCGGTCCGCAGCTGCTCCCGCAGGGTGGTGGCTGTCTTCTCGTACCCGGAGCGACCCATCAGGGCGAAGGTGTACTCCTTGCCGAGCTGGACGGCTGGCTGGTCGTAGGTGTTGATGTTGAGCAGGGCCCCGGCGATGGAGGTGGCCATCTCGTAGAGGTAGATGAACTGGCCGACGGTCCGCTCGTTGACCCGCGGGAAGACGACGCGCAGGCAGGGGCGGTGGCTGGCGACGAGGGCCTGCTCGGTGGCCTCGCGCTCGGCGTTGATGAGATTGGACATCGACTGGCCGCCGAGGTAGGCCATATCGCCGCCGGAGGGCGGGGCAGGGGGGATGACTAGGTCGCGGTCGAAGTGCTCGACGGCCAGGAAGGTGATGACCTTGTCGTTGGGGCCTTCGCGGTAGAGCTGCACCTGGGAGTGCTGGTCGGTGGTGCCCAGGGCCTTGATGGGCGTGGGGCCGGTGAAGATGTCTTTGCCATCGAGGGACCTCTGCTTGCCGAGGCTCTCGGCCCAGAGCTGGCGGAACCAGTCGGACAGGTCCTTGAGGGCGTAGGCGTAGGGCATCATCACGTGGAGGTTCTTGCCCTTGTTGAACATGAGCCAGTGGACTGCAGCCAGGATGGCGGCGGGGTTCTTACGGAGGTCCTTGACCTTGACGCGCCTGTCCATGTCGGCGGCGCCGGCGAGGAGTTCGCGGATGTTGATCCCGCACATGGCGGCGCTGAACAGGCCGACCGGCGAGAGGACGCTGAAGCGGCCGCCTACACCGTCGGGCACAGGCAGGGCGGCGTAGCCTTCAGCGTCGACGATCTTGCGCATCGTGCCGCCCTTGGGGTCGGTGATGCAGAAGGTCTGGCGGCGGGCCTTGTCGGGGCCGAGCCGTTTGATGAGCATGTCGCGAATAATCAGGAACTGGGCGGCGGTCTCGGCGGTCTCGCCGGACTTGCTGATGACGTTGAAGACGGTGCGGTCGAGCTGGTCAGCCAAGAGGTCCAGGATGGCCCCGAACTGCACGGGGTCGACGTTGTCCACGACGAAGAGGCGCGGCCCGCCGCGTTTGTCGGCTGGCAGGAGGTTGTAGACGGGGCTGCGGAGGGCGGTCTGCAGGGCGATATTGCCCAGGGCCGATCCGCCGATGCCGAGCACGACGAGGTTCTCGGTGCCCTTGCGGAAGACGGCTGCCTGGGCCTCGACACCCTGGAGGAGGTCCTCGCGGTAGGGCAGGTCGCGGTAGGGGAGTTTGCCGGCCTGTCGCCGGGCCTCGATGTCCTCGATGATCCGGCCGACGCGGGCCGACAGGACGTTGAGTTCGGATTCCCTCAGGCCGTGCTCGGGGCCGACGGCGGCGTCCAGGACGTTCTTCCAGTAGATCCGCAGATGATCGTTCGGCACTCTTAGCCCTCTTTTCTCTTCGTTGTACGAATGGTCCGTGTCTGCAGCGCAAACGTGGCGTTGGCCAGGCGCTCGCGGCTCAAAACTATACCCGTCATAGCGGGCGAACGAAAGAAGACAAGGCGACAAGATGCGTCCGTGCCCCTGCCGCCCTACCTCGCTGGCCGGATCGTCCCGAACCGCAGGAAGAACGTCCTTCGGCCGGCCGTCTTGAACTCCACGCTGGCTTTTGCATCATCGCCGCTGCCTTCGATCGAGGCCACCTTGCCCACGCCGTACTTGCCGTGGGTGACCATTTGGCCGACCTTGATGCCGAAGGCGGAGTTGCCGGCTGCGGCGCCGCTCGACGTTGTGTCCGCGTAGGCGGGCTTGGCCCGGCGGGCTTTCTCCCAGGTGCGACCTTCTTCCAGACTGTCGTCGCGGTCCCAGCTGCCATGTCGGCCGGGCTGATGCGGCTTGCTGCCCATCGCGTCATCGTTCAACTGGTCGTCGCCGTCCCAGCGGGACTGGCTGCGGCGGTCTTCCCATCGGCCATTGGGGGGCACGGCTGAGCCGCCGTTGTTGCGGAAGACCGGCCGGCCGGCGCGGAACTGGCCGTCGCCCTCGCTCTGCCATTCGATCTGGTCGAGGGGAAGTTCAGCCAGGAACGGCGAGCGGACGGTGGGCAGCCAGGCCCCGCGGATCTGGCGGCGACGGGCCCGGGTGAGGGTCAGCTGCTGCATCGCCCGGGTCATGCCGACGAAGCACAGCCGCGCTCCTCTTCCATCTGGTTGGGGTCGTCCTTGGCGCGGGCGTGGGGCAGCAGGCCCTCCTCCAGGCCGACCATGAAGACGACCGGGAACTCCAGGCCCTTGGCTGCGTGCAAGGTCATCAGCGTGACCGTGCCGCTCTCGCCCTTGATGGCGTCCTGGTCGCTGACGAGACTCACCTGCGCCAAAAAGTTGACCAGGTTCGGCTCGTCGGACTCCTCCTCGAACTTGACCGCGCTGCTGATCAAGCTCGCCGACGTTGGCTACGCGGTCGTTGTCCTCGCTGCTGGTCAGTTCGAACTCCTTCTCCAGGCCGGTTCGCTTGAGCACCTTGTCGATCAGCTCGTGCACCGGCTTGTCGAGGTGGCCCTGCAATTCATCCAGCATCTGGGCGAACTGCTTGACCTTCGGGCCGGCTCCGCGGGTCAGCGTCTCGATCCGATCGGCCTGCCTCATCGCGTCGATCAGCCGCAGGTTGGCGTTGCGGGCGTACTCCTGCAGCCGCTCGATGCTGGTCTCGCCGATGCCTCGGGAAGGCGTGTTGATGATCCGCACGAGGCTGATGTCATCGTCGGGATTGGCCAGCACGCGCAGGTAGGAGACCGTGTCCTTGATCTCTTTGCGGCTGTAGAACTCCGTGCCGCGGGCGATCTGGTAGGCCAGCCCGTGGTTGCGCAGGGCCGTCTCGAGTACCCGCGTCAGGGCGTTGATCCGGCAGAAGACGGCGACGTCCTTGAGTGCCCGGCCGGCGCCTGCGAGGTCCTGGATCTGGCTGGCGACGTACTCGGCCTCGCTGTCGGCGTCCTCGCACTCGATGACGCGGACGGGCGGGCCGTCGCCATTCTGCGTCCAGAGGGTCTTTTCCTTGCGGCGCGTGTTGGCGGAGATCAGCTTGCTGGCGGCGGCCAGGATTTTCGGCGTGGAGCGGTAGTTCTGCTCGAGTTTGACGATCTTGGCGTCGGGGAAGTGCTGCTCGAACTCGAGGATGTTGCTGATGGTCGCCCCGCGCCAGCCGTAGATCGACTGGTCGGGGTCGCCCGTGGCGCAGATGTTCTTGTACTTCTCGCACAGGAGGCGGGCAATCTCGAACTGTGCCAGGTTCGTATCCTGGTACTCGTCGATCAGGACGTAGCGGTAGGTCTCAGCCAGGTCGTCGCGGAGGTCAGGTCTATCGCGCGAGCATCCGGGCCATCATCAGCAGCAGGTCGTCGAAATCGACGGCGTTTCGCTCGTGCATCAGGGCGTCGTATCTGGCCCAGATCCGAGCGATGGTCTTGGCCCCGAAGTCGTGGACCTCCCGGCTGGCGTGCTCCTCAGGCGTGAGCATGTGGTTCTTGGCCAGGCTGACGGCGCTGACGACCCGGGCGACGGGCCACTGCTCGATGGACAGGTCGCAGGCCGCGACCGCCTTTCGGACGACCTCGTTGCGGTCGGCCTCGTCGTAGATGCTGAAGTTGCTCTTGAGGCCGATCTGGCCGGCATAGAGCCGCAAGAGCCTGGCGCACAGGGAGTGGAAGGTGGCGACGGTCATGCCGGGCAGGCCGAGGGCGGCGACCCGCTGGCGCATCTCGTTGGCGGCCTTGTTGGTGAAGGTAATCGCCAGGACGTGGCAGGGCCTAGTCACCGTCGAGGCCAGGTAGGCGGCCCGGCGGGTAATCACGCGCGTCTTGCCGCTGCCGGCCCCAGCCAGGACCAGAAGGGGCCCATCGGCATGGGTGACAGCCGCCCGCTGCGGCTCGGTCAATCCCTGGAGCAACTGCTCGGGTTGCATGAACACTCCTTGTCGGTAAGCACGGCATGTATATCGTAGGGTGCCGGGGGCGTCCAGTGTGACGGCGGGGTGTCACTTGCCGGTGGGTCGGTCGGCCGCTACGCTGCCTGCATGAGCGTACTGGGCCACGGCATCGACATCATCGAGTGCGAGCGGATCCAGCAGATCTGGGACCGCCACGGGGAGCGCTTCCTGCGCCGAGTCTTCACGGACGGCGAGATCCGTTACTGCCTGGCCAAGAAGGACCCTTTGCCGTCGCTGGCCGGACGGTTTGCCGCCAAGGAGGCGGTGCTGAAGGTCCTGGGCACGGGCTGGCGAGGGTCGATCAGCTGGACGGATGTGGAGGTGGTGCACGCGACCAGCGGGGCGCCGCGGATCGTTCTGTCCGGCCATAGCGCGCGTGTCGCCAAGGATTTGGGAATTAAGACAGTTAAGATCAGTATCACACACACCCGTCGGTATGGCGCCGCCAGCGCGATCGGGCTGGGGGACGACTCCCGACACGTTACCCCTGATAGCGGCTGATAACTCACGCTTCAGGCGGACCTGCGGGCCAGGCAGTGGAGGAGACGGGCTCCAGGCGTGGTGCAGGCGTTGCCGAAAGGCTGTTCGGACCCTACATTGTGGGCAAGTGAGCCCTCGGGGCGATTAGCTCAGTTGGTTAGAGCACGTGCCTTACAAGCACGGGGTCACTGGTTCGAGTCCAGTATCGCCCATCGGATCGTAAATGCTTTCGCTGTAATAGGCTGCAACCGTCTCTGTGGGCCTGCAATCGGGGGTCTCTGAGGGGTGGTCGGTGGGGTCTGATCGTCTACGCAGTCGCCTGCGGACGCATGCTGCAGCGCCCCGTGCAGCGCTTCGCCAGGACGTAGACAGCCTGCCGCCCGCTGATTCCTGTCTTTCCTCTTGCAGCCCATGCTATTACGCTGTATTATCGGTTTTCGAGGGAGTCTCTCTCACGAGCCGATGTGGCCTGAACTGCGTGTTTGCTTCAGTGGTATCGACACCCGTCTCACGTTTCTGGTTTGGGCTCGCCTTTATCCTTGTTTCACCATAGGGCTTGGAGGTTCGTGGTGTACAGGCCTTGCAGGCGGATGCTACTCGCCTGGGTAAGTCGCTGTACCGGAGTCGTGTAACTCGTGTGTCGGGAGGACGGCAGGCTGTCTGCGGTCCTTCCTCTTGGGTTGCCGTGGGAAGGGAGTTCTGTATGCGCAGATCGATTCCGTACGTCGCACTTTGGCTCGCCCTTCTAGTCATGCCTTCATGGGCGGACATGACGAGTCACGTGGCGATCAATGTGAGCAGTCTGGCGGGCCACCCGTTCGAACTGGAGCTCAACCTGTACGACAACTCCGGCGTGATCGGCGACAGCTGGGCGCTGATCGACAACGTCGTACTGGGCGGGACGCAGATCGGTTTCGAGGATGGCACGCTCAACGGGTTTGACGCCAGTCTGAACCCGGCCAGCGTCAAGGTGGCCCCCGGTGCGCTGGATGGCACGGGCAACTGCGTCCTGCGAATCGACGAAGACCCGGTGTTCACGCCGACGATCACCTTCTGTGATTTTTCAGCCTCCACAGCCGTCCTGCTGGAGTTCGACATGGCCTTCACCGGCAGCACCAAGGCCGGCTTCTTCGGACTGGACCAGTTCGTTGTCCGCCTGCTGGACCCTCAGAGCCTGGACCCGCTGCTGCCGGGCATGACGCCGGGCGTGGGTGATCTACTGGCTGTCGATGCCCGCGGCGCCGCCAGTGCGGCGGGCGTTACCCTCACTCCGATCCAGTCGGTACCGGTCCCCGGGGCGGCGATCTTGGCGGCAATAGGATTGGCATGTACGGGTATCGCGCGCCGCCGGCGTGCCGGTGAATAGGTTGCGCCCGGTCGGCCGCGTGTCGGCTGGGGGGCGGCGCGGACCGGGCATCGGCAAGTCAGCCCCGTACGCCACGCATACGGTGAACACCCCTCTCAGGCCAGGTTCGAGGCTGGGAGGTTGACTCTGAGATCGCGAGTTCCGTGATTTCCATAGGTGAGAGGTCAGATCATGAAGAAACTCCTTGCCGTTCTGCTAGTTTGTGGATTTGCCGTGCCGGTCATGGCTGCAACGGACACCTTTCCGGTCATGATCGACGGCAACTTCGACACGCCTAGCCTGGAAGGCTACACCAACAGGGGTGCTTGCCCTAACCCCCGCCTGGACAAAGCCTACCAGGAGATTGGGTTCATGTCATGGTCAGGCTCCCTGGGGAACCAGAGCCATCTATCGCTCGCCCAGTTTCTGGCCGCCAACCCGGGCGCGGTCAATAATGCCGTGCTGTACCTGCGCATACTGCGATGGCACGTACACTCTGAACAACAGGGCGTACATCGTTACGCTGCGCACGGGCAATGCCGGCCAGATCGTGGAGGACACGGCGACTGATTTCGGGCCGCCGGGAGCCGGCTATACGTACCAGAATCCTGCACCCGGGATCACCGGTTCCACGCAAGCATTCGCCTGGCGGGCGGCCGCCCCAACTTACAGCGCAAACGGCGACGGAGTGGGTGAAGCTTGGAAGATGGCCAGCGGCGCGACCAATCAGGATGGGTTTTCTAGCGGCAGTAGTGTGACCTGGAACGGCCTTGGCTATACGGAGTCTGTTTACCCCGGCAGATGGTGGGCGATACTCTCCGTGATGGGGCAAAACGCTGCTGTGCCCGGTGGCGACGGCAGCGTTGCCGACAGCATTGCACGGTTCCAAGCGGCCGGGCAACTCGTCAATGCCAGGCTGTTGGAGCCGTCGATAGCGGCTGTTGGCAACGGGTGGTACGCCATTCCGCTAGACGCTGCCATCATTCAGGATATTGCCCAGTACCCCCAAGACCCGAACAAACCTCAAGCTCAGAACAAGGGAATCGTCTTCTGCGCGTACACCTCCGCTTATGACTCAGCTGCGCCTCTAAGCAACGGCTGGGCCAACGACACGTTCTACTCCCGCAATGAGTCGAATGGTGCATCTGCGGCCTACATTACGTGTATCTGTTTAGCGGCCTGAAAGACACTGATTGGTGAGCGGAGTGGTTGGCATATAATAGTGTTGCCGCCGGCGCGGTGGAACTTGGGTTGCGACGCGGTTGGAACCGGCGAGCAAGCGGGGTCAAGGATGGCCCGAGCGAGTTACGAAGAACTTCTGGCCGAGAATCAGCAACTCCGGCAGCGAGTAACGGAACTGGAAGGGCAGGTTCGGCAGTTGACCGCTCAAGTTCGCGAACTGACCGCCCAATTCCAGGAAGCCCTGCGAGCCACCAAACGGCAAGCCGCGCCGTTTTCCAAGGGACCGCCCAAAGCAAACCCTAAGCTTCCCGGTCGCAAGGCCGGGGCAGATTATGGTCCCAAGGCGCATCGCCCTCTGCCGGAGCAGATGCCTGACGAGATCCACGACGTGCCTCTGCCCGAGCGGTGCCCCGACTGCGGCGGGCCTGTGCGGGAAGATCACATCGATCGGCAATTCCAGGTCGAAATCCCGCGCAAGCCCCTCGTACGGCGGTTCGATGTCCACGTCGGAGGGTGCCGCGCGTGCGGCCGACGCATTCGTCCGCGGCATCGCTTGCAGACCTCGCAGGCGAGCGGGGCGGCGGCCTCACAGACCGGACCGGACCTGCAAGCCCTGATCGCGATGATGAAGGACAAGTACGGACTGAGTTACGGGGACATCCAGGGACTGTTAAATGACGGCTTCGGCATCTCGATCAGCCGAGGCGGGGCCGCCCAGGTCGTGCAGCGGGCAGCGCAGCGAGCCGAAGCGTTCTACGACCGCATCGGCCAGATCGTGCGGGCCAGCGATACGGTCTATCCCGACGAGACGGGCTGGAAGGTCGGCGGGCTGCTGAAGTGGCTATGGGTCTTCGCGGGCGAGCAGGTCAGATACTACGTGATTCGTCCCAGCCGCGGCCGCGATGTGCTGGAAGAGGTGCTGGGCAGAGACTATAGCGGGTGGATGACGCATGACGGGTGGGCTCCGTATGACGGCCTGGAGCAGGCGGAGCATCAGCAGTGTGTCACCCACCTGCTGCGCCGGGCCCAGGACCTGTTGGAACGGGCCCGCCGCGGGGCGGTCCGCTTCCCGCGGCAGGTTCACCAATTGTTGCTGGACGCCCTGGACCTGCGGGACCGACGGGATGTCTTTTCGATCAGCTCTTACGGCTTGGCTGTAGCGCAGGGGCGATTGGAATCGCGACTGAAGGGATTGCTGGGCTGGAGGCTCTCGCACGAAGGTAACCGGAAGTTCCGGGACCATTTGGCCCGGCACGCCGAACAGATCCTCACGTTCCTGTACGTATGGGGGCTGGAGGCGAGCAACTGGCCAGCCGAGCAGGCGATCCGTCCGATGGTGGCCAATCGCAAGGTCTTCGGGGGAAATCGCACGTGGGCCGGGGCCCATGCCCAGGAGGTGCTGGGTAGTCTGTTTGCCACCTGCGCTCAGCAGACCCGCGACAGCCTGAGGTTGCTGTCAAACCTGATTCGCGCCACACCCCGTCAGCGAGCCGCCTACCTTGGGCACTTCCTCCCCGCCCCGGCGGGCTAACACCTCAGACCGCTAAACAGATACCATTACGTTTACCCCTCTAAGCAATCCTCCTGCACAGCCTCCGCTGCTGGAACTAAACCCCACGACACCTGTGGATTTCGGTTCTGTGAGCATAGCGACCACCAAGGATCTGGCCGTGTTCGTGGTAAAGAACGCCGGTACCGGCACTCTGACAGGCACCGTCACCACGTCGTCGCCGTTCTCGATCGTCTCGGGCGGCTCGTTCAGCCTGGCAGCCGGCCAGACTCAGACGGTTACGATCCGCTTCTCCCCGACTGTCGCGCAGTCGTACACGCAGAGCGTCTCGTTCACGAGCAACGGCGGCAATGCAACGCGAACGGTGGGGGGGGCAGGCGCAGCTCAGACAGGCTCGATCAAAGTTACAATCAATCCTGCAGCGGCTGTGACCGGCGGAGCCAAGTGGAGCGTCGATGGGGGCACCACCTGGCAGATCAGCGGTGCCACCGTGAGCGGCTTGGCCGTGGGCTCCCGTACAGTCACATACAGCGCCATCGCCGGCTGGACAGCGCCAGCATCTGCTTCGGTGACCATCACCAACGGGCAGATGGCCACGGCAGCTGGAACCTATGTTATTGCCCCGCAGCCGCAAACATCGCCTCCATCGAACATTGGTTCGGCAACTCCACTTACGTCGCTGACGCTGGATCAGCAGCAAGCGTACCGAAAGGGTCCAGCATTCGTGAATGCCAATCCGACGATTATTGTCATACACGGATGGGAGCCCGATAGTAAGGACCTCCAAGGCGAAACACCCTGGGTCAACCAGATGGCTGACGCAATCCAGACAAGGGTGCCGAGTTACAACGTTGTCGGCTGGCACTGGGAAAAGGATGCGAGGAACTTGCTCACATCCGCGTGGGCAGACTTACGCCGAAGCAGCCTGCATCGTAAGAACACTCCAGCAAGTCGGCTATTCTGGGGACTTGCATCTCATCGGGCACTCCTTGGGAGGCGAAGTCGCCACGGAGGTGGCAAGACTCCTATGCTCAGAAGGCGGGACGCATGCGAAAGCGTCCCAGATCACACTGCTCGATAGCCCCTTTGCGAATATCCCCCTCGCGCCGACCTACGTGCTCGATTGGCCAAATGGCTTCGTCGATAACTACTACAGTGACGCCGGCTTGCTGGTCGGCAACATCGCAGGGGCATATAACTACTTCCTTGTTTATGGGTTCCTCGATCATTCATACGCGCACGAATGGTATTACGACACTGTAATCGATGACTGGCGGGCGGAGGGGTTCTACTGGAGTAAGGCAGGTGGCGGATGGCAGGATATACCTCGCCCGAACTCGCAGTGGCAGGTTCCTCGTTGGCATAACGAGGTGTTCTCCTCCCTAGTGGGAGGGATCAAGAGCTTTGGGAACGTCATTACGAAGATTGGCGAAACGGGGGAGGAGGTCGTAACCCTTATCAAGGGATCTCCTGCCTACGCTTGGATGGATGTCGCTGTCCCGTCCGACGCGAGATGGATGTCGCTGGATTTCCGGTTCGTAAGCCCGGGCAGCGGTGACTACCTCCAGGTTCAGCTCGCCGACAGCGTCGTGTTCATCTACGTGGGAACGGACTTTTCGGCAGAAGGATACCTAAACACCGGCATGCTTGACGTGACGTCTTTCGCAGGCCAGACAGCAAGGCTGCTTCTTGCGTTAAACGATGTCGGCACAGCCTCCTGCAGAGATTGACATCGCTGATCTACAGTTCTGGTCCCCTGCTGTTCCAGTTTTGCAGGTAACGCCAGCGGATGGGCTCGCATCATCAGGAACCCAAGCAGGGCCGTTCGGTCCATCAAGCATTACCTATACTCTGACAAACACGAGCACGATTCCGTTGGATTGGACAGCTTCCAACTCGCAGAACTGGCTCAGTCTTTCCGGTACAGGCGGGACCCTGGCGCCGGGAGCAAGCACTACCGTTGTAGCCAGCATTAATGGGACGGCAAACGGCTTGGCCGCAAACGACACACCCTACGCTGATGCGGTCAGATTTGGATCCAACGGCATGGAAACCGCGATCCGCTTGGTGAGTCTCAGCGTTGGCCCCGTCGCCGTCGATGACCTTGTAACCGCCATCTTCGGCCAGCCCGTGTACGACCGGCGAACCGGGCTCATGACCGCGCCCCTGACGGTTACGAACACGTCGGCCTCACCGATCTGGATGCCCTTGCACTTCGTGGTCAACAACATCAGCTCCCCGCAGGTCACGCTGGCCAGCCCGGATGGGACGACGGACGACGGCTTCCCATACATCGACCTTTCCGGGCTTCTCACCCTCGGGCGGTTGGACCCCGGAGCGACGGTCACCAAGCAGGTCTCCTTCAACAACCCCAGCCGCGCCCGCTTCCTCGCAACCGTGTCCGTCCTTGGCGTCCCGGCCTACGGTTCGCAACAGGCGACCTCCGCCGCGAAGACAATCTCGGTGGGTGGCCCGCTCCTGGCTGGGGACATCGACGGCGACGGGCACGTTGATGTGGTGGACCTGCTGTACTTTGCAAATGCCTTCGGAAGCGTGACCGGCGATGCCAACTACGATGTCCGCTGCGACCTTAATGCCGATGGAAGCGTCGATGTGATTGACCTTCTGACGATGGTGGCCAGCTTCGGTGTGTAGGGCGGGCTGGCATTGCACTGGTAGGGCTGTTCCTGCTGCGGCTTTGGGTAAAGGGAGTGCGGGGTCGGGACTGTTCGCCCGGCCCCACGCTGGCGTAGCACGTTTGGAAGGACCCAGGCCTGGGGGACGGTGTGCTTCCACCACCACCCCGGGAAACGGGCCGTGCCGCACGAAAAGCTCCACCATACCCGGGCGCTGCCCCCCGGCGACAGGACCCGGCTGCCCGGTGGGCGGAGTGAACGCCATGGGCGGTGAACGCGACAATGTGAGCCGGAAGGGGGGGGTAACTGAGTCAGGCAAGGCACGCCACGCCATGACTGAAATGACCAAATCATGGTCAACGCTGCCCACCGCACCGGATTCTGCACCGTCTTCCACGCTGACTATCTGTAAGTCATTGATATTGCACGAGGTTACGGACTCTCGGCCGAGTCCGGTATCGCCCAGTTTCACGTCTTGGATTTGCCTGGCCGGGGCCAGCGGCTGGCCCTGCCGAGCATGACAACGGCTCTCGGTTTATCGGAATCCCTGTCTCCGAGACAGTTTCCGCTAAATCACAGTCCGGTTCTATCCAAAATCTATAGCATTGGGGCCTGCCAAGTGTTAGAATCGGGTTGCCAGCTCGGGGAGACATCCTAGGTTACACGATCAAGACTGGTTGCAGACTCGAAACGATCTGTCTCAGGAGGCGTTATGCGAAGGGAAAGAAGCGTACGTGGGGTCATTGTCTCATTTTTCTGCCTGACGCTTATGTGTCTTCCGGGCACCAGCCTTGCGTGGTTCACCGTGCCGCCGCCGGGGGGGGTGACCACGATCGTGGACACGGCGGATGCTCAGACTGAGTTCGTACGCCAGCCCCAGCAGCCAGGACGAATGGCAGTACAACTACGGCGGCAGCTCGAGCATCCGGATCAAGGGCGCCGAGTGCCCGTCGCTGTTCAATTGGAACCTCTCGTCCTACAAGGGCCAGCAGGTGGTGGCGGCTGAGCTGCACTTGGCCCGGTCAAATACCGACACAGTCAGCGCCCTGTGCGCCTCGACGGTCAATACCGCCTGGGTCGAGACTCCGTGTGCTACCGGTACAAGAGCGGGACCAGCGAGTGGGCCTATTCGCACAGTGACGCCACCTGTGCCACCTTCGGCAACTTCGGCACGCTGACGTGCTTCGGTTTCTCGGCTAGCGATACGTTCAAGTCGTACTCCTACAACGGGTACACCTGGATCGCTATGAAGGTCGATCCGGACCTGATCTATGCGATGATCCTGGACAACCCCGGCGGCCTTGCTGTCACCGACGCTCGCTACCACAGCGGCGGCACGGGCGGCAACCCCACGGTCAATACAAAGGAGGCTGGGTCGACCCCCCAGCCGAGGCTGTTCATTCAGTTTGCGGCCGGCACGGACACGACGGCGCCGACGGCCGTGGGCAGCCTTGCCGCGGCGGCCTGGCAAGAGAACGGTTCGGTGGAGGTGAGTTTCACCGCTCCGAGCGATCCGGATGACACGGGCAACAAGGCGTTCGGCTACACGGTGAAGTACTCCACGGGGACGGACTTCAACGCGGCGACCGCTGTCGATCGGTGGCGGATTCCGCGGCCCGGGGTCCCGGGGGCATCGCAGAAGGTGCTGATCGAGGGTCTGACGGCGGGGACGGCCTACAACTTCTTCGTGCAGGCGTATGACCGGATGGGCAACACCAGTCCGGTTATCAGCGTGAACTTCGCGTTGCCGGCTACGGTCGCCACGCCGACGCTGGCCGACGGGGGCCTGGTCACGCCTAACCCAGCCGGCAAGACGGTCCGGACGGACTCATCGGGCACGATGATGCGGTACTTCGCGGCGACGGAGGCGTGCAAGATCAGCCCGAGCACCGGCGATGTTGTCGGGGGCGCGACCGGGGACGATTACAAGAAGGCCAACATGGTCTGGGACGCCACCGCGAACACGATCTCCCTGATCGGCTGCCGCAACGAGATGGTGGGGGCCCAGCTGGTTGTTCAACGGCTGGGCGCGAGCCTCAACGGTGTCGGCGTGACGGTGGGCAACCTGAGCGGCCCGGCGGGGTCGACGATCACGGCCAGCCCGAACGTCGAGTTGTTCCAGCTGCACACGGTGGGCGGGTATCCGGACGCGGCGATTCCGCTGGCCTCGCCGTTTGCGACGACCTTCAGCATTCCGGACGCCAACCGCAACCCATCCCCGGCTGCGTACCAGTCCGTGTGGATGGACATCTATGTCCCGCAGACGGCGCTGCCGGGCGATTACACCGGCACGATCACGGTGTCGGCCATGAGCATGACGGCGGTGACGATCAGCCTGAAGTTGCACGTCAGTTCGCTGCTGATCCCGGACTATCCGACCTTCCTGGTAGACCTGAACGGATACAGCAATCCCTGGGCTTTCGGCACGGTGGACACTACATGCCTGAGGTACTTCCAGCTGTGCCACAAGCACCGGGCGGTGTGCAACACGCTGCCGTACGGCTGGAACGGCTCGATCCAGTCCGATCGCGGGCCGACGCTGACCGGTGCAGGCGCCACGACGCATGCCTCCGCGTGGACCAGCTTTGACAGCCGGTACGGGCGGTTCTTCAGCGGCACGGCCTTCACCAGCGGTCAGGGCTACACAGGTCCGGGCGTCAGTACGCCGATCACGCACTTCTATTCGACGTTCAACGAAGGCTGGCCGGTGGCGATCATGGACACCACGTATGGCTTCGACGCTGCCGGCAGCGGGCCGGCCTACTGGGACACCCTGCATAACACCGCCATCGCCAGCAAACTGGCTTCCGACTGGGCGCTGGTGTTCCCACCATTGCCGGATCTGTACACGGCGTTTCCGGCCGCCTACAAGACCGGGCACCAGAACGTGATCACCGACTGGGTTAACCATGCCCACACGAACGGGTGGACCCGGACGTCCTTCGAGATCTACTTCAACGAGAAGTACAACTATAGCGGCGCGCACGTCTTCTGGGCGATGGAGGAGGACGAGGCGGCCGACGACTTCTACGCGGACGGCTACTATCACGGGCTGTATCGCCAGGCCTACGATGCCAGCGGCGTGACGGACGTGCCCTGGCACTTCCGGATCGACATCTCGGATCGCTATGGCCAGAACTGGGGGCAGCTCAACAACAAGATCAACTGGTGGGACTTGAACAGCGGGGCAGCGGGCTGGCACTTCCCTCAGAAGAAGTACCGGAAGTACTTCCTGGATTCCAACAAGCAGGAAGGCTGGATGTGGTACGGCCTGGGCTCCTCGATTAGCGGCAACGGCCTGGGCAACGCGCAGGCGTTCCTGCAGAAATGGTGCCAGGGGTTTGACGCGGGCCTGCCGTGGTGGGACTGCTACCAGACCAGCTGGAGTCTCGGCTGCCGACTTGTCGGTCGTGTACGCCGGCGGCGGCTCTTACACCGTGCCGGGGTATGGCTCGTACAGCGGCGCATGTATCAGCATTCGGGTCAAGGAGGTTCGCCAGGTCGAGCAGATCATTGAGCTGCTGAACCTGTGGGCCGGCAGCGGGGCGACCAACATCACCCGCAGCCGCGTCCGTGACTCTCTGAGCGCCAAGTACGGCGACGCGACCTGGGATTACGCCTTTACCGGCGTCGACGAGACGAAGCTCTACAAAGCGCACGCCGACCTGATCGCCCAGGTGGAGCCGATCCTGCTGCCGGCGGCCCCGGCCAGCCCCAGCCCCGCCAATGCGGCCACGGGCGTGTCCACAAGTCCGACGCTGACCTGGAGCGGCGCGGCCTCGGGCGTGACGTTCAACGTCTACTTCGGCACGGCCAATCCGCCGGTGACGAAGGTGGTTTCGGCCCAGGCGGCGGCCTCGTACACGCCGGCGACGCTGACAACCAGCACGACCTACTACTGGCAGGTCGTGGCTACCAACAGCAACGGCTCGACGCTGGGTCCGGTCTGGTCGTTCACGACCAGCGCCGGGTCGCCGCCGCCCGCCCCGAGCAACCCAAGTCCGGCCATCGGCGCGACGGGTGTTGCGACCAACGTGACGCTCTCCTGGAGCGGCGCAGGCTCGGGCATCACGTTCGATGTGTATCTGGACACGGTCAACCCGCCGGTAGCGAAGGTGGCGACGGGTCAGTCGGCCGGTTCCTACGGGCCGACCTCACTAGCCAACGGCACGACCTACTACTGGAAGGTTGTGGCGATCAACGCGGGCGGCCAGACGGCCGGCAGCGTATGGTCCTTCACAACGATCGTTGCCCCGCCGGCCGCCCCGAGCAATCCGAGTCCGGCCAGTGGCGCGACCAACGTGGCGACCAACGCGACGCTCTCCTGGAGCGGCGCGGGGACGGGCATTACGTTCGACGTGTACTTCGACACGGTCAACCCGCCAGTGGCGAAGGTGGCGACGGGGCAGTCCGCGGCCACCTACACCCCGACCCTGGCGCGGGCGACGACGTATTACTGGAAGGTTGTGGCGATCAATGCCGGCGGACAGACAGCTGGCAGCGTCTGGTCCCTCACGACGGTCCCGAACGCGCCGGGTGCTCCGAGCAATCCCAGCCCGGCCATCGGCGCGACGGGTGTTGCGACCAACGTGACGCTCTCCTGGAGCGGCGCGGGACGGGCATTACGTTCGACGTGTACTTCGACACGGTCAACCCGCCGGTGGCGAAGGTGGCGACGGGGCAGTCGGCCGGCTCGTACGGTCCGACCTCGCTCGCCAACAGCACGACCTACTACTGGAAGGTCGTGGCGATCAACGCGGGCGGCCAGACGGCCGGCAGCGTATGGTCCTTCACAACGATCGTTGCTCCGCCGGCCGCCCCGAGCAATCCGAGTCCGGCCAGTGGCGCGACCAACGTGTCGACCAACGCGACGCTCTCCTGGGGCGGCGCGGGGACGGGCATTACGTTCGACGTGTACTTCGACACGGTCAACCCGCCGGTAGCGAAGGTGGCGACCGGCCAGTCGGCGGGCACGTATGGCCCAACGTCGCTGCAGAACAACCGGACGTACTACTGGAAGGTGGTGGCGATCAACGCGGGCGGGCAGACAGCCGGTTCGGTCTGGTCGTTTACGACGATCGTTGGGGCCCCGGCTGCTCCGAGCAATCCGAGTCCCGCCGATGGCGCGACCAACGTGGCGGTCAGTGCGACGCTGACCTGGAGTGGCGCGGCCCCGGGTGTGACGTTCAACGTCTATCTCAATACGACCAATCCGCCGACGGTGAAGGTGGCAAGCGGCCTATCCACGGCTTCGTTCACATTCGCCCTGGCCGAGGCCACGACGTACTACTGGAAGGTTGTGGCGATCAACGCGGGTGGCCAGACAGCCGGTCCGGTCTGGTCGTTCCTGACATACATCCCGGGTGACACCAACGGGGACGGGTCCGTGGACGTGGTGGACCTGTTGACCCTGGCGGCTGCCTTCGGCAGCGTAACCGGTGACGCCAACTACGACCCGAACTGCGACTTCAACCATGACGATTCGGTCAACGTCATCGACCTGTTGATTCTGGCTGGCAACTTCGGGCTGTATTGACGGCCGCTGCGCAGGCTGGACAGAAAAGTCTGTACGGCCGCCCTCCCTCGGGAGGGCGGCTTTCTTGTGTGCCCGGACGTTCGCGTTGCGGCAGTTGGGTGCGCCGGTACAATGACCTTGTCTTCTTATCAGGTTGCGCTCGAGTGGCGCGTTTCCGGTTCTGCTGCAGGCGGGTTGCCACTGGTCCGAGTTTCGCGGGGCATCGTCCGCTCACGGCCAGACAAGCTTCGCCTGCGGCAGCCCCGACGCGGTGCTCCCCAGGCAGGCGGCCGGTGTGCGGCGGATGCAGTGTTACCGCGGACGATTGCGGGTGACGACGTGAAATGTACCGGCAACTGGAGATCGAACTGGCCCGGGCCCGGGCTCGCGCGAAGGAACGCGAGGCAGGGCGCCCGGCCGGCGCCGAACCGGCCAGCGACCATGACCTCGCCAAGCTGCTCGATCTGGCGCCGATCCCGATCTGGATCGCGCATGACCCGCTCTGTCACGTGGTCACCGGCAACCGGGCCGCCAGCGAGTTGTCCGGCATCGATGCGGGTGTGAATGTCTCGCAGACCCCGCCGACCGGGCAAAAAGTCCCTCGCGTCAGGCATCTCCGGGACGGCAGGGACCTCCGCCCCGAGGAATTGCCCCTACAGTACGCAGTGGCTCATGGGGAGGAGCTGCGCGGCGTACAGCTGGACCTGGTGTTGCCGGACGGGACGGTCAAGCACGTTCTGGGCAATGCCGCGCCGTTGTTCGACGAACATGGCCGCGTCCGCGGGGGAATGGTGGCCTACCTGGACCTGACGCCGCACCGGCGGTCGGAAGAGGCCCTCTGGGCCAGCGAGCAGCGCTACCGCCGGATGTTTGAGGATGCCTCGCTGGGGATCTTCCAGTCCACTCCGCAGGGCCAGATCATCGAGGTCAACCCCGCCTATGCCCGGATGTTCGGTTATGAGTCCCCCTAAGACTACCCTTCGATCCGCAGGTGCAGTTCCCTGGTGGCGCTGGCCGGCAGCAGGCCCGTGTCGTAGTCCAGCATGGTCGGCTCGCCGGGCTCGATCGGTCGCTGGCGGTTGCCGCCGGTGTAGTGCCACGTCTTGGCCGGCAGTCCGGTCCGCCACGGCCGGTAGTGCCAGTGGTACCCGCGGAGACAGTCCCGCGTCTCGTTCATCCAAGTCAGCAGCCTGTCGTGCAGGCCGTCGCGGATGGCCGCGTGGGCGGTCGAGGCGATCAAGTTCGTCATCTCGTAGGGGTCGGCCTGCAGGTCGTAGAGTTCGTCGCTGGTCAGCAGATTGATCACGAGCTTGTAGCGGCCGTCGAAGACGCAGCGGATCGGCTCGAAGCCGCCGAAGCCGTCATGGTCGGTTTCCAGCCGGCCCCACTCGCAGAACACGACGTCGTTGGGCCGGATCGTCGGGTCACGGAAGGTGGCCAGCATGCTCTTGCCTTCGAGCGTGCCGGGGTCGGGCACCCCGAAGAACTCCAGGACGGTCGGTACCACGTCGATGTGCGAAGCCGGGTGCGGGCAGACGGCGCCAGCCGGCCACTGGCCCGGCCAGCGGACGATGAAGGGGATCCGGGCGATCTCGTCGTACATGGCCGGCCCCTTGATGTACAGCCGGTGCGACATCTCCATGTGGCCGTGATCGGAGGTGTACAGGATGGCGGCCCGGGGGCAGTGCCGATCGATCGCGTCGAGCACGCGGCCGATCTCGGCGTCGACGAAGGTATTGCACCCGAAGTACTCGGGCCGGCAGACCTGCAGCTGGCGGCTGTCCTGCTCCAGGCGCTTGCCGGCCCAGACGCGGACGTGGTCGGGCTTGTCCGCGAGGCTGTCGTGGACGTTGGGCGATTGCGGGAACTCGTAGTCCGCGTATATGTCGTAGTACTTCCTGGGGCAGATGTACGGCCCGTGCGGTTCGTCGTAGGAGACCACCAGGAGGAAGTCCTCGTTGTGATGCTTCTGCAGGAAGTCGATGGCCCGGCTGCTGCAGCGGTGGCCGAATGTGAAATCCTCACTGACGCCCTCGCGGATCGTCGCCTCCTGGCGGGAGCGGTAGCGATCCTCCGGCGAGAGCTCCTCCAGGTAGTTCCGCATGTCGTACCAGGTGTCCGGGTCCCATCCGTCGGGGGCCTGGCCGCGGCCGAAGTAGTCGAAGGCGTCCAGGTGCCACTTGCCAATGTAGGCGGCGCAGTCCGGCCTGCTGCAGCCGTTGGCCCAGGGAGGGGTAGTTCATTCCCAGCGGCAGGTTGTTCGACCAGGATCCGTTGCTGTGCGGCCACGTGCCGGCAAAGAGCGCCGCCCGGGCCGGCCCGCAGACCGGCTGGCAGGTGTAGGCCCGTTCGAACCGGACGCCGCCGGCGGCGAGGCGGTCCAGGCTGGGCGTGCGCAGCCCTGTCTGGCGGTAGCAGTTAAGCATGTCCCAGCGTTGGCTGTCGGTCATGATCAGGACGAACTGTCGCGGCTGTCGCATGGCGATTCCTTTCCGGCGGCAAATACGTCTCATGGTCCGATGACAGGGTACTGGACAAGTCATTCCGGCTCAACAGGTAGCGGGGTGCAGCTGCGGTGGGCGTCTGGCAGGAGATCCGCAGGCATAAGCTTCTGCATGAGAATCGCCTTGTCTCGTGCAGGAAAGCACGGAGTTGCCTTGTGAGAGAACGCACGAATCTCGCGAAAAAAAGCACGAGTAGCGATAGCGTGATTCTGTTCCGGTAATGGGCCACAGACTCGGGCCGTAGGGCGGCTGTTTCCGTTGTGAGAGGCGGTACTGAATTGTACGATTATTTTAGGAGGCGGCGGTCGTTGCCGTACGCAATGTATATAGGGCCCATCCTGTGCGGGCTGCTGGCAAAGGATGCGTGACGCATGGTTGACCTTGTCGTTCGAGTAGCAGGCGAGGCCGGAGAAGGACCGACCACCATCGGTGACTTTCTCGCGCGATCGGCCGCCCGCAGCGGGTACAGCGTTTACACCTACCAGACCTTTCCGGCGGAGATTCGTGGCGGACACGCGTATCTGCAGACCCGCATCGCCGAGGAGACGACGCTGAGCTACGGCGATCGTCCGGATGTCCTGCTGGCGCTGAACCAGGAGGCGTACGACCGCTGGGCGAAGCTGATCAAGCCGGATGGTCTGCTGATGTACGACTCATCGCGATTCCAGGTGCCGGAGGGGACCCGCGTGCGTGCGGTGGGCGTGCCCGGCGAGCAACTGGCTGTGCAGGAGGTCGGCAGCAAGATCGCCCAGAACGTGGTGATGTTCGGGGCGTTTGCGGCGCTGTCCGGGCTGGACCGCAGCACCTGCGAGAAGCTCATTCGTGACCGCTGGGCAGCCAAGGGCGAGAAGGTCGTGGCCGGCAACCTCAAGGCCCTCGAAGTGGGCATGCGGTACGCGACGGCGCAGGACATCCATCCCGCGCACCTGCAGTTGCCGCTCCGCGGCGACGGCAGCGACCGCGTCATCCTGACCGGCTACCAGGCCCTGTGCCTGGGGGCGGTGGCGGCCGGCCTGAAGTACTTCGGCGGCTACCCGATCACGCCGGCGACCCAGATCATGGAATGGCTGGCCCGGTACCTGCCGGCCTTTGGCGGCAGCGTGGTACAGATGGAGGACGAGATCTCGGCCCTGGGCTCGGTGCTGGGGGCGAGTTTCGGCGGGGCGCGGGCGATGACGGCCACCAGCGGCCCGGGGCTGTCGCTGATGGTCGAGATGATGGGCCTGGCCTCGATGGCCGAGGTGCCGGCTGTCATCGTCGATGTGCAGCGAAGCGGGCCTGCCACCGGGATGCCGACCAAGACCGAGCAGAGCGACTTGAACCTGGCGATCTACGGCGCGCACGGCGATGCGCCGCGGATCGTGCTGGCCGTCTCAAGTGTGGAGGACAGCTTCTACACGACGATGCACGCGTTCAGTCTGGCCGAGCGGCTGCAGGTGCCGGTGATCATCCTGTCGGACCAGGCGCTGACCACCCGGATCTCGACCGTGCCGACGCCGGATCCGTCGCGGGTGAAGGTGGCGAGCCGCCAGGCGACCGGTGCCGGCGATGCGGCCGCGTTCAAGCGGTTTGAGACGACCGCCAACGGTGTGAGCCCGATGGCTACGCCCGGCACGCCCGGCTGCATGTTCACCGCGACCGGGCTGGAGCACAACGAGAAAGGCAACCCCAGCACCGACCTGGCGATCCGCCGGGCGATGATACAGAAGCGGGCCCGCAAGATGGAACTGGCGCAGGAGAGCCAGGATGACCTGGTCCGGTGGTGGGGAGATCCGAACGGCTCGATCGGCGTGCTGGGCTGGGGCAGCAGCGAAGGGGTGATCCGCGAGGCGGTCGCGCGCACCGCAAGGCCGGCTACCCGATCGTGGCCATGCACCCGCGGCTGCTCTCGCCGCTGCCGATGCGGCACGTGCAGCGCCTCCTGCGGCAATGCCGCCGCATCCTCGTGCCCGAGCTCAACGCCTCGGGCCAGTTTACGCAATACATCAAGTCGCAGTGTTTCGGGCAGTGGGACGGCCAATTCGTTCCGTGGACCAAGTGTGACGGCAGTCCCTTTACCCCCGAGGAGGTATTCGATGGCATCTGCAGCATCGCGGACTAACCTTGTTCAGGCGGACGCGGTCGGCGCAGTCCCGGCTGGAGACAGTGCTGTCGTACCCGGCCCTGCCGCGGCGCCAGTCGTGCCGCCGGCGGCCCTGCCGGCTTTCACGAGCGACGTGCGACCCGTCTGGTGCCCGGGGTGCGGCAGTTTCGGCGTGCTCAGTACGTTCCGGAAGGTGCTGGCGTCGCTGCATCTGGCGCCCGAGAACATCATGATTACCAGCGGCATCGGCTGCTCGTCGCGCCTGCCGGCCTACCTGCCGACGTACGGGTTTCACACGGTCCACGGCCGCGCGATCCCCGTTGCGGTGGGCGGGTACCTGGCCAATCCGCACCTGACGCACGTGGTGTTCGGGGGGGACGGGGACATCTTCAGCATCGGCGGCGGGCACCTGCCGCATGCCGCGCGGCGCAATCCGCGGATCACGGTCTTCGTGCTGGACAACGAGATCTACGGGCTGACCAAGGGGCAGGCCTCGCCGACCACGCCGGCGGCGGTCAAGTCCAAGTCGATGCCCGATCGCATCGAGGAGCCCCCGCTCAACCCGGCCCTGATGGCGCTGGCCTACGACGTGTCCTTCTTCGCCCGCGCCTATGCGGCGAACCTGTCGCAGATGGCCCAGATCATGACCGCGGCGCTGCAGCACCCGGGCTTTGCCCTGGTGCAGGTCCTCAGCCCCTGCGTTACCTTCAACAACCAGTGGGAGACCTGGAACAAGATGGTCCAGCCCATTGGAGAAGGGCACGATCCGTCCAATCGCCTGGCTGCGATGGCCTTGGCGGCCGACGAGCAGCGCCTGCACACGGGCATCTTCTACAGGGCGATCCGCCCGACGCTGCAGGATGCGGTCCAGGCCCGTCATGCGCAGGCCGGCAAGGGGAGTGGGGCGGATGTGAAGGCGCTGATCCGCCAGTACGCGTAGGCTATGCGGTTGCTTGCAGGAGGGGCTCCAACAGCCGCAGGTTTGCCTGCTGATTGCGGCGCACGGCCTCCAGCGGGTCGGCTTGCGGCCGGGGGCTATGCAGCCGCTGCAACAGGCCGTTCAGTAGACTGCTCGTGTGCACCGGCGACCAGTCACCGAGAATGTCTGCCCCGGCCAGGCGCCGGCCGGACAGTTCCAGAAACGTGGAGATTACGGCCAGCACCTCGTCGATCAGGAGGTGTCCCGCGTCCCAGTTGCTCTTTGCCTCGGACAACGCCAGCACGTCCTTATCCAGCGAGATGTAGAGCGGGTGTTGCGCCAAGTCCTGCGCGAACGGGTGGAATCGTTCGCGAATCTCGTCCGCGGATGCCGGTTGCTCCGCCCGGCTACGCAGCGGCCTCGTGCGGATGGCTGACCAGAGCCCGCCCCGAAACGGTCGCACCGCCGGGAACACGCGGATCTGCCCGCCGGTCAGCAGGTCTCGCGGGGCCAGCAGGCGATACGAGTTATCGAAATCGGCGTCGCCGCCCACGTGAAATACATTCCGGACGGTCGGGAGCCTTGCAGCCAGGTTCAGCCACGTGCCGCAGTGCATGACGGGGACGTGCCGCATCCAGTCGGGATGCTTGTCGAGCACCAGCAGGTTGCAGGGGGACGTCTGCCGCGTCAGCAGGGCGAGGCTGACGTGGTGGAAGTCTCCTGAGCCGTATATCGTGATGGCCGGGGCACTTGCCGCTGCTGGCATGGCCCGGTCCAACTCCCGTGCGAACGTTCCGAACGTGCGGCGCGTACAAGCGATCCGGATGCGCCCGCCCCAGTGGCGCATGGGGATGATGTTCAATGCGGTGCGGGCCAGCACTTGCGGCTGACCGTCGAACGCGCCATCGAGATCAAGAATTGTCAGGCGCGGCGTTGTACCTGCTCGGGATGACACGTACGTATGGCCCTCCTGGTAACTGGTACGGCCGGTGGCGGCCGGTTGACACGGTGTAAGGCACCGGTATTTTAGACGGGTCTTGCTTTTCAGCCAGGGCGACCGTGTGGGGTGTCAGGCATTCGTCCTGGGGTGTTGTATTGAGTGGATTTGACATATTCCATGACCAATAACCAGCATGGGCTTTCGGCGTTAGTCGATCACCTCTATCGAGACCGGATGGTCCGGCTCTTTCTGAGCCTGGACAAGCGATTCGCAGGCCAGCATCTCAAGGACCTGGTGGTTGACGAGATGGGCGACCACCGCGAGATGGTCGTGGAAGGCCGGCGGATGGTCAACTTCGGCTGCGACTCGTTCCTGGGGCTGGACCGCGATCCGCGGGTGCAGGGGGCGATCATCGAGGGGGTCCGCAAGTGGGGGACTTTCTCGGGGGCGTCGCGGGCGTTCTACAGCATCGCGGCCTGCGAGCAGGTGGAGGCGAAGCTGGCCCGCTGGCTGGGCGTGGAGGCGACACTGCTGTACCCGTCGACGACGGTGGCCAATTACGGGACGCTGCCCGGGCTCGTCCAGCCGGGGGACCTGCTGGTCATAGACCGGCTGGGTCACGACAGCATGCAGGAGGCATCGCGGTTCGCGCGGGCCAATGGCATTCGCGTCGAGCAGCTGGACCCGTGCACGCCGGAGGCGCTGGAGCGTCTGCTGGATCGCCACAAGTACGAGCGGTGCGTAGTGGCCGTGGACGGCGTGTACAGCATGCTGGGCATCTCGCCGCCTCTGCGGGAGCTGAACGAGGTGGTGCGGCAGCACCGCGGGGTGCTGTACATCGACGACGCCCACGGCATGGGGGTGTACGGGCCGAAGGGCCGCGGTGCCGCCAGCCAGTACCTGGAGAGCCTGGACGAGGTCATCGTGGCTGGGTCGCTTTCCAAGGCCTTTTCCTGTGCCGGGGCGTTCGTGACGTGCACGGAGGAGTTGAAGTTCTGCCTGAAGGTCAAGTGCAACACGTACGTCTTTTCCGGCCCGATCCCCTCGCCCTATCTGGATGGGGTCAGCACGGTGCTGGACATCCTGATGTCCCCGGAGTACGAGCGGATCGCCGGCCGGCTGCACGGCCTGATCGAGCGGTTTGCCAGCGGCGTCCGGCGGCTGGGGCTGCCACTGATCGGGGGGCAGATGCCGATCGTCTCGATCCTCCTGCGGGATGGCGACCGGACCATGCAGGCGGGGCGCTGGCTTTTCGACCGCGGCTACTACGTGCAGTCGGTCGCGTACCCGGCGGTGCCGCTCTTCGAGGCCCTGCTGCGGGTCCAGATCAACGCGAACCACACGCCCGAGCAGGTCGACGGGCTGCTTGCGGCACTGGCGGACCTCAAGCAGGTGATCCCCTTCCCCAACCCGGAAACGGTCCACAGCGAATGATGGCCCTGTGCTTTGAGTGCGGGACGGTCCGCTACCTGGCGTGCAAGGCGCTGGGGGCGTGCTGGCCCGGGGTCTGGTTCTCCCGCATCGGTCCGGCGAGGCTGCGCCCCGTGCAGCCGATCGCCGACCTGCCGTCCGGCTGGGCGAGGGTCCGGGTTCGCCAGTGCGGCCTGTGCGCCAGCGACGTGCACATGATGCACCTGGCGTTCAGCCCGTTCATCGCCCCGATTCTGTTTACGGGCTCCTCGCCCGGCGCGGTCGTGCTGGGACACGAACTGCTCGGGACGGTAACGGAGGCAGCGGGGGATTGCCCTCTTCGCCCGGGGCAGCGTGTGGTCTCGCGCAGCGGGGGATACCGCAACTGCTTCAACCGCAATGTCGATCCATGCCCGCGCTGCGCAGCCGGCGAGTATGCCTTCTGCCTGCGCCAGGCCGAACCGCCCCCCGCGTGCGAACCGGTCCGCAGCGGCGGCTTCGCGCCGGAGTACGCAGACCACGCCGCCAATCTCGTGCCCGTCCCTGACTCCCTGGACGACGATGCCGCTACGGTCGTCGAACCGATGTCGGTTGCGCTGCGGGCGGTGCTAATGCTGCCGGCTGCGGCGCGATCGCCGGGACGGCTGCTCGTGATCGGGGCGGGGATCCAGGGCCTGGGGGCGGTGCACTGGGTAACCCATCTGCAGCCGGGCTACGCCGTCACCTGCATCGCCCGGTACGGCTTCCAGGCGGAGACCGCGCGGCGACTGGGCGCAAACGACGTTCCTGCAAGGGCACGTGGGCACCGAGCAACTGGCCAGGCTGTTGGGCACCTCGGCGGTCCGTGGGATGGGTGCTCGCACGGCGCTGGTAGAGGGCTTTGATGCGATCATCGACACGATCGGCACGCCGGGGAGCCTGCAGCAGGCCCTGGACTGGACGCGGCCGGGTGGCACTGTCATCGTCGTGGGCGCGTATCTCTACCCCGGGAGGCTGGACTACACCGGGCTCTGGTTCCGCGAGGTCGCCGTCCGCGGGGTCTATGCCCATGGCATGGAGACCTGGCAGGGCCGCCACGTCGGGACGATGGAACTGGCGGCGGAGCTGCTGTCGGGTCCGGCGCGCCTGCCGTGCGGCCTGGTGACGCACCGCCTGCCTCTGGCTGAGTATCGCCGGGCCGTGGCCCTGGCTGAGGACAAGGCGCGGTCCGGGGCGATCCGCGCGGTCCTTCAGCCAAACGGCGGCTGAACGACGGTCGGCTGTTGTCTCCTCCCTGCCGCGGATCGGGCAAACCAAGCGGGCAGCCTGCACGACAAGCAACGGTGCTAGCCGCCGATGTCAACCCACTTGCGGGCCGCTGGTCTTTCGGATAACTCATGCGTCTTGCGTGCCCGGCGCGCCTTCGCGACAGGCGGGAGCGTTGTCCTGCCCGGCTGCGCCGGGGCTTTGAGCACGGTCCGAAAGAGACAGAGCATGGAGTTGATCCCGTTTCTCAGTGAAGACCAGGCCCGGTCGATCCGGCGGCAGTTCGGAAGTCCGGTCTTCGTCTATGACCAGAAGGCCTTGGAGCATCAGGCCCGCATCGTGCTCGACTTCCCTAACGCCTTCGGCCTGACCGCCCGCTACGCCATGAAGGCCTGCCCGACCGCGGCGGTGCTCAAGGTGCTGACGGTCGCCGGCCTGCACATCGACGCCAGCAGCGGCTACGAGGCGGTACGGGCCATGCGGGCCGGCGTGGCACCGGACCACATCCAGATCAGCGCCCAGCAGGTCCCGGACGACCTGAAGGCCCTGGTGGAAAAGGGCGTCCTGTTCAACGCGTGCTCGATTGCGCAGATCCACGCGTTCGGGGTGCTGTTCCCGGGCCGATCGCTCTCGATCCGCGTCAACCCGGGGCTAGGCTCGGGGCACAGTAACCGCACGAACGTCGGCGGGCCGGCTGCCAGCTTCGGCATCTGGCACGAGCACCTCGACGAGGCCCTCGCGGTTGGGCGCCAGTACGGACTGACGTTCACGCGGATGCACACGCACATCGGCTCGGGCAGCGACCCGGAGGTCTGGCAGCGCGTGGCCCTGATGTCGCTGGACATCTGCTCCCGATTGCCGGACGCGACGCTGCTGAGCCTGGGCGGCGGGTACAAGGTCGCCCGCGTGCCGGGGGAACAGGAAGCCGATCTGCGGAAGATCGGCGGCCCGATCGTCGAGGCATTCCGGGCGTTCGCTACGCGGCACGGCCGCAGACTCCACCTGGAGGTCGAGCCCGGGACGTACCTGGTGGCCAACACGTGCGCCTTCATTGTCACGGCCATCGACGTGGTGGACACCGGCCCGAAGGGCTACCGGTTCATCAAGGTGGACTCCGGGATGACGGAGATCCTGCGGCCGAGCCTGTACGGCGCGCAGCATCCCATCGAGATCGTCGCGACGGAGCCGCGTCAGCGCGATCGCACGGAGTATATCGTGGTCGGTCACTGCTGCGAGAGCGGCGACGTGCTGACCCCCGCGCCGGGCGACCCGGAGTCGCTGGCCCCGCGATTGCTGCCGGAAACGCGGATCGGCGACCTGGTGGTCATCGGCGGCGCCGGCGCGTACTGTTCGAGCATGGCTTCGAAGAATTACAATTCGTTCCCTGAGGCGGCCGAGGTGATGGTCCTGAAGGACGGGTCGGTCGAGCTGATCCGCCGGCGCCAGACACTGGAGGAGGTGGTGGCCAACGAGGTGATGCCGGAGTCCTTGTAGCCGTTCGGGCGAACCGCAACCTCAAAGCAGCGACGGAGGCAGGACCCGATGCCACAATCCTGGGACAAGGACAAGGCCGAGACGTTCGTGACGATGGCGGACATCATCGTGCCGGAGCGACGGACGCAGAATGGCGATGGTGGCCGACCTGCTGCCGTTCGACGCGGCCGATCGCTTCCAGTTCGTCGACATCGGCTGCGGCGAAGGATTGTTGTCCGGGGCGATCCTGGAACACTATCGCAATGCCGCCTGCTGCGCCACCGATGTGGCTGAGGAGATGATCGCCAAGGCGCGGTCGGTCCTGGCGGCCTGATGGCCAGCGAGTTGCGCTGTCCAGGCACAACATCCACGACCCGGACTACCTCAACCGCGTCGCGGCGGGGCCCGTCGGCGTCATCACGTCGTCGCTGGCTGTTCACCACTGCAGCGACGTGGAGAAGGCGTGCCTGTACAAGGCCGCCTTCGCCAAGCTCACGTCCCCCGGGGGCGATGATCCTCATCGACGCGGTCAGGCCCGTCTCCAGCCGCGGGGCCGTACTCAACAAGAAGTACTGGCAGGAGTACATCCGGCAGCAGTCCCTGCAGCTGACGGGCTCCGAGGAGCAGTACGAGAGGTTCAGGGCTGTGCCCGTCCTGTTCTACGAGCAGCCCGCGCCGGAAGACCAGCCGGCTACCCTTGGTGACAACCTGCGGATGCTGGCTGACGCCGGGTTCAAGGATGTCGACTGTTTCTGGAAGAAGGGCCCGTTCGCCATCTTCGGCGGGTACAAGTGAGCGCCCCACGGGCCAGCTACAGACGGCCCGCCATAGCCCAGTGCAGCCTGGTTCCCGGCTGACCTCACAACCGCCTGTGTCCCATCGTGCTGGCTGCTCCCGGTTACGACCCCCGCCCACGGCAGCCGATCGCGCGGCCCGGGTGTGCCGACCGGGTTGTACCAGGGGCCGCATGGCCCTACAATGACAGGAGCTGACGGCGTCCGGCTGTGGACCGTCGACCGTTACCAGTTGGCCGTTGACGCCGTCATCCGGAGATCGATTTGCCCATGGCAACGATGCCCGAACTGACCGAACGAGTGGCCACGTTTGAGGCCCGGACCACCGCCCTCCGGGACAGTCTTTGACTTGCCAGCCAAGCAGACCCGCCTGCAAGAGATCCAGCAGGAGATGGGCAAGCCCGGTTTCTACGAGAATCGCGAGCGGGCCAACCTCCTGATCGGCGAACTCAAGTCCCTGGGCGCGATCATCGAGCCCATCCAGGACCTGCTCAAGAAGGTCGGGGATCTCAAGGTCCTGCTGGAACTCGGCAAAGAATCCGGCGACGCGGAGATCGTTGCTGAGCTCGAGGGCGAGTCGGCGCGGTTCGGCCGGCAACTCGAGCGCATCGAGACCATGAGCCTGCTGTCCAAGCCGACCGACGCCAAGAACTGCTACTTCACCATCCAGGCCGGGGCCGGCGGGACCGAGTCCTGCGACTGGGCCGAGATGCTCCTGCGGATGTACCTGCGTTACTTCGAGAAGGCCGGCTACCAGGTCGAGGAGATCTCCCGCCGCGAGGGCGAGGAGGCCGGCATCCAGAATACGCAGCTCTACGTGAAGGGGCTTTACGCGTCGGGGTACCTGTCCTGCGAGATGGGCGTGCATCGGCTGGTCCGCATCAGCCCGTTCGACTCCGCGAAGCGCCGGCACACCTCCTTTGCCAGCGTGGACGTGTTGCCCGAGTTCGATGACATCGAGATCGAGATCGACTGGGACAAGGACGTCCGCGAGGACGTCTACCGGTCCGGCGGGGCAGGGGGCCAGCACGTCAACAAGACCTCCAGCGCCGTCCGCCTGACCCACCTGCCGACCGGCGCGGTGGTGGCCTGCCAGAACGAGCGCAGCCAGCACCAGAACCGCGCCCTGGCCCGCAAGATGCTGATGTCGAAGCTCTATCGGCTGGAGGAGTCCAAGCGCAACGCCGACCTGGCCAAGCTCTACGGCGAGAAGGGCGAGATCGCCTTCGGCAACCAGATCCGCTCGTACGTGCTGTACCCGTACCAGATGGTCAAGGACCATCGCACGGACGTGCAGACCAGCGACACCGAGGGCGTGCTGAACGGCGAGATCCAGAACTTTATCGACGCGGAACTCCGCCACCGGGCCGGGGCGGAAAGCGCGAAGGCGAAATCGCTACCGCCCCCGCACCGCCCGCTCCATCCGCCCCAACGCCTCCTCCAGCAGCGACCGCGGGCAGCCGAAGTTCAGCCGGACAAAGCCGGGCCCGGCAAAGTCCTTGCCGTCGGACAGCCCCACGCCGGCGTCTTCGAAGAACCTTGCCGGATCGGGCAGATCCAGCGGCCGCGCGTCGATCCACGCCAGGTACGTCGCCTCCACGTGGGCCATCGACAGGCCCGGCATCTGATTGACCGCCTGCTCCACGCGGTCGCGGTTGCCCCGCAGGTAGTCCAGCAAGGCCAGGTGCCAGTCGTGGCCGTCGCGGTACGCCGCCAGCGCAGCGGCCAGGCCCATCACGTTGACCGGAGGGAGCACGTCAGCCGTGCAGCGGCGGAAGCGCTTGCGGAGGTCGGGGTCGGAGATGACCGCGTACGCGCAGCCCAGCCCGGGCAGGTTGAACGTCTTGCTGGGGGCGCGAAGGGCGATCGTCCGGCCAGCCGCGTCCTCGTCCAGCATCGCGGTCGGCACGTGCGGTGTGTCAGCGTCGAGCACCAGGCCGGCGTGGACTTCATCGGAGCAGATGATCATATCATGCCGGCGGCAGATCCGGGCCAGCGTCGAAAGCTCCTCGCGGCTGTAGGATCGGCCGACCGGATTGTGCGGATTGCACAGCAGGAACAGCCGGGTCCGCGGTGTGATGGCGCGTTCGATCGCGTCGAAGTCGAGCTCCCAGCGGCCCTCCCGCATCTGCATGGGTACGGTGACAAGGTTGCGGCGGGCGGCCTTGTGGACGTTCAGGAAGTGCGGGTAGATCGGCGTGGCGGTCATCACCTCGTCGCCGTCGTCACCGACCGCGCGGCAGGCGGCCGCCATGGCCGGAACGACGCCCGGCAGCCAGACGATCCAGTTCGGTTCGATCGACCAGCCGTGCCAGGCTCGTAGGAACGCCCGCAGGGCCTCGACGAGTTCATCGCCGGGCAGGCCGTAGCCGAACACCCCGTGCTCGACCCGCCGGGCGAGGGCCTGGAGGATGGCCGGGGCAGCTGGGAAGTCCATATCCGCCACCCAGAGCGGGATGATATCGCGGCCTCTGTAGCGGTCCCACTTGGCTGAGTCGCTGCCGCGGCGATCGACGATCTTGTCGAAATCGAACGAAATCGCGATTCTCCTACGTACTACAACATCTCCTCCAGAAGCATAGCCGCGTGCCGGACGTATTGCGGGCAGAGCGTGGCAAACAGCCCGCCTTTGCGGGCCTGCTCCACGCCTTCCGGCGTGCTCATGACGATGAGAATCATGCCAACAGCCTAGCATCTGTCGCCGGGCCGTCCAGTGCGCAGGTACATGGGATATGGCCAGTTGTGTCGCGCCCGTCAGACCACGAGCCACTGCTGGACGACGAGGTCCTGGTCCTGCTCGTCATCGAAGTCGGGCTTGTCCAGGACGAACTCCCCGCCCCCCTGGCTGGGCGGGGCGAGTTCGAACCGCACCCGCAGGCTGCCGTCCTGCAACTCATGCAGGTTGAGTTGCGAGAATTGCGAGAGGTCCAGCGGCAGGCCGAGCTCCCGCGTCAGGACCAGCAGTTCCTGGCCGTCCGCGGGCCAGCGGTCGTTCCGGGCGTAGAACAGGTACAGCGGGGTCATCAGCTTGAACATCGAATCGTAGGTCTCTTCGAGGACCTGTTGAACATTGACGGTCGAGGGATCTTCGCGGCCGGACAAACTTGCGTTGAGGCGGGTCTTGCCGCCGGCGGAGGCGGAGGCGCAGGCGCCCAGCAGCAGGCAACACAGGCTCGTCAGGACGATCGCGATTCCCGCGAGATGGCGGTCCATGGCGCTTCCTCTTTCTCGTCGGGGGCCGCGAGGCAAGTGGGGTCCTGCGCATCAATCCCCTGCTTCAAGCGTAGGGGTGGCCGGATCGGCGGTCAACGACCGCTGTGAGGCGAGCCTACGGGCGGTCCGGTCCTGTCGCCGTCGCGCCCGGGGGAAGGGGGGCGGCTGGCTCGGTCGTGTAGGGCTTCTCGTTGCGGAGTCTGCGGGCGATGTCGGCTATGATCCGTACGTCGTGTATCGCACCGACATGCGGATTCTGCAGCGCCTTGGGCGGCAGCCACCAGGGCGTCTGCCCCGGCGGGGCGGCGTTGCCGGCGCCTACCGTCACGTCACTGGTCCAGACGTAGGGAATAACCTGACAGGTCCGCAGGTTGGCCGGGCTGTTGACTTGCCGCAGGACGTCCGAGCCCGGCTTCATCTGCTGGGCCACCCTATCGATGGCCACCAGGTCCGCCAGCATCGCCCCGCGGTGCGGCGAAGCGATCGTGAACAGCCGCGCCATCCGCAGCCGCCTGGGGACCACGCCCGGTACGGCTGCGTACCGCGCGGCCAGGCCGCCCATGGAGACGGCGACCACATCGACCCGGGTCGTCCACCGCGGATCGCTGTTCGGCAGATGTTGCTGGACCTTCTCGACCAGGTGCCGGCTGCACTCCTCCAGCGAGCCGCAGTCGGTGAACGTGATGATGAAGAACCGCTTGTCCCCGGTCGCGCGCCGCAGCTGGCTTTCCAGCCTCACCGTCGAGAACCCTATGTCCATGTAGCCGCCCAAAATCAGCACGGGCCGCGTCAGGGGCCGGGGATTGCGCGCCATCGCATCGAGCTCGCGCCGTGCCTGCGACCCGGTGAGCGGAAACGTCGGGTTGGCCGGCACGGTTTCACAGCCGACCAGTACCCCGAGCAGGACAGACAGAATCGAAAGAGCGATGCGCCGCATGGGATCTCCGCGGGATGATAGGCAAAGACCGGCAAAGCGGCCAGCAGTGCCGCTGTGCCGCGGTCCACTAGGGGTCCTTTGGTGCGATGAACCGCCGCGGATCGAGCACGTGGCTGCGGATCGGCTGGCGGGAGGGATCGTAGCCGAAGGTATTCTCGATCACCCCGGGCAGCACGCTATAAAGGCTCCGGCCGATCACCTGTTCAAATTCCCGCTGGAGGTTCAGGAAGGCTCGCCAGCGAGGGATGGTCCGGTCATTGACGCCGCGGCGCAGGCACACGTCGACGAGGCGTTTCTCCAGGAAGCAGAAGCCCTCCGGCAGCGCCAGGGCGTCGCACAGTTGGATCAGCCGATCGTACTCGTCGTACGGGACGGCTAGCAGCTGCGTCTCCAGGAACGCTACCTCGTCAGCCGTGCAGTCCCAGGCCCCCGCGGCTGAGCCGATGTCCTGCACGGGAAACGAGTGGGTCAGGCAGATCCGGGCCGCGTCGTCGAAGCCCCGGCTGTGCAGGAACACGTAGCCGTCCAGAACGTGGCGCATGTCGGAGACGCCTGCCCCGCGGCCGATGTCGTGCAGGTAGCCCAGCACGCACGCGTCGGCGGGCGACAGGTCGGGATGGCAGGCGGCGATCGCCTCGGCGGCTTGTGCCACGAAAATGGAATGACTGACCCAGGGGCCGGGGTTGCGAGCTTCCGCCTCGGCCAGGAAGGCACGGGCTTGCTGGAGAGTCGGGATCTTCACGCGAGCAGTGTCGCTGGCGAGGCGAGTCCTGTCAATTCTTCGCCGGGCCGGCTGTCGGCTTGGGATGGGAGCGATCCGGGGGCCAGCCGCTCAAGCCGCGGCATCCGCGGCGGCAAGTGGCGTTCGTCCGGGCAGTTGCATCAACTCACCGCAGCTCGGCAGGCGGCGGGCCTGCGATCAGCCTGGAGCGAATCGGCCAGCTGCCTGGCGGCGGCAGCAACCTGATTGGCATCGTCGAAGCCGATGACCGTGCATTTGCCGTAGTCGTCCCTGGCGGAGACAGTCCAGTCGCCCGTGGGGCTGGTCAGGACCTCGTATCCGAGGTCCTCCACCAGTCGAAGCAGGGCCTTGACCTGGCGTTGCGCGGACCGCGTGGTGTCGTTGGGGGACGCGGGCGTGTGATGGAGCATGGCCGGAGTCCTTTCCTTGTGCCATTGCCTGAACGGTACTAGCCGGCAGGGTCAACGTATCCGACAGCTGGCCCAAACTGCCGTTGTCCACCAAGACATTAGTGCCCCATGGATATCAAGACAAAGTAGGGACTATTATTGGGTGACGAAATAGGGCCCACCCTGACCTATCTGTGGGGGGCTGCCCCCTACGCATGGCGGGGGGAGATGGCAGGGCGTGGCAGAGAGAATCCAGTATCGTTCGTGGCGGCCTCGCATCCGGTGGGGCCGGACAGGAGAGAGCGAATGGACACGAAGATCAAGGTTCTGGGATTTGCCGGCAGTCTCCGCAGGCAGTCGTACAACAAGGCGCTGCTGCGGGCGGCGCTGGAGGTCGTACCCCCGGAGATGCAGATCGAGCCCTTCGACCTGGAGGGCATCCCGCCGTTCAACGAGGACCAGGACCGCGACCCGCCCGCCCGGGTCCGGCTGTTCAAGGAGCGGATCCGCGCAGCCGATGCCATCCTGATCGCCACCCCCGAGTACAACTACTCGATGCCGGGCGTCCTGAAGAACGCGATCGACTGGGCGAGTCGGCCGTACGGCGACAACGCCTTCGACGGCAAGCCCGTGGCGATCATGGGCGCCTCGGTCGGCATGCTGGGCACGGCCCGGGCCCAGTACCACCTGCGGCAGAGCTGCGTCTTTTTGAACATGTACCCCTTGAACCAGCCGGAGGTGATGGTGCCGACCGCGCAGGATAAGGTGGACGCCCAGGGCAACCTTTCCGATGCCAAGTCGCGGGAGAAGATCGCCCAGCTGCTGGCGGCACTGGTTGGCTGGACCCGGCGGCTGCGCGCGTGAGAGGGCGGCGGATTCCTTTTCAACGGCCTTTGCGGCTGGATTCCCGCGGGCCATTGCCGCTGGCCTCGTGCCATCGGCGCAGGAATTCAAGCAGCTCCTCCGGCGACCGAAGCCAGGCATCCGCCCGGCTGTCGCGCGACTTCGGTGCTACCAGGACGGCCAGGCCCCGGCCAGCCAGGGCCTTGAAGGCGTCCTCCTCGGTGCGATCATCGCCGAGGTAAGCGACAGCCGAGTGTGGCGGTAGCTCCGCGAGGATCCTGCGTACGGCGTCGCCCTTGGTGCGGCCCGGCACGCGGAGCTCCGCGCTGCCATCGAACTCAGCCAGGTCCAGGCCCGTCCGCCACGCCAGCTCCTGCCAGCACCCCAGGACTTTCTCACGAAGCTTGCGGGCCTGCCTGCCCGAGAGACCCCGCAGGTGCAGTGCCAGGCCGCCCGGCTTCTGCTCGCAGCGACCCGACAGGCCTTCGGTCTCGACCCAGTCATCGGCCTCGGCCAGTCCCTGCAGGGCCATCGGGTCCATGTGGCCGATCTCGGTCCGCCCGTCGGGGAAGCGACGTTCCCAGCCGTGCGAGCCCCAGATCTCCGGCGGAGGCTCCATGCCAAGCAGGGGCAGCAGGTCCTCGCTGTAGCGGCCGCTGATGACCACAACCCGGGTGTAGCCGGCTGCCTGCAGGTCGGACAGGACCTCGCGCAGACCCGAGTACGGGGCGGCCTGATCGCGCTGGACGCGGGCGAGCGTTCCGTCGTAGTCCAGGAGCAGCGCGCGGGCCGGGGCGCTGGCGAGTTGCTCGAGGAACGCGCCTATCTGTCCCTGCGATGCATCGACGGTCCGCATCGGTCTTGTCCTTGCGCAGCGTCTGCAGCCTATCCAATAGTAGGCGGGGGCGAGAACCCTCGCTCGGGGGTCCGGCTGTCCCGGCTGGCATCCGCCCGTGCAGCGCTTGATGCGGCATCTTGCCGCGCAGTCGCTTGGCTGCCAAGGCGGCGCGCGCCGCGGGTCCGGGAATCGAGGGGACAGGCTCGGACATCAGCGCGACTGCGGCAGGCCGGCCTCCTCTGCGACGGCCAGGTTCATGGCGACCATGTCCAGGTCGCCGCGGCCGCGAGCCAGCGACGACAGCAGCCGCTCGTGCAGTACGCCGGCCGTCGGCAGGGGCACCTGCGAGGACTCGGCTGTGTCCCGCACGAGGTTCAGGTCCTTCATCGCCATCGCCAGCCGGAAGCCGACCTTCTCGTACTGTTCGGCCAGCAGGAGCCGGCTGTAGTCGCGGTAGATCGAGCAGTCCAGGATCGTGGTCGTGAGGAACTCGGCCAGTGCCCGGGGATCCAGGTTGTTCTTGCGGGCGAAGGCGAACGCCTCGGCCAGGGCCTCGATCGCGCTGAGGATCAGGAAGTTGCTGGCGAGTTTGGCGACGTTGCCCGCGCCGGGGTCCTCGCCGAAGTCGTGGATGCCCTGGCCCATCGCCTCCAGCAGCGGGCGGACCCGCTGTTTGGCCTGGGCGGGTCCCGACAGGCACATCCAGAGACTTGCGGGCGGAGGCTGCGTCGGGCCGGCCCAACACCGGGCAAGCGACGTAGGCCGCGCCCAACTGCCCGTGGTGCTCGGCCAGCCGCCGCGAGATGGCCGGCGAGACCGTGCTCATCGACAGGTGGACTGACCCCGGTCCCAGGGAATTGTAAAGACCATCGATCCCCTCGACGATCGCCTCCAGGGCCGCGTCATCGCTGACCATGGAGATCACCACGCCCTCGGGATCGAGGGCGTCGCAGGGTCCGGGGACTTCGATGGCGCCCAGGGTGGCCAGGTCCCTGGCCTTGCCGAGCGTGCGATTGTAGACCTTCAGGCGGTAGCCGGCGCTCAGCAGGTTGCGGGCCATGGGCTGACCCATACTGCCCAGGCCGATGAATCCGATGGCCGGTTGCTCCATGGCGACGGCTCCTTTCACAACGGCAGCGGCCAGTGGCTCGTTGTCAGTGGCTGTCAACGGCAACGACCGCCCCCGTCTCGTTCGACCACAACGGTCCCATAGATGATATCCCGGCTGGCGCCCCCGTGCGTGACAGGCCTGCAGCTCGCCGGTGAAACTGCGCCGTACTATGACTACCTTGCACGCAAGCCAATTCGGGCGGCTGCCCTCGGGCCAGCCGGTTGACCTGTACACCCTGACCAGCGCCCGCGGCATGGTCGCCAAGCTCGACCACCTACGGCGCCATGCTGACGGAGCTGCACGTGCCGGACGCCTCCGGCCGGGCGGCCAACGTCGTCCTGGGCTTCGACAACCTGGCGCGGTACCTGGCGGGGCATCCTTACCTCGGGCCGGCGATCGGGCGCGTGGCCAATCGCATCGCCAACGGCCGGTTCAGCCTGGGAGGGAAGGCCTACGATCTGGCCCGCAACGAAAACGGCGTGCATCTCCTGCATGGCGGCAACAAGGGCTTCGACAAGGTCCTCTGGAAGGCCGAGCCGGCACAGGGCAAGGCCGAGGCAGACGTGCGCTTCACGTACCGCTCGCCCGACGGCGAAGAGGGCTTTCCGGGCACCCTCGACGTGACCGTCGTCTACACCCTCACCGACGCCAACGAGCTGAAGATCGAGTACTCCGCTACTACCGACAAACCCACGCCGATAAACCTGACGAATCACTCCTACTTCAACCTGGCTGGCGCGGGCAGCGGCGATATCCTCGGCCACGAGCTGACCATCGCCGCCGACCAGTACACCCCGGCTGACGAGACGCTGATTCCGACGGGGCAGATCGCCCCGGTCCGCGGCACGCCGCTCGATTTCACGAAGCCGGCCGCCATCGGGGCGCGGATTGCCCAAGTGCCCGGCGGCTACGATCACAACTTCGTGCTCAACAGCGGTGGGGGCACGCTCGCCCTGGCGGCGCGCCTCCGCGACCCGGTCAGCGGCCGGACGATGGAGGTCCTGACCACCGAGCCGGGCATCCAGTTCTACAGCGGCAATTTCCTGGACGGGTCCGTGACGGGCCTGGGCGGCCCGTACCGCAAGCACTACGGCCTGTGCCTGGAGACGCAGCACTTCCCGGATTCGGTCAACAAGCCGCAGTGGCCGACCATCATCCTGCAGCCGGGGCAGACGTACAGGCATCTGACGGTGCATCGCTTCTCAGCCACCTAGCAGGGGGATTGGCTGGTTATCTGCGGAGGCGCGGAATGGGTCGCACTCGCGTTGCGATTCGGACATCCAGGCGGATCTCCGCAAAGGCCGTTCGCGATCTCTTTGTGCGCATGCAATGGCACGATTGGCTCACGCTGGAGGACGTCCGCTGGTACCTGGATCATGCGCTGTACGTGGCGTCGGCCTGGGACGCCCAGCGGTGCGTGGGGGTGGCGGTGCTGACGGGTGACGGCCGGATCAACACCTGGCTGGACACGATCGTGGTCGATGAGGAGTACCAGGGCAAGGGCATCGGCACGGCCCTGGTGCGCAAGATCATGGCCAGGGTGGAACGACTCCAGCCGTACTCCATGATGCTGGATGTGTACCAGCGTCGTACGGAGCGGTGGTATACGCGGTTCGGGTTCGTCCGGAACAAGGGCACATGGTTGCTGGCGCACAAGCCAACCAGCGACCGGCTCCTCGCTTGTGTAGCAGCTGTTCGCGGCAGACGACCGTAACGTCGTGGCTCAATACAGCACCGGCTTGCCCAGCGCCCGGCGGATCACCTGGAACTGCCCCACGTGCATGGTCGTGTGGCCGACGACCATCATGGCCAGGTGGCCCAGCGTCGGGGCGAACGACCGCATCTTCTCGGGCGACGGCTTGTCGAGTTCCGGCAGCTTGGTCGCCTTCACCCATGCGATGGTCGCCTGGCGGACCTCGGCCAGCAGGTCCAGCAACTGGGCCTTGTTGAACCCGAACTTCGCGGCGTCGTTACAGCCGGTCATGTCGTGGCCGAACTTCTTGTCGAACCCTTCCGGCAGTGCTGGCGAGGCCCCCGGCGCGATCCCGTTGAGCATGGCGGCCTCTGAGTGGACCAGGTGGCCCAGCTGCCAGAGGGCGTGATTGGCCTTGGGCGCCGGCCGGCGCAGCATGTCGGCGTCGGAAAAGTCAGCCAGCGTCATCTTGAGCATTTCCAGGTTGGATGCGAACGCCTCAGCGAGCATCTGTTTGTGCGGCATGTCTAGAATCTCCTCGTAACGCCTGCGGCTACCGTGCAATTCCGTCACCTCCGGTACCGGCTGCCACGGGCAGCTTGTCTGCCCGTGCAGAAGTGTCGGTGCCAGATTGAAGCCCATGATACACGCATCGGTCCGGTTCGGCTGCGCCCGCTTACGGGGCCTCGGTTTGCTGCGCCTCAAAAAGCGGCGCACCCAATTCGGGTCCGGCCGCCGCGCGGCTGTGCGTGTACGCCCGCGCCAACGGCACCGCCAGGCACGCCCAGGCCGCCGCCGCTGCCAGCGCCCCGGCTGCCAGTCCCGCCTGCGAGATGCCGACGCGGGCGGCCTGCAGTCCGGTGATTGCCAACGACGCTCCGCCCTTGCCGAAGCGGTAGCCGAACACGTCGATGACCTCTTTCGCGGTAGCGGGCGTCGAACGGCAGCGGGATGTATAGGATCTCCTTGGCTGCGCGGAAGGTCGAGTAATCGATCGCCTTGAAGACCGTAAAAGCCAGCCCCGCGGCAAACAGCGACGGCGATTCCAATAACCAGGCGCAGCTGGCCACGTGTACCAGCGGGATCGCCAGGTGGATCGCCCCCAGCGGCAACCATCGCAGCAGCAGCGGCGTGACGGCGAACTGCATGACGAACGAGGCGACGTTCAGCCAGGCGAAGAATCGGCCGGAGAAGGCGGTCTGCTGGTCGACGTTCGGTATCGTCGTCTGCAGCACCCCCTGGAAGTTCAGGTCCAGCAGGGCCGAGACCGCCTGGGTCAGCAGGACCACCGCCAGCAGGATCACGAGCATGGTGTTGCTGCCGAACAACTGCAGGCCCAGCGTATCGCTGCGGCGCGTTCGCCCGACTCCCGTGGTTCGCCGCACCGCCTGTACGCCACGTCCATCAGCAGTGCAGCCGGCAGCGTGATCCCCGCGGCAAAGACCAGCAACATGGCCGAGCCGACCTCCATCGAGAGCAGTGCGACCAATGCCCCGCCCGCGATCGCGCCGACCGATGCCAGTCCGCAGATCGGGCCGTTGAGCCTCTTGGCTGCGCCGGTGGCCAGCGTGCTGTTGAGGAACGACCAGTACTGTTCGACCAGCAGCACGACGTAAGCCTCGCGAAAGACGTAGAGGATCGCCCGGGAGAACGTCCAGCCGGCCTGGACCGCGCCGTACAGTCCCACCAGCAGCACGCACGAAGCGACCGTCGTGACCAGCAGGGTCCGCCGGGCCCCCAGCCACGTCAGCAGTCGACCGTACAGGTACAGGATCGCCACGATCGCGATCGGGGTGGCTGCCATGACGCGTGGCAGGGCCGCCGCGCCGTAGGCCGCCTTGAACAGGCTGTTGGAGGGGCTGCGAACCAGCTCGTACCCGCACAGCAGGAAGGCAGCCGACAGACCCACGAGGCAGGCAGCCGTGTACTCGCGCATCGCGTGGGCGGTTGTGTTGGCGGATGGCTCTGGCATCTGGGCTACCTTCAGTCCTGTATCGCGTGCGGCTGCGACGAGGCAAGCGTAGCCGTTGCCGCCGCCCCGTGCAATCCCTGTCCCTGTGACAATTCCAATGACATCATCGGGCCTTCCGGGTAAAATGGGTGCTGCCGGTCCGTAGCGTCGTCCTCGCCCTTGTGTTTGCTCTTGGGTGGGGCCAGGACCCGCCTGCCGTTGTGGCGGCCGCTCGGACCGTGCATCTCCGGTCCGCCGGGTTGGAGGAGGGAAGGTCATGCACCGGCTTGGATTGTGCTGCGTAGCCGGGTACCCCAGCGGTCACTGGATGGCTCGGATACTGGCTGTTACGCTTGCCCTGGCCGCGCCCTCCCGGGCCTCGGCAAAGGTGTTTGACGTCTATCCTCCCGGATCGATCGCGTCGATCGCCTCCCTGATGAGCCCTGGCGACACCATGATCGTGCACGCCGGTACGTACGCCCACGCCTGGATCGAGGCGGTCAATGGTACCGCCGACGCCTGGATCACGATCAAGGCCGCCGATGGCGAGGCGCGTCCCCTCGTCACCACCGACCCCAGCCGCAACGTCATCGACCTGTACAACGTCGAGCTTCCTGAAGATCCAGGGGCTCGAGATCACCGGCGGTTCCGACGCCGTGAAGTTCCAGACCAACACGACCAGCCACAACGTCGTCCTGGAGGACCTGTACTGCCACAACATGAGCAGTACCGGCGTCAACGCAGCCGGTGTGACCGAGCTCTACAACCTGACGGTCCGCGGCTGTGACATTTCGTATACCGGTGGCAACGGCGAGGGCATGTACCTGGGCGTGGACAGTGCCTATACCAAGCCACAGGTACACGACTCGCTCGTGGAGCGCAACTTCGTCCACAACGTCATCGGCGACGGGATCGAACTCAAGCACGGCGACCACCACATCACGGTCCAGGACAACGTCGTCAATGCCGTCGGCGGCTGGCCTGGCATCACCGTCTGGGGCACCTACAAGAACGACCCCACGTACAACAACATCGTCCGGCGCAACTTCGTCTATGCCTGCACCGACTGCGACATCCAGGCCCTCAGCGAGGCCAACGTCGAGAATAACATCTGCGTCAACTCCCTGGGCTCCGGCATCTACACCCGCGCCCGCAGCGACGGTAAGCTTCAGTACCTGAGGATCGTCAACAACACCATCTACAAGGCCGCCACGGACGCCCTGGCAATCCACGACGGCAACCTCGCCCAGAACCTGGTCGTGGCCAATAACGCCATCTTCCAGAGTTCTGCCGCGGCATCGGCCTTGCTTGCCTACCAAGGCCTGTCCGCCGGTACGGTCGTGGCCGGCAATGTCACGTACGGTATCGTCAGCGGTGTGTCGGGTGGTTGGACAGCTGCGACCTCCCCGGCTGCCGTCTTCACCAATGCCTCGACGACGATCGGCCAGATGGACCTCTATCCAAGGCCCGGCAGCATTCTCATCGATGGCGGCAACACGTCCCTGGCCGCTACGCCTGATTTCAATCTGGTCGTCCGTCCCCAGGGCAGTGCCGCCGACGTGGGTGCCTGCGAGGTGAATTCCGCGACCAACCCGGGCTGGCAGCTTGCCGTCGGCCTCAAGGTTGTCGGCGTCCCCTGCGACCTCGACCACGACGGCCTGGTGGACGTGATCGACCTGCTGATCTTCGTCGACAGCTTCGGCAAGTCCGCCGGCGATCCCGCCTTCAACCCTGACTGTGACTTCGACAATACCGGCAGCGTGGATGTGATCGACCTGCTGATCCTGGTCGACCATTGGCCGAGCTAGATCGTCCTGTCCACCGCCTCGGCGATCCGGGCCAGGTCCTTCATCAGCTGCTGGAAGGTCGGGATGTTGATCGACTGGGCGCCGTCGGTCAGGGCGTGCTCGGGGTCGGGGTGGACCTCGACCATCACGCCATCGGCGCCGGCTGCCACCGCCGCCTTGGACATCGACGGCACCATGTAGGCGTGCCCCGTGCCGTGCGACGGGTCCACGATGATCGGCAGGTGGCTCTCCCGCTTGACGGCTGGGACGGTCGCCAGCGCCAGCGTGTTGCGGACGTGCGTCTCGCTGGTGCGGATGCCGCGCTCGCACAGGATCACGTTCGGGTTGCCGGCGTCGATGATGTACTCCGCCGCCAACAGGAACTCCTCCAGCGTCGCGCTCCAGCCGCGCTTCAACAGCACGGGCTTGTTGGCTGCGCCCACGGCCTGCAGCAGGTTGAAGTTGTGCATGTTGCGCGTGCCGATCTGCAGCACGTCCGCGTAGCGGCTGACGGTTGCCACCTGCTCGATGCTCATGACCTCGGTGACCACCGCCAGGCCCGTAACGCGGCCCGCCTCGGCGAGGATCTCGAGGCCCCGCTCCCCCAGTCCCTGGAACGAGTACGGGTTGGTGCGGGGTTTGAACGCTCCGCCCCGCAGCGCAATCGCCCCGGCCTCCTTCATCGCGTGGGCCGCCTCGATCAGCTGCGAGCGGTCCTCCACGCTGCACGGCCCGGCCATGATCGCCAGCCGCTTACCGCCGACGCACGCGCCGTTCTTGCCGATACGGACCTGCGTCGACTCCTGCTTGACCTCCTTGCTGGCGACCTTGTACGGCGAGAGGATCGGCACGACCTTCTCGACGAACGGGGCGGTCTCGATGGCGGTCTTGTCCACGCGGCGCTTGTCGCCGATGCAGGCCACGACCGTCCGGTTGGTCCCGGTGATGACGTGGTCCTTCAGGCCCATCTGGCGCACGAGGTCCACGACGTGGTCCACGTGCTGGGGTGTCGCGTTTGGTTGCATTACGATAATCATGGCTTCGAAATCCTTTCCAAGCCCCCCATGTACCCCCGCAGCGCCTCCGGCACCGTGATCGAGCCGTCCGCGTTCTGGTAGATCTCCATGATCGGGATCAGGATCCGCGGGCTGGCGATCACCGTGTTGTTCAGCGTGTGGCAGAACTGCAGCTTGCCGTCCTTGTCCCGGTACCGCAGGTTCAGCCGGCGGGCCTGGAAGTCGTAGAACCGGCTGGCGCTGTGCGTCTCGCCGTAGGCGTCGCGCGACGGCATCCACGTCTCGATGTCGTACTTGAACGCCTGGCCGATCCCCAGGTCGCCCGTGCACACCGTCACCACGCGGTAGGGCAGCTGCAACTTCTGCAGCACGGCCTCGGCGTTGCCCAGGATCGCCTCGTGCCAGCGCCTGGACTCCTCCACGTCGTTGCGGCAGACGACCACCTGCTCGACCTTGTCGAACTGGTGGATGCGGTAGATGCCCGCGGTGTCCTTGCCGTACGTGCCGGCCTCCCGCCGGAAGCACGAGCTCATGCCGACGTACCTGCGCGGCAGGTCCTTCTCCTCCAGCACCTCGTCCATGTGGTAGCTCGTCAACGACACCTCCGCCGTGCCGACCAGGAATACTCCCGGGTCCTCGTTGGCCATCTCGTAGGCCTGCTCCCGGCCCAGCGGGAAGTACCCCGTGCCCGTCATGGCTGGCTCGCGGACGATCAGCGGCACGGTCATCGGCGTAAAGCCCCGCTCCAGCATCGTGTCAAAGGCCAGCCGCAGCACCGCCTGGTGCATCAGCGTGCCGGCCCCCAGCAGGAAATAGGAGCGAGAACCCGCGAGCTTCACGCCGCGGTCGATGTCGATCATGCCCAAGGCCGTCCCCAGGGTGGCATGGTCCTTGGGGGGGAAATCGAACCTGTGGACCTCGCCCCACCGGCGGATCTCGACGTTCTCGGTGTCGTCCTTGCCCAGCGGCACGTCGTCATCGGGCACCTGCGGCACGCGGAGCATCAGCGTGTCGAACTCCCGCTGGACCTTCTGCGCCTCGTCCTCCAACTGCTTGGCGCGGGCCTTGACCTCCTCCATCCGCTTCATTGTGGTCGCCAGCTGCGCCTCGAAATTCGCCAGGTCAGCGGGGTTGGCGTCCTTCTTCTTGCCCTTGCCCCGCAGCTGGCCGATCATCTCGCCGGCCTTCTTCTGCTCGTGCCGCAGGGCGTCGAGTTCCTGCTGCAGCTGGCGGCGGCGGTCGTCGAGGGCCAGCAGGGCGTCCACGTCCAGGTCGAACCGCTTCTTGGCGACGGCCTGGCGGACCTTGTCTGGGTTCTGGCGGATGTAGCGGATGTCAAGCATGACCTTTGGGCTCCTTGGCAAAACCCACAGCATAAACGAGAAAGGCTCCGAGAGGCACCTGCCGATGCCTCTGGAGCCTTGATTCTTGGTTTCACGACCTCTCAGCTCATGAAGCACCGGCAGCACATGGGGCTGCTAAATCGCGACGACGAGTACTGGCTGTGCCGGTCAGTCATGAGCATTTCCGTCCTGCTTTCCATCGAATCCACTATACCGTACATATCACCGACTTGCGGCGGCGTCAATATGGTCTTGGTTGCATCGCGGTAACAGGGGCACTTCCCGCACGCCTCCTGGAGGCCCCCCGTACACGCCGCTATGATGCCCTTCCAATCGTGGCGCCCCGCATCCGGCGATAAGCGAGGGCAGATATGGGCGATCTTGAGGCGGACATCCTGCGGGCCTGGGACGTCGGCGAGCCGACGGAGGTGGCTGAGCCGCCTGTCGGGGTGTCGAACCACACCCGGCTGATTTGCACGCCGCGGGGGCAGTTCGTGCTGCGGGGCTACCGGCACCGGCATCGCTCGCGGATCGAGGCCGAGCATGCCGTCATCGCCCACGTGCGCGGCCACGGCGTGCCGGCCCCGGAGGTTGTGCCCCTACCCGACGGGCAGACGGTCCTGGCGCGCGATGGCCGATTCTGGGCGCTGTTTCGGCGGATACCGGGCCGCCAGGTCCGGCGGCCGCACATCTCGACCGCGGAGGTCGCGGCCATGGGCGGGATGCTGGCGCGGGTGCACATGGCGCTGGCTGACTATCCGGTTTCGCTCGTCTGCCGCACGCTGGGTGCGCCGGATCTTGCCAAGACCATCGCTCTGATCGACCGCATCGAGCAGGCGATCGGGCAAGTGTCAGACGCCGGTCCGCGCGAACGCCGCGTGCAGGAGCGTCTGGTCCACCAGCGGGCCTGGCTGCAGCAGGCCTTCCGCCGGCTGGAAGTGCCGCCGCCCGTGCAGGTGATCCACTGCGACTACCAGGAAGGCAACGTCCTCTTCGACGGCGAGCGGATCGTAGCCGTGTTCGATTGGGACGACTCCGGGCCGGGGCCGCGGTCCTACGACATCCTGCGGCCGATGCACCTGATGCTGTTTCTGGACCCGGAGCCTTGCCGCAGCTTCCTGGATGGCTACCGGCAGGTACAGCCGCTGGAGGATGACGAACTGTGCCGCGGTGCGGTATTCTACGGCCTGCACCGCGACTGCAGCACGTGGCTGTACGAAGAGGCGTACCTGCTGGACAACCAGCGGGTCCGCGAGCGGTTTGTGCCCGAGCCGTTCGTGCCGTTCGAGCGGTCGTGGCAAGTGTTTGTCGAGGCGATGGGACTGGCTGACAGGCGATAGCGCCGGGGAGAGCACGTGGAAGAGACTGACGACAGGAAGGTCCTCCGGGATCTGGCAAAACAGGTCGCTGATATCGCTGCCAAACCCGTGCAGAACGAGCGGAGGGATCTTTGGCGGCGGCACAACAGCCTCAAGCGGACGCGGCCGCTGGTGCTCTCGCTGGCCATGCCCTTCTGGGGCGAGGTGATGCCAGAGGAGCAGCTGCGATGCCAGGACGCGTTCTTCCGGGCACACGAGCGCAGCCTGTGGCAGAAGATCTTCCAGGACCGTATCGGCGACGACCTGGTCATCGAGCCGTGGATCAACGTCAGAGCGGTCTACTTCCATCCGGCCAGCGATGCCGTCCGCTGGGGTCCGGAGATCCGCTTCTCGGAGCGGACGGAGAAGCGCGGGTCGTTCGCGTTCCGGCCGTGCATCGTGGAGGAGGAGGATTTCTCGACACTCGTCTTCCCGCGGCACGCGATCGACGAGAAGGCGACGGCCGAGCGGCTCGCCCGGATGCAGGACGCGATCGGCGACCTGGTCACGGTGAACCTGGACCGCGGGCCGTTCTGGCGGCACTGGTACGCGGACCTCTCGACCGACATCGCCCGGCTGCTGGGGCTCGAGCAGTTCATGCTGTACATGCTGGATCGCCCCGCGTGGCTGCACAAGGTGCTGGCGTTCATGCGGGACGGCGTCCTGGCCGCCCACGAGCAGGCTGAGAAGGCCGGCGACTGGCGGCTGGCCCATCACGAGAACCAGGCCGTGCCGTACGCCGAGGAACTGGCGGACCCCACAGCCGGCGGCCAGCCGGTCAATCGCAGCGAGCTGTGGGTGTTCTGCGCGTCGCAGGAGACCACGTGCGTCTCGCCGGCCATGTTCGATGAGTTCATGCTGCAGTACCAGCAGCCGATCATCGAGAGGTTCGCCCTGAGCGCCTACGGCTGCTGCGAGGACCTGACGCGGAAGATCCCGCTGCTCAAGCGGATCAAGAACCTGCGCCGGATCAGCGTCACGCCTTGGGCGGACCTGGGCAAGTGTGTCGAGCAGATCGGCACGGACTACGTGATCTCCTGGCGGCCGAACCCCAGCGAGGTGATCTGCACGGGCCTGAACCGCCAGAGGGTCGAGCGGATCACCCGCGACGCCCTGGACCGGGCCAGGGGCTGCCACATCGACATCACCATCAAGGACCACGAGACGCTCCCCGACGGCTTCGACAGCCTGGTCCAGTGCGTGCGGATCATGAAGGACATCGCCGGCGAGTCCGCGTGAGGTAGGGAGGGGCCTTGTTCGGGGCCGGCTTGTTGGCCCGGGACGAGACCGGTACAATCGCTCGCGTGCCTGTCGGCGGCCCTTTGCATGCGAGGTGTGCCATGGCGGCAAATCAGTTGGTGATGTACTCGATCCGCGATGTAATGGTCGTGGTCTTCAACGAGCCGATGGTCCTGGACGTCCTCCACGTCCAGCAGATCGGCGACGAGCTGTACAAGCTCGTCGATGCCCGGGCGTGCCGCAAACTGGTCCTGGACCTGTCCAAGGTGCAGATGCTCTCCTCGGCCGCCCTGGGCGTGCTGATCAACCTGAAGAAAAAGTCTGACGCGATCAAGGGCCAAGTGGTGCTCTGCGGTATCCGCAAGGAGCCGATGAAGGTCTTTACGATCACGCACCTCAACAAGGTCTTCGAGATCAAGTCGAACGAGCAGGAGGCGCTGGCCGTCTTCGGGGTGACAGCCGCGGGGTAAGCAAGAGCGCTGAGTATCGCGTGCTGAGTGCCTTTCGAGGAGCCCACCGTGCGCCGGCCGAACTTCATCTTCATCCTGATCGACGACATGGGCTGGCGGGACCTGGGCTGCTACGGCAGCTCGTTCTACGAGACGCCCAACCTGGACGATCTGGCGGCCGAAGGCGTGCGTTTCACCAACGCCTATGCCGCCTGCCCCGTCTGCTCGCCGAGCCGGGCGAGCATCCTGGCCGGCAGGTACCCCGCGCGGGTCGGCGTGACCGACTGGATCGGCGCGCATACTCGGGGCAGACTCATCGACGCGCCCTACATCGACCACCTGCCGCTGGAGGAATTCAACCTCGCCCGGGCACTCAAGCAGGCCGGCTACCTCACCTGGCACCTCGGCAAGTGGCACCTGGGCAGCCAGCCGTACTACCCCGACAAGCAGGGTTTTGACGTCAACATCGGCGGCTCTAGCTGGGGCCACCCACGCGACGGCTATTTCAGCCCCTGGGGGATCGAGACGCTCGCCGACGGGCCGGCAGGTGAGTACCTGACCGATCGGCTGACGGATGAGGCCATCCGGCTGATCCGCGAGAACGACGGCACCCCGTTTTTCCTGAATCTCTGGCACTACGCCGTGCACACCCCGATCCAGGTCAAGCCCGGCGACCTGCGGAAGTATCAGGACAAGGCGCGGGCGATGGGCTTGGACAAGGCCGCCCCCTTCGTTGAGGGCGAGGCCTTCCCCTGCGAGCACAAAAAGGACAAACGCGTCATCCGGCGGACCGTTCAGTCCGACCCGGCCTATGCGGCGATGGTAGCGAACCTCGACGCCAACACCGGTCGGCTGCTGGCGGCGCTGGAGGAGCAGGGCCTGGCCGACGACACCGTCGTGATCTTCACCTCCGACAACGGCGGCCTGGCCACCTCCGAGGGCTCGCCGACTTGCAACGCCCCGCTGGCTGAGGGCAAGGGCTGGATGTACGAGGGGGGCACGCGGGAGCCGCTGATCATCCGCTGGCCCGGCCGGATCCTGTCAGGCAGCCTGTGCGACGTCCCGGTGAGCGGTCCGGACTTCTATCCCACGATCCTGGAAATGGCCGGCCTGCCCTTGCGGCCCGAGCAGCACTGTGACGGCGAGAGCTTCTGGCCCGTGCTGCAGGGCACCGGCGCCATGCGGCGCGAGGCGATCTTCTGGCATTACCCGCACTACGGCAACCAGGGCGGCTCTCCCGGCTGCAGCGTGCGGTGCGGCGATTTCAAGCTGATCGAGTTCTTCGAGGACCGCCACGTCGAACTCTACAACCTGCGGGAAGATGACGGCGAGCAGCGCAACCTGGCGGCTGCGCTGCCGGACGTTCGCGACCGGCTGCGCGCGATGCTGCACGAGTGGCTGGAGAGCGTCGAGGCCAAGATCCCCCAGCCGAATCCCGACTACGTGCCCTGGCCGGGCCGGGGGACGGGGTCGCACCGGCGCAGGAGGGCTAGCGGCCCTGGCCCGCTGCGGATTATCGAAGCATGCGCGAGGCCATGATCCACATGCCGATCATCGTCGCCCAGAAGATCGGGATGAGAAGTACGGTAAGGATAATCTGTGCCCGATCCGACAGCGGGGGCGCGACCCAGTGCAGAAGAGCCCCGATCAGCAGGAAGGCCGCTCCCGACAATAGAAGGAGCATCCCCCCGCGGCGATTCAGCCGATACCACTTCTCGGAGCTATCGAAGCCCGTCAGGCGGATGCCATACCAGCCGTTCGGCGGCACCAGCCCGAGCACTAGCGGCGCGGTCAATACGATGAGCAGAGCACCCAAGAATATGTATGCGTCGGTGAGCATCGCTGCCTCCTGAGCCGCGTTACAGCCGCCTGCTATGGAGTCCTGGACAACGTCAGCCTCGCAATCAGCGCGATCGCGGCCGGCACCACCAGACCTACCGTCAGGATGGCGATGATCGTCAGCCAGGCTCCCGGCCGGGCCATATTGATCGTCCAGCCGATGCCGAACCGCTTCTCCACCCACAGGGCCGGGTCGTTCGGATTGCTGTAGAACAGGCCCCACTTCCAGTGCCGATCGTCCGTGCGGTCGCCGATGACATCCGGACCGGTCGGTGGGGCATCGCCGGGCTCTGCGGACAAACGGCTGCCGCCCTGTCCCATGCGCATCAGCGCCACGATCGCAACCACATCCAGAAGGAATGTGCCCGCGACGATCAAGACGATCATGACGATGGGAGTCTGTTGGGTTGCGCAGGGGGATGTAAGTGCTGACGCCTGCGGCGGCCGCCGCCGAGGCCAGGCCCAGCAGCATGAGGACCAGGATTGTGTTGCGGACGAACCAGGATTCCTGGGCGGCACCCGGACCACCGGCATGGACGCGCCGCCCCCGCGTGATCAGCAGCGCAACCAGTGGCAGCGGCACGTAGACCGCCAGGGCCAGCAGAAACGGTGCGAACACGCCCGCGACTGACTTGTCTAACCAGCCGTCGGGCCCGTGCAGGCCCCAGTGCCAGACGTAGCGGTGCGGGATGTCGTCCCATCGGGCCCACAGGTAGAGGGCGCAGCTGCCCACGATCAGCAGCGGCGCGACGAGCATCGCCGCCAGCAGGCGGCCGTTGCCGCCCGCGGGTGTGCGCGGGACCAGCGACGCCTCGCGGACGGAGGTCGGCTTGACAGCGTGTGGCTGGACGTCCTTGTTGCCCGAGATGAAGGCCATCATCGCGCCGAACATCTGCCATAGGATGCCCGCCGCAAACCCGAGCCCCAGGCCGAGCCCCAGATTGTCCAGGCCCCGCCAAAGGCCCACGGCTATGGCGGCACTGAGCAAGATGGCCAGGAAGGTGTGCCGAAGGATTCCGCGGCGGAAGCGGCGGATGCAATCCGCCGCGAAAGGCGTGTTCCGCAGCGAGGGGTCGATCGTCACGCCGAAGAAGATGCTCGGGCGGGTCGTGTCCGGCGTGAACCAGAGCATCCCCAGCACCATCAGCAGGATGAAGAGATAGACCCCACCATGAATCAGCAGCATGACGAGCGATTCGCTCACGGCTGGATCTCCTTGATCGTCTGTGATGACTGGTCCAGGACCTTCGCGACCGTCCGCGGGGTCAGACCGGCAGCGCGGGCCTTGGCGATGAGCTCTCGGAGTTGCCGGCGGAAAGAGGCCTCGGCGTCGCCGGCTGGCCTGGGGTTGCTGCGGGGCAGCACGGCCGCCCCGCGTCCCCGGCGCAGGTCCAGCCAGCCCTCCTCCTCCAGGTCGCGGTAGGCCTGGGCGACGGTGTTGTGGTGGACAGCCAGGTCCACCGCCAGCTGCCGGACGGTCGGCAGTGGATCGCCTGGCCGCAGTTCGCCCTCCACCATCAGCGCCCGGATGGCATCGGCGATCTGGCGATACGCCGGCACGGCCGAGGCCACGTCGATCCGGATAATTCGCTGCGATCCCATGTCGACTCCGCGATTGTCTATTGTACATATACAGTGTACAATAAGCAGGACGGATGTCAAGCCTATCGAGGGAGGGATACGCAAGCCCGTCGGGGCAAGAGGTGGACACGATGCAGCGTTCGGACCGCTCCGTATCTCAAGAGGTGGACACGATGCAGCGTTCGGAACACTCCGTATCTGATGATGGAGTGTCAGCGGGCGCTGAAAAACCCGCTGACAATAGAGACTTAGTCTGCCAGGCGGACATCGGGCTGATGCCTCTCCTACCGATGGCTACATTCTGGGCAGGCGCGTCAGCGTGCGCGGTCTTGGCTGCCACTCCAGCAGTCATGGTATTGCTGCCGAACTGGCACAAGGGGACGCAGTTGCCTCTGGGGGTCCTCGTATGCTTGCAGATGATGCAGGTTGGGATCATGGTGTTTCTCACGTGCCTGCTTGGCCTGCGATTGGGAAGGTCGATCGGCCTTGGCAGTCCCCTTGTCAGCGCGCTGATACGGCTGCGTCGGCTTGTGCCTATGCCCCCGGCGGACGTGGTGCTGAGCATCGCATGTGGGGTGGCGGCAGCGACCTTCGTACTCATTCTGGATGTCCATGTGTTCGCGTCCCAGATGCCGACCCCGATTCGTCCACTACCCGGTCATCTGGCCTGGTACAAGATCCTCGGGGCCGCACTCTATGGTGGGATCGTTGAGGAGCTGCTCCTGCGGCTCTTCCTGGTGTCCACGCTGGCGTGGTGCATCTGGGGGATGGCCTTCCGCTGGCGTGTGCCTGTGCCCACAGGGGTGTACGCCCTGGCAATCCTGGTCTCCGCGATATTGTTCGGGGCCGGGCATCTCCCTGCGGCCGCGACCTTCTGGCCACTGGGAACAGCTGTCGTTGTCCGGACGATCGTCCTGAACATGGTTGGCGGTCTTGTGTTCGGAGTCTTGTTCTGTCGGCGCGGCATAGAGGCGGCGATGGTCGCCCATTTTACCGCGGATGTCCTGTTGCTGCTTGTCTCGGAGTCTCAGGTAGCGGCTCCATTGCGGTCGATTCAGCCCATCCGTTGCGGTGCCATGGGCCCGGTCAAGGCATCAATCGTGAGTCCCGCCAAGCCGGCGAGACTTCCGCGCTGCCGGGGTGCGTTTGCTATTGCCCCCGTACAGCAGGTTACGCCTTCAGCAGCCGTCTCGTGTCCGCTCACGCCAGATTCGCCTCAGCCGTTTCGCCGGCTGCGTCCACCCGGGCGAGCCTTTCCTTCTCCAATGCCGATCCCGGGGGCAGATAGCCCCCGTCCCCGCCGTGCCGCTTCCACAGGAAGTAGACCCAGAGCAGCACCACCGCGGAAAGGGCCTGGAAGATCCCGCTCCAGATGAACATCCAGCGGTAGGCGTCCTTGTCGCTGCCGTTGCGAGTCACCCAGTCGATGAACAGCGCCCCCAGGAACGCCCCCGGCATCGCCGCGAACGACTTGATCATGCCGTTGCACGAGCAGTACTGCCCGTACTTGTCCTTCGGGAAGATCGTGATCAGCAGTGGAATGCCCGCCGCCCCGTACAGCGCGAAGATCACGATCTTCATCCCCTCAAAGCCCACGTACGACTTGAAGCCCAACATGAAGAAGTACATCACGAACTGCAGCGGCGTGAGAATCAACTGCATCCACAGCGTCATCCGCAGCGGGTGGAACTTGTCCACCAACCACCCGGCTGGAAACTGTAACCCCATCGATACGAACCCGCTGACCGCGCCCACCATGCCCATCTGCTGCAACGTGATGCCCAGGGCGTCCTTGTTGAACACCAGCCCGCCGATCCCGGCTGAGCGGGCGACAATCTGCAGCCCCGTATAGGCGAACATCAGCCAGTAGATCGGGTGGCCGAAGCACTCCTGGATGTAAATCTTCGCCTGCTTGCCGATATCCTCGATCTGGCCCCTGACGCCGGGCCGCTTCTCGCCCAGGTCCTCCGGCGGTGGATACTCCCCCTCCTTGACGAACAGGCACATCACCCCGAACCCGACCAGGTACAGCAGCGCGCAGCCCGAGAACACCAGGTGCATGTAGTTCTCGGCGTACTGGAAGACGAAGAAGCCGTACAACGCGCCAGCCAGGTTGCCCACCAGCCGGAACAGGGCCAGGAACCGCCCCAGGAACTGCTCGGGCACGACGTTCCGCGAACAGGTACCAGTACACGCTGTTGACGAACTCGTTCATGAACGCGAAGAGGACCATGAAGAAGCCGATCACCCCCAGCGTGCACATCATCGGGCTGATGCCCATCACTCCGTGGGTCGCCTCAAACAGCCGCCGGAAGTAGTCCGAGAACCCCAGTCCGATCAGTGCGGCCACCAGGATCGGCGCCGTCCACAGGATGAACGGGATCCGCCGGCCCCACTTGCTGCGGTATCGGTCGCTCTTGACCGAGACGGCCGGGCCCACCAGCACGCCGAAGACGTTCGGGATGATGCTCATGAACAGGGCGGTGGTCTTGTTGCTGGCGCCCAGGTGGTCGATCATGTACAGCGGGAAGATGCCCAGCACGCCCTCCATCAGCGTGAAGCAGAAATCCCCCCACAGCAGCCACGCGAACAGGACCACCAGGCCCTTGGCAGTGTAGCTCAGCGTCCCGGCTGTGTACTTCCGCGCCTCGAGCGCGACGGGCTGTGTCGTGGTCATGCGGCCTCCGAACCGGTTACGGCCAAACGTGTGGCGGCCAGCCCTGATGCCGTTGCCAGGCTGCCTGCCGGCGATGGTATGCTGCGGCACGGAATCCGGCAAGTGGACCGATCCGCGGCTCCCCTGTGTCCGATATGCAGATGGCCCGCAGGACCGGTTCTACGGGCCTCAGACCCCTTCCTTCCGGGCATCAAGGGTCGGTCAGTGCCAGCGCAAGGCCCACACCCGGTTCCGTACAGACGGCGTGTTTGAAGGTGGATATCTCGGCCACCACGAGCCCAGCGGTCCCAACACAAGTCTGGAAATCAGGCAAACACGATGCCTGATGTCGCCTGCCTCGGACAGGCCAACGCGCGGGCCTATGGCGGTGTCGGCTTTAGAACTCCTGCAGCAGCTCCAGCAGCTTCACATCCAGTTCGTGGCCGTACCAGTCCTCGCACTTTGCACCGACCCGCCTGGTATCCAGCACCCCGAACGAACCGCGGAAGTTCCACAAGGCATAGCCGATGTTGAACGTGGTGAGCACCTCCAGCACGTCCCGCAGCCACAGCAGGAACACGTCGTGCGGCGTCTGGCTGTATGCCCCGCCCTCGCCGCAGTGCACGCCCACCCCCGTTGCCGCCAGGTTCGCCCACTGCCCGTAGTGCGACTCCAGTGTCGCGCGGGTCCAGAGCACGCCGGGGAAGTTCCAGCCCCCGGGCCAGGCCGGCGCCGGGTACTTGTCCGCGCCAGCCACCCAGCTGGCCCGGTAGTGGCTCACGCCCATCGGCAGGTACGCGCGGCACGACTGGGCGACCTTCAGGTCCGCCAGTTCCGGCACCGGGTCGTTGCCCCAGGTCAGGCCGTCGACGATGATCTGCCGCTCGGGGTCCACGCTGCGGATCGCCGCCACGGTTGCGCGGATGACCCGCTCGTGGTCCTGGCGGGTCATGTCCGCGGACGGGTTCCGCGGCTCATTCACCAGGTTGAAGCTCAGCCGACTGGATGGGATGCCGCGGTAGCGCTTCGCGAACATCTGCCAGTGGAAGCAGAAGGCGTCCAGGGCGGCCTGGTCCTTCCAGAGGTTGTACGGCTCGGTCCGCTCGGGGTTGACCGAGTAGCCCGGCGCCCGGTGGAAGTTCAGGCAGACGTGCAGGCCGTGCTTGCGGCCGAGTTCGACCGCGCGGTCGACCTTCGCCAGCATCGGCTCGTGCAGCTTGAGCGGATCATCGTCCTCGATCCACAGCGTGTAACACATCGGCAGTCGGACGAAGTCGAACCCCCAGTCCGCGATCCAGCCGAAGTCATTCTCGCTCACCTCGCCGGTGCTCTTGACGGTGAAGAAGTCCAGCAGGTTGAACCCCCGCCAGCGGGGCAGGATCGTCTGTGTCGGGCCGGTCATTCGCTGCTCCTTGCCGCTCGTGGACAATGTGTCTCGTTCGCGTATAGTACGGTTTATCATTGATCGTGGCGTTTGTCACCTCTGCCGCGCGAAAGGTTGCCTGATGACAGCAGACCCAATCAGCATGTCGATCGACACCTCGCGACCGGACCGCTGCGGCTGGAGCAGCTTCGACCAGGACCTGTTTCTCGACGAGCCCGGCCGTCGCAGCCGGGACGTTCGGCGGATTCTTTGCAGCCCTGATGCGGGACTTCTCGCCCGGCAGGCAGGTGCTGGAGTCTGTGCTGCGGCGCGGGCAAGCTGGCGATCCAACTGGCCCGCGAAGGCTACTGCGTGACCGGTTGACCTATCCGTGCGAGTCTGGATCTGCTGCTGAAGATCGCCGGCTTCGAGACAGTACACCGCTGGGGAGACTACCAGCGCACGCCCTTCAGCGACCCGGCCAGGCATGAGTATGCGTACCTGATGAAACGGGCATGAGTGTGTGCGGCGGGTTGACCCTCGGCCCTCGCAGGTCATGTAATCCTGCATGCAGCCGGACGGACCGACTGCCGGTGAGATTGGACGCATCGCGGAGTGGTGACGGCACATGACCTCCTTCGACGACCTCAAGTCCCTGGCGATGAAAATCAAGGACGAACTGGCCCGCCGGGCGGCCGATGTGCCCGACCTCGTCCTGCAGCAGCTGGTCGAGCACTTCCCCGGCATCAGCCCGGACCTGATCCGCCAGCGATGGGTCCCCATCCCCGGCAAGTACCTCCAGGACGAACTCCGCAGGCGAGCGGCCGGAGTCAAGGGCGTCGAGAACCTCTCCCTGCAGTGCGTGCCCGGCCACTTCGTGCTGACCATCGACACCAAGGCCGGCCCCGCCAGCCACACGACAACGCTGGAACTGGTCCCGGCGAGTTTGCCCTCGACCGCCAGCGCAGGACTGCCTTGCTGGTCGCCAACCCAGCCGTGCAGATCGAGGGCCGCAACCTCTTCGGCCGGGCCTCGGCGTGGCTGGCCGAGGCAGCCGTCCTGCGGGCGATCCAGAGCCAGACCGTCGCGCAGAAGGTGTCGGAGGCCAGCGAGGGCGCGGTCGAACTCGATTGGCCGCGGATCCAGGTGCACCTGGACCGCATCGAGCGGCTCGGGACCATCCTGGAGTACAATGTCCTCGGCTACACCCTTCTGGACGTGCTGGCCTTCGGCCCGCTGCGGGTCGAGCAGTACTACGCCTACCTGAAGGTCGACCTGGCCAGCGGGAAATAGCTGACAATGTGACAATATGAAACGGCAACTGGCAGTTCATGCAGGGCGGGCACTGCCAACCAGCGCCTTGCCGTTGATCGAACACTCTTGGCCATTACCGTCCCGGAGGGACGATTGAACTGAATGCCGCGGAGCAGCCAACACACTGCACCTTATCTCGTAGAGGAGGAATACCGTGCCACAGGCCCAACCCAATCTGCACGCCGCCGTGATGGCTGCCTTTGTCGCCGAACTCCGCCGCTATATGCGGACCGCCGAGCGGGCCTTCGAGCAGCTCGCCGACCAGGACTTCTTCTTCCGCCTCAACGACCGCCAGAACAGCATTCTGGATCATCGTCAAACACATGGCTGGCAACATGCACTCCCGCTGGACGGACCTCCTCACCAGCGACGGCGAGAAGCCCGATCGCCGCCGCGACGGCGAGTTCGTCGAGGACGCTGTGCCCCGCTCGCAGGTCCTGAAGGTGTGGGAGGACGGCTGGGCCTGTACGTTCCGCGCGATGGCGGACCTGCGCGAGGGGGACCTGCTCAAGACCATCAAGATCCGCGGCGAGCCGATGACCGTCGTCTCCGCCATCACGCGGCAGATCGCCCACTACGCCAACCACGTGGGCCAGATCATCCTGATCGCCAAACACATCAAGGGAAAAGACTGGAAGTGGCTGACCATCCCGCCGGGGCAGTCCGAGCAGTTCACGAAGCAGCTGCGGGATCGGTGAGACAGGATCTCCCGCGGCAGTTTGGCGTACCTATTCGCTGTCGGAGGTGCCGTTCAGTACGTACGCAACCTGCATGCCCCATCATACTCGGCGCGCCCTCAAGTGGAAACGGCCGCGCTCCTGATCTTTACCCCCGCTACCGGATTGCCCCCAATCCTGCAACCCGGCACGCACGCCAGTAGCCGCTGGCGGATTGTCTGCCAGTACCGCTGCCCCTGAAACGATCCCTACGGACTGATCAGCGCCAGTGTGGGAAAGTAGCTCCGGAACCGTCCGGGGTCACGGGTGATCACGGGCATCCGTTCCACCGCGGCGTGGGCACCGATTAGAAAGTCCGGCAAGGGCAACGTCCGATTGCCGCCTCGCCGGCGATACCGCAGGAAGCACTTCCCGGCTAGGAATGCGGCCTCGCGCGGGATCGGCCGATAGTCGAATATGTCCGGTGTCAGGATCGCCTCCAGTTCCTCGATCCGATCGAAGCGCACCGATGCCTCGGCGTAGACCACGGGGTTGATGACTAGCCGGCCGCGCTCCGCCTCCGTTGTCAGTGCCTGGGAAGACCACGCGAACCACCGCGGGTCCTCCGTGAAGACGTCCAGCAGCACGCACGAGTCGACCAAGGCCGCCATCAGCGGTCGCCCCGTGTCAGCGAGAGAATCTTGTCCGTGGTCATCCGGACGCTGCCCCGTCCGCGCATCCGATCGATCAAGGCCTTGCCCCTGCCGCGCCCGTGGATCTTCCGGATGTACAGCCGATTGCCTTCCGAGACGACCTCAACCTCGCTGCCGGGCACGATTCCGGTCTTCTCGCGAAGATCCTGCGGGATTGTGACTTGGCCTTTGGATGTGACTTTCATGGTGCCCTCGGTATTACTACTACTAGTAGGAATACTACCATCCAGGTTGAATGATGTCAACCCATCCTCCAAATGGAAGGCAAGGGAGGACAGGGAGGTGGGCACACCGGGATCCTCACCCCGGCCACTGAATCACCGCTACCCCCACAATCGCCAGCACGCACGCCGCCACCACGTCCCAGCCAATGCGGGCCTTGTAACGCAGGTACACGATCGGCAGCAGCACCAGCGGCGAAATCGACGCCAGCGTGCTGACCACGCCCGTCTTGGTGTACTTCAACGCCGAGACGTAGCAGATCATGCCCGCCGTCGGCCCCAGCAGCGTCCCCAGCAGGATTCGGTTGCGCGTCACCGGGTCAGCCAGGTGCCGCCAGAGGGCGACCGCCTCCAGCCGAGCCACTGCGATCAGCCACAGGAACACCGCGGCCCCGCCCACGCGGATCGTCGTCGCCAGAAGCGGGTCAATCTTGAATTGCGGGTCGATCTCGCCTAGCCGGAACGCCTGCCTCGCGGTCACCGCCCCCGCGCCCATGAGCACCGCTCCGCCCACCGCGCAGAATAACCCCCACGCGGTGACCTTGCCCGGCTCCTGGCCGATCTGTTCCTGCGATGCACGCACCAGCACGGCGTATGACGTCGCCGCCAGGACCACCGCCATGCCCAGCAGCGTCAGCGGCCCGAAAGTCTCGCCCAGCCACACCCACGCCATCAGGACCGACACGACCGGCGCCAGCGTGCACGCCTGCGTCGTCCGCCGCGGCCCCAATGTCGCCAGCGCCTCGTAGCCCAGCAGGTCGCCAAAGCCCATGCCGATCACACCCGAGACCAGCAGCCAGAGCCACTGCGCGGCGCTTGGCACGGCCAGCGGCGCCCCCGCCGCGAACTTGTACACCGTCAGGATCGCCAGCAGCACCCCGGTCGCCAGCGCCACCCGCAGCAGCGCCACCGGGTACGACCCGATCCGCCGGCCCGCGCTGGCAAAGCACAGCGGCGAGATCCCCCAGAAGACCGCCGCCCCAAGCGCCAGTGCGGCTCCTATTGTCGGTGCCGTTACCATGTTACCTGCCGCGGACCTCCCCAAATCCGGTGCCGCGCCTGGTCCCTCGCATCCATCCCGGCTGCGACCGGCCGTCACCCGTCCCCTGTTCCCTTGTCCCTCGTCCCTGTCTTTGCCGGCTGTTCCCTGAAACCTAATCCCCGGTTCCCGTTGCCTGCCCGGCCGCTCCACGATATACAGTCTGTACCGTCTCCTGGAAAGGGGTTTGCCATGGAATGCAAGAAACAGGCCAACGCCGATCGGTGCGCCTGCACCTACACCTCCTGCGGTAAGCGCGGCATCTGCTGCGAGTGCATCCAGAACCACCTGCGCAGCCGGCAGCTCCCCGGCTGCTGCTTCCCGCCGGACGCCGAGAAGACTTACGACCGCAGCTTCGAGGCCTTCGCCAAGGCGTGGAAACTGTAGAGCCGACAGCTGCCATTGCTTTCCGCAAGAGGCGACCATGAGCCAACGACACCTGGCCCGCGCACGTATCTTTGCCCTCCTGTTGCTGGCGATCCCGCCGGCGGCCTTTGCCCAATCGCACCCCAGCAGCGCGGTCGTCCCGGCCGCGTCGCGTCCCGCCGAGGCCCCGCCCGCTGGCATCAACCCCAAGCTCAAGTACCAGACCCTGGCCGACTATGAGAAGGCCATCCAGCAGCCGGGTGTGATGCTCGACAGCCCGCATGTCCGCCTGTTCGCCCCCAAGGCCCGCTCCTACGAGGCCGGCGTGATCTTCCCGTACCTGGTCAAGGCCTACGATGAGCTCTACCGAATCACGGGCCGGCACACGGAGTACAAGGTTGTGGTCTACCACCTGCGGCCCAGCCGCGACGCCGGCTGGGGCGGCACCGAGACCTCGGCTATCTGGTACACGTTCGACGATCTTGACCTGGCGAAGCACGAGGAGTGGACCGGTAACGGCATCCCCCACGCGCCTCATGTCCCCCACGTGGCTGGCTACATCGAGGAGATGGCCCACAACTTCGTGGACGCTGCGCACGTGCAGTTCGGCTGGGAGATGGTCGGCTGGAGCATCGGCATCAAGGTGACCCAGAAGATCGCCAACAACCCGATCCTGGCCCGCGAGATCGAGGAGACCCGCCAGGTGCAACTGGAGACGTACCAGCGCTACATCCGGGCCGGCTACGTGTTTCCGCAGGACATCAAGCCCAACCTGTCCGACCGCATCCACGCCTGGATCCTCCACCTGGCAGAGATGAAGTACGGGCCGAACTTCTGGCCCGACTTCTTCGCCGAGGCCCGCAGGCAGCACGACGCCCTCGCCGCGGCCGGCGACCGCGACGCCCGCTACCGCATCACGATCGACTGCTTCGACAAGCTCGGCAAGGTCCACTTCAAGGAGATGCTCATGCAGGCCAGGATCTCGCTGACCACTGACGTCCGGTCGCTGGACCCGGAGGCCAAGACCGGCAAGCCCTGGGACCGCACCTTCCTCTCGCCGGCAGACCGCCGCCAGGCCAGGTGAGGTGCCCTCTGTCGCCCAACCTGCGAATCTCGAAACCCGAACCTGAACCCCGAACCCTGAACCCCGAACCCTGAACCCTGAACCCCGAACCCTGAACCCTGAACCCCAATTCCGAGCCCCAATACATGCACGGCATTATCTTCGACATGGACGAACTGCTGGTGGACTCGATTCACATTTGGCGGGCCGCCGAGGTCGGTATGATCGCCGCGATGGGCCACACTTGGACTGTCGAACTCGCCCGGCAGTACAAGGGTATGAGCGTGGCCAACGTGGCCGCCACCGCCTGGCGGGTCCTCAAGCCGGCCGAACCCGTCGAGCACTACCAGCGGATGCTCCGTCGCGCCCTCATCGAGGAGTACGCCGTCGCCGACATTCCCCCGATGGATGGCGCGGTGGACCTCGTGCGTCGTCTCCAGGGCCTTGCCCCCATGGCTGTTGCCAGCGGCAGTCCGCTGGAGGGCATCGAGCGGGCGATGCAGCGGCTGGACATCCGCGGCTGCTTCGACGCGATCGTCAGCAGCGAGTCGGTCGCCCGCGGCAAGCCGGCCCCGGACGTGTTCCTCAAGGCCGCCGAGTGCCTGCACGCCGATCCCGCGCACTGCCTGGTCTTCGAGGACAGCTTGCACGGCGTCCACGCCGCCCTGGCAGCTGGCATGAAGGTCTTCGCCGTCCCCACGGTCGCCCCTGATGAGATCTCCCGCCTGGCCACCGCTACCTTCCGCACCCTGGCGGCGGTGACGCCCGAGGAGGTGGCCCGCGCATGCGGGATCGTGGGAGGCTAGGCATTCCAGCCGCACCATTGTCCTGCTCTGCGCACAGGCCGTGTGCGCGCGTCCCGATGGGCGCGATGCTGGCCAGGCGCCCAGTCCTAAAGTTTTCGCTCGGCCCTTTCCGATTGCTACGGTGGAAGATGCATGTATTCCAGGACCCTGACCCCATTGGAGAGGACTCACCCATGACGTTGCCGCCCAGAAGCCTCGGCGTTCGGATGCACTGTCGGATTCGTCGATTCATTCGCAGGTCCCGCCCGGTGCGGCTCGGACAGACCCCTGTGGGCCTGGTCCTGGCCGCGGCAATGATCTTGCTGTGGGGCCTGCAGCGCCCGGCCGCTGCGGCGGTCGTGACCGGCTCGTCCGAGAACGAGTACTTCACCCTGTCGTGGCTGTATGATCTGGACAATGGCATCGGGACGTTCGCGTTGTGGGCCAAGCAGGAGGCGGGGACGGACGGCTTGTCCCTGGGCGGCGGGTCCTTCACGATGCGCGGTGTTGTTGCGGACTGCACGGTGGGGGGCTCCCTGAACTTCTCGGGCAGCCCGCTGGACATCGGCATGGACAAGGGGCAGCGCGTATACCAGTACGACTTGGCGGGGACATTCTCTCCCTTGCTTGGCGGCTTCCCGGTCTGCTCGGGTACCCTTTCCTTCCCGACCAAGAATGTTGAACTGGTCCCCGGCAAGTTGACCCTTGCCGGCGACTTTTTCGGCCTTTCGGGCATCGCCAGCGCGATCGGCAGTGGCATCGCCAGCAGCATCGTTCGGCCATATGGACCTGTGGACATGGACTTCGTCACGGTCCAGGCCATCCCCAAGCCCGGCGACATCAACGGCGACGGGTCTGTGGACGTGACCGACCTGCTGCTCCTGGTCGACAGTTTCGGCGCGTCGGCTGGCGACGCGTCCTACAGCGCAGCCTGCGACTTCAACAAGGATGGTTCGGTCGACGTGATCGACCTGCTGACCATGATCGAGAACTGGGATCGTTAGCGGTCGGCCCTCCGAGCTGAACCATACACACCTGCGGACCGCCGGGCGTCGCGTGTTATCCCACCTGCACGTCCTGCCTGCCGGCCCGCAGCTCCATGCTCTGCCCGCGCCAGCGGAACACCCCGCTGATCCCCTCCGGCAACTCGATCTTGCCGCGGCACCTCCCGCCGGTGAAATCGATCTCCATCTCGACATACCCCCGCGGGTGCGGCAGCCGGCTGCGAATCCGCCGCAGGCTCCCCGGCGCCGGGGCGATGTCCACCTTCGCAAACCCCGGCGCCGCCGGCCGGACGCCCGCCACCGTCGCCTGCAGGTGAAACAGCGGGTGACTGCCCCAGCCGTGGCAGTCCGACCGCGTCGGCTCGAACATCTCCGGCGGGGTCTTGAGCCCCGAGTCCGCCAGGCCCCGCCAGATCCCCAGGTGCGGCAGCAGCAGGTCGCCGTGGCCCATCTTGTAAAAAGTATCAAACAAGTAGAACATCCAGTACATCGGCTGCGTCTGCGAGAGGTCGCTGGCCCCGATCAGCCCGTCCCAGCATGTCTGTCGCTGCTTCGGTCCCAGCACATCCGTCAGCAGCGCCAGCACCTGCGCGTGCTGACTGAACCGGCCGCGGGCCACGTCGTCCGCCAACATCCCGCGCCCTCGACCCAGAAACGCTGCAGCACCGCCTCGGCTGTCTGTCGCGCCAGCCGCCGGTCGTGCGCCGCCAGCTCCGGCTCGCCAGCCACCTCCTCCAGTTCCGCCGCTGTCTGCAGGGCATACACGTACAGCAGGTTGATGATCGCGTTGGGTCCCTGCCGCACGTCCGGCCCGTAGATCGTGTCGATCCACTCCGGCACGGTATCGACAAACGGCCAGCCCGGCAGCGTGTCCAGCAGCCCGTCGGCGGTGCGCAGGTGCATGTACTGCTCCAGCGCCGCCCGCAGGCCCACCATCAGCTCGGCGACGGTCGGGGGATCGTCCCGCCAGAAGGCGTAGTCGCGGACCATCAGCACCCAATACAGCGGGAAGGTGCTGATCATCTGCGGTCCGCACGGGTACGACGAGTTGACGTGCCCGTGCATCCACCGCGACCAGTCGAACAGCTCGATCGCGCGCCGCTGCAGCCGGGCGTCCTGGGTTACCGCGTACATGACCAGCGCCTGCAGCCGCGTGTCGCCGACATACTGCAGCTGCTCGTAGTGCGGGCAGTCCATGAACGTCTCGTGCGCACATCTGCAGCCCGCGGAGGCAGAACGGCTGGATCGCCGCGATCGTCGGATCGTCCGCCTCGAACAGCGCCTCGCTCTCCACCGGGTACCGCGTCTCGCGGATGGAGAAGCCCTCGACCGCCAGCGGCTGCCCCGCGGTCCGGATCGTCAGCATCACGTACCGCCCGGACCGCCACCACGGCGACGTGTACGCCCGGCTTGCGCCCCCGTCGTTGCGGAACGTGTCCCGCAGGCCGCGGTAGTACTTGCCTACCAGCTGCCGCCGGTCGCCCTTGTGCTTGGACCAGTTGCTCGCAGGCCGCTCGAACAGCGCCTCGGCCCAGGTCATCGACACTTCGCTGCCGGCCCCGCCGCCCAGCGCCGCCTGGCTGTAGCCGCAGTAGTAATCCTCCAGGTCCCACAGCACCGACACCGTGCGATCGGCCTCCACCTCGATGCCGTCGCGTCGGCCCGCCAGCACGCCCTGCCACGCGGCGATCCGCGGGTGCTGCAAATGCTCAGCCCGCAGCGGCTCCTCCGGCCCAAGCCTGCCGTCGACGACCGCGATGATCCGCCCGGGTCGCACTGTGCGGCGCACCTGGTCGGGCAGATAGGATGGGTGCAGCTTCCAGCCCGCCCGCGCGCTCGACCACTCCGAGTCCTCCAGCGGGCCCAGCACGACGCTTGGCCGGACTGCCGGGATGTCCGCATCGAACAGCCTCTGGCCGTCCACCGTCGCGTAGTGTCCGACCATCAGCGTCCCGACCTCGCCGGCCCGCGGCTCGAACGTCAAGGCCCCAACGTCCTGCACCCTCCAACCCGCCCCGCCGGTGTTCAGCCTCTCGCCAAGCTCTCCCTCGGCCGTCAGGATGAACCCGCCGCGCCACGACAGCTGCGCGGTCGGTGCCTTCTCGCCGATCCACCAGGCTATCGCCTCCAGCCGATGCTCACCGGCTGGCAGCTCCAGTCGGTACGACGCGAAGCTCCAGTGGTCGATATCGCAGCGGTCCGGCCCCGGGCCGATCACCTGTCCGTCCAGCGACAGCTCGTACCGCTGATCGGCACTGACGTGGATGACGGTCTGCACCGGCTGGTCGACTGCAAACTCGTTGACGAACCGCAGCTGCGCGACCTCGCCCGGTTTTCGATTCGGATGCCAGATCCAGCAGGCCTTCTCGATATCGTAGCGCCGGCGGATGTTGGCATCGCTCATCGGCTGGACGACCGGTGTGACGATTCTCTCGCTGATGCTCACGTGCTTCCCTCGAAGGCCGGGCGCCGCCGTGGCCGGTGGACCGCCGTACGGTCCGGTGGGCAGGCCTGCCACTCGTACGCCTCGCCAGCGGCAGACTTTCGGCGATCCGCCGACACCTGTCAACTGCGGGCATGCCACCGAGTCGTTGTGGCCGCAAGTATTGTCGTTCGCGAGACAATCGCCCTCAGTTCAGGTCATGGTGATGGTGCTCCTCTTGGCCGTGGGGTGGACTTGGGCATGAAGTCCTGAGTCCTGAGTGCTGAGTCCTGAGTGAGGGGCGAGGGACGAGGGGCGAGGGACGAGTCCTGGGAGGCGGCGATTTCACCGCGGAGGCGCGGAGGACGCTGAGAAGACCCGGGTACAACGGGAACAGAGACAGACGGTGCAGTAGCAGACTCAAGAGTGTGTCCAGAGGGCCGCAGCGTCGGGTACGGCATTGCCGTGAGGGGCACGTGCATACAGAGGGCCCTGTCCTCAGACCCATCGGCCGGGAGTGCTCGGGCAGATCGCAGCTGCCTGGCGTAGCGGCGGATGGCTCCCACGCGTATGCCGTAGCGTTCGAACAGATGCAGGGACCGGCTGATGAGGCGCGGGCCCTGCTTCCGCGCGATCGCGGACCGGATGAGCCGGTCCAGGTGCGGGTCGACGGCAGTGGCGAGGGGTGAGTGGCGAGTGGCGAGTGAACGACCACAGCCGAGGGCGGCTGTGCCACAACGGCCACGACCACAGCCGAGGGCGGCTGTTCCACAACTGCCACTGCCGGAGGCGGGCACCTTCTCGAACCTGTGAGCAGACGTCTGACTTTGAGACGCTGCGGCCCGCGGCTGCAGTTTCGGTTCGGATGAAGACTGCAGCCGCGTTCTGGACATCGAGCACTCCTTGAACGACAGTCAATTGTCAATCGTCAACGATCAATTGTTCAAAGCAACGACAGCAGGAACGACAGACCCATGCAGCGACCTGCATGGGCGTTGGTGGGCGGTGCCCACCCTACAACAACACCTACGTCGCCCAGGACTTCATTTGCCTCGCCCATTCTCTCGCCCTTTGGGGTGCACGATCCTTCGTGCATCCCTCTACCTATATAAGAGTCCCTCCCCGCTACGCGTGGTGGGGGCGTTATAAGGAGTTACGAGCGAAGACGGGCGAGCGGAGGTGTACGGGCGGGCCGGCAAGGGTCGGCTGGGCCGGGGGTTGGCAGGCTGCAGAAAAAAGTGAGACAATCTTTGGCGGAGGGGTCAAAAGGGGGGCTGGGGAGGGTGGCAGGTGGCGCGGTTCGGGAGGGCGTGCGGGACCGGACCATTGCGGATGGTGGCGCCGGAGCATAGAGGGAACAGCTTGCGGGATGGGGCGCGGGCTGCTCGCGAATTGAGTAAGGTGTCCCCCGGATATAAACGGTGGCTGTCCCTAGTTATTCAGGAGGCCATGCTTTGCGCCAGTCGCCCTAAGTGCGCGTGCGGGCACAACTTATGGACGTTATAGAAAAGCTCTAGGCTAAAGTAAATGCCATTCAAGGTGTCCCCGGATTATGGCATCGTCCTCATGCGGCTATTCGGGAGATAACAGGCAGATCGATCTGCCGCCCATTGCCTACCCAAACAGCGACTCCCACAACCCTTTTGGTGTGTAAATCGCTTCAGGTGGATTCACTTCGGTTAGCTTGGGGACGTAGGCACCACACGAGAAGCACCGGAGTTTGCCCGGCACGTAGCTGCACCCACAATTTGCACATTTCAGTCGGTCATACAGATATAAGATGAACTTGCTGGCCTCCAGTTTGTTCATGTGTTGGCCGGGCCTTCCACCCAGCGCAATGATCTGCCCTCGCTGCTTGGCAGTCATCGGTTCGGCGGCATCCATCTCGTCAATCTTTGCCAGGATCAGGCTATCGGCCTCCTTTGCGGTAAGATCGAGCCGGTGTGGGATTTGATACCGCGAAAGAAACGCTAGCTGCGTCTCCGTGGGAGGATTTGTAGCGTTTCGTGGCAGACTCGCCCCGCTCGATGAGGCGCTGGATAATATCCTGAGCCTCTCCGTATGTCCTCCCCTTTACCTGGGCAATACCAGACTGCGCAAGCAGGCTCGTTTTGCTGTGGCGTTGCATAGACTCGACTCCTCCCCTGGTCCTGCGGAGCCGACCGCTTCGTGTAGCATTCCAGGCACATGAGAGTATTGCCTACGATGATTGGCTCATCTGTGCACGTTTTGCCACACCGGATGCACGCCCACCCACCAGTATCCATGCCATCTCCAGACAGTGTGTTGGCTTGGTCCTGCCGGTCCGTCGTGGTGCGCCATTCGGGACATTTCTCATTTGCCTGCCAGGCGCTCAGGATGGCCTGCCAGATTTCCAGCACATCCAGCTGCGCCGCCCAGCGGGCGACGTAGTCCCGATCCACCTCGCCCGGGCTGATCTTCAGGATGCCGGCGATGTCGCGCAGGTGTTTCTCGGAGCCGCCTTCCTTATAGTAGAGCATCTTGCTGAGGATCAGGTCCTCCGCGCGGGCCGCGAACCCCTCCTGCAGGGGGAGGATCCGCACCCGCTGCCGGCGGCGCATTTGCTCGCGGCCCCACGCGTCATTGCGGGCAATGATGAAATCGATCTTGTTGCCGGAGGTCGGGTGGATGACGTTGAACTGGCCGGCCTGCGCCACGGCTGTCATGGCGGCGTCGCGGCTGACGTAGAACTCATCGGCGGGGAACGCCGCGCACAGCCGCGCCGCCTCCTCGGCGCCGGCGGAGATCACGATATCAATGTCCTGGGTCATCCGCAGCTCGCCGTAGGCGCCGCTGGCCACGGAACCCACCACCATGTACGCGATCTTCAGCCGCTCCAGCGTCCGCAGGACATGCGCCAGCAGACTCAGCCTGGTCCAAGGCTCATCCTCCGGGCGACCTCCGCCGCGATCCGCCGGTCGTCCCAGTCCGGGTGGCTGGTCCGCAGCCGGCCCTCGATGATCAGGCCATCGTACGGTTGGCCGCCAGCACCATGGCGACGCGCTGGGTGAGCGTGTGGCGTCGCAGCACTTCGGCCACGGCGTCATCGACCACCTCGATCTGTCCGGCATCCAGCCGCCACTTAATCATGTTGCGCTCCGCGCCATCAATACGGTGCAATTATACTCCCCAAACCCCGCCAAGGGCAGCAGACAAAGGTGTCGGACGGCATTCGGGAGCGTCACTCGTTGCCTGGCTGCTTGCGGGGTCGCCTGGGGATTACGCGTAGTGAACTCCAGGCCCAGATGGGCAGGCGTTGCCGTTACTCGTCCCTCGCCCCCTCACGCCGCCTGGACCGGCTCCGGCCGGGCGCTGATCGCGTCCTTGCCCATGCTCTTGACCCGGTAGAGCGCCTTGTCGGCTGCGCGGACCAGCATGTCCCCCGTCCTCGCCCCGCTGGTGTGCAGGTCCGCGATCCCCACGCTCAGCGCCACCCCCGTCACCGTCCTGGACAGCTCCGCCAGCGCCAGCCGCACCCCATCGCGGATCCGCCGCGCCAGGTGGAACGCCTGCGTCGCGTCGCACTGCGGCAGCAGCACCACGAACTCGTCCCCGCCGTAGCGCGCGGCAATGTCCGACTGCCGCACCTCTCGCGCGACGATGTCAGCCACCTGCTTGAGCACGATGTCGCCGGCCTGGTGCCCGCAGGCGTCGTTGACCCTCTTGAAGTTGTCCACGTCGATCATCATGCACGCCACTTCCTGGCTGTGGCGTAGCGCCTCGGCGATCTTGCGGCCCAGGAGCTCGTTGAACGACCGCCGGTTGTACAGCCCCGTGAGCGGGTCCTTGCTGGCGATCCGCCGCAGCTGCTTGTTCCGTGTCTCCAGCCTCCATCGTCCGCAGCGCCACCCGCCGCTCCAACTCGCCGTTGAGCGACAGCAGGCTCCTTCTGCGTCCGCAGCAGGCGCTCGGCCATGTGGTTGAACGCCTGCGTCAGCCGACCCAGCTCGTCGCTGCCCCTGGCCGGCAACTGGTGGTACTCGTGCCGGTACGCCAGGTCCAGCGCCGCCCCGGCCAGGCGGTTGATCGGCCGAACCAGCCGGCGCATCAGGAAGAAGCCCCCCGCGATAAAGCCGATCGCCACCGCGCTGCTCAGCTCGACCGTCCGGTGCGCCATCGACGTGAGCCGCTCCCGCAGCGGCTGCAGGTCGCTCGCCATCACCAGCAGCCCGCGCCCGCTGTCACCGACTGCCTCGATCGGCACGCACGCTTCCATGGCCAGGACCCCGCTCGCCAGACTCGCGGATCTGTACCCCCTCAGTCGGCTGGACCCTCAGGTGCTGCCCCGCCTCATCCAGCAGGCCGGTCAGCGTATGAGGCTTCTGTGTCCCCGCGACGACCCGGCCGCCGCGGTCCAGGAACGCCAGGTACAGGAGGTTCTCATTGGCCGCCAGGTGCTGGCACAGATCCACCAACCCGGTCGCATCGCGGGCCGCGTACCGGTCCGCGCTGGCCGCGGCCACCAGCCGCGCCGTGCCCAGTGCCTGCTGGGCGGCCGCCTCGAGCATCTGCGTGCGGGCCCGCCGGATGGCCGTCCCGCCGATGCCGGTCGCCGTGATGGCCACAATGACCGTCAGGACGATGCAGGCCTTGGCCTGCAGCCCCAGGAATGGCCGGATGAGTCTGTGCAGCGTCTGCCTGATCATGATGTTTCGAATCCCGGAGGCCGTGTTCGATAACCGCCCGAACCGTGGTCCCGGTATAACTCTACAATTCCGCCGGCCGGGAGGACGACGTAAGAGACGTAATCCGACCGGCTTGCGCTGGGCGCACTCGCCCTCACCCTTTCCTCTCGGCAGGTACGAATAGTGGGTTTAGTTAAGATATGTGGATTGTGCGGCTTAGACGTTCCGGCGGCGCCTCGCCTCCGGGCCGCATTACTTCTCCACAGTCACTTCCAGCAGTGCCGCCCGCGACAGGATCTCCGGTACCACGAACAGCACGCTGCCGTCCGGCCGCTTCTCCACCGGCTTGATGATCCGCCCGTCCAGGTATGGCCAGCACGACTTCCCCTGGATCCCCGTCACCTCCAGCATCGGCCAGAACCGCAGCTGCCCGGCCGGCCACCGCAACCGCACCACCTGCCCGTCCGGCTGGATCGCCCAGCAGCCGCGGGCCTCGGCAAAACCGTCGCCATCCAGGTCGCCGTCGGTGTCCTTGCGGAGGCGGCCGACCTCCATGATCGGTGGGGTCGGCTGCTGATAGTCGCGGGCGACCGCCGCCGCGGTCTGCATATCTCGCAGGTCCGGGGGCCAGATGGCGAGCATGGCTGCAAGGTGGATCTTATCGGACTTGGGCGCAGGCATGACGTACATGTGCGCCTCCAGATCCCCGGTCTGGCGGATGACTGAGATCGCCCGGTCGTACGGCGCAACATCCGATGGCACCAGCAGCAGGCTCGCCCCTTTGCCGCGGAGACGTGACAGCAGGATCGCCCGCGGGATCGGCAGGCTCCCCCGTGCCGATGCCATCGCCTGCGCGGGCTCGGCGACGGCCGTTGCAGGCGCCGGGCCGGTCGCTGCGCCTTGCCGGGCGCTCCGGCCGGCCAGCAGGCCGCGGTCCAGCGGGTCGATCTGCCGCGGCTCGACGATCGTGTGCAGGCAGGTCACCCCCAGGCCGATGCTGTCCGGCGCGTACCACGGCGAGGCTACCTGCGCCTGGATATCCACGAACACCCGGCCGTCCCGGCGGATCGTGTATACGTACGTCTGCTCGATCGCCTGACTGTCGGGCTGCGTCGCCTGCGCCCCCGGCTGGGAGGCGGGGGGTGCCGGGCTCGCCTGGGCCTCAACGCTATCGGCGGCGCCAGCCGCCAGGCGGATCGTGCCCTTGACGGTCACAGACTAACGAGTTGGTCTCGACGACCTGCTGCTGCGTGCGGACGCTCCTGCCCAGCCGCTCCCACGAGTCGATGCCGATCGCCCCGGGCACGCCCGTCTGGTCGATCGCGGTCAGCACCGGCCCCGCCGGCCCGCCGCCCGCCAAGTCCACCGCCTTGTCCGGGTCGACCGACAGGTCGTACCAGTTGCTCAGCATGCCACGGGCAAAGACCAGCTCGAACCGTCCGGTCGACCCCACGTGGATCCGCCGGCCCTTCTTGACCACGTACAGGCTGCCCTCGGGCGCCTTGGGGTCGCCATAAACCACCGTCGTATTGTCCGCCAGCAGCAGGTCGTCCAGATAGCAGGTGAACGGCCAGGCGCCCGTCCGGATCTGCATGCGAATCTGGCGGATATCCGTCAGGTTCACCTGCCGGGCGACGTCCGCCAGGTCGATGCGGACCAGGTTCCAGCCGGTCTGCAGGGGCAGGGCAGGGCCGTTCCATACGGCCACCTGCTCGGTGCCGCTGCGGATCTGGAGCGTCGCAGCCGACGGGGCAGGGGCGTAGATGCTGGCCATGAGCAGTTCGTAGCGGTGCCAGTCGCGGGGCAGGGCCCACTCGCGGGCCTGGTCGTTGTCGGCGACCAAAGTTGAGGCCGGTCCATCCAGCCGGACCTCCAGCGAGCCCGCCCCGGTCGCCAGCCGGTTGCGGCGAATGCTCAGGTGGGACTCGCCGCCGCCTTCCACGCGGAAGACCTGGGCCTGGGGGGCCTGTTCGAGGTCAGCGAGGACCTCGTACCGGCCGGCCTGGAGTTCCTGGTAGAACGCCCGCAAGCGGTCCGGCACGGGGGGCAGTTCGTTGTAGCGGGGCTCCTTGGGCCCAACGGGCCCGCCCGCCTGGCACCCGATGCATGCAAGGGCTAACATCATGGCTGCCAAGGCACATACGATTCGTCTCATGAACGCCGTACTCCAAGACCGCCCGGGCCCAGGCGGAATGCGCCGCACGTCGCCGCAGCCAGTCGAGTAAGCGGAAGGCGTCCAAAAGTCAACAGGCGCGGTCGGATGGGGGTGTCAAGGATCGGGTTTCGGGTGTCGGGTTCCGGGTTACGGGAGAGGAAAGGATTGCCAGGGAGTCCGGCTAGCCGGGACGCGAACGCTCGTTCTGCCTGTTCTTCACGCGTCGTGATCCAGCCGACACCCGCAGCGAACCTCGACACCCGAACCCCATCCCATCCATCCCTGTGAGTTCTGCTGTCTCCCAGCCGCGGATTCTCGATTGCCAGGGGACGAAAAGGCGGATAAGCTTGCATCCGATGACGAGTTTGCTACCTTAATGGACTCGCAGGACGATGGTGAGAGTAGCTCAATTGGTTAGAGCACTAGGTTGTGGTCCTAGGGGTCGGGGGTTCGAGTCCCCTCTCTCACCCGTATGATGGAGCGGGCCCGGCAAGGAAGCCGGGCCTTTTTTTGCTTGGGGGGCATCCACACTTGCGGGCGACGACCTGGTGTTATTGCCCTCGGGCCGCGGTGCTTCGCTATGTCCCGAAGTTGTACACCATGTCCAGCAGGTCAATCACATCGATGGCCCCGTCCTGGTTGAAGTCGCACCGCGTGTCGTACCTGGCGTCGCCGGTCATACTGCCAAAAGCAGCCACCAAGTACAGCAGGTCGACCACGTCGACGTGGCCGTTGCCGTCTACGTCGCCGGGCACAGGGACCTCAACGACACGGAACCCGACGCAACCGGAATCTCCCTCCGCGCTGCTGGTTGTGCGGTATGATGCATGCAGGTAGCCGGCGCCGTCGTAGTTGTACGCGCCGCCCCGCTGGCCACGAAACATATCGCCTAGACCCGCCTCGTTCCACTCCCACACGTTGCCGCCCTGGTCAAACGTCCCATACGGGCTGTCCGACAACGCGAACGCACCCACCGGCGTACAGTAGTAGGGGCTGCCGATGGTGTAATGGCCGGCGCTGAAGTTGGCGTTGTTTCCGCCATCAGGGGTCAGTAGATCATTGCTCGGGACGCTGTTGCTGCCCGTGGGGTAGTCGTAGTAACTGCTCGTCGCGGCCTCGTAGTACGCCGCTTTGTACCACTCCTCCTCACTCGTCACAGCCCAGCGCCAGCCGCTCTTGCGCGCTACGCCCTCGAGGGTCTGATTGGTCGTGGCCCCGTTGAGGGCATACGCCCCGTCCTCTGTAGTGCCGACATTCTGCGCCCCGCCTGGTTGACCGTTATGCAACCAGTTGGCGAATCGGCACGAGTCTCCGAAACTCACATAGTTCACCGGGCGGTTCGCGTAGTCCGCTGCCACCCGGTACCGATAGGGGTCGGCTGTAGTTCCGCTCCCGGCAAATCGCTCGATCTTGCATGCGTAACCGTATGGATTGTTCGTCCACATGTTCGTGTTGTACAGCCCATAGGTGTCTACTCCGGCCACCTTGTTGAGAAACTCGCAGTACTGCCCAGCCTGTCACCTCGTACTTGCCGATCCGGTAGTTGTAGCCGACGCCGCCGTAGCCCGGTGTGGCATACCGCGTGTCAGGCGTGTTGCCCGCGTTGCCCACCGGGACTATCTCCAGGCTCGCAAGGCCCGTCCACTGTCCCGTTGCCGGGTTCCGCGTCCCGCCCATGTTCAACACGTCGGCCAAGACTGGATGACCGGCAAACGAGGCAAGCAACAGGCTGGAAACGGCAGCCGTCATGTGCGGCATCTTCATGAGGTATCTCCCTGTTCGCGACCCTGCCGCCGACGAGGCGGCTGTACGACATGCGAACCACATAGTACCAATTCCGATACGCCTCCACAAGAGTTTTTTCGCGCGACTTTGGGGCGGTTTGGGCTGGCGGGAAACCGGCGGCGGCGTTCGCCCACACCACGTCGCCAGCCCCAGGACGCCGATTTGAGCAGCCTTGAGCCTCGGGGAACAGCAAACCCTGGGAACGAGTCGGGGCCAGGAGCAAGACCACGTTCCACCAGCCCCAGGACGCCTGTCACTGTCCGGTGTTCGGCCCGAGGGCAACCTTGACCAGCTTCAGGATGCTCGCCTTCATGTCGTCGGGGATCCTCGTCGGCGCGTCGGTCAGACCTGCCGCCGCCGGACGAGCACCAGGCCCCCCACGGCCAGCAGGGCCAGCGATACCGGCTCGGGTGTCACGGTAATCGTTGCGGAACCCACGGCGGTCCCACCATTGCTCTTGCCGCTCGTGTCCCTCGTCCAGACCAGACCGTAGATGGGGCCGGGGCCGTTGTCGTGCCAGCTGAGCGTGGCGGTGCCCGGAGCCACGCCGGTGACCGTGTAGGTGACCACCGTGACGGGGCCGTACGAGATGTTACCCAGCGACGTATTGTACGGGGAGTCCTGCCAGGCGTTGACGCCGCAGTTCCCGTTGCTGGGCAGCCAGGCGCCGTTGATCATGTCGGGAGTGTCCTGGCCATCGAAGGCGCCCATGCCCCCATTGAACCAGAGATTGCTGTTTGCCAGGACACCCTGGCTCGAGGGGACTACATAGCCGCCTACTGAATAGACGCCGCCGGTTGTTGTCTCGGCCAGGAGCGAGACCGTGGCTGTCCCGCCGACGGGTATGCTGGAGGCGGTCGAATCGACCCACAGCATGACCGTACCGTACCCAGGCCCCGCCACCAGGCTAACGATCAGGAGTACTGCCATCGACAGGTTCCGCATGGTGCATCTCCTTCTGAAGTAATGCTTCGTTGTTGCCGGCCATCCGCGCTGTTGCCCGTGCAGTCGGCGGGCCACCGACAGCGAACAAAGCAAAACACCGTTAGCAACGAGTGACGCAAGTGGCGTGCCAGTCGATCATCCGCTGCACAGACGGGCGCGGTAACCCACACGCACATAAGTTCTTACATGTCCACAACTGTCGCGGAGATGTGCTTGTGGTGAGGATGAAGGCGTTGCTTTTCGGCTACGAACCGGGCCACGGTGTTGCCGCAGTGCAACAGTTGCAGGCATGACCGCGCCGCCGGCTACAGGCCCACGACCATCCCGTCGTACGCGAATCGCAGTCCCGGCGTGGCCCGCTCGAAGGCCTGGCGCTGCTCGTGCGAGAGGAGCAGGCTTGGATCGTCGGCTGTCGGTCAGGCCCGCCGCCTGCGTGCCAGCATCAGGCCGCCCAAGGCGAGAAGGGAGAGAGTGGCGGGTTCGGGCACGAGGAAGTTCGGCCCGAAGTACCCCGGCCAGTCGTTGCTGTCGGTGGGGAACGACAGAGTCCCTCCTCCGTCCACGAAGACCATCCGCCTGGCTACCATGTGAGTGATGGAGGGGTCCGTGTGAAACTGGACCGGCGTGACGTCGATGAACGCGTCCCCATCACCGACCGCGTCGTTACCAGCGATATAGAACGCGCCGATGACGTACGCCCTGCCGGCCTGGAGTTGCACACCGGGGATTCCCACGTACCGGAAGCCGTCAATCAGGGTGGTCGACGTCCCGGCGGGAACTGTGGCCGAGGTGATCAGCGTTTGATGGTCGTCCCAGATACCAACGTCGTGGGCGTACTCCAGTCCATCCCCGGATCCGGTAGGCATCGTCCATTGATTCGCGTCGTACACTCCAAGGGCGCTGACCGCAACATCGGCATTCGCGGTGAACTGCCACCCATTGACCATCCCTGCCTTCCCGGCCCAAGAGTATCCAGTCGGACTGTCAATCGTTAAGGCAGGCCCGGTTTGAGCTGCCGTGGGGAATACCATTGCCAGCAGTGCGACGGGTGCAACAGTCATCAACAGGTTCCGCATGGTGCGATCTCCTTTTGAGGTCATGCTCCGTTGTTGCGGCGATCCGCGCCGTTGCCCGCGCAGCCGACGGCCGCCGACAGCGAACGAAGCAACACATCGTCAGCCATTCACAATGCAATTGGCGTGCCAGTCGGTCGTCCGCCGCACGGACGGGGGCGGTAACTCATGCGCAAATAGGTGCTTACGTGCCTGCAAGTGTCTAAGGGGTGCTCTTACGGTGAGGATGGAAGCGTTGCCTTTCGGCTACGAACCGGGGGGTGGTGTTGCCGTACCGCAACACCGGCAGGCATGACCATGCCGACGGCTATAGCCCTACAACCATCCCGTCGTGCGCGAACCGCAGGCCCGGCGTGGCACGTTCGAAGGCCTGGCGCTGCTCGTGCGAGAGGCCCGCGACCAGGCAGTCCTCCCGCCAGCTGTGGCATGACACATGCGTGAGGGTGCACTCGGGGCAGCCGATCCGGCGCCAGCACTCGACGGCCTGGGGCAGTATAAAGATCTGCCACTGCTCATCGTGCTCGTCGAACGTGCCTTCCAGGATGACCAGGTCCAGGTCCGCGAGGCGGGCCATCGTTGCCGGCGGGGGCGTGAAGCTGTCGACCAGGTAGGCCAAACGCTTCCGGCCGGTCCGCACGATGAAGCCGACACTGTCCTCGGTGTGCGTGGTCTTGACGACCTCCCAGGCGGCGTCAGGCAGTTCGATACGGTCGCCCGGCTGGACCGGGTGGAGCTCGATCCACCGCTTGAAGTAGGCCAGTTCCTGGTCGAAGTGAAACGCCGACTGCGCCGGCACATACACCTCGATCGGCGGCCACTTGGCGTGCTGTGCGGGTTCCGCCAGCGCGGGCAGGCCGGCTACGTGGTCGAAGTGCCAGTGCGTCAGGAAGATCCGGTCCAGCCGGCGGACGCCCTCGCGCTCGCAGCTGCAGCTCCAGGTCCGGGCTGGCGTCGATCAGGGTGGTCTCCCGGCCGATCAGTGCCGCTGATGCGCGGGTCCGCCGATGGGCCGGGTTTGCGCGAGCGGCCTGGCAGACCTCGCAGGTGCAGTGGAACGCGGGGACCTGGATCGCGCCGCTGGAACCGAGGAATACCAGGCGGGGTCGTGTTGCGGCGGGTTGTGTGGTGTCCGGCATGCGATGTCTCCTCAAGACGGCCGTCAGGTGCCCGTCTTCGCGGGCAGGTCCAGGTAACAGATCCGCTTGTGCGGCTGGAACTCGGCGCCTTCCCGCTCGGTCTCGATCGCGAAGCGGAACTTGCGGAACGGCGCGAACATCGGGCCCTCGGCCTGCGCCGAACCTGCGGATGTCCACGCATGCCTCGATCCGGCGAAAGCCCCTCTGGCGCGCCAGGGCCATCACCTGGCGGATCATCGCGCTGGCCAGCCGCTGGTTCTGGAACTTCGGCTCGATCGCCAGGCAGCCGATCACCAGCGTCCGCGCGAGGTCCTCGTTGTGCGGCGAGGTGGGGATGCCGATCCGTCGGGCGTACGGCTTGGGCATGAACAGCATCAGCCCGGCTGGCGCGTTGCCCAGGTACGCCTTGAAGCCGATCTCGCCGACCTCATCCAGGATCTCGCCCCACATCCCGCACGACACCGGCCCGGCACCGGGACCGAAGCCGCACCAGCAGAGGCAGTCCTTCACACCCGAGCAGATGTCGTCGTGGTTCGAGCGCGGATCACGGATGCGCCTCCTGGCTGCATTGGCCGAGCCACTCCTCCAGCCGGCTGACGTGCTGCTCGGACCAGCCGTCCAGGTGGAACCGCCGGCCGGCGATGAAGGCGTCGCCGTAGACGCTCCCCGGCCGCCGGCCGCTGCGTCGCTCGCGGACGAACGTCGCCAGGTGCTCCGGCAGGGCATCAACGTCCTCGTCGTCGAGGTCCCACAGATTGATCACCCGCAGATCGGCCCCGAACCGCCCGCAGAGGTTGGACAGCTGCTCCAGGTCGCGCCCGCACAGGCAGAAGGGGTTGGCGAGGAATTCGATCATCGTTTTCGGGCTGTTCACTGCTGAAGTTCCTGCATGGCCTATTGTGTCTTGACAGGGATGCCTTTGTACACGATCTCGCCGTCCCAGATCTCGAAGAGGTCGACCGTCTGGCGGGCAACGTCCTCGCTCGTCCGCAGGATCACGTCGCACGACTGCGCCGTGGGGCCGTCGTACGGTACATGGCAGTCCCAGGAACTGACCCCTTCCTTTCCCCACGCCTTGCCGACGCGGTACTCACGACCGTCGATCCGCACGAACACGTCGAAGGCCGTGGATACACGCGGCGGCGACTGGCTCGACCAGCCTTCCAGCCAGATCTGAGGCCCTCGCCGATCCCGCGAGCTCGGGACGTGGATGACGAAACCCAGCACCTGCGCCGAGGCCTGGATCGCCTTGCCCAGCGCGGGGTCCGCCACGCCCTTCGTGCCGTCGGCTGCGCCGGCGGGCAGTCCCTCGTATTCGGCCTTCATCGTGATGACCTGGGTGAAGCACGGCGTCACGCCAGCGGGCATGCTCGTGCTGACTGACCCGGTCGCCCACCCGGGGTTATAGTAGACGTTCGCGCAGCCTTCGATCGTGATCGTGTGCCGGCCGAGGTCGGCCGTCGGCAGGTTCAACTGGCCCCAGGACTGTGCGCCCCCGCGGATCTGCATCTGCCAATGCGGCCAGTTCCTGGCATCCTCATCGTGCCTGACCGTCACGCTCGGGATCTGTACGAGGAACTGCTTTGGCCACTGGCCCCCGTGTTCGATGCTCCAGGGGATCCGGCTGTCCTCGTACACGCGGGGGCGGATCTTCAATTCCAGCGCGAGGATTTGCTGGAACAGCCGGGCCTGCTGGGCGGGCGACATCTGCGCCTTCCCGAAGCAGCTGCACAGGTAATCCATCTGCTTGTCGATCTGGAAACTGCCGACCGTCGCCCGCTGGGCGTCCAGGCAGGCATCGATCAGCGATCGGCGGGTGGAGGGCCAGAGCGTGCCGGCGGTGTCGCGTCGCATCAGTTCGTCCCAGGCCAGCGTGGCATCTACGCTGATCCCGCCGACCCTGACCGCGTGCACCAGCATCGGCCCCGGCATCAGCCGGTGCCGGGTGGCATTGTAGGGACCGGCTGCCACGGCCGCACCCAGGCCCGCCAGTCCCAGCGCCGCGGCAACGCCGCCGGCCACGATCCAGCCGAGCCTTCGCCGCCGCTCGCCCGCTGCGACGGTGGCAGGCGTGAGCTTGCTTCCGCACTCGGGGCAGACCTGGCCATCGGGAACGTCGCGGTCCATCAGCCCCGTCAGGTTGTACCCACAGCGGCGGCAGTGCGGCGTGGTCCCCTTGCGCCGCGGCCAGGCCCCGCAATACAGCAGGACCAGCCCGCAGGCCAGCAAGACGCCGCAGACGATCAGGTAGAGGTTCACCCACATGCCGGCATACCGTACCGGCCGGCATCGGTGGCGCCAAGACTTGGGATGTAACCGCTGAGATGCGGACAGGCTTCGAAAAACTCACACGACAGGCGTACAGGATCGACTCTCTTGCTGCGGGACACTCGTCGTACGCTACCGCAACCACTCGTCGCGGTGCTCGCGGACGAAGTCATCGTCGACCAGGTGCGGGTAGGCGCTGCAGACGCGGTCGATCTCTTCAGCCTGCCCAGCCGAGAGCTGCTCGTGCGGGTCCAGGCACCAGGTGCCCTCCAGCAACCCCTGCCGGCGGAGGACCTCGTGGATGCCCGGGATGCAGCCGGCGAAGTCGTGGGCCACGTCGAAGACCGCCGCGTTGCTGTCGGTGATCTCGGCTGCCAGGGTGAGCATGCAGCCAGGGACCGGCTGGCCGGACTCGGCAATCGTGCGGGTCTGCTGCAACAGTTCGACCGCCCGCTTCGTCCAGACCGCCCAGTGTCCCAGCAGCCCGCCGACGATCCGCGCCTCAACCGGCTCACCGCCCATCCGGAAGCGGAAGCGTGTCAGCAGGTCCGCTACGATGTTGTCGTCGTTGCCGGTGTACAGGGCGATCTGACCGGTGCGGCCGGACTCGGCCACGGCCCGCACCACGTCGATCGTGCGGTAGCGATTGAACGGCGCGATCTTGATGCCGACCACGTTCTCGATCTCGGCGAAGCGCCGCCAGAAGTCGTACGACAGCACCCGTCCCCCCACGGCTGGCTGCAGGTAGAACCCAAAGAGCGGGATCACCTCGCTGACCGCCCGGCAGTGCGCGATGAACCTATCGTCCGTCGCGTTCTTCATGGCTGCCAGGCTCAGCAGCCCGGCATGATAGCCCAGGTCCCCCGCCAGCGACGCCTCGCGCACGGCCTGTTCCGTCGCCCCGCAGATGCCCGCGATACCGAGCACCGGCAGGCAATCATCACGCGTATGCTCGCCGATCGCCGCCGCGGCCAGTTCCAGTGCCGGCCGGTACAGGCCAACTTGGCGGATGCCGAACTGCGTGGTATGCACGCCGACGGCCAGCCCGCCCGCCCCGGCCGCCAGGTAGTACCGGCCCAGGCCCAGTTGCCGGCGCTCGTCGAGCTGCGCCGGGCTGTCAGCGCCAGTGGATGGGCGGGGATGACCAGGCCTGTCTGAAGGATCTCCCTTAGTTGTGTGATGCTGAGTTTGTCCATGGCGCACGATCCGGTCCCTTTCAGTATCTGCCTTCCCGCTCCTCGTAGTGCGTCGGTCGATCGTGTACCTTACCGCCGATCAGCACCCAGTGCGCCACCCACCGGACCATCGCATCCACGCAGATCGTCGGTTCGCCGAACAGCCGCCACGCCTTCGAGCCGTCGCTCAGCAGGGCCGTCTCGGCCTCCCGGTTGACGAAGACCGGCTCGATGCCGAAGTGCCGCCCGAATCGCTCCGCCAGGTCCCGCACGGCCACCTTGGGCCCGGCCAGGTTCAGGATCTCCGCCGGCTGGTTGCAGATCCCCAGGCAGCGCAGGATCGCCTCGTTGGCGTCGCGCTGCCAGATGACGTTCACGTATCCGCTGGTCAGGTCGACCGGCTCGCCCGCGTGGACCTTCCGGGCGATGTCCAGCAGCACCCCGTAGCGCAGCTCCACCGCGTAGTTCAGCCGGACCAGCGTCAGTGGCGTGCCGTGCACCTCCGCGAAGTGCTCGAAGACCCGCTCCCGCGCCACGCACGATTGCGCGTACTCGCCTACGGGACCGACCGGGTCTCTCTCCGTCGGCCCCTCGGTCGCAACCGGGCTCAAGGGATAGACGTTGCCGGTCGACAGCGCCACGATCCGCGAGTCGCGAAAGCGCCGCCCCACCACGCCCGGCACGTACGCGTTCATCGCCCAGGTGAACGCCGCGTCGCGGTCGGTGCCGAATTTCCGGCCGGCCAGAAAGATCACGTGAGGCGCATCCGGCAGCTGCCGGACGGCGGCCTCGTCCAGCAGGTCGCAGTGGATCGTCCGGATGCCGCAGTCGTTCAGGTCGCGCCACAGCGCGTCCGAGGAGAACCGCGACACGCCGATGACCCGCCGGCTCGACCCGCCCAGGTCGAGCCCCCGCCGCGCGAGCTTGGCCAGCGTCGGCCCCATCTTGCCCCCCGCGCCGAGGATCAGGATGTCGCCGTCGAGCCGAGCCAGGGCGTCGCACAGCGCCGGCGTCGGCGCCGAAAGGACGTCCTCCAGTTGTTCCTCGCTGTCGATCAGGTTCGTCAGCAGTTCCAGTTGCATGGCACGACTCCCTTGCCGCGGCGGCAGTTCCGGCGCTGTGGTATCCATGCAAGTCTATGCCTGCCGGATCGAGCCGGGAAACGGACAGCGTGCGGGGCAATCCCGCCGCTGCCGCGCAGCTGTCGCCCGACCCTCTGGCACAGCCGTCCCCTGCCGTGCTTCTTGTTACCACCGCCAGGCCTTCGACCGGCACCGCCGGCAGATCGCCGAGACCTTCAGCAACCCCTTCGCGGGTCCGCTGGGCAACCCGCACCTGACCGGCACGACCGTTACCCGCATGATGGAGCGGCTGCTCTACATGCTGACCAGCGTCCGCCGGCCCGCCCACCTGCTCGAACTGGGCACCTTCTGGGGCAACACGCTGGCGTGGTTCGCGGGCCCGTGCATCGGCAGCCGGCCGCTCTATGACCCGCAGCGGATCATCGGCGTCGACCGGAACGTGAAGATGACGGACGTGGCACGGTCCAACTTCGCGAAACTGCCCAGCGCGCAACGCGTCGAGCTGATCGCCGAGGAGGCCCGCTCTGTGTTGGACCGCCTGGGGGGCCCCTTCGATGCCCTCTACCTGGAGGCCAAGGCGCCGGGCCCGCGAGGCCAGGAGGTCTACTACCTGGAACTGCTGCGGCAGGTCTACGACAGGCTGCCGGCGGGCGCCTGGGTCCTGGCACACGATGTTACGCATTTCTGCTTTCGCGAGCCGATGAGGGAGTACCTGGCCTACGTGCGCGACAAGGCCCACTTCCGCGAGTCGATCTGCTTCGATGTCGACTGGTATGGCCTGGAGCTGTCGATCAAGTAGCCGGCTGGCGGAACCCGCGCTACCGCCGCGAGTTCTCCAGCAGCGACATCCACGCCGCCGTGCTGGACGAAGGCATCACCGACATCGACGGCTTCCGCCGTTCCCTCGCCCGCAAGGGGCTTTCAATATAGTGGCGGCGTTCTTTCGAACACGCTGTGCGCACCGATCCGGAGACAGGCCCCGCTCGAAACGTCCCATCCTTGCGAAGTCCTGCCCTGTCCATGGATCACGCCTGCCTGCAATCGCGTCTGCGATCGCGGGCGGGGAGGCTTTGTGCTCCAAAACAGGCGCGGGCTGTGGTATCTACAACTCAGACACCTCCTGTGAAGCATTTTGAGCGTCGACGCCGCGAGTCTTTGGGCTGCTGAGGCATAGAATCTCCGCGTGCCGCGCTCCGTTCGCAATTTGGCGCCTTTCCGGGCCCGCGTGCCGCAGCCAGGAGTGGTGTCTTCGTGCCGATCGCGCGACGAGGCCGTCCTTGTCTGAGTGGGTCCATCCGCGAGGATCTGGCGGCCCAAGGCGGTCGAGTCCGCCGCGGAAGAACAGACTGGGGTGCGTCATGAAGCATGCACGCGCTCGTACGGAACTGGTTCGCGCATGCGGGCCGCCGGACCGAAGTGCCAGTCCGTATCAGCGGCCCTGCTGTGGATCCTGGTGGCCGTGTCCCCCGCCCTCGGGCAGGTCCCGCCAGCGACGGGCGTCACCTGCGATGGGTGTCATCCCGATCAGGCGGACGAGTTCAAGCGTTCGGTTCACGCCAAGACGGACTTCGACTGCAGGCAATGCCACGGCGGGTCGGAGTTCTACAACGTGTCCCTGGCGCGCCTCTCCGTCTATCGCCAGGCGACGCAGCCCGCCGCCTCCCGTCCCGCCTTCGATCACGGCACCTCCTTTCGAGGCAAGATCTCCCGGTTGGACGTGCCGCAGATGTGCGGCGGGTGCCACGCCAACGTCGAGCACATGAACCCCTACGGGCTGCGGACGGATCAGCTGGCCCAGTACAAGACGAGCCAGCACGGTATCCGGCTCTTTGCCGCGCAGGACACTCGCGTTGCCGTCTGCATCGACTGCCATCACACGCACGCGGTGCTGGCCCCCAGCGACCCCAACAGCTCCGTCAACGTCCTCAGCGTGCCGGCTACATGCGGACGGTGTCACGGCGACAGCGACTTGATGGGCAACTATGACATCCCCGCCCAGATCGTCCCCCAGTACAAGCAAAGCGTGCACGGCCGCGGGCTCTTGGAAGGGCACGACACCGGCATGCCCACGTGCGCCACCTGTCACGGCAACCACGGGGCCCGACCGCCCGGCTTCCGGGATATCGGCCACGTCTGCGCGAAGTGCCACCAGCAGACCGCCGACTACTTCGACCTGAGCATGCACTCGAGGTTCTCGCGGTTGCCGGCCTGCGTGGAGTGTCACTCGGCCAGCGGCGATCCGCTGGATCATCGGATCTTCAAGGCAACCCGCAGCCCGGAGGACCTGGCCCGGGCGGCGCAGCCCTCCTATAAGGCGTTGATCGCCCGGGGGGCGGACCCGCGCGAGGTCGACGCCGGGCTGATGCGCGAGATCATCCAGGTCGACACGCCCCCGCAGGTCCCGCGGCTTGGTTCGATCTGCCGGCGCTGCCACAACGCCTCCATGGAGACCGGGCACCGTTTCTTCTTTGCCCAGTTGGACATCGAGGCTGTTGCCAAAGGCGCTCGCCTGGACGATGCCATCCGCAGGGCCCAGCTCGAATACGTCAAAGCCAGCGCCCGCATCGACGAGGTCGGCAGCGGCGTGCTGCTCGTGCAGGACGAGGCCATGCTGCTGGACCAGGCCCGGACGAACCTCATCTCCCTGCTGGCCGTGCAGCACACGCTCGACGAGTCGAAGATCCTCCAGACAGGCGGCGCCGTCATCGAGACGGCCAACCAGATCGAAGCGTCCCTGGATCAGAAGGTGGCCTCACTCGCCCTCCGGCGTCACCTGCTCCCGCCCGTCTGGGTGTTCATCGCCGTCTTTGCCGGTGCCCTCCTCGTCAAACACAGGCAACTCAAGCACGCCCTCGTCCTGTCCGTGGGAGCCGCCCCGGCGGCCGCGGCCGCACCGCATGGGCGCCCGACCAGATGACCCGGCGGAGCTTCCTCGACCTGCTCCTGGCCGGGTGCGGCGCCGCTGTCGGCGTGGCCATGATCGCTCCGGCGCTGGCCTACATCTGGCCGAGCACGCGGCGAGGCCCCGTGCAGCAGCGCGTCGAGGTGGGCGACGTGGCGGCCTGGGAGCCGTGGACGGCCAAGGCGGTCGCCGTGAACGAGAAGCCCGTGCTGGTGGTGCGAATGGGCCAGCAGTTCCGGGCCTACACGGCTGTCTGCACGCACCTCGGCTGCCTCGTCCATTGGGACGGCCAGAAGAAGGAGTTCGTCTGTCCCTGTCACGCGGGCACCTTCGACCAGTCCGGCAAGGTCGTCTCGGGCCCGCCGCCGAAGGCCCTTGTCGAGTTCGGCGCCACTGTCGTACAAGGCAAGGTGTACGTCTCGCTTTGATGCCTTCTCCGCGATCGAGCGGACGCCAGGAGACACGTTATGGCCGATCTGAAGCGCACGGTAAACCGGTTTCTGGATGAGCGGTATGACATGGAAACCGCTCGTCACTTCGTCGACAAGCAGATGCACAAGCCCCTGCCGCCGAATACCGGCTGGCCCCATGTCTTCGGCAGCGTCTCGCTCATGCTCTTCGTCAACCAGGTGGTTACCGGCATCCTGCTGCTGCTTTATTACCGGCCGACGCCGGAGGAGGCCTTCAAGTCCATCCAGTACCTGCACGCCCACGTGACCTGCGGCTGGTTGTTCCGCCAGTTGCATGCGTGGGGGGCGACGATGATGGTGCTGTTCGTGACGCTGCACATGACGCGCACGTTCTTCATGGGATCCTTCAAGAAGCCCCGAGAGCTGACCTGGGTCGTCGGGGTGTTGATCCTGATGGTCACGATTACCTTCGGCTTCAGCGGCTACCTGCTGCCCTGGAACCAGCTCTCCTACTGGGCCACTACCGTCGGGACCGAGATTGCCGGGGCCGTGCCGGGTATCGGCCAGGCGGTCCGCACCGTCATGCTGGGCGGCTCGGCCGTCGGGCGCGAAACGCTATCGCGATTCTTCACCGTTCATGTCGTGGTGCTCCCCTGGGTCCTGGCGTTTCTGGTCGGTCTGCACCTGCTGTTCGTCCGGCTCCAGAACCTGGCGACGATGGAGCCCGTGGGCGAGGAGAAACCTTACCCGCCCTCCGCCGGCATCCCCTTCTGGCCCGTGCACATGGCCAAGGAGGGCGCGGTGATCCTGACCGTCCTGGGCATCCTGCTGACCCTCTCGGTCCTGAGCCCCTGGGAGATCGGCACGCCAGCCAATCCCCTGGAAACCCCCGAGGGCATCAAGCCGGAGTGGTACTTCCTGCCGACCTACCAGCTGCTCAAGTACTTCTCGGGAGAGCGGGCCAAGGTCTTCGGGATCTTGGTAGGCAACATCCCGTTCCTCCTGCTGTTCGTCTGGCCGTTCCTCGATCGCACGATCCAGCGGCACCCTCGCCGCAGGCCCGTGTCCGTTGCCATCGGCCTGACCGGCCTGGTCCTGGCCCTGGGGTTCGGGACCCTCGGTCATCTCTCCGAGACGCGCCGCACGATCCTGGGGCGCACGATCGAGTTCGACATCTACGGGCGGCCGAGCTTCGTGCAGCCGCAAAGCGAACCGCCCGCGTCGGCCCCGGCCGCCCGCGCGCCTGCCTCCGGATAGACAGGCTGGGGACATGATACGCTTTGCAGTTGAAACCTGTGTATCAGTTTTGGTGCCACCCCCAAGTGTCTTTTGCTTGAGGGTGCGCCGTGGCTGAGCCAATCCCAACCCGCCCAATCCGGGCACGCCATACTGATCTGTTGTTGGAGAGGCCCTGGTGTGGTATGATTCGGATATGGCGCAGCGGCGAACTGCGTATGGTGTCCCCGGATTGCTGACACCTTTTCCGGTTCGCGTCCAACGATGCTACGGCAACATCAACGAGGATTCGCCCGAGTGTAGGCGCTGCGACTTCAAAACGGAATGCTTGGAGGCAAGTCTGGATGCAGCAACATGAGAGCCGAACCAGCGGCTACCTGGCCGTCAGTTCGCCGGGCATTCGGCGAAACTGACTGGCAATGGGTGACCAGAATGAAGGTGTGGACAAAGGAACCCACAACAGTTGAGGGCGTGCGGGTGGAGTATCTGCCATTCGGCACAGCCACCGACGAACGACCGCCAGGGCTTCACCGTCATATCCGCTGCAATGCCGGTGACTTCCCGTGGGATCGCTGGGAGAGGCGCGCAATTGCGTCGCGTGTCCCGGCCGAGTTGGCACAACTCGGCAAAGAACTCATGCGCGAGGCGTCTGAGCATATCACTTGGTCTGACGAGTTGTATCGCGAATGTGGCTGGACAGATGCGGATGGTGCTGATGGTAGCGAAGGAGACCGAATGATTGCGCGCACCTTACATGACCCCGACGGTGCGCGCGAACGCTGGCGTCATCTGCTTGATACCTATGGTAAGCGATGCGGTCGACGCACGATGCCCTGGCAGGACTTCCTCTTGCAGCAATATGAACGAGATCGCCCGGCCTACGAACAGTTTGGACACCTTCTTGTGGTATTGATCAAGGACCACGTTGCCGAAAGGAACATCCGTGTTCACTCGGTTTCGGCTAGGGCAAAGGACGCAGAAAGTCTGCGCTGGAAACTGGAATCAAAGCCAGGAGATTGCTCCGACCTCTCGCACATCACTGATCTCGCTGGGATTCGTGTCATCACCTACTTCCCGGATGAAGTAGATGCGGTCGCGGCCGTGATTCGGGGGGAGTTTGATATCGACTGGGCTAACTCCATCGACAAACGAACGTTGCTCGACCCTGATCGTTTCGGCTATTCATGCTTGCATTACGTCCTACGTCTTTCGCAAACGCGGGCACAGCAAACGGAGTTCCGGCAGTTTGCGGGATTCCGCGGAGATCCAGATACGGTCCATTCTCCAGCACGCTTGGGCCGAGATAGAACACGATCTGGGCTACAAGAGCCTTCGCGCAATACCCCAACAAGTCAGGCGACGTTTCTCTCGGTTGGCAGGCCTGCTCGAATTGGCCGACGCCGAATTCCGCGACATCCGCGACACGTTGAAGAATTACGAATCGACTTTGAAACAGCAACTGGCAACAGACCCCTCTTCCGTCATGCTGGATAAGGCATCCCTCAACGCGTTCATTCGGGTTAGCGAGGGTGTCGCTACCCTTAATGCCTATCTCATTGAGCACCAAGGCACAGTCGATGCCGATGCATTCTCACCGGACTTCATAGATAGACTAATCAACGGTTTGTCTTTGGTCGGCGTACGGGACATGGGACAATTGCAGGCGGCCATCACGACGCATGCGAATATGCTCAACCGATTCATGCTGAATACCTACGGCGGGAGTTTCAAGGGCATCGGTTTCTACGCGGGTGCTTCGCTGGTGGATCTGTGCTATCTCCTTGCCATCAAGCGTGACGGCAAACCGGGTTTGGAGGAATGGTTCAGCCAAATGAAGGACGAACCGAGGTTCACAACGGTGGCCGAGTGCCTAGCCTGCTATAACAAGGCGGAACAAGCATCAAACGAAGCCGAATCGCGTCCGTGGAAAGGGTGAAGGTGTCAAGTACATTTTACCGGAAAAGGTGTCAGGTACATTTACCGATCAACGTCACTCCCGTCACCATCTGTACATCGACCACCATGTCGCCTACGGCGCCGGCCGCTTGAAGGTCAGCCACTGCTCGGGACGGGAAAAGGTGTCAGGAAGATTTACAGAGGTCGTAAAACTCTTCCTGACACCTTTGTCAGGAAGATTTACAGAGGTCGTAAAACTCTTCCTGACACCTTTGTGCGTCGGCTTGGCGGGGATCATTATTGCGGGCGATTATCGGATCATAAACACCATGGCGACGGCAAGGAAGACGAGCGCCAGCACTGTAATGTAGGTCCGCGCTAGTTTCGGAAACCCGCATCTGTAGAGTCTTCTGTCCAACCAACTGATCGGCAAACCCATCGGCAAAGCCTTTGACCATCTCTCCTGGCTAAGGAACGGTCCCATCATATCGTCAACGTCCCCTGCCTCCATTTTGCGGGCGATACTTATCCATATGGCCCGCTGCACGTCGTACCGTACGCGCGTTGCGAACCCGTCAAGGGCGACCAGAAGTATCACAACAAGGACAGCCACCGCCAAGGACGGTAGCCGGACGGCATCAAGCCGTGGGATGGCGAAGACCACCACAGTAAGAAGGGCCCCCACAACAACTTGGCTATACTTTCTGTCATCCGCATAGAGAGTATCCACGTGTTTGATCAGATCGACGACCGTTTTGTAGTCTGGCCCCCCTACTACTGGCTTGGATGGATCTTTCCCGATGATGGAGGGACTTTGACAGGTATCTAGGTCCATATTGCCTCCCGTTTGGGATAACGATGGTCCGCTTGTGCATGAATATCGCCGCGTCATGTCAAGACGCCAGCTAGCCCAACCTTCGCACTTTGCGAGAATCTTTGAGCCGCCAACGGGTGCGGCGGGGACGTGCGTGCGGTTTTCCAGTCGTTTTGGCGTGTAGTGCCGACCTACTTGGGCGGCAAGTCTTGTAAGCCGGCCGGGGCGTGGGCTATAAGCTGGGCCATGTTCCTGCGGAGCAAACGGCGTTTCAAGAACGGCAAGTGGCATCGCTACTGGAGCGTGGTGGAGAACCGCCGCCTGGCGGCCGATCGCGTGGTCCAGCGCCAGGTGCTCTACCTCGGCGAGATCAACGATGACCAGGAGGCCGCCTGGCGAAAGAGTCTGGAAGTCTTCGATGAGCAGCGGCACGAGACCTGCCAGATGTCGCTGTTTCCCGAGGATCGACCTATCCCGGCCGACGCGGTCAATGCCCTGTCGTTGCGGATGAGCGACCTGCGCGTGCGGCGGCGCGGGCCTTCGGGGACTGCTGGCTGGGCCTGACGCTCTGGCGCCAGTTGCAGTTGGATCGGTTCTGGACCCACTGCCTGGCTGATCAGCGAGGGGACGTACCCTGGCAGCAGGTCCTGGCCATCCTGGCGATCAACCGGCTGGTGGCGCCGGCCAGTGAATGGCAGGTGCACCGGCAGTGGTTCCTGCAGACGGCCCTGGATGAACTGCTGGGGGTGGACTTTGCGGCGGTAGGCAAGGATCGGCTGTATCGCTGCCTGGATCGGCTGGTGGCGCACAAGGACGCCCTGCACCAACACCTGGTGGACCAGTGGCGGACCCTGTTCGATGCGAAGTTCGACATCCTGCTGTACGACCTGACCAGCACGTACTTCGAGGGTCAGTGTAAACAGATCCCCAAGGCCCGGCATGGCTATAGCCGCGACGGTCGGGGCGACTGCCGGCAGGTGGTCATCGCCCTGGTGGTCACGCCGGACGGACTGCCGCTGGCCTACGAGGTCCTGGCGGGCAACACGGTGGACAACACCACCCTGAGGACCTTCCTGCGCAAGATCGAGTCGCTCTACGGCAAGGCCAACCGGATCTGGGTGATGGACCGGGGCGTGCCGACCGAGCAGACCTTGCGGGAGATGCGGGCCGAGGACATCCATTACCTGGTGGGCACGCCCAAGAGCCGCTTGAGCCAGATGGAACAAGCCCTGCTGGATCAGTCCTGGAGCCAGGTGCACGAGGGATTGCAGGTCAAACTGATCCAGCAGGAGGGCGAGGTGTATGTGCTGGCCCGTAGCGAGGATCGCCGTAGCAAGGAGCAGGCGATCCACCGACGCCGGCTCAAGCGACTGGTCAAAGGCCTGAATGCCCTGAAGCGTCGCAAGGTCAGCCGGGACGTATTGCTGCAGAAGATCGGGGCGTTGCGGTCGAAGGCGGGGCAGGTCAAGCGGTTCGTGAAGATCCACCTGCCCCAAGAGGGTGAGCCGGTGAGCCGCTCGACGTTCCGCTGCGGGTTCGATGGGGCTGGCGGGCGGGCCTGGCGGCAGCGGGAAGGGGCGTACCTGCTGCGGGGCTTTCTGCCGGCCGGCGTCGCCAAAGACGGCGTGAGCCTCTGGCAGATGTATATGCAGTTGGTGCAGGTGGAGCAGGCCTTCCAGCACTTCAAGACAGACCTGGCGTTGCGTCCGATCGAGCATCAGACGCAGGCACGGGTAGAGGCGCACATCCTGGTGGCGTTCCTGGGCTATGCCTTGCTGGCCAGCCTGCGGATGAAGTTGCGGCCGGCGGGGGCCGGTCTGACGCCGCAAGCGGTGCTGGAGAAGTTGGCGTTGATCCGGATGGTGGACGTGTGCATCCCGACGACCGATGGCCGGCTCTTGGTGATGCCGCGGTACATCGAGCCGGAGGCGGAGCAGGAGTTGGTGCTGGACAAGTTGCCCCTGCGGTTGCCGGCGCAGCCCCCGCCGCGGATCCGCGGCGGCGAGGCGATCCTGCCCGCGGCCCCGTCCTCCTGTAGTGCCGACCTTTGAGAAAAACTGGGGCTGGCGCTACCGGCAGGGCCTTTGGCCCTGTCCAAGTGCGAAAGTTGGGCTAGATGCCACTGTTCGCAGGCATTGTCAATGACGGTGTCAACGAGCGTCACTCGCTGCAGGGGTACCAACGGAGAGGGTGCAATAAGGGGATGCGATAGGAACTTAATACGGTCTACAGTTGGACCTCTCGCCCCTGGTTTCGGGCGCCATGGCCTTGCGGATGGGGTAATGCCCTTTCGGAAGGGTATGTTGCAGGTCCGGCCATGCTCGCCTGCCGCGCATGGTTCAACTGTAATGCATATGACTCATTTCGCTTCCCAGTCCGCGCCGCAGCTGCCTTGCGCCCCTCTCGTCCGCCGACGAGGATAACGATATCCCTGCTGGCCCGGAGCCTACCAGTGAATCCCCATCTCCCCCGTGCGGATCTTCTCCCGCCGCTCCTCTTCCTGCATCATGTCGAAGTACTGTTCGTCTTCCTTGCTGATCGTGGTCTTGACGGGCGGCTGGGGCTGCTTCGGCCAGCCCTGCGGCAGGTTGTCCTTGTGCGTGCGGAGGGTGTAGCGATACTCCGGCTGGTCATACACCCGGCCCAGGCCGTAGTAGTCCATCATGTGGTACTCGCCCAGCAGCCCGCGGTAGCGCCACTGGCTGTTGGGCGTCCGCGGCGCGTTGTACTCCAGTTCGAAGATCCGCCCCGAGACCTCCTCCGTTCGCGCGTCGATCTGCCGCGGCGTGCTGGCCAGGTTGCTCGTATTGCGATGGCAGCCCGGCAAGGTCAGCAGCCATGCCGATATGACCGTCCCCATCACCCGCGACACGATGTGCCTGCCGCCCACGGTCCCCTGTCTCCTTCCGTCGCCCCCAGTCTCCGTACCTGCCGAACCCCGCGCCCTGTCTCTTGCCGTTCGACCCGCGTCCCGCGTCCCGCCTTCTCCCTTTGCCTGCTGTCCCCTGTCCCCTATTCCCTGAACCCTGAACCCTGAACCCCGAACCCTGAACCCTGAACCCCGAACCCTGAACCCCGAACCCTGAACCCGTCCGTTACACCCCCATCATCGTAAACGCCTGCCGCAGCCGCAGGTCCAGCTCGTGCCGGCCGAAAACCTTGCCGTAGCGGTGGCAATCCTCCGAGATCTGCTTCTTGGCCATCCGCTTCCAGCCCTTGTTGATCCCATGGATGAACAGGGCCGACGTCAGCGACCGCGTCGCCAGGAACGTCCGCAGCGTCCGCTTCCACACCCACTTCTCCGCCGCCGCCGCGCAGCGCAGCTTGTACATCGCCTCGTCGAGCTCGTCAGCCGTCATCCGCGCCGGCTTGAACACCGTCTCGATGAACGCGTACCGCCGCCAGTCCTCCGGGAAGTTCAAGGCGGTCACCCGGCCCTGGGCCATCATCCGGTCGAACATCTTCGTGCCCGGCAGCGGCGTCAGGTTTGTGATCTGGATCGTGTCCACGCCGATCTGCACGGCCTTGGCGGCCGTCTCGGCCACCGTCTCGGGGGTGTCGTCGTCCCCGCCGATGATGAACGCCCCGAAGACGCTGATGCCCGCCTTGTGGAAGTTGGCGACCAGCTCCCGGTAGCGGTCCAGGTTCTTCGTGTTGAGGCCTTTGTGGAAGTCCTTGAGGTTGGCCGCGTTGAAGCTCTCGATGCCCACCAGCATGCCGCGGCAGCCCGACTTGTACGCCAGCCGCAACCCCTCCAGGTCGTCGCCCATGTTGATCGACGTCTGGCTGAACCACAGCCGCTTCCGGCCGCGCTTGATGATCTCCCGCAGCAGCCCCTTGGCCCAGGTGGCATGGGCCGGCCCGACCCCGAAGAAGTTGTCATCCACCACGAAGATGAAGGGCAGGGGGGTCGAGTTCCACTCGTCGATGATCGCCTCCACGCTCCGCCGGCGGATGACCCCCCCGTTGAACCGCGTCACGCTGCAGTAGTCGCAGCCCACCGGGCAGCCCCGGCTCGTCTGGAGCGCCGCCACGCTGTACTTGCCGTTCATCGGCCGGATATGCTGCGCCGCCCGCCCATAGCCGTTGTCGATCCGCGGCATCGTGCCGTCGTAGCGGCGGCTGCAGCTGGCCGGCGGCCGCCTCCTCGAGGATCCGGGGCCAGATCTCGTCGCACTCGCCGACGGCGACGGAATCGAAGTAGCGGGCCGCCTCGTCGGGGCAGGCCCACGCATGGGGTCCGCCCAGGATCGACCGGATCCCCGCCTCGCGGCAGATCCCGGCGATCTCGTACGCCCGCGTCACGCTGCACGTGTAGGCCGTGACCCCCACCAGGTCGTACCCGCCCGCGCGGATCGTGGATTCGGTCTTGTGCGGGCCGAAAATCTCGTCCAGGATCTCGACCTGGTGGCAAGACGGTGTCTGCTGGGCCAGCACCTGCAGGCCCAGGTGGGGGATCTTGCTGCCGATCGTGTGATAACCCTGCGTACGTGTATCAGCGGGATTGACGAGCAGGATGCGCATGTATGGTTTTCTTCCAGCAGTCGTAGGCTCTGCCAACGGCCCAACGTCGTCTCCGTGCAGGCAATCCATGCCTGCGGCGCAAGGCCCATGCTCCCTGGGGCCCCGTCTACCGGCACGCCTGGTAAGCCTGCCGCCACAGGCGTTCCCGTCGATCACAGCCTCGCCTGGCCAACTGCTGTTACCAGGTTGGGACTCCTATTTGTACGTCCGGCGGGGTGATTTCGCAATACGCGGGGCGGAAATGGCCTGTCCCGCTCCGGACCGCCCGGAAAAGGAAGGGGCCGCCGGACAATCGTCCCGCGGCCCCTGAGAGTACTGGCTTACGCGCTAAGCGTCTAAGCCGTACCGTGCTGTGCTGCCCGAGGCAGCCTGCGTCTTGCTACCTTGCGGCAGCACTCCTGCAACTACAGTGACAGGTAGACACTGGACCACCTCCTTTTTTTTGGGACCAGCCACCCCGGACCCGGCCGCTGTCGACGGCAGGGCAACCCGAGCCTAGCCCAACCCGCCACACGCCTGTGGCAGGCTCAACGCCCGGCCCTCGAACCTGACTCAATACGTCCTGATGGCCTGCGTCTGCCATTTCGGACAGCCTTATATGGTTCGAGAAACCGCTCGGCCCAGTGTCGCTGCCGGCAAAACCCTGTCCCTGCGGGCATGTCTGCCGCAACATCCACCGGACAAACGTAAGCCTAGCATTTTGCCATACTACGGTCAACCGAAAAATCCCGACACGGCATGCTTGCCGGGCGTTAACTATATGCGCGGTGAAAGATGTTTCCGCCCATGCCCTTGAATAAGTTCCTCTCCTGTATAACCTCGCCCGCCGCGACGCCGGCCGGACGATGGTCCAGATGACCTACCAGTCGTTCACCTCGAACCTGACGTACAACGTGAGCATGTCGGGCCAGGTGCAGTTCTTCACCAATCCGACCAATGCCGCCGCGGCGAACGGCGCGAACGTCTCGCTGAACTCCTTCCAGCAGATGTTCCAGCCGACCCTTGCCAACAGCACGGCCGCGGGCCTGGGGATCACCAGCGCCCCCGCGGCTGAGCAGGACGCCGTCCGGGCGCTGTACGACCAGCAGGTGGACCGGCTCGACGACGAGCGGATCTATCGCCGCACGACCAGTTCGGTGGTCGCGATGCGGGGCTGTTGCCGGGTCAAGACCGAGCAGGGGGACCTGTACTACGTGCCAGCCGACCGGCAGCGCGAGTTCAGCGACTTCGCGCACCGGGTGTCGTGCTACAAGGCTGCACCGGCGAGCCAGCCGGGGGCGGCGACGCGGCCGGCGGCCTCGCTGCCCGGCGGTCCAAGAGGCGGCGAAGGGAACCACGCAGGCACGCAGAGACGGAGGACAGAGTAGGCAGCGATTGTCACTCTTTGTGGCTGTCTGCCGTTCCCTGCTGTTGCCGGCTATCCCCTGTAACCTGTCCCCTTTTCCCCAAGCCCTGGCCCTGCTGTTGCAGCGTCTGGTCCCCCTGTTGGGCCAATCTCTTCATCCGCTGGATCCCGACATAGAAATCCCGCAGATCGCTGAGCTCGCGCATGACTCGTTCAATCTTTGTCATCCTGCAGTTTCCGAATGTCCGCCTTATCCTTTTCGCCGCCCGGCTGTCTTCCCGCCCGGCTTGCGGGCCGCCTTCCGCATCTCCCCCCGCGCCTCCGCCAAGAGCTGCTCCGCCTGCTGCCGCGTCGTCTCCGTCACATTCCTGCCGGCGATCATCTCCGCCAGCTCCGCGATCCGCTCCGCCTCGTCCTCGATCAGCCGGACCTCCGTCCGCGTGCTCTTGGCACTGCTGGTCTTGTGTACCGCCATGTGCCGGTCGGCGTAGGCCGCGATCTGCGGCAGGTGCGTGATGCATAGCACTTGGTTGCGCTGCGCCAGCGCCGCCAGCCTTCCGTCCGATCACCGACCCCATCCGCCCGCCCACGTTGGCGTCCACCTCGTCGAAGACCAGCACGCTGCACCGCGCGTCGGCCGACAGCACGCTCTTCATCGCCAGCATCGTCCGGCTCAGCTCCCCGCCGCTGGCCACCTGGCGGAGCGGCCGCAGCGGTAGCCCCGGGTTGGCCGAGATCATGAACTCCACCGTCTCCACTCCCGACGGCCCGGGCGGGGCTTCCTGCAGCTGGACCTCGCAGACGGCCTTGTCCATCCCCAGCTCCGCCAGTTCCGCCATCACCGCCCTGGCAAGCTTCGCGCTGGCCTGTCTGCGCCCCTGGCTGAGGCGCCTGGCGAGCCGCATGTACTTGTCCCGGGCCGCGGCGATCTGCGCGTCGAGATGTCCGAAGTCGGTCTCCAGCGTCTCCAGCCGCTTAAGGTCCTCCCCGATCCTCCGCCGATGCGCCAGCACGTCCTCGACCGTCTGGCCGTACTTGCGGCACAGGCGCTGGATCTGCTCGATCCGCGCCTCGACCCACTCCAGCCGTCCCGGGTCCAGGTCCAGCGACTCCACGTACCGGGCCACATCGATCGACAGCTCGTTCAGGCCGGCCAGTGCCTCGTCGCATGCCCTCTGCAGGTTGCCGGCTGCACCATCCAGCCGCGCCATCTCCGCCAGGGCCGCACTCGCCTGTCGAAGACTGTCCAGGGCCGCCTCCTCACCCTCGCCGAGGATCGCGGCTGCCTGGCCAGCCAGCTGCCGTAGCCTTTCCAGGTTCGCCAGGCGGCGATGCTCAGCCTGCAAATCCTCGAACTCTTTGGCTGCTGGATTGATGCGATCGATTTCCTCTGCCTGAAATCTATAAAGTTCGAGCATTCTGGCTTCGTTGCTGATGGTCCCGGGTGAGCTCCGCTGCGCGACCGTGCAGCTGCTGCCAGTCCTGCCAGGCCAGGCGGACCTGCTCTGACAGGTCCTGGGCCTGGGCGTACGCCGTCAGGACCGCCAGCTGGTTGGACGGTTTGAGCAGGTACTGGTGTTCGTGCTGGCCGTGGATGTCGATCAGCACTTCAGCCAGCTCCCGCAAGGTATTGGCTGCGACGGGCCTGCCATTAACCGAGGCGATCGAGCGGCTCTCCTGGATCCGCCGCGAAACGACCAATTCCTGCCTGGTTTCGGCCTCATCCAGCACCTGGGCCGCCTGCCGCCTGGCCCCGTCGTCATCCAGCAGGAACAGCCCGGTGACGCGCCCCTCGGCGGCCCCGGCCCGGAGCATCTCCCGGCTGCTTCGCAGGCCCAGCAGGGCTTCGATCGCCCCGACCAGCAGGCTCTTGCCGGCCCCCGTCTGTCCGGTCAGGACGTTCAGTTTCGCATCGAACTCGACGGCGGCCCCCTCGATGACCGCCAGATTCTCGATGACCAGTTGTGCCAACATGGGTTATGCGTTCCCGTCTCGCTGTTGCCGCCCTATTGCACGCGCCGTCGAGCCGTCTGACCAGGACATGATACCTCCGATAGGCCGATTTGGGCAGGGGGGCTGTGGCTGTTGCTGAATGGGCGAGTGGCCGGCGTGTTGTCATGGAGCTGAAATATGTTGAAAGGACAGCTTGTGTTCAGTTCGGTGGGCGTGCAAAATAGTTCCGGTTTCGTTGTACAGCAGGTCCGCCGGGCGTGGAATGACCGGTCAGCAAATGCCGGCGGACGGCCGGGGGCGTGGCAAACACTGAGCAAGGAGCGCGACGGATGAAACTCGCTCGAATAGCGTTGCTGACGGGTCTCTTGGTTGTGCCCGCTGTGCTGATCAGCGGTTGCGGCGATGCCGCCCAGAAGCGCAGCCGCGGTTGACAACACTGTTAAGAATGCCAAGCTGATTCTGGCCGACCTGAAAACCACCTTTGCCGCCGGCCAGGCCGAGGCCAAGAGCGAAGGCCACGGCGGCGGTCCGGACGGTCGCATGGGTCTGATGGCGATCCTGATCTGCGAAAAGATCCCGTACATGGTGAATAGGCGCGTGTCGGACGACAACAAGAAGAAGGCGATCCAGGCCAAGCTCCAGGAGACCGCGAAGTTCCTCGACGACACGCTGGTTCCCAAGTGGTCAGCGGCAAAAACGTCAGGCAAGCCCGAGGATGCAAAGGCCCTGGTTCCCTTGGCGGACCAGCTCGATAAGAAGCTTAGACGAGGTCAACAACCTGTTGCCATAGTTGTGGGATCGTAGGGGACGGGGTGGTCCAGCCCGTCCAGGTGATTTGCCGGGCTGTTGGAAGAAGGGTTGTGTCGGCGCCCTCTAAGGAGAGTCCTATGTCCGCTCGTGGGCGACGAGGGTTTACCCTCATCGAGTTGCTGGTTGTCGTAGCGATCATCGCGTTGCTGGTCTCGATCCTGTTGCCCAGTTTGGGCAAGGCCCGCGAGCAGGCCAAGAAGGTGTTCTGCTCGAACAACGTCGGCCAGTTCGGGCGAGCGGTCCACATCTACCAGAGCGAGTACAAGTACTACCCGCCGCATGCCCCGTATCCGCAGTATGCCTTTCCCCCGGCCTTCAACGTGGGGGGCGTGAGTATGAGTTCGAGCGGATGGGACCCCAACATCGGCTGGCTGATGACGTACGCCATGCGGATGACCCCGCCGCGGAAGATCACTACGGGCAACGGCATCGGGCACTTCGTCTGGTATCTCTTGAGCGAGGATGAGTTGCCCGACATCGTGGTCTGTCCGGCGGCCCGGCGGGAGTTGATGTTCCAGTGGAACCCGGAGATCGCCGACCCCAGCAAGGGCGAGGGCACCCCGCTGGAGAGTTTCCTGTTCCAGTACGCGGCCTTCTACGTGACCTCCGGGACGATCCGCTGCGGCACTCCGCCGATCGACGGGCACCCCAGGACGCCCAGCCAGCCCGGCGAGGGCGGCACGAACCCGCCGATCCCGGACCCGACCCTCGGCAATAACTCGGGGCAGGGATATGATAACCAGCAGCGGGGCGTGGCCGGCGTGTGGGTCTACCAGAAGACGGCCGGGGAGGCGCTGAACCTCAACCGCGGGGATGTCTACAACGAGTACAACGTCTGGATCCAGGCGACGGACCCGAGCCAGATCGACAACCCGGGACGGGTGATGTACCTGGCGGATGGCCGGGAGTACCGCCCGCAGCCCAAGGGCACGACCTATGACTGGCCGCCGGCGACGAACTACGACGGCTGGCACGCGGGCTGGGGCAACAAGGTGTTCATCGGGACGCGTCACAGCGGGTTTGCCAACGTGGCGTACATGGATGGCCACAGCAACAGCGACGGCCAATGGCACGACATACGGTGGAACTATAACTTTGATGGCAACACGGGCAAGTTGACGAACGTCAGCGACATCTGGCGGGTATCGACGTGGGGGGACGACTGCCGGGTCGCCAACCTCCAGACGGAGCACCACATCATGCCGGTGATGATGGTCCGCGGCTGGGAGTGGTTCTTCACGGCCTTGGGCTCCAAGTAGGACAGCCGGCAACAGCGATACGCTTATCCGGCGGCGGGAGCTGCGAGGCTCCCGCCGCCGTTCTGTTTGCGCGGATCCGCGGCACCCAGGTGACTGGCTTGTCGCAGGGGTCCCTCTTTTGTTCGGCGACCGCGCAGGCCAGACGCAGTATCGTGTATTGATGTAACTGTCGCTAACTGCATCACTTACATCGTGTCTATTCGACTGTTCTCTCCGGAAACCGTTGCCGTGGACAGTTGGGGACTCGTAGACTTCCGCCAGAGGCACAGCGTTGTACGGAGTGGATATTCTTCAAGTATGGAGGAGGCGTCATGATCAGGACACGCTGCAAGCCGGGTTTCACCCTCATCGAACTGCTGGTCGTGGTAGCGATCATCGCGTTGCTGGTCTCGATCCTGTTGCCCAGTTTGGGCAAGGCCCGCGAGCAGGCCAAGAAGGTGTTCTGCTCGAACAACGTCGGCCAGTTCGGGCGAGCCGTCCACATCTACCAGAGCGAGTACAAGTACTACCCGCCGCATGCCCCGTATCCGCAGTATGCCTTTCCCCCGGCCTTCAACGTGGGGGGCGTGAGTATGAGTTCGAGCGGATGGGACCCCAACATCGGCTGGCTGATGACGTACGCCATGCGGATGACCCCGCCGCGGAAGATCACTACGGGCAACGGCATCGGGCACTTCGTCTGGTACCTATTGAGCGAGGATGAGTTGCCCGACATCGTGGTCTGTCCGGCGGCCCGGCGGGAGTTGATGTTCCAGTGGAACCCGGAGATCGCCGACCCCAGCAAGAACGAGGGCACCCCGCTGGAGAGTTTCCTGTTCCAGTACGCGGCCTTCTACGTGACCTCCGGGACGATCCGCTGCGGCACTCCGCCGATCGACGGGCACCCCAGGACGCCCAGCCAGCCCGGCGAGGGCGGCACGAACCCGCCGATCCCGGACCCGACCCTCGGCAATAACTCGGGGCAGGGATATAACAACCAGCAGCGGGGTGTGGCCGGCGTCTACGTCTTTCAGAAGTCGCCTAATGAGGCACAGAACGTCAACACCGGGAACTACCCCGAGCCCTTCTGCTGGATCCAGGCGACGGACCCGAGCCAGATCGACAACCCAGGGCGGGTGATGTACCTGGCGGATGGCCGGGAGTACCGCCCGCAGCCCAAGGGCATGCCCTATGACGGGCCGCCGGGGACGAACTACGACGGCTGGCACGTGGGCTGGGGCAACAAGGTGTTCATCGGCACGCGTCACAGCGGGTTTGCCAACGTGGCGTACATGGACGGCCACAGCAACAGCGACGGCCAATGGCACGACATACGGTGGAACTATAACTATGACGGCAACACGGGCAAGCTGACGAACGTCAGCGACATCTGGCGGGTATCGACGTGGGGGGACGACTGCCGGGTCGCCAACCTCCAGACGGAGCACCACATCATGCCGGTGGAGATGGTCCGCGGCTGGGAGTGGTTCTTTACGGCCCTGGGCTCCAAATAGGCGGGTCCATCCTAGCAGAAGCGAAGAACTCACCCGGCGGCGGGAGCTTGGCGGCTCCCGCCGCCGTTCTGTTTGCGCTCCGCCGATCATTTGCCGTTGGAGCCCGTATGCCCGGCTCCCGGAGAAGGTTGGTAGGGGATGCCGGCGTCAGCGACCGGGAGGAGGGCGAGGCATCCGCCGCGGTACCCGCGGGATCGCAGCAGTGGTTCCCATGGTATATACGGACCGAGACCGCCCTATTACCCTTTCTTGATAAGAATTATCGGCCGAGACGGGAGGCCGGGAGCGGGAGGGGGGGGCTAGGGCCGGTTCGTTGACACCCCTTCGGGGGTGGCTATAATCGACCCACGGCGCGGCAAAAAAAGCGCGAAGTCCGGTCCGTATCGCGAGTTACTAGGAGTGGTTTCAAGGCCCCCGCACGGGCAGCCTGTCTGCCCATGGCATGCAAAGAAGCGGCCTTGAAGCTGGCTCTAGTCTGTATTCAACGAGAAGCACTGTGCCGGCGTGGGCCGCTCAGCGATGAGGTATCTGAAACCGATTCTTGCGGGGTTGTTAGCTGCGCAGGGACTGTGCGTCCTGTGGCCCGCGCGGTGCGCGGCCCAGGAGCTTCCGCCCCCGGCCGCTCCGACAGCGGGACCGGCCTTTCTTCCCTCCGGCATCAGCGAGCAGAACGTCGAGCTTTTCGGGCGGCACTGCTATATCTGGCAGGAGCCGCCGGACACGCAGGTGATCCAGTATGAAGGGGACTTCTCGCTGGACATGGGCCAACGGCACGTCAGCGCCAATGACGCGGTGGTCTGGATCCAGCGGGCCAAGTACCAGGGGCGAATCTACGCCAGCCTGGCGATCTTCCTGTGGCGGGATGCCAAGGTGGTTGAGCCCGGCGGCACGGTCACCCGCGGCGACGTGCTGCTGGCGACCCTGAACAGTTTCGGCAACGTCGGGGTCAACTATCGCGTGCTGGCCACCCGCTCGGCGGAGGACACGGCCCTGTACCAGCGTGCCAGCCGCGTCCGCGAGGCCTACCAGCAGGGCCAGGGGCAGTCGCCAGAGCCGGGAACCGGGCTGAGCGTCCTGCGGACCCGCGAGCCGGGGGCCATCCGCCTGCGCCGCCGCGGCGCGGCGTGATCTACCGGGCCGAGAACCTCGAATCGCTCGTGGTCGACCAGCAACGAGTCTCGATGGCCACCGGCAACGTCTACGTTGCCCAGGGCCAGACAGGCACGGGAGACTTCCTGGAGATTCGCGCCGATGCGGCGGTCATTTGGCTGCGTGGCGCCCAACTGGAGGATTCGCTGGGCAGCGCGCTTGCCGGAGGCACCGCGGCGACGCGGCCGGCGCTCGGACGAGGGTGCGCCGTCCACCCCGCCTGCGCAGCGCTCCGCCGGTCCGCTGGGTGCCGGCGGCGAGGTCTCGGCGGTCTACCTGGAAGGCGACGTGGTGCTGACCGTGGGCGAGAGGATGGTCCGTGCCCGCCGGTTGTATTACGACTTCAACAACGACCAGGCGTACATCCTGGATGCGGTGGTCCGGGTTAACGAGGCGGCTCGGGGCGTGCCGTTCTACGTGAGGGCCGACGAGGTGCGGCAGCTGGCCCGCGACAAGTACGAGGCCACCAACGCCAAGATCACGACGGACGAGTTTTACACACCGCACTATCACATCGGGGCCGAGAAGGTTGTGGTAGTCGACCGAACGCCCCGGGACGCGACCGGCCAGGTCGTGGGGATCGAGGCCGGCTCGTTTGCCGCCACGGACGTCACCTTCAACGTCGGCGACGTCCCGCTGCTGTGGTGGCCGTACACCCGCGGGGACGTCCGCCAGGGAGAGCTGGCCCTTCGGTCGTACCGCTTCGGCTTCTCCGACGAGTGGGGCGTGACCAGCGCCAGCCGCTGGAACCTGTTTCCGCTCATGGGGCTGGCCACGCCCGAGGGCTTCGACGCGGACTTCCGCCTGGATTACTACAGCAAGCGCGGTCCCGGGACCGGCGTGGACATGGACTACAAGCGGGACACGTACAACGGCATGCTGCGAAGCTACATCATCGACGACGGGGGCACGGACACCTTCGGGCGGCTGCTGGAGGATATCCCCCCGCCGAACGACCTGCGCGGGCGCTTCACCTGGCGGCATCGCGAGTATCTGCCGGACGACTGGCAGGTGACGCTGGAGTTCAGCTACCTGTCGGACCGGAACTTCATGGAGGAGTATTTCCGGCACGAGTATGACACCGGCAAGCCGCAGGAGAATCTCGTCTACGTCAAGAAGCAGCAGGACAACTGGGCCTTCACGGGGCTGCTCAACAGCCGCCTCAACGACTTCCTGACCCAGTCCGAGAGCCTGCCGGACTTCAGTTTCTACCTGTTGGGCGAGCCCCTGGCTGACAACAACGTCACGACGTTCACCGAGGCCCGCGCCGGGTTGGTCCGCTACATGCCGGACAGCGGGCGTCTGTACAACTGGAACCGCTACATCGACAACACGGGCGAGACGCACACCACCACCCGCACGGACCTCCGCGAGGAGGCCGATGTGCCCGTGGACCTCGGGCCGGTCCGGCTGGTGCCCTTCGGCGTGGTCCGCGGTACGTACTGGGACCAGACGGAGGTCGACCCGGATCACGGGGCGCTGGTCCGCGACTTCTTCAGCCTACGGCGCGCGGAGCAGCGCAACGGCCTGGGCGGTCTTTGACGACGTCCAGAGCCGCGTGCTGGACCTGTACCGGTTGCGCCACGTAGCCAAGAGCGAGACGACCTTCTGGTTCGCCAACGCCGACGAGGGCAGCCGGGAGCTCACGCCGTTTACGCACGGGGTGGAAGACATCGACCCGTTCGAGGGCTTCACCTACCGGCTGCGGAACCTCTGGCAGACCCAGCGGGGCGGCCCGGGGCACTGGCACAGCGTCGACTGGCTGACCTTCGACCTGACGCTGGGGTTCTTCGGGGACGTGCCCAAGAACCGCCTGATCAGCGGCGGGGACGTTGTGCAGTGGCGTCCCGAGAACTCCATCCCGCGCAACTTCGCCGAGCCGAAGGTCACCTGGCGGCTGAGCGACACGACGATCCTGAGCTACGACGCCAACTACGACTTCGACCAGGACAAGGTCGCCATCCAGAACCTCACGCTGGGCGTGGAGCGAGACCCGCGGCTGAGCTACTTCGCGGGCTGGCGGGACATCGAGGCCAGCAACTCGAACCTGATCGGCTTCGGGGCCAACTACAAGGCCACCGAGATCCACACGTTCGCCATCCGCGAGTTCTTCGACCTGGACCGCAACGCCAACGAGGAACTCGCCGTCACGTACATCCGCAAGCTGCCCCGCTGGTACGTGGCCACGACTCTCCAACTGGACAGTGTCCAGAACAACGTCGGCGTATCGGTGTCGGTCTGGCCGGAGGGCCTGCCCGAGGCCGCCATCGGCTCGAGGCGGTACACGGGCATTCCCGAGGCGATCGGCATTACGCCGTAGCCGCACCGGCGCCCGTGCCGCATCCTGTTCGGAGAGGTGCTTCCATGCCTGCACTGTCGCTGGATATCCGTGTGCGCAATCGATTGGCCCGGGGCCTCGTCGAGGCGCTGGCCTTGGCTGCGCCTGGCGCCCAGGCATCGCTGCGGGGCTCCCTGGCCAGCGGCCGCGCAGATGCTTACAGCGACATCGACATCCGCTGGATTCTGCCGGATGATTCGTTCGCCGCCGCCGTCGCCCGCGCCGGCTCGATCCTCGCCGCCGTTCAGCCGGTCGAGAGCCTGCGGTCCGACCCGGACTTCCAGAACTCCGCCAGGCGCCGGCTCGTGTTCGCCCAGTTCCGGGACGTGCCGCTGTTCTGGCGGGTGGATATCGAGGTCTTCTGCTGCTCGATCCAGGATCAGCCGGACTATGACCGGGACAATCCAGCCGCCCGCGGTGACGACTGGTCACGCACCCACAGCGCCCTGATGAACGCCACCGGGGCCATCAAGGCCCTGCTACGCGGCAGGCCGGCCGCCGCCGAGCCGGGTCTCGTCCGCGCCTTCCAGCGGATCGGCATGCCGCCGCCGGCCATCGTGTTGCCTCAGTCGATCCTCGACCTGGTCCGGGCGGTGGTTGCGATCGACCCGGCGCAGGCAGGCTTGGCCGGGCGGATCGAGGACCTGTACGGGCAGGCGTGCGGGTGAGGGAGTGGAACGCAGCCATGACGGATGATGCCAACGATGCCGCTGTCTTGCGGGAGGTGCTGGGCCTTTATGGCCTGCTGCCGGTCCCATCCCGGGCGATTGCGCTCCTGCCGTCGGGCAGCGGCAACAGCGTCTGGGCCGTTCCGACGACCGGCGGCACCGTCATCGTCCGCGGGAGCCATGCCATCCGGACCCGCGAGTGGCTCGACCTCGAGGCGGCCGTCCTGGCGCACCTGGCCCGCCTCGACTTCCCCGCCGTCCGCCAGCGGCGCACGCCGACCGACCAGGCGTTCGTCGAGCACAGGGGCGCTTCTGGGCGATCTTCGACCACATCGATGGGACCCTCGCGGTCCCCCCGAACGATGTACAGCTGGCGACACTGGGCCGGTTGCAGGCCCGGCTGCACGCCGCGTTGGCCGATCTTCCCGGCGCCGAACGCTGGGCGTGGTGGGCCCGCCAGCCGCGCCAGCGAAAGACCTGGGCCTGGATCGTGCCTCTGGCCGAAACCCTCGGGTTCCTGGACCGGATCGGCATCGAGCAGCGGGTCGGCGAGGCCCTGCCCCCTTCCTCGGCCGAGGCGACTCTCCATCTGGTCCGCGGGGGCCGGCTGCGAGTGGAGCAGGTCAGCAGGCAGCTGTCTGACCTGCCCGGCATGCTCACGCACAATGACTACGGCCAGTACAACGTGCTCTTCGGTCGGGACGGTCGCGTAGCGGTGATCGACTTCGACCTGTTGTGCTGGGAGTCGCCGGCCGCCAATCTTGCCCGGGCGATCAGCGTGGCGGCCAGGAAGGAGTGGATGGGCCCCTTCGAGCCGGGCCTGGCGGCGACGTACCTGGCGGCGTACGAATCCGAGAGGCCGCTGGGTGATCCCGAGCGTCAGGCCCTGCCCGCCCTCCTGCGATTGTTCGTGCTGCAGTACGTGATCTTCCACGCCCTGCTGTGCGTCGAGGAATGCAAGGCCGGTCCAGTTGAGCAAGGGGTCCGGGCGATGCGGGACGATCTGCAGCGGGATGAGGAACTGGTGGCAACGGGGACGGGCTGGCTGGGACAGACCCGTGTATGAACTCCAGCCGCATCCCGGGCACGCTACCTCCCGGATGGGTGGTCACACACGCGACAAGACTCAGTCTGCCGGGAGGAGGACGTGGCGCCCGGATCAGGCGAGCAGGTGGCCAGGTACAAGAACGCAGTCGGGGCCCAATCCCGTTCGGCACGTCAATTGCCAGAGACGGTCTGAAGGAAAAGCGGAAAGCTGGCAAGGATCGCAGCGGGCAGGGGGGACCAAGCAGCGGAGGAGTCCGGTCGATTCGGCACAACATCCAGGGCCACGACCGCGAGCGTCAATTGCGCCCGGCGTGGGTCAAATGGGGATGGCCGGCAGTTTGGCCAGGTGGGCCTCCAACTCGTCTAGTTCCGCCCAGCCGATGAAGTAGAACCGGATCATCTCGATCGTCCGGAGGGTCGGTTTCTTGCCCGTCCAGCGCAGATCAGCAGGCAGACGATGATCGCCAGGTACACCTGGATCTCGATGCCGTTGGCCCCGTGGCTGAGCAGGTGCCGGCAGCCCAACGCGTACTTAAAGAATCGAAAGAACAGTTCTACGGTCCACCTTTTTCGGTAGATCAAGGCAATCACTTCGGCCGGCACGTCCAACAGGTTCGTGGCCATCAGCAGGACCTCGCCCTGTTCGGGCCCGCCGCGGCCGGCGTGCCGTTTGCGGTGCGGCTTGCAGGCGATCTGGATCAATCGCAGCGGCTGGCGGAGTTCGTCCCGCTTGCCCTCGCTGCCCAGCCAGACGATCTGGTCGCTGACGATGCCGGCCGCCTTCGCCGCGGCCCAGAGGGAGCGGTTCTCGATGACCTGATAGACGCTGTTGTCCCGCCCGGCAGACGAAGTGCGAGCCGATATCCACAATGGCCTGAAACAGCCGAAAACAGCAGTAGCCACGGTCTTTGACGTAGACCCGCTCTGGCTGCAAATGGGCCAGCAGGTGGTCCACCTCCGAGGCGTCCGCCACGGTTAGGTCCATGTCCGCCGGCACGCCCTTGAGCGGCTCGAAGTGGGTGTGCAGTTTGACCCCGCGTCCCTCCCAGCCCACCTCGACCAACGCGGCCAGGGCCGTCAGTTCCGTGCCATCGACCGCCGTGAGCACCCCCGGCAGGTCGTCCAGGCGAGCGTCATGTGTCAGCGGCCGCAGTTGCACGCCCAGTTCGGCAATGATCGGCTTGAGCAACTCGGCGTCAAAGACGCTGGCGGCCTCGCTGAGACTGCCCAGACTGGTCGCCGAAACGCCGAGTTCCTGCTGGACCTTGCGCAGGGTGAGAAGCCTGGACCAGGCCTCGCAGACTGCTGATAACGGGATTGAAGAAGAACAGCCGTTGCAGGGCGATGTACTGATCGAAGTGCAGGATGCGGTTGCCCGCCTTGTCCCGCCCGGTGCCGGCGTCGTGCAGCCGATCCAGCAAGGGCAGGATCTTGCCGAAGTATTTGAAGTTCCGGAGCCGATCTTCCGTGACCGGTTCTCGTTTGGCGCTCATGCAGAAGATCATGCACGCGCTTTCGCCCGGGCGCCAATAAGGTGGCGCTTATACACGGACATGGCCGGCACTTATGCTAAGCAATTCCTGTGCCGAACAGGATTGGTCGGGGACTGGATTTAGTCGATGGGCTAAATCGAACTAAATCCGCTCCGGACGGTGGCGGGGGCTGGCGCGGCTTACTTCCCCACGTCGATATCCACCACGCGCAGCTCCGCACTGGTCCGGCCGTTCCACTCGTTGGCGATCGGCTCGAAGGCCAGGCGGAGCATGCCCTTGGCCAGGATCGCGGGCAGCTGGGCCGCCATGCCGAAGGCCACGGCCTTGCGGACGTTGCGCCCGTCGCTGACGCTCATCTGCAGGTGGTCCTGGTTGCGGCCGACTACGCGGGGCGAACCGGCCAGGCGGAGCCACTGCGTGGCGAATCGCGGCTTGGGATTGCCCTGCCCGAACGGCGCCAAGCGGCCCAGTTCGGCGATCAGCGAGGGCGTCACCTGCCCCAGGTCCACCTCGGCGTCCAGCGAGAGCGTCCGGGCCAGGTCCTCCGGCCGCAGCTGAGCCGCGGCGCAGGTGAAGAACGCCTCGGCGAATCGCTCGAAGCAGTCGCGGTGGACCTTCAGGCCGGCGGCCATCGCGTGCCCCCCGAAGGCGGCCAGGTGCTCACTGCAGCAGGCCAGGGCCGCGTCCAGGGCAAAGCCGCTGATGCTGCGGGCGCTGCCTTGCCCGATCCGCTCGGGGTCAGCCGGGTCGAAACTCACCAGCACCGTCGGCTTGCCGAACTCGTCCACCAACCGCGAGGCGACGATGCCGATCACGCCGGCATGCCAACCCTCGCCAGCCAGGACGATCGCCCGGTAGTCGTCGCGGTCCATGCCGCGGTCGATGACCATCTGCCGGGCGGCGGCGGCGATCTGCTTCTCGATCACCTGCCGCTGGCGGTTCTGCTCCTCCAGGTAGGTGGCGATCTCCATCGCCCGTACCGCATCGGCCCGGGTGAACATCTCCACGCACAGGCCAGCGTGGCCCAGACGCCCGGCGGCATTGAGGCGCGGGGCCAGCCAGTAGCCTACATGGTCGCTGTGGAGCTTCTGATCGGTCAGGTTGGCCGCGGCCAGCAGGGCGCAGATCCCGATGTTCTTGGAGTTGGCCAGGCCCAGCAGACCGTACTTGGCCACGATGCGATTCTCGCCCTGCAGGGGCACGACGTCGGCGATGGTGCCCAGGGCCGCCAGGCTGGTCGCATCCAGCAGGAAATCGCGGAACTCCTGCTTGACCCGCGAGCCGGGCGAGAACCGCTGCGCGATCGCCCAGGCCAGCTCAGCGCCACGCCGGCGCCCGACAGGTGCGGCCAGGCGTAGTTGCACGCCACCGGGTGGATCAGCACGTCCGCGCACGGCCGGTTGGGCCGCAGGCTGTGATGGTCGGTTACGATGACCTTCGCCCCCAGGTCGCGAGCCACCTGCACCTGCCGGCAGGCCGTGATCCCGCAGTCGACCGTAATGATCAGCCCCGCCCCGCCGGTGACGATCTGGCGGACGGCCTGTTCGTTGAGGCCGTAACCCTCCTCGAGGCGGTGGGGGATGTAGTAGTCGACGTTCGCATCAGCCATCCGCAGGACCCGCCACAGGATGGCTGTGCCGGTGATGCCGTCGACGTCGTAGTCGCCGTAGATGACGATCTTGCGGCCCTGCTGGATCGTCTCGCGGACCAGGTCGGCGGCCCGCTCGGTGCCGTCGAAGGCCTCGGGCGGCAGCAGGTCGCTGAGCTTGGGGTCGAAGAAGGCCCTGGCCTGTTCGACGTCCGAGAGGCCGCGGTTGCATAGCACCTGGCCGGCCAGGGGCGAGATGCGCAGTCTGCTCGGCCAGCTGCATGCGGGCGTCGTGCGGGGCGGCGATGATCCACCTGCCGGCCATTGCGACTCCAAGGGCCTGCATTCGAGCAAATCACGGACAATGCGCCTCTGCGCAACGGCAATTATATCTGGTTGCACCACCCGGAACAAATACCGAACCGGCCCCAAGCCGAATCCCGCAGCCGTGCGATGCGGTCCGCCTTTCGTCCGAACGCCAAACGGTGCGAACACCATCCCCCGCGACCCAGATCTTTGCGGCAGAGCAGGCTTGACTCACATGAAACTGTAGCATACCAGTATGGCAAAGAGTGGGGCTGGGGCACCGAGGACGGCGAGCAGGCCCTGGCCCTGCTGAAACGCTTCCAGAACGCCACCGTCCTGCACGGCCACATCCACCAGATCGTGCAGAAGACCGACGGCAACATCCTGCTGCACACGGCCCGCTCCACCGCATACCCACAGCCCGAGGCCGGCAAGGCCGCCGGCCCCGGCCCGATCAAGGACGTTCCGCCGGACAGAGCTGCCGAGCATGCTGGGGTTGACCCGCGTTGACGTCTCGGGCCCATCCAAGCCGGTTGCCATTGCCGACTCGACTCTGGCCGAAAAGACCCTCTGATGCGTTATCTCGCTGAACTCTGCGCGGCTACGCCGCACTACGGCCCTGCAGCCAGATCGGCCCGGTCAGCTGCTGGACGCTGAGACGTCCGGTCGGGTACGCCTTGTCGCGCCGGCCCAGCAGGTACAACCGCAGCACCTGCTCGCCCGCGCTGCGCAGCAGCCTCGGGGCCTGCGTCAGCGCCTGCTGGAGCGGCATCGGGCCGTCGCTGATGCTCAGCCACCCCGCCAGCAGCTGCGACCACTCGTCCTGACTGCCGCTGACCTGCCCGGCGACGGCCACCACCGGTACACCGAGGTGCTTGGCAACGCTGGCCACGCCCCAGATGACCTTGCCACGGAGGCTCTGGTTGTCTAGCCGCCCCTCACCGGTGATCACCAGGTCCGCCCCTTGCACCTTGCCCGCCAGGTCCACCGTCTGGGCGACGGACTCCACGCCGCGACAGAGCCGTGCGCCGCAGAAGGCCACCAGACCCGCCCCCAGTCCGCCGGCTGCCCCCGCGCCGGGTGTCTGCTCGACATCCACGCCCACGTCCCGCCGGATGAGCCCCGCCAGGTGCGCAAGGCCTTCATCGAGCAGCCGGACCTGCGCCGGCGTGGCACCCTTCTGCGGCCCGTAAATGGCGGCTGACCCCTGCGGACCGGTCAGCGGGTTATCCACGTCGCAGGCGACGAGGATGTCCGCCCGGCACAGCCGCGGATCGCGTCCGCTCCCATCGATCCGGCTGACCCGGGCGAGCATCCCACCGGCCATCGGCTCGCGGATCTCGCGGCCGGCGGCATCCAGGAAGCGCCAGCCCAGGGCCTGGGCGCAGCCGGTGCCCCCGTCGGTCGTGCTGCTGCCGCCGATGCCGGTCAGGATGCGGCCGGCCCCGGCGTCCAGGGCCGCGCGGATGATCTCGCCGACGCCACGAGTGGTCGTCCGCGTCGGGTCGCGCCTTTCGAGCGGCACGAGGTGAAGCCCCGCAGCCTGAGGCCATCTCGATCGCAGCTGTCGCGCCGCTGGACAGCAGACCGAAGGTCGCCTCCACCGGCTCGCCCAGCGGACCGGTGACCGTCGCGGTCCGCAGCTGTCCCCCGGTCGCAGCCACCAGCGTCTCGACGGTGCCCTCACCGCCGTCGGCCATCGGGACAGCCACGACCTCGAGCGGTTCATCGCGGGGGCCGGCCGACGCCCACGCGGCCTCCAGGCCCTCCGCGATCGCACGGGCGACCGCGGCAGCCGGCAGGCACTCCTTGAAGCTGTCCGGGGCTACGATGATCTTCATGGTCTGGCCTTGAGTGTCACGCTGTACTGCTGCATCTGCGTCGCGCGGCGGCCCTGGTGCACCCGCAGGATCGCGATGTCGACCGGCTGCCCGCCCCGGACGCCGTCCAGGAAATCGGCCACGCTGGCCAGGTCCTTGGCGGGCGTCCTCCCGACCTGCACCAGCAGGTCGCCGGGCTCGATGCCGGCGTCATACGCCGGGCCCGACTCATGGACCTCGTAAATCAGCAGGCCGCTGCCGGGCGAGAGTCCCAGCCGAGCCGCATACTCCGGCTCGAGATCCCGCAGGCGCATGCCGAGTTGCGCCAGGCCTGCTGCGTGCCGTCGGGCCGGGTCCCCAGCCGCACGGTGTACGTGTGCCGATGCCCGTCGCGCAGGACCGTCAGGATCACGTCCTCGCCGGCCTTCTTCTCCATCATCTCCACGAAGAAATCGATGTCCTGGGCGATCGGCCGGTCGTCGACCGCGATGATCACGTCGCCGACCTTCAGCCCAGCCGACGCCGCCGGGCTGTTCGCATCGACCTTCGTGATCCTGGCCGGCCCGACGCCCTCGAAGTGTACCCCGAGCGTCACGCGGTTGATCCGCTCGACGTCCAGGATGCCCGGCAGGAACCGGCGGAGTTCGTCCACGCCGATCGCAAAGCCGATGTTCTGGGCGTCCCCGCGGATGGCTGTATTGATCCCGATCACCTCGCCCAGGATGTTCAGCAGCGGCCCGCCGGAGTTGCCCGGGTTGATGGCGGCGTCGGTCTGAATGAGGCCCTTGTACTCCTTGACCCCCTGGGGGCTGTGCGAGTCCGGGAAGCGCAACGTGCGATCGGTCGCGCTGACCACGCCGGCTGTTACCGTGTGCTGGAACCCGAAGGGGTTGCCGATGGCAATGGCGGTCTCGCCGATCATCAGGTCGGAACTGGTCCCCAGGATGGCGGCCTTGAGCGGCCGGGGGGCGTTCACCTTCAGCACCGCCATGTCGTGCTCGGCATCGACGGCCAGGACGCGGGCGTCGTAGGCCTGACCGTCGGCGAAGGTGATCTTGGGCTGGCGCGCCCCGTCGACCACATGGGCGTTGGTCACGATGTAGCCGCTGGCGTGCAGGACGAAGCCGCTGCCGGCGCTCTGGACCTTCTGGGTGGAGCCGAACTCCGGCGGCAGATCGAAGAACTCCGGGAACGGGCTGACGCGAACGATCTGCGTGCTGGAGATGTTCACGACGCTGTCGCGGACCTTCTCGACCGCCTCGACCGTCGGCGTGCGGCGGAGCATCCTCTTGCGGGCCGACGACGCAGCCGCCGCACCCAGGCCTTCACTCGGCAGGAACTCTTCCTGAGCGATCAGCGGAACAACGCTCGAAAGAACCACCACCGCCATCAACATACCGCGGAAACTACGCATGGCTGTCATCTCACCTCTTCAATCCTTCGCCCCTGCCGGCCGCGTGGCACCGGGCCGCGCAGCACCCGGCGCGGGACGATACTCCATCAGGACCGCCTTCATCCCGGCTGGCAGCGCCGTCGGATCGACCTTCAGTTCGTTGCCGTTGAGTCGCATCACCTGGTCGCCGAACTTCTGCAGGAAGGCGCCGGGCTCAGCGAGGCGCGACTTGAGCGATGCCTCCAGGACCGGCGTGCGGTAGTGCATGGGGATCGCGTACGCCCGCGGCCTGAGCTGCTGGACTACCTCGTACGCCTGCTGGCCATCGATGGTAAAGAACCCGCCCACCGGCACCATCAGGACGTCCGGCTGGCCGATCGCCTTGACCTGCTCGGGGCTGAGCATCTCGCCCAGGTCGCCCACGTGGACGATCTTCAGGCCCGCCACCTCGATGACGAACATCGCGACGTTGCCCCGGGCCTTCTGGGCGGGGTCATGCCAGTGCTTGCCCGCGACCGCCCGGACGTGGAACGGCCCGACCGTCCGGTCGAGCGGCTGGACCTGGCCGTCCTTGTCCAGGCCGTGCAGGATCAGCGGCTTGCCCTTGGCCCAACTGGTGTCGTTGTGGTCGAAATGCTCGTGAGTGATGAGGACGACCTCTGGAGTCACGTCGAACGCCTGGTAGCCGACCTGCTGCGGCTTGAACGGATCGATCAGCAGTGTTTTGCCTTCAGCCGTGATCGTAAAACACGCGTGACCCCAGAAACGGATCGTCACGGGTTGGCCGGCCGCCCCCGTCGGCTGAGCCTGGGCCAATGCCGTTGCCGCGCAGAGAAGGAGTGACGCAAACACAACGCCGGATTCCGCCATCATGTTCATGGTCATGCCCTTTCCGTATTGCCTACCTTACCCGGCAAGATTATAAGCCTGTCCGGCTCAGAGTATATACGCGTTCCCAGGCCCGGTGGATCAGCCGTATAATAGTAATTGGCCATGTAACAGGTACATAGGATGGACGAGAACCACCTGAAGGGTATTCGGCTGGCCCGCCTCCTGGATGCCGGCTTCAACCGCGCCCGCGAGGCGGTCCGCGTCCTGGAGGACGCCGCCCGCTTCCTCCTGGATGATGCCGCCCTTACCGAGACCGCCAAGGACCTGCGACACCGATTGACGGCTGCGGCCCTGAGCCTGCCCGTGGCGGGCAGCTTCAGCCTGCTGCGGGACACCCCCGGAGACGTCGGTACAACCATGACCGCGGCTGGCGAGCGGCACCGGACCCGGCCGATCGATGTGGTCAACGCGGCGTTCGGGCGTCTGAGCGAGGCCCTGCGGACCCTGGAGGAGTACTCCAAGGTGCTCGCCCCAGCCGTCGCGGCGCAGTTCAAGCAGATCCGCTACGAGGCCTACACTCTGCACACTCGTCTGGTGCGGCGGATGCAGCCGAAGGCGGGCCTGGACGCCCTGCGGCTGCACGTCCTGGTCACAGCCGACCTGTGCCGTAGCGACTGGATGGCCACAGCCGAGGCGGCCCTGGCGGGCGGGGCGGACTGCCTGCAGCCTGCGGGAGAAGGACCTGCCCGACGGGGAGCTGCTCAGGCGCGCCCGCGCCCTGGCGGAGGTCTGCCACCGGCACGACGCCCTGCTGATCGTGAATGATCGGCCGGACATCGCGGTGCTGGCCGGGGCGGACGCGGTGCATGTCGGCCAAGACGATCTGCCGGTCGAGGCGGTGCGGCGGATCGTCGGGCCGGACCTGGTCGTCGGCAAGAGCACGCACACCCTCGAGCAGGCCCTGGCAGCGGCGCGGGAGGGGGCGGACTACATCGCGGTCGGTCCGATGTTTCCCTCAACCACCAAGCCGCAGGACCACGTGGCTGGCCTGGAGACTCTCCGCCAGGTCGCGGGGCGGGTGAACGTCCCGCTAGTCGGCATCGGCGGGATCACGGCGGGCAACTGCGCCGAGGTGATGGCGGCTGGCGCCCAGGCGGTAGCGGTCTGCCAGGCGGTGATCGGGCAGGAGGATGTCCGCACAGCCGCCGAGGCGATCAAGGCAGCCATGCCGGGATAGTGTTGGCGGGCAGTGCCCACCCTACGTCGGGTCCCGCCGTCGCGGCCCGCTACGCTCCTACCCCCTTCGCCGCCGCCACCTCGCGGCAGATCCCCTCGATCTGCTCCACCATCGTCCGCCAGTCGAACCGCTTGAGGCACAGCTCGCGGCCCTGCTGACCCAACTGACGGCGCAGGTTCGCGTCCGCGGCCAACCATACGATCCCCTTGGCCAGCTCGTCGATGTCGTTGAGCCGGACCAGCGCGCCGGTCCGGCCGTCCAGGACGACCTCCGGCGTACCGTCGATGTCGAAGGCCACCGCGGGCTTTTCCAGCAGCAGGGCCTGGACCACCACGCGGGGCAGCCCCTCCCACTGGCTGGCGTGGGCGAGGATGTCAGCTCCGCTGAGCCACTGGCCCACCTGCTCCGGCGGGACCAGCCCCGTCAGGTGCACGCGGTCGCGCAGGCCCATCCGCGCCACCTGCTGCAGGTACTGCTCGCGGCAGGGCCCGTCGCCGATCCAGAGGAAATGCACGCGATCGGCCTGCTGGACGATCTTCGGCATGGCTGGAATCAGCTGCTCGTAGCCCTTGTTGGTGAACATCCGGGCGACCGTGGCGACCACCACGGCGTCCGCCGGGATGTCCAGCGATGCGCGGATGGCCGCCCGGTCGTACCTGGCTGGGTCGAAATGCTCGACCTCCATCCCGCTGTAGACGGTCACGCATTTTACGCGAGGCGCTACGCCGGCCGCAACCATCTGGTCGTTCATGGCATCGGCCACGCTGATGATCCGGTCCGTGAACCTCGCGCAGTAGCGCTCCAGGTCGCGGTAGACCCGCTGGATCCACGGGCCCTGCGTGCGGTTGAAGCTCATCCCGTGGACGGTGTGCAGGATGATCGGCACGCCCGCCCGCCGGGCCGCCACCCGGCCGAGGATGCCCGCCTTGCTGGAGTGGGTGTGGACCACATCGGGCCTCTCACGCCGGAGCCAGGCCCGCATCGCCCGCAGGGCCCGCCAGTCATTCAGCGGCGAGACCTGGCGGAGCATCGATTCGATGATCTCGAAGCGAAAGCCCGCGCCCCGGCAGCGATCGCGCAGGCTGCCCTCGGCGCCTTCCTGCGGCCCGGAAAGCAGGATCACCTCGTGACCCCGCCCGGCCAGTCCCTTGCAGGTCAGGAACGTGTTCTCCTGCGCCCCGCCCAGGATCATCCGCGTGATGATGTGGCAGATCTTCATGTCAATGGCTCATCCACAAACTCCGCGTCCCTCTCGCGCGGGTGCGGCCGGAACACCCCCGGGATGTACTTCACCCACTGCATGCACAGGCCGTTGGCTGGCGAGGTCTGGCCGGCGTTGCCCCGGTCCCGACTGGCCAGGATCTCGGGGATCCCGTCCGGCGGCCGATGCCCACGGCCCACGTCGATCAGCGTGCCCACGATGTTGCGAACCATGTTGTACAGGAACCCGCTGCCCTCGACATCCACCCGAATCTCCCGCCCGCTGCGGTACACGTCGCAGCGATACACCGTCCGCCAGGTGGTGCGGCGTGGCTGGCCGCTCTTGCCGGCCATCGCGGCAAAGTCCTTGTAGCCGGGGAAATGCCTGGCTGCCTCCTGCATCCGCGCCAAGTCCAGGCCCCGCCAGTAGTGGTACGTGTAGCGATGCAGGAGCTGCTCGACCGGCTTGGCGCGGTCGTTCCAGATCCGGTAGCGATAGAGTCTGCTGAGGGCGCCGAGCGTGGCGTGGAACTCCGCCGGCACCTCGCTGACCCGCACCAGGCTGATGTCAGCCGGCAGGCGGGAGTTGACCGCCCGGCGGAGGTTGTCCACCGGGATCGGGCTGGTGGTCGCCAGGTGCGCCACCTGCCCGGCCGCATGTACGCCGGAGTCGGTCCGGCCGGCCCCGTGGATGGTCAAGGGGTGCCGCAGGACGCGGCGCAGGACCTGCTCAAGATCGTCCTGGACGGTCCGTTGGCCGGGCTGCTTCTGCCAGCCGCAAAAGTCGGTGCCGTCGTAGGCGATCACGAGTTTGATCGTTCGCTGGCCGGGTTGTGGCTGCTCGTCGGTCATAATACGCCTGGCAAGATCAATGCAGTTACAGATCGGCCCTCTTGCCTCGCAGAACCCTCAGTTCCCGCCGAATCTCCGCCTTCAGTTCCGCCTCCGTGGGCACGTGGAGTTTGTAGCGGCTTGCGAAGATCGCCGGCTTGTGGTCCTCACCCAGCGTGTACCTGACCACGGCATCGTTCTTGTCGGTGCAGAGGATCAGCCCCAGCGTTGGGCGGTCTCCCCGGCTTCGGCGCTGCCGGTCATAGTAGTTCACGTATAGTCTGAAGCTGACCCAGGTCCTGGTGGGTAAGTTTCCCGACCTTCAGGTCGACCAGGATGAAGCACTTGAGGACGGTGTGGTAGAACACCAGATCGATGTAGAAGTGATCGCCGTCTAGAGTGATCCGTTCCTGCCGGGCCACGAAGGCGAATCCCCGGCCCAGCTCCAGCAGAAACGCCTGGAGGTTGTCAATCAGGGCTTGCTCCAGGTCCGACTCAACAAGCCTTGGCGATTCCGGCAAGCCGAGGAATTCGATGACCAGCGGGTCTTTCAGGACGTCCGCCGGCTTCTGTACCTCCTGCCCTTTCCTAGCCAGGCGGAGCAGTCCCTTCTTGTCCTTGCTCAGGGCCAGGCGCTCGTACAGGAGGCTGTTGATTTGCCGTTCCAGCTCACGGGCTGACCAGTTATTCCGGGTCGCTTCGATTTCGTAGAATGACCGGGCCTCCGGTCTGTCCACCCGCAACAGCGTGCGATAGTGCGTCCAGGAAAGACCGGGGTGGAGTCGCCCCGGTGCCCAGGATTGGTCGCGCAGTGCGTGGCCTATTGCCATTATGGAATTCGCACGCATTGCGTTCGAGATCTCTGTTGTCCCGGACGCCATGCGTGCCGGCCGGACCCTCGGGGCCGTACCAGACTCGCTTGACGGGGAAAGGCCGCGCAGTGCGCGGCCTTTCTCCAGGGACAGAAGATCCCCGTATACCCAATAGAAGCTGCGTACCAACTTGAGGTTACTCAGTCCGTACCCGGTTCCATACTCCGCCTGCAATCGAATCGCTAGTCGGCGCAGGAGCCGCTCGCCATATCCTGCCCGCCCTTTGCCCTTCTGTTCCTCCTCCACAATCTCCCGTCCGATCAACCAGTTGGCTACTACCTGGGTGGTGTTGACAGAACGGGCGACGTTCGACCGGGCCAATTCCAGTATATGGCAGATCCGAGCGTACAGCGGCCTGCTTTTGTGTGTCCTCATCTCTGGTCTCCAGGCTCCCAACACGAGCCGCAGCTTGTCTGCCACCCCTGCCCCTGTCAACGCCCGCCCCGCCTGCTTATAATCTCTACTGCTATGCCAGCAAACCTTACACCAGATTACCTGGAAGCGGAACAGCGCTATCGCGAGGCCAAGACCCCCCAGGAGGAACTCGCCGCCCTCGAGGAGATGCTCCGCACCATCCCCAAGCACAAGGGGACCGCCAAGATCCAGGCCGATCTCAAACGCAAGATCAGCCAGGCCAAGGACGTCGCTGCCGCCCCCAAAAAGGCGACCGGCGCAGTCGACCCCTTCGCCATCCCCCGCCAGGGGGCGGGCCAGGTCATCCTCATCGGGACCCCCAACACCGGCAAGAGCAGCATCGTGGGCTCACTGACCAAGGCGACCGTCAAGATCGCCGAGTGGCCCTTCAGTACCCCCCTGCCGGTCCCCGGGATGTGCCACTACGAGGATGTCCCCATCCAGCTGGTCGACACCCCGCCCTTGACCGTCGAACAGGCCCCAACGGGCATGGCTGGTGCCGTCTACGCAGCCGACGCCATCGTCATCGTGCTGAATGCCTCCGAAGGCTCGATCCTCGAGGATGCCGAGGCCTGCATCAACTTCATCAAAGCCCGAAAGCTCATCCCCACCAGCGACCCCAACCCCGCTATGCCCGAGGACCAGACCCAGCCCAAGCCCAAGCGCTGCCTGATTCTTGCCAACAAGTGTGACCACCCCGCCGCCGCCGATAATATCGAGATGCTCAAGGAGTTCTTCAATATCGGCATAAAGATCAAGCCCTGCTCCGCGACCACCGGCGACGGCGTCCGCGACCTGCCCAAGGACCTGTTCGACCTGCTGCACGTCATGCGAGTCTACGCCAAGCCCCCCGGCAAGCCGGCCGACATGGAGGCCCCCTTCATCCTCAAGATCGGCTCGAACGTGCTGGATATGGCCGGCGTGGTCCACCGCGACCTGCCGGAAAAGCTCAAGAGCGCCCGCCTCTGGGGGACCGGCGTTCACGACGGCCAGCACGTCCAACGCGACCACGTCCTGCACGACAAGGACGTGGTGGAGCTGCAGGGGTAGAAGCCATCTGAAACGGTCGGCTGCGCTTTGTCTGCCGTTATAACATACGTTATAATACCGTAGGCCTTAGGAGCAACCGCCCATGACCACCGTGAAGATCACGACCGTCGGCAACTCCGCCGGGATTGTCCTGCCGAAGGAGGTCCTGGAGCGCCTTCGGGTCGGCAAGGGCGATGTCCTCTGCGTCCTGGAGACAGCTAGCGGCATCGAACTGACGCCGTACAACCCGGAGTTAGCCGCCCAGCTGGAGGCCGCCGAGCGCGTGATGCGCGAGGACCGGGACATCCTGCGGAAACTGGCTGAGTGACCCCCGAGCCACCCCCATGAACCAGCCCGTCTGGATACGCCCCGATGCCGTCTTGGCCATCCATGCCCGTCAGATCGCCGAGCACGGCGGCGAGGCCGGTCTGCGCGACGCGGGCCTGCTCGACTCGGCGCTCAACCGCCCGCGGAACCTGCTGGCTTACGGAGATCCCAAGCCCGATCTGGCCGCACTGGCAGCCGCGTACGCATTCGGCATTACCCGCGACCACCCGTTCATCGACGGCAACAAGCGGACCGCCTACGTGGTCTGCCGAACCTTCCTGCTGCTGAACAGCCAGGACGTCGCCGCATCCGCTGAGGAGAAGTATCTTACGTTTCTGAAACTGGCGGATGGGTCGCTCGACGAAGTCGAACTGGCTGATTGGCTGCGCCGGCACCTCTCGACACCCACGTGACGGGCGTGAGCTTACCGTCCTCGCCCCCGCCTGTCGCCCGCCTTTCCAGGACGACCGCTCAGTTGACCTCTCGCGGCACTTCGCCCGCGGCGCGCGGATGTGCCGGGCCGTGGGCGCGCGGGACGCGCTGATCCCTCCGGGCGCTATCCTCCATCCTCGCCTCCGCGGCCGCTTGTGAACGCTCCGCCAGCTTGTACAGGCCTTTGACCTCCTCGGCCTTGAGCGCCCGGTACTCGCCGACACGCATGCCCTTGGTCGTCAGCCGGCCCAACCGAATGCACGTCAGTTTCTTGACCTTATGCCCCAGCCTGGCCAGCATCCGCGGGATCTCCCGGTGCTTGCTCTCGCGCATGGTGATCTCCATCACCGTCATCTCCCGCGACGAGAACGTCACGTTCACCCGCGCGGTCGTCCGCCCCTCGCTCAGCCACATCCCCTTGCGGACCTTCACCAGGGCGGCTGGGTCGACCTGCCCCTTCACCTCCACCCGGAAGACCTTCTCCACTCCGTACCGCGGGTGCGTCAGCTTCTCCGCCAGGTCGCCGTCGTTGGTCATCAGCAGCACACCGTCGGCGTCCACCTCCAGCCGGCCCACCGGGAAGACCCGCACCGTGACGTCCTGCAGCAGGTCGCCGACCCGCTTGCGCCCGGCCGGGTCGAACGTGCTGACCACCGTACCCTTGGGCTTGTTCAGCAGGTAGTAGACCTTGGGGGCCGGCCGCACGCGATCGCCATCCACGCGAACGTCGTCCTCGTACGGATCGACGAAGGCGGGCAGGCCGTCTACTACCCGGCCGTTGATCGTCACCCGCCCCTCCAGCACCAGGTCTTCGGCGGCCCGCCGCGCAGCCACGCCGGCCTCGGCCAGGAACTTCTGCAGGCGAACCTTTCCGGACGCATGTTCCGACATGATCGACCTCTCGTTTCCGGGTACCACGGGCGGCCCTGTCTCGAGCGAAGTCGCGGGATCGCCTGCCCGTGCATGAGTTCAGAATCCGCTTGGACCCACCCACCATTCTTGCCGCCCGGATCACGGCTGCGGCACGGTGATCCTCAACCAAACGCAGTCGGCCTCCGCGAGAAACGTCCCCGCGGACAAGGCAGCCGGCAACAGCAACGTCCGCCCCCGCTGGACCGCAATATCATAGCCGCTGCCTGCAAGGCGCCCCTGTCCAGTCAGGACCATCCAGATGGCCATCTCCCCACCGGTTACGGGCATCGTCCGAGCAGCCGCCAGTTCGAACCTGTCGATCAGGAAGGCCTCGCAGGCCGCCAGGCGCACGGCCCGGGCGTCTCCCCGCACTGCCAGGACCTCCGGCTTACGGAGGAAGTCCCCGACCTCGTAGTGCACCCGCGTGACGCGAATCCCTTGCGCCAGGTGCAGTTCGCGCCCCTTGCCCGTCTTGGGGTCGACGCGGTTCCAGTCGAACAGCCGGTACGTCACGTCCGACGGCGTCTGCGGCTCGGCGATCACCAGGCCCGCGCCCAGGGCGTGTACCGTCCCGGCCGGCAGGTAGTAGCAGTCCCCGGGCCGGGCCTCGAAACGGTTCAGCAGGTCGCCGACCGTGCCGTTGCGGCTGGCAGCCACCAGGGCCTCCGTGGTCACCCCGGCCTTCAGGCCGCAGTAGATGACCGCTCCGGGCCGGGCCTCGACCACGTACCAGGCCTCGTATTTCGGATCCACGCCCGGACCGAGCTCGGCTGCGGCCTGCCTGTCCGGATGGACCTGCACGGACAGCACGTCCTCGGCGTCCAGGAACTTGATCAGCAGGGGGAAGCGGCCGCGGTACGGCCGGGCCGAACCCAGCAGGTCCTTGCCCCAGCGGTCCACCAGGTCGTGCAGCGACCGGCCCTTTTCGGCCCCGGCCGCGACGATCGACCCAGCCGCGGGCAAATCCGCCAGTTCCCACGACTCCCCGATCGGTTCCCCGGCCGGCAACTCCTTGCCGAGCAGTCGCTGGAGGTTCCGGCCGCCCCAGATCCGGTGTTTGAGGATCGGCTCGAAGACCAGGGGGTAGACATTGTTCACGCGGCGTCTCCTGAGTAATGTAAGATCAACGGGTATACAGCAAACCCGATAGGAGATCCATAGCATGGAAGGCCAACCGATCCCGCAGGATCAAGCCACGCCCGGTCAGCCGGCCCCGGCCAGTCAGCCGTCGGCGAGTCAACCGGCCCCCGTAGCCGCCCCGGCAAGCAGCCTCATCACGTTTGACGACTTTGCCAAGGTGCAGCTCCGCGTGGCCAGGGTGCTCGAGGCGATCGACCATCCCAAGGCCGACAAGCTGCTGGTGCTGAAGGTCGATCTGGGCACCGAGCAGCGCCAGATCGTCGCGGGCATCCGCGGATACCACAAGCCCGAAGACCTGGTCGGCAAGAACATCGTGATCGTGGCCAACCTCCAGCCGCGGATGATGCGCGGCTACGAGAGCCAGGGCATGCTGCTGGCCGGCTCGACCGAAAGCCGCGACAAGGTGATCGTCGTGACGGTCGAGGGGGATATCGCCCCGGGCTCAAAGGTCTCGTAGGGCGTACGACGACTATACAGCGGCGGCGGGAGCCGCCAAGCTCCCGCCGCCGGGTGAGTTCTTCGCTTCTGCTAGGATGGACCCGCCTATTTGGAGCCCAGGGCCGTAAAGAACCACTCCCAGCCGCGGACCATCTCCACCGGCATGATGTGGTGCTCCGTCTGGAGGTTGGCGACCCGGCAGTCGTCCCCCCACGTCGATACCCGCCAGATGTCGCTGACGTTCGTCAGCTTGCCCGTGTTGCCGTCATAGTTATAGTTCCACCGTATGTCGTGCCATTGGCCGTCGCTGTTGCTGTGGCCGTCCATGTACGCCACGTTGGCAAACCCGCTGTGACGCGTCCCGATGAACACCTTGTTGCCCCAGCCCACGTGCCAGCCGTCGTAGTTCGTCCCCGGCGGCCCGTCATAGGGCGTGCCCTTGGGCTGCGGGCGGTACTCCCGGCCATCCGCCAGGTACATCACCCGCCCCGGGTTGTCGATCTGGCTCGGGTCCGTCGCTTGGATCCAGCAGTTGTACTCGCCGTAGTTCCCCGTGTTGACGTTCAGCGCCTCCCCGGCCGTCTTCTGAAAGACCCACACGCCGGCCACACCCCGCTGCTGGTTGTCATATCCCTGCCCCGAGTTATTGCCGAGGGTCGGGTCCGGGATCGGCGGGTTCGTGCCGCCCTCGCCGGGCTGGCTGGGCGTCCTGGGGTGCCCGTCGATCGGCGGAGTGCCGCAGCGGATCGTGCCGGAGGTCACGTAGAAGGCCGCGTACTGGAACAGGAAACTCTCCAGCGGGGTGCCCTCGCCCTTGCTGGTGTCGGCGATCTCCGGGTTCCACTGGAACATCAACTCCCGCCGGGCCGCCGGACAGACCACGATGTCGGGCAACTCATCCTCGCTCAAGAGATACCAGACGAAGTGCCCGATGCCGTTGCCCGTAGTGATCTTCCGCGGCGGGGTCATCCGCATGGCGTACGTCATCAGCCAGCCGATGTTGGGGTCCCATCCGCTCGAACTCATACTCACGCCCCCCACGTTGAAGGCCGGGGGGAAGGCATATTGCGGATACGGGGCATGCGGCGGGTAGTACTTGTACTCGCTCTGGTAGATGTGGACGGCTCGCCCGAACTGGCCGACGTTGTTCGAGCAGAACACCTTCTTGGCCTGCTCGCGGGCCTTGCCCAAACTGGGCAACAGGATCGAGACCAGCAACGCGATGATCGCTACGACAACCAGCAACTCGATGAGCGTAAAGCCCATCCTACCATGTCTTTTGGTCATAACGCCTCCTCCAACGTCAGAGATACCCTCTACTACCTTAATACTAGATTGAGCTGCGCCTCTGTCCTAAGTGTACTGTCCCCCAAGTGTCCACGGCAATGCCTTTTTGACTTCATATTCGGAAATCATCGTGATGCCGCGCATAACTCCTTGTATATGCAGTAATTACGCCGAATAAACAAATCCTCGATCCGTCGCTTGACCGTGCTGTCTTGGGAGACCGCTCACAAGAGATGTTCGGCGTTTCCAGCCGGATCCTCCTGGCAAAGCCTTACCTCAGCCAGCAGACAATCGGCGCTGCTTTCGTATGCACGTGCGGTCACGAAGTCTATCGTGTGCGGCCGGTTACTCCGCGGCTGGCGCCTTCCGTGTGGCAGGGCTCTTGCCGACGGGTCGGGTAGCAGTGGGTTGGGTGGTCGCCTCCTGCGTAGCGGCGGCCTGCGTGGCGGCAGCCTGCTGGATGAACTGGGCAATCTGCGGGATCGCCGGTTCATCCGGGAAGTTCTCTCGCAGCTGCCCGAGCAGTGTGTACGCCCGTTCGAAATCGCGCTCCTGCACGGCTGTCTCGATCAGCACCCCGTAGAACTCCTTGGCGAAGTCGCTGGTGGGATACTTCTTGACGTACTCCCCCGCCTGCTTGACGACGGCCTTCTTCCAACCTTCGGCCTTCTGCTCCTCGCTGAGCTGCTGGTTCTCTTTCAGGCTCTTGAACGTGTCCTGCAGGTCGCTCTGCACGAGCATGAATGCCACCGTGGACTTCACCTTGTCGCTGGCGTTGCTGGCCAGCACCTTCTTGGCCTCGCCGCGGAAATCGTCCAACGGCTTGTCGTTCACGACCGCCAGCAGCCGCATCGTGTCCAGCCGCTGGATCAGCACCTCGTCGTAGTTCTCGTTTTTGGGGTATTTCTTGAGGAACTCAGCCGTCAGCGCCATGCTTTTGGTCAGCTGGTCGTTGATCGCCTGCTTGACCTCGGGCACCTCGCTGATCTGCTTGCCCTGGGGAACGCGAGGCAGATTGCGTAGCGCCGAGATCTGCTTGAACAGCGACTCTTCGGCCGACTGCGTCGCTGCCGGGGCCGACGCCGTAGCTGCCGCGCGGGGCATGGCAACCGGGCCCGTGGCTGTCAGTGGCGCTGCCGGGGCGGGGACAGCTGCGCACAGCAGGCTCAAGGCCGCGACCGCTGCGGCAAGGCCCAGCCCGACGGACGGTTGTACGGTGTCACGTGTCACGTGCATGGTCTTCTATCTCCAATGGCACGACCGGCCAGTATCCGCCAGGTAAATCGAACATGATTCCAGCCGAGGCGGCAAGCGGGGATCAGACAGGCACTCGATGCCCTGTGCCGCCATTATAGAGCCAACTCCCACGGTGTCTAATGACCTTGCCTGTCCGATTCGGCGGCCGCGCTGGGCCCGCACGCACTTACGCTACCGGCGCCACGGTTGGTTGCCGGCGCCAGCCAAATGGTTGACGTACAGGGCCCAGACGAACAGGGCGTCGCTGAGCCGGTTGATAAACGCCCGCGGCACGGGTTGCGGCTGGGCCAGGTCATCCAGGCAGCGGATTACACAACGTTCCGCCCGCCGGCATGCCGTCCGCGCCAGGTGCAGTCGGCTCGAGCCCTCGCACCCGCCCGGCACCACAAACGAGTTCGGCATCGGCATCGAGTCATACACCTTGTCGATGGCCCCCTCCAGCCGTGCCACGTCCGCCTGCTGGACCTCGACCGGGGCCGGCCTGGCGCCGCCACCCATGAGACTCGCCAGCTGGCTGCACACGGTCATGACCCGGTCCTGTGCCCAGGCCAGGTCCTCCCCGAGCGGTCCGCCGACCGTCGCCTCGCAGCGGCACCAGCCCAGGAGGCTGTTCAGTTCATCCAGCTGCCCCAGTGCCTCGAACCGGATGTCCCCCTTGGACGCCCGCAGCCCCGATGGCAGCTGCAACGTCCCCTTATCGCCCGTCTTGGTATACACTTTCATGTCGAGTGACCCCTCACTTTGCAGGACACGACAGATTCTACCCGGAAATGCCGAATGTGTCGTGTAAAGTGGCCCACTGCCCCCGGCTGCTGCACAGTCGAAGGCTTTAGGAGCAGGGCATTTGTGCCTGGTGGCCAGACGAATGAACTCAGCCACCCCGCGCACGTAGGATAGTCGAGAACAATACAATTGATATGCCGACTGCAGGGGTAAGATATCATTGATGCGACCGTGCCGGCCCCGGGTCGGCATGGGTCGCGTGACGCGAACGGAATCTGGCTCGGAGATGTAAAATCATGATGACTCAGTTTATCAACAATCTGAAGACCACCGTCCTGCTAGCCCTGATCTTCGTCCTCTTCGTAGCCATCGGCGGCTACTTCGGCGGGAAGCAGGGGATGATCCTGGGCTTCCTGTTCGGCGGGATGAGCAACATCATCGCCTACTTCTTCAGCGACAAGATCGCCCTGATGAGCACCGGCGCCCAGCCGGTCAGCGAACAGCAGGCCCCGCAGCTCTACCGCATGGTGCGCGACCTGTCCGAAAAGGCCGGCCTGCCCATGCCCCGCGTCTACATCTGCCCCCAGGACGCCCCCAACGCCTTTGCCACCGGCCGCAACCCCAGCCACGCCGTCGTGGCCGTGACCCAGGGCATCCTGCAGCTGTGCAGCCAGCAGGAACTCGAAGGCGTCCTCGCCCACGAGATCTCCCACGTCAAGCACCGCGACATGCTCATCAGCACGGTGGCGGCCACCATCGCCGGAGCGATCTCCTCGCTGGCGTACATGGCGCAGTGGGCCTTCATGTTCGGCGGCATGGGCGGCTCCAGTCGCGACGGCCAGGGCCGCGGCCCCAACCCCATCGGCCTGCTCCTGATGATCATCCTGGCGCCCATCGCAGCCTTGCTGATCCAGATGGCCATCAGCCGCAGCCGCGAGTACAACGCCGACGCCGCTGGCGCCAAGCTCTGCGGCAACCCGCTCTGGCTGGCCAGCGCCCTGGGCAAGCTCGAGGGCTACAACAAGCGGATCCCGATGGACATCAACCCGGCCGAGTCGCACCTGTTTATCGTGCAGCCGCTGATCCCGTCGGGGTTCTCCAGCCTGTTCAGCACCCACCCGCCGATCGAAAAGCGGATCGCCCTGCTGCAGCGCGAGGCCGAGGACATGGGCATCACCGGACGCCGGTTTGGTGTTTGACGCAATCACGATCCACTACAGCGATGGCTACGCCGCCCACGCGCGGTACTGGCCCCCGGCTGGCGCAGCGCGGGGGGCGGTATTGTACCTGCACGGGATCCAGTCTCACGGCGGTTGGTTCGAGGGCAGCGCCGCCTGCCTGGCCAGCAAGGGCTTTCACGTCCTGCTGCCGGATCGGCGGGGCAGTGGCCGCAACCACCAGGAGCGGGGCCACGCCCGCTCGCCGGGTAGGCTGCTGCAGGACGTTCCTGGAGACAACCGCCTGGCTCAAGGGCAAGACCGTTTGGGGCAAGGTCTCGCTGGTGGGCGTCTCGTGGGGCGGCAAGCTCGCAGCCGCCGCAGCCCTGCGGCAACCGGAGGACGTTCGCAGCGTGGTCCTGGTCGCCCCGGGCCTGTTCCCCCTGATCGATCTGCCCGTCCGGCAGAAACTGGTCGTGGCGGCAGCGGCCCTGCTGCGTCCGGCCAGGCCGTTCTCGATTCCGCTGAACGAGCCCGACCTGTTCACCGACAATCCGCTGCGGCAGGCCTTCATCCGCGACGACCCCCTGCGCCTGCAACAGGTGACGGCCCGCTTCCTGGTCGCCTCCCGGATGCTCGATGCCGAGGTAGCCCGCCTGGCTCGCCAGCGGGACTGGCCCATGCCGGTCACCTTCCTGCTTGCGGGAAAGGAACGGATCGTCGATAACGAATGTACCAGGCGGTTCGCTCGCTCCCTGCGGTGCCGGCACCTCCGGGTCATCGAATACCCGGAGGCCTCGCACACCCTGGAGTTCGAGGCCGACCCGCGGAAGTATTACGAGGACCTGGCAGCCGCGGTAGCCGGCGACGGCAACGACCAGCCGCAGCAAATGTAGGAGTCCCGGCAGAATGGAACCGCGCCCGCGGACACGGCCGTTTGACTACGTCTTTCTCCGTGTCTCCGTGCCTGCGTGGTTCACTACACGGCGAATTCGCTGAAAGTCCCAGGCGCAGGCAGTCACGAAGGACAGGTATCAAAGGTTTCTTGGAAAGATCATTACCCATGGCCAAAAAGCAAGAGAAACACTCCCATGCCGCCGCCCCCAAGACCTCCCGCCGCTCCCGCAAGGCCGCCGACGCCTCCGGCAAGATCATCCAGATGGCCGAGCAGATGGTCCAGTACGCCAAGGGCGGGGTCGACCCCTTCCTGGAGATCCCCATCCGCGCTCTGTCCAACGTTGCGTTCGATCCCAAGAAGCGGATCATCGAGATGGGCAAGGCCAAGCAGAAGCGCAACTTCTTCAACCTCGGCCAGGCCAAGAAGTTCATGCAGTCCATGCTGATTGCCTCGTTCTGCAACGAACTGGCCGGGGTGGGCAAGACCGCCAGCATTCGTCAGGTCTACTACCGCGGCAAGCACACGATCGCCGGCACGAACGAGAAGACCTTCGACGACCAGGCCGAGTCCGACCCCATCATCGAGGACCTGGAGGTCGCCCTCGACAGCCTCCGCGAGGAACTCCACATCTACGCCAGCAACCGCGGCGCGCTGGTGGGCCAGCTGGTCTTCGTCGATAGCGGCGACACCATCGACGCGTCCCGGCTGGGCTCGGGCGGCTACTCGATCCCCTCGATCGTCGAGCCGGACGTGATCCAGTTCAAGAAGTGCGAGGCGAAGTTCGTCCTGCACGTCGAAAAGGACACCGTCTGGCGGCGGTTCGTGGAAGACAAGTTCGCCCAGAAGCACAAGTGCATCCTGATGCACGGCGGCGGCCAGCCGCCCCGGGGCGTGCGGCGGCTGCTCAACCGCATGCACCACGAGTTGAGGCTGCCGGTCTACTGCCTGCTCGATAACGACCCGTGGGGGTATTACATTTATTCGGTGGTCAAGCAGGGCTCGATCAACCTGGCCTACGAGAGCCAGCGGATGGCCGTCCCCGACGCCAAGTTCCTGGGCGTGTCGAGTTACGACTACGAGCGGTGCGGCCTGACCGACGACGTGAAGATCACGCTGGACAAGACGGATATCAGCCGGGCCAAGCAGATCATGAAGTACCCCTGGTTCAAGGACAAGAAGCCCTGGCTGCGCGAGGTGCAGAAGATGCTGCACAACGGCTTTAAGATGGAAGTCGAGGCTATGATCAACAAGCACCTGACGTACCTGACCGAAGAGTACCTGCCGATGAAGCTGAAGGATAAGAAGCAGTGGTTGGATTGATACCTGCATGAAGACAATTGTTCTTGGCGGATGGGCGATATTCGCTATAATGAAGATATGATGGTCTCGATTCACAGGCATTTGCACTCGGAGACGATTCACCTGCCGGAGGCAGCTGGCTTGGTGGGCAAGGATGTTCGCATCATCGTCATGGAGGAACCGGTCCCGCGGGCCCCGCGCGACCTGTCGGCCCTGGATCGTCTGGCGGGCAAGATCGACCTGGACTTTGACGCCATCGAGGATCTGCGCCGCCGGAGCGTGGTATGATCCTGATCGACACGTCCGTGCTGGTGCGCTGCCTGCGGGTTCCGTCCCCGGGAGTTCGCGAGGTGCTGGCATCGACGGATTGTGCGATCTGCGGCGTGACGCGAGCGGAGATCCTGCACGGGGCTCGAACGCCCGAGGATGCCATGAACCTGCGTGGCGCCATGGACGCCTTTACGCAGCTGCCGATTTCGCAAGAGACGTGGGATCACCCCGGCTACCACCTGGCGGCGCTACGGGCAAGCGGCTCGCCTGTGCCATTCCAGGATGTCTTGCTGGCAGACTGTGGCCATCGACCACAACGTGGAGCTCTGGTCCTACGACGCCCATTTCCGGGCGATTCAGAATGTCTTGACGAACCTGAAGCTCTTCGAGGGCCCGGTGGGTTAGCTCGCGGGCAGCGCCGCGGTGTCTTCCGGGAGCGAATGCGTCCTCGACCGGGCGCGTTCGTATTCGGGTAGTCGTGGTGAATCCGACGCCATCTGAATGCGCCATCCGGGACAGGCACGGTTTGTGCTAGTCCAGACACAAAACACGTCCAGTGCGGAGGAGTATGGAATGCACAGTAGCGGCTCCTTGTGGTCCACTGGACGAAGTTCGAGGTCCGACGGCACCAGGCAGACTGGATCTGTTGTGAGCCGTTTACTATTCGACGGTATGCTCTTATGCCAGTTCTGTGCGGGAGCAGCGGCTTGGTTTGTATGCTTTGCCGCTGTATTCACGCATCCGCTTCACTCACGGGTGGTCGTAGTCGCCCTTTGCTGCAGTTTCGTTGTTGGGTTTATTCTTGCCGCCGTCTGGGCTTACTTTCTCAGCACAGGGGTACTGGCACCTGCCATAGCCTACTCATTTCCGTTTTGGTCGTGCGCTTTATTCGGATTGAGCGCCGGGCTCCGTGCCGCGGCTGTGTCTTTTGGTTCGCTCTGGCCATAGGAGCTCAGGTGTCTGCGATGGCTGGAGATTGGGTCTCCCGGCATTTCGCGCGGAGTGATGTGGACGGGCATCCCGAATGGCACCGCCGTCCGGCGGAGAGGGATAGAGGCGCCAAGGCTGGCGTTTACGCGGACCCAGTGGTTGTCTTGCGCCTCGCGTATGAATACAGTCTGAGTGCGGCCAGCATCGCTGGACGCGTTTTTGCCTTCCTTGGCCTATGATTGTGGTGGCCCTCCTTGGCTTGGCGTCCCACCGAAGCCAAGGAGGGCTTTTCATGTATATCGCAGCGCCCCGTCGAAGCCCGCGGCGGAATCGCTTTAACACCGTCGTCGCCCCATTCCTGCAACAGCCGGGCCTGCGGTTCGCCGAGGTGCTCCCCGGCGATGCCATCGAGCAGGCCTTTGCCGACAACGATGCGTTGTTCGGGCAGGACGATATCTTCTCCACGTCGATCGTGCTTTGGGCCTTTCTGGGCCAGGTCTTGCGGGGCGGCAAGGGGGCAGCCTGCGCCGCGGCGGTGGCGGATGTTGCGACCTACATGCAGCAGACGGCCGGTCGGGTGCCCTCGGGTGACACGGGAGACTATTGCCGGGCCCGCTCCAAGCTGAATCTGACGGCGCGCGCAACCTGGTGGTCGGCGTGGCCCGGCGGTTGCAGGATCGCGCAAAGGCTTCGTGGCTGTGGCATGGGCTGCACGCCAAACTCATTGACGGCTTTACCTTCACGATGCCCGACACGCCGGCCAACCAGCGGGCGTTCCCTCAACAGAAGAACCAGCGGCCCGGCGCGGGCTTCCCGATCGCGCGGGCCTGCGCGGCGGTATCGCTGGCGACGGCGGCGATCCTCGACCTGAACATCGGTCCCTACGAAGGCAAGCAAACCGGCGAAACCGCCCTGCTGCGCGGCATCCTGGAGTGTTTGAAGCCGGGGGACGTGGCCGTCTTCGACCGGTGCTTCTGCTCGTTTCTGATGCTGGCCATCCTGCGATGCGCGGGGTCCGTTTCTGTGCGCGTCTGCATCAGCGTCGCCCCGTCGACTTCCGACGGGGCCAGCGTCTGGGGCCGGACGATCACTGGATCACCTGGACCCGGCCGAAAAAGCCAGACTGGATGTCCGAGGAACTATACGAACAGATTCCCCAGACGATGACGCTTCGGGAACTGCGGTTCCAGGTGACCGTTCCGGGCCGACGAACCGAATCGATCACCGTGGTCACGTCATTGACGGACCCGTTGGCCTACCCCCCGCAAGAGATTGCCGAACTCTACGGCTACCGCTGGAACGCGGAACTGGACATTCGAGACATCAAGCAAACGCTGGGCCTGGATCACGTCCGCTGCAAGACGCCGGACATGGTTCGGCGGGAACTGTACGTGACGCTGCTGGCCTACAACCTGGTCCGCGGCCTGATTGCCACGGCGGCGAGCATCCATGCCAAACAGCCGCGTCAGTTGGGCTTCACTCTGGCCTGCCAGACGGTCTTGTCGTCCTGGATGTTGTTGGCGACGGGGGCCTGCCGGGATCTGCGCAACTGTTGTCTCTGGCAAGGGAACGAATCGCTGCCAATGAAGTGGCCAACCGCCCCGGCCGCATCGAGCCGCGTGTGATCAAACGATCCCGGGACCGCTACCCCCTCATGCACGACCCTCGCCGGCAACTGCGGGAAGCGTTGCTCAATCCATAACGGGCTATAACATGGGGAGATATCTACGGCAGTGCCATTCGACGGGCATCCCCGGTGCCCAGGGTGCGGTTACCTGCTCTATTACGTGCGCGATAGATTCTGTCCGGAGTGCGGTCGTACCTTCCGTCTCGACGAGATTGATACTCATTTGGCCGATATCGGCCCTGATGCCGTTCTTAGACCGAAAGAGGACGCGTCTGCTAAAGAGAATAGTAAAGAGTAACTGGAAGAATCGGAGCCATCACCCCCCGCCTGCTATCCCAGCTGCTTAAGGACGCCCTCCACGGTCGATTCGAGCAGGACCTCCCAGGCCGCGTCTCCTTGGACCTTTGAGCCCTTCGAGGGTGAGCCGAGTGAGCCGCCGGGGCTGACTTGCCGGACGGTCAGGTCCTTGGGGTACCCGCCTGGCGGGACGGGGCAGTCGGTGGGGTTCGGCCCGACCAGGTCCGGGCGAAGCGAGGCGACCAGCGAGGCCTCGGTCTCGTCGGCGTGGTTGGGGAAGGGCAGGCCGGCTGCCTGGACGGCTGCGGTAAGCGGCGGCACAAGATCGACATTGAAGATCCTCACGCCGGGGTGGCTCCCCGAGACTTCCTCCAGGTAGCCCGACCAGAGCACGTCGTTGCCGCCGTGCACCGAGAGCAGGGCGATCCGCGTGAAGCCGGTCGCAGCCAGCGATCGGACGATGTCAGCCACGACGGCCCGCATCGTCTGGGCCGAGATCGAGATCGTGCCCGGGAACTCGAGCCACTCGTCGGACTGGCCGAACGGCAGCATCGGCACGAGGTAGGCGCCGCAGCGCCGCGCGATGGCCTCGGCGATGTGCTGGGTGAGCAACGAATCCGTGGCCAGCGGCAGGTTCGTGCCGTGCTGCTCGGTGGCGCCGATCGGCACGACCGCCAGCGTCACGCGGGCCTTCTCCACGTCCTGCCAGGTGTTCTCCCATGTCAACATGAGGCAGCCTCCCTGCAAAAGGAACGAGTCTCCCGCCATTATGCAGGTGCCCGCAACCGTGGCAAATGGGGGCAATCGGTCCGCAGCCGGTGGTCGGTTGTACAGTGTCGGTTCGGTCGAGGGCGGCTGAGCCGACCGGGTCGACTTGTGTGTGACTAAACATTCTGGCAACGGGTAGCGCATACGCACCGGACCCGCGTTTATGATCAGCGCCAAGCAGGGTGCCGCATGCTCAAATGCCGCGGTGCCAGAAAAACTGGTCACGCATGTCGACTTTCTGGAGTTGGATTTTGGTTGACCCGCCGGTGCGGCCGGTGATACACTGTCAGTGGATGCCCAGACAGCTCCGGGTCAAACGCGTTCGATCTCGAGTTCGATGGCAATCGCGCGAGAGGAGATCGCCATGCAGGAGCGAGTCCCGCGAAAAACCGCCTCGCCGCCCGGTGCCTTCTGCGACCTCGGCCACGCCGACTGTTCCTGCCCGGGCGTCATCGGCGCCGTCAGCCATCCGGCCGACCCGACCGGCTGGACCCGCAGTGCTGGTCCGCCCAACGACGCCATGGTCCTGCCGGTGACGATGTTCAACGACAGGCCCTTCGGACCGGTGTTCGTGCCGCAGTGATGGTGCTGGGGACGGGGCAGGGGGGTGAAACTCCCGCCCGGCTCAGGACAGCCGGTCGCGGTAGTCCTCGTAGCCGAACTGGCGGACGACCTTCACCCGGTTGTCCCGGGTCTGGATGGCGATGTCGGGGAGCTTCACGCCGTAAAACGTGGTGTTCTTCACCATGCTGTAGTGGGCCATGTCCAGGAAGATCAGTCTGCTGCCGATCTGCAGCGGCTCGTCAAACGAGTAATCTCCAATCACGTCGCCGGCCAGGCATGTCAGCCCGCCCAGGCGATAGGTGTGCCTCTTCTCGTTAGGCTTGCCCGCCCCGATGATGTTCGGCCGGTAGGGCATGGCCAGCACGTCCGGCATGTGGGCCTCAGCCGAAGTATCAAGGATGGCCACCTTCATGCCGTTGTCGACGATGTCCAGCACGCTGGCCACCAGCACGCCGGTGTTCAGCGCGATGGCCTCGCCGGGTTCGAGGTAGATCTGGACCTTGTAGGTATCCTGGAGCCGGCTGACGATGCGGCAGAGGCGGTCGATGTCGTAGTCCTCGCGGGTGATGTGGTGGCCCCCGCCGAGGTTGAGCCATTTCATGCCGGCCATAAAGCAGCGGAACTTCCTCTCGAAGACCTCGACGATGCGTTCGAGCGTGTCGGAGCCTTGCTCGCACATTGCGTGGAAGTGCAGGCCGTCGAGACCCTCCATGCTCTGGCCCCGAAGTTCTCGATCGTCACGCCGAGCCGGCTGCAGGGGCCACAGGGGTTATACAGATCGACCTTGACCTCGGCGTAGCCGGGGTTGACGCGCATGCCCAGGCTCTTGCCTGGCGGGATCGCGGAGCGGTGCTTCCGAAACTGGGCGAAGAGTTGAAGATGATGTGGTCGCTGCAGCGGACGACCTCGCGCATGTCGTCGTCGCTATAGGCTGGGGCGTAGGTGTGGACCTCCTTGCCGAATTCTTCGCGGCCGAGCCGGGCCTCGATGGGGCCGGAGGCGGAGATGCCGCAGAGGTATTGGCGGACCAGTGGGAAGGTGGACCACATGGCGTAGCCCTTCAGGGCCAGAAGGATCTTGCAGCCGGTCCGTTTCTGGACGGAGTCAAGGATCTGGCAGTTGCGCTCCAGGAGGACCTCGTCGACGATGTAGACGGGGGTCTTGACCTGGCCCAGGTTGTTCCAGCGATCGGTCACTGCGCTTGGCTCTCCTCGGCGCTTCTTCGTCTTGCCCTTCTTGGCTGTGGTTTTCGGCTTCTTCGCCGCCGTCCGCTTCTTGCCTGCCGGCCTTGCCTTGCCGCGGGCCTTGCCTTCGTCGATCTCCAGCGGCTTGTTGTACGGCACGACCTGCCAGGGCAGGCCTTGCCTGTTGAGCTGGTCCATGAACGGGTCGGGGTCGAGTTGCTCCATGTTGAACACGCCCGCGCCCTTCCAGATGCCCTTCAGGACCATCATCGCGCCGATCATGGCCGGCACGCCGGTGGTGTAGGAGATCGCCTGCGCCTGGACCTCCTTGTAGCAGTGTCGGCGTGGTCGCAGATGTTGATAGATGTAGACGCCCTTGTCCCTGCCCTTTTTCAGGCCGTGAATGACGCAGCCGATGTGCGTCTTGCCGGTGTAGTTCTCGCCGAGCGCCGGGTTCCGGCAGCACGGCCTTGAGGAACTTCAGCGGCACAACCTTGCAGCCGTCGTAGTCGACCTCGTCGATGCGGGTCATGCCGACGTTCTGCAGGACCCGCAGGTGCGTCAGGTACTGCTGGCCGAAGGTCATCCAGAAGCGGATGCGCTCCAGGCCCCGGATGTTCTGGACGAGCGACTCCATCTCCTCATGGTAGAGCAGGTAGGAGTCATAGGTGCCGACGCCGGGGTATTTGTGCATGAAGTGGATGCTGCCCTCTTCGATGATCGGCGGGGTCTCGATCCAGCGGTGCCTTTCCCAGTACCGGGCCGGCTGGCGTGACCTCGCGGATGTTGATCTCCGGGTTGAAGTTGGTGGCGAAGGCCTTGCCGTGCGAGCCGGCGTTGCAGTCGAGGATGTCGATCGTGCGGATCGTGTCGAACAGGTTCTTCTGCGGCATAGGCGCAAAAGACGTTGGTCACGCCGGGGTCGAAGCCGCTGCCCAGCACCGCCATGATGCCCTTCTTTTGCGAAGCGGTCCTGGTAGGCCCACTGCCACTTGTACTCGAACTTGGCCACGTCGCGCGGCTCGTAGTTGGCGGTGTCGAGGTAGTTGCACGCCGGTCTCCAGGCAGGCGTCCATGATCGGCAGGTCCTGGTAGGGCAGGGCGACGTTGATCACGATGTCAGGCTTGAACTGGCGGATCAGCGCCACGACCTGTCTGGGCATCGTCGGCGTCAACCTGGGCGGTCTGAATGTCCCGGCCGATGTGCCGGCGGATCTCGTCGCGGATCTTGTCGGGCTTGGCGAGGGTCCGGCTGGCAAGGCAGATGTCGGTGAAGACATCGGTATTCATGGCGCACTTCTTGGCCACGACATTGCCCACGCCGCCGGCGCCGATGATGAGTGTGCGTCCCATGTCTGTGATCTCCTTACCCCGCCGCCCTTGCACGCGGAGATTGCCGCGGTCGGCCGGTCCCCAAGCGGCCCAATTCTAGGGAACCGGGCGGCAAAGTCCAGCCGAGGAGATGGCCGAAAGGGTTACTGTGCGTGACCAGTTTTTCTGGCACCGCGGCATTTGAGCATGCGGCACCCTGCTTGGCGCTATCATAAACGCGGGTCCGGTGCGTATGCGCTACCCGTTGCCAGAATGTTTAGTCACACACAGGGTTACGATGGATGCGCGGGGCCTGCGCAACGGGCGAACCGTGCCGCAGCTGCACCTGACCGGATTCTAACCGACCGCCGGGACCGGCGGTTTCTTTCTCAGCAGGTACGGCAGGATGACCATGGGCATGCCGGCGAATCGGATTCGCCGCTGGATGGCGTAGGCCACGTCGTTGTGCAGGATCCGGTAGTACCACTTGGGTTCTTCGAAGGACAGTTCCCCCGCAAAGACCACCGTTCGCGGGTGGTCCTTGGCCACATCCAGGCACAACCGGGACGCCTCGTCGATCACGTCCGTTCCGATCGACAGCCTCGCCCGGGATGGGATCCCCAGCCGCGTGGCCAGGTCCACGTATTGGTCCAGCATTGCCTTGGTCTTGTCTTCGATCGTCTGGATACCCTCCCGGCCGGCAAAGACCCGCGAGTCGATGATTCCCACCGACGCGAACACGACGTTGTGGAATGTTTCGGGGAATAGCCGGAAAATCGTCAGGAATGGGTGGATACCCAGTCCGCCGTAGCGAGTGACCAGCACGACGGCGGTCGGCTTGCCGGCATCCCAGGCAGCCATCTTCTCCTTGCGGCTGGGGAAGCGGGCGTTAATGAAGATCTTGTCCGCCTCCTCGATCTGGCGGGCCGTATGGCGGTAGTGACTGCGGATGGCGATGCACAGGCCGATGCACATGCACGTGATGGCCAGGGTGATCCAGCCGCCCTCGGTTAGTTTCTCCATAAGCATGACCGTCAGGATCGAGGAGCACAGGACCAGGCCCGTGCCGTGGATGGAGATGTGCCGTTTCCAGCCGGGATCCTCGTGGCGGTGGCGGATCCAGAAGCGCACCATGCCCAGCTCCGACAGCGAGAACGTTACGAATACGTTGATGCTGTACATGACCACCAGGATGCCGATCTGGCCCCGCGTATACGCCAGGGTTGCCAGGGCCGCAACCCCCATCAGGAGTACCCCGTTCTGCATGCTCAACCGGTCGGACAGGGCCACGAAGCGCCGCGGCAGCCACGAGTCCATGGCCATGTTCGCCATGACCCGAGGCCCGTCGATGAAGCCCGTCTGGGCCGCCACCATCAGCAGTATGCCTTCTGAGAACAGGATGATCGCCACGAACCAGGTGCCCACCGGGAGCCGGCCCAGATGCCAGCTGCTTGCAAAGGCTTCGGCCAGCACGGCGTTGAGGGTCTTACCCTCCGTCGGCCGGACAGCCAGCAGCATGTAGCAGAGCAACAGCCCGCCTGCCAGGAACGCCAGTGAGCTGGCCATGTAGATCATCGTGCGCTTGCCCGTCTCGACCCGCGGCTCGCGCATGATGCCCAGGCCGTTGGATACGGCCTCGATGCCCGTGTAGGTGCCCGCCCCCATGGAGTACGCCCGCAGAAAGATGAAGAGCATCCCCCACAGGCCCACCTTTGAGATGCCTTCATGCCAGCCGGAAGTTACGCTGCTGGCTACGGTCGGCAGATTGCCCAGGTGTCCGCCGATCGCGCCCAGGATCAGTGCGACGTGAGCCAGGAAGAAGACCAGGAAGATCGGCACCAGCGCCGTGACCGACTCCTTCACGCCGCGGAGGTTCATCACGATCAGCAGGAGGATGGCCGCGAACTCCACGGGGAGTTTGTACTTGTGCCACTCCATGGGCAACAGGCTGAAGACAGCGTCGCCTCCGCCGGCGATCGACACCGTGATCGTCAGGATGTAGTCGACCAGCAGGGCGCAGCCCGAGACCACGCCCGCCTGCTTGCCCAGCAGCTGAGTGGCGACCATGTACCCGCCGCCGCCGGTGGGGAAGTGCTCGATGATCCGGCTGTAGGCATACGAGATGATGAATACCGTGCCCGCGGTGGCCAGGGCCAGCAGCGGCGCAATGCAGATGACGTTGCCCAGCGACCGATAGGCCTCGTCCGGTCCGTACGCGCTGGAGGTCAGGCCGTCCGCCCCTAGACCGACCCACGCCAGGAAGGCAATCAGAGAGATCTTGTGGCCGATGGATGGGTCGCGGACATTGCGGGCACGCCCCAACAGGAGCCTGCGGAGTTTGGATGCGGTTCCTTGGGGAAGCTGGGCAACGGGAGTATCGCCCGAGGAAGCCGGGTCCGATGCCACGTCTGGAACCTCCGGAGAACCATTGAGCCGGGGGGATACCCTCGGCCACTCCGAAAGGTTCTCCTCTTCGACGCCTACGAGGTTAGCTGACGGGCTCGGGCCGAAGAATTGCCCTTCGCCTTGCGGCGATACGCCCCTGCGACTCGGGTCCCCCGTTCCTGCCTTCAGCAGGATTCGGCGAGGTTGCGGCTTCACTCTTTCCTAAGCCATAACCCTATTCCATGGTCCAGGGAAGTCAACAAGCATGCCGACCCCAACGCAAATCAGCAGCGGGGCGTGTGCCTGTCTGCGAGTGCTTAAGTCTTTGTCAAGAAAGGGATAGAGGGTTTAGGATCCAAGGGGGCAATTCTGTCAGTCTTAGGACGGCTATAAGCCTGGCTTACCTTCGGGGAGAGTGTCAGGCAGGGTCATGCGTCCTGCTGTGACAGGCCGGCAGCGTACCTCGTTTCGCCAGGACCTCCAGTTCCTCCGCGTTCAGCGCCCGTCGCGGCTGGGTCGTTTCCCCTACCGGTTGGCTTGCGGGATCCTTGCCAGCTGCAAAGCCGGGCAGGTCCCTGCTGATCCGCTCGGCGCACCATTCCCGGCCGCACATGGCGCAGTAATCAGCGTCGGCGGCCAGGTCCTCGTCGTGCAGGGCGCGGGCAGTGGCGGGGTCATAGGCCAGTTCGAAATGGCGCTCCCAGTTGAGGGCGGCGCGGGCCTTGGCGATCTGGTCATCGCAATCGCGGGCGCCGGGCAGTCCCAGGGCAACGTCGGCTGCGTGGGCGGCGATCTTGTAGGCAATCACACCCTGCTTCACATCGTCCTTGTTGGGTAGGCCCAGGTGTTCCTTCGGCGTGACGTAGCAGAGGTAGCGGCGCCGTGGAAGGCGGCGGCGGTCGCGCCGATAGCCGAGGTGATGTGGTCGTAGCCGGGGAAGATGTCGGTGACGACCGGGCCGAGGACGTAGAAGGGGGCTCCGTCGCAGATCTCCTTCTGCATCCGCATGTTCTTTTCGATCTGGTCGAAAGGTACGTGGCCGGGGCCCTCGACCATCACCTGCACGCCGGCCTCCCACGAGCGATGCACCAGCTCGCCTAGCGTCCGCAGCTCGGCGATCTGGGCTTCATCGGTCGCGTCGGCCAGGCACCCGGGGCGCAGGCCATCGCCCAGGGAGTACGTCACGTCGTAGTCGTGCAGGATGCCGCTGATGTCGTCGAACATTTCGTACATCGGGTTCTGGTGATTGTGGTAGAGCATCCACTTGGCCAGCAGGCTGCCGCCCTTGCTGACGATGCCGGCGGTCCGTTGGGCGGCCAGGGGCAGGTACTCCTTGAGGATGCCGGCGTGGATGGTGAAGTAGTCGATGCCCTGTTTCGCCTGCTGCTCGATGGTGGCCAGGAAGTCCTTGCAGGTCAGGTCCTCGACGTTCTTGCCCTGGACTGTCTGGTAGATCGGGACGGTGCCGAGCGGGACCGAGCAGTTGGCCAGGAGGAATTCGCGGGTCTCGTCCAGGTTGCCGCCGGTAGAGAGGTCCATGACCGTGTCGGCCCCCCAGCGTACGGCCCAATGGAGTTTCTCCAGTTCCAGCTGTTTGTCGGAGGTCACCGGCGAGGCGCCGATATTGGCATTGACCTTGGTGGAGACTGCCCGGCCGATGCCGATCGGGTCGAGGCCGTGCAGGCCAGTCCCCGCGCCCGCCACATGGCGAGTATTGGCGGGGATGACCATGCAGCCGCTGGCGACTTGGTCGAGGATGAACTCAGGGCTGACACGTTCCCGTTCGGCGACGCGGCGCATCTGGGGCGTGATGATTCGCTTCCGGGCTGCCTGCAGCTGGGTCATTGTGACTACCGCCGTCGCTATTGGGTGTCTTGCCGACCGTGGTTCAAGTAATTCTACTCCCGCCGAGAGGGTAGTGTGCCCCCCGAGCGGCGTCAATGTCAGGCCTGTGTGCAGGGGCGTAAGGACGCTCGTCATGGCGCGTGGCGACGCGAGGGGAAGTCGAGAAGGACACAAGAACAAGCCGAACGACCCTTGCGAGCCTCTCGGCTTGGGTGGTATCGCGTCAGGCCGGCCGTAAGCCGGCCATCTCAGGCTTGGGAACCTATGGCAGGACGATCTGGTCGATCTGGACGCGGAGCAGGTCCTGGCGATGGCCGCGGTGCAGATGGTAGCCCTTGCGGCGCTTGTACTTGTGGATTTCCAGTTTCGGTCCGCGAAGTTCGCCCAGGGACTTGGCTGTCACCTTGGCGCCGCTGACAAGCGGCGTTCCGACATGGATACTTTCGCCTTCGCCGACCAGCAGGACGCGGTCGAATTCGACCTTTTCCTGCCCTTCGGCCAGGTCCAGCAGTTCGATATCCAGGGTGTCGCCGGGCTGCACCCGGTACTGCTTGCTACCAGTCTCGATAATCGCGTACACGTTCGGTACCCCTATCCAGTTCATCCAAATCCGTCGGGACGAGCATTCTTGCAGTTTCGCGACTGTTAGTCAACCCATCTGGCGGTCCGTAAGCCGTGGTTTGGGGAGCCACCCAAGCCTCCGGCGGCCAGAGGGTTGCTGGCCTACGCAGTAGAAACAGGATGGCTTGCATCTGATTTGCGGCTGTCTCTTTACCGTAAGACCGGGAAGGCTTACGCTTTAGGCCCGTCGCCTGGGCACGGCATTCGGGGCACAGAAAAGGAGATGGCATGTTCCTGCACGAGCTGATCCGCCGGTACGAGGGCAACCCGATCATCCGACCCGAGCAGATCCCCAACTGCTCGGCGGTCTGCAACAGCGGCTTCATCGAGTATGGCGGCCAGACGATCGGCATCCTGCGGGCCGAGCAGATGAGCGGCCTGCAGTCGATGCGGCTGTGCCACAGCACGGACGGGATCCACTTCGAGGTGAACCCCGAGCCGATCCTGGTGCCGCCGACCGAGGAGATGCGGACGTACCTGGAGGCGAACTACGACCCGCGGATCACGAAGATCGAGGATGCGTACTACATCACCTTCGCGGCTGAGAACCGCTGGGGCTGCCAGATCGGGCTGGCAAAGACGTGCGATTTCCGGAAATTCGAGATCATCGACGCGATCGCCGAGCCGGACAATCGCAACATCGTGCTGTTCCCCCGGAAGATCAAGGGGAAGTACTGGCGGATGGACCGGCCGTTCTCGGGGATGCAGGGCGGGGTGTGGGTCAGCCAGAGCCCGGACCTGATCCATTGGGGGCGGCACCGGAACATCATGGAGAGCCGGCGATTCCACTGGGACCGCGGCAAGATCGGCCCCGGCGCGGTGCCGATCGAGACGAAGGAAGGCTGGCTGTGCCTGTACCACGGGACGACGCCATCGTGCAACGGGCTGATGTACCGGGTGGGGGTGGTGCTCTTGGACCTGGAGGACCCAACGAAGGTGATCGCGCGGCCCAGCGGGGTGCTGCTGACGCCGTATACCTTATACGAGCAGGTGGGCAACGTGCCGAACGTGTGTTTCCCGTGCGCGGCGCTGCCCAAGCCGGACGGCACGCTGTGGATCTACTACGGCGGGGCGGACACGGTGCTGTGCCTGGCGTTCGCGAAGCTGGATGATTTGCTGGAGTGGTGCAGGAAGGGGGATTAGCTGGTCACCAGGTTGATCAGCCGGTCCGGCAAGAAGATCGTGCGGGCGACGGCTCGCCCCGTCAGGTAGGACTGGATGCGTGGGTTGGCCTGGGCCAGCTGCTGCACGTCATTCTGGGAGGCGCCGGCTGGGACGGTCAGCTGGCCGCGTGTCTTGCCATCGACCTGCACGACGATGTCGACCTGTTCGCTGCGGACCATCGCCTCGTCATACGCGGGCCAGGGGGCGTCGTGGACCATGCCGGGCTCGCCCAGGCGCTGCCACAGCTCCTGGGCCAGGAACGGGGCGAAGGGGCTCAGCATCTGCAGCAGCACGCGGGCCGCCCAGCGGTCGTGCCGCGGTTGGGCCTGCAGGGCGGTCAGCAGCTCCATCAGGGCGGCGATGGCGGTGTTGTAGCGCAGGGCCTCGATGTCCTGTGTGACCTTGCGGATCTTCGTGTGCACGGTGGACAGCAGGTGCGGGTCCTGGGGTGGCCGGTCCGCGGGCCGCGAGTCCTTGGACGGGGAGTCCTCGAACGTCGTGCGGGTGACGTACCGCCACACGCGCTCCAGGAAGCGCCGGACGCCGCCGATGCCGGCATCGCGGAAGTCGCCGCCCTCGGTATACGGGCCCATGAACATCAGGTATGCGCGGAAGGTGTCGGCCCCGTGCTGCTCGATGTAGGAGTCCGGGTTGATAACGTTGGGCCTGGACTTGCTCATCTTGCTTCCCTCGTGGGTGATGATGCCGTGGGCGCGAAACCGCTTGAACGGCTCGTCGAAGTCGATCAGCCTCAGGTCGTGCAGGACCATCGTGATGAACCGCGTGTACATCAGGTGCAGGACAGCGTGCTCGTTGCCGCCGATGTACATGTCCACGGGCAGCCACTTGCGGGTCAGGGCCGGGTCGAAAGCCACGTCGTCGCGATCCGAACTGGGGTAGCGGTAGAAGAACCACGCCGAGTCCAGGAAGTTGTCGTTGACGTCGGTCTCGCGCCGGGCAGGGCCGCCGCATGTGGGGCAGGTGGTGCGGACGAACTCAGGCACGCGGGCCAGGGGGCTGGCACCGAGCCATCCGGACGGAAGTCCTCGATGTGGGGTAGTACGACGGGCAACTGGTCTTCGGGGACGGGCACGGTGCCGCAGCGGTCGCAGTGGATGATCGGGATCGGCGGACCCCAGTAGCGCTGGCGGCTGATGCACCAGTCGCGCAGGTGGTACGTCGCCTGGCCGTCAGGGCCCTCGGTACGGCCGATCCAGCGGCGCTGCGCGTGGCGGGTGATCTCGGACCAGTCGATCCAGTCCAGGTTTTTCAGCAGGCGGTCGGCGTAGGCGGTGATGCGGAAGAACCACTGGCGCATCTGGCGCTGCTCGACGGTGCAGCCGCACCGCTCGCACGTGCCGCCCTCGGCCTGCTCGGCTGCCAGGACGGTGCGGCACGAGGGGCACCAGTTGACGGGAGCGTCTTTCTGGTAGGCCAGGCCGGCCTTGAACAGTTGCACGAAGATCCACTGGGTCCAGCGGTAGTAGGCCGGGTCGGTGGTGTTGACCTCGTGCGACCCGTCCAGCATCATCCCCAGCCGGCCCAGTTGTCGGCGGAAGTTGGCGACGTTCTGCGGGATCTGCTGGGCGGGGTGGCCGCCGGCCTTGATGGCGTAGTTCTCGGAGTGGATGCCGAAGGCGTCGAAGCCGAAGGGCTCGAAGACGTCGAAGCCGCGGGCCCGCATATACCGGCCGTGGATATCGCTGCCGATGAAGGCGAAGACGTTGCCGACGTGTAGGCCCTGGGCGGAGGGGTAGGGGAACATCATCAGGTTGTAGTACGGTCGCCGGGCGGCACGTAGGTCAGTGGTGAAGCATCCCTGCGACTGCCAGCGGTGGGACCACTTCGCTTCGACGGTCTTGTGGTCGTAGGCGTCTGGTGATGGTTGCTGCGTGTCCATGGTTTATGCGTCTCCTGCGCACACTGTCCACGGGCGCCACAACCGGGTCGGTTGGGACGCGGCGTCCGCGAACCTGTCTCTCACAAAAAAGCCCGCCCCGGAGGTCGTCCGGGGCGGGCCTTGCCTTTTTATACACCTGTCAGCCGCGCTCTAGCCGCACGTCCTCCCGGGCCGTTGCCCTGCAAGGGGCAGGCCGCTAAGTCGCAGGCTATCGAGCGTGGTTGTGTGTTGTTTCATTCGCACTTGTCTCAGGTACGACCGGCCAGACCGGTCTTACTCTACCTTTATGTACTTGATATCGGCGAAAGTCAAGGGGTTTCTTTCGGAAGGGGCAGGTATTGCAAGCGACGGCCATGATCTATAATCGACAGAAGACGAGGTGGATCATGCTGAAGGATACGTATCCGTATTACCTGGCTGGCAAGGCGGCATGCCCGAACGCGAACCTGGCGGTCCTGGACAAATACCGCCGGACGGTGGCGGCGAGGGTGGCGCTAGCCGGGTCCGAGGCGATCGAGCAGGCGATTGCTGCCGCGGCGGCGGCGGTTGGGCCGATGTGGCAGCTGCCGGCCTGGAGACGGCAGAAGGTCCTCGAGCACTGCGCCCGGCGGTTCGGCGAGCAGGCGGAGGACCTGGCGACGGCGCTGTGCATCGAGACGGGCAAGCCGATCCGCGACAGCCGGGGCGAGGTGACGCGACTGATCGACACGTTCCGGATCGCGGCGGAGGAGTCGGTCCGCATCCCAGGCGAGTTTATGTCGTTCGACCGTAGTGCGCGGACGAGCGGGTACGTCGCCCAGTCGAAGCGGGTGCCGATCGGCGCGGTGCTCGTTTATTGTGCCGTTCAACTTCCCGTTGAACCTAGCGGCGCACAAGGTCGCCCCGGCCATCGCGGCGGGCTGCCCGTTCGTGCTCAAGCCGTCGCCGTACACGCCGCTGGGCTCGCTGATCATCGGGGAGACGCTGGCTGAGACGGACCTGCCCGAGGGGGCGTTTTCCATCCTGCCGTGCCGCACGGAGGATGCCTCGCCGTTGGTGGAGGACGATCGGCTGAAGCTGCTGAGCTTCACGGGATCGGCGGCGGTCGGCTGGTCGATGAAGGCCCGGGCCGGCCGCAAGAAGGTCGTGCTGGAGCTGGGCGGCAACGCGGCGTGCATCGTCGACGCCGATGCGGACCTGGAGGACGTGGTCCGGCGGATGGTGACGGGGGCGTTCTACCAGTCGGGGCAGAGTTGCATCAGCGTGCAGCGGATCCTCGCGCACGAGCGGATTTACGAAGAGTTTCGCGATCGGTTCGTAGCGGCTGTAAAGCAACTGAAGATCGGCGATCCGAGGCAGGAGGAGACGTTCATCGGCCCGCTGATCGACGAGCAGGCGGCACGGCGGCTGGAGGGGTGGATCAGCTCGGCGGTCGCGCGGGCGCACGGCTTCTGTGCGGCGGGCGGCGAGAGGGCGTGATGCTCGAGCCGACGCTGCTGGAGGGCGTGCCGCCGGAGGAGAATCTCTGCCGGCAGGAGGCGTTCGGGCCGGTGGCGGTCCTGTCGCGGTTCGGCGATTTCGAGGAGGCGCTGGCTCGGGCGAACGACAGCGCCTATGGCCTGCAGGCGGGCGTGTTCACCCGGGACATCCAGAAGGCCTACCGGGCATGGGATGCCCTGGAGGTCGGCGCGGTGGTCATCAACGACGTGCCGAGCTGGCGGGCGGACCAGATGCCGTACGGCGGGGTAAAGGCCAGCGGGCTGGGGCGCGAGGGGGTCCGCTATGCCATCGAGGACATGACGGAGGTGCGGATGATGGTGGTGCGGCGGGACGAGGGGCGAGTAACGGCAACAGCCACGGCAACGGCAGAAGTCGTTGCTGTACCTCGGCGACCTTGACGTCTTGGGGGCTCAACTCGTCCTTCGCCCGGCAATCCTGGCGGTTCTTCGGGTCATCTGGCGGGATGATCGATGTCGAACGTCACCCCGTGCCGCTTCAGCAGGGACAGGGCATTGCCGCGGAGGATCTTGTGCTTGACCGGGTCATCCAGGTCGGCGCAGGCGACGCGGGCGATGACCGTGGCTGGGTCGCAGATGGTCAGGTCCGAGCCGAACAGGACGGCCCCGCGGATATTCAGGCGGTCCAGGTAGCGGATCGTCTGGTCGCAGGTGGGCCTGGCCGGGGTCCAGGTGGAGGCGATCGTGTCGTCCAGGCTTGGGACGTGTACGTGGCAGTCGAACGACGGCAGGTGCGAGAAGTCCAGCATGCGCGATGTCTCCGGGTGAATCGCCGCCACCGCAGCTACGCGTCTGCGCGTCCGGTGACAATAGGGTACAACGTGTGGGCCATATAGCACGGGGGGCGAGGACCAGTGGTCCTCGCCCCACAGCATTCCGTCAGCATCTGCGGTCGGCTAGCACACCTTGAGTCGGATACGTTCCCGGCCGGTCCGTCAGTACTTGCCGAACGTGTCGATCAGGACCAGCAGGTCGAGCACGTCGACGGCCCCGTCCGGCGGGGTCGGGTACATGTCGCACTGCGGCAGATAGTTGCTCTGGCCGCTGGAGGAGCCGAAGGCTTGGATCAGGTACAGCAGGTCGATCACGTCTACGTGGCCGTCCCCGTCGATGTCGCCGGGGATCGGGGTCGGGAAGACCCAGAACCCTCCGGTGACGGCGAAGGAGCTGCCGGTGGAGTCGGCGGCCACCGGCTGACCGATCGAGCCGCTGAGGCTGAACGAGCCGCCGGTCATGGTCCCGCCGCCGCCGGCGATGACAATCCACGACAGGTCGTACGAACCGCCGGTCTGGGCGGAGGCGGGGGCGGCTGACAGGAGGCATGCCGGTACCGCGATCGTTACGTACACGCAGATCGACAAGCATGTGTTCGGGGTGCACCGCATGATATCACCTCACGTTTGTCAGTGGCCTATCTGCACGACGCCCCCGCCGTTGTTGACCAGCAGCACGGGTTTGCTGATCGTGAAGTTCCCGGGGTAGGTGTTGCCTTTGATTCTGCCCGGACCCGGTCTGCGCGACACCGTCGAGGTTGTAGGCGGTCTTGATGTCGCTCGGCGACAGGGTCCTTGCGACGGTACAGTACGGGCAGACAGGCATGATTGGCGGCAAGGGTCAGGCTCGGTTGGCCCCCGTGCGTCCGGTGGGCAGGATATCAACAAACCGGATCAGCAGATGTCGCAGGTCCGTGCAGGTGACCACCGGAGAGTACGAGTTGGTGGTAGTCAACACTCAGTACTCAGCGCTCACGACTCAGGGCTGCCGTTGTCCGCCGGCTGGTTGGACCTTCGCCTTGCCGTGATTCGAATCGGCGATCGCCTGGAGCACGGCGATCCGCATGCGGTTCCAATCCTCAGGATTGTGCGACCAGTCGCCGGCCGCACCGTATGGGCGGCGCGGCTCGTAGAGGCAATGGCCCATCACAGCGCTGAGCCTCTTCATGGCTGCGTCGCGTCCGGCGGATTGCTCCAGCAGTCGCAGGTACTCGGCGTCCTGCGCGCCGCGGCGGAAGGACTTCAGGCGGACGGAGGCCACCGGCTCGGTGATACCCTCCTTGCCGGGATACGCAGGGTAGATCAGCTGGCCGGCCAGGTTGTGTACGCTGCCGCGTTCGGGGTGCTCGCTGTTGACCGGGTCGACCCAGAGGTTCTTCGAGGGCCCGGCGAAGGTGCACTCCCACAGGATGCAGCCGTTCAGGCCGTATTTCCAGGCGATGACGGGCCAGGTGGCCAGGCCGATCGTCTCGTCGTCGAGGGTGTAGCCGCCGACCGACGGCTCGCGATTCTGGTAGAACCAGAGCACGGTGTGGGGGCGCTCCTGGCGAGTCTTCAGCAGGACGCCAAAGTCGGTCCGCAGGAAGTCGGCCACGCAGCACCACAGGTCGATCACGGGGGCGAGTGTGTCCAGCATCATCTTCTCGGTATAACCCGGGATGACCTTCTGGATGTCGTGCTGGTGGTTGATGTCCCCGCGATAGTAGGCGCGATCGACGCCGGCTGACTTCACCAGGTCGCCGAAGTAGCGGATGTTGTCGACTGCCTCGGGCTTGGTCGGTTCGTCCAGCCCGTTGATGAAGAACATCAGGTCCGTCCGCGTCCATCCCTTCTCCCGGAAGTGCTTGTCGAAGTTGCGGAGCATCGCGACAACCGCGGCGTCGTACTCGGCGGTGTGCATGGCTGCCTTGGGCATCGGCCAGGCGTGGCTGCCGGCGATCTCGAACGGCAGGTAGATCCAGCGCATGGGCCTGCCCTCGCCCGGGCCACGGTAGTCGTACTTGTCGGTGAAGGCCGTGCCGTCCAGGTACTTGCCCATCTCGTCGTCGTACTTGTCCCACACGCCGGTCATCTGCTCGCCCTGGCCCTGGACTTTCAGACCGATGTAGTGTTCGTGGATGGCCATGCGATGCCGGTGGGCCGTCTGGTAGTAGCGGAGGCGGACGTTGGGGCCCTTGTTGCCGATCGAGCCGTAGTTGTTCAGGCCGACCTCGACGGCGTAGTCCGGCGAGAGCGTCACGTCGTGCACGGTCAGCGCCAGCGGCAGCTTGTGGGTCTTGAGACCGGCACCGGTGATCGTCACCGTCCCGTTGTATTGCCCCGCGGGTATGTCCCTGGGCACGTAGATGTCGATCCAGACAGACTGCCAATTCTGGCCGGGGATGTTGTTCATCTTGTCGGGGATGTCGAACGGTTGGCCGAAACCGCCGGCGGCAGTGGCGGGGATGAGCGCGTCGGCGTACCAACCCAGGCCCATGCTGTAGCCGGCCGTGGTGGAGTCCTTGTTGCTGGAGTTCTGTCTTACGTTGAGATACCACTCCTTGAAGATCTCGATATCGCGGCCGGCCTGGATCACGGGCGGCTTGAGCAGACCCGGTCCTTTCAGGTCGCTGCAGGTGACGGTCACCCCGCTGGCCGGGCCCCGGATCTGGACCTGGCAAGCGACGACCTCGTCGCGGGCGGCGTTGAGCGTGACGCGGCTGGTCCGAGCGTCCCATGCGAGGTTCTTGTGCGTGTAGTTGAAGTCGGTTGGGATGGGGTCGCCGTCGAGGCGCCACTCCTCCCGGACGCGGCCGCTGATCGGGTCGACGCGAAAGCCTTCGCCGATCCCCCAGACGGCTGGCGGGGCGGGCCTGTCCGGCCGGCGGACGGACTGGGACTGGGAAGCCGGCTGCGACTGGCTCGCAGCGGCAGGGGTCTGAGCGACGGCACCGAACGCCCACAGCGTCAGCAACCACGTGGTCATGGCTTGCTCCTGGAATGCATTGCCTGCGGCGGCACAGCCTTGCGCCAGGCTGTTTCCATACGTCCCTTTGTATCTGGAGCGGGCGCCCAGAGCAACCCTGGCCGATCGGAACGGGCAGATCGCGGTCCTTGGATGCTGGATCGTGACTACAATTATGACGGCACGTTGGGGGCCGTACCTGCGGTGGCTCGGGCGTTCTGCAGCTGCTGGTCAAGGCATCCCCCTCCTGCCCGTGAAGCGGGGGCGATGAGTCATGAAGGCCGCTAAAGCGATTTCGCGTTGGCATTTCCGTTCTGCCGCCACTATTGGGAAGATCGCCGCGTCGTTGGCTCTACTGGCCGGACCGGCGTGGGGCCTGGCCGATCAGCCGCAGGCGGCGGATACGGATCGGCAGGTCGTCAAGGAGCCCGTCCAAACGACGGACATCGACCGCCAAAGGGTCCAGGAGCAAGCACAGATGTCGCAGGAGCAGGCCCAGGAACAGAAGGCCCTGAGCCAGCAGCCGAATCCCAGCCCGGACTCCAAGCTGTACATGGAGATCTATACGGACAAGAACTTCTCGAAGTAATGGCGGGGATGACGTCAACTGCCAGCAGTCAGCGGTAACGGCGGGAACAACGGAAACGGCTGGATGGCGAAAAGTGCCCTCCCCAAGGCGGCATACGAACAGCTGGCCCGGGTGGGCCCGTTAGTCCATGTGTTTGCCGCGCAGCCGCAGCGAGAGTCGAAGCATGAGCCGGCACCCGCTCGAATTGGTCCAGCCACTCTTGCACCCAGGTGGCGCGGTCCTCGCCATCATGCGGCCGGCCGGTGCGACAGGAGGCGCCGGCCAGTTTCGCGACCATTCTGGCGGTAGGTGGAGAGGGTTCGGTCGCCGAAGCGGGCGCACTCGTGGAAGTCCTCGGAGAGGAAGACGGCCACGGGGACGCGGTTGCCGCCGCAGATGCGGAGTTCGTCCTGGACGTTGGGACTGGCATCGCGGTCGAGGAAGCGCAGGTCGATGTGGCCGGTGGCGGCCTCGGCGATTCGCTGGAGGATCGCGCCCTGCTCGATGCAGTCGCCGCACCAGGCGCCGACGAGGCAGAGGAGGTTCATGCTGCGTGTGAAGCCTCCCAGAAGTCCAGTTTGCGAGTCAGTCAGCCGGATTTGCTGGTAGGCCTGCTGCCAGCGCGGCTGGTCCATGCGCGGGTCGGCGTGCTTTTCGAGAAAGGCCTTGTAGGGCAGGGCCTGCTCAAACTTCGGTTTCCATTGCATCATCATTGCACTCAGGGCAGGGCGGGTTTTCCGGGTCATGCCGGCTTTGGAGAACCCCATGTCTTGGTGGTGGGGGCGACGACGACAGTGGCAAGACCTCCCAACACCCTCTCCCGCACAACCTATTCCTGTCGGCCTCGCTCTCCCTCTGCCTGGGTCTCTTGTTTGCGACCTGTAGCTTCGGCGGCGAACGCGGCCATGGACCGCGCCTCGGCTTTTTCCAGCATCCTGGCAAGTTCCTTGTGGCCCCTTGCCTCTGCGAGCATCCGGGCCGTGACCCCAAGATTATTTCTCAGATTAGGGTCTGCACCGCGTTTGAGCAGTCGCTCCGCGGTCCGAAAGGTATTCCAGAAGGCAGACCACATCAGGGCGGTGTGCCCATTTCTCGACTGGGCATTGACAGGCTGCGCCATGGTCGAGGAAGAAGGTCATCATTCCCAGGGCCGCAGACTGAACGAAATCGCGAGCACTCAACAGACTGCAGACGTTTGTTGACAGACTGGGATGAACCGGGGGTCCCTGCGGGATCCGTGCCCTGGAGGTGAGCCAACGCTACCAAAGGGGTCTCTCCCTCAAAGTCTCGGGCGTCCACATTAACGCCACCCTCAAGCAGGACATCTAACTCGTGCCCACGCGTCCAGGTCAGTAACGCCCGGCTGACTAATGCGCCGTGCTGAGAGGCCTCGTCAGCGCCCGCTTCCACTAATGCACGAACGATCTCCTGAGTACGTGCGTATCTGAGGGGGCTCTCAAATGAGTCCCTGACGTTGACTTCAGCTCCGTTGTCTATTAGAAGTTTCAGGATCTCCAGATTGCCCACGCTTGCTGCGATTGCAATCGGTGGCCGATGCCACAGAGACCGGCGGTTGATGTCGACGCCTTTTTCGACTAAGGAGGCAACTGCAGGCAGGTTGGCTCGCTTAATTGCGTTACGCAGACGGCTGTTCCTATCGAACCACATATCCCTATCCCTTCGTCCTGGCGGAAGTGAAGCGTTCACTCGGGTAGCCCGATGCCAAGTCTCTTTTCGGTCGAGACCCCAGCGATGGCACACTCTCCTCGGGAGCGCTCCTAAGGCCCAGGTGGCATTCTGCGACAGAATCTGAGAGACTTTCAGTATAGCACCAAGGGATCAAGAGTGCATCTTAGGCAAGACGCCCAGACGCCAAGAACTCTTGCACTGCCGTTAACGTTCTGCATATCAAGCACTTACGACCCAGGTCGATTGCTACGAATTGCCCCCGTCGTACCGCCTGCGGGGGGAGCGGAGCCTTGAAATATCCGTCGGCCGCCTCCGACTAAGCAAGTGTGTGGTCGGCGGTCCGGCCAGGTGAGGCAGCGTGCGGTTCTCCGCACCGTGTGCAAAGGAGATAGGCAATGATATTCAGGTATTTGAAGTACTCGGCATTGGGGGCCGCGGGCCTGCTCTTGGTCGGCGGCTTCCTGTTTGGCGGGGACGTGTTCAGTTACATCCGCAGTTCGGCGCGCACGGTCCGAACGGCGGTCAAGGACTCGGTTCCGCTCGAGTTCGAGCTGAAGCGGGCTCGGGACCTGCTGGACGACATCATTCCCGAGATGCACGCCAACGTCCGCCTCATCGCCCAGGAAGAGGTCGAGGTCGGTTCGCTCAAGGACGACATCGCCAAACACAAGCTGGCGGTGGCGGATGAGAAGGCCGGCATTCACAAGCTCCGTGGCGCCCTGACGGTCCAGCAGGCGAGCTACACGTTCGGCGGCCGGGAATTCTCCCGCGAGCAGCTCAGCGAGGACTTGTCGCGGCGGTTCGAGCAGTTCAAGGAGGCGGAGGTCGTTCTGGCCAGCAAGGAGCGGCTGCTCTCGACGCGTGAGAAATCGTTGCAGGCGGCGATGGTCATGCTCGACAAGACCAAGAGCCAGAAGGCCCGCCTCGAAGACCGCATCGGCGGCCTGGAGGGCCAGTACCGATTGATCAAGGCGGCGGCGGCCGGCTCGCAGATCCAGATTGACAACTCCAAGCTGGCGCAGACGGAGAAGGTGATCGAGGAGATCAAGAAGAGGCTCGATGTGTCTGAGCGGGTGCTCGCCCACGAGGCGAAATTCGTCGAGCAGGTTCCCGTGGACGCGATCAGCGAGAAGGACCTGGTCCAGCAGGTCGATGACTACTTCGCGCCGAAGTCCTCCTCCCCTCAAGTGGCCCAGGCGGAAAAGTCCGACGGGGCCGTAGCGCTCAGCCAGGTGGATCACCCTGGTGAACACCCCGAACAGTAGCGTGGGCACCGCCCACCACCTGGGCTGAGCCTGGCAGCGCGGGATCAGTGCGGCAATAGGCCAGCCGGCTGATCCCGCAATGCCAGGAACCACCAGGGGCCAGGGCTCAGGGGTCAGGGGTCAGAGAACGGCGAATTCGGGAAGGCGGGCTGTGCCCGCCAACGATCTGTATCGTACCTCGTAACCGGATGACGATTCACGTATACTGGTGCAGGTGGGCATGGCCCACCCTCTCGACGGGAGCGCTGCGGTGCTGATTCTGCGGATACGACATGCAGAGACCGCCCTGGAGGCCGGCCGGCTCGACGAGGCCTTCGACCTAGTCCAGGCCCCTGATCTGCGGAGCCACCGCCGGGGACAGGACCTGGTCAGCCGACTGGTCCAGGCGTTCGTGCAGCGCGGCCAGGAGCACCTCGGACGCCACCGTTGGCAGCAGGGGCTGGCGGACGCCCAGAAGGCCTTCCAGCTCGGCGGCAATCGGCCGGAGGTCACCCAGGCTACAGGCGGCGGTCGCGGAGATTTTCAGCAATCGCCAACAGTCCCAGCAGCAGAAGGTCGATGCAGTCGCCCAGGCCCACCGGCACGTTCGCGACGGCCAGCTGACGGTCGCCGAGGGTCTGCTGGGCGATGCGGGCTGCGACGGCCACGAGGCAGTCGCCCTGCGTCGCGAGGCGGCGGTCCGCCGGGCGGGCGTCGAGCCGGCCCTGGTCCAGGCCCAGGCCGCTTTCGATCGCCAGGACTGGGACGCAGCCATCGGCTGCCTGCTGGAGGCCAGGCGCCTCCACGCCGCCAATCCTCAGGTGGCCGACCTGTCGGCGCGGATCGTCCAGGCGGTCCTGCGGGAGATTCGCTCGTCGATCGATGTCGGCCGGGTCGATCGCGCGGACCTGCTGATCGACCGGCTGATGCCGCTGAGCGGCCGGACCGTGGACCTGGAGGAACTCGACCGGATCGTCGGGCAGTGCCGCCAGGCGGCTGCGCAGGCGGCCGGGGGACAGCCCTGGCAGGCCGAGCAGGTCCTGCGGCAGCTGGCGGTGGTGCTGCCCAAGGCCGGGTGGCTGGAGGATGCGATTGCCGCGGCCCGGCAGGCCGGCGACGCGTTGGAGCGCCTGCGGACCGGGCCGCTGGGGTTGATGATGCAGACACCGGAATCGCCTGAAAGACAACCGCCCTCCGTGCAGGATGATGTGTCTGAGGCGCCCACGAGGATCCTGCCGGCCAGCCCGCCCGCGCGGCCGGTGGGGCAGGGCGTCCCGCAGCGGTTTCTGCTGCACGTGGACGGCGTGGGCAGCTACCTGGTGGTCCGCAAGGGGCAACTGACGATCGGTCCGGCGAGTCGTTCCAACGGCTGCGACGTGGCGCTGCTGAGCGACTCAGGACTATCGGCCGTGACCGTCGAGCGGGCCGACGGCGACTACTTCCTGCGGTCCGAACAGGCGCTGCTCGTCAACGACCGGCCCGTGACGCAGAGGCTGCTGGCCGACGGCGATCGGGTCGCCCTGTCGAACCGTTGCCGGATGCGGTTCGCCCTGCCGAACGCGGCCAGCGCGTCCGCCGTGCTGCACCTGTCGGGCACGAGGCTGCCCGGCACGGACGCCCGGCGGGTGATCCTGATGGACCGCGAGGTGGTGATCGGTCCGGGCGCGGCCAGCCATATCCGCGCCGACGGCCTGGAGGATCGCGTGGTGCTGTACGTGCGGGACGACGCACTTTGCTGCCGGGCGAAGGAGCCTGTGATGGCCAACGAGGCGGCGCTGGACGGCTCGGGGGGCCTGCCGCTGGGAGCCGGCCTGCGGATCGGGCCGCTGTCGATGGTCATTACGGCAGTGGCGAGTGACGAGTGACGAGTGGCGAGTTGTCGTAAGGTGGGTACAGCCCACCAACGCCCTGAGTAGAGAGGTAACCACGAAGGACACGAAGGACACGAAGTACACGAAGAACATACACCGGCCTTTCTTCGTGCTCTTCGTGTTCTTCGTGGTAAAGAGGATGGCAGTGCTGTAGATGCATCTGGTGACAGGATCGCGAGGCAACGAGACATGCAAGCCTTCACCTACAAGTATGGCGATCGGCCCCTCGAGGGCTACACGATCCAGCGGGCGGCCGGACGCGGCGGGTTCGGCGAGGTCTACTACGCCCTCTCCGACAGCGGGCGGGAGGTGGCCCTCAAGGTCGTGCAGGGCTACGAGGAGATCGAGCTGCGCGGCATCAGCCAGTGCATGAACCTCAAGAGCCCGCACCTGGTCACGATCTTCGACGTCAAGCACAACGAGCAGGGCAAGCCCTTCGTCATCATGGAGTACGTCGCCGGCCCGTCGCTGCGCGAACTGATCGACGAGGCCCCGGCCGGCCTCGGCACGCAAAAGGCCGCGTTCTTCCTTCGCGAGATCGCCAAGGGCCTGACCTACCTGCACGACCGCGGCATCGTCCACCGCGACCTCAAGCCCGGCAACATCTTCTACGAGGACGGCTACGTCAAGATCGGCGATTACGGCCTGAGCAAGGCCATCAGCGCCAGCAAGCACTCGGGCCAGACGATCACCGTCGGCACGGTGCACTACATGGCCCCGGAGATCGGCGAGGGCCGCTACGACCGCGGCATCGACATCTACGCCCTGGGTTGCATGCTCTACGAGATGCTGACCGGCCAGACGCCGTACCTCGGCGGCAGCCCCGGCGAGATCCTGATGAAGCACCTCACGCAGCAGCCCGACCTGTCGGGCATCGAGGAGCCTTTCGCCGGGGCGATCCGCAAGGCCCTGGCCAAGGACCCCAAGGACCGGTTTCAGACCGTCCAGGAGATGGTCGAGGCGGTCTTCGGTGCTGCCCACATCCAGCAGAGCGTCTCGTGCTTCTCGCCGGACAGCCTGACGATGGTGGCCGGCCGGGTCGCACAGAAGGTCACCGCCGGCGGGGCGGGATCGTCGGGGCAGATCGATCTGGGCGCAGCTGCGGCCGGTGCGGGCGGTCCGGCGGGCGGCGCGGCTCCGCAGCCGGGAGAACGAGGCGATCGGCTGGCGCAGCGGTTTGAACGTCTGGGCGAGCGGATCGGCAAGGTGAGCGAACGGATCGGCGACAAGCTCGATGCGGCTGGCGCACGGCTGGAGAAGAATCTGGAGCGGGCCGCGCAGAGGATGGAACAACGATTCGGCCAGAAGCAGGAAGGCGCCGCGCCCGTTGTGCCGCCTCCGGTCGCGCCGCCAGAACCCGCGGTGGACCCGAAGCGCGATCCGCTGACCATGAAGGCCAGGGTCATCCTGTTTCTGCTCACCGCGGCCGTGATCGGCGGTGGGACGAGTCTGTTCTCAACTCAGGACTGGGGCGGCCAGTTCCCGCTGGCCTGGTATGCTTGCTTCATGGCGATCTGCGGTGCAGCCGGGGGCGTGCTTCTGGCATATCGCTGGCTGGAGCCGAGCCTGCGGCGCGAAAGCGCGCTCATGAGCAAACTGGCCCATGCCGGCCTGGGCTGCACGCTCGGGGGGTTGCTCGCCTTCTGCGCGCTATTGGCGGCCAATGGCGTGCCGAGTCGTATCATGTCGGAGCAGTACGTCCGCGGCACGGCGCTGTCGATCGCCATCGCCCTGTTCGTCATGAACTGGTCGAAGATGATCGCTTTTGACCGCCGCGAGCGGATCGCCCTGGGGCCGGTCCTGAAGGCCGCGCTGCTCGGACTCATCCTGTGTGGCATGTTCGAGGGCAATCTCCCCTTTGTGATCGGCACGCTGGCCGGGATCGCCCTGGCTGTCCAGGCTCGCAGTCCCTTCGATCCCCTGGCCATCCGGGGACCCAAGCGACCCCGCAAGGTCAAGTTCGAGGGCGAACTCGAATTCGGCGAAGATGCTCCCGACCGCCGCCAGCGGAGTGAGCAGCGCGCCCAGCGCCGCCAAGAGCGGCATGAGGCCCGCATGCGCCGATGGGAGGCCCGTTGGCAGACTGACTCCTGGCGCGGTCCTCTCGGCGCCGATGGCTACCCGCTCCTGCCACCAGGCGTCTCGCCGCGCAAGCGGACCATCGCCCTGATCCTGGCAGCCGGCTGGTTCATGGGCTTCGGCGGCCTCCAGCGGTTCTATGTGGGCAGGTACGCAACCGGCCTGCTGTGGCTCATGACCGGCGGCGGGCTTGTGATCGGGCAAATCATCGACGTCATCCGCATCCTCACCGGGACGTTTACGGACCGCTACGGCCGGCGCCTCGTGATCTGGGACGATTACGGCGAGTTCGCCCATGATCGGCAAGGCGATCCGTCCGGCTGGCAGGGGTCGCCTTCCGCGGGACGGCAGCAGGAGCCCATGCCGCCAGCCGCGGTCGCGGTTCCGATTGGCGCCGATGTGGCCCGGCGCAGCCGGCGCCCGTGCAGGCCCCGGCTCCTTCGTGGCATCGGGATGCGTGGAATTCGCAGGTGCAGGCGCGGCCCCACCGCACGAACCCGCTGCTGGCGGGGCTGGGCGGCCTGCTGATGGTGATTTCGCTGCTGGTCAACCTGGCGGGCGCGATCAGCGTGCCAGTATTGGCGATGGTGACGGAGAACCACCCGGAGACCCTCAGCAGCGAAGGCTTCCGTAATGCTGCTTACCTGTTGCCGCTTCTGGGTTGGGGCCTGAGCGGCGGCATCATGCTCCTGGCGGCCATCCTGCTGATCCTGGCCCGGCGGTGGATGGGCGGGGCACACATGGTCCGTGCGGTCCTTGGCTCGGGCGGCCTGCTCGTGTCGCTCTTTGCGCTGTTCGTGACGCTGGGGTTTGACCGTGTCGATTGGCTCGACAAGGCGTCGCTGGTGCGACACGGCTACGCCCGGGACGTCGTGCGCGACATCCTGCAGCGCATGGAACCCGCCGGACTTCTCGCGACGGTCCTGCTGCTGCTGGCCTCGGTCCTGGTTCTGGCCTGGCCCCCGCGCCGGCACGAGCAGACGCCCGCGGTGGGCAAAGGAGTCTAGGTCATGATATTCGCCTTCACGAGCGCCTCGCCGATAGCGTTCCTGATCCTGATCCTGGTGGTTTTTGGCATCATGCGCAGTCTTGCCTCGGGCAGTCTGGCCCGGGTGGCCGTCAAGTGCCTGATCCTGCTGGGGGTCCTCCTGGTCATCGGGGTCGTCTCGCTCATGGGTCTGGTCTGGACGCGCGTGCAGACCGTGCCCGTCGGCATGGTGAACATGCCCGGCGTGACGGTCAGTCCCTTCGGTGTTGAGGTCCGTGGCGGAAATGGCGAGACGGTCAAGGTCAGCCCCTTCGGCGTGCAGGTGCACAGCCGCAAGACCAATCACACCGAAACCGTCCACGTTGATGCAGGTGCCAGCGGCGTGAGCGAAACGGTTGAGACGGAAGAGCTGCCCGGCCCCGCATTGCCAGTCTGAAGCTCCCGAGGCAGTTGCCCCCGTCCAGGCCGAAGCGCCGCAGGAAGCAGCTGCTCCCGAAGAGGCCGAGTCGCGGGAGCAACCAGTCGGCAAGGCTGTCCCCGTCTTGCCGCAGCAATTGCTCTCCGAGCACTTCGACCCGGACATCTACCAGTCCGAGGGGGCAGCCGTACGCGGCCTGACCAGCCAGGTGGCCAAGCTGCTCGACTCGGTCACCCCCGACCACCTGGACCCAGGAGAGATCGTCATCAAGGGCAAGATCGGCCCGACGCTCATCCAGGAGATGACGACCGCCCTGAGGAAGGACTTCCCCACGGCCAACATCTTCTGGTCAAAGATGCCCACCCGCGTGAACGATGACACCGTCATCGTCTACGTCTGCCGCGAGCCGCAGTCACGCCCGGCCACTTCACAAGGCGCCGAAGCCGCCGCACCGGCGCGGCACGATGTGGCGACCACGGGCCCAGCGTCTGATTCAACCTTCACCCTGCGGATGGACGTGACCGGCCGGCAGGCCAAGATCAGCCGCTCTGTCCAGTTCATCGACAAGCCCTGGGTGGACGACTTCGCGGCCTTTGCCAGCCGCAGTCGCGGCCGCTCGTGGATCATGGCTCTGTCGCGCGAGCTGGCCACCGGCGCCGGTGAGGCCGAGGAGCAGGCCATCAGCGATGCGATCCGCCAGTTGGAGCCGCGGATCCGCAGCCGGATGAGCACGCCGGCCCGCGACTCCTCCAGTGCCCAGCTAAAGCCGCAGATCCGCAGCGGGCTGGAGACCAGCGGCACGATCGTCGACCGGTTTGTCCAGCGGTTCGACCGGCCGTACGGCGACATCTGGCAGGTGGGCCTGCTGATCGATGCCTCTTCCAGGAAGATCGGCGGCATCGCTGGCAAGTGCGACCGGGTTGTAGCGGTGAAGCAGCGATCGTTCCGCCAGACGGTCCTGTCGATCGCGGGCGTGGTCGCGCTGGCTTGCGTGGTTTACGTGATTCTGAACACTGTGACCCGCGGCTACTTCGTCTGGTCGCTGCGGGCGGCGGCCCTGGCCGTGATCGCCGGGGGTGTTTTCCTGGTGCTGCTTTTGAGTCATAATGAGCCGGTGATCGAAGGGTTCTTGCGGTAGGAGTGACGCGTGGCGAGTAACGAGTGCCAAGCGGCCAGGCGCGGCTATGTCGAGCTGAGCAACTGGCAACGGACAACTGGCAACTTGCAACTGACTACTGGGTACTGTCTTTGAACGAATGAGCGACCTGACACAGGCGGACCGGTATCTGCTCGAACAGGTCCGGCAGGGCAGTAGCGAGGGCTGGACGCAGCTCGTCAACCGCTACAGCGGCCGGCTGGAGGCGTTTGCGCGCTCGAAGGTTGGCGGGGCCGGCGACGCCGACGACCTTGTCCAGGAGACCTTCATCGGTTTCCTCAAGGGCCTGGACGACTACCGCGAGCAAGCCTCCATCGAGACCTACCTGTTCGGCATTCTTCGTCGCCGCATCGTCGACTGGTACCGCGGCCGCCGCAGCAACGTCTGTCTTTTGCAGGACGTGATGCGCCCGGACGACAGCGATGCCCCGCCGGCCGGCGGGCGGGCGATGGTCTCGCCCGCGGCCACCGCCAGCTGGTACGTCCGGCGCAACGAGCAGGTCGACCTGCAGCGCGAGGCCCTGACGCGGTCCCTGGGGCGGCTGGTCGGCGACCTGACGGCCTCGCAGAAGCTCCGCGACCTGAAGGTCATCGAGATGATCTTCTACGTGCAGCTGCGCAACAAGGAGATCGCCCCCATCGCCGGAGTGCCGGAGACGCAGGTCGCCCTGCTCAAGCACCGCTACCTTCAGAAGCTCCAGGAGTACATCGGCCAGGACCCGCGGGTCCACTCTGACGTGCCGATCGACGCCGCTGCCCACCTGGGCGAGCCGTTCGACGCCGTCCTGGCGGAGATCTGGCAGCAGCAGCGGCTCAGCTGCCCCAAGCGAAGCACCATCGGCGCGTACATGCTGGGCACGCTCGAACCGGCCTGGCAGGACTACGTGGCCTTCCACCTGGACAAGCTGGGCTGCCGGTTCTGCCGCGCCAATCTCGACGACCTCCGCAAGCAGAACCAGGACGATCAGGCCCCCGCCCTTCGCCAGCGGATCCTCAATTCGACGGCGGGGTTTCTCCGCAAGGCGTAGTCGTCAACACTCAGGCGGTCCGCCTGTGGTCGCGTCCCACCGACGTCACGGCATCGCAGTCTCTGGGATCTTGGCCTCCAACCCCTGGCCGGCGTGCTGGGCCTTGATGTTCTTGCACAGGCAGGCCGCCAGCCAGCGTTTCTCGGGCATGGTCGGGCCCAGCACCTGTCCCCACTGACCCGCGCCGTCGTCCGTCCCGGTCATCCAGGCCGTCACCTCGTGGAGGATGGGCTGAAGGACGCTGCGGCGGTCCGGCACATCCCCATGGGCGTTGAATCCGTCCGGCGTGTGCCACGGGGCGATCTGCCTGCCCGCGGCGATCTCCTTCAGGAGGATCTCCATGTTCCGATCCCAGTGGAAATTGCAGGTCTCCAGTTGCTGGATGCGGAACTCGACCGACTCGCGGCGCTCCGCCTCCTCGCCAGGGACCTTGTAGTCACCCCGCTGAAGCCTGCCGACCAGGTGCCGCACCTGCTCCGCCTTGCGGGCCGTTACCTCGCCCAGAACGCCCCGGATCCGGCCGGCCAGCGGGTCATCCTCCGGCGCCGCCGGCCGCTCGCCCAGCCAGGCTTCCAGGCCGCGCCGGTACGCGGCGGCCTGGGTCTGCGCTTTGGGCAGGCCATGCGGCAGTCGAAGATCTGTTCCGGGGTCATCGTGGCGATCATCCGCAGGATCGACTCCAAGTTGCCGACGTACGATTCATGGCAACCCTCCATGCACGCGATCTGCCGGCGGATCTTCCGGCAGGCCTCCGACAAAGGGCCCAGCTTCATCTCCATCTCCGCCAGCTGCACCCACTCCGGGTCCGCCAGGATCCCCTGCGTCTTGCCCTCCGGTGAGTTGTCGAAGCCTTCGGCTGGCCCGAACCGCTCCCAATAGCCCAGCCGCTCCCGTACGTGTCCCCGCAGCGCCACCGCGCGGATCAGGTGGTCCCAACTCGCGAAGCCATAGTCCATGGCCAGGGCGAACTGGACCTCCTGGAGTCTGATCTCGGCTTCGAGGATCTCCTGGTCGCTGCAGCGGACAAAGCGATGCAGCTGCCGCAGTGTCGGGCAACAAGCGGCATTTCGCCTGCCGTGGGCCTTGAGCAGGTCCTTGGCTTCTTCCTTGAGATAGCGCAGACTCGGACTGTTGGGAAGCGAACGAGGCATGGCAACCTTCCTTTCACACTCGCCTGGGGCCTGCTCGCTCAGGCAGAAAAGAAGGTTATTGTTTGTGCATGTCAGTGAAGGTGGATTCGATCCTTCCCGCAGGCCCGGAGGCGTCCCTCAAACGCCACTATTATTCTGACACATAGGAATGACCGAGTCAAGCGAAACCCAACGCTCGCTTGCGCTATCTTTGCCTGCGTGTCCGCACCAGCGCAACCGCCCCAAGTACCATCAATCCCAACGACACCGGCTCGGGCACCGTTGCGATCCACGCCTCGGTCTGGCCGCTCGGGTCGATCCCATAGCCGATGATGGTCTTGCCGTCGGGAGTAATCGCGCTGGCCATCGAGAGGGACCAGCCCTGCAGTGCAGCCCCGAGGCCATCGGCAAGCAGCACGTCCTGCAGGTTGCGCATCATTTGGGCCTGCGCGTCCCAGAGGATCGCCACGTACTGGCCCGCGGACATGCCGTAGCCGGTCGCCCACAGGCCGTCGGCGGAGACCCCGTATAGCGACGATCCGGCCGTGCCGCCCGGCAGGTTCAGCGTCTGAGTCATGTCGTACACGCTCGTGGCCGGGTTCCATTTCCAGTACACGCCCGAGTACCCGCTGCATCGCTGGCCGCCGCCGACGATGACCGAACCATCCGGGGTGACCGCGGCCGAGGTGGCATTCATCCCGCCGCCGGCTGGGCCCTCCAGGTCCGTAACTTGATAGAAGCCACCCACGTTCTTCCAGAGGACGCCGACGTTGTAGCCGTCCCGCGTGCCCCGCCCAGCCAGGTACGTTCCGTCCGGCGATGCGCCGGCGATGATCGTGTCGTTGTCGCTGTCGACGTCCGGCAGATAGCTCGGCGACCACTGGCCCGCCTGGCGGGTCCAGACGCACGCATGCGACTGCTGGAAGGAGCCGATGGGCGTGCTGCTGGTGTGGTAGCCGTTGCCCAGGATCACGAGGCCGTCCGGGGATATGCCAGTGACCGACGTGCCGGCGTTGCTGGTCGGGTCCTGCGGAAATACCGTGGTCCCGCCCTGTAGGTAGAAGCCCTGTACGGCAGTCGCGCTGAAGTTCTCCCCGACGATGGCTAAGCCGTCCGCCGAGACTCCTGTGGCCCGGCTGAGCGGCAGGCCGCCCGTGTTCTGACCCAGCGGGATCATGCCGCCTGCCGCAGTCCATTTCCAGGCGGTTGAGCTGACAACCTGGCTGTAGGCGTCGCGCGTTACGGCTGTGCCCACGACCGTCCGCCCATCCGCGGACATGGCCGCTGGCTGGCTGCCGGTCTGGCCGGTGAGGATCCCCAACCCCTCAAAACTGGCTGCCCGCGCGGACCCGCTGGCCAGCACCACAACGACCCCCAGCACGCATAGACTCATTTGCGCACATAGCACGCATGTGATTGCTCTCCCCAATCCCGCAGAACGGTTTGACCCTCAGTGAACTTGCCGCCCCTCAACGATAGCAGGAGCCGAGTCCTGCGCCAATCCGAAAATGACATCGGGGGCGGCCAACCAGGGATCCTGCCGCCATGCGGACACTGGTTGGCTGCAACTATTGAAAGCCGCCTGGATCGATCACCGGGTGCCTGCCGCATGGCCGCTGCGCAGACGCCCCGGCTGATCACACCGCGGCCCGCCTGCGTGGAGTAACTACTGCAAAGCCGCTTGCGTGGCCGATGCCGCTGCAGTACAGTATTGCACTTGTACAGGGTCGGCGGCGCCCCTGGCCTCGACCGAACTCTTTCCAATCGTCCGTTTCGTGGTCCGTCGTTCAGGCTCGTGGAGGTCCATATGCGTACTTTGTGCGTCGTGCTGGTCCTTGCCGTGATCGCGCTGTGCCCCGTGTTCACCTTCGCCGCCAGCAAGGTCTACGTGGCCGTCGAAGTGCCCGCCCAGATCAAGGTGCCCGACACGGTCAAGCGAATTGCCGTCGTCGAGTTCACCGCCCGGGATGCGCCCAGTCAGCCCTACGCCGGGATCGCCGCCGGCCGCCTCAACAGCGTCCTGGCCGAGTCGCCGGGCAAGCCCTACGAGATTCTCGACCGGACGCACCTCAAGGGCGTGCTGGCCGAACAGGACCTTGGGGCCTCCGGCGTTACGGACTCCAGCAGCGCCATCAAGGCCGGCAAGATGCTCAACGTCGATGCGATCATCTTTGGCCAGGTCCATGCCGAGCGCAGCGAAGAGATCAGCGAAAAGCCCCACACGAACCTGCCGGCCATCGGCGGCGTCGGCGGCGGGACCCAGATCCGCCGCAGCGCCCTGGTCAACGTCACCTTCAACATGGTCCAGCCCGAGACCGGCGCGGTGATCACGACCAAGTCCATTTCCCGCTCCTATGACTCCAGCAAGGGTGGCAGCCTCCTCAAGAAGATCCTGCCCGGCGGCAGCACGCCCAGCCCCGAGGCGATCATCAACGACCTCATCGAGCAGTGCGTGGCGGAATTCGCGGGCCTCATCGCGCCGCATGCGGACATCCTCGAGGTCACGTTGGCCTCCAGCATGGGCACCAAGGTCGCCACCACCTTCGCCGAAGGCGGCGACTGGTCCTCGGCCGTAACCCAGTACCAGGCGGTCGTGACCAAGGACCCGAAGGACCATGCGGCGACCTTCAATCTGGGCGTGGCGAAGTTGATGCTCAATGACGCCAAGACGGCGACCGAGATGTTCGATAGGGCCATCGAGCTGAAGGCGGACAAGGGCTATATCACCTTCAAGATGCAACTTTCCCAGACGCTCAAGGCGACCGAAGGCGTGCAATTCCGCCCGGCGACCTCGGCCGAGGCCAGCGCCGCCAAGGGCCGTTTGAAGAGTTAGGTTCGGTACAGGGTCTAGAAGCCGATTCCAGGGCAGACGAGTCTGCCCGTTGATTGTGAAAGGGGATAAAGATGGGTACGGGCATGTATCGCCTGATTCGGACAATCGTCGCCTTGGCCGTCCTGGGGCTCATCCTGCCGGCGGCAGGCTACGGGCAGACGACCGCGGACGTGGCCAAGGACACGCAGAGCAAGCTGCTCGCCAAGCGGGCGGCCCAGGTGGATGCCTTGCGGAACCTGGCCGAGCAGGTCAAGGGCCTGCGCATCACATCGACCACTTTCGTGAAGGACTTCGTGGCCGAGAGCGACGAGATCGCCACGCAACTGAACACCTTCCTGCAGGGTGCCAAGGTCACCGACGTGAAGTACATGGAGGACGGCTCTGCCCAGGTGACGGTGGAGCTGGCCATCAAGACGATCGAGACGGAACTGACCTCGATCTACAAGGCCCACTACAAGGGCGACAAGTACAAGATCAACGACTTCCAGGACCTGCACGTGACCAACAAGATCGAGAAGATCTCGGCCGTCGGCAACGGCGCCCCGCGGACCGCGGAGACCGAGGCACAGGATGCCGGCGCCAAGCCGGGCACCGGCCGAGTCCTGGGCCTGCCGGCTTCCTGGAAGAATGTCCCGGCGCGGGCTCGCCTGATGGCGGTCCGCGCTGCGAAGGTGGATGCCCTCCGCAACCTGGCTGAGCAGGTCAAGGGCTTGCGGATCCGCGGCGAGACCTACGTTCGCGATTTCGTGGCCGAGAGCGACCAGATCCGCACGGACCTGGACACCTTCATCCAGGGGGTCAAGGAGACGGATACCCGCTACAAGGATGACCTCTCGGTGGAGGTGGACGTGAAGGTTCCGCTCCAGACGATCATTACGACGCTCAAGAGGGAGTGCGAGCAGTACTACAAGGGCAACAAGGTCCAGATTCGCGACTTTGAAGAGATGAAACAGACCGTCAAGGTCGACTGGGTCAGCGCCACCGGTACCGGCGTGCCTCCAGAGAAGTATCTTGGCGGCGCCGAGCAACCGGTTGCCGTTGCCCCGGCCCCGACTGTTCCGGATTGGGCGAAGAACATGGCCTCGGCCAAGGGTAACGGTGTCAAGCCGGCTGATGCGATCAGCGACGCTCAGGCCAAGCTGCTGGCTCTCCGCGCCGCGAAGGTCGAGGCAATGCGCAACCTCACTGAGCAGATCGACGGACTGGTGATCCAGGGCACGACACACGTCAAGGACTTCATCGCGACCAACGACCAGGTTCGCACCGAGATCAACTCGTACCTGCGGGGCGTGCAGACCCTCAGCGAGGACTACAACGCCGACAGCGGCGAGGCGACCGTGACAATCCAGGCCCCCCTCGAGCCGGTCTGGGACATCGTCATCAAGTACCGCAAGGAAATCCGGGTCACCACCAAGCAGTAGGAACCGGACTTGCGGCAGAATCGGATGAAGACTCACCCGTACTTTGCGGACCCGGGTGCAACAAAACTTTCCAAAAGGAGAATCACATGAGACGCTTCATCGTATTGTTGGCCGCGGCGGTGCTGGCGGCTCCCTTCCTGTCGGGTTGCCAGGAGAACGAGCGCAAGGTCGAGCGGCGTGAGACGGTCGTGCACGAGAGCGAGGCGCAGCCGATCGTCGTGCCCGACGCTCCGCAGAAGTAGTCTGGAGATCAAGCCATGTGGAATGCGTGCAGGATGCCGGCGCTGGGCGCAATCGTGCTGGCGGTGCTGGCCGGCCAGGGCGCCGCTGCCCCGGCCGATTCGGTCAAGGATGAGTACAACACCGTCACCGTGGACGGCCGCGGGGCCGACAAGGATGCCGCCATCCAGGACGCCTTGCGCACCGCCGTGGAGAAAGGCGCCGGCCAGTTCATCCACTCCCAGACTGAGACCCAGGACTATCAGGTTGTCCTGGACAAGATCCTGTCGAAGTCGGCCGGCTTCGTTAAGCACTACGACGTCGTCAAGGTGACTTCAGCGGCCGACGGCATCGTTACGGTCAAGGTGACGGCCGAGGTGGCAGTCAAGGCCGTCGCCACCGAGTGGGGCGAGATCCAGATCCTGCTGCATCAGAAGGGCAAGCCACGGCTGATGGTCGTCATCGGCGAGAAGGTCGACGCGGACGTTCGCGAGGACTCCATCGTTGCCAGCGAAGTGGAGAAGCAGCTGCTCAAGAACGACTTCCCGCTGGTGGACAAAGCACAGCTGACCGAGATCCAGAAACGCGAGATGCAGGAGGCCTCCTTCGGCAGCGACATGAGCCGCATCGTCGCCATCGGCAAGCAGTTCGGCGCCGAGCTGGTCATCGCCGGCAGCGCGATCGCCGAGTACGGCAGCCAGGAGCAGCTCTACGGCGTGCCCGTGTCCATGTACGGGGCGAGCGTCCGGATCAAGGCCGTTCGCACCGACAACGCCGCCTTGCTCTTCTCCGACAACGTCGATGCCCGCAAGGGTAGCCGCACCCGTAACACGGCCGCCACCGAGGCCCTCCGCCAGGCCGGCGCCGAGGCCGCCAAGAAGGTGCAGGACGGAATCCTCGCCAAGTGGGCTCGCGAGGTGGCCGAGACCCAGTCGGTCAACCTCGAGGTCAACGGCATGACCTTCTCGGGCCGGACGAAGTTCGTGGCCGCGCTCAAGAAGATCAAGGTGGTCGGCGGCGTGCAGCCGCGGGCGCTCTCCAACGGCGTGGCCACCTTCACCGTGGACATCAAGTGCTCCGGCGACGACTTCGCGCAGGCCCTGGACGAACTGAAGGAGCCCAAGCTCGAGGTCATCGACGTGACCGCCAACGCCATTCGCTGCAAACTCGTGGCCTCCGAGGCCGCAAAGGAGTAGCTACGAGATGATCCGGATGATCGGCGCTGTTCGTCGCGACGGTTGCGATCGTTGTCCTGGTCGGCTGCCAGGCCGCCCCAATGGTCGAGTTCGCCACGCCGCATGTCATGATGCACGTGGAGGACAAGATCACCAGCGTCGAGGCGCTCCATGGCGGACCGAAGGTCATTAAGGTCGACGACCGCATGTACCGCGTGGAGGGTACCGGCGAGGTGCGGATCAATGAGTTCCACCTGGTCGAGGTATACGCCGACAAGATCCGCGTGCACGGCGTGGACGTCGATGCCAAGGGCAGCATGCGCAACGTCTTCGTCGAAAAAGAGAAGGTGATCGGCGGCGTGCACCCCGACAAGGTCGCCAAGTAACGGCTCTGCCATGGTGAGCCGGCTCAGCGGCCATGACCAGGGACCTGCACTTCCAGGCCTCGCCCGATTCGGTATTCACTCTCTCTGCCGCCGGACTTGGATGTGGCACCCACCGCCACAGGATTGAACTTGATCGTCAGCGCGGGGCAATCGATCCGCTGCCTTACGACGACCTCGCCACCGGCTCGGGATCGGACAATGGGTCTGTTGGGAATTGCCCCCGGACGGCCGCGATGACCGTCTCCGGGTCGCAACTCTTGCTGAGGTAGGCGGCGGCGCCGGCCTCGCGCATCCGCTCGGCCATGTCACTCTCCGTGTGCATCGACAGCCCGATGATGCGCACGTGCGGCATCTCGACGGCGATGCGGCGCGTGGCCTCGATGCCTGTCAGCCGGGGCATGGTTACGTCCATCAGAATCACATCGGGACGGATATCGCGGGCCAGTTCCACCGCGACTTCCCCGTCGGCCGCCTCGCCGACCACCTCCACGTCCGGGTACAGGTGCAGCAGGCGGATCAGCCCCTCGCGCACAATCTTGTGGTCGTCGGCCAGCAGCACCCGGATCCGGCCTGTTGCCGTGGCGCCTCCGTCGGACGGGGCCGCCGCGCGAGATCCCCTGTCCGCCGCCCGGTCTGCCTCGCCGAGATCCCCGCCTCTGGCGGACGGCAGCAAGGGCGCCAGCAGCATGGCTGTTGTGCCCTCTCCCGGGGCGCTGTCGATCTGGAGCCTGCCGCCGAGAATCTCCAACCGCTCGCGAATGCTCAGCAGGCCAAAACCGCCGGCAAGCCCGCCGTTTGTCAAGAGACTTGCCGGGTCGAAGCCCGAGCCGTCATCAGCCACCACGATACGGATCTGATCGTTATCCAGCCGCTGGGTTCCCAGTCGCGCATGGCGCACGCCAGCATGCTTGACGATGTTGAAGAGCAGTTCGCGCACCGCCTGGAACAGCAGCACGCGGATGTCCTCGCCCTGCGGGTCGGCCTGGTCGTCCGCCTGTACGTCCACCGCCAGTCCGTATTTTTCCCGCATCCAACTGGCCAGCCACCGCAGCGCCGCGGTCAGCCCACCATCGTACAGGACGGGCGGGCTGAGTTCGACCGTCAGCGACCGCGACACCTGTACCGACTGGTCCAGCAAGTCATTGATCGTCCTCAGCGAGCCGAGCTGTTCCGGGTCGCTCAGGCGATTCCTCAGTGCGACCGCACTGAACTTGGCGCCCACCAGCAGCTGCTGCAGGTGGTCGTGCAGGACCTGGGCCAGCCGTCGCCGCTCACGCTGCTCGACCAGTGTCAGCTCGCTGGCCAGCGCCGCGGCTGGGCGGTCCGCTCGGCCACCCGCTGCTCCAGCGTGTCGTTCAGTGTTTGCAACTGCCTCTCGGCCTGCTTGCGATCCGTGATGTCCAGGACGGTCCCCGTCAGACGGACAGGCCTGCCGTCTCCGTCACAGATCCGCTCCGCCTGGGCCAGGACGGTCCGGATCGCGCCTTCCGGCCGCACGATCCGCAGCTCCACGTGGCAGGGCGTGCCGTCGGCGATGGTCTGGCGGATCTGCCGTCGCACCAGCGGCTGGTCTTCCGGATGGATGGTCGCGAAGATCGCCTCGTAGCCGCTCTGAACCTGGACGGGCGTCAGCCCCAGGATGCGATAGGCCTGGTCGCTGCATCGGGCCTGCCTGGTCTCCAACTGCAGTTCCCAGCCGCCGAGGCTGGCGATCTGCTGGGCCCGCGAGAGCATCGCCTCGCTCTCTTGCAAGGCCTCCTCCGCCTGCTTGCGCTGGGTGATGTCCCGGAAGTACACCGACAGGCCCTCGTTGGAGGGGTACGCGTGGACCTCCAGCCAGCACTTGGAGATCGGTGGGGCTACCTCGAAGACGATGGTCCTGCCCTCGGCGACGGCCTGGCGGTAGTTCTCCTCGACAATCGTACCCAGCAGGTGCCGCCCCGTCTGCCAGAATGCACTTGCCCAGCAGAGATTCCCGTGGCCTGCCCAGGTAACGTGCCGCACCTGCGTTGATGTAGGTGTATCGCCACTCGCGGTCCAGGGCGTAGAAGTTATCGGTGATGCTTTCGAGTACCTGGGCCAATGCTTGGCTCGACTTGCGCAGGGCCCGGCCCACCTTCTTGTGGTTCGTCAGGTCCACCGCAGCGCATGTGATGCCCGTGACCTTACCGCTGGCGTCGTGCAGCGGCTCGACGGTCAGATCGAAGCACCGCCGGCGCCCCGCGATGTGGATCGTTACCTCCTGGCGGCTGCCCTGGCCTGTCTCGAGCACGCGCCGCTTGATGGCGGTCAGCCGGTCGGCGTCTGCCGGATCTTCGCAAATCTGGTAGTCCCGTTTGCCGAGTTCGAAGCCCGGCTGGCTTGTTTGGCAGGCGCTGTGGTACCGAGATGTAGCGCAGCTCGCGGTCCTGGCTGAACACGATGATCGGTGCGGCCCGCATGGCGATATGGAAACGCTCCTCGCTGAGTCTCGCGGCCTCGGCGGCCGTCCGGGCCGCCAGCTCCCGCTGCTGCAGCAGCGCCCTCTGCCGCAGGACGCTCACGACGAGCATCGCTGTGGCGATGCCGAGGGCGGTCTCCACGAGGTGGATCTTATCGTGGGGATAGATCAACTGCGCCTGTCCCGGGTCGCTGTAGGCGTGCAGGCAGTAGAACAGGCTGATGATCGCGCTGCCCACACCGATGTCCCACCCTCCCAGCAGGGCGGCCACGATTGACACAGATGCCAGAACGAGGATCTGAGTCAGGCCGTACACGCCCGCCAGTGCCAGCACGTCGATCCCAACCAGAGCGCTCGCTATGAGCAGTACCGCCCCGCCCCGCCGCAATGGGCGGAACAGGTCCGCGTGCGATTGCCTCGTGCCTCGCGTCAGCATCCGTGCCCCCAGCTCTTCGACGATGCCAGTACGAGAACGCATGCGTCCGGCAAGTACCCGTGCGTGTGCGCGGAAAGAAGTGCACATCAGAAAGCCTATTCATTATTGCTTTCTTGCGAGGTTGTCAAGAGAAATCCTCTGGCGAGGAACCCTCCAACGATCCAACCTGCTACTGCCGCCGGTCTGACCGGTTGGCACCTACCCAAAGTGCCTGCGGAAGTGTGAGTGCCGGGAGGCATCTTCTTAGCGCTTGTTGCCAGCCGGGTTACGGGCGGCTATATGGTTGGCTTTGCAGTGCTTCGGAGACAGAGTCCATGCTGATTCTCATGCAACAAGGCGCCACGCCCGAGCAGATCCAGGCGGTCTGCCACCGCATCCGCGAGTTCGGCTTCGTCCCCCATGAGATCCCCGGGTCGATTCGTACCGCCATCGGCATTACGGGCAACCAGGGGCCGATCTCCCCGGAATCTTTCCAGGACCTGCCCGGTGTCAGCGAGGCCGTCCCCGTCTCCAAGCCCTACAAGCTCGTCAGTCGCGAGGTCAAGCCGGAACCCACCGTGGTCGACGTGCGGGGCGCTCGGATCGGCGACGGGGCGCTGGCTATCGTCGCCGGCCCTTGTTCGGTCGAGTCCCGTGACCAGGTGATGCGGACCGCCCAGGCCGTCGCCGCCAGCGGGGCCCGGTTCTTCCGCGGCGGGGCCTTCAAGCCCCGCACCAGCCCCTACATGTTCCAGGGGCTCAAGGAGGAGGGCCTCCGCCTGCTCGAGGAGGTCAAGCGCAACTTCGACCTGCGGATCGTCACCGAGGCCAAGGACACCGAGACCCTGCCGGCCGTCGCCGAGTGCGCTGACATCATCCAGATCGGTGCCCGCAACATGCAGAACTTCTCGCTGCTGGAGGCGGCCGGCCGCCAGCGCAAGCCCGTGCTGCTCAAGCGCGGCATGAGCGCGACGATCCAGGAGCTGTTCATGGCCGCCGAGTACCTGCTGTCGCTCGGCAACTACAACGTGATTCTCTGCGAGCGGGGCATTCGCACCTTCGAGACCATGACCCGTAACACCTTCGACCTGTCCGCGGTCGTGATGATGAAGCACCACAGCCACCTGCCGGTCATGGCTGACCCATCCCATGGCGTCGGCATTCTCTGGGCGGTCGCCCCCATGGCCCGGGCGGCCGTGGCTGCCGGCGCTGACGCGATTATGCTCGAGGTCCATCCCGACCCGGCCCACGCCCTCTCGGACGGCCAGCAGTCGCTGACCTTTGAGCAGTACGCGAAGCTGGCGAAGGATCTCAACGAACTGGCTGCCTGGCAGACCGGCCGGTAAGGGGCTTCCCTGTTCCTCAGATATGCGGCATCTGCCGGGCCATGTCCCACAGGCTGTAGATCCACATGTGGTTCGGGTGGCCATCCGCGGCGGCCTGGTTTCTGCACCGGTTGATGTAGTCGTGCCACCCGGGGTTCGACCAGCCCTCGCACCGGCGGGCCCAGAGCAGCTCCTGGCACCTGGCCTCCCAGCCGCCCAGTTCGCCCAACCCCAGGTCCGGGGCTGCCAGGTTCAGCAGGGGCAGCCGGTTGCTCTCGACGATGTGTCGCACATACAAATCCCTCGCAGCCGCCAGTGAGCCCAGCCGTTCGGCGGGATCGGAGGCACTGACCTCGCTGTCCACGTGGCCGAGCACTTCCTCGGCCGGGGCCGGCAACTTTTCGAAGGCTGCCCGCAGGTGCGGGTGAGCCGGGTGGTACTGCCGATTCACGTAGAAGCCCAGCCGCAGGACATCGCCCGCCAGGTCCCCCAGCATGATCCCTGCCTCGACCGTCCGTCCTGCCGCCAGCGCCCACTGCACCTGCCGCAGGCCGGTGAACAGATCGTGCAGGCCGCAGACCAGGTGCTTGTCCCACAGCCAGCCCGGGTACAGTTCCGGCCGGGTCGCCTCCTGCAGGAAGCCCCACGTGCCGCGCGGGTCGCGCAGGACGACGACGTTGTGGACGTCGTGCAGCTGCTCGATCGTGGTCTCTTCCCACGGCAACGGACTGCCGGCCTCCGCCCGCGTATCCAGGAACCGCCGCAGACTGCCGCCACCACGAGATCGGGTGCACCCATACGCCCACGCAGTGCCGCGTGCCGTCCGTGCCGGGCATCTCTGGCGGCAGCGGCAGCAACGTCTCCAGCAACAGCTGGAGCCGCCCGCCTTGGCTTGCCCACAGCCGATCGTCCAGGTAGATCGTGCTGGACGGGCAGGCCGGGTCGTCCAGCGTCCCCTTTTCGTAACTGTCGACCACGTAGATCATGTCCGCCGCCAGCTCCGGAAAGCCCTTCTCCACGAGCGGGATGATCTTCTGTCGGCAGCGCTTCACGTACTGATCCAGCGTTACGGTTCCGGTCATCATGTGAAACAGCTCCTATGTTGGTACTACCCTCGGGGTCGTCGCAGCTGCGGGCCTATGCGGTAATGAATCCAAAGTTCGGGTGCCACGGTCCCGTGGACGCGGCCCTGTGGCCGCGGACCAGGGCCGTGCCAATTGCGGAGTCACTGCTGCGCAGACGCCTGATCCTCTGCATCCATCTTCTCCCGCACTCTCCTGGCGATCTCTTCGTCGGCCATGTAACTGGCCATGCTCGCCCGCAGACGCTTCCTCGCCGCGTGCAGCCGGTTGTGCACCGTCGTGATCGGCACATCCAGCTGTTCGGCGATGCTCCGCCGGCTCTGGCCGTCCATGTAGTGCATCCGCGCAACCGTCCGCTGGTCAGCCGGCAGGCCCGCCAGCGCCTCCAGCACCTGCCGGGCCATCTCCTGCCGGCACGCATGATCGGCGGGTTGCGGGCCGGCGGCATCCTCGGCCTGGCCGGGGATCGGCACCGTCGGGAGGCACCTGCGCCGCGTGATTCGATCGCAGTGCTTGAACACGATCCGTTTCAGCCAGCCGGGAAATGCCAGCGGGTTCGAGAGCGTCTGCAGCCTGGCGGTAGGCCTGCAGGAACGCCTCCTGCGCCGCGTCCTCTGCCAGATGCCGGTCCCGCAGCAGGCTGTACGCGTAGCTGCACGCCATGTCACCGAACCGGCTGACAACCGCGCCGTAGGCGGCCATGTCGCCTCCCTGCGCCTCGGCTCACCAGTTCGTCCCACGCCTCCACCGGGGCTTCCTCCCATCGACCAGCAAACCTGTCTACACCAAAGCCCCATTATGTCGGCCAGCGCAGCTGCGGGAAAACCCAAGACCGGCCCTGCCGGGCCTTGTACAGCTGCCGTAACGTGCTATGTTGTTTGCTCCGGTAGGCGCGGTTCCTGGCCATACGATACACGGGAAGGAGAGTCTATGTCTCTTGGCAGGCGCGAGCAGTTGCAGCGACGGGCACGGAATGAGGCGGCCCTGGGCAGTGCTCCGGTCGAGCGCTTCCTGGCGGAACTGGAGTTTGCCGAAGGCTTCGCCGACCTGGTCGGCAAGAAGACCGCCGCCAGCTGGCCCAAGCTCATGGGCCAGGCCTTCGATGTCGTCGCCCGCGCCGTCGAGTCCGGTACCGTCGACGGATTGGAAAAAGCGGTTGACCAGGCCGAGGCCGTCCTGGGCTCCATCGGCAAACTCGCCAAGACCTACACGATCCATTGCGTGGGGCACGGCCACATCGACATGAACTGGATGTGGTCCTGGCCCGAGACGGTGGCTGTCACCAACGATACCTTCCTGACCGTCCTGAAGCTGATGGATGAGTTCAGCGACTTCTGCTTACACGCAGAGCCAGGCCAGCGTCTACGAGATCGTCCGCCGCCACAACCCCGAACTCTTCGAACGCATCGCCAGACGCGTCAAGGACGGTCGCTGGGAAGTCGCCGCCTCCCACTGGGTCGAGGGCGACAAGAACATCGCCTCCGGCGAGGCCCTCGCCCGCCACCTGCTCTACACCCGCCGCTTCATGAAGGAACACCTGGGCCTCAAACCCGAGGACGTGCAGATCGACTGGTCGCCGGACACCTTCGGCCACGCCCTGACCATCCCCGCCATCGACGCCCGCGGCGGCGTGAAGTACTACTACATGTGCCGCGGCGGCAACGGGGAAAAGCCGCCTGTCTTCTGGTACAAGGCGCCCGATGGCTCCCGGATCCTCGTGAACCTGGAGACCACCTGGTACAACGACCACATCGCCCCGCACAACGCCACGGCCATGCTGAAGTTCTGCGGCAAGACCGGCCTGAAGGACTGGCTCAACGTCTACGGCGTCGGCGATCACGGCGGCGGGCCCACCCGTCGCGACATCCTCCGCTGCTACGAGATGGACGGCTGGCCGATCTTCCCGAACTTCCAGTTCGCCACCACACGGGACTATTACAAGATCCTTGAAGACCATGGCGACAAGTGGCCCGTCATCGACCGGGAGCTGAACTTCGAATTCACCGGCTGCTATACCACCCAGACCCAGATCAAGCGCAACAACCGCCTCGGCGAGAACTATATGGTCGAGGCCGAAACGACCGCCTCCATCGCGGCCCGCGCGCTCGGCCGCGAGTACCCCGCCCAGGCCCTTCGCGACAACTGGGTCAACGTCCTGTTCAGCCACTTCCACGACATCTTGCCCGGCTCCGGCGTGGCCGAAACCCGCCAGTACAACCAGGGCCTCTTCCAGAAGGTGGCTGCCACCACCCACATGATCAAGACCAACAACCTCCGGGCGATCGCCGCCGTTGTCGATACCTCTTTTGCCGGCTCTGCTGCCGACGACGAGATCGTCCCGGCTGCTTCCAGCTTGGCTATCGGCGGCGGCCCTGGCCGCGGGACGTACTGGGGCGGCCTGTCCGATGCCGGCCACGTCATCGACGGCCCACGCCCGTTCGTCGTGTTCAATCCCACCGCCTGGCCGCGAACCGAACTGGTCCGGGCCACCGTGTGGGACGCCGACACGGGCCCTGCCGGCGGAGACTTGAAGCAGAAGGAGTTCGTCGTCCGCGCCAAGGGCGGCAAGGTCGTCCCGGCTCAGAAGGTCAATACCGGCGATTATTGGGGCCACAAGTTCGTGGACCTCGTCTTCCCTGCCGAGGCGGCCCCTCTGGGCTACACCACCTATGCGATCCAGGAGGGCAAGGTCGAAGGTTACACCGCCGCCGTCAAGGAGGCGGTGCCGCCCTCGCGACACGAGCCCTTCTATGGCGCGTTGCCGGCCCTGGAGAACGAGTTCCTGCGCGTAGCGTTCGACCCGGCTACCGGCGGGCTGGTACAAGATGCTGGATAAGGCCTCGGGCAAGGACCTTGCCGATCCGGCCAATCCGCTGGGCGTGCTGGAGTACGTCGTCGAGCGGCCGTGGGGCATGTCCGCCTGGGTGATTGCCGAGGCGAAGGAGCGGCACTACCCGTTGCCGGTCCAATCGCTCCGCCACACGCAGAAGGGCCCGCACCAGGCCGTCATCGAGGCCAAGCTCAAGATTGTCGGCTCGGACGTGACCGTCACCTACACCCTCAAGGCCGGGCAGCCCTGGCTGGAGATCGGTATCCAGGTCCACTGGGTGGAGATCGGCACGAAGGAGGCCGGCGTGCCGAAGCTCCTGATGCGCTTCCCGCTGGCCCTGGCCGATGCCAAGGGCCTCTACGAGATCCCCTTCGGCGCGATCGCGCGCGACCTCAACAAGGGTGAGGAAGTCCCGGCCTTGCAGTGGGTCGATGTGACCGGCCGGCAGGGACGGGCGGGACGGACCGGCGCCGCAGCCGGGTGTGCCATCGCCAACGATTCCAAGTACGGCTTTTCTCTGGACGGCTCCATCCTCCGGGCCACGCTGATCCGTTCGACCTACGATCCGGATCCGATCCCGGAGGTCGGCGATCACACCATCCGCTTTGCCGTGATGCCGCACGCGAACCGGCCCGCAACTGCCGACCTGGTCCGCCTGGGGGCGAGCTTCAATCACCCGCTGCACGTCGTGGCTACCAACGTCCACGCCGGCACACTGCCGGCCGCCGCGCAGGCCGTCGACTCCGTCGCGCCTGACGGCATTGTCCTCTCTTCGCTCAAGAAGGCCGAGGACGCCGACGGCTTCGTCTTCCGCCTCTACGAGACGGCTGGCAAGGCAACTACCGCCAAGGTCGCGCTGTCGCCCACCCTCCTGGGCAAGGTGGATGAGGTCGTTGAGGTCGACCTGCTCGAGCGCCCGGCGGCCAAGTCCGCAGCTGGCAAGGCAGCCGGCGGATTCTCCGTAAAGGTCCCGGCCTTCGGCATTGCCAGTGTGAGAGTGACCTTCTTGCGCTGACGCAGAACACGCTGATGCCGGCCGATGGACCGCGCGTCGTGGGTCGTGCCGAGTGCCGCGCCTGCGGGATTTGCGGCACAGCCACCCTCAGCGGTGATCTCGTAGGCGAGTTCCCGCTAGCACCGGCGACCTCCAGATCGAGGGTCAGGGCGCCGGGTGCTATGGTCCCGGGCGGCTGCGCGACCATGCACGGCATGCCGGGCCCCACGCTTGCATTGTCTGCTGGCGTGCCTTCCGAAAAGACGCTTGGGCGTGGGGCCACTACCCCACTCTGGAGGTTACCGGACCATATCTGGCGCACTCGCGCTGCTCGGTTCCCCAGGCCTGTCGATGTCTGTCCTTCAGTCACTGGCACAGATTGCCGACCCTACCAATGATAGGTGTTCCACCTTGGCTACAACAGCAAACGAGGCAGCGTGCGTTGGCCGGGGATGGCTGCTGCGTTCGTGCCGATTGGGCCTGGAGGTTTCGAGAGTATCGTCGCCGGGAGTCGACCGTCATGGCTGCCTCCTCGAACGTCAAAGTGATTGTGTCCGAGGACCACCTGAAGGCCTGGGTTCGCATAAGCGCCGCGGCCGATCCGAAGAAGATCACCCGCGCGGAGCTGCTGGCTGCCCTGGACGAGGCCCGTGTCGCGCCGCTTCCGCAGGTCGAGGCCCGCCTCAATGATCTCCTGGAACATCTCCAGGCCGGCAGCCTGCCGGGTGGGGATTTCCTCCTGGCCGAGGGTGCCCTGCCGACCGAGCCGGTCGACGCCACGTTCGAATGGGACGAGGGCCTCCGTCCTCGCAGCCAGACGGACGCCTCTGACGCCGGCCGCGTGAACCACTACGATCGCACCATCATCACCTGCGTTACGGCCGGGGCGGTGATCGGGCGGATCAGTCCGCCGCAGCCGGGCCAGCCCGGAACGGACGTCCACGGCAATGCGCTGTCTCCTACGCGGAAACCCAAACGGATCGGCCTCCGCGGCAACGTAGAGACTCGGCGCTGACGGGACAGCGATTGCCAAGTGCGATGGCCGCGTCGTCTTCGAGGACGACAAACTCTCCGTGGCGTCCGTCCTGGAGATCCCCGGCGACGTGGACTTCGGCACCGGTAACGTCGAGGCACCCGGCGACGTCACCATCCGCGGCTCGGTCAAGGACCTCTTCCGGGTTGTCAGCGCGCGCGATATTACGATTGACGGCCATGTCGACAGCTCGGTTCTGGAGGCTGGCGGGTCGGTGATCGTCCGGGCCGGTATCCACGGCCACGGCAAGGCGACCATCCGTGCCGGCGGGCGCGTCGAAGCCAAGCTTTGCGACGGTGCTTCCATCGAGGCCGGCAGCATCTTCTGTATTCAGCGAGAGTGCATCAACTGTCACGTACAGGCCGATGGCATCTCCTCGCCGGGAGGCACGATCATCGGCGGCTACACGTGGGCCCGGAACGGCATCGAGGTCCTGAACCTGGGCAGCCCCGCGAGCGTCAAGACATTCATCAGTGTCGGCATCCCGGTGCAGATCATGGAGCAGACGGTCCAGATGATGGTCGAGGCCAAGGAGTGCCAGGACGAGGCCGGCAAGATCCGCCAGGCCATAGCCCCTCTCATGCGAGAGATACGCCGCCTGTCGGCCCAACACCGCGAGCGGGCGACCGAGTTGCTGTTCCAGGCCGATACGCTCGAACAGAAGGTGCGCGACCTGAGCGCCCGGCGCGAGCAGATGGTTCAGCAGGCCCAACCGGATGTCGAGCCGAGCGTGCTCGTCGGCGGCCGGATCTACGTCGGCGTGACGGTGATCGTCTCCGGCCGGTGTACCACGATCGACAACGCCCTGCGCGGTCCGCTGCGGATCCAGGAGCGCAAGATCGACGGTATCACCACGCTGGTGGCTGTCGATGCCATCAGCGGCAGCGTCAGTCCCCTGACCACGGCCCGCTTCACCGCCGAGGCCGAGAAGCAGGCCGTCCAGGCCTGCGATCCGGCTGCGTGCGCCGCTGCGACGGCCTGATTGGCCAAGCTCGGCAGTCTGCTGGACAGGGAGCTGTCCGCGGATATGTGGGATGGTACTCCAGTCCCCGGCAAGCCCGACCATGCCCCCGTCGCGCAGGCAGGTCCCGGGAGTCCTAAACGCACTGGCGCTTCGTCCGCACGCAGTGCCGAGCTACTGGCCGAAATTGGCTACCAGCGTCAGCAGGTCGATGGTGTCGACCGTGCCGTCGTTGTTGAAGTCGCAGGCCGGGTCGAACTTCGCATCTCCCGAATACGTGCCAAACGCGCCGATCAGCGCCAACAGGTCGATCACGTCCACATGCCCGTCACCATTGGCGTCGCCGGGCAACACGTACTCGTCCGCGCCGATGTCGATGCGGCCGCCTGCCACCCGCGCCTGCCCGTCGATATCGGTTTCGCCGAGCGCAACTACGTACGCGGGGTCGCCGGCGTTGATGCACGGCGAGCCGGCCTGCAGGTGGTAGTCCCGCGTGAGCATCGGATAGCTCGACAGGTTGCCCGTCCCGTTGAAACCGCCCTGGACCACGCTGTAGGTGATCGTCGGCGTGGCCCCGGCGAAGATCCCCGCCTGGCCGTCGTTGTCCCGGAAGATGCAGTTGCGGGCCGTGAACGTGGCCGTCGCTCCCACTACGTGGATTCCCGCCCCGCCGGTTGCGCCGGCCATGCTGTTGTCCACGATCGTGCAGTTCTCGATCGTCGGGCTACTGCCCTGGAAGCACAGGCCGCCGCCGTACGTGCCGGCGGAGTTGCCCGCAATCACCGAGTTGGTGATCCGCGGTGCAGCGCCGCCCTGCCAGTAGATCCCGCCGCCACAGCCGACCCCGGTCGTGCGGTTGCCCAGGATCGTGCAGTTGGCGATCTGCGGCTGCGCATTCACGCAGACGATGCCACCTCCGCCGCTGCCCATGCCCGTGTCCGCGGCCGTGCAGTTCTGGATCACGCAGTACGTGATGCTCGGGCTGCTGCTGCACCAGATCCCGCCGCCGTAGCCTGAGACGTATCCGTTGACGATCGTCACGCCGCTGAGCACGGCCGTGCTCGTCTCGCCGTTGTGGAAGTAGAAGCCGAGGTTCGTCTGTTGGCAGTCGATCACCGTTGCCGCCACTACGGACGGGTCCAGCGGATTGCTGGACCGCACCGTGACGGCCCTGCCTCCGTAGTCGATGCCGCGATTGCCCGTGCCGGTGTACGTCCCGGGCAGTACCACGATCACGTCCGCGCTGCGGGCCGCGTTGATGGCTTTCTGGATGGCATCGAACGGATGTGCCGCGCTGCCGTCAGCCAGCGGGTCGCTGGCCGCCGGGTTCCCCGGACCCGGGTCCGAGGGCGCGTCGTCATCCACATAGAACGTCCTGCTGACGGTTGCGTAGTTCTGGTTCGGGGTCGCCGCTACGACGTTGCCGTACGTGTGGCTGGAGGGGGTGAACACGTATCCCGACTTGCTCGGCGTGGCCGTCCCGGACCAGTTGTACGGGGCCGCGGCGGAATAGGACCCGTCCCCGGCTGTAACGGGGTTACCCGGCAGACCGGTCAGGGTGACACCCGCCAGGCCCCCGCCGCCTGTAGTCGTGATCCGTCCGCTGATGGCAACGGTCTGGACGGTCGCGCTGTAGTCCTCGCCCGTCAGAGGCTGGGTCTGGTTGCTGTAGGTGCGGCTCGGCGGGCTGAAATCCAGGCCCGCCTTGGCCGGCGTGACGGTTCCGCCCCAGCCGCGGCTGACCGTGGCCGAGTAGTTGCCGCTGGCGTCGGTGACAGGATTGCCCGGCAGGCCGTTCATCGTGACCCCCGCCACGGGCGTCGTCCCCGTCTTCACCTGTCCGGAGATCGTGAACGACAGGAGGCTCGCGCTGTAGTTCTCGGCGGCGAGAGACTGCATCTGGTTGCTATACGTGCGGGTCGGCGGGTTGAAACTGCAGTTTGCTTTGCTTGGCGTGACGGTCCCACTCCAGCCGTAGTCCACGGTGACCGTGTAGTTGCCGCTGGCGTCGGTGACGGGATTGCCCGGCAGGCCGCTCATCGTGACGCCCGCTATCGGGGCCGTCCCAGCCATTACCTGCCCGGCGATCGTCAACATCTGGATGGTCACGACCCCGTAGTCTTCGCCGCCCTTGGATGCTGCTACGTTCGTATAACTGCGACCTCCCGGCGTGAAGACGTACCCGGCCTTGGTGGGCGTGACGGTCCCGGACCAGCCGTAGATGACGCTTGCCGTGTAAGTCCCGATGGCGTTAGTGACCGGGTTGCCGGGCAGGCCGGTGAGCGTCACGTTCGGTACCCCGACTCCCAAGTTCTTGACGCTGCCGGTGATCGTGTAGTTCAACGGGGTGCCGGCGTAGTCCTGCGAGGTCTGCGCGGCCGTCACGTTCGTGTACGCGCGGCTGGTGGGGCTGAACGTGTAGCCTACCGCCACCGGCGTGACCGTCCCGGACCAACCGGGAGGCACCCACGTGCTGTAGGTGCCCTGCGCGTCGGTGATCGGAGTCGTCGGCAGGCCGTTCAGGATCACCCACTGCACGGGGGTCCCGTTGGCGCTGACCTGACCCGAAACGGCGACCCCGGCCGCGGCTGTGTAGTCCTCCTGGGCCAAGCTCGATTGACACGCCGCTGTACACACGCGTGGCGGGCGTGAAGGTATATCCGCTCTTGGACGGTGTGACCGTCCCGTACCAGTTCTTCGGTACCTCGACTTTGTAGTGGCCCGTCCCATCCGTCGTCGGATCGTTCGGCAGTCCGTGCATCACGACGCCCGCCACGCCCTGGCCGCCCACCATTACGTAGCCGCCGATGCTCGGGGGGCCTTGCCCGGGGTAGTTGATGTAATTGGCTGCGTATCCGACGTTGGAGCAACCGTAGGTGATCCGCATGTACCCGCCCTCGCCCCAGCCGGGACCCCACGAGTTTCGCAGGAACCACACGCCCGAGGGGCCTTGGGTATCATCCCAGCCTACGAGCACGACGGCGTGGTCGATGGGACCGGAGTTGCTGCTGTTGAACACCCCGCCGGTGTAGGCATAGAACGCGGCGTATCCCGCGGTGATTGATACCGATACGGGTCCGTGGTCCAGGATCGCCTGCTTGATCATCGCCACGCTCGGCGTGCTCGCGCCGTTGCCGATGTACGCCCAGGACGTGATCCGGTAAGGATGGGAATAGGGGCAGTTGCACGGAGCATTGGTGGCCGTGTAGGGAAAGGACGATTCCATGACGGCTCCCGTGCCCCCGCACGGGTCTGTCTTGAACTGGTGATAGTCATGGGCGAAAGACCCCCCGCCGCAGCTCCAGCCGTCGGAGTTGCAGCTGACCAGCCACTGTTCGGACAGGTCCACGTCGATGCCGTCCTGGATGCGGATGGCGCACTCCAGGGCTCCAACCGTGCTGAAGGCCCAGCAACTGCCGCAGTTGCCCTGGTCCCGGATCGGTGGGCAGCCTGTCACTGTTCGCCAATCGTACGACGCCGGCAGTGCCGCCTGCGGCTCGATAGCGTCGAATGTCCCCGTGGACTTCCAATCGGCCGAGGCCCGGAATCCGCACAACGCCTGCGGCGGCCGCTGCGTGGCCGGGTTCGGGCCCACCTCGAAGGTCCAGCCTTCCTTCTGTCCCTGGGCCCGCAGCGCCTGGATGTCCTGATCCGACATCTGCCCGCGCCGGCTGCCCCAGCAGAATTTGGGCCACCAGAAGCCCCACCGCTGCCACCATGCAGTGCCGCCGATGCCTTCCGATCCTCACCTGGCTGGGCATGAGCGATTCTCCCTCGACCCGACATTTCCCAAATAGACTTGCCCAGCTGCGCCGCCGGGCGGTATTCGACCATTTTACATGACCGCCATTCTGATTACGCCAGCTAATTCTTCAGCGGTCTTCCTGATTTTTGGGTCTTCGCGCTGTCGCCGACTGCCCAGCGAGACACCGGAACCGCCGTGCTTACGTGGTCCTGCGCATAGCATCTCCCGGCATCGTCAGTTACGGCATTGAGACCCGGAGTTTTGCCGCTCTTCATGAAGGCGCCATCTCGGGCACAGTGCCTCGCTGCTGGATAGATTCCAGAATATCTGCAAACCGTCTTTGCAGAATCGCTACCTCGGCCATCTGGAAGATCACATGCCGGGCATGATGGATCACCTTGCCACCGATCTTGATCAGCTTCTCCCGCCAGGTCGTCATGGTCCAATGCTTCATGGGCCTCGGCAGGACCAGCTTTCGCAGGAAATCGCCCAAGTTGTACGCCAGCAGGTGCACTCGAAGTTGCCGTTGTAGCCGGAGCCCCCCTGCCGGCCGCAAATGTGGACCTGGGGAATCGATGACAGGTGTTTGCCCGCAGCGTACGCTGGCACACAGCGCTTGCAGCGTCAGTATCCCCCATATTCCCTGCCGGCCTCGAGGTAGGCGAGGTAGTTCTCCTCCGTCCGCGCTGCCAGCGGCACGTTGATTGGCCCAGCTGTCGGCATGAGTACGTACCGCCCGCCAACCTTGGCCTGATCCATGCATCGGCGGACGATCCCGCGGACCTGCTGCGGGGTGCAGCCCTCCAGGTCCCGCAGCTCGACATTGCCCATCAGGCACACGTGCTGGCCGATCCGACGCTTCACCTCGTCCAGCTCGATGTCCCCCTGCTGTGGGGGTTCGCACGGGTCCAGGGCGGCTGGCTCGGTGGCCGCGATCATGTCCAGCACGCCGCGGATCTTGCCGTGGCAGTGCATCCGTGGCCAGTTATAGGACTCGCGAATCGTGCGGTTCATGGCTGTGTCGTACGGGACCACGTAGCGTTCAAACAGGGCCGGTGGCATGTAGGGCGGGGCAGCGTACTCTGGGCCGACCACGCGGAAGACGCAGTCGCGGATGCCGGTGGCCAGTGTCTGGCGCATCTCCAGCTGGATCCGTTCGAACAGCACATCCAGCAGGTACTGGAACCGGTCCGGGCAGGCTGAACGCCAGGACCGTGTAGTCCTCCATGCTGAATAGCTCGGCTGCGTGGCACAGCGGGTCGGCGATGCTGATCAGCAGTACGCCCTGTTCGCCAAGCTGCTCCTGCTCACGCAGCAGGACGGTCCGATCGACGACGGCGGGTTCAAAGGGCACGCTCAGGACCCTCTCCAGGTCATTCAGGCCCTTGCACCAGTGCTCGATCTGCCAGGTCGTGTGGATGTGCGGGTCGACCCGCAGCAGCCGCCGCAGGTCCCCTTTGGGAGTGTGCCAGACCTGTCGGGTGAACCGGCTACCCCTTTCGTCGGTCCAGGTGCTGGTTCTCGATCCGCTCGGCGGCGTTGGGCAGCCCGCCGGTGTCGGTCATGAGCATCTCGTCAGCCAGTTCGGCAATGGCGGCCATCAACCGCCGGTACGACGGCTCGTGGTTCTCGAAATGATCCGGGTGGTGCGCGTTGAGTTCGTAGGTGCTGACGGGGACCCGGTCAGGGACCTGGCCGCGTAGCACCGCCAGCAGGCGCTCTTTAGATGTCACGGTAGTCTCCCTGTTCCGCGCTTCCGATGGGACCAGTCGCCCATTGTGCGCCGGTTGCACACTTGGCGAAAGACCCTACAATCTGGTATCTTTTTCATGGCGTAGCGACGAGTCGGTAGTTGTGGATAGGACGAGGCGAATGTCAGCCAGGACCGCTGAACCCAAGGTCAAACCGGAACTGAACGAACTGTCCCTGTTGTTCGAGATCAGCCAGATCCTCGACCGCAGCATGGACCTGCGCGATGTGCTCGGGCCGGTCCTCAAGGCCATGGCCGAGCACATGGGCATGTTGCGGGGCACGATCACCCTGCTGAATCGCGAGACCGGCCAGATCACCATCGAGGCGGCCTACGGCCTGTCCCTCAGCCAGCAGGACCGCGGCAAGTACAAGCTCGGCGAGGGCGTGACCGGCAAGGTGATCCAGACGGGCCAGCCGGCCGTCGTGCCGAGGATCTCCGACGAGCCGCTGTTCCTGGACCGCACGGGGGCCCGCAAGGGGCTGCCCAAGAGCAACATCTCGTTCATCTGCGTGCCGATCAAGATCGGCAACGAGACCATCGGCGCGCTCTCGGCCGACCGGCTGTTCGGCGAGGAGACCTCCTGCAGCGAGGACGTGCGGCTGCTGTCGATCATCGCCTCGATGATCGCCCAGGCGGTGCGGCTGCGGCGGGCGGCGATGGAGGAGCGCCAGCAGCTGCTGGCCGAGAACGTGCGGCTGCAGGAGGAACTGCAAAACCGTTTCCGGCCCGCCAACATCATCGGCAACAGCAAGCAGATGCAGGCGGTGTACGACCTGATCGCCCAGGTCAGCAAGAGCGACGCGACCGTGCTGATCCGCGGCGAGACCGGCACGGGCAAGGAACTGGTCGCCCAGGCGATCCACTACAACAGCCACCGGGCCAACAAGCCCTTCGTCCGCGTCAACTGCGCCGCCTTGCCCGAGACGATCGTCGAGTCCGAGCTGTTCGGCCACGAGCGGGGGGCGTTCACCGGGGCGGTCGCGCGTCGCAAGGGTCGGTTCGAGTTGGCTGACGGCGGGACGATTTTCCTGGACGAGGTGGGCGACCTGTCGCCGGCCACGCAGATCCGGCTGCTGCGGGTGCTGCAGGAGCGGGAGTTCGAGCGGGTGGGGGCCAGCGACTCGATCCGGGTGGACGTGCGGGTGATCACCGCGACCAACCGTGACCTGGAGCAGCTCGTGGCCGACGGCAGATTCCGGCAGGACCTCTACTATCGTCTGAATGTCTTTCCGATCCACATGCCGCCGCTGCGGGAGCGCAAGGCCGACATCCTGCTGCTGGCCGACTACTTCGTGGAGAAATACGGCAAATCCAGCCACAAGGACGTGCGGCGGATCAGCACGCCGGCCATCGACATGATGATGGCGTACCACTGGCCCGGCAACGTACGGGAGCTGGAGAACATGGTCGAGCGGGCCGTGCTGCTGAGCGCCGACGGGGTGATCCACGGGCACCACCTGCCGCCGACGCTGCAGACAGCCGAGGCCAGCGGTACTGTGCCGACCGGCAACCTGGAGGAGACCCTGGATGCGGTGGAGCGCGAGATGATCGTCGAGGCGCTCAAGACCAGCCGGGGCAACATGGCCAAGGCGGCCCGCGCCCTGGGCGTCACGGAGCGGCTGATGGGCCTGCGGGTCGACAAGCACGGGATCGATCCGAGGAGGTTCAGGATGCGAGGGTAGGACGCGCCGGCCGGTCTTTACCGGCGCGGGAAAGCCCGCCTCACGGGCAGACGCATGGACGCTCGACTGGAATGACGGGGCAACGGGCCTTAGAATGAGCACCGGTCAAGGAGGCGTTGTCTATGGTGCAAGTAGCTGAACGAATCACGGTGAACCCTCGCCAGTGCGGAGGACGCCCGTGCATCCGAGGCATGCGCATTCGCGTCAGCGATGTGCTGGACCTTCTGGCTACGGGCCTGAGCCCCAGACAAGTCGTGGAGGAACTGCCAGACCTGGAAGAGGCGGACGTGCTGGCGGCGCTGCGATTTGCCTCTCGACGAATAGATCATCCGGTCCTGGTTGAATGAAGATCTGGCTTGATGCACACCTGCCCCCGCAGTTGGCCCCATGGGCGAGCCACACCTTGGGCGTGGAAGCGCACGCTGTGCGCGACCTGGGATTAAGGGATGCCGAAGACGAAGCGATTTTCCAGGCAGCCCGACGCGACGGGGCGGTAGTCATAACCAAGGACGCCGACTTCCTGGCCCTGCTCGACCGCTTCGGGCCGCCGCCGCAAGTGATCTGGCTCACCTGCGGCAGCAGCGGCAATTCGCAGCTCCGCAAGTTCTGGCTCGCGCTCTGCCGGAGGCCATGCGGTTGATCGAGTCCGGCGAAGCAATTGTCGAGATTGCCGGGTAGCGCCAGAGACGTGCGACGCTGGCGAAGCAGGCACTGCCGAACAACGTACGAATCTGAAAGCCAGAAAGCCTGGGATCGACCCGCGGCGCTTCCGGGTGCGAAGGTAACAGTTGACGCCAGGGCTGGCACAGGGAAGGTGTGGCATGAATCAACGATCGGAAGTCCTTGAGGGAGCCCCGCTGCGATACGCTCCCGAAAATGAGCTGGGAGTAGTCTTTCTGTTCGCAAAGCTGGCCAGAAACTGGCAACTTCGGATTGAGCAGGTTCGGAGCGGGTTCCCAGACTGCATTGCCTATCAGAAGGTCGGCGGCCAGGAAAAGAAGATCCGAATCGAATTTGAGTACCGAGCCAGCAACTTCAAAGCTCACAAACATTCGACACGGGGATGCGATTGGATCGTGTGTTGGGAGCACGACTGGCCTTCGGCACCGCCGCATTTGAACGTTGTCGAGTCTGAGAAGGCATTTCGGTTTAGGTTTCAAGGTGTGGATACAGCCAGCGATAAAGAGCCAGTGTCATTGCCTAGACGCGAATTCCCTTGACTGGGCTCTCTCGAAACGCGCCAGCAGGGGAGATTTGCTGTTGATGTACCGGTGCCTCCCATTCAAGTTCATTGGAGATGTGTTCATCGTAGCGGGGGAGATTGCTCCAGGTAGGGCAGACTGGCGAGATGGAAGTTGCTATGGAGCTCAGATTCGGCGAGTCTGTAAGCTCCAGAGCCCCATCTTTCTTGACGATCTCCGTTCTCATCGGGTGCTTAGGACCTCGACGTTCGTACGCAAGAACATGCAGGGCAACCTACACGCCACGGAGTACTGGCCGTACCTGCACGAGATGATTGTTGAGCGGAATCCCAGCGTTCGGCGGAAACTTCTCAACTATGCCCCTGCCCGAGTCTAGGAACGATGGTGGGACGTCGCCTCACCCTCGGCATCGCGGAGCGGCTGATGGGGCTGCGGGTCAGTAAGCACGGGATCGATCCGAGGCGGTTTCGGATGCGGGTCGGGTAACGGGTAACGGCGACGACAACAACCGGGTAACAGCAACGGCCGGGCAAGGTGGCTACATAAGGTGTTTTCTGCGGATAGAGTCCCACGACCGTTACAGCAGACAACGATTCACCTCTGACTACTGGCTGGCGAGGCCTTTTGAGTTTCCCCGCCATCGACTTAGAATCCTGCATAGTATTATCCAGTCGATGGACCGAGGGACGCGGCATGAGCATACTCGTCGATCGGGAAACCAGGGTGATCTGCCAGGGCATCACGGGCAAGGCCGGGGCCTTCCACACGCAGCAGTGCCTTGCCTACGGCACGCAGATGGTCGGTGGAGTCACGCCGGGCAAGGGCGGTACCCGCAGCGAGCACGGCCTGCCGATCTTCAACTCCTGCCACGACGCCGTGGCCGCCACCGGCGCGGAGGCCACCATGGTCTTCGTGCCGGCGCCGTTTGCCGCCGATGCGGCCATGGAGGCAGCCGACGCGGGCATCCGGCTGATCGTGCTGATCACCGAGGGCGTGCCGGTGGCGGACATGGTCCGGCTCCGCAAGTATCTGGATGATTGCGGGGTGGAGCTGATCGGGCCGAACTGCCCCGGCATCATCACGCCGGGGCAGTGCAAGATCGGCATCATGCCCGGCTACATCCACAAGCCCGCCGACGGCACCGCCCGGGTCGTCGGCATCATCAGCCGCAGCGGCACGCTGACTTACGAGGCCGTCTGGCAGTGCAGCAGCCGCGACATCGCACAGAGCACCTGCGTCGGTATCGGCGGGGACCCGGTGCGGGGGCTGGGCTTCACTGAACTGCTCGGCATGTTCAAGGACGACCCCCAGACCGACGGCGTGATCCTCATCGGCGAGATCGGCGGCCGGGACGAGGAGATCGCCGCCGAGTACATCACCCGCCACATGAACAAGCCGGTGGTGGCGTTTATCGCCGGCCGGACCGCGCCGCCGGGCCGGCGGATGGGTCATGCCGGGGCGATCATCACCGGCGGCGAGGGCACAGCCGATTCGAAGATCCAGGCCCTGCGCGAGGCCGGCGTGCAGGTGGTCGACTCGCCAGCCGAGATCGGCGCGATGGCGGCGAAGGTGCTGGCGGGCAGGGCAGCGTAGAAGGCTGAACAGGCAGGGTCCAGGCAGGCGGGGCTGGACATTCCACGGGTCCCCGCGGATCATGGGCGCGTGACGCTGGTCGCGATCCTGTCCGGAGGACATTCCATGGCGCTAATCGATCGTAGCCCCGCCCGCGGCCCTCTACGCGTGCATCCAACCAACCCGCGCTACTTCACCGACGGCTCGGGCCGCGTCGTCTATCTGGCCGGCTCGCACACCTGGGCCAACTGGATCGAGCACAAGACCTCGCCGGCCGATCCGGACTTCGACTACGCGGCCTTTCTGGACTTCCTTGTCGCGCACAATCACAACTTCATGCGGCTGTGGGGCTGGGAGCACGCCCGCTGGGCGACCTGGGACGGCACGGGGCGGTTCTTCGCCTACCCGCTGGCCTACGCCCGCACTGGGCCGGGCGTCGCCATGGACGGCCTGCCGAAGTTCGACCTGGGGCGGTTCGACCCGGCGTACTTCGAGAGACTGCGGGACAGGACCGTCGCCGCCGGCCGGCGAGGCATCTACGCGGCCGTGAAGCTCTTCGACGGCTTCAGCCTGGGCTTCAAGACACCGGCTACGGCCTCGCCGTGGGTCGATGAACGGAACCCATACCGCGGCCATCCCTTCCACGCCGCCAACAACGTTAACGGGATCGACGGCGACCCGGACCGGACCGACCAAGGCAAGGCCGTTCACACGCTGCGCATTCCGGCCATCACGCGGCTGCAGGAGGCGTTCGTCCGCAAGGTGGTCGACACGGTCAACGACCTGGACAACGTGCTCTACGAAATATGCAACGAGAGCGACGGCACGGATGACGCCGTCGCGTGGCAGTATCACTTCATCCGTTTCCTCCAGCACCACCAGGTCGGCAAGCCCAAACAGCATCCGGTGGGTATGACCGTGCCGTGGCCCGGCGGGCGCAACGACACGGTCTTTGCCAGCCCGGCTGACTGGGTCTCGCCCAATCACACGGAGCAGGAGGCCTACAAGAGCGACCCGCCGGCGGCGGATGGCCGGAAGGTGATCGTCAGCGACACCGATCACCTGTGGGGCCACGGCGGCGAGGCGGCCTGGGTGTGGAAGAGCTTCTGCCGCGGGCTGAACGTGCTGCTGATGGACCCGTGGGAGCCGCTGGCCGGCTCGGACCTGCACACGAACAACCGCCGCGACCACCCGACGTGGGAACCGGTTCGGCGGGCCATGGGCCACGCGCGGTGCTGGCCGAGCGGGTGGACCTGGCGTCGATGGTCCCGGCTGGGGAACTGGCATCGACCGGCTACTGCCTGGCCAGCCGCGGCCGCGAGTACGTGGTGTACCAGCCGACCTCGGGGCCGTTCGAGGTGGACCTGTCGGGGGGGCCGGGGACGTATGCGGTCGAATGGATCCGGCCGGATTCGGGCGTCGTTTGCAGCGAGGCGACCGTGGCCGGCGGGCGGCAGGTTCTCACACCGCCGTTTGGCGGGGAGGCGGTGGCGTACCTGAGGACCGTGAAGAATTAGGCGGGGCAGGCGCGACATGAGGACCAGAATCTTTCTCGTTGCGATCCTTGCGGCAGGGCCCGTATAATCAGCAGACAGCGATGTGGCTGTTGGTCCAGCAATCGACGGAGTGCGCTGCATGGGTACTCAAACGTTGACTGTCGTGGTGCAGAGGGAAGGCGACGGGTGGGTATCCTGGTGCCCGGAGCTGGACGTTGCTAGCCAGGGCATCACCGTCGAGGAAGCCAAGGCCAACCTCAAAGAGGCCGTGGACCTGTTTCTTGAAACTGCCAGTCCGTCGGAAGTCCAACAGCGACTGCGGACGGAAACCTACACAGGCTCCCTGGAGGTGCGGATTGGGTAGACTCCGCATGCTCTCCGGTCGGGAGATAGTGCGGGTCTTGGCGAACCATGGCTTTGCAGAGGTCCGGCAACGCGGCAGCCACATTGTTATGCAGAGACAGACGGGCAACTCCACGATCACTGCTATCGTGCCTGATCACAAGGAGATACGCATCGGTACGCTCATCTCGATCATCCGGCAGAGCCAACTCCCTCGTGAGCTGTTTGAGATGTAGTTCCAGAGCATCTGGTTCGCGGATCCACCGCAACGGAAAAGGCGCCGATGTGGTATGCCGTCGAAATCCCGTTCGCCTTGCTTCCGCGGAAGGACAGCCGTAATCTTTGGCCCACGTGAGATCTCTTGCATCTCCCGGCCGATGATTCTATTATGATGCGTATGAAGAGAGGCAATCTCCAACCGGTCCTTCAGATGGTCATGCGTCGGCCCGTCATGGGCTGACGGGCACTCTCCCTTTGCGCAAAGGCAGTCCCCTCAACTCATAGCGGGCAACCCCCTGTATCGGAACCGCCGCGGCAGCATTGCCAGGGGCCGGCCAGGCCCTAGAATGGCGAGACTGCATGGCCGCAAACGACGCGGCCATGGCACCCGGCTTTTCGGTTGAGGCCCAAGCATGCCCGTCGCCCACGAACAGCAGTGGGCTCCTGGCATGGCACCCAGTACTTGGCCCGGCCGAATGGTGGTCCGCGGCGGTACAACGGACACGGAATCGACGTTGACGTACAACAGATAAGGAAACGACTCATGCCCCGCAAGTTCATGATTACCGGAGCCTTGCCATACTCGAACGGCCGGCTGCACGTCGGCCACATCGCCGGGGCGTACCTGCCGGCCGACATCTACGTCCGCTACCTCCGCGCAAACGGCGACGAGGTCTGCTTCGTCTGCGGCAGCGACGACCACGGCGTGGCCATCCCCATCGCGGCTGCCAAGGAGGGCCGCACGCCGCAGGAGGTCAGCCGCCTTCTACAACGGCCGGCAGAAGGCCGACTTCGAGGGTCTCGGCATCGTGTTCGACATCTACGGCGGCACGCACCAGCCGGGCTTCGCCGACCTGCACGCGCGGTTCAGCCAGCACTTCTTCAAGAAGGTGTTCGAGAACGGCTACTTCACCAAGAAGACCACCAAGCAGCTCTACGACGTCCAGGCCGGCAAGTTCCTGCCGGACCGCTACGTCAAGGGCACCTGTCCGCACTGCAAGCATGACAACGCCTACGGCGACCAGTGCGAGAACTGCGGCCAGAGCCTCGACCCGCTCATGCTGATCAACCCCGTCAGCACGATCACCGGCAGCAAGCCCGAGGTCCGCGAGACGGTCCACTGGTACATGCAGCTCGGGCAGTTCAACGAGAAGCTGCGGGACTACCTGGCCGGCCACCCGAACTGGCGGCCGCAGGTGCTCAACTTCGCCAGGGGCCTGCTGGTGGAGGGCCTGCCCGAACGGGCCATGACCCGCGACCTGGAGTGGGGCATCCCCGTGCCGCTGGACGACCCCGACGCCAAGGGCAAGGTGCTCTACGTCTGGTTCGACGCCCCGATCGGCTACGTCTCGTTCACCGCCAAGTATCGAGCAGAACGAACGGCAAGTCCGCCGATGAGTACGCGCAGTGGTGGAAGAGCCCTGACTGCAAGGTCATCCACTTCATCGGCGAGGACAACGTCATCTTCCACGCCCTGATCTGGCCGGCCATGCTGATGGCCGAAGGCACCTACCGCCTGCCGGACGAGGTGGTGGCCAACGCGTTCCTCAACATCAAGTTTCCCGGCAAGGAAGAGGAGAAGATCTCCAAGAGCCGCGGCACGGCCATCTGGATCGAGGAGTACCTGAGGATGTTCGATCCGGACCCGCTGCGGTACTACCTGACAGCCATCGCCCCGGAGAGCCAGCGGACGGCCTTCGACGTGGACGAGTTCATCCAGCGGAACAACTCCGAACTGCTGGCGGCCTTCGGCAACTTCATCAACCGGATCCTGGCCTTCAACGCCAAGACGTTCGACAACAAGGTGCCGCCACAGGGCAGCCTCGACGACGCCGACCAGGCGCAGCTGGAGCTGCTGCGGCAGTTCCCGGGCCGCGTGGCCGAGCAGCTCGAGCAGTACCGCTTTAAGGCGGCCCTGGGCGAGGTGATGGAGCTGACGCGCCAGGCCAACGCCTACGTCAACGTCAAGCAGCCCTGGCAGCAGAAGAAGACGGACTTGGCGGCCTGCGGCACGACGGTCAACGTCTGCATCCAGACGATCCGCTGCCTGACGACGATCGTCCAGCCGTTCCTGCCGTTCTCCGCCCGCAAGATCGCCAAGATGCTCAACCTAGACGAGCGGGCCGCCTTCACCTGGAGCCGAGCGACCGAGCAACTGCCAGCCGGCCACACACTCGGCACGCCGGAGGTACTGTTCAAGAAGCTGGAGGCAAAGGATGTCTTCGCGGAGCAGGCCGACACGACTTAACCGACAACCATTGCGGGAGGCCCCCCCCCGCACCCGGAGAGCTCCATGACTTCAAACGACGCGGAACTGACCGCCAGCTCTCTTAAGCCGCGGTGCCTTTTCAGCTTGTCTACGGTGTTCACCTTTAGAGAACCAGTTCAGTCTGCCTTGGGAATCTCGGGATTATGGCCGGTGGACAGCAATGTGATGCCAGACATTCGGAGACCGGACCCAGAATCCGTGTGGAAGCCAAGTGAAGGGTAATCAAGAGCCACGCTATCTATGGATCGTCCCAAGAACAAGTTCGAGAGAGCGTCAGAAACGCCGCTCTATTGGCACAACAACTCCGCGAACCTTCGCGGTGCCGCAGCGGCAGTATGGTGGGCTATGGATCCCAGTCGGGGAAAAGAGGTGGCGACCAGGTACGGCCTCGGGGAAACGTTCGACCTTCGCGTAGCGGGGGCACCTGTATACGAAATGCTTTGTGGGATGTCGGTGGAGGCTCCTTTACAAGGCAATTGCGGCGGCCAGGCACAAAGAGATCTTGTGGCGCCACGAGCTGGTTGAACTCGCGACACATGCAGGAATAGATACCGATGCAAGGGAGAGAGGGCTCTTGGAGATCTTGACCGAGGCCATCCTGTGGTTTGGCCGTTATCCAGTTCCCAAGAGGCGGGAATCTTGGGATAAAGCCGTGCAGCTGAGACAGGAGCACTTGTACACGGAGGCTGCCCCTGGCTTTCCAGTGCTCATTCCTAACGAACAACTCAACTGGCCATCCTTTAACGAACTCTGGCTCAAGGCCGACCAGCTGTATTGGCAACTTCTTGGTGATGCCTGACAACGGCGTCAACACGGACCGGCACACTCACAGACGAACCAGCTCCTTGCGCGGCCCGCTGAGCCGCCGGCTGATACCTAGGTTTGGCCCCGGCGTCGCCCTTGGATACGCCGACAGCCAGACGATCTTGACAACCCCTCAAACGTACGTACACTGTATTGATGATCCGATTCGAATGCGACCCTGTCAAAGATGCGGCCAACTTCCGGAAGCACGGGATTGCATTCGAGGAGGCTCTCACTGCGTTCTACGACGAGTTCGCCAGGATCATCTACGACGCCGAGCATTCGCAGGACGAAGATCGGTTTGCCCTTCTGGGCATGTCAACGAGGCTCCGATTGCTTGTTGTTTGCCACTGCTATCGACAGAACGACCGCGTGATCCGTGTGATCTCGGCGCGAAGGGCGAACAAAAAGGAAACGGCTGAATACCAGAGGTTCAAGTCATGAAAAAGCACTACGACTTCTCCAAGTCCAAGCCGAATCCGTACGCCAAGCAGCCTCAAGAAGAGCGTAACCATGCGACTGGGGACGGATGTCATCGAGTACTTCAAGGGCATGGCGGAAGAGACAGGAATTCCCTACCAGAGTCTCATCAACCTGTACCTACGCGACTGCGCCCTGCGCCGTCGAAAGCTGCAGCCTCGATGGGCTTCCTGAAAGATGTCGCGCTTGCCGACCCTCTATGGCTCCCGCGAGCCCACCACGGCGCTGCGCGGGCCGAGGGTCGGAATCGTCGCCGGGATTTGCCGCCTGGTTGCACAACCGATAGGATCTTACACGACTAAGCAGCTCCCGAGGTCGGGGGCTGTCTTGCTGTAGGTACCGCCCGCCGCAGGCAGGCGATCAAGCGAGATACTCAAGGTGTACCACTACTGCATTGCGGGCAAGGCCCTTTCTGGCCGCGCAAGAACTCTGGTCGTCCTGTTGGTCGCCCACTGGACACTGGTCGGGGCCGGCGGGTGCTTCGTCAACGATAGGCCGTTGCGCACGGACCTAGGGCAAAACGTGCAGGTACCCGCGCGTTCCGCTATCCTGATGTACATCGACGGCGTCGGCAACGAAATGTTCGACCAGCGGCTGGCCGCGGGGGACCTGCCCAACATCAAGCACTTCATCCTGGACCGCGGCCTGCGCTACCGGCGGACCGTTACCTGCATGCCGAGCATTACCTATGCCGCCACGGCTACCATGCTGACGGGCCTTGCCCCGGGCCAGCACGGGATCGTCGGCAACTGCTGGTTCGACCCCTACTCGATGCAGTACCAGAACTACAAATACATCAAGACCTACAGGACGGCCCAGAACGACATGTTCGGCCGGACGATCTTCGAGATCCTGCACGACCAGTTGACCTTCAGCATCCAGGTGGCCACGCGTCGGGGCGTGACGCGGGAGATCGACAACTGGGCCACCAGCGGCATCAGCTGGTTCTTCGGGCAGTACACGGACGTCGACAAGCTGACCGCCATGCGGTTCGACCTGATCGCCGAGATAACCAACCAAACCGGGCGCTGGCCGATGTTCGTGTTTGCCTACTTTCCGGCCTGCGACAAGACGGCCCACCGCTTCGGCGTCGGCTCGCCCCGCTACCGGGACGCGATCCGCAACGTGGATGAGCAGATCGGCCGGATCTGCCGGGGCTTGGAGCGGGCCGGCGTCCTGGACAAGACGCTGATCGCCCTGGTGACCGACCATGGGCAGGTGGACATGGACCACAGCGACGGCACCGATGCGGTCGAAAACTACCTGACCAGGCATTACGGCATGCGGGCCACGGACGACCGGTTCGACAAGCCCGAATACGAGCGGCGCTATGCGTACTATGACCGGTATGACGCCGTCGCCGTGCCCGATGCCCCCCGGCTGCTGGGGTTACACCTGCGGGGGGCCGGCCTGCACTGGTACGATCGACCGAAAGACATGCGGCCGGTGCAACTTCCGACGCGGGACGGTCGTATAACAGCAGAGCGGCTGGCAGAGGATATTGCGGCTCAGCCGTACTCGCGCTTCATAGCGATGCGGGCGGGTCCGGACCTGGCCCTGCTGATCGGCAAGTCCGGCAAGGCGTTGGTCCGCAGGGTGTACCGTGCCGGTCCGGACGGCGAAGGCGAGCGGCTCGGCTACCGGGTCATTCAGGGACGCGACCCGCTGGAACTGGGTCTGCCTCGCCCGACGGACAAAGTCGACGGTTCGGAGTCAGCCGAGACGGTCATGTCGGTCGCCCAGTCGCTTGCGGCGACGATGAACAGCCCGAACCCGGGTGTGGTCTCGCAGATTGTGGGGTACTTTGACTCGGCGCGAACGGGCGATATTGTCGTTTTCGCCGAGCCAGGGTATGGTTTTGGGCCGAACCGCAGCGGGCACGGCTCGACCACGCCCCAGGAGATGCGGATCCCGCTGGTCTTTGCCGGCCCGGGGGTCCAGCCCGGCGTGACGGACCAGCCGGCCCGGCTGCACAGCCTGATGCCTACAATCGTGTCGTATCTGGGCTACGGCGAGCGGGTGGGGGCGGCGGTGCTGCCGGACGCCCCGGTGCTCAGCCTGGAGGTGCGAGCCACAGGCACGCGGGAGAGTGTCGTACAGACGAGGTTCCAGGAATGAACGTGATCAAGGCGGTAGTCGTCGTCGTGTCGGTCGTACTGGCAGTGTACCTTACCCAGCTGCAGTCCAGCGGCATCAACAAGCCCGGCAACAAGCCGGCCGGCGGGGCAGCCGCCAAGGGCGCTACGGCACAGGCGGCGGGCTCCAAGGGCGTCGCGGTGCCGTTTCGCGGCATCGCCATCCAGGCCAACAGCGCCTACAAGCCGGTCGAGCAGTTCGGCAAGCTGATCGATGAGATCGCCGACTTCGGCGCCAACTCGATCCTGATCAGCACGGCCGGCTACCAGGAGAACACCGACAGCGGCGTGATCTTCATCGATTCGCGCAAGAGTCCGTCGGAGGACCAGTGGGACGAGCTGATCGAGCACGCGCACCAGAGGAACCTGCGGGTATTGCTCATGCCGATCGTGCTGCTGACCAACCCCCGTACCAGCACGGAGTGGCGCGGCGTGATCCAGCCCCCGCGCTGGGACGAGTGGTGGGCCAGCTACACCGACTACATGCTCTACTACGCCAAGATCGCCAGCCGCCACCCCGAGACCGTCGAGGTCTTCATCATGGGTTCGGAGCTGATCAGTACCGAGAACCAGCCGCAGCAGTGGGACAAGCTCGATCGCCGAGATCCGCACGATCTACCATGGCAAGCTCAGCTATAGCAGCAACTGGGACCACTACGAGAAGGTGCCGCTCTGGGGCAAGATGGACCTGGTCTGCATGACTACGTACCACAAGCTGAGCGACTCGGTCAATCCGCCGCTGGAGGAAATGGTGGAGGCCTGGAAGCCCATCAAGAAGGACATCCTCGCCTGGCAGGCCAAGGTCGGCAAGCCGATCCTGTTCACCGAGGTCGGCTGGCCCAGCCAGGAGGGCTGCAGCATCGAGCCCTGGAACTACTATCGCCAGGACGTGGGTACCAAGACCGGCCTGGAGGAACAGGCCAAGTGCTACAAGTCGTTCATCGCCGCCTGGGACGGCGAGATCAAGCGGGCTGACGCCCTCGCCGGCGTGATCTGGTGGGAGTGGACCAGCTACGGCGGCGGCCCGACCTGCAACAACTACACCCCCAAGGGCAAGCCGGCGGAAAAGGTCCTCAGGGAATGGTTCAAGTCCAACGGCGTGCACGCCGCCGAGAAGTCGGCGCCAGCCGCCAGCCAGCCTACCGCAGCGGTGCCGTAGCGGCGGACGACCGGCCTGACTGCCCGGGCGAGGACGCGAATCCACAGAGATCACTATCCGCGAAGCGCAGCCCGCAGATGCCTAGCAACGGGATCATCTGACCCGCGTCAGTGATCTGTCGTCCCGGGGACCGCCGATCCCTCACTTGGCTGATCTCGCCTCCCCGCCAATCTGGTGTTCCCTCGTCGTGTCGTTTACAATGCCCCCTGTAGTTGGCATGGACGTGCCTCTGTAGGAGAGGCTGAACATGAGCCATGCGTTGACATGCGGGTCTGCCCGAACCAGCTGGCGGCTGCTGCCATATTCGGCCTCTTCCATTCTAGTCCTCGCGTGCGGCCTGCTTCTGATGGCCGGCTGTAACGCCATGAACGACTGGTCGTTCGGCCCCAAGCCTTCCCAGTCGGCCCAGCCAGCAGCCCGGCCGGTCACGACAGCTGCCCCTGCCTCGCAGACCCAACCTGTAGTCTGCGGCCACCGAGCCCGTCGATGCGGCCCAGCGGCTGACCCAGGAGGTCCAGCAGTACGTCAGCGGTCTGCCGATGGACGACCTGCAGGCCCGATTGTCGCGCCACCAGGGGGAACCCGTGCCGGCGGGCTCGTCCGGCACGGAGGAACGCTCGCCCGCTGAGCCGGGCAGGTCCGCAGTGCCGCCCTCAGGCCGGCCGATGCCTGTACAACCGGAGGTCGTCGTGCCGGCCCCCAAGCCGGCCGAGTCGGCCGCTACGGCCAAGGACACCCGAATCGTCGATGTGGAGATCAGCCCGGCCGCCTTGGCGCCGACCTCGCCCAAGGGCGATTCTCCTGCCGCGGGCAAGCAGGCCAACCGGTCCGCCACCATCAAGACCAACGCCGCCTCATTTGCCGGCGATCTGAAGGACCTGCTCGAGCAGCTCCGCAAGCAGGCGGCTGACCGACCCGATTCCGTCGGTGCGGCCTTGCGGCTGCGGCTGGCGGAGTGGTCGCTGACGGGCCAGGTGCCGGCCGGCCAGGAGTGGTCGCTGGAGGACGCCGAGAAGCGCAAGGTGGCTGACTCCGTATGGCAGGTGCTGCAAGTGGTTTGCAAGACGGACGGACAGAGCCAGCGGGCCGGCAGCGAGGAGTTCGAGCGGGCCCTGGAATCTCTCGGTGATACCCTCCGTCAAGTCCAGCCCCTGAAGATCCCCAACGCCGCCCTCTGCTGGTCGGTCGAGAACTTCGGCCACTATGAGCCGCTGCCCGAGCCGTGGAAGTTCCCGGCCGGACAGATCAGCATGGTCGTGCTCTACTGCGAGCTGGCGGGCTTTCGCAGCGAACCGTGCAGCGACAAGCCCGGCTGGCACCACACGCTGCTGGGCGAGCGGCTGGCGATCCTGACGGCTGACGGCAAGGAGTTCTGGCACTACGATGAGCCCACCATCGAGGACCTGTGCCTCCGCGCGCGGCGGGACTTCTTCGTGACCAAGAAGCTGCGGATCCCCAGCAACCTGCCCGTGGGCTCCTACGTGCTGAAGGTGACGATCCGAGACCAGCTGGCCAACCGCGTGACCGAGAGCAACGTGCCCTTCGAGATCGCCGCGCAGTAGCTACCACCCGTGTACCGCGCGGCTGATGAACAGCCAGCACAGCAGGAACGCCGTTCGCCCCACCAGGCCGCTGGCCAGGATGCTCACGCCGCTTTGTCCCTTCCACCGCAGGGCTGCCGCCATGGCCGTCACGTACACGCACAGGAAAACGATCAGCGAGATCGCCAGCCCGATCACCAGGTTGCCGCCGCGGCTGCAGTAGATCGCGCTGATGAACGCCGCCGGGACGAAACCGATGAAGATGTGACGCGGAGTCGCCTGTCCGGCCAGGCGGCTGGCCGGGTCGTTCCCGTCAACCGGCCGGGCCCGCCCGATGCCGGCTGCCAGGACCATTCCCCAGCAGGCCCAGGCCGGCATCAGCACCAGCGGGCGGAACACCGGCCGCGGGTAGAGCCTTCGCAGGTACCAGCGCCAGCCGGTGGGCCACCACTCGATCCCCGTCGGCACCGCCAGCAGCAGGCCGTACAGGACCAGCAGCAGCAGGGCGGCTGCCACCGTCCCGACGGCGCAGATCTCGGTCCGCGACATGCTCAGCTGGCGGTCATCGCGGTTGGCGATCGACTCGACCGCGCGGACCCCCGCCATCAGGAGCCGCCCCGACAGCAGGCAGTCGGCTACGACGATCGACAGGGCCGGTATCAGTCGCAGACTGCCGTACTCGCCGAAGAGCTTCCAGGTAGCCGCGAAGATCACCGTCCAGAGCAGCCCTAAGCCCAGCCCCAGGCACGGCAGCGCCCACAGCACGTCACCGGCGGGCACCGCCGCCGACACCGGCCCCGGGCGCACCGGTCCGATTGTCGTCCACGCCGCCCACAATGCACGGGCGGGCGCCGCACAGTCGCAAGTGACGCTGATCGCACGACGGATGACGTTGCCGGTTCCATGCTTGCTTCCGGAGCAGGAGAATGTCTGCGCAACGGACCACGGACTACTGACAATGGACTCCTATGCCTTCGCCGGGTTCCGCGCCTGGGCTACCGCCTGGATGAACGCCGCGGCTGTCTTCTCGATGTTCGCCCAGTTCTTGGCTTCCAGGTCCTTCTTGCTGACCAGGGACGATCCCACGCCGATGCACGTCGCGCCGGCCTTGATCCAGTCGGCTGCGTTTTTCAGATCGACGCCGCCGGTCGGCGTGAGCTTGACCTGGGGGAGGGGCCCTTTGACGTCCTTGATGAACTCCGGGCCCAGCTTGGTGGCTGGGAAGACCTTCACCACGTCCGCGCCGGCCTGCCAGGCGGTGAGAATCTCCGTCGGGGTGAATGCGCCGGGAATGACGGCCTTGCTGTAGCGCCGGCACAGCGAGACGACCTCGGCGTTGAACGTGGGGCAGACGACGAACTCCGCGCCGGCCAGGATCGCCGCCCGCGCCGTCTCGGGATCCAGCACCGTGCCGACGCCGATGATGCACTGACCGGCAAACTCCTTGGCTGCCCGGGCGATCACGTTCAGGGCGTCGGGGGTGGTCATCGTTACCTCGGTGCAGGTCACGCCGCCGGCCTTGAGGGCGCGGACCACGTCCATCAGCTGGGTCGGGTCGCTGGCGCGGATCACGGCTACCACGCCCGTCTTTTCCATTTCACACAGAACCTGCTCGCGACTGGCCATTCCATTGCCTCCTGCCTGAGTCGGGATTGTCTGCAATAGGCGCATTTACTTGGCCGCGGCAGGCGCGGCAAAGTGGCGGTGCCGGCCCGGGGCGAGGGAGGGTGCATCCGCTGATCGGTGGCACTAAGCGGCCCGCTGCAGGGGTCGTGAGGCCCAGAAGCGGTCCCAGGTGCTGTTAAGCCGGTGGGCCACCAGGGCCGCCATCGCAATGGCCCCCGCCTCGCTCCACTGCATCCCGGGCCCCTTGAGCCGCTGGCCCACCACCTGCTTGCAGGTCGACTCCATCATGCCCGAACCGATCACATAGCCCGCCGCCCGGTAGTCCACATAATCCGTGTGCGTCACCCGCGGACGCAGATACCCGATCAGGCCATCCAGCACCGACTGCTCCGTTGCGGGCCGAACTGTCCGGCTGCGTTCCAGGTGCCGCAGCAGCCCGATCCCGCTGGAATCGTGCAGATGTCCCAGGCATTCGTCGACCCAGGCGCTCGCTGCTTTCTCCTGCGGATACAACACCCGGCCCACGGCCCAGACGTGTTCGCTCAGGTGATACCAGTCCAGGATCCGCGTGGCATCCTTGAAGTACAGCTCCGCGACCGTGTTGCACCAGAGGCCGCCATCACTGATAAAGATCACCTCCGCCGCCTGTAGCATTCCACAGCCAACCGCCAGACTCCACAGACTCAGCCCAAACCGTTCGGACGCGTCGCGACCGGTCACAATTCGCTTCTGCCAGCGTCCGCCGGCATCCTGCCAGAAGACCGCCCCGCTCTTCATCTCCTGATATACCAACCGCTTCCGGTTCGGCTGATCCGGGTCCGCCTCCCGATACCGTGTCCGGTACGTAATCCCGTCACAACTGATGTACAACCGCGTCGGGGCCGGCCGTTCCTGATGCACCATCTGCTCACGCTGCACGCTCATCGGCACGGACGCCAACCGATCCAACTCTGCCTGCCGATCCTGTTCGGCCCGCCCCCCGGCCAATTGCATCAGGCCGTCCCACGTGGTGTCGCTGACCCGCACCGCATGCTGAATCCACAGTTCCTCTTGTAGCGGGCCAAAGCCCATGTACGTGGCCATCCGCAATGCCCGACGCGTCAGACTGACGGTCACCTCTCCTGGCGGCAGATCCAGCGTCGCATCCAGCGGAACCACCATCCGACCGGTCTGCGAGCACTGGTACCGGGCTCGCCGGATCACCAGCAGGCCGTTCAGGCCGATCAGCGTCCGCGCCTGGTAGCCTTTGTGCCGCAGTTGCCCGCCGACTTCTGAAAAAGGGGGCGCGGTCCGAATGGCACTGCCGTCCGGCGGAGAGGGATAGAGGCGCGCAAGGCTGGCGTTTACGCGGACCCAGTGGTTGTCTTGCGCCTCGCGTATGAATACAGTCTGAGTGCGGCCAGCATCGCTGGACGCGTTTTTGCCTTCCTTGGCCTATGATTGTGGTGGCCCTCCTTGGCTTGGCGTCCCACCGAAGCCAAGGAGGGCTTTTCATGTATATCGTAGCGCCCCGTCCAAGCCCGCGGCGGAATCGCTTTAACACCGTCGTCGCCCCATTCCTGCAACAGCCGGGCCTGCGGTTCGCCGAGGTGCTCCCCGGCGATGCCATCGAGCAGGCCTTTGCCGACAACGATGCGTTGTTCGGGCAGGACGATATCTTCTCCACGTCGATCGTGCTTTGGGCCTTTCTGGGCCAGGTCTTGCGGGGCGGCAAGGGGGCAGCCTGCGCCGCGGCGGTGGCGGATGTTGCGACCTACATGCAGCAGACGGCCGGTCGGGTGCCCTCGGGTGACACGGGAGACTATTGCCGGGCCCGCTCCAAGCTGAACCTGACGGCGCTGCGCAACCTGGTGGTCGGCGTGGCCCGGCGGTTGCAGGATCGCGCCAAGGCTTCGTGGCTGTGGCATGGGCTGCACGCCAAACTCATTGACGGCTTTACCTTCACCATGCCCGACACGCCGGCCAACCAGCAGGTGTTCCCCCAACAGAAGAACCAGCGGCCCGGCGCGGGCTTCCCGATCGCGCGGGCCTGCGCGGTGGTATCGCTGGCGACGGCGGCGATCCTCGACCTGAACATCGGTCCCTACGAAGGCAAGCAAACCGGCGAAACCGCCCTGCTGCGCGGCATCCTGGAGTGTTTGAAGCCAGGGGACGTGGCCGTCTTCGACCGGTGCTTCTGCTCGTTTCTGATGCTGGCCATCCTGCGATCGCGCGGGGTCCGTTTCTGTGCGCGTCTGCATCAGCGTCGCCCCGTCGACTTCCGACGGGGCCAGCGTCTGGGGCCGGACGATCACTGGATCACCTGGACCCGGCCGAAAAAGCCAGACTGGATGTCCGAGGAACTATACGAACAGATTCCCCAGACGATGACGCTTCGGGAACTGCGGTTCCAGGTGACCGTTCCGGGCCGACGAACCGAATCGATCACCGTGGTCACGTCATTGACGGACCCGTTGGCCTACCCCCCGCAAGAGATTGCCGAACTCTACGGCTACCGCTGGAACGCGGAACTGGACATTCGAGACATCAAGCAAACGCTGGGCCTGGATCACGTCCGCTGCAAGACGCCGGACATGGTTCGGCGGGAACTGTACGTGACGCTGCTGGCCTACAACCTGGTCCGCGGCCTGATTGCCACGGCGGCGAGCATCCATGCCAAACAGCCGCGTCAGTTGGGCTTCACTCTGGCCTGCCAGACGGTCTTGTCGTCCTGGATGTTGTTGGCGACGGGGGCCTGCCGGGATGTGCGCCAACTGTTGTCTCTGGCAAGGGAACGAATCGCTGCCAATGAAGTGGCCAACCGCCCCGGCCGCATCGAGCCGCGTGTGATCAAACGATCCCGGGACCGCTACCCCCTCATGCACGACCCTCGCCGGCAACTGCGGGAAGCGTTGCTCAATCCATAACGGGCTATAACATGGGGAGATATCTACGGCAGTGCCATTCGGGGCGCGGTCCTTCCACGGCATCCACGCTGGCCTGCAGCGTCTCACCGGCAACCGTCTTGCTCAACGCGTGGATCTTCTCCTCCATCTGTTCCAGGGTCCCATCCACCTGCTCGACATGCCGCTTGACCAAACGACCGTTCACTTTCACCGTGATCTCGACCCGCATCGCCAGCCTCCGCGCATCCAAGAAATGCAGGCTACACGCCTGCTGATGCACGTGTTATACAATATCACCCGACAGGGCGCCACTGAAATCGGGATGCACCCGGCGAGGGACGAGCAATCCCTAGGAGGGTAAAACCACCAACTGGAGAGCCGTGTGCGGGAGATCCGCCCGCACGGTTCGGAGGGGGGAGGGACCGGGAACGGAACCGGCTCTTCCTACCCCTATACAGCCACGACATACCGGTCGCGAGGCAGGCCAACGGCATTGGTGAGAGAAAGACCAAATGTGGTGGGCCAGCCTTCCTGGGGTGGCGCGGGTCGCGAAGTAACGGCACGCGACCCGCTCTGCCCCAGGCTGACATCTGCCACCCTTTCAGGGCGGAGTTGCCAACAGCATTGAGTAACAGCTGCGAGAACAACAACGAATACCTTCGCTGCCGCTTCGGGCTCGTATGCCGCGATGGTATTGGCAGCCGTCCAGGTTGCTATCGCCCGCTGGCCTTGGTCACCTTGTCGTAGTCGAATCCCTGCTGCTTGCACATCTCGCGGACGTGCGTGTCCCAGGTGGGTTCGGCGGCGGGGCGGCCGGCGATGAAGCAGTCGATCGACAGGTAGCGGAGCGTCTCGTTGCCCTCGCAGAAGATGCGGTGGTAGGCGCCGACCGGGATGCGGACCACGTCGCCGGGCTTGACCGGGAACTCCTTGGCCTCGCCCTCGATCCAGAGCCGGCCCTGGCCGGACATCACGTAAAAGACCTGCTCGGTGTCATCGTGCTTGTGGCGGGGCGGGGCCTCGCCCGGCTCGAGCACCACCACGAAGACCTCGGAGGTCTTCGATTCGGCGCGGTCGACTACCAGGTCGTTCACGTGCGTCGGGAAACGGTAGTGCTTGCCCTTGCTGATCGGGAAGACGTATTTCATCGGCTTTCTCTCCTCGTGATGCGGGGATTCTACAGCGGGGCGGGCGCGGCCGCCAATTCCTGGCTGCGGGACTCCTCTCACGTTCGTGAGCGTGAGGGAAACCACGGAGGCACCCCTCGGCTACGCTCGGGGCAGGCTCCGTGGTTCAGCAACGGCCGGCTTTCAGAGCAGTTCCTTGCTCCGCATCCATTCCACGGCCCGCTGCAGGGCCGCCTCAGGGGTGTGCTTCGGCTCGTACCCCAAGGTCCGGCGGGCGGCCGTGATGTCCGCGCACATGTGGGCCTCGTGGTGGTAGCGCTGGTCGGGCGTGGGGCGGACCACCAGGTCGAACTCGTCCCACTCCACCGACCGCACCGGGATCTCCACGCCGTAGATCCGGCTGTACGTGGTCACCAGGTCGGCGAAGGTCAGGGCGTAGGCGGCGGCCGCGTTGAACATCCGGCCGGCCGTCTTGTCGGGCTGCTCGGTAGCGAGGGCGAAGACCTCGGCGATGTCCTCGGCGTCGGTCGGGCCGACCAGGATCAAGCCGTCGGAGGGAAGGACGATCTCCAGGCCGCTGGCCATCGCCTTGTGGACGGCGATCTCGCGGGTGCCGTACGGGTCGATGGGGATCTTGCCGGGGCCGGCGATGTTCGACGGCATCACGCCGGTGATGGCTGGGCCGCTCTGGGCCACGAGCAGCTCCTGGAGCTGCTGGTAGCGGAGGCGATAGAATTCGAAGGGGAAGGGCCCCTGCGTCCGCTCGGGGGTGGGGACCTGGCGGGGCGGGCCGTACATCCACACCGACCCGCAGACCACGACGTGATTGACCCCGGTTGGGCAGGCCTGCACGACGGCCGGGGCATTGCGGGCCAGGATGTCGATGACCACGCTGGGGGCAGTGTCCTTGAGCAGGGCCGACCACTCGCGCTTCTCGGTGAGGTCCTGGTAGTTGCCGGCCACGTGGCGGCAGGGCAGGTCGTGCCAGGCGTCGGCGTCGGGCGGGGCCTGCTTGCCGCGGGTCAGGACCGTCACTTGCCAGCCGCTACGGACCAGGCGGGGCACCAGGAAGCGGCCGATGTGGCCGTAGCCGCCGATCACCAGGACCGAACGATTGTCTGCCATGGTCATTCTCCGAAGGAGGGGCTATCTAGCCCTCGATCAATTTTATGTGCAGCGAGCGGGAGCGGGGGCCGTCGAACTCGCAGAAGTAGACGGCCTGCCAGGTCCCCAGGACCAGGCTGGATGCCCGGAAGGGCACCGTGACCGAAGAGCCCATCAGGGAAGCCTTTATGTGCGCGTCGCTGTTGCCTTCGGCGTGGCGGAAGTTGGGGTCGGCGTGGGGCACGAGCTGGCCGAGCTTGTACAGGACGTCATGCACGACATCGGGGTCGGCGTTTTCCTGGATGGTGATGCCAGCCGTGGTGTGCGGCACGTAGCAGATCGCGCAGCCGTCGGCGACCTGGCTGTCGCGGACGATGTCCTGGATGCGGTCGGTGATGTCGATCATCTCCGCGCGCTTCGAGGTCTTGACCGTCAGGGTTTCGAACATGGCGTCCCTCTGCCTGTACGAATGTGATGCCGTCGGTATGGACACTGGCATTATATGCGCGGGGGGCACCCCTTTGCGCCGGCGACGATAGTGTGCACAATAGCGGGCCTGTTGGGACCTGTACAGGCCATTGCACACAGACGACGGAGAACGTCCGATGCCCGCGGAATGCGATATTGAGGTCCGGGTGCGGTACTGCGAGGCTGACCCCATGGGCTATCTGCACCACTCGCAGTATTTCGTCTTCATGGAGATGGCCAGGACCGAACTGCTGCGGCTGGCCGGCTACCGTTACCGCGACTGCGAGGAGCAGGGGGTGTTCTTCGTGGTGGTGAAGGCTGAGATCCGCTACAAGGGGCCGGCTCGCTACGACGACGTGCTGCGCATCCACGCGAAGATCACCCGCATTACCCGCGCTCGCATCGAGCACGAGTACCAGTTCTACCGGGACGGCCGGATCATCGCCGAGGCCGCGACCGTGCTGGGCTGCGTGGACCGCGAGGGTCGGGTGCAGGAGATTCCGGAGACGATCCGGGGGCCGGAGGGATCGGAACGGGTAACGGGTAACGGGTAACGGGGGAGGACGGCGGAGGAGGGGACGTGGGAAGGGAGGCATGCGTGGGGGCCTCCTTGCGCGATGCTCCAGTACTGGACCCTGAACCCCGAGCCCTTCTGCCATCCCGCCTACTCCTCGATCGGTTCGAGTCCGCACATCTCGGCCAGGATGCACGCCGCCTCGTACTCGTTGCCGACTGCAGCGCTATAAGCGAAGAAGTGTCCGTGCAGCCGGTGCGTGGCTACGAAGCGGATCGACTGCCCGTCGCCCTCGTAGCGGGTGCAGAACCCCAGGGCGTTGAGTCGCAGGAGGATCTCCTGGATGGCGTCTTCCGTCGTCCCCATCGTGGGCACAACCGTAACCGTTTTGCGGGACGGATCAAGCGGGCGGCTATCCCACCTTCACCAGGGCGTCGAGCTTGACCAGGCCCGGGTCGTCCGGCCAGGCCTTCTTCGCCTCGGACAGCAGGCTTGCGGCCTGATCGGTTTGGCCGCTGAAGGCATAGGACCAGATGGTTAGCAGCCAGGCGTCCAGCCGATCCGGGTGGTCGGAGAGGAAGGCCCGCAGGTCCCGCAGGTACTGGGCCTGGGCCTGGGGGTTCTTGTAGACGCTGGGCAGGTAGAAGTCCTTGAGCTGCAGATCGCCCCAGACCTGCAGGCCGTCCCGCAGGGCCAGCGAGGCGTCCTTGTACTGGCCGTCGGCTACCAGGGCGGCTGCGTAGAGCATGCGGGCCACGCCGTCGTTGGCATCGGCGTCGACCGCCTGCTGCAGGTATGTGCGGGCCTGCTCCACCCGGCCTGCGCGGAGGGCCTCCAGGCCATGGTCGAGGGTGCCGTCGCCGGGGGCAGCCGAGGCGCTCTGAGCTGTCTCCGGTGACGGCAGGTCCTTGACGGCAGGCGCCCCGCGGTTGCGGGGGCGGTGTTGATATCGTTCTGGGTCGTCCAGTCGGTGGAGATCCCGAAGCTTGGTGCCGAAAGAGGTGGCTGGCGGGGCGTAGTACAGCGACGGGTAGTAGTACATCACGTTGTAGGCCGGGTAGTAGTACGACGGGAAGACCGGCACCACGGGCTCGGCGTAGTACACGGGGCTGTAGATCGGCGTGTAGACCACCGGCGAGTAGCAGATCGGCGGGTAGTACCAGCCGGGGTAGTCTGTAGCCGTAGCAGACCACCGCGGGCGGCCAGTAGCAGCCCCAGTACGGGTATGCGCAGCGGAAGCCGCAGTCGGCGTACCAGGGTCCGCCCCCGTAGCCGAAGCTGAACGAGAAGCCCCAGCCCGGGTGATACCAGTGCCAGTCGTCGGACCAGCCATGGCCGTACCATCCGTGATACCATCCGCCATGGTGCCAGTCGCCGTGGCCCGCCCAGTAGTGGCCGCCGTGGCCCCAGTCACCCCCGCCATGCCATGCCGCCGCGTGGAAGACCTGCGTATGGGCGGCGCTCTGCGCCAGTTGGCTGCCCGCGTCGTGGGAGAAGTTCGTGTGAGCCGCCGAGAGATTGCGGCTGATGGCATCGCTACGGTTCACCCGGTCGATCGAGTGTTGCAGGGCGCCGGACCGGCTGGCTCCGTTCGTCGACCGTTGGATCAGGTTGGATCGGCTGGTCTCCAGCGACCGCGCCGTGCCCGAGCGGGTGATCGAGCGACCGGCGTCCGCGCCTCGCCGGATGGAGAGGGCGTCGGCCGTGGCCGCATTGCCCAACCGCGTGGTGCCGCGGCCGGTGCTGTCGAGCGAGCGGCCGACGGGGCTATCGCTGCCGAGACGGGTGACGGTGCCGCGGGTGCCATCGGTGCCCAGGCGGCGGGTAAGGCTGTCGGAGGCGTCCGAGAGCCTCGTCCTCTGGCCGATCTCCGGGGCACGTGACAGGCTGGTGCCGGTTCGCGAAGAGAGGCGGTCGGTGGTGCCGGTCGGCTTGTCCATGATCCGCGACGCGCCTGTGGGTCGCTCCAGGCTGCGGGCGACCGGGGCATCCGCCTGGCGGCCGATCGGCGTCTGGCGGGAGATGGACTCGCGCCCGAGCCGGGTCTGACGGGTGATGGAGTCGCCGCCGATCGAAGTGCCACGGCTGGCGCCGATATCGCTCAGGCGGCTGCCGATCCCACTGTCGAGGGATGGCCGGGCGATCTGTCGGGCGACGGAGTCGCGTCCGGACAGTGTCGATCGTGAGCTGTCGGCGAACGTTCCGTATCGGCCGGTCGGCGTTCGCATGTTCCCCAGGCTGCGCGAGGTGTTGCCGAACGTGTTGCCATAGGTGCCGCGGCCAGCGAGGCTGTCCGGCCGACTGATGCCCAGCTGTCGCGGGCTCAACCGCTGCGACAGGCCCGAGAGGTCCCGGCTGCCGGCCCCGCCGAGCGAGCCGGGGTTCATCCGGCGGCTGGGGGAGTAGTTGTAGCTGTCGCCGAAGTTACGGCGTGATCCGAAGTCGTTGCCGATCCGGGGCTGGCTGGAGCGGAGGTCGGCAGGCGCGGCTGGACGAACCGCGCGAGGTACTGCCGGAGAACAGGTTGTACCCGTGAGTTGAACCGCTGCGGCCTGAGTCTGACCCGCTGAACGAGCGAGGGGAGGAGAAGGATCGGCTGGTCCCGCCGGACGAACGGTCTACCCCGAAGAATGAGCCCCCGGCGCCTCCGGATGAACGGCTGCCTGTGAAGCCGTCCACGCCCATGCGAGATATCCCGCCGCCGGCGCCGCCACCACTATCACCGCCGCCTCGCGCAGCAGCCAGCTCGACCGGCAATCCAAGCGCCAGCAGGCACATCGCCGCGGGCAGAAGACCCCGAGGCCCGCTACCCCACGCGCACGTTGTCATGACTCAACCCTCGAGGGACCATCAGGATGGTCCCGGCTTCCCAGCCATCTACATGGAGTGCACCTGAAGCCAGCCATTATATCGATCCGGCTCGGCCCGCGTATAGTTCACGCAAGTCGACCAGCATTTCCGCCCGTAACTCGCTATCCGGATGCTGGATATCATCCGTGGGACGGGCGCGGAACCAGGTGCTCCATCCTTCCAGACGTGGCTGGCAATACAGATATTCAGTCCGCGATTGCGGCCAGCCGGACATGCCTATTGTGCCGCGAGGTACTGCTCGTGTTGCGTGGCCAGCCTATCTTGCCGTCGCGGGGCTTGTTATGGTAGGCTGCCATTTGGTTGTGATCGTCCAAATGTGACTGAGCGTATCTCCGATCGGACAGCCTATGTCAGAACCGCGCAAGGACAATATCGCTTCGACGTGGGTCACTACCACCATGATCCTGGATGGCCTGGCTGACGCCGGGAACAGCCAGGCCTGGACGGGTTTTGTCGGCTACTTCCAGCCGGTGCTGGTGGGGTTTGCCCGCAAGAACGGCCTGGGCCAGCAGGCGGCCGAAGACTTCGCCCAGCAGGCCCTGCTGGAGTTCTTCAAGTCGTACCGCAGCGGCAACTACGATCGCTCCAAGGGGCGGCTGAGCCACTGGCTGTTCGGGATCGCCCGCAAGGTACTGTCGCAGACCTTCCGGAAGCGGCCGAGCGAGAAGGTCGCGACCGATCTGCAACGATCCACCTCCGACAGCCAGCCGCTGGAGAACCTGGCCGATCCGTCGGCGGCCGAGGACCTCTGGAAGCAGCAGTGGGAGAAGATGGTCATGCAGATCTGCATGGACCGCGCCCGCCGGGAGTTCGACGAGAAGACGTTTGCGGCGTTCGAGATGGTGGCGCTGCAGGAACGTCGAGCCGAACGAGGTGGCGCGGCGCCTGGGGCTGTCGCGCAACGCGGTGTACATTGCCAAGAGCCGGATCCTCTCGCGGTTGCGGGCGCTGATCGAGGAGTTTGATCGTTGAGAAGGGCGGCTGTGCAAGGCCGGCCGATCCTCGCCCCGGCTGGCAGTGTGACGCCATGAAACGGTCAAGGCAACAACAGGGACGTGACGCCGATTGCCTTTACAGCCAACCCCGCACATGATACGTTCTGAATGCGTTCAGGTATGTATGCCTGTTTATCGCGCCGTTGGCGATCTTCCGCTGACCCACAGCTGCTAGCGGTCAACCGTTGACTGTTGGCTGCTGACCGTTGACGATCGACCCATGCTCTGCCCCGAAGAAGCCGAATTGATCGCCTATGCCGTCGGCCAGCTCCAGGGATCGGCTGTGGCCGCCGTGGCTGCGCACCTGCGCCAGTGCCGGACCTGCCGCACGCGCGTCCACGAGGAGATGAAGAACGAGTCGCTGCTGATCAAGCTGCGCGGCGGGGGCGAGCAGGAGGCGGAGGGCCAGCCGGTCAAGACCCCCAGCCGGGGCCGGACGCCGGGTTCGACCCATACCCCCGGCGGCACGCCGGTGCTCAAGGCGGTGGATTCCTTCGACGAGCTCGAGCAGTGCCTGAACAACCGTTACAAGGTGCTCGAGCGGGTCGGGGCGGGCGGGGCCGGCGAGGTCTACCGCGCGTACGACACGCTGCTGCACCGGCCGGTGGCGGTCAAGGTCCTCTTCCAGCCCATCGACGACAGCGCAGCCGGCGACGACTTCATGAACGAGGCCCGCGCCCTGGCGCGGATGAACCACCCGGGGATCGTGCAGATCCATGAGGTGACCGGCGCCGCCGGCCGGCCGTGCCTGGTCATGGAGTGGGTCGACGGGCTGCCGATCACGCATGCGTTGCACGAAGCGGGGTTGCCAGCCAAGGCCGCGGTGCTGACGCGGATGGCGGAAGCGATCGCCTGGGCGCACCAGCACGGCATGCTGCACCGGGACCTCAAGCCGTCGAACGTGCTGGTTTGTTCCGACGGGGTGGTCAAGATCGTGGACTTCCACCTGGCGCTGCGGGCCGAGGCCGTCCTGCCGAACGATTACCGCTACTATGGCACGCCGACGTACAGCGCTCCGGAGCAGTTCATCCCGGGCAAGCAGATCGGTCCGGCTGCGGACGTGTTCTCCATGGGGGTGATCGCCTACGAGGTCCTGACGGGCCAGCACCCGTTCCTGCACGACGGGACCGGCAAGGTGGTCGACGCGATCCTGGGCGAGCATCCGGAGCGGCCGGCGGTGCTGGTGCCGGGCCTGCCGTTCGGCCTGGAGAACATCTGCCTGAAGGCGCTGGAGAAGGACCCGGCGCTGCGCTATCCGGACGCGATCGCCCTGGCGTGCGACCTGCACCGCTACAGCCGCAACGAGGTGGTCTGGGCCCGGCCGTCCTACGTGGCGGACCGATTGCAGTCGGAGATCGCCCAGCACCTGCAGCGGCTGGGGGTCTGGACGCAGAACGGCTTTGTGACGGAGCGGGAGCTGGACAGCCTGCAGCAGGTGTACGACCAGGTACTGGCGCCCAAGGACACGTCGATCCTCGACACGCGGCGGATCTCGTTCTCGCAGGTGTGCCTGTACCTGGGCGCGTGGGTGACGACGATCGCGGCGTCGCTGCTGGTCCTGTTCCAGTGGGCCCGGGTGGACAGCAGGCTTCGGCCGATCCCGGCGATCGGCGCGTGCGTGGTGGTGACGGCGCTCGGCGCGTGGCTGTGGAGGCGGCGAGAGGCGCGGCTGGGCGCCGGCTTCTTCGTGGCGTCCAACCTGCTGGCGCCGATGGTGGTGCTGGCGGTGCTGTACCACTGGGGGTTGCTATCGGTCCGGCAAGAGTTGCGGTACGAGGCGTTCACGTCGTGGTCGGGGGCGTTCAGCAACGCCCGGCTGCTGGCGGGAAGCCTGTGCTGGCTGGGCGAGCTGCCTGGTCCTGCTGCGGGTCACGCGGTTGTCGGTAATGACACTGCTGGCGTGCCTGGCGGGGCTGGCGAGTCTGGCGGCGTTCTACCTGGTGCTGGGGATGAAGCAGTGGACGCCTGACGTCGTGGCCGGGCGGTTCCTCGCGCCGAGCGTGGTGCTGATCCTGGTCGGGATCCTGTGCGACCGGCGGAGGCTCGGCCAGTACGCGTGGCCCTGCGCCCTGGTCGGCACGATGGGGTTAGTGGCGGCCTGCGGGGCGATTGCGGCGAGCCCGAACACGCTGTTCGGGTGGCTGTGGCGGGTGCCGGCCGAAACGACATTGAGCCACGAGGAGTGCGTGGGCTTGGGGTTCGTGACCATCGGGCTGGTATTCCTGGCGGTGGCCGGGGGGCTTCGCGCAGTGGGCACGCGGCTGTTTCGTCGCCTGGCCGAGGGGCTCAACTGGATGGGTTCACTGTGCGTGCTGCTGCCGCTGCGGGTGCTGGACAGCGGGCGGTATGATACGTCGGTGATCGGGCAGCTGCGGGTCTACGAGAAGGCCCTGCCGGTCGCGTCGCTGGCGTTCGTGTTTGCCAGTGTGCCGCGGCAGATGAAGCCGTTCTTCTTTGCGGGGCTGATCGGCCTGGGCATCTCGATCGAGCGGCTGACGGTGCGGCACTTCAGCGAGGACTTCCGCTGGCCGGTCCTGCTGATCCTGGCGGGCCTGGTGTTCATGGTGCTGGCGTGGGTGTGGCCGGGTCTGAGCCGGCTGTGCAGGGACGGTTCAGCCTATCGGACGCGTGAGGGAAACCACGGAGCAGGCACGGAGACACGGAGAGAAGAGAATTCACAGGGATAGACAGGATGAACAGGATAGAGGCAAGGTGCTACTGCCTTGTCATCCTGTCTATCCTGTCTATCCCTGTGAATTCCTGCCTGAAAGACGTTGCCCCTGCCGGTACAATACTCGAAAGGCCCTCAGCCGGGGCCGGTCATTCGATCGGCCCGCTGAAGGAGCCAACCTGTCGAGGGACGTGTCATGACGCGCGCAAGAGTGAGCCGGTTTCGAGGCGCCGCACTGCTGCCTGTTGCGCTGGTTGCCGGTTTGCTGGCCGGGTGCATCGACGAGAGCGCCATGGTCTTCTCGCCTGACGGCAAGACGCTGGCCTTTGTCACGGCCGATCCGTATCACACGCCGGACGGGGGGTTTGTTATCGGTCCCCAGGCGTTTCGGCTGATGCTGCTGGACGAGCAGCGGAAGATCCGCGTCCTGGAGACCTCGACGGAGCGGATGCTCTCGGCGCCGGCGTTCAGCCCCGACGGCAAGCGCCTGGCGTATCTGCGGGTGCCGCTGCCGACGTGGCAAGCGGCCAAGCAGTACAAGGAGGACTTCGACCGGCGGGCCAACGCCCTGAAGGACCTGGCCAACCCCGCGTGGGTCGCCTGGGCGACGGGGCAGCAGGAGGCGGCCGCCTCGCAGCCGACCGCCTCGCAGCCGACCGCCTCACAGCCTGCCGCCTCACAGCCTGCCGCCTCGCAGCCTGCCGCCTTGCAGCCTGCCGCCTTGCAGATCGTGGACCGGGCGTTGCCGCCGCTCAAGAGCACGTACGTTGCGACGGCGCTGATGATGATCACGCCGAACGTCACGGCGACGCTCGTCGTGCGGGATGTCGGCAGCGGCGACGTGCAGGTGGCGGTCCCGGTGGAGCTGCTCGATGCGGGGCCCGATTCGATGTACGTGAACACGCGGCTGGAGTTCGACCAGGGCGGGAACGAGGTGTACTTCACGGCGGGCGGGCTGCTGATGGCCGTGGACCTCGACGGCGGCAAGCGGGTACTGGGGGCGGGCGGTTCGGCGCAGAGACTCTCGCCCGACGGCAAGATGCTGGCTGCAACGATCGACGATGCGCTGAGCCTGGTGAGCACCGACGGCGAGATGGCGATCTATCGACGCCTGCCGGCCTCGCCGGTGGAAGGGCCCGCGTGGGTCGATGCCCAGACGGTGGCGGTCCTGCAGGACAAGCCCAAGCCGCAATCGGCGGCGACGCAGTCGGCTGGCGCCGCGACCCAGGCTGCCGCCACGCAGGAGGTTGTGCCATGGGCCCTGGTTATCCAGCGGGTCCGCCGCGACGGGACGCTGCTGGCGCCGATGGAGATCGCGATGCCGGCGGAAACGCCCGCGGGCACGATGAATCAGTTCGTCGTCGCGCCGGACGGCAAGCACGTGGTGGTCACGATGAACGCCGGCGTGGCGTTTGGGGTGCTGGGCGGCACGGAGTCGCGATTCCAGAAAGGTGAGAACCTGCAGCAGCCGGTTTTCTCGCCCGATTCACGGCGCGTTGCGCTTAAGGTCCTCAAGGAGGCGGAGGACAAGACGACGCGGACGGCGGCCATTGCGGTATTCAGCGCCGACGGCAAGGAGCTCTACCAGGTGTCTGTTCCGGCGGTCGCGCCGGGGACGACGCGGCCGGCGAGCCAGCCGGCGGGCGGATGACAAGGTGACAAGGTGACCGGGTGACAAGGTGAAACGGCAGGGGTCAGGTTTGCTACTTCTCCGTCAGTACTGATGTGCGGATGAAGTCTGACAGGCCGCGGAAGCCCTTGGCCTTGGCCTTGGACTCCAGCATCGCCTTTTCCTCGGGCGTCAGGCGAACGTTGACCTGCATGGAGCGACTGCCCTCGCGGGCGGCGACGGGAGGCGGCTGGCCCTTCTCCAGCATGAAGGCGACGGCTGTAACCAGCGCTTCGTGGGTGTCGGCTACGGCGGCCTGGACCGTGCGGCCGTCACCGAATGCGGTGGGCAGCTCCAGGCCGTGGCCGAACCAGTTGCCGTCCTCGAACTCGACGATGATTTTGTACTGGTCGGCGATGGACCTGGCTGTTGAGAGGATTCCCTTGTCAAACGCCTTGTTGGGGGCCTTCTGTCGGCTACTCGAGTTCTTCAATCTTGCGGACGTAGGCATGTCTCCTTACAGCGTCCTCTCGCGGCGGGCGGCGCGGATGGCCTGGCGGATGAAGGGGCGGCGGGTGGGGCTGACGTTGAGGGCGTCTTCGAGCTCGATGGCGGCGGCTCCCGCGCGGGCCAGGTCGGTCAGGCATCGGACGATATCCGGTCCGTTGGCAAAGGAGGGGCTGGTGGCGTCGACGGCCGCGGCCAGCTGCGCCCGGTGAGTCGCTCCCCCGAGGCCGGGGCAGGCGCACGGGTGGTCGGAGGCGTGCGGGGCGATCCGCACGGTCAGCCGCGGGGCGACCTCGGCGAGTTCCTCGAACGACGGGTTCCACGGCGAGCCGGCGCGGTTGTTATCGCCGATGGCGTCCGATTCGTACGCATCGGGGGCGGCTGGGGGGGCCTCATCGGCTTCCGATACCGGATGTGTCGAGGTCCGCTGCCTGGCCACCACCAGCGCCAGGCACGGCACGGCCCGTGCCCAGAGGCGCAGCGCCGCCAGCAGGCAGCGCCGCTGGCAGTGGATGTAATCGGCCAGGATCGTGTCCTCCGCCAAGAGGTCGTCCATGGTGCCGGCGAAGGGCTTCTCGTTCTGCAGCCAGCGCATCAGCCACACGTGTACGCTCCGCAGGGCCAGGGCCGCATCGACGCCGCCGAGGTTCGCCTGTTGGCGGCAGGACGGGCAGAAGCACAGGGCCAGCAGGGCTGCCTCGGCCTCGCCCGGCGGGACGGGCCAGGTGGCTGCGGTCGCGGGCGCCGCGTGGTAGCGGTCGGGCCAGGTGAAGTGTTCCAGTTCGATCAGGTCCGGGGCGAATTGCGCAGCCAGGTCCACGAGCTGGCAGCGGACCAGTTCGACGACGTTGGGGTTCGAGGGGCACAGGTGATGGTCGGCTGGCAGGGCCAGGGCGTTGCAGCTGACCGCGTCGGCGTGGCGGCTGGCCAGGGCGGCATCTCGCAGGGCGCTGACCCGCAGGGCGAAGGCTTGCGACCGGGCACGGCAGAGGTCGGCCAGTTGCGCGGCTGGCTGGCGGCCCTTCAGGGCGGCGCTGGCGTGCGGCCGCAGGCGGGTGCTGGCGTATTGCTCGGCGCCGGGCTGCCACAGCGCCCCGGGGGTATGCGCCCGGCCAGCAGCTGGCCCGCGGGGTCCAGCGTGATGATCTCCTGCGGCTCGGCGGCCTTGACCGAGAGGCTCAGGCCCGTGGCCCCGAGTTCGCCAATTGCCAGGTCCACCAGGGGCTCGGCCTCCAGCAGCAGGGCCTGCCAGGGCTGCACGTGGATCAGGATGTCGAAGCGGCCGCTCGTCTCCATGGCCCCGATACGATACATTGTCGGCTGGCAGCGGGCAATGCGGGCGGCGCCGGCGGATGTCGAGAAGGGCCATTTGCCAGGGCATGATGGCCGGTGCACCTGTCGGACATGGCCCTGCAACAGCGCAGGACCATGGTGCCCGGCATCTGCAAACAGGAATTCACAGGGATGGACAGGATGAACAGGATAGCGGCGGGATGCGACCGTCTCCCCATCCCGCGCATCCTATCCATCGCTGTTGCCTCTTGCCCTCACTCACGGAGTCACTGAGAAATGCGAGCAGGTTTGTTCGAACCGACCATACGCAATGTCCTTGAATGCGGGTTGTTGCCGGCTGTATTGGCACTTGCCATGTTCTGGTCCGCGGCTTGCGGCGCGGCGGCACAGTCGCCGCCGGGAGGCACTCCTGGTCCGGCCCCAGCCACGGCCTCGGTGCCGGCAGGGGAGATGGGTGGGGTCCCAGCCGCATCGTCCGCCGCCGCCTCGACCCCGGACAGTCCATCTTCGGAGGCTGTCACGACTGCCCCGGCGGGGTCCGCGACGCATATGAACCTGACGGAGGCCAGGATCCTGCCGGTGCGACCCGGCGGGCGCGTCCTGCCGGTGGATACCCTCGCGCGGCAGTTGGTCAGGCGGGTGACCGGCCAGGGGACGTGGGCTGATGCCGACCCGGTGGCCACGCTGCTGTCATGGACGTGGTTTGCCCCGCGGTACTATGATGAGCCGGTCATTCTGGTCGACAGCGCCGAGCTGCGAAGAGAACTGGGGCTGCCGGCGGAGCAGAAGCACTTCTCCTACGCGGCGCTGACGACGAACCCGGCGCTGTTGAAGATGGTCGATGACGTTCGCGGGCAGAGAGAGCATCCGGGCGCGGCGATTCCGCCGAAGTGGACGCCGCTACAGCAGGCGGCGTTGGCGACCTGGCACCGGGTGACGGTCCTCAAGGCCGTGTTCGACGACCAGGTCCTGCGCATCGTCCCGGCGGCCAAGGATGCCGAAGGCGCCTGGGTGACGATCGCGGACCTGGACAGGCAGCCGGACGTGCCGAGCCGCACGCGGGCGCAGATCCGCACGGAATGGGGGCGGATGCGGGCCGCCTTCGCGGCCGGCGACAGCCGGGCCCTTACCGGGGCCAGCATGGACCTTACGCGTATCCTGGGGGGGCTCAAGTCGCCGGTCTGGCCCGAGCGCCGGACCCTGGTCTTCGAGGCCCTGTACAACATGATCCAGCTGTTCAAGGCCGGCTGGATCGTGACGGGCCTGGCGCTGGTCATCGGCCTGCTGGCGGCGGTTCGGCCCAACCGCTGGATCAAGGCGGCGGCCTGGGGGCTGCTGCTGGACGGCCTGGTCGCGCTGACCGCGGGGATCCTGCTTCGCTGGCGGTTCGCGGGGCACCTGCCGGTGACCACGATGTACGAGTCACTGGTGGTGCTGGCCTGGGGAGTGACTGCTATCGGCCTGCTCGCAATGGTGCAGGTCCGCCAGCGGGCGATGTTGCCGGTGGTAGCAGCCCTTGCCACAGCCATCCTGGTGATCGTGGACGTGGCACCGCTGGCGACGGATGTCGCCGTGCTCCGGCCGGACATGGGCAACCCGGCCCAGCTAACCGGCGCCCTGCTGGCGGTGATGCTGGCGTATAGCGCCTTTGCGCTGGGCATGGGCCTGGGGCACGTGGAGGCCGTTTCGCTGGCCCTTGCGCCGGGCGCCGGGAATGGGCGGAGTCCCTCGATCGACTCCTTGGCAAGATGCTGCGGGTGGGCGTTGCGGTGCTGGCCGCTGGCCTGGTCCTCTGCGCGATTCAGGCCGGTCAGTCGCAGGGCCGCTTCGTGGGCTGGGGCGTGCGGGAGACCGGGTGCCTGGTGGCGCTGCTGGGATACACAGTGGTCCTGCGGGGACGCAAGAGGGGGTGGTTCGGTCCGTTCGGCCTGGCGGTCGCGTCGATCTTGTGCTTCCTGCTCGTGGTCGCGGCGTGGTTGGGCATGGACTTCCAGGTGGGCTACGAGCCGGTATTCTATGATATCGCGATTCGCGCGTACGTCTGGCTGGGCCTCTACGGTGTCGTCGAGGTGCTGTTTGTGCTGGGGATGTGGGCCGCAGCGAGCAAGGCGAGGATCGCCGAACCGAAAGAGGCTTTCGTGTAGTGCCGGCACCGGCCACCATGTCGCTCGATGTGTTACGAGCAAGCCCGACCACTGTGCCGGAGGCGAGAGCACAACTATCTGCCGCCCAAGATAAACCGAGCGCGAGGGTGTTGCCTTTCGGCGACATCAATGATGCGTTTCGGCAACATGCGGGGGGGGGGGGGGTAGCATGGGAGGGGCTGAAAAGAGTTATTATCGGTGTAACCCCAATCGTGCGCTGCAATTGGCTGCCCACGAGCCTGCTTACATGACTCCCAATATCGACGTTGGCACGCGAATTGCTGAACACTCGTGCATGGCGTGGTTCAAGTCACGGATTTCTGCCTGACCGTTGGCGAGCAGCAAGAGGAATAGTCGCCGGTACCGCGTACGGATATGGCGTTGGGGCACCCAATATGGTGGCCGTACGGCATCACATATCGGGATGTCTGCCGACGTGGCAGGTTGCTTGAGCCTCGATCACATGAGGGTGATAGCACCGTGCTAGCACCTTTCTCTGTTGTCTTTTCTTATCGAAAGGCAGGTGTGGTATGCGCCATAGTAGTCTGCTTCTGGCAGCGGGGACGTTTGTCACATTGATTGGGCTGCAATCCGCCATTGCAGTCGGCTTTCAAGACAACTTCGATGATGGCTCCATCGATGGCGCACTGTGGGCGACGCACGGCTACAGGGCGGGCATTGGTGGTCTTGGGGCCGGATCATGGCAGTGGTCATTTACGGAGACGCCCGCTACCGACGGATACCTTGAAGCCAGGGTGTGGGGTCCGGAGTCGGGCAATACCTACGGTGCCGAGGCGTGGGTGAGGACCCAGCAGAACTTCAACGACGGAAATCGGTGGCTCATCAACTTCTCCTGGGAAACACTGGTGGGAGCGCGCCACGATCCGGGGTTTGCGGTTGCCGTAACCGATCAAGATGTTGCCGACACTGTGCACTTGGACTGGATCGGGGTACCGGGGTATGAACGTCCTGGGGTCGAACTCCTCTGGCAATGTCCCTGGGCTGGATATGGTATTCCGTTTGACCCGATGATTCCCCCGTTTTCGAAAAACTGCATGGTCTGTGGTCATAGACCCAGCGGGACAAGCCTCGCTCTACCAAAGTGAGAATGCGCAAGGGGTGCCGCTTCGAACCGTCGCGCTGGATCCGTCTCGTCAGTGGCACTTGGGTTTCGTGATGAATCATGCGACAGCCGCCGGTTACCCTGCCGGTGATGACTCGTTCCGACTTTACAGTTTCTCAGCGGTTCCCGAGCCCACCACGATGGCCCTGCTTGCCCTGGGTGGCCTGCTGATCGCCCGTCGCCGCCGGGCCTGACCGATATGCATCAACCTGTAACGCATGGGCCGCCGTTACGCGGGACGGCGGCCCTCTTTTCACCCGGCCTCCAGCCAGCGCCGGATCCGCCGCTCGTCGAACCAGCCGAGCGCTGCCAGCATGTCGCCCAGCGTGAAGCGTCGTCGCACCAGGTGGCAATAGCGTACGGTGTCCGCTGGGGCGGAGTCCGTCGGCAGGGACTCCAGCTCCGCGAGCGACCTGGGCAGCCTCATCGCCGCGGCGATCGCATCGAGTGTTTCCAGCGGCATCAAGCGGGCGGCGATCTCCTGCTGTACCCGGTCGGATGACCAGTCCGTCGCGAGGCTGGCGGATCCTCGGGGCGGCTGTCTGCCAGCGCTGCGCCTTGGGCAGGTAGTCGCGGAGGAGTTCGTCGCGGATCGCGCCGGCTCGGTCGATCGGCGCGAAATGGCGGTCGATCTGGGCCCGGGCGCGGTAGGCTAGGTCCATGTGGCCGGCTGCGACCAGGTCGTCGGCCTTGGCCCGCCGCAGGAATTCATTATAGGCGCGTGTAGCGACGAAGGTGCCGGCGGCCACCTGCAAGCCGTGCAGGTTCAGCGGCCTGTGCATGGCCGTGTTGACGAGGTCGAGGTAGTGGCTCATTACGTGTTCCCAGCCGGAGATGGGCGTGGTCTGGCCCACGACGCTCATGGCGTAGCCGGCCAGGAGGAGGGCCTCCATCAGCGTGCGAAAGGCGCCGGGTTGGCCGGCGGCGAGTGTAGCGGCGATCCGCGGCAGCTGCGCCTCGTGATCGGCCAGGAGGAGTCGCGGGGCGTCCGTGTAGGACTCGTCGATGCCCAGCAGGCTTGACAGGTACCAGTCGGCGTAGGCGACCCCGCGGGCCAGCAGGTCCCCGACGCCGGCCCGGGTCAGGTCGGCTGGGGCGTCCGCCAGGATTCCCAGGTCGACCCACGTGCAGTCGGGATTGGCGGATGGGATGGTCCGCTTGACCCCGGCCACGGCCAGCACCGCCAGGGCGCTGCTGAACGCCGTCACCGTGCAGGCCGTCGGGACCGATACGAACGTTCGCCGGTCGTGCTCGCCGGCCTGTTGGTCGGCCAGGAACCGCGCGTGCTTGGCCAGGTCGGTGATCGTTCCCGAGCCGAAGGAGATCACCAGGGCGCGGGCGGGCAGGTGCCTGCCCAGGTCCTCGGCGATCACGAGGTCCGCGTGCGGCGGCTCGCTTGCGGTGCCGAGGCGGATGACCTGCGGCGTGCAGAGGCCTTCGACGATTCGGAGGAACTCGCCCTTGGCGTCGCGGCTGCCCCGCGACATCGGTGTGTGGTCCATGGCCACTATGACCGGCCGATCGGCGGCGCCTTCGTGCGCCAGGAGGTCGGGCAGTCGGGCGAACAGGTCATCCTCGATGACGACCTGTTTGAGGGCGATACGGCCCGGGCAGGCCTGTGAGGCCAGCCAGGCGTTCAGGGCGGGGATGTCGATGGGGTTCACTGTATCCTCAATCCGCCGCCTCGGCGGCCGCGGGGGCCGGGGCGGGCGGTCCGGGTGGCCGGCCCCGGTCCAGCAGGAAGGTCGGCAGCGACCGCAGCACGCCGATCGGGTGGTAGAGAGATTCGACCTCGCCGCGGCAATTGTACCAGCAGTCGGTGCAGGTGTTGGTCCGGCTCCGGCGCGGAGTCGCTGGATGATCGTCTGGATCGGCAGACGGTAGAGGTTGCCCACGGGGGTGCTGCGCTGCTCGACGCAGATGGCCACGTCGCCGGTGGAATCGATGTTGAAGAAGGCCAGTCCCGCCTTGCAGCCGGGAATGCCGCGCTGGATTGCCTCGTCGAACCGGCCTAGGAACACGGGGTTGGACAGGAAGTTCGAGTAGCGGTTCCGCAGGTCGACCAGCCGGTTGCCGATATCCGGGTCGCGGCAGAGGAACTGCTGCGAGCCGGTCTTGCGGGTGCAGTACGGCTGGATCATGAAGTAGGCGTCGTGCTGGGCGGCGAGTTGGATGAGGCGTTCGATGTCATCGAGGTTGTCGTGCATGAGCACGCACATCAGGTTGACCCGCTGCCAGGGGTGTTTGCGGGCGCGGGCGAAGCAATCCAGTGCGCGGATCGCGCGGGCGAAGGCGTCCCGCGTGCCGCGGCGACGGTCGTGGTGCGCCGCATCCGCGTGGTCCAGGGAGACCGATGCCCCCCAGAGGCCGGCTTGGAACAGGTCGCGGGCGGAGGCCGGCGTGACGTTGTAGCCGTTGGTGGTCAGGAAGGGGAAGTGATACTGGGCGATGGCCTCGACCACCTCGGGCAGGTCGTTACGGAGGGTCGGCTCGCCCCCGGCGATGGAGATCATCAAGGTGCCCATGCTGGCGAGTTTGCGGCTGCCGAGGCGGATCTGGTCAAGGGTCTGTTCGGGCAGCTGGCCGGCCGGGTCCTTCCAATAGTGGCAGAACCCGCAGTGGAAATTGCAGCGATAGGTCACTTGCCAGGCAGACCAGACGGGGTAGCGGCTCGACCAGGTGCGGAACAGGCGCCATTTCTTCTGTACGGGCGAAAGCATATCTTGTCCTGACGAAAGCAAGTTACGGTGAATGTTGGATTATACCCAACTCCCGATTCTGCGCAGGGCCGGCGGGGCCAAGGTGTAGCGTCCGCGGTCCGGCTGCAGAAAAAGATTGACCGCATTTCGGTATTCGTGTAGACTAAATAGTGTTCACTAGGGCCTTTACGGAGGCTCGTGTCATGCCTCATGAGAACCTGGGCGCCGCGCGGTTCATCGAGCGCCGGATGCGGAACTGGGAGCTTGGCCGCACTCATACCGTTGCCCAGCCGGTAACCGAGATATCCCAGACTATCCATTTTTACATCGCGATCAGTCGCGAGCTGGGCAGTGGGGGCAGTGAGGTGGCCCAGCGCCTGTCGGAGTGCCTGGGCTGGCCGAAGTATGACCGGGAAATCCTAGATTACATGGCGGAAAATGAGGAGGTCCGTCGGCGGCTGTACGAGCAGCTGGACGAGCGGCAGCGGAACTGGCTGCAGCAGCTGATGGAGATGCTGGAGCCGATGGGGCTGGAGGCGGGGATGACGCGGGAGGAGTATTTCCGGCGGCTGACCCAGGCCGTCTTTGCCATCGGGCAGAAGGAAAACGCGATCTTCGTGGGTCGCGGGGTCAACTTTATCCTCCCGCATTCTCGAGGGTTATGGGTTCGGATCGTGGCGCCGCTGAAGGACCGTCTCGCGCGGGTGATGCAGCGTGAAGGCCTGGATGAGCGGGCCGCGGGCCGCCGGATCGAGGAACTCGAGCGCAAGCGGGGCGACTTCCTGGTCAGGCATTTTGGGCACCGGCCGTATGACCCCCGGCGCTATGACCTGGTGGTCAATACCAGCAGCCTTGAGGTGAAGGACATCTGCGATCTGATTCGCCTGGCAGGCTGAAAGGAAGCTCGGGTTGACCCTGAAATGTGCGAAGGCGCTTGTATAGTCGGGTCGGCCGGGTAGAATTCTGGTATTCGAATCCGGTCTCAGCCATCAAGGGATGCCGGTTCAAGGGTCGGTTGCCGTTCAGGGTTAGGTTACTTGTAATTCCTTCCGCCGTGGATGTTTGCCTGCCCCTCTGGCGGGTGAGTAACAGGATTGATTCGGGTGTCATGTACGTCAGTGGCGCGTCGCTGCGCCTACCAACTGACGCTGCTTCCTGTTGTTCCCTCTGCCTATGTCCTCTGCGCTCGGACCTTTTATTCTGCATACTGCGGACGGCGGGCGGGTTCTGGTAACGTACTCACGTTCCGGCGCTGCGATCGTACGGGGCTGCGAGGGGGAGAGAGTGCGGAGGGACTACAATTCGCGGATGCCGTTGGATTGCCTTGACAGAAAACTGAAATGGTGTAGAGTTTACGTGGATGTAAGTTCGCGCTTTTGGCGGCACGCCGGTCGTAGGCCGGCGGCTTAACAAGGGAATCCGGTGAGAATCCGGAACGGCCCCGCCGCTGTAACCGGGCACGAACGCCGCAGAATACCACTGATCCGCAGCGTGCGGGTCGGGAAGGGCGGCTAGTAGGTTTCCAGTACCCGGGAGTCAGAAGACCTTCCAAGAGCGCAGTCGTTCGGCCGAAGGACCCTCGTGGGAAGGGCAAGGCTGCCATGCATACGTACCCAGCCAACCAGTCTGTCTCCCGTAAGACCCCGCATGGCATTTGTGCCGCGCCTCGAGTCCGCGCCGGCGGCGGCATAGCCGGTTGCGCGACGCAAGCCCGTGGATCCTTCTGCCGCCAGGCTATCGCTGCATCTACAGAGGAGCACCCGTGAGAGAAACGAGCGATGGATTGCTGGTCTCCAGGATCCTCGTGCTGAAGGACGAGGCGTACCCGGTCCTGCGGGTCGAGCTGGCGAACATGCATCCCAGAATCGACCCCGACGAGTGGCCCGGTCCGCAGGACCGCCTTGTGCAAGTCCTCCACGAGGAGGACCTGGTGCAGCTGGCCAGCGAGTATGCCGCCGACGGGTTGCTGTTTACGGGCAAACGGACGGCGATCGGCGGGTCCGGGCTGCCCGGGCTTTTGCCGCGGCTGCGGCCGCGATATGCGGGCTGGCTGGGCCTGGAGGCGACCGGGCCGGAGCCGCAGGATCTTCAGGCCGTGCTGGGCGAGTCGCAGCTGGACCTGGTGGACGTGGAGCTGGCGTGGCTGGAGAGGGACGTCGGCCCGCGGCAGGGGAGGGTCCTGGTCGACCCTTCGCTGCGGCAGATCGTGTCGATCCTGCTGGAGGCGAAGTGCCCGTGCGTGATTCGCTTCATGCGTCCGGCGGAGGAGAAGTTGTTCAACGAGGTGTCATCGGCCTTCGACGCCTTCGTGCGGATCTCGGCTGAGCCGGTGGCGGTGCAGGTCATCGAGCCGGCCGCGGATGCTCCGGGCAGCGGGCAGTGCGCGGTCGAGGCGATGGAGTTCATCGCGTGTCGGCCGGCCTGGCTGGTCCGCGAGTCGCAGGGCCAGTGGTACCAGATGCAGCCGGAAGGGCGGTATTTCCCCCGGCCGCAGAGCCGCCAGACGGGTGCTCGGCGGCGGAGGCGGCCGAGGTTGTAACGGCAGGGGCGAGGGACGGGGGGCGAGGGGCGAGGGGCGAGGGATGAGGGGCCGAAAGGGCTCAGGAGTCGGGAGCGACAGGAGCATGCCTGCGGACGCCGCAGGCTGGGTACCGGACGCAGGTCGTGACAGTATGGTAAGCGGCGATTGCTACGTTCGACAGGGCCTTTAGCAGGAAAGGAGACAAGGCAAGACCAAGAGCAGTGCTCAGCAGGACGCCGGCGTTGCGTGTGAACGGCGAACAGGCGACGAATGGGTTACGGAGTGTCGTCCGAGAGCAGCGAAGATCAACTAGCAAGATCGGCTTCAGCGTGTGAGTTTGCTGCATCTTTTGTCTCTTTTTTGATCAGTGCCATTCGTGCCTGAGGAGGAAGAAGTGAGAACGTTCATTGCGCCGGCGGTAGCGGTCTGTCTTGTGGCAGGGATTTGCGGTAGCGGGTTTGCGGCAGTGCCGTGGGCGACGTCGGTCGTCAGTTACGACTATGACGGCGACGGCAACCCGGCTAATGACAATCAGACGTACAACCATCCCGAGGCGGCTCTCGGCGAGCCGTCGCGGATGACCGGAGAAGGCTTCTATCCGATGGTGGCCAGTATCTTCAACCCGGCGTATGAAGGCAGTGCGATCACGGCCATAGCGCCGGGCGGCAGCCTGGTCGTCGGGTTCGATCAGGCGATCACGCACGATCCGTCGCACCTGTACGGAAAGGACCTGATCATCTTCGGCAACTCGTTCTTCACCACGCAGTGGCCGGACCTGCAGATCGTCCCGCCGTACCTGTGGGAGCATCCGGCGGAGGTTTCGTTGAGCGCCGATGGCGTCAATTGGCGGGTCGTGCCGGGCGTGCGGGCCGATTCGCTGTTTCCGACGCAGGGCTACAGCGACAGCGGGGCGTATGACATGACGCCGGGGAGCGTCCCCAGCGATTTCCGCAAGCCCATGAACCCGGCCCTGACGGTGGCCGACTTCCAGGGCCTCATGTATGACCAGGCGGTGGCGCTCTATGAAGGGTCCGGCGGGGGCACGGCGGTGGATATCAGCGCGGTGGGCCTGAGCGAGGTTCGTTACGTGAAGATCACCGTGCCGCAAGGGAGCCTGGATACTGTTTACGTCGATGGGTTTGCCGTAGTGCCCGAGCCCGCGTCGCTGCTGCTGCTGGCCTGTGCGGCGGCGGGTACGGTGCTGCGGCGCAAGGGATAGACAAGAGGTGGTTTCGGGGTCTGTGCGGGGCAGGGAACCTGCTCTCGGCACGCGGGACAAACGGTCCTGAAACCGGTTTGGAACACTGGAGCAAACAGGTGGGTGCATTCCGGAGGAAAGAGGCGATGAGTTTTGTAAGGCGGCCGGCCGCACTGGCCGCGGTCCTGTTTGCTTGCGTCGTACCGGCGAGCCTGGCGGGGTCGTACCCCCAGGTGGGCGGCGGGTCTGGACATCTGAGCGTGGCCTCCGGAGGGGGGCCATTCGATCTGTCCAGCCCCCGCTTCCTCGCCGGGCCGAGTCTGTACTGGGCCAACCAGTCGGGTGTGGCGGTCGGCGGCGGCAACGTGGTCGGCCTGATGGAGTTCGTGTCGGGCAGCGTCATCGACCTCGGGGTCGTGGCCGTGGACGAGTTCACGGGAGAGGTCCTTTGGACCACGGCTGCGCCGGACCTGGTGAACAAGAGCTGGAGTTCGCCGTCGATCGATGAGCGGAATGCGGTGGTTGTGGCGGCGTCGGGCAACCAGGTCATCGGCCTATCGCTGCTGGACGGGCACCAGATGTGGTACCTGACGGCGGCGACGGGCAAGTCCTTCGTCAACGCCTCGCCGACCATCGCGGACGGGACGGCGTACATTGTCGAGTGGGGCAGCGGCTCGAAGCTGTACGCGATCGACACGGCCACCGGGCAGCTGCGCTGGCAAGCGGCGGTCGGGTATCTCGTCGGCAACAACACCGTGGCCGTCAATGCCACGCGGGTGCTGCTGGTGACCTCGGACGGGCGGTTCCGCACATTTGACCGGCAGAGCGGCGCAGCGGACGTGAACGTGACGATCTCCGCCAACGGCTTTTTCGGCACGGTGGCCTGCGAGGACGGGGCCGCCTACGCGGTGTCGTTCGCATTCGGCACGCAGTACGGGCAGACGAAGCTCTACAAGATCGACCCGGCTACGGGCGTGCTGATCTGGTCGGTCGTGGCCCCCCGGACGGATACGAGCCCGGTGGTGACCGATACGATGGTGCTGGTCAGCGGGGGTGACGGATACCCCGTGATGAACGACGGTACGGATATGCCCGGTCTGTGGGCATTCGACAAGGGAGACGGGCATTTTCTCTGGAAGACGAACGCGGCCGGCGGATGGACGTGCCAGCCGGTCCTGTGCACGAACGGCCTGGTCTATGTGCCGAGCCTGGTGGGGCCGGTGTGGGGCGGGCGGATGACCGGAAAACTGTACGCCTTCGATACGACGTTCATGCCGCAGGATCCGTCGTTCACGGTGGGCTCGACGAGCCAGATAGCCTGCAGTGCGGCCGCCGCCAACGGCAACGTGTACGGCACGGGGTTGTATGGCCTGGCGGCATTCGGGCCGGCTCCTATTGCGGGTGACATCAACGGCGACGGGGCCGTCGACGTGATCGACCTGTTGTACCTTATTGACAGCTGGGGGACGGTTGTGGGCGACGCGGCCTACAATGTCAACTGCGATTTCGACGGCAGCGGGTCGATCGATGTGATCGACCTGCTGACCCTCGTGGAAGTTTGGGGCAGCGAGCTCGCTGCCGCTAGCCTCGCTGATCGGCGATCCGGCGGGCGCTGCCGTGAGCGCTGAGCAGTTGCGGGCGGCGGCGGAGTGGCTGTATCCGGGCGGTGATTGAGGGGCGCACACGGGTGTGGACCACCAGGATGGGACGGCTGCGAGGCTGACGGTGCGAGCGAGACGGTGGACGAATCGGGCATGATACCTGGCGGGACATTGGCAAAGGGCAGGATCACGGCGAGCCGCTCGTCTGGGGTGGGTGTGGCTCGGCCGGGAGGGCGATCCTGCCCTGGTTTTGTCCTTGGCGGGCGCCGCGGGGGCTTCACCCTGATTGAACTGCTGGTGGTGGTCGGGATTGTCGCCCTGCTGGTGAGCCTGCTGGTGCCGAGCCTGGCCTCGGCCAGGGCCCAGGCCCGCCAGACGATGTGCGCGTCGAACCTGCGGCAGCTGATGCTCGCGTCCGTGATGTACGGGACCGACGCCCGCGGGCCCCTGCCGCCGTGCTACAGGGCCCAGCCGGACGGCCGGGTGTACTGGTGGGGCCAGGTGTTGACCGACCGGGTCGATCACACGGCCTCGCCGCTGCACAAGTATCTGCGTGTGCGGCTGCAGGAAGACGGCGTGTTCGAGTGTCCCGATCAGCCATGGGGCACGTACAAGCCGCAGCCGCGAGTCATGAACGACCAGGTCACCAGCACGTACGGCTACAACGGGTACTACCTGACGCCGGCGGCGACGCCGGGTTGGTCGGGCGACATCGGCAAGCGTCCGTGGCAGCGCTTCGAGTCGATCCCGTCGCCCTCGCTGGTGTTCGTGTTCGCCGATGCGTTGATCGACATGAAGGACGGCGGCCAGGCGTGGAACGACGCCCTGCTCGATCCGCCGTTCACGTATACGTCGAACCATCCACCCATGGCGTCGGCCAGTGCGTCGGCGGCGTCCTTGTTCTGGGTGGCCAACGACTTTCCGACGACGGCCTTTCGGCACCGCGGGCTGACGAATGCCGCGTGTGCCGACGGGCACGGGGAGTCATTCGGTCCGGAGGGCGGCAGGATGGCCTCGCCCAAGTACGGTATCGGTTCGGTGGGTTCGACGAACGGGCCGCACTACGTGCCGGATTGGAAGAGCTGGTAGACGCGTCCGGAGGCGGTCTGGCCTCCGGACGCCGCAAGATATCGAGCTGCACCGCGTGTGCCGGATCGTCCTTGGGAGGAAGGGTCCGGTTCTCGAGGGGTGCAAGCGCAAGGGTGCGACAGGGGCTACGCTCGTGGCGTGGCCCCTGCCGTTTGCAGCCAACCCCATCTCGTTTGTCTTTTTCCAACAGGATGCTACCCTGAGTGGCCGCCGGACGTGGCGGCATGTGCGGCCCGGGAGACTTACGTGCAGACAGTAGCCATCGAATCTTTACCTGACAGAACGATCCCGCGATGGATCGCCATTGCGGCTGGGACGATCCTGGCCTGTACGCTATTGGCGACCTTCGGCATGGGGTCGTACCTCATTCCGGGCAGCGGGGTGGTGGGCGGCAATGCCTTGCCCATCCCGATCCGTTGGATCGCGCGGGTCCTGGTGGTGGAGTCCTGGCCGACCTACGAGACCCTCGAGATCCGCTGGGTGGCCTGGGCGGCCGGGGCGCTGGCGCTGACGGTCCTGGCAGGTGCGACGATCCGCCGCGGGGGCGAACAGCCCGCCAGCCGCGCCATTCTGGCGGGCCTGGTCGGCTACTGCCTGCTGCTGATGCTGCTGGTGGTGATGCTGGCTACAACGTCGCCGGTGCGGGAGCTGGGCCTGGCGTGGACGTGGCGGCTTCCGCTGGCCCTTTCGTGGATGCTGGCGCTCTACTGGTGGGCGAGCCGCGTGCCGATCGCGACGGTGGCCCGCGCGGTCGCGCTGTCCCTGGCGACGCTGGCGGCCATCAGCCTGCTGTATTCGCTGCAAGGGTCGCAGCGCTACCCCAACTGGCCGGTCGGCAACGTCCTGCTGCTGACGACCGGGTGCCTGGCTGGGGTCTTCCTGCTGGGCACGTGGGCGTACGGCGCCCTGACCGCGGCCCTTCGCGGCTACCGGGGCTGCTGGGTCGGCGGGCTGGCTGCCAGCGCCCTGCTGGTGCTGGTGGCGATTGCAACGTCGCTGTCCGGGCGGCGAGCGGGTTTGCTGGGACTGGCGGCTGGGGCGGGGCTGATCCTGCTGCTGTGGCTGGCCCAGTACCGGCAGGGGAGGATCGTTGCGCCGGGGCTGGTGCTGGCGACGGTGGTGGCCGGGGCGGTGTTTGGGCCGCGGCTGTTCAAGTCCGGCCGATGGGAGACGGTGGTCCTTCGCGCGGAGCTCGTATGGCAAGACGGTCGAGGTCATCCGGGAGTATCCCTGGACCGGGATCGGGCCGGGGCAGCTCGGCGGGCACCTGACCTTCGCGATGCGCCCGCTGCACGCCGAGAGCCCGCGGCTGTTCCACGGGGAGATCAGCGAGCACGCCCACAGCGAGCCGCTGCACGCCCTGGCTGAACTGGGCCTGCCGGTGGGCCTGTTGTACCTGGCGCTGCCGCTGGGGGGGCTGGCGGGCTACGTTATGGCTTACCGGCGATTGCAGGAGCAGAGCGAGCGGCTGGCGGTGCTGGGGCTGGGCGCGGCCCTGGCGGCGGTGATGGCGGCTGAGGCGACCAGCGTCGGCATGCGGCACGCGGGCGTAGCGGCCCTGGTGTGGGGACTGGTGGGCATCGGATACGCCTGCGGGGCCCGCAGCGGGGGGTTTGCCGCGGTCGCACGGTTCCTCGACGCCCGCGCAGGCGCCGCGGCTCGATACGCGGCTGCCCTTTCGGGTGTGTGGATCGCGGCAGCGGCTGTGCTGTGCCTCGTGACCGTGCTGAGCATGGCGGGCGCGTATCACCTGGCAAACGGCCTGGAGGCGTGGAACCGCGACCAGATGGCGCTGGCTGACGGGGAGCTGGACAAGGCCGTCCTGCCGCAGGAGTCCGACCCCTGGATGATCCGGCAGTATCTGCAGGGCCGTGCCAACTTCGTCCTGGCGCGACAGGCGACCGATCCGCAGGAGGCTGAGGCACGCCGGGGCAAGGCGATCGCCTGCCTGGGCACGCTGATGGACCTCTCGCCGGCGTACAAGGACGCCCCGGTCTGGCTTGGTCGGGCCACCGGCAACGCCGAGCAGCTGACCGCCTTTTGCGAGCTGCTCCGGCGCGTGGACCCGTACGACCGCGAGGCCTTGCTCGTGCTGGCCAGTCACATGGACAAGCCGGCCGAGCGGCTGCCGCTGCTGCGGGCGTCGCTTCGGAACGAGGGGGTGATCGGGCCGCTGGCGCGGATGATCGCGGCGGCTGTGCAGGACCCCGGGGCCTGGCAGGTCCTGCAGCAGTGGCTGGCGGAGGCGGACAAGGCGCTGGCGATGACGGACCCGGCAATGTGGCCCGACCCGCTGTCGCTGGAGACGTATCGCATGGCGGCGATCGTGTACGGCGAGCGCGGGGACCTGGCTGTAGCGGCGGCGATGTCCGACCGGGCGGCGGCGCTGTGCGGGTACCTGGAGCAGGACGTGCGGCGGCGGCGCCTGGAGTCGGTGGAACTGGAGACGTACCTGGACCGGGCGTGGTTCGGCTGGATGAACCGCTCGGAGTCGCAGAGGGTCCTGCGGGCGGAGTTGGAGGCCAAGGCCGACGCCCTGATCGCCGGCGAGGCCGGGAGCTTCAGCGCCAGGATGGTCCTGCAGGTGCTGGCGATGCTGCGGTTGGCGGAGGACAAGCAGCGCGAGGCCTTCCGGGACCTGCTGGTGAGCGAGGGCGCGGCTGCGCAGCGGCAGACGGTGAGTCGACTGATGGGCCAGGCCTATGCGCGGCTGGTGGCGATTGCGCAGGGGCGGGCGGCGGGGAGGCAGGCGGCTGCGACGCAGGGGGGTGCTGGGACGGCAGGTAGCCAGCCGGTTTCGGCGCAAGCGGGCGAGGGGGCAGGTAGCCAGCCGGTTTCGGCGCAAGCGGGCGAGGCTGGGGGCAATCAACCGGTCGCGACGCGATGGGCCGAGGGTGCGGGCGCCGTGGGGAGCACAGAGGGCGCTTCGGTGTCCGGCGATTCCGTGCCGGCGAGCGAGCCATCGGCGCAGGCTGTGGATGCGTGGATCGTACAGGGCAAGCGGATTCTCGGGGAGCAGCGGTGGTCGAAGGCGCTGCAAGCCGCGACGGGGCGCTGGCGCGAGCCGTGGTGGCATGGGGTGCTCAGCGAGTAGCGGCGTTTGTGCCGTTTGCTGTCATTCCGAGGGCCATGAGGTAGCTGGTGCGTAGGCCACGCCTGCCCGGGCCCGAGGATCTTGTAGTTGCTGTCGTAACGACCTCGCCGAGGGTGCCATTGTCGTTCCAACGGACCTTTGACAGCGGACTACGGACCGCCGTTGCCTACTTCCCGAAGTTATCCGCCATCATCAGCAGGTCAGCGACATCCACGCTGCCGTCGCTGTTGAAGTCGGCGGCGGCATTGTAGTTGGGGTCGCCAGTAAGGCTGCCGAAGGCGTTTGCAAGAAAGTACAGGTCGATCACGTCGACGTGCCCGTCGCCGTTGATGTCGCCGTCCATCAGCAGCGCGCCCTTGCTGACGCGATTGTTCCCAGAATCCGCTACGTAAAGGTTCCCTGCGGCGTCGACCGCGATTCCGGTCGGAGACGAGAAGTTCGCCGCGGCGCCCAATCCATCCGCCCCGCCGATGACTCTGGCGGTGCCGCCGATCGTTGTGACCACCCCCGCGGGTGTCACCTTGCGGATGGTGCAGTTGTTCTTGTCCGCCACGTAGACGTTTCCGCCGGAATCCACGGCCACCCCAGATGGGTTGTAGAACCTGGCGGCGCTGCCCGTGCCGTCGCTGCTGCCGGAGCTGGCGACCAGGCCGGCCGGGGTCGTGACCACCCCGCCCGGCGTCACCTTGCGGATGGTGTAGTTGTACGAGTCCGCCACGTAGACGTTGTCGCCGGCGTCCACGGCCACGCCAAATGGCTCGTCGAACCTGGCGGCACTGCCCGTGCCGTTGCTGCTACCGTAGCTGCCGGCCAGGCCGGCCAAGGTCGTGACCACCCCGGCAGGCGTCACCTTGCGGATGGTGTGGTTGAACGTGTCCGCCACGTAGACGTTGCCGCCGGCGTCCACGGCCACGCCCCTTGGGTTGCTGAACCTGGCGTCGCTGCCCGTGCCGTCGCTGCTGCCGGAGCTGCCGGCCATGCCGGCCAGGGTCGTGACCACCCCGCCCGGCGTCACCTTGCGGATGGTGTAGTTGTACGTGTCCGCTACGTAGACGTTGCCGGTAGCGTCCACGATCACGCCTACTGGGATGTAGAACCTGGCGTCGCTGCCCGTTCCGTCGCTGCTGCCGCGACTGCCGGCCCGGCCGGCCAGGGTCGTGACCACCCCGTCCGGCGTTACCTTGCGGATGGTGTTGTTGTTCGTGTCCGCCACGTAGACGTTGCCGCCGGCGTCCACGGCCACGCCGTATGGATAGTTGAACCTGGCGTCGCTGCCCGTTCCGTCGTTGCTGCCGGCGCCGCCGGCCTGGCCGGCCAGGGTCGTGACCACCCCGCCGGGCGTCACCTTGCGGATGGTGTGGTTGCCATGGTCCCCCACGTAGACGTTGGAGGTGGCATCCACGATCACGCCTACTGGGGTGTAGAACCTGGCGTCGCTGCCCGTTCCGTCGGCGCTGCCGGCGCTGCCGGGCAGGCCGGCCAGGGTCGTGACTACCCCGCTCGGCGTTACCTTGCGGATGGTGCGGTTGCTGGAGTCGGCCACATAGACGTTGCCGCCGGCGTCCACGGCCACGCCGTATGGGTAGTTGAACCTGGCGTCGCTGCCCGTTCCGTCGCTGCTGCCGGCACTGCCAGCCAGGCCGGCCAGGGTCGTGACCACCCCGTCCGGCGTCACCTTGCGGATGGCGTGGTTGATCAGGTCGGCCACGTAGACGTTGCCGCTGGCGTCTGCGGCCACGCCAGCTGGCCCATAGAACCTGGCAGTGCTGCCCGTTCCGTCGCTGTTGCCGGAGCTGTGGGCTAGGCCAGCCAGGGTCGTGACTACCCCGCCCGGCGTTACCTTGCGGATGGTGTGGTTGCTCGAGTCTGCCACGTAGACGTTGCCGGCAACGTCCACGGCCACGCCAGAATGGCGAGCTGAATCTGGCTGCACTGCCCGTGCCGTCGCTGCTGCCGGCGCTGCGGGCCAGGCCGGCCAGGGTCGTGACTACCCCGGCAGGCGTCACCTTGCGGATCGTGCAGTTGGTCGTGTCCGCCACGTAGACGTTGCCGCCGGCGTCCACGGCCATGCCAGAATGGGCTATAGAATCTGGCGGCGCTGCCCGTGCCGTCGTTGCTGCCGGCGCTGCCGGCCAGGCCGGCCAGCGTCGTGACCACCCCGCTCGGCGTCACCTTGCGGATGGTGTGGTTGGTCGAGTCTGCCACGTAGACGTTGCCGCCAGCGTCCACGGCCACGCCCCATGGGTTGTTGAACCTGGCGGCGCTGCCCGTGCCGTCGGTGTGGCCGCTTCCGCCCGGTTGGCCGACGAAATTCGTCCAGGCGTACCGCTCGGCCGCACTGGCTGTGCACGCCCACCCCAACACCGCTATTACGCAGACCATCCACCCTGGCACGATCGTTCTTGGCTTGACCATTTGATGCGCTCCCTTCCTCGTTGGCACGACAAACGTCATGGGGTGGTGGGACAAACTGGTCCGGCTGGTGGTGCTCATGGAGTCTCCCTTTCTGTTCACAGGGCCTCCCTTCCTGGTGGTGATGCTGCTCTGCATTAAGAGTACGTGGTCCCCAAGTGTCTGCCAAGCCTTTCTTGCGGGTGCGGGATGCGGCAAAAGAGGAGTATGGGGTGTTACTCGTTACAGAGTCGTGAGTTATGGCGGATGGGGGGGGGGTGACATTTCAGTGGGAAAAATCCGGGGGCGTGTTCCTCGGATCCAAAGCGGCGTCGCAGCCGCCGCACGCCATAGGGGCCGCTGGTGAGGGGGCCGGCGGCACTGGCAGGCAAGCTGCCAGTGGTACCCGGCACGGCCCTGGTCCGCGGCAAACGACGCCGCGTCCCCAGGACCGTGGCACTCGGCCTGTCATCCTGTTCATCCTGTCTATCCCTGTGAATACTCCCGCCGGACCTTGTTACCGGACCGGCGCCCGCGCGCAAAAAGGCGGCCGCACGCTGCCCGGGCGCGGATATAGGGTGGGTTAACGGGCAGGTGCGGCCGGTGTCCGTATACGTCCGCTGCCAGCCGGCCACGCGGGCCGGCCGGGGGCGGCTTAATTGTTTTCGTGATACCCGTACAGCTCGTACAGTTCGACGACCCTCTTGGCCAGCTTGCGGTAGGCCTGCACCAGGTCGCGGCAGACCAGGTCCACGCGGTTTCTCATCTCGCGGCGTTCCTTCAGGATTCGCTTGACCAGGCGCCGCAACCGCATATAGCGGACCTGCAGTCTGGCAGCGGCTCTGGTGGCGGACCATGGCGTCGCTGACGATGGCGGTCATGTGCGAGAGGTCGAACGGCTTGACCATGAAGTCCAGAGCGCCCATCCGCATGGCCTCGACCACGCGGTTGACCGTCGGCACCCCCGACATCAGCACGAAGCTGGCGGCGCTGATCCCGCGCAGTTGCCGCTGCAGGCTGATCGCGTCGCCGTCCGGCAACAGCAGGTCGGCCAGGATCAGGTCCTGCGGCTTGCTCAGCTCGATATCCACGGCCTGGCGGCACGTGCCGGCCACGCTCACGTCGAGCTGGAGCGCCTCGGCGAGGTGCTCCGACAGGACCTTCGCCAGGTCGGCGTCGTCCTCGACAATCAGCAGCCGGGCGGCCTGTGGATCGGCCAGGCACTCCGCCGCTTCCATGGCCGCGGTCGGGACAGCCTCGGAGGAATCGTCGTAAGAATGCTTGTTGGTACGCATTCGGTCTTCCTGGTCACTGCACCGCAATCGGCAATCGCACGTAGACCGTCGCGCCTTCGCCCGGCAGGCTCTCGAGCCACAAGTCCCCGCCGTTGAGCTCCGCCAGACGGTAGGCCCGCGAGAGGCCGAGGCCGCGTCGTCGTCCGGCTGGCCGATAACTGAAAAACGGAAGAAGCGCCTTGGCCAGCACATCCGGACTCATCCCCGGACCGTTGTCCGAGATGCTCAGGACGACGAATTCATCGGATGCTTTTGCCCGGCAGTTTACCCGGAAATTCGAGGAGTCCTCTCCGGCCGCCTGCAAACTGTTATCCAGAACTTCCCGGACGATCGTCGCCAGGTGCTCGGGGTCGAACTGCACGGCCGGCAGGTCCTCCGGCAGATCGACGTGGATCCGCTCCGGCGGCACCCGGGACTGCTCGGCCCAGGCCTGCATGAGCGGACCGATCGTGCGGTCCGGCGGCAGATTCTCGGGCCTGGCGGGCGGCGGCTTGGCAAAGGCCATCAGCTCGGTGACGATCTGGCTGCAGCGGTTGGCCTGCTGCACGACGGTTTCGATCGCCTTGGACTCCTGCGGGTCGGAGATCTTGCCCTTGAGCAGCTGCGCCACGGCCGGAAATGATCGACAGGGGGTTGTTCATCTCATGGCCGGCGCCGGCGGCCATCTCGGCGATGATGTCGAGCGAGCGCTGGCGCAGTTTACGAGGTTCGGACTCGTGGAGTTCTCGGGCCTGGCGGGCCAGTGACTCGGCGAGCTCCTGCGCCTGCTGCGCGGCCAGCGCCTGGCGGAGCGCCAGGCGGACGTTGCCGTAGACGGCCTGGAGTTCAGCGGCCTCCATCTGCCAGGTCTCGGCCTGATCCGATGTCGCCGTCAGGACGGCGACGCATCGCCAATCGCCCTGGCTGTGCAGGTCGATGATCCACGCGGGACCTTTGGGGAGTTGCTCCTCGCAGGCCGCCAGGATCGGGTCGTCGGCGGCGATGCGGCGCGGCTGGAAGTAGGCGGTGCCCGGGGGCGGCGGCACGAGGGGGGTATCGGCCTCCAGGGGCTGCACGCGGCTCCAGGACTCGCCCGTCTGCTGTTCGTTGAAATAGCCGACCGCGCAGATGCCGGTTTTCTCGATGGCCAGGACGGTCCCGCCGGCCGCACCCAGCGCCTGGCACAAGGCCCGGGAGGAGGCCGCGCAGGAGTAGGCCAGCTCGGACGAGACCTGGAGGGTCTCGGTCAGCTGGGCGAGGATCTCCAGGTGCCGGCTGCGCCGCTGGAGCTGGCGATTCGCCCGGGACATCTGGTCGTTGAGGTTGCCGAGCTCGCTGTTGGCATCGGCCAGAGCGCGCAGGTAGAGGCTGTTCTTGGTGATCTTCTGAAGGCCCAGCACGTCGGCGCGCTGCTCGATGTCGTCGGCCAGCCGCTGCAGCGCGCGATCGTACTCCTGGTCGCCGATGCCCAGCTGCTTGGCGAGGTCGCGGGCACTGTGCGAGAAGATGCAGTTGCCCGAGAATCCGATGCGGTGTTCCCGGACCATCAGGTCGGCCAGATACACCAGCCGCGCATAGTCGCGGCCGGGGACCGTCCGGGGCAGCGTCTCGGGGTCCTGGTGGTGCAGCCACATGGTGGCGACGATGGACTCGGGCAGGCCCCGGCGCATGCCCAGCCGCTTGCCGATGAGCGTGTGGTCGACGCCCAGCAGGCGGTTCTCGACGTCGCTGATGGGCACGTGCTCGGTACGGGCGATCTGGGATACCCGGGCGTATGACTTGGGCAGGATCGCGTCCAGCGCCACCTTGCCGAGGTCGTGCAGCAGGCCGCACACGAACGCCTCTTCCGCGTCGATCCAGTTCGAGACGCTCGACGCCAGGAGCTTGGCAGCGCAGCCGACCGCCAGGCTGTGCTTCCAGAAATCGTGGCGGTTGAACGGTCCTTCGGCCTTGCGGTCGGGGTCGGGCCCGAAGACTTCGAAGACCTTGATGGACAGGACCGTGTTGCGGACGGTGTCGAATCCGAGCATCACCACGGCCCGCTCGACGGTCCGCGCGGCGTCCGGCCGGATGCCCGAGTCCGCCCGCCGAGCCAGTTTCAGGACCTTGGCGGTCAGGACCGGGTCTGACTCGATCAGGTTGACGATCTGCCTGGCGTTGGCGTGCTTGTCGGTGGTGAGCTCGAACGAGGCGGACGGCCACGGCCGGCAAGGTCGGCAGGCTATCCATCTGCGTCAGGATCATCTCGACCCTGGTGGCGCGATTGGAAGTGTCCGGACCTGGTGTCTTAGCCATGTTCATGCGACCCGCTGTACGAGTTAGGGCCCGCTAAGGGCCTTTGCAGCGATAGCTCCGCACTCGGTGGTTTCAGTCGTCCCTGACGGGACTCAACGACAACAAAGTAAAAGACATATTCCTTTGAGCCGTCTGGTCCCCGGCTTGAAAGCCGGGGCTACACTCATATGGTCCCTCCGGGACCAACGGCAACGACAGTCACTGGACGGCCCCTCCGGGACCAACGGCAACGGCAAAACGCAGACCTATTCGTGCACAGACCCTTGGCAGTCAGTCGTCATCGCCGCTCAGACTCCCACCAATTCGGCAATCCGGCCGATCAGATGCTCGATATCGAACGGCTTCTTGATGAACTCGTTGGCGCCGGCTTCCAGCAGCGCCTTGACCTCGTCGGGGTTGACCACGCCGCTGACCAGCACCACCTTGATGTGGGCCAGCTCCGGGCTTTTGCGGACGTTTTCCAGCACGACGTTGCCATTGATGTCCGGGAGCATGTAGTCCAGGATCATCACGTCCGGGTTGAACTGTTGTGTGAGCAGCCCCGCGGCGTAGCCGGTCGCGGCCGTCCTGACCTCGAAGCGGCCGTCCGCCTGCAACAGGTCGGTGAGCATCTCGACGATGTCGGGATCATCATCGACGACGAGGACGCGTTTGCGGCCGCGCTGGAGGCGGGCCAGCGGGATGCCGTTCTCGCGCATGAACTGGATGAGGGCCTCTCGCGGGACCCGGCGAAACCTCGAGCCGGGCACGCGGAAGCCCTTGATCCGGCCGTTGTCGAAGCACCGGATGACGGTCTGCTGGCTGATCTGGCAGATCTCAGCGACCTCGCCCGTCGTGAACACTTCCTTGGAGTTCAGATCCATAGCCGTTGCCTCTCCCATGCCGCGTCTCGCCTCTATCTACTATCGGATGGCCTGCGCACCCCGCGTAAACTTCCCATATTCGCCATCTTCACATTCAATATACAAATGAAAAAGCGATGCGGTCAAATGAGGCGGGCCGCCAAATTGGTGGGGACTGGCGCCTCGGCCAGCAGGGGGGAGCATCTGGGCCATGTCCCAGGGAACTGGGCGGCGGACTTACCCGTCAAATGTATTATCGGGCACGCGGCAGGGGCGGTCGGCCTTGGCGTTACTCCTCCTCGCGTACGACGTATTCGCAGCCGATCCGGAATCCGTCGCCGACGGGGGTCGAATGCGTGATGTGCACCGTTGCCGAATAGGTCTGGTTATCGGTCGTCATGAAGACCTCGGCGGGTATGTTGGCAGGCAGGGGCTGCTTGCACAGCAGGCCCATGCCGGCGGCGGCACATATCTTCGGCCGTAGCGTCAACGATTACCTGGGCCCCATCGTCGGCCTGGTAACGGATGGCCGCGGGCATCTGGAGCGGCCAGCGGCAGCAGCCACGCCTGAGCAGGACATTCGAGCAGGCGTGAGCATTCCTGGCCATTAGCTTCGGAAGCAGGGATATGCAGTGATCGCTGTTGGGTGAGTACGATTCGATTGTCACAGTATTCGCCTCCGGCAGAAGCGTGCAGTAGCCGGTTGACCATGCACGTACGGCCACACACAGCCCGGCTTGCGTGTATATCGGCGGGGCGTGGGAGGCGGTTAAGGTAGTTGGTCCCGAGGCGCCGCCCAGGAAGAAAAAGCCGACGTCCGCGGGGCGGACGTTGGCTTTGCTCTTTTGGTGGTTCGTTTGTCGTGATTACGAGAGGTTCATGGTCATCAGGAACTCGCCGTTGGACTTGGTCTTTTCCAGGCGGGCTCGCAGCAGTTCGACGGCTTCCACCGGGTTCATGTCGGAGAGGACGCGGCGAAGGCGGAAGACCAGTTCCAGCTCCTTCGGGTCCAGCAGCAGCTCTTCCTTGCGGGTGCCGGATTCGCCGATGTTGATGGCCGGCCAGACGCGCTTCTCGACCAGGCGGCGGTCGAGGTGGAGTTCGCTGTTACCGGTGCCCTTGAATTCCTCGAAGATGACCTCGTCCATCTTGCTGCCGGTGTCGACCAGGGCGGTGCCGATGATCGTCAGGCTGCCGGCCTCTTCGAGGTTGCGGGCGGCGCCGAAGAACTTCTTGGGCTTCTGCAGGGCGGTCGAATCAATACCGCCGGTCAGGATCTTGCCGGAGTGCGGGGCCTCGGTGTTGTAGGCACGCGCCAGACGGGTGATCGAGTCCAGCAGGATCACGACGTCGCGGCCGTACTCGACCATCCGCTTGGCCTTTTCGATGACCATCTCGGCGACCTGGATGTGGCGGCTGGCGGGCTCATCGAAGGTACTGGAGACGACCTCGGCGGTGGTGGCGCGCTCCATCTCGGTGACTTCCTCGGGGCGCTCGTCGATCAGCAGGATGATGACGTAGGTATCGGGGTGGTTCTTGGCGAAGGCGTTGGCCATCTTCTGCAGCAGGACGGTCTTGCCGGTCCGGGGCGGGGCGACGATCAGCATGCGCTGTCCCTTGCCGACGGGGGTGACCATGTCGACGATGCGCATGTTGAGTTCGTTGGAAGCGGTCTCCAGGAAGAGTCGTCCATCCGGGTGCAGCGGGGTAAGGTCCTCGAAGATCGTCTTGTCGGACACCATGTCCGGATCCTCGAAGTTGATCGCCTCGACGCGCAGCAGGGCGAAGTAGCGCTCGGACTCTTTGGGCGGGCGGATCTGGCCGGCCACGATATGGCCGGTCCGCAGCCCGAAGCGTCGGATCTGGGAGGGGCTGACGTAGATGTCATCGGGGCTGGGCAGGTAATTGTACTCGGGGCTGCGGAGGAATCCGAAGCCGTCAGGCAGGACCTCCAGGACGCCCTCGCCATACATCATGCCGTTGGCCTGGATGCGCCTCTTCAGGATCTGGAAGATCAGTTCCTGCTTTTTGAGGGAGCTGTACTCGACCAGGCCGGCGTCCTTGGCGAGTTTGTGCAGATCGGGCACGGTCATCTTCTGCAGCTCGGAGAGGTGCAGTTCGCCGCGCTTGATCTGCTCGTATTTCTGGTGGGTTTCGTCCTCGAGGGCGGCCTCGAGGGCGGCACTCTCCTCCTGGGGGGTGCGGTGCGGGACCTGCGGCGGCGCGGGGTCGACCTGCGGGGCCACGGCCTCGGCTACGGGTTCGGCTTGCGGCTCGGCCTGGGCCTGCTCCTGCTCCTGGGCGACGGTCTCCTCGGCGGGTTCCTCGCTGCTACGCTTGCGAGACCTGGCCTTGGTGGTACTGGCCTTGGCCATCGGTACATCCTCCTGCTATCAAATGCTAAGATTTACTTGCCTGTTCCAGAATGGTTCTGCAATCACTTCGCCTGTGCTACGTGCTCGTAGAGTACGGCATGAAGATCCTGACCGAACCCCATTACTAACCACTTTGTACGCCACCTGTACCGGCAGGTCTACCGGCTGGCTGACCTCAGTATCCCGGCAAACACAGCCCCGACCCGCTGAACCAGGGAGGCATCGTCCGAATTGTTGTCCACGACATAATCGGCACGATCCCGCTTGAAGTCCAACGGCAGCTGCCGGGATTCCCGTCGCTGCAGTTCCTGGCGGCTCCAGCCCCGGCCGACCTGCAGCCTCTGCGCCCGAATCTCCAGCCGACAATCGACGAACAGAATGAAGTCACACTCGCCGTCGAGATTGGCTTCGAACAGCAGAGGACTGTCGGCCACGAAGGCCTTGATGTTCGGCGATCCGGCCAGCGAGGTAATGACCCGTGCACGGCGGCGGGCAATCCACGGGTGGATCACCATCTCCAGGCGGCGTAGCTCGCCGTGGCTGGCAAAGACCCTCTCCGCCAGCTGTCGACGGTCCACGCGGCCATCCGGCAGGAAGACCTGCGAGCCCCAGATCGAGCGGATTTCAGCCTTGACCTCATCGGCCTGGTAGGCCTCGTGGGCCAAGTCATCCGCGTTGATCCCGGTGCTGCCCAAGTCCGCCAGGATCGTGGCGACCCGGCTCTTGCCGGACCCAATTCCGCCAACCACTCCAATCACCGGCTTCCGGGATATCATCGTGCGAAATCCGGACGTGCTCTATTGAGACATACACGAAAGTTCTGGCCGGAGATCGCCCATTGCTTAACCTTGCCGGGGAACTGCCACGCATACCGGTTGGCCACTGGAGGCGCCATTATCGTATACGGCATGTCAAGCAATTGCAAGACCTAACGTGCGGCTTTCCCAAAAGTTCCCGGCATCATGGGCTGGGTCTTTTATATCCATTCGACAACCGGCTTGCAATCCCCGTATTTCTGCCGGGTATCCAGGGCCGAACCTACGGGGGTATGCCGGCCTTACCCCCTGCGCCATAAGCGCTTAATCTCCAAGCGGTTGCCCGAAGGATCCCACAGGCCGGTCCAGCGGTAAGAGGATTCGCTCCGCGGGCGCAGGTGCCAGAACGTATCGACCGTGATTGGCCGCAGGGCCTGCAGTCGCGGCGAGCGGTACTGCTCGTCTTGCCGTTCGATCCGGGTTTCAGCCGGCCCGGGATCCATTGCTGCATCAACGTACGCCGCTATGGGCAGGGCGTAAAGCACCCACCTATGCTTTCACGATCTTGTTGCGGCCGACCTTGACGTTCGCGCAAGCGTTGCGGCTGTCGACCACGAGGTTCGAGTGCTTGACGATGAAGTCGTAATCGTAGCAGGAGTGGTCCGTGGAGATCAGGACGCAGTCGTAGGCCTTTAGCGTCTTGGCGTCGATCCTCTTGCTGGTCATCCGCAGGTCGTGCTCGCGCTGGCGGTGGGTCCTGGGGATGAACGGGTCGTTGTAGTCGACCTTCGCGCCGCGCTTCCTCAGCGTCTCGATCAAAACGATCGACGGGCTTTCGCGCAGGTCGTCCACGTCCTTTTTGTACGCCAGGCCCAGGACCAGGACCTTCGCCCCCTTGATGCTCCTGCCGGCGTTGTTGACCGCCCGGACGGTCTTTTCCACCACGTACTCCGGCATGGAGGTATTGATCTGGCCGGCCAGCTCGATGAACTTGGCCGACTGCTCGTACTCGCGGGCCTTCCACGACAGGTAGAACGGGTCGATCGGGATGCAGTGCCCGCCGAGCCCCGGGCCCGGATAGAACGGCTGGAAGCCGAAGGGCTTGGTGCTGGCCGCGGCGATGACCTGCCAGACGTCGATGCCCATGGCGTCGAAGATGATCTTGAGTTCGTTGACCAGGGCGATGTTGACGCAGCGGTAGATGTTCTCGACGACCTTGGCGGCTTCGGCGATCTCGCAGGATTCCACTGCGATGGCTTTCTCGACCACGGCCCCATAGAGGGCGTGGGCCAGGGCGAGACTCTGGGGACCAATTCCGCCAACGAGTTTCGGAATGGTGCGGGTTGAGTGGTCCTTGCGGCCGGGGTCTTCGCGCTCCGGCGAGAAGGCCAGCCAGAAGTCCTTCTCTGCCTTGAGGCCGGTAGCCTCGAGGATCGGCTGGACCACCTCGCGGGTGGTGCCGGGGTAGGTGGTGGATTCCAGGGAGATGAGCTGGCCGGGCCGGAGGGTCTTGGCGATCGCGTGGGCGGTGTTTTCCACGAACTTCAGGTCGGGGTCCTTCGTACGAGTTAGAGGAGTCGGCACGCAGATGATAATGGCATCGGGCTTAGAGAGTTTCGACATGTCGGCGGTGGCTGTGAAACGGCCGGTCGCCAGCATTTCGCGGACCATGGATGACGGGATGTGCTTGATGTAGCTGCGGCCGGCGGCCAGGGCCTTTACCTTGGTGTCATCCACGTCAAAGCCGGTGACGCGGAAGCCGCCGCGGCAGAATTCCCGCACGAGGGGCAGGCCCACGTAACCCAGGCCGATCACGCCCACGTGGGCGTCGTGCCGCCGAATCCGTTCGAGCAAGGTCCGGTGAGTGTTCTTCTTCATGGTCCGCTGCGGCTCCTTGTTGGCCTGCAATTGTCCAGAGGTTCAGACTGGCGACGACAGCCAGTCCGCACTATAACGATATCGTTCATCCGCGAGCGTAGATTGTACTTACATCGCATGTTATCGAGACATCTGGCCGAAAACACCTGGAAACAGGTATCCGTTTTGCGTAACCGGAGGTTCTCTGGATCATGACGACGTTCCGAGAAATCCCGCTGTCCCGCCCGGAAGTGACCCAGGCCGACATCGATGCCGTTGTGGCCGTGCTCAAGACGCCGCAGCTGTCCCTGGGGCCGGCCATCCCCAAGTTCGAGGCGGCTTTCTGCGCGGTTCGGATGCAAGCATGCCGTGGCCCTGAGCAGCGGCACGGCCGGGCTGCACCTGGCGGTCCGGGCCTGCGGCGTCGGCCCGGGCGATGAGGTGATCACCACGCCGTACACCTTCATCTCCACCGCCAACTGCATCCTGTTCGAGAATGCCACGCCGGTCTTCGCGGACATCGACCCGGAAACGTGGAACATCGACCCGGCAAAGGTCGCCGCGGCCGTGACGCCTCGGACCAAAGTTATTATACCCGTCGACGTCTTCGGTCAACCGCCGGAGATGGACGAGATCTGCCAGATCGCGCGGCGGCACAACCTCAAGATCATCGAGGACTCCTGCGAGGCGATCGGGGCGACCTACAAGGGCCGCCCGGCTGGCATGCTCGGGGACATCGGGCTGTTCGCGTTCTACCCGAACAAGCAGATGACCACGGGCGAGGGCGGGGTGCTGATCACCGACGATGACCACGTGGCGATGATGGCCCGCTCGATGCGCAACCAGGGCCGCGACCCGGGGAGCGGCTGGCTGGCCCATCCGCGGATGGGCTACAACTACCGCATGCCGGACATCCTGGCGGCGCTGGGCACCAGCCAGCTGGCGAGGATCGACGAGCTGGTCGCCAAGCGGGGCCGCGTCGCGGGGATGTACAGTAAGCGGCTGGCGGACGAGAAACGGATCAGCCTGCAGAAGATCGAGCCGCACGTGGGGATGTCGTGGTTCGTGTTCGTGGTCAAGCTGGCTGACACCTACGAGGCCAAGGATCGCGACCGGGTTCTGGCGCAGCTGCGAGAGCGGCGGATCGGCTGCAACAATTACTTCGCCCCGATCCACCTGCAGCCGTTCTACGCCGAGAAGTTCGGCTTCCAGCGCGGCGACTTCCCGGCCACCGAGCGCGTTGCCGACCGAACGATCGCCCTGCCGTTCCATCCGAACCTGGCGGAGGAAGATGTTGACGAGGTGGTGAAGGTGTTCAGGGGGATGCTGTAGGGCGGCGTCAGCGGTCAGCAGTTAGCGGTCAGCGGCAACGAATCCACCGGTGACATCGCCTCCAGTTCCCCATTAATACGATCATTGGTCCTTGCTTGCTGGCAAGTGAAACATGGCGCAGCGGAGAGTACCAAGCAGGTATGTTACGCCCAGCGGACCCGAGGCGGAATCGCAACCGGGCTCGCACGGCCGCGTATTGCGTAATCTGCGCGGCATTCGGCGTAAGTCGGAGATGGACCGCGCCGAGTTCGAGGCGCTGGTTAGGGCGTAGACCCAGTACTTGGCGCAGACCGGTCCCGATACCCAGCTGACTGCGGGGCTGCTGTGCCAAATGCACCGTGACTGGCTGGGTGGCATCTATGAGTGGGCGGGGCGCTATCGTACAGTGGAGCTGGCCAAGGCAGGCTTTCAATGGCCGCCGGCTTTTCGTGTTGCTGCAAACATGCAGGGTCTTGAGAACGGTACTCTGGCCCGTTGCACGCCGTGCCGCCCAGGACCGCTGTCGGAAGCCGCACGCCGCATGGCCGAGGTGCATGCGGAGCTGCTGCTGATCCATCCCTTTCGGGACGGGAACGGGAGGTTGGCAAGGTGGGTGGCAGACCTGATGGCGCTTCAAGCGGGTCTGCAGGCACCGAACTATGGGTTCACGGGGCCCGGTTCCAGGGTGAGGCAGGCTGCGTACCTGGCAGGAGTGAAGCAGGGCTATCTGGTCGACTACGGACCCTTGTCGAGCTTCTTCGCCGAGGCCCTTGTGCGGCGCTGCGCGAGACGCCTGCCTGACGCGGCAGGCCGCGGGCACCCTCAAAGACGGATGACTCCAGGGCGTTTTGCCGGATCACGGCTTCACGCTTCTTCGGATCGGCCAGGTGTGGATTGCTTTCCAGCAAGGATTTCATATCTGGCATTATACCAGCCCTATGTCGAAGGGTACAGATCTTCCCCCTTGGCAATGAGGCGGTTGCGATGTGTGGAACTTCATTTGTGTGAGTGCGTTGGACGGAGGGGGCAAAGCGTCTTCCCCGCAGACAAGGTGTCTTGCGACCTGCCAGGGCAATCGGGACAATTCTCTTGTGGATTTTTCGACCACCGGACCCCTGGTGCGGGGATCGGTTGCGGTGTACAATGGAGCCCTGCGAAGCCAAGGAGGGTTGCTCATGCACATCGCGATGACCGAACCGCTGTTTGCCTGGGGATGCCTGGAAGACAGTCCCAGCCTGCAGACGCTCAAGCAACTGCTGGCCGCTATCCCGGATGCGGCTCTCCTGGAGGGGTTGCGTCAGCACCGCGGCCGCGGTCGCAACGACTATCCCGTTCACGTCCTCTGGGGCGTGGTGCTGCTGACGATTGCGTTGCGGCATGCCAGTTATGAGGCCTGCCTGGCAGAGTTGCGACGCAACGAGGGACTGCGACACCTGATCGGCATTACGGAGGAAGCCGGTGTGCCCGAGAAGTGGAATATCTCCCGGTTCCTGGATGTGCTGGGCCAAGAGCCCCACCGGTCGCAGTTGCGTGGTGTCTTTGACCGGATGATCCAGCGACTGGCCTGTGTGGTGGACGACCTGGGCAAACACACCGCCGGCGATGCCACCGCCCTGCACGCTCGCCGCAAGGCGGAGGCGACCGAGGAAGTGGCCGAAGGCTTGCCCCAGCCGACCGGGGGCGCAAGGAGTATACCGACGAGCAAGGCAAGGTCACCCAGATCGTCGAATGGTTCGGCTACAAGTTGCATCTGCTGGTGGATGCCCGGCACGAGTTGATCCTGGCCTACCGTACGACCAGTGCCCACATCGACGATGGGGGTACGCTGCCGGCGTTGATCGAACAGGCCAAGGCGAATCTGCCGGAAGGTCGCATCCAGACCACGGCCTATGACAAGGCGGCCGACAGTCGGGATGTGCATAAGATGCTGGACAAGGAGGGAATCCGGCCCGTGATCCAGAACCGCAGTCTCTGGAAGGATCACACCGAAGAAATGCTGCCCGGGCACGATGGGACCAGCAACATCACCTACGATGAGGCCGGGACGGTGTACTGCTATGACCGGCACAGCGAGCCGCCGGTGCGGCACAAGATGGCCTACATTGGCCATGAGCCACAGCGCAAGACGATCAAGTACCGCTGTCCGGCCCGGCACGAGGGCTGGCCGTGCCCCAGCGAGGGGCTGTGCAACGCCGGCAAGGACTACGGCAAGACGGTACGAGTGGCTTGCGCGATCGACCTGCGGCGGTTCCCGCCGATTCCCCGGGCAACCAAGAAGTTCGAGCGGCTCTACAAGGGCCGCACCTCCGTGGAGCGGGTCAATGCCCGCGTGAAGCTCTTCTGGGGGCTGGATGATGGGAACGTGACCGGAGCCCGGCGGTTCCATGCCCTGATCGCCACGGTGATGGTGGTGCATGCGGGCTTCGCGACACTCCTGGCGGCCAGCCCGCGTCGGGAAGGAACCCTGGGCAAACTGCGACTGGGCCACGTGCAAAAGGCCCTGGCGGAACGAATGACCGGCTGAGACGCGGTCCAGTGAGCCAGTCATCGGATGCGGCCGCGCTGGCGGTACGCGCAGAACCAGCCATCCGCTGGCCATTCCACAGCCGGCACGCCTTCCGGCCTTGCCGCCGACCCTTTCCGAAGTCTCCAGTCGCTATTGGGGCGCGGCCCGGCCGCTTTCGACCGCCCGCAGGGCGGTCACATCGCAACCGGCTCCTTGGCAATGGTCAACAAACAAGATCGGGGTGGCTATTTCCCTGGGATGCATTTCAAAAACGGACCACCGACCACGAACAACGGACCCTGTCCCCCTACTGCACCGTCCCCGTTCGTGCCCGGCGGGCGTAGAGGCGCAGTCGCGGCGAGTTCCACTCCGACTGGCGGATGGACTCATCGATGATCCGCCGCACGCGCTCGGGGTGGTATGGCTGCAGGTGTCCCAGGCCGTGCAGGGCGCTCTCGCGGCAGGGGGGGGACTTGAGGCCCAGGATCTGCTCGAGGACCTCGAAGATGGGGTCGACCAGGTGTTCATAGCCGGGGAACATCGCCGCCCCCTCCAGGCAGTCCATGTCCCAGAACATGTAGCAGGCGGAGTTCAGCGGGTTGGCTGAGGCCGCGTCCAGGTGGCTCAGGTGCTTGGAGCATACCCTCTGGAAGAGGTCCCGAAACAGCGGGAAGATCGCCCGCACCCAGCGCTGCTGCAGCGGGACGGGTACGGCTGGCTCGCGGGCGATGTGGAAGTACCCCGATGCCGTGCCCGCCAGGTACCAGAAGCCCTGGTTGAGCTGGTAGGCCGTGTAGCGCTCCGCCAGAGGGGCCGCATTCTCAAACAGACTCCGCCAGGTACGTCGCCAGCACCGGCGGGACCGGCTTCCACCAGTCCAGCGGGCGGCCCTGCTCGTCCTGACGCATGTACCACTCCGGCTCGCCGACCGGCCAGGCGAAGACGTACTCGACCCACTCCTCGAATGTCAGCGTTCCCGTCTGCCGTCCCATTCCACTCTCACGCGGCTGCCGTCCCATGCACTCCTGTGATCGACCCGGGCTGTTGCGTCCGGCCGACCTGACAATGATATGATCGCCGAACTTACCGGAAAGCACAATAACGACGCGGCCACGCAAACTGCGTGGCCGGATCGCTTATTGGGAGGATTGAGTTTCGCTTATCGCAGGGCCGCCGCCGGCTTGAGGACCTGCAGTGCGACGGCTGGGTCGAATACCGGTTTGTTCCGAATGACACGAGCGGGCACGCCGACCACCGTGGTCATCGGCTCAACGTCCTCGATCACGACGCTGCCCGCGCCGACCACCGCGTCGTAGCCGATCCGCAGGTTTTGAATCACGGTTGCGCCGATCCCCACGAACGCGCCGCTCTCGATGGCTACGTGCCCGGCGAGGCGGACGCCCGGGCAGATGTGTACGGCTGTGCCCACCATCGATTCATGGTCGACGATGCAGCCCGTATTCAATATCACCGAGTCGCCGATCTGGCAGTGGGCGCAGATCAGCGCCCCAGCGGCGATCACCACGTTGCAGCCGACCGTCACCGTGCGGGCCAGGTTGGCGGACGGGTGGATCGCATTGACCAATTCCAGGCCGGCCACGTCCACTGCGTCGGCGAACTGCCGGCGAATGCCGTTGTCGCCGATGGCGACGACCGCGCCCTCAACTCCCTGGGCGGCCAGGTCCGGCAGCAGGTCGGTTCCGCCCAGGACCAGGGCGCCGTCGAGCCGCCGTCCCCAGAGCCTGGGGGTTGCTGTCCAGGAACCCCTTGACCACGTGTTCCCGAGCCTGCTGGAGGATGTCCAGCACGACGCGGCCGTGCCCGCCCGCTCCGAGGATGACGATGTTCATACCGCGCACCTCCACCCGCCGACGCCGACCATCACCGGCGGAGTCGTCCGCATAAATCATCGGCTGACAGGATGTGGTGGCTTTGGCAAAGCTATCGGACATTCTGCGACGGATTGCGTCGTTGGTGTTATCGGACCTGCCGGAGATCCTGGAGCCGGACTCGACTGTCGGGCCAGCTCCCAGGGCCTAAACGAGTGTGGGGTGGTTCTTTCGCAGCCACTCTTCCAGATCCTTTCGGAAACGGATTGTCTTCTTGAGCAGCTCCGCGGCATCGCTCTGGCTGACCACGTTCGCGGCGTCGTAGCTCAGGTCATTTCGGGATTGCCGGCACGTATCGAAGTACGCAGCGAGGGCCTCGAAGGCGGCCCCCATCGCCAAGGGCAGGGCCAGGAAGGTGTTGTAGTGTGCTCCGCCCGTCTGTTTTATGCGGTACCCGCTGGCGCGGATGGCGACAGTGGCAAGAGCACGTGCGGCGTTGTAGGCCATGCTGAAACGGCCGTCAGGGGATAAGCCTGATAGGGCGGCATCTTGAAGGTTTCGGCCAGCCAGGGCGAGGAGGTCATCGATCTCGGGCTTGGTCGCGGGTTCCGGCGCGACCCGTCTTTGATTTTCGAGCTGCGTCCAGGTCATGTTCGTTGCCTACCACGAAGAGGTGCTGCTTATTGAGGACAGCCCGGACGAAGTGGTTGTCCGAAGCCTTTATAGCGAACTCATCAGGCTTGTACAATGTGACACTGACGGGGCGGGCAAGTCGCTCCTGGGCTGTTCGGATGGCGCTTGTCAACTCGAAACGTCCTGCCTGGCCGATGATCATCAGGTCAACGTCGCTCTCAGACACCTCCCGGGCCTGGGCGATGGAGCCGTAGATGAACGCACATGTGATGCGTTCCCGGAAGGGCAGCAGGAGTTCGCGCAACACGTCCGCTAGCCCGGCCGTCTTCAAGAGCAAGCCCCGCAGTTCGGGCAGAAACGGACAGGCAGGATCGGCCCGGTAGTACACGCGGTTCCCATCCCTGCGCCGACGAAGGATGCCGGCATCCGTGAGGTCTCGCAGTTCGCGCGTCAGACTGGACGGTGGGAGGCCGAGATGCTTGGCCAGATCCCGGAAATACCACTCCCGCTCCGGATCGAGCAGTAACGCAGCCAGAATAGCCGTTCGGACGGCTGGGAAAAGGGCCTGGATGGCTCGGCTTGCACGCATATGGTATACAATCGCACGCAAAACGCGTACAGTCAAGCCCCGGCCGACGGTTGCCGCGCGGCGTACCGGACGCTAGCATGCAGGGCTACCATGCGGGCCCCGGACGGTCCGCGAGTGAGTGATTGGCAATCTGGCTGGCGAGATTCCGTCTGCCCGCCAGACCATGTGGATGTGTTCCATGAGTGACAACCTGATCGAGGCACGTAAGCAGAAGCTCCAGCAGTTACGGGAGTTAGGCATAGATCCCTATGGCGGGCGGATCGACCGGATCCTCCCCAACCAGATGCTCCGCGAGAAGGTCGAGCGGCTCAAGATCGAGGCTGGCCAGACCAGCGAGGTCAAGAACCGCGCGGCTGGGCGGATCGTGCTGCTTCGCGACATCGGCAAGCTGATCTTCATCACGCTCCGCGACAGCACCGGTGATTTTCAGCTCGGCCTGTCCAGATCCATCCTGCCCGAGGCTGATTGGAAGGCGGCCAAACTCCTCGACCTTGGGGATATCGTCGCGGCCGAAGGTAAGCTCGGCCGGACCAAGACCAGCGAGCCGACGCTCTGGGCCGAGCGGGTGTTCGTGGAGTCCAAGGCCCTGCGGCCGCCGCCGGAGAAGTGGCATGGCCTGACCGACCCGGACATCCGCTACCGCCAGCGCTATGTGGACCTGTTCACCAACCCGGAGGTGATGAAGACCTTCCGACAGCGGGTGCTGATCATCAACACCGTCCGCGATGTGCTGGTCGAGCGGAACTTCCTGGAGGTCGAGACGCCGGTGCTGCAGCCGATCTACGGCGGGGCGGCGGCGCGGCCGTTCACCACGCATCACAACACGCTGGACATCGACCTGTTTCTGCGGATCAGCCCGGAGCTGTACCTGAAGCGGCTGCTGGTCGGCGGGATGGAGCGGGTCTTCGAGTTCAGCCGCGTCTTCCGCAACGAGGGCATCGATACCCGGCACAACCCGGAGTTCACCCTGATGGAGGCCTACCAGGCCTACGGCGACTACAACGACATGATGGACCTGGCCGAGACCATCGTGATCCGCTGCATCGATCGGCTGGGCGGGGGCCTGGTCCGCAAGTACGGCGACCGGGACATCGACTTCACCCCGCCCTGGCCGCGCCGCAAGTACGCGGATCTGTTCAGCGAGCACGTCGGCCTGGACATGCGCGACATCCCGGCCGTTCGCGCCAAGGCCGCCCAGATCGGCATCGCCAAGAAGATCGCGGATGACGCGGTGGTCGTCAACGATGTCTTCGAGCACTTCGTGGAGCCGCACCTGGTGAACCCGACGTTCGTGCTGGACTATCCGGCCGAGCTGTGCCCGCTGACCCGCCGGGACCCGAAAGACCCGTCGATTGCGCTGCGGTTCGAGCTGTTTGTGGCCGATACCGAGCTGGCCAACGCCTATACCGAGCTGAACGACCCGGCTGTCCAGGAGGCGACGCTTCGCAACCAATTGGCCGGCCAGGAAGACGAGACAATGGCCGTTATGGACGAGGACTTCGTGACGGCCCTGGAGTACGGCATGCCGCCGGCCGGCGGGATCGGCATGGGCATGGACCGGCTGGTGATGCTCCTGACGGGCAATCCGAGCATCCGGGAGACGATCCTGTTCCCGCTGCAGCGGCCCAAGGCGCAAGGCGGTGGCGAGCAGAGTCCTCAACCTGCGGCGCGGAAGGATGAGCCGGACAGGGCGTAGGTTCCGGTCCGGGTCTGCCAGGCCGGGTGCGTGCCATGGGTTTTCGTTGCTGGAGGAATACGCCGCGGGCGCCGCCGCCGATTCTTGCCAAGTGCGCCGCGACAGTGGCACAACCCGCCACAGATTGATTTGCCTCGGGTTGTTGGTGGGCTATGCTTGTAGTGTGAGATGTGAGTTGCCACTGAGCGACTCACGAGCAGCGAAGCGGAAAGCACGACGGGCACAAGCCCGATATGCTTTCCGCTTCATTTTTGCGCCGGGGATCTCGCTCTTGCGCCAGGGGGTCGCTCTGACTCCTGTCGGGCCGGCTGCACTCGCGTTGGGCTTTCTGTTGCCGCTTGTTTCGGCTAGACTATATGGGCGCCTTTGGTTCGGTCGCAATGCCGCAGGTGCCAGGGGCCCATAGCTCAACGGTAGAGCAGAGGACTCATAATCCTTTGGTTGTAGGTTCGAATCCTACTGGGCCCAGTTGATCCACACTCCCGCGAACCTATTCGAATCGCGAGTCCGTTCTGACCATCTTGCCTGGGTCGCCTACCCCACCGGCCGGACGTTGATCTCGCCGAACTGCACCGTTCCATGCTGGCAGAAGAAGAACAGGCGCTGGCCCGCCAGCTGCGGGCAGCGGTTGATGATGCATTGCCGGCTGTTCACGCACACGTCGATGATGTCGCCGGTAGCGATGATGTCGATCTGGCAGGGCTCGCGCAGGTCGATGGTCGTGGGCACGCTCTCGCCGGCCAGGGAGATGGTCCGGTGGTGCCAGTCCATGCGGAGGTCGTAGCGGGTTTCGTAGCGGCCCGCGCCGCGGAGGCCGAGTCCGTAGGCGGCGGTATTGGGGCCGGGCCTTGCGGTGCAGCGGAGTCTGAAGTTGACGGGCAGGTCGTCGAAGGCGGCGACTTCGAAGCCCTGCGTCGCGTCGAGCCGGATGGCCTGGCTTGTGCCGCGCACGCCGCCGGTCAGGGCCTCGAAGGCGGGGCTGAGCCTGTCGCCCGTGGCTGGGATCATCTCCTTCACGAACCGTGTGCCGAGCGTGCCATCGTCGAGCTGGACCAGTTCGCGAAAGATCATGTTGCCGGCCCACTGGCGCTCGCCCTGGTCGTGGTTGTCCTTGCGCGAGCACAGGAACGCCACGCCGAGGCGGCGATCGGCGCCGAAGGGCGCGGTTTTCATGACGGCTGCGAAGGAGCCGTCGAAGCTCTCCACGGGCGGGCGGATCCACGGGCCCATGGGACTGGCGGCCATGCGATAGCGGGCCATGAGGTTCGAGCCGAAGAGCAGGTAGCATCGGCCGTTCCAGGCAAAGAGGTCGGGGCATTCGGGAATGCCGGCGTATCGGGCCTCTGCGCCGGGCACGAGGAACGGGCCTTCCAACTGCCAGTGGACCAGGTCGCCGGAGGAGTAGCGGAGCAGGCAGCCGCCCCAGTCCTTCAGCGGGTACTCGGCGAACATCGATGTGACAAGCATGTGGAATCGGCCGGCGTCATCGGCGAAGACGAAGGGGTCGCGAAAGTTGTTGGGGGTGAAGCCGGCTGGCGCGGTCACGAAGGGATTGGGCGAGAGCTTGCGGAAGGCTATGCCGTCGTTGCTGACGGCGTGGCTCATGACCTCGGCGCGGTCGGGCTTGCGGGTGGGGTAGAAGGCGTGGTAGACGCCGTCGTGGAAGAAGACGGACCCGGTGCAGATGGAGCCTTCCCAATCCTGGTCGAGGGGCACAGCCAGGTCATGGTGCTCCCAGTGGACCAGGTCCCGGGTGGAGCAGTGGGCCCACTGATGACCGCCCAGGCCGCCCCGACCCTTGTGGTGGTCCTCGTCGAGCAGCCAGAAGACGTGGAACGTGCCATCGTGGTAGAACGGCATGCAGTCGCCGACGAAGAAGCGGCCGGTGGGCTTGAAGTATTGCATTTCATGTTCCCGCTATGAACCGAGCGCCGCGAGACTCGCTGCCCGGCGACACCGCCGGGCCGTGCCTGGTCATTTTATTGCACGCGCCGGCCCATGGCGCCCCCATCTCTTGAGGTGGTTTCAAAGACCATTCACGGGCAGGTCATCCCTCGACTTCGCTCAGGACCTGGATACCAGCGATGGCTGCTCCGTCAGGGCTGCCGCGCGGCCATCATACCGACTTCCCGGGGGCGGCGCCCACCCCGCGTTGAGCCGCTCGCCGGCGCCCGGGTCACCCGGGTGAAAAGAAACGCCGCGGGCACCTCTCGGCACCCGCGGCGTAGGTTGTCTGTACTCCCGCGTCCTGCTGACTGGCTTCAGGACCCAGCCGTCAGGACTCGGGACTCTCTTCCCTGGTTACTGCGGCCAGTAGTCGACGAGGGTCAGCAGGTCGATGACGTCGACCGAACCGTCGCCGTTGAAGTCGCAGAGCGGATCGTAGTTGCGATCCACCCCGCAGACGGCGCCGAAGCTGTCCACGAGGGTCAGCAGGTCAATTACGTCCACGCTGCCGTCGCCGTTGATGTCGCCCGGCACCGGTGCGACCATGTCGCTGAGGACCAGTTTCGGCCGCAGCGTGGCGTTGGTCGTGTCGGACTGGTAGAAGCGGTCCTGGTTGTGCAGGTTCTCATCCGTGCACTTGATCACCCAACCGAAGTTTGTCGACGGGCTCGTCAGCCACCCCTGCACTCGGGCTGTTACGTCGAACGGGTACCAGACCGTCGCCACGGCCTGCTTGGGGCTCGTGCCGTCGGGGGTGCCGACGAAATCGCCGCCAGCCGTCGTCCAGTCTGGTGCCCGTCTTGGCGATGCTCCAGGTGACCTGGGTATCGGTCCAGTCCTTGGTCAGCGGATACGCGCCGTAGAAGCCCGTGCTGCCCTTTACCTGGGTCGCGTCATAGCTGTACAGGGAGAGCGTGGCGCTGGTCAGCACGGTGCTGACCGGAATGCTCGAGACGTCGAACTTCACCACGCCGCGCTGGAGCGACATGCTTCCTCCCAGGTCGTAGTAGCCGCAGACCGTCATGCGCTCGTTCGTGCCGTAGTTGGTGGTCACGGCGCCGCCGTTCACGTACGAGTCCTTCGCGCCGGCGTAGCTATTCAGACCCACCTGCAGGGTCTTCACGCCCATGACCGAGGACTTCGACGACGCCAGGTTCGAGATCTCCGACACGTTCGCCGGCACCGCGGCATCCGCCGCCTTGATCAAGAAGTAGTACACCGTGTTCGTGGCCAGGCCGGTCACAGTGAGTGTCTCGGCTGAACCCGGGGCATTCGGGGTCGGAACCGACGCCACCTGCGTGGCAGACGAGAAGTTGGCCTCGGTGATCGGGCTGGTGCTATACCGCACGTTGTAGCTGTTGCAGGTGAAGGGGCCCGAGCCGTTGCAGCCGTAGTCGGACGGCGCCGTCCACGTCAGGTCCACGCCGCCCGCCGCGGACGGTCTGGCCACCAGGTTGCCGATCCAGTTGGGAGGCGTCGTGTCCGGCTGGAGCGTCGTCACCGACGGTACGTTCGACATCACCGAGACGTTCCCGTTGGCGTCGGTGGACTTGATGGCGAAGTAGTAGGTCGTGGTCGGCGTCAGGCCGGTCACCACCAGCGTCTGGGTGCGCCGGCGCGCCGGGGGCCGCCGTCGCCACGGCCGTGGCCGAGTTGAAGTTGGCCGCTGTGATCAGGCTGGTGCTGCGGCGGAGGTTGTAGCTGGCGCACTTGTAGGGGCCGGAACTGTCGTCGGCGTAGTCGGACGGGGCGGTCCAGGTCAGCGTGATGCTGTTGGCCGAGGGGTTGGTGGCGGCCAGGTCGGTCACCGGCTGCGGCGGTGTGGTGTCGGGGATGAGGGGGGTGTCGGTGATGACGAGTTTCGGGTGCAGCGTGAGGTCGCCGGCATACTCGTTGGCGTAGAACCAGTCCTGGTTCATCTGGCCGTCATTGTAGGTCTTGATCACCCAGCCGTTGTTGTTGGCCGGGTTGGCGATGAAGTTCTGCACGCGGGTGGTCACGTCCCAGGCGTACCAGACGCCCGAGGTCGTCTGCTTGCTGGTGAGGGCGTCCTGCGTGCTCTCGATGTCCGCGCCGCCGGAGACGACCCAGGGCATGTTCCAGGACACGGCGGCCTCCGTCCACGGTGTCATTACGCGATAGGCGGCGTACTGCCCGCCGTTCGGGTCGGACTGACAGTTGCTGGAGGCGTACAGGTACAGGGTGGCCTTGGTGATGACCGCGGAGGTCGGCAGGTTGGCGCTCATGTCCCACTTGACGATCGCCCGGCGGCGGTTGGTCCCGCCGCCCATGCCGGCGACCTGCAGCTCCGTCGAGCCTTCGTACTTGGTGGTGACCGCCGCGGCGCTCATGTAGGTGTCCTGGCAGCCGGTATAGCCCGAGGTCGGCGCCACGCCGTTCTGGAAGGTCATTGTCCCGATCATCTTCTTGGCGGTCGGGACGTTGGAGATCAGCGACCAGTTGCCGCTGTCGTCGGCCGAGCGGAGTGCGAAGTACACCGTCACGCCGGTGGGCAGGCTGTTGGCGGTGAAGGACTCGCCGCTGCCGGCGCTCTTGGGGGTGCCCAGGCCGCTGATCACGGTGGCGCTGGAGAAGTTGGCATCGGTGATCAGGCTGGTGGAGTAGCGGAGGTCATAGGTAGCCACGAAGCCGTTGCCGTTGTCGGCCGGGGCTGTCCAGGTGATGGTGAACTGGCCCAGCGTGGCTGTCGCTGCGGCCGCCAGATTGCTGACAACATTGGGCGCCTGGGTATCCACGGCCATGGTGGTGGTGCTGAAGATATTGGAGATGGCCGCGTAATTGCCGCCGTCGTCGAAGGCCTTGATGGCGAAGTAGTAGGTCGTACTGGGGGTCAGGCCGGTGATCGTGAAGGTATCGGTGCCGCCGGCCGCCTGGGGCACGGGCACGTTAGCGGCCTGCGGGCAGCTGGCGAAGTTGGCGTCGGTGATGGGGCTGGTGCTGTAGCGCAGGTCGTAGCCGGTGGCCTCGCCGACGCTGCCGTCGTTGCCGGGGGCGGTCCAGGCCAGCGGCACGCTGGTGCGGCCCGGGGAGCCGTTGCCGCGGAGGTCGGCGACAGCCGATGGGGGTGTCACGTCCGCCGGCGGGGTCGGCACGATCTCCATCTGAATGTACTCGGTGCGGGGAACAACCGGGTACGAGCCGGAGGGAGGCTGCACATCGTAGGACTTGCCGCTGTTCTTCCACGGCTTGCTGGGCCCGCCGGTGCAGACGGTAAAGCTCGCCGGGCTCGTGTTGACGTACTTGACGAGGGCCTTGTCAATGGTCCAGTCGGACCCGCTATACTCCTTCCACTTGTAGGTAATCTTCAGCATGGACGTGCTGCCCAAGGCTGACGGGTTGTCCATGGTCACCGTGATGTGATTGACGCCATTGTCCAGGTATGGCAGGGCTCCCTTGTTGTGCTCGAAGATCGTCTGGACGACCAAGTTGGACACGCCGGCGTTGGCCAGGGCCGCGGCGCCTTTGACCTGCACCATGATGTACCAGGTCTGCCAGTTGCCGAAGATGTTGCTCCGCAGACTCTGGTTGGTTACGACCGTGGTGCCGACCGGCGCGGTGTAGACCGTTGTCCAGCTCGTGCCGTTGGTGGAGAACAGGACGTTGCAGACGTCGCTGCTGGTGGCCCGGACGAAGGTGCCGCTGAAGCTGGCGTCGGTGAGATAGAACGGGACGTTGATCTTGAAGACCGCCTGGCCCTGGACGTTGACCGTCGCGCCGTGCAGGTCCGGCGTGATGCTGTCCTGGTAGTACGTGGCGATGCCCGTGCTGCTCGGGTCCAGCAGGGCCTGGTAGGCGGCGCTGCGGAAGTCCGGGGTCAGGGTATCGGTGCCGTTGGCCCAGCGGCGGTAGGTGGCCTTGCTGGTATTGATGTAGGAGATGACCTGCCCGTATGGCTCCCAGTACGGGAAGTTGTTCCAGTCCTTGTAGTCGTACTGGCACTCGTGGTGGTAGGGCGGGTCGGCGCCGGGATCACCGTCCGCGTTGGTCACGGGCGTCGGGCACTCGTTCTGCCAGGCGTCCCAGCCACGGTGGAACACCTCGCCCGACCGCAGGTCCATGTTGCCGGTCCAGCGGGTAGTCACGGCCGCGTCGCCGCCGTCGCTGTAGTCTGTTGACCATGCTCACTTCACCCGATGCCGTGTCGCCGCAGAGCAGGAAGCCCGGGCAGGCCCGGTTTTCGGCCACGGCGTTGAGCACCAGGTTGTTGTTGGCCTTGATCTCATCGCAGCTGGCGATGTGCCCGGTCATGTTCGTGCCCGTCATGACGTAGAAGGTCATCATGGTGTGGAACAGGTGGTTGCCGCCGTCGTAGATGAACTCCATCTGCCAGTCGCCGGGTACCGAGATCTTTCGCTCTCCGAAGCCCATCGCTTTGGCGATCGTGCAGCCCTGGCAGGCGTGCCGCCCGCACAGGCCCCAGCCGAACACGTTCTGGTTGTACGTCGGATCGTTGATGTCATTGCCGCCGACGCTCGGCGGTTCGTCGGCCCAGTGGTAGAGGCGGCGCTTCTGGTTGTTGAAGATGTTGATGGCTTTGTCCTGGTTGCTCGCCGGCAGTACGACGCCGCCGGGGGTGTAGGCATTGATGTACGTCGTCGCCATCGTGTTGAGGTTGTGCGTGTCGGCCACGCGGTCGTTGACGATCCACGGGTTGTTGATCACGACCGGACTGGCCCCGGAGGCTGTCAGCAGCGGCAAGGCGCAGAATGCAACCGCCAACAGCACGGGAAAAAAGGCGTGCTTCATTACAGTACTCCCCTGATTAACGAAGCCGGGAAACGGGCACGAATAAGGCGAAGACGCTTCGCCCTCCAACCCTCATGTTACCACAGTGCGCGGAAAATGGTAGCGCATTTTACAGGACATTCGGCCGCTGGCGACAGCGGTTGGCACCTCCCGTCCGGGAGGTTCATAAGTCCTGCGAAAGCCACGAATTACAATCAGGAACCGCTTGGTGACGGGGTGTCGTTCGCTGTGAAGGGCCGACTGTGTCCGCCGGCTACATGACACTCCTCCCGCGGGCAAGGCCGATGAGTTGTCTCCCAGTACCGCCGGTGCCCTCAACGGGCAGCCGGCAAAAGGCCTGCCAGCCGCCGTGGACAAAGCAAAGGGTCACGACCCATGATGGATCGCGACCCTTTCTTAAGCTTCTCTTCGATTGCGGCTTAGGAAAGCCGCATCCGAATTTCTACTAGCGGCGACGACGGGCCACCAGCAGGCCACCGATAGCCAGCAGGGCCATCGTGACCGGCTCTGGCATGATCGTGATCGTGACCGGCGTCAGGGCGCCGATCGCGGTCGCCTTGTTCGTCTCGGCGCACTTGTAGCCACCGTAGGTGCCGGTCGTCAGGCTCAGCGTCACATGGCTGCCCGGCGTATTCCCGACGGTGACCTGGTAGCTGAACACGGGAACCAGGGAATTCAAGGCGTAGGTCGGGTCCGGAGACAGGTAGTTGACCTGCTCCGAGCCGATCTGCGACAGGCCACCATTGGCGGCGACGACGCCGTTCTTCGTGGTGAACGGGTTCGGCGGGATCATCGCCGCAACCCACGTGCCCGGGCCGACCGTGGTCAGCACGCCACCATCCGAGGTGCTGGCGACGCTGTTGACGCCGAGCGCGTACAGACCGGCCGCCGAGCCCTGGCCCGAGACCGTGATCGTGATCACGTCAGCGGGCATGGGCGTCAGGTTGGACGCCGTCAGAGCGACGTTGATCAAGCCGAAGCTCGGGGCAACCAGCAGACCCACAACCAATGCAATCATCAGACTCCGCATGTGCATCCTCCTTTAAAGAAATGCTCCCTCGTGCCTTGACTGCACGCTATACCAGAGAACCGATAGGGTTGCACAGGAACACTCGTCCTGCGCCCTTCTTTTGCACGGACACCCCTTTACCAAGCAAGATGCGTGCCATGCGGGCGTGCACCCCCACCGCCAGGGGGACTTTCGTTCCTAATCCTTGGGCAGGACAAGCTTTGCCATTTGCTGTTAAAAAAGGCCCTGCGGAGCGTGCGGTTCAGGCATGTTGGCGTGAGGCTACATTCTGTGTGGCCATGTTGACGAAAGGCAACAGCGCCCACCTAGGAAAGATTGAGGACATGCTGGGTCGAGGATTGTTAACAGGTCGAGATATGTTTGCGTCCGGGCATGTTCCGTGCTGCAGTACTGCTGGCGGGAAGCGACAAGGCGAGTCAACAAAAAAAGCGTCGCGACCGTTATGGGTCGCGACGCTTTGTCAGGCTTGTTCCTTATACTGTGGGTCGTGAAAGTCGCCTGGCGAACCGACTACCAGCGGCGACGGCGGGCCACCAGCAGACCACCGATAGCCAGCAGGACCATCGTGGCCGGCTCCGGCATAATCGTGATCGTGACCGGCGTCAGGGTGCCGATCGCGGTCGCCTTGCTCGTCTCGGCGCACTTGTAGCCACCGTAGGTGCCGGTCGTCAGGCTCAGTGTCACATGGCTGCCCGGCGTATTCCCGACGGTGACCTGGTAGCTGAACACGGGAACCAGGGCATTCAAGGCGTAGGTCGGGTCGGGAGCCAGGTAGTTGACCTGCTCCGAGCCGAACTGCGACAGGCCACCATTGGCGGCGACGGTGCCGTTCTTGGTGACGAACGGGTTCGGCGGGGTCATCGCCGCAACCCACGTGCCCGGGCCGACCGTGGTCAGCGCGCCACCATCCGAGGTGCTGGCGACGGTGTTCAGACCGAGTGCGTACAGACCGCTCGCCGAGCCCTGGCCCGAGACGGTGATCGTGATCGTGTCACCGACGTTGGGCGTCAGATTCGACGCGGTCAGCGCAACGTTGATCAAGCCGAAGCTCGGGGCAACCAGCAGACCCACAACCAATGCAATCATCAGACTCCGCATGTGCATCCTCCTTTAAAGAGAAAGGCTCCCTCGTGCTTTAACCGCACGTAAGACCACACCGCAGACAGGCAGGCGCAGGAACCCTTGTCCTGCGCGAAAATTACCCAGACCCAGTTCCCAGCTAAGACCTAGTGACGCTCAAGACATACCCACCACCAGGACCCGGCGATTGCCTCGGACCCGGCGATGCTTCAGATGCGGTTACGCCTCAGACGTAGTCACGACTCAGATGCGATTGCGACTTAGATACGGTCGTGACCCGGACGCAGTCAGGACTCAGACGCAGTCAGGACTTACTTGCACCCACGACTCAGACTCAGTTATGATTCGAACACCCTTCCTACAAGCAAGATGCGTGCCATGTGCCTCGGCGAAACGGTTGCGCAAGCCGATTTCTCGCCGTAATCTACGGGAAATACAGGAGTTGTCATTTGTTGGAATTTGGAGATGGTACCAGCGCACACAACGACGAAATGTTGGCGTTTAGCCACATTTCATGTTGCGGCGTTGACAAAAAACAACATCAACAGCCTCAACAGGCTGCGATAGAGGGCAGATTTTACATTTTTTTAGAAGGCCTTCGCGGGCCTCCTGGAGCATTCCTTTCAAGGCGCTCGTCCGTCGGCCGCCGGAAATATGTACTCGTTCGAAATAAGAGGACCGCGGTCATCAACATTCCGCGAATACCCTCTTGCTTCCGCCTGCGCACCGGCTCGCAAGAGCCGCCCGGCGAACCTGGTGTTCGCGATGACCACGGGCAAGGAACATCTCGCCCATGATGCATGGCTGCAACACCTTCTTCCAGACAACCTCTTTCCAAGCAATCTGCGTGCCAATCGGTGCTCATCACCGTGGTTTGAGTTGACACAATGACATAAGTATCTACATGCAAAATCGTTATGATCTCCAAACCAGACAAAGCCTGCGGTAGCGGTCGTGCCGCCATGTTTTCAATAGACCACGTTCTCCCGCTGCCGTGCTGCTTTTTAAAAACGCCTTACGACATCACGAATCTTATGTTGGCCGTTGTGTTTCCGAAAAGCAACGCCCGGCGTTGCAAGAATAGACGGCTGGATTGGAAGGCGGATCTGCCTGTCAGGGTCCCCCGCAGGCAGGCTGCGGGGTTGCCCTGCGCGGCTCACGTGACGGCAGCTGGGATCGGATTTCAGTGAGAGTGTGTCTATGACTAGGCGGCCCCGCCATGGGCGGGGCCGGGCGTGCGTTTTTATCATCACGGCAGCGATCGGATCGGCGGGAGTGATCTGCGCGTGAAATCGGCGTGCCTGAGCGCCTGTGGTAACGGGTATGGGCTGGGCACAGGCTGGCCCGTACGGGCGGGTGTGGCGAGGCTATTCGTCGTCCTCGTCTTCTTCCTCCTCCTCTTCCCATTCCTCCTCTTCCTCAAACTCCTCGAGTTCCTCAAGGTCCTCCTCTTCCTCCTCTTCGTCTTCTTCTTCCCCTTCCTCGTCTTCTTCCTCTTCTTCTTCTTCTTCCTCTTCTTCTTCTCGCAGGTTCGGACGCAGCCGCGACGGGAAGGGCTCGGTGGAATCCGGGTGGCCCCCCTTCGGAATCCACAACAGACCCAGGGCCGGTACGCCGCTCATCAGCAGAAGGGTTTCCAGGAGCATGTTTGTGCCCTCACTAAAGTTGGCCCAGCCGGGGCCGGTCAGCCTTCCGGCTGGCGCGTTCGACCGGGTTCATGGCAGCTATATTATACCCCTGTCCCGGGCGACCTCGAATCATCCGCAAGATGTTGCCTCCCGTTCGCTTTGCGACGGCTGCGGATACCCCGCGTCGTTATGTGCGGAATATGATCAGGCATCCAGGGACACAGGAACCGGGCGGCTCCGCGACCACCGCTCGACGGGATATTACCTCCGCCAGGACCTCTGCGACAAGAAGGTGCAGTTGGTCCTCGGCAAGATCGACCTGAGGGACTTCTTCGACGCCAACGCGGTGGCTGACTGCGAGGTGACCAAGTTCCTGGCCAGGCCCCTGGTCAACAACGTCGGCGTTCCGTAGCCGCAGTTGGGCCTGGCGGCTGGGGCCAAGGTCTCGCCCGCGGATCGGTTCTACGTGCAGGCCGCCGTGGCGGATTCGCGGGCCCAACCGGGCCAGACCGGGTTCAAAACAGCCTTCCACGACCAGGGTGAGGACCACACCTTCAGTATCTACGAGGTGGGGGTATCGCCGGAGATCCGCGGCATGGCGGGCAACTACCGGCTGCTATTCTGGTACGACCCGCAGCCGCTGGCGCGGTTCGACGGCTCGGGCACCTGGCGCGACGACACGGGCTTCGGGCTGAGTTTCGATCAGCAGGTGACGCAGCGGGTCACGCTTCTCGCGCGGTACGGCTTCGCGCACGGGCAGGTCCGCCAGTTCTCGAACGTGTGGTCGCTGGGGGCAAGTTTGGCCGAGCCGATCCCCGGCCGCAAGAAGGACGTGCTCGGCCTGGCGATGGCGCAGGGGCTGTTCAGTGAGGACTTCCGCGAGGCGCGGGATGCCGCGCCGCAGGAGACGATCTTCGAGGTGTACTACTCGCTGCCGATCGGAAAGCACATCATCGTTTCGCCGGACCTGCAGGTGCTACTGAACCCCGACCCCGTGGGCCACCCGGCCGGGACGCAGCCGGACGTGATCGGCGGCGTGCGGCTGGTGGTGGTGTGGTGACAGGCACCGGTGGACGCGCCGTTGTTTGCCGCGGGCCAGGGCCTTGGGCCTCTACGGCACGAACCTCGACGCGTCCTCGACGATCTCGAATACCTCGTCCAGTTGCGCCAGCGACACCGTTTCGCGGATGAAGGGGTGCAGGTTTGCCAGGACGAGCCTGCGTCCGTCCGCGCAAAAGCCCGGGTGAGCTCCACCAGGCCTCCCAGTGCGAAACTGGGCAGGACGCCGACCTTGCCCAGGTCGACCACGACCGGCGCCCGGCCGCACGTGGCCGCGGCCTCCAGGATCCGAGCCTTCACAGCCTGAAGCCTGGCGTCGTCGAAACGCTGGGCCTGCACGTGTACGATGACAAAGCCTGGCCTTGGTTCGAGGATGGTTACGGGCGAGTCTGTCATAACGTGCCTCCTGGGGCTCACGTCGCCCGCGCGGGATGCGTCAGGGCAGCCAGACCGTAATCTACACCTTTTGTCGTTCCCCTGCCACCGTGCGGCTGACCGCCGTCTCTTGCCGGTACTGTTCCGCCATCGCCAGGACAGTCGCTCCGTCTATACCGCCAGCCAATCCTTTACCCAATCAATCGCGTCGGTTGTCCAGTCTGATGTCCCCCGGCATGCGGCGCTCGGCGTTGCCCAGGACCCAGCGTGCCAGCGCGACGGCCCGGCCGGCGATGAAAAGGTCCAGCAGACTGCTCGTGCTCGACGGACAGGGGCCGCACCTGGCGATAGCCTTCGAGGAAGGCAGCCCGCTGGCTGCCATCGGGATCGAAGGCGTGCAGCATCAACAGGGTCACACCCATGTCGTAGAGGTAGTAGCCGTAGCCACAGTCGCCGAAATCGATCGCGCGGACCTTCCCTCGGTGAAAGATGTAGTTCACCTGGACCAGGTCGGCGTGGATCAGGCCGAAGACATCCCGGCCGCATCCGAGGCGGTCCATCACGCGGCGCATCCGCTGCATGGCCAAGGCAAAGAGGCGGCGGGCGCCGGCCCCCAGCGAGTCCAGGCCGTCCTTGGGGTAGTAGCACGAAGACCGGCCGTACAGCCCCTCAAAGTCGTAGCGCGGGAACTGAGCGTCCTTGCCCGGTTTGAACCGCTGGCCGTGCATATGCAACTCCGCCATGACTTGCCCGACCTGGCCCAGCGCTTCGGCTCCGGGACCGGTCGGGAGCAGCCGTGGCTTGCCCACGACCCAACGGGTCAGCGAGCAATGGGCCGTTCCACCCAGCCCCGGGGCAGGCATGACTGCCACATAGTCGCCGTGAAGGCTGGTGATCGGCTCGGGCACAACCACGTCGGTCTGCTGGAGAATCGACTCCAGCCAGCAGGCCCGTGAGCGGAGGATCGCGGGTCGGGCGGGCAGACCGGTCCGGTCGATCCGCAGGACAAAGTTGCCGCCTGAATGCCGTCGTGCCGGCGGCACGCGCCTCGTCGGCACGGCTGCGACCTTCAGGACGGGGTTCTTCTCATTCTGGAGGAGTTGCAGGCGCGTGGCGGTCAGGCCGAAGCATCGCATCGCCTCTCGCGCAGCCGCACACACCCTGCGGACCCGCCCCCTGGGTGTCAGTTGCTCGAAGTGTTTCACGCGGGGCTCCGTACAGCGCGGAACTACTGATCGGACCGGAGCCAAGCACAGGTCTGGCCCTCAGATTCCGCGGCGTTTCATCATCCGGCTGACGACCGTCTTCTGCTTGTACTGTTCCGCCATTGCCAGCAGGGCGTCGGCGACCGCGCGGGCCGCGCCGGGGTGGCCGATGGACCGCGAGGCATCCGCCATGGCGGCGCGTTTGATCTCGTTTCCAAGGATCGTCTGGAGGGCGTCCTTCAGGGGCGCGGCGTTGGCCTTGCCGTCCAGGCGGTCGTCGATCACGACGGCTGCGCCGCCCGCGACCAGGGCCGCGGCGTTATCGTTCTGGTGCTTGTGGCGGTCGTACGGGTAGGGGACCAGGATGGAGGGCTTGCCGGTGGCGGTGATCTCCGCCAGGGTGCTCGCCCCGGCCCGGCTGATGACCGCGGCGCTGCAGACCAGGGCGGCTGGCATGTCGCTGGTGAAGGCCACGGCCTTCCAGCGGGGGCGCTTCGCGTAGGCCTTGCTGACCTGCTCGAAGTCGTCCTGTCCGGTCACGTGCAGGACCTGCCAGTCGCCGAAGGTGGTCACCATCCATTCCACCAGGTCCAGCATCGCCAGGTTGATGTTCCGCGAGCCCTGGCTCCCGCCGTTGACCAGCAGCACCGGCCGGTGCGGGTCCAGTCCGAAGACCTCGCAGCCGCGGACCTTGTCGGTCGTGAGGAACTCCTCGCGGATTGGGCAGCCCGTGACGACGGCCTGGCCGGGCTTGAAGTGTGTGGCCGTCACGTCCCACTGGGCAAAGACCTTGGTAGCGTTCTTGCCCATGGTGCGATTGGCCAGGCCCGGCGTGGCATCGGGATTGAGCATTCCGATCGGCAGGCCGAGCTTCGCCGCGGCTGCGACCGCCGGACCGGAACCGTAGCCCCCGGTAGCCAGCAGGACCTCCGCTCCCGCGTCCTGCAGGGTCTGTCCGGCCAGGCTTACCGATCGCCGCCAGGCGAGCCAGAAGCCCGGCCAGTGCCACGGGCGGTTGCTGAAGGGCCGCACCGGTTGGGCCAGGTAGCTGACGCGCTGCTGTGAGAGGACCCGGCTGTCGATCGGGCGGGTCGTGGTCAGCCAGACGGTATCCAGCTGCGAAAGTCGCCCCCGCAGCGTTTTCAATACTGCCAGGGCCGGAAACAGGTGCCCGCCCGTGCCCCCGCCAGCCACCGCGATGCGGAGCGTGCCGCTGGCGGCCTTGGCGGGCTGTGCCTCGGGTTCTGCCTGCAACGACGACGACGGATTCTGTGTCAGGTGTGTCACGGAAACGGCTGCCCCGAAAGACATTACTCCCCGGTATCGGCTACGTCCGCCGCCGCCCGCCTGGCGATGCTGGCCAGAAGGCCCACTGACGCGGCGGTCACGATCAAACTCGTTCCCCCGGCTGAGACCAGGGGCAGCGAGATGCCCTTGGTCGGCACGAGGACGGTCACGACGGCGATGTTCATGGCTGCCTGGAGCCCGACGGTCAGGGCGATGCCCAGGCCGGCGAGCTTGCCGAAGTCGTCCTTGCAGCTGGCGACGATGCACGCCCCCTGCCAGACGATCACGGCGAACAGCAGGATGACGACCATCGCCCCGAAAAAGCCCGTCTCCTCGCAGATCGTCGCGAAGATGAAGTCGCTCTGCGCCATCGGCAGGTAGCGGTACTTCTGCATGCCCGAGCCGAAGCCCACCCCCATCCAGCCACCCCCGGCGATCGCCAGCAGCGACTGCACCGCCTGGTAGCCCTTGCCCATCGGGTCGGCCCAGATGTCCTTGTGGGCCTCCAGCCGATGCCTGCGGTAGGGCGAGAGGACGATCAGGGCGTAGCCACCGGCGCCCGTCCCGGCCATCAGAAGCACCAGGTAGATCACGTGCATCCCGGCTGCCGTCAGCAGGCTCAGCGACACCAGCCCCATCAGGGCCGCCGTGCCGAAGTCCTCCTTGCCGACCAGCCCGCACAGGACGACCAGCACGACTCCGGCCGGCAACAACCCGAACCAGAACGCCCGGATGCTGGACCGGCCGGTGCCGAATCGCTCAGACAGCCACAATACCAAGGCCACTTTCGCCAGCTCTGATGGCTGGAAGCGGATGCCCATCCCCAGCGACAGCCACCGCCGCGCGCCGTTGAGCTCCACCCCGATCCCCGGCACCAGCGTCAGGCCCACCAGTACGGCTGATACCAGGACCAGCCACGAGACCGGGCGGATCCCCAGCCACCATCGCTGGCCGAACCAGCGGTAGTCCGTCCGCGAGACAGCCACCATCGTGCCCAGGGCAATCAGGACGTAGGCCATCTGTTTGAAGGTGGCGGCGTTGAGCAGCAGGGGGTTGGCCAGGTTGCCCTTGAGTCCGGTGCCGGACTCGGCGGACAAGACCATGACGGCGCCGATGCAGAGCAGGCCGGCCGCTGCGTTCATGGTCGTCACGGCGCTGGGCAGGCTCAGGAGCCTTTCCAGCAGGCCGGCTGTCTGGCCGGTCAGTCTCGCTTGGTTGGTTGCCTGACTCATCGGAAATAATCGTGATTGTATCGCGAGGTCGCCCTCGGCACTTCCGGTGCGCATGATAGCAGTTATCGGCACTGCTGGCATGGGGTATTGAATTGTCTTCTAGATGCTGAAATCAGCGGTGTATTTCGACCTGGCGGCCTTGTCCTCGTCGATCAGGTCCTGGAAGGAGGTCATGTCGTAGACGTTGGCGACGGCCTTCTCGGCCCGGTCCCAGAGGCGACCAAAGGCGATGTCGCCGGGCGGGGGCGTCCGCCGGGGGCGGTCTTCGCTGCGTTTGACGGGCATGAGCGGGCCCTCGATCGAGCGGATCACGTCGCCGACGCTGATCTGCCTGGGCGCCAGCGACAAGCTGTAGCCGCCTTGCACGCCCCGGCGGGACTCGATGAACCCGGCCTGCTTGAGCTGCACGAGGATCAGCTCCAGGAACCGCGCAGGGATGTCCTGCTGCTCGGCGATCTGGCCGACCGGGATGGGTCCCTGGCCATGCCGTGTCGCCAGTTCGAATACCGCCCGCAACGCGTATTGGCACTTTTGCGACAGGTTCATGTGGAGCCCTTTGTGTAGTTAACCCGATCGGAAATGATACCTTTCAAGTCGGCCGGTAGTCAACATCGATCGGCCGTGTGTGCGGGCAGGTAACAACGGCGAGGCATCACGCGACTGAACCAGTCCTATAAAACAGAGATTTTTCTGTTTACCGTCGGGCGGGCAGTGTGTAGAAGCTTCTGACTGGTAGGTCCTTGAATAACGGGGGATGTCCGGATTTGTGATTTGCCGGAGGCCGCACATGAAGCGAGTCCTAGCTGCGATCCTTGCCGTCGGGTTCTTCCTGCCGCTGATTGCCGCGCCAGCCAGCCTGCACCGCCCAGGATATGGGCCTTACGTTCCTCAGGCTATTTGCCAACCCGGCATGTCTGCAACAGTACGGGTTCACGATCCCCAGCAACTGAAGGGGACCCGCATTTTGACGACCTTCACGCAGATGTGATGCCGTAGGGCGCAGATCCACGGCTGCAAAAGAATGACTCTCAACCGCAGCTGACCGGACGGGTCGGCTGCGGCAGTCTCATTTCCGGTGGTATGATCTCATGCCAAGATGCCTTGGGCGGCACTTGACTTGGCACGAAGGTCTAAATACCATAATTCCGATCGACCTATAGACCGTTTGAGTTAGACAGGCTGTGCGAGGCAATAGCGGGAGGCGCTCAAAACCAGCAAGGACACGTACCATGGCCAACATTTTCGACGACATTACCGGCACGATCGGCGCAACGCCGTTGGTTCGCGTTCGCAAGATCATCAAGGGCGGCGCGACGGTGCTTGCCAAACTCGAGAGCCGCAACCCCCTGGCTTCGGTCAAGGACCGTATCGGCCTTTCGATGGTCCTGGCCGCCGAGCAGCAGGGCAAGCTCAGACCGGGCGGCACGATTGTCGAGCCGACCAGCGGCAATACGGGCATCGCCCTGGCGTTGGTGAGCGCGGCCCGGGGGTATCACTGTATCGTGACGATCCCAGAGTCGATGAGCATCGAGCGCCGCAAGGTCCTCAAGGCCCTGGGCGCGGAGGTCGTGCTGACCCCGGCGGCCGAGGGCATGAAGGGCGCGATCGCCAAGGCCGACGAGATCGTCCGGGCCGGTGGGGCGTTCCTGCCGCAACAGTTCGAGAACCCCGCCAACCCGGAGGTCCACCGCCGCACGACAGCCGAGGAGATCTGGCGCGATACGGACGGCAAGGCGGACATCCTCGTCGCGGGCGTGGGTACGGGTGGGACGATCACGGGCGTGGCGGAGGTGCTCAAGCGGCGCCGGCCGGGCTTCCAGGCGATCGCGGTCGAACCGCTACAGAGCCCGGTGCTGACGCAGGCCTGCGGGCCAAGCAGCCGCTCAAGCCCGGCTCGCACAAGATCCAAGGCATCGGCGCGGGCTTCGTGCCCAAGGTGCTCGACATGTGCCTGCTGGACGACGTGATCGCGGTGGACCAGGACGAGGCGATCGAGTGGGCTCGCCGGGCGGCCAAGGAAGAGGGCCTGTTCGTCGGAATCTCCTCCGGCGCTGCTCTCAAGGCCGCGGCTGTGGCCGCCGCGCGCCCCGAGAACGCCGGCAAGGTGGTCGTCGTGATCCTGCCGAGCTTCGGCGAGCGGTACCTATCGACGCCGCTGTTCGATCACATTACGGGCTGAAACCAGGACTTGTTTGTAATACGAGAATCAAGGAGATCCCATGAGCAACCAGGCAAAGTACAGGCTGGGCACGTTGTCGCTGCACGCAGGGCAGGAGGTCGAGCCGACCACCCAGTGCCGCGCGTGCCGATCTATGCCACCACGTCGTACGTCTTCAGGGACACGGACCAGGCGGCGAATCTCTTCGCCCTCAAGGAGTTCGGCAACATCTACAGCCGACTCATGAACCCGACCAACGACGTGCTGGAGAAGCGGCTGGCGGCGCTGGATGGCGGGGCGGCCGGCCTGGCGTTTGCCAGCGGGCAGGCGGCGATCACGGCGGCGATCCTGACGATCACGCACGCCGGGCAGAACTTCATCTCCTCGAAGAATCTCTACGGGGGGACCTGGACGCTGTACACCCAGACCTTCAAGAAGCTCGGCATCGAGGTGCGGTTCTTCGATCCCGACTACCCCGAGCAGATCGCCAAGCTGGCTGACGCCAACACCCGCGCGGTCTATCACGAGAGCGTCGGCAATCCCAAAAACGGAGTGCCGGACTTCCGCAAGATCAACGAGGCGGCCCACAAGGTCGGCCTGCCGGTCATCATCGACAACACCGTGCTGACGCCCGCGCTGTACCGGCCCATCCCCGACGGCGCGGACATCGTCATCTACTCGACGACGAAATTCCTGGGCGGTCACGGCGTGCATGTCGGCGGGGCGATCGTCGACGGCGGGACATTCCCCTGGGCGAAGGACCCGAAGCGCTGGCCGGAGTTCTGCGCCCGGACGACGCGTATCACGGCGTGGTCTTCGAGGAGGCCCTGCGGCCCATCGGCAACATCGCGTACATCCTGCACATCCGCACGCACTGGCTGCGCGACACGGGTGCGTGCATGAGCCCGTTCGCGGCGTGGCTGTTCCTGCTGGGCATCGAGACGCTGCACGTCCGGATGCCGCGGCACACGGAGAACGCCCTGGCTGTCGCGCAGTGGCTCGAGAAGCACCCAGCCGTCGCGTGGGTCAACTACCCGGGCCTGCCCAGCCACAAGGACCACGCCAACGCCTGCAAGTACCTTAAGAACGGGGCAGGGGCGCTGATCGGCTTCGGCATCCGGGGCGGCCGTGAGGCCGGCATCCGGTTTATCAACAATGTGAAGCTGGCCAGTCACCTGGCGAACATCGGCGACGCCAAGACGCTGGTGATCCACCCGGCGTCGACGACGCACTCGCAGCTGAGCGAAGCCGAGCAGGCGCAGACGGGCGTGACGCCGGAATTCATCCGGCTGTCGGTCGGGATCGAGGACCTCGAAGACATCAAGGAAGACCTGGACCAGGCGCTCAAGGCGTCGCAGAAGGCATAAAGCCGGAGTCCCGCTGCGGTCGGGAGCAAGTTGCTGTCATCCCGAGGCCCCCTCAGGCATCTTGCCTTCTGCCCCGGGTCCACGGGGCCGAGGGACCTCGGGTGGAACGACCCTTCGGACAGGGCGAAGGGAAGGTTCGTGCGCGGTGATCTATGTGAATAGGACGCGAGCACGGAAACCACAGACGAGGGTAGGCTGGACTGGTGAATGGGCATATCCTTCATGCAACGAAGTTTCGATGCAACCTTTTGGAGAGTCCGCGTGACCTTATGGTGAACGCCACGCCGTGGGCATGGCACATGTACGGGAGATGGGATTTGAGCGAGGAGACTGCCAACACGGATGCTCAGCTAGTGCGGCGAACGCGCGATGGCGACACGGATGCTTATCAACATCTTGTCAATAGATACCAGGGGGACGTATACGGTCTATCGTTCAGTCTTGCAAACAACTGGACAGACGCCGAAGACATTGCACAAGAAACGTTTGTCCGTGCTTACCTGAACCTTGGTCAACTTCGGGAACCTGAGCGATTCGCGGCTTGGCTTCGTCGTGTCACTTTTGGCGTGGCCATGAACTGGCTGCGGGCCTTCCGGCCCAGACTCTTTCAGCAGATTCGGTGCCGAGTGGATATTGAGCAACTCGAGATACCGGATACCTACCCGACGCCTGCAGAGGTCGCCGAGCGGCATGACCTGACAGCGGTTGTCCTAGAAGCACTGGCCTCCTTACCGTCCAAGTATCGCGTGCCGTTGACCATGTTTCACCTCAACGGCCTTTCCTATCAGACGATAGCTGACTTCCTGGACATGCCGCTGGGTTCGGTCAAATCTCTCATATCCCGTGCGCAACAGAAGCTTCGCGCAACACTTTCTGTCGCTCTGCAAGAGGAGATTGTACCCATGCTTCAGAAGACCCTGAAGGAGCATCAACTCGCTCCCACCTTTTCATCGCGCGTTATCGAGCATGTCGGACGTCTTCGGTTTGGGCAGTCCGTCGACAATCAGCTTATCGCGGTATTGACGGTCATCTTGCGCACCCGAGGAAAGCAAGTCACATATGACCGGCTCATGGGGGTCTCGGGGGCGGCGTTCCGTTTGCATTTCTGGGAACAGGACTGGTGTCCAAGTTCGGTCAATCTTTTCGGAGGGTTTGATCATGCCGCGCCAGCGCTCCGAGCGATCGGCTTCACGGGACAGCGTTATGCCTGCTCGTATAAGGACGTTGAGGCCGTGGCAAGAATCCGGACTGCGGTTATAGAAAGCATCAACCGCGGCATTCCTGTCATTGGCGAGAGCTTGGAGGGGTCGGGCCGGCTGGCCGTGATAGCGGGATATGCTGATGGCGGCAAGAAGCTCCTGTGCCGGCTTTGGGACGAAGTAAACGAAGAACTGAGTGAGGCGACCCACTGGCCGTGGAGCGTTTACGTCTTGCGTCCACAGGGTGACGAGCCCGCTTGGGCGGACAGCGTCGCGAACTCCTTACGCCTTTGTGTCGAGTTGGCGACCACACCCTTCTACGAGCGGGGCGGGCACCAGGCCAGCGGCTTTGCTGCCTACGAGAAGTGGATCGAATTCCTGGGCAGCAGGGCCAGCGGACCAGACGCCGAGGCCGATCGGATCGCCTATGAACTGCATGCCAACGCGGTGATCTACCACTGCCTTTTGGATGCCCGTGGCGCGGCGGGCCGCTACTTGCGAGATTCAGCGGAACACCTGAACGCGGCAGTTCGCGAACGTGCGCTACGGGCGGCGGACCACTACGAAGAGGTCCTCCACATCCTGCGGCAACACGCACCACAGATCCCCGTACCTTGGATACCTAATGGTTCCGAGCCCCGGTGGACAGCAGATTCGCGTCGCGCTCAGGCCGATGCCCTTCGGTCGGCTTTGACGTGCGAGAAAAAGGCCGTTGCTGAGATCAGCGCATGTCTAAATCCGTGACATTTGCCGGAATAGAGGGTAAAGACAACGGGGATGCCGCTACGCCTTCGGCTGGCGCCCGCTGAGGGTGCCTCTCCCCGAGATCCCTCGGAGCCTGGGGCGCGTGGCTCTTGGTCGTTGGTCCCGTATGGCCCCTCGGGCTGACAGCAACGGCTTCTGGTCGGAAGGTCCGTCAGGGCTGGTCGGGATGACAGCAACGGCTGCGGGTCTACTCCGCCGTCAGCGTCAGCCACGCGTGCGCCGTGTTGCCGCGGGAATCGGCCACGCGCAGGGCCAGGATATGCTCGCCGGCTGCCAGCGGGCCGACCGTGAAGTCCAGCGCCTCGCTGGGGCTGTCGAACATCCCGTCCGCCGGCAGCAGCGAGATCCACGAGTCCGCCGAGTCGATGGTGTACTGCGCGGCGATGACGTTGCTGAGGGCGTCAACGAGTGCGGCCTGGATGCGGAAGGTGCCCCGTCCGGCCGGGGCGCAGCGCAAATCCTCGATCCGCGGCGGGGTGTTGTCCACGATGAACGGCTCGGAGATCCGCGCCTTGGACAAGGCCAGGGCCGGCGGGTTGTCGGGATAGTCGCTGACGGTGACGCGGACCTCATAGCGGCCGTCGGGCACGGTGCTGCTGTTCCAACTGTACGAATTCTTTGTAATGTCCTTGGCGATGCGGATCCAGCGCTTGGTGCCGACCTGGCGGAGGTCGACCTGGCTGGCCATCGCGTCGCCGTTGGGGTCGCGGGCCTGCCATTCGATCGGCAGCGTGGCCTCGGGCTCGTACCACTTGCCCTCGGCCGGTCGCTTCGCGCTGGACAGGTCCTGCACCTGCACGCTCAGCGAGGTGATTTCCGGCGCCAGGTTCAGCGTCATGTACGGGATCGACAGCGAGCGGACAACCGGGCTCGCACCCGCCCGCTCGGCCCGCAGCAGCAGGCGGACCTGCAGGAATCGCCCGGGCGGCGAGGGGATCTGCGTCCCGGCGCCCGGTGAGAGGGCGATGGGCTCGGACCAGTCGGACCAGCCGGTCCCAGCCGGGTCCTGGAGGTTGCCCGACCGCGTCTGCATGGCGGCGCGGGTCCCCGGCGGCAGGGTCATATCGGCGCGGACCTCGCCCCACTGCGCGACCTGGCTGGCATCCTGCGAGGCCGAGGTGAAGGTGCCCTCGCTGGCGTGGTCCGGCAGGATGTGCACCAGCGAGGCTGGGCGGCTCGTGCCGACCCAGGCGGCTGCACCGGCGCGAGCGGCGGCGGAGTAGAACGCCGGATCGTCGCGGAGCAGGGCAGTGTAGCGTTCGTCTTGCGGCTGGACCGCGTAGACCCGCCCGGGTGTGCCCGTGCCGACCAGCAGGCCGCCGTCGACCTGCACCATCGACAGGAACATGGCTGGCAGGGCGAGGATCTCCGAGACGGTTCCCGTGGCATCGATGCGGTAGATCGTATTGCCGCCGCGATCGCCGCGGGCGGTCGGGAGGGTGGCGCTGCCCGGCGCGGAGGCCGTTGCGGTGGGCCGGACCGCGCTGCCCGGCGCGGGACCGTCGGGTGATTCGGAGAGATCGGGCCGGCCCTGCGGTCGTCCCGGCGGACTGCCCGCCCCGCCCGGTTTGTCGGCGCGGGTCGCGGCCAGGTAGATCGCGCCGTCCGGGGCCGCCGCCAGGGCGGAGATGCTGCGGTCGCCGGCGTCAAAGAGGATGCGGACGCGGTTGCTCGCCAGGTCCGCCGACCCGACCAGGCCGTTGCCATCCGTGCCGAAGACCAGGTGGCTGTTGCCCGTCAGGGCCAGCGTCAGGACGTTCTTGGTGCCGCCGAGCGAGACGATTGGCTTGGCCGCGCGGCCATCGGGGGAGATCCTGTAGATCTCCCCGCTGCTGCCGGTGGCGGCGTAGATCGTGCCGGCTGGGTCGCGGACCATCGACCAGACGTACCGGGTGTTGGTCGGCTCCCAGAAGGCCGACCGCTTACCATCCGGGCTGACGCGGTAGATGACCCCGCGGCGGCCGCCCGTGCCGACCAGCAGCGACCCGTCGGGCAGGAACAGCAGGCTGAAGACCTGGCCTTCCGGGACGTCGGTCACCTTGTGCGGCATGTCGTCGGCCAGGCGGTAGACGACCCCGTTGGGACCCGTGCCGGCGTAGGGGATGTTGTCCGGACCGATGATCAGGGCGTTGACGGTGTCGGCCTCGCGTGTATCGAGTTCGTAGCGCTGCGTGCGGGGGGCGAGCATGAGTTCCGCGCGGCTGGAGACGGTAACCGAGTCCAGGGTGCCGGCCAGGAATTGCCCCGGTTCATCGATCTTCCAGGTCTTCGGCCGGACCGCCCGGGCAGGCGGTGCCAGAAGGCCTGCAAGCCCCACGGTCAGCAGCAGCAACAACGTGGCGCGGCGTGATCTCATCGGCGCTCCTTGCTCGGGCCTTGCGCTGGCGTTATCCGTTGGGGCTTCTACGGTATGAGCATAGCCGTGCCGGAGGGCTTTTCCACATTCAGCTCGAACTCGGCTGAGCCGGTGAGGGCGAATTCCAGCGGAATCTGCTTGATCGTGGCCTCCACGTAGTCCGGCTTGGCGGCGGAGCCCGCCGAGTCGGCCAGGACCTTCTGCCAGTAGCCCGGGAGGTTGGGCATGCCCTGGCCGTCCACGGAGATCCCCGTGCCGTCCTGCGGGACCAGCCGCAGGTACAGCCGATCCTGGCGAGTGCCGCCGACGAGGTTGAGCAGATCCATCATGTCGGCCACCGACCGCGGGTCGAACCGGTTGGGCTGCTCGCTACGGAGCTTGGCCAGGTGCTGCTGCCACGAGCCGGCTGTCAGGCGGTAACGCCCGGGGCGCTGCCGGCGGGGATTTCCACGGTATAGGAGCGTGTGAAGATCCGGCCGTCGCAGCCCTGGAAGCGAACGCCGACCTGCGCAACATCGCCCGGGTGGACGGTGGGCGTAAGCAGCTTGGCGTCCAGGACCTTGGCCAGGTGCATGTCCGGGGTAAGCGTGATCTCGGCCTTGATGGCCGTCGGGTAGATCGAGCCGTGCGGGCTGCTGGCTAGGCCGGCGACCGGGGCGGCCACGTCGCCCACCAGGGTCGACATGGTCTGCATGCCGGTGGCGGCGCTGACCAGGTTCTCGCTGCGATAGCGGCCGGGCTGGCCGTAATCGACATCCACCGTGTAGCGGATGGTGTTGCGGTCGGGCATCTTCTTCTGGCTGACCAAACTGGACTCGATGGTGGCCGCGGCCATCAGCGGCGTGAGCATCGGGTGCTGGGCGACGTGGTAGTGATAGGTCTGCGTCGACTCGGGACGCTTGACCGTCACCTCCACGGGGATCGACGGCGGCACCTGGCCCATCCGGCCGAAGATGGCCGTATTCTGGTCGGCCAGGAAGGTGCCCATGATCTCGCCGGCCGAGGCGATCTTGAACGGCTTTTCCATCGAGGCGACGCGGCCTTTGACCTCGGCGGCTGCCAGGGGCAGGCTCACCGCGCCGTCGGCGTTGAAGGAGTGGCCGAACGCGTAGACCTCGTTGCCCAGGACCTCGGTGACCGTGCCGACAGCCGAGACATCCATATCGCCCCAGGCCAGCAGGACCGCGCAGGGATCGCCGGGCTTGAGGGTGACCTGGTGGTGCGAGTCTTCCAGGGTCGAGCCGCCGGACGAGGCCGTCGAGACCGGCATCAGGCCGCTGTCGGCGAACAGGTCCTGCATCTGGCCCATGAGCGTCTCGGACCCGCCGGCCACCGCCAGGGGCAGGGCCAGCGGCTGCAGGCCGTTCTCGCGGCCGGCCGAAAGCAGTGTCTGCTTTGTGGTTGCGGTGGGCGTCGCGGCTGGGCCGGTCGCGACCATCGCGGCCGCGCCGTTCATGTCGAGGGCGTCGACGCCGGCGGCACTGCCGCGCCAGCCGGCGGTCAGCTTGTGCAAGATCATGCTGCCCTGGTGCTCAGGCCGCCGCTGGACAGGTCGGTGGCTCGGCCGGCGCCGCGGGCCTCGGCCAGGGCGGCCGTGGTCGGGCTGGTGCGGGTGACGAGCATCTGCTCGATCGGCTGGATGCCGCAGAGGGGCTCTTTGTTGAAGGACCAGCCGTACGCGACCGCGCCGATCATCTTGTACGTGTTGCCGTCCTCGGGGTCGGGGACGTAGACGGGCGAGCCGCTCATGCCGGCCATGATGCCGGTCTTCTCGAGCCCCGCGCCGCTGCAGTTGGCGAGGATGACGTGCCGGCCCGGGCCGGCGAAGTCGCGGAGGACATCGACGATCTCGACGTCGAAGCGGGTGGCGGGGTCGCCGGGCATGGCGGTCACGCCGTAGCCCTTCATGCCGGAGTGGATGCGCTGCAAGGGCATATGCCGCGCCAGATCGAGCGCGCGGTTGGTCTGCTGGGAGGGCTGCTGTACGCCGCACGTATCGATGGTGGCGGCTGATGCGGCTGAGGGCAGCGGCAGGAACAACCCTAACGGCAGAAGCAGCAAACATCGCGTCAAAAACATCCTGGCTCTCCGTATACTGCAAAACTACACGGGCCAAGGGTCTATACTATCAGTGACCCGCTGCGGTGGCAACCACTTTTCCAGGGTTTGATTGACTCGGCGGGGGCAGTGGTCTACTAATCCTCATTAGCCCCGCCAAGCCGCGGCCTTACACAATTCTCCCTCCGGCAAGGCCGCCAGCCTTCGGTTGGTCGCACGTTTTGTAGCGTCTTGTCGTCATGGGTGCAAGGCTTTTTTCCGGTTGCGGCGAGATCCTTTCGCAAGCCTCTCGGGGCCAGCCTGATGCGACAGGGCAAAATGCGCGCGAGATGGCTGCGTCTGCCGGATATCGGCGGCCGACCGAGCGATTCCGGTAGTGGCAGCGCAGCGGAGGAGGCGGTCGGGTCGCAGGATAGGGTGCGGCTAATACGGCCCGCGTGCGGGATTCATTCGCTCTAATCGACTGTAACGGCATTGCGGCGCTTGGCCTAGTGCGCCCGTCGGTCGCGGTTTGGGCGGTGGTCGATCCGGCCTCCGCCTTGTCTGCATCGGACAGCGCGCGTAGCATTTCATGAATCACAGGGGTTCCTGAGACTTGCCGCAGGTGAAGCTGATGAACCGCGTATCATCCATATCGTGGGTGCCGGTGCCGCCTTGTGGGCGAGCGCAGCCTTGGCCAGTCCGATGGCTGCGGACACGTCATCAGCCGGCGGTATTCCCACCTTGATGAAACTGGTGCAGAACCTGGGCACGTCGCAGGTCCAGGGGATGCTCGGCTCGCCGTCGCGCCAGGGCGGCGAGGTGAGCGTCGCTCTGCAGCCCCCGGCGGCCAGCGCGCCCGGCGGCGGGCTCTCGATGGTCTACGTGGCCGGGCTCGGCACGGTGCCGGACGTCGGCACCTTGCAGGCGGCCGCGGGCCGGACCGCGCAGCTGCTGACCACCCAGGGGCAGAACCTCGGCTATGCAAGCGCCGGCTACAGTCTCGGCCAGACGCTGGGCGTCAGCGTCAGCGAGCTGGGCAACTACCTGTACGTGGTGCACGTGCCGTTCAACATCGCCATCACGGACGGCTACACCGACCCGGGACCGGCTGACAACGGCGGGCTACCCGTCGTGATCGTGCCAGCTCCATCCTCGACGACGCTAGGCCTGCTGGGCCTGGTCCTGGTCGGGTCGGCCACCGTCCGCATGCGGCGCATGCGCCGAGCGGCCAGCGCCTGAAGAGACGGCGCCGACGGCTGCAGCCGAGCATAAGCCGGCCCGGAGGCCGAACAAGCCTCCGGGCCGTGTTGATGGTGGAAGCGGGGCTGGACTGACGCCTTTTCCTCCCCACCTCATTGTGCTACCTCGACCTTTAGAATCCGGCCCTCATGATAGCAGATACGGACGTACTTGCCTTTGAGTACCGGCCCGCCGTGTATAGGTGTTTGTGTGAGCCCGCCGTTGGCCAGCTCGTCACCATCTGTGTACTGGAAGAACACCCCTGCAACCGTGAACGACTCGTACCCGTGCCCGCCAGTGGGAATTGGGTGATAGTCTTCTACCTTGCCTTCAACCCTTTCAAAACTCCCGCTTTTGGCCCAAGCCAGGCATCGTGAACGCTCCTGAAACGCACCCAAGAACATTAGCCCCAGCACCAGAATGCAGCAGCAGAGAGCTGCGGAAAGATAACCTGCCCGCAAGCGTCTGGTCGGATGGCCGCGAACGCAGAGCACGGTGACTGGAAGCGCTATGACCAAGCCGAGCAGCACCCACATCCAAAACAGTCGTACTTCCCCATAGCCTTCGTTCAAAACGTCATAGACAACAATGAACTGCTGACCCACCATGCTGAGTCACCCCATCGCCGGGAACAGGCAACGCGTGTTTGGTCCGTGTCCGCGCCCGGCCTACGTGTCCTTCCCGCCCGACGCCGCCTGATCCTGCTTCTCCCCCTCCTGCGGCACCTCGAACGGTTCGAGGCTGACGTGGCCCTGGCTGGTCTGCTGGAGCTGGACGACCTTCTGCTCGGCCTGCTTGAGGATTCGCCGGCAGTGCGCGATCAGCTTCATCGCGTCCTCGTAGCGGGCCACCGACTCCTCCAGCCCCACCTGCCCCTGCTCGATCTGCTGGACGATCTCCTGCAACTGGTCGTACGCCTGCTCGTAACTGAGCTGGGCGATGTCCTCGTCGCTGTATCGCTTGCCGGCCTTCTTCGCCATGTCCGAGGCTCTCCTGGTTCCCGCACCGCCTGCAGCCACAACGCCCCAACGGCGGCATTGTAACAGCCGCTGGGACCAGCGGCGAGGATGGCCCGCAAGCCCCCTGCGCAGCAGGGGGTCGGCCGCCAGGAGACTGCCGCCGCGGCAACCGCGAAGGTCCGGAGTGGAATTGCCCCCGCCGCCCACAATACGATTGAGGGTAATCCTGGACCAAGATTAATCCGTTCGCACAGCAGGGCTTGGAGGATCTACCGCATGATGCCGTCGCGGCTGGGAGGTTTGGTGTCGGTGACGATGCTGGCGGGGTTGGCGGCGACCATGGGCTGCCGCAGTAGCACCGGCCCGGTCGGGCAGACGGTCTACTTCCAGGGCGGCACCCCCGTCCGCAGCGTCGTGGGGCCGGCATCGCAGCCGGGGGCACCTGGACACGCCGCGGCCGGCACCATCCTCTGGGCCTACGTGACCGGCGATATCGTCGCCTCCACCCCGGCGGTCGGGGCCGATGGGACGGTCTACGTCGGCTCGGACGACGGCCGCCTCTACGCCCTCCTGCCCGACGGCTCGCGGCGGTGGGACCTGGCCACCGGCGGGCCGGTCCGCACCTCGCCGGCGATCGCCCCCGACGGGACCATCTACGTCGGCTCCTGGGACCAGAGCCTCTACGCGGTCCGCCCGGACGGTACACTGAAATGGAAACTGGCGCTCGACAGCCGGCCGTCCGGCGCCGCCATCGCCGAGAATGGCACGCTCTACCTGGGCTCCAGCGGCGGGACGGTCTACGCGATCAGTCCCGACGGGGCAGTGCAGTGGCAATACCGCGTCGGCAGACTACACGTCCTCGCCGGTGGTGGGGGCCGACGGCACGATCTACGTCGGCTGCGGCGACGCCCGGATCTACGCGATCCGCCGCGACGGCGTGCTGCAGTGGTTCTTCCGGACCGGCGAGCCGGTGCAGACCTCCGTGGCCATCGGCTTCGACGGCACGATCTATGCCGGCAGCAACGATCACAATCTCTACGCGATCAACCCCGACGGCACGCAGCGGTGGGCCTTCACCACGCAAGGGCAGATGCGCGCACCCCCGACTATCGGGGTTGATGGTACGGTCTACGCAGCCTCGACGGACGGCCGGCTCTACGCGATCAGCCCGGGCGGGGCGCTGCGGTGGATCTTCCGCAGCCGGGCCGGCACCGCTACCTCGCCGGCGTACTACACCGCCCCAGCCGTCAGCAGCGCGGGGATGGTCTATGTGGCTGACGCGCAGGGTAACGTCCAGGGCGTGGACCTGGATGGGATCAGCCGCTGGAACGTGCGGCTGTCGGACCAGTCGATCGTCTCCTCGCCGGTGATCGGGGCCGATGGCGACATCCATTTGGGCAGCAGCGACGGGCGGGTCTACGCGATCAGCGGGGCTGGCACGTGGGCCGACGGCGCCTGGCCGATGTACGGGCACGACCCGCGGCACACGGGGCGCTTTGCGGGGATGCAGCCGCCCGGGGCCGGGCCGGCGATCAGCAGCCTCTTCGCCGTGGGCGAACTGGTGCCGCAGAAGCACGGGTCGCTGGCGGTCTCGTGCATCGCGAGTTCGGCCGGTGCGACCGTGGTCTCGGTGGTCGCCAACCTTGCGGAGGTCGGCGGGGCCTACGCGCAGACCCTGCGGCGGACCGCGGGCCAGCAGTGGGCCTGGGCCGGGGAGGTCACGCCGCCCACGGCTGGTGCCAAGACGATCACCGTGACGGCCACGGACGACAAGGGCAACCCCGGCGTAGCCCGCACGCGGATCCCGGTGGCGGCGCCGACCGAGGGGCAGGCCGGCGCGGTCCGCTGGTCGTTCGGCATGCAGGGGCTGGTGACCTCCTCGCCAGCCGTCGGGCCCGACGGCACGATCTACATCGGCTGCGACGACACGCGGATCTACGCGGTCAACCCCGACGGCACGCAGAAGTGGTCGTTTGCCACGGTGGCGCGGGTGGCCTCCTCCTCGGCGATCGGCCCCGACGGCACGATCTACGCCGCCTCGGGCGACGGCCACCTGTACGCCTTCCGCCCCGACGGCAGGAACCTCTGGCAGTACACCACCGGCGGATGGATTCGTTCCTCGCCGGCCGTCGGGTCCGACGGCACGATCTACGTCGGCAGCCACGACGGCGGCGTCTACGCGATCCGGCCCGACGGCACGCTCAAGTGGCGGTTCTTGACGCAGGCGGAGGTCATGTCCAGCCCGGCGGTCGGTCCCGACGGGACGGTCTACGTCGGCGGCTGGGACCACTTCTTCTACGCGATCGCGCCCGACGGCTCGGTCAAGTGGAAGGCGCAGGCCGGCCAGCCGTTCGTATCCTCGCCAGCCATCGGCGGCGACGGCACGATCTACGTCGGCTGCCGGGACGGCACGCTGATCGCCTTCTTGCCGGATGGCGGCCGCAAGTGGTCCTTCCAGACGCAAGGCTGGGTGGACTCCTCGCCGGCCATCGGCCCCGACGGGACGATCTACGTCGGCGGCTGGGACCACAACGTCTACGCGGTGAGCCCACAGGGCGAGATGAAGTGGTCCTTCGCCACCGGCGGGGTGGTGGACTCCTCGCCGGCTATCGCCAGCGACGGCACGATCTTCATCGGCTCGCGGGACGACAGCGTCTATGCCATCGCCCCCGACGGCACGCCCCTATGGCAGCCTGCCGACGGGGCAAGCCGTCCGGTCCTCGCCGGCCATCGGGCCGGGCGGGACCGTTTACGTCGGGTCGGATGACCAGTCCCTGTATGCGGTCTACGGGCAGGTTGCCCCGGCGGCCACGGCCTGGCCCATGTTCCGCCACGACGCCCGGCACAGCGGCTGGATGAGCGGCGCGGCACCGGCATCCGCCCCGGCCGCAACCCCCGCGCCACCAACGGTCCCTGTGCCGATGGAATCCCCCGCAACTTCGACCGCTCCCGCCCCGCAGTGATCGCCCGGCGGCTGCAGCTTGAAGCCGACTGCTCGTGTCGCCTACTATCGATTGAGCGATCGGCGGAGTTACAGGAAGACGGAACAAACCAGCGCCAGTTCCGTCGCTGGAACGAATCGACTGCAGGGGGACCGGACATGAAACGCGGGTCCATCGGCTACAGAGGCCTTCTGGCCGCATCGACGGCGGTGGTGCTCCTGGCAACCGGCTGCCCGGGTCCGAGCGGCGGTTCGCCGGCTGTGCCGCCGGAGGTAACGGCGGCGGCGGTCACCGCGGCTGGCGGGACCCTGGCGCTGGACCAGGCGACCTCGGTGATCGTCACCGCCACGGTCCTGGATCTGGGCGCGACCGTCACAGCCGTGATCGCCGACCTGTCGCAGCTGGGGGGTTCGACCGGTGTTCCGCTCACGCTGAGCACCACGCCCGACATTCTGGATCGCGACCCAGACGGTCACGCCGACGCAGCTGGGGACGCGGACGGTGACCCTTGTCGCGACCAACAACGTCGGTCAGACCGGCCAGGGCACCGCGACGATCGACGTGGGTAGTTCCAGCGGCACCAACGTCCCGCCGCAGACTGACCAATCCCGCGATCGTCGGAACGCTGACGGTCGGGTTTGTCAGCCCGATCATCCTGACCGTCACGGCGACGGACGCGGACGGCACGGTCACCGCCGTGGTCGTTGACCTCTCAACCATCGGCGGCCTGCCCGCCCAACCGATGACCCAGTCCACCCAGGACTCCAGCATCTGGACGGCTACGGGCACGGTGACGCCGCTGACCGCCGGGACGCTGACCATTCTGTTCACAGCCGTGGACAACGGGGGGGCTACCGCAACAACGTCGCTGCCGGCTGTGGTCAATACAGTTTCGCCATAGAACACGTGCCAGGCCGGGGCCATCGCTGCCGGCCAGATTGGATGTGCGGCGAGGGTCGCCTACTTCGCCTCCGCCTGCGCAGCGGCCATCTGCTCGGCGATGTGCAGGCCCGGCCAGACGGCGCGGCACTTGGCGACGAAACGACTGGCGGCCTGCGCCATCAGCGACACCGTGGCCGCCCGCGTGCCGGGCTGGCTGAGCTCCACCTGCCACTTGTCGCCGCCCTGGATGCACCGCAGGTTCGTCGGCTTGGCCATGTCGAACTCTCGCAGGGCCGCGAACTTCTTGAAGATCGCCCGGCGGCTGGTCAGGATCAGGCCGGCTGTGCCGAGTTCCGTCTTGGAGAACTCCGCATCGGGGAAATACTCCACGAAGCGCTCGCCCGTCTTCTTCTCGAACCAGTTGCTCAGGCGGTTGCGGACCCCCAGCGAAAGCGTCCGCCACGGGTCCTCCTTCTGGCGCTGCCACGCCTCCAGCACTAGGTGGTAGTCTTCACTGTCGGCCCCGCCGTTGGCGGCCAGGAAGTCCGCGGCGACCTCCAGGTTCGCAATCATGATCTGGCAGAACTCCCGCTGGCCGTGCGCGAGTACGTGCGTCAGGATCTCCCCGATCGTCGAGCAGTCCGAGCAGACGTAGTACGGCAGCGGCAGGCAGAACGGCGCCGGCAGGATCTTGGTCTGCGGCAGCTTGCTCAGAAACTCCTCAACCCCCAGGCCCTGGTAGTCAGCCAGCATGCCGGCTCCGGCGGCCTGTTTCTCCTGCAGGCGGAGCTGGTTGCGCGGGGGGAGACGATCGTTCCAGACCATTAGTTGCACGCGCAGGTTCTCCTGGCTGCTGCAGGCGATGCACTTGTGCGGCAGGCTGCCCCGCAGGTGGCAGTCCGGCAGCCAGTCGGCTGGAAACTCGAAGTACGCGCCCATGTCGTCGATCCGCTCGAGGCGGACCTGTCCGGAACCCGGCCGGGAGGGCTCGGTCGGCTGGGTCGCGGCGGCCTTGGACGGTTGGGCCGCCTTGTCCGCCTTCTTGACCGGCGTGCCCCCGACGGCCGAGTCGATCGGCTTGGGCGGCACGGCCCCCTCAAACAGCCACTCGGCGACGGTGTCTTCCATCATCTCAGCCGGCGCTTCGAGCACGAAGATGGTCTGGCAGTCGTTGCACCGCGCCCGCTTGCCGATCAGGTGCACGGGGACCTTGAACTTCAGGCTGCAACCCGGGCACACGACCAGGATGTTCTCTTTCATGGCGGTTCTCCCGCACGGCGACGAGATCGTGACAGGGTAGACTATACGATACGCTGCCACTATAGACGTTCGAGAAGCGCGACCATTTCCACCGCGAGCACAGAAACTCGATCTGAAAACCGATGACTGTCTCACTTCGTGACGTGGTACGTCGACACCGGCTGCGCCTGGCTCGACCAAGCACAGTACAAGCTACCGGACCTTCCGATACCGGTCAAGTCTTTTTGCTCCCGTCAGATCGGCTCCGACAAACACGGAGTATGAGGCAAACGCACCGTCTTATTCTACGTCCGTGCCTCTCCACGGGTGCATGAACTCGGGGTAATTCGGGCCAGCCGTGAATCGTCGTGTCCCATCGGCAATCATGACGACCGGCGTCGTCTGAATTAACGGCGCCGTCGTATGCTTTGTGGGCGGGTGATACCCGACGAGCGGGCTTGTGAAATCGTGGTTGCGCGATCTGTCGGCGGATTTTGGAAGGCGCCGGGAAGGCGATCGGATACAATAGAGTGACGATGAGGGGCTGCGTTGTCCGGGAGGGCTTTTGTCCCGGAGGGTTGAGGAGCAGTGTCATGTCCATCGAAACGCCATGTGAGCGGACGTACGGTGTCCAGGTGACTTCGCGGCCGGCAGAAAGGGCGGGGCCGTCGCGGCCAGGCCGATGGTGCCTGTTGATCGCTACGGCGGTTTGCTGCCTGTGGCCGCTGTGGCTCTCGGCGGATGGGCCGCCCGCACCCGTCGACCGCCGCTTCGAGGTCCACCGCACGGCCGATGGCTTCGTGTTGCTGGGCTTTCGCGCGTCGGTCGGTTCGGCCGATCGCTTCACGCTGATGGCGGGCATGTCGGCGGACCAGGCCCGCGGGCAGATGCTGTCCGTCGGCTGGGGCTGGTCGCTGGGCCTGCAGGACCCCAAGTCGCTGGAGATGGCGGCCAACCGGGTCCGCTTCCGGGACGTCAGTGAGACCGTCACCGTGGTCCTGGATCCCACCGGCCAGCTCGTGCAGACCATCGCCTACGAGTGGCAGCCGGCGCTCTTCTCGCGCGACGGGCTGCTCCGCTACCTCCTGCGCCGCCATCGGCTCGGGGGACGTGCTGGCCGATCAGCCGGACCGCGTCCTGGTTCGCTACGGTCCGGTCGCCGGGCAGGTGCTGCGGGTGGAGGCGACCCGGGCGAGCGGGCCCGACATCAGCTGGCGGATCGTCTTCCGGATGGACGCGGACGTCACGACGCCTTCGTCTTCCGACGAACCGCCTCCAGGTGCACCATCAGGACCGTTATATCCGCCGGCGTGATGCCGCTGATCCGCAGGGCCTGGCCCAGACTGACCGGCTGGTGCGCAGCGAGCTTCTCCCGCGCCTCGATGCGAAGGTGCGGGACCGCTGCGTAGTCGAACGCCGGCGGCACCTTCCACCGCTCCAACTCGCCGAACTTCTCGATCTGCCGCTGCTCCCGCGCCAGGTAGCCGGCGTACTTGATGGTGATCTCCACCTGCTCGCGGGCCTGCGCCGCGTAGCATGACAGGTCCAGCGACGCAACGACGCCTGCCAGGTGAACCAGCGTCATCTCCGGCCGGCGAAGCCACTCGCTCAGCGTCCGGCCCTCGTGCCGCGTCGTTTCCAACAGGTGCGTCAGCGCCGCGATCTGCGCCCTGCTTGGCCTCAAAAGCACCCCAGCGGCCGTCGTCCACCGTGCCCACCTTCCGGCCGATCGGCGTGAGCCGGGCGTCGGCGTTGTCGCTGCGCAAGTGCAGGCGGTACTCGGCCCGGCTGGTGAACATGCGGTAGGGTTCCGTCGGCGGGCGGGTCACCAGGTCGTCGATCATCACGCCGATGTACGCCTGGTCCCGGCCGAGGATGAGCGGCTCGCGGCCGGCCAGCATCAGCGCCGCGTTGATCCCGGCCACCATCCCCTGCGCCGCGGCCTCCTCGTAGCCGCTGGTGCCGTTGATCTGGCCGGCCAGGAACAGGCCCCCGACCGCCTTGGCCTCCAGCGTGCGCCGCGGTCTGTTCCGTCGGCACCCAGTCGTACTCGACGGCATAGCCGAACTGCACGATCCGGCGCCTTTTCGAGCCCAGCGATCGAATGGACCATCGCCTCCTGCACGTCGATGGGCAGCGAGGTCGGCAGGCCGTTGCAGTAGACGCGGTCGCTGTCGTAGCCCTCGGGCTCCAGGAACACCTGGTGCCGGTCCTTGTCGGCGAAGCGAACGACCTTGTCCTCGATGCTGGGGCAGTACCGCGGCCCGCGCGAGGCGATCTGCCCCGTGTACAGCGGCGCCCGGTGCAGGTTCGCGCGGATCACCTCGTGGGTGGCCGGGTTGGTCCGGGTGATCCAGCATGGTACCTGCGGCTGCTCGATCCGCCTGGTCAGGAACGAGAAGGGCAGGGGGGGGGCGTCGCCGGGTTGTTGGGCCAATACGTCGTAGTCGATGCTGTCGCGATCGATCCGCGGCGGCGTGCCGGTCTTCAGCCGCGCCAGCCGCAGCCCCAACGCCTCCAGGCTCCTGCTGAGGTGGTCGCTGGGGGCTTCGTCGACCCGCCCGCCGCGGCGCTGCTCGGGGCCGAAGTGCAGCAGTCCCCGCAGGAACGTCCCCGCCGCCAGGACGACCGCTCCCGCCTCGATGGCACGCCCGTCTTCCAGCCGCACGCCGCGGACCTGCTTCCGGCTGTCGCGCTCGCTGACCAGAATCTCGCCGACCATGCCCTCGACGATCTGGAGGTTGGAGGCCTGCCGCAGGTGACCGATCACCGCCTGGCTGTATAGCTTGCGGTCGGCCTGGGCGCGGGGGCTCCAGACAGCCGGCCCTTTCGAGCGGTTCAGCAGGCGGAACTGGATGCCGGCCTGGTCGGCTACCAGCCCCATCAGTCCGCCCATCGCATCGATCTCGCGGACGATCTGCCCCTTGCCGACCCCGCCGATGGCCGGGTTGCACGACATCCGCCCGATCGCCTCGATGGACGGAGTGACCATGACGGTCGCAGCGCCCAGGCGGCTTGCCGCCCGGGCCGCTTCGATGCCGGCGTGTCCGCCGCCGATGACTATGACATCCGCCTTCATGGTCTATGGACTACCTTCTGAGCCCCGGGGACGTTGGCGCCTCTTCGTCAGCCGGCGTGCCCGGGAATCGTCATTCTAGACGCCAGGCGGTGTGTCTGTCATCCCCGCAGGCGGCGACCGAACAAAGGAACAAAGGTGAACAAAGGTGTCAGGAAGATTTTCTTGACCCGGGCAACCATTCTGGTAGCATGTTGCCATGGGACGCGCACCGCGAATCACGGAGCCGGGCACCGCCTATCACCTGCTCAACCGTCGGGTGATGCGCCTGCGGATGTTCGAGAAGGATGCCGATTACGAGGCGTTCGAGCGGGTGCTGGGAGAGTCCCTGGGGCGGCCGGATGCCCCACGGCTGCTGAGTTACTGCCTGATGCCCAACCACTGGCACCTGGTGGTCCAGGCCGGCCGGCATACGGATCTGTCGACCTGGATGCAATGGGTCACGGTGACGCACACGCATCGCTGGCACGCGTGGCATCATACCGCCGGGCAAGGACCGCTCTACCAGGGGCGTTTCAAGAGTTTCCCGGTACAGGAGGATATGCACTTCCTGGTCCTGTGCCGGTACGTGGAGGGCAATGCCGTTCGAGCCGGGCTGGCGGAGCGGGCGGAAGGCTGGCGATGGGGCAGCCTGTGGGTCCGGCGGAATCGGGATGCGCCGATGAATCGCTGCCTAAGCGAGTGGCCGGTGGACCGTCCGAGGAACTGGCTGGCGGAGGTGAACGATTCGCTGGAGGAGCGGACCCTGGGTCAGGTGCGGCAGGCGGTGACGCGGGGGGTGCCTCTGGGCAGCGAAACCTGGCGGGTCCGGATGGCCAGTCGTCTGGGCCTGGATCTGACGCTACGTCCTCGCGGCCGACCCAGGAAGGCAGAAAAATCTTCCTGACACCTTTTCCCTACGGGATCTTTGGGAACCGGACTGTCGGCACCTACCGGGAGACCTCGGCCGGTGACGACTACAGCTTCGTCCTGACGATCCCCGAGCCAACGACCCTGGCCCTGCTGGCGCTGGCGGGCCTCGTCAGCCTGCGCCGCCGTCCTTGACGGCGAAGAGTGATGTGTTGGTGTGTCCGGCCCCTCATCGCGTGGGGTGCGGCAAACGGCCCGGGCAGGGATCCCGCCCGGGCCGCGTGAACGTGTCTGTGTCCTGGCCGGTGGCGACCGGCCTCCGGTCAATCCAGCGTCCGTCCGAAGTTCGGTATGAACGTCAGCAGGTCGATCACGTCGATCGTGCCGTCGGGGTTCAGGTCGCACGTCGGGTCAAAGGTCGGATCGTTGACGGAACTGCCGAAGGCCGCCACGAACGTCAGCAGGTCGATCACGTCGACCGAGTCATCCCGGTTGATGTCGCCCAGCATGTAGACCCGCACGTCCACGAAGTCACTGGACGTGCCCAGGCCGTTGTCAGCCGTTACCTGGAACAACATCGTCGCCTGGGGGAACACGGCCACCGTCGGGACCGTGAACGACGGGGCGGCGGTGCCGCCGCCCGACAGCGTGACCGCCTTGCCGCCGACCTGGCTCCAGCTGAACGTCGCCGTGCCGCTGGGGTTGTCACAGATCGCCTGCAGCTGCACCAGGTCGCCTTCCCGCGCGGTCTGGCTGTCTCCGGCGCGAACACTCGGTCCCGCCGAGTACTCGAAGGCCCCGATGTCGAGTGCGTTGTCGCTCGGCCGCAGGACGTAGTTGCACGGCTGGGCGTAGTGGTAGATCGGCGTGAGGTCAAACCCTCCGGCCGAGCCGGGGGCAACGCCCTTGTCGATGGCTGCCGTGGACTGCGCGGTCAGGTGGTAGTTGTAGTCCGGAACGCCGGGGCTGACGAGGTAGGCGCTGGGGCCGTGCGTCGTACCGCCGTTGTTGTAGTTGACGTTGCAGAGCACGTTGTCGGTCCCGACTGTGCCAAGCCCCGACAGGGTAATGTCGTACGTGCCCTCCGTCGAGCCCAGGAACAGGTTGTTGTTCAGCGTCGCAGCGACCGAGGAGGCGTTGTTGACGAACGTCCCGCTCAGGCCGCGCTCGTTGGAGACCGTGTTGTTAATCACGTACAGGTTCTGCACGGGGTTCAGTCCGCCGTTCCCTGAGCCCTCCTCGGCGTACAGAATGATCCCTCCGTTGGTTGCGTTCGGTCCCTGCTGGATGATATTGCCGATGAGGTAGGTCAATCCGCCGTTGGGGATGTCCACCTCGTAGCTCGCGTCGCCGTCTTCGTTCATGATCCGGTTGTAGAGGATGTAGTTGATCTTCGCGCGGCTCTTGACCTCGTGGCCGACGTGCGCCCGGTGCATGTAGCTGTAGCGCAGCGTGAACGACTCGGCATGGTTCAGGTACACGCCGTGCGTCGAGCCGTTGCCGTAGCCGTTGTGGTTGAACTCGCTGTACTCGATCAGCACGCTGTAGCTCAGCGTGGAGGTCGTCAGCATGCCCTCCTCGCAGTCGTGGACGTAGCAGTTGTGCATCGTCAGCAGGCCCGTCCCGTCATAGCGGACGCCGGCCCCGTTGTGCCCGGTGTCGTTCCAGGGGGCCAGGTCGCGCCCGGCGGCCCGGTAGAACTCCAGGTTCTCGAACGTGAGGTCCCCGGAGTTCCCCGACACCGTGCAGATCCCCTTGCCCCACACGCTGACGGAGTGGTCCGTGCCCATGTCCAGCAGCGGCCGGGTCGGCCCCACGCCCCTGACGGTAATGTTGTGCGGGCCGTCGAAGAGCATCGTGCCGTCCCTGCCGACATACGTCCCCGAGTCCACCAGGATCAGGTCGCCGTCGTGCGCGACGTTGATCGCGCCCTGGATCTGCGTGTAGGTCCGCGACGGGCCCACATAGAGCGTGGCGGCGCCCGCTGTGGCAACCACCGCCAGGAACAAGCCAACACCCACGATCGCACTGAATGGTCTCATCCGAGTCTCTCCCTTCACCCACTGGACATGACTCACTCAACCGGGCCGTATCCGGCCCGGCGTACGGCGCAAGTACGCCTCGCATACTACACGCGCCGTCAACCAAAGACCTGTCTTCCAGCCCGATATCCACACCGGGCCGGCACTGCATGCAAACTGAGTTGCGAAGGAGTGAAGGACCACGCGGCGTCTGCCCCTGTCACACCTCCACCGAATGTTGATGCTGGCATTGTACCCCAAATCGCGGGGCTTTACACCCATTGCAGCGTCCGCGGCTGCAAAGATCGGACACGCAAGGGCATGCGCCCGTCGAGTGCGCGATCAGATGGATTTCGATAACTTGCTGACAGGACAAAAGTTGTATTTGTCGATACCAACTGCCGGCCTCGGCCTATCGTCTATCGCCCGCCCTGCGGCTTCCCCATTCGGCGCCTCCGGCCCTCTTCCGCGACGGATCCTGTTACGGCAGCACCCGCCCGAAGTTGTCCACGAACGTGAGCAGGTCGATCACGTCGATCCCGCCATCGCCGTTGAGGTCGCACGAGGGGTCGTAGCTCGCGCCACCGCTGGTGGCCCCGAAGCAGCCGATCAGCGTCAGCAGGTCCAGGACGTCCACCGAGTCGTCGCGGTTGATGTCGCCCAGCATGTACACCCGTACGTTGACGTTGCTGCTCGCCTGCCCGCCCATGCCGTCATCGACGGTGACCTGGAATGCCTGATTTGCCTGCGCCAGCGTCGCGACCGTCCCCGCCGTAAAGGTCAGGTCCGCGGTCTGGGCCCCGGCCAGCGTCTCCGGCAGGCCCGACGTTTGCGTCCACGTGTACAGCAGCGGGTCGCCGTCCGAGTCGCTGCCTGTCGCGTGCAGGGCCGCGGTCTGCCCCTCGGTCACGTTGATGCCCGCCCCGGCGCTGACGGCCGGGGACTGGTTCGCCCGGTATTCGTACGCCCCGATGTCGATCGCGCCGTCGTTGGGCCGCGGCAGGCCGTTGCACGGGTGGACGTACAGGCTCGTGGGAATCAGGGAGAACCCGCTGATGCCGACGCCCGGGGCGGTCCCTTTGTCGATCGCTCCGATCGAGGCCGCCGTCAAGTGGTAGTCGTCGCTGGCCGGATCTGCAAAGGACCCGTCGCTGGTGATCCAGTTGGATACCTGCGTGACCGGGCCGCTGAACAGCGTGCCCGGGCCCTGCAGGATGTTGTTCTGGATCAGGGCCGCCGTCCCGCTCATGTTCCAGAGGAAGGTGGCCTGATTGCGCTGGTTGACGATGGTGTTGTTCACCAGGTACAGGTGCTTGTCGGTATTGCTCGCACCCTCCGTGCCGTAGGTGATGATCCCGCCGTTGATGCTGTAGGGGCCCTGCAAGATGGTGTTGCCGATGACGTAGCTTGTGCCGGCATTGGGGATGTCCAGCTCGTAGTTGTCCTCGCCCTGCGGGTCGCCGATGCGGTTGTAGAGGATGTAGTTGAGCTGGGCCCGCGTCTTGACGTCCTGGCCGCCCCCGCAGTTGTGGCTCCAGGTGTACCGCAGCGTGAACGAACTGGCGTTGCCGATGTACAGGTTGTGGCTGTACCCGCTGTACTGGTCCGCCTGGTTGGTGACCCAGTTCACGTGCCCGCAGTGGTTGAATTCGCAGTATTCGATCAGTACGTTGCTGCCGGCCGAACCCCCCAGCACGCCGTCGTCGCAGTCGTGAATGTAGCAATTGCGGACCGTCAGGCCCGGCCCGACGCCGCGGATGCCCGTGCCGTTGGCGCCGTCGGTCGGCTGCAATCGGCAGTTCTTGATCTCCAGGTTCTCAAACGTCGTGTTGCTGCTCATGACGATGAAGACGCCCATCTGGCTCAACGCGCCGTAGGCTGCGTCGATGACCGGTCGGGCGGGGCCCACCCCGCGGATCGTCAAGTTGTTCGCCGAGATCCAGCACCAGGCCTCGCTGGTGACGTACGTGCCCGAGTCGATCTCGACGGTGTCGCCGTCGTGGGCGACGTACACCGCGTCGCCGATCTTCTGGTAGGACCGCGTCGGTCCCACCTGCAACGTGGCCCCTCGTGCCGAATCCGTACAGGCCGCGATCACGGCTGCTACCGCGACGCACCGCAGAATGTTTCGCCGCATCATGTGTCGAGCAGTCCTTCCTCAAGTGATATAGGCCGCTCTCCGCCGCCTATTGCAGCATCCGGCCGAAGTTGCCCACAAAAGTCAGCAGGTCGACCACGTCCACGCCGCCGTCGCCGTTGAAGTCGCAGGCGGCGCTGTAGTTCGCATCACCGTTGACGCTGCCAAAGGCCGGGATGAACGTCAACAGGTCGATCACGTCCACTGCGTTGTCCTGGTTGAGGTCCCCGAGCATGTATACCTGCACGTTTACGGTGTCGGCGGTCTGCCCGCCCCGCCCGTCACTGATGGTGACCGTAAAGGTCATTGCGGCCTGCGCCAGGGTCGTAACCGCCGGGGCGGTAAAGGAGGCGTCCGCCGTGGCGGCGCCGCCCAGGACGACGGGCAGTCCGGCTGGCTGGATCCAGGCGTAACTCAGGGGGTCATTGTCGGGGTCGGAGGCCGTCGCGTGCAGTTGAACCGCCTGCCCCTCGACGACCGTCCGGTCCGCCCCGGCATCCACGACCGGCGGCCGGTTCTGGATCCTCTCATACGGGCCCAGGTCCCAGGCGCTGCCCTGCGGCCGGGCCACGCCGTCCTTGTCCGTCGGCACATCGGCCGGCAGGGCGTATCCCTGGTCGACTGCGCCGGTAGCGGTTGCGAGCAGGTGGAAGTCGGCGCTGGCGGAGACAGCCGGGGCGACGAACCAGGCATCGGCTCCCCAGACGTTGTTGCTGGAGCCCAGGTCCACGGCGGAGTCGCGCCAGCGGACAACGTAGTAGTCGCTGCAGTTGACGGCGATGTTGTTGCGGAAGCTCGGCGGACATCTGCGCGAAACGCGCCTGGAAGGTCAACGGCGTGGCATAGGCCAGGTTGTTGTACACCTTGGCGTTGAGCGCCTTGTTCAGGTACACCGCGGCGTCCTTGCCGCCGACGATGACATTGTTGCGGATGATGCCGTTGCGATGCTCGTACGTCGTGTCGTTGTCGCGGAAGTAGTCAAGGCCGGTGCCGCCTCCGCCAAAGCCGGGACCGATGTCGCACTGGTAGAAGTAGTTGCTCTCGATCACGGTGTCCTGCGAGTTGCCCTTGCCGAAGACCGCCTGGCCGTACCCGCCGGACAGGATGATATTGATGAAGGTGTTGTTGCGGATGACCCAGCCCTTGGCGGCGATCAGGTCGATGCCCTCGACGACTCCGCTCGTCCCGCCGGCCACCGTGGTGTTGCCGATCCGGCAGTTCTCGATCAGCCCGTAGTCGGAGTACTGGTAGTTGGCGCGATTGGGGTAGCTGTAGGTGGACTTGATCCCCGACTCGCCATTGTCCCACAGCACGCAGTTGCGGACGATCCCGTAGTGCGAGCCGTTGTTGAACTGCACGGCGTGGTAGAGGACGCTCGTGAGGGTCATGTTCAGGATCGTGAAGTGCGGGCAGTTGTTCAGGCCGATGTTCATGCTCGTGCCGGAGTACATCCCCTGGCCGGTCAGGACCGTATCATTCGGGTCGCTCGTCTCGCCCTGGATCGTCAGGTTGGCCTGGCCGGTGATCCACAGTACCCCGGACTGTGTATACGTGCCCTGCTTGACGGTGATGGTGCGGCCCTCGGGCGGCACGTTCGTCGTGGCGGCGACCAGGTCGCCGTACGATGCCACATAGACGCTGTCGGCCCGGCTGGCCCCGCCGGATGCGACCACCAGGACCGCCAAGACGCATGCCGCGGCGGCCGTGGCCAGGTTTGCACGTGCGGCGATAGAGGCCTTGGCGGGGTCCCGGGTGGAACACTGTCGAGTCGTCATCGTCTTCTTCCTCCGGTCCGCCGCCGTTCGGAAGCGGATTGCGGTTGTTCGGGGCAGCGGTTCTCGATCCTGACGCGGGCCCGCTCTACAGGAGCACCCGGCCGAAGTTGCTCACCAGGACCAGCAGGTCGGCCATGTCCACGCTGCCGCTGGCATTGAAGTCGCAGGTGGGGATGTAGTTCGGGCCGCCAACGGCGCTGCCGTAGGCCGGGATGAAGATCAACAGGTCGATCACGTCCACCGCGTTGTCCTGGTCCAGGTCGCCCAGCATGTAGACCTGCACGTTCACGCTGTCACTGGCCTGCCCGCCCCGCCCGTCGCCCACGGTCACCGTGAAGGTCATCCCCGCCTGGGCCAGGGCCGTAACCGCCGGGGCCGTGAAGGAGGCGTCCGCCGTGCCAGCGCCGCCCAGGACGACGGGCAGCCCGGCCGGCTGGGTCCAGGCGTAACTCAGCGGGTCATTGTCGACGTCGCCGGCCTTCGCGTGCAACTGTACCGCCTGCCCCTCGACGACCTTCTGGTCCGCGCCGGCCTCGACCGTCGGCGAGTTGTTGGGCACGTATTCATACGCCCCGATGTCGATCGTGGCATCCGTCGGCCGGGCTTCGTAGCCGCACGGAATCACCGGTTGATAGACCGGCACCAGCGAAACGCCGTTGTACCCGGTCCCCGGGGCCGTGCCCAGGTTGATCGCCCCGATCGACGCAGCCGTCAGGTGGTAGTCGTGCCCGGCGACGTTCGCCAGCCCGGCGTCGGTCGTCTGCCAGTTGGTGGTCCCGACGACCTGCGAGGCGTACGATCCGCCCACGACCGTGTCCGTGCTGTTGCGCCACTGGATGATGTTGTTCTCAAACACCACGGCGCCTGTGCCGGTCGAGTTGCTCATCATCAGGAACGTGGCCAGGTTGTCCCGCAGGTTCACCAGCGTGTTATTCACCACGTACAGGTACGGGTTGGCGTTGTTGCCCTCGCCGCCGTAACTGATCAGCTCCGGATTGTTGCAGTACGGACCCTTCTGGATCACGTTCCCGACGACGTAGGCCGTGCCGCCCTGGGCCAACTGCAGGTTCCGGCTGCCGTTCCCGTTCTCATTGGAGAGCAGGTTGCAGAAGATGTAGTTGGTCTTGGCGCGGGTCTTGACCTCGTGACCGTAGTAAGCGTCATGCGAGTAGCAGTACTGCAGCGTGAAGCTGTGGGCCACGTTGATGTACATGTTGTGGGTCTGGCCGTCCCCAAGGCCGTTCTGGCTGAACTCGCAGCTGTCAAAGAGGATATCGACCGTGATCCCGTTGTTGTCGCCGTCCGTCAGAATGCCGTCCTGGTTGTCATGAATGTAGCAGTTCTGCACCTTCAGGCTGGCGGTCGCGTTGGCCGTCTGCGGCTGGTAGCGGATGCCGGCGTCGTTGCCGCTGGGACCGGCGCAGTTCTTCAGCTCCAGGTTCTGGACCGTCAGGTTGTTGCCGTAGGCGACGAAGATCCCCTTGTCGCCGGCGTTCTCGCCGTTCGCGTCGAGCACCGGCTGCGTAGGACCCACGCCGCGGATCGTCAGGTTGTCCTTGTAGATCTTGACGCAGCACTGCGAGGCGCCGGTGTACGTGCCCGAGTCGATCTCGATCGTGTCCCCGGCCGAGGCGGCGTTGTACCCGGCCACTACCGTCGTGTACGTCCGCGTTGGGCCGACCTGGATCGTGGCGGCCCCCGATGCGACTGTCAGAAACACGCTCAGCCCCGTGGCAAGACGTGCCAGGTTCATCCTCTCTCTCCCTTTAGCATATGTGGGCCCGCGGCTCGCGCCGGTCCCTCCGGACAGTGCCGGCGGGCGCGGGCATCGGTTACGAAATCGTTCGCCCGAAGTTGCCCACGAAGATCAGCAGGTCGATCACGTCCACGCCGCCGTCGTTGTTGAAGTCGCAGGTCGCGCTGTAGTTCGCGTCGCCCGTGACGCTGCCGAAGGCCGCTACGAACGTCAGCAGGTCCACCACGTCCACCGAGTCGTCCTGGTTGATGTCGCCCAGCATGTACACCCGCACGTTCACGCTGTCGCTGGCCAGACCGCCCCGCCCGTCGCTGACGGTTGCCGTGAAGGTCATGGCGGCCTGGGCGATCGTCGCCACCGTCGGGGCGGTGAACGAGGCGCTGGCCGTGGCGCCGCCCGTCAGGACCACCGGCAGACCGGCCGGCTGGGTCCAGGCGTAGGTCAGCGGGTCGTTGTCCGGGTCGGACGCGGTGGCGTGAAGACTGACCGGCTGGCCCTCGACGACCGACTGGTCCGCTCCGGCGTTGACGGTCGGCGCACGATTGGCGACGTACTCATAGGCCCCGATGTCGATCGTGCTATCCGTGGGCCGCGTCTCCTGGCTGCAGGGGATGACCGGCTGGTAGATCGGCACCAGCGAAACGCTGTTGTAGCCGGTCCCCGGGGCCGTGCCCGCGTCGATCGCCCCGGTCGAGGCCGCCGTCAGGTGGTAGTCGTGGGCCGCGATGTTCACCAGGTGGGCGTTCGTGGTGATCCAGTTGGTCGTCTGGGTGACGCCCGATCCGCCGATGAGGGTCTCGTTGCCGTACCACTGCACGATGTTGTTTTCGAACAACGCTGCCGTGGTCGAGTTGTTCTTTTGCAGGAATGTGCCGCCGTTGGGCCGCAGATTGATGATCGTGTTGTTCACGACGTACAGGTACGCCGGCGTGTTCGTGCCCTCTCCGCCGTAGGTGATGATCTCGCCGTTATCCGAGTTCGGTCCTTGTTGGATCACGTTGCCGATCACGTAGGCCACGCCCCCGTTGGCAATCTGGAGTTCCCGGCTACCGGTGCCCAGTTCGCTCGAAAGAAGGTTGTAGAGGATGTAGTTCGTGCTGGCACGGGTCTTCACCTCGTGCCCCTCGTTGGTGTCATGGGAGTAGCAATAGCGCATCGTAAAGGTGTTGGGGCCGACGTATATGTTGTGCGTGTACCCGTCGCCAATGCCGTTGTGACTGAACTCCGTGTCTTCGAAGAGCATAGTGCTACCCGAGTCTCCCCCCAGGATCCCGTCCTGGTTGTCGTGGATGTAACAGCTGCGCACGGTCAGGCTGGAGGGCGACGATGAGGGCTGGTAACGGATGCCCGCGTCGTTGCCGCTGGGACCGACCGTGTTCTTCATCTCCAGGTTCTCTACCGTCAGGTTGGTTGCGTAGACTACGAAGATGCCTTTGTCTCCGACGTTCCCGCCGGCGGCATCCAGGACGGGACGCGTCGGGCCGACCCCCCGGATCGTCAGGTTGTTCTTGGAGATGGAGACGCACGCCCCCGACGCGCCGGTATAGGTCCCCGAGTCGATCTCGATCGTGTCCCCGGTGTTGGCGGCGTTGTAGCCGGCCGCCACGGTGGTGTAGGTCCGCGTCGGCCCCACCTGGATGGTGGCGGCTGCACACACACAGGACGCGACCAGTACCAACCCGAGACCCACGGCAGAACAAGTTCTGTTCATACGTACTCCCCTTCCGTGTCCCATGGAGGCTACTGTACGTGTCGGGAAGCGCCAGTCCCTGCGGCGCCCGGCCCGCGCGAGTCGACTACGGCAGCGACCGTCCGAAGTTGTCCGCCAGCGTCAACAGGTCGACTACGTCGACGCTGCCGTCGTTGTTGAAGTCGCACGTGATGTCGTACTTGGGATCACCCGTGACGCTGCCGAACGCCGCTGCCAGGCTCAACAGGTCGACCACGTCCACAGAGTCGTCCTGGTTCGTGTCTCCCAGCATGTACACCCGCACGTTTACGCTGTCGCTGGTCAGCCCGCCCCGCCCATCGCTGACGGTCACCGTGAAGGTCATCGCCGCCTGGGCGATCGTGGCCACCGGGGGCGCAGTAAACGAGGCGTTGGCCGTGGCGCCACCGGTCAGGACCACCGGCAGACCCGCCGGCTGGGTCCAGGCGTAGGTCAGCGGGTCGTTGTCCGGATCGCTGGCCGTCGCGTGAAGCTGGACCGCCTGACCCTCGTCCACCTGCTGGTCGGCCCCGGCATTGACGGTCGGCGGGCGGTTGGCGACGTACTCGTAGGCCCCGATGTCGATCGTGGCGTCGCTGGGGCGGCTCACCTTGCTGGTCGGGTGGATATACTGATAGATCGGTACGAGGGAAACGCTGTTATAGCCGGCGCCTGGGGCCGTGCCCAGGTTGATGGCTCCCGTCGAGGCCGCCGTCAGGTGATAGTCGTGGCTGGCGACGCTCGCCAGGCTGGCGTAGGCGGTGATCCAGTTGGTCGTCTGGACGACCAGCCCCGCGTACGTTCCACCCACGATGGTGTCCCGACTGTCCTCCCACTGCACGATGTTGTTCTTGAATACGGCTGTACCCGTACTGGTCGAGTTGCTCATCATGAGGAACGTGACGGTGTTGCCTCGCATGTTGACCAACGTATTGTTCACCACGTACAGGTACGGGTTGGCATTGGTCCCCTCGCCACCGTAGCTGATCAGTTCGGGGTTCTGGCAATTCGGGCCCTTCTGAATCACGTTGCCGATCACGTAGGCGACTCCGCCTTGGGCCAGTTGGACGTTCCGCGAGCCATAGCCGTTCTCGTTGGAGACGAGGTTGTAGAGGATGTAATTGGTGTTGGCGCGGGTCTTGACCTCGTGACCTTGGTTGGCGTCGTGCGAATACGAGTACTGCAGCGTAAACGACCGGCAGTTGCCTATGTACATGTTGTGGCTCGCCCCGTCGCCGGCGCCGTTGTGGCTGAACTCGGTGTACTCCACGAAGACGTCGGTGGTCGTGCCCGCGTCACTGAGGATGCCGTCCTGGTTGTCATGGATGTAGCAATTGCGGACGGTCAGCATCGCGGGAAACACCGTCGGCTGGTACCGGATGCCCGCGGCGTTGTTGCCGCTGCCAGCCGGGATGTAGGCGTTGGCCAACTCGAGGTTCTCGATGGTGACGTTCCCGCACCCGCTGCCGACCACGAGGATGCCCTTACTGGACAAAGCGCCATGGTTGGCGTCCAGGATCGGCCGCGTGGCCCCCACGCCCCGGAACGTCAGGTTGTTCTTGCCGATGTTGACCCATCCGGCGCTGCCCGTGTACGTGCCGGAATCAATCTCGATCGTGTCTCCAGCGTTGGCGGCGGTGTAGCCGGCCGCCACCGTCGTGTACGTCCGCGTCGGCCCCACCTGGACGGTCGCTGCCCCCGCCAGGGATGCCACCGCGCATACAATCACCACTGCCGTCACCAAACTCAACTTCATCTTCTTTCCCCTTTTGCATCCGTCCGAATTCGTATGGCGCCGGCGGCTCGTACCGACGGCGCGTTCTGGCGGCGACTAATCGATCAGGCGCCCCCAGTTGTCCACCATCGTCAACAGATCGATCACGTCCACGCTGCCGTCGCCGTTGAAGTCGCACAGGATGTCGTAGTTGTCGTCCCCGATGACGCTCCCGAACGCGTCCACGAACGTCAGCAGGTCCACCACGTCCACCGAATTGTCCCGGTTCACGTCGCCCATCATCCAAATGTGTACGTTGCACATGGCCGTGGCGACCCCGCCCCGGCCGTCGCGGACCGTCACCAGGAACCCCAGCGTCTGCTGGCTGGCCGCGGTGACTTCGGAAGCCGTGAAACTGGCGTCGGCTGTGGTGGCCCCGCTCAGCGTGACGGTCGGCCCGGCCAGCTGCGCCAGGAATAGGTCAGCGGGTCCCCGTCCGGGTCGCTGGCGGTCGCTTGCAGCACGACGAGCTGGGTCTCACAGGCATTCACATCGGCGGGCGTGCTGACCACCGGCTTGCGGTTTGTGTTGTAGTACTCGTAGGCGCCGATGTCCAGCGCGCCGCTGACGGGCCGGGCCGTGTAACTGCAGGGCGCGACGTACTCCGACACCGCCGCCAGCGAGAAGCCGTCCACCCCCGAGGCCGGTGCGCTGCCCGTCCCCGGCGTGGTGCCCTTGTCGATGGCGCCCGTCGAGGCCCCCGTCAGATGGAAGTCGTACGCCGCCACGTTCTGCAGGTACGCCCTGACGGTTGTCCAGTTGGTGATTGTGCTGACCGGCCCGGTCATCGTGGAGATGTTCTGCATGACGTTGTTCATCACCAGGGCGGTCGTGCTGGTGCCATTGTTCAAGGCCGTGCCGCCGATCAGGGACACGAGCGTGTTGTTGACCATGTACAGGTGCCTGTCGGGGTTGTTGGAACTCTCTTCCCCGTAGTTGACCATGATCGAGTTGCCCGTGCCGGCCTGGTAGATGCCGTTGCCGATGAGGTAGCTCGTGCCCGCGTCCGGGATGTCCACCTCGAAGCTGCCCGTGCCGCCGTCGTCGCTGATGAGGTTGTACAGCAGGTAGTTGGTGGTCATGCGGGTCTTGACCTGGTGGCCGACCACCGCGTTGTGGCTCCAGCAGTAGCGCATCGTGAACGACCCGTTGCCGTTGACGTAGATGTTGTGGCTCTGGCCGTCGCCTTCGCCGTTGTGCCGGAACTCGCAGGACTCGAACAGCACCGTCCCGCCGCCGTTGAGCACGCCGTCGTCGCAGTCGTGGATGCAGCAGTTGCGCAGCGTCAGTCCCGTGCCCTGCATCCGCACCCCCGCGGCGTTCGAGCCGGCGCCGCTATACAGCCGGGCGTTGGCCATCTCGATGTTCTCGATCGTCGTGTTGCTCGTGCCGATCTCGATGACGAAGATGCCTTTGCCCTGGGTGCAGTAGCCGTGGGCGTCCAGCAGCGGCTGGCCCCCCACCCCCCGGAACGTCAGGTTGTTCTTGCCGTTGATGTAGACCCAGCCGGCGTTCTGATAGTACGTCGCCGCGTCGATCTCGATCGTGTCTCCGCTGCTGGCGGCCAGGTAGCCCGCCAGGACGCTCTTGTAGGTCCGCGTCGGACCTACCTGGATCGTGGCCCCGTCCAGGCGGCAGATCGCGAAAAGGACAAGCGCGGCGGCCAGACTTGCTCTGTGCGACATTCCTTTCCCCTTTCGTGTACGGCTGAATCCGCCGTCGAAGACGGTTGGCCCGGGCCGGAAACCCGCTAGTTCAACATCCGCCCCCAATTCTCCGCCAGTGTCATCAAGTCGACCACGTCCACCGACCCGTCGCTGTTCACGTCGCTCGCCGCGTCATACTTCGCATCACCCGTGACCGTGCCGAAGGCGGCGGCGAACTGCAGCAGGTCCGTGACGTCCACCGAGTCGTCCCGGTTGATGTCACCGGCCATGTACACCCGCACGTTGACGCTATCGCTGGTCAGGCCGCCCTGGCCGTCGCCGACCGTCACCGTGAAGGCCATCCCCGCCTGGGCCAGCGTGCTTATCGTCGGGGCGGTGAACGCCAGGTCCGGCGAGCCGATGCCGGTCAGGACGACGTTCAATCCGCCCGGCTGCGTCCACGCGTACGTCAGCGGGTTGCAGTCGAAGTCCGAGGCAGTCGCGTGCAGCTGCACCGCCTGCCCCTCGACGACGCTCTGTGCCGGCCCGGCATCGACTACCGGCGCGTGGTTCGGCGTGTACTCGTAGGCCCCGACGTCGATCGTGCTGTCGGTCGGCCGGGCTTGGTTGGCATACGGGAAGACATATTGGTACGTGGGTACCAGCGAGATGCCGCCATACCCCGTGCCCAGCGCGATGCCCTTGTTGATCGCCCCGGTGGATGCCGAGGTCAGGCGGTAATTGTGGTTCGCCGGGTCGAGGAAGTAGGCGTTGCTCGTGGACCAGTTGCCGCTCTGGGTGACTTCGCTTGCGTAGGTCCCGCCGGTGATACTTCCCGAGCCCTGGAGGATGTTATTCTGCAGGAAGGCGTTGTTCTTCTTCGTGGTCGAATTGTACGTGGAGTTGCTCATCGTCAGGAACGCGCCGCTGCCGAGCTGGTTGATGATCGTGTTGTTTACGACGTACAGGTACGGGTTGGCGTTGACCCCCTCACCGCCGAATGTGACGATCTCGGAGTTGTGCGAATTGACGCCCTGGATGATCACGTTGCCGATCGCGTAGCACGTGCCGCCCTGGGCAAACTGCACTCCCGGCTGCTCGTGCCGTCCTCGCTGGTCAGCAGGTTGTACAGGATGTAGTTGGTCAGGGCCCGGGTCTTGACCGTGTGTCCTTCGGCTGCGGCGTGGCTGTAGCAGTAGTGCAGCGTGAACGTCCGGCTCGTGCCAATGTACATGTTGTGGCTGTAGCCGCTGTACTGGTCCGGCTGGTTGGTGGCCCAGTCGACGTGCCCGCAGTGATTGAACTCGCTGAGCTCCACCAGCACGTCGCTGCTGGTGTTGCCGGCCCCCATGATGCCGTCATCGCAGTCGTGGAAGTAGCAGTTGCGGACCGTTAGACCCACGCCGTCCATCCGGATGCCCGAACCGTTGGCGCCGTCAACCGGCTGCAGACGGCAGTTCGCAAACTCGATGTTCTCGACCGTCGTGTTGGTCCCGCTGACCAGGAAGATGCCCTTCTGGGCCAGCGCCCGTAGCTGGCGTCCAGCACGGGCCGGGTCGGCCCCACCCCTCGCAGGGTCAGGTTGGTACCGCCAATGAAGGCCCAGCCTTCCGACGTGACGTACGTGCCGGAGTTGATCTCAATGACGTCGCCGTCTCCAGCGGCATTGACCGCGTCCTGCACCTTCGCGTAGTCCTGCGGGACCCGGCGCGTCGCGCCGAAAGCCATGCAGGTGCACGCTCCAACGATCACCATGCATCCCAGCGCGTTTCGCAGCCTCATGTACATACCTTCCTCCCTCGGGCTGGGTGTGCCTGCGGTGGTGGAGACGCCGCCAGTACCTCCTGTGCGCAAAAGGATCTCGCACCGGCACCTGCCGGCGCGACGCCCGTAGCGGCGCTGTAGAGCATCCTCTTTCCTTCTCCGGCTGTCGGGTCTAAGGCAACCCTAGGGTCAGTTATACTCAATCGTAAGGCACAATACAACGCGATATTCCGGCCGCGGATGCGCCCGCGCAGCCACTGGGGCCCCCGCCGAGGCTGACGGGTCCGTCCTATGGCTGTCGCCCAGCACTCCGGACCCGCGGACGATCCGCCGTAGGCAAATCGGCAACCTCTTGGAATTCCAGTATTGACAGGTAGTTACCGCGAGAGGTGCCTCGCTGACCGTCGCGGCAATCATCAGGGAGGATACTGAGCGACAACTTGGATCGGCCGATGCCGCCCGCGGCAAATATGCGGTTCGTTTGCGGGATTTCCCTGCACCTGAAACCGGGCTATTGCTCGCCGGCCGCATCATCCCGAGCTGTGTCGGACTGCCCCCCGATCGCTGTCGACGAGGCACCGCATGGCCGGCCGACCCGGCATACGCACCGCGTTCACCACCCACTTGTCCGGTTCACCGCGTGGTCCGCTCGGCCGTTTCCGGCAGCAGTTCGGCGATGCCCGGCCGCAGCTTGTGCAACTGGTCGTAGCGGTGCGCCGTCATGGCGACCCTCATCACGTACCGCGTGTCCCGCGACGTCTGGTCCATGATCTTGCCGTGCGCGCTCAGCCAGCTGATCAGACTCGTTGTCCCCCGGGTCGACCTCGATCTCCACCACCCGGTGCTGCCGGCGGATCTCGTCCTTGACCGCCTCGACCAGCTTGTCCACTCCGATGCCGCTGCGGGCCGACAGCGTGACCGTGCTGGCCTTGAGCCGCCGCAGCCGCTGCAGCGACGCGTCCTCGGCCGCCTTATCCATTTTGTTGAGCACCAGGATCGTCGCCTTCTCCTGGCACCCCAAACTGGTCAGGACCGCCTCGACCGCCTGGATCTGCTGGTCAGCCACCGGGCTGGAGGCGTCCACCACGTGCAGCAGCAGGTCCGCGCTGAGGGCCTCCTCCAGCGTCGCGTGGAACGAGGCCACCAGGTGGTGCGGAATGTCCCGCACGAAGCCGACCGTGTCGCTGAGCATCGCCACGAACCCGTCGCCCAGGTTCCAGCGGCGCGTCCGCGTATCCAGCGTGGCGAAGAGCTTGTCCTCCACCAGCACCCCCGCGTCCGTCAGGGCGTTCATCAGCGTGCTCTTGCCGGCGTTCGTATAGCCGACCAGCGAGACGGTGAACCAGTCCCGCCGGCTGAACACCTCCCGCTGCTTGCGCTGCTCGATCTCGCGGATCTCGCGCTTCAGCGCCGTGATCCGGTTGCGCACGATCCGCCGGTCGATCTCGATCTGCCGCTCGCCCGGACCGCGCGTCCCGATGCCGCCCACCGCCCCGGCCTGGCCCGCCCCGCCCATGCCCGCCACCCGTTCCAGGTGCGTCCACATGCCGCGCAGCCGCGGGGCCGTGTATTCCAGCTGCGCCAGCTCCACCTGCAATCGGGCCTGCTTGGTCTGCGCGCGGCTGGCGAAGATGTCCAGGATCAACTCGCTGCGATCGATGACCTTGCGGTCGATGACCTCCTCGAGTTCGCGAATCTGGGCGGGACTCAGGTCGTTGTCGAAGATGACCACGTTGGCGTCGACGGCCTCGACGCGGGTCCCGATCTCCTCCGCCTTTCCCTTGCCGATGTAGAACGCCGGCGCCGGCCGGTCGCGCTTCTGGATCACCTTGTCGACGACCTTGGCGCCGGCTGCCTGGGCCAGACTTTCCAACTCCCCGAGCGGGTCTCGCGGGTCCACCTGCGAGCCGGGCAGGATCAGCCCCACGAGTAATGCCTTTTCCTGTCTTACGGACAGGTCAATTCTGCGTTCTTTGCTCAAAGGTCTCCTTTCCGCTTCCTCTGTCGATGCTCTGGCTTCCCGAAGTCTCCTCACCGACACGTGGTATTATTGTCGGAACACGCCGAGGATTCAAAGGAATTCCCGCTGCAATCCCTGTGCCCTGTCCGCCCGTGCAACGGCCGCAAGGCTAGTTTCGACAAGGCCTTACGTGGGTTCCTTGCCCTTCTTCCCGCGGAAAGCCATCGCCATGCGGCCAGCCTTCGCCCGCGAGGTGTCCGCCCGGCCCCGGCTGTCGCCGTTTGAACTGACAACGGACAACGGACAACTGACAACTCCCCCTGTGGCAACCGACATCCGGTGTTGCTATACTTACGGGCTTACTGCCCCGCTTGCACACAGGCGGGACCCGGGTGTTCCGGGTCCGGTGGGGCGCCGTCGGGGGTTCGTGGCACCGACGGATAGGCAATCGTTTGCTTGGTTATGTAAACGCAGATAGTAGAGAGAACAGTTCAGCATGACGGATCCAAACCTTTTGCGGGCATTGGCGATCGAAGACGCCGACGTGGACAAGGCCTTTGAAGACTCCTTCGGCAAGGGGGCCGACAACTCCGCCCTCGAACAGATCGTCCAGAACTCCTTCGACACCTTCACCCCCGGCAGCATCCTGAACGGCCGCATCGTCCGCATCGAGGGCGACAACGCGGTCATCGACGTGGGCCTCAAGAGCGAGGGCATCGTCCCGCTTATGGAGTGGTCGGACCGCTCCAGCGTGGACGTCGGCGACGAGGTCGAGGTCTGGCTCGAGGCCGTTGAGGCCGACGGCGGCCTGATCAAACTCTCCAAGACCCGCGCCGACCGCGCCTGCGCCTGGGAACGCATCCTCACCGCCGCCAAGGAAGGCGACGTCGTCAGAGGCCGCGTCACCCGCAAGATCAAGGGCGGCCTGCTGGTCGACATCGGCGTGCCGGTCTTCCTGCCGGCCAGCCAGGTCGACATCCGCCGCACCGGCGATGCCGGCGAGTACATCGGCCGCGAGATCGAGGCCAAGATCCTCAAGATCGACCCCGAACGCCGCAACATCGTCATCAGCCGCCGCAAAATGCTCGAGGAGGAGCGCGAAACCGCCAAGCAGACCCTGCTGTCGGAGATCGCGATCGGCCAGCGCCGCAAGGGCATGGTCAAGAACATCGCCGACTTCGGCGTCTTCGTCGACCTCGGCGGCATCGACGGCCTGCTGCACATCACCGACATGTCCTGGGACCGGATCAACCACCCTCGCGAGATGGTCCGGCCCGAGCAGGAGATCGAGATCGTCGTCCTCAACGTCGACAAGCGACAAAGAGAAGATCGCCCTGGGCCTCAAGCAGAAGAGCGAGGACCCCTGGAGCCGCATCGAGGAGAAGTACCCGGTCGGCTCCCGCGTCAAGGGCGAGGTCGTCAACGTCATGAACTACGGCATCTTCGTCAAGCTCGAGCCGGGCATCGAGGGCCTGGTCCACATCTCCGAGATGACCTGGACCCGCCGCGATCAACCACCCGTCCGAGATGGTCAAGGCCGCCGACACCGATCGAGGTCGTCGTCCTGGACGTCAACAAGGACAAGCAGGAAATCAGCCTCGGCATGAAGCAGGCCGAGGTCAACCCCTGGACCAAGGTCGCCGAGAAGTACCCGCCCAACACCATCGTCGAGGGCACCGTCCGCAACCTCACCAACTACGGCGCGTTCGTCGAGATCGAGGAAGGCATCGACGGCCTGCTGCACGTCTCCGACATGAGCTGGACCAAGAAGGTCAGCCACCCGTCCGAGCTGCTCAAGAAGGGCGACCAGGTCCGCTGCGTCGTCCTGGCTGTCGACGAGGAGAAGATGCGCATCGCCCTGGGCCTCAAGCAGCTGACCGAGGACCCCTGGCTCCGCGCCATCCCCGAGCGCTACATCCCCGGCCAGATCGTCCAGGGCAAGGTCACCAAGATCACCAACTTCGGCGTCTTCGTCGAACTCGAGCCCGGCCTGGAAGGTCTGCTGCACATCTCCGAGCTGGCCGATGAGAAGGTCGAAGACCCGCACAACATCGTCAAGGTCGGCCAGGACCTGGAGGTCAAGATCCTCCGCGTCGATCCGGCCGAGCGCAAGATCGGCCTGTCCAAGAAGCGGGCCGAGTGGGCCGGCGAGCAGGAAGGGCAGGCCCCGACCGATCAGCCCGAGCGTCGCCGCGAGCTGCGAGGCGGCCTGGAAGGCCCCGGTGCCGGCCCCGGCCGGTTGGGCCAGCTGATCGACGAGGCCGGCTTCATCCGCAACGCCAACAAAGCCCGCGAGCAGGACCAGCAGGACCAGCAGCAGTAGCTGCCGGCCATGTCAAAGGCCTGCCGCACTGGCTGTCGAATACCACGCCGGGCCGGATGCTTCCCGCATCCGGCCCGGCTTTTCATTTTGCTGTCACCTTGTCAGCCTTCCGCCCCGGCTGGCTCGCCGCGGCCTTGTCGATCATCGCCAGGTACTTGGCCGGGTCCTTGTTGAAGTCCGCCTTGCAATGGCTGCAGCAGAAGCGCACCAGCCGTCCCTTGTAGACGTAGTTGACCGCCTCGCCCATCTCGCCGAGCCTTTCCGCCCGACACCACGCAGGTGTCAAGCGGGTAGGCTCGACAGCTGTTCCTTGATGACCTCGGCGTCCGGTTTGGCCGCCGCCTGCACGCTCGGCTGCGAGGCCGCCGCCCCAGCTGGCCGGCTTGCCGCCGGCGCAGCGATCGCCATCCCCGTTACCGCCAGTGCCGCAACCACAACCAGCCCCGCCGGCGTCTTCGCCTTGATCCTCTGCATGCGTTTGACTCCTATCATTTGCGCTCTTCTTACACTCCCGCCGGCGCCGCTTCCTTGCCGGCTGCGCCTGTCTCCCGGGCCGCCTCCTGCCCGCGCATCTTCAGCCACCGCCGCCGTCGGATCCAGTAGAACATCACCGGGATCATCACGTCGATCACCTCGTCGCTGATCAGCAGCCCCCCCAGCACCGGGGCCGCCATCGGCCGCATGATCTCCGCCCCCGTCCCGCCGGCCCACAGCATCGGCACCAGGCCCACGATCGCCACGCCCTCGGTCAGCAGCTTTGGCCGCAGCCGGTGTACCGCGCCTTCGATCACGGCCTGGCGCAGCTCCGCCAGCGAGGCGATCTTTTCGATCCCGCCCCGCCGGTCGATCGCCTCGCGCAGGTACACCAGCATGATTACGCCCATCTCCGTGGCCATGCCGAAGGCCGCCACGTACCCGATCGAGACGACCACGCTGAAGGCAAACCCGAACAGCGCCTGGAACATCAGCGACCCGCACAGCGCGCCGATCACCGCCAGGAACACCAGCAGCGTGTCCAGCATCTCGTGGAACGTCACGTACAACAGGAACAGGATCGCCAGGATCACCATCGGGAAGATGATCGCCATCGTCTGCCGCGCCCGTACCTGGTGCTCGAACTCGCCCGACCACTCGATGCTCATGCCCGTGCCAGCCAGTGTCCGCTCGATGGGCTTGATCGCCTGGCGGGCCTCGTCCACGAACCCCATGATGTCGCGGTCGCGGACGTTCAGCATGACGTACGCTCGCAGCCGCCCGTTCTCCGCCTTGATCGAGTTGGGCCCTTCCACGAAGCGGACGTCCGCCACCATCCGCAGCGGGATCTGCACCCCGTTGTTGGCGGTCGGCTGCACCGTGCCGATCGGATTGGAACCACGGCCCGAGCCCGCGGAGCCGCTGCCCCCCACGGATTCGTTCGAACCGCCCATCCCCCCGGACGCCGCGCTACCCGCGCCGCTACCCATGCCCCCCGCGCTACGCCCGCCTGCCTTCGGCGCCGCCGCCATGGGCGTTCCCTGGCCGACCGGCAGCAGCTGCGCCGGGCTCGTCCGCGCCGACACCAGGATGTTGCCGATCGCTTCCGCGTCCTGCCACGACTCCCGCGGATACCGCAGGATCACGCCGAACCGCTGCCGCCCTTCGACCGTCTGCGTGATCTTGTCCCCGCCGATGGCGGTCTCGACCACCTCGGCGATCTCGCTCATGTTCACGCCGTAGCGCGCCGCCCGCTGCCGGTCGATCGCGATCTCCAGGTACCGCTTGCCGAGCGACTGGTCGGCCACCACGTCCACCGCCCCGCGGATTGTCTTGAGCTTCTGGGCGATCTCGGTGCTGACCCGCTGCACGTCGGCGATCGCGCCGCCCTCGCCCCCCAGCGTCTTGCCCGTCGGTCCGAACACCTTCACCCCGATCTGCGTTCGCACGCCGGTGGCCAGCATGTTCACCCGGTTGATGATCGGCTGCGTCCAGGCGTTGCCCCAGCCGGGCATCTGCAGCTCGCTGTCCATCTCCTTGAGCACGTCGTCCTTGGTCTTCTGCCACAGGAACAGGCCGTCCGCCAGTGCGGACTTCATCCCGACCCGCAGGTCATGTACCGTCGCCGGCTCGGGCGTCGTTCCCGCAAAGGGCGTTCCCGCCGCCGTCCGCAGGATCGCGTCGATCAGCAGTTCGTTGATCGTGTCGGGTGCCTGGTCCGCGATCTCCCAGTTCAGCACCCGGGTCCGGCCCCGCCACAGCTCGTCGCGCTGCTTGTCCAAATCCGCCAGCAGCCGCTGCGGGAAGTCCGGCACCTGCCAGCCGATCGCCTGCCTGACGAAGATTCACCGACCCCATTACCGGGTCCGGCGCGTACAGCAGCAGGTCGTCTCGACTGGCGAGGATCTTCCAGCCGACCATCTCGCCGCGAAGAGTCGCCAGCAGGGTATCCATCTCCTCCTGGCGCGGCACGTCCGCCAGCAGCTCGCCGTGCCCCTGTACCGCCGCCAGCATCTCTGCCCGTTCCTGGCCGGTCGGCTCACGGAGCAGGGCAGGGGACCCGTCTCCGGGCGGCAGGTGCCGCGCGTGCTCCAGCAGGCGGTCCAGCACCATCGCGGTCAGCTGCCTCGCCAGCTCCGGCTCGTACTCCACCTGCCGCCGCCGCGCCAAGTCTCGCATCGTCCGGTCGAACTTCTCGCTGGCTACCGACACCGCCGTGTTGAGCATCTCCGACGCCTTGCCCAGTCCGGATGGTGCTTCAGGAACTCCGGGTCCTGCATCGCCCGCGCCGCCCGTGGCCAGTCCCGGGGCCTCAGGCCGCCCTCGCCCTTGAGCCAGCCGCGGCCCTGCATCTGCTCGGCCACCGCCGCCGCCTGCGCAGCCGCGTCCTCGAACCTCCACATCCGCTTGGGCCACCACTCGCGGGGCCTCAGGTTCACGACCGTCTCGACCATGTCGATGCCGGACGGGTCGGTGGCGGTCTCGGCCCGGCCGATCTTGGCGACGGCCTGCTCGACCTCGGGCATCGAGCGGATCACCGCGTCGCGGACCTTCACGTCATCCAGGGCCTGGGCCATGGCGATCCGCGGGGCGGCGGTCGGCATGTCCATGATGCTGCCTTCGTTCAAACTCGGCATGAACTCGCTGCCGAGCTTCGTGAACCGCGCGTCCGCCCACAGCGCCATCAGCACCAGGCTCGCGATCCCCGCCATCCGCCACGCCGACCGCGCCGCCGAGCCCGACGAACACGATCCCCGCCGCCAGCGCCAGCCCCTGCACCTGCGACGAGCCGACGAACCCCGCCCCCAGTACCAGGATCGTCCCCAGGATCCACCAGACCAGCCCCGGCCGCTCGATGATCCAGGTCAGCAGCGGCTTGTAGATGTTGATGAAGCTGCGGACGATCCAGTTGTCCTGCTCGCTCCGCGAGGCGTCCGCGAATGAACAGCGGGATCAGTCGCCGGCACCAGCGTGATCGCCAGCACCGCCACGCCGATCATCGCGAAACTCTTGGTAAACGCCAGCGGGTGGCTCAGCTTCCCCTCCTGCCCGCCGAACGCGAAGATCGGCAGGAAGCTGACCAGCATGATCACCACGCTGAAGAAGATCGGCCGGCCCACCAGCCGGCAACTCTTTGACGACCAGTTCCGTCGTATCGCCGCGGACCTTCTGCGGCCCCGAAATGCCCGTGCAGTTCGTGCGTGGCGTTCTCGACCATCACCACCGCCGCATCGACCAGGATGCCGATGCTGATGGCGATGCCCGCCAGCGACATGATGTTGCTGGGGATGCCCAGGTAGTACATGAACAGGAAGCAGATCAGCACCGCCAGCGGCAGCGTCACGCACACCACGAACGCCGAGCGGAAGTGCGTCAGGATCAGCAGGATCGCGATGCGACGCGATGATGATCTCTTCCCGCAGCGTGCCCGTGACCGTGTGGATGGCCGACTCGATCAGCCGCGTGCGGTCGTAGAACGGCACGATCCGCACGCCCTCGGGCAGCCCCGCCTGCAGGTCGCGGATCTTGTCCTTGATCCGCTCGCGTGACCGTCAGCGGGTTCTCGCCGTACCGCATCAGCACCACGCCGCCGACCGCCTCCCGCCCGTTCTTCTCCAGCGCGCTGCGGCGGAACTCCGGCCCAAGCTGCACCTTGGCCACCTCCTTCAGGTGGATCGGCACGCCGTTGCGGCTGGCGACGACGACGTTCTCCAGGTCATCCACGCCCTGCAGCCAGCCCACGCCGCGGATCAGGTACTCGCGTGTTGCCGCTGTTGAACGACCTTGCCGCCGACGCTCATGTTGCTGTTGGCGATCGCGCTGTAGAGGCTCCCCAGCGGCAGGTCGTACGCCCGCAGCTTGTCCGGGTCGACCTCCACCTGGTATTGCGCGCACGAACCCGCCGACGCTGGCTACCTCGGCCACGCCCGGCACGCTGTTGAGCGGGTACCGCACCGTCCAGTCCTGGATGGCCCGCAGCTCGTCGAGGCTCTGGCCGTCGCCCTCGACCGTGTACCAGAAGATCTGCCCCAGCGCGGTCGCATCCGGCGCCAGGTACGGCGTCACGCCGGCCGGCAGCGCCGCCGCCGGCCGTCTGCAGCCGCTCCAGCACGCGCTGTGCGGGCGAAGTAGAAGTCGGTCTTCTCGTCGAAGATGATGTTGATCATCGAGAAGTTGAACTCGCTCGACGATCGCACCGCCTTCACGCCCGGCCAGTCCCTGCAGCTGCACCGACAGCGGGTAGGTGACCTGGTCCTCGATGTCCTGCGGGCTGCGGCCCATCCAGTCGGTGAACACGATCACCTGGTTCTCCGACAGGTCGGGGATCGCATCCACCGGCGTGTGCAGCACGGCGTAGAGTCCCCAGGCCGCGATGCCCACCCACACGGCGATGACCATCCACCGGTTCCGGACGCTGAACTCAATAATCCTGGCAATCATGCATTCCTACCGCTTGCACCTACCAGAACGAACCACGCCGGACAATTCACAGGGATAGACAGGATGAACAGGATGAATACCCGGGAGCCAGCTCTTCAGTCTTATCCTGTCTATCCTGTTCATCCCTGTGAATTCCCCTCCCTCCGTGTCTCCGTGTCTCCGTGGTTCATCCCATTCGTCGAAGGGTTGAGTCTATTCTCGGAGTCCACCAGGAACGCCCCGACCGTCACCACCTTCTCCCCCGCTTGCAGCCCCTTGAGCACCGGGTAATAGTCCTCCGCCTGCGGGCCCAGCTCCACCGCCCGCATGTCGAACACCCCCGGCGCCGACTCCACGTACACGATCCGCTGCCTGCCCGTCTCGATCACCGCCGACCGCGGAATGGCCAGCACCGCCTGCGCCGCCTTCGACCCGTTGGCGCTGGCCGCGATGATCGTCTCCGCCTTCGGCAGCGTCTCCACCGCGCTGCCGCAGGTCAGCATCTCCGAACCGTAGTACGGGTTGGCCGTCTCGCCCGGCTTCTGCAGCCAATCGGCCTTGGCCATCGGGCAGCGGAACACCTGCGCCTCTACACCCTCCGCCAGCCCGACCTGCTTGCCCAGGTCGATCATCGCCGTCGACGCCTGCTTGAACGTCTCGCGGACCGCCCTCAGGTCCTGCCCCTCGGCCGTACGCGCAGCCGCCGCCAGCTGTTTGACCTGCGGGCTCTCCGCCAGCGGCGCCAGCTTCCCAGCCGCCTCGTGCAGCAACTGCGCCACCCGCGATGACTTGTCCGCCGCCAGGTCCACCTGCGCCGCCAGGTACGGCTGCAGCGCCGCTACGTACTCCTTCGCATCCTGCGGCGTGGCGGCGCGGTGCGATGGCTCGCTGGCCGCCGCGGTCATCACCACCGGTACATCCATCCGGGCGTCCGCGAACATCCCCGGTCGCAGTCGCATGCCCGGGTTGGCGACCTCCACGCGGGCGTCCAGCGTCCGCGTCTGCGGGTCCAGCTGGAAGGCCTTGAACGTCACCGTCCCCTTGAACACCTCGCCCGGGAGGGCCTCCACGTGGACGTCCACCGCCTGGCCCATTCGGACCAGTGCCTCGTCGCGCTCGTAGAGCTTGACCTGCAGCCACAAACTGCTCAGGTCCGCGATGGTGAAGGGCTTGTCCCCCACCTGCATGTAGCCGCCCTGGAAGATGTCCTTGCGGATGACCACCCCGCTGATCGGGCTGGCAATCGCCAGGTGCGAGGGCACCGTGCCCGTCCGGTCATACTCGCGGTCCATCTCGTCGAGCCTGCTCCCGCGTCACTCCCCACAGTACCAGCTTTTCCATCGACGCGTTGTACATCGACGAAACCGACCGCCGCGTCGCCTCGTCGGCGCTGCCCGGCAGGGCCGTCACCTGCTTGCGGGCGATCTCGTAGTCCTGCTGGGCGGCATAGAGCTCGGGGCTGTACAGGGAGAACAGTTTGTCCCCCTTCTTGACCTCCTGGCCCGTGTACTCCACGAACAGCTCGTCCGCCCGCCCGCCGACCCTCGCGCTGATCTGCGCCACCTTCGGCTCGGCGTAGTCCAGCACGCCCACCGCGTGGATCTCCCGCACGAGCGGCCGCGCCTCCACCGGCGACGTCCGGATGCCCGCCAGCGTGATCCGCTGCGGCGAGAGCTGCACCCGGGCCAGCACGTCCTCCGGCAGCTTCATCGCCTCGCCCTTCTTCCGCTGGATCAAGGGCATCCCGCAGATCGGGCAGTTGCCCGGCTCCGACCGCACGATGTTCGGGTGCATCGCGCAGTAGTACTCGATCTCCGATGCGTCGGTCGCCGCCAGGGCGTTGGGCGCTGTGGCCGGCCGGGTCCACTTGTCCCAGTGATTGCGGATGTTGTCCCAGTAGCCCACGATCAGCCCAGCCGCCAGGAACACCGATACGAAACGCAGCCGGGCGAAGAAGACCTTCGCAACGGCCCCGGCGTTGTGAGAGAACGAACGGTTCATGCTGGATGCACCTCTCATGCCTGCCACGAACATGCGACGACCGGGCATCCTATTCGACGTTCGCTGGCGGCCCGGAGTTCATTATTCCAGAGATCTGCCGGCGCGTCCAAGGGGCAGTGTACCCCAAACGCGACACAAAGACATGGGGCGGCAGTCGCTGGCGGCATGCGCCGGGCCTATTGGCTTGGGTCGCCCCCGGCCCCGTCACCCGCCATGTACGAACTTGGTGATGCGGAAGACCGGCAGGAGGATCGCCATGATGATGCTGCCGACAACTCCGCCCAGGATGACGATCATCAGCGGCTCCAGCAGACCTGTCACCGTCTTGATCGTGTGCTGCAACTCCTTCTCGCAGAGCGCCGCCACCTGCTCCATGACCAAGGCCAGGCTGCCGCTCCGCTCCCCCGTCGCCACCATCTGCGCCACCGGTTTGGACACCAGCGGGCTGGCAAACAGCGGGTCCGCCAGCCGCTGCCCGGCCTGCAGGTGCGCCTCGACCCGCTCCCACAGGCTGCGTGAAATAGCTGTTGCCCGCTATGTCCCGCGACAGACGCACCGCCTCCGGCACCGTCACCCCCCCGGCGATCATCGTCCCGATCGTCTGGAACGAACGCGATACGTAGAACTGCCGGTACATCCGGTTGATCAGCGGGATGTGCAGCTTCAGCCAGTCCGTCATCTGCCGGCCGTGCGACGTCCGCAGGTACACGATGATCCCCACCACCGCGACCGCCGCCCCAGCCCCCAGCAGCACCCAGTGGTCCCGCAGGAAGTGACTGATGGCCAGCGCGATCTTGGTCGGCAGCGGCAGGATCGCCTGCCGGCCCTTGTACATGATCTCGAAACGCGGCAACAGAAACCCGAAGATCAGTCCGACCGCCACCACGCCAAGACTCAGCATCACCATCGGGTAGGCCATCGCCGCGCGGACCTTCCGAAGCGCCTCGACCTCCAGTTCCAGGTACTCGGCCACCCGCGAGAGCATCGGTCCCATCCGGCCGGACGCCTCCGCGGCGCGCAGCAGCTTGGCGAAGATCGGAGGAAACTGGTAGGGGCACCTTGCGATCGCCCCCGACAGGTCCCCGCCGTTGCGGACATCCGCCAGGATCGCCTGCAAGGCCTCCTGCACGTTCGCCCGGTCCGACTGCGCCTGCAGGCCTTCCAGGGCCTGCGTCAAGGGTACCCCCGCCTGGACCATGATGCCCAGGCCGAAGGGCGATCCGGGCCGCATCCGACCGGCTGACGTGGCCGCGGACCCCGGTCGGCGGGCGTGCCGCCGTCTCCGGCTCCGGGACCCGCGGACTGGCGGGCCGAGGTGGCGCCGTCTGCGGCGCGCAGCCGGCCTGGGCGCCGCGGGCCCGGGTGCCGGCCGCGCCGGCGTCTGCACCGCGGCGCTGCTCGAATGTCCGTAACGTCCCATCCGCATCCTCCGGCGGCTACACCGCCGTCACACTCAGGACTTCCTCCACCGTCGTGATCCCGCTCTTGACCTTGGCGAAGCCGTCCGTTCGCAGCGAGATCATGCCGCCGTGCAGCGCCCGCTGCCGCAGCTCCGACAGACTGCCCCATCCGCGTGATCATGTCGCGCATCTCGCTGTCCGGCACCAGCAGGCTCGAAGATCCCGATCCGCCCCGCAAAGCCGCTCTTGCGGCAGCGCGAGCACCCCTTGCCGCGATACGCCGTGGTCAGTTCGATCCCCGCCTCGGCCATGAAACGCTTCACGTGGTCCACCGGCTCGCACGCCTCCTTGCAGTTCGGGCAGATCTTGCGGACCAGCCGCTGCGCCAGCACCGCGTTGACCGCCGCCGCGATCAGGTACGGCTCGATGCCCAGGTTCAAGAGGCGCGTCACCGCCGAGGGCGCATCCGTCGTGTGCAGCGTCGAGAGCACCAGGTGCCCCGTCAGGGCCGCCTGCACCGCCGTCGTGGCCGTCACCTGGTCGCGGACCTCGCCGATCATGATGATGTCCGGGTCCTGCCGCAGCAGCGACCGCAGGATCGTCGCGAACGTCAAGTCGATCTTCGTGTTGACCTGGAACTGGTTGATGGCCGGCAGGCTGTATTCGATCGGGTCCTCGATCGTGCAGAAGTTCTTGTCGTCGCAGTTGAGCTCCTGCAGCACCGAGTACAGCGTCGTCGTCTTGCCCGAGCCCGTCGGCCCGCTGACCAGCACCATGCCCCCAGGCTTGGACGTGTCCTGCCGAAAGGCCCGCAGCATCTCGTACGAAAAGCCCAGCTTCTCCAGCGAGATCAGCAGGTGCTGGTTGTCGATGATGCGGATCACCACCTTCTCGCCGTACTTGCCGCAGATCGTCGAGACGCGCAGGTCCACCGGGTGCCCCTGCAGCAGAACGTGGATGCCCCCGTCCTGCGGCATCCGCCGCTCCGCGATGTCCAGGTCCGCCATGATCTTCACGCGGCTGATCACCGCCGGGTGCATGTGCATCGGAATGCGGACCTTCTCGTACGAGCTCCCCGTCCACCCGGTAGCGGACCCGCAGCGCCCGCTCCGCCGGCTCGATGTGGATGTCGCTCGCCCCCTCCCGGACGGCGTGGTACAGCAGGTAGTTGACCAGCTTCACCACCGGCGAGTCCGTGGCCGCCTGCTCCAGATCGCCGATCTCCTCGACCTGCTGCGGGGCGATCGTCAGGTCGTCCTCTTTCACGTCCTCGATGATCTCGTCGATCACAAAGACGTTCGCGCTGGGCAGGTGCGACTGCAGCATCGAGCGGATGTCCGCCTCCGGCGAGACCACCGCCTGCACCTCGCAGCCGGCCCGGCACGCCACCTCCTCCAAGAGAAAGAAATTCGTCGGGTCGCCCACCGCCACCGTCAGCATGCCCTCCACCTTGAACAGCGGCAGGACGTTGTAGTGGTCCAGGAACTCCCGCGGCAGGCTGTTGACCACCTTCGGGTCGGCTAGTTTCGGGTTGATGTGTACGAACGGCAGTCCGTAGGCCCCGGCCAGGGCCTTGAGGATGTCCTCTTCCCGGCAGGCGCCCATGCTCACCAGCACCTCGCCCAGCAGGACCTCCCGCTGCGTGTCCCGCTGCGCGCACAGCGCCGCCTGGAGCGTCTCTTCGCTGATGACGCCTTCGGCGATCAGCACGTCGCCCAGCCGCACCTGTTCCCGGACTACCGGCATCGGCATCGCATCACGCCCCCTGCGCCTCGAAGGCCTTGACCGCCTCGACCACGTTCCCGCGGATGTCGAACCGGCGGTTCAAACGGGTCATCGCCAGGATCTGCAACGCTGTCTCATCCAGGCCCGCCAGGCTCCAGGTGCCCCTCGCGCTGACGGCACTGCTCCTGCAGCCACAGCAGGGCCTCCATCCCCGCCGAGTCGATCGAACTGAGCTTCTCGAAGTTGACCACGAAGTGGGCCCGCCCCTCGGCTAGACGCAGCTCCGCGGTCGAACGGAACACCTCGAGCGTGTCGTCCGACAACTCCCCGTCCACCCCGATCACCGCTACCTTGTCGTAGTCCTCGCACGAGACGTTCATGCCGGACCCCCCCCGGCGCACGCCGCCAGGTTCCCCGCCGCGGCGTAGCTCATGCCGTGGATCCGGCTGAGATCCTCGAATACCGCCTCCGGGTCCAGCTCCAGAAAGGCCTCCACCACCACCGGATCAAACTGCGTCCCCGCGTGACGCCTGATCTCGTCGACGGCCACCCCGACCGACAGCGCGGCCCGGTACGGCCGCGAAGACGTCATCGCGTCGAACGTGTCCGCCACCGCCAGGATGCGGGCGTACAGCGGCACGTCCGCCCCGGCCAGACCCCGCGGATAGCCGTGCCCATCCACCCGCTCGTGGTGGTGCATCACCCCCGGCACGATGTCGTCCAGCTCGCTGATCCCGTCGAGGATGGCCGTGCCCACCGCCGGGTGACGCTGGATGTGGCCGAACTCCTCCGGACTCAGACGCCCCGGCTTGCGCAGAACGTCCTCCGGCACGCCGATCTTGCCGATATCGTGCAGCAGCCCGCACAGGTACAGACGCTCCGCCTGCTCCGGGCTCCCGCCCATCCGCAGCAGCAGGCGCCGGGCGAGGCTCGCGACCCGCTCCGAGTGGCCGCACGTGTACGGGTCCTTGGCGTCGATACTGCGGGTCAGGGCCCGCACCGTTCCCAGGAACAACTGTCGCAGATTGTCGTACAAACGAAAGTTCTCCAGAACCATCGCGGCACTCTTGGTGATCGATGAGACACGCGTCACGTCGATATTGTTGAACTTGTCCTGCGCAGCCGTCCGCAGCGTCGCAATCACGCCCAGCGGACGCCCGCCCCGGATGATCGGTGTGCACAGCACCCGCAAGACCGCCGCCTGCGCGTCGCTGACCGTGTGGCCGTTGGCGTCCAGGTGCACCAGCTCGATAGCCGCGCTTGGCGATCTTCTCCGCGTCGACCCAGCCCAGCAGACGATCGGCCGGAATCGGCAGCTGCCCGGCGCAGATTCGCGTCGTCTGGTCGGTCGAGTCCGGCAAGGCCTTCGCCAGCGAGATCACGATCGCCTGGGCGGTCAGCAGGTCCAGCAGCTCCTCGGCCATCTCCTGGAAGTAGGCGCGGGGGCTGGCCGTCACGTTCATCGCCTCGTTCAGCCGGTAGATGAAGCTCGAGTTCCTCGTACGTCTCGGCCAGACTCTGGGAGAGGGCCTCCACCTCGTGGGCCTGGTCGCAGCCGCGCGTGTACCACTCTCGCGCAATCCTCGCGACCGTCGTCTGCAGCCACGCCGCGTCGTCCGGACGGTAGCGGACCTGCTCCCGAAGCGGGGCCAGCAGGTCCGAGACGTCCGTCCCCAGCCCCAGCAGCTGGCGACGGGCGGCCCGCGAGTCGGCCAGCGCCGACGTTACGAAACACGCCAGTACCACCGGACTGCCCGGCGCCTGCTCATCCAGCCGCACGGCTATGCTGCAGGCCCCGCTCAGGCAGGCTGCGGCACAAAAGGCCCGTGTCCGCCTGCGCATCCCGCGCAAGCTGCAGCAGGAACGGCTGACAGTGCCGCCCCCCCGCGCACAGACGCTGGCAGATCGGAGCGTCCGGGGCAAAGCCTTGGATCTCCTCGCCGCCCGGGCTCCAGTAGCCCGCCTGCAGGCCCAGGCTGCCCAGCAACCGCTGAAGTCGCCGGAAATCCAGCTGCTCCAGGGTCGGATGCGCCAGGTTCCGTTGCGTCATGATCATGCTACACCTGTCCTGTCAGCGCCGCGGTTCCCCGCGGCTGGTTGAGTAGCGCCATCGCCCGCGCCAGCAGTTCCCTCGGGCTGAACGGCTTGCTCATCGTCGCCGTCACCCCCGCCTGTCCGGTCGCGTCCTCCTCGATGTCCAGCCCGTGCGCCGTCAGCAGGATGAACGGGATCTTCGCCGTCTCCGGCCGCTCCCGCAGCCTCCGGCACAGTCCCATCCCGTCCAGCAGCGGCATTCTGGTAGTCCGACACGATCAGTGCCGGCCGCTCGGCCAGCGCCACCACCAGCGCCTCCTGGCCGTCGCGGGCCGTCAGCACGTCCAGCCCCGCGTTGCGGAACTTGAACGCCAGCACGTTCAGGTATTGCACCTCGTCGTCGACGACCAGCACTTTCATCGATGCCATCACGGCCTCCTCTACACACTCACCGGCTGCTTCTCCCGCACCAGCGGCAGCGTTACGGAGAAGGTCGAGCCCTTGCCCAACTCGGATTTCACCGACACCCGCCCGCCGTGCAGGCCCTCGATGACCTCCTTGACCAGAACCAGCCCCAGGCCGGTTCCCTTCGCCATCTTCTTGCTGCTTTCGACCCGGAAGAACTTCTGGAACAGCTTCGGCACGTCCTGCTCGCCGATGCCCACGCCCGTGTCGCTGATCCCGAGGTTCACCTCGCCGATCGCCTCGTCGACCCGCATGCGCACCCGGACCGTGCCCCCCCGCGGCGTGTACTTGACCGCGTTGGACACCAGGTTGACCACCGCCCGGCGCAGCATCTCCTTGTCCGCATACACGTGGAAGAAGACCGGCAGCAACTCGTCACTCAGCGTGATGCCCGCGCCCGCGGCCGCGGGCCGCATCGCCTCGACCACCTCCTGCACGATCTCCGTCAGCGGCACGTTCTCCTTGGACACCTTGACGATCCCCGCCTCGATCCGCGCGATGTTCAGGATGTTGTCCACCAGGTTGCTGAGCCGTTCCACCTCGCCCTGCATCACCTGGTAGAACTGGTCTCGCGTCTTCTCGTCCTTCACTTCTCCGTCCGTCAGCATCTCCAGGTACGCCTGGATCCCCCCCAGCGGCGTCCGCAACTCGTGAGACGCCTTCGCGACGAACTCCGTCTTCATGCGCTCGGCTGTCCGCTCCCGCGTGACCTCGTGGATCACCGTGACCGCCTCGCGGTTGCTCTCGCCCTCGCCGATCGGCGCGATCGTCACCGAGAAGACCCGCTTGCCGTCGGCGCCGCTCACCGTGTGCTCCACCTCTTTGCACGCCGGCAGCCCGTGCGACCCGCGCAGCAGGTCGCACAGTGCGCGGTCCGCGATGCACTCCCCCAGCGGCCGGGCGGACCCCTCGGCTTCGGGAGGCACGTCCAGCAGGCGGGCCGCCACCGGGTTGAACATCACCACCCGGTCCATCGCATTTGTCACCAGCATCGCCTCGGGCAACCCGCGCAGTACGGCCTCCAGGTGTCGGCTGCGCTTCTGCGCGCAGCCCGCGGTGAGCTTCTGCTCGTCGTGCTGGCGCTGCAGCATCGCCATCCGCTGCGCGATCGTCGAAAGATGCCCGGCGATAGCCGCTCCGACCGCCTGTGCGTCCGGGCCCGCACTGCCCGATTCGGATGCCGCGCCGGACGAGTCCTGGCAGGCCGCCGTTTCCAGCGAGGCCCCGATCGCCGCGAAGGACCGGCCCAACACCGCCCGGAGAACCATCGCCGCACCAGCTGCGCCGGCCGCCAGCACGACCAGCAGGACACGCCCGCCCGTCAGGACCGCGGCCGGCAGCCTCGCCGCCGAACCCGCCAGCAGCAGGCATCCGACCGCCGTAGCGGCCAGCAGCGACCCGGCCAGGACCAACAGCCATCGTTTCACCAGTGGGGTCATCGCTCTGCCCTCGTCACGGCCTGCGGATCGACCGATTGGCCGGTCCCGGCCGGCAGGGCAGGGGAGTGTCCCTTTTCCTTCGGCTCGATCGCGCCCAGATACGCCTGCAGGCGGTCGGCGCTGCCGCCGCACTGCATCGCCCGCTCGTACGCCAGCCGTGCCTGTGCCAGGTCCCCGTCCAGTACGCACGCATGCCCCAGCAACTCCCACGCCGCCGGGTCGTCACAGCGACGCTCCAGCAGCGACTGCAAGTCCCGCCGTACCCGCTGCGCCTGGCCCGAAAGCAGCCGCGCCTCGTTCAGCCGCAGACGCAGCGACACCTGGTCCGGATCCCCCGCCAGGCACTCCTCGTACAGCCGTTCCGCTTTCTCATAACGCCCGCACGCCACGTGACACGCCGCCAGCAGGGGCCGCACGTCCGTCCCGCCCCCCGCCTTCAGCAGACCCTGCAGCAGGCCCGTCGCCCGCTCGTACTGGCCCGCCTGGCAAAGGACCCTGGCCAGCCCCTCTTTCGCCTCCACGCTCGCCGGATCGATGCCAGCCGCCTGTTCGTACAACGTCTCCGCCTGTGCCAGGTCCCCCAGCTGCCCAGCGGCCTGGGCCGCCAGCACCCGCAGCCGCGCATCGGTCGGGAGGTCCTTGAACCGGCCGGACGCCAGGTCCATGACCTCCCGCGCCTCTCCCGCCGCCGAGCTTCGCTTCCAGCCACGCGCACAGGTACTCTGCGGAACCCCGCGCCTTCCGGGCCGCCGCTTCGTACGCGGCCGCCGCCTGCTCCGGCTGGCCGCTCGCCTGTGCGACGATGCCCTGCCAGTAATCCGCCTCCGCCAGCTCCGGCGCCAGGCCCTGCGCGGGCCAGCTCGGCCCGGGCAGTCGTCGCGTCCCGCAGCTCGAAATACACCCGGCCCAGCAGCAGGTGCAGCTGCGGATCGTCCGGATTGTTGTGGACCGCCTCCACCAGCGACTGGCGGGCCTGTTCCGCCTGCCCCTTCTCCAGTTGCTGCTGCGCCATCTGGATCGTCACGCCCGTGCGCATCTGCTGCCAGTGCGCTACCGCCTGCTTGCGCGCCTCCTGCTTCGAGGAAATGCACCCCGAGGCGCTCGCCCCCAGGATCAACGCCGCCAGCGGCAGGATGATTCGCCATTTCATCTTCATGATTTGTCGACCCCCTCGACCGCCTCGTCGGCCGGTCGCGGACCGAGAATCCGTTTCATCACCATGTCCTTGATCGCCGAACCAGCCGGCTCGGACAGTTCCTTCCCTTGGATCTGCTCCCGCAGATGAATCGCTTCCGGGAACGTCGGCTGCAGGCTGATCGCCATGTCCACCTCCCACAGCGCCAGCGTGCGGTGCCCCTGGTCCAGGTGCTTCTCGCCGACCGCAGGTACGCCTGCGCCAACCGCTCCCGACCGTGCCACTGCAACCCCTGCCGCAGCCCGATGCGCATCCGCTCCGCCTCGGCTGCCATCTCCGGACCCACCCCGTCCTTCGCCGGATCGTCCACCACGTGCGGTGTCAGCAGGATGATGACCTCCTGCTTGATCGCCTGGTCGTTCTGCCGGCGGAACGCCGCCCCCAGCACCGGGATGTTGCCCAGCAGCGGGACCTGCCCGCGCAGCGTCCGGGTGTTGTCGCGGAACAGCCCGCCGATCACCACCGTCGTGCCGTCTCGCACCACGATGTTCGTCGTGACCTCCGCCGTCTCCTCGTACGGCAGCCCCGCGTCCGTCAGCCCGCCCGTCGAGTCCTCCGGGTGGATCTCCAATCGCACGTACCCGTCCGTCCCGATGTACGGCCGGAAGATCAGCCGCGTCCCCGTCTCCAGAAACTGCACGTTCTGAATCGTCGTCGTCTCCGTCGTCACCGTCGTCTTGTACCCGTCCCGCCGGCCGACCATCACCTCGCCCCGCTGCTTGTTCAGCACCAGGACCTTCGGATTGGCCAGCACCACCGTGTCCGTCACTTGCTCGAGCGCCTGGATGAACATCGCCACGCCGTTGCGAATGTAACCCACCTTCAGGCCTCCTGCCGGCATCCCGTCCAGAAACTGCGTGTGCGTGACCATCGTGCTCTTGTCGAACTGGTCGGCCGGCAGGTCCCCCAGGTTCACCGAGTCCGCCCCGGGGCTCGTGGCCGTGATCGTCTTGAAATCGATGCCGCACAGCGTGGTGAAGTCCACCCCCAGGCTGTTCTCATCCAGCAGCGACGCCGCCAGGATCGTCGCCTCGATCAGCACCTGCTGCGGGCGGACGTCCACGCTCCGGACCACCGCCTGCATCCGCTCGACGTTCTCGAGGTAGTCCACCACCACCAGCGTGTCCGCCGCCGCGTACTCGTTGCCGCCCGACGCCTCCTTGTTCGTCGCGATCCCCTTCTGGCTTGGCACGCTCGCCGAGATCCGCCCCTCCCGGCTCAGCAGCGGCTGCAGGAGCTTCATCACGTCGTCCGCCTTGGCGTACGACAGCGCGAACACCTGGCTGACCAGCCTGTGACGTGTATCGAACCTCTCGACCGCCTCGGCCTGCGTGCAGACGTACGTGAAGGACCCGTCCGGCCGCGCCGCCAGGTTCGCCGACCGCAGCACCGCCTCCAGCGCCTCCTCGTAGGTCACCCCGTACAGATCCAGCGAGACCGTCCCCGTGACGTTCGGCGCGATCACGATGTTCCGCCGTTCCAGCCGCCGTAGCTGCGTCAGCGCCGATACCACGTCCAGCCCGCGGACGTGCAGGTCGATCCGCCCGTTGGTAGTGCGGGCGACAATCGGTTCCTCCCGCACGGGGCAGGGGACAGACCTGCGCCGGACGGCTGCGACGATACGACCGGTTGCGCCGCGACACGCTCCTCGGTCGCCGCCGGCGAAACGCTGGCCGCTGCACCTTGCGCCGGCTGCGCCTCCGCCGCCGCCGACGGTGCCGGTGCCTCCGCCGCTGCCGGCGGGTCGGCTGCCGGCGTGCCGCCCATCACCAACCCGGCCGCGCCCGTTACGGCGGTCAGTACCGCAATCCATCCTCGTATTGCATTCATGGAAGCGACCTCACAGGCCCCTTGCCTCTCGACTCGCGCCTTCAATTCTCCGGCATGCGCAGCTCCAGCCGGACACCCTCCCGTTCCACTCCACAGCCTGGTTCGAGATCCGCACCACCCGGAATCCCCGGTACTCTTCCCCTTCGTGGACGTCCTTGCCGTCGATGAACGCTACGCTCGCCGGCCCCGTCACCGTTCCCTCCAGCCGGAAAGTCGCCGCCTGTCTCCGCAGTTCCTCGATCGCCGCCTCCGTCGCTTCCGGCGAATCGTTGTCCCGCGATTCCAGAGACTGTTCGCCCGTTCGGCTGCCGGCCTTCGGAAACCGGCGTAGGTCGACCGTGAAGATGTCCCGCGGCAGCGGCTGCCCGACCCCCGCCTGACGGATCGCGGGGATCGCCGGGATCGTCACCCTCAGCAGCGCCTCCGGCGCCGCCGGTATCGTCTCCTGCGCTGGCGCTGCAGCCGCCACCGGCGCCTTGGCCGCCGCTGTCTTCGGTCCCGCTACGCTACGCAGCAGCAGGACCAGCAGTACGCAGACCAGCAGGCAGGCCACGCCCGCCTTTGCGGGCTGCGCCTTCATCTGGTGCAGCAGCCTTTCCGTCGCCGGCTGTTGCGCCGACGGCCGACTCGCTGCCTCGGTCTGACCCTGCGGGACCATGCGACGCCTATCCTTTCGCGCAGAAAATGCTCAGGACCATCTCCGCTTTCACCCCGGCCTCACCGAGGTCCCCCGCCAGGGTGAGCTCCGCGATCCGCTTGATCCGCGGCAGGCCCTCCAACTGGCCCAGGAACGCGAAAATGTTGGGGAACGTCCCCTTGAACTCCAGCCGGATCGGCAATTCCGTGTACCGCAATCCCTGCATCGGCGAGGCCGGACGCATCTCCAGGCTCGACAGGTGCGCCTGCCGCATCTGCTCGCCCACCTGCTGCAGAAACAGCCCCACCTCCGCGTCCCGGGGCAGCCGCTGCTCGAATGTCTCCGCCGTCGCCCGCAGGGCCTCCACCTGCCGCGTCAGCGGCGTCAGCACCACGCAGCGCTGCTGCGTCTGCGCCAGTTTCTGCTCCAGCCCGCTCGCCTGCTTCCGCAGATCCTCCAGCGCCCGCTGCCGCGGCATGTGTACCACGGCGACGAACAGGACAACCACCCCGATCGTCGCACACGCCGCGAGTACTTGTTCCACCCAGTCCTTCAACGCCTATGCTCCACCGGCCGCCTGCTCGCCAGCCGTCTGCCCCGGTACGTCGAACGTCACCCGGAATTCCTGCACCTGCCGGGAGGCCACCTCGGCCGCCTTCGAATAGTCCAGCCGGACGTTGGCGAATTCCCGGCACCCCGACAACTGCCCCACCAGCACCGCGATGTCCACCTGCGACATCGCGATCCCGCACAGCGCCACCCGCGGCCCCGCTGGCGCAGCCGCCTGCCGCTCGCCGCCCGTGACCGCCGCGACCGCCTTTGTCCCGTCCATCCCCGCGCTTCCGGCCGCCGTCCCGCAGACGATCTGCACCCGCCGGACCGCCACGTGATCCGGCAGTAGCCGCGCGATCCGCAGCAGTGACTCCACGCTGCTGATCGGCGATTGCAGCTCGTTCAGCAGGCGATACTTGTCCAGCAACACCGTCTGCTCCGACTGCAGTTTGGCCATCTGGTCCAACCCCGCCTGCACGATGTCGTTCTGGCGCTGCAGGTACTCCACATGCCCCCGCGCCCGCCGGACGCGGACCTCGTCCACTCCCAGCCAGAACGCCAGAAGGCACAGACCCGCCGCCGCCAGCGACAGCTGCCGCAGACGCTGCCTGTATCGGCGGCGCTCCTGGCGGTACGTCTCGGGCAGGAAGTCCACGTTTCTCATGCGGTCTGCCTCTTCGCGAGCGGCACCAGGCCCCGCAGCGCCAGGCCCGCGCTGAGCATCCAGCACGGCGCCGGCTGGCGGCGGCTCTGGCCGATGTCCACCCGCGACGTGTTCATCAGCTTCAACGGGTCCGCCTTTACCACCTTCATCGCCAGCGCCCGGCCCAGGTACTCCAGCGTCATCGGGTGGTGCGCCTCCCCGCCGCTGACCTGCACCACTGCCGGCCGGTACCCGCGGAACGTCACCGCGTGGTACCGCAGGCACAACGAGAACCTCCTTGGCAATCTGCGTCAGTGCCGGCTCGCAGGCCCCCAGGACCTCCTCGGCCACGTCCTGGCCGCCGCTCGCCTCGCCCTCGGCCTCCTGCATCGGCCCCCGCGCCAGCGACTCCCGCAGGCTCATCGCCTCCCGCAGCGACAGGTCCAGGCTCTTGGCAACCGCCTGGTTGATGTCTCGGCCGCCGCGGGCCACCGTCTTGATGAACGCGATGTCCGGGCCGTGTCCGATCACCACCTTCGTGCTCGTCCCCCCGATGTCCACCAGCAGCGTGACCTCGCTGCGGTCCTCGTCTCGCAGCAGGAACCGCTCGCAGCTGCGAAACAGCGCGCACGGCCCCGTGTCCAGCGCCGCCGGCTCCAGGCCCATCCTCGACAACAGACTCGATCTCGCCCCGCACGTCCTGGTCCTGGACCGCCAGCAGGATGATCTCCCGGCACGCGTCGTTGCCCTGCTGCACCCGCCCGACGTCCAGGTGTTCCACCCGCGCCGACGCCGGCTCGAACGGCAGCCGCTTGCCCGCCTCCTCCGCGATCGCCTGCTCCATCTGCTCCGGCGCGCCCTCCGGCACCCGGATCGTCTTGATCGCCAGCTCGCTGTCCGCCACGGCCGATATGACCTGCCTCCCCCGAAAGCCCCCCAGGCGGTGCATCCGTTGGACCGCCTTGACCGCCAGGTCGCCCCGCTCCGGCGCCTCAGCCGCCAGGTCCGGGGGGAAGTAGTACTGCGCCGCTGCCGCAACCCGAAGGCCGCTGTCCGTCGGCTCGAGCTGGATCATCTTGATGCAGTCGGCCCCCAGGTCCAGGCCGATCGGCTGATGGTTCTTGTGAACGAATCGAATCATCGCTTCGCCTATAGCCTCGTTGGCTGTATTACGCGTCCGTTAGGTTGCCTGCGTCCTTATTGACTGCTCTTGCTGCCTTGCTATCGCATCTGTGCCTGCTGTTGTTGTGCCGGCTATTGTGGCTGTTGTCCCTGTGGCAGCTGCTGGGCTGTCACTTCCTGAACCGTCGTCGCGCCGCTGACCGGATCGACCGTGATCGTCAGCTGCCGGCTGCCCGCGCTGATCTGCAGGCTCCCGCTCGCCAGCGCGACCCCCGCCGTGGTCACCGGCTGCCCCAGCGCGTTGAACACCAGGGTCCCGCTGCCGTCGAAGTCCGCGCCCGACAGGCTCACGCTCGAATAGCTCTGTACGTATAACGCCCCGTTCGCCACGGCGCCGCTGGATGCCCCGCTGAACAGCACCTTGTAGGGTTTGTCGCTGATGGGATCGACCGTCGGAGTGGAGGAGCTGGCTGCCGCCGCCAGGTAGTAGAATCCCTGCGTCTTGTCGCACACGATGCACTGCGGCTTGCGCAGGACGATCGCCTCGCTCTGGGCGTGCGACAGGTCCAGCTGGATGCGAGAGGCCGCCTCGTCGGCGTCGGTCCCGGACGTGCCGATTCCCGCTGGTACCGTCACCAGGGCGACGATGCCGATCAGCACGGCGACCGTCAGCAGCTCAACGAGTGAGACCGCCCGCCGGCGCCGCACACCCCGGAACGACCGATATTGTCCCGCCTGTCCGCGCATGTTCGGATCCTCTACCGACAGTATCGGCCGGTAGACAGACCACCTTAACGTTGCCGGACCGCAGTAACTGGAGGAGTTCGTCCATCTTGCCGTTCAGGCTCGCCAGCTGGTCCTCGATCCGCAGACGCTGGGCCGCCGCGTCCAGCCCCGGCGGCACCCCCAGCTGCCCCGACTCGTCCGCCCCCAGCAGCAGGGCCAGCCCCGCCCCCAAGGCAATGCACACCGCCGTATGACAGAGTCCTGTAACTCGCTCGCGTCTGGCCGCCATGGACATCGCCTCCTTTGTCGTTGCTGTTCTTGTGCCCTTTGTGCCTCTTCGTGGCTATTCGCCGTTGCCGTGGCTGTTGCCGGGTGCCACGCCCGCGTTACGCCTCTTTGTGGCCATCCACCGTTGTCGTTCGTCCCGCGACCCGCGTCCCGCGACCCGTCCTTCGCCGTTCCTCCCGTTACCCGTTACCCGTCTCGCCCCGCTTACAACCCGTCCGCGTGATACGCGTACATCACGCCGCCAGCCAGCACGCGGGGCTGGGCGGGGTAGAACCCGCTCACGTCCACCGCGCTCGGATCGTAGTTGATCGCCACCTTCGCAGCCGCCGCAAACGCGCTGTCAAATCCCGAGTAGGGATACGGGAACAGCACCGCGCCGTTGATCGTCAGTCTCGCGTTCGGCACCGTGCCGGAGGTCTTGATGAGGTTGTGAACGATCGTCGTCCCGTTGATCGTCGTCGCCGAGGCATCGTTCTCGAGGATCAAATTCCCCTTGACCACCAGGGCCGGAAACCCCGGCTTGGGCGTGATCGTCGTTATGCTGTTGGCGCACAGGTACAGATCGTTCGCGACGATCAGCGTGCCGTTGATCGTGGTCTTGCCGCTGAGGTGCAGGCCGCCCTGGCGGTACCACACCCCCATCGGGTTGGACGTGTCCGACTGCCACGTCTGGTCCGTATTGCTGTCGTTCAAGATCAGCGGGGCCGAGTACGGCATCCCCCCGGACCAGTACATGATCGGCTCGCCCGTCGGGTAGTTCCCCAGGGCCTGCGTGGCAGCGTTGACCGTCGTCAGCCCCGTGATCGTACCGGAGTTGGCAACACTCGTCCGCGTGATCCACGCGCAGCCGTCGATCGTCCCCAGATTCGTCAGGCTCAGAACGGCGTACACGTTCCCCGTGACCGTCACGCCGGCTGGCAGGAATAGGTCGGCACCCGCCGCCACCGCGTTGCCAAAGCCGTAATACACCTGGAAGTCCCCGGCTACCGTGCGGACCATCCTTTCCCCGCCGGCATCCACCAGATGCCCCTCGCTGCAGACCTTGTACTGCTGCGACGCCCCGACATGCGTCACCGTCACGTTGTAGTAGTCCGATGCGCTCGTGTCCGGCGTCCGGTTCTGCGCCCCGCCCAGACCGCCCGGTTCGTCCATTCCGGGTGCCGCAGCCAGTAGCACGCCTCCGACAGCCCCGATTCCGCCAGCATTTCCGCCTTCTTCGACGCCACCAGGTCCTGCGTCGTCACGCCGCGATTGCTCGCCGTCTGCACAAAGTCCATCGCCAGCACGCTTCCGACCGCAATGATGATCAGCACCAGCAGCAGCACGATGCCCCGCCGGCGCGGACCTTCGCAGGCGGCCTCGTGCCGCTTGCCTGCGTATTGCCCGGGATGGTATCGTCATGCGCATCGCCTGCAGGTCTCCCTTATGGCATCAAACTCCACATCGGACTTCGCGGTGTCATCACCGCGTGAAACGCCTGGCTGCCGTCCGTCCGAGCCACCGTGAAGAAGATCTGCGCCGTCTTCGAAGGAACCCCGCTCCGGTCCGTCCAGACGCTGAACTGGCTCACCCCGCCGACCAGGTGCCGCGTCTGCGTGTTGGAATTGCTCGGAACCAGGTTCGTCCCCGCCAGCGAGCAGAAGTTGCTCGTGCTCACGACCACGTTCTGGGCACCCGGCGTGCCGGCTGGAAAATGCACCTCCATCAGGTCCAGGTTGCCCGCGGTCGCGTCGTAGCGAACCAGCGTCAGCCTCCGAGAGGTTGATCTGCCCGTCCTGGTTGTCGTCATTCCGCCAGATCAACAGCTGGTTGCCGTCTGTGTAGCCGATCAGCGCCGCCTGTTCGACCAGCATGTCGATCACCGCGATCGCGTCCCGCGCCGACCCCGATGCGTCGTTCAGTCCCGAGGTCGTGGCTGCTGTGTTGTTGATCGACTGGATCAGCATCATCCCAGCCGTGCAGACCATCGCCCCGAACGTGGCCGCCAGGATCACCTCCGGCAAGGTGAAACTTCTTCGCCGCGTCGCCCCCGTGCCCGCTGGCGTGCTCATCGTCGTTCCTCGCTGCTGATCAGCCGCTTCAGCGTCACCAGGCTTACGTCGTTGTACTTGACCTCCACCGTCACCAGCAGCGCAGCCGGCGGCAGGTGCGTGCCCCGGCCCGGCAGGGCGACGTACGTTGCCGTGACGCTCCGCGAATACCCCGCCAGCGTCGCATCCGACAGCGCCGTCCCGTCGGCCGCATACATCGCCCCAGCCGCCTCGGTCAGGCCCGCGTAGTGGCCCGCGCAGGTGTAGCTGCTATGGGGCGTCGTGCCCGACTTCGGGCCCAGCGTGTAGGTGAGCGGAGCGCTCGGGTCGCGGAACGGCCGCGACACGATCTCGTTCATCAGCGCCGAGGCCAGGTTCGTCGCCACTGCATACTCCGTGGCGGACTGGCTCTGCTGTGTCCCGGCTGTCAGGGCGTCACAGAAGGCGATCGCCGCGATGCCGACCAGCACCGCGGCCATCAGGGACTCCACGAGCGTGAAGCCCTTCGCCCCGCCCCCGCGAAACTGCCGCCTGTGATGGCAAGAGTGCCGCATCATCGTCTCCCCGGTTCGCCGCCCCCGGGCCGGCGCACGGCCGCGCCGAAGAACGGTCGCTCGGCTTCCTTTGAGCCGGGCGAGCCCCGCGAACGCCCCTGGGCCTCCCCCGTGACCGTCGTCCGGTCCCGGAAACGGCCCCTGGCCGTCACAACCGTCCGCTTACAGGTCCTTCGTCGTCGTGTCAGCCGTCTTGACGCTCGCATCGTTCGACTTGAACGAGCCCGAACCCTCGTCGTACGCCCAGCCGCCCGAGCCGTCCTGGCTGGCTGCGATCGAGTTGAGGCTGTCCACCGGGTTGACCGGCGTCGTCTGCAGGTACGGCCCGAACTTGCCGTTCGTGGTGTCGACCGTCCCGTCGACCTTGGTCTTCTGCGTCATGACGCTGATCAGGCTGGCCCGCGTCGGGTACGCGCCGTTGTGCTGCGCCTTGTACAACTCGATCTGCGAACGGATCGTGTGCAGCGATGCCGACAGGGCCGACGTCTTGACATCCGCGCTGGCATCGGTGAACTGCGGCACCACGACCACCGCCAGAATGGCCAGAATGACCGCGACCATCAGTACTTCCACCAACGTAAAACCTGTCCGCTTGCTCGTATGCATCCCGTTTCTCCCTAACCTCTGCCTCGCCCTCTCGTCCCTCGCATGGCATACACCTGCCACGCCTAACAGGGCGACATCTTGCGCATCGGCCGGATATAAGGACCTCTTAAGATCCATCCGTCCGGCCCACAATCCTCGCGACGAACCGCTTCCGGCCGATGGACATGCCCTGCTCGTGCTGGCCGCCCGCCGATTCTCGGTCCATGGCATCCATCAGGCTGACTGTTTACTGGACGTCACTGTTGATCCGCCCGATATGTCAATGCTTGTCACTGGCAACCCAGTCCGAGAAAAGCGGCTGCCTGCGCCGGACGCTTCACGGTCCTGCCTGCCCTGAGTTTGCCGAACGGGTCGGCCAGGGATAGCCCGTCTGGGTCCCGTGAACGACCTCGTCGCGTGCCCGTCGCTCCGCGCGAGATTCAGCCGGAGCGCCCGCGCCCCCCGCTGTTGACACCCGCGCAGCCTCCCGCTACGTTCCGACCTGTGTTCTTTCCGCGGCCCGCGTCCGCGGTTTCCCAGCCGGAGGATCGCCTTTCATGAGTCAGCAGGAGCTGTCCCTCGCCCGGTTCCGTCCCGAGCCCGAGGTCGTGCGAAAGCAGACCGACGTTCACCGCAGCCGCTTTCCGTGCATCGACGCCCATAATCACATCGAGCTGGCGCCTCCTGCAGCAGGACCCCGCCGAGGCCCTCTCTCAACTGCTCCGGATCATGGACGACTGCAACATCCGGATCATCGCCGACCTGATGGTCCCCAGCCGCGCCACCCTCCAGGACGTCCTCGCCGTCCTCAAGCCCCGCAGCCGCTTCTACATCCTGACCACCATCCCCTTCCAGGACCTCCTGGCTCGGGAAGACGATTTCAGCCCATCGGCGGCGGCCTTCCTGGAAGACCAGTTCCGCCGCGGGGCCGACGGCCTGAAGATCTACAAGTCCATGGGCCTGACCCTCCGCGACAGGCAGGGCCGGCTCGTCCATTATGACGACGACCGCCTCCGTCCCGTCTTCGAGGTCTGCGCCCGCTACAACCGCCCGGTCCTCTTCCACATCGCCGACCCGACCGCCTTCTTCAAACCGCTCACCCCCGCCAACGAACGGTGGGAGGAGCTCCAGGGCCATCCCACCTGGCACTTCCACGGCCCGCGGTATCCCGCCTTCACGGAGCTGATGGAGGAGCAGGACCGCTTCGTCGGCATGTACCCCGACGTCCGCTTCCAGAGCGCCCACGTCTGCAGCTACTCCGAGAACCTCGCCTATGTCGCCGGCCTGCTCGACCGCCACCCCAATCTCTCCTGCGATATCTCCGCCAGGATCGCCGAGCTTGGCCGCGTCCCCCGCGCAGCCAGGGACTTCCTCGTCCGGTATCAGGACCGCGTGCTCTTTGGCACGGACGGTCAGCCCACCCGCGAGATGTACCATACTCATTTCCGATTTCTGGAGACGGATGACGAGTACTTCGATTACGGCACCTCACCCGTGCCCGGACAGGGCCGCTGGTGCATCTACGGCCTGGACTTGCCCGAAGACGTGCTGCGGAAGATCTACCGAGAAAACGCCCTCACCCTCTACGGCCCGCCCCGCGAGTAACCCGTTCCCCGCTACCTGCTGTTTGTCGTTCGCCCCGCGACCCGCGACCCGCGACCCGTTTCTTGTCGTTCGCCCCGCGACCCGCGACCCGCGACCCGTTTCTTGTCGTTCGTCCCGCGTCCCGCGTCCCGCGACCCGTCTTTCTGCCGTCCCCCGTTCCCCGCCTACCCCCGCGACGCCTCGTCCAGCACGTGGTCCTCCACGTAGATCGCCACGTCGCTGGCCACCCCCACCGCGATCGCATCGCTAGGCCGGGCATCCACCTCGATCAACTGCCCCCCCTGGCGGATGATGATCTTGGCGAAGAACGTGTGGTCCCGCAGCTCGTGGATCACGATCTTCTCGATCTCCCCGCCCATCTGCTCGATTACGTTGGCTAACAGGTCGTGCGTGAACGGCCGCGGGATCGGGTGCCCCTTCAGCCGCCGGTCGATCGCGTTGGCCTCGAACGGCCCGATCACGATCTGAAAGGCCCGTTCCCCGTCCCTTTCGCGCAGCCAGATGAACTGCTGCTCGGACGTCTCCGTGATGATAATCCTGGCCAGGTCGCACCGCACTTCCATGGGCAGTATCCCTTTTCCGTTCTGTGACTGCTTGTAACGCTAGCGAAGTTGCCGCCGAAAATCAAGAATTCTGTGGCGTTAATCCCTGGCTGGTGATAAGATAGGTCACAGTGGAAGGAGGGCTTCCCATGCGTACAGGCCTGATCGGGGTGGCGGTCGTCGTCCTGGCCGCGGTGACGGCGTCCTGGGCGGCACAGATCCAGATCATTGCCTCGGACATCGCCTATGACCAGCCGCGCGTGGGCGTCTACCTGAAGGACGCCACCGGCGCGTACCTGCCCCCCGGCTCCGAAGGCTACGTCATGCCCGGCCTGCTCGACACCGGGGCCGCCGCCCACGTCATGTATAAGTATCTGGCCGACACCATGGAGATCCCCCTGGACCCCGCCGGCGTCGCCCAGGTCCTGACCCTCTGCGGTGTCTACGAGTACCTCGACCTCAGCCAGAAGGTCTATCTCGGCATCGGCCCCCCTGACAGCGAGGACGAGGCCGATTACGTCCAGATCGGTCCCGAGCGCGTCGCTGTCCACCGGGTAGACCCCTCCATGGCCGAGGACCTCGGCCTGCCCATGATCGTCGGTACTCCCTTCTTCCGCGACTACTCCGCCGACGTCAGTTGGCAGATGATCGAGATCATGCCCGGCCTCGACTGGCCCGAACTCACCGCCACCCCCCGCCCCGTGGGCACCCCCGGACCCGCCATGGACCTCGACCTCTGCATCACGCTCCAGGGCGAGACCAACTACGATCCCGAGCTGCCCCTGCCGACCTCCGCCGGCGTGCCCTTCGCCAACGTCGTCCTCTGGAACGGCCCCTATCGCCAGCACCGGCAGTTCATCGTCGATACCGGCGCAGATCTCCTTCATCTCCACCGAACTGGCCCTGGCCCTCAACGTCGACCTGGATAACCCCGTCGGTGACGGCCTGCCCGTGACCGGCGCCGGCTCCTGCGACGACATCACGATCTACCCCTACTACGTGGACCAGCTCATCACGCCGACCCGCCAGCACGTCGCCCTCGCCTTCCAGCAGCCGACGCTCTACGTGATGGATGTCCCCGGCATCGACGGCGGCATCGGCAGCAACATGCTGTTCTTCAACCAGATCGGCGTCGACGAAAACGCCCAGGATGCCGTCGAAGGCGTCGACTTCGTCCTCAACGACGGCAAGATCAGCCTGAAGATGTACGCCCCCATCCCGCCAGCCGGCGACCTCACCGGCGACGGAGCCGTCAACGTCATCGACCTGCTGACCGTCATCGACGACTACGGCGCCCGGTACGGCACGTTCCTCTACGACGAGCAAGTCGACGTAGACAACGACGGCTACATCGGCGTCATCGAACTCCTGCAGGTCATCACCGATTTCGGCAAGACCACGCCCCCGCCCCCTGCGGCCGCGCCTGCCTCAACAGCCGCGCTCCGCGCCGCCGGCCCTCCGCGGACCACGACGAATCTGGCGCCGTTGCCGTTAGGGTCTGTGCGGGAATAAGTCCGAGTCTTGCCGTTGTCGTTCGTCCCGCCAGGGACAGCATGAGTTTAGCCCCGGCTTTCAAGCCGGGGACCAAGAGGCCCAACGGAATATGTCTTCTGCTTTATCGCCGTTTAGTCCCTTCAGGGACGACTGAAACCACCGAATGCGGAGTAGTTGTTCCACCGACCCATACGATGACGCCTTCGATCCGCCCCGCGCCCCGCCTTCTTGCCGTTGCTCCTTGTCTCCGTCTCTCCTTGTCTGCCGTTACCCCGCCCTCTCCCGGTTCAACCGCAGCAAATTCTCCAACACCTTCTGATCCACCTCCGCCCGCTTCCCCGCCAGCGGATGCCCCGCCGGCAGCGCCTGCCCCGCCCCCGTCTCCCGCCACACCTCCGCCCAGTCCTCGCACCACCCGCCCACCGGATCGACCGCCGCGTACGCTGCCAGCACCGCCCGGTCCAACTTCTCGTGCGCCAGCTTCAGCCACGTGGGCCGCTCGTTGTACAGGTTCGTCAGCGTCCGCTTCTTCAGACTGCGAGTGCTTCGCCGCCGCCGCCATGATCGCCGACTGCCGGATCAACCCCCGCGCCTCCTCCGGCACGTCTTCGAACTTGTCCGACGCGTCGATCATCCGCGCAATCGGCTCGATCCACTCCGGCGGGTTCAGCCAGCGCTCGCGGAGGTCGTTCAATTCCTTGGCGGCTAAGCCGACCCGCCCGTATGCAGGGCAATGAGTATCTTCCTTAAGCGGAGACCAGGGAAACGCGAAGGTCTCAAAACACGTTGTAGGCGTGTACCTCTGCCCCGAGGTCTCCTCTCTCAACTGGGTCCCTTTGCGCCGCGACCAGAGCTCGTGCACCGAAGAATGCAGGACCCCCAGGAAGTAGTCCTCAGCGAAGGCCAGAACAATCACGAGGTTAGCGCACAGCACGCGGCTGTCAAACCAGGAGAATATCCGGTGCTTCGACACAAGTGGCGTAACGATATACCTGAGCTTTCCTTCCAGTGCTCTGCGCATGTCCGGGCGCGGCCGCTCGAAGCACCAATAGGCGCGTTTCCCGGTCCTGTAACCCTCGCGCTGCGGCGCGACGTTGACGCGAACATACTCGAACGGGGCCTCGTACGCGGATGCGGCAGTCATGTCCACGTCGCAACCGAAGTCCACAATCCAGGATCCTCTGGGGCGACGAACAACATCGAGTCGCATTTGCCCACGGACGGACGACATCACAGTTGGATCGGCCTGTAGGATTAGGAGTCTCAAGGAGCTTCCTGGCCTGCTCAAGATCAATCTCGAACGGACCAGACGGCGTCACGCCCATAAATGCATAGCCGTTGTTTGACTCCAGCCCGCTCGTGGCAGAGAGATCGATGTCGCTGCTCAGATCCGCATTGATCCGCTCTACCCGGAGTCCATCCAGGCGTTTCGTCCCCTCCGACCCGCTGTCAAAACCGACTATGGAAACGTGGACAGCAGCCCCCTCTAGCACCCAATCCTTGTCGGACCAAGCGAGGAAAACGTCTCCGGCCTGCTTTATGCGCTCCAACACGGTACGGTTGTCCCCGCCTCGAATGCCCTGAGTCGCCAGTAGCCCAACGCGCAATCTAGGGGAGCGAGAGATGGCCCGATACCCCAGCTCAAACCAGTAGCAGCACAAATCGGACGTTCTTGGAAGGTCGTAGGCGGTGTAGAGTGCCGAAATATACTCATCCGGCAACCCATTCTGCCGAAACACCTTCGACCCCAGAAACGGCGGATTCCCCACAATGTAATCCGCCTCCGGCCACCCCGCCGCCCCCAGGCACTTCGCCCCCTCCTGCCAGACCGGCAAGCCCTTGCCATCCTTGTCAGACCATGCCAATATCGCGTCCCGGTTCTCGATCGTCTGCAGCGGTTCCAAAATCGGGTCCCGCGGCACCGCAAACCCGTTGTCCCGCATCCACTGCAGATACCCGATCCAGATCACCACCTGCGCCAACTCCGCCGCGTACGGGTTGATCTCGATCCCGTGCAGCTGCGTCGGCCGCACCCCCGGCAAGAGGCCCAGCGCAATCTCCGGCCGCGCCGCGTACGTGATGACCTCCTTCTCCAGGTACAACAGCTGCTGGATCGCCACGTACAGGAAATTCCCCGACCCGCACGCCGGGTCCAATATCCGCACCCCCGCCAGCCGGTCGAGGAACCCTTGCAGCGCCTTGCCGATCTGCCCGCTCACCCGCTTCTTGCCCGCCTCGTCCTTCCGCGCCTTGCGCTTGCCCAGCAACTCCTCCACCTTCGCCTGCACCGCCTCCCATTCCCCCCGCAGCGGCGCCATCACCACCGGCTCGACCACCAACAGGATGTCCTCCCGGCTGGTGTAGTGCGCCCCGATCTGCGCCCGCTTCTCCGGGTCCAAACTCCGCTCGAACAGCGTCCCGAAGATCGCCGGCTCCACGCTGGACCAGTCCTGCCCCGCCGCCAGCAGCATCACCCCCAGGTCGTCCTGGCTCAGCGCCACCGCCGGCGACTCGTCGAACAGCCCCCCGTTGAACCACGGGATCTGCTTCAGCAGAAAGTCCCCGCCCGTCCGCATCGCGCCGAACAGCTCCCCCGCGTACTTCGCGAACCGCTCCGGCTGCGCGTGCGTGCTCTGCAGCAGCTCCTTGAACAGGTCCTTCGGCAAGAGGCCGATGTCCTCCGCGAACAGGCAGAACATGCACTTCATCAGAAAGTGCGCCCCCGCGTGCGGGTCGACCCCACGCGCCTCCAGCCGCTGCGATAGCCGCGCAAACTTCTCCGCCACGTCCCGCGTGATGTGTTCGCACGTCTGCGCCGGCTTGAACGACCCCGGGTTCGTGAACACGCGCCGAAGCAGCCCCAGCCCGCGTTCCGTGTTGACCTCATCCAGCGTGATAGCGTGGACCTGCTTGGCTGTCCCGGTAAAGTTCGTGTGGATCTCGGTCCGCCCGATGTCGCACACCACCAGCACCGGCGGGTTCTCCAGCGCCTCCCGGTACTGGCACAGCTGCCGGTACGCCTCCGACAGGTCCTTGTACTTGTCCTTCCGCTTGTACTCCCACGCGAACTTCCCCCGCCACCACACATCCGCGAACCCGCGCTCCCCCTTGGCCCCCTTGCTCGCCGAATCCGTGACAGCCACGCCCTTCTCGAACGCGTACTCGGCCCCGGTAGCATCGTGCTCCGCCGGCGTGGGCTGCCCCAAGAGGCGGCACAGGTCGATGAAATGCTCCTGGCTGGCCGCCCGCTCCGGCAGGTCAGCCGCCTTCCACTTTTCCACGAACCGCGCCGGCGTCATCTCTTGTGTAGCCATGCCCCGCAGGATAAACCCGACCCCCGATATGGTCAATGGACCGTCGTTCTTGCGCCATCCGTCCCCAACCCGGTCGCTGCCGTCCCGAGGCCGACGAACTCCCGGTAGCATGACCGACCCTGTCATTCCGAACCCCCTCCAGTGCGTCCCAGTGGCAGGGCCGCCCGCGGGGGTGAGGAATCTTGCCGTTGCCGGCGTTATCACCCCGCCAGAGGATGTCGTTGCCGTTCCTCAGCACTCAGGACTCAGGACTGCCGTTGCCGTTGCTCCTTGTCTCCCCCTCTCCGTGTCTCCTTGTCTGCCATTCACGCTCCAAAGATTTTTCCGACTTTTTTTCCGCCCTGCCAACCCCCGGCCCAGCCGCCCCTTGCCAGCCGCCCCCGTGCCCATCGACGTTCGTAACCCCTGATTCCGCCCCCGCCCGGCATGCCACGTAACGCCTATACCTATATGGAGGGGCAGCACGAAGGATCGGCGCCCCCCAGGGGCAAGGGCGATGGGCGAGAGAATGAACGAGGCGAAGCGAGTCCTGAGCGATGTGGTTGTTAACGAGCCCCAACCGTCAGCGAGGGGTATCCGTTGTTGTCGTTGTTGTTGTCGTTGTTGCAGTTGCTGTTGACTGCTGACCGTTGACTGCTGACTGCTGACTGTCGTTAAAGGAGTGCCCGGTGTCCAAGAGGAAGCAGTCCAAAGGCGAACTGGACCGTTCTCCGCGAGCCGTTGCGTCGCCCAATCGAACGTCTGTACCGTTCGCTTCATTCCCTGCAGGGGAGCATACCCGCGGCAGGAGCCGTGGCTGCGGTCGTGGCTGTTTGCTCGCCACTCACCACTCGCCACTCGCCACTGCCGTCCAGCAGGAGGTGGATCGGTGTACTCGATCCCTGTTGGCCCGGGCCTTCCAGCCGGCACACACGCACCGGCTGCAGCCTGGCCGACCGTACGGCATCAGCGTGCGAGCCCTCCGCCTCTCACTCCGGGCGGACGGTTTTGTGCACCGGACCAGCAGGTCTCACGCGGCAGATGCCGTCGCGACGCAACGGCTCCCGGACACCCCTTGTCAGCCCGTTTCCGCCTCTGTTGTTGCCGTTTCTCAGCACTCAGGACTCAGCACTCAGGACTTGTCTGTTGTTGTTGCCCTTGCTGTTAGCCTTATTTGCGACCGGCATGTAGTGGCCGTCCGGTCGCCGGCGGCGCAGCCGCCGAAGTCGTGGTCGTCGTCGTTCGCCCCGCGCCCGCGCCCCGCGACCCGTTACCCGTGGCCCGTTACCCGCGACCCGGCTGTCGTCGCTCACGACCCACGGACCAAAGGAGGGCGCATTATGACATGAAAGTAGGATGACATGGCCGTGCGCCGAAAGCCAGGCATGCCCGGCTCAACGCCCCGGCGTCGCCACTGCCGCAACGGGCTTGGCTGCCGCCACGCAGGCGCGGGCGCGGCCTTGCTTCTTGGCAATGTACAGATACCTGTCCGCCATCGTGATCAGGGCCGTCCCGCTGATGCTGGCCAGGGCCTCCGTTGATGCCGCGCCCAGGCTGGCGGTGAACGGGACCGTCCCCCGCTGGCACTGGATCGAGGCGCGGCGGAAACGTTCGCAGATGTCCTGGCTGATCTTGACCAGTCGGCCATGGTCGCAGCCCGATATCACCACCGCGAATTCCTCGCCCCCGTAGCGGGCCACGAACACCTCCGGCCCTTCGAACTGCCGCAGCAGGTCCCCCGTGGCCGAGATCGCCAGGTCGCCCACCGGGTGCCCGTACGTGTCGTTGACCCGCTTGAAGTGGTCCAGGTCGCACAGGATCAGGCCGACCGGACGATGCCCCCGCCCGCCCTCCTGGATCGCCTGCTCGAGGTGCTTGTCGAAGGCCGCGCGATTGGCCAGGCCCGAGAGCGAATCCGTCGTCGCCTCCTTTTCCAGCTTCTTCTGGCGCTGAAGGTTTGTGGCCTCGCGGCTGTGTGCGACTGCCAGGTCGACCTCGGTGGTGACCGACAGCTTCGCCAGCTGCAGCACCGCCTGCTGGCGGATCGTCTCGTAACTGATCGTCTGGCCGATGTCCAGGCTCAGCAGGTCGGCACTCTCCTTGACCCGCCGCTCCAGCGACACCAGGGTCGCTTCCAGCCGCGACTTCTCCAGGCCGAGCCGTTCCAGCGCCACACAGTGCAGTTCGTCCAGTGCCTCCTGGCTCGCCCCGTCACAGAACAGGTTTGCCACCCGCGAGGACAGATACACGGCCTCCACCAGCCGACCCACCCGCTCGTCCATCCCCTCCTGTCGGCCGGTATGGTGCAGTTCTACCGCCAGGCAGATCTCACCGGGGAGGTTCCATTTCTCGAACATCTGCCGGCCCACCTCGGCATGGGTCAGGCCCAGGATGTCTTGTTCCGCTTGCAGAAGAGCGGCGTGGTTGCCGCCGGCCCGGCGATGCACCTCCTCGTACTGGGCCGGGATCGCCTGTACCATCGACAGGATGCTCAGGTCGCTCAGCAGCCCGGCCACAAAGGCCTCGTCGCACGTCATCGGGGCCACCTGCTGGGCGATCAGCCGGGCGGCCGCCGCCTTGGTCAGCGAGCGGCGCCAGTAGGTCCGGTAGTCGAACCATTCCACGCGGCGCTGGCCGTAACTGTCCACGATGCTGAAGCTCAGCGTCAGGACCTTGACCGTCCGAAGCCCGAGCACGACCATCGCCTGCGGCAGCGAAACGATCCGGCGTGCTACGCCGAACAGCGGGCTGTTGACCAGCTTCAGGATCCGAGCGGTCAGCACCGGATCCTGTTCCACGACCTCGGCGATCTGTCCGACCGATACGTCGTCGGCTTGTGTCATTTGCAGCACGCGAAGCGCTACGGCTGGCAAAGAGGCCAGATTCTCCGTCTCACAGATTCGTGCGGGGAGATCGGACGAGGTCGGTTCTCGGCTACCAGTCTTTTGCATGCACTTTCCTATCACTATGCAACAGTGGCCGGCCGTTACGCAGCCGGTCATTTGCCTGAGTGTTCCATTGAAGGTGAACAAGGGTGAACGAATCCCTGGTAGGGGCGAGCGGAGGGCGACAGCAAACAAGTCGCCCCCACAATCAGTGTCCCCAACTCCCATTAGATCGGTCAGAGGCTGTCACCGCTTTAGAGTGGTCCCTGCCGAAAAGTACGGAGCAGAGAATCAGGGAGATCCCTATTCGCATGTACCTTAAAGAGACAGGTTGCGACGTGCCCGCGAGCGACCGCGCAGGGTGTAATATGCCGGTCATCAATCCCGCCGGAAGACGGCGACAATGTCCTCGACGGGTACGACGAATAACTGGTTGCCAGGCTCCAGTTCCACCGGGATGGCATGCTTGGGGTTGAACAGGATCTTGTCGTACTGGCGGAGGGGGAGGTTCTCGTCGTTTTCGATCTCGGTGGAGATGGCAACGATCCTTCCCGTAATCGTGGGAATCTCGAGGTTGTCCGGCAATTGGATGCCGCCCTTGGTCTGCTTCTTGTCCTCGTCCTTGCGGATGACGACACGCTTTCCGATCGGCTCGATCCGCTCAAACTTGGTCGATTCCTTGTTCGATTCCTTTTCCTTGGCCATCGCAATACCTCGGGCACACCAGGAAGCCTGCGGCAAAAACCTCGAGCCCGTCCCGCGGCACCCGCGGGGCGCGCCCCGTTAGACTACGCGTCCTATCTCTCCTATTTTATGGGCAGTGTGCCATACGCGGCCAGAGGCGCAGCCGACAAGTTCCCGCTATATTCGGTGGCGACGCTCGGAGCTGCCGGGCCCGATAACCCTCGGCTGCGGGCTGGCAGATCCATCGTACGGCGGTAGAATCCAGGCACCGAGCCAAAGGGCCGCCGCGGCACGGACGATGCAGGAAGTGGCCGCCGCGTGCGCCAGGCGGCAGGGCGTGTCCTGAGCGGACATGAGCCGGCCGGCCCGCGAATTACCGGTCCTGGGAACGGAGTGAGTGCCACCGTGCCGATCAAAATCGCTGACCTGTCGAGTCTGAGGCGGTTCTCCAAGGAAGGTCCAACGAGTCTGTCTGTCTTTCCCGACCCGGCCACCAGTCGGATCCTCTGCCTGGAACCGGGACAGTCCTGGCAGGGCAGTTCCGACGGGCACCAGCTGGTTTATATCGTGTTGGATGGTCAGGCGGAGCTGTCCGCGGCGGACAAGACGCGGCAGCTGGGCGTGGCGGCCATTGCCCTGGTCGAACCTGGCACGATGCACACGCTGACCAACAACCGCGACGACCGCTTCGCCGTGCTGCAGATCGAAACCAAGGCCTAGGTAACCCGGCAGCCACTGCACGCGGTTCCTGGACGGAAGCGCTGTATGGATCGTATCGACTCCATCATTTCGGGCATCCTGCCGCAGATCGTCGAACTCAGGCATACGCTGCACACCCACCCCGAAGTGGCGCTGGAGGAGCACTGGACCGCGCGGATGGTGGCCGAGCGCCTCGGCGGCATCCCGGGCCTGGCGATCCAGGCCGGCATCGGCGGTACGACCGGCATCAAGGCCGTCCTGGGCAGGGAAAAACCCGGTCCGGCCGTACTGCTGCGGGCCGACATGGATGCTTTGCCGCTCCAGGAGGAGAGCGACCTGCCGTACAAGTCGCAGGTGGCCGGCAAGATGCACGCCTGCGGGCACGACGGGCATACGGCCAACCTGGTGGGCACAGCGATGGTGCTGGCCGAGATGGCGGACGACCTGCCCGGGCCGGTGGTCTTCATCTGGCAGCCGGCCGAGGAGGTCCTCGGCGGCGGCAAGACTCTGGTCGAGGCGGGCATCTTGGAGAACCCGAAGGTGGGGATGGCCTTCGCGCTGCACGGCTGGCCGCTGATCAAGGCCGGACAGATCGGCATCTGCAAGGGGCAGGCGATGGCTGCCACCGGGGGGTTCCATATCACAGTTTGGGCCCGAGGTGCGCACGGCGCGGCCCCTCACGAGAGTCCCGACCCAATCGTCATCAGCGCCCGGATCATCGACGCTCTGCAGCAGATCGCCTCGCGGATGATCTCGCCGCTGCAGCCGGTGGTGGTTACCGTCGGCACGATCCACAGTGGTACGGCTATCAACATCATCCCCAGCCGCTGCGAGATGTCCGGTACGGTGCGGGCGCTCTCCGATGACGTGCGGGCCGAGGCACTGGGCCACGTTGAGCGGATCGCCACCGGGATCGCGACGACCTTCGGTGCCACCGCCGAGGTGGCCGTTCGCGAGGCCTACCCGGCCGTCTATAACGACCCGGCGGCCTGCGACTTCATTGCCGGCGTCGCGACCCGGGCACTCGGCCCCCAGGCCGTGGTGGAGCATGGTCCGACCATGGGCGGGGAGGATTTCGCCTACTACCTACAGAAGGTGCCGGGGGCGATGATCCGGCTGGGGGTGGATGCCCCGGGCCGGCCGAACGTCATGCTCCACCAGCCGCAATTCAACTTCAACGACGATGCCCTGGCGACGGGAATGAAGGTCCTGGCGAGCCTGGCGATTCAGTGGCTCCGAAACCGCTGATTCTATTCGCGTCGGTCTTGCGATTAGCCGGACACATCATAATCTGTTAGCCCGAGGGCAGGTCCGTAGGTGGCGGCACCGTGCGCGAAGTTGCCTGGCGCCGACCGGCGGAAGGCCCAAGGAAAGAGCATTCGCATGCATACGCAGTCCCCCCCGGCTGGTCAGGTCGTCCAGGTCACCGAGTCCGTCGTATCTATTCCGACGCACGGCCCCTTGGGGCGCGATCCGTGGCCCAACGTCTTTTTCAAGACCCAGTGGTACGCCCCGTTCTATCCGTTGGACCGCTACCTGCACCCAGCCGGGCCCAGGCATGAGCAGAACTATGTGGCGGTGACGTTGGAGAACGAGTATCTACGCGTGGTGGTGCTGCCGGAGCTCGGCGGACACGTCTGGCAGATGTACGACAAGGTATGCCGGGAACACCTGGTCTACAACAACGACGTGGTCAAGCCGACGCGGATCGGCTTCCGCACGGCCTGGTGCAGCATCGGCATCGAGTTCAACTTTCCCGTGGCCCACTCACTGCAGAGCGTCGATCCGTTGCCCTACAGAGTCCAGCGGAACGAGGACGGCTCCGCGAGCGTGCTGACCTGGCACCGCGACCGGCCGCGGCGGATCGAGATGATCCTGACCCTGACGCTGCGGCCCGGGCGGCGCGACCTGCAGGTCCGCGCGAGCATGTACAATCCCTCGCCGATCCGCCGGCCGTACGACTACTGGACCAATGTGGCTGTCAGCGCCCGCCCGGCCACACAGTACATCTACCCGACGAAATGGATGCAGGGGCACGGCAGCCGCAAGGTCTACGCCTGGCCGATCGTCAACGGCGAGGACATGCGGTTCCAGACGAATTACCTGAAGACGGTGAGTTTTTTCGCCTGGGATCCCGAGCCGGGGTACTTCGGCTGCTGGTGGTCGGACACCGACACGGGCCTGGCGCACGTGGCTGACCCGAAGTGCTGTCCTGGCAAGAAGCTCTTCAACTGGGGCAAACGGGCGGCTGCCTGGGTGACGGCTGTGACAGACGGCGCGGGGCCGTACGCGGAGTTGCAGGCCGGTCGGTTCGCCACGCAGGCGGACTACCAGTGGCTCCAGCCGGGGCAGATGGACGTGCTGGAGGAGTCCTGGTACGGGTATCGCGGGCTGGGCGGCTTGACGTGGGCAGGCGCCGAACTGGCGATGCACGTGAGCAGCGACGGGGGCGACGGCAAGCCTGCCAGTCGAGTGACCGTCGCGCTGCACGCGGTGCGCGATATCGCGGGTGCAACGCTTACGGTTGCCGCCGACGGCACGGTCGTATTGCAGGAGAAGGCGGACCTGCTGGCGGCCGAGGCGTTGCGCCGTGAGGTCGAACTGGCTGCAGCCGCTTGCGACGCGGTCGTCGTGGAGGTCGTGGACGCAGAGGGCAGGGGGGTGGCATCGTACACGATGTCCCTCAAGCCGGCGGGCAAGTCTCGCATGCCCCGGCCCGACCGCGAGAAGTGGGAGAACATGTTCGCCCCGCTGGAGGACAAGGACGCTGCAACGCGGAGCCGGATCGGTGAGACGGCGGAACTGAACACCCTATGGCCGCGGGCGGCTGAGGCGTACGAGTCGGCCCTGCAGGCGGACGCCGACTGTGCCGAGGCCCTGTTGGGGGCGGGGATGGTCTGCCTGAGGAACGCGAAGTTCGTGCGGGCGGCCGAGCATGGCCGGCGACTGATGGCCTGCAGCCAGAAGACCTGGCAGCAGGCCGGCGCAGTACCTGTTGGGCGTGGCGGAGTTCTCGCTGGAGCGCACGTCGCAGGCGGTCGATGCCCTGCAGGCAGCCACGTCGCATGCGAAGCTCGGGCAGATGGCCCGGCTCTACCTGGCGATGGCGCGAGCGCGGGTGGGGGATCGCAAGGCGGCGACCAAGACCGTCAAGGCGTTGCGCGAGCCGGTGGCCTCCATGCCTGTCGCCCAGTGGGTCAGGGCCGCCCTGTCGGACGATGCCTTCGCCGCCGACCCAGCCGGCGGGTGGACGACCGCTGATGAGAGCGAGCTGTTGGACTTGGGCTGCGAGCGGGCCATCTGGGCGATCCGCGTCGGCATGCCCGTTCTGGGAGAGCGCATCCTCGATAACCTTGAACGGCAGGGGCGAGAGGCGAGGGACGAGGGGCGAGGACGGCAGTGGACGGCGGACAATCAGACAGGCGGCATCGGCGCCCAACCACTGCTGTGGTATCTGAAGGCATATCTGCAGCACCTGCAGGGCAACGAGGATGCCGCCAGGGTCAGTCTGCAGCGGGCAGCCGACTTGCCGCGCAACAACAACCGCCCGACGCACCCGGAGTGGGTTCGCGTGCTGCACTGGGCACTGCAGACCAATACCGAAGACCTGCAACCCCACGCCTACCTGGCGCCGCTGGAGTACTGGCTGACGCAGACGAACCAGGCCGTGCAGCACTGGGAGACGCTGCTGCGGCACAAGGTCAATGGCGATTCCGGCGTCCCCTATGGCCTGGCGATGGCCCTGTGGGAGGACCGTAGCGACCGCGGGTCAGCCGCGAAGATTCTGGCGGAGGCCTTGGCGCAGAATCCCGACCAGGAACGGCTGTACCTGGTGCTGGACGATGTGTTGGTCGAGGATCAGGATGTCGAGGCGCGGGCGACCTGGCAGGCGCGGGCGCGTCAGAAGTGCGGTCCCACCGACTTCCTCATGGAGCGTCAGTGCCACCTGTTGGTCAACCAGCAGCGATGGCGCGAGGTGGTCGAACTGCTGAGTGAGCACAAGTTCGGGCCTTCGCACGGGCTGTACATTCGCCGGCGAATGTGGCTGCTGGCGCATCACCGCCTGGCCCTGCAATGCCTGGAGGGCGGCGATTTCGCCAAGGCGTACGAGTACGGCCTGGCCGGCGCAAGGCCGCCGATCACCCTGGGCGAGGACGACATGACCATGCCGTTCGCTTCGCCGGTGCTGTTGGCGGCCGCGGAGGCTTGCGAGAAGATGGGTCGCAAGGCCGAGGCGAAGCAGCTGCTGCAACAGGCCCTTAGTCTGGCGGCGGCAGGCCACATGCACCCGCCCTATACCGAGATCCATCGCGCCCGGGTGCTACTGAAGCTTGGCAAAAGGGCGGCGGCCGAGAAACTTCTGCAGGAGATCCTGGCGGAGGTCCTGCCGCGGCTGAACGACACGCGGCCGGGCCTGAGCAAGGCCCATTTCCACTTCATGTACGGGCTGGTGCTGCAGACGCAGGGCCGCCACGAGCAGGCCCGCCACCACTTCGCGCAGGCCGACCAACTGGGCCTGCAGTGGGCGAATCTGGTGGGGTACGGCGTGCAGTGGGGGTTCAACTGACGGAAGGGACCAGGGGCGAGGGACGAGGGTCGAGGAGGAATACAGGGAACAGGCTATAGGTTGCAGGGAACAGCCGACAGGCCGCGGTATCTACGATACCAGGGGCCAGCTGTCGCCTGTCCCCTGTCCCGTGTGACCTGTCGTTCCAGGCAGTACCGACTCGCTGGCGCGGGCCAGCGCTGCGAGTGCGGCGTCCCAGTTCTCGGTCGGGCCGTCCCACAGGCGGGCCCAGTCCGCCCAGGGCAGGGGATTGTGTCGCAGCAGCAACTCGGGGACAGCATGCTCAGCCAGGATGGCGGCATCCGGGCGATCGGCCGACGCGGCCGGCTCTGCCAGTAAACTGTAATTCACTTCCGCCCCGAAGCGCAGACCCGTCCAGACCACCAACGTCGTCCCGCGGAGCCGCCAGCGGACGATCAGCGGGGCGAACAGGGCCTCGATCTGTTCTTGTACCAGGTCTACGCCCGCGATCTGATACAGCCCCAGCAGCGCCAGCGAGAGCATCGTCGACTCGGCGGGCGAAGTACTCAGCATCCAGCCCGGCTCGTCGATCCCGGCCACGATCCATCCGTCGTGCTGCTCGAAGGAGATCCTGGCCGGCAGGCCGCGCGGCGGGCACTCCAGGCTCACGCGGATCCGCGTGGCGGCCAGGTCGATCTGACCGATGGCGATGGGGGTGGCGGCCCAGGCCGGGTGGCGGTTGAGCAGGCTCGCCAGCTCGCGGCGGAAGAATCGGCCCACAGCCTCTCGGACCTGCGCCAGGGCCGCGTATTGGCGGCGAAGCGTTACGGCGCCGCGGCCATCGCGATTGGATGCGTGGCGGAACCTGGCGAAGATCCGCGGCACCGTGCCGGAGTGGAAGCCCGGCCGAAGCAGCTGCGCGAACGTCTCGCCGTGCTGGCCCATACGGACCGGCTGGAGCGTCCGGGGGCGGTTGGCGCCGTAGAGGCGCCAGTTCTCCTTGAGCTCCCAGGCCAGGAAGCCGAAGACGCCAGGGATCAGGAAGGCGGTGGTGGTCGCGTACGTTGTGGCCTGCACTTCGCCCAAGCCCAGGCCCATCAGGCCTCTGGCCATCAGCGGCACGTTCGGCAGAATGAGTTTGTGTGAGACAGTGACGACCGGGAAGTGCTTGATCGGGTTGATCTGCGGTTCGGCCAGCAGTGTGACGAAGAACCGCAGGCCATAGGCCACGATGCCCCACACCATACCCAGCAGGGCCTTGGTCGCCAGCAGCAGGTGGCCCTGGCCGCTACGGAAGCGGAACCACTCGTCTACCGCGTAGAGTGTCCGCTCCAGTCTCTCCAGCAGCACGCGGAAGGCCCGCACGACCACGCGGAACAGGCCGGTGAAGAAGTCGCTGATCATCCGCGCCCACACGACAATCGTGAAATGGGCGATCATGTGCATGGCCAGGCGGAAGGCCCGCGAGTTCAGGGTGATGACCGCCGCGGCATATATGCACAGCAGAACGGGCACGGTGGCCAGCGGCGACGCGCTGCCCAGCAGGATTCGCCATGCCAACCCCGTCACCGCCAGCGGCTTGACCCCATAGCGCATCAAGGGCCGCCACCACCGGCTCTCGACGATGGCCTGCACGAACCGCCGGCACATCAGCCAGCCGGGCCAGTCGACGAAGATCCACCGCAGGCCCTTGCCCAGCCAGCGCACCGTCTCGACGACCATCCTGCGGAAGGCCGGAACGTTTATCGTGGCCAGCAGGAACAGGCCCACCGGCACAACCCATGGCGGGTCGTTGAACAACAGGTCGGGACCGCCGAACTTCCGGACCAGCCTGCCCAGCGTGTGATCCACGACCTCCAGCACCAGCAGCGCTCCGCCGAAGGGAATCAGCGCGTAGTAGGTAAACACCCGCCCCAGGGGTGTGGCGAACAGCAGCGAACTGAGTCTCTGGAAGAAGCGCAGGTACGCCTCGCCGGTGTGGTAGACGCCATCCAGGGGCTCGGCCAGGTGCCGGTCGACCTGCAGAAGCTGGTCGCCGTGAACCAGCGCCCGGCCCCGCCCAGGTCGTGCAGCTCGAGCTGGTTGCGCGAGAGGGCGTCGCGCAGGTCACCGATCCGTGCAAAGCCCTGCCGCACGATGCCGTCCAGGAACTCCTCGATGAGTTTCTCCCGGGCGACCTGCTCGACGGCGTGGCGAGGCTGCAGCCGGCCGCGGTCCAGAGCATTGCTGATGCACGGGCGCAGCTGCTGGCGCACGTGGTGCTCGCTGCGGCGGACGGCTGCGCGCAGCAGGTCGTCCAGCCGCCGCCGGGGCTCCGGTTCGAGGCGACAGCGGCCCAGCCGCCCCAGCGCCGACCGGAGGCGCTTGCAGACCAGGACGATCCGCTGGGCGGGTACGGCGCGTCGCAGCGGCCGCCTGCCCAGGGTCAATAGCCAGCCCAAGGCATCCAGGGTGTAGACCTCGCGCTCACTGTCGGTGCAGACCGTCTGCAGGTCATACAGTATCCGAGATTCGGCATTGCGCCAGCCGTCCGAGGCTCGTACCAGGACCGGTGTCAAGGCCGCCGCCCACTCGTTGGCGTTCTCCAGCCGCAGGGCCGCGGCCAACCGCTCCAGGAAGCGGGCAAAGTGCGGGTTGTCCCGGGCATCGGGCAGGTGTCCCCCGCGTTGTGGCGGCTGCACGGCCCGCTGGTGCAGGATCGCCGCTCGCACGTCGTTGCCGAGGGCGGCTGCGCGGGTAATCCGGCGCTGCAGTCCCCTCCGTTGCAGCGGTTCCGGCGGCCTGTCGGTTTCTTCCGTTGGGGGGGGCGACTTGGGGGCCCGTGTCGGCTCCGGCGGCGAGGGACCATCGGCGCCTTCGGGCCGCGTCCTGGCCAGCAAGGCGTCGGCATCCACGTCCGCTCGCAAAGTCTGCAGTACACGGGCCGGGTCATCCACGGCGGCAAAGTACCGCTCGCGGAGGACCGGTGCGAAGGATGTCATCTCCAGGAATGCCGCGGCGAAGCGCGCGTAGGCTTCGGCGTCGGCGGCCCCGGGCGGCAACATCCGCTCGCGCAGCAGGACAAACCGGGCGTCGTTGAAGGCGGCTGGCCCGATCCGCTCGATGCGCTCCTGCACCTCGCTGGTCTGCTCGCCGGCCAGACACGTCCTCATCCCCAGGTGTATCCGCGCGTGGTACAGCAGGGCCCAGTACTCGCGGAGCACCTCCTCGATGGGTGTCGCGGTGAGCCACTCCTCGTCCGGCGCCGCCAGCAGGACGACCTCGGGTGCGTGGATGGGCGGCAGGACCAGGGGCAGGTCTCTTTGCTCGATAATCGCGACCAGCCTCTCGCGGCCGATCCCGAGACAGCGCCCCCGCGGGATGGCCAGGGTGGTCCAGCGGCCGGGGCTGTCGGCCAGGATCACGCTGCGCAGCAGCCACGGGGGGACCAGGACCGTGCCCTCGTCGGCGGAGCGCATCGTCCAATCCAGGGAACTCAGGTCCAGTCTGGGAAGGGTCGTGGTCAGGCCGTGCTCCTTGAACGTCAGTGGGTGATCCTCGGGCGGCCTCGCCGCCTGCATCCTGTGCATCTTACTGGCGATGCCGGCGGGTCACAATCGGCTGCCATTTCCCCAGCCGCATGGTAGAATCGAGCACCTGGTGCCCAGCGGATGCCGGATACTCCGTACCGGCCATTGGCCCCCAAGAGGATGTGGCGACTCGGCCGGACCGGGCCGGAGAACGGCGTGCAATCCATGAGCGGCGTGATCGTCCTAAACAAGCCCAAAGACATCTCCTCCGCCTGGTGCGTCTACCTGCTGCGGCCGATCCTGGGCATCAAGCGGATCGGCCATGCCGGGTCGCTGGACCCGTTTGCCGAGGGGGTTGTGCTCGGATGCGTCGACCGGGCCTGCAAGCAAACGGAGTTGCTCATGGGCCTGCCCAAGCACTACCAGGCGACGGTGCAGCTGGGCGTGACCAACGCCTGCCACGACACCGAGCAGCCGCTGGAGGCCTACGTCAACCCCAGCCAGCCGACCTGCGAGCAGGTCCGCGGCGCGCTGGCGGCCTTTTGCGGTCAGATCCAGCAAGTGCCCCCGGTTTTCAGCGCGATTAACGTCGGCGGCAGGCGAGCGTATGACCTGGCCCGCACCGCCCAGCGGGTCGACATCCAACCGCGGCAGGTGCGGATCTACTCGATCGAGTTGAGAGAGTACTGCTGGCCGGTGCTGAAGTTCGACGTGGTTTGCGGCCGGGGCACGTACATCCGGGCCCTGGTGCGGGACCTGGGCGAGGCGCTGGCCTGCGGGGCGGTCTGCACGGAGCTGAAGCGGGCGGCCGTCGGGCCGTTCGACATCTCCCAGGCCATCTGGATCCGTGGGTTGGACAAGAGCCAGGTCGAGCAGCGGATCATCCCGATCCCGCAGGTCCAGGAGATCGTGGCGGCATACATGGCCGGGCGGACCTGAGCCGCAGCACGGGACACCCAGGCTGATCGTCGAGAGTTCCGGCGACATACCATTTCCCCGTGACATCCCTATAATGACCAGCACCTTGGACACGCGTTACCATGAATGTGGGCGAAGAAGGAGGCCCATGGACAATCAGGCGACAACCTCCGCGGCTCGCCCGGCCGAGCCCGATCTGTCGGTGCCGATCGGCCGCATCCGCCTGGCCCGGCCCGTGCTGCTGGCTTCGGGCACCTGCGGCTACGGAACGGAATACACCGACCTGCTGGACTTCGGCCGCATCGGCGGGCTGTTTACCAAGTCGGTCACCCTCCAGCCGCGCAAGGGCAACGCCCCACCACGGACTGTCGAGACCTCGGCCGGCATGCTCAATGCCATCGGGCTGGCCAACATCGGTCTGGATGCCTTCTGCCGCGACAAGATCCCCGAGATCCGTAGCTTGGTCCAGGGCCTTCACCGTCCGGGCGAGCCCGATTTCGCGGTCTTTGCGAACGTGGCTGGCCACTCGGTCGAGGAGTACGTGAAGGTCTGCCAGCGGCTGGATGAGTGCCCGGAGCTGGCGGGGGTGGAACTCAACGTCTCCTGCCCCAACGTCTCGGACGGGCTGACTTTCGGGACCAACCCGCTGCTGCTGGGCCATTTGGTCGAGCAGGTGCGGCGGACGGTGCGGCGGGGCCTGCTGGTGGTCAAGCCTCTCTCCCAATGTGACGGACATCTGCGCGACCGCCCGGGCGGCCGTCGACGCCGGCGCCGACGCTCTCTCGCTGGTCAATACCTACGTGGGTATGGCCATTAACATCCTGACCGGCAAGCCGATCCTCTCGAACGTGACGGGAGGGCTTTCGGGCCCGGCCATCAAACCCCTGGCCGTCTGCGCCGTACATAAGGTGTACAGGCAGGTGGCCGCCGCGGCGGGAGTCCCCCTGTTCGGCCTGGGCGGGATCGTCACCTGGCAGGACGCGGCGGAGTTCGTGCTGGCTGGCGCCAGCGCGGTGGTCGTCGGGACCGGTACGTTTGTCGATCCGACCATGCCAGCCGACGTGACCGCGGGATTGGCCGGCTGGCTCAAGGTCCGTGCGTACCCGAGCATCGCGGCGGCGGTGGGCCGTGCGGACCCGGCGCCGATGGTCTCCGCGACCGCGCAACCGGCCAGCCAACAGCACGACGGCAGGTGAAAGCAGGGCAATGCGACGAATCCGCAACGTCATCTTCGATGACCGGTTCCGCGTGGTGGGCGGCCTCGCGGCCCTTGTCCTGTTCGTGCTGATCCTCTGGCCGCGACCCCAGGCGGGTGCCAGGCCCGGCCGGCCCGACGTGCTTGTCTACTGGCGGCATGGCGGGATGAACGACATCGACCGCGACGCCCTCGAGCAATTCGAACGCAATAACCCCACGATCGAGGTCATTGCCGGCAACGCCGCCATCCGCAACGCCACCGACGATCCGCAGCGGTTCCTGACGGGTGTGGCCGGCGGCGCCCCTCCCGATGTGATCTTCTTCGACCGCTACGCGGTGGCCGAGTGGGCCAGCCGCGGGGCCTTCGAGCCCCTGGACGGGTACATGGCTGCCGATCGCCGCGAACTGCAGGAGGCCCAACAGCAGCTCCAGCAGGCTCAGGCAGCCGGCGACGCGGCAGGGGCGCAGGCCCTGGCTGCGCAGGTCGCCGCGTTGCGTCGGGAGATGATCGACCCGAGCGACTTCTACGAGGCGACCTGGGACAAGGCGCACTGCGACCGCCATCGCGACGGGCATCCCCTCCTGTACGGCGTGCCCGCAGGCGCCGATAACCGTGCGCTGTACTACAACGAGGCCCGCCTCACGCAGGAGGGGCTCGTCGATGACGCCGGCAACGCCCGCCCGCCGCGGACGTGGGAGGAGATCCTCACCCGGCGGCTCGAGGCCTCCGACGGCGGACTCGACGCCACCAGCAAGGACCTCCTGTGCGACAGTGAGGACTTCGTCAAGTGCGGCGTGCAGAAGCGGGACCACATCAGCATGCGGATGGGCACGGCGCTTCGCACGGCCAGGGTGGAGGAGGTCGTCTCTCCGCACGAGCTGAAGATCCGGTTCCGAGGCAGACTACCCGCCCGACGCGCAGCTTCGGCGGTTTTCGTTCAAGGTTTTCGACGGCGAGGGGTACCTGGTCAAGCTCAGCCGCTGGGATGATGACGGCATCATCTGGCGGATCGGCCTGGCCCCGGTCTCCTACCGGGCCGGCAACTCGTGGCTATACATGTTCGGCTGGCAGAACGGCGGGCAGTTCATGAGCCCCGACGGGCGGACCTGTACGCTGAATGACCCGCGGATCGTCCGGGCCCTGGAGTGGCTGACCGACTGCTACGACGCTCTGGGCGGCTACGATGCGGTCTCCGCAATGGAGTCCAGCTACCAGGGCGGCTGGCTGGACCCGTTCCTGAACGGGCGGGTCGCCATGCGGATCGACGGCAACTACTTCCTGGTTACGATCGGCCAGTACAACCGGCAGATGGAGTTCGGCGTGGCGCCGGCGCCGATGCCGCAGGCGGAACTCGACAAGGGGCGCCAGCCGATTTCCTGGCTGGGAGGCTGGGTCTACGCGATCCCCTCCAGCGCGCACAACAAGCAGGCGGCCTGGAAGTTTCTCAAGTGGATGGTCTCGCGCGACGCCTTCCTGCTGCAGGAAAACATGCGGCGCGACATCGCCGTCAGCCAGGGCCAGCTCTTCGTGCCCCAGCTCAGTTCGCGCAAGAGCGTCGACATCGAGTATTACAAGCAGTACGTCGTGGGCGATCCGCCCCTGCCCGTTCGTTTCGCCAGTGCCTATGACGTCTTTCTCGACCTGATCCCCTACTCGTACTACCGCCCGGTCACGCCGGTCGGGCAGCTGCTCTGGAACGAACATCGCCGCGCGACCGAGCGGGCCCTCTCGCATGATGCCTCGCCGCAGGAGGCCCTTGACCGCGGTACCCGCGTCGTGCAGGCGCAGCTGGATCGGGTCCTGGCGCCGCCTCCCGGTTCGCCCGTCCGCTGGACCGTCATTCTGGTGGCCTATGCCCTGGCGCTGGTGCTGGCCGCCGCCGGGATGGTCCTGTATGCCTTCCGCCGCAGCCGCACCCGTGGCTACTTCCGCCGCCAGTGGTACGCGGGCTGGGCAGCGGCTGCGCCGTGGATGGCGGGTTTTGTGGTCTTCGTCGGCGGGCCCATGCTCTTCTCCCTGATCATGAGTTTCACGCACTACGACGTGATCAACCGCGCGACCTGGGCGGGCGTGTCGAACTACAAAGAACTGGGGACCGACCCGCTGTTCTACAAATCGCTCTGCAACACGGCGTTCATGGCCCTGGGCGTGCCCCTGGGGATCGTGGTGGGCCTGGCCCTGGCGATGTTCCTGGACGCAGCCGTCCGCGGGTTGTCGGTCTACCGGACACTCTTCTACCTGCCGGCTGTCGTGCCAGCCGTGGCCGCCAGCATCCTGTGGCTGTGGGTCTTCCATCCGACGAGCGGGCTGCTCAACAGCCTGATGGCGGTAACGGGTCTGAACGATCACCTGCGGGACTGGGGTTTCGATGTGCCCCTGAAGTGGCTGCAGCAGGAATCCCTGGCCAAGCCGGCACTGATCCTGATGGGCCTGTGGAGCGCGGGGGCCAGCATGCTGATCTGGCTGGCGGGCCTCAAGAGCATCCCGGAGGAGCTGTACGAAGCGGCGGCGATCGACGGGGCCGGCCGACTGCGGCGCTTCGGGCACGTGACGCTGCCGATGCTCACGCCGTACATCTTCTTCAACCTGATCATGGGTACGATCGGGGTCTTCCAGGTATTCACGCAGGCGTACGTGATGACCGAGGGCGGCCCGAACGACTCGACGCTCTTCTACGCGTACAATCTGTTCAACCAGGCCTTCCGCTACCTGCGAATGGGCTACGCGTCCGCGCTGGCCTGGGTGCTCTTCGCGATCATCATGATCCTGACGCTGATCCAGATCCGAACGAGCCGCCGATGGGTGCACTACGAGACTTCCTGATGATCTATAGGCACACAAAACCAGGCCGCCTCCTTCTGCACACGGTTCTGATCGCCGGGGCCGTGCTCTTCAGCCTGCCGTTTCTCTGGATGGTCGGCACGAGCATGATGAGCGACCGCGAGATGTTCCGCCCGGGCATGCACTTCCTGCCAAATGCGCCGCAGCCGCGGGCGCAGTCGCCCTATCTCAGCGATCAGGAGTACCCCGTCACGCCCCAGTGTCCCAGGATCTACCCGTACCCCCTCTGGAAAGAGCATCGCGCCCGCGTGCTCGGCTACTTCCGCGAGCGGATCGAGGTTATGAAGATCGACAACCCCGATGGGTTCGACCAGGACGCCCTCGTGACCGCGATCTTCACGGGCGTCTGGCAGAAGTCGCTCGAGATCAGTGACCCCAAGGTCTGGATCGGCATGGTCGACAAAGCTGAGACCCTGGCCAGCACCCTGGTCACCCCCGAGATGGTCAAAGAGGTGCTGGAGAAACTTCGGCGTCGCCTGTGCCTGGGGCACGTCAGCATCCGCACCGCCCAGTTCCAGCATCGTGAACTGGCGGCCGGTGCTGCCCCCGCGGACCTCTGGAAGCCTGAGAGCGGCGACATCCGGCTCCAGCCCATCCTGGATGACAGCCGGGCCTTGCGCTGGTTCACTACGACTTCGACCGGGATAGGCAGTGGCAGGCTGTCAGCCGCGATGGACAGCCCCGTGCCCGCCGACCAGGTCCGCACCCTGACCATCGCCATGCGCCAGGATGAGACCTGGCACCACTACAGCGTGACCGTCGAGTCAGCCGGCCGCAAGTGGCAGTCCGATGAGCCGCTGTACCTGGGTGGAACGCAGTGGCAGGAGGTCCTCCTGAAGAAGTGGGACCCGGATAACTACAGCATCTACGAGTCCCACCCTTGGACCTGGCTCCAGGAGCAGGCCGGTGGCTCGCGGTTCAACGAGGGCCACCGCGTCCGCGTCACACTGACGGCTACCCGCGCCACGCCCCTGGAGGCCTGGTACGGCAAGGCGTTGTACAACTACCGGCTGTCCTGGAAGTACGTGCCGATGTGGCGCTACGCCGCGACCAGCTTCGCCCTGGTCGCCCTCAACATCGTGCTGATGGTCCTGTCCAGCAGCCTGGCGGCGTATGCCTTCGCCCGGCTGCAGTGGCCCGGCCGCGACTTCCTGTTCCTCGTGCTGCTGGGCACGCTGATGATCCCGCACCAGGTGACGCTGATCCCGGGCTTTATCATCATGAAATCGCTGGGCTGGTACAACACGCTGCAGCCGATGTGGATCCATGCCGCCTTCGGCAGCGCGTTCAACATCTTCCTGCTGCGGCAGTTCATGAAGGGCATCCCGACGGACCTGGAGGATGCCGCTCGCATCGACGGCTGCGGCTTCCTGCGGATCTGGTGGCATATCATGCTGCCTCTGGTCAAGCCGACCCTGGCGGCCATCGCGGTCTTTACGTTCATCGGCACGTGGAACGACTTCATGACCCCGCTGATCTACCTGAACGACCAGCGGCTCTACCCCCTGTCGCTGGGCCTGTTCCAGCTCCAGACGATCCTGGGCACGAACTACGCGATGATGATGGCTGCCTCGATCATCATGACCCTGCCGGTCATCGCGGTATTCTTCCTGGCGCAGAAGTACTTCGTGCAGGGGATCACGCTGACGGGGATGAAGGCCTGAAAAAGACTGACGCGCCGAGGGAGAGGGTCTCGGCGCGTCAGGTCTACCGCGTTCGGTACACTGCAACAGAAGGAGGAAGTCTATTGGCCCGTCCGGTTCGCCTCGTACCACCAGGTCATGTGCCGCACCGCATCCCGAACGACCTTGCCGTCCAGGATCGTGCTGTCGGACGCGGTCGCGTCCTGGGCAGCGTCCGCGGCCGGCGTTGAGCGGATCACGACATTCTCGCTGCCTTCCGGCAGCGCCAGGCCGGAATCCGGGGCAACCGCCACTCCGCCGGCGACGGCCGTATGCCTCGTTGGCGCCTGGCTCGACACCAGCACCGCCAGCATGATTGCCGCCGCAGCCGCCAGCCCCGCTGCGCCCGCCCCCAGCCGGACCAGCCACACGCTGCGGTTGACCTTCGGGGCGACCGGCATCGCCGCCAGGACCCGGTCGGAAAAGTCCGCGCCGATCTTCGGCTCGCTACGATCCTGGGCGATCACGTCGCCGGCTGCCTCCAGCATGCTGACCACCCGCGAGCACCGCCGGCAGTTCAGCCGGTGGGCGTGCAACTCCGCCAGGAGTGTGCCGGACAGCTGGCCGTCCAGGTAGGAGTCAATCAGTTTCTCGAACCGTTCACAATTCATGGCAATGCCTTCACAAAGTGCTAACGCCTTTGTACCAGTCCCTCGATCCCTTTCCGATGTTTCCTTCACGCTGGTGCGGGCTCACTCGAACCCGGCTTCAACTCTCACCAGCCTTTCCCACACAACTTGTACACCCGACCGCTACGCCAGTCGCAGCGACTGCCAGTCAGCCTCGGCCACCTCCGCCAGCATCTCCCGCAGCTTGGCCCGCCCACGGTGCAGGTGGCTCTTAACCGTCGCGGCTGGCAGGTCCATCACCTCCGCGATCTCCTGGCAGGACAGGCCCTCGCGGTAGTACAGCATGACGGCCGTCTTCTGAGTGCCGTTGAGCTGTTCGACGGCCTGCCAGACCAGCCGCTTGAGCTTGGCTGCCTCTTCCGTCTGGGCCACCATCTCCGGCCCGCCCTCGGGGTGGGCCGGCAGGCGGTTGGAGTCCAGCTCGGTGGCGATGGGGGTGACCTTGCGCATCCGGTTGAGGCTCAGGCGGTAGCCGATGGTGAACAACCACGTGCTGAAGCGGAAGGACTCGTCGAACCGCTCGATGTTGGAGAACGCCCGCAGGAACGCCTCCTGGCAGATCTCTTCGGCCTCGTGCCAGTTGCGGACCAGCCGCCAGACGAAGGCGAAGAGCCTCTGCTGGTGGCTCTCGATCAGCTGGCGCGAAGCGGCTGGATCGCCCTTCTGCGCCTGCTTGATCAGGGCCCGTTCCTTCACGGCCTCGATCTTCTCCGGTTGGGCGAAGGTACTCATTCTGAACCTATTATACCGATAGCAGTAGGGGCCGATGCGGCAAGTCTCTCGGCACCTGGGTCTTGGGGGTGGCCGCCGCGGCCAGGACGTGCGGTAAGTCCTGTGATTGCTATGAGTTACATAGTATACAGATCCCCCGGTCGAACGCCAGCCAAAATCGTGGATCAGGACCCCAAGGCATGATAGAATACTCAGCAATGACCAAGACCCAGACCAGACAGACGCCGCAGATCCTCAACAAGAAGGCCAGGTTTGAGTTCATCATCCTGGACCGTCACGAGGCCGGCATCGCCCTGACCGGGACCGAGGTCAAGAGCCTGCGTCAGGGCCGCGCCAATCTCGATGGTTCCTATGCCCGTATCGACGACGGCGAAGTCTGGCTGGTCGGGTGCAACATCAGCCCCTACGAGGCTGGCAACCTCATGAACCACGAGCCGTTGCGGCCGCGCAAGCTTCTGCTGCACCGCCGGGAGATCAAGAAATTGACCACCCGGGTCACCGAACGTGGCCTGACGTTGATTCCTACGAAGATCTACTTCAGCGACCGCGGGATGATCAAGGTGGAAATCGCCTTGGCCCGCGGTAAGAACAAGGCCGACAAACGTGAGGATCTCAAGAGTCGTGACCAGGAGCGGGAGATGGCCCGGGCGGCTGCCGGGCGGTTCTGAAACTGTTACTCATCGCTCAGGACTCAGCACTCAGGACTGTTGTGCATCCTGGGGGCGAAATGGGCTCGACCGGACAGGTTGAGGATAAGGTGGCGTGTCGAGGATGTCATGCAGCCTCGTTAAAAAGCGTGGCAAAAAAACTTAAATGCCAACGAACCGTTGCGCATGGCTGCCTAAACAGCAGCCCGTTCTCCGCATGATGTCTGCTAGTGTGGAAGAGCGAAAGCAGCAGGCTCGGCTGACCTGATCCGTCCGGTGCGGGTCGGCGACCAATCCAGATCGGGCTGGATGGCTGGGAAGTTTGTCGATCGGCGTCCCAGCCGTCGAGATCAACAGACCGACTACACACGTAGAGGCCTTGTCTGAAATGTTCCGGGACGCGGGTTCGATTCCCGCCGCCTCCAGTGGCTGTAACTTAGCGAAACTCTCTCGCGCCGAGAATGGCCCGTCAGATCACGCTGGCGGGCCGCTTCGTTATCCCGTTTTTCTGCAAGGGCTTACGCGATGTCCGCCGGCTCGTCGCGGCTGCGAAGATTGGGACGTGCTCCTTCTGAGACGGCCCGAATAGCCCGCCTTTCGTGTCCGCTGACTGAACCCCATTCTGGTTCCCACGGGCCGATGCCGTGAAGATGCGTGCGTGCAAGATCCAGGAGGCACGCATGGCAAAGCAGACGCGAGCGTCGCGGCGAGAGTACTGGCAACAGACCATCCAACGGCAGCAGGCCAGCGGCCTGTCGATCCAGCGGTTCTGCCGGCGGGAGAACCTGGCGACAGCCACGTTCTTTCACTGGAAGCGGAATCTCCGCCAGGGGCGTCGGGTTCGGCAGGCGTCGGCAGCAACCGCGGTGAAGTTTGCCGCGGTGCGAGTCGTGCCGGAAGCGTCCGCGTCCACGCCTCCCGGCACCATCGAGATCGTGCTGGGCCGGGATCGTCGGATTCGCCTGGCCGGGCCGGTGGACCGGACGACGCTGGCCGACGTGCTGGCCGTGCTGGAGGGGTAGATCATGCTGATGCTGCCCCGCCTCTCGGCGTTGGATGAGAGCCTGTCGGTGGGCGTGTACCTGTGCACGGCACCCACCGATATGCGCAAAGGCTTCGACTCGCTGGCCAGCCTGGTAACCGAGCACCTGGGCCGCGATCCGCTCTCGGGGGATCTATTCTTGTTCCTCTCGAGGTCAAAGGATCGGATCAAGGGTCTTCTCTGGCAGGCGGATGGATTCACGATCTGGTATAGGCGCCTGGAAGAGGGCACCTATCGCCTGCCGGCCTACCCGGCGGGACAGACGAGCGTGACGCTCAAGGCCAGCGAACTGGCCATGCTGCTGGACGGCATCGATCTCAAGAGTGTCCGCCGCGTGCCGCGGTACCGGCGCAAGCCCGCCGGTACGAACAACCGCCAGAAGCAATAGTATAATTCTATAGCTATTCGCTTGACACGCGTCGGCGGGTGTGGTAGATTCGCTGTCATGCTCGCCGAGCCGCTTCCAGACGATCCCGCCTTGCTCCGCCAGATCATTGCCCGCCAGCAGGAGATGCTGATCGAGCAGCAGGACACGTTCCGGCGGCAGACGGACATACTCCGCCAACAGACCGACACCCTTCGCCAGCAGACCGACGCCTTGGCCAAGCAGCGGGACCAACTGGAACTGGACAAGCTGCTCCTGCAGCACCGGCTGGACGTGCTGCTCAAGCAGGCCTACGGGCCTCGGGCCGACCGCATCGACCCGGCCCAGATCATGCTGGAGTTGGCCGACCGGCTCGAAAGCCGACTCGTAAACCCCGCCGACCTGCCGGCGGGGACATCTCCGCCTACGGTCACCCGCCATATACGACGAGGACGACGGAACCTGGCGGCCTTCGAGAACCTGGAGGTCGTACAGAAGGTTGTCGACCTGCCGGAGGACCAGAAGCCGTGTCCGGCCTGCGGCCAGATGCGCCAGCGGATGGGCCAGGATACGCGGTGGCTGCTGGAACGGATCCCCGCCCGCTTCGTGCGCATCGAGGAGATCCGCTGCAAGTATGTCTGCACGGCCTGCGAACAGGCGGCCGCCGAGACGGGTCCGCAGATCGCGGTGGCCGAGAAGCCCGTTGCCCCGATCGACAAGGGCTTGGCCGGCCCGGGCCTGCTGGCGTACATCGCCACAGCCAAGTTCGCCGACTTCATGCCACTGTTCCGCCTGGAGGCGATCTTCAAGCGGATGGGCTTTGCCATCGACCGGGCCACGCAGTGCGTGTGGATGCGGGACATCGCCGAACTGGTCCTGCCGCTGCAGCAGTTGATGGTCCAGCGGGTGCTGGCCAGCCACATCATCGCTACCGATGACACGGTCCTGCCGATGCAGGCGCCTGGCAAGACGAAGAAGGCCCGGATCTGGATCTACCGGGGCGATGATGAGCATCCGTACAATGTGTTCGCGTTTACCATCAGCCGCACGCGGGATGGGCCGGCGCAGTTCCTCAAAGACTACCACGGGGTGCTGCAGGCGGATGCCTACGGCGGCTACGAGGGCATCTGCGTGGGCGGTGGAATTACCCAGGCCGGCTGCTGGACCCATGCCCGCGGCAAGTTCGTCGATACCCAGACGCTCGCGCCGACGGTGACGGGACCGGCCCTGGAACTGATCGGGCAGTTGTTCGCCATCGATCGATCGGCCGAGGGGCTGTGCCCACAGGACCACCTGGCCCTGCGCCAGGAAAAGAGCGTGCCGGTGTTGGCGGTCCTGCACGAGCGGCTGCTGGCCTGGAAAGACACGCTGCTGCCCAAGCATCCGGTGGCCGGGGCGGTCGGCTACGTCCTGAACCAGTGGGGGCCGCTGACGGCCTTCACGAAGGATGCAGCAATCCGGCTGGACAACAATCTCGCCGAGCAGCAGATGAAGCGGATCGCGATGGGAAGAAAGGCCTTCCTGTTCGTCGGCAACGAGCGGGGCGGCCAGACAGCGGCGATCCTGTCGTCGCTGACGAGTACCTGCCAGCGGCACAACATCGACCCGGAACGATACCTGACGCAACTGCTGGCCAACCTGCCGAGTACGCCGGTCAGCCAGCTCGACCAGTGGCTCCCGGACGTGTGGAAACAGCGTCACGCCCAGGTGAACGCACCGGCCTTGGGCAACGATCCAACCTTGCCCGCCGCCGCTACTCCTGCCTGAACCACCCTGTAGTCTACAGCCCCTGCCGCGGTCAGCGGAAGATGGGGTTTATGCAGCGGACACCGCCTTTCTCTCTTTCGGCCCCGTTCCTATCTGATTCGTCGGGACTACCCCCAAGAGTCCCGATCTTCGGAAGTACTTGCAGATGCATATGTTATATGAAACTGAGATCGGGACAGAGATTGAGTTCGAATGGGAACAGGGAATAGGGCGGTGTAACCGGCGAAACGTGTATCCCGGAGCAGGTCCCGTTGGCGAAGCATCCTCCTCCCATTGTTTCGCGAGGCCACGAGGCTCACATCGGCCTCATGTGAGGGCGATTACGATCCGGTCGCACAGGGCGAACGGCACCGGTGCCGTCCGGAGATCCGACGACGCCAGGGTTCGCACTGCACCATTACCTTATATACTAGACGGCGACGAGACGTGGCGTTTTTTCAAGATCAGTAAGGGTTTCCATGCGAAAGTCGGCATCCACGTGAGTCTCGTTTGCGGGCCATGATATAAGCGGAAGAAGGGAGTCTGGAATGATCCGATGGAGATGCTTCCGCACAGGATGTCCGAGGACTTCGATTACGAGCATGTTTCTTGCGATGGGATGTGTCGTCGCCGTCCAATGGGCCGCCCAGCAAGCCCCTGCGCAAGCAACGCCCGGTACCGCATCAGGTGAAGGCGCAAGACCGCCGGTTGCTACTACCCAGCGGGCCGTGGAGACCGCGCCGGTTGTCCGTTACGTGCCGGGGTCAACCACCAAAGTCGAACAACTCGTCGGAGACATAGATAAGCAGCGGCATCAGGCGACCCTCAGCCGCACCGTCACCCGATACGGTTTGCGGGGGACCGACCTGGGCTCTTCCTTCGAGCACGAGGGACGCGCCTGTTTTCTGTTCGGCGACACCGTGGGCCAGCTGGACCGGGCGCTCGACACCATCGCGACGACGGACGCCCGCGATCCCGAGCTTGGGGTTCGACTGGATTTTCTGACGGTCGGGGAGGGCCAGTACCTGACCATCCAGCCCCCCGGGATCAGCATGGGGGCGTTCGAAGTGCCCGTCGCAGGCATCAGCCTCAAAGGGCGGATGTACGTGGTTGTCAGCACAAACCATTCCCCGGATCGGACGACCGATCGTTCCGTGCTTACGAAGTTCACTCCCCCGGCGGCGTTTCATCCCCTTCGCACGATCTCTCAACTCCCAGCGGGGCGATTCGTCAAGATGTCGATGCATGCGGAGCCGAGGCCGATGACCGGACTGCCTTCCGGCGGACCGTTCGTCCTTATTTGGGGCACGGGGGTGTACCGTAAGAGCGATGCCTATCTGTCGATCGTCCCGGAGGCGCATTTCGAAACCGGCAAGGGAACTCGCTATTTCACCGGCCTTGACGCCGCCGGCCAGCCGACCTGGAGCGAGAAGGAAGCCGACGCCGTTCCTGTTGTCAAGAACGGGACGATGGGCGATTTGTCGGTCACGTGGAGCAAGTACCTCGGCCTGTGGCTGATGACGTACGACAGCCGGGCACCAGCAGCCATCGGCATATTGTTTTCCTACTCCCGCACACCGTGGGGGCCGTGGGCCGAACCGCAAACCGTGTTCAATGCGGTTCGTGATGGGGCTCTGGGCACGTTCATCCACAATCCCCGCGCAGTTCCGGACGACGGACTTGCGGGACCAGTCATCGGAAAGGGCCAGGCAGACCCCGCGGGCGTCCATGGCGGGGCCTACGCCCCATACATGGTGGAGCGCTGGACGAAAGTTCGAGACTCCGAGTTGGACCTGTACTATGTTCTATCGACGTGGAATCCGTACGTCGTTGTCCTGATGAAGTCACGCCTCCAGGTCGAATAGAAACACATGAGGGAAACGATCCAGGATCGCCTCGTTGCGCCCTTTAGGTACCGTGGTAGGTCCGATACAGGTGGTGCCAGTATTTCGGATCGAATAAGAGGAGTGAATGGGCAAGATTGCTGAAGTTCTGGCCGTAGGCCCCATTCTTGGAGTTGGCATGAGACTAGCGGTGTAGCCCACGGGTCATCGCCGTGTCAACTGTTATCATCGTCTGTGTTTACTTGTGCCTGGACCTCGGCTTATGCTATCCAGACTGATCCCTCCCCCCACTGCTCCTGCCAGCACAGCGACGCCCCGTCGTGCAGCTTCCTGAGGCTGATCCCGTCGGGCTCCTTGCTCCGGACGATTGCCTTCACGAAATGCGCCCGACCGGGACGATAGAGCGGTTCGCGTACACACGAGGCAGCCTACAATGTCCTGGCGGGCGGGTGGAGGCCTCGAAACAGGAAAGGAGACGGATCGTGCCGAGCGTATTCACACGGGACGAGCTTTTGGACATTCGCGACCGGGCCGAGGAGCTCAGCAAGCAGACCTCGATCCATCCGGCCTGGAGCCGGGCATACCTGGCCCTGGCTGACGCGGCGGACCGGCTCGATGCGGCGATCGCCCGCGCCGAGGCCCAGCCCATCGGCCGGGGAGACTGATCCAACATGTACATCCCGGCACCATTTCGAGTGTCCGACGAATCTACGATTCTTTCGTTCATTGCCCATTACGATTTCGGCACGATCGTCACTTCGTCGGCCACTAACGGACTGATCGCGACTCACGTCCCCATTCTTGTAAAACGCGTTGGAGATCGTGCGGCACTTCAGGGCCACGTCGCACGAGCAAATGAACACTGGCGAGACTTCGATGGAAGCACTCAGGCGCTCGCGATCTTCCAGGGCCCGCACGGGTACGTTTCGCCAACCTGGTACACGACCGCACCTGCTGTTCCCACTTGGAACTACGCGGTGGTTCACATATACGGCCGGCCCCTCGCGACAGAGGATCGCCAAGTGGTTTCGGGTATCTTGGAGGCTCTCGTCCGAAAATACGAGAGCCACCGATCGCGCCCGTACCGGATTGATGAACTGCCCGAGAACTTCTATGAACAGCTGTTGAGCAACATTGTCGCATTCGAGATGCCGATCGACAAGATCGAAGCAAAATTCAAGCTGGGGCAGAACCGATCCAAACAAGACCGGGAGGGCACGCTCAAGGGCCTCATAGCCGAAGGATCGCCAAGTGCTGCTGCGCTGGCAGCCTTTATGCGTGAACACGCAGACGTGGACACGGCTACCTAACAGGGCATGCAGCAGGCCACGCAGGAGCGCTGGCTGCCACCGCGGCTGATGAATGGGCGTTAGCCACCACGCCGTCACCTCTCCCGCCGCTCCTGCCAGCAGAGCGGCACCCCGCCATGCAGTGAGCTCGAGCTAAGCGAGTTTCCGGCCGGGCCGGCAGGGTGGGGGCCGGTATCAGCTCGAAGTAGGCCTTCATGACGTACTGCTGGACCATTCGCTGGGTGTTGAAGAACGAGCCATTGAGGGCGATCGCGTGGGCCATGACGGTGCAGAAGCGGTCGCGGTCCTTGTAATACATGGTGCGGGTTCCGAAAATTCTGACCACCTCTTTTCCGGAAATTCTGGCCACTTTTGAGGCCTGGATTTCCGGTAATGTTTTCTCGCGATGGCCGGGGGCAATGGTGCCGCCGGGCGCGAGGAACAAGGAGGATGATCAGCATGTTGGATCGGGTACGCATTTGGACGCTGCGGCAGGCTGGACACACCTTGGAGGAGATCGCCGAGACCGTCGGCGTGGGCAAACGCTCCGTACAACGCATTCTGCGGGAGCCGCCCATCACCAGTCCGGAGGCCGCCGCCACACCCCAGTCACGACGCATCGGCCGGCCCAGCCAGGTCGATGCATTACGATCGCAGGTGGAGCAGATCTTGCAGGCAGAGCCGCTGCTGCCAACCGTGGAGGTTCTCCGTCGCGTGCGGGGTCTGGGCTACACGGGCGGCAAGTCGGCCGTCTACGAACTAGTCCGGTCTGTGCGTCCCAAGGCGCAGCGCGGGCCGGAGGTGCGGTTCGAGGGGGTGCCGGGCGAGTTCAGCCAGCACGACTTCGGCAGCGTGGCGGTCACCTACGCCGACGGTTCCGACGAGAAGGTTCACTTCTTCGCCTCGCGGCTGAAGTACTCGCGATGGACGCACGTGGTCACGGTGCCGGATGAGAAGGTCGAGCCTCTCATCCGGGCCTTGCTGAAGGCCTTCGAGTCGTTTGAGGGGGTTCCGTTGCGGGCGGTCTTCGACAATCCAAAGACGATCGTGACCGGGCGAAGCGAAGGGTTCATCGACTGGAACCAGACCTTCGCCCACGTGCCGGTGGATTACGGCTTCGGGGTGGAGTTGTGCTGGCCGCGGCGGGCCAACCAGAAGGGGTCCGTGGAGAACCTGGTCGGCTGGGTCAAGGGCAGCTTCTTCAAGGTTCGGCGGTTCCATGACCGGGCAGACCTGGAACAGCAACTGCTCGCCTGGCTGGAAGAGGTGAACCTGCGGCGGCCCAGCCGGGCAACCAACCAGATCCCGGCCGAACGAATGAAGGCCGAGCGGGAACGCCTGTCCCGCCTGCCGATCCGGCCGACGGAGTATCCGCTACGGGTGCCGGTGACGGTGCGGACCACCGGGTTCGTCGAGCACGAGGGCATTCGCTATTCGATGCCGCCGGGCACCATCGGCATCCCCGGCACGTTGTTCCTGTATCCCGAACGGGTGCGGATCGTCACGCGTGACGGAACCCAGGTGGAACATCCCCGTTACCCGGAGGTCGGACAGACGTCGTATCGTAGCGAGGACCGCGTGGCCAAGCTGGCGGCGGTCCACGGCCAGCGGGCCCAACTCTATCAGAAACGCCAGGAGATCCTGGAATTGGGGCCATCGGCGGAATCTCTGCTGACCGAGTGGGTGCACCAGCCGCGGATGAACTGGAAGGTCCAGGTAGAGCAGCTGCATAACCTGCTGCTGGAGTATGGCCCCCGGCGAACGCTGGGAGCGATTGAGCATGCCCTGTCCAACGGCCGGCATCACGTCAAGGCGATCACCTGGGTCCTGGAGCGGGAGGGCGTGCGATGAAACCGACACCCCCATCGACTCCTGCCAATCCCTCGGCTCCGGGCCCTGCTGCGGTGGACCTGGAGGGCCTGCTGCGGCGCCTGCACCTGCCGACGATCCGCCGGCTGTACGCCGAGTTGGAGGCACGCGCCGAGACCGAGCAGATGAGTTACCGCGACTACCTGGCGCTCCTGGTGGCCGAGGAGGTGGCCCATCGCAGTGAAACGCGCATCCAGCGGGCGGTCCGCAAGGCCGGCTTCCCGTTCCTGCGGACGATCGAGGAGTTCAACTTCCAACTCCAGACGGCTGTCCGGCTGTCCCTGCTGGGCAGTTACCTCGGTCCGGAACTGGTCAGCGAGGGGCGCTGCCTGATCCTGGGTGGAACTTCCGGAACGGGAAAAACCCATTTATCGATCGGGGTCGCCTATCGCGCCATCCAGAACGGTTACGACGCCTACTTCACCACCGCGGCCGAACTGATCGACGAGCTGTCCGCGGCCGCCGGGGCGGCCCAACTGCGCAAGGCGCTGGTGCCGTACGTGCAGCCGCACGTACTGGTCATCGACGAGGTGGGCTACCTGACCACGGGCACCGACGCGGCCAACGTGCTGTTCCAGGTGGTCAATCACCGCTACCTGCACAAAAAGCCGATGCTGCTGACCACGAACAAGGCGCTGAGCCACTGGGGCCAGGTGCTGCACGATGCGGACCTGGCCGAGGCGATTACAGATCGGATCCTGGAACGTGGGCGATTCATCCAACTGCGTGGGCCGTCCTATCGGACGCGGCATCTGAAGGCGGCCGAGAAGGATGCCGAGCCGGCAGGCCTTTGAGGGTGGACCTTGCGGGACCACGGCTGATCGATAGGATCGAAGATGACCTGGGCGGAGGATAGGGCGCCGGTGGGAACCGACCCGAGCCGACCCAGGGGCTAAGACCGAAGGGCGGGCGGCGACGACGTCATGCCGCCCGTCTTTCCTCACCCTTCGGGATTAGCATCAAAGCGATAAATCCCTCGCGGCAACAGCCGCGAGCCGTCAGTGGCCATCGTCGGCAAAGGTGGCCAGAATATCCGGAAAAATGTGGCCATATTTTCCGGAACGCGCACATGGGCAGAATAACGTCTCTCAGCTTGTCGTAGAGGTAGCCGGCATCGATGGTCTTGTCGGCACTGTCGACAGCCTTGTGGTCCGGGCCGATCGCCCAGCCTGTCACGTCCTCTATGCAGCCTTCGATCCACCAGCCATCCAGGATGCTGAGCGAGGGCACACCGTTAAGGGCGGCCTTCATGCCGCTGGTGCCCGAGGCCTCCAGGGGCGGCTGGGGGGTGTTGAGCCAGAGGTCAACACCGGCGGTCATGAGCTTGCCCAGTTCGATGTCGTAGTTGGGCAGGAAGGCAGTGTGGATGGTGCCCTTGAGCGACTGCATGGCCTCGAAGACGCGGACTACCAGATCCTTGCCGGCCTGATCCTGCGGGTGTGCCTTGCCGGCGTAGACGATCTGGATGGGGCCGGCCTGGGCATGGATCTGGCGGAGGCGCTGGACATCGGCAAACAGCAGGTCGGGGCGTTTGTAGGGGGTGATGCGCCTCGCCAGGCCGATGGTAAAGACATCGGCGTCCATGCCGACATTGGTCTGGCGGTTCACGTAGCGGAGCAGCTGCTGCTTGGCGTAGATATGGGCTTGCCAGATCTCGTTGCGGGGGATGCTCAGGGCGTAGCGGAGGCTGAAGGTGTCATCTCGCCAGCCAGGGATGTACTTGTCGAATAGGACCTGGATGCCCGGCGATGTCCAGGTCGCGGCGTGGACGCCGTTGGTGATCGAGTCGATGACGTAGGAGCTGAACATGTGCTGGCTGACCTGGCCGTGACGCTTGGCTACGCCGTTGACGTAGTGGCTGAGGTTGAGGGCCAGGTAGGTCATATTGAGAGTATGGTCCCAGGCGAAGACGCCGCTGAGGTTGAGGGCCTCACGCGGGCCGAGGATCTTGCTGGCCAGTTCGAGGGGAAACTGATCGTGACCGGCAGCGACGGGGGTGTGGGTGGTGAAGACGCACATCCGTCGGACGGCCTCGAGGTCCTCGGGGGTGATGGCGGTGTGCTGGCTGCGGGCAAGCTGTTCGTCGAGCAGTTCGAGGGTCAGGAGGCTAGCGTGGCCTTCGTTCATGTGGAAGCGTTCCAGCTCGTTGTAACCCAGGGCGCGAAGCATCCGTACGCCCCCAATGCCGAGGATCGTCTCCTGGCAAAGACGATAGTACTGGTCGCCGCCGTAGAGGACATCGGTTAGACGGCGGTCCCAGGTAGCGTTTTCTGGTAGGTCGGCGTCGAGGAAGTAGACGGGGACTTCGTAGCCGGTCAAGCTGGCAACAGCGTACTTCCAGGCGCGCAGGTGGACGTCACGGCCGTCCAGGCTGACACAGACGCGCTGGGGCTGTTCCTGGAGGAAGTCATCGACGACCCAATCGACGGGCTCCTCCGCCTGGTGGCCCTGGGCGTCGAGGCGCTGATAATAGTAGCCCTTGCGGTAGAGGAGGGTGACGGCGACCATCGGTACCTTCAGGTCGGCCGCAGCGCGGATGGTATCGCCAGCCAGGATACCCAGACCGCCGCTGTAGGTGGGCATGGCGGCGTCCAGCCCGATCTCCATCGAGAAGTAGGCGATCCTGCGGTTGGTGCCCATGTCTATCCTCCGAGCGGTTCGGCCGGGGTTTGCCGGCCACAGCTGCGCTTATCAAGGAATCGTGACGCAGGCGATGATCCCTGGACAAGATCCACCAGATGCCCTTCCTCGGCTACACCGCCGGGCAACGTTCGGATATTATACAGCGCCGCCTCTCCCGCTGCTCCTGCCAGCACGGCGGCCGCCGGCATGTAGCGGCCTGGGACTGCCTCCTTGTAGAATGATAGTCGCTGCCGGCGGTCGTCAGCGAGCGGTCATCTGAAAGATCTAGGCTCTGCACCCGTAGAGCTTTTCTACAGAGCACTGCCGTGTTCGTTTGGGCAATCAGAAGGGAGGTCGAGCATGGGTGGTTCCGAGGTGATCGTTCGGCCAATCAGACGGGAGGATCTGGACTGCATCTCCGGGGCGTGCTGGCAGAATCGAGAGACGCAGATTCGGTTGCTCGAGCAGCAGCGAATCCTGGGCATGGCGGCGTGGCAGGGGGATACCTGCGTGGGGTCGCTGCATTGCTACCGCGTGAGCCTGCCGGATTGGGACGATAGCAACTTTCCGGGCTATGGCAGGAAGCGGCCCGTGGAGCTGGCCCCTGGGTTGGCCTCTGGCGGCAGCGAAGGAAAAGGGTCTCAGGTTTGAGGGGTCGGTATGGGGGCATGCGTGCTTTCACGTCGGCTTTGCCGGGCCAGCGGCCAAGCGGGCGGACTCGGCGTACTTCGGGCGGGGGATCGGCACGGCCTTGTGTGAGGCATCGGTACGATGGGCGAGAGCGAACGGGTATGCCGCCGTGATCGCACAGGGAGGTAGCAAGGCGGCGCCGGAGTACAACGTGTGGATGGGGTGCCTGCCGTGGACGACATATGAGCGTCTAGGTTTTGAGTGCATCGCGATGGAAGAGGAAGGCTTGCAGCTGCCCTGGTGGGCCAAGGGAGAGGCAAGCCCGGAGACGATGAAGCAGGTGCAGGATGCGGTGAACTCGGGGCGTGCAGCGAAGGACCTCTGCACGCGGCTGATGGTGCTGCGGCTATAGGCACTCGACAGCGACAGTGTGATACATCTCGATCAATGCACATCCGTGCTCAAGGCCCTCAAGTGCGGGAGGGGATTTGATCGCCGCTCCTGCCAGCGCAGCGGCTGGATATCGTGCAGATGGCTGAGACTGATCCCGTCCGGCTCCTTGCTGTAGATCACCGCCTCAGCGCTGATCGGGCCGGTGGTGTGTGAACGCTGCCTATGTGCCAGCGGTCCGGCGTAGCTGGCTGAATTCCCGCCTGAACCATCCTATAATCTGCCACAGCTGTTCTGCTTCACGTGAGATCGTGTGGATGGAACAGATCCAGAGCGACTACGACTCGGAGCAAGGGTATGGATGGCATTCAATCCTTCATTGCGACACGTGCCCCGGCAGCCACGATCCTGATCCGGCTGCTGGTTGGGTGCGTGTTCTTCGAGGAAGGGATTCAGAAGTTCCTGTTCCCCGACCTGCTGGGAACGGGTCGGTTCGCTCGCATCGGCATCCCGGCACCAGAGGCCATGGGACCATTCGTCGGCGGGGTGGAGATCGTCTGCGGCGCCCTGATCCTGCTGGGATTGTTTACGCGCCTGGCGGCCGTGTTGCTGCTGATCGACATATGCGTGGCCATCGCCTCCACCAAGGTGCCGATCCTGCTGAGCCACGGCTACTGGCATTTCAGCCTTGCCAGGTTGCCCCGCTATGGGTTCTGGGCGATGGCCAGCGAAGCCCGGACGGACTTCTCGATGCTCATGGGGCTACTGTTCCTGCTGATGGTCGGCGGCGGTTGCTGGTCGCTGGACTGGCTCCTGCATCGTCGAGCGCCTTGAGTGCCGTTGGGTTGTATTCGTCTCGCCACCTCCCCCGCTGCTCGCGCCAGCGCAGCGGCACCCCGTCATGCAGTTGCTTCAGGCTGATCCCCTGCGGCTCCTTGCGCGAACGATAGCCCTCCTCGATGTCCGGTTGGCGGCATCCTGCCATTGGATCCAGGCAGAAGCCCATGGCCGGATACATCGCGCTCCAGTGCCATGCCTAATATATGGCAGCGTTGTTCGGATCCAACAGGAACAATCTGGCAGGAGGCAATCGATGCGGTTCTTACTGAAGGTCCACATCCCCGTCGAATCTGGGAACGCAGCCGCGAAGGCCGGAAAGCTGGGCTCCACCATCCAATCCATTCTGGCGGATTTGAAACCGGAGGCGGTCTATTTCACGGATGACAAGGGCCAGCGCACCGGGTTCATTTTCCTCCAGATGCAGGATGCTTCGCAGATTCCCGCAATCGCGGAGCCTTGGTTCCTCGCGTTTAACGCAGACATTGAGTTCCACCCGGTCATGATCCCGGACGATCTGGCCAAAGCCAGCACCGCGATCGAGAAGGCGGTCAAGAAGTACGCGTGATACGCCCCGCGGCGGTCGTGGCCGTTGAAGCTGTTGCGCTTCTCCCGCCAGCGTGTCTCGGCGACGCGGCGTGAACTGGCGTGCCTGCGCCGGCCGCAGCCATGGAAGCGCCAGCCCGGCAAGCCCCGTGGAATCCTGCGGGAACGAAAGAGGCGGTGCTGCCGATGGTGCCGCCGAGCGATTTCGGAGACGACCATGGGCAAGACGATTACCACGGTGCTGTTGCTGGCGGCATTGCCTCAGGGGCTGCAAACGCAGCACTCCCCGCCAGTGGTTCGGGCAGAACTGCTTGCGGACACACTGTCCCTGCGGCCGGGCGAGCGCGCAGGTCGGCGTGTTGCTGCGTATTCCGCCGGGCTGGCACATCTACTGGATAAATCCGGGCGAGGCCGGTGCGCAACGACGGTGCAGATGACGTGGCCTGCGAAGTTCGTCGGCAGCGACGTGCAGTATCCTGTGCCGGTCCGCGTTGCGCAACCCGGCGACATCACCGCCTACGGATACAGTGAGAGCGTGTTGTTGCCGGCGGCGGTAGAGGTGCCAAAGGATGCGAGGATTGGATCGACGGCGGAATTCGCTGCCGAGGTCTCGTGGCTCTGCTGCAAGGACGTGTGCGTACCGGGCAAGGCAGATCTGACACTCAGGCTGCCTGTCGCGCCCGCCAGTCAACCTGTCAACATGGAGTTGTTTCGCGAGTGGGCACAGCAGGTACCAGTGGCCTGGAACTCCACGGAAAGCCCAGCTCAGAAGCGTGAAGGTGAGTGGTGCATTGCCGAAAAAGGGGATGGGGCGGTATGCGATTGAGATGGCATGGCAGTTCCCCGTGCAAAACGTGGAATGGTTCCCGGGATCCAACCCGATAGTAAGTGTCGAGGATGTGGCAGTGCGGACCGAAGCGCAGCGCAGCCGCATCACGTTCACGGCCCGGATCCTGCCCGGACAGCAGGCAACAGGCGAATTGCTGATTGCTAGCGTAATCGCATATACGGACGCTCACGGGCAGCGCCGGGGTATCTCAGTACCGATACAGCGACAGCAGGCGGGCCAGGGGGAGTAAAGCGTCAAGCGTTTCGGCGGCACCATAGAATACAGAGTGGATCATCGCGGGTATGGGCTGCACCTGCGATACCAGGGCTTGTCGGCGGTCTAACCGGTTTTGGTAACGTGAAGAGTAAGGGGTATTACCATGTGTCGTCACATCGCCATCGGGGTACTCGTGCTGGGGGGCTATCTGACTGTCTATGCCGAGCAAGGCGGGATCAAGGCGGGGGACGCGTCGGTTCAAGGCGCCGCAGACCCGGCCCGCGGAGCCGGGGCCCAAGGCCGTGCTGGGTGAGGCGGCGCCGAGCTTCACGCTGAAGGATCAAAACGGCAAGGCCGTTTCCCTCTCAGACTACGCCGGCAAGATCGTCGTGCTGGAGTGGGTCAACCCGAATTGCCCGTTTGTCCAGCGCCACTACAAGAACAAGACAATGGAGTCGCTGGCGGACAAATACCACGACAAGGGCGTGGTCTGGCTGGCGATCGACAGCACGTCGGGTACTGACCCGAAGATCGACACGGATTGGTCGGCCAAGTACAACCTGGACTATCCAATCCTCAATGACCGCGCTGGCCATGTCGCCAGGCTGTACGGCGCCAAGACGACGCCTGACATGTTTGTGATCGATCGCGGCGGCAACCTGGTCTACAAGGGCGCGATCGATGATGACCCGCAAGGGGAGAAGCAGCACGCGACCAACTACGTAGATGCCGTGCTGAGCAAGCTGATCGGCGGGCAGACCGTTGCCCTCCAGGAGACAAAGCCCTACGGCTGCTCTGTCAAGTATGCCAAGCGGTAGGATAGCGGTCTGGCGGGTTACGCCACCACCCGGCTCGCCAGCACCCGGCGGACGGGACCCGCGCATTAGCGACTCGCCGCCGGGAGTCATGCCAATGGCACGGACCTTGTTCGTGACGATCAGGTGCGTGGGGCCCTTGTTGGTCAGGCCGATCGCGGTGCAATACCCGTCTCCAGTCACCAATCCTCAAGACTGACATTCCCAGTTGCATCCGTTGCTGTTCCCAGTCCATCGGCAAGTCCCCGAGCAACTGTGCCAACGACAGGCCATTGGGCTCACGCTCGGCCAGGATCGCTTTGACAATATCAGGGGCCAAGACTGCCAGCCGCAGGATTCGGCGGACGTATGAACGATCCAGACCGGCCCGGTCTGCCAGGCGCAGAGACGCTTTCGACCTGGCCCGTTTCGAGCATATTCTCCCATTTGAAGGCCTTGGCCAGCGCCACGGCCAGGGGCCCGTTCGGCTGGGCTTGGGGTTCGGCCTCCGCGTCCGGCGGCAAGAGAATCTCCTTCCGACCGCCGCGGACTTTGAACGCCATCGGCACGCGGATGTCTAGCGTCTGGCCGTCCCTGGCCGGCACGGCCAGTCCATCGCCCGCCAGTTCGCCCACCAGCGAGTTCAGCCCATTCAGCCGCAGACGGATCAGCAGACCGTCCCGGCTGACCCCGACCTCCTGGACCAGCAGTTTGACGATCCGCTCCTTCTCGGCCGGGAATAGTTCGTCCCACAGCGGGTCGAGCCCCTGGAGGGCTTGGGACACATCGTCCTCGCCCGGACCGTCGGAGTTCACGGCTTCCAACGTGTGCCCAACGTCCTCCAACTGGCCCTGGGTCTGGCGGTACTCCTCGTTCAGCTTGGCCAGCTCGGCCGCCAGGGCGCCGTCCTTGCCATCGGACCGGGCCAGACGACCGACGGCCCGCTTCAGCTCCGCCAGCCGGGTCTCCAATCGCTGCTCTTGCCCTTCCATCTCCGTCCGTTCCTTACCCGCCTGGACCTGCACCTCCCGGAGCGTCCGGGCGATCATGTCCGGGCTGCCCAGGATCACCCGGATGCGGTCCTTCACTGCCGCCTCGATCTGGCCGGCCGCCACCGCCTTGACCGGGCACGCGTCGTACCCGTTCCGCTCGGCGTTGTTGCAGACGTAATGGCGATAGCGTTTGCCATGCCGTTTGGTATGGCTGGAACCCATCGTCTTGCCGCAGTGCCCGCAGCTAAGGATGCCCGTGAGCAGGGCCGGGGTTTTCTGCCTGGTCTTCATGCCGCGGGAGTGGTAGTTGTCGGCGATGATCCGCTGGGCCTGGTCCCACAGCCGCCGGTCCAGTATGGCCTCGTGCTCGCCCGGGTAGCTCTTGTGTTGGGCGACAATTAGAATTCCCTGTCAGCGACAATTAAAACTCCCTGGCTTTTGAGAGGTGGTCGGCTATTCAGGGTTCCTTCGAAAAGGAGCCTGGATGGTCACAGACCAGCAAGTCAGGAGGTTACATAGGTTGTTACAGACAGAGGACTCACAGGTGGTGGCAGCGGCGAAGGCGGGGATGGACGTGACGACCGCACGGAAGTATCGGCGGCTGATGCGGTTGCCCGGCGAGATCGCAGCTGCTCACACGTGGCGGACGCGGGGCGACCCCTTCGCGGAGGTTTGGGACGAGGTTCACCAGGAACTGGCGGTCAATCCGGGGCTGCAGGCCAAGGTGCTGTTCCAGGCGTTGCAGCGGAGGCATCCAGGTAGGTTCCAGGATGGGCAGTTGCGGTCGTTTCAGCGCGGGATCAAGACCTGGCGGGCGCTGGAAGGACCGCCGCGGGAGGTGTTCTTCGCCCAGGTGCACGAGCCGGGCCGACTCTGCCAGTCGGACTTCACCCACCTGTCGGAGCTGGGCATTACGATCGCCGGCCAGCCGTTCGACCACATGATTTACCACTTCGTGTTGACGTACTCGAACTGGGAGCACGGCACGGTCTGCTTCTCGGAGAGCTATCGAGAGCCTCTCGCAAGGCCTGCAGGACGCCCTGTGGGCCTTGGGCGGAGTCCCGGCCGAGCATCGAACGGATCGGTTGTCGGCGGCGGTGCATAACCTGTCCCGGTTCCTGGAGGCGGGATCGCGTAGCGAGCCGGAGTTCACGCGGCGCTACCAGGGGTTGCTGGATCATTACGGGCTGCTGGGGCAGCGGATTCAGGCCGGCAAGGCCAACGAGAACGGCGATGTGGAGCAGCGTCATCACCGCTTCAAGCAAGCTCTGGAGCAGGCCCTGCTGCTGCGCGACGGCCGGGACTTTGCCAGCCGGGAACTCTATGAGGCCTTCCTGGGCGAGTTGTTTGAGCAGCTCAACGCCGGGCGGCGGTCGCGGTTGGCGGAGGAACAGGCCCTCCTGCGCGACCTGCCGGATCGGCGGCTGGAAAGCGCCCAGCGGCTGGATGTGAAGGTCGATACCGGCAGCCTGATCCATGTGGATCGCAACATCTACTCGGTGGACAGCCGGCTGATCGGGGAGAAGGTGGAAGTCCGGCTCTATGCGGAGCACCTGGAGATCTGGTACGCCCAGCGGCTCATCGAGCGGTTGGGGCGGCTTCGCGGCCGGCAGCGGCACCAGGTCTCGTACCGGCACATCATCGACTGGCTGGTCCGCAAGCCCGGGGCCTTCGAACAGTACCGCTATCGGGAGGACCTGTTCCCCACGAGCCGGTTCCGGATGGCATACGACCACCTGAAAGACACGCAGGCCGAGCGTGGGGTCAAGACGTACCTGCGGATCCTGTACCTGGCGGCTCGCCAGACACAGGACGGGGTGGATGAGGCGTTGCGGCACCTGTTGCAGGAAGGTCAGCCGATCTGTCTGGAGGCGGTGGAAGCCTTGGTGGACCGCCGGGAGGCGATCCCGCCGGTCACGCAGGTCCGAATCGAGCCGGTGGACCTGGCTGCGTATGACGCCTTGATGATCGGCCAGGAGGTGACCGTATGAAACCTCCCGAGCAAGAGAAGGCCACTCTGGAAGCCTGCCTGCGGGAACTGCACCTGCCGACGATCCGGGAGTGCTTTGAGGAACTGGCCCGGCAGGCGGAACAGGAGACCCTCGAGCTACGAGCAGTTCCTGCTGACGCTGGTCCAACGCGAGTGCCAGGTTCGCCGGCAACACCGGCTTGAGCGATGCCTGCGGGAGTCGCGATTGCCGGCGGAGAAGAATCTGGCCGGCTTCGACCTGAAGCGGCTGCCGGCCAAGGTCACCCGGCAGGTGCGGACGCTGCTGGAAGGCAAGCTTCGTGGATCGCCGGGAGAACGTATTGGTCTTCGGCAGCGTCGGCGGTGGCAAGACGCACCTTTTGTGCGCGTTGGCGCAGGAGTTGATTCGCCAGGGCCGCAAGGTGTACTTCAGCACGTGCAGTCGGCTGGTGCAGGACCTGCTGGCGGCCAAGCGGGATCTGAAACTCAGTCGGTTGATCCAGAAGCTGGGCCGCTACGAAGCGGTGCTGATCGACGACCTGGGATACGTCCAGCAGAGCCGGGAAGAGATGGAGGTGCTATTCACCCTGCTAGCCGAGCGGTACGAGCGGGGCAGCGTGATGATCACCAGCAACCTGCCGTTCTCGAAGTGGGAGGCGATCTTCAAGGACCCGATGACCACGGCCGCGGCAATCGACCGGCTGGTGCACCATTGCGTGATCCTGGAACTGAACGTCCCAAGTTATCGGATCGAGCAGGCCAAAAAGAACCGGCCCGACGCCACCGACCCCTCCCCCGAGTGACGACCGGCCGGGCACTCTGACAATCTCACAGCAATTCACAGGAACTCACAGGCAGTTACAAAGAAAGAAAAAGGAGCAAAAAGAAAGAAACCAACAACCACGACCACGGCGGCGGAATCGGGAGATCTAATTGTCGTTGAAGAGGAAGGATAATTGTCGCTTGACACTCTTGCCTTTGTGGACAATCTCACCAGGTACTTGCGGTTGATCAGCACCCGGTAGACGTAGACCTTGTTCCACCGCTTGCCGCCGAGGATGTTGCCATTCCTGATCGCCTTGTACTGTTTGGTCCGGTGCCCCTTGGCGTTCAGGTTCCGGGCGACGACCAGGCTCGATCGGGTTTCGATGAACTGCTGGAAGATCTGCCGCACCAGCTCCGCCTCGGGCGGGTTGACGACCAGGCGCTTCTTCTCCCGGTCGATGTCGTAGCCCAGGAACGGCTGGCCGCCGACGTACATACCTTTCATGGCGGTGGCCAGTTTTCTGTCCCGAATGCGTTCGCCGATGATCTCCCTCTCGAACTGGGCGAAACTCAGCAGCACGTTGAGGATCAGCCGTCCCATGGATGTACTGGTGTCGAAGTGCTGGGTAACCGAGACGAACGACACCTCGTGCTGGTCGAACAGCGCGATCATCTGGGCGAAGTCCATCAGCGAGCGGCTGAGGCGGTCGACTTTGTACACGACCACGACATCGACCCGGTCGCGCTCGATGTCCGCCAGCAACTTCTGCAAGCCAGGCCGCTCGACCGTCCCGCCGCTGTAGCCGCCATCACTGTAGTCGGTCGGCAACGCCATCCAGCCCTGGTGCCGCTGGCTGGTGATACACGCCTCGGCCGCCCCGCGCTGGGCGTGCAGGCTGTTGAATTCCTGTTCCAGGCCCTCCTCGTGCGATTTTCGCACGTAGATCGCACAGCGGACCGTCTTCTTCTCCGTGGCGACCTGGATCATTGGGCGCCGTCCTTCCTGGGCGTGCGAAGGCCGAAGAACTGCGGGCCGGACCAGTGGGCGCCGGTGATGGCCTTGGCGATCGCCGACAGCGACTTGTACCGGCGGCCACTGTACTCAAACCCGCCCTCGACGGCCGTGACCTCGTGGCGCTGGCCGTTCCATTCCCGGATCAGACGCGTACCAGCCAGGGGATGCGTGTTCTTGGGTTTGCGGCGGCTGGCCCGGGCGTCCTGGCGTCGGCGCTCGTCCTCGTCGGCGATGCACCTGCTGGCCCGGCACGTCGGGCTGATCGAGGCGATCGACCGGCGCCTGCACCTACTGAAGGTCCATAAGCCCTACCACGAGTCCGACCACGTGCTGAACATCGCCTACACGGACTTCAGTCAGATCCAGCACCTGGATCGCTGGGACGAGGACGGGGTGGGCTTCCTGTTCGGGATTGACGCGATGGCCAACCTGGTTCAAGAGGCGGAAAGCCTGCCATCGAAGGCCTGGAAGCGACTGGTCCGTCCGGCGAAGTATGAGGTGGCTACGCAGCAGCGGGCCCGGCCGGACCACATCAAGGAGCAGATCGTCCGGCAGCGGGAGTACCAGAACATCGGGCTGGTGGACGAAGAGGTAGCGGAGTTTGCCTATCGACCGACGGCCTGCCGGAAGGACTACCGGGTAGTGGTGGTCCGCAAGAACCTGTCGGTGGCCAAGGGCGAGCAGGTGCTGTTCGACGATGTGCGGTACTTCTTCTACATCACCAACGAGCGGACGAGCCCGGCGGATGCGATCGTGCTGCTGGCCAACGACCGGTGCAACCAGGAGAACCTGATCGCCCAGCTCAAGGGCGGGGTGCGGGCGCTGGCGGCCCCGGTGGACAGCCTGGAGAGCAACTGGGCGTACATGGTGATGGCATCGCTGGCCTGGACGCTCAAGGCCTGGATGGGCTTGCTGCTGCCGGAGAGGCTGAGCGGCCCCGCCCCGCATGGCCCCGCGAAGGCAGCCCTCTTGAAGATGGAGTTCAAGCGATTGGTGAATGCCTTCATGCTGGTGCCGTGCCAGATCGTGCGGCGGGGCCCGCGGGTGGTGTACCGGCTACTGGCATGGAACCCGTGGCAGGGGGTGTTTCTCCGGGCGGTGGAGGCCCTGCGGCATCCGCTGCGGTGTTGAGTCGACGCGAAAGATGTCGGGGTACGGACGCCCCGATTGGCTCAGGCCAAGAAGGTCAGTAAAGGCTGGTCAGGATGGACAAGCGACAACCCGGCGAGACACGACGAACCGCAGAAGCGGTTCTGGCGGGCAACCCTCGCCCGCGGCCGCCCGCCTGGCCGGCGGCATCACAACGTTGCGGTATTCGCTTGTTTAGGGACTAGCAGCGCGGCTGCAGATACAGCCGCCTCTGCGTGCATCGCCCACGCCACGTGACAGACTACATGCTGGTCAACTGCCTTGACTTGCCACTGATCGCCGGTTCGGCGGCGCAGCCCCATCAGCTGGCCAGATGGGCGCCATTTCATGCTTCCAGGCGGCTGCCACGTGGTCGGCATCAAGCCAGCCAGGGAGCGTACGCCCCTCCGGCGATCAGGCTATACGACGATTACGCAGATGCGATGCAGCTTCGATGCATGAGTGCGGTTCTGGCGCCGAGCACAGCCGGCAACCTGGAATGCTCCGTCTCGGGGCACCCGAATCCGGCTCAGCTTGTCGGACGTGAGTGTCCGACAAGCTGGCCGCCTATCCTATTGCAGGTCGCTTGCCTCCTGACAGCATCCCTGACTGCAGCAGCACGCAGGGGCCCCGGGGTCGCAGACGCAGGCGCAATTCGGGGTATTGCCTCCCGCAGAAGGCCCAGTGCTCTGCCTCGGGGTGCTCGAGCATGTACTGGAGGTTGCTGATGATCCCGGCGGTTGCAGGATCGGCGCCCCCGGCGGGGATGAGGGGCTGGTGCACGTGCAGCGCGATCGCGAACGCGTTTCGGATGCGCTGGAAATCGATATTGCTGTCCGGCTGGAAGACCGGCCCCTGCGTGGTCATCGCCTGCGCGATCGAGTCCTCGCGGCCGCAGAGGTCCGGCAGTCCGCCAACCGGTTCAGGAACCATCGTTGTCATCTCCATGTCCCGGCCCGGCCGCACACGGACCGAAGACCAGTTCCACGGCGTGCTCGCGCTGGTCGTTCACGAGATGGAGAGCCTCTTGCGAGGGAAGCTGGCCGTCGAGGGTCAGCCGGGCTGGGCCGGGGTGAGCCGGGTCCTGCCTGAACACGATGTGATAGAACGTCTGGTAGTAGCGGTAGTGCACCTTGAACTGCAACCAGGAGGCCGGGACCCGCGGCCGGAAGTGAAGCACGTCCACCTGGCGGTCGATCCCGAGGATCACCTCGTGGAACAGACGGTAGAACCATGCCGCCGAACCGGTGTACCAGGTCCATCCCCCGCGGCCGGCGTGGGGGGCTTGGCTGTAGACATCCGCCGCCAGCACGTACGGTTCGACCTTGTATCGCTGGACGGCCTGCGGGTCGAGCGTATGGTTGATCGGGTTGAGCATCGACACCAGCGACGATGCCTGCTCCGTCCGCCCAGCGAGCGCAAAGCCCATCGCCGCCCACACGGCCGCGTGGGTGTACTGCCCGCCGTTTTCGCGAATGCCCGGCAGGTACCCCTTGATGTAGCCGGGTTCAAGGGTGGAGCGGTCAAACGGCGGCGCGAAGAGCTGGATGATCTGGAGATCCGGGCGCACCAACTGATCCCAGACGGCGTCCAGTGCCTGCCGGCATCGTTCCGGCTCGGCGATGCCGCTGATCGTGGCCCAGCTCTGCGGCAGCGAGTCGATCCGGCATTCCGGGTTCTGGTGCGAGCCCAGCGGCTCGCCATTGTCGAAGTAGGCGCGGCGGTACCACTGGCCGTCCCACGCGTGCTCCCGGACACTGGTAGCCAGCTCGGCGGGCGGTGGCCAGGCATCGCTCGGCGAAGGCGGCATCGCCCTGGCGGCTGGCCAAGGCGGCAAACTGGGACAGCACCTGGTGCAGGAAGAACGCCAACCAGACGCTCTCGCCCCGGCCGAGGTAGCCGACGCGGTTCATCCCGTCATTCCAGTCCCCGCTGCCCATTAGCGGAAGGCCGTGCGAGCCGAACTTCAGGCCATTGACGATAGCCCGCGTGCAATGCTCGTACAGGGTTCCGGCTTGGTCGGATCGGCCGGGCAGGTCGTAGTAGCTCTCCTCGCCATCATTGAGGGCGCGGCCCGCCAGGTAGGGGATCTTTTCATCCAGCACGCCGGTGTCACCGGTGAAGGCCACGTAGCGACAGGTTGCATACGCCAGCCACAGGTAATCGTCCGAGCAACTTGTGCGGACGCCTCGCCCGCCCGGCGGGTGCCACCAATGCTGCACGTCTCCCTGGGTGAATTGGTGCTCGGCGCTACGCAGGAGGTGCTGCCGGGCCAGGTCGGGCATCTCGTGCAGCAGGGCCAGGCAGTCCTGGAGCTGATCGCGGAAGCCATAGGCGCCGCCTGACTGGTAGAAACCGCTTCGGCCCCACATGCGGCAGGACAGCACCTGGTAGGGCAGCCAGCCGTTCATCAGCACGTTGAGCGCTGGATCGGGCGTCTCGGCATAAAGCACGCCGAGTTTGTCGTTCCAGAACTGCCAGACCTCCTGCAGCGCGACCCGGGCGGCCCCCACGCCACGGTATCGCTGGATCAGGGAGATGGCTTCAGCCGCGCTGCTGCCGGCACCAAGGATAAAGACGACTTCCCGCTGGGCCCCTTCGGCCAGTTCCACCTGCACCTGCATCGCGGCACAGGGGTCCAATCCCGGACCCAGTCGGCCGCTGAGGCGCCGCAGTCGCAGGGCGGCCGGATTGGCGGGCTCCGCATTACGCCCCAGAAACTCCGCCCGATCCCCGCTGATGCTGCGAACCGCTTCGCTGCAGTCGAGGAAGGCGACGACATCGGAGAACTCGCTGTTGTAGCTGTTGCGGGCAAGGATCGCGCCGGTCAGCGGCTCTCGCTCGGTCACCACGTGCATTGCCTGCCGGGAGCGCAGGTCTCCCAGGACAAGGTCGGCCGACGCGAAGACGCTGATGGTTCTGTCGAGCCCGCTGACGTTCCTGATCTTGAGCGCCAGGAACTTCACCGGCGCGTCGGCCGCTACGTATGTTGTGAGCTCCGACTCCAGGCCATCTTCGGCATGCTCGAAGATACTGTACCCGAAGCCGTGCCTGCTGGCGTAGGGTGTCGGGCCGGGACAGGGCGAGGGTGTTGGGCTAAAGGACCGCCCGCTGCGGTCGTCGCGGATATAGATCGCCTCGCCGCTGGGGTCGCTCACCGGATCGTTGCTCCAGGGCGTGAGGCGGTAGAGCTGCGAGTTGCCGAACCAGGTGTAGGCGCTGCCGCTTTCGCTGACGACGGTGCCCAGTCGCGGGTTGGCGACGACATTCACCCAGGGGGCCGGAGTCTGACGACCCGGCGGAAGCTCAACGATATACTCGCGCCCATCGGGCGTGAAGCCACCAGTTCCATTGGAGAAGATCAGGTCTCGCTTCGGGGGGAACTGTCCATCCACCGGCAGCGGCGCGACGCGCGCCGGCGTCAGCAGCAGGCCCTTGGGCGGCACCGATGCCTCCCGCCAACGTTCCAACTGCTGTTCGAGCGGCCCGTCCGTATCCCGGATGACGATCCGGGCCACCGCCTGCAGCAGCACCCGGTCCTCTTCGGGGAAGTGATCGACGTGCCGCACGAAGATGCCGCCCGGCTTATCCACCAGCTGGGCTTCCGTGCCGGCCGCAATCAGCCCCATGATCCGGTCGTTGAGGGTCTGCCGGTAACCGGAGACATCCTCGTTCCAGATCACCAGATCAGTGAGAAGGCCCTTCATCCGCCAATAGGCGTGAGCCGTGAGCATGTCCCGCACCAGGCGCAAGTTCTCCGCGTCGCGGACGCGGAGCAGCACGATGGGCAGGTCGCCGGAGATGGCGTAACCCCAAAGCCCGGATTGGCCCTTGCGGTTGCGCCGCAGAATGCCGCTGGAGGCACGGTAGGCCCCATTGGCGTGGATCACGGCCGAGGCGAGCTGTCCGAACTGCTGCGCCTGCGCCTCGCTGGCCCCCAGGTGGCCCAGGATGGCCCGGCTGTAGGTGGTCGCCAGCCTCGAACACGCGATCCGCCATCCGGTGATCCTGGTACTTCGTAACCAGTGCCATCGCGGCCTCGCGAGTCGGCGCCGCCCCGATGATCAGGTCCACCTGCCCGCTGCCGTCCACGGGCAGCTCAACCGTTCGCCGGACAGCCATGCACGGATCCAGCACCGGCCCGACCGTTCCGGAGAGCGGGCCCGAAGCGTCCATCGCCAGCGGGTTGCCGCGCGTTGCGACCGCGACCGATGAAGCGTCCCCGGTCCGTCTCGAAACTGGACGCGTTCGCCTCACTTCCGGCCGCCTGCAATACGCAGAACATCCACGGAGGCTGCTCCTGTGACGAGCGAGGTCGTCGTGTCGCCAGGATGGCACTGTGCTCCGGCAGGATCTCGGTCTGCACGAACAGGTTGCTGAACACCCGGTGCAGCTCGTCCGTTACGCCCGGCGCCAGCACGACCTGGGCGTACCCGGTGACCACCAGGGAGCGTGCCGTGGTCGAGCGATTGGTCAACTTGATCCGGCGGATTTCCAGATCATCTTCGGGCGACACCGCGATCTCGGTGTGGGTTTCCACGTGCTCGTCCTGGCGCCGGAACTCGGCCCGTCCCTGTGTGAAAATCGCCTCGTAATGGCTACCGGCCCGGAGCGTCGGTTGAAAGGCGTTGGACCAGTATCGGCTGCTTTGGCGGTCGTGGATGTAGCAAAACATCCCGAACGACTCGGACGTGGGATCCTCCCGCCAACGTGTCAGCGCCAGGTCGTTCCATCGGCTGTACCCGCCACCGGCAGCGGAGACCATCACGTGGTAGCGCCCGTTTGACAGCAGATGCACTTCGGCCAACGGCGCGTTCGGATTGGTGAACACGCGCATGGCTGGTTCGGCTGTCTTGCCTTCCGGTCTGCGAGAGACCTGGGCCTCCCGCGCATACGGGTGCATCACCGCAATAGCCTTGGGAATGCGTTCCTGGAGCAGCAGGCTCGCAGCCCGCAGGTCCGGGTTGCCCAGGAAGCGGCTGCTGCATGCGCGGCCCGAGCACGGCATGGCCCAGCGCCAGCAGGCTCATCCCCTGGTGATGGGCCATGAACGCCTGGATGATCTGGCGGTGCTGTCCGGCCGGCAGGCGCGCGGACGTAAAGTCGATCGCTTCGTAGAAGCCGTAGGGGCCGACGCACGCCTTCCCGGGCCATGCCGCCGCAGGTTCCCGCAGGCACGCTGCGGATCGACCAGCAGGGCCAGGGCGGACGCGTACGGCGAGACCACCACGTCATCGCTGAGCCCGCGCTGCAGGCCCAGCCCCGGCACGCCGAACGCGTGGTACTGGTAGTTGCCCTCGGCATCCGTCAGGTCGTAGCACGACTCCGAGATGCCCCAGGGCACGCCGCGCCGCCGGCCGTAGTCGATCTGGCGAGCCACGGCTGCCCGGCACGTCTGGTCCAGCAAAGTGCTCGCGAAGCCGGGCATCACCAGCAGCGGCATCAGGTACTCGAACATCGAGCCGCTCCAGCTCAGCAGCGCCTGCGTGCCGTGCGCCGTCGTCAGCCGTCTGCCCAGGGCGAACCAATGGTCGAAGGGCGAGCTGGCCCGAAGCGATGGCCACGTAGCTCGCCAGCCGCGCCTCCGACGCCAGGAGGTCATAGAAGCCGTTGTCCAGCCGGCGATCCGCCACCCAATAGCCGATGGACAGCAGCTTGCGCGACTTGTCGTATAGGAAGGTGAAATCCGCATCCGCTGAGGCCCATGCAACGCTCTGCCAACACCTCCAGTTGCCGAATGCGCGACGAGATGCGCTGTGCACCTGTCCGGAAGGCGTCGGCCAGTCGCTGTCTGCTGTCGGTGCCTTGGGTCTTGCGGCCAGTGCCTCGGCGGCCTGTTGCGCGAGGCGCCGAGTTCCTCCAGGCTGGTTGCCTGATCGATCTCAGCGAGCACGCGCTCGGCATCCGCTGTCGGGTGCCTGTGCGTGCCGCGGCGAGCCACGGCGCCATCTCCGTCAGGTCATCCAGGAAGCCTCGCACCTGCCGATCGAAGGCGTGTGCCCACCAGGCGGCCTCCGGATGTCGCTGACCGATCGAATGATCCGGCCAGTCGTGTTGCCGCCGTGCACGAGCTCGGCTAACCAGCCTGCCGTGGAGGCAAGCCCATGGACTTCGTGCTGCAGTAGCCGGTCCACCGACTCCATGATGGAACGGTCGCAGATGGCGGGGGATCCTCGACCCGCGCAGGCGCACGGCAGGAGCCGCGCCGACTTGCTCCGTCAGAAGATCGAACGTGTCGCGCAGGCCATCCCCTGCTTCCGCCGGCAGCACCGGCGCGCTACGCAGTTCCAGCAGCCCGCTGCGTAGTACCCGCAGGTGCCCCGCCAGGTTGCCGCTGTCGACGCTGGAGACGTAGAGTGGCTGAAGGGGCTTGCGCGTGCAGGTATCGTACCAGTTGTAGAAGTGCCCGCGGTAATGCTCCAGCTGCTCCATCGACTCGAGAGCCTGGGCCGTCCGGTCCAGCAACTGCCCGCCGCTCAGGTATCCCAGGTCATGCGCCGCGAGGTTCGATAGCAGCGCCAGGCCCATGTTCGTGGGGCTGGTCCGGTGGGCCACCCGGTGGGCGGGATGTTCCTGGAAGTTGTCGGGGGGAAGCCAGTTCTCCTGGGGGCCGACGAACTCCTCGAAGTAGCGCCAGGTGAGCCTGGCGGTGTGGCGTAGCAGGCCTGCGTCGCGGCAGCTCAATGGTCGGATGCCAGACCGAAGCGGCTGACTGACCCACCAGGCAACCAGCGGCGAGAGGAACCACAGCAGCAGAACCGCAGAGGCCGAGACGGCTGAGAACGGCGCACCGATGACGATCAGAAGCCCCGCAGTACCGGCAGCCAGGGCCGGACCCACCCACATCCGCCGCAGGACGCCCATAAGGCCCGCCACAGCTCCACTCTCGGCCGCCGCGGCTGTTTGCCACTCGAGGAGGTGCCGCCGACTGTACAGCATCCGCCACATCGTCCGCACGGTGGCATCGATGGCGACCATTGCCTCGAACGGCAGGAACGTCAGCCACAACGCCGTCCTGGCCAGGCGACGAGCAGTGGAATGGACGACGGCGGTCGCATGCACCCTCAGAGGAAGCTTGGCCGGGCGCTGCACCAATTCGGCCAGGCCTGGCAGCAACTCGGGTACGAAGAGCAGTCCTGCGACCCACAGGGCCCATGTCAAAGGATCCGGCAGGGCCAGCCACCCCAGCACGAGCAATACCACAAAGGCGGGTGTAACGAAGGTGCGACGCAGGTTGTCGAAGATCTTCCACCACCCCAGTGCTGCGATCCACGGGTGGACACGCCCTCCCGCAGCATCAGAGATCCTCGAGCCTAGCCACGGCGCGATCTGCCAGTCGCCGCGCATCCAGCGATGACGGCGGCTCACGTCCGCCAGATATCGCGAGGGGGAATCCTCCAGCAGCTCCACATCGCTGCACTGGCCGGATCGCGCATAGCATGACTCCAGCAGATCGTGGCTTAGGACGGTGTTGTCGGGAAACCTCCCGTCCAGCAGCTGGCGGAATGCCGACACGTCATAGATGCCCTTGCCGATGTAGGAAGCCTCGCCGAACAGGTCCTGGTACAGGTCCGACACGACACGCGTGTACGGGTCGAGACCCACCTCGCCGGCCAGCAGCCGGGAATAGCGGCTCTGCTGCGCGCTGCGCAGCAGGATGCCGACGCGAGGCTGAAGGATCGCGTAGCCGCGGACCAGTCGCCGGCCGCAGGTATCCATCATCGGGCGGTTCAGCGGGTGGGCGGCTGCCCCCACCAGTCTCCAGCCGGCGCCCCACGGCAGGTCCGTATCGGTGTCCAGCGTGATGACGTAACGGATCGACGGCAGCTCCGATGTGTCGCCGACGATCTTGCTGAAGCGATCGCCCCCCTGCCCGCGAAGCAGTTCGTTGAAATCCTCCAGTTTGCCGCGCTTGCGCTCGCGGCCCATCCAACAGCCTTCCTGCGCGTTATGCAGCCGGGGTCGGTGAAACAAAAAGAATCGTCCATGCGTGCCGTTGCCGTACTTGCCGTTCAGTTCTTCAATCCCGTCAGTCGCCGACTGGAGCAGGCTGTCATCCCCCTCCATGTGCTGCCTGTCGGCATCCCCGAAATCCGTCAGCAAGGCAAACCACAGGTTCGGATCGCGGTTGGCCAGGTAGCGGAGCTCCAGGGTCTCTACGATCTCCGTGATACGCTGCCGCCCCGTCAGGAGCGTCGGCACCACGACCATCGTGCGGCACTCGTCCGGGATACCGTGTTCAAAGTCCATCCGGGGCAGCGCCCGCGGCTTGCGGATCGTGGAGGCGTACCAGTTGATGATCGCCACCGCGCACTGTGATGCCGCCAGCGCAGCGCATAGCGCCAGGATCGGCGCCGTCCATCCTGGGCCATGCATGGCTTGCATGAGCAAGGGGGCGGCGACGACCCCTGTCAACAGTGAGACAGGACCGAGGTAGGCGAGAAGGTTCAGTCCCCGTAGCGGTCGGCGCGGCGACGAGCCGCGCCACACTGCGTCCGCGCAGCGCCCGCTCCAGATGCACGTTTGCCTTCATCGACGAGGAGGTACCCCACGTGGGCCGCGACGTCCTCGCTCCGGGCCGCATGCCGCGCGCGCGGCCAGCGACACCGCCGTGCGGGCCACGTCCTCTTCGTCGATGCCTCGCCGCCGGGCCAGGGCCTCGACCACGTGCCGGTACTCATCGCGGCGTGCTGAAATCCATCTGGCCGTACACGCCCGCTGGTTCAGACCGCAGGATCTTCTCCGTCTCGCTGTGCGCCTCGACAAAGTCGTGCCACTCGGTGGCGTTGACGAAGCGCAGGCTGGCGATGCTGTTGGCCATCGATGCCTGGTCCGCCGCCTGACTCTGGCTCTCGGCGCGGACGACCTCCTCGATCGTCTGTCCTTGCTCGGCGAGCCGGTGTTCCAGCCACGCCAGAACGAACGCGGTCGTCGGCCCGTGCCCGGCAAGGGCCTGCGTGAACTGTGCGACGAACGCCGTCGACAGCGGCGGGTTCTCGCGGACCATGTCCGCCAGCACCAGGATGACGGCGTTTTCCCGTTGCTCACCCGATTCCTTGATCCGTTTGGCCCACTCCAGTGCCCGGTCTCGATGCGCCCGCTGCCAGCTGACCCTTACGGCGACGCGGCGCAGGTTCTCGATCAAGGCCAGCCGCAGCATGATGGGAACCGACCACAGCTCCCCCAACGTCAGATGCGCGACAGACTGGTAAGCAGCGATATAGCGAGCCAAGGCCTCTGTCATCCACCCGGCCATCCACGTGCCGGATGATCTGTACGATGATGTCGTATATGCGGGGAAGACCTGTCGGGTCGGTGCCCTTGAGCCGAGGTAGCTGACGGCTGTAGCCCGGCGGAAAATGCCTGCGGGCCAGATGAACCTGCTCCTCGACAAGGTAGTGATTGTCCAGAAGCCACTCAGCAGCAGGTGTCAGACGCCGTTCAGCCGCGTGCGCCTCCGACATCGAGTCGTGACACCGGGCGATGACCCGCTCCGATTCCGCCAGTCGCTTGAGCAAGTGGTCCCTGCTGCCACGGCGGCCCAATACATGCGCCGCAGCCAGGGTCCTGGCGTGCACTTCCAACTGCTCGACCGTGAACATCGCCCCGCGCAGCGGTGCTTCTGAGACGCTGGCCGGGTACAAGTCCTCTGCCCAGCGCCCGGCCTGCGACCGCTTGAACAGGTCTGGGATCCTGACGGCTCCAATGATTGCTCTACCGACGCTGCGTCTCAGCGTGCACCGCCTTGTAATACAGGAAGGCCTGCTTGCGGATCAGATGCCCGTTCGATCTATTGGGCAGACTTCTGAACTTCCTTGCCAGCCTTTTCGACAGACTCTCCGGCCTTCTGTACTGCCGTGTCGACGGCCGCGCCGTTTTCTCGCCGGCCGTTTCCACAGACTCCCCCGCCTTCTGTACGGCCCTATCGACGGCCGTGCCCGCGTCTTGCACGGACTTGTCGGCCGCCGCGCCTGCCTTCTCACCAGAGTCCTTCTTCTTGCATCCACACAAACCGGAAACCAGGATAACCACGACTCCTATCAGCATGAGACGCCCAATGAATTGCATGTTCTTCTCCTTGTCTTCCAGAGTTCGTGGTGATACGTGTATAGAGTCACACCATCTGTATCGTCGCCCATCTGAACCCAAGGTGGACCCGCGTCGAACTTACCTCGGTTGTCCAGGAAGTCCCTCCTCGCCGGCAATAATGTCGTCGGGCGAGGCGTCAGGAGTGCCAGCCTGTGCAGCGTGCTGGGCCTCGCGCTGGCGAGTCTCGGCCGTCGCCGCCTCGATCAGTCGGAGCGTCTCGTTGCCTCGCTTGATCGACTCGTCCAGGTGGAAACGCAGCATCGGAACCTGCCGGATCGCCATGGCATCAGCCACCATGGACTGGATGCGTCCTTGTGCCGACTCCAGGCCGCGGAGCGTCGCGACCGCCTCCGATGCCTCGCCCATGACGCTTACGTACACATCGGCGTGCGACAGATCCTCGCTCACCCGGACGCGCGTGACACTCGCCATTTGTGAGATCCGCGGGTCGGACAGACGCGAGACAATTGCCTCGCCGATAATCCTTCGCACAACCGTGGCGATTCGTTCTGGCCTGTATCGCATCCGGAACCTCCAATAGGACTTCCGCCCACAATCGTTGTGGGCCGTTACCTGTGCTTCCGCCTGGCAGGCAGGACCTGCAACGGCCCTGCCGTTCCGGGACTCGCATCACCATAATCGTGCCCGGCTCAGTCCTTGTCTTTGTCACCGGGCGTCTTGAGCCCGCTGGCCTTCAACCACTTGTCGAATGCCTTGGCGACGCCTTCGGACACGTTCTTCGCACCGCTCGACGACGTTGCCTTGGAGCGCCCGACCAGATTGGCCTCCGCAACAACGTTGCCACTTGCGTCGGTCAGCTTCGCGCGAAGGATGGATTCCGCCAGCGGGCCGATCGCCGTGTCTACCGTGCTGCTGGATTCATAGTGGACGATCTGGCCGGACAACTTGAGGCCGGGCTGGCCTTCGGGCGTCAGGCCCCTCTTCTGGGCGGTGGCCGCCAGGTCGCTTCCGATCATGGCAGGCATCTCCGAGGGCGCCTGCAGGCCCTGCGCGACGGTGATCGCCTCGATGCGCAGGCCCTTGTACTTCGTAAGGTCCGGGGTCATGCCAATCTCAACGACTTTACCGGAGGCGCCCGTAGCCACCCCCATCCCTTCGGAGAACATGCGTCCGCACCCGAGGGACAGGATGCTGAGCGCCACCGCCGTCAACGTCATGGTTACCGTTCGAATCATTGCTCGTCTCCTTATGCCCGTACCCGCGAGGGGTGGGGCGAACCTGTTCCTGGCGCGACGCTGCACAACACGCAGTCCCGCGCTATCCACCACCGGTCGCTAGATGCGCCCCATGAGCAGCAGGATAATCAGAATCAGCAAGACCAATCCAAGCCCGCCGCTCGGGTAATACCCCCAGTTCTTGCTGTGAGGCCACGTAGGAGCTGCACCCACAAGCATCAGAATCAAGATCACGACCAAAATGGTGCCAAGCATCTCACTTCCCCTTTCAAACAACGGCCGACTGAACGGCCTGTGCCGATGGGGCGCCCAATGGCTTTGCCCCGTTCATGACAGTCTGATCACGGTTTACTTGCACATGCTTCTCGGGCTCCGGCAAGAGGGGCTGGAATCGTAGAGCGATCTGCTCTTGAGCATCTGCCAGCGTCCCCACTACAGGGGTGGATGGTCCGCAACCGATGCGCTCCCTCGCCTTGTCCAGGTCACCCTTGGCGTTCCACAAAGCCACGACCAGATTCAGTCCCGGAAATCGACCACGAAGGCGCTTATACAGGTACCGCGCATGCATCGCGGCGGCAGGAGGCGTGGCGGAGATACAGACCACATCCGCTTTGTGCTGTTCGACAAGATCCATCATCTCGCTGCCCGGGGCTGTCGCGGAGACGGTGTGCACCTGGCATCCCCCTATCTCCAGCAATTGGGCCAGCATCATGCCGACGATCTCGTCCGCTTCATCGTGAGCTGGCAGGCAGAGGATGCACCGCTTCGACGCGCCGACTGAAGGGACGAGAGCGGCCTCGCCGTCTACGTCTTTGGTCGCCGCGGCATCGTCTTTCGCCTGCATTGCCTGCCAGCGCTCGCCCAGTTCTTCCATCGATACCCTCAGACTCTGGAAGATGAACTGGTGCCTGCCCTCGTCGAGCTCGCCGCGATGCCAATGAATCCCGGCCAGGGCCAGCGCCGGCACCAGCACCGTGTCATAGACCTGGACGAGGGGCATGTGCTCGAGATATTCCTCGACCAATTCGGCCGCCTCCTCCTGATCTCCCGCCAGGAGCCGCTGATAGATGCGAGTCTTGGGCTCAAACACCGGCTCATCGCCCAGCAGCGTGTCCAGGAAGGATAGTTGAGGAACGTGCTTGCCGATCACCAGGAGGCACACGGTCAGGGGCGTCGCCACGAGCAGCCCGACAGGTCCCCATAGCCATGTCCAGAAGACGGCGGCGACCAGGACCGCCACGGGCGAAACCCCGGTCTTCTTGCCATATAACCATGGCTCCATGACGTTGCTGATGAACAACTCCAGGATCACAAACAGCCCCAGCGTCAGGAGCGGCGCTGTCCAGCCCGCCGAGATTGCCATGGCCAGGCCGATCGGAGCGGCCGCGGCAATCCACACCCCGATGTACGGAACAAATCTCATGACCGTCGCGAGGATCCCCCAAAGGACAGGGTTGGGCACGCCGATGAAGTAAAGTCCGACGGCGACGGGAACGCCAAGACTGACATTGACGAGCAATTGCAGCAAGAGATAACGACTGACCCGCGTAGTGGCGTCTTCCAGGGCCTGGGTGGTCATGGTGACCTGGCCTCTGCCAACCAGGCGGATGAAGCGATCTCGCAAGTCCTCGCGTCGGACCAGAAAGAACATCACCAGAACGATGATGATGCCGGCCGACCCCAACACATCGATGGCTGAGCCGAACATTCCGGAAATGACTTCCAGTGGGCTCGGCGGCCAAGGAATCACGCGGACCGGTAAGGGCGGTTCCTCGTGCCCGTTTAGCTCTTGGCCCGGCGCTGATTGTGCGAGATTCTGGCCCATGTCCTGGCTTGTTCTTCTCACCTTGGTGAGCGCCGCGCTCAGATACGCATTCATCGAATGCAGTTTCGCCTCGATATTCTTCTGGTACGCAGGCATGTTGGGTGCCAGGTTGCTCATTTGAACCACCGCGGTCCATGCCACTGTGCCTAGCACCGCGAAGCCCAGGGTGGCCGTAATCAGCACGGCTGGGATCCGCCGCAGGTGCCGCCGTTCCAGCCAGTCACAGACCGGGGTCAGCAAGAAGCTCAGCAGCACGGCCAGCGTCAACGGCACCAACACGCCCTTGGCCAGGTACACAGATGCGATGACCACGGCGATGGACGCCAGCGTCAACATCCATGGTGACTTGGTGAAATGGTCCGAGGTGGTCATGCGATCCTCTCCGACAATTCTTACGAGGCACCGCTGCCTCGCGGGCGGCTGCGGGCGATAGCCCGAGGCCGGCTCGGAGCCGCGGTCAACGCTTCCAGAAGCGGCCAAGCAGCAAGCCGACGCCTGCCGCGATCAGCACGGACGTGACCGGCTGTTCCCGGATGAACTGGTCCAAGGTGCGTTCGACCTGGCGCACTTTGTCTCGCCCGCGTTCGTAGCATGCGGAGGCATTCTCCTGCACCTGTGCGGCCGTCTCCTTCACAGTATCCGTTGCAATGTCGCCTATGTCCTTGAGACCCTTGGCCACAGAATCATTCACGGTAACCATAACGTTCCTTTCGCAAGAATGTGGGATCCGGTTTCCCGTCCCTTATTTGCCATTTGACTTCACTGCTTCTCTTGCCCGATCGCCGAGTTCCGTTGCCTTGTCCTTCACCTTCTCCGCGTCCTGTTTGGCTTTGTCCGAGTCCACCGTCAGGTTGATGTTTACCTTGCCGTCACCGGCGTCAGCACCGTTGCTCGACAGGGCGAACCAACCCCTGTAGAATCCTATGACGACCACGCACAACAGCAGCACAAAGAGCACCGTAACAAGCGTCATCTTCATGGCGCGCTCCCTTCGGGGCGTTCGGATCTATCTCCGGAAGGTCTCACCCGTCGTTCGGCACCGCAGGCCCGGTGGTCCTACGCCAGCCGCCGTCCCTGAACCAGGCGGACGACCACAACGATCAGGGCCACCACCAGCAGGATATGGACCAACCCGCCGACCGTGTATGAACTGACGGTTCCGAGCAACCACAGCAGCAGCAGAACGATCACAATAGTCCACAGCATCGCAACGCTCCTGTTCATCCTGTTGCACCGTGCATCGCACGGTGGGCGAGCCAGCGGCGGGCATGATGCCGCCCTCCGCCGGCTCACGTTCGAACGCACCGTCCGGAGACTACGGAGCGACAACCTTCACCTTGAAGTCCGCGGAGGTCGGCTCCCCGGCTGCCGGTGTCCCCGTCACATAGACCCGATACTCACCGATGGCCGCGTCCTTGGCCGCCGCGATCCGGAGCTGCACATCAGGGCTGTCACCGGCTTTGATTCGAATGTAGGTCGGTTCTACGCTGATGCCCTTGGACGCTTTGATCTGCAGCTTCACGTCCCGCTTGAACGACTCGCCCCTGTGCAGGGAGGCGGTAACAGTTTGGACCTCACCCTGTTTGACCTGCGTGTCGAGGGTCGGGACGGCGATCCGGAATCCCTCGTCCGTGGACACCCCGCCGCCTCGGTTGCTCAGACTACAACCGACGGCCGCCGTCAAGGCCAATGCCATTACGATCATCATGGAACTCTTCATCTCTGTTTCCTTTCATACCAATGGACTTTGTTCTAAAACCGCCGCCACCGGTTGCGTGGCGGCGCCGCTATTTGGCGCTGACGGTAATGCTGAACTGTGTTTCCGTCGGCTCTCCCTTGTCCGGAGTGCCTTTCACGAGGATCTTCTGCTCGCCGAGGGGAGCGTCCTTGGCTACGTTGATCTTCAGCTGAATGTCGCCTTTATCACCCGGCTGCACCGTGGCGCCGCTGGGCTCGACTGTGACTCCGGTGGGCGCTTTCAGTTCCAGTTTGACCGGCTGCTTGAATCCGTCGCCACGGTCCAGCGCCACCCGAACGGTCTGCAGCTCGCCTTGTTTGACGTCGGTGGCCATGGTCGGGACAACGATGCGGAACGTGTCGCTTCCTGCTCCGCCGCCCTGTTCGCTTTTCGTCTTGCAGCCCGCCAGGGCTACCGCCGCGATGAACGCTATCACGAATGCCTTGTTCGCCAAGTGACTCATCTTGAAGCTCCTTTGTATGAGGCGACATCGACTCCGTCGCCGGTCCGTTATGCCCATTGCTCGCGGACCTTGTGTGGTAATTGCCGCCGCTGTCCTTTGACTCAAACCCACGTCATGGGTCGTCTCCCTAGGAATATCAGGTCGATCCGGCCCATCAAACTACGGCCTCTTGGACGCGACCACGACGACTGCGATTCCGGCGGCCAGGACCAGGCCGCTCACGACGAGCGGCACTGGAATGGTCTTCCGGGTGTCTGCACTGATCTGGATGCCGGCGACGTCGACGACCTTTTCACGTGTCGTGTAGCTGATGCCCTGAAAGGCCAGGCCGGCGGCGGCGAGGACGATGAGAACGATGCCGACGATCATCATTGGTTTCATGTTGTCCTCTGATTCTCTCCATCACCTGTCTCGTGCCTGATCCGCTTCATGTCCGGCACCTCTTGTGCATCCATGCTGAACGCCTGCTACCGGTAACGTGTCAGCCCAGCAACCCGATTGGCGTCTCTCAAACATGATCGAAAAGCCCGGCCGTTGGCCGCGGGGCTGTCAATCATGCTTGATCTCAATGACTTTCTTGTCCTTGTCCCAGAAGTCTGTCGTGGCAGCTTATCCTGCTCCCGCCGAGCAGCCACACGAGGACAACGATCACCAAAATCACGCCGATGATGCCGAGCCAGTTCTTGTTCATGTTCTATCCTCTTCGCTCAGCCGAGTGGTCGGGTCAGTTGCTCTTGTGCTCGCCTTCGTCCTTGTGTGCATCCTTTACCTCGGACTTGACTTCGGTCTTGTGTGTGTCCTTCGTCTCGGCCTTGACCTCGACCTTGTGTTTCTGTTCGTCGGCCGGTCGGGCCGGCGGGCCTTTCTCGATGGCGTCGGGTCTGGCCTGCTTGCCAACGATCGGCGGGGCCGGGATCTTGACCCGCTCCGGCTGGGTCACATTGACCTCGCGCGGCGGAACGAACGGAGCCTTATGCTCCGTGGCTGGCGTTACCACCTCTTTGCGCTCGGTCGGCGTCACGGCGGCTTTGTGCTCGGCGGGCGGGGTCGCCAGCTCCTTACGCTCGGCTGGCGTCACGAGGGCTTTGTGCTCGGCTGGTGGAGTCACCGAGCTCCTTACGTTCGGTCGGCGTTACGGGGCCTTTGTGCTCCGCGGGCGGCTGGCCTGTCTTCGGAGCCGCCGGTGTGGCCTCCCAACGGGTCCGCTCCTGACGGAAACTGTGTACGTCCGTCGCTTGCTTGGCGATCTTCTGTCGTGCGTCGGTGTTGATCTGCTCGAACTTCACCGGGATCGTCTTGCGGGCGACGGCTGTCGTCAGCAGCTGAGCGACCTCGAGATGTGTTCGCTGCGACTCGGGCAGTTTGGCCAGACGGGTCTCCTGCTCCCGGTATGTCCTGGCCGGGCGGAGCTGTTTGTCGGCGAGGCGGAGATCGTACTCATGCCGCTGCTGTTCCTCCCAGCGAGGGTCCTTCTGGCGGTAGCGCGAGCGGTCATACTCGTAAATCGGGTCGTACCACGTGTGGATGCGATCGCCTTCAAACCGCGGGTAAATGCCGGCGCGGACGTAGGAAGCGTCATAGTAGTCACCAAAGTAATAGTGCGAGTATCGCGGATACGTGAACAGGTTGGCCGTCAGCGCGCCCAAGTCCACGACGATGCTGGGCGAGTAGCTGTACCCGGCCCGGGCATAAACGGACGGCGGGAAGTACACCGGCGCAAACAACACGCCGCGGGTCTCCAGGGGATAGTCCCAGTGCCCGTCGCAGAAGACGTAGCCCCGTGGCGTCCACACGTAGTGAGACGGCACCCACACCCAGTTCGGCTGCGCCGCCAGCCAGTAGCCGGGCCGCTGAACATATTGGCCCTGGTACCAGTACCAACACGGGGGTACCCAAGTCTTGTCCGGAGAGGGCGGGGGGCCCGGCGGCTGAACGTCATCGGAGGCCGGCGGGGCGGGAAGATACTCGATCTCCTGAACGCCGGCCCGCGCCCAGAAACCGGCTACCCACTCCCACCCTCCGGTCACCTGGCTCCAGTATCCCGGGACCCAGTACATGTTCGGCGGGGCGACGCGCCAGCAGGCGCTGACCCAGATGTAGCTGTTCCGGTCCGCGTCCCAGGACCAGTAGCCCGGCACCCAGACGAAGTGGTCGCCTTGCGGCCTTTCCGCCGGCGGGGTTTCCTGGATGACGGGCGGGGGCTGGCTCGGCGCCACGAGGCCGGCCTGAATCTGCAAGTTGATCGGCTCGGCAAAGGCCTCGTGCACCGGTCCGCGGGTCAGCACCTCGGGCTGCTCCTGGGCCGGCGTCGGCGGAGGGGAGTTCAGGTCTTCGCTCGAAGGCGGGGGCGGGGGCTGATCCGTCTGCGCTGCAAGGCGATGGCTGACGGCCAATGACAACACGAGAAACACGAAGACACATCTTGTGAAATACGGTTGCCGCATGATCTGCTCTCCTGACTCCAATGATCGTTTCCCAAAGGCTGGGGCGCGACGAAAGCCAGTCTGCCACGTCAACCTGGCACCATGCACCAGGACGGCGAGCCCGACCACGCCTCAATGCCGTTCATCCGCAGCCATGCCTCCAGAATCATCCCGTTGCCGCTGGTTACCATAAAGTAGGCCCCGCCCTGCCGCCGGATCCGCAGCACGTCCTGACCCGTAGCCTTTTCGGCATGCAGGGCCAACGCGACCATATCCGAGGCGGCATCCCGCCCCAGTTCCGATTCCCGGTTGGCATCCCACTTGCCCAGTCTCATTGCGCACTTCCCTTCGCTGTGCAGGTCTCTTGGCCATGCCCGCCAATGGAGGCACCAGAAACGCAAGGCTCTGAGATAGACTCATCTCGGGCTCCTGACCAGATCAGGATTTCCGGTTCGAACACAAGGCCCGCTTTCCTCATGCGGGCCTGGCCAAGGCCGCCGCTAACCCGCGTTTGGAGTCTCCGTTGTTCTTGGGTACTCCTGCGTCCAGCGGCAAGACGCCGGCCATCTCTCCGATCACATTGATGAGTTCCGAGCCCGACGGGATGACGATTTTCGCATTGTGACTCAGCGCGTTCTCCAGGGCCTCAAGCTTCCTCAGAAGTTGTGCGTTTCCAACGAAGTACGTGTTGGCCGCCTCGTTAACGAGCCTGATTGCCTGGGCCTCACCCTCCGCTGCGAGGATCTTGGCCTGCTTAATGCCTTCGGCCTTCTTGATCTCGGCCCGCTTCTCCCCGTCGGCCTGCCTCTCCACCGCGTTGGCGAAGTCCAAGGCCGCCACCTTCTCATTTTCCGCCTTCACCACTTTGTTCATGGTCTCCTGGACGTCCTTGGGAGGGTCGATTTCCTTTAACTCCGTCCTGACGATCGCCATCCCCCAGTTCATGGTTTCCTTGCTCAACGTCGTCAGCAGCGCGCCGTTGATGTTGTCTCGTTCGCTGTTGGCGGATTTCAGCGTTAGCGTGCCGATGATATTGCGGAGTGTCGTACGAGCCAGGTTCACAATCTGGCTCTTGTAGTTGTTTACATTGTACTGGGAGCTCTTGACGCTGGCCTCGTCATCCTTCACCTTGAAGTATACTTGGGCATCCACCCTTGCGTTAAGATTGTCGTTGGTGATGATTTCTTGCGGCTGGGCGTCCACCATCTGCTCCGTCGTATTGACCTGGATCATCCGGTCAATGCCAGGGATGATCCAGTTGAAACCCGGACTCGCGAAACGCCGGTACTTGCCGAGTCTCTCCACCAGACCCTTGTGAGTGGGACGAACAATCCTGTACGCCCGAGAGAAAGACGATCACAGCAGCTGCAACCACGAAGGAAAGGACATAGACAACAAGATCCATGGGATCCTCCTTTCAAATCAGTTCTCGAACCATCGGATGTTCTGCCAATTGGCTCGTTTCGAGACGCATCAGATCGCTCTTGAGTTCCTCCAGATGTCCCTTCAGCAATCCGGATGAGGCCTTCCGGAGCACGCCAAGCATGCGAGGAGGTGCGAAGATGGCCAGGCGATCGATGGCATGCGCTTCCGCTTTTGTTCGCAGCCAATCTACGATTTGACTTCCGAAGCGGCGCTCTTCCTCCTCGATGTCGTGCGTCATGCCGTCCCGGCTCATCGGCCGCTGGTGTTCGGCCTCCGGCAACATGTTCTCAAGCGCACCATACTCATCAACGTGTCGCGTGCCTTGCCGGGTCAAGCGGCAGCACAGAAGCCGACAATGCTCCGCGTCTGCCAAGGCAAACCATGCGTGGTCTCTTCGCTCGACGTTCGTGTCATGCATTTGTGTTCTCCTGGCCGGAAGGCCTGATGCCGTCAGGACCGACAGGCTAGGGCCTCGGTTCTCCAGGCTGGTTACCTTGTACACTGTCGTTCCACACCTCCGCCGCCACCCTGCGGGCGAGCGAAAACACTTGCACCACGGTGCCGGTCGCAAACACCTGTGTTACAACGCCGGGAGCCATCTCGACTTCCGCGGTCGCTTCGCGCACGTCCACCCCAGTGATTCTCTTGATCTCCCGCCGCAGCGGCTGCGAGGCGTTGATGAATAGCTGCCGGTGGAATGTTTGCATCTGCGCGGCACCCGCCGGGCTCTGCGCAAGAGCCTTCTCGGCCGGCGACAAGGCCCCCCGCAGCATGATCACCAGTGTGTCTTCGTTCAGGATCACCGACGCAGACTGGGGTGCGTGCCCCGTCCTCTGCTGCTCGAAGGCACTTGCCGCCCGGGCGATCCGCTGGGCCATGGTTGAGGTGCAGTTGTCCATCAGGTCCATCCTTGGTGGCTGCGGCCCTCCCGCGCCACCGCGCCCAAAACAAGCCGACGTGGCGGAATACCCTAAGGTATTCGACCACGTCGGCTTACTTTTCAACTGGCCTCCCGGCACCGCCGGGTTGCCCTTCATCTAGTCATCCGACTCGGAGCCGATTTGCACATCGCTCGCGCCCCTTTGCTATTGTGATTATAGCCCGCGGACCGGGCGAAACATCCGAATTCCAGAAATCTTCTTCCGCGACTGGTATCTCCTTGAGACCATGGGGCTTAGAACCCATTCACCTGTGCGTCAAAGTCCGAATCGCTCAGGCCCTTGTTCAGTCCTGCACGCTGCTGAAGACGTACCTGGCCAGGACGACCTGCCGGGCATCATCGGCAAAGGTGTAGCAGGCGACCGGCAGAAGCCACTCGCGGTCGATGTGAACGATCAGGACCCGGTCGGGCCATGGCCCGCCATCGCCGCTGTAGGCAAGCGTGCGTTTCAGGATCCATGTCCGCCGGCCCTCCACCTGACCCTCGCCGGCGTAGACCAGGCCGCCCTCGCCCGTCTGGATGGCCACCTGGGTGTAGTGAATGATCAGCTGCATCGCGTTGGCAAAGCCGAACAGGTCGACGGTCCTTCTCGAGGCGGCGCGGGCGTTGGATCCGTGGATCGGCAGCATCACGCTCTTGACCAGCAGGCGGGCGATGGCCCCTTCCGGTTCGATCTTGGCCAGCGAGTCGCCCCGGTCGTTCCGCCAGAGTCCGTTCACATACAGTACTCGGCGGGCATCTCCCGGGTTTCTGGTCCACTCCATGAGCACGCTGAAGGGCATTTCCCGGAACCGGACCTGAATCTGCTGCTCCTGGCCCAGCACGCCGCGGATACGCTCCTGCTTGGTGAAAACGCACGTGTAATCGCTGATGCTGTTCTGGTAGCGCCGCAGGGCGAGTTGAAGCAGCCCCAACGGGTCTGTCCTGGCGAGTTCATCGTTGCTGACGGATGGCCGCGGCACGGGGTCGGCATACGCCATGGCCAGCGGAGTCGCCACCACCGTCCTTGCCGCCGCGTGCGCCCGTTTCGTTCGAGCTGCTTCCAGCCTGCCAGCAAAACAGGCCGATCAGTCCGCCACCCATCAGGATAGGCACACGGACATAGCTTCGGCGGCCTAAGATCGACATGTGATGGTCCAAAACATCTCAGTTATCCTTCCTGAATCTGCTACCCCGGAACAGCTTCCACGGTCAAGGACCGGACGAAAGGGGCCACGGCGCAACGGGCGCCGCGGCGCCTTGCGACGGGCTGCTGGCGGGGATTCGGTCCGACACTTCGCGGCGATAAACGGGAGAATCCATATTGACGTCAAGGCCCAGTCTCACGCTGCCGTCCTGGATCTCCAGTACGGTGACGTTGAGCATGAGCTGGCAGCCGTTGGGGCCTGCGACGGCCACGGACCGCAGTTGCTTTCTTGACAAGACCAGCATGGCAGAATCTCCGTTCCGATGACTGTTTGCCTGGTCCGCTCTCACGCCAGGCGTCCGGCGGACCCGGAACTCCTCGTCCGGCCTGGTGTCGCACGGGCACGAGAGGGAGCCACCCCTCCGTGTGGCTCTCTCTCCATAATCGTTCGCGGCGTGCTGACCCGCCGGCATTGTGGTGCGCCGCATAGTCCGGTCAGGCGAAGCCCGCAGCACTCGTCCTAGTCGTGATGCTCCTGCCTGTCGTGGTGCTCGTCGCTGTCGTGGCGCTCCTCTCGGACCGCCTCGTGGCGGCGGTCCTGGTCGGCATCGTGCCGTCCCTCAGGCACCACGATCACCGTGTTGTGCCTCCGCCTGTCATCGTCACACCCGGTAATGCCGGCTGGCACGAGGACGGCGGCGATAACGGGCAAGGCCAAAGCAGCGGCCACTCTCAGCTTCCTGGAAGCCATACACATTTCCTTTTCAAAAGCCAGGTCAGATAACGTGCCTTACGAGCTAAGCCGGTCCGGGGGGCCGCTGGCACGGATTCGTTGCCACACTTCCCAACGATGGACGGGAAAGTCTTCTTTGACCTCGAAGCCCAGTCTCACTCGCCCGCCATGAATCTCGAGCACGGTGACCTTGAGCATCCGCTCCAAGCCATCGGAACTTCCGACAACCACGGATTCCATGTGCTTCCTTGACAAGACCAGCATGGCAGAGCCTCCATTCTCATGCCCGTTTTTTTCGGCCAGTACTGCTCCAGGTACCCGAAGGTATCCCGTGGGCCAGCAGGAACACCTGCACCATGGTGCCTTTCGTGAAGGCGTGCACCACGGCCCCGGTGCTCGTCTCGACTTCCGCGGTTGCCTCACGGACGTCCACACCGGTGATTCTCTTGATCTCCTGCCTCAGCGATTCGGAGGAGTTGCTGAAGAGCTGTCGGTGGAAATCCTGCACCTGGGCAGCGCCTGCCGGGGTCCTGGCCAGGGCCTTCTCGGCTGGAGACAAGGCATCATGCAGCGTGACTACCAGCGTGTCCTCCGTCAGGACAACGGTCACCGCCTTGGGTACATGGCCGGTCCTCTTCTCCTGGAGGGCGATGGCCGCCTGGGCAATCTGCTGCGCCACGGTTTCGGTGGACTTGTCCATCGAGTCATCCCTGCTCGTCTCGACCGTCTCGTACCACCGGAAGCAAAAAAAGCCGACGTGGTGAAACACCCTGAGGGCATTTCACCACGTCGGCTTACTCGTTAACGGGCTTCCCGGCACCGCCGGGCTGCCCTTCATCTAGTCATCCGACAACTTCGGTCCGCAAAGCAGATGGACCTGGAGGCAGCTCTTCTTCTATTATTATACGACTAGAAACGGACGACGCAAGTCTCTTGCCATATTTGGTCATATTGGGTACCCTGTTTGACAAATTGGCCGGAAAACCGATGCCCGATGCGCCATCCCTGCGAGTTCCTGGCGGGGAACTGAGGACGCGTACGAGGTGCGAGATGAGGACACAAGGTGAGATCGAAGCCGCCGTCTGCGAAGGGATCAACCGCTTTGAACGGGAGTACATGGGCCGCGGCCCCAAGGACATCCACGCACACCTGATCGGCGATCTTCTCGTGGTCCGCCTTCACGGCGTCCTGACGGCAGCCGAACAGCAACTGGTCAAGTCCCTGCAAGCCGAGAAGGGCAGGGACCTGCTCAAGCAGGTGAGGAGTCAGTTAATCGAGACAGCGCGACCGATCCTGGAAGCGATGGTCCAGGACGTCACAGGCGTCAAAATGCTGAGCCTGCATCACGACATCAGCACGGCAACCGGGGAAGAGGTCGTGCTCTTCGCCTTGGCCGAGTCCCCTCTCTTCCGTGACACAAAGAGAAAGTAGCCGGCCCTGCATCGAGCCGCGCCCTGGCTGGTCCGATTCCTCCAAAAACGTCGGGAATCATCCTTCCTTGAGGCATACAATCCCTTGGAGCCCATGATAATGCGCCTATATCTGATTAACCCGCGTAGTCCGTTGGTCAGCCTGACCAACGTGAAACACAATCGCTGGAACCGCTACCGGATCTGGAAGCCGCTTGGCCTGCTGGTCCTGGCGGGTTTGACACCGCCGGAATGGCAAATCACAGTAATCGATGAAAACCTCCGCATCCCCGACTACGCTGCACTGCCTCGCCCCGACCTGGTGGGTATCACCGCCTTCACCTCGCAGGCCAGCCGGGCTTACGAGGTGGCGACCGAATACCGCGGCCGCGGCATACCCGTGGTCATGGGCGGCATTCACGCCACCATGTGTCAGCACGAGGCCCTCCAGCACACCGACGCGGTCGTCACTGGCGAAGCGGAGAACACCTGGGCCGAAGTCCTGCGCGACGCCCAGGCGGGCCGGCTGCAGCCAGTGTATGCCGGCGGATATGCAGACATGGCCAACGTCCCACCGGCCCGGCACGATCTGCTCCCTAATGGATACGCGTTTGGCGTGATTCAGACGACGCGGGGCTGCCCGCTCAACTGCGACTTCTGCAGCGTGTCCGCCTTCAACGGCAACCGGTATCGCCTGCGGCCGATCGCCAATGTGATCCAGGAGTTCCGGTCGATTCCGGAGAAGCGGGTCTTCGTGGTGGACGACAACCTCATCGGCACCACCGCCTCGCACCTGGAACGGGCCAAGGAACTGTTCCGCGCCATGATCGGGGCGAGACTCAACAAGGACTGGTTCGCCCAGGTAACCGTCAACATGGCTGACGATGAGGAGCTGCTCCGATTGGCTGCGCAAGCAGGATGCCAGGGCGTGTTCATCGGCTTCGAATCTCCGACGGCACAGGGCGTGGCGGAGGTTGGCAAGAGGTTCAACCTTCGCAACGACCGGGACCTGCGGGCATTCGTCCGGAGGATCCAGAGACACAAGATGCTCGTGGTGGGCTCGTTCATTCTCGGCCTGGACACGGATGAGCCGGGCGCCGGGCGGCGAATCGCCGGCGCTGCCAGACATTACGGCGTGGACCTGCTCAACACGCTATTTCTGACACCGCTGCCCGGGACGCGTCTTTGGGAGAGGATGAAGTCGCAGAACCGCATTGTCGCCGATGATTTCCCGCATGACTGGCAGTACTACACCCTGGGCTTCCCGACCGCCCTGTACAAGCGGTTCTCCTGGGCGGAGATCCTGGCGGAAATGGTCGCTTGCGATCAGCAGTTCTATGCGATGTGGCCGTTGCTCTGTCGGGTGACTGGCAGTCTGGTGCGGAGGCGGCACCCCCTCTGGTCCCTGGTGAGCAACCTTTCGTTTCGGAATAACGCCCGACTGGCTCGCCGGAGTTCCGGCAGCTGGACCCGTTGAAGGGCAGCTTGGCATAGGTACTATGGCGGAGCCTCCTTGCTGCCGCCCAGGTCACGCGAGGCAATAACAACAATATCGTCCGAGTCTGATTGTTATTCGGCGCGTCTGCGGGTATGATATACGTAGTTGACGGTTGGTTGCACGATCGAGTCCGGTTTGCGAACGCTGTGTCGAAGTCAGTCCGCAGCTTGCTTTGTCTTTGTCGAAGCTCCTACCGCCCTCTAGGGTTGCACCGCAGCCCCTTTCTTCAAAGACCCGGGAAGAAACGAGGGTCTGAGGCCCACTACTCTGATAGGAGTTTCACATGGGCAACAAGACTGTATGTCGGTAACCTCAGTTACAGCGTCACGGACGCGGACCTCCAGACGATGTTCACCCCGCACGGCACGGTGCAGAGCGCACAGGTCATCATCGACAAGTCTACCAGCCAGAGCAAGGGCTTCGGCTTCGTAGAGATGGGCTCCGATCAGGAGGCCAAGGCTGCGATCAACGCTCTCAACGGCCAGCAGAACGACGGCCGCGCCTTGACGGTCAACGAGGCCAAGCCTCGCGAGAACCGTAACGGTGGCAGTGGTGGCCGCAGCTACCAGCCGACCCACCAGCGGGAAAGGAAGGAAGGCCACGAAAGTGGCCTTTCCTCGTTTTCCCGACGCATCGAAGGCGTCAGACGATTGGCAACGTCGTCATCCAATGGAAGTGTTGCGCGGGCAGCGGCGTGCGAGACCGCCGGGTATGATCTGGCAATCCACATGCGAGTGCATGGTCGCGGCGGCTTGCATATGAAGCGAGGTGGTCTTCCAGACCGTCTTGCGGCGGCTGCCGCGTAGGAGCCGGCCGTCGGCTGCCGATCTGGGGCAGTATGAGCGACATTTCAACATCTCGCAGCTCAACATCGCCGCTCCGCCTATACTCCACGACTGCGATTCGCATGGCATCCGCCGGGCCTGGAGGGTAGACCGAGATCTCCGACGGGCCCATCCCGCCTGTTCCTGGGAGACATCGTCAGTGCACTGCCAGCAGCAGGAACTCCCAGGCGTGCATCGGCTGGGGCAGTTCGATGCGTTCGCCAGCTGGAACAGGCACGTCGGTTATCTTCGCCGTGCCATCCACCTGTGTGATCCGCTGAATACGCAGACCCTTAGGCAGGCTGCACAAGAACCTCTCGTACTGCACCCTGGCAGCCGTTCCAGATGGCTCCGCGCCAGATCCGCCCGTCGGTCAGAAATCGCGGAATCAGCCAGGCTCCGCCACTGACGGAACCGACCATTTGCCGGCGGTCCAGCCAGCTGACAACCTTGCGTAGTTGCCCGACGCGTTGCGGGTCGAGGCGGCGCGGCTCGGCATTGGCATCGAACGGCACGACCGCCACCCGGCCGCCCAGCTGGTTCTCAGAGACTACCGCGCCATGGCCGATGTGCTTTCTCGTCGGGTGGAGCATTTCGGAAATCGCCCTTGCGCCTGGAGCGAGCTCCCCCTGGAAGAGCAACTCGATCATGTTCACCGAGATCATCGCGTCCTTGCGCAGCGAGAGTTCCGCATCCGTGCAGCGCTCGATGGCATACAGGCCATCCTTGTAATTCTCGACCATCCGGCCGGACTTGAATCCGATCATCTCGCCAAACCCGCGCTCGATCAGGATGGCCGCAGTCGGACCATCCAGCAGCAGCGAACCCGCCAGCAGCCGCTTCAGGCCTTCATCACGGAAGGCCCAGGCGGCGCTGCCACCAAGGGCGTTGACGTGCGTCGACTCGCGCAGGCTGAAGGGGATGCCCGAGCCGCCCAGCCACGTCGGCCAGCCTTCGGACGGGCAGATCAGCGATTGCCACTTGCCGTCGCCGCTCGTATGCATGTGGTGCGAACTGTCGGTCCGCCACAGAAGGCCTACGCCGTGGGACGTAAGCGTCAGGGGAAACTCGTCGGCGATGTAGTCGCAGACGCTACGTCACGCCTTCAGGAACTCAGGCCGGTATGGGTCATCGGCAAAGAAGAACACCATGACCTCATCCACGGGCGCCCGGCGGATCAGGTCGGCCATCTGCCGGCAGATATGCTGAGGGTCCTGCTGCAGCCGAACTGCATACGCAGTGCGAAATAGCTGGGCATTGGCTATACCTGTTTGTTGACCGTGTGCAATACACGAATCGTCCCGTCCTTGCGTGCAGCGTATCGTGTCTCGGCTGCGGACCGCACAGTAGTTGCACAACTGCCGTGCGTCAATATCATGGCAGAATCGTTCGTAAGAAGCATACTCGGATCGCCCCTGCGGCGATTGCGACCGAAGGAGACCAACCATGCTGGCAGCGGTGCTCAAGGACTTCGACAACCTGGTGCTGGAGGATGTGCCGACACCCGCGCCCGGCATGGGTGAGGTGGTTGTGCGGATCAAGAGTTGCGGCTTCTGTGCGACCGACTACAAGGCCATCAAGGGCATCCGGCGGAACGTCACGTTCCCGTTCATTGCTGGGCACGAGCCGGCTGGCATCGTGGCCGCCGTCGGGCAGGGCGTCCAGCATTTCAAGGAAGGCGACGAGGTGATCTGCCAGCCATCGGGCTTCTGCGGAGTCTGCAGGCATTGCCGGGAGGGCAACACGCACTACTGCGAGCATGCGTTCACGACCGGCGGCGACGGGCCGCCGGAAGTGTGGCCAGGTGCGTTCGCCGAGTACATGAAGACCCATAGCCGGTGCTTGCTTCACAAGCCCAAGGCCGTGTCGTGGGATGCAGCCGCCCTGACCGAGCCGCTGTCGGGCGCCTGGAAGGGCGTGATCCAGTACAGCCAGATGCAGGTGGCTGACGACGTGGTAGTCATCGGCGTGGGCGGGATCGGCCTGTTGTGCCTGATGGTCGCCAGGGCGGCCGGGGCGGGACGCCTGATCGCCATCGATCCGAGCGCCTATGCACGCAATAACGCCCTGCAACTGGGGGCGACACATGCGATCGACCCGGGCGCCGGTGACGTGAGGAAGCAGGTTTACGGTATTCTGCCGGACGGGCCCGATCTGGTCGTGGAGGCAGCCGGCCCGATCGATGCCGTCAAGATGATGGTCAATCTGCGGCGGCGCGGCACGAGGTGGAACGTCTTCGGCATCACGACGCATGAGACGTTCGAACTCGATGGCGGCTTGACGCATTTCCTGGAGGGGCGGATGGATGCCTGCTTCGGCACAACGCCCCTGGCGATGTCCAAGGCGATCCGGCTGATGGAGTCGGGCCTGGTGGACCCCGCCAGGATCGTCTCGCACCGGTTCTCCCTTAAGGATATCCACAAGGCGATCGAAGTCATGGGCCAGCCGCAACGGAACAAGGTCATCATCAACCCATGAACATGAAGGCCATCGTCAATACGGGCCCGGGCCGGTTGGAGTGGCTGGACTGGCCGCTTCCCCAGCCGGGGGCGGGACAGGTGCGGGTCCGCACAGCGGCGTGCGGGATATGTGCCACGGACCTGGCGATGATCGCCGGGTGGGACCGGACCGGGTTTCCCTCGATCCCGGGTCACGAGTGGTCGGGCGTGGTCGAGGCAGCCGGCGAGGGCGTCGATCGATGCCTGCTCGGTAAGCCGTGCGTAGCGGAGAACGTGCAGGCTGACGGCGGCGAGGTCGGCTTCGAGCATCCGGGCGGTTACGGGCAGTACCTGCTCACGGAGGCAAGGAACGTCTGTCCGCTGCCGGCGGGTTTTCCGCCTGCCACGGCAACCTTGATCGAACCGCTGGCGGTGTGCGTGCGAGCCCTGCGGCGGCTGCGAGTCGAGGATGCCGGCCCGGTGTTGATCTTCGGCGACGGACCGATCGGGCTGCTGACGCTTCTGCTGCTGACAACGCGCAAAATCGATGAGGTCGTGATGGTGGGCGGTCGTCCACGGAGACTGTCCGTCGCGCGAGAGCTGGGTGCCGCGCGAACGATAAACTACCACGATGCGGGCACCGACTTGATTCACGCGATCGGCGTCGGGGCGAAGTGCGGCTTTGCCAACGTGATCGAGGCGAGCGGGGCCGCGCTGGCGATGCGTGCCGCCATGGACGTTGCAGCCAAGGGCGGCAAGGTGCTGGTGGTGGGCGATTACGGCGATAGCCGCGCTGATTTCCCGTGGAACCATCTGCTGCATCGTGAACTGGAGGTCATCGGCTCTTGCGCCAGCGAGGGTGCATGGCCCGAGACGGTTCGGCTGGCGACTGCCGGTCAGCTGCCGCTGGAGAGATTGATCTCCCGCCGGCTGCCCGCGTCGAACTACGCGGAGGGGATTGACCTGGTCCGACGGTCGAGAGATGTCATCAAGGTCGTCCTGGAATGGGATGCGGTCGGCGGAGGAGATCCGGCATGAAGACAATCCGCATCACCAAGGACCCGCTGTGTCCGGGCCAGATCCACCCATTTCAGTACGGGCAGTTCGTCGAGTATTTGTGCGATCTGATGCCCTCGATGTGGGCGGAGAAACTGTACGACAACAGTTTCGAAGGATTGCGGCCCTACAAATTCGTGTATCTAAAGGAGACCGATTTCAAGGAAAAGCCGTGGTATCCGAGTGGCGCGACAAATCGGGCCGCGTATACACTCGACAACACAACGAAGATATCCGGCGAGGTATCGCAGAAGATCGAAGTGGCCGGGACCGCGCCGTGCACAGTGGGGATCTCGCAGGATGGGCTGGTGGTCGATCCGGCCGATCCGTGCACGTTCGCCTGTTATCTGCGACAACAGGATGTCGCCGGACCGGTTATGGTCAAAGTGCATCGGGAAGCAGAGGTCCTGGCGTCGTACGAGTTCAGGCCGGACGGTGAGTGGCGGAAGTTCCGCGCACCTCTGGTCTTCGCCGCTTGTGCGGCTGGCGCAACGCTGACCATTTCGTTCCGGGGCCCGGGTACGCTATGGATCGACAATGCCTCGCTGATGCCCGAGAGCGCCATGGACGGGTGGCGGCGGGACGTGGTCGAGGCCGTGCGCGCCGCCAAGCCGGGGATCATCCGCTTCGGAGGAAGCGCCTTGGACGACCCGAAGCTGGGAGACTTCGAGTGGCGCGACACGGTTGGGGACCTGGACAGACGCAGACCCTTCACGGCCTGGGGCGGCCTTCAGCCGACGGGACCCGGCCTGGAGGAGATCATTCGGTTTTGCAGGTTGGTTGGGGCCGAGCCGCTCCTGTGCGTTCGATTCGAAAGACGCACACCGAAGGATGCGGCTGAAGAAGTGGAGTATTTGAATGGTCCGGCGGATTCGCCCATGGGTGCGCTACGGGCCAGGAACGGCCACCCTGCACCGCACAACGTGAAATACTGGCAGGTCGGCAACGAGCGGATGGGAGACTGCCTATGAGGAGCGGATGGCCGCGTTCTGCAAGGAGATGAAGAAGGCCGATCCCAGCATCGTACTGATGGCGTCGTATCCGTCGGAGGCCGTGGTGAAGAACGCGCGGGAGTATATTGACTACATCTGTCCGCACCACTACACGGCCGACTTCGCCGCGATGGCGAACAGCCTCGCGGAGTGCCGGCGGCTCATTGGGGAGCATGGCGGCGGCAAGGCGATCAAGGTCGGGGTGACGGAATGGAATTCAACAGCTGGTGACGCGGGTCCAAAGCGGGCCATGCTCTGGAATCTGGGGAACGGCCTCCACTGCGCACGGTATCACAACTTCCTGCATCGCAACTGCGATTTGGTTGAGATTGCCAACCGTTCCAACCTGATCAACAGTTTTTGCTCGGGATTCCTGCAGACCGATCGCGGACGGCTGTACAAGACCCCGACGTATTACACGCAATTCCTGTACTCAACCCGGGCCGGGGCCCAACCTCTCAAGATTGTCGGCGAGCCCATCGGCGCCGGTCTGGACTTCAGTGCGACATTGTCCAGTGACGGGCGCCGGGTCGTTCTATTTCTGGTTAACTACTCACTGCGGGATGAGACGCTGCGTTTTGACCTTTCGGCGTTCGGCGATCGAGGGCGGACGGTCCAAGTCTCTACGCTGTCCGACCGCGACCGTGCGGGCGAACCGGACGTTGCCAACAGTTTCGCGGACCCGCAGCGCGTAGCCATTCAGGAGTCCCGTTTCGTCGCCACGCCGACGTTCGAATACACGCTTCGTGCGTTGAGTCTGACCGTCCTGGAATGGCGGGTGCAGGCTGAATTGGGAGGGTAAGCATGCAGAGAGTTGACCTGGGCGGCTGGTGGCAAAGGTTGATTGGCGGCCGGCCGATCGATTACGTCAGCGTCCCTGGTTCCTATCCGCCGGTGGGGCAGTGCACGCTTGCGCGACAATTCCGCCTGCACCCGGTGCCATCTGATGGCTGCCGCAGTTTCCTCGTGACCGAAGGGGTGCTGGCGACCGCGACGTTCACCCTTAATGGTCGCCCGCTCGGCGCCGCCGGGCCCTGGGCGACCTACCGAATGGAGATCCCGCCGAACCTGCTGCGGCCAGACAACGAGATCCAGGCGGATGTGCGGGACATGATCGAGAGCTTCGGCCCCATGCCAGGACGGCGGTTCGACGGCGGCCTGGCACGGGACCTGTACATCGAGCACCGCCCCCGGACGTTCCTGGCCGACTTCGCCTTCCGGCCGGAGCTCAACGATGAGTTCTCCGCGGCCGATTGCACGGTCGACATCGAGTTGGACGGCCCGGAGCAATTGATGGCAGATGTGGTGCTCGCCGAACTCCCCTCGCGACGAGTTGTGGCGCGCGCCACCGCGGCGAGCGACTGTTCAGCGCACTTTCGCATTGAGCAGCCCAACCTGTGGTCGCCGGACCGCCCGGACCTGTATGAGCTGACTGTCAGGTTGCCGAACGGCGACGGCCTGAGCGAACACGTGGGTTTCCGCCGCATCGATGTCCGAGGGCAGGACTTCTACTTCAATGGTCGGCGACTGCTGCTCAAGGGCGTCTGTCGGCACGAGTTCAGTCCTCGCGAAGGTTACAGCCCGTCGCAGGCGGCAATCCGTCGCGAACTGGCGCGCATCCGACACGCAGGCTTCAATTACGTCCGCCTGGTGCATTCGCCGCAGGCTGCCAGCGTCTGCCGCATCGCGGCCGAACTGGGACTGCTGGTCAGCGAGGAGCCCGGCACGTGCTGGCACGACCTGTCGGACGAGGCGATCTACTCACCGGCCCTGGAATGCCTCCGCCGAACCGTGAAGCGAGATCGCAATGTGCCCAGCATCCTGGCGTGGCTGATCTATAACGAATGCAACCCGAATGTCACCTACGCCGTCAAGGCCGCGGCCGTCTGTCGCCAGCTCGACCCGGCGTGCCGCCTGAGCTTCGCCGACTGTTCCGGCCGGGACGATGAGATCAAGGCCATGGTTGCAGCGGCCAATCTTACTTACTACGGCATCAACGCCTATTCCGTCACGCCCGGGCACCACACCGACCGGATGAAGGTGTTCACCGACCGGCCGCTCGTGTTCACCGAGTGGGGCGGCTGCCTGGGGCAGGGGAACCCACGCATCCTCAAGGCCCTGTGCGACAACTTCGCCCTGCACACCCGGCCCGAGCAGGCAGAGCGGATCGCCGGCTGCTGCTTCTGGGTGTGGCAGGACTACGAGGAACATTCTCGCCCGTCCGCGGGCGGAGGTCTGCCGGCCTCGGTGGACGGCTGGACGATCGAGGGCCTGGTGGAGCGCGACGGCACTGCAAAGGACGACCTGCTTGCCCTGTCAACGATGTGCTTCGATATGGACCATCCTCCCGTGCCGATGCCGCCGAGGGTGGAAGTGCTGTGTGTGACCCCGCAGCGCGAGCGGCCTTGGCAACCGGTCCCGTTGGAAGGAGTATGCGGCGACCAGTCCGCGCTTGAGGCCGCGGTAGACGAAGCACGGCGGCATCACGAAACTTCAAGCAAAACCATCCCGTCGCCGCATGCCCCGCAACCCCCTCGACTCGGGCGCCTACTGGTCGACGGCATCGACTTCGCGTGCCGGGATGTAGCGGCCCTGGCCCACCCCCTGATGATCGGACCCGGGCGCGAAGAACTGATCATCCCCGTCAACTGCCGCGTCGCGGGCGTAGCGTTCCTCGGGCAGGTTGCCTGGAGCGGCGGCTATCCATCCTCCAGCGTCTTCTCGGTGCACCACCGCGATGCCGAGCCGCAATCCGAGCTAGGAACGCCAGCGGCGGAGTACATTTTGGATTTTGCGGACCGCCAGAATGACCGTTTCCCTCCGCCACGGCCTGGAGATTCTTCGCGCCAACGACATCAGCCGCTGGTGGACCCCCCAGCCGCGGTCACCGTACACCCGGCCAGGCGTGCGCGTGATTGTCAACGCGTCCTATGAAATCCTCCGGCTGGACCTGTGGGAAATGCCGCTGCAGCGCCCGGGCCTGCTTCGACAGATCCGCTGGCGTCTGGCCGGCCCGCCGATCATCCTGCTGCTGGCAGCCATCAGTGTCCTCCCCACGGACCGGTAGGTCCACTTCGGCCTGACTATACGCGGACACATTCGACAGATCCCGTCGGATATGCCTTGCCGATGGCAATGTCTTTTCGCGAAGGCCCGTCGGAACGTATCGCCGCGTCGAAACGGAACCGCTGGTATCAGTTCGCCTTCGGCGCGTCCTGGGAACCGACCTGAGGCGCGGCCGGGCTGACCTGCAGCATCACCGGCCGATTGCCTTGCCCGTCCTTGCTGTGAGTCTGGCCGACCACGTAGCAGCGGCCCTGGTCGTCCTCGGTCAGGGAGCCGAACACGAACGCGTTGCCCCAGGAGGGCGCCGACGGGTCGCCATCCGAGAACGGCGCGATGGTTCGCTCGCCTGTCTGTACATCGTACGTCACCCAATCGCACATCCGCTGCGGGTTCATGGCGGCGCCCATCAGCACGTGGCCGGTCTTGTCCAGGAACAGGGAATCCGCCATCCGCGGGCCGTCCGGGTGGAACCAGCCGATCTGATCGAGCTTGGCCGGGCCCTTCTCCTGCGGCCGGATGATCGTCAGCCAGCCGTTGTGCGTCAGCAACGCGATCGAGCCATCGGGCAGCGGCTGCAGGGCGGTGATGCCGAACGACCAGTTCGCTGAGCCGATATAGTAAAGTGGCAACATCGACGACCCGACCTCGCGCAGCTGGTCGTCGTACTCGACCAGGTCCGCCTTCAGGATGCCCGCTGCCGCCGTGCACCGAGGCAGGTAGACGTGGCCGCGCGGGTCGGCGATGAGATTGCGGCTGACGTGGCCGAAGCACGCTCCGACCTTGATGTGCCTGGTGGCGCCGGTGGCGATGTCGTACTGGTAGAGGATGTGGTCCCAATAGCCCAGGGCATAGACCTTGCCGCCGCCGGCGGCCACGCCGATCATGGCCTCGGGGATGGTCAGCAGGTGCTCCCAGGTATTGTCGGCCAGGCGGAATCGCCAGAGGTGGCTGCCGAAGACGGGCTGGGTGAGTTTCTGCTGGTCCTCCCCCTTTTCGTCCATGCTGGCATAGTAGAGCCAGCCGTCGACCTCGTAAATCTTCGTGTGGATCTTCATCTGTTGCTCGTCGGGTCTGAGCAGGCCGGCCTTCTTCAGCTCCTCGACCACGTTGCCGCGGGCGATGACCTCGCCGATGTCGGGCACCATCTCGAACAGGCTGGCCGACGCGCCGGGGCGATTGGCCTTGCTGACGGCGAACCAGATGTGGCCGCGGGAGTCCCGGCCCGTGGCGCCCCAAATGGAGTCCTCGAAAGGCGTGGCGGGAATAGCGATCTCCTTGATGGCCGGGCTGACAGGCAGGCGCTGGATGCGCTGCAGTTGCAGGCGGCTGGTGGATGACGCGCTCTTTGCGCAAGCCAGCCGGGCGTGAGCGTCTGGGCCACGTAACCAGACGCCTGAGCGCAGATGGTGTATTGGTAGCCAAGAGGCACACCGCGGAGGGTGCACCGACCGTCCGCATCGGTGTAGGCCTGGAAGCGGCCGCCGTCGGGCCTGGCGTCACAGAGCCCCAGCACCAGGGCAACACTCGCCCCGGCAATGGGCTTGCCATCGGGATCCACCACCGCAATCTCGTGAGCCGCCGGCCGACTGCAGGCGGATCTCGATGGATTTGTCGGGCGATGGCACTTCGACGGTGGCCGCCAGGTTGGACGTTGCCTGTCGCGCGACCAAGGTGACCTTCGGCGTCCGGTCGGTCTGGAAGAAGGGCGGGTAGAGTTCGAAGGTGCCCTTTGCATCGGTCACCGTGTCCGCCATCTCGGTGAGGGCGGCGACAGACACGCCGGACAGGGCCTTTCCCTGCGGATCGACGACCGTGCCGCGGTAACATGGGGACGGTTCCAGGGCAACATCGAGGCGCAGCGGCTTGCCGGGCTGGACCTTGACGGGCTCCTGCGGCTGATACTCGCGGTACCGCGGGGTAAAGACCCACATGTGCGGGAACTGGCCCGGAACCACGCGCAGCCGGGCGACGCCATCGCGGTCTCCCATACCGATCGCGCTGCATTTCGGTTCGGGGCCGGATAAGCCCGCCACGAAGCCCTTGACGGGCCGGCCGGTTTTGGCATCTCGGGCGCGGACTTCGATGATCTGCCCGCGGGTCAGTTCGATCTTGACCTCCGCGTGCTTGCCGGTCTTGGCCTCTACACCCTGACGGATGCCCGCCCACTCAGTCGTGCCATTGAGGGGGGTGGCCACGAAAACCATCCCGCTCCCCGGCGGCACGTCGGTCCAGCGGATGTGACCGGGCGAGCCGGCGACCGGCGTGCCGGGGATCTCCCCTGCCAGGCCCCTGCACGCCAGGATCAACGCCACGCCGTTTAGCGGCTTGCCCGTTGCCTTGGAGATCACGGCCACGTCAATCGTAGCCGATGGCGGCATCTGCAGGTCCACGCTGGCCGGGCCGGGCACGTAGCCGTCTTCCTGGGTGGACATCGCGTCGAGCCGGCCATGACCCGGCGCGGTCACGGACAGGTGGACGGCCTCGCCGGCGGGAAGGCCTTGGATTCGGAAGCGGCCCTGCTCGTCGGTGTGAGCTGCCAGGGCAGGCACCCAGCGGCCAAGGATCACGAACGAGTCGAAAAGCCCACCGCCGCTGATCGAAACGGTCGCCCCGGGCACGGGTTTGTGCTCGTGGTCGACGACCCTGCCAACCAAGTCCGCCGGCAGGGCCATCTGGATGACGGCCGGCGCCTCCTGCTGGGCCTGACAGGCGCGACCAACCAATGCCCAGCCCCTGCTTGCGGACCACAAAATAGACCCTTTGCGCGTCCTGGCTGACGCGGAAACGGAAGGCCCCGTCCGCGCCGGTCGTCTGGTGGCCCAGTTCGCGGAGGGTATCGGGCGCGAACAGGTACGGCGGCCTGCCGTCGTAGGCCGTAACGACCGCGCCGGCAACCGGCTGGGCGTCGGGGCCTGTCACCATGCCGCCGATGTTCCGCGACGATAGCAGCGCCCGCATCGGGCAGGCACCGTGCATCGGCGACTGGCAGGCCAGGCCCCCGAGCAGGACCCCCGCCAGCAGCAGGTTGCACAATGCCGCCCTGGCCAGACGCGATGGACAGTCGGCGTACGATTCGACGACAGTGCGACGTTGCATCGTGGTATCCTCCGATGCTGCAGGACTGTATGAGCCGAGATCTTCCACATGACCTCTCCCGGCTAAGCCGCCAGGTAGCGGTCCGCCATTATACAGCACCGCGTCTCCCGCTGCTCCTGCCAGCCCGGCGACACGTGGCATGCAACGACCGGCGGTCTGCCTTCGTTGTGCAGCTCGCTGAACAGGATAGAATGGCGGGTGCGTCGATTACGATGCGTTGTGTTCATGTTGCTATCCGACTGAAGATTGGGAGATTAGCCATGCCTGAGCTGCGTGGAAGCAAGACGGAGAAGAATCTGCAGAAGGCGTTCGCTGGTGAGTCCCAGGCCCGCAACAAGTACACAGCCTTCGCATCTGTGGCCCGAAAAGAAGGGTTCGAACAGATCGCCGCGATCTTCCTGGAGACAGCAGACCAGGAAAAGACCCATGCCAAGCTGCACCTGCAGCTGCTCAGCGGCATCGGCAACACGCTGGCGAACCTCAAGGCGGCAGCCGGCGGGGAACATGAGGAATGGACGGACATGTACCCGACCATGGCCAAGGAAGCCAAGGCGGAGGGCTTCGAGGACATCGCCCGCCTGTTCGAGAACCTGGCCAAGATCGAAAAGGAACACGCGGCCAGGTACAACGCGCTACTGAAGAACGTGGAGAATGGAACAGTCTTCGCCAAGCCACAGAAGACCCGCTGGCGCTGTCGGGAGTGCGGCTTCACACACGAAGGAACTCAGGCTTTGAAGATGTGCCCGGTCTGCAAGCATCCCGAGGCCTTCCAGGAAGTGGTGGCGGAGAACTTCTAACACTGTCGGAACCGGCGCACCGTAAGTCGAACCGGCAGGTGCAAGCGACGCTTCACGGTGCGCCTGACCTGAGACTTTGGCTGCCACTCCGCCGCCTCTCCCGCTAACCCCTCCGGCACTGCGGTAGCGCATTGGGAAACTTGCGTTCCGTGCAGTTTTCAAGGGCTGTCGTCCACGAGGATGGAGCCCCAATACGGGGACGGAATGGACGAAGCACTGGGTGCCGCTGGTCGCAAGTGCCTTTATCGAGTGGCCGAACCAGGCGTCACACAGCCGCACATTCGATCGGGTGATCGCCGCGCCGGAGGACATCGGCCTGGTGTTCACGGGGGCCGCGAACCTCTTTGGCAGCAACCAGAACCTGGGCTTTCGGAGCGACCTCGGAGCGACCATCAGCATAGCCCAGTTCGGCACGACAGCCATGCCAAGTGCCGTACCGGAGCCCGGCACGCTGGTGCTGCTCGCGCTCGGCGGATTCGCATTTGTCAGTGGTCGACCGGGCCTGGGCCGATGACTTCAGGCTCCTTGCTGGATCTGCCCGGCTGGCGGACCGGCTGGACTGTCTGGTTATTCGTCCTTGTCCTTTTCCCTGCGGAACGTGTGCGAGGCGGCGGCCTTCTTCTCCATCTTGGCCATCAGTTTCTCCATCCAACCGCCGGTCTTGGGCTTGCCGAAGTCGGGGTCCTTCTTGCGCTCCTCCATGTGCTTGCGGATCCGCTGCTGTTCGAGGGCGCCGAAGGCGGAACTGGCCATGATGTAGAGGTTCAGCCCGCTGGGCATGTTGTAGAACATGATGCCCATGAAGACCATCATGAAGCTCATCATCTTCTGCATCTGCTGCTGCTGGGCAAGCTGGTCCGGCGGGGTGTCCGGGGCCGGGGTCGGCTTGGGGGTGTACTTCTGCTGCAGCCACATGCTGCCGGCCAGCAGGATCGGCAGGAGGTTGAAGTTGCTGACCGGTCCGAGGATGAACGACAGCAGCGGGACGTTGACGGCTGGGCTCCAGTGAAACAGGGCATCGGGGGCCGACAGGTCCCGGATCCACAGCAGGAACGGGGCGTGCCACAGGTTGATGTCGTAGTTGAGCGCCGAGTACAGGGCTACCCAGATCGGTAGCTGAATGACCATGGGCAGGCAGCCGGCCATCTGCGCAGCCGGGTTGATTCCGGCCTCGCGGTAGACCTTCATCATCTCGAGCTGCTGCTTCTGGCGGTCGTTGGGGTACTTCTGCTTGAGGGCGGCGACCTTCGGCGCCACCGTCGCCTGCTTCTGCTGCATCTGGGACATGCTCATCTGCTGGTGCTTGGTCAAGGGGTGCAGGATCGCCCGCACCAGCAGCACCAGGATGATGATGGCCAGACCGTAGTTGTGCGGCCAGATGTAGGAGTACAGCACGTGCAGGAAACTCGTCAGCATCTCGCCGAGCGAGCTGAAGGTGCACCAGGCGTACTCGGCTGAGCGGAGCAGGGCGTAGTTGCGGGCCGCGTACTGCGGAGCCGCGCTCAGGGCCTCGACCGTCTTGGGACACACGTACAGGTCGTAGACCAGCTGCGCGGGCTTGGCAGCGGTGGCCGTCATGGCTGGCGAGAGCAGCTGGATGCCGATATCGCCGCCCATCTCGGCCACTTGCGGATCATGCGTGAAGGTGAAGACCTTGGCGGATGCGATGGCCTTGTCCGCGCCGACGGCCCTGTCGGGGGCGGTGATGGCTGCGAAGTACTTGTCGACCAAGGCGGTCCAGGAGATGGGCATGGCTGAGCCGATCTCGACGGCGGCCTTCTTGACCAGGCCGGCGTGCTGGAAGACCTCGGGCTTGAAGCGGTCCTCGTCTTTGGTGACCACGTAGATCTTGCGGTTGTCGCTTCGCGGGTCCTCGCGGCGGATTCCCAGGGCGCCCAGCTGGTCGACCACGAGGCTGACTTCCTGCCCGTTCAGCGACCGGAAGGTCAGGTCCATGGTCATCCCGAAGGTCCGGGGGGCCAGCGTGAACCGTTTGACGACCTGGACGACCGGCTGCTGCTGGGCGTTGTAGATATCCACCCAGAAGCGGGCCTGGAAGGTGCCGTCCTGGCCGCGGCTGGTCTCGACGTTCCAGGGCACGTCCGCCAGCGGAACGGTGACCTCGGGATTGCCGATGCGGATGGAGGCGGTCTGCCAGCTGAACTGCTTGTCGCCGCTGGGCAGCTCCAGGGGGTCGATGACCTGGTAGGGCGTGTTCTCATCGACCTTGGCCGAGTACACGTACTTCGCCTGTCCGTCGCGGGTCTTGCCGCTCTTGCCCACCATGAGGATGCGCTCGACGGCTGCGCCGCGGGTCGTCAGGAAGGCTTGGATCTCGTATGTCCCGGCTGGGTCATCCTGGCCGAGAGTTACCTCCTGGGTGGTGTCGGCTCCCTTGGCGTGCCATGTCGGCTGGGTGGCTTCGGCCGGCTGCGTCGCGGTCATCGCCGCCTGGCTTTGGACAGCGGGTTGCGAGGTGGCGGCCTGCGCAACCGGTTGGGTCTGCGGGGGTTTGGGCGGATTGACGTGCTGCTGGTAGAGGGCCCAGCCGTACATGACGGCGAAGGATAACGTCATCGCCAGGATGAATCTGCGTGTGTCCATAGTGCTCCTAGCAGGGGACAACTCTCGTTGCCGCCGCGTTGTCGGTAATTCGGCAACAGTATGAGCGGAAGTCGGTCAAAGGCAAGCCGGGCCGTCGGCAAATCAACGGCCATCCACCAGGCGCTCGGCCAGGAACGCGTCGAGGTCGGGGTTCTCGCGGATCAGGCCCGCTGTCTGTTCCACGTTGTACTCCACCCGGATGAACTCGACCCGCTCGTCGGTGATCATGACGTAGCTGGCCCGCGGGTCGCGGTCCCGCGGCTGGCCGACGCTGCCGACATTGATGATGGCCCGTTCGAATTCGCAGATCTCGTAGTGGAACGGCTCGGTCAACTCGTCGGGCGGCTCGAAGTAGGGGTCGTCGTAGAAGATCCCCGGCACGTGCGTGTGGCCGACGAAGCACGCCTGCCTGCCGTTCATACGTTCGAAGTTCTGGATCAGTTTGCTCGGGTTGGAATACGCGTCCTCGGGGAATAGGTACTCGTTGACCGGCCGACGGGGCGAACCGTGCACAAAGAGCATCTGGTCGATCTCGTCGTAGCGCAGGGGAGCTTGCCCAGGAACTCCCATCGTTTCTTGCGGCTGGTGACGTCGGTATCCAGTTCCGAGCTGTCGGCGGGTCCAGTAGCAGGCGGTCTCAGCGGCCACGTTGAAGTTGCTCGGCTCGTAGAAGACGGCCTGGTCGTGGTTGCCGCAGAGGCAGACCTTGCAGCGCTGGATGATCAGGTCCAGGCACTCCCGCGGGTTCGGTCCGTAGCCAACCACGTCGCCCAGGCAGATGATGTCGTCTGCCTTGCGGGAGTCGATGTCGTCCAGCACGGCCTGCAGGGCCGACAGGTTCGAGTGGATATCGGATATAACAGCGTTTTTCATAAGAACTTACATCCACGGGTGCGGCGGCCGCCTCCGGCCGAGGTGCCCATCCGCGCCGTGCGGCTGTGCCCCGGTTTGCCCCTTACGGCTTGCCCGGCTGATCGGCCTCATCCATCAGCATGATGGGGATGCCGTCGCGGACCGGGTATCGCCGGCTGCACTGGTCACAGACCAGCCGGTCACCCTCCTGTCGGACGGGCGTCTTGCAGGCCGGACAGGCCAGGATTTCGAGCAGACTGTTTGTCCACCACATTCTGTTGGTCGCTCATGGGGCGATTTCTTTCTAACAAGGCGACCGCGCGGTTGTCTATGTCACAGCCACGCAGCGCTGCTTGGGACTTACCTTTCCAACCGTACATCCGGTATGCTATCTGCGGACGCGTATGGGTTCAACAGGGGGAGCGGCTGGCAGGACGGATCATGGCCGAAGGACCGAGGATTATTGCGATCGAGACGACTGCACGGCAGGGCGGGATCGCCCTGGCGCAGGGGGGGGAAGTGATTGTTTCGCAGGCGCTTGCGGTCGATCGGGACTACGCAGCCGACCTGCTGCCGACGGCGGATGCCCTCTGCCGGCAGACAGGCTGGCAGCCGCAGAAGATCGAGCAGGTGCATGTCTCGATCGGGCCCGGGTCGTTCACGGGCACGCGGATCGGGGTTACTTTCGCCAAGACTCTGGCCCTGGCGGTCGGGGCCAAGGTGGTCGCGGTGCCGACCTTCGAGGCCGTTGCGCTGAACGCTCTGGAGGTCCAGCCGCCGCCAGCCAACGTGCTAGTGTTGATGGACGCCCGGCAGGGGCAGGTGTTTGCGGAAGTGTTCCGGCTGGACGCGGTGGGTCAGGCGTATGAGAGCGTTCGACCGGGGGGGTTGATCTATTTATCGGACCTGGCGGCCAGTCTGCCGCACCCTGTGACAGCACTGGGCGAGGGGGTGGCTATCCACCGCAAGGCACTGCTGGAGGCGGGGGCGATCCTGGTAGCCGAGGGGCTGTCGGTGGCCCGGGCCGCGATGGTGCACCGGGTGGGGTGGCGGATGGCGCAGCGGGGGAACTTTCACGACATCGACTCACTGATTCCTGTCTACTATCGCTTGCCGACGCCGGTGGAGAGGCTGCAGGCGAAGTCCAGGGACGCCGGGTAACGGGTTACGGGTCGCGGTTGGGGGAAGCGAATGGGTATCGTGCTGTCGGGAAACGAACAGCCCCGGCGGGAGGGAGGAGGAGGCCGCCGGGGCTTCGGTAGTCGGGCACATGCGGTCATCTCGTTATCCGCACGGATTATTATACGCCGGTGCGGGGCCGGCGGTTCAAGGCCGGAGGGAAAATCATCACTGGGCGCCCCGGCTGGCGGGCGGACTGTCGTTGCCCCGCTCGGAACCACCGCCGCCACGGCCGCTGCGGGAATCGGCGGGGCTGCGGCTGGGATTGCCCCCGCGGTTGCTGCCGGATGGGTTGGCCTGCTTCTGCCGGATGACGTCCCAGTCAATCTGGTTGATCAAAACGGCGTGGGATACTGCCAGCTGGTCGGGATCGACGGGCAGGGCTTCCATGGCTGTCTGCCAGGCGATGATGTGTTTCTCGAAGTAGTCCTTTCGTTCCCGGAGCGACTTCAGGTCGTCATCCACCCTGAGCAACCGTTCGTAGGCCGGTATGAGCGACCCGATACGGCCCTTCTGCGCGAGGAGGCCCGCCAGGTCGATCTGGGCGGTTGTCTTGACCAGCTCCAACTGCTCCTGCCACTGTGCCGAGTGCTTGCCTGTGACCTGCGGGTCCTGAAGGAGCTTCTCGGCTGCCTCGATCTTCGTGTTCGTGCCGGCCAGGTCCACCTCCAGCATCATCTGGCGGGCCTGGAGGCTCCTGACCTGTTCCCATGAGACATACGTGTGGTTGACGGTGGCCTCGTCGGCTTTCCGCTGCTTTTCGGTCTGCTCCATCTTCGAGGGAACGTCCTGGGCATCCTTGCGGCTCTTGCCGAGTTGCGCCTCCAGATACTGCCGGCCGTTGTCCTGCCACCAGGCGCGGTACGCCTCGATCAGTGCGGGAACCAGCTGCTTGCCCTGCTCGATGGTGGGGACCGACAGCCAGACATCCGCCCAATCCTGCAGCACGGCAGGCCTGCCCTGGTAGAGCGGCTGCAAGGCGTTATTCGGCGTGCCGAAGAGCGGCTGCGTGACCGTGTTGAGGATAGCCTTCTTGGCGTGCAAGACCTGGCGGGCATACGACGAGGAGACGTACTTCTCGCCGCCCTGGCCGAGGGACTCGATGAACTCGCTGAAGCCGGGGGTGTTCTGGAGGGTCATCCCGAAGACATACTTGTCGTCGGTCGAAGAGGGCACGTCGTAGGGCATGGCGTCAGTGAACCTGTACTCCAGCGACGGGTGCCGGGGGGCGGCCGATGAGGGTTCGGAGGCGGCTGGGTCGGCTGGCTGCGAGGATGCCGTGGCGAAGCAGGGCGTCGTCGCCAGGAGTACGGCTGTCAACAGGGCGGTTCTCATTGGGTGTCTCCTTGGTCATGAAGTTTGCCATCCAGCGACTTGCGGGCGACATCTGTGTCGCCGTAGACGCTGGCGATGCGTTCGTAGTTGCGACGGGCCTGGGCGCTGCCCCCGGGTACCTGCTCCAGGAGGCGGGCCGAGGCCAGCAGTCGCGCGGAGACGACCTCGCGGGAGATCCGGCGCTGCAGATCGGCGCTGGAGGCGATGGCCGATCCGGGCGGCTGGGCGGATGGACCTCGGCTTTGCAGGTATAGCGTCCCGAGTATCGCCACCAGCAGCCCCGCCGCGATCGCTGCGCCGATGGGCAGCCACCGCCAGCCAGGCCGGCGGATCGCCGGGCCGTGCAGTGCGGCTGGGATCGCGGCGATCAGATTGGCCTCGATGTCCTCAGGTACCGTCGGGGCGGGCAGGCTCCGCAGCTGCGCCTCGAGGGACTTCAGACTCAGGGGCTTCTGGGTCTTGTTGCGGTCCGGGTCCATCGCTCAGCCTTCCTTCCAGCAGGGCCTTCAGCTTCGCCAGGGCCTGGTGGGTTCGCCACTTGACCGTTCCGACCGGTTCGTCGAGGATGCCGGCCATCTCGGCGAGGCTCAGGCCCTGCAGGTAGTGCAGCACAAGGACGTCGCGTTCGAGCCCTTCCAGCTTGGCCAGTGCCTGGTAGAGCCTTCGGGACTGCTCCGCAGCCAGCACGGCATCGAGCGGGTCCGGCGAGGGCGACCGAAGGTCGTCAATCCCTTCAGCCGGCTCGAAGGCGGCCCGCGGCCTTCGACGGTGCGCATCGACGAACTTGCGGTAGGCGATGCGGTGCAGCCAGGTCGCCAGGGACGATCCGCCGCGGAAGGTCCGGATACCGACCCAGGCCGCGGCAAACGTTTCCTGGGCCAGGTCTTCGGCGCGGTGAGCATCGCCGGCCAGGTGGACCAGGAAGCGATAGATCGCGGCCTGGTGCAGGCGGATCAGGTGCACGCAGGCCTCGCGGTCCCCCGCTGCGATGCGATCTGCCAGGTGCTTGTCGGACCAGCGGTTCACCGGCGATCTCCGTCGCCCGCTCGTTGTGCGCCTCACGAGGCGCTCTGCAGGGATAGACGCAGCCGGCCACCCGGGTGTTGGCAAGAAACTAGTGACTCGGACCCCGCGCAGCCGAGGACGCCAAATATCCTACCATGAGCCAGCCGATATTCCTTCTACCATGGCGGAGGACCCTGATTACATCCTGGATCTGTCCGATGGGGCCGCAGGGCGGCAGGAGCCGGCCGGGCAGGGCCCGCCCGCGGTGCCAGCGGGTACCCCATCGGCCGACGCCGAGGGACAGCAGGATGGGGCTGCGAGCGGGCCAGCTGGGCGGCGGTGGATCGGCGTGCACTTCCAGTGTTGCGACGTGTACAGCCGGATCTGGCGGAACCGCGAGGGGACGGCGTATGTGGGGCACTGCCCCCGGTGCGGCCGGAAGGTGCGGGCCGCGATCGGCAGCGATGGCGTGGATGCGAGGTTCTTTCGGGCGGGAGGCGGGTAACGGGTCACGGGCAACGGCAGAAAGACGGGTAACCGGTCGCGGGTTACGGGACGAACGGCAAGAGACGGGCAACGGGGGGCGGGGACCCGGGGGTGTTGCTAGCAGGGGCCCTGGTGTGGCATTGGTGCCACACGCCGATACGGTCGCGACAATTCTCCTAGATTGTCACCGGAACAGCCATATCATTGAAGTAGTTACCAGACAGGCAGTTGCGCCGAGGGGTGCAGCTTGGGGGCATCGCTTTGCAACGGGGGCATGCCGTTTGCTGGAGGTTTCTAGCGGGAGCAGGGCAGCCTGGCCATATTGGCTCCAGGAGGCCACAAAATGGGAAGAAGCGATCGAGGGGGACCGAGCGCCCGCTACGACGCGGCGCCGCCGCAGGCCGTGCGGGTTGTCAGGGTTGTCGCCTACCAGGTGCTGTTCACGCTGGCGGCGGTCACGCTGTGGGTGTTGCTGTTTGTCAGCCTGGCGGCTGTCGGCGGCTGCAGCGAGGGGGGAACTCACCACTGTCACGGCTATTGGATCGCGCCGGCCAACGGGGCGAGGGCAAGTCTCATTTTCACAGCAGAACCGGGGCTGACGCCGCTGCCGGCTGAGGCGATCACGCGCGGACTGGCCCACGACGGCTGGTCGGACGAGCGGCGGTGAGTCGGTCAACTACCAGGAATACACGTACGACACGCAGGGCCTGGGGCCATACAACTATGACTATGGCTACAGGACCTTCATGCAATGGCGGACCGGGCAGGAGAGCCAGTAGCGTCCGCGGCGTGTCCACTCTTGTCGAGTGTGACTCTCCGTGGAGGCGAGCTATTGACCACGGAGTCAGGCATAACGTCTCACAGGTCTCGTGGCTGACTCCGTGGGTTCCCTCACGCCCCGAGATTTCGGGAGCGCCAGTCGCCGATGGGATTGGACGAACCGGCTGCACGTGGGTAGATAGTGCCCTTGTGCAGCCGGTTTGGCTTGCGCCGAGGAAGGACCTGCCATGAACAACAGGGCGTGCGTGAGTCTGGGTGTCACCTCGATCGTTGTTCTTGCGGCGGTACTGGAGGCTGCGGGGACAATATCGCCGGCAGCTCCCGGCGGCGCCGGCAACCGGGCCGGCCACGCAGGCGGCGGGGTTCGTGCCGGTCGGCCCGGGCGGGGGCGGGGCGATGTTCGCGCCGGCGTCGAGCCCGCACGATCCGAACCTGATGTTCGTCTCGTGCGACATGGGCGGGTTCTACCGCAGCAGCGATGGCGGGAAGAACTGGACCCTGCTCGACTTCCGCATGATTCGCGGCTCGACGACCTGCCGGCCGGTCTTTCATCCCAGTGATCCGAAGGTCATCTACTTCGACGGCAAGGTCAGCCGGGACGCGGGTATGACCTGGCATAGGCTCGTGCGGCGGGACGTCGGCAAGATCGTTGAGATGGCTGCGGATCCCGGCGACGACCAGGTGCTCTTGATCGGCACGGACAAGGGTGCGTGGATCAGCCGGGACGGGGGCGGGACGTGGCAGCACTGCGCCGGAGTGCAGGGCAGCGTGGTGGGGATGTACATCGAACCGGGTGGCGAAGGCCGCGAGGGGTGGATCTGCGTGGCGACCGCGCTGGGGATTTTCCGGTCGATCAATGGCGGCAAGACTTTCGCCGAGGTGGAGAAGGCGCTGCCATGGGTGCAGATTCGGAGTCTGGCGGGAGGAAGGCTGACAGCAGACAAGGAGACAGGGAGACCCGGAGACAAGGAGCAACAACAGGGCTCAGGGTTCGGGGTTCAGGGTTCAGGAGACGACAGACAAGACAACAGCAGACAAGGAGCAGCGGTAACGGCGGACAGCTACGGCAACGGCGGGGAACGGTCGGCGGGCAGCATCCTGTACTGCACGATTCCGTCGCGAAAGGGCAAGGACGGGCGGTTTGACGGTGGCATCTACAGGAGTCAGGACGGCGGAAAGACCTGGCAAAGCGCGATGGGGTCGGGACTGAATGTGCAGGTGCACGCGGGCCAGAAGGGGGGGCCAGCGCGGCTGGCGCAGTACAGCCAGCTGGGGGTGGCTGGCTCGGATGGCCTGACCGTGTATGTCGTCTGCCAGGGCAGTGGTCCGCAGTCGCCGCAGGCCGATACGATCTACCGCAGCGACGACGCGGGCATGAGCTGGCGGGCGATGTACTTCCCGGAGCCGCGCGAGCCGCAGTGCAACGTGCAGCACGGCTGGCTGGGATTGTCGTTCGGCTGGACGTGGGGCGGGCTGGCCTCGCCCAACGGCTTTACGGTCAACCCGGGCCGGCCCGACGTGGCGATGGTGGCCAATTCCGGGGAGCTGTTCGTCACGATCGATGGCGGCCGGACGTGGCGGCAGGCGTTCTCCCGCTATGCCGCGGGTCAGGAGCCGCCGCGGTACCAGAAGGCCGGGCGGTGGGAATCGATCGGCCTGGAGGTGACGACGACCTGGAACTACGACATCGATCCGTTCGACCCCGAGCGGCACTACATTCTGTTACACGGATATAGGATTTGCGCTGAGCGAGGACGGGGGCAAGACCTGGCAGAACAACAGCCGCTCGAGCGGCGCGCCCTGGACCAACACCACGTATATGCTGGCCTTTGACCCAACGGTCGAGGGCAAGGCCTGGGCAGCCATGAGCAACGTTCACGACATCCCGCACTGGACGCACATCCACGACAAGGTGAACGGGCCCGGCGGCGTGTGCGTCAGCACCGACCATTGCCGGACCTGGAAGAAGGCCTCAGCAGGGCTGCCCGATGCACCGTGCACGTCGATCGCGCTGGACCCGGCCAGTCCGGTCGAGGCGCGGACGCTGTATGTCACGATGTTCGGCCAGGGGCTCTACAAGAGCGTCGACGGCGGGACGACGTGGGAGCGGAAGTCGGCGGGGCTGCCCGAGGACAACAAGCATGTGTTTCTGGTCAAGCGGCACGCGGACGGGACGCTCTACGTCTGTGTAACGGGACTGCGGCAGGACCTGAAGTTCTCGGTGCTGGGCGGGCTGTACCGGTCGCGCGACGGCGGGGAGTCGTGGGAGAACGTCACGGCTGCGCAGCCGCTGCACTGGCCGGTGGGGTTCGACCTGGATCTGACTGACAGCCGAGTGATCTACCTGGCGGCAGCGACGATCCCGAGTGGGCGCGAGGGCGGGCTGTACAAGACGGCCGACGGCGGGGGGACGTGGAAGCGGCTGCTGAAGGACGAGGACTTCGCCGGCCACGGCGGGAGCGACTACGTGCAGGCGATGTTCGTGACGGTGGATCCGCGGAAGCCGGCGTCGGTCTACCTGGGTACGGAGTCGCAGGGACTGTGGCACAGCAGCGATGCGGGGGAGACGTGGAGGCCGCTTGCGGGGATTCCGTTCGGGTCGATCCAGCGGGTGGCGTTTGATCCGCGGGAGGCGGGGTTGATCTACGTGACGACGTTCGGGGGGGGTGTGTGGCGGGGCAGCGGGAACGGCAGACAAGGAGAAGGAGAGACACGGAGACAAGGAGCAACAACAACGGCGGGGGGGCGAGGGACGAGCGGCGTGGGACAAGTAACGACGACAGCAACGGAATAGCAGTTGGTGCGAGGAGGAGTGGGTGAGCACATGATAGGCACGGCAAATCTGCGGGTTGGCGCTGTGACACTGGTGATCAGCAAGGCCCAGAAGGAGGGGCTGGTGTTCTACGACCGGCTCTTCGGGCTGTGCGAGCGGGTGCTGCCCGGGTGCGGCTGCGATGTGGTTCTACTGCCGGAGCGGGCGGCGATGCGGCCGGAGGAGAGGCAGCCGCTGGACGGGCCGATCGGCCGGAGGTTCGGCGACCTGGCGAGGCGTCACGGGCTGTGGCTGATGGCCCCGCTGGCCGAGGCCGACGGCGGCGTCGTGTACAATACGCAGGCGGTGTTCTCGCCGCAGGGGCGGGTCGCGCACGCGTATCGAAAGGTGCACCTGGCGCCGGGGGAGGAGAAGGACACGGCCGAAGGCACATGCTTCGAACCCTTCGACCTGCCGTGGATGCGGGCTGGCGTCCAGATCTGCTACGACAATCACTTCCCGGAGCCCAGCCGGTGTCTGGCGGTGCAGGGGGCGGCGGTGGTCTTCTGGCCGGCCTACGGCGACCTGCGGAACCTGGCGCGGACGGCCACGCGGTGCCTCGACAACAACATCTACATGGTCGGTTCGGGGGTCGTCGACATGGGCTGCAACCTGGCGGCGGAGGCGTTTTCACGCGGGCTGGTGATGGACCCATCGGGCAAGGTGCTCATCGAGGCGACCTCGGAGGACGGGCTGGTCGCCGCGGAGCTGCCACTGGATGCCGGGACCGGGCGGCTGGCGCCGTACACCGCGCAGGACCAGTACCTGGCGCGGCGAAGGCCCGGCTGCTATCGGCCGCTAATCGCGTAGGCGTCAGGCTGTGGCCGCGGCGGGGCTGAGTTCCTGGGCGATGATCTCGCAGATGCGGGTAAAGACGTTGCTGCGGACGATGTAGATCCGCAGGAGGTCGGCGAAGTCGCGGATGACCGGCTCGATGTCCTTGAGGGCTTGGTGGAGCATGGTGGCATCGATCCCGAGGATGTTCATCGCGCCGGTGCAGGCCCGGGCGACGTTCTCGTTGACGGGCTTCTCGCAGAGGATGGGGGCCAGGCGGCCGGCGGCGTTGAGGATCGAGGCCAGGACGCGGGCCTTCTCATCCTGGACCTGGGACAGATCATCGGTGTGGTGGTGCAGGACGGCCTGCACGACGGCTGGCGGGAGCATCCACTTTTCCAGGACCATGGCGGAGACGTCGGCGTGGGTGAGGCCCAGGGCGGCGCGTTCGCGCTCGACGTAGTGCTGGCCGTGCAGCGGGGCGTAGTCCACGACGATCTGGGAGTAGACCTTGCCGATGGCCTGGAGCATGGCGACCACGCCGGTATCGGCCAGCAGGCCGCCGATGAAGGCTTCCTCGTGCTGCCGGGGGGCCAGATAGTCGGCGAAGCGAGTAGCGAGTACGGCCGAGGCGAGGGCCCGCCGCCAGTAGTAGCTGAAGCCGAGGCTTTCGAGCTGGGTGACGGAGGTGTCGAGCCGGTCGACGAGGTAGCGGCCCAGGACCAGCGTGCGGACGCGTGACAGGCCCAGCAGGGCGATGGCCTGCTGGAGCGAGGAGACCTGGCGGGTCACACCGAAGAGGGCCGAGTTGGTCATCCGCAGCAGTTCACCGCAGATGCCGGGGTCGGCCTTGAGGACGTTGACGATGTGCTGGGCGTCGCAGCGTTCATCAGCGGAGATCTCCAGGAATCGGACGACCACCTGCGGCATGGTCGGCAGTGTCGTGGAACGGCTGATCAGGTCGAGCAGGTCCTGTTTCATGATTGCGTAGCTCCGGTCAAGGACGTTTGTGCGCAGCCAAGCTTCATCTCGTGTATCGGCCATTTCGGACGGCGGAATCGGTTAGTCCCGAAAGAGGCATTTCCGCAGGGGAGGCAGGCAAGGGGTGTCACAATCCAGCGGCGTGGCTCTGGCGGGTGTCGCCGGGTATGGCTGGGGTCGGCAGCGGGGGCGTGCCGATCATGGCTGTGCCTTGGAGGCTGCGATCCCAGGCAAAGGGAAACAGGCGCGACGAACCCGCTTGAGGTTGGACAATCGCCGGGGGACTTCAGTCGGGGACTCTAGGGTGCGATTGCCCGCGCGGCCTGTTTTCTTTTGCCCAGGATGGCCGGACCCTGCGTCCGGTATTCCCCGCCACGCAGCATCATTTCCGGCAACAGCGAATCAGAGTCGGTGTTGCTGCCGGCGTGGATGCAGCTCGCCGCACGTCTGCATGCTTTTTCGGTTAACGTGCCGCTTCTACCTAGTATTCCTCTCCCATGTACCTTAGTAGTCATCGGTAGAAATACCTACGTGTCATGAGTGTATTCGTCTAGGGATTGCCCACACTCTGCGCCGCCAGTACTCTTGTCTGCCTGACCATGGATGTGAAGTTGCTGCAAGCGTCCAGGCGGTTTCTGGCGGGCGGGTTCCTATGAGCTATGACGATGGCTGGGCTGCACTGAATCTCCAGATGCCGCCGCGCGTGCCGCGGACGGAGTACTCGGCGCACGAGCACTGGCCCATGATTGCGGCAGTCACAGGCATCCAGGCCGCCCCCGACAGCTCCCCATCGGTCCGGTGGCAGGCGAGCCAGGCCTTCATCCGCGCCTGGAACTACGACCTCTGGTGGTCGATCCTGATCCACCGACGGGAGTTCGGCGACCTGTGCACGGACATGGGCCACGCCGAGTACGCAGCCGGCGGGGTGGATCGCCGCGATACGGTCCGCTGTCCCTTTCGCGAGCCGGAGGAGGTGCTGGCGTTCGACCCGATGGCGGCGTACGGCTGGAAGGATCGCGCGGCGCTGGTTCGGCGGTTCGAGGACCACTACCGCGCCAATTGCCGCGAGCTGCCGGGCCTGGTCAACATGACGGGCGTGTACGTGACGTGCGTGTCCGGGCTGATCGACATCTTCGGCTGGGAGATGCTCTTGCTGGCGGCTGGGACGGACCTGGCGGCCTTCGGCGAGATGACCAACCGGTACTGCCGATGGGTGCAGCAGTACTTCGACGCGTTGGCAGCGAGCGATGTGCCGGTGGTCATGGTGCATGACGACATCGTGTGGACGAGCGGTGCGATCTTCCGGCCGGACTGGTACCGAACGTACGTGTTCCCCAACTACCGGCGGCTGCTGCAGCCCTTGCGGGAGGCGGGCAAGAAGATCCTCTACACGGCGGACGGGAACTACACAGAGTTCATCGACGACATTGCAGCCTGCGGGGTGCACTGCCTGGTAATGGAGCCGAGTACGGACATGTCGTACGTGGCCCAGCGGTATGGCGAGCGGATCGCCTTTGTCGGCAACGCTGATACGCGGGTGCTGCTGAGCGGGACGCGGGCGCAGATCCGCAGGGAGGTCGAGCGGTGCATGGCGATCGGGAAGAAATGCCCGGGGTTTTTCCTGGCGGTGGGGAATCATATTCCGGCCAATACGCCGGTGGAGAACGCACTGTATTACAACGAGGTGTATGAGCGTCTGAGCCGGCGGTGAGGTGTGGACGCACGCCGGGTCGCTGCCGCATAATCCCTGCTGAGAGTCCGGCTGGAGGGTTTTGCGCGATGAACATCCTGATGATCATGGCGGACCAGCTTGCGGCGCCGGCGCTGGCGGCGTATGGGCATCCGATCGCTCGCACGCCGAACCTTGACGCGCTGGCTGCACGGGGCACGGTCTTCGAGAACTGCTACTGCAACAGCCCGCTGTGCGTACCGAGCCGGCAGTCGATGGTCTCGGGGCGGCTGGCCAGCGCGATCGGCTCCTACGACAACGGGGCGGAACTACCGGCCTCGGTGCCGACCTTTCTGCATCATCTGAGGCGAGGCGGCTATCGCACGATCCTGGCTGGCAAGATGCACTTCGTCGGGCCGGACCAGCTGCATGGCTTCGAGGAGCGGCTCAACAGCGACATCTACCCGGCGACCTTCGAGTGGACGCCCGACTGGCGGCGCGGCATGCACGGCAATCCCGGCAGCAGTGCGAAGAAGCTCCAGAGGTCGGGTGCGGCCGAGGTCACGGACCAGATCGCCTACGACGAGGACAGCCAGCGCCGCGTGCTGGAGCGGTTGGAGTCGCTGGCGGGCGAGCCAGACGGTCGGCCGTTCTTCCTGTGCGTCTCGTACACTCATCCGCACGACCCGTACATGATTTCGCGGAAGTACTGGGACTTGTACGAGGGCGTGGAGATGGACGCGCCGGCTGCGGCGGCGCCGGCCTTCGAGGCGATGCATCCGCTGCAGCAATGGTTGCACATCCATCACGAACTGGACAAGTATGGGCCGAGCGCGGAGCGGGTCCTTGCCAGCCGTCGGGCGTATTACGGCATGATCAGTTACGTGGATGACAAGGCGGGGCAGTTGCTGGGGGCGCTGGAGCGGCTGGGCCTGCGCGAGGACACGCTGGTCCTGTTCACCAGCGACCACGGCGACATGATGGGCGAGCATGGCATGTGGTTCAAGCGTACCGTCCACGAATGGTCGGCCCGCGTGCCGCTGATCGTCCACCGGCCCGGCAGCCGGGCGGGGTACCGCGCGGCGGAGACGGTGTCGCTGGTCGACCTGTTTGCGACGGTGCTGGAATGGGCGGGCCTCCCGCCGGCCGGGCACGCGTTGGATGGCCAGTCCTTTGCCGCGGGGCTGGACGGCTCGCTGGTCGGGTGGAAGGACGAGGCGATCATCGAGTACATGGGCGAGGGGATGCTCGCGCCGATGCGGGCGATCCGCCGGGGGCGTTACAAATTCGTGTACGTCCACGGGCAGCCGCCGCTGCTGTTCGACCTGCAGGCTGATCCGCTCGAGATGGACAACCTGGCGGGAAGGGTGGATCATGCGGCTGTCGAGGCGGCACTGCGGCAGGCGGTCCTCCGGGGGTTCGATCCCGTGTCTGTTCACGCGGCGGTGCTTCGTAGCCAGCAGGAGCGGTTGATGATGTGCGAGGCGCTGTTCAAGGGAAAGGTCCAGGCGTGGGCGTGGCCGGTCCAGACGCCGGGGGTGGCGAGGTAGGCTCAATCTCGATTTCCAAGATGGGCCGGAACCGCGCGTCGGGGCAGCGGCTGCCGCGGGCGGACATGTTGTAGCTCTGGCCAGCTGCGGGCGAGAAGACCAGGCCGTGGTTGGAGGCGGGGGAGCGCAGCCACTGCCGCACCGTGTCTTTGATCGGTGTCAGGTCGACCATTACCGGCATGGGGAGCTCCGCCAGGTACCACCAGGGCAGTCGCGGCCAGGTGCCGGTCAGGACCGGGGCGGGTTGGGGCTCGTCGAGCCAGCCCGGTTTGGCCGGCCGGGTCGCGAAGGTCATGTCGCCCTTCCATGCGTCCGGCAGGCCGACGAAGTAGCGGCAGAGCTTGCCGGCGGAATCGATGCTGTGCTGCCAGGGGCTGTACAGGGTCAGGCTGACGCGCTTGATCTTTGCGTCGGCGGGGATGCGTGACCCGGTGAGGTCAAAGCGGATGTAGAACTCGTTGAACTCGTCCTGGCCCTTCTTCCAGGTCCAGCACTGCAGGTCGCTGGGCTGTCCCGGCGTGCCGTTGACCGCCTTGGCGAAACGCTTGGCCGTCGCGTCGGTGCAGCCGGTGTAGGCGTCGTGGCCTTGTTGGAAAGCGAACACCCGCCCCGGTGCCAGGTGGTTCTCGGTCGCTACGACTACCTTGGCCAGGTGGAGCGACGCCTGATTGGCTGTGTCGATCGACTGCGCGGAGCAGGTGCGGGCCGTCGGGCAGGTTGCGGGTGTCCACGCGGGCCGTCCACTCGGCGGTGCCCTCGGCTGGCTGCCACGGGCCCCAGTCGATGCTGTATTCCACCCGCCGGACGCCCTTGTCGTCGCCAGTCTGTGCCGGTGATGACGGCTGTGCCGCGGAGGACCTGTCCGTCGGGGAGCGGCTTGATCGCTACGGTCGGTACGGCATCCGGCGGCTCGCGGAGTTTCATGTCAGCCACTGCATGCTCGTGGATCGTGACCTTGCCGGAGGGCAGGGCATCGAGGATGTAGTACGTGCCGGGGCTCTCCTTGCCGCGCAGGAAGCAGTCGGTTAGGACCTCGAAGGTGACCGACCCGGCCTGCCCCGTCGCGCGGCGGTGCCAATGCCCGGCCAGAGCGATCTTCACGTTGTCGTGCCGGCCGACATCGCCCCAGGGGCCTTTGCCGGTCAGCAGGTCGCGCGGGTCCGGCGGGGCGTGGGCGCAGAAGATGACGGGCTCAGCCGATGAGAGCTGGGCAGGGAGCCACTCATCCGGCGGCGGGTCGAAGCTGTCGTACATGACGAACCGCCAGCCCTTGTGCTCGAACGTGTAGTAGGGCTCGCCCAGCGCCGTCCGGTACCAGTCGGGGTCTTTGCCGTAGTCGTTGTCCTTGTTGCCCGGGATGGCGTACACCTTCAGCGGGCTGTTGCGCAGGACGCGGCCGGTCTGCTCCAGCAGGTCGGGCATGTAGTCGCAGATGTCGCCCAGGATGACCAGGAAGTCGACGGGCTGGTCCTTCATCGTGTAGAGGAACCGCCGCAGGTTCTCGATCGTCTCGACCTTTTCGATGTGCGGGTCGGCGATGGCGGCGAAGCGGAAGACCGGTTGCCCCATGGCTGGCGCGGTCGCGGGTCCAGGCAACGACTGCCCGATGGCTGGTTGCAGGAGACCCAGCAGGGCGGCTGCGATCAGTATGATCCGTATACGCATGATGACTCCTTGCCGTTGCGGGTGCGAACACAGGTTGCCTTGCGTCGCTTCCAGTATACCGGTCCCCGCGCCCGCGGGCCATCCCATCAGCAGCCAGCCACCGGGCAGCACCGCAGCGATCTGCGGCCGTTTGGGCGGCGCCCCCGGGCAGGCCTGTCGCTGCGTCACTCGTCGTTGAGCACGCCGAACCACCAGGCGCCTGCGCCCGGGAGTTGCACAGGGCCAGGGCCTTGCGCCACAGGTTCTCGCCCAGGGCCTGTTGTCCGCGGCTGGTCCAGGTCTCGACCTTTGATGCCTCCGTCCGCGAGCCAGCCAGGACCATCAGTCTGGCGTATGCCAGGCATCGCATCCTCAGCAGGATCTGCTTTGGGATCGCGGGGTCGCTGTGGTAGAGGACCCGGTCGGCCTGATCGGGTCTGTTTTCGGCGAACCAGAGCATGGCTGCAACGTGTGACGCCATCTGCTGGCTGAGCGTCTCGGCCACACCGGGCACCAGGTCGCGCACGCGGGTGTCCAGGGCCTCCAGGATGTGCCGTGTCGTCTCGGGCGCCACGAGCCATCCGAACCACGCTTGGTCCAGGTATACCTCCAGCTCGACCGTCTCCAGGCGGCTGCGCCAGGGATCAGCCGACAGATGCTTCAGCAGCACAGCCGCCTGGTCAGCCAGGCCCACGGCGTCGGTGAACCGGCCCTGCTGGCCGGCCAGCACGACGTGCACCCGCAGGGTCTCCAGGGCCAGCGGATCGGTCCACCGGGCCGGATCGGGCTGCTGCAGGGCCTGCTGCGCATCGGTCATCCATTGTGCGAGCACTTCCCGGCCCGTGGGGTCCTCGGCGGGGGGCATCAGCGCGCGGACCACTTTCGCGTCGACGCATGCATTACGAAGCGCCAGACGGAGGGATTGCAAGCGGGCGGCGGGCGCCGTGTCCGGGAACGTTGCCTCGAGGCAGCGTGCCTGCGGATCATAGGGGTCGAGACGCAGGAACCGCTCGCAGATCGCCTTTTGCCGGCTGGTATCCCGGGTGACCCTGGCCAGCCAGACCGGGGTATCGAGGTAGGCCGGGCACGCGTTGACCAGCTCATTCAGCGTATCGACGGCCTTGGCGCGGTACATCGCATCATCGGCTGGATGCTGCTGCAGCAGTACGTAGTACCCCCGTCCCTGATACCGTTTCCAGGCCATCCACGAACCGGTCGTCGGCACGCACGCGGGGTCTTCCAACAGCCGGGTGGCCTCGGCATAGTTGCCGATGTTCCAGGCCTGCTGGGCTTTGAACAGGCGATTGGCGGCCAGCATGCTCCGGCAGGCCAGGCCCAGGAGCACCAAGCTCGACGCCCGCGGCGGCGACGCTTCGCAACACCTGGTTATCGACACGCGCCAGCTGACGGGACGGCTGCGTCCATCGCACCAGTCGCTCGAAGCCGCCGAGCTGCGCTCCGCACGCCCAGCCCATCCCCACCAACGTCCAGACCAGCATGGCTGTCCCCGGCGTACGCATGCCGACACTGATTGCTTCCGCGGCCAGCACCGAGGCCAGGGCCGCCCCGGTTCCGAGGATCGTGACGCGCCGGCAGGGCTCGGCGGTCCTGCGATACGCCATCGCAAAACCGACCAGGCCGCCCAGGGGCAACGCCAGGTAGACCAGGCCCAGCGGAATGCCCAGTTCGGCCAGGGCTTCCAACGGCTCGCTGTGCGCGTGGTCCGCGATGTCACCGTGGAAGAGCCGGGGGGATTCCGCGTGCAGCGGCCGGACCCACGTCTGCAGGGCGAAGCCCAGGTGTCCGGGACCGACACCGACCAGCGGGGTCCACGCCTTGTCATGCAGGATCGACCAGGTCCCTTCGTACATCGCCAGGCGATACTGCACCGACTGCCACCGGCCCGCGCAGAATCCGCGGCCCGAAGGCGGCGCCTGCCGCGATGGCCGCCAATACGGATGCCAGCAATACGTACCGGGCCCAGGCGGAAAGCGCACGTACGCGCCCGGGGTCGGGATCCTGGCCGGTGCCAGGGTCTCCTTGCTGCGCTGCGGGCTGGTTCCGAGGGCGCGGCGTCGTTTGCCGCGCCGCTGGCGAGCCGTGCCGATAGCGGGGGCCCGCCCACACCAACAGCCCTATGAATGTCGCGCCGGCGGACAGCCCGAGGATGCCGCCGCGTCGACCGGCCATCCATAGCACGACCAGCACCAGCGTCAGTAGGCCCAAGACCATCAGGGCGGCTGGATAGCTCCGTGGTTGGTTCTTCCGCGCGTCCGCCCAAAGGGCATAGCACCATGAGCCGAGCAGGAACGCGGCGGCCAGGCACGCGGTGGTCTGGAAGAGCACGTTCCCGGACGGCCAGGTTGGATACTCCTGGGATCCCTGCAGGCAGCACAGGAGGCTCAGGGCCGACAGGCCGGCCAGGGCGAGGCCCGTCGCGCGAAGATCGTCGCGACGGAGAGTCGCACGGTCCACGCGTACACCGCCAGCATCCAGACCAGCCCCAAGGCCATCTGCCAGGTCCACGCCAGGCCCACGACAGGCACGGCTACGAAGATTGCCCGCACGGTTACGAGCAATGCCAGAGATCCGCAAACCAGGACCAGAAGTTCAAAGGTAGGCCGGCTGGCGTCGGTCGCGTCCCGTCGGCGACCGAATGCGACGGCTGGCACAATCAGGGCGACGGTCGCCAGGCCCCAGATGACCCAGCGGACCTCGGAGGACTCGAAGGTCGGCCAGGACTCCACCTCCAGCAGTTGCGTAATCCAGCCGATGGGTTGGGGGACACTTTCGACGCCCGTGTTCTTGCCGGCCATGAACAGGCAGCTGGCCATGCTGTTGGCGGCCAGCAGGGCGATGCCAATGGTTGCCGCCACCGCCAGTGCGCCGGCCCAGCGGCGATCGTCAGGACCGCCCTTGCGAGGGTCCTTCCCGCGTGCCTGCGCATTCGCGCGGTTCATTGTGGCGTCCTTTTGCCAGCCAGGCGCATGCCATCGGTCAAGGCTGTCCGGAAAGGCGCATGCAAGGCGCGACCCACTTCGTTCCGCCGGCCCGGTACGTGGACGCTACTGTAGGGATATTGGCGGGCAAGTCTAGGGCTGCGGGGGGGGTGTGTGCGACGGGTCCGACGTGCTCATGGCCTCGAACTCCTGGTCCACGATGTGGTCCTCATTGCTCTGACGGTCCTCCAGTCCCTTCTTCAGGTCGTGGAGGCGCTTCTCCATGAACTGGATCCGCATGTGCTCCCGCTGCAGACGCAGGTCTACCCGCGCCTCGGCCAACTTGCGCCCTCCTGCGCCAATGCTGGCCGCTGCTCTTCAGTGGCGTTCGTGTAGCGGGCCTGCCACTGGTGGATGGCCATCTCGTTGCGATGCTGCCGCACCATGAGTTCGGCTAGCTTCGGGTTCTGGGCATGCGCCTCGCGCAACTCCCGCAGCCAGGGCCGCATTTGGCGCTCGATCTGGGCGAACCTGGCGGGGTCCTTCTCCCGTAACGACCGAATCTCGGCGACCTTGTCCGGGTAGAACTCCCCGAGCATCTTCCACAGCATCTCGTCACGCAGCGGCCCCATCGACGGCCGCGAGGAGCCTCCGGCCCGGCCGTGACCGTCAAAAGAGGGCCTGGTCGCGGGCGCCGGCCAGTCGCCGAAGTCGCCCGTCGGCGTCGAGCCTTCGGCTGGCGGATCTTCGGCAGGTGCGGCGGCCTGGCCGGTGGTTGGTTCGACCTGGGCGGCCGGCTTCTCCTGCTGCCCGAATGCGGCTTGCAATGGGAACAGGGTCACACCAGCCACGAGTGCCGCAGCCATGCCTATTGCCACAACGGCTTTTCCGGCGACCCTCCCGGGACGCTTGTCCATTGCCGACCTCATGCATCGCTCCCATCGGCGGCTGTCACCGGCTGCCAGGCATACTCTTGTTCGGCGAGCCGGGTCCAGCCGGTCCTAGCCAAGTCCTGGCCCTCCGGCGTGCCGCTGGTTCCAGTGGCTGAAGGCTGCTGGTGTGACTGGGCGCTGTCCGGGCTGCTTGCGGCCTGCGATTCCAAGTCCTGCATGTCGCTGTCGAGCTCGCGCACTGCCGGATCCTCTTCCGTCATCACCTTGGGCAGGCTGGCGGCGAAGGCATCCAGGGAGACCTGGGCAGGGGGTGCGCCGACCGCGGCCTGGTCTGTCGGGCTGAGCTGCATCGAGGTCCGGAAATACAGCCCCGCGCTGATGGCCAACAGGATCGCGGCGGCTGTCGCACTGGCCCAGGCGAACCAGAGCGTACGTGGCCTGCCCGTGCGGGTCAGCTGGACCGCCTCCGCCGTCAGACGCGCCTTGATCCGGTCCAGGACCTGCGGGCTGGGTACAGGCGTGTCCTGGAACCGCCCGCGAAGGGCGTTCTCGGCGGCTGTGATCTCGTCGATCAGGGCCTTGAACTGTGCCGGTCTATCGTCTCGCGTAGTCACTTCAGTCGCTCCAGCGTGTTATCACACCTTGTCCTGCGAATCGGCCTGCAACCTGGCTTTCAGGTGCTTCAGGCCCCGGTGGGCCCTTGCCAAGGCCGTTCCCAGCGGGACATCCAGGGCGGCGGCGATCTCCTTAAAAGACAGATCGGAGAAGAATCGCAGGGAGATCACCTGCCGCTCCGCCTCGGACAGCTCGGCCAGGGCCTTCTGCAGCTGGTCGACCTGTTCAGCCTGGACCAGCCGCTCGTCGACCCCGGGGACCTCCGAGGCGACCGTCATCTCCGTTCGTTCGGCTGTGCCGGGTGCCGCAGCCACCAGCGAACGGCCCTGCCGCCGCAGCCAATCCCTGGCCAGGTTGGCTGCGATGCTGAACAGCCACGGTTCGAACCGGCCGCTCTCGCGGTAGTTGCCCAGGGCCCGCAGCATCTTGATGAGGGTCTCCTGGAGCAAGTCCTCCGCGTCGGGCGCCGAGCCGGTCATCCGGTACAGCAGGCCGTAAAGCCTTGGCGCGTAAAGATCTACAAGCTGCTCTACGGCCTGAGTCCGGCCGGAGATGGCCAGTCGGACCAGGTCGGCCGGATCGGTTGTCTGCCCTGTGCGTTCCACCGTTCTGTCCAGTATAACGCTTGGCGGTGCGTTGCGATTGCCGGGCCGCGGTAGGCGATGCCGAATGTCGCATAGCCGGGCTTGAATTTCGGGCGGCATACGATACCATATCCGTTTTCGACGTGGGAAGCTACGTAAGAATCCCAGTGGAGTCCTAGCGATGCCTCGAGTTTGCGCACTTACCGGCAAGAAGACCGTGCACGGCCGCAGCATCTCCCGCCGCGGCAAGGCGAAGTACCTGGGCGGCGTGGGTGTGAAGACGACCGGGACGGCCCATCGGGCCTTCAAGCCCAACATCCAGAAGGTCAAGGCGGTGGTGAACGGCCGCGTCGTTCGTATCAAGGTATCCACGAAGGCCTTGCGGCTGGGGCTGGTGACCAAGCCGACGAAGCGGACCTGGAAACCCGAGAAGGCCAAGGCCTAGGCTCAGCGGGCTTTACGAATACTTTGAGGACGGTTACAAACGAGGCTGCCGACGGCCTCGTTTTTGCTTGCGCGGGAGAAGCGGGTAACGGGTTACGGGTTACGAAGAACGGGTCGCGGGACGCGGGACGCGGGACGAACGACAACGGCGGAAGACGGGGCGCGGGTTACGGGGCGAACGACAACGACGGAAGCGGGGTAGCGGGTGACGGGTTGCGGGTGGTGGCACTGCGGCGGGCAGCATGAGCCGATCACCGCTGGGAGGTGGCCGGGCAAGTGTCGTCCAAGACAGGTGTGAGGCGGGTTCCATGGCGGATGGCAAGAAGATCAGCGCGGAGCAGGTGCGGCACATCGGGTTCCTGGGGCGGTTGAAGCTATCGGATCAGGAGGTGGCGCTGTTCAGCGAGCAGCTCTCCTCGATCGTGGCGTACTTCGAGCAGGCTCAACGAATTGGATACGTCGGCTGTCGAGCCCACCGCCCACGCCCTGCCGATCCACAACGTTCTGCGGCCGGACGAGGTGGGCCTGACCACGCAGCCGCTGGGACCGGACGGGGTGCTGGCTGGTGCGCCGCAGCGCGACGGGAACTTCTTCCGCGTGCCGAAAGTGCTGGAGCAGGATAGCGCGTGACGAAAGCGTCGAGGGTTCAGGGTTCAGGGTTCAGGGTTCAGAAACAGCAAGCAGGGAGCAAGCGGCGGGGGCAGGGGGCGAGGACGGCGGCGCCGGAATTGCCGGATACGTGAGACGGCGGACAGGAAGACAAGGGCTACGATGCAGACGGCATATGAACTGAGCCGGGCGGTCCGGGAGCGGCGGGTCGCGGCGGAAAAGGCCGTGGGCGAGTCGCTGGAGGCGATCCGCCGGCTCGATCCGGGTGTTCGGGCGTTCCTCTGGGTCGATGAGAAGGGGGCGCTGGAGGCGGCGCGAGCGGTCGACGAACGGATCGCCGCGGGCGAGCAGGTGGGGCTGCTGGCGGGTGTGCCGATCGCGGTCAAGGACAACATGTGCACGCGGGTTGGCCGGACGACGTGCGGGTCGAAGATCCTCGGCAACTTCGAGAGCCCGTACAACGCCCACGTGATCGACAGGCTGGCCGCAGCCGGAGCGATCGTGGTTGGCAAATGCAACCTGGACGAGTTCGCGATGGGTTCGTCGACGGAGAACTCGGCGTTCATGCAGACGCGAAACCCCTGGGATACCGGCAAGGTGCCGGGGGGTTCCTCGGGCGGTTCGGCGGCGGCGGTGGCGGCTCGCATGGTGCCGGTGTCGCTGGGCAGCGACACGGGAGGGTCGATCCGCCAGCCGGCCAGCTTCTGCGGGATCACGGGCCTGAAGCCGACGTACGGGCGGGTCAGCCGATTCGGGCTGGTGGCGTACGGGAGCAGTCTGGACCAGATCGGGCCGTTTGGCGTGGATGCGCGGGATGCGGCGCTGGTGCTGCAGGCGATCGCCGGGCACGACATGCGGGACTCGACCTCGGCGAGCGAGCCGGTGCCGGATTACCTGAAGGACATTGAAACGCTCCAACTGCCGCTGCGGGTGGGTATCGCAGCGGAGTACTTCGGCGAGGGGCTGGATCCGCAGGTCAAGGCGGCGGTGATGGCGGCGATCGAGGTGCTCAAGGGCAAGGGGGCCCAGATCGTCGAGGTGCACCTGCCGCACCTGAAGTACGCGGTGGCGACGTACTACATCGTTGCGACGGCCGAGGCCAGTAGCAACCTGGCGCGGTATGACGGGGTGCATTACGGGTACCGCACGGCGGATCCGAAGGATTATATAGATCTGTACTGTGCCAGCCGACAGGAGGGGTTCGGCCAGGAGGTGAAGCGCCGCATCATGCTGGGGACGTTCACGCTGTCGAGCGGGTACTACGATGCGTACTACCTGAAGGCGCTGAAGGTGCGGACGCTGATCAAGCGGGACTTTGAGGCGGCGTTCGAGAAGTGCGACGTGATCGTCTCGCCGACGGCGCCTGGGCCGGCCTGGGCGTTCGGGCAGATGAGCAGCGACCCCTTGGCGATGTACCTGGCGGACATCTATACGATTTCGGCGAACCTGGCGGGGATTCCGGGGATCAGCGTGCCGTGCGGGTTCAGCGGCGAGGGCCTGCCGATCGGGATGCAGCTGATGGGGCGGCACTTTGCCGAAGGACGCTTGTTGCAGGTGGCGTGGGCGTATCAGGGGGGGACGGAGTGGCATAGGAAAGCGCCGCAGACGGCAGCGGCGAGTGCTGAGTCCTGAGTGCCGAGTGCTGAGTAACAGCAACGACGACAGTGGCGAGTGAAGGGTGGCGGGGAAGATCGCGAGGCAGAAACATGATCCGGCTGGTAGAAGCCTTGAACTATCGATGCCTGAAACGAGTGCGGCAGCCGCTCGACTCGTTCCAAGTCCTTGTCGGTCCTAATAGCAGCGGCAAGAGCAGCTTTCTGGATGTGCTCAGTTTCCTTAGCCGGTTAGCGTCGGATGGTCTGGAGGCCGCAATTACCGAGCGTGGTTCCAGCATTCACGATTTGTTCTGGCAACGCACCGGCCGCCGCTTTGAATTGGCTATCGAAGCGGTGGTGCCCGAAGACAAGCGGCCTCCCGCTGGGGTTGCCTTGGAAGGCAAAGAGTACGCAATTCGCTATGAGATCGCAGTGGGCCTGAGTGAGGATGATGAAGCCCTGGTCCTGTACGAGCAGATGCTTTTGTCTCAAGACTATCCTGGCCCGGACGCGGAACCCGAATATCGGGACGCGAACACCCTGTTCCTCAAGTCTGACGGGCGGTCGAAACCATGGCGAAGCCTTATATTCCCCGACAAGCCGTCAGATGACTATACGGTTATTGCTGAAGTATCCGAACTCAAGCCGGATGTCTTTGAAGTGGGCCACGCCGGCATAGGTGTGTACCGCGATGGCAATCGTCCGATCTTCCAAGGGTTATGGCCGTCGAGATGCCCCACCCCAATCTGGCTGGACGGCATCCTGCGGCGGCAGGTAGTTCCGGTAGAGCTGTCTTCGTCAGATCTTCGCAACGCCTCGCGACCCGGTCAGCCAAAGGCATTTACCAAGACGGGTTCCAAACTTCCTTGGCTCGTCCACGGACTCCAGGACCAGTCACCAAGCCGCTACAAAGACTGGATTGCCCATGTACGCCAGGCTCTGCCTGGCGTACAAAGCCTTCGCGTCATAGAGAGGCCGGAGGATCGTTACTGCTACCTGATGGTGCAGTACACAAATGGCCTTGAGGTACCCTCATGGCTGCTATCTGACGGAACGTTGCGACTGCTGGCACTCACTCTGATCGCCTATCTTCCGTCAGAGGGCACGGTCTACCTTATTGAGGAACCGGAGACCAGCATCCATCCGCTGAACATTGAGATTGTCACGCAGTCGCTCAGTTCCGTGTACGATGGACAAGTCCTTGCGGCAACGCATTCTCCGACCGTGCTATCGGTGACGAAGCCTGAGAACGTGCTTGTGTTCTCCCACGACGAGGAGAGCGGCACGAAAATCGTTCGAGGCAGCGAGCATCCCCGGCTGCGGCAATGGAAGGGGGAACCCAATCTCAGCGTGCTCTACGCCAGTGGGGTACTGGGATGAGCTCCGAAGGCATGCTTGGTGACCTCCTTGTACTCGTTGCGGACCGGGACATGCAGGCGGCGATTACGGGAATCCTGCACAGGCATCAAAGCGTTGGCATGCGCAGCATACGTTTCGACGTGCAGCGGCATCCTGAGACTGACGCGGGTTGTCGCTGCGAAGGCGCAGAGTACCTCGGTGCCTTTGTGGGCCAGTACGAACATGCCATCCTCATGTTCGACCACGAAGGATGCGGCCAAGAAGATGTGACGCCGGCGGAACTGGAGGAACAGATCAACAGGAGTCTCACAGCTGCGGGTTGGAGAGACCGTGCGACAACCATCGTTCTTGTGCCGGAACTGGATGTGTGGGTGTGGAGCGACTCCCCGCACGTCGAGGCGGCGCTCGGGTGGAGAGGGCGGACCCCAAGTCTGCGGGACTGGCTGAGGCAGAAAGGGTATCTCGCCGAACAGGCCGCGAAGCCTGCTCGGCCGAAAGAGGCGTTAGAGGCGGCCCTGAGGGTCGTGAAGCTGCCGCAATCTTCCGCAATGTACGAGGAGCTTGCCGCCAAGGTAGGTTTCGACAGATGTACCGACCAAGCCTTTGCCAAGCTGAAGTCAATCTTGCGGACATGGTTTGGCGAAGGCGCATAGTCATGGACTTGGGGATATGACCACAACAACCGACATTCAGATCCGCCCGATCATCGGGCTGGAAATCCACGTTCAACTGGCGACCAAGACCAAGATGTTCTGCTCCTGCCCGATTGACTTCGGGGGCGAGCCGAACAGCCGGGTCTGTCCGGTCTGCATGGGCATGCCGGGCGTGCTGCCGGTGATCAACCGCAAGGCGGTGGAGTATTCCATTCTGCTGGGGATGGCGGTCGGGTGCGAGATTCCGGGTTTCACCAAGTGGGACCGGAAGAGCTACTACTACCCGGACCTGCCCAAGAACTACCAGATCAGCCAGTACGATCTGCCGCTGTGCAAGGACGGGTACTTCGACCTGCAGACCGAGGCCGGCCTCAAGCGGATCCGCATCCGCCGGGCGCACCTGGAGGAGGACGCCGGCAAGAACCTGCACGAGGGGCTGGACCATACCCGCGTCGACCTGAACCGCGCGGGCACCGCGCTGCTGGAGATCGTTACCGAGCCGGACATCGCCGGGGCGGACGAGGCGTATGCGTTCTGCGTGGAGTTGCAGCGGCTGGTGCGGTGGCTGGGCATCAGCGAGGCCGATATGCAGAAGGGGCACATGCGGTTCGAGCCGAACGTCAACGTGGCGATCACGGACGTGGACGGGCGGGAGTACCGCACGCCCATCATCGAGATCAAGAACCTCAACTCCTTTCGCAGCGTCCGCAACGCGATCGCTTACGAGATCGGCCGGCAAGTGGACGAGTGGCGGGCGGACCATTCGTACACGTTACAGAAGTATGGCAAGGAGAACCGCGGCTGGGACGACGACCGGGGCGTCAGCGAGTTCCAGCGGGGCAAGGAGGAGGCACACGACTACCGGTACTTCCCCGACCCGGACCTGGTGCCGGTGGTGCCGGACGAGGCGTGGCTGGCGAGCATCCGGGCGGCGATGCCGGAACTGCCCCTGGCGCGGCAGGCACGGTACCTGGAGACGTTCGGCATCAGCGCGGCGGAGGCGGTGCAGATCGTCACCGACCGGGCGACCGCGGACCTGTACGAGGCGGCTGTCGGGGCGGGCGGGGAGGCGAAGACGCTGGCCCGGGAGTTCGTGTCGTTCTGGTCGATGCACGCCAATGCCCGGCAGTGCACGATCGCGGAATTGGGGGTCGGCGCGGGGCGGATGGGGCAGCTGGCGGGCATGGTCGCCAAGGGCACGGTCAATGCGACCACGGCTGCTGCGATCGCCGAGAAGATGCTGACCGCGCCCGACGGGCCGCAGCAGATCGCCGAGCGGGAGAACCTGATCCAGACGTCGGATGCCGGGGCCCTGGAGAAGGTCGTGGACGAGGCGATCGCGGCCAACCCCAACGCCGTGGAGTGCGCCAAGCCGGGTCACAAGAAGGAAAAGGCCTCTTTCGGGTTCCTGATGGGGGCGGTGATGAAGGCGTCGGGCGGCAAGGCCAACCCGAAGGTGGTGCAGGAGATCCTGGGCAGGAAGATCAAGGCCATTTACGGCGGGTGAAGGTGAGTTTGCAGTAGCGGCGAGAAAGGAAATGCCGCCTGTCGTCCGATAGCAGTAGGTGTGCCGAACCTGTGCGTGCGTGCGAAGGGAGATCAGACCATGGATCAGAATACACAGACTACGGGAAGTACGATGCCGGCTGATGAACGAAACTGGGGGATGCTGTGTCACCTGCTGGCCCTGTCAGGGTTCTTTACCGGGGGCTTGGGGTGCATTGTCGGGCCGCTTGTGGTATGGCTCATCAAGAAAGATCAATATCCCTTTGTGAATGACCAGGGCAAAGAGGCCTTGAACTTCCAGATCACGGTGCTGATCTGCGTGATTGTGGGCGTGGCCCTGCTGATCATGGGGATCGGTTATCTGCTGCTGTCTGCTTTGGGGATTGCGAACCTGGTTCTGGTCATCATGGCGTCCATCCGGGCCAGCAAAGGCGAGGCATACCGCTATCCCTTCGCGATTCGGCTGATCAAGTAGGTCGAGCTATGACAGCCGCGCCACCGACCATACCAGGAAACTCGGCCCTCCCGAGCCGCAAGAGGCAGCGGCGGTGGATCTGGCTGTTGCTGACCCTGGTCCTGGCCGGGCTGTTCGTGTTGGCGTGGGTCTTCTGGCCGGTCAGCGCTCCGCCTCTGCGGATCGCCAGGGATACGACATACCTGACGGGCCCGCTGAACTCGGATGGCACAGTCAACTACCTGGCAGCACTGAACCAGCTGCTGTCGGATGGTGCTACGCCTGAGAACAACGCTGCCATCCCGATCTTCCAGGCGCTCGGGCCGGAGATGATCGATGCGACGGCGCGAGCCGCTGTCCTGCAGGATTTGGGCATTTCGCAGCTTCCCCCGCCGGGCCAGTGCTTCGTTCGCTATGAAGACTTCGTCCGCGTGAAGCGTCCGGACCTCCCGCCGCGGCAGACAGACTGGAAAAACGGTCCGGCACGGATGGAGCTCGATCGAATGGCGCGTCTTCCAGGCGGATGGCGCGCGAATCTCACCGGAAGACCGTGCCCTGGTGGAGGCATGGCTGGCTGCAAACCAGCGCCCGTTGGACATTCTTGTTCAGGCGGCGCAGCGACCGCGTTTCTTCGTTCCCTGGGTCGATACTCATAACCCGCCGCAGCTGGTGAGCAGCCGCATCGCGAACGGGAATCTGTGTAACGCCGCCAGCCATGCCCTCGCACTACGGGCCGGACTACGGGCCTTGGACGCCGACGTGGATGGTGTCAAGCGACAATTATCCTTCCTCTTCAACGACAATTAGATCTCCCGATTCCGCCGCCGTGGTCGTGGTTGTTGGTTTCTTTCTTTTTGCTCCTTTTTCTTTCTTTGTAACTGCCTGTGAGTTCCTGTGAATTGCTGTGAGATTGTCAGAGTGCCCGGCCGGTCGTCACTCGGGGGAGGGGTCGGTGGCGTCGGGCCGGTTCTTTTTGGCCTGCTCGATCCGATAACTTGGGACGTTCAGTTCCAGGATCACGCAATGGTGCACCAGCCGGTCGATTGCCGCGGCCGTGGTCATCGGGTCCTTGAAGATCGCCTCCCACTTCGAGAACGGCAGGTTGCTGGTGATCATCACGCTGCCCCGCTCGTACCGCTCGGCTAGCAGGGTGAATAGCACCTCCATCTCTTCCCGGCTCTGCTGGACGTATCCCAGGTCGTCGATCAGCACCGCTTCGTAGCGGCCCAGCTTCTGGATCAACCGACTGAGTTTCAGATCCCGCTTGGCCGCCAGCAGGTCCTGCACCAGCCGACTGCACGTGCTGAAGTACACCTTGCGGCCCTGGCGAATCAACTCCTGCGCGAACGCGCCACAAAAGGTGCGTCTTGCCACCGCCGACGCTGCCGAAGACCAATACGTTCTCCCGGCGATCCACGAAGCTGCCTTCCAGCAGCGTCCGCACCTGCCGGGTGACCTTGGCCGGCAGCCGCTTCAGGTCGAAGCCGGCCAGATTCTTCTCCGCCGGCAATCGCGACTCCCGCAGGCATCGCTCAAGCCGGTGTTGCCGGCGAACCTGGCACTCGCGTTGGACCAGCGTCAGCAGGAACTGCTCGTAGCTGAGGGTTTCCTGTTCCGCCTGCCGGGCCAGTTCCTCAAAGCACTCCCGGATCGTCGGCAGGTGCAGTTCCCGCAGGCAGGCTTCCAGAGTGGCCTTCTCTTGCTCGGGAGGTTTCATACGGTCACCTCCTGGCCGATCATCAAGGCGTCATACGCAGCCAGGTCCACCGGCTCGATTCGGACCTGCGTGACCGGCGGGATCGCCTCCCGGCGGTCCACCAAGGCTTCCACCGCCTCCAGACAGATCGGCTGACCTTCCTGCAACAGGTGCCGCAACGCCTCATCCACCCCGTCCTGTGTCTGGCGAGCCGCCAGGTACAGGATCCGCAGGTACGTCTTGACCCCACGCTCGGCCTGCGTGTCTTTCAGGTGGTCGTATGCCATCCGGAACCGGCTCGTGGGGAACAGGTCCTCCCGATAGCGGTACTGTTCGAAGGCCCCGGGCTTGCGGACCAGCCAGTCGATGATGTGCCGGTACGAGACCTGGTGCCGCTGCCGGCCGCGAAGCCGCCCCAACCGCTCGATGAGCCGCTGGGCGTACCAGATCTCCAGGTGCTCCGCATAGAGCCGGACTTCCACCTTCTCCCCGATCAGCCGGCTGTCCACCGAGTAGATGTTGCGATCCACATGGATCAGGCTGCCGGTATCGACCTTCACATCCAGCCGCTGGCGCTTTCCAGCCGCCGATCCGGCAGGTCGCGCAGGAGGGCCTGTTCCTCCGCCAACCGCGACCGCCGCCCGGCGTTGAGTTGCTCAAACAACTCGCCCAGGAAGGCCTCATAGAGTTCCCGGCTGGCAAAGTCCCGGCCGTCGCGCAGCAGCAGGGCCTGCTCCAGAGCTTGCTTGAAGCGGTGATGACGCTGCTCCACATCGCCGTTCTCGTTGGCCTTGCCGGCCTGAATCCGCTGCCCCAGCAGCCCGTAATGATCCAGCAACCCCTGGCAGCGCCGCGTGAACTCCGGCTCGCTACGCGATCCCGCCTCCAGGAACCGGGACAGGTTATGCACCGCCGCCGACAACCGATCCGTTCGATGCTCGGCCGGGACTCCGCCCAAGGCCCACAGGGCGTCCTGCAGGCCTTGCGAGAGGCTCTCATAGCTCTCCGAGAAGCAGACCGTGCCGTGCTCCCAGTTCGAGTACGTCAACACGAAGTGGTAAATCATGTGGTCGAACGGCTGGCCGGCGATCGTAATGCCCAGCTCCGACAGGTGGGTGAAGTCCGACTGGCAGAGTCGGCCCGGCTCGTGCACCTGGGCGAAGAACACCTCCCGCGGCGGTCCTTCCACGCCCGCCAGGTCTTGATCCCGCGCTGAAACGACCGCAACTGCCCATCCTGGAACCTACCTGGATGCCTCCGCTGCAACGCCTGGAACAGCACCTTGGCCTGCAGCCCCGGATTGACCGCCAGTTCCTGGCGGAACCTCGTCCCAAACCTCCGCGAAGGGGTCGCCCCGCGTCCGCCACGTGTGAGCAGCTGCGATCTCGCCGGGCAACCGCATCAGCCGCCGATACTTCCGTGCGGTCGTCACGTCCATCCCCGCCTTCGCCGCTGCCACCACCTGTGAGTCCTCTGTCTGTAACAACCTATGTAACCTCCTGACTTGCTGGTCTGTGACCATCCAGGCTCCTTTTCGAAGGAACCCTGAATAGCCGACCACCTCTCAAAAGCCAGGGAGTTTTAATTGTCGCTGACAGGGAATTCTAATTGTCGCCCAACAGGATGGCGCGTGGCAGGATACGCAGGCGCTGCACCGGCTGGGGCTGCTTTACACCCAGCGGGTCAACCTCATAGGTTTCATGGTAGGTGTGGTCTCGGATGACCTGGCATCGCAAGTCGAAGGCCTGATCCTCCGGCGGTCGGGCCTGTCGTCCGAGCGGTGCAAGGACATGCTGCGCGAGCTTTTGTCTCTGCCCGATCTGCCCACAGCCGAGCGTGCCATCGACGTGGGCGAGCGTTTCAGCCGGCTGGATGATGTCATGGTGGTCATGTGCGCCCCGGCCAGTCTGCCGGATGGCACCGTCGGTCCGTTCTATCGGTCCGGGACCATTGACTTCAACTTGATCCTGCAAAGGGTCAATGCCATCGTGGATGGAGACATCGCCCCGCTGCGAGTTGCAGACTATGCTGAGCGGCGTCGCATGTCGGACCGGCACCGCGCCGAGTACGAAGCCTCCTTCCATAAAGGCTGGGCAACATGGTTGTGGCGCCTCGCCTGCTACTTCGTGAGCACTCCGGGAGTTCGGCTTCAGTACAGGAGTGAGCTGTTTGGCGATAGTCTCGTGGCTTTCATAACTCCCAACATCGGGCATGCGGATGACCACCGCCTTGCGGCGGCGATGAGGCGACGTGTGGTGCAAGCTGCCTACGCCTTGGCTGCGTGGCATGCGGAGAAAGGGAACTATCCAAAGGATCTTGCCGAACTCATCCCGGACTATCTCCCGCGCGTGCCGATTGATGAGTTCTCCGGCGGTCCTCTGGTCTACAAGCCCGGTGATGCCGGTTACCTGCTTTACAGCGTGGGCAGGAACGGCCGGGATGACGGCGGTGAATCCTCCAAATCGTCCAATGCGGACGACATTGTCATTCGTGCAGGCGACCAAGCGGGTCGGTAGTCACCACCCGAAGCACGAATACGCCGGCGACCACGTCCTGGCGGTGGCGACGAGCTTGCTCAGGCCGATCAGCAGGTAGCTTGTCATCCGCAGGTTGATGACCTTGTCGGCTGGGCAGCCCAGCCACTTGCACATCCGTTCGATGTCCTCGCCCATGAAACCGCCGTGGAAGCGCGGATCGGACTTGTCGCACTGCAGGGTGAGCATCTCGTCGAGGCGACCGAGCACCCAGTCCAGGTACTGCCGCCGGCCGGTCAGCCTGGCGGCGTCGAGCATCAACAGGATCGCCGCGGGCACGGCGGAGAACAGGTGGATCTTCTGTGTGACGTTGGACCACCAGTCGGCGTTGGCGAGGGCGGGTTCCAGCCATTTGCGGTTCGGCTGCACGCGGTTGAGGCATAGCACGGCGACCATCGCGCCGTCATCGTTGCCGACGGCCCGTGGGACGCCGGCGATGGCGGCGCTGTGGTGGCCGACCTGGCCTTCGGGCAGTTGCAACGCGCCGGTCGATTCATCAAAGAAGTTGTCGAGGAACCATTCGGCCATCGGGACCGCGCCCTTGAGGACCAGCTTCTTGTCGCCTGTGATCGCGGCGTATTGGCAGAGGGGGATCGGCAAGGCGGCGAAGCAGAAGGCGATCGGGTGGTTGGGCCAGCGCATCCAGAGGCCGTCGCGCGTGTACTGTTTCGGGAAGGGCTGCTCCTTCGGCGAGTTATCCCGGCCGAAGAAGACGTACTCCATGGGCCATTCCTTCTGTTGCATGAGGAAGTTGACGGTCCAGCGGAGTTGGTCGCCGGCGCGGGCCAGCCACATGGGGTCGGCGCGCCTGCCATCGTAGAGTGTCTTGGCGATCCAGCCCTGGGAGCACTCCATGCCATCGCGGGGATTGATGTGGAAGGAGTTGACGGTCTCTTCGCGGATCGCGCCGCGGAGGTTAGGGAACTCCGGGTCGTAGATCTGCAGGCGAGTGTCCTGGAAGAGGCCGAGTTCGGCGGCGGCCTCGAAGGATTCGACGTTCTTGCCGAGCACCCGGCTGGCTGCGAGCAGTCCCTGCGCCGTGCGGGCTACGTTCCAGGAGATGGCCCAGGCCCACTTGCCGTTGTTGGTGGCAACCGCGCCGAGCAGGCGGCCGAAGTTGTTATCCCAGTTCGGCCACTCGTGCCGGACTTGATTGGCGGCGACCCAGTCGCAGCCTGCGCGAAGGGCGCAAAGCACGCGCTTGCGGACCGCGAGGCTGATGTCGAAACCGTTACTATTCGTCCAGACCTTGCCAGCCATGGAAGGCTTCTCCTGTTCGCCCGGGTTAAAAGTCCGGCCATCATAGCGTGGTTGATGGCAAGCGCCTGTCTGATTGTGTACGCAGAACACCTTCCCGAAGGCGAAAAGTCACGGAATGGATCACAGGGCAATATTATAGGGCATTGCTGGCTACTGATTGCTGAATCCCGGAACCTCCGCGGGATTCCGATGGCTTTTTGGAGCGGATTCCGCAGGCTGGAACTACCCTAACAGTCAGCAGTTACACGGTCTTGGTCGTTCAGTCGCGTTGCCAGATCCCACCTGAGTCTTATCAGGCCTAAAGAAATGCTTTGCCATCGACCGAATAGTAAGGGTGTCAACTTTACCTATCTTACCAAGATTCGCCATGTTGACACAAATGGGTCGTTCGGAAGGTAATCTGGGGTCAGTCACACGGTTTCAGGAGAACGTGGTAATGGTGATTGAGAATCTCGACAGGGCGTATATCGAGCACCTTCTGGCTGGCAACCGTCGGGCCTGCCGCATGATCATCCACCAGGCGCTGGAACAGGGCGGCAAGCCCGCTGAGCTGTACGAGAGCCTCCTCTGGCCGGCCATGGCCCATGTAGAGAAGCTCTGGAAGCAGGACCGCATCAACCGCGCGACGGAGCAGTTGGCGACGCGGATCAACCGGATGATCGCGGACCAGCTGCAGGGGATGCTGGATGTCGCCCCCACGTGCGGCAAGAAGGCCCTTCTGATGTGTGCCCCGCACGAGCCGGAGGAGCTGGGCGCGCAGATGATCTGCGACGTGCTGGAGAGCCGTGGCTGGGAGGTGTATTTCCTGGGCGGCGGCGTGCCGGACGACGAGGTCCTGATGCTGGTCGGGCTGCATCGGCCGGACGTGTTGATCGTCTACGGCACGCGCCCGGAGGACACGCCGGCCATTCGCAACCTGATCGACAACATCCGCCAGGTGGACCCGTGCCCCGAGATGAACGTCATGCTGACGGGTGGGATCTTTGCCCGCACCGACGGGCTGTGGAACGAGATCAAGGCGGACCTGTTCGCCGCGAACCTGCCCGACACGATCGAGGTGGTCTGCACGGCTGAGCCGCGCGATCCGCAGGCGAAGGCGTCGGGCATCCGTCGCCGGCGCCGTCGCCGGCCGGTGATGGAGGTCGTGGGTGCGGTGATCTAAACCAGCCGCAAACCCCGCCGCAGTACGAAAATGTGTAGTGTTCGTGCTGCGGCGGCAATAATACTACAGTCAACAGTCAGCAGCCAGCAGTCAACGGTCAATGGTCAACTCTCAGTTGGCGATTGACCATTGACGTTTTTGGGGGCAAGAGTACCTGTGAACCCGAGTATAGGTGACGCGTGTCCCGCTTCCTATGGGTGGCAGCGCAAGACCCGGCTGCGGCCGACTTGCGGCCTACGAATGGAAGAGCGGGATACGCGTCATTTTCTATCGAGGGTAGCAGGCCATGAAGGACATCTGGACCATTCTAGAAGAGCGGACCCGGACCTGGGGGGCCCTGGGGCGGCAAGGGCTTGCGGACGCGATCTGGGGGGATTACGTCCCCCTGCGGTTCTGGCGGACGGGCGACCCACGGGCCCTGGAGTACCTCTATCCCTACCTGAACCACGCGTACAAGCAGACGCGGCTGCACGCGATGGGCGTGGCGGCGAGGGTTTTCGAGGGCCGCGGTTCGCGTGCGATCGACTCGCTGGATTACTTCGTCAAGCACCCCGACCCGTTCCTGAAGGACCGGGCGGTGCAGGTGATCGCCGCGGCCGTGACGGGCTCGGCGGGCGACGTGATCCTCGAGACGCTGGCGCCGTACCTGAGCCACCGCAATCAGTTCATCCGCAAGCAGACGCTGGTTGCCTTGGGCAGGGCGGCCTTCGGTCAGGGCAGCGAAAAGGTGCTGGCCCGCATCCGGCAGGTCGCTCAGCAGTCCGGTCCGCGACGCGATGAGGTCGACCTGGCGATCGCCCGGGTCTTCGCGGGGCGGCCGACGGAGGAGGTGTACCAACTCGTCGCCAGGCCCTCCCTGGTCCACCACGCTGACCACGGCAACGACTACGCCGTCGCGACGCTGATCCGCGGCGCCCCGCAGGAGTGGTACGAGCGGGCCGGCCGCGAGATCTTCGAGCCGATGCTGCACGCGCCGAAGACCGACGAGTTGTATGGGTTCATTAGGCGGTCGGGCATCGAGTCGCTCAGCTTCGCCTCGCCGGGTCATGGCATGGCGGCCTTCTCGCGAATGCTTCACCTGCGGGCAAATCGCTGTACTGGCTATGCCATGTTCAAGGCTGCCCCCGAGTGCTTCCATGGCGCGGATGTGCAAACCAACCGCGGGCCGCTGATGGACCTGCTGCGCAGCGGCGACATCGCAGCGCAGCGCATCGCGGCGGTGTGCCTGGGCAGCCTGGTGGAGGGGGCGGAAGACGCCGAGGGCATCGGTGTTCTTCGCGACCTGTGCAGCGCTCGCAGCAGGGCCGTACAGGCCGGGGCGCTGCTGGGGCTGGGGCTGGCGGCCAAGTCCTCGTGCGATGATTCGCTCCGCGAGTTGTGCCTGGCGCGGGTGACCGACCAGGAAACCGCGCCATGGGCGATCCGCGGGCTGGGGTCGGTCTATCTCGGCTCGGGCCGTGGCGACGTGCTGGCGGACCTGCGCCGCCTGGTGGAGACCTGTCGCAGCCAGCCGGTCCGCAGCCGCCGGTACAACGTCCCGCTGGCCGCATGCTACCAGGCGATCGGCGCACTCTACCTGGGGACCGGCTCGACCGACCCGCTGGACGTGCTGCTGGACGTGCTGAGCCGGCCGGCCCGCCAGCCCTACGACGAGTACCATTGGGTGGCGGCGCGGGCCCTGGTGATGATCGAGTTCGCCGAGACGGCCCTGCAGCGGTACTACCAGGCGGGCCGCTACCCGTGGCACGGCTATGCCTTGCCGTGGGGATGGGTATGATCACTCACAGTGGCCCCGCGGTCCCCGTGGCGTTCGTCGAGTTCGTACCCGTGGTCCGCGATCCGTAACCCGAGACCCGGACCCCGAGGCCCGAAACCCGATTGCAATGGCAAAGTTCAACCCCGATTTCTGGGAAGTGACGATCTCGCACGAGTCGTGGCAGCAGCTGCCGTGCGAACGGGGGTTGCACTATCGTCCCGACGAGGAGACGCAGGAGCACCACGCGTGGTCGGCAAGGGCGCGGGAGGTCTGGCCGGCTGTGCTCCAGGTACTGGAGGACGTGCTGACGGACCGCCAGCGCGAGGTCGTGGCGCTCTACTTCTCTGAAGGGCTCAACCAGCGGCAGATCAGCGAGAAGCTGGGCCTGACCCAGCAGGCGGTCAGCGAGCATCTGTACGGCAAGGTCCGGGACGGGCATGCAGTGGGCGGGGCGCTGCGGAAACTGCGGAAGGAGTGCGAGAAGCGCGGGATCCGACTGGAGCAGATCGTGTGAGTGCAGTCCGATGAATGCAGCCAATTCATCCTTAAACGGCGATGCTGGCGAGATCCGCTGGGCGCCGCGCCTGCCGAAGGCGAAGCTGTTGCGTTTGTACGAATCAGATGCCTCGGGGGTGTTGAACGAGGAACTGCTCGAGGATGTCGGCCTGACGCTCCTGCTGCGGTGCGAGAGCATCCTGGCCGTGGACCAGGCCGTTCACGGCCGCGTGCCGTGCCCCCGATGCCAGAAGCAGCCCCGCGAGTCAATCATCGAACGATCATTCCGCAAGGGCGATCCGCGCGACGAGGTGCTCGTATGTGCGGTGTGCGGGTGGACGGCCACATGGGGGGAGTATCAGAACAGCTTCCGGCGCAAACAGCTGAACATGGGCGGGGCGGGACCGTCGTTCCAGGAGTACATCGCCCGCTACCGGGCCGCGCGGACGCCCCAGGCAAAGATGGTGGCCATCGACCGGCTGGTTCACGAATGGCATTGCTCGCTGCAGGCCAGGCCGCACCTGCCGACCCGTCCCGTGGTGCCCAACCTGATCGAGGGCAAGTGCGGTGAGCTGATCAAGTTCCTTGACAAGCTGACCAATGGCCCGGCTGCCGGCGAGGAGCTGCGTCGGACCCGCGGGCAGTGGCAAAAGACGCTGGCGCAGTTCCGCGCCTGGTGCCAGGCCGGCTATCCGACGACCACCAAGTGAGCCTGCTCGTCCATGGGGGCACTCATCGGCGAGGTGCTTCGGCATCCCCGGGCTGGCATGGCCGCAAACAACGCGGCCATGGCACCCGCACCCCCAAGCACATGACGTTTGGGGGTGGCACCGACTCACGACCCGTCCTCAACGTGTATCCTGCATCACTTCCCCGATCAGCCCCCACAGGATGGTGCCTTGCACAACCCCGCTGGTCGGGCAGGCCTTGACCGGGTAGCCGGGGATCTCGACGACCGAGTCCGGATATTGCCATGGGGCGTGGACCCAGACGAGGTCGGTGGGCAGGGTGGTCGGGGTGGTGCCTGGCCCGTGCGTGGTGCTCGCGGCCTTGGAGACATCCCGCGTGGTGGCGTCCGGCTGGCTGCTCGGCTGCGTGCCGGGGGTGACCAGGGGCTCGTCGTGGAAGGCCTGGCCGGGGCCGCGGACGCTCACGGCGACGAACGGGTTGCCCTGCTCGATGGCTTGGACCGCCTCCTTGTCCGGCCAGGCGAGGTAGCCCAGCCAGAAGATCGCGTCGCCCTTGTCGAGCGTCCGGGCGGCCTGCGGCCAGCGCCAGGACCGCTGCACCATCAGCCAGTTGCGCAGCTCCATGGGCAGCTGCGTCTCCCCGGGCAGCAGGTGGCCCTCGACCATCACGTAGACGGTCCTGTCAGCGGGCACGTTCGCAAGGACCTTTGCCGCTGTCTTGATCTGGGCGGCTGATGCGGGACACGCCAGCAGTCTGTCCCCGCAAGGCCTGGAGATACTGCCCGCCAAGCACGCCGGGGGCGATGGGGGAGATCGTGAAGTCGTCGTGGAACCGGATCGTCTCGTATTTCTTCTCCCAGATCTCGTAGTGCGGGATCGTCAGGGAGGGCCAGACGCCCGGCATCTTGCCCTGTCGCGTGCAGGCGGAGATGACCTCCGCCATGAACGCCCACGCGTGCATCGCCGTGCTCATGCCCGCGTAGGTGCCGAACGGTACGCCGTCGCGCGTCCGCAACCGCGTGTCACCGGGCAGGTGCGTATCGAGGAAGAATACCTTGTCGGCTGGCAAGTTCTGCCGGAGGAGCCTGAAGCGCCTTCCGCGTGATCGGCCAATCTCCCGAGGCGAACAGGACGACCGTGTCCCTCTTGCCAGCCAGATTGGCGAGTTCCTCGAAGACGAAGAGGTTCGCATCCGCGTTGCGATGCAGGCCGTACAGGACGACTGACTCCTTCGGTACGTCGCCGAGGGGCATGGTCCGGCCGTTGCTCTTGCGGGCTGGCCCGATCCGCCGCACGGCGATGAGCCCGCCAGCGCGGTAGAAGATCTCGTCGGAGAATGAGGTGTCGCCGCCGACGAACAGTTCCGCCCCGGCGATCCATCGCTTGGCGACGACGTCCGCCGCCGCTGACATTTGCGGGAGCAGGGCCTCGGCGTTGGCGACCGATTGCAGCATGCGGTCGGTGCACTGCTGCAGGGGAGAAAGCGGCTTAACCTCGGGTCGCGTTGATGCGGACACGGCGCCCCCCGCGGAGATGGCGCCGCCAAAGGATGCTGGCGAGAGGCACACGGTCAGCAGGCCGGATGCCAATAGGATTCCTGGCGTACAAAGGATCGTCACTGGCTTACAACGTGTCGTCATGGTATGAAGTTCCTGCTCCATCGGCCTCGGTATTCCGTCGCATAGGAAGTCCCACGATGCATGGACCCCGCCGCGACACGCAGGCCGTGATTATGCCGATTCTGCCGGCCGTGGCAAACCGACAGGCGCGTGAGGTCGTTGCTTGCGAGGCGGGATGCCGATATAGAAGGATGCCGGCGGTGCACCAGCCGGCCGCGCGATGGCAAGGAGGCTACGTACCATGAGCGATACCCAGCCGCGGTTTCATGTCTACTCCTCGGACAGGGAGCTGAACCTCCGGCGGCAGTTCGTGGCGGACTTCAAGAACTCGCCCATTCCCGACAAGGAGGTACTGGCCAATCTAGGCCTATTCCTCAACCGCCAGACGCTCTCGCGGATCCTCTACATGCACGACCTCTACCAGCGCATCATCGATGTGCCGGGGGTGATCATGGAATTCGGCGTCCGCTGGGGGCAGAACCTGGCGCTGTTTTCGTCTTTCCGCGGGATGTACGAGCCCTACAACTTCAACCGCAAGCTGGTCGGTTTTGACACGTTCAGCGGCTTTCCCGCGGTCAGGCCCGAGGACGGCTCCTCTCACCTCGCGCAAGCCGGCGGCTACACCGTCACCGCCAACTACGAGGAGTACCTGCGCCGGGTCCTGGACTACCACCAGGCCGAGAGCCCGCTGCCGCACATCCCCAAGTACGAGCTGTGCGTCGGCGACGCCTGCCAGACCCTGCCGAAGTACCTGCAAGACCACCCGGAGACGGTGATCGCGATGGCGTACTTCGACTTCGATGTCTACGAGCCAACGAAGGTCTGCCTGCAGGCCATCCGCGAGCGGCTGGTCCGCGGCAGCGTGCTGGCCTTCGACGAGCTGAACTGCAAGGAGTGGCCTGGGGAGACCCGCGCGGTGATGGAAGTGCTGGGCCTGAATCGCTACCGGTTCCACCGCAGCCCGCACGTGCCCGTCGGGGCGTTTGTGGTCATTGATTGACGGGGGGCAGCCGCGATGTCAAGCGAATCAGCCCTGCCGGACCCCGCGCCCGAGCCCCTCGACGAGGTCGCGTATAGCAATCGTACGTTCGTTGATCTCGTGCACGAGGGGCAGACCTTCCGCCAGCGGGAGTTTGCCAGCTGCACCTTCGAGCGGTGCCGGTTCGGCCGGAGCGTCTTCCAGGAGTGCCGTTTCGAGGGGTGCACGTTCAAGGAGTGCGACCTGGGCGTGATCCAGGTGCCAGGCAGCATCTTCATCGACGTGCGGTTCGAGGGCTGCAAGATGATCGGCGTGGACTGGACGGCGATCAACACGCGGCTGCTGCGAATGGGCTTCGATCGGTGCGTGCTCACCCACTCGACGTTCGCAAGGATGGACTTGCGCGGGATGAACCTCACCGCCTGCGTGTGCCACGACTGCGATTTCCTGGGGGCGAACCTGGGAGGGGCCCTGTGCCGCGACACCGATCTTGCCAAGAGCCGCTTCGTGCAGACGGACCTTTCGGGGGCGGACTTCGCCGGCGCGACCCGCTACCTGATCGATCCGACGAGCAACCGCGTCAAGGGGGCGATCTTCTCGTTGCCGGAGGCGGTGTCGCTGCTGAGGGGGTTGGGCGTTGTGATCCGTTGAGCTGATTCTGCTAGCACCGCCGTCCCCCACACGCTCGGGTCGACGTACCAGTACAGGTCGTCACCGACCGTCAGATATTGCTGGCCCATCTCGCGGTCCTCCAGCATGTAGTACAGCCCGATGCGCCGCCCCGCCACCGGTTCGAAGCCGGCCAGCACCTCCGCCGGAATGTGCCCTTCCAGGTCATAGCCGTCGTTGTAGAGTTTCGCGGCCACCTGGATCTTGCCTTCCTCGGCTAGGGGTGCATCCTGCCGCGCCCGGTGGATCTTGGCCGCCCCAGCGGCTGGTTCGTCCTCGTACGGGCCGCCGCCGAGGGGCATGAAGTAGAACTGCTGGCAGAAGCGGCGTGGCGCGGTGGGTGTCCTTGGTGTCGCGGGTGTCGGTCATGATCCGCAGGTTGTCGGACTTCCAGAACCAGCGGGGCTTGCACTCGGGGCGGCGGCGCTTGTCGCGGACGCGGCAGGCGACGTACAGGCCGCTTTCGTGCCAGGCGATCCAGACGGGGCCGACCTGCGGCTCGTCGTCGAGTTCCCAGGTGGCGGGCATGAGGAACCTGTCGGTCCACTTGCGGAGGTTGCCGTCGAGGCGCAGGGGTTTGTCGAGCTTGTGCAGCGGGACTTCCAGCCGCACCAGCATCCGCCACGGGACCAGCGGACCGTCGCCATCGTAGGGCATGATCAGTCCTCTTCCTCAACAACGTCGGACTCTTCCTCCACGGGGATCGGCTCGTACGCTTCGTCCTCGCCGGCGCCAGAGACGCGCCGCGGGGAGCGGCTGGGCCGCTTCTTTGTCCCCGTCTCCCCGCCGGCGACCTCGGCCCAGTGCTGCAGGAACTCGCTGGTGCCGTTGCCCAGGTGCGCCTCGCTGACCAGGCGGAAGCGGATCTCCATTGTGTCAGGCGACTCCTTCTCGATCCGCCCGCCCGCCCCGAGGCGTTGGACGTCGGGCTCGGCGAACGCGCCGATCGGCGCGACCAACCACACGTCGATCGCCTCGGCCTTGTTCGTGATGATGCGGCCGAGGCGCTGCCCCGTGCCGGCTCGCAGGGTCGCTCCGGTCTTGTGGCTCCAGTCGATCTTTACGTGCGGCAGGTGCTTGATCAGCAGGCCGCACAGCTCGGCCAGCGCCATGCCGGACCACTTGGGCCTCTGGCCGGTGTAGATGGCCTTGCCCGCCAGGTGCCAGGCGCGGCGATCCATGGCGGCATCGTCGGTGGAGGACTCCTGCTCCTGTTTGGCGCCGAGACCCTTCAGGTACGCGGCCGCGGCCTGCTGCAGGAAGGTCTCGAAGCCCTTCGTCCGGATGTCCTTGAGGTCAAAGACCTGGATGCGGACGCTCTGGATGTTCCGGGCATCGGTGCGGACCTGGATCCGCTGCCAGTTGCCGCCGAGGGGGGCGTCGCCGCGCTCATCCAGTGTCGGGATGGTCAGCTGCTGGAGCAGCCGGGCCTCGCTAAACGTCCCGCCCGGTACGCGGAAGTACGCGTCGAACAGGTCGGCCCCACCGGTCAGGACGTGCAGGAACCAGTCGGCTGGCTCCTTGGCCGCCACGCCGCGAACCTCGATGTGCGCGACGTTGGCCCAGTCGGCGTGCTCGAATCGCTTGCCGCCGACCTCCTCGACCCGTTTGATCAGCCAGCGAAGGGCCTCGGCGTCCCAGCGACGAGGCCGCGAGCTGGTGCGGTGCCGCTGCTCGAGGTGCCAGGCCCGGCCGTCTCTCTTCCACGGCAGGTCGGACCAGTCGGTGGGGGCGGGCGCGGGCGACGATTGGGGCTCGTCATCCGTATCGTTGGTCTCATCGTGGTACCTGCGTGCAGGCTGCACGCCCGCAGAAGACGCGGGCGTGGGCCCCGTTTCTTCCATGCCTGTCCTGCCGAGGGCCTTCTTCGCGGCCTGCTTCGGGTCGAAGACCTCGCGTGGTGTGTACGGGCCGGCCTCGAGGATCGGCTTGAGCACCTTGCCGGTCAGCGAGTCGCTACACGCGGCGATCCTCTCGGGTGTGCCTTCGACGACGACCTCTCCGCCGCGGTCGGCTGGGCCGGGGCCCAGGTCGATCACCCAGTCGGCCTGCTTGATCAGGTCGAGGTTGTGCTCGATGAAGATAACCGTGTTGCCATGGTCGACCAGGCGGTGCAGGACGATCAGCAGCTTGCGGATGTCGTCGAAGTGCAGGCCGGTGGTCGGCTCATCGAGGATGTAGAGCGTGCGCCCGGTCTGCGGGCGGGCCAGTTCCGCGGCCAGCTTGATCCGCTGGGCCTCGCCGCCCGAGAGCGTCGTTCCGGACTGGCCCAGCGGCAGGTAATCGAGGCCGACGTCCAGCAGCGTCTGCAGGATGCGGCGGAGCTTCGGCACGTCCTGGAAGAGGCTGGCGGCGTCGGACACAGGCATCTCCAGCACGTCGTTGATGCTCTTGCCGTGGAAGACGACCTCCAGCGTGGCGGCGTTGAACCGCTTGCCGCCGCAGGTCTCGCAGGTCACCCACACGTCGGGCAGGAAGTGCATCTGCACGCACTTGGAGCCCATGCCCTCGCAGTCCTCGCAGCGCCCGCCGGGGCGGTTGAAACTGAACCGCCCGGGCGTGAAGCCCCGCATCCTGGCGGCTGGCAGGCGGGCGAAGAGCTTGCGGACCTCGTCGAAGAGGCCCGTGTAGGTGGCCGCGTTGCTCATCGGCGTCTGGCCGATCGGCGACTGGTCGACGCAGATGACCTTGTCGACCAGGTCCAGGCCGTCGATGGAGTCGTGGCGCCGGGGGCGGCCTTGGCACCCTGGAGTTTCTTGGCCAGGGCGGGCCAGAGCGTCTCGGTGATCAGCGAGCTCTTGCCGGAGCCCGACACGCCGGTGACCGCCACGAAGCGGCCCAGCGGGAAGGCCACGTCGATGTCCTTGAGGTTGTTGTGCCGCGCGGAGCGGATGACCAGGTGGCTCTCCTTCTCGTCCGGATCGAGCGGCAGCACCGGCCGGCGGTTGGTCGGGATCGGGATGGCCTCGCGGCCCGCCAGGTACCTGGCCGTCAGGGACCGGTCGTTGCTTGTTGTCTCCTTGTCTCCCGGTCTCCTTGTCTGCTGTTCCCTGTCCCCCGTCCCCTGTTTCCTCGCCTCGCCCCTCGTCCCTCGTCCCTCGCCCCTGCCGTTCTCCAACTCCCCCGGATTCCCCTCGGCCACCACCCGCCCGCCCAGGTGCCCGGCCCCCGGCCCGAAGTCCAGCAGGTGGTCGGCGGCGTGGATGACCTCGCGGTCGTGCTCGACCAGCAGCAGCGTGTTGCCCAGGTCGCGCAGGTGCCGCAGGGCCGACAGCAGCCGCGCGTTGTCGATCGGGTGCAGTCCGATGGTCGGCTCATCCAGGACGTAGAGCACGCCAGTCAGGCCGCTGCCGAGCTGGCAGGCCAGGCGGATCCGCTGGGCCTCGCCGCCGGAGAGGGTCGGGCCGGAGCGGTCCAGCGTCAGGTAGTCCAGCCCCACGTCCAAGAGGAACGTCAGGCGGTTGACGATCTCGCGGAGCAGTTCGGCGGCAATCCGCTTCTGGTGGCGCGGCAGCGAGAGGGCTTTGAAGAACGCGCCGGCCTCCTGCAGGCTCAGGCGGCAGATCTCGCCGATGGTCCCGTCGCCCAGGCGGACGGCGCCGGCGTCGGGCCGCAGCCGCGTGCCCTTGCAGTGGCGGCAGGGGACCTCCCGGGTCATGTCCTGCAGGCGCTTGCGGTAGTGCCAGGAGATGTTGCTGGCCTCCTCGATGGCGGGGAACAGGCCCTTCCACTCGAACCGCATGCCGTCGGCCAGGTCCTTGCCGTCGATCCATGTTCCGGGCAGGCCGTAGAGGAGGGCGTTCTGCTGCTCGCGGGCCAGGTCCTGCCAGGGTGTCGCAATGTCGAAGCCGACCTGGCGGGCGACCGCGCGGACCAGGAGGCCCTGCGGGGTGGTCTGGCCGATCCGGCCCCAGCCGAGGATCGCCCCGTCCAGCAGCCCCCGGTCCGGCCGGACGATGATGGAGTCGACGTCGGTGCCCTGCTGGATGCCCAGGCCCTCGCACGTCTGGCACCAGCCCAGCGGACTGTTGTAGCTGAAGTGGTGCGGCGAGAGTTCCTCGAACGCCTTGCCGCACGAGCGGCAGGAGCGGTTGATGCTGTAGCGCAGCGACGGCTCGCCGCCGTCGGCCTCGGCCACCACGGTCCCGTCGCTCAAGCCCATGGCCTGCTCGAGGCTGTCGACCAGGCGGCTCCGCTTGACGCGGTGTATCTCCAGCCGGTCGATGGCGACCTCGACGACGTGGCGGCGGCCCTCGGCGGGGGCTTCCATCTCCTCGATCCGCCCGAGCGTGCCGTCGACCCGCGCTCGGGCAAAGCCTGCCCCCCGCAGCCGCTCCCATAGGTCCGCCCAGCGCTGCGTGTCCTTCGGCTGGACGGGGGCGTACAGGACGATCGATTTCTCCGCCAGTTTCCGCGTGATGTCCTCGGCGATCTCGTCGACCGTCATCCGCTGAATGGGCACCTGGCAGTCGGGGCAGTAGGGCGTGCCGAGCCGGGCCCACAGCAGTCGCATGTAGTCATAGATCTCTGTAATTGTCGCCACCGTGCTGCGGGGCGAGCGGGCGGTGCCTTTTTGCTCGATCGCGATGGCTGGCGAGAGGCCCTCGATCCGCTCGACCTTGGGCTTGGCGAGGCGCCCCACGAATTGCCGCGCGTAGGTGGACATCGACTCGACGTAGCGGCGCTGGCCCTCGCTGTAGACGGTGTCCAGGGCGAAACTGCTCTTGCCCGAGCCGGACACGCCCGTACAGACCGTCATCCGGTGGCGCGGCACGTCCACCGTCACGTCCTTGAGGTTGTTCTGGCGGGCGCCGATCACGCGGATCCGGCCGTCCGACTGCACCGCGTCCGCGGCCGCCTTGAGGCGGAGGTTCCAGTCGATCGGCGGGGGCAACTTGCCGTTGCGGTCGGGCAGCACGTCCAGCAGGGCCTGCCCTGTGTAGCTCTGTCTTGGCCTTGGCCACCTGCTCGGGCGTGCCGGCGGCGACGACGTAGCCGCCCTCCTCACCGCCCTCGGGGCCCAGGTCGATCAGCCAGTCGGCCGTCTTGATCACGTCCATGTTGTGCTCGACGACCAGCACGGTGTTGCCGGCCTCGACGAAGCCGTGCAGGATCTCGAGCAGCTTGCGGACGTCCTCGAAGTGCAGGCCGGTGGTCGGCTCGTCGAGGATGTAGAAGGTCCGGCCGGTCGAGCGCTTCACCAGCTCGCGGGCGAGCTTGATCCGCTGGGCCTCGCCGCCGGAGAGCGTCGTGCTCGACTGGCCCAGCTCCATGTAGCCCAGTCCCACGTGCAGCAGACAGTCGAGCATGGCCTTGATCTTGGGGATGTTCTCGAAGTGCCGGGCCGCCTCCTCGATCGTCATGCGCAGCACGTCGCTGATGGTCTTGGTCTTGTAGAAGATCTGCAGCGTCTCGGCCGCGAACCGCCTGCCCTCGCAGACCGGGCAGGTGATCCACATGTCCGCCAGGAAGTCCATCTCGAGCTTCTTGGCGCCATGCCCCTCGCAGGCCTCGCAGCGGCCGCCACCGTCCTCGGCCGGGACGTTGAAGCTGAACCGCCCGGGCTTGTAGCCGCGGACCTTGCTGTCGGGCAGCTGGGCGTACAGGTCGCGGATCAGGTCGAAGACCTTGATGTAGGTGGCCGGGTTGGACCGCGGCGTGCGGCCGATCGGGCTCTGGTCGATCACGAGCACCTTGTCGAGCTTGGCGACGCCTCGGAGGGCCTTGTGCTTGCCGGGTTGCTCGCCGTCGACCTCGTTGATCTGGTTGTGCAGGGCGACGGCCAGGGTGTCGTTGACCAGGCTGCTCTTGCCCGAGCCCGACACGCCGGTGACCACCACGAAGCAGCCCAACGGGACCTCGACGTCGATGTTCTTGAGGTTGTTGTGCGCGCGCACCACCACCTCGATGAAGTGGCCCTTGCGGACGGGACGGCGGTTCTTCGGGATCTCGATGTGTCGCGTGCGGGACAGATACTGACCGGTGATCGAGGCGGGGGCCTTCAGGACCGCCCCCAGGTCGCCCGCGGCCGTGACCTTCCCGCCGTGCGAACCCGCGCCGGGACCGAAGTCGACGACGTAGTCGGCTGCGCGGATCGTCGCCTCGTCGTGCTCGACGACAACCACCGTGTTGCCCATGTCGCGGAGGCGCGCAAGGGTCTTGAGCAGCTGCACGTTGTCGCGGGCGTGCAGGCCGATCGACGGCTCGTCCAGCACGTACATCGCCCCGACCAGCCCGCCGCCGATCTGGCCGGCCAGGCGGACCCGCTGCGCCTCGCCGCCCGAGAGCGTCGGCGCCCGTCGGCCGAGGGTCAGGTAGCCCAGCCCCACGTCCAGCAGGAAGACAAGCCGCGAGCGGAGTTCCTTGACCAGGTCGTCAGCCACCAGGGCGGCGGCGCCCTGCAGCTTCAGCCGGTTCAGCCACTGCCAGACGGCTGCGATCGATAGGTCACACAGGTCGGCGATGTTCCGGCCGTCGATCCGCACGGCCAGGGCCTGCTCGTTGAGCCGGCTGCCGTTGCAGGCGTCGCAGTGGCAGCGGGTCATGAACTTCTCGTAGAACGCCCGGGCGATGCCGCTGTTGGTCGTTTTGTACTTCTCGCGGAGCTCCGGGATGATCCCGTCGAACTGCTCGCTGTGCCGCCAGGTGCCGCCGAAGCCCTGCCACTCCAGGTCGACCTCGGCCTTGCCCGCCCCGTACAAGAGGATCTTCTTCGCCTTGGCGGGCAGGTCCTTCCACGGCGTAGAGACGTCGAAGCCGAACCGCTTGGCTACGCCGCGGTAGATGTGCCGCCGCCAGCGGCCGATGGGGGGCCGCAAGACCGGGATCGCCCCGCGAAAGAGCGTCTTGTCGGGCTCAGCCACCAGCAGGTCCGGGTCGAAGTCGTGGCGCTCGCCCAAGCCGTCGCACTCCAGGCACATGCCCTGCGGGGAGTTGAAGCTGAACAGCTGCGGCGACAGGGCGGGCAGGCCGATGCCGCACTTGGCGCAGGCATTGAGCGTGCTGAGGGTCTGGTCCTTCTTCGGGTCGGTCTCAGCCGTCTTTGGCTGTCCCCTGTCTCCTGTCGTTGCCTCTTGTCTCCGGGTCTCGGCGTCTCCGCGTCCCCGCGTCTGCCGTTCGATCGGCGTGAGGATCAGCTGTCCCTGGCCCACCTTGATGGCTTGCTCGACCGCCTCGGCGATGCGGCCGCGTCCCGCGCCAGCCGGCAGGCGGTCGACGACGACCTCGATGTCGTGGCGGCGGTTGCGTTCCAGGCTGGGCGGCGGGTCGGTCGCCAGGATGTGGCCGTCGACGCGGGCCCGCATGTACCCGTCGCGGCGGAGCTGCTCGAAGAGGTCCTTCCAGTGGCCGCGCTGCCCTTTGACCACCGGGGCCAACACGGCGAAGACCTGCCCCTTGGCCATCTCGCCGATGGTGACGACGATCTGGTCCTGGCTCCGGCTGGTGATCTTCCGGCCGCACTTGGGGCAGAAGGGCTCGCCGACGCGGGCGAACAGGACGCGGAGCAGGTCATAGATGCCGGTGATGGTGCCGACGGTGCTGCGGGGGTTCCAGCCGGTGGTCTGCTGGCCGATGGCGATGGCCGGCGAGAGCCCGTCGATGCTGTCGACCTCGGGGCGGGGCATCTGGTTGAAGAACTGCCGGGCGTGGATGGAGAGGGACTCCATGTACCGCCGCTGGCCCTCGGCGTAGAGGGTGTCGAAGGCGAGGCTGGACTTGCCCGAGCCGGAGACCCCCGTCAGGCAGATCAGCCGGTTGCGCGGCAGGGCCAGCGAACCTCGTCGAGGTTATGGACTTTGGCTCCTTTGACTACGATCTCATCCAGCTGCATGGACTGACCACTACCGCCTCCGGCAGGGAAGGCAGGTTCCTTGGGGGCGTTCCAACGCTTGGGGGGCGACCTCGACCGCTGACCTACCTTTTGCCTAACACGACAGTTTGCAATTATACGCCCGGAATGCAAGGTCGGGCGGCCCAGATTCGCGTTTATGTACTGTGGACAATGTGTGAGCATCCGTGGCGCAAGATACCGATGTGCCTTTCTGGCCGGGACTTGCACTGGATTGTCCCGTTCGGGTCAATGGTTGACAAGCGGCAATAGTTAACGTACCTTAAAGTTGGGTATCGGGGAATTATCGGTCGTTTTAGACTAGAGGTGCCGAATGCAGTGGCTGACTCGTTGCGCGATGCTCGTCCTGGGCGCGATTTCCATCCTGTACGTAACCGGCTGCAACGTTGGCCAGCAGGTGCTGAACACCATCGGCCTGGCAGGCCAGATTGTGGGCACCTGGGTCAAGTGAGTCAGGAGGTCAACCCATGAGCCGCAAGTACCGTATCCTGGCGATGGCTGTCGTGGCGATGCCGCTGCTGGCGACAGGAGGCTGCAACGTCTCCGGCGCAGTCCTCCAGACGATCCAGCTGGCCCTGCAGATCGTAAGCGTCTGGCTGTAGCGCGGTCCCATGGGCGACAAGCCACCTATCGCCGAGTCCTTCCGCAGGATCGAGCTGCTGGAGGGCGACATCACCCGCCAGCGCGTCGACGCCATCGTCAACGCCGCCAATTCTTCGTTGCTGGGCGGCGGGGGAGTGGACGGGGCGATCCACCGCGCAGCCGGTCCGCAACTGTTCGAAGAGTGCCGGACGCTGGGCGGCTGCCCTACCGGCCAGGCGAAGATCACCGGGGGTTATGCCTTGCCCGCGAGGTTCGTCATCCACGCCGTCGGACCTGTCTACCAGGGCGGTCGGCGCGGCGAGGCCGACCTGTTGCGGTCGTGCTACGAGATATCCTTGCAGCTGGCGGAGCAGAACGGCTGCCGGACGGTCGCGTTTCCAGCCATCTCGTGCGGGATCTACGGCTATCCCATGGCCGATGCCGCCCGCATCGCCCTGCTTGCTACAGCGCGGTGGCTCAGCGGGCACGACCTGCCGGAATCTGTGCGATTCGTGCTGTTCGGGGCCGCGGCGTACGAGGCGTGGCGGGGGGTGTTCGAGAATCTGTCAGGGAAGAATAATCCTTAGTTTGTCATCTTTCGTCTTGCACGCGGCCCCCTTTGCCGATATACTCCTCAAGTCAACTGTCCGCAGGGACATCATGAAGGCCTGCCTAATGTCAGCCCTTTCCTGATCGCACCGCGAAGCCAGTTGCAGCGTATCGTTCGGCTCTCTATCGGTATGGTGCCGTGGCCGTCTGGGTACGCACTATATCCTTAGAGAGGATGCACTGCATGAAGTTCGCCGATTTGCGGCTTGTTGAACCCATTCTCCGCGCGGTAGCGGAGGAGAACTACACCGTCGCTACGCCCATCCAGGTACAGGCCATCCCGCCCGTGCTCGAGGGCCGTGACCTGATGGGCTGTGCCCAGACCGGCACGGGCAAGACCGCCGCCTTCGCCCTGCCGATCCTGCAGCGCCTGGCTGCGGTACCCCCAAAGGGTCAGCGGCGGATCCGCTGCCTGGTCCTGTGCCCGACCCGCGAGCTGGCCAGCCAGATCGGCGAAAGCTTCACCGTCTACGGCCGGCACCTGCCCCTGCGCAACACCGTCGTCTTCGGCGGCGTCGGCCAGAATCCGCAGGTAGGGCCCTCCGCCAGGGCGTGGACATCCTGGTCGCTACGCCGGGCCGGCTGCTGGACCTGTGCAACCAGGGGCACATCGACCTGCGGAGCATCGAGGTGCTCGTGCTGGACGAGGCCGACCGCATGCTGGACATGGGCTTCATCCACGACATCCGCAAGATCATCGCCAAGCTGCCCACGGTCCGCCAGACACTGCTGTTTTCCGCGACCATCCCGGCTGAGATCCAGGATCTGGCGCATTCGCTGCTGCGAAAGCCCGTGACGGTCCGCGTGACGCCGCAGGCGCGACCGGCCGATCGGATCGAGCAGTCGGTCTACTTCGTCGAGAAGCGTAACAAGCCGCAGCTGCTGGCGCACCTGGTGGAGACGCTGCCGATGATCCGGGCGATCGTCTTCACGCGGACCAAGCACGGGGCCGACAAGGTCGTCCGCCACCTGCACAAGGCGGGCATCCGCGCCGAGGCCATCCACGGCAACAAGAGCCAGAACAACCGCGAGCGGGCCCTGGAGAACTTCCGCTGCGAGAAGACCCCGGTGCTGGTGGCCACCGACATCGCCTCGCGCGGCATCGACGTGGACGGCATCACCCACGTGGTCAACTACGACCTGTCCCACGAGCCGGAGACCTACATCCACCGCATCGGCCGCACCGCCCGCGCGGGCGCCGCTGGCACGGCCGTCGCCTTCTGCGACCGCGAGGAACTGCCTAACCTGCGGGCGATCGAGAAGCTCCTCCGCAGGCCGATCCCCGTGGCCGGGGACCAGCCGGAGTATTCAACCGTCCCGCAGGCGGATGCACCGAGGCCGCAGCCGTCCCGCCGGCCAGCCCGCGATGCCTCGCCGATCGCCCGGGTCATGCAGCGGTCCTCGCAGGACTGCGCCGGGCAAACGCCGCGGCGCATCGCATGCCGCACCAGGCCCGCGCGCCGCACGCGCACGAGGCCCACGCGTCGCCCGCCCGCCAGGACCGCCCCGCCTCGCGGGAAGCGGACCGTCCGGCGGAGCAGCCACGCGGGCAGATCCAGTACACCGGTCGTGTGCCCAGTCGCCGCCGTCGCGGCGGGCGCTGAGAGTATTCTGATACGGGGAAGTAGCGAGAGTAGCTGACTGCCGTGGCCGTTCTTGTGCCGCTTGTGCTTCTTTGCGCCCACCTGCCGTTGCTGTGGCCGATGTTGTTGTCGCCGCCCACGAGCCCGAAGCGTCAGCGAGGGTGTCTGTAGTCTATGCTCGGAGTCCCGGCTTCAGCCGGCGTTCGGAGTCCCGGTTTCAGCGGGCTCTTGGGGCTTGGCGATCCCCTCGTCCGAGACGGCACCATCGCTGCCGCCGCTACCGTTCGGCTCGGGCATCCGCACCGGCAGGCCGAAGAACCGCAGGCTGCCGAAGACTACGCCCCGCATGCCGTCGTAGACATTGCCCGAGACCAGGCGGACCACCTCGCGGGCCGGCTTGGCCTCCGGCTCGATCATCCGCACGGCCAGCACCACCGCCGCGATCCGCAGCAAACTCGAGAGGATGAACAGCACGTGGTAGTTCGTGATCGGGAACGGGCCCATCATGTACTGCCAGTGGGCCAGCCACGTAGCGATCAGACCCGCCAGCACCGAGCCGGTGATGCCGCCGATCGCGACCATCATCGCATTGATCGCCTGGTAACTGCTTACCCGGCTGCCCTCGTTGAACCGCAGGATCAGGTTCGTGCAGGCGATGTCGATGCCTACCCAGGTCGCTCCGCCCAGGAAGGTGATCACCATGCCCACCCACTGGCTGTTCGGCGTAGCGAAGACCCACGCCGCCGCATGGGGGATGACCAGGATCGTGGCGACTACGATCAGGGGCCGACTGCCCCAGCGGTCCCGTGCCCGGCCCCACCAGCGCACCGCAAGCCATGCCCCGATGGCTGGCACGATCGTCGAGCAGACGTTGCTCCAGAGGTTGTTCATCCGGACGATGTCGAGCATCAGACGCTGGCTGTACTGGCCCATCAGTCCGCCCGTGGCGAAGCTGATCAACACGCTGTAGTACATGTACCGCCGGAAGGCCACGTCCTTGAGCGGGGTGAGCACCAGGTGCCCCAGCGTCGGCTCGACGGGCGAGGCCTTCTTCGGGATCTCCGGGATGAACATGAATAACAGGATGTCCATCACCCCACAGGCGGCGCCCACGCCGAAGAGGATGGCGATCCCGCCCTGCCGGCCCAGCGATGTCCCCGTGGCCATGTCCAGGAACCAGCCGGCGAACAGCGCGCACGGCATCTGCACCATCAGCAGGATCTGTTGACGGGCCGCCCAGTAGCGCCCGCGGATGCGGGCCGGCACCATGTCGGCCATCCAACCCCACCAGGTGGGTACTCCCGCGGCAGCCAGCACCTGGCTCAGCAGAAACACGCCCAGCAGCGACACCAGGCGGATGCCGCGCCACGATTCCGGCAGGATGAACGGGATGAGCGCGAGCGGCAGGAACAGGGCCCGGTGGATGCTGACGCTCCAGATGAACATCCACTTGCGCCGCCGGGTCCGCTCCACCAGCCAGCTGACCGGCGAGCTGCATCGCCATGGCGGCATAGGGGGCTGCGTTGAGCCAGCCGTAGAACCCCTCCCCGGCCCCCAGCGACTTGGCCAGTTCCGCCAGCGCCGTGCCACCGGTGAAGCCCAGGAACGCCATGCAGGCGCCCCGGCGATCACGACGATCCGCATATAGCGGCGCAGTTCCAGGCCGTCCACACGGTCGGTCTCTCGAGACAGGTTTTCCCACATCTGGCCAGCCATAATGACGGGGTCTCACTGCTGCGCCCCCGGCCCGGGCCGGACGCAACTTCATTGCCTGCCGGTCAGCCGGCCTTGCGGGCGGTCTGCGCGTGCTCCCTCAGTTCCCGCCCCGCCAGGTCGATCAGCTGCTGCAGGTAGTCGTTATAGCCGGTCGGGTACACGCCGTTGTGAATGCGGTCGCCCTGGCCCGGTCGCCGGCCATTGCCCCGGCTCGGGCCATAGCCCCATGCCTCGGCGCGGGAGCCGTTGCCGCCTGCGATGGCCATGGCCGCGGCACCCGGCTGGGCGGCCACCTCGCGGCCCCCCGTCAGCAGCGGCAGGCTCGCCACCCGTCGCGGGACATACGTCAGCACCTGCGCCGCCGTTGCGACGTTGCCGTACAGTTGCCGCAGGACATCCCGGGTCGAATGGGCTTGCGGCTCCTCGATCCGCAGCGCCAACGGTACGGTCAACGCCTGCATGGCCGCCCCCAGCAGAAACAGCACGTGATAGCTGACGAACGTGAAGGACCCGATCTGCACCTGCCAGTCGCCCAGGACCTGTCCCAGCAGCCCCGCTGCCAGCGGCCCCAGGATCCCGCCCAAGCCGCTGATGATCGACTGCACGGCTACGTAGCTGCTGCTCTTGCCGCCATCGCCGAAGGCAAGGACCGCGTTGCACAGGGCCATGTCGATCCCCGCCCAGACCGCCCCGCCGTAGATCGGGACCAGCAGACCGATCCAGCTCCACTCCGGCCGGATCAGGCACCAGATCAGCGGGTTGATCACGACGGCGGCGCTGGCCAGTACCAGCACCGGGCGGTTACCCCAGCGGTCGCGGGCGCGGCCCCACCATTTGACGGCTGCGTACCAGCCGATGCACGGCGAAACGACCAGCACGAAATTGACCCACGAGTTGCGCATCTCGACGACTTCGCGGAGGTTCCGCTGGAAGAACGTGCCGATGATGCCGGCGTTGGTGAAGTTCAGGAGGAACCAGAACGCCATCAGCTGCAGGAACGAACGGTCCTTCAGCGGCGAGCCGATCAGGTGGCTCCACGTGGCCCTCACCTTGGCTATCCGCTTGGGGATCTCCGGGATGAACATGAACGTCAGCACGTCCATCGAGCCGAAGACGACCGCGACGGCAAAGACCACTGCGATGCCGCCCTGCAGGCCCAGCCGCGTATTGCTCGCGTAGTCGATGAACCAGCCGGCCGCCAGCGCCGCGCTCATCGTCGTGACCAGGCCGACGCGGCGGCGGAAGGCCCAGTACCGGCCGCGGATCCGCCGTGGGATCAGGTCGCCCATCCAGCCGTTCCAGGTCGGACCGGCCACACCGGCCATGATCCACGACAGGAAGTAGACCGAGATCAATCCGACAAGGCGTGTCGTTTGCCAGTTGGCCGGTACCAGGAACGGCACCAGCGCAATCAGCAGGTACAGGACCCGGTGCGTCGTACAGGTGGTGATGAACATCCACTTGCGCCGGCCGGTCCGTTCGATCAGCCAGGCTACTGGAAGTTGCGGCGCGGCGACTCAGGAATGTTCCGGCGCCGAGCAGGCCGAAGAAAAACTGGGCGCCCCGAGCGACTTGGCGAGTTCGGGCATGGCGGTTCCGCCGACAGCCCCGAAGAACATCGCCCCGAATCCCCACGCGATCGTCACCAGGCGAAGGTAGTTCTTCAGTTCCTTGCCGTGAACTTCCTTCGTCTGGCGAAAACAGTTATCCCACGTACAGACAGACATTTATGAAAGCTCCCCTGAAGGGAGCGTCTCCAGCTATAAAGCAAATCCGGGCCCTTCTTCGGCCCGGTGGGTACTCAGCATCCGCCAGTTGTACAGACGTCCCCTGCTACATGGCTATTCTTCCCCGCCTATGGGTATTTCGTCAACTCCCCATCAGACGCTGCATGATACCTGAGCACAGACAGGCGAACAATACGCCCGCATTCACCACTAGTCCCGCCCAGGCGTATCCCCGGCGGTGCGTCCCGGCTGCAAAGGCCGCCCCGAAGTTCGAGACCAGGCTGGCCACCCACATCACCATGCCCAGCGTGCCCATCATGCCGATCCACGGCCGCTCCTGGGCGATCTTTGAAATGTCCTCTGTCACTTGTTTCTGAAACTCCTGGCGTTGCTCCGGGGTCATGTCCCCCATCTCCAGGGACTGCCTGAGCGTTACCTTCGGCAGGGAACCGATCGCGATCGCCAGCGATACCATCATCAGTACGATGGACAGGATTGCGCAGCCAGGCCCATTTTGCCCAGCCGTGTGAGCCGGGCCTGCAGGGGGGACTGCGGTGGAAGGCCGGCACGCTCGGCATCGAACCGCTCCTGGTCGCTTCTGAGACCAGCATGCCGGGCGTGGGCCGACAAATCCTGTTGTTTCAGTGGCTTGCTGGCGGGAACCTCGGGTGGCTCCGGACTCGCCGGTTCGGTCGGCGTGCCGACGATCTGCCCGGTATCGCCCGGCGGCGTCGGGCCGGCGGATAGGGCGGCATCCTGCGTAAGCTGCCGGGGCTTGCGTGCCGGCCGCAGTCCTGGGGACGTCGTTGACCGCCTGGCAGAAGGGGCAGATGGCCTTGCCGCCCGCGTGCTCCTGGTCCACCTCGATCCCAGCTCTGGCAGTTCTTGCAGCGAAACTGTATCGGCATCTGCTATGCCCTTCCCTGCCGAATGTTGCCGACCAGTATAGTTCTCATGTCCAGGCTGGATATTGTATGGGCAGATCGCGCCGAATGCGATGGGTGCAGGCACCAGCCGCGTCACTGGCTGGTCGGCGGGCTGCGCATGGGCCGCTCGGTCCGCAGTTTGGCCAGCCATGCGTTCAGCGTCGCGAGCGAGTCGTCGAGTTCCTTCCGGTTGAGGTCCAGTTCGGGATATTGGGCGGCCAGGATGGCCAGTCTGCGGTTGCCGCCGATCGCCTCCCGGACGAGGTTGATGCAGCGGTCGGTGTACGCCCGCCAGTCGGCCCCGCCGTCGGCAAACAGGTCGTGCAAGGTGACACGGTCGGTCGTGACATAGTCGGTGCCCCTGTAGCCTTGGCTGGATGGCGTCACGACCGTGCCGATGGAGACTTCGCGCGAGACGTCCTGGAGCTCGTAGCGGTGGGCGCGGGGGTCAGCCTCGCGGGCGGCTGCGATACTGGCGTTGACCGCCTTGACCAGGTCGTCGGCCTGTTGGAAGACCTTCCGCATCGCCAGGTTCGTGCGGTCGACCGGGTCCGGCCACGTGACCACGCGGGCGTCGGCAACACCAATTTCCTGTAATACGGCGGCGATGTCCGCCGCCGGCCGGGCCCGCAAGGGCCGTTCGCCCGACAGGGATGCTGTGGCGATCTGCAACGGGGCCGCTGTCCGGGCGACAGGCTGCGCAGCCGGCGGAGGTGTCGCCGCGACCCCGGCTGCCGGGGCGAGCAGGCCGCCGTCGGAGAACCACTGCTGCAGCGGGGTCCAGGGCAGACGGGCCTGGGCGGCCCAGGTCTGCAAGAGACTGACCTCGTGCAGGTCCAGCGGCATGTCCTGTGGGCCGCCCGCCTCCGCGATGGCGGCCTGCAGGCTGATCGCGCTGTTCGGCGCGAGAAAGATCTGCCGGCAGGCCAGCAGCGGGAAGACGGCTGAACCGAAGGCCCCGCCATAGCCGCCTGAGACGTAGGCCACGGTGTTCGGCAGGTCCATGTCCGCTACGAGCCGGGCGATCTCGAAGGCGACCTGTCTGCGGCCGCCGGGACTGGAGATCACCAGGACGATGGCAACGGGCTTCTGGACCCTGGCGCTGCGGAAGATCTTGGTCAGTTCCGTGGCGGAGGCATGGTAGTGCAGGGGGCCGTTCATCGGCACGATGAAGACCGGGCCGGGCCGGGTAGCGGGTGCCTTCGCCTGGGCGAGGGCGCAGCGGGGCGAGGCAAAGGCCGATGCGGCGATTGCCAGCAGGCAGGGCACAAGTCGATGCCGATGTGCGCTCATGGTGCGTGCGTCCTCACGTGCCGCCAGTGCTCCCACTGGCGGAGACATGCCTCCGCCGGTGCCTCCACCAGCGGTACTGGCACCCAGCCAGTGGCGCCGGGAGAAGACCACAGCCGAGGGCGGCTGTGCCACATGCATGCCTGCAAACGCCGCAGGCGTGGCCACCCACAGGCCTCCCGGGCCTCCGCGCCGGCTACGGTTGTTTCGGCGGAGCGAACGGGCTTCTTTCAGTCGGCGCAATAAGAAGGCCCGCCATAGTAGTGACGGGCCGGGAGGTCGCGTTATTCGGCGATTCTAATCGGCGGTGACTTCCTTGAGCAGCCGGTCGACGACGACGTTGATCTTGTCAGGTGTCTCATAAGTTCCCTGGGCGATGGCCTGGCGAACCCTTTCCACCTTGTCCATTCGCATTTCCGGCTGCTGCAGGTTACTGAGCTGCTGGCCGGCCTCGGAGAACTCCACCTGGTCCTGGGGCTTTGCGCCCGCGGGCGTGGGGGTGGTGCCGTTTATGCGTTGGTCCGGCCGCACCATGTTGAGGCCATTGCTCCCGTAGATCTTGTCGATCCGCGTCATACGCTGATATTCACTCCTGCATCGTCGCGATCCGGTAGGCAGCCACTTCGATACGTCAGGATCGCGTCTGGGCTGGCCCTGCCAGCGTTGCCACTGGTGATATCGACCGTGCCTCGAAGAAAACTTGAACACCGGCCGGAGGAGGCAGCCCTTACATCCGGGATCTTGCATGACGGGCTCGTAAATGGCCTTTCGCGAAATAGTCTGGGCGATTATATGGGACTTAATGTTCTATAGAGCAAGATGATAGAATGCCGTGGCACCAATATCTCACAAGAGGATTCGCGGCAGGACAGGCGGACCGGGATTTCTCGGTCCCTGAACGACTCCTGAGGGTAAGTCTTAGGCGGCTATAGGGCCAGGTCCGGTTCTATTGCGGGCCGGCCAGCAATGCCCAGAACTTCTTTTCCGACTCGGTCAGGTTCTTGAGCGAGACCTCCAACTGGCCTTGCATGTCCTTGAGCTTGGGGTCGTCAGCCGGCATAGAGGGCCCGGCCGCCTTGACGTAGGCCTCCAGTCGGGCGAAGGCGGCATCGAGCTTGCCGGCGGCGTCGGAGAAGGAACGGGCGGCATCAGCCATGGCCGTTTGTTTTGTCTCGTTCTTGGAGGGCTGGTAGAGGAGCTTCCAGGGATTTCGCCGGATCTCGCGGCTGGCGGCCCGCAGGTGCTCGCTGGTTTCGCGTAGGTTGCCGATGGTCGCGTCGAGCGACTCCTGGTTCATAGTCAGCAGGTCCCGGCCGGCGGCACTTATATCCTGAAGGTTCTGGAGCGTGCCGTTGGTCCTGTCGGCGGCGGCGTGGAACTTGCCGAGCAGCGAAGAAGGGTTGGTCGGCTCGAGCTGGGCGGTCAGCGAGGGCATCAGGCTGCTGCTGATCGTCGCCGTGGCGGCCTGGACGTTGTCCACGGTGGCCTGGACCGTCGGGCGGTTCTCCTGGAGCATCCCGGCTGCGGTCTGCGAGGCCGTGCCCATGGCCGCGAGAATTGCGTGAAGTTGGGCGAGCACGGTGGCGGGGTTCTGGGCATCGGCCTCGTTGCGGAGCGTGCCCGTAAGGGTCTTGATGTCCGAGAGCGTGCCGTCGAGCGTGGCCATCAGGGCGCCCTGCTGTGCGGGGTCGAGCTGAGACTTGATCCGGCCGGCGGTAGCGACCATGTCGTCGGCGATGGCGTGGATCTTGAACATGAGGCTGGCGGAGGAGGCGGCATCGAGCTGGCCCTTGACGAGGTGGAGCAGGCCCTCGGGGTTTCTGTCGTCGAGTTCGACGGCCAGTTTGTCGCCGAGCTGGCCGACCACGGCATTGAGACCCGCGGGGGCAAGGCCGGAGATCGTGGCCCCATCCGCAAGGGTCTGGGCGTCGATCCCGCGATGGACGATGACCAGCGTGCCGTTGCCGCCCAGGGGCGGTCCCTCGGCGCGGACCTTGCAGTCGGTGCGCAGGCCGACCTGTCGGTCGACGATGGCGTCGACGACAAGGTAGAGGTCCTGGCGGGCGCGGCTGTCGGGGCTGCCGAGGCTCTCGAGGCGGACGTCCTTGACCTTGCCGACGGGCATGCCGCCGCAGGTGACCTCGGCGCCGCTGCCGAGCTGCGGCAGGGGCAGGTCGTGGGCGAACTTCACGTGGATCTTCTGGTAGGAGTGGCCCCAGGAGCCGGCCCCGGCCAGGAACAGCAGTACGCCGAAAAAGAGGATCGCGATAATGGCGACCGTTGTTCCCAGGAGCAGGTAGTTCGGTTCACTTCGCATGGTCAGGATGACCTCCAATCATCACAGATGGTCCTTCCCCGTTACGATGATCTGCTCGAACTCGCTGAGGCCTTCGGTTTCGGTGAGCGGGCCGGCCGGCAGACCGTTGAGGAACTGGTTGATGAGGCGGTCGTCGCGGCTGGACAGCCGGTCCATCGGAGCCGTGCGGATTCGCTCGAAGTCGCTGCGGGGGCCGATCCGCAGGACGCGGCCCTTGTCGAGCATCACCATGCGGTCGGCGATGCGGAAGGCGGAGTCCATCTCGTGGGTGACGACGACGCTGGTGACGCTGAGTTTCCTGGTCAGGTCGATGATGAGTTCGTCGACGGTGGCGCTGGTGACCGGGTCGAGGCCGGCACTGGGCTCGTCGTAATAGAGGATTTCCGGGTCGAGGGCCAGGGCGCGGGCCAGGCCGGCGCGTTTCTTCTGGCCGCCGGAGAGCTGGGCTGGCATCTTGTCGCGGTGGCTGAGCATGCGGACCTGCTCGAGCTTGAGGGTGCAGACGATGTCGATGATGGAGTCCTCGAGTTCGGTGTGCTCGCGGAGCGGCAGGGCGACGTTCTGCTCGACGGTCAGGGAGTTCAGCAGGGCGCCGCTTTGAAAGAGGATGCCGAAGCGCCGGCGGATCGGGTCGAGGGCCTGCTCGTCGAGGCGGGTGATGTCGAGGGCCTGGTCAGCCTCGCGGGTCTTGTAGGTGATCGACCCCGCGTTGGGCTGCAGTTCGCCGATCAGGCAGTTCAGCAGGGTGCTCTTTCCGCAGCCGGAGCCGCCCATGATGACCAGGCACTCGCCGCGGAGGATGTCGAAGGTGACGCCGTCGAGGACGCGGACGGTGTGGCCCGCGGGCGAAGTGAAGGCCTTGGTCACCTCGCGGAGGGAGATGATGACGTCGTCAGAGGTTGAACGCATAGAACACCGCCGTAAACAGGCAATCCGTCGCAATCAACGCCACGATGCTCTTGACGACCGTCTGGGTCGTTGCCCGCCCTACGCCTTCGGCGCCGCCGGAGACGCTCAGGCCTTCCCAGCAGGCGATCAGGCTGATCAGTACGCCGAAGACGCCGGCCTTGACCAACCCGGTCAGGAAGTCCTGCATCTTGAGGGCCTCGCGGGTGAACTCGATGTAGGTCTCGGCCGGCAGGCCCAGGATGGTCGTGGCCGTAAACAGGCCGCCCAGGACGCCGACCACGTCGGCCAGGACCGCCAGGCCCGTCAGCATCAGGACCGTGGCCAGGAAGCGCGGCACGACGAGGAAGTTGATCGGATCCAGGGCCATGGCCCGCAAGGCCTTGATTTCCTCGGACTCCACCATCGAGCCCAGTTCGGCGGCGATGCTCGCGCCAGCAAAGCCACTCAGGACGATGGCTGTGATCAGCGGGCCCAGCTCTCGGAAGATGGCGATGCCCACCACGTCAGCCACGCGCTCGATCTGACCATAGTCGCGGAGCGTCGGGGCCAGCTGCAGGGCCAGGATGATGCCGATGAACACCTGCACCATCAGGATGATCGGCACGCTGCGGACGCCGACGCGGATCATCTGCACGGCCAGGGCGTTGCCGCGAAAGCGGGTGTCGGAGTGGAACAGGCTGCGGCCGGTCCAGCGCATCGCCTGGGCGAACAGATAGCTCACCCCGCCGAGGAACCGGAAGAGCCCGGCGGACTCGCGGACCAGCTGCCAGCTGGCGCGGCCGAGGGCCTCCAGCGCCCTTGCGGGCCAGCTGCGCGGGACCGGGTTGGTCTGTGCTTCGGTCATCCGGGCAGGGCCTCATCCAGGGTTCGGTGCATCTCGAAGAACTGGTCGAGCTTGGTGATCTGCAGCACGCTGAGCACCCGCGGCGCGACGGCGACGAGGGCGAGCTTGCCGCCGCTGACGCGGACGCGGCGGAGGGCGTCCACCAGGATGCCCACGCCGCTGGAATCCATGTACGACACGTCGGTCAGGTCGATGACCAGCCGGGCCGGGTGGTTCTCCAGCACCTCCAGCAGGGCCTGGTGGACCCCGGGGCTGTGGCTCATGTCGACCTCGCCGGCCAGTTTGACCACGGCGGCCTGGCCGGTGTACCGGATATCGCGTACTGCCTGCGGGAGTTCCTTACGTGCCATTGTCTTGTCCAATTCTGCCTTCAAGCCATTTCCGCTACACCTGCGTGCGGTCCGTCGGCTCACCGGCCGGGACCGCGGAAGGTGAATCCTTGCCGGGCGACGGGCCGGCTGCCGCATACTTAACCATCCGCAGCAACATCCCGCCGCCGCGGCGTTGGCGGTACTGCACCTTGTCCATGACGGAACGAATAATGTGCACGCCCAGCCCGCCGGGACGCAGGTCGTCCAGGTCGCGGCCGCAGATGGCGGCTGGGTCGATGCTCCTGCCTCTATCGAGGATGACGATCTCCAGGCCGGGTCTGCCGGCGGGCACGACCGGCCGGAGGATCACGAGGATCTCGCCGTTGGACTGGCCCTGGTAGCCGTGCTTGATCACGTTGGCCAGGCCCTCGTCCGTGGCCAGGACGAGTTGGTCGATGACTTCGGCGGCAAAGCCTTCCTGGCCGGCCATGCAGCCGACGGCTGCGCGGATGACCGCCAGATAGCGCGGGATGCTGGGCATGGTCAGCCGCACGCAGGGGCGAATAAGGAGCTCTCGGGGGCCTGGGGTCCTGGTCATGGGGGGCCTCCTGATGTGGGCGGCTGGGTGGCCGGAGCCGCCCCGTCGGGACCGGCGGGCTCGTGCGGCGCGAGGTGCTGGACCAGGGCCTGCAGGGGCGTGCGGCGGTGGTCCTTGAGATAGTTGCGCCACTGCTGGGCCATGTGGGCGCGGTCGGCGTCGCCGGCCCAGTACCGGTAGCCCAGGTTGGTGCCCTCGATCCGCTCGAGGGCGAGGATGGCGTACATGCGGACGGCCACGTCGTCGTCCTCCAGCCGATCGACCAGGAGGGGGGCCGCGGCGGGATCTTTGGCGCGGCCGGCGGCGACGGCCCCGTCGATGCGGCGGATGGGGTCTTCGCTCTGGAGCTGCTGGCGCCAGGCCGGCCGGCGCGCAACCGGCCAGCAGACTGCCCAGCGTCAGAGCTATTGCGACCGGTCCGGCACGCATGGATCGCCCCGGGAAAACGACGGTATCAGCGAATTGGCCATTTGTTAGACGACCATCAGGCCGGTATTGTAGAGGTTCGCGGTCCGGCGGCCAAGGGCGCCGCAGCGGAGGCGGGTCGGGATTGGCCTTGGTAACTGATAAGCAGACGGTTAGGACGACGATCATGCGTATGCGGACCCCGGGAATCGGATGGGTGGCGGTGGTTCTGGCCCTGGCGACGGTGGGTGGCCTGGCCGGGTGCCAGATGCAGGGCGCGACGATGTTCGGCGGGGATCCGGCCCCGGAGATCGAGGAATACTCGATCCTCTACCAGAAGGGCGGCAAGTACTGCGGCGCCAAGCACGAGATGCGGCTGGTCGTGCGGGACCAGGCGCACATGGCCTTCGTGCCGGTCGGGGACGTGCCGGTGGATTTCTCCAGGCAGATGGTCTTGTTCGTGACGCTGGGGCAGGTCTACTCCGAGTCGTACGACGTGCAGATCGACCGGGTGTGGCGGCAGAACCGCGAGGTGCGGGTGGGGATCACCAAGACGTACCCGCCGTCCGGGGAGATGAACTATCCGCACCCGTCGAGCCCGTACTACCTGGTGGTGGTGCCCAAGAGCGACCTGAACGTGGAGGGATTCGCGACGGAGGCCGCGCCGCCGAAGATCACGGGGGAGACGCCGTCGGGGTCGATTCTGGGGCCAAAGGGGAAGAAGCAGTAACAGGCTGACTAGCGAATGCGGGCCTTTTCGGCGGTGACGAGTTGGTGGGCCAGGCGCGTGGGTTCTGGCAGGCGGTAACGGACCGCGCATGCCAGGACCAGGTCGATCGAAGTCTGCAGATTGGCGCGGTGGCCGACCGAGACATAGAGCGGGCTGACGCCGTCGCGGGTCCGCAGGACGGCGCCGATCACCTCGTCGCCATGGACCAGGTCGGTCCAGTCTGCCGCGGGGTCTCGGGGGCTCGACGTACTCGCCGATCAGGCGGCTCTTCGCGCAGCCGACGCTGGGCATGTTCAGCAGCACCCCGAGGTGGCAGGCCAGGCCGAAACGGCGGGGGTGCGCGTAGCCCTGGCCGTCGAACATGGCGACATCCGGGGCCTGGCGGAGCTTCGAGAAGGCCTCGAGGACGGCTGGGGCCTCGCGGAAGGCTCAGCAGGCCGGGGACGTAGGGGAACTTGAGGTCGCTACGGACGGCTACCTGCTCGACGACCTTGCGGTCCTGCAGGTCCCACAGGACGACCCCGGCGATCAGCTGGTTGTGAGGTTTGAGGATCGAGACGTTGGCACCGGCGATGAGGCGAGCGCTCTTCGGCAGCGGCTGGAAACGCACCTGGCCAGCCAGGCGCTTCTGGAGGTCGATGGCCTCGCTGATGGAGAGGTCCCAGGTGGGGGGAGCCGCGGATGGCCCGGCTGGTTTCGACATTGAGTCCTCCTGCGCCCGCGCCGTTGGGCATCTATCTATTATGCCTCCCTCCCCGCTACGTGCGATATGAGCAACCGGAATTCACGGTTCTCCGCTTGACAGGTAAAACTACTGTGGTAATATTAACGCGGTAGTTTGAAGGGCTGCCGGGCGCTTCCTGCATCCCGGCCCCAAAGGAGACCGCCATGCCCAAGTTGCCTGAGGACGATATCCGCCTGGGAAAACTTGAACTGCAGATCATGAACGCCGTCTGGGACCGGCACCGAGCCACGGTCCAGGACGTGGTCGACACCTTCGCAGGCGGGTTTCGCAAGCCGGCCTACAACACCATTCTGACCATGATGCGCAAGCTCGAGGCCAAGGGCTACCTCGCCCACGATGCCGAGGGCCGCACCTACGTCTACCGCCCGGTCCTCCAGAAGCGCGAGGCCCGTGCAGCCTGCTGGGTTCGCTGGTGGACCGGCTGTTCAACGGCTCGCCGGCCCAGCTGGTCAACAGCCTGGTCGAGGAAGGCCGCGTCAGCGAGAAGGAGCTGGCCGAGATCCGGAAGATCCTGGGCAGAGGAGGCAAGTGACATGACATCATGGACGAACGCCGAGGATGCACTCCTGCAGTACGCGTGGGTCGCTTCTATCGCTGCGGCTGCCCTGCCGGCGGCCGGCTGGCTCCTGGTGCGGCTGGGCCGGGTCCGTTCCGAGGTGTACCGGCACATGGTGTGGTCCTGGTGCCTGGCGGGCATTACGGTCGTGCCGCCGCTATGGCTGTATGCCCCCAAGGTCACGCTGGCGGTCCTGCCAGCCGGACCGGAAGCCTTCGAGTCTCCCGCTGCGCCTACAGTCGTTCCGGTGTCCGCCTCTCCGCCTGCGCACCCGCTGGGCCTCGACAGGCTTCACGCCCCGTACGCGGCGGCTCCCGCGGCGCAACCGCCCCTGTCGCTTCCCGCCGACGGGCCGGCCATTCCGTGGCGAACCGTACTGGCCATCCTGTGGGCGTCCGGCGTGACGTTCATGCTCCTGCGACTGGCGGCGGGCGCCTGGCAACTGCGCCGGATCCGCCACCACGCCGAACCCGCGGCGCCCTCTGCCGAAATGGCGGGCGGCGAGCCGGTCCGCCTGCTGCTCTCCGACGCCGTGACTGGCCCGGTCTGCTTCGGCCTGCTGCGCCCGGCGATCCTGCTGCCGCGCCACATGTACCGCCAGGCGGGCCCTCATGAACTGCGGATGATCCTGCGCCACGAACTGGCTCACATCCACCGGCGCGACGCCTGGGCCAACCTGCTCCAGCGCTTGCTGGAGGCCGCGCTGTTCTTCCACCCCGGGGTCTGGCTGGCCAGCTGGCAACTGACCCAGCAGCGCGAGTTGATCTGTGACAACTGGGTGCTGGAGGATGGCGCCGCCCCCGGAGATTACTGCGCGGATCCTGGCGGAGGTGGCCGAGGCCGCTCTGGCGCCGCGGCTGCAGGCGGCGGCCCTGTTTGAGGGACGGCTCCTGCAGCGGGTCCGCAGCCTGCTGGACCCGGCGCGTCCGCGTCAGACCCGCGTCTCCCGGGCTGCGGCGGTGGCCTGTCTCTGCGCGGCGGTGTTATCTCTTGCGGGCATGGGGGTCCTTCGCCTCGAGGCCAAGTCCGTCGCCGCCCAGTCCGTCGCCGAAGTCCCCGAGAAGGGCAGCCTGGTCGCCGGCACCGTCGTCGACGAGGCCGGAAAGCCCCTCACGGGGGCGATCGTCCAGACGCTCGTCTCGAAGCCTGAGTCCGCGGTCACCGACCGGACCGGGGCCTTCACTCTGCGGCTGAAGCGGGAGAACCTCCGCTACCTGGACCTGCTGATCACCACGCCCGACCGCGCCCGCCAGGCGATCCACGAGTTCGACGAAAACGTGCTGGCCTCCGTCGTCAGGGATCTGCGCATCACCGCCAGGCCCAGCGTCCCGTTCCGCGTTCGCGTCGCCGACGCCTCCGGCGTGGCCGCGGCCGGAGCCGATGTCGAGGTCTTCCACGAGTACGTAGCCGCCGCCCAGGCCCGCACCGACGCCTCGGGCATCGCTACCTTCCTGCTGCCCGCGGACATCAAGGTCAGGTGGGTCATCGCCCGCAAATCCGGTGTTGGCTTCGACTATTTCGAGAACTACAAGTCCTGGCCGGGCACTGTCGATCAGCCTCCGCCTGCCGAGGCCAGCCTGGTTCTGAACGGCGCGCGCACCGTCCGCGTTCATGCTGTTGACTCTGCCGGGCAGGCCGTGGCCGGGGCCTCCTTTGTTCCCTGGGTCATCAAGAAGGCCGGTAAGCTCGAGCTACGTCAACCTCTCCGGGGATGACCTGGCCGCCAGTACCAGCGGACCGGATGGCATTGCGGTTCTCGACTGGTTGCCCGTGGACCTGGCGGAGCCCACCGAGATCCTGGTAAGCCGGGATCCCTTCCACTGCCCCAAGTCGCCGTCCCTGAGGCCGGATGGTGAAACCGCCGACCTGACCGCCGTGCTGCTCCACAACACCACGATCTCCGGCCGGGTCTTGCTCCCGGACGGCCGGCCCGCCAAGGGCATCCTGCTTCAGGCCGAGGGCCGCGGCTCGACGAACCACTACTTCCGCGGCCAGACCCGCACGGCCGGCGACGGCACCTGGTCATTCAGCGTGTTCCCTGACCAGTCGTACCTGGTCAGCGTGATCGACGATGAGTACGCGGCCAAAAGTCTGTCGGGCCTGATCGTCCGCGAGAACCAGCCGCAGAGCAACCTGGACGTGCACCTCGTCCCCGGCACGCTGATCCACGGGACCATTGTCATGGGGCCGAACAATGCCCCAGCCGGCAAGCAGACCGTTGGGCTCAGCCAGCAGGGGGTGGTGTTGCCTGAGCAACTGCGGCAGTACCCCAACGGCGATGAGCCCCATGAGGACCTCGTCCGCTGGACGAGCACCGGCTCGGACGGCCGCTACCAGATCCGCGTCGGCCCGGGGCGGTACGAGTTCGGAACCGGCGACCAGAAGCGTGAGACCTTGGTCGTCGAAGACCAGGGCGAGATCGTTCGCGACTTCCACCTGCCGCGTCCCGAGCGCAGCCGTCTGGACGGCACCGTCGTCGACTTGTCCGGTGCCCCCGTCGCGGGTGCCCTCGTGCAGGGTCAACCCATCTATGACGATGGCGGAAACAGGGGGCATGGAAGTCTTCGAGGCGACCACGGATAGCACGGGACGCTTTGCCACCGATCGTTGGCTCGACCCGATGCTCCTGTACGCCCGCAGCAAGGATGGCCGCCTGGCAGGCTCTACGAAAATCGGTCCGGATGACATGGCTGCCACCATCCGGTTGCGCCCGGCCGGTTCCGCGTCCGGCCGCGTACTCGATGGCGCCGGCAAGCCGCTGGCCAATCAGCAGGTGATGTGCGAGATCAAGCCCGACATCAAGCAGACTGCCCACGCGAACATCCGCGCCCAGACAGACTCGGCCGGGCGCGTATCGTATTGCGGGCCTGGTCCCCGGCGCCCTCTGCGATGTCCAGACGTACCGGCGCGACCCCGACCTGCACACCTCCCGCTTCTTCTGGGTCAATACGGCCGACGAGGTCGCCGCGCCGGACCTGGTCTTGGGCGATAGTCCCGCCACCCAGGCGTTCGCGACGCAACCGGCCGTAGCGCAGGCCGAGCCGCAGCAGGCCGAAGCGTCTGGCGAGGACTGGCCTGCCGCATTCTATCGCGTATACCGGCTGGAAGGCGGCCAGGTCCTCAAGCGGATCGCCCCGCCGTTCATCCCGTCGCGGTTGCAGTACTACCGGGAGAAGAACGCGACCCAGGCCATGGCGATCCCCGCCGGACCGGAGGTCATGGGTTTCCGCTGGAACGGCCAGCTGCGCGACAACGGGATGATGTTCAGCAGTCGTAAGCCGCGGCTGCGCGACGTGATGGGTTTCCTGGGATTCCAGCGATACGAGTACGACGGGCCGGATGAGCTGCTGAACCAGGTCGTCACGGGCGACTGGATTGTGCGCGACGGGGCCGGTCCGCAGGAGCGCGTAGCGGCCCTGGAGCAGATCCTCCGCGACCAATTGGACGCGTCCATCCATTTCGACCGGAAGACGGTCGAGCGCGAGGTAATCGTCGTCCGGGGCATCTACCGGTTCCGCGCCAGTGACGATGTGCCGTCGGCCGGCCGCCGGAGCGTCAACATCTATGCGGACAAGACCGACTCGACGGAAGGCTCAGGCGGTGGCAGCGGGACGTTGCCGCAGATGCTGACGTGGGTCGGCGACCGGCTGAACATGACGGTGATCGACCAGACGGAGGCCGCCGGTACCGCGCAAGTCAGCCTGGGCGAACCACCAGTCCTCGTATCTGGGGAACCTGCCTGACGGCCCGCAGAAGTGGGCACAGGTGGACCTGGTGCTCCAGCACCTGGCCGGGCAGACATCGATGCAGTGGACCCGGCAGCGTCGCGAGGTGGGCGTTTGGGTGATCCAGCCTCGCTGAAGGTGCGGGAATCGTTCCCGTGGACATACCTTGGTCTAGAGCACACTCAATCCATGCGTAGTGTGTGGTCAGGTGCCGGGTGCCACGGCCCTGTAGACGCGGCGCCGTTTGCCGCGGATCAGGGCCGTGCTGGCTGCGGCGTTATCGTTGCACAGACCCTCACGTCTTGCTTGCCCAGAATCCTCCCGGCTGATCCTACAGCGCCTTGCCAACCACGATGATCTGGAGCCTCTCCAGCGCCTCCTCGATCTGCTCCCGGCTGACATCCAGGTGCGTCACGGCGCGGACCTTCTGCGGGCCGTTGGCCAGCATCCAGACGCCGGTATCCTTCAGCTTCGCGACGAAGGTGGTGCCGCTGCCCAGGCGCGGGTCGATCTCGAAGATCACGATGTTCGTCTCGACCCCGGCCGGATCGACCGTGATGCCCGGCAGCTTCGAGAGGCCTTCTGCCAGGCGCTTCGCGTTGGCGTGGTCCTCCCCCAGGCGGTCGACGTTGTGGTCGAGGGCGTACAGGGCGGCCGCGGCCAGGATCCCGGCCTGGCGCATCGCCCCGCCGAACATCTTGCGGACGACCCGGACCCGGCCGATGAACTCCGTGGAGCCGGCCACCGCCGAGCCGACCGGCGCGCCCAGGCCCTTGCTGAAGCAGATCGAGACCGAGTCGAAGAAGCGGGCGTAGTCGGCGGGCTTGCTGCCGACGGCCACGCAGGCGTTCATCAGACGGGCCCCGTCCATGTGCATCTTCAGGCCGTTCTCGTCAGCCAGGGCGCGGATGGCGGGGAGGTTCTCGATCGGCCAGATGCTGCCGCCGCCGCGATTGTGGGTGTTTTCGATGATGACCAGGCTGGGGCGGGGATAGTGGATGTTGGCGGGGCGGATGGCGTCCTTGAGCTGCTCGGCGGTGAAGATGCCGCGCCGGCTGGCGACGAAACGGCAACTGCACCCGCTCAGCGCGGCCGGGCCGCCGGCCTCGTAGTAGTACGCGTGGCTCTCTGCGTCCAGCAGGATCTCCTGGCCATGCTGCGTGTGGGCGCGGATGGCGGTCTGGTTGGCCATCGTGCCGGAGGGCACGAAGACGGCGGCCTGCTTGCCGAGCAGGTCGGCGACGCGCTCTCTCGAGACGCCCGACGGTGGGGTCGCCCTCCAGCACGTCGTCGCCGACCTCGGCGGTGGCGATGGCCTGGCGCATGGCGGGGGTGGGCTTGGTGACGGTGTCGCTGCGAAGGTCGATGACGGTGTGAGGCATTGTACTTCTCCTGCAGAGGTCAGCCATCGGCAGTCCGTAGTCAGTGGTCCGTTGCAACGACGGGGGCCGGACATCCGGCAGCGTGCCTGGACATCGGGCGACTTACTCGGCTACGGGCTGGGGTATTCTACTCGGTTGCGCGGTGGGAGCCAGCGGGGGCAACAGGGCGGCCAGAAGCCCCGCGGGCGCGAGGGCGGCGGCGGAGATCCAGAGGGTGGCCGGGTTGCTCTTGGCGGCCCAGGCCAGCAAAGGTCCGCCCACGCCGCCCAGGCCGGCGGCCAGTCCCATGGTCAACGCGGAGGCGGTCCGCTGGCCGCGAGGGGCGGACCGCTGGGCCATGGAGACGATCACGGCGTTGACGCCGTTGGTGAAGATGCCGCCGACCAGGACGCACAGGGCAGCCTGGCCGATCGTCTGCGCGAGCCAGAAGCGCAATCGGCGGGATGGCCAGCAGGGAGGACAGCGCCAGAAGGTGGACCTGCCAGCGCGGCTGGCACAGCCAGGAGACCAGCAGCATACCGATCCCGCCGGAGAACAGGAACAGCCCGCTAAGGTTGCCGATCTGGCTGAGTGTGGCGTGGTGTTCGATGCCCCACCAGGGGACGACTACGGCCACAGCGCCAGCTGCCATCGAACGGAGCGTCGACTGGGCCGTCAGCGAGAACAGCGGCCAGTTGAGTCGCAGGTCGGCGGGTCTGTCGGGGTCGACCGCGGGGGCGGTATTCAGTACGGCGCGGGGTCGTCCTCGACATAGGCCTCCGGGTGTGTGCGGGCAATGCTGCTGCGGGCCAGATACAGCCCCAGCAGCAGGCCGGGCAAGGCCAGCACGCCCGCGGCTGTGCCCAGGCGCGCGTGGTCCAGCAGGAGGCCGCAGGCCAGCGGGCCTATCCACAAGCCGACGGCGCCAGCGGAGAGAAAGACGCTCATGGCCAGGGTCGGGTGCCTGCGGACGCCGACGGTCGCCAGGACGGCTGCCTCGGGATGGAAGGCCGCCACGCCCAGGCCGCTGAGGATCAGCATGGCAATGACCAGGACGGGATGGCCTGCGAGCATCGCCAGGCTCACGCCGGCCGCGGCAAAGGCCGGGCCAGCCAGCAGCAATCCGCGCGGCACGCCCCGGTCAGCCAGCATGCCGACGAGGGGCTGGGTCAGGGAGCAGGAGGCGGCGACGACCGCCGGCAGGAGTTTCACGTTGCCAGCCGAAAAGACGCCCGTGGCGGCAAAGAGGATCATCAGCGGGCCAATGACATTGGCGTAGGCGTCGACGGTGGCATGGGCCACGGTGAGGGCGGTCAGGCGGTATAGGGGATGGTCCTTGGGCACGGCCGTTGGCGCCTGGTACGACAGTCTTCTGTCGAGATCGACACTCCGCGAGGCGATGGTAGTGCAGGAGGGTAGGGCGCGGCAAGGCGAGGGGTGTGGGTTCAGGGCTCAGGGTTCAGGGTTCAGAGAATGGCAGGCAGCCGGACACGAAGGTGCGGAGCCAAGCAGATTGCACGCGCATTGGGCACAAGACACTGGACGACGCGCTGTTCTGGGCTTGCAGCGGGCTGACGGAGAGCCTATAAAAAGATCTGCGGCACCCTGTATGCTGGCGCGGTCGACGGGTGCCGCAGAATGTGAAACGCAGGAAGGACATTACATCCAGGAGCCCACTGGCGTGGGCTTCCCACGTCATCACCATCATATTAAACCTATCTTTTGTTTCCAACCCCAAATAGCTGCAAGATCCTGAAAATGATGGCCTTTATGTCCCAAGTCCGAGATAGGCGCACCCATAGGGCAACTACGCCAAGGAGATAGGATGGGGTCGTTGGGGGCAAAAAAGCCGCTGACAAGGTAGCGCGGAAGCCACTCTTGCCGCTGGATCGGACTTGTAAGGGGCCGGAGGGCCTGCTACCTCACCGCCAGGCCGCTCGCGCGGCAGTGTAGCCGAACCAGTCACGGGCGCAGCGCCCGCGCCGCTGGGTCGGCAGGGGCTCGAGTTTGAGCAGCCGCTCGGCGTTGGTCCGCGTGACCGCCTGGAGGACGCCATCGGACAGGCGGAGCTGATGGATGAACCGGATGTGGTTCACCAAGTGCTGCAGCAGGTACTCATCGACGCAGCCGGGCTCGAGGATCACATCCGTGCCGAACAGCATCCGGTCCTGCCACTTCGTGAAGAACGCGTTGAGCCGGGAACGGTCCTGCTCGTACATCTCGGTCGACGGGGCGGATGACGCAGCCGCAGACTGGTGTCGGTGTGGAGGTTGGGGTGCTCGCTGAAGAGCCGGTCGATCCGGTCCCAGCCGATGTGCAGCTGGTGGGCGCCGATGAACGGGATGCCGCGGAAGCGCTTGACGTTCTCGAGGAAGACGCCGAGCAGGTCCTCGTTGGTGAACTTCACGCCGTTCTTCCAGCCCTCGGCCCAGTAGGAGTTGAGGTTGCCGCCCATGTAGGGCGCGGCTGTCTGACGCTGGGTCACGTGCCAGAGAACGGGGAGGTTGCGGCCATCGAGCCAGGCGAAGATCTCTTGCCAGGGCTTGCTCAGCCACACCTTGTGGTCGCCGGCCTCGCGGATCATGCGGATGTTGAGGATCTTCATGCCGACGGCGCCGGCATCGACGGCCCGCTTGACGAAGTCGAGGTCGGGCTTTTCGTCGTCGCCACGGAGCCAGAAGCAGAAACGAGGGTCGAACTTCGCGACGGCTGCGAAGGCATCCAGGTTGTCCGGCGTGCCGTCGAGGGCGATCATCCGGCCCAGCCGGAAGGCAAACGCCCGGCTGAAGAAGGCGTCGAGCATCCGCCAGATCTCGAAGCGGTCGGTGGTGCCGAAGCAGTGATTGTGAACGTCGACGATGTACTGTTCGGAGGGCATGTACTGGCAGCCCCAGCCAGCGGAGAAGGCGTTGTCGACCGTCTGGCGCTGGGCGACGTCGGGGGCGTACGGATACTCGGGGGCAGGTTGGTTCGTCATGACAGATCCTCCTCTTCCCTTCTTCTCTTCTTCCGCTCTTCAGACCAGTTTCTTGCCGCCTTTGTCCTTGCTGATCTGGTCGACCAGGACGGCCTGGGTCATATTTCGCCACTGGCTGCGGGTGACCAGGCCTTGGAGGGCCTGGCCGGCCAGGTAGCGCTCGATCTCGTCGATGCCGAAGCGGCTGTAGTCGCCCTCGTTGCCGGCCCCGGCGATGTGTGGCAGGAGGGTGGTGTTGGGCAGGGGGCGCAACGGGCTGGACTCGGGCAGGGGCTCGACCTCGAAGACGTCCAGCAGGGCGTAGATGCGACCTTTGGACAGTTCGGCGACCAGGGCCGGCTCGTCGACGATCGCGCCGCGGCCGACGTTGATCAGGGACGCTCCGTCCTTCATCATCGCCAGGCGCGCCGCATCGAGCAGGTGGTAGGTCTCCCGGGTCATGCCGCAGAGGATGTTGACCACGTCGGAGGTCTTGAGCAGCGTCTCCAGGTCGGCCAGTTCGACGCCGAGGGCGGCGGCCTCGGCGAGCTTGGAGTGGCGGCTGTAGAGGAGGATCCGCGGACCCATGGGCTTGAGGAACTGGATGTACCAGCGGGAGATGGCGCCCAGGCCGATGATGCCGACGGTGGCCTTGCACAGGGGCGTGGCCTTCTGGCCGCTCTTGTAGTAGTTGAGCCACTTGTATGCGCCGGCTGGGGCGTGCATGGGATCGACGAACTGGCGGGCGTGCGCAGGGCCATCAGGGTGAGCATGACGTTGCACTCGGCGACCTGGCGGGCCATGACGTCGTTGCTGCTGCTGATGGGGATGTTCCGGTCGTAGAGGGCCTCGCTGGCGATCGAGCCGATCGAGCCGGCCGTGTGCATGACAAGTTTGAGGGCGGCGGCCTTGGACAGGACGTTCTCGTCGAGCTCGGGGGTGCCCCAGCCGGTCACGCAGACCTCGATGTTGGCCAGGGCGTCGCGGAGTTCGTCGGGGGTGTACTGGCGTTCGTGAGGGTTCCAGGTGGTATTGGCCAGGCTGTTGAGGCGGTCAACCTGGTCAGCCGGGAAGATGATGGGGCGGACCCAGTCGCTCGGCCAGCAGACGATCACGTTCGGCTTGCGGGGCATTGCAGACTCCTGTGTCGTTAGGGTTGGACTATACTAAGTTGTCGGGGGGGATCGTCAACGGCGGGAGGTTGACTTGCCCCCGGCGGCGGGTAGATTCGGGGTCTTGCGGCCGGTGGCGGAGGGTGCGGGTCCACCGCCGCGGCCGAACCGAACGCTGGCGCGACGCGACATACAGGACAGGAATCTTCCGATGCCGATGACGAAACTGGCGGACCTGATGAAGTGCACGGGGCTGGCGGGCAAGTCGAGCCCGGCGGATGCCCGGATGCTGCAGACGGCGGTTGGAAGACTCAGCGGGCTGGAGGTCTATCCCAGCAGCGTGACCGGCGTGGATGGCGCGGTCCTGGCGATGGCCAGGGAAGGTGCCGGCAAGAGGCTGGTCGTGGTCGCTGGCAAGGGCAACCAGGTGCTGGGGCGTTTCGCCGGGCAGGACCGGCAGGCGGACTGCAACGGTGCAGCGGTGACCGTGCGGATCTGCGCGACGGACGCGGCCAGTGCCGCTGCGCTGCGCCAGGTGCTGCCGTTTACCGCGCCGACGATCATCGGCCTTGCGACCAGCGTGGGGATGGGCGACCGGCTGGGTCTGGCCACGCCGGGGCACCTCAAGGCGATCGAGGGGACGGGGCTGATGCCGTTCGTCGCCCAGCAGTCGATCCGCGAGATGACCCGCACGCAGCGGACCGCGCAGCAGGTGATGGATGACGCCACCTTCGGGGTCTTCCAGGCCGGCTGGCGCGCGGGGTTCGGCAGCGACGCCGACCACCTCAAGACGACCGCGGACATCGACTTGTGCGTAGCGGCTGGCTTTACCATGTTCACGATCGACCCGAGCGAGCACGTCGACAACGCGGCGGGAAAGGACGACATCGCCACGCTGCGGGCCAAGTACGACAAGCTGCCCTGGGTCGATATGGGCAAGACGACGCACTCCTGCCGCAACGACTACCTGACGGGCCCGTTCGCCATCGAGGGCCTGGGGGCCTGGCAGATCAAGGAAGAGGAGCTGCTGCGGGCGGCGTGCAAGTACGGCCGGGCGATCGTACACACGGCGAAACTCGCGCGGCACCTGGACAAGGTCAAGGGCGAGGGCCACTACGAGATCGAGATGTCGGTGGACGAGACGGACTCGCCGACCACGCCGGTGGAGCACCTCTTCGTGGCCAACGAACTGAAATGCCTGGGGGTGAAGTTCGTCAGCCTCGCCCCGCGGTTCATCGGCAAGTTCGAGAAGGGCGTGGACTACCAGGGGGACCTGGCGGAGTTCGAGCGGCAGTTCGCGCAGCACGCAGCCATCGCACGGCACGTGGGCCCGTACAAGATCAGCATCCACAGCGGCTCGGACAAGTTCCTGATTTACCCGATCGCCGCGAAGTACACGCAGGGGCTGGTGCACCTCAAGACGGCTGGGACGAGCTACCTGGAGGCCATCCGCGTGATCGCGAAGCGCGACGCGGTGCTGTTTCGCGAGATCATGCAGTTCGCGATCGACCGGTACGAGACGGACAAGGCCAGCTACCACGTCAGCGCGGAACTCGGCAAGGTGGCGAAGCTCAGCAGCGTCACCGATGGGGAGCTGGTGAAGTACCTGGACGACTTCCACGCGCGGCAGGTGCTGCACGTGACCTTCGGCAGCGTGCTGACGACCAAGAAGGCGGATGGCACGTACCTGTTCCGCGACCGGCTGTACGCGGACCTGAGGCGGTTCGAGGCGGATTACGATGAGGTGCTGGTCAAGCACCTGGGCAAGCATGTGAGGCCGTTTGCACGGAAGTAGTCAGTTGCCAGTTGCCAGTAACGGCAACAACGACAACATCGACAAGGTTCACCGCGGAGGCGCGGAGGACGCCGTGAGAGCTGCAGGAGCACGAACAGATGAACACCTCGTTGCCCACTGCTCTGCCATGGCACACAGTGTGCTGCGATTGCCGGCCAGGAGCGTCTGGATCGACTACGACGAGCAGGCCGACGTCCTGTACATGAGCTTTCCGCAAGCCGCAGAGGGCGACCAGGACGATCGAGGTGGGCGAAGACATTCTCGTTCGCAAAGACGGACGCACGATCGTCGGCATAACCATCATGAATGCCAGTTCCCACCAGTAGCCCTGATGGGGCACTCCAATACATCCCGCACCATGTCCGAGCTTACCAGAGGTTGGCTGCTGCCGGGACCTTTTCCCGCTCATCCAGTTTGATTGCGTTCTTGACGCAGGCCGCGCGGCAGGTGCCGCAGCCGTAGCAGCGGCGCGGGTCGATCGCAGCCTTCTTGTTGCCGGCGCTGTAGCCGATGGCGCCGAACTGGCAGAGCCGCATGCAGTCTGCGGCAACCGGTGCAGGCGTCGGGGTCGACGCGGCCTACATACTCGGCGCGGAACATCACGGGACACGAGTGGCCCACGGTGCTGCGCATGGCCAGACAATCAGCGCGGTCGCAGTTGCAGAATGCCGCCGATGAAGGGGGTGTGGAAGGTCCAGACGGTGTGACAGAGGCCTTCCTTCTCGTGGTCGCGGAAGGCCTGCATCGCCTCATCCCTGGTCAGTTTCTCCACGCCGCTGTAGTTGGGGTCCTTGTAGAAACTGCCCTCGGCGCCAGCCATGATCCGCGCGAGCTGCCCGCCGCGGGGCGAGAGGCTGATCCCGTAGCAGTAGCGCTTCTCCTGGCCCAGCACGGCGTGGCGGCAGATGCAGGCCACGCGGACGATGGAATTGACGAAGCCGAATATCTGCTCGATCTCCTCGATGGGCACGACCTGGCCGAAGTGGACCTTCTTCATCTTCCGGGTGATCATCCGCTGGACCAGGCCGCGGACCAGCGGGGGGAGCCTGTCGAGCTTGCCCATGCCCTCGACCTGCTGGGCCAGGTGGGCCGGGCTGCTGACGAACTCCTGGATGAACTTCCGGCGGCGGACGTTGCTCAGGAGGTCCTCCGAGTAGTTCTTGGCCTGGAGGTACCACTTCTTCCCTTCACCGTGCTTATGGCAGAACTGGCACATGGATTTGGTCTCCGGTTGGGTTGTGGGATTATCCGGGAAGGGCGAGGGCATGGCAAGGGCGCGGGGGTGACGACGGACAACGGACTACTGACAACGGACCGTCTTTCCGCTACATTGCTGCGATTCGGACCGATCTTGCGGTCCCGCGTGAGAAGTACAAGGTGTAAGCCAATAGACAGGAGACGGGCGATGGCGAACGGGTACCTGGAGGAGTTGTTCGGACTCAAGGGCAAGACGGCTGTGATCACCGGCGGCGGCGGCGTGCTGGGCGGCAAAATGGCGCTGACGCTGGCCAAGGCCGGGGCGAACATCGTGATCTGGGACCTGACCGAGGAGATTGGCAGCAAGACCGTCACACTGATCCAGGGCGTGCCGGGCGCCAAGGTGCCGGCCATCGCCATGGCTGTCGACTGCTCGAGCGACGAGAGCACCCTGAACGGGTTCAAGGCGGTGCACGCGAAGTTCGGCTCGTGCGACATCCTGATCAACGGGGCCGGCGGCAACCGCGGCAAGAGCCCGCTGACGGAAGTGGACATGAAGACCTTCGAGTTCGTACTCAAGCTCAACCTGGTGATCGGCTGCATGGTGCCGATGAAGTCCTACACGAAGTACTGCATCGAGAACAAGATCAAGGGCAGCATCCTCAACATCGCGTCGATGGCTGCGCACCTGGCGCTTTCGGGCGTGTGGGCGTATAGCGCAGCCAAGGCGGCCGTGATGAACCTGACCAGGCAGGCCGCGTGCGAACTGGCGCCGCATGGCATCCGCGTGAACGCGATCTCGCCCGGGTTCTTCCTGGCGGAGCAGAACAAGGCCCTGCTGGTCGAGGACGAGAAGACGATGAAGCTGACGCCGCGCGGCCAGGCGGTGATCAACCACACGCCGTTCGGTCGCTTCGGCGAGGCTGAGGAGCTGCAGGGCGCCATCCTGCTGCTGGTCAATAACTCCGCCGGCTCGTTCATCACCGGCGTGACGCTGCCGGTGGACGGCGGGTACCTGGTGAGCAATATTTAGAACGGAAGTGGCCAGTGGCCGGCAGTCAGTAGCCAGTTGCCAGTTGTCTGGAAACAACAAGAACAGTGAGGCCTCCTCGCGAGCGATCGCGGGGAGGTTCCTTTCCCTGTTTCGACCGCAACGGCAAGATTCCTCACCCCCACGGACGTTTGTTCTTCCTTCCGGCTCCCTGACGGGGTTCGGAATGACAGTCTGTCGATCCGTCCTTGAGTTGCCCCAGGTTGCAGCGCAGTCACTCCCGCGGCCGTTCTCGGTCAGCGGCGGGAGGTCCCTCCGGCTCCTTCAACCGCTTGTGATCGACCAGGACGCGCCGCAGCAGGAACTCGATCTGGGCATTGAGGCTGCGCAGGTCGTCAGCCGCCCAGCGCTGCAGCGCGTCCAGGACTTCGGCGTCGATCCGCAACAGGAATGGCTTTCGCTGGGCCACGATTGCACGCTACTGGTAAAGGCTTCCGGTGTTGATCACGGGCTGGGCCTCGCGCTCGCCGCACAGGACCACCATGAGGTTGCTGACCATGGTGGCCTTGCGGTCCTCGTCCAGCTGCACGATGTTCTCGCGGGCGAGCTTCTCCAGGGCCATCTCAACCATGCTGACGGCGCCCTCCACGATGCGGGTGCGGGCGGCGATGATGGCGTTGGCCTGCTGGCGGCGGAGCATGACCTGGGCGATCTCCGGGGCGTAGGCCAGGTGGCTGATGCGGGCGTCAACGGCCTCCACGCCGGCCCGGGCCAGTCGCTCCTGGATCTCGGTCTTGAGGTGCTCGAGGATCTCCGCGGGGTTGGCCCGCAGGGACGGCTGGGCCTCGTCGTGGGAGTCGTAGGTGTAGCGGCTGGTCATGGTCCGCAGAGCGGACTCGCTCTGGACGCGGACGTAGTCCTCGTAGTTGTCGACCTGGAAGACCGCCTCAGCCGTGTCCACCACCCGCCAGACGATGATGGCGGCGATCTCGACGGGGTTGCCGTCGCGGTCGTTGACCTTCAGGTGGGCGCTCTCGAAGTTGCGGATCCGGACCGAGACGTTCCGCTTGCTGTAGAAGGGGTTGGCCCAGCGCAGGCCCGGCGTGCGGGCCGTGCCTACGTAGTTGCCGAAGAGCTGCAGCACCTTCGCCTCGTTCGGGTTGATGATGAACAGGCCGCCCATCAGGATCAGCTCGACGAGTACGCCCACGAGCAGGCCCGCGAAAAACCACGGATGCTCGGGGATCGACCAGGCGACCAGCGGCGGAGTATCGGCTGTCGCTACGCCCATGCGCACGATGGTGGCCACCGTTGCCAGCAGGGCCGCCAACAGAAGGAAGAACATCACCCAGCCGGACAATGTGGACCTCTCACGTTCCTTGATCATACCCTTTTCCATGACTACCTCCTTTGTCGCCCATATCAATGTGATATCATCACGATAGCATGTCGGTTGGGAAAGGCAAGTATCTTTCACGCGCCTTGCTCGGGGGCGGCGCGGAGGCGAATTTGGGGTATTCCCCTATGGGACGCAGGATTGTAGGGAGGCGGATTTGCTGGTAACGTCTGGGCGGTTCGGCAGGGGTTTGCGTGCTTATCTGTACACAATATCCATATAAGGGAGCGAACATGGCGACCAGTGACAACCTGAAGGCGGCGTTCGCAGGCGAGAGCCAGGCCAATCGGAAGTACCTGGCGTTCGCGAAGAAGGCGGAGGCCGATGGATTCCCGCAGGTTGCGAAGCTGTTCCGGGCCGCGGCGGACGCCGAGACCGTCCACGCCCACGCCCACCTGCGGGTGCTCGGCGAGATCAAGACCACGGCGGACAACCTGCAGGCCGCAGCCGAAGGCGAGGGCTACGAGTTCAAGAGCATGTACCCGCCGATGGTGGCCGAGGCCCAGGCGGAGAAGAACCAGGCGGCTGTCGCCTCGTTCCGTAACGCCATGGCTGTTGAGAAGGTTCACTACGACCTGTACTCCAAGGCACTAGGGGCCGTGAAGGCGGGCAAGGACATGCCAGCCGACCGGATCTTCGTGTGTTCGGTGTGCGGCAATACGGTGCTTGGTGCGGCCCCCGACCAGTGCCCGGTGTGTGGCACGGCCAAGGATCGCTTCGTGGAAGTGAAGTAACGACGATGGCGAGCGAATCGGCAAAGTCGTGGCGGTGCCGGGTGTGCGGGTACGTCCACTACGGGGATCGACCTGCCGAGTGCCCGGTCTGCGGGGCGGTGCGGTCGGACTTCGAGCCGTACGTTGAGCAACTCGTTACAGCGGCTGCAAAGGCAACGGCGCCGAAGAAGTGGCGCTGCCTGATCTGCCTGTACATGCACAACGGCGATTCGCCGCCCGAGCAGTGCCCGGTCTGTGGGGCGGCGGCCAGCCGGTTCGAGCCGGTGGCTGCACCGACCAACGGCAGGAAGGGCGCGGGCGTCGGCCATGTGGTTGTGCTCGGGGCGGGGATTGCCGGGGTCTCGGCGGTCGAGGCCATCCACCGTGCGTCGCCACAGACTCGCATTACACTGGTCTCGAAAGAGACCGACCCTCCTTACTATCGTCTGAACCTGACGCGATATCTGGCTGGCGAGATCGGCGAGTCCTCCCTGCCGATCCATCCGCCTGACTGGTACGAGGCCAACGGCACCGACCTTGCCTGCGGGGCGGAGGCAGGCCAGGTCCTGCCGGCTGACAGGACGGTCGTGCTTCGCAGCGGCAGGAAACTGACGTACGACAGGCTGATCCTGACAGCCGGGGCGCATCCGTTCATGCCGCCGCTGCCGGGGACACAGCGAGAGGGCGTGCGGACGCTGCGATCGTGGCAGGATGCCCGCTGGATCCTGGGGTGTCTGCGACCCGGGACGCGCTGCGTCTGCATCGGCGGCGGCGTGCTGGGCGTGGAGACGGCTGGGGCGCTGGCGCGACGGGGCGCGGAACGTCACGCTGCTGGAGGGGCACGGCTGGCTGATGCCGCGGCAGCTCAACCAGGCTGCTGGCCGGCAGTTGGCGGAGCACATCGAGGGCGTCGGTGTGCGGCTGCGGACGCAGGCGAACGTTAAGGAGATCGTCGGCGACGAGCGGGTCGGCGGGGTACTGCTTCAGGATGGGGCGATCCTGCCGGCGGACATGGTGGTGATTACCACGGGCGTGCGGACGAACAGCTTCCTGGCGCGGCAGGCGGGGCTGGAGGTAGCCTCGGGTGTGGTCGTGGACGATCACCTGGTCACCTCGCATCCGGACATTCTGGCGGCTGGGGACGTCGCCGAGCACCGTGGCGTGGTCTATGGCCTGTGGCCCCCGGCACAGTACATGGGCAGCATCGCCGGGATGAACGCCGTGGGCGTGGCCACGCCGTTTGCGGGCGTCCCTCGGTCCAACACTTTGAAGGTGCTCGGCGTGGACATGCTGAGCATCGGGCAGTTCGAACCGCAGGACGGCAGCTACCAGGTCATCGAGCAAGAGGCGACCGAGGGGTACATGCGGTTCGTGTTCCGCGACGGCCGGCTTGTAGGGGCGATCCTGCTGGGGGACACTTCGATCGCCGCGAGGCTGGCCAAGGTCATTGCCGAGAAGACGGACCTGTCGGCGCTGCTGGCGCGGCGGCCGGCGGCGGAGGACGTGTTCGCGCAGATGGCGACGTGAGGGTTCAGGGTTCAGGGTTCAGAAACACCCAAGACTACGACTTCGGCCGCTGTGCAGCGGGAGAGCGGACGAGCTACGCATCACCGGTCGCGGAGCAGGCCGACGGTGCTGTGTGACGGTTGCGGCTGGCTGATCTGCGTGACCTGGCCGGTGTCCAGGTCGTAGCGGGCGCCGAGGATGGCCAGGTGGTGCTCGTGGATTGCCTCGGCGAGGACGGGCCCGCTTGACTTGAGCCGGGCGACTACGCGGGTGACGTTCTCCTGCACGGCGTTTTCGACCTCGTCGCCGGGGCGGCCCCTGGCGGCATTTACCGCGGGAACGATCGGGTCGATGATGGCGGGGAGGTGGCCCGGGGCGGCCTCGTGTTTGGCGACGGCCTGGACGGCGGCCTGGACCGCGCCGCACCGTTCGTGGCCCAGCACGACGACCAGCGGGACGTGCAGGTGCTCGACGGCGTATTCGATGCTGCCGATGGCCGCGGCGTCGGCGGTGTTGCCAGCCACCCGGACGACGAAGATGTCGCCCAGGCCGGTGTCAAAGAGGATCTCCGGGGGGACGCGCGAGTCCGAGCAAGTCAGCACGATGGCGAAGGGGTGCTGCCCCTTGGCTACCTCGGCCCGGCGGATCGACGAGCAGTCCGGGTGCTCCAGGCGGTTGTTCACGAACCGCGCGTTGCCCGCCTGCAGGCGCTGCCAGGCCTGGGCAGCTGACATGGACGTCGCCGGCGCGGCATGGGCCGCGGGTGGGGGTGCGGCGGCTGGACAGTCGTGACCTGCGTCTGCTCGATCTTCTGCGTGGTCGCGCAGCCGCCCAGCAGCATCATGAAGGCCGCGCCGCCGATCAATGCCAACCCGCTCCAATGGATTCGTTTCATGACCTGCTCTCCTGATTTGCTGCGCCGCTCTGGCTTCCACATTCTCATCGGCTGATTGCCACCGCGATCTGTTGGCGGTAGTGTTGATACAATGATAGGACAGGCCGGACGGAAGCGACAGACCATGGACGAAGCGGGTCCCGACAAGCGTGAACAGGACCAGGCCAGCGGGGGGGAGCGGAAGCTCAGCATCCTGCAGATCCGCAATGCCGCCAAGATCGCAGCCGAGGGCCTGCGGCTGGGCAAGTCGCCCGAGCAGATCAACGCCAGGCTCCGCCAGATGGGCCTGACCATGCGCGAAGCCGAGGGCATCGAGGACCACGTCCGGCTCGCCTACCAGCACTCGCAGATGCGGATCGGGACGATGCTGATGGTCTCATCTGTCCTGTGGGTCATCGGGGCTGTCCTGCTGCCGGTGGCGATACCCGGCCCGAATGTCCGGACGTATTCCTGGATTGTCCTGATGGCGGCTGTGCTGCAGTGGCTGTACGGCTGGCAACGGCGGCGCCAAGCGTGGCGGCTGCGGCCGATGAAGGGGGACTTGCCGCCACGGGGGTGAAAAAGGCTTGACACGATCGCCCCGAAATCGATAATAGCGGGTGGCATTTCGAGGGATGCCACCGGGCCTGCGGAAAGGGTCGAACCCACCTTCATCGCCAAAGAAGATAAACCTTCTTTTCTGCCTGAGCGTGCAGGCCCCGGGCACATATGGAAAGGAAGGTTGCCATGCCTCTTTCATTGCCGGACCGTCCCTGCCTCGAGTTTCTCCGCAAGCAAGCCAAGGACCTGCACCGCAGCCACGGGAAGGGCTGGCCCGACGCCTGTCCCATCCTGCGGCGCCTGCACCGTTTCGCGAAGCAGGCCGACAGCGGCATCCTGGCTTCCCCGGTGGCGCTGCACGAGGTGCAATTCGCCTTGGCGCTGGAGTACGGCTTCGGCAGCTGGCACTCGCTGAAGGCGCACGTGGAGGCCGCGGGCGGTTGGGACCCCCCTTCGTCGCGTGGACCTGGCGGCCCTGAAGATCACCGGCCACATCAACATGGAGGACTCCTTCTCGCACGTGCTTGCCGCCGCGGCGAACCTGCTGGGCGTGCCGGTCGATTATGACACCGCGTTTGCCCTGTCCACCAATGCCTTCAGCCCCGGCATTGACCCCGGCGAGGACTGCGCCGCCTGGTGGCACATGTACGGTCGGCACGCCGCCGCCGATGTCGCACTGGGTGCGCTGGGCCTGGAGATGCAGCCGATCGACCTGCCAGCCGTCGACCTCCGCTACAGTACGCCGAAGGACCAGGTCGAGCCGCTGCAGGTCCGGCAGCGTCGCCTCTGTCCGCCGGTCCTGCGGCAGGGGATGGCTGGCGCGGTGGTGATCACCTGCGGTGGCTGGGAGATCCGCAGCCCGCGTGGGTTCACACCGTGGTGCTGGTGGGGCGTGATCACGCGGGCGGACGACGGCCAGGCCATCCTGGGCGCGACGCTGAACGGTCACGCGGACAACCCGCTGCATCACCTGGAGGATTGCTGGGCGGTGCGGAAGGTTGGCCAGTCCGTCACGGCGGATGCGGGGGTGAACGTGCTGCGGCGGGCGGTCGAGCGGATCCGCGGCGAGCAGCCGCCCTTTGCGGGTGGCAAGGTGCAATACGGTCTGCGGGCGATGGATCTGTGGATCGACAAGATGCGGGGCGTGCCGGGCTTCTGCGAACCCTGCACGAGCAAGGCCAACCGCGGCTGGGCGTGTGCGATGACCAATGCCCGGGCCATGCACCATGCGGCTGGTCACGCCGCGGCGTTCCTCCGGCGGGAACTGCCCGATTGGCCCGAGCAGAGCCAGCCGCATATGGAGAGCGCCGCACGCCGGTACGAGGCGATGACTGCCTTGCTGCAGCCCCTGATGGCGATGGAAGAGGTTCAAGGGTACCAGGTGATTGTCGGGGATCTGGACAAGCAACGGGCCCACGCCCGCGACGTGCTCGAACCGGTCCGGAACGAGATGGCCGAGGTCGCGGAGGATATCCAGCAGGCCCTGGATGCCGTCGACTAGTGCACACCACAAGGAGAACGATCATGGAGCGAAGAGACTTCCTGAAAGCCGCGGCAGTTGGCGCAGCTGCGTTTTCCGTTCAACCCGCGCAGACGATGGCCGACCAGCCCCGGGCGGAAGGCGGCGTCGATCCGCGGCTGGCTCCGCCGTGCGGGCTGTATTGCGGGCTTTGCGATCCGAAAGAGTGTCACGGCTGCGGCTGCGCGTGCGGCAAGTGCGCCGGCAAGGGCCACCAGAAGGTCTGCGAGGTCGCCCAGTGTGCCCTGAAGCGCAACGTCCGAAGCTGCGGCGACTGCCCGGGCTTCGCCTGCACCAGGCTGATCCAGTTCGCCAACGACCCGGTCTGGCGGACGCACCTGCCGGCCATCGAAAACCTCCGCCGTCGAAAGGCCATCGGCACCGAACGGTGGCTCCAGGAGCAGAAGGAATACTGGAGCGACCAGAAGCACCGCGAGGCGTGGGCGGCACTGACGGCGGAGTGTGATCGGAAGTATGCTGAACTCAATCGTCCATCGAAACCGGCGGCGGGTGCAACGCAATCCGCAGGCTGACAGGCTGGCTCCGTGCGGGCTGGACTGCTCGAAGTGCGCGATCTACAAGGCCGCGCAGGATCCGCAGGCGGCGGAACAACTCGCACAGGCCTGGCGGAAGTCAGGACATCCGGATGCCCAGGCCGATTGGTTCCGGTGCCAGGGCTGCCGGGGAGACAAGACCGTCCGCTGGTGCGGCGACTGCCGCATCGCCACCTGCTGCGCTGAAGGCAAGCACCTCGAATCCTGCAGCCAATGCGGCGAATTCCCCTGCCAGGCCCTGCAGCAATGGGCAGCCAAGACGACCGAGCACAAGGCGGCGTTCGCACGGCTGCAACAGATGCGGCGGGCAGCGACAGGCATGGATGGCTGAAAACAGGCCACCGGTTCGGCGGCCGCTCTTGCAGGCTTGCGTTGCCACGACAAGGGGGGTATTCCATGAAGTTTGGCCTCGAGACGTTCGGGGACGATCCCCATGCGGATCGGACCGTCTTTCCCGCGCAGTCCTCGGTCCTGGATGAGGACGCACTCCTGTATCGGGTGGTCCGCGAGTATGACGTGCGCGGTCGTGCGGCCTGCCGCTTCTACTGCCGCGGGTGGTCGGACGTGTATCGCGTCAGCACGCCCGGCTCGATGTTCTACCTCAAGATCTTCCGTCCGCCGCACAGCCGCGACCTGGCTGAAACGGAGGCACAAGTCGTCGCGGACTTGCATGCGCAAGGGGCGCCCGTGGTGCCCGCCGTGAGGCGGCGCGACAGGCGGTACGCCTCCGAGGTGCTCGCCCCGGAGGGTGTCCGGCCGATCCTGCTGTTTGAAGCGGCGCCGCCGACGCCCCTGCCGCAAACGCTGGATGCGGCCTGCTGCCATGCCTTGGGCAACGGCGTCGCTCGCCTCCACGATGCCATGGATGCCCTGGACAGGCGATACCCGCTGCCGGTCGTGGATGCCGGTTCGATCCTGTGCGAACTGATGCCTTACGCCAAGGATCGCATGGGTCCCGAGGACATCGCGCGGCTCGACCGCCTGGTCCAGCATGTGCGGCCGCTCCTGGCGGGGCTGCCCACGGGATCGCCGGACTTCGGCCTGTGTCACGGGGATCTCGCCCCGGTGAACCTGCGGCTCGACGCGGACAGCAGGATCGCCGTTTTCGACTTCTCGGCAGTCTGGCTACACATCGCGCGCGGTCGATCTCGGGTGGCTGCACGACGTGGTGCAGCGCAGCGGACCGGCCGAGGCTGCGGCATCACGCTGGGAGGCCGTACTGCAAGGTTACATGAGTGTCCGCCCCGCGCCGGCGCGATTGTCCGAGACGCTGCCGCTCATGAAACTTGCCCGCCTGATCCGGCTCTTCCTGTACGCAACGGCCTGCTGTCCCCTTCGCATGGGCGAGGAGGACTTCGGCCAGGCGAGCATCCGCAAGGACCTGGCCGAACTCGAGGAGTTGGCGGCTCAGACCGGCTTGCAGCCGAGCACCTCGCTGTCGTAGCGGGCCGTGACCTGCTGGCCGGGCGGGACAAGCAGGAAGTCGTTGTCCCAGCGGCCGTCCAGGAACCGGCTGACCAGCCCCAGGTCGCTGGGGATTTCCTCGAACTTCCAGTGGTTGTCGGCCGCCACCTTCTGTACGAAATCACGGTAGTGCGGGATGTCTCCGACGTTGGTGTTGATGAAGGCGGCCCGGCTGTACTGGGTCGTCCAGGCCGATTCCATTTCCATGAGATACTGCGCATTGTCCTCGCCGTATTTGGCGACGTACTCGGCGTAGCGGCGCTCGGCGGCGGCGTTCTGCGTGGGGGTGCCGTAGGGGTTGCCCTCGCGGCTCTCGTGGCGGATGACCCAGCCCGCGCTGTAGTAGTAGGTCCCGGGCTCCCTGGCGAACTGCTCGTTGTACTTCTGGCGCGAGCCCAGCAGGACCGCGATGCAGTCGTGGGCCTTGGGCAGCACCAGCGGGGTGTGCCGCGCGGTGATGCCGACGACTGCCCGGCTGCACAGGCAGTAGCCGACCAGAATCGCCCCGTAGACGCCGGCTGGGACCGCGTCGATGCGGGCCTGCAGCTCGGTCCGCAGCTCATCCGGTTTCTCGTGCAGGCCGAACGGCAGGAACTCGACCGACAGGTCGCTCTTGCCCTGCTTGACGGCCTGCTCGAACTCCGGCTGGAACACCTCGCAGGAGATCAGTTTCAGCTTCATGCTTACCTCTTTGCCATCCGGTCCCGGAACGCCACCCACCGCCGGGCCGCCTGGTCCTTGGCCTGGCCCTTTTCCGCCAGCACGTAATCGCTGTGCACGGCCATCACCTCCGTGTAGCGGATGGAGTAGTGCGGCTGGGCCGCCCCGAGGAGGTCGTTCGAGAGGTCCCGGTCGCGCTTGAGGATCTCGTCGCGGACGTGGGGCCAGTCGGCGGCGGAGATCCGCTCCACCTCGTCGAGCAGCTTCTGATACGCTGCAGCGGTCTGCCAGTCGGTCCGGGCGTTGACGTGCCAGTGGAAGACCCGCTGGAGCTTCTGGACGTGCAGGTCGGTGGCAGCGTCGAACTTCAGGCACGAGGCCACGAAGTAGTTGTCCATCGCCCGCATCTTCGGGTGGTCCACCAGGCTGGCCAGGCGGCAGATCTCGTAGGCCTTCGTGCCGGCGAAGGGATAGAAGATCGCCCAGCGCATCCGGCCGGGCTTGATCCTCGCCACCAGGTCGATCGTCTCGTCCATCATGCTACGCGTCTCGAACGGCAGACCGAACATCAGGAACGCGCTGCTGTGGAGGTTGTAGCGGCGGCACAGGTCGAAGGCGTCGGCGATCTGCTGGTTGCTCATGTGCCGGTCGAGCACCTTGCTTCGCAGCCGGGGCGAGCCGCTCTCCAGGCCGAACTTGACGATCATGCAGGGCGCCTCGGATAGCGCCCGGGCCATCGGCTCGGTGAACGACTGCACGTGGGCGTTGACCACGAACGGCGTGACGATGCCCGCGTCGACGTAGGCCTTGCAGATGTCCACCACGTACTGCTCGTTCAGTGTAAACAGGTCGTCATCGAAGATGAACATCCGGATGCCGGCGTGACGGTCCTTGAGGGCCTTGATTTCCGGGATGATCCTCTTGACGTCGTAGCGGCGGAGGTAGGCCGCGCGCGGCTGGCCAGCCTCCCGCAGGTAGCGGTCCGAGACCTCGTGGTTCAGGCAGTAGCTGCAGCGGTAGGGGCAGCCGCGGCTGGTCAGGATCGATTGCCAGCCGTTCTTCTGCTCGAGCATCGGATCCAGGTTGAAGATCTCGTAGTCTTCGGCTGGCAGGCGGTCGGGGTCGGGGTAAGGGCCCAGCGGATTGCGCTTGTATGTCCCGTCAGCCAGCCGGACCAGGAAGTTCGGGGTGTCCGTCAGGGCCGGGTCCTTGCGCTCGAGGCGGTCGACCAGCAGCGGCAGGGCCTCGTCGCACTCGCCGATGCCGATGAAATCCCAGACCCCGAACTGCCGGCCGTCCCGTACGACCTGCTGTGTGCACATGATGGTATGGACGCCGCCGATGGCGATCGGCAGCGACGGGATGGCGGCGCGGACCTCGCGGGCCAGCCTGCAGGCTGTAGGGATACTGCTGGCTCATCACCGAAAAGGCCAACAGGTTCGGCTCGAGGTCGCGGATCCTGCGGATGATCTCCTGGCTGGTCGGCACCGGTCCGAACGCCTCGTTCAGGTTAATGAGGCTCGTACGGTGGCCGCGGGCCTTCAGGCACCCCGACAGGCAGGCGATGCCGTGGCTGAAGCCTTCCTCGGCGTTGAGGTTCGGCCAGATGAACAGTACGTGCATGGATCCTTACTCTCCTCCAACCGGGGCTGAATGGGCTAAGTTCAGGCTCACCAGCAAGTTGCGTCACGGGTGCCCTTGGGCTCGGCGGCTCCAGCCTCGGTCGCGGGGGGCATTGTACGGTATCGCGACGGTCATCGGCCAGCCTGAAGGCAATCCGATTTGCCAGCCGCGACGTAAGTCCAATGTGGAGTAAGATATATCGGGGACCGATAGTTGTACTGGACAAGGCCGGTCTGGTGGCGCCCCTCGGACCGGCAGATGGGAGCAGGACCATGCTTGCCAGAAAAAACCCGAGCCGATTTGATGGTAATATCCGCCGCGGCTACGCCTATCGGGGACTCTGGCCGTATCGCTCGCTGTATGCCGCAGCGATTCTGGCTGCCGGGGTGCTTCTGGCGGGTGCGGCCTGGGCGCAGGTTCGGCCCATACAGGGCGGTAACGCCCTCGATGCCAACCCCATGATCGGCAGCGGCGGCAACAACGGCGCCAGGCCGGTCACCAGCGCGATCAATGGCAACCTGATCATGTCCGGCAACGTCACGGGCGGAAAGGCCTTCCAGGGGTTCAACCCGATCAGCAATCCCAGCGCCTTTCAGGCCTCCGTCGGCAGCGCCAGCCTGGGGAACTTCGTGCGGGACTCGGTGGGGCTGCCCGGCATCCAGAGCGGGCTGTCGACGACCTCGCCCCGGCCATACTTCGACCCCTCGCAGACGACGGTCTCAGCGGGAGCCATCCAGGCACAGACCGTGCTGCCGCGCGACCTCAACGGCACCTACCGGTTGGGGCAGGGACAGTACCAGATGCCGGCGGCGCCGCTGAGCGGCACGCAGTCGACGAGCGGCTATGCGGGCCAGCTGCCCTACGCCGCGCCGGGCTGGACGCCGGCTGGTGTGGGTATGTTCAACCCCGAGGTCGTGGCCACCACGCCGGGGCAGGTGAATCCGAACCCGCTGGAGTCGTTCACGATCACGGGGCCGGTCGTGGTCTCGCGGGTCGGGACGCAGGCTGGCCAGGACCGCGCCGCGGCGATTGCCAACCAGCTCGGGCAGGCGGGCACGGAGCAGTCCGGGCAGGGGACGGGGCAGGCCGGCCAGACGGCCGGGCAGACTCCGGAGCCATTCGTATCGTCGATCGAGAATCGCAGCATGGGCAGGCAGCCGACCGCGGGGCCCCTTGGCGAGCAAGCGGTGGGCGGGATTCTCAACAATGAGCTCGAGTTCCTCTCTGCTGACGCAAATGCGCAGGGAGCAGGCCGGGTGGCAGCAACCAGGCGGCGGTCCCGAGACGGCCCAGGGTGGGCAGCTGCGGCAACAGCAGTCGATCCTCCAGAAGCCACAGCAGCCGCTGGACCTGAGTGTTACGTCGGCCGCCCGGCTGCCGTCGGATGAGGTGCGGCGAGCTCTCACCGATGGCTACGCCGCTGCAGAAGGAGCGGATGCGGACGGAGCAGCAGCGGGAGTACGCATCGCGGCTGGTCGCCGAGCGAATGAAGACGCCGATCCGGTCGCTGGCCGGGCAGCGGCAGACCCAGGTCGACCGGCTCCTGGCCCGGGCGGAAGAGCAGATGCACAAGGCCCAGTATTACAGGGCTGCCGAGATCTACGGCGGCGTGGCTGCCACAGTGCCCGACAATGCCCTGGCGTGGCTGGGCCGCGCCAATGCGCTGCTGGCTGCGGGCGAATACGTGCAGGCGTACGTGGCCCTGGAGCAGGGGATCGAGCGGTTCCCGCAGCTGCTGACGTATGACCTCGACCTGCCGTCGCTGGTCGGCAATCGCGAGATCCTCGACATCCGCCGGGCCGAGATCGAGAAGACGCTGGCCGGTACGTCGGATTACCGGCTGGGCTTCCTGCTGGGCTACCTGGAGTACTACAGCGGCCAGCGCGAGGCCGGCCTGCGGACCATGCAGAAGGCCGTCCAGGCGATGCCAGCCGGCAGCATCCTGCCCAAGGCGTACCAGGAGCTGGTGAGTCAGACGCCGGCGTCGCAGCCGGCGGGGGGCAGTTAGGCGGCCCTAAGATCCGTGGGTCAGGGCGATCCATTCGTCCGCGGGCAGACTGGCTGCGGATTCGTTCCAATGTCTGCATGGCCAGCGGCAGGCCGCAGGCCGTGATCACGGGGATGTGCACGTCGCCCTCGTCGCTGAGCTGGGCGAACGAGCGGTAGCGTCGCAGACCGAGACTCTTGCCGTCCGGCGTGATCGTCGCGCCGCCGGCCTCGCGGACCAGGCCGTACCCGCAGGCCAGTTCCAGGTTTCGCTTGCGGGTGCACTCCAGGACGAGGTGCGCCGTACCGGCTGCCATGTCCTCGTAATAGATGCACGAGGCACGCTTGTAGACGAACTCCAGGCCGGGCAGACCGCGCTGGTAGAACCGCTGATTCGTGGGCCAGTACTGGTCGAGGTAGGCCAGGGTAACGCTGGTCAGGGACTTCACGTCCGCCACCCGCAGCTGCGTTGTCCGGCCGGCCTCCTCCAGGCAGGCCCCGCCGCCCTGGGTGCACCAGAACAGCCTGCCCGTAGCGTGCTCCTTCGTCGCGCAAACCAGGTAATCGTCATACGTCGGATCGTCGCCAGCCAGCACAGCCACCATGGTCGCATACCGTTCCCGCCCCGGCGCGGTCTTGTACCGGGCCGTGCCGTCCAGGCCGTCCAGGGTGACGGTCACACCCGACCCCGTCCCGAGCGAGACGATCCCATGCTCCTCGGTATACGCCGTCCCCGAGACCCCCGCCTCCGCCAGTCCCTGCAGCACCGCCTCCTCGCAGCGGATGTCGCACTCGAGGCTCATCTCGCCGACAGGGCTGAGCCGCACCTCCCGCAGTCCGTCGAGGCCGAGCTGGTCGTGGACCAGCGTGGCGCGGGTGAGGGCCTGCTTCACGACTGCTGTCAGTTGTTCGGGATTGATGTCAGGCATTGAGTGTCCGGGGTAACAAGGGTCATTCCCTCCGCCCGTTGAAGGTCGCTACGTCCGTCGAGTCGAGCCGGTTGCCCCAGTGTTCGGCGTTTTGTTCCGCCCATTCGGCCAGCGACGATCGTGGGCGCCTGGCTTGTCCACTCGTTCGGGGCAGAACGGTTACCACCAGATCGACTTGTCCAGGGGGGACCCCCTCCGGCAGGATCAACTCGATCCGCCGGTCGTCCTTCACTTCGATTGAGACTCGAAACGTGACCATCACCCCGCTCCACGGTTTTGCCCCATGTGGTTTCACCTACTGGGAGCGTTTCCCGGGTCAGTATACTCCGGGTTTGCTTCAAGCCAATCCGTTGCCAGAGATATGGTATCCTTTCGGCCCGCGTATATACTGTACCGAGTGTTCCCGGATCGCCTTTCGCAGGACTGGATGCCGTGCGGCACCGGGGCAGTCGCAATCAGGAGCTTTCGGAAAGGCAAGGACCCGAGATCCGCCCAGTAGTGGAGGCCTGCTATGCCTGACCTAGAGCTTGACGGATCACTCATCGAGCCGCTCTACATCCAGTCCCAGCCAAACCAGCCTATTAGCTTGGGCAGCCACCTCGTCGAGTTCACGTACGGCAACGGGGCATACAAGCTACTTGCGGAAGTCGTCTTGCGATTCGCCCCCGACGCGCGTCTCATGTTCGTAATACCAGGCGAGATGCTGGACCAGGAGCTGAGATGGGGGTTTGGAACTCGCGACAGATGGGATGGAAAACTGAAGTTGCCCGACCGGCAGGTCACGTTGGACATGCACTTTGCGGGTAGTGGCGAAGACTACGGCGGGTTGGCCTTGGTGCCTCGTTATTCAGCAGTCACAGTAACTGCACCAGGGGCAAGCCTTTCCGCTGCAGCCTTTCACCTCTTCAACTTTCCCCAGTTCTACGGCGAGCAGGACTACAGCATTAGGCGGAAAGAGCCACAGGACGCGGGATGGAAGCGGTGTGGTCGCGTCGTTCTAGCTGGGGACGGATGGCGCGTCACTATCGCAGCCACCAAGGACACCGATGATCGCTGCAAAGCCCTCGATCGCTGCGGTGGGTTCATCGTCACCCATATGGGGCGGATAGAAAGGGAAGATGGATCTGACTTCTCAGGCGATCAACTTGACGACGTTCTGCATGCCTTGCACCGCTTCCTCTCATTTGCAACGGGGCGCTGGGCCGGTGTCGCCCTGCCGATAGGGTTCGACAAACAGGGCAACAGAGCCTTCGAACAGTGGGGTTTGCCAATTGTCAGGTCAGGCCCCTGGAATTGCTCCCTTTCGTGGTTCGACGAACATCACGGCGAACTGCTCCCACAGGTGTTCCGGGGTTTCATGGCACTATGGCGGGATCCGGTGCGCCAGCGCCTGCTCGTTGAAGGACTCCACTGGTACCTTGGGGCGAATGATCGCGGTACCGGAATTGGCGTGGAGGCAGGGCTGATACTGGCCCAGACGGCCTTGGAGTTATTCGCCTGGACCTACTGCGTACAGCACAGAAAGATGATCTCTCCCAAAGCATTCGAACCGCGAAGCCTTTCGGCTGCAGACAAGCTCAGGCTCCTGGCCTCCGGGCTCGATATCCCATTGGAATTGCCCGGATGTTTCCAGGCCCTAAATGCCAGGCCTGGGCAGAAATGGCAAGATGCGATGGAAGCGATAACCACTGTACGCAACGCAGTAGTGCATCCACACGAGACGATTCAGCTTCGCGACTCCTCCTCTTATGAGGCCATGAAACTTTCGCTGTGGTACATCGACATGGTCCTGCTGCGCTTATGTGGGCACAATGGTCAATATGCCAACCGTCTGCGGACAAACGGGTGGGTAGGTGAGGTAGAGCCCGTACCATGGGCAAAGACTGTTTCTAACAACTGACAAGGCCCCTGCTATGAAGGACATCGATCTAGCGGAGGAATAATCCTATGGCCATCTTCCTGGGCATCGACGTCGGTACTTCCGCCACCAAGGCATTGCTCTGCGATGCCAAGGGTACGGTCCTGGCCACCGCCAGCGCCGAGCACCCCATCTACACCCCCAAACCCGGCTGGTCCGAGCAGGACCCGCGCGACTGGTGGACCTCCTCGCTGGAGGCCCTCAAGGCCGTCTGCAGGAAGGCCAAGGTCAAGCCTGAGCAGGTCGACGCCATCGGCCTGTCCGGCCAGATGCACGGCTCGGTCTTCGTCGACAAGGCCGGCAAGAGCCTCCGCCGGGCGCTGCTCTGGAACGACCAGCGGACAGCCAAACAGTGCCAGGAGATCGAGGACAGGGCAGGGGGGCGGCAGGCGCTCATCGGGCTGGTCAACAACGTGGCCCTGACGGGCTTCACCGCGCCCAAGATCCTCTGGGTTCGCGAGAATGACCCCAGGACCTATGAGAAGACCTTCAAGGTCCTCCTGCCGAAGGACTACATCCGGCTGCGGCTGACCGGCGACTTCGCCAGCGAGGTCTCCGACGCCTCCGGCACGCTGCTGATCGACGTGAAGAACCGTACCTGGTCGGCCGAACTGCTCAGCCGCCTGCAGATCGACGCAGGGCTCATGCCGCGCCTCCACGAGTCCGTTGAGATCACCGGCACCGTCACCAAGGCGGCCGCCAAGGAGACGGGCCTGCGCGAAGGGGTGCCGGTGGTCGGCGGGGCAGGGGACCAGCCGGCCGGCGCGGTGGGCAACGGCATCGTCCGGGCCGGCATCGTCAGCGCGACCTTCGGCACCAGCGGCGTGGTCTTCGCCCACAGCGACTCACCCGTGCCCAACCCCGAGGGCGTGCTGCAGTCCTTCTGCCACGCCGTGCCGGGCAAGTGGTGCGTGTTCGGCTGCATGCTCTCGGCCGGCGGGAGCCTCCAGCACGTCCGCAACATGCTCTTTGCCGACCGCGTGGCGGCCCTGTACAAGGCGAAGAAGGACCCCGGCGAGCTCTACCCGCGGATCCTGGAAGAGGCCAGCCGCGCCAGGCCCGGCTGCGAGGGGCTGTTCTTCCTGCCGTACCTCACCGGCGAGCGGTGCCCCTACGCCGACCCGACCGCCCGCGGCGGCTGGATCGGCCTGACCGTGCGGCACAGCCGGGCCGACCTGCTGCGGGCGGTGGTCGAGGGCATCACCTTCGGCATGCGGGACCAGGTGGAACTGTTCCGGCAGCTGGGCACACCCATCACGCAGATCCGCGCGGGCGGCGGCGGCGCGGAGCGACTTCTGGCGCCAGAATGCAGGCCGACATGTTCAAGGCCCCGGTCGTCACGATCAACACCCAGGAGGGGGCGGCCTACGGCGTGGCGCTGTTGGCGGCCACTGCGGCCGGCGCCTTCGAGTCGGTCGAGCAGGCGTGCAGCCGGGCCATTCGCATCACCAGTACCAGCTAAGCCAAGAAAAGCGGCAGCTGACGGTGTACGATCGAGATGTACCCGGAGTACCGGGAGCTGTATCGATCCCTGAAAGAGGATTTCCGCCGCATATCGGCGTTGGCGGAGTGATTGCGGCAACAGGAAGGCACGGATGGAGAAGCGCGTAGGCGCAGCCACCGAGCGGGTCGCATCGTACCAGGCCCACTTGGCGGCCATGCAGGAGGCCTACGGCCAGGCCCGCTGGGCGTCCTGGCTGGCCCTGTGGGTCAACGCCGCGCTGACGGTCGGCAAGCTGGTCGCGGGCCTGCTGGGTCACAGCCTGGCGCTGATCTCCGACGCGATCAACAGCATCGGCGACATGATCACCACCAGCGGGGTCCTGGTGGGCATGAGGATTTCCGCCTGGCCCGCCACCGCCAGGCACCCGTACGGCTACAGCCGGGCCGAGGCGATCATCGGGCTGTACCTGGCGATGGCCCTGGCCGGGGCGGGGGTATGGGTGGGCCGGCAAGGGTTGCTGGAGCTGGCTCGTCCCCAGCACCTGGAGCCGGCGTGGTATACGCTGGCGGTGGCCGCGGCCGTCGTGCTCATCAAGGAATCGCTCTACCAGTACAAGATCCGGGTGGCGCGGCGGTTGCAGAGCCAGGCGCTGCGGGCGGCGGCGTGGGACCACCGCGCCGATGCGATCGCCGGGCTGGCGGTCTTCGTCGGGCTGGCCGTGGAGCGCTGGGCGGGGCTGTGGTGGGGGGACAAGGCGGCCACGCTGGTGGTCGCGGTGACGATCATCTGGGCGGGGGTGAGCCTGATGCACGGCAGCATCTCGGAGCTGCTGGACAGCCAGGCGGACGTCGGGTTCCTCCAGGAGGTCCGCGACGCGGCTGGCAACGTGCCCGGCGTGGCTGGCATCGACCGGCTCTTCGTCCGCAAGGCGGGCCTGGAGTACCTGGTCGACTTGCACGTGGAGGTCGACCCGAACCTGAGCGTCGAGCGGGCCCACGACCTGGCCCACGACGTGCAGCAGACGATCCAGCACGCCCTGCCGCAGATCCACGGTATCCTGGTCCACATCGAACCGTACCGGCCGGAGCGACACGGCCGGCCGGAGACGTAGATATCCCCGACCGGCCGCTATGGTTGGCTGTTAGCAGTTACCTGCTGACAGTTGACTGCTGACTGCTGACTAGTTCAGTTTGACTTCCTTGCCCGTCTGGTGGCTCTTGTAGATGCCATCCAGGATCTTGATGACCTGCAGGCTCTCCTCCGGCGGGACCGGCGAGCAGAGGTTCTGCGTCACGGCCTCGTAGAACGCCTTGATCTCGGCCTCGTGGCCGCCGATCTCCGGCGCGTCGGTCAGGGTGATGTTGACCGGCGTGCGGTTGTGCTCGTCGGCGATGGTCAGTTCGGGATAGACCGCGCCGGCCTTGTCGCCGAACAGGCTGATCTTGAAGATGTCCCGTTCAGGCATGTTGAGCATCCAGGCCGGCTTCCAGGCTCAGGGCTGCGCCGTTGGCGAAGCGGATGAACCCGACGGCCAGGTCCTCGACCTCGTAGGTCTTGGGGTCGATATCGCCCCAGCGGTTGTAGATGCCGGGCTTCTTGGCGAGTTTGCACGGGGCGATGCCCGTCACGCTGACCGGCTCGAAGTTGTTCATCAGGTACAGCGCCAGGTCCAGGCAGTGTACGCCAACGTCGATGCCCGGGCCGCCGCCGGAGAGCTCCTTGCTGGCGAATACGCCCCAGGTCGGGGTCATGCGGCGGCGGAGCAGCCACGAGCGACCGTAGTATACCTCGCCGAGACAGCCGTCGGAGATGTACTTCTTGAGGGCCTGGCTCTTGCCCTCGAACCGCATGTGCTGGGCGGTCATGACCAGCTTCTTGGCCTTGTCGCGGGCCGAGATGATCTTCTCGACCTCCTTGGGGGCGATGGCCAGGGGCTTCTCGCACAGGACGTGCTTGCCGGCTGCCAGGGCCGCCAGCACGACCGGCGTGTGATACTTGTTGGGGGTGCAAACGTCGACGATGTCGGCCTCGCACTTGACGGCCTTCTCGAAGTCGGTGAAGACGTTGGCGGCGCCGCACTCCTTGGCGTAACCTTCCGCGCGGTCGGCGATCTGATCGCACGCCCCGACGATCTGGGCGTCGGCGATCTTCATCCAGCCTTTCATGTGGGTCTTGGCGATCCCGCCGGTGCCCACCACTACGACCTTGACCTTGCTGCCATTCTTACTGGCCATTGGATACTCTCCCTGTTTGTGACCAACCCGGGCAAAACAGAGCGTTAGTTTACTTGCCGGCAAGTGGCGGACAAGGGCTCATGGCTTTTTTCGGGCACCGCAGCGCGCAAGCGAGTCTGGCAGAATGGCGACACGGGCGGCTATAATCGCGCACGTTGTGGCAGGGGTGCCTGCCGAACACACAAGGCGAGGGAACATCATGTCACAGACCGGCGATCAGCGGATCGAACGCGACAGCATGGGCGAGATGCCCGTGCCCGCCAAGGCTTACTGGGGCGCCCAGACGCAGCGGGCCGTCCTGAACTTCCCGGTCAGCGGCTATCGGTTCGGCCGGCGGTTCATCCGCGCAATGGGCCTGATCAAGAAGGCCGCCGCCGAGGTCAACGAGCAACTGGGGCGGCTTAAACCGGACATCGCCAGGCTGATTGGCCGGGCGGCCCAGGAGGTCATCGACGGGGCGATGGATGAGCAGTTCCCGATCGACGTTTTCCAGACCGGCTCGGCCACTAGTACCAACATGAATGCCAACGAGGTCATCGCCAACCGCGCCAACCAGCTGCACACCGGCAGGATCGGCGGCAAGGACCCGGTCCATCCCAACGACCACGTCAACATGGGCCAGTCGTCCAACGACGTGATCCCGGCGGCCATTCACGTGGCTGTTGCCGAGTCCCTCAAAAACGACCTGGTCCCCGCGCTGCGGCTCTTGCAGGAGGCCCTGCAGGCCAAGGCCGTTGAGTTCGACAAGGTCATGAAGATCGGCCGAACCCACCTGATGGACGCCACGCCGATCCGCCTGGGTCAGGAGTTCAGCGGCTACGCCGCCCAGGCCCGCAAGGCGGTCGGCCGGGCGAGCCGGGCGGTTGGCTGTCTCGAAGAGCTGCCGATCGGCGGGACGGCGGTCGGCACGGGCATCAACACGCACCCGCAGTTCGGCAAGCTCGTTGCCAGCTCGGCTGGCCGAGGCGACCGGCATCGCCTTCTGCGAGGCTGACAATCACTTCGAGGCGCAGTCGGCCAAGGACGGCCTGGTGGAGGCCTCGGGCCAGCTCAAGACGATTGCGGTGGGCCTGACGAAGATCGCCAATGACATTCGTTGGCTGGGCAGCGGGCCGCGGTGCGGGCTGGGGGAGGTCGCACTGCCGGCCACGCAGCCGGGCAGCAGCATCATGCCCGGCAAGGTTAACCCCGTCATGAGCGAGATGCTCATCCAGGCCTGCGTCCAGGTGATCGCCGCCGACACGGCCGTTACCCTCTGCGGCCGCGACAGCATCTTCGAGCTGAACACGATGATGCCGACGATCGCCTACAACCTGCTGGAGGCGATCCGCATCCTGGCCAATGCCGTGCGGGTCTTCGCCGAGCGGTGCGTGGCTGGTCTGCAGGCCAACCAGAAGCGCTGCGAGGAACTGGTCGAACTGTCGCTGGCGATGTGTACCTCGCTGGCGCCGCTGATCGGGTACGACAAGGCAGCCGAGATCGCCTATGAGTCCTACAAAACCGGCAAGACGGTGCGACAGGTCGCGATGGAGAAGAAGGTGCTGCCGCAGGAGGAGCTTGACAGGGTGCTGGAGCCGGGGAGTATGACGCAGCCGGGGTAGAGACGCCTCCGCTTGGCTTCTGCGACAGTGCGAACTCGCCCCGACCGATCGTCTTTTTGACAGGCAGATCACTATTGCTGTCGAGGTTGATCTCATATAGTCTGTAGTCAAGGAAGCGTCTCGTGAATACCCGTAAGCGAGGTGCCTGGCAGGCGCAGGTCCCGTGACTTGATCGGCCCGTACTCCGCCACGTTGCGAGGAGAGCCCGATGAGCTGGTACGAATGGTTCTTCAGCGGTCTAGGTGTACGCACTCTAGAGGCCTTTACTCTAAGGTTCGCCCCCCGCGTGGGAGAGTACTGCACGCTTCTTACCCGTGAACAGGTCATTCGAACGTTCGGAACGGTTGAAAGACGCATCCGCACCGCAAAGCAAAGCCTGTGTTTCTCCGGATGTGACTGCAAATTCGTAGCTGAATCCTGTTCTGACGAGATCGAATCGGCTATCAAACGGAATGTGAGCGTCAGAGCCCTTTGCGTTGATCCTGCATCTCCCGCAGCATCCATGGTATCACGGATTGATCCTCGCTTTCCGGATGAACAATCATTTATAGACTCCATGGCATCAGTTCAATCTGTGCTGGACCGTCTTGCTCGGCAGCATTCTGGGAAGTTTCAGTATAAATTGCTCCCAATCCTTCCGGCCCAAGGGTTCTTCATAGTGGACCCATTGGAAAGGACAGGCATGGTCAAGGTTGAGCTCTACACGGCTCAACCATATATGCCAGCTAACTTGCGCCCGCACTTCGCAGTTAGCCAACGCTCGAAGATGTGGCGTGCGTACTTCTTGCAGCAGTGGGAGAACTATTGGGGACTGGGACGGGACCCGTTGAGAATCAGCGACAACAACGTGTCATGAAAGCCTACAGCAACACTTGGTCCGCAAGGATCCAGGTTGTAGTAAGACAGTAGCCTATCCCATTAGGAGTGGCAGCGGTGGTAGAGAACACGACAGCCCCTAAGCCCTACTGTTTCGTCCTCATGCCGTTTGACAAGGGATTCGATGATGTCTATCAAATCGGCATCAAGGAGTCATGCGTCAGTGGGGGTGCATATTGCGAAAGGGTTGACGAGCAGATCTTCCACGAGACAATTCTCGAGCGCATTTACAACCAAATATCCAAGGCTGATTTCATCATCAGCTGATATGACTGGTAGGAACCCGAACGTCTTCTATGAAGTTGGATATGCCCATGCCTTGGGCAAACCTACCGTTCTCGTCACAAGAAACGCAGATGACATCCCCTTCGATCTCAAGCATTTTCCTCATATCGTTTATGAGTCAAAGCTGGTTCAACTACGGGAGGAGCTGACGAAGCGGGTGCGTTGGCATGTCGAGAACCCGGCAGCCCGAACGGGTGACTGTCGCGTTGCAATTGAGATCTATCTCTCCCAGACGAATCTAGCTGCAGGCGGCGCGGTGTACGAGTGCTCCGGCGGGACGCCATATCCCAACCTGACGATACACAATGTATCTTCTCAGACATTTGACCCCGGGGATGTAAAGATTGGAGTGATTACATCCAGCTCGGTGCTCCGAGTGCCACGGCGAGGACATCGTATCTACCGAGCTGCCACAAGGCGGCTACCTGCATATGCTTCCGGCTCTCCCAACGCTTTTCCCAGACGCGTTTACAAGCGTACCATTCATTTTGAATGCCTACCTGAACCCTGGGCAACAGGAGGCGGTGGTCGTCAGAGTCTTCACTCGAATGGGAACACGTGATTACCCGCTCAAGATAATAGCCCCACAGAAGCAGTAATCACTCCAGCAACAGATTAGGCGGATATGTCCCGGATGACGCCCGGCCAGGTATGGAGATGCGTGCGAATGTGGCCACTAGCCATCTGCAACGAAATGTACAAGGACCAGCCCATCGAGCAGGTCTTCGCGAAAGCGAAGCAGATGGGCTACGACGGCGTGGAGATCGCGCCGTTTACCCTCGCGGAGTCCGCCGAGCAGGTGCCACTTGGCCGGCGCAAGGAGATCGCCCGGGCCGCGGCGGACAGCGGCATCCGCATGCCGGCCCTGCACTGGCTGTTCGTCGGGCCGGCGGGCCTGCACTTCACCAGCCCGGACGCAGCTGTCCGCCGGCGCAGCGCCGACTACCTGCGGGCGCTGGTCGACCTGTGTGCCGACCTGGGCGGCTCAATCCTGGTACACGGCTCGCCCAAGCAGCGGTCGTTCGAGGCGCCGGACACCTTTGAAGACGCCCGCAAACGGGCGGTGGAGGTCATCCGTAGTGTCGTGCCGCACCTGAGGACCCGCAAGGTCAGCTGGTGCTGTGAGGCGCTGTCCCCGAAAGAGACCAACTTCATCAACACCGCTGAGCAGGCCGTGCAGTTCACCCGGGCGATCGGTGAGCCCGACGTTGTCGGCATCATGCTGGATGTCAAAGCGATGTCCTTCATGCCGGACGGGCCGGCCAAGACTGTTCAGCGCTTCGGTTCGGGAGCCCGGCACCTGCACGTGAACACCCCGGAGGGCAAGGGCCCCGGCATGGCCGAGTACGACTTCGCGCCGATCCTGCAGGCCGCCAAACAGGCAGGTTACCAGGGCTGGGTCTCGGCCGAGCCGTTTGACTACACACCCGATGCCGATACGGTCGCCCGCACGATCATCGCTACTTTGAAGGACGCGGTGCGGCGGGCAGGGGTATGAACCCGATGAGAATCGCCCTCGCTGCCGTCGACATGAAGATCGTCACCCAGGACGCCCGCCGCCACGACATCGCCGCCTTCCTTGACGAGGCCGCCGCGGCCGGCTGCCAAATGGTCTTCTTCCCCGAATACGTCAACTGCCAGCGGACGACCGAAGCCGTCGCCGATTGGGACGCCGGCCACGAGAACGACTGCTTCGCCATTGAGGAGATGCCATGAGCCTGGACGCCCGGCAGGAAGCCGATCGCATCACTGTAACATTGAATGGGCAGGTATTCGGCGTGTTCCGCTTCGAGGCCGACCGGGCCAAGCCGATCGTCTGGCCGCTGATCGGCCCGGACGGCATCGGCCTGACCCGCAACTGGCCCATGAGCGAGGACGACCCCGACGACAGCCGCGACCACGTCCACCAGCAGTCCTTCTGGGTGGCCCACGGCGACGTCAACGGGGTCGACTACTGGTCGCTGGCCGAGGGCCACGGCACGCAGCGGGTCCGCGATGTCCAACTGGCCAAGACGCCGGCCCGCGTGACCATCAACGCGCTCATCGAGTGGCTTGACGCCGGGGGCCGCAGGCAGACTGACCGAGCAACGCAGACTCGTCTTCCACGACCAGCTCCCAGGCCGCCGGCTTGTCGATCTCACCAAGATGACCCCGGAGAATCCGTACGTCCGCGCGTCCGTGATGCCGGATCTTCGGATTGTCGAACTGACCAGTCGCTTCGAGATGACCGACGGCCCCGTCCGCTTCGGCGACACCAAGGAGGGCGGCATGTGTAGCATCCGCGTCGCCTCGGCCCTGGAGGAGAAGCGTGGCGGGGGCCGGATCACCAACGGCTCTGGCGGGCAAGGGGAAAAGGCCTGTTGGGGCAAACCCGCCCCCTGGTGCGACTACAGTGGCACCCGGGCTGGCAAGCCGGTCGGCATCGCCATCCTCGACCATCCGGGCAATTTCCGGTACCCTACCACCTGGCACGTGCGAGCCTACGGGCTGATGACAGCCAACCCGTTCGGGATATCATATTTCACCGACGACAAGGCCCGGGACGGATCGCACACGTGGCAGAAGGGCGAAGTGGTGGAGTACTGGTATCGCGTGGTGCTGCACTCCGGCGATGCCGCCTCGGCGGGGTTGGACAGGCTGTAAGACCTGCCGGGTTGAGAATCTGAACACAAGGGTGGTCTGACGCTTTGACGACATGTACTGTGGACGAAATCGCAGCGACGATTAAGAGACGGGACAAGGTATCCAATGGCACGGCCTGGTTTGCGACTGCGATCGGGTTGCTGATGATCGCCGCCGCTGCGGCCGAGGCCTACGCCGCCTGGCGCTTGATGAAGTACATCATGCGGCTGAACTTCTTCCGCGCAATCGATGTGATGGCCGCGCCAAGCAAGGACCAGGCCCAGCTCCTGGCGCAAGTCGGCATTAGCGAGGCGACGGTGCACGTCTGGGTCGGCATCGCCTGGGTGGCGACCGGTCTGCTCGCCCTGGCGGGGCTGTGGATGCTGGTTCGGCGGCGGTTCGCCTGGCGGATCGGCTGGGTCGCGGCGATTGCGATGATTGTCGCGGCCGGCTGCACAGTCGTGGGCGGGCAGGTCCTGATCCGTTACGCCGGCTTTCCGCCGCTGGCCTGGAGGATCTACGCGCTGGGGTTCGCGATCGGCTCGGCCCCGGGCTGGGCGCTGATGGCAGTTTGGCTGATCGACCGGCTGTTCCTGCACCCGGTAGGGTCGCGAGCCTGGCGGATCGCCCGTATCCGGCGGTCGCGCAGGCAGTCAGACCCCTCGGCCTGCTGATGGACCATCCCGGGTATGATACCCCGAACGAAATGCCGGTCGCTACTTCGTCGCCTTCGCCGCCGGTGGCTGGAACGTCTTGAGCGGCAGCTTCACCGGCTTGCCCGTCATGGCTGACTTGTAGACCGCCAGGATCAGTTCGACGCTCTTGCGACCCTCACGGCCGTCCACCAGCACCTTCCTGCCGCACCGCAGGGCGCCGATGACATCCTCGAAGATGTTGCGGGGGGCGTCCGCCGGCCTCGAGGGCAGTTCCACGCCGGGCGGCAGGCTCTTGGCGTACTCCTTGTTAACGCTGCCCCAGGCCGCGCCGAACCGGCTGCCGTGGATCTCCATCTCGTAGACGCGGCTCTCCGGGAAAGTCGTCGTGCCGACGATTACGCCCTTGGCGCCGCTGGCGAAGTCCACCAGCCCCAGCCCCAGGTCCTCCGTCTCGATCTTGTGGGTGCAGACCTTCATCCGGCCGACCACCTGCTCGACATCCCCGCCGAACCACCGCAGCTGGTCGATCAGATGGACGGTCTGGTTCATCAGCGAGCCGCCGCCGTCCATCTTCCACGTGCCGTGCCAGCCCTCGTAGTACTGGTCACCGCGGAACCACTTCAGCCGCGCCTCGACCAGGATCAGGTCGCCGAAGAGCCCCTGGTCCAGGCCGGCCCGGACCCGCTGCGGCATATCGGTGTAGCATCCGAATGGCACTGCCGTAGATATCTCCCCATGTTATAGCCCGTTATGGATTGAGCAACGCTTCCCGCAGTTGCCGGCGAGGGTCGTGCATGAGGGGGTAGCGGTCCCGGGATCGTTTGATCACACGCGGTTCGATGCGGCCCGGTCGGTTGGCCACTTCATTGGCAGCGATTCGTTCCCTTGCCAGAGACAACAATTGGCGCAGGATCCCGGCAGGCCCCCGTTGCCAACAACATCCAGGACGACAAGACCGTCTGGCAGGCCAGAGTGAAGCCCAACTGACGCGGCTGTTTGGCATGGATGCTCGCCGCCGTGGCAATCAGGCCGCGGACCAGGTTATAGGCCAGCAGCGTCACGTACAGTTCGCGGCGAACCATGTCCGGCGTCTTGCAGCGGACGTGATCCAGGCCCAGCGTTTGCTTGATGTCTCGAATGTCCAGTTCCGCGTTCCAGCGGTACCCGTAGAGTTCGGCAATATCCTCTGCGGGGTAGGTCACCGGATCCATCAAGGACGTGACCACGGTGATCGATTCGGTTCGTCGGCCCGGAACGGTCACCTGGAACCGCAGTTCCCGAAGCGTCATCGTCTGGGGAATCTGTTCGTATAGTTCCTCGGACATCCAGTCTGGCTTTTTCGGCCGGGTCCAGGTGATCCAGTGATCGTCCGGCCCCAGACGCTGGCCCCGTCGGAAGTCGACGGGGCGACGCTGATGCAGACGCGCACAGAAACGGACCCCGCGCGATCGCAGGATGGCCAGCATCAGAAACGAGCAGAAGCACCGGTCGAAGACGGCCACGTCCCCTGGCTTCAAACACTCCAGGATGCCGCGCAGCAGGGCGGTTTCGCCGGTTTGCTTGCCTTCGTAGGGACCGATGTTCAGGTCGAGGATCGCCGCCGTCGCCAGCGATACCACCGCGCAGGCCCGCGCAATCGGGAAGCCCGCGCCGGGCCGCTGGTTCTTCTGTTGGGGGAACACCTGCTGGTTGGCCGGCGTGTCGGGCATGGTGAAGGTAAAGCCGTCAATGAGTTTGGCGTGCAGCCCATGCCACAGCCACGAAGCCTTGGCGCAATCCTGCAACCGCCGGGCCACGCCGACCACCAGGTTGCGCAGCGCCGTCAGGTTCAGCTTGGAGCGGGCCCGGCAATAGTCTCCCGTGTCACCCGAGGGCACCCGACCGGCCGTCTGCTGCATGTAGGTCGCAACATCCGCCACCGCCGCGGCGCAGGCTGCCCCCTTGCCGCCCCGCAAGACCTGGCCCAGAAAGGCCCAAAGCACGATCGACGTGGAGAAGATATCGTCCTGCCCGAACAACGCATCGTTGTCGGCAAAGGCCTGCTCGATGGCATCGCCGGGGAGCACCTCGGCGAACCGCAGGCCCGGCTGTTGCAGGAATGGGGCGACGACGGTGTTAAAGCGATTCCGCCGCGGGCTTGGACGGGCGCTACGATATACATGAAAAGCCCTCCTTGGCTTCGGTGGGACGCCAAGCCAAGGAGGGCCACCACAATCATAGGCCAAGGAAGGCAAAAACGCGTCCAGCGATGCTGGCCGCACTCAGACTGTATTCATACGCGAGGCGCAAGACAACCACTGGGTCCGCGTAAACGCCAGCCTTGCGCGCCTCTATCCCTCTCCGCCGGACGGCAGTGCCATTCGGGTAGCGCTCCTGGAAGTCGACAGCCAGCAGGACCTTCTGCTTGTCACACACCTGGATGAGCTTGTCGATCGCGCCGAGCGAGACGTCCAGGGGCTTGGTGGATACGACGTGCTTGCCGGCCTTGGCGGCCGCGATGCCCATCTCCGCGTGCATGCCCGAGGCGGTCAGAATCATCACGACGTCAATGTCGTCGCGCTTCAGGACCTCCTCGTACGACGATGTGCCCGGCACCTCGAACTCGGCCGTGTTCTTGGCCAGCCGCTCCGGGTCGATGTCGCACAGCAGGGCCAGCTCCGCGCCCGGCGTCTGCTTGCACTCCTTGGCCCGGACCCGCCCCATCCCCAGCCCGACGATCGCGAAACGCACGGGTTTGTTCGACATCGTGAATCCCTATTGCTTATACGCCGGCTGGACGGCCTTGTCCGCGGTGTCCTGGCCCTGCGTGGCCAGCTGGGCCATCCGCGTGGTGGCCGTGGCGGTGTTGGCCTTGTTGAAGGTCTCCTCCTTGAGGACGCGGCGGTACATCTCCAGGGCCTTGTTGCGGTCGTGGTATTTGACGTCGTAGATGCGGGCGGCGTTGAAGCGGGCCGGCATCTGCAGCTGCGGGTTGGTCTCCCAGGCCCGCTGGTACCAGGCCAGCGCGATCTTTTCCTCGCCGGGGAAGTACTGGTCGTGCAGCAGGCCGACGTAGTAGCAGGCCTTGTCGACCTTGTCGCTGGTGGGGTAGCGCTGGACCAGGGCCTTGAACGCGGCCAGCGACTGCTTGATCAGGTCCTTGTTGACCTTGTTCTTCTCCGTCGCCTCGCTGAAGAAGTTCAAGCCCCGGGTGTAGAGATCGTCGGCCTCGCTGATGCTGGCCTCGGTCTTGGCTGGCCCGGCCGGCACCTCGGCCTCGATGATGTAGCCATACGGCTTGATCTGCCGGACCTGGTGGAGCTTCGTCCTCGGCCCAGAGCCGTTTGGACTCCACCCCCTGGGTCCTGTAGAAGTCCTGCAGGGCCCGCAGGCTCCTGGCATACATCGCGCGGTAGTAGATGACCCGTTCGACCAGGTCGGGCTCGTTGGCCTTGGCCGGGACGTCCACCAGCTTCACCCCCTCGGGCAATTCCAGGCTGGTGACGGGCCCCTCGGGCACCGGCGGCAGCTTCTGCTCGGGTTTGTTGGCAGCGCAACCTGCCAGCGCTGCAAGCGACAGCAGGACCAGTGTGCAGCTCCGCGACGTGCGTCAACCGCCAGGCCATTGTGTCTACCTCCTCCTTGAGGTCGCGGGATCTGGGAATCCATCGATCAGGCGGTGATTGTGCGGCGCCGACCCGTCGCCGTCAAGCCGACCTACCACTGCGCCTCCTCGAACGCCCCCAGGCCCTTGGCCTTGGCCGGCGGGCGACTCTTGAGGATCGCCTGGGCCAGACGCAGGTCGGTCGGCGAGGTAATCTTCAGATTCGAGAAGTCGCATTCCACCACGCTGACCTTCTTGCCGAGCAGTTCGACCAGCTGGGCATCGTCGGTAACCGGGTCCGGTGCCTGGTCGCGCTTGGCGTATGCCTCGATCAGCCAATCCTTGCGGAAGACCTGCGGGGTCTGGGCCTCCCAGAGCCCGTCGCGGCTGACGGTGTTCTCGATCAGGTTGGCCGTGCCCACCCGCTTGAGCGTCCCGCGGACGGGGGCCGCCAGGATCGCCGCCCCGCTCTTGGCGGCCTGGGCGAAGACCGCGTCGATCATATCCTCGGTCGCGCAAGGCCGGACGGCGTCGTGGACAGCCACGAAGTCCGCCTCCGGCTTGACCCGCTCGAGGGCCTTGGCGACGGTCTCGGGCCGCTCGACGCCGCCTTCGACGAGGTTGACCCCCATGAAGCTGAGGTTGGCGGTGAATTTCCGCTTGACCTCCTCCATATCCTCAGGGGCAACAACCAGGATCGTCTGGACCACGTCCTGGCGGTTGATGAACAGCTCCAGAGTCCGGATCATGACCGGCCGGCCCTCCAGGACGGCGAACGGCTTTTTGGGCTTGTCGCCGAACCGCGAGGACTGCCCGGCTGCCGGAACGATGACTGCGATCTTGGCCACGATCGATCTCCTGCCTGCAAGGCTGCGATGGACTTACTGCCTGCACGGGCGAGCGCCGCCGACCCGACTGCAAAGGCCGCCGGTGCCGTGCGCACCGTGCTATATCTTACCGTCAGCCGGCGGCATGTAGAGGGGTGCGGGGAGGTTTCGCAGGGCAGGGGGTACCGGGTGACAGGCATGCGGTGTTCGCAGGCGTACTTCCTATCGCGGTTCTCGGCTCACCACGAAGGGCACGAAGGACACAACGAAAGACGCCTCTTTCCCTTCGTGCTCTTCGTGCCCTTCGTGGTGGCCCCCGTTATTTCGCATACTGCGCCGCCACCGCCTGGGCGGTCTGGCGCACCCGCTCGCGGAGTTCGATCGGCTTTTCCACATATACCTGGTCGCCGTAGCCCAGGATCCACCAGCTGATCTCCATCAGGCCGGCTACGTCAGCCTCGAAGATCAGCGTGCCGTCGGCCAGTCGTTGGGTCCGCTGCGTCTTGTGCCAGACGATCTCCTCGACGTTGCCAGCCACCTTCGGGGCAAACCGCAGCTTGACCGACCAGGTCTTCGTCTCGGGGATCATCACCCAGGCGTTGCCCAGGTGCGAATCGAGGGAGAACTTGCCCGGTTGGGGGTACTCCTCCTCCAGCACGGTCACCGACAGGACCCGGTCGAGGTTGAACATCCGCACCTGCTTGTGCGCCTCGCAGAAACCGATCGCGTACCACGACCGGTGCAGCAGCGCCACCACGTACGGGTGCAGCACCACGCTGATCTCGCGTTTCTCGTAGTACGAGTCGTACCGCATCCGCACCTTGTGGTGCGTCGCGGCTGCGTCCTGCAACTTCTGGAACGTCGCGCGGACGGCGCTGGTATCAGCCATGGCCGGCCAGCGAACCTGCACCGCGTCAGCCGCCTGGAGGCAATAGTGCCGCAGTCCCGCCGGCAGGGACTGCATGATCTTCTCCATCGCCTCGATCGTCTCCAGGGCCAGCGGGAAGACCCGTGGGCCGGCGATCTTGGTGGCGGCTACGTACAGGCCGAGGGCCTCGTGGAGGGTCAGGCTGACGGGGGGGAGAAAGTACCACTCCTCGATGCGGTAGCCCCGGCGGTTGGCGTCGTAGTGGCAGGGCACGCCGGACCGCTCGAGATTATCCAGGTCGCGAAAGACGGTCCGCCGGGAGATGCCGAGCTTCTGGGCCAGTTCGTCCGCGCTGAGCGCCCGGCCCGAACGCATGGCGTTGATCAGCTGCAGCAACCGGTGCACCCTGGTGGCACTCATGCCAGTCGCCTTCCTTACCTGCCTACGACCGCGGCCCCACTGCCTGACCTGTCGACCGCGCTGCCCGGCGCTGCTGGGATACCGGCACCGGTCGCCTATCACGCGTAAGGTAAAGCAACCCCCCAGATTCCGCCAAGGCACTGTCAGAATCTGTCACTGGGATGGAGGGAACAGGGGCCAGGTAAAGGACAGCCGGCAACGGGGTATAAGGGGTAATAGTAGGGGATCGCGGCACGTTGCACGCACGCCTGGAGGCTTCTGGAATGACAGGCCCGAACCACCGCGACCCGATCTGCCATGGTCGGTGTGCGAGGCACGACGTCCGATACCCGTGCCCCGTTACCCGTGCCCCCCCCCGAACCACCGCAATTTCAGGAACAAGCCCCAGGTAACGGTGGTCAGCCCCGCCAGCCACAGCATCGTCCCCTTGCGGGCACGCACGGCTGCGAACAGGCACGTTGCGGCCAGCAGGACATAGGCCCCGCTGCCGAGCACCAGTCGCGCCGTCGAATTGTCCGCCGTTCCGTACGGCGGGTGCGGCCACAACGCCAGTTTCGTCCCCACCAGCACCCCCAGCGCCGTCGCCAGGAAGCCCACGCGCTCGGCCAGGGGGAGCATCCGGCCAGCCGTCGTCCAGGCGCGTCCGTCCTGGAGCTGTCGTTGCCAGGACCCCCCCAGCCAGAACCAGAGGCCCCCGGCGCAGGCCAGGCCCACCAGGGCCGCTGAGTACACGGTCGGCAGCAGGTCGAGCGAACTGTGTCCCGGTCCCGCCGACATCTCCAGCGCCGTCGTCACCGCCAGGGCCGTAAGCGCCGTTGTCCACAGGGACAGGGCCAGCTCCGCCAGTGCCCGGTCCCAGTGCCAGCCCACCAGGATCGCCAGCGCCAGTCCCGCGGCCGCCATATCCCAGGTCGTCAGCCGTACGGCTGGGACCGCGCCCAGCCGTGCGGAGAAGGTGTGCCACAGTCCCAGCGGCACCATCGCCAGGCCGACGGCGATTGCCGTGGGCACCAGGCCCGGCCAGGGGCGAGGTACCCGCACGAGCCAGGCCAGATCGTTGGGCCAGGCCCGCTCCTGGCGCCGCCAGCCTTGCCACACCCAGGCTAGCACCGCCCCCAGCAGCGACCACGACCACGCCGTCTGGAGCCACACCAGCCAGGTCAGCCACATCGGCCAGCTGCCCGGGGCCAGGGTCGACGGCGGCGGCAGCATTAGTCCCCACCACGCCCCGCCGAACAGCACCAGCCAGAATGTCGCCGATGGCAAGGCCTCCCAGCGGCTCACCCGGCGGCTCAGCTGCGCAGCCAGCAGGAGCAGCGCGATATCGATCAGTCCCTGCCAAGCCGTGCTCGGCAGGTAGATCGGCCGGATCTCGAAGGTCTGCGTCAGCCGCCAGTACGTCACGCCGACGGCACTGTGGCCTAGCAGGACGAGGGAGACAACCGAGGCGATGATGGCCGTCATCAGGAAGGCCGCCCGTGCATCACGGGCCCAGCGGTTCGGCCACTGCCGGGCCAGTCCGGCTGCCAGCATCCACCAGGCCGCCAGGGCCGCCCCCGTGTGCATGAGCACCTCGGGAACGTTCGAGGCGGGCACCTTGGCGACGTGAACCAGCATCCAGCCGGCCGCGATACTGGAAAGCCATGCGAACAGCGCCCAGGCCAGACCGGCTGGCATGCGGTCGCGGAGGATGGCGGCCAGGACAGCCGCCGTCAGGCAGATCGCCGCCCCGGCCGGCAGCAGGCCCGTCGTTACGCAGAGGGCAACGGCGGCCCAGCAGACCAGGGCCAGCAGGATCGGGCGGGATCGGGCCGCGAGAATCCCCACGCTGGCCGCGGCAATGCCGAACACGGCCGCCGAGGATTGTAGCCATCCGGATGTCTGTGCGAGAATCAGGACCAAGCCAACGCCCCCGATGCCGCCGGTCGGTCCGGGCGATCAGGCGAGGCGCCGGTTCGTCGGGGCCCGTGCCGGCGGACGTCCATTCACTTCTGCCCCGGCAGGTCATCCCACCGCGGTTCGAGGCGGACGTTGTTATACGCCAGGAGAGTGCCCTTGGCCAGCTCCAGGTTGGCGATGCCGGTGCCGTACTGGACCCAGGTGCTCAGCAGGTTCTGGCGGGCCAGGGCCAGGTTCTCCTGGGTCGTCAGTTCCAGGTCGAGGAAGGTCGGATCGCGGCGGTCGGTCCGCTGCTGCAGGGCCGTCAGGTTGTCGACCTGCGCGACCACGGCCACGGACGACGGGATCATCTGCTTGTAGAGCGTCTGCAGGTTGCGGTAGGCCACGTCCACGTCCAGGATCACCTGTTCGATCGCCTGCTTGACACTGGCCAGGGCCTGCGCCATCGTCAGCCGGGCCTGGCGATAGCCGGCATCGGCGGAACGGTTGCCGATGGGGTACTCGAACTGCACGCCCACGATGTAATCGACGAAGTCATTGGTGCTCATCTGCTCGAAGGCGGCGTCCGGGTTGCCGCCTAGACCGTTGGCGGTGTAGCGGAAGAACACGTCCAGCTTCGGCAGCCGCTGATTGTTGGCGACGGTGACGCCCACGCGGGCGCTGTCGACGGCGTAGCGGGCCTCGGCCAGCTCGGGACGGTTGTCCATGGCGGTCTTGAGTTCCACCAGCCGGTTGAGGACCACCGCCTCCAGCGGCGGGATGTCGCTGGGCACGATCTCCTGCTGGGCCGGGATCGGCAGGCTCGGGTCGTTGACCAGGGCCTTGAGCTGGGCCTCGGCGTCGTGAATGCGGTTGGTCGCGGCGATCAGCTCGGCCAGCCGGATCTCCAGCCGCGCCTTGGTGTTGCTGGCCTGCACGGGTTGCACGTCGAACTTGGCGCGAACCTCGAAGTAGTGCAGGACTCGCTCGGTCTGGGCGACCAGTTCGGCCGTGACGGGGAGATTCCGCCTGGCGGACACGAGGTTCCAGTAGGCCTGCTCGACTTGCTGGACGGTCTGCTGGACCTGGCGGATGTAGCGTTCCTGGGCCATCTGCTGGTCGAGCTTGCGGAGCTGGATCTCCGAGCGGGTCACGTCAAGGCCGAAGTTCCGTAGGAACGGCTGTGTGATCTGGAAGTAGACGTTGTCGTTGTAGACGGGGTTCAACGTACTGATCGCCTGGTTGCTGTGCGTCCGCGTGGACTCAAACCCCGTCTCGACCTGCGCCGCTGGCCAGGGTCTTGCGCAGCCCCCCGCGGTACGTCGAGAGCCGGGTCTCCGTGCCACCGGGCGAGGAGATCAGCAACGATTCCAGCAGGGAGGAAACCCCGCTGCTCGAGTCTGCTGGACGTGCCGCTGCCGGACAGGAGACTGCTCAGGGCCTGCAACCCGGTAACCGACTGCGGAGCGATCGGGTGGTCGGTCAACTCGTCCTGATAGTTGAAAAAGAATGTGGCGTCGAAGCGGGCCTCGGCCTGGACCACGCGGGTGGCCTGGATCGCGGGGTTGTAGGCCGCCACCCGGATCGCGTAGCTGTGCAGCAGGGCGCGGCGGATCGCCTCCTGCAGCGACAGCCGGATCTGGCTGGGGCCCGATGACTCGCGAATGTGTTTCATGGCCAGATCAGCCACCTGCCCGAACTCGTCGCGGAGTCTCCTTGTCGCCGTAGCGGCTGACCCGCATTGGAATACCTCCCCGGCTTCCGTGGGGTCCGGCAGGTACAGGCGAGTGGTCTCCCGGGAGGTTAGGCTTGATCTCGAATAGAGCCTCCTCCTCCTGGCGTCCCTGGCTGGCCGGCGGTACATAACCGATCTGCGGCCCGCTGTTGGCAGGGGTGACGCCTGCCCCGGATGCGGGCAGCTGCTGCGCGGATAACGCAGGCATGAGGATCCCAAGAGCGATGCAAAGACCCCCGCAGACCGTCACGTGGTGCGCCGTTAAGGTGGTCATATTGGTACCATAGACAGCAAGTTATTGCTGCTCAATCGCTTATTCTGTTAGGTGGCGAGAGTTCCGCTGCCGCATCCAAGAGTCGCATTCTAAACCCGCTCATACCCTTGTCAACAAAGGGCATTGCGCCCCATGCCCCAATGTCGCAGCCATGCGCCACGAGGCCGGCCACGTCCAGCGCAGCGCGGCCGGCTGCAGCTCGTACCTGCAAGACCCGCAAGAATTTCCGTTGAGTGACCTTGGCAGACAAGGGGTAAGACACTATGATCGTGCCCCATACTGCTTGAAGCGCTGGTTTCGGGGCTGCAAGCCTGAGTGTGTTGTCCGCCATGGAAATGCTTCTTTCGCCGAGATACTGATATTGCCCTAGGTGTTTGTATGTAGTACAATCTAGGGTGTGGGTGGGAGTGGCCTCAAGCAAGGCGCAGTGCCGGGCCCTCAAGACATCGCAGGATGGCATGAGACGAAGCCGTATAAGTCCTGTAAGATCTGGAGATTATGGAAAGAGGAGGCGGTCGACAAAGTTTCCGGAAAATACTTGACAGACGACCCCGGAAGTCCTTTAATCTAGCGATATGTGAATAGTTCGGCTGCGGGGTGGAGCAGTTGGTAGCTCGCGAGGCTCATAACCTCGAGGTCGTGGGTTCGAATCCCGCCCCCGCTAGAATTCCTAACCCCCCTCCCTCCCCTGAACCGGCAGAGTTCGCTCTGCCGGTTTTTTATTTCGCCGGTCGGGTCGGGCGGACCCGGTTCTGTTGGTACCTGATCCAGCCTCGCACTGTCTGTGGCACCGCCTATGATGGTAGGCTAGGCCTCGGCTGGGTCCGCACCCTCGGGGCCAAGGATATCGGAGTGCCGCTATGAGCCGACAGTCGCCGGAGTCCGTCGGCCGCAACCGCCTGCGGCTCGAGAAGAGTCCTTACCTCCTGCAGCACAAGGACAATCCCGTCGATTGGTACCCATGGGAGGACGAGGCCTTCGAGACTGCCCGCCAGCAGGACAAGCCGATCTTCCTGTCGATCGGCTATTCCACCTGCCACTGGTGCCACGTCATGGAGCACGAGTCCTTCGAGGATCGAGCAGGTCGCCCGCCTGATGAACGAGACCTTCATCAGCATCAAGGTCGACCGCGAGGAGCGCCCCGACCTCGATGGCGTCTACATGGCCGTCTGCCAGATGCTCACGGGCAGCGGCGGCTGGCCCCTTACCATCATCATGGCTCCGGACCGCAAGCCCTTTTTCGCTGCCACCTACATCCCGAAGGAGGCCCGGTTCGGCCGGACCGGGATGCTGCAGCTGGTCCCGCAGATCCGGCAGATCTGGCAAACCAAACGCGATGGCATCGCCCGATCGGCGGAGCAGATCGTCGCAGCCTTGCAAGGCAAGCCGAACGAACCTGCCACGGACCAACCGCTCGACCAGACCGTGCTCACCACGGCGTGGGAACACCTCAACCAGCACTTCGACCCGGTCTACGGCGGCTTCGGCGGGGCTCCGAAGTTCCCCACGCCGCACAACCTGCTGTTCCTGCTGCGCTACTGGAAGCGAACCGGCCACGACCAGGCCCTGCCGATGGTCGAAAAGACCCTCCAGGCCATCCGGCGCGGCGGGGTGTACGACCAGGTGGGCTTCGGCTTGCACCGCTACTCGGCGGACCGCGAGTGGCTCGTCCCGCACTTCGAGAAGATGCTCTACGACCAGGCCCTGCTGGCCATGGCGTGTACCGAGACCTTCCAGGCCACGCGCAAGCCGCTCTACGCGACGATGGCCCGGGAGATCTTCGCCTATGTCCTGCGCGACATGACCGATCGGGGCGGCGGCTTCTGCTCGGCCCAGGACGCCGACAGCGAAGGCGTGGAGGGCAAGTTCTACATCTGGTCCGAGCAGGAGATCCGTGAAGTGCTGCCGGCTGAGCAGGCGGACCTGGCGATCGATACCTTTAACATCCGCCCGGCGGGCAACTACCGGGACGAGGCCCCCGGTCGCGCCAGCGGCGCCAACATCCTGCACTTGTCGGACCCGATGAGGCCGCAGGAGGCGATTGTGGCCACAATCCGTGACGAGCGGCAGCTGGAGCTGCTCGAGCGAGCCCGCCAGCGGCTCTTTGAGGTGCGGGCCAAACGCGTCCATCCTGGCAAGGATGACAAGGTCCTGACGGACTGGAACGGCCTGATGATCGCGGCGATGGCCAAGGTTGCGGCCGCCCTGGATGATCCGGAGTATGCGCGGGCCGCCCGCAGGGCGGCGGATTTCCTGCTGCAGCAACTGCGCGGTCACCAGGGCCGCCTGTTGCACCGCTGGCGGGAAGGGCAGGCGGGGATCGACGGAAACCTGGATGACTATGCTTTCCTCACCTGGGGCCTGATCGAACTATACGAGGCGACGTTCGAGGCCGGCTACCTGGAAACAGCCATCGAACTGACGGACGACCTGGTCCGCCGCTTCTGGGATGCCGAAGGTGGCGGGTTCTTCTTCACGGCTGACGACGGCGAGCCGGTGCTGGTCCGCCAGAAGCCCATCTATGACGGCGCGGTGCCTTCCGGCAATTCCGTGGCGATGTACAACCTGCTGCGGCTGGCCCGCATGACGGGCCGGAGCGATTACGAGGAGAAGGCCGTCCGGCTCAGCCGCGTCTTCACCGCCCAGGTGCAGCAGGCCCCGGTCGCGTATACGATGATGCTCACGGCGATCGACTTTGCGCCGGGGCCGAGCTACGAGGTGGTGGTAGCGGGTCCGGCTGATTCGCAGGGCACGCGCGAGATGCTGGCCACGCTCAATCAGCGGTTCATTCCCAACAAGGTGGTGCTGCTGCGGCCGACCAACGAGGGTTCCCCGGCCATCACGCGGATCGCGCCGTTTACGGAGGGTCAGAAGGCGATGGATGGCGCAGCCGCGGCATACGTGTGCGAGCACTTCCAGTGCCACGAGCCGACGACGGATGTGGGGCAGATGCTGGAACTGCTGCATGCGTGAGGGATTCCGCGGGATGGAATCACCTGCGGGACTCAATCCCGGCGTGTCATTCCTGAATCCGGTCAGGCGGTTTCGACGAAGACGGTGCGTCCGCAGGGTGCGCCGGTTTTCGCCTTGCGTTCTGGCACACTTGTGGTAGAATCGCAACAACATTCGATTCTGTGTTCTCCAAGGCAATTCCGGCGTTCTGACCTGATGCGGCCTGGTGAACCCCTGTGTTGCCACTGGTCCGTACCTGTTCTTTCATCGAGGGAGATGTTCCGCTTTGTCAAGAAGGGTCTCTCGCGCCTGGCATGCCCGCCGCGGGGGAAGGTGCGGGAAACCAAGATGTCTGTGAGCATGGCACATATCGAAGGAGGAGGTCCGGGATGAAACTACAGAGTTCGCAGCGGGTGGTCTCGGTGGCGCTACCGAGGCCACCGGCCTTTCGGCCCCGTGGTGTCCTGTATGAAGGCTTTCGTGCTAGTGGCGGCCCTGTTTGCCGCCACGGACCTGCTGGCCGGGGAGGACGCCACGGATTCCTCTCCCCCGGCGATGACAGTCACCCCAACGACTGGCCTGACGACCAACAGGTCAGTATGCGGCGAGTCTGACCCCGGCGCCACAAAGGGTTACTCCGTCTGCAATGTCGGCGGACAGCCGCTCACCTGGACGGCCTCCAAGACGCAGCCGTGGGTGAAGCTCTCGAAGACCTCCGGGACCCTGGACCCGTGGGACAGCGTTGACGTAGTGGTCTCGGTCGATATTGCGCCCAAGGCCAAGTTCACGGGTCCGTACACCGACACGATTACCTTTACGAACACCACCAACAACATCGGCAGCACAACGCGCTCGGTCCGGTTGGCGGTCCACCCGCTGGTATTCCGGCAACACCCGGCGCCACAGACCGTGAGCAAAGGACAGCCGGCGACCTTCTGGGTTACCCCCGGGGGCACCGAGCCGTTCACCTACCAGTGGCAGAAAAACGGCGTGGATCTGGTCGACGGCGGCACGATCTCCGGGGCGAGGACGAAAAACCTGACGGTCTCCTCCGTTGCGGCGTCGGACGCGGGCAGCTCACCGGGCCATCGTCACGAACAGCAACGGAACTCTCGCCAGCAACCCTTCGCCGTTGTCGATGGTGAACTACTTCTATGACACCTGGGGGGCCAGCGCCGATGGCTCGATGGACTGCTATGCGACGGAGGGTTACGCCATCAGCGGGGAGGGCAATTACCGCCTGTCCAAGGCAGACGAGCACTTCGCGTTCATGGCCTTTAACGGCCTCAGTGACGGCCCCGACGGGATCTGGCCCGACAGGGGCTGCTGGAAGGGAAACGACAGCGGCGACGGCGTGCTGCTCAAGGACTGGCTGGTCGACAAGAAGGCCTTCAGGGCCTGGCTGTATGTGCGGGATGCGATCTACCAGTTGTGTGACCCGACGAGCAAGCAGGGCACCTATCTGAACGCTCCGGTGGCGATCATGGGGTTCCGCTGCGGCAACACGGGCACCTTCGTCGACCGCGGCAAGGATGCCAATGGCGACCCCCTGACCGCCGGCCATCCCGGTTGCTGCGCCGCTTACTACAATTCGCTCCTGGACGGCGGCGAGAACACCCCAGCTGCCTGGCGCACGGGTAAGCCATACGTGGACCGCGACAACGGCGTTCTGGGCCACTCGCTGGGCTACTCGCAGATCGGTGACATCAATACGAGCGATCCCCAGTTCGAGTACTACAAGGTCTCGGGTGTCGACACCTTGTACCCTAGCCAGCAGGTCAAGGTCGGTACCGCGTCCTTCGGAACAACTGGCTATCAGGGCTTCAGCACGAATGCCCCCGGCATGGCCGGCGGGCATTTCGCGTTCGAGTGGCTGGTTGCCAAGAGCGATGCCCACCTTCTCAACAGCGGTCAGATGACCGAGGCGGACTGCACGGGGCAGTGGGGAGAGATCGATCCTCGCAATATGTCCGGCGATGCGAGCCCGGACCCGGACTGGAATTTTGCTTCCGGCTGGTACGCCAAGCATATCGATCGGGCCATCATCCAGGGCATGGGCAGCGGCGCGGCGGACCCGGAGGTCAAGGGCCTGGTATTCAACAGCATTAACGCCGGCGGCGCTTCCCATCTATACCATAACGACATGGTCTTTTCTCGCGATCAGGGTCGCGGCGAATACAGCCCGTACCTGGCGATCTTGGCCACCTACGCGGGCGACTGCGATAACGACGGGTCCGTGGACGTGATCGATCTGCTGACGATGGCGGATACGTGGGGCCTCGTGAAGGGCGATCCGGGCTTCAACCCGGAGTGCGACCTGAACTGCGACGACAGCGTCGACGTAGTGGACCTGCTGACCCTGGCGTGGGATTTCGGCCAGAGTCTGATTGAATAGCCGTTGCAGCGGGGCAAGACCGGCTCGGGCATGAGCTCGCCGCGTCCTGCAGTTGAAGTGATGGCAACAGTCGGACGGTGGTGCGGCTGCAGCTTGGCCTACGGCACCACGATCGCGTCCCCGGCGACGACCCGGATCCGTGCCAGGTCGATGCAGGCGTCCTTGTAGGCCGGGTAGCGGCCGACGTAGATAACGTACCGCGGGTCGTTGCCGACGATCCTCATCGATCGGCGGGCGTCCAGGCCGCTGTGGCGAAGGCTGGCGACCTGCTGGTCAGCCAGAGGCAACTGGGTATAGAGGCCGCACTGGATGGAGAAGAACCGCCCGGGCCAGGCCGAGCTTTTGCCGGGCCAGGGGGGCGTAGGTGCCCGTAGGGTAGCCGTCGACCACGCGGGCCAGGCAGATCCGCGCCTCGTCCCACTGGCCGATCCGCTGCAGCGCGACGGCATAGCGGTAGTAGACCTCGTCCTTGGGGGGATGCTCATCGAGGCCGGCGATCGCCTGCCGGTAGTGTTCGACGGCCTTGAGCGGCTTGTCCTGGATCATCGCGACGGTGCCCATGATGGCATGGACCTTGGCGGTCAGGTCCTTCCGCTTCGAATACTCCAGGGCCTTCTGGAAGTCGGCCTCGGCGGGGGCGTACTGCTTCTGCTGGACCCGGGCCATGCCGCGGACGTAGTAGGCCTCGGCCACCACCGGGGTGTTCTGGTACTTCTCGATGAAGATGGCGGCCTGGTTCTCCGCCTGGGTCCAGTGGCTGCTGTTGTAGTCGGCATTGGCCGACTGGAGCAGGTTCACGGCATCCGGGGAGATTGTCACGCAGCCGGTACAGGCCAACAGGCAGAGGCCCGCTGCCAGTGTCAACAACGGCCGCGCCGATCGCTCTCGGGCCTGTGGATTTACGCGCATAAACATCCTCATTCGTCACGTTCCCTTAGAATTACGTCGACGCCAACGGCCCATAAACTTGAGGGCGGCCTATCCCGACTGGACGCGGGCCGCCGCGGCCGGTACGCTTTGCCGCCGAAGCGGTCGCAAGACGCCAGCTACGCGGCGCGGCAGCCGGGTGGCCTTGTCACGTCGAGCGTGCGCAGCGGTAGAATAGATTAGCGAAGTGCAGCGTCGAGGGAAGCTCGTTATGCTCCTGGATGCCCTGCTGGAAACCGCCGGCAAGTATCGTAAGCGGCTGGCCGTTACCGATCCGTTCGTCGAGTGGGACTACGACCGGCTCGTGCTGATGGCCGGTACCATGCGGGATGTCATCGTCTCCAACACCAAGGCGGCCAACGTCGGACTGCTGCTGCCTTCCACCGGGCTGTTCGCGGCCAGCTACTTCGGTTGCTGGTGGGCGGGTCGCACGCCGGTGCCCCTGAACTTCCTGCTGACGCCGCACGAGGTGCGGGCCGTCATCGACGATGCGGGACTGGACCTGATCCTCAGCGTCAGCCCGCTGAAGGAACAGGCCTCCGCCTGCCGTCGGAAGGTCATCTACCTGGACGAACTGAACCTCAAGGCCCGGGCCCTCTGGCGGATGCTTCGCGGTCGACCCGGCGTGCCCCGGCTCCAGGAAGACGACATCGCCGCTCTGCTGTACACCTCCGGTACCAGCGGCGAGCCCAAGGGGGTCTGCCTGACGCACCGGGGCGTCTACGCCGACAGCCACGGCTGTCTGAAGCACGCCCGCATTGAGGTCGACCGGCAGTTCCTGGGCGTCCTGCCGTTGTTCCATACCTTTGGCCTGACGGGCGTGATGATCCTGCCGCTGACGATTGGGGCGACCGTCCACTACCTGCCGCGGTTCCAGCCCACGCAGGTCGTCAAGACGATCGAGGAAAAGAAGATCGACATCCTCATGGCCGTGCCCAGCATGTTCGGCGCCTTGCGCGGATGAAGGACGTGCGGCCGGAGCAGTCTGTCCAGCCTCTATCTGGCGATCAGCGGCGGTGAGCCGCTGCCGCAGAACGTCTTCGACCTGGCGAAGAAGAACCTGGGCATCACGATCTACGAGGGCTACGGCATGACCGAGACCAGCCCCGTGATCTCCATCAACATGCCGTGGAAGCACAAGCCCGGCAGCGTCGGCACGCCCATCCCCGGGGCCGAGGTCCGCATCGTCGGCGACGACGGCCGGGTCCTGCCCACGGGGCGGACCGGCAACATCGAGGTCCGCGGCCCGATCGTCATGAAGGGCTATTACAGGAAAGAAACACTGACCCGCGGGGTCCTGGATGCCGACGGCTGGCTGCACACCGGCGACATGGGCCACATCGACGCCGAGGGCTTCGTGACCATCTCCGGGCGCAAGAAGGAGATGATCATCATCAGCGGGGAGAACGTCTTCCCGGCCGAGATCGAGCGGGTCCTGGAGATGCACCCGGCGGTGGCGCAGGCGGCGGTGATCGGGGTGCGGGACTCGACGCGCGGGGAGATCCCGGTGGCGTACGTGCTGCCGCACGAGGGGGCCTCGGTGAGCGACATCGAGCTGCGCCAGTTCTGCCGCGACTACCTGGCGACCTACAAAATCCCCCGTGAAATCAACATCACCACCGACATGCCACGCGGGCCCACCGGCAAGATCCACAAGCGCCGGCTGCAGGAGATGCTGAGGGCCGTGGAGGTCGGGCAGGCCTGTTGAGAAGCGATGCCGGTTGTTGCCGGGCGCCCGGCCATTTATGATGCTCGTCGCATGGACAGCCAGGTAGTCGCCATCCAGGTCTGGCCGCTGCAGATCCCCCTGCGGCGTCCCTTCAAGCACGCCGCCGCCGAGCGGACCGTCGCCGATCCCCTGGTCGTGGAGGTGGAACTGGCCAACGGTACCATCGGCTACGGCGAGACGCTCCCGCGGCCGTACGTCTCCGCTGAGACCATCGCCACGGCCCAGGCCGCCCTGGGATCGGTCTTGCTGGAGGCCCTGGTGGACGCCCGGCCGCAGTCGATGTCCGAGGCGCTGGACCTGGCGGAGTCGCTGCCGTGGAAGGACCGCGACGGCCAGGTGTGTCCGGCGGCGAGGGCGGGGCTGGAGCTGGCCCTGCTGGACGCCTACAGCCGGTACTTCCAGAGGGACATCGTCCAGCAGCTCTCGGGTTGGTTCGGCGTGCCCGGTTACGGTCCGCCGGGGAGCACGGGGCGGGTCCGGTACGCCATCGTCCTGGGCTCGCAGACGCCGGGCAAGCTCCGCCGCCAGGTGCGGCTGGCCCGCCTGTGCGGTATCCGCGACTTCAAACTCAAGATGGGCGATGTAGACGCCGAACGCGACCGGCAGCGGCTGGACGCCGTGATGGGCGTCCTGTCAGCGACCTGCTCGAGCGGCGCGTGACCCTGCGGATCGACGCCAACGGCGCCTGGCGGCCCGAGACAGCCATGGACGTCCTTGCGCAGCTCAAGGGCCTGCCGATTGCCGCAGTCGAGCAGCCGACCCCGCGGGGCCAGGAGGCGACCTGGCGCCAGCTGCACGAGGCGTGCGGCCTGCCGATCATGGCCGATGAGTCGCTGGTGACCTTCGAGGACGCCGAGTATCTCGTGCGGACCGGGGCGGTCCAGGCCTTCAACGTCCGCATCAGTAAGAACGGGGGTTTTACGGCCGCGGTCCGGTTGGCCGAACTGGCCCGCCGCCACAACCTGGCCCTGATGGTCGGCTGCATGGTCGGCGAGACGGCGATCCTGTCAGCGGCGCAGGTGAAACTGCTGAACCTGGTGGACAACGCCGTCTTCGCCGAGGGTTGTTACAGCCGGCTGCTCTTGCGCGAGGACGTGGGCAAGCGTGTACAGTTCGGCTGCGGGGGGCGTGTGCCGCGGGTCGAGCCGCTGGGTCTGGGTGCCAGCGTGGACCGCCAGCAACTGGCGCGGTTGTGCCCGGAGGGGCCGAAGCGATTGGCGCCGTGAGGGGTGCAACATGACAACACATTCGACCTGGGCTTCCGCGATTGGGCGCGCAGTGATCGCCGGCGTCCTCAGTATGATCGTGCTGGCCTTCCTTGTAAGGCTATGGGCGGATGTGAACACAGAACCAAACACTCCTGAAGACCCAGTAGTTGCGGTTCTTGCGCCGGTGCTTGTATTTGGAGGAGGGATAGCGATAGCTATCTGCGTTGCGCTGCGCCACAGGCCGCGCCAATGAGGCAGGAGTGTTCGGCCATCGTTTCCCACCGGAAAGAAAAGGTGAAAGAAAGGGTGGAAAGGGCGTCAGGAAAGTACGGTTTAGCCATTTCACGCTGCTGCGCAGAGGGCGAACTGCAGATAAAAGGTGTCAGGAAGATTTATGGGCCGCTGCCCAGCAGTGACCAATAGCCGGTAGTCGATTCACAACAGCAAGAGGCGGCGCTGCCCTCGCAAACAGCGCCGCCCTTTGCCATCCGTGTTATCCGTGTCGATCCGTGGCTGCAATTGGGTGTTGCTGATTACCGGCTACTGACCACCTTCTCGCTGGCTATTGCCTTTGCCCGCGGCGGCTCGCCCGCGAAGGACAGCACGACCGCCTCGTTCTGCGTCCAGTCGACCTTGAACTCCTTGCCGTCTTCCAGCTTCTGCCCTGTCCGCTCGTTCTTGACGTCCTTGATGGGGCCGGCGAAGGCGAGCGTGACGGGGACCTTGGCTGTCTTGAGTCCGACGGCGTTGCCGCCGCCCAGTTCGGTCACCGTGATCTCCGGATTGGAGATGACGAAGAGGATCGTCCGGCCGCCCTTGGTCCAGTAGGTGATCTCGTAGCCGAACTCCTCAGCCCCTGCGCCCTTGATGCGGACCCAGGGCGTTGCGCCGGCATCCTTGACGTGCTTCAAGAAGACTTCCCTCTTGGCGGCGGGTCCGAAGCCGGCCTGGCGGTAGGCGTTGTACCACTGCGGCGAGAGGTTCATCAGGACCGCCTTGCCCTTGCCGTAGGTGTTGACGTGATTGACGTCCATCTTGCGGACGGCCTTGTCGAAGCCGCTGGCGTCCTTGATCGACGTGTTGCCGTTGGTCATGCAGCTGCTGGAACGTCTTGTAGCCGAAGTTGGCGTCCTGGTTCGTCTCGCACCAGAGCGTCTCGCCGAAGACGTCCTTGGCGGTCATCTTCGGGTCGTGCTTGACGCCGAACATGTCGTCCAGCGCGCCGCCAGCGCCGCGGCCCTTGCCGTGCTGGTCCCACAGGCCGGGCATGTAGTCGGCGATGACGGTGCCGCCGCTCGGCAGAAGTCCTTGATCCTGCGGGCCTCGGCGTCCGACAGGCACAGCGTGTGCGGCAGGATCAGGACCTTGTATTCAGCCGGCACGCCGTTCTGGCATCACGTCTGCATAGTCGATCCAGTTGAACTGGATGCCCTCGTCGCTGAGCATGTTGATCCAGGCCTTGCGGACCAGGTGGCTGGCCCCGACGCTGTCGTCGCCGTTGCGGTTGATCCACGTCTTGCCGTGGGCCTCGGCGTCCAGGATCCAGCCCAACTGGATCGAGGCGTGGCTGTAGTACAGGGCCACGCCGTCGTGGATCCACTCGGCCCCGCCCACCAGCGGGCCGATCTTGTTGTTGGCCTCTTTCCAGGTCGGGGCGATCTGGGCGATCCAGGGCTTGGGCTGTCTTGCCGTCGAACCAGCCTTCCACCCAGGCGATGAAGCCGCGGTTGCCGTTGGCCAGGTAGTACCACGTCTGCCAGATGGCGTCGGCGACATTCTGATAGAAGAATGTGGTGACGTTCGGCAGGGCGTTGTGCGGGTTGAACGAGCGGATGACCGACTGCGCTGTTGCCGGCGTTGTAGGCCTCGATGAACTGGATCTTGCGCATGACCTTGGCGTAGTCATAGCCGCCGAAGGCGTTGGGGCTCTGCCCGCCGACGTAGCCGCAGGGCGTGGCCGGGTCGACGCTGTTGGCAAAGGTCACCAGGTCGCCCAGGAAGTTGTTCCAGTAGGAGTCGTTGAAGGTCCACTGGTCCATGAGCTGGCTGGCGTCGAAGCTGGGCGATGTCCCAGCTCCTTGAGCTTCGGCTGGATGTCGTTGTAGGTGATCCAACCCTCGTGCTTGGGCACGTTGCCCTCGCCGTAGATCTCCTTCAGCCAGTTCTCGTAGGCGTTCGGCGTCGTCGGTGATGTGCCACATGGTCGGGTGGACGAAGTGGCCCCAGGCGATCTCGTCATCCAGGGCGTAGGCCCCGCGCCACGGCGAGCCCTTGAGGTCCAGGATGCTCGCGCGGATGATCCCCTGGAGCTTGGTCTTCATGGCGGCGTTGACCGGGCGGGGCCGCATGCCATTGCCGTGCAGCGTTTCCAGGATCGCCTTGTCCTTGGGGTTGTTGGCGTTCAGGCCGTCCCACTGGTGCAGGTCGCCCTTGCCGGCCGTGTGGTCCATGTAGAATCGCAGGTGGAACTTGTTGATCCAGGGGATGCGGTCGGCCCCGCCGCGGTTGGTGAACGAGCCGTTCATGCCGTTGTCGAGTTGGAACTTGCCCGAGGCGTCGTCGAAGCCGAGCGGCCACTGGGCGTACCACGGCATGAACGTCCAGGAGGGGAAGGCCTTCAGGGCCCAGGCCTTGTCCTGCTTGACGGGTTTGAAGTCCTTCGAGGTGGTGATGTATTTCTCATAGGGGTCCTGGGTCGGCTGGCTCTGGGCTCGAACGGTCGGACCTGCGGTCAGGAGGGCGACGACGGGCAACGCGGCGGCAAGGCAGGAACGTCTCATCACAACGGTCTCCTTGTAGGACGGACTTCTTCCGCGCGGCTGCCGGCCTGTTTTGCCGGCACCCGCGGTTCATTCTAGCTGGGGATGTATTATGCCTGCCAGACCGGGCGCAGGCGAGGGTGGCATAGGTAGGGGAAACCCTCATTTTCCAGGCCGGAGGTAGGCACCAGTGGGGCGTTGATTGCGGCCACCAAGCGTCGTTTGGCGGGTATACATTGGCAGTCAGGCGAGCGGCTCGTTGCACGCCGGGCGGTTCCGCGGGCCCACCGGCGCCAGACATATTCGCCTGGATGGTTAAATTTTTCACCTTTTTTCTTGACAAGCCCCCGAATATGGGTTAAGAATTTAACCATCAGGGCCGCGTGGTGCGGCCCTTGGTTCCCGTCGCAGTCAAGGCAGGCGCAATCATGGCCGATACACCGCAACTATCCAGGCGTGAACGCCAGATCATGGACATTATCTATGCCCGCGGACCAGCCACCGCCAGCGAGGTACTGGCGGATCTGCCCGACCCACCCAGCCGCGTCTCCGTCCGCACGCTCCTTCGAATCCTGGAGGAGAAGGGGCACGTGGTACACAAAGCACGCGGCCGGGAGTTTGTCTTCGAGCCGACCCGCCCCCGCAAGCGCGAGGGCCAGTCGGCCTTTCGCCGTGTTCTGCAGACGTTCTTCGACGGTTCGCTGAGCAAGGCGCTGACCGCGCACATCGCCGACCCAGCCGCTGCCCTGGAGCCTGAGGAACTCAAGCATTTGGAGCAACTTATCAAAGAAACCCGCAGACGTGAGGAGGAACGCTGATGCTTACCGCACAGATCGAACACCTGTCCGCCGCAATCGCACGCCTCATGCCCGTCGCGCTGGATGGGGCGGCCAAGGGGACCGTCCTGCTGGTCATCGCCTGGATGGTTATCCCCCGGATGCCCCACTGGTCGTCCGCGGCGCGACATATGGCCTGGCTGGCCTGCCTGGCGAGTCTACTGGTCTTGCCGCTGCTGGGTTGGGCGCTGCCCGGCTGGCAAATCCTCCCGGAGTCGTGGGATCTCCGCCAGGTGGCTGTCTCGCACCGGACGGTCGAGGGGGCGCCGGTGGCTGCCGATCATCAGCAGGTTGTGCCTGCCTCGGCGCCTCGTGTTGACCAACCTGCCGCGGCTCCGGCTGTCGCGCCAGCCGCACTTCCTGTGACTGCCCCGGTCCAGCGGACCCTTCGGCCGATCACCGTCCTGGGGTGGGTCGGCATCATCTGGTTGACAGGCGCGGCGCTGCTCGTGCTGCGCCTGGCCGTGGGCCTGGCGTCACTCCTATGGGCGAGCCTGCGGCTGCCTCTCTGCCGCGATGAGCAGTGGCAGTCTGCCATGCTTCAAGCCTGCAGCGACCTGGGCATTCGCCGCCGCGTGCGGCTGTTGCAAGGCCGCAGCCAGGTCATGCCGATGACCTGGGGGATTCTCCGACCGCACCTGCTCGTGCCGGCCGATGGCGGCACTTGGTCGCCACAGCGCCGCCGGGTGGTGCTGCTGCACGAACTGGCGCACGTGAAGCGCTGGGACTGCCTGACGCAGTTGGTGGCCCAGATCGCCTGCGCTGGCCTCTGGTTCCATCCGATGGCCTGGATCGCCAGCAAGCGGATGCAGAACGAGGCCGAGCGGGCCTGCGACGACCTGGTGCTGCTGCGGGGTTCCCGTGCGGCTGAGTATGCCGACCACCTGCTGCAGATCGCGGCCAGCCAGCACCAGGGGTACCTGGCGGCGGCGATGGCGGCCATCCCCATGGCGCGGGCCTCGAAACTGGAAGGGCGCCTCCTGGCGATCCTCGATGGCAGGCGGCCTCGCCGAGGGCTGACCCTTGGCGCGCTCGTGCTGGCGGCGACGCTGGCCGCGGGCGTGGTGGTCCCCGTGGCGATGCTGCGGGCGGCTGGTAAGGCCGCGGAGCCTGCCAAGGGCGCCCCGGTGGCGCCCGCCTCCGGCCAGGCCGTCGCCAGCCTGCCCGGCGGGTTGACCATTGAGGTTGCCGGCGTCAGCTTCCACCCCTCCGAGGGCCAGCAGTGGTGGGCCGCGGACGGCACGCCGTTCGATGAGGTGCCCTTTGTGACCTCCAAGAGCAGCGTGGCCGCCCGGAATACGAAAGGCCGCGAGTTCGTCCTGCGGGTCACAGGCGACCTCTCCGCCGACGCGGGGATCATCTGGCATGCCCTCTCCGCCAATGGCCAGGCCTCGGGTCCCGTCAGGCCCGCTACCGGACCTGCGAACGGCCGGCTGATGTACACGGCCAGCCCGCTCCCGCTGCAGGACGAGTCCGCAACCATCCGGGTCGGGGTGGCGACGGGTCCCTGGGTGACCCTGGAGGACGCTCAGGCCAACGGGATGATCGCCCGCGGCGGCATCCGGAACAAGGACGGCACGCGAAAGGGCCCGACGATCTTCGGCCCGGCCTTCGAGAGCGATGGCGGCACCGGCATCAGCGTCACCCATACCCCCGTCGAAGGACAGGTCCGCATCGTGGCCATCGACAAGGACGGTCAGACGCACGAGACCGGCGACATCACCAGCGGCTCAGCCGAAGGCATGAGCCAGACCACGGCGCACTTCGCCGGCCTGCTCAAGAACCGGGTCAAGTCCTTCCGCCTCCAGGCCCGGCCATTCCAGTGGATCGAGTTCCGCAACGTCTCGATCGAGCCCGGCCACAAGACCCAGGTGCAGGTGCAGATCGAGCCGCCTCCTGAGGCAGGCGATGTGCTCGGCGCCGCTGGTGATGCCTTGCCTGCCGAGCCCAGTCCCCAGCCAGTCGTCGCTGCCAGCAGTCGACCTTCCGGCAAGTCGGAATCGGAAATGCTAACTGGGCTCTCACAGGAGAAAAGGAGAGAATTGGCCAAGCGGGCCCTTTCGGCGGCCAATATGCAGCAGATCCTGCGGGGCGTGTACCTATGCATGTCCAAGGGCAACAGCCAGTGGCCGGTGGGCCTCCGCACGATCGTCGAAAAAGGTCTGGGCAAGACCGGTGACGAAGCGGCGCAGATCCTGACCAACCCGCGGTGGCCCGACAGGACGCCGGCGTACATCTACGTCAAGCCGGCGGTCCCAGTCACCAGCGTCATCGATCCCGGCAAGACGGTCGCTCTCTACGAGGCCTATGACGAGTGGGGCGACGGGATCAACGTGGGGTTTCTGGACGGTCATGTGATGTTCACGAACGACGAGGCACTGTTCCGGGACCTGCTGGAGCACCCGGCGGTGGTACCGGCTGCCCGGCCAGCCATGCGTGGGAACACGGACAGGAGTCAGGTAGGGTCATCGCGGGCGACCGGCGCGATCCCGTGGCCACGCAACCGGCCGCCTCCCAGCCGGGGGCGGCGGACGCTGAAGGCTCCTTGTCTCCCGCCGAGCAGCGTCAGAGACTTCTTGAAACCTACCGCCCGCTGACCGCGGCGCGGATTGACGCGAAGATCCGCATCGAACCCCGCAAGGCACAGTACGAGGCCATGTACAAGGGCGGCCAGGACGCCCCGCTGACCCCGGAGAGCATCGCGGCCGTCGAGGCCGACCCATTGGTTACGGAGTTGCAGACGCGGCGTGCGCAGTTGCTGGAGGCCCGCGAGGCGCCCGCCAGTCGTCCCGGTGAACCGCAAGCCTCCACCGAGGAGATCGACAGCCGCATCCAAGCGACTGACCAGGAACTGCAAGCCAGGCGTCTGGAGAAGATCAATCAGTACAGACAGAATCAGATGGAGCGGGCAAAGCTCGACCTTCTGGCTGCCCTCGACCAGTACAACCAGATCGATCAGGAAGTCCACGGGGTCGAGGCCGCGATGGAGGCGCAGGGGATTCACCTGACCCCGCAGGACCTGCGGCCTGTCGCACAAGAGAACCTGCGGCGGCTCGGGGCGATGCGGGCCGAGGCGAGGGCCCGCATGGAGGCCCTCAGGTCCCAGTACGAAGTGTACGAGAAGGGTGGGATCCAGAAGATACCTGCCACGCCGGAGATGGTAGCCGCTGCCGATGCTGATCCGCACGCCATCGAATTCCGAAAGCAGCGTTCGCGACTCCTGGAGGACAGGGCTGTTCTGCTGGACAGGCAGAAGAAGGGCGAGTCCATGCAGCAGGACCTGGATCGGGCGGACAGGCGGATCGCCGCCCTCGATGCCAGGATCGCCGAGGCGCGGCTGACGAAGCTGAATGCTCTCAAGGAGATGCAGTTGGAGCGCGTGCGCCTGGACTTGCAGGCTGCCATCAACCAGGTCAACTCGATTGAGCAGGAGTATCGCGAGGCGGAGGCCGGGCTGGCCGACCTCACCCGCCAAGTGGCCCTGTCTGTACAGTCTCGCTGACAAAAGGCCGCATGCCTAGCCGCATCCCGCCGCCGCATAGTTACCCGCCGGCACCACGCGTCCGGACCGATCCGCTTCTGTAGCGATGCCGATATCATCTATCGCCGATCGTCCCCGCCCTCGTTCCACCGAGAGTTTCTTGCCTGCCACCCATCTTGCATATTATTAGAGTGCGAGCCCGTGGCGGGCTCGCCCGCCCTTGCGGCACTTCGATAGCGCGGGGGTCGATTCTACGGGGGATTCGGCTGCGAGCAGTGCCTCCTGTGACGGGTCCGTCCGTGCTATCATCCTTTGCCGGTATAAGCCTCACCCGGCGTCGACACGAGAGAGGCCTGTGAATGCCCCTGGAAGATGACTTGACAGGTCTGCTTCTGATTGTCACCGGCTCGAGCATGCGGGCCGAGATGGCCGACCGTCCGCTCGCGTATCGCCTCCAGAAGATGATCCGCAAACGCATGGCGGCCGAGGTCGTTCTGCGTCCTGTCGTCATCAGCGACATCTGGTACCTCAATAGCGAACCTCTGCAGCAGTTGCCGACCATCAGCGTGGGGGGCCCCGGCGTAAACGCCGTCTCTCAGTTCTTCTTCTCCAAGCTGCCCACGGCCCTGGGCATCGACGGCCTCTTGCTGATCCAGATGGACGTGGCCCTGGAGGACCACCGTTGCTGCGTCTGGGGTCTGGACCACCGCAAGACCACCGAGGCCCTCAGGGTCTTCACCGAGTGTGGCTATCTCGACCAGTTTCTCCAGGGGATCGGAGCAGCTTGACGCACAAGGGCGTTGCGGCGGATGCCCGATCGGGCTATCATGTTTCGATTCATGGGAGGCGGTTGCCGCCACAGGCCCGGCATTACAGGGTCGGCGGTCCGCTGGTGCGGACGTTGGCAACTCCTCTTGCCTTCCGGGTTTACCGTCACCGGGCCGTCGCTGCGGCTGGTCCATTGGCGGACCGGGATCCGGCGGCTGCGGACTTGCGGCCTTGCCGGGGCAGTTGGGCCAAATAGGAGCCGATTGAGAATGGACAAGGGCAATACCAGGCGTTACCTGTTCACGAGTGAGTCGGTTGGGGCAGGCCATCCGGACAAGGTCGCCGATCAGATTTCCGACGCGGTCCTCGACAGCATTCTGGCTGCCGATCCCAAGGCCCACGTCGCCTGCGAGACCTTCGTGACCACGGGGTTGTGCGTGATCGGAGGCGAGATCACCGCCACCGGGGCCGCCAAGGATGCCTTGCTCAACGTCGAGGAAACCGCCCGCAAGACCATCGCCGAGATCGGTTACACGGCACAGGGCATCGGTTTTGACGCTTACAGCTGCGCCGTGATGCGGACGATCCACAGCCAGTCGGCTGACATCAACATGGGCGTCGACCAGGGCGAGGAGGTCGGGGCCGGCGACCAGGGCCTGATGTTCGGCTTTGCCTGCAAGGAGACCTCCACCCTCATGCCGATGCCCATCTATCTGTCGCACCGGCTGATGGAGCAGCAGAACAAGGCCCGCGTTTCCATGGCGATCCCCTGGCTCCTGCCCGACTGCAAGGGCCAGGTCACCGTCGAGTACGAGGGCAACCGGCCCATCCGCATCCCGACGATCGTCTTCTCGACCCAGCACACGCAGGCCGCTATCGACCCCAAGAGCAACCGTGTGTCCGACGCCGCCCGCGCCGAATTCATCGACAAGGTTATCCGGCCGGTCATCCAGGCCGAGTGCCCGCAGCTCTGGGACAAGAACATCAAGTTCCTGATCAACCCGACCGGGCGTTTCCTCATCGGCGGCCCGCATGGCGACGCCGGCCTGACCGGGCGCAAGATCATCGTGGACACCTACGGCGGCCGCGGGCGTCACGGCGGCGGGGCGTTCTCCGGCAAGGACCCGAGCAAGGTCGATCGTTCGGCTTGCTACATGGCCCGCTACATCGCCAAGAACATCGTGGCCGCGGACCTGGCCGATCAGTGCGAGATTCAGCTGGCTTACGCCATCGGCGTGGTCGAGCCGGTCAGCGTCCTGGTTGATACGATGGGCACGGGCCGGGTGGATGACGGCGAGTTGGAGAAGGTCGTCCGCGAGCTGTTCCCCCTGACGCCGCGGGGCATCATCCGGCACCTGAACCTGCAGCGGCCGATCTACCGCGAGACGGCCCGCTACGGGCACTTCGGCCGCGAGCTGCCCGCCTTTACCTGGGAGAAGACCGACATGGTGGCCAAGCTCAAGAGCGCGGCCGCCGCCTCGGCGGCCGTCTGACGCCGGCTCGATACCCAGCCACAGGCTGGCAATCCGTAACAAGACAAAAGGGACGCGGCCAGAAAGCCGCGTCCTTTCTGTTGCCGCGGATCGCCCTACAATAGGACATGCGGCAGGTCCCTGCTGGCCTTGGGGTTGAGGCTGGCTGCCGGCCTGACCTAGCCAGGAGAGTCCGTCATGGCGCAGCTTCGCTTTGCCGTGGTTGGCTGCGGGGTCATGGGCAACCAGCACTCGCGCAACGTCTACGAGCACCCCGACTGCCGGCTCGTCCGCCTGATCGATACCGACCGCGGCCGCGCCGATGCCCTGGCCGCCCGCTACCGCGACGTGCCTTCCTCCACGGACTTCGCCGACGCCCTGGCCAGCGACGTCGACGCCGTTATCCTGGCGGTGCCCCATGCACTTCACCACGATTACACGATCGCCGCGATGCGGGCCGGCAAGCACGTCATGATCGAAAAGCCGATCTCCGTCAGCGAGCCGCAGGCGCGGGAGATGATCGAGGTCGGCCGCCAGACCAACCGGGTCCTGCAGGTCGGACACGTCCTGCGTTTCTACCCGGCCAACCTGCTGATCAAGCGGATCGCCGCCTCGGGCCAGCTCGGGCGGCTATTCCAGGTCCGCTACCACGCCGAGCATTTCCCCGACCTGTCCCAGCGGGTGTGGATTGCCAGTCCGGAAGAGGGCGGGGTGATCATCGGCGCTGCGATCCACCATACGGACCTGGTTGCGTGGTGGGCCGGGCCCATCCGCGCGGTCCGCGCGTACGGCCTGACCATCCGGGCGATGTACGAGCAGACCCGCATGCACGACCACTGCCTGATCGTGTACGAGCTGGCTGGCGGGGGGCTGGCGGAGACTTGCTATTCCGTCTCCACGCGGACCAAGGGGCTGCCGTATGACGAGGCGATGCTGAGTTTCGAGCAGGGCACGGTCCTGCTGAACAACGGCACGGGAGACATCCACCTGAACAACCAGGTGCCGGTTCTGGAGTACGAGCCCGGCATCCACAAGATCCAGTCCAACAACGACTGGGGCATCGGCCTGCAGTACGAGCTGCGGGCCTTCGTCGAGACGATCGGCGGCGCCCCGCCGCGGATCACGCCCGAGGAGGCCCTCTATGCCATCCGGGTCGCCGCCGCCGCGCGGCAGTCGGCGGAGGCGCTGGAACCGGGTGTGCGGGTGGAGCTTCCCAGCTGAGGGCTCTGGATGGAATCACGGAATTGAGCACGCCGTCCCTCTGGTTCGCAGCTCGCTGTAAGTGCGCCGCTAATCGGAGTTACGACTGTTGCACAAAGGGGCCGGCCTGAAGTAAACGCCATTCGCAATGCCCCCGAACTCCGCTTCGGACGCGAACTGAAGGGCGTGCGAACGAGCGGGGCAAAGACACTTGGGAGGAGCTTGACGGTCGGGCCCTGCCAGGGAGAATGTCGCCTGTCGGGGCGTGGGCGAATACTCGGAAGGGCACGATCATGAAGCTCGGGGCTAAGTCGGAAGAGGCGTTCACGCTCTGGATAGGTACCGATACATGGCATACCGGCCATTGGTGCGATGAGGGGCGCTTCTTCGATTTCGTCGATGCGTACAGTCGTGAGCACGGCTACACCCTCGACGAAGCAGCCCTTCGCGAGATGGCAGTCCGCCATGCACGCATTTCAGAGAACAAACGGCTGGTGGAAGAATTGAACTCCTACATCAGGCTCATGGTGAGAATCCTACTCTTCTTGGAGCATGTGAATCGGTAAGCACAATGAGGCCCGGGGCACCTGAGGCGCTGTGCCGGGAGCTTAACGTGGTGGCCAATCGAGTTCTGCACGTGATCCTACTCATATTCTCAGTGGTGATCGTCCCGATCACGCTTCTGATCCAGCTCGTCATCGTGATTCTTGATTTTTGCTCCTTCGGTCTTGTGCTCTTCGCGGTGAACCTTGTGTGGCTGTCGCTGTTTTTCCCTCTTGTTGGGCTCTCATATCTGTGCCATCGAATTGTCATTCTTCGTAATGCAGTTGGCCTCGTTGCCATGCCACTAGCAGGCACGGCCTACTCTTTTGCCTGCTGCGTCCCAGGGATGGGGGAACCTGAGAGCCGCATTGCGAACATGATGCTAAGCGAGTCTTGGCCGTTCTGTTGGGAATTCTGGCAATTCCGCAGGGGGCAGATGTGGATCCTGTCGGATGAGGCCGCCAACCTGCGCGTTGTGCTTGATCGCATCTCTGACAATGGGAAGATTGTGAACTATCAGCGGGTTATAGACAAGTTGGCGTGCAGTGAGCCCCTGGACGCGATGTGCAGCGTGTAGGGGCGTTTTTCGTGTGCCGGCACCTACGCGCAGAGCGCGGCTCCCCGGTCAAGAACCCGGCGCGGTTTCGGCAGGTTCCAGCATCTCCGACATCACCTGAATGACCAGGAGGCCCCAAGCCATGAACGACCGACTCGATCAACTCAGAGGGCAGCTCGTGGACTGGTTGCGAAGGAACGAGCTTGATGGCGACCTCAACTTCTGGACGCAGGTCGAATGGAAACGGCGCAGAGAGGATTATCTGAATGGCGCAGCCTTGGTCATCACGACCGAGGGCGGGCTGTTCCACCTGCTCAACTATGCCCTCGACCACCCGAAGCTGGATGAGCTGCAAGACTTGCTTTCGTCCTTTGGATTCTGGTTCGAGATGGGGCATGCGTGGAGCATTGGCGTCTACAGAGACGAGGCCTATCAATCTTGCCCAACTCCGAGCCGATATGAAGATAAGCTCGAAGACCCACGGTGGAAGCGGAAGGCCGAACTGGTGAAGACGAGGGCGGGTCAACGCTGCCAGGATTGTGGGGCGGTGGACCAACCGCTTGAAGCTCACCATTGTTGGTACAGGTTTGGGCTCGAACCTTGGCAGTATCCGTTTGACGCGCTTCGTTGCCTCTGCCGCCGCTGCCATCGGAAGTGCGCAGCCGTGGACCATGGCTTTCGGTCCCTGAGTGCGGAGTTCACGGGGGACGAGCTGACCCGCATCCGAGCGAGCGTTAGACAGTTGTTTCACTGGTCCGACCGGTCCGCTGCGTTGGCATTTCTGGACGCTGTCGGTCCCGATACCGTAGCGATGACCCAGGCCATCAGTCTGTCTGTCAGACCACAAGATGGAGCCCGGAGCCACGTAGAAGGCGAGGACTTGCTTGTCGTACTCGTAAAGGGTACAATCGTACCCGATATGGGTACGCCTGGAACACAGGACAGACTGGCGGTTACGTTGTTCGGCAAGACGCGCCGGGCAGTGCTGGGACTCTTGTACACCCACGCGGACGAGGCGTTCTACTTGCGGGAGATTGCCCGCATGGCGGGTGCCGGGTTAGGGGCCGTGCAACGGGACCTGCGAGCGCTCTGCGAAGCCACGATTGTCCGCCGTCATACACGAGGACGCCAGGTGTACTACCAAGCGAATCGAGATTGTCCGGTTTTCGGGGAACTCAAGGGACTGATCGTCAAGACGGCCGGCGCGGCCGATGTGATCCGGGCGGCGCTGGGACCTTTGATAGAACGGATCGAACTGGCGTTGATCCATGGATCTGTGGCCAGAGGCTCGGAACGGACCTCCAGCGACGTGGACGTCCTGGTTGTGGGCGAAGTCACTTTCGCCGAAGTCGTCGCGGCCCTGCAGGCGGCACAGCGGACGTTGGGACGCGAGGTAAACCCGGCCGTGTACCCGCCCGCTGAGTTCAGGGCCAAACTGGGCACAGGCAACCCCTTTCTGCGCAGGGTAGTCAGCGGCGACAGCATCCAGGTGATAGGAGACCCTCGTGAGTTTGCAGGACTGGCTGCGAAGCGGTTGGATCGTTGAACATCCGGCTGATCGTCAGGAGATTGCCGATCTTCTCGGCGTAGCCGATCGCGACCTGCGAGACGCGCTGACGCCTGGATTGAGCGCCGATTGGCGCCTGAACATCGCCTACAACGCGGCCGTGCAAGACTGCCACCGCCGCCCTGGCGGCCTGCGGGTATCGTACTGGGCGTGAGGCATATCACTACCGGGTCATCCAGTCCTTGACACACACGCTTGGCGTCAGCGATACGGTCCTCGCGCAACTGGATCGTTTCCGCAAGAAACGAAACATCGGTGGGTATGAGCGAGCGGGGGCCGCTTCGGAGCAGGAGGCTCGGGAGATCCTGGTCCTGGCAAAGCGCCTGCGGCAGGATGTCGAGGAATGGCTGCGCAGCAGGCACCCAGACCTCCTTTGACCCATGGAGGGAAACGTGCCGGGTACGCTTGTCCCTCAACCCTGAACCTCGAACCCTGAACCCTGAACCCTTACTTCCCCCCGAACTTCTTCTTGAGCATTTTGGCCGCCAGCTTGGCGTCAGCGTCGCTGTCGAAGGCGAAGTAGACGACCGCCTTGTTGCCGATCGCGGCCGCCGAGAGCCCCCGCATGTTGATCCCGGCCTCGGCGATCAGGCGGCTGATCCGCGCCCCTATGCCGGCCTTGTTCGCCCCCATCAGCCGCAGCGAGTGCAGGCTGTCGGTCTTGGACAGGCCTACCTTGCGGGCCGCGCCGGTCTGCTTGGCGCCCTTCAGCGGCGCGACGAAGACCAGCCCCTTGCCGTCCTGCTCGTGCTGGCCGTGCTGGCGCCGGGCGATGACGAACTCCAGGTTCGCCCCGGCGTCAGCCAGGGTCTGCAGCTTCTTCGCCAGACCTCCCGGCCGATCCTCGATCTCCCCCGCGTACACGTCCACCTTGCTGATCTCGACCGCCATGTGCGCCTCCTTCGCCTGTGAAACACAATGCTCTGGTTGGAATGCCCGAACTGCATCTGTCAGGCTATTCTAGGACACGACATGAGGTTCTTCCGGCGGGTCTTCACTGGACATGCACACACGGGCTTGCCGGACGTCCGCGGTCTTCTTCGCCGGCACGAAGCGCTCGGGGCCCCGCAACGCTCCCTCACTGTCGCGTGGCGTCGACATCGAAAACGGTCCCATCGCCATCCGGCGCGACGATTCTGAGGCACCCCGACATCTGGCCATCGTGAACGGTCGCCTCCAAGGTGATGTACGTCACCCCCTTGTACTCGCCCCCGCTGTTCCTTACCCGTGCATCGAGGACCAGTTCGTCGCCTGTGAGCGTTGCAGTGGCCGTGTCGGTCTCGTAGTCGCCGTCGTCGCCCTCGTAGGACTTGCCGTCGAAGACCAGGTACTGCGTGGCTTCGGGGGCGATGATCTGCATGCGGACCGGCTGGCCTGCGTCGTCGAACTCGATCGGACCGGCGTAGGTTAGCCCGGGGTTGCGCGTGACGAAGTACCACGTGCCGGCCAGGGGGCTGACCGGCGGCAGTGCAAGGCTCCCGCAGCCCGCAGCGCGAGTGCAATGGCCCCGCTCACGAGTCGTATGGTCGTCGCGTTCATCAGAATCGCTCTTGGGTCCGCCTTGGGCGCCCGTCACGATAGTAGCCGCCGCAGCCGCGTGCAAGGCTGCTGCGGCGTACCATCGCCGGCTGTCCCCTGTAACCCGTCCCCTGTTCCCTTCTTCTGCCGTTGCTCCTTGTCTGTCATTTCCGCCTTGACGCCCGCAGCTGCCGTAATAGACTGCCTGCTTCCGGTACTGCGGGGCCCGGTCGCGGCCACGCCGGCATACCGGTTGGGAGATCCGCTCATGCGTTTTCGGGGTCTGATGCCTGGCGGGATGCTGGTTGTGCTGGTCGTTCTGTCCGTTGCTCTGGGGGTCCAGGCCGCGAGCTCCGGCGATCCGAAGCCGGCCAAGAAACCCGCCGCAGCCAAGAAGACTGGTACGGCTGCCCAGGCCCACCATCCCAAGGCCGCGGCCGAGGACGCGTCGGCCAGCGAGCCGGAGTCCCCGACCGCCCCGGAGCCTGCCGCCCTCCAACAGGTCGCGGCTGCCCGCGCAGCCGCCTCACAGGTGGTCTCGGCTGCTCCTACGGCCGCCTCCCAGCTGGCCCCGGCACCGCACCCCGTGCCTGCGCAGCCCAGCCTCCCGCCCGCCGTCCGTCCGCAGGCTGCCGCCGAACCGGCAGCGCCCAAGAAGATCTCCCTCGGGCAGGCGACGCTGCTGGGCATCGTCGAGGGACTTACCGAATACCTGCCGGTTTCCTCGACCGGGCACCTGATCGTGGCTGGCTACTGGATGGGCCTGACCCGTCAGACCGACGAGCCGGGTCCCTTCGGCGGCCGCAAGCTCGAGAAGGCCCCCGCCATCGACGCCTTCGAGATCGTCATCCAGCTCGGTGCGGTGCTGGCCGTGCTCGGCCTCTACCGCAAGCGCGTCGGCCAGATGGTCCGGGGTCTGATGGGGCGCAATGAGCAGGGCCTCCGCCTGGCGATGTACTTGTTCTTGGCCTTCCTGCCAGCCGCGGCGGTGGGCCTGGCCCTGCATCACAAGATCGAGGAGCACCTGTTCGGCCCGGTGCCGGTGGCGATGGCCCTGGCCATCGGCGGCGTGCTGATGATCGTGGTGGAGCACTACTTCTGGACTCGCCGCAAGGACCGCATCCACGAGGCGACCCAGACGCGGTCGATGATGCCCGTGGGTAGCGGCCGGGCGGGCAGTTCGGGTCCGGTCACGCTCCAGACGGTGCAGCGGGTCGGCTCGCGCTTCACTCGGATCGAGACGGTGATGCTGTGGCAGGCTGTCGCCATCGGCGTTGCCCAGTGCCTCTCGCTCTGGCCGGGCACCTCGCGCAGCATGATCACGATCCTGGCGGCCCTGGTGGTCGGGCTGGACATGGCCGCGGCCGCGGAGTTCTCCTTCCTGCTGGCCCTGCCGACGTTGGGCGCGGCCACGCTCTACTCGATGGCCAAGCACCGCCACGAGTTGATGGCCTCGGCCGGGGCAGGGGGGTTGCTGGTGGGCCTGGTCGTCAGCGGCATCGTCGCGGCCCTGGCGGTCAAGTGGTTCGTGAGCTTCCTGACTCGCCACGGCCTGATGCCCTTCGGCGTGTACCGGATCATCGCCGCCGGCGTGCTGCTGTTGTACTTCCTGGGATAGTCAGCGCCGCAGATGGACGGACTGTCGCCGGTGGTCAGTTGTGCTCCGCGACAGAGCGGTGCCAACACCAGGCAAAGCGACCTACTTTGCCGGCTCCTGCACGAGTTGCAGGGCGAAGTCACGCGCCTCTCTCGCCTTGGCCAGGCCCAGTTTGAAATGCGTGGCGGCCGAGTCCGTCCCGCCGACAATCAGGTTGTCGAGGAAGACTTCGAACATCTTGGCCACGGCGTCTTCATAGGCGGATCGGATCACATCCTGGTCTGTCGTTGTTGGCTTAGCCGACATCGCAGCGCCTCCTGCGGGTTCTGCCCTGCTCCCTGTGAACGAAGACATGGCAACGTCCAGGCTGGAAATGCCTCGGACGGCACACGGTCATTCTGGGCGGGTCCAACTTGGCCGCAAGGCTGGTGACAGCGGATGGCACTGATGCCAGCTCGGGCGTGGCCGAGGCCGACTTCCGCTACCTCAGGCTCCGGATGCCAGCTCAACGGCGCCAATCCGTGCCACTACCTGACCGAACTGCACAAGCACGGCCGCGAGCTGGCCATTGCCCCCGCCGACTGGATGCCGTGGAACTACCTGGCCGCGCCGGAAAGCGGACAAGATCGACCCTCGGGATGAACGGGCGCCCGGCCTGCCGGCTATCCCTCTACCCCGGCCATGTCGACCAGCGGCGTCCGCTCCGCGGCTTGATCCAACGGCACGGCCACGCCGCCGCTACGCGAGCCTTTCGCTTCCTTCAGGTCTGCCGAAAGGACACCATGAATCCGGAACTGCACGTGTGATGCGGCAGGGTATCCGCGGTCAGTTGTCCAGACGTGCGTTTTGGGTGCATCCCGATTTCAGTGGCGCCCTGTCGGGTGATATTGTATAACACGTGCATCAGCAGGCGTGTAGCCTGCATTTCTTGGATGCGCGGAGGCTGGCGATGCGGGTCGAGATCACGGTGAAAGTGAACGGTCGTTTGGTCAAGCGGCATGTCGAGCAGGTGGATGGGACCCTGGAACAGATGGAGGAGAAGATCCACGCGTTGAGCAAGACGGTTGCCGGTGAGACGCTGCAGGCCAGCGTGGATGCCGTGGAAGGACCGCGCCCCCTTTTCAGAAGCCGGCGGGCAACTGCGGCACAAAGGCTACCAGGCGCGGACGCTGATCGGCCTGAACGGCCTGCTGGTGATCCGGCGAGCCCGGTACCAGTGCTCGCAGACCGGTCGGATGGTGGTTCCGCTGGATGCGACGCTGGATCTGCCGCCAGGAGAGGTGACCGTCAGTCTGACGCGTCGGGCATTGCGGATGGCCACGTACATGGGCTTTGGCCCGCTACAAGAGGAACTGTGGATTCAGCATGCGGTGCGGGTCAGCGACACCACGTGGGACGGCCTGATGCAATTGGCCGGGGGGCGGGCCGAACAGGATCGGCAGGCAGAGTTGGATCGGTTGGCGTCCGTGCCGATGAGCGTGCAGCGTGAGCAGATGGTGCATCAGGAACGGCCAGCCCCGACGCGGTTGTACATCAGTTGTGACGGGATTACGTACCGGACACGGTATCGGGAGGCGGACCCGGATCAGCCGAACCGGAAGCGGTTGGTATATCAGGAGATGAAGAGCGGGGCGGTCTTCTGGCAGGATGCCGGCGGACGCTGGCAGAAGCGAATTGTGACCGGTCGCGACGCGTCCGAACGGTTTGGGCTGAGTCTGTGGAGTCTGGCGGTTGGCTGTGGAATGCTACAGGCGGCGGAGGTGATCTTTATCAGTGATGGCGGCCTCTGGTGCAACACGGTCGCGGAGCTGTACTTCAAGGATGCCACGCGGATCCTGGACTGGTATCACCTGAGCGAACACGTCTGGGCCGTGGGCCGGGTGTTGTATCCGCAGGAGAAAGCAGCGAGCGCCTGGGTCGACGAATGCCTGGGACATCTGCACGATTCCAGCGGGATCGGGCTGCTGCGGCACCTGGAACGCAGCCGGACAGTTCGGCCCGCAACGGAGCAGTCGGTGCTGGATGGCCTGATCGGGTATCTGCGTCCGCGGGTGACGCACACGGATTATGTGGACTACCGGGCGGCGGGCTATGTGATCGGTTCGGGCATGATGGAGTCGACCTGCAAGCAGGTGGTGGGCCAGCGGCTCAAGGGGCCCGGGATGCAGTGGAGCGAGGCGGGGGCCGTTGCGATGGCGGCCCTGGTGGCCCACCGGCTTAACAGCACCTGGGACCGCTTCTGGGCCTCACGACCCCTGCAGCGGGCCGCTTAGTGCCACCGATCAGCGGATGCACCCGTGCGTTTTGGTCATCAGGCCCAGTGTTTGACCGTCGATGCCGAATCGGCTAGCGTAGCCCTATGGTCTCCAGAGAAATGAGCACGCACCATTTCCAGGCGGGCCACCCGTGGCCTTAAGAACAGGGAAGGATTCTATATGAAGACACGAATCATTTCGCTCCTGTGCGTAGCGGGTTTGCTGCCGGTGCTGGGCGGCTGCACCGATCCGGCGGGCATCAAGGTTATCATGCTGGACATGCTGGACAACGGGACGACGGTGCAGACCCAAGCGGGCGACCGGCTGATTGTCGTGCTGCTGGCGGACCCAACGACCGGGTATGACTGGCAGGCAACGATCGACGATACGAATGTGCTCAGCCAGGCCCAGGAGAAGTTCGTGCCGACGAATGCCGGTGACAGCAGTTCCGGCACGGTCGGCGTGGGGGGTACCGATGTCTTCGAGTTCGACACCATTAACGATGGGACGACGACGCTGACCCTGCAACTCCTCCAGGCCGGCCAGCCCAGCAGCGTTCCGGCCAGCAGCACCTTCAAGATCACGGTGCAGGTGACTGGCGTTATTGATTAGCGGGTAGACGGATCTACGGTCCGGCCGCCAGAGGCCAAGGCAGACGCGATGGCCGCAGAGGATGTGGGCGAGCATGTCCGTGGTCAGTCGTCCAGATGTTCGTTTTGGTTTTCAGGCTCAGCATTTGACCGCGGATGCCGAATAGGCTAGCGTAACCCTATGGTCTCAGAGAAATAAGGACGCACCATTTCCAGACGGGTCACCCGTGGCCTTAAGAACAAGGAAGGATTCTATATGAAGACACGAATCATTACGCTCCTGTGCGCAGCGGCTTTGCTGCCGGTGCTGGGCGGTTGCGGGGATCCGTGGAGCACCAAGATCATCGTGCTGGACATGCGGGACAACGGGACGACGGTGAACGCCCTAGCAGGCGACCGGCTGATTGTCCTGCTGCAGGCGAACCCATCGACTGGGTATGACTGGCAGGCGACGATCGATGACACGAATGTGCTCAGCCAGGCCCAGGAGAAGTTCGTGGCCGGGCCGGCGAGCGCCGGTCACAGCGGTTCCGGCACGGTCGGCGTGGGGGGTACCGATGTCTTCGAGTTCGACACCGTTTTCGCCGGGACGACGACGCTGACCCTGCAACTCCTCCAGGCCGGCCAGCCCAGCAGCGTTCCGGCCAGCAGCACCTTCTCGATCAGGGTACAGGTGACTACTCAGTTAGCCAGGAGCCAGTCTTTAAGGGCAGCCATCACGGCGCGATCAGCTGCTTCTCCGTTATCTGATTCTCTTGATGCTCCACGGTTCACCCTCGCAGACCGAGACATCCTGATTTGCGCCCTACTGTCATATCGGCAAATCACAGGGCGGCAACCTGCTCAGCCGGGATTGGCGGATCCTCCTGGCCGGCGATCGCCTTCAGGTCGGTCAGGGCCATCAGGCCGAAGTGCTGCAGGAACAGCGCGGTGAACGCCGGCGTCGCCTCGTCGGCCATCAGGTCCCGGATGCGTCTAGAATATCCTGCCAGCAGCGGGGCGACCTGCGGATGGCCCTGGCGGCAGGCGCGGGCCGCGATGACCAGCGAGGTGGCCGGGCTGTACGACTCGGCTGGGACCCGGACGCCGCGCTGGTGGCTCTCGAATGGGTCGAGGATCCGGCCCGTCCGTGGATCGGTCCAGTGCTGCAGGTTGTGCAGGTGGGCCTTGAGCCAGTCGGTCAGGAGTTGTACTGTGGGAATTCGCATGATTCAGATGCGCTGCCAACGATGCTCGCCGCCGCGACCCGTACACATGCCTATCATATCCTGTAAAACCGCATTGGGAGTATCGGATCGATGAAAGACAAGGCCCCAATCGAAAGGTTCTATGACACCGCTGCCGGCCAATACGTCCAGAAGAAGTCTGCGGCTGGTGTCGTCTCGGCTGGCCCGGCAGGTGGTTCTCGATGCGGTTCGGGACCTCCCGCTAGGCCCGTTGCCCTGGCGGATTCTCGATGCCGGTGGCGGCGGCGGCTTGTACGCAGCCGACCTGGCCGGGCTCGGGCACAACGTCTGCATCGTCGACATTTCAGCCGGCATGCTGCGGCAGGCATCACAACATCTTACCGCGGCGAATCTTAGAGATCGTGTCCAGCTGGTAAAGGCCGACGTGTGTGACCTGGGCGTGCTGGAGGACAGGCCGTTCGACCTGGTGCTGGCTGTCGGGGATGTGTTGTCCTATTGCGACGATGCCGAGAAGGCCCTGTCGGAATTCGCCCGCCTGACTCGGCCGGGCGGTATGCTGCTGATGGAGGTGGAATCGCGCTTCGGGGCGATCCGCACGGGCCGCCGCGGCAGATCGCTGGAAGAGGTTTATAGGACGTTCCTTCGGGGCCATGCCTCCTTGCCGGACGAGGCCGACGTACATATCCGTCTGTTCGACCCAGCCGAGGCCCGGCTGATGCTACACAAGACCGACTGGCGGGTCGTGCACCAGTGGCCCGGGGCGATCTGCTGGGCGCTGATGGGTTCGCACGCCTTGCAGGAGATGGGCAGCACCGACGAAGGCTACCAGCGGCTGTTACAGATGGAACGCTACCTGCGGACCGAGCCCGGGCTGCTGGCTGCCGGCGGGGACGTGCAGCTGCTGGCCGTGCGGTGATCACTGAAAGGAAGATCGAGCATGGAAACACCCGCCAAGGTCCCAGCGATGGATGCGCGGGCCATCATCGAGCGAGTCAACAATGTGCTGGTGGTCCGCACCCGCGACGACGAGCCGTACCCCGGCGTCTGGACCTTCCCGGGCGGACCCGTCAAGCCCGGCGACAGCCCCGAGGTCTCCCTCCCGCGCATCTGCGCCAGCGGTTGGGCGTGCAGGTGGAGCTGTTCGTCGGCCAGCCGCCGTTCCTGTTCGACGTACAGGGGGTGACGGTCACGTTTCGTTACTATGTTTGTGGAGTCCTCGCCGGCGAGCCCCACGCCAAGCACTGGCCTGAGTGCCAGTGGGTCCACAAGGCCCGGCTGCGCGAGTTCGACTTCGAGCCGCAGGCCCGGCAGGTCGCCGAGTGGCTGATGGAGGGCCTCAAGTAGGGTTGCGTCACGGCCGCAGTGAGCGGTTGCCAGAGGCGCGGACCGGCATGCCCGTCCCCCGGATTGCGATCGTCAGCGCCACCCCGTTCGGGCGGAACTCGCCGGTCTTCTCGTTGTAGTACCAAGCGCCGCCTGCGCTGCGTTCGCCGGCGATCTCGTTGGTCCCGGTGTAGGGGTTGGCGGGGATGCACCGCAGGTACGGGCCGAACTCGGCGGCGGCCTCGCCGGCGGCGGTCGGCCTGCCCCTTGCTGTTGGTCGGCAGGGTCATCTGCTGGGCGAACTGCTTGAGCGCAGGGTACTGGTTCTCGTGCTGCAGCCGGTACATCTCGATCTGGCCCTGGACGATCTGCACGACCGAGCGAAATTCCCGGGCCCGGGGATCCATGCCGGCCTCGCTGAACTGCGGCACGACCAGTGCGGCCAGCACCGCCAGGACGACCCCGACGATGGCCACTTCCATCCAGGTCACGCGAGGTCTTGCACGCACGTCTGAAGCCATCTGGAACATCCCCTTCTTCGGGCCAACCGTTTCCCTACGGTAGCCTCCCCGTCTGATGGTCTATCGACCGCCCGTGGCGGGCAGTCGAGCCGCTTGGGATCCCCGCCGGGTCCGCGGCGGGGCAATCCACTTTTACCGGACACGCAGACGGCGCCGACGCGATGCCCGCGCAGGTGGCATGTCCTTGTCTAGATATCGGATACAAACGCGTAGCGGGCAAGTCGCTAAGCCGGGTGTCGGGGCTCGGGTGTCGGGTGTCGAAAGTCAGGTTGCCGATTCCGCCGGACCCATGATTCTTCCCCGAAACCCGGAACCCGGTACCCGACACCCGAGCCCTGAACCTACTCCGCCACCTCCATCGTCGTCGTCGATGGATCGAAGATCCGCCGGCCCCCGGACTCCAGACTGCACCAGCAACCCGCCCGTTGGGTCCAGCTCGATCGTCGTGCCGTAGAATCGCCGGCCGGCGTGTATCAGGCACACCCGCTGGCCCGGCGGCTCGGCCAGGTCTTGCCACGCCTCGCGGACCGGGGCGGCCTCCACCAGAGGCCTGCTCGACAGCCATCCGTCGAGCTGCCCAATGGAGCTCGACAGCCACGTCGAACCGCGAGATGGGGTCCGAACTGAGCATATCCAGCGAGATTCCCTTCTGGCGGATCTCCGGCGGGAAATGCCCCGCCTGCTGCAGGCAGTTGATGCCGATGCCGATCACCGCGGCCACCTGCCTGCCCTGCCATTGCCGAAACTCGACCAGGACCCCGCCGACCTTCCTGCGCCGGCAGACCAGGTCGTTCGGCCAGCGAAGATGGATCTCGGCGCCGCTGGCTGCCCGACCCGCCCGGCAGGCCGCGATCCCCGCGATCAAACTGAGGCGCTCCACCAGCAGCGGCTCGGGCGGCTGCACGACCAGGGCACTCAGCAGCACGCTGGAGGCCCGCGGCGAAAGCCACGCGCGGTTGAATCGGCCCCGCCCGGCTGTCTGGTAGTCCGTCAATATGACCGTGCCGTCCGCGGCTAAACCCCGCTGGGACAGGTGCTGCCAGCAGACATCGTTTGTGCTGGCGGTCTGGGCCAGGCTCAGCACCGTCCGGCCGATCCGTTGCGTCCGCAGCGCCTCCGCCAGGGCTTCGGCCTTGATGGTCGGCTCGAAGGTCATGGCGTGGGCCTCGGGGCTGTATTTGTCCCGGCTGCGTCCGCCGCTGCCAGCAGGCATCCGGCCGCAACGATCGTCGCCGTCTCGGTCCGCAGCACGGTCGGCCCGAGGCTTACGGCCATAAGCCCGGCCCGGCGCATCACCTCGCGCTCCACGTCACTGAAGCCGCCTTCCGGCCCGATCACCACCAGCAGCCGGTCCTGCGGCGCGAATCTCGCCGCGAGGATTCGCGCGATCGCGGCAACGCCGGGTGCCACGCCTGCGGTGTTTGCAGACATGCTCTCGCCGCTGCCTGCTGTCCCCTGTCCCCTGTCCCCTGTCCCCTCTTGCCGTTGCTCCTCTTCTCCTTGTCTCCTCTTCTCCTCTTCTGCTGTCCCCTGCCGTTGTTTCTTGTCTGTCGTTTCCTGAACCCTGAACCCTGAACCCTGAACCCTCTCCCCCATCCCCGTGTCCGCCACCAGCCGCACCGCAAATTCCCCCGCCCGCTCCAGCAGTTGCGGCAGTTCTCGCGACGGCTCCACCACCGGCAGCCATGGCACATGCGCCTGCTTGGCCGCCTCGATCAGCCGCCGCTGCCAGCGGTCCATCCGGTCGCCTTTGGCCACCGTCACCGAGCGCTCGCACTCCAGCGGCTGGATCGCCGCCACGCCCAGCTCCGTCAGACTTTTCCAGCATCCAGTCCAGCCGCTCGCCCTTGGGCGGACTGACCGCCACCGTCACGCGTGGTTGCCGTGGGGCAACGGCCTCGACCACCTCGATCCCGACCGTCAGGGCGTGCCGATCGCAGACTGACCACGTGGGCGGCGGCCACCCGGCCCTGGCCGTCGAACAGGTGTACCGCCTCTCGGGCGGCCAGGCGTTTGACCCGGGCGTGTCGGGCCTCGTCGCCCTCCAGCCGCCAGTCCGCCGGCCCGGCCGGCAACTCTCGTGAATAGAGCCAATGGTCGCTCATGGTCCCGTATTCTAAGGTGAGTGGGGGGATTTGTCGCAGCAGCCAGGACTGCGTGGCAGAGAACAGACTTATTGCTTTACGCGCGTGCTGTTCGGGCCGATGTACATGTGATTGCTCAGGAGTCGTTAGCGGACGTTTCTCATGCGGAGGTGACAGGTGGACCCGGTTGACCAGCCAGGGGAGGGCAAGCCCAAGCCCGGCGGCGATCCGGCCGCGCCGATCAGCGAGGCGGACGTCGAGAAGACCCTCAGCGACCTCGAGGCGATGACATCCGCCTTGGCCAGGGAGGTCGGCGCCGCTGCACCCGAGCCTTCCAGTGCGGTGGCCGGCGCAGCATCCCAGCCCCAACAGGTCGCCGCGCCGCTACCCCAACAGGCACCGGCACAGCCGACCGCCGCGGCAACCGACACATCCGCCCCGCAGTCGCCCGCCTCCGCACCCGCGGCAGCGCCTCCGCAGCCGGCCCCGGCCCAGGACGTCCCGGCGGCCGCGGCGGAATCCGAAACGTCGGCTGCCGTCGTGGCAACGGCCGGCCCGGCGCCGCAGGCTGCGGCTTTGCCGGATACCCAGACTCCTGCCCCCGCGACGACCACGGATGCCGCCAATGCTGAAGTGCAGGCCGAACTCGGCTTGCCGCCGACCGCCGCAACCGCCCCGGCTGCAGTGCAGTCTGCCGTCAGCTGCCGAACCGGCCCCTCCGGTTGCAGCCCCCGAGTCTTCGCCGGATGCCGCCGTGCCGGCAGCGCCAGGGCCTTCACCTGCTCCGGCCGCTGAGGCTCAAGCACCTGCCGCGCTGTCTCCCGAGGCGGAGGTCGAACAGGAGCTCGACCAGGCGCTCCGCCGGCCTGCAATCCGGTGCCGCGCCCGCAGCTGCCCCGGCCGCCGACGCGACCGCGGCCTCTGCGACCGCGCCGTCCCCCCACGGGACACTGCCAGGTCTGGCGCGGGTGGCTGACGCGGTTGTCTCGCCCCTGGCCGTAGTGGCGCGGGTGGCGGACATGCCCTTTCGGTGGGTACCGCCCATCGTCAAGCACCTGCTGGGCTACGTGGCCATCGGCACCACCCTGATGGCCGGGGCGCTGTGGTACTACATCCTCGCGATCCGAAGCCACTGATCGCTATGGTGCTCGTCGGCGATCAGGGATTCGTACCCGCCTCGCCTCCGCCGCCTGTGTCGCCGCCGATGCCGTCCGGTTCGCCAGAAGGACCCAATCCTTGGACGGGTTGTCGGCGTACACCCCCTGGCGGTACAGCAGCTTCGGCTTGAGCGACGTGAACGCCGGCATCGATTGCAACCCCTGCCAGTGCCAGTACTCAGCCACCGCATATACGGGCCTGTCCTGCCGGAACTGCTCGACCAGCGCCAGGCCTGTCAGGACCTGCCTGTTCTCGTCGCTGTCGCGCATCTTGTGCTGCCGGAGACGGTCCAGCAGGTCCAGGTCGCTCAGCACGCGAGGTAGGACCAGGTTCCCATAGTACACCAGCCGCGCATCCGGCCGGGCCACGTACCAGGCCGCCGCGCCGGCTGGCACGATCTGGCGGAACTGCCGCGCGAATCGCTGTTCCTGCTCCGATCCGCCCCAGTACAGCCCCGCCCGTGCCCAGGCGAAGCAGAATGTCACCGTGATTGTCAGCAGCAGCGCGTAGAGCGCCTCCGTTCGAGCACGCAGCGCCAGCACCACCCCCATGCACGCCAGCCCGCCCGTCATGACGGCCACCGGCGCGAAAAACCCGTGCGCCACGGCGTGCTGGTAGTGCAGCAACCACAGCCACCCCGCGGCGCAGCCCACCAGCGCGCCGATTGCCAGCGCCACCCCCATCCGCTCAAGCCACCGCGGATGCTCGAACATCGGCCCGGCGAAGAATCGCCACACCGGCGGGGTCAGCAGCAGCAGCAGCCACGGCATGGCCGGCAGGATGTACTGCGGGCGCTTGATGCCGGCTGCGCTGAAGAATACGACGTTGAATGCGACGATGCAGAAGGCCAGCAGCAGCACGTCGCGCCACGGCCGGTACCGGTTCAGCCACGGGCCCGCCAGGGCCTCCGGCAGCGACAGCGTCCAGGGCAGGGCCATCCACAACAGCGCCGGGCCGTAGTAGTACCACCTCTGCGTGGGGGCGCCGATGTCGCCCTCGAACCGGCTGATGAATTCGCGGTACCACTTGGCCCCGACGGTCCCCGTGTCCTGGCTGTGCAGGACCATCACGATCCACGGCAGCCACACCAGCAGCATCACCGCCAGGCCGGGGAGGCTCTCCAGGACATACATCCCGATCTTGCGGCCCCGACCACTGGCCAGCAGGTACAGGAAGAACCCCGGCAGCAGGACGGCCGCCGGCATCGGCATCTTGGCCAGCATGGCCATACCGAAGGCGGCGCCCATCCCGGCAAGCAGGGCGATCCGCCTGGGGCGGCTGGGGTTATTCACGCTCAGCCAGAACAGGGCCCCCGCTAGCGTACACCAGAACGTCAGTCTGCATGTCCACCGTGCCGTTGTGGGTATGGAAGATCCACGCCCCCGAAAACCCGGTCACCGTAGCCGCGAACCACGCCAGTCCGCTGGTGCCAAAGGCCCGCCTCGCGAAGAGCGCCATCAGGACCGCCAGCGCCACTCCCGAGATGCCCGACGGCAGCCGCACGACCGCGTCGTTGAGCCGGCCCGGGGCCTTTGCCAGTCCCGCCACGCACCAGTACGCCAGCGGCCCCTTCTGCAGCCGCGGCATGCCCGAAAAGTGCGGCATGGCCCAGTCCCCGTCAGCCAGCATCTCCCGGCTGGTCTGGGCCACGTAGCACTCGTGCTCGCCTAGCGACGGACCCGGGAACAGCGACCAGGCGGCCATCACCACCAGGCAGGCATACAACCCCGCCCAGGCCGCCGTCGACGGCTGCCATCGCCGCGCCGCAATCTGCGTGATTGTGCCCAAGGCCTCGTCCGCCCGCGAGAGGGAGGCCCCGGCTGCGCCTCGACCGGTGGACGGGGTGGCCCGCCCCTGAGGCCTGGTCGGTTCTTCCCGATCTGATGCAACCATATCTTGCGACCTGCCCTTCATGGCCTGTGATCGACGCTGCCGGTGGCGACCCGTCCATGCCGCTAGTCTTGCCCCACCCGAAAGCCCGCTTGCCTCTGTCGGAAGTTGGGGTGCCGCTGCCGCACCATGCCGCGCCGCCGGCCGATCAACATCAGGTTGCGGACGTAGATGAACAGGCCCAGTCCCTGGCCGGTGATGAAGACCGGGTCCTTCAAGTGACAGGCATACACCAGGAGCATGGCCCCGCCCAACAGGCTGAGGATCCAGAAGCCCAGTGGCACGGTGCTGCGGCCCTTCTTCTCCGAGACCAGCCACTGCCAGACAAACCGCGCGGCAAAGAAGCCTTGAGCGCTGAAGCCAAAGGCCAGCCAGAACACCCCCCACGGACCCAGGCTTGCCAACTTCGCCGACCACGTTTCCGGCACGAATCCACGCCTTTCCTGTTGCTGACCGGGCCATTATACCTTCGTGCGGCGGACCGGCCAGCCAACGAAAACCGCCACCGGGATGACCGGTGGCGGCGAGGGTCGTTTCTAATGGTTGGCGGCTCAGGGGCTCTCAGGGGGCGCTGTGCCGGCGGAAGCCGAAGAGGCAGATCGAGCCGGAGATTGCCAGCAGGGCCAGCGTTGCCGGCTCCGGCACCAGCACCTGGGCCTTCTGGACGGTCGTCGTTTTGCCGAGGGTCGGGTCGGTGGCGGCCTGGGTGATCCCCTGGACCAGGGCGGCGTTGACGAAGGCGGCCAGTTGCTTGGGATCGTTCACGTCCAAAGATGCGAGGTCCGCTTCACTGAGCTTCGTGACCGCGTCGGCGCTGAACCGCAGTCGTCGTTGTGGTCGTCCTGCTGTTCAGGGCCCCGGATATCACGTCCGCGTAGATGTTGCCGGTCTGGTCGATCGGGCCAAGGGTGAAGTCCAGGTTCTTCGTCGAATTGTTCAGGCCTTCTGTTTTGACCGTGCCGCGGTTGTCGACCTTGAGCACCCGGTGGTAGTAGCCGGTCTCGTCCACGTTGATCTCTGTCTCGATCGTCGCCGTGCCCGTTACGGTGATCTTCTGAGCCGCTCGCGGGATGCTCAGTGTGTAGCTGATCGGCGCCGGGGCGGTGCCCGCCCCCGACGCGCTGCTGATGCCGAAGAAGCCGCCCTTGAACGGGCGCTTCTCGTAGCCGCCGTTGATGGTCAGGGCGCCATCCAGCGTCAACGTGCCCAGCCCGAAGTTCAGCGTGTCGCTGCCGGGGAAGAAGGATCGGCTGGTGGTGAACTCCCACCCGTTGGTGATCGGGTTGGGGGCCCCATCGATGCGAAACCCGGACAGATACAGGCCGCGAGTGAGTTCCGAGAACTGCGCAGCTGCGCTGTTCCCGCGGCCAGCAGCGCACAGGCTGCCGCGACTATCGTACAGAGACAACGCTTCCGATGCATACCACAAGCCTCCCGCTGGGCTATCCAGACTTGCCCCAGGTCACTGTACCCACCCAAAAGGGGCAAATCAACTGTCCTGGTGCTAGTACCAGTCTAGGGTTGTATCGGCAAATGAGGCCTGGATGTAAACACCTGCTTCTGCACTACTTTCCCCAGAAGGGTTATCGGGCTGGCGGCCCGTGGGTCGCAGGCGCCTGGGCAGGCTATCTTGGGTGTACGCCCTGTGTTCTCCCCCAAACACCGCATGTAGCCGCACGCAATGCTCTATCTATGGCGACTCTAGCCCAAGTTACGCAGTTGCAGACGTAAAACGGCCCTGGCGCTCTCGCCAGGGCCGTTTTTGTGGCCCCGTTTCCACTACAAGGCGCCTCGGACCAGACGTCGGCGGGCCTCCTGGCGGAACCGTTTGAGGTGGTTCGGCAGGACCAGTCCCAGCCGATGTAACAGCACCGCCAAGTGCGGCTCCGGTTGGGTCACGCACCGCACCACCAGGGTCGGGCCGGCCGTGCCATCGTTGTTCCGTGTCGCCAGCACCACGTCTTGGCTCTGGACCCGTGACAGTTCCTCCACCAGCGGCCGGGGCGCCTCGCCCAGGCCGGATGCCTGCATCCAGCCCGACAGCGTCTTCCACATCGCATAGGCGATGAAGCAGACCAGGATGTGCCCCTTGACCCGGTCCTGCTTTTGATGCCAGATCGGTCGCAGTTCCAACTCGTCCTTGCTAATCCGGAAGGCCCACTCCGCGTCCACCAGCTGAATGTACTGCTTCCATAATGCCACCGGATCGACCTGCGGCAGGTTCGTCCGCAGCAGGTAGCAACCACACAGGTCCTTCTTGGCCTGCTCATCCATCTGCCAGTTCACCCGCAGTTTCGCCTTGCCGGTTGGCTTGTCGATCGGGGTGATCTCGACGGTGAAGCATTCCGCCGCTCGCCAGTTCTGCTCGGTCAGCCGGCCCAGACGCAGATGCGCCTGGCCCGAGTCCGTCAGCCGGCCGCTCTCGGCGGCCTTCTGCATCGCCTCCAGGCCCTTCTTCATCCGCTGGCAGAACCGCTCCAACATCGCGGCTTCCTTGTCGATGCGATCCTGGCTGCGGCACAGGATCAGCGTCTCATCGGCGGCCTCCGGGACAGGCACCCTCTTGACCTCAATGCCTTCGCGGACCTGTTGCCAGCCTTCCTTAGTCAACTCCCCTCGCACCTGCCGCAGCAGGGCCTTGGGAGTGCCCACGATGTAGTGGCTGCCACTGTTACGCAGGACCTGCAGGTTGGCCGCCGAGACGTTCCCGCGGTCCATGATCCAGATCCGCTGACTCTTGCCATGCTCGGCCTCGACCTTCTTGACGATCTTTTCGACGGTCGTGGCATCATTGGTGTTGCCGTCAAAGACCTCGTACCCCAAGGGGTAGCCATCCGTCGTGACGATCAGGGCGATGACCACTTGCAGGCAGTCTGGGCGGCTGTCCCGCGAGTAGCCCCGCTGGGCCATCGGATTGGCCGCACAAGCCCCCTCGAAGTAGGTGCTGGTCAGGTCGTACAGCAGCACGTCGTAGGACAACTGGAACAACTGGCCCAGTCGCTGCCGCAGATGCTGCTCGATGGCCTTCTTCTGGGCCAGCAGTTGATCCAGGCCCGCGTACAACCGATCCGTGTGCACCTGATCCGGATCCACCCCCAGAATGTCCTCCAGAGCCGAGCCCGGGTAAAAGTGCTTCTCGATGTGCAGTTCGCTGCTGGGCCGGCAGAACCGGGCGATCGCCAGGATCGCCGCCACCGCGGCCCAAGGCACTCCCTCGCGTCCGATCGGCATCTTGCTGCCCAGCAGCGTATCCAACCCCAGCAATTGCCAGAGCGTCCAGGCCAGATAGACATCCCCGAATCGACGCATCCGCCTCACCCGCAACTTGCGGGTCTCTACCCACTGCAGGTCCGGTTCGTCCGAAAGCTCCAGCGGATCGAACAACGTAGGCATCGGCGGAGCCTGGCCGTTCAATCGCCGCGAGAGTGTCTGCCAGCCGCTCAGTTCCCGCCGGGACAGTTTGCCCAGGTAGGCCACTGTCCGCTGGCGGGAGCCCTTGGCGGTACGATAACTCTCGACCAGTTCCCAGTAGATCTGTCGCTGCCCCTTGCCGCGGGGCCTGATCTTGCGTAGGTACATGATGCATCCCTGCCTGTTCATTCCACAGGTATAGGAATGCGCCGCCGGCCCTGCCCGTCAAACGGCCATTTTTCCACCACACGGCCTTTTCGCCGGCTCCGACCCTCGCCACAATAGCGCCAAGGCGGTTCCGCCCCTCAAGATTCTTTTTTTAGGTGCTCAACTGCGTAACTTGGGCTAGAACTCGTTTTCTTCCGGTCGCGGGCTGTCACTCATTCGTTGCTTCCGGGGGCTAGCGCCTCGGCCGACTGCAGGACGATGACCAGTGCCGCACTGGCCTCCCGCGGCACGATCGACGGAACTTCGGTCAGGTACACCGACCAGTCGGTGTCGCGGACAGGTGCCGGCCCGGCCGGTTGCCCCGATGCGGCCCAGGCCACGAAGTCCCTGGCGGCCTGTTGCCACTGCTGTTGGGCAGCCAGCCACGACGCCCGTCTGGCCAGGGGATCGCCGACTGGCAACTCCCGCGATTCCACCCGTACGACGCCGGGCAGGCGCACGATCGCCTCGGCCAGTACGTCTTGCGAGCCGGGTACCATGCTGGCGAAGATTGTGGGTCCATCTGATGACTGGACAACCAGCTCGCTATGCCGTCCTGCCAGGGCTCGAAGCTGCTGGCCGATCTGGGAGACTTGCCGGGTTTCCTGGACGGTCACCCGCAGCTGCGTCGTGGCGCGGGCCCCCGACGTGCTTTCGGCCCCGCCGAATGCGAGCGCGGTGGCATTTCTGTCGTGATTGCGGTCGACGGCCGCCAGGCCGGTCCGGGCCGGCGCTCCTGCCGATACGCTGCCGGGCGCCGCGGCCTCTGGCGCCGACAGCTGCGGCGCGGCCGCCGGCGAACTGAAGAGGGCGGGTCCTCCGGGTGCCGCCGCGTGATTCGTGCGGGCTCGATCAAGCGTTCGGTCGCTGACAGAACGAAGTGGCTCTGGCCGGGCAGGGGAGGGCATCTCGTCCGATTCACGTCTAGCCAGCGCACCGTTTGACACTACCGGCCTCGGTGGCGTCTGGATGGCGTGGGATGCCTCGCGGTCCTCCAGGACCGGCTTCTGAGGTTCGATCGGCTGGACCGCCTTCGGGGCCTGGACCGGCTCGGGCTGGCCAGCCGGTGCAGTTTCTCCGGTTGGTGCGAGTTTCCGTTCAGTGATGGCGCTCTGGCCCACCCCGCTACGGGCGTCGCTGGTCCTGGCGACGCGCGGCTTTTGCTCGGACAACTGTTGGGCGGTCTTTCCGCCGCCCTCGCCAGCCGTTGGGGCCATGGCCACCTGGTAGTTTGCCTTGTGTGCCTGCGAGCGGAACCACCACGTCGCCCCGACGCCGGCCACCAGCATCGCCGCCACCAGCATCGCCAGCCAGCCGGTCCGCCGTCCCGGCCGCGGTGCCGACTCGGGCAGCACGGGGCCACGCGGGTCACGCCGAGCAGGGCCCGCCGCTCCAGTTGCGATAGGATCCGCTCGCGGACGTGGCTGGGGGTGGCCTCACTGGGCGTGGCCTGGATCGTCTCGATCGTGCGAACAAGCTCCGTGTAGAGCTTGCGGAAGTCCGGGTCGTGCTGCAGGGCCTCCTGTACCCTGTCACGCTCCTGCTGGGAGCACGCCCCGTCGATGTAACTCGACAGCAGCTGCTCCAGTTCCGCCCTGTCATCCCTGTCAGCCATCGTTTCTGCCTTGCTTCGGATCGCTCCTGGATCCACTAACCATGGCCGCCATGGCAGCGCCGTCACCAGCCACCAGCCACGAGCCACTAGTCACTGTCGTGTTGTCCCAACACCGGCATCAGTCTCTCGCGGATCGCCATCCGCGCACGGTGCAGCCGGCTCTTGACGGTACCGGTCGGCATCTGCAGCACCTCTGCAATCTCGGCGTAATCCAGACCTTCCATATCGCGTAGAACTACCACGGCCCGGTGCTCGTCATCGAGTTCCTGGATCGCCTGCCAGACGAGCCTGCGAACCTCGTCCCGCTGGGCTGCGACCTCCGGCTGACCGTCCGCTTCGTCCCCGCCCCGGTGCAGCCGAGCCGCCTGGTTGGGCATGTCGCTCCACTCGGTGCCGGTCCCCACGTTCATCTGGCGCCGCTCGCTGCGGCGGTGGGACAGGGACAGGTTGGCCGCGATGCGATACAGCCAGGTGTAGAAGCCGCTGGCCCCGCGGAAGGTCTCCAGCGATTCGAAGGCCTTGAGGAAGGCGTCCTGCGTCAGGTCCTCGGCCACGTGCCGGTCCCCGCACAGTCGCCAGCAGAGGTTGTAGATGCGGTCCTGATACTTGGCGACCAGCGGCTCGAAGGCCGTCAGGTCGCCGCGCAGGCATTGGCGGACCAGCACAGCGTCGTCAAACGGAATGGCCGTGTCTGCCACGGGCCTGTTCCTCTAGTAGGTTAGACGCCCGCAACGCGGAGCGGTTCCACCTTCGGTGGCCGCCCGGTTATACTGTCTCGTCCTGATGCCCCATGTTGCCATGGTTATAGGGCCTGGTCAATCGTGCCTGGAGCAAAAGAAATGCCGCAGGACAGTCACAGCCGCTACGAGTCCCCGCTGGTGGCCCGCAACGCCTCCGAGGCCATGGTCCACCTCTGGTCGCCCCAGTACAAGTTCACCGCCTGGCGCAAGATCTGGCTGGCCCTGGCCGAGAGCGAGAAGGCCCTCGGCTTGGCCATTACCGACCAGCAGATCCAGCAGATGCGCGAGCACCTGGAGGACATCGACTTCGCCAAGGCGGCTGACTACGAGAAGCGCCTTCGCCACGACGTGATGGCCCACATCCACACCTACGGCGACGCCGCTCCAGCTGCCAAGGGCATCATCCACCTGGGCGCGACCTCGGCTACCGTGGGCGACAACGCCGACCTGGTCATCATGCGCGAGGGCCTGAAGCTGGTCCTGTCCTGGCTGGTCAACGTCATCGACAGGCTGGGCACCTTCGCCGCCAAGTGGAAGGAGTTGCCCTGCCTGAGCCTACACCCACTTCCAGCCGGCCCAGGTGACCACCGTCGGCAAGCGCGCGACCCTATGGTGCTGGGACTTCGTCCGTGACCTCTACGAGGTCGAGGGCGTCATCGACAATATGCACTTCCGCGGCATCAAGGGCACCACCGGCACGCAGGCCTCGTTCCTGGACCTCTTCGAGCAGGACGCCGACAAGGTCGACCGGCTGGAGAAACTCGTGGCCGAGAAGATGGGCTTCGACAAGATCGAACCCGTGACCGGCCAGACCTACAGCCGCAAGACCGACATCACGGTGCTCAACGCCCTGGCCCAGGTGGCGGTCTCGGCCCACAAGATGTGCAACGACGTCCGCCTGCTGTCCGGCGTGGGCGAGCTGTCCGAGCCGTTCGAGACCGAGCAGGTGGGCTCCTCCGCCATGCCCTACAAGCGAAATCCCATGCGGAGCGAACGGGCAACGGGGTTGGCGCGGTTCGTGATGTCGCTGGCTGCGAACCCCATGATGACCGCGGCCGAGCAGTGGCTCGAGCGGACCCTGGATGACTCCGCCAACCGCCGTCTGTCGCTGCCGGAGGCCTTCCTGGCCACCGACGGGATCCTGAAGATCCTGACCAACGTAGCCTCGGGGCTGAACGTCTGGCCGGAGATGGTCAAGGCCCGGCTGGACCAGGAACTGCCCTTCATGGCCAGCGAGGTGATCCTGATGGCCGCGGTCAAGGCCGGCGGGGACCGCCAGGACCTGCACGAGCGGATCCGCAAGCACTCGCTGGCGGCGATGGAGCAGGTCAAGAAGTTCAACAAGCCAAACGACTTTATCGCCCGCATCCGCGCGGACGCGGCCTTTTCCGCCGTGACCGACCTTGAACAGCTCGTGCACCCGACCAGGTTTGTCGGGCTGGGTCCGCAGCAGACCGAACGCTTCGTCCGCGAGCACGTCGAGCCGATCCGCAGGAGGTACGCGGACCACCTGGGGCTGACGGCGGAATTGAACGTGTAGCATTTGGGAGTAAACGGCCGCCCGATGACGAGGTGTTCAAGAGCACCTCGTGAAAGGGTGCAGTCTCGCTTGACACATCTCGGATGTTTAGACAACATGTCTATATGCGAGTGATCAGCCTCAAGCCCTTGCGGGAGTTCTGGGAGCGTCATAGCGACGCGGAACGGCCGCTTCGGCTCTGGTACAGGACTGCTACGAACGCCATGTGGTCGACCCTGTACGATGTTCGGCAGGCCTATCCTCATGCGGATGGTGTGCGGGCCGAAGATGACCAGATTCTGACCGCCTTCAACGTCTGCGGGAACAAGTATCGGCTCGTCGCCCGGATTCGCTACGACTACCAGCTCATCAACGTGCGGGCTGTCCTGACGCACAAGGATTATGACGAAGGCAAATGGAAGGAATAGCCATGCCTACGACCAGGAATATCCGCGAGAAGCTCCCCGGCCGGTTCGAGGAGCTGGTGGAACTCATGCCGCCGCAGGCCATCAGGGACGATGTGCAGTACGAGAATACAGTCGAGATGATCGATCGCCTCATGGCCTCGGGCAAGCTCACCAAGGGTCAGGAACTCTACATGGAGACTCTGGTGCAGCTCGTCCAGGTCTACGAAGGTCAGCACCACGGGATCGACACCGCGGACATGAGCGGCATCGAAGCCCTTCGGGAGTTGCTGGCTGAAAACGACATGAATGCCTCTGATCTGGCTCGGGTGCTGGGCGTGCACGCCAGCATGGGCTCGAAGATCCTCAAGGGCCAGCGATCGCTGACGGTCGACCATCTGCGGAAACTCGCGGACCGCTTCAAAGTCCGCCCGGGGCTGTTCATCTCGTGAGTCTGCCTCTACACTGTACTTCCCAACTGACTTGGCTCGTAATAGACAGAGGAACACTCGAATGACCAAGCCCGAGCTCGCGCAAGCGATCAAAAAGGCCGCCTACCTGGAAGGCGACTTCCTCCTGCGCAGCGGCAAACGCAGCAAGTACTACCTCGACAAGTACCTCTTCGAGACCGATCCGAAGGTCCTGGCCGAGGTCGGCAAGCTCCTGGCCGAGCAGGCCGGTGCCGGCATCGACCGCATCGGCGGGGCGGAACTCGGCGGGATCCCGCTGGCGACCGCGGCGGCCCTTGCCTGCGGCAAGCCGTTCATCATCATCCGCCAGGGCAAGAAGGACTACGGCACCAGCAAGATGATCGAGGGCACGATCAAGGCCGGCGACCGCATCCTCCTGGTCGAAGACGTGGTCACCACCGGCGGGCAGGTCATCGAGGCCGTCGAAACGATCAAGCAGGCTGGCGCCACCGTGGTAAAGATCGTGGCCGTCCTGGACCGCCAGGAAGGCGCGGCCGAGAAGATCGGCCAGGTCGCCCCGTTCGCGGCCCTGTTTACCAGCGCCGACCTGGGCATTGCTGTTACGAAGTAGGGACAGCGAATCGGTCGAGTGGGTTCGGCTGTCTGCGCGAATATGCGACACTGGTGCGTTGTCGGCGGTCAGCGGTTAGCAGTCAGCCGCAACGGCCACGTGGAAGCGCACCGCACGGTCGGAGACTTCCGAACGTTCAGAGGAACAAGATGGTGGTTGTCGTTACTGCTGACCGCTGACGGCTGACTGCTAACCGTCAGTTGCTGACCGCTGACCAGGAAGTGCCCATGAGTTCCAACACGAAGAAGTGGTACAAAGAAGGCCTGCACTTCTCCTGCACCGAGTGCGGCAACTGCTGCACCGGCCCGCCCGGCTACGTCTGGGTCTGCCAGGAGGAGATTCGCATGCTCTCGCAGTTCATCGGCCGCACGGACGGTCGGCTCAGCGAGGACCAGCTCCGCCAGGTGGGTTCGCGCTACAGCCTGACCGAACGGGCCAACGGCGACTGCGTCTTCCTGGCGCACCTGCCGAACGGTCAGCGGGTCTGCCAGGTCTATCCGGTCCGCCCCCTGCAGTGCCGCACCTGGCCGTTCTGGCACAGCAACCTGCAGTCCGAGCAGGTATGGCGCCAGGCTGGCCGGATGTGCCCTGGCATCGACCGCGGCCAGCTGCACGCCGCCGATGCGATCGAACAGCAGCGGACGAAGAAGCGCTGGTGGTAAGGCCGCAACCCGCAATGTTCAACGAATCCGCCGAATCCCTCGTGCAGGCCGCCCGGGCGGCCAGAGCCCGTGACGGCCTCCTGGCCGACGTCCAGGCCATCTACCGCTACTTGGACGCGGCGCTGCGCGGCTGCCAGTCCAGGCCCGTCTGCGGCCGGACCGACCGCCGGGTGATCACCCCGCCGGCCTGCCACCAGTGCTCGCGCTGCTGCCGCTTCGATGTCTATGGCCACGACCTCTTCGTCAGCACGGCGGAGATGGCCCTGTTCCTGCGCCGTACCGACCCGGCCCGCGTAGATGGCCCCATCGTCGGCGCCTGTCCCTTCCTGCGGATCCATCCGGCCCGCTGCGCCGCCCGGGCTGCGCGGCCGCTCGGCTGCAGGCTGTTCTACTGCGATCGGTCCGCCCGATGGTGGCAGCAGGACTTATACGACCTTCTGCACCATCGCGTGCGGCGTCTGCACGAGACATTCAAGGTGCCGTACTTCTACGTCGAATGGCTGTCAGCCCTGCGGGCGATCTAGGCCGTTGCAGCCGTCCTAACCCCGTCTGGGCAATGCCACACCGACATAAACCATTTCCGAACCCTAGGTTGACCGTTATTTTCTGCCGCCCTATGCTCTAAATGAAAGGGCTTAGAAGATGGCCCCTCGAAACTGTTGTGCCGGAAGTGGCTTGCAGCCGTACATGCGTTTCTCTCCAGTACCGGGGCGGCACCGTGCCCGCAGTGGGCGGCACAGGGATGTCTGCGTAGCGCAGCAGCGATGAGTGGGTATCCACGGGTCCGTGTTTTCGTGGGGGCCGCTTGGCCAGGATGGTCGAACAAAAGGCGCCCTGCTCGGTAAATGGGGGTGACGCTGTGACAAAGAAGCAGATCGTCAAGGACTTGTCTCAACGGTATGGCGTGGATCAGGCTGTGACCCGCAAGATCGTCCAGGGCGTGCTCGACGCCGTGGTCGGTTCACTGGCGGAGGAAGGCCGCATCGAGTTGAGGAACTTCGGCGTCTTCGAGATCCGGCGCCGGGCCTCGCGCGTAGCCCGCAACCCCAGGACCAATGAGCCCATCCGGTTGCCGCCGCGGACCGTCGTCGTCTTCCAGCCCGGCAAGAAGCTGCAGGACCTGACCGAAGGCCCGGAGTCTACGCCGCCGCAAGAGCCGCAGCAACAACCGCACCCGTCCAGTGAACAGCCTACCCCGGAGCAGAACCGGATGCCTGTCTAGGGCCGTAGCCCGCCGATGTCACGGGGCGGCCTAGGCGACCGAGATCTGCTGCGGGGGAACATAGGCGGGGGCAGGGGCATAGGTTGCGGCCATCCTCTCCGCCAGCCAGTGCCTGCCCATGCCCTGCCAGGACAGCCGCCGCAAGAGCCGCCGATCCGTCCGGATCTGCGAAAACGTGGATGTCCCCGACGGATCCTGCGCAAGGAGTCGCGGGTCGTCCGGCCGGGTCAGCGCCAGCCGCATCAGCGCCAGCGACTCCCCGCAATAGGCCCCCAGGAGTTTCCGGTCCAGCTCCCACCGGCTCAGCTCGGCCCATCGCGCCATCAGACTTCCGCCAGCGATTCGCGCAGGTCAGCAGGTGCATCCGGTTGAAGATCTTGAGGTTCGTCTCGAAGCTCAGCAGTGTGTCTTCCAGCTGCCGCTCCAGCAAGCGCTCGCTGTCGGCGAACGAACCGGTCAGAGCGTCGTGCAGCTGTTGCCATTGGCGAGCCCCCACGGCCGAATCAGCCCGCATCTCCCAGGCCACGTGCCCGAGGTTCATTGTGCTCTTGCACATCAGCAGCTGTCGCGGCAGGAACTTGTTGTGTGCCACCACGTCCGCCGCCAGGTGCGCGATGTACCCATAGGCGAACGCCTGCTGCTGCGGGGACTTCCCCGCCTTCAGCAGGGCCTGTGGCACGGACCACTTGTGGCAACAGTGCTTGACCTTGCTCAGCCGCTTGCCCAGGACCACATCGGCGGCGATGTTCCCGTACAGGAAGTGCCGCGCATGCCTGACCAGCAGCGCAGCCAGTCCCGCCGACAACAGCCCCGCCTGCGCCAGAATCTGGTTTGCCAGGTAGATGTGTGTGGCCGGGCCCCACGCCCACGCCGACTGCACCCCCCCAGCCAGTACGATCAACCCCACTACCAACAGCCATCGAACCTGTCTGCCACTCATCGGCCTTCACTTCCACGGCCTTTGCCGCATCTTCCCCATCCGCGCACAAAAAATCAATGATACTCATATCGGCTGCAAAAGGAAGCTTGTCGAAGGAATCCCCAAGATGGACATCCCAACATGACAATAGCCGTCGCTTGTTGCCGTTTCGACCACCGGCTGCCTCCTGCGCGTGTCCGCGGCAGGATGCGGCCACGCCAAGGACCGCGGTTCGCGCAGAATTCGTTGCCGATGAATGAGTAACCAGTGGCGGGGCGTTCTTGACACCCCCGCCCCGGAGGGGGTTTAATTCGGGGGTCCTACCTGCGACCCTGCGGGCACCCAGGAGCAATCTCATGGCTGATACGTACCAACACCTGCGAGTGAGCGACATGGCCAAGGCGGTCGTCGTTCAGTTCGCCGACCGCAAGATTCTCGAGGAACTCTCCATCGTCGAGATCGGCAACGAGTTCTCACGGCTGGCCGACGACTTTCCTGGCCGGGTCCTGATTGTCTCCTTCGCGAACGTCGATCACCTTTCCAGCGCAACGCTCGGTCTGCTCATCAGACTCCGCGAGCAGGTCGCCCGCGGCAGCGGCCACCTGATCCTGGCGGACATAGGCCCCCAGATCTACGAGGTGTTCCGGATTACGAAGCTCAACCGGCTGTTTGACATCAGTGAGACGTCCGGCGAGGCCCTGGACAGGGTGGTGAAGAAGCAGTGATTGGGCGGCGGCTTTGTCCCGCCGCAAGACGGATGAACTTGGCAGGCATGGGTATCGAAGGTTCCATCAACCAACTGCTGATCCCCTCGGACCCGCTGGCGACCCGGCAGCCCGAGCAGGAAATCCTCGAGGCCATGGGACGTTTCGGCTATCCCGAACAGGCCCTGTTTGCCGTCAAACTCTCCCTCGAGGAGGCCCTCGTCAACGCGATCAAGCACGGCAATCAGTCCGACTCCGCCAAGAGTATCACCGTCCGCTACGATGTCAGCCCCACCCGCGCTATCGTCACCGTCGCCGACCAGGGCAGCGGCTTTTGCCCCGGCGGCGTTCCCGACTGCACGGCCGAGGAGAACCTGAGCCGCCCCAGTGGCCGCGGCATCATGCTGATGCGGGCGTACATGGACCAGGTCCATTTCAGCCGGCGCGGCAACATGGTCCGCATGATCAAGTACAACCGAGCCATACCATGACCCCAACCTGCACCCAGGGCACCAATCCTCAATTTGAGATACAGTCGCACGGCAATGCCACGATCCTGGCCGTCTCCGGCGACCTGACCCTGGCGACCGCTGCGGCCTTCCGCGCGGCCATCCTGGATCGATTGACGGGGCGGCCCAAGCGGTTGCTGGTCGACCTGACCCGAGTCCAGGGTCTCGAAGAAGGGGGGTTGGGCTGCCTCCTCGTGACCGCCCTCTGGGCCCGCAAGTTTGGGACGGAATTCAGCCTGATTCCTTCCGCGGACCTGCGGGATCGGTTGACGGCAGGGCACCTCGACGGATACTTTGTCCTTGCCGAACCGGGCCGTGTCTAATAGGCGACTATGTTTGGCCGATTAAACTTGGGTCCCCTCGGCCCCGTAGTAGTTCTTGTGTCTAGAGCCGGCTGTACGAGTTGGCGCACAGGCAGACTGCGGCGGATGTCGTAGCCGCTGATGTGCTGCCAGGCGGCCACCCGCCGATGGCCACTGTCGAAAACGGAGATCAGCGTATGCAGTGTCGTCGCATCGTTCTGCCCGTCGTCCTGGTGGTCGCCCTCCTGCCAGTGAGCTTGCCCGTGTTTGCGCAGGCCCCGGCGACTGCATCCGCGCCAGCCAGCCAAGCGGCATTGACTCGGGCGTCCCTGGACCTACAGGAGATACCGTCCGACGCGGCATCCATTCGGGAGATGATCGGGATGATGCGGGCGCCGGATGCCGTGGCCGCCGCGAACGCCGTTGTGAACTCAAATTCCTCGCCAAGCGTGGCGTGCCCGTCTGGGACTATCTGGAGGACACGGATCCCGTATCCTCTCGCCAGCTGCTCACGTGGCTGCGTGACCATCCGGGCAACATCCACCACCCGTCGCCCTTGCGGGCGCAGTGGGAGATGATGGACCTGGTCCGCCGGGAGCTCGGCAGCGGCAAGACCTCGCTCATCGGTGGCGCCGACCTTGTTGAGTACGCCAGGCTGGTTCGCGAGATGATTCGCGACGGCGATCCGTACGGCTACTATGCCCTGCTGGACGTTTGCTACACGACCACCGAGATTGTCAGCCGCGGGTCCGACCAGGTCACCTTCGCGTACGTCATGCCGTATCTGGATCGCCACGTCGATCCGCGCGGGCGCTGATGTGCTCAAGAACTGGAGGGGTTACTGGGCCAAACCCATCACCCAGAAGCGCAAGTTCGTAAGCCCGATCTCCCCTCCGGAGTCGGATGGCACGCCGGTCGTTCCGGCCAGTCCCTGGGAGGTCCCGACGCGCCTCGTGCTGACATGCCTGGAGGCCTACCAGAATCGCCTGAACCAGCTGGGCCTCTGGCAGGACCCGCCGTGGGTCAAGCAGTTCACCAGGAAGACCGAGACTGAGGACCTGCTCAAGGCCTTGAACACCGCGTCGTTTCCGGCCCGCCAGCACATCTGCCGGTTGCTGCGGCAGCGGATGGGCGACGCCGAGGCCCGCAAGCTCGTCGCCCAGGCCATCGCCAGCAACCCTTCGCGCAGCCAGGCACTGGAGATGGTGCTGAGCCAGACCGAGCTGTTGCCCCACGCCGAGGCCCTTCGTCGGGCTTGGCCCAAGGAGCTCGCCGAGCAGTGTCCCGGTACGTTCGAGGATCTCGTGGGCATCAACCCCCGGGCCCAGTATGAGGCGTACCAGATCGTCCAGGGCACGCTGCTGTACTGGCCGGACCGCGCCCAGGCCAATCGCTGGGCCATCGATCTGTGGCAGGCGGGCGGCGCCGGCACGACGGAGTTTTCCGTGCTGGCGCTGATGGCCGTGGATAACAAGGAGGGCGTGGGCAAACTGTTGGAGGCCTACCGAAGCCCGGACATCCCCGACAAGGCGTACAACACCCTGCATCGGTGGGTGAACACCGCGGCCAGCGCGTTTCGCACGGCCTGTGCGGACAAGGACCTGGCTCCGCTGATCGTCAAGATCACGACGGCGACGCAGCCGGCCGTGGACACCTCGAAGCAGGACTGGTCGCAGATCCTGCGGATGTCCTACGAGCTGGTCTGGTGGCGTTTGAACAACGACAAGTTGTTCTGGAGCGAGAAGAACAACCGCCTGGAGGTGCCGCAGGACCAGTTGGCGCGCCCGACGGAGCAGCAGGTGCTGGCCTCCTACAGCGACCGCGGCAAGATCCTCCACGAGATGCTCGATGCGGGCAGGACCCGCAAGGTAGAACTCGGCACGAAGAAGTAGTCGGGGGTCCTGAGGCATGCGTGCGGTGGTGCAGCGGGTGGCGGACGCGGCTGTTCGCGTGGACGGCCATGTCGTCGGATCGATTGACAAGGGCCTGTTGGTATACGTCGGGGTGGGGGCGGGCGACGCCGAGGCCGATATCGCGTATATAGTGGATAAGGTCCTCCATCTACGGATCTTTCCCGACGAGGCAGGCAAGATGAACTGGGACGTGGCGCAGGCCGGGGGGCGGGTCCTGCTCATCAGCGCGTTCACCACGCAGGCGGACGCCCGCAAGGGTCGGCGCCCCTCCTTCGATGCCGCGATGCCCCACGATCAGGCCGAAGCCCTGTACGAGCGCGTCGCGGGCGATCTGCGTAGCGGCGGCGTCGGCGTGCAGACGGGTCGCTATCGCGAGCACATGCTGGTCGAGAGTACCAACGATGGTCCCATCTGCATCCTGCTGGACAGCAAGAGGGCCTTCTGAGGACGCGTGGCGGCGGCACGGCCCCGCCAGAGGGCGGAAGGAGCCGGTGGGGATGAACATCCGAAACCTCTTGGTGGCGAGCTTGATCGGCGCAGCTCTGGCGGGAACCGCGCGGGGCCAGCCTGCAACCGGCCGAGATCTTTGTGGTCTACAACCGCAACGATTCGGAGTCCCGATCCCTGGCCGAATACTACATGCATCGGCGTAGCGTTCCGGCCGCCCAGAGCATGGGCTTGGACCTGCCGCGGACCGATGACATCACGCGAGAGGCCTACCTGTCGAAGATGCGGACACCGCTGCGGGCGTGGCTGCGGCACGAGAACCTGCAGGACAGGATCCGCTGCATTGTGACCGTCTACGGCGTGCCGCTGCGGGTCGTCGGAACAGGCACGGTGCCCGCCGACCGCCCGATCCTGAAGGAAACGACGGCCGAACTCGACACCGCACTGGCCGACCTGCGGGACCTGATGGCCGACCTGGCGAGATTCGCCGCGCAGTCTCAGCCGACCAGCCAACCCGAGAAGACCGACCCCACACGGTTGATGACTGACTACGAGAAGTTGCGGGACAAGGCCGTCCGGCGGATGCAGGAGGCCAGGACCAGTGAGGAGGCGCTGCAGCCTGTCCGCCGGGATGATTGGCCTTCTGGCCCGGGGCGAGGGCAAGGAGTCCCTGGCCGCCTACCTGCAAGGCCACGATCCGGTCGGGCGGCAGCAGGTCGTTGCGCTGAAGGCGGACGTGGCCCGCCAGCGGGAGCAGGCGAAGCAGCTGGCGACCGGGTGCCCGCGAGGCCCCGACCGCCGCGAAGCGCACCGGGCGATCCGAGAGCTGCTGGGCCTGCGGTCGCTGATCCGGCACCTGCTGGACGACCAGGCGAATCTGGAGGGCAAAGAAACGCACGCGGCCCTGGACAGCGAACTGTCCCTGCTGTGGTGGAACGACTACCCGCTGTACCGCTGGGTGCTCAACCCGATGTGCTGGCGGGTGCGGCACAGCGAGTTGGCCGCCACGATCGACGAGAAGCTGATGGTCCAGCCGGTGGTGATGGTCGCCCGGCTGGATGCGCCGACTCCCAAGATCGTTCGCCGGATGATCGACGACGCCATCGCGATGGAGGAAAAGGGCCTGGACGGTAAGTTCTACATCGATGCCCGCGGGCTGCCCGCGGCCGAGACCGGTTACGGCGAGTACGATGAGGACCTGCGCCATCTGGCCGATCTGTTGCGCAAGACCTCGGTGCCGGTGGTGCTGGACAACAAGCCGGACCTGTTCGGGCCGGGCCAGTGCCCCGACGCGGTGCTTTACTGCGGCTGGTACAGCTTGGGCAAGTACGTCGATGCCTTCACGTGGAAGCGCGGCGCGGTTGCCTATCACATCGCCAGCAGCGAGGCCGTCAACCTGCACGACCCCAAGGGCCAGTACTGGTGCAAGCGGATGCTGGAGGAGGGGGTGGCGGCCACCCTGGGGCCGGTGGCTGAGCCTTATCTGCAGTCGTTTCCCCGGCCGCACGATTTCTTCGGTCTCCTGCTGACGGGAAAGTACACACTCGTGGAATGCTACTACCACACGGTCGCCTTCCTGTCGTGGATGCAGACGCTGCTGGGCGACCCGCTGTACACGCCGTTCGGCAAGCATCCCCAGCTGGAGGTGGCGGACGTGATCTCGCCGGACTGGTTGGCGCCGGCGAGCCAGCCGTCCCTGCCGACCGCGGCGGGGAAGTAGGAAGCCGGTCGGCGAACGGCTGGTATTAGGGGCACGCGGATGCACGGGCGGACGCGGTGCGGGTTGAGGTGCGAGAAGGATCCTGTGAGGCATTTGCCATGAAGATCATCGATATGCACACCCACGTTTTCCCCCGGTACGTCAAACTCGCCATTGAGGTGATGGACCGCTGCAACATCGAATCCTCCGTCACGCTCGAATGGCACGACGGCTTTGGCGACTGCCTGCGGCGGCACATGGACATCTTCAATGCCTGGCCCGGCCGCTTCATCGTCTTCGGCAACGTCAACTTCAAGGAGATCAACGAGCCGAACTTCGGCGAACGGGCCGCCCGCCAGATGGAAAAGGACGTTGCGGCCGGCATGCGCGGCCTGAAGATCTACAAGGCCCTGGGGCTGGACTACAGGCACGCCGACGGCACGTTCTGGCGGATCGACGACCCGCGGCTCGACCCGATCTGGGCGGCCGCCGGCCAGCTGGGTATTCCCATCCTCATCCACACAGCCGACCCGATCTCATTCTGGGAACCGGTCAACGAGCAGAACTTCTGGAACGGCGTGCTCTACGGCGAGTATGCGTGGTGGACGTACTACCGCAAGGGGCATCCCTGTCCGGAGGAGCTGCTCGGCGAGCGGAACAACGTCGTCGCCCGGCACCCGAAGACCACGTTCATCGCCCCGCATGTCGGCAGCAAGAGCGACTGCCTGGACTGGGCCGCGGACGACCTGGATACCTTTCCGAACCTGTACTACGACATCTCCGCCCGCATTCCGATCATGGGCAAGAATGCCCGCTGGGCCCGCCACGCGCGGGAGTTCCTCATCGAGTACCAGGAGCGCGTCCTCTTCGGCACGGATATGATCTACGACGACACCAACGTGCCGACCGGCCTGCAGGCCCAGGCGCTCTATCAGCCCGGGGAGGTCCCGCTGAACGGTGCCGACCCGCTGCGCCGCTACGTCGAGACCTCCTGCGAGTTCTTCCAGTCGCACCTGGACTTCCTGCTGACCGACAAGGTGCAGGCGAACCCGCCGTTCAAACGCATGACGCAGGGGATCACCATTACCGGCTTGAAACTGCCCGCCGACGTTTGCGGGAAGATCCTCCACACGAACTTCAAGCGGCTGATGGATGGGAAGCAGGTTCGGCAATGATCACAAACATGCTCTTTCTCCGTGTCTCCATGCCTCCGTGGTTCATAACACGCGCTGCCCGTTGAGAGTTCTCCGGAGATGGACATGCTCCTGGCCGTCGACCTGGGACTGCGAACGGGACTGGCCCTGTATGATCGATCGGGCCGGCTGCTGTGGTATCGCTCGCAGAACTTCGGCGACCGCGACGCCCTGCGCCGCGCGGTCCATCGGCTGCTGGGCGAGATCGAGGATCTGGCGATCCTGGTCCTGGAGGGCGGCGGCCCGATCGCCGACATCTGGGGCCGCCAGGCGGATCGCCGCGGCATCGCGGTTCGTCGCATCGGGGCCGACGCGTGGCGGAAGGGCCTGCTCTACCCGCGCCAGCAGCGAAGCGGCGACCAGGCCAAACGCTCGGCAGGCGCGCTGGCCCGTCGCGTCATCGACTGGTCCGGTGCGCCTCGCCCCACCAGCCTCCGCCACGACGCCGCCGAGGCCATCCTGATCGGCCTGTGGGGCGTGCTCGAGGCAGGCTGGCTGCCCGCCCTGCCGGATGTGCTCAAACCTTGACGGGTCACGGCTGCGTCGCGGGCGCTACCGGCCTTTGACCGGCCGGTCGGGTCACCGGGGCGGGCGGAGGCGACAAGGCCGGCCGCGTCGAGGCCGCCCAGCCGCCCGGCATCGTGCCGGTAGGCCGCTGGATCCGCTGCGTGCTGGCCGGCCCGGTCGCCAGGTTCCGTTGCGGCGACAGGAACGCCCGCACCGATGCCGTCAGCGTCGGTGTCCGGGTATCGTCCGTCTGGATCGTGATCGTCTCGCCCGCTGGCGGCAGCACATGGCCCGCTGGGATCGTCAGCCACACGCTGTATTCCTGGCCCTCCCGCACCGTCTCGAGAGTTACCTGGAGCTGCGCGTTGCTGGCCGTTGCCTCCTTTGCGTGGAAGCGGACGCTCTCGGCGGACTTGAGCACCAGCCGGCGGCGGAACTCCCTGTCCAGAGGCTGCTGCACCATGATGGTTTGCGGCAGCAGCGCGATTCGCGGCTGCACGTACCCGTACGCCCAGACCGTGACCTCCGGACTGTCCTTCAGATCGGTCTGGATGGTGATTTTGCCGCGAACGCTGGCCATGTTCAGCGGCGGCACCGTCTCGAACGTCCAGCTCATACTTGCGGCCGGCCTCGATTTCCCTCAGGCCCACTTTCAGGAGGCTCAGGTCCACCTTCGCATTGCTCAGCTTCACAGGCTCCTCACCGTTGGCGGCGATACTGATGGTCCGCTTGGCGATCGCATCCTCCTGCAGCGTGCCGAAGTTCACGCTGGGGGTCATATCGAAGCGAGGGGTGATCTCGCCTTCCAGCGTGAACGTCACCTGCTTGGCCCCCGGATCGTCCGTGCTCACCAGGACCGTCTTGGTCGTCTTGCCCCGGCGGCCGGAGGCGCTGAACTTCACCGGCAGTCTGCCATGTCCCGCCGGCAGGAACCTGCTTCTCCCACTTGTCGGTCGTCGTGCAGCCGCACGTCGGATGCACACTGGTGATGTTCAGCACGCGGTCGCCGGTGTTGACCAGTTCGAACGTGTGCGAGACCGTTTGCGTGTCCCAGATCTTGCCGAAGTCATACTTGGGGTCGTCGATGCGGATCATCGACGGCTGGGTGCTCGCCGGCTGGGTGCCGGGGAGGGGAACGAACGCGGGCCGGCTTGCGGACACCGGCTGAATGGCCGGGCCCGTCTTCGGGGCGTACCGCAGGGACGGCCTCGTGCTTGCGGGCCTGGTAGCAGCCACCTGACCGGCCGGGCCCGGGACTTGCCCCGGCGCAGTTGCAGTAACTACCCACGCAATCCCCAGCCCCACCACCGCCGTGACACTCATACCCGCAATACGCATGGAACCGCCTCCGACGGCTGTCGCTACACCTGCACGTCGATCTCGCCGCGCGTGCACGCCCAGAAGTCTTCCAGCAGCTGTTTGGTCATCACGCCGATCTTGCCGCAGCCGATCTTCCGCTGGTCGATGTGCGTGATCGGCATGATCTCTGCGCCCGTACCGGTCAGGAAGCACTCGTCGGCCACGTACAGGTCGTGCCGCGTCATGTTTTTCTCGAACACCGGGATCTTGCGGCGCCGGGCCAGTTCCATCACCACCGCCCGTGTCACGCCTTCGAGGATCCCCGCGCTGCCCGGCGGGGTCCACAACTCGCCCCGGCGGATGGCGAAGATGTTGTCGCCGGTGCACTCGGCCACATAGCCTTGGTGGTTGAGCATCACGGCTTCGACCACGCCGGCCTGCGTCGCCTCGATCTGGGCCATGATGTTGTTCATGTAGTTGAGGCTCTTGACCTGCGCGCTTACGGCGTGCGGGTGGTTGCGGATCGTCGAGGCCGTGACGATCGGCATCCCTTTCTCGTACAGCTCCATCGGGTACAGCGCCAGGGCGCAGGTGATGATGAAGACCGACGGGTTGGCTGTCTTGGACGGGTGCAGCCCGAGGTAGCCCGCCCCGCGGGTCACTACCGCGCGGACGTACGCGTTGGTCAGGTTGTTGGCCTTGAGCGTGTCGTAGATGGCCTTCTCGAACTCCTGCCGGCTGATCGGGATGTTCAGGCAGATCGCGCCCGCGCCCTGCCACAGCCGCCGCATGTGCGCGTCCATCTGGAAGACCTTGCCGTTGTACGCGCGGATCCCCTCGAACACACCGTCCCCGTACAGCACGGCGTGATCGAACACGCTGATCTTCGCGTCCTTCATGTGCACGATCTTGCCGTCCAGCCACACCTTCAGATCGGTTCCCGGCAGATGAGGGTTCGACGCACTCGACATGTTCTCGACTCCCAAAGACAGTAGCCAGTACTCAGTAGCCAGTAGTCAGTTGTCCGTGGTCAATACGTGCGGGGCTGTTGCACCTTGTCATATTGTCACCTTGTCACTCTGTCCGTCGCTTCCGCCGCCTGCAGCACGCCCTCGACCAGCCGCACCACCCGCTGGGCCCGCTGCGCCACGTACTGCTCGTGCGTGACCAGCACGATCGTCTGCCCGTCCGCGTGCAGCCGTTCGAAGATCCCCAGGATATCCCGGCCGGTCGCGGCATCCAGATTACCCGTCGGCTCGTCGGCGAGCAACACGGCCGGCCGGTTCATCAGCGCCCGCGCAATCGCCACCCGCTGACGCTCCCCGCCGGAGAGCCTGGTTGGGCCGGTGTTCGAGCCGGCCGGACAGCCCCAGCAGCCCCAGTAGTTCCCGGGCCCGCCCCAGCGCCTCGGTCCGGCCGCTGAACCAGGTCCCCACGGGCGAGCCGGTCATCTGCGGCAGCAGGACGTTCTCCAGCACGTTCAGCTCCGGCAGCAGGTGGTAGAACTGGAACACGAACCCGAACGCCTGGTTGCGCAGGGCGTCGCGCTGGGCCTCGGCCAGCGCGAAGATGTCCTCGCCCTGGTAGCGGATCGTCCCGGCGTCCGGCCGATCCAGCGCCCCAAGCAGGTGCAGCAACGTGCTCTTGCCGCTGCCGGATGAGCCGATGATCGCCAGGAACTCTCCCGATGCGACCTTCAGGCTCACGCCGGACAGCACGCGCAGCAGCGACGGGCCCAGCTGGTACGCCTTCTGAACGTTCCTGGCCTCAAGAATGATCTGCGCCATGTCTGCCTTGCTCTTGCCCTTGCCTCTGCCGTTGCATTTCCTTAGCACTCAGGACTCAGCACTCAGGACTCAGCACTCAGGACTGCTGTCACTCGTACCTAAGCGATTCCACCGGATGCTTCCGCGCCGCCACCAGCGCCGGCACCAGCGCCTCCCACGATCGACGCGATCACTGCGATCACCCCGATGACCACCACGTCCTCCAGCTTCACCACGTTCGGGATCTTTGTGAAGCTGTATACGTCCGCTTTCCACACCCGCAGCTCCGGGTGCAGCCTCGCCAGCCAGTCCTGGATGTCGTTGATGTAGTGCACGAACACGCTGCCCAGCGCAATCCCCATCGCCGAGCCCACCACCCCGATGGCCGCCCCGTAACTCAGGAACACCGCCGCCACCCCGCCGGCCGAGCCGCCGATGCTCTTGATGATCCCGATGTCCCGGGTCTTCTCCACCACGATCATGTAGAAGATGCACAGGATCAGGAAAATCGCCACTATGCTGATCACCCCGAACAGGATCAACATCAGCGCCTTCTCCTTCTCCACCGCCGAGATGAATGCCTGCTGCTTCTGTTCCCACGTCTGCGTGTAGACGTTACGCATCAGGCGCTTGTCCACGGGGTCGCTGGCGTGCTCGATCATGGCGCTCCACGCCTCGTTCAGGCGGAACTTCAGGTCCTCCAGGTCCACGCCGGGCCTGACCTTGATCTGGATCTGCGAGGCCCGCGCCTCGATCGTCCCGCCGCCGGTCTTCGAGCCTCGCCCCATCATCAGCAGGCCCTGCAGCAGGTCGAAGTCCACGTACACGCTTTGCGAATCGATCTCGTAGACGCCCGTCTGCGAATCGTCCGTGTAGCGAAACGGCCGGTTCATCGGGTCACGCAGGGCGCCCGTCTTGCGGTCCATCGGGGCCAGGGTCAGGGTCAGCTTCGTGCCGCGCGGCCGGTCTTTGTAGCGGTAGTACTCGCCGCTGGCTTGCCTCCGGGTGATGATGTCGCGCCCGACGATGATCCCCGGCAGCAGGGGACGAACTTCCTCCGGCGGCAGGATCCAGGGCGAGCCCTCCTGCAGCTCGGGGTCCTTCGGATTGATCGCGTACACGCCCGGGCCGGGGAAGACGGGCGGTATCCGCCCGCGATCTCGCTGGTACCGGGCCGCCTCGTCCGGGTCCTTCCGCAGGTCCTGCCATGCCTTGCTGGCAGCCAGGGCCTTCTCCAGCACCTCCGGCAGGATCGGGCGGACCTCCCTGTCGATGCCGTACACGTACTGCGGCTGTTCCCCGAGCGTCGTGGTCCCCGGGTACCAGTTCTCGTAAAACGGCTGGCCCTTGAAACCGTTGACCCTGTCCGACTCGTCCAGCCGCAGCCCCACCACCTGGACCGGCTGGGTCTCGCCGTTCTCGTAGCGGAGCAGGCCGAAGCTGTAGATCACGGCCGTCGCGGCGTCCACCTGCGGCCAGGTCCGGATCTGCTTGACGAACTCCTGGTAGTACGGGAAGCCGTTGACGCGGTCGCCGGCATCCATCACCAGGTCGCCCAGCAGGTGGTGCGAGCGGTCCCGCACCATGTCCAGGAAGCCGCCCATCACGCTGACGACGATCAGCACCATTGCCACGCATAGCATTACCGCCCCCAGGCTGAACAGCGCGATCCGCTTTCGCTGCAGCAGCCGCATCGCCAGGAACGGGCTGTATTGCCGCGGCAGCCGCCAATACTGCGACGCCTTCCACGCCAGCCACCACACCAGCACCGCCGCCATAGACGCCACCAGCAGCAGCGCGACCCGCCCGGCGTAGTCCTCCACCTGCGGTTGCCCGCCCGCAAAGGTCGCAATCACCACCGCCGCCGCCCCGCCTACGCGCACTGCATAGCCGGCCAGCCCGCTCGCCCCGCCGGCGGCCAGAAATCCCATCCCCGGCCAGCGGACCATCAGCACGACAGCCAGGAACAGGCAGCCGACCAGCATCGCCGACCGCTCCTGCCCGTCTTCGGTCTCCTCGCGCAAATGGAAATACCACGGCAGGCCCGCGACGTACCGTTGCAGCTGCGGCGGCAGGCCGAGCACCTCCACCGATCCGGAAAAGGCCATGTCTTCGCGGTCCAGCAGGACCTTGACGACTTCAGGGTCATACTCCTGCCCGACCAGCTGCCGCGCCTTGGCCTCCGCCTCGGGGGTCTCCGACAGCAGGAACTTCCGTCGCTGCTGCATCACTTCGGGCAGTTCGCCCAGCCTCAGGCGGGCCGTCACCGTCCGGCGGTAGTCCTTCAGGCCCGGCATGCCACGCCCCAGCAGCTGCCAGCCCGACCGCGGGTCGATGCATGCCGTCGCCATCCAGATCATCAGCAGCAGCCAGATCCCGCCCAGTACCCCTGTTACCGTCGCGGACTTCAGTCCCGTCTGCCACCGCCCCAGCCGCACGCACGCCGCCACCAGTGACCGTCCGAGCCCCAGCAGCGCGTGTAAAGCCCCCGCCACCAGTGCCGCCACCACCATCAGCGGGCTCAGCAGGTACACCAGCCGCCCCGACATCTCGATCGGCCGCCGTCCGAACCGCTCTAACAGCGGGTTCAAACTCGATTCGATCACGAGGTTGTAGCAGGCCCCCGTCAGGTTCAGCCACACGTGTGCCAGCAGGTAGCCCGCCAGGCTCACCGGTCCCAGCGCAACGAACAAGAGCCGCAGCCACTTACTCTTGCCGGACTGCGTCAAGGAACCGTCGATTGCTTCGCGCTCTTGAGGTCGGTCATGCGAGGGACACTCAGCCTTGTATCATCGGCAGGCCGTGACGGCCTGCGTTTTCTTTCGTACGTCCTGTCCTGTGGCAGCGGCCCATCAGGATACCGGTTCTCCATTGTCCCCGCAAAGCCTCGCGGACCGGTATGAACTCTAGGCCCGACCTCCGGTTATTGCCATCCGGAGGGGACTTTCGCCAGCGGCTCTGCGGGAACAGGTCCTGAATGTCGCCGTTTCACCCTGTCATCTTGTCATCGGCCCCGGGTTCCGCCGCATAGGATTTCAGCAGATCCATGGGCAGGTCGCATGCGTGCGGTCCGGGCGGCGCCTTCTACCCGGTTGACGTGCCCGCCGGGCTGCCCAAGAATGTTGGATCGCTGACGCTTTGCATCTGTTTGAGTGAGGAAGGAGCCGGTGCATCCGTCCATGGTGCATCCAGTACTGCGATGAAAATGCCCAAACCGCCCGTAAGACCCAGGGAGGTCCGCCCCCTGCCGACCGTCAATATCCTCGATCCTCTGCCCCGCAAGGTCGATGTCCCGCTGATCGACGCCCACTGCCACGCCGCCCTGATTCGGCCGACCGCCCGGATGCTCAAGGCCGGCAGCCTCTTCGGCGTGACCCGCTGGGTCGCCATCGTCCGCGCGGCCCACATCGACCATCTCCGGCGGCGCTTCGGCGAGCGTCTGGTCTTCAACGTCTGGCTGGACTACACCCACGCGGAGGACCCGCGCCGTTTCGCTCGCGAGAACATCGCGCTGGTCAAGTCCGTGGCCCGCAAGGGGGCCCGCTGCATCAAGTTCTGGTATAAGCCCGAGTTCAACCACCGCAGCGGCTTCTACTTCGACGACTGGCGGCTCGACGATGTCTTCCGCGCCATCAACGACCAGGACATGGCCTGCCTCGTCCACATCGCCGACCCCGACGTCTGGTACAAACGCGTCTACAACGACCCCGACAAGTTCGAGCCCAAGTGGGCCACCTACCGCCAGCTGACCAACACCCTTGGCCGCTTCCCCCGCCTGCGGATCGTCGTGGCACACCTGGGTGGCAACCCGGAGCGGCTAGACCATCTCGATCGGCTGCTCTCGACCTACCCCAACTGCTACCTGGACACCTCGGCTACCAAGTGGGTCGTCCGCGAGCTCTCTCCGAAGCGCGATCAGGCCCGCGAGTTCTTCCTGAAGTGGTCGCACCGCCTGCTGTTCGGCACCGACTTGGTCGCCCGCAAGACCGAGGGCCTCGAGCACTACGCCAGCCGGTACTGGGTCCACCAGTTCCTCTACGAGCAGGCCGGCCAGATCGTTTCGCCCATCCCCGACAAGGACGCCGAAGGCGAAGTCTGCGTCCGCGGCCTGGATCTGCCCGTCAATGTGCTGGAACGGATCTATTACAAGAATGCAGAGAAGTTCTTCCGTCTGAAGATCGGATAACTCGTTACCCGTGACCCGCGACCCGTCATCCCACCCCCGCCGCCGCCCCCACCGCCACCTGCACCTTCGTCCGCATCGCCGGGTACACGATCTCGTCCGCGTTCGACAGGATCCACGTGATCGCCGCCTCCGCCACCTGCGGATCGAACTGTTTGCCCTTGCCCCGAGTCAGCTCTTCGATCACGCGTTCCCGGCTGTAGCCGTCCTTGTACGCCCGGCGGCTGAACATCGCGTCCATCGCGTCAGCCACCCCCAGGACCCGCGCTCCCAGCGGGATCCGCACCCCGTTCAGGCCCTCCGGGTACCCCTTGCCGTCCCACCGTTCGTGGTGGTACAGGATGATCGGCAGCTCCGCCCGCAGGAACGATGCGTGCTCCAGGATCTGCACGGCCATCAGCGGGTGCCGCTTGATCACCTGCCACTCGGCGTCCGTCAGCCTGCTCGCTTTGCCCAGGATGTGGTCCGGTACCCCGATCTTGCCAATATCATGCAACAGGCCCGCGGTCCGGATGATCTGCGCCGTCTGGCTGTCCTCGCCCATCATCCGCGCGATGCCTTCCGCGTACAGCGTCACGGTCATCGAGTGGGCTTCGGTGTGCGGGTCCTTGGCCTCCACCGCTGCGATCAACGCCCGCGTCGACTCCAGGTACGTCTGCTTCAGCTGCGCGTTGATCTGCTCCAGTCGCTCCGTCAACACCCGCACGCTCGCCAGGTCCGGGCGGGCGTCCGTATCGGCTGGTTCGCGCGGCCGCCAGGACACGCAGCGGTCCTTTCCCTGCGCCTTGGCGACCCGCAGGGCCTCCGTCGCCCGGCGAACCAGGTCGTCCTCGGTCTCGATGAAGCCCGTCTCGCACTCGGCCACCCCGATGCTCACCGTGATCGTCCGCTGCTCGGTCAGTCTCACTCGGAACGGCTCGGCGCGGATCGCCTGGCGGATACGGTTGGCGACCCGGCTGGCCACCGAGGCCTTCGTCGCCGGCAGCGCCACGATGAACTCCTCGCTCCCATAGCGTGCCAACACGTCTGTCTCGCGGACCAGTCTCCGCAGTCTCTGCGTGACCTCCAGCAACACCTGGTCGCCGGACGCATAGCCGTACGTTCCGTTGATCTCGCTGAAGTTGTCGATGTCCAGGATCACGACGCTCAGCGGTTCGTTGTTCCGCCGGCAACTCGCCCGCAGATACCCCACGTGCTCGAAGAAATGCCGGTGCGTCCACAGTCCCGTCAGGGGATCGCAACCTTCGTGGGTCTGGCCCTTGGCCCCCCCGCCCGGCCGCGTCCGCGCCGCCGACTCGACCACCTCGCGCAGTGCCGCCAGGTTGAACGGCTTCTCGAGATAGTCGAAGGCCCCCAGCCGCAGCGCCTGCTTGGCCCATTCGATCGTGCCCACGCCGGTCATGAGGATCACGCGAGTCTTGGGCCGGACTGCGCGGATCCGCTGCATCAGGTCCATGCCGTCGATCTGGGGTATCAGCACGTCGGCGATGACCACGTCGTAGTCGCTGGCGTGGACCCGTTCCAGCGCCTCCTGGCCATCGGACGCCAGGTCGATCTGCCAGCCCGGGCGGCTGAGCAGGTCGACCAACAGGCGCCTGATCTCGTCGTCGTCATCGACGATCAACACTCGCGTTGTCCTGGCCATTCACCGGCTCCGTGTCGCGTCCCCCGGCGGGCCTTCCAGACCGCATATCGACGATTGGGCCGGTATTCTTAAGGTTCCGTGCCTTAGGGTGACATGCGTTGACCTGGAGACTGGGAACCAGTCACAGAAAGTCCGTCGCCACACAGAGCCTCAGGCCCCGACAGTACTTGCAAAAACACGTGGCCGGGTATTGAATGTGCCTATGTCCGGTAGCGCACCTAGGATCGGTATTACCTGCTGCATCGACACCCTCACCCGCCCGACGGGGCGGGTGGACAAGCGCCTGCGTCTCAATATGTGGTATACCGAGGCCGTCCTGGCGGCAGGGGGGCTCCCGGTCCCCCTGGTGGCCACTTCAGACCCACAGACTGATAAGTCAGCAAGTCGATTCCCTGGACGGCCTGTTGGTGACGGGCGGGCCGGATGTGCCAGCCGGTTACTATGGCCAGCTCGACGCACCACAAGAATGTTCCGCTCTGCGACCGCCGCGCCGCGTACGACTTCGCGGTCTTCCATGAGTCCGATAAACGCAAGTTGCCGATCTTCGGCATCTGTCTGGGTTGCCAGATCATCAATGTCGCGCGCGGCGGGACGTTGATCCAACACCTAGATGATGTGCCCAGGACCCCGTCGATCCACCACGGCGACTCCCTCGACTACATCCCGCACACCGTGCGCATCAAGCCTGGTTCGCTCCTGCACCGGATTGTCCCATCCGAGCTCATCGAGGCCAACTCTTCCCACCATCAGGCCATCGACCGTATCGGAAGCGGTTTGGTACCAACCGCGTGGGCGCCCGATGGCGTCATCGAGGCGCTCGAGGATCCCGATCACCCCTTCCTGCTCGCACTGCAGTGGCATCCCGAGGTGATCGCCCACCTCGAACCGCATGCGGCGCCCTTCCGCGCGTTCGTTGAGGCCGCAAAAAACCGCTGAAAACTGCCTCGCAACGCCCCTTTTCGCGCGATCCGGCACGTTAGCAACACGCTGGTGCGCACCCTAACTCACGGTACCTCTATGTGATATAGAAAAAATATAAACATCGACAAAAAGCCCCTTGACGCTGTATCTCGTCGTGGTACCTTATGGGGGTAAGTGGTGAGTAGTGGGGATGGAGAAGAGTACGAAAGAAAATGCTTTTCTCCGGAACATATGAACACAGTATTGATGCAAAGAATCGCCTGGCCATCCCCTCGCCGGTTCGAGAGGAACTGGAACGCGGCGGCGACGGCAGGAAACTGTACGTCGCACCAGGCATGCTGGACAAGACGATGGCCATCTGGCCGGAGAAGCATTTCCTCGCCATGTCCAGCCAGCTCCCACAGGACCCGTTGCCGGACATCGACCAGCTGGTGTTTGAGGGGATCTTTTTCTCCTCCACCCACGGTGTGGAGCCCGACAGCCAGGGACGGATTCTCGTCCCCGAAGGGTTGATGAAGGAGATCGGCATCGGCCGGCAGGTGGTCATCACGGGCATGCGAGACCATCTGGCCGTCTGGAACCGTGACGATTTCGCGAAGTTCAAGGCAGATAACAAGGCGCGGATCCCGCTGCTCCAGCAGCGAGCGCGGGAGGCGATCCGCAGGAACGCGGAGCCCAGCCGTAGCCACGTGCAGGGCTGAATCAAGTGCAATCGGCGCATGGCGCGGTCCATTGCACAGCATGTTCCGCCGGGCGGCCATCATGGATGGCGCGGTCATAAGTATCCCGGGCCGCTCGGTTTGTCGACCTGTATTCAGGTCGTACACGTTGTACGGTGAGTCTTTACATCAGGAAGCAAAGAGTCTGTCGTCGCTCGGCGGCGCACGGATGCCACTGAGTCGAGCGGCGAGAGGCCTGTTATGCCGATGCCAGAACGGCTGGTACCCCCGCCCCACGGGTGTGGACGGGTCATTCGCAAGGCCGGCCGCTTCAGGTTCCGCCGGTCATGTACAGGTATGCTTCGGCTCGGCCGCCGGTCACGGAGGACCGACGGCCAGCCCGCTCCTACATCGAGGCTGTCCGTTCGGGGTTGCTCACGGAGGAGCAACCCCGTTTGCTTGAAGCCGCCGAGCGACGACACGGTCGCCATATAGGACGCGATTCTCTCGCCGCCGCGTGGACGCGGGTGTCCGTACCCATAGAATGCCCAACAAGTACCGAACTTATCAATCCTTTTTTGGCCACAATGACTGACGAGGCACCGTCGCCGCAACACATGCCCGTTCTACTCGAGCAGGTGCTCGAGTACCTGGACCCCCAGTCCGGCCAGACCGTCGTGGACTGTACGTGCGGACTGGCCGGCCACGCCTACGCGCTCGGCGAGCGTCTGGGCGGCCAGGGCGCCTGGTATGTCTCGACCAGGACCCGACTTACTTCGACCTCGTCAGGCAGAACCTCTCCAGCCTGGCGGTTCGGACGGATGTCATCCAGGGAAACTTCTCCGACCTCGACGAGATCCTGGCGAGCCTGGGCATCGAGAAGGTGGATGTGATCCTGGCCGACCTGGGCCTGTCGAGCGACCAGCTCGATGATCCGCGGCGAGGCTTCACGTTTCAGGCCGACGCCCCCTTGGACATGCGGATCGACAAGTCGCTGCGGACCACCGCGGCGGACCTGGTCAACTCGCTGCCGGAGAAGGAGCTGGCCGACCTGCTGTACAACCTGGGGGACGAGCGTTTCAGCCGCAAGATCGCCCGTGCCATCTACCAGGCGCGCCACCAGGGGCGGATCACGCGGACGTTGCAGTTGGCCCAGCTCATCGCCAGGGCCTTGGGGGTCGACCCGGAGCACCGGCCCGGGCGGATCCATCCAGCCACCCGGACGTTCATGGCCTTGCGAATCGCGGTCAACCAGGAGTTCGAACGTCTCGAACAGTTACTGGCCAAGGCCCCGGTGCTGCTGGCCTCGGGCGGGCGAATCGGCGTGATCTCCTTCCATAGCGGGGAGGATCGTCTTATAAAGGTCGCTTTCCAGCAGGGAAGGCAGCAAGGTGTCTACGAAATTTTGACCAGGAAGCCGATAACACCCATAGAGGAGCAGATACGACAGAACCCCCGTTCCCGCAGCGCTAAGTTGCGTGCGGCACGGCGGATCTGACGATACGGGACGGCACTGGTGCGGACGTAGTGGAGGCGGCGAATTTCGATGAACAAAGAGACGAAGGTGGGGTTGCTGGTCGGGCTGAGCTTCATCGTCCTGTTTGGTGTCATTCTGAGCAATCAGGCCCCGGACATCGTGGTCCCGCCGGAAAAGCCCATGCTCGCCCCGATGCAGCCGCACCGCACCGACGCCCAGGTCGTCCGCCAGATTGAGCCAGCCGCCCCGGCCCCCGAGCCGGTCGATGTGGTCGTTGACGCCGGAACGCAGGCCCCGGTCAAGGAGCCGGCGGCCCCTGGGGCTGCCACCGCCGACGCCTCGCCCGCGCCCGCCGACGCCGCCAAACCGGCCGTCCCGCCTGCCGGGCAGACCGCCGGCGCCCCTGAGGCCGGCAAGGCGGTTACGGCTGACCAGCTGGGTCCGGAGGTGGCCGAGGCCGAGCCGGGCGACGACGGCGTGCAGATGATCAGCCAGAAGGTCGACCCGGATGGCACGAAGACGACCGTCTACGTGGTCAAGAGCGGCGACAGCCTGGCCAAGATCTCCCGCCAGGTCTACGGCGTCGCCTCCAGCCGCAACATCGACAAGCTCTATGAGGCCAACAAGGACAAGATGCCCAACAAGAAGTCCCTGCAGGTGGGGATGAAGCTGCACTTGCCCACGGCTCCGGCCAAGGAGAAGTCATCCGAGGACCTGATGGCCAGCGGTAAGTTCGACGAGGTGGCCGAGACCAAGCCAGCGGGCACAACGAAGGTCGCCCCGGCTGCCAAGGACGCCGAGAAGGAGACCGCGGCCGCCAAGGAGGGCAAGGACACCAAGGAGGCCAAGGACCCGCAGGAATCGTCCAAGCAGAGCAAGGCGCCGGCGGCAGGCCGGACGGCGGTAGCCGAGGTGTCCCAGGAGACCATCGAGAACATCCTGCTGAAGCACAAGGGCGGTGAGGCTGCGGCGCGGCCGACGCCGACCGACCTGGCCCGGCTCACCGAGCCGGTCGAGAAGGTTGCCGAGAAGAAAGAGGCCGACGCGAAGGATTCGGAGAAGTCCGGCAAGGCCGACAAGAAGGAGGCCGACAAGACCTGCGTGGCCTCGCGCGAGGACTGCAAGCACTACCAGATTCAGAAGGGCGACACCTGGTACAAGCTGGCCGCCCGGTTCCTGGGCGACTCCAAGCGCTGGCATGACCTGCAGGCCATGAATGATGACATCCTCCCGGACGCCGGCAAGCTGCGGACGGGGGTGAAGATCCGAGTCCCGGCCGGGGCCAAGGGCCGCCTGGACCTCGTGGTGGAGTGAGACCGGCGTGCTGTTTCGACGGATTGCATGCGTGGGGATGCTCCTTGCGGTCGTTGCGGCCGGCGTGCTGCAGGTCCGCCTGATGAAGGGGGCGGCCCTGCGGGAGATCCACCTGCTGGTCAGCCAGCGGGGCAAGTTGCAGCGTCAGATCTCCTCGCAGAACCTGGAGCTGGCGCAGCTCGCGCCCCCTGGCGGGTCGCCGGTCGCCTGACCGAGCCTCCGCATGGACATCCTGCCGCCGGCCGCCAACCGCCCCAGTGTTGAACCCAAGAAGCCCGTCGAGGCGGCGCCCGATGCCGCCGCCGAGCCGGACTCGACAGACTCCGTGCCCCAGACGACTCATACGGGAGACGCCGCCAGGAAATGGCCCAGCCATCCGCCCCAGAAAAACTTGAAGAAGGCAAGCCGGTAACGGTCTGGCCCGCCGGTGCGGTCCGCCCGCCGAGTCGCTTGCGCGGCCGCTTGACCGTCACGGTCCTGCTGGCCCTGTGTGTCGGCCTGATCGGCATGAGCGCGCGGGTTGCCTGGCTGGCCGGCGGCCGGGCCAAGGGCCCCAACGGGGCCGATCTGGGCGAGCTCTACGAGCAACAGCACACGGCGCGGATTCCCCTGACGGCGCGTCGCGGTGACATCTTCGATTGTCGCGGCCGGCGCCTGGCCGGCAGTATCGAGGTTCCCAGCGTCTTCGTGGATCCCAAGGCGATCGAGGATGCCGCCGAGAGCCGCGCCGCCTCCAAGAAGCCCGTCGACGATATCGACGCGGTCTCGGCCAAGCTGGGCAAGGCCCTGGACACCCCGGCCGGCGAGATCGCCACGGTCATCTCGGCCCACCAGGGCCGGCGGTTCGCATGGCTGCGCCGCCAGGTCAGCGAGGAGCAGGCACAGGCCGCAACGGCCCTGAAGATCCCCGGCGTGGGCGTCCTGCGGGAGCCGTTCCGCTCGTACCCCAACGGCCCGCTGGCCGGACACGTCATGGGGTTCGTCGGGGCCGACCAGCAGGGCCTGGCCGGCGTGGAACTCGAATACGACTCCCGGCTGCGGGGCAGCGACGGCTACAAGATCTGCACGAAGGATGCGGCCGGCCGGATCCTGAGCCTGGTCGCCAACGGCTACCAGTGCCCGCGGGACGGCTGCAACCTGGTGCTGACGATCGACAGCTTCATCCAGTCCATCGCCGAACAGAATCTCCAGGAGGCGGTCGACCAATTCCAGGCCCAGGCGGGCGTGGCGATCGTCATGGAGCCGAGCACGGGGCAGGTGCTCGCCTTGGCGTGCCGGCCGTCCTTCGACCCGAACCGTTACCGCGACGCCCCGGAATCGGCCCTGATGAACCGGGCAATCGTGGGTCCGTTCGAGCCGGGCAGCATCTTCAAGCCGCTGGTGATGTCAGCGGCGGTGCAGGAAGGCTATGTCCACCCCGGCGAGATCATCTTCTGCCACAACGGGCTGTACGTGACCGGCTCGCGTCACCTTCGTGACGCCCACCCGTACGGCAGCCTGACGCTCGAGCAGGTCATCGGCAAGTCCAGCAACATCGGCATGGCCCAGATCGGCGAGCGGATGGGCAACCCGCTGATGTGGCACTACCTCACCCAGTACGGCCTGGGCAAGAAGACCAACGTCGATCTGCCCGGCGAGGACGTGGGCATCCTCCTGCCGCTCAGGAGGTGGACGCGGTTCTCGACCGACTCCATCCCGATGGGCCAGGAGGTGGCCGTGACCCCGATCCAGATGCTGGTCGCCTTCAACGCGATCATCAGCGGCGGCACCCTTGTCGAGCCGACGGTCACCCGGGCGATCACGACCGCCGACGGCCAGGTGATCCTGGACCGTCGCGAACCGAAGGTGCGCCACCGGGTGCTCGAGCCGGCCGTGGCGGACTACATGACCAACGTCATGCTCAAGGGGGTGATCAACGAGGGCACGGGCACCAAGGCCAAGCTGGCCCGCTGGCAGGTGGTCGGCAAGACCGGCACGGCCCAGATCGCCCGGCATGGCGGGGGCGGCTACGAGTCGGACGCGTACGTAGGGTCGTTCATCTGCGGCGCCCCGCGGACAAGCCGCGAGTCAGTGTGGCCGTGATGCTCTTTCGCCCCAACAAGCGGATCGCGTATTATGGCGGCACGGTTTCGGCCCCGTCGGCTGGCAAGATCCTGGGCGCGACCCTGGACTACCTGAACGTGCCGGACGATGCCACGCCGCCGCCGTTCGACGCGAAGCTGCTGGCCGCCAGCGGCGGGCATGATTGACTGAGAAGGATCGACCCATGGCTACGATTGCAGGCAGGACGCCGACTGATTCCCCGCCCACACGTGCGCGTTCCGTTCGTTTGAGCGACCTGGCTGTGCTCTGGCCTGAAGGCATCGCCTCGACGGGGCCGCTGGCCGCCGATCCGGCCTTCGCCGGCATCACCGATGACAGCCGGCAGGTCAAGCCGGGCTGGCTCTTTGTCGCCTGCAAGGGTGTGGCCAGCGACGGGCACGCCTATATTCACAAGGCAATCGAAACGGGCGCAGCCGCGGTGATCTGCGAGCGGATCGAGGACGGCGCGGCCGGCGTTCCGTACCTGGTCGTTCGGGACTCCCGCAAGGCCCTGGGCCTGCTGCTGTCCCGCTTCTACCGTATCGCCGAGGCCTGCCGTAGCGGCAGGTTCCAACTCATCGGCATCACCGGCACCAAGGGCAAGACCACCTCCGCCTATCTCATGCAGCACCTGCTGAACACGGCTGGCGGCCGGTGCGGCGCGGATCACGACCATCGACCGCGACCTGGGGACGGGGCAGGCCCTGGTTTCCAGCAATACGACCCCGCCGGCTACCGCCCTGTACGGCGACCTGGCTACCGCCATCGACCACGGCTGCAGCGCGGCTGCGATGGAGGTATCCAGCCACGGCCTGGATCAGCACCGGGTGGCGGGCTTGCCGTTTGCCGCGGCGATTTTCACCAACCTGACCGGCGACCATCTCGACTACCACGGCGACATGCGGACGTACGCAGCCGCCAAGGCGAAACTCTTTGCGGGCCTGTCCCCCGGCTCCGCCGCCGTCATCAACATCGATGATCCCAGCGACCTGACGTGGTGGAAGCACATGGTTGTCGACTGCAAGGCCCGTATCCTGCGGTTCAGCCTCAAGAACCCGGACGTGGAAGTCTACGGCTGCCTGAGCCGCTGCGACGCCGCCGGCCTGCGGATGACCGTCCACACCCCCCAGGGCCTGGTCGAGATCCGCTCCCACCTGCTGGGCCGCCACAACGCTCAGAACATTCTGGGCTGCGTGGGAGCCGCCCTGGCGCTGGGGATGGAGCCGCAGGCGATCGCCAGCGGGGTGGCCACCTTTGAATCGGCCGCGGGCCGCCTCGAGCCGGTCGGCACAGACCTGGACCTGCCGTTCGGCGTCATCGTCGACTACGCACACACCGATGACGCCATGAAGAACGTCCTGCAGACCCTCCGGCCGCTGACGCGTCGGCAGCTGTGCATCCTGTTCGGCTGCGGCGGGGATCGGGACCGGACCAAGCGGCCCCGCATGGCCCGCGTGGCCGTGGAGATGGCCGACCGGGTCATCGTTACCAGCGACAATCCGCGGACCGAGCAGCCCGATGCGATCATCCGGGAGATCGTGGCTGGCATCGAGCCGGGGCAGATGGGCAAGGTCACGGTCGAACAGGACCGGGCCCGCGCGATCCGCCTGGTGATCGACTCGGCTGGGGCAGGGGACATCGTGCTGCTGGCCGGCAAGGGGCACGAGGACTACCAGATCATCGGGACAAAGAAGTACCCGTTCGACGACCGGCTGATTGCGGCGGATGCGATGCGGAAGCGGGCGGGGTGGTAACGCCTGCCATATGATCGACTGCCTTTATCCCCTACCCTTGCGTAGAATCGGGTAGGCCTGTATACAGAATGGCCAGCGCCCTGGTCAAATATCAGACAGTCTTAAGGAGAGCACCATCGTCGTAGGGCCACGCGTTTCATGTTCCGGGTTGCTTGAGCCGCATCTGCGCCGATGCGGCTATGGGTCTGCGCTGCTAGCCAAAGACTACGACTTCGGTACAGGACGCGTAGCTATGGCTACGTTCGCGGGCACCCCGCATGACGCGCGGTCGGTGTGCATTGCCGTCATCGATGCGCCCGCCGACCCTTCGAAGGCTGTAGCAGCGATCAGACCATTGGGTTCGCCGGTCGTTTTCGCGTGTCACCAGGACAACGTGCAGTGGTGGAAGCAGACGACGGGCACACCGTTGCTCGTCGAGAGCATCGATAGACGCCAGGTCCGAAGGTTCTTTGAGGAACATAAGACAGACTTCAGCCCGGCTAGGATCTTTGAGGGCAAGACCCTCCGACGCTTGCCCGGGCAATCGCAGCTGACATTCGTAGATGCAGGGCTTATGCCATTCGTCGAGCGTACAGAAGGCGAACGCCTGAGCCGCTTGGTGGAGTTGGCCTTTCGCGACATCGAAAGCGTACTCAAACGACAGCTGCAGAGCGAAAAAGACGTGCAGAACGCAATCAAGGCTACTTTTTGGCTGCTCGCAGCTGAAGGTACTGCATAACAAAGAGGTTCCCGGGTTCAAGACGGTTGATCTGGCCGCCATCGACGATGTATTCACCCGCGTCGGCAGACACTACGGCGTGCCGGATGACGTCCCGCCGCCGGGCAGGGCCTGGCGCGATGCAACGACCAGGGCGGCGGAACGCATCAGCAGTTTCGACAGCCTCCGCAACCTATCGACGGAATCACTCGCCCACGTCTACGAAAACGCGCTAGTCACGCCAGAGGTTCGCAAGGCCAACGGGACTCATAGCACACCTGGGGCGCTGGTGGACTACATGGTCTGGCAACTCTGGCCCTGGATCGAGGCATTACCGCGCGACCGTCGTCACGTTTTTGAACCCGCCTGCGGGCACGCGGCATTCCTGGCGAGCGCACTCCGCGTCCTCCGGCAGTGGTCGGATATCGGCGACAGCGTCACACGGCACGAATATCTGAAGAAGCACCTTCACGGCATCGAGTACGATCCGTTCGCCCTGGAGGTCGCCAGGCTCTCGCTCACCCTTGCCGACGTCCCCCATGGCAACACATGGGATCTCAAGCAGGCCGACATGTTCCTTGGCACCGTCCTGGAGGACAGCGCAAAGAAGTGCGGCGTCCTCCTGGCCAACCCGCCGTACGAGAGATTCACCTGGAAGGTGCGGGCCGCATACGGAAGGGCCAAGGTCAAACTCGATGCGAACACCAAATCTTGCGAGATGCTCGGCCGTACGATCCCATACCTGACGCCAGGGGCATGCTTTGGCGTCGTTGTTCCGCAAGGCCTGCTTCACAGCAAGGAAGGAACAACGCTTCGGCGCACGATTCTGTCGGACTTCGAGCTCCGCGAGATTGATGTCTTCGAGGACAAACTCTTTGAAAAAAGCGAGCACGAGGTCGCGGTGTTGATGGGGCGACGGAAAAGCGGCAAGGCACCCCCTGGGAAACTTTCTTTCCGTCGCGTCAGGAACGCAGGTCTAGACGCATTCCGTAATGGTTTCGCGTTCTCTTCAGAGGACGTGGTTGAGATCTCGCGCTTTGCCCAAACGCAATCGGCGGACTTTCGCGTGCCGCAGCTGGGATCTCTGTGGGCCGCGATGAACGACTACAACCGGTTCGAGACGATCGCGCAGGTTAGTAAGGGCCTCGAATACAAGGGCCTGTCCCTGCCCACCGATACCTGGACGTTGCACGATCCACCCGAACCGGGTGACATCCTGGGCTATGCCACCCGTCCGACGCATGTGGAGATATACGGTCTGCCACGAACCGTTGGCATGAACCTCGATCCCCAGGCCGTCCGGGATTATGGAGCCGGCAGACCAACCGGGCACCCGAGGGTGCTGGCCAACTATATCCGCTCTGGCCGCGAGGCATGGAGGCTGAAGGCGATCATAGATCAAGAAGGAAGGGCCGTTACGAGCACGTTCCTGGCTGCCACTCCTACAGCCGCTGGCGCCTCTGTAACGTACGTGTGGGCCCTGCTGAACTCGCCCGTCACAAACGCGTTCCTGCATACACACACTCAGAAGAAACAGAATCTCGTCAACCTGATGCGACGTATTCCCATCCCACGATTCTCGCAGGTGTACGTAGCGCAGGTCGAACAGGCCGCGATGCGATACCGCACCCTCGCATTATCACCAGGTCAGCTCTTTGATGCTCAAGCCACCCCAGAGGGCATCCGCCAAGCACTTCTGGCAATGGACGCCGCCGTTCTACAAGCGTACGACCTCCCGCCGCGCCTCGAACGCCAGTTGCTCGACCTCTTCACTGGCATCGAGCGAAAGGGTGTGGGATGCCCCTTCGCCGGCTACTACCCGCCGGGCTTCACGTCCCTCTTGCCGCTGCACTTGATCATTTCCGACCGGTTCCAACGCGCCGCAGCCGATGTAACTAGTGACCGGTTCACCCCAGGCAAGTCGGCGTACATACGGACCGTGCTTGCGGCAGCTGCGGGGGATGAGGAGTAACGTGTGCCAGACTACCTCCTCGACACTAACATCCTAACATATTGGTACGATACGCATCGTCAGGAACACGCAAGCGTTCTGCGCCACATGCAAACTGTTCGCCAGCCCGACCCGCAAACAGGGTATATCTCGCGACTGTTCATCTCCATCGTAACCCTTGGCGAAATCGAATACGGGCACCGTGTTGAACTGGCCCCGGGCACGTCCAAGCAGACGGCATTTGCGACGTTTGTCCGCGAGCAGTGTCCAGAATATCTGGAGATCACTGCCCATGTCGCCGACAAGTATGGCGAGCTAAAATCCTGGCTGTTCAACACCTGCTCTCCGAAGCGCAGACGCTCCAGGGCCAAACGAGCCCAAGAGCTGGTTGATCCGGCTTCGGAGCAGGAGCTTGGCGTCCAGGAGAACGACATCTCGGATCGCCGCCCAGGCAATGACCCATGGTCTGGTCCTTGTAACGCATGACTCGCGCGGCAACTTCGGCAAGTTGCTGCGCAAATTCGCGTCAACACTGCAAGTCCAGGACTGGTGTACAAGCCCGGGTTCGGATCCTTCCTAGGGGAGAGGAGCGCCTCTGCATCCCCTGGGTGTTCCGCCCACTGGATCTCGGTACAAGTCATAGGCAAGTCCCATCGCTGGTGCGCTGGCAAGGCTTCCATGTGGCAGGGACGTGCGTCAGTAGAAGATGGAGCGGGCGGCCCGCACGGGACCGCCCGCCCTTTTCGTAAGAACTGACTTCGACCAGGGCCGCGTCTTTACCGCCTCCGCCGGCGAAGCGGTGCCTGGCCGGAACCACCGCGAAGTGCCAGGCACCCGGCGTGATCAGAATACCGTTCCAGTCGGCTGGCACAGCGCGATGCCCAGTTGCCGCAACAATGTCCTTCGGGAACATGTATTGCCAGGGAGCCAGATAACGGGCCGCTGCCAGGGGGCGACGTGTCGCAGTATTCCGACATATGTTGTTCGGTATATGTTCCATGTATTCGGATGGCCGGCGACGGCTACGCATACCCTATTGATTCCCCCGTACCAAGTGACATAATCCTGCTTGGCGAGTCAGGTACTGGACCTTATCTGCGCAGTGGCCCGGACTGTATGGCTCCTGGTGGGCGACGGTCCGCTTACGGATCAGGGATGATCGACTGACCAGCGCCGGCTGGATCTGGCGCGCAGCTGGCCTTGCCGGCGCGGCTGGACACAAGGATGTGAGAAGACGCCATGGACCCGATTGGGGCGGAAGAGTTCGTTGCGGCGGTCAAGGGACATCCCCTCGGTTCACTCCCCTCCTCCAGCATCACCGGCGTCAGCACGGACAGCCGGGCGATCAAGGCCGGCGACGCCTTCTTTGCGCTGGTGGGGGAGCGGTTCGACGGGCACGACTACATCGAGCCGGTGATAGCGGCCGGGGCCGGCGTGGTCGTGGCCAGCAAGCGCGAGGCGGCTAGCGCTTCCCAGGCGAAGGGCTGGCCCGTCGTGTTCGTGGACAATACCGTCGCGGCGCTGGGCCGGTTGGCGGCGTGGTATCGCGGGACCTTGCCGGCCAAACTGGTCGCGGTGACCGGGTCCAACGGCAAGACGACCACCAAGACGATGCTGGAAGTCGTGCTCTCGAGGATCGGCAAAGTGATCTCCGCGCCGAAGTCCTTCAACAACAACATCGGGGTGCCGCTGACGCTCCTGTCGGCTGACCACTCGCACCACTACATCGTCCTGGAGATGGGGACCAACCACCCGGGGGAGATCGCCGAGCTGGGGGCGCTGGCCCGGCCGGACCTGGCGGTGATCACCTCGATCGGCACGGCGCACATCGAGGGGCTGGGCGGGCTGGAGGGGGTGGCCAGGGAGAAGACGTCGCTATTGGACTACGTGCCGGCGACGGGCTTCGCGGCGGTCAACATCGACGAGCCGGTCGTGCGGCCGTACCTGCGGTCGGCGGGGTGCAGGATTCTGACGTTCGGGACGTGCCAGGAGGCGGAGCTGCGGGCTGAGTGCGTGGAGGCGGACGGGGAGGTCCTGCGGTTCAAGGTCAATGGGCGGTGGCTGGTGACGATGCGGATGTCCGGACGGCACAACGCGACCAACGCGACGGCGGCCTGGGCGATCGGCAGCCGATGCGGGATGCCGGCTGAGCAGATCGCCGAGGCCCTGGGCGAGGTCCGGCCGCCGGAGATGCGCTTGCAGCGGTCCCGGTACGGTGAGGTGACGGTGATCAACGACGCGTACAACGCCAACCCGGCCAGCATGGCGGCGGCCCTGTCGACGCTGGCGGACATGGCGCCCCCGGCGGGTGGACGCCGCGTAGCAGTACTGGCAGACATGCTGGAGCTGGGGGAGCAGTCCCGAGGCTTGCACGAGCGGGCGGGGGCGGGACTGGCCCGGCTCGGGTGCATTGACTGCCTGGTGGCGGTCGGGCCCAACGCCCAGCACCTGGCGGACGCGGCGGCGGCGGGGGACGGGCGGCTGGCGGTGCATCGCTTCGGCGACGCCGAGGCGGCGGCCAAGGGGATCGGCAAGTTGCTCCGGTCCGGGGACCTGGCGCTATTGAAGGGTTCGCGGGGGATGCACCTGGAGAAGGTGCTCGGGCCGATCCAGCAGGCGTTTGGGGGGCGGGCGAACGGGGGATGAGCCTATCATTGGCCAATGGAAAGCGGACACAAAACACGATATATGCTGATGTTGCCGTACCCATCGGACCTACAGGGACATAAACGACGTGCTCTACCATTTGCTGCACCTGATGTTTGCCGGCCGGCATTATGCTTATGAGAATCCGCCGTTTCGGGCGACGATCGCGATCCTGCTGGGGTTTGTCACGGCGCTGGTTGTCGCGCCGCCGGCCATCAAGGCCCTGGTCAAGCTGAAGATCGGGGACATCCCGGAGTTCGACAACGCCAAGCTCAACGAGCTGATGCAGAACAAGGCCAACGTGCCGACGATGGGCGGGGTCATTATCCTGGCTGGGATCCTGGTCCCAGTGTTGCTGCTGTCGGACCTGACGAATTTCTACATCCATATGGCGCTGCTGTGCACGTTCTGGCTGGCGGCGGTCGGGGGGGTGGATGACTGGCTGAAGCTCTCGGCCAAGAAGCGGGGCGGCACGCGGGACGGGCTGAAGATGTGGGAGAAGCTGATCTTCCAGCTGGGGCTGGGGGTGGTGCTGGCGTACTTCATCTACCTGCACGGCAGCCACAATCCGGACGAGGTGGCCTCCTACCACAAGCTGTACATCCCGTTCCTGAAAGGGGTGGACGGGGCGTACACGATCCCGCTGGGGGTATTCATGGTGACAGCGGTGCTGGTGATCGCGGGGACCAGCAACGCGGTGAACTTTACGGACGGGCTGGACGGGCTGGCCAGCGGGTGTACCGCGATGGTGAGTTTCTCGTTCATGCTGCTGGCGGTGGCGGTGGGGGCGTCGGACTGGGCGAAGTACCTGCTGATGCCGCACGTGGTGGGGGCGGATGAGCTGGCGATCCTGTGCGGGGCGATGGTGGGGGCGTGCCTGGGGTTCCTGTGGTACAACTGCTACCCCGCGCGGATTTTCATGGGTGACATCGGCAGCGTGACGCTGGGCGGGCTGATCGGGTACGTGGCGGTGGTGACGCGGCAAGAGATCATGCTGGTGCTGGTGGGGGCGATCTTCGTGATCGAGGGGCTCAGCGTGGTGCTGCAGATCGCCTCGTTCCAGCTGACCGGCAGGCGCATCTTCCGCTGCGCCGATCCACCATCACTTCCAGATGGGCGGGTGGAAGGAGACGCAGGTGGTGATCCGGTTCTGGCTGGCCTCGGCGATCTGCGCAGCGGCGGCGCTGGCGACGGTGAAACTGCGGTAGCTACTTCGTCTTGCCGAAGTTGCCGGCCAAGGCGGCCAGGTCGGCCATGTCGACGGTGCCGCTATTGTCGAAGTCGCAGGCGGGGTCGTAGCCGGTCTGGCCCTTGGAGAAGCCGAAGGCCTGCACCAGCCGCAGTACGTCCAGGATCCCGACGATCCCATCGCCATCCACGTCACCGACCAGGGTCGTGCCGGGGCTGCCGCCGCCTCCACCGCCACCCCCGCCACCGCCACCCCCGCCTCCGCCACCGCTGCCTCCACCGCCGCCACCGCTGCCACCTCCACCCCCTCCGCCTCCGCCGCCTCCCGGGTTGGTAACGGTGATGGCGACGGGCGTCAACGTGCCGAGGCTGGTGCCGCCATTGGTCTCAATGGGCTTGAAACCGCCAATGGCGGCGCCGGCGAAGGAGAGGGTGGCGGTACCGTTGGCCTGTTGGGCGGTGACGGTGTAGCTGGCCACCTGGACGTAATCGGCCTTGGCGTACGTGGGGTCGAGGTGGTGGAGGAAATCGGTCTGCCCGGAACCGAAGCCGGACCAGCCGCCATTACTGCCGGCGGCGCCGGGGACGGCTGCGGGGGTAGTGGAGTCGAACGCGGCTACCCAGGCAAACGAACCGGCGTTGGCGACCAGGACGGCGTCGCCGCCGGCGGTGATGTTGCCGCCGAGAGCGAACAGGCCCGCGGCTGTGCCCTGCGCGAGGACGCGGACGGTGGTGGTCTCGCCGGGGGCGAGGGCGGTCTTGTCAGCTGTCAGTTTGACGTTCAGGACCGCCGGGCTCGATGCAGCCAGCAGGCCCATACAGATTGCGGCCAGAACAGAGCAACGCATTCCAGGTATCCCCCTTTGCTGCACAAGTCTCGATCTACAGATCAGTATAGCTGGTACCGACGGCCGGAACCACGCCATTTGCCGGCGGCGGGCTTCTTGTGGGGCGAGAGTCGGGGTTCCCCTCAACCTCCCCGTTACCGAATAACAACCACCGCGAGGTTCAATCGGGCTGGCTATCGCTCCTCCGGCTCGCTAGAATCCCCGGTTTCCCGCGGCAGCGGCGGGAGTGACCGAACACAGGCCGGCGCGGGCCGCTGGAGGGATCGGTACAAATGAGGCAAACGATCGCAGTCATCGACTTCGGTTCGCAGTACACGCAGCTGATCGCCCGGCGCGTCCGCGAGAACCATGTCTACAGCATCATCGTGCCGCCGACCGTCACGGTCGAGAGACTCCGCGAGATCCACGCGGTGGGCCTGATCTTCTCGGGCGGGCCAGCCAGCGTCTACGAGGCGGGCGCGCCGCGGTGCGACAAGGCCCTACTGGACATGGGCGTGCCGGTGCTGGGCATCTGCTACGGCCTGCAGCTGGCGTGCCTGCTGCTGGGCAGCCAGGTGAGCAGCGCCAAGGCCCGCGAGTACGGCCGAACGCACCTGTCGATCGTCCACCCGGACGAGTTGCTGGCGAATGTGCCGCAGCAGATGACGGTCTGGATGAGCCACGGCGACGTGGTCAATGACCTGTCAGCGGACTTCATCCCGCTGGCGACGACCGACAATTGCCCGATCGCGGCGGCCAAGCACGCGCACCGGCCGATCTACGGGGTGCAGTTCCACCCGGAGGTCACGCACACGCCGTACGGCTCGCAGATCCTGCGGAACTTCCTGTACGAGGTGTGCGGCTGCGAGGGCGACTGGAAGATCGGCTCGTTCATCGACGAGACGGTCGAGTCGGTCCGCCGGCGCGTCAGGCCGGACGAACGCGTGATCTGCGGGCTGTCGGGCGGGGTGGACTCGTCGGTGGCGGCCATGCTGCTGCACAAGGCGCTCGGCGAGCGGCTGACGTGCATCTTCGTGGACAACGGGCTGCTGCGGACGAACGAGGCGAAGATGGTCGAGGCGACCTTCCGCGGGCACTTCCACATCGACCTGCGGGTGGTGGACGCGGCGGAGCGATTCCTGACGCACCTGCAGGGGGTCAAGCATCCGCAGGAGAAGCGCAAGATCATCGGCCACGAATTCATCGAGGTATTCAAGGCCGAGGCCCGCTCGATCCCCAACGCGCGGTTTCTGGCGCAGGGCACGCTGTACCCGGACGTGATCGAGTCGGGGCACAACGTGGCTGGCACGGCGGCCAACATCAAGCTGCACCACAACGTGGGGGGCCTGCCGGCGGAGCTGGGCTTCGAGCTGATCGAGCCGTTCCGGGACCTGTTCAAGGACGAGGTGCGGCAGGTGGGCGAGCAGCTCGGCCTGCCGGAGGAGATCGTCTGGCGGCACCCGTTCCCGGGGCCGGGCCTGGCGGTGCGGATGATCGGCGAGATCACGCCGCAGCGGCTGGAGATCCTGCGGGCGGCGGACGTGATCCTGCTGGAGGAGGTCCAGGCAGCCAACTGGTACCGCAAGATCTCGATGGCGTTCACGGTCCTGCTGCCGGTCTCGAGCGTCGGCGTGATGGGCGATGCGCGAGCCTACGAGGGTCAGCACGTCATCGCGATCCGCTGCGTGGACACGACCGACTACATGACGGCTGACTGGACCCGCGTGGACTACGAGCTACTCGGCCGGGCGAGCAACCGGATCATCAACGAGGTCAAGGGGGTCAACCGGGTGGTGTACGACATCTCTAGCAAGCCGCCCAGCACGATCGAGTGGGAGTGACGGCAGGGTCCTCCAGCACGTACCGTATAACCTGGTCGGGATGACAACGATAACATGATCCCCAGAGCGGCGGCCTCGTCCACGCCGATACCGAAATGCTGCCTGTTACCAAACCATAAGACTTTCGTTTTCAGGTAGTTACAGCCAAATCCGACGCAATGCGGGAATTTTTTCACAATCTCATTGACCCTAGCGGTCCGGCGCGTTAGATGTAAAAGAGCACTTTTACTGTACCGAACGGGAGACAGAATCATGGTTGCCCAGGTTTTGGGTGTGGCCGGGAGTCCGCGCCGGATCGGGAATTCGACGGCTGTGCTGAACGAGGTCCTCGAGATCGCCCGGGACAAGGGGCTCAACACCGAGGAAGTGACGCTCAACGACCTGTACTTCAAGGGCTGCCAGGCTTGCCTTGGCTGCGCCGAGGAGGGCGAGTGCGTCCAGCCGGACGAGCTGCAGGGGGTGTACGCCAAGCTGTCGAAGGCCAAGGCGTGGGTCTTCTCTGCGCCGATCTTCTTCGACGGCGTCTCGGGCCAGATGAAGATCTTCCTGGACAGGCTGTACAGTCTGGCCAATACGCGGCGCAAGCTGCCCGGCACGCACCGGGCGGCCCTGATCCTGACGTACGAGGCCCCGCGAAACGAGTTCTACGAGCAGCTGGCCCAGCGACTGGGGGCGTTCTTCAAGCGGCTCGGGGCGTTCGATGTCGTCGAGGCCCTGCCGATCTCGGTGGGCACATCGAGCGAGAGCATCCGCAACCGGCCGGAGATCATGGCCCAGGTGACGACCCTGGCGGAGAAGTTGTTCGTGGGGATGGCGTAAAGACGAGTCCCGAATCCTGAGCAACGGCACCCGACGTGTCTGTCCATGACACTTCCATGCTGTCGGCACGCCAAGGCAGGCAGCGATTCCACCGTGTCAGCAATCCGCCTTGAGGGGCGGCCTGCGCACGTTGGCGTAAGGGTCTGCGATACCATAATATAGGCGGTTTGAGGGCACCGGGCGGCTGGAAGAGGTCGTGGCCTGCCGTGCCCCTGCGCCACCGCATGAGCCGCGGGCAGTTGCGTTTATGGACAAAGCCTATAGGCTATGCGTTGCCGCCCGGGCGGCTGCAGGTGCGCCGAAGGATACGCCGGGGGCGGGCATGGGCCTGCGGAAAGACACGCGGCTCCGGGTGAGGATGTAATCGCAACGGGTTTGGCGCCAGCTGGTTGGTGCAAGGCGGCTGGAAGACGGATGCGGCCGCGGCGGCGCCGGGTGCGAGCAGCGAGGTATCGCGATCGAAAGGCAGATACGGGCTCATGGACATACAGCAGGTCGTCAACCGGTTCCTGGTGGGGCTCCTCGGCAGCCGCAACGAGCGGATCATCCGGCGGTACGCGGTGATCGCCGAGCAGATCGACGCCCTGGAGCCGGAGTTTCGCGAGAAGAGTCCGGAACAGCTGCTGGCCATGACGGGTGAGCTGCGCCAGCGGCTGCGGGAGGGGCAGACGCCGGCCGACATCCTGCCGGAGGCCTTCGCCACCGTGCGGGAGGCGTCGCGGCGGGCGCGGCAGCACCGGCACTTCAAGGTGCAGCTGGTCGGCGGGATGGTGCTCTACCACAACGACATCGCCGAGATGAAGACCGGCGAGGGCAAGACGATCGTCTGCTACCTGGCGATCTACCTGAAGGCCCTGGAGGGCAAGAAGGTCCACGTCATCACGCTCAACGACTACCTGGTGAAGCGCGACGCGGAATTCGCCTTGCCGATCTTCGAGCTGCTGGGCGCTGACGGGTCGGCTACATCCAGAGCCAGGTGGACCCCGGGGGCGTGGAGGGGATCCGGCGGGACGCGTACGCCTGCGACATCACCTACGGCACCAACAGCGAGTTCGGCTTCGACTACCTGCGCGACAACATGAAGATGCGCCTGGTCGACCAGGTGCAGGGGCGGCTGGATTACGCGGTCGTCGACGAGGTGGACACGTATCCTGATCGACGAGGCCCGCACGCCGCTGATCATCTCCGGCCCGGCGCACGATGACGCGAACCGCTACAAGATGGCCGACCACGTCGCGCGCCTGCTGGTCCGCAAGCAGGGCGAGGCGAACAACGAGACCGGCCGGCGGCTGTCGGAGTGGCAGCGCAACGGCCCGCCGCGAGACGCGGCCTCGCAATCCCGAAGTTCCAGGGCGCGGTGGAGAAGTTCCGAATCGACCCGTTGTGGGTCAACGAGGACGAGGCCGAGGCGATCGACCACACGCAGTACTTCGTCGTCGAGCGCGGACCGCAAGAGGCCCACCTGACCCACGATGGCGTCGACGCGGCCCAGGAGGAGATGGGCATCGGCAGCTTCTACGTCGGCGCGAACATGGACTGGCCGCACCTGATCGAGAACGCCCTGCGGGCCCACGCGGTCTACGAGCGCGACAAGGAATACGGGTCGTCGAGGGCGAGGTCATCATCGTCGACGAGTTCACGGGGCGGCTGATGCACGGCCGGCAGTGGTCCGACGGCCTGCACCAGTCGGTCGAGGCCAAGGAAAACGTCACGATCAAGGAAGAGACGCAGACGCTGGCCACGATCACGATCCAGAACTTCTTCAAGCTGTACAAGAAGCTGGCGGGCATGACCGGCACGGCCATGACCGAGGCCGACGAGTTCATGAAGATCTACAAACTCGAGGTGGTCGCCATCCCGACCAACCGCCCGGTCAACCGCGTCGACCACAACGACAAGATCTACAAGACCAGCGACGACAAGTACCGGGCGATCGTCGACGAGATCCACGCCGTCCACAGCGGCAGGTGCCCCGAGGACCTGGACCTGGTGGCGACGATCCTGGGCCACTTCCGCGACATCTGCCGCCGACTCGGACAGGACGCTTCGCTACATCGACGAGGCCTTGGCCGAGTGGAACGACGGCAAAGGCAAGGGCGAGCTGCTGTGGCCGGCGTACGAGCGGGCCGGCGGGCGACGTGGTGATCGGCCGGCCCGTGCTGGTCGGCACGACCAGCATCGAAAAGAGCGAGAAGCTCAGCGCGATGCTGACGCGGGTGTACGGCATCGAGCACGAGGTGCTCAACGCGAAGTACCACGCCCGCGAGGCGGAGATCGTCGCCAAGGCCGGCCAGCAGCACCCGCCGGTGAGCGGCAAGGGGCGTCTGCTGGGCAACGTGACGATCGCGACGAACATGGCCGGCCGCGGCACGGACATCAAGCTGGCGCCCGGGGTGGTCTACCCCAAGTGCATCGGTGACCTGGGACCGGGGTCGGGCACGCCGGAGCAGCAGGCCCGCCGCGACTGGCAGGAGTCGGGGGTGACGGGCACGAAGTGCTGCATCCACTGCCCGGATTACGATCCCAAGAGCAACTGCGCCCACTGCTGCAAGCCGAAGCTCGACCCGCGGTTTCCCGCGATGGGCCGCAAGATCTGTCCGCTGCTGGTGCCGTGCGGCCTGCACATCGTCGGCACGGAGCGGCACGAGGCGCGGCGGATCGACAACCAGCTCGCGCGGCCGGTCCGGCCGGCAGGGCGACCCGGGCTCCAGCCGTTTCTTCCTGTCGCTGCAGGACGAGCTGCTCGAGCTGTTCATGGGCGAGTGGATGCTGAAGATGCTCAACACGCTGGGCTTCGAGGAGGGCATGGCGATCGAGGACCGCAGCGTCAGCAAGGGCATCGAGCGGGCGCAGAAGAAGGTCGAGGAGCGGAACTTCTCGGTCCGCAAGAACCTGCTGGAATACGACGAGGTGATGGACTACCAGCGGCGGATCTTCTACGGGCAGCGGCAGCAGATCCTCGAGGGCCGCGACCTGTCGGACCTGATCTGGGAGATGATCGACGAATCGATTGCGCAGGCGGTCGACAAGTTCCTGGCGCCGGGGTACCCGGGCGAGTGCATCGGCGAGTGGTGCCGCACGGCCCTGGAAGTCTCGATCTCGCCGGGCAACGTGGCCGAGGAGGACTTTGACTCCCTGGCGCGGGAGATCCGCGAGGCAGGGGTGGACGCGGCGCGGGACCAGATCGACATCAACCTGGGCGAGTACGTGGCGGAGGACACCCCGCCGGAGGACTGGGACCTGCGGAGCCTGAGCCACTGGGCCGAAACGCGCTGGGGGATCACGCTGTCGCAGAACCAGCTCCGCAAGATGACGCCCGGGGACATCCGGGATGCGTTGCTGGAGGCGGCGGAGCAGAGGATCCACGCGGCGGACCTCTCGCCGGTCAAGCGGTGGCTGGACCCGCAGATCGGCAAGCGGGCGCTGGCGGACTGGGCGCGGGGCAAGTTCCAGATCACAATCGAGGTGGGCGAGCTGGCGCCCCTGGGCCGCGACGCCATCGAGTCGTTGATGCAGGAGCGGGTGCGGGCCGGCTACCGCGAGCGGGAGGTCCGCTACCCGGTGGAGTGGGCCCTGGAGACGAGCATCGGCCAGGCGGCGCAGGGGCAGGTGTCGGAACGTCTACGCGATCGAGCGGCTGCGCCACTGGGTCAAGCGCAAGTTCGACCTCGACTGGACGGACGAGCAGATCCGCGGCCACAACGGCAAGGAGGCTCTACGAGGAACTGGTCCAGATCAACCGGCGGCACATGGAGAACGGTCCGCTCGCCGAGCAGATCGACCGGGCGCTGGCCCAGCCGCGCGAGCAGTGGATCGAGTGGGCGAAGCAGCGGTTCGGCCAGGCGTTCCGTGAGGAAGAGATGTCGGAAGATGCCGATCCGCGGGAGGTGCTGCTGCGGGCCGGGCACCGAGATGCTCCGGTATGAGCTGACGATGCTGGAGCAGGTGGTGCTGCTGCGGATCTACGACGACGGCTGGAAGAACCACCTGTACGCGATGGACCGGCTGAAGGAGGGCATCGGGCTGCGCGGCTACGCGGAGCGGGACCCGAAGATCGAGTACAAGCGGGAAGGCTTCCGGATGTTCCAGGAGATGATGTCGAGCATCCGGGAGAACGTGACGGACATGATCTTCAAGGTCCAGATCGTGGATGAGAGCAGCGTCCGCAGCGTCTACCAGGTTTCGCAGACGCAGCACGCCGACGCGACGGGCGCGGGCCTGGCCGTCGAACCCACGCCGGACCAGCAGGCCGCGATGCGCAGCCAGGGCACGGACACCCCGCAGGTGATCCAGCCGATCCGTCGCGACGTGCCGAAGGTCGGCCGCAACGACCCGTGTCCCTGCGGGTCGGGCAAGAAGTACAAGAAGTGCCATGGCAGAGGATTGGGAGATTGACAAAATCGTTAATTGTTAATGGATGTGAACTTTAGCCGTTTTTGAGTGTAACCCATGATATCGTCGACAATAAGAAAATCCATGCCAACGCTCCTAGCGTGTAGGTGTCAAGACTGCACGACAGGAGGTCAGCATGGATGCTGCCTTGGTAACCGGTTGGGAGGCCCTTTGTCAACGCCTGGGTCCGGCGTTTACCGATCCGACCTTCCTGACGTTCCTGCATATAGCCACCGGCTGGGTGCTGTGCCGCAGCAAACCGACCGTCACCAATCTGGTGTGCACGATCGGGACGTCGCTGCTGGGCCACGCGGCCAAGCACTGGACGGTCTACGAACGGTTCTTCTACCGCTCGGCTTGGACTCTGCCGGAGGTCAGCCGTCTGCTGCTGGTCGAGGTGGTCGCGCCCTTGATCCGAAGCCAGGGGCTCTGGCAGGGGATCGATCTGGCCATCGACGATACGACCTGCGGGCGCTGCGGCAGGCACGTGGCCTTCGCCGGCTACTTCAAGGATGCTTCGGTCTCCAACACGCTCAAAACCGTGGTGCACTGGTCGCACAACTGGGTCATCGCAACGGCGATGCTGCGTCCCAAGCGTTGGCCGAACTGGGTGATCGGCCTGCCGGTGTGGTTCACGCTGTACCGCAAGCCAGTCGATTGCAGTCACCAGCATCCCTTCCGCACGCGTCAACAGATTGCCGCCGAGATGATCCGGCAAACCCGCGAGGCCTTACCGGACGGGTGTCTGCGGATCGCGACGGACGGACAATATGCCACACGGGAGGTCGTGGCGGCGACGGCTGGGGCGCGGTCGAATCTGGTGTCGCGGATTCGATCGGACGCGGCGCTGTACGCCTTGCCGCCGAAGCGCCGGCCTGGGCAGCGAGGCCAGCCACGCAAGAAGGGCAAGCGCCTGCCGACCCCGCGGCAACTGGCCGCCCGCCGCAAGAAGGGCTGGCGTACGGTCGAAGCACTGGTTTATGGCAAGCGGCGCAAGCGTCAGGTGCTCTCGATCGTGTGTTTATGGTACCACGTCAGCCGGGATCGACCGATCCAACTGCTGATCGTCCGCGACCCGGAGGGCCAGCAGAAAGACGACTACATGTTCTGCACGGACTCGGCGGTGGCCGAGGTCGAGATCATCGAGCGGTTCTCCGGCCGCTGGCCGATTGAGGAGTCGATTCAGGAGGGCAAGCAGTTGGAGGGCCTGGAGAAGGTGCAGGGCTGGTGTGAGCGGACGGTCGAACGCCAAGCGCCGATGGCCCTGGTCGTCCAGACCTTGGTCAAGGCGTGGTACCTGACGTACGGGGCCAAGGCCACGACTGCCCAGCCGAAGGGAACGGACTGGCAAGGGCCCAAGGACCATCCGACGCACTTGGACATGCTGGCAACACTGCGAAGGGTCCTGTGGACAGACCGAATAAACAGCAACTCGACCCTGAAGGGCCGAGTGCGAGGATTATGGAACACGCTGCAGTTCGCCCTCTGCGCAGCAGCGTGAAATGGCTAAACCGTACAATGGATGATTGTTAATGGTTAACGACAACAATTGCCGCGCCGGAATCGAGCTCTGGCTATTACAATTAACGATTAACCATTAACGATTAGCAGGAGTGCATATGACCAAAGAAGGTTTCTTCAGTCGGTTCCTCCGCAAGAAGGAGGAAGACAAGCGTTACGCCGAGCAGCTGCCGGGCGTGGACGATCCGCCGCTTCCCAAGCCGGTCGAGCCGATCAAGAACGAGGGCAAGGAGCCGAAGCGCAACGACCCGTGCCCCTGCGGCAGCGGCTACAAGTACAAGAAGTGCTGCGGCAAGGACACGGGAAAGAAGGCGTAGGCTGTTCGCAAGATGAGCAAGGCACGGATGTGGCTGACCGACGCGGCGTACCTGGCGCTGGGCCTGCCGATCCTGGGCTACCGGATCGCGGTCAAGGGCAAGGACCGCCACGGCTGGAAGGAGCGGATGGGCTATGTCCCGCGACGCGACGGCGCGCACGGTGGGCTGTGGATCCACTGCGTCTCCCTGGGCGAGGCCAACCTGGTCCGCTCGTTCGTCGAGCAGGCGCGGACGCGCCTGGCCGATACCGACCTGATGGTCAGCAGCACCACCGACACCGGCTTCGAGCGGGCGACGAAACTGTACGGCTCGTTCGCCTCGGTCTTTCGCTTCCCCCTGGACTTCAGCCGCTGGGTGCGCCGTGCGCTGGACCGGCTCCGTCCGTCGGCGATCGTGCTGGCGGAGCTGGAGACCTGGCCCAACCTGCTGGACCTGGCGCAGCGGCGCGGCATCCCGGTGGTCATCGTCAACGGCCGGCTGACGGAGAAGGCCTTCGGCCGCTACAGACGCATCGGCCCGCTGGTCCGGCCGATGTTCCGGGCCCTGACGCTCGTAGTCGCTTTTGACCAGGTGGTTGCCGAGCGCTTTGCCGCGCTCGGCACGCCGGCGGATCGCATCCGCGTCCTGCCGTCGATGAAGTTCGACACCGCCGAGGTGGCCGACAGCGTGGCCGGGGCCGAGGATCTGGCCGCGCAGCTTCGCGCGACGGGACAGACGGCACTGTGGGTGGCCGGCGGGACGGGCGATGGCGAGGAGCGGGTGATCCTGGATGCGCACCGACGGGTGCAGCAGCGCCAGGCGGAGGCGCGGCTGGCGATCGTGCCGCGCAAGCCCGAGCGTTTCGACGAGGTCGCTGACACGATCACGCGGATGGGGTTCCGCTGCCTCCGCCGCAGCCGGTGCAAGTCCCCGCCGGGCCAGGCGCTGGCTCGCGACCAGGTGGTGCTGGGCGATACAATGGGCGAGTTGCGGAAGTTCTACGCGATCAGCCGGGTGGCCTTCGTGGGCCGCAGCCTGGTGCCGATGGGCGGCTCGGACATGATGGAGGCGGCGGGCCTGGGCAAGCCGGTGCTGGTGGGCCCGCACGCGTTCAACTTCGCCGAGCCGATGAAGGTCCTGTCCGAGGCTGGCGCGGCCTGTACGGTCGGCGGCGAGGACGCCTTGGCCGGCAAGGTGGTTGAGCTGCTGGCCGATGCGGCAAGGGCCCGGGAGATGGGTCGCCGCGGCCAGGAGGCGATCCGCGCGAACAAGGGCGCCAGCCAGCGGACGCTCGACCTGGTGTGCGAGTTGCTGGAGCAGCAGGGGCGAGGGGCGCGGGACGAGGGACGAGTCAGCGGCGGCGATCCGCCGCCGGATGGCACGGGAAATCCGTAAGGCGTACAAGACCATGCCCAGTATGAAACTCAGGCAGGAAGTCCTGCGGGCGGCGCGACGGATCGTCGTCAAGGTCGGCACTGCGCTGTTGACCAAGGACGGCGGCGTGCTCGACACCGCGCGGATCAGCGCGCTGGTGCGGCAGGTGGCGCAGCTCCGCAAGCGCGGCTGCGAGGTGACCATCGTCTCCTCCGGGGCCATCGGGGCGGGCATGGGGCTGGTGGGCATGAAGGGCCGGCCTTGGGATGTGGCCAAGCTGCAGGCCCTGGCGGCCACGGGCCAGGCGGCGCTGATGCACGTGTACGAGCGAGCCTTCGCGCGGCACGGCCTGCACGCGGCGCAGATCCTGCTGACCCGCAGCGACGTGGACAACCGCATCCGCTACCTGAACATCCGCAACACGCTGGCCAACCTGCACGACCTGGACGCGGTGCCGATCATCAACGAGAACGATCCGGTGGCCGTCGAGGAGATCCGCTTCGGCGAGAACGACGTCCTGTCGGCGCTGGTAGCCAACCTGGTCGAGGCCGATGCGCTGATCATCCTGACGGTGGTGGACGGCCTGCTGGCCGACGGGCAGGTGGTGGAGCTGGTCGAGGCGGTGGACCAGCACGTCTACTCGCTGGTGACCGGCGGCAAGAGCGCGTTGGGCTCGGGCGGGATGATGACCAAGCTCGAGGCCATGCGGATGGTTACCGACGCCGGGGCGATCGCCGCGATCGCCAACGGCCGGACCAAGGATGTGATCGTGCGGCTACTGGCGGGCGAGCGGCTGGGCACGGTGTTCGTGCCGGCCTCGAACCGCATGCCCGCGCGGGATCGGTGGATCCGGATGGTCGCGCGGCCGGCCGGCAAGGTGCAGATCGACGCGGGGGCGGTCAAGGCCCTGACGGTGGGCAACAAGAGCCTGTTGCCGATCGGGGTGGTGGGTGTGACGGGGCGGTTCGAGCGGGGGGACATCGTGCAGATCGTGGGCCCGCAGGGATGTGAGTTGGCCCGGGGGCTGGTGAATTACTCGGCGCAGGAACTCGTCCAGATCAAGGGGCTGCCCAGCAGCAAGATCGCGCAGGCGCTCGGGGCCGCGCCGTACGAGGAGGCCGTACACCGCGACAACCTGGTGCTGATGCGGGAGAACGGAAGCGGCGGATGAGGATGTGGAAGCGGAAATCGCCGGCAAAGCGGGACAGCCGCGGCAGGGCGCGAATCGCAGTTTGGGCTGTGCTGGCCGCAGCGGTCGCGGGGGGGATGGCTGGCTGCGGCGACAGGCCGCAGTGGTTCGGGGCACCCGCTTCGCAGCCGGCCCAAGGCTTCCAGGCTTCCAGGTCCGCCAGGCCGGCTCGGCCTGCGCCGCAGCCGGCGATGCCAAAGGTCTCGACCGAGGACAACCCGTTCGCGATCGCCCTGGCCCCGGGTGTGCCGATGGTCACGCAGGACATGGCGATCAAGGCCGTACAATTCAACGTCCTCCAGGTGCAGGCGCCGTTGGGGGAGTTCAGCCGGTCGCAGAAGATCTGGGACCACCTGGACGAGCAGGCGGTCGGCGTCGAGACGCAGATGCACCTGCAGCGCAATGGCCTGCGGGTGGGCCTGGGGACGCAGGAGTCGTGGCCGCCGGTGCATGCGATTCTCGAGACCGTGTCGCGGCGGATCGTGCGGATGGTGCCGCCGAGCCCGCCGAACAGCCTGGCGGTCAACCTGCTGCTGAACAACGACCCGTTGGACCAGACGGTGTTCTCTTACCGGAGCAACGGGACGTTGTCGGGTGGCTCGTTTGCGGGCGCGACGGACGTGTTCCGGATCACCTGGGAGTTCAATAGTGACAATATCGAACAGGTGGTTGTCTATATCACCCCAGAGGTCCGGCAGGACCAGAGTGGGGTGAGCTTCAAGCCGACCCCCCTGGGCGTGGCACAGGTGCCCGTGTACGAGGGGAAAGTGTTCCAGGAACTTACTTGCCGGTTGGTTGTCGGGCCCGGCGGTTATATCGTTCTAGGGCCGGCTGCGGATGTGGCCCGCGTGGGGCTGCTCGGCCGGGAGTTCCTCGTCACTCCGATCGACGCGGAGCCCTACGAGATGATCCTGGTGATCGTGCCGCGGGTGTTGGATCTGAGTCGGCCGGGCAGCGGCGGGGAGTCGAAGGCGGCAACTTCAGGGAAATGATATCGGAACCGCTTGACATCCAGGTGCTTCGCGAGGCCCTCGAGGCCTCGACGATGGCCGTGCTGCTGGTGGACCGCGACCTGAAGCTTACGCTGGTCAACCGCGCGGGTCGGGAGCTGTTCGACCTGGCTGCGGACGGCTGGCAGGGCCGATCGATCCTGGAGCTCACGCCGGAGAACCGGCGGGACATGATCCTGCGGCTGTTCAAGCACGTGCTGGCGTGCGACCACGATCACAAGCTGTTTCTGAACCTTCGCCCGCCGAACCGCGCGCCCGTGCGGGTGGCGGTGCATTCGAGACCCTTGCACGACGCGGACGACCGGACAAGCGGCGTAGCGGCGTGGGTCCTGCAGGCCGAGCACCGCGATGCCCTGGACCGGGAACTGCTCCGGTCGGTGGAGATGACGGCCCTGCGGGAACTGGCCGGGGCGGTGGCCCACCACTTCAGCAACCTGCTGGGGGGAATGCTGACGAGCATCGACTTCGCGCTGGCCAGCAACGACTCGACGGTGCACCGCCGGGCCCTGGAGCGGATCGGGGCCTCGACGGGCCGGGCCAGCGAGCTGATCCGCCAGCTGCAGGTCTTCGCCCGCGCTCAACGCAAGGACACCGACCTGGCGGACCTGACGGAGGCCATCCTGTTCTTCTGCGAGGCGGTCGAGCCGGAGCTGGCCGAGCACTCGATCCGGCTGGAACTGGACCTGAACCCCGTCGACGTGTACGCCGTGCCGCGCCAGTCGATGCTGGAGGTGCTCAACCGCCTTGCGACCAACGCCCGCGAGGCGATGGCCGAAGGCGGCGTGCTGCGGATCTCGCTGCGTCAGACGGAACGGGAGATGATCCTGCGGATCCGCGACACTGGCCCGGGCATCCTGCCGGAGCTGGTGGACCGCGTCTTCGAGCCGTTTTTTACCACCAAGGGCGAGCTGGCCGGCGGCGCGGGCGCAACCCGGGCCTGGGCCTGGCGGTGGTGCACGGCCTGATCACCGACATGGGTGGCACGGTCAGCGTGCAGTCCCCGCGCGGTGAGGGCGCAACCTTCGAGATCCGCCTGCCGCGACGGAAGGTGGCCGCCTGGATGCAGGCCGACCCGGACCTGGACAGCGGCCTGGCCGACGAGTTGGACGACCTGATGGCTGGCGAGACGGACTGAGCCAGTCACTGCACCTCAAGACCGCAATTCCCTGTGCGGCGCAGTACCCGACCCCTGAATCCGCCATAGGGTATTGCCCGATACGCCGGAACCCCAACGACCTGGGGCCTATGATCCTGCGGCCGGGCCGTTAGGGATGGTCCGGCGGTGCGAATGCCTTGTCGCGGGAAGGCGTTGCTATGGAACGGACCGGCACACAGGTTGCGAGCAGGAAGGTTCGGGTCCTGCTGGCGGACGACCATCTGGCCGTGCGCGCCGGGCTGACCCGGGTGCTCCAGGGGCACTTGGACATCGACGTGGTCGGCCAGGCTACGGACGGGCCCGAGGCAGTGGACATGGCCCTGCGGCTGCAGCCGGACGTCGTGCTGATGGACGTGAACATGCCGGCGCTGAACGGTATCGAAGCCACCCGGCACATTCGGCGCCAGCTCGCTGCGCGTCCGGATCATCGGCCTGTCCATGTCGGCCGAAACGGAAACAGCCCAGGCCATGGTCGGGGCCGGCGCGGCGGATTACCTGCCGAAGACAGCCCCGCTGCCCAGCCTGATTGCCTCGATCCGCAAGGCCCGCATCTGAGTCGACCTGCTGCGCCGCTGCGCAGGCATATCATACGTGCAGGGAGACTTCCCGCCCGATAGACAGGGCCGCCGGTGGTTTGTCGTCGATCAAAGGAGGCGAACGCATGGAATGTCGCGTGCTGGGCAGGACCGCGCTGAAGGTGACCGTGCTGGGCTACGGGGCGATGGAAATCCGGGGCCCTCGGATCTGGGGCGGGCGGAGCGTCACCCACGAGCAAGCCGATCGCGTCCTTAATGCAGTGCTCGACGCCGGCATCAACTTCATCGACACCTCCTATGACTACGGCCGCAGCGAGGAGTTCATCGGCCGATTCATCGCCGGCCGGCGGGGCGAGTACTCCCTGGCGACCAAGTGCGGCTGCGTCGTCACCCCGGGCGATCAGAAGGACGAGACGACGCACGAGTGGACTCGCCAGCGCCTCCTGCACAACATCGAGACGAGCCTCCAGCGGATGAAGACCGACCACGTGGACCTCTGGCAGATCCATAACGCGCCAGTCGAGGCAGTCCAGGCGGGCGAGCTGCTCAAGGTGATGGAGGACGTCCGCCGACAGGGCAAGACCCGCTGGATCGGCATCTCCTCGACCGCGCCAGCCATCCAGACGTACATCGGCTGGGGGGTGTTCGACACGTTCCAGATTCCCTACTCCGCCCTGGAGCGCCAGCACGAGCAGATCATCTCGGCCGCGTCTGCCAGTGGGGCCGGCATCATCATCCGCGGCGGCGTGGCCCGGGGCGATCCCCAGGTGCAGGGGCTTGGCCGCACGGATCGCTGGGAGATCTGGTCACGGGCGAAGATGGACGAGATGCTGGCTCCCGGCGAGGACCGCACGAGTTTCCTGCTGCGATATACGATCTCGCACCCGGCCATGGACACTACGATCGTCGGCACGCTCACGCCGGAGCACCTGGCGGCCAACCTCGCCGCTGTCGCGGCCGGCCCGCTGCCGCCGGATGTCTACGAGCAGGCGAAGCAGCGCCTGGCGGCGGCGGGTGAAGCCCCGTTGGCGGGGTGATGGCGAGGAAGCGTTCGCCTCGTAAGTACGGTGTGGAATCGGCTCAGGACTTCTCAGGCTCGTCGCAGAAACGGCCCCAGTACTTGCGCAGGGGCTTCTTGGCCTCCAGCGATTCGGATCTGTCGAAGTCGCTGAACCGTACCAGAACGTGGAGGAACCTGCATATGTCCCGGCGCTGTGCGGCGCTGAGGTCCTTCATCTGCTCTCCATGCAGGTCTGGATCCAGGTGATAGAGAGTTGCCTCACCTGTGAAACTTGTGCTCATCGGAGCGTATTTCAACTGCCATACCAAGTACGCCGGGAGGTAGTAGCAGTAGGCCTTCGGGTCCATGTAGCACATGGCCATGCTGTGCGTTTCGATCTCCTCCGGTGGGATGTCCTGCCAACGCGTCTCCGTGTCGAGCTCTCGGGCTTTGACTTGCTCCTCTCTGGACGCGTAATCGCGGATCGCCTCTGCTTCGTGGAGGGTAGTCCCGTCGCCTCGTCCTATGCCGTCGAATGCACGGGCGATCTCGTCACCCGCTGCCGCCCGCGCGGCCCTTATGGCTGCCGGGTCGAACGGCGGCAGCTTTTCCAACTGTGCCAAGTCAATTGCTACGGTGGCCCAGGTGCCTCTGCGGTACTGCGGGTCCTCCTCGTGGTCCTGGATTGACGTTGGACTGGGAACTGCCTGGCCTTCGCGAATCAGTCGCTCCAGATCCAGTTGAACCGAGTCTTTGGTCTCCTCGATCGCTTCTTGCAGCGTCTGGTCCCACCCGCCGCATCCAGGCAGGTCCGGGACAATGACCTCGTAGGCGGAGTCCTCGTCCCTACGTATAAAGACAGGATATTCCACGATCTGGTCAGACATGGTACCCATTGTACAACTCGCCAGGATGCAAGAGCCAGCTACACCTCCTGACCGCTTGTGATCATCCCCCTGGCCTCCTCGACCACCTTCCGTTCGTCCTTAAACGTGAGGTTCTCGATCGCCTCGTCGATGTCGAACCACCGGGCCTCTTGTCGTGGTGGCGGAGGTCGCCGGAGCGGCAGGCCATCAGATAGAGGTGCACGTACTTGTGCAAGCGCACCCTCCCTACGCCGCGCGGGACGTAGAACCAGAAGTCGATCGTGTCGATCCGGCGGAGCAGTTCCGCCTCGGTGCCCGCCGCCTCGGGGACCTGGTGCAGGGCGGCCCGGTGGTCCGTCTTGCCAGCATCGACTTGGCACTTGGGCAGCCGTCCGCGGGCCGGGCCGGGAGCGACAACGACCGGCCATACCTTCACCCGATCTCGATGCCCGAACATCGCGATCAAATCGAGCAGATCCAGGATGCCTACGGACCCGTCACCGTCAAAGTCACAGAGTGGCTCGTAGTTGGGGTCGCCGACCCCGCTGCCGAAGGCCGTCTGCAGCGCCAGCAGATCCAGCACGTCCACGACGCTATCCCCGTTGATGTCGCTCAGAACACGGATCTGCCAGTCGAATGTAATGTTGTCGGCGTACGTGCCCGTCGGTCGCGCGGATGCCGTGGGGGCCGGCGTCACGGTGACGGTGACGGTCTGCGCGGAGGCAAGCCAACCGGCCGGCGGCTGACAGGTAACCAGCCCGGCTCCGGCATTGGCGTGCCAGACGACCCAGCCGCTGGAGGTGTTCTTCAGCGAATGGGTCTTCTGGGCGGGGCTCCACCCCGCCTGGTCAAAGGCGGCGGTGAATCCGTTCTGCGGCTCGACGGTGTACGTCTTGCCCGCCCGGGCTGTCGGGGCCACCAGAAGACCCGCGATGGGCGCGGTTCCCCGCCGACTGGCGGCGCAGGCCAGCCGTGGGACCGGTTGCAGGCCGTCCGCCCCGGTGCTACTGCGGGGCGGGCAGTTGGTTCTGGATGGTGTTGAGTTGCTGCTGGCTCTTCAGGAAGCCTAGCGGATCGACCGTGTTTTGCAGCGTGCCGCCGTTGGTGCCGCCGTTGGCTGCCCGCGCGGCTGTCTGGTTCATATAGCTCGAACCCGTTACGTCATAGGTAGCCACGAAGTTGAAGCCGGCCCGGACATACAGGTTGCGGTTGGCCCAGTCCTCGGCGCGGGTCAGCAGCGTGTCGGGCACCCAGAGGATGTCGCCGGGCGAGAGCGTGATGTTGGGGTCCTGGCCCTTCTGGATCCGACCCACGTCGAGCTTCACGTGCATGTCCTTGCCATCGGGCATGCGGTGGATCAGGGTCATCTCCGTGGGCGTCAGATCCGGGCGCAGCCCGCCGGCCGAGGCGATGGCCTGCAGGACGTTCATCTGCGTGCCCGGCGGGTTGACCTGCACGTGCGGGGCCATGACCAGGCCGCCGATGAAGATGGCATTGGGCTGGGCGGCGGTGACGGTCACGATGTCGCCGTTCTCGAGCGGCTGCATGGCCAGGGCCTTCTGGAGTTGCTCAGGCTGCAGGAGGTTGTAGGTGACGGTCTGGTCGGGGTTGCGGAGGCGGCGCAGGACGACCTCACCGCTGGCGATCTGGCTGGAGCCGCCGGCCCCGGCGATGGCATAGAGGAGGTTGCGTTGGGTGCGGGGCAGTTGGACCAGGCCGGGGGTGGTGACGGCGCCGGCGACCAGGACGGTGGTCATCTGGGGCTTGAGCAGTTCGGCGTGGATGGCGGCCTGGCGGTAGACGCTGGGGACGTAGGCGGCCTGGATGGTCTTTTCGACGTCCTGGAGTTCCTGGTCAGCCACGTGGACCCGGCCGACGATGGGCAGGTCGATGTTGCCATCGCGGTCGATGCGAACGTTGATGGGGGCGACCACGCCGGTCTGTTCGATGCCGGTGATGACGACAGCCAGGATATCGCCGGGTCCGACCTTGTAGGGACCGATATACTGGTCGGCGACAAAGGCCGGCTGGGAGGCGGGGGATTCCGCCGGCTGGGAGGCGGCTGGCGCCGGCGGCGGCTCGACCGGGTGTTGAGTAGCGAGGAAATGCGACAGGGGGACGCGGTTGTCGGCGCAGCCGAATATGAGCAAACCGGCCAGGACGACCATCAGAAGAAGCGACGGAACTGTTGCACCTGCCGCCGACCGCGACTTCCGCAACTGCACGATATTCATGTTTGTAGTCCCTTCTTGGCTTCGCCGAAAGACACATCCGGGATTATCGACAAGCAGCTCGCGTGCACTGAACGCGGATTCATCGCATTCCACTAGCACAGTCTTCACCCTACGGCCGGGCGCGTAGTCCATGGGCTCAACCGATGCTGCCACATCCGAAAGGCGTCTGTTATAGGACCAAGGCTTTCGGTCGGGGACTGCCACGCTTGGGCCGCGAGGGGAAGGAAGTTTTGTCGTAGAAAAGGGGGCGTCTCTTCTCCTTCCATGGCGGGGCATCTGACAAAACATGCTACGGCGGCCTGTAAAGCGAGAGTTGCTCACAGGTTGCCAACCGACAAATGCGCATAGTGCTCAGCCGACATGTCCCATAAAACCGAATTTCTTGAATATGGCGAATATGACACAGATAGTGCGGTTACAAGTGTGATCCGCTCACAGTAGTTCTTACGGTCCGGCCTTAGGTAGTACCCTAGCCACGGTAAGTACCTTGCCTGCGGCGTGCTCCGTTCGCGTGTGCCGCGAGGAAGGGGTTTTTTCGTTTGTGTCAGCAAAATGTTACATAAGGCTAACGAGTCTTAAAATAAAACCCCTTGACTGACAGTAAGGGGTTTCCTACGATACGGTTGTCAACTGATGTCAGTGCTTGAGGGTGAGGGGCGAGATTGTTTGCATCTCGTTCTGTCAGTGTTTTGATCGTGTCGTGCAGTTGGGGATTTTCTGGGGTTGCGAGCGTAGCTGGATGCGCCTTGGTTCCTGGTGCGATCCGGGTGGTTCATGCCGCCGGAGTTGATGTGCCTGGAAGTTGAGGCCAATGGGAGGGGCGGCTAGTTCCGCCACCGCGCACTCAGATGGCAGACGTATTGGTATCAACACCAGAAGTGGCCCCCGGCGGCGTATCGTCCGCGCCGATGGGGGCGGATACGGATCTGTCGCCACTGTACCCCCTTGAGACTTTCGAGGGGGCCTGGTGGGTCGTTCAGACGAAGTCCCGCCATGAGAAAGCCCTGGCCCGCGATCTGGGCAATCTGGGCATCCGTTATTTCCTGCCACTGATCCACGACCGGCGGAAGGTTCGCAGCCGCTATATCGAAAGATTCCTGCCGCTGTTTCCGTGCTACCTGTTCCTGTGCGGTGGCGAGGAAGAGCGTTACGCGGCGCTGGCGACGCACCGGGTTGCCAACGTGTTGCCGGTGGTCGACCAGGACCGGATTCGTGGGGAGTTGGAACAGATCCGCCGGATCGTTGCCAGTGAGCAGCCCGTGGACTTGTATCCGGGTCTGAAGGTTGGCAGGCGATGCCGCGTGATGCGCGGTGCCCTGGCAGGCATCGAAGGGGTCGTGCTGCGGCGGCGTGGCATCTGCCACGTGTACGTCGGGGTTGAAGTGCTTGGCCAGTCGGCAGAGCTCGAGATCGACCCGTCGCTGCTCGAGGTGATCGAGTAGCTGGCGAGATTCGTCAGTGCGGCTGGAAAACGTCGTAAGTGATTAAACCACAATCGATTACACGGGAAACCCCGGTGTCATCGACACGGACGGAGTTTACACTGGATTCACGGTGAAGGAAGGGCTTGCTACATGCGTTTGTTCTTTCCTCGGTTGTTCACTTCCCATCGTTTCAGGAAATCATGGGCACCTGTGTTCGAGCGGCCCACTCACGGGCCCAGGTAGCGAAACCTGCCTTTCAGTAGTGGCCAAGGAGCAGGCTATGGCGAGGCGTCTAATACCTGATGATCTCTGGCGATTGATCGAGTCCTACCTGCCGGAGCGACCGGCCCGCCCCCAAGGGGGGCGGCCGATCGTGCAGGACCGGGCCGTGCTGACGGGGATCATCTTCGTCCTGAAGACCGGCATCGCCTGGGACGACCTGCCGGATGAGATGGGATGCGGCTGCGGCATGACGTGCTTCCGCAGGCTGCGGGAGTGGCACCGCCAGGGGATATGGGAGCAGATTCAGCCCATTCTGGGGGACGGGCTGCCGTACGGCGACCGTGTTGACTGGGACCGGGCGGTCAGGGACGTGCGTCCGAAGCGAACGGCCCTGCGGCAATCCGAGGACTGTTGCGTACCGGCCGAGGCGAGAGAGGCGGTCTGATCTTTGACAGAGACGGTGGATGTCGGCGACCAGGCTGACGCCGATCCAAGACACGATTTCGATGTCAACGCAGGCATGCGCTGACAGTTGGTAGTAGGTCGGGAGGATGGACACGCTGTTTGTGCAATGGATATCACGCCGCGGCATCAGCATCCGTACTGCGCTTGGGGAGGTAGGATTATGTTGAGCATTACAGGACCTTTGGGATTTCACGGCATCGTTCTGGCCGGCGTGTACTCGTGGGGCAAGGGCGAACTGGAGCGGATTTGCTCCCGCCCGCTGCTTCCGATCGCCGGCCGACCGCTCGTCAGTCTACGTTCTGCACTGGCTGCGAGCGAATGGAATCGCGCGTGCAAGTCTGTGCGCCAACAGCGACACGCCGGTGCTCCGTCGGTGTATGGGTCGCGGCGACTGCGTCGACATGCAGGCTCGAGTACTACGAGGATGTGGCGCCCCGCGGGCCGGCCGGATGCATGCGGGACGCGGCCCTGGCCACTCAAGCCGAGGCGTTTGTCGTGGCCGACGGGACGGCCCTGGCCCGGGTGGATCTGCAGGGCGTGCTGGAAGCCCATCGCAAGAAGGCCGCGGACCTGACCATGGTGGTGTGTGAGACGCGCGGGCGCTCGGTGCGATCGCTGGCACCGGCGGGGATCTACGTCGCCTCGCGCGGCATTATGGACCTTGTTCCGCCCAAGGGGTACCAAGATATCAAGGAGATGCTGATTCCGGCCCTGTACCGCGAGGGGCGGTGCGTCATGCCGTATGTCGTTCCGGGCGGCAGCATCGTGCAGGTCACGGGGACCGGGTCCTACCTGGCTGCGAATGACGCTATCGCCGAGCACTTCGTTCCGCACGATCTGTGGTCGAGCTATCGGACGGTGGGAAATGCGCGGGTGCACGCGTCCGCGCGGGTCGCGCCGACCGCCTGCATGGTCGGGCCGGTGCTGGTGGGGCCCGGATGCGTCGTGGAGGAGGGGGCGACCATCGTAGGTCCGACGACCATCGGCGCCGATTCCCGCATAGAGCGTGACGCCGTGATCCGGCGGGCGGCCGTGTGGTCGTCCTGCCACATTGGGTCCGGCGCCATTCTGGACAACTGCATCCTGGTGGATGGCGCGGTCATCGAGCGTGGCGCGGTCGCCCGCGATGCGGTATGCGGCATCGATGCCGCCGAGCGCGGGGCGTCGTGGAATCAGGCGCGTACGTACTGGGGAGTTCGCGGGGCCGCAAGCGAGCTCGCGGGCAAGAGCGGGACGGCCGGGGGCAGGTCCTGGCAGGTTTCGCTGATACACAGTTAGAGGCAGGCTCGCAAACCTGTATCCGTGGGGGATACTTTTGCACCTTCAACCGGTAATCCTGGATTCATCCCTGCCCTCCGTGAGCGGGGAAGCGGTCCTGACCGTTCCGCTGACCGCGGGATGCGTGCTGGATCATCTGACAGCCGGCCTTTCGCGGTTGAAGTCCAGCCACATCCTGGTGGTCTCGGAGGTCGGGGAAAGGGCCCGGTGCGGCCAATTCGTGTGGCCGGAGACGTTATGCCAGGCTTCGCTTTGTCGGGCTCGCGGAGCTGCAGGATACTCTGGCCAGGTGCGAGGGGTCGGACTATCTGATGATCCTGGACGCCCGCTACTGGCCTGTCGAGGGGCATGACTTCGGCAAGATGCTCGATGAGGGCCAAGGCTACCTGGGAGCGACCCATTTCATTGCGGTCGGCGGCGATCAGTCCGGGCCTCGGGAGCGGGTGGAGTGCGATCCGGACGGACGGATCCGGCGGGTGCACCGGCTCTACGATCCCGTCAGCTGGCCCGGCAGTGCGACCCAGGCGGTGTTCTGCTCAATCGTGCCGGCCATCGCGGTGAATGACGTAAGCTTCCACAATCTGCACGACCTGCGGGAGCAGCTGCTAGCCAGAGGCGTGCTCACGCGCGACCTGCCGTATCCGTCGGACCTGTGGGACCTGGCCCGGCCGCCAGACGTGCTTGCGCTGGCTGAGCGGTTCATCGCTCACGCGCAGGTCGATTCCGAGCGTTCGGGGTTCCACATGCCTCGCCCGGGGGTGTTCGCCCGGGAGACATGCACGATCCATGAATCGGCCCGCCTGATCGCACCGGTTTTCGTGCACCCGTATGCGAGGGTGGAGGCGGAGCGCCACGGTGATCGGCCCTGCGGTGATTGGGTGCCGCGCCGTCATCGGCGAGGGCGCGATCGTCGCCAAGTCGGTGGTGGCGCCGGGGGCAACGGTGGCTGCCGGTGCCAGGATCCACCAGCAGTGAGTCGTGCGATCGGACCGGGTGGATACCGTGCCTGGGACTTTCCAGCCGACAAACGGCGGCGCCCCCGTCATGCGTGCGGTGGCGGGCATGGACAGGTCCGTACCCGCCAGAGTACGCCGCATCCGAAGGCGTCTGCGCGTGAGCCTGGGCGCCAAGCGGACCCTCGATGTTGCCCTTAGCCTTACAGGCCTGCTGGTGCTGTGGCCGCTGTTTGCCGTTGTGGCGGCGTTGGTGAAACTCACGTCCCCGGGTCCCGTGTTCTTCATTCATCGTCGCGAGGGGATGGGGGGCGATGAATTTGGCTGCCTCAAGTTCCGGACCATGGTGGATGATGCCCACGTGAGGCAGCGGGAACTCTACGAGCAGAACCAGGTGGACGGCCCGCAGTTCAAGATCGGCGACGACCCCCGCGTGACGCGGCTCGGACGCTGGTTGCGACACACGAACATCGACGAGCTGCCGCAGCTGCTCAACGTGCTGGCCGGCCAGATGAGCCTGGTCGGTCCGCGCCCGAGCCCGTTCCGCGAGAACCAGATCTGCGTGCCGTGGCGGTTGGCGAGGCTGTCGGTGCGGCCGGGGATCACGGGCCTGTGGCAGATCTGCCGCGATGAGCGGGACGAAGGCGATTTTCACCAGTGGATCTACTACGACATTGCGTATGTCAAGCACGCTTCGCTCTGGCTGGACCTGAAGATCCTGTTCTATACGTTCGTCACAGTGGTGGGAGGCAGGCGCGTGCCGCTGTCAAGACTGCTGCCGATCCGCGACATACCGGAGTTTGAGACGCCAGCCAGCGCGGCGCAGTGAGCCCTCTCGACGCTGCCTTGGGTCCAGAGACCCGTGGCAGCGGCGATGAGGGCGTTGCCGAATATCCGAAGGTGTGAAGGCTGATGCAGTCGTTGACCTGGTACACTCGCAGGCTTTGTGCAATGTCGCGGCAGGAGATCTGCTGGCGTCTGGCGCAAGGTCCAGGAGGCGGCGGATCGCTGTCTGCTGGGAATCAGGCGCCGGCCGGTTGCCTTGCGGCGGATTGTCACCGGCGGCGAGAGCCTGGAACGTCCGGTCGCAGGCGGTGGGACGGGACCTTCCGACCGGACCGGGGGCCTGGGGCGACGATCCGGACATAGGCAGCCAGAGACGGTCGGTTGTGGCCCGGGCCGAGGCGATCTGCCGGAACCGGCTGGACCTGTTCGACCTGGAAGGGCTGGACCTGGGGCCGGCCATCGACTGGAACTACGAGTACAAGGCCGGCCGCAAGACGCCGATGGGCTTCGCCCCCGCGATCGACTATCGCGACCATGCGGTCGTTGGAGATTGCAAGTTCGTGTGGGAACCCAACCGGCACCAGCACCTGGTGGTCCTGGGGCGGGCCTTCCGGCTGACGGGTGACCCCCGTTACGCGGCAACAGTAATGGCGCACCTGGAGTCCTGGATCGAGCAGTGCCCCTTCGGAACGGGGATGAACTGGCGCAGCCCGCTGGAGCTGGGCATCCGGATCATCAACTGGGTCTGGGCCCTGGAGCTGATCCGGCCCTCGGGCCTGTTGGACCGCCAGCGAATGGAGCGGCTGTTGCCGGTGGTCTACCGCCACCTGTGGCAGATCTCGCGGGAGTACTCCCGCCATTCCTCGGCCAACAATCACCTGATCGGGGAGGCCGCGGGCGTCTTCATCGGCAGCAGCTACTTCCGGTCGCTGCGGCAGGCGCGTCGCTGGCGGCAGGAGAGCCGGGAGATCCTGAACGCGGAGATCCTCCGCCAGACGCACGACGACGGCGGGACGCGCGAGCAGGCGATGGGCTACCACCTGTTCGTCGCCGAGTTCTTCCTGCTGTGCCACCTGGTGGCGCGGAACATCGGCGAGGAGTTTCCGGCGGCGTATGCGAGCCGGCTGGAGCGGATGTTCGAATTCCTGGCTGCCTTCGTCGAGGGCGAGGGGAGCCTGCCGATGTTCGGCGACAATGACGACGGCTACGTGCTGGACCTGGGGGGGCGAGAGGACCGTGCGCGATCGCTGCTGGCGGTGGCGGCGGTGGTGTTCGGCCGCGGCGATTTGGCCGCATTGTCAGGCGGGTCGCGGGAACCGCTCTTGTGGCTTGTGGGAAAGGAAGGGCTGGCCGCGCATCGGCGGATGACGGGGGACGCTTCCGCCCGCGTCCTGTCGTCGCGGTCGCTGCCGGAATCGGGGCACTACCTGCTGCGGGCCGGCACGTCCGGCAAGGACGCCATCTGCGTCACGTTCGACTGCGCCGAGCTCGGGTTCGGTTCGATCGCGGCCCACGGGCACGCCGACGCCCTGGGTTTCACGCTGCGGGCATTCGGGCGGGACATCCTGGTCGATCCGGGCACATATGACTACTTTACCTATCCAGCCGACCGACGATACTTCCGAAGCACGCTCGCGCACAACACGGTGATGGTGGACTGGCTGGACCAGTCCGAGATGCTGGGTGCGTTCCTCTGGGGGCAGCGGGCACAGAGCCGCTGCCTGCGATGGGAGCCCAGTCCGGAGGGCGGCACGGTTGCCGGGGAGCACGACGGCTACCGGGCGCGGGCGGGGGTGATGCATCGCCGGACGATCTCGCTGGACGGTCCGCGGGGCGAGGTCCGCGTCGTCGATGAACTCACGGGGCCGGGCCGGCACACCGCGGCTGTTTGCCTGCACCTGGCCGAGCCATGGGAGCAGGAGCGCGAGAGGCACGTGTTTCGGTCCGGGTCGTCCCGGGTCGAGATCCGGATGGACGAGCGGCTCCGCGTAGACGTATTGCGCGGGTCCGACGGTCCGATCGCGGGGTGGGTCAGCCGAGGCTACCACCGCAAGGCGCCGGCATACATGCTGCTGGGCCGATGCCAGTGGCAGGATCGGCTGACGTTGGAGACGCGGATTCTGGCCGGCAGCGGGCTTGGAGAGGCGGTCGCGCGGGCAGGACTGACTGGCCAGCAAGTGGGTACTGTTTGAAGGAGCGGCGGCAAGATGGTTGAGCAACCGACCGATGACCGGGGACAAGCGGCGAACCCCCCGGCCGTCCTTTCGCTGAGCATCCCGACTCCGGGGCCCGCGGCACCCGGATTGTTGCTGGGGGACGGGTTCGGGTCGGCCGCGCCTGGCGGGCCTTCGGGGCAGGCGACCGGCCTGCTGATCCACGGCCTGCTTCGCCGGAAGTGGCTGATGCTGGTCGTGTTCGCGCTGATTGCCGGTGCGACGGTTTCGTGCGTGTGGATCTTTACGGTTCCGCTCTACGAGTCGACGGCGGTCGTGCGGGTCGAGCCGGTGGTGCCCAAGGTCATCTATGCCACCGAAAACAACGGCATGCTGCCGCTGTACCGGGAGTACATGAACACCCAGGTCAACGCCATCCGCAGCCAGACGGTGCTCGACCGCGTGCTGGACCGGGACGATATCACACGGACGCACTGGTACCAGGAGGAAGGCAAGGAGCTTGTCGGCAGTTCGTTGCCGCCGCTGGAACGACTGGCCAAGTCGCTGGACGTGGGCACGCGGCCGAACACCCAGCTCATCGGCATATCGATCCGCACGGAGAAGGCCGCTGACGCGAAGCGGATCGTCAATGCCGTGGTGGACGAGTATTACAAGGTGATGAAGGAACAGGAGCGGGTGCTGTACGTCGAGCTGATCGGCAAGGTGCGGGCCCAGTATGACGAGCTCGAGAAGACCATCCGGGGACTGCGCGACTTGCGCAAGTCATTGTCAAGAGACTCCGGGTTGATGGACTCGCTCGAACTGCGCGCCCAGCTGAGCACGAAACTCAATGATCTGGAAACCAAGCGCATGGAGGTGGATCGCAGCAGCACGCTGCTGAAGGCCCGGCTGGACCGCCTGGCCAGCGCTTCGCAACCGGCCCAGCAGGAGCCCGAGGCCGGCGTCAGCGCGGAGTATGCCCAGGACCCGGAGTGGCGGAACCTGCATCTGGCGGTCCGGAACGCCACTCACGAACTGGACCTGACCCGCGACCAGTTCGGGGAATCGCACCCGAAGGTGAAGCAGGCCGCCTCGAACGTGGCGCATGCGAAGGAGCTGCAGGCCGAGCGGGAGGCGCAGCTGAGCGGGCCCGGGGCACAGAAGGGTCCGTCCGCCACGGAGGCCGGTGTGCTCGACCGGAAAGGGATCGAGCAGATCCTGCCCGAAAGGGACCTGGAACGGAACCTCCTGAGCGACAATATCCAGGACCTGCGCAAGAAGGTGGCGGAGGTCCAGGTCATCACCGAGAACGAAGAGCAGCTTCGGGAGAAGCAGCAGGTGTTTGACGCGGTGCGCACCCGTCTGACCATGCTGGAGACCGAACTGAATGCCCCGGGGCGGATCGTTATCGACTCCCACGGCATGCAGATGGCTGAACCGGATCGCGACCGCCGGCCGCTCCTGACGGCAGCGGCCCTGTTTGGGGCGGCGGCGATCGCGCTGGCGCTGGGTTACTTTCTGGCCGTGCGAGACCCGCGGATCCACGAGATGGCAGACATCCAGTCCGTCCGCGCGACCCCGTTCCTGGGCCGGATCTCGCTGCTGCCCAAGACGAGCACTCCCGCGGAGATGGGAGGCCCCCCGGGCCGGCCGCTGCTGACCTCCTCGTTCCGCCTGGAACCAGGGAGTTCCTATCCGGCCCCGGACAGCCTGGCGGCCTTGCTGGAGGAGGTGCGGGTGGTGCGCACGTCCCTGCTGGAGAAGCTTGCGCGTCGGAGACGGGGCAGGCCGTGCTGGTCACCAGCCCGACCTCGCAAGTGGGCAAGAGCAGCCTGGCCTTCCTGTTGGCCCGCAGCCTGGCCATGGCCGGCAAGAAGGTGCTCCTTGTCGAGGGAGATTTCTACCGGCCTTCGCTGTCCGGTCGGTTGGGGCTCAAGGACGGAGCGGGCCTGGCGGCGGTGCTGATGCGAGCGGCCAGCGACGAGCAGGCCATCCGGCGGATCGACGTGTCCAACCTCGACATCCTGCCGGTCGGGGAGATGCACGAGGCCTTCAATCCGGACGTGCTGGCCAACGGCGTCTTCTCCAGCTGCATGGCCCGGTGGCGGCAAGTGTACGATTTCCTGGTGCTGGACAGCCCGCCCGTGTTGCCGGCCGCCGATGCCCGCATCATGGCCGGCTACGTGGATGGTGTCCTGCTGCTGGTCCGCGCGACGCAGAACCGGCGGATGGAGGCGATGGCCGCGTTTGGCCGAGCTCGCTGCGACGCGTAGCGGCGTTCTCGGCATCGTCATGATCGGGGGGCGTCCTTCGGCGGGGTACTACCAGTATGGGAGCTATTCGTACGCACCGACCCCCGGCAGGCTATGGGTCAGCGGCTGCCTCGGGCGGCGCCGGTCCAGCGCGGCAAGGGGGCGCGGGCGGCCCTCAGGCATGACGTGCCGGGCGTGGGCGGATCGATCGATCCGCCATCCACACAAGCAAGGGAACACTCATCATGAACCGTGACATCTTCTCGGTTGGCAGTCATGTCTGAACTCGCGGGTATGTTTCAGTTGGAGGCGGCGATCCGCCAGATGCGTTCGATCGCGATGGACGCGCTGCCGCGGATGTATCGGCCCGAAGAGGGACTGTTCGGATTCACCCTGCGCCGCCGGAACGGTTCGAATGTGCTGGAGGGCATCAGCCGGCGCTACACGGCCATCGTCCTGATCGCCCTGGCCGGCGAACCGATCGAGGCGAGCGGCGAAGTCCTCCGCGGCGCGGATCGAGAGAAGATCTACGGGTCGCTGGCCGAAGCGGCCACGCGGGCCGAGGACCCCGGGGAGGTGGCGCTGACGCTTTGGGCGGGGCGTCTGCTCGGGCATCCGCGGGCGGCCATGGTGCTGGAGCGGCTGCGGGCGATGCAGCCAGCGGACGGGCCGATCTCTACCGTCGAGCTGGCCTGGTCGCTCACGGCCCTGACGGTGCCGGGGAGCGCAGCCGGCGATGAGGCCCTGGCGCGACGGATCGCCGATCGGCTGATGGGGTCTTTTCGCGAGGTGTCAGGTCTGTTTCCGCACCATCCGGTTGGGGTGCGTCCTGCACGATTCCGGTCGCACGTGTGCTGTTACGCGGACGTGGTGTATCCGATCCAAGCGCTTTCGTATTATTACCGGGCCTGTGGGGACAAGCGGGCGATCGGTATGGCGCGGAAGTGTGCCGAGCGGATGTGCCAGATGCAGGGGCCCCGGGGCCAGTGGTGGTGGCACCACGACATCCGCACGGGGCGCGTGGTCGAGCGGTTCCCGGTATACGCCGTACATCAGGATGCGATGGGTCCGATGGCCCTGTTCGCCCTGCGGGGCGCCGGAGGCAAGGATTATTCCGAGGCCGTCGAGCGGAGTGTGCGGTGGCTGTACGAACCGCCCGAGATGGCAGGGTCGCTCATCGATGTCCCGGCGGGCGTGATCTGGAGGAAGGTGGCCCGGCGGGAACCGTCGAAGCTGGCCAGGCGTCTGCAGGCGGCGGCCAGTGCTATCCATCCGGCGTCCGCGTGCCGGGGACAGACGTTCTGCTGCCGCCCGGCACGGTGGATTACGAGAGCCGGCCCTATCATATGGCATGGATCCTATATGCTTGGACGCAGCGTCAGATAACCGCCGAGCGCGAACCGGCGTGCCCGTCGGGGCAGCCCCGCCGCGTCGCCTCGTCGGTCGATCCCCGGGTCCACCGATGAGTGCCAGGACCTGCGATCCCCGAGTGTGCCTGTGTGGGGTGCCGTTCGACGCCCTGACCATGTCGCAGGTGCTTACGCGCGTGGAAGAGGCGATCCGCTCGCGGACGCCGATGGCCATCTCCGTCGTCAACGTGGCCAAGGCGGTCAACATGCGGACCGATGCCCTGCTGCGCGAGAGCGTGGAATCCGGCGATCTGATCCTGGCCGACGGCATGCCGCTGGTATGGCTGAGTCGCCTGCGGCCGCGATCCCTGCCCGAGCGGGTTGCGGGCATAGACCTGATGTTCCAGCTGTTTGCCCTGGCTGACCGGCAGGGCCTGCGGGTGTACCTGCTGGGTGCCCGGTCCGAGACGCTCCAACGCGTCGTCGAGATCGCCCGGGATCGATACCCGCGGATGGTGATCGCCGGCTGGCGGGACGGTTACTTCGGCGACAACGAGCAGGAGGCGGTCGCCGGCGGCATCCGCGAGGCGAGGCCGGACATCCTGCTGGTGGCGATGAGTTCGCCGAAGAAGGAATTGTTCATGAAGCGCTGGGGGGCGCACATGAACGTGCCGGTCTGTCACGGGGTGGGCGGCAGCTTCGACGTGATGGCGGGGTTGACGCGGCGAGCCCCCGGCTGGATGCAGCGCTGCGGTCTGGAGTGGTTCTACCGGCTCCTGCAGGAGCCGGGGCGGATGTGGAAGCGGTACCTCGTGACGAACATGACGTTCCTGGCATACGCACCGCTCTGCCTCTTCTGCCGGCGGGATGCGCGGATACACGACGGGTGCATGTGGAGGCCACGGGAGCGCTGCGGGCACGTGTCGAATCGTCAGACATGACAGTGCCAGGAGGTATGCGAGAGATGAGCCCAGGCAGTGGGGAATACCTGGACAGACTGGTGACGGATAACTCATCGGTCTTGACCAACTGGAAGATCTGGATGCGCCGCCTTGCCAAACGGTGGGCCGGTATCCTGAGGCTGGGCATGGTTGTGGTCAGCGCGGCCAATATGTCCTTCTGAGCCTTTCGCGGTCACTGGCGTGTCCGGGATGGGTCATCGTCCTGCCGCCAGGGACCTGTCCACGCGTCCATCCGTCAGGCAATGAAGGGCCTCGATCTCAAGCGGGATAGACCTACGGCGAATGCCCGAACGTCTGCCATTGTCGTTTGCGGCTTGCGGGCTGGTTACGATCAGGGAGCGCGTACGAACATGGCAAACTGTCTGGTTACCGGTGGCGCCGGTTTCATCGGGTCGCACATCGTCGAGAGGCTTGCGAGCCTGGGTCACCGCGTGCGGGTCCTGGACAACCTGTCCACCGGTAACCTCCGGAACCTCCAGCCCGTTCAGGACCGCATCGAGTTCGTCCAGGGCGACGTTGCCGATCCGGACGTCTGCGGCTGCACCGTGCAGGGAATCGAGTGGATCTTCCACGAGGCGGCGGCCGTGTCCGTGCCGTTCTCGATCGTTCATCCGGAGATCTCCCACCGGGCCAACGTGGACGGCACGTTCAACCTTCTGGACGCCGCCCGCCGGGCCAAGGTGCAGCGCTTTGTCTATGCGGCCAGCAGCAGCGCCTACGGGGACGATCCGAATGCCGGCATGAAGCGCGAGGCGAATCCGCCCCGGCCGCTGAGTCCCTATGCGGTCAGCAAGATGGTCGGTGAGTACTATTGCCGCGTCTTTGCCCTGCAGTTCGGGCTGAGCACGGTGGCCCTGCGGTACTTCAACGTGTTCGGTCCGCGGCAGAACCCCAAGAGCCAGTATGCGGCCGCCATCCCGGCCTTTGCCACGTGTATCCTGAACGATCAGCCGCCGACGGTCTACGGCGACGGCGAGCAGACCCGCGACTTCACCTTCGTGGCCAACGTCGTGGACGCGAACCTGCTGGCGGCGCAGGCAGGGCGTGGCCGGCCAGGTGTTCAACGTGGCCACGGGCAACAGTTACTCGATCAACTACGTGATCGCCCGGCTCAATCGCATCCTCGGCAAGCAGGTCGCGGCCAAGCACGTTCCGGAGCGGGCTGGCGACATCAAGCACAGCCTGGCGGACATCTCGCAGGCGATGCGGTTACTGGGGTACAAGCCGCGGGTGTCGTTCGATGAGGGCCTGGAGGCAGCCGCGGCGTGGTACAAGTCCCAGGCGACGGCCACAGCGGCCGCAGCGGGGCGCTGATTGCTGACGATCCATTTCTCGGAAGATTCTCAGTGCCAGGCGGGCTAGGGCCAAGAGAGTCCTCGGCATGGTAGCCTACCCGGTGTCTCGCGAAGGGGGAGAGGCAACTTATGGCAGCAGTGCGAGCGGTCCTTGTCATCAGCAACCTGGAGTATGGCGGCGCCCAGAGGCAGGTGGTCACGCTGGCCAACCACTCGGACCCCGACCGCTGTGACATTCACATTTGCTCGCTATCGGATTATGTGCCTCTGGCGGCGGACCTGAAGGACCGCGATCGCCGTCTGCACGTCATCTCCAAGAAGTGGAAGTTCGACCTGACGGTGGTCGTGCGCCTGGCACGGTTGCTGCGTCGCCTGAGGGCGGACATTGTCCACGGATACCTGTTCGATGCCGCGATCGCGGCGCGACTGGCTGGTCGACTCGCGGGCACGCCGGTGGTCGTCGGGTCTGAACGCAATACCGATTACCGCCTGACGCGCCGCCAGCGGATCGGCTACCGCCTTACGCGGGGCTGCGTGGATGTGACCATCGCCAACTCGAATGCCGGCGCGGCCTTCAACAGCCGGATGCTCGGCCATCCTCCCTCGCACTACCGCGTCGTGCACAACGGTGTCGATACGACCCGGTTCACGCCTGGCGAGGCAGGGCCGGTGCGGCGCGAACTGGCGATTGAGGACGACGAGCCGGTGGTCGGAATGTTCGCCAGTTTCAAGCCGCAGAAGAACCATCCACTATTCTTCGAGGCCGCGGCACGGATCCTCACTCGCCTGCCGCGGGCGCGATTCCTGCTGGTCGGCGACGAACTCCATGCCGGTATACAAGGCACGGACGAGCACAAGCGGAACGTGGGGCTTCTGGTCGACCGGCTTGGCATTCGTCCCCGGTGCCTTTTCCTGGGCAACCGGCAGGACGTGGAAAGACTCTACCGTGCCTGCGACGTGACGGTGCTGCCGTCGTTCCACGAGGGTACCCCCAACGTCGCGCTGGAGTCGATGGCCTGCGGCGTGCCGGTCGTCGCCACGGATGTTGCCGACAACGCGTACGTCATCCCGGACGGTCGGGTCGGATACATCGTCCCGCTAGGCGGCGCGGACGCCATCGCCGACCGTGTGTGCGAACTGGTCGGGGACGCTGGGCTTCGCCCTAGGATTGCACTACAGGCCCGGGAGTGGGTCGAATCGGAGTTCTCCCTGTCGCGTCTTGCGAGCAAGACCGCCAGTGTCTACGAGGAGGCGTTGTCGACCCGACTGGGGAGGGGTTTGCCGAAGGATGGGATTCGGCCCGAGTCGCGTATCAGCGCCGGGCAGGGAGATGCGAGAGGTTGAAATGGCCAGGGTAGGCGTCATTGGTACCGGTTATGTGGGGCTGGTGGCCGGCACGTGTTTCGCAGACGTGGGCAACGACGTGATTTGCGTCGATAGCGATTCGGCCAAGATCGAGGGCCTTCGCGGGGGGCAAATCCCGATCTATGAACCCGGCTTGGCGGAGATGGTGCGCCACAACGTCAAGGCCGGCCGGCTGCAGTTCACGACGGACATCGCTCGCGCCGTCGCCGAATCGCTGATCCTCTTCGTCGCCGTAGGCACCCCGCAGGGAGAGGACGGCTCTGCCGACCTGTCCTGCCTGCTTAGCGTCATCGAGACCGTGGGCCGGCTGATGGACGGCTATCGGATCATCGTCACCAAGAGCACCGTTCCGGTGGGGACCCACAAGAACGTCACATGCCTGCTGGCGCGCGTCACGTCGCATCCGTTCGACTACGTGAGCAATCCCGAGTTCATGAAGGAAGGGGCGGCCATCGAGGACTTCACGCGGCCGGACCGGGTCGTGATCGGCACGCGCAACCCGGCCGTGGTCGAGATCCTCAAGCAGCTCTACATGCCGTTCATGCGGAAGCGGGAGCGGATCCTGGTGATGGACCCGGCCAGCGCCGAGATGACGAAGTACGCCTCCAACTGCGCTGCTGGCGTCGCGGATCGCCTTCATGAACGAAGTGGCTCTTCTGTGCGAGAAAAGTGGTGCGGACGTGGAGGCCGTCCGGGCGGGCGTGGGATCGGACTCGCGGATCGGGACATGCATTCCTGTTTCCGGGGGCGGGGTTCGGCGGGTCGTGCTTCCCGAAGGACTTCACGCGCACTGATCCACATGGGGCAGGCTGCCGGTTCGCCGGTGACGATCTGCGAGGCTGCCTACGCGGCCAACCACCGGCACCGACGTGCTTTCGCGGCGAGGGTGATCGACTACTTCGCGGGGGAACGCGGGCCGCTGACGCTGGCGGTATGGGGGCTGGCGTTCAAGGGCCGCACGGACGACGTCCGCGAGTCGCCGGCGATCATCGGCGTGCGAGCCTTCCTGGAGCGTGGCCTTGCGGTCCGCGCGCCACGACCCGGAGGCGATCCAGAACGCCCGCATGGAACTGGGCAACGGCCAGATCACCTACCATGATGATCCCTATGAATCGCTGTGCGACGCGGAGGCCCTGGTGATCTTCACCGACTGGCCGGAGTTCCGCAATCCCGATTTTGAGCGGATCGTTCGGGCCCTGAAACGCCCCGTCATTTTCGACGGGCGAAACCTGTACGATCCGGCGTGCCTGCGGCGAATCGGTATCGAGTATCACTGCATCGGTCGCGCGGCCTCGGTCGGGTGAGAGGCGTGCCGGCGGCTGCGCGATTATCTCCCCGAGCTTGGCAGTGCTGCGGCCCGGCAGGGGCATTGAGGCGAACAGGAAGGAGACTCATGTGGCAAAGGTCCTGGTTACGGGGGGCGCGGGTTTCATCGGCTCGCACCTGGTCGAACGGCTTCTGACGGATGGGCATGACGTTGTGAGCGTTGACAACTTCGACGACTTCTACCCGCGGCAGCGCAGCAGGCCAACCTGGCGGTCTTTCGGGAGTGCCCTGGCCATCGCTTCGTCGAACTTGATGTGCGGGACACGGATGGCCTGCGCAAGCTCTGGGCCGCGCAGCGGTTCGAACGTCGTCTGCCATCTTGCCGCCCGGGCGGGCGTTCGGCCGTCGCTGCCGTACCCGGCCTTGTACTGGGATATCAACACCCGTGGCACGCTGGCGATGCTGGATCTGGCGAAGGAGTTCACGCCGGCCCGGTTCATCTTCGCGAGTTCCTCCAGCGTGTACGGCGACGCGTCGCGCATCCCGTTCAGCGAGGACGATCCGGCTGACCGGCCCGTCTCGCCGTATGCCGCCAGCAAGCGAGCAGGCGAATCTGCTGTGTCACACGTACCATCATCTGTACGGGTTGAACGTCACGTGCCTGCGGTTCTTCACCGTGTACGGGCCGCGGAATCGTCCGGACCTGGCGGTGGCGAAATTCACCTCGCTGATCGATGCGGGAAAGACGGTGCCTGTCTTCGGCGACGGCACGTCCCGCCGGGACTATACGTATATCGCCGACATCGTCGACGGCATTGTGGCGGCGATCGATCGGTGCGAAGGGTACCACGTCTACAACCTTGGTCACTCCGAGCCAGTCGAGCTGCGCCACCTGATCGCCAGCATTGAAGCGGCGCTGGGCAAGCGGGCGACCCTGGATTACCAGCCCTGGCAGGCCGGCGACGTGGCCGTTACCTACGCCGACATCGCCAAGGCGCGTGCGCGATCTGGGCTTCTGCCCCACGACGCCGATCGAGACGGGCATCGAGCGGTACGTCCGCTGGTGCGTGGATGCCGGCGTGCTTCCAGGCAAGACGGGCGCCGGCCACAGACCCGCCGCGGCCGTGCAGCCGCCGGCTTGATCCGCAATTACCATCAGCGCCAGGGCGAGGTCGTTGTGAAGGTACTCAGGCTCCCGCACCCCTACCGGGCGATGCTGGCGATCTGCAGCGATCTCGATGAGACGCCGGACCGGCGGACGTACTGGGAGATCGCGCGGTTCCTGAACACGACCGATGACACCCGCATGGGGCCGGGGGCAGGGCTCGAGGTCGGCAACTCGATCTACTTCGATATGCCGCCCGACCAGTTCGCCTACTGGAACACGGACGATGCCGGGCGGGACATGGTGCGGACCCTGATCCGCAGCGGCCACATCGACTGCCTGCACTCCTACGGCGACTTGGCGACCACGCGGGCCCACGCCGGGCGTGCGCTGGACGAGCTGGCTGGTCACGACTGCCGCCTGCCGGTCTGGGTCGACCACTCGAAGGCTGTCACCAACTTCGGCGCGGACATCATGCTGGGCCAGGGGGACTTGCCGGCCAGCCCCGCCTACCACGCGGACCTGACCCTTGCGCATGGCGTCAGTCATACGTATGGAGCGGGCGCGTGACCAGCATGATCGGCCAGGACGTACCGCCGTCGCTGGCGGGGATCTTCCACGCTGGCCATCCGGTCGCATCGGCTGAAACGATGGTCAAAGAGGCCGTCAAACGCATCCTCGCCCGGGGCGGCAACGCCAAGTACGCCATGCACGGGCCCAACCGGGCCTTGCGGCCTGTGCGGCTTCGGGACGGGCAAGGGGTGTCGGAGTTCCTGCGGTGCAATCCCCACTGGGGCGGCGTCAGTTGCGGGGACACGGGCTCACGGCTGGAGGAAGTGCTCTCCGAGGGCTTCCTGGATCGCCTGGTCCGACGAGAGGGTGTCTGCATCCTCTATACGCACCTGGGCAAGGTCCGGAGCGGCCAGGAGCCGTTCGGCGAGCCCGCCCGGACCGGTCTTCGGCGTCTGGCCGCGTATCAGGCCGAGGGGCGGATCCTGGTGACCACGACCTCCCGCCTGCTGCGTTATCTGAGTATGTGCGCGGGCCTGCAGTATCGGTGCGATCGGCTGGGCGATCGGCTGGTTATCGAGATCGCGCGGTCGCAGGATGGCGGCCGCGAAGCTCGTCCCCCCTTGCCGGACGAGATCCAGGGCCTGACGTTCGAGGTCGCCTGGCCCGGCGACGCGGAAGTCCGCTGGTCGGGGGGACCGGCGGTCCTCTGCCGGCAGGTCAGGTCTGGTGGGCAGCTGATCATCAGTGTGCCCTGGCGGAGCCTGGTCTTCCCGGATTGGCGAGCGAGTACCTGAACCGGTTCCGGAGTGCGTAGTGTTGCGGTCTTTGCTGGCATATGCAGTGCTGCTGACCAGCTACGGCTTTACGCTGTTCGCTGCGAAGTTCGCTCGTCTGATTCGCGGGGGCCGGCGCAGCCGCACGGGGCGGATCGTCGTCACGGGGACCTTCTACAACCAGGGCTGGTTCCTGTCCCACATCGTTCCCCTGGCACAAAGCGGCGTTCGCGAAGTGATCCTGGTGACGGACGAGCCGCAGTGCATTATCGACGGGGTGAGGTTCGTCTGCCCTCCGAAGTGGGCCGGGAGGCTGCTGGGCCGGGCCTTGTCGAAGTTCCTGTGCATGGTCCTGGTCGGGTTTCGACACAAGCCGGACCTGTACATGGGCTATCACCTGTTCCCGGGGGCCATTTCGGCGCTGGTTGTCGCCCGGCTGTTCCGGCGGCCCGCCTGCTACCAGATGACGGGCGGCCCGATCGAGATCGTCGGCGGGGGCGTGTACAACGAGAACCGCCTTATGAGTTCCCTGCGGCGTCCGTCGGCCCTGCTGGAGCGCATGGCCCTGGCCATCGCGCGGGAGTTCGACCTGGTCGTGGTCCGAGGCCGCAAGGCCCGGCAGTTCCTCACGAAGCGGGGCCTGAACGGCCAGGTCGTGATCATCCCGGGGAGCATCGACTCGCCGGCTCGCCAGACCGCGCCGCGACCCTCGTATGGCATGGTGTTCGTCGGCCGACTCACCGAGATCAAGCAGCCCCTGCAGTTCGTGGAGATCCTCGATGCGGTGCGGCGGGGCGTGCCGTCGGTCCGGGCCGCGATGGTCGGCGACGGTCCGCTCCTGGCGGCCGTGCAGGAACACGCCGAGCGGCTGGGCGTCCGCGAGCGAATCGATGTGCTGGGCAAGCAGCAGGATGTGATGGATGTCCTCGGCCGATCCAGGGTGTTCCTGCTGACGTTGCGGTCCGAGGGACTGTCCATCTCCATGCTCGAGGCGATGGGGTGCGGCCTGCCCGTCGTGGTCCCGGATGTCGGTGAACTTGGCGACCTGGTGATCAGCGGCCGAACGGGCTGGCTGGTGCAACCCAACGCCGTCGAGGAGTATGCCCAGCGGGTGGCGGCGCTGCTGACGGACGACGCTTCCTGGCAGGCGATGTCGCTGCGGGCCCGCCGGGCGGCCACCCGTTTTGCGTCCCGAGCGTCGGTCGCGCGCCGCTGGAATCGGGTCCTGGGGCCGCTGTGCGGACTGCGGGACCTGGCGCCGCCCGGGTCCGCGGTCGCTGCGAGCGACCGGGAGGCTGTGACGGTCTCATGAGCACGGCCCCTCCCACCGTGGCGGCATACCGGGTCGAGGGTCAATACCCTTGCGCGGCTCCCTACTCGCCATCCGAGGCATTCCCGGAGTATCCGTGGGGGGCGATCGAGGCGGGGGCTCCCAACCATGGCTATCGCGCGGTCCGAAGCGCCCTGCAACTGCTCGGGCTCGATGCGGCGCACTGTGGGACCGCGGCTTGGAATCCACTCGGCCAGATCGTGCATCCCGGGGACACGGTCATCCTCAAGCCGAACTTCATCCGTGATTTCCACGATACGTGCCAGGATCACATGGTCAGCGTGGTCACGCACGGCAGCATCATCCGCGCGGTCCTGGACTACGTGGCGATCGCGCTTGAGGGGCGGGGCCGGGTCGTTATCGCCGATGCGCCGCAGTGCGAGGCCGATTTCGATCGCATCGTCGAGCGCAGCGGCCTGCGTGAGATCCAGGCGTTCTGCCGGCAGCGTTCCGCGATTCCGGTGGACATCCTCGACCTGCGACCCGAGTGTGCCCGGAAGGTGGATGGGGTGATCGTCGGGCACGAGGCGCTGCCGGGCGATCCCGCTGGGTATACGAAGGTCAACCTTGGGACCCGGTCGGAGTTCGCGCCGATCAGCGGCCTGTGCCATCGGCTCTACGGTAGTGAATACGATCGCAGCGAGGTGGCTGCCCATCACCACGATGACGTTCACGAGTATCTGATCTCCCGGACCGTGCTCGACGCCAACGTCTTCGTCAACCTGCCGAAGATGAAGACCCACAAGAAGGTCGGCGTGACGCTGAACCTGAAGAATCTCGTCGGTATCAACGGCAACAAGAACTGGCTGCCCCATCACCGCGAGGGAGTCCCAGCGAGTGGCGGTGACCAGTTCGCCGCCTCGGGCCTTTGCGAGAGGCTCGAGTGCCTGCTGGGGGCCGCCTTCAAGAAGCACTTCCCGAAGCTAGGGAGGCTTCGCCGCTGGGTGGGTGGGCCGGCCAAGTCCTTTGGGCGAGCGGCATTCGGCGACACCGACACCGACCGCATCCGCTCGGGCAACTGGTACGGCAACGATACCACCTGGCGGATGGTGCTGGACCTGAACCGGGCGTTGCGCTACGCCGACGGCTCGGGCGTCCTGCACGACCAGCCGCGCCGCCGGTACTTCAGCCTGGTGGACGGCATCGTGGCCGGCGAGGGCAACGGCCCGATGGGCTGCGATCCGCGTTCTGTTGGACTGGTGGTGGCCGGCATGGAGCCGCTGGCCGTGGACCTGGCGTGCGTTCGGCTGATGGGCTTCGACTACCGTCGGATTCCCGTATTGGATCGCGCCCTGGCGGAGCACGCGCTGCCGCTGGCGAGTTTCGCGTATGAGGAGGTGGTGGTGCGGTCAAACGTGAGTGAGTGCAACGGACCGTTGACGGACCTGCGGGGCCTGGAACCGGCGTTCCGGCCGCACTTCGGATGGAAAGGGCACATCGAACGGTGCTAACGCAGCCCATGCAACGCGAAGCGACCAGGCCCGCTACGGCGCCGAAGGCGACCGACAGCACGCTGTACTTCGATGGCATGGCGGACCTGTGGCCGTCGCTGTACACGTCCAAGAGCGTGTTCCGTGACCGGCTGGACCTGTTCGTCCGGGGGGTCACCGACGCGGTGCCCGAGGGTGGGCGGGTCCTGGATTTCGGCTGCGGCCCCGGTGTGATGTCCCTGGCGCTGGCGAAGATGAACTACCGCGTCGTCGGCGTGGACGGGGCGCCGAACATGATCCTGCAGGCCCGGGCGCAGCGGCAAAGGGCTGGGGTGGCGAATGCCCGCTTTGCCGTGATGCACGCCTCGCATCCGGCCCTGGCCGAGGGATCATTCGATGCGATTGTCCTCTCGAGCGTTCTGCAGTACATCCCGCAGGACAGGAAGTTCCTGGGCCAGATGGCGTCACTCCTGCGGCCGGGCGGGGTCCTGCTGGTGTCGGTACCGTATCGCGGGAGCCTGCTGAGCAAAGTCGAGGCCCTCAGCGCGCGAGTGCGATGGCTGAACCGGTCGCGCGGCCGAGGGTTCCTCGATCATTCGCTGCGGCTGTACGGCAAGCGGGAGCTGTTCGAGACGCTCGCCTCGCTATCCTTCGGCGACCTCCGCAGCACGTTCTTCGAGTGCCCCGTGCTGGGCAACCTGGGGATCCGGCTGTCGCGGTGCGGGCTCTTCGGAATGATGATGCTGGTCAGTGCCCGCAGGATGACCGCGCCCGCCGGGTGCCGTTCCTCAGGACAGGCCAACGGAGGTGCGCTCTCCCAGAAGAACCTGTGGGAGGGCCTGAACCCCGCTGTCAAGGGTATCCTGGGCCGGGTCGTGGCCCTGGCCGGTACGGAGCGCGTCCTGGGGCGGCGGTTCCGGCAGACGCGGCGCTTCGTCGAGGCCGCGCAGTGGTGGTCGGCCGATCAGTCGCGCGAGTACCAGCTGCGGCAGCTCCGGGACCTCCTGTCGCTGGCCTGCGACAAGACCGCCTACTACCGCCGGGTCTTCCGTGACGTCGGCCTTGCCCCCGGCGACCTGAAGTCGCTGGAGGACCTGGCCGCGCTGCCCACGATCGACCGTCAGGCCGTCACGGAGCACCTGGAGACGATGTGCACGCGTCCCCCGGGCTCGCGCGGTATCGACTCGGTCTCCACCGGCGGGTCCAGCGGCATGCCCCTGCAGTTCTACATCGGCGCCGACCGCTCCGCCGTGGAGTACGCCTACCTCGTGGCCGGCTGGCAGCGCGTCGGCTACCGCCTGGACCTCCAGCAGGCCGTGATCCGCGGGGACATCGCCCTGCCGGACCGCCGCGGGCTGCGGCACTCGTACGATCCGCTCCTGCGGCGGCACTACTACAGCAACTTCCACATGTCCGACGACAACATGCGCCGGTACCTCGAGCACATCGCCACCATCGGCCCGTGCTTCCTGCTGGTCTACCCGTCGTCGGTGACGGCCCTGGCCCGGTTCCTGGAGCGCACCGCCTCGGCCGCCCCCCGCAACATCCGGGGCATCCTGGCCGGTTCCGAGAACGTCTACCCCGAGGATCGCCTGCTGGCCGAACGCGCGGTTCGGCCGCCGCTTCTTCTCGTGGTACGGCCATTCCGAGAAACTCGTCCTGGCCGCCGAGTGCGAACATTCGGCGGACTACCACGTCTGGCCGACCTACGGTTACTTCGAGCTGCTCGACGAGCAGGGCCGGCCGGTCACCACTCCCGGCCAGCGGGGCGAGATCGTCGGCACGGGCCTGATCAACACCGTGATGCCTTTCATCCGCTACCGCACGGGCGACTACGCCACCTACGTGGGCGACCGCTGCGCCGCCTGCGGCCGGCAGCACCCGGTCATCCGCGACGTTCGCGGCCACCGGACGCAAGAGATGCTGGTCGCCGTCGACGGGACGGAGATCTCGTGGACGGCGCTGAACATGCACGACGACACCTTCGCCCGGGTCCGGCAGTTCCAGTTCTACCAGGACACGCCCGGGCGAGCGGTCCTGCGAATCGTTCCGGCTGGCGGCTTTGACGACCAGGATCGCGAGCGAGTCCGCCGGAACCTGGCTCGAAAGCTGGACGGCCGCCTGCAGCTGGACGTGCCAGCTGGTGGAGTCCAATCCCCTGTCTCCGCGAGGCAAGGTCGTGTACGTCGATCAGAGGACCGGTCGCCCTGCCGCCGGATCGAAGTGTGAGGGCCGATGACGTGAAACAGATTGTGCAAAACTATAACACAGGCGAACTGACCGTGGAGGACGTGCCCGCGCCGATCTGCAGGGCGGGCGGGGTCCTCGTCCGGGCCGCCTGCTCCCTGGTCAGCGCGGGTACCGAGCGGATGAAGGTCCGGCAGGCCCGGATGAACCTGCTCCAGATGGCCCGCAGCCGCCCCGACAAGGTCAAGCAGGTCATTCAGTCCGTCCGCCAGACGGGCCTGGTGGAGACGTTCAACAAGGTCCGCGAGCGGCTCGACGCCCTGACGCCGCTGGGGTACAGCCTGGCTGGGGTGGTGGAAGAAGTCGGCAGCGGCGTGGATGAGTTCGCCGTCGGCGACCGGGTGGCGTGCGCCGGCGAGGGGATTGCCTGTCACGCCGAGTTCGTCTCCGTGCCGCGCAACCTGTGCGTCCGCGTGCCGGACGGCGTCGATCTCAAGGACGCGGCCTTTGCCACCGTCGGCGCGATCGCCATGAACGGTGTCCGCCAGGCGGGCGTCAGTGTCGGGGATTCCGTCCTGGTGATCGGCCTGGGGCTCGTGGGCCTGCTCGGCGTGCAGATCCTCAAGGCCGCGGGCTGTCGCGTGATCGGCGTCGACCTGGACCCAGCCAAGGTGGAACTCGCCCGCAAGTGCGGGGCCGATGCCGCGTTCCTGCGCAATGACTCGGGTCTGGAGGACAGCATCTCGGCGCTGACCGGCCGGCGCGGCCCGGACGCCGTCTACATCGCCGCCAGCACCAAGAGCAGCGATCCCATGGACCTGGCTGGCAAGGTCCTCCGCGACCGCGGCCGCGTGGTGATCGTTGGGATGGTGCCGCTGGAGGCCGACTGGCAGACGTACTACATGAAGGAACTCTCCGTGGTCATGGCCCGCTCGTACGGTCCCGGGCGCTACGATCGGCAGTACGAGCAGAAGGGCCTCGACTACCCGATCGGCTACGTTCGCTGGACCGAGCGCCGCAACCTCGAGGAGTTTCTGCGGCTGATCGCAGCGGGCCTCGTCCAGCCGTCCCGCCTCGAGCCGAAGGTGTTCCGTCACGACGAGGCCCAGGCCGTCTACCGGAAGCTGCACGAGGGCGGCGACGGAGCCGACGTGGCGATGCTCTTCGAATATCCCGCCGATGCCCGGTTGCAGCGAAAGGTCGTCCTGGCGAGGCCCTCGGGCAACGGCAACGGCCACCGGCCGACGGGCCCCGTCGGCATCGGCTTTCTCGGCGCGGGCAATTTCTCCACGGGGACGCTGATCCCCGCCTTGAAGCGAGCCGGCGGCGCCCGGCTTCGGGCGATCTGCTCGGCCGGAGGACTGTCCGCCCGCAGCGCCGCCCGGCGCCACGGCTTCGAGTACTGCGCCAGCGACTATCAAGAGGTGCTGGCGGACCCCGATGTTTACGCCGTCGTGATCGCCACGCGCCACGATACCCATGCGAGATTCGCCGCCGAGGCCATGCGGGCGGGCAAGCATGTCTTCGTGGAAAAGCCCCTCGCCTTGACCCGCCAGCAGCTCGACGAGGTGATCGCCGCCCAGGGCGAAACCGGCCGGATCCTCATGGCCGGCTTCAATCGGCGGTTCAGTCCCCTGAGCGTCGCGGTGCGCGACGCCTTCGAGGACCGCCGCAGTCCCATCGAGATCCTCTGCCGGGTGAACGCCGGCGTGCTCAAGGCCGATTCGTGGTACCAGGACGCCGAGGAGGGCGGCTGGCGGATCGTCAGCGAGGGCTGCCACTTCGTCGACCTGGTCCAGTTCCTGTGCGGCTGCCCGCCCGTGAGGGCCTTCGCCGAGATGATCGGCGGTCAGGTGGCCGGCGCGCAGAACGACAACTGCAGCGTGACGTTGAAGATGCGGGATGGCTCGGTGGCGACCATCCTCTACGTGGCCAACGGCGATCCGTGCTACGAGAAGGAGCGGATCGAGGTCTTCGGGCAGGGCCGCTCGGCGGTCATCGAGAACTGGCACATCGCCCGGATCTTCGCGGGCGGCCGCCAGCGCAAGGTCCGCCCCCGCGGCTCGGGCAAGGGCCACGCCCCGGAACTGGCCGCCTTCATCGCCGCGATCGTCCAGCCCGACGGGATACCGGATTGGTTCGCCGACGCGGCGGCCACCACGGCGACGACGCTGGCGATCGCGGAGAGCCTGGCCTCGGGGCGGGCGGAGGTCGTCAGCGGCTTGTCCGACGTTCTTTCACGCCGCCCCGATCCGTTCGCGGGCAGCGCCCTGCAGAACGCATAGGGACATCCACGCGAGAACCGTACGATGCCGAGTATCTGTTTCGTTGCACAGCAAGCCTACAACGTGTTGGTCCCGAATGGGTCGGCCAGGCACATCGGCGGCGCGGAAACGCAGCAGGTTCTCCTGGCCCGCGGCTTGGCGCAGAGGGGCTGGCAAGTGAGCATGATCGTGTTCGACCATGGCCAGCCCGACGGGCAGGTTGTAGATGGCATACGACTGATCAAGTCAGTACCTCGTGACGGTGGCGTTCCTGTGCTGCGCTTCTTCCATCCGCGCTTGACAGGGCTGTGGTCGGCGATGCGACGTGCCGATGCGGACATCTACTACCAGCGCGGGGCCGAGAGTGAAACCGGGTTGGTGGCGATGTGGTGTCGGCGGCAGCGCCGGAAGTTCGTGTTCGCGCTGGCTGGACACCACATGCTCACGCGCCGGTCCGCCTCCCGGCTTACGGGATGGGAGGCGCTCCTCAGCCGCTACGGGATGGCGCGTGCCGATCTCATCCTCGTTCAAACCGCCGAGCAGCAGGCCCTTCTGCATACGAGGTTCGCGCTGCGGTCCTGCATCCTTCGCAATGCGCTGGCGCCGGCCGCACGGGGCAACGCGGGATCGGGGCCCGGGCCGGCGGAAAGGTCAGGCGTCCTCTGGGTCGGCCGTTTCGACCCGATCAAGCGCTTTGACTGGTGCCTCGATCTGGCCGAACGCCTTCCCGATTTGCCTTTTGTTGTTGTGGGCATGGGCAACAAGAGATCTGCAGGCGCAGTGGCCATGCAGCGGCGGGCCGCCGGGCTCCGCAACGTGTCCATGGCCGGCTACGTTCCGCCCGATCGCATGGCCGCGTACTATCGATCCGCCAGGGCGTTGCTGTGTACGTCGTTGTCAGAGGGGTTCCCGAACACGTTCCTGGAGGCGTGGTCGCAAGGGACACCGGTGGTCAGCACAGTCGACCCTGACGGGATAGTGAAGGGGCACGGGCTGGGTTTCGTGGCCCGCGTGCTGCAGGAACTCGGCGATGCCCTTCGCGCCTGTCACGACAGCCCTGCCTGGTGGCAGGAATACTCGGCCAAGGGTCTGGCGTACGCCAGCCGATACCATGATGTGGACGTGGTGGTAGATCAGCTGTGCGGGCACCTGCAGCGCCTCGTGGATGGCGCTTCACTGCCGGGCCGATAATACCCCTGTTCGGGAGCGACTGGATACCGATGTTTGATCGCGTGCTGGCCGATCTGCGGCATTACAGCCGGTTCTGCTGCGGCGCAAAGCCGCTGTGGCGGGCGCTGCCCCGCATCCTGTACGCGCACCCGGCGTCGGCCGCGGTCCTCTGGTACCGGTTCGGCTCGATGGCCTGGCGAGTGAGGGTGCCGGTCGTTCGGCAGGTGCTCCAGTTCGTATACCTGCTGGTCATGCCGTGGGTCCGCATGTATTCCGGCGTCCAGATTCTCCCGCGAACGAGAATCGGGCCCGGGCTGGTCATCCTGCACTTTGGCGGCGTGGTCATCACGGAGGACTGCGAGATCGGCGAGAATTGCCTCCTATACCACAACGTCAGTATCGTTACCATGAAGAACCGCGTCGGTCCGCGGATCGGCGCCAATTTCTATGCGGGGACCGGCGCGACAATCATCGGGACGATCACGATCGAGGATGATGTGACTGCGGGCGCCGGCTGCGTGATCACCCGGTCGGTGCCGAAGGACGCAATCGTGGCGGGCGTGCCGGCGCGAGTTCTCAGGTTCCGGCTGCCCGGCGAGAACAATACGGAGAACCGGACGGCCCCGAGGCGGCCGGCGGAATGGATGGTCCCGCCTGCCGGCTCGGAGCAGAAGGACTATGCGACGATGGGGGACGCGGATGGGCAATGACGGCAACGTGCTGACCCGGGATCGGGCGGAAGGTCTCTGCTGCCCCCGCGATGGCGGAGGCCTGCACATGGAGGCGTCGCAGGACGCCGCCGCGCCGGCCGCCGGCCTTGTGTGCGCGGTGTGCGCGGCCCGCTATCCGGTGCGCGACGGCATTCCGCGCTTCGTGCAGGGCGACCAGTACGTCGGCAACTTCAGCCACGAATGGACGGTGCACCGCACGACGCAACTGGACACCGCGGCCCAACGCGTGTCCGAGGTCACCTTCTCCCAGAAGACCGGATGGGGGCCCCGGGACGTTAGCGGCAGGAGGGTGCTGGACGTTGGCTGCGGGATGGGGCGGTTCGCCGACGTAGTGCTGCGCTGGGGCGGCCAGGTCGTTGGTGTTGATCTGAGCTTCGCCGTGGACTCCGCGCGTACCAACCTGGGGCATCACCCGGGCTTCCAGGTGGTCCAGGCAAGCGTGTTCGAACTGCCGTTTCCGGCCGAGTCCTTCGATCTGATCTACAGCCTCGGCGTGCTGCACCATACGCCGGACTGCGAGAAGGCCTTCAAGTGCTTGCCCAGGCTGCTCCGACCGGGCGGCCAGATCGCCGTATGGCTCTACTCGGCCCACTCGTATGCGCCGGACGGTGTCGAAGAGACGCGCGACCGGTTCTACCGGCGGTATACGACGCGGATGTCTCCCGGGCGTCTATATGGCCTGTGTCGGCTTCTGTGCAGAGTCCGGCTCAAGCACCGCGCATTCTGGCACATGGTGCTGCCGGGGGCGGTGTTCCACGCGATTCCCAGGCTCCATCACACGTATGACGAGCATCAGTGGCGCGTGCTGGACACCTTCGATTGGTATTCCCCGGCCTACCAGTCCAAACACTCCTATCCGCAGGTGTGCCGCTGGTTCCGCGAGGCCGGCCTGGTCGACGTTACGCCGTTGGACGTTGAAGTGAGTGTTCGAGGACGCAAGCCGGTGTCCCCGGCCCCTGTCGCCTGAGGGAACAAGAGATGTGCGGCATTGTGGGAGTGGTGAACTCCGAGGGCGAGGCGGTCGATCGCGGCCTGCTTGAGGCCATGAACGCGCGCATCATCCACCGCGGTCCGGACGAGGACGGATTCTGGCTGGGGGATGCAGCGGGCCTGGCGATGCGCCGGCTGTCGATCATCGACCTAGCCGGCGGAACACAGCCCTTCTTCAGCGAGGACAAGCAGATCGTTACTGTCTACAACGGGGAGATCTACAATTTCCGGCAGCTGCGGGAGGACCTGCGCCGGCGGGGACACACGATCGTGTCCAACTGCGACACCGAGGTGATTCCTCACCTGTACGAGGAATACGGGCCTGACCTCATGCGGCACCTGGTGGGCATGTTCGCGATCGCGGTCTGGGACCGCAAGACGCAGTCGCTGCTGCTGGCCCGCGACCGGCTCGGCATCAAGCCGCTCTACTACGCCGTCCGGGACGGGCGGCTCTACTTCGCGTCGGAACTCAAGAGTTTCGCCCCCTGCGGGATCCTCGGAGATCTCTGCCCCGAGGCCGTCTACCACTACCTCACCTATGGGTACATCCCGGCGCCCCTGACGATCTACGAGGGAATCTACAAGCTGCCGGCTGGGCACCGGATGGTGGTCCGCCGGGGGCGCACGGACCTCTCGCGGTACTGGGACGTTACCTACCGGCAGGGGCCGCCGCGGCCAGAGGAAGAACTGCTGGACGAGCTCCATGCCCGTCTGCAAGAGGCCGTCAGGATCCGGTTGGTCAGCGATGTGCCGTTGGGGGCGTTTCTCAGCGGCGGGGTGGATTCCAGCTTGGTCGTGGCCCTGATGTGCGAAACGGGGGCTGAGCGGGTCAAGACCTTCTCGATCGCGTTTGACGAACCGTCCCACGACGAGAGTACGTACGCGCGGGCGGTGGCGTCGCGGTTCGGCACGGATCATCATGAGTTCATCGTCCGCAGCGATCTATGGCGGCATGTCGAGGACATCGTCCTGCAGTTCGACGAACCCTTCGCTGATTCGTCGGCCATCCCGACGTATTTCTTGAGCAAGCTCACCCGCCAGCATGTCACTGTCGCGATGTCCGGCGACGGCGGGGACGAACTGTTCGCCGGGTACGATCGGTACCTGGACTTCTTCCGGAAACGCCCGCTGTACCGCATACCCCGTCGGGTCCGGGCGCTGACGTTCGGCCTTCTGGCGGACGTGCTTCCCCGCGGAACGCGGGGCAGGCGCTTCCTGCAGAGCCTGCGACTCGGGCCGCTAGAAGACTACGCTCGGCGGCCGGGCGAACTGTCGCACGAGGAACTCCTGGCGCCGGACTTCCTCGCGTCGATGCCGGGCACTGATCCGATGCACTTGGCTCGGGAGTTCCTCGATAGGAATGTCCCCTGCGAGTTGGACGCGATCTGCCTTCATGACTTGATGCTGTATCTTCCCGAGGACATTCTCACCAAGGTGGATCGTACGAGCATGGCGGTCTCGCTGGAGGTCCGCGTCCCCATCCTGGACCATCGTGTCGTCGAGTTTGCGGCCACGCTGCCCCCGGAGCAGCGCCTGAGGGGACGGACCGGCAAATATCTCCTGAAGCGCCTGCTGGAACGGTACATGCCGCGTGAGCATGTTCACCGGCCGAAGCGAGGCTTTGCCGTCCCGCTCGGCGCATGGTTCCGCAAGGAGCTGCGCTGGGAGCTGATGGACGTGCTGGGGCCTTCCCAGATCCGGGCTACGGGTGTGTTCAGGCCGGATGCCGTTGACTTCCTTGTACGCCAGCACATGAGTGGCCGGCGCGACCACAGCGGGTTGTTGTGGCGGCTCTTCGTACTGCACCTGTGGGATCGTCGCCGGCAAGGAGCCGGCCGCAACGAACGCTTGTCACGCAACGCGGGCGCCATACCGGTGACTTGCAAGGGGGGCAGAGCATGACAACATGCGTGTACATTGCATCTCCCAGTTATTCGGGTTCGACGCTGCTGGCGATGCTGCTGGGCGGGCATCCACAAGTGGCGACGGTCGGCGAGATGAAGGGAGGCCAGGAAGACCTGGCGACCTACACCTGTTCCTGCGGTGCCCGGTTCGTCAAGTGCCCGTTCTGGACAGAGTTCATTGGTTCCCTGAAGGAGCGGGGTTATACCTATGATCTTTCGGATCGTTCGACCATGCCTGTCTTTCAAATGCCCGACTCTCCACTTGCCAGCAAGGTCCTGCGCCACGCCTTCGGCGGACAGTTTTTCGAAGCAGTCCGCGATGGTGTGCTGTGGGCATGGCCCGGCTGCCACCGGCGGATTGCCTACGTAGAATCCTACACGCAGACCTTCATCGAACTGCTGCTGCGGATGAAGAACGCCAAGGTGTTCCTCGATTCGTCGAAGGACCCCGTGCGCATCAAGTACCTGTCCCGCATCCCCTCGCTGGACGTCCGGGTCATCCACCTGGTTCGCGACGGGCGGGGGGTGGTCAATTCCTCGCGGAAGCACGAGCATGTGTCTGCGGCGCTGGCCGCCCGGCAGTGGCGCGACACCCAACTGGAGATCCAGCGCGTCGCCCGCCGATGTTGCCAGGGACGGCTTCTGCGGATTCGCTACGAAGACTTATGTACCGCCCCGGAGGAGGTCGTGGGACGGGTGCTCCAATTCGCCGGCGCGGACGGCAACTACCGGGTGGCTGACGCTGCCGGGAGCGAGCAGCACGTCCTGGGCAATGCCATGCGGCTGAAGGGGACTCTGGCCATCCGCCTGGATGAATCCTGGCGAACGGAACTGGATGCCGCCGACCTGGAGGCCTTCGACAGGATCGCCGGGGCGCTCAATTACTCCTTCGGATACTCGGGGATAGGGGGCTCCGCCTGTCAACGCCGGGCCGAGCCCTGTCCTGCGAAGGCCCCAGCAGGTATGAGACGATAATGCGGGTTTACGTCCTCTATTTCGCCATCCTGGTGTTGTTCGGCATCGGGTTCCGGGACTGGTTCCTGTCTTTCTGCGGGCTGGTGGTCCTATCGGCGTTCATGGGGCACCAGGACATGCCCACCAATATGATGGGCGTTCCCGGTCTGAACCCATGGAACATCCTGCTGGCGATCGTCCTATGCCACTGGCTCGCACAACGGCGAAGAGAGGGCCTCTCCTGGGACCTGAAGGGCTGGCCAGCTGCGCTTTTGCTCGTGTACGTTCTGATGGTGATCGTCGGTTTCGCCCGCGCTGCCCTCGATATTGATTCGTTCCCTCCTGACGTGCAGTATGCTACGATGCAGGGACTGTTGATCGACGAGTTGGTCAATCCCCTGCGATACATGGTCCCGGCCCTGCTTCTGTACGATGGGTGCCGAGACCGAACCCGGGCAGGGTTGGCGATCGTCTCCGTCGTCCTGATGGGGGCGTGCTATGCGGTGCTTGTCATCAAGTGCATTCCGATGGGGACACTTCTGGGCACCGAGTCTGTGCTCCAGAGTAGAGGCCGCATCCAGCGCGAGATCGGCCTGCATGCGAACGACATGGCGTTTGTGCTTGTGTTCATGTTCTGGGCGCTCGTGGCGAGCTGGCAGCTGCTCCGGGGGCTCTGGCCCAAGCTGCTGAGTGTGACAGGGATGGCAGTGATCGGCCTGGCCGTGGCCCTCTGCAAGTCGAGGGGAGGGTATATCGGTTTCATCGTCGTCGGCACGGTTGTTGTCGCCTTGCGCAAACCCATACTGGTGGTGCCGCTGATCGCGGCGATGGCCATCACGCCCATGGTGCTGCCGGGCTTGGCCGCCCGGATGGCAGCCGGCTTCGAGGAGCAGACCGCAGACGGTGCCACGGACGTGAACTGGGACGACGTGACCGCGGGGCGGTTGACCAACCTATGGCCCGTGGCCGTCGATTTCATCTCGAGAGAACCCGTGCTTGGGTACGGCCGATACGCCATTCTGCGATGTCGGGGTTTCTATGAGCAGGTGGAAGCAAATGAAGGCGGCGTCCCTGACCACCCGCACAACGCCTACCTCGAGGTCCTGCTGGATTACGGCGCCGTAGGACTGGTCGTCACTCTGGGGATGTTCCTGGGCATCATGAGGATTTCGTTCTCGCAAATGCGACGATACGCGGACCCTCTCGTTTGCGTCATCGGAACTATTGCGTTCACTGCTGCCCTGGACAATCTGGTGATCGGGATATCGAGCCGAGCGCTGCTGCCACGACCCAGTGCCATGGCCATGTGGTGCGCGTTCGCACTCTCGCTGCGCGTCTGGAGGGAGGAACGCAGGTTGGCGGTCGGGGCCATGGCCGGGCAGCCCCGGACCCGCGCCTCTGCGCTCTGGGGGAGGATCCCCGCATCAACCGCGGTACAGGGGCAGCCTGTGTCCCTGCCGAACAGCAGGTAAAGGCAAATGACAGAATTGCTCGAAAAGGAGGAATTCAATGATGCCGGCGCTGCGGCCCGGGGTCCGGGGCCGCGCCCGGCGGCCGGGGCTGAGCCGGATCCACCACCTCCTGTTGTCCGAAGCGTCATGGCCAATTGGGCCGGGCAACTGGTCACCGTGATCAGCGGGTTTGTGCTCCCTCGGCTCATCAACGACTCGATGGGTGCGGCCGAACTGGGTGTCTGGGACTTCGGATGGTCGATGGGCAACATCATCTCCATGAGCATGTTTGGTGTCGGGTCGTCCGCCGCCCACGATGTTTCCCGCTTCCGTGCAACAGCCGACTGGGACGGAATGAGCCGGATCCTGTCCGCGACCCTGGGGCTGGCCATCTACACGCTGGTATTGACTCTCGTCGTCACGGGCGTCATCTGCTTACTGACCCCCGCCCTGATGCACAGCGAAACCCACGAATTGATTCGTTCCGCCCAGTGGATGGTTGCTGCGTCGGGCGTGGCCGCCGGATTGAGAATGATCACGCTGGTGTACAACGGCATCCTCGTCGGAACGCACCGTTTCGACGTGCTCAACAAGATCGAGATCGCGGCGGATGTGGCCGTTGTGGTGGCCCTGCTGATCGCGATCGTCGCCGGCTGGGGCCTCAAGGTGATGGCCGTGTGCATTGCCGGTCGGCAGTTGCTGGATCTCCTGGCCAAGCAGTGGGTGGCCCAACGACTCTACCCTCTGATCCGGCTGCGAGTCTCTTGGACGGACTGGACGGACTTCCGCCAAATCGTTGCCTATGGTGGAAAGACGATGGTGGAAGGGGTGGGTACGATCATTCTCAATCAGAGCATGGTGGCGCTGGTGCTCTGGTACCATGATGCAGCGGCGGTCGCCGTCTTCTCGCGACCGATGGCGCTGATTCGCAATACGACACGCTTCGTCATGGGATATGCTCGGGTGCTGGTTCCGCAGGCGGGCGAGCTTCATGGACAGGGCGATCGCGCTCGCCTCGGGAAACTGCTCACCGACAGCACGCGAAACGCGCTCTACCTGATGCTGCCGGTCGTTGTGCTGCTGGTCATCATGGGGCGACCGATCCTGACCGTGTGGATGGGCCCTGCATACGCCGATCCTACTCTGCTTGACATCCTCGCAGTGGCCTACCTTCCTTTCTTTGCCCAACGATCAACCTGGCATGTCCTGCTGGGCACGGGCACGCACGGTCTGGCTTCGCTGGCCACCTTGGCCGGAGCACTGGCGAGCACCGCGCTGGGCTTTATCTTCTTGGGCGTCTTTGGATGGGGCCTGCCCGGTGCCGCATTGGCCGCTGCGCTGCCATTGGGGCTGGTCAACCTGTGGATCCTGCCGTATGCGGGGTGCCGGATCGCCGGCCTCTCGGTCCACCGCTATCTGCTCGACAGCCACATGGATCCGTTCAGGGCCGTGGTTCCGTTCGCGATCGTGGTTCTGGGGGTCAGGATCGTGCTGGCGCATCATCCTCTTGCGTCGCTTGGGGTGGCCCTGGGTCTTGGCTTGCCCGTGCTCCTGCTTTCCTACTGGCGTACTGTTTTGCCTGCGAGCATGAAGGACCGGATTCTCCGGTGGCCTCGGAGCCGACGTTCAGCGGCCGATCCGCGCTCTGCCACCTCGCGCTGGCGGTGAATAGTCACGGTGGCCGTTCCGCGGCCTGGCGAGACCCGCCGGTCGTTCGGGAACCGTGTCGGCTCGACCGGCCGCGTGCGTCCCTGGCTGCGCCTGTCGTTGACGTGCAGGGGGCCTAGGTTGGATCAGTGCCCATGGCTGTCGTCTGTGGTGCTGGAGCCATCGACGATGGACACGGTCCTGGGCCTGACATGGAGACAACCGATGATGGGAGATCTGCATGTCGTTTGAACGGATCGCGCTCCTTGTGCAGAAGCTCGGCCTCTATGCGCCGCTGAAGTACGTTCTGTCCCCAGACTTTCGGCGCAATTGGCGGGTCGCCAGAGCCATCATTGAAAAGCATGGTACTGATGAACTGCTCGCCATCCAGAAGAAGTACCCCTCCGACCGTTCTGACAAGGGACCGCGAAAATACCTGCGGGTGTGGGAGTTTCTGCCGACGGATGTTGCGCGGGCGATTCAGTTGGGACTGGATCGCGGGCTGCCCCGTCGAATCCTGGATATCGGCTGCGGCAACGGATACTTTCTGGCGGTCGGCGCTCGTTCGGGCATGACGTACTGGGCCTGGACCTGCCAAGTGAGCCCGTGTACGACGACCTGATCGCGCACTTCAACCTACCCAGGATCGAGCACAGAATCATTGCGTTCAACCCTCTTCCTCCTCTGGGCGCTCCTTTCGATCTGATCACTGCCTTCGACGTATGTTTCACCTTCGCCGGCCAAGCGTCCCCCTGGGAAACCCCTGAGTGGGAATACTTCCTGAACGATTGTCGGACGCGGGTGCGCCCTGGCGGGACGATCCGCCTGGAGCTGAACAGGGGAAAGTGTTTGGATTACCAGTACATGTCTGATCAGACCGCGCGCGACCTTCGCCAGAGTCGGGGAGTTTCCCTGGCTCTCGACAAATCCTGTCTCATCTTCCAATCGTACGACTGACGGTTTCGACCCCTGCGCCAGCTCGGCTCGCTGCCTGCCTGTTGGAATGGGGCTGTATCCACGCCCGTCCGCGGAACGGCCGACCCCTGCGGCTGCTGACCTCGGCGGGTAAGTACACCCGGGGGTGCCTGGCGACCCCCGCTTTTGGGTGCTGTCGATCGCCATGGGGAAAACGAAATGACTTCCGCGGACGTATCTCGTGAACCACGATTGACTGGTGCACATACCACCATTGCTGTTCGCACCGCGCAAGTTACGCCCCGACCGGAAACACGGTTTCCGTCCCTGGACGGGCTAAGGGCCATCTCCATTGCTATGGTGATGTTTGCACACTGTGTGGGCACCAGGGGCTTTCCTATACACTTCGCCGAGAGGCTAGGCAATCTCGGAGATCTGGGTGTTCGGGTGTTCTTTGTAATATCCGGTTTTCTCATCACGGGGTTGTTGCTGCAGGAGATTCGGTCTCGCAACAGGATTGGTATTGCCCGGTTCTATGCGAGGAGAAGTCTGCGTATCTTCCCAGCAGCTTACCTGTTTGTCGCTGTTGTCTGGCTGCTCGACGCAACTCACGTGGTTCAGTCTGAGGCCCTACGATGTAATGCATGCGCTTACCTACACTATGAATTACCATCCGGATCGTGCCTGGCAACTCGGACATCTCTGGTCGCTGGCAGTGGAAGAGCAATTCTATCTTCTCTGGCCCGCAGTGCTAGCCCTTGCCGGAGTCCGTCGAGGCATGTGGATCGCTGCTGCCGCGATCGCAGTGTGCCCGCTCATCAGGCTCGGGACGATCTACCTGTTGGGAACGGACGAGGGTTTAGGCAAGACATTCCCTACGGTCGCGGATGCCCTGGCAACCGGCTGCCTGTTGGCCGGCATGCGGGGTTTCCTGGAGAGCAATCCGCGGTACATGAGGTTCCTGAGATCAAGGCTGTTCTGGGCATGCGTCCTGGCCGTCTTCGTTGTAGATGCTGTGGCGTCTGGGCGGCCCAAGATCATGAGCGCGGTCGGAGCCACGGCGCTGAACCTGTCCATCGCCGTGTGTATTCACCGCTTTACAGTCATTGCCGATGATGGTCCGGGTCGGCTTCTCAATTCACGTGGCTTTAGGACGGTGGGGGTCCTAAGCTGACTCACTCTATCTATGGCAGCAGCTCTTTCTCAACAGGTCATCCGACTTTCCAGCCAACGCCTTTCCCTGGAACCTCGCGCTTGCGTTTGCCGCTGCCGTCGGCTCCTATTGCCTCGTGGAAAAACCACTGTTATCGCTCCGAAAACGTCTCCAGTCAGTCTGACGAACCTCTTAAGGCTGCTGCACGGCGCCCATGTGAAGCGTCGTATCGATGGAGAGCGCGTTTCCGCCGAAATCCTTCAGGCCCGAGAAGTCGCTGTAGTTGGCTCTATCCGCGCCGCCGAGGTTTGTGACGATTCGGCTATACATGTTCGCGCCCTGTTCCCACTGTAGAACGCCAGTGCCTTGCCACACGGCAATGTGCGCCTGGAGTGCCGAGATAACGGCAGGAACCGCGCCTGCTACGATGGTCTGGGCGTTGGCCAGGCTCGTACCGTTCATGGCCGAGCTGGTGGGCGAGAGGGCGAACCTGCGAACGAGCTCGGCTCGCGCCTCGTCCATAGTCACGTGGCCGTCGCCGTTGGCGTCGGTAAACAGCTGCTCCGGCGTAACGATCTGTTGGGGGTCTGTTTCGGGGTACTGTTTGGCCGGATCAGCAAGCAAAGGATTGCCATAGTAACTATGGTTCTGCACGTACCCATATATCAGAGTCGGCAGCGAAACAGCACTGCCGAAGAAGTTGTAATCACTACCACCATACATTGCTGTGGTGCTATTTGGCAGCAGGTCCTTGTTCGGGTCGTTGGAGGTGGCGAAATTGAGAAATGCGATGTCGTTGATGACGATGCTCTGATAACTTTCAGCCAGAAGGCCCCACATGCCGTTGTTGTATAGCGTATTGTTTAGAATGACGTCACCGATACCGCAATCTGTATCGATTCCCCGCTGGCCATTCCGTGCGCAAATGTTGAAGGCGATGAGATTGGCACCGCCACCGCGAGTACCTACTTTGATGCCTTCCCTGTTGCCTGGGCTCTGCCAGTGGTGCAGGCATGCATTACGGACAACCCGGGAGTTGGTCAGCGCCAGGCATACGATGCCGCCATCAGGATTGTCCCACAGGATGTTGCCTTCAATGGTGGAGTGCTCTCCGAATCGCATGGCGATCCCGCCGGAATCGTCAAAGTTGCTAGAGTACGAATTGCCATAGACAAAGTTGTCCCGGATCGTACAGTATTTGCTGCCCTGGGGATTGCTTGCTGACTGATCGACCTCTGAAAACAGGATTCCGTAACCATTGTTGTACACGCGACAGTCTTGGATAGTGACGTACTGACCGCCGACGACAAAGATGCCGGCATCATATGTATTCCCATTGACCAACCAGTTCAGGTTGTTGTGGTATGACTCGCAGTTCTGAATAAGGATACTGTTAGCGGGCTCGTACACATAGACCCCGTGATAGTACGCTCCGGTGAACTTGAGACCATCCAGAACCACATTTGCGATAGGTGGGGCCTTCCCAAAAACATCGCCGAGTCGAACGGCGTATTTCTGCTGAGCTTGGGCGTCGAGGATAACTTCATCGTTCCCATAGTGCGTAAAGGTGATCGGATGATCTTGAGTTCCTGACGCGGTAAGCACTAGCACAGCTGAGTAGTCTAGAATGCTCGTACCGCTATAGTGCCCGCTCTTGATAAGGACCGTGTCGCCCGGTGCGACCAGATCGCCGGCTTTCTGGATTGTTGCGAATGGCGCAGCTAGCGTCCCGGCCGCCGCGTCGCTGCCTGTGGTGGCGACGTAGTAGTTCCGGCTGGCCGCGAAGTCCTGCTTCACCTGTCCAGCCTGCACATTTGTGAAGGTTAGAGTCGTCGGGGTCAGAGGCCAAGTGCTTGCATCGCTCGCCGCCGCCGTCCCCGTCCAGCCGACCGGCGCAAGGCGCTGTAGGTCCCGTCGGCTGCCGTGGTGGCCGTAAGGTTCTGACCGGCAGAGGTCGCCGAGCCGGTGAAGGTGATGCCTAGGCCGCTGACTGGGCCGGTTCCCCCGCCCACCACGAGACGCGTGACCGTTCCGGTGATGGCCAGGCCACCCACCGTAAGGCTGAACGTGTGCTGGCAGGTGTTCACGCCGCCGTTGGCCGTGCCGCCGTTGTCCGTGGCCGTCACGGTGATCGTCACCGCGCCGCTGGCGGCGCCCGAAGTGATGGTCAACCGCGACCCGGCGAAGACCAGGCTCGCGTTCGGAATGACGCCCTGATTGCTCGAAGTCGCCGTGAACGTGACCGTCTGCCCGGCCTCGTTTGCCGGGCCGGGGCTGACGGCTGTCATGTCCACCTGCAGGGACGAGTTTGTGTTCATCCCCTGGGAGCCGGGGACTGTGAGACTCGGTGGATCGTTCACCTGGTTGATCGTGAGGGTCACCGTCGCTGCGGCCGAGGTCAACGATCCGTCGCTGACCTTGTAGGTGAAGTCTGTCGACGCCGCTGAAGTCGGCGGCCGGTGTGTACGTGAACGACCCGTCCGGATAGATATTGAGCGTGCCGTGGCTGGGGGAGCCGGGCTGTACCACTGTCAGTGAGTCACCGTCGGGATCGCTGTCGTTGGCCAGCAGTCCCGGGGCATTCACGGTCAAGGTTGTATCCTCGTTGACCGTGTAATTGTCTCCCGCGGCGCTTGGTGCATGGTTGATAATGACGGTGGCGGTGGATGTCGCTGTCTGGCTGGCGGCATCGCGGACCGTAAGCGTGTAGGTAGTCGTGGCTGTCGGCGAAGCCGTGGGATTGGCGATTGTAGTGGCGCTCAGGCCGGTGGCGGGGCTCCAGCTATAGGTATAGGGAGTCGTGCCGCCAGTAGCCGAGCCGTTCAAGGTCGTTGAGCCGCCGGAATTGATGACCTTGTTGCCGCCGGCGCTGGCAGCCACGGCCTGGCTGGCCCGGACGGTCAACGACACGCTCCGCGTCGTGCTGCCCGCGCCGTTGGTGGTGTTGGCAAACGTGACGGTATCGCTGTAGGCGCCGGGCGCCAGGCCGCCGGCGCTGTCATTGATACTCACCGTGACCGTCGCGTTGGCGCCGCTAGCCAGAGCCCCGTTGGTGTTGGAGAGCGTCACCCAGGCCGTGGTCTTGCTTGCCGTCCAGTTGAAAGAGCCCGCGCCGGTGTTGGTCAGGGTGTAGGCTCAGGCTGGACGGATTGAACGGGCCGGCTTGCGGGCCTGATGCTGTCAGATCATTGACTGCCGACGACACCTGCAGGGCGCCGCTGCTGCCGCCGGAAGGCGCGTTCGACACCTGCTCCGTCGTCTGGCTGCAGCTGATCGGGCTCAGGCTGCTTGCCAACATGAGCGTCAAGGCGACTGTGTACGTGCCGCCGCTGGCGAACGTGTGACTCACCGGATTCCCCGTCGCCACGGGTGTGCTGTCTCCAAAATCCCACGTGAGGGTGCTTCCGGCCGGCAGATTCGTGGCGACCTTTCTACCGTCCATCGCCGTGAAGTCTACCGAGAGCGGGGCCTGACCACTAGTTGCCGACGTGTTGATGGTCAGCTTGGGGGGCACCACAACGCCCACCCGCACGGTCTTGCCTGCTGCCACCTGGCTGGACGAGGGCATGATTGTCAGATCGGCGCTCCACTGGCCAACCGGAAGGTTGTCTCGGTCCGCGGCCAAAGCGCACACAAGATCTTGGCCTGGGGCGCACTCGATGGTTATCGGGCTGACGGTCAGCCATCCGCTTGGGCCTGTTCCGTAATCGATTTCGATGGAGGCTGCCAAGGGGTCGCTGCCGCCGTTCGTGACGATCGCCTGCAGTCTGCGTTTCCGCCTCACCGAAATCCACCTGCTCCGGGTTGATTTGCACATAGGCGCTTGGATCGGTCACCTGTACGCCAGCCACGTTTGTCAACGGCCCCGTGTCGCCGCCGCAGCCGGCCAGAAACAGGATAGCAGCCACGGGCAGAATCGTCAGTACGCAATTCTTCCGAACACTGTTGTGATTCGGCCGCATCGTCATGCCCCCCTCACGATAATGGTTATTGAAAATATTTGTTGTCGCCATCATCTAATCAAGTTTTTTCGACGTTGGTCCTATATCTAGCGTTCATATATATCGTCCATTAGAGGCGTTACGGTCAAGTGCGGATTCATCTTTGGGACGGAAACGCCGTGGAATCGTTGGTGTAAAGTTCGTCCGTGTGCGCGCCGAGCACTTCCGTTGCAGACAGGAGAGGCACCCATCGAGAAACTATTTGCCGATCGCACTGTCTGTCTCCCACCAAGAGCACCACAGTCGTGGAATGCCGTGCTGAATCCCTGGTAAACTAGTGATTCTGGGTAAAACGTAGAATACGCTCTTGGTATCGGCAAGTAAGAAGTAAAGACTCCTGGGATATGCCGATAGTCATGCATGCCTTCGCAGGACTGGCGACAGGGGCGCTGGCGCAGCCGCACGTTGGTGCTACCGCTCTGTTGACAGTCTGGAGGCTGAAAGATATGACGCGAACTGTTATCTGGAATGTCTCGGCGACCAATGCTGTTGCCTATGACCCCACCTATTGTCCATGTCGGGATTGCTCGATTTGACTTCCGTGGATGTTTGGCGGTTTCTCTGGAATACGGATAAAGGAACGTCGAAATGACCAAGGTTCGCGCAACCAATATCACCTGGCATCAAGGCCACGTCAGCCGGCCCGACCGCGAGAAGCTCCTCGCCCAAAAGGGCGTCACCGTCTGGCTGACCGGGCTGCCCTCTTCCGGCAAGAGCACCATCGCCTTTACCTTGGAGCACGCCCTCACCGAGCGCGGCCGACTTGCCTACGTCCTCGATGGCGACAACATCCGGCACGGCCTGAATAAGAACCTGGGCTTTTCGCCCGAGGACCGCGAGGAGAACATTCGCCGCATTGGCGAGGTCGCCAAACTCTTCACCGACGCCGGCGCCATCGCCATCACCAGCTTCATCAGCCCCTACAAGGCCGACCGCGACAAGGTCCGCGCCCTGCTGGCCGCCGGGGACTTCATCGAGGTCTTCATCGATTGCCCGGTAGCCGTCTGCTCCGACCGCGACCCCAAAGGCCTCTACAAGAAGGCGATGGCTGGCGAGATCAAGAACTTCACCGGCGTGAACGCCCCCTACGAGGCCCCCGACAAGCCCGAACTGGTCATCCACTCCGACCAGTGCTCGGGCCAGGAGGCAGCCGTCATGCTCCTCGAACTCCTGGAGAAAAGTGGAAAGATCGCGACTCTCAACGAATGAACGGATCTCATGTGTGAACATGTCTATGCAAGATAGGAGTGACAAAGTGGATTGCTTGATCCCGCCGCATGGCGGCAAACTCGTGAATCGGCTGGTCGGCGAGGCAGCCAAAGGCAAGATACTGACCGAGGCCAAGGGGCTGCCCCGGATCCCCCTGAACGTCCAGCAGCAGTGCGACGTGGAGATGATCGCCATCGGGGCGTTCAGCCCGCTGGAAGGCTTCATGGGCTCCAAGGACTACGCCAGCGTCTGCGACTGCATGCAGCCTGGCTGGCTCGAAACTGCCCTGGCCCATCCCGATCGTCTGCCCAGTGGATGCCAAGACGGCCGAGTGCGTCAAGGTCGGCCAGCGGATCAGCCTGACGGATGAGCAGGACCGGGTGCTGGCGATCCTCGCGGTGAGCGAGAAGTTCGCTCGCGCCAAGGACACCGAGGCTGACGCGGTGTTCCGGACCCGCGACCGGGCGCATCCGGGCGTGGAGACGCTCTACGGCGGCGGCGACGTCTGCCTGGCTGGGCCGATCGAGGTGATCTGCGCCAACTATGAGGTGGACTTCGAGACCTACCGGCTGGGGCCGGCGCAGACGCGGGCCGTGTTCGCGCAGCGTGGCTGGAAGACGGTCGTGGCGTTCCAGACCCGCAACCCGATCCATCGGGCGCACGAGTACCTGACCAAGTGCGCCCTGGAGATCTGCGACGGGCTGCTGATCCACCCGCTGGTCGGCCACACCAAGGGCGATGACATCCCGGCTGGCGTGCGGATGAAGTGCTACGAGCTGCTCGTGGACAACTACTACAACAAGGACCGCGTGCTGCTGTCGGTCATGCCGGCTGCGATGCGGTACGCCGGGCCGCGAGAGGCGATCCTGCACGCGATCATCCGCAAGAACTATGGCTGCACGCACTTCATCGTAGGGCGCGACCACGCCGGCGTGGGCACGTACTACGGCACGTACGACGCGCAGAAGATCTTCGAGGAGGTGGATGCGCAGGCGTTGGGGATCGTGCCGCTGAAGTTCGAGCACTCGGTCTGGTGCAACAAGTGCCAGTCGATGGTCTCAGCCAAGACATGCTCGCACGGCAAGGAGCACCACGTGTTCCTGTCGGGGACGAAGGTGCGGGAGATGCTCAAGGCGCGGCAGATGCCGCCGGCGGAGTTCACGCGGCCGGAGATCGCGCGGATCCTGATGGACGCACAGGGGTGAGCTACGACCAATGGCTCGGTTTACCTGCAGCTGTCTGGAGCCTGTTGTGCTAAGGTGTTGTCGATAAATGCCGGTCATGGGACACGCATTCGCAGGCCTTGCGGTCGCTGTGATCGCACAGCCGAGACAGGGGGTATCCGGAAGGCTGACGTTCTGGGTGCCCGCGATGGTCGCACTGGCGTACCTGCCGGACATCGCCGCGCAGCTCCTGCAGGTTGCAGGACTGGCAACATCCGCGCCGGCGTGCCACTCGATCATCCTGGCAATGCCCGCAGCCATGGCCATCGCAGTACTGCTGCGCAGGCAGTTTCGGGTCGGCTTGCGGGAGGGTTTCGCTGTTGCCCTGTTCAGTATCATCCTGCACGACCTGCTCGATGTGCTCGTCGGACATCACCGGTTGCTGCTGTGGCCCCTCTCAGATCGATCGGTAGCCTTTGCCTTGGGCGAGATCGACCTGAGCATGGCCTTCGAGATGCTAGTATTTGGAGGCGTGACGGCAGGTCTGCTTGCACTGCGCTGGTTCTGGTTCCGGCGCGGTGACCGCGACCCGCGGGCATGTAGGTGGTCCCGCGACCATCAGGGCTACGGTAGGCAGCGGGTCTGGGGAGCCGCTGTCAGCACTGCCTTGCTGCTTCTTGCTGTGGTGCTCACGCAGTACCTGCGTGACCTTCGGGAGCGGCAGGTCGCTCTCGCGTGGACGTTGATCCGTCAGGGGCAGTATCCCGCGGCCCTTGACGTGTTGGACCGGGCCGGACGTTGGCCATCGACAGCGCCCCGGGGCAGATCGATTACGTCCGGGCGGAGGCCTATGTGGATATGGGCCGCAGGGCCGAGGCCGAACAGCACTACCTGCGATCTTACCGGGCCGACCCATCCTATTTTTGGACGGTCGGCGACCTGGCGGATTTCTATGCATCATCCGAGGAACCTCTTGAGGTCCGGCGGCGCCAGGCCGCACCGTATCTGCAGCGGCTGGGCGCCGAGTTCGCGGGCGAGCCCGCGTTGCAGCGGTGCATGGCCAAGGTGGAGAGGAAGTTGTCGGTCCTGTCGGCTGGACAGGCCAACTGCGTCGAGTAACACGCTTTGGAGAAGCCCATGGGCAAACCAGCGACCGTTGTGAAGGCCCGGACAGGCCACCGCCTTGCCACGGTGGTCGCGTTGAGCATCCTTCTGGTGTCGGGAATGGGCTATCACTGGCTCACGCAGAGCTACGCCCGAGCCGCACAGAGCGTCCCGATTCCGGTGGGCACATTGGCCCGCCTGCCGATGTCCCTGGCGGACTGGACCGGCCGCGATGTCCCTCTGGACGAGGCGATCGTTCGTGCCACCGATACCGACGACCACGTGAGCCGCGCCTATACGCATGCCGGCACCGGCCGGGGGGTCTCCTTGTGGGTTGCGTACGGCGTCCGCTTCCGCGACCTGATGCCGCATCGGCCCGAGGTCTGCTATCCCTGCAACGGCTGGACGTTGGACGAGACGAGCAACCTGGTATTGAAGACCAACAGCGGGTTGCCGCTTCCCTGCCGGGTCCTGCGATTCTCTCGAGGGGCTATGCGCAATGAGCGTGTCACCGTGCTGGATTACTACCTGCTGGACGGCCGGTACAGCGCGAACGTCGAAGCCCTGCGTGACCGGGCCTGGCACCTGAAGATCGATATGCAATATGTGGCCCAGGTGCAGGTCGTCTGCGGGGATGGCCTGTTCCAGGGCGGCAGCGTCACGGCTGTGACCGACTTCGCGGGCGTGTCCGCCGATGCCATCCGGGACCTGCTGGCCGAGGCGGTAGCCAAGGCGACCGGCCGGAACCTGGCAGCGGCCAACTGAACTGTCAGCGGTGCCCGCGAGGGCAAGAGGTGCCAGTATGAGCCGTCAACACACCGCAATCGCGTCCAGGCCGCAGACTTCTCCGGGGAGTTCCTGGATGGGCGAGGCCCTGGCCACGGCTATGCTCCTCCTGGCAGGGGTGATCGTCTCGTACTGGCCGGTCCTCGTCTCGCTCTGGCGAGACTGGCAGGGCGATGACAACTACTCCGTCGGACAGCTCGTGCCGCTGGCGGCCCTGTACCTGCTGTGGACGGACCGAAAGGAACTTGTCCGCTGCCAGGTGCGGCCCTGCTGGTGGGGCCTGCTGGTGATCCTGGCGGCCCTGGCGGCGCGCCTGTACGGGCTGGTTTTCCTCTTCGAGTCCGCCGAACGCTATTCCCTGGTCATCGCCATCGTCGGGCTGACGCTCCTGGTGGCCGGCTGGCAGGTCTTTCGTCGGGTTTCCTGGATCCTGCTGTTCCTGTTCCTGATGGTTCCGCTGCCCGGGCGGATCCACAACATGATCTCCGGGCCGCTTCAGGGGCTGGCCACGAGTCTAGCCGTGGCGACGCTCGAGATGGCTGGCGTGAACGTCGTCCATGAGGGCCACACGCTGGTGCTCAACGACAGCGTGCCGCTGGCGGTGGCCGAGGCGTGCAGCGGCCTGCGGATGCTGACGGCCTTTGTCGTGGTGGCTTGTGTGCTGGCGTACGTTGTCAACCGTCCCCGCTGGCAGAAGGCGACGCTGATACTGTCGTGCATCCCCGTGGCGATCGCATGCAACCAGATCCGCCTGGTGGTTACCGCACTGCTGTTCCTGGTAGTCAGCAGCCAGGCAGGGGAGAAGTTCTTTCACGACTTTGCCGGTCTGACGATGATGCCGCTAGCAGTACTGATGCTGTGTGCGGAGCTGCGGATCCTGTCCTGGCTGGTGATCGATGAAGGACGCCAGCCCGCGAAGCCTCGCAGTTGAACGGCGTGCCACCATGGACGCCGAGCGCCGCCCGTGGGGGAAGTCAGTCTTCCTCATTATTCGTCGGATACATGCTAGTGCATATCGCCATACCGCATTTGTCTTGCGTTCGTGAATACAATATCGGACGTTGTCGGAAACCTGACTACTGCATTGACTTCGGTCCCTGAGACCATCTACAATGTGAGCATAGGTGATTAGGTTGAGCCCGTCCTGCAGTCTCATCGCACTGCCCGACGGGTGACGCCATTACAATAGATCTGCAACAGGCATTGGCCTGCGGATCGTAAGGGAAAGTGTGACTGTGAAGCTGACACGGTACATTCTGGTTCTGGCAATCGGGTTGGCGTGCGCCAACGCCGCGTATGCCGACCTGGCCGTGCAGCGCAGTGCCATCCCTGCCGACGAGCGCGCAGCGTCCGACGCATCGTGCGATCCTTCGGCCATCTGCTTCGACTGGGCGACGCAAGTCGCCGCGGTCGCAAATCCGCCAGAGCATCGGCCTTGGGCGAGCGTGCCCGTGGCTCCTGCCGCCGTAAAGACCGACGGCGCCGTCCGCCAGCCTGCCCGGTTTGCCAGGCAGCGCGAACCTGTTTCTCTCGGCCATGCTGACCATCGGTGCCTGGCACACGATTCGCAAGGCGAGCCAGTTGCACCTGGCGAATCTGCCTGAATGGTACCATGCGGATGCGCCGTACCAGATCGGCCACACGGTGGCCTTCGACCCGATCCTGGGCTTCCAATTGCTGCCGGCTTGCCCCTTTGACACTCCGCCAAAGGTGGAGCCGACGAGATTCGTTAATACCCCGCGCGAATTGCCATCGCGCTATGAATCCCGGCATGTCCTGTCGATCGAGTCTCCCCGCGGCCCGCCGGCCAATTCCTGAATGCTTCCGCGACGTGTCTCTCTTGATTTGAAAAGCAGTCAGGAATAGATCCCCGCACATGAACGCACCTGGTGCGGGAACAAATGGCCCCTGAGGCCGAAAGGCAAGGAAAATGCGTAAGTTTACATTGATCGCTCTCGCTTTGATCGCTTTCGCGCCGGTTGCACTGGCGGACATCGCGGTTACGTACGATTGCAGCGAAGCCACGATGGTCTACAACAAGGTGGCCGGTACGGCTTCGGTGTCGAACACCCTCGGCTCGACGTTCGATGTGATTGAAAAGGACACCGTGTCGGGCTCGGCGCTGGACAGCGCCCGGTCCCTAGGCAACTCGTTCAATCTGAACCTGCAACTGAACCTCACCCATCTCGGCGTGGAGAGCTGGGGCGGTACCGGTACGATCCAGTTCACGGATACGAACACTGCCACGCCTGCCGTTCTAGCCACTGTGGCGATTACGAGCATCCAGATCGTCGCCGGCGACCTGCAGATCCAGGGCCTCCTGAGCAACGGCACCGGCATTCTCGTGAACCGCGGGAATCCGTGGGTGTACGTGGGCCAGCAGGCAGTCCCGGGCAAGGCCGACGGTGACAGCGTTCCCGGTCAGATCACGGTCGGCAACGTCGCCTCCTACACCACCGGCACGCTGCTCACCCTGCAGTTCGCCGTGCCGGGCAACGGGAGCCTGGACACCCTGTTCGGGGTGGACCGGACCCTGGAGTCGGGCGAAGTCAAGGGCTCGATCGTCCCGGCGCCCGCCGCGGTCCTCCTCGGTGCGATGGGCCTCGGCCTGGTCGGCTGGGTCAAGAGGCGCTACGCGTAACATGAATTTGGATCGCCCGGCCGCTGCCGTCGCAGGCGGCGGCCGGGATCTCTCTGGGCATCATCATGGCTGAGTGAAGTGGCGGGGTGCCCAGAATGATCAGCTCCACAATTAGTTTCGGGAAGGAGTTTGATATGAAGTACTTCCTTGCAGTTCTTGCTATCGCGAGCGTGCTTGTCGTGCCCGCGATGGCTGATAGCTGATACGAGCGTGTGGTACAACACGAGCATCAGCGGCAACATCGTCGGTGACGGCCAGTCGAGCTACACCAATGTCTACATCACGCCGCAACTTCTGCGGACGGGCACCTCGACGGCCAACTACCAGTACTACAAGGTCTTCTGCATCGACATCAAACAGACGGCGCAGTCTACGATGAACCTGTCCGCAACGACCGATCTGACGACAGCGCCCATCGGCAACGGCAATCTGCCGATGGAGTCGTGGCAGGTGGATCGCCTGGACCGGCTGTTCGGCCAGTACTGGAGCACTCTTGGCTGGGGCGACACCGGCGTGTCTTCGACCTATGCCACGCCAACGTCGCTGACCAACGCGGCGGCGTTCCAGCTGGCCGTGTGGGAGATCGTCTACCAGCGGGATGCCGCGGCTCGGGCGAGTTCGTCGGCCTATAACGTGACGAGCGGCTGGCCGTTGACGGACCCGGTCAATCATGTCCAGACCGGGTTCCAGACGACGTTGAACATGAGTAGCGTGACGAGTCTGGCCAACACCTGGCTCCAGACGCTGGACAATACCCAGGTGCAGGCCGGTAACCTTGTGGCCCTGGAGTCTTCCAGTACGCAGGACTTCACGTACTTGGTCGGCTATGAGCCGACTCCAGTCCCCGCCCCGAGCGCGGTTGTTCTTGGCGCGATCGGCGTGGGTCTGGTTGGTTGGGTCAAGAGGCGTTTTGCGTAAGACGAATGCAGTGCATTGCCCGGCCGCCGCCGTAACTGGCGGCGGCCGGGAATCTGTTCGATAGATCATGTAGTCAGAAAGACAGGGCGAAGGGGCAAGCGAGCGGGTGACAGAACAGGGGATCTGTTTATGCGTTTGTTCACACTCAGCTTGGCTCCTTGTGTTCGCGACGGGCGTCGCGGCCTACGGAGACTTGTACTCAGCCGGCGGGGAGACCTATGCTGGCTCCCTGGGCAACCTGTCGGCGAGCGTCAATTTCCAGGCGTTTTCGCAGCCTGTGCGGAACCAGCTGGTCGTCACGCTGACCAACACGTCCATGGCTGACGTGATGGCCCCGGGCGACGTCCTGACGGCGGTCTTCTTCGACCTGAACCCGATGCTCCATCTGACGCCTGTCAGCGCGGTTCTCGGGGCGGGCTCGACCGTGCTCTTCGCTCCGTCAGGTGGCAGCGGGCCCGCGGTTGGCGGAGAGTGGGCGTACAAGGACCTGCTTTCCGGTGCACAGGCCGCTTGCGGCGTCAGTTCGTCCGGACTCAATTGGTTCGGGCCGCACGACGTGTTCCCCCCTGGAACAAACCTGCAGGGCCCGGACAGCCCGGCCGGCATCGACTATGGCATCACCTCCGCCGGGGATGATCCGACCAAGGGGAATGCCGCTGTGACCGGCAAGAATGCCCTGATCCAGAACCAGGTCGTGTTCACGTTCCTGTTTACGCCCGGTTCGCAGCCGCTGACCGTGGGCAACATCGTGTTCCAGTATGGGACGGCGACGACCGACAGGAGTTTCTCCGGCGGGCAGGTTCCCACGCCCACTACCGTTCCCGCTCCGGGCGCGGCGCTGCTCGGCGCTTGGTCTGAGCGTTGTCGGCTGGGTCAAGAGACGTTTTGCGTAGGCGGATGCGCCGACGCGGGATCGATTCTACCGTTGCGGGCGGCACTAGGCGCGACTTGTCTTTGGTCAGGTCCGCGGCTGGCGCCGCCCGCGGTTGTGTTGATGGAACAGATTCCATCCTTCCGTCACTCCATCGTGTGTGTTCGAGGGAGGTCAGACGAAAAAGCCTCGTCTTCTGATTGCGGGTGTTCTCTTCTTCGTCGGAGCATCTGCGGCCATTGCCGACTGGAAGGACGACGTTGGCTATACGGCCTTGCAGGCCCGACTGGGTGCCGCTACGCCTACGGGAGCGGGCATCGCGGTGACCCAGGCGGAGGCGAAGCAGGGCGACAACTACATGCCCGATGTGAACAACGCAGCGTTCGCCGGCAAGACATTCCAGCGAAAGAGCGCTCCCAGCGGCGTGTCCGACCATGCGACGGGCGTTGGCGACACCTTCTATGGGGCCGGCAGTCCCCCGTTGAGTCTGGCCAAGGACATCACCGTCATCGATGTGTACTACGCCTTCGACTGGTACATGTTCGGATGTCTGAATGCCACGACCACGTCGGCTCCGCTCACGGAAGTCCGCCGGATTGAGAATCACAGCTGGATTGCGGATGGAGACGCCACGTGGGCCAGCGATGTCCTGCGGCGCGTCGATCTCCTCGCGGATCGCGATGGCGTTGTGGTGGTCGCAGCCGCCAACAATGGTGCGGGCGCCGCGATGCCCCAGGTGCTGGCATCCGCATACAACGTCCTGACTGTAGGCCTGACCGACGGGCAGTCCAGCTACGGTCCGACGACGGTCGAGAATCCGGGCCGGGTCAAACCGGACATCGTTGCCCCAGCCAACGAGACGAGTCTGGGCCACCCCGATGGTCAGTTCAGCCGCGGCCCTGCTGCTTCAGACCGCGGATGCCAGCAACATCCTATCCGGTCTCCTCCGCCGCCCAGCAGCGCCAGGGAAAGGCCGTGCTGGTCAAGGCCCTGCTTCTGGCTGGCGCTACCAAGGCGGAGTTCTCCGATTGGCGCAAGGGGTTTGCCGCGCCCTGTGTCGACGGTACGGTGCCGCTGGACTATCGTTACGGTGCCGGCGAGTCTGAATATCGACAACAGCCACCGCATCCTCACGGCCGGGCGGCAGCAGCCGAGCAGCAGCGCGGACGTTGGGCTCACGGGGTGGGACTATGGCAACATCACCTCCGGCAGTACCGTCCGGTACTTCTTCCAGGTGCCGGCAGGGCAGTACGTCCGGAGCCTGTCGATCCTGGCTACCTGGAGCCGGCACGTCAAGATCGTCAACGACAAGTCCGGCTTCTCGCTGGTTCCTTCCCTGGCCAACATCGACCTGCGCCTGTTCCAGGCGAGCGGCTACACGTCGGCCTCGCAGGTGGATCAGAGCGTATCTGCCCTGGACAATGTCGAGCATATCTACCAGACCGGTCTGGGCTGCGGTCGATACGTGTTCCAGCTGACCTCCGACCAGTCGTGGCCGTACGCCATTGCCTGGGATGTAACGCCGGCGGCGGCCATTGCCGGGGATGTCGATCACGACGGCCATGTGGACGTGACGGACCTGCTGATATTTCTGGACAGTTGGGCTCTTCTGGTTGGCGATCCCAACTTCGACCCGAACTGCGATTTCAACGGCGACGGCAGCGTCGATGTGATTGATCTGTTGATGATGGTGGATAACTGGGGTACGTAGCCGAGGCGCGGTGCGGATCGCAAGCCGGGGTGGTTTGTGGACGGGTGGGGGGGCCGGCCGGAAGTGGGGGCATAGCGCACAGCCAGAGGCAATCCCCACGGCGTAGGCCCTGGGTTTTCGAGGTTTCCATCCCATCGATGGTGCCCAGCGGCGCGAATTCTTTCCACCTTGGTGTGCCGATTTAACAGATGTACTACTATCGGCGGTCTTGGCGGACCTATGCACGGGCAGATTGCCCCCTCGCGGCGCCGTGGATATGCACGGGCGGGAAATCCCTCGACCTCGCTGGGGATATGGCGGATATCGGACATCGTAAGGTTTGCAACTGGGCCTATCTGGAAGTAATATGTCAGGGGTTCTTAGGCGGCTGAAGGAGTCAAAAGCGATGGACATCTATCGACGGACAGGTCGCATCAATATCAAGGCCCTGATTATTCTGGTCCTGCTGGCGGGCGTGCTGCTGGGCGGGGCCGCGGCGGGCTACAAGGTCCGCAAGCGGACGGTCGCGAACCGGGCCCTCGCTGCGGGCAAGGCCGCCCTCGAGAAGCAGGACTGGACGGAGGCCTGCAAGCAACTGCGGCAGTACCTTAGCCAGTATCCCGACGATCCGGAGATCCTGGTTCGCTATGCCGAGGCCAACCTGGCCGTCAGGCCGCAGGAGACGACCAACCTCCAGGCGGCTGTTGGCGCCTTTCGGCGGTATCTCCGGCTGCGCCCGGGCGACGAGAAGGCCTCCCACGAATTGGTGGATCTATATCTGCAGGTTGGGGACCTGCAGGAGGCGTCGCACATCAGCCGGCAACGGCTCGATGTCGACCCCGGTGATCTGAAGGCGAAGATGTCGCTGAGCCGGGCCCTCATCGGTCTGGGCAAGGCCGAGGAGGCGAAGACCCAGTGGCTGGAGCCCCTGGTCAAGGCCCATCCGGACCAGGTGGACGCCTATGTGCTGTTAGCGGCGATCGCCAGGCAGGATCGTTCCGCCGGGCCTGAGGCCGTCCTGCTGTGGCTGGACCGGGCTGTGGCGAGCAATCCGGCGTCGGCGGCCGCTCTGCTCAGTCGCGCGGCCTTTCGCCAAGGTCAAACGCACCTGCCGGCGACGGCGACGACGTTCCGCACCGGCTGCGGGCAAGACGGCCGATCCGCCCATTCTGGCGGACCTGGATGCCGCCGATGCCCTCCGGCCGAAGGAGCCGCGTTTGCTCCGCCTGGCGTTCGACATTCGGATGGACCGCGGGCAGCTCGACCGCGCCCAGGCCGAGCTGCAGGCCATGGAGAAGCTGGATGACAAGGCCCTGGAGGGGTCGGACGCCGGGCCGGACGAGGCCAGGTTGCTCATGTTCGGCGCGGCCGGTCAACTGGCCCTTCGGCGTGCAGACGCCAAGGGAGGCGTGGCCATAGCGGACCGCGCATGCCGGGAGTTGGCTGCCAGGCAGCGCCTGTCATTCCTGGAGATGGCTGTCGACCTGTACCTGGCCGGGGATGAACTGGACAAGGCCCGGGGGGCCCTGGATGATCTGAAGAAGGGCGTGGATGCAAAGTTGGCGGCCGATCGCGAGGCGGCCGAGGCCCTGGCGGTCCTGAATGCGGCCGTGACGGTGAAAGATCCCAAGGCCAATCCCTTCGAAGCGATCTCTCGGCTGCGGGAGGTCGTGCTGGCCAAGCCGAATCACGCCCGGGCGTGGAAGATCCTGGGGGACGCCTACCTGCGGTCGGGCCAGGGCCTTCGCGCGATGGCCGCGTACGAGCAGCGTCTACGACTGGTGCATGACGACCGGGAAAGCGCCTTGGCGCTAGCCAGGATCTACCTGACCCTCGAGCCGCGACAGGCCGTGGCATATGCAGTCCTGGCCGAGCGGGGAAAGCCGGGCGACCTCCAGCCGCAACTCGTTCGGATCGCGGCTGAAATCGATGTTTCTCGCACGGATCCGTCAGGCGCGGACCGGTCCCGGCTGGGCAAGGAGTGCAGCGGACCTGCGCCAGGCCCATCCGGAGTCGACCGAGGTCCGAGTGCTTGTTGCCAAACTCGCCCTGGCGGACGGGAAGCCGCAGGATGCACAGGCGGCTCTTACTACGGCCCTGGAGGAATGCCAGGACAAGGCACTTGCCGCCGAGCAGCTGGCTGACGCTGGCCCAGGAGCAGGGCCACATGGACGAGGCCCTGGCGGCTGCCGGCAAGGCCGTCGAGCTTCGCAAGGACCTGGCTGGTCCCAGACTCGGCCTTGCCCAGCTGCAAGAGGCGGGCAAGCAGGTAGACGTGGCCCGCAAGACCCTGGAGCAGGCGGCTGCGGACCTGCAAGGTCCGGAGAGGTACCTCGTCGAGGTCGCTTTGAGCAGGTTTCTGCTGGCCCATGATGCCCGCCCGCAGGGGATCGCGCTGTGCCGCCGCCTGGCCAAGCAGCAGCCGTACGATCTTCAGATTCCCGTCGCCCTGCTGAGCCTGCCGGAGATCCAGGCCGATACCGCTACGGCCCAGGCCCTCGTGGACGATCTGCGGAAGATCGAGGGCGACAAGGGACTCGTCTGGCCGGTGGAGCAGGCGCGACTGTGGCTCACGCAGCAGCCCGGCCCCCAGCGCCAGCAGGAGATCATCGACCTGCTGAACCGCGTGATCGACGCCGGCGCGGCTGGCGCGGAACCGGTGCTGCTGCTGGGCAGCCTGTACCAGTCGCGCGGCGACGTTCAGATCGCGGAGGACGTTTATCGCCGGTCGCTCGACTCGCGCCCGATCTTCATCCCCGTGGTCCAGCAGCTGCTCGGATTGCTGGAACAGCAGGGCCGCTTCGCGGACGCCTCAACCCTCCTGGAGCGCATGCCCAGGGACATCGCGGTCCTGAGCGCCCACCGCGTCAACGTCGGTGTCGGCCTCGGCGACTACAAGGCCGCGATCGAGGAAGTGCGGCAACGGGTGGCCGCCGATCCCCAGGATGTGATGGCGCGGATCACGATGGCCCGGCTGGTGTACGCGCAGGATAAGGACTCCAAAGCGGCGTTGGCGCTGCTCGACGAGGCGCAGACCCTCGCGCCGGACCTGCCCGAGCTGCTTGCCAGCCGCGTGGCGATCCTGCGGGCCAGCGGGCAATCGGACGAGGCATCCGCCCTGCTGGACAGCGCGGTTGCCAGGCGCAACGACTTTGCCACCTATGAGCTCCGCGCCGCCTTCCACGAGGCCGGCGGCCAGCTGGAACTGGCCGAGAAGGACTACCAGCACCTGGCGACGTTCCCGGACTCGGCGCCTGCGCGGCTGCGAAGCGCTCGCGCGCTTCTATGGGCGGCTCGACAAGGTGGACCAGGCGATCGCCACGTGCGAAACAGGCCTCAAACAGGCGCCGCAGGACATCGGCTTACAGCGGCTCCTGGCGACCTTGCTCGTTTCCCGCAGCGACCCGACGGTCCGACAGCGCGGCCGGCAGATGGTTGACGAGCTGCTGCGGCAAGTGCCCAACGACGGGGCCCTGCTGCTCGTGAAGGCCCAGGTCCTGTTGGAGGGCACTGATCCGCAGTCCCGCCAGGCAGCCACAGCCGCCCTGGAGCGCCTGGTGACCCTCGAACCCCGCAACGTGCGCGCCCACCTCCTGCTGATCGACCTGGCGCGAATCCGATGACGCTACGCTGGCCGGCCAGCGCCTCGTTCGGGCTTTCGGCGCCAACCCCGACAACAAGGACATCCTGATGGCCAAGGCGCAGCTCGAGACCGATGCCAGGAACCTGAACGTGGCCCGGGAGATTGCCGAGAAGATCGTCACCCAGGATCCCAAGCACGTGCCCGCCCTGAACCTGCTCGTGAGCCTGGCGCTCAACAGCGGCGATGTTGCCGCCGCCGAGCGTCACAATGGCGCGGTGCTTGCAGCCAACCCCGGGAACGAGACCGCCCGCATCGCCCAGGGCACCATCCTGATGACCAAGGGGCAACTGGACCAGGCCCTCGCCTGCCTGGAGGCCTATCGCAAGACGGAGGCGGGCGCCAAGAGCGCCGGCTGCCATCTGGCCCTGGCGCGAGTGCACATCGCCGCCAAGCGGATGGAGGAGGCCGGCCGGGCCCTGGATGAGGCCCAGCAGCTGGCACCGGGCAACCGGGAAACCCTGGTCGCCCGCCTGGAGTGGCTGGCTGCGCAGAATCGCTTTGACGAGATGATCGGCCTGGCTGCCAATCCTCCCGCGGGTACCCCGGACGTCCCGACCTACCGGGAGATGATCGCGACGATGCTCACGACCACCGGGGATGCCAAGCACCTCAAGGCCGCGATCGATCTGTGCCGCCAGCTGATCCAATCCGACCCGCAGCGAATCAGCGCCTATCTGAAACTTGGCCAGTTCGCCTACATGGCCAAAGACCTCCCCGCGGCTGAGCAGGCGTACCGCAAGGTGCTTGAGCTGGCGCCCGATCACCCACAGGGACTGAATGATCTCGCCTGGATCCTGGGCACAGCCGCGGGCAAGCCGGACGAAGCGATCAAACTTGCCGAAAGGGGAGTCTCGAAGTATCCGGCTGACCCGCACCTGGTAGACACGCGGGCCGCGATCCTGATCCGGCTCGGCCGCCTGGACGAGGCTCGGGCGGGCCTGGAGCAATGCCTGCGCATGACGCAGGAGGTGCCCGCCACGCGTGCGAGCGCCTTGCGACAGCTCGGGCAGATCCTGGCCAAACAAGGCCAGGCGGACCAGGCCAGGCAGCACTACACCGAGGTCCTGAAGATCGACCAGGACAAGCGCGTGCTCAGTGACGCCGACCGGGTCGAGGTCCGTAAGGCCCTGCAGTCGTTACCGCAATAGATGATCTTCCCCTTGTCTGTAGCGACCAGGGGCGGTCTCGGCTGCCGCCCCCGACCGCCGTTGCTTGGAGTGTACGATGACTCGACTCGCTGTTTGACGGGTGAGCGGCACGCAGGCTGTGTTCAACACACGTTTGATACGCCCACCGCTGGCGGCGCGCTTCATGCATATGCATACCCAAGCCTCGTCTCCCTCGCGGGTTTGCCCTGCCCGCCACAATCCTTCCTGATCTCCCCTTTCTTGCCACCAGCAACACTGGCGTTCGAACTGTCCGTAGGTCCCACGACGGGCAATCTCACGTTAGTGACCAAAGGCTACGCCTGTCCAACAAGGACCGACCGTCCCGTAAACGATAAGTCGGCGGCGGTACAACGATCCGTTCCTGTGGCATGTTGTCAGGTCGCCGCCAGCTTCCGCCGCCGAATTCGACCAACCAGGCCGAGGTCATGGTGTCGTAGGCCCCTTGGCCCAGATGGACGAAGGTCACGCCAACCGGATCTGCACGACCTCGGCCGGGGCGTTCATTCGAATGGGGAACCAGTTTCCGACTCCGCTGGTGACGTACATCGCGGAGTTGCCTCGCCAGTACTCTCCCCAGATATAACGGAACAGGAGGTTCCCTCCTCCGATCGGATGGGGGGAGCCGGGCGGCGTCAGCATGATCTGGCCACCATGTGTGTGGCCGGCGAGCGTCAGGTCCACACCTGCCGCTGCCAGCGTGTCAAACGCATGCGGGTGATGGCTCAGGGCGACGGTGAAGATGCCTGAGTCCACGCCTGCCAACATTTGATCGACTCGTTCGGCATGGCCGGGGGTATTCAACACCCCTCGATCATAGCGCGACCAGGATAGGCCGGCGATCCGGAACCGCTCGCCTCCTATGGTGACATCCGTGCAGGTATCGGCCAGGAAGTTCGGTTCGTGCCGGCTCAGGTACTCCGCAGCCTGCCGCGGCGAATCGATCAGGTCGTGGTTTCCGATCACGGTGAACCGGCCGTAGCGGCTCTGCATCTGACCAAATGCCTCGCAGGCAGCCGGCATGTAGTCGAACGAGTGATCTACGGCGTCGCCGGTGATGGCGATCAGATCGCTATCGAGCCGGTTAACGGCATCGACGAGGGCGGGCAGATGCTCGGGGCGGAACAGCTTGCCTACGTGAAGATCGCTCACATGAGTGATCGTCAGACCGCGGAGCCGCTCGGGCAGTCGCGGCAGTCTCATCTGAATCCGTCGGACCCGGAACTGTCCCTGCTGCCGTATCGCGGAAACCGCTGCACTTCCCGTAAAGATCAGGGGTGCTACGGCCAGTGTCGTGGCGAGGAATGAACGCCGGTTCAGGCCAGGCCCTTCGAGTTCATCCGTGGGCGGATCCGTCGCGTTGACATCGTGGGGCTTGGCTGTGACCAGAGTCAGTCCACCCTGCAGTACCCGCCGCACCAGGTTTGCCACCCAGATCCCCAGGCCGGCGAGGCCAAGCAGGATCAGCAGCATGTGCCAGATCATCATCCATACCAGCGCCGGCAAGGGCACTGCATCTCGGCTGTGCCAGCCAAGCAGAACAACCGGCGACAGCATGGCCGCGCCGTACAACGCCGTCAGGATACGCAACGACGTCCAGGCCCATGTAACACGGCCAGCCCTTGCCAAATGCTCGTCCACCCACGCCCACCAGAACAGTGTGGGCGCCGTGGCCAGCAGGATAATGATCGGAAAGAGCCCCCGGAAAGGCAGACTCGCCCCGGTAGCGCGGAGCAGCAGCACGGCCGCGATAACCGCAGTCTCGAAGACCAGCAGTCCGGTTCGGAATGTTCGCTGCCACGTTCTCATCTTGTAACTGCCAACGGTAACGCCAATAGTATACAGGCTCATCGCACTGCAGGTCCAAATCATAGACTTGAGTTCGTGCTACTGCTCGAATCCCACAGCGACCCGCAGTAGAATGTCCACGTCAAGTGTGACAGAACATCTCTCTTTGAAGGCGAGCGGAACATGAACACTAATGGACAACGCGCCACACTGCAGCGGATCGCGCGGCAAGCGATGATCCGGCGCGGGCTGCTGCCGGACTTCTCGCCGGACGCCCTGGCCGAACTCGCCGGGATTCAGGCACAACCTGTGAAGATAGACGCAGCGGCAAAGGATCTGCGGGACCTGCCCTGGTGCTCGATCGACAACGACGATTCTCTGGACCTGGATCAGCTGACCGTGGCCCAGACTCTGGACAAGGGTCAGGTCAAGATCCTGGTGGCCGTCGCGGATGTGGATGGGCTGGTGACCAAGGGTTCGGCAATCGACGGTCATGCAGGCAACAACACCACATCGGTCTACACAGCCGCCCAGATCTTTCCGATGCTTCCGGAGCAGACTTTCCACGAACCTGACATCCCTGAGCGACCACCAGGACGCCGGGCCATCGTGATCGATATGCAGTTTGAGTCAGAATGGGACGCTGCAGGCCTCGGAGATCTACCTGGCCAGGGTCTACAATCACGCCAAGCTGGCCTATGACAGCGTGGCGGCATGGCTGGAAGGCCAAGGTCCGCAGCCTGCTCCCATTACAGCGGTGAATGGCCTGGCGGAGAACCTCCGCGTCCAGGACCAGGTGGCCCAGAAGATCAAGGCCTATCGGCACGAGCATGGCGCGCTGGACCTGGAGACCATCCAGGCCCGGCCGGTCTTCGGTGATGGTCAAGTGCAGGATCTGACGGTCGAACGCAGGAACCGGGCCAAGGAGCTGATCGAGGACTTGATGATCGCCGCCAACGGAGCCACCGCACGATACCTGGAGGCCAAGGGGGTTGCCTCTCTGCGGCGGGTGGTCCGCTCGCCGAAGCGGTGGGACCGGATCGTGGCGGTGGCTGCGCAGTACAAGGTGCAACTGCCGGCCGAACCAGACTCCAAGGCACTGTCGGCGTTCCTGGCTGCACGCAGAGCGGCGGATCCGCTCCGGTTCCCCGACCTGTCGCTGACGATGTGGAAGGCAGACTGGTCCAAGGCTTCGAACGCGTCGATGTCGGCAACCGCCTTCACGTCCGGCTGATCCATGCGGATGTCGAGAAAGGGTTCATCGATTTCCAGCGAGTCCAGTCGTATGCGTGAGCACTCAGGCCAATGGCTCCTTCTGCCTGCGACTCTGAGACCGCAAGGCATCCTCGGATAGCCTTGGTCTCATGAACTGGAGCGAATCTTGTTACTTGCCCCAGTTGTCCAACAAGATCAGCAAATCGACGACATCGACGCTGCCGTCACCATTGATGTCGCATGCCGCATCGTAGTTCGCATCGCCCGTGACACGGCCGAAGGCATCTGCCAGGTACAGCAGGTCTATCACGTCCACGCTGTTGTCCCCGTTGATATCGCCGGTCTGGCCGCCCAGGAGCGCAAAGCCCGGGGCCGCCAGGCTCGATACGGCTGCCACGCCGAGGACATGATACGTGAGCCCCAGACGCCCACGCTCTGGGTTGTTGAAACTCACTTGCCTGGAAACGGCCTGACCGGGCGCCAGGACTCCACCAGACAGCAGTCCCGTAAAGTCTAGGTAGCTCTTGCCATCGGCCGTCGTGCCATCCACGGCCGCCAGCGATGCCGAAGCGGGTGTGAGGCCATCGATTACCAGCTGCAGCGGACCGCTGATGGGCAGGCTCGATGTGTTGGTGATGGTCAGGGTAACCATCGTCTGCATGGTTCGCCGGTCGAACCGCAGGTTGGAACCCGCAAGCTCGACATCAGCCGTCACATCCGCCGCCGGTTGCGAGCCGATGTACTGTAGCGTGTATGAGCCGGTCGAGTCGAAGTCAACGATGTGCAGGAAGTCCTCGACACGCGGGGCTTGGCCTTCCAGCCGCACGACGCGGTGGGTGGTCCAGACGTTGTCACCCATTCGCAGTAGCCTTCCGTCCGAGCGCAATACCGCAGCCAGACGATAGTCGGCATTGCCGTCGGCCGGGTTGTCGAGCCGCAGGTACGTCCAGCCGGCCGGCATGGCGGCGGTCAGGTGCAGCTGCGTGTGCGCCACACCCGGCACCCCATCGACGGTGCCTGCAGTCACGGCGGTCACGGGCAGGACCTGGCCATCGCTGCTGTGAATGGCGTTGGGCAGGTTCTCCGTACTGGCCGGGTCGATCGCCAGGAAGTCCGGCATGCCATCATCGGCCGGGATATCGATGCGAACGACGTGGAGCATCGGGAGGATGGTCACGTCGTCGATCAGAGACAACTGGTTGTTGCCCAGGCCATTCACGTGCTCGAAGGTGGCGCTGTAGTCGATGAACTGCCCTTCCAGAGAACTGGTCAGCAGCCACTGGGCTACGGCGCTGCCGCCCTGACCGATGTCCCCGAGATTGACGGTCAGGCTAGGCGAGTACGATTGGCCGCCCACCTTCGTGCCGATGATCACGAAGTCGACCAGCAGGCCCTTCTCGTTGTCGACGATCTTCGGCTGAGACGAGGTGATCCGGACGTCGTTGGCCACGCCCGCGCCGGAGTTGCTCATGATCAGCCCAAGGGAAAACGGCACAGCCGGCTCGACCTCCGGGGTGAACGGATCGTCGCTGTAGACGATCTTCTCCAGGAAGTACTTCAAGTGCAGCTGCGGGTTGGGCAGGACGGTGATCTCTGCCGGGAAGAGCGGGATGGTGATCAACTGCCCGCCCAGCGTGTACGTGAGTGTCCCGCCGACGTAGTACTTGGCGGGAGCCGTCGGCGCGGCGGCATCGGAAGGTACCAGAGTCCAGACCGAACTGGCCGTAGTTCCGCCTGCGACGGTCCCGGTGCCATCCACATCGGAAATGTTGGTCAGCTGCGGGGGGTAGATCCCGAAACGGTCGTTGGCAACGGCGCCCGTGTTGTCCTTGATGGTCAGCGTCACGCCAACGTCCTGCAGCGAACCGGTCCCATCATTCTCCAGTTCCAGGGTCGCCTTGAAGCCGGAGCGGCTGATGACGGCCTGTTGGTCGATCTGGATCTGGACGCGGGCACACAGACCCGCATCGGACGGATTCTGCGCGACGGCTGCGGCGATGTCCTGGTTGATCCTGTCCACGATCTGCTGCTGCAGGTCGGGGCTCTCATCGGGCGGCGGCCCGAGCGGATCGGCCAGCGGCACGGCGCCGGAGGCCGAGGCCAGCAGCGTTGCGGGCGAGACGCCGTTGGCGGCCGCTGATTCCGGCATGCACGGGGCGCCGTTGATGCAGGCGCACGGGATGAGGTAGAACCTGCCTCCCAGGTCGTCGGGCGGGAACTGCAGACTCTGACCAAGGATGTCGCACGTGATGTTCAGGTCCGACTCTAGGTACAGGCCATTGGAGCAGAGGTCCCAGGTCCACTTCCCGTTGTCATAGGTCACTTGTCCCACGGCCCCCAAGGCCACAGAGGCCATCAAGGGGACCTCACACGAGTAGCCGTGAGAGTCCTCTATGGTGAACTTCCAACCCGCGTCACAGTGGACCATGTCCGACGCGGAGACTGTGAGCTTGATGTCCGGTTCGTGCCCGCACCCTGCGTCGACCGATCCCGTCCCCTTGAGCTCAGGGGTAACGAAGCAGCCGAGGACCACCTCGCCGTTGACCTTGTAGCCGGCAATCTCCATCTCCGGTATCTCGAATTTTCTGCCGGCCAGAGGCAGGTCAGCCTTAATGCTCACCTCGGCCTCCCCTTTCAAGCCTTGGCTTACCTGCTTGTCGACGCAGCACGTAGTCACGCAGACCTTGCCCGAGATGTCGACATCCAGATCGATGTCTCCCAGGAATGGCTTCAGCAGCAAACTGGCACGCCCCTTGATGAAGTCCGCAATAGGCTCCAGGTAGCGACTCATATCCAGGCACAGAAGATCCTTTGGCGGATCGCTATCCGCACACGACTGGCAAGGGGTCGGCTCGATGAAGACAGACGGTCCGGAGATACCGGGCGATCCGGGACCGCCTTGGCCTCCTGTGCCGCCACCTCCTGTGCCGCCACCGCCCGTGTTGAACGTTCCGCCGCCTGAACCCCATGTGCCGCCCCAGTAGCCCCCGGGTCCACCCGTGCCGCCGCCACAGCCGGACTGCGACGCCCGAAGTCCCACGGGGACAGTATAGGGTATGGGGCCGTGACAGATCAGCATGTACTTCACGTCCATCCAAGGCAGGGCGCAGGGATCAGGCGCGGTGGCATCTCCCGAGTCGCCATCGAGGCGTGAAACACCACCGCCTGAGCCGTTGCCAAGACGTGAGACGTTGCCGGCCTGATCGGTGCCGCTGCCGGAGCCCGCACAGGTCACGTCGTGAATCAGGACCGGCACGACCACTGAGGTCTCCGCCGCGATATCGCCGATCTGGCTGACCAGCGGCGTGATCTGCCAGCGGGAGTTGTTGTTCGAGAAATCGAGGTTGGCCGCCTGTGCCGTGACCAGCCCGTGGTTGGTGATCGTCAAGTCGATCTGGGCATCGCAGCCGACCTGGTCCAGGTCGATCAGGGAGGGCTCCACCGTGACCACCGGGGCCGGCACGTGCGTCTCGAAGGTGGCCTGGATCGTGATGCTGTACTGGTCCTCCACCTGCGTCGGCACGACCGTCCAGATGTACTTGACCAGCTGCCGCGGCAGGAACGCCTCGACCTCCTTGAGCCGTGCGGCCGACACCAGTACCTGCGTCCGGAACGTCCCGTGGTCGGGGGCCGTGACTTCCAGGCTGTAATACGCCTCGGTGAGATCGTGGAAGAAGATCGTGCCGGTGCTGTCGGTAGTGCCGGCGGCGACCAGCTGGCCGCTCTGCGTGTCGGTCACGTTGACGGTTGCCCCACAGATCTTCGGCGAGCCCGCGGCGAAGTACGTGAACTCATCCGTCGCCATGACCGACAGGTCGCCCTTGCGGTTGCTGATGGCCGTGAACGTGAATGGAATCGTCACGCTGGACTCGTCGCACCAGACAACGAGGGTACCGGTGTAGGGACCCAGAGGCAGACCGTTTCCGGGTGCAAGATTCAGCACGACGGCCGCCGTTCCTCCTGCCGGGATGCTCGGCAGGACTGCGGGAGTGGCCAGGGTCATCCAGGACGCCGCCGGCAACTCCACGTGGACATTGCCCGTCGCCACGCCCCCGTCGTTGGACAGGTTCACCTGGACCAGCGTCGTGCCGCCGAGCAACATGCCCGCCGAAACCGGCGAGGGGCTGGCCGACAGGTGGGGCACCAGGTCCGAGACAGTGACGGCCACCGTCAGTACCGCGACAGCCCCCTCGGTGCTGGTCACGCGGATCGTGAAAGTACTGTTGTGGATCGTGGGATCCATGGCCACGACTGTGTAGCGCAGCCACGACTGCGAGAAGGCAGGCAACGACTGCGGGACGTTGACCTGCACCGACAGGTTGTCCGCGACGCCTTCGACCGTCGCCGCCACGCCCGTCAGCGGCGTGTCCCCGAGGCTGCTCAGCGTCACCTGGTGGGTCTGGGGCAATTGCCCGGGCGTGAGGTTCTCCGTCATGCTGTTGGGCGAGCACTGCATTCCGTACAGGGTGAATGTGTCGTCCGTCTTGTCCGTGGCAATCGCCGGGTGGTCCGCCCCGACCTCGTACTGCCCGGCCTCGCAGGCCAGAGGCCGGAAGACTGTCGAGAACTGGCCGCTGGCGTCGCTGACAACCTGGATGACGCGGCGGGTGCCTTGCGTTCGGATGCGGATGGTCACCGTCGCGTTCGGCATCGGCGAGCCGTCCTCGACCCGCACCGCCTGGCCGTGCAGGGGGATCGGCGTGCCGGCCGGGGCGCTGTGGATGTCGGCCGAGACCGTCGCCGTGTAGGTGGGCGCCACCGTCAGATGGAAAGACTTGGTCACGCTGCCGACGGCGTCCGTAACGCGGACCGTCACGACGTAGGCTTGGGAGGCCGCCACCGTTACCGGCCAGCTCGATCGCGCCGCTGGCGGCATCGATTTTCATGCCGGTGGGAGCCGCGTCCAACGACCATATGGCAGGGAGCGTCGCCAGCAGCAACGTCGGGGCAAAGGCGTACGCCGTGCCCTCCTTGACCGCTTGGTCGGCAATGTCGGCCAGCACTGGCAAAGGCTTGACCGTCAGGTGCCAGGTGACCTGGTTGCTGCCGGCCACGTTGCTGGCCTGGACCGTGATTGTGTACGGGCTGCCCGTGGTCGTCGGCGCGTCCCACGAAACGGCTCCGCTGTGGCTGTCGATGGCCATGCCCGCCGGGGCGACCGTCAGCGACCAGTGGCACGCGCCCGCCTCCGGCTGGACCTGCGGGGTAATCCTGTAGGCCTGCCCCTCGACGATGGTCGCGTCCGCGATCGCGCGGATCTGCGGGACGGCCACGACAACCACCTTCCAGGACGTGTCCGCCTGGCCAATCGAGTTCGTCGCGCGAATCGTCACGGTGAACGTGCCGCCGGCCGTCGCGGGCGCTGCCCAGGAGACAACACCCGTCGTCGAGTCGATCGACATGTCGGCCGGACCGTTCACCAGTGACCACGTGATCGGCAGCGTCCCCTGGGTCAGTGTGGGGGTCGGGCCGCTGTACGATCCGCCGGCGGGGATGGATGCATCCGCGATCGCCGCGATCAGCGGCGGCGCCAGCACGGTAATCGACCAGCTCGCCTCGCCGGAGCCGATGAGGTTAGTCGCACGGATGGTCACTGAATACGGGGTCGTCCTCCAGGCTGGGCTCGCCCACGACACAACGCCCGTTGTCGGGTTGATCGTCATCCCAACAGGACCGTTCGCCAACGACCACGTGATCGGCGGAGTACCCGCCAGAAGCGTGGGCGCAGGACCCGCATACGGTTGGCCAATCTGAACGGACTGATCTGGTATCGCGACGATGACCGGTATCTCCGCCACCGTCAGTCGCCATGTCTTCTGATCGCCTCCTGCAACGTTTGCGGCCCGGATCGTGACGGTATAAGGACTGTCCGTGGTCGTCGGATCTGCCCAGGAAACCGCCCCGGTGTTCGCGTCGATGGCCATGTCCGCCGGGCCGGCCACCAAAGACCAGACGCAGGCCCCGGCTTCCGGCTGCACGTGCGGCGTTAGGCTGTAAGCCTGGCCGGCCAAAACTGTGGCATCTGCGATGGGCGTGATCTGTGGTGGGGCAACAACGGTAACTCGCCAGGACGCATCGTTCTGGCCGACGGAATTGGCGGCCCGGATGGTTACCGTGAACGGGCTGCCAGTCGTTACGGGCGCCGGCCACGAGACTACGCCTGTCGACGAGTCGATCGTCACGCCCGACGGAGCTGCCACCAGGCTCCAGGCGATCGTGGGCGTCCCCTGCGTCAGCACGGGTGTCGGCCCCGTATAGGCCACGCCGACGGGGATCGTGACATTCGGGATCGCCGCGATGATCGGAGGGGCCAGCACGGTAAGCGACCAGCTCTGACTGGCCGAACCGATCACGTTGGTCGCGGAGATCGTGATCGTGAATGGGCTGCCTGTCGTTACGGGCGTCGGCCACGAGACCACCCCGGAGGTACCATTGATCGTCATGCCCGCTGGTCCATGCGTCAGCGACCACGTGACCGGCGGAGTGCCCTGCGTGAGGGTCGGCATGGGACCAGTGTAGGGAGAACCGATCGTGATGGTGGCATCCGAGATACTCGCGATGACAGGGGCCTTTCCTTGACTGGGGGTTCCACCCGTGTTCGTATACCAGAACGTCTGACCCGCCAAACTCGACAACGCCGCCGCCGAGTTGCCTGACCAGAAGACCAGGGCATGTGTCCCGTCGCCGGAATCGAACCCCGCGCGGGCCACGCTTCCGCCAAAGCCCCCGCTGCCGCTACTGGCATCCCCGGTCGTCCACTGCATGTCCGCGTAGGAGAAGCCGAAGAGCCCATCCACGCTGATGATCAGCTGGAACGTGTTCAGCTTGTCCGTTCGCGCGCTGTAATAGCCCACGTGGTCCCATGTAATCACGATGCGATCGGCAGCGCTCTTGTAATGGACGGTCCCGCTGCCCGAACCCCGCGTATCGACATCCGCGAAGAACGGCGCAATGATCACGGTATTGCTGGGAAAGGCAAAGGACGTGTACGTGCTTAACGGACCCGTAAACGTGACGTTTCCGTTATTGTTAATGTACAGCTGGTTATACGTGTGCCCCCAGATGGAAATAGGGAAAGGCGTCGCAATCGCGCCGGTAGAGCCGTCATCGTTCGGCCCGAGAATCTGGGACCCCATATCTGTATCGTATAAGGACGAGGCGGCTGGGGGTCCGGAAAGAACGTTCATGTCCAGAGGCGCCGTGTTTGAGGGGGGCTCGGCGGAACTGTCCGTGAAGGCAGTCACTGAACCACTGGGTCCGAGGTAAGTCGATGTTTCCGAGTCGAACACGCAAATGGCATACTCGACGCCTGGAACGGCCTTGCCTGCGTCGTCCTTTCCATCCCACGCCGCGACGTACAGCCCCGGAGACTGCTCTTTCAAAGCCAGCCCTGTCCGAATGACTGCTGCGTGCTCGTTCGCAAAAACTCGTATCTCCAGGTGAGAAAGGCCCGGCTTGCCCTGCACCTGAATGACGGTTGACTGTCCGGCTTTGGCCTCGAAAGCACCCGGGGTTGCCGCGACGCTCGCAATGGTTGCTTCCCCTCGGGCGGCAACCGGTGCCCCCAGACATGCTACGGCTGCACATAGAATTGCCGCTCTCTTGAAGCTGCCGAAGCAAGGAATCATGCGCCGGTCCCTCCACCCTTCACGTGTCGACGAATCAGTCCAATGGATCCGGAACCGATTATTCCCAAGATCACCGCCCCAGGGGCGGGAACGGGCTGAACCGGGCCGATACTGACTCCTCCGGCCGACCGTACGCCACTGGAGTCCACCGCCAGCAAATCGCCAAAGCCGGGGGTAACGCCAGACAGAAGTGGACTCAGGCTCAGGGGGTCCAGCAGGCGGACAATGACGTTGTCCAGCCCCAGGAAGCCTGACGTGCTGCTGCCCGTAAAGCTCATGTCGAAGGTCAGTATCGTGGCCGAGGAGCCCGAGAAGTCTCGGAACAGGATGGTGGGCGTAACGGCCGGGTCCTCGTTCATCTGCAGCACGTAATCGCCCGTACCGTTCAGGGCTCCCGGGATCACGCTGACAGCGGTCGGATTCAGGCTCACGTTAAACCCGCCCACGGTGCCGGCCTCGAAGTCCTCGCGGGTTGCGCCGAGGACCACGTTGTCGATCCGGGCCCACGAATCGCCGATCGTGCCGTTGTTGTCATTGAGCTGCACTTCCAGCTCGATGGGCTTGCCGACCAGACTACTGACATCCACAGAGACGTGACCCGTGAAGTCCGCCCACGCGGGTACGACAACCAGCGCTGCAAACAGCAGGACAAGCAGATGAGAACCTGTGCATCGGATCCTCCCTTCCAGCGAGATAGAGACACAAGAACGCCCCGCAGGCTCCCAGAAAGCGGGGTACGGCTGAAAAGCCACAGACTGCACGACAGGAATCACTCTGACCCGGGATTCCCCAGATCGCCTGGCCCAGCTACGCTGCCAAACAGTGGTAGACCAATATACAAGGACCCCATGATGTTACGCAAGATATTTCTTCCATGTTTTCGTGGCTTTGAAGGCTCATCCCACGCTCCTACGTGAGGAGCGACCCGGCGCCGTCCGGATGAGATAATACTGCTCGCGCACGATAGCGCCCCGCCATTGTAAACACCGACAGGATACAAGGAAGAACGCAGGATTACGGCTGATCGCGGGCTTCGACAACCGCGAATGGCACGGCCGGCAGTGTGCCCAGGGGCACCCGCACCTTGCCCGCCTGGCTGCCGTTTGCCGGGGTCCTTTGTGTGAAGACGCTGAACACCAGGTTTCCGGACAGGCTCGGTTTCACCTTGGCCCGATCGCTGTAGAGCACGATGCGGACCACTCCCTCGCTGAGCGTCTCCGTCTTGTGAATGGCGATGCCCTCCGGCGGGTCGCTCAGTTCCACCTGCACCTCGCGGACCAGCGGCCCGCCCGGCACACCCACCTCTATCAGGCACTCGCCTCCCGCCGGGATCTTCACCGGCGTGGCCGTAAGGATCCGCGCGGTGCGCCGGGTGAAGGGCCGATCCTCGACCGTCACCCGCAATGCATCGGCCACCACAAGGTGCTTGTACGCGAACGCCTGCATCTGCTCGTCGGCGGGCAAGGCCGTTCGCGTGACCTCGATACCGGCAATCTTCGCGCGGCCCTGGATGCTCAGGTCCGCAATCTCCTGCGGCGAACTCCGCGGCGCGCTGAGCGTCGCGCGCACCCGGTCCTGGCCGGCCGGGATCACCCCACCCGTCAAGGCGAATCCTTCGGGCGCGTCCTTGAAAGACAGACTGGATCTGGCCGTCGAAGCCGTCCCTGCGGATCGCCTGCACGGTGATGGGCACGGTCTCGCCCCCGCGGAGGTTGATGGCTGACGGAATGACGCGCAGGTCGAAGTCCGGCCGAGGCCCACTGATTCGCAGGCGGTACGCATACTCCGGCCCGGCCTTGCGCTGCACGTCGCACACATGAACGTAATACGTCCCATCCGCCGGCAGCTTCGTCAGCAGCCACGAATCCGCCTGATGGGTCAGCAGTCCAGCCGCCTTGTCATCGTAGTCGTCGTTGAAAGCCAGCTGCTTGCCCTGGGCATCCGTGATCTTGACCGCCGAGTCCAGGGGCGAGCCAAGCCGGCGTGCAATGACCTCAGCGACGACGGCCTGACCGGCCCGCCCTCCGAAGCGGAAGACATCCCATGCCCCGGGTTGCTCGATGCGTCCGTTGACGATCACGGGCAGGTCCAGGGCCTGCGCCTTGTCGATCTCGTGGCTGGTCCCATTGGCCGTGCACTCCGGCAAGTTGTCCATGACGAACGGCATGTGGTTCAGGAAGGGCTCGGAGGCGTCCCACATGAGATAGATGCCGGGCTGCTTGTCTCTGCCGTTCATTACGACTTGCGTCCTGGGCAGATTCCAGCCGGCCAACTGAACGGTCGTCACCGTTCCCGCCCGTCCACCCAGAGGAAACGCGCTGGTGACGAACGGCAGCTGGCCAATGGTCATGCGATAGACGAAGTCCTCCCTGCCGCGGCATAAGGCGTCGCAGATCTCAACGACGTACTGGCCATCGGCCGGCAGCACGCAGGACACGACCGGGTCCGGATCGAAACGATAGTGGTCAGCGCAGGCTACTTCTTTGCCCTTGGCGTCGTACACGCCCACCAGGCCTTGAAACCAGCCCGGAACGGCGTCAGCCAGGTACGGGATGAGTTGGCGTGCCTGTACGACCACCACGATTCGCTGCCCCTTGCGGGCCGTGAAGCGATACCGGTCCCGGCCGCCCGCGGTGATCTGGCCGTTGACGATCCTTGGGAGGGTGATGTCGATGGTCTCATGGGGCAACGTGTCGCGCCGGGGCATCCGTCCCGCGGCCCCGTCGTCGCTGATGCCGAAGCGTTCGGCGCCGCTGGCCACCTTCCTGGAGTACTCCGGCAGTCGCCCAACGCAGAAGACCATCGGGTTCGTCAGGCCGGTTGGTGATTGCAGGCGGAGCACCCGCTCGCAGGGCGGGGCATCCGGGGCGATTGTCACCTTGAGTGTGACGACATCCGAGAGGCTCGGCACGGCCCGGCCGCGGGCGAAGGTCTGGAGCTGTCCCATGATCCGCGCCATCGGCTCGTCGTCGGCGCTCGCCCAGGCCGGCTGCGTCGCGGCGGGGACGGCGGCCCCAGGGGAGCGCCCCTTGCCGGGGCCGCTCGCCTGCTTTCGTTCGCGGAGCTGCTTGAGGTTCTCGCGAAGTTCCTCCACCTGCTTTTGCGGCAGGGGACCCTGGTGACCCACGACCTCGGCGCGGATCCCAGGCCCGGAGATGACAACGTCGCCGGTCCCCTGAAGGAACTGACCGCCGACGGTCACCTCAAATGTGGTGCCCTGCCTGCCGCCAGCAGGATACACGTACCCGATTGTCGGATGGTTTGCCTGCGCCTGCGCCGCTGCGGCGGCCGCAAGGAGTGTCGCCAGGCCTGTCAGTATTGCGTTGTATCGCCACAACACGAACATACGGAGGCATCCTTCACATGATCTCTTTGAGCCGTCCAGCCATCTTGACGCCTTCGTCGGGTCCCGGTGTGGTGCGGACCTTCTCGCCTTGAGGGCCGGGCAGCGCGCCGTCGGGATCGATGCCCATCTTGTCGTAGATGCTGCCGATCAGATCGCAGGGATAGACCGGGCGATCCTTCACCTCCTCGCCTCGCGCATCGGAGGCGCCTACGACGCAGCCGCCCTTGAATCCGCCCCCGGCCAGCACGGCTGAATAGACTTGCCCCCAATGCCCCCTGCCGCCGCTCCAGGGGGGCTCCCACTGCACCTTCGGGGTCCTGCCGAATTCGCCGCCCCACCAGACAATCGTGCTGGACAGCAGGCCGCGATCGGACAGGTCCTGCAGCAGCGTGGCCATGGCCTTGTCCATCTCCGGCAGGTTGCGGCGCATCGCCTGGAAGTGCTGCTTGTGGGTGTCCCAGCCCTTGTAGTTGATTGTGACGTAGGGCACACCCTTCTCGACGAGTCGCCGGGCCGCCAGGCAGGACTGGCCGAACGTATTGCGCCCGTATCGTTCCCGGAGGTCATCCTTCTCCTGCGAGAGATCGAAGACCTTGCCCGCATCGCCGAGGATCAGCTCGTAGGCCTGCTGCCTGGCCTGCTGCGAACTTTCCACTTGCGGATCGCCGCCCATGGCCCGGCTCAGTGTGCCCAGTCGCTCCAAGAGCTGGCGGCGCGACCGTTGGCGCCGTTCGTCGATGCCGGGGGAAACGATACCCTCCACCGCGAACGGCTTTTGCGCCGGGTCGCCGCCGGTGGCGAAACCCTTGTACCGCAGCCCCAGGAAGCCCGCCTCGAAGAAGCGTCCCTGCGGCTCGGTGAGCACGATGTACGGCGGAATCAGCCCTGAGTAGCCTCCGTCGTATCCCTTGAACAGCGACACGACCGCCCCGACGCCCGGATAGACCAGCCGTCCGCCCGGAGGCCGCCCCGTCTGGGCGATGTAGGCCGCCGTCTCGTGCGCGTTGATGCCGTGCGTCATGCTGCGAATGATGGAGTATTTGTCGGCCTGTTTGGCTAGCTGGGGGAGCAGTTCGCCGATACGGATGCCGTCGACGTTCGTGGCGATTGGCTTGTTCAGGGGGCCGCAGTAGTCGTAGCCGGCCTCGGGCTTGGGATCGAACGTATCCAGATGCGACGGCCCGCCCCACATCCAGATCTGTATCACGGCGCTGGCCTTGCCCTTGGCCCTGTCCGCTGGCAAAGTAGCCGCCGGCAACGTTCTCGCGGGTTGTCCCCAGCTGATCCGTCCGCCAAGCAGCAGCGCCGCTGTGCCGGCCAGGCCGCACTGCAGGAACTGTCGTCGCGATCTGACGGAGCCGTCCGGAATGGGTAACGGTCCCGCGCGGTCAACGACGGCTGGGACGCGGCCTACGGTCGGCGAGCGTCCGTCGCTTGTATTGTGGTCGTGGTCGCTCATGCGTACTTGCCTCAGTGTCGGTACAGGAACTCGTCACTGTTGATCAGAGCCCAGACCAGGTCCGCCAGGGCGTCGCGTCCGCGAACGCCGCTTCCGGCGGAGTAGTCCGCCAGGGCCTTCCATTCGTCCTCCGTAGGCGGCCGGGAGAGCACGGCCAGATACACCGCGTTGGCGATTTCCCGCGGGTGCGCTTGCCCGCCAGCGACTGCAGTACAGGGCTCTGCTGGATCTTGCGCTGAACGTGGCTGGAGTTCAGCAGGTGCAGCCGCTGGCCGGCGCCGGGCATCAGGTTTCGCTCGCACAGCAGTCCCGTATCCCGCGGCGAGCGCCCGAACAGCTCCAGGAAGGCACTGTCGGTATTGCCGTCAGCCATCTCGACGGTGCCTTCATCCTCGGGAACGTACGTGAACGGCTCGGGCACGGGGCTGGAGTACTTCTCGCTGGTGCCGGTGACCTGGCAGAGGATATCAGCCAGCACCTCCGCCTCGATCTGACGCAGCGGGTACGCGGCGAAGTTGGCTTCGGCCTGGGGACTGGCGCTGCGGCGAATCGACGAGAGCTGATACGTCCTGGAGTTGAGGATCAGCCGCAGAACGTGCCGGCTATCGTAGTGGCTGGACACCAGTTCCCGCTCCAGGTACGCCAGCAGCTGGGGATTGGCCGGCGGATTGTCGGGACGGAAGTCATCCGGCTCGTGGACGAGGCCGCGCCCCATCAGCCAGTACCAGAGGCGATTGACGGCGTTGCGAGCAAAGGAGGGGTTCTTCGGCGAGATCAGCCAGTTGACGAACACCTCACGCGGGTCCTGTCCCGGGGCAACCTGCGCAGCCGTGCCGTCGGGCAGCACCGCTCCCTCCACCGTTGCGGACGGGTCTAGGTAGACGATCTCTTCCTTCCATTCCCCCGTGGACTTGTAACGGACCGTCTCAAAGAACGCCGCCAGGCCGGCCAGGCGCTCCTTCGGCCACTTCTCCGCCCGCTCGCCCATGAAGGTCAGCGCCACGGTCTGTGCGATCCCCTGGGGCTTGCGGTTCTGCATCGCCCGGTAGAAGTTGGCCGGCGGCACATAGAAGTTGCTACCGCTGGACAGCAGCATGTCGCGGGCGAACCGGTCGTACGGCCGGTTCTGCCGGATGCAGGTTCGGATCCAGCGATGATAGGCCTGGGCGGCCTTGGGCCAGAGGTTGATGGGGAACTCGGCCTTGACCCGCAGGACGTCGCTCCATTTCATCGCCCAATAGTCGGCGAACTCATCGCGCTCCAGCAGCCGGTCGATCAGCACCGCCCGCTTGTTGGCATCGTTGCTCTTGAGGAAGGCCTCGGTCTGCTCGGCGGTTGGCAGCCGGCCGATCACGTCCAAATAGACCCGCCGTACGAAGACCGCGTCGCTGCAGGGGTGGGCGGGCTTGACCTCCAACTGGTGGAGCCTGGCGAAGACGAGCCGGTCAATCTCGCACGAAGGCGTAACGTTGCCTTCGGACTCGAATGGATTCGCGGCGGCGACGGTTGCCTGCGGCCGGTCTGTCGCCACCACCAGGGCCGCCGTCAGCCCCAGGACCGCCGCCAGGAGCCAGGATGTCCCCATCTGGCGCTTCATGGTACGTGGTGCCCGTTCTGATCGGCCTGATGCGGCATGGCCGTTGCCTCGATCTCAAACAACAGGTTCTCGCGACACACATCGGCTATGACCAGGATATAGGGGATCGGCAGGTCGCTCCACTCGCGGCGGAAGATCTGCTCCACCTCGCAGTCCTTGCAGTACACGACGGCCTGGACGATGTCGGCTTCGCATGCACCGGCGTCGCGGAGCACAGACCTGACGTTCTCGATCGTGTCCTCGATCTGGCCTCGTGCATCGCCAACGTGTGTGGTCGCGCCGGCGGCATCGATGGCCGCTGTACCGGAGACATAGACGGTCGTCCCCGCGTACGTATCAGCGACAACGGCTCGCGAGAAGGCGGAGCCGTATTCGCTGGCGGGCCCTTGCCGGCTGGCTGCCAGCAACATCCGAGCCCGATTCCCGCCAAGTGTTGCGCAGAAGTCCATAGCACAGCAGCCGTGGCCACCGGGCCTGATCCCGATGCCCGTACTGGCCGGCAGACGCCCCGTCGCATCCGGACGCAGCAGCCCGCGGGCACTGAAGATCCCACTACGGACCCGGTTGAAGTCGGTGTACCACTGCAGGATGTCGCCAAGCCACATCCACGTTCGTGTCACGTCCGCCAACGTCCCGCCCGCCTCGGCCAGGAGTTGCTCGGCACTGATAAGCATCGAGCGGGCCTGATCCGCCGGTGTGTCCGCGCAATCGCCCTGCAGGTTACAGCCGACCAGGTGCCGCACCGAACCACGCTGGATGAGACGTTCCGCAAGCCCTCCCTCCCAAAGAAAGCACGGTCAGCTGCCACAGCCAACCACCGCGTGGACCTGCACGCCCGAGATGGGGCCACAGGCGTTGCCGGGTACGACGAGCCACGTCGGTTCGACCCGACCCTGCAGGTGGCCGAACGACTGACGCCTGGCATGGGCCAGGGCTTTCATGGCGGAAGCGTCCGAGAAGATCCGCTCCTGAAGGATGGTCGCTTCATATCGGCGGAGAACGCAGGCCGTGGCCTCCATCAGGGCCGCTGCTTGTGCCCCAGGATTGCCGATTCCGCGCGGCCAGGCGCTGATGAAGAGTTCTGCGGCCTCGCCCGAGCGGCGAACACACACATCGATGGCTGTTTCGTCATTCACTTCACACGACGCCATTGGCTTTCTGATCCTGCCCAGAGCAATGAGGGGGCATAGCGTGCCGGACGGTTACGCCGCCGTACGCCCGATCAGACAAGAGCAGGTATTGCGCCTCCACAGAAGCCCCCAGCTAGTCCAGTACCCCTTTGGTACTCATAAGGTGTAACGCTTTGCCATTTCAGTTATTGCCACTCCCTGCGGTCGCCTCGTACCTCCGCTGACATGAGGCCCTGTGTGCACTGAAGGATCGTCGAACGGGGGCGAAAGAAAGCCATGTCAGCGGACAAAGGACGCGAGTTCCCCTCGATACCACGTAAAGCCTTGCAATGGTGCGGGATAACGAAACGGCCCGCTAGCCACGGTCGTGACGATCCGAGGCGTGCAGGTAGGTGGCCGCCGCCACCGTCGCAAGCGCAGGAACTACCGTGCTTCGAGGCCGAACCGATGTTGCACGCGTTGTTGTAATGGCCCGAAGACCAGGCGGTCGACGGCCATGCCGATGACCACCATTACCAGCATCACACCCAACACACGGGCCACGTCGCCATGGACTTCGCGGGCCAATTGGAGCAGTGCGCCGAGTCCGGCGTCTCGACTGGAGAAGATCAGTTCCGCGCCCATCAACGATCGCCAGGCGAACGAGAACCCTTGCCGTAGGCTACCAACCAAGGCGGGAAGGCTGGCGGGGAGGAGTACGTAGCAGTAAAGTCGCCAGCCGCGGGCACCGAGCATCAAACCGGCGGCGCTGATAGAGGGGGGGGATCTGCCGCAGGCCGTCGCGCAAGGCGATGGCGATAGCAAAGAAACTTCCCATGACGAGTACGAACAGGATACCTCTCTCCTGAAGCCCGAACATCAGAATCGAAAGCGGAACCCAGCAGACGGAGGGGAGCGTCTGCATCCCCAAGAAGACGGGCCCAAGAAACCGATCGGTGGCTTGGCTTCGCCACATCATCAATCCGAGGACTGAACCCAACCCTAGGCTGACAGCAAATCCCTCGGCCAGGCGGGTCAGGCTTACGAGGTTGGCTAGGAGGAGGGGACTGCGGCCAACAGCTACCGTGGCTAGGTCATTCCAAGGCCAGCCGGTGCGCCAGCGCGGCGCCGAAATCGGTCGGATACCCCAGCATGGCGTCCAGCGCGTCGATGATGTGGCTTGGTGCGGGAAAGATGAAGGACTTCCAGCCCACGTGCGGGCCGATGAACCTATATGCCGCCTCCCATATCGACAGTATCAATATCCAGATCGCCAGTCGTTTTAGGCTTCCACGTATCGTCGCCCATCTGCTCGTTGACACGGTTGACCTCGTCTTCAATCTCGCGTCGGACCTGATGAACCACCTCGCCAATCAGCGGACTGTCAAAATCCCGCGGGTGGCCCAGGCCCACGGCAATCTCCCGACGAATGCGGCCGGGGTTGGAGGCCATTATGACAATCCGATCCGCCAAACGGACCGCCTCGCCAACCGAGTGGGTGACAAAGAGTATTGTTGTTTTCGCCTCGAGCCAAAGCTCCTGCACCTGGGCGTGGAGAAGAGTGCGGGTCTGGGCATCGACGGCGGCGAAGGGCTCGTCCATCAGCAGGACGGCCGGGTCCAGCACCAACGCACGAGCGATGGCCACCCGTTGTTTCATGCCGCCGGACAGTTCATGCACCAGTTTCTCGCCAGCGTGCGAGAGGTGGACCATCCGCAAGGCATTTGCCACGCGATCGTTTCGTTCCAAGCGACCCAAGCCCGCCATTTTCAGGCCGAACTCGATATTCTGCCGCGCCGACAGCCAGGGGAACAAACCGTGCTCTTGAAAGACCATGGAGCGTTCGGGGCCTGGACTGTGAATGGGGTGGCCGTCGAGTGTCGCGTGGCCGGCGTCTGAGCTTGGCCATGCCGGCGACGACATTCAGCAAGGTGCTCTTGCCGCAACCGCTGGGTCCGACGACGACGACGAATTCGCCCGGCTGGCATTCCAAGTCGATACCCGTGAGAACGGGGACGCCGTTGAAGGTCTTCCGGATATTGCGCAGCACGACGTGCCCACGTTTGATCTGGGATTGGGTCTGGACGGGCGATGGTCCGGTCCGCCGCATCATGGCCTTTGTGTGTCCTTCAGCAGACGCAGGTCGGTCAAACCCGTCAAGACGGGGCGGCGATCAAGGAAGTTGAGATCAAATGCCCACTCACCCATGGTCTTGAGTGTGCCTTCCAGCGGCTCGTCAGTGAACTCCACGTTCTTGAGGGCCGAGGCGACCACGCCATCGGCCAGCTTCTTACCGGTGAGGGTCCCGAGAGCGTCGTTGAGCTGGCCAGCGTATTTCTGGGGGTCGGCCGTAAGACGCTTGGTCCAGGAACCGTGGACCGTCAGCACACGCCGCACGATATCCGGGTGCTTGACGAGGAAATCGGGCGTGGTGACGACCAGTGTCAGGTTGAACTTGCGTTCGGGCCAGATCTCCTCTTCCTTGGCCACCAGGGCGGCGCCGGCCTCGGCGATGAGGCGAGAGCCCCACGGTTCGGGAGCCCAGGCCGCGTCGATCTCGCCGCGGGTCATAAGCGACACCTGCTCGGCATTGGGCACGGGCACGACGTTAGAGGCGTCGGGCTGTTTCAATATGGAGATCAGGTAGTGCCGGGCGGCAATATCCTGGGTGTTGCCCTGCTGAGGGGTGGCCAGGCGCCGACCTTTGAGATCCTCGAGTCTCACGATGCCGGAGCCTTTGCGGGCGACGATGAGGACGCCGTTAGCGGCAGCCCCAGCGATGATACGAATCCCCTCGCCCCTGGATTTGACCTGGGCCGACAGGGCGGGGCCAGGGCCGACGTAGCCGATCTCGATTTCGCCGGCGAAGAGGGCCTCGATCAGGGAAGGCCCGGCATTGAAGACGCGGGTTGTGAGTTTCGATGGTTGCACAGCTTTGGCGATTTCGCCGGAGGAGACTCCGAGGACGGCTTGGGCGTGGGTGACGTTGGCAAAGTAGCCCAAGCGAACCTCGGCCGGAGGAAGCGAGGCTTGGCCAGGGACGGTATTGGAATCATTGCTCCGGCCGCACCCGGCGACGGCAAACAACCCGACTGCGAGGATTAGTACGGTGTTGCCGATCAGTCTGTGGGTAGGCATCGGAATCCTTTCTGAACCATAGGTGAAGACCAGAATTGTACACCCAGCCGGGCGAGCGTCAACGGAGGGAACATCGAGGGAACCTATGCCAGTGAGTTGGTCTTGCGGGGCAAGATCAACCGGGATGGCGGCAAAGGCGTGCAGCCGGTCCATTTCGCCCGGCTGATCAAGGATGCCTTCCCGCAGGCTCTGCCTGCTGCAGAGAGGGCCCCGGCAACTGCCAAGAATGCGTCGGTCGTCGCAGGGACCTCCGGACTGGCCGCGCCGGTCGGGCGGCAAGTCCGTTGCGGCGGCCTTGCTGCAGGCCTACCAGTTCTTCCACAACAGGGCTCTTTCGTATAGGGGAGTCCCGAACTGGCCAGCTGGGTGCGGAAGGTCTATTGGGGCCCCCGAAGAGCCCTCCGTGCGGCCAGAATGGTGGTGACCGCTTACTGGCTGAGCGAGATGCTGGGCCCTAGCCTGGGTGACCGTCAGTACGCCGTAACTCCTTACCCATAAAGTAGTGCAGTCGGAACTGAATGCTGTAGGCCGTAGCGAGCATTTCGTGGAAGGAGGCGGCCGCCAGCTGCTCTGAGGTCCGCTTGCCCGCTTGATCGAGGGCCTTCCAGAGATACTCGGGCGGCGGGGGAGCATAGGGGGAGGTCTCCTCACGCTGGAGCATTTCCCTAAGGACTAGTTCGGGCAACCCCGCCTCCGCCCACTGCTCTACCTCTGCCAGCGCTGTGGGCCTGTAAGAGTTCAGAACTTGAGATCGATTCATGTTTTATGTACTCCAAAAACAATTAACGTACTCCAGGAAATTCACACATTTTTATTCTACCACATCCGAAAAGTCGTTTGCGCGGGGACAAACATCGTTTTCCGCCAAATTACGAGGGTACAGTTGACGATGCATCATGTCCGAATAATGTTTGCCGTGCCGATCGCCAAGGGGGACAGAATCTGCTTCCGGATGACCGATGCGGCTACTGATAGGCGGGGCTGTCCGCCACGCGAGCGAATGCCTTGCGACGGCTCGGGCAGATCCTGACCAAACAAGGCCAGGCCGACCGGGCCGGGCAAGCGGCACGCCGAGGTCCTGAAGATCGACCAGGGCAAGCGCGTGCTCAGCGAGGCCGAACGAGCCGAGGTCCGCAAGGCCATGCAGTCGTTGCCGCAGTCGGCCGCTGCTGTCCGGACGGGCCTTCGGTGCGTGGCGCGCGAACGGGAGGCTCGGCGGGCAGGCCCGGGCGGGTTTACGTTCGGCGCGGCCCGCGATAGACTCTCCCGTGACACAGGTCCGTCTGGGCGCAGTGGGCGGCGAGGCAGCCTGCAAAGGCCGCTTCCGGCCGCTCGGCAGATGGGCCTAACTGTTTGTCCGGAAAGCGGTTGCGCCGGTAGCTCAGTTGGATAGAGCACGGGATTTCTAATCCCGCGGTCGAGGGTTCGAGTCCCCCCGGCGCGTTGGTCGCAGTGGAGTGCAAGACCTTGAATTTCGCTGCAGGAAGGCCCGGAAACGGGCCTTTGTTTGTGCGCACTGCCGGCTGGCCCCGGGGACGCAGGGGTCGGCCGGTGCCGGTCAGGACAGGAAGGCCGAGACCCGCGGCGCAAGAAGAGCCGCCCTCCGTAAGCCCTACCGCCCAAGCACCGTTACCGGTCGTGCCTGACCGCCCCTCACTCACCCCTTCGCCGCCTTCACCACATCCGGCCCGGCCGGCTACTGCATTTCATTTTCGTGATACGCCTTGCCCTGCCGGTATAGGGCGAGCTCCGCTTGTAGGACCGTGACCAGGTCGCGCTCGCCGCCGGCGGCCGCGGCGACTTCGATGCTGGTGCCGGCCGTGCGGATCGCATCGTCGAAGCGGCCGGCCTCGGCGTAGGCAGCGGCCAGGGACCGCAGCAGGTACGGGTCCCTGTACGCGGTGGCCTGGCAGGCCTTCTCGCCCAGGCGGACGGCCTCGGAACCATTGCGTACCTGCGCATCGGGGCAGGTCGCCAGCAACCAGAATGAGGTTGTCAGCGGCCATGGGGTTGTCCGGTTCCAGAGCCGCGGCGCGGCCGAAGGCCTCGGCGGCCTCCGACCACCTGCCCATGCGGGCCAGCTGGTTGCCGAGCATGTCCTGGGCGGCAAAAAGCCTGGGGGCGAGGTGGGCGGCCTGCTGCATGTAGTACGCGGCACGGGTGGCGTCTCCCTGACGCCCGGCGACCTCGGCCCGGCCGAGGATGCTCCTGCCCACGTCATTGAGGACATCGGGGCCCGCTGGATCGAGGCTCGCGGCCTGCTGGGCCAACGCATAGGCCCGGTCGAGATCGCCGCCGCGCTGGCAGATGGCCGCCTCCATCCCGAGTTTCCGGGCCGCCACGAGCGGATCAAGCGTCTTGCGCAATTCCGCCAGCGCCGTCTGGTCGGTCGCGCCCCCGCCCAGGAAGGATACGTCCACTTTCCTGTAACGATTCAGGGCGCCCGCAATCCCCACACCCGTGTCGACGCTGTACATCGCCCGCGGTGCCGCGAACTCCAGCAGGGCGTTGTCGTCCGTATGTGGCACGGCCCCGGCTGTGTATTCCGCCAGGCCCTCGGTCGTAAGGATGCGCCGCAGGAAGTCGACCGGGCCGGCGATGCCGACTCGCTTGAGGTCGGCTGCCAGCTTCGGCGAACTCATGCGCGAGGCCAGGGAGTGTACGGGACGCGGATCGGTTCCGCGCTGCCGATCAGCAGGTAATCGGCCCAGGGCACCGCCTCGATGACCATCACGTGGTGGAAGGCGTCACTGAAGGATCGGACCACGCCTCGAAACGCCGGCTCTTGCATCTGGTAGGCGTGCAGCCAGACGCACGCCAGGCCGCCCGACGCGAGGTGCTCCCGGCAGACATCGAAGAACTCCCGCGTGAACAGGTCCGCGACCCCCGCGATCCACGGGTTCGACGGTTCCGAGATGATCACGTCGTACTCACTCGAAGTCAGGGCTAGGTGGTTGCGACCGTCTGCCAGGATAATCCTCACGCGCGGATCGGACAGCACGTGGCCGTTGAAGTCGTCGAAGAAACGAGAGGCCTCGGCTACGGCCGGGGAGATCTCGGCGCAATCGATCCGCTGGAGGTCGTGGCAGGCCGCCGCCCCTAGCGTCATTCCGCTGGCCAGGCCGATCACCAGGGCGCTGTGCGGATTCGGGTGCAGCAGCAGCGGTCCGTGCGCAAGGAGCAGCTGCGTCGGCACGTCCTCAAGGGTCGAGGCGTCGGCCTTGCCGCCGACAGCCAGCACGCGCGCGCCCGTCGGGTAATCGCGGACCGTCACGCTGGTGCATATATCCTCTTTGTGGAAGACCATCGTGCCGGCCCGCATGCTCGCGCGAATGGCCGCTGCGCTCTCGCGCCTCTGCGGATGTTCTCGGCATACAGGAAGGCGCCGGAGGACATGATGGCTGGGTCCCATGGCGGGAACCACGCCAGGACGAGGCAGCCCAGGCCGGCTGCGGCGACCCCGCCAAGGCTGCGCCGTACCCCGCTGCCGGAAGCCAGCAGCGAGAGCACGATCGCGCCGATCATGGCATTGGCGATCACGGCCACCAGGATGGCGTTCTGGGTGCCCAGCTGCGGGATCAGCACGAAGCTGGCCAGGAAGGCCCCGGCGATCGCTCCTACCGTGTTGGCTGCATAGACCCCGCCGACGGCGTGGCCGACCCGGTCGCAGCCCGTGGCACACGCGCGGCTGACCAGCGGGAAGGCCGCGCCCATCAGCGTCGTCGGCACCATCATCACCAGCAGGACCAGGCCGAACTCGATGGTCTGCAGGGTAGCGAAGGACCCGCTGTGGCCGCAGACGATATCCACGACCCAGACCGGCATCTGCCCGAACAGCGGCAGTGCCGCCATGGCGGACAGACCGATCGCCAGCTCTACGATAGCGAACCACCACGCGCGGTCGCCGAGGCGATCCACCAGGCGAACCATCAGGCGCTGCCGATCGCCAGGCCGAGGATGAACGCCGTCAGCATCAGGCTGAAGGCGTATGTGGTCGAACCGATCACCAGCGCCAGGGCCCGCGTCCAGGCCACCTCATAGACCAGGGCGGCGGCGCCGGAGACGCCGTATGCCAGGAGCAGCCCGGTTCGCCAGGCGGCCGGCAGCACGTCGAGCGGAATGGCCTTCGCTGTCTGCGGGCGATCCGGGTTCGGCTCAGGGGAAGGCAGCTGGGTCCGGCGGTCCAGTAGCAGCATGAGCAGGCAGATCGCGATATCCACCCCGCAGGCCAGCCGCAGCGTCCAGGTCAGCCCGATCCCCGGCAGCAGCAGAAAACCGCACACCAGCGCCCCAGCCGCTGCCCCCGCGCTGTTGATCGCGTACATCCGCGCCACCGATCGCCCCAACTGCCCCTGCCGCAGCGACGCCCACCGCGTCAGCACCGGCAGCGTCGCCCCCATGAACGTCGAGGGCACCAGCAGCAACAGCCCGCACAAGAGGAACCTCGCCAGGCTCAACGTCAGCGGCGTGTCCTGCAGGTGCAGGTACATCCAGCGGTAGGCCGGCTCCAGGGCCTGGATGGCAAACGGCAGCAGCAGGCACGAGACCCCCACCGCCCCTTCCATCAGCCCGTACATCCGCAGCAGGCGGGTCGTGCGGTCGCTGAGCCGGCCGGCGACATAGCTGCCCAGGGCCAGCCCGGCCATGAACGCGCACAGGACGGTGGTGATGGCCAGGGTGGTATTGCCCAGGACGAACCGTAGCAGGCGGGTCAGCGTGCCTTCCAGGATCAGGCTGGTGGCGCCGGAGGCCATGAAGCACAAGAGGACGAGGGCGGCAAGGCCTGCCTGCCGGGAATGCCTCTTGACCTGGGGCTTTGGTACGGTCGCAACGGCACGCGATCGAGTCATCTGGCACCTGTCACCACACGCGGGACAACTGCCTCAGATGGTAAGGCAAGAGTGGCGATGGCACAATGTCGCGCTAATCGTACGGAATCCCCCCCGGCCGGCCGTGGGCCTTGAGCCAGTTGAGCATTTCGGCCAAACTGCCGGAGGCGACGCAGACGCTCGTGTCAGCCGCGCCGTAGTAGAAGTGGATCGTATCGCCGTCGTCGGCGATGGTGTGCCCGCAGGGGAAGACCACCCCGCCGACGTCGCCGATCATCTCGTAGCTCTCCTCAGGGCCCATGATGTACTCGTCGCCGCGGAGCAGGACCTTCAGCGGGTTCTCCAGGTCCAGCAGGGCCAGGCCCACCCGGTACAGGGCGCCCGAAGCGGTCGTCCGCACGCCGTGGTACATGATCAGCCAGCCCTCGGTCGTCTCGATGGGCGGGCCGGCCAGGCCGACCTTCAAGGCATCCCACCAGGCCCCGTGGCGGCGTTCTAACAGAATAGAGTGGTCGCCCCAGTGGCGCAGGTCCGGGCTCCAACTGACCCAGATATGCGCCCGGCCGACCGCGGGTACCGGCCTGTGGATCAGCAGCCAGCGGCCGTCGAAGCGCCGGGGGAACAGGGCCGAGTCCTTGTCCTCGGGGGCCATGATCATGCCGCGGCGGTCGAACTCGCGGAAGTCGCGGGTGTTGCACATGGCCACGCCGGGACCGCCTCGGGAGAAGGTCGTGTACGTGATGACGAAGCGTTCCATCTCGTCGACCCAGACGATCCGCGGGTCCTCCAGGCCCCAGACCCCCTCGGGGTAGTTGATCGGGTCGGGGGCGAGCGTCGGCTCGGGGTCGATCTGCCAGTCGTTGATGCCGTCCCGGCTGCGGGCGACGGTCAGGTGCGAGATTCCGCGACGATCCTCGCACCGCACCAGCAGGACGGTCTGGCCGTCCGGCATGCGGATCGCCCCGGGGTTGAAGACGGTGTTGACCGCGTAGGGCCAGTCCCTGGCCGTCAGCAGCGGGTTTTTCGGATGCCTGCGCAACGACTCGGCATGGCCTACCGTTCTGGTCGTCGCGTTCATGGGATCGTGGCCTCCTCTAGATCACTCGGTTGCGCAATTCTATGGAGGTCTCGGTGCGTTCGGCGAGGTCCAGGGTCTCCCGGACCTGCAGCCGGTGGACCAGCAGCAGCGTGGTCAGCCAGGCCAGGGTCGACTCGCCCCCCTGGTTGGCGTTGACCCCCCCGGCATTGAGCCCGTCCCGGCAGCCCCCCGTGCTGACGTCGTAGAGCGGCGTGGCCAGGTCGTTTCGCCCCAGGAACCACTCCAGGCAGCGCCGGATCTCGGTCAGCCAGGAGCGGTCGCGCGTGATCCGGTAGGCCGCGCTGCAGGCCTCCGCCAGGTTCATCACCTCGATGGGCTGCTGGTCGAAGCGCGCCCGCTTGCCGCCCCGGACGTACCAGCCCTGGTTGCCGATGACCGAAAGGTGCCCGTCCCGGGCCGTCTGGATCGCCAGCAGCCAGCGGAGGCACTCCAGGGCGACGCCCTGCATCTCGACCGACCCGAGCCGCGCCCCGGCCACCAGCAGCCCGTGCGGCAGGCAGGCGTTGCCCCAGGTCAGGGCGTCCTCCACGAAGACCCAGCCGTCCCTGCTGAAGGCGCGGTACTGCGCCAGCAGCCGACCAGCCAGCAACTCGAGCATCCGCAGGGCAGCCGCATCGTCCGGGAAGCGCCGCAGGTAGGCATCCACGCCGACGATCGTGACGGCCCACGCCCGGGGGCTCGTGAAGTCCTCGACGACCGGCAGGGCATCCTTGAACAGCCGTACCGCCAGGCCCAGCGTCGAATCGTAGCGGGCCAGTTCCGCGGTGATCCCGCACGCCATGATGCCCCGGGCGTGGCTGTCTTCGCTGCCGACCTCCTCCAGCCACTGGCGGGAGTAGGACATGAAGTTGCGGAAACGGTGCTGCTCCTCGTTGAACGCGTGCACCAGGAACGCCAGGTACGTCGAGATCAGCGACCGGACTGCCGGGTCCTCGCGGAGGTCCCACTGCCACATGGCCACCACCAGCGCGCGGGCGTTGTCATCGGTGCAGTAGCCGTGACGCCGGTCGGGGATGGCCCAGACGGCGTGCTGGGCCAGGCCCGTGCTGTCGGTCATGATCCGCAGGTGGCGGACGTCCAGCTCCGGGACGATCTCGCTCCAACCCATCGGATCCGTCAGCGAGACCATCCGCCGGGCCGAACGCCCCCGGTCCTGCAAAGTCCGGCTGACCAGGTCCAGGTACTGGCCAGCGACCTTGGGCCAGACCATCGGACGGGTGAAGTCGTACGCCTTGCGTCGAAGCTCGTTGCGCCGAGGGTCGTCAGCCAGCAGGTCGGCGACCTCCCGGGCCATCGCCTCGCTGTCCCCGAAACGCACGAGGATGCCGCGACCGTCGGCCAGCAGCTCCTGCGCATGCCAGTAGGGGGTCGAGACTACCGCATTGCCCGAGCCCATCGCATAGGCCAGCGAACCGGAGGTGGTCTGTGCCTGGGAGGGCGATGGTGTGACGCAAACGTCGGCGGCGGTCAGGTACCAGCCGAGCTCCTCCTGGCTGGCGAAGCGCGTGCGGAAGGTCACGTGCTCCTCCAGGTGCATCTCGCGGACCATGTCGTAGAGACCCTGGCGGTACTCCTCGCCGCGCTCGCTGCGGACCCGCGGGTGCGTCACGCCCAAAACCACGTACATCGCCTCGGGATGCCGGCGGATGATCGCGGGCATCGCCCGGAGCATGTGCTCGATGCCCTTGTTCGGCGTCAAGAGGCCGAACGTCAGGATGACCTGCCGGCCGGACAGGCCCAGGTCCCCCTTGTGGACCTGCGGGTCGAGAAACGGCATGTCGGGGATCCCATGCGGGATGCAGGAGATGGTATGCGGGCTCAGGTCGTGGATCTGCGCGAGCATATCCCGGGCACGGTCGACCATCACGACGAATCGGTCGGACACCTGCGCCATGCGGGCGATGACCGCCCGCTGGTCCGCCGTGGGCTGCTCGAGCACCGTGTGCAGCGTGACGATCACGGGCATGTGCAGGTCGCGCAGCAGGCGCAGGACGTGCGAGCCGGCCGGGCCCCCGTAGATCGCGTAGTCGTGCTGGAGGATCACCGCGTCGGCCTCGTGCATGTTGAGGAACTCGGCGGCGTGGCGGTACTCGCGCGGCTGGTTGGCCTGTACCTGGAAATGGACGCGCTGCGGGTAGTGGTGTCCTTGCGGGGTGTCCGTCAGGGCCACGGCGTACGTGTCGCCGCAGGGGCCGAGGAGCCCGGCCATGGCCTCGCACAGGTCGGCGGTGAAGACGGCGATCCCGCAGTGGCGCGGCAGGTACGTGCCGACGAAGGCGATGGACCTGAGCGGTTGCTGGCATTGTCCTTGGCTCATGAACGCTCGATCTCTGGCAAGCACCCCGCGGGACCGGAGGCGATGCAACCCTCGGGCCACCGCCAGTCACACCCGCTGCCCTCGCCCGCACGTCCAGGGCCTCGGCGCCCTGCGATGCTACGGGATTCTAGACGCCAGCCGCCCGTCAGGTGCCGGCCGGATCGTATTCCAGGCCGCCGCGTCCACGAAAATGCGCGTCCGGCGCCGCGTTGCTGGTGCAGGGCAAGGGGATTGGTAACATCTGGCGGTGGACCTGACAGGCAGGAGACCGGTTGTGTACACACGTACGGACCTTCCGGCGCGTCCGGGCGCAACGCGACACTGCTGGCCGCGGGGCTGATCTGCCTGCTGATCTGGGGCTGGGTCGATACCCGCCAGCGGGCGATCCCCGAGACCGGCAGGCAGGGCCAGATGACCGACATCACGGTCTACCTGGAGGCCGCTCGGGCCATGCGCGCCGGGAACGACCTCTACCAGGTCCGCAACGTCCGCAATTGGCCGTACCTGTACCCGCCTCTGCCCGCCCTGCTGTTTGTGCCGATGTCGTACCTGTCGCGCGGCCAGGCGTCATACGTGTGGTTCCTGGCGTCGCTGGCGTGCCTGGTCTGCAGTGTGCTGCTGATGCGCGCTGCGCTGCGGCGCTTCGATCCGCGAGTGGCGGACCGGGCGTGCTGGGTCGGGCTGCTTCCCCTGGCACTGCCCATGTTCCACACCTTGCAGCGAGGGCAGATCAACGCGCTGCCCCTGCTGTGCGCGTGCCTGGCGATCTACGCGATGGCCACCGATCGACAGGCCCTCTCAGGCATGGCCCTGGCAGGCGCAGCCGCCATCAAGATCACGCCCGGCTTCGCGATCGTGTACTTCGTCCACCGGTGGCTCACCGGGCAGGTTGAAGCCTTGCGCAGCCGAACGTGGCGGCCGGCCACGCTGGCTACCGGCAGCCGCCCGCTGTTTGGCTTCGCCCTGGGCCTCGTGCTGGGCCTCTGGCTGGTCCCGGCCTTGTACATGGGTCCCTACCAGGCGGCAGGGGCCCTGGCCTCCTGGCGTCAGACCGCCGGGGCCGGGTACTTCCGTCCGGATGCGGACGGCAACCTCTTCGGTGACACGCCGGGCGTGCATGACAGCAGCCCGAAGAACCAGTCCTGGTACCGGGCGATCTTCAGCACGGTCTCGCTGCTGGACCCCGATGCCCTCCAAAGCCGGGACCTGCTGTGCATGCCCTGGCAACAGCGAATAAAGTGGATCCTGGCCGCCGTCGGCGTTGCCATCACAGCCGGGCTGCTCTGGCTCTCGACCCGAAGCGGTCTGCGGCCCGGCGGCTTGGGCCCCTGCAAGCGCTGGCGGCGATGATGTGGCTCGGCATCACCCTCGGCAAGATCGCCTGGGGACACTTCTATGTCATGGCCTACCCGCTGACCGCCATCGCCTGGCTGGTCGCCCGGCAGCAGGGCGGCCGGCAGGGCCGGTACCTGGAGCTGATGTTCTGGCTGGTGGGCGTCTCCTGCGTCGTCCATTACAGCCTGGCCTCCGGGCCACGGCTATCCGACATCGGCGGCATCCTGTTGCCGATGTCGGTCCTGGCTGTAGCGACGGTCGCCGCGGCGTCTTGCCAGGGCAAACGCATCGGCGGTTGAAGACGACTCTGCGCCATGTTATCGTAGCGGCGGTCGCCCGCGACGATCATGGGCCATTGCAGTGAGAAACCCTGGAGAATCCCGGTTGCCTGCCGACAAGCGCATCTCGGTCACGCTACAGGACCACATCGACCGGAATCGCCGCGCCCACGACGCCATCTGCCGCCGCTACGAACGCATCCACGGTGAGATCTTCAACCCCGTGGAGCAGCAGCGCCTCCACGATCGGCTGGCTCGGGCCACCTCCTGGGTTCAGACCGAATCCTCCCCGATCCAGGCCCTCGACTTCGGCTGCGGCAGCGGCAACCTCACCGCCCACCTCGTGGTCCTCGGCCTGGACGTCATCGCAGCCGATGTCTCCCCGAAGTTCCTGGAGCTGATCCAGGCCCGTTTCGCCCGGGCTGACCGGACCGTCCAGCCCTTGCTGCTCAATGGCCGCGACCTGTCCACCCTTGCCGATCAACAGGTCGACATGGTCGCCGCCTACTCGGTGCTGCACCACGTCCCGGACTACCTGCGGATCATCGACGAGATGGTGCGTGTCACCCGGCCCGGCGGGGTCATCTACCTGGACCACGAGGTGAACGAGTCGTACTGGCACCAGGCCCCCGAGTATCGCGAGTTCCTCCGGCGGGTGAGCCCCTCCCAGCGCTGGGCGAAGTACGCCAACCCCGCCAATTACATCGCCAAGATCCGCCGCCTCGTGAACCCGCGCTACCACCCCGAGGGAGACATCCACGTCTGGCCGGACGATCACATCGAATGGGACCGCATCCGCCACGCGCTGGCCTCGCAAGGCTGCAACATCCTCCTCCAGGAGGACTACCTCCACTACAAGCGTGGCTACCCCCTGGACGTGCACGAACAGTACAAGGCCCGCTGCAGCGACATGCGCCTGCTGATCGCCCGCCGCGAATCAGCCCAGGCCGCCCCGCGGGAAGATGCCGTCGTCTCAAAGAACGAAACGAACTCCGGACCGACGCCCGGACGTGAACCAGACCGGAGCGCATGACAACCCCGTGAGCGACGCCCCCAGTCTCCACAAGATCGCCGACCCACAAGCCGCCCGCCGCGGCGTGTTGGCCAGCCTCGGTTGGCTCGGGGGCGGCCTGCTCGTCGGCCGCGCACTCCAGTTCGTCGTGACGATCTACCTGACCCGCGTCCTGCGCGTCGAGGCCTTCGGCCTGTTCAACTTCGTCCAGGCCTTCCTCTGGTTCGGCGTGATCCTGACCGACTTCGGCCTCTCCCCCATCGGCACCCGCGAGGTCGCCCACAGCCCCCAGCGCCTCCGTAGCCTGGCTGCGGCCATCCCCGCCTGGCGGCTGGGTGTCTTCGCCGTCGAAATGCTCCTGCTCGCGGCCGTCCTGCCGGCCCTGCACGTGGGCTCGCAGCTCGGCTGGCTGTTCTTCCTGTCCTTCCTGTCGCTGCTGGCCTACGCGGTCACAGCCGACTGGATCTTCCGCGGCCACGAGCGGATGGAGTACGTGGCCGGCTGGGAGGCCCTGCCGCGGCTGATCTGGCTGGTGGGCCTCCTGCTGTTCGTGCACGGCCCCGACGACCTGCTGAAGGTCCCGCTGGTGCGCTTCGCCGGCGAGATCGTCGTAGCCGCTGGGCTCCTGGTGATCGCCTGGCGCCGCTACCCGGATGGCCGGCCCGATGCGGCTGACCTGCGCGCTTCTGACCTCCGCGCCCTGCTCCCGCAGGCCGCGCCGATCGTCGTGGCCGGCCTGCTGGCACAGGTGTACTACAACTTTGATACGATCCTGCTGGGCATCCTCAAGACCGACCAGATCGTGGGCTGGTACAGTGCCGCCTACCGCATCGTCACGCTGCTGATGACCGGGGCGTTCCTCCTGGGTGCCGCCTACCAGCCGATCCTGGCCCGGACCTTCGCGACCGACCGCGCAGCCTTCGCGCTCCACCTGCGGCGGCTCTCCGCGGGGCGCTCCTGCTCGGCGTGGCCTTGCCAGCCGTCGTGGCCGCCGGCGCCCTGCCCGTTGTGCGCATTCTCTACGGCAGCCAGTATGCCCCATCCGCCGTCCCCCTGGCGATCCTGATGGCCTCGGTGCCGTTTGCGTACCTAGGAGCAGCCTGCGGTACAGCCCTGGTCGCCGCCGGTCAGCAGAAATGGTTGCTCGCCGGCACCGCCGCCGCCGCCGTCAGCAACACCGTGATCAACCTGCTGCTGATCCCGCCGCTCGGCATGGTCGGCGCAGCCGTCGCCACGGTCGTAGCCTACGCCGCCGCCTGGGTAATCCAGTGGTGGTACGTCCACACCCGCATCTGCCCGACCTCGCCGGTGCCGGTGGGTGCGCTGATCGAAACGCTCTGCGAGGCGCCGGGGGTACTGCGGCGACTCTGGCGGGAGGCATGACGATGACGACGACTTGGCGATGGGTCTTGAGCGTGGCTGGCCTGCTCACTTGCATGGCCGCGGCGCACGGATACGTCGTGGGCCCGGCACTGAGCCTGGAGGCACTGAGCGGGCAGGCGGACATCATCTTCAAGGGTACCGCCGTCGCCAGCGGGATGGTACCGGACGATGGGTTCACGCCGCATCCGGGCCTCGTGGGTGTCCAGACGCAGTTCAAGGTGGTTTCTCTTGTAAAGGGCGAGAACACGGGCAACGTCCTCGCGTTCCGCCACTATGACCTGGATCCCCAGACGCATGGCTACATGTTCGCCCCGCAACACTACCACTTTGAGCCGGGCAGGACCTACATTGTGTTTGCCAGGAAGAATGGGGTCGCCGGCGTCTTCCGCCAGTTATGGGACTACCAGAAGATCAAGCAAGATCAGGGAGTCGTGCTGTGCGCCGATGACAAGCCGGCAGTGCGGGGACCGTCAAGCAGATCGTCTGGGCCGAGCTGCTGGCCATGCTTGCAAACAGACGAGCCTCCGATGTCACGTACGCGATTGGCCAACTCGATGAGATGAGCACTGTCCCAGGCGGCGCTCGATGCCTTTTGCCATCTATCGGACTTCGAACGCCGTGATGTGCTTGTCGCTGTGCGAACGTTCATGGCCAACCCTGACAGCAAGGTTGCACAGGCGGCGATCCGCCTGGTCGGATCGCACAACCCGTACATGCGCGACGACATGGCGCTCCATTGGCTGGCTGCGGTGGGCAGTGCTCCAGTACCCGGCTACACGAAAGGGGACCGGAGTTTCAGAAATGAAGGCGGGCAGCTGTACTGGCGCGATCTCATCGGGGTCGCTGACGGCGAGGCCCCGGTTGAGACGCGATGCCTGGCCATTCGGGCCTTGGGTCTGGTGCGTGAGGCGCCACTCCGTAGGCCTGTCGAGCGCTGGCTGAGCAATCTGGACCCGGCCATCCGTGGCTCGGCCGCCATCTTGTTGGCGGACTTCCCCGGCTCCGCAACGACCAAACGGCTGGTTGCCTTGGCAGAAGATGAAGCGCCGGAAGTCCGCGTCTGTGCCGCTCGGGCAATTGGCTTCGGGCAATCCGTGGAGTTGGCCGATGTCCTCGCCAAGCTTCTGGGCGACGAGGACGGCACCGTCCGCCGAGCGGCGGCCATGAGTTTGCTGTCGTTCTCGCCGAAAGACCAAGCCATCGCCAGGATCTTCCGGGCGAATCTCGACAATGCGGAGTTCGAGCCCCTCTTTCTGAATGCCCTGGCCCGCGACAATCCCGCGCCTTACCTCGAGGCCCTGGCGCGGACCGTGGAGCAGAAGCCCGAGCCACGCAATTTCTGGGGTGGCCAGATCCCGGCGTTTACCGCCTGGGAGATCCTGTTCCGCTACCTGGAGGCCCAGCCGGCCGAGGAGGTCAGGTCTGGCAAGTTCGATCGTTACCTCGATGCCATCGAAAAAGTGGGGCGGTACTCCTCGTCGGAGCCTCGGGATATCTACGCGTTCTACGTTCAACGCGGGATGACCGAGCGGGCCAAGGGCTTCCGGCAGGCGGCGAAAGCGGTCTCCCCATTCGATCTTGACCAGTTCTTCAATCAGGTGGATGCCAACCCCTCGTTGTATAAGAGATAATCGCGGACCCCACGATGGGGTATGCTCTGGCACAGACGCTAATGAGAGACGACGCGCAGACCACGAACGAGGCGATAGCGACATTTCTCGTTTCGCCTCTGGCAAGGAGTCTTGTGCATATGAAACGATCCTTCTATGCTCTCGCTGTTGCCGCGATCGTATGTTCCCCGGTTCCGGCTATGGCCGACGGCGGCACCCCCTTGCTCTGGACGAAGACCTTCCATCTGCTGATGGGGAACGCCGTCTTTGGGGCGATTGAAGGCTTGCTGATTGCGTGGCTGTTCCGCCGACCAGCACGGACTTGCGTCAGCTCTCCTGATCGCAGCCAACTACTTCTCGGCCTGGGTGTCGTTCATCCTGATGTACGCACTCTCTGGGTCGCTTTCGTTGAATCTGTACAATGTCTGGAGATGGAACTGGTATCTGCTGGCCTTGACGTTTGGCTTGACACTATTGCTGGAATGGCCGTTTGTGGCAGTCTCGCTCAGAGGCACGCAACACTGGTTGCGTAAGAGCCCACTGGCTACGCTCCTGGCTAACTGCGCCACGTATCCGGTATTGGTCTTCATGCTCTGGGTATCTTCCAACAACTCGCTCCCCGCACGCGCAGTTCCTCTGTCGGCCCTCCACTGCCGGCTGACGTGTCAGTGTACTGTATCGGTCAAGGTGATGGTGATGTGTATCGAATTGACCTGCCTTCCGGCCGGGCGCAGCATGAGCGAGATCTGGGGTCCGTTGACGGCAATGATCGATTGTGCGTAAGTCCGTCCCAGGATCGGCCCGGGTACTATGACTTGTTTGCATGGTTGGAGAATAGGAATTCGTTCGGAGGACACTTGCAGCTGGTCGAATCGGCGTTCAGCTCCTGTGCGGCTCCTCTGGTCTGTTACCACAACGGCAAGGCCCTGTGGTCGGAAGTCGACAACAAGGAGCGGGGTACCAACATGTCCATGGAATGCGCATCTCGTGTTGGCTCGGCCAAGGATAGTCCCCTATATGTCTGCCCAGAATTGGGCGACTCGCATGGACTCCTGTTTCAAAGAGAAGACGGATCGTTCGTGTTCAGGTTGGCGACGGATATGCCCATCGTCCAATGGGGCGCCCTTAATGTAACGCACCTGCCGGGTGATTATGTTGTTTTCCAACTCGGCGAAGACCAGATCTGTATCGCAGAGCCCAAGACCTGGAGAGTGGCCCTCCTGGCCCGGGGCAGGGGTCCTGTGGCCGTAGTCCGGCAAGCCACGGTGCCCTGAACGGGCCAATAGGGCCATTTCTGATTTCGCGTCGGACCATCGCACGCGCCGCCTGTCCGAACCCCTGGACGCTGTCCCGCGCGGCCATCCCATGTCCCGCCTGGCCCACCTCCTGCCTCTCACGCGGAATCCTTGAACCCCCTCTCTGGCCTGCCAACCCCCGGCCAAGCCGCCACTTGCCGCCCGCCCCATCTCCAGCCGTCCCCGCCCTGCTCCCCCCGGCGTAGCGGGGAAGGCCTTATATATAGGTAGAGGGGTAGCACGAAGGATCGTCACCCCCCAGTGGGCAAGGCGATGGGCGAGGCGTTGGACGAGAGACTGGGCGAAGAAATGGGCGAGCAAATGGGCGAGACGAGAGTTCCGGGCGATGTCGTTGTTGCGGTTGTACACGAGACCCGACCGTGTGGGAGGGAATCCGTTGCGGGTGTCATTGTCGACGAGCCCGAAGCGCAAGCGAGGGTACCTGTTGCTGTGTGTGGCACAGCCGCCCTCGGCTGTGGCTGTTGTTGTCGTTTGCTGTCATCCCGAGCGCAGCGAGGGATCTAGTTGTGGTTGTTGCAGTTTGTTGTTGGTTGTTGACCGTTGATTGTTGTCGTGGGTCGTTGGTCATTGGCTGCGGTTGCCGTTACTGATCCCTGGCCTCTGTCCCCTGACCCCTGTCGTTGAAGGAGTGCCCGAACGTGTCCAGAAAGCAGCCGCAGTTTTCAACCGAACCGAAACTGCAGCCGCGGGCCGCAGCGTCCAAAACGCTAACGTCAGAATCTTGGTTCGAGCGGGTACCTGCCGCCGATCAACGGCAGGCCCTGGACCGGTCCATCCGGTCCGCGCTGGCGCGGAAGCAGGGCCCGCGCACGATCGCCCGGTCCCTGCAACTGTTCCAACGCTACGGCATACGCGTGGGAGCCATCCGCCGATACGCCAGGCAGCTGAGATCTGCCCGAGCACTCCCGGCCGATGGACCTGAGGTCAGGACCCTCACGAAAAGGTCCCTCACGGCAATGCCGTACCCGACGCTGCGGCCCAATGGACACACCCTTGCTCAGAGCGCCCTTGCTGTACCGTCTCTTGCTGTTGCCCGTGTTGTTAGCCTCACTTGCGACCGGTATGCAGTGGCCGTCCGGTCGCCGGCGGCGGAGCCGCCGAAGTCGTGGCCGTTGTCGTTCGACCCGCGTCCCGCGACCCGTCGTTCGCCCTCCGACCCCCGACCCCCGATGCCTGAACCCCGACCCCTGAGCCCTGGTTTTGCTCAGCACTCAGGACTCAGGGCTTGCCTGTCGTTGCTCAGCCGAGGGCCACCGGTTCCGCTTCGCCACTGCCGCGCATATCCGCCTCCACCCTTGAGCGGGCTTGGGGGATGGGATACTCTGACCGCGTGTTGGCGGGCTCCGAGGCAAGCGCCCACGGGCCCACCTGCTGGTACAGGACGTGAAGAACGGCGGCAGCCATAATGGAACGCGACGCGCAGACCACGAACGCCCGGCGCTACAGGACCCTGGCCATCTGCCTGGGGGGCCTGGTCCTGCTGGCCGCAGTGCCGTTCCTGATGCGGGTCCGCGGCGGCAAGGGCTGCGATTTCCTGGCATTCTGGGCAGCCGGCCGACACATCCTCGAAAACGGCACCCGCCTAAACCACTCGCTGCTGTACCGCTACCTGCCGTCGATGGATGCGGCGTGGGTGGCCTTCGGCTGGATGCCGCTGGCGGTTGCAGCGCCGGTTTACTTCCTGTTCAGCGGGGTCACGTGGCTGGGGCTGCTGGGCGCGGTGCATAGGTACCTGCTGCCCGGCGTCCCGGAGTCGCGGCGGCGGCTGGCAGTGCTGCTGGCGGCCGCGCTGACGATGGCCTTCGCACTGGACCACCTGATGCTCGGGGCGTTCCACATCCTGATGCTCTGGCTGCTGGTCGCGGGACTGGGTCGCACGATGCGAGGCCGCACCTTCAGCGGCGCCGCCCTGGTCGGCGCAGCCATCTGGCTGAAACTCCTGCCGCTGCTGGCCGTGCCATACCTGCTGCTCAAGCGCCGGTGGAAGGCGGCCTTCCTGAGCGTGCTGACCGCGGTGGCGCTGGACGTGACCCTGTCGGTCGCCGCGTTCGGGCCAGCCGGGGCATGGGCGACCCATGCCGCCTGGTGGCAACGCCACGCGGTGGGCGACCTGCACTCGCTGCTGAACACGCCCGAACCCATCGAGGACCAGCGGGACCGCAACCAGTCCCTGGCGGCGGTGATGCGGCGAACATTGACACACATGGGGGCCGATCCAACCGAGGCCCGCAAGCACGGGATCCCCGGTCCGCTGGCCGACCTGACGCCGCGCCAGATGAAGGTGTGCTACTTCGCCGCGACTGGCCTGGCGGCGGCGTGGCTGGCGTGGTTCTTGCGAAGACCCGCGCAAGGTATCACCGAGTATCAGCAGGCCTCGGAGATCGCGACGCTCTGCCTGGCGACGCTCTGGTTCTCGCCGATCCTGTTCAGTTACCACCCGATCGCGGCCCTGCCGGCATTGGCGATCCTGGTCGCTCGCCGCGGGAAACCGGCCCGGCTTGAGAACATAGCGCTGATCGTCTGGGTCGTAGCGACGCTCCTGCTGGCCCTGCCGGCAGCACGGTTCGCAGGCGAGATCCTGTGGGCCTCGGCACTGCTTGGAGTAGCATTGGCCATCCAGAGGCCGGCTGTTCCCGGAGATCTGCCAAAGCCTGTGGCCGCCATTGTCTCAACGTGAGAGCGTCGTGCGCACGATTCAGTCATCCCTGCAAGATCGCCCCGCGCCGAACCCCGACCCCCATCTCTTGCCGTCCGTCCCGCGACCCGCGACCCGTCCTTCGCCGTTCGACCCGATACCCGTCTTTCTCAATCCTCCAACACCTTGTCCGGCAGGGTCTTGGCGTCCAGGTTGTTGGCCTTGGTGTACTCGCGGATCAGCTTACCGAGGTCATCACGGAAGGCCGGCAGGTTCATCCGCTGCTCGGGGGCGATCATGTAATCGATGTCGACGCGGCGGTCGGCGAAGTGGTCCTTTACATCGTCCATCACGTGCAGGTAACTCTTGCCGTCTACCGTGCGGTTTTTGGGATACATACTCTTTTCCCAGGTCGCCTTGACGGCTGCGAATGTCGCATCCAGGTCCGCGGCGATGCGGTCGACTGTCTCATACGCCTTGACCAAGAGGCCCACGGCCTGGGCCTTGTCGTGACCGGCGATGGCCGACGCCTTGGCCAGGTCCTGCTCGACCTGGGCCATGCCGATCATCATCTCGAAGCAGTGCCGCTGAAGTTCGGCCAGCGCCAGCAGCACCTCGACGTTGTAGCGGTTCTGGCGGACCTTGGTCATGTGCGCCTGCAGGTTCAGGCGGAGCCGCTCGTTGCGTTCGAGTTCGCTGCGGGCCGCCTCGACGCGCTTGCTGTACCGGGTCTTCCAGACCGCGCTGTCTTCCGCCAGCTTCAGGTCCGGCAGGGCGGGCAGCTGCGGCACGCGAAGGGTCTCATCCATGCGATTGACCCGGCGCTTGCCCTGCGAGCTGCCGTAGCCGGGGCCGCGCTCCTTCGAGGGCACCTCGTCCCAGGAGTCCTCGTAGAGCCGGGCGCCGCTCTGCAGGTCTCGATACGCGTCGATCAGGCCCTCGCAGCCGAGCCCGTAGTAGATCTCAAAGAATTCTGTAACCGTCTGTGGGATGCTCGCCCCAGCCGGGTGCCAGCCGTAGGCGTTGACCGCCACCCACCCCAGCCAGAAGGTTTCGTTGTGCAGGCCGGCATCGTCCCAGCCGGCGGCGAAGGTGCCGATGGGGTTGACCTTGGCGGCCCGGCCGTAGATGGGCGTGTCGTAGGCGTCCTTGAGTCGGCTGCGCTGGGGCTCGCCCTTCTTGTCCTTCCAGTCGAAGTAGTTGGGGAAGAGCCATTCGGCGCCTTGGACGGGAGTGTAGGCCACGGTGCGGATTCCCATCTTCTTCTCGGTGGCCACGTAGTCGGTACTGCCCACGACACCGTCGATGATGTCCGGCGGGAGCATCTCGACGTGTTGCGGCAGCAGCGGGAATTCCGCCCAGACGAAGATCCGGCGATTGTACTTCGCGGCAAAGTCGCGGGCCTTCCGCACGTACTCGGTCCACCAGAGGCTGCGGTTTTCCGGGTTGTAGGGGCGGACCTTCTGGTCCTCGGCGTCGATGCCGGCGTAATAGACCTCGTCGGTGCTCACGTGGAGGTAGTTGACGCCCTTGGTCGCCTCGATCACGTCCTTGTACATGTCGAAGAAGAGATCGTACGTCCGCGGGTCGCTGAACCTGGCCATGTAGTTGCTGCCGTCGCTGCGGAGGTCCTTGAACTCGTCGTGCTTGAGGGCGTATCCGACGTGGGCCGGGGCCTGAATGTCCGGAACGATCTGGATGTAGCGGGCCAGGCCGTAGTTGACCAGGTCCTGCATCTGCGGCGGCGGTGAACGCCCCAGGCTGGCCGATCACGGGGTGCGACGGGTAGGCGAATTTGTCCTCCAATTCGAAGCAGATCATGTTGATCTTGAACTTCGCGGACCAGTCGAGGTAGCGTTTGAGGGTCTCGATGCGGTCCTGGTGGTGCTTGGTGTCCCAGTGGCAGATCCGCAGCTCGTAGGCGGGCCAGTCGCGGATGGTGCCCTTGGGCAGCATCCAGTCGCCGAAGGGGCCTTCCACGAGCAGCTGCAGGAATGTCTGCACCCCGTAGAACAGGCCCTGTGAGCTATTGCCGGTGATCTCGACGCCGCTGTCGGCGATCTTCAGCAAATAGGCCTGCTTTGCCCTCGCTTCATCGAGTTTCGGATCGACGATCCCGGCCTTGACTGCCAGGCGAATCGCCTCGCGGCCCTGGTTCGCCAGGCCCAGCCCCGTCTTCTCATAGAGTCCCTGCCGCAGGGCGGTAACGGCGATGTCGTCGGTCTTCACATCCTGCAGGATGACGCTCCAGGTGCCGTCGACCCGGATGTCGCCGGGCTCGACATCGACCTGCTGCGGGGTCGGCAGCACCGTGTAGCCTCGGGCCCGCAAGGGTGTCACGACGCCGGCGGAAGGCCTGTGTTCGGACGACGCCGCTGCCGTTGCCCCTGACGCCTGTGATTGTGCCATGATCGCCACCGCCATGAATGCCGGGAGGAAACCGCCCAGGACCCCGAATTGCTTGCCCATATGTCACCTGCCAGAAGATGAGTGCAGCGCGGCCATGGCCGCCGCCACCCGACAGTGTGCCGACTCCATCGGCGGAATGTACAGCGGCCGAATCATGTTGGCAATATCCCGCATCAGCGGCGGGCGCCCGCCGATATGCCGACTCTTGGAGTCGCTGTCACTGCGTCTTTACCGCGGTTGGGAGGTAGGGGCGGCCGGCCCTCGGGGAAACATAGGTTGCGGTGCGCCTTGTGGCGGGAAGGTAGGCGAGTTGGCAGGCGGCTGCAGACCGCCCCGGACGTTCCAGGTGGGCGGCTGGCTGGGTGGCTGGAGCTGGTTCTGCCGCAGCGCGTTCTGCAGTTGCTGCTGGTTGACATCGGGTGCGGGTTTGGGCTTGCCCCATTTGGCGGGGTTGAAGATGTCCCAGAAGCTTTGACCGGAGGACGGGCTGCCGGCAGCAGGTGTTCGTGACGGCTTCTTGTGGAGCCAGCCGAACATCACCTGTTTCAGAGGTTCTCGTAAAACTCGATCTTCACCTGCCGGAAGAAGGGAACCTGCCGGACGAAGAGGGCCTCGTGCGCGGCGTCGCCTTCAAAGAAAGACAGGGCGGCGCGGGCGGCGTCGAGGGTCGGGAACTCGCACTGCCAGATGAGAGTGTTGCAGGGCTGCTCGGCGGAGATCGGCTTCATCCGCCGGCCCTTGGGGTAGTCCGCGCGGGCGGCCTCGAGGGCGGCGAACTTCTTCTCCAGCTCCATGAAGGCCCGTTCGTTGGCTGGGTCGAACTGCTGCATGATCCGCATCGTGACGCTCATCCCTGTACCTCCAGTAAGCGGCGGACCGGCTCGGACAGAGGGGCATCCACCTGGTCGGCCAGGGCCCGCAACGTGTCGCGATCGATCGCCTTGTTGATCGTGTGAGGGCTGGTCACCTTCAGGGCGGCGATGAACGTGGCCAGCTGCTGGGCCTCCGGCAGGGACAGCCCCGCCACCATGCCCACGATCATGCCGGCGAAGAACGAGTCCCCCGCGCCAGCCGTGCTGGCCACCGGCACCGTGCAGGCCGGAGCGAACGAAAGCCCACGGCCGTCCCAGGTCCAGCTGCCCTGTCTGCCTGCCGTGATGGAGAAGTGGATCTTGGGCTGGCGGGCATCGAGGATCATGCCGGCTGTCTCGACGACGCGTTCGGACGACTGCTCGACGGGCACGCCGGCGATCGTGGCGGCCTCGTCGATGTTCAGGGCGAGGAAGTCGACCAGGGGCAGCATATCGCGGGCCTGCTGCGTGCGAAGCTCGCCGGAGGTGAAGGCGGCGGTGTTGAAGAAGCCGTGCTGCCGGCCCAGGCGGAGCAGTTCGCTGCGGGCCTCCAGCGGCACTTCCGGGGCGGCCAAAGTCATGCCGGTCCCAGCCAGGCGGGCGAACTCTGGCTCGGCCCGGCGGACCAGGGCCGCGTCCACGTGCTCGCTGGCGGAGTCATCCACGGTGAGGTTGCCGCCGGCGCCGTCGGGGTAGACGAAGCAGATCGAGTAGAGCGTCTGGAGGCCTGGCGCGACCTCAACCTGCTCGACCGACAGGCCGGCCTCGCGCATCTCGGCAATCATGCGGCGGCCCGGCTCGTCGTCGCCGACTTTGCCGACTGCGATCGTACGGAACGGTTCGCCCAAGAGTACCTGGATATAGTGCTCGATGATGTGGAGCTTGCAGTAGTCGCGGCGGTCGAGGAACCGGCCGGCTCGGCTTTCCTCGCGGCCGAGCGTGTGGTTGCCCTTGAGGGCGAAGAACGTGCCCGAGCCGATACCGCCGGTACCGATCAGGGCCCGGTAGCGCCAGGCGGTAGGGCTGGTGTTCAACGCCTTCATATCCGCCTCTTTGCCATTGCCTGATACTCGCCCCTCGTCCCTCGCCTCTCGTCCCTGCACACTACAGTCCCAGGTCCCATTCCGGATGTTCGCTGATCGGGTGCCTGGCCGTCTCGACCGTGGCGGTCAGCAGGGCGTCCGGGTGCTCCTGCAGCAGCGTCATCGGGTACTCCGGCGTGAGCGGGCCGAACAGCGCCACGCGCAGGGCCGTCTGCTTCCACGCACCGGTGTCGCTGAAGAGGCGGACCTTCCTGGCCGACAGGCACTCCTTCACGCCCAGCGTCACCGACATCGGCGGCACGAACTGGTACGCGCTGCCGAACGTCCGCTGGGCCAGGGCGATGATCGTGTCGATGTTGTTGTCCTGGATGCGGGCGGTGGAGTTGCGGACGTCGTCGATGGTCACGCGGCTGAACGGGTGGCGGCGGGCCTGGTTGTAGGCGATGTGGCCGTCCTGCCCCCAGCCGCCGTAGGTGATGTCGATCGGGGCGGACTCGATCGTCCGCACCACGTCAGCCAGGTTGTCCGGCCGGAGCCAGAACCGGTTGGCCTCGGGCGTCCGCAGCGACGCCTCGACCGGCTCGTAGAAGTGCCGCTCCATGAAGCCGCGAAAACTGTACGGGTGGCTGCGCGGCAGCTCGCGGCCCTGCCAGTCGAGGCACTCGTCCATGTGAAAGACCACGAAGTTGGCCAGCGAGACCTTCTCGGCGTTGACCAGGTCGGTAAAGGGCTTGTACCAGCAGCTGGGCCCGCAGGGGATGATCGCGCGAGTGGTCCGGCCGGCTGCATTGGCCTGCTTGACCAGGTCCACCAGTTCGCGGGCCATGATCCGGCCCATCTCGGCGGAGTCCCTGCAGAGGCGGAAGGGTACCTTGCGGGCCGGGTGCTTCTCGATCTGGTCGTAGGGGATCTTGCACCACTGGTAGAGATCTTTGGGTGTCATCATGTCGCTTGTGCCTCGTCCTTTCCGGTACGACAATCTGATGGCGATTGTACCGCAATCCCCGCGGCGTGCCAGACTGGCGTGGCCCGGCGCGTGGGCTACAATTGCCGCCGGTGAAACGGGATGGAGGAGCGATCATGGCAGCCAAAACGGGCGTGGCGGGGTGTGTATTGGCGGCGTTGCTGGGGGTCTTGGCGGCAAACGTCAAGGGGCAGGTGACCAGCCAATCGGCTGCGGCGACGCGACCTGCTGCCACCAAGCCCGCAGCGACGCAGGCGGGGACGATGGAGCCCGGCCGGCGCGTCCTGCTGAGCCAGGACTTCAAGGCCGAACGGGGCGACTGGGGCGGCAAGATCATCACCGACAACGTCCCACCCGGCAGCATGTCGCGCCTTGGCTGCGACGCCGACGGAGACGCACTGGGCGAGGCGGGCGACCGTCGGCAGCCACGGGACGATCCGTGGGACCGGCAGCACGGTGCTGAGGTTCCGCTACTTCATCAGCAAGGACATCCGGCTGACGATTTACATCATGGACCGCACGCAGAAGGACAACCTGCGCTACGACATCAAGAAGCCGGTCGTCGGCGCGTGGACGGACGTGCAGGTGAACGTCAACACGGACTTCCGCCGCAACGACGGCAGTGCCGGCAAGCTCCAGCCGGGCGACGTGCTGACGGGCATCTCGTTCCTGGCTGGCAAGACCGGCACCGATGAGTTTGACATGGCCGTCGATGACGTGACAGTCATCGGTTCCGATTGAGCAGCTCCTCTGCCGCGGCGCGGGCGTTGGGCGAGGCGGCCCTATCACGGACCTGCTGCAGGATGCGGCGGGCTTCCTCCTGCCGATCCGTGTGCAGCAGCGCCTCGGCATGGACCAGGCGGGCCCAGTCCAGTCTGCCAGGACTCGATCCTGGGGGCGGCCTGCGTGGCGGCGGATGCCCCGGGTGACAAGCCGGCCGGCGAGTTGGCGGGGGATTCGACGGGGGCTTCCCCGGGTCCGTCGAGCAGCCAGCCGGCGTGCCGGTCGGCCTGGCGCCAGCGTTGCAGTTTCGCTGCCGCACGGGCGGCCATCAGGCGATAGTCGGCCCGATTGGGCATGCGAGCGATCAGCTGCTCGGTCACGACCAGCGCCTGTCCGTAGTCTTCCGCCTACCAGGCATTTTGGGCGTCGAGCCAGGCCTGCTCCTCGTCGAAGGCAGGCTGCGAGTCGGCTGACTGGGCGCCGGTTGGCTGCGTGTCACCCAGGCGCGGCTTGAAGTCCGCGTGCGTGCCGGCCTGCTCGCGGCGGCGCTGGTCGACAGGGACGGGGCCGACCTCCTCGAAGCGGATGTCGTCGTACCAGCACGTGCCCGCCGGCCAGTAGGCCCACAGCGTGATCCGCAGGTACTCGATCGGGTGCTGGAACTGGCTGAACTCGAGGGTCGGCTGGATGTCGAAGTCGAGGTTGAAGGGCTGCCAGTCGGCCGAAGGGGCGATCTCCTTGCGCATCTGGTAGACGGCTTCCTCGGCGGTCTGCTCGCGACCGTTCACGCGCCGGGTGAGGTCGGCGTAGCCCTTGACGAAGACGATCATCCTCGGACCGTTGGACTTCGTGTAGCCCCGTGCAGCGATAGCGGGTGTTCGGCTTGACGGGGATCTTCTCGCTGAGCAGGTCGACCCCGTAGCCGCTCATCAGCGCCTGGTCGCCGGTCATCTCGATGACCCAGCCGTGTGGGGCGCCGAGCTCGACGCGCTTGATGTTGTCGGGGTGTTTGGTGGTCCAGCCCGCGGGAAGGCGGTTGGCAGCGTCCGGCCGCTCGAAGTCGCCGTTGGGCACGAGGTTCGGGGAGGGACGAGAGGCGAGGGGCGAGGGGCGAGCGGCCGCGGGTGTAGAGGCGTGGGGTCTGGGGGACGAAGGCTGGGCGGCGGCCCAGGCGGTCGAGCAGACCAGCAGAAGAATGACGGCCGCCACTACGGCTGCGTCGCGGCGGCGTTGAGTTTGGCTTGGCATTGCCGGATCTTCTCCGCGGTCTGGGCAAAGAACTCCGAGCGGGTGAACTCCGCCCGGATTCGTTCCAACTGGGGCAGCGCGTCACCATAGCGGCCCATGGCCATCAGGCAGTTGGCGTGCAGCCACACGGCCTCGGGTACGAACACCGCCCGCGGCGCGACCTGCCACGCCAGCGACAGGTAGCGCAGGGCCTGCGGGCCAGGGTGTTCCACAAAGAGCACCTTGCCGCGCAGGAACAGTGTGTAGCCGTCGAGCTTGGCGCCCGGCAGTTCGTCCTCCCACGCATCCAGCGTCCTGCGGGCCCACTCGAACTCGCCCCGTTCCAGGAAATCCTCGACCGAATACGGGTAGATGCCTTCCTTGGCTGTCTCCTCCGCTTCGCTGGGTATGCGGGCAGCCATCCGCTCGGCTTGGCGGTAGAGATCGTGCGCGATGTCACCCCTGTCGGTCAGCAGGCAGAGGTCGGCGATGGCGACCAGGCAGGGCCGGGCGATCTCCTGGGGCAAGTCCTTGACAGGCAGCTGATGCAAGGGGACTTCGCGTTCAGCCGGCTCGCCGGCGGGCGGCTCCATCAGGGCGAAGTGCGGGGGGCGCTCGCTGGCCGGCTGGGCGGACCGAACCAGGTCGCGCAGGGTCGTTTCGGCCGCTGGCAAGTCGCCGATCTCCCAGGTAAGCACGCGGGCCCGTGTCAGCAGCAGGTCCTGGCGGGCCTTGGGGTCCTTCGTGCCTGCCAGCGCACGGACGACCAGCTCATCCGCGCGCTTGGGATCGTACTGGCCGGGGGACAACCAGGCTCTCGCAGCCGCAGTTGCCAGGCGAGAGGCCGGGCCGGATTCGCCGAAGCGGCCCAGGTACGCGTCGACGCTGCGCGCGAGTTCGTCCCAGTGCTCGGCGTGGGCCCAGAAGTCCGCATAGGCTTCCAGGTCATCCTGTTGCATGCGATCAACGTCATAGCCGGTTGCCAGGCGGACGTACTGCTTTTCGTTACCGTACTCGTACTCGGCCGTTTGCACGTCGGTTTTGTGGATCGGCAGGGCCATCTGGACGCTGTCGCGATTGCCGCGGCTGTCGGTGACGGTCAGTTCGATCCGCGGGCAGCCCGTGCGAAAATACACGTGGCGGGGCTTCGGGCCAGCGGCGGACAATCCGTCGCCGAAGGACCATTCGCGCCGGACGATCCGGCCGCTGGCGCAGAGGCTCTGGTCCATGCACTCCACGATGGCAGCCTGCTGGTCGTCACTGTCGCGGACCCACCAGGTGTTCAGGACGCGTGCGTCAGCAATGGCCAGCAGCGGCTTGTTGCGGGCGTGGACCGTAGCGACGGAGGCGGGCCGGACGTTGAGCCACTTCTCCGGCCGGATGGCGGTGAAGTGCTCCTGGCCCGGCGGGGCCCAGCCCATGAACGCCATCGTTGCGCCGGTTGTCTGCTCGTGGTAGTACTCGATGCGCGCCAGGCCCGGCTGCAGGGTGATCCGGCCGCGTCGCTGGCCCCGGGCGGCGCCCCTCCATTCGTGCGGACCGGGCCAGTCGAGGATGGTCTTGCCGTTGACGACGATCCATGAGCCGTCGTCGCTGGCTGAGCAGAAGGCGTATTCCCCCGGCCGGTCGATCTGCATGTAGCCCGTGTAACAGCTGATGTACTGGGTGCTCTCGCCGAAGGGGTTGAAGCCGTCGGACACGGCTGATCGGAAGGCGGCGCCCTCGAGGACCGAGCGGAAGGCGAGTTGCTTGAGGTCGGCCAGCGTCTTGGGCTCGACGGGCTGGGCCTTGCGGTAGATCCGCAGCAGGATGCCGCGGCGGACCTGCCAGTGCGTGGGGTCCTCGGGCTCGATGGGTTCGGGCGGGACCGCCAGGATGTCCTGCTGGTGCTTCACGTCCTCCAGCTGCTTCGCGGCCTGGTGGATCGCGCGGTCCATCTCGGTCAGCGCGGTCTGGCTGACATGGCCGGACTTTCTGGCCGCCTCGGCCTGGGCCCGCATCTGGGTGAGGCGCTGTTCGAGGTTACGCTGCTGGGCAGCCAGGTTGTCCCGCTGCTGCAGGAGGCGCTTGCGCTCGTTGCGGGCCTCGGCAACCTTGGCGGCGGGAGCGCCGGTCTGGCGGGAGGTGTCGATGGCTTGCGCCTGTGGGTTGCCGCAGTACAGCCAGAGACTCGTCGCCTCGTCGGGCGGCACGCGAAAGGCCAGCAGCGTCCTGTACTGCGGGTCGTGGTGGAGGATCTCGAAGGGCACGGGCTGGCCGTGCGCGTCCAGGAGGCGCAGGTTCCGGCCGGTGGCGGTCGTGCGGCCGGCGAGCATGACGCTGACGCAGGCGACGTCGCCGGTCCCAGCCGGACAGTCGATCTGCATGCGAAATGACCAGGTGTTGTTCCACCAGGCGGGCTCGTCGGCGAGGGCGGGGGTAGCAGCCAACAGCAACGCCATCAGTAGCACGCCCGCAAACACCACGGGCGTGGCACCCGAAGCGCCTGGAGACAAAGACCCGGCTGAAGCCGGTACTACGAACGGGTCTTGTCCGTGTGCTGTCATTTCGCCTCGCTCGGCTGCAGGAAGTACCGCCGGACGGCCTGTTCGTACTCCTGCGGCACGGGTTCGTCCATGGCCTCCAGGACCCGCCGGTCGCGGGAGGCGCTCCGCTGCGCACGGTCCACCCGGAGGGCGGTCTCGCGGGCAGCCAGATCGCCCGCCATCTTGAGGTTCTGCAGGACCATCTGCTGTTTCTGGAACATCTCGCTGTACCGGCCGTCCCGTGCGGCCTGCTCGCCCTGCTTCATCAGGTCGATGCCGCGGTCCAGCTGCGGCGTTGGCAGGCGGAGGGACTGCGCCTGTCCCGCCACCTTCTCTGCCTTCTGGCGGATCCGCTGTTGCCAGTCCCGCATGAACTGCATGTCGCGCATCAGGGGCGGCGGGCTGGACCCCTGCAGTCCTTCCTGCCCGGCCCCGCGGGCCTTGCCTCCGCCCGTCGCCCCGCCGGTCGGCATCTGCTGCAGTTCCTTGACCACACCCTGTTCGTAGGAGTCGTTCGTGATGCGCGTGGGTGTCTGGCGGCCCGGCAAGCCCCGGGCGACGTCGCCGACCAGTTGCCCCTGGCTGCGGCCGGAGCGGCCGTCGCCGGCGCGGCCGGACAATTCGATGTTCTCGGGCAGCTGGTTACCGGTCACTCCTACGGCGCTATAGTTGCTGATCGGGCCGTCGGAGGCGCCCCAGCCGGCCGCCGAGATCGAATCGGCCCAGGCGCTGGTGACGTCCTCGGCGGCGTCGTTCAGTTCGTCCTGCTGTTCGATCAGGTCGCCGATCATGTCGGTCAACTGGTCAGGCAGCTCAGCCATGGGGATCTCCGGTTGATCGAGCGGTTCCTCCATCATCCACTTGATGTGGTCGGGGGAGTTCGGCAGCCACATCTCCATCTGCTCCTTGAGGGTTTCGGCGAGTTCCCGGCCGGCCTGCTCGCGGGGCACGGCCTGGACGATCAGCTGCGGGCTCAAGTCCTTGGAGGCCTTCTCGATCTGCTCGACCATCTGCTTGTAGTCGTCGGCGATGGTCCGGTCGGCGAAGCCCTGCTCGGTGAGCTTGGTGATGTCCCGGACCGAATCGGTGAACACCTTGTCCCACTTGTCCTCGGTGCCCTTGACCTGTTCGATCTTCTGTTTGTCCTTGTCGGTCAGGTCCGCCCCCTTGCGGATGAGTTCCTCCGTGCCCTCGATCACCTTGTCCTGCTCGGGCACGAAGTCGCGGAGCTTCTGCAGCAGATCGCGGATGTTCTTGAGGGCCTGCTCCTTCTCGGCTGGGCTACGCTTGTCCAGTGCCTGGCGGGCCTTTTCCGCGGCGGTCAGGGACTTCTCGATCTGGCCGATCAGCTCCTCGATCTTGGCGATGATGGCGTCCATGGTCTTGAGGATGGGCCCTTTGAGCGGGTATCGCTGCTGGTACGTGCCCTCGTACTTTGCAAGCGACTGAACAGCCTGGAGCATCGCCCCGTCGGCCAGCCCCGTCAGCACGTCGAGCGCCGCCTGCATGGGGCGGATAGCCTTGTGCTGGCGGTCGATCACGGCGATGGTCAGGTCACGGATGTGCTGCTGGCGGCCGCAAATCGGCTGCGTCGGGCGGTCCATGTCCAGTTCGGTGCGGTTCTGACGTTGCTGGGCGAGGATGGCCTGCAGGGCCTGCAACAGTTCGCGCGCCTGGGAGGCTAACAGCGATTCATCGCCACTTGCCTCGACGACGGTGATCGACCAGGTGCGGCCGACGCCGACGTTGGGCTCACCCGGACGGTTGTCATAGGCGACGGCCCGGTACAGGAGCATGTCGTTGACCTTCAGGTCGAAAGGCTTGAGCGACAGCTCCGCCTGGACGACCCGGTGGCGGGTCGTGCGGTCCGTGAGGGCCCAGGCCTGTATGTCCTTACAGTCGGCGCTGCCGCTGTGGGCCTGCAGAACGATCTTCGAGAGGCCCACGTCGTCATCGGCCTCGATCGCCAGCGGGACCGTCGCATCCAGCGGCAGGGACAGTTCGCGGCCGGGCTTGGGGATGGCCACGATCGGCGGTTGATCGGGCTCGGCCAGCAGGCTGTAGCGAGGCGGGTCGAGATTGGCAAGGCCCGTCGTGTCGGTTAACTGGACCGTGTAGGTCGTACTGTGCGTCAGTTCAAAACGCGCAATCGCCTGGCGGGTGTCGGCCCCGACGACCAGCGGGACTTGTGTGCCGTTAGCCATCGCGAGCGTGCCATGCGCCAGCGGCAGCGACGACTCGATGTCGATCTCCACGGTCGAGTGGACCAGGGCGGTGATGTCCCCCTGGCCGGCCTTGAGTCGGCGGGGGCTTGCCCCGGCGTACACCGGGCGGGTGACGGTGGCCTGGAGATGCTCGATCCGCGGTCGGTACTGCACTGCTGCGTGATAGGTCCAACTGAGGCAGCGGTCGGCCCGTACCCGGTAGTCCAGCGGTTCGCGGACCGACGCGAACAGGTGCGAGAATTGCGTCTCGCTGACGGCAGCCATGGTACAAGCCGTCCAGTCGAGCCGGCCGATCCGGTACTCGATGGTCACCTTGCCGGCCGGTCGTCCCGCGGGGCAGGGCGGAACGCTCGCATCGATCTTCAGCGGCTGACCCTCGATGAGCTGCACGTCACCCGGCTGGACGAACGGCTCCGTCGCCAGCAGGTGCGCAGCCGGCTGCATCGGGTGTACCAGCCGGACCACGGCATTGGCGGTCCATGCCGGCCAGGCGGCTGCGTACACCAGCAGGAGCAGGCCCGCAGTCCCGGCGGCGACCCCAGCCGACCGGACGGGCCGCCAGTCCACCGCCCCCGGCGCGCTCCGCAGCGACAGGTGGCTGGCGTTCTCGGCTACCGCGGCGCAGGCCATGGGGTCACGATCGGCCAGGCCGCTGGCGAGCAGCTGCACCGAGTTGATCAGCCGGTCGTGGCTGCCCAGGCGGGCTTCGTACATCAGGGCAAGGTCGTCATCGCGGGCCGGGCGGACCAGCAGGCGATATGCGGCGCCGGCAGCAATGGCCACCCCTGCCGCCACCAACACCACCCACCCGGACACCAGGTATCTGCGATTGAGCATCAGGGCGTTGTCGAGCACGACCATGCCCAGCAGCCAGGTCAGCAGCAGGCAGGCGGCGGCCAGCGACCACCGGGCGGCGAGGCGCCCCCGCCAGCGCCGCCGGATCGTGGCCATCATCGCGTCAATATGTTCTTCGGCGTATGTTGCCATGCCGTCATACCAACCTGTTGCGCCTGCGCAGGAACCATTCCGTGCAAAGCGCGGCCAGCAACACCGTCGCCAGCGCGGGGTGGTGCCACAATTCCACCTGTTGCACGCGCGCCAGCACCGTGGGCCTTCGGGGCAGCGTCTTTGCCCAGGTCTCGATCTGCTCGGGTTCGATGAACGAGCCGCCCGTTCGCTGCGCGACCTCTACCAGCCATTGCCGGTCCGGGCGCGGATCGCGCATCTCGGCGTCCGGCCGATCGACCTGCACCGTCACCACCTGCGATTGCGACAGCCGCTCGTAGCCGGCCCGCTGTTCGAGTGGTGCGCCGGGCGGCTCCGCACTGACCAGCAGGTCCCAGCGTCCCGGCCGACCCACGCCGATCATGCCGCGATACCGCCCGCTGCCCAAGTCAGCCAAAGGAACGTTCAGGCGGTTTCCTGGCTCGTCGATCGCCAGGGCGGTCACCTGCCAGCCGGCTGCCGACGCTACCTCGTCGGGCTGGGAGGCGGGTTGCGAACTGGCGGACTGTTCCTCCGACGCGCGGCGCGCATCGCGGAGCGTGACGTTCAGTTCGATCGTCTGGCCCGGGCTGTAACGCGGCCGGTCGGTCGACGCGTAGAGCTGCTGCGGCGGCTCGCCATCCACGCCGGCCAGCCATCGAACCACTTGCCCCCAGAACCGCGTATAGAAGGTCGTATCGCCGGTGTAGCCGCCGACCACGGTTCGCCACCGCCAGGTGGTGTCCACGGCCAGGACCATCGTCCGGCCCGAGCCGACCTGCTGGGCGACCATCACGGGCAGGCCCTGCGAGCCGTCCTGGGCAGTGACCGCTGGGTTGACTGCCAGTACTTGGGCAGCCGGTTTGACGCCGGCAACGAGACTGCACCCGGCCAGCGGGGGCAGGGCCTGAAAGAACGCCGCGTCGCGGACGCGATCGCCGGTTAGGTGGAAGATCGGGCAGTCGCGACCGATCTCGGTGAGCTTCCACTGGAAGGGCTGCTCGATCTGCGGGTTGGCACTCGCGCTGAACTCCACGGGCAGGATGTCGCGAAGGTCGCTGCGGCCGAAGCCCTCCGGCCCGAACGAGTGATACCCGCCCGTCAGCAGCAGCCCCCCGCGGTTGTCCGTCACCCACGCCTTCAGGGCGCGGATCTCCTGCGCCGTGAAGTAGCCGGCCTCGACGTCGCCCAGGATCACGACGCTGACGTTGGCGAGTCTGCTCAGCCAGCAGCAAGCCTTGCGAGCCGCGGTCGGCGCCGACGCGGGCCGTGCGAACGGAGGAGACCATGTTGATGTCCGGGTCCTCGCTGAGCGCCTGGCGGACGAACTTGCCCTCCCAACGAAGCACGCCGTCGACAAGCAGCACGGTCAGCGGTCGGGCACGGACGCTCAGCGGGAACGTTTGGCGGTTGTTGTCGAGGTTCGTCTCGCCGGGTAGCGGGCTGACCTGGACCGTCAACGTCAGGTCTCCGGGACGACGGGGCACGAATTCCAGTTCCGTTCGCACCGATGTGTCGCCCGCGCCAGTCGATCGCCTTCGATGCCAGCACCCGCGTGCCGTCGAGGATCGCGATGGACACCGGACCGGCCGGCGCCTGACCTGTAGCGGCCAGGTCGATGCGGGCCTGCACCGTGTTATCGACGCGTGCGTGACGGTTGACCGACACAGCCTCAATCGCCAGGTCCGGCGGCCCGGCCTGCTGGAGCTGCTCTACCAGGTGCATGATGTCGAAGGTCAACTGTACGCCGCTATGCGTGTCCTCGGCGAGCGTCCGGCCTGAGAGCGTGATAACAGCCGCGCGGTCGCCGGCTGTCAGCGTGCTGAGGACTTCCAGGGCGGCAGCCCGGCGCGATCCAGACGCGTAGTCCTGAGGGCTGAGTCCTGAGTGCTGGGCGGCGCTGATTGGGGAAGGTCTTCTGACGGCGCCCGGGTGCCATGGTCCTGTGGACGCGGCGCTGTTGCCGCGCCACCAGCGAGCCATGCCTTCGAATCGGCCGCCTGCATGGACAGGCTGTCATCCAGCACGATGACCATGTCGCGGTTGCCTGTGCCCGTACCGGTCAGACCGGCCAGCGCCAGGATCGGCCGGGCCAGCGCCATCGCGAACAGCACGCACGCCGCCATCCGCAGCACTAGCAGCAGGACCCGGCGCAAACGCAGGCGCCGCTGCGAACGGACGACCGACCGCGTGAAAAACCGGTTGGTGGAAAAGAGCACCACCACCCGCTGGCGGCGCTGGTATAGGTGCAGCAGCAGCGGCACCAGGGCAGCCAGGCCGAACAGCAACGCCAGCGGGCTCAGCAAGGTCATGCCCGGCTCCTCGCGCCCTTGAGCCGCCGTTGGAGGTACCGCGTCAGGACTTGCTCGGGCGGCTCGGTGGTCGAGCAGCGGACCAGGTGCATTCCCAGGTTGCGGGTCCCCTCGTCCAGTTCCGCCAGGAACCGCTGGATCTCAGACCGGACCAGGTCGCGCACCAGGCTCGGCTCGGCCTCGAACTCCTCGCCCGTCTCCATGTCTCGGATGACCGTTGGGTGGTGGCCCGGCATCGCCAGTCGGAAGTCCAGCTCCCGCGGGTCGAGCACCTGCAGCACGATCACCTCGTGGCCGCGATGGTGCAGCTGCCCCAGCGCCAGCAGCCGCCGCTGCGGGTCATCCAGCAGGTCGCTGATCACCACAACCAGGCCGCGGCGCTTCAGCCATCCGGCCAGCCGGACCATCACCGCCGGCAGGTCGACTTTGCCGCCGGGCCGCACCCGCTCGAGCGATTGGCAGATGCTCAGGACGTGGCCGGGCGTGGCCCGCGGCGGCGAGCTGTTCGTCGATGCGGTCCGCGCTGACCATCAGGCCTACGCTGTCGCCCTGGTGGACCAGCAGATAGGCCAGCCCCGCCGCCAGCACCCTCGCATAGTGAAACTTGCTGCGGCGGACAGGGGCGATGGTAGCCGGCGTCGCCGGTAGCGCGCCGCCCTCCTGCGGCTGCTCGCCGGCTTGTCCCCCGTACGCCATCGACGCGGAGGCATCCACCAGGATCACGCTGCGAAGGTTGGTCTCCAGTTCGTATTGCTTGACGACATAGCGGTCCGACCGGGCGGCGACCTGCCAGTCGATGTGCTTGATCTCATCCCCCGGCGAGTACTCGCGGTGCTGGGCGAACTCCACCGACAGCCCGTGCAGGTGCGATCGGTGCAGGCCGTGCATCGCCCCCTCGGCCACCCGCCGCGCGACCAGCGACAGGTGCTGGATCCGTTCCAGGACCACCGGGTCAAGAAGCTCGTTGAGCGGCGTGGACATGGCCGGGGTTCCTTGCGAATGTCGGCTCAGCCGGCGCTGTCCTGTCCCTGCCCGTCGTCCCCGCCCGCTCTCGGTTGGCGCTTCAGCGGACTGGTCGGCACGATGTGTAAGAGGTGCTGGACGATGCGGTCGGAGTCGACACCCTCGGCCTCAGCCGCGAAGTTCGTCAGCACCCGGTGACGCAGCACGATCGGGGCGACCTGCCGGACGTGTTCGCACGAGACGTTCAGCGTGCCCGACAGGATCGCCCTCGCCTTGGCCCCCAGCACCAGGTACTGCACGGCCCGGGGCCCGGCGCCCCAGGCGACGAACTTGCTGACCATGGCTGGCGCCTCGCCCGCGTTCGGGCGCGTCGCCCGCGCCAGCCGCACTGCGTAGCCAGCCACATGGTCGCTGACAGGCACGCGCCGCACCAGGTTCTGCAGGAACTGCACCTGCTGGGCGTTGAGCAGCTTCGCCACCGGACCCGCCGCTGGCCCGGTCGTCGCCTTGGCGATCCGCAGCTCCTCCTCAGCCGACGGGTAATCGACCTTCAGGGCGAACATGAATCGGTCGAGCTGAGCCTCCGGCAGCGGGTAGGTGCCTTCCTGCTCGATGGGGTTCTGGGTCGCCAGCACGAAGAACGGCTTGGGCAGCTCGTGCGTGTTGCCCGCCACCGTTACCTTCCGCTCCTGCATGGCCTGCAGCAGGGCGGCCTGGGTCTTGGGCGGCGTGCGGTTGATCTCGTCAGCCAGCACGATGTTGGCAAAGACCGGCCCCAGGACGAACCGGAACGACCGCTTGCCGCTGGCCTTGTCCTCCTCCAGGATCTCCGTGCCCGTGATGTCGGCCGGCATCAGGTCGGGCGTGAACTGGATGCGGCTGAACTGCAGGTCCATGGTCTCGGCTAACGTCTGGACCATCAGCGTCTTGGCCAGCCCCGGCACGCCGATCAGCAGGGCGTGACCCTGCGCGAAGACCGCCATGAGCATGTCGTCCAGGACGGTTGTCTGGCCGATGATTCACCGGCCGATCTCCTGGCGCATCCGCCGATGCGCGGCGGCGCACTGCTGCACGACCTGGAGTTCCTGCTGGGCGGCCTGACTTGCGGAGGGTTGGGCGGCTTGACTCATATTCGCTCCCCTATCACTGCATCGCATAGACCACCAGGTTCGTGCCGAGCTTCAGGGCGTCCGCCGTGACGTACCCCCGGGCGTAGGCGCTGAATTCATGTGCCCAGCCGTCAGAGAGGCCGTACCGGCTGTACAGGATCGCCGGCCTGTCATTGATGAACACCGCCTCGACAGCCGGCTCAATCGCGTCATCCTGGTGGTTCAGGTGCAACTTATCAATCTTGTGGAACGCGGCGAACAACGGATGGTCGGCCGGCAGGGCCTGCAGCGGCTGGTCCGGGAACATCCGGCGGCACAGGGCGCGAAAGGCTCCGTCGAACTCGCTTCGGCCGGAGGCGGCGTCGGCGATCACGACCCCGCCGGTGGCCAGGTAACGATGCAGCAGGACGATCTCCTCGTCGGACAGGCTTCGGGTCCCACGTGCCCGTCATGTACAGCAGCGGGTAGCCGAACAGCGACGGGTCCTTCAGCTGCAGCGTCTGCCGCTCGAACTGCACCGCGACCGAGGTACTCGAGGCCAGTTCCTTCAGAAACAGCGGCACAGCCGAAGGGTTTGGGTCCCAGTTCCCTTCGTGGATCAGCTGGGCCAGGACCAGCTGTTCCCGCGGCCGGATGGAAGGTCCTGCCACCTCCTGCGTCCTGGACAGGAACTTCGCGAAACGGTTCTCCGCCGTGATGTAGGTGATCAGGTTCAGCCCGATGCGGTTGGAGTCCTTCGCGCCCACCTGCCTGACACTCGGATTGTTCCAGCGGTTCCAGCCGCAGGCCAGGTCCTCGCCGCTGACGATCACCGCCGCCCGCGTGCCCAATGTGATCGCCCGCAGCCGCGGCGGACCCGTCGTGGCCGGCCCCTCGTCAAGGACGCTGACCGACGGCGCGGGGTAGATCACCTTGTCGATATCGTCATACGAGTGGTAGATCGGGTGATCGGCCGGCAGCAACCGCAGCTCGAACTTCGCGAACATCCTGCTCAGTTCCGTCTGCACCGAGGCCAGCGCCTCGTCCTGGCCGCAGCAGTTGATGATCAGCGTCCCGCCGGCCAGCACGTAGGCCGCCAGGGCGTTCCGCTGCTCTGCCGTAAGGTCCACCGGGTAGTATGCGCACAGGTAAACGATCGGCGTGCGGTGGGTCACGCCCGAGGTCTGCTCGCGGACCAGCGTCCCAATGTCCAGCTGCTTCCAGCCGTACCAGACCTTGAGGCTCTCCTGGGCCGTGGTCAGCAGCGTGTCGACCGCCCCCGGCGACCCCTGCCATCCGGCAAAGGAGAAGTTCGCCAGGTTTGCCAGCAGCTTCGGCGGGGCCGGCGGGCGCTTCTTTTCGGTGCGGCGCTGCGGGGTGACGGGCAGCGGAAGGGGCGGGAAGCCCTCGGCGGCCTTGGTCCGCTGGGGCTTCTCGCGCGGTGGCGTGCCCCACAGGGTGATCTTGTCCTCGCCCCGGGCCGGCATGCACCATGCCGCCATCACGATGGCCAGGACACATGCGGATCCCGTTTTGCCCGCCAGTCCCATGTCCCAGGGCCCCTCTGTCCTACCTGTTGAACGACCCGCTGCAACCGGTTATTTCACCTCCACAGGTAACCTTGAAGTGCCATAGTACATGGACAGAGCAGCCGTTGCTACGGCAACCGCAGGACGGCCAGCGCGGTGGGGCGGGGCAGACTCCGTGGCATGGGACAACCGCGCGGACACGGTAGTGGTGTGTCCTGAACCCCCTCCTGTGCATTCCACGGGCGCAGCCGCTCGCGGGGGTGGCGAATCTTCGTTGCAGTCGGAAGCATCGGCCCCAGGGCGCCTTGCCCTTGCAGCCGGCTGGACCATTTACCCGGCGACTCTCACAGCCATGGGGCTCAACCGCCCCCGGCCCGCGCCGATACCGCCGCCAGCAGCGTCCCGTCCGGCACCGGCCACCCCCCCAACAGCTGGTACGTCCCCGGCCGCAGCCGTAGCTGCAGACCCAGCAGCCTCCGGTTGCCGTGCAGCGCCTGGACGTTGAGCACCACGTGCTGGGCGTCGACTTCGGCCGGGACCACCTGCAGCGAGTATGGGGCCACCAGTCGCAACACCGCCGGCTGGCCCGGCGCGACCGTCGTGGTATCGGACGCAGCCAGACGGTACCCCGAGAATCGGAAGGTAGGCCTCAGCTGATCCGCCAGGTTCTGTAGTGCTGGATCAATCCGGTTGTCCCGGTTCGTCGCCACGATCGCCAGCGTGCGAATCTCCAGGGAAGCCGGCAGCGGGCTCACCGGCGCCGTCAGCCTCCGGACCCTTGGGGCCGATGTCGGGCCGGGCAATGTCCCGGCGGATCTTGGAAGTATCCGGCCGCCCTGGCGGGGGCGTCTCCGGTGCGGGTCGGACGGGGGTGACGATGTCCGGTTGCGGCCGCGCCAGGTCCGGTCGCGGCTGAACGTAACCTCCTGGCCTCGGTGCCGACAGTTCGGGCCGGGCAGGGGCCACAACGTCGGGTTGCGGCCGGGTCTGATCTGGCCGCCCTGTGGTTGGTCGTGGCGTCTCCGGCGGCGTCTGAATGGATGGTTCCGGCACTGGTTTGCGAACTGATTCGCCTGACTTATCCACAGGCGGCACCGGCAGGGGCATTGCCTTGGGAGCCTCCGGCGCGGGTGTCGGCGGGGGTTCGTTCCGGGGCGGCCGGGCCAGATCGGGACGCGGCTGGACCGGCGTATCCGACCGCGGCGGTCTCTGCACCGTCTGCGGCGGATTCGCGCCCCTGCGCTGCTCCTGGTCGTCTGGGCGACGGCGGGTAGGGCAGCCAGCACGATCGCCAGGACTGCTCCTGGAAGGGGCGTCCCGCGCCGGCTGTCTCGAATCGTACCGCGCATCACGAAGGCCTCGTCTCGTCCGTATCCTGTACGACCCAGACGACCACCACGTCCTCCTGGCCGGACGTGATCACCACGGGCGTCTGGTCCTGTGAATCCGTCTCCAGAACCTGTATATCACCATCGCTGCCGGTTGCAAAGGCGTACTGCTGCGCCGGTCCGCTCGGCCAGAGCAGGACAGCTGCCAGGATCATCGCCGCTGCGGCCATTCCGCCGGTCGCGGCAATCCACCGGCGCGAGAGCGGCCAGGCGAGACGCCGGCCCACCGTCCGGCTGGTCGTCTGGCTGTCAACGGCATTCCAGACCTGCCGCCAGCGATCCGCGGTCACAGGCGGCGGCGAGATGGCCGCCAGGCGCCGGGCGACCTGCCGCTGCTGGGCGATCTGCTTCCGGCAGGCCGCGCAGCTGGCCACGTGAGCCTCGACATCGTGGCGGACCTCGAGCGGAATGGCCTCGGTCTGCTCATCAGCCAGGGCGGCCAGATAGGGCTCGTATTGTTCGCAGCGGGTCATTCGCTGGTATCCTTCTTGGGGCCGATCTCGTCATCGACCACATCGGCCAATCACTCGCGAAGCCTCCGCCGGGCATAGTAGATCCGGCTCATCACGGTCCCGATCGGCACGCCCTGGGCCTCGGCGATCTGGCCGTAGGTCATCTGCCCGTCCGCGTGCAGGACAAACGCCTGCCTCTGCTCGGGCGAGAGCTGCTCGATCGCCCTGGCGATCTGGCGACCCAGGTCCGCCCTTGCCAGCGGCTCAGCCGGGTCGGTGTCGCCCCGGGGATCGGGCAGGGCGGAGGCGATACTCTCTTCGCCCTGGTCGATCGACATGGCCCGGCGGGTCGAACCCTTCCGGCCCAGGTCGATCGCCTGGCGGTGCACGATCCGCAGGAGCCAGGTCTGAAAACTCGAGGCTCCGGCGAAACCGCCCAGGTTTCGGTAGGCCCGGATAAACCCCTCTTGCACGGCATCCAGGGCGTCCTCGCTGCTTCCCAGCACCCGCCAGGCTACCCGGTAGGCCACCTCCCTGTGGCGCTCAAAGAGGTGCTGCCAAGCGTCACGGTCGCCCTGCCGGGCCTTGGCCAGCAGACTGCTCTTCGTTCGTATAGACCGGGTGCGATTCCATGTTATTCAACAGATAACCGCAGATTCCTGCGTACGATAGGGCGCAATCTGCTGCCGGCGACGGCAGTCCGCAAGGGCGCACGATTATGGGACGAGCGGTACGGCTGGTTTGCGACGCGCATAGTCCCTCATCGTTACCTGCTGCCTTAATGGTTACACATATGCAATATTTGTCAAATGACAACTACTTCTTTCAGATCACCCGCCAGACGGGTCTGGCCGGCGGACGCCTCAATCGAAGGACTAGCCCAACTTTCGCACTTGGACAGGGCCAAAGGCCCTGCCGGTAGCGCCAGCCCCAGTTTTTCTCAAAGGTCGGCACTACAGGAGGACGGGGCCGCGGGCAGGATCGCCTCGCCGCCGCGGATCCGCGGCGGGGGCTGCGCCGGCAACCGCAGGGGCAACTTGTCCAGCACCAACTCCTGCTCCGCCTCCGGCTCGATGTACCGCGGCATCACCAAGAGCCGGCCATCGGTCGTCGGGATGCACACGTCCACCATCCGGATCAACGCCAACTTCTCCAGCACCGCTTGCGGCGTCAGACCGGCCCCCGCCGGCCGCAACTTCATCCGCAGGCTGGCCAGCAAGGCATAGCCCAGGAACGCCACCAGGATGTGCGCCTCTACCCGTGCCTGCGTCTGATGCTCGATCGGACGCAACGCCAGGTCTGTCTTGAAGTGCTGGAAGGCCTGCTCCACCTGCACCAACTGCATATACATCTGCCAGAGGCTCACGCCGTCTTTGGCGACGCCGGCCGGCAGAAAGCCCCGCAGCAGGTACGCCCCTTCCCGCTGCCGCCAGGCCCGCCCGCCAGCCCCATCGAACCCGCAGCGGAACGTCGAGCGGCTCACCGGCTCACCCTCTTGGGGCAGGTGGATCTTCACGAACCGCTTGACCTGCCCCGCCTTCGACCGCAACGCCCCGATCTTCTGCAGCAATACGTCCCGGCTGACCTTGCGACGCTTCAGGGCATTCAGGCCTTTGACCAGTCGCTTGAGCCGGCGTCGGTGGATCGCCTGCTCCTTGCTACGGCGATCCTCGCTACGGGCCAGCACATACACCTCGCCCTCCTGCTGGATCAGTTTGACCTGCAATCCCTCGTGCACCTGGCTCCAGGACTGATCCAGCAGGGCTTGTTCCATCTGGCTCAAGCGGCTCTTGGGCGTGCCCACCAGGTAATGGATGTCCTCGGCCCGCATCTCCCGCAAGGTCTGCTCGGTCGGCACGCCCCGGTCCATCACCCAGATCCGGTTGGCCTTGCCGTAGAGCGACTCGATCTTGCGCAGGAAGGTCCTCAGGGTGGTGTTGTCCACCGTGTTGCCCGCCAGGACCTCGTAGGCCAGCGGCAGTCCGTCCGGCGTGACCACCAGGGCGATGACCACCTGCCGGCAGTCGCCCCGACCGTCGCGGCTATAGCCATGCCGGGCCTTGGGGATCTGTTTACACTGACCCTCGAAGTACGTGCTGGTCAGGTCGTACAGCAGGATGTCGAACTTCGCATCGAACAGGGTCCGCCACTGGTCCACCAGGTGTTGGTGCAGGGCGTCCTTGTGCGCCACCAGCCGATCCAGGCAGCGATACAGCCGATCCTTGCCTACCGCCGCAAAGTCCACCCCCAGCAGTTCATCCAGGGCCGTCTGCAGGAACCACTGCCGGTGCACCTGCCATTCACTGGCCGGCGCCACCAGCCGGTTGATCGCCAGGATGGCCAGGACCTGCTGCCAGGGTACGTCCCCTCGCTGATCAGCCAGGCAGTGGGTCCAGAACCGATCCAACTGCAACTGGCGCCAGAGCGTCAGGCCCAGCCAGCAGTCCCCGAAGGCCCGCGCCCGCCGCACGCGCAGGTCGCTCATCCGCAACGACAGGGCATTGACCGCGTCGGCCGGGATAGGTCGATCCTCGGGAAACAGCGACATCTGGCAGGTCTCGTGCCGCTGCTCATCGAAGACTTCCAGACTCTTTCGCCAGGCGGCCTCCTGGTCATCGTTGATCTCGCCGAGGTAGAGCACCTGGCGCTGGACCACGCGATCGGCCGCCAGGCGGCGGTTCTCCACCACGCTCCAGTAGCGATGCCACTTGCCGTTCTTGAAACGCCGTTTGCTCCGCAGGAACATGGCCCAGCTTATAGCCCACGCCCCGGCCGGCTTACAAGACTTGCCGCCCAAGTAGGTCGGCACTACACGCCAAAACGACTGGAAAACCGCACGCACGTCCCCGCCGCACCCGTTGGCGGCTCAAAGATTCTCGCAAAGTGCGAAGGTTGGGCTAGTGCGAAAGCCCCGGATAGCACGGACCTGCTGGTCGTGTGGGTGAACCCCGTATTGAACCAGGGGCACGGAGCCATAGGGGGTGTTCGGCGCGTCGAGGCCTTCCGCCGGGGGGACGGGTACCTCGGTAACGTCTTTGCGACGGGCTTTCTGATGCGGGCATGGTGGCAGGCGGAGGCCCACACCCTACAGGCGGTGCTAAACACTGGGGTGGCCGATGAAGTCATGATTCTCGACCGCGACAGGACCATCATCGACATCAACGAGGCCAAGGCCAGATTCTGGTCCTTTACCAAGTCAGAGATCCTGGGCCGCAAGTGTTATGAGGCCTGCTATGGCTGCAGTTCTCCAGCGGATGATGGGCCGTGCCAGCAATGCCCGTTCCAGGAGGTGCTCGCCACGGGGGAATCCAAACGGTGGCAGGCATCCTTCGTGCATCCGGTGACCAAGCATCCACACGTCGCCAACATCACCACGCAGCGGGTGAGCGATTCGTTGGGCCGGTATAGGATTGTCGAGACCGCGATTGACGCCACCAAGCAGGAGAAGCACGATGTGGTCCGGGCGTTCCTCTCCGACATGCAGATGCGTTCGGTGGAAAAGGACTTCGATGACGATCTCAATGCCATTGCTTGGCGCATGCTGGAACTGTTCCGCGATCTCAAGTGGAACCGGGCTCGACTCTACGAATGGGACAAGACCGGCGGGATGCTGATCTGCCTGGGGGCCATCGGGCATGGTCGGAATCTTCGCGGGTTTCGAAGGCGCGTAGCCGGCGACCCGGCGGAAGGGGGTGACTGGTTGTCAGCCAGGTGGGCCTTCCAGAAGGAGCCGGAGACCCGCCCCATCCTGATCGTCTTGCGGCGTTGCCAGCAGGAGAAACGCATCCATGAACTCGTGAACGCCCTGGGGACACGTGCCCGCGTCGAACTCATCGACTCCTGGCCGTTCGCCACGCAGCTCCACAAGGAGGGCGTCACTACGGTCCTGGACATTCCTCTTGTCGTCGGCCAGGAACTGATCGGAAAGGTATCCTTGGACAACTACGACGAATCAAGGGGGAGGGAAGCCTACGTCTTTGACCTGACGGACGTGGAGATCGCCACGGAATACTCCGTCATCCTCAGCCACGTGCTCCGGTCCGCTCACCATGAGCACATGTTCGAGGCCCTGCGCAATTACGTGGTTGGACTCAACCACGAGATCCTTACGCCGCTGCAACTGATCATGGGACACGCGGAGTACCTAACAAAACACCTCGGTGTCGCATCGATCGGAATGGAGCGCAAGGGCCTCAAGGTGGACGACATCCTCTATGCCACCGATGTGATCGAGATGATCATAAACCGACCTGCCGTGGAACAGATCCAGAGAGAGAAGTACGAGTTCGAGGATGCGGAGATCTATTCGGACGTTCCTGCGAGTTTTCTGCCTTGTGCGAGACTATTTCTCGAGCGACAAGAAGATCCACATGTCTCATGTGGAGTTGTGTAGCGTTCCACGCATGCGTGTCGATCGCAAGAAGATGACCATGGTGTTCATGAACCTGTTGACCAATGCAGTGAAGTACTCGGCCGAGCATGGGATCGTGGAGCTGCGAGTCAGCGATGCCGGTGATTTCATCCAGTTCGATGTCTCCAACTCCGGGTTGGCGATTCCGTCAGGCGAAGAGGAACGGATCTTCCGGAAGTTCGTCCGTGGCACGGGGGCGGAGAACTACGCCCCTGGGGGTACGGGGTTGGGACTGTACATATGTCGGATCATCGTGGACAACCACGGGGGCAAGATCTACGGT
>CAVYDW010000003.1:0-916325 GCA_963767465.1 uncultured Phycisphaerae bacterium
TCGGCAATCCCCACGGTCTCTTGCGCTGCTCGCAGGCGTACCTGGGCCGCCGCCTGACCCAGCAGGCGCCCCGCATGCTCATGATCCTTCCGCGTCGCCCGCACGTATCGACGCTCGGCCGACGGATCGTACAGCAGTACGATCTTGAACTCCTTGTACGCCTGATCCGCCCCAGCCTTGACCGCCGGCAACGGGCGGCGACGCACCCCCTTGCGTCGCGGAAGGTTCTTACGCTGCTGCTGGGCCTGTTGGCGACGCTTTTGCTTCTCGGCATCCGTGACCACCGGAACCTTCACCCCATCCATCCCAATGTACATCCGGCTGACGGGTTGCCCATCGGGGCGGGCGGTGGTCTGGCAGTCGCTGGCCGCAAAGTCCAACTCCAACTGCTCCTCCTTCTGGGCTTTGCTCAGCCACCGGCCTTCCTGCTCCACCAACTGACGCAGTTGTTCAGGGCTGATCGACAGACCCGTCGCCCCCTTGAGATTCTCCGCCGCCCGCCGGAAACTGGCCGAATCGATCCCCAGCCGACAGGCCAGTTCCCGCACCCCCAGCGTGATCACCCGGTCTGCCTCATCGATCAGACGGTCCAGGGGGGTATCACTGCCATCGGCGGCATCGAAATAGCGTCTGCGAGACAGGTGGGCCCGGCCCAATCGCGTCAGCCAGCAGGCCTGGCTGCGACCTTTATTGCGCTTGGGCCGACCCCCGGTGTCCTTCGGAGGGGGAAAAAGACGACTCGGTCGAGTCGATCCGCATCTGCAACGCCTTCTCGTACAGGCGTCTCTGGAACTCTTGCATGATCTCCAGAACCGGTCCTTCACTGTCCTCGATCAATCGCCCGTCCCGGGCCGCATTGACCGCATCCATCACGTGCCCAACCACCTGCTCGGCTTCCTGACGCAACGCCTCCACTAACCGAACCCGATCCACCTGAACCAGCCGTTCCATGGCAATATCCTTCTTCGGCAGCTCCTTGCCGAAGCCTCATTCTACCCTTGCCCGAAAGTTTGGGCAGACCCGAAACCGGCAATCCCCACGGTCTCTTGCGCTGCTCGCAGGCGTACCTGGGCCGCCGCCTGACCCAGCAGGCGCCCCGCATGCTCATGATCCTTCCGCGTCGCCCGCACGTATCGACGCTCGGCCGACGGATCGTACAGCAGTACGATCTTGAACTCCTTGTACGCCTGATCCGCCCCAGCCTTGACCGCCGGCAACGGGCGGCGACGCACCCCCTTGCGTCGCGGAAGGTTCTTACGCTGCTGCTGGGCCTGTTGGCGACGCTTTTGCTTCTCGGCATCCGTGACCACCGGAACCTTCACCCCATCCATCCCAATGTACATCCGGCTGACGGGTTGCCCATCGGGGCGGGCGGTGGTCTGGCAGTCGCTGGCCGCAAAGTCCAACTCCAACTGCTCCTCCTTCTGGGCTTTGCTCAGCCACCGGCCTTCCTGCTCCACCAACTGACGCAGTTGTTCAGGGCTGATCGACAGACCCGTCGCCCCCTTGAGATTCTCCGCCGCCCGCCGGAAACTGGCCGAATCGATCCCCAGCCGACAGGCCAGTTCCCGCACCCCCAGCGTGATCACCCGGTCTGCCTCATCGATCAGACGGTCCAGGGGGGTATCACTGCCATCGGCGGCATCGAAATAGCGTCTGCGAGACAGGTGGGCCCGGCCCAATCGCGTCAGCCAGCAGGCCTGGCTGCGACCTTTATTGCGCTTGGGCCGACCCCCGGTGTCCTTCGGAGGGGGAAAAAGACGACTCGGTCGAGTCGATCCGCATCTGCAACGCCTTCTCGTACAGGCGTCTCTGGAACTCTTGCATGATCTCCAGAACCGGTCCTTCACTGTCCTCGATCAATCGCCCGTCCCGGGCCGCATTGACCGCATCCATCACGTGCCCAACCACCTGCTCGGCTTCCTGACGCAACGCCTCCACTAACCGAACCCGATCCACCTGAACCAGCCGTTCCATGGCAATATCCTTCTTCGGCAGCTCCTTGCCGAAGCCTCATTCTACCCTTGCCCGAAAGTTTGGGCAGACCCGAAACTAGACGCGGGCCGAGCCGGTTGCGATGTGACCGCCCTGCGGGCGGTCGAAAGCGGCCGGGCCGCGCCCGAATAGCGACTGGAGACTTCGGAAAGGGTCGGCGGCAAGGCCGGAAGGCGTGCCGGCTGTGGAATGGCCAGCGGATGGCTGGTTCTGCGCGTACCGCCAGCGCGGCCGCATCCGATGACTGGCTCACTGGACCGCGTCTCAGCCGGTCATTCGTTCCGCCAGGGCCTTTTGCACGTGGCCCAGTCGCAGTTTGCCCAGGGTTCCTTCCCGACGCGGGCTGGCCGCCAGGAGTGTCGCGAAGCCCGCATGCACCACCATCACCGTGGCGATCAGGGCATGGAACCGCCGGGCTCCGGTCACGTTCCCATCATCCAGCCCCCAGAAGAGCTTCACGCGGGCATTGACCCGCTCCACGGAGGTGCGGCCCTTGTAGAGCCGCTCGAACTTCTTGGTTGCCCGGGGAATCGGCGGGAACCGCCGCAGGTCGATCGCGCAAGCCACTCGTACCGTCTTGCCGTAGTCCTTGCCGGCGTTGCACAGCCCCTCGCTGGGGCACGGCCAGCCCTCGTGCCGGGCCGGACAGCGGTACTTGATCGTCTTGCGCTGTGGCTCATGGCCAATGTAGGCCATCTTGTGCCGCACCGGCGGCTCGCTGTGCCGGTCATAGCAGTACACCGTCCCGGCCTCATCGTAGGTGATGTTGCTGGTCCCATCGTGCCCGGGCAGCATTTCTTCGGTGTGATCCTTCCAGAGACTGCGGTTCTGGATCACGGGCCGGATTCCCTCCTTGTCCAGCATCTTATGCACATCCCGACTGTCGGCCGCCTTGTCATAGGCCGTGGTCTGGATGCGACCTTCCGGCAGATTCGCCTTGGCCTGTTCGATCAACGCCGGCAGCGTACCCCCATCGTCGATGTGGGCACTGGTCGTACGGTAGGCCAGGATCAACTCGTGCCGGGCATCCACCAGCAGATGCAACTTGTAGCCGAACCATTCGACGATCTGGGTGACCTTGCCTTGCTCGTCGGTATACTCCTTGCGCCCCCGGTCGGCTGGGGCAAGCCTTCGGCCACTTCCTCGGTCGCCTCCGCCTTGCGGCGAGCGTGCAGGGCGGTGGCATCGCCGGCGGTGTGTTTGCCCAGGTCGTCCACCACACAGGCCAGTCGCTGGATCATCCGGTCAAAGACACCACGCAACTGCGACCGGTGGGGCTCTTGGCCCAGCACATCCAGGAACCGGGAGATATTCCACTTCTCGGGCACACCGGCTTCCTCCGTAATGCCGATCAGGTGTCGCAGTCCCTCGTTGCGTCGCAACTCTGCCAGGCAGGCCTCATAACTGGCATGCCGCAACGCAATCGTCAGCAGCACCACGCCCCAGAGGACGTGAACGGGATAGTCGTTGCGACCGCGGCCGCGGTGCTGACGCAACCCCTCCAGGAGAGCCGCATCCGGGATAGCGGCCAGCAGTTGCTTGAGCGTCTGCAGGCTGGGACTGTCTTCCAGGCATCCCCAGGCAAACAGCGGTTCGGTCATCGCGATGTGCATGAGCAACCCTCCTTGGCTTCGCAGGGCTCCATTGTACACCGCAACCGATCCCCGCACCAGGGGTCCGGTGGTCGAAAAATCCACAAGAGAATCGTCCCGATTGCCCTGGCAGGTCGCAAGACACCTTGTCTGCGGGGAAGACGCTTTGCCCCCTCCGTCCAACGCACTCACACAAATGAAGTTCCACACATCGCAACCGCCTCACGCGGGCCTCGCGCCGGTTGTCCGCTGGGGGGATCTGCGGTATCCTGAAAGGGGACCGCTGGCGGAAAGCAACCGTTCACAGGCAGGGAAGACGGCAAATGGCTCCGCGAGGCAGTAGGCCCGACTACCAGGACGTCCTTCAGGCAATCGAGACCGCCCAGAAGCGCTCAGCCGGCCGGATGCAGGTCCGCGTCATCGGCCGCTCGATCGAGGGCCTCGATATCCCCTGTCTGATGTGTACCGACCCAGCCGTACCCGACGAACAAAAGCAGCGGGCCTACATCGTGGCCGGCCAGCACGGCACCCGCGAAAGCGGTCGGGCCATCGCGCTGGCGCTGCTGGAGTTCCTGCTGTCGGACGACCCGCAGGCCGGGCAGATCCTCCGCAACCAGGCCGTCGCCATCGTCCCCTGCGCCAACCCGGACGGGGCCGTGCGCGACATCCCCCGCAACGCCAGGGACGCCGACGTCGCGCACTCGTACAAGGTCGACCAGCCCTCGAGCACGCCCGAAGGCTGGCTCCTGGAACGCTTCGGCCTGGCCTTCGCGCCGGAGATCTTCGTTGACCTCCGCGGCCGGGGCGGCGGCAGCATGAAGGAACAGACCTGGCTGGCGCCCGTCTGGAGCTTCAGCAGCGATGCCTACTACATGACGATCATGGCCGGCGAGATATCACGGGCAGCTGAGGAGGCGGGCTACCCGCAGTACGAGGTCCGCCCACCGGTGAGCATCTTCAGCGACTGGAACGAGCACGACTCGCTGGGGGCGAAACTGGCCGCGGAAGTCAAAAGCCTCTCCTTCAACATCGAGGCCGTTGAGCAGTACTACCGCGAGGCCGACTGGAGGGCCGGCGGCACCGCCCGCCTGCGGAGGCTGCTGCAGTTCGGGCAGGAGGACACCTTCGGGCTCGGCCAGCCGGGATACCCCTGCATGCTGATCTCCGGCGGGCGCATCTACGGACTCATCGCCCACGGGCAAACGGTGGGCGCGCAGCGACAGAACCGCGTGGAGATGACCACGTTCCTGCGACGCAACTACACTCGCTGCGAACGGGGAGAGGATGGCCTGGAGCGCTGCGCGACGATGTACATCCAGTCCCACACGTGCGAAGGAATCAATCCGGAGCGGTTCAGCTTCCTGCTACGGATCCACCGGCCCTGCACGCTGGAGGGCGTCGAATGGAAGGGCGAGCCGCTGGGCCCCGCCGGCGACCACGGATACCAGACCTGGGAAGACTGCAACAGTCTCTTCGTCAAGACCAACGTGATGGAACCCTTCGGCGGCCCGCAGCGGTTCCTGACCGTACGGTACGATTCACCGTTGTTCAGGCCATAAGTCGCGGAGGATCGTTATGGCGTTCTGTCACGTGCAGTGGTCCAGCCAGGTGCTCGGCAAACAGGTCGGCTCCTACGTCATCCTGCCGGACTCCGGCAAGGGACCCTACGCCACGTTCTACCTGCTGCACGGGCTGTCCGACGACTACACGATCTGGCACCGCCGCGCGGATCGAGTGGTACGTCCGCGACCTGCCCCTGATCGTCGTCACGCCCGACGGCTTCCGCGGGTTCTACACCGACAACCAGGAAGGACCCGCCTACGCGAAGTATCTCGGCGAAGAACTCCCCGCCTTCATCGAAAAGACCTTCCCCGCCAAGCGTTCCCGCAGCGGGCGGTGCATCGGCGGTCTGTCCATGGGCGGCTATGGCGCCTTGCGGCTGGGGCTGGGCTACCCCGACGCCTTCGCCAGCGTCAACAGCCATAGCGGCGCCGTCATGCACGGAGCCAAGACCTACAGCAAGCCCGAACAGGCCGAGTTCAAGCGGATCTTCGGCGCCCGCCCGGCCGGCTCCAACCACGACCTGCTCATGCTCGCCCGCAAGGCCTCCCGGGCCGGCAAACTGCCGAAGATCCGGATCGATTGCGGAACGGAGGACTTCCTGCTGGCTGACAACCGGGAGTTCCACGCCAAGCTCGACGCGATGGACGTGCCCCACGAGTACGCCGAGTTCCCCGGCGCGCACAATTGGGACTACTGGGAGATCCACATCCAGGAGGCCCTGGCGTTTCACGCACGGAACCTGCGGCTGAAAGGGAAGGGCGAGTAGCATGACCCCAGCCGAACGGGTCGAGCGCGCCCTTCGCGGGGGCCACGCCGACAAGGTGCCGTTCACGATCTACGAGGCCAAGATCCCGCCATGCGCAGCCGAGCGGCAGCTGCGCAACCGCGGCCTGTGCATCCTGAACCGCAAGAGCGTCTTCCGCACCCACCGGCCGAACGTGAAGGTCACCCAGCACACGTACTGGGAGGCCGACAAGCAGCTGGTCCGCACGGTGTACGACACGCCGGTCGGCTCAATCAGTACGTTGGTCGAGCCGGTGGGCTTTACCACGTGGCGGCACGAGCGGATGTTCAAGCGGCCGGAGGACTACAAGGTCATCCTCTTCCTTCTGCAGGATGAGCGAGACGAACCGTGCTACGAGGCGTTCGCCCAGGCACAGCGAGACTTCGGCCCCGACGCGTACTTCCGCGCGGCACTTGGGCTTGAGCCGCTCCAGGCGCTCATCTCCGGCGAGTTCCTCGGCATGGAGGATTTCTGCATCGAGTGGATGGACCGCCGCGACGAGATCCTCAAACTCTACGACCAGATCGTCCAGAATCGCCGTCGCATCTACCCGATCGTGGCGGCCTCGCCGGCCAGCCACGCCAACTACGGCGGCAACGTCGTGCCCGAGGTGATCGGACCGGACAACTTCCGAAGATACTACGTGCCGCATTACAACGAGGCCGCCGAGGTCCTCCACAAGCACGGCAAGCTCATCGGTTGCCACTACGACGCTAATTGCGGCCTGCTGGCCGAGGCGATCGGCGCAACCGACCTGGACTACATCGAGGCGTTCACGCCGGCCCCGGACACGGACATGACCCTGCGGCAGGCCAGACAGGCCTGGCCGAACAAGGTCCTCTGGGTAAACTTCCCATCGAGCGTACACCTGCGAAGCGACGAGGAGGTCGAGCGAGTGACCATGGACCTTCTGGAGCAGGCCGGCACGCCGGATGGCCTGCTCATGGGGGTCACCGAAGACATGCCGCCGGACCGATGGCAGCGCTCCTGCACCGCGATCATGGACGGCCTGGAGCGGCATGTGCGGCAGCGACCGGAGCTGTATGTGTAGGACTCAGCCGCCCCGCCCCGGCCGGATCTCCGCCTTTACGTCCAGGGTCGCCCACTTGCCCGTCTGGCCGCTGAATGCGTGGACCCGCCCGATCGCGGTGATCGTGACCCAGTCCTTCATGATGGTCGGCGCACCGACGGCTGGCTGAGTCAGCTGCAGGGCATCCCACGTGCCCTCCTCGGCGCTGAAACCGTACACGTAGGAGCCGGCCTGCACGATGGCCACGCACTCGCCGCAGATGACCTTGGGCGCTTGACCATTGAGGGCCCCCCTTTTTCGAATACCGTACCGACCCCGCCGCGACCCCCGCCCCCTTGAATATCATACGGCGCCGACTGGAAGGGATTCCTTACCCCTGCCGTTGGCTGGCGCCCCCCCGTCTCCGAGTCCGCTGTTTCCTGAACCCGGAACCCTGAACCCTGAACCCTGAACCCTGAACGCTGAACCCTGAACCCTGAACCCTGAACCCCGAACCCTGAACGCTGAACCCCGAGCCCTGAACCCTGAACGCTGAACGCTGTTCCCCGGGCCCCGGACCCTCAACACTCAGGACGTAGCACTCAGTACGGCCGTAGTCGTTACCGTCTCCGGGCCCACCGCTTTGCTAGACAGCACCGCCCCGGCCACCACCAGGCCGCAGGCCGCCAGCAGCCCCGCCCCCAGCGGCACGGCCAGGTAGTAGCAGGTCACCATCGTCGCCAGCAGCGGCGTCAGGTACGAGATGGCCACCACCAGGCCCATCCGCCCCCGGCGCATCGCCACCTCCCAGAACAGGTACGCCAGCAAGCCCGGGAACAGCGCCGCGTACAGCAGACTCCAGTTCCACCCGCAACCCCCAGTGCATCGGCTCGCTCGCAAACAGCCATAGCACGCCCATGGCAGCGCCGCTGGCCAGAAGAAACACCGGTACGCCGCTGGCCTGGCCGTCCCCCGCCAGGCGCCGGCTCAGGTTTGAGTACAGTGCCCACGATAGCGCCGCCGCCACGCCCAGCACGTAGGGCCACGGCTGCGTCCGCAGGTTGTCCAGCATCTGCCAGCCGGAGATGCCCCGGCCGCTGGCCACCCCCAGCATCGCCCCACCGATCCCGAGCAGCACCCCTGGCCCCAGCCACCACCGCGCCCTGCGTCGCTGGATCGGCACCGACAGCGCCATGGTCAGCCCTGGCCACAGGTAGTTCAGCAGGATCACCTCGACCGCCTGCTGGCGATCGCGGGCCAGCCCGATGCCGGTCTGCACCGTCACGATGTATGCGACGAACAGCCCGCCGCAGACCACCAGGTACGACCTCGGCATCCGCTGGACGCCGGCCAGCCGCCCCTGCAGCGCTGCCATTCCGCAGCCAAGCACCCCGCCCAGCAGGTAGATGCACGCCGCCCCGCCGAACGTCCCCAGCTGCTCCATGATGCTGCGGCCGAAGGCAAACGACGTGCTCCAGATCAGGATCGCCAGGATCCCCAGGGCCGTACTCATCCCGCGCGTTGACTCATTCTGCATGGCACTACTCACGACTCATCCCGCGTTTGGGTCGCTCTGCACGGTACTACTCACGTCTCGTCCGGCACCAGTATGGGAAGAAAGCGGCCATTGTAGCCAGCCCGCCGGGTACGGCTAGCAGCAACGGCTGCCGCGTCCCCAACTGTCCACTGCGATATCACTGAAAAAGATTGCGGCCCCATTCTTGCGAGGCACATCCCCCGCTCTGCTTGCTGGGTCTTACTATAACACTCCTCAGTATCAACAGTAACACGCAGGCGATGGCCGCGAAAATCCTGCACGGACTTCGCGGCCGGCACGCGCAGCGTCAGGCCCACCCCCTGTCCGATCGGACAAGGCCCCACGTACAATAGCCGCGGCAGGGCCAGGATAGTCCGTCTTCATCAAACTTGAAGGAGACAGCATGGTGTCGCCGCGTCTTGCACGTTCCGGACTGTTGTTGGCTGTTTCGATCATTCTCCTTTCCGCCAGTGGGTGCACATCCACGGCTGTCCCGGGCGACACGACGGGCAGCAGCAAGGCAGCCGACCCCACGTTCGATCCGGCTGCCTGTGCCTTCTGGGAGAGTGCCGCCGTCCGCATCTCCTGCGCAACCCGGGGGGCCGTCATTCACTATACAACAAATGCAAGCACCCCCTCGCCAACGACCGGCCTGATCTATACGGACAGAATCGTTCTGACCCGAACCACAACCATTCAGGCCATCGCCTGCGCAGACGGGCTCGACCCCAGCAGTGTTGTGTCCGCCACTTTTGCCCAGGCTGCGCCGGACACCGGCATGTCCATCGTGCAGCCGGTCATCGATGGGTCTCTCCAGGTGGCTCAGACCACTACCCTGACGCTCTCCTGCGCGACCTCCGCGTGCGGCTGCATCGTACAGTCCGTCTGGGCCGATCTGTCCTCGATCGGCGGTCCGCCGTCCCAGCCGCTACTCTTTCTGCAGGACCGCTGGGTCTGGTCGGGTTCCATCACCCCCACGGCCGACGGCGCCAAGACCATCGTTCTAACCGCCAGGGATAACTCCCGGGGAGTTCAGGTCACAGTCGATCTGCCCGTCACCGTCGCTCCGGTCCATCAGCCCCCGGCGGCAACGAGCCCCCTGTTGATCGGCGACCTTGCACAGGGCCGCAAGGGCTTTCTGACAGCCACCTGTGCGGTGGATGACCCCGATGGCAAGATCGTCGACGCAACGGCGGACTTCTCCGCCGTAGGCGGGTCTGCCAACGCCCACGTGTGCATGCAGAATGACCAGTTGACCATCTGCCAGAATGTCATCCCACTGAGCCCCGGCGAGAAGACCATTGCGATCACCCTGACCGACGACAAAGGGGCCAGCACGACCGTGTCCGGTACGGTCACCGTCGAGCCGGGCAACGCTCCTCCCACGATTACAAGTCCCAGCCTGACGGGCAGCTTGGTGTCAGGGCAACCCGCGGCCATCACCGTGCTCTGCGGCGCCTCCGATGCTAACGGGGTCGTCGACTCCGTGCGGGTCGACCTCTCCCCGATCGGCGGCCCGAAAGACCAGGACCTGACCGATACCGGCAGTGGCTGGGTCTGGTCCGGAACAGTGATCCCGCCAGCCGACGGCGTTGAGATGATTCTCTTTACCGCCACCGACAATGAGGGCTGCCCTTGTACCGGTAACGTCCAGGTATACGTCGCCGACTCCGGCACGCCATCGGGGCAGCCGACCGGTCAGTCAGTAAGTAACGCTTCGGTAACCGGCACCCTGATCCTGGGCCAGGAGAGTACCGTCACCGTCTCCTGCCAGACCGGCAGCATGATTCAGTCTGTAAGCGCGAACCTGGTGGCCATCGGAGGGTTGGCGGTGCAGCCCTTGGCCTGCGGCACGGGCGATTCCTGGGCCTGGACAGGTACTGTCACCCCTGCGCAGTCGCGATCGGCCTGTGTCGCCCTGACGGCAGTGGACTCCTCCGGGGAAACTACGATCGGAACGACCATCGCCAGAGTCTACAGCAGCTGGCCTGGGAGCCTGGCCGGCGTCTGGTCCGGCAAGGTAAGCCACCAGGTGGGGTTCTCGATCGTGCCGGGGGAAAGAACATGCTTCGTCATGCCATTCACCATGGCATTTCTGGGCAACGATCAGCCGAGCCGCTTGCCGCTGTTCTTCGGGATGTCCACCTTCATCTGGCTGCCGACCGATACGCTCTGGAACGCGGGAGACCAAGGGACGTTCACGGTCAGTGTGGACCGTGCCCGCATGTCGCCATGCATCATCTCCACAGTGGTCGGCAGCATGTCCCGCAGTGCCACGTCATTCAGCGCCGACATGGATCTGACGCTCGGCTTCCCCAGCTTCTGCTCAAACTGGGCACGCACGGGGACCTATCCTAAGATCTCGGGTACCTACCACTGGCAGGGCAGCCTCGACTCGGCCAACCAGCTGTCCTGGTCGGAGAGTATGACGTGGGATTTCCTGGTCGTGCGGATGAACGTGACTTCTTCCGCGGTCCTCACCCGCCAGTAATCGACTTGGATGCCTTGATCGCCAGGAATACCGGAAACTCCTGCCGACTCCGGTTCTCCCCCCGGCTGTGGCCGCCTGGCTCGCTCTTGTGGTGGCTCAGCAACTCCTCGCACGCCACGACCGCCAGCCCCGCTTCGCCCAGGGCGTTGATGTACGCCGCAAACGGCCGGTGGAAAAACATCGTGTGCGTCCCCGGCTCGCTGCCCGGGTGCGTGGCGATCGGGATGGTCATCGGCGAGCAATACCGGTCCAGCCGCCGATACTGCGTCTTCTTCTGATCGTCCCACCCCCAGCTCGACTGCCGCGGCACTCGGAAGCACGGGTGCATGAAGATGACCACCGCCCGCCCCCCGACCCGCAGCGCCGCGGCCATCTCCCGGAACATCGCCTCGATGTCATCGACATCGTGCACCGCCATCAAACACGCCGCCCCGTCAAACCGCCCGTCCGCCAACTCCCCCAGCTTCCGCGCATCCGCCACCACGTACCGCACCCGCTCGCCCCCGCCCCGCCGCCGCGCAGCCTCGATCAGCGACGCACTCGCATCCACCCCCACCACCTCGCCCGCCCCCATCTCCCCCAGCCTGCCGCGCAAACACCCCCTGCCCGCAGCACAGGTCCATCAGCCGCTCCCCAACCCGCGGGTCCAGCATCCGCATCGCCGCCGGCAACACCACGTGCCGGTGATAGTCGCTCCCCTCGTCCCCAACGAGATTGTCGTACCAGTCGGCGACGTGGTCCCAGCTGGTCGCGGCGGCGGGTCCCTTAGGACGGTCACGCCCGGGGCCGGGCTTGCGGCCGGGGGTGCGGTCGGGGCGGCCGGGTTTGCCGGGGCGAGCTGGTCCTGGTCGGTCGTGTTTGTGGTCGAAACGTTTGGACATAGTGCAACGATATCATTCCAGCACGCTGCAGACAATGGTCGGTCAGGATCAGGTGGAGTACTGGTCCAAGTGGCAAGCGATATAACCCCCCTTAGGCGGTGGTATCATACCGATCCGGATAGGATGGCGAGGCAAACCGGTGGACAAGCAAAGAGCGGTCGAATATAAAGTGGTTGATGTGCCTTCGGCAGCAGATCCAACGGCGTGCTATGCGAACAGGAAACCAGAACTCCGCATCTTGTGCGGATGAGCCTAAGCCTTGTTAGACGGCTCGACAGGTATGGGACTACCGAGCGCGAAAGAGATCGCCCCTTACGACGACCTCGACGGACGGGTCGCATGTGATCATTTTCTCGGTAAGACGCAGGACCAAGCAGAGGCGATGTTCCGCGAGCATCCAGATCTCTACCAGAGCGACTTGATGTGGATGGGCCCGGTTGCATTTCGTTACTACGTCCCTGCGGCTATTCGATTCCTTCGAGATGAAAGCATCGGCGGACAATCTGAGATGATCTGCGGGTTTGCAGGCACGTTGGAGTTTCGACTGCAAACCGAAGGAAAGGAGTTGGCTCCAATTGCCGAGCAGCTTGCGGCAGTCTGTATGTATATCGTTGATCATTACGACAGAATTGGCGATCTCCCGAGCACGCAAGAGGAGGGTGATGCGATTAAAGAGTTCTTGCAGAAGGAATTCACGAAGCTCAGGGACGTGTTTGGAGAGAATTGTCCCAAGCCTGAAGATTACATTGACCTGCGACCTCGCTTCAGAGCCTTATGGCAGGCATTCTCCGACTTAGCGCAAGAGCAGGGAGATCAAACCTGACCACACCTGGATTCGGGGCTATTACCGTCCCCCTCCGATTCATCCGTAGATGGCCAGCGCTGGGAAGCGTAAACTCCGACCCCAGCTGCTTCGCCACCGGATTCGCTCACTCCAAGTCGTCCCACGGTCGGGCGGACTCACGTCGTCATCCCTTCGCAGCAATGCCCACGCTTCCTTGACAACATCTCCATGGCCCTGCTCGAAACGGCCTCGCAGGACCATGCCACCCAGGGATTAGGACGATTGCTGCCGGGGGCGGGCTTGCGCCCGCGGGTGCGGTCGGAACCGCCAGGTTTGCCGGGGCGAGCCGGTCCTGGTCGGTCGTGTTTGTGGTCGAGACGTTTGCCCATGCCCCAACGATACCATCCCCCCTTGTCTTTGTCGCCGCCCCCATTACACTGATCCCATGCTTACCGAAAACATCCTGGACCTCATCGGCAATACTCCCCTCGTCCGCCTCCGCGGCGAAAACATCTACGCCAAGGCCGAGTTCCTCAACCCCGGCGGCAGCATCAAGGACCGCGTCGCGCTCGCCATGATCGAAGGCGCCGAACGCGATGGCAAACTCTCCCCCGACTCCGTCATCGTCGAACCCACCTCCGGTAACACCGGCATCGGCGTCGCCCTCGTAGGCCGCCTCAAAGGCTACAAGGTCCGCATCGTCATGCCCGAAGGCATGAGCGAGGAACGCAAGAAACTCATCCGCGCACTCGGTGCCGACCTCATCCTGACACCGCGGGACAAGAGCATAGGCGGCGCCGTCGACTGCGTCCGCGAAATGGCCAAGAGCGACCCCCGCGTCTTCGTCCCCCAGCAGTTCGAAAACCCCGACAACCCCCGCTGCCACTACGAACAAACCGCCCGCGAACTCTGGCGCCAGATGGGCGGCGAAATCGATGCCTTCCTCAGCGGCATCGGCAGCGGCGGCACGCTCCAAGGCGTCGGCAAGTACCTCCGCGAACACAAGCCTACCGCCCGCATCGTCGCCATCGAGCCCAAGGGCGTCTCCGCCCTTTTAGGCCAGGAGCCCGGCCTCCACCAGATCCAGGGCATCGGCGACGGCTTCATCCCCGCCATCCTCAACGTCAAACTCGTCGACGAAGTCATCGAAGTCACCGATTGCGACGCCATCGACACCGCCCGCGACCTCGGCCGCAAGTTCGGCCTCCTCGTCGGCATTTCCAGCGGCGCCAACGTCTGGGCGCCCGCCAACTTGCCAAGCGCGTCAAGGGCAACCTCGCCACAGTCCTGCCCGACCGCGTGGAACGCTATTTCAGCACGTCGCTGCTGTAATGATGATCGGCTCGGCCGCCGTGATCATGATGGTCTGCTCGAAGTGCGCCGCCAGACTCCCGTCCGCCGTGAGCACCGTCCACTTGTCGTCGGCGTGGCGGATGCGCCGGCTGCCCGCGATAATCATCGGCTCGATCGTGATGACCAGCCCTTCCGTCAGCCGGCCCGTGCAGACAGGGTCGTCGAAGTTCGGGATCACCGGGTCCTCGTGGATCGTGCGGCCCACCCCGTGCCCGGCCAACTCGTGCACCACCGAAAAGCCGCAGTGCCGGGCCTCGTTCTCGATCGCCCGGCCGATCTGGCGGATCGGGTTGCCCGCCCGCGCCACCCGCAGCGCATGCTCGAAGGCGGCATGGGCACAGCTCGCCAGCGCCGCCGCCACCGGTGCCACCGGCGGAACCAGCACGATTCGCGTTGCGTCGGCTACATAACCGTCCCGGTCCGCCGTCAGGTCGATCTTGATCAGATCTCCCGGCCGGATCACGCGATCGCCCGGGATGCCGTGCACCACCTCGTCGTTGATGCTGATGCATGTCGTCCCCGGAAATCCGTACACCCGCCGCGGCGTCGCCTCCGCGCCGTGACTGGCCAGCACCTTTGCACCACTGCGTCCAGGTCGGCCGTGGTCATGCCCGCGGCGGCCTGGCGCTGCATCTCGGCCAGGGCCAGATCTACGATCCGCCCGATCGCTCGCAGGCCCGCCAGGTCCTCGTGTGCTTGTAAAGTCATCCCGTGATCGCTCCAGCAGAGCAGCTGCGTCATTGTAGCAGCCGCCCCGTCAGCCACAATCCACCCTTCCATGCGATCACGGGTGGCACGCGCCTCACACCTTGTTCGTGAAGTACTCCTCCAGGACTTGCTGGATCATGGAGTCCGGAAGCAGCCACGGCTTGTCATGGATCTGGATGGTGGCCACCCTGCCGACGATGCGGTACCCCCCGCGCAGCATCCCGCCCGGCATCATCGCCTCGAACGTACCGGCATTCTCGTCACCCTCCAGTCGGCCGCCGTGCTGGGCGATGAGCGTCTTGACCCGGTCGATCACAACTTGGGTCTCTTCTTGCAGCTCAACGTTGAATTGCGCCATGGCGATCCGTCCTGTCTTGCTGGCCTGCCGACACGCGCCGCTGCGCCAAACACCCGGCAACAGCGGCCGCCATCTAAGATCATATACCGTCATGCGGTTACGTGGTTCATGAATGGATTTCGTGTGTCCGCCTGAAACAGCGCACACCTCCGGCCATGGGTGCCATGGTACTGCGCAGCAGGACCATGATCCTTTCACAGGACTCCAGACGCAAGACCGCAATCCGCTCGCTTGACCGCGCGCCTTTGCCTGCACCCGCCCGCCCCGGTAAGATGCCTCAGGCCATCGTACCGCCAAGGAAACCGGGCACGGATGTCACTGGAACTTTGCGTACTGGGAAGCGGCTCATCCGGTAACAGCACCGTCGTGCGCCGGCCCCGACGCCATGCTCGTCGACATCGGCTTCGGGCCCCGCGCCACGGCCGGACGCCTGGCCGGCCTGGGAATGGCCGTGCAGGACATCCGCGCGATTTGCCTGACGCACCTGGACAGCGACCACTTCAACCGCAACTGGCTCAACACCATCATCAGGCACTCCATCCGCCTGCACTGCCACGAGGCCCTGGTCGAATCGATCCTGGCAGCCGCCAGCGAGGCGTCCTCCAGCCCCACCGGCGACCTTCGGGCATCCTTCAGCCGTTCGACGGTCAGCCGATCGCCCCGCTGGAGGGCCTCCGCGTCCAGCCCATTCGCCTGCCGCATGATGTGGCCGGCTCGCACGGATTCGTCCTGGAGCACGCGGGCTGCCGCCTCGGGTACGCGACCGACCTGGGCAGCGTGCCGCCTGGCCTGTTCGACCTCTTCGACGACCTGGATATCCTGGCCCTGGAGAGCAATTACGACCCGCAGATGCAGATGGCCAGCCCCCGCCCCTGGGTCCTCAAGCAGCGGATCATGGGCGACGCAGGCCACCTGTCGAACCAGCAGTCGTACGCAGCCGTGCGGCACATCCTCAACCGTGCCGAGCGGAAGGGCAGCCCCCCGCCCTCGCACATCGTGCTGCTGCACCGCAGCCGCCAGTGCAACTGCCCGGACCTCCTGCGCCGCCTGTTTGCCCAGGACTCGCGGATCGCCGCAAGAATGATCCTGGCCGAGCAGGACCAGCCGACCGGCTGGATCCGCCCGGGCCGCCGCTCGGCCCCGCAAGCCGAGTCGGCGTAACGGCCCGCGGTCCGAGGTGCGCCTGGAGTCGGCCATCGTAGTACCGGCTTGGAGCCGGGTCTTTGCTTCTGTTGTGGTTGTCGTTGCTGCTACCGAGGACACACCAATACCCATGACGCGAAAGGATGCACTGCAAGGCCTCCTGCTGGACCTGGAAGGCACGCTCTACTTCAAATCCCGGCCTATCGACGGGGCCCAGGCCGCCCTGTCCGCCCTTCGTGCCAGGGGCCTGCGTCTGCGGTTCCTCAGCAACACCGACTCCAGCAGCGCCGCCAATCTTATCGCCCCGTTGAAGGACATGGGCCTGACTGTGGACCCCTCGGAGATCTTCTCCGCCGCCAGCGCAGCCCTGCAGTTCCTGAAGGCAAGCCCGCATCGGCGGTGTCACTGCCTGGTCTCCCGCGAACTGGCGGCAGAATTGGCCCCCTGGACCGCCGACGGCCCGGCCAGCGTCGTGATCGTCGGCGACTGCCGCGACAGCCTGACCTACGACGCCCTCAACGCCGCCTTCCGCCACCTGCGTGCCGGGGCCGACCTGCTCGCCCTGCAGAAGGGCAGGTTCTTCGTCCGCCAGGACGGCGAGTACATCGATACCGGCGCGTTCGTAACTGCCCTGGAGTACGCCTCGGGCAAGCAGGCCCGCGTGCTGGGCAAGCCTTCGGCCGAGTTCTTCCAACAAGCACTGGCCCACGTGCAGCTGACGCCCGACCAGGCCCTCGTCGTCGGCGACGACGTAACCACCGACATCCAGGGCGCAGCCGCCGCCGGCATCCGCTCGGTCCTCGTGCGGACAGGCAAGTACAGCGATGCCGCGCTTGCCGCATCGCCCACCCGGCCCGACTGGATCATCGACTCGATAGCGGACCTGCCCGACCTGCTAGGCTGACTTCATCTCCCCAGCGACCCCACCACCTCCCGCGCCCTTCGCAGCTCCGCCACCGGATTGGCCGCGTGCTGCCGCCGCACGATCAACGCCCCGAAGTAACTCGCCTCCTGCAGGGCTCCCAGGTACTCCGCCAAGTCCAGCTCCCCCTCGCCCAGGGCCGTCTCGCGGCCCAGGGGTGTGCGCCCGCCGCCGTTGGCACTCCCCCGGCCGGCGATGGCATCGCGGACGTACGCCAGGATAATATGCCCAGCCAGCGGCCCGATCCCGGACAGCGCCTCAAGACCCCCCAGCAGCAGGCCCGCCGGGTCATAGCAAACCCGCACCGTCGGCGCCCCCAACTCGCGGATCAACCCCGCCATCTCCTGCGGGTCCGTGTAGCCTGTCTGCAGGGCCAGGAACGTGCCGGTCGAATCGCTGACCCGCGCAATCTGCCGCAGCGCCGCCCCAGCCTGCGAACCACCTGCCACGACCGGCCCGAGGCTCTATCGCCACGATCGGCACGTGCATCCGGGCAGCCATTCGGATTGCCTGCACGGTCCGGTCCACGCCCTCCTCCAGCCGCGACGGGTCGCCGAAGCGGATCCCGCCGATGTCGCACTGCAGGGCGGCGATCTCGAGGTTCTGGTCGTTGACGAAGCGCCGCAGGTGCCGCCGCGCCGTCTCGCCGAAACGCCGCGGCTCGAACTCCGTAGCCACCGTCCCGATCTGGATCACCTGGTAGCCCAGCCGAGCCGCCTGCTGGATCGCCTCCGGCCCCCGCATCCGCAGGTCATCGATACTCACTCCGAGCTTCACCGACGTGGGGGACATCCCTGGCTCCTTGGCTGTTGCTCCTTGTCTCGCCCTCTCCGTGTCTCCTTGTCTGTGGTCCCCACCCCTACCCCGTGAAACTCCTGTCGTGCTGGATCGACGCCAGCTGGAACGATACCCCCACCCCGATCGGTCCCAGCACGAACAGCATCTGCATCAGACCGCTATGGGCCGTCACTTCCCGCATGGTCGACCAGAACGGCCCGCTCCAGGCCATGCATGCCGACATACCGAACGACGCCAGCAGTCCCCCCTGTGCCGCGGTGATCACAGCCGTGGCCTCGCGATTGGCGACCGACGTCATCGCCACGCCGCACCCGAACGTCACCGCCGCCAGCAGCAGCACCGCCGACAGGGGCATGGTCAGCGTACCAGCCAGCACCGCGACCATCACAGCCGCGATCAACCCGCAGGCGATGAACTCGCTCCGCCGGTCCAGCCACAACGCCACGAGGCCCAGTAGCACCGCCCCCAGGCCCGCGCCGAGCCATTGCAGCTCGCTGCCGGCGGATATGCCCCCTCCCAGGATCGCTCCGAACAGCGAGAAGTCCAGTACCGCCACCAGCCGGCTGACACGCCAGCCCAGCAGCAGAATGATCACCCCTGCCACCAGCACGCAGGCCCCCAGGAACGGACTGGCGGAACCCGTCTGCTCGATGAACGTATGGTTCCAAGATTGCACGATGATCCTCCCTGATGCGCGGAACCGGCCGCAAGCCCCTTGGCGCAGGGACCCGGCACGCGATGGTTTCACATCGCATCCTGGTAACTCTACGATTTGCCTGACGAAGAGGCCACCGGGGCGGCGGCAGCACCCGCTGCCGGCACAGCCCGGCCGCGAGACAGCCTGCCGAAGGAAGAATAACAGGGCCGCCGCAGCTGCCGCGATCAGCAGGTGCTGGCGGTGGGAGGAAAGTTGTTCCGATAACTGCGGCTCGTACCAAACAGCCAGCGAGACACTCGCACAGACGAGCCCTATGGACGCCAGCACGCTGGTCAGCAGGATGGCTGCGACCCGGCCGAGCACCAGCCCGGCGAACAACCCGATGGCGGCACCCGCCAGCATCGTGATCAGAAGGTTCTTCTGCGCATCCGGCTTGGCGGCAAGATCGGACCAGACCCCCTGTACGCGCTGAACCAGGCGTTCGACCCGCTTGAGGACATCGCCAGCCTGCACGCCCAACAGCGGCTCGGCAGCCCCCGACGTCCCCCCCGGGCTCTTGCCGCTGCCGCCAAACAGTGCTTCCGCGCTACCCGAGAACCCTTCCCCCCGGCCGTCGGCGAGTGGATGGCCGACCACGATCGCTTGGACGTCCGATAATGCCCCTCGAAGTTCGTTGCTGTCAAGATAGGCACCCACCGACCAGGCTCCGGCCGCTGCCGCCAACACGACCGCCAGCACCACCCCCAGAAACCACGTGTAAAACAGGTGCGCGACGATCCCGCCCAGGGCGCCCATCAACAGAGTCGTTGGCCAGGACGGCAGCGACATCCCCTCCGCCACGTACCGGCCCAGCAGCATCGCCAGCCCGACAAACACCCCCAGCACCAGGAGGCGAGTCAGCCGCTCCCCGTAGAGTCCTATAAGGACCGACGCCACCAGCAGCGCCATCAGCGGCCAGATGCCCGCGATGCCGATGTCGCGCGGCAGGTGTTGGCCGAGGCTATGGACGATCTCGCCCAGACGACCCCAGTCACTCAGCTTGTGCCAGCATATGCATAGTCATATCGACCATTCCATGCCCGTTTCGCAATGGCTGTCAAGTCGCCCGGGCGGGACCGGTGCTGCCGCGGACCAGGAGGTGCGGCCGGACGTACACCTGCGCGGGCGCGGGCCGCCCGAAGATCCGGGCGAGCAACATGTCCACCGCCAGTCGTCCCACGTCCGCGAAGTCCACCTGGAACGTCGTCAGCGGGGGGCGGCAGCGGCGGCCGCAGGGGTGTCGTTAAAGCCGATCACCGACAGATCGGCCGGCACGGATCGACCGAGGGCGGCAGCGGCTTCGATGGCGGCGATCGCCGCGGCATCGTCGATACAAACCATGGCGGTGGTGTCCGGATGCTCGCCGAGTATGGCCTCGGCGCAGGATCGCAGGTGCTGCGGGTCCAGGCCGCACTGGCGAATGGGCTGACCGTCCGGGTCCAGCCCCGCCAGCTGCAGGGCCAGGCGAAACGACTGCCAGGCGCGATAGCCGACGCTGCGATCGGGATGACCGCCGAGCAGTGCAATCCTGCGGTGCCCCAGGTCCAGCAGGTGCTGGGTGGCCTGGAAGTAACCCAGGGTAAAATCCACCGCGACACTGAGCAGTTCGTCGGGCAGGTAGTCGTTGAGCACCGACATCAGGGGGAGGACCTGGTCGATGTCGTAAGCCAGGTCGGGCTGCATGACGTACGAGACGATCAGGCCGTTGAGAACGCCGCTGCGGACCATTCGCCGCAAAGTGGCTGCAGGCTGCCCGCCGGCAAACAGCTCGCTGCGGGGCAACAATCGCACGGCGTGGCCCTGCTCTTCCAGGCAGTGACGGGCCGCATCGAGGGTGATCCCGCTAGGCTGTCCGCGGAGCAGATCCACGTCTTCCACGAGATATCCGATCGTCAGGCGGACGGTCCCACGGGCCACATCTCGCTGAATGTACGTACCGCTACCGCGAACGCGAAAGACCAGGTGGGACTGCTCGAGGACCTGCAGCGCATGGGCGATCGTGACGCGGCCGACGCCGAACCGTTCCGCCAGCACCGGTTCGCCCGGCAGGCGTTTGCCCGCCTTGTAGGTCCCGTTGAGGATCTCCTGGCGGATCAGTTCGGCGACCTTCAGGTAACTCCACCGACTTTCGTTGGGGTCCATTCCCGGCTGATACATCCAAGCCACCCCATGTAACGGGCAAGACGACGCTGCGCAAGGCCCGGGTGGGTGACCCGGAGAGCACTCCGCCACCATCAGCACGAGCGGGACCGGCGCAGGCCTGTAAGCCGCGGCGCCGGTTGCGCAGCTGGCCGGAGGAACACTCGCATCATCTTCCGGCAACAGCACTTGCCCAAACCAGGCCGTATCATACCACACTGGCCGGACAATCGCCATCGGGATATTTCCGATCGAGCACGAATCCCGATTCCGCGGTTAAGCCGGCAGGAAGGATGCCCGGGATTCCGGTGGAGCGGCACTTTCAGCCAGAGTCACCGGCGTCGGCTCTGAACCGCCGGGGCCGGACGTGCGGCAGGTCCCGAACCACCGCGGCAAGCGCCCCTCGAGGCGGCTCCGTCAGCACGTGAAAGCGTGCCCGGAAGCGCTGGAAAGGTCGGGGTCACGTCGCTGCGCACGAGCCGCCTCGCGCCAGGCGCGGGGGGTAGTAGCCGCGCCGAAGGCATCTCATTTTCAAGAGATAAGGGTTCAACTTACGATAAGACATCAGTGCGGCTAAGCCATGAGGAGACCTCTGGATGCGCGCGATGAACGGTGAAAACGATCGATTGGGGCTTGCGTCCGCATCGATTGCGCTCTTTTTCGAGCACTTTTTTTGATGCCCACGTTCGATTGCGCAGCCACCGTGAACAGGCGTTCTCTACATCGCACGTCAGCAAGATCGGTGGAAGCGGAATAGGTCGAAACAGGCAAAAGACCGATGATTACGGGTATCCTTACATATTCTACTCATGTATAAAACACCTTGTGTGACGGTCGGAAGGACTCGCCGCAACGCGGAGTTCGTGAGTGGCGATGCAAGAAAACGGTTGACAGCGTTGCAGGAGATGCTTATAAAAACTAGCGAAAGGAGGTGATGTCCATGGCGAAGAAGAAGGCCAAGAAGGCCGCGGGCAAGAAGGGCGGCAAGAAGAAGGCCAAGAAGGCGAAGAAGGCAGCGAAGAGGAAGTAACACCGATCGTTAGATGAGCGCCACGACCTAAACGGTGTGACAAACTCAAACAGATGTATGCTGCCAAGACGCACAGGCGATGCCCACACGGGCGTCGCCTGTACCTTTTTGAGAGGTCGATGGCCCCGGCAAGGATGCTGGATCGAGTCGTTCGGCGGCACCCGCCGCGAGCCGCGGTCAGGACCCAACGAATGTGCGGCAGACTCCTTCAGGGAAAGAGTTTGCGCCGGCAGGGGGTAATTCCGCGCAGATCGCCTGAAGAGCTTTGTACGCCAGGGTTTGTGCGTATAATGCTCGCATATCGTTCGGTGCCCTTATGCCTTGCAAGGACTGCGGATCATGCGAAGGATTGCGGTGATCAACCAGAAGGGCGGGGTCGGCAAGACCACCACCGTGGCCAATCTCGGGGTGGCCCTGGCGCGGATGGGCCAGCGCGTGCTGCTGGTGGACCTCGACCCGCAGGCCCACCTGAGCCTGCACCTGGGCGTCGAGCCCAGCCAGGTAACCCTGACCATTTACCAGGTCCTTACCGAAATGCTGCCGATCGAGCAGGCCCGCGTCGCGGTGTCCGAGCAATTGCACCTGGTACCCTCGCACATCGATCTGGCCGCCGCCGAGATGGAACTGTCCAGCGTGGTCGGCCGCGAATTGATCCTGCGGGACCAACTGTCCCAGGCTGCAGGGGCAGTACGACATCCTGTTGATCGACTGCCCTCCATCGCTGGGGGTGCTGACGATCAACGCCCTGGCCGCGGCCGACGAGGTCTTCATCCCGTTGCAGCCGCACTTCCTGGCCCTGCAGGGCCTGTCTAAGCTGCTCAAGACGGTGTCGCTGGTGTCCCAGCGGCTGAATCCGGGGCTGCGGGTCGGCGGGATCCTGCTGTGCATGTACGAATCGAACACGCGCCTGGCGGGCGAGGTGGTCGACAACATCAAGACCTTTCTGGACGGCGGCCGGGGCAAGACGCTGCCGTGGTCGAAGGCCGTGTTCTTCAAGACGCGGATTCGCGCAACATCAAGCTGGCGGAATCGCCGTCGCACGGGGAGTCGATCTTCGAGTACGGCCCGAAGACAGCTCGGTGCCACGGACTACTCCCGGCTGGCTCGCGAGGTGCTGGGCCTGAACGAGCCGGAGACAGCGGAGCCGCCCGCGGAGGCGGCGCCGAAGCAGACGCCACCGGCGGCAGCGGCCGGCGGCAACGGGGATGGTGCGATGCCCGAAGCAACGGCGGCTGGGTCGCCGCAAGGCGATACCGCACCGGCAGTTTGACGGAGGCCGGATCGTGCAGCTAGCAGGCTCGGGCAGGTGGCCGCGGAGCGTTCTGGCTACCTACTGGATCGCCCTGATGGTGGGCACCCACTGGCCCAAGTTGCCGGGCATCGACATTCCAGGCAAAGACAAGACGCTGCACGTGATGGCCGACGGGATCCTGGCCGGGCTGCCGCTGAACGTGCTGGCCCGCGGCCGACGGCTGGCACGCGGGGCGGGTATTACGGGGGCGGACATCGTGACGATTGCCATCGCCGGGGCGCTCGATAAGTGGACGCAGCCCTATTTCGGGCGGTGTTGCGAACTGCTCGATTGGGTGGCGGACATGGGCGGGGCGCTGATGGTGGCTCTTGGCCTATGTGGTCGTCGTTTCGCTTTCGCCGGCCCGCAAGGATTGAGGGGATCTCGGCACCTTGGCGGTCCCGGTCCCCGTCACTTCATATCAGGAGGTCTGATGGCCGCCACTGTGCGCAGAAACGGAAGCACGCCGAGGCCGCCATTCTCCCAGCCGCCTCGACATCGGTCGATGCCGATCGCGGCCGGGCAGGCCCGGCACGCTTCCGTCAAAGAATCGGTCTGCCTGCAGACAGCGCGGCTGGAGTGCCTTCGGCCCAAGGCGCCGCAAGGCTGCAGGCAGGCCGTCACGATCCTGCGATTCGTTCGGCCGAGAAGGCGGTGAAGGTCAGTTCACCGAGGCAGGCGCGGCGGCGCTAACCTGATCCTTGAGCAGGTCGGCGATGGTCACGCGCTGCAGTTCCTGGCGCAGCAGGTCGAACGCGCGATGCATCGCGACGTTCATGGACTTGATGATGGGATCAGCGGCCTCGGACTTGTCCATCGAATCCTTCGGGGCGACCTGCCCGTTGACGACGCTGACAATGTCCAGCAGCGTGATCTGGTCTGGCTGGCGCTGCAGCTTGAAGCCACCGCGCGGGCCGCGGCCGGACTGGAAGATGCCGGCGCGAGCCAGCTGGCTCATCACCTTGGCGCAGTAAGCCACGGGCAGACTGAACGTCTTGGCAATGTCATGCGCCTGGACGCCGTTACTGCTGGTGGCCTGCCGTTTGGTCACCTCAACGACCGCAAGAACCCCGTACATCGCCGCCTTGGACTGTACCATGTTACGTGCACCTCACTACAGTTTGCCGCACAAAACTAACCACACCGGATTGATAGTCAAGGTTCAGCACATCATCAGCATACCTCGGCTGTCGTTGGTTAACTCCGGCCGAATGTTTACATACGTATCCAAACTCCCCGCAAGCAAAAAAAATGGAAGGGCGGAGACGGTAGCGCCGGGGGGGAAACGCCAGCCATCCCGCTGCCCTTCCGTGGCTCAGTGTGAAGGACGATTCGTGAAGCTCTCAGCTTCTGGGGACGTATTTTACATCAAGCGTTGTACAGGTCAACAGGGATTGAAGAAATGCGAATCCGCATAACGCATTATTCTAAAAGGTGTTATCGCCAGGTCGTCTACTAACTTTACCGTAAGACACGATTTATGTGGCCCTAAGACGCCAAACCTGTACGTATTAGCGGAAAACAAGTACAGGTTTACCGCCGGTTGCATCCGAAACGCTGTTTGTGCAACGCAGGCCTTTGAGCATCCGTGAGTTGCGTAAGATGCTTGAATTTCCCATTTATGAAACTGGTCGACATGGCCGATAACGTGTGTCGCCTGAACTCCTTGCATGGCAATACGTTACATTTGCAATCCTGTTTTCGCTGCTATAGATTCATGTGACTCATGGCAGCCTGGGAACAGTCGGCACATTCCGGAGAAGAAACCGTGGCACGACCTGTAATCGGCATCATCGGGGGTAGCGGGCTCGGAGCGGCCCTGGCACAGCAGACAGCTGGCCAGGCCATCGACGTCGACACGCCCTTCGGCCCAGCCAGCGCGCCGCTGGTCAAGGCGCAGATGGCCGGGCTGACGATGTATTTCCTAGCACGGCATGGACTGGGGCACATCTACAACCCGTCGATCGTGCCGTACCGTGCCAACATCATGGCGCTCAAGAAGGTCGGCGTGACACACATCCTGGCCAGCGGCGCGGTGGGCAGTCTCCGCGATGCGATCGCCCCGCGGGACCTGGTCATCGTCGACCAGGTGATCGACAAGACCTTCCGCCGGCCCGGCACATTCTTCGACGAGCCGGGGCTTGTCGCCCACGTGGAGTTCGCCCAGCCGTTCTGTCCGGGGCTGCGGGAGGCACTGGTCCATCGCGCCGGCGGCATCAGCGCCCGGGTGCACGGCCGGGGCACGTATGTCTGCATGGAAGGTCCGCAGTTCAGCACGCAGGCGGAGTCGCGGATGCACCAAGGCTGGGGCGGCGACCTGATCGGCATGACCTGCATGCCCGAGGCCAAGCTCGCCCGCGAGGCGGAGATGTGCTACGCCCTGGTGGCACTGGCCACCGACTACGACTGCTGGAAGGCCCACCCGACGAACCTGGACAGCCAGGCCCTGCTCGCGGAGATCATCGGCCACCTCAATGCCGCTACCGACAACGCGATCCAGCTGCTCAAGGCGACGGTGCAACACCTGGCGGACAATCCGCCGGCCCCGTGCCGCTGCGCCAAGGCCCTGGAGCTCGCCCTCTGGACGGACAAGACCAAGATCCCAGCCGGCCTCAAGCAGAAGCTCCAGCCATTGATCGGCAAGTACGTGTGACGGGGGAGGAAGGGTTCAGGGTTCAGGGCTCAGGGTTCAGGGGCCAGAGAACGGCTACGGCACCAGGAACGAGTCGGGGTACTTGGTTATGCTCCAGGGATTGACAACCCAGTTGTTGAGGATGCCGTCCTCTCCGAGGTTCGTGGTGTCGTACAGGCCCTTCATCCGCGCCGTCAGCATGTCGACGGCGGTGGGGCTGCTGCTGGAATTGGTGCTGTATGCCGCCGGGTCCTGCACCGTGTAGATGTTGTCGTTGTCGGCGCCTACCCAAGGCACCGTAGCGAATTCGACGCTGCCGTCGAGGCGGGCGAAGCTCTGCCCTTCGCCGCGGTGGTTGGTGCTGTTGACCGCCTGCTCGACGTCGGCCAAGCTCATGTTGCTGACCTTGGGGTCCACGCCCAGCACGGGCTTGGCGTCGACAATACCGATGGTCAGGGTCTTCATGCCCAGCACGAATATCGCTCCGAAGCTGCCCGGGTTTGTCGTGGGCAGATCAAAGGCGTGGGGATTGGCCGTAGAACCGTCGTCGCTCGCGGCGGTGACAGCGGGACTAAACGCCTTCAGAAATGGGCTGTGGTCCGCCAGAATCACGAGCTTGTTGTCGTCGCGTGTCGAGGTGTTCCAGCCCGGGCGAGCGTTATTAGTCGCGACATTGCTCTGCTTCGGATCCCGGCCGGGTCCCTGCCACTGGTACGAATACGATATCTGAGAGCGGCTTTGAATATCGTAGGTAGTGCTCAAGTCGGCCGGGATGAAGGGGCCCTGGTTATCGGGGTCCGACGGGCAAGTGAACGTCTTGGGGTCCCCGGCGTGGCTGTGGATGAGCATCCAGAGGTTTCGCGTGTTGCTGATGCAGGGCAGAACGCCGTTCAGGAGGACCTTCGGCGCTTTGTCGTTGTCCAGGTCGTAGTCCCGGCCGGTCGAAGCAAAGGAGGCGTACGCCTGCCCCCAAAGCGGGAAATGGGTCCTGTTGCCGTGGGAGTAGGTCAGCAGGCCTTGGGTGATGGCCAGCAGATTGGCCGAACATACCGTGCGGCGACCGATTTCGCGGGCGCGCGACAGGGCCGGCAGCAGGATCGAGATCAACAGCGCGATGATGGCAATGACGGTCAGCAGCTCGATGAGGGAAAACCCACCACGAGCGTTCCGTGCGCCGCGCTGCGGCGTGAACGGCATGGATGCATGATGTTTCCTCCTGTGCTCGAAGTTCTTGCGCACCAAGCATACACATAGACGATACCGTAACAAGGTTTATTCGGGAAAAAACCGGCGGACCGGCACGTGCTGAGTGCTGAGCGAGGGGCGAGAAGCGGGGGCAAGTCCTGAGTCCTGAGTGCTGAGTGCTGAGTGCTGAGCGGGGGGCGAGGGGCGAGTCCTGAGAGGGGGCAACGGCGGTTTCACCGAGGAGGCGCGGAGGACTTAGCGGAGAAGAACCAGCTACAACGGCGACAACTACAGACGGTACAGCAACAGCATTGTCAGTAAGAGTGTGTCCAGAGGGCCGCAGCGTCGGATACGGCATTGCCGTGAGGGGCACGTGCATACAGAGGGCCCTGTCCTCAGACCCATCGGCCGGGAGTGCTCGGGCAGCGAGCTGCCTGATGTCGCGGCGGATGGCTCCCACGCGTATGCCGTAGCGTTGGAACGAGTGCAGGGACCGGACGAATGTGCGCGGGCCCTGCGGCCGCGCCAACGCGGACCGGATGGACCGGTCCAGGGACGGATCGACGGCAGTGGCGAGTGATGAGTGGCGAGTGGCGAGTGAAAAGCCACGGCCACAACCACGGCTATTGCCGGGGATCGGTCCCATCTCGAACCTATGAGCAGACGTCTGACTTTGAGACGCTGCGGCCCGCGGCTGCAGTTTCGGTTCGGAGGAAGACTGCGGCTGCTTGCTGGACACGATCGAGCACTCCTTCAACAACGTCAACGGTCAACGGTCAACAGTTCACGGTCAACAGCACACAACAACTGCAACAGCAACGGCATTGGTGGGCGGTGCCCACCCCGCATCGCCCAGGACCCGTTTCGGTTCGCTCATTCTTTCGCCCAGTCTCACGTCCAACGCCTCGCCCAGCGCCTTGCCCCTTGGGGGGTGCCGATCCTTCGTGCGACCCCTCTACCTATATATAATGCCTTCCCCGCTAGCCGGGGGGAGTGCGGCGGGGATGGCGGGAGATGGACCGGCCGGCAAGTGGCGGCCTGACCGGGGGTTGGCATGCCGGAGAAGGGGTTCAAGGATTCCGCGCGGGGGGCGGGAGGTGGACCGGGCGGGGGATGGGATGGCCGCGCGGGACAGGGTCAGGGGGTTCGGACAGGCGGGGCGTGCGATGGTCCGAAGCGAAATGAGAAATGGCCCTGTCGGGCCTCCTCCATCGGGCTCCCTATTGCCTCCCCCACTGTCAATATAAACGGTGACTGTCCCTAGTTAGTTAAGGATTCCGCGTGAGGGGCAAAAGTTGGACTCGGCGGGACATGGGATGCCCGCGCGGGACAGGCTCCGGGGGTTCAGGCAGGCGGCGCGTGCGATGGTCCGACGCGAGATGAGAAATGGCCCTGTCGGGCCTCCTCGATCGGCCTCCCTATTCCCCCCACTGTCAATATAAACGGTGACTGTCCCTAGTTAGTCAACTGTGCCTGTCCCTAGTTAGTTTGTCCCTAGTTAGTTAGGCGCCGAAGTTGCTGATCGAAAGAGCATTATCATTATCAAGGTCTATGGTCATCTCCCCGCTCGAAGACACGTTGAATGGAACCAGCCATTCGACGGCGAATACGTCGTTCACAGTGACAGCGTAGACGTAGTACCGCCCTGCTGGAATGCTCGCTTTCATGACATACTTGCCATCGATACCGGTCTTGGCATCAACACCAAGTGTCGCACCCGAGAAGATGTGACCCATCTGCGGGTTGTACTGAGACACTTCACTGAGAGTCTTGTACGCTGCTGCCAGATCAACCTGCGGGGGAAGCTTCCCAATCTTGGTGTCAATGCCTGTCATCTTCGCCTCAAGCCGCGCACCGGCTCCGCGTACTCTTGAGCTGCCACCGCTTTCCGGGTATCAGCGGCATTGGCCTGCAGATCAGCGGCTACTGCTTGGGCCGGAACAGCTCCGCGCAGAAGGACGACGCCGAGACCTCGGAGTGCGTCCGATGCGCCGCTCTTTCTTGTAACCCATGCCCCACCGGAGATGGTGACGCGGCAGTTCGCTAGGCTTGAGCTCACGTAAACAACCGCGCAGAGTGCTGCAACGACAGCGGCGGATATTACTACAGTGAGCAGGCCCCGCCTCCCTGCCTTCGGGGGGAGGGGCTTTGGGGCAATGATTGGTCCGTTGGCGGGAGTCGATGCCGCCAGTTTCTTGTAGCACTCTCCACAGACAATCCTGTTCCCGAGTTCAAACGCCTTTTCCTGCTTCCCTGCTTGACGGCCGCAATTGGCACAGCTCCACATGAACGTCGTCGCCATCGCAGTTGCCCCTTATTCCGGACGCCGTTTTGGTGAGACTTGGTATCGGACATAGTACTTGGCTAGGCGTGCGCCGCAAGCCCACCATAAGATTCCGAGGGGCTCGGGGACGTCGCCCCTTCCCGACCAGATTCGCCTCGTCGAAGGAAGAGCACACAATAGTTACCCAATTCTTTGCTAGAACGGGGTGAACTCCGCATCCCCCCCGCCGGGCACCGCGCCGGGACCGTCGGTGTTGTAGCCGGGGGGGACACCGCCGCCGGGGCTGCCGCCGTAGGACTCGGGGGCCATGGAGAGGTTGTCGAAGCGGGTGCTGCGGCCGTCGAAGTGCAACTTGACCGTGCCGGTCGGGCCGTTGCGCTGCTTGGCGATGATGATCTCGGCGATGTTCGGCTCCTCGTTGGGGTCGTAGTAGCTGGGCCGGTGCAGCAGCATCACCACGTCGGCGTCCTGCTCGATCGCGCCGGACTCGCGGAGGTCGCTCATGCGGGGGCGGTGGCCGTCGCGGCCCTCGGTCGCGCGGTTGAGCTGGGCGAGGGAGATGATGGGGATGTTCAGTTCGCGGGCCAGGGCCTTGAGACCGCGCGAGATGATGGCGATCTCCTGCTGGCGGCTCTCGGCGCCGGGGGTGTACATCGAGCTGCAGGTAGTCGATGAAGACGGCCTTGATCTTCTGCTGCAGCCAGAGGCGGCGGGCCTTGGCGCGGAGTTCCAGGACGGTCATGCCCGGCGTGTCGTCGATGAACAGCGGGGCGTCGCGCAGCTCGTCGCAGATCATCTGGAGCTGCTTGATCTCGTGCTCGTTGAGCATGCCGCGGCGCAGCCGGTGGGAGTCCACCCGGCCGCGGCTGCAGAGGATCCGCTGGGCGACCTGCTGGCGGCTCATCTCCATCGAGAAGAAGACGACGGGCTGGTTCTCGTTGACGGCCATGTACTCGGCGAGGTTGAGCCCCAGCGCGGTCTTGCCCATGGAGGGGCGGGCGGCGACGATGATGAGTTCGCCGGCTTGCAGGCCGCTGGTAATGTCGTCGAGTTCGAGAAAGCCGGTGGCCAGGCCGGTCAGGTAGTTGCCCTCGCGGTCCTGGATCTGCTGGAAGGTCTGATCGAGGAGGCCGGAGAGGCTGACGGCGTCGTTGGTGACGCGTTGCTCGGTGACGCTGAAGAACTTCTGCTCGGCCTTGTCGAGGATCTCGGGGACGGCCTCGCGGGCGGCATAGGCCTCGTCGATGATCTGGCCGCTTGCGGCGATCAGGTCGCGCAGCAGGGCCTTGTCGCGGACGATGGTCGCGTAGTACTCGGCGTTGGCGGCCGAGGGGACCGACTGGGACAGCTGCACGAGGTACTCGACGCCGCCGGTCTTCTCCAGGATGCCGCGGCGGATCAGTTCGTCGCGGAGGATGACCGCGTCGATGGGCGAGCCCTTGTCGTAGAGGTCGAGCATGGCCTCGTAGAGCAGGCGGTGCTCGAACTGGTAGAAGCGGGTGGACTGGTGCCGCGGGATGATCGAGATCACGTAACCGATGGCCTCACGATCGGCCATGAGCGAGCCCAAGAGGCTCATCTCGGCCTCCAGATCGTGAGGCGGCAGGCGGTCGGTCCAGTTGGCCCGGCCGGACGAGGGGGCCTCGCCGTCGCCGGGTCGACCCGGGCCATCGTTACGGATTTTGGGTGGGCTGCTCATCGGCGGTCTCATCCTGCTCGTCGGCAGACTTTTCCGCCTCGTCGGTCACCTGCTCTTGCGTCCGGGACACGGTCACCTTGATCTCGGCGTCGATGTCCTCGCCGAGGTGAATGACGACCGCGTGCTCGCCAACCTGGCGAAGCGCATGCTCCATGCGGACCTGGCTGGGCTGCAGGTCCGTATAGCCGGCCTCGCCCAACCTGCCGACGATATCGCGGGCCGAAACCGAGCCGTAGAGGTGACCTTCCTCGTTGGCGGCGGCGGCGATGTTGACCGTCGTGCCGGTGAGGCGTTTGGACACCTCGCGAAGGGCAGCCATGCGGACCTGGCGCTCCTTCTCCAGCCGCTCGCGTTCCTTGGCGGCGGCCCGCATGGCCTCGGCGGTCGGCGCAGCGGCCAGTCCGCGGGGCAGCAGGTAGTTGCGGGCATAGCCGCCGGCGACCTCGACGAGATCGCCGACGCGGCCCAGGTTTTCCACATCCGTCATCAGGAGCACTTTGGTTTTCATGAGTCTATCATACCTCCAGCGGCAAGGCCAAGGCCGTGCCGCCCAATTCTGGTGTGCCCGGCGATCCGAGCGACCTGCTCAACCACGGAGACGCGGAGTCACGGAGAACAGCATGGAGAGAAAGAGCCGTCTGATCCACCATATCTTCCTCCGTGTCTGCGTGCCTCCGTGGTTCCATATCATGCCCGAAGAACGAGCGCGTTGCCCAGTTCGGTCGCCACGAAGGCCGTACTCGATATCATTTATCCCACGAACGGCATGAGGGCCAGGAAGCGTGCCCGCTTGATGGCGCAACGCGCCTCTCGCTGGCACTTAGCGCAATTGCCGGTGCGCTTGCGGCTGAGCATCTTACCCTGGGCCGAGACCATCTTGGAGAGGGACTGCAGGTCCTTGTAGTCGATCACGGCGTCGCCGCCGCGGCAGAACCTGCACCGATTCCTGTCTTTCCTGCCAAACGCCTTTGCCATGGAGCCTACCTCCGCAAAACCTTTGATTCGTATCCTGCCATCTAGAACGGAATGTCGTCACCGGGACCCGCCGGCTCGGGTCCATCGTAGCTGGGCGCCGCGTCGGCCTCATTGGGCGCGGGGGCGGCCTGCTGGGCCGGTCTCGGGCCGCGAGGGGCGCCGCCGCCTTCAGCGCGGTCGCCAGCTGGGCCGACGAAGTGAAAGGCCTCCACGACCACCACGTGCTTGGACCTCTTCTGTCCGTCTTGGGCCTGCCACTGCTGGAGCTGTAGCCGTCCCTCGATCAGGATGGGACGCCCCTTGGCCATGTATTGGCTAAACGTCTCGGCCTGCTTGCCGAAACGTCGCAATCGACAAACATGGTCTCTTCCTTCTGCTGGCCGTCCGGACCGCGCCACCGGCGGTTCACGGCGAGGCCGAACTTGGTGATCGCCGTGTTGTTGGCCGTGTAGGACAGCTGCGGGTCCCGTGTCAGATTGCCCATCAATATGACTTTGTTATAGTTCGCCATCTTTGGTACTCCTTCGCCTATTCTACACCCGGCGGAACACCCAAACAGATACCAAACTGCAAGCGTCGGCCAGGACGAGCCTTCAACGGGACCGCCAACCGCTACCATTGCCGGCCATGAAGCTGCGGCGGCGCCGCCTTCGGCAACCACCGGGGCGGCCTGCTCGGCCGGCTGGGCCTGCGGCGCGGCGGGAGGCTGCGCGGCGGGAGGCTGCGCAGCAGCGGGCTGACCGGCAACGGGCTGGCCGGCACCAGGCTGGGCCGCGGCACCGCCGGGCTGGGTCTCGGTCGGGCGCGGCTCGTACTCGCTCTTGGGCACCTCTTCGACATGCAGGACCAGGACCCGCAGGACCTTCTCGGACAGCTGCACGTCCCGCTCGACGCCGACGATCTTGTCGGTCGGGGCGTTGAAGTACGTCAGCCAGTAGCTCGCCGCGCTTGCGGCCGTCGATCTCGTAGGCCAGCCGGCGATCCTCCCACTTGCGGCAGATGAGGATTTCGGCCTCGGCGCGGCCGAGGATGCGCTTGATCTCGCCTTCCATCGCGCCGTTGTCGGGCGCCGTCTGCACATCCACCACGAACATCGCTTCATAGAGTTTCAAATCCAGTCTCCTTTGCCACTCGGCACGTTCCTGCTAAGCCCGCCGGACACGCTGACACGGCCGAAGACTCGACCGTAGCAACTGCATCTGGCGACTGGTTCATCTCGCTTGGACCTCTATTCCTGCTGTGATTCCGTATCCACGTTCCTGTTGTACCGGTTCATCGCGGCCACGGCCCCTTCGGTCATCCAGCACTCGGCGGCCTCGGCCGCCCGCAGCAGTGCGATCTCGACCGGCTCCTGGTCCTCGGGCCGGAAGGGGCTCAGCACATAGTCCACCGCATCGCCGCCGGGGGGCGCCCGATGCCGATGCGGATGCGAGCCACCTCATCCGTACCCAGCCGCTGCAGCACGTCGGCCAGGCCCTTCTGCCCGCCGGCCGAGCCGCCGGGCCGCATCCGGACCCGCCCGACGGGCAGGTCCAGGTCATCGCTGACAATCAGCAGGTCCGAGGCGGGCAGTTTGTAGAACTGCACGACCTCCAGGACCGCCTGCCCCGACCGGTTCATGTAGGTCAAGGGCTTGAGGAGCCCGGCCGGCTGGCCCGCGATCTGGCCCCGGCCGAATTCTCCGCTGCCCTTGATCGCCATACCGACCGACCACCGCCGGGCCAGCAGGTCGACGACTCGAAAACCCAGGTTATGCCGCGTTCGCTCGTATTGCCTGCCCGGATTGCCCAGACCGACGATGAGTTTCATGCGTTAACCTTGGCCACATCTCGCTTCCGGCGACACGCCTGCACACACCGCGGGCGTGGCACCCACCGTTGCCCGTCGCGAACGGCCACTGGCTGCCAGCCACCAGCGGTCCACTGACTACGGACAACGGACCACGGACCGCTGTTACGCCTCCTCGGCTTCCTCTTCCTCAGCCTTGCCGCGGGAAATAATCTCGGGCTCCATCGGGCCGGGCTCGCCGACGGCGGCAGCGGCCTCGGGCGCCGGCTCCTCGCCGAGCACGCGGCAGACCGCCACGACCGTTTCGGGATCGCCCGTGGCGACGGTGCCGGCCGGCACGGGCACATCCTTGATGTGCAGGGCCTGGCCGACGCCGAGATCGGCGACGTTGAGGCGGAAGCTCTCGGGGATCTGGGTCACGACGCACTCGACTTCCATCTGGCTGAGGACCTGGTCCAGCACGCCGCCCTCGATAGCACCCTTGGGGGTGCCGCGCAGGACGATCTGGACCATGACCTTGACGCGTTCGTTCAGGTCGACGCGGGCCAGGTCGACGTGGAGCAGTTTCGAGCCCAGGTGGTCGAACTGGACCTCCTTGACCAGGACCTGCTCCTTGGCGCCGCCCAGGTCGATCGTCAGGACGTGGGCGCCCTTGCGCAGGGCCAGCTCCAGCTCGTGGACCGGCAGCAGCACCGAAACCGGGTCCTGCTTGTGGCCGTAGATGGTCCCCGGCATCCACCCGGTCTGGCGGATGCGCCGGCTGGCCTTGCTGCCGGTGTCCTTGTCCTGGCGGGTCTTGCCGCTGATCGTGACGGTCGTCGCTTCGCTCATCCTACTGCTCCTATTGGCAATTCTGTCTACGACGGTTCCTGCATTGATCTACTTGACGAACAGGATGCTCACCGACTCGTTGCGGTGGATCCGGCGAATCGCCTCGCCGAACAACGGCGCGACGCTGAGAACCTTGAGATTCGGCAGACTGCGCTTGATCGTTTCGGACACCGGGATCGTGTCGGCCACGACGATCTCGTCGATGGGCGCGGCGGCCAGGCGCTCCACGGCCGGGCCGCACAGCACCGGGTGCGTCGCCGCCACGCGGATCGAGCGGGCGCCCTCCTTCTGGACCGCAACGGCGGCCTGGGTGATCGTGCCGGCCGTGGCGATCATGTCGTCGACCATGATGACGTCGCGGCCCTTGACCGACCCGATGATTGTCTGGACGCGGGCGTCCGAGCCGCTGATGCGGCGCTTGTCGATGATGGCCAGCTCCGAGTGAAACTTCTCGGCGTACGAGCGGCTGCGCTTGACGTTGCCGACGTCCGGCGAGAGGAACACCGGGTCCTTCACGTCCATGGTCTTGAAGTACTCCAGGAAGACCGGCTCCGCCAGCAGATGGTCCACCGGAATGTCGAAGAAGCCCTGGATCTGGGCGGCATGCAGGTCGATGGCCAGGACGCGGTCGGCCCCGGCCGTGGCGATCAGGTTGCTGACCAGCTTGGCGGTGATGGGCACGCGGCCCTCGTCCTTGCGGTCCTGCCGGGCGTAACCGAAGTACGGCATGACGGCCGTGATCCGCCTCGCCGACGCCCGCCGCAGGCAATCCATGAACATCAGCAGCTCCATGAGGTTTTCGTTGACCGGGGCGGAGGTGCTCTGGATCACGAAGGCGTCGCGGCCGCGGACGTCATCGACCAGCTTGACGATCAGCTCGGTGTCCGGGAAGTTCTCGACGTGGGCCCGGCCGATCGGGAGGCCCAGGTACTCGCAGATTCGATCCGCGAAGACCTTGTTGCTGCGTCCGGAGAATATCTTCAAGCCGTCCATTCCATTCGGTCCGTTCTGCTTCAGGGGCCAGGGGTCAGAGACCAGGGGCCAGTGAACGCCACAAGAACCACAGCTGCTGGCGGGAGCAGCCCGCCCTGCGTCCGTTTTCCGTCTACTTCTTCCTGCCCTTCTCGTTTTCGCCGCGGTGGTTGGCCTCCTTGGTGTTGCCGTAGACCACCGAACCCGGGTCCACATGCGAACCGGGGGCCACCTTGATCGGCGCCACCAGGATCGCGCCGTTGCCGATGTAGGCGTTGTCGCCGATCTCGGTGGGCTGGATCTTCTTGCCGTCGAAGTTGGCGACGATCGAGCCGGCGCCGATGTTCACGTTCCTGCCTGTCTTCGTGTCGCCGACGTAGGCTGAGGTGCCGCAGCCGCGTACCCTGACCCAGCACCGTGTTCTTGACCTCGGTAAAGACGCCGACCACCACGTCGTCAGCCAGCACCGTACCATCGCGAAGGTACGCGAACGGGCCGACCCCGCAGTGCCTGCCGATCTTGACCCGCCCGTGAATGTAGGTGAACGGGTGGATGACGGTGTCCTGGCCGATCTCCGCGCGGGCGTCGATCCAGGTGTTGCCGGGATCGACGATCGTCACGCCGGTGCTCATCAGCTGGTCCTGGATCCGCTCCTGCATGACCTTGGAGACCAGCGAGAGCTGTTGGCGGCTGTTGACGCTGATGACGTCCTCAGGCGATACCGCGGTGATCGCCACGGCCTTGAGGCCCCGGCTGATCATGATGTGCAGGGCGTCGGTCAGGTAGTACTCGTTCTTGACGTTGTTGGGCTTGACGTTGTGCAGGGCATCCAGCAGGTGCTCGGTGCGGAAGCAGTAGTACGAGGGGTTGATCTCCCTGATGCCCTTCTGCTCCGGCGTGCAGTCGCTCTGCTCGACGATGCCCTGGAGGTTGCCGTACGTGTCGCGAATGATCCGGCCGTAGCCTGCAGGGTCCGGTAATACGCTCGTTGCCAGTGTCGCCAGGGCGTTCTCTGAACGGTGCTTCTCGACGACCGTGCCCAGGACGTTGTCGCTGATGAGCGGGCCATCGCCGCAGAGGATCAGCACGTCCTGCCAGCCGCCCTTGCGGAGATCGTCCTCGCACATCATGACGGCGTGGCCGGTCCCCCGTTGCTCCTTCTGTTCGATCCAGATGATGTCGTCCTGGCCGGCGAAGGCGTTGATGACGTCGTCCTTGCGGTAGCCGACGACCACGAGGATCTTCTGGACACCCACCTTGCGGCAGGCCTCCAGGACGTAGGCGAGCATGGGGCGACCGCACACCTCGTGCAGCACCTTGGGCAGATCGGTGACCATGCGGGTGGACTTCCCAGCCGCGAGAATGACCGCCGCAAGACCGCCAGCCATGCCAGTTGAGCTCCTTTTCAGCACACCGGGACGGACAGAAAACACTAGCCCGCCTGGACTCGAACCAGGAATGCCAGGACCAAAACCTGGTGTGTTACCAATTACACCACGGGCTAGTCGGTTTCGTGCCCGTCGTTTGCGATACTGGCTGGGCAGTCGCAGCCCGCCAGAGTGGCATTACGCATGCCCCTTCTGAGGCCTGAGCCGGTGTCCACCACCTTTCGGCCCATTGCCCGTAAAGCCCAAAGGCCCAACAGGCACGCCCCGCAGAGGGGTTGAGGATAGGGTTGACCCTACTCTCGGTACGCCGACGGAACTGGCGTACCCCGGGTGGCAGCCGGAACATCGGCCGGACCCGACCGTATTGAGCCTAGTAACTTGGGGCCCGGCTGTCAAGGCCGATCCCATTGGGCTGGAACTGCAGTTGCGGCCAGCGGGTGGTTTGCCTATAATGAGGATCTTTGCGAATGCGTACGCCCGGCGGTGGCCCGCGGGCTCCACGGGATTCCGCAGACCATCGCGGCAGGATTATAGAGGTTTATCGACATGAAACCGAAGATTCATCCGAAGTACCTAGTTACCACGGTCACATGCGGTTGCGGCAACTCCTGGACGACCCGCTCGACCAAGGACCCGATCAAGGTCGAGGTCTGCTCGGCCTGCCACCCGTTCTTTACCGGGCAGCAGAAGTTCCTGGACGCCGCCGGCCGCGTCGAGAAGTTCCAGAGGAAGTACGGCGGCAACTACTTCACCAAGGGCGAGGCCAAGGCCGCGGAAAAGGGCCAGCCGAAGAAGGCTTAGCTACGGTATCTACACGCCCGGTCGGTCGGGTCGCCCGCAGCCATGGTTGCGATAGGACGCCCCGGCGGACCGGGTTTTTGTGCGCGACAGGGACGGCCGTCCGTTGTCAGTTGTCAGTAGTCCGTTGCGCCGGCAAGAACGACCGCCGTTCCCGAGACCCGAAACCCGACACCCCAGACCCGGTCGTTACTATGTCCGAAGAATTCAACGAGCTGGAAGCGAAACTGCTGGAACGCCTGGGCGAACTGGCCAAGCGCTATGACGCCCTCAGCGAACAGATGAGCGCGCCGGAGGTGGCTGGCAACGCCGCCAAGATGACCTCGCTCCTGAAGGAGCAGGGCCGCCTGCGGCGGTTCATCGAGCCGTACCAGAGGCTCCGGCAGATCAGCCAGCAGATCGACGACGACAAGGCCATCCTGGCGGACAACACCGCGGACAAGGACTTCCAGGACATGGCCCGCGAGGAACTGCCCACCCTTATCAAGCAGCGGAGCGAGCTGCTGGAGTCAGCCACGGACGCGATGCTAACCGACGAGGAGGCAGCCATCTCCAGCGTGCTGCTGGAGATCCGGGCCGGCACGGGCGGCGAGGAGGCGGCGCTGTTCGCCCGCGACCTGTTCGAGATGTACCAGCGGTACGCGGCCAAGAAGGGCTACGCCTTCGAGGTGATGGACGCCTCGCCCAGCGAGCGCGGGGGCTTTCGCGAGGTGGTCGTCAACATCAAGGGCGAAGGGGTCTTCCAGGAGTTCGGCTACGAGGGCGGCGGCCACCGCGTGCAGCGCGTGCCCGAGACCGAGGCCCAGGGGCGGATCCACACCTCGGCGGCTACCGTGGCCGTCCTGCCGGAGCCCGAGGAGATCGAGATCAAGATCGACTGGGACAAGGACGTGCTGGAGCACGTCAGCCGGGCCGGCGGCCCCGGCGGGCAGAACGTCAACAAGGTCTCCAGCGCGATCAAGCTGGAGCACATCGCGACGGGCATCACCGTCTCGATGCGCGACGAGAAGAGCCAGCACAAGAACCGCGCCAAGGCCCGGCGGATCCTGGCCAGCCGGCTGTACGACCATTTCCGCAGCAAGCAGCAGAGCCAGATCGACTCGGCCCGCAAGACGATGATCGGCTCGGGCGACCGCAGCCAGCGGATCCGCACCTACAACTTCCCCCAGAACCGCGTCACCGACCACCGCATCAACATGGACCTCTACAAGCTTGAACTGGCTATGCAGGGCGAGATCGACGAGCTGATCGCCGCCCTGAAGATGCAGGACAAGCAGAAGCGGCTGCAGGCCCTGGCGAAGGAAGGCTTCGCGCCGACGGCGAAGCAGTGAGCGGGCGAAACGGCGAGCATCGGGCCCGGGGGTCGTCGGAACGAGGATAGTCGCAGCCGGCTTACGCCCTGCCGCCCGCCCCAGCCGAGCATCTCATTCGAAAGATGTTTTCCGTTCGTGGGCATTGTCTTGCAGCCTCGGATGGCGTAACCTTCTTGCGCTGGCGGGCGAGTTGGGCAGGCGCATATTCAGGGAGAGCGAACCATGAAGCGGACGATCCTGTTCGGCGTACTGGCTGCTCTTCTGGCGATCGGTGGTTGTCCGGCCCAGAAACCGGACCCCCAGCCGGGCGTGGTCACGGTCCTGACAGCCGGCAGCTACTCGGGGACGCTCGACTGTACGACGGTAGACGCCACCGGCGCAACGGTCCGCACGAGCACCTCGCCGGGCAAGGTCCTGGTGACCGACGCGGGGGGTCTGCGGCTGTTCGACTCGAACATCGCCCCTGACGCTACACTCACCGACAAGGGGACCGGCTATACGGTCCAGGAGCACGTGGACTCGATCACCCAGGACGGGCAGACCCTCACGCTCAAGACGACGGGGACTCTCACGGCCAACGGCACTGTGGTCCAGACCTCGCGTACGGCGACGGTCGAGCAGAATGGACCCTCAGACGATCCTGCTGACGAACGCAACCACGATGACCGACGCTACCGGCAAGACGTTCACCACGACCTGCGGGGGAGACGTGACGCAGTAGGCCGGGGAGGCTCAAACCGGTCACGCAGGATAAGCAGAAGCGGCTGCAGACCCCACCCGAAGAAGGCTTCGCCTCGACGGAAGGCTAGCAGCGACCGGATGTGAGCAGATACGCAAACAATCTGCTAATAGCGCAACCTGAGGTAGTTACAGGCAATTCTTACCACAATGTCTAGGCTGCAAATGATTTGGCCCTTGACACGCAATTAAAGCCGTGGTTTAATTCCATCGACAATTTGATCTCCTAAGCACTTGCGGCCTTCGAGGCCACAAGTTGCCCGCAAGGGCTGAAACGGTGCCCGCTGGGCATCGCGCAAATCCCGGGCGAGACGGCGAGTCGCCTCACCTGGGACGTGCACTGGCAGCTGCTCCGACGCAGCGGCGTGACTGGGGTTGCAGCTGACAGGTGGTAGCCCCCGAAGGAGGGGGCTCGAGCTATGTTCCTACTTAGGAGAAAGTCATGCAAAAGCATGGCACCAAGTTGTCACCTGCTGGCCCGCCCGGCGAGGACCCTCGAATCAGGCGAGTAATCGACTGGTGGATGGCCCTGGAGATGGGCGGAGATGCAGGCGCAAGCAATTGGGAGGTCTTAACGGTTCTAAGCAACAAGGTTACAGCATGCCTGACCCAAGATCCGCCCGACACCGAAAGAGCTGAGAGCCTCACGGCCATGGCAATGCTGGCAATCGAAGGCTACCGAACCAATTAAGACCTCCCAAACCAAAAGAAACCGGGGGGCGGTGTGATACCATGGTGAAGGTTGGGTTGGCAGCTAAGTACGTGCGGGAGGCCCACGGGGTCACCCAGAAAGCGGCGGCTGAGATGCTCGGGATCACTGCCGTGCATCTCTGCAATATCGAGAAAGGGAGATCCCTTCCGTCCGCGCAACTGGTTGAAACGTACCGACACCTGTGGCGGGTCGACTTGTATGTCATGGCCTGGTGCCTCTTTGGCGATATCCACGCACTGCCCGCTGGAATACGGGAGGCGAGCGCGGCGCTAGCCGAGGCGTGGCGCAAGGAGCTTCCGCCATTGGCGTCCAGCCAACTGGAACGTCGAGGGACAGATGCTCCGCATCAGACAACTGAAGCATCTTGTCAACAGGCTGGACACTTCGCTGGAAGAGCTGGAGAGAATCGCAGCGGATGTGCATAAGTACTGCAAAGAGCTGATTCTCCTTAATCCTGCAAGGCCGGGCAAACGACGCAAAGTTCTCGATGTGAGCGGAAAGCTACGAACGCTGCAGGAGCGGATCTATAGACGGATACTCTTGCCGAAGCTGGCTCCATCTGAGTACAGCTATGGCGGCATCCAAGGGCGGCACATCAAGGCAAATGCCCAAGCACATATGGAATCGGTGTTCGCGCTCACAGCTGACATATCGGATTTCTATCCCAGCATCTCGCACGTGCGCGTATATCGGCTGTTCACTGGCCCACTGCAGTGCTCTCCGGACGTCACTCGCTTCCTGACAAAGCTCTGCACATACAGGCACAATCTCGCGCTCGGACTGGTTACCAGTCCGATCTTGGCGGATCGAATCTTCCGGCCGATCGATGAGCGCATTGCAGCAATGTGCGAAAGGATGGGCCTCGTATACACCCGCTTTGTCGACGACATCTGTCTTTCGGGACGGTTTGACCTCTCGCCCGAGAAGGCTGGGGTAGCAGACCTGCTGACGAGGATCGTAGGCAACCATGGGTTCGGGATGCAGGAGAACAAGCGCAAGTGCGGTCCGCTGTCAGATCCGACTATGACCATAACCAAGCTCCGGATCAGGGAAGGGCATGTGGACGTTTGCTGGGAGTACATCCGCGAACTGGAGAGGCGGCTCGAAGATGCAAGGGCGCTTGGCTCTGATGGTCCCTTCACCGGGCCGTACTTCACGGAGAATCGAGCTTCGGGGGCAGGTGGAGTATGTCTGCTGGATCAATCCATACAGACGCCGGACCCTGATGGGTATGTTCGGAAGCATTGACTGGGCCAGCGCGCACAGGAACGCCATTGAGCGTCGACTTGCAGCCTACAGAAAAGTCTTTCTCAAGGAAAAGACGCGGGTTAGGTTGGGGAGTGTCGTATCGTAGGAACTAGCGGTCCACCTACAGCAGTTTCGCCATCCGGTACTCATCCACGTACTGCCCGTCCACGCGCAACGAATCCTTCTGCACGCCTTCGATCTGGTAGCCCATCTTGCTGTAGAGCCAGATCGCCCGCTCGTTGTGCGTCATGACCGTGAGCTCCAGCCGGTGGATCAGGTGCTGGCGAGCCCACTGCTCCAGCGTCTCCAAGAGGCGCGTCCCCAGGCCCAGGCCTGTGAAGGCCCGCAGGATGCCGATCACCACGTAGGCGGTGTGGCGGCTGCGGCGGTACGTCCCCCCGAAGGCCGCCACGTGGCCGATGATCCGCCCGTCGCACTCGGCCAGCAGGATCGTCGAGTTGCCCCGGGCGAGGACCTGGCGGATGCGGTCGGCCTGCTCGGAAGCGGTGGTCTGTCGCTCGCCGGGCTCAGCCAGCATGAAGCGGGTCTCCTGGTCGAGCCGGGCGAGCATGGCCAGGAAGTCAGCCGCATCCTCGGGGCGGATCTCTCGAATCGTGACCATCGCGATTCCTCCGGCACGTATCAGGGACCCGGCCCGGGCGGAAATCCTTCACTTTGGGGGCGAATCCCTTGCGGACAGAATACCCTCATCCCAGCAGGCGCTCGAAGAGGTAGCCGCCGCGGACGGAGTCGGCCGTGCGGGTCCGCCAGCCGGGGTCGGCCTGCAACACCACGCGGACCTGCGGCGGGGCGTACACCGAGTAGAGTTCCACGCGGTCGGTGCGGGACCAGGTGACGTTGAGGCTGCCCTGCGGCAGCGCCAGTTGCAGGCTGGCAGACTTGATCAGGCGGGGCAGGCGCGGCTGAATGGCGATGGTCCGCCAGCCGGGCTCGGCGTGCCGGATGCCCAGGAGGGCCTCCACCAGCAGGATCACCGGACCCGAAGCCCAGCCATGGCAGAAGCTGGTGTTCCACTTCTGATCGCCCCCCCAGGCCTCCATGCAGGCGGTTGCGCCCTCGGCGATCATGTTCGTCCAGGAGTGCGGGCTCTCGCAGGTCATCAGTTCGAAGGCGTAGTCCACCTGCCCCGCGTCAATGAGCCCCTGCAGCAGGAAATGCGCGAACCAGACCCCGCAGGCCATCCCCTTCTGACGCAGCAGCGCCAAGACCGGCGGCATCGACTCCGGCGGGACGAGCCCCGCATACAGGGCCATCGCGTTGGCGTGCAGCGAGGCGTGGTTGCTGCCGACGGCATCGACGAACAGCCCGCTGCGCACGCTGCGGAAGGTCTGCTCGAAGGCCCGTGCCATGGCCGCCCGCTTGCCGGTGAGCGAGTCGACCGGCAGGCCGAGCGCCTGGCGGACCCGAGTGCAGGCCTCCAGGAACTTGTAATAGTGGGCGTTGAGGACCGCCTGGCAGCCGCGCCCGCCGCTGCCCTGCGAGAGGTCGAAGTCGTAGCCGTCGCGGCAGCTGTCCGGCCAGTCGACGAGGTTCCATTTCTCGCACACGTCCGCCAGAAGTCCCGTGCCGCCCTCGTAGCGCTGGAAGTAGCGCATCAGGCCGTCCAGCACGGGCAGCATCTCCCGCAGGAACGCCAGGTCCCCGCTGTGCTGGTAGTACTCCCACAACAAGACCGGCCAGAGCAGGCTAGCCTCGGCGATCTCCTGGCAGAACGCCCCCGGCGCCGCCGCCAGCAGCCCCGGGCAGACGACTGCGCTGGAGGCGGCGTCGGCCAGGACCTTGCGGGCCAGCCGCGTATCGCCCGTCAGCAGCATGTGCGAGTGCGCGGTGACGGCGGCGTCGTTGACATACTGGCCCTTCTCGCGGCTGGGGCAGTCGACGATGGTCTCCTGGCAGCAGCCGCGCACCCCACCGGCGCACAGGGCCCAGATGTCATCCAGCATCGGGTTGGAGGAGTGGAAGCTCGCGGCCCGCTCGTCCAGCGGATAGTGGCGCACGACCGCCCAGACGTCGCCGACGACCAGGCGGGACGGGACGTTGAGCAGTTCGGCGTAGCGGAAGGCCTTGTAGTCGAAGAACTCGACGGTCTCCGGCGAGGCGCCGCCGAGCGTCCAGAAGTCCTGGTACTTGCAGTTACAGCGCATCTCGTAGCGGACCGAGCCGTCCTCGTTGAGCTCCTCCCCGCAGCGGACCTCCAGGCGGTGACCGGCCTGCCCCTGAACGCGCATGGCCAGTGTGCCGGTGATCTCGCGCCGAAGTCGAGAATGTAGCGCCCGGGCGAGACCTGGTGGATCGACACGGGCGGCAGATTGTAGACGGCCAGCGGGGGCGTGGCCTGAGCGACGAAGGTGTAGTCGGTCTGGGCAAGGTCGCGGGCAGCTGGGCGGCCCCAGACCGTATCGTCGAAACCGGCCTCCTGCCAGCCGCGGTCCAGGAGTCGGCCGTCGATGTCCTCGGCGAACTGGGTGTCGTAGCCGATCACGCCGGCGCTGCGATAGGCGGGGCTGATGCGGATCCGCCAGGAGTCGTCGGAAGCGACGGTGATCCGCCGGCCGGATTCGGTCGTGACGACCAACTCGGCGAACATCCCCTGGCGATAGTCGGCGCTGTACCAGACGCGGTTGATGAGGCCCTGGTAGTAGACGTGGACGGCGATGACGTTGCGACCAGGGACGAGCGTGCCGGCAACGTCCCAGGTATTGACGTTGTAGCGGAAGGGATAGGCCGGCGCGGGCCCCTGGCCGACGAACTGGCCGTTGACGTACAGGTGGTAGTAGTCGTCGGCGGTGATGGCCAGGCTTGCGGCGGCCGGCTTGTCGGGCAGGTCGAACTGCTTGCGGGCCAGCATGTGCACGTTTCGCAGGGCGGGGTCGTGCTCGGGCAGGTCGATCGGCTGGGCCTGCTTGTGCAGGAGGGCGCGCGGAGAGAGGGCCGCGAAACGAGGGTCCTGTATCCAGCGTGCCTTCCAGGGACAGTCCATAATCGGCTCCGATGCGGTCGCCGGCAGATCGCCCGCAAACTGATGGCACAGACTCAGGCAGCCAACGAGGCCATCATATCGGCTTTCCGACCGCGCCACCACCGCCGTCGAAGGCATGTCCACCTAAAGCCGTTAACGGCCTCCACTTATCGTAAGAGGCCCTGGCTCATCTCGACCCAGGCCGGCCTTTTCTTTGAACAGCGGGGAACTTTCCGGCATGATGCCGGTTGTACTTGCAGAGCAAAGGACACAAGGGCGCGGCGATGGGAACTCCGGACACCGTGACGGACCGCTTCGAGGATGACCACCTGGTCAGGCAAGCCCTCACCGGCCAGCGCCAGGCGGCGGAGGTCCTGGTCGGCCGCTACCTGGGTCGCGTCTACGGCCTGTCCGTCCGCATCATGGGCAACAGCCACGATGCCGAGGACGCGACCCAGGAGGCCATGCTGCGGGCGATGCGTTTCCTGGGCTCGTACCGGACGCAAGGGACCTTCGACCGCTGGATGCTGAAGGTGGCCAGCAACACCTGCCTGGACCTGCTGAGGAGGCGCAAGACCTTCCGGATCGCCGCCGAGTCAGAAGGGCACCTGGCGAACCTGGCCGGGCCCGAGCCCGATCCTGCCGAGGCGCTCGCCACCGAGCGGCTGGCGATGGTGGAGAAGATGCTGCCGGAGTTGCCCGATCAGCAACGGGCGGTGTTCGTGCTGTTTCACTACCAAGAGCGGTCGCTACGCGAGGTGGCCCAGGCGATGGACATGCCGGAAGGAACCGTGCGCAGCAGTTTGCATCGGGCGCGGCAGAAGCTCAGGGATTGGATCCTGTCGGCCCAAGAGGGTTGCAATCGATGAACGCGCAATGCAAGGACATCCAGGAGGTGGTCGAGCGGCACCTGGACCGCGAGTTGGACGGGGCCGGGGAGGCCGCACTGCGGGAGCACCTGGCAGCCTGCAGCCAATGCCGCGGGCTGTACCAGCCGCTGCTGGAGATGATCCGGCAGGTCGAGCAGGCACCCGCACCCGAGGTGCCGGCCGGCCTGTATCAGCGGGTGCTGGACCGGCTGCCGGCCGTCGAGCCGGCGCCGGCGGTCGAGAGAGTGCTGCCGCAGCGGTTCGCGGCCCGGCTGGGCTGGTTGACGGCGGCGGCAGCGGTGCTGGCACTGGCGTTGCTCTGGCCTGGGAGGCACCCGATCTCCGGCGGCGGCGACCACCGGGCCAGGCAGACGACAGTCGCCGCCGCGGCCCCGGTCGATGCGGTCGCGATGGCGTGCCTGGCGGCGATGCCATACACGACCGCGCCCGGCGAAGCGGCGCGATGGTGGCCCTGGCTGGCGTGAGGCTGGCGCAGGGGCAGTCGCAGCGGCCGGTGGAGGAGCCCATGCGGATCGCCGTGTGCATGACCACGCCACCGGCGGCCGAGGACGGCCTGGGCCTGCCGATCTCCGACATGATCCAGATGATCTCGAACCGGGCCGCGCTGCAAGGCGGCCTGTAGGCACCGAAGGAACACGCAGATGAGGCAGAACATACAGCGGGAGACGATGAAATGACGACACGTTTACACAACACGATGATGATTGTGCTGGCGACGGTGGGCCTGGCGGCGATCGCGCTGGCGGAACGTCCCGGAGCCGGCTGACCCGGTGGAGTCGGACTTCGCCGCCTCCCAGACCAAGGCGCAGTGGGTCCAACGGGTCACGGAGGCCTCAGACCTGCTGGGCGCCGGCAAGACCGCGGAGGCCCTGGCGGCCCTCCAGTCAGTGCAGCAGGACCTGCCCGGGCAGGACACGGACGGCCTGGTGGCGCTGGGGATCGGGGATTGCCTGTTCCAGCTCCAGCAGTACGACAAGGCCCTGGCGACCTACCAGCAGGCCGCGCAGCAGCACCCCTCGCTGAACGAGACAACTTGGCTGCGGCTGGTCGAGACGGAGCTGACGATGGGGCGCTTTGACGAGGCCACCCGGCAGGCTGCAGAAGGTCCTGGGCAGCGATGCCCCGTCCGCGCAGAGGGCCTGGGCATTCCTGCGGCTGGGGAACATCCAGGAGACGCAGGCGATCCAGCTGCTGGGCCAGGCGGAGCAGACCTACCGGCAGGCCACGGGCGTCTTCGACAAGCTCGCCGAGCCGCAGACCATGGGCCGCCGCTGGGGCGACAGCCACGCGGATGACCTCAAGGACACCTCGACCCAGCTGCAGGTGGCGCTGGGGCAGCTGGTGGAGTTCAACAGGATCATGCCGATCCACTGGCCGGGACCCTCGCAGGCGGCCTCCCTGCCCAGCGCCGATGTGGGGAAGGTGAAGATCAGCGGACAGGTCGGCAAACCCGACGGCGAAAAAGACGGCAAGACTCACCAGGCAAAGGGCAAGGACAACAAGGAGACGGTGGAGCTGGCGGTCGAGAAGGACGGCAAGGTCGAAGTGACCGTGGCCGGCAAGAAAGTGGAACTCGATCCCGCGACCCAGCGGCAGATTCTCAAGCACCTGCAATACGCGCTGCGGGTGGCGGGGCAGGCATCGCGAGAGGCGGCCGAGCCGAAGGCGCAGAAGACGGACGAATAGGCTCGTGGACGGGAATGGGCACAGGGAACAGCCGGAATATAACACAGGAGATCATCATATGAAGCGGGTTTGGATGGCAGCGACGGTAGTGGCGGTGACGGCAATGGCGACGGCGGCATGGGCGCAGGAGGAGTACGTCCTGCAGTACGGGCTCCCCAAGCCGGGCGAACCGGTGGTCATGCACAGCGTCACCCACATCGCGGGCGCCATGCAAGGCATGGGCATCGGGGTGCAAAAGATGACGCAGAAGATCCAGCAGTGGATCAAGCTGGAATGCCTGGAGGTCGACAGCGACGGCATCGCCAAAGTCCGCATGACGTTCGAGCGGATGGCGATGGATATGAACTTCTTCGGAAAAAGCGCGAGGTTCGACTCGGCCGACCCTCCCAGTTCCCAGCCTGGCAAGGACGACGCCAGCGAGGCGATGCGCAAGGGCACCGGGCTGATGTTCGCCGGCAAGAGTCTCACCGCGACGGTCACGCCGGAGGGCAAGTGCCTGAAGCTCGAAGGGATAGATGAGATGTTCGAAGGCATGAAGGACTTCCCCGGCGGAGAGTCGATGCTCCAGTCGCTGAAGGAGTCGATGTCGGAAAACGTCATGAGCAACCAGTTGTTGAACACGCAGTGGGTGCCGAAAAAGCCGGTGCGGATCGGCGAGACCTGGAGCACCGAGCAGCGGATGAAGATGGGACCGATCGGCGAGGTGACCGTCAAGAGCAGGAACAAGTTGCTGGCGGTCGAGACGATCGACGGCCGGCGGATCGCCCGCATCGGCCAGACGACGAACATGGAAGTCGCCTCCACGCCCGGCGGCAGCAAGTTGCCCGGCATGGAAAACGTGCAGATAAAGATGACCAGCCTGGGCGGCACGGGCACGTGGCTGTGGGACCTGGACAAGGGCCGCATGGTCGGCGCGCAGCAGAATGCCCCGCTGGAGATGTCGACGGAGTTCGGCAGCGCCACCCAGCCGAGCGCGTCGTTCAAGATCGGCGCGAAGGCCAACTACAGCACGGCCATCGAGATCGTCGGCGACCCGATCGCAGCCGGACTGTTGCCCCCGGAGACGCCCAAGGCCCCTGCCTCCGAGCCGTCCAGGGGAGTGCTGGAAATGGCGGCGCCGGCTGCCGCCAACCAGGTGCAAGGCCAGTAGCCAGGCGCGACAGACCCCGACGACAACAGGTCGAAGAACCTCCTCCTCATACAGCGGCTGGCGGATGCGAAGGGACCCGCGGGTCCCGGCATCCGCCAGCCGCGCTCGTTCGTGGTCCCGCACGTGCGGGGGTTTCTCCCTGCCGCGCGCCAACGACAAGACCCATGGCAGCGTGGCCGAGCGTGTCATTCCCATTCGGCAGCTGGTGCGTATGCCACACCTTCCAGGCCCGAGGAATCCTGCCGTTGGTGGAGTAGACGCAGAATCGGCAACGCTCCGATCATAACGACGTTCCACCGGCAGCGATCTTTCCCCGGCAAAGACAAGATTCCTCACCCCCGCGTACGTGAGTTCTCCTTCCAGCCGCCCGAGGGGGTTCGGAATGACAGCGCCGCACAGCCGCCGATGGCAGCCTACTGCGGGTCAGTGCCGGCTGGCGGGTGCGGGCTCCCCGGCAGCCAGGTTGTTGCGCGGCAGCGTGACCTCGTCTTCGGGATGGCGATCCTTGTGACGGAGTTTTCGGCGCAGGCGGCGCAACGGCTTGACCAGCGGCTGGTAGATCAGCAACTGGTACATCTTCCGCACGACCAGGTAGGCTCAGCAAGGCGGCTGGCGGAAAGTACCGGCGGTCCAGGCACCAGCGGACCGGTTTGCCGGCAACAAACGAAACCAGTGCCAAGGCCATCCATGTCGGCATTCCCGCGTTGCGCAGCGCCAACACGACCCGCAACCAGATCGACAGGTAGTTGTAGCCGACCAGCTGGTTGTTGCCGGTATAGATGACGTTGTAGGCCGCCTCGTGGCGCGGACCGATCAAGCCGTCCGCGCGGGCACGGTCGTAGAGCGGGCAGCCCGGGTAGAACATCAGCGGGAAGACCCGCAGCGCCGCGGCCTTTCGGTGGTGGCGGGCGATGAAACGCATCGTCTCGATCACGTTGGCGTCAGGCTCGTAGGGGTTGTTCACAATATAGTGGTATTCGGTCGGGACGCGGTGCCTGTGGAACACCTCGATGGCCTGCGCGATCCTCTCCGGCGGCGTGTGGCGGTTGTAGATCCGCTCCAGCGTGTTGGGGCTGGCGCTCTGGATGCCCATGCTCACGAGGCTGACGGGCAGGCGCGACAGGATGGCCACCTTTGCATCGGTCACGGTGTTGGGGTGGGCATCGAGCTCCAGCGGGAGGTTCACCTGCGCCCGGTATTTCTCGACGAATTCCCGCATCTCGTCGTCGTCGCGGACGAAGAACAGGTCGTCGACGATGTTGACCTCCTCGATCGACGGGAACGCCCGGCGGAGTTGGATAATCTCCGCCAGGATGTTGTCGACGGACCGCTTGCGGACCCAGGGACCCTTGCCGGCGTAGGTGCGAGCCATCGTCGTGTTGTTGCAGAAGGAGCAGGAGTATGGGCAGCCCCGCGTGGTCAGGATCCGCAGGCGGTGCAGCGTACCGCGGAGATTCTGCACCGCGGCCGGCACGAGACCCTCCTTGCCGGCCAGCCAGTGCGTGGCCAGGTCGTAATCGGGGAACGGGTACTTGTCGAGGTCGGCCTCCAGCGGGTGGGCCGGGTTCAGGATCGCCTGGCTGTTGCCGAAGGGCGAGCCGGCGCGAAAGCCCAGGCCCGCGACACCTGTCGGGTCGCAGCCGGCGCCAAGCCGCCGGGTCAGCTCCAGCACGGGCTCCTCCCCTTCGCCGACGCAGACGATGTCCGCCGTCTCGAGACACTCGGCCGGCGCCACGCTCGGGTGCGTCCCACCCCAGAGGATCGGGGCCTTCACGCCCGTCTCACGCAGCGTCCCGGTCAGCGCGCACGCCCGCAGGCAGTTGCCGGTCATCAGGCTCATGCCGACCAGGTCCGCCCGGCGGCAACGCTCCGTGCACGCCTCCAGCACGGGCCGCGCGAAGCGGGTGTCCGTGGTCGCCTTGCGCGGGCACATGAACAGGATTTCGACATCGTGACCGGCCGCCTTCAAGCACGAGGAGACGTACCGCAGCCCGAGCGCGACCGGATGCGTATGAACGGAAACCAGTACGATCTTCATGCGCAGGCCTCCATCGGCAACGACAGAGATCGACACCTGAAAACCAACGACGCGCGACGCGTACCGCCGGAACGCATGAGAAACGAGACAGCCGAACGGCCGGAACGACCGGGCCAGACGAGGTGTCCGGCCGAAACAGCACCTACAGAATACGGAGATGAAGGCATTCTGTAAAGGTCAAAGCCCGCCCGTGTCAGAGACGTGCATCCGCGGAAGGGGATTCCCACGCCCGTTGCCTCCCGGGCCTGGCGGCGACAGGCTCGGCCAGGGACTTTGGCTGCTGAGTGCGGACCGATTGAGGACGAGCACGCCCGTGGCCCGCAAATGGAACGGCCAACGGGCTGCTACCTCGCAGCAGCCGCCGCCTCCACCGGCGTTACCTCCACGTCCAGGCGCTCCTGCCCCCGCAGGACCGTAACCCGGACCGTGCGGCCGGCTGACCAGCGCGACAGCACGCGGTGCAGGTCGTCGGGTGTCCGAACAGGCTGGTCGTCGATGGCCGCCAGCAGGTCGCCCTCGCGGATGCCGGCCCTCCCCGCCGGACCATCCGGCTCCACGCGGATCACTTCGACGACGTAGTCGCCAGCCAGGTTGTGGAAGCGGACCATCGAGCGGCTGACGGGCCGCGGCCGTCCGCCAATGCCCAGGTACCCGCGACGCACGCGCCCCTGGGTCATCGAGCTGCGAGGCCACCCACTCGGCTGTGTTGGACGGGATCGAAAAGCCGATCCCCTGCGCCATCGCGATGATCGCGGTGTTGATGCCGACCACCCGGCCGCGGGAATCCACCAGGGGCCCGCCCGAGCTGCCCGGGTTCAGCGGCGCAGTGTGCTGGACGATGTTTTCGATCAATCGCCCGTCGATGCTGCGGATCGCCCGGCCCAGCGAAGAGACCACGCCGGTGGAAACGGTGGATTCGAACCCCAGAGGATTGCCGATGGCGATGACGAGTTGCCCCACGCGAAGGGCGTCGGAGTTGCCGAGCATGGCGTAAGCCAGCCCCGCGGCATCGACGTGGATGACCGCCAGATCCGTTGCCGGGTCCGTGCCCACGACGGTGGCCGGCAGCACCTGGTTATCCGTGAAGCCCGCCCGCAGCGCGACGGCATTGGCGACCACATGGCTGTTGGTCAGGATATAGCCATCCGGGGCGATGACCACGCCCGAGCCGGCCCCGGCCTGCTGCGGGCCGCCCTGGGCATCGGCCGGCATGCGGACAGCGATGCTCACGACAGCCGGCCCGACGGCATCGACGACGGTAGTCACCGCGCGGCTGTAGGCGTCGAGGAAGTCGATGTCCTGGCGCTTGCCGCTGCCGACCTCGCAGCAGCGGGCATCGTCACGGCAGTGCTTCGCAACGTCCGGTCCATTCTTGAGATTCGGGTTCTCTTGCATCGGGTACTCCCTGCAATCAGGCGACACACACAAGCGGCACGGGCCGATCACACGAACCGGTCACCTATGGTCGCTACCTGATTCTACGCGGGCAGGGCAAGGCACCGGGACGCGCTGTACAATGGCGACCCATGACGCGAACTGTGGGATGCGTCGGAGGGCAACCAATCATGATCGATGTCAACGCCGGCCTGGGCGAGTGGCCCTTCGCCGCGCTGCAGCACAACACGCCGCCGGCGCTGCTGAAGTGGCTGGGTGCAGCCGGGATCGATCGGGCCTGCGTGGCGCCGCTGGAGGCGGTCCTGTACAGGGACATCCAGCAGGCCAACGTCCGGCTGCACAGGGCGGTCGAGCGATACCGCGACAGACTGCTGCCGTTCTGCGTGATCGACCCGAGCTACCCCGACTGGCAGGGCGACCTGGACCAGTGCCGGCACCAATGGCGGACGACGGGCGTGCGGCTGCTACCGAGCTACCACGGCTACAGGATCACCGACCGCTGCTGCCTGGAGCTGTTCGAAACGCTGCAGGAGGCCCGCCTGCCCGTGCAGATCGCCCCGGTGATCTCCGACCCACGGATGCATCACCCGCGGGCGCACGTCGTGCCCGCAAGCCTGGATGGCATCCTCGACATCGCCGAGCGATTCAGCCGGCTGAACATCGCGCTGCTGAACGTCCGGGTCGAGACGGAGCCCGCCCTGAAGGATGCGGCGGCCGCCCGCGCGTGCCCCAATCTCTTCTTCGACATCGCGTGGGTGGACGGCCTGGGACAGGTGGGCGAACTGGTCGAGAAGTTCGGCGACGAGCACCTGCTGCTGGGCACCAACGCCCCCCTGATGATCCCCATCGCCGCGGTATACAAGCTGCGCGAAACGGACCTGACGAAAGAGCAGGTCGACCGGATCACTCGAGGCAACGCCCTACGATTCCTGGGCGAGCAGGCAGCCGGGAGGACCAGCCAATGATCATCGACATGCACTATCACCTCATGGCTGACCCGGCCGACCGCGCGAGGGTCGAACGCGTGCTGGAGCTGGCCGCACGGTTCGATATTGCGCGGCTGATCACCTCCATGGGCACGGACCTGGTCGTGCAGCCGACCTCGGAGCAGATCCGCCAGGCCAACGATCACACGATCGCGCTGGTGAAGGGCTGGCCGGGCCGGATCGAAGGGTACTGCTACCTCAACCCCAACCTCGGCCGTCAGGCGTGCCTGGACGAGCTGCATCGCTGCCTGGATGCGGGCCTGATCGCGATCAAGCTGTGGGTGGCGTGCGTCTGTGACGCCCCGGAGGTCTTCCCGATCGTCGAGCGGGCGATTGACCTGGACATCCCGATCCTCCAACACACCTGGCTGAAGACAGAGGGCAACGAGGCGAGCGAGACCGAGCCGCGGCAGATGGCCAATCTCGCCCGGCGCTACCCGCGGGCAAGGCTGATCATGGCCCACTGCGGCGGAGCGTGGGAGTTCGGCATCAAGGCGGTACGGCGCTGCCCGAGCGTGGTCGTGGACACCTCGGGGGCCAACCCCACCCAGGGCTTCCTGGAGATGGCCCTGCGGGACCTCGGCCCCGAGCGAATCGTCTTCGGCTCGGACGGCACGCTCCGCGGCTTCGCCTCGCAGATCGCCAAGATCGAAGGCGCAAAGGTGCCGCCCAAGGCCAGGAAGATGATCCTCCACGATAACGCGATGAGGCTGTTCAGATTCGCGAAGGTCTGAGCACGCTACGACCGCACGACCGCCTTCTGCCGCGAAGCGCGCTCCCGCTGCCGGATCGCCTCCCGCGCGGCGTGGTAGCCGCACATGCCGTGCACGCCCCCGCCCGGCGGGCTCGACGCCGAACAAATGAACAGCCCCTCGATCGGCGTGCCATACAGGTTGCGCCGGACAACCGGCCGGATGAACAGCTGCCGCATGTCCGCCAGGCCGCCGTTGACATCCCCGCCGACGCAGTTCGGGTTGTATCGCTCCAATTGCACGGCCGTCCGCGTATGCCGCGCCAGGATGATCTTGCGGAAGCCCGGCGCGAACCGCTCGATCTGTCGCTCGACCCGCTCGGTCATGTCCTCCTTCGACCCGTTAGGCACGTGGCAGTACGCCCAGCCGGTGTGCTTGCCAGCCGGCGCGCGACCGGGATCGAAGAGGCTCTGCTGGGCAACGAGCACGAACGGCTCGTCGGGACACTCGCCCCGCGCTACCGCCCGCTCCGAGGCGGCAATCTGCTCGAAGGTCCCGCCGACGTGGACCGTTCCGGCCAGGCGGCAGGCCCCGGCTCGCCAGGGGATCGGCCCGTCCAGCGCCCAGTCGATCTTGAACGCACCCGGACCGTAGCGGTAGGCCTCCGAGCTGACGACGGTACAGCCGGGGCAGCCACCACCCGCCGATGCGCGCCAGGCTCCGCGGCGAAACATCCATCAAGACGGTCCCTACCGCCGGCAGATCGCTGAGGGACCGAACGTGTACGCCCGTGACGACCTGCCCGCCGAGTGACCGCAAGTAGCTGACCATGGCTTCGACGATCCGTTGCGAACCGCCGCGGGCCATGGGCCAGCCAGCCGCGTGTCCGAGCATCGCCAGTATCAGCCCGAACGCCGCTGACGGCGCCTGCTCCATCGGCAGGCAGGAGTCGGCGCACAGACCGGCCATCAGCGCCCTGGCGCGAGTCCCCCGGAAGAAGCGGTCGACCAGCGCCACTGGCCGAAGAGAAGGCCCGCCGGGCGAAACGCGCCAGCAGGATCGGATGGCGAGGCAGCCCCAGCGGGGCAAGGATGTCGGGCAGGATCTTCCCACAGCTGGCCACCAGGGGTTCCATCAGTTCGAGCCAGGCGTCCCGGTCGGGCTCGAGGTCCCCAGCCGTCCGTTCCAACGAACGATCCAGCATCACAGCCGAACCGTCATCGAGCGGATGCGCCAGCGGCACCGGCGATTGGGCCCATGCCAGGCCGTGCTCAGCCAGCGGCAGCGTGGCAAAGAACGGAGAGGTTGCGGCCATGGGAAAGACCGCTGCGCAGGCGTCGTGGACGAAGCCCGGCAGTGTCAGCTCCGCGCTGCGGCACCCGCCGCCGATGGTCGGCGCCATTTCCAACACGGCGGGCGCGTAGCCGGCGCGGGCCATTTCGATCGCGGCGGCCAGCCCGTTCGGACCTGACCCCACGACAACCGCGTCGGCATCGAGGTGGGTTACCCTGCCCATCGACGGATCTCCTGGTGCCCAGTGATTACTTCCGTAACTATAGGATCTTAGGCATCCGGCGACCATGGACGCATGGGCGGCTGGCCGTGCATGACGAGACAACCCCGGCAGGCAGCCGCATGCCAGGCTCAACACTCGCACGGTCCCGACAAAACCAGCCAGCTGCATGGTCGCGTCGCGCGGCCGGTTGGACTCGGGCGCCGCTGACACCAGGCGCCCGCAGCGCCATTCCATTCGACAAAATGGATGCCGGGTCGATTCGCGGCTCTTGAGGTAATAGTATGATACGCGGGGCTGGGAGCACATCTCGTCAGGCCCCGGCATTTCGCAGGCAGCGCTGCACGGCTGCCGGCAGGGGAAGCATTCGGTACACAATTATGGGGGAATACCATGCAGATGCGATTCCCGGGGGTTTCCGGCAGGTGGTTCACCGCAGGCATGATTGCCGCACTATGCGCGGGGACGGCGACTCCGCTGGTCGCCCAGAGCGGCGGCGGATATGACTTGACGTGGACGGTTGTGGCTGGCGGGGGCGGCAAGAGCCGCGACGGCACCGGGCTGTACTCGCTCCAGGGCACCATCGGCCAGCCGACTGTGGGCACGATGACGGGCAGCACCTACAGCCTGACCGGCGGCTTCTGGGCGGTCCCGGCTGCCATCGCGGGGGATATCGATGGCGACGGCCACGTCGACGTGATCGACCTGCTCTACCTGATCCAAGGCTTCGGCACGTTGGAAGGCGGCCCCGGGTTCGAACCGTGGGACGACCTGAACGATGACGGTGCCGTCGACGTGATCGACCTGCTGATCATGATCTCCACGTTCGGAACGTGATCCTTGTCAAGAGCCACCTCCGGCCGACGTAACGCGCCAGGCAGCGCCGCGCCGGGGCGGCATTGTCCGTTCTTGCCGGAAGCAGGTACGCTTGTGATCCGGCCATGGCATGATGACAGACGCAATCTCCAGAAAGGGGAACCGCTATGCAAACTCGTTCGCTTTGTTTGTGGGCCATTCTGGTCTGCGTGATGGCCGGGTCTCTGGCAACGTACGGCGCTTCCGTGGGGACAGCCATCACCTACCAGGGGCAGCTGAAAACCCAGGGCGCCCCGTATGCAGGATCGGCGGACCTGATCTTCACGCTATATGACGCCGCCACTTCCGGAAGCGTAAAAGGCGGCCCGATCACGCTGACCAACGTCACCGTCGTGACCGGGCTGTTTGCCGTGCAGATCGACTTCGGCGCAGCCGCCTTTGCCGGGGATGCCCGCTGGATCGACATCCAGGTCCGCACGCCGACCGGTAGCGGCTCGTACACGACGCTCGCGCCGCGCCAACCGATCGCCGTGACACCCTATGCGCAGTTCGCCGGCGGGCCCTGGGTCACGAGCGGAGGCAACATCTCCTATACCAACGGCAACGTGGGCATCGGCACCCCAACCCCCGGTGCAAAGCTGGAGATCCTGGCTGCTGACCAGAGCGGAGCGTGGATTGAAGGGCCGGCTTCGGGAATAGGAGCAGGGCTCGTCATGAAGACCACCGGCTCAGGAACAAGAACATGGGAAGTGCTCGCCACGGGTTCGACCTCCAGCCAAGGCGCGAACAAGCTGAACGTGCGGGATATCACTGCAAATGCCGATCGCCTTACGATTGACTCCGCGGGCAACGTCGGCATTGGCACGAACACACCTGCTTTCCTATTGCACGTAGTCGCCGGCACATCCGCGGCCATCCGTGGCCAGAATACGGGGAGTGGCGCGGGCGTTCTCGGGAGCGCGGGGTCGGGTGGCACCGGTGTCGAGGGCAGCGGCTCGGGTGCCAACGGTGCCGGTGTCAGTGGTACAGGCTTGACCGGCGCTCCCGGCGTCGTGGGCACCGCCTCCGGCCAAGACGGTATCCAGGGCAGCAGCGATAACCACAGCGGCGTCTACGGCACCAGCACCAGCGGTGTCGGCGTCTTCGGCACCAGCTCGGGTGCCATCGGTGCCGGTGTCAAGGGTACAGGCTTGGGCGGCGGCGCTCCGGGCGTCGTGGGCACCGCCTCCGGCCAAGACGGTATCCAGGGCAGCAGCGATAACCACAGCGGCGTCTACGGCACCAGCACCAGCGGTGTCGGCGTCTACGGCATCGGGGCGACGGGCGGGTATTTCCACAGTAACGGCCAGGGAAGCAATATCGCCCTCTACGCGGACGGCCTGGCCCAGGTCAAGACTCTGCAGATCCTCGGAGGGGCCGACTTGGCCGAGCCGTTTGACGTGGGTGGAAACGACGTGCAGCCGGGAATGGTGATCATTATTGATCCGAAGCATCCCGGGCAGCTGAAGGTGGCAAGCCGACCGTATGATCGATGTGTGGCGGGGGTGATCAGCGGCGCCGGCGGACTGCAACCGGGGCTGTCCATGGGCCAGCCGGGCTCGATCGCCGACGGAAAGCACCAGGTAGCCCTGACCGGGCGAGTCTACTGCCGCTGCGACGCCAAGTACGGAGCCATCGAGCCGGGCGATCAGTTGACCACGTCTGCCACTCCGGGGCACGCCATGAAGGTTACGGACCGTGCCTCGGCGCAAGGCGCGATCATCGGCAAGGCCATGTCGAAGCTCGACAAGGGCCGCGGACTCGTGTTGGTCCTGGTTTCGCTCCAATAACCACCGGCGAGGAATACGACCATTTTCCCTTGACAGGAGCTTGGGCATGAAAGCCTTCACAAGATTCAGTGCTCGCGGCACTCGCCGTGGACCGACTGTCTTTCGAAGCAGGGGACACAACACGGCAGAACGCTGTGCGAGAGGTAAGGGCTGCGCCGTTATTGCACTGCTCTGCGGCGCGCTCGTCGGAGTCGCCACCGCCGGCGTGGCCACGACCCAGGAGGCGGCAGTTCGTCTCAGAGGCAATCTCTCTCCTCTTATCGCGCAGGCACAGTCGATCGGGGCACTCGACAAAACGCAGCAGATAGAGTTCGCCATCACCCTGCCGGTGAGAAATCAGGCGCAACTCGGTGCCCTTCTTAAGGGCCTTTACACCCCCGGAGACCCACTCTATCGCCACTACCTCAAAACGGGCGAGTTCGCCGATCGTTTTGGCCCCACGCAAGCCGATTACGACGCCGTGATCGCGTTCGTAAAGCAACACGGATTGCGCGTCACGAATACCCACGCCAATCGCGCGGTACTCAATGTGGCGGGTCCCGCCGGAGTCATCGAGGCGACATTCGGCGTCCATCTGATGCGTTTTCAGGCGGCCAGCGGCCGCATTTTCCACACCCCCGACGCAGAACCTGCGTTTCCCGCCTCCATTGCAGCTCGAGTCGCCGGCGTCGTCGGTCTGGACGACGCGGTGGAGCCACGATCCAACATCATCATGCCAGCCGCGTCAGGAGCAAATAACAATGCGGCTGCGCTGGCCAATGGGATCGGAACGGGCCCGGGCAACGGACTGGCGCCCAGCGACATCAAAACCGCCTACAACCTGAACGGCATCACGGAAAACGGAGCCGGCCAAACCATCGCGCTCTTCGAAAGGGACGGCTATCTGCCCAGCGACATCACGGCGTATGAAAACCAGTTCGGCCTCCCGCAGGTCACCCTGCAAAACGTTCTGCTCAATGGCGTCACCGGCACACCGACCGCCGCCACTTTGCAGGTTCCCTATCCGCTGGGCCCGGCCGAAGTGACACTCGACATTGAGCTGGCGATTGCCCTGGCGCCCGGTGCGACCAGAATCATCATCTACGAGGGAACCAGTTACACCGATCTTTATAACCGCATCGCCAGCGACAATGCCGCCCAGCAGGTCAGTTCCTCCTGGTACTATGGTCTGGATTCCTCTCCCTCCGCTGCCATTCGCAACAGCGAAAATACCGCGTTTCAACAGATGGCGACGCAGGGACAATCCTTCTTCGCCGCGACAGGCGACTTCGGCGACAAGGTCCAGACCGGTACGGACAGTAACGGGAACCCCATCCTGCAATTCGGTGTACAGGACCCCTCCGCACAACCCTATGTCACCGGCGTTGGCGGCACAACCCTCACCACCAACGGAGCGGGCGGCGCATATACTTCGGAAACCGCGTGGAGCGGCAGCACCGGCGGCATCAGCACCATCTGGCCAATCCCGATCTATCAGTCGGCCGCCGTATCCCCCGGCTCCGGTGGATCATCCACCTTTCGTAACCTGCCCGATGTCAGCCTTAACTCCAGCCCCAGCACCGGCTACTCGATCTACTACTACGGAACCTGGTTCGGAACCTATGGCGGTACCTCGTGCGCCGCGCCCTCTGGGCAGCCTATACCGCCCTCGTCAATCAACACCGCGCTGGCATTGGCCTGGGAAACCTCGGGTTCCTCAACCCGACCCTCTACTACCTGGCGCAGACGGCGCGATACGCCTCCGACTTCCACGACATCACGAGCGGAAACAACGTCACCTATCCGGCCGTTGCGGCCTACGACAACGTCACCGGCTGGGGGACTTTTAACGGCGGCAACCTGTTCAACGACCTTATGGTCAACGCGACCGCCTTCTGGGTAGATGGCAACTTCGCCGGCTCCCCGCAGAACGGAACCGCCACCAATCCGTTCAAGACCGTCACCGCGGCCGTCAACGCCGCACCGGCCAATCAGCCCGCTATCATCTACATCAAGGGCAACATCTATCTCGAGAACCTCACCATCGGCAAGAATGTCCTGCTTATTAACAACGGCGGCGGTACGGTGGCCATAGGCCACTGAAGTCTTTACGCGTCCGACGATTATCTCACTTGGGCATCGGAGAAAACACCATGAGTGCTCCAATGGTCAAGATCGACCTCGGCGGCAAGTCCGGCCTGTTGTGGCTGGTGCTCGTGCCACTCGTGCCGCCCGCCGCGGCCCAGAGTGGCGGCCGGTACGACCTGGCAAGACAATCCGGGCTTCCTGCCGCGGGACGACGTACTCAGAAGTGTCCCCTCGGGGGGACATTGTCCTTATTAGGAGGTTAACCATGCTTTCGAGTGGAATTGCGTCAGGCTGCCGCATGCTGCTGATGGGGCTGTCCCTACTGTCAGTCGCAGCTGCTGCGTCACTGAGCCTCAGCCATCACTTACCAGGGACAGCTCAAGAGCCAGGGCGCCCCGTACGTCGGTACGGCCGACCTGGTCTTCACCCTCTACGATGCCGCCACGGCCGGCACCGTCCTGGCCGGGCCCATCACGCTGGCCAGCGTCAACGTAGTCAGCGGCCTGTTCACGGTGCAGGTGGATTTTGGCAGCGCGGTCTTCACCGGCGACGCGCGGTACCTGCTGATCCAGGTCCGCACGCCGGCAGGTAGCGGCAGCTGACACGACACTTACGCCGCGGCAGGCGATTGCGCCGGTGCCGTATGCTCTTCAGACCCAGGGGCTTTTCTACGACGCGGCCAATGGCAACGTCGGCGTGGCGACGACGTCGCCCGGCTCGAAGTTAACCGTGGTGACCCCGACGAATGTCGCCGCCTACGGCATCGAGCATTCAGGAGATGGAAAGACGCTGGCCACCTATGTCGACGGGACGGGTGGCTGGCTGGGAACGGTAACCAACGACCCGTTGCTGTTTTACACGAACAACAGCCTCGCCTCGCAACTGTCCGTCACGCCGGACGGGCACGTTGGCATCAACGTCGATGCGCCGGGAGCCAACCTGGAGGTGCACGACCCGACGGGCAGCGGGACCATCGTTACGGTAGGATCCGGCGGCCTGGACACGACCTATATCGGCCCGGACGGCGTGGGCGGGCCGGACAACGGGGCGCTGATCGCCTACGACTCGACCGGGACGCAGCGAGCCGGTCTGACCGCCAAGAGCGGCAGCGGCCAGCCCTACGTGTTCGTCAGTGATGGCACAACCTTCAAGGCGCACCTGTCGATCGACGGGACCGACCATGGCCTGCTGTACGTCAGCGACTACATCGGCATCGGCGTATCCAACCCCACCCAGCCGGTACAGTTCTCCAGCGGGGCCTACCTGGACGCCAACGGCAACCTGCACCCGTCATCGGATCGCAACGCGAAAACGGCGCTGCGGCCGATCGACCCGCAACAGGTGCTGGCGCAGGTCCTGCGCCTGCCGATCCTGTCCTGGCAGTACAGGAACGAAAAGGAGTCTGTCCGACACATCGGTCCGATGGCGCAGGACTTCCACTCGGCCTTCCACATGGGGGACGATGACAAGACGATCAGCACACTCGATTCGCAGGGGGTGGCCCTGGCGGCCATCCAGGGCCTGCACCGCCAGATCCAGGAAAAGGACGCGCGCATCCAGGTCCAGCAACAGCAGATCGATGCGCTCAGCCAACGGCTCGCCAGGCTGGAGGCTCAGTTGCACAGGTAAACGATCGGGAAGAACGTCCCGGACAGCGGAGACGGATTCGGGACTGATCTGCGCGACAAGAGGAAACCAAAGTCAGGCCGACGTTCCCTGGTGGCGAGGAATGCCTTGCAGCCCGAAGGACCGCAAACGCAGGGGATCCGGTGATGAAGGCTCGAAGATGGCGAATCGTGACCGTGGTGTGCGCACTCCTGGGGGCCGTCGTGCAGGCCGGTCCGCTGGGCACGGCCATCACCGGCCAGCGCCTGACGATCAACGGCGATGCCGAGTTCGGTCTCGGTAGCGGCGACTACCACCACTTGCGGATGGGTGGCGGCAACTCCAATGGATTCCTCTACGGCTCCTATCCTCATTTCGGCGACGGCATCCACCTGGGCTATAACTACTATGCCGACGCTGCGGGCGCCAATCAGGTCGTGCATCCCGACGGTGGGACATCGCGGATCAGCGCCACGTATGGAACTGTGGCGATCGCAACGCAGGCCCCGTTCGCCGGAGAGCCGGTCAATCGGCTGGTGGTAGACAGCAGTGGCAACGTCCGACTGGGAAACAACACGTCACTCTACGCGACCGGCGGCGACGAGAACCTGCGCATCCTCCGAGGCACCGTCAACTCCGCCGGCGGCATCGTTGCCGGCTCCGGTTTTACGGTGTCTCACACGAGTACCGGCTTCTACCAGATCGATTTCAATGCCCCCTTCTTTAGCTCGCCAACCGTGACGGCCGCAGGCGACGGGATAGTCACCATTACCGGCGTATACTCGCCTACCGTGAACTCTGTCCTGATCGGAGTGGGAGATATTGGTGGTGGCCCAGTAGATAGACTGTTCCACTTCATCGCCATCGGGCCACGGTAGCAGTGGGAGTCCCGAATCCGCGCCGCCGCGACTACCCCGGGCGCCCGCCTGACGGCACCGGCAGGAACCATTCGGTCGGCCCGGCCATCGCCGGCAAACGCCACGAGTGCACCCGCACCTGCGAGACATGACGGTGGATCACGCGGCTGCGTTCGTCCAGGGGCAGGTTCATCTCCGCGAGTCCGCCAACGTCGGCCCGAAGGGCCGAAACCCCCGTTCCAGGGCCTGCGCCCACACCAGGACCACGCGGTCCTCGCCGGCGGCCGGCCGATACTCGTGCCGACCCGCTCGCAGAAAAACCGGACCGTCGCACGGCTGGCCATCAAGGGCACCGCGGGCCGGCCCCTCCGGCGTGACAATGCCGTATCGGGTAGCGATCTTCACGTCGAACCGGATCGCCCCGGAGACGGCCCACTGCGCCCGCAGGTCCTGCCCGGCCACCCGCAGCGTCCCAACCTGCACGTAGTTGTCCTGGATGAACCGCAGCGCCGCGCCGGCAGTCGCTCCCGGAAGCAACTGGCCACGCACGTGTTGGTCTCCCATGAGGCGCTCGGGGATCGTGTCCTTGAGCGTCCCGTCGGCCAGGCGGCGGGCCGTCACGGTCTCCAGCACGTAGAAATACGCCCGCGGCCGAAAGATCAATTCCCCCTTGAGGTCCATCACCAACTGCCCCGGATCGGTCAGTGTGAGGACCTCCCGCCACATCCGCAGCGGCGTCTCCATTTGACTGCCGGTCCACGGGGCCTTGCTCGCCAAAGCCACCAGCTGGACCGCCGCCACGACCGCGCCGACCACGGCCAGAGACCTCTGGTGCGCTCGGCCACCGGGAATTCACCAGGCGTGGGAGGCCCCGCAGGTGTCGCAGACCCTTGTCCACGGCTGCCACGGCCGACACGGCCAGCAGCGGGTAGATCGCCACGTAATCCTGTCGAGCGACCACGGGCCAGATACACAGCAGCCCCAGCGCGGCTCCGACCTGAAAGAGCACGAACAGTCGACGCAGCACCAGTGGCCGGGGCAGGCCGTTGTCGATCGCGGCCCAGTAGCCCGCTGCCCCCGCCAGCAACCCCGCCAGCAGCAGGTCCCACCGCCAGGTCGCCGGTATCAGCCCCAGGCCGGCATTGTGCCCGATCGAACCGTACCAGAACTCGCGTCCGGCGCCCTTGAAGCAAAAGAACGCGACGATCAGCACTGGCACCACCGCCGCGGCCGCCGCCGCGCTCAGACCAACCGCGACGAGCCGCGCCGCCCGGGACCGCCACGGGTACTGCCGCACCGTCACGAGCATCACCGCTGGCCCCGCCAGCGCCGCCCCGCCGAGCAGGAACACGGTTTTGAGAGATACGCCGATGGCCGCCCCGACCGTCAAGCCCACCAGCAGGCTGCGGCGGATCGTCAGCGGCGGCTGGACCGCAATCGCGATGCTCGCCAGCCAGCAGAGCGCCCACAGATGGTCCGCCCGGAACTCCACGCTATCCACGAAGAACGGGCGCAGCAACCCGGCCCACACCGCCGCCCACAGGCCGACCCTCGCCGAAAACAGCCTCCTCCCGATCAGATAGACGCACCCGAGCTCGGCGGCAAACAGCGGCACCATGGCCAGGCGCATCCAGATCAGCAGGTCCGCTCGATCACCGAGCAGGCGCACCAGCGGCCCGCAGACCATGTGAAACAGCGGCATGTGGTTGTCGAACAGGTCCCGATACTGCAGCAGCCCGTGCGCCCACCCCCACGCCACGTGCAGGTGCTGCGGCTCGTCACTGTCGATTTTGTAGCCGAAGACGTAGACCCCCCGCAGCAGGACCGTCGCCGACAGGAAGGTCCACGCCGCGGCTGTCTCGATGCGCTCCCCCGCCACCCGAACCGGCCTGTCAGACAGTGGCTCGCTCGGCTGGGCGGTCAGCAGCGGCACCAGGCGTCCTCCATGGCGGATTCCTCGCCATTTCACACCACAGGATCGTCTACGACTTCCCGGCCTCAAACCTCGGCCGAACCAGGCCCAATGCCCCCAGTGTAACCAGGAACGCCGCCGGCATCAGGACCACTCCGATCAACGCGCCGCCGATCAGCCACTCGACCAGCATCCCGCCAGCCGTCCGCCACGTCAGATGCGACGGGTCGAGGTCGCGCAGAACCATGATCTGGCCTGCGTGCAACAGGTGCCCCAGCCATAGCGAGGCCACCCAGATGGCCTGCCCGATCGGCGGGACCGATACGTACGAGCCGAGCACGGTGGCCACCGGGTGCAGGTGCAGCCGCCGCGCCGCGTACAGGCTCAGCAGCGTCTGGTAGCCCATGGCCGGCAGGCACCCGATGAAGGCCCCGATCGAGACGGCCGCGGCGATGTTCATGCGGTCTTCCGTATCGTGCCGGATTTGGCGCCACAGGGCGGCCGGGCTGAGCCACTCCAGCCAGCTTCGCCACGAACGGCGCGTCCTGGCCGCAACCGGGACACGGCGGACCAGCTTGCGGTGCGGCCAGGGAATCAGCGCGCGGCCCATCAGACGCCCGTGCGTCCCCAACATGCGCAGCGTGTCGCGCCAGAGTCCATAGTGGCTGACCCGCTGCCGGTCCGGCGGATAATGGCAATGCACCTGCTGCTCGACGATCGCAAAGCCCGCCCAGACGGCCCGGGTGATGATCTCGCTTTCATACCCGAAGCGGCCCGCGCGGCACCGCACGTCGTTGACCAGCCGAAGAGGGTAGACCCGCAGCCCGCACTGGCTGTCGCGGACGCGTAGCCCGCACTCCATACGGATGCCCAGATTGCCGAAACGCCGGCCCATCCGTCTCTGGGAGGGGTAATCCCCGCTGCGCTCGTCGCGCCAGCCCAGAACCAGGGCGTCCGGCTCACGCCGGGCCGCCTCCAGCAGCGCGGGGATCTGCTCGGGATCCAGCCGGGCGTCCGTGTCGATCGTCGCGGCATGCGTGTAGCCGAGCCGCCCGGCCTCGGCGAAGGCCGTCCGCAAGGCCATCGCCCTGCCGCGGTTGACCGGGTGCGTCAGGACGCGAACGGGCGCGCCCGGATGCCTCCGGACCCACTCCGCCAGGAGTCCCGCGGTTGGATCGGTGGACCCGTCGTTGACGACGATCAGCGGCAGATCCAGGGCCAGCACCCGGTCCAGGACGCTACAGACCGTCCCCGCGTTGTTGTAGCTGGGCGCAACAACAACCGGCATAACGCCCTGGCCGGTCAATTGTTTCGTAGCAGTGCAATCCATGGCAATATCCAACTGTGGCGGAAACCCGCCGGCACGTACATGTCCGCCGCCGACGTGACTGCCGAGCGGCTGGCATTCCACCGAACCCAACTCGGGGAACGCGGCAGTATACCGCGGTATCGGGATAATCAAAGGGCTGCCTTGACAGCCCCGGACCTCCGGCAATAGCTTGCGGATCATTCGACTCGGGTCTTCGGACACGCCCGAAAGGAGGGCCCCATGCGACAGTGGACGGCGCTGCCGACCGTGCAGATCAACGTGGATGCTGGCAAGGTGGCCGGGCCCTTAGAGGCTTGGCGGCACGGCCTCGGGCACGGCGGGATCAACTGGCTGCCCCTGCCCGACAACGTCGTGCAGGGCGTCGCCCGGCTGCGGCCCCGGCTGGTCCGCATCTTCCTGCAGGAGTTCTTCAACATCTACCCGCAGCGTGGCCGCTTCGACTGGTCCCGCCTGGACCCCTACATGGCGGCATTCGCCCGGACCGGCGCGAAGGTACTGCGCCGCCATCTGCATCAAGCCAAAGCCCCTATACCCCAAGATCGACGCCTCCGTCTGGCAGCCCACCGACTGGACCGAATGGCAGCAGGTCATCGCCGCCCTGGTCAGCCGCTACAGTGTCCAGCAGCCGACCGTCACGCACTGGGAGATCGGCAACGAGGTCGATATCGGCGAGGACGGTGGCTGCCCCTACCTGATCCGCGACGGCGAGGCCTACGGCGAGTACTACAGCCGCACGATCCAGCCCATCCTCCAGGTCTTCCCCCGGGCCAAGGTCGGCGGGCCCGCTAACGCCTACCTGCTGAACGAACCCCTGCCCGGATGGCTGAAGTACTGCAGGCGGACCGGCGCCCAACTCGACTTCCTGTCCTGGCACCTCTACCACAGCGACCCCGGCCGGCACGCCATGCTCGGCGAAATCGCCGATGTTCTCTGCCGCGAACTGCTCGGCCGCCGGCCCGCGTTCTTCGTCACCGAGTGGAACCGCCGGCTGGGCGGCGCGAGCGAGGACGAATCCTATGACCCCCGCCGGGCAGCCGCGGTAGCCGCCTCGATCCTCGACATGCGCCGCGCCGGATCGACCACTCCTTCTACTACCACATCTGTGACCAGACCTGTTTCGCCGAGGACTTCGCCCCCTTCTTCTCCGAAAACGGCGTGGCCAACATGATCCGGCACTGGAACGAGACCCCGCACCGCCTCGGACTCTACAGCGTCGAGGGCAACGTCCGCCCGCAGTACTTCGTCTACCAGATACTCGACCGGCTGGGCGATCAGCAGGTCGCCGCCCGCAGCGATGACCGCGACGTCCGCGTGCTGGCGGCCAGGACGGCAGGGGACAGCAGACAAGGAGACACGGAGACAGGGAGACAAGGAGCAACAGCAGAAGACAGAGGACAAGGAAACCAGGAGCAACAGCAAGAGGACGACAGCGCCGGCGGCGAGCGCATCAGCGCGATGGCCGTCAACTACGGCCTCGACGAGCAGGGTGACCGGGTCGCCACGTTCCGCTTCTCGAACCTGACACCGGGCATCAAGGAACTGGCCGTCTATCGCATCGACCACGAGAGGCGCTGGGCGGTCGACTCGCTCGAGATGCTTCCCGTGGAGAAGCGCCGAACGCACATGCCCCGTGAGTTCCTCTGCCAGGTGTACCTGCCCGCCAACAGTGTGGTGATGGTCACCGTTGGTCAGTAGGGATAGCAAGGAAACAAGTCCGACGGTTCGGGGCCCTGGACCAGCCCGCCCTGAGCCTGTCGAATGGGTGGACGCAGCCCGTATGGCCGCGCTCCCCGGGCCGTGCTGCTGCGAAGGCATCATGGCACGGACCCTCACCGCGTCGTCACGATGTCCCGCCGGATGCGATACGCCGGCCCCCGCGCGTTGGCGCAGTAGAGCCACCCGTTGGCGCTCAGATTGCGGCTCTCGGCGTTGAACCCCTGGTCGTACGGCCCCGTCGGAAACGTCCGTCTCCAGCAGCTTCTGCCAGGTTGCCCCCTGGTCCGCCGATGCCAGCAGCGCCGCCCGCTCACCCCCCCAATATCCCGACGTCATCGTCCCCACGTACACCTGGCAGCTCCCCGCCACGGCAAACCACATGAACTGCGAGCGCCCGGTCAGGATCTCACTGCGGCCGGTCTGGCGGCTCACGCGGATGATCCTCCCGTTCCCGTCGTCGCTGGCCCAGAAGACGTAATCGAGGGTGCAGGCCACGTCGGCGTGCCCCTCCTGCGTCCCTCGCTTCAGGATCGTAAAAGTCTTGCCACGGTCGTCGCTGTACCCCTGGCCGCGCTCATTGCTGTCGCCGAAGGCAAAGTACAGCCGCCCGGCACTGCCGTCCCAGCGAACCGTGTGGATGTGGTCGTTGTCCGGGTCCGTCCAGATCTGCTCCCAGGACTGCCCGTCGTCCGTGCTCTTGTAGAGAGTAGCGCGAAGGTCGCTCTCCTTGGTGTAGTTCCCCGTGTAAAGGTTGTCCTGGTCGTCCTGGTCGATCCGCCAGACCGGGGTCGCCAGGCTCACCTGCCAGCTGGCCCCGGCATCCACCGACCGCCAGACCGGCCCGCCCTGCGCGCACGCCAGGATCGATCCGGCCCGCGTAACGAACAGCCCGCGGAGCGGCTGGCCCGGCCCCGGCATCGACTTGACCTGCCCCAGGTCATCGTCGGGAACCCGCAGGATCCTCCCGTCCCCCGTACCCAGGTAGACATCCGTCCCACGGGCAAATGATGCCTCCAGCGAGTACGGCAGGGTCTCGATCGTGTAGCCCGCCGTATCCACCGGCCAGGCGGCGAAATCGGCCCCATCGTCCGGCCCCGGGCAGCCTGGTATCGCGCAGGCCAGCATGCCCAGCCCCGCCAGGACCCAGACACCGCGACCGCGCCAGCCCATCAATGCCCCCTTCCTTGTCCGAGGCATGCATTCTGTCCCCGACCGGCCCCGCCCGCAACCGACCGATAATTCATCTGTCCCGCCACCTGTCCCCCAACCGCGTCACTCAGTTACAATCCCTACCCCCACGCCCCGATGGACTTGCAGTTTCCAATTGCCATCTCGGTATATATGATCAGGAGGCTGGCCATGCAGGCCGCCGCGGTCTTGCCGGTACACACCGGCCGTACAGCCAATACGTCCGTCGCCGACGTTGTCGCGGCGGGAATCACGCGAGGCCCGGGACCCTGGCGTCCCCAGCCGTGGAGACAATACTGCCATGAGCGAGAAGGCAACGATCCATACGACCCGATCCGACGGCAAGGCCGCTTTCCCCGGCAAGGGCACCCTCACCATCGGCGATAAGTCCATCGAACTGCCCGTCGTCGTCGGGACCGAGGACGAGCCGGCTGTCGACATCTCCAAGCTCCGCGCCGAGACCGGCTACATCACCCTGGACGACGGCTACGGCAACACCGGCTCGTGCCAGAGCTGCCATCACCTTCATCGACGGCGAGAAGGGCATCCTCCGCTACCGCGGCTACCCCATCGAGGAACTGGCCGAGAAGAGCACGTTCATCGAGACAGCCATGCTCCTGATCTTCGGCGAACTGCCCACCCAGGCTCAGCTCGCCGAGTTCCGCCGCATCCTCACCGAGCACGAGTTCATCCACGAGGATATGCGCAACCACTTCGAGGGCTTCCCCCCCAACGGCCCGCCCATGGCGATCCTCTCGGCCATGATCAACGCCATGGGCTGCTTCCAGCAGCGCTGGCTCCTGCCGGACGAGGGATGCGCATTTCATGGAGGCGGCCGGACGCCTCATGAGCAAGGTCCGCACGATCGCGGCTGCGGCGTACAAGAAGTCCATCGGCCAGCCGCTGGATCTATCCCACGCTACGACCTGCCTACGTGGCCAACTTCCTGCACATGATGTTCACCAAGCCGTACCACCCGTACGAGCCCGACCCGGACGTGGTCAAGGCCCTGCGACCAGATCCTGATCCTGCACGCCGACCACGAGCAGAACTGCTCGACCAGCACCGTGCGCATGGTCGGCTCGAGCCAGGCCAACCTGTACGCCAGCGTCGCCGCCGGCGTGTGCGCCCTGTGGGGCCCGCTGCACGGCGGGGCCAACGTGGCCGTCATCGAGATGCTCGAGCAGATCCACGAGAGCGGCGAACCCGTCGCCAAGACTGCATCGAGCGGGTCAAGGACAAGAACTCCAAGACCCGCCTGATGGGCTTCGGCCACCGCGTCTACAAGAACTTCGACCCCCGGGCCAAGATCATCAAGGCCGCCACGCGACAAGGTGCTCAACAAGCTCGGCATCCACGACCCGCTGCTGGACATCGCCAAGCAGCTCGAGGAGACGGCCCTCAGGGACGACTACTTCGTCGAGCGCAAGCTCTACCCCAACGTCGACTTCTACAGCGGCATCATCCTGCGGGCCATCGGCATCCCCGCGAACATGTTCACCGTGATCTTCGCGATCGGCCGCATGCCCGGCTGGATCGCCAACTGGAAGGAAGTCCACACGGACCCCGAGGCCAGGATCTACCGCCCGCGCCAGGTCTACACCGGCCCGACGGCGCGGTCCTACATGCCGATGGACCAGCGAAACCGGTAACCGGCATGCACGGAGCCTGGAAGAAGGCCCGCAGCGCCGGGGCCGCGAGCCGGAAAGGTCCAGTTTCTGTGCCCGCGATCGCCCGACGCTGCGTCCATGAGGGTGGCCTAACCAGTCCTGCACGGTTCGGGCCGCCGCCGCTGGCCCGCCGCCAATCCGCCCGCCGCCCGGGCCTATGTTGCCTCCTCGCCCTTCTGGCCGGTGCGGATCCGTAAGGCCGTGTCGATCGCATAGGTGAATATCTTGCCGTCGCCGATCTCGCCGGTCTTGGCAGCTTCGGCGATCGTATCGACGACGCAATCGACCCCGTCGTCGCGGACCACCAGTTCCAGCTTCATCTTGGGCAGCAGCTCCACGCGGTACTGATCGCCCCGCCATTGCTGGACGACACCTTTCTGCTTCCCATGGCCCTGGATCTCGGTGATCATGATCCCCGAGTACTGCACGCGGTCCAGGGCCCGCAGCACCTCCGTCAACTTCTCCGGCCGAATGATCGCTTCGATCTTGGTCATCGTTGGTTCTCCTGTCGTCGGGTCAGTTCACACGCTGCAGTTCGCGCAGCCGGGACGGGGCACTGTTGCCGTTCGCCGTATCCCTGGACATCGGCGTCTCGGCGTATTTGTCCAGCCGCACGCCGCAGTAACCGGGGGTACCCATTTCGGGCACGTCGAGGCCGGATATTTCGGTGGCCGCGCTGCAGCGATTGCCCACCACCAGGTCGATCAGCTTGAAGACCACCAGGCCCATCAGGCCGACGAAGACCACGTTGGTCAGCACGCCGATACACTGGGCGACGAACTGCCAGCCGTCCCCGTAGAACAGGCCGCGCACCGTCCCGGTCACCCCGTTCCAGCCGGCCCCATACGAACCGTCAGCGAACAGCCCCAGCGCCAGGCAGCCCCACGCGCCGTTGACGCCGTGAACGGCTACCGCGCCGACGGGGTCGTCGACCTTCAGCTTCCGTTCGATGAAGTAGGCGGCCTCGACGACCAGGACGCCGCTGATCAGGCCGATCAGGCTGGCGCTCAGAGAATTGACGAAGGCACACGGAGCGGTGATGGCCACCAGGCCCGCCAGCATGCCGTTGCACATCATGCTGGGGTCGGGCTTGCTCGTGCGGACACACCACATCCAGAGCGTGGCCGCCACGGCGCCCGTGGCCGAGGCCAGCATCGTGTTCGTCGCGACGACGGCGATCCGCAGATCCCCGCCGGCCAGCGTCGAGCCGGGATTGAAGCCGAACCAGCCGAAGGCAAGGATGAACGTGCCGACGACGGCCATGGGCAGATTATGGCCGGGTATGGCGTTGGAGCTGCCGTCCCGGTTGTACTTGCCGATTCGCGGCCCCAGTATGCATGCACCAACGAAGGCCAGCACGCCGCCGGTCATGTGGACGACGGACGAGCCGGCGAAGTCGACGTGGCCATGCCCCAGGCCGAAGTTGGTCCCCAGGTTCGCCAGCCAGCCGCCGCCCCAGACCCAGTTGCCGAAAAAGGGGTAGATGATCGTACCGACGAAGACGCCGTAAAGCATGAAGGCGGCGAACTTCCAGCGCTCGGCCATCGCCCCGGTCGGAATGGTGGCCGTGGTATCCATGAACACCATCTGGAACAGGAACAGCGCAAAGACAGCCACGTCATACGAGGTCCCCGACAGAAAGAACCCCTTGCCGCCGAACAGCCCGAACGTCTTGCCGAACAGCGTGATCGAGACTTCATGGTTCAGGCCGTCGTAGCCGCCCATCGTGGCGATCGCGCCCAGGCCGCCGAACATGATCGCGAACCCGCACACGTAGAAGCCCAGCATCCCCAGCGGGTAGATCATCAGGTTCATCGCCATGGTATGGGCCACGTTCTTGGCTCGCGTCAGGCCCGTTTCGACCATCGCAAAGCCCGCCTGCATGAACATGACCAGGAAGCCGGTGATGAGCGTCCAGACCATGTTGATCGCCACCTTGTTGTGACCGATCGCATCCAGGACCTCCGTGGGCGTCGGCGCCCCGGGCTTGGCGATCGGCACATCCGAGGCGTTGCCGGTGGCTGTGCCGCTGGGGTCGGCAGCGCGAACCGCCGGGGCTGAGGCCGCCGCCTCCGTCGTCTGCCCCTGGACCGTCGCGACGCCGGCAACGAGCACGGCCGCTAGAATGATCCCGGTTGCGCAGTAGCGCCACGCACCGCGCGTCGCCTGAGGACCCATCCCGGACCGGATCGGTCCACATGCTGCGCCAGCCGCTCCGATAGCACTTCCCTTCGGCCACTTCGGTACGATTCCCATTTGTACTCCACCCTTCTGTAATGGAAGGCATCGCACAACCGTATAGGAATCACCAGCAGATGCACGCGGCGTGCCAGACGAGGCACGAATCGCTAACATGCCGTATCTTCAGGACTTAACGAAAGGCGCACCGCACGGACTGGGCCCACAATCATACCAATAAGTATGATTTGACTGTTATAACTACAGGTATGTACGATTTTGACTTATGGACCACCATTCGGTTGGACTGAAGTTGCGAGGCCCGCGGGCCGCCCTCTATGTCGCCGCCGCCCCCGCCAGCGGGTCCGCCGCGCCCAGCTGCAGGAACCCGTACGCCCGGGCGTGGCAGCCGTAGCATCGCAGGCACGGCCTGGGACCCGACCGGTAGCACGACCAGGTCCGCTCGAACGGCACGCCCAGCCGGTGCGCCAGCAGCGCCACGTCCCCCTGCTTGCTGGCGATCAGCGGGGCATCCAGGCGGATCGGCCGGGCCGCCCGCTCGGTGGCGATCTGGAACTGCCAGTTCCACGCCGCCAGGGCCTCGCGCGAACGATCCGGGTACAGCCGATGTGTCGGGGTCCCGCCCACCCCGCGGTCCTCGATCGTGCCGATGAGCACCCGGTCGGCCTGCCGCGTCCCCGCCAGCGCCAACCCCGCCCCCGCCAGTGAACTCAGCAGCCCCGGGATGTATGCCCCGTCCGGCCCCTCCCGCATGGCGATGGCATCGACCAGCATGTCCCGCTCGGACAGCATGGCGAACTCCCCCAGCATCGGCCAGTGGCCCATCCGCACCCGGACGACCTCGGCCGGCTGGAAGTGCTCGGCCAGGGCCTCCACGGCGTCGCTCTCGGGGCCGGCATTCCGCTGGCCGTAATCGGCGAAGAGCCACACGGCCTCGCCATCGTCGGCCGCCAGGGCCGCCAGCGTGGCCGAGGCGATCCCCCCGCTCATCAGCACCACGGCACGTGCCATGTTGGTATCTCCAGGCAACTGCGGCGACAACGATGAACGACGGTAACAGCGGGAACGACGGCAACCAGGCGGCCGACGCAAGCTGCGCGAACAGCGCGCACTTCACCCGCGTGTACGTCCTATATCTACTTCGGTTGGCGTGGATCGGGACTTGAGCCGCTGAATGGGCGGGGCCTCACGCCAGTTTTCGCTCGGATTCTCCCTGGCAGAATCGACCCCGCCGGCCGCCCTAACTTTAGATTTGCCAACAACTCACGTTGACACCGATCTCAGCGATACTTAGAATCCACCCACCGCCAAGGTAGTTATCGGACGGTCGCACACGTCCGTCCCTCGACGGCGTTAAGGAGCGGAAGTGAAAGCGAGTTTTTTGAAGGCCGGCTTGGTCCTGTGGCTTCTAGTGGCCCCGGGCTCGTGGGCGGATGAGACTTGTGTCGTAGCGCCGCCGGATGGATTTGCCGCCACCTTTGACTTGGCAGGATGGAGCCCGCCGCAACAGGTCTATACGCTGCAGAACAGCGCCAGCAGCTGGGTCGTGTCGCGCACCGGGACCGTGGCGGGGCTGGTCTCCTGCCAGCCAGCGGCAGGCTGGCTCTCTCCCGGACAGACGGTTACTGTCACCGTAACGCCGGGGCCGGCGGCATCGACCCGGCCAATCGGTACGTACTCTGATAACGTTACATTTGATTGGCAGGTGCGCATCATGGGCGACATCAATGGCAATGGTGTCGTGGACGTGATCGATCTGCTGCAGCTGCAGGCGGCCTTCGGCAGCGTCAGGGGGGGACCGAACTACGACCCGTTGTGCGATTTTGACGGCGACGGGTCCGTAGGCACTCTGGATCTGCTCTACGTCCTCGCGAAATTCGGGCGCTGACGCCAATGGCCGGGCCGCGTAATGAGAAATGTCCCAATTGGCCCTCTGCTGCAGCTGCAGGCGGCCTTCGGCAGCGCCGTGGGGGGACCGAACTACGACCCGCTGTGCGATATTGACGGCGACGGGTTCGTAGGCACTCTGGATCTGCTCTACGTCCTCGCGAAATTCGGGCGCTGACGCCGATGGCCGGGCCGCGCCGGGTGATGCGGGTAGCCGGGCACATGCGATGCCGCACCGGACGGCGCCAGGAGGTCCGGGCAGGCAACGCAGGGCATGGTCCGAAGCGACACAAGTCCCTATTCGCCCCCAGAAATGGGCCTTTTCGAGCCCAAGGACGCGGGCTTCGACGCGGTTCGCAGGACTCCGCGGGGGCCTCGGAGCCGAGGAGGTTGCTTGCAGAGAGCCCAAAGCCCGGTAGAATCGTGAACGTTGCTGATGGCGGTCGTCGGCAAGCAGTCATATGGGGAATGTCGTCGCAACCCTTAAGGCTGCGCGACGCTTATGCAAAACGCTCTGTGAAACAAGGGAAACAAACATGTCCAGATCAGTACCGAAGTTTCGTTGGACGAGCCTGTCTGTTGCAGTCCTCGGCCTTGCGGGGCTGGCTGCTTTGATCCAGGGGGGCTGTCCACCCAGCGGCCTGAGCCCCAGCATCGATGCCACGCAAACGTCCAACGAGGAAGGCGGCACCATCACCGTCGATGGCACTGGCTTTACACCCAATAACGGGGTCCTACTCACGGTTTTGGGGATACCCGGGCGGACAACCGCGCGGTCGTTGGGCGTTGTTGTTAACACAGATGCCAACGGCGCAGTTCTCCGAGGCCTCGGCCGACTTCTTCTACCAGGTTGGCTGCGATTTCACGCTACCGCAGGTCAACATCACGATTATCGCCACGGATAAGGCAACGAGCGCTCTTGCCGGCGCCACCGTGAACGTGTACGACTGCGGCTGGCAATGATAAAGGCGCCGTCGCGATCCGCGCCGAGCCCAGCCTTCGCATCACGGACAGAACGAGCTGGACCCACGATCATTGCAGATTATGTCTCCCGAAATGCCACGAATCCATGTTTCGTGCGCACCTGGATGACTCACTGTTGTCCAGGTACTGCCGTCATAGATAACTAACTAGGTAACTGAACTCCGGGGACACCTTACTCGAACTCCGGCGACACCTTACTCATTTCGCAGCTTCCCCGGGTGCCAGACCTGTCCCGAGTCGCGGCAGTTGGAACAGCCATTGCATATTGCTTCCGCACCTACCTCGTCCACCCGACCACCACGGCATTGCGCCCAGTGTCGGCCCCTTCTCGCCGGTACGAGAAGAACCGCTCGTCGCAGATCGTGCAGGCTGGGTCCCGCTCGATCATCCCGGCTGACACGCCGCTACGCACCAGCTGGGCCGCCAGCGCGGTCTGCATGTCCAGGTACCACTTGCCGTCGCGGCTGACGACAACGTCGCGGCCGCAGGCTGGGCGAGGCCGCGAGCTCACCGGCCAGGTCCGCGGAGATCTCGTAGCAGCAGGGCCTGGCGGCGGGCGCGATGGCGGCGATCATCCGTGCCGGGTCCGCGCCGTAGGCCTCGCGCAGCCGCGCGACCAGCACGCTTGCTCCACCGCCGGCCACGCCTCGCCAGCCGGCGTGCGTCAGGCCCACCGCGTGCACGGCTGGTTCGACGATCACCAGCAGGCAACAGTCGGCGCTGAAGGCCACGAGCGGCACGCCGGCCAGGTCGGTCATCACGCCATCGCAGTCGGGGATGGCCAAGTCCCGGCCCAGCCGCCCGGCGCCGGCATTGCCGGCATCGACCCGGGCGACGTTCGTGCCGTGCACCTGCTGGGGGCAGGTGAGCCGCTCGAAGTCCAGCCCCAAGGCCCCGCACACCTGCCGCCGCCGGGGGACAGCCAGCGCCAGCTCCGGTCCCGTGTGCGGGGCGAGGTTGCAGGGTTTGGCGATGATGGCGTGGGCAAGATCGGGGATGCCGCACAACGAGCTGAAGTGAAGGAACGCGGGTTGCAGCATTGTCTCTTTCGTCCGACCTGCCAGGTAGAGCGTCAGCCGACGGACCTGCGGCCCATTCGAATGAATCAGCTGGCGGAACTCATTATACCCGCCCATGGGTAGACGTAGCACATAACGCGAAGGTCCCTGCCCCGACTCGGGACTTTGTTCCGGGCACATGTCCCGGTATAGTATCTGAAGTCTCGGAAACCATTGAGCCTGAGGTGACACTCATGAGACAGTTCAAGATCGTCGTCGAGAAGCACCCGGATACCTACGTGGCATACCCGCTGGGGCTCAAGGGGGTCGTGGTCGGGCAAGGCGATACCTACGAAGCCGCCCTGGCGGATGTGAAGTCCGCGATCCAGTTCCATGTGGAAACCTTTGGCCCCGAAACCTTGGACATCGACCCGCCTGTCCTGGAGGCCTTCATCGCGGAAACAGGAGTTGCCATCTGATGCCGCGATTCCCCGTGGACGCGCCCATCCGAGAAGTCATCAGGGCACTGGAACGTCTTGGATTCCGGCTGGTCCGGGAGGGCAACCATATTGCAATGGCGAGGGACAATGCCGACGGCACGCGAACGCCTCTAACCATGCCCAACCACCGAACGCTGAATGGCTCCACCCTCCGCACAATCCTCACGCAGTCAGGCATCTCCAGGGATGACTTCCTGAAGGCATACGAAGCGTAGAGAACGGACCGACCACCGGCCAGCAACGGACAACCAACAACAGACGACGGACCGCCGTCCCACTATTTTGATACTTCCAGCAGGATCTTGACGTTCCCCGGCGCGTCGGCGGCCTCCAGGGCCTCGGTCACCTTGTGCAGCGGCACGATCCGGCTGATCATCCCCAGCACGTCGATCTGCTTGCGGGCCAGGGCGTTGATCGCCTCGACGAACGGGCCGCACCGGCTGCCCACCATCGTCACCTCGTTGACCACGGCCGGCGAGAGGTCGATCGTCCAGGGCCTGGCCGAGGTGCTCTTGAGCACGATCATCCCGCGCGGCCGGACCATTTGCATGGCCAGCGCCAGGCCCGACTCGTGACCGCTGCATTCGACGATGAAGTCCTGGTCCATCTTGGGCACGGCGTTGTCGGCGTGGAAGGTCTGGATGCCCTTCTTCTCGCAGTACTCCAGCGTCTGCGGGTTGCGTCCCACGACCTGCAGCCGGCACCCGGTCTGCGCCAGCACCTGCGCCATCAGCAGCCCCAGCCGGCCCACCCCCACCACGGTGCAGCGCATGTGCCGCTCGACGGGCACCTGGCGGAGGACCTGGTAGGCCGCGGCCAGCGGTTCGACGAAGACCGCCTCCTCGTTGGACACGTTGTCCGGCAGGGCGTGGCAGTTGCGCTCGGGGACCACCACGTAGTCGGCGAAGGTGCCGTCGCGCCCGGCGATGCCCAGCACCGTCCGGCGGCGGCAGTGGCTCGAGAGCCCTTTGAGGCACATGTCGCACTGCCCGCAGACGCAGTTGATCTCGGCCACCACCCGCTTGCCGCGGAGGTTCTTCGGGCCGTTGACCACCACGCCGACGAACTCGTGGCCCATGATGCCGCTGAACTGCATGTAGCCCTGGGCGACCTCCAGATCGGTCTGGCAGATGCCCGCCAGGCGGACCTGGATCAGGACTTCGCCCTTGGGGACCGAAGGCTCGGGCCACTCCCGGTGGAACTTCACTTTTCCTTCGTAGTTGACCGCACGCATGGTTCGTTGCACTCCCGCTACTGCTGCGCGTCCTCTATCACCCTCCGCTGGCCCTCGGCCTGCTTGCCCGCAGAGGCCGCCGTCGGCTTGCCGGTCGGTTTGCTGGCCCCCTGCCAGGCCGACCAGGCCTCGTTCATCGTCTCGCCCGTTCGCCGCCAGAACGTATCGCGCGAACGCTGCTCCTGGATGTAGGCGCTGCGGCCGGCATAGGGGTCCTTGGCCGCGGCAAGCCACTTGTCCCAGGGGTCAGCATCGAAGGTGCCGACGTGCCCGGTCATGTGCCGCAGGGACATCTCCGCTTCGAACTGCAGGCCGAAGTCCGACTCTCGCAGCGTCGTCACCAGCACCTTGAGCGACTCGGCCCCCGGGAAATACCGCAAGCCCCGGACCGCCGCCATCCGCACCTGGTGGTCCTGGTCGTCGCCGGCTGCCTTGAGCACGATCTGGCGGACCGCGTCCATCCGGGCCTGCGGGACCCGATTGGCCTGCAGGTACTCCAGCAGCAGGTTCATGCAGTCGAGGCGGACCTCATCCTGGCCCGAGCGGACCGGACGGGTCGTCGTGCGCGGATCGAGGATGGCCACGGCTGTGTCGACGGCCTCGGGCCGCTGGCTCTGGGCCAGACCCTGTACGGCGACGCAGCGGACCTGGGGGTCGGCGTCGGTGCGGGCGATGACGTCGAAGGCCTTGACGGCCCAGTCCTGCTTGAGTTCCTTGCGGTCGATCAGGCCGCGGAGATACCGCCGGCGGGCGTCGGGGTTCTCATCCTGGAGGGCGTACAGGACCGCGCGCTGCGGGGTCGGCCGATACACGATCTGCTTGAACGTGCTGTCGGCTGTCTCCGAACAGCCGGCCAGGAGCGCGGCGCAGCCGATGACCGTCGCCAGGCCCCATAATCGCCGCAGCGGCAGCGTATCATTGCCAGGCCATCTGCAGGTCCATCGCGACGATATCATCGAGCGGTACAAGTGCCACATGCTCCAACGACTCTCCGCAGAAGCGGTTGCCAATCTTGCGAAACCGATCCGGGTTGTCGGTAGCGTAACAGCGGAGTGTACCCGGATTTCCGCGAGAGGACAACAGGTTCGTCCGCTTCAGCTGCCGCTGGACGGCCCAGGCGGTTTCCTCAGCCGAATCGACCACCAATGCCCCGCCGTTGACCGCCCGGGCGATCGCGTCACGGAGCAACGGATAGTGGGTGCAGCCCAGGACCACCACGCCAGGCCGAAGCCGACGAATGGGCTCCAGATATTCGTAGGCCGCTTCGTTGACCAGCTTGTCGTCGCTGTCGCGGCCCTCTTCGGCCATCGGCACGAACAGCGGGCAGGACCGCTGCACCACCGGCACGGAGGCGTCTATGGCATGGATGGCCCGCACATACGACCCGGAATTGACCGTGGCCTCGGTCGCCAACACGGCCACGGTGCGACCGGCTGAGAGCCCAGCGGCCGCCTTGGCCCCGGGTTCGACCACCCCCAGGATCGGCAATCCCATTGCCTCCAGCTGGGGCATGGCCACCGCGCTTAGCGTATTGCACGCCACGACCATCAGTTTGGGGCGATGCTGCAGGAGCCAGCCAGCTCAGCTGGCAGGCGAACCGAGTGACGGTGGCTGCGCTCTTGATGCCGTAGGGCACCCGCGCGGTATCGCCCAGGTAGATGATGTTTTCATCGGGAAGCAGCTGGCGGATGGCGGCTGCGACGGTCAGCCCGCCGACGCCGGAGTCGAACATCGCGATCGGCTGGTCCGGATCGTGAGGATAATCCAGCAAGTCGCTCATCTTCACCTTCTTTTTCACGAACGTTTCAGGCCTCGCACAGAGGCTTCGGGGGCCATCACCCAAAGGTATCGACAAACGACAGGCCGTTGCTTTGACCTTCTCCCGGATGGCGCAAGAAGCCTCCAGGGTATTCTAAGTACTTTTGCGACAAGGACCAGATGCCCGCCACACCCCGGCGCGTACGACCAGCGGCCGGCCTTTACGGTGCCTCCCGGTGCCTTTAGACTTCCGGCCTCGGCCTGCGCCCCGGGGCGTCCGGGCCCCCGGCCGGAGCGCACGCGATTTCACGGGCCCTTGCGGAACCACATGGAGTGGCCAGGGCCGCGGACGCGTGCCCTTGGAAACAGGAATCGGAGGTCACCCATGCTGATCGGCGTTGCACGAGAGGTCATCAATCCCGAGGTCGGGCATCACCTGTGCGGCTACGGCTCGGAGTACCGCAACACGGGCGTGCACGACGACCTGTCGGTCACGGCCCTGTACCTGAACGACGGGACCCGGCAGGCGCTGCTCCTGAACTTCGACCTGATCGGGCTGATGCAGTCGACCGTCGCGAAGCTCCAGGCGGCCGTCGCCAAGGCGGCCCGCGCCAAGCCCCGGGACGTCTTCTTCGCCTGCACGCACGTGCACTCCGCCCCCGAGGTGATCGAGAAGTGGGTGGTAGGGGGCTGGGACAGCGACAATTGCCGCAAGCAGTATATGGGTGCCTCCGCGACTGGACCGTCCGCGCGGCCTGTAAGGCCAAGGCCAACGCGGAGGAATGCCAGCTCCGCTACAACTTCACCGATGTGCCGGCCAACATGAACCGCCGTTACAGTTTTCCAGACCGCCGGTACCTCTACATCCCCGATAACAAGCAGCTGCTCGGCACGAGCCGCGAATACGTCGACCGCGAACTCGGCATCGTCGCCTTCCGCAAGAAGGGGTCAGCCAACCACTACAAGGCGATCATCACCAACTTCACCTCGCACCCGCTGTGCGTGGGCAACTCCTCCGACCTGGTCACGGCTGACTACCAGGGGGTCCTGCGCCGGCTGGTCGAGGAGACCTTCGACGGCTGCCTGTGCCTGTCCACCACGGGGGCAGCCGGCGACAACCACCCGTTGCTGCCGGAGTCCGGTTTTGCCGGGGCGGAGGAGATGGGCGCCAAGCTCGCCCGCCAGGCCATCACCCGCTGCTACGACTCGATCCCGGCTGACTACGACGAGCAGCTCCGGCTGGCCTGCCCAGCCGTGAACCTGAAGTTCAAGGACGCCGAAACCTGCCAGATGCTGCCGGAAAAACATGCCCGCAAACACAAGCCCACGACCACCCGCAGGCAGTACAGGACCTTTGTGAGCCTGTTGGGCATCGGGCCGGTCCTGCTGGCGGGCTTTCCGGGCGAGCCGGTCGCCGAGCTCGGCGCGATGCTCAAGTGGTCGAGCCCCTTCCTGAAGACCTACGCCCTGTTCACCGCCACCGACTGCGCCGGCTACTTCCCGACCGTCAACCAGTTCTACTGGGGCGGCTATGAGCCGGATAGCACGCTGTTTGCCCGCGGGGCTGGCGAGTCCATGGTCGAGAGCATCCTCGCCTCTGCCGGGCAATTGCTGCGGCGACAGCCCCTTCGCCTGCCCGCCCTGGACGCGGCTGGCACGCACGGCCACCCGCGGTGAGGGGTCGGGGGTCGGGGGCCAAGTGTCGGACCTTATGGGCTTCAGCGGATAAGCGCTGGTTTCCCGGAGTCCAACGCCCGCAATTTGATCCGCGACCCGCGAAACCCGACACCCGATCCCGATCCGCAAATGAGGTTGACCCCTGCGCTCCAGGCGTTATGCTGGTGGGCTCGGATTGTCGGGATTGCAGTCAGGAGGACTCCGTGTGGCCAGGAAGAAGGGTCCCGTACTATACGAGTCTGTTGCGCAAGGACCACGCGGAGAAGCGGTCGTCGGAGCCAAAACAAGAGGCATTGCCTCCTGAACCTCCGGTAGTCCCACAGCTGGCCGAACCGCCCGCTGCCGAATCGACCGGCCCGATGCCGGCGCCGCGTATGGATGGGCCCGAGGAGGATCGGGAGACGCTGGTCTTCCACCTGACCCGGACGCAGGCGGCTGTTGCAGCCGGCGTGGTGATCGCGGCCATCCTGGTGATTGCCCTGATCGCCGGTCGGAGCGGCAAATCGGCCGGTCGGGCCACGGGCACCGATAGCAGCGAAGGCGACGCGCAGCAGCCGCTGGCCCTGCTGCTTCCGGAGCCCGGCAGCGACCCGAAGCCGGACGGGCCCGTGAAGGTCACGCCGGACGGCCAGAAGGAAATGGCCCCGGCTCGCGCCGCGGATGACGCGGAACCGGCCGGGGAGGTCGCCAAACCGGCCAGCCAGTGCGCAAAGGCGGTTGCGCTAGCCAAGGGCGATAGCCGCAAGGGCGGGCTGAACTACCTGGTGATCCAGATCATCCCGGAGCGGCCCGACATGCAGGAACACGTGGCCGCAGTGCGTAAGTTTCTGGCATCGCGGGATATAAAGACGATTGAGGTGCCGGGCGACACGGGCGGCATCTGGGTGATAAGCGAGGAAGGCTTTAACCTCAAGGACGCCAACGATCGGAAGAAGTCGGAGCAGTTGATCGAGGCGGTCAAGAAGGCCGGCAAGGAATATGCGACGGCGAAGTACGCGGGGCGTTATGATTTCCGTGCCCCGTTCCTGAAGTACCAAGGCAGATAGCCGCAACGTTTGGAGGATTGGATAGATGTCACTGGATCGTTCATTGAAGGGCAAGGGCGGGCTGGTCCGCCACCGTAACGTGCTCAAGAGGTCGGAGCGACTGGCCATCCTCAAGGATGACGAGCGTTGGGATGAGTCCAAGAGCGTGTACGGCCTGCCCAAGGTAGCCGTCCGCAAGGCCGTCAAGAAGAAGGCCGAGAAGAAGGAAGTCGCCGCTGCTGAGGCCGGTGCCGAAGGCGCCGCCGCCCCGGTCGAGGGCGCTGCTGCTGCCGCTCCGGCCAAGGGTGCCGCCCCTGCCAAGGGCGCCGCTCCTGCCAAGGGCGCCGCTCCTGCCAAGGGCGCTGCCCCGGCCGCCCCGGCTGCCAAGCCTGGCAAGGGCAAGTAAGGGCCATGGACCCGCGCAAGTTCGTATCCGAGCGGAGCATGTCCGTCGATGCCTCGGGCATCCGCAAGGTCTTCGACCTGGCGGCCGGGCTGAAGGACCCGATCAACTTCTCGATCGGCCAGCCCGACTTCGATGTGCCCGAGCCGATCAAGGAGGCGGCCATCGCCGCCATCCGCGAGGGCTTCAACAGCTATACCCCCACCCAGGGCATTCAGCCGCTGCGCGACGCGATCGGAAACGAGCTGGCCGAGGAGTTCGACGGCTGGGCCAGCACGGTGATCATCACCAGCGGCGTGTCCGGCGCCCTGATGCTGGCGATGATGGCCACGCTGAACCCCGGCGATGAGGTGATCTTCGTCGAGCCGTACTTCGTCATGTACAAGCACCTGGCCCGGCTGGTCGGCGCGGTGCCCGTGCCGGTGGACAACTACCCGGACTTCCGGTTCCCGGCGGACAAGGTGGCAAAGGCCGTCACTCCGAAGACGAAGATGCTGATCGTCAACAGCCCGAGCAATCCGACCGGCATGGTCTACACGCACGAGGAGCCTCCAGGCCGCCGCCGCCATCGCCGAGCGCCACGACCTGCTGCTGGTCTCCGACGAGATCTACGAGGCCCTGAGCTACGACGGCACCTGCCCCAGCGTCGTGCCTTACGCCCCGAAGCGGACGCTGCTGCTGCGGGGCTTCAGCAAGACCTACGGGATGCCCGGCTGGCGGATGGGCTTTGCGGCCGGGCCGGATGCGATCCTCCAGGAGATGGCCAAGCTGCAGCAGTACACGTTCGTGTGCGCCCGAGCTTCGCCCAGAAGGCGTGTCTGACGGCCCTGGAGACCGACGTCAGCAGCCTGATTGACGCCTATCGCCGCAAGCGGGACATCGCCTACGAGACCCTCCGCGGGACCTTCGAGGTGAACAAGCCCTCCGGCGGGTTCTACATCTTCCCGAAGGTGCCGGAGCGCTTCGGCAGCGCGACGAAGTTCGTGGAGCAGGCCATCGCCCGCAACGTACTGGTCATCCCGGGCAACGTCTTCAGCGAGCGGGATACGCACTTCCGGATCAGTTACGCGGCGGACGACGAGAAGATCCGCCTGGGCTGCCGGATCCTTTGCGAGGTCGCCAAAGGGTAGAGACCGCCCGTTCCTCTCAGGTGATGCCATGGCCCCAGTACCTCTCCAGCGCCTGTGCGTGTTCTGCGGGTCGAGCCTGGGGGCGCAGGCGGAGTACGCCGACGCGGCCCGGCGCCTGGGCGAGGTCCTGGTGGCCCGGGGGATCGGCCTGGTCTACGGCGGGGGCAGCCGGGGCCTGATGGGGCAACTGGCCGACACCGTGCTGGCCGGCGGAGGCAAGGTCATCGGCGTGATCCCGCGGGCCATGGCGACCAAGGAGGTCGCCCACAACGGGCTGAAAGACCTGCGGATCGTCCACTCCATGCACGAGCGTAAGGCGCAGATGGCGGACCTGGCCGACGGCTTTGTCGCGCTGCCCGGGGGCTTCGGCACGCTGGAGGAGTTCTTCGAGGTGGTCACCTGGGCGCAGCTCGGCCTGCACCGCAAGCCGTGCGGGCTGCTCAACGCAGCCGGCTACTTCGACCGCCTGATCGATCTGATCGACCACGCCACGGTCGAGCAGTTCATCCAGCCCGAGTACCGCGGCATGGTGCACGTCGATGAGGACCCGAACGCCCTGATCGAGCGGATGCAGGCGTATGAGCCCCCGCCGGTCCCGGAGTGGATCCGGCGGGACGAAACGTGACGATCTGATCACACGGTCTCGTTGTTCCCCCGTGTTCGCCTGCCGGGGCGCTGGATTCCGTGGCAACGGCCGATCGTACCATTCTTCCAAAAATCGTCGCGCCCTCACAAGAAGCCGCCCCGCGAATCGCCTAGGCTTGTACATGGCGGCAGCGAGGACCCATGGCCCCCTTTGCGCATGAGGTGACCCGATGCAGGAAACAGCGGTCTCGACCCGGTACACGGACCTGGCGATCGGCAACGCGGATGACCTGGTGTTCGGCGTGGCGCCCAAGCCGCTGGCGACGCGGCAGGGGCTGTCCATCGGCGGCGGGACGGTCTACCCCGAACTGAACTTCACGCTGCCGCCGATGCTCATCGAGGAGTCAACCATCCCAGCCATCTACGCCCAGTACAGGCAGATCATCGCCGATGCCACGCGCCGCGCAGCCGAACTCGAGGCGCCGGGCCTGGTCGTGGAGTTCGAACTGCTCCCGCCGATGACCGAGGTGCCGGCCTGGGGCATCGACATCACCAAGATCTTGATCGAGGGCATCGAGGAGGCGCACGCCAAGACGGGCCTGAAGAGCGTCCTTCGCGTCACGCCCACCGACATCCGGCACGGCATGAAACCGCCCCGGATGCGATCCGGCCGGTACTGGGAGAACATACTTCGTTCCTTTGATGGAGCGGCGGCGGCCGGGGCGGAACTGCTCAGCATCGAGTCGGTCGGCGGCAAGGAGGTCCACGACGACGCCCTGATGATGTGCGACATCGGCCAAGTGGTCTTCTCGCTGTGCGTCATGGGCGTGCGGGACATGAAGTACCTGTGGGACGCCATCGGCGCGATCGCGGGAAAACACGGCGTCCACGCAGCCGGCGACACCGCCTGCGGGTTCGGCAACACGGCCATGGTGCTGGCCGAGCAGCACATGATCCCGCGGACATTCGCAGCGGTGGTGCGGGCCATCACCGCCGTCCGGTCGCTGGTGGCGCACGAGTGCGGCGCGGTAGGCCCAGGCAAGGACTGCGGCTACGAGAACCCCTATCTCAAGGCGATCACGGGCTTTCCCATGGCGATGGAAGGCAAGACAGCCGCCTGCGCCCATCTTTCGCCGTTGGGCAATATCGCCAGCGCGACGGCTGACACCTGGAGCAACGAGTCGGTGCAGAACATCCGGCTGCTGGGCTCGATGGCGCCGACGTGCTACCTGGAGCAGTTGATCTACGACTGCCGGCTGATGAACCAGGCATCGAAGTCCGGCGCAGCGGCGCGCTGACCCTGCGGAACTGGCTGGTCGAGTCGGACGCGGCCCTGGACCCGCAGGCCTACGTGCTGACACCGGAGAGCACGATCGCCATCGCCCGGGCGATCGTCGAGGCGCCGAACCACTACCTGGCCGGCAAGGCCGCGGGTCTGGAGGCCGTGCGGCTGCTGTCCGAGGCCCGGTCTCACGGCCAGGTGAGGATCCCCGAGCGGGAGAGGTCGTGGCTGCCCATGCTGCAAAACGCCCTGGAGGACCTGCCCGACAGCGAGGAGGCGTTTGTCAGTCAGCAGATGGGGCAGGTGGATCGCAGCAAGTTCGTGGCGGAGGATTACCTGCTGTAGCGTCCCCGGAGATGCCGGCGATCCACTGGGGAGGGCGCTCCTCCGGCCAGAACGTGGACGATCTTTCCATTCGCGGGCACTCGGCAGCCAAGCTACACCCCCTCGCGGTGTATGCCATCCCGGCAGCAACAGTTGAAAAACCTACCAACCGTTGACACCCTGCGTGCCGCCCCTCGCCGGTTGCTCGCGACAACCCGGCCGCGGGTGGCATGCACGACGGGGTGGCAGTAGAATTCCCGCCCAGCAGCAGGTATCGGCGATTCTCATGACAGGTCACATCGAGTCAGGAGGTACGGTATGAGCACGTTGCCTACGCCGGTGGCACAAGAGCCAGGTGCGGGCGGGTACGACGGCGTCCTGGCCGAGCTGCGGAAACTGCAGACCCAGCGGACCAACCCGTGGCTGGCAGTCCTGGTCCTGGTAATCTCGGGGGTGCTCTTCGTCGCGGCCAGCCGGGTCGACCCGGCGATCGGGGTCAAGTCATGGCAGCCGCTGGCAATCCTGGTGGCGATATTGCTGTTTCACGAGATGGGCCACTTCGCGGCGATGAAGCTGCTGGGCTATCACAACGTGCGGATGTTCTTCATCCCGTTCTTCGGGGCAGGCTGTCAGCGGGAACAACTACACCGCGGAAGGCTGGAAGAAAGCGGTGGTGGCGCTGATGGGGCCGCTGCCGGGCATCTTCGCCGGCGGGGTGCTGGGGATCGCGGGCATCGTCACGGACCGGGCGTGGATGCAGCAGGCCGGACAGATGGCGCTGCTCCTGAACGCGTTCAACCTGCTGCCGGTGCTGCCGCTGGACGGGGGACAGCTGATGCACGCGGTGCTGTTCTCGCGCCACTACCTGATCGACGCGGCCTTCCGGCTGGTGACGGCGCTGCTGCTGGTCTGTGCAGGCGAATGGCTCGGGTTGGGCAAGGCGCTGCTCTACGTGGGCATTGGCATGGCCGCCGGCCTGCCGTTCAGCTTCAAACTGGCGCGGATCGCGGCGGGACTGAAGGCCGCAGGCATGGCCGCACCGGCGCCGGTCAAGGTCACGCCAGCGGCGCCCGCGGCATCGCCGGTCGAGGCCACGTTTGGCATGGACATGGCCATGGAGACGCTGGGAAGCCGAGGGACCAGCGAAACGGACACACCGGCTGCAATCGAGGACACAGCGTATCCTGTGCCACTGGCGTACGCCCTGCGGATCATTCCGAAGGTCCGCCAGGCAGTGCCGCGGAAGAGCTCGGACAAGACGATCGCGCGCTATACGCTGCAGGTGTACGAGTTGGTCAGCGCACAGCCACCGGGGTGGCTGGGGACGCTCGCGCTGACTGGCCTGGCGGGGGGCGCGTTTCTGCTGGCGCTGATCCTGGCCGTAGTGCTGGTGGTGGCTCAGCGGAGCGATCTGAAAAGTCTGGCGAGGCTTGCGGCCCAGGCCCCGCGGCACTCGGTTTCGATCGCATCGCTCCATCTCAAGTCGGGGTTGACGGGCACAGACCCCGCGGCAGCAACAAAGACGCTTGTTGCCACGTTCCGGGACGGCAGCGCCGCAGAGAAGGCGTTCGCCGAGCTGGGATCCCAGTCCGAGCGGGCTAGGATCGAGCTGTTCGGCGAGACGGTCCTGGTGGAGGTCCTGGCAGGGGACGACGCCTTGCGACGCCGCTGGTTCGCGGACCTCGAAGGACGCAAGGCAAAAGTCTTCGTAAACACCGGCCAGACCATTTTGCCGTTTGCCATCCAGTGCGTCGCGCCGAGTCCCGAGGTGGCCCGGCAGATCCGGGAGGAGGCGCAGGAGTTCCTGGATTGCGGCGGGAGCGAACTGATCCCGCCTTGGGATCCGGCGGATTCGCGGTCGGGCCCGGAACGTGCGCGACACCGGCTGGCGCGGCAGACGTACAGCAAACTGCAGAAGGCCGGATCGACCGCGTACAACAGCCCGGAGTACAAGAAACTGGCGAAGCAGATTCGTGAGGCGACGCGCCAGGGCGACTCTACGGAGGCCGATCGGCTCCGCCAGCAGCGCGACAGGCTGTTCGACAGCCTGCGCAATCACGACATCGAGACGCTGCGGGCCCAGGGACCGGACAAGGTGGACCTGGTCGTTTTCGAACGATACGTCGCGTACGTGGCCCAGGCTGTGGCGGCAAGCCGGCCGGCCAATCCAGATGATGAGGAGCCCACTGATAACGGCGCGTACAAGCGGATGCGGGACGACATCGGTCCGCGGTTGGGGCAGGTGCCCATGAAGGGCGGCAAGCCCGTCCCCGGGGCGGACCGATACTGCATGTCCGGCGGGTCGGTCACGCGAGAGGACCAGCTCGGTGAGCTTTCCGTACCTGGGGCTGCGCAACCCGATCGACGGACCCGCGGCCATCACCCGGTGGCTGCTGGAGAAGGGGTGCAGCACCGTGAAATACGATTTCCGCAACTGGGCCAGCGACGAGGAACGGGAGTGAGGACGCCGGGAGGTGGATGGCACGGAACCCGGCTTTGGCAGACGATAGCTACGCCGTGGCCAGCTTACAGCCGGGCGCAGTGGCGGCTATAATTCCCTGATGTCGGTGGCAACACAAGAGGCAATCTGGCGCAGCAAGGAGTTTGGCCCATGCAGGACCCCCGGCTCGAGAAACTGGCGGATGTCATCGTCAACTACAGCGTCGCCGTCCAAAAGGGCGATCTCGTGCGGATCAGCGGACCGCTGGTGGCTGCCCCGCTGATCAGCGTGCTGTTCCGCAAGGTCGTCCAGGCCGGCGGCAACCCCTTCGTGCGGATGGCCCCCGAGGACTGTAGCGAACTGCTCTACAAGCACGGCAGCGACGCGCAGCTGGCGTTCGTCAACCCGCTGACGATGAAGGAGGCCGAGAACATCAACTGCTCCATCGGCATCTGGGCCAGCGAGAACACCAAGGCCCTGTCCAACACCGACCCCGCCCGGCAGGCCATCGCGCAGAAGGCACGACGGCCGATCCTCGAACGTCTTCTTCAAACGGGCCGCCCTCAAGGGCAAGAACAAGCTCCGCTGGTCGGGCACGCAGTTCCCGTCCCTGGCCAACGCCCAGGACGCGGAGATGTCGCTGGCGGAGTATGAGGACTTCGTCTTCCGGGCCGGTCTGCTCCATAAGCCCGACCCCGTGGCGGAGTGGAAGAAAATCGGCCGGGCGCAGCAGAGGCTCTGCGACTTCCTGGACAAGGCCCGCCAGATCCGCTTCAAGACGCCCCGGGGGACCGACATCCGGCTGGGGATCAAGGGCCGCAGGTGGATCAACTGCGACGGCCACGAGAACTTCCCCGACGGCGAGGTCTTCACCGGACCGATCGAGGACGCCACCGAGGGCGTGGTGGCCTTCAGCTTCCCCGCGGTGCATGGCGGCCGGGAGGTCACGGATGTCCGGCTGGTCTTCAAGGCCGGCAAGGTGGTGGATGCCTCGGCCGCCAAGGGCGAGGACTTCCTGGTCAAGATGCTCGACAGCGACCCGGGCGCGCGGGTGCTGGGCGAACTGGCATTTGGCTGCAACTACTCGATCAGGGGCTACACGAAGAACACGCTGTTCGACGAGAAGATCGGCGGGACGTTCCACCTGGCCGTGGGCGCGGCCTATCCCGAAAGTGGCGGCAAGAACAAGAGCGGGGTGCACTGGGACATGGTCTGCGACCTCCGTAAGGGCGGCGTTGTCGAGGTGGATGGCAAGGTCATCAGCCGCAGCGGCAAGTTCCTGAAGGCAGGGTGGCCGGGGTGAGTGCGATCGTCCCGGGTGCTGGGTCATCGCCGTTCGACCGGCCAGAGACAGGATGATTTGGCCCCGGAACTTCAGTCCCGACCCGCGGAAACCCGATAACTCGGGTAGTTCTCTGGCTTGTGGTTCGGGGCCCGCGGGAACGACCGATAACTGGCCCCGCGGCGTCGACCGGCGATCGGGCCCTGGAGCGTGTAAATGAGTCTGAGCCAGCGTCTGGGCGGTTTTCCCGTGCTGCAGACCCAGCGGCTGCGCCTCCGCGAGGTGCAGCCGGTCGAGGATGCGCAGGCCCACTACCAGCTCTGGTCGGACCCGGCGGTGCTCAAGTTCACGCCCGACCTGCCGGCTGTCTCCCCGGAGGACTCGGTGATCTGCCTGCGGCGGGTCGCCAGCTGGTTCCATGCCGCCTTCGAGGGCATCGGCTGGGCCATTACGCCGGCTGACAACGACCGCTACGTCGGGGGGATCGGGTTCTACAACCTGTTCGGCCACGGACTGCAGATCGGCGAGATCAACTTCGCCCTGCTTCGCGAGCACTGGAACAAGGGTCTGGCCACCGAGGCGCTGCGGGAGGTGGTCGGCTTCGGGTTCGAGCATCTCCGGCTGCAGCGGATCCAGTCTGTTGACGCACCCGCAGCACGAGGCCGCCATCCACGTGGCCCGCAAGGCCGGGTTCCAGGAGGAGGGCATCCTGCGGCAGTCGACCTTCAACGAACGGACCAGCGCCTGGGAGGACCAGCGGGTGTTCTCGATTCTGCGGTCGGAGCACAAACCCACCGGGACGTGATCGCGGCCGTAGACTCCCCGCGAAAGCCCCATTGCCAACCCCCCCGCGAGCTGCTGAAGCTTGCACCGTTTCGTCTTGAGCGAACAGGCAAACGATCCGAAAGTGTCCTGATGAGTGATTCCGCCGCCGCAGAAGGAACGCCAGCCGACCCGAACCGCCCCCTGCCCTACCCCGCCATGCGGATCGGGCCGATGATGATCTGGCCGCCGGTGCAGCTGGCCGCCCTGGCCGGCTACAGCGACGCGGCTATGCGGACGCTCTGCCGCTCGTTCGGCGCGCCCTATGCCGTCGGCGAGATGATCCTGGACGCCCCGGTCCTGATCAGCAAGACCATCCGCAAGCACATGCGCCTCTGGGACCACGACCATCCCATCGCCGCGCAGATCACCTGCAGCAGCCTCGAAAACGCCACGCTGGCTGCCCAAACGCTCGTGGACATGGGCTACCAGGCCGTCGAACTGAACATGGCCTGCCCGGTCAAGAAGCTCCTCAACCGCGGCCGGGGCGGGGCCTTCCTGAAAGACGCCAAACGCTCCGTCGAGTACATCGAGACCGTGCGGCGCGCCATCCCGCTAGACGTGCCGCTGAGCCTGAAGCTGCGGATCGGCTGGGACAGAACACCCGGGAGCCGCAAGGGCTTCTACGAAATCCTCGACGCCGCCATCCAGCTGGGCGTGGCCGCCGTAACGGTCCACGGTCGGACAGTCGTGCAGCAGTATCGCGGTACCGCTGACTGGGACGCCCTGGCAGAGGTCAGGAAGTTCGTCGGCAACAGCATCTGCCTGCTGGGCAGCGGCGACGTGATAAAGGCCCAGGACGTCCTCCGCATGCTCGACGCCACGGGCGTGCACGGGGTGAGCATCGCCCGCGGGGCGATCGGCAAGCCGTGGATCTTCCGGCAGGTCCGCGACATGATGGAGGGCCGCGAGCCGGTCACGCCGGACTATATCGAGCAGGGCCGCATCATCCGCCACCACTTCGACCTGGCGATGCAGCTCTACAAGGACGAGCAGTTCGTCGGCCGGCACCTGCGGAAGTTCGGCATCTACTACAGCAAGTTCCACCCGCACGCCAAGCGGGTGCGGCTGGCCTTCCTGGCCGTCAAGAACAACGCCGACTGGAACGCGGTGATCGACGAGTGGTACGGCCACGGGGACCGGCCCGCCCGCCACGCGGATGAGCCCGCCGAGCAGGCAACGCAGGCCGACGACGTCGTGCCGATGGGCGAGGAAGGCGAACTCGAACTGCCGGAGTGAATAGTATGGAAACACTCACGAGACTGCTCTTTGAACGGCCGTACCTGCAGGCTGCGCTCATGGGTACCGCCCTGCTGGTGACGATCGTCGGCTGGTGGCAGACCCGCTACGAGCCAACCGTCGCCAGGCGCTGGGCCCTGGCCGCGGCGATCGTGGCGGCGCTAGGGGTGGCCGGCCAGATCACAGCCGCCCTGGTCACGACCGACCGCGAGCGGATCGAGGCGATGCTCGAACAGGCACGACTGGCGGTGGAGCGCGGCGATGCGAAAGCCCTGGTGGCGATGACGGACCCGGGCCTGACCGCCGAGGGACGGAATCGCGAGGAGTTCACGCGGTGGCTGGAGGACCTGTTCCGGCAAGTGAAGTTCCGCGGCCCCAGCATCCAGCGGCTGCGGATCACGTTTGAGAACAAGGATGCCGCCACGGCGATCGTCTCGGGCATCACCACCGTCGAAACGCAGGGATACAAGCAAATCGCAGCCGCCACGTACAAACTCGAATTTGACCGCATCGCCGGCGTCTGGAAGATCGTCGCCATCGAACCGCAGGAGGACAACCGGCGCCTGCCAATGTGAGGTTCTCGTCAGAATCTCTCCGGCCAGGCAACGTCCGCCAGTTTCGGCAGTGCCTTGTGGTCCGTCAGATCGAACTGCAGGGGCGTGACCGACACGTAGCCGTCCCGAAGGGCGTGCAGATCGGTTTCGGTCTGGCGGCCGATGTCCATCCGGGTCCCCGTCAGCAGGTAGAGCGTCTCGCCCTCGCCGCTGGCCTTCTTCTCGAAGCGGTCCTCGTAGGTCAACGTCGACTGTTTCGCCAGCCGCACCCCGCGCGGCACGCCCGGCCGCAGCGAGGGGATGTTGACGTTCGTCAACGACGCCGGCGGCATCCCGCGGGCCAGCAAACTGTCGATCACCTTGCGGGCGATGCGCCCTGCGCGGTCGAAGTCGGCCTCTTGCACGATCTCCAGGCTCAGGGCGATCGCGGCGATACCGAACATCGCCCCCTCAGCCGCCGCGGCCACCGTCCCGGAGTAGAAGATGTCGATCCCCGCGTTGGCCCCGTGGTTGATCCCCGACAGCACCAGGTCCGGCCGGTCCGGCATCAGCTCCGCCAAGGCCAGTTTGACGCAATCGGCTGGACTACCAGCCACGCTGTATCCCCAGAACTCCTCGTGCACGTGGATCTTCTGGCAGGAGATCGGGATGCCCACGGTCACGGCGTGGCTCATGGCGCTTTTGGCCACCGACGGGGCCACGACCGTCACCTCGCCCAGGTCGCGGACCGCCCGGTACAGGGCCAGCAGCCCCGGGGCGGTAATGCCGTCATCATTGCACAAGAGGATTTTCATGGTACACGTATTATAATGCCGGTGTCGGAGCGAACGCGAACGTGACGATCGGATGTCGAGTGCCGGGTGTCGGGGTTCGGGTGTCGGAAGTCACAGACGCCCGACTCGGACGGCCCGCGAGTCTTTCCCGAAACTCGGCACCCGAAACCCGCTTCCGGAGCCCAAACATGAAAACCCCCCGGCCGCTGACCCGCCAACAGGTCCGCGATATCGACCACGTCGCCATCGAGCAGTACGGCATTCCCGGGGTCGTGCTCATGGAAAACGCCGGCCGCGGCACCGCCCGGCACATCGTTCAGGCCCTTGGCGGCAGCGTCGAGGGTCGGCGCGTCGTCATCGCCTGCGGGGGCGGCAACAACGGCGGAGACGGCTTCGTGATCGGCCGGCACCTGCACAACGCCAGCGCGGAGGTGACGTTCCTGATGGCCGCCGACCCGGACCAGCTCAAGGGTGACGCCGGCATCAACTACCGCATCGCCCGGGCGATGGGCCTGCCCATGCTCGCCTGTGCAACAGCCGAGCAGGTCCGCCACGCCGCCACCCCGCTGATGCACAGCGACTGCATCGTCGACGCCCTCCTGGGAACAGGTTTTTCGGGCCAGGTACGCCCGCCCCTGGCCGACCTGATCGAGCTCGATCAACACCGTGGCGCTGCATGGGATCAAGGTGGTGGCCGTGGACATCCCCAGCGGGCTGGACTGCGACACGGGCTCACCCGGCGGCCCGGCCATCCGCGCCAGCCTGACGGTCACCTTCGTGGCCCCCAAGGTCGGCCTGCTGGCAGACGCGGCGGCTGGCTACGTCGGGCACATCGCGGTGGTGGACATCGGGGTGCCCAGGGAAATCGTGCCGACCGGGTAAATGGCATTGCCCTCCCCCCCGCACCTGTTGTACAGTGTCCCCCTTATGGACCCGGGCCGTTGCCGCCGGGCCCCCAAGGACCAACGACCATGATCGACCAAGATCGCAGCGAACCGGACCGACCTCAGGCACGCCCCGGCATGCCCGCCCTGGGCGTCAACATCGACCACGTGGCGACCGTCCGCCAGGCCCGCCAGACCTTCGAGCCGGATCCGGCCTGGGCGGCCATGGAGGCCCAACTCGGCGGGGCCGATGCCATCACCTTCCACCTGCGGGAGGACCGCCGGCACATCAACGACCGCGACGCCAAGCTGCTCAAGCAGCTCGTCGCCATCAAGCTCAACATGGAGATGTCCGTCGAGCCGGACATCGTCAAGATCGCCGTGGCCTTGAAGCCCGACCAGTGCACCCTCGTGCCCGAGAAACGCCAGGAGGTCACCACCGAAGGCGGCCTGGACGTGGCCGGCCAGCGGGAGCGCGTCGGCAAGGCCGTCAAGCAGCTCAAGAAGACCGGCTGCCTCTGCAGCGCGTTCATCGAGCCGATCCCCGGGCAGATCCAGGCCAGCGCCGCCGTCGGATTCGACACGGTCGAGCTCTGGTCCGGCGGCTACGCCAACGCCCGCGGCGAGGCCGAGAAACAGGAGCGGCTGCGGGCCCTCCGCGAGGGCATCCTCCTCGCCCGCGACGCGGGCCTGAACGTCAACGTCGGCCACGGCCTGACCTACTACAACGTCGCCCCGGTGGCGGCCCTGCCCGGCCTGCAGGAATTCCACATCGGCCACTCGATCATTGCGCGGGCGATGTTCGTGGGCGTGCGACAGGCCGTGCAACAGATGAAGGAACTTCTGATTCGGTACGCACCGAAAGGGGTATAGCGTTATGTTCAGCGGATCGATGGTGGCACTGGTGACCCCCTTCCGCAACGGCAAAGTGGACTGGGATTGCCTGGACAAACTGGTCGACCTGCACCTGGCGGCCGGCACCGACGCGATCGTCCCGTGCGGCACGACCGGCGAGTCCCCCACGCTGACCTACGAGGAGCACGACAAGGTCATCGAGCGGGTCGTCAAGCGGGCCAAGGGCAAGATCCCGGTGATGGCTGGCACCGGCTCCAACAGCACGGATGAGGCCATCGACCTGACGCAGCCACGCCCGCGACGCCGGGGCGGCTGGCTCGCTGCAGGTCGCGCCCTACTACAACAAGCCCACCCAGGAAGGCCTGTACCTGCACTTCGGCAAGATCGCCGAGGCCTGCGGCGGCTTTCCCATGGTCCTCTACAACATCCCCGGCCGCTGCGGCATCGAGATCACCGTCTTGACGATTGCCCGGCTGCACAAGGACTTCCCCAGCATCGTCGGGGTCAAGCACGCCACCGGCAGCATCGACGGCGCCAGCGAGCTGATGGCTGCCTGCCCGGACATCGAGGTCTACAGCGGCGACGATTCGATGACGTACCCCCTGATGGCCCTGGGCGGCAAGGGCGTCATCAGCGTCATCGCCAACATCATGCCCAAGGAGGTCAAGGCCCTGACCGTCCCGGCCCTGGCCGGCGACCTGTGCGCGGCCCGCAAGCAGCACTTCGCGCTCTTCGGCCTGTCCAAGGCCATGCTGAGCCTGGAGACCAACCCGATCCCGATCAAGACCGCGATGGCGATGAAGGGCCTGCTGGCCGAGGAGTTCCGCCTGCCGATGTGCCGGATGGCCCCGGCGAACCGGGAGAAACTCCAGGGCATCCTGAAGGGGGCGGGGTTGGTGTAGGAAACGACGTCAACGGTCAACAGTCAACGGTCAGCTGCAAAGACAAGCGCCCCGGCCAGCCGCAAGGCGAGCTGGGGCTTTCGTTGGCAGCCGCGTTGTTCGGTGGGGCAGGGCCGCATACAATCGCTTAGCTATGAGCGATGAACCCAAGACTACCATGCCCTCGACCCAACCTGGTGAGCCGCCGCAGGCTTCGCCGGCCGATCCCGCCGCACCTGCCGAGCGGATCTGGCTCCTGGAGCACAACCGCGACAGCCTGCGCGGCTGGTTCGCCCAGCAGGGCCTCCAGGCCTTCCGCGCCGACCAGGTCCTCAAGTGGGTCTACCAGAAGGGCGTAGCCGACCTCGACCGGATGACCGACCTGTCCAAGGACCTCCGCGACGCCCTCCGCGGCAGGATGGACATCTTCCGCGCGAACGTCGTCAAGGACACCCGCGCCGCCGACGGCGTGATCAAGCTGCTGCTGGAATTCGCCGATAACGGCAGACAAGGGGACAAGGAGACAAGGAGACAAGGAGAAACAGAGGCGAAATCGCAAGGCAACGCCCGCACCCCGGCCCCTGAACCCCGAACCCTGAACCCTGAACCCTCCCCCGCCCCTCGCCCCTCGCCCCTCGCCCCTTCCAGCCCTGCCCAGGTCGAGTGCGTCCTGATCCCCGAGGCCGACCGCCGCACCGCGTGCCTGTCCACCCAGGCCGGCTGCCCTGTCGGCTGCGTCTTCTGCGCATCCGGCCTGCACGGTCTGCAGCGGAGCCTCACCAGCGGCGAGATCGTCGAGCAGCTCCTCCGCCTGCAGGTCGAACTTGGACCTGACAAGCGCATGACCCACGTGGTCATCATGGGAATGGGCGAGCCGCTGGCCAACTTCGACGCCACGATCGAGGCCGTCTACACGATCAATGAGAAGTGGGGGTTCGGCCTGGGCGCCCGCCACATCACGGTCAGCACCATCGGGCTCCCGCAGCGGATCCGCCAGCTGGCCGACCACAACCTGCAGCTCAACCTGGCCATCTCCCTGCACGCCCCCACCGACGCCCTCCGTCGCCAGCTCGTCCCCTGGGCCGAGCAGTTCACCATCAAGGAGATCTTCGAGGCCGCCCGCTATTACTTCGAGATCACCGGCCGGGAGATCACGCTGGAGTACGTCCTGCTGGCCGGCGTCAACGACCACATGACCCAGGCCCATCAGCTGGCCAAGCTCGCCCGCACGCTCCGCTGCAGCGTGAACCTGATTCCGTTCAACCCGGTCGAGGGCCTCGAGTACAAGCGGCCCAGTGTCGAGCAGGTCTATGCCTTCCAGGAGGTCCTCCGCCAGGCCGGCGTCCGCTGCAAGGTCCGCAAGAGCCGCGGCGCCGAGGCCGATGCCGCCTGCGGGCAGCTGCGGCGACGGTCGATGGCTGGCGGCAAGGCGCCAGCGGACAGCAGCAATCACGACACGGCTTGAAGACTGTCCCCCTCCACAGGTAAGATGTGCTCCGCTGCACCGGAGACCGACCATGTTCCACAGCATTGCGATAGACAGAGACCGCCTTTGGAAGCACGGATTCCTTGTGCTGCTGCTGGGCCTGCTGGCAGTGAATATCCGCCTGCTGATCCGAGATATCCACGCCCACTCCGCCTACCCCTGGTACGGCAATCTCTTCGTCACGCTCCTGCTGATCCTCAATCACATCGCGTTTTGCTACACAGAGCAGGGCGGCATAGCCAACAAGACCATGAAGGTCGTTGCCACCTTATGGATCGTCCCGACCTTCTGCTACCTTATGTGGGCCCCGTGGTGACGCTCCGCGCGGGCGGACTGCCCGCAACCGCTTGCCTAACGCCGGCTCCCCGCGTAGCCTATCGCTCGCTCGCATAGAATTGCACGGTCGTTGGAAACCTGGACACTCCCTCTGCAGGAGCCAATACATGAAGCCGCTACAGATAGGCATGTGCAGCTGGTCCCTCAAGGCCCCCACCTTCGCTGAGGCCCTGGCCGTCTGCAAAGAGCAGATCGGTCTGGACCTCATCCAGCTCGGCTTCTTCAACGACCAGCAGCTTGCCGACCGCCAAACCACCATCGACGCGGTCGCAGCCAGCGGCATCGAGATCTCCGCCACCTGCGTCGGTTTTGCCGGCGAGAACTATAAGACCATCGCCACCATCGCGCAAACCGGCGGCTACGTCCCCGACGACCTCTGGAAGGACCGCCTCGAACGGACCGTCAAGGTCCGCGACATCACGGCCGGCCTGGGCGTCAAGATGATGACCACCCACATCGGCTTCGTGCCCCACGACCCAACCAGCCCCGCCTACCGCACCATGCGCCAGCACCTCCAGACCGTCGCCGACTGCCTGGCGGAAAAGGACCTCACGCTGACCATGGAGACCGGCCAGGAACCCGCCAACGTCCTCGTGCGGTTTATCGCCGACGTCGCCCGGCCCAACGTCAAGGTGAACTTCGACCCCGGCAACGTGATCCTCTACGGCATCGGCGACCCCGTAAAGGCCGCCGAAAAGCTCGCCCCGCACATCGCCCACATGCACTGCAAGGATGCTATCGCCTCGGCCCGACCCGGCGTCGCCTGGGGTCAGGAAGTGCCTCTGGGCCAGGGCCAAGCCCGCCTGGGCGAGGTCATCAAGACGCTGAAGTCCCGCGGCTACCAGGGCCCGCTGGTGATCGAGCGCGAGGCTGGCGCCGACCGCGTCGGCGACATCCGCGGCGGCATCCGGTTCCTCGAAGGGGTGCTGGCTGAAGCCAGGGGACAGGGGACAGGGGGCAGGGGATAGCCGGCAGCGACAGGAAGACCGCGGCACCGGCGAGCCCACCGCAAAGACTGTTCGTGGATTCTGGTACCCATGGCAAGACCCTCGCAGGCCAGACCTATTGTCGACCCGGCTGACGACCTCCTGGTCAACGGCAATCTCCGGCTCCGCCGCGGGACCCTCCGCGGCTGGGACGTCTGCTTCCATGAATGTGGAACAGGCATCCTCCGCGACTCGCCCACCGGCACGATCATCCGCCCGACCGGAGCCGGCTACGTCGAGGTCAGCCAGTCCATCCGGGCCTACGCCAACCAGCGGTACCGCCTGGACGTGCACGTCGAGGCGGTCGGGTGCCGCCGTCCTGTCGGCCAGGGACTGAGCTTCCCGCAGCTGACCAAGCCGATCTGGCCGCACGGCCGTGCGCAAGCTACGGATGAGCGCTGGCCCGGCTCGATCCAGCCCCGCTTCGTCAGTCTCCGTGCAGGAGAAGAGATCCGCTCCTACGAGCCTCCCGTCATGCACGTCGGCGGCGACGCACCCGTGATCCACCGGGCAACCGTCCAGTGCCCGCCGCGTACGGGCCGGCTCCTGCTCCGCCTCCGTATCCAGGCAAGCCAGCCGATCCTCGTGAAACGGCTCCGCCTGGTCGAAACCGGCGACTACTTGCTGGCCAGCCACGTCCTGGCCAGTACGCCGCTACCCTCGCACGAACTGCCGCCCTGCAGGCCCGACAGCGTGCTGCTGTGCGATGGGCGCAAGGACGATCGGCCGTTGCTGAGATGGTTGCGCGGCACGTTCGGCGAAAAGCAGGTGCGGCGGGTCCGACTGGGTGAGTTGGCGAGCGAGCACGCCCACCTTCCGGACATAGTCCTCCCGCGCGACCGGAACCTTCATCCGGGAGGAGGGCGTGGCACCCGGCGTCTTCGACCGGACCAAAGAGGCGGCACCCCAAGAGGGCAAACCGTCCAACCGTCGGCGATCGTCATCGACCTACCGGAAGACCGCGCCCCGAGCTGCAGGACCTGCTTACCGGGTCCGACCGGACGATCCTCATCGCCTCGCTGACGACCTTCGCCGGCGCCGCCAGTCGGGCCGGCTTCAAGGGCATCCGCCTCCGCGACCGCATCAGCGGGACCGACATGCCCTGCGGCAAGATCGTCCTGGCCGGCTACCACACCCGCGGCTTCGCCCTCATCGACGATATTCCATACGCCTGGAACGATGGCCAGGACGACTTCGCCCACCGATACCTGGCGATCACAAAGCACGCAAAGAAGCTCCTGGCGGAGCGATGGTCCATCCGCCCGGCCGTCGTGACCGAGTGCGGCCACCGCGAGATCGACAAGAACCCACTCGTACTGCACCGTAGCGGCAAACACGGCGCCCTGCTGGTGATGGACCCCGACGGCCTGGAGCAGCCTTCGGCCGGCGACGAGGTCCCGCAAGTCTTCGACCTGCTCTGGCGAAACGCCCTCGGCCTGGAGACCGTGACCCTTGGCCAGTACTCCGCCACGCCGACCCACTACGAGGGGATACTGGTCGACCTGGTCGAGGTCGTCAAATACTACGACCTCATCGAGGACCTCTCGATCCTGCGCCGCGTGCACGGCCGAGGCAACTCGCCGCCCGCCTGGCTCCTGCCGGGCCGCTGCTGCGACCGCTTCGCCGATCGCCCGACGCTGCACATCCGCACGGGCTTTGCCGAGGCCGACTGGCCGGCTGTGTACGGGTTGATCCTGTGGCTGAAGCGTCTGGCATTGGCGGCGGCGCGGAATGAACCGGCAGGCAGGAACCTGCTCGAACGCATGCGAGTGCTGGCCTGGCCGATTGCCGAGCCGCAACAGTGGCGAGGCTGTCCAGAGGATGTGACCGCGCCGCCGAGCGATCTGCCTGGCAAGAGGCTGCTCGGCGAGATCGACCTGCGGGTCGGACAGGAGCGACGGATGGTAGTCCTGGTGCCGGATGCGGGGTCGGCAGCGATGGTCCGCCGGGCACTGGGCAAGGGCGGCGTGGACATCCGCGTGTCGGCGAGCGCATTCGAGGGCACCGCGTCCGCAGGCCGGGGCAAGCATCTGCGGTGCAAGGTGCTGCTGCCGGGGATCCCGCAGCCCTTCCCCGCCAATTCGCTGCGAGTGACCGATCAGGTGGGGACATTGCTCCAGAGGCTGGTCCGCGGGACAATCACTGTATGAGCCAAGGAGGCACGTTCGAGGCGGAGGCGGGGGGCTCGCCGACCAGGGAAGGGAATTGAAGGGAGCGCACCGTGGCAGAGGCGGACAAGGACGAGCAGGACCTGGTGCTTCTGTGCCGGATCGGCGGGTACATGCAGGCGGAGATGATCCAGCAGGTGTTGGAGGGCGAGGGCATCGCGAGTTTCGCCGATGGGGAGAACTTCAGCGTTCTGTACGGCGGGGCGGTGTCGGACATTCGACTCTTGGTCCGGCGGTGCGACTGGTGGAAGGCGGTCGATGCCCTCAGGGACATTTCGGAGCAGACAGGCCAGAAGATCGATATCACCTACGCCCGGACAGGCGAGCCGAAGTGCCCCCGCTGCGCTTACGTGCTTTACTACGCGAGAGATTCCCGTTGCCCGGAGTGCGGGCGGCCATTCCTCCTGGAGGAAATCAGCTTGGAGAAGGCCGAGGTCGTGGACGGGGTCGTGCATCCGCGGTAGATCCAGGCGGCCGGAGCGGCGGGGCCCGTCGAAAAGAAACGTGGCGACCCGAGCGAGGTCGTCACGGGCCTGCTAGAATAGGGTGTGAGAGCGCGTGGGTCTTTCGGTTTGATTATCCAAGGAGACGGCCATGGCAGAGCGGCAGACCGATGAGTCACGGGCGGACGAGCCGCTGGTGATCCTGTGCCGGACCGGGAGTTACCAGCAGGCGGAACTGATGCGACAGACGCTGGAGGCCGAGGGCATTTCCTGCATGGTCGACGGCGGGAACTCCTCCGCCCTGTGGGGGCTTCGCGCGGAGGCCCCATTTGCGGCCAAGGTAATGGTCCGCCAGAGCGACCGTCCCAAGGCGGTCGAGATCCTCAAAGAACTCGAAGCGGAAGCAGGCCAGGAAATCGACGTGATCGAAGAGGAGTAAAGGCCGCGCGGGTCCTGCCCAGCCGGCATTCCCGCAGTCTCGCACCATGAGGTGGATTCTTCGACAGATCATGGGCTGGACCTTCATCGTCCTGGGGATCCTCGGACTGTTCCTGCCGATCCTGCAGGGCGTCCTGGTCCTGGGCATCGGCGTGCTGCTGCTGGCTGAGGACCTCCCCCTTTCCAGCGGACGATCACCCGGATCGAGAACCGCTGGCCCCGAACCCGCACTCCGCTCGAAAAGGCCCGCCAATGGATGGGCCAGCGGCCGCACCGTTCCCACCCGCAGTCGCATCCCAACCGCCCGCCGAAGGATCGGACGTAGTCGGTGTCGTCTCTCAATCTCTGAACCCCTTTCTGGCCGGTATATCGGATGCTCCGCCATGGCAGGTCTCCGGCGCCACATGGCGCGGCTAATTGCCGGTCAGTCGCGGATGCACGATCCGAGTATTGGGCATGGCCGCCTGGAGCGTCCGCAGGCCCTGAAGCGTTACCTTTGTATCGGTCAGTTCGATCAACTCCAAGGCAGGACAGGACTGCAGGTGCGGCAAGCCGGCATCCGTGATCGACGTGCTGGCCAGGCGGACCTCCTGTAGTCCCTGGATCGCCTGCAGGTGGACCAGGTCATCGTCCCCCACCGGCGTCCGGTTCAGGTCCAGCACGTTAAGCCGGATGGCTGCAAGCACGCCCAGGTCCCGGCCGCTCGCGTTCGTTTCCGCCAGATCCAGGGAATAGATGTATCCCTGGCTTACCAACCACCCCAACTTTCCGGTCAGGTTCTCCCCCTTCATGGAGATTCGCCGCATGTTCAGCTCATCCCCAACCTGCGTATTCGGCAGGGCCCTCATGAGCCTGCTGACGCCGTCCGTCGTGACGGCGGTGTTCTGCAAGCCGAGGTTCCGAAGCCTCGTGCAACCGTACAAGTGCTTCAGACCCTTATCGGTGATGGGCGTCCCCGACAGATGCAGCTCGATCAGCATCCCCTTCGTACCGATCCGGACGAGGTCGTCGTCCGACACCGCGATTCCCTCCAGGTCGAGACACGATAGCTGGCATGATATCAGCAGATGGGCCAATCCCTTGCCGGTCGTGTGGGTCCTGGCCAGCCCCAGCATCCACAGTCCCGTAAGCCTGCCGAGGGCCTCGAGCCCCTCATCGGTGACCTTCGTATCGGCCAGGTCCAGGCCCGAAAGCGATGGCATCCCCGCCAGGCTCGCGATACCCTCATCGGTAACCTGCGTGCCTCCAAGGGCGAGTTCCCGGACGTTCACCTGCCTGGCGATATGCTGCAGGCTCCTGTCCGTGATCCGGGTGTGGCTCAAGGAGATCGCCAGGATGTGCATGCCGCGTGGGATCTGCAGCACTCCCGCGTCCGTCACGTCGCTGCCTGCCAGGTTGAGCATTCGCAGGTCCGACAGCCGCCCCAAGAACGGGACAACGGCATCGGTGCCTACCGCATTGTGCAGGTCGATGCCCTGCACCCGGTCGCGCAGGTAATCGGCAGGAATGCGGATGCGGAACCTCAACGTGATGCGATCCAGCCAGGAGGCGCCCACAGGCTCCATCCACACGTGGCCGTGTGCGGCCTCGATGGCGGCGATGGCGGGCATCTGGCGGCGCAGCCCCACCAGAGCCAACCGTAAAACCCGAAGACGAGCACAGCAAACAGACCCAGGACCGCGGCCGCCCGACGGTTACGCAGCCGACGGTACCAGCTGTCAGCCCGCTTGGCCATCGTGCGTTGCTTGCGTGGATCGAACGGATGCCCGCACTCCGGGCAGCGGTGCTCCGACAGCCCGGTCAACTGGTATCCGCACTTGCGGCAGTACATGGACGGTGCCATTGTTTGGTCCCGGGTCGAGCCCTCTGCATCGTGGCACGGCCGCCTCCTGAACGGACCATAAGGCAACCCTCACAACCCGGTCCTCTATCTTTCTGTTGTCGAAGCCCTGAAGAAGTCTTTCTCTTGACAGGCTGCCTTCACTCGTAGAAGGGGCGACGCAACCGCCCGCCGCGCCGTCGGCTACAAATCCGCCAGCTGGTGCCCCATCTTCGCCTTCTTCGTCGCCAGATACCGCCGGTTGTGCGGATTCGACGGCACCTGCAGCGGGATCTGCTCGACCACGTCGATCCCATACACCTTAAGCCGGCTGACCTTCTTGGCGTTGTTCGTCAGGATCCGCAGCCGCTTCAGGCCCAGGTCGTGCAGGATCTGCGCCGATGCCGTAGTCGCGTTTGTCGGCCGGGAAGCCCAGGTGGATGTTCGCCTCCACCGTGTCCATCCCCCCGTCCTGGAGCTTGTACGCCTGCAGCTTGCTGCGCCAGCCCGATGCCGCGGCCCTCCTGGCGGAGATACACCACCGCCCCCTTGCCCTCAGCCACGATCCGCTCCATGGCCGCGTGCAGCTGGTCGCCGCAGTCGCACCGCATCGAGCCGAAGATGTCGCCGGTCAAGCACTCGCTGTGCACTCGCACCAGCACCGGCTCCTCGTGCACGATCGGCTGGCCCTGCTCGTCCGTCTCGCCGATCCCGCCGTAGCACATCGCCAGGTGCGGTTCCACGTCCACCAGGCTCTTGTAGGCGATCAACGTGAAGTCCCCGTACCGCGTCGGCATCGGGATCTTCTCCATCCGCTGGATCAGCTTCTCCCGCCGCTGGCGGTACTCGATGATGTCCGCCACCGTCCCCATCTTCAGCCCGTGCTGATGCGCGATCTTCTCCAGGTCCGGCAGCCGCGCCATCGTGCCGTCCTCGTTCATGATCTCGATCAGCACAGCCGCGGGCTTGAGCCCCGCCAGCCGCGCCAGGTCCACCGACGCCTCCGTGTGCCCGGCCCGCACCAGCACCCCGCCCTCGCGCGCGGCGATCGGGTGAATGTGCCCGGGCCGCACCAGGTCCGACGGCGTGGTGCTCTCCTCCGCCAGCAGCCGGATCGTCGTCGCCCGGTCCGAGGCCGACACCCCCGTCGATACCCCGTGCCGCGGATGCGCATCGACCGACACGGTGAACGCCGTCCCCAGCGTCGCCTGGTTCTCCGCCAGTCTGCGGCGGCAGCATCAGCTCCCGACATCGCCGCTGCGGCAGCAGCACGCACAAGAGCCCCCGCCCGTGCTTGATCATGAAGTTGACCATCTCAGGCGTGATCGACTCGGCTGCGCAGATGAAATCGCCCTCGTTCTCCCGGTCGGCGTCATCAGTCACGATGATCATCCGGCCAGCCCGAAGTTCGGCGATCAAGTCCTCAACCGGGCTAAACGGCTCGCTCACTGCAGATCTCCACGGGCCACAGGGTCGTTCTGAACCGAACATTCTAGCACATCCACCCCCAAAAGCAGCGGCCCGACGGGCCAATGCCGCCACAGTCTATCACAAACCCCCGTCCGCAGCGCAGGCTGTCCGATGAGATCAGGCCAGCTCCCCGCCACCACCGGTGTTGTTGTCGTTGCTGTTCCCTGAACCCTGAACCCTGGCCCCACCGAGCCCTGAACCCTCCCTCCCTCTCAGCACTCAGGACTCAGCACTGCCGTTCACGCCTGCCTCACCGCCCCCTGCGAGTTCAAGAACTGCCCCCCCACCCGCACATAGTCCAGCGTCGCCACCACCGCCAGCCCCGTCGCCAGCCACCACAGCATATCCGGCATCCGATTCAGCCAGTCGGGCATATTCGGCCAGAGCAGCACGCTCAGCACGGTCAGCAGCTGCGCCGCGGTGCACGCCTTGCCGGACAATCGCGTCCGGACCAGCGCCTTGCCCGTCAGGAAGAAGACCACCATGAACCCCACCACCACGATGAAGTCCTTGCCGATGGCCGCCACCACCACCTCCGGCGGGATCTTCTTGCCCGGCACGGCCGTCCCGGGATAGCCCAGCATGATCATCGCGCAGGTAATCAGGATCTTGTCCGCCATCGGGTCCAGGAACGCCCCCAGCTGCGTCCGCTGCTCCAGCCGGCGGGCCAGGTACCCGTCCAGCCCGTCGCTGATGGCCATCAGCCCGAAGATCGCCAGCGCCAGGTACCGCGGCCAGGGCGCCAAGTCCGCGTCCTGCATGCGCATGAGGCACATCACAAACGGAGCGATCAGCAGGATGCGGGTGATCGTCACGCGATTGGGCCACGATAGGCTTCGTCATTCTCGGCTCTCTGCAAGAAGGGGCAAACTATGCTAGTATTCTAATCGCTGAAGGTTCGCGGACAAATGAGCCCGCCCACAAAACGCGGCTGCGGACCCCCGGGCCCCATGAGGATTCGTACCGGCACTATGTCCAGAGGACGCGTCAGGATCAAGACCCTCGACCAGGCCGCCCCCACCGGCCTGCAGCTCGATGACCTGCTCCTGCCCCCCGAGCAGGTGGCCGAGACCGTCGATTTCGCCAGCATCTTCGGCAATGACCGCCCCGTCGAGGTCGAAATCGGCTCCGGCAAGGGGGGGTTCTTGGTCGAGGCCGCCGCGGCCCAGCCGACCCACAACTTCCTGGGCATCGAGTACATGGGCAAGTTCGCCATGTACATCGCCGACCGCGCCGCCCGACGCGGCCTGGCCAACGTCCGGGTCCTCAGCGTCGACGCCAGCCACTTATTCATCCGCCGCGTGCCCGCCGCCTCGATCGACGTGCTGCACATCTACCACCCCGACCCCTGGCCCAAGAAGCGCCACCACAAGCGGAGGCTCTTCCAACCAGCCTTCGTCGAGGCCGCCGTCCGGGCGCTCAAGCCGGCCGGCCGCTGGTACATCCAGACCGACCACCCACAGTACTTCGAGGTGATGAAGGCCCTCACCCTGGACAGGCCGGACCTGCAGCCCATAGACTTTGCCAGCCACGAGGCTGCAGCCGACCAGCCGGTCCTGCGGACGAACTTCGCGGTCCGATATGGCCAAGGCGGCGAGTCGATCTACCAGCTGGCGTTCCGGAAGAGAGGGTGATGGCCGATACGAATCCCCAACCCGCCGCCCTCGACCCGGTCGATCGCCGACTGCTTGAGGCCATCCAGCAGGCCGTTCCGCTCACGCCTCAGCCGTTCGCCTCCCTCGCCGACCAGCTGCACCTGCCCGAAACCGAGGTCCTCGACCGCCTGCAAGCCATCCGCCGTCAGGGCCTCATCAGCCGGATGTCCGCGATCTTCGACACGCGGGGCCTCGGCTACGAATCCGTCCTGGTCGCCGCCAAGGTCCCGCCCGAGCGGGTCGAACACGCCGCCACCGCCATCAACGAACACCCCGGCGTCTCGCACAACTACCTCCGCACCGCCGACTACAACGTCTGGTTCACCCTGGCTGTGCCGCCCGACAGCCAGCTCGGCCTCGAAAAGACCGCCGCGACGCTGGCCCGCCTCGCCGGCGCGACCTCCTTCCGCCTCCTGCCCGCCACCCGCGTCTTCAAGATCGGCGTGAAGCTTGCCCTGAGCGAGGCCGAGGCGCAGACAGAATCGCCCGCTGGCGAACCAGAAGCCGGGTTGCCCGCCGCCCCCAGTCAGCCGGCCCGCCCGCCGGGTTCGAAGCCCCTCGACCTCACGGCCGCTGCCAAGGCCGCCATCCTTGCCCTCCAGGAAGACCTGCCGATCGAACCGCGCCCCTTCGATGCCATCGCCGCCCGGCACGGCCTGACCGTCGAGCAGGTCCTGGCCGCTGGCCGCGACCTCCAGGCCGCCGGCCTGATCCGCCGCTACGCCGCCGTGCTGCGGCACCGCAAGATTGGCTTCGCCGTCAACTGCATGACCGTCTGGAGCGTCCCACCCGACCGCACGGAGCAGGCCGCCGCCGCCCTGGCCGCCTTCCCCGAGGTGACCCACTGCTACGAACGCCCCGCCTTCCCCGACTGGCCCTACAACCTCTACGCGATGGTCCACTGCCGCGACGACCAGCAGTGCCGCGACCTCGTCGCCCGCATGAAGGCCGCCGCCGGCATCGGCGACATGCTGGAGGTCTACAGCACCCGAGAGTTCAAGAAGGTCCGGCTGGAGTACTTCAGTCCGGCGTTTGGGGAGTGGGAAGGGCGCAATGCCTCATCAGCTGGAGGACCTAAGAGCCATAGCGCCTGGACCCCTGTACTTCTGAGCCGCCGTTGTGTATCATTTATGGCACAATCTTTGGTGGCATCCGAAGAAAGGGGCAGTTCATTCGCTAGTCACACACAGAGGCAAGTCAAGTACCCTCAGCGGGTGGTGACTGTTATCCGTGAGCTGCTTACGGAGTCGGTACTTCCGCGCGATGCCCTCCCGTACACAGAGGAGTTCGAGGTTCTAAAGAAGAAGTTCGGGTCCAGGGTCGGACTCCAGATGACCGATGCGGAGTTCTGGCAGGCCCTTGCGAACGTCGGCAAGTGGGGAGGGGTGGCGGGGAAGGCTGGCGCAAGCAACCGCTTCGAATGCAGACATTCACAAGCGAACAAGAGTTGGAGGTCCTGCGTCTATTGCCTGACGGTGCCGGCAACCGAGACCAGTTGCCCTACACACCGCAATTGGACGACTTGCACAACCGCTTCCAGCAATTGACGGGAGTGAAGTTATCCAAGCACGCTTTTTGGCGGGGCCTGTCGCGGGTTGCCAGACTTTCCAGAAGACCAAAGCCCGTGTTTGAAGAAGCCCCGCTGGGCGGACTCGCACCGGATCTCGTTCAGTTTCTGGAGCGAGAGAATCCGTGGTGGCGGGGACGGCCAGCCCCCCAACCGGAACTCTTCAGACGGTGGGCGTTCCATGAAGCGATGCGCCGTCTGCATTCGCAGGTTGCGCCTGTTACAATGATACGTGGCCCAAGGCAGGTTGGGAAGACAACCATCCAGATGCAAATCATTGAACGGCTCTTGCTGATCGACAATGTGCCTCCCGAGCGCATTCCTGCGCGTGCAGTTTGACAAGGTACCGGCGATCAGGTCGCTGGGGCATCCCATTGAAACAATCGTCCGGTGGTATGAGGAAAACGTCCTTCGAGAACCCATTAACGCAGTTGCGAGGCGAGGCGAGAACGTCTATCTCTTCTTTGATGAACTTGAGAACCTTCCCCAGTGGTCGGGACAACTAAAGGCTTTGGTAGACGCAACGTCGGCTCGTACGTTGGTCACAGGCAGTTCGGCACTGCGAATCGTACGTCAGAGGGACGGTCTCGCCGGGCGGTTGACGGAGATCGGACTCGGGCCGCTGAGGGTATGGGAGATCGCCAGAATTCGTTCTTTGGGCGAGCTTCCACCTTTTGCCCCCGAAGCGGATCTTGCCGATTGGATGAATCTGCAGTTCTGGGTTGAACTCGGAAGCCACGCCCAGAAACATGCCAAGGCCCTGAAGCAAGCATTCTTGGAGTTCTCCAACCTGGGGGGCTACCCTCGTTGCCACAAGCCTGGCGATGCGTCTGTGGGGCTCCTCTCGCGACAGATCACCGAGACGGTAGTTGATCGAACCATCGACTATGACCCCCTGATTGGTCGCGGTTGTAAGCGCCGGAACGAACGCTAATTCGCGAGGTGTTCCGCCTTGTATGCCGATTTGCAGGGCAAGCAGTCAAACCTCAGCGAGTCGCATCAGAAATCGGCCAGATCGTAGGACATGGCGTGTCCGAAGAGTCTGTCGTTGATGCCATGCAATTCCTGGCGGACACCATGCTCGTGCATCTGGTTCCTCCTCTGGATCTGCTCCTGCGCAAGCAAGCCCATCCGCCGAAGCTGTGCCTTTGCGATCACTTCGTCCGCAATGCGGTCCTTCAGGAAGTCATCCCCATAGCACCGGAGGATCTGCCCGATCGACCGGATGCAGTGAGCGCAGTTGCGGGACACGTCATCGAAGGCATCCTCGGATACTATCTCTCGGGCATTCCGGGCCTTGACTTGCGGTGGTTTCCAGAACGCCAGAACGAGCCGGAGATCGACCTTGTCCTGACGATAGGTACGCGGCGCCTACCCGTCGAGGTGAAGTACCAGCGAGGGGGCCTCCGAAACGACGATCTGCGGGGAGTCGCGGCATTCTGTGGGAATCCAGTCTATGAGGCCCCCTTTGGGTTAGTGATAACACAGAGCACATCCAAGCAGCTCGATGGCATACGGTTGCCGTTCCTGCTTCGCACCTGCTTATTGTGAAATAGCAGCGGATGCGTAATATGACCATCGCGGAGCGGTCGTTAGAAGTGTGGCAACGCGGATATGTACTATGTCCAAGACAAGCGCCGGCGTAACGATTGATTGTATCCACAAAGGTGACTCGGTCAGCAAGTTGAATGGGTGGGAAGCCGGCTGGGCCGACCTCGTCTTCGCCGATCCGCCCTTCAACATCGGCTACGCCTACGACGTCTACCAGGACAAGCGGCCCTACGACGAGTACGTCACGCCTGGACCGCCGAATGGATGGCCGCCTGCAAACGCGCACTGAAGCCCAACGGGCTCGTTCTACATCGCCATCGGCGATGATTACGCCGCCGAGGTCGAGATCATCGGCCAGGATCTCGGCCTGACCCTCCGCAACTGGATCGTCTGGCACTACACCTTCGGCCAGAACACCAAGGCCAAATTCAGCCGCTCGCACACCCACATCTTCTACTTCGTCTGCGACCCGAAGAACTTCACGTTCAACGACCGCCAGATCCGCTTCCCCTCCGCCCGGCACACGATCTACAAGGACCGCCGCGGCCACCCCCTCGGCCGCCTGCCCGATGACACCTGGGACGAGTACCCGCGCGTCTGCGGGACCTTCAAGGAACGGGCCGGCTGGCACGGCTGCCAGATGCCCGAGGGCCTCCTCGCCCGCATCATCCGCGCCAGCAGCAACGAGGGCGATACCGTGCTGGACCCCTTCGCCGGCTCGGGCACCACCCTGTCCGCCGCCGCCAAGCTCGGCCGGCACTTCGTGGGAATCGACATCTCCGCGGAGTACGTCCGGCAATGCCGCGCCGGGTCCAGGAAGCCCTGGCTGTCCGGGAGAGGTCCCTTAACCACCAGCCGGCGAATGACTTGGATTGGCCCACCCCAGACGAGGACGCCCTGGTCCAGCTCTACCGCGATACCCAGGTCCCCATCGAGACCCTCCAAGCCGTCGAGCCCGCCATGCGGTGCTTCCGCGAGTGCCTCAAAGCCCGGACCGGCAAGGACTACGGCGCCGATGCCATCCTGGACAAACTGCGGCACCTGGCTCGCCAGGCCGTGATACCACCCCTCGGCTCGAACACCCGGCCGAACGGCAGGAAGCCCGCTGGCAAGACCGATAACAAGCAGGGACTTTTCCCGTCCTGAGCCTGCCGATATCGGCAACAGCCGGATGCCGCAAGGCTTATCGAGAGGCCCGCTCTGCGAAAGGCTTGCCAAAGAACCAGCCATTTGCGATACTTGTGGGATGTGCAACGCCCGTCACCAACGGGCACACGAGACCCCCAAGGCCAGGAGTGACAGACTGTGGCCATAAGTCTGAGGAATCCGGAGACGCAAGCGAAGGCCAGCGGCTGGCTGGTCGCGGCATCCCTTCTGGTACTGGTGGCAGCCCTGGCCGTGGCCATGAGCAGGGGCGGCTTCTCCTGGGAGGACCGCGTGTTCGTCTACCAGAGCACCGGCAAGCGCCTGCCGATCGTCTTCGGGATGACGGGCCTGGGCCTCATGCTGGCCTGCGCCGCATTCTGGCTGGCCTATTCCAGTGCCAGCGAGAGACGCAATCCCCGATCCAACCTGTCCTGGATCTGCTTCTTCGTCAGCGCCTTCACGGTCGCCTTCGGATTCGTGTTCCTGTACGCCTACAAAGCCATGGCACTGGTCGTGCGGTCGTCAGCCGCGTAGACAGGGATAGACGGTGGAATCCGCCTCTTACGCCGGCTTCTGCGGCCCCAGCCCGCCGTACCGCCGTTCCCGCTGGACATAGTCCTTGATCGCGGCCAGCAGGTGCGGCTCGCCGAAGTCCGGCCAGAACGTATCCGTCACGTACAGCTCCGAGTAGCTGATCTGCCACAACAGGAAGTTGCTGATCCGCATCTGCCCCGCCGTCCGGATCAGCAGGTCCGGGTCCGGGATGCCAGCCGTGTACAGCGAGCCGCTGATCGTCGCCTCGTCGATCTCCTCGGGCTTGAGCGAACCCGCGCGGACCTGCTCGGCGATCCGGCGCACCCCGTCGACGATCTCCGTCCGGCTGCCGTAGTTCAGCGCCAGGCACAGGGCCAGTCCGGTGTTCTTCGATGTGATCTGAATCGTCTCGTCAAAGGTGTCCAGCACCCGCTGGCTCAAGCCCTCCCGCCGGCCGACGTGCACCAGGCGGACGTTGTTTTCCATCATGGTCGGCCGCTCGCTGACGAGGTACTCCACGCAGATCTGCATCAGCGCGTCGACCTCCTCCTTCGGGCGCCGCCAGTTCTCCACGCTGAAGGAGTAGAGCGTCAGATACCCGATGCCCAGCCGCGCCGCCGCCGTCGTGATCGTGTTGACCACCTTGACGCCCTGCTGGTGCCCGAAGATCCGCGGCCAGCCGCGCTGCTTCGCCCACCGGCCGTTTCCGTCCATGATGATGGCGATGTGCCGGGGCAGCTGCTCCGGGGCGATGCCCATATCCTTCAGAACGTCCGCCACCTTCGGGGTCGACTCATTCATCACAACGATCCTGCCATCGCCGTTGCCACGGACAACGGACTACTGACCACGGACACCCTACCGGAACATCGTCTGCCGCCGCTCCGGCCCCACGCTCACAATCGTGACCGGCACGCCGACCGCGCGCTCCAGCGCCTCGATGTACTTCCTCGCCGCCGCCGGCAGGTCGTCGATCGAACGTCAACTCGCTGATGTCCTCCTGCCAGCCCGCCAGGCCCTCGTACACGGGGGTAGCCGCCTGCAACTCCTCGACCTGGCTCGGGAAGTGCCGCAGCCGCTTGCCGCGGACCTCGTAGCCGACGCACATCTTCAGCTCCTGCAAGCCCCCCAGCGTGTCCAGGTGCATCACCGCCAGGTTCGTCGTCCCGCACAGCATCGCCGAGTACCGGACCAGGAAGGCGTCGAACCACCCGCACCGGCGAGGCCGCCCCGTCGTCGTGCCGTACTCGTGCCCCTTGTCGCGGATGTATTGGCCCGTGTCGTTATTCAGCTCCGTCGGGAACGGCCCGCCGCCGACCCGCGTCGTATACGCCTTGATCACCCCCAGGATCGTCTTGACCGTCCGCGGCGAGACACCCGCCCCGGCTGCATACCCGCACGCGCTGGCCGTGCTGCTGGTCACGAACGGGAACGTCCCGTGATCGATGTCCAGCAGCGTCCCCTGCGCCCCCTCGAACAGCACCCGCTTGCCCCCTTCGATCGCGTCGTTGATCAGGGCCGTGGTGTCGCAGATGAACGGCCGCAAACTCTCGGCAAACCCCATGTACTGGGCATAGATCGCCTCGGCATCCAGCACCTTGTCGCAGCCGAACAGCGCCTTCAGCAGGATGTTCTTCTTCTGGATGATGCCCGCCAGCTTCTGGCGGAACACGTCCGGCTTGTACAGATCGCCCACCCGAATGGCCATGCTGCGGTACATCTTGTCGGCATAGCACGGGCCGATGCCCCGGGCCGTCGTGCCGATCTTCTCCGCCCCGCTGGCGTTGGATTCGCTCAGCGAGTCCTGCAACTTGTGGTACGGCATCACCACGTGGGCCCGGTCGCTGATGCACAGGTTCTGCTCGATCCGCACCCGCCGGCCTCGCAGCGTCTGGATCTCCGTCAGCAGCACCTCCGGGTCGACCACCACCCCGGTGCTGATGACCGCCGTCACGGAGGGCCGCAGGATGCCGCTGGGAATCAGGTGCAGGGCGAACTTCTCCGGCCCGATCCGGACCGTGTGCCCGGCATTGGCCCCGCCGCTGTAGCGGACAGCCAGGTCGTACTGCTCGGTCAGGAGGTCGACGATCTTGCCCTTGCCCTCATCGCCCCATTGCAGGCCGACGATGCAGGCGTGCCCCCAGCCGCGCGTATCCAGTTCATTGCCCATGTATAGTGCTCACAAGCCCTTCCGGTCGCTTCTCAAGGTTCCGACAGCCACAAAACCTCTTTAGCCTAGCCCAAGTGGCCGGAACATTCAACCAACCGGCGGGTGGATAGCTGGGAAGCGGAGGTCGGGCCGCTTCCAGCCCCGCCAAGGACGATAGGGACCTGCCTGTAGGGTGGGGGCCATTCCCCCTCCTCACACAGGGTTGGCACGCCAGAAGAGGTGATTTCGGAGCTCGATGGCTGGCCTGCGTGTGCCCCTGTCAACGCTTCACCCGCGCTGTTGCCAGCGCCGGCGCATGACTCGGGGTCGAGATGGTTCACTACGCCTTTCTCGTGCGGCTCTTTCATCCGCTACTCTCTGCCGGCTTTGACCTGCGCTTTCGTGATGGCCCCGAAGACCCAGGGGCTACTTGCTCTGGGCCAGCGACTGGCGCCAGGCATTCTCAATCTGCTCCAGCGTCTGACCGAAGATGTCTTGCATGCGGGCAATGTTCCGCTTAACGTTGTCGGCATCGCCGCCATTCTTCAGAGTAGCGTACGCTTTCAGGAACTTCTCCTTGCCATACGTTTCGATGAGAAACCCAACGAACGAAGCTGACTGCGGATAGGCGATCTGGCCATCGTCGTTTCGGGCACCGATCTCCTCGCGTTCGAGCATTTTGGCCAGCGGGACGAGCCGCCCGTTCTGAAGGACCTTTTTCACCGAGAACGTCCACCGCCTCGCCCTCCCAGATGTGGTTCTTCTGCATCCAGACGGCGAGGCCTTCGTTGAACATCCCGGGAGGATCGCCAACCTGTCCTGCGACTACGTGCGTGACCTCATGGAAAGGATCTAGGTGCGTCTTCTCGTTGTACACCTGTGCGATCGTCGTGCCCGATGCCATGCCGTCGCCCTCGTGGTACGTGACCATCCGCTTTGTCTGCCTGTCGGGGTAGAAGAACACGACGATTGTCTTGGGCGCTTTCTTGCCGAGGAATTCGCAGACACTGGCCAGGGCGGCCTCATGTTCCTTGGCCAACACAGCCATGTCCTTGGCAGCTGGGGTGTCGGGGCTGTAATAGAAGACAAAGTGCGGCGTCTGAACGTACTTGAACGGCTCAATCCGCCTCATATCTGCCGGATAGAGGGCCGGAAAATCCTTGCCGAAGTCAGGGATCTTGTCGGTGATCATCAAGTCGTTGCACCTGTCATTCGGCAGAGGGATGGTCACCGAATACGCCTTCTGTAGGAACGGCGGATCATCCTGTGGTCGCGGCCCGCCTGTGGCATCTGTGAAACTGACCTTGAACGTGCCCGTGCCATGGTAGGGCGGCACCCAGTACCAGTGTTCGACCCACTTCTCTTCATTGGCGTCCAGCGTGTGCGCGTGTCCCATGCCGAAACCTCGGTGTTTCTCCACCTGTCCACCAATGTGCACAAACAGCGTGCGCTGGCGGCTCGTCCGGTTGCAGACATGGACCTTCAGGCAATTCAGGCCCCAGGCCTTGTCGCCCAAATCAACATCGAGGATCTCGAAGACCGGCGGCACGGCCGGATTGGTCCTGATGTTGTCCGATCGGTTCGTATCCGGGAGGAGATTCTTGGGATCAACAATCGCCCGGCGCCATGTCTTCGCCGAAGCAAACGTCGCCTCCCGCTGGTTCCGCTCCAGTCGGTGCATCTCGCAACTACCATCTTCGTACTCCAGCATCACGTCCACGGGCATCACGATGCCGCCCTTGGGCTCGACCGAAACGGTGAACTGCTGGCCGCCCTCGCTTGCTGTCGAGTTGACGTCCTTGAGAGCGTAGTCGATCCGATCACTCGTATAGAGCCACTCGTGGAAGAACCATTCCAGGTCCTGGCCGGTCACTTCCTTGCAGACGGCCTGAAACTCCTCGGCATCGACCGGCTGGCGCGCGTATCGTTCGAGTGTCTTCTGCGCGATGGTTCTGACCGCGTCCGTCCCGAACAGGTACTCCAGTTCCAGGATGATTTGGTAGCCCTTGCCGTGGGCAAGCGGGTTCTCGTCCAGGCGGTTCTTGCGATCCGCAGGCGTGACGCCGAGCAACTTCGTGTTCAGTCCCTTTTTGGCAGCTTTCGTGTACTCGTAGAGGATGTTCTCGTGCTGGCCTTCTTTTCTCTTTGCGTCCATGTACTGCCGATCCGTCCAGAGCCCCATGCCCAGGCACAGCCAGGAGGAGCCGGGCCGCGCGTCTACGATGCGGTTCCACCCCCAGTACATGTGAGCGATCTCATGGGCAACCGCCCACATCGTGTTGTCCTCGCTCCGGTCGAAGGTGTTGTTCACATGGATGATGTTGCTGCCGAAGGGGCCACCGCCATAGCCGTTGCCGTCAAAGACAATGATGTTCAGCACCTGATCCGGGTAGAACCCGTAGAGGCCACGGTAGAAGCCGATGACATTTTTGGCGGTTGCCAACATCCGCTGCGCCGCCTCCTTGTCGGTCTGCCCTTCGTAGAAGCAGTGGATCGTCACGCCATCCTGGCTGCCCGAGACATGAAGGTCCGCCTTGGAGAAGACCATCGCAAAGTCGGGGATGTTCGTAGCTTCGCTTGTGATAGTCCACCGGCCGGCGTCGTCCTTCTTCTGTTCCAGGACCCGCCCGGACACCGGGATCAGGGCGGGCGCCAGTGGCCCGACCGTCACACGATAGTCGGCGAAGGCGTCCCGGCCGTCCTGCCAGATCCCCTTTGCCCGGTGAAGGATCCGCGGATGCCAGCTACCCTCCACGTTCTTCATGCCGTACCGATCACCAACTCGGCACTGCGATGTGGTTTGCAGCCGCACCGACTCACCCAGCTTCACGGGCTTCGGCAGCCGGACGACAAAATGGTCTTTGATGGAACGGCCGTCGCTGCTAAAGCGCGAGATCCTGAGGGGCTGACCCATCGAGTCACCGCTCAGGTAAAGGACCGTGGGCGACGTCGAATCGGCGCCTTGGGCGTCCTCTGTCGGCTCAAAGTGGAACACTAGCTCCTCCAGCGCATCCGGCCCGCTGTTGCGATAGCTGACCTGCGTCACGGCTGAAAGAGTGGTAAGAGCCGCGTTGAGTGTGGCGGCGACCTCGTACCGGCAAGACGCTGGCTTCCCGACGGACGATTGAGAGTTCGAAGCTAACACGGCCGATCTGACCACGTGAGAACCGAATAAAGCCACTACAAGCAGTGCCAACAACACTATCATCGGTTTTCTCATGAGCAAGTCTCCTCAGTTCGCACCTTTGATCCCGGATCGGCCAGGACCATCAGGGCGTAGCGGTACAGCCCGGGGGCAAGGGCGTCGTACGCCCGTTCGAGGTCATCCCGCGGATTCATGGGATCGCAGCCTTGCCTTTCCCGGCCGCAGCGCCGCTGAGTCCTGCCTTCCAACCTGTAAGACCCTTCCAAGGCAGGATTTTGTCTAATGGAGCGATTTGTACTACTATTCGGCGATTTCGTCTCGGCCCGCGAAGATCTTGCCGCTGTCTTCCATCCGCGCCTATCCGTGTTGATCTGTGGCGTTGTTGTCGTTGCTTTTGTTGTTGTGTTCGCCGTCAAGTCAGACATTCGGAGACATTCGGGGGAGACATTCGGGGTCATCACTCGTTCCCCGCGATCCGTCCCGGGCGGTCCCGGACGACGCAGTGTAAACTCCAGACCCAGCCGTGACGCCGTGGCCGCCATCCGGTCCAGTGCTCCGTACGACCGGCCTCCTGGCCGGCACGATACTGCGGCAGACTGGCGCGGGCAACAAGCCGGCCAGCTCGCGACCGGCTAAGGCCGGCTAGGGCCAGCCCGTTCCCTCGGCGGCTGCCGTCAGAAACGCGTTTCTCCCTTTACCGCGCCGCTCCAGTCGCTATACTCATCCGACTGTGTACGCCATGTGGATCATGGCACTGGAGGAGGTTTCCCAATCATGTTCAGGCGTGTAGCCATCGTGGGTGCGACCGGGGCGGTCGGCCAGGACTTCATCAACATCCTGCAGCAGCGCAAGCTGCCCATGAAGGACGTCCTCATGCTGGCGTCCGCACGGTCCAAGGGCAAGAAGATCACGTTCGCCGGCGCCGAGCACACGGTCGAGGAACTCGACGGAGACCTCCTTCAAGGGCGTCGACCTGGCCCTGTTCAGCGCAGGCGGTTCGATCAGCAGGAAGTTCGGCCCCATCGCCGCCGCGGCTGGGGCGGTCGTCATCGACAACTCCTCGGCCTTCCGCATGGACCCGAATGTCCCGCTGGTGGTCCCCGAGATCAACCCCCGGGACATTGCGCAGCACAAGGGCATCATCGCCAACCCCAACTGCTCCACCATCATCATGCTGGTGCCCATCTGGCCCATCCACAAGGTCAACCGCATCCAGCGGGTCGTCGTCAGCACCTACCAGGCCGTCAGCGGGGCCGGCTACCAGGCCATGCTCGAACTCGAGCAGCAGACTCGCGATGTCCTGGCTGGCGGCAAGGCCCAGCCCAAGGTCCTGCCCCACATCACCGCCTTTAACCTCTTCAGCCACAACAGCAAGGTGACCGACAGCGGCTTCAACGAGGAAGAGGTCAAAATGGTCAACGAGACCCACAAGATCTTCCACGACGCCGACATCCAGGTCGTCCCCACCTGCGTCCGCGTGCCAGTCCTGCGGGCTCACAGCGAGTCCATCAACCTCCAGTTGACCAAGGCCATCACCGAAAAGCAGGCCCGCGACCTGATCTGTGCCGGCGAGGGCGTCAAACTCGTCGACAACCGCGAAAAGAACTACTTCCCCATGCCTCTCGATGCCAGCGGCCAGGATGACGTCCTCGTGGGTCGCATTCGCATGGATCTGACCATCCCGGACGGCCGCGGCCTGTGCATGTTCGTCTGCGGCGACCAGTTGCGCAAGGGCGCGGCCCTGAACGCCGTCCAGATCGCCGAGAAGATGCTGACCATGGGGCTGGTTAAGGCGTAAGCCGAGCGACGGTCCAAGATTGCGCGATTATTACCCTGGCATTAAGATCCTGCCTGGTGTAGAATCCGGGCAGGATCTTCCGTTTTGCACGAGGGAGAACCATGAGAAACTGGGGTATGGTTACCCGCCCTGCCGTGTAGCACCCGTAGGCACCAGCCGATGGAAGTGAATCGGACATGACCTATCCCGCCTCATGAAGGAGACGTAGCGTGGCCAGAGTCATCTTGGTCTGTGGTGACGAGCACGAACGGACCCTCCTGCAAGCCTGCCTCAAGGGACACGACATCGCCAGCGTCCGGACCTTCAAGGACGCCGCCAAGGCCCTCGTCCAGGCCAAGCCCGACATCGTGGTCGCCCGCCTCGACACCAGAAACAGCACCGGCATGGATGTCCTGCACCTGATGAAACGCAGCCAGATCACCTGCCCCGTCCTCGCCCTGCTGACCATGCGCGGCACCGCCCTGGAGAAGGAGGCCTGGCAACTCGGCGTGCGGTCCTACATCAGCCTGCCCATCCGCTACGAGGAGTTTCGTAAGGCCTTCGACGCGGTCCTGGCCGCCAGCCAGGTCACCGACGCCGCCGGCGACGCCCCGCCCATCACCGACGAGGAGCGGGCTGAAAACCTGACATTCCTTGTCGATAGATTACATCGCGACATGAAGTGCCCGGCTGGCGCCAGCCGGGTCCTGATCCGCTCGGTCATCAAGGGCATCGACAACAAGAGCGAGCCCCGCGTCTGCCTCCGCTGCTCGATCTGCCAGGCCGTCGGCCTGCCCTACTACGTCTACTACGAGCACATCCGCGACTACTGCACCGGCAACCCCAAGCAGTGCGAAGCCGTGATCCAGTACAAGAAACTCCGCAAGGCCAACGGCTGAGGTTTGGCCGGCCACTACTGACCACCTGCCTCTGACGTCGTCCCCTTGGGCGTACCCCTCAAACGCAGCAGTAGGTCATGGCACACGAAAAGCCCGATAATGTCTGCCATACCAGCATAGTTTGCTCATTCTTCTGCACGAATCTGACACCCCTGTTGGCGTCTCTTCCCGAGTATCCGAGAATGGTTGGCTGGATGCGCTTGCCAGGAGCCAGTCAAATGCCGAACGCAGCGGCCACACAACCCGTCTACGACACCTTCATCAGCTACCGGCACCAGAACCCGGACAGGGCCTTCGCGCGGAAGATCCTGGCATTGCTGGAGTCCAAAGGTCTAAAGGTAGCCGTCGACGAGCGCGACTTCGCGCCCAACAAACGGTTCCTGACCGAGATGGAACGCTGCATCAAGCAAAGCCGGTTCACTTTGGCCATCCTGTCCCCTCGGTACCTGGACAGCGAGTTCTGCCTGGAAGAGGCCGTCATCCGCAAGGTGGGTGACATGGGTGAGAGCAAGCGCCGGCTCGTGCCCCTCATCATCGAGAAGGTCGAGATGCCCATCTGGCTGTATGGCATCGCCGGAATCGACTTCACGGCCGACGACCCTCTCGTCGACCCTTGCCTGAGACTGCTGAACCTCTTCGGGGTCGCTTCCTCTTCTGCCGGCGTCCCAGCCACCAGGGCAGTCTTCAGCCCGCCCGTCGCCCGCGAGCCAGCCGCGCCCGGCAGGACTCTACCCGCGCTGAGTATCTGGAAGGAGAAGCTCGAGTTCTTCCTGGCGGAAGAGGCCAAGGCCTCCGATCCGGACATGAAGTTCAACCTCCGCAAGCGAATCGAGGAGGTGAAGCAGAAGATCCGCGAGCTTGAAGGTGGCGCATGACAGGCGAATCTGCCCGACGAATATGGCAAGAGAAGCTGGAGTTCCTGCGCGAGCGGGAGGCAATCACCTCCGATCCAGCCATGAAGTTCAGTGTGCAAATGGAGATCAAAGAGGCTCTGGGCAAGCTTCACGAACTCCAGGAGGAATCCGGCCGCAACGAAGCCGCCCCACGTGTCTCCCCCACCCGCCTCCGCCACGGCGCCGAGCACCTGTTCGGCCGGGACGAGGAGCTGGCACTGCTCGACGCCGCCTGGGCCGACTCCAAGATTCATATCCAGACCATCGTCGCCTGGGGCGGTGTTGGCAAGACCTCGCTGGTGGCTACGTGGGCGAGCAAGCTCGCGGCCTGCGATTACGAAGGTGCCCGCTACTTCGACTGGTCCTTCTACAGCCAGGGAACACGCGAGCAGGGCGGGGCATCCGCGGAGATCTTCATCGCAGCCGCCCTGGAGTTCTTCGGCGACGCGGATATGGCCCATAGCGCGGCCTCGCCGTGGGACAAAGGGGCCCGGCTGGCGCACCTGGTCGCCCAGGAGCGGACGCTGCTGATCCTCGACGGCCTGGAGCCGCTGCAGTATCCGCCGGGGCCGATGGCGGGCAAGCTGAAGGACCCCGCGGTCCAGACCCTGCTGAAAGGGCTGGCCCAACGGAACCCCGGATTGTGCATCGTGACCACCCGCGAGCCGGTGCAAGACCTGGCGACGTTCCGCGAGACCACCGCGCCGCAACTGGACCTGGAGCACCTACCCATCCCTGCTGGCGTCGAACTGCTCAAGGCCGTCGGCGTGCGGGGGACAGACAGTGAGCTTCGGCAGCTCGTCGAGGACGTCGGTGGCCACGCGTTGACGCTCAATTTGATTGGCCGATTCCTGGTCAAGGCCCACGGCGGCGACATCCGCCGGCGCGACCGAGTGCGGATCGACAAGGCCGACGCCAACATCCAGGGCGGCCACGCCTTCCGGGCGATGGCGGCCTATGAGACGTGGCTGGGCGAGGGCGGCCAAGACGGCACGCGCTCCCTGGCCATCCTGCGGCTGCTCGGACTGTTCGACCGGCCTGCCGGGGCGGATTGCCTGGCCGCCCTGCGGCGAGAACCGGCGATTGCGGGTCTGACGGAACCGCTGGTCGGCCTGGCCGAGGAGGACTGGAACCTCGCCCTGTCCTGGCTGGCGGATTGCGGCTTGATCTCCGCCCCAGCGGAGTCGACGTGGCGGCCCGATGCCAAAGGGCATGTTGATGCCCACCCGCTCATCCGGGCGTACTTTGCCAAGCAACTCCACGACGAGAAACTTGATGCTTGGCGCGAGGCCCACAAACGGCTCTACGAGCACCTGAAGGACAGCACCGAAGACAAACCGCAGGCCACGCTCGAAGATATCCAACCACTCTACCAAGCGGTAGCCCACGGCTGTCATGCGGGGCTTTACCAGAAGGCATTCGATGACATCTACTGGTCGCGCATCCTCCGTGGGGACAAGTTCTACAGCACGAGAGATCTCGGGGCTTTTGGTGCGGACCTGGGGGCCGTGGCCTGCTTCTTCGAGCACCTGTGGACCCACCTTGCACCCTCTCTATCCGTGAGTAACCAAAGCTGGCTGCTCAGTGTAGCTGGATTCTGCCTTCGTGCTTTGGGGCGGGTAGCGGAGGCCCTTGACCCCATGCGAGCTGGGGTCGACGCGGCCGTCGCGCCGAAGGACTGGAGGAACGCCGCGATTAGCACCAGGAATTTGTCCCAGCTGGAGCTGGCACTGGGAGACTTCGCGGATGCCTTGCGCGATGCTCAGCAGTCCCTGGAATACGCCGACCGCAGTACCGATGCCTTCGAGCGAGTGGCCGAGCGCACGACGCTGGCGGATGCACTACACCAGGGCGGGCAGCAGGCGATGGCGCTCCAGTGGTTCCGCGAGGCTGAGGCCATGCAGGCCGAGGAACAACCGGAGTACCCCCTGCTCTATTCGCTGCGCGGATTCCATTACTGCGATCTGCTCCTCGGGCAACCCGAGTGGCTCGTGTGGTGCCGGGGTTCCACTAGGACGCCCGCAAGCGTATTGCCGGATGCCGCCACAGTCCCCACGCGGTGCCATGAGGTGGAGGACCGGGCGGCGCGGACGTTGGGGTGGGCTGAGACTTACATGGGGCTGCTGGACGTCGGTCTGGGCCATCTCACGCTCGGTCGGGCCGCGCTCTACCGGGCGATCCTGACCGATTCGCAATCGCAGCGGGCCGAGGCCCTCCAGTCCGCATGCCAGCAGATCAACGCCGCCGTCGATGGCCTCCACCGCGCCAGCGATATGACCTACCTGCCTCACGGCCTCCTCTCCCGCGCCTGGCTCCGCGCGATCCAGGGCGACCGCGACGGCGCCTGGGCTGACCTCGACGAAGCCTGGGAGATCGCCGAGTGCGGCCCCATGCGGCTGCACATGGCCGACATCTACCTCTACCGCGCACGCCTCTTCCACGACGGCCCGGACCGGGACCGGGCCATCAAGGACCTGACCGAGGCCCGCAAGCTCATCGAGCAGTGCGGCTACCACCGCCGCGACGAGGAACTCGCTGACGCCGAAGCCGCCCTCGGGGTCGCCCCGCCATCCTGACTCGGATCTTTGATAGTCCCTGGATCGCCACAATCACCATATCCCCGATTGACATTCCCCCTTGAGCCCAGCCCCACTTGCTGCTATTGTCTTCCCTGGCAGGGACATCCGCCCAGCCGGATTTGACCGGATTTGGTCGAATCTGACCGGACAATACAACGGAACCCAACAAAGGATCATGAAATGACCAAGGTTCGCGCAACCAATATCACCTGGCACCAGGGGCACGTCAGCAGGGGCGATCGGGAGAAACTGCTCGCCCAGAAGGGCGTCACCGTCTGGCTGACCGGACTGCCCTCTTCCGGCAAGAGTACCATCGCCTTTACCTTGGAGCACGCCCTGACCGAGCGCGGCCGGCTCGCGTACGTGCTCGACGGCGACAACATCCGGCACGGCCTGAACAAGAACCTCGGCTTCTCTCCCGAGGACCGCGAGGAGAACATCCGCCGCATCGGCGAGGTCGCCAAGCTCTTCACCGATGCCGGCGCCATCGCCATCACCTCCTTCATCAGCCCCTACAAGGCCGACCGCGACAAGGTCCGCGCCCTCCTGCCAGCCGGCGACTTCATCGAGGTCTTCGTCGACTGCCCCGTGGCGGTCTGCTCCGACCGCGACCCCAAGGGACTCTACAAAAAGGCGATGGCGGGCGAGATCAAGAACTTCACCGGCGTGAACGCCCCCTACGAGGCCCCCGACAAGCCCGAACTGGTCATCCGCTCCGACCAGTGCTCCGTCCAGGAGGCGGCCGTCATGCTCCTGGAACTCCTCGAAAAGGCCGGCAAGATCCCCGCGCTGAAGGAGTGACCGCTACCTCACCTTCCCCCGATAATACTCCACCGTCCTCTTGAGCCCCTCTCGCCGCGGCACCTGCGGCGACCAGCCCAGCAGCTTCTGCGCCAGACCGATGTCCGGCCGGCGAACCATCGGGTCGTCCGTCCGGCCCGGCAACAGCTCCAGCCTCGACGCCGACCCGGTCATCGCGATCACCTCCTCCGCTACCTGCCGGATCGTCACCTCCTCCGGGCTGCCCAGGTTGACCGGTTTCGTGTAGTCCGCCCGCGACAGCCGGACCAGCCCCTCCACCAGGTCGTCCACGTAGCAGAACGATCGCGTCTGCCTGCCTGCCGCGTGCACCGTCAGCGGCTGCCCCGCCAGGGCCTGCAGGATGAAGTTCGACATCACCCGACCGTCATCCTCCCGCATGCCCGGCCCGTACGTGTTGAACACCCGCGCGATCCGCACCGCCGTACCATGCCGCCGGTGGAACGCCGTAATCAGCGCCTCGGCAAAACGCTTGCCCTCGTCATACGGACTGCGGATCCCGATCGGGTTGACGTTGCCGTAGTAGTCCTCCCGCTGCGGATGCACCAGCGGGTCGCCGTAGCATTCGCTCGTGGACGTTTGCAGGAAGACCGCCCCCTTAGCCCGGGCCAGCTCCAGCATGTTCAGCACCCCGACGCTACACGTCCGCATGATGTCGATCGACAACGGCTCGAAGTCCACCGGCGACGCCGGACACGCCAGGTTGAACACCCGCGACTACCGGCCCAGCCACGCTCACCCCAGCCGCAATGTCCGCCTCGATCCAACGGAACCGCGCATGCCGCCGCAGCGCCGCCGCGTGCTCGGCCTGACCGCTGGCCAGGTTGTCCACCCCCACGACCTCCTCGCCCTCAGCAAGCAAACGTTGACACAGGTGAAACCCCACGAATCCCGCCGCGCCGGTCACCACCACCGCCATGTTGAGTCTCCCGCGGGGCCGCTGGCCCGCCGTCCGTCCGGCTGGTAGACTGTCCGGGTCCTGATTTCGCAGACTACGGTTTACCCGTTCGCCTGCCTGAATGCTAGCGGGGCATGCCGGACTGTCTCGTACCCAAGGGGTTCGGACCATGCGCATCACCGTCATCGGAACGGGCTACGTAGGCCTGGTCACTGCCGTCTGTCTGGCCGACAACGGCAACAACGTCGTCGCCTGCGACCTCGACGCCGCCAAGATCCAGGCCCTTCAGGCCGGCCGTCTGCCCATCTACGAGCCCGGCCTGCACGACCTGCTCACCGCCAACCTTCAGGCCGGCCGCATCCGCTTCACGACCCGCGCCGACGAGGCCATCCGGCATGGCCAGGTCATCTTCCTGACCGTCGGCACGCCGGCCCTGCCTGACGGCTCGGCCGACCTCTCAGCCGTCGAGGATCTCGCCCGCCAGGTCGCCAGCGGCGCCGACGACCCCAAGATCCTGGTGATCAAGTCCACCGTGCCCGTGGGCACGTGCGACCGCCTGCAAGCCATGCTCGACCACCCGGGCCCGCGCCGGATCGCCGTCGTCAGCAACCCCGAGTTCCTCAAGGAGGGCTCGGCCCTGGACGATTTCCTCCGCCCCGACCGCGTCATCATCGGCACCGACGACCCCGCCCCGGCCGAAGTTCTCCGCCGCCTCTACGCCCCCTTCGTCCGCAACGCCAAACCCATCCTCGTGCTCAGCCGCCGCGCCGCCGAAATGACCAAGTACGCGGCCAACGCCTACCTGGCCATGCGGATCTCCTTCATCAACGAGATGGCCCGCCTCTGCGAGGCCCTCAACGTCGACATCAATGAGGTTCGCAGCGGCATCGGCAGTGACAGCCGGATCGGCAACCACTTCCTCTACCCCAGCCCCGGCTATGGCGGCTCGTGCTTCCCCAAGGACGTCCAGGCCCTGGCGCAGCCGCCCGCCACAGCGGCATCCGCGCCCACCTCGTCGAGGCCGTCCACGAGGTCAACCGCCTCCAGCAGCAGCGCCTGATCGAGAAGATCCGCGCCCGCTTCGGCGCCGGCACGCTCGCGGGCCGCCGCTTCGCCATCTGGGGGGTAACCTTCAAGCCCCGCACTGACGACATCCGCGAGTCCCCCGCCCTTCCGCTGATCGACCACCTGCTGGCCGCCGGCGCCCAAGTCGTTGCCCACGACCCCGAAGGGCTCGATAACCTCCGAAATCTCTACGGCGACCGGATTGCCTGTCAGCCCGACGACTACGACGCCCTGCGGGACGCCGACGCCCTCGTCATCGTCACCGAGTGGAACCGCTTCCGCTCCCCGGACTTCGGCCGCATGAAGGCCCTCATGAAGGCCCCCCTGATCTTCGATGGCAGAAACCTATATGACTTGTCGCAAATGCAGGCCGAGGGCTTCGAGTACCACGGCATCGGCCGCAGGTCTGTAATTCCCGGCCAACCTATGGCATAATTGCCGCCATGGACGCAACGAAACTCCGCGAACCGACCGTCAGGCAGGCTGCCCAGGCCCCAAAGGCCAATGTCCTGGCCGACCTGGTCCGCCTCATTCGCCCCAACCAATGGGTCAAGAACGTCTTCATCTTCCCAGCCGTGATCTTCTCCCAGCGAACCGACCGGCAGGACTTGCTGGCCGCCGGGCTGGCCTTTGTCGCCTTCTGCCTGCTGTCCAGCGGCGTCTATGCCCTCAACGACATCCTCGACCGCGAGGAGGACCGCCTGCACCCGCGTAAGCGGACCCGCCCGATCGCAGCCGGCCGGATCTCCGTCCCCGTCGCCTCCGCAGCCGCCTTCGTGCTCGCGGCCGCTGGGCTTCTCCTGGCCGGCCACGTCCACCGGTCCGTTGCCATCGCGGGGACAGCCTACGTCGTGCTGATGATCGCCTATAACCTCGTGCTCAAGCACCACGTGATCGTCGACGTGATGGCCATCGCGGTGGGCTTTCTGCTCCGGGCCGTCGCCGGGGCCTTTGCCGTCCAGGTGGTCATCTCCCCTTGGATGCTGGTCTGCACCTTCACCCTGTGCCTGTTTCTGGGCTTCGGCAAGCGCCAGTGCGAATTGGCCGCCTTCGAGTCCTCCGCCCAGGCCGCCAACCACCGCGCCACCCTCATCCACTACAGCCCGACCCTGCTGTCGCACCTGCTGACCACCTCAGCCGGCATCGCGATCGTGACCTTCCTGGCCTACACCCTCGACCCCCAGACCCAGGCGAAGTTCCACATGCTCGTCTACACCACCCCCCTGGTCTTCTACGGGGTGTTTCGCTACACCATGCTGGTCCAGGGCGGCAGCGCCAGCGGGCCCAACGAGATCCTGCTCAATGACAAGCCGTTCCTGATGACCGTGGTGCTCTGGGCCATCGCCGCGGTAGCCGTCGCCTACCACGGCCCGCAGATCGAGTCGGCCCTGAGGACCTGGCTGGACCTGCATCAGAAGGTGCCCGCCTGATGATCCCTGCCGATATGACTGACCGGAACACTGACACTCGCCTGCTGACCATCATCATCCCCGCCTACAACGAGGCCCGCACCATCGCCGCCGTCCTCGACAAGGTCGCCGCCGTCCCCCTGCCCCTGCCCCGCGAACTGCTCATCATCGACGACGGCAGCCGCGACGCCACCTGCCAGGCCGTCACCGACTGGATCGCCGGCAATCGCCGGGTATCCGCCCGCCTGGTCCGCCACGACGCCAACGCCGGCAAGGGCGCCGCCGTCCGCACCGGCATCGCCGCGGCTACCGGCGACATCCTACTGATCCAGGACGCCGACCTCGAGTATGAACCGAACGATTACCCAGCCATCCTCGAGCCGATTCTCACGGGCCGCGCCGACGTCGTCTACGGCTCGCGGATCCGCGGGGCGAACCAGTCCGGCTGGATCAGCCGCCGCCAGCGCCTGGCCAACCGTGTGCTCACCGCCTTGACCAACCTGTTGTGCCGCTCGAACCTGACCGACATGGAGACCTGCTACAAGGTCTTCCGCGCAGACGCCATCAAGCCGCTCCGCCTGACGGCCTGCCGCTTCGACATCGAGCCGGAGATCACCATCAAGCTCCTCCGAAGCGGCCGGCAGATCGTCGAGGTGCCGATCACCTATCGCGGCCGCGGCAAGGCCGAAGGCAAAAAGATCACCTGGAAGGACGGCCTGCATGGCCTCTGGGCGATCGTGAAGTACCGGTTCTTCTCCAGGCTACGGTAGCGATGGAAGGAGTTGTCAGTTGTCAGTTGTCAGTTGTCAGTTGACGAACGTAGGGTGGGCACCGCCCACCAATGCCGTTGCCGTTACTGATTAACTACTAACAATTAACCATTAACGATTATCTAGTAACATGCTCTACGGCACAATCTTCGACATGGACGGCGTCCTGATCGACTCCTTCGACCCGCACCGCCGCTCCTGGCAGGAGATGGCCCGCCGCCACGGCGTCCGGATGACCGACGAGCAGTTCGCGACCACCTTCGGCCGCACCAGCCGCGACATCATCCGCCACTTCTGGGGCGACGCGGTCACCGACGAGCAGGTCCGCCAGATGGACGAGCGCAAGGAGGCCATCTTCCGTGACATGCTCCGCGAGCGTCTGCCCGTCATGCCGGGCGCCATCCAGCTGGTCGACGACCTCGCAGCCCACGGCTTCAAACTCGGCGTGGGCTCTTCGGGCCCGCCGGAGAACGTCAACCTCGTCGTGGAGAAGTTGGGCCTGGCGAGTCGCCTCAGCGGCATCGTCACCGGCATGGATGTCTCCCGCGGCAAGCCCGATCCGCAGGTCTTTCTGCTGACCGCCGAACGGATGAAGATCGATCCGCATCGCTGTGCCGTAGTGGAAGACGCCGTCCACGGCGTCGCCGCCGCCATCCGGGCGGGCATGAAGGCCATCGCCCTGACCGGCACCGCCCCGCGCGAGGCCTTCGGCGAGGCGGACCTGGTCGTCGACAGCTTGAGCGAACTGAGCGGGTCACGGATAGCCAGGATCATCGACGGCTAGGGCCGGCGGCCATGACAGTCCCTTAGATCTTGGCATGTGCTTGCGCCAGCGGCACATATGGCGCACGGGCCGGCCGCATCCGATAAGATTGGCCGCAATTCCCGAGCGCGCTGGCTTCCCGCACGCGTCTGTACCGGCGAGATGGCCATGACACTGTACAAACAGGAGCCTACCCGCATGCCTGAGCCCGACAGGCCGAACGGAGAGTGCCCCGGGGCGGCGCCGGCCCTGCGCTGGAACGACCTTTTCGAGACGTACATCGACGCCCTCTACACCTTCATCCGCACGAGGGTCCCCGCCGATGGCGTCGATGACGTGGTGCAGGAGGTCTTCGCGGCGGCGGTCATCAGCACGAACAGGTCCAATTCCTTGCCGGACTCCGCCTGGCATTGGCTGGTGGCGATCGCTCGCTCAAAGATCGTGGACTATTTCCGGCGCAGCGGCCGGCGGACCCAACTGCTCGAGGAACTCAGCCGCCTGGGGAGCCAGCGGGAGCGCATCCGCCGGGCCGTACTGGATGAGTCGGCACTTCCCGAGGACCTGTGCCAGCGGGCGGAGATCAGGGCGCTGGTGCAGGCGGCGCTGGCCGGACTGGAGCCCGGCCAGCGGGCATGCCTCCATGCCAAGTACTACGAGGGTCTGACGCTCGAGGAGGTTGCCGGGCGAATGGGGATCTCCCGTGCAGCGGCGAATTCCCTGCTGCACCGGGCCCGGCAGGATCTGCGGCAAGGGCTGCTGGCGATGCTTGCGGATCCGACACAGATCAAGGAGTACAGGCCATGAGCCAGGACAAGGACGATCTGTACCGGCAACTGCTGGCGTGGGGCGCACAGGAGCAGCAAGCACCCGAAGCGCTTCGTCGGCGCCTGCGCGATGCCATCACACGGGCCCCCAACCCCGACCTCGCCAGCGGCGAAGCGGATGCATCCGCCGAGTCCCGCCTGTCCGCACGACACGATCCGGAAGCGTCGTGCGACCCGGCGGCCGCGGTGCAGCGGGCAGCGCGTCCGGGTTCCCGGGACGGCAGACGCTCCTGGAGACACGTCATGGCACACAGCAAACAGGCACGGTACGGTGCGGTGGCGGCGGCAGCCGCCGTGGCGCTGGCGGTGGGCGGGCTCTGGCCGGCCCTTTCGTCGAAGCCGCAAAAGGCATGGTGGCTGGGCCCACCGGCAGCCTGCGCAGGAGGTCAAGGACGCCCTGCGCACTATAAGTTCGGTATCGTTTCGAGACCAGTCGTACTACCTCAAGGCGGACGGCACCCGCGTGACGTTCGACGCCGGCTACTGGAGGACCTACAACTGCGCAGCGCCGCACCCGGCACGATCACTACAGCGAGGCCGGGGTCGTGGACGACATCCGCTGGAAGGTGGAACAGGACGGCAAGGCCACCCTGACCGTGGTCAGGCCGATCCAGCGGCGCTACTCGGTGACCACGGACCTGCCGACCGGCGACGGGGTCTACGACAAGGATCCATCCCAGGCCTGGGGCGAATTCGTGTCCGTGGACAAGGCCCAGCGGGTACTGGAACCGCGCTGGATCGATGGCCGGGAGTGCGTGGGGTTCGAGTTTGACGGCCAGTCCTTCGGGAGGGTCACCGACAGGAACGGCAAGCTGATCCGGCATATCATCCGCACGTGGTTCGACGTGAAGACGAAACTCCCGCACTTCGTGGAGACGGAGTCCGACGCGGAGGTACAGTCGACCACGATGGATGTCAGCGACATCAAGACGGCCATCCGCACCATGGATCAGTTTGACTACAGTCCCCAGCCGGAGGACCTGTTCGTCCCGCAGATCCCCGAGGGGTTCACACGGGTGAAGCTGGCGACAGGGGATTGAGGCGGCGCGTCCTTTCCTGCGAACGGACGTTGCGATTCGAGCCGCTCGACCCATCGGCTGGGTCGAGCGGCTCGTACGCTGATCGACGACCGGGGGTCGATGCCTTACGGCGCGGTCTTGCCGAAGTCCGCCACAAACGTCAGCAGGTCGATCACATCGACGGAATGATCGTCGTTGAAGTCGCATGTCTGGTCGAAACCAGGGTCGCCCAGCTCCAGCCCGAAGGCTGCCACGAACGTCAGCAGGTCCACCACGTCCACGCTCCCGTCGCCGTTGACGTCGGTGACGTACTTCGTCAGGATCTTGTCCGCGTAGACCTTGCTGGCTATGTCCGTGACCCGCACCCGGAAGTTGGTCACAACGTCCGTGACCGCGAACGGGATCACCCCCGTCCACGTCCCGCCCGTGGCCACCACCTTGCTATTCAGGTACGTCAGCGGGTTGTTGGCGCCGTCGAACACCTCGATCCGCAGGACGTGATTGCCGGCCGTGCCCCCTGTCGGCACCACCGTCGCCGTCAGCATCGCCGCCTGCCGGATCGGGTCGTACCCGACCAGCTGCACGTCCAGGTGATCCACCCGGTACGGCAACAGGGCGTACACGCTGCCCTCGTAGACCGGCATCGTCACGTTGAACTGGCTGCCGTATCCCAGGTATGTCCCGCTCCGCACGTCGTACACGTGCGCAGGCCCCGTGCTGCCGTTGAGCACCAGCGTTGCATTGGCGTTGGTCACCCCCGCCTGCCCGAAGCAGATGCTCGCGGTGTCGGTCCGGTTGCCCCACCAGTCGTTGGTCCCGTCGGCGTAGCTGTTGATCACGCAGCCCAGCACCTTGTTCTGCCCGTCCACGTGCAGGCTCTTTTCCAGGTTGTAGACGTCGTTGCCGGCCGGGTTGTTCCAGCCCTGCTTGACCGACACCTTCGGCGTCACGCTGCCCAGGGCCAGCAGGTTGCTGACCAGTTTGCGGACGTTCGTGGCGGCGGAACCGCCAGGGGTCAGGCGCTCGTCTGTAACGCTGGATCCGCTGAAGCCATACCGGTAAAGCGAGATGTTCATGACGACGATCTTGCCGGCCCCGTAGCTCTTGCAGATCATCGCAGGCTGCGCGGAGTTGTTGGCCCACCAGACCACCGCCGTGCCGTCGCCGGTCCGCAGGCCGCTCTCCACCGCGTAGATGCCCGGGCCGCCCACGCCGGAGACCACGTTCTCAAAGCCGGCCGGCGGGGTCTTGTAGAACATGCTGCCAGCGTACGCCGAGCCAGGCACCCCGTCACGTTCGTTCGTATAGTAGGAGGTGTGGCTGACGCCCAGGAAGCTGTCCCACCACCCCCCCCGGCGGCGATCGATCGCCGCCGCAGGTAGCCGTCGAACCAGGCGCACATGTTATCGGCGATGAGCACGCCGCCGGCATTGACCCAGTTCTGGATGGCCGCCTTTTCGGCGTCGGACAGGGCGAGGGCCTTGGGCAGGATCAGGACCTTGACGCGGCGGTCGGTCAGCTCGCCGGCGATGACCTCGTCGGAAGAGAGGAAGCGGCCTTTCACGCCGATGTCCTCGAGCGCCTTGCACCAGCCGACGTGGTCGAAAAAGAGCGAACCGGCGGTGGCATCGTAGCTGGCGTTACGGTTGATCCAGGTCCTGCCGTCCACCTCGCTGTCGAACATCCACAGGGCCTGGATGGACTTCTGGCTGTACAGCAGCGCCACGTCGCTGTCGTCCCAGTCGCCCTGGTTGAACAGCTTCACCAGCCCGTTCTCGAACTCCCCGTAGGTCGGCGCCAGGCCCGTGGCATAGGCGGTCAGGGCGTAGCTGGTTCCGGAGAAGAACTCGGTGTTGGACCAGATCACCGAGCCGGTCACACCGTAGTGCAGCAGGCGGTACCAGAGCGAATAGACGTTGTTCTGGACCGAGCCGGAGTCGAACATCGTGATGAACGAGAAGATCCGCTTGCCATAGCGGTCGTAGCGCATCGAGCGGACGTACTCCGGGCCGTTGCCGCCGTCGTAGGCCTCGATGCTGCCGATCTCGTGCAGTCTGCTTGGCCCAGTCGTAGCCGCTGGACGGCCCCGGCGGCTGCCCGCCCTCAAAGCCCACGCGGATCGTCGGGTCGATGCTTCGGCCCACGTCCACGCATGCCTTCATCGCCGCCGCGAACGTGTTGTCCTGGAACTCCCGGAAATCGCCCCAGGGGGCGAAGTTCTTGGCGTTATACAGGTCGTTCAGGAACGGAAACTCCCGGTCCCGAATCTCCTGCGTGACGATCAGCGCCGCCTGCCCGCCCGCCGGCGCGTGGATCGGGTCGGACAGGTCGCTGAAGGCACTGAAGCTCGTACCCCACACCGCGTTCAACTGGGCGATGTCGTTGTTGTACCGCGCCTGCAGCCAGGGGATGAACTGGCTGATCGACGCCGGCCCCAGGTCGAAATCGAATGGAGAGCCGAAGGTACAGCTGCCATACTCGTCGGCGATGTTCCACTGCAGCGGCCCGTACGTGTAACTGCCCTGCATCCGCGGACGGATGTTGTTCTGCAGGTTGGTCAGGCTGGCGGGATCATTCAGGCTGGTGGGTCGGACCAGCAGGCTCCGGGCTGCCGCGTTGCCGTAGTTGTTGCCGGCCGGCAAGAGATACGTGTCCCTGTAGTCGTCGCGCAGGGCCTGCGCCCGTGGGGCTCGTGCTGACCAGTTCGAACCAGAGCTTGTCCTCGTCGAAATCATTGTTCGGACGGACGTTGTACAGGTAACCGTTGTACGAGTCTCCCCGCGCGATGTGCCCGAGGTTCACGTTCGCTTGCTTGAGGGCGTTGAAGTACGCCACGGCCGTGGCGGTTCCGCCGCCCCAAACATTGCACCAGAAGTCATCGTAATCGATCGTATAGGGTATGACGTACACGTACTGGCTGGACGTGCCATACGCCGTGCCCGCCGTGAACTTGCCTCTGGCCAGGACGCGGCACCGCAGGCTCAAGGCATTGGCGCTGCTCAGGGTGAAGGACACGTTGGTCTTGGCGGTGACGTTCACCCGCGTCTCGAACCGGTCGAACGTGCGGCCGTTGGCGTCATTGAAGTTCACGTACAGGTCATAGGAGCCGCTGCTGCCGCTGATGGGAGTGATGCTGACGACGCCGGTGACCATGCCGGGGCGGTGGATCGTCGTGGGAGCCACCGTGCAGCTCAACGTGGCTGTCTGGGCCGAGACGCTCGAGGCCAGGCCCCCAAGGACCATCGCGATAACGATCGACGCACAGGCATGCCGGGACGAACTCCCGTAGAGCCAACGATTCATGGCTGCTCCCTTTCCCTCTTCTCGAAGTTTCTGCAAGGCCCCCGGCGCGAATCAACCGGTCCGCCTTAATCCGGCCACTTGAAGACCACGCCGCACGTCTCCGCTGGCTGCTCGACCATCATCCGGTACAGCTCGGCGCCCGTTCGATCGGCGCGATATGGGTGGTCGCCTTCTCCACCGGCAACTTCCCCGAGGCGATCAGCCCCAGGCATTCCTGGCGGTTCTCGTCCTCGGTCCGCGTGCCGGCCTCCGGCGAGGCGTACCCCGCCCCCACCAGCGTGAGGTTCCGCTTCTGGAAGTGCGTGTACAGGTCCAGCGTCACCGGCTTGTGCACCCCACCCAGCACCACCACGTAGCCGTTGTCCCTGGCCAGTTCGAACGCAGCCGCAATGACCAGCGGCGTGCCCGTCGCGTCCAGCACCACGTTCGCCCGGTCGCCGATCGCGCCCTTCAGCGCGCCCATCATGTCGCTGCCCGGCTCCACCGCTACATCCGCCCCGAACTGCCGCGACCGCGCCAGCCGCGCAGCCACCTTGTCGAACACCACCACCTGGCTCGCCCCGTAGTGCTTGCACCACCAGCCCGCGAACAGCCCGATCGCTCCCTGCCCGATCACCAGCGCGGTCTGCCCCTTCTTGAGCTTGCTGCACATCACGCCGCGCATCGGAATGCCCACCAGCCCCGCGTATACCGCCTTTTCCAGCGGCAGGCCCGCCGGCACCTTCATCAGCCCGCCCGCCGCCTTGACCAGCCCGTAGCTCATATGACCCATCTGCGCCAGGACCAGATCGCCGACCTTCCAGCCAGTTACGCCCGGCCCGATCTTCTCGATCCGCCCGCTCGAGAGATACCCGAACGCGCAGGGAAATCCCATGCTGACGGTGTGGGTGTCGTGGATCCGGCTCAGCTCCGTCCCGGGACTCACCAGGCTGTAGAGCTCCTCTGACCAGCACCTGCCCCTCGCCCGGCTCGCCCACCTCCCAAGCCGTCAGCTCCACCACCCCCTTGCGCGGCGCCATGAACCGATACCCGCTGTACTTGCCTGCCATATGCGTCTGCTCCTGTCCTGCATTGACCTTGGTCTGTCGAGGGTCACTCGTCCAGCTGCCTGCCCGCAGATTGTAAGGCCTTTCCCGTCAACCACAATCGCCCCACGCCAGGTTCCGTCGATTCCACCGCAAGCCGCAGGCAGATCGCCCTTGCCGGCTACTGGCTGTCGCCGTTCATGCGCGTCTTGTTGTTCCTGTGCTTCTTGCGCCTCTTCGCGGCTGCTCTCGCTGTTGCCGTTGTTGCTGTTCCTGGCGTCCTTGGCGTCTTGGCGGTTCGCCCCAGCCGCCCCTACAATACCGCACGTACGTAATCGCAAAGGACGTTCGATGTACCGCCGCACCGCACAACTGCCCCTGCACACCGGCCAGGCCCCGCCCTGGCTCTTCCAGCGCATGACCCGACTGGCCGGCGCCGTCAGCCAGATCATCGTCATCGAATTCGGCCCCGCCGAACTCCTCCGCCGCCTCGCCGACCCCCTCTGGTTCCAGGCCTTCGGCTGCGTCCTCGGCTTCGACTGGCACTCCAGCGGCCTGACCACCGTCACCTGCGGCGCCCTCCGACAGGCCTACCTCCACATCGGCCCGGAGATGGGCATCCACGTGGCCGGCGGCAAGGGCGGCACCAGCCGCCAGACCCCCGTCCAGATTGAGAACATCGCTGCCTCCGTCAGCCTGCCCGATTCCGCCCGCCGCCTCATCTACGCCAGCAAGATGGCCGCCAAGGTCGACTCCGCCGCCGTCCAGGATGGCTACGACCTCTACCACCACAGCTTCTTCTTCGACGATCGTCTGAACTGGTGCGTCGTCCAGCAGGGCATGAACGAGCAGAACCGCTACGCCCGCCGCTACCACTGGCTCGGCGAGAAGGTCCGGGACTTCGTCAACGAGCCCCACGCCGCCATCGCCGCCCAGGCCCCCGCCGAAAAGCAGCTCATGCTCAACTTCGTCGCGGCTGAGTCCGCCCCCGCCCGGGCCGCAACGGTCGACCTCACCCACATCGACCCAACCAGACTCCTCAAGGAGATCCCGAAATCCGCCGAGCCCGACCTCTTCCTGCCGAGCCACCACCCGGTCCTGCCAGCCGACATCAACCGCCGCCACCTCGAAAAGATCGCGCGAGTCATCGAGGCCAATCCCCCGCAGACCTTCGAGCAGCTCCTCGGCATCCCGGGCCTCGGCGCCGCGGCCCTCCGCAGCCTCGCCCTGCTGGCCGACCTGGTCTACTCCAAGCCCGTCAGCCGGCGCGACCCCGCTACATTTTCCTATGCGCACGGCGGCAAGGATGGCCACCCCTTCCCCGTCGACCGCCCCACCTACGACCGCAACATCGCCCTGCTGGAGGAAATGGTGCAAAAGGCCCGCCTCGACCCCGTCGAAAAGGACAACGCCCTCCGCCGCCTGCAAGGGTTCGTCAAGGGTAGCTGACAATGCCCTTCGTCGCTGGCTACCTGGAACAAGTGGGCTGGTTTTCTGGGAACAAGCTAATGTGAGGGTGCCACGCCTGCGGTGTTTGCAGGCGTGCGCCTGGCCAGGTGCCATGCTCCTGCGCCGTTGCAGGAGCATGCCGCCGTTGTTCCTGTTGTCGTTGCTGGCCACCAGCCACTGCCGCTGCTGAACCCTGGCCCCTCGCTCTCCTACTGCGGCCAGTAGTCGACCAGGTACAGCAGGTCGACGACGTCGACGCTGCCATCGGCGTTGAAGTCACAGCGAGGGTCGTAGTTGCGGTCGGTGCCGCAGATGGCCCCGAAGTCTGTCAACCAGGTAGAGCAGATCCACTACGTCGACGCTCCCGTCGCCGTTGATGTCACCCGGCACCGGGGGCTCCAGGTCGCTGATGACCAGCTTGGGCCGACAGGCGGCATTGGCGGTCTCGGACGCATAGAAGCGGTCCTGGTTGTGCAGCAGCTCGTTCGTGCACCGGACCACCCAGCCAAGATTAGCCGATGGCGCCGCCAGCCACCCCTGCACCCGGGCCGTCACGTCGAATGAGTACCACACACCAGCCACAGCCTGCTTGGGGCTCGTCGCGTCGGCCGCGGCGGCAAAGTCACCGCCCGCCGCGGTCCAGCTCGTGCCCGTCCTGGCGACGTTCCAGGTGACCTGCGTGTCCGTCCAGTCCCGCGTCAGAGGATAGAGCCCGTAGAAACCCGTATTGCCCTTCACGCTAGCCGCATCGGTGCTGTACAGGGACACCACGGCACTGGTCAGCACCGTGTCCGCGGAAATGCTCGACAGGTCGAACTTTAGCAGCCCCCGCTGGATGGCGAAACTGCCCATGTCTGCGAAGCCGGATACGATCATGCGATCCAAGCTGCCGTAGTTGCTTGATGGACTGCCGCCAAAGATGTATGAGTCCTTCACGCCGACGTACCCGTTAACGCCGGTCTGCAGGACTCTCTCGCCGAAGATCGAGGAACTGGCGGGCGCCGTGTTCGAGAGCTCCGAGACGTTCTCGCTGTCGTCCACCACCTTGATGGCGAAGTAGTACTGCGTCCCGCCGGCCAACGAAGTCACCGTAAACGCCTCCTGCGAACCAGCCGGCTGCGGAGCGGGCAGCCCGCTCACCCGCGTGGCCGCCGCCCAAGTGGCGTCGTCCACGGGACTGGTCGAGTAACGCAGGTCGTAGTAGTAGCTGTCCCGACAGGGCCGTTATCCCCGCTGGCCGTCCAGGTCAGATCCACGGAATGGGATTGCTTGCTTGGCTTGCCCCGGAGATCCCCGACCCACGCCGGCGCAACGCCATCCGGCGGAGGTGTCGCAGCCGACGCCACGTTCGAAAGGGCGGAGACATTGCCGGCTGCGTCCTGGACCTTGATCGCGAAATAGTATGTCGTGCCGAACTGCAGGCCCGTCATGGTGAAGGCTTCTGTCGCGCCGGATGCCTGGGGGTAAGGAAGGCCCACGGGTGTGGCCGACGCCCAATTGGCCTGGGTGATCGGACTGGTGCTGCACGCAGGTCCTGCCCGATCGCCTGCCCGATGAGCCCGTCATCCCCACTAGCCGTCCAGTTCAGCGTGACCGTCCGGCGTGTCAGTGCCGCCACGCGCAGGTCCGCCACCGCGGCCGGCGGGGTGGTGTCCGGCCCCATGTACCGCTGCATCAGGTAGCTCTGCACCTGGGCCATCTCCCAGGGGGTCAGGCCCCGGTCATACACGAGGATCTCCGCGATATCGCCCTGCCAGAACTCCCATTCCCCTCCTCCCTGAACCCCGATGAACCACGGGGTCGTCAGGTCCCGCCCGGGAAGAGTCGACCCCCGGTCATACTGCATGCCCTTGTTCAGGTAGACCACGGCATCCGTGTCCCGACAGACCCCGCTGAGCACGAAGTACTGCGTCGGAACGGGAATCAGGCCGACACCCAGCTGGTTGTGCAAGGGGTCGACTGCCCCGCCGATCTCATCCGTGAACCGTATCGTACGGTGCGTCCCGTCGGAAGCGGTTCCCAAAAACACGGACGTCGAGCCGTTGCCCCCCGCCCAGTTCGAGATGATCTCCCGAAAGAACCCGGTCCAGTTAACATCACCTGTATCGTTGGCCACGGCAAGGATCGTGTACAGATTGGAGCTCAGCACCGCCCCGCTGACGCTCAGGCAATCGCCGTTGCCGCTGAAACGAACCACGGGCAGGCCGTTAATCGCGCCGCTGACCAGGACGGGCTGCCCCATGGCGAGGGTGGCGTTGTGGCCGTGCCCGGACAGATCCTGCCAGCCGGTAACGTTGTTCGACGCGTCTTTCTGGACGCCCTGGTCCGCCGCCACCCACAACACCAGGCCGGTGGTCACAGGCGGCGCCGCTACGCCAGGAACAACAATCCCCGCCAGCATCACGATTGCCAACAGAAAACTTCGCCCGCCCCAACATCCCAACGTCCCCAACCGTACCATGGCACTCCCTTTCTTGTGAATTGACAATGCCTACTCCACAGCCCTGAATCCTTCCTCCCCTGCTGCGGCCAGTAGTCGATCAGGTCCAGCAGGTCGATCACGTCCACGGCTCCGTCGCCGTTGAAGTGGCAAAGTGGATCGTACGCCCGTGCACAGGCGATTACCGATAACTGTAACACAATTGCCGCGCTGCGTCAACGCTTTCTGCGCCGCATCCCCCGACGTGCCGCAAGCAGCCCCTCACTCGTCACCAGCCCCGCGCCAACCCCATCCCGACCGCCAACCCCCGTATGAACAGATACTTAGGACGGACGTACCCAGCCGTCTCCTTCCGTTGCTCCCCTTCTCCTCTTCTGTCGTTGCTCCGTGTCTCCTTGTCTCCTTGTCTGCCGTCTCCTGTGCCCCGAACCCTCCCTCAGCACTCCCCACTCCCGTCCCCGCTCTCCGCCCCCGCCGGCTCCGCCCCCGCCGGCTCCGCCGCATGCGGCGCACTCAGCAACCGCATCCCGTTGAACGTCACCGCCAAACTCGCCCCCATGTCCGCCAGGATCGCCATCCACAGGTTCGCCAGGCCCGCCGACGCCAGCGCCAGGAACACCGCCTTGATCCCCACCGCTACGGCGATGTTCGCCACGATCGTCCGCCGTGTCCTGCGGGCCTGCTCGATCAGCCACGGCAGGTGCCACAGGTTGTCCGACATCAGCGCCACGTCCGCCGTCGCGATCGCCGCGTCCGTCCCGATCGTCCCCATCGCGATCCCCACGTCCGCCGTCGCCAGCGCAGGCGCATCGTTGATCCCGTCCCCCACCATCGCCACCGTCCCATACCGCCGCCGCAGGTCCGCCACCGCCGCCGCCTTGTCCGCCGGCAGCAGCTCCGCCCGCACCTGCTCCACCCGCGACTGCTCGCCGATCGCCCGCGCCGTCCCCTGGTTGTCCCCCGTCAGCATCACCGTGTGAATCCCCGCCGACCGCAACCGCTCCACCGTCGCCCGCGCGCTGCCCCGGATCCGGTCCGCCGCCAGGATCACCCCGATCGGCCCCTTCGAGGTCGCCACCACCATCGCCGTGTGCCGGCAGTCCTCGTGACGCTCCAGTTCCCCCGCCGCCGCCTCGATCCCGATGCCTCTCTCCCGCAGCAGCCGCGGATTGCCCACCAGGCACGCCTCGCCGCCAACCCGCCCGACCGCGCCCATCCCCGGCTGCGCAGCCGCATCCTGCGGCGCCTCGATCGCCAACCCCTGCTCCGCCGCCGCCCGCACGATCGCCCGCCCCAGGCTGTGCTCGCTGCGACTCTCCACGCTCGCCGCCAGCCGCAGCACCTCCTCCCGGCTGTACCCGCCCAGCGGGATCACCCCATCCACCGCCGGCTCCCCCCGCGTCAGCGTCCCCGTCTTGTCGAGCGCAATCGCCTTCACCCCCGCCAGCACCTCCAGGATCCGTCCCGCCTTGACCAGCGCCCCGCCCCGCGCCAGCGCCGTCATCGCGCTGACCACCGCCACCGGTGTCGAGATCACCAGCGCGCACGGGCACGAGATCACCAGCAGCACCAGCGCCCGCATGATCGCCTCATCCCACGCCAGCCACCCCGCCACCGGCGGCACCAGCGCAATCACCACCGCCCCCGCCAGCACCACCGGCGTGTAGTACCGCGCGAACCGGTCCACCGCCTGCTCGCTGCGGCTCTTGTTCGCCTGCCCCTCCCGCACCATCCGGATCACCCGCGACATCAGGCTGTCGCTGGCCGGCCGGCTCACCCGCATCTCCAGCGCCGCGTCCTGATTGATGCTCCCCGCCAACACCTCCGCCCCGACGCCCTTGCTGACGGGCCGCGACTCCCCCGTAATCGGCGACTGGTCCACCCACCCTTGCCCCGCCTCCACCTTCCCGTCCAGCGGGATCCGCTCCCCCGGCAGCACCAGCACGATCTGGCCCGCCTGGACCTCACCAGCCGGCACCAGGGCCTCTCCCGCCTCCGTCCTCAGCCGCGCCTCCGCCGGCACCTGCGAGAACAGTGCCGCCACCGCGTCCCGCACCCGGTGGCTGCTCCACGACTCCAGCAGGTTCGCCAGCCCAAACAGCACCGCCACCGTCGCCGCCTCGAACCACTGCCCCAGACCGATCGCCCCCACCACCGCGATCGTCATCAGCAGATACAGGTCCGGCCGCAGCGCCCGCGCCGACCGCCACGCCTTCGGCAGCACGAACCACCACGACAGCCCGATCGCCCCCACCAGCGCCGCCAGCGCTACCGGATGGTGCGTAGGCGACACCTCGCACATCAGCCCCGCCGTTAGCGACCGCTCCGCCAGGCCGCACCACCCCATCGCCCCCGCCACCAGCGCCGTCGCCAGCGCGATGCTCACCCCGTGCCCGCGGCTGCCCGCCGCCCCCGGCGGCACCAGCGAATCGCTCACCTCGCCCGCGAACCCCGCCTTCTCCACCGCCGCCAGCAGGTCCTTCTCCCCCGCCAGCGCCGGGTCGTACGTCACCGCCACCCGGCCCAGCGCCAGCTCGAACAGCACGTCCTTGACCGCCGGCACCGCCACCAGCGCCTCGCGGATCGGCCCGGCCTCGTTGGGACAATCCAGCCCCTCCACCTGGATCTCGCAGACAGCCAGGTGTTCGCCCGCCAACCCTGGCCGACTGCAACACTCACACGATTCGGAGGCCTTGGTCGACATAGCCAACAGTATCCCCGCCGGTATCTTGCGCAGCAAGAAATAGTACGACCACCCGTCCCGCAAATGCAACGGACCCCCGCGGCGACCATTCTGGCCGGGGTGGTGAATCGGCTGAAATGGAAAGATGGACACCCGCCGGCCAATGGCATGCGCCGCCCGCTCGGGCGGACCGCGACCGCGGCCTCGCCTGGCCCAGCCCCCCTGGGCCTCATGGGGTCATATCAGGTACGGCGATCGCCTGCACGGCAACGTTTACTTGCCGCTCAGCAGGCTCAGCACGTTCTGCGGCGTGGAGTTCGCCATCGCCAGCACGCTCGTGCCCGCCTGCACCAGGATCTGGCTCCGCGTCATGTTGGCTGTCTCCTCGGCGAAGTTCGCGTCGCGGATGTTGCTCTCGGCGCTGGTCAGGTTCTCCATCGTGATGTTCAGGGCGTTCACGTTGGTGTCCAGCGTGTTCCGCTCGAACGCGCCCAGCCGGCCCCGAAGGACCGATACCTGGCGGATCGCCTCGTCCACGATCTGGCTGGCCTGCTGCGCCGCACCGGCAGCGACCCCGTCGTGCCCGTCAGGGCGTACGCGCGCCCCTCCGTGATCTCATCGAGGAATCCCACCGTGCTGTTGCCCAGGCGGCTGGCCGCCACCGACTGGATGCCGATGTTCGTCTGCTGGTTGGTCAGCACCGACGGCCCCGAGCTGGAACAGCGCCCCGCCTCCGGTAATCGCGAAACTCGTCGAACTCAGCGGCATCGACTTGTCCAGCAGCAGCGTCATGTCCAGCTCCGTCGAGTTGATCGTCAGCTCCAGCCCGTGCCCCGTGCTCAGGTGCCCGTTGATGTTCGCCTGGGCGTCCTGGCCGTTGTCCATGTCCTTGGTCACCCCGCCCGCGGCCTTGTCCTTCAGCGTCATCGCCCCGCCGCTGAGCGCCTTGACGCTCACCATCGCCGCACTGCCGTAGTCCGCCGAGTGGAAGACCGTGCCCGCCGCCGCGGAAGCCGCCGAGACGATGTAGTCGGCCGTCACCCCCGTCGCGTCGGACTGGAGGTTCACTGCCTGGATAATCGCGCTGGTCTTGGCGCCCGAAGCCAGGACGATCGTCGCCGTCCCCTTGTTGCCTCGAATCTCCAGCGTGATCTGGCTGGTCCCGGTCGTGCTGGTCGGGAAGTACAGGCTCGCCAGCTTCGCCGACTGCGTCACCTGCACCTGCACCGGGATCGCCGCCTTGCTGCCGAAACTCGCCCGATTGATCTGCACCGAATTGATCTGCGACGCCGCTACCCCGCTGGTCAGGTAGTCCAGCGAGCCGTCCAGCAGCGGCTGGCCGCCGAACGTCGTCGTGTTCGCGATCCGCGTGATCGACTCCACCGCCGAGTTGATCTGCATCTGATTGGCCTGGATTTCGTCGTCGCTCATCGCGCCGCTGTTGGCCGCCTGCACCACCAGCGTCTGGATGTCCACCAGCAGCGCCGACACCTCGTTCAGCGAGCCCTCCGCCGTGGCGATCACGTTGTTCGCCCGCTGCGAGTTGTCGATCGCCTGGTTCACCCCCGCGATCTCGCTCCGCAGGTTCTCCGAGGCGATCAGGCCCGCCGGATCATCCGCGCCGCGGTTGATCTTCAGGCCGCTGCTCAATCGCTGCAGCGTTTGGTTCAAGTCCTGTTGCGATCGCGCCAAATTGTGCTGGGCGATCAATGCGGACACGTTTGTGTTGATACGACCCATGACTATCCTCCTTGACAGTCCCAGGCAGTCTAGCCGAGGCCCTGCTCCGGCCCGGCCCTGCCGGCGGCCGATCCTGGCCGCCTGACCCTACGAACGCGAACTGCCCGATCCTCTTCCACTGCGCCGCTCGGTCCCCGGACTGCCCGGCCGGACCGCCGCGGCGGCCACGCCCGCCAAGTCCTGGGGGCTGACGCAAGCCGCCGCCTGGTTCTCCTTCTGGATGGCCTCGTAGACCTCCTTCCGGTGAACCGAGATGTGCGGTGGCGCCGTAATCCCCAGACGCACTTTGTCCCCGCGGATGTCGACGATCTTGATCTCGATGTCGTCGCCGATCACCACGGTTTCATCGCGCTGTCGCGACAGTACCAACATGTCGGCTCCTTCCTGGCCCTCGACGACAGCCGGTTGCCAAATGATGCTTCCCTGCGGATCCGACTTGGGGGCCTTGTCCTGCTCAGGCACTCGGGAGCGGGAGCGCGGACCTCAATCACTCGCTACCCTGAGTCTAGGCCCGCAAAACCGTCCCGGACAACTCCGCCCGGCCCCAAGCCCCTTACGCCGACCGCATTGCGACGGCCGGCCCCGCCGCCGGCAACTGCATCAACGGATACCGCGTCGAGTACCGCTTGTCCGACAGTACGAGCTGCTTGCCCACCCGCGTGGTCGCGTTGATCACCAGCGGACCCTGCAGGTTGCCCGTCAAGACCCCATCCACCTTGTTCACGATCACGAACAGCTGCGCCCCTTCCGCGTCGCCCAGGTCCAGCTGCTTGAGGTCCTCGCTCTTGGCCGGGACCTTGTAGTCCGCCAGGAACAGCCGCGGGTCCGTCACCACGAACGCCAGGTCCGCCCGGTCCGCCGACTGCAGCCAGTAGAACGCGCTGTTCACCCCCGTCTGCACCAACGCGAACTGCTTGTGCAGCGGGAAACCCAGCAGCCCGCGGGGAAAGACGATCAACTTCGTCTCGTCCACCTCGACCTGCCCGAACCGTGTCGTCTCGATCGTCATCATCTCGTGCTCCTCCATTGCTGCGTGGCCGACGCTCCATTCGCGCGATCCGGCACCGACTGCCCGGAACCCGCCGTCGCCCGCTCGAAGGGCCGGACCGATGCGGCCACGCCTGGCCGGTCCGCCGCCTTCCCGGGTCGCCACCACCGACCGCTACACGGCCCCACTATCGATTATCGGCACCGGGGCCAGTATTACTTGTATAAAACTATATAACAATTCGCTCATTGCAGGAAATCCAGCAGCGATAGCTGCAGGAGCTTCGACCCGCTCATCAGGTTCGCCTGCAACACCGTCTGCGCCTGCGTGTATCGCGTGGCGACCTCCGTGTAATCCGCGTCCTGAATGTCCGACAGCAGCGACTTCGTCGTCGTCTCCGCGTCATCCGACCGCGACTTCTGCGACTGGATCGCCTGCCCCAGCGAGGCCGCCTGCCCCTGCAGGCTCCCCGCGCCCTTCAGCAGTGCCGTCAGCTGCTCCCCCGCCCGGCCGATCCCCGTCGTGTCGTCCGCGGACAACGCCCTCGACAGGTCCTCCAGCGTCCGGAAGATCCCGTCCGGCTCCACGCCGCTGACGTCCCGGCCCTGCAGCGTCCCCCCTACGGCCGTGGCGTTCAGCCCCAGGTCTGTCGCCGCCGTCGAGTAGTTCAGTGCCTCCACCGACAGCGTCCCCGCCCCCGCCGTCCCGTCCGTCAGCACGATCCCGTTGCCCGCACTCGCCAGCGACGCCGTCAGCGGAATGCCCGCCGCCGTGGCCGCCATGTTGATCTTGAGCAACACGTCCGCCACCGTCGTCGCCCCGTCCACGTCCACGTCGAAACTCGCCCCGCTCTGCACGTGGACCCGCAGGTCCGCGCCCGCTGCCGTCCCCACGCCCTTGCCCTGGTTCAGTGCGACTCAGCGGCGTCGTGTCCGTGAAGGTCCGCAGACCCAGCAGCGTCGCCGTCTGCCCGCCGGCCTCCCCGATGCTCAGGTTGCCGCCCGAAACCTGGCTGATCACGTCGATGCCCGTGGCGTCCGCGTTGATCTGCGCCGTCACCCCCATCCCCGAATCGTTGATCGCGTTGAGCATGTCCTGTACGGTCACCGCCGCCGACAGGTCCACCTTCACCACCTTCGTGCCGTCCATCAGCGCCAGCCCGCTGGCCTTGTCGATCCCCAGCCCGCCCCGCAGCGCATCCCAGCTGCGTCGTCAGCGTCACCTTCGGCTCGAGGTTTCCGCCCGTAACCGGCGGCGCCGTGGGCACCGTCACCAGGATCCCCAAGTCCTCCGCCGTCGTCCCGCCCCCCTGCTCGCCCACCGTCAGGGTCTTCCCGGCACCCGCCGTCAGCACCAGCCCCTGCGCCGACAACGACGCGCTCACCGTCGCCCCCGCCGCTGCCGACGCCGCGTCGATCGCCGAGAGCACGTCCGACAACGTGCTGGCCTTCGTCAGGTCCACCGTGAAAAGCCCTGCCCCACCCACCTCGTCGATCACGATCTGGCCCGGGTGAATCACGCCGTTCAGGCCCCGCAGGTCGCTCATCCGCATCGAGCCGTCCACCGCCGGCATCAGCGACTGGCTCCCTCGCACCGCGGCCTGCGTCGCCCCGAACACCTCGTCCCCCGACAGGCTGATCGGCGTAGCGCCCGTGCCGTCCAGGTTCAACATCAGCGACCGGCTGTCTCCCTTGTAGATCACCCCCGTCTGTGACTGCTCGAACGGCGCCCGGTCGCACGCCTGCCCCGCGAAGATGTACGTCCCCTGGTACTGCCGGTTCGCCACCGTCATCATCTCGTCCATCAGGCCCTGCACCACCGCGCTGGCCGACGCCCGCTGCTGGCTGTCCGCCGTCGTGCCCACGTTCTGGCTGGCGATCGTCGAGGCCTGGTTCAGCACGTCTCGCAGGTCCGTCAGCGCCGCTCTCGGTGACCGAGCTGAAACTGTCCGCGAAGGACGCGTTCCGCTGCAGCTGCGTCGTGCCAGCCAGCACCGCGTTCAGGTCCAGCGCCCGCCGCGTCCCCGCCGGGTCGTCGCTGATCGTCAGCAGCCGCTTGCCCGTGGACAGCTCCTGCTGGTACTTGAACATCTGCGCCATGTTCGTCTGCATCTGCTCGATGAGCACCTGCGCCTGCATCGAGCTGCTGATTCGCGTGCCTGTGATCGCCTGGATCGTCATGACCTATTTCACCATGGACAGCATTTCGTCCACCAACTGGTCCACGACGCTGATGTACCGCGCCGCCGCCTGGAAGGACCGCTGGTACTCCATCAGGTGCACCGCTTCCTCGTCCGTGTTCACCCCGCTGATCGAATCCTGCTGCGACTGCAGTGACTGCGACACCGATTGCGTCACGTCGCTGTCGTTCTTGGCCGCCGCGCTGTTCGCCGCCAGCGTCGTCACCGCCGCCTGCCATAACTGCGGAATGCTCGAATCGTTCTGCGACGCCAGCCGGGCGCTCGCCAGGCCCGCTATCGCCTCGGCGTTGCTGCCGTCCCCGGCCGGACCGTTCAGCCCCGCCGCCAGCAGCCGCGGGTGGCTCGCCAGGTTCGACTCCACCGCGATGTCCCCCGCGTCATGCCCGACAAAAAACGTGTTCAGGCCCAGCCCCGCCAGCACCCCGCTGCTGTCCTCGCCGAGCGTGAACGAATGCCCGCTCGTCGCCTGGATCCGCAACTGGTTGCTCGGAGTCACCGAGGCCGCCACGCCCGATACGTTCATGTTGATGTACGTGGCCAGGTCCGTCAGCGACGTGTCCGCCCCCAGCCCCGTCAGCGTCACCGGGATCACGTACTCCTGCGGGTCCGTCACCGTCGTCTCGCCCGTCGTCGCGTCCGTCGTCGTCGTCCCCACCGTCAGCTTGAACGTCCCGTTGACCGGCGTGATCGCCAGGCCCACGCTGTTCAGCGCCGCCGTCGGATCGCTCACCGACTCCGACCCCGTCGCGTCCGTCAGGCCGTCCAGGCCCTGCCCCTGGCTGTGCAGCCGGTTCACCTGCTCGATCAGCACCCCCGCCAGATTGTCCAGCTGCCCGATCTGCCCCGACAGGTACTCGTCCCGGGCGCTGGCCAGACCCGCCAGCTGCCCGCTGCGGATCGTCACCGGCTGGTTGTCGTCCTTGAAACGGATGGTCTCCGTCGGGCCGTACGCGCCCGACTCCACCGTCGTCGTCACCCCGTGAGACTCGGTCAGCTCCACCAGCGGCTGGTTCCCGACGTAGACGTTGACCGCCCCCTGCGGCGTCTCCGTGGTCTGAATGTCCATCAGCCCCGCCAGCTGCTTCAGCGCCCCGTCCCGCTGGTCCCGCAGCGACGAGGCCGCCCCCTGCCCGCCCGCCTCCGCCCGCACGATCTCCCGGTTCAGCCCCGCGATCTGACTGCACAGGTCGTTCGCCTGGCTCGCCGCGGTCTCGATCTGGTCGTTCACCTGCCCGTACATCCCCAGCAGGTCCGACCGCGTCTTCTGCATCTGCTTGGACAGCGACACCCCCGCCCGGATCGCCAGGTCCCGCGTCGGCTCGTCCGTCGGCTGGCTCGCCACGTCCCCAAAACTCAGGAAGAACTGGTTGATCTGGCTCGACAGGTCCTGCCCGCTCAGCTCGTTGTACGTCGACTCCACCTGCGCCAGCGTCTGCTGCAGCGTCTGGCTCTGCTGCTCGTCCCCGATCGCCGTCCGCAGACGCCCGTTCAACGCCTCGTCCAGGTTCCGCTGCAGCGAGGTCAGCGCCACCCCGCCGCCGGCCATCAGCCCCTCCGGCAGCGGCGCCCCCTGCAGACTGCTCAGCCCCGGCGTCTGACGCGTGTAGCCGTCCACCCCCGCGTTGGCGATGTTGTTACCCACCACCTGCAGCGAGCTCTGGTCACTCAGCAGTGCGCTCTGGCCGATCTGCAATGCCCCGTTGATCAGTCCCATGACACCTTTACCCTAGCGCCTCGAACACCGTCGACCGCTGCGCCTGCCGCAGCCGCCCGTTCGCCGCGTACACGCCCGTCGTCCCCGCTACCGTCACCACCGACTCATACGCCATCTTCAAATGGACCAGGATCCGCCGGCTCACGTCCGCCAGCATCCTGTTCAGCCGGTCCACCTCCTGGATCCGCTCCCGCAGCAGCCGCGTCTGCTTCGTCAAACGGCTCCGCGACGGCTCCGGCAGCGCCGCCGCCAGCTGGCTCGCCGTCACCCCTCGCCCCTGCGACGCCCCATCCACCCCGGCTGTCGCCGCCAGCGACCGCGTCAGGTCCCGGCGACGCCCTTCGGCCTGCACGATCCGCCGCGCCAGGTCATCCGTCTGCTCCTGGCACTGACGCATCATCTCGCTGTCAGCCGCCCGCGCCGCCGCCAGCTGCCGATCCAGCGTGGCAATCATTCTGCTCGTGCAGCCGCACCAGCGTGTCCAGCAGTCCAAACAGTGTTTCCAGGTCCTGACTCATGACGCCTCTCACGCACCGCTACCCGTCGAACCGCCCGACGTTGAACTCCCCGAACTCCCGCTCGTGGTCGTCCCCGTCGTCGAACTCCCCGATCCCGTGCTCGCCTGCTGCGTGGCCTGCATCCGCTGCAGCATCGCATTGGCCAGGTCCCGCGCCAGCGGCAACTTCCCCGACTGCCCGACCCGCGTCAGCAGCTCCGTGTACAACTGCTTGGAGTACGCCTGCTCCGCCGGGCTGTTCGCGAAGTACCGCTGCCCGACCTGCCCGATCCCCTCTGACAGGATCGGCGCCACCAGCCCCACCGCCACCGCCTCGTTCAGCTTCGCCCGGAGTTCCTTCTTCCCCGTCGCCGTGTTCATCGACGCCGATGACCCCGACGCCGAACTCCCGCTCGAACCGCTCGCCTGGCTGACCGTGTCGTTCACCACCGTGTTGAGCAGGTCCTTGCCCACGCTCTTGAGGATCTTCTGGAATCCCCCCGAGTCCGCCGCCTTCGCAAGCGCATGTTGGGCCTTCGCCACGTCGCGCCCGATGCTCACGCCTAGGATTGCCATTGCCTTTACTCCTCCACCACCAGCCGGGCGTGCAACTTGCCCGTCTTGTAGAGCTCCTCGATGATCGTGATCCGGTCTTCCACCGGCACCCGCAGCTGATTGAGCGCGTCGATCAGGTCCGCCATCTTCGAGCCGCCCCGCTTGCCCGGATCGACCGCCACGAACCCTTCCTGACCGGCTGCGCCCACCGCGCCAGCCGGCGCCGGGCCAGCCGCCCCCGTGTTGATCGTCAGCCCCTTGTGACTGATCGCCACCGGCGAGATCTCCACGTCCCCGCTGACGATGATCGTCCCCGTCCGCCGGTTGATCTTGACCCGCGCCTCCGTCTGCGGCATCAGCAGGTCCAGCCCCTCCAGCCGCGCGATGAACGCCGCCGGCGCCGCCCGGTCCGCCGGCGGGATCGTCACCGCCACGTTCTTCGGGTCGATCGCCCGCGCGATGTTCGATACCTTGCCCGGCTCGCTCGATTCCTCGCTGATCATCTGCGCGATCGCGTGCGCCATCGCCCAGCCGGCGTGCGCGTCGTCCAGCACCAGCATGATCTGGTTGTCGTCCACGTAGTGGTAGATGACCTCCGCCTCCAGCGTCGCCCCCTGCGAGATCACCCCCACCGTCGGCACCAGCGTGTCCGGCACGTGCAGCGGACCCGACGCCAGCGCGTAGATCCGCGGGTCCGCCTTGTGCGGACCCTGCAGCGGCGTGATCACCAGCCGGCCGCCCACCAGGCTCTTGGCCGCCCCGACGCTCGTCACCCTCACGTCGATCCGGTCGCCTTCGCCCACCCCGAACTCCGGCAGCGTCGCCTCCACAGCCACCAACGCCACGTTTCGGGCGTTCTTGAGCTCGTCCATCGACAGGACCGGATTGGCGAACTGGGTGAGCATCGCGGCCAGTGGCCGGATCGCCGGCAGGTACGTGCCCCCGTCCCCCGTCCCATTGAGACCCACCACCAGCCCCATCCCCAGCAGCTGGTTGGTCCGCTCTCCCTTGAGGTGAGTGATGTCACCGATCCGCACCGCCTGCACCGCCGGCCCGCTCAGCACCAGCGCCACCAGGGCCGCACCCGCGATTCGGATCCTCAAACTCGCTGCGAGGAATTCCATTTCCCGCGTTCCATTCTGCATCCTGCTGCACCCCGGCGGCGTCCCTCCGCCGGCCCATCACCGCGAGTGCATCCTTACACCCGCGTTACTGCCCTCACAACCGTCCCGCCATCCCCATCGCTCCCGCCGTTGCCGCTAACTGCCATTGCCGTTACTCGCCCCTCGCCTCTCGCCCCTTCCCCCTCGTCCCCCGCCCCTCGCCCCTCGTCCCTCTCGCTAGAACGCCTTACCCTTGTCCAGCAGCTTCCCCAGCCAGCCCCGCTGCGTCGCGTCCTTGACCGCACCCTTGCTCTGTGCGTCGACGAGCAGGTCATGCACTTGGGTACTCAGGATCGTGTTGTCCGCTCCCACGTCGCTGGCCCGGCAAGTGCCCGTCAGCGTGAGGTCCTGCTCCTCCTCGTCCGTCTTGATCGTCTTGTGCCCCTTGAGCGTCAGCGTGCCGTTGGGCTTGATGTCCACGACCTCGACAGCGATCCGCGTGGTCAGCTGGTCCGTCCGCTGGGTCTCGCCGGTGTCCTTGAGGTGCTGGCCGTATGTCCCACCCACCTCCGGATTCCCGTTGGGGAACGGCTGCTGCTCCCAGTGCTTGTTCTGCTTGATCCGGAACCACTGGTTCACCTTCGCGTCCACGTCGAAGTCCTTCTTCGTCTGCAGGTCCGCGTCGTGCTTGTACTGCCTCTGTTCGTTGATCACCACCGTCACCAGGTCGTGTACTTTGAAGACCCGCGGCGACGGCAAGTGCACCGCGATCAGCGACGTCGACTGCAGCGACCCGTTCTCGTGACCCGCCATCCCATACGTGATCGGCACCTCCGCGGCCGGCCATACCGGCGGCTTCCCCGGCACCGCCGCCTGCTGCGCCTGCCCCGCCTGCAGGAACAGCGAGTTGCTCCGCCCAGCCGTCACCCCCTGCTTGAACAGGGAGTTGCTCTGCGCACGCGCCGGCCCCATCCCCGCCGCCAGCACCACCGCGCCAATCCCTATCCACCTGCCCGTCATCATCCTCATCCTTCCACTAGACCCGATCCGCATTGCGCCTCAATCTTTCGTCGCACGTCCCATCTCTTTGCCGTTCGTCCCGCGACCCGCGTCCCGCGCCGCGCCCCGTCTTTGCCGTTCATCCCGTTACCCGTGACCCGTCACCCGTAGCCCGACCTCCGCCCCCGCCGTTGCTCCTTGTCTCCTTGTCTCCGCGTCTCCTTGTCTGTCGTTTTCCCCCGCCTCCCCCGCCTCCACCGTCTTCGGCCCCGTCACCACCGCCGCGTACACCTGCCCAGCCGGCTCGGACTTCACCTCGATCCGATCGCCCTGCGACCCCTCTTTCAGCGCCTTCGCCCCGCCGCGGATGCTCACCCCGCCCCGGTGGAACCACACCGTCACCAGGTCCCCGCGCCGCACCAGCGGGATCGCCTGCACGTCCCGGCCCGTCACCATGTCCCCCGCCTCGATGTACCGCTTCGCCTCTCGACCCACCACAGCCGCCGTCGTCGTCAGGCCCACCGTCTCCGCCCGCGTGAACCGCCGTTCCTCCATCCCCACGTCTTCGCTGCGAACCATCGTGCCGCGGTTGATCGGCCGCCGGGCGATCACCACGCTGGCCGTCAGCGCCACCTCCGCCACCACCGGCACCGTCCGCGTGACCTTCTCCGCCTCGAGCAGGTCCACCTCCATGCTCACCAGGCCCAGCGCCGCTTCGCCTCGCAGCCGGACCCCAAACGACATCCCCGCCCCGCCCAGCCCCAGCACGCCCTTGCTCCCCGCGGCGAACCGAACCTCCACCTGCCCGTCGAACCTCGCCAGCCGCTCCTCCAGCGCCCTGCGGACCGCCGCCTCCACCGTCCGCGGCTCCTCGACCGCCCCCTCGGACCGCGCCCTGCGAGCCTACACCCGCCGACCCGTGGACCGCCACAGCCGGTCGGTACACCCGGCAACTGGCCGAACCGCCCATGCACAGGCCCGCCAGGTTCACGTTCGCCCCTGCCAGGGCCTTGCGGACCTGCTCCACGTCGATGCTGACCGTCTCGCCCGGCGCCGGGGCATCGCCCACCCGCGTCTGCTGCAGCGTTGCCAGCGCTACCCCCTCCAGCCCCTCGACGCCCGCCACGTCCGCCACCACCACCTTCTCGCTATCCACCACCGCCTGCGGGAATACCTCAATAGCAGGCGCCCCAGCCGCCGCCCGCACCATGCAGGCCACCGCCAGGATCCCCGCCATCGCCAGTCTGTTCGCCGTCTTTGCCATCACGCCGTCACCGTTCACTCGCCACTCGTCACTCGTCACTCGCCACTCGTCACTCGCCACTCAGTACTCAGCACTCAGGACTGTCGTTACCTCTTCAGATTGCTGATCAGCTGCATCGTGTCGTCCGCCGCCTTGACCGCCTGGCTGTTCAGCTCGTAGTACCGCTGCGTCTGGATCAGTTCGACCAGCTCCCGGACCGGGTCCACGTTGCTCAGCTCCAGCGAGCCCTGCTGGATCGACCCCAGGCCGTTCTCCGTCGGGTTCGCCACGATCGCGTCGCCCGAGGCGTCCGTCGCCACGTACAGGTTCTTGCCGACCGACAGCAGCCCCGTCGGGTTCGCGAACCGCGCCAGCTCGAAGCTGCCCGATCTGCGTGAACGCCGTCTGCCCCTGCACCCGCGCAGAGACCTGCCCCGTCGGCCCGATCTGCACCTCCTGCACGTCCTGGCCGACCGTGATCGCCGGCTCCAGCACCGACCCCACGCTGTTGCCCAGCACCAGGTTGCCGTTGGCATTGACGATAAAGTTGCCTGCCCGGGTGTACGCGGTGATCTGTTGGCCGCCGACCGTCGTGTTGACCTGGAAGAAGCCGTTGCCCTCGATCGCCATGTCGTACGGCTGGTTGGTCACGTCGATCGAGCCCTGCGTCAGGTTCAGCTGCGTGTTCGAGACGGCCGTCCCCAACCCCACCTGCAGCCCCACCGGCGTCGAGGCCTCCCCCGCGCCGGCACTCTTCGAGCCCGGCTCAACCCGCGTCTGGTAGAACAGGTCCTCGAAGTTCGTCCGCGACCGCTTGAACCCGGTCGTGTTGATGTTGGCAAGGTTGTCGGCCAGGACGCTCAGCTTCACGTCCAACGCCTTCATTCCGGATGCCGATGCGTATAGTGCCGTGATCGCCATATCCTGTGTCCTGTGTCGCGGGCCCGATCACCCGCGTCGTCCTTCAACTCTCTCTCGCTGCAGCCCTCTGCGAATCGCCTTTGTTGTTACTGCCGTTGCCGTTGCTCCTTGTCTCCGTGTCTCCCCTTCTCCGTGTCTGCCGTTTACCCGAGCGGCTTGCCCGCCCGACTGATCATCTCGCCCAGCGTCCCGTCCTGCAGTGTCACCATCTGTGCGTTCAGCTGGTACGCCCGGCTGGCCTCCAGCATCGAAACCATCTCCGTCATCGGATCCACATTGCTCTTCTCCAGCGAACTCGTCTGCAGCCGCGCCTGGATCGGCGTCGGCTTGGCCTGGCTCGCCACCAGGTTCCGTCCCACCTTCCGCAGACTCGCTGACTCGTCGAAGTCCACCACCTGCAGCCGATCCGTCGGCTGGTTGTTGACCATCACCCGCCCGTCCGCCCCCAGCGACACGTCCTTGGCGTCCTCCCCGACCGTCACCGGCCCGCCGTCCTCGCCCAGCACGGCAAAACCGTCGTGCGACGTCACCAGTTGCCCCTTCCCGTCGATCGTGAACGACCCGTCCCGCGTGTACCGCACCCCTTCCGGTGCCTGCACCGCGAAAAACCCCCGGCCCGCGATCGCCGCGTCCAGCGGATTGCCCGTCGATTCCGTCGGCCCCACCTGCCAGTCCGTCGCCGTCGGCCCGGCCCATACCCCGCCCGTCTGCGCGTCCAATACCCCCTGCCGCGTCGCCCCGCTCCCGCTCTGCGCCTCGGTCAGCCGCTCGCTGAACGACGCCACGTCCCGCTTGTAGCCCGCCGTGTCCACGTTCGCCAGGTTGTTCGCGATCACGTCCTGGCGGTACTGGTTCACCATCATGCCCGCGGCTGAATGGTATAGTCCGTAGATCACAGGTTCGGCTCCGCCGAATCGCCCTTGCCCCTGCCCGCGCCCGCCGCCCGCTCTGACCAGCGACCGTTCGCCTTCAGGTGGTCGACCGTCGCCACGTGCAGGTCCGTCGCCCGTCCGGCAGCTGCAAGGATCCGTGCGCCCAGCGCTGCCCAGTCCGTGGGCTTGCACCTCGCGGCCTCCGTTGCCGTCTCGCGTACTGAAGAACTCATGGCGCACGGCTCCTTGCCTCTGCCGATTACACGGCTCCGTCACAACCTCGCTCTAGCAGCTGCCGTGCCAGACGTGAAAGGAACTCTCCTCCGAGCGTGCGGGCGCCGCGTTCCGTTCTGGCGCAACCCTCAGGCTCTGGGATAGTTACAGTGACTTGTTCTGCGTGTGTTTTTTTGGGGGATTGTCTGGCCGCACCCGCGGCACGCCAGACGCTACGCGCAAGACTTGCCACTCGCCTGCAACTCTTGCGCATGGGTTAGCGCGCCATCGTAGGGGGTTCTGAGGAAGCGGCGTTACAGGGACTTGCTCTCAAGCCGACCTTTCCTTGAGCCGTTCGGCAATCCACACCTTGATGATGGATTGCCGCGTAACGCCAAGCCGGTCCGCTTCCTTGTCCAGGGCCTCGATCATCCAGGAGGGAAAGTCCACGTTTACCCGCCTCTGCTGCTGGTTGACCCTCTTGGCGCCAGCCCGATCCAGGTGCCCCAAGATGTCCTGCCCCCGGTCGAACTGCTTGTCGAGATCCTTAGCTTTCGTTTTCGCGGACATTGTCAATCCAGGTCCGGCTCCCCACAAGCTCCGCCGGCACCTGGCAGCACCCGACTGCCCCCACGATCCCCCTGCCCGTCTCTTGTCGTCCGCCCCTCGTCCCTCGCCCCTCGCCCCTCCTCCCCCGCCCCTCGTCCCCCGCCCCTCGCCCTCAAAACCCCCTCACCATCTCCCCGAACATCTCCCCCCGCTGCTCATAATTCGTGAACATGTCATAGCTCGCGCACCCAGGGCTCAGCAACACTACGTCCCCGCTACACGCCAACCCCTTCGCCATCTGCACCGCCGACGGAAAATCGTCCGCTGTCTTCACCGTCGGCCGCCCCCCCTTCGCCCGCGCCTCGATCTCCCGGACCAGGATCTCCTTCACCTCCCCGATGCACACCACCGCCTTGCACCGCTCCGCCAGCAGCAGCCCGAACCCCCCCAGGTCGATCTTCTTGTCGTACCCGCCCACGATCCCCACGATCGGCTGCTCGAACGCCGTGAACGCCTTCTGGGCCGCCTCCGGCGTCGTCGCCTTCGAGTCGTTGTAGTACCGCACCCCCCCTGCCTCCCGCACAAACTCCAGCCGGTGCGGCAGCCCCGAAAAACCCGTCAGCAACCCTGAAAACGCTCGTTTCGGCAGCCCCAGCGCCAGCCCCACCGCAAACGCCCCCGCCGCGTTCAGTACGTTGTGCCTGCCTGGCAGCGGCCCGTCGAACCCCGCCCACTCCGCATGCACCTCCTGCCCCGACGGCTCATCCGCGAACTCCCGCACGACCTGCGGCCAGCCGCGCTCGCCCACCCGGTACCGCCACGTCAGCGTCAGGTCCCCGAACACCTGGATGATCTGCTCCCGCAGCGTCGCGTCCTCCTCGCAGATCACCAGGTGGTCCATCCCCGGGTCCTGGCCCCGGAAGATGTTCATCTTCGCCGCCACGTACGCCGCGAACGTCCCGTGCCGGTCCAGGTGGTTCGGCGCCAGGTTCGTGATCACCGCGATATGCGGGCTCCACGGCATCCGCCCCAAGTACTCCAGCTGAAAACTGCTCAGCTCCAGCACCACGATGTCGTCTTTGCCGATCGCCGCCAGGCTGTCCAGCAGACTCCTGCCGATGTTCCCCCCCAGCCACGCCCGCTTCCACCACCCCAGCCCCTTCTTGGCCGCGGCATCCAGGACATGGTGCGTCATCGCGCTGGTCGTGCTCTTGCCGACCGACCCCGTGATCCCCACTACCTTCGCCGGGCACCGCTCGGCGAACAGGCAAATCTCGCTGGTGATCGCCGCCCCCGCGTCCGCCGCCACCTTCAAATACGGCGACTCAAACGGCACCGCCGGACTGGCCACCACCAACTCGTGCGCGCGGAAATCCTCCTCCCGGTGCTCACCCAGCCGCAGCGCAACCCCCAGCCCCTCGATCGCCTTGACCGACTCCACCAGCTTCTCCGCCGGCGCCATGTCCGTAACCGTGACCTTCGCCCCCTGCTGCGCGAGCCACTGCGTGACCCCCACCCCCCCGCCGAACCGCCCCAACCCCATCACCAGCACCCGCTTGCCCTTCAACTCCAGCATGATCGAGCCTCTCCGTGGCTATCGAAATGACCGTCCCGCCCTTGGGGCTCCTGGCGGCTCCTGGTTGCCGCTATTCTTGCGTGTGCCTCTTTGCGGCTGATCCTGCCGTCGTCGTTGCTGCTTCCTGAACCCTGAACCCCGAACCCTGAACCCTGAACCCCGAACCCTGAACCCTGAACCCCGAACCCTCTCACCTCCGCCCCCGCCGTCGCCGTTACTCGCCCCTAGCCCCTCGTCCCTCGCCCCTTGCCCCGCCGTTGCCCCCGTCCGCCGCAAACAACTCCTGCTGCCCCGGCGAATCCTTCTGCGACTCCTCCATCGCCACCTGCGCCTCCTCGATGAACTCCCCCACGTCCTGGAACTGCCGGTACACGCTCGCAAACCGCACGTACGCCACCAGGTCCACCTGACGCAGCCGACGCGCCGCCTCCTCCGCCAGGAACCGGCTCGGTACCTCCTTGTCGAACTGCTTGAACATCTCCTCTTCCACCAGCTCCACCAGGTGCTGCAATTGCTCCAGCGAGACCGGCCGCTTGTGGCACGCCCGCTGCAAACTGGCAATCAACTTGTTGCGGTCGTACGCCATCCGGCTGGCGTCCCGCTTGACCACCGTAACCTTGATCGCCTCCTCCGCCCGCTCGTACGTCGTGAACCGCCGCCGGCACACCAGGCACTCCCGCCGACGCCGGATCACCGCCCCACCCTCGCTGCTCCGCGAATCGATCACCTTGTCGTCGTCGTTCCGGCAGAAGGGACACCGCATGGTCGGCCAACCTTTCCTATCTGGAGAATCTCCACTAAACTATTGGCCGGGATGTAGCGTGTCAACAATATCGCACCAGTACCGTCAGGATCCTATGCAACAAAGATATTTGGCGAAACTGAACATCGCAAATACAGAGATCCTCGGCTTCTCCATGGCCGGCGAGGAATCCGTCGTCGCCGCCCCCGAATTCAACGTCATCTTCGACATCGGCCGTGCCCCCCAGGACATCATCAATCTCGACCACGTCCTGCTCACCCACGGCCACATGGACCACGCCGCCGGCATCGCCTACTACTTCAGCCAGCGCAATTTCCTCGGCAACCCCGCCGGCTCCGTCCTCCTCCCCCGCCCCCTGGCCGCCCCCCTCAAGCGCCTCATGCAGGTCTGGGCCGAGATCGAGGGCCACCCCTCGCCCGCCAACATCATCCCCCTCGACCCCGGCGGCGAGTACACCCTCCGCCGTAACCTCATCGTCCGCTCCTTCTCCGTCCCCCACGGCGGCCCCTGCCTCGGCTACTCCATCGTCGAGCACCGCCACAAGCTCAAACCCGAGTTCGCCCAGTATTCCGGCCGCGAGCTCGCCGACCTCAAGCGCAAGGGCGTCGAAATCGAGTTCAACACCCGGGTCCCCATGATCGCCTACTGCGGCGACGCCCCCCTGGGCCCCTACCTCGACCTGCCCCACGTCCGAGAGGCCAAGGTCGTCATCCTCGAGTGCACCTTCTTCGACCCCGACCACGTCGTCCGCGCCCGCGCAGGCCGCCACATGCACGCCATCGACATGCCCGAAGCCATGACCCGCATCCAGAGCGAACACGTGCTGCTCTTCCACATCTCCCGCCGCACGTCCCTGTCCATGGCCCGCAAGGTCCTCCGCGGCCTGCTCAAGAAAAGTGACATGGACCGCATCACGTTCCTGATGGACCGCAAGCATTGCCAGGACCCCCGCGCTCCGCAGCGCTCGGGTCAGCCGGGGTCAGCACCCAGCAACCGCCGCAGCCGCCAGCCCAACCGCCCCAGCAGGCCTAATCCAGGCCGCCTCAGCGGGAGTTTGCCTGCAAGCCGGCCCGCAAGGTATAATTGTCGCCTGATAGCCGAACTGGCCAGACGGCGGCGCCGGGTGGATTCGCCTCCGACGCCTCTGGCCGCCACGGATCGTCAAACAGGAGGACCAGGCATGGCTTTCGCCGCTCGCGCCGAAGCGCCCCCGCTTCACGAAGATGCTGACGGCGCCCTGCGCGTAGGCCAGTCTCGCGTCCTGCTGGAACTGGTCATCCACGCATTCGAGGATGGCGCGACCCCCGAGGCCATCACCCAACGGTACTCCACGCTGGCCCTGTCGGAACATCTACGCCGTCATTGCCTATTACCTTCGCCACCCGGACAAGATCGAGGCCTACCTGGCCCGACGCGACCAGCAAGCGGACACAGCCGCCCGGCAGGCGCATGCCCAGCAAGGCGACCTCGGCGCAATTCGCGCCCGTCTTCTGGCTCGCCGCAAGGGTCAGGGCTAAGCCATGTTCCGCCTGTTGGCCGATGAGAACTTCAACAGCGATATCGTCCGCGGATTGCTCTTGCACAGGCCAACCTCGATATTGTCCGCGTGCAGGACGAGGACCTCGCCGGCGCGGCCGATCGGGACGTCCTGGCCTGGGCCGCCGAAAACGATCGCATCGTCCTGACCCACGATCGAGCCACCATGCCCGCCCTTGCATGCGACCGCGTGGCCGCTGCCCGGAACACCCCCGGCGTCTTCATCCTGAACGACCGGCTCCCTGTCGGGCAAGCCATCCAGGAGATCCTGCTGATCGCCGGCTGCACCGACCAAGCGGAATGGGCGGGGCGAGTGATCTATCTGCCGCTTTGAGCACATAGGAGCCCGGGCAAGCGTGATCGGGGCCAGTCGGGATTTCTATCATCCGGGAACGTCGGAAGAAACGAGAGATGGCCCCGAATCCGTCCACCGGACGGCCCCTCACCGCCACCCCAGGCCAACCCAAACGCCATCCGGCCTCGTAAACCGCCTCCGGGTCAGTGCCAGCGTCTGACACCACTCAGCCTAATCACACGTTTTCCTTGACACAGACCCGCCTACCGGGTAGGCTTTTTTCAGCGGCTCTGCAAAAGGCAATGCGCAATGTCTTCGGGCCTCCAGGTGCCCTGAACCATGCTCGGCGCTCCTGTCGCTCGCTTCCCTGCGGTCTTCCGCGTGGCGACGGGGATGTTATCCGTCGACCTACCCGGTCGATGCCAAGACACACTCTTGCAGCCAGCGACGCTGGTGGGTGCGCCTTATGCACATATCACAAAGAAAGGACCGGCTCTGTCACCCGGTCAAGGCGCCAAACAGTTACACCAACGTAACACCGGAGGTGTCCCATGGGAATGGTCTATCACCAGCCATCAAGCCACAACAGCAACTACAACCGCGGTGATGATAGACGCCACAACTACAACAAACCCCAAGATCGATCTGGCATCGCAGCGAGAAAACTCGTTCTCGGAATACTGCGCACTGCCGCTGTGGGTGTGGCGATTGTGGCGGTCGTGTTTTTCGCGCTTACACTCTACACGGCGGCGATAAGTCTAACATGGCCTGCCCTTCTCAGGGCGCTTCCGGAACCCACTTCCCTGTCACCCGCAACATGCGTCACCTTGGTCCTCGAAGGTTGCGTCGCCGGGCTCGTGGTAGGACTGATCAGAAAGGTGCATGGATTACGGTCGAAACTGGCCCAGACAACTTTGTCAAAGACAATCTCCCATGGAGTTCTGGCTCGCGATGCGACATTTGCCCCGACTCTCATTCTCTCAATTCTAGTTGCGGCTGCTGTCGGAGCAATCGCGAGCGCATCCGGTACGGTCGGCATATCAGATCTGGTTTTAGGGCAGAACCATTTGAATGCCATAGGCGCCCTATCAACCGTATCTGCAGTTGCCGCACTCGCAGGAGGTGGAGGTGGAGGCGGGATTGGCTCCGGGGGAGGGCTGTTCGGCGGTGGGCTCTTTTGGGTTATTATGATTGTTATAGCTTTCATAATCCAGGGGGCCATCGTGGGAGCACTCACCGGATTGATTATCGGCATCCTCTTTGGGGCTGCCCGGGGAGCGTTGCGCGGTGGGGCTGTAGCCGCTACGGTCAGCCTTACTTCCCTTGATGTCCGCAACACATCAAGGGGGCAAATCGTATGGCAATCTGCGAAAACCGGCATGCTGCAGGGCGCGTATAGTTGGCGCCGTTGTCGGTCTCATCCAAGGAATAGTCACCGCCATCGCGTTCTACCCACACCGATAGCGAGTATCGCGGGCAGAAGGTCCGAACATAAGTGGCAGTTACCTGGTTTAGGCCGGAGATACGGGGTCAATAACCCAAGAAGGACGGTTCATTATGATTCCAATCGAGAGTGATCCAAATGGTGTCAGAGGTGACAATGATTTCCCATTCCACGCATGTTGCGGGGACTGCGGTCACATGAACGTTCAAATTGATGGGGCATCTTGGTGTACCCAGTATGACGATGATGTCGATAACGAACATGTGTGTGAAAGGTGGACGCAGAAATAGGCTTTTCAAGGGATTCGGGGTCGGGGATTCGGGGAGGCCCAAGGGACATCACTCGTTTCCTTCTGCCCTACACCCCCCTCGCCCGCAACCCCGCCTTCCGCGCCGCCGCCACCTGCCTCCTGTCCCCCGAAACGAACACCTCCGCCCCCCACTCCGCCGCACACGCCACATGCAGCGCATCCATCGCCCGCACAGGACTCGCCTCAAGAATCCCGGCGCAAGTCGCCAGCACCCCCGGCGTCAGGTTGATGACCGCCGCGTCTGCCAGATCCTCCAGCAGGTGCCGCTTCGCCCGCTCGCACGACGGCCGCGCCAGGGATCGTTCGCGCACCCGCCGGTTCAGCGCCGACAGGATCTCCGGAATGCAGACCACGCTCACAGCCAGATCGCTCGCCTCCATGCACAGCCGATCCACCGCATCGCTGCCCGGCTCCTCGACATACCGCTTGGCGAAGGCGGAAGAATCAAAGAACGTCCTCACGCTTTCGCTCCTCCAGAATCGCCGCGGACAAACTCGCCCCCTTGGCCGCCAGCCGCAGCCCCCTCCGCTTCCAGCTCGGCTGATCCGCCTGCCCGCCCTGCGCCGGCGAGATCTCCGCAATCGGCCGGCCGTGCCGCAGCACGACGATTGTCTCGCCTCGCTCGACATCCGAGAGCAGTCTGCGATGCCCTCTTGCGAAACTCCGTGAACGTCACCATCCTCATTGGCCAGCCTCCGGTCTTAGTCTGTACACAAGTGTACAGAACGCTGCACACCCCGTCAACCGGCGATCCCCCGCCATGCAAATGACATTCGGGCCGGTCACCCTGTCATGTTGACAGGCCGCCGCACGGCGTTCACGCCCTCTCCCGAAACACCAGCCGCGTCGATCCCACCCGCACCTCGTCCCCATCCCTCAACCCGGCCCGGTCGACCGACCGCCCGTTCACAAACGTGCCCCCGCCCATGTGCAGGTCCTCGATCTCGTATCCGCCAGCCGTCGCGCGGATCACCGCGTGCCGAGCGCTGACCAGCGGGTCCCGGAACAGGTAGACCTCCCCCCGCCGCGAACTGCCGATGCACGTCGGGTCGCGATAGAGGACGAACTCCCAGCCGGCAACCGCACCAGCCACCCCGCGCAGCCAGGCCGTCTTGACGGCGCCCTCGATCAGGCCGGTGGCAATACCTGTTACCACCCCCACGGCCGCCACCGCGACCATCCGGCTGACAGCGTCGTTGCCGGTGACGTACTGAGGGCCCCGAACATCGCGCCGCCCGCAAGCCCCCCCAACACGCCCCCCTCCACCCCGACCAGTAGCCGCTTGCCGCTCCACAGCAGCGCCCCCGGCGCAATCGCCAGGAATAATCCCAGAACGCCCCATCCCGCCGAGCGTCCCACCATCTGTATGACCATGCCATCGCCCCCCTCCAGCGGACCTGCCAAGACTCGGTACCCATCGCCAGCCACCAGGCACACGACCAGGGCCCCCACCAGGCCGAACAGGGCGCCGGCACCCGCATGGATCAGGCTTGCCCCCGCCTTCCTGGCAACCACGCAATCCGCGGCCCCCAGGAACATCCCCAACAGACCCCCCACTACCCCGAACCACAGCAACGGTCCCAGCCGCGCCTTCGACTCGTCCTGGCTACGCAGCCGCCCCACGCGAAACGCCTTCTCGCGCGGGGCATAACTCCTGTCCGTGACGATCTTGACGTACGGATTGCCGCCATGCGCGTGGTTGAGCCGGTTCATGGCCTCCACCCCCTGCTCCGCCGTCAGATCGCCCCCCCGGACATCCGAACCGACCTTCTCCGCCGCAGCCGAATACACCGTGAAGTCCGCCAGCAACGTCAGGCTCCACCGCCGCGGGATCTCGCCGACCCCCCAGGCAATCAGCGCCCCCACCAACCCGAACACGGCCCTGTAACACAAGGGGCTACGCCAGACGTTCGCCATACCCCGATTCTCCAACCGCGCTTCCTGCCACCCGGTCATAACTCGCGGGATTATACGCGAACCATGAAATCCAGGTAGAGACGATCGATAGCGCGACTGGCCGCCAACGACACTCGATAGGAGATCTCCACCCCTCCTCCGTCACAAGCCCTAAGCGCCAGCGAGGGTATCCGTTGCCGTGATTGTTGCCGTGGTTGGCGAACAGCCTGTGCTGAGTTCCCGCTTCAGCGGGGCCGTTGCCGGCAAATGCCATTCGGGCCGTCACTCATTTCGCCCATGGGTCGACCCCGCAGGAAATGAGAGGTGTCCCCCAACCACGCCGCGTAGCGCAAGATGCGCGCTTTGCGATGTCAACTGCTCCATATCAGCAGTCCCATATCTTCCTTCGCTGCACTTCGGACGAAGTCCCTCAAGACGAGGAAGTAGTGCTTATAGTACTCTAGATCCTCGTCCTCCTGCTCAAGGTCCTCGTCCTGCGCCGTCAGATTAGGACTGAACACTGCCATCTCGTCGGGCTTGTATCTTTCCTCCAACGTCCCAACTGGGATGGATTGGATAGCCGCATCGAAGGCCTTCACTTCAGGGCTCTTCAGTGCTCGGGCGGGCCCATAGCCGAGATCAACGTCGCCAATGCTGATTCCGCCCGCGACTAGATAGCACCATGGCTCCGTAACAGTCCAATCCGACTGGGTGATCAGAAGATGGACCCCCATCCATGCCTTGTCGAGACTGACTTCCTCGATCTCTTGCGGAGTGCGGACTGCAGAACACCTGCCGCCCGAGGGCGGAGAGGGCGAACCACACAGGAACTGGACAATGCCCTCAGGATGAGCAATCAGGTCCTCAATGCCCTTGTCAGTCACCTGTCGCAGTCGGCACACTATTCCCATGGCGCACCCGTGTTTTCGGCGAGCGTTCCCAAGAGACCTGTGCTTAGGACCTGCTAACGCCGAGTCCAATGCGTAGATCGCACTTGGTACTTCTTGTCGTTCTGGCTGACCAAGTGCATGTAGCGAACCCGCTTCCCTCCCACCTTGGCCAGATGCAGTGCCAGATATGTTAGCACCGCAAAGTGGTACCCAACATGAGGGCCACCGCCAACAACTGAAAACCACTCGTATTGGTAGGAAGGGTCGACGAACCAGCCTGCCGTCTCCTGAGCCAGTGCGGGCGGCACGTTATCCAGCAAACTGACAGTGAGGTCATATCCAGCAGCCCACTGAGGAAGTTGATCAACTCCATCTACGCGGCTACGTCCCTTCTTGTAGCCACAAATCCAGAAGACCCCCTGTCCGGCAGATTCGGCGTGCTCCGTTGTCGTGGCACATTCGTAGACCTCGGGCCTCACGAATCCCATGCCAAACGGGTCTTGCGGGCGGATGTACCGCACCGGGGGGTTCTCTGCGACCCCAATTCCGAGCGGCATATCCACTATCGATTTTGTTGTTACAAGTACTCGTGGCTCAGGAAGCCATCCCTCTCGCGGTCCCGCGTGAACTCGGATGATGCCGCCGCCAACCGGGCCCGTGAGCAGATCAAAGGGCTGGGCCTCAAGTGGATAACTCAGCTTCGCCCAACCGGCCCGATCTTGTGCGGATAGGCCTTGCAGGCAGTTACCTAACAGAGCAGGCAAGTCCTCCCAGGCATAGCCCGGTTTGGCCCAGGATGGATAGACAATGTACCTAATTCGCGGCTCGGTCACTAACATGCTTGCTCCACACTAGAAGAATCGGGAAGAATCGGGGTCATCACCAATCCTGTTCGGCACATCAGTTGCTGGAGACACCCAGAGGAGAGGAAACGGGCCCATCACTCGAACCATGGCTTAGCCCGCGAACGACCCGGAAACCGCTAGATCACTTGCCATCCAGAGAGCAGATCAGCTTCGTCAGCAGTTGCCCCGTCCTCTCGCAAAGGCCCTTGCTCGCCGCGAGTTGCTCGTCCGATGCAAACCCCAGTCGCCCCGCCAGCAGCAGAAGCGTCTCGACCTCTCTGGCAGATCCCCTTGCAATGGAGAGATGGTGCAGGTAGTCACCCCGATGGGATCGGCCGTATCCCTCGGCGATGTTCGCGGGAACCGACACACCCGCCGTCCGGATCTGGCTCGTGAACTCGAACTTCTCTTCTTTGGGAAACGACTGCGTCAGTCGGTACACAGCCTCCACCAGGTCCATCGACACCCGCCAGGCATCCAGGTCCTGATAGCTAGCGCGCGAGCCATACATGTCGCCTTCCCGCAGTTGCCGTTCGCCCCGCGTCCCGAGTCCCGTCCTTCGCCGTTCGTCCCGCGACCCGTGTCCCGCGTCCAGTCTTTTCGCCGTTCGTCCCGCGACCCGCGACCCGTCTCTTTGCCGTTCGTCCCGCGTCCCGCGTCCCGTCTTTTCGCCGTTCGACCCGCGACCCGATTACTCCCGCATCCCGACACCCTCAAACGAGACGCCGATCTGCCCCCCCAGCTCATACGCCCGCCACCGCACCCATCTCACCGGCACCGGCATCGCCTCCGCCGCCTCGATCATCCACGCGTCCACCTCGCGCACCGCGATCGTGATCGAACGTCAACTCATCCAGGTCGTTCACCTTCGCCTGCCGGCACAGCCACAGCCCAAACCCCAACAGGTCCCGGATCTCGCCCGCCGCCCCGATCACCCCCTCCGCCCCCAGCACCGCCCCTGCCACCCCCTGCCGGCTCCAGATGTCGAAGTACCCGCCGCGGTCCGCCTGCCGATGTTCGATCAGCGCCCGCAGCACCGCCTCCCCGTCCCGCGGCACCGACTCCACCGGCACCAGCCGCGTCAACTCCGCCGGCGCCTCCACATCCGCTACCTGGTTATCCGCCATGGCGGGTCCCTCCGTCTCGCCCCCTGGGTCCGTCTCGCGCCTCGCGGCCTGGCCGTTGTTGGCTGTCCCCTCTAACCTGTCCCCCGTCCCCTCCTGCTGTTGCTCCTCTTCTCCTCTACTCCTCTTCTTCTCTTCTGGCCGTCGTTCCTTGTCTCCGTGTCTCCGTGTCTCCTGGTCTGCTGTTCCCCGATCCCCGTTACCCGTAACCCGTAACCCGTTACCCGTCCCCCGTCCTCCGCCCCGCGGCACCAGCGTCAGGATCGGCTGCCCCGTCGCCGCAAGCAGCCGCTTGACGCCTTCGCTCCCCCCGTCGATCGGCAGCAGCTTGCTCGCATGCACGTGCACATCCGGCTTCTCGTGCGCCAGCCGCGGCTCCAGATCCAGGAACCGCCGGCACATGTCGCTAAGCCGCTCGCGAACCCACGTCTCTTCCTGCTCGTTGCACCCGAACGGCAGCAGCAACAGTTCCTCCGGCCGCCCGAACCGCGCGATCAGACTCTTCAGCGCCCCGTACGCCCCCATCAGCCCTTCCGAGCCCGCCCCGTACGACAGGCAGATCGAGTGTACCCCCCGACTCATCGGCCACAGGTCAAACTGGAACACCCAGTCCGGCAACAGCAGCATGTCGCACGGCCCCGCATCCGCCAGCTCCCGCGACACCCGCTCATCCACGCCCCCGTTGTGCCCACCGTCTCCGTTGTGCCCGTTGTTCCCGCCGTTTCCTGACCCCTGAACCCCGAACCCCGAACCCTGAACCCCGCCGTTCCCGCCGCTCGCTGCCCGCTGCCCGCTGGCGCCGTCCCCGTTGCCTCCGCCGTTATTCCCGTTCTTGTCGTCGCTACGGCTGTTGCCGTTGCTCCGTGTCTCCGCGTCTCCGTGTCCCCGTGTCTCCTGTTCGCTGGCCCCTGACCCCTGAACCCCGAACCCGGAACCCTCTCCGCCGCCGTTGCTCCTTGTCTCCTTGTCTCCTTGTCTCCCTGTCTGCTGTTCCCCGTCCTCCGCACAGAACCGATGCAAACACGCCAGGTCCGCCGGCCCGTACAGCATCGCCACCCGCCGGCCCTCTCGTGCCAGCGTCCGCGCGAACACCTCCGCCGCCGGCCCCGCCAGCGGTCCCATGTGCCCGCTCAACACCGCCGCCACCTTCGCCCGCGACAGCAGCGACCCTAGGGCCTGCGCCGCTGTGCTGCGGCCTCTGCCTTAGGGTCGCCGGCTGATGCGCAAGGGGCGGCCGGCGCGCGCAACGAAGCGTCTTTTGACGCATCCGCAGGCGCCTCGGACGTGCTCTCGGCGGAAGGTTGTCCCTGCCCCGCGGCCTCCCGAACACCCGCGCCCTCGCCCCGGCCCTGGCCATCGCCGTTTCCCTTGCCGGGCGTGGCTGGACCGGACCATCGCAGCGGACTGTTGTCCCGGGCGCGTACGTTCGCCGCGCCGTTGCCTGCGATGAACAGGTGCGCGATCTTCTCGATGCCGCGGGGGCGGCTATCGGCCATTTAGCGAACCTCGACTACGCTGTTCAATTCGCCGTATGGATTCGTTTCGACCATCTGGTTGGCTGGATCATGCTGCCACCGGCCGTCCACCACCAGCCGGTAGCTGATATCGACCCGTGGACAGGGGAATGGATAACTCGAAATCGCCGGCCGCCCGGCCCGGACGCATCACGTGCTGCTCCGCCGACCACCGGTTGAAATCGCCGGCTACGCTCACCCGCTTGGCGCCCGGGGCATGCGTCGCAAAGCACACGCCTTCCGGCGTCTGCCGCGCGCCATACACCTGCTCGATCCGCTCGTGGATCTCCTCGTGCGTGACCACCGCCGTCCCGTTGCCGCCGTCGGCCCGGCGACCCGGACCGATCAGCACCTTGCTCGTCGCCAGCAGCCGCTCCGCCTTCGCCGCCAGCTCGTCCGCCTGCTCCAGCAGCGCGCTGGATACCCCGTTCGGCTCAGCCAGGCTGATGATCTCCCGGGCCAGCTTCATGAAGTCCTTGCTGCCCATGCTGGCAGGCTCATATTCGCTGATCGGCTGGCCCAGGCTGCTGGCCTCCCGCAGCTTCGTGTTGAAGTTGATGAACGTCTGCAGCATCAGCGAGCCGAAGTGCCGCCGCAGCTCCGCCAGCGCCTCCCGGGCGTACTTCGTCCGCACGTCGTACATGTTCGACAGGATCCGGATCCGAAGCATCTTGCCCGTCTGCTTCCGCAGGTGTTCGATCGTCTCGATCTGCTTGCCCAGCCCCTGCATCGCGAAGTATCCCGTGTCGACCGGGATGATGACTTCCTCCGCGGCCTGCAGGGCGTTGAACGTGAGCAGCCCGATGTGCGGCGGGCAGTCCAGGATGCAGTAGTCGTATTGGTCCTTTACCTGCGCAGCGCCGTGAGCAACCGGCAGTCCCGGTCCGGGGCGTCCGCCGTCTGCGGTTCGAACGCCGCCAGGTCCAGCCGGCTCGGCGCCAGCTCCAGCCGCGAGCAGATCTCCCACGTGATCTCGGGGATCTGCACCGCCCGGCCGGCCTCGTCCGGCATCAGCACCTCGGCGATCGACAGCTCGATCTGGTCTTCGGGAACCGCCAGGCCCACCGCGCAGTGTGATTGTGGGTCCAGGTCTACCAGCAGGGTCCGTTGCCCGGTCTTGGCCAGGCACGCGGAGAGGTTCACCGCTACTGTCGTCTTGCCAACGCCGCCCTTCTGATTCGCCACCGCTATAATGCGCATCCCTGTGCCCTCGGCGCCCCGACCAGGACTCTGGTCCAGTCCAACATGACCATAACGCCGAACAGCCATCCTTGGCTGCCGGTGACGGCCCGACCCCCAACGTAACGCTGAGAATCGAGCCTATTCACGGCTATCGGGTGAACGACTGACAAACTTTAGGCCCTTATCGGACCGGATGTACTTTGCCAGCACTAGGAACGCATCTTTCACCCGCCCCTGAAACCCTGGGGGCCACTGGCAGCCTTGTCCGAGCGAAGCCGAGGGATCGTCCGCCAGTGCTGCGGTCATCCTTCTCGACGCCCGATACCCACCCTCCGATCCGTGTCACGTCCCGCGCCCGTCTTCTTGCCGTTCGACCCGCGACCCGATCCCCGTTACCCGTTACCCGATCCTATTGCCGCCCAGGCACAGCAAACAAGTTGTCGTGCCCCGGAACGACCTGATCACCAACTTCCAGTATTTCCGACATCGCCTCTCTCGCCTTCTCGGGATCGTCAGCTCTCCTCGTACGCCTGCCCCCGCTCCAGGTAGTCCCGCGTCAACACAGCGTCCCCCGCCACGATCACCGTTGCCAGCGGTGCCGCAACCAGCAACCCCGACGCCCCGGGCGATACGCCGTGCAGTGGAAACAGGTGCACGCTAACTGTCAGCTTGTCCGGCGCCGGCTTACACCGTCCCAGCATGTCCAGCTCATCCGCGATCATCCGATCCGCCCCCTTGTCAGCCCCGCCAGCCCTGGCCTGCTGCCCACCCCTGCTAACCCCCTTGCTGCCGCCGCTGGTCTGAACCTGGAGTCTCTCGAGATGCCGCCTCATGGCCGCAATCTCGACCTCTGACATCAACCACTCCGCGTGGTCGAACACGTGCAGCCCGCGCCGATGCGCCGGCCGCCACGTAGTCAGAAACACCGCCTGCACTTGCGCCGCCTTCAGACCGGTCCGCTCCGATAATCTCTGCTCGAGCAACTCCCCCGGCAGGGATGGATCGACCAGGATTGCCATCGCCCCGTCGCGGACCAGCGTGCACGTCGCGTGCGACGCCCGGACCGGCTGCGTCTCCCCCCAGAACGGATTGCGACTGAGCGTGCCAATACTGACAACGTCAACTGTAGTAGCCATAGGTCCTTGCCCCTGCTGTGCCTGCCGACTTGCAACCCGATCAGCCAATCATACTCGCCAGCTGTCATCTTCACACGTCGCTGGCCGGCTTCCCATGTGGCGCAAAGGGTCACCTGCCTGGCTGCAGACTTCCCGTACCGCACGGCATCTTATATGCTGCCGACCTGTGCTGATGTTGCAGTCGGTGTGGGCTCGCTTGGCATGCCTTGTGGCTACATGGAGTTGCGTGACGATGACGGGCCTTGAGATGTTCGTGCTGGCGGCGGTTGGCAGTATCGCGGGGGTCCTTGGCGGCTTGCTGGGCATCGGCGGCAGCATCGTGATGATCCCCGCCCTGCTGTTCCTCTTTGCCGGCCGACACGGCGCCGAGGGCCAGCACCTCTACCAGGCCGTCACGATGATCGTCAACGTCTTCGTCGGCAGCTCCAGTGCCTACAAGCACTTCAAGGCCGGGGCGATGCTCTGGCCGACCCTCAAGATGCTCATCCCGATCGCCATCCTGGGCTCGGTAGCCGGGGTGTACATCAGCAACCTGCCGATCTTTTCGGGCGAGGGAACGGTCTGGCTGAGCCGGCTGTTCGGGGCGTTCCTGCTGTACGTGCTGGCCCACAACCTGCTGCGCGATCTGTCGCGGCAAGCAGAAAACCGACCTGGTGACGCCCCCGGACGACCAGGTGGGCGGCTGGAAGGCCGGGCTGATCGCCGTCCCGGTCGGCCTGAGCAACGGCCTGCTGGGTATTGGCGGCGGAGTCGTGGCTGTGCCCCTGCAGCAGGTGGTGCTGCGGATTCCGCTGCAACGGGCGATCGCGAATTCATCGATGTGCATCGTCTTTGTAGCGGCCTTCGGGGCGATCGCCAAGAACTGGACCCTCGGGCAGCACCTCGGGCCCGACGGGGCGCCCTTCGCCCTGTCCCAGTCCCTGGCCATCGCCGGCATCCTGATCCCCACAGCCTTCATCGGGGCCTATGTCGGGGCCTACCTGACGCATCGGATCTCGCTGGGCTGGTTGCGGGTGGTCTTCGCCTGCCTGATGCTCTACTTCGGCTTGCGGCTGATCGTGATGCCGAAGGCCCCGGCCCGGCCGGTAACAAAGGCGCCGGCGGCCACGCAGCCCGCATGGGCTGCATCCAAAGGATGGATCGTGTCACAGGGAGGCAGTCGTGAAGGGGCTTTCGGCGTGAGCGACAGCGCCACTGTAGCGGGGGTGGGGCTGACCGCCCTGAAACGGGCAGATGTGAACGTGCCCGAAGCCGAGTGGGCGGCGGGCAAGCTGGCGTCGATCTATCTGGCGGTGACCGGAGAGCCGGCCTACATCGAGGCGCTGAGCCGGAGATACCACTGGCAGGTTGTGAGTGGGCGTGGTGGCGCCGGGCAGTCCGGGGGGCGCATAGACTCGAATGCGCTCTGCATGGCCGGTAGATCAGTCAGCTCCCCGAATCCTCGAGACGCAGCCGAGGGGAACTCTTTGGCGCGTGGGCAGCCTGGCCTATACCAGAGGCGGATTGGCTGCGCTCTTCGGCTGGTTGCTGTGGGGGGATTTCGCCTGGTCCATGAAGGAACGCGCGGTGGGGCCGGTATTCCAGCTGTTGCTGACTCGCTTTCGCGCCAGCAACACAACCATGGCCGTTTTGCTTTCGGTATTGCCCTCGGCCATCGGTCTGTTCCTTGGACCGATCGTCAGTTTTCGATCCGATCGCTACCGTTCCCGCATGGGCCGTCGCATTCCATTCATGCTGATGGCCACCCCCATCGCCGCCGCTGCCATGGCGGCCATCGCGTTCAGTCCGATGCTGGGACAAGCCACGCACAGGGCGTTAGGGCTGCATTCGCCAGGCCTGAACAGTTCCATATTGCTGTATTTTGGGTTGTTCTGGGTACTCTTTGAGGTCGCCACGATTGCCGCCAACGCCGTGTTTGGCGCGTTTCTGAACGACGTGGTGCCTTCCTCGCTGCTGGGGCGTTTTTTCGGCTTGTTCCGGGCCATGAGCCTGCTGGCGGGAATGATCTTCAACTTCTGGCTTCTCAAGACGGCTGAAGATCACTACGTCTGGGTGTTTGCCAGCATCAGCTTATTGTACGGTGTCGGCTTCACCACGATGTGCTTACGTGTCAAGGAGGGTCAGTATCCGCCGCCGCCAGAGATACCGGCGGATCAACGGAGCCGTAGCGTGGGGCAGCGGTTCATGGGGGCCGCCAAGGCCTATTTCAGAGAATGCTACAGCAAACCTTACTATCTGTGGGTATTTGCTGCGCTCATTGTCTCAGGCTTGAGCTTCGTGCCGGTAAACCTGTACAGCATACCCTATGCCAAGAGCCTAAATATCAGCATGGAAGTGTACGGTAAGTATGTGGCGCTGACGTACGGCATCTCCCTGGTCCTTACGTACATCCTGGGCTCTTTGGCGGATCGTTTCCATCCGCTGCGGGTGGGGATGGTCGCATTGTTTCTCTATGGAGTCAGCTGCCTCTGGGGAGGTAATGCTGCTACATCCGCTGGGCCTTTTGGGATTGCTTTTATGCTGCACGTGGTGCTTTCCGGAACCTTCTTTACCGCCACCGCGTCGCTGGGACAGCGATTGCTTCCGCACGAGAAGTTCGCGCAGTTCTCTTCCGCCTATGGAATACTGGGTTCGCTGATCAGCATGGTGGCCACGTTTGCCTTCGGCCGGTTCCTTGACCTGTCCGGAAGCGTATATCGCTATACCTTCCTGGCTGGGGCGATCGTGGCGTTTATCAGTCTGATCCTGTTTTTCATCGTTTACAGGCAGTTCAACAAGCTCGGTGGTCCGCAGCAATACAACGCTCCGGAATAATGTGATGGGGGATTGCATCGGCCGCCTAACGTAGCCGACTTGTCACACCACATTTGTGCCGCTGTGCCTTGAAGGCTTGGCGTCGGCTTCATTGGCGAGCGTCAGCGCGCTCGCCAACTCCCCCCGGATGCCGAATCTGCGCCGGACAACGCGTCATGACCTGCTCTGTAGAAAGCTCTCAGGGTCTTGGTAGTCTAGGGCCATTTGCCGGCCTATCATGGCAATTATGAGTTGTACCAGCAAATCGCCCATCAACATCGTTCGCGAGGCCTTGGCGGTGGCTCGCAAGGCCCTGCCGGCCTATAGCCACCGCAACAGTCCCAAGACCTACACCCTCCACCAGCACTTTGCCGCCCTGGTGCTGATGACCTTCTTCAAGACCGACTATCGCGGCATCTGGCGATACCTGCAGGACCTGGCGGACCTGCGGCAGGCCATCGGCTACAAGGGCGTGCCGCACTGGACGACCCTGCAGAAGGCCCAGCGGCGGATCTTCTCACGGCCGCGCAGCCGCCGGCTGCTGGAGACGACCGTGCGACGCTACCAGGGCCGCCGCAAGAGGGTCCACCGTCTGGCGCTGGATTCCACGGGCTTTGACAGCCACCACGTCAGTTCCTACTTCGTGCGTCGCCGCACCCGCAGCGGGGGCCCCAAGCAGCCCATCATGTACCGGCACTATCCCACGCAGGGCCTGGCCGTCCACTGCGCCAACCACCTGGTTGTGGCCACCGAGGAAAGTCGCGGTCCGCATCCCGATGTGGCCGAGTTCGTGCCGCTCCTGGATGCGTCGGTGGCGTATCTGACCATCGACACGGTGCTGGCCGACGCCGGCTACGACAGCGAGGCCAACCATCGCTACGCCCGGGACACACACCACATCAGGTCTGTCATTCCTCCCCAGGTCGGTCGGCCCACGAGCAACCTGCCGACGGGCCGATGGCGTCGCCTGATGAAGCAGCGTCTGGACAAGCACTACTGCCAATACGGCCAACGCTGGCAGAGCGAAACCGTGCACTCCATGATCAAGCGCCTGCTGGGCTCCGCCCTGTCGGCCCGCAGTTACCACGCCCAGAACCGCCAGATGCGCCTGCGGGCCATCACCCACAACATCCTCATCCTTTACACCTCTGAAGGTTTTCTACAGAGCAGGCATGACCCCGAATCTGACCCCGAATCGCCGGGGACCCTCTCATTTCGTGAGCAACCGCCGGACTTCGTCGAGCGTATATGGCGGGTTCGTCAGATGAACGACTCTATGGCAGTTGGCACACAGAATCGCCAGGTCTTCCATCCGCGTTGGAGTGGTGTGCTCGACCTCGGACAGTGGCAGCAAATGATGAACCTCGCAGTAGTCGTTGGCGGCGCCCGTAAGCGCCTCGGAAGGAAAACCCGCACGCCTCGCAATCAAGCGATGCGGCCTGCCTCTTTTTGTTGCGCACAACGGTCTGATTCCGTTCGCGTTGCAGGTGCAAGACCAGTGTCCGCCGCCCTTCGGTGGCAACGACGGTATGAATATCCACGTCGAGGCTGAGAGATTCTTCCGGTTCAGCGACGAGCACATAGCCTGAAATCCCTGAAATGCCGGGTTTCCGAACGCTGATCAGTTTGCCGACGCTGATGCCCGGCGAGGTGCGAAGCTCCTCCTCGGACGCAAAGAGAACGTAGCCGTGGGCGTCGAACAAGGCAGCCGGGAACCGGGAAAGCATCGCATACCAGTGACCGTCGTCACTGTAGCGAACTTGGGCTGCGCCGACGCCCCAAACCTCGTTGAGGCGCACCGCTTTGTCCCTGTTTAGCGCAGCCTTAGTTCTTCTGTCCATGCGTGATCCGGGGATCGGGGGCATCCCTCGAATTGCCTCACAAGCCATTCGCGAAACGAGAGACACCGCCGCGTTCGTCGTCGCCACAGAAAGGATACCGGCATTTTCCACTTGGGGAAGGCCGGCTGTCAAGGGGCTTGCCAGGAGTTGACACTGTGTGAGGTCGGATATGACAGTGGTGCCATCTGTTGCGTCATAGAGTGCCTATTCTTCGAACTCCCGACTTGTTTCAGCCTGGCAATCCGGGAGAATCCGGGCTAAAGATGCGTCTGACCGGTGCCGATAAGACCCACAGGCGCTCTACCGATGGGCACGGAGGCCCGGGTAACGTCGCATGAGGCGAACGGTGGCGGCACGACCTGCATTTCCGCTTCTTCCCCATGCACGATCCCGGGATTCTTCAGACCGCTTGTGACGTCAGGCAACGTCAGGAGCATGGCCCCGCGGCCGGACTGGTTTGGTCGGCTGGACGCAACTCGGGTTCTGGCCGGCAGCACCGTGCCGGATGGAAGGCGCCGGAGAAGTCGAAGTTCAAGACGGGACGAAGCAGCGAGGCGCGGCCGAAGAGTCCACGGAAAACGGCGGCCTGGCTCACTCTGACATCGGGCGCTGTCCACGCAACAGCGCCCGATACTTTTTGCGCCCGACCTCCATGCGCAGCAGGACGCTGATCTCGCCGGTGTCGGGGTGGCGCCAACGCTCCGGGCCGACCTCGGTCATGCCGATGGCCTCGTAGCAGCGGATGGCCACCTTGTTGTCGGGGAAGACGATCAGGCAGACGCTCCAGGCATTGAACTCGTCGAAGGCGATCTCCAGCAGGCCGCGGACCAGGCGCTGACCCAGCCCCAAGTGCCGGTGCGACGGCGCTACCAGGATGTGCCCCAGCCACATCTGGCCATCCGTGTAGGGCATCGAGTTGATCTCGCCGTAGCCGACCGGGAGGTCCTCCTCGTCCAGCCAGCCCAGGAAGGGATGTACGCCCTTCTTGTGCCAGGAGGTGACCTTGGCGGCGGTCAGGGGCGGATCGGTAGCCGGGGCCAGCAGGCGGAGTTCCTCGGGCGTTATGACCCAGCCGGCCAATACCGAGGCATAGAGCGGGTCAAACTGCCGGAGCCGCAGTACAAGGGGCTGTGTGGTCATGGCGTGATTTCCCAGCCCTTTCTGGCTACAGTTGCCCTTCCGATGCGCCGTGCGTAGGACCGCGTACGTGCTATTATAAGCATGTACGAGACCGAACGGATGCCCGGGACGGCTCAATCAAGGAAATGCCCGTGTGCCATGTCGGTATGCCGATCGCCGGGCCTGCAGGCATCATAAACCCTTGCGGCCCGACAGACAACCAAAAAGTTGGCGATGATGCGGTGCTGGCACGACGGCACCTGAGGGGATACCCGCTCCGCAACTACCACCTGGCCCCGGCCGGGCGGCGATTGATCCTGAGCGGTCCGACGGACCCGGACAGCCTGCTGGGCGAGCCGCGGGTGGAGGCACGGTTCGACGCGGACGACTACATGCCGTACTGGTCGGACCTGTGGCCGGCCTCGGCGGGGCTGGCGGACTACATGGTGGCCAGCCACCTGCACCCAGCCGGGCCGTATCGGCGGGCGGTGGAGTTGGGCTGCGGGCTGGGGCTGGTGGGGGTGACGGCCGGGATGCTGGGCTGGCAGGTGGTCTTCACCGACTACGACTCGGACGCCCTGGTCTACGCGGCGCACAACGCCCGCAGCAATCACCTGGAGGACTTCGAGGCGCGGCTGGTGGACTGGCGGGAGCCGCCGGGGGACTTGCGGGCGGACCTGCTGCTGGGGGCGGACGTGATCTACGAGAAGCGCAACCACGCGGCGCTGCTGGCCTGCGCCACAAGCTGCTGGCGCGCGACGGAATGGCGATCTTCGCCGATCCGCACCGCGACGGGGCGGCGGGCTTCGGCGAGGCGATCGTCGCAGCCGGGTTCAGTCTGTCGATCGGCTACTGGGCGGACCGCCAGCCGGGGGGGCAGACGATCCCGATGGAGCTGTATTTCGTGCGGAAGCGGTAGGTGTGGGGGAGCAGTTGTCAGTTGTCAGTTGTCAGTTGTCAGTTGTCAGTTGTCAGTTGTCAGTTGCTTGCAGACGATCGAATTCATAGGTGCTCTTCCAGGCAAGGCAGAGCGAAGACTACGTGGACAAAGGCAAGCCAAAGAATAAGAGCGACTTTCGCGCCAAGTATGAACGATCGGACTTTCCTGGCGGACTCGTCCGGGGCAAGTATGCCAAGCGCTGCGCAAGTCCTCGAACGTGGTTGTCCTCAGGCCGGAGGTCGCCCAAGCTTTCCCGGACGAACAGTCCGTCAACGACGCCCTGATGTCTCTTATAGAGATTGCACGTAAGTCCGCCCGTCCAGGGGGTCGTTCTACCGGACGCAGGAAGAAGCTGCCCGCTGGCTAATCACGCCTCATCCGATGCCGAGCACAGACCGGGCCGCGATGGCCCCGGTCGCATCCTCATCGGCACCAGCGGCTGGATGTACAAGCACTGGGCCAACGGGGTGTTCTACCCGCCAAAGCTCAAACAGATTCTGTGGCTGGGCTACTACATCGAGCGATATCCCACCGTCGAGATCAACGCGTCCTTCTACCGGCTGCCGAGCGAGGCGGCGGTGGCGCACTGGGCGGAAACGGCACCGAAGGGCTTCGTCTACGCCGTCAAATGCTGGCGGTGGATCACGCACATTCACAAGCTCAAGGACACGGCTGCGGCTGATGTGCGAGTGTTCTTCGAGCGGATCAGGCCGATGCAGCGGAACCTCGGGCCGATCCTGGTGCAGCTGCCACCGTCGATGAAGGCCGACCTGCCCCGGCTGGAGGCCTTTCTGGCGAGTCTTCCGAAGAGGCTCGGGCGCACCCGCATGCGGATCGCCCTGGAGGTACGGCACGAGTCGTGGCTGGCCGATGCGACGCGGTCGCTGCTGGACCGGCACGGAGCGTCGCTGGTGCTGGGCGACTGGCAGGTTCCGACCACGCGGACAAACGATGATACCCCGTTCGTGTACATCCGCAGGCACGGCTCGCCGAAGCACGGCGGCAACTACGGCGAGGAGCGGCTGCAGGCCGACGCCGAGATGGTCAGGGGGTTCGCTCGCGACGGCCGGGACGTGTAGGTCTACTACAATAACAACGTCGGCGGACATGCGATCCGCAACGCGGAGCGGCTGACCGAACTGGTCAAACGGTAAGGCCCGGGGAGTGATTTACAGGTTGCACTTGCCCCCGCAGCAGGTCCGCTGGCCCGCCGGCACGGGACAGGCGCCCGATTCGCAAGGCGTCAGCGCCCGCAGCCGCGTGGACGGCGATGGTGCTCAAGGCCTTGGACATCTTCTCCCCGCCGCACTGGCTGCATTTGAGGTCGGCGGGGGTACCGCCCATCCGGCTGACCAGAAACTCGCTGATCGAACCGCACTGCTCGCAACGGTATTCGTAGATCGGCACTCGGAACTCCTTGTCGGCTGTGGCCCTTGCGGGACAGCCATCACCTGGCGGCGGTCTGCTGGATCGCGCTCAGGTACTCGGCCTTGGACCGCACGCCCACGAACGTCTTGACCGGCCTGCCCTGGTCGAACAGCATGACCGTCGGCACGCCCATGATCCGGTATCGTGCCGCCAGGTCGCCCGCCTTGTCAACGTCCACCTTGACGACCTCTGCCCGGCCGACGAGCTCCGCGGACAACTGCTCCATCATGGGGGCCACGAGCCTGCAGGGCCCGCACCAGGTGGCGTAGAAATCGACGAGGACGGGCTTGTCGGCCTGCAATACCTCGCGATCGAAATCCTCAACACTGTCGATGTGCCTTACCATTACCTTCTCTCCTGTAGTTCACGAAGTCCAACAAGGCATTCTCTCCTTCCGTGCCGCGGCAACGGCCCCTGTCACCGTAGACCTCTGGAACAATGATCGCGGATGCAATCGAGCACCCGCATCAGGTTCGGATTCGCCAGCCGGTAGTACACCTTGTTGCCGTCCCGCCGACAGGCGACGATACCGCGGTCCTTCATCAGCCCGAGCTGCTGGCTGGTGATGGCCGGCTTGGCGGCCAGGGCCTCGACCAGTTCGCCGACATTCATCTCGCCCGCGCGGCCGAGCAGATCCACGATCCGCAGGCGGACCGGGTGAGCGACGGCCTTGAGGGTCTCGGCGGCCTGTTCGAGCACCTCCAGCGGGATCGGCTTGGAGGTCATCTTCCTGACTATAGCTGGTTCCACGGTTGCAGCCATCGCAGCTCCTTCACCCGGGTTCCCATACCCGCGTGGTATTTAGTATATCGCTAGATTGTGAAATGTAAAGTCGTAGGACGCACTGAACCCACTCGCCTGGCAGCTGCGATAGACATTACCCCTTGTGCGCCTTCAGGAACGGATCTCCGGGACGGCCGAAGGGGTTATCGGCCATGTTCCAAGGTTAGACGTACTCCAGCCACGTGCCGTAGCGCGGGTTGCAGCCGTCATAGACATCCCGCAACGCCTTCTGGATCCTCGCGGTCACGGGGCCCGGGCAGGGCTTCAGGGGCCGGCCATCGATCGTGTGGATCGGCTGGACCCGGCTGTGCGTTCCGGCGAAGAAGGCTTCCTCCACGCCGGCCAAATCCGACGCGGGGATGTCCGCCTCGACCATCGGGATGCCCAAGGCACGGGCCAGTTGGATGACGCTGTCTCGGGTGATGCCCGCCAGCACATTGTCCAGCCGCGCGGTGCGAACCTCTCCGTCCTTGACGACAAAGAGGCTGCTGACGGGTGCCTCGGCCAGGTTGCCGGCATCATCGAGCAGGATCGCATCGTCGAAGCCACGCTCCTTGGCCTGCCAGCGGGCGAGCATGCCGTTGACGTAGTAGCCAGCCGCCTTGGCATGCACGGGCACCGTCGAGGACTTCAGTTTGCGGACATCCACGACGCCCGCGGAGATCGGCTTGGCGAACTCCTCCCGCGAGGCGCCAAACGTGCGGGCAAAGTCGTAGCAGAAGACGGCCACGTCCGGCCGGAAGTTCTTCGGCATCAGGCCATATTCAACCTGCGAGAGGTAGGCGAAGACCTTGATGCCGCCGTCGCGGACGTTGTTGGCCCGGACCGTCTGCCTCATGGCCTCGACCAGTTCGGCGGGCGTCAGCGGCATGGCCATGTGCAGGGCGGCGGCGCTGCCGAACATGCGCTGGACGTGAGGGGTGGCGCGGAAGATCGCCGCACCCCTGGGCGTGGGCACCAGGTCCAGCACCTCAAAGATGGCCGACCCGCGGCCCAGACTGTGCGAGAGGACCGGCACGGTGACCTGGTCCTGGGGAATGATCTTGCCGTTGAGCCATGCGTTCATTGTCTCACCTTGTCAGCCGTTGCCTTCCGCCGGCCCGCGCCAGATGCCGCCACCGAAGGTCGTTACCCAGATCATCTCGTGATCGTCGGGATCGACCAGCACCCGCGTACACGGCCTGAACGGCAGGCCCTTGAGGACCTTCCAGGTTTTTCCGAAATCGGTGGTGACCATTGTACCGTGCGTCTCCGTCGTCACCCACACGCGCTTGGGATTGTACGGGTCGATGCTCGGGCAGTGCACGCCCACCCAGCCGGGCCCGATGTCCTTCGGCCAGGGGATGTCGAGCTTCTCCCACGTCTTGCCGCCATCGGTCGTGCGGTAGACGCCGGCCTCCTTGACCCGCTGGGTGACGGTGCACACGCCCAGCCAGATCACGTTGCTGTCGTCGGCCTGCACGTCGAAGCCGTACGGCAGGTACATCTTCACGTCCTTGGTGATGCACTCCCAGGTCTCGCCGCCGTCGCGGCTGCGAAAGATCCCGTTGACCTCGACCGGCTCCAGGCGGCCGAGCTTCTTGCCGCCGCAGAGGGCAAAGAGCGTTCCATCCTTGTGTAACCGGATGTCCGTGAAGTGATCGTTGACCTCGACGGGCAGGCCCTTGTTCTTCGCCTGCCAGGTCTTGCCGCCATCGACGCTCTTGAAGACCCCGCCGCCCCAGAACGAGACGTACAGCACGCGGGCGTCCTTAGGACTCTTCGCGTCGACCTCGATGGCGGTGCAGGCGCCCAGCTGCGGCAGGCCCTCCGAGCCTGGCTTTCCAGGTCTTGCCGGCGTCGGTGCTGATGCACACCCCGCCGCCGCCGTAGAGGCTTTGCGCCATCTTCCAGGAGGGGATGTCGTGCTCGTACGCGCAGGCCGCGTACATCCTGCCCGGCACGTCGGGGTCGAACTCAACGTCGTAGAAGGTGTTCTGCCAGGGACTGCCCCGGGCCGCCCAGTACCAGGTCCGGCCGGCATCCTCGCTGCGGGCAAAGCCGATGTCCGTGTAGCAGATGTAGTGGCGGTTCTTCTCGTGCGGGTCCATCTTATACTGCCAGGTGGTGGTCATCTCCAGCCCGACACTCTGCCAGGGCTTGTTCGGCTCAGCCGGCCCTTTCGCGCACTTGGAGTATGCCTGCCGCCACGTCTTGCCGCCGTTGGTCGTCAGGTAGAGCTCCATCATGTCGCAGTACATGACGATGTCGCCGTGGGCGGGGTTGACCGAGAAGCCCAGCTTCCGCCCGCCCGTGCCGCGATCCAGGCGGATCCAGCCCAGGTCGACGTTGTGGTCCTTCCAGCCGGCCTTGAAGTACTCGACGCAGCGCCACGACCGGCCGGCATCGTCGCTGCGGTAGACGGCGCTGTGCAGCGGCGGGGCGTCGCCGTTGCCGTAGCAATACGCATAGAGCGTCCTGGTCTGGTTGGTGGCCATCGCGAGGAAGGCGTACTCAGCCAGCTTGCGCTCGATATCGTCGTGCGGGCCGACGACGGTGTTGATTCCCTCGCCCATGGCGGACTGCCACGTGTCGCCGCGGTCCTCGCTGCGGTAGATCCCGCCGGCGAACTTGCCGTTGACCTCCTTGCTGGGCGTGGTGACGAACAGGACCGTCTCGCCGGTCTTGAGGTCCGCTCCGCCGCAAAAGTCCTGGATCGGCTTGTTGCCGGGCTGCTGCGGGCACGGCTGCCACGTCTTGCCGGCATCGCTGCTGCGCAGGACCGCTTCCGCCGTGGCGGCGTACCAGAACTTCGCACCCTTGCCCCGATCGAACGCACACCCAGCCACCTGCTTGTCGACACCTTCGGCCTGCGACCACGTCTTGCCGACGTCGTCGCTGCGCCACAGGCCTTTCTCCGAACCGACCAGCAGGACCTTGCCGGCCGGATCGATGGCGAACCGCGGGCGCAGGGCGACTTGCCCAGCCACGGCGTCTGGTTGCTGACCGGCTGCCAGGTCAGCCCCTTGTCCTTGCTCATCCGCAGAATGGGCGCGACCGTAGCCTCCCGGCAGGCAGTACAGGATGTCGGGGTCCTTGGGGTGGAAGACGATCGAGTCGGTGATCGCCCCGCTGAGCTGGTCGTACGGCAGCATCCGCCAGGTGCGCCCGCCGTCGGTGCTGCGGTACACGCCGGACATGTCGCTGCTGCAGAACATGAGGTCCGGCTCGTACGGGCTGCTGACGGGGCAGAAGATCCCGCCGCCCCCGCCGAGGCCCAGGTTGACCCACTCCTTCTGTGCGGCCTGGGCCGTAGTGGCCAGGATGGAAAGAATGAGACTCGCCACCGCCAGCCCAAGCATCCGCCGCATTTGCATGTTCAGGCTCCTGTACCGCAAATCGACCTGCATGGAAGGAAACGCCGCAGAATGGCCTTCCCGTCAACGGTCCGGTGTCTGCGAGGTACCTTCGGTCACCTGCTCAACAAGCCAAAGCCCGAACACATAGAATGGCTGGTGCTCGGGAACTCGTCGATCACTAAACTCCTTGAACTGCCAGGCGATCGTGGGATCATCGAACAGATGATATTGGTTCAGGCACTTTGCCCATCTGTCCCTCGCGCCCTGCACCTCATCGTCAGTGTAGCCGCAGTTCGACAATCCACTCAGCAGCGAGCCATCGGAAACGTCGAACCCGAGGGGTAGATATGCAGGATCCCGCTCGGGAGGCTGCGGACTGGCGGCCTCCAGGTAGCGCATCATGTCCGTGAACCGCGCCGGCTCGCCCGTCAGCGGGTTGGACGTCAGGACGCTGATCGCGACGAGCCAATAGGGTTTGGCGACGGGCTGCTGCTGCATGTACAGGTACAAGACCCAGAGATCCTGGGTGACGTGCCAGTCCCAATGTGGGAGTTCCTCTGCCGGGTCACGATACGGCAACGCTGCCAGCGCCGCCAGGCGATCCCGCTCTGTTGCAGCCTGCTCGTCACGAGCCGATGGCCAGACCATCCCGTCCGTCGAGAGTGGTTTGATGATGTCCTCCCGCAACAGGTACTGCCGCTTCCGTTCAGCAGGCCAGGTTAGCCCGTAGTCTAGCCACATCTCCCGCGCATCGTACTCGATCAGTTTCTCCGTCGTCGGCATTTCCTTGCTCCTGCGCTGCCGGCGGAGCGCCACTCACAATACCCGGATGCGAAACCACTGCCTCTTGCCGACCTTCAGAACGTCGCCCGACGATACCGGGACCGGCGCCTCCGACAGGTCCGGCCTCGCGTCGTTCAGACGCACCGCGCCCTGCTCCAGGAGTCGCCGCAGGTGCGACCGCGTCGCCGCCGGCAGGCACCGCTGCAACAGGCCCAGGGCGCTGATCCCCGCCGGCACATCGACCTGCACCGCATCATCCGGAATCGCCCTGCGGGTAAACGTTCGCTCGAACCACTGCTCTTCGGCCAGGGCCACGTCCCGGCCATGGTACCGCTCGACGATGGCTGCTGCCAGTTGCCTCTTGGCCGCCATCGGATGGACCGTGCCGTCGCTCAGGCCACGCTCGATCCTCCCGACCTCCTCCAGCGGCACACAGGTATACACGTGCAGGTATGGGACGATCAACGGGTCCGGGATGGACATCACCTTGCCGAACTTGTCACGCGGGCTGTCAGCCAGGGCGATGTAATTGCCGAGGCTCTTGCTCTGCTTGGCCTGGCCATCCGTGCCCGGCGTGATCTTCGTGGTCATCACGACCTGCGGCGCCTGGCCGCAGCGATCCTGGTAGAACCGTCCCATCATCTCATTGAAGAGCTGGTCCGAGCCTACGATGGTCAGGTCGGACTGCAGCATCACCGAGTCGTACCCCTGCAGCACGGGGTAGAGCATCTCGTGCATGAAGATCTCGCGCTCGTCGGCGATCCGCTTCTGGAACATGTCCCGCTGGATCAGCCGCTGGTAGGTCAGCATGGACAGCAGATTGAAGAACTCGCCCAGCGGCATCGGCTCGTACCACTCGCTGTTACGCCGGACCTCGAAGACACCCGGGTCCGTCCGCAGGACCATCGCCACCTGCTCGATGAAGGCCCGGGCGTTGGCCTCGATCTCTTCCGGCGGAATCACCTTGCGAGACTCGCTCCGGCCGGTGGGGTCGCCGATCCGCGTGGTGAAATCGCCGATCAGGAAGATCACCTTGTGGCCGCAGTCCTGCAGGTACCGCATCATCCAGAGATTGACCGCGTGGCCGATGTGCAGAAACGGCGCGGTGACATCCACGCCGTACTTGATGCGCAGCGGCCTGCCCCCAGCCAGCCTGGCCCGCAGTTCGTCCAGCGATAGAACCTCCTCCGTTGTCCGGCCCAGCACCGCCAGGTCCGCCTGCATGATCTGCTCCTTCTTGCCTGCCGCCATGAAAAACGGGCACAAAAAAAAGCCCGCTCCTTTGGGGAGTGGGCTGGAAACTCGATCGGTTGATTATGGACAATCGATCAGGACGGGCCGCTCCTCCCGAAGTGCGCGTAATAATAGCGATAGGCCGCGCTGACGAGGCCGCTCACGCACACCTTGGGAAGATGGCTCCTGTTCGGACTCATGTATGAACTATACCGAACTCTCGATGGCCAGGTCAACCCCAAACGGACCGATGTGCCCGGAAATCCGCAACCGTGGGGGAAACCACGGAGGCACGCCAGACACGGAGGAAGACTTGATGGAGCAAGAGCATCCTACCCCCTCCTGAGCTGTTCTCCGTGACTCCGTGTCTGTGGTTATCAACAAGCTCCACCCGGGCTTACGCTGACCTGGAGACCCGGGCGGCCCCACGGGCTGGCTTTCCCCACCTGCGGCAGATACCTTACTGGTCAGCCGTTTGACGTTGTTTGGAGTGATTTGCCAGGAGAGTCCAGAGCCGTGAGTATCCCGAAGGTCCCGCAAGGCCACCCCCGCGTGTACGTCCGCCCCGACGACCTGCCCGCCATCCGCGCACGCCTCGCCGATCCCGCCTTCGCCGCCGACTGGCGGATCGTTCGCGAGCAGGCGGACAGCGCCCCGCCGGGCCAGATGTCCGGCGGCGCCCTCTGCAACGCCCTGCTCTACCTCGTCGAAGGTAACAGCACCCGCGGCCGCAAGGCGATCGACCAGACGCTGCCCGTCCTGGCCGCCTGCGACGAGGCCCGCGTCTTCCACCAGCCGTTTCACTGGGGGGCGTGCGTCTATGACTGGTGTTACGACCTGCTGACCGTCGACGAGAAACGGGCCTTCATCCGTGAGTTCAAGCGCATCGCCAACATCCCGCAGTCCCACTACCCGCCCAGCCTGAACTGCCAGGCCGTGGTCGGCCACTTCACCGAGGCGTGGCTGCTGAACGGCATGTTGCCGGCCGGCGTGGCGATCTATGACGAAGATCCCGAGATGTACGATGCCGCCGCTCGCGTATTCGTCGAACGCTTCGTGCCGGTCCGCAACTACTACTATCCCAGTCATGCCCACCACCAGGGCGACCACTACGCCACGCGATTCATCTACGACCTGGGCGCGTCGTGGCTTTTTCGGCGGATGGGGGCGGGCGACGTGGTCTCCCGCGAGCAGCAGTTCGTACCGTACCACACCCTCTACAACATCCTGCCCAGCCGCCGGCAGTTCATGCGCGGCGACGGCGTCGGCAATGTCTCGTCCGGCCGGCGCAAGACCATCATGATGCTGGCCGGCAGTTACTACGCGGACCCGTATCTTCTCGGCTTGGCCGATAGTGACCTGCTGGTAGACGAGCTCTCGCCCTTCCACGAGGTCTTCCAACTTCTGCTGCGGCCCGGCGCAGCCGCCACGCGGTCCTTCGGCAACCTGCCGCAGACGAAGTACTTCGGCCCGCCGATCAATGACATGGTCGCGCGGACGGGCTGGACGCTCGGCCCCGACAGCAACGACGCCGTCGTGCTGATGCGCCTCGGCGGCACGTTCTTCGGCAACCACCAGGTCCGCGACATGGGGACGTTCCAGGTCTACCACCGCGGGGCGCTGGCTATCTCCACCGGCGTGTACAACGGGTACGGCCACGAACACTGGAAGGCGTACTACCACCAGACGCTGGCGCACAACGGCCTGCTGATCTTCGACCCCGACGAGCCGATCGACGCGACCAGCCTGGTCAACACGGGCGGCCAGAAGATCCCCAACCAGGGCGCCGACCACCCCGCCAACCTGGAGATGCTCAAGACCCGCGGCTACGAGGTGGCCCGGGCGACGGCGCACGCCTTCGGGCCCGACCCGATGGCGCCGGAGTACAGCTACCTCGCCGGCGATATTACACAAGCCTATACCGACAAGGTCCGGCTGGTGACCCGCTCGATGGTGATGCTGAACACAGGCAACCCGGCCTGCCCAGCCGTCCTGGTCGTCTTCGACCGCGTCGCGGCCCGCGAGCCCGCCTTCCGCAAGACCTGGCTGCTGCACACGCCGCAGGAGCCGACCATCGCCGGCCGGACGACCACGGTCCTCCGCGATCAGCCGCCCTACCACGGCAAGATCGAGGTGCACACGCTGCTGCCGGAATCCGTCGAGATTCGCAAGATCGGCGGACCCGGCCGGGACTTCTGGGTTGAGAGCGTCGGGCGGAACTTCCCGGCCTTCCTGGCCCCCCGTCCCAGGAATGACAACTTGAATCCCCCGACGCATCCCCGCGACGCCGACCCCGATATCGGCATCGATGGCTGGCGGGTGGAAGTCTCGCCCGCGGTCCCGCGGGCCGGCGACCTCTTCCTACACGTGATGACGGTGATGGATGCCTCGACCGCAGCCGGGCCGAGGGTCGAGCGGTTCGGCGATGACCGGACCCTCGGCGTACTGGTCCTCGATCGGGCGGTGGTCATCAGTTCGCAGGAAAATCTGCAGACGGAGGCGCGCTTCACGCTGCCGGCTGCCGCGGGCGAACCCGCGCGCCGACGGCAACATCAAGATCCTCGTCTGCGACCTCGCCGCCGGGTACTGGCGCGTCATCTGCGACGGCCGCGAACTACATGCCCGCCTACCGGTCAGCCCGACCGCCGCCAGTCTGTACTTTGCCGGTCCGGCGGGCAGCTACCACCTGGAACGGATCGACGCGGCCGTACCGGCGGATACACCGGCAACGTTCTGGCAGGAGATGGCCGCCGAATCGCTCCGGGCCAACGCACAAGAGGGGTAGAACCGCGGGGCATCGACCGGGTGGTGTGTGCGCATCACCGGCGCATCCGGCGCTAGGACGGATTGACGGACCCGCCCTCTAGTGTGTATGATACACATCATATGACCAGCCGGGATATCATCAGGCGGCTGCTGTCGGATGGATGGGTCCATGTGCGGACCAAGGGCCGCCATTGGCAGTTCAAGCATCCGGACAAGGCTGGCCTGGTGACCGTGCCTCATCCGAGGAAGGACTTGCCGGCTGGGACGGTCCGATCGATCGCCAGACAGGCCGGCTGGAGCAAGCCATGAATTACCCGATCGTCATCCACAAGGACCCCGCTTCCGACTACGGCGTGACGGTACCCGATCTGCCCGGATGCTTCAGCGCCGGCAGCACGCTCGATGAGGCCCTGGCCATGGCCAGGGAGGCCGTTGAACTCCACCTGGAGGGACTCATCGAGGACGGTCAGCCGGTCCCACCGCCCAGCCGCGCAGAGGACCACAGGGGCAACCCCGATTACAGGGGCGGGATCTGGGCCATCGTGCAGATCGATCCGGGCCACCTTCGTCTCAAGGCCAAGCGCATCAACATCACCGTGCCCGAACGCATTCTCGATGCGATCGATCGTACCGCTCGAGCGCAGAACCAGACGCGATCCGGCCTGTTGGTCAAGGCGGCCACGGACTACATCGCCAAAGCCGCTGGAAGCACCGTGCGCCGCCGGCCGGGTCGAGGCCGCGGGAAGAAGTAGTCACGGCCCGAACCTCTCCGGAAACACCCACCGCGCCGCCCGCTCGCCCAGCCGGCCCAGCAGCAGACAGACGAACGCGACGAACAGGAACGGCATGTATCTCGACCCCAGCGACGGCACGAGGGAAGCCAGTCCCAGCACCGCCCAGACCGCCGCGTAGCCAGCCGATGCCACACCGACGGGTACGCGTGGCAGGATCACCCGCACCACGCCCGACCAGAAGAAGGCGGCTGCGAACGGCAGGGCCAGGTACCGTGCGACCGTGGCCACGTCGGCCTCCTGCTGCCGCCACACCAGCCCGTACAGCAGCACGACGAGGATGACGCCCGCCCCAGCGGCGCCGAGGGCGAAGGCGGCGAGGACGGAACCTCGCTTAGCTGGGACGGGATCGGTCATGATAGCCTGGCCCCCCGCTCATTGTCTGCTGACTGCAGATTGAGCGCGTGACCGCCCGCCGCGCCAAGCAAGAGCCGGATGCGTCCGGGGCCGCAACTAGGCTCTGATCGGTTTGTCATGGCCCGCCAGGCAGACATCGTGAGTGACTTACTGTAGCTTGTATTGCGGATAGGCGAAGCTGAACCAATTGGTAATGCCGCAGGCCGCACGTATGATGCCGATGGCGTTGGGCCTGAGTGTCCTGGTGTCCTCATCACTAAGGCTGAAGCGCCATGTCTTCTCAATTGGGTGCCTAACGTCTGCCACATCAATCGACAGCGTGAGGGCGTACTCGCCAGCGTTCCAATAGAAGGCGTGCTCTAACGCCGCAAAAGCGTCCGTAGCCGATCCTGTCTTGCTGAACTCATCGAAGATGGGATTGGCCAGAGCCAGATTTGACATCACATTAGGAGGCGACGAGCTCTGGCCCTCGGGAAGCCGGCTCATTCTGTCGCGAACGAAGGCGTGCCATTTCTCAGTCATCGACGTGAGCGTTGGGCGAACGTCAGAAAGAAATCTAGTATCTGCGAAAAAGATGCTGTACTTGTGTGGGTGAGCAGGAGTCACCAGAAAGCTCGACGCAATCTCAAACTCCTGCCCCTGCTGTCCAGTGAGGGACAACTGCGATGGCCGGAAAGCTTGCCATGCAAGCTCATACTGGGCTTTGTCCTTCACCCTCACGACCCGGACAATCATGCGCTGCACGAACACGTCTTTATGACGCGCACGGAGCGTCCCCAATAGAGAGACGCTGGGGCCAAAGCCTGCAAATCCAATCTCGATGTTGCCTGTCTCGTATATGTCTATCTTGCCCTTGCGCAACCATTTATACACGCCTATAACCCAGACCTGCACGAGGGCGAGGATGCTGACTACCCAGGGCCCAGTTGCTCCCATTGGCGCTCCTCTCTATGGCGACGCCTTTACCCCATCAAAGCGACACCTGTTTCACTGAATCATGATCGATTAGAGCAGGAACGCTTGTGGGCCGCAAGGCTGGAGACCTAAAGCAGAAGACGCTCCGTGGTACCGCCTGTCACCTCTTCTCCGGCGCCAGCGCTCCACCCTGCCGGTACTCCTGCCCCCACTTCGTCGGCTTGGGATGCCGATACTGCCGCAGCATCCCCAGCAGCCGCTTGAAGTCCTCCGGCAGCGGGGCCTCCACCTGCATCGGCTGCTCGTTGATCGGGTGCGTGAACTTCAGCCGCCAGGCGTGCAGGGCCTGGCGCGAGAAAAACGGCTCGGCCGCGCCGGTCCCGGCGATGTCCTTCTCGCTGATCGGCCGGCCACCGTAAGCACTGTCGCCGACGCACGGATGGCCGATGTACGACATGTGCACGCGGAGCTGGTGAGTGCGCCCGGTCTTGGGCAGCAGTTCCACCAATGTGTACCCGTCGAACCGCTCCAGTACCCGGTACCGCGTCACCGCGCTTTTCATAACCTGGTTGAAGTAGTGCGTCCCCGGCACCAGGTACTTGTCCTTGATCACCGGGTGCTGCGCCAGCGGCATGTCGATCACGTCCTCGTCTAGCGGCACCACCTTGTGCACGATCGCCAGGTACGTCTTGCCGATCGTCCGCCGCTCGAACTGCCAGCCCAGCCGGAAATGCGCCTCGTCCTGCTTGGCCGTGATCAGCACCCCCGTCGTGTTCTTGTCCAGGCGGTGGACGATCCCCGGCCGCGCGGGGTCGCCGACGTTGGAGAGGCTCTGGCTGTGATACGCCAGGGCGTTGGCGATCGTGCCGGTCTGGCTGGGCCGCGCCGGGTGGCAGACAATCCCCGCCGCCTTGTTCAGCACGATGATGTAGTCGTCCTCGAAGAGGATATCCAGCGGGATCGGCTCGGGGATGATCTCCGCCGACTCCGGCGCGGGGAAGACCAGTTCCACCACGTCCTTGTCCTTGAGGCTGTAGCTGGCCTTGGACTGCTTGTCGTTGACGGTGATCGCCCCCTCGTCGATCATCCGCTGGATGGTGGTCCGCGACCACTTGCGGAATCGGCCGACCACGTACTTGTCGACCCGCTTGCCCACCCCGCCGCGCCCAACGTGCAGGCGGACCCGCTCGACCGCGGCCTCCTGGTCGTCGGCCTGCACCGTCTCGATGATGTCGTCGACGAAATCAGCCATGGGAACAACCACCTGCTGTCAGCAGTCAGCGGTCAGCCGTCAGCAGTACCAGCGACGCTTGCCTGCCCTGACAAGCCTCGGATTATACCCGCTTGCCCATCCCCGCGAACGGTGCGACCGTCTTTGCTGCTGACCGCTGACTGCTAACCGCTGACCGTTGACCGCCCAAACAAAAAACGCCCCGCCAGGAAATCCCGGCAGGGCGTTGATATACCGTCGTTGTCCGGCTGGCGCCGCCTATCTCTTCACGCCCGCCAGCTCGGCAGCCGTGTCGACAGCCGAGGCGGCATCCGGCGAGTACCCGTCGGCGCCGATCTCGTCGGCGAACGACTGGGTCACCGGTGCGCCGCCGATCATTGTCTTGACCTTGATCCCGCTCTCCTTGACCGCCTTGACCACGTTGGCCATCTGCGGCATGGTCGTCGTCAGCAGGGCGCTCATGCCGATGATGGAAGCGCCGCTCTCCTGGGCGGCCGAGACGAACTTCTCCGGCGAGACGTCGGTGCCCAGGTCGACGACCTTGAAGCCGCCGCCCTGCAGCATCATCGCCACCAGGTTCTTGCCGATGTCGTGCAGGTCGCCTTTGACCGTGCCGATCACCACGACGGCCAGCGGCTTGACGCCGCCCTTGACCAGCAGCGGCTCGAGGATCGCCAGGCCGGCCTTCATGGCGCGGGCGGCGATCAGAACCTCGGGGACGTACACTTCGTTCTTGCGGAACCGGTCGCCGATGACCGACATGCCGGCAATCAGCCCCTTGTTCAGGACGTTGCCCGGATGCACCTTCTCATCGATCGCCTGCTTGACCTTCTGGGTGACGACCTCCCGCTTGCCTTCAATTACGGCGGTGGCAATGCCTTGCAGATCTGCCATTGCTCTATCTCCTAGGCGACAAACCGGTTATGAGTAAGTATCAGTGAATCTTTACGATGAAGACGCTAACAGGGCCCTGCATCCCTGTCAAGACGCCCGGCCTGCCATACCGCATGTTCCGCAAGGCCTTAGCCGTTGGTAGGCTGGGAAGAAGGAGCCGCGGCCGCGGCCGGCTGGGTCGTAGGCGCCAGCGCCGGCAGCTTGCGGGCAGCCTCCAGGGCGGTCAGTCCGGCGGAGGCCTCAGCCGGATACGGTGTGCCCTTGAGCTGCTCGTTGTTGCCCACCATCTCATAATAGCGCTTTGCACCGTCGAAATCACCGCGATTTGCCGCCAAACCAGCCAGTCCCATTCTGCGCGATGGCCACCGGGTACCGCTGGTCCGGAGTCTGCGCCAGGATAGCCTGGAAGGCCGTCTCGGCCCGGTCGAGGTAGTCCTTGATCGTCTCGGGCTTGTCCGCGAGGGTCGCCTCGTCCATCAGCCGGTTGCCCGCCTGGGCATAGGCCATGGCCTTCAGGGCCGGGTCGCTGGCCGAACCCGCCACCTGCTCGAGCTTGTCCAGCACGCTCGGGTCCTGCTGCTTCGAGGTCGATAGCAGGATCAGCATGGTCTGCCAGCCTTCGAGCCGGCGGGACTGCACCGAGTTCCGCCAGTACAGGGCTACCCCCAGCAGCACCACCACTGCCACCAGGATCACCATGATGGTCTGCGACTTCATCTGCACGTAGGCAACGATCTCGCTGATCTGATCCGCTAACTCGTTGCTCCTGAGTTCCTGCCGTCTTGTCGCTTTCATTCACGTATCCCCATACGATTCGCAGCCGACCCGCTTCGGGCCGCCTTAGCCTCTAGTTGCCCGTCACCGTCACCTACACGGGTGTTCACGGTCCTGTGGACTGCGAAGCAGGACCAGGGCCGTGCTCCTCAGCACGCTGTACAGACCACCGAACCCGATCTAGTTGTCCGTCACCACCACGCCGATCGGCTTGACCACGACCGTCGCCAGGGCGCCCAGCCGCAGCTCCCGCCGTTCCTGCTTGACCGTCACTACGGCTGTCTCCCGACCCTTCTGGAACGACAGCCGGTACGTCCCCTGCACATTCTGCTCGCTCAGCAGGCGCCAGCCGCACTTGACCATCTCGTCCCGGTAGAAGGCGGATACGACGATCGGCTCGGCATAACCGAAATACGAGTGCTCGATCATCCGAAAATTGCCCTGCGCCTGCGAATGCGCCCGCTGGTCCACCAGACTCAAAGGACATCGGCACGGGAATGTCCCGCACGAACGGCCTGCGGCTGGCCGTCAGAGGAAGCGTGCGGAGTTCCTGCTGGCACCCGGCTGTCAGGACCATCACGCCCGCAGCACACATCAGGACAACCCGAACCATCTGTCCGCGCCACAACCTTGCCCGGCTGTGCATCCCTGCCACTTGGCCGTCGAGCCACGCTGCCATGTTGCCTTCTCCATGACCCGCCCAGCCCATACAGGCAGGCAGTCGGGCCACAGTCCACGTCCCAGGCTGGAAAACTGCCCGGCGGCAGGCAAACCCCACCGCCGGCAAGATCCTCACAGTAAACGCGGAGGCGGCAATCTGCAACAGGCTCGCCTCGGCTGCCCGGCCCGTGCCGGCCTGCGGAACTGTCCCCGCGCAGGCCCTTACTGCTTTGTCAGCGTGGCGTCGGAACCCAGCGTCACCGGGATCTGCAGACTGCTGGAGTCGACCATCAGGTTGCCGGTGCCCAGCCAAGCCAGCGTGCCGTCCTGCTGCAGGGTCGCATTCTGCGTGTAGGTGCCGCTGATCGTACCCGAGCCGTACGAGAGCGTCAGGTTCAGCGTCGCACTGTACACGGTGTCGGTCGCCGAGACGCTTGCGACACTGGCCGTGATCGTCACGTTCGTCGTGCTGCCATGGCCGGTATCCAGGCTGAATATCTGCGTGTCCGAATCGCCCACATTCACGAGCTTGGCCGTCGACAGCGACGCAACCGCTGTGCCGTTGGCGACCGGGATGTCGATCGCTTCCGGCCGGCTCTGGGCATCAAACGTCACGGTCAACGGCTTCTGGAACGGCTGGCCCGAAGGCGTGCCACCGAACGTGATCTCAGCCGTGTACGTCGACGTGCCGGTCCAGGATGTGCTGGCCAGCGAACCCGTACCGCCGCCGTTGCCACCCGTCCCGGGGTTCGGGCAGCCGCCCAGGCTGCCTGCCGCCACGATCGCCGTGCTGGTAACTACCACAAGCCACGCTCGGTCCCCACGCAACCTTGCCATCCGATTGCTCCCGATATCCAGACCCGTATGTTCTTGCCCTAACACTACATAGTACGCGTCAGGTGTCTCTCAACGATGCATATCTGTATACCATATATGCGGAAACCTTGCGAGGCCTCTCGCCGTGCCTGGCAAAGGCCGCCGTACCTGAAGACGGACGGCATTGCCACCTAACTCCTTGCCCGGCAGCGGAGTCCAACCACAGTGGCCTTGGTTGAGTAATCGAGATGGATAATCCGAAAATCTGCCTTCCCGGATGGATTACTCTGCCGGTTGCCATTCCATGAGGACATGGGTATCGCTCCGGCCGGACTCGCGAAAGCCCACCCGCCTGTACAGCACCTGGGCGCGGTTCTGCTGGAGGACCTGGAGCCTGGCTGGCACGCCGCGCTGCCGCGCCCGCGCCATCACCCGTTGCAGAATGGCTGAGCCGACCCCCCCCCTGCCCTGGAAGTCCGGGTGGATCACCAGCTCCCGCAGGAACACGTCGCCTCGCCGGTCGTCGATACCCGCAAACCCGCAGGGCTGGCCATCCAGGAGCAGGATCTCGACCCTGGGTGGCGACCAACCCCGGTTGAAGAACCCATCCTGGACGGCCTCGTCCCACTGGCCGAACTGCCGGGTCACCACGTCGCGGTAAGCCAGATGGTGCACGGTGCGGGCGTAATCCTTGTCTGACTCGGTCGCGGGGCGGGACTCGATCTTCATTGTACGATTCTCCACAGGCTGGCTGCCGGTGCTGCCTTGGCAACCGGGTTCGCGCCGGGTGCCACCCCCAAGCGTCGTCTGCTTGGGGGTGTCGCTATTGCATGAAGTGCCCGCCGTTGACGAAGAAGTTCTGGCCGGTAATGTAACTGGCCTCCTCAACGAGAAACCGCACGGCCCGGAAAAGGTCCTCCGCCGTCCCGAGCCGCCCCATGGGGATCGTATCGACCACCTTCCTGTAGCCAGCCGGGTCGCGGAGGTTGAACCGCGTCATGACCTCCTCGGTGTCGTGGTAGCCGGGCACCACGCAGTTCACGCAGATCCGCGGGGCCAGCTCCATCGCCAGGCACTTGGTCAGCGTAATCACGCCAGCCTTGGCGGAGCAGTAGTTCGCCCCGTTCTTACGCCCCTTGATGCCGGTGGAGGCGGCGATGTTGATGATGTGCCCCGCGTCGCCGCGGTAGCGGGCGGCAAACTCCTGGCTGCAGTGAAATGTCCCGGTCAGCACGGTCCGCAGCACGGTATCCCAGTCGCAGGCTGAGAGCTCCAGGAACGGCTTGTCTATGTTTCGGCCGGCATTGTTGACCAGCACATCGACGCCCCCGAAAGCGGCGACGGCCCGGTCGAACAGCCGGTTGACGGCCGGCCGGTCACCAACGTCGGTCTTGCAGGCCAGGATCTTCTCGGCCGGCAGAGCGGTGGTAGCCGTGATGCGTTTGACCGTCTCAGCCATATCCGCGTCGGACCGCGAGTAGGTCAGCACGAGGTTCCAGCCGCGTGCGGCAAAGCCTTCGGCCAGGCCCGCGCCGATGCCGCGGGATGCGCCGGTGATGAGGATGGTTCTGGATGGCGTCATGCCTTGACATGGTACCGTGCGGTCGTCTGTTGTACCATATCAGGGCAACCATCCGGTTCAGGACGAGGAGACCGCCATGCCGCGCTGGCCCGCTGACCAGGCAAATCAATGGTATGCAAAGTTCCCATGGGTGTGTGGCTTCAACTACGTCCCCAGCACAGCGGTCAACACAACCGAGTTCTGGCAGGCGGAGACCTTTGATCCGACCACGATCGGTGCGAGCTGCGGCTGGCGGCGGGCATCGGGTTGAACAGCTGCCGGGTGTTCATCCAGGAACTGGTCTGGGAGCAGGACCCGGTGGGGTGGAAGGATCGCTTCGACGGATTCCTGGCATTGGCGGCCGGGTGCGGGCTGAGCGTCATGCCGGTGCTGTTCGATGACTGTGCGTTTGCCCGCAGTGCCCCGTTCCTGGGCAAGCAGGCTGAGCCGATCCCGGGGCGGATGATGACCAGCTGGACGGCAAGCCCCGGCCACGCGCGGGTGGCAGACAGGGCGTCGTGGCCTGCCCTGGAGAGGTACGTCGCAGACCTGCTGAGCACCTTCGGACGGGACCGCCGGATCGTGGCGTGGGACCTGTACAACGAACCGGGCAACGAAGGCATGGGCGAGCAGAGCCGGCCACTGCTGGAGGCGACATTCGATTGGGCAGAGGCAGCCAGGCCCGATCAGCCGTTGACTGCCGGCCTGTGGAACCTGTCGGATGCCTTTGCGAGGCTCAACCGGGTCCATCTCGATCGATCCGACGTGATCAGCTTTCATACGTATTCGGACCTGCCGGCCACTCTGGCGATCATGGCACGTCTAAAGGCGCAGGGCCGGCCGGCCCTGTGCACGGAATGGATGGCCCGCCCGCTCCAGAGCCGGATTCAGACGCACCTGCCGATGTTTCACGGGCACGGGGTGGGCTGTTACCTGTGGGGGCTGGTGAACGGCCGGACGCAGACGCACATCCCCTGGGAGACGATCCGGCAGCGCGTTTCGGCGGACGACTGGTTCCACGACCTGTTTCGGCCGGATGGTACGCCGTACTGCCCCGAGGAGCTGGAGGTGATACGGCGGGAGACGATGCGGTAGGTTGCGGTGTTGGTGAAGAGGAAGCCAGCAGGCTTGCCCTGAGTCTTCCCCCGCTCAGGCATAACCGAGTTCGCTAGCGATTGTTGAAGGAGTCACCCAGTCCACCTTTCGCGGTGTCATACACCCGACGGGAATTGGAGACTGATACGTTCCCGCGTACCCGAGAGTCTTGAGAACGGTCCGTATCAATATGTCCCGAAGATGCTCTTTCAAACGCAACATGTCACACTCCCCGGGTACGTCTTGTTTGCCAAACTCGATGTACCCTTCATGAATGACCTCGCCCCGCACTTTCGATAGGAGCCGCCACCACGCATCCTTGCCCAACCGCTCCTCCATGACGGACGCATCGTGAAAGCCCAGGTGTGACAGCAGTTTAACGACACCCTTCCCGAACTTCGATTCCCTATTGGGGGCATTCGACAGTCCGTCGCCAATCTTCAGTAACGGCGGCAGCGGATTTCCATTTGGGTCCGCCTGCATCTTCTTGATCTCTTCACCTGCCCGTCTCAGACACCCCTTGACTCTCTCCTGTAAATCCTTAGGCAGCTGATCCAGTAGGCTCTCAGTCCCCAAGTTCAAATGCTTGATAACACAGTCAAACGCGACAAAGACACGCATCAGCTGATCGTCGACCGTACCCGACAGGTCGATGCGTAGCAGGTGCTGCAATAGTACTCGAAAGTATGCCTCTCCAAGCTTTCCGGATCGAAGACCCGCGGTGAGGAATTTCCCAAACTCCCCGCTCTGGAGCCTACCGAGTGTGGCGTGCCCTTCACGCCACGGGCGCGGCTCCGCGCCCAATTCAGGCGGCCGACGAGCCCCCCTTGTTGGTCTCGGAACTCAATCCAGGCCAAGCCTGGCGGGGACGCCACTGGCAAACTCCAGCAACAGGTCCAAGCCAGGCGGGAGCCAACTTTCGATGGACTCAAGAGTATCCGTAGGACGGCCCCCAATGCCCCCAACCATGACCGCAGTAATGAGCCGTTTCTTATGCCACTCCGGAGTTGCTTTGCCCTCTCGTCGTAATCAGGAAGTGGCTCAATGAAGGCGAGTTCCTCCCCCGACGAAAACGCGATCATACTCCTGCCTTGGCCCGCCGCGTCCACCGTCGTCCGGGCGTGTGATCGGGAGCGGACTCGCAGGGGGTGCGAATCTAACTTTGGATCCTGGTCCGGGAAATCAGCCAGGAAATTCACAAGCGGAGCAACCCAGAACTCCGATGCGCCAGCATTCCGGGCGGCGAACCACACCTGGAAAGACTCGCATGTAACCACGACGGGAGACCCGAATACCGCCCCGTGACACCAGACGCCCCCTTCCGTCCAAAACTTTCCCTCCGGAGTGTCAACCGTCAGCCCGTTCAGAGAACTCCGAACCCTGACGTTGCCCAGCTGACCGCAAAAAGCCATCAGCCGCCCGGTCTTGAACACTGCGGGGTCAGCGCGAACAATCGTGATATCTATCTCCGGCCACCCACGCTCATCAAGTCGAACCTTCGCCCGACCCTCGATCACCGCCTTGGGTTCCCCCAACTCCAGCCGTGCATCGCCTTCGGAACAGATGTCTTCCCTGAACCACATATTAGGCGTCATCACCTACCCACCTTGCGCCATGGCCGCGGCCTACCCTCGGCCAAGCCAATCCTGCACGCCCGTCCATCATAACACAGAAATCAACCACAAAAAAAGCCCGATCCTTTCGGACCGGGCTTTCCGTCGTATTAAGTGCTGGCAGCAACCTACTCTCGCCCCGAAGGACTACCATCGGCCGTGCGGACTTTACTTCCGTGTTCGGAATGGGAACGGGTGTGTCCCCGCACGTAAGGCCACCAACACAATCATGAACCGATCGGGGCCGTTGGCCCCAACCGCTGGTTCTCAGGATGGCAAAGAGCCGTTTGTAGGCCCCTTGACAATCGAATAGGCCAGGAAGCGACGCTTGGTGTCGTGCCTGTTCGAATCGAACAGGTCGTGTGACTTCATCAGGCCCGGACGGTTGGTCCGTCCAGACAACCATTCATAAGCATGGTCAAGCCTTCGGCCATTAGTACTGGTCCGCTGAAGCGCTCTCACGCCTTGCACGCCCAGCCTATCAACCTGGTGGTCTTCCAGGGGCCTTCAGTCTCCGAAGAGACACCGAGATCTTATCTCGGGGAGGGTTTCGCACTTAGATGCCTTCAGCGCTTAACCTTTCCGGGCTTAGCTACCCAGCGGTGCCCTTAGCAGGACAACTGGTACACCAGAGGCCCGAGCCTCCCAATCCTCTCGTACTAGGGAGACGTCCCCTCAAATCTCGTACGCCCACGGCAGATAGGGACCGACCTGGCTCACGCCGGTCTGAACCCAGCTCGCGTACCGCTTTAATCGGCGAACAGCCGAACCCTTGGGACCGCCTTCAGCCCCAGGATGCGATGGGCCGACATCGAGGTGCCAAACCTCCCCGCCGCTATGGGCGCTCGGGAGAGATCAGCCTGTTATCCCCAGAGTAGCTTTTATCCGTTGATCTATGGCCCTTCCACACGGAACCACAGGGTCACTAGGGCCTACTTTCGTATCTGTTCGACATGTCTGTCTCACAGTTAAGCCGGTTTGTGCCCTTACACTCGACGCGCGATTGCCAACCGCGCTGAACCGACCGTTGCACTCCTCCGTTACCATTTGGGAGGAGACCGCCCCAGTCAAACTGCCCACCTAGCACTGTCCTCTATCCGGCTTCACGGGACTAGAGTGAGGTCACGAATGACACAAGGGTGGTATTTCACCAATGGCTCTGAACCGGCCAGGACCGGCTCTTCAACGCCTCCCACCTATCCTACGCATGCGTAATCCGTGGCCAATACCAGGATACAGTAAAGCTTCATGGGGTCTTTCCGTCTTGCCGCGGGGACGCGGTATCATCACCGCGATTCCAATTTCACCGAGTCGGTCCTTGAGACAGAGATCCAGTCGTTACGCCATTCATGCGCGTCGGAACTTACCCGACAAGGAATTTCGCTACCTTAGGACCCTCATAGTTAGGGCCGCCGTTTACGGGTGCTTCGGTTGGTAGCTTCTCAGCCTTGCGGCCAATGACCACCTTCCTTAACATTCCCGCACCGGGCAGGCGTCAGACACTATACGTCGTCTTTGGGACTTTGCAGTGTCCTGTGTTTTTGATAAACAGTCGCCAGATCCGTTTCTCTGCGCCCTCTTCTTGCGAAGTAGGGACCCCTTATCCCGAAGTTACGGGGTAATGTTGCCTAGTTCCTTAAGGACCGTTTTCTCGAGCGCCTTTGGATACTCACCTCGCCTACCTGTGTCAGTTTGTGGTACGGGCCCGCACATCGTCACTTGCAGGCTTTTCTCGGCCGTCCGTCATGATGCTTCGGCTCAAATCGGCCTCGCCCTTTCGGGCACCCACGCTTCTCATGGTGGGCCACCTATCGGAACGGCGCACTGCAAGGTCAACCTTTGTACGGGGGGCCGGAATATTAACCGGCTGTGCATCGGCTACGCCCTTCGGCCTCACCTTAGCTCCCGCCTAACCCTGGGCGGATTTACCTTCCCCAGGAAACCTCAGGCTTACGGCGAGAGGGATTTTCACCCTCTTTATCGTTACTTATGCCGGCATACGCTCTTCCTAGAGCCTGAACCACTCCTTTCGGTATGGCACGTATCTCTCTAGGAACGCTCCCCTACCGCTGCACGGATCAGCGATCCGTACAACCCGTAGCTTCGGTTCTCTGCTTGAGTCCCGATCATTTTCGGCGCCCAGTTTCTCGACGGGTAAGCTATTACGCACTTTTTAAATGGTGGCTGCTTCTAAGCCAACATCCCCGCTGTCCGGGAAACTAGACATCCTTAAGCACTTAGCAGAGATTAGGGACCTTAGCTGACGGTAAGGCTTGTTTGCCTCTCGTTTATGAACATTATCGCCCACTAGCTCACTCCCAGGATAGTCGTCATGGTATTCGGAGTTTGGTCGAAGGTGGTAGCCTTGCGGGCTCCACTCTTCATTCAGTAACTCTACCCCCACGACGTAGTGCCCTGAGGCTGCCCCTAAAGGCATTTCGGGGAGAACCAGCTATCTCCGAGTTCGGTTAGCTTTTCACTCCAACCCACAGGTCATCCGATAACTTTTCAACGTTAACCAGTTCGGTCCTCCGCGACCTGTTACGGTCGCTTCAACCTGCCCATGGGTAGATCACCCGGTTTCGGGTGTGCCGCCAACGACTTAACGCCCTATTCAGACTCGCTTTCGCTTCGGCTGCGCCACTGAGTGGCTTAGCCTCGCCGCTGACGAGCAACTCGCCGGCCCATTATGCAAAAGGTACGCCATCAACCATCCCGGTTGCCCGGTATAGGTCTCTGACTGCATGTAAGTACATGGTTTCAGGTTCTTTTAACTCCCCTTGAAGGGGTTCTTTTCACCGTTCAGTCACCTTACTGGTTCACTATCGGTCGCCTAGGAGTACTTAGCCTTGGAGAGTGGTCTCCCCGGGTTCACGCTAGGTTCCACGAGCCTCGCGCTACTCAGGAACTCCCCGTCAACGGGCTCTCATTTCTTTTACCTACAGGGCTGTCACCTTCTGTGGCTGGCCTTTCCAAGCCATTCAGTTAGAAATGAAAGACACCTCAGGGGGTCCTACAACCCCGGCAGCCGTAGCCACCGGTTTGGGCTAGTCCGTTTTCGCTCGCCGCTACTAACGGAGTCTCTTTGATTTCTTTTCCTCCAGGTACTGAGATGTTTCAGTTCCCTGGGTTAGCTTCCCTGGACTATGAATTCATCCAGGGATGATATCATCTGGTTGCCCAGTGATACCGGGTTTCCCCATTCGGACATCTCGGGATCAATGCCTGTTTGCCGGCTTCCCCGAGCTTATCGCAGGCTGCAACGTCCTTCATCGCCTCTAGGCGCCTAGGCATCCACCATGCACCCTTAGTAGCTTGACCACACTTATGAACAATTGCCCGGCCAGGCTCTCGCCCGCCGACCAACGCCCATCCGCCTGATCCGCCACCGTCCGGCGCTCGATTCGAACTTTAAGATGCTAGACACATCTCTTGACACGGCACCAAATTGGATCGCAATGACAAAGTCATTACGTCTTGCCGCTTCCTTTACCTATTCGATTGTCAAAGAGCCTAAAACAAAAATCCGACAGCTCGTCCGCGAAGACTCGCTGCCGGTCCTAAGACACCCGCAAGTGTCCTGGGACGGGCGGCGAAACCTTCTACCGCCGTGGCGGTCGCATCCGATGGCAGAGCCGACTTCACATTGCCTTAACCATCATGGCGAAGGATCATTCTACCTCCATCACCCTGCCTGTCAAGCCGACTGGAAACGATTTTCTGACTTTCCTTCCAGCCGATCCTTACCATCCGATCCCATTGGAGCCGACGGGGTTCGAACCCGTGACCTCTAGCTTGCAAAGCTGGCGCTCTCCCAATTGAGCTACGGCCCCGCTTTCAGTGCGACTGGCCGTTGCCCTCGCCTGGGCCGGCCCTCACTGTGATAGGGACTGAATGGGCCCAGTTGGAGTCGAACCAACGACCTTGCCCTTATCAGGGGCACGCTCTAGCCAACTGAGCTATGAGCCCAATCTCCGCCGGGCCAGATCCCCAGGACCGGACCCCCTTGACGGCAAACGGCTAATCTACTGCGCCGTACCATCAAGTCAAGCCGGCCCCGCTGCGGCTATTCGTGTCTTCAAAGATCCGCGGCCCTTGGCCGCCCCAAAGAGCGAGTAACTATAGTGATCCGCGCCAATCAGGTCAACGGGTGCCGCCGGGATTTCCAGTGAAATCCGCAACGTCCGTTAATCGTTGTGCGCAAAAGGCTTGCGCGCCGATCCCTGCACCCATCCGCCCCGTCCGGCCCTGTGGCTTTTCCCCCGAAGAGCCGGTACCTATAGGATGCCCGATGGAGAGGCCGAAGATTGCCGATAGATTGCAGCCGCAACAGGAAGGCGTTTCAAAACACTGGCAGCGAAGGGATTATGCTGACGCTGCCGCGAAGGAAGGCGCTCATGCCACAACCAGAAGGTGCGATCAGCTCGGTCCCCGGCGGCGTGCAGATCCTGGTCAAGGCCGTACCCGGCGCCAGCCGCAGCCGGATCGTCGGCTGGCTGGGCGACCACCTGAAGGTCGCCGTCGTCGCCCCGCCGGAAGGCGGCAAAGCCAACAAGGCGATCTGCCAGGTGCTGGCCGAGGCCCTGGGTGTCCGGCCGAACGACGTGCAGGTCGCCGCCGGCATGAGCAACCCGCGCAAGAAGGTCTTTGCAGCCGGCGTGACAGTCGAGCAGGCGATGCAGAGGCTTTGTCCGTAGTCAGTCGTCCGCGGTCCGTTGTGCCGTAGGCTGCACGGATGTCGGGCTTGGCCGCCAGCGGATCGGGAACGGCTGCCAACTGACAACGGACGACTGACAACGGACAACCAACGACGCACCTCCTCCATTGCCCAACTCACTCGCACCGCCTATAACATCGGCACCCATATGGCACCCGTAAGCGCACCAGACATGTTCGCACGACGACCGCACCTGCCCGGCGGCCGCGTGGTCGTGACCGGCCAGGTCGGCGTCGATAAGAAGCCCTTCCTCGAGCAGGTCGTCCGCGTCGCCGCCGAGCGCGGCCACAACGTCCTGCTCTGCAACGTCGGCGACATGATGTACGCCGAGGCACCCGACGTCGTGCCCGGGCGGATCCTCGACCTGCCCCTGGGCCGACTCAACTCCCTGCGCCGGGCGGTCTTCAAGGACATCCTCGGCCAGATCCAGCGGCACCGCAACGTCATCGTCAACACGCACGCGACCTTCCGCTGGCGGCACGGGCTGTTTCCCGCCTTCGACCACGACCAGATGCTGCAGCTGGACCCGGACCTGTTCGTCAACCTCGTCGAGAACGTCGACGCCGTCCACGAAAGCCTCGCCCGCGAGCACCACGACGTCCAGCACTCCCTCAAGGACGTGCTGGTCTGGCGGGAGGAGGAGATCCTGGCCACCGAAATCCTCGCCACGATCATCCGCGGCTGGGGACGGTTCTACGTGCTGGCCCGCGGACAGTCGATCAGCCGACCGGCCGAGAGCTTCTACCGCCTGATGTTCGAGCCGCACCGCAAGAAGGTCTACCCGTCCTTCCCCATGACCCACGTGATGGACCTGCCGGAGACCCTCGCGGAAATCGACGCCTTCCGGGCCTTGCTGGCCGAGCACTTCATCACCTTCGACCCCGGCGACGTGGATGAGAAGAACCTGCTGATCAAGGCGGTGGCCGGCCAGAAGCGGGGCGAGACGAGCCTGCAGGTGAACGTGGGCGGTAAACTGATCGCCTTCGACCTGCAGGAGATCCTCTCGGTGGCCGGCGACATCGACGGCCAGATCTACGCCCGGGACTTCAAGCTGATCGAGCAGTCCGACCTGATCATCAGCTGACATCCCGTCAGGCCCGAACGGCCGGCCCATCATCAGCAGCGGCGTGGAGCGGGAGTTGCAGCACGCGCACGAGTCGACCAAGGAGGTCTACGTGATCTGGCGGAGCGACTGCGAGCCGTCGCCGTTCATCACGGAGACAGCCACGCACGTATTCCCGACGGTCCAACAGGCGGTGAAATACTTCCAGCACGCCGGCTACCTGGGGGATGTGCAGATGGACCTGCGGGAGCCGCCGCCGGAACCGGGACTCCTGTTTTGACGCCAGTGGATGGCGTCTGGTGTGGAACGGAGGTGAAATCTCCATGCCGGGAAAGCCGACGCCAGACATTACCCCAATCCTTGTCAGCAGCGACGGGCGGCACTTCGTCCAGCCTGGCGGCGAACCTTTGTTCTGGCTGGGCGATACACAATGGGAGCTGTTCCGGCTGTTTCAGCTGGAGGAGGCGGGGCAGATCGTGGAGAACCGGCACAGGCTCGGGTTCACATGTCTGCAGATCATGCTGGTCGGGGTCGATCCGCTGGCGAACGTCGAGGGGGAGTTGCCGTGGCTGGACGGCGATCCGGGCAAGCCCAATGAGAAGTACTTCGCGCACGTGGACAAGGTGATCGATCTCTGCGGGCGGTACGAGGGGCTGGCCCTGGTCGTGGGCATCCACCACACCGCTCGCATGAAGGGGGCGATTCATGCGGGGAATGCACGAGCCTGGGCGCGGTGGGTGGGGCGGCGATACGCGGGGGCGCGGAGCATCGTGTGGTCGATGTACCCGAAGGCGGTGCCGGAGGATGTTCCGGTTTGCCGGGAGCTGGCACGAGGGCTGCGCGAGGGGGACGGTGGATCACACTTGATCACGGCGCACCCGGACCCGTCGCCAGCGACGCCGAGCAGCATTCTGCACGGCGAGGAGTGGCTCGCGTTCAACTCGATCCAGGTATTCCGGGACATGAACCTGATCCAGCCTATGGTGACGCATGATCGCAGTTTGGAACCAATAAAGCCGGTCGTGATGGCGGAGGGGGCGTACGAGGCGGGGCCGGAGTACGGCTTCGACGTCACGCCGCTGTGGGTGCGGCGGCAGGCGTGGTATAGCTACCTGGCCGGCGGGTGGCACACGTACGGACACAACCATTCATGGCGGGTCCCGGCGGACTGGCGGGTGTTCCTGGATGCGCCGGGCGCGAGGCAGATGGGCGTATTGAGGAAAGTGCTGGAGGCGAGGAAGCAGTGGTGGCGGCTCGTTCCGGACCCGTTGCTGCTGGCAGCAGGCGGGCGGCCGGAGGGAGATGTGCTGACCCTGGCGGCACGGCATGCCGAGGGCCGGTGGGCGATGATCTATGCGGCGCAGCCGGGGCGGTTCTCGGTCGCGATGGACAAGCTGCGGGCTGGGCCAGGGCGCATGGCATTCTGGGTGGATCCAAGGAGTGGGGATTGCGACAAGAGGCACAGCTGTTCCACGCACGGGGTGGAAACGTTCGAGACACCCGAAGCGTGGGAGGATGGGGTACTGGTGCTGGAATAGACGGGCGGGAGTGTAGGGCGGTCGCTTCAGTGCTTTCGATGGACCAAACAAGATCGTGATCGGACGCTCCATCGCAAACGCGATGCGCCGGGGAATTGAGAGCAGGGCCCTTTGTCGTCCACGTCCTTTAGGCTGGCAAGGGGCAGTTGGCTGGTGCCGAAGGGCTTTGTTAACCGCCCCCTACTGATCCCAGTTCTCGGCCATGTGTAGTAGGTCCACGACATCCACGCTGCCATCGCCATTAAAGTCGCAACGGGCGTCGTAGCCGAGATCGCCGCTGGTAAGGCCCCAGCTGGCGACAAAGTACAGCAGGTCGACCACGTCCACGCTGCCGTCGGCGTTGATGTCACCGGGCGTGGCAAACTCATCGGCGCCGATGTCGACGCGGTTGGCGATGACACGGGGCTGGCCATCCAAATCAAGTTCGCCCGCGGCGGGGACGAAGGCGGGGTCGCCGGCGTTGATGCAGGGGGAATTCGGCGAGAGTCGGCCGTTGGGCAACAGCGCCGGGTCGACGTTCAGGACACCCGTTCCCGCGCAGCCGCCCTCGACGACGCTGTAGGAGATATCCACGGGGGCGGCGGAGGCGGCGGGATCGGGCAGGATGGGCCCGCCGGGATTGCCCCAGAGGATCGTGTCGCGCAGAACGAGCGGCCCGTGTGGTTGAAAGGTCTGGCCATCGGGTGCGCGGACGAAGCCGCCCGAGTTGCCGACGATGGTGCAGCCTTCAACGGTTAAACTGCCGCCATACAGACTGAATGAGCAGCCAGTAATCGGCGAGTTTGGGTTCGTGTTGTTTCGAATGAGACTGTCCCGGATGGTCAATTGCCCGCCGAACATGCCCACGACCACCCCATACGGGGCATGGTTGTTGACGATTGTGCAGCGGGACAGGGTTGGGGTGCAGCCTTCGCGTTCTTCAGGTTCGCAATCGATAGCATGGCCTCCATCGCACATCGTGCAGACATCGATGGTAGGGGCTCCATAGCGGACCTGGATGGCACTGTCATGGATATTCCTGAATGTGCAGTTCTGGATGAGCGGGTCACCATTTATGACAATCCCGATATCATTGTCATCGAAGACGCAATTGCGGATGGTGGGAGAGCTCGCACACAGGATGGCATAAGGGACTCCCCCGCCGAGGAGAGTAAGACCTGCCACCACCGAGCCACGACCTTCGTTCTGGTAGAAGCAGAAGCACTCCAGGTCACAAATGACAGTGGCGGCGACTACGGCTGGATCATCCGGGTTCGTGCTGCGGACGGTGATGGCCTTGCCCATAAAGCCGGCGCAGCCCGGGTACCAGCCGGGCTCGATTACGATTTCATCGCCGGCTGCGGCAAGCCCAATTGCGTCCTGGATGTCCGGATAGGCGCCCGGACGGACACTGATGGTAGCGGCGGGGGCGGCTGCGCCGAAGCAACTGACCAGGAACATACCGAGAAGGTAGAGTCCGAGAATCCGCTTCCGCTTCATGCTGCAAGTCCTCCTGATAGTGGCTGCCCGTCAGGCACACGCAGCAAACGGTGCCAAGTGGGCGAGATGCCCGTCACTTGTTTGTCGGCAATCCGGGTCTGGCACGATGAGATGCTGTAGTCACCTGGGTCTGGCGGACGGAACTGATCTTGGCCCACACGACATCTGCTGCCGCCACGGCGGATCCGCGACAAAGGGCGTTACCCACGCTCCAAGCAAAACCTGGCCCGGCCGAACGACGGCGCCTTGCGATTGTAACTACCTGAGTGCGAAAGCACTTGCCCAATACCTACCCGTGGCCATCCTGGAAGATCGTCCGGCCGTCTGGCTGGGCCCCAGCCCCCAATCTTGCATTCCCCCGCCTGTCTCCTAAGATAACCGACTTCGACTGGACAGGGACACGAGTGTATCGCACCGCAAGCCGGCGCGATGCCAACAGACAAGGAGCGGATGCAGATGGCGCAAGCACAGGCGGACATAGGCCTCATCGGGCTGGCGGTCATGGGCCAGAACCTGGTCCTGAACATGAATGACAAAGGGTTCTGCGTGGCGGTGTACAACCGCACGACAAGCAAGGTCGACGATTTCGTCAATGGCGAGGCTAAGGGTCGCACGATCTATGGCGCCCACTCGCTGCCGGAGTTCGTCGCCCTGCTGAAAAAGCCCCGCCGGGTGTTCCTGATGGTCAAGGCCGGCGCCGCGGTTGATGAGTTCATCGAGCAGCTCATCCCGCACCTGGAGGCAGGCGACATCATCATCGACGGCGGCAACAGCAACTTCGACGACAGCACCCGGCGCACCGAGTACATCGAGTCCAAGGGCCTGCTCTACATCGGCACCGGCGTGTCCGGCGGCGAAGAGGGCGCCCGCAACGGCCCGAGCATCATGCCCGGCGGCTCGCCGGCCGCCTGGCCGCACGTCAAGCCGATCTTCCAGGCCATCGCCGCCAAGGTGGACGGCGGCAGCCCTTGCTGCGACTGGGTCGGCCAGAAGGGCGCCGGCCACTTCGTCAAGATGGTCCACAACGGCATCGAGTACGGCGACATGCAGCTGATCTGCGAGGCTTACGACCTCATGCGGGCCGCCGGCATGACCGCCGACGAGATGCACGAAGTCTTCGCCGAGTGGAACAAGGGCGAACTCAACAGCTACCTCATCGAGATCACCAAGAACATCCTCGCCCAGAAGGACCCCGAGACCGGCAAGCCCACTGTCGACGTCATCCTCGATACCGCCGGCCAGAAGGGCACCGGCAAGTGGACGGTCATCACCGCGGCCAACCTGGCCGTGCCGGTCACCCTGATCGCCGAGGCGGTCTTCGCCCGGTGCCTGTCGGCCATCAAGGACGAGCGGGTGGCGGCCAGCAAGGTGCTCAAGGGCCCCAAGCCCAAGTTCACCGGCGACCGCAAGGCGTTCGTCAATGATATCCGGCAGGCGCTGTACGCGGCCAAGATCTGCTCGTACGCCCAGGGCTTCCAGATGATGCGGGCGGCGGCCAAGGAGTACGGCTGGGACCTCAACTACGGCGGCATCGCCCTGATGTGGCGAGGCGGCTGCATCATCCGCAGCCGGTTCCTCGGCAACATCCGCGAGGCCTTCACCAAGAAGCCGGACCTGGTCAACCTGCTCGTCTGGCCGTACTTCAAGAGCCAGGTCAACAAGGCGCAGTTCGCGTGGCGGCGGGTGATCGCCAAGGCGGTCAAGATGGGCATCCCGACCCCGGCGATGAGCAGCGCCCTGTGCTACTTCGACGGCTACCGCAGCGAGCGGCTGCCGGCCAACCTGCTGCAGGCCCAGCGCGACTACTTCGGCGCGCACACGTACGAGCGGATCGACAAGCCGCGCGGCCAGTTCTTCCACACCAACTGGACCGGCACGGGCGGGAACGTGACGGCGAGTACCTACAACGCGTAGACCGCCGGGTGCCACTGGCAGACTTGCCTGCCAGTGCATCGCAACGAAACGCGTAGGATGCGTACGGCAGCGAGTGCTCAGTCTCGCCGCCAACCTGCAAGGATGCGACGAGGGGCCACCGTTCGGTGGCCCCTTTTTTTTTTGCCTGGTTTGCGGTTGATCTGCCCTGTGAGCCGCCTACCGCTTGATCCGCGCACCCGCCCCGCCCATCACGCTGGTGACCTCTTCCAGCGTCAGCATGCTCGTATCGCCGCGGGTCGTCTGCGCCAGGGCGCCGTGGGCCGCGCCGAAGTTCACCGCGCCGTCCGGCCCCAGGTTGTTCAGGAAGCCGTAGACCAGCCCGGTGGCAAAACCGTCGCCGCCGCCGACGCGGTCCTCGATCTCGAGCTTCTCGTACTTGCGGCTCTCGTGGAACTTGCCGTCGTAGTACAGGATGGCCGACCAGTTGTTGATCAGGCCGCTGAGCACTTCGCGGAGCGTCGTGCCGACGCCCGAGATGGTCGGATTGTCAGCCACGACGCGCTGCACCATCTTCTTGTACTGCTCGACCGGAAGCTTGGTCAGGTTCTCATCGGTGCCTTCGACCTTGTAACCCAGCACCTTCTGGAAGTCCTCTTCGTTGCCGATCAGGATGTCGATGAACGGCAGCAGCTGCTTGGTGGTCTTGATGGCCTCCTCGCTGGACCAGATCTTCGAGCGGAAGTTAAGGTCGTAGCTGGTGATCGCGCCGTTCTTGTGGGCGGCCTCCAGGGCCTTCTTGCAGGTCTCGGCGCAGTTGGGGCCCAGGGCGGTAAAGATGCCGCCGGTATGCAGCCAGCGAGCGCCTTCCTTCTCGAAGACCTTCACGTAGTCGATGTCCTCGGGGGACATGTGGCTGGCCGCCGAGTGGCCACGGTCGTACATCGTCACACTGGCCCGCGGCCCGATACCCACCTCCGTGAAGTTCAGGCCGACGCGGTCCTTCTTGCCGACGCCGTCGTACTTGACCATCTTGACGTGGCTGACGTCCACGCCGACCGCGCGGGCGTGGTTCATGATCAGCCGGCCCAGCGGGTTCTCCACGTTGCGGCTGATCCACGCGGTCTTCAGGCCCAGCCGGCTGCACGCGTACGAGACGTTGTACTCGCCGCCGCCCACCCAGATGTCCATTTCCTGGGCGTACTCGATCCGGCCGCGCCCCAGGGGGCTCAGGCGGATCATCGTCTCGCCGAGGGTCACCAGGTCATACTTCGCCGAACCGGCCGGTTTCACCTTGATCGTTGCCATTGTGCGACCTTCCTCCGTTCTTCGTCATCTGTATTCGATGAATGGTGTGCGGTGCACACCCTACATGTCTGCTTCCTGTCGCTGTTGCCGTTACAATTAACCATTAACAATTAACGATTGACCGCCATTCCTACAATTCCACCTTCTTCAGGCGCGAGGCATCCCACTTCAACCCCGCTTCCTCGAACTCCCGCTTGAACTCCTTGACCTCGTTCTCGGTGAACAGCAGGCCGCCGTGCTTGGTACTCTTCTTGGCGCCTTCGGCCTCGATCTGGCCGGGGAGCATGCACTTGTCGTTGCCGGCGCACAGGATGTCCTTCAGGATGGCCGCGACGTTTTCCTCCATCGCCTTGCGGTCCTTGAACGTCCCCACGCCCAGGGCCTCCGGGTGGATCGCCTGGAAGAAGAACGACATCGTCCGCTTGTGCGGCCCGCCCTCCTGCGGCTTGCCGCGCAAACTCGGCAGGTTGCCGCCGATGTACGCGCCGTACATCTCGATCAGCAGGCCCAGGCCGTACCCCTTGTGCGCGCCGAACGGCAGCAGGGCCGCCACCTTGGCCGGGTCGACCGTCACGTTGCCGTCCTTGTCGACAGCCGAGCCGGGCGGCAGCTGCTTGCCCTCGCGGGCCAGCTGCTGGACGCGGCCCATCGCCACGGCACTGGTCGCCCAGTCGATGACGATCGGGTAGCCGACCGCCGAGGTCGTCGGCAGACCCCACGAGTGCGGGTTGGTGCCGATGCGGGCGATCTTGCCGCCGAAGGGCACCACTTCCGCCAGGCCCGCCGTGCAGTTGGTGTAGGCGATGTAGCCCTTCTTGGCCGCCTCTATCACGTACCCGCCGCCCCAGAGGTAGTGAAACGCGTTGTCGACGGCCACGATGCCCACGCCGTACTGGTCCGCCAGCTCGCAGCAGCGCATCATCGCCTCGTGGGCGACCGGCTGGCCGAGCTTCTTCTGGGCGTCCCACTTCTCCACCGCGGCGAACTTGCTGGCCACCTTCTTGATCTTGGCCTTGGGCACCGCCCCGCCGACCTTGCTGCCGATAATCTCATCCAAATGCAGGGCCTTCAGCCCGCCGTGCGTCTTGATGCCGTGCCAGTTGGCCAGACCACAATACTTGGCAGCCACGGCCGCCTCATCCGCGTCATAGCCTCGGTGCTGGTAGACCGCGGCGATCAGTTTGTTGTGCTCTTCCACCGGAAATACGTATGCAACTTCACCCATGGGGCGACTCCTGTAAGGTTTGCCACCTACGCGTAAGGAATTCCCAACTCGCACGGCCTTCGGGAACGTCCGGGCGGCTTGGCCGGCAAGTGTTGACCCCGCCGCGTCCTGCGAGTATTGATGTGCAACGGTATAAGAAGCGCCGCTTGGTTGCAAGTCCCGCCGGCTGTCAGAGAACGGGTTTTCCCAGCGGTACACACGCGTAAGAAGCGGACTTTATTTGGCTTAGGGAGCTGACGAGAATGAAGGTACTGGTCACCACCACGTCGTTCATGGATACCCCCGGTGCGCATCACGACCTCATGAAGAAATCCGGCTGGCAGATCGAGACCGCCCGCGGCCCGCTGCCGGAAGCCGATATCCTCAATCTCGTCGGCGATTTCGACGGCATCATCTGCGGCGATGACGCCTACACGAGGCCAGTTCTCCAAAAATGTCTGCCCAAGCTCAAGGTCCTTTCCAAGTACGGCATCGGTATCGACAAGATCGACATCAAGGCCGCCACCGAACTGGGCATCCCCGTCTGCTTCACCCCGGGCGTCAACCACACAGCCGTCGCCGAGCACGTCTTCGGCCTGCTGCTGATCCTGACGCGCAACATGGTCTGCGAGCACAACTTCGTGAAGGCCGCCAACTGGAAGCGGACCACCGGCACCGAGATATGGCAGAAGACGATCGGCATCATCGGCCTGGGCCGCATCGGCAAGGAGGTCGCCAAACGGGCCAAGGGCTTCGAAATGAACGTAATCGGCTACGACCTCCCGCAGTTCTGGGATGCTGGCTTCGCCCGGCAGTACGGCGTTAAGCAGGCCGCCTCCGCTGACGAGGTCGCCGCCAATTGCGACGTACTCAGTCTGAATATGAACCTGACCGCTGAGAACAAGCAGTGGCTCAACGCCGCCCGCATCGCCAAGATGCGCGACGGCGCCTACGTGATCAACTGCGCCCGGGCCGGCCTGGTCAACGAGAAGGACATTGCCGCCGCCCTCAAGGCCAGGAAACTCGGCGGCTACGGCGCGGATGTCTTCGACCCCGAACCGATCACCAAGGACCACCCGCTGCTGGCTGCGGACGTCCCGGCCGAGCGGGTCGCCTTCACCCCGCACATCGCCAGCCGTACCTTCGAGAGCGTCGTCCGCCAGGCGAGCATGTCCTGGGAGAACCTCAGCCTGGCGCTGAGCGGCCAGAAGCCCGTCGCCCAGGCCAACCCCGATGTGCCGCTGAGGAAGTAGGAACGACTGGGTGTCGGGTGTCGGGTAACGGGTAACGCGGGTCACGGGTGCCATGGTCCTGCGCCGTTGCAGGACCATGCGGCGTTCAGTCAATACGCACAATGGAACCACCGGGTAGGCGGGAGCCTTGCGGCTCCCACCTCCCACACCACCGTACGTACGGTTCCGTATACGGCGGTTCACCAAGCGTTCGCCAAACGTCGATGTTCATCCACGAAGCTCACGAGTCCTGACGTCCGCAACCAGCGAATCGGCAGGGCCTCGTTCATGTGGCTGGCCCCGGCATTCCACCAGGGACCCCGCCCGTTGAACGCCGAGGCTGCCGCTCGGGCAGCCTCCAGCCCGCGCCGACAGAGTTCTTTGAAGCGGGTCCGCGGCCGTTTCCACTGCCGCCAGACGATCGACCGCAGGCGACGCCGCAGCCAGCCGTCGAGTGCTTCAAAGACCCCTTTGATTTCGGCCAATCGATAGTGCCCCACCCAGCCCCGGATCAGCGGGGCCAGTTGGCGGCAGACCTCCACGAGGGCGCGGCCTCGACCGGGACGCAGGATACCGCGAAGTTTGGCCTTGAGCCGTTGCACCGACTCGCTGGCTACTTTCAACTTCGCCTCCCGATGCACGGTCACGCTGTAGCCCAGGAACTTGCGGTCCCAGGGGCGAGCCACCGCGCTTTTGTCCCGGTTGACCCGCAGGCGCAACTTCTCCCGCAGGAACCGCTCCAGGCTGACCATCACTCGCTCTCCCGCCGCCTTAGACCGCACGTAGATGTTGCAGTCGTCGGCATAGCGGACGAACCGGTGCCCGCGACGCTCCAGTTCCTTGTCCAGATCGTCCAGCAGGACGTTACTGAGCAAGGGGGACAAGGGGCCCCCTTGCGGGGTGCCCTCCGTACGCGGATTCGCCAACCCGCCCTCCATCATCCCCGCTTGTAGGAAGCGGCGAATCAGGAGCAACACTCGCTTGTCCTTGACCCGCCGGACCACGCGAGCCATCAGCACGTCGTGGTTGACGCGATCAAAGAACTTCTCCAGGTCGATATCCACCACCCATCGATGTCCCGCCGCCATGTGGGTCTTGGCTCGACGCACCGCGTCCAGCGGACCCCGGTTCGGACGAAAGCCGTAACTGCCATCCGAGAACGTCGGGTCAAAGATCGGGCTCAGGACCTGCAGAAGGGCCTGCTGGATCATCCGATCCAGCACCGTCGGGATGCCCAGTGTCCGCACGCCTCCGCTCGGCTTGGGGATTTCCACCTTGCGCACGGGCTGCGGCTGATACGTACCGCTGAGCAGTTGTTCCCGAATCGTTGGCCAGTGCTCACGGCAGTACGGCATCAGGTCCTCGACGGTCATCCCATCGATCCCCGCCGCCCCGCCGTTTTGCACCACCCGCCGATAGGCAGCCATCAGGTTCTCACGACGCTCCACCTCCTGGATGAGTCCATCGGTCCGGTCCCCGGCCGTCTCGGTTCGTGCCGTACCTGCTAAACGCGCCAATCCCTTACCCTCGGCGGTTCCGCCGCCTACCTTCCGGGCTGGCCCGGGCTTCTCGGCCCTTGTGTCTGCGTCTTGTCCAGGCATCGAACGTTCCGCTGCCGGTTCGACTCTTGATGTTCGGCCCTTCATCCCGGTGCATCGGGACTACTATGGCCTCGGCTGACTTCTGCGGGTCCGTCATCCGCCATTGCTGGCGGACTAGCCGATGCGGCAGATCCGCAGACCTCCCGAGGTAAGATGCATGACCTTCGCCCCATCTATCCGCCGCATATACGCCCGCCAGGTCCGGGTGACATTGGGCTTAGAGTCTATTGGCCCTCTCGCCCACCCGGCGTTCGCCTCCTATGCGGTTCTTGTGCATCGGACCAGGGCTTTGCCTGCCGCTTCTTTCCGACCCCACCTCGCGGTGACGCCGTTGCGGTTCGGCTAGGAGTTCCCGTCACCAGGGCCTCCAGAGGGCTTTCACCTCCAAGTCATCGCATCATGCTCGGCACAGCAATAACAAAGCCGGCGTGCACATCGCACGCCGGCATTTTACTGCGCCTGTATAGGTTCGTTGCGCGTCCGGCGCCACCTCGGGCCGGGTCGCTCAGTTCCGGATCTTACCAAGGACCTCCCGAACGGTCGGCTCGCCCAGGCGCTTGCCGTTGCCATGACCATTCGCACCGTTTCCATGTGCCGGGACCGACGCCGTCACCGGTGCCGAATCGGCGATCCGGCTGAGCGCGTCATCCGTCAGCGCCGCTGCCCCTGCCAGGGACGAGTCCTCCAGTGATTCAGCCGCCACGGGCTCCTCGGCAGGGATCGGGCTGTGGTAGGCCAATCGGGCCACTCGATTGCCCAGCAACGCCGTCACCTCATACGGGATCGTCTGCATGACCCGGGCGAGGTTGACCACGCTATTGGGGGCAGCCGGATCGTCGTCGATCACCACGACGGAATCACCCACCACCGCGCCAGCCACGCCGGTCAAATCGACGATCGTCTGGTCCATGCTGATCCGGCCGATCACCGGCGCGTGTACGCCCCGGACGGTCATGACCGCCTTGTTGCTCAGCGAGCGGACGTAGCCGTCGTGGTAGCCGATCGGCACAATGCCGACCACGCTGTCGCGCCCGGCCCGCCACGTCTGGCCGTAGCCGACCGTCTGGCCGGCCTTGATCTGCTTGACCAGGATCAGACGGCTGATGACCCGCAGGACCGGGCGGAGGTCGGGCCTGTTGGCGACCTGGTCGCCGGGATACAGGCCATACAGGCCGATCCCGGGACGAACCATGTCGAAGTGGCTCTCGGGCACGTCCAGCAGGGCGCCGGTGGCCGCGGCGTGGACCAGCCACGGCCGAACACCCGCGGTCTGCAGACTGGCCAGCGTCTCTTTGAACACCCGCAGCTGTTCGAGGCAGAAGGACTTGTCGGCCTCGTCAGCCGTGGCAAAGTGCGTGTAGATGCCCTCGACCTTGAGGTTGGGCAGGCCCTGCAGCCTCTCGGCCAGCTGCACGGCGCTGGCCGGGCTGATCCCCATCCGGCCCATGCCGCTGTCGATCTTGATGTGGCAGCGGACCACCTTGTTCCGCAGCTGGGCCTGGTGCGCCAGGTCCCGAACGCCGTAAAAGTCGACAGCCGTCGCCGTCAAGTCATAGTCCAGCACCGCCCGCAGGCGGTCCTTCCGGCCCGACGGGTCGCCATCGGCGAAGATCGGTCCGAACAGAAGAATCGGCTTGGTCCAGCCGAGTTCGCGGAGGTCGATTGCCTCGCCGAGGGTGGCTACCGCGGCCATGCTGACGGGGGTGGCAGCCAGCACCGGGGCGACGATGCGCATGCCGTGCCCGTAGGCGTTCGCCTTCAAGGCGGCACAGATCCGCACCCCCGGCTGACACTGCTTTCGCAACACACCCACGTTGTGCAGCAAAGCGTCGACGTTGACTTGGGCTACAACGTCCCTGTGGCTATACATACCGGCCGTCCTGACCTATCGTATATTGGATTGTCGGAATTATGTCGAGTTCAACCGTCATTCTCCCTTTATCGGCTGAACCCGCTAGAATACTGGCATTCTTTCGGCGTCCAAATAGAATGCGGGCATTCGTTTTCGCGACGACCTTCGACGGACAGTACAGGTATAGCCAAAATGCAAGAGGAACGGAACAGCAGCGGCGTAACTTTCGCCGAACTCGGACTGAACGAAACCATGGTAAACGCCGTCACCAGGGGCGGCTACGACAAACCGACTGAGCTGCAGCGGGACATGATCCGTCCCATCCTCGATGGCCACGATGTGGTGGTCCGGGCCCGGCGAGGCCAGGGCAAGACCCTCGGCTACCTCCTCCCGATCCTCAACCAGATCGACCTGGAGGCCGGTCCCCAGGCCATGATCGTCTCCCCGACCCGCGAACTGGCCATCCAGGTCAGCGGGGAGTGCCGCAAGCTCCTGGGCGAGCAGGGACTTCACTCCGTCTCCCTGCATCCCGGGGCGGAGGCCCAGGAGCAGGAGAGCCTCCAGAGCGAGAAAGTCCAGATCGTCACCGGCACCCCGGGACGCCTGCTGGATACCCTCGAGCGCCAGGGCCTCAACACCCGGCAGATCAAGTTCGTCGTCTTCGACGAACTCGACCGACTGCTCAACTCCGGCCACCTCGAGCCCATGCGCCGGCTGATGCACGAGCTGGCACACGGCCGGCAACTGATCTGGGTGACAGCCGGCGTGGACGAGGAGATCCAACTGCTGGCGGACAAGTACCTGGTCGAACCGAAACGCATCGGCTATGACGCCCCGGAACAGAGGCTCCGCCTGCCCCTTCACGAACTGGTCCTGGGACCGCAGCGCCACCAGGTGGGTCTGCTGGCCGAGCGGATCCAGGCGATCCAGCCCCAAGCCGCCATCGTCATCACCAGCCGCCGGGACGACACGCGGAAGGTCGCCGACGGCCTGCGAAAGGCCGGCCTGACGGTCATGAGCATGGATGAGGAGGCCTCGCGGCTGGCGCAGCGGGGCGGGCGGACCGGGCGGGCGCACCCGCCGGCCAAGCCCGACCGCCAGGACGCGGTGGTCTGGGTGGCCGCCGAGATGGTGACCCGGGCGATCGACCTGCCGCACGTGGGGCTGCTGGCCCACTTCGGGCCGCCCCCGGGAGCGGAGGCGTACGCCGACTACGTGTGCCGGCTCGTCCGGCTGGGCGCCGACCTCAAGCGGGTGGTGACCCTCGTGGAGGCCAGCCAGCGGATCCGCCTGGATGAGATCTACGCGGCCATCGGCGTGACACCCGAGATCCACGAGATCGAGGTCCTCGCCGAGGAACCCGAGGAAGAGCCGCGGCCGGCAGCCCCGGCCGGCGAAGGCGACCGCGGGCCACGACGGGAGGATCGCGGACCGCGGCGCGACGATCGGGGCGGCCGCGACCGAGGCGGCGATCGCCGGGGCGACCGGGGCGGCAGGGATCGCGGCGACCGGCGTGGGGATCGAGGAGGTCGTCCAGACCGTGGCGATCGCGGAGATCGAGGCGACCGCGGTCGCGGCGATCGGGACCGCCCGGGCCCACCCCGGGATCGCAGCGGCGAGCCCCCGGCTGACGGTTCTTTCCGCTCCCCCGCCGAACGCGCCGCAGCCGCCGCGGCTGCCATCCCGACGGGTCCGGCCCCGGAGGCCAAATCGCCGATGCACGCCCGCCTGGCCGAGGCCAAGGCCGCCGGCTACGTGACCGACACCAAGAGCCGGGACTTCCCGGTGATCCCGCTGCGCTACGTGCTGCCGGTGATTGCGCAGCCGGGCAGGCGCGGCCTGCCGGACTATCCGCCGCCCAAAACGCTGGGCAGCAAGTTCCGCACCGCCCGCCGGGGCACCAAGCAGCTCGGACCGGCGGAGGATTAGAGCGTTATACGTTCATGATACCGGTTCGAATCCAGAGTCTGGTCAAACGCTACGGCGACGTGTATGCCCTCCACGACGTGAGCCTGTCGATCGAGGGCGGCGAGCTCTTCTTCCTCCTGGGCCCGTCCGGCTGCGGCAAGACGACCCTGCTGCGGAGCATCGCCGGGTTCGTCACCCCCGATGCCGGCTCGATCCGCCTGGGAGAGCAGGACATCACCAGCGTCCCGCCCAACCAGCGGGATACAGCCATGGTCTTCCAGAACTACGCCCTCTGGCCCCACATGACCGTCGCCGACAACGTCGGCTTCGGCCTGGAGGTCAAAGGCATCTCGGGCGACCAGCGCCGCCAGCGCATCCGCGAGGCCCTCGCCCTGGTGCAGATGGAGGCCCTGGGTGGCCGCAAGCCCAACCAGCTCTCCGGCGGCCAGCAGCAGCGGGTCGCCCTGCGCGGGCCCTGATCGTGCGGCCCAAGTGCCTGCTCCTCGACGAGCCCCTCTCGAACCTCGACGCCAAACTGCGGCTGCACATGCGCCGCACCATCCGCAAACTCTGCAAGCAGGCTCAACCTCACCACCATCTACGTCACCCACGACCAGAAGGAGGCCCTCTCGATGGCCGACCGGATCGCGGTCCTCCGCGATGGCCGGATCGAGCAGATCGGCACCCCGACAGGCCTGTACAACCAGCCGGCCAACCGATTCGTCGCCGAGTTCGTCGGCGAGACCAACTTCATCGACGGGCAGGTGGTCGACTGCCGCGACGGCATCTGCAGCGTGAAAACCGCGGCCGGCGTGGTTAGGGCGTCGGCGCCAGCCGGGGCGATTGCGGCCGGCGGTCAGGCGACGGTCTCGGTCCGGCCGGAGTCGATCCGGATCGGCTGCGATCCTGCCGGCGACGCCGCCAACAGCATCCCGGGCACGCTCCTGGACACGGTCTACCTGGGCGAGTTCGCGCAGTACGAGGTGCAGATCGCCGGCGACGCCGTCATCAAGGTCCTCCAGCAGGCCCCCAAGGCCCAGCCGCCCGAGCCGGGCAAGAAGGTGACCCTGTCATTCGAGCCAGCCGACGCGATCGTGCTGACGGCGTAGGATCTGGCGGAACCACGGAGGCAGGGACGGACGGGGAACGGCAACAGTGGCATCTGCGCGACCGGCAACGGGACAGCCAAGACACACCGGTCGCGAGGCGGACTAGCGAAGTCGGGACCAACCGCATTGATGTTTACGGACGCCCCTTACGCTGACCCTAGGACCAAATACCTAGTACGCACTATGTAGAGTCCGTCGTTCTTCCCGTCCGGAATGCGCTTGCACTTCCATTCGCAAATTCAGATAATGGATTATGTCCCTCGGCAGGGCGTATCGCATTGTCGATCACTTCACGGAAAAGATAATACAACGCGAGGTCATCCATGCCCCGTAGAAGCGCGGCCTGAGGCGCAGGTTCGAGGGACTCGCGTCTGTGGTGGGGGAGAGGTCGAGGTCTTTGCGGAGGATGTACCGTGCGGAACTTGCTTCTCTCGGTGGCACTTGTTGGTTTGGTCGCGGGCGCAAGTCCCGGCGTCATCAACGTCTGGCTTCAGGCGGACAGGACCATTCTGAATCCCGGGGAGTCGACCGTGATTCACGTTATGGCCGAGGGGACCGAAAGTGGGTTGTGGATGTTGTCCGGCGACATCGTCGTCTCCGGAACGGCCGGGCTGCTGACATCAAGCAATTGGGCCTGGGATTCGACATTCAACTATGCGGTTGTCCCGGCTGTCCCCGGCACCCCGGGCCCCAACGGCGGGATGACGGGGTTTGGCTCGATGCAGACCGCCTACCCGCCAAGTAACGCGTACGCCAAGACAAGCTACGTTGATGTCGCTACGTACACGGTTACGGTTCCCCCCTCCGTGCCACAGCATGCGCAGCTGACGTTCAACTTCGTGGTCAAGACGGAAGGGTACCACGGGTTCGTGCCAAAAGAAACGGGGGGGCAGCGCACCATCGGGACCGTGTGGGGCGTTGCAATCGATGTGTGCGCGCCGGTTGGGCCGCCGCTTATCGCGTCGATCCCGAACGGTTACGCCTGGGCCATGGAGTCATACACCGGCCCCACACCCACCCTGCTCCAGGGAGCGCCGCCAGTGACCTGGTCGCTCGTCTACGGACCAGGGGGTATGACCATCAACGCCTCTACGGGGGTAGTCTTTTTGGAAGGCACCGGTCCCGGAAACTTCTCGATCACGATCAGGGCAACCAACTCCCTGGGGCACGCTGACCAGAGCTGGTCCGTCGAGGTCGAATGCCCGCCTGCGTGGCTACAAGGGCCGGGAAATCAGGCTGTTACGCCCGGTTCCACGTATGCCGCATACGTGTGGTTCGAATCCAGGTGTGCGGCGCCTGGTACCTGGCAGGTTCAAAGCAACGTACCCGGGCTGCAGATACAGTGGAGTGACCCGTACGCTGCGCGGGTCTGGACCGACATCCCCCTTGTAATCGGGACCTACACGATCTCGGTCTCGGTTACTGGCATGGATCCGGCTTATTGCTCTTGGTACCTGTACGTGGGCTGGCCGCCCGTCATCGCAGCGATCCCCGACAACGTCATTCCGGCCGGTTTGCCCTATACCGGTCCGGTTCCCGTCCTGACCCAGGGGACGCCGCCGGTCACCTGGTCCCTGGGGACCCATCCGGCCGGGATGACAATGGATACCGCCACGGGTGTGGTCTCCTGGCCGAATCCCGTCGCGTCTGGAAGCCCGTATACGATCAAGATCTACGCATACAACCTGAACTATTGCGCGAGTGCCAGCCGGAGCTGGCGAGCTCGTGGTGACCCCACCGCCCGCGATTGCCAGTATCCCCGATGCAACCATCCCTTCGGGAACTTTCTATCTTGGGCCTGTGCCAGTACTGACCCAAGGAACGCAGGTAACCTGGTCGTTGGTGGATGGGCCGGCGGATATGGACATCGATCCTTCGACCGGGACCGTGTTCTGGCCGAGTCCCGTTACGTCTGAAACCCCATACACGATCACGATCCGCGCGGACAACGTAGCCGGCTACGCCCTGAAGACCTGGTTCGTGACGGTGATAGACCCGCCGGTCATCGCCCCTATATCGGATGAGTCCATCGGCAATGGGGTGGTATACATGGGTCCTACGCCAATCCTCATTCAGGGGACCCCGCCGGTAACGTGGTCATTGGTCAACGGCCCAATGGACATGACCATCGATCCCGCCACCGGGGCGGTGTACTGGTCGAATCCCGACCACGAGGGCAGCCCGTATACGATTACCATCCGCGCCACGAACACGGTCGGTTCGGACAAGTGCAGTTGGGTCCTGACGGTGATCGAGCCGGTCCCGCACGTGGACGTCTACGACGTGCACGTCTCTGCCCATGCGACTCGGTGCGTGGTCACGTGGGTATCGGAACCGGCCGGGTCCTCCCAGGTGCAGTACGGCCAGACCGATGCCTACGGCGATGAGACCCCCATGGACACCCAAGCCGTTACAACTCACAGCGTAACGATCACACCCCTGGCCTGCGAAACGACGTATCACTACCGTGTCCGGTCGACGTTCGATGGCGGGTACTGGGCTGTGTCGGCGGATTCCACCTTCACTACCCTGATGGCCGGCGACGTGGACGGCAACGGGCACGTGGATGTGGTGGACCTGCTGTACTTCGTGGATGCCTTCGGGAGCATCCCTGGGGATACCAACTACAATATCGACTGCGACTTCAACGCCAATGGCAGCGTGGACGTGGTCGACCTGCTAATGCTCGCGGAAAACTTCGGCCGATAGCGGCAGCGAGGGGGGCCGCTGGCTCATCCCGATCCGGCTTTGCCCGGCTGGTGAGGTGCACGCAGACGGATTGGTGCCTTTCCCAGCAGCACTTCGTGGCTTATCATGGGTGCAACGGCCACAGGCAAGGGCGACTGTGCCACAAACGGCGGCAACAAGGACCCGCTGGAGCGGGAACTCCGAGCAAAGTCACGGCGCAGGCTAAAGCCTTGCCTCCGAACACGGCGGCAAGAACCGTAGCGAAGACGAGCGAGAGAAGATGATTGCCAGAGCGATAGTCATCCTGGCGGCGTTTTCGGTGGTGCTGGCGATTCCGTATGTGTTGCGCCCAGCCAAGGAGATCCCGCCGCCCGACGCCGTGCGCCTGGTGGTCATCAGCCCGCACAACGAGGCCATCCGCTACGAGTTTGCCCGCGCCTTCCGCGACTGGCACGAGGCGAAATACAGCCAGCCCGTGGTCATTGACTGGCGGGTCACCGGCGGCACCAGCGACATCGTCCGCTACATCGAGAGCGAGTACTCCGCCGCCTTCCGCCAGCACTGGACCAACAGGCTGGGCAACCCGTGGACCGAGGACGCAGCCGCCGGCTTCACCGACTACAAGCTCGACGCCCCACCCGGTACGCAGCCCGCCCAGAGCCAGCCGGCCCAGACCCAGCCCGTCTCAGCCAAACAGAAGGCCCGCCAGGCCTTCCTGGCCAGCGGCGTAAGCATCGGCCTGGACGTCTTCTTCGGCGGCGGCTCCTTCGACATGGACCGCACCGCCCGCAAGGGCTACCTGGTGGACAGCGGCCTGGCCAAACTCCACCCCGACTGGCTGGCCCCCGAGATCATGCCCCAGAGCCTTGGCGGCGAGACGTACTATGACAAGCAGGGCCGCTGGTACGGCGCGTGCCTGACGACGTTCGGGATCTGCTACAACCGCGACTCCCTCCAACGCCTCGGCATCGATAGGCCCCCGGCGCAGTGGTCCGACCTGGCCGACCCCCGCTACTTCCGCCAGATCGCCCTCTCCGACCCCACCAAGAGCGGCTCGATCGCCAAGGCCTTCGAGATGATCATCCAGCAGCAGATGCACCAGGAGGTCGACGACCGCCAGGCCCGCGCCGGGGCGGCCTGGAACAAGCAGATGGAACAGCAGGCGGTGGCCGCCGGCTGGACCCGGGCGATGCACCTCATCCAGCGGATCGCCGCCAACTCGCGCTACTTCTCCGACGGCTCGTCCATGGTCGTCAGCGACGTCTCCGACGGCAACGCCGCAGCCGGCATGAGCATCGACTACTACTCGCGCTTTAACGCCGAATCGGTCGCTGCGCCCGACGGCCGGAGCCGCCTGGGCTTCGTCACGCCGATCGGCGGCACCAGCGTCAGCGCCGACCCCGTAGGCGTCTTCCGTGGCGCGCCCCACGCCGACGTCGCCCGCCACTTCGTGGAGTTCGTGCTCTCGGTCGACGGCCAGAATCTGTGGGACTACCGCGCCGGCACCCCGGGCGGACCCGTCAAGTACAGCCTGCGCCGCCTGCCGGTCCGTCGGGATATGTACACCCCCGAGCACCGCCGCTACATGTCCGACCCCGACGAGCAGCCGTACCTGGTCGCGCAGAAGATGACCTACCGCCCGGACTGGACCGCCGGGGCGTTCAACTTCCTGCGGGTCTACATCCAGTCCCTGGCGATCGACCCGCACCAGGAGCTACAGGCGGGATGGCAGGCGATCCTGGCAGCCGGCGGACCAGAAAGGAGCCCCCGGGCCATGCAGCTCTTCGGCCAGATGCCGGTGGCCTACGACCAGATCCCCGCCCAGACCATCACCGACCCCATCCAGCGGATGCAGCTGACCCGCGACTGGGCGATGTTCTTCCGCCACCACTACACGGACGCCGCCCGGGCCGCCACGCAGCGAGGGATAGCCACCAATGAGTAGAAGACCCGGATGCCACGCCCGCGCTGTTTGCGGGCGTGCTGCGCATCAAGTGGAATGCACCTCTCCCAGGAGATTCGTCTCCCATGATTAGAAAACTTCCCGGCTGGCTGCTGTTCCTCCTGATCTTCGCGTTCTTCGCCGCCTTCCTGGGCTGGCCGGTCTGGCTGACCATCCGCGGGGCCTTCTGGTCGGCCCGGGGACCCACGCTGGCCTTCGTCCGGCAGATCTTCCAGCACCCGCTCTACCGCGAGGGCATGCTCAACGCCCTGAAGGTGGCGGTGGCCGCCACCGGACTGGTCTTCCTGATCGCCATCCCGCTGGCCGTGCTCACCCAGCGTTACAACTTTCCGGGCAAAGGCCTCTTCAGCGCGACCGTCCTGGTGCCGATGATCCTGCCGCCCTTCGTCGGCGCCATCGGCATGCGGATGATCCTCGGCCAGTGGGGTTCGCTCAACGCCCTCCTGCGAACCATCGGCCTGCTGGGCGCCGACCAGGGGATCGACTGGCTCGGCCGCGGCCGCTTCTGGGGCGTCGTCATCATGGAGGCCCTGCACCTCTACCCGATCCTCTACCTCAACGCCGTGGCGGCCCTGGCCAACCTCGACCCCACCCTCGACGAGGCCGCCATGAACCTGGGCGCCTCGTCCTGGCGGCGGTTCTTCCGCGTGACGCTGCCGCTGATCACCCCGGGCCTCTTCGCCGGCGGGACCATTGTCTTCATCTGGAGCTTCACCGAACTCGGCACCCCGCTGATGTTCGATTACAACCGCCACGCCGCCGTCCAGATCTTCAACGGAATTAAGGAAATCAGTGGCGACAACCCCTTCCCGTACGCCCTGACCGCCGTGATGCTGATCCTGTCCGCCGGCCTCTACGGCATCAGCCGCTGGGTCTGGGGGGGCCGCAGCTACGCGACAGCCGGCCGGGCGACGGTCGCCTCCTCAACGCGCGACCTCCACGGGGCCTCCGGACTGCTGGCCGCCCTGCCCTTTGTTCTCGTAACAGGCCTGGCGATCCTGCCGCACATCGGCGTGATCCTCATGTCCGTCAGCCGGGACTGGTACGGCACGATCCTGCCCACCGGCCTGACCCTGGAGCACTTCCGCACCGGCCTGGGCCACGGCCTGACCGTCCCGAGCATCAGCAACAGCATGCGCTACGCAGCCGGGGCGATGCTGATCGACATGGTCCTCGGCGTGACCATCGCCTACATCGCCGTCCGCAGCACCTGGCGCAGCCGGGCGATCATCGACACCCTGGCGATGCTCCCGCTGGCTGTGCCGGGACTGGTCCTGGCCTTCGGGTACCTGGCGATGACCCGGCCGGGCGAGTGGTTCAGCTTCCTGGACCCGGTGGAAAACCCCTTTGCCCTGCTGGTGCTGGCCTACTCCGTGCGCCGGCTGCCGTACGTGGTCCGCTCCGCAGCTGCCGGCTTACAGCAGGTCTCCCAGGAGCTGGAGTACGCCGCCCTGAACCTCGGCGCCTCACTGGGCCGCGTCCTGCGCCGCATTACGGTCCCGCTGATCTCCGCCAACCTCCTGGCCGGCGGCCTGCTGGCGTTTTCGTTCGCCATGCTGGAGGTGAGCGACTCGCTCATGCTCGCCCAGCGCCAGCCGCAGTATCCGATTACCAAGGCGATCTACGAGCTGTTCCAGCTGCTGGGCGACGGCCGATACATCGCCAGCGCCCTGGGCGTCTGGGCGATGGTCTTCCTGGCCATCACCATCGCCGGCGTCAGCGTCCTGCTGGGCAAGCGCCTGGGGGCGATATTCAGAGTGTGACGATGCGCCAATTTGGCACGTGATAGAGGGGGCGACCAGGGGGGCAATCCTGAGGAGACAGGATACCTGCCCACCAAGGCATTGCCGGTTCCGGCAGAGAGCGCTTCGGCGATGCTGCCAGTACCGGGCTGACAACCCAGGCTTCACTCCGCGCGGTCGAGCAGCGTCGGCTGGGCCAGTGCATCCTGGCCTACGGACCATTTTTGTCTTGACATTCGTATCCAATCACTGCAGATTGGTGTAGTCAGACGATTCGGTGCCCTTTGCCGATGCGTCGGTCTTGAGAATGCACATAGCAGTTGCCGTACGGAGCCGGGTCTGAGGAGCGGTACTTGTCCAAACAGCAACACCCACCAGATCGAAAGGACCGAGACGATTTTATTCCAGCTGACTCAGTCGACAGACTGGTCTTGGAGCGGGCGCCGGAGTTCCGTGACTACCTCTTCTTCCACAACATCCTCGATAAGTTCTGTTGGGTCCTCAAGCTTCACTACGCAGATCGGGAAGCCGTTAAGCGTAAGCGTTACCGGATCGACACCCTCTTTCAATGGTTTCTGTCGCAAACCAAGGCGGCACCCCAGAAGGCGGCAAAATGCTTGGCCCAGCCTGTGGATCAGCAGAAGATTGAGTATCACCTGACCAAAGGTTGGCACAATGAGTTGGTGCGAAGCGATCCCTTGTATCCGGACTTCCTTCAGATCGGAACCATGCTGAATGGCTGGGGCGGACCTGGCTCAGGTGGGCTTATCGCCTGGAACATGGTACAAAGACTACTACGCTGTATTCGAGTTTGCAAGCTGCATCGGGTGTAGCATCGATCCATCTCTCGACACGCGGGGCCACAAGAAAGTTGCCAAGTACTTCAATAACCATGTAATCGGTAGCACCCATGACCGAGTCCTCTACTATCCCTTTACCCTCACATCCTCAACACCCCCAGCGTATATCCCCAAGCACCCTTCTTTCTGTCAGTACCACTACGCGAGCTATCCCAGAGAACCTGGAAGGGGTATTGGTGAGCTCGAAGACGAGATTCAGCAGGCCTTTGCCGCATTGACTGGGACAGGCAGGTCATCGATTGTAGATCTTCTGTATGAGTTGAGACTGTGGGCCAACTATACAGGCGTCCAGTCCCTACTGAAACTGTCAGATGGCGGTTACCAGCGATTTCTGGTAAAGAACCTTGGGACCATTATCTACTTCATCGGAGGTCTGGCAGAGATCGTAACGATGGCCGCGCTCGGAGAAGTGAAGTACCTGGGAATCCTCAAGCGGTTCTCCCGGGACTATATCGATAAGCACGAACGTTTCGCAAGGAACAAGTTCCTCATCCCTCCATACATCCGCCTACGGTCTTACAAGCACCTTGGGTTGATTGCTGGCCCTATTGACTTCATCGTTCCTGAGTCTGCTGACCCGGTGCAATTCATCACCTTGTAGGAGGATACCCACCTGATTGCAGAGCCCGAAACCGCCTGTCTTTGGTCGGGATACTGAGACGGGCACGCAATGTCGGGGGGACAGGAAGATCGAACATGGGACGCAAGTATGTAGCCTTCGACATCGAGACTGCCAAAGACGTACCGGGGGAGGACTTCAACTGGAAGCCGCATCGGCCGCTCGGGATCTGCTGCGCGGCCACGCTGTGCAGCGACGCCCAGGAACCGGTCCTCTGGCATGGCAAGAAGGCCGATGGGACGCCGGCAGGGAGGATGTCGCAGGCCGAGGCCCGGGGGCTGGTGGATGGGCTGGGCGCGATGGTGAGCAAAGGCTACATCTTACTGACCTGGAACGGCCTGGGGTTCGACTTCGACATACTGGCGGAGGAGTCAGGGCATCTGAAAGAATGCCGGGAACTCGCATTGAGACACGTGGACATGATGTTCCATGTCTTTTGCGAGAAGGGCTTCCCGGTCGGCTTGGACAAGGCAGCTCAGGGGCTGGGGATACCGGGCAAGCCGCCGGGGATGTCGGGCCTGTTGGCACCAAAGATGTGGTCTCAGGGACGACATGATGAGGTGCTCGGTTACGTGGCGCAGGACGTCCGAATAGCGATGCAGATCGCGTCCACGTGCGAGAGACAGCGACGGTTCTCCTGGCTGACGCGGAAGGGGACGACGAGCACCATGGACCTGCGGAGGGGCTGGCTGACCGTACGGGAGGCCCTGCAGCTGCCGCAGCCGGACACGTCATGGATGAAGGAGCCGATCCCACGTCAGGAATTCACGCGGTGGCTGGGGAGCCAGTAGGGACTTCTACCGCTCCTTCGCCCATCACGAGTTCATCGGGCTGCGGATCCACCCACAGTGCAAGAAAGGGACCGCCACGTGAGCCACCTACAACTGACCATCACTCTGCCCGACTGGACCGACCCCGTCCTCGCCCGCTGGCCGGCCGTCGTCCCCGTCGCCGAGGACCGCATGCGCCTCGTCATCGACCTCGCCCGCCAGAACATCCTGCACGCAACCGGCGGACCCTTCGCCGCAGCCATCTTCGACGAGGCCGGCCGACTGGTCGCTGCGGGGGTGAACCTGGTCGAGTCCAGCCGCTGCTCGATCCTGCACGCCGAGGTCGTCGCCATCGCCCTCGCCCAGGAACGTTTGGGCCGCTACGACCTGAGCGACCAGGGCCGGCTGCGCTACGAGCTCGTCACCGCCGCCGAGCCCTGCACCATGTGCCTGGGTGCCGTCCTCTGGTCGGGAGTCTCGCGCCTGGTCTGCGGGGCCCGCGACCAGGACATACGCCGCATCGGTTTCGACGAGGGACCCAAGCCCCCCGACTGGCCCGCCGAACTGGCCGCCAGGGGCATCGCCGTGGCGCAAGACCTGCTCCGCCAGGAGGCGGCAGCCGTCCTGGACGAGTACATCCGGCGGGGCGGCCGCGTCTACAACCCCGGGCCATCGAAGCAGACCTGAACCTGGCCCCGCGGATATGGCACCGGATCGGAGCCCTTTGGCGGTCTGGAGTGGGTGGCATGGTCCTGCGCTGTTGCAGGGCCATGATCTCCCCGAGGATGGCCCTGGCAGCCATCCGGATGTGCCGGGACCTGTACAGACACCGCAACACAGCTGACCGACCATGGTTGGATTGCCGGAAACTTTGCGGTACAATGCCGACTTTCGTGGCTGGCGGTGACGCCAGGTGTTAAGGAAACTGCTCTTTCAGGAGGCCAGGTAATGGCAGCGGTTGTCAATAAAGACAAGTGCACCACCTGTGGTGCGTGCGCCCCGGTTTGCCCCGTCGAGTGCATCAAGGTCGAGGAGAAGGCCCAGATCGACAAGGATGCCTGCATCAGCTGCGCCGCTTGCGTGTCGGAGTGCCCGACCGAAGCGATCAGCATGGTCGACTGACCCTCGTCCGCCGATCCCCGAATACCACGGAAGCCGTCAGACATGCTGCACGTGTCTGCCGGCTTCTGCGTTTGTCAGGTTGTGGCAACTGACAACGGACAACCCGCCACGGACGCTGTTTCTCCGTCTACCGCGGCTGGGCCTTCAGTTCTTCCTTGATCTGGCTGGCCCGGGCGGCGAACTCGAACTCGTAGTCGTTGATCAACCGCACGCTGGCCGGGTTCTCGTAGACTACCTCCAGGACGTACTTCTTGTTCGGCTCGAGCTGCTGCTGCCACGCCAGCTGGAACTGGTAGCTCTGCGTGACGCGGTCCCAGTACTTCCGCTGGTCAGCCGGTGTGTTCAGCGTCTGCGTCCACACCATCAGCTGCTCGCCCTTGTGCAGGGCGCTGTCCGGGACGTACGAGTACAGCTCGAACCGCATCACCCCGTACGCCTTGACGGGGTCGCCCATGACGTCCACCGGCCGGACCACGGCGTTGATGCCGTCCGGCAGCCCCTTGGCGTCGAAGCTGCCCGGCTTCGTGAACGGCAGGATCTCGACCTGGCTGGGCAGATAGTACCCCGCCATCTCCGCCTTGTCCGGCGGCAAACTGGCCAGACTCATCTTCTGGCCCTTCTCGCAGCCAGCCGCCAGCGACAGGCACAAGCCCAAGCAACCAGCCAAGACCCAGAGACGACCAAGCGATGGGTTGTTCGTGTGCATTCCGGTCATCCGTTCCTGCAAAAGGGTTCAGGACATATTATCAACGGCGACAGGACCTCCCGCAAGGGCAGGACAAGTCACAGGGGACAGGTTACAGGAGACAGCCGGCAACCCCAGGGAGGGGGGACAGGGGCGAACGCCCCAGGACCGGCCGCCGGTGGGACTGCGGCAACGCCGGGGCTGCCTGTAACTCGCTTAACTCGCTAAAATGACGCGTTCAACCGCACCCCAGCCACGATCGCGTTCCTGGCTGCGGTGCCCCCGCCGGGGTCCACGATGACCCGTAGGTCCGGCTTCCGTAGATCTATCTGCCGAGTGAGCACACGGATCATTCCGACAAGCCGAGGGGACCGCGCCGCCGCAAGACACGCGCCGCCCCTGCCGCCGCAACCAGCAGGACCGATGAGGTGATCACGATCACGGCACCTGTCGGCAGGTCTGTGATTGCCGAGAGCACGAACCCGCCCAGCCCGCTGGCAGCGCCCAGGATCGTGCTGACGACCAGGACACGCCCGTGCCTGCGGGCCAGCAGAAACGCCGCCGCCGCCGGGTTGATCAGCAGGCTGTAGATCAGCAATCCCCCGACGGCCTGGAAGTGCACCGACAGGACGACGCTGATCAGCAGAAGGAAGCCGATCCACACAGCGGTGGCGGCGATGCCCATGGCTGCGGCCTCGGACCGGCTGAACAGGATCGCGCAGCTCCTTGGCCAGGACCGTCACGAATCCGATCTGCAGGACCAGCACCAGAAGCATCGACTGGACGTCCCGCCAGCGGCAGAAGGCCAGGTTGCCCCACATCAGGTTCCGAACGTCGTTGTCGGGTTTGCCCAGGATCGGGAACAGTCCGATGCCCAGAAAAGCCATCCCCATCGACAGCGCGAAGAGCGCCGATCAGGACGTTTGTATCCAGTCGGATGCCTCGGCTGTCCAGCAGACCCAGCAGCAACGCCGTGCCCATCGCCGCCGCCAGGGCCGGCCAATACAGGTGATCCGCTGCGATCCCCCCCAGCGAACCAAACACCGCCCCAGCTAGAGCGGCATGGGATACGCAAACGGCCACGAACGGAATGCGCATGCCCACCACGTGCACACCCAGCAGGCCGCAGGACGATCCCGCGATTGTCCCGGCCGCCATGACCGGAAGCCAGTTGACCCACTCGATCATCGTTCGCCTCCGCAGGCCGGCAGTACCGCGTGCCGACCGTCCTCGTGCCGCACGCGGAAGCACCCGCCGTAGAAGGCCGAGACGGTTGCATCTGTCAGGACATCCTCCGGGCAGCCACAAGCGGTTGTCGTGCCGTCGGCCAGCAATACGACCCGCTGGCAGCACCGGGGCAGTACCTCCAGTTCGTGGCAGACCAGCACAATGGTCATACCCGAGTTTGCGTAGAGATCCTGCAGGAGTTGCACGATCTGCTCCCGCCAACCCATGTCCAGCCAGGCCGTCGGCTCATCCAGCAGCAGGATCTCCGGATGCTGGACCATCGCCCGCGCCACGATCGTCTTTCGCTGCTCCCCGCCGGAGACCTCGCGGAAACGCTGGTTTGCCAGTTTCGCGAGGCCCACCCTTTCCAGCCACGTATCGACAACACGCCAGTCGTCCCGGCCCAGAGGGCGAAGCAGACCGACCACCGCGGCCCGGCCCATCGCGACGACCTCGCGGATCGTCAGGGGCACCTCGCTCCCGCTTGCCATTGCCTGCGGGACGTAGCCGATCCGCCGCTGCAGCCGCAGAAGCTGCCACCAGCCCAGCGTATTCACGTCTTGCCCCAAAACACTCAGCCTGCCCGCGGCCGGCCGGTGCAGTCCGAGGCACGCCTTCAGCAGCGTTGTCTTACCGGCGCCGTTGCGCCCGAGCACCGCCAGGGCTTCGCCCCGGTCCACCGCAAGGCTCGGGACACGCAGGACCGTACGCCATCCGAAGGCCAATGCCAAGTCATGGGCTTCGATGGCCGGCTCAGTCATGGCTGGCCGGCCTTGATGAGGCGCTCCAAGTTGCCCCGCACCATCGCCTCGTACGTCCCCTTGTCCCGCGGCGCGGCCGGGAAATTGTCGAACATGACGACCCGGGCGCCCAGGCGTTCGGCCAGGGCATCGGCAGCGCCGCGTCCCTCGGGCTGGTTGCTGATGACCAGGCGGACGCCAGCCTGGCGTCCGGCCTCGATGGCCATGTCCAGTTGTCCGAGCGATGCGGAGTCGCTGCCGGAAAAGGTCCCGGCGACGTTCAGACCCAGCCACCGGCAGAACCCCTGTTGGTGGCCGCTGCACAGAACGGCTGCGCCATCCAGGCCTGCCCGGTGTATCTGTCCCGGGCACTCTTCGGACAGGACCTTCAGCCGCTGTTCGATCTGTCCGAGCTGCCGGGCAGCGTCGGCGGCATCCGCTAGTTTGGCCGCCACGACCGCCCCTGCCACCTGCCGGCAAGCAGCGAGGTAGCTGGACGGCTCGCACATGCCGCCGGGCACTGCCACGGTCTGGATCTGCAGACCCGCCTGCGACAGGTGCTGCAACTGAGCGTCCACGGCCTGCTGGAAGTCGAATCGCAGCAACACCCGGCAGCGGCGCAGCGCGTCCACTTGGCTCGGTCGGATGTCAAAGTGCCCGGGGCACGTGCCCGGAGGCGCCAGGCTGATGACACCGACGCTGCCTCCTGCTACTTCGCGCACCGCGCTGGCCAGGTAGCTGTTGCTGACGGCCACGGCGGCGCCGCCCGTATCGCCGGGCTTGCGGTCGCAGCCGGACCAGAGGCTTGTTCCGACCGTCACAGCCAGTGCGATGGCCGCGGAGAGTGTTCTACTGCCAGCCATACTGCTCCCCCTTCAGCGGGCCGATTCTGGGGATGACGCCCTTGGTCCCCAGGCCGTGGTACCAGGTACAGCGAGGCACCGGCGCGTGTGGCGGGGAACCTTCCCGCGGGTCATACCTGGGTCCCAGGCTCCAGATGACCCAGACGACGGGGCTGGGCTCAGGCTTGACGCCTTTGCCGGCATAAGGAAGTGAGACGTTGTCGTATACGCAGCCCGGGAGGGTGTTGGGGTCGGCAGCTGGGTCGTCGCGCGGAAATGCGTCCGGCACCCACAGGCTCTTGGGCACCACGCCGCCGTTGTGATAGCCCCAGCCCGGGGCCATGTACTTGTAGGTGTGATCCGGGTTGAACTCATCCTCGACAGCCGAGGAGAGCCGCCCGTCCGGCGATCCGCCAGGCAGCCACTGGTCCTTGACCAGCTCGATCGGCAGATCGCACCACTCTTCGGCTTTTCCGGAGTCGCAATAGGTGCCGCCCGGGCGGCACATGCTCGTGATTGGTCCTGGTGTAGCCTTCCATCGCCACCCCAATATTGTGCAACTCCGCGCAGACCCGTATCACGCGGGACCGCTCCCGGGCACTGCCGATGACGGGAATCATGATCGTCACCAACAACGAGACAATCGCGATGACGATTAGTAGTTCCACCAATGTGAAGGCTGGAACGTCGCACAACGCGTCTCGCTTTCGGCGGCTTGAAGGGTCGGGCGCCCTCCGACCCTTCGAAGCCATCGGGCCATGGACGGACCATTACCGCGGCCAGTCTTCCACGAAGGTCAACAGATCAATCACATCCACGGCACCGTCGTGGTTGAGGTCGCAGGCCGCGTCGTAGTTGGCGTCGCCGGTTTGTGTGCCGAAGGCGTCCACCAGGATCAGCAGGTCAATGACATCCACCCCGCCGTCGCCGTTGATATCGCCGTCGCTGTGGGCCGGCAGGATACCCAGCACGTTGCGGCTGCCGTCATAGCCCATCGCCCACAGTTCATATCCCGTCGTGCCGGTGCCGTCCTGGTCGAACACGCCGACCACGTCGAACGTCCCATTCAGATGGGAAGGCTGCGAGAAACCAGCGCTCACGCCCAGCATCACCGGCAATGTCAGTCCGGTCGCGTCGCCGACCACCAGCGCGCCGCCCAGTCCCCACGTGCCGCTGACCACGTGCACGCCCTCTATGCGAACGAGCCGGCCCTGGTAGTACTCGCCACCGGTGGTCCGGTTCGGATCGAACCAATCCGCGTTGGAAGGTGTCTTGACTTGCGAAAGGGTGATCACCTCCGGCATGGGCAGGCCGGGGAGCTGCCCAGCCATTCCACGGTAAAGTCCATAACCGGGCTGGTGCTGTGCCGTTCGTTAATAAAGACCTTGCCGTTGCGTTCCAAGCCAAATCCCGTGATCCGCACGCGATCGCCCATGCGGAACTGGTGCGTCCCGTCGAAGTTGAGCCGTTGCATCTCGTCGGCCCACTGGCCAGCCGTGTAATCGACGTCGCCCATCATGCTGTACTTCTGACCCATCCAGGCCGCCGTGCCGGCATGGTCGCTGCCCTCGCCCTGGATGAAGATCTGCCATTGTGCGCCCATGAAGCCCGGGGCATTGTAGGTCGGGTCGAGCATGTCCTCGGGATTGTTCAATAGGACCCCTTCCAGGACAATCAGGTTGTCCTCTGTGGGCATGGCCCCGACCTTGTAGTAAGTTGCCGCGCCCGCACTGTTGACCGCCTGGACCTGCCAGTGGGTGTCGCCTATGCCGACGCCTGCCATGGTCAAGACGGCTGTAAGAGCTACGCAAAGTGTACGGATCTGCATGACTGCCTCCTTCCCTATAGAATGACGGTCGCTCCCCAGAACGACCCGAGACGAAATCATCCTACCGTGGTGGCACGATTTGGTCAATCGTGCTACGATGCGGAAGTGATAGATCGTCATAACCAGTGCAGGAGGCATGCCTTGGACATGCGATCAGTGAACGATGGTGGCCCGGCGGACCCTCGGCGCGGATATTTCGACCGACTTGCACCGGATTGGGACGTTCGGGGCCAGGACCCGGCCCGCACACTGCAGCGGCTGGAGGGACTGCGGGACCTGCTCGCCCTGTCGAGTGGCCAGGATCTGCTTGAGGTCGGCTGCGGGACGGGCCAAATCACCGGCTGGTTAGAGGAGGCGGTTGCCCCCGGGCGAGTCCTGGGCATCGACTTCGCCGCCGAGATGATCCGCCAGGCACAGCAGAAGCACCCGCAATTGGAGTTCCGCATCGCGGACGTGTGCACCGATGACCTCGGCACCGCGTGTTTTGATGTGGCCCTCTGCTTCCACAGCTTCCCGCACTTCCGCGACCAGCAGGGGGCTCTGGCGAACGTCGCCCGCTCGCTGCGGCCCGCCGGACGCCTGATCGTCATGCACCTGGCAGGCCGGGAGAAGATCAATGCCATGCATACAGGCTTCGGCGGGACGGTAAGGTATGACCACCTTCCGGCAACCGAGGAGTGGCCAGGCCTGTTGCGGCCGGTTGGTCTGAAGCTGATGCAACTCCTGAACCGCGATGACCTGTACTGGCTGGAGGCTGTCCCCATATCCCTGACCTGCGGATGCCGCCAGGTACGGGATACACCCTGTACACCCAGCCCCGCCAGCGAAGACGGTAGTTTACGTACGCAGCCCAACATGCTCTAATGCCCCTTGCGAAAGCTGTGTAGGCTTGAGGCCAAAGCATTGGGAGTACCAGGACGTGACCAGGACCGTAAAGAAGTTCGCCATCGTCGGCATGGGTAACCGCGGGCTCGGGGCCTTCGCCAAGGGCATCCTGGCCTTTCCCAACAAGGGGTTGCCCGAGTTCAAAAAGTACGCCCGCCTGGTCGCCATCTGCGAGTCCAACAGCATTCGCCTCAAGGTCGCCAGGGACGAGCTCGAAGCAGCCCGACCTCGCCTGCTACACCGACTTCGACACCATGCTCAAAGAGGCCGACTTCGACATCCTCGTCGTCGCCACCCCCGACCACACCCACGTCGACACCGTGGTCAAGGCCTTCAACGCCGGCAAGAACGTCGTCTGCGAGAAGCCTCTGGCCACCCGCGTCGAGGACTGCGACCGGATGATCGCCGCCGCCGCGGCAAACGGCAAATGGCTCCGGGCCGCCCAGAACGCCCGGTACGGCTCGCACTCCCAGAAACTCAAGTCGATGATCGCCGACGGCGCCATCGGCAACCTCAAACTCGTCACCTTCGAGGAGCAGCTCGACACCGACCACGGCGCTGACTACTTCCGCCGCTGGCACCGCGACAAGAAGAATTCCGGCGGCCTGCTCCTGCACAAGGCCAGCCATCACTTCGACTACCTCAACTGGATGATCGAGGGGCACATCAGCCGCGTCGCGGCCTTCGGCGATACCAGCTTCTACCTGCCCCGCGAAAAACGCGGCAAGTGCTGCCGGACCTGCAACTACAGCGCCGAATGCCCCTTCTACTACGACTTGCCCGGCAAGTGGGACGGCCTGTACATGCGGATGTACGGCGACGGCGAGCACGAGGACGGCTACATCCGCGATGGCTGCGTCTTCGACCCCGAGATCAATATTGAAGACCGCATCACCATGATCGGCGAGTACGACAACGGTGTGAAACTCAACTACACCCTGTCGTGCTTCAACCCCTACGAGGCCGTCAAGATGGTCTTCATCGGCGATGCCGGCCGGATCGAGGCCCCCGGCGATCGCCACATCTACTACTACCCGATGCATAAGCCCGAAAAGCACGTGATCGAGGTCCTCCCGGGCACCGGCGGGCACGGCGGCTCCGACACCGCCATCCTCAAGAGCATCATCATGGACTTCGACGCCCTGCCATCCGCCCCAGCCGACGGCTCCCAGGCCCGCCACGCCGTCCTGGTCGGTTCGATGGCCAACAAGGCGATCGCGGAGAGGCGTGTCGTGACGGTCGAGGAGTTCGGCGGCAAGCCGAAGCAACCGCAGCCGGCAAGGTGATGCTGGATGACTGACGTGAATCGTTCAACACGGCAACCCGCGGCCCGCAAAGGCCCTCGGCAGAAGCGGACCAGGACGCTCCTGGCGGCTGCCACCATCGCAGCCATCGCCGTGGCTGGGAGCCTGGCCATGTTCCAATGTTCCGCCAAACCCGCGGCAAACGTCGAGGACCACACCCGCAACAACCTGGCTGGGATGGACCAGTGCGACCTCCAGGTGAAGAACCTGTCCCTCCGCGCGTGGATCGCCCGCACCGAGCCCCAGCGAGAGCTCGGCCTGATGTGGGTGCAGCCCGGCGAGATGTCCGATAACCGGGGCATGCTCTTCGTCTTCGAGGGTGACCAAGGCGGCGGGTTCTGGATGAAGAATACCCTGATCCCACTGGACATCGCCTTCATCCGCCACGACGGCACCGTCGTGGATATCGAGCGGATGGAGCCCAGGTCGTTGGTCACCCACGACCCCCGGCAACCGTACCGCTACGCCATCGAGGTCAAGGCCGGCACCCTCGCCAAGGCCGGCCTGCAGGTCGGCGACATCGTGGCGATCCCTCCTGATCTGCTTAACCGCTAACTGCAATCCGTCGAAATACTACCGGGCCGGACCGCGCGGCATATGCGCCGCTCGGCCGGCGAGCAAACTCTCGTAGCGGCATTGGCGCCACGGCCCGGCAACGATTGTTCGCGCCAGGAGCTGGATCCCGTGGCTGGCAAGAGCAACCCATCCAAGACGGTCGCAACGCAGGCCCCGGCCGGCAGTCGGACGGTAGCCGTGGATCTCCTGGTCGTCGGTCCTGCTGGTGTCCCGGTCGACGACCTGCTGACGGGCCTGCGGAGCAAGGGCTGCCGCATCCAGACACTGCCCGAGGCCGACCTGGCGGTCCATCTGGCGGCCTGCCCCCGCCCCGACGCGGTGATCATCACCCGGCCTCGGCCCGACGGCCTGCCCAGCCCGCACGTGCTGGTCAGCCTCCAGCGAAAGCACCTGCCGGTCCTCGTGCTCGGCGGTGACCTGGTCAAACTGCGCGAGCATCTCGCCTGAGTGGATCTGCGATACCCCCGGACCGGGCGCCTCGGCTGACGAGATCTTCGGCCGCGTATGCACCCTGGCCAAGATGTCCGAGTACGGCCGCCGGATGTCGGCCAAGGTCCGCAAGCTCCGCCGCATCGGGCGCCACCTGCAATACAACTACGAGCAGATGGACAACGAGTTGCTCCTGGCCGGCCAGCTGCAGCGAGACTTCCTTCCCAAGCAACTGCCGAACCTGCCGGGCCTGAACTTCGTAACGCTGATGCGCCCCTACTCCTGGGTCAGCGGCGATATCTACGACATCTTCCGCGTCGACGAGAACCACGTGGGCATGTATGTGGCCGACGCGGTGGGCCACGGCGTCGCCGCCGGCCTGCTGACCATGTTCATCAAGCAGGCGATCGTGCCCAAGCGGGTCGAGAACAAGACCTACCGGATCCTTCCGCCAGCCGAGGTCCTGCACGAACTCAACCAGTCGATGTCGATGCACAACCTGCCCAACTGCCAGTACGTGACGATCTGCTACAGCCTGATCAACTTCCGGACCCGCACAGTCCAGGTCGCCCGGGCCGCGCACCCGCCGCCGATTATCCTGGATCGCGACGGCCGGATCCGCACGGTTGAATCGGACTCCGGTTGTGTGATCGGCGTATTCCCGGAGCAGCAGTACTCGCAGACCGAAGTGCAACTGGGGGCCGGGGAGCGGCTGATCCTCTACTCTGACGGCCTGGAGGAGGCGTTCGGCCGGCGGGTAGACCAGCGCAACCGCTGGCAGCGGATCCTCAAGCGGAACGCGAACCGTGACATCCAGGCGATCTTCCGCAAGCTGCAGCAGGTGATCGACCGGACCAGCGGCAGCCTGCACCCGGAGGACGACATTACGGCGATCGGGGTGGAAACGGCCCTCGAAACGCCTGCGGGGACGCTACCCTCGCCGCCAGAATAACGCCGTACCCTTCCGTGGACCATGACGACCACGCCAGCGCCACTGAGCCTGGCGTGGTCGTATGTTTTGGGCAACCTCTACGGCGCCTTCATGTGATCCTTGAAGAACGCCAAGACGCGCCGGTGGTATTCATCTCCCGCCACTTCGGCGAAGTCGTCGTGACCGGCGCCGGGTATGGGAAACCAGGTCTTCTCCTGGGATGCCAGATTGGCGAAGATCCTGCGGCCATACCCGATTGAGATGCACTCGTCCCGCTCGCCATGGGCCAGCAGGATCGGCTGGACGATCCGCCGGGCAGCAACCTCGGGCTGGACGTCGTCCACGGAGAAGCCGGCCGTTCGACCCGTGCGCGACAGCGCTGCGTCGGAGACGAAACGAAGCGGTACGCCCGAATACTGCAGCATGTAGACTTGATCAAGCAAGAGCATTCCTATCCCTCTCTGCTGTTCTCCCTGTCTCCGTGCCTGCTCCGTAAACAGGTTTCAAATGGCCGCCGCGGCCCAATCGGAGCCCATTTACATTCTCTTGTGTGAGGCCGGAGGCCTCATGCGGAACTCCGTGGTTCCTCTCACGTTCTCGGATGTCCTGACAGACTGTCCCACCCGCAGCCTGGCCCGCCGTTGACCCCATGACATCCGCCGGTAAGATGCGCCCCGGGTCGGCTGGCGCCAGCCGGCCAGGAGGGTGCAACCCGTGCGAATCCTCGATTCGTTCTGCCTGTTCGGCCGGTGGCCGAAAGAGCCCCGCGACGTGTCACTGGCGAAGCTGCTGGAGGTGCTGGGCGAACTCGGCATCGACAAGGGCGTCTGCGTGTCGCTGCGGGGGGTGTTCGTGCCCGGCGAGGAGGGCAACGCCGAGACGCTGAGGATCTGCCGCGAGAACCCGCGGCTCGTGCCGGCTGCCACGATCAACCCGCTCGCGTACCACTCGCGGCAGAACCTCCCGGCCGAACTGGCCCGGCAGGGCTTTCGTATGCTGCGTCTGTTTCCGCGGGAGCAGGGGTGGACGGTGCACAATGTCGTGGTCGAGCGGATCCTCGCGGAGTGTACCGAGGCGAACCTGCCGGTGGCCTTCCCGATCGGCAAGTTCTCCGATGTCGCCAGCGCCATCGGCTGGATCGCGCCGAGAGGCTGCCGCCTGATCCTGTCGGACGTCTACTACATCGCGATGACCGAGTGCCTGGAGGTCCTCCAGCAGCGCGGCGAGTTCCTCATGGAGGCCGGCCACACGTGCTCGCCGGGGGCAATCGAGCTGCTGTGCCGCCAGATCGGCGCGGCCCGTCTGGTCCTCGGGACCAATCAGCCGCTGGAGGTCGGGCGCGGGGCGATCGAGGAGATCCGCTACGCCGACATCAGCGAGCAGGACAAGGCAGCCATCCTCGGCGGCAACCTGGCCGCCCTGCTGGGAGGGATCTGACATGAGCGAGACGATTCTGGCCAGGCTGTTGCCCGGGTTCGAGGTCATCGACGTGCACGCCCACTTCGGCCGGTGGGAGTATCCCGGCGCCGCGATCGACCTGGATGCCTTCCGTCGCATGACCGACCGGATGGGCTTTGCCAAGGTGGTGGTCTCGTCGCGGACCGCGCTGAGCTACGACGTGCCCGAAGGCAACGCCGAGATCGCCCGCGTCGCCGAGGCGGACGAGCGCTTCTACGGCTCGGTGATCTTCAACGGCCACTACTACGACCAGGCCCGCGAGCAGGTCGAGCGCTACGCCGATCACCCGCGGTTCGTCTGCGCGAAGATCCATACCGCCATGAACCTGGCCGTCAATGCGCCGGAAAACCTGCGGGTGATGGAACTGCTGGCCGCCCGGAAACTGCCGCTGACCATGCACACCTGGACCGGCGAGGGGGCGGCTGCGGTCGATGCAGCCAAACGGTTCCCCGAGCTCACGTTCTTCTGGTTCCACGCCGTGGCCGCGGACTACCGCAAGGCAGCCGAACTGGCCAGGCCCTTGCCGAACGTCTGCCTGGAGTTCGTGACCAGCACGCAGGAGCGCGGCAAGGTGGAACACCTGGTCGGCCACTTCGACGCGGACCGGATCGTTTTCGGGACGGACCAGTCACTGCTGAACCCGGTCTACGCACTCGGGCCGATCCTCGATGCGAAGATCAGCGAGACTGACCGCCGGAAGATCCTGTCCGAAAACGCCGCTCGCCTGCTGAACTTCCGGAAGGGATGATACGGGCGCTACCCTACTTGCCGGCCTCTCGCTCGGCCCGCGCCAGGATCTTGTCGATCTCCCCCTCGCACAGATCCCCGAATTCCTGCGGCGTGATCCGCCCGGTTGCACCCGGGTCCATGAAGACCATATCCATGTACTTGGTCATCTTCTGGCAGACCTCATCCCACTCGGGGGTCTTGCGCTGGAAGCGGGCGTGGTCGATTGCGCGGACGAACTTCATCTCGTCCCACGGCGTGTCGGGGCGGTTGAAGGCCTCGGACTCGGCAATGGCCTTGAGCGCGGGGATGCTGGCCGCGTCCTTGGCGTGGATCCGCATCGCCTGCGGGCCGCAGATGAACTTCAGCAGCCGCCAGGACTCCTGCGGGTGCTTCGTCTTCGACCAGATCGAGAAGCCATCGCTGTAGAATCGGGTCCACCGGCCGCCCGGCCCCGCCGGATAGTAGCCGATGTCCCAGTTGATGTTCACGTCCTTGAGGGCAGCCGCCGAGAACGGCCCGCCCCGCATCATCCCCAGCCGGCCCGTATTGAACAGCTCGCGGTTCATCGACTGCTCGGCGCTGTTGTTGGCCTGCTGGCGGGGGGCATACTTCATCAGCTCGACCGCGAACTCGATCCCACGGATGGACTCGGGCGTGTTGATCCGGCCGACCCAGGCTTCCTTGGCGTCGGCGAGGTTCTTTCCGCACTTGCGGCAGGTCTCATCGGCGGCGTGGGCGAGGTCGGACACGTCGTTCTTGTTGCCGCAGGCGGGGCAGACCAGCTGACGCTGCAGGATCGTCCCGCCGGCCTGCCAGATGTGACAGAGTGTGTGGGCCTCGTTGTCGCGGATGTAGCCGTAGCACTGGACGGTCCGGCCATTGCGGACGACCGGGCGCGTGAGCTTCTTGAGGGCGTCGAGGAACTCGTCCCAGGTCCAGTTCATCGGATCGGCGGTGATACCGGCCTCGGCGAAGAGGTCCTTGTTGTAGAGAATCAGCGAGCAGCCCCAGACAGCCGGCAGACCATAGTGCGATTCCTTCCAGCGGAAGCACTCGACGGCCTGGCGGTAGTAGGCATTCATGTTGAAGTTGTCCTGCCGGATGAACGGATCGAGATTGAGGTAGTGGCCCTGCGAGACAAAGACCGACATGTCATCGTCGTCGTCGAAGAACACGTCAGCCGCCATGTTGGCGACCATGTCGCGCTGCAGCGTGCGGCGGAAATCCCCCACAACCGGTTCCAACTTGACGTAGATGTCCGGGTTGAGTTCCATGAACCGCCGGGCGATGCGGGTATAGGCGCTCAGCGACCGGACGTCAGCCGGAAAGGCAAAGCGCAGTTCCACCTGCCCGGGTCCGGCATGCTCCACGGGCCGCGTGGCCACGAGGTACGTGCCCAGGATGATGCAGAGGATCGTACCCACAATTGCGTAACGCACAACCGACTCCGTTCAGATCACACGGTCAGCCGTTCTCCGTGTCCCCGTGTCTCCGCGTCCCCGCGTCTCTGTGGTTAATTCACTCCTTCATCCCACTCAACACGATCCCCTTCGTAAAGAACCGCTGGTTGAACACGAACACGAGCAGCGTCGGGACCATCACGATCAAGGCCGCCGCCATCATCAGGTTATACTGGATCTCGTACTTGTCCTGGAAGGCCGACAGCCCCACCTGCAGCACCCGCATGTGCATGCTCTTGGTGGCAAAGAGCGGCCACTGGAACGACTCCCAACTGCCCAGGAACGTGAAGGTCGCCAGCGTCGCCAGCGCCGGCTTCGACAGCGGCAGGATCACGTGCAGCCACACCCGCAGCTTGCCGCAGCCGTCGATGCGGGCCGCGTCCTCCAGGTCCCGCGGCAGCGTCAGGAAGAACTGCCGCAGCATGAACGTCCCGTACGCACTGAACATGGCCGGCACGATCAGCGCCCAGTACGTGTCGAACCAGTCCAGCCAGCGCATCAGCAGGAACGTCGGCACGATCAGCACCGTGCCGGGGACCATCATCGTCGCCAGGTACGACAGGAAGATTCGGTCCCGGCCCGGGAAGTCCAGCCTCGCGAAGGCGTACGCCGCCAGCGAACTGGTCAGCGTCTGGCCGATCGTCACGGCGATGGCGATGAAGAGGCTGTTGAGGTAGAAGCGTCCGAACGGCATCGAGGTCCATGCCTTGCGGAACGACTCGCTCAGGCAGTCGAAGACCTGGTGCGCCCGCGTGGTAGGTTCGACCGAGAACGTGATCGATCGCAGGTCCGCCGGCGGCTCCGCCCTGCCCTGCCCCGCCTGCGGTTGCATCTGGATGATCGCCTTGCCCAGCGGGTCGAACTGCTCGGGCCGGAAGAAGCAGAAGACCTCCTTCCAGCCCTGGAAGGTGACCGTCAGGGGTTCGACCGAGGTGTAGGTGAAGCCCTCGCCGGCAACGCGGACGCTCAGCCGGTGACCGCTGCCATCGCCCTTGAGCCAGAAGCCGATCGAGGTCACTTTGTCGCTGCCCCGGCGCTCCGCGTGCAGCGGCACGGTCACCGTCGAGCGTTCGGGCTCCTGGACCGAGTAGCGCAGGTCCAGGCCGAACGCACCCGCGCGGGCGGCCTCGCGCGAGGTCGGCAGATCGCCACCCGCCTCGAAATCCTCCAACGGCACGTCCTCGAAGTCCTCGGTGACGGCATAGAGGTGGTCGATCGCCAGCCGGCCCTGCTGCGCGTACGGCGGGACCTTCGGCAGCCAGCCGAGCGGGTCGTTCTGGAAGGCCCGCTCGTCCTTGAGCGACGTGCTGACCATCCAGAGCAGCGGAAGGATCATGGTGGCCACGCACGCAAGGATGACCAGCCGCAGGATCGACCCCTGCAGCACGTTCAGCCTGCCGCGACGATAGCCTGACCAGTTGACCTTCATCCGTACCCGATCCAATTCGTGCCGTTACAATTAACAATCAACAATTGACGATTGACCGTCGTTCAGTAATGCACATGCCTCTGCCCGTGCCTCCACTGCACCAGCGTAACCACCAGGATGATCGCGAACAGCGCCCACGCCGCCGCCGAGGCATAGCCCATCCGCTGGCTGGTGAAAAACGCCTCGTTGTAGATGAAGTAGTCGATCGTGGTGGTCGACCCGGCCGGCCCGCCCCGGGTCATCACGTACGCCTGCTGGAAGCCGCCCTGGAAACCGCCGATCACACCCATGATGAGCACGAAGAAGGTCGTCGGCGACAGCAGCGGCCAGGTCACGTGCCAGAACCGCCGCCAGACGGTCGCGCCGTCGATGTCCGCCGCCTCGTACAGCGATTCGCTGATCCCCTGCAAGGCCGCCAGGTACAACAGCATCGTCATGCCGCCGAGGGTCCGCCAGAAGCCGGTGATGATCAGCGCGGTCTTGGCCCATGCCGGATCGCCCAGCCAGTTCGGGCCGGCGACCAGCAGGTGCCCCAGCAGGCGGTTGACCAGCCCCACGTCCGGGTTGTACAGGGCCTGCCAGAGGATGAAGATCGCGGTGGCTGACGAGATCGTCGGCAGGAAGAACAGCGTGCGGTAGAGCACCACCTCGCGGATGCGCTGGTTGACCAGCAGGGCCACCCCCAGGCAGCCGAACAGCCGCAACGGAATGCCCAGCATCAACACGAGCGTATTCCACATCGCCTGCCAGAAGTTCCTGTCAGCCACCAGGTCGCGGAAGTTCTCCAGGCCTGCCCAGCGGACCGCGCCAAGTTCGGCGCGGCTGCCCGACCAGTGCGTAAAGGCCAGCAGGAAGCTCGGCGACGACCGGGAAGACGACGAACAGCAACACGCCGAAGAGGTTCGGGGCCAGGAACAGCCAACTCGTCAGCAGGTCCACCCGCGCCAGCCGTGAACGTCTCCCGCCGGCCGGCCGCCGTTGATCGCGACCCGCCGTCAGGGCCGGCGGCTTTGACGTGGTTGTGGTCATGTCGGCACCGGGGGTGATTATAGGGGGGCGGGGGGCGAGGGGCGAGGGGCGAGGGGCGAGGGGCGAGGGGCGAGGGGCGAGGGGAGAGGGGAGAGGGGAGAGCATCGGGCATCGGGCATCGAGCATCGGGCATCAAGCATCGGGGACCGGGGGTCAGGCGTTTTTCCTGGCGGTTGTTGTCACCTTGTCACCCCTTCACCTTGTCACTGCGGATCTCGGGTGCCACGCCTGCGGTGTTTGCAGGCGTGCTCCTGCCCCTACACCACGTTCGCGTCCGAATCGTAGACCACCAAGCTGCCGTTGGCCGGGTCGCGCTGCAGCTCGCCAGCCATCGCCGGCACCGGGTCGGCGAAGGGTTGGAAAGCGACCTTCGCCCAGGCAGGCATTGGCCAGGGCCGTCGTCTCCAACTGCAAGCGCTTGAAGCTGGTGTAGCTCTGCCATGGCTGGGCCTCTACGAACAACGGAGTGTCCAGTTGCAGCCGCAGCAGGCGCGGCATGAGGTCCGGCCACGGCAGCGTGCCGTAGCCTGGCGGAAGATGCAGGTCGCGGTCGCCATTGTTGTCGTGCAGATGTACGTGGGCAATGAAGGGCCGCATCGCATCGAAGATCCCTGCGGCTGCCCCGGCCATGTTCGCGTGCCCCGAGTCATAGACCGCCCGCAGCCGCGGGTGGCTGTAACGCTCCAGGATCGACGGAACGTCGCCCGGCCCCGAGCCGAACGGGTGGTACGACGGCATGTTCTCCAGGCAGAGCGTCACATTCGCGGCCTCGGCGACCGGCAGCAGATCATCGAACGAGCGGCGGAGATTGTCCACGATGGTGCGGGCATCCTGGCAGGTGCGGTTGCAGGGATGGACCACGAGCCGGCCCACGCCCTGGGCCGAACAGGTCCGCAGGCAGCGCGCGGTGCGGTCGACCGCCGCCAGGCGCTTGGCGCGATCCGGCTGCTCCAAGGCATGCGGTTCGCTGAAAGGGGCGTGCATCGAGGCCACCCGGACCCCAACGGCTGCCAGCATGTCGAAGGTCGCTTGCTGTCCGGCTGGTTCCAGGGCCTCCACGATGGCATAGTTGATCTCGATCGTGTGGATGGCCTCGCGGGCACAGGTCGCCGCCGCAACGTCCGCGCCCCAGGGGACCTGCCACGAAGCCGCGCGGTCCGGATAGTGGACGGCCCAGGACCTGGCGGCATCCGGCCGGATCGTGCCAGCGGCTGGATCGACAGGCGCGGTGGGTCTTGCAACCATGAAGGATCTCCACCAATAGAAAATGGGTCCGGCGCCAATGCCGGACCCACGGGAATATTAACAGGCGACGATCAGACTCAACGGGCGCGAAGAGCGCCGCTGGCCAGCCGCCAAGGCCGATCCAGGCAAGAACAGACTTACGGCTGCGGGCCGCCCGCACTCGGGCCGCACTGGAACGGGATCGGGCACGTCGGGTCAACGTGCCAGTTGGGAAGGTCGAAGACCCGGGAGTACCAGTCCGTTGAGGTGCAGATGCTCGCATTGAGGATCGTCCCGCACGGATTGAACCGCCACAGGTTCTCGCTGACGCAGCTACCGCTATAGAGCGTCCCACCGGCCGAGACGCCCGCCAACGCAATCATACGGATAATCTTTCTCGGATTCATCTGACCGTCCTTTCAGAGCCCACCGAACACGATGGCGGACATGGCGTTCACAACGGACTCACCCTGTCGCCTATGGGCAGCCGACCAGCACGTTGTTGCCCGGCTGGCACAGGTTGATCGCGCCGCCGAGGATGCCATTGCTGCAGTCGAAGATGCCGCACGGCACGAGCGAATGCATGAAAGCAGTGCTGGCAAGGTTGAAGCAGCCGCCGCCGTAGCCGACGCCGGTGCCTGACGTGAACAGCGAGCCGACTGTAAGTGCCGCCGCAGCCAGCAACGCGGATCTCTTCTTCCTCTTGAGCATGCCCGGACCTCCAATATCGTTCGGCCAACTGGGCGTACTATACCGCAGGCACTGCAAGTCCTGCAAGGGCTTACGTTGCAGCTGCGCCCTTCAAAACCGACGCAGTCTGACTGCAGATAGAGACATACGATAACCCGATTGCGGTAGACGCTTACCGCCCGAGACGCACGCCCTATGATGATCTTAGGACCTGCGCCCGATCCTTTCAGGAAACGGCGCAAACAGAAAGGGCGGCCGATCGTTCGGCCGCCCTGACTATTCTGCGAAAGCAGAGCATTCACACGGACAACCCAGATCGCGCAATACCTGCAGACCCGGAGCCCAGGTGAACAAATACACCCGCCATCAGCCTTCCATCAGCCGATGACTACGCCGAGGTGCCGCCCAGCAAGGCGAACAGCAGCGTGCACGGCTGGGCCGTGAAGCACTTGCCAAGGTTCGGCAACTTCAGACTGCAGCAGTTCGGGAAGCAACCGTACGAAACGCCAACCAACAGAGCAGCATACAAAGCCTTCTTCATCCCACGCATTTGCTTACCTCCTATACAGGTACCTTGCGGCCCGGCCGAACCGATTCCGTATGCCAGACGGTCCGGCACAACCAAACAGACCACCGTCCAACCTTACACTCTCTGGAGCTGCGGCTGAAAGCTTCGGCAACCCACCTTGATGCCGACCACAACTCCGGACAACGCTTGAGAAACTTCCGCACGCACACCGGCCGGGGCCGGCAGCATCACCGTGTGCCGCCTGTCCCGCAGAACCTGTGGAGTGCCCGGCGGACACTCTGACAAACCGGCAAAAAAGGAAGAGGGCAGCGAGACATCCGGCCACCCTCATTCACTTCGAATCAGATACAGCACCCACCTGTGCAGCCCGCGCCTGCCAAAGGTGCGCTCGGACAGCGATCAAATGGGTACGTATTTATCAGCTGTTGTCAGCCGATAACTACGCCGAGGTGCCGCCCAGCAAGGCGAACAGCAGCGTGCACGGCTGGGCCGTGAAGCACTTGCCAAGGTTCGGCAACTTCAGATCGCAGCAGTTCGGGAAGCAGCCGTACGAAACGCCAACCAGCAGAGCAGCATACAGAGCCTTCTTCAACCCACGCATTTGCTTACCTCCTATACAGGTACCTTGCGGCCGGACCGGACCGATTCCGTATGCCAGAAAGTCCGGGACAGCCAGACAAACTACGCGCCTAACCAAAACACTCTCGGCCGCAGCCCCGGGCTTCCGCGCCATTTCCTACGGGCCGCTGCCGATATACGACAGGTACTACCACAAGCGGTATCGGGAGATACCACTTACTTCTTTACCGACAAATGGCCGTTCCGTCAATTATCGGTTGCCGACCGCACGCAACTTCATCGGTTAGGGTGAGCCGCCAGCATGGCCCGAACCGTTTCCCGACACACCGGCGAAATCACGCCGCGCTCCGTCACAATACCCGAAATCAACTCCGCCGGCGTCACGTCAAATGCTGGATTATAGCACGGCACGCCTTCCGGCACGACACTCGCCGCAAACGGCCGGCTGATTTCCTCGGCCGCCCGCAGCTCGATCGGGATCATCGACCCATCCGCCAGCGACAGGTCGAACGTACTACTGGGCGCCGCGACGTAAAACGGAATCCCGTGCCGCTTTGCCAGTATTGCCAGCGAGTACGTCCCGATCTTGTTGGCCGCGTCTCCGCTGGCCGCGATCCGATCGGCCCCAACGATCACCAGGTCGATCTTTTGCTGCTGCATGAGCCACCCGGCCGCCGAATCGCACAATACGGTAACCGGGATGCCCGCCTGTTGCAACTCCCACGCCGTAAGCCTGGCGCCCTGGAGCAACGGCCGGGTTCTCATCGGCGAAAACCTGGATCTTCTTGCCTCGTTCGAACGCCGTATAGATGGCCGCAAGCGCCGTACCATATTCGGCCGTCGCCAGCGAGCCGGCATTACAATGCGTAAGAACGGTAGCCGACTGCGGGATCAAATCCGCGCCAAACCCGCCAATCGACCGGCACATGTTGGCATCTTCCCGCTGAATGGTCAAGGCCTCATCCAGCAAAGATTGCTTGATGCCCGCCACCGCCTGGCCCCGCAAGGCCCGCGCCCTGGCCACCATCCGGTCCAGGGCCCAGAACAGGTTTACCGCCGTCGGCCGCGAGGAAGCCAGGTAATCCCGCCCCGTCTGCAGGGCGTCGAAGAATCGACCTTCATCGTCCGCTACGCGGCGGACCGCCAGCACAAGGCCCATCGCCGCAGCCACGCCGATGGCCGGGGCCCCGCGGACCCGCAGGACCCGAATGGCCTCGAACATCGTTTCCGCGTCGCGGCACTCAAGCCAGACGAGCCGGCCGGGCAGCAGCGTCTGGTCGATCAGTTCGACGCAGCCGTCCATCAGGCCGGCCTTCCAGCGAATCGGCTGTACGGGCATATCCGAACTACTTTCCTGCGATCTGCCCCTGCAGCGACTGATCCCGCCGGACCACCTCCGCCGCAAGCGACGCCTTGTATTCCTGCAACTTGCGAACCACGTCCGGCTCGCCGGTCCCGAGGATCTGGGCTGCCAGCACGGCCGCGTTCTTCGCCCCGTTGACCGCCACGCAGGCCACCGGCACCCCCGGCGGCATCTGGGCGATGCTCAGCAGGGCATCAAACCCTCCGAAGGTCCCCGAGGCGATCGGCACGCCGATCACCGGCACAATCGTGTGGGCGGCGATCGCCCCCGGTAGGGCCGCTGCCATCCCCGCAGCCGCAATGATCAGCCGGTAGCCTTGCCCGTAGGCCCCGGCGGCGAACTCCGCCACTGCTTCAGGCGTGCGGTGGGCACTCATCACCCGCACATCGCAGGCCAAGCCGAGTTGCCCGAGCAACTCCCGACACGGTTGCATAGTGGGCCAGTCCGAATCGCTTCCCAGAACGATGGCGATCTTTGGCGCATTTGCCTGCTGCACGCACTTCCTCCAAACCCCTGTACGAACGCAGAATTCTATCTCCCAACGCCGTCAGGGCAAGCTGATGAGCCGTGGCGTCCAGAGACATGGGATATCCGAATAGGCGAGCATAGATATCGCATTTATGACAATCCGCAGCCGCCAAATCCCACGGACTCACCATACCCCGGGCATCAACCGGTATCGCGTTTGCTGGCTGTACTCCATGTATCCAGGCAGTTTCTCTCGCAGCGCCCGGTCTTCCAATCTCGTTCGCAACACGTACAGCAGCGCCAGCACGCCCACGGGAACGTAGGCCCATGCGGACCCCAGGATCATCGGGTAGCCCCCGTACATGATCACGGCGCCAAAGTACATCGGGTGGCGAACGAAGCGGTAGGGCCCCGCATTGATGACCTTCTGGGAACGATCCTCCTGGATGCGCACGGTCGATTCCAGATACGGGTTGACCGCCATAACCCACCAGATGAAGGCTGATCCCAGCAGATACAGGCCGATCCCCGGCAGGATGGTCCACATGCCCAGGCGAGACCATCCGTAGCGGCCTGAGTCCAGGCCCGCAACAAGGACCGTCACCAGCACCATCGGCACCAGGAGCACGAGGACTCCCTTGTCGAAAGACTCCGTGCCTTCGTGCCGCTGGAACCGTTCCCGCAGGAGCACCGGGTTGGCCCGAGACATAATCCATGTCTTGATCGGCACCGTGAACAGGAGTAACCCGACCAGCACCCAGCCCCGCAACCAGAGCCGCTGTCCGGCGGCACAGAAGAGGGTAACGGCCTCGATCACGACCCACGAGGTGAGCGACGCCATGGCCAGTGCCCCGGATCGCTCGGCACCCGTGTTGTCCGCCATACGGATCTCCTTGTTCCGGTCAGGCCTTAAGGTACATGGGGTGGCGCTGCTTCGCCAGCCTTCTCGGGTCCTGTCGACCATCCGACGGATCGTGCAAGATCGGCCAGCGCCCTCCAGGCGAAAATGGCCCCCAACGGCAGCAGCGGGGCATACATCAACCCCCAGTAGGCGTGCATCGACCGGCCAACAACCAGAAATGCAGCCACGTACGCCCCGACCGTCAGCCCGACGCGCATGCCGATGCGACCCGACCAACCGGCCAGCCCCAGCAGCGCCAGGGGAAGCGCGATGGCCGCCAACCAGGACGGGGTGAGAAGCAGGAGCAGGTGGGCCCTGGCTGTCTTGATGACGAACGGCCAGCCTCCCAGCTGGAGCCAAGGCGCCGCGAGGAGGTCCGATCCCGTCACGTGTCGGCTGACGGTCCAGGCGTGGACAGCCAGGAAGACCGCAAACCCCACCATACCGAGGAACCAGGCGAGGGCCTCTCCTCGGCGCCGCTCCCACCACGCCAGGACCGACATGATGGCCACGAACGGAAGGGCCAGTTCCCGCAAAAAAAGGGCGATAAGGCCGAATCCCACGCTCGTCCCCCGGTACCCCCTGGCGTAGAGCGCTGACAGATAGCGCGATACACACGCCGGACCAGGCTTCATGGAACACGTGAAAGGGCGATATCGTCGCCAACCCCAGCGGAGCCCCCAGCAGGACCACGCCAACCAGCCAACGCCACGGAATGGCCTCGTCTTTCAGGACCTGGACCCACAGCCACAGGGCTGCCGTGGCCAGGATCGCGATCACGATCCGGCTGCCGTTGTCGCTGGGAAACAGGGACTGGAAACACGCAAGCGTGGGCAGACGCCACGTCAGGAACGGCCGCAACGGATATCCGCCCCTCCGCAGTTCGTCGCCGACCACGTCATAGTAACCCTCACCGGCGTGAACGCGCGCGACGATCCTTTGGTAGAGCCCGAAATCGCTCTTCTCGACCGTAGGGACGTAATCAACGAGATTCTGTGTGCTGGCTCGAACATGGACGCCATAGGCCATGAGGGCGAGCAGCAGAGCCAGGAGCATACACGCCGCTACGGGCGGAATGCCGTGGAAACGACTCGTCGCGGGATGCACCATACCTTGTCCGTCTCCTCCATTTCCTTAAGCACGGCAACTTGGCGGCGCTCCCGGGGTCGGGCGAGAGCAGGCCCGCCCCCCATACTTGTAGCGGAGCAGATCGCCGACATGCCGCAGGTAGCGCAGCCGCTCGGCGAATGACAATTTGGTCCGGCCGGCCTTGCGGTCGGCGAAGTGGATCGGGATCTCCCGGACGCGCCGGCAGCGGCAGCGGACCAGCAGTTCCAGGCCGATCTTGTAGCCTATGGGATTGAGTCCTTCCGCGCGGGCGAGCATCTCCCGCCGCAGGGCGAACAGGCCGCTCATCGGATCTTTCACCGCGGTCAGGGGACGAGCGATCCACGTAGCGACACGGCTATTCAGCCGGCGCCAGAACCCCCATCCGGCCTCGGTCGATCCGCCCGGCACATACCGCGACCCGATGGCGAAGTCGGCCCCTCCGGCGACCGCTTCGACAAGGGCCGGGATGACCTCCGGAGGGTGGCTCAAATCGGCATCCATGACGACAGCGATGTCGTATCGGGCCTGGCGCAGGCCCTCCAGCACAGCCGAGCCGAGTCCGCGGGCGCCCTTTCGCATGACCAGACGCACCCAGTCCAGCTTCATCTGACATACGAGGTCCTCCGTACCGTCGTCGCTGTCGTCATCGACGATCACGAGTTCCAGGTTCATTCTGATGCGATGCGCGGACCTGGCCGATGCGACGGATCAGCTCCGGCAGGTTCTCCACCTCGCGGTAGGCAGGAACGATCACCGAGATCGACGGCTGAGCGTCGACCCCCGGGGAAGCTTGCTTGCAGACTGACGCTGGCTCGCACATATCCGTGCCCGCCGTGCACTGCCATCTCATGGCGCCCGTCGCCGGCACGAATGGTAGTCCCCAGCCTGCTGGGACGCAACCTGGCGACCTCGCAGCCGCCTCACCGGCGTGGCCGACGCCCTTTCGTCGGTGTCACTTTACCGCTGCCTGTGGGGCCGGTTGCGAGGTCGCCGGATGCGTCGCGGAGGCAGAGCTGATCTCGGGCAGTCCCTCCTCCAGCGGCGCCGAGTTCGCGCGGTACCGGTCCAGCCAGGCGTAGTCCACCGACGGAATATGCGGCGTCCACGCCACGGACCGGTTGATCACGGGCAGGACCTCGTCGGGCCGGACGTAGTCCGGGGCCTGGAAGGCCGAGGACATCAGGAACGAGATGGTGCTCTCGCGGCTCAGGCCGCCGTGCGTGCCGTGCATCGTAACGAACTTCTCGAAGGACCTGTCGCCATAGTAGTAGCCGTCGGCCATGCTGATGACGATGTCCGCCGAATTGACCGCGTCTGAGTGCAGCGACTGGTAGACTCGCTGCACCGGCGCGGGCATCGGCAGGTCGCGGGTGGCCTCGAACCACGCCTCCTCGCTGGCGTAGCCCTGGGCGTCCATCCGCCCGCCCTGCCGCATCCTGTCCATGGCCGCCGCCACGCCCAGCGGATCGCCGTCGACCGGCTGGTAGCACAGCCGCATCTGTCCCTCGCCGCCGCTGCGGCTGATCACCGCGCTGCCCCGGCGGCTGGCCACGCGGACGGCCTGGCCGTCGCGCCAGGCGACCGCGTCCACGCCCTCCAGCGGCAGGACAGCCGCCACGGCGCGCTGCCGTTCCACGTCACTGTAACAGAACAGGCTGGCGAAGTTGATCAGGCCGAAGTGCGGCGCGACTACGTCGCCGCTTCGGCTGAGCCGATCCGCCATCCGCAGCCCCGAGGCTTGCAGCGCCTCCCGGATCTGCACGAAGCGGCAGCCGGCGAAGTTGTTGCCATGGTCAGCCAGCATCGTGATCTCGATCCGACCGCGGGCGTCGTAGACCATCTGCTCGATCCAGCGATCCAGCAGCGCGAACTCCTCGCGGGCCTTCTGGCGGCTGTACATGTGGCAGATGCCGTCGGTCGAGAGGAAGTACAGGACCACGCGATCCTTGCCGCGCATGCCGTCATAGACCTTGCGGGCGGCCTCCAGTTCGCGATGGAAGACCCCGCCCGGCCACAGGTACATCACGGCGTCGTCGATGGTACCGAGGCGGTAATCGACGCCCCGAACCCAGGCCTCGTTCTTGCCCGACAGATAGAAGTTCGTGCCGTCTGTCTTGCGGCCCACGGCGCGGTCGTAGAAATCGGCCTCGTAGCCGGGCGGCTCCCCGCAGTGGAAGATCTGGTAGTAGGCCGGATCCGTCAGCGACGGGAACAGGCTGACCATCCGGCCGGGACGGCTGAAGATGCGGAAGTAGCCGTCCTGCCACATTCTGTTCGATCAGCGAGTACGGCACACCGTCCAGCATGAGGAACACGTGCCGCGTCTTATTCGGGTCCAGGCTCTTGCGATCCAGGACCTCGCTGAAGGTACCGTCGCCATTGGCGTCGAACTGGTGGTAGCGCACAGCCCCGTCGGGTCCAAGGACTTCGCGATACTCGGGCTTGCCGTCGCCGTTGAAATCGAACGTCCGGACGTGCTGGTTCTCCGCGCTTACGACCGTCTGGGCGACGGGCGCAAGCCGCGGTTTGCCCGCACAACCGAACAGGCCAATCCCTGACCCGAGGATCAGGCCCCAAAGCAGGCCACGATAAAGTCGATTCATGCCTGGACTCCAAGGCATAACCACACCGCCACCATGCCGCAAGATGCTATGCCGCTGCCCCGATGCCCCGCCAGCTCCTCTCTCGCGGACCTCCGCGAAAGGCATGCTCCCTGTCGCTAACGCCTGCGGGTCGCAAGGTGGTTGTACGCGCCAACCTGCGAATAGGCAATGACCGCCAAGGGACCCCCGCCACGATGCGCCGTGTGCGAGGCATCCATCGGCAGACGCACGCCCTTGGCTGCTATCGGCTTGTTTATCGGGCACAAACGGACGCCGAAATCAGGGAAAACGTCGACAGGGCCGATCTCTAGCCCATCGGATGGAACTGCTTGTGAATTCGCTTGAGCCGCTCGCGGTCGACGTGCGTGTAGATCTGGGTCGTCGTAACGCTGGCGTGGCCGAGCAGCTCCTGGACGATTCGCAGATCGGCCCCGCCGGCCAGCAGGTGCGAGGCGAAACAGTGGCGCAGCGAGTGAGGGGTCATCTTGACCGTTATGCCGGCCCGCCGAGCGTAGCGCTGCACCAGCCGGTAGATGTTGTGCCGGTCGAGGGGCTTGCCGGTCCGGCTGAGGAAGATCCGCTCCTGTCCGGCGTCGTTGGCCAGCCGGGGCCGCAGGTCGGACAGGTACTGCCGCATGGCCTGGGCAGCCGGCCCTCCGATCGGCACGATCCGCTCCTTGCGGCCTTTGCCGATGCAGCGGACAAAACCGATCTCCAGGTTGGCGTCCCCGAGTCGCAGGCTCGCCAATTCGCTTACCCGCAGCCCACAAGCGTAAAACAACTCCAGGATCGCCCGGTCGCGCAGCTCGAAGGCATCCTCCGGATCCGGGGCCTCCAGCAGGGCATTCACCTGGCTGGTATCGACGATTCGCGGCAGGCGGTGCCACAGCTTCGGCGACTCCAAAAGGTGGACCAGGTCGTCAGCCACGCGGCTGTTGGCGTACAGGTACTTCCAGAACATGCGGACGGCGGCCAGCTTGCGGCCAATACTGGAAATGGCAAAGGAGCGATCGGCCAGGGCCTTCAGCCACGCCTGGATGTGGGCCAGTTTCACCTGCTCGACGTCGGCAACCGAGTCGGCCTTGAGGAGACGCAGCAGGTCGCGAAGGTCCGTCTCGTAGGCGATCAGGCTGTTGTCCGCCAGGCCGCACTCGATGCGGAGGTAGTCGAGGAATTCGCGTAATGCGGCGTCGAGGGTCATGCTAAGCCACGCCGACTGCTTCGAGCTCCCGTGCGCGCATCCGCACACTTGCGCTCCCACGCCAGCAGCTGATGGACCGGGCAGGCCGCCGGATTGCCGAAGCACAGGCGGTAGGCATCCGCCAGGCTCTTCATGGTCAGCCGGCCGGAGCAACGGTCATCGGCCAGATCCAGGTATGGACATGTCTGCGGCTTTTCTCGCACGATACACCTACCGATCGTCTGGAACCGTCGCAGCGGCCCTTGCGCACCAGCTTGCTACATCGGACTCCCTCCGAGCCGGTCTTTAGGAACCAACGCCAACCTTGTGCGGGGCCAAGGTGGCCATAGGATTACTACAGCGGACGGGCCATCCGAGAGCCCGATAATGAAACGGCACATGTCGGCATGGCGCGGGGGCATGAGGCAGCACCCCTGGTGGTGCGCCAGCCAGGGAGACAAGTCATGACCGGTAGGACCTACTTCGGCAGCCTGGTGCGGAAGTAGTCAGCCGTCCCTCGTGCCCGCACCTGCGCCAGGTCCACGTCTCCGGTGCGGAAGGCCTCGGTCGTGGCAACCACCAGGAAGTCGGTTACCGTCCGCCCGTCGGGCGCCCTGGCCGTCACGTGCATGCTGGGTCAGGATCACGATTCGGTCGCGGCGGGGTACTGCAGGAACTTGGCGGCCTCGAGCCAGGCGGGCATCTGGGCCTCCAACGGCATCCAGGCCAGCCCTTTCTGCCCGGGCCGGAAGATGTGCGTGGCCATCAGGCCACACTGCCATTGGCGCGTCCGCTCATCGATGGCGCCTGCGGCCGGTCCGGTCGCCGCCGCGCCCGCAGGGCTCGGACCCGCCTCCAGCCGCGCCCGCCAGGCGGGCAGGTGCTCCTCGATCTTCGACAACTTCACCGCTTCCCCCGCTTCCAGCACGCCGGCCCGGAAGAAGAACGGCTGCGCCAGCGCCCGGAACTTCGACACGGCTACACCCGCGAACCGCTCGATCTCGCCCAGGTGCGCGTAGCGCGGCTCGTTGAGCGGAGCGACGCGCTTGCGCCAGTCCTTCAGGCCGGCCGCCTGCTCGAACTGCAGATCCGCGGCCGCCGCCTTCATCCGGCTCTCCTTCTCGGCCAGCACCTTCGCGCGGTCCCGGCCGGCAAAGGCCATCGCCTGGCGCACCATCTGATTGTATTGCTCGATCGGGATCAGGCCCGCGCAGGGGGCGGGACTGCGGCCCATCTCGTGGTAGGCACACGGCGTACCGTGCGGAGCCTTGGCCAGGATCTGCCAGTAGCGGCACAGGTCGAACAGGTCCGTCAGCAGATCGGCCAAGTCCTGCGCATCCGAGCGGGCCATCATGGGGCCCAGGGCGATGGCGTCGGGCTCGGCGGGCCAGGTCGTGGTCGGCTGCAGTTTCATGGTCCCGGCGACCGGCGCCGCCTTGAGCATCCACATCGGCGCAAAACTCACCCGATCCCAGAAGTCCTGCGGCCAGACCGCGTGTACCAGTTGACCGTAGAGCCAGTCGCTCTCGAACCGACCGTGGGTAGCCCTGTAGCGGCAGGCAACGACCGTCCGGCTCAGGTCGGTCCGCTTGGAGCGTTGAGCCGGATCGGGGGCGGTAAGTCGGCCGGCTACGGAGGCCCGCATGTTCTGACTGGTGGCCGCCAGGACGGGCAGGTCCCCCTCGGCCAGCAGGACCCAGACGCCGGGCTTGGCGGGCAAACCGGGCAGGGCCTCGGCGGCCTGTCCCGCCAGCCACTGGAGGCTCTCGGGCAGCAACTCGCTGATCGCGGTCAACATGCGTACATTCTATAGCCTACATCGGCACGCCGGTGATCTGCCCCTCGAAGACGAGCCGGCCCTCGACCACGCCCTGCACGTCGCAGATGATCCGACGTCGGCGGACCTCGACGGCCTTGGTCAGGATGTACATCCTGGCTGGCGGGACCACGGCCTCGCGGAACTTCACCTTGTCGATCCCGCCGAATCCGACGAACCTCGACGTCGGGGAACACGTTCTTGCTGAACAGCCCGGCCAGCTGGGCGGCCGCCTCGATCATCAGCACACCGGGAAACAGGGGCCGGCCCGGGATGTGCCCGCGGACCCACCACTCATCTGCCCTGATGTCGCGCACGCCGACCAGGATCTGCTTCTCGGCGTCGAAGTGGACGATCGAGTCGAGTTGCTCGAACTCGTATCGCTGGGGGTTGCCCTTGAGGATCTCAGCCTTGGAGATAACGACCTTGTTGAGGTCGATGGTCGACAGATCGACCAACAGGGGGGGCGGCATGCCGTTGAACTCCCTGGGCAGCCCCCGGCACGCACCGGTGCGGGGGCTGCGGGTGATTGCCTGTCACGTATCGCCTGACGCCCGCGGAGCGGATGTCACTCCTGGACGGCCCGGACCTCCAGGATCTTCTTGCGAACCTCCTGGGCGGCATTCTTGATGTCCTGCATGTACTTGCGGACCCGCGTGCCTGCCGCCTTGTTGCCGCCTTCTGCCTTCTTAACGTCTTCGTCGACTTCGGTGACCAGCTGCTTGAGACGATCGAATTCCTGCATGACGGCTCCTCCTGGCAGGCGGCATGGCGCCAGGCGGCGCAACCGCCACTGGCCCTTCGGCACCTGCGAAGTAGAACGGGCCCGCACCCCGCAGGTGCAGACCGGTTGTAACAGCGACTCACGATACAGCCCCGCCCCGCCGGGGCACAAGTCCGGCGGACTTGCCGCAGGGCACAGTTGTATATCGTAAAACCGGCCCGCAAAGCATCAGGGCAAGGGGGTTTATCGGAGCCGCGGACAAGCCGACGCGGTCAATTCGTCTGCCAACGACCATGGGCGGATGTAAGACTGTAACTAACTGTCACTACGATTCTTATATCATACAACCTGGGCGACCATTCCCCGCTAGCGCAGCGGCTCCAGGCCCGCCTGCGACCGAATGGCGTTGGCTGCGGCTAGACGTTTCGGCTCCTCTTTTAACAATCCGACCAGCTGTGAGGTGGACAGGTCGAACAGGCGGGCGGCATCGGCGATCCGGCCGGACGACGAGGCGATGGCGTCCAGGGTCCACGCCAGAAGGACCAGGTAGCGCGGGTCGCGACGTCCTATAATAAGCCTCGACCCGCCCGTCGTGCCCTGCAGCAGGTCCGGGAGCGCTATGTGGCCGGGATCGAGCGGACAGCGGACCTGCACGGCGATCACCTCGCGGAGACGCTCGACCGCCTTGCTGCGGTTCTCGTGCTGGCTGCGACGCTCCGTGGCGGTGACGGTAATGCCGCTGGGCTGATGGATCAGGCGGATGGCTGACTCGGTCTTGTTGCGATGCTGGCCGCCCGGGCCGCTGGCGCGGTAACGATGCTCCTGGCACTGGGCGAGCAGGTGCTGGTCGTCGGCCATCAACCAGGCGTCGCGGATTGTCGTCGCTATCTCAGTCATATGCTGCTGATCTCAGTCTGCAAGCCGGCACGCCTGCAGACGCCGCAGGCGTCGTACCCGGGCCTTTCCCTGTCGTCGCCTTCGGCAACGGACAACGGACCACTGACAACTGACAACTGGCAACTGGCAACTGACAACTGCCTCCTGCATCGGTAGTATACCAGGTGACAGATCACAATCGCCGGCAAGGCATCCGGCAGGAGATACCTATGCATCTGGACACGATCAGCCAGGCCATCGCCAAGGCTATCAACGGTCCCCGCGCGTGCAAGCTCGCCATCGACCTGAACGAGTACGACAAGTACTACACCAACGCCTCCTTCGCCCGGGAGCTCCGCGTGGCTGGTCGGGCAGTTCCTCCAGGCCGGCTGCAGCGACGCCGAGGTGGTCGAGCTGCCGGCCGACGGCGAGAGCCGCATGCAGGACTGGACGATGCCGCTGGCATGGCAATGCGAGTCAGCCGAGCTGCGCCTGGTCGAGCCGGTTGAAGAACTGCTCTGCAGCCGGACCATCGAGCCGCGGTGCGTAGCCCAGTGGTCCAGCGCCACGCCGGGCATGGTGCGGGCGGAGCTGCGGCTGCTCCAGGACGATGCCCCCTACCCCGCCGGGGCGTTCGTGCTGACCGACAAGCACCCGCAGGAGATCATCAAGCGGGCCCGCCAGGCGATGCCCGCGGCATTCATCAGCGACTGGGTCTTCAAGGACTATCCGGACCACCGCACGCAGTGGATCAACGCACTGTCGGAAGAGCCCGGCTGCTGGGGCGTGCTGGCCAGGCAGATCACCGCGCCGGTGTTCATGATCCCCCCGAAGGTGGGCAAGCGGCTGCGCGAGATGGTCGCCGCCGGACCGGTCACGCTGGCCGGGCAGATCAACGGCCACGTCGCGCCAGGGACGATGACCTGCGCGACGGCGGTTACGCCCGGTGAGCGGCGCGACCAGGAGGTTGTCATCTTCGCGCACGGCTACGAGGCGGGAGTCAACGACAACGACTCGGGCGTCGCGGCCATCGTGGAGGCGGCGACCGCCATCGGCGACCTGATCGGCCGCGGCGTGCTGCCCAAGCCCCGAAGGAGCATCCGCTGGCTGATCGTCAACGAGTGCTACGGCATGGTCGGCTTCTACAGCGTCAAGGCGGAACTCGCCAAACGCGGCATCGTGGGGCTGTACCTGGATACGGTCGGCGACCGTTGTCGGCCGGACTACCCGATCGTCCTGCACCGTCCCGGCGCAGCCAAGCCGTCGTTCGCCAGCGCCCTGGTCAAACTCGTCCTCGACCGCCTGCCCGAGCCGTACAAGGGGATCTACCACTGGGCCTACGAGAACCACGTCCCCACCGCTGACGACATGATCAGCGACCCGATGGTCGGCATCGCCAGCCCCTGGATGGGGCGCGGCCACGAGTTCACGGCGTGGCACTGCAGCGACGATACGGCTGCGACGCTCGATGCCGAGACGATGTACAGCTCGTCGTTCCTGGCGGCGGTGTTTGCGTACTTCGCTGCCGCCGCGGGCGACGACGAGGCCGCGTGGCTCGCCGAGCAGATGCTGCCGCTGGTGCAGGCGGAGCTGGCCGACCGGGTCAAGCCGGACGAGACGGAACGGCAGCACTTCTGGCGGTGGGCGCGTGCAAGACGATCGAGTCGACGGCGAAACTGGCTGACAAGAGCACCGCGCAGCTGAAGATCGGCGCGATCGCCGAACGGTTCGAGGCGCCGGACGAGTTGCAGGTAAAGCCCGCCGAGTTCGACGATGCAGCGGCGGGCAACCTGGTCCCCGTGCGGAACGTGTGGGGAACGATCACGTTCGAGGGTCTGCCGGCTGAGAAGCGGACGCAGGGCAGCCCCCGCTGGAACGGCCAGGTCACGAACGCCTGGTACTGGGCCGACGGCAAGCGGACGATCGCGGAGATTGCCCAGATCGTCAGCCTGGAGCTCGGCACGCCGGTGCGCAAGAGCCTGCCGGCGTTCTTCGCCCTGGCGGCCGAGGCGGGGCTGTGCAAGCTTAGGCACGCGTAAGGAGACCGACATGCAGCAGTGCAGAATCAGTTTCGACGGCATTGCGTGGGTCAGCCCGATGGCCGGGGTGCGGTTCAAGGCGTTCGCGCGAGACGGCCGGCGAATCCGGCTGGTCGAGTACAGAAAGGTCTTCGTCGAGCCGGACTGGTGCCAGAAGGGCCACATCGGCTACGTGCTGGAGGGCGAGTTCGAGATAGACTTCCCCGACGGCTGCCTCCGCTACAAGCCCGGCGACGGGATCTTCCTGCCGGCCGGCGAGGCCTGCAAGCACAAGGCGCGGATGACCAGTGACTTTGTGCGGGTGGTACTGGTCGAGGATGTGTAGGTCAGATCTGCAGTTCCCTTGACACCCACTGCAATCCCTGCTCCTCCGCCAGGCGCCGCATGCCGGCCCAAAGGTTTTCCGCGGCGTCGTAGATCTCCTGGTCGCTGGCGGGTCGCGCGCCGCTGACGATGTCGATCAGCTGGGTGAAGTTGGCCGGGAGGATCTTCAGTTTCATCGTCTCGCCGAACAGCCGGGCGCTGCCAGTCACGTACGTCTTGTCGTTGAGCATGCACAGGCTGCGGCAGACATCGTGGGCCAGGTCGCAGGCCGCGTGGATGAACATCGCCCGGTCGCCGGCGATGGCGGCGTTGCGGATCTTGCCAATATTCGTGACCAGGAAGTCGCGCATGTAGCGAATGAACTGCCCGCGGCAGTCGTCAGCCGTCAGGGCCCGCCACGTTTGGCGCAGCTGCTCGATCACCCCGTTGGGGTCGTAGAGCACCCCGACGGTCATCCACGGGCCGCCCTCGTTGGGGTCAACCGCCTCTTCCATCGACTCCTCAACCGTCTGGTAGTCGAGGTTGATCGTCAGGCCACCGCAGGTATAGCACTTGGTCTCGTGGCCCATATCCGGATAGGTCACGATCGTCATGTCCAGGTCGCTGTAGGGGCCGTCGACGTTGATCGACGTGGTGCCGTAGATGGCGATCGCGGCGATGGCGGCACCGTGCTTGGCGACGACGCGCGAGGCCAGTTCCCTCGCCACGCACAGACGCTGTTCGTGCGACACGCCGGCCGGCAGATCGTCGCGGAGTCGGATGTCCATCGGATATCCTCGCACAGATCGGTGCCGTCAAGCATACCCGCCCGTTGGCGTCCGCACAAACAGGATGCGCCCACAGCCTCAGTCCCGCAGGCGGACTCGACCGCTCGAAACGGTACCAGCCAGCCCTTCCGCAATGGCCAACCGAACAATGGCGCCCATACTCTCAGATGAGCTGCTGAAGGGTATCACTCCGTCGATCAGCCCCGCCTCCCGCAGCTGCACCGGAGCCAATCTCAGCGCCTCGGCCGCCTCGGCCGCCTTTTCCGGATCCTTCCACAAGACTGCCGCGGCGCCTTCCGGGGAAATCGCGGCATAGTAGGACGAATCGGTCATCAGCACCCGGTCGGCGGTGGCCAGCACCATCGCCCCGCCGCTGTTACCCTGGCCGAGAATGACCGAGACCGTCGGCACCTTGGCCGCCAGCAGCTCGCAGAGCAGCTGCCCCATGATGCCGGCCTGGCCTTCAGTCTCGGCGCGAACATCCGGGCAGGTGCCCGGCGTGTCGACCAGCGTGACGATCGGCAGGCGGAGGCGCTCCGCCAGCCGGACCAGCCGCAGGGCCTTGCGATGTCCCGCCGGATGCGCCATCGCGAAGTTGTGGCGGATCTTCTCTTCCGCCGTGCGGGCCGCGGCGTGGGCGATCAGGACGACCGGCCGACCCGCCAGGCGCGCCAGGCCCACGACAATGGCCGGGTCGTCGGCGTTGACGCGATCGCCGCGGAGTTCGAAGAACGAGTCGAACGCGGCCGCAATGATCTCATCCGTCGAGGGACGGTCATCCGACCGGGTCCGCTGCACGAGCTGCCAGGCGTCCGGAGGTGTAGATACGCTGCTGGCCGCGTCTGAAGCCGCCGCGCAGACGGACCGTTTCAGGAACAACGCACCGGCAGACAAGCTGCCAGTGGCACCCGAAGAAAGGCCGTGTTTGGAGCCGCCTTGAGCACTGGTGGCTGGAGTCGGCGCGGCAGCTGCCTGCGGCGCAGCCAGAGTTTGTAAGAGCGTCTCGAGCGTCGGACGCAAATCGTCCAGGGAAACCACGGCATCGACCTGTCCCGTCGCCAGCGCATACGTGGCGGTCTGGAAGTCCGCCGGGGCCGGCCCCTTCTCGAACATCTCGACCACCTTCGCGCCGGCAAAGCCGATCCGCGCCCCCTCGATCGCCAGGACCACGTCCCCCTGCATCGCGCAGATCGTGCAGCCGGCAAACAGCGGATCGGCTGCCACGCTGATCAGCGGGATGCCGTTCTCGGCCAGCACATTGCGGACGGCGAGCACTTTCGCGACGGCTGCCAGGCCGTACGTGCCCTGCTGAATGCGGAGCCCCCCGCCGCGGGCGATCCAGATCACCGGCAGACGCTCACGCACAGCAGCCTCGACGCACTGCGAAAACGCCGCCGCCTCGGCGATGCCGATACTGGCCCCGATGAATTGCCAGTCGCTTGCGGCCAGGATCACGGCGTGCCCCTGCAGGCGGGCCCGACCCCACGCGAGCGCGCAGGACAGGCCGGTCTTGCGGCGGGCCATGGCCAGGGTCTGGGTGTAGGGGACCGGGCTCGTCCAGCCGAGCGGGTCCTCGCCGACGACCGGCGGCTCGGCAGGAATCAGGCTGTTCGGGTCAGCCAGCATGTCGAGAATATCAGTAGCAGCCTCGGGAAACTTCATTTGGTGTCTCCTTCGTATTTCGCCAGGTTTTCCCGCAGGGCGGCCAGCGCCCTGTGCTTGCGCGACTTGACCGTACCGGCCGTGATGCCCAGCAGGTCGGCGATCCCAGTCTCCGCCAGGTCCGCGAAGACCGACAGGTGGATGATCTCCCGCCACGTCGGTGGCAGGGACTCGACAGACTGCCTGGCCAGGCGGATGAACTCGGACTGTTGCGCCTGCGCAGCCGGCGAGGGCGACGGAGCCGCCACGTACTCCGCCATCTCCAGCGCGACATTGAGGGCTGGCCTGCGCTTCCGCCGGCCGCCCCGCTGGCGCCACTGCTGGTGGCAGCCGTTGCGGACGATCCGCGCGATCCACGGCCAGGCAGGCTTGCCCGGCGTGTACCGGTCGCGCTGGCGCCAGATGGCCAGCAGGGCCTCCTGCACGACGTCCTCGGCAGCCGCGTCGTCGTTGAGGATCCGCCGCGCCAAACCCTCCAGCCGGTGCCGGTGCACCGTCGCCAGCGAGCAGAGGGCCTGCTGATCGCCGCAATGCACGGCCTGCATGATCGAATCGAGAGCGTCCAGGGGTAAGAACCTCCTCCGCAAAGCCGGCATTGTACAGGAAGGCATATGGCAGGAGGGAGCGAACGGTTCCGGGAATTGTCCGTCGTCCCTAGTCAGTGGTCCGCTGTTGGTGGTCGGGGGGGGGTTGTCAGCGGGTACCGGTAACGGGAACAGTTGACCAAACGTGGCTGGAGAGTCTTGCCAGATTCATCCCTTCTGACCATGGCCTCGACAGGCCGAACAACTTCCCAGTAACCGATACCCCAGGCTGCTAAACCCAACGTATCTGTTTAGCGGCCTGAAAGACACTGATTGGTGAGCGGAGTGGTTGGCATATAATAGTGTTGCCGCCGGCGCGGTGGAACTTGGGTTGCGACGCGGTTGGAACCGGCGAGCAAGCGGGGTCAAGGATGGCCCGAGCGAGTTACGAAGAACTTCTGGCCGAGAATCAGCAACTCCGGCAGCGAGTAACGGAACTGGAAGGGCAGGTTCGGCAGTTGACCGCTCAAGTTCGCGAACTGACCGCCCAATTCCAGGAAGCCCTGCGAGCCACCAAACGGCAAGCCGCGCCGTTTTCCAAGGGACCGCCCAAAGCAAACCCTAAGCTTCCCGGTCGCAAGGCCGGGGCAGATTATGGTCCCAAGGCGCATCGCCCTCTGCCGGAGCAGATGCCTGACGAGATCCACGACGTGCCTCTGCCCGAGCGGTGCCCCGACTGCGGCGGGCCTGTGCGGGAAGATCACATCGATCGGCAATTCCAGGTCGAAATCCCGCGCAAGCCCCTCGTACGGCGGTTCGATGTCCACGTCGGAGGGTGCCGCGCGTGCGGCCGACGCATTCGTCCGCGGCATCGCTTGCAGACCTCGCAGGCGAGCGGGGCGGCGGCCTCACAGACCGGACCGGACCTGCAAGCCCTGATCGCGATGATGAAGGACAAGTACGGACTGAGTTACGGGGACATCCAGGGACTGTTAAATGACGGCTTCGGCATCTCGATCAGCCGAGGCGGGGCCGCCCAGGTCGTGCAGCGGGCAGCGCAGCGAGCCGAAGCGTTCTACGACCGCATCGGCCAGATCGTGCGGGCCAGCGATACGGTCTATCCCGACGAGACGGGCTGGAAGGTCGGCGGGCTGCTGAAGTGGCTATGGGTCTTCGCGGGCGAGCAGGTCAGATACTACGTGATTCGTCCCAGCCGCGGCCGCGATGTGCTGGAAGAGGTGCTGGGCAGAGACTATAGCGGGTGGATGACGCATGACGGGTGGGCTCCGTATGACGGCCTGGAGCAGGCGGAGCATCAGCAGTGTGTCACCCACCTGCTGCGCCGGGCCCAGGACCTGTTGGAACGGGCCCGCCGCGGGGCGGTCCGCTTCCCGCGGCAGGTTCACCAATTGTTGCTGGACGCCCTGGACCTGCGGGACCGACGGGATGTCTTTTCGATCAGCTCTTACGGCTTGGCTGTAGCGCAGGGGCGATTGGAATCGCGACTGAAGGGATTGCTGGGCTGGAGGCTCTCGCACGAAGGTAACCGGAAGTTCCGGGACCATTTGGCCCGGCACGCCGAACAGATCCTCACGTTCCTGTACGTATGGGGGCTGGAGGCGAGCAACTGGCCAGCCGAGCAGGCGATCCGTCCGATGGTGGCCAATCGCAAGGTCTTCGGGGGAAATCGCACGTGGGCCGGGGCCCATGCCCAGGAGGTGCTGGGTAGTCTGTTTGCCACCTGCGCTCAGCAGACCCGCGACAGCCTGAGGTTGCTGTCAAACCTGATTCGCGCCACACCCCGTCAGCGAGCCGCCTACCTTGGGCACTTCCTCCCCGCCCCGGCGGGCTAACACCTCAGACCGCTAAACAGATACACCCAACCACCCTCCCAACACCAGTGTTGCACGTACGTCCACTCACGGAGAGGACAACCAATCAACGACCAGCCGAACGTCCACGTCGCCCCGCAGTCTCAGACTGTGCTTCCTCAAGTTCATCATCATCGCAATCATGGAGAAGGTATAGCGCGTTTGCTCGACGCTGCATGGGTTGGGACGGATTGCGCAGGACTCTGGCTAGAACCGAGCCTCGACGTATCGTAACAGCAGCGGATTACGTCCAGGAGCCGCTCGCCTAACCCCATCGGCCCGCTGAAGGCTTCGTCATCGCAAAGCTCAAGCAACCGCAGGATCTCGGCTTCGGTTAGGTCGCTGCAGAGCCCACCTGCGTACGAGGCGACTGCCGCCTCATCGCGATTGCCTGGGTGCCAGGACCACCGCCTTCTACCCACACCGAAGCCGAGCGTAAAAAGAGCGTCCTTAGCCGTATCGGTGAGTGGATCCATTATCAAGCGACGAGCAAGGAAGCATGTCACCTTCAGCTCGCGGGAATCAGGATGCCTTGACAGAATCTGGAACCCGTCGTGACGCACCTGCGCGTCCTCACTCAGACACATGTCTGCCATTCGCAGGAGAAGCCGTTCATCCACTCGAGCACGTGCAAGACCAGCAATTCCCCTCATTAGCGCTTGTTGATCGAACCTTCTGTGAAAAGGTACGCGGATACGAGTCACTGGCAAACGTCCGTGATAACGTTCATCTTCCACATAGTCCCTGATGCTGATCCAGGCAGCAATGTCCCGGGACGGCGAATAGCAGACGAGGATGACAGGCACAGCGAAGTTCAGCCAATAGTCTAAGTGTTCCTCGTCAACGTCCACCACGAACTCGTCACCTGCTGGCCCCAGATATGAATCTCCCGTCTTTACCTGAACACCGATCAGGTGTCCAGATGCGGTCTCCGCCCAGCACAGGCTCGATGAACCCGTCAATACCGACGTCACTTTCTCCGTGCACAGGTCGGAATATGGAGCCGTGGTCGTTCACCACCTTCTCGACATGTATGACTCCCGCCTGAGCGGTTGTCTTTGTTTTCCTGTATTTCATGACGTGCCCATCGCCCCGCGGCAGACAGTACCTGTGACTCCTCAGCATGTTCCGGTCAGCACCACAGCGAAGCCCAAGGCTTGATCTCTGACCACCACTCGCTCGGGCTCAGGATTCTGAGTGGCAGTCCGTGCAATTCGTCTCGATGCTTCAGGATAGTCCGCTTGTCCAGCGTACAGAAGCAGTCACAACGCTATACTACCGCGTCAACAAGAAGTACCCTGTCGTGCACGTCCGGCAGAATGCCAAGGACCCCAGACGACAGCAACCCAACACGGATCTCCTCCGCCTCTATGAAACTGGGCAGATTATCCATCTTGGTTACGATGTCGCGCCAGCAATACCATAACTCAGCGAACCACGTCTCCAGACTTGCTCGTCGAGTGGGATCGCTGGTAGCATTAACCTCTTGATACGTCAAAGGGGAGACCGCGAACTGCCAGGACGCTCGCTGACCTGTGTCGAAAATACCTGCCAGTGACTCGATCTCCCTTTGTCGCTTCGGTCGGAGACCAGGAGGCAGGGGAACATTTTCATGAATGAACTCCCCGTAGTCTAGGACCATGTTGACGACATTAGTATCAAGGAAGGCCCGACGTGGTATAGAGAAGAATGAGTCTGGATCCATGGTTGCATCTCAGCAAAAGCATCCTAAGAGCTCTGTGAACCTCCAAGCCACCCGTTCCGTAAGCCTTCCCTCCTGGCTGTCTACCTCCCCGCGCCGCGCCGCCCCGCCAACCCCCGCAGCACGTTGTCGCTCCGCTTGTACTCGGTGTCAACACGCTCCTGCAGAACCGTCATCGCCGCATTCACGTCATCGCCGTACGTGCCGGCCAGCCACTCCTGGAACGTGATCGCCAGGGCGGGCCAGACCTTGCCCCACATCGTCACGTCGGGGAACGTGTAGCCCTTGAACAAACTCGGCTGCAGGCGAAGCATCCAGTCCGGCAGCGATGCGTCAGCGTAGAGCTTCTCGATCTCCCGTAGCCACTCGGGGCGCTGCTCGGCCGGTACGTTCCCATGCGGCTTGCGGAGCTGTTGCAGCCACTCGGGATCTTTGTCGAAGCCCCGGGCCTCGTACACGCTCTTGATCGGCGGCAGCTTTCCGGTGGCCACGACAGCCGGCTGGATCCAGTGGCTGAGCATCTCGTAGCAGACCTTCGCCGCCACCTTCTTGTTGGGCGAGCAGGTCGGGATGATCGCCCCGTAGGAACTGACCAGGCTGCCGGCCCGGTCGCTGCCGGGGGCGGGGTAGATCGCCACCTTGACGTTCGGGTCGACCTTGCGCAAGTCCTGCTCGACCAGCGGCCCGCGGCTCTGCCAGTGCGGGTAGACCACCCCCAGGCCCGCCTGGAAGTCCCGGTCCGCCTGCTGATAGTTCGTGCACGAGTTGCTGACCATGCCCCGCCGAACCCAGTCGCGCAGCGTGACGAAGACCTTCGCCGCTGCGGGGCTGCTCACGTCGAGGCGGCCGCGGGCGTCGGTAATGTGCCCGTCCGTGAAGTCAGCCAGCATCGGCACGTACGAGTTCTGACCGAAGAACACGTACTGGCTGAAGTCCACGCAGACGGGCCAGACCTTGTGGCCGGTAACGTCCTGAATGTCGCCCACCCGCCCGGCCAGTTCCTGCAGCTGGGCGTACGTCGCCGGCAGTTCGGTGATGCCCCGCTTGGCCAGCAGGTCCTGGCGAACATTCAGACACATCATCTCAATGGTGAACGGGATCATGTAGCGGTGCATCTTGCCGTCGGGACCCGGCACGCTGGAACCGTCCAGGCTGGCCGGCAGGTACTCGGCCATCTGCTCCGGCGTCAGGAGATTCTGGACGTCCTCGAGCACGCCCATCTGGATGTAGGTGTAGATCTCCTCGTTGGCCAGGCCCAGGACCGCGTCCAGCGGCGTGCGTCCCTCCAGCCAGAGCATCATCGAGCTTGTTCTGGTCCTCGGGCGGCATGACCTTCAGCTGGATCTCGACGTCCGGGTGCAGCTGCTGGTAGGCGACGATGAACGACTCGAACGGCATCTCCGCCTTCTGCCAGCCCGCGCAGCCGATGCGGACCACCGGCCGCGCCAGCGGCTTCTGCATCCGCGCGACGTACCCCTGCTCAGCCGCCACGAGGGCGACCACCAGGGCCAACAGGATGTATGCGAGTCGTTGCAGCACCGGACCAGTCCTTTGCAGCGCCTGTTCAAGTCTCCAGGAATCGCATGGCCGCAGACAGCGCGGCCATGGCACCCGGCAGCACCTGTCATCTTGTCGCGCCGTCACATCTTCATATTGTCACATTGCCATATTGTCACATTGTCATCCTTTCACCGCTCCTGCGGTGAGCCCGCGGACGAAGTACTTCTGCAGGAAGATGAACGCGACCGTCACCGGCAGGAAGCTCAGCATCACGGTGGCGAACAGCGCCCCGGTGTCCTTGAGCTGCCACTGCAACTGCAGCAGCGGGATGGCCACCGGCAGCGTCCGCGCCCGGTCCGACACCGTCATGGTCAGGGCGAAAACATACTCATTCCAGATGTTCAGAAACACCAGCACCGCCGCGGCCGCCAGGCCGTTGGCGCCCACCGGGACCATCACCTGCCAGAAGATCTGCCAGATGGACGCCCCGTCGATGCGGGCCGCGTCGATCAGGTCATTCGGCACCGTCAGGAAGACGTTGCGCATGATGAAGACGGTCAGCACGAGGTTGGCCGCCGTGTAACCCAGAAGCAGCGCCGTCAGCGTGTCGTAGAGCTTGAGCTTCAGCAGCATGTGGAACACGCCCATGAGCGTCACTTCGCCCGGGATCATGATGGTCAGGATAAAGGCCAGGAACAGACTCTTCTTGCCGGGGAAGGTGAACTTGGCGAAGGCGAACCCCGCCATCGAGCCGACCAGCAGCGTCAGGAACGTGCCGAACGTGGCAAGCAGCACGCTGTTGAAATAGCACGTGCCGAAGCCCTCCATCTTGGCGAAGACCCGCTGGTAGTTGTCCCAGCTCGAACGCGCCGGCCCCGTTACGCGGCCAGAGCAGCCCCGCGTTGATGTCGGGCGTCGGCAGAAACGAGGCGTAGATGACCCAGAGAAAGGGAACCATCCCCACGATGCCAGTCAGTATGAGAATCGTATAACTGAGCTTCTTCATATGCGTCGTCGCTTGGGGACCCGCTGCTCCCGTCGCGCCTTGTCTTCCCCTCTCCAGGTCTGCCCGTGCGCCGTTCTCCGTGTCTGGCGTGCCTCCGTGGTTCCCTTCCGGCCCCGTCAGTGTCACCATCCGCCGCCCGGTTGAACCGCTGACTCAACGCGCTCAGGACGAAGATCCCGCCCGCCAGGATGAACGCCAGGGCCGACGCGTAGCCGAACTCGCAGTTGCGCATCGGCGAGAACGCCACCTTGTACAGGTACATCACGTACGACTGCGTGCTGTTGGCCGGACCGCCCTGCGTCATGATGTACATCTGCCCGAACACGTGCAACGCCCCGATGCCGCTCAACAGGACGACCAGGTACGTGGTCGGCCGCAGCATCGGCAGCGTGATGGCCACGAATTGCCGGACAGGCCCCGCCCCGTCGACGTGGGCGGCCTCGTAGAGCTCCGGCTCGATGCGGTTCAAGCCCACCAGGAACAGCAGGACATTCAGCCCCATGCCGTTCCAGAAGGACATGATTGCCAGGGCCGGCATCGCCCACCCCTGCTCGCCCAGCCAGTTGGGCGGATCGAAGGTGAAAAGCGGCGCCGGGTTGCGGCGGACCAAGGCAACCAAGGCGTTGACGCCGTTGCGCAGGTGCAGGATCGCCAGGTTCACCAGGCCGTAGTTCTGGTCGTAGATCATCACCCAGATCACAGCCGCCACCGCCATCGAGATGATCACCGGCACGAAGATCGCCGTCCGCAGCACGACCTGCCCGCGGGTGATCCGGTCCAACATGGCTGCCAGCAGCAGCGGGATGACGATGTAGCCCGGCAGCAGCCACGCGGCGAACCGCAAGGTGTTCCAGAACGCGCCGGTCCCGCCGGGCGGGCCGAACAGCTCCGGGTCGCGCAGGGCGTCGGCATAGTTCCCCAGGCCGATCCATCGGGCGCTTTCGGGTGCCAGCAGGGTCATATCGGTGAAGCTCCACGCCAAGGCCCGCACGATCGGATAGAGACTGAAGGCCGCGAACAGCAGGATCGCGGGCACGAGGAAGGCGTACGGTACCAGCGGATGGGTAGGATATCCGCTGGTCCCCTGCACGCGCATCCGTCGCAGCGCGGCAGATGTTCGTTTCGTCTTCTCAGCCAGAACCACAGCCATGGTACGATCTCGAACGGCGCTCCCGCATCCCCAGGCCGGCATGGCCGCAAACAACGCGGCCATGGCACCCAGCTTGCTGTTACTGACAACTGGAAACTGGCAACTGGTCACTGACAACTGCCGTCAGTACGGCAGCGCAATCAACGAATTCTTCAGCGCCGCGATCGCGGCAAACAGCCCGATCACCACGCCCTCGCCCACGGCCAGGCCCGCCACGATGATGTTGCGGTTGACCGCGAACCACTCCGGGCTGGTCTTGCGCCGGATGTACTGGGCGATCATCCCGCCGATGAACAGCGACACCGCGAACGGCAGCGGCATGACCATACCCACCGCCAGCCCGATCACCGACAGCTGCCACCCGCTTGAACACCTTGCCCAGCAGGAAGATCGCCGTAAAGATCCCGAACGTCGCCAGCATCCAGTGGTAGTTGAACAGCTGACTGACCAGCTGCTTCGTCCCCTCGCTGGCGTTCGGCAGCGCCGCCGAGATCCAGATGCACAGGTTGTTCGCCCACACCGGCAGCACGATCTCCGAATACGGGTACACCGCCGACGGGATCGGCGCGATCGACCAGAAGATGCTCACGAACAGCAGATTGGCCAGCATGCCGACCGGGTAGGCGCAGCAGGAACGCCAGGATCAGGCTGCGCGGCCGGCAGCCGACGATCTCGGCGGTCTTGAAGTTCTGCACCCAGTTGGATGAGCCCAGCGGCACCGGCCACGGAGCGAACCACACGTTGATGTTGGCCGGCTTCATCGAGATGATCATCCCCTCGCGGACGTACGGCGGCTCGATGCGGTAGCCCGTCGTGCCGACGGCGCGGATGTCGATCAGGCTGAACAACATCGACCAGCACAGGGCGAACGGCGCGATGATGTACCAGGGGAAGCCCGGGTTCAGGATGCGAAACAGCAGCACCGCCCCCAGCACGCTCGAGACGAACAGGACCGCCAGCGGCAGCAGAGAAATCGTCTGGTCGTCCCGGCTGGCGCTGGTCCGCCCGGTCTGCAGCAGGCCCTTGAACGTCCGCACCAGCTGCGCGGGCTGGAGAGGATGTTCAGCACGCCGGCCGCCACCATCCCGCCGATGAACACCGGCATCCACGTGAACAGCTGGTTCGGCAGGACCTGGCTGATGCCCATGCCCTCGATGTAGCGGTTGAAATAGTGTTGCCCCGTCGCGGGATTGGCGATCCCCTGCCAGGCCGGCGAGACTGCCAGCGACTCCAAGCCGAGCCGGCCCAGCAGCTCCGCAAGACCGCCGGTCGCCCAGGCGTTGCCGACGAACTGGATGGCGAACGCCCCGATCAGCATGCTGACAATCACCCGCAGCGGAACGATGAACCCGCCGGTGAAGGCCAGGATGTCCATCGCCACCCCGAACGACGCCCCGCGCAGCACCGAGTGCAGCGAGTGATTGAAATCCGCCCACGGGATCGGAAAGTCCACGATCTTCTTGCCCAGCGCCACCGGGAAGTAAATGATCAGGCCCCAGACCGTCCCGAACAGCCCGCAGATCGTGAAGACCTTCTTGGGCTCCGGGTCATTGCGGGTCAGGGCCTTGCACGCCTCGGCCGGCGGGTGGGCGTACGGGAACGGCAACTTCTCCACCTTGATGAACAGCTCGCGGCCCAACACGCCCATCGACAGGTCGGCCAGCATGTGGCACACCCAGGCGGCGGCGCCCACTATCAGCGGGACGAGCCACTCCCTGTGCAGGAACGACCGCTGCAGGACGATCTCCCGCGGCGGGGCCCACCACCGCGGCGCCGCCTCGCCGAAGGTCTTCACTACGCCGCTGACAGGGTCCTTGAAGCTGAACAGCGTCGAGTTGCTGATCTCGCTGATGCGGAAGTACGCCGGGTACAGGGCGTACATGTAGAAGAGCATCTGCCCAGCCGCCACCGCCGAGACCGAATAGACGATGAACGCCTCCGCGGTCGAGAGCGGCTTTCGCGACAGGCGCGCGGCCTCCACCCACAGGATCAGGGCGATGAAGGAAATCGGCCCCAGCAGCGACTGGCCGGCCACCAGCATCAGGTAGATGTTGGCCGGCATCAGGATGAACGCCCCGTAGAGGATGACCGGCCAGGTGCGGCTGGTCAGCCCGCTCTCCAGGGCCTCCGCCAGGGCCGGTCGCACTCCGTAGGGCGTGGCCGGACAGCCGTGCTCATGGGGCACCCGGCCGGTCTTGCCGGCCATGTCTATTCAGAATCCCACGATCCATTCGCGGCCCTTGTCGTTCCGGTTAACCGACTACAAAGGTCCAACAATCCCAAACAGCGTCTCCGCCTGCACCACGAACTGCTCTATCTGCGCACTGCTCATCCCTCGCCAGTTCAGCAGGTGCTTGCGCAGGGCGTCGACGAAGGCCCGGTTGCTCCGCAGCCACAGGTAGGGCGGCCCGCTGTGGCGCTCGATCTCAAGAGAGAATCCCCACCTCGCTCCCTTCGCTGTACCGGGTCCGCCGCTGCCCGTGGCCGTCTGCGCCGTTTCCTCCGGCCTCGGCCCGCAGAAGCACGTGCTGCGTGACGTTCCGCTCGAACGGCGCTAGCCACACATCCATCTGCACGCCAGGGGAGGCCTTGTCCGTCACCGACTGCGGCGGGGCCTGACAGACGAACTGGCCGCTCCGCTCGCCCTGGTGCACGGCCAGGAACTCGTACGCGTACGTGAGCATCCCCAGCACTTCCGCCCGCGTCGTCGCGATGAACGGCAGGTGGATCCGCCACGTGTCGCCCTCGGGGGCCGTCTCGATCTTCCACGACCGCTCCAGCGACGGGTTGACCAGCGTCGCCGCCACGCGGATCGGATAGAGGCTGCTGGCCACCGTCGCCAGCATCGCCATCCCGATCGCGTACAGCACGTACACGCCCAGGTAGTTCGGGTAGAAGCCCTGCGGCAGCAGGTGCCAGCGGGCCAGGAACCACAGCGCCGCAATCCCGACGAAGTAGCCCAGCACGCTGGCGATCCCCGCGTACACCAGCGACTCGATCAGGAACATCCCCGCCACGTGACGCGGCGACAGGCCCACCGACGAAAAGATGCTGATCTCGCGCATCCGTTCGTGGACCGTCCCCATCATGATCGCCAGGATCATCAGCACCGCGATCAGCAGCATGAAAAACATCATCCCGCTGCCCTTGACCTTCGTCGTCTGGCGCAGCGAGATCATCTCGATGCGGTCCTGCCCGTCCTTCGTATAGTAGTAGAATACATCCGTGTTCATCACCTTCTTGCTCAGCTCCGCCGCCAGCGCCGGAATCCGCGCCGTGTCCCGCGGGATCACGATCAGCGACCAGGTGTTCGCCGGCAGGATCCGCTGGACCTCCTCGAACCGCCGCGGCAAGATGATCATGTCCGTGCTGGCCGCGTGCAGCGGCCGATTCGCGTCCCCCTGCCCCACCACCGCGAACTTCAGCGGCGTGAGCGGCTGGGCGTCCAGATCGGTCAACCGGTCCAGGAGGCCCGGCGAGGTGATCGGCTGGCCGCTCTTGTCCAGGACGATCCGCCCCTGCTCGTCGCGCTTGGCGACGCGGGCGTCCCACACGCCCAGCACGGTCAGCGGCTGGCTCATGAACTCGACCGTGTCTCCGGGCCGCACGCCCAGCTGCTCGGCGATCGTGCTGGGCAGCATGCAGACGTTCGTGTCATCCTTGGCGAACCACACGCTCTGCCCGTCCTTACCGCGCATCAGGTCCTTCAGGCTGACGGTCGCCTGGCTCGCCTGCTCGTCGGCAGCCGGCAGGCGGTACCGGACCTCCGCGTCGCGGACGTCGAACAGCTGCAGGTACGGCACCCGCGGCTCAGGCCGTTGGCCCGCAGGTAGAGCCCGCCGTTCTCCGCGTCCCCGTCGTAGCCGTAGTTGACGTACTCCCGCCGCAGGACCAGCGCCTCGCCGGCCAGCTGCCCCTCGATGGCCCGCACGGTCTCCGGCAGCAGGGCGCTGCGCCGCTCGGTGGCGTTGTAGATCTGGATGCCGTGGAAGCTGGTGGCCGTCATCTCCTGCGGTTCGGTCAGCGAGAACTCGAAGGCCGTCGAGGTCGTCAGCAGCACCAGCGCCACCACCAGCGTCGTGATCGTCGAGAGCGTGAGCGTCGTCCGCAGCTTCCGCCGCCGCATGTTCGACACCGACAGCGACAGGCTCGCCGAAAACACCCCGGCCGCCTCGGCCTCGCTCCGCTGCAGCAGGATCGCCCGGCTGCCCATCGCCTTGAGCATCCCCACGCCCCGGACCAGCAGCAGGATCAGCGCCGGCACCGTCATCACCACGATCAGGAAGGCGATGATCGTCACCAGGATGTTGTTGGCCAGCTGGAAGCCCGGATGAAAGACATACAACATGCCCACGAACGCGAGAAAGACCGCCGCCGCCACCAGGCACGTCTTGACCGTGTTGGTCTGCGGGAACATCAGCCGCTCGACCAGGAACGCGAACGGGATCAGCAGCGTGAAGTAGAACACCGTCGTGCTGACCACGTCCAATAGCAGCCGAATCGTATGCTGGTAGGCCTTGACCTCGCCCGTCCACGCCCACACGTAGTCCGCGTAGGCCGGGCCCCACTGCCGCCGGCCGCTGTCCGCATCCCCCCTGGCCAGCAGGTCCCCGCTCTCCTGGTGATACTCCTTGGCCAGCGGGCTGGCGACCTCCTGCGAGGCGAACTGCCGCAGCCGCCGGTCGTCGAAACGCCACAGCTGCCGGGCGTACGCCCCGGCGGCTGAGCTCATCCGGACCGTTGACCCGCAGGGTCTGCCCCTGTTCGACGCTGTAGCCGCGCGGCACGCCCTGTTCGTCGGCGTTCAGCAGCGGCGTGAACTTGGTGATCGGACTGCCCAGCAGGATCTCCGCCCGCTGCGATTCCATGCTCCCGCGGACGTCCGGCGTGTAGGCCGGCAGGAAGACCATCGCGGTCGGCCCGTACTGCACATAGCCCCAACTGCGCATGTCGGTGTGGCTGTCGGCGTTCTTGACCTCGCTCACGCGGATGAACGGCTGCACGCCGCGATCGCCGTGATTGCCGGGCGCGCCGTAGGTGATGTAGTACTGGCCGAAAGCGTCCGTGTTGTAGGCCCAGCGCTCGATGTCGATCAGGTCGTAGAGTTCGACGCTGCCGCAGGGGAACAGCGTGACCGGGGCGAATTTGTCCCAGTAGTTGACCCCGATGTCGGTGCACTGGAAGGCCGGGTTGCCGTCGCCGTGCACACCGTAGTCGGTGGCGTAAAGGATCTGGCCCCGGTCATCCAGGGCATAGCCCAGCACGTCCACCTGGGCATGAGCGTCGGGTTGTACAGCGCGTTGATGCGGAAGTCCGGCTCGTCCAACATCCGCAGCTCGTCGAACATGAAGCTCTGCAGCTCGCGGTGGACCCGCCGGTGCGGCGACAGAGGCCAGGGGAGGTAACCGCGTTCGCGGCCGCCCTGGCCGGCATTGAAGCCCGCGTCGTTGCAGTTGGCATAGATGAACGTCCGCAGCGGCCCGCCGCCCGCCCCCGTCCCGCTCGCCTTCCCTCCGTCACTCGCCCCTCGCCCCTCGCCCCTCGCCCCTTCCGTCGGCATCCGCGTGCTGAACCATCCCGTGGTCGGGTCCCACGCCTGGATCCGCCCGCGGAGCTGGGTGTAGGCGTTGTACCCCGCCCGCCGCTTGTACAGCGCCGCTGCCGGCGGGATCTTCTTCGACGGGTACTGCATCAGACGGTCGAGCACCGCCAGGGTCATCTCCACTTGCGGCTGGAGGTTGGCGAAGCGGGCATCCGCGTTGCTGACGGAGAAACGGTCCAGCGGACTGTTGTGCGACATCCGATACAGCCACGCCGTCTGGAACGCGAAGGTCGGCAGGCTCACCGCTGCCCAGGCCTCGTTGGCCGTGCGGAACTTGGGGGAATAGGTGAACGGACAGAGCCAGCCGCGCGGGGCCATCCAACCGTCGGCCGTCGTAATCATGAACGGCCGCTCATCGCCGTAGAAGTTCACGCCCCGCCGCGGCAAGTCCAGCCCCCGGTAGATCTCGTCGTGCCAGCCACCCTGGCTGAAGATGGCCTGCTTGAGCCAGCGATAGAGCGACTGGTTGATCTCGTCATAACTGGTCTCGCGGATCAGGTTCAGGTCGGCGTGCTCGGTCGAGTAGTCAATGCCCATGACCAGCTGCACGGGCCGGCCGATCTCCTCGAAACCCGGCGAACCATCGGCGATGTAGTCGCGAGTCGGGCGCTGCGCCTGCCACAAACCGCTGACGGCCATGAATCGCAGGTTCACGGCCGGCTGATGCCCCGGCTGCGCGAAGAAGCGGGCCAGCTCCACCAGGGCCGCGATACCCCAGACCTCGTCCCCGCCGTAGGCCAGGTCCGGGACGATGCTGCGGGCGTCGAAGTGCCCGGCCAGGATGTAGGTGCGGGCCGGGTCCTTGCCGGGGATCGTGAACTCCACACAAGGCGCCTGTACGTTCCGCCACCGCAACCGGCTCCGAATGGTCACGCGCACATCGCGTCCATCCGTCAGCGCCTCGCGAAGGACCGTGCCTTGCCGGCGGTCTACGTACACGCGAGGCATGTACAGCGGCACGGTCGCCAGGTACTTCAGGTCGCTCTGACGCCAGTTGGTCCAGGATGGCTCGACGAAGATCGCCGCGTACGCACCGAGTTCCTTGGCTCGCAACCACGCGTCGGCGCTGTTGTAGTCCAGCAGCACGACGGCATCGGCCACGACCTGGCCGGCCAGGCCCTCCCACTCGCCCATCCGCAGGTCGACCAGGCGGCGGGGCTGCTCGTCCTCGCTCCGCGTGGGGCAGTCCTGCACGTTGTTGGGTTGGAAGGCATAGGCCTGCCAGACCTGCTGCCCATCGGCCAGGCCGTCGACGGTAAGGGTCGTGTGATCGCCGGAATCGTCCTGGCCGTACCGATCCAAGGGGACGGTCACGACGCTGCCGAATTCCTTGAGCGTGTTGCGGCCGGCGTCCAGCTCCGCGAAGACGGACCGGACGAACTCATACGTCTGGAGGCAGCCCACCTGCCCCGTCTGCCGCGAACCGAAGTCGGCGATCCGCTCCGCGTCGCTACGGATATCCGTAGCCATCTGGCTGGCCGCCGCGCGGACCTGCTCGAACGAGAGCGTCGCCTCGCTGGCGTCGGTAGGCCGGTTGCTGGGCGAGCATCCGGCCAGCGTGACAATCGCGATCAGCAACACCCCCGCAAACGCCGCGGGCGTGGCACCCCGCAACGGATAAGGTGACAATTCGCTGGCAACCGGCAACCGGCAACTGGCAACTGTCTTCATGACAGAAACCCCTTGCCCAGCGACACGTACTTCAGCAGGTACAGCAGCATGCCGAACATGATCCCCATCAGCAGGTACAGCAGCGACGGCAGCATCCGCTCGTTGTAGTAGCGCACCCCCAGCCAGCGGAACACCAGTCTTCTTGATGATCCACGCCAGCAGGATCGTGAACCACATATAGTCAGGCGTGTAGTACATCACACGCGTGCCGACGACCTCCCCAGCCAGCACGAAGCCCACCGGCGAGAACGGGAACCAAACGTACTCGCGCCGCAGGTACGTCAGCACACCGACGACCGAGATGCCCACTAGCATCCAGATCGGCGCCTGGTACACCATGAACCAATTGCCCGCGCCGGGATTGATGTAGACGCGGCTGACGCTGTGGATGCCGTAGCTGCACGCCCGCTCGCTCCACTGCGTGAAGCTGTTGTAGGGCGCCCAACCCTCCTGGTAGGTGTTCTCGAAGCCGTACAGGTAGATCAACTTCACGTACAACGGCGGGGTCAGCAGCGCCACCACCACCACCGCCAGCAGGACCGCCAGGCCGATCTGCCGGATGTTCGCCCGCACCTCGTGGGCGATCTTGAAGATCTCCATCAGCATGTTCTGCGGACCGAATGTCTTCAGCTGCCCGGCGAACGCCCACGCCATCCAGTGCACCCCCCAGGCGTTGCCGGTGGCCACCGCGTCGGGGTAGTTCGGGTTGCCCACCAGGTTCGGGTGGTCGTGCAGCACGTCCCGCTGTAAACTCACCAGCTGGTGCGAGGTCACGTTGTTCTCGTACGTGAACAGCATCCCCTCGGCCCGCTGACGCACCTGCGCGAACGCGTACGCCAGCACCCAGAAGGCCAGGAACAGCATCATCGGCCAGCTCGTCGAGTAGCAGCCCAGCAGCAAAAAGCCCGCCAGCCCCGCCAGGAAGATCCCGGCCACCAGCCCGCGGCCCAGCTCATCCTTCTGGTCCGGGTGGGTCGGTCGGCCGGCCCCCACCAGCCCCTTCAGGTACGTCCAGATGGTCTTGCGGTTGAAGTAGAGACCCCAGATCAGCAGTCCCGCGCAGCCGCCCGAGCGGATGCCCCAGCCCCGGAAGGCATCCAGCACGGTCTTGCCGATGTCCATGCCCATCGACAGCAGCAACGATTGGCCCAATAGCGCCGACAGCACGTACGTCAGCGCGATCGTCAGCAGCACGTCCGTCGGCATCAGCAGGTACATCGCCAGGATGAACGGGCACCAGTAGAAGTACAGCGCGGTCTTGTACAGCAGCCCCAGGCTCGACAGGTCGTAGCCGCCGAAGATCGTCCCCTGGTGCCCCGACCACGGCAGCATCGGGATCGGCGCGATCGCCCCCACCTGCAGCCCCGCGTAGATGATCCCCGGCACGCACAGCCCCAGCCCGATCAGCCACGCGATCCACTGCCGACGCCCCACCGCCTCCCCCTGGATCACCGACAGGGCCGGCAGCGCCCACGGAAACGGCAGCCGCTCGTGCTCGATCCACCGCCGCCGGAACATCAGCAGCAGCCCGAACAGCATCGCGATGTAACTGCCGCACATGCCCGCCCAGTACAGCAGCGGCCGCCACCACAGGCCCCACGGCACCGCCCCGTCCGGCGAGCCGCGCGAAAAGCCTTCGACCGCCTTGTCCAGCGCCTCCCACCGCGGCCGGCGCGACCGCATCACCTCCAGCGAATCCTCCAACGCAGCCGACTCGCGCCGCACCCCCAGCAGCGAGGCCGGCCGCAGCGACCCCCACCGGACCCGCGTGCTGAGTCTGCTCGAACTGCGGCAGATACCGCTGCTTCTGCCACTCCTCCCGGGCCGGCTTGAGCGCCGCCATCTGCCCGAACACGTCCCGGTGGTCGTTGTAATAGAACACCGTCGGCGGCAGGGCCAGCAGCGACGCCCGCAGCGGTTCGTCGTCCTCCTGGATCGCCTGCGCCAGACTCGCCAGGACCCGTGCCTCGTGCTCGGCCTGCCCCGAAGGCGGCTGCACCGTCGGGGCCCACCACGGCATGTCCCGGGCCCACTGGTAGGCCTGCTTCTCCTGACGCCGATTGCTGTCCAGCAGGTTCGAGACCGAACTCTCGATGCACGCCTTGATCGAGACCGACCAGGGAATCGCAATGGCCACCATCGCGTACACCGCGGCCGATTCAGCCTTGGTCATCCGCCGCCGCACCTGCAGCGCCCCGATCGTCACCAGCAGTGCCAGCACCGGCAGCGAGCGCAGCAGGCCGCCGATCAGCAACTGCCTCTGGTCGGGGGCACTCCACAGCCAGCTCATTCCCGCCGTACCCCCCCAGCACAGCCGCCAGCGACGCCAGGTACAGCCGCGGGTAGTGCAGCAGGAAGATCGTCAGCATCGCCCCGAAGCCCATGATCATCAGCAGCTGGTAACTGAACGTCGAGACGTACACGACCATGTAGCAGACGGCCAGCGTCCAGATCAGCACCAGCGACAGACCCGTGAACAGGCTCCGGGCCGTCAGCGCCGCCTCGGCTCGCTCGCCGACCAGCCGCCTTGCGGGCGCCTCCGCTGCACGGATTTCCGTCACTGAATCCATCAGACCTCGTACCTCATCGCGCTGGCCGGCTCAATCCTGGCCGCCACCAGCACGGGGATGATGCTCGCAAGAAGCGCCAGCGTCATGCTCAGACCCACGCATGCGAGGACCACCTTGAACGACTGCAATAACGCCTGGCCCGACAGATACTTGCTGGAGATGTTCATCGCGAAGCTCACGATGGCGAAGCCGTAGCCCAGCAGCCCCCCCAGGAGACCTCCCAAGAGGCCCAGCAGGGCCGATTCGAACACGAAGATCTCGATGATATGAATGCTCTTGGCGCCAAGGCACTTCAGCGTGCCGATCTCCTTGATCCGCTCCGTGACGCTCATCAGGATCGCGTTGAGCGTCCCGCTCGTGCTGATCAGCAGCGCGACCCCCACCCACATCCAGCGAAAGGCCGACGCCGACTGCTGGCCCTCGACCGCCGCCGCTGGGATGAACCGGTACAGCACGTCCGTTGCCAGCAGCGCCCCCGTGAACGCCATCGCCAGCGAGATGCCAAAAAAGACCAGCGCCATGCGCCCCAGCCGCAGCCGGATCCCCTGCAGCGCAAACACGAACGCAGCCGAAAGCGGGAACTGGCTGCTGGTGTGCAGGCTGGGCCCCAGCGAAGCGATAAGTTGTGGCCGGTCTTCTGTCATGCCTTTCCCAAACCACTACCTCGTCGCCGCGTCTCTCCCCGTGCTGTCCGTCATCGAGCCGACCTGCACCTGGATCTCGTCCTTGGTCTCGATCCGGTCCACCCGACCGTCGCGAATCCAGATGATCCGGTCCGAGGCGTTGATGATCTTCAGATCATGCGTGTTACACATGATCGTGACGTTCTTTCTCTTGTTCATCTCGATCATCAGGTTGATGATCTCCAGGCCCGTCTTCAGGTCCAGGTTGCCCGTCGGCTCGTCAGCCAGGACGATGGCTGGATCGTTGGCGAAAGAACGGGCGATCGCGACGCGCTGCTGCTGCCCGCCGGATAGCTCGGTCGGCTTGTGGTTGGCGCGGTGGTCCAGGCCGACCATCCGGAGCAGCTCCACGGCCCGGTCCTCGCGCTCGGCCTTGGGGATGCCGGCGAAGATCATCGGCAGGGTGACGTTCTGCAGGGCGGTCATGATCGGAATGAGGTTGAACGTCTGGAAGATGTAGCCGATCTTGCGGCAGCGAAGCCACGCCAGCTCGTTGGCGTCGAGCTTGGAGATGTCCGTCTTGTCGATGAAGACCTGGCCCTGGGTGGGCTGGGTCAGGCCGCCGACAACATTGAAAAGCGTGGTCTTGCCGGACCCTGACGGCCCCATGATGCTGACGTACTCGCCCTTGCGGATCTGCAGGTCGATGCCATCGAGTGCCTTAACGCACTCCGTCCCCATCTGGTAGTGCTTCTTGGCCCCCTCGACAATGACAGCCAGTTCATCCAGCGACCCACCGACTGAGCTCTTTTGCGTCAGGGATGGACTCTGCACAAGCCGACTCCAGCACAGATTGATGCCCTGGGACCAAGTGCGTTCATAATACTGGCGGAAGGGTTTCACACAAGCTGACATAATCCCCTTGGCGAATGCGATTTATCCCCTGAAAGGAAGGCTGGTTGCGCAAAAAGGAGGTGATCGTCAGGCGGCCCGGCACATTCCCTGCCGACCGGCCGGCGACCGCCTTGGCGATTCCCTCAATCCGACCCGGAGTAATCATACTGGAAGACGTCTTCGACCTTCACGCCGAAGGCCTTGGCGATGCGAAAGGCCAACAGCAGCGACGGGGCGTACTTGCCGGCCTCCAGGGCGATAATGGTCTGGCGGGTCACACCCGCGCGATCGGCCAGGTCCTGCTGAGTCATCTCGCCGCGATCAAATCGGAGCCGGCGAATCTGGTTCTTCAGCTCATTGGCTGGCATAGGGCCTTCCCCACCGGTACTGGACGAGGATGACGATGGACTGGGTGGTCAGGATGATAGCCCAGGCCAGCGGCAGGTACAGCTCCAGGATATGAACCGGCATCGAACCATCCCGGCCGTAGATATGCCCCGGAACTACACAGGCGACGACGAAGGCGCCCCAGAAGATCGAGTAGCCGGCCACCAGCGAATGCCCCCAGATCTGCCGATCCCGCTCATCCATGGCCACCTTGCCATCGCGCCGGGTGCGGAGGATCCAGACATCGACCGCCCACAGAGCCCCAGGCTGAAGAACACCGACGCCCCCCGCGGCCCCACGAACGGCAGCGCCGCCAGAAAGCCGACCAGGATCAACGCGGAAACTGTCAGATTCCACCACGCAAACTTCTGCAGCTGCGACATGTCGGAACCTCCTCATTTACTCACTTTACACCAAACGCTCTCGCGATACGGAAGGCCAGCAACAGGGATGGTGCGTTTCTGCCTCCCTCCAGGGCAATGACGCCGACAATCTCGGCCAGATCCTGCTGGGTCATCTCGCCATGATCGAAACGCAGGCGGCGAATCTGCTTCTTCAGCTCATTCGCCGTCATTGGAGACCCCCCGCCCGTACTGGATGATGATCGCCAGCGATTGGGTCACCACAACCGTCAGCATGCCACCGCCCACGTAGGCCGCCAGAACGTTCACGGAAATGGATGCATTGGGGCCGAGGATTGCCATCGGTACCATGCATGCAAGGACAAAAAGGCACCAGAACGTGCCAAAGGCAATCCTGCCCGACCGCTTCCAGATCAGGTTCTCCCGCTCATCCAAGACCACCTTCCCGGGGCGGTTCTTACGCAGGATGAACGCACCGAACCCCAAGAACCCGTAGAGACCGAACGCGGGCATGGCCAGCAGCCAACCCACCACGGGCACCAGCGCCAGATACACCGCCGTAGTCAGCGTAATCACCGCCAGGTTGAACCACGCATACTTCTGCAATTGAGACACGGACGATCCTCAATCAACAGCCTATCATCACAGCAAACCATAGTCACGTACAACGTACTAAGTGTACGTTATAGATTACACTGTGTCAAACAAATATTACTATGAATCCTTCGAAAGTGGATGAAAGGCCGCAGTTACCCTACCTCCGTCCCCTTCGCCGCCCTTACTCCTCCATCAACCAAGCCACCAGCTCGCTGCTGTGCTTGAAGGCGTAATCCGCCAGGCGGGCATCCTTGTGGTTCTCCTGATTGAGGCGCAGGGCTGCGGACCAGCCGACCGCCTTGGCGCCCTTGATATCGCACTCGATATCGTCGCCGACGTAGCAGATCCGCGCCCCTTCGATCCGGCGCGGCGCTCGACCAGTTTGAAGAACCTCGGGTCCGGCTTGGCCAGCTGGGCGTCGCTGGAATAGGTCCGCGTGCGAAAGTAGCCGAGGATGCCCACCCCCTGCATCGCCCGTTTGAGCGAGAACCCGCACCAGGCCGTGTTGACCGCCAGATTCATGTCCAGCCCCATGTCCTGGATGGCGGAGAGCATCTCGGGCACCCCGTCAAACAGCCACGAGCGGTATCGCGGGCCGGCGTAGGCGTCAGCCAGGAAGTACACGCCTTAGGGTCCACTCCTCAGCGGATGGCCGCGGACGCCGGCACACAAGAGCAAGTCCGCGGGAGGCGAAGAAACCCCGAACGGACGGTACAATGGCCTCCCTTTGAGCCCAGGAGGATCGCGACACCATGAACACTCGTGCGTCCCAGGTGCTGTCGGCGGCGTGCCTGTTGCTCGGACTGGTCCTGGCCGGCTGTGCGACGACCGGGACAGCTGGCTCGCCGGGTCAGTCCGTGACCGATGCCCTGGCGGCGGGTCCGGCAGCCGCGTCTCAGCCGGCGTCAAAGGGCGCTGCACAGGCGTCCGCGCGGCAGCACCAGGTGGCGGCCGGACCCGCCGCGGTTGCGCCGCCAGCGCCGGCAGCTGGAGGCCTCTCGGCCATCGCGACGGTCAATGGCCGGGCCCTGCCTTATGACGCCTGGATCAACCTGATGAAGCGGTCGCACGGCCTGAGTGCCTTCCAGCAGATCCTGGCGATGGAGCTCGCCCGCCAGGGGGCCGAGGCCAAGGGCATCACCCTGACGCAGATGGAATTGGCCGCGGCCTACCGGCAGGAGGTGGCCGACATCGCCGGACCCGAGACCCAGGACCCCGCGGAGGCCAACCGGATCGTGCAGGCCGTTCTAGCCCGGCGGGGGGTCGGGATGGACGAGTTCCGCCTGGCGGCCTACCGCAACGCCTACCTCCGCCGCGTCGCCGAACCGTTGATCGAGCCCGGCATCACCGAGGACGCCCTCAAGGTCGAGTTCGACCGGCTGTATGGTACCAAGGTGCAGGTCCGCCACATCCAGGTGTCCGACTCCGCCAGCCTCGGCAAGGTCCTGGAGGCCCTGCAGGCGGGGCAGGACTTCGCGGACCTCGCCCGGCGGTTCAGCCAGAACCTCGACAGCGCTGCCGACGGCGGACTGCTGCCCCCGTTCAGCCGACTGGACCCGAACGTCCCGGCGGAACTGCGAGAGGCGGCGTTCGGGCTGGAGGAAGGGCAGGTCTCCGGCGCGGTCCGCATCGACGGCTGGACGCAGATCCTCAAACTGGAGAAGCGCTTGCCAGCCGGACCGATGGATTACGAGAAGGTGGCCGGCGAGGTGCGGCGTTCGCTGAAGGACCAGCTGGTCCGCCAGAAGATGCAGGAGCTCTTGCGGAACATGCTGCAGTCGGCTTCCATCCAGGTCTACGACGGCGAACTGGGCAAACAGTTCGAGGCCGTTCGGCAGGCGAAGCCGTAAGTCACCCTTTCGGAGTCTCCAAGACCCTGTTACACCCGGTCTGGCCCTGCTATACTCAGGGTCGTTCGGCCGTCTCTCCTATGGCAACCGCTACTTGCGCCATGCACGTGCGGGAGCGTTTCTGAGTCGGATGAGCTTTGATGGCCGATAGATGGGAATACCATGAACACAACCAACACCCAGGCGGGCTTTGAGATCGAACCGGCCCGCCGGCTGCGGATGCTGCCGGAGTATCCTTTCGCCAAGATCAACGCCCTGCGGGCCGAACGCCGCCGCCAGGGGGTCGACCTGATCGACCTCGGCATGGGCAACCCGACCGACCCGCCGAGCGACTTCACGATCGAGAAGCTGGCCGAGTCCGCCCGCGACAAGCGGAACCACCGCTACAGCCCGTCGCGCGGCATCGAACAGCTGCGGATCGAGGTGACCAAGCAGTACCGCAAACGCTGGGGCGTGGAACTCGACCCGGACAAGGAAGTGATCGTCACCGTCGGCAGCAAGGAAGGCTTCACACACATGTGCTGGGCGATGCTCGAGCCGGGCGACGTGGCCATCGTGCCCGAGCCGGCCTACCCCGCGCACATCTACGGGCCGATGCTCGCGGGGGCGCAGGTGGTCTACGTCCCGATCGGCACGGATGACCAGTTCCTGCGGAACGTCGAGGCCGCTGCCCGCAGCGTCCCCGCCCGCCAGAAGTCTGCTGGTCCTGAACTACCCGCACAACCCGACGACCGCCGTGGTAGGCCCCGGCTTCTACGAGAAAGTGGTGGAGCTCGCCCGGCGGTGCAACCTTGTGGTCATCAGCGACCTGGCGTACGGATGGCTGGGCTTCGACGGCTACAAGGTCCCGAGTTTCCTGGCGGCCCCGGGGGCGCGGGAAGTGGGCGTCGAGCTGTCGAGCATGTCCAAGACCTACAACATGCCCGGCTGGCGCGTGGGGTTCATGGCCGGCAACGCCGGGATGATCGAGTCGCTCAGCACGATCAAGCACTACGTGGACTACGGCATCTTCGCCCCGATCCAGGTGGCCAGCATCGTAACGATGCGCCAGGGCGACGAGCATATCGCCACGCAGATCCGCCGCTACGAGTTCCGCCGCGACGTGCTGATGCGCGGCCTGAAGCGGCTGGGCTGGCAGGCCGAACCGCCCAAGGCGGGCATGTTCATCTGGGCCCGCATCCCCGACTCGCAGCTGCAAGGCCGCACAAGCATGGAATTCACCATGTGGCTGATCGACGAGGCGGAGGTGGCCATCTCGCCCGGCGATGCCTTCGGACCCGGCGGGCAGGGCTACGTCCGCATCGCGATGGTCGAGAACGAGCACCGCATCCGCCAGGCGGTCCGCAACATCGCCAAGGCGTTGAAGCTGAAGAAGGATGTGGAGTGACTCAGGACTGGCAAGCCTTCCTGCAGGCCCTCCACCAGGCCTACGAGCATCTCGGCGAGGGGACCAGCCGGCTGGAGCAGGTCCACGCCCCCCGCACCCGGTGCCGCAAAGGTTGCTGCGTCTGCTGCGTCGACGATATCACCGTCTTCGAGGTCGAGGCCGAGAACATCCGCCGGCACTACGCTGACCTGCTCGCACGCGGAACACCCCATGCCACCGGCGCCTGTGCGTTTCTCGCCGAAGACGGCGCCTGCCGCATCTACGAGCACCGCCCGTACGTCTGCCGCACGCAGGGCCTGCCGCTGCGGTGGATCGATCAGACCGACGACGGCCGGACCGTCGAGTACCGCGACATCTGCCCGCTCAACGAGCCCGGGGAGCCGATCGAGGACCTGCCAGCCGACCTGTGCTGGACCCTCGGCCCGTTCGAGGAGTTCCTGGCGAAACTGCAGGCCGCGGCCGACGGCGGGCAGAGCAAGCGCCTGAAGCTGCGGGACCTGTTCGCCCGGCGGTGAACTACAACGACCCGACTTCGCCAAACAAAGGCTACGCCCGGGCAGGCTGAATCCCTCGGACCTGGAAGGTGTGGCAGTCGGGGAAGTGCCGTATGGTCCTCGGATGACAGCCACGACAACGGCAGCAAAGGGCACAGAGCAACAGCACCCTCTACCAAAGGCCTGGGGGTGCTTGTCCTGGGGGCTGATGGTGTGTTACGGGAACAGGCGCCGGTGGGGCAGGGGTGACAGGATCTGACAGTGGTCCCATTGGGGTGAGGGGGATTGCGCGGGGCGCCGGCAGGAGTCAGAACAATAGATGGCTGTTGATAAATAACAGCGCCCTCCGGGTCCATGTTGAGAATTGTCAACGTGTTCACACAAGATGCCGCGCAGCCCCCCCCCATGGGAGAGTCGTAATATCTTTTATTTATGGGGCTTATGGACTTACGACCGTCTCTCCTTTGCGACATGGCACGAACCTTGCTAGTCGGACAGGGGAGGTGTCTTCCCACGTCAGGCACAGTGACCAAGAACTGGAAGACTCGGCGTTTTCCTGCACTTGCCTGACGACCGGTGTTGGATCAAATAGGAGAAGTTGCACATGAGAAATGCCCCACTTGGTTTGCTCTTGTTGTTGATGGTTTCGTTTGTGCTAACACCGCGAGTCTGTACGGCAGAGACAGCGACAGCTTCCGTCCCAGCGGGCGCCCCATGGTCATATCAGACACCGTTCACAGTGAATCCCGGTGATCAGATCAGCATCGAAGCGAGCGGGTCGTGGACCACGGGTTCGTGGACGGGCGGACCCCAGGGCACGAGCGAGTGGAGTAGCGGCGGCTGCTTACTACCCAGCGCCAATGCCTACTCTCTGATCGCTCGTATCGATGACGGCACGCCGTTCTATGTCGGGACCAGTTTCAGTGGGATCGCAAGTTCAGGAGGCGTTATTCAGCTCAGCATGAACGACGTGCCAGGGGTGTTCTGGGACAACAGTGGTTCACTGTCAGCCACGATTGCAGTTACCCCCGAACCCGCCACACTGTCGCTGCTTGCCCTGGGCGGGCTGCTCATTGCCCGCCGTCGCCGCGCGTAACCGACTGAGTCAGCAATGAGTACACCTGGGCCGTCGTCCGCGAGGATGGTGGCCCTTCTGCTGCGCGGGGAGGGCGTTGCGGATCGGAGATCATTACGCAGCCGCGCCGCCGATACTATGAAGGAGCCGGGACATGCGATTTGTCGCGGTAGCGTTGGTGGCGGCCATGGTGACAGGGCTTGTGCGGTCGCGCCGCGGCTGAGAAGCGGTCACCGATTTCAGAAGACGTGTTGAACCACGAAGGGTGCGAAAGACACGGAGCATGGCCGGAATAACCTGCCGTACTTCGTGCTCTTCGTACCCTTCGTGGCTGTAACTAAAGAACATCGCGCAGCGACCGCACCCCCAGCGGCTCGTGCAGGAAGAACGGCTCGGCATACATGCACCCGATCCGCGTGCCGAAGTAGCGGTCCCGGATCCGCAGCATCTCGACCACCGCCCCGGCCTGCTCGCCGCGGTTCACGTAGAACTGCGACTGGTAGGCCTCCAGCGATTTGACCTTGCCGTCGTAGACAGCCGTCACATCGACGCAGAAGCTCACCGCCGCATGCACCCGCAAGTGCGTGGCGAAGTAGTAGATGACCCGCTCGGGATAATGCGGCAAACCCGGCAGGTCGACCTTCGTCAGCTTCGCGTCGAACCGCGCGTCCTCGATCAGGCGCGTGGCCGCCACGTGGTCCGGGTGCGCATCGGGCATGTACGGGGCGAAGATCCAGCGGGGCTTGTGGGCGCGGATGACGCCCGCCAGCTTGTGCCGGCCTTCGATGCCGTGCTCGAACATCCGGTTGGGGAAGTCCAGCAGCAGGCGCTGCTCGGGCGTAGACCCAGGGCAGCCGTGGCGGCATCCCGCTCCTTGACGCGGATCTCGGGCGAACCATAGGGCGTCGGCTCGCCGTTGGACATGTCCACGACCATCACCTTCATATCCTGCCTCACCAGCAGCGCAATGGTCGCCCCCATGCCCAGTTCGGCATCATCCGGATGCGGCGCGAAGATCATGGCATCGATCATGCACGACTCCCTCACAACAGTCACAGGATGCACGTGGTGGCCGGCCACAGTAGAATGCCTACGATACAAACAGTCTACGGAGCCGATCAGCCATGGGCAACGACCAGCCGCCGATCATCCGCAAGAGCCGGATCGTGAGCGATCTTCGCACCCTGGGTGTGACGCCGGGCCAGACCGTCATGCTGCACGCCTCGGTCAAGGCGATCGGCTGGGTCGTCGGCGGGCCCGACGTCGTCCTCGATGCCCTGCTGGAGGTGCTCGGGCCAGCCGGCACGCTCATGATGTACGCCGGCAGCGAGGACAGCATCTACCGAATCTACGACTGGCCCGAGGAGAAGCGCCAGGCGTACCTGGCCGAGTTCCCCCCGTACGACCCCGCTCGCACCCGCGCCTACCGCAAATGGTCGATCTTGACCGAATACCTGCGAACCCGCCCCGGCGCCTGCCGTAGCGGCCACCCGGACAGCTCCTTCGTCGCCTTCGGCGGCCAGGCCGATTCCCTGACCCGCGATCACCCCCTGCAGTACGGCCTGGGTCCCGGTTCGCCGCTGGAGAAGTTGGTCCAGGCTGGCGGCAACGTGCTCATACTCGGCTCGCCGCTGTCGGATGTCACCGTCCTGCACTATGCCGAGCACCTGGCCAATATCCCCGGCAAGAAGACGGTCCGGTACCGCTGCCCGGTATTGCAGGACGGCCAGTCCCGGTGGGTCGAAATAGAGGAACTCGACAGCAGCGGCGGTATCGCGGACTTCGGCACGTTCGAGTATTTCATCCCCATCACCAGCGGCCATCTCACTTCCGGCTGCGGCCGCAGCGGTAAGGTTGGCGCCGCCGCCTCCCACCTGCTCGACGCCGCCGACCTCGTCCGCTATGCCGCCGAATGGCTGGAACAACACTACGTCGGCCCCTTGCCGAGACCCAGGCCGTCGGGTAACACGTAGACGAAGCAGACCGGATCACGCACGCACACATGGAGGACAGCGGAATTCACAGGGATGAACAGGATAGACAGGATAGGACAGAACGCAGCCTGGGTTCCATGTCTCTCCTGGATCCATCCTGTTCATCCTGTCCATCCCTGTGAAAGACCAGTTGTTCTCCGTGCCTCCGTGTCTCCGTGGTGAACCTGATCCTTCGACACATAAAGGAGCCCAGCAATGTCCACCCGTGGCGCCCGCCCCGATTACGAGGACGCTGTACAGACCATCCACCGCGTGCAGGCCGCCGCCGCGAATCGCATCCGCGTGCAAGTTCTCGGCCGGTCCATCCAAGGCCGCGACATCCCCTGCGCAATCTGCACCGACCCGACCGTGCCCGATGACGACAAGCAACACGTCTTCATCGTGGCCGGCCAACACGGCGCGGAAGAGAGCGGCCGCGCGATCGCCCTGGCGGTGCTGGAGTTCCTGGCGTCAGACGACCCCGAGGCCCGCGAGATCCTGCGGCGCCAGGTGGTCGCCATCGTCCCCAGCGGAAGCCCCGACGGCGCGCAGATGGACAACAATCGCAACGCGGCGGACATGGACGTCGCCCACACCTACTCCTTCGACGCCCCCGCAGCCACGCCCGAGGGCCGCGCGCTCGAACGCTTCGCCCTGGACTTCGCGCCGGAACTCTTCATCGACATGCACGGCCGGGCCGGCGGCGGCATGAAGGAACTGGCGTGGATGTCGCCGGCGTGGGGCTTCAGCTCCGACCGCTACTTCCTGACGCAGATGTCCGCGGCGATGGCCGAGGCCGGCGAGCAGGCCGGTTTCCCGCAGGCCGAACTCGACCCACCCAGCCGCCTGGACATCCGCGCGATGCAGACGGGCCTCTTGGGCGAGAAACTCGCCGCCCAGGTCAAGACCCTTTCGTTCGGCCTGGAGACGATCGAGAAGTACTACCGCGAGCCGGACTGGCGGGCGACGGGCCTGGCCCGCATGCGGCGCCTGCTGCGGTTCGGCATGGAGGACGCCTTCGGCCTGGGCGAACCGGGCTACCCGGCCTCGCTGATCTCCGGCACGCGGGCGTACGGCATCAAGGCGCACGGGGCGACCGCCGCCCAGCGCCGGGCCAACCGCGTCGAGATGATCACGTTCATCCGCCACAACTTCTGCATGGCCGACCGCGACGCCGACGGCGTGGATCGCTTCGCCCGGATCAAGGTCTTCTCCAAGACATCCGACGGCCCGAATCCCGGCCGCTTCGCCCTCCTGCTGCGCATCAAGAAGCCCTGCCACGTCAAGACGGTCGAGTGGAAGGACCAGGCGCTCAAGCCCGACGCCAGCCACGGTTACCGCGCGTGGGAAGACAACGCCTCGGTCCTGGTCCAGGGCAACATCGCCGAGCCCTTCGGCGGCCCCGAGCGGCTGCTGGTGGTACACTACGACTCGCCGCTGCTCCAATAGCGCCTTGTTGTGATGGCGCAGCATCCTGGACCCGTCAGCCGTTGCTGTTGGTCCCGAAGGGACCAGGCAAGTCAGCCCAGGGGCAAGGCGGCGCAGCCGCCGCGACCCTGGGACAAGGTGACCCCACGATTGTGGTCGTGTCCGTTGTTGAGCCCTGTAGGGCGCGGCAACGTCTGTCACGCCCCTACAGGGCTGGAACAACAAGAGAAACAACACGTGCGGGCGGACCTGCCTACCCATGGCCGCGGCCAGCGCAGGCGACAAGCGCCTGCTTGACCTCACCCTGGGCTGACTTGCGTGGTCCTTTCAGGACCAGGGGTCAGCAGCCCCAAATCCCGGCTTGGACAGACTCACCGGACCTCGTCCGCGGTCAACACACCTTCTTCCCTTGGCTTCAGTACCTGCCCGTCCCACCGGCCCAGCCGCATGTCAAGTTCTTCGATCTTGAACATCCGACCACACTCGGGACACCGCTGCTCCGTCGCGTGAAACAGCAGGTAGTCGCACTTCGGGCAGCGGGGCCCGCGCGAGGGCGGCTCAGGCACGAGAAGGCGGCCCCCGCAATACCCAAAGAGCGCCAGGAGCGCGACCGCTACGGGCATGAGATCGCCGTGGATCGGGTGCGACAGGTAGAACGGGAACACGGCCAGCAAAGGCAGGACATATCCCAGCGCGACGAGCCTGCCCGGAACGCGCGGGAAGAGCCGATTTAGCAGCAGCGCCTGGGCTAGCGGGATGGGCACGAGCACCACAACGGCGGCCACGAAGGCAACAAGCACTGATAGCCTCGTCTCAGACCGCCAAAACGTGGAAAGCACGACAAGCAGGAGCCCGTTGGCAAGGATCCCCCCCACGGTGCCCAGCGCCAGACAAGCCGCCATTCTGCTTTGATCCGCTCGTCCGTTCGTGGACCATACGCGCCTCGCCGCTGAGCCAACTGGTTGTCTGCTCCTTCACCGGCAACCCCTCCGGCCGGCCCGCGCCGCATTGACACGTACGCCCCGCGGATGACCGCCAGGACCGCCGGCCCTGCCGACCATCCATCGGAACACCACGGCCATCGAGGATGGGCCGGCTGTTGCCGTTACAATTGACCACTAACAATTAACAATTGACTGTCGTCTCACACCACCAGTTCCTTCCACCCCGCCGCATGCTCCGCCAGCACCTTGACCGGCTCCGCCGGGTTGATCACCTCCACCGACCAGTACCCGTCGAAGCCCTCGTCAGCCAGCAGCTGCGCCTGGCGCTGCAGGTGCACCAATTCCACCTGCTCTTCCGCGATGTTCCAGTGCACGTGCCCGATCCGGCCCTTGATGTGCCGATACGCCTCGTCCACGTCCTCGCCGTGCCGCAGACAGTGCCCCAGGTGCCAGTTGACCCACAGCTCCGCTGGATAGCCCGCCAGGAACAGCACCTCGTCGGCATCCGCCGCCCGGAAGTTCATGTGGGTCTCCAGGACCAGCTGCACGCCGGCGCTGGCAGCCCTCTCGGCTGCGCGGGCAAGGTAATGGGCCTGCACCTCGTAGTTCTGCTGGCGCGCCCCGCCGCCCTGGTTCGGAATCGGATCGCCGAAGACGCGGATGTGCAGGATGCCGATCTGGGCCGCCAGGTCGATGTACTGCGTCAGTTTGGCCAGTTCCTCGTCCCGCTTGGCCTGCTCCGCGTGGCAGAACTTCACCCCCGAGGCAATGCAGCAGGGGACCAGGCCTCCGTCCCGCAGGCTGCAGGGCGATCTGGCGCCGCTGCTCGACCGAGGCGTCCAGTTCCACGCCGTGGGCCTGCCCCCACTCCGGCCGGAACTCGATCCCCTCGTAGCCGTGCGCCCGCCCCGCCTCCAGCAGCTCCGCCAGCGTCATCTTCGGACAGACCGAACTCATGAATGCCAGGCGCATAGTCTTTCTCCTGCTACAGATCCCTGGCCAGCGCATTGGCGCCCCACAGAATATTGTCATCTCCCAATTGCGTCGGCACGATGTCGATCCGCGCCTTCGACCAGTCCGTGATGATCTCGCGGACCCGCCTTCGCAGCGACACGAACAGCCGGTCGCCCATCTTGCTGATCCCGCCCCCGATCGCGATCCGCGCCGGGTTGAACAGGAAGATCAGGATCTTGATCCCCTGGGCCAGGTCCTTCACGTACCGCTCCAGAAACGCATCGTCCGTCAGCAGCTCCTGCGCCGTCTTTCCGTACTGCTTCTCCAGCCACATCCCGCCGCAGTACCGCTCCAGGCAGCCGGTCGCCCCGCACAGGCATGCCTCGCCGTCGATCCGGATCGGCGTGTGCCCGATCTGGTTGGCGTAGCTGTCGGCCCCGCGCAGGACCTTCCCGCCCGAGACGAACCCCCCGCCGATCCCCGTCGAGACCGTCATGAAGAACGAGGGATCAACGCCCCGGGTCGCGCCGTACACATGTTCCCCCAACGCCCCGACGAAGCCGTCGTTGTCCGCGATCGCCGGAACCCCCAACTCGTCCCGCACGAACCGCGACAGCGGGAAGTTGCTCCAGCCAGCCACGTGCGTCGAGAGCTGGATCACCTGCCTTTGGAAATCGACCGGCCCGCCGAAGCCGATGCCGCAGCGGTCCAGCTTGACCTCTTTCTGCCACCCCCGCGCGATCGACACGATCTGACCCAGCATCCAGTCCTTGCCGCCCTCGCGGTCGGTGCCCCGCGCCTCGCGACGCACCAGCCGATCGCCGTCGAAGACAGCCATCGCAAACTTCGTCCCACCGATATCAATCGCCAGGGTGTTCATGGAACTGTCTCGTGCGGCATATACATAGCGGCGCCTGCCACCACTCTTGCCGTTACTCAGCACTCAGGACTGTTGTCGTTCCACCTCTTCCCGCGCGATCCGGCACCATACATCAAACCTCTCCGGCCGGTTCTCGCAGGTGTGCGTATCCTTCAGGATCATCTCCATCACGCAGCCGTTGGCCCGCGTCGCCTCCAGCGTGTGCCGGATATACGCGCGGACCCTGGCCTCGTCGAATTGCCCCACCAGGTGCGCCGGGTGCGGCTTCCACGAGTAGATCGCCTTGTCGCCGAGCTTCTCCGCGCAGCGGTCCACGTCGGCAAACGGCGAGATGGAGATCCGCCGGATGTTCCGGATCGTCAGCACGTCGTCGAGCTTGCGGGTCAGGTCCTCGCAGCAGCCGTAGCCGTTTAGCGCGAACGGCTCCAATAAGCTCCTTCTCGTACCGCAGGCTGAACTCCTCGTGCATCGCGGGCGAAACCAGCGCCAGTCTCCTGCGCCTCCGCCGACGCCCACATATCGCAAGGCCGGACCCGCTTGGGATCGAATCCCGCCGCCGGCAACTCATCCGTATACCCGTTGCCGCCCGAATTCTGGTACGTCCAGTCGTTGTTGAGGCTCAGCAGGTTCTGGTCGATGTACTGCTGGATCAGCCGCCGGTGGCCCTCCGTCAGCAGCCGCATCGCCTCGTGCAGCCACTCGGGGTCCTCCACCATGTCCATCATGACCTGCTCGAGCCCGCGCAGGGCCGTGTACTGGTTCATCAGGTGGAACGAAACGCCCGCCACCCCCTTCACCTGCACGTCCAGGATGCCGCCGAACAATCCCTCCGCCTCGGCCAGCCGCCGACTGGTCTCCGCCGCATCCTCATGGATCTCCGGAAAGCGGATCTTCTTCAAATCGGCTCGCTCGTGGATCACCGGCTTGAAGGCCCGCGCCCCCAGGGCCTCGTTGCTCCAGGTCCATTCTGCTTCGATCCCCCAGCCGCTGCTGACGATCGCCCGCCGCACGGTCCACGTCTTCTCCACAAGGTTGTCATCGCAGAAGTGATCGTCGTAATACAGCGTCCGCCGCAGTTGCCCCTCCATCGCGCGGGCCTGTTTGCCCTCGCACCGCAGGGCCGTCTCCGGCACCAGTTCCCGCCACGCCCCCTCCGGCGAAAACCAGATCATCGGCCGCCCGCTCTTGAGGCTGTTGTGCAGCTTCCACGCCTGCCGCCGCTGGTCCTGGATCGGCAGGCGCGCGACCTCGGCCACGCGCTTGGCCAGATCGCGGAGGATGGTTCTCTCAGCGGTACCAATGCCATTGTCATCGCACTCCGTCATGTTTCCGCCTTCTCCACCAGAAACACCCGTCGGCAAGACCAAGGGCCGCCGACGCACCCCAGACAGCTAACCCCGTGCGCCCCGACTGACGCCAGCGCCTGGGTCCGGGTCCGCCACCTCAGGCAGGAAAAATCCAACCGCGCCAAAAAGCAGGCACGCCACGACGAACGTCACAACCAAAAGCCTGAAGGCAAGGGTCATCGCTACCGATCTGCTCATCGCAGCGGCGCCTCCCATGCCTCATAGACAGCCTCGATATTCCCGCACGGATTCTTCACCCCCCACTCGCACTCCGCGATCACCCCGCCCCGCCCGTCATCCAGCGCCGCCCGCACCCGCTTCACCGCCGCCCGCACGTCCGCCGCCGTCCCGGAGGGCAGGATGTGCTGCCGGTCGATCTCGCCCCAGAAGGTGATCCGCCCCTTGAACCGCTTGCCGATCTCCTCGATCGGCATGCAGAACAACTGGCTATTGACCGCGTCCACGCCGATCTCGATCAGGTCCTCGTAGATATCCATGATGTGCCCGTCGCTGTGGAAGAAGACCTTCTTGCCCGCCTTCTTCGCCAGGCCGCAGTAGTCACGGTACATCGGCTTGAAGGCCGCCCGCCACTGCTTCGGCGAGATCAGCAGCGTGTTCTGGCTGCCCCAGTCATCCATGAACGACACCCCGTCGCAGTCCGTCCGCACCGCCAGGGCCATCTCCTTCATCTCAAACTCGTGCACCATCTCGCGAAGTTGGAAGAACTCCGCCGACTCCTCCCCCAGGTCCAGCAGCAGGTTCTCGCTTCCCCGCAGGAACTGCATCCGCTCGAACGGCCGGACGCTCGTGCCGCACCGCATGAACTTCGGATTGCCCGCTACGCGGTTCGCTTCGCACGCGCGATTGGCCTTGTCCAGGTCCGCCCGCTCGATCATCTCCCACGGCGGCTGGAATCGCGCCAGCGCTGCCCAGTCCGCCAGCACCGGCCCCTTTACCTCGCCGACCACGCCGTCCTCAGCCACGTGCCAGGTGCTGCCCCACTCATCCGTGTACGACCCCTTCCGGCACGCCTCGCCCCTGGCCCGGTCGCTCCTGCCCAAGACCCCGCAGCCGGCGAAGTCCATCTCAAACCGCTGCTGGACCGCCTTCAGATCGTCGACCGCATACCATCCCACCCACGGCAAGGCCCACAGCTCCCGGGGCGCCCGGTCCGGACTGCGAAACTCCAACGCGCGAAAGACCCGTTCCCTCGATGTCATGGCTGCCGCTTCTCCAGAAAGATACCGTACCGAATCGCCAGCCGGATTATACAAGCCTACTCCCACGCCTCATACACCGCGTTGATGTTCCGGGCCGGGTCGCACCGGCACCAGGAGCACTGGGCGATCATCCCCCCGCTGAGCTGCTCCAGCGCCGCCCGCACCCGCGCCACCGCCGCATGCACGTCCGCTGCCGTCCCGAAGTGCAGCACCTGCTGCCGGTCGATCTCGCCCCAGAAGGTGATCCGGCCCTTGAACCGCCGGCCGATCTCCTCGATCGGCATGCAGAACAGCTGGCTGTTGACCGCGTCCACCCCGATCTCGACCAGGTCCTCAAAGATGTCCAGGATCCAGCCGTCGCTGTGGAAGAATACCTTCTTACCAGCCTTCTTCGCCAAATCGCAATAGTCGCGGTACATCGGCTTGAAGATCGCCCGCCACTGCCGCGGCGAGATCAGCAGGGCGTTCTGGCTGCCCCAGTCGTCCATGAAGCAGACGCTGTCGCTGTCCGCCCGGCACGCCAGCTCCATCGCCCGCCGCTCGAAATCCCAGACCATCTCCCGCAGTCGGAAGAACTCCGCCGACTCCTCCCCCAGGTCGTAAAACAGGTTCTCGCTGCCCCGCAGAAACTGCATTCGCTCAAACGGCCGGACGTTCGTCCCGCCATGCATGAACTTCGGATCCTCGCTGGCCAGGTTCTTCGCGCAGGCCCGGTTGGCGGCATCGACATCCGCCCGCTCGACCATCTCCCACGGCGGCTGGAAGTGCGCCAGCGCCCCCCATTCGCCGAGGATGGGCTCCTTCACCTCCCCGACCACGCCGTCCTCCGCCACGCGCCAGACGCTACCCCACTCGTCCGTGTACGTGCCCTCGCGGCACGCCTCGCCCCGTGAGCGGTCGCTCCGGCCCAGCACCCCGCAGCCGGCAAAGTCCATCGGGAACCGCGCCAGCAGCGCCGCCAGCGCCTCCGGCTCATACCACCCCACCCACGGGACGGTCCACAACTCCCGCGGCGGCCGATCCGGCTCGCGAAACTCCAAGGTGCGAAAGACTCGTTCTCTGGATGTCATGTCATCACCGCGAACCAGCAAGATAGGCTATCACCCGCCAAGCTGCCGGTCCCCCGCCAGAAGCCTCGGCGTCGGCACCTTCCCGAGCTTCTCCGCCGGGATCCGGTCCAGCCGGCCCAGTGTCCTGGCCAGCCACGTCACCTTGGCCACCGCCTCCAGGGCCTCCATCAGAATCCACGCGCCCTCCAGGCTGTCCGACCAGGCCAGCGCCCCGTGGTTCTTCATCATGATCACCTGCGCCGCCCGGCAGGCCGTGGAGATCTGTCCCGCCAGCGCGGCCGTGCCCGGCACCTCGAACGGCAGCAGCGGCACGGTCCCCAGGAACATCCGGCCCTCGCTGACAATGTCCGTGGCCAGTTCGACCCCCGCTACCCCCAGGGCCGTCGCGTGCGGGGCGTGCGTGTGAATCACCGCCCGGGCGGCCGGCTGCGCCTGGTAGATCGCCGTGTGCATCGGCGACTCGCTGGTAGCCGGCAGCGGACCCTCCAGCCGCTTGCCAGCCATGTCGATCAGGCAGACCTGCTCGGGCAGCAGAAACCCCTTGTTGACCCCGCTGGGCGTGCATAGGCACTGCTCCCCCAGCCGCACCGAGATGTTCCCCTCGCTGCCGCTGATGTACCCCCGCTGGTATAGCCGCCGCCCGATCTCGCAGATCTGTTCCCGCTGGTCCAGGCCATACCTGTCGCCCATAAATCCACATCCTGTCTGCCAGAAGGTCAGATTTCCTCGCGCCCGGGGCCACCCGTGCCCGTCGGCCGGTCCACCATGGTACGCGAATCGCCCGGCATTACAATTGCCACCCAGCCGGGTGTTCTGCTATCCTGGATGCAACCAGGCGGACCGGGCCGCACCCCGGCCTGCCCCCGGTCAAAAGGAAGCCGGCATGGCAGAGGATACCCACGGACAACTCGAGCCCCTCCGCAAGCGGATCGACGAACTCGACCGCCAGATCGTCGAACTGCTCAACCAGCGGGCGGAGATCGTCGTGCAGGTCGGCCGCATCAAGAACGCCGGCGGCGCCCCCATCTATGCCCCCGATCGCGAGAAGGCCGTCCTCCAGAAGATCCGCGAGCTCAACCGCGGCCCCCTGCCCGAAAAGACCCTGATGGCCATCTGGCGGGAACTCATGAGCGGCTCGTTCGCCCTCGAAAAGCCCCTCCGGATCGCCTACCTCGGTCCCGAGGGCAGCTTCAGCCACCTCGCCGCCGTCGGCAAGTTCGGCGCCAGCGTCGAGTACGAGTCCGTCAGCGATATCCGCGGCGCCTTCGAGGAGGTCGCCCGGCAACATGTCGACTTCGGCGTGGTCCCCATCGAAAACAGCGTCGGCGGCGGAATCATCGACACCCTGGACGCCTTCGTGGAAACCGACGTGAAGGTCTGCGCCGAGATCAACCTGGCGATCCACCACAACCTGCTGGCCAACTGCCCCTTCGAGGAGATCCGCAAGGTCTACTCCAAGCCCGAGATCTTCACCCAGTGCCAGCGGTGGCTGACCCGCACCGGCCTGCTGGGCAAGACCATCCCCGTGGCCTCTTCCAGCAAGGCCGCCGAGATGGCCACCCAGGAGCCCTATACCGCCGCCATCGGCAGCCACCTGGCCGCCGACCTCTACGGCTTGAAGATCCTCTTCGACAACATCGAGGACAACCCCAACAACGTGACGCGGTTCTTCGTGATCGGACGGGAGTGGGCGAGGCCCAGCGGCGAGGACAAGTCCGCGATCATGTTCACGACCCAGCACAAGGCCGGGGCCCTAGTGGACGTCCTCGGCGTCTTCCGCGAGAACGGCATCAACCTGACGTTCATCGCCAGCCGGCCCAGCAAACGCCGGCCCAGCAAACGCCGCAAGTGGGAATACTGCTTCTTCGTCGACGCCGAGGGCCATGTCGAGGACCCGAACATGGCCAAGGCCCTGCCAGCCGTGGGCAACCACTGCCTCGAACTGCACGTGCTGGGCTCGTTCCCCAAGGCAATCGACGTGGAATAGCTCACCCCGCCGTAATGTACCCTTCCAGCTGCTCGATCATGAAGTTCTTCTGGGCCAGGGCCACCCGCACCAGGTCGCCGATCGAGATAATGCCGACCAGTTCCCCGCCTTCCATCACCGGCAGGTGCCGGATCCGCTTGTGCGTCACCAGGGACATGCACTCCTCGATCGTGTCATCCGGCGAGACGCAGATCACCTGCGAGGTCATCGCCTGGCGCACCCGAGAGACCTTGGGGTCGCCTCCCTGGAGCACCACCGTGCGGGTGCAGTCCCACTGCGTGCAGACGCCCACCAGCTTCTCGTTCTCCACCACCAGCAGGCACCCGATCCGGTGCTTCTCCATTTCCTGGACGGCCTCCAGCAGGCTGGCGTCGGGCCCGATCTTCCAGAGGGCCGGCCCCTTCTCGGCCAGAACCCCCTTGATCAGCCGCAGCACCCCGTGCCTCCAATCCATCTCGCCCCGCCGCCGGAGCAGCTCCGAGACGACCGCGACGAAGGCGGCCGGCTCGATCGGCTTCTCCAGGATGCGGCTGACCGGCAGCCAGGTGGCGTCCGGCTCGAGCCGGAAGCCCAGCTTCATCTCGCTGCGGATGCCGGTCACCAGCAGCACCGGCATATTGCGCAGCTCGGGGCAGGAGGGGATCCGCCGGGCGATCTCAAAGCCCTCGGTCTTGGTGGCCATCATGACGTCGAGCACCATCAGGTCCGGATGCTCCCGCCGGGCGAGGTCCAGCCCGGAGTTCCCGTCGTTGGCGGATACGACCTTGTACCCGTGTGCCTCCAGCAGGTCCGTCGTCGATCTCACGAAGTCCACGTCGTCGTCGACCAGCAGAACCTTCTCTTTCGTGGTCATGGCGATCTCCTCTGTCATCTCGCCCGCACTTCTCATTTGCCCTTCAATTCCGCCACATTCCCCGTCTCACGCCCCACCGGCAGCGTGCATCGAAACTCCGTCCACCGGCCCACCTCCGAGACCACGCTGATGCAACCCCCGTGCGCCTCCACGATCTTCTTGCAGATGAACAACCCCAGCCCGGTGCCCCGCCGGGCCTTCTTCGGCTCGCCCGTCTCGATCCGCGAGAACTTCTGAAACAGCTCGCCGCGCCTCTCCTCCGGAATGCCCTCCCCCTCGTTGCGGATCGAAAACTCCGCCCACTGCCCGTCCACCCGGCCGTTCAGGCTGATCAGGCCGCCGTCCCGGCTGAACTTGACCGCGTTGCCCAGCAGGTTCTCGAAAACCTCGCGGGTCATGTTCGGGTCCGCTTGCAGGGCCACCTTCGGGCCCACCAGGTCCTCGACCCGCAGCTTGCGGGCCTGGATCTCCGACTGGAGCGACGCCAGGATCGGGGCAATCACTTCCTCCCGCACGACTACCCGCGTCGGAACCGGCTGGATCTCCCCGCTCTCGATCCGCGAGAGGTTCAGGTAGTGCCGGATCATCTCCGTCACCCGCTTGAGGTTGTCCGACACCACCTCCAGCGCCCCCGTCTGCTTCTCGGTCAGCGGCCCCAGCAGCCCCTGCCGCAGCATGTAGGCGTAGTTCATGATCGAAGATAGCGGGCTGTTCAGCTCGTGCGAGACGAACTGCAGCGTCTCCATGTAGTGCGCGTTGAGCCCCTTGAGCGACTCGTTCGTCCGCCCCAACTGGTCGTTCGCCTCCTGCAACTGCCGCCCCCGGTCCGTCAAGGTCGCCGCCATCTCGTTGAACGCCTGGATCAGACCGACCGTCTCCACGCACGCCCGGTTGCACGGCACCGGATCGTAAGGCTGACCGTGCCGCATCCGGTCGGCCTGTTCGGCCAGGCGGTGCAGCGGCCGGGCCAGCCGCCCGGCGATGAACATCGCGATCGCCAGGGCCACCACCAGGGCGACGGCCACCAACGCCGAGTACCGCATCACGATCGCCCGGTTCATGTCCCGGAACGGCCGTTCCAGCGTCCCCACGTACAGCATGCCGATCACGGTCCCCTGCGGGTCGCGAATCGGATCATACGCCGTCAGGTACCAGTCCCGCACCACGAACGCCCGGTCCGCCCAGCCCAGGCCGTTGTCCAGCACCCGGTCGGCCACCTCGGCCGAAACTCGCGTGCCGATCGCCCGGTTGCCGTTCTCGAAACGCACGGTCGTGGCGATCCGCGTGTCCGCCAGGAACACCGTCACCGTCCCCAGCGCCATCCCGTCATACCGCTCAGGACCAAACACCATGGCCTGGATCCGGTCGACGATCCCCTCGTTCCGGTTCAGCAACGCCCCCACGTAGATCGCGCCGATCACCCGGCCGTTCTTCTCGACCGGCGCAGCCGCCACCATAGCCATGCCCCGATCCTCGCTCGTGCGGGGGGTGGCGCGGGCCCGCGGCGTCTCCTGCAGCGACAGGAAGGCCCGGTCCGCCAGACCGTCGGCCTCGCGCCGAGCTCCTCCGGCGAGATCAGCACCGTGCCGCACGACGCGGTCCCGGCCAGGGCCTTGGCGACGATGGGGTCGGCCGTCCGGTAGTCGCCCGTCCGATACGGGGGGCTGGCCCGGGCAACCACCTGCCCGTCCGGCGAGACCACACTGACAAAGTCGAGGTGGAAACCCAGCCGCGCCCAACCCAGGATCCCCTGCACGTCCTGCCAGGCGCGACGGTCCTGCCACTTCTGCGCCGTGCACGCCTCGACCAGCGGGCCGCGAACGGCCATCAGCCGGGCAACGGTCTTCATGGCCTCCATCTGCGACTGGTAGACGGCCCATGCGCTGCTCAGGTCGTAGCGAACGCGGGTCTGCGCCTCCTGCACGACCCGCTGCCCGATCGCCCAGATCCCCAGAAACGCCGACAAGCGCCCCGAACACGAGGACCAGCCCGGCAAACCACTTGATGAGCTTGTATTTCAGCACGTTCCGCTCTTGCCCCTGAGAATCGATCGTCGGACCTATTGTTGCTGCAATTAACAATCAACCATTAACAATTGCCGTCTCCGCCCCTAGTGCGTCGAACACGATACGCACGGATCGTACGCCCGCACCAGCATCTCCAGCAGCAAGCGGATCTCCGCCTCGCTCCGGTCCAGCACCTTCGGCACCAGCGCCTCGAAGTCCTTCTGGATGTTCGCATGGTTCTGGTTCGTCGGGATGCACACGTTCGCCGCCGTGCACGTCCCGTGATCATCATAGGTATACTTGTGGAACAATGTCCCCCGCGGGGCCTCCACCGCCCCCACGCCGTTGCCCGCCTTGGGCCGGATCTTCCGCGGAGTCTCCGCCTGGATCCCCCGGGCCAGCAGGACATCGATCTGCTCGATCCCCGCCTCGACCACCTCCACCGCCTCGACCACCTGCGCGATGCTGTTGGTATACGGGTTGCAGCACGCCGGCTCCAGGCCCAGCATCTTCGCCGTCTCCGCCGCCAGCGGGTGCAGATGCTCGTGGTTCAGCTTGAACCGCGCCAGTGAGCCCACCGCGTACGAGTCCCGGTGCCAGCGCGCCCACTTGGCCGTCGACTGGCCCGTCATGTACTCGTTGGCCACCTCCTCAAATCGCTTGACCGGCAGCCTCTCGGCCGTGTCGGTCGTGCCGATCATCCCGTGGTAGAACGTGTAGACCCCCGGCTCGACCAGCGCCACGTACTCCGTCGGACGCTCGAACGCCGGCAGCTTGCCCGCCAGCGACGCCACCGTCTCCGCGATCAGCGAAAGGTCCGGCACGACCTTCTCCAGCCGACCCCGCAACTCCCGCAGCGGCCCCTCGGAAGGCAGCCGTCCGAAGCCCCCCGGCCGGAACGACACCGGGTGCGTCCGCCGCCCGCCCAGCAGTTCCATCCACTCATTTCCCAGGCGATGCGCCCGGATGACCGCCGCCACCACCTGCGGATGCGACGAGGCCAGCGGCACCACCGAGTTGACCCCCAGCAGGTCCGGCGCTACCAGGTACCCCACGTGCAGTGCATGGCTCTCCAGCTGCTCGCCGTAGAACGCCAGCATCCGCAGCCGGTCCGTCTGCGGCGAGACCTCGATGCCCAGCGCGCTCTCCGTCGCCTTGATCGAGGCCAGCGAGTGCGCGAACGAGCAGATCCCGCAGATGCGGCACACGACCGTCTGCACCTCCTGCCAGGACCGCCCGCGCAGCATCGCCTCGAAGAACCGCGGGGCCTCCGGAACCTGCCACGCTACCTCCAGCACCTTGCCGCCCTCGGCCCGCACGTGGATGTTCCCGTGCCCCTCGATCCGCGTCACGTGGTGAACATCGATCGTAACTGTGTTGGGCACGTCTCAGGCCTCCGTATGATTGAATAACTCCATCCGGCTACGCAGCTCGTCCACCGTCCTGCCGTACCGGGCCATCACGTCCTGCGCACCGTTCACGTTCGGATCGTCCACCAGGCCCCGGCAGCCGAAACACCACATCCCCCCGGCCGGGCACGGCGCGTTGCACCCGCCCCGGGTGATGACCCCCAGGCACACCTCGTTGTACTCGTACCGGCAGACCGTCTCGCGCATCTTGCACTCGACGCACACCGGATACGTGGGCGTGACCGGCACGGTCCCAGCCGCCAGGCACCGCACCACGCCGCCGAACTCTTCCCGGCTGACCGGACACCCGTGGATGGTCGCGTCCACCTTGACGATCTCGTGCACGGCCTTGGTCGGATACGTGCTCAGGTGCGGCATCGCCGCCGACAGCCCGTACACGCACTGCCGAACCTCGTCCATCGCGAAGTGGTTCTTGAGCTTGTTCACCCCGCCGATGGCCGCACACGCCCCCAGGGCCACCAGGACCTTCGCCCGGCGGCGGATCTCCTTGAGCCGGTCCTCGTCCTGCGGCCGGGTGATCGACCCTTCCACCAGGGCCACGTCGTAGTCCTCGCTGTGGTCGCTGCTGGCCTCGCGCCACTCGACGGGCTGGATCAGGCCCAGCACGTCCAGGATCTCCTCCTCGAGGTTGACGATTTGGAGCTGGCATCCCTCGCAACAGGCAAAGTCGAATATCGCCACTCGCGGCTTGCCCATCAGATCGCCTCCTTCAGTCGCACCAGGTCGGCGAAGTTGAACACCGGGCCGTCCATGCACACGTACAGGCCGTCGATCTGGCAGTGGCCGCACTTGCCGACCCCGCACTTCATCCGCCGCTCCAGCGACACGTAGATGCTCGCTTCCGGCACCTCCGCCGCGTACAGACTCACCACCACGAACTTGTACATCACCGGCGGACCGCACGAGACCACCACCGGCTTGTTCGCCGCAATCCACGCCGCCGGCAGAATCTTCGTCACCACCCCCACGTTGCCCTGCCAGCCCGGGCCGCCTTTGTCCACCGTCTCCCGGAACTCCACGTCCGGCCGCTGCGACCAGGCGGCCAGTTCGGCCAGGAACAGCCGCTCGGCTGGCGACTTCGTCCCGTACAGGATCGCCACCTTGCCGTAGTCGCTCCGGTGGTTCAGCACGTACTGGATCGCCGACCGCAGCGGCGCCAGGCCGATCCCCCCCGCCAGGAACAGCACGTTGCGGCCCTTCATCACCCCGTCGACCGGAAAGTGCGTCCCGTACGGCCCGCGGATCCCCACCTTCCCCCCGGTGGCCAGCTCGTGCATGGCCGCGGTCACCCGCCCGCACCGCCGCACCACCAGCTCGAAGATCCCCTTGCGGTCCGGGCTCGAGGAGATCGAGATCGGCGCCTCCCCGCCCCCGGCACCGTCACCTCCACGAACTGCCCCGGCATGTGCCCCAACTCCTGCCCGCTGTCCAGCCGGATCTCGAACAACATCTCCGCAGCCGTCAGCACCGTCTTGCCAACCACCGTACCCGGCTGCGGCAGGTAAACGTCCTTCTCCTGGCGGGTCGAAACCGTGGTCATGCCTGTTCCTCCAGCAGCGAGTTGTACACCTCGACCGGGTTGGCGATGTTCGCCACGCACGCCCCCACGCACCGCCCGCACCCCACACACCCCATGAAGCCGTATCTCGACGGCAGGTGCTTCCCCTTGCGGTAGAAGCGGTGCCGGTAGCGCTCCTCTCGCTGACGGCGGAAGTTGTGCCCCCCGGCCACCAGGGCGAACTCCGCCAGCAGGCAGCTGTCCCACTGCCGCGTCCGCGTCCCGCTGGCCAGGTCCCAGCCCACGTCATCCTGCACGTCGAAGCAGAAGCACGTCGGACAGACCATCACGCACGAGCCGCACGAGAAGCACGCCTGCGACTTGAGCTTCCAGACCGGACTCTCGTAAGACTTCTCCAGCAACTCGGGCAGGTCCTCCACCTTACACCGAAGGTGATGCCGGTGCAGCAACTTCTCCGCATCCACCCACACCTGCTCCCGCCGCGCCAGGTTCGCCGGGTCCGCATCCGGCAGGTCCCCCGCCGCAGCCAGCAGCGCCTCGCCTGCCGGCGTTCGGGCCTCGGCCACATACGTCTGCCCCACCAGGGTCAGCAGCACGTCGAAGCCCTCGCGCACGGTCGCCGTCCCGACGCACGCGGCGAAGACGTTCTCCGACGGCTCCTGCACGTCGCAGGCCACGATCGTCACGCCCTCGCGCCGCGCCAGGTAGTGGCAGTCCGGGTTGTCCTGCGTGAAGTAACGGTCCATCCGCGCGATCCCCGCCACGTCATACGGATGCACGCCGAACAGCACGACCGGCTCGCCGCCGATCACCGATCGGAATTCCCCGGTCCGCGTGAAGCCGACAATCGGCTCTCGTGGCGGCAGGACGTACTTCTTCGGCGGCAGGATCGTCACGTCGTGGTCCAGCCGCAGGTCCGCCGGACTCGCCAGCAGGTCGTAGGCGAAACGATCCCCCTTGGCCTGGGGGCCGTACACGCGATGCCCACGGATCAGTGCCGCAACCCACTTGTCCAAGGCTGGCCGGGCCACCTGTTTCGTGCTCATCTGGCTCTCCTCGAATACACGGAAAGAGCGCGAAACACTCATGATGCGCCTCTCAGCACGCACGCACGAATCGAAATGCTCGTCCCGGCTGCCGCCTCGCAGGCCGCCCTTTTCGAACATTGCGCCACAGATCCGGGCCAGCCCGTCACAAATGCGCACCGGGGAACTGAAACTGCCGGAAACAACGTTGTGCAGGTATTCTACCGCCGCCGCAGCAAGCCGTCCAAGCAGAAAAAGGCCCTTTGGCGCAACCACCGCCCCTAAAACGTCCCACAACGTAGACATATCTGCGGCAAGGACTTCCGACAGCAGGCTTCAGCGCCCCCTCAAAGATCCCCCGGCAACCATCCGCGTCAGCCCCCGATACGCCCCTTCCCCAACAAGAAGGCCCGAAAGGCTGGGACATGTATTGCCCCAGCCTTCCGGGCTGCTGAACGAGGCGTCGAATCACCTCACGCGCCAGTCCTTCGCAGTCTGTGGCTACCAGCCGCGACAACCGGCACTTCGACCACCCTTACGGGCAGTCCATGCTGAAGCCGAAGTTCTCGACCATGATCAGCAGGTCGATCACGTCGCACGAGCCGTCATCGTTGAAGTCGCACAGGCAGTCCGTCGTGTACCAGGTGGGGCTCGTGTTGTCCATGCCGAACGAGGCAACCAGCGTCAGCAGGTCGATCACGTCCACCGAGCCGTCCAGGTTCACGTCGCCCTGCTTGCTGCCCAGGATCGTCTCGATCACAGCCGTGGTGTCGGCATTGTCGACCACCAGGTCGCCGTTCATGTCGCAGCTCAGGTCGATCGTCGCGGCCTGATCCAGGTCCGACCACGACCCCAGGTTCCTCTTGATGTACAGCACGTCGTTGATATCCACCACGCCGTCGCCGCCGTGCGGGCGGGCGCCCTTCCACGCGCCGGCGCCAGCCACGTCGCCGCGAGCATCACCAGCCGCATAGGCCTTGCAGGTCGTCAGGCTCACCGGCGTCTCGCCGCCAGGCCCGAAGAAGTACTTGCCGGTCTTCGTGAACCAGGCGTTGTCCACATTCGTGAAGCCCTGGCTGCGGTCGAGGTTCCCACTGACCGGATCCATCGCCAGACCGTCGCACCAGTACAGGACGTCCTGGGCGTCGAAGTTGCCGTCGCCGTTGAAGTCGCCCAGGATGTGGATGCAGGCCTTCGTGCCCGGCTGGAACAGCATCACGTTGGACTGCTTGACCGTGGCGTAATAGGCGTCCATCATCGCCGCGGCATCGTTGGCGTTCCGCTGGCCGTCATTGTTGAAGTCGCCGGCGACCTTGTCGCGGGCGGGTACCAGGTCGCCATCCGCCAGGACCGTACCATCGCTGCACTTGTACGAGCCCGTCATGCCGTCGTTGTATGTGCCGCCGCCCAGCACCGTACGGGTCGGGACCACGCCAGCCGCGTTGACCGAACCGTAGTCCGGAACATTGATGGTGTAGTTGGCAAGCGTCCAGGTCTGCAGGGTTGCATTGGGCGTCTGCTCCACGAACGTCGTCGGATCGACGCTCGGGCTGCTCTGCGGAACAGCATCCAGGGCCTGCGTCAGGGTGAACCGCGACGACATGTACTCGCCCGGCATGTTGTAGAGGGTATTGGAGTTCGGATTGCCCTCAAACGCTGCGATGCTGTGCGTGATGTTGCGGATGTAGGCAGCCGCGGAGGTATTCGCCATCGGGAACGCCCCGCCTTCCGGATTGCCGACCGTCGCCATCGTCTCGTTACCACCGATCTGCCAGCCCGTCTCCATGTCGCTGTTGTGCAGGACCACGCCGATGCTCGGGCGGACGTAGCTGCTCGCCCCGGCGATGTCCTTGCGGACGTTCAAGATCTCGTACTTGCCCACGGTTGCGTCCGGTCCGGCCGTATCCAGACCGACGTACCCGACCGCGATGCGGACGTTCTTGACCTCGTTGGCAACCAGGCCCGTGCCATCCAGGTTGCAGTCCATGTGCCCGGCGCCGATGTTGGGCTTCGTCCCCAGGGAGTCTTGGCCCCGGTGTTGTCGCCGGCGCCGTAGCTCGGGTCCACGCCGATCGAGTTCATCGCGGCATTGCGCGTGCCCGAACCCGAGTCGCGCATCGCGCCGACGAGGTTCGCACCGTTCTTGGTGCGGCCCGTGATGTACAGATACTGCAGCTCGCTCATGTCCACGTTCTGCAGGCCCGTGCCGCGGTTGGCGATGAAGGCGATGGGTACCCACGCGACCGGCGTGTCGACCACCGTGTGGACATCCGCCGGGCTGTTCAGGTTCAGCGTGTTGATCGGGGCAACCGTGCCCGTCAAACTCTTGAGCTTGTTGCTCTGGTTGCCGTCATACGACTTGACCGCGTTGTTGCCGTAGCCGCTCGTCAGCGGCTTGGCGCCCCAGATCGGGGAGCCCGTGCCCGACTGCGTGATGAACCACGTGGTCGGCACGTCCATCACGGCGATGTCAATCGTCGCCGGAACGAACGGGCACCCGCCGGGGTTGGCGAGGTTGCCCGGGGCGACCACGCCTCCGGATGCGCTGCACCACCGCGTGCGGTTGATGTCGCACTGGTCGGCCGGGACCGTCATCTCCATCCCGGGCTGCTTGTTGTAGTAATTCACGAGTTCGGCCAGGCCCGTGCCCGAGCCCACGCCGCGGTACATGACGCCCCAATACGGCGTCCACGTCGCGTACGGCACCGCGAAGTCATCCGCCAGCTGCTCCACGAACGGCGGCGTGCTGTGGTAGCCGTAGTACCCGTTCCCATCCACGTCGATAAAGTCATTCGTCGATGCCGGGGCCTCGAAGAAGGCCTTGAACAACGTTGCACCACTGACGTTCACGCTGTGCTGCGGATTCGCCTTGACCGTGGTCGCGCTGAACGCCAGCACGCACACGGCGCCAACTACTACAAACTTCCTGCAACGTAACAGAGACATTTGATTCCCTCCACTAGGTTAGGGGTTTTGAAAACCGACACATGCCCGTATTCTGAAACTGCGTTCCTCGCCTTGTGCTGCCGTGGCCGCGACACCTCTCTCTGCCGAGCCACGCTGTCACTACGCGTTGCCCGGTCTGGTCCTACTGCTTCGCGTAATTGCCCGTCCACACGCTGTTCTCACCCGTGAGGCTGTAGTACTTGTCGCCCCACTCGTGCTTCTGCATCGTCTCCAGGACGTTCTTCCGGTCGACGTGCCCGTCGCAGTACAGGAAGTTCGCCGTGCCCGTGAAACCGGTGGTGTTTTCAGGCCCGCCCGGGTGATGCCGCGCCACCACGTTGATCACCGCCCCCTTGCTGCCGCTGATCATGCCATCCGCCAGCTGGCTATCCAGGTCGGCCGTCTTCATCACCCCGTAGTTGTGGTCCGGATCGCCGTAGAAGAACGGCCCTGCCCTGTCCGCCGGCCAGCTCCGGCTGATATCGTACTCATACCCCTCGCCCGACTCGCCCGTCCCGCCCGTGGCGCTGTTGTAATCCGGCGAAAACACGTTGATCGATCGGTGGCTCTTCGAGACCAGCGGGTACCCCCCGGACGGCATGGCCGCCGTCTTCCAGTTCTTGTGAAACTCCGTCGCCAGGATCGTCCGGCCCGGCTGCTTGACCTCCGCGTCCACCACCAGTCTGTTCAGACGCTGCACGCCCTCGGCCGACGGGAAGACATCCATCGTGAACTTGTTGCGAGCCATGATCGCCGCATTCGCCGTGTACGCCATCCGCGGGGCCTGGTAGTCCATCAGGGCATTGGGGTCGGCCCCCGTCTTCCCGTTCTGGTCGTACTGCCCCTGCTCCCAGTCGTCCGGGTTCGGACCCGGGTTCGTCCGCGGGCAACCGTTGTCTTCCATCTGCGGACACGTGAACGCCTCCGGCCGCACCTTCCCGGCGCTGTACAGCAGGTACGACCAGTGGAGATACCCGTACGGATGCGTGGCATTCTGGCCGTTGATGTCCCACGTGGGCTTGTCCTTGTACTGAGGGTCCGGCTTCCCCGGATACACGTACGACGGCGGGAATACCCTGTACTGCGCCACGTACACCGCCACGGACGTGCCCACGCTCCGCAGGTTCGCCGCGCACTTGACCGCCTTCGCCTGCGCCTTCGCCTGCCCCAGGGCCGGCAACAGAATGCTCACCAGCAACGCAATGATCGCCACCACCACCAGCAACTCGATCAACGTAAACGCCCGCAACAACCTCCTGCATCTCACGCCACTCTGCGTTCTCACGCGTGTTCCTCCTCGTTCAGCAGTTCCTCTTCGTTCGATCACTATCGCCTGCACCGGTTACGCCAAAATGAGCACGGAATTCGAAATCGCTTTGGATTCCGGGTACTTCGCGCCCACGCCACAGATACGACAATTCCCCCCGCTCCCTGAGTATGCCCCCCGATTGTGAGTCTCCCGTGAGAGCAAAATGGCTTGTCCGCTAGATCTGCGTGAGCACTACGACATGCGCCCTGTGAGCTACTTATCGACGAGACGCCATCTGTCTGCGAAACCAAGGCTTACGCGACATCTGCCCTGTTTTCGCAATTCATATGGAAATCGATGCGGATCCTACTATATGATCCTCTGATGCATCTGGAGGTAAGACGCTATGGCCCAATCACCTTCTGAATCGCGGTCCCAGCTCGAACAGGGCTGGCAAAGCCTCAGGGTTGACCTCAACAAACTCCGCTCCGACCTCGCGGAGGTCGCCCAGGCCCTCTTCGAGGCGGGCCGCGTCGAGGCCGGCGAAGCCAAGACCCGTCTCCAGGAGATCGCGCAACAGAGACTCGACACCGTCCGCCAGGCCCTGGACTCCGCACGCCAGCGCAGCCAGAACGCCACCGATGCCATCAAGCAGCAGGTCGAGGAAAAACCCCTCGTCGCCCTGGCTGTGGCCTTCGGCGCCGGCATGCTCCTGGGTCTGGTCAGCCGGCGCAAGTAGTCTGCCTCGAACTGTTTTCCACGGAGGTACTCCCCTGCGAGCCCTCGTTGAGTACGCAATCGCCTTCCTGGACCTGGCCGCCGCCGAAGGCCGCCGCTTCCGTCGCAACCTCGCCGGCATGCTGATCGGACTGGTCCTCATCCTGGCAGGCGGGCTCCTCGCCCTCGGCGGCGTGGGACTGTGCATCTCCGGTGTCTATGCCGGATTCATGCATGTCTTCAACGGCAGCATCGTCTGGGCCGGCCTGGTCACCGGCGGCATTACCTTGTTCTGCGCAATGGGAATGCTATGGATTGGAAAACAAGTCATGCGAGGCTGACACCCGAAGAGGCCCGCGCACAACTGCTCGCCCTGCTCGGCGAGCCGACCGGTCCTTCGATCATCGGCCGCCATCCCTATCGCGCGCTCGCCATCGCCCTGGCCACGGGATTCCTCTTCGCCAAAACCGTCCGCCTCTGGTCCGCCGCCGGCTCCGGGGGCCTCTGGCTCATCCAGCGAGTTCTCCCCCTGCCTTTCAAGCCCCGCGCCACCGCCCTCGACAGGATCAAGGCCCGCGCCCGCCTCGTGGACTGAGCCCGGTTCACCCGAAGCACGGCCCCCCGCCCCCCTTGGCGAACTCGTACGCCCGCCGGATCATCCGCAGCACCGCGATGCCATCCTTGTACGACTGGATCGGCTGCCGCTGCTGCTCGACGCACTCCACGAAGTGCCCCACCTCCGCCGCGAACGTGTCCACCTGCGGCAACGCGTAGTGCGCGGCCTCCTTCGCCCGCGTCGGCCGGAAGTACAGGTCGCTGCCCGTGCCGAACACCTGCCCCCGCTCGCCCGTGACATGGACCTGGTAATGCCCGTGCGGCAACTCCATCGCCCAGCTCGTCCGCACCAGCCCCGTCACCCCGTCCCCGAACTGCGCCAGCACCGTCGCGCTGTCCTCCCCCTCCAGACTGCGGGTGCCGGTACCGGCCCAGCGCCGCCGCCACCATCACCGGCTCCCCGCCCGCCAGGTACAGCAGCCGGTACGACGGGTGATACCCCGTGTCGATCAGCTCCCCGCCGCCCATCGTCGCCCGGCTGGCCCGCCACGAGCCCGGCTGGATCGGGTTGGGTACGACCGTCCCCGGAATGCTCCCCAGCGGCGCCGCGCCCAGGATGAAGCAATCCTGCGACAGGATCGTGTACACCTTGCCTGCCAGCCCGTCCAGCAGCAGCTTCTTGGCCTCCGCCACCGCCGGGGCGAACACCTGGTTGTGCGCGCTCATGCCCACGAGATTGGGCCGGCCCTTCATCGCCGCCTCAATCTGCCCCGCCTCCGCCAGACTCATGCACAATGGCTTCTCGCACAGCCAGTGGATGCCCCGCTCGATCGCCGACAGGATCGCCCCGCAGTGCAGGTGGTGCGGCAGGCAGATGTCAACCGCATCCAGCTCGGCCTGGTCGTACATCTCCGGGAAGTCCGCCATCCCCACCGTGCAGCCGGTCTCCCGCTGGAACCACTCGACGCTGGCCTTCACCGGGTCGACCAGCGCCGCGACCTTCACCCTCCCCTGCTGCTGCAGCGTCTGCCAACCTCGCCAATGCGCCCGCGATCCCGCCGCACCCGATCAATCCAATCCGAAGAGCCATGAAACGCCTCCTGTCTTTGTACATGGGCAGGGAGATTCTATCGTCGGCAGCAAGAAGGGGCGAGGGGCGAGGGACGTGGGGCGAGGGACGTGGAACGACGGTGACCACGGCGCTGGCAATGGATGCGCTGAGCTGGCACCCAGGGACTTCAGGAGTCCCGCCTGAAGCCGGCTGATCTCATCGCAGCTGGCCAGAAGCACCTCAACACGTTCGGCATCACCGTACCCGAGGTCCCGGGACAGCAACAACTCCGTCTCCAACTCCGCTAACGAGCCCCTCGAGATCCTGATGAACCGGCAGAAGTCCCCGGTGGTTCCTCTGGCCTGCCCTTCCGCGGTGTTCGCGGGGATGGACACCGCCGCCCGACGGATCTGCTCGGTCAGGCCGTACACCTCCTCCCGCGGAAAGCACCTTGTGTCACTATAGACCTCCTTGGCCAGGACCATCGACTTCTGCCACACGATCAGGTCCCGGTATGATCTCACCTCGCTCATGGCCCTTGCCTTTCTGTCCCCCTATAGCCGTTTCCTACCAACCACTCATCACTCGCCACTCATCACTCGCCACTCACCCCTCGCCCCTCACCCCTCGCCACTCATCACTCGCCACTCATCACTCGCCACTCACCCCTCGCCCCTCGCCCCTCGCCCCTCGCCCCTCACCCCTCGCCCCTCATCACTCGCCACTCATCACTCGCCACTCATCACTCGCCACTCATCACTCGCCACTCATCACTCGCCACTCGCCCCTCACCCCTCACCCCTCGCCCCTCACCCCTCACCCCTCGCCACTCATCACTCGCCACTCATCACTCGCCACTCATCACTCGCCACTCATCACTCGCCACTCATCACTCGCCACTCATCACTCACCCCTCGCCCCTCACCCCTCGCCCCTCACCCCTCGCCCCTCACCGCCCCGCAAACAGATCCTCCAGCAGCGACCCCCGAACCTCCCCCAGCGACCCCACCACCGCGTCCGCCTGCAACAGCAGACTCCCCCTGCACCAACGTCGCCACCGCCAGGCACGTCATCCCCGCCTCCTTGCCCGCCTCGATCCCCGGTAGCGAATCCTCGATCACCAGGCACTCCCTCGGCTCCAGCGGCGGGGCCACCCGCCACTTCTCCTGCAACCGTTTCATCGCCAGCTGATACCCCTCTGGGTCCGGCTTGCCCCGCTGCACATCGTCCGCAGCCACGATCACGCCAAAATACCTCAGCAACCCCGCCGCACGCAGGATCGCCTCGATCTCCCGCCGCAACGCCCCGCTGCAGATGGCCAGCAGGTACCGCCCCGCCACCGACCCGATGAACTCCCCCGCCCCCGGCAGAACGATCGGCTCCCGCCCCGCCATCCCCAGAAACCGCTCGGACTTCTCGGCGATCAGGTCAGCCACCTTCTCGGCTGGCAGCGGCACCCCCGCCCGCGCGAACGCGTCGCGGAACAACCCCCGGTCATCCAACCCCAGCATATTCTCGTAGTAGTAGTCCCTGGACACCTGCGGAACACCGTACAGCCCCAGGACCTCGTTCATCGCCGCCATATGCAGCGGCTCGCTGTCCACAATCACGCCATCGAAGTCAAACAAGATCGCGCGTAGCACAAACCGTCTCCTTTGCTCTCCGCCGGCGCAGCCCCACCTCAATACAAGCAGCTCGCGCCACGGCTGTGGCAGGCAGCCACCGCTAGCCAGAACACCTTCTTCCTTTATAGTCCAACCCCATGTTGCCGCAAGGCAACATGAAACCCACGATAGCTGGATTTCGGCAACATCCTTCACGTCCAAAATCGCTCGCTCAGTCCACCGCCAATTCCTAATTGCTTTTCGTAGCGTTACTTATTGGGCATCATCTTCGAGACACGCAGGATCGATTACCAACGGGTGTTCCTTCTGTTTCCAGAGTGTTGCCGCAGAACCACAAATCGTAAGTCTCATGTACTTATATGTTTGCGCTCCAATACGTGGCATGGAAGCCCCATGCTCATCAACCGTTGTTGCTTTGAGGCAACACGATCACATGCCGAGTCATCCACCCGCCGGAAAGTGTGGACAAGAACATACACATGTTAACTCTCTGGTAATCATGTACTTCCGCCCCTCTTGCACGGAAACATGCCCGTATTTGCCGACCGCACATGCGTCCTTGGCATGCCACGTGCTATGAATTCCGTCAACACCGCTTGTTGCGTTTGGACAACATTCGTGGAACGGTCTTTTGTCTTGCAGCAAGTCGTCTTTAGCTTTGCATAGGACGCTGCGATCTGTCAATGTCGGCAATGTGCTCTGAGGCGGTACTCAGGGACACAAAATGGCAGTTGGGGCAACCCATAACGGTTCCTTTTTATTGGGAGGATGGACGATGAGAAAGGTTCTTCTTGTTGTAGCAGTTCTGGCAATGGCCTTGCCAGCGTTTGGCCAGACGGCCTACTTCGGCAACGTCGCCGATGGCGCGTTCGACACCTATAGAGGTGGCGCCCCCGATGGCGGTTACGGGAACAACGGCCAGGGCGGTGCCCCCCGTATAGGCAAGTACAACCAGCACATGGGGTACTTGAGCTTCTACGGCGCGACCGCGGATGGCTCGGGCCAGACGATCGACCAGTTCGTTCAGGCCAACGGCGGCTGGAGCAACCCGAACCTCCAGGTCACACTGCACTTCCGCGCTATCGCCGGTGCGAGCACTGGCGCGACCGGCGGCCTGCCGGCCGTGGGTTGGATGAGAGCCCCGGCCGCTGAGGGCGCAGGCGGGAATGAGCAGGTTGGCATGTGGCTCGAGTCGGTCCGCGTTGGCATGGGAGCCGGCGCCGGCGGCCTCGTGGAAGACCAGTCCGCCAGCTCCGGTGGTGACTTCGCTTACACTGCCCCTGCCGCCGGCTACCAGGGCGCGTCCGAGCCCCAGGCGTTCCGCGGTGCAGCCCCCTATCTCCCCAGTGGCGCGTTCGCCAACCTCGGCGAAGGCATTACTGCTGGGCCGCTCTCGACCCCGGCTGGCGTGGCATGGTACACGCCGTCTGGGTTCACCGGCAGCCATGGTGGGATTACCGCCGCGAACTCGCCCGTTTGGTGGGCGGGTGGCGCTGGTACCCCGGCCGAGATCGGCTGGTACAGCGGCAAGGGCACTTGGGCCGTTGAGTATCTCCTGGGCCACTACGGCAACAATGGCTATGCCCGCGCTGGCGCTCTTGACGCCAACGGCAACTTCGTCGCCGGCACGAACGACTGGGCCCAGGCTGGCCAGATCGTTGCCAAGGACAGCAATGGCAACCCCATCGTGCTGACCTCGCAGTATTACAACCCCGCTGACCCGCGCGGCTTGGGCGGCAGCAATGCCAACAACGTGACGGTTCCGCTGGACGCAACTTTCGCGCAGGACATGGCGACCAACCCCGAGAACCGCGGCATGGTGTTCGACAACGCGGTGAGCATCCTGGGCGCCGACAGCGACAACACGGCCATCTACTCCAGGAATCAGGGCGGCCAATGGTGCCGTACCTCGAGGTCACCGTGCCGGAGCCGGCCACGATGATCCTGCTCGCCCTCGGTGGCGTGGCCCTGATCCGTCGTCGTGCGTAGTACGGTTGAGACTGTAATGCCGACCCGGCCGTAATGGGCGGCAAAGAGATGTATCGGCCCGGCCGCGAACCAAGGTTCGCGGCCGGGTCTTTTTCCATCCCGCCAACGCCTCCAAACCCGGCTGCCCTTCCGCGGCCTGCAAACCACATACCGCTGGGTGCCATGCCAGCCCGCTCAACTGTCTACTGCTCTGCTCTCTCGCCGCGCAGCGGCGGGGTCTGCGCAGTTGCTTCTGGTAAACATTCGCCTGACATGCTACGGCACACACCGTCTTCTCATCCCGGATTCGCAGTCAAAACGGCCCATCCGTTGAGGGGCGACTAGCAAAACAAGGGGCTGCCAAGCCTGCAAGGGCCGCCCAGACCCCGGGCGGCGGGCCTTGCAGGGCCTGCCAGCCACCTTCGACGGCGGTCAGCCGGTCGAGTTTGCTCGTTTGCTGTTGCCTTTTCTCAACGCTGCACCTTGCTATTTGTGAGGAATGTTGCGTTCGGTAAACATGGTCTTCCACCCCCAGCCATCTGCCTTCGAATGACCTGCGAAAAGTCGATGATCGTTAAGTCATGAAGTGAGGGCCAGTTGTGGCAGGAGACATGCGAGGTTACATCGTTTCTCGCCCCAAGTGTTGATCTCTGGCACGCAAGATGCTACGTATCACGCGTGGTTATCATGAGCCAGCGACCCACTGGCAAAGATAACTCGGCCCTATCGCCGTAGGGCCTGATGGTTGTGGGACGGTTAGGTTCCGACCTCAGCGACCCACTGAGGTGCAGAAACCGCATGACTTCACGCCGCCAGTCGCGATCGGTAAATACCGATCGCGACTGTGTTTTTTAGGGACCCCCGACACCTGTTCACTAGAGTGTGTACTACGCTGCTTCCGCGACATGGGACCGTTCTTAGCCCCCCATAGGTCCTCCACCAGCCGGACCAACCGCACCGCGATCCGCTCCTTGCCGGCGCGGCGCCACCGCTGCCACAGCCCCCCCGCCTCCAGCACCTCCACCTCGGCGGCATCGCTGCCGGCTGTAGCCGGGCCGTTCAGCACGATTGCGTCGTAGTTCTTTCGCCGCAGCTTCGACTCGGCGTGCGCCCGGGCGTCGTGGTCCTCCAGGGCAAAGCCCACCAGCACCTGCCCCGGCCGCTTGGCCCCACCCAGGCTCCGCGCGATGTCTTCTGTCGCCACCAGTTTCAGCACGAGCGGCCGGTCGCTCTTCTTCATCTTCCGGGCAAGCTGCCGTGCCGGCCGGTAGTCGCACGGCGCCGCCGCCATGATCCCCGCGTCCTGCTTGTCCCAGGCCGCTTTCGCCGCCGCCGCCATTTGGGCGGTCGAGACGACCGGGATCACCTTCACGCCCGCCGGCGCCGCCACACTGACCGGGCCACTGATCAGCGTCACCGCGTGCCCCCTGGCCGCGGCCGCCGCCGCCAGGGCGTAACCCATCTTTCCGCTGGAGGCGTTGCTGATGAATCGGATCGTATCGAAGTACTCGCAGGTCGGGCCGGCGGTGATCAGGATTCTCATGGTTCGGGGTCCATGGTTCAGGGTTCAGGGTTCAGGACACCAGGGCAATGGTCAGGCCAGCGTTGATCGGTAGTTGGGAGTCGCCTCTCCAGGGTACGTTCCATCCCGTTGAGCATCCGCACGCACTCCGTATAGCGGTTTCGGTACCCAGCGTAGGTCTCTGCCGTAATGTACTGCTTGAGGTGGGCCACGTAGAGGTGGTGAACGGTTTCCAGGGCTTCGCCCCTGGCACGGTTTATCCCTTCTATCTTGTTGCGGACGTGGCGGTCGCTGTGCTTCTCTGCCAGATTCGCAGGTGCACTGTTCGACGCACGTCTTGCCTGCCCTCCGAGTTCGTACTTCTCTTCCGCCGGCCAGTCATGCGTCAGGTCGCATACCTCGATATGAAGCCGGCAAAGCTTCTGATACACCAGGAGATCCTCGACACGCATGAACTCGCTCACACGCATCCTCCTGAACCCCGAACCCTAAACCCCGAACCCCGAACCCTGAACCCTGAACCCCGAACCCTGAACCCTAAACCCTGAACCCTGAACCCTGAACCCTGAACCCCGAACCCCGAACCCCGAACCCCGAACCCTGAACCCCGAACCCTGAACCCTGAACCCCGAACCCTGAACCCTGAACCCTGAACCCTGAACCCCGAACCCTCTTCACGCCCTCTTCGGCGGCTTTGCCAGCAAGGCTTGGCGGACGTGCTCCAGGATCCCCTCCGGCTCCGCCATCCGCCCCGGCCCCACCGTACGGCAGGCCAGCCACCCCTCGCCCGGCTCGATGAACCCATACCCGAACCGCCGCAACTTCGCGACATTCTCCTGCACGATCGGGTTGGACCACATCCGGCTGTTCATCGCCGGGGCGAAGATCACCGGCGAGTCTGCCGCCAGGATCATCGTGCTGACCAGGTCGTCGGCGATGCCGCCGGCCGCCTTGCCCAGGATATTCGCGGTAGCCGGGGCCACGACGAACAGGTCGGCGGCCTCGGTCAGGCTGATGTGCTGCGGGTCGTATTCCTTCTCGGCATCCCACAAACTGCTGTACACGCACCGACCCGTCAGGGCCTGGAGGGTCGCCCGGCCGACAAACTTGCGGGCCGCGCGGGTCATCACACCCGTGACTCCCACCCCGGCCTGCACCAGCCGTGAGACGACGGTGCAGACCTTGTACGCGGCGATGCCCCCCGTCAGGGCGACGATCACCTCGTACCCGGCCAGGTCCCGGCCCGACCCCTGCGATACGGCGTCAGCCGAGGTCATAGCGTCAGTCCCGGGCTTTCCCCGCCGACGGGCTCGGCGGTGATCTCGATGCGCCCTTCCAGCAGTTCCTCGATGGCCACCTCCAGCGGGGTCCCGCCGGGCTTGTTCACCAGCGGACGCGAGCCCTGCATCAGCTCCAGCCACCGCTTCTGGATGGCGGTGGCCAGCTTGAACCGGCCGCCGAACTTATTGATCACCTCGTCACTCTTGAGCCTCTCGATCATCTCTTGTCCCTTTCCGTCTCGATGATCCGTATCGCGTCCTCGACGGTCCGCTCCACGGTTTCATTCACCAGGAAATGCTGGTAGCAGGACCACTGCCGCGCCCACGCGATCTCCCCCTGCGCCTGGGCCAGCCGCCGCTGCTGCTGCTCGGCTGTCTCGGTCCGCCGCCCCGCCAGCCGCCGCGCCAGCTCCACATCGTCCGGCGGCACCAGGAAGATCCGCACCGAGTCGGGCACCTTCTCGGCCACCTGCCGCCCGCCCTGCACGTCGATCTCCATCACGACGATCCGCCCGGCCGCCAGGGCCGCCTCGACCGGCCGCCGCGGCGTGCCGTAGAGATTGCCGACGTACTCGGCCCACTCCAGCAACTCGCCGCCCCGAATCATCTCGCCGAACCGGTCCCGGCTGACGAAGTAGTAGTCGCACCCGTCGGCCTCCTGCCCGCGCGGCGCCCGCGTCGTGGCCGAAACGCTCCAGACCGAATCGGCTAGACGCCGCAGCAGCTCCCGGCAGATCGTGCTCTTGCCCGCGCCGCTCGGTCCGCTGATGACCACCAGCAGCCCCGGCCGCGGGTCGCTGTTCGGAGTCCCGGTTCCAGCCGGCGTTCGGAGTCCCACCTTCAGGCGGCCTTCGCTCGACGTGCACGCCCCGGCCGCTGCTGCGTCTTTCGCCGGCCTCGGCGCCTCAGGCGACATTGGCGGTCTGTTCCTTCAGGCGGTCGATGCTGGCCTTGATCTCGATGACCCCGCGGGCGATCTGCACGTCGTTGCTCTTCGAGGCGATCGTGTTCGCCTCCCGCAGCATCTCCTGGGTCAGGAATTCCAGTTTCCGGCCGGCCAGCTCGTTCGAGTCGCACAGTTCGCGGAACTGCTGGATGTGGCTGGCCAGGCGCGCCACCTCCTCGCTGATGTCGCTCCGCTCGGCGTAGATGGCCACCTCGCGGGCGAGCGAATCGGCCTCGAGGTTCAGCCGGGCGGTACTGGCCAGCTCCTCGACTCGCTGGGTCAGGCGGGTATGGTACTCGCGGACGACGTCGGGCGCCCGCAGACGGATCGTCTCGAGCTGGTCCAGCACGGACTGGCAATGAGTCAGCACGTCCGCCCGAAGGGCCTTGCCCTCGACCCCGCGCATCTGCACGGCCTTGTCCAGGACCTGCTCGGTCAGCGTGCGGATGAGCTGCCACTGACGCTGCTTCTCCTGCTCGTCCAGCTGCGGCGGGGCCGACACCCCCGGCAGGGCCAGAGTCGAGCCCAGTTCCACGCTGATGCTCACGCCCATGGGCGCCAGCGACTGCAGCTGCCGCACGTACCGCTCCAGGGCCACCGTGTTGATCTCGTAGGCCTCGATCCCCGTGACGCTCCGCAGCCGTAGCGAATACGTCACGCTGCCCCGGCCGAGCCGCTCGCGCAGGAGCCGCTCGATGTCCGGTTCCAGGTACTGCAGGGGGTCGGGCAGCTTGATCGAGGCCTTGAAGTAGCGGTTGTTGAGACTGCGGATCTCCAGGGCGTACGATACGCCTTCCGTCGTCAGCTCGGCGTCGCCGTAGCCCGTCATCGAGCAGATCATGTAATGACCTCACCCCAACGAATCGCCTGGCAGGGGGCGCCTACTGGCCGGCCGGCGCCGCCTGGCTGGCCGGGGCCTCCGCCGGGGCCGGCGCTGCCGGGGCCGCGGGCGCCGGGGCCGGCGCCGGCACGGGTACCTCGGTTGCCCCTTCCGAACCGACCGGGGCCGCCTGCGTGGCAGCCGACGGCACATTGAGTCTCTGCGGCTTGTACACGTAGTTCGACAGCACCGCCACCAGCAGGAACAGCCCCGTCAGGATCACCGTCGCCCACGTCAGGGCATCGCCGGTCTTCGTGCCGAACGGGCTGTACGAGCCCACGCCCCCAAATGCCCCGCTCAGGCCGCCGCCCCGACCCTTCTGGATCAGGATCAGCAGGATCAGCAGTACGCAGATGAAGCAGAACAGGAACCCCATCAGCACTTGCAGTACGGTTAGTGCGAGCATAACTCTCTACTCTTTCGGTTCTCTCGATCGTCGCCGACCCGCGCCTCGGGCTGATCGCCCTGGCGCGAGCCTCTGACCGCCGCGTCCGTCGCCCGTCCCGGAGCGCCCGGGCACCGTCACGCCCGGCCAGACAATACTCTCCGGAGAAACGAAGATTTATATCATACATTGCCCCGCCTGAAAAGCGAAGCTGGCACGATACCTGGCGGCGATTGTCCGATGTTCCGATGTTCCGGCCGCCCCGGGACCTACAGCCCCTTGGCCTTGACCGCAGCCTGGACGATCTTCGTGAAATCGTCCACCTTCAAACTCGCCCCGCCGATCAGCCCGCCGTCCACATCCTTCTGGCTCAGCAGCTCCGCGGCGTTGGCCGCGCTCATGCTCCCCCCATACTGGATGGTCGTGCCGGCGGCAACGGCCTGGCCGAACATCTCCGCCAGCACCTTGCGGCAGTGTACGTGCGCGTCCTGTGCCTGCTGCGGCGTCGCATTCCGCCCCGTGCCGATCGCCCAGACCGGCTCGTAGGCAATCGTAACCTTGGCCATATGCTCCGCGGTCAAACCGGCCAGGCCGTCCTTAAGTTGCTGCGTCAACACGACTTCCGTCTTGTTGCCGTCACGCTCTTCGAGCTTCTCGCCGATGGCCAGGATCGGCAGCAGGCCGGCCTTGAGCGCCGCAAGCACCTTTTTGTTGATAAATGCGCTGCACTCGCCTGCACCTATGGTATGTCGACGCTCGGAATGTCCGATAATCACATACGTGCAGCCCATGTCCAGCAGCATTGGGGGCTGACCTCGCCCGTGAAAGCGCCCTTCGCCTCAAAATAGCAGTTCTGCCCCCCCAGTTCGATCCCCGAGCCCTGCAGATGCCTGGCGACCGTCTCCAGGTAGACGAAGGGAGGGCACACGGCGACCTCCACCGGCGGCGAGCCGGCCAGGCTCTTCTTGAGGCCGTCGACCAGGGCGGCTGCCTCGGTCTTGTTCGTGTTCATCTTCCAGTTGCCTGCAACGAAGATCTTGCGCATGGATCCGGCTCCTTGCCTGTCGCGTACATGGGTTCCAAGGCGATCGTTTTGAGTAAGGTACTGACAATGCCGCAATGTGCAACACCCGGCGGCTATCGCGATTCATCCCCGGGCGCAGTTACGGATGGCGGCAATCAGAACGTCCGGACTGGACGTTTCGGCATGTAGTGGGCGGTGCCGGCCGCTACCATCGCCTCGGCCACCCCTTCCTCGTTGAACATCGACAGGCCGATGACCCGCGCCCGTGGCTGCACGGCCTTGATCCGACGGGTCGCCTCCACGCCATCCAGGCCGGGCATGTTCACGTCCATGATGACCACATCCGGCCGCAACTGGCCGGCCAGATCGACGGCCTGTTGACCATCGGCCGCCTTGCCGATCACCTCCACGTCCGGCAGTCGCTCCAGAAGCCGGCCGAGCCCGTCGCGCATCACGATGTGGTCGTCGGCCAGCAGGACCCGGATTCGCGGGCCCGCGGGCATCGCGGCAGAACGTGCGCCAGGCAGGGCGGCCTCGCGCACGGCGGCGTGGATCGACTCGGCGGTATCGGCGGCACCGATCGCCTGGGCGATGGGGGCCGTCAGAATCGCGCATGTCCCCTGGCCGGGCCGGGAGTGGATCTGGAACTCGCCCCCCAACCAGTCGAGGCGCTCGCGAATCGCGAACAGCCCGAAGCCGCTGCCATCGTGGCTCTCCGCGCGTGTGACTTCGGGGTCGAAGCCGGCGCCCTCGTCGCGGACGACCACCCGGACCCGCTGATCGTCGAGCCGGCAGAACTCCACCGTCGCCTCGCTGACCTTCGCATGCTTGACCGTGTTGAACAGCAGTTCCCGGACGGCCTGGAACAGCAGCACCTTGACCTCGTGGGACTGGGGCTCGGCCTGCTCGTCGGCCTTGAGTTTGACCTCCAGGCCGTGCTTGCTGCGGATCCAGTGGGCCAGCCAGCGCAAGACCTGCGCCATGTTCCCGTGCATCAGGATCGGCGGGCTGAGGTCGATGGTCAGGTTGCGGGAGGTCTCCAGCGACTGGTCCAGCAGGCCGTCGATCTCATCCAGCGACTCTCGCAGCTGCGGGTCTGCCCGCTGCGCCCGCAGGATGCCCAGGTGGAACTTCGTGCCGACCAGCAGTCTGCTGGAGGTGATCGTGCAGGACGGTCGCCAGCCGCTGGCGCTCGGTCTGCTCGGCCTGGGTCAGCCGGGCCGCGAGGGCCTCCAGCTCGATGGGAGCGATGCTCGGCCTCGGCGGTCCGCTCGGCGACGCGCTTCTCCAGGGTCTCATTCAGGGCCTTGAGCTGCTGCTGGGCCTTGTTGCGTTCGGTGATGTCAAAGACGATCCCGATATAGCGAACCACCTGGCCCGTGTCGTCCCGGATCGGCCGGCCCCGGGACAGTAGCCAACGATCCTGGCCGTCGGGCAGAGCCACTCGCCACTCCACGTTCAGTTCGTCGCCACGATCGGCGGCGTCCGCAACCGTTTTTTCAGCTCTATCGCGGTCTTCCGCATGGACGACGCTGTGCCACGCTTCATAGGACGGCTGGCAGCTGTCCGGTTCGAGCCCATAGAGACGGAACGTTTCGGGCGACCAGGAGTTCTCGTTGGTCCGCAGGTCCCATTCCCAGGTACCGGCCTTGGCGGCCTCAATGGCCATGTGCAGACGGGCTTCGCTCTGGCGAACTTTTCCACGGACTCGGCATGGGCCAGACGCAGGCGGATCGCGCCGATTCCATAGGCGAGATCGTTGGCAAGCTCCGTCAGAAGGCTGACCTCGTCGTCGGAGAACGAGTTGGCCTGGCGGGAGTAGATGGTCAATGCCCCGAAGACCTTGCCGTCGCCCGCCAGGGGCAGGACGAGAGACGAGGCGTATCCGCGTTTGACCGCATGCTCCCGCCAGGGTGCAAAGGCTGGGTCCGTGAGCATGTTCTGGCAGACGCACGGCTTGCCGGTACGGATGGCCGTACCCGTCGGGCCGCGGCCTCGCTCGGTATCTGCCCAGGTGATCTTCAGCGTGTCTAGGTACCCCTGCTCAAGCCCGGCATGGGCCACCGGGCGTACAGTCTTGCCCTCATCGTCCCGGGCATAGCCCACCCAGACCATGGCGTGACCACAGTCTCTCACGATGATGTCGCAGACCTGATCCAGATATTGCGACTCCGTCTGAGCTCGGATCATCGCCAGGCTGCTGTTGCTCAGGGCCTTGAGCGTGCGGTTAAGCCTTTGGAGATTCTCGGCATGCTGCCTGCGCTCGGTGAAATCGCGGAAGACCAGTACCACCCCGGCAACGGTCCCGTCGGCCTGGCGGATGGGGGCGCCGCTGTCGTCGATGGGGATCTCGCGCCCGTCCTTGGTGATCAGGACGGTGTGGTTGGCCAGGCCGACGGGTGTCCCGAGGCGCAGGACCTTTGCCACGGGGTTTTCGACGGGCTGGCGGGTCTGTTCGTTTACGATGTTGAACACCCTTGGCAGGGGCTGGCCACCGGCATCCCCAGTAGCCCAGCCGGTCAGGCGTTCGGCCTCGCCGTTGAGGAAGGTGACGCGCCCCTGGAGATCGGTGACGATCACGCCGTCGCCGATGCTGGCCAGGGTGACGGCGAGGAGTTCCTTCTGCCGGCGGGTTTCCGCTTCGCTTGCGAGCAGGGCCTCCTCGGCCTGCTTGCGAGCCACAAGATCCATGATGGGAGTGGCCAGGTCCCGAAGCCTGTTGACGTTCAGATTGCGTGTAATCGGTCGGCTTGTTGCCCACGCCGATGATAGCGACCACGGCGTCGCCGCGGAGGATGGGCACGACGAGTTCGCGCACCACCGGTGCGTGCCCCTCGGGGAGCCCCTTCTTGTGGGGCAGGCCAGGGTAGTCGTTGTGGATGACGGGCTCGCGGGTGCGAAAACAGTCCACCCAGACGCCGGCCTGACTGATCGAGTAGTGCTGGCCTTTGCCCTCCGCCTTGCACATGTTCCGCAGCGTGTTGGTAGACCAGGCCCGCAGGGTAAGGTTCTCCTGGTCCGGATTCACAAAGTGAAAGAACCCGATGCAGCTGCCGGTAAGCAGCTCCGCGTCGTCCAGGGCCCCCTGCAAGAGCTCCTCTGTCGTCACCCGCTGCGCCAGTTCCGACAGGTGCAGGCGAGTCTTGAGCAAGGCCTCGGCGGCCTTGCGCTCACTGAAATCGCGGAAGACCAGCACCACGCCGGCAACAGTGCCGTCCGCCTGGCGAATGGGTGCCCCGCTGTCGTCGATGGGGATCTCCTGGCCGTCCTTGGCGATCAGCACCGTGTGGTTAGCCAGGCCGACCACCCCTCCCTCTCGCAGGACCTTCTCCACGGGGCTCTCGACCGGCTGGCGGGTCTGTTCGTTGACGATCCGGAAGACCGTCTCCAGGGGCTGCCCGACGGCATCGCCGCTGGTCCAGCCGGTCAGACGCTCGGCCTCGCCATTGAGGAAGGTAACGCGACCTTGCAGATCCGTGCCGATCACCGCATCGCCGATGCTGGCGAGGGTAACGGCAAGAAGTTCCTTCTGACGGGCGGTCTCGGCGGCGGCACGGAGCATCTGCTCCTGCGAGCGTTCGCGTTCCGCGGCTTCGGCCTCGCGCTGCCGGGATCGGTCGAGCAGACGCGCCATCCAGCTCGATGAGCAGGCCCGCGGCAGTGAACAGGGCCAGCGAAGCCGCCTGGCCGAAGTCGGCGATCCAGAACGTGTAAACGGGCGGCATCAGGAAGAAATCCGCCGCCGCAGCCGACAGGATCGTCGCCAGGACGCCGGCCCGAGCCCCCAGGAACATCGCCACCAGTACCACGGCCGGGTAGAAGGTGATGAAGGCCACCCCGCCCCCGAACAACCCTTGCAGGACCAACCGAAGGAGGGTCGCCACGACGACAGCCAGGACAGTCAGGCCATATCGCATTGGAAACGGCACTTGCTTCATGGGACCATGTTTCTCCCGGATACGACCGGCGGCTGCGCCGCCGCCGGCCCCCTGCGACCACCGTGAAGTTGTGCCGGATGTATCGGTGTCAGGATGTGTCCAGCGTACCAATTGTCAAGCCAGATTACCAGCCTCAGGCCATCGTCTTGCCGACAACCGGGGCGATCTGCCGGATCCGCGCCATCAAACTGGCAAACTGCTCCGGCAGTAACGCTTGCGGCCCATCGCACAGGGCCTTCTCCGGACAGTGGTGCACCTCGACCATCACGCCGTGCGCGCCGGCCGCAATGGCCGCCAGCGACATCGATTCAATCAGGTCGCGCCGGCCGGCGGCGTGCGAGGGATCGACGTAGACCGGCAAATGGCTGTCGATGCGGGCCAGTGGAATGCACGAGATGTCCATCGTAAAGCGAGTCTCGGTCTCGAACGACCGGATGCCGCGCTCGCACAGGATCACCTGGTGGTTGCCGCCGCTCATGATGTACTCGGCCGACATCATCCACTCCTTGAAGGGGGCGGCCAGACCGCGCTTGAGCATGACGGGCTTGTGGGTCTGGCCGACCTCGCGCAGGAGGTTGTAATTCTGCATGTTGCGGGCGCCGATCTGGAGGATGTCGGCGTACTGGGCGACCAGGTCGACGTCGCGCGGGTCCATCACCTCGGTGATGGTGGCCATCTCCAGGCCCTTGCCCACGTCGGCGAGCATCTGCAGCCCCTGCTTGCCGAGCCCCTGGAAGGCATACGGACTGGTCCGCGGCTTGAACGCCCCACCGCGAAGAATGCGGGCGCCGGCCTTCTTGACCCGGCCCGCAATGGTCTGAAGCATGTCCAGGTCCTCGATCGTGCAGGGCCCGCCGATGACGGCGCAGTGCGTGCCGCCGATCTTGACCCCCTGTACGTCCAGGACGGTGTCTTCGGGGTGAAACTCGCGGCTGCAGAGCTTGTACGGCTTGAGGATCTGGAGGACCTGCTCAACCCCCTCGATCTGGCGGAGCAGTTCCTGCTTGGCGGCGCCTTCCTCGCCGATGGCGCCGATGATCGTGCGGAACTGGCCGCGGGAGAGGTGAGGCGTCAGGCCCAGCTCCTTGATGCGTTCCGCGACGTGGACGACCTGGGCCTCGGTAGCGCCCTGCTTCATCACGACAATCATGGATAACTCCTTGGAATCTCCTGCCAGGCAAGTTGTTCCCAACCACGAAGGCACGCGGAAACACCCGGTGATCCGTACGGTTGGCAATGGTGTGTCGCGCGGCCTCGGCGAGCCGGCCGGCCTGGCTAGAGGTTCTCCAGGTCCTGCTCGGTCAGCGCCTTGTAGCCTGCCGCATCGAGAGCCCTGGCCGCCGCCGCGGGCTGGTCCACCTCGAACAGCAGTACGGCCTGGCGGCCCTTGTCGACCACAAACCCATACGCGTTCTTGAGGTTCACGCCGCTCTGGCAGAGCACCTGCGCAGCCTTGTCCAGACCGCCGACCTGGTCAGGAATCGGCACGACCACGACGTCGATGAGCTTCACCGCCAGACCCGCCTCCCGCAAGAGGTCGTACGCCTTCTTCGGCTGGCTGGCCAGGACCTTGACCACCCCGAAGTCGCCGAGGTCGGAGATCGTAACCGCGCGGATGTTGATGCCAGCCGCCGCCAGCACCCGTGTGATCCGCTCGAGTTTGCCCGGCTTATTCTCCGCGAATATGCTGATCTGCTGAATCATGTCCAAGCCTCTCCACACTGCAACGCCGGAAGGTGCCCGTTCCGGTGTCCGTATCGTCGTTACCCGTGACCCGTGACCCGTGACCCGTGACCCGTCACCCGTGACCCGACCGTTACTCCTTCGGTCTCTCGTCAATCACGCGTTTGGCCTTGCCGACCATCTCGGGCAGGCTGCCCGGCTCGAGCAGCTCGACCACCGGGTTGACCAGGATCTCCCCCTTGACCGCGTGGACGATGCGGTCCCGCAGCGCCTGCAACTGCTTGACGTCCCCGGTGAAGGCCTCCGGCTTGATCTCCACGCGAACGGTCATCTTGTCCAGGTCTTCCTTCTTGCTCAGCACCATCACCCAGTTGTTGCCGACCTCCGGGATGGCCATCAGCACCTGCTCGACCTGCGACGGATACACGTTCACCCCGCCCAGGATCAGCATGTCGTCGCTGCGCGCCTTGATCGGCTGGATCCGCACGTGCGTCCGGCCGCACCTGCACTTTTCAGCAATGATCTGCGTCAGGTCGCGGGTGCGGTACCGCAGCAGCGGCATCGCCTCACGCTGCAGGGTCGTCAGGACGAGCTCGCCCTCCTGGCCGTCCGGCAGCACGGCACCGGTGTCCGGGTCGATGATCTCGACGATGTAGTGGTCTTCCCACAGGTGCAGTGCGCCGTCCGTCGGGCACTCGAAGCCCACGCCCGGGCCGTTCATCTCCGAAAGGCCGAAGCAGTTGACCGTGCGGAAGCCGAACACCTGTTCGAGCTTCTTGCGGGCGGTCGCGCTGCACGGCTCGCCGCCGATGATCGCGTACTTGACGCCCAGGCTCTTGGGGTCCACGCCCATCGTCGCCAGCACGCCGATCAGGTGCAGGGCATACGTCGGCGTGATGTGCAGCGCGGTCGTGCCGAAGTCCTTGATCAGGCGGATCTGCCGCTCCGTGTTGCCCGCGCTGGTCGGCAGGACCATCATCCCCAGTCGCTCCGCGCCATAGTGCACGCCCAGCCCGCCCGTGAACATCCCATACGTCATCATGTTCTGCATCACGTCGTGCTTGCGCATCCCGACCATGTACATCGAGCGGGCCATGATCTCCGCCCAGCCGGCTAGGTCGTTCTTGCTGTGGCAGACAGCCGTCGGCGTGCCCGTCGTCCCGCTGGAGACGTGCACCCGCACGACCTCGCTGCGATCGACAGCCAGCATGCCATACGGATACGTCGCCCGCAGGTCCTGCTTCGTGGTAAAGCCGAACCGCCGCAGGTCGGCCAGGGTGCGGATCCCCTCCGGCTGGATCTTCATCCCCCGGAACTTCTCGCAGTAGAACGGGGATTTTGCCGCCTGCACGACCGTCGCCTGCAGCCTCTGCTCTTGCAGTTTCGTCAGGTCCGGCCGGCCCATCGTCTCGAATTGAGGATGCAGGTATTGGTCATTCACCGCACGGGTCTCCCGGCAATAGCCATAAGTGCTGATTATGACACACCGAGGGGCCCCCTGGCAAGGCTTTATGACCCGCCGAGTCGATTGCAAAATGAGACTCAGACGCCGCTTGTGGCCATGCAGGCAACGCGCCGACCGCGATGCCCGGCACGACAAACCCACGCAGTCCAGACGAACTCCAGCCCCGGTCGGCACCTATGGCGCCTTCTGCCCCGACGGGACAAGCGGTTCGTGGGAGGCCAATGAGCCGTGCCGCGTCCGGCCGCCGATACTGATTGCCCCGGCCCCGTACGCCACGACCATCAGCAAGCCGCCCATGATGCCAAGGTTCTTGAGGAAGTTGACCATCTGCATCGGCTCGGCGAACTTCGTGTGGAACGTCAGGGTAACCGGGATCAGGAACAGGAACATGATCGCCGCGACGACGCGAGCCCTGTAGCCAAGCACCAGCAGCAGCCCGCCGCCCAGCTCGATCATGACCGTCAGGACGTACAAGACCTGCACAGCCGGCAGGCCCGCATCAGCCATGTGCTTCTGAGTACCAGCCGGTCCCATGAGCTTGTTATACCCGGAGATCACGAAGATAGCCGCCAGCAGAATGCGTCCGACCAGCGAAACGACTGCCTGTAGCGCTTGCATAATACTTCTCCTTGCGTATCAGCACAGGACGATGCCCCGCAAGCGGTTGCGCCGCCCTGTCTGCCGATCATAGGCACGCGGAAACGAGTTGTCATGGCCTGGCAAACAGGTTGTCAGCCGGGTAGAACGGCAGCAAACACAATCCACGGCAAGCCGTTGCGGTACTGATGTCTTGGCGAACCCGTCGATCAGCGACGGAGCGTACCGGATGCGCCTCCAGCGATGCCAGCCGCCCTGTCGATAGAACAGGTAGGCCCCACTGCGCATGGGTCTGATAACCATGCGATGGGCGTTCAACAGGGCGCAGCCATGATGCCAGTAAGCGGAATGTCGCAAGCAGCAACCTTGCTGCAGCTGTACGCCCTGGCCGCCGCCCGCAACGTCGATTCCGCGCGAATCGCCGCCGAGGTCGCGGCCCAGCAGGAGGCCTTGGCCTCCGCCCAGCAGGCTACCGCGGATGCCCTGTCATCCGGCACCTCGCTCGATGTCCTGGCCTGATCCGCCGCCCAGCATGCACAAGGATGCGGACGCACCGAAATCAACATTGTCCTCATTGCCATTCCAGTTGCCTCCTCCTCCAAACTCTCAGTACATGTAACGACGGTATCGCAGGTCACCACACCAGCCGAAGTGCCGGGTCGTCGGCATCTTCCGACGCAATAACCGCTGCCCACGCGGCCAGGCACTGTTGCCAACACCCCTCCGTGTTATACTATTGGCAATTCGCTGGCATATCTGGCCAAGGCGATGCAAGGCAGCATACTTGGAGGCAATACCATGCGGACCAAACGAAGCAAGCTTGTCTTGAGCGCGGCCGGACTCCTGTTGGCGGCGGGAGGATGCTCATCGGGCGGCGGCGTGTTCTGGGTGGACGGACGGCAGACCTCACGAAGCATCCACATGCACATCGGCGACCAGATCATCGTCCACCTGGGCTACGGCCCGGACGCAAGCTTCGCCTGGTACCTGGATCTGAGCGACCCCTCGCTGTTCAATGCGGCGGACCCGGCACTCATCCCGAACTACAGCGGCACCGGCGGGTCGGCAGGAGGCGTCGAGGTATGGGGCTTCGTAGCCGAAACGCCCGGCACGGCTACGTTCCATTGGGAATACCGTCAAGGCGGCATCGTGGATGCCGGTCCCGCCGTCCAGTCGGTCACTCTCGACGTTGTGGTGCTGGATTACTAGATCCGCCGGCAAGGCCTACGTACAGGATGGCACTTCGGGCCGCCGAGGCGAATGACGCCAGGCATTTTCCGGCCCGAGCGAGATCGACGGCCGGGAACCTGCTCGTCTTAAGGTGCACACGTCGCCGGAGAGGCCGGACGGAGGCTGAAAAGATGGCACGATCGACATGGCGGCGAAGGGGCTGGAGGTCGGATCCTCTGAGGCGGTACGCACTGGCCTTGCTTGCGCTGTGCGGCTGGATGAGTGTGGCCGCGGATGCCAAGCCCGGCGGAGCCGCATCGCAGGCAGCCACCTCTTCCCGGAGCAGTCCCGCCAAGGACGCTGTACGGGCAGGAGACCTGGCGATTACCGTCTTTACGCTTTGCGAGTCAAAGCAGGGTCTCCCAAGGGCGGACAAGCCGTACAAACCATCGGATACGGTCTACACGAAGTATGAACTGGCCAACTTCGGGGTGTCCAGCGACCACAAGGTGGATGTGAAGATCGAGATGCGGATCACCGACCCACAGGGCGTACCCCTGAAGAAGCCCTGGGAAGACCACATCAGTGGCACTGTGTCCGGAGCCAGCCGGGAATGCAGCGGCTACTTTAACGTCGATCTGCCAGGGTTCGTGCAGGCGGGGGATTACCGCATCACGATGACGGCCACTGACAGCAACCGGAAGAAGACTGTCGAAAAAGCCGTCGTCTTCCGGGTGCAGGCAGCCAGGATCGAGCCGGCCGATCACCTGGAGATCCGTGATTTTGCGCTTGGTCCATCGAAGGATCGGCCGGCATCGGAAAAGGTTGTCATGCCGGCGGGTTCTACGCTGTACATGTCCGCCAAGGTGTTCGGCGCGAAGTTCAAGGCGGATCGCTGTGATCTCCAGATTGATCTGCAGATGGTGGGGCCAGACGGATCGGTGTTGACAGGCAAAACGGGATGGATCACCTGTACGGACGAGTTCCTGTATCATCCTCGCGTATGGTTCCTGCCGATCACGGGGAAGTTCAGCCTTCCGTCGAGCCTGGACAAGGGCACCTACATCCAGACGTACAAGGTCATCGACAAGGTGGCCGGCAACTCCGTGGAACACACAGCTCGAATTCGAAGTACGATAAGAGCCTGAACACCCGACCAAGAGGCCATTTACGTTCGGATATCTGCCGACGGAACTGGGAGATGAGCATACGGCGGAAGTACCACCAACACATGGACCATCCCGCGCAAGGCATCAGACAGCATCGGCGGCTTGAGTACCGGCAACTCTCAGCAGCTGACCCCACTGACCGCCATTGCGGATCCGGCTCTCGTAGACGATGGACGATTGGCCTGCCCCGACGAAGTTCCTCTGGCAGTTCATCTGCTCCGTCCACTCATGCATGCCGGCGCTTCATCAGTCCCAGCCAGGATATCATCGCTAGGAATTGAAGAATGCCGACTGGCCAGGCGACGGCGGCACCCGCGCCGCAGCCCCGCGGATGCGAGATTGGCAGCGCCAGGGTGGTGGTGGACTCCAGCGTGGACCAGTCGCCCGTGTTCTGGTTCGCGGACTCGTCCCGAGTCTGCACACGGTAGCTGTACGTCGTGTTTGGCTCCAGGTCGGTGTCGTCGTAAGTCGAGCTCGTCCTGCCAGCCACTGTCGTGGCCGCCGCCGGCCACACACTCAAAGAAGTATTGCACGCCGCTCGGGTCACTTGCCGTGGTAGCTACCATGTGGACGGACGTGGTGTCGGTCGCGGTCGGCACCGTCAACCACGTGCTCGGACTCGGCGACGGCGGCGTTGTGTCCGGCGGGCTGAAGTTCGCGCTGGCGGATGCAATGGACGACTCATTGCCGGCGCCGTCCGTGCTGCGGGCGTCGATCTGATTGGCGCCCGGTGCCAGACTCACTGTCGTACTCCAGTCGGTTGTCCCCGTGGCTGTCTGCCAGCTGCCGGAGTTCACCCGTACTTCGACCAGGACCACGCCGCTGCTCGGGCTGCCCGGGTCCAACGCCGTTCCGCTCACCAGGATCGACGATGTGGTGAAGGTCTGACCGTCGGCCGGGCTGGCAATGGACACGGTGGGCGGCGTGGTATCGCTGCCAGGCAATGCCGTGACGACCTGCCCCCCGGCCAGGCTGCCGCTGCTACCAGCATAGTCGGTGTCCCCGAGGTAGTTCGCGGCGACAGTGTGGGGACCCACTGGGAGGGACGAAACGGTGAGGCTGGTCGTGCCGCCATTAATGACACCCGGGCCGCCGACGTTGCCGCCGTCGATAACGAACTGCACGCCCCCCGTCGGCGTACCCGCAGCGGGACTGACAACTCCCACACTAGCGGTGAAGGTGACCCAGTCGCCAACGATCGACGGGTTGTCCGAGGAAGAGAGCGCGGTGCCGGTCAACCCTCGGTTGACGACTTGTCCGCCCGTCAGGGCGCTGCTCCCGGGAGCATAGTGGGTGTCACCGCTGTAGCTCGCGACGACCGTGTGGGGACCCACCGCAAGAAAAGGAACGGCGAGGGTAACCGAACCGCCGTTAAGGGCGATCGGGGCGCCGACGTTGTAGCCGTCGATGACGAACTGCACGGCGCCCGTCGGCGTGCCCCAGCCCTGGACGGTGGCAACCGTTGCGGTCAAGATTACGCTCTGCCCATAAACGGACGGGTTGGCTGAAGCGACCACGCTTACCTGGCCAGCTGCCGCCGCGACGCAGCAGAAGACAAAGACCGCCGGTGCGATCATCGATCTGAAAAGAACCGACTGCAGGCTTGACACGTTAGGTGTGAGCCGTTTCATGGGACGATCCTCTGGCAACCTTGCCCGCCGAGTTGCCCAAGTATGGTCCGCATTGTACATCCCTCTCCCCGGCAAGTCGATCCTTTGGGCAGGGCCTCGGAAGGGCCGCACCGACCGCTTGCTGGAGGTACGGAAGGGCCCAATAGAGCCGTTTCTCATTTGGCTTTGGACCATCGCACACGCCGCCTGTCTGAACCTCCGGCCCTCTTGCCGCTGTCCGCCGCGGACATTCCACCCCCCGCCAGCCTTCTTTATCACCCCTGCCCAAAAAGATTTTGCCAACTTTTTTTCCGGCCTGCCAACCCCCGGCCCAGCCGCCCCTTGCCGGCCACCCCCGCGCCACCCTGCGTTCGTAACCCCCGATTTTACCCCCCAAGGGTGTAACCACCCATGTCCTTATCCCTATGTAGGGGGGTAGCGCGAAGGATCGGCACCTCCCAAGGGGCAGGGGCGATGGGCGAGAGAACGAGCGAGGCAAAAAGAGTCCTGGGTGATGTGACCGTTGCTGTCGTAGGGTGGGCACCGCCCACCAACGCCCATGCAGCTCTGTCTGCATGGGTATGCCGTTGCCGTAGCTGTGAACGAGCCCGAAGCGTCAGCGAGGGTATCCGTTGTTGTTGTTGTTGTCGTCGTTGTTGTCGTTGTTGCAGTTGCTGTTGACTGTTGACTGTTGACCGTTGACTGCTGACTGTTGTTAAAGGAGTGTTCGGTGTCCAAGAGGAAGCAGTCCAAAGGCGAACTGGACCGTTCTCCACGAGCCGTTGCGTCGCCCAATCAGACGTCTGTATCGTTCGCTTCTTTCCCTGCAGGGGAGCATACCCGCGGCAGGAGCAGTGCCGGTGGTGGGGGTCGTGGTTGTTCACTCGCCCCTCGCCCCTCGTCCCTCGCCCCTGCCGTCAAGCAGGAGTGGGATCGGCGCACTCGATCCCTGTTGGCCCGGGCCATCCAGCCGGCGTGCACGCACCGGCCGACGGGGCTCAGCCAACGCCCGGGCACCAGCGTCCGTACCATCAGCTGCCACGCCGGCAGGCTCTCTCCTGCCGGCACACTCCCGGCTGATGGCTCTGTGCACCGGACCAGCAGGTCTGACGCGGCAGGTGCCGGCCAGACGCAACGGCTCATGGACACCCTTTCTCAGCCCGTTTCTGCCTCTGTTGTTGTCGTTCCTCAGGACTCAGGACTCAGCACTCAGGACTCGCTTGCTGTCGTTGTCGCCTTTGTCGTTGGCCTTACTTGCGACCGGTGTGTCGTGGCCGTCCGGTCGCCGGCTGCGGAGCAGCCGAAATCGTGGCCGTTGTCGTTAGCCCCGCGCCCCGTGGCCCGTCACCCGTTACCCGTTACCCGTTACCCGTCACCCGACTGTCCCCTGTCGTTGTACCTCGTCAGCTGCCCGGCCGGGCCGTCGTCGTGCCGACCAGGAGGTTCGCCCCGACGCATTCGAGCGTCGCCGCGCGGGCGGACCCGCCGGCGGCCTGGCGCATCAATGCCTGCATCGCGCGCTCTCGCACCTTCGCAGACGCACCCGCTCGCCGACTGCCCAGCAGCCGAATCTGTCTCCGTTGTCGTTCCACGCAGCATCCTCACCGCGAGATCCGCGCCCGCCACGGGCACGCCACCAGCCAATACCCCAAGGCGGTCAGCATCGCATGAAGGTCGGGTCGCTGCTGAGGGTTGCCGCCCGCGCAGTAGCCCGGCTCGTGCCCGCGGGACAGGATGTCGCGCGTGGCGGCTGCGACCAGACTGTGTCCGAACCCGCGCCTTCGCTGCGACGGCTCGACGAACACCATGCTGACCTCGTCGATCGTCCGGGTCATGGGATTCACGCTGACGACCCCGGTGATCTCCCCGCCGTCGAGCGTTGCGTAGTAGTCCACCGGCAATCCCCTGCAGAGGAACACGAAGTCCCGGATGACCGCCTGGCCGCCCCCGCGGGCGTTGACCATCGGGTCAGCGGCGTTGCGGTCGACGAACCTCCGCCAGATCGCCTCATCATCGCGCGTCAGGCGGCGCACCGGGTAACCGCGGCCCGGCCGAAACGCCGCCGGGCCCGTGGTGTAGTCAGCCGTAGACGCCTCCCAAGGACCTAACCCCGCCGACGATGAGAGATCGTCGCGCAGCGAGTCGGTCCAGGTATCAATCGTCTCGACGCCCTGCTCGCGGCACCATCTGACCAGACCAGGCCCCTGCCCGTCCGCCATCCGCCCCTCCACGCGCACGTGCTGCCCCCGCACCCGCGCAACCAGGGACGGAGTCTCCGCCGAGTCGGCGTAGTACTGCATCTGCAGCGGTTCCGGGGCCGGCCCGTCCTCGTGAAGCACAAAGCCCGTGCCCGCGACGAAGTCGCAACGCCGCATCGCCTCGTCCCACGCGGGGCATGGCGAATCCAGATCGTGAAGGATGTCTCGGAACCGCACTGCGTCCGCCTGGAAGAATGCCAGCAGTCGCGCTGTATCATCGCATCGAAACATGATGTCCTCTCTATAGGTGCGGCCCATTGCACGAAGCGGCCCATCCCGTAGACTGTTATCGGAATTCCGGACACAGACCCAGGAGAGGAACCAATATGAGCACCCCCACAACCGCCAAGGCCAGGAACGCGTCCCTCAGCCGCCTCGTCGGCACACTGCCCAAGGTCGGCATCCGCCCGGCCATCGACGGCCGCCGCAAGGGCGTCCGCGAGTCGCTCGAGAACCAGACGATGAACATGGCCCGAGCGGCCGCCAAGCTCATCAGCGCGAACGTTCGCCACGCCTGCGGCGCGGCCGTAGAGTGCGTCATAGCCGACACCTGCATCGGCGGGGTGGCCGAGGCCGCCGCCGCCGCTGACAAGTTCGCCCGCGAGGGCGTCGGCGTGTCCCTGACCGTCTCGCCATGCTGGTGCTACGGCTCGGAAACCATGGACATGGACCCGCTGACCCCCAAGGCCATCTGGGGCTTCAACGGCACCGAGCGGCCCGGCGCGGTGTACCTGGCCGCGGTCCTGGCTGCCCACAACCAGAGGGGCCTGCCCGCCTTCAGCATCTACGGCCGCGACGTCCAGGACGCCAAGGACAAGGACATTCCCGCCGACGTCCGCGAGAAGATCCTCCGCTTCGTCAAGGCGGGCCTGGCGGTCGCGATGATGCGCGGCAAGAGCTACCTGTCGCTGGGCAACATGTCCATGGGCATCGCGGGTTCGCAGGTGGACCCGGCGTTCTTCGAGCGGTTCCTGGGTATCCGCGTCGAACATGTCGACATGATCGAGTTCGTCCGGCGCATCGAGCGCGGCATCTTCGACCCCGACGAGTTCCGCCGCGCCATGGCCTGGGTGAAAAAGAACTGCCCCGAGGGCAAGGATTACAATTCCCTTGATATGCAACTGCCCCCCGAGCAAAAGGCCAAGGCCTGGCAGTGGTCGGTCAAGATGGCCATGATCGGGCGCGACCTGATGGTCGGCAACCCGCGCCTCGCGGACCTGGACTTCGGCGAGGAGGCGCTGGGCCACAACGCCATCGCCGGGGGCTTCCAGGGCCAGCGGGCCTGGACCGACCACCTGCCCAACGGCGACTTCATGGAGGCGATCCTCTGCTCGTCGTTCGACTGGAACGGCATGCGCGAACCCTTCGTCTTCGCCACGGAAAATGATAGCCTCAACGGCGCGGTGATGCTCTTCGGCCACCTGCTGACCGGCACGGCCCAGGTCTTCGCCGACGTCCGCACGTACTGGAGCCCGGCAGCGGTCAAGCGCGTGACCGGCCACGACCTGGCTGGCCCGGCATCCGGCGGGCTGATCCACCTGATCAACAGCGGGGCGGCCGCCCTGGACGGCTCGGGCCGCCAGAAGATCGACGGCAAGCCGGCCATGAAGCCCTTCTGGAAGATCAGCCGCACCGAGGCTAACGACTGCCTGGCCGCGACCACCTGGCACTCGGCGGTCACCGGCTACTTCCGCGGCGGCGGTTTCTCCTCGCACTTCGTGACAGCCGGCGGCATGCCGATCACGATGTCCCGCGTCAACCTGATCGCGGGCCTGGGACCAGTGCTGCAGATCGCCGAGGGCTGGACGTACGACCTGCCCGCCAAGGTCCACGAGACGCTCGACCTGCGGACCGACCCCTCCTGGCCAACCACCTGGTTCGCCCCGCGTCTCACGGGCGGCGGCGCCTTCCGCGACGGCTACACGGTGATGAACGCCTGGGGCGCCAACCACGGCGCGTTCAGCTACGGCCACATCGGCGCGGACCTGATCAGCCTGGCCTCGATGCTGCGGATCCCGGTGTGCATGCACAACGTCCCAGCCGAACAGGTCTTCCGCCCGGCCGCCTGGAACGCCTTCGGCACGGCCGACCTCGAAGGCGCCGACTACCGCGCCTGCGCGACCTTCGGGCCACTCTACGGCCGGAAGTGACGCACCGCGAAGCGCCACGGCGCGCGTGCGAAAGAAGTCGATCTCTGCAGGACAATAGCTGACGGAGTGTTGTCGCCACGGCAATCGGAATATCGCGGAATGCCAGGAGGCAGCCATGGATCGCTTCGAGTACAAGTGCATAGCCATCTTCGGGCTGGGGGAGACGACATCGAGGATCCTGAACGAGTACGGCCGCGACGGCTGGGAGCTCGTCGACGTGGTCCTGTTCTGGCACTACCTGAAGCGCAGGGTGCCTGAGGCCAGGTAGGTAGCAAGCGGAACGTGGGCCCTCGACACGAAAGTCCGGGGGACACCGAAACCTTGCCTGATCGGCCGCTTTCGGATATCCTACATAGAGCAATGGGGCGCACTCAAGCGTAGGAAGCCGCGCTGCGGCACGCTGTGAAGACAAGACGGCGCTTTTGGGTGGTGACCATCATGACGAAGATCGAACGGCTCGAACGGGATATCATGTCGCTGGATCGCACAGAACTTGCTGCGCTCCGCGATTGGTTCCAGAACTTCCTGGCCGATGAGTGGGACAAGCAGATCGAAGAGGATGCGAAGGCAGGTAAGCTCGACCGGTTGGCAGACCAGGCACTGGCAGATCACCGGGCCGGGAGAACCAAGCGTCTGTGAGCCATTTCGCCGCCCCCCAATTCTGGGAATGCTACGATCGACTTCCGCCTGCCATCCGCGAGTTGGCGGACAGGTGCTTCGCGCTGATGAAAGAGGATCCGCGCCACCCATCGCTCCTGCTGAAGAAGGTCGGACGATACTATGCCGCCCGAGTGGGTTTGCACTATCGCACGCTGGCAGTGGAAGCGCCTGACGGTTTGCTCTGGTTCTGGATCGGCAGCCACGCCGAGTACAACAGGCTGATCGGCTAGATCGTCGCCTTAGCCAGAGCGTGCTGGACGAAACCGAAATGCAGTATGTACAAGGATGACGCCGTCCGGTTACGGGACGGCCCTATGGCATCTCCCCCGCCCCCGCGATATTCTCCCCGGCGTAACCGGAGGATCCCGCAATGTCCGCCACGAACCTCGTAGCCTTCGACCTGGGCGCCGAAAGCGGCCGGGCGCTGCTCGGCAAGCTCGATGCCGGCCGTCTCAGCCTGACGGAGACTCCACCGCTTCGCCAACACCCCCTGCCGCATGAACGGGCGCCTGCATTGGAACCTGCCGACCCTCTGGGAGAACCTCAAGGAGGGCCTCCGCAAGGCCGCCGGCGGCGGCTGCGCCGCTGCACGGCCTGGGCGTCGATACCTGGGGCGTGGACTTCGGCCTGCTCAGCAAGAGCGGCGAGCTGCTCGGCCTGCCGGTCTGCTACCGCGACAGCCGGACCGATGGCATCCTCGAGCGGACCTTCCAGCGCGTGTCCCGCGAGCGGATCTTCCAGGCCACCGGCATCCAGTTCCTCCAGTTCAACACCCTGTTCCAGTTGCTGGCCATGCGCGAGTGCCGCAGCGACCTGCTTGATGCCGCCGATCGCCTGCTGATGATACCCGACCTGCTGCACTACCTCTTTACCGGCATCGCCGCCAACGAGTTCTCCGGCGCCACCACCACGCAGATGTACGACCCCCGGGCCAAGGACTGGGCCTGGGACCTCCTGCGCCAGTTCGACCTGCCCGCGCACATCCTGCGGCCCCTCGTACCCAGCGGCAGCGTGCTCGGCCCGCTGTCCGCAGAGGTCGCCCGGGAGTGTAATGTGCCGTCGATCCCCGTGATCGCCCCGGCCAGCCACGACACCGGCAGCGCCGTCGCCAGCGTCCCAGCCGAAGGCCCCGACTGGTGCTACATCTCCTCGGGCACCTGGTCGCTGATGGGGGTGGAACTGGCCGAGCCGATCATCAACGACAAGAGCCTCCGCTACAATTACACCAACGAGGGCGGCGTCGGCGGGTCGATCCGCTTCCTTAAGAACATCATGGGCCTCTGGCTCGTGCAGGAGTGCCGCCGGCACTGGCTCAAGGATGGACATGAGCACACCTATGCCGAACTGACCCGCATGGCCGGCGACGCGCCGCCCTTCCTGGCCGTCGTCGATCCCGACCACCAGCCGTTCCTCTCGCCCGGCGACATGCCGCCCAAGATCGAGCGATTCTGCCGCGGACCAGCCAGAAACCGCTGGCCGACAAGGGCCAGTTCATCCGCGTCTGCCTGGAAAGCCTCGCCCTGGCCTATCGCCGCACCCTGGAAGGCCTCGAGGACGTGCTGGGCCGGCAAATCTCGACCATCCACATCGTCGGCGGCGGCTGCCAGAACGAAACGCTCAACCAGATGACCGCCGACGCCTGCGGCCGGCCCGTCGTCGCCGGCCCCGTCGAGGCCACCGCCATCGGCAACCTGCTCTGCCAGGCGATGGCGATCGGCGAAGTGAAATCCCTGGCGGACGCCGCGCCGCATCGTCCGCAGAAGCTTCCCCGTCAACCGCTACGAGCCGCGCGACAGCCGGCAGTGGAACGACGCCTACGCCCGCTTCCAGGCCGTGCTGGGCAAGTGATCACCTGTACCCCGCCCCCGCCGTGTTCAGCAGGTCCGTCAGCACCCGCCGGTTCGACTCGTCGCACTTGATCCAGTGTGTCATAATCATGCCGTTGCCGCCGTTGCCCTCCAGCGCCGTCCGCCAGCCGGCCACCTCCTCCGGCACCCGGCCCGGGGCGGCCCACACCTCAAAGCCCCGGTCGCGCATGCGCTTGACGATCTCCGGGTGACACCGCCCATAGTCCCACAGGATGTGCACGATGTCCTTGCTGATGTGTTCCTCGGCGCTGCGGCACTTGTCGGCGTGGACCTGCGCGATCTTGGTCTTCATGTAGTGGCACGAGTCGTTCCAGACGATCGGCCGCAACCCCAGCCCCACCACCTTCGTCCGCAGCGTCTCGATCGTGTCCACGTACTGCTCGACCGAGCGGTAGTGGTCCTCGTCCATACCGATGTGGAAGAACCGCCCCGGCTGCATGACCTCGGTCAGTTCCGCAATCACGTCCCGCGCGACGGCGTAGTACTTGTCGATGTCCTTGAGCCAGCTGACGTGGTCCCAGTGCGGCTTCATCCACATGTCGTGCAGGTTCCGGCCGCTCTTGGAGAAGTTGAGCTTGGGGACCACGTCCATGCCCACGCCGCGCGCCCCGTCCGCCAGGATCCGCATCTGCTCGATCGGCACGCTGTAGGACCGCTTCATCTCCGGGTGGCTCTTGTATTCCACCCCGTCCTCGATATCGACGATCAGCGTGTTCATCCCGCAGCCCGCCATGACCGGCAGCAGGTCCAGCGCCACGGCCAGGTCGAACGGCCCCTCCGTGTCCTTGTGCTTCAGCCACGCCGGGTCGATGTGCGTCACGTGTATCAACATCCCGCGATATTGCAGTGCCATATCTACCATCCCACGATGTTATAGCCCGCGTCCACATAGTGTACCGTGCCCGTCACGCCGCTGGAAAGCGGGCTCAACAGATACAGGCCCGCCTTACCCACCTCGTAGTACTCCACGTTGCGGGCCAGCGGGGCCTTCGTCGGATAGTGGTCCAGCATCTTGTCGAACGAGGCCACCCCGCTGGCGCTGAGCGTCTTGACCGGCCCGGCTGACAGGGCGTTGACCCGGATGTTCCGGGCCCGGCCCAGCTCCGCCGCCAGGTACCGCATGCTGCTCTCCAGGGCGGCCTTGCACACGCCCATGACGTTGTAGCCCGGGATGACCGCCACGCTGCCCAGGTACGTCAGCGTCAGGACCGCGGCATGTGCCGCCAGCACGTCGGCGGCCATCGCCGCCTGGCACAGCGCCACGAGGGAGTAACAGCTGATGTCCATGGCCTGGGCGAAGTCAGCCCGGCTGGTCTGGTAGAAGGGCCTGGACAGGCTGTCGCGGCTGGCGTAGGCGATCGCGTGGACCAGGAAGTCGATCTGCCCGAACGTCTGACGGACCTGCTCGAAAAAGTCCCGAACCTGGGGGTCGCTGGTAACGTCGCACGGGGCCAGCAGCCGGGGACAGATCGGCTCAGCCAGTTTTCGTACCCTCCGCTCCATCTTCTCGTTGGGCAGGTAGTTAAAGCCCAGTTCGGCCCCCTCGGCGTGGAGTTGCTCGGCGATCTGCCAGGCCAGACTGCGATCGTTGGCCACGCCAAAGACGATCCCCTTCTTGCCCTGCATCAGCCCCATATCTGAATCTCCGATATCCGGCGTAATGTGCTCGCCTTACGACCTTGCAGCCCCGTCCAATCACCTTTCCACCTGCCGCGCGCCTCCCGGGCCGGCTGGCCAACCCCCGGATCCCATCGTCCCTGGCAGCCCAGCCCGCTCCGCCGCCCCCAACGCAAACGGGTACTGTAGTGCCTTCCAGGGTAGCCGGCAACGGATGCCCGACCCAGCCGCTGTCCCACTTGCCGCACTAGCTGGCTAAGATAGAAGAAGGGGAAGACCCGGAAGCCGACGTGATTGAAAGGACACAGTCGTGCCTATATTGGACTCACACAATCTCAATACCGACGTCGCCGAACAGCTGGCTCGGGCGGGCCTGCGGCTGGCCGATCAACCCGTCAGCCTCGTACCCGTCGGCTCGGGCCGTTTCAGCACCTCCTGGTTCGTGTGGGTGGAAGGATCCCGCTCAGCCGGCGAGTACGTCCTGCGGATCGCCCCGCCGGATGACGCCGGCTTCCTGTTCTACGAGTACCGCATGATGCGCCAGGAACCAGCCCTGCACCGCCTGGTCCGCCGCCGCACCCGCATCCCCGTGCCGCGGATCGTGGCCCACGACTTCTCGCGACGATTCGTCGACCGCGACTGGCTCATCATGGAACGCCTCTCGGGCGAGCCGCTGCTCAAGGTCCAGCCGCACCTCATGGCCCGCCAGCTGCACACCATCCTCGTCGACCTCGGCCGCCACGCCGCCGCCCTGCACGGCATCCGCGGCCGGTCGTTCGGCTACCGCGGCCCGCACCAGCCGATGGTCGCCCAGGCCTGCTGGGCCGACGCCTTTGAGATCATGTGGCGCAAGCTCCTCGAGGACGTCCGCGGCACCGACCTCTACAGCCGGGCCCTGTGCGATCTGGCCCTGTCGCTGTACCCCCGGCACCGCCGCGCGTTTGAAGAGTCGTTCACGCCGTGCCTGTGTCACATGGACCTCTGGTCGGAAAACGTCCTGGTACACAAGGGCCAGCCTGTCCGGCCTGATCGACTTCGACCGCGCCTGCTGGGCGGAACCGGGGCTCGACCTGGCCATCGCCGAGTACTGCGGCCTGGCCCGCAAGGCCTTCTGGACGGGCTACGGCAGCCGGCCCGAGCCCACTGAACCGTTCCTGCTGCGCCGCTGGTTCTACCTGATGTACGAGCACCAGAAGTACATCGTGATCCACGCCGCCCGCCGCAACGACCGCATCCGCGCCCACGACTACGCCACGGACTGCCGCGGCATGCTCGAGCAGTTCGCCGCCACGGGCGACCCGACCACCTGGACGCTGAACTTCTGACAGCGCGGCCCGCCGACCCGGTGCCCGTATTCCCTCTTGCCTTTCTCGGCGTCTGTTGCTGTCCCTTTCTCGCCCCTCGTCCCTCCTGCCGTTGCCTGGACCTCAAGCCCTGAACCCTATCCCCCGATCCCCGCCGCCTTCGCCTGCGCCTCCGCCGGCGTCATCGCCGGCGTCATCGCCGGCCCGCGCATGGCGCGCTTGGCCAGCTCCACGGTAAACCGCTCCAGGATCTCGCTCTGATCGTCCGGCGCGAGGACCACGTCCAGCAGAGAGGGCGTCCGCACGCGCTCGGCCTCGCGGAACGCCTCGATGAACTGCCCGACCGTCTCGATGTGGTAGCCTCGCCCCGGGCACATCGAGTCCATGAACTTCGCGTAGTCCCACCGCCCGATCCGGTTGAAGCCCCCCTTGACGATCTTGTCGAGCGTCAGGTACGTCCCGTTGTTCAGCACGATCACGATCGGCGCCAGCCCGTACCGCCCCGCCGTCGAGAACCTCCGTCCCGGTCATCTGAAACGCCCCGTCGCCGACCAGCACGATCGGCCGCTTGCCCAGCGCCAGTTCCGCCCCGACCGCCCCGGGCACGCCAAAGCCCATGCTCGTGTAATTGGCCGGCGCAATCAGCCCCGCCTCGTTCGGCACGTGCAGGCCGATGGCCGCAAACAGGCAGTCGCCCACGTCGCAGACCACTACGTGCTCGTCGCTCAGCCGCTCGCCGATCAGTCGATACAACGACTTGATCGTGATCTTCTCCTCCATCCGCGGAGCGGGGCCAGCCACGGAGCCGTTGCCCGCCAGCCCGGGTGGAACAGCCCTCTCTCGCAGTCCCTCGCACGCCAGCAGGCCGTCCAGGAACGCCCCCAGCGGCACCTGCGGATAGGTGTGATAGCGGATCTGGCACTGCTCGCTGCTGACGCTGACGGTCCGCCGCGGGTCCAGGTGCGCGGTGTACACGCCCATGTCGAACTCGGTCATGAACGCCCCGAGCATCAGCACGCAGTCACTGGCCTCCACCCGCTGGCGCACCTGCTCGCTGCTCGACAGCGCCCCGGCGTAGATCCCCAGGACTTCCCGCTCCGCCAGCACGCTCTTGGACTCCAGCGTACTGACCAGCGGCGCCCCGATCCGCCGCGCGAGCTGCCGCACCTTGTCCGCCAGCCGCAACCGGTGCACCTCGATGCCCACGATGATCACCGGGTCCGATGCGCCGTTGAGCATCTCCGTGGCCTCGCCCACCGACTCGCACCAGGCCTCGGCCTCCACCGGCAGGGGACGATTCGGCACCGTCACCGGCCCGGACTCGCTACGGTACAGATCCCGCGGGATCTCGATGTAGCCGGGGCGGTTCAGCCGCTTGATGGCTGCAATCGTCTCACCGATGATCCGGGGCGCGTCCGCCGGACTGTGGATGATCGACGCCCGGCAGCAGACCTCCGCGTAGACGTTCCGCTGCGTCTCGAAGGTCTTGACCCGGTGGTGCAGCAGCGCGTTGGTCCTGCGCTCCGACACGCCGGGCCCGCCGCTGACCACCAGGACGGGCGATTTCTCGGCGTAGGCCCCGGCAATCGCATTCAGGCAGTTCAGCCCCCCCACGCAATACGTGATCATCGCCACGCCCAGCCCCTTGCACCGCGCGTAGGCATCCGCCGCAAAACCAGCCCCGGGCTCGTGGGTCATGACGATGGGCTGGATCCGGCCGTCCCGCTCAAAGATGTCGTACAACCCGATCACAAAATCCCCGGGCACTCCGAAGGTGTGCCGCACCCCCTGCTCGTGCAGGGCCGTAATCAGGCTTTCGCCGAGAGTGTGCATGTCCAACTCCCTTGCCGCAGTCGTTTGCGTGCCAGTGTCACCAGATCATTCTAGGAAGCCTGGGTCCGCGCAGCCGTCGGGTTGAACCGCCCTCGCGGCGTGCGAAACAGGGGACCCGCCGGGCACGACGGGTCCCCTCTGGTGCGTCGCTGCTTTGCCGCAGGGGCCGACCGGTGCGGCTGAATCATGCCGGCACCGGCCTACTTGTGAGTGGTTCCCTGGCTGTCGTTCTCGACCTTGTAGATCTCGCCGGTCGAACGGTCGACCTTGACCTCGTACCGGTCGCCTTCGCTGACTAACCTGACCTTGTCGGCCCGCTTGCCGTTGACCACGGCGTACTCGCTATCGTAGATCACGGCATCCGGGAAGCGCTGCATCACAGCCGACTTCTGCGTGCCCGTCAGACCCGTTACGTGGTCGTTCTTCGAGGCGTAGTCCCTCACGTTGCTTGCCTGCCCGTTCTTGTCGACGTGCACCTTGTGCACCACGCCCTGCGAGTCGACTACCGCCACTTCCCACGCGCTCGACATGAACGGCTTCTCAACGACCACGATCGTCCCGCCGGGCACCGCATTCTCCACCGAGGCCACCCCCCCGCTCGGCAGCTTGCTAACGTCGGTCACGTGGTGGACCGGCATCTCCCGCTGGACAGTGGTCCCGCCCGACGGGGTCGGCTGGACCATCGTCCGATCGGCCGGCGCCGGCTGGCCCCCCATGTCGTCGTCGACTGCCAGCACCGAGCTGTCCCATGCCTACAACCAGAGCCGCTGTCAGAAGCGGCAGAAGAGCTACACGTGCCATCTCAGGTTCTCCTGTTCCATCCGGTGCCGCCAAATGGGCACCCACTTGCATACGCCATGGGCTGGACCGGCTGGAGCCGGCCCTTCACTACACCCCCGTTTTTCAGAATATTAGTCATGCCATCGGACGACGTTCCAGGCCGCGCCGCGCATTGCGGCGGCAAAACTCAATTCGTCCCCGTTCGGCTACAGCCGGATGGATGGGAGCCGGCGACCGCGGGCGCCGCCGGCAACCGGCCGCTGCTTTCGATCCCCCATGCGGATGCGTCAGTGCTCGACCTGCTGAATGTCCCGGACTCAGGTCCCGGACAGGTCCGCCCCCGCGAATCTGCCCCCCGTCGGCAACACCATCTCGAAACGCCGCAGGGACGCGATCGCCGCCTGCCCGCGTTCCAGGCTCACCTCCAGCACGTGGCCGCCGCATCCCCGGTCCGCCGACAGGAAGTGCATGTGCCAGCCGGCCATGTTGATCCCCTGCGCATAGTCCGGGGCCCACAGCGCCACTAGTGTGCCTTCCACGTCCCGCCGCTCGAACGCCGCCTGCAACTTGCTGGCCTCCAGTAACCTGCTCAACTCTCTCACCGCGCAGCGGCGCCGCCCTGGATCTCCACGATCTTGCCCGCCACCTTCGCTCGCAGCTCGTCCATCGCCTCGATCCGCTTGGACGCCGCCCAGAAATCATTGACCGTGTCCCGGCCGCCCTCGCCCCGCAGGTTCGCGCCGGCGTCAGCGATCTCGGCCAGGAACGCAGCGATGTCGACATTCTTGTCCTTGGCGACCTTCTTGAGCGTCTCCACGTAGCGACGGTCGTCCCAAGCCTCGCGGACGGCCTCGTAGTACGGGTGCGGAATCAGGTCCAGCGGCGTGTACCACGCGTATTCCCAGTTGGCCCCTTCCGTGGTGTCCATCCGCGGACCCCAGTTGTACGCCCAGCACAGCGAGCCGCGGCTGTCGAAGGCGTTGAAGAAAAATCCGAACGCGTACCGCCCCCGGTCCGGCAGGCCGTTGCCGAAGTTGCTGTATTGCCAGAAGACCTTATGCGCCTCGCGGACCTTGTCGCCCAGCTTCGGGTCCTCGTGGATCGCGTTCGTGCAGAACACGTCGATGTCATCCAGGAACACCAGGCCCGGCTCGGCGTGGTGGATCGAGCCGTAGATCCGCGCGGTCGGCCACGCCTCGTGGATCAGCTTGCAGGCCTGCTGGAAGTGCGGCTTGATCCACGGGCCCGTCCCCAGGATGTTGGGATCCGTCATGTTGGTCTTGCGACCGGGGGCCTGCACCCACTTGGCCGGCTCGTCGAACGGCGTGAGGATCTGCTCGGGCCAGCCGTTCTGTTCGGCGTGCCGCATGACCTTCTCGACCCACTTGCGGTACAGCGGGGCGATCTGCGGCGGAATGTTCATCCGGTCCTTGTCGATCAGCTGACTGTACTGCTGGTTGGTCATCCCCAGGACCTGCTTGGCCAGCTCCCGCTCCAGCGTGATGGTCATCGGAAAACTGTACGGATCTCCGCCGAGGAACCAGACGTTGGCCAGGATCCCCGCCGCCTTGGCCTGCGCCATGAAGTCATCCATCAGGGCAAAATCCAGGTCGAAGTCATCCTTGCCCTTGGGCAGGATCGCCGGGCCCACGCCGGACAGCCACAGGTTGATGATGTTGTGGTTGTGCTGGAGCATGGTCTCCATCTCGTGGCGCGGCAGAAGGCCCGAGACGCAGCCGCCCATCACCAGGCCCGCCTCCTTCATGTCCACCAGCTGCACCGGCAGCACCCGGACCCGAATCTCCAGCACCGCGTTGCCCTGGTCGCTCGAGATGACGACCTTGCCCTTGTACATCCCGGGCCACGTCGTCTTCGGATCGCTCTGGAAGGTCAGCCAGAACATCCCGCTCTCACCGGCTGCGATCCGCGTGGCGTACATCGGCCAGAGCCGCTGCGGAAAGACCGCCAGTTCGCCTCCCTCCGCCCCAGCCGCCCGGGTCTGCGGCGCAGGCTGTGTCCCAGCCGCCGACTGGGTCTGCGCCGCGGCTTGCGTCTGCGCGGCAGCCTGGCTCTGGGCGCTACGGTTCCGCCTCGGAGCCGCTGGGCGTGTCCCCGTGCGTTCTGCACCAGGGCGTACTCCGCGGTGCGGACCGTCACGTTCAGACTGGCCTCCCGGTTCGCGTTGTTGCGCAGCGGATCGACCAGGATCTGCACGTTGGTCAGGTCCTTGCCGTTGGCGTACACCCCGATGGCGGCGGGCTCGTACTCGTTCTGCGCCATCGTCACCTGGATGGGTTTGTTGATCTCGCTCTCCTGCGGTGCGCTGTACGGATAGATCAGCTGCAGGTACGACCGCACGTACGCCACTACGGCCGCCTTGCTCTCCGTGACCACCGGCGCAGGCTTCTGCGGGGGGCTGAACTCATTGCGGGGCCGGTCCTGCTTCGCAGCCTGCACCCGCGCGATCCAATCGCGCGTCTCGGCGTTGTACCGTGCAGCCGCCTTCTCGACCTGCCCTTTGGGCAGGTCCATTACCCGGATCGACGCCACCGGCACATCCGCCCCGACCGAACGGATCGAGAACTCCACCAGGCCGTCCTGCGGACGGGCCATGATCATGTCCGCCCCCAACGGGATGCGGGCCGTCTTCCACTGGGCGTCACCCAGGCCGCCGAAACGGTGCAACTCGCTCCGGTCGCCGTACTTCGACAGGTTGCCGAACGCACTCAGGACGATGGGGTGACTGGCCGTGTCCTTGTAGAGCACCTCGATCGTCCAGTGGCCCCCCTCAGCAGGCCGCGACCCGCCGGTCCACCAGGGCTTGACCCGCAGCCACGCGTCCTGGCCCGCACCGGCAACGCGGACCGGCCGATCGTCCGCCTTCGTCGGCTCGCCCCAACCCTTGCCATCCACCTGGCCAGCTGGCAGGTCCGCCAGGCCGATGACCAGGACGGCAGACTGCTCTGCCTCCACTTGGACCGGTCGTGCGGCCCCCGGTGTGGCAGGAGCAGCCCCAACAGCAACCCTTGCGGCCAGCAGTACCAGGAAAAGGGCGGCAATGCGAGGAACCATCGGCTACCTCCTGTGGTTGGATGCGGCACGGCCGGACCGCGCCAAGACGGACGGGTCGTCGTGCAGGGCCACTGTAACCATGGGTGGAATCGGTCACAAGCCGACCGGCCACAAGCTGGCCCGTGCACTACCGGGGACTACCATCCGCGCACTTCCGTAAGGTGCCTCGCCGCAAGTCTTGCCCCGAATCCTACCTTTACATGTCACGTGACACCCACACGATATGCCACACGACATAGACACGAGATGTCACACAACATAACATGCACGAGATGATTGATCCTGAACAACATAACGGCATTAGAATCAACATCTTGCGAGTTCCTTGACTTCTTGAAGCGGCCGTATTAAACTTGTGTTTGAAACTGGAGTTTCAAGCGTCTGTATAGGAATCAGGCCACGATCATGAAGATGCCGGAACAGGCATGTTGTCAGGACACACGGCAAAGGCTCCTCGATGCGGCTGGCGAGGTCTTTGCCGAGCAGGGGTTCCGCGCAGCCACCGTCCGCGACATTTGCAGCAGGGCCGGGGCCAACGTCGCAGCCGTCAACTACCACTTCGGCGACAAGATCGGCCTGTACGCGGAGGTCCTCAAGTACGCCTACGAGCAGGCCAGGAACAAGTTCCCGTCGGATATGGGGCTCGGGCCGGATGCCACGGCGGAGCAGCGGCTCGAGGGCTTCATCCAGGCCCTGGTGCACCGGATCCTCGATCGCGGCCGGCTCGCCTGGCACGGCACGCTGATGTTCCGCGAGATGATGGAGCCCACCGAGGCCCTGATGGCCCTCGTCCAAGGGGCGATCCGCCCGGAGTTCGAGCGGCTGCAGGCGGTTGTCTGCGACCTGTTGGGACCAGGAACCGACCCCGAGCAGGTGCTGCAGTGCGTCTGGAGCGTCACCGGTCAGTGCTTGTTCTACTACCATGCCAGGCCCGTCATCGGGTTCCTGCGATCGGAAGGACCCTATAGCGATGAGGACGTGCAGCGGATCGCCAGGCACGTGACGCAGTTCTCGCTGGCGGCCATCCGCTGCATAAGCAACAGGTAGTAAGGATTGCCAAGAGAGTGAGAAAGCAATGACAGACGTTGCTCAGACAACCCAGACAAGCACGAAACCGGACAACGGACAGCAGGTCGCGACCGATGGCCAGCCGTCCGCCCAACCTGCCCGCAGGAAGGGACCGCTGCCCAAGATCCTCCTGGGGGCCGTCGTGCTGGTTGCAGCCGTCTTCGGGATCCGCTACTGGCTGCACGCCCGGGCCTGGGAGTCCACCGACGACGCCTACATTGAGGGGCACATCGTCCAAGTCAGTCCGCGGGTGCTGGGGCACGTGCTGAAGGTGGAAGTCGCCGACAACCAGCCGGTCAAGGCCGGCCAGACGCTGGTCGTGCTCGACCCCGCCGACTACCAGGCCCGCCTCGACCAGGCCAAGGCCGCCGCTGACGCCGCGCGGGTGAATCTGGAGATGACCCGCGTGACGGCCCCAGCCGGGACGAACCAGGCCCAGGCCGGGGTCGAATCGGCCCGCGCCAACGTTCTGGCCAGCGACGCGAAGGTGCAGGCCGCCAAGGTCGGCCTCGAGCAGGCCGCCGCGCAGATCAATGCCGCCCGGGCGCAGGTCGAGCAGGCCAGGGCCCAGGTGGCCTCGGCCGAGGCCCAGAGCGACCAGGCCCAGGCCGACCTGCAGCGCTACGAGCAGATCGCCCAGACCGGCGGGGTCACCAAGCAGGACCTGGATAGGGCCCGGACCGTCACGACGGTGGCCGAATCCACCTTGAACGCCGCCCGCAAGGGCGTGACGGCGGCCGAGGCGGGTCTGGCGGTCGCACAGGCCTCGGAAGCAGCGGCCAAAGCCGGCCTGTTGCAGGCCCAGGCGGGACTCGAGGCCGCCAACGGGACCCTGGCCCAGGACCAGGCCAAGTTCAACGAGAGCAACGTGGCCGCCGACCGAGTCCGCCTGGCCCAGGCGCAGTACGAGCAGGCCGCCGCGGTGATGCAGCAGGCGCAGCTGCAGCTGGACTACACGAAGATCCACGCCTCCGAGGACGGCCGGATCACGAAAAAGAGCGTCGAGCCCGGCGAGTGGGTCCAGGTGGGTCAGGCCCTGTTGGCCATCGTGCCCGATGACATGTGGGTGGTGGCCAACTACAAGGAGACGCAGCTGACCGATATGCGGGTGGGTCAGTCGGCCGAGATCCGGGTGGATGCCTACCCGGGCCACACGTTCAAGGGCCACGTCGACAGCATCCAGGCGGGCACGGGCGCCGGTTCAGTCTGCTGCCGCCCGAGAACGCGACGGGCAACTATGTGAAGGTCGTCCAGCGCGTACCGGTCAAGATCATGCTGGACAAGCAGCCGGGCGAGCAATATTACCTCGGCCCGGGGATGTCGGTGATTGCGGAAGTCAGAACGGCGGATAATCGCTAGTCAGCTAATGGTTAGTTGTGAACGGCAAGAGGGGCTGGCCGACAAGAGGCTACTCGCACCCGCTGTTACAATTAACAATTAACCATTAACGATTAACAACGAACAGCAGTACGAGAGTGTGTTCCCATGGCTAGTGCAGCCGGCGCAACTGCCTTGCCCGACGAATTGCCCCTGGCCTGGCAGCCGCCCAAGTACAACCCGTACCTGATCGCCCTGGTGGTGACGCTGGCGACCTTCATGGAGGTGCTCGACACCACCATCGCCAACGTCGCCCTGCCGCACATCGCCGGCAACCTCTCGGCCGGCACGGACGAGAGCACCTGGGTCCTGACGAGTTACCTGGTCAGCAACGCGATCGTGTTGCCCTTGAACGGGTGGTTCAGCCGGGTCTTCGGGCGCAAGCGGTTCTACATGCTGTGCGTGGCGACCTTCACGGTCAGTTCGTTCCTGTGCGGGCTGGCGCCCAGCCTGGGCTGGCTCGTCTTCTTCCGCGTCCTGCAGGGCCTCGGCGGCGGCGGCATGCAGCCGTCCGAACAGGCGATCCTGGTCGATACCTTCCCGCCGCACAAGCGAGCGATGGGTATGGCCGTCTACGGCATCGCCGTGGTGGTCGCGCCGATCATCGGGCCGACGCTGGGCGGCTGGATCACCGACAACTACTCGTGGCGGTGGGTGTTCTTCATCAACATCCCGGTGGGCATTCTGTCGCTGATCCTGACGAGCCAGATCATCAGCGACCCGCCATACATGAAGGCGCAACAGGCCCGGCATAAGGGCGAGCGAATCGGGATCGACTGGACGGGGCTGGGGCTTCTCGCGGTGGGCCTGGGCGCGTTGCAGATCATGCTGGACAAGGGTCAGCGGGATGACTGGTTCGAGTCGAACTTCATCGTCATGCTGTTTGTGATTATGGCGGTATGTCTGACGGCGTCGGTGATCTGGTCGCTGCGGCACAGGAATCCCGTCGTGGATTTCGCGATGCTGAGGGAGCGGAACTTCGCGCTGTCGAACGTGACGATGTTCGTGCTGGGCTTCGTGCTGTACGGGAGCACGATGCTGCTGCCGCTGTTTTTGCAGACGCTGATGGGCTACACCGCGATGCAGAGCGGTATGACCATGTCGCCGGGCGGCCTGGTGGTGATGCTGTGCATGCCGATCGTGGGAATGCTGCTGGGGAAGTTCCAGGCCCGCTGGCTGGTGATTTACGGCCTGGCAGTCTCCGCGCTGTCCCTGTTTTACATGGCGAGGTTCAACCTGGAGATCGATTTCTGGACGGCGATGATGTCGCGGGTGATTCTGGGGGCGGGGCTGGCGTTCCTGTTCGTGCCGATCAACACAGCCGCGTTCTACTTCGTCCCCCCGGACAAGACGAGCAACGCGACGGGGCTGATCAACCTGTCCCGCAACATCGGCGGCTCCTGCGGCATCGCGTTTGCGACCACGCTGCTGGCGCGGCGGATGCAGTACCACCAGAACGTGCTCGTCGAGCACGTGACACCGTACAGCGACACGTACCGGCAGATGGTCCAGGCGCTGCCGGCATGCTGGTGCACCAGGGCCAGAACCTGGCAATAGCAACCAAGCAGGCCCAGGCCCTGGTGTACGGGATGGTGCAAAGGCAGGCGGCGATGCTATCATTTGTCGATAACTTCTGGATCATGGGCGTGATCTTCCTGTGCGCGATCCCGCTGATGTTCCTGATGAAGAAGACCCAGCCGCACAAGGGACCGATGGGCGGCCATTGATCAACGCAGGTCCCTTGCTGCACCAGGGACAAGCAGTACAGTGACGTGCTGGTTGACGCGGAGAGAGAACACATGAATCGCTACGGTCGTTGCTGCTGCGGCGTCGCGGTGCTGGCGTGCATGGTCCTGACCGGCTGCAGCCAGAAGAAGGACATCGCCCGGTATCGCAAAATCCTGGACCAGGATGCCCCGCCGGCCCCCGCCAGCCAACCAGGCCAGACCCTCAGCCTGCAGGATGCGCTGAACCTGACCAACCAGTACAACGAGCGGGTCGCCATCGGCGGGGAAAACTACGTCCAGGCCCTGATCGGCCGCGACCAGACCATCAGCGCGTTCCTGCCGACGCTGGCCCTGGGCAACAACAACACCTGGCAGAACCCGCCGATCATCAAGCCCCCGTCGAACCTCACCCCCCAGGAGCTCCAGATGCTCTCCGGCCTGTCGGGAACCTTCTCCGCATTGATCCCGCCGGAGCGGACCGTCGACGTGCCGATCCAGGGCCAGATCACGGTTTTCAACGGTTTCCGCAACGTCTCCCAGCTCCGCCAGGCCGGCTTCAACATCAACCGCCAGCGGGCCCTGCTGCTGGACCTGCAGCAGACCGTCCTGCTGGACACCGCCACCGCGTACTACGCCGCGGTCCAGGCGGAGGAATCCGTCGTCGTGCTGACCAACTCCATCCAGGTGCAGGAGGCTCGCGTCCGGGATATCCGCGCCAAGCGCGAGGCGGGCCTGGCCCGAATCCTGGACGTTGCCCAGACCGAGGCCCAGGCCGCCGGCACCCGCGTGCAACTGATCAACTCCCGCAGCCAGGTCGTCCGGTTCCGCGCCCTGCTGGGATTCGCCGTCGGCACGGACACCGCCGTCCAGTCCAAGCTGACCGATGAACTGGCCATCGGCCCGGTGCCAGACCTGGGGATCCTCCTGCAACAGGCCGAACTGGCCCGCCAGGACCTCATCGCCGCCAAGGCCGCCGTCCAGGTCGCCGAGCAGGGCGTCTACCAGGCCTTTTCCCAGTACCTGCCCTCGGCCACCTTCAGCGCCGAGTACTTCCTGCACCGCGAGAGCATCCCGTTTACCAGCGAGTGGCTCCGCGTGCTGACGGTCAACATGCCGATCTTCTCAGCCGGCCTGATCGAGGAGGGCATCCGCAACGCCTGGTCGCAGATGCGTCAGGCGAAGCTGGCCGAGTCCCTGACCCGCAGGCAGGTCTTCGAGCAGGTGCAGGTCGCCTTCGACGAGTTCAACGCCAGCGCCGAGCGGGTCACGGAGCTGAAGGTCGAGGTCCAGGCCGCCGCCGAGGCCCTTCGCCAGGCCGAGCAGTCCTTTCAGGCGGGGCTGGCGACCAACCTGGACCGCATCCAGGCCCAGGACGCCCTCCTGACCGCACAGCTCCAGCTCGTCGTCGAGCAGTACCGCTACAAGCTCAATTACGTGCAGCTGCTCCGCCAGGTCGGTCAGCTCGGCATCCGCCTGCCTGGCGAGCCAGCCGGCATACCGATGACCGTGCCGGACAACCTGCTGCTGACACCGGCGCTCGGTCCGACCACGCAGCCAGCCACCGCACAACCCGGCGCCATGTAGCCGGCCCCCTTGCGGGCCTTGTGTTGTGCTTGTTACCGCGGTGCGAATGAGATGGATCGTTCATCCGTCCGCCGGGTGGTGCCACGGGCAGCTTGCCTGCCCGTGCCTGGGCTTTGAAACCGCTCTCCGGAACGGCTTGGCCTCATCCGTCTGCCCGCGGCTGCAGCGGCGCCTCCAGCGTGATGCGCGTCCCGGCGCCGGGCCTGCTGTCGACGGCCAGACAACCGTCCAGCAGGCTGCAGTCTCTCGCGGACGCTGGTCAACCCGAACCCGCTGCCCACCTTGCCGGTCGCACTGGCACGCGAAGGATCGAAGCCGGTCCCCTGGTCGCAAACGATGATGCGGATGTGAGCGTCGTCCCGCCGGTCGATCCGCACCGTAGCCCCGTCGGTTCCCGCATGCTTGACAATGTTAAAGAGCAGCTCGCGGACGCACTGGAACAGCAGCAGGGACTCCTCTCCGCACCGCACATCCGGTGCCCCGTCCGCCTGCAGATCCACCCGCAGCCCATGCTTCTCCCACATCCAGCTGGCCAGCCACGCCAATCCCTTGCACAGCCCCTCCTGCAAGGCCGGCGGGCTCAGTTCCACCGTCAGTGTCCGCGAGATCTCCAGCGATTGCCTCACCAGGTCGTCGGTCTGCCGGACCGATTCGGCCAGGTCCCCCACACCCGCCTGCGACTGCATCAGGCTCATGTTGAGCCGTGCCGCCACCAGCAGCTGCTGCAGGTGGTCGTGCAGGATCTCCGCCAGCCGGCGACGCTCCCGCTGCTCCACCTGCGCCATCTCCCGGGCCAGGTCGCGGACCTGCCGGGTCCGCTGCTCGGCCACCCTCGTCCGCTCGGCAACCCGCTCTTCGAGCGTCTCGTTGAGGGCCTGCAGCTGTTCCATCATCTGCTTCCGCTCGGTAATGTCCATCGCCACGCCGTGCATGTGGATGGGCCGGCCGCGCTCGTCATATACCGGCCGCCCCTTGCCCAGGATCCAGCGGACCCGGCCATCGGGCCGCACGATGCGGAATTCAACATCATAGTCCTTGTGCTCGTCCAGCGCCTGCTGGCGGGCGGCGCGGACCCGGTCGCGGTCGTCAGGGTGCATGATCCGGAAGAGTCCCGATGTGCGCGGCTGGGCGTCCTGCGGCAGGCCGAACAAGGCCTTGCATCCGTCGGACCAGGTCTGCTCATCCCGGCCGGCGTCCCAGTCCCATGTCCCGACGCCGGCAGCCTCGCCGGCCATCCGCAATCGCTCCCGGGTTTCACTGAGGGCTTCCCCCCGCACTTCGGCTCGCCGGCGCGACCGTTGGAGGGCCTCGGCGAAAAGACTGATTGCGCCGCCCAGAAAGACGAACAGGACCAGGTGCACCTGGTCATGAAATTGGTCGACGGCGAAGCCTTCCGGCGGCAGGAAGAAGTACGCCGCCGTAAGCGCCGCCATCGCCGTCGACAGCAGGCCGCCGAATGACCCCGCCAAATACGCGCTGCAGATGACGGCCAGGGGGAAGAAGATGAAAGGGGCATCCGTGTGCAGGCTTGGGGGTCAGCAGATGTGTCACCACCGAGGCCAGCCCGGTGGTAAGTATCGGGATACCCAAGTGTCGAAGTAACTGCCATCTTCTCGTGCCCACCCACATATTCATCGGCCCGCGGTACTCTCCGGAGAGCGATACAACCTTCACATCCATGTATACGTACTCGTCGTATTCCTCGTTGCAGCTGGCAAGTCAAACCCTGGCCTGCCCCTGTATCTACGACGGGAATGTGTAAAGGGTCTCACGGAACCGCTCGCGGGGCCCCGGCGACCGAGCGGCTCGGTAACTGACGGGTTGTCAAATCATTGGGCGACAGAAGGAAACAGCAATCGCGAGCGCCATTGCCAAGCCACAACACGCGCTCGCTCGCCGGTCAAAGGGCGGAAATTGTGCTGGAACCGTGACGGCAGGCGGCCCGGCGGGTATTCGGCAGGGGCCTCACCCCCGCAGATCGGCCAAGTCCTGCCGGATCTGCGGGCGCAGGTAGACCGCGTCGAGGTCGAAGTTGTCCGCCAGGGCCACCAGGACGCGCTCGTACGTGGTCACGGCATCGGCATCCGTGTCCACGAACAGGACCATCTTGTTGCGGAGCTTGCACAGCCCCCCGCCGGCGCCTTCCATGGACTCGTAGCGGACGCTCACGCCCAGCCCCTTGGCGACCTCCACCATCTGGTCGAGTTTTTCGCGGGCAGTCATCGTGCCTCCGCCTTGTGGCCGCTCGCAGGACAATCCCCTGAAACGGCCCTGCCAGCTATCAGGGTCTGCCGCGTTACAGGACCATGCGGCACTTGGCGCCATCGGCTCCGGCTGGCCAGGTCCTAGAACTAGACCAGACGCCGCGACCATGGTCAAGGGCCCCCTGCGGCCCTGCCGATACCCCTACTGTGATACCTTTATCGGCAGGAGACCACCCGATGCCATCCCAGACGCTGCCAAATGTCGCCCGCTTCACCAAGACCGCCGAAAAGCTGGTCGACCAGCAATTCCAACGCCTGGCCGAACAGATCGACAGCCTCCGCAAGCAATTGCGCGAGGCTCAGCGCCTGGCGGCCCTCGGGACGATGTCCGCCATGATCGCCCATGAGTTCAACAACCTGATGACCCCCGTGATTTCCTACGCCCAGTACGCCCAGGAAAAAGGCGACGAGGCCCTGCTCAAACGCGCCGTCGACAAGGCCCTCCAGCAGGCCAAACGCGCCAGCCAGATGTGCGACCGCATCCTCGGCCTGGCCACCCAGCAGCACCTGGCGCCCGGGCCCGTCGAGGTAGCCCCGCTCGTCAATGAAACCGTCGCCAGTCTCGGCCGCGACCTGTCCAAGGACAGCATCCAGCTGCGGCTGAACATCCCTGATAGCCTGCGCGTCAAGGCCAACCCCGGGCAACTCCAGCAGGTACTCTTCAACCTGCTGCTCAACGCCCGCCAGGCCATGCTCGGCAAGCCCGGCTCGCTGACCGTTCAGGCCGAACCGGTCGAGGGCGGCCGCGTCGCCATCCACGTCAAGGACACCGGCTGCGGCATTCGCGCCGAGGACCTCGAACAGATCTGGGAGCCGTTCTTTACGACCAAGCGCCAGGCGGACCGCCCCGACCAGCGCGGCATCGGGCTGGGCTTGACGATCTGCAAGGACATCATCGAGGAGCTCGGCGGGACCATCACTGTGACCTCGCAGACCGGGCTCGGAACTACCTTCACGATCCAGCCTCACGCAGATATGAAAGGGTAGCAGCCGGCTCCGGCCGACTGCGGGGCGGGCATTGCCCACCCGTCGCGACGCCCGATACCGACCCGAACTTCGGCCCCGCCTGTCAGAGTGAGTTAGCACACCGACAGGCGGGGTCTTTTGCTGCGCATCGTCGATCGAAACCCCGGTTTGGGATTCCCGCTTGACATGCCGACCCATATCGGTTACACTTGTAGACGAACGAACCTTCCGTCCCCGCTTGGGAGAACCATCATGCGAGGCAATCTGTCGCAGGTATCGGTGTGCCGGATCGTCGTATTGTGGCTGAGTGTGGCCGGACTTGCCGCGGGGCGCAATATGACCTGTACTCTGGGGGCGATTTCTACACGGTGCTGCCGTTGTTGCAGCCCGGGGATACCGTCGTCCTGCACGCGGGCACCTACGGGCACGTATGGATGGAGAATCTGAATGGCACCGCCGACGCCTGGATCACGTTCAAGGGGGCGGACGACGAGGCCCGCCCGCTGATCACCTACGCCGGCTCGGACAAGAACGTAATGGACTTGAACAACATCAGTTACGTCAAGTTCCAGAACCTCGAGATCACCGGCGGCAGTGACGGCATCAAGTTCGACTACGGCTCGAAGAACCATGACGTCACCATGGAAGGCCTGCACATCCACGCGGTCGGCAACGTCGCCATCAACTGCTCGTCCATCGTCGAACTGGCCAACCTGACGGTCCGCGATTGCGAGTTGGACCAGACGGGCACGGTCGCTGGCGGCCATGGCGAGGGCATGTACCTGGGTGTGGCCTCCGGCAGCTACCAGCCGCAGGTGCATGACTCGCTCATCGAGCACAACTACATCCATGACCTGGGAGGCGCGCACGGCGACGGCGTGGAGATCAAGCACGGCTGCTACAACATCATCGTCCAGGACAACGTCTTCAGCGTGCACTATAACTGCCCCAGCGTCACCGTCTGGGGAACCTACAAGGATGACCCCGCCTTCAACAACATCGTCCGGCGGAACCTGATCTGGCGCCCCGTCGACGCCGGCGTGCAGGCCACCGGCGAGACCACCATCGAGAACAACGTCATCGTCGGCGCCCTCAGCCGCGGCCTCTCGATCCGCGGACGCGACGGCGACGGCAAGATGCAGTACATGCGGATCGTCAACAACACAATCTATATGGCCGATGGCGATGCCGCCGTCTCGCTGTACAAGTGGGACGCAGGCTCCGGCGGGACCGGGCTGCTCTTCGCCAACAATGCGGTCTTTCAGGACACAAGCACCAAGGTGGCCGTCAAAGGGGAACTCGGCCTGGACAACGGCACCTTCTCGGGCAACCTGATCTATGGCCAAGTTCAGGCCCAGTTCCTGCCGGTGAGCATCGCGGGCCTGACGCTGGCCAACCCACCCGAACAGCAGTTCCTCAACGTGTCCATCTACCCCGGGAAGATGAACTTCTACCCCAAACCCGGCAGCCAGCTGCTCGATGCGGCCGATCCGCTCTATGGGCCGTGGGACGATTTCAACCTCCAGACCCGCCCCATGGGGACCGGCTACGACGTCGGGGCCTACGAGGTCGGCCCGGCGGCCAACCCCGGCTGGCAGGCTGACACTGGGTGGCTTCAAGGACATGAACGCCGTCCCGCCGGGGCCCAGGCCGATCCTGTCGGTCAGCCCGGTGGATGGGATCTCCCTGAGCGCCTGGCCCGGACAGTTCACCCTCCCGTGCAGCAGGACATACACCCTCACCAACACGGGCACGGCGGCGCTGCCCTGGACGGCTGCGGTGGGCGTGACCTGGGCGGACCTCAGCAGCACCGGCGCGACGCTCAACCCCGGCGACAGCACGACCGTGACCGTCTCGCTCAACGACGGCATCAACAACCTTCCAGGCGGACGCTACAACGTCCCCGTACGCTTCACCAACACCCTCAGCGGCGACGGCAACAAGGCCGTGCCTATCGCCCTGACGGTGCTGTCGCCCGGACGGCTGGCGGTATCCCCGGACACGGGAATCAGCGGCTGGAAGATGATCGGCGGTTATGACACCCCCTACTGCCTGTACACGGTCAGCAACGCCGGCGATCTCCCGCTGGACTGGACCGTCTCAGCCGATCAGCCGTGGGTGTCGTTCATGGACACCAACAGCACGCCCATCAGCGGCGGCACGCTGCAGCCCCAGGCCAGCCAGGACATGTACGCCTACGTCGACTGGCTCACGACGGACGAGATGACGGTAGGCACGTACACGGCAACGATCACGTTCGACGCCTCGGCCAGCGGCGGGAACATCCTGACTCGAGACGTCTCGGTGCGGCTGACCTGGCTGGGCGACTTCAACTACGACGGGGCCGTGGACGTGACGGACCTGATGACCATGATCGCCAGCTTCGGGACCAGCTATATGGACATGACCTACAACTGGATCTGCGACCTGAACATGGACGGCTACGTGGATGTCATCGACCTGCTGCTGATGATCGATAACTGGGGCAAGGGGACATCGTAGCCCCCTTGGCCGCATCGCCTCCAGCCGGACCGCGGCGAACGTCGCCGCTGCTGGAAGATCTGGACGTCGTTGCTAGGCCCTGAGACTGCATCCGGTCGCTTCCGTCTTCGCCCGGGCCACCTTGCACCTGCTCACCTCGTCAGGTGTCTGTGGATTGCCGCCGCCGCCATCCGCCCGTCGTCGATCGCGTTGACGACCAGCTTCGCGCCGATCTGCGCATCGCCAGCTGCAAAGAACCCCTCCTCGCTGGTGTGATACTGTCCGTCGATCAGGACATTGCCGCGCTTGGTCAGCGCCAGGCTCAGGTCCTTAACCAGCCCCGGCTGCTCCACGTGCGCAAAGCCGATCGCCAGCAGCACCAGGTCCACCTGCAGCTCAAACTGAGTCCCCGGCACCTCCCGCATGTCCCGCTTGCCGCCTGAGTAGTCCCAGGTCACCTCCGAGGCGCGCAAATGCGTGACCCGCGAACCGTCCCGCACCAGTTCCTTCGTCAGGACCCCCCAGTGCCGCTCACAGCCCTCCTCGTGGCTCGTGCTCGTCCGCAGAATATGCGGCCACTTCGGCCAGGCGGTTTCCGGCGGGATCGCCTCCGGCGGCATCGCGTGATACTGGAACTGGTGGACCTCGCGCGCCCCCTGGCGGATGGCCGTCCCCACGCAGTCGCTGCCCGTGTCGCCACCGCCGATGACCACCACTACCTTGTCCTTGGCGGTGACCCGCTCCCTGTCCGGAACCGCGTCGCCGTGGACGATCCTGTTCTGCTGGACCAGGTACGGCATGGCAAAGTGTACGTTCTCCGCGCCCTCGCGCCCGAAACGCGCAAGTCTCGCTGCATTTCGCAACCAAGCGCCAGCAGCACCGCGTCGAACTGGTTCTTGAGGTAGCGAGCCGAGATGTCGCAGCCGACGTACACCCCCGTCTGCAAATCCACCCCCTCGGCGATCATCTGCTTGAGCCGCCGGTCGATCACGTGCGGTTCTAGTTTGAACGCCGGAATGCCGTACCGTAGCAACCCCCCAATCCGGTCCGCCTTCTCATACACCGTCACCGCGTGCCCGGCCCTCACCAGCTGCTGCGCCGCCGCCAGCCCCGCCGGCCCCGAGCCGACAATCGCCACCTTCCTGCCCGTCTTCTTCTTGGCCAGCAAAGGCACCACCCACCCCTCGGCGAAGGCCCACTCGGCGATCTGGTACTCGATGTGCTTGATCGTCACCGGATCATCGTTGATCGCCAGCGTGCACGCCGGCTCGCACGGCGCCGGGCAGATCCGCCCGGTGAACTCCGGGAAGTTGTTCGTCGAGTGCAGGTTCTCCGCCGCCTCCTTCCACTTGCCGCGGTAGACCAGGTCGTTGAACTCCGGGATGCGGTTCTTCACCGGGCAGCCGAACGAATGACAGTACGGCGTGCCGCAGTCCATGCACCGCTCGGCCTGACGGTAGACCGCATCCTCCGGCAGCGGCAGGTCGATCTCACGGAAGTCCTTCACGCGGTCCGGGATCGGCCGGTACGGCGCGTCCTCGCGCCGATAAAGTAGGAATCCCGTGGGGTTAGGCACGGCGGAAGACCTCCTCGGTGGCCGGCGTGAATTCCGCCTGCGGCAGCTCGTGCTCCTTGAGGCGCTCCATCGCCTTGCGGTAGTCGATCGGCATGACCTTGACGAACCGTCCGACCATCCCGGCCCAGTCATCCAGGATCCGCCGCGCCTGCCAGCTGCCCGTCCATCGATAGTGCTGCGTGACCAGGTCGAACAGCACCTTGCGGTCCTTCTCGTGCCAGACCGTCTCCAGGTCCACCATGTCCAGGTTGCACAGCGTGTCGAACAGCTGGTGTTCGTCCAGCACGTACGCCGTCCCGCCGCTCATCCCAGCCGCAAAGTTGTGCCCCGTCGGACCCAGCACCACCACGAGACCGTTGGTCATGTACTCGCAGCCGTGATCGCCCACCCCCTCGACCACCGCGATCGCCCCGCTGTTGCGCACCGCGAACCGCTCGCCCGCCAGGCCGTTGATGTACATCTCGCCAGCCGTCGCGCCATACAACACCGTGTTGCCGACGAGGATGTTCTCCTGCGCCGCGTACGCCGCCCCCGGCGGGGTCTGCACCGCGACCCGCCCGCCGGAGAGCCCCTTGCCGACGTAGTCGTTCGCCTCGCCGATCAGCCGCAGCGTCACGCCGGGCGCCAACCACGCCCCGAAGCTCTGCCCCGCCGATCCACGGAACGTCAGTTCGATCGAATTGTCCGGCAGCCCCTTGGGCCCGCACGCCCGGACGATCCGGTTCGACAGGATCGCCCCCACCGCCCGGTGCACGTTGCGGATCGGCATCTCCACCTGCACCTTCCGCCCGCCCTCGATCGCAGGCCCAACCTTCTCGAGAATCTGCCAATCCAGCGCGGCAGCCAGCCGGTCCGGCTGCGGCCGCACGCAGCGGATGTTCCGCCCGTCGCTGGCATCCGGCCGCACCAGCAGCGGCGAGAGGTCCAGCCCCGCCGCCTTCCAGTGGTTCTGGGCCCTTCGGAAGCTCAGCCGGTCCACCCGCCCGATCATCTCGTCGAACCTGCGAAAGCCCAGCTCGGCCATGATCCGCCGCACGTCCTCAGCCACAAAGTGCATGAACCGCTCGACGTGCTCCGGCTTGCCCGTAAACTTCTTGCGCAGCTGCGGGTCCTGCGTGGCGATGCCGACCGGGCAGGTCCCCAGGTGGCACTTGCGCATCAGGATGCACCCCAGCGTCACCAGCGCCACCGTGCCGAAGCCGAACTGCTCCGCTCCCAATAGCGCCGCGATCACCACATCCCGCCCCGTGCGGATCTGTCCGTCCACCTGAACGCGGATCCGGTCCCGCAGGCTGTTCATCACCAGCACCTGCTGCGTCTCAGCCAGCCCCAGCTCCCACGGCACGCCCGCGTGCTTGATCGAACTCCAGGGGCTGGCCCCCGTCCCTCCGTCGTGGCCGGCGATGAGCACCTCGTCCGCGTTCGCCTTCGCCACGCCCGCGGCGACCGTGCCGACCCCGACCTCCGCCACGAGCTTGACCGAGACCTTCGCCTCCGGGTTGCCGCTCTTGAGGTCGTAGATCAGCTGCGCCAGGTCCTCGATCGAGTAGATGTCGTGGTGCGGCGGCGGCGAGATCAGCGAGACCCCCGCCGTGCTGTGCCGCAGCGCAGCGATCTCCTCCGTGACCTTGTGACCGGGCAGCTGCCCACCCTCGCCCGGCTTGGCGCCCTGCGCCATCTTGATCTGAAGCGTTCTGGCATGCGCGATGTAGTTGATCGTCACGCCGAACCGACCGCTGGCGATCTGCTTGATCGCGCTGTTCATCTGCTCGTTGCCGGCCTCGTAGCGGTAGTCGGCCTCTCCCCCCTCACCGGTATTGCTGGCCCCGCCCAGCCGGTTCATCGCGATCGCCAGCGTCTCGTGCGCCTCCTTGCTGATCGACCCGTGCGACATCGCCCCCGTCACGAACCGCTTGACGATCTCGCTGGCTGGCTCGACCTCCTCGAGCGGCACGGGGAATTCACGAGGACGGCCAGGATCGACAGGATTGGCGTCGCCAGACGCAGCCGCCTGCCCCGGCGCTAAGTCGATCAGGCCGCGCAGCGTGAAGAGCTTCTCCGACTGCTCGTTGATGAGCCGGGCGTATTCCTTGTACTCGTTCGGATCGTTGAACCGCACGGCGTTCTGCAGGCACGCCACCGTCATCGGCTGCCAGAGGTGGTCCTCGCCGTCCCGGCGGTGGTGGTACTCGCCGCCGAAGTCCAACGGCAGCGACCCCGCCGGCCGTTCGCCGAACGCGCCGCGATGCCTCGCGAAGGCCTCCCGGGCAATCACGTCCAGCCCCACGCCCCCGATCCGGCTGCTCGTGCCGCGGAAGTACGCATCCACCACCTCGCGCGACAAGCCCACCGCCTCGAACAGCTGCGCGTTGTGGTAGCTCCGCAGCGTCGAGATCCCCATCTTGCTCATGATCTTGAGCAGGCCCTTCTTGACGGCTGTGATGTAGTTCTCGACGAGTTGCTCTTCCTCCATCCCCTGCGGCAAATCACCGTTCCGCTGCATCTCGTGCAGCACCTCGAAAGCCAGGTACGGGTTGATCCCCTTGGCCCCGTAGCCCACCAGCAGGGCAAAGTGCATCACCTCCCGCGGCTCGCCGCTTTCCACGATGATACCGGTCTCGCTCCGCAGCCCCTTGCGCAGCAACCCGTGATGCACCGCCCCAACCGCCAGCAGACTTGGAATGGCCGCCTTCGTGGGCGAGATCTCGCGATCGCTCAGAATGAGCAGATTCGCCCCATCCAGCACCGCCTCTTCCGCCGCCTTCACCAGGTTGTCCAGCGCCTGCCTGAGGCTCTCGCCCAGCCCGTTCGGAGTCCCGGCTTCAGCCGGCGTTTGGAGTCCCCGCTTCAGCGGGTCTTCGCTGTTGCTGTCCTGCCGTTGCTCCTTGTCTCCTTGTCTCGCTGTCTCCTTGTCCCCTGTCCCCTGTCCCCTGTCCCCTGTCCCGTTCCCTCGCCCCTCGCCCCTCGCCCCTCGTCCCTCCTCGCCGGGTGCCACGCCCTCGCTGTTTGCGGGCGTGCTCGCCCCTCGTCCCTCGTCCCTCGCCCCCCCAACGTCGAACACGGCATAGATCGTCGCTACCTTGAAATCTTCGCGCTTCGTCGCCCGCAGCCGCTCGATGTCCTCGTTCGTCAGGATCGGGTGCGGCAGCTTGAGCTGCTTGCAGTGCTCCGGCGTCTCGTCCAGCAGGTTCTTCTCCCGCCCCGTGAAGGACATCAGCGACATGACCAGCCCCTCGCGCAAGGGGTCGATCGGCGGGTTGGTCACCTGCGCGAACAGCTGCTTGAAATAGTTGAACAGCAGCTTCGGCTTGTCCGATAGCACCGCCAGCGGCGTGTCCGTCCCCATCGAACCCACCGCCTCTTGCCCGTTATGCGCCATCGGCCCGACGATCAGCTGCAACTCCTCCCGCGTGTAGCCGAACGCCCGCATCCGCCGCGCGATCGTCTCCGGGTCGCTCGGCACCGCCCGAGGGCCCGCGAACAGCCCCCGCAGCTCGATCCGGTTCTCCTGCAGCCACCGCCGGTACGGCTTGCCCCGCGCAATCTTCGCCTTGATCTCGTTGTCCCCGATGATCCGGCCTTCCTCCGTATCCACCAGGAACATCCTGCCCGGCTGCAGCCGCCCCTTGCTCTGCACCTGCTCAGCCGGCAGGTCGATTACCCCCACCTCGCTGGCCAATACCACCAGCCCGTCCGTCGTGATCGTATAACGGCAAGGACGCAGTCCGTTCCGGTCCAGAGTCCCCCCGACGATCCGCCCGTCGGTGAACACCATCGCCGCCGGCCCGTCCCACGGCTCCATAATGGCCGCATGGTACTCGTAGAACGCCCGCTTGTCCGTGCTGATGTGATAGCTCGTCCCGAACGCCTCCGGGATCATCATCATCATCGAGTGCGGCAGACTTCGACCGCCCTGCACCAGCAGCTCCACCACGTTGTCGAAACTCATCGAGTCGCTGCCACCCGCCTGGATGACCGGCCGCAGGTCCTCGATGTGCTCGCCGAACAAGGGGCTGGACATGTGCCGCTCGCGACCGATCATCCGGTTGCGATTGCCGCTCAGCGTGTTGATCTCGCCGTTGTGAGCAACCATCCGGAACGGCTGGGCCAGTCGCCAGTTCGGGAAGGTGTTCGTGCTGTAGCGCTGGTGCACCACCGCCAGCGCCGACACCATCCGCTCGTCCGCCAGGTCCGGGTAGTACGCGAACAGCTGCGGGGCCATGAACATCCCCTTGTAGACGATCGTCCGGCTCGACATCGAGCAGACGTAGAAGTCGATCGGCCACCGTGCCGAAGTCGTGCGCCACCCGCCTCTCCGCCCGCCTGCGGACCAGGTACAGCTGCCGCTCGAAGCCGTCCCCCTCGCAGCCAGCCCCGTCGATGAACGCCTGCCGGATGACCGGCTCGCCCGTCCGCGCCAGGTCCGCGATGCACCCGCTTTCGACCGGCACGTTCCGCCAGCCCAGCACCTTCATCCCGTAATGGTCGACCGCCTCCTCCAGGGCGTTGGCGGCGTGGGTCCGCAGCGCCCCGTCCTGCGGCAGAAACACCATCGCCGCCGCGTACTTTCCCCGTTCGGGCAGCTGCAAAGCGCAGCCTCGCCGCCTCCGCCGCCAGCATCTCGTGCGGCAGCTGGATCAGGATCCCCGCCCCGTCGCCGGTGCTCTCATCGGCCCCAGCCGCCCCGCGGTGCAGCAGGTTGACCAGCACCTGCCTGGCCCGTTGGACGATCGCGTGCTCGCGCTTGCCGTTGATGTTGACCACCGCCCCCACGCCGCAGGCGTCATGCTCGAAGCGGGGATCGTACAGGCCTCTTGGCTGCTCGACCTCTGCCATAGTACTTATCCAAACCCCTATCGGGTGGCATGGTCCTGCGCCGTCGCAGGACCATGGTGCGGTGCCGGGCGCCGCACCTGCACCGGGTGCCGCCCCCAAGCGCCATTGCCTGGGGGTACTTCGCACCGACAGCGGCGCGACCCCATCTACTCCAGAAGAGCATTATAGGCGGCCGACCCAAGAACGCAGCGCATTTCGGCCCGATAACTGCGTTTGTGATACCTATTGCCCGTCTGAGGTCGCGTATCCGGGACGCTCGTCGCCTTCCTGGTCGCTTTCCCGCGTCTCTTGTCTCCCCGTCTGCCACTGCCGGCTGTCACCTGCCGTTGCTCCTTGTCTCCCCTTCTCCTTGCTCCCGACCTGCCGCCCCCGCCGGTCCGGTCCTGCACCTCCTCGGTTCCCGCGCCGTCGCCACTCCGCCCCTCGCCCATTGACAACCTCTCCCCTTCTGGCGATACCACCCGAATGTCCGGTTTCGAATACCGGCTACTGCTAAGGAGCCCTCTCATGCGAGTCGTCACAATCGCTCTGTCTCTTACCATCGCAACCCTGGCCAGCCTTTCCGCAACGACAACCCTTGCCAGGAGTGACTTGATGCCCGACCCCGCCCTCGCCGGCAAGTTCCCCACCTGGAAGCTCCCCGACCTCAAGGACCTCTCCGACCGCGCTCGGGCGCCCGCCGTCAAGGACGGCGACCACGCCTTCCGCGCCAGCCAGCGCCTCTGCCCGCGGCCCGGCTGTCATCCCCGTCCCCGCCTGGTGGGGCAAGTCCTTTCGCCCGACTGAAGGCACCGTCTACGACCTGCGGATCACCTACAAAGATACTGCCACCAAGCCCGTCGTCTTCCTCACCCACGGCGGCTTCGCCAAGTACTGGGGCCTCGGTGAGGTCCACCGCTTCGGCGGCTCCGGCGACGGCGCCTGGAAGGTCGCCCTCGTGCCCGTCTCCTGGGACCTCGTCTGCCGCAAGAACATCCCCTTCCAGGGCGCCAGCGACATGACCGAACTGGCCGTCGAGACCGACAAGGACCTCCCCATCGAGTCCATCCAGGTCCTGCCCGCCGCCCCCGACGCCGCTGACCGCTACGGCCGCGAGACCCGCGCATGGGTCGCCGCCGCACAAGCCGAGAAACGCGCCAAGGCCGACATGGGCCCCAGGCAGGACCCCGTCCTACCCGAGGCCGCGAAGAACCAGCCGATGGTCGCCTATACCCGCACCTACCTGGTGCCCCTCATGCAGAACGCCGCCCCGCAGGAAGGCGAGGTTGGCGCCCCCTCAAACTACGGTTGACCCGCAGTGAGTACGAGCCCGCCGCCTTCGGCGTCTACGCCAATACCGCCGATCTCAAGAACGTCACCTTCGCCGTCGGCCCGCTCAAGGGCGACAACGGCACTCTCGCCTGCCAGGTCGACCTCCGAACCGTCGAGTACTCCGCCGTCCCCCGCGGCGGCCGCGGCGAAGCCCCCGCCACTTACACGATGTTCCCGATGCGCCTCTGGCCCATGTACCCCGTAGATATTGCCAAGGGCCGCTCGCACCAGTTCTGGATCGACGTCCACACCCTCGGCGAGAAGAGCAAGCCCGGCAAGTACAGCGGCACCGTCACGATCAAGGCCGATGGCCAGCAAACGGTCCTGCCCGTCGAGGTCGAAGTTCTCCCCGTCACTCTGCTGACCCTTCAGCAAGCCGGCCTCGAACTCGGCGGCTGCAGCGGCCAGGTCCCCGCCCAGGACCTGAAGTGCCTCGCCGAGCACAACCACACCGGCATGGACATCTGGTTCGGCGGTACCCAGCCGCAAATGCGCCTCCATGACGGCAAGATCCAGTTCGACTGGACCTACATGGATGACTGGATGACCGCCGCGAAAAAGTGCGGCATGGACCACATGATGTGGTTCATGGGCGGCGACCCCTACGGCTTCCCCGACACCCTCAACGCCGAACGCGACTTCTACCGCGTCACCGCCACCAGCCAGAGCCAGGACCTCCGCGTGGAATTCATCGAGCGCCTCAACAAGGACCCCGACAAGGTCCTCCCCGAGGACCGCCCCCGCTACAAGGCCTTCATCAGCGAACTGGCCGATCACGCCAAGGCCAAGGGGTGGCCCGACAAGCTCGGTCATCCACCCCTTCGACGAGCCGGCCAAGTACGTCCAGAACAGCGTCGGTAAGAACGCCTTCCACGAGGTCAAGGGCACCGGCCCGTGGATCAAGACGCACTTCGAGGATGCCTGCAGCCTGATCCGCGAGGCCGCCAAGGGCCACGACAACATCCTGACCGGCGGCGACATGCACCACGCCGCCCCGAGCCTGGCCCTACTCACGGACGTCGATGTCTTCTGCACCAACGCGATCCACGAAGACCCCGCCCTCGGGGACAAGGTCCGCAAGGCCGGCGTCGCCTTCTGGCAGTACAGCGGCACGAGCATGAATACCCCCGCCCACCAGGGCCGCTACACCTTCGGCTTCTTCTTCGGCGCCTACAATAGCCGCGGCTCGCTGATCTGGGCCTATGACGCTGCGGATCGCTTCGACACCAGCAACAGCACCAGCCAGTGGGGCTACGGCTGGTACACCCCCTTCGGCACCGTCTACACGCCGTTCATGGTCGGCGTCCGCGAGGGCTTCGACGACCGCCGTTGGATCGAAACCTGCAAGAAACTCGTCGGCGACGACAAGGCCAAGGTCCTGCTCGACAAGATCGGCGCCGAGGCGATCGCCCAGCGGACCCGAGGCGGCCGCGACACCGTCAACGACTTCTTCGCCGAGATGAAGAGGACCGACCAGCTCAACGTCTGGCGCAACCAGGTGATCGAGGCCGTCCTGTCAGCTGGCCGTGGCCCAGCCGCCCCATAGATCGGCCACCAATTCCGCGCCATAGGGCGGAAGACGCCGACGAAAGCCCATGCAGCTTGCCTGCATGGGCAATCTGTCATCGTCGGAACCGAGCAACTGACAACCACTAGTGGAATTCCTAGGCCGGCCTAGGTACTCACCTAAGCCCACTTTCGTCCAACAGGTGACAGAATCAGTCACAAATACGCGATTTCACAAAACTGTCATTGACTCCGCCATCGATATCTATATGCTCTGTATCCAACTGGACGAAGCGGAGGGGGACCCGCTGCTCCAGGAAGTAGTACGGTCCGGGGTCCGCTATCCACCCTAGGTTGGGTGGTTCGCGTAGGTCGGGTTGGGCGCAATCGCTGAGGGCTCGTGGCAGGGCCGCAGGGCGTGGCGGCACTATCGGAAGCCGAGCATCTCGCCGCCTCGTGATGTATGTGTTATAATCTTGTTACTACGTAGGTCTTTGTGTTGCACCAGTTGGCTGGACCGGGTCATCGCAACACGTCAGGTCGGACCCAGTTGCCAAGCGAAGCCCCTGTCTGTTTCGTTCCTGCCGGCTGCTGATGGCTTTTCCGTTTTTGAACCGCGCCGCTCAGTGCCGCTGACGTACAGATGATTCGGCGCTGCCGAGGCAGGAAGCCCCGGCGGCTACCTGTGGATCAGGCTGCGACGAAACGTGCCTTTCGCCGTCGGTCTGGAGGGATGCCATGCAGGGCAGCAACTTCAGCCGCCAGGTCGGAACGGAGGGATCGGCCGCCCCCACTACTGCTCCTGCCATCTCCCCCAACCCCCACCCGCCAGCCGACCCCCTGCTTCCCGTACTACGACACCTGCAGGACAGCCTCGCACAACTGCGAATCGCCCAGGAGCAGATCGCCCGCCAGAATCAGCAGCTTCAGACCGTCCGCGTCGAGGTCCTCGCCATCAGCCAGATGGAGCGGGCGCGGATCGGACGCGACCTGCACGACGTCCTCGGCCAGAGCCTGACCGGCATCGCCTTCCTGGGTAAGCTCCTGGAAGGCAAGCTGCGCGAACGCGGCCTGCCCGAGGCAGCCGAGGCCCGCCAGATCTGCGATCTGGCTGGCGAAGGCATGCACCAGACCCGCGCCCTGGCCCGCGGCCTGCTTCCCGCCCAGGTGCCAGCCGACCACCTCATACCGGCGCTCAAGGCCCTGGCTATGGATACCCAGCACACCTTCCACGTGGCCTGCCGCTTCGACCCCCCGCCCGACACGGACATCGTCCGCGGCGATGCGATCGCCACTCACCTCTACCACATCGCCCAGGAGGCCGTCACCAACGCCATCAAGCACGGCAAGGCCCGCGAGATCCATATGCGACTGCACGCGCAGGACGGCTCGCTTGTGCTGACCATCCGGGACAACGGCGAGGGCTTCCGCGCCACCGACAAGCCTCACGGCATCGGCCTGCGGATCATGGACCATCGCGTCAGCCTGTTGGGAGGAACCCTTGCCATCGAATCGGCCCCCGGCCAGGGCACCGCCGTAACCTGCGCAGTCCCCGCTGACCACGGACCACAGACCGCCACCACATAACTCCTGCCCATATCATGTCTTGCCCCTGGCCACGCCGACTTGCCAACATCTACACACCAGCCCGTCGCGAACTTCACCGCCTCCCGCAACGCCACAAGACCGCCGTATTCCCAGTAGCCGCCGTGCTGTACTTGCTTGTAGCGCCACACCTTCTACAATCGCTGAGTCTCATGGAACTCTAACGCGGAGTTAACCTATGCTGAACCTGCTTCCCAAGGACAAGGTGTTCTTCGATCTGTTCGAAGCCCTTGCAGCCCACGTGGTTTCGACGGCGGAGCACCTCCGCAGGTTGGCCAGGAACTTCCCCGAGATCGGCGACCACCTGCAGCGGATCCGCCAGGAGGAACACGAAGCCGATGACCTCGCCCACCAGGCCCTCGAGCGGCTGGACCGCACGTTCATCACCCCCTTCGACCGCGAGGACATCCACACGCTGGTCGGCGGACTCGATGACATCGTCGATACCATCGATGCCCTGGCCAAACGATTCCCGCTCTATCACGTCAAGTGCATGGAGCCGTCCTTCCTCAAGCAGACGGACATCCTCGTCGAGGCCACCCAGGCCCTCAGCGAGGCCGTCAAACGACTCCGCAAGAGCCGCAAACTCGCCGACCTCAGTGACCGGCTGATCGAAATCCACCGCCTCGAAAACGTCGGCGACGAGAACAATCATGCCGCCGTCTCCCGCCTCTTCGGCGGCGACATCGCCCCGCTGGATGTCATGAAGTGGAAAGAACTCTACGACCTCATCGAAGCCGCCATCGACGGCTGCGAGGACGTCAGCAATACCCTCGAACGAATCGTGCTCAAAAACGGCTAGGAACCGATGATCACCACCTCCCTATTGGCCAATGCGGCTGCAGCCACCGGGCCGACCCCAGCCACAGGCTTTCTCGCCCTGATCTTCGCCATCATCGCAGTGGCGCTCGTATTCGACTTCCTCAACGGCTTCCACGATGCCGCCAACTCCATCGCCACGATCGTCTCGACCCGCGTGCTCTCGCCCACGGCCGCGGTCATGTGGGCTGCTTTCTTCAACTTCGTCGCGGCTTTCCTCTTTGGCACCAAGGTGGCCGGCACAATCGGCACGGGACTTGTCAACCCGCACTACATCGACATCTACGTCGTGCTCGGCGGACTGACCGGGGCCATTCTCTGGAACATCATCACCTGGTTGCTGGCCCTGCCGACCAGTTCCTCGCACGCCCTGGTAGGCGGGGTCGCCGGGGCGGCACTGACCAAGGCCCTGATCGCCAAGACCGGTCTGGATGTCCTGGTCTGGCAGGGCTGGATGCGCGGCTGGGGCGGCCTGCTCCTGTTCATCATCCTCTCGCCGACGATCGGCTTTGTCCTCGGCACATTCAACATGACCGCGGTCGCTTGGTTGCTTCGCCGGGCCACACCCAACCGCGTGGATGCTTGGTTCCGCCGGCTGCAACTCGTTTCCGCCGCGGTCTACAGCCTCGGCCACGGCGGCAACGACGCCCAGAAGACCATGGGCATTATCGTGATGCTGCTCGTGGCAGCCGGCCTGGGCCAGTGGACAGCCCCCAATCCGGCGAGCCCCCTGAACATGTTGGGCCACGAGCACACGGTCGCCTGGTGGATCATCCTGTCCTGCAACGGCGCGATCGCCGTAGGGACGATGTCCGGCGGTTGGCGGATCGTCAAGACGATGGGCTTGGGCATCACCCGCCTCCAGCCGGTCGGCGGCTTCTGCGCCGAGACCGCGGCGGCGACCACGATCTGGGCAGCCACCCACTGGGGCATCCCGATCTCGACCACCCACGCGATCACCGGCTCGATCCTGGGCGTGGGAACGACCCACGGCATTCGTAGCGTCCGCTGGATCTGGGGCCAGCGGATCGTCATGGCCTGGGTCCTCACTCTCCCCTGTTCGGCCTTCATGGCCGCCATCGCCTACCTGATCGTCCACAACTTCGTCGAGCCGTTCATGAAGTGATGGAGGTGACGCCGGGCGCCACTGGCAGCTTGCCTGCCAGTGCGTAGGTTCAGAAACTTCTACTGGCACCGCGTCGCGATGTATGCCCTCGCCTCCGCCAGGTACCGCAGGGTGTTCTCCTTGTCCTGCACCTCCATCTCTACGACACGGTCACCGCCGTAGCCGAGCCCTCGCAGGTGCCCGAAAAGTCCTCGCAGGTCGACTTGCCCCGTGCCGAAAGGCACCCCCTGCTCGCCCACCTGGTCCTTCAGGTGCACCAGCGCGATGCTCCCGCCCAGCAGCTTACACGCCTCGTGCCAGTGGATGCCCGCCGAATGGAAGTGCCCGACCTCCAGCAGCGTCTTCATCCGCGAATCCGCGATCCCCTCGATCACCTCTCGATACTCCTCCAGCGTCTTGATCGACGTCTGGCAATGGTTCTGCAGGACCGGCGTGACGCCCAACCCGTTGATGGCCTCCAGAAACGGCCGAGCCGCCCGGATGTAGTTCGGGCGGGAGTTCGCCCGGTACACGACCACGCTCGCACCGATCGCCCGGGCGAATCGGGCCGCGCGGATCGATTTGGCCAGCGACGCCTCGAAGTTGTCGTTGATCGTCGGCAACTGCACCGAGGCGAACGTCATCCGGTGTCGCCGGCCGAAATCCAGGTAGTACCCCGGGTCCTTCTCGATGTCGAAGGCCGAGTTCGTCCAGGTGCAGTAGCCTTCGAACTTGCGGTAGCCGGCCCCCGCATAGGCCGCAACGACCTCCTCGAACGCCATGTCCGGATTGCTGGCCGTGCTGACGATCAGGTTGTCCACGAATTGCCCCTCCGAGTCTCATGCAAGAATGAATCCGGAGCCTGGGTGCCACAGTCCTGTGGACGCGGCCCCATGGCCGCGGACCAGGGCTGTGCTCCTCGGCGCCGGGTGCCACAGCCCCGCGCCGTTGCAGGACCATGTCCTAGCCAGGCCCGCCGCCCGTCCTGCGCGAGCCCCTCCCGCTTGCACACGCCGCCACGATGAAGTTCTGCACCTCCGTCCGGATGCTCCCGCCGCTCTTGCTCGACAGGTCGATCCTCGCCAGGTGCGCCAGCTCGGTTCTCCAGGTCCGCCGAGCTGAACGACCGCACCCGCGCGCCCACCACCTGCGGCGGACCGAACACCTGGCTCTGCCGGGCCGCCTGCTCCGCCGGCACCCCCTGGTCCATCAACCGCCGCGCCCGCAGCAGCTTGCGGATCCCGAACGCCAGTCCCCCCACCGCGCGGAACTGCGCCTCCTTGTCCCCAGCCAGGACCTCCTCCCACAACGCAATCGCCTGCCCCGCGTTGCGGTCCGCGATCGCGTCGGTCACCCCCCAGATCTTCTCAATCCGCATCGGGCTGATCAGGGCCTGCACGTCCGCTACCCCGATCCCCGGCCGCTCGCCGACGTACGTCACCAGCTTCTCCACCTCCGACAGGTAGATCGCCGGCTCGTCATCCCCGATCAGCTCCCGCATCGTCTGCGCCGCCGCCTGGTCCATCCGCTTGCCCAGCTTCGCCGCGTACTGCGTCAGCCAGCCCGGAATGTCCTTGCCAGCCGGCGGCTCGCACTTGACCGCCTGACCGATCTTCTCGACCAGCTTCGCCAGCCGCGTGTTCGACGCCCAGCGCTTCGTATCCAGCACCAGCGTGCCGGTCGGTACCGGCGCAGCCAGGAAGTCCTCGAGCGGCTCACGATGGGCCGTGATGAAGGCGTCCGCGTCGCGAATCACCACGATCCGCCGGTCGCCCAACAACGGCATCGTCCGCAGCTCGTCCAGCACGTCCGCCAGCTCCGCGTTGCCCGCGTACTCCGTCACGTTGCCGTCGCCGGCAATCCGCTCCAGAATCTTGCCCAGCCCCCGGCTTCGCAGCGCGTTATCCGCGCCGTAAACGACGTACGCCGGCCGGATGCCGCCCGCCCCGCCCATCTCCTTGCCCGCCGCCGAAGCTGGTTCTTTCGCCTTGCCCATGCCGTTACCGTCGTCCCCGCGCACGCCCCTGCCGTTCCCATTAACAATTAACAATCAACGACCAGCAGTCAACTGTTGGCAGCTGACGGTTGACAGTTAGCGACTGTGCAATCTCACTCTCGGGCCGCACCAGCGGCTTGATCGCCCCGAGCGAATCAGCCAGCGCCGCGCTCTGGATCTCCAGCCGCGCCCGCGTCGCCTGGCAGTTCGACAGCGCCTGCACCACCTCCAGCACCTGCGTGTACGACAGTCCCAACCCGCGCACCTTGCCCGTGCCCTCGTCGGGTTCCGCCGTATCGCCCATGAACCGGATCATCCCCGCCAGGTCCAGGGGCAGCTGAAATGGCTCGGAGACCTGCCCGAACGGTGTCCGCCGCACGAGTGTCACCTGCTCCTTCTCCGCCTCGGCGCTGACCGAGATGACTCGGCTGGGGTGCAGGTAGAAGAACGGTGGCCGGCATGTCACGTCGGTGCCGATCACGCCGATCCGCCCCTCCAGCGCCCGCGTCGCATAGACCAGCGGCTCGCCGGTCGACGGCACCACGTCCAGCGTGAACGACCCCCGCCCGCACTTGTACCGCTTGATCCGCTCGTCGTTGTGCCGTGAAAGTCCCTCGTACGCCAGCAGCCGGATCTTCAGGCTCTTGTCGTTCACCAGGTCCCGCAGCGGGATCCGCGCCACCGGCACGTCCGAGGCATGCGCCAGCTCCGCCACCGCCGCCTCACGCAACGGGCTGGCCGCGTCCCCCGCCTCCCGCGCCAGCACGTCCGCCGCCGTACTGTCCCGCAGCCGCACCCCCACCCGCGCCGCATAGTACCGCACCGACCGGTTCGCGTCGGCGTAGAAGCCCTGCACCACCCCCACGGCCGGCTGCCCCATCGCCTCCAGCACCAGGGCGATGTCCTCCGCCGGGGCGCCCGGGTCCTTCAGCATCTCCATCATCTTCTGGGCCAGCGGGACCAGGTAGCCTTCCTCGCGCCAGCGGCAGGTGCATGACCATCTCGTAGAAGTGGTCCTCGTTGTTCTTCCAGGACGCCGGCGCCTCCACCACGATCCGCGTAGGGCTCTTAGCGTCGGCGATCTGCTTGCCGTTGCCGAAGTGCTCGTTGACGCGGTTCATGATCTGCCGCGCCATCCGCTGCGAGTTGCTGCCCAAACTCAGGTCCATCGGCCGCTGTACCAGGTTCTCGCCCCCGCCCAATACCAGCCCGCTCCGCGCGTCCGGCTTGGTCGTCGTCCCGCTGCCGCTGGCCACGATGTTCTGGAAGATCGGACCCGCCGCCGCTGCCACCGGCTTGCCCTGCACCGCCCCGCCCCCGCTGTCCACGCGGTACGTGTACAAACTGCACGTGTACAGCCGGCCGCCCTCCAGCGACCGCGTATCCGTACCCGCCACCGCCTGCACCACGACGTCAAAGCGCGTCCCCTTGCACGCCCCCGGCGGGATCGCCCCGGTCACCTCCACGACAGCCGTGTCCATGCTTTCCAGCAGCTGCTTGGCAGTCAGCGACACCTGGTCCATGCTGTAGATGCCGCCGTTCTCCATCCGCTTCTGCATGTCCTGCAGCATCTGCGTGCGGAGCGGCTCCGGGCACGTTTTCGAGCCGTTCTTGCCCAATCCCACCACCAGCCCGTACCCACGGACCGCCTGGAACCGCCCGCCCGTCAGGTACGCCGCCCCGCCTACGGAGTTACCCATCACCCCAGCCAGACGCTTCTGCGCCTCGGTCGGGGCCGCTACATCCCTGGCTGCGGGCGGAGGAGGCGGCTTCTGATCGTTGCAGCCGCAGGCAACCAGCAGCGTGGACAGGGCAATCCCGCAGATACCGATCGGGAGGAATCGATTCCTTGGCGCGCGTGTCACGTCACACACCCTCTGTAGGCTCACCCCCGTAAGCCAACTCAGACGCCCAGTATCCGCCAAGCCGCCGATAAAGGCAAGCCCCGTCCGAATGCATTGTGAGCCAAGCGCGCCCGCAACAGGCCCGAGACGTTCAGTCGAGCGCATCCGTAACACCTTCTCACGCCGGATATCCCACCGTCTGCGCGTACAGCACCCGCTGCTGCGCCTGCAAATGCAGCTCCGCCGTTAACCCCGGCTTGTTGCAGTTGTGGAACCACGCCGCCAGCCCCTGCGACGCCGCGAACAGGTACACATTCCCCGCGATCAGCCCCGTGGCCACGTTGTAGTACGACGCCTGGATCTCCGGGTCCTTCAACCCCGGCTCCTGCGGCCGGCCCCGGTTGTACTTGTTGAGGTCCACGACGTACACCAGGATCGCCGGCGCCCCCGCCATCGCCCCCCGCCGCCCGCCGCGACCCACCTTGCCCCGCAGGTCTCCAGCCGCCACCGGGCTAAGCCGGTGCCCCTCGGCCTCGTACAGGTAGGCCCCCTCCGCCATCACCACGTACAGGTCGATCTCCTGCGAGTTGCTCGCCGACGCAGCCGTCCTGCCCACACGACCCGACCCCGCGACCGGACGGTTGATTCCCCATGCCGCCCAAAGCAGGTTCGACAGCACTTGCGGGGGCAGCTTCTTGTCGCTGATGTTGCGGTTGGTCTTCCTCTCCCACAGCGCCGCCAACACCGACTTGCCTCCCTCCGCCTGCGGCTTCGGCAGCTCGATCGGCGGCAGGTCCACCGCCGGCCGCGACGCCGGCGCTGTCTGCGTGGCAGCACCCACGCCGCCCTCGCCCCGACCACCGCCGCCCTGCTGCGCGAAACTCGACGCCCCGGCAGCCAGCACAGTCAACGCCGGTACAGTCTTCAGGAACGTTCTGCGATCCATCGGATCCTCCTTCGGTCTCGTGGTTCTCGCCACCTGCAATCGCGGACATGGGCCCGCTTCCCACCGGGCCACCTGGACGGTCATTCTACCACCCATTCGTTCGCGGGACCTCCCGGACGAAGAAGCCAGCCATGCAGTATCCGCCTTGTCGCCAGGTTTCTTTTCGTACTTTCCACTTGACGCAAGTTGAGGTCGGAGGGTATAGTGCGTTCGTGTAGCATGTGTAGACATCGTGTCTACAGATGGCTGCCAAGCACTTCGGCGGCTGCGTGCAACGGATTGCTTCGCTGACCATACCACGTCGCGGCCGGCACTTCGGGGGCATGGAAAGGAAGCACGTATGTCTGGAGTACTGCGCTGTTCGAGGCACCTTGTGCCTGCTGATGGTAGCGGTTGCGTGGTGCGTTTGTACCCCGGCCCTGGCCACGATCACGTTCAGCAGCAACACCTTGACCTACAGCAGCCCGAGCGATCTGGGCACGACCATCGATCCGTCGGGGCTGAATACCGTCGCGACCAGCTATGGGGTTACCAAGGCCTCGTTCCAGGCCCTCAATCCCAAGGTCGTGGCCTTCAACGGGGCGCCTACGCCCAGCCAGACCCTGCGGACCCTGGTGGTCACTTACAAGACCGGCTGCACGGCGACGTTCGCCTTCCCTTCGGTCATGTACAACTACGGCTCGATGAGTTCGTTAGGCCGCGGGGCGTTCTCGGGTTCCTCGCTCCAGGATGCCATCTCCACCGTGCCGAACCAGCCTGACAGCCTGTACAACTGGTTCGACGCCTCGATCGCCACCACCGGCTCGCAGGGCGTTCAGTCGATAGGCTTCTGCGCCGCCTTTCGGAACGACCAGGCGGTGCCGGCCGGGCAGGTTCTTTTCACCTTGTCGGATTCCACGACCGGGAGCGTCACCCTTCCGGCGCTGGGCGGCTCGGGCAATCCGCAATATGTCTTCGTCGGTTACACCGCTCCCACCGGCAAGACGATCACCCGCGTCCAGGCCAGCCGCACCAGCACGCCCGGCGGCGGGTACGTGACGATCGATGACTTGTCGTTGGTGATGAGTCCCGACACGACGCCTCCGGCGGCCGTCAGCAATCTGTCTTGCAGCAACCTGACGACCACGAGCGTCCAACTGAACTGGACCGCCCCCGGCGATGACGGCTCGACGGGCACGGCCACGAGCTATGACATCCGGTATTCGACGTCCGCCATCACGGCGGGCAACTTCTCCAGCGCCACGCAGGTCAGCGGCGGCTCCGGCCCCGGCGGCGGCCGGGACCAATCAGAACGTGACCGTCTCGGGCCTGACAGCCGATACAACGTATTACTTTGCGATGAAGACGGCGGACGCGGTGCCGAACTGGTCGACGATCTCCAACGTGCCCAGCGCGCACACCGTGGACTCGGTCGCGCCGGCGGCGGTCAGCAACCTGTCCTGCAGCAACCTGACGACCACGAGCATCCAATTGAACTGGACGGCCCCGGGCGACAATGGCAGCAGCGGCACGGCCACCACCTATGACATCCGCTACTCGACCTCCGCCATCACCGCCGGCAACTTCTCCAGTGCCACGCAGGTGACGGGCGCGCCGGCCCCGGCGGCGGCAGGCACGAACCAGAACATGGTCGTCTCGGGCCTGACGGCGGATACGACGTACTACTTCGCGATGAAGACGGCGGACGAGGTGCCGAACTGGTCCGCGATCTCCAACGTGCCGAGCGCACACACGGTGGACTCGGTCGCGCCGGCGGCGGTCAGCAACCTGTCTTGCAGCAACTTGACGACCACGAGCGTCCAATTGAACTGGACGGCCCCGGGCGATAACGGCAGCAGCGGCACGGCCACGAGCTACGACATCCGGTATTCGACCTCCACGATCACGGCGGGGAACTTCTCCAGTGCTACGCAAGTGACGGGCGCGCCGGCCCCGGCGGCGGCAGGCACGAACCAGAACATGGTCGTCTCGGGCCTGACGGCGGATACGACGTACTACTTCGCGATGAAGACGGCGGACGAGGTGCCGAACTGGTCGACGATCTCCAACGTGCCCAGCGCGCATACGGTGGACTCGGTAGCGCCGGCGGCGGTGTCGAACCTGGCGACGAGCAGTCCGACCAGCAGCAGCATCACGCTGAGCTGGACGGCCCCGGGGGATAACGGCAGCAGCGGTACGGCCACGACGTACGACATCCGGTACTCGACCTCGACCATCACGGCCGGCAACTGGGCGAGCGCGACGCAGGTCTCGGGCGAGCCGACGCCTCTGGTGGCCGGCACCAACCAGAACATGGTCATCACGGGCCTCTCGCCCAGCACGACGTACTACTTCGCCATCGAGACGGCGGACGAGGTGCCGAACTGGTCGGGGCTGTCGAACGTACCGAGCGGTACGACGACGGCAGCGGCCGATACGACTCCTCCGGCGGCGGTGACGAACCTGGCGACGAGCAGCCCGACCAGCAGCAGCATCACGCTGACCTGGACGGCGCCGGGCGATGACGGCAACACGGGTACCGCCACGACCTACGATATTCGGTACTCGACCTCGACCATCACGAGCGGCAACTGGGCCAGCGCGACGCAGGTGACGGGCGAGCCGACTCCGCTGGTGGCCGGCACCAACCAGAGCATGGTCATTACAGGCCTGTCGGCGAGCACGACGTACTACTTTGCCATCGAGACGGCGGACGAGGTGCCGAACTGGTCCGGGCTGTCGAACGTGCCGAGCGGAACGACATCCGCGGCCAGTGGCGGGGCGATCGTCGCCCTGAAGCGCGACAGCGGGCTGACGGCCGGCGGGGCGACCAACGCGCGGTTCAACAGCGCCACGGTCCGGACGGTCACGGTCGCAGACGCCGCCATCTACGGCACCGCCGATTCCCGCTGGATGAATGGCGGGGCGATCAGCTCGACGAACTCCGCTTCCCAGCTGCTCTACCGGTTCGATCTCAGTTCGATCCCGACCGGCTCGACGATCAATCTGGCCCAGCTGCGGCTTTACCACAGCGGCGGGAACCAAAGCGGCTGCGGCGTGGCGCCAATTCTGACGCATGCCTGGACGGAAGGCCCAGGGACGGTGGACGGGGGATCGTATCCGGGTTCGGCTGGCGGCGTGAGCTGGGCCCACCCGAACGGCCACAACACCGGGCCAAACCAGGACGCCAACGGCGGCACGACCGGTGCGCTGGAAGACTGGGGTCCAAGTTCAAACAGCTTCTTCAGCACATCGGCCGACTGCGGCGCCATGGTGACCCCTTCCAGCGAGCCGGTGGGCGCGGGTACCACGTGATCAACGTGACCAGCCACGTACAGGCCTGGGTCAACGGCAGCAGCCCCAATTACGGCTGGGCGCAACCCCTGGGCAACTGGGTGTTCTTCTTCAGTGAGTCCGGTACCGCCAACGAGCCGGTCCTGTTCGTGGACTACGGCAGCGCCGGCGGCGGCGATACCACGCCTCCCGCGGCGGTAACCAACTTGGCGACCAGCAGCCCGACGTCCAGCAGTATTACGCTGACCTGGACGGCGCCCGGTGATGACGGCAGCACCGGCACGGCGACCACCTATGACATCCGGTACTCGACCAGCACGATCACAAGCGGTAACTGGGCCAGCGCAACCCAGGTCTCGGGCGAGCCGGCCCCCCTGGCCGCAGGCAACAACCAGAGCATGGTCATCACCGGCTTGAACCCGAGCACGACGTACTACTTCGCGATCGAGACGGCCGACGAGGTGCCTAACTGGTCCGCCCTGTCGAACGTCCCCAGCGGAACGACCACCGCCGCAGCGGACACCACGCCCCCGGCGGCAGTGACCAACCTGGCGGCCGGGAGCCCCACCAACACCACCATGCTGCTGACCTGGACGGCGCCTGGCGACGACGGCAATACCGGCACAGCCACGACGTATGACATCCGCTACAGCACGAGCACGATCACCGCGGGCAACTTCTCCAGTGCCACGCAGGTGACCGGCGCACCGGCACCGCTGGTGGCTGGCAGCAACCAGTCCATGACGGTTGGCGGCCTGACGGCGAACACCACCTACTACTTCGCGATGAAGACGGCGGACGAAGTGCCGAACTGGTCGACGATTTCCAACGTGCCCAGCGCCACGACCACCAACAACACGGGCAACAACAAGCCGATCCTGGGCCAGAGCGACTTCGTCTACCAGGGCTACTACATCGTTCAGGACGGCGGCGACTTCCAGGACCTGTACGCCGCCCAGGGCTTCACGCACCACTATGTCAACGGCCAATTGCGGTTCCTGACGAGCCCGTTCTTTGGCAATAACCCCACGGGCCACAATGACCAACTCGTGGAGTTTGCTCCGCCTGCCAGTGGCTTAGGCGGCACCGTGACAGCCAGGACCAACCTCTGGACAGACTACTTCGGTGGGGTCTTCGGAACTGATCCTACCCAAGGTTGCTGGGTCAGTCTATGGTACGAACAGGCCCAGAACCGGCTCTGGACGACACGGGCCATCGACTATCCGGATGACTCCGGAATAAACATGACAGTGGCTATTGTCGTCCGCACGCTCAACAGCGACGGCACCATCTCCAACGTGCATGGGCCGTATGGGCTCACGGGCGTCGGGGCGCGGCGGATCTACGGCGGCGTCCAGGCTGTCCCCTCCTGGTTCCAGAGCAGCTACGGTACGGGAGCCTACTGCGCCGGTTGGGGCGGCTACACCAGCCGTATGGCACAAGGTCTGGGGGCCTCGCTGGGACCGACGTTCTACACCTTCCCCGAGCCGACGGGATATCCCACCGGCGAGAACGGCATCCCCAGCTCGGTCGTTAAGACGCTGATGGACCACTTCGGCGGAACGGTCAACGGCGACTGGTACGCCAACGGCTCGCCGACGTCCTATGATCGCGGCGTTCGCAACAGCAATGTCACCAACCAGTACGATGGCGGCCAGTGGCTCTCACCGGCTCCGGATGGCCTGGGTCGCTGGGTCTGGGGCGACAGCGCTTGGAATACGGGCTGCTGGATCGAAACATCCGACAAGCAAGGGTTCATCATCGTGCCGAAGTTCTGCAGCGGTAATGCCTATTATCAGGGATCCACGCTGCACTGCGACAGTCAGACCGCCGAGATCCAGGTGTTTGACCCCAACATGCTGGGCCAGGTCGCCCAAGGTACCCGCGCCAGCTGGGACACCAAACCGACCAACCGGTGGGAGATCACCAGCACCATCGTGCCTCTTGGCTTCGGCTGGGGCGATACCGGCAACAATGAACAGGGCGGACCCGCAGGGGCCACCTATGACTCGACCACCCAGACGCTGTACGTGTACTGCGTAATGGCCTCCAACTTGAACGCGTACATCCTGGTCTATCATGTAAACTGACCGCCGCATCCGGCTGAGACAGCCGGACATGCAGTCGCACCTACCGGCGCCGCGGGTCTTCAAGGGCCCGCGGCGCCTTCTTTCGCCTCGGGAGGTCCTCAAGGCCACCAGCAGAACGCCAGCCCCCCTCCACATGCCCGCCAGCCCCGGTCCGTGCCGCGGAACGTGCCGCTGGAAACACCCATTTCCGACGCGCCTTCCTGGTTCGCCCGCCCGATGGTATCATGGCCCGCGTTGGCGCGTTAGCGCGGGGATGGAGACGGTATGGATCAGAGCACCCTGAACCTGGAGTTGATCGAGGCGCTTGGCTGCAGCGCCTCTACCGGCCGGATCAGCTTCGTCGACAACGACGGCGTGGTCCGCGTCGTCGTCGAGAACCTCCGCCAGATCGAACGGCTCCTGCAAGGCACCGGCCTGGACACCTGGATCGCCGGCCTGCACAGAAAGTCCTTCTCCATCCCCCTCTCTGAGGCCGAGCCCGAGCCGCACTTCATCTCCTTCGAGAAGTCCGCCGGCTCCCACATCGTGATGACCAACTCGCCCCACACCGATGGCGACGTCCGCGTGCTGGACTTGCGGGTCGCCGCCATCGCCGACGGCGCCATCCAGGCCCGCCCCTACCGGTCGTACTTCGCCGCCGTCGAGATCTTCCGCGAGTCCGGCGGCAACCAGTCCATGTTCCAGCCTGGGCCTGTGCCTGCTCGATTGCCAGTCCCAGCAGGTCGCCTACTTCGAGGCCGCCAACATCGGCGTGACCGGCCCGCAGGGCGAAGCGCCCTGCGCCGCGTCATCATCGAGTTCGCCCGACGCCTCTGCGACCTCCAGTACCAGCCCGACCTCGTCCAGGCCAAGCTCCTCCAGCCCGATAGGACCGTCTACCTGGCTACCATCCTCCAGGAGCTCGGCGACAGCGTCCAAAGCGTCTCGCTGGCTGACTACCTCGACAAGCTCCGCGACATCTTTTCCTACCTCCAGGGGTCCAACATCGAGGAAAGGACCAAGTTCCAGCATAACTTCAACCCGGGTACCCGCGGCTTGATCTACCGCGTCCAGCTCTCCCGCTCCAACCTGACCGACCTGCCCGGCCTTCAGCCCCCCGATAGCGACTACGTCGTCGAGGTATACCGCAAACCCCCCGGCCACCGCCGCGAGGAGCAACTCGGCCGCAAACTCTGCTCCGCCGCCGACGGCGAACAGACCTTCCTGGCCGAATGCCAGCAATACCTTAACGGCCTGTACACCGAGGCCGGCCTGGTTCGAAGCCACTTTGAGCTGGCCCCGTTTCACAAGCAGGATGGGTCGCGGACCATGCCCTACGTCGACCTGCGCTACGTCACCATCCTGCGGACCCGCGACGATCAGCCGTTGGTGATGACCCACTGGCGGATCCGCCACGACCAGAACGGCAACCCCCTGCCCAGGGACCGCTACATCGACCGCCTCCAGTTCTGGAACCGCGATGGCCAGTTCGTCTGCTTCGAGGAGGGCCGCGACTTCCGCGCCGGCATCGAGCAGGTCAAGGACATCTCCAAGGGCGTCATGGTCTGCGCCCACCAACTCGATTCCCGCAGCCTGCCCACCCTCACCCGCCAACTGGCCGACTGCGGCGTAAGACTGCAATACGACGACAAAGTCTGACCGCGCCGCGGGGTCGACGTACCGCGCCCCCCGTTTCTGTTGTTTGCTGCCACAGATGCGGCGGGGAGGGGCCTGAGCGAAGGACAGGGTTCAGGGTTCGGGGGTCAGGGTCCAGGCAACAACCAGTGGGCATCGCACATGGGGCATCGGGGGTCGGGAAACGGCAGACAAGGAGACACGGAGACAAGGAGACAAGGAGCAACGACCACAGCAACAACGACCACAGCAACAGGCACGGCTTCGGCTGCTGCGCAGCCGCCGACCGGACGACCACTACATGCCGGTCGCGGAGCAGGCTAACGGCAAGGGCAACAAGGGGAACTACGGGAGCAACGGGAACAACGGAAACGACAGCAACAACGGATACAACGTAAACAGCGAAAGAGAGGGTGTCCATGAGCCGTTGCGTCTGGCCGGCACCTGCCGCGTCAGACCTGCTGGTCCGGTGCACAGAGCCATCAGCCGGGAGTGTGCCGGCAGGAGAGAGCCTGCCGGCGTGACAGCCGATGGTACGGACGCTGGTGCCAAGGCGTTGGCCAAGCTGCGTCGGCCGGTGCGTGCACGCCGGCTGGAAGGCCTGGACCAACAGGGACCGAATACGCCGGTCCACCTCCTGCTTGAACGGCAGGGGCCAGAGGCCAGGGGTCAGGGGCCAGTTACGGCCACGACCACGGCCACGACTCCTGCCGCGGGTGTGCTCCCCCGCAGGGATTGAAGCGAACGATACAGACGTCTCGATTTGGCGACGCAACGGCTCGTCGAGACAAATCCGGCTCGCCAGCGGATGTTGCTCTTTTGGACACCACACACTCCTTCAACAACGTCAACGGTCAACGGTCAGCAGTTCACGGTCAACAGCACACAGCAACTGCAACAGCAACGGGCTTGGTGGGCAGTGCCCACCCTACATCGCCCAGGACTCGTTTCGGTTCGCCCGTTCTCTCGCCCATCTGCCTGCCCCTTGGGGAGGTGCACGATCCTTCGTGCTGCCTCTCCATATAGGAATAGGCACTACGTGGCATGCCGGCCGGGGGTGAAACGGGGAGTTACGAACGGAGGTGGAAAGAGGGGTGGCCGGCATGCGCTGGCCGGGCCGCGAGTTGGCAGGCCGCAGAAAACGTTGACAAATCTTTAGGGAGGAGGTGGGGAGGCAGGGGTGGTGGGGTTAGGATGTCCGCGGCGGACACGGCCGGGGAGTCCAGGCGGTATGGCAGGGGCCTTCCGAGGCGGAAGGGCCAACGGACCCGAATCGTCCCGCGCCAGTCTCGACGGTGCCTGTCCCTATCTATCTGTTCAGGGGCCCTGGAAGAGATGTTTAATGTTATTGCTGGCTGCATGCAGCATCCGATCGTGCCCTATTCGGGTCTATCAGGACTTATGGCGAGCTGCACTAGCGAAGCACGCGACGCCTTCTCAAGCGGGGCGTGTTCCGGTGTTTGGGCAGGTGATTCTCCTCTCGACCTTCAGACTGCCGTTGCGTTGTACGCGTGCTGCAAACCCCGTCTTGAATTGAGCACCTCCATGTTGTGTGGAGATGCGTGATGACCGACCGAGCCTGCCCGGCCCCTATCCCCGCCGCTGTGCCGACTGTAGTACCCCGAGTGTCGCAACGGTCACGAATACATTCGTCCAGCACAGCCATTCTGTGCCCGCTCCACAATGTTGGTGCCTTACCGTACGGCAGCCAGATTCGCCGGAACGCAGACCTATGAACTGTCTTCGCTCTCGCAATGTCTCCTGCGTCGATCACTGTCCCCAGTACAGATACCAGATCCCCCAATACTGCCGGCCCGTTTCAAACATCATCTCCCCGGCGTCCGTGACGGCGTTCTCCCGATACGGAGAGGTGAACTTCAAGTGAACGTGATTCGCAATTCCTGCCGGTTCGAGTGAGAACTCCAGAGTCACGTCCTGCGCCGCGGTGTAGCCGCCGGCAGCGAAATCCACCGGCTTGACCACGTGCAGCACCGCATCCGGGGACGGCCGGGGCGGCGGGAAGATATCGAATTCGATCGGATTGTAGCCCGAGTACCATCCGTTGACCCAAATGGCCACCCGCGTAGCCTGTTTGCCCCCGAATAGCACTTCTTCCAAGCCGGTTAGCTGGTTGGTTTCAGAGACGACTGTCTTCATCTTCGCGTAGGCTGAAGATGGGATGGAGCTCGGATTTGTACTCATCATGCCCGCAGTCAATGATCCAGCGGCCGGTGGCGTAAACCAGGTCGCCTTGCTGCGGCGCACCCAGGAAACTGTGAGCGGCTGCCGCGTAGTACAACTCATACTCAACCTTGATGTTGTCCAGGTTGCCCTGGCCGAACAGGCTTGGGCGCGGAAACGCGCCGGGCTCCGGGCCGATCGGTCGCACCTTGAACTCATAGTCGGACGGACACGTCGGGCAGAGCCCGGCCAGTGGGGTCGTGGCGCCGCCAATTGTGTCCAGACAATACGGGCAGTTCCCAAAGGTGTGCTCGTGCGTGAAGGCGTTGTCGATATCGGCATAGAAGTTGCTGATGATCGCGCCAAAAACCGGCGTCGCCACATAGTCACCCTTGTACGAGGGGATCGCCGCCCATTCCGGCGGGCCGCCGGGATGGCCCGGCCAGTAGGTGCTCGAATTGCAGAATAGGGCCCCCGCGTTGGAGATGTTGGGCGGCGGGAAAGGTGGATCTTGGTCGACGGTGGCCGGCCCCAGGTTGCCGCTGGCCGGGAAGCTCTCCCACAAGGTGGCGGCGGATCGGTTCAGGGCGACATCGGCCGAGGTGGCGGCCAGCGCGCTTAGAAACCAGGACCCGGCCTGTCGTTCCATCCACAGGGTAGGCGGAGTCCCTCGGATCTCCAGGGTCGTGGGGAGCAAAACGTTCCCGTTGGGCTCCGGCGGCCGGCCGAACTGCTGGAACAGCCAGGTCTGCATCGGCCCGCTCGAATCGCTGGGGTCTGCAAGCGGCACGCCGTTGGCCGCCTCGTCGCCGCGCTTCACGAGCGCATCGACGAAGACCGCGGGCACGTAGGCGGTCGCGGGCGGGGCGGCCGCGGGCAGGTTGGCATAAATGCGCCCACCCTCGAAATCCTGGACGCGAGTACCCTGGTCACCGCCGCGTTCATCAGCAAGGGGGCACCCGAACCAGCCGGTCTGGTTGGAGGGGCCCTTCAGCGAGAGCCATTTGGTAAAGATGTCGCCACCGATGAACAGTTTGTCGTCGGTGACGGCACCGTGTTCATACACCGCGATCTTGCACGCAGCGTCCACCAGCCCGAACTGGAATGCTCCCAGAACCGCGGCGCCTCCCTGGGCCTGAAAACGATCGCGAATGCCGCCTGGCAGATTCGTGAACGTGCTCGTCCCCGTGCCCGTCAGGTTCCCGGTGTTTTGCGCTGCGACGGTGACGGTAATCGGACCCAGGGGGACATTTGTGAATCCCGGGAGGGAAAACTGCCGGGTGGTGCCGGTCCCGGTGAGGCTGAGGTCGGAGGTGAACGGCGGGGCGCTGGCCTGTTCGGGCGGTCGCCCCCAGGTCATGGTCAGCTTCACCGGGGAGATCAGGCCGTCGCCGGTAACGGTCCCGCTGATGTCGATGGAGGAAACGTCCAGGTCGGCGCCGTTGACGGGCGAGGTGATCTGCACCACCGGAGGCGTTGTCGGTACCGGGGGCGCCGCCTGGCCATCAAACTCCAGGTCGTCGATGGCTTCGTGCGCGCTGTCCCCCACCGCCAGTACCGCCCGCACGATACTCGCCGTCGCCACGGTGATCTCAAAACTGGTGGTGAAGACGTCCGCCGCCACCTGGCGGGGACCATCCTGAGCCACCACATTGCCGCCGGCGTCATAGCCTGTCAGGGTTCCGTTCAAGGCTATTCCCGGGGAGTCGGCAAACGAGCTTCACGCGGGCCTGCGGGCTGGTGAAGTCCATCTCGAACGGTACCGGGGTGAAGATCTCGGCGCTCGGGGACGTTACGCGCAGGACGTGCGTGGCCGAGTGCGCCGCCGGGTCGGTATCGAGATAGGCCTGTAGGAAGAGGACCCCTTGGGGGGCGTATTGTGCGGTCACCGTCGTCCCCGCCGGCAAGTCCTCGAAGTTGAGCACGGTCAGACCCATCGCCGCACTGCTGGAGAGAAAGGCAAGGACCGCGGCGGCAGGCCAGGACCACCTGTCTGGACGCGAGCGACGATACGAGATCGACAATACGCGCATGGTTGCTGCTCCCTATCACTGGGCCGTGGCCGCGAAGACAAGCCTCAGCTTGACCGTTACATCCGAAGTGTTCTTCACCGAGAATGTGGCGTGCCCGCTGGTGGTCGCCTGTGCGGTCAGAAAGGCCCCGCCTCGATTGAAGCCGAAATGGTAAGGATTCGCTGTCGCCAGGATTGAACCGTCCAGCGCGATAGTAACGTCCAGGGGGTCGATCGTTCCGATCCATCGCGCCCGGCCGGAAACCCCGGAGGGACCCGACAGCTGTAGATCGAGCGTGCGGGTGGCACCCGGCGCCAAGTCCTCCTCGATCACCGGCGCAAAGTGCGTGTTCGCCAATTGATCACGGAATTCGTCGATCTCGCTCTCGGCCGGCGGCGGCGGCGGGCCATCGAGTGTCGACACCTGCCAGCCATCCGGGAAATCACCCATGACGGCGGGATCCTCCGTGACGGAGTGTTGGAGCTTCTCCTCGACGTTCGCCGACTGTTCGACTGGACGCACTGCCACATGGGTAGTCCCCACGGAGCTGCTCTGTCCGTCGCTTACCGTCAGTTCGAACACCAAGGTGGTGCCGTTGGCCGGCGCTGTGAAAGTCACAACCGACGCCGACGTGCTGCTGAGCGAGACAGCCGTCCCCAAAGTCTGTTTCCAGGAGAAAGTAATCGCGTCCCCATTCGGATCGCTGCTGCCGGACCCATCCAGCGTCACGGCCGCCCCGGTGTTGACCACCTGATCGGCCCCCGCGTTGGCCGTCGGCGGCGCCGGCTTGCGACATCCTACCAGCACCGGGACTAGAAGGCAGAGGAGCAGAACATGTCCGCCGATCCACCAAGTTCGCCTCTGTGCAACAGTGTTCATCGAAGACGCTCCTCAGAGATCAGCCAGGCCATGGTCGAACTGGCCTTGTCCGCTGGGTACGTCCCTGGCAGACCTTGTCTCAGCATTACCCAAAAAACAAATCGAGCCTGAACTGCGGACCACCCTCAGGTACTCCCCCACATCGACTTGCCCGTCCTGAAGCCCCCGTCGCCCCTCATTTAGTCTCGCGACCCAGACGTTGTCGAGCCGCTCTGCGGTTCAGTAGGGCCATAGTTACATTCCTTACATACCGACACTAGGGACCTCGATCACGGAAAGCAACTGGGGTGTTGTACAACCTGAGACTACTATGTGACGTTATTGCTGAGTCTGTAGTTCATACTCAGGACAGGGACCACCGGGGCGGGCTTCCGATTGTGGCTTGAAGTCTTGTCGAGGTTGTCAAAACAACGCGGGGTGAACGTGACGCGGGGCTAACGGGACATTGCTTGGCTAGAGAAAGAATTGGATGAAATGGGATGAAATGGGATGAAAATGAAATGGGGGGGAGAAATGGGGGAAATGGGGAGTTAACTGATATTGGAGCCACCCTATGAAAGCTACCAGGCGATGGGTCAACCATCAGTAGTACTCCACATGAAACCCGCTCCACTCCCCCGTCGGGAACCCCTCCTGCTGGTTGACGTCCCGGATGTGCCGGGCCATTTCTCGTTGTACGGCCTTGAGGAAGCCTTCGACCTCATCGAGCGGGCCCTCGGCCACGATCTCGACGTCGCCGTCCATCAGGTTCTTGACGTAGCCGGTCACGTCGAACTGCTCCGCCAGCCGGACCGCCGTGTAGCGGAAGCCCACCCCCTGGACCCGCCCGCCATAGCGGACGATCCGCCGGACGTTACCTTCGCGCCCCGTCTTGCCGCCTTCGCCCATGGCGATCAGACCCTATTGACTATTGACGATTGACCATTGACTATCAACACCATGTCCACCGGGCCCCAACCCGATCCCTCGCTCTTCGCCCAGCCTATTGCGACCCAGCCGGGTCCGCAACAGTCGGCTGCGCCGCCCGAGCCGGCCTCCAACGCGCCGGTCGCCTCCGTGGCCCTCGTCCAGAAGGTGGATCGCCTCTACTCCTACACCGTGCCCGCCGAGCCTGGCGGGGACCCTCCAGGCCGGCTGCCGGGTGAAGGTCCCCCTCGGCCGGAACAACCGGCTGGTCGAGGGGTACTGCGTGCAGGTCAGCAGCGACGGCTGGACGTCCACCCTCAAGAGCGTCGGCGAACTGCTCGACCCCCAGCCGATCCTCTCCGGCCACATGATCGAACTGGGCACCTGGATCGCCCGGTACTACGGCTGCTCGCTCGGCCTGACCCTGGATGCGATGGCCCCGGCTGGCATCAAGACCGGCCGGTCCGCACCGACCGTCCGCTGCGCGGCCTGGACCGGTCCGGCGGAGGCGCCGCCCGACCTCCCCGCCGCGCAGAAGCGCCTGGCCGAGATCCTCCTGCAAAGTGCGCGAAATGAGCTGCCCGTGACCGCATTATTGCTGGCCGGCAGCTGCACTTCGGCACCACTCGCTGGACTGCGGCGCAAGGGCCTGGTCCGCCTCTTCGACCAGGTAAACCCCTCGGCCGGACAGGAACTCCTCTCCCCAGCCGCGACATCTGACCCCGCCTACACCCTCAACAAGGACCAGGAAAGGGCCTATAAAAAGGCCTGTGTGGCTCTTGAAGCCGCGAAATTCCGTGTAATGCTCCTTTACGGCGTGACCGGCTCCGGAAAAACCGAAGTCTACATCCGCGCCATCCGCGAGTGCCTGGCCGCCGGTCGCCAGGCCCTGCTGCTGGTCCCGGAGATCGGCCTGACCACCCAGACCGTCAGCCGCCTGGCCGGCCGCCTACCCAGCCTGGTCGGCCTGCACTCGGGCCTGAGCGACGGCCAGCGGGCCCTGGCCTGGCGGCTGATCGCCTCCGGGCAGGCCAAGGTGGTCGTCGGCACGCGGTCGGCCATCTTCGCCCCCTGCCCGCACCTGGGGCTGATCGTCATCGACGAGGAGCAGGAAGGATCCTACAAGAACATGCAGGCCCCGCGGTTCCACAGCCGCGACGTGGCCATCAAGCGGGCACAGCTGCTGGGCATTCCCATCCTGCTAGGCTCTGCCACGCCTTCCCTGGAGACCTGGCTGAATGCCCACCAGTTGCCGCACTACGACCTGCTCCGCCTGCCCAGCCGCGTCAAGGGATTGCCCCTGCCAGCCGTCAGCGTCGTCGACATGCGGGAGGAACACCGCCAGCGGTCTGGCATCCACCTGCTCAGCAGGCTCCTGGAGCAGAAGCTCGGCGAGACCCTCGCCCGCAAGGAACAGGCCGTCCTGCTGCTGAACCGGCGCGGCTATGCAAGTTACATCTTCTGCGCCAGTTGCGGCCGGCGGGTCGTCTGCCCGCGCTGCAAGGTCAACATGGTCTTCCACCAGGGGACGGACCAGGCGGTCTGCCACTACTGCAACAGCCACTTTCCGATCCCGACGAAATGCCCCGCGCCGGGCTGCGGCCACAAGCTGGTTCGCTTCGGCATGGGCACCCAGCGGGTCGAGGCCGAGCTGCGGGAGAAGTTCCCCCAGGCCCGCATCGCCCGCGTCGACAGCGACGTGATGGGCAAGTCCGCGGCACTGGCCGCGCTGCTATCCGACTTCGAGGCCGGCCGGTTGGATGTGATCATCGGCACGCAGATGGTCGCCAAGGGGCTGGATTTCCCGTTCGTGTCGTTCGTGGGGGTGGTCAGCGCGGACACCTCGCTGGCCCTGCCGGACTTTCGCGCGACGGAGCGGACGTTCCAGCTGGTCACGCAGGTGTCCGGCCGGGCCGGGCGGGCGGACGTGCCGGGGACAGCGGTGGTCCAGACGTTCGCCTCGGACCTGGTGGCGATCAAGGCGGCGCTGCACCACGACTACGAGCGGTTCGCCCATGCAGAATTGGCCAGCCGGGAGAAGATGCGGTTTCCGCCCTACTGGCGCCTGACGCGAATCCTGCTGGAAGACCGGCGATTGGCCCGCGTCCGCCAGGAGTCCCAGCGGCTGGCCGGCGAGGCGCACTCCTGCCTGGCGGGCCTGCCGGACCCGGCCGACCTGATTGGCCCGCAATCCGCGCCGATCGAGAAGGTACGGGACCGGTACCGCTACGACGTGCTGCTGCGGGCCCGCACGGCGCGGTCGATGCAGGCGTGGCTGGATCGGCTCAGGACGAACAAGGCCCTGGACCTGAAGGTCGAGCGGGTCACGCTGGACGTTGACCCGGTGAGCCTGATGTAGAGGACCATCACTCTGCGGCTGGCTCTGGCTGGGCGATTGGTCCCGGCTCAGCCGGCTCGGAGGCTGGGGTGGCCTCCTCGGAGACGACGATAACCTTCGCCCCGGGCCAGTGAGCCACCTGCTGGAGCACGGCGGCCTCCAGGACCGGGTCGCGGCCGAGGACCATCCACCGGATTCCGGCAGCCTGGGCACTCGTCGTTTTCCTCGGGTTGAAGGCCTGGACGGCGTTGGACGGGGTCGTCAAGGCTTGTTCCGGGCGTTCCTGCCGCTCGACATTCACGACGGCACTTACCAGGTATTCACCCGTATTGGGTGTCGGATGCACGGTCAGGTTGATCTGGCGGCGGATGGTTTGCAGGCTGGCCTCGGCCACCTGGTCGGCGGCAAGGGTGTCGTTACGCCAGAACTCAAACCACTGCTTGCTGGTCAGGGGTTTGCTGGCGATCACGCCAGCGGCCGGGTCGGCCCGGTCCAGATCGTATCCAAAGTGCTTTACAGACCTTATGGCATGGAACCAGAACTGCCGGTAGGCCACTTCATTCTCCAGCCGGACATCCACGCGGCTGGGGAGTGGTCCCGGGCTGCGGCAGCCGGCCAGCACAAACCCCGCCAAGGTGACCACCAGGAGCCTGCCGATCGTGCCAAAGGTCGTGTTCATACGAGCATGATAAGGGGGCCGGCGGGTCGGTCAAGCAGGCATCGGTCGGGGCCTAAGTCATTGAATGGCACCTGTCCGGGAATCTTTCAGAAACAACCCGATCCAGCCGATAATGGCCAATGCATCAGTAGTGTAGGCCGCCGCCAGGGCTGGCTTGACCGTGGAAAGGTTCCGGTTAGACTTCTTTGGCCCTGCGAGCGAAGACGCCCGGGCCGTCTTGCTAGCGGGACTTCTGACTTCCACCAACGGCAGCAGGCCGGTGCCAGCCGCGCCGGCGAACGTGCACCGGTTGCCAACGTTGCCGCGCAGGCGTGGCACCAGACAGCGTAAACAGGAAACACGTGTAGGAATCGGTTCATTGGACCTGCTTTTTGCGAGGGGACAGTGATCATGGGAACAATGGAACTGCTTTGGGATCCCCAGGAGCGGACGAGCAACCTGGACGTAGCAGAGCCTGTCCTGGATCGGGAGGACGAGGAAGAGGACGAGGATGTTTTTGACGATGATGAGGAGTGGGAGGAAGAGGTGGAAGACGACGAGGTAGACGAAGACCTCGATGACCTTGACCTCGAGGAGGATGACGAGGAAGAGGACGAGGAAGAGGACGTTCTACGTCGAAGACGAGGAAGAGGAAGAGGACGAGGACCTGTTCTAACGCCGCGGGTCTTCCATCCGCAGCCTAGCAGTCTGGAGCAGGTTTATGAGCGAGGCACAGCCCCCGGTCGACCAGCAGCAGCCGGGAGAAGCCCAGGAACGTCGAAGCGGCCCGGATCGCCGGCGCTCGGTTGTCGACCGGCGCAGCGGGCTGGAACGCCGCCGCGGCCCCGGGCGGCGCCGCAGCGACTGGCGGCGCAGTGCCGAGGAAGGCGAACTCAACGACGAGCAGTTCGAGTTCGTCATGGCCATCGAAGAGTACAAACGTCTGAACAACAAGCCGTTCCCCAGCCTGGACCGAGGTACTGGAAGTTGTCCGGTATCTCGGGTACCGTAAGGTAGCCGCCATGGGCGCCGATGTGAATGCCGCCGGCGACGACGCCCCGGCGGGCGGGTCCGAGCCGGCGACATGAGGGCCGCGGCCGTCCTCGGTCGTCACGGCGAAGGCGGGACTTGCGCGTGATTAGAGGCGGGCTTGCGCGTGATTGACAACGGCAATGTCATCCTGACGCTGAAGGTCATCGGGACCATCGCCCCCATCGCCGTCTATTTCCTCACCCTGGGTGTGGTCAACAGCCAGGCGTCCCCCCGACTGGTCAGTGCCCGCTGGGACTTCATCGTCCTGATCGGGATCTTCCTGCCCGCCTTGTTCTGGCCGGTCGCAACGCTGTCCGGCTCGATCGGCTGGCACGCCGTGCTGGTGCTGGTCCTGCTGGCCGGCCTGGTCCTGCGAACGATGTTGCCGCACCCGTGGAAGCAGTGGGTGATCTACAACGCCGACACGCCGCGGGCAGCCGAGGCGATCCGCCGCGCCCTGGGCAGCCTGGGTTGGCGCTATCAGCCGGAGGGTGAGACGGTCTTCGCGCTGCCGGACCTTCACATGAAGGTGGAAGTGGGCGGCATCGGGCTGCTCAACGCGGTCAACCTCCGGATCCACACCGAGGCCGTGTCCCCCGAGCAGGTCGAGGCCGCCAGCCTCATCGGGGCCATCGAGGTCTCCCTGCGGCGCTACCAGCTGTTGCCGACGCCGGCGGGGCTGTTTCTGGTGCTGATCGGCGCGGGCCTGATGATCGTACCGATGTGGCTGATGACCCGGCACATGCACGACATCGTCGAAGCGATCCAGCGGCTGTTCGTGGCGTAAGGGCCGGCGTGCCTGTTGCGCGGGTCGATCCGCCCCGATGTTCCCCGGGAAATATCTCCGAGCGATCTTCCGCCTCGCGATAGCCCGATATACATTGATGATCAGTCGGAATCGGTCGTATCCGTCCAAGGCTTTAGAGAGGGTCCTGTCATGCGTCCTCGGAATCTGCTGTTGTCGATACTCGTCGCGACGGGCCTGGCTGCGAACATGGGCACCGGGTGCCAGGGAAGCCACACGAACAAAGACCTGCTCGACCTGGCGGCCTCGCCAAGCACGCTGTTCTACTGGGGCCATTCGACCTTCTCGCTCACCAGCGCCGACGGCCACGTCCTTCTGTTCAACCCGTACAACCCGGCCTTGACCGGCCTGCCGAGCTACCAGGCGGCCCCCGATGTCGTCCTGCTGAGCGACGCCGATGCCGACCAGGCGGACACCAGCTGGTTGACCGGCAGTCCGACGATCGTGCATGGGCTGGGCAGTTCGGGCGATGTGGCCACGATCGACCAGATGTACGGACCGTTTCACGTCATGACCGTCCCGGCGCTGCACGGCGGCCCGACCGGTGCGGCCAATGGCGCCACCGCGATCTTCGTCGTGGAGGTCGACGGGGTGCGGGTCGTGCACCTGGGCTCGCTGGGGCAGAACGAGTTGGATGACAACCAGTGGAACGCGATCGGGCGGCCCGACTTCCTGCTGATCCCGGTAGGCGGGGGCACGACGATCGACGCGGCGGCCGCCTGCCACATCGTCGACCAGCTCGGACCGAACTACATCCTGCCGATGCACTACAAGATGCCGGTCACGCCGGCTCCGCTTTCGACGCAGACTGGCGACAGCCGATGCCTTCATTGACTGCGTCCAGGCTACGCCGGTGCCCAACAACGGCCGCAACGGGATCACGCTCGATTACGCACAGATCCCCACGGAGCCGACGCTGCTGGTGCTGGAATACCTGCCGTAAGCGTACGCTCTCGCCCCATTCCGGTACGATTTGAAGGCCGCCCGCCGCGCCGGGTATCGGGCGGAGAATTCCCCGCCGCCGGTTGCCGAACGGCTCGTCTTTGGGCATCATGCTACCTCGACCAACAGCGGCCGTGGCTGTTGTCGTCGCGACCAGCGCGTGGGCTACCGGCTTGGGTGAGGGAAAGATGCAGTATCGCAGGTATGGCAAGAGCGGGCCGGAAGTCTCGGCGTTGGGTTTCGGGGTGATGCGCCTGCCAATGCGCAAGGACGACCTCAACGCCGGCAAGTCCCACCGGGTGCTCCGCCGTGCGCTGGAACTGGGTGTCAACTTCTTCGACAGCCACCACCTCTACCTCAACGGCTTCAGCGAAACGGCGATCGGCCGGGCGATCAAGGGATTCCCCTCCAAGCGTCCCATCGTGATCCAGACGAAGACACCGTTCTACAAGGAGGAACCGGTCGACTACTTCAAGCGGCTGCTCGACGAGGCGATCGAGAAGCTCGGTAGGGCCCCGATCGACTACCTGCTGTTCCACTCGATGAACATGGCGATGTTCAAGAAGCGCGGCAGGCAGTTCGTCCGCTTTACCGACTGGGCGATCCGCAAGGGGCTGATCCGCCACCGCGGCTTCAGCGGGCACGATTCCGTCGAGAACACGAAGGCCTTCATCGACACGGGCGAATTCTCCGCGATGCTGCTGAGTCACAACTGGCTCAACCGCAAGATGGACGAGTGCATCCGGTACGGCAGCCAGCGCGGCATGGCTGTGTCGGTGATGAATCCGGTCGGCGGCGGGCAGCTGTCGATGAACCACCCGCAGGTGCTCAAGCTGCTGCCGGGGGCCAAGTCGAGCGCGGAGGTAGGCCTGCGGTTCGTGCTGGGCACACCGGGCGTCGCGACGGTCCTGTCGGGGATGAACGAACTCGAGCACGTCGAGGAGAACGCCCGCATCGCCAGCCGCAAGGTGCCGTTGACGCCGGGGCAGCGCAAGACCATGCAGCAGCGCCTGGCCCTGGCCCAGGAGGCGCAGGCCGCCTTCTGCACCTCCTGCAACTACTGCCGCCGTGCCCGTGCGGGGTGGACATTTCCGCGTGCTTCCGGCTGCTGCACAGCGCCACCTACTTCGGCCTGGTGGACTACGCCAAGCGCCAGTACAAGTGGCTCGTCGACCACAACATGAGCGGCCTGTCGTGCAAACAGTGCGGCCGCTGCCTGCCCAAGTGCCCCAACCAGGTGCCGATCATCGAGCGGCTGGCGGAGTCGGCCAAGATGCTTTCGTAGAGGGTTTCGATGACGTTCACGTTGGTCCTTCGCCGGATTCACATGTACCTGGGGCTGTTCCTGACGCCCTGGGTACTGGTCTACGGGCTCAGCGCCGTGGTCATGAGCCACTTGGCATTCTTCGCGGATTTCTATGGGAGCGACTGGGGCAGTTACTACGTCGAGAAGGAGATGACGTACCATCTGCCCGAAGGCACAGCCGCCAACGCCTACGGCGGGCAGGTCTCCGGCGCCGCCGCCTCCCAGCCCTTCGCGGGCGCCGATCCGTGGGTCGTCGGCCGGCAGATCCTCAGAGACCTGGGCCTGGAAGGGCCTTACTGGGCAGACTTCCGGGCCAATCGCTCGAGGATCGAGATCAACCGCAACGCCCTGGTCGCGCCGCGCCGGATCACCTACTCCCCGCAGGACGGCAAGCTCGTCGTCGAGCGACAGACGTTCCAGTGGCCGCTGTTCCTGCGGCGCCTGCATATCCGCCGGGGGTACGGCTCGCCGTACCTGGCCAGCGACGCCTGGGCGTTGGTCGTCGACCTGTTCATCGTGGCGACACTGGCGTGGGGGGGCACGGGACTATGGATGTGGTACAAGATGAAGCCGACCCGCCGCTGGGGCACGCTCTGTGCCGCCACGGGAGGGTTGCTGTTCGCAGTCTTCCTGTTGGCGATATGAGTGAGGGGAGCCGTGGTGGCCAGCTGTAACGCGCGAACAGAGGACGGGACCGGCGTCGTCGAGGCGACCATGCCTCAGAGGCAGGGGTCCATGAAGTCATTGACGTTCATCCGGCGCCTGCACATGTACCTGGGGATCGCCCTGGTGCCGTGGTTCTTGTGCTATGGGATCAGCGCTGCGATCTTCAACCACGGCCAGCTCGTAAGCGGATGGTTCAAATCCGACAAGCCGGAGTGGACGAAGGTGTTCGAGCGGGAGTACCACTGCTCCCTGTCGGCCGATGCCGACCCGCGAGCCATTGGCGCAGATCCTTCAGGATGTCGGCATGGCGGATCGATCCTTCTTCGCGTGGTGGGAGAACGGCAGCAGGCAGCGCCTGAATATCAGCGCCTATACGTTCCTGGCGAGGACTCGCCTGACGTACTTCGTGGACCAGGGCGCATCGTGGCCGAGGACCAGGCCGTCCGGCTGGACCACTTCCTGGTCGGCGTGCACGAAAGGGCGGGGTTCCGCCAGTCGCCCTGGATGACCAAGGCTTGGGGTGTGGTGGTGGACGTGGTGGGTCTGGCGGTGATGACCTGGACGATCTCGGGACTCTACGTGTGGTGGAAGACCCATCGCCGGCACGTCGGCGGGGGCCTGGTCCTGGCCGCGGGGATCATCTGCTTCGTCGCGCTTGTGGCGTATCTTTGACCCGCCTCACGCCGCACACCCGAAGACGTGCCATCTGCAACTATTTGCCAACCAAAGGGTTAAGATCTCGCAGTGACCGGATTCGAACCGGCGACCTCTCAACCCCCAGACTGCCCAGCCGCTCAAGGGCTCCTCTGGAATGGCCTTCAGAGGGGCTTTTCCTGCCTGCTGAAGGCCCCTGCAGGGCCTGCCAAGCCAGGGCTCGGCGGTCGCCCAGCTGCCAGGCAACTCACAGCCGGGCAAACGCTTGCGTATGGTTTGCGCACGGGCCAGTATCGTCTGTCTGGCCATGTCCAGCTCTGGGCAACACAGGATCGCCTTACACGATTCTTACATCCGCGTCTTTTTTATTGACAGCATTTTTGCGCCCTGTCGGGTTATGCTTTTGCAAACGTTGGTCTTCAGGAGGTGCAAGGCATGCAAGACATCGTGTACGTCGGTACGTCCGTGGCGTTCTTTGTGTTGTCGTTCGCGTTCCTGGATTTCCTGGATCGCGCGGTGAGGTGATGGCATGGACACACTCTATCTGGCAAGCGGAATCGTCGCAGCGCTTCTGGCGGCGTACCTCTTTGTGGCCCTTCTGAAGCCGGAGATCTTCTGATGACCGCCAACGGCGTCCTACAGATCGTCCTGTACCTGGCCGTGCTCCTGGTGCTGGTCAAGCCGCTGGGCACCTACATGGCCCGGGTGTACGAGGGCAAGCCCATCGGTCTGGACCGCGTCCTCGGGCCGCTGGAGCGCTTGATCTACAGGCTGTGCGGCGTCCAGCCCCAGCGGGAGATGGACTGGAGGCAGTACGTGGTGGCCAAGCTCCTGTTCAACGCGATGGGGCTGCTGCTGTTGTACGGACTGCTCCGCGTGCAGGGATGGCTGCCGTTGAATCCTCAGAAGATGGGAGCGGTAGCGCCGGATCTGTCGTGGAACACGGCGGTCAGCTTCGCCACCAACACGAACTGGCAGAACTATGGCGGGGAATCGACGCTGGGCTATCTGGTTCAGATGACGGGGTTGACAGTGCAGAACTTCCTGTCAGCCGCCACCGGCATGGCGATCGTGGCGGCCTTCATTCGCGGTCTGGCCAGGCACAGCGCCAAGACGATCGGCAACTTCTGGGTCGACATGACCCGCAGCGTGCTGTACATCCTGCTGCCGCTGGCGACTTTGCTGGCGATGGTACTCGTAGCGGAGGGGGTGCTGCAGAACTTCGCCGCGTATAGGAGCGTGCCGCTCCTGCAGCCGATGAGCTACGATCAACCCAAGACCGATTCGGCGGGCAACCCGGTCCACGACGCCGGTGGAAACCCCGTAACCGAGAAGGTCACCGCAACCGAACAGGTGCTGCCGATGGGGCCTGTCGCCTCGCAGGTGGCGATCAAGCACCTGGGCACCAATGGCGGCGGGTTCTTCAACGCCAACGCTGCGCATCCCTTTGAGAATCCGACGCCGCTGACGGACCTGCTGCTGGTCCTGAGCCAGACGCTGATTGCCGCGTCCCTCACATACACCTTCGGCAAGATGGTCGGCGATACGCGGCAGGGATGGGCGGTGCTGGCGGCGATGGTGGTGGTGTTGGCGTCCTTCATCTGCCTGGCGTACGGAGCGGAGGCGGCGGGCAATCCTCGTCTGGCGGCACTGGGCGTGGACCAGCGGACGACCGGCGGGAATCCCGGCGGGAACATGGAAGGCAAGGAGGTAAGGTTCGGCATCGCGCGCTCGGCACTGTTTGCCACAACGACGACGGCGACCTCCTGCGGGGCGGTCAATTCGATGCACGATTCGTTCACGCCGCTGGGCGGGCTGGTGCCGCTGGCGATGATGCAGTTCAGTGAGACGATCCTGGGCGGCGTGGGATCGGGCCTCTATGGCATGCTCGCGTTCGCCATCGTGGCGGTGTTCATCGCGGGCCTGATGGTCGGCCGAACGCCCGAGTACCTGGGCAAGAAGATCGAGGCGTACGAGATGAAGATGGCGTCGCTGGTCGTGCTGATCATGCCGCTGACGGTGCTGGCGCTGACGGCGGTGGCTGTCGTCTCGAAATCAGGAGTCGCGGGCATCGCCAATCCCGGGGCACATGGGTTCACTGAGATTCTCTATGCCTACACCTCGCAAGCCAACAACAACGGCAGTGCCTTTGCGGGCCTGAGTGGCAACACGCCCTTCTATAACACCACGGGGGGCTTTGCGATGCTCCTGGGGCGGTACTGGCTGGCGATCCCGACACTGGCGATCGCGGGGGCCCTGGCAGCCAAGAAGGTCACGCCGGCAAGTGCCGGCACGTTTCCGACGCATACGCCCCTGTTCGTCGTCCTGCTGGTGTCAGTCGTCGTGATCGTGGGGGCGCTGGTGTTCTTCCCGTCTCTGGCACTGGGACCGATCGTGGAACACTTGATGATGGTGGGGTAGGCCATGGCGCGGCGTGCAAACAGTTGGCTGATTGTCGGGAGCCTATGGCGGCAGGAACGTGAGGTGGCTATGCCCGGACGAGACATGAACATTGCGAGCAACAGCCGATGCCGGGGCGTCGTGGTGGAGTGTCTCCGCCAGCTCCATCCGGTCTGTCAGTGGGAGAGCGGCGTCGCGTTCTTCCAGTATCTGGCTGCGCTGACTGTCAGTGCGGCGGCCACAGGCCTGTGGATTCTGCGGCGACCCGGGGCCCTGGAGGGACTCGTCCTGGCGGCCATACTGTGGCTATGCGTGCTGGGCGGGAGCTGGCTGATGGTCGTGCTTGACGCTCAAAGTGTGACGGACGATCTCCGCCGCGATCTGGAGCAAGTGAGGGAACGCGATCAGCGGCCATCCGTTGGTGTGACCAGACCGGATCAACAGGCCGGCCGGACAAGGAGCGCCACGGCGCCTTTGCGGGCCGACGGTCGGAAGGACCACCCCTACGGGCCTACGGTCACTTCCAACTAGGGACGGCGGATCTTCAGGGAAGGCAAGACATGACGACTTCAGCCAAGAGCAGGTCCTTGTTCGACGGCTCCATTGTACGACAAGCTGCTGTCGACTCGGTTGTGAAGCTCAACCCCATTTACCAGCTTTGTAACCCGGTGATGTTCGTCGTACTGGTCGGGGCGGCACTGACCAGCGCGCTGTTCGTCCAGGCGCTGTTCGGGCGCGGCGAGGCGCCGGCGGGGTTCATCCTGGCGATCTCGCTGTGGCTGTGGTTCACCGTGATCTTCGCGAACTTCGCCGAGGCGATGGCGGAAGGGCGCGGCAAGGCCCAGGCGGAGACGCTTCGCAAGGCACGCCGCGAGGTCAGTGCCCGGAAGCTGGCTGGACCCGAGCGAACGGCGTCCCAACACGTCGTACAGGCGTCGACGCTGCGCAAGGGCGATATCGTCCTGATCGAGGCGGGCGAGTTCATCCCCGGCGACGGCGAGGTGATCGAAGGCGTCGCGTCCGTGGATGAGAGTGCCATCACCGGCGAAAGCGCTCCGGTGATCCGCGAGTCAGGCGGCGACCGGTCGGCGGTGACCGGCGGCACGCGGGTCCTGTCGGACTGGCTTGTCGCGCGGATCACGGCGGACCCGGGCGAGAGCTTCCTCGACCGCATGATCTCGATGGTCGAGGGGGCCAAACGTCAGAAGACGCCCAACGAGATCGCGCTGAACATCCTGCTGGCGGCCCTGACGATCATCTTCCTGATGGTCTGCGCGTCGCTGCTGCCGTTCTCGATCTACAGCGCCCATGCCGTAGGCGTGGGCAAGCCGGTGACTGTGACGGTACTCGTGGCTCTGCTGGTGTGCCTGGCGCCGACGACGATCGGCGGACTGCTGTCCGCCATCGGCATTGCGGGGATGGACCGGCTGATCCAGGCAAACGTCATTGCGATGTCCGGCCGGGCGGTCGAGGCAGCCGGCGACGTGGACGTGCTGCTGCTCGACAAGACCGGCACGATTACGCTGGGCAACCGGCAGGCGACGGAGTTCATCCCTGCCGCGGGTGTGAAGCCGGAGGCCCTGGCGGACGCGGCACAGCTGGCCTCGCTGGCGGACGAGACCCCGGAAGGCCGCAGCATCGTGGTGCTGGCCAAGGAGAAGCACGGACTGCGCGGGCGCGATGTTCACGCCCTGCACGCGACGTTCGTCCCCTTTACCGCGCTGACCCGCATGAGCGGCGTGAACCTGGATCACCGGGAGATCCGCAAGGGCGCGGCCCAGGCCATCGAGAACTACGTCTGCCGAATGGGCGGCACGTTTCCGGGGTCGATCCAGAAAACCGTGACGGAGATCGCCAGGCAGGGCGGCACGCCGCTGGTCGTGGCGGAAGGGTCCAAGGTGCTTGGCGTGATTCGCCTGAAGGATGTGGTCAAGGGCGGCATCAAGGAGCGCTTCTCCGACTTGCGGAGCATGGGTATCCGCACCGTGATGGTCACCGGAGATAATCCCTTGACGGCCGCATCGATCGCGGCGGAGGCGGGGGTGGATGATTTCCTGGCGGAGGCGACTCCCGAAGCCAAGCTCCAGCTGATTCGCAAGTACCAGACCGGCGGCAGGCTGGTGGCGATGACGGGGGACGGCACCAACGATGCTCCGGCCCTGGCCCAGGCGGACGTGGCGGTGGCGATGAACACGGGTACCCAGACCGCCAAGGAAGCCGGCAACATGGTCGATCTGGATTCCAGCCCCACCAAGCTTATCCAGATCGTCGAGATCGGCAAGCAGTTGCTTATGACTCGAGGGGCGCTGACGACCTTCAGCATCGCCAACGACGTGGCCAAGTACTTCGCGGTCATTCCGGCCGCGTTCGCGGCGACCTACCCGGCCCTGGGCGCGCTGAACATCATGCATCTGGCTACCCCGGACAGCGCGATTCTCTCGGCCGTGATCTTCAACGCGCTGATCATCATCGCCCTGATTCCCCTGGCCCTGCGAGGCGTCCGCTACCGGCCGGTGCCCGCGGCGCAGCTGCTGCGGCGCAACCTGCTGATCTACGGAGTGGGGGGACTGATCGTGCCGTTCATCGGGATCAAGGCGATCGACCTGTTGCTCGTGGCCATGCATCTTGCGTAAGGAGGCGAACACGTGTTCACGCTGATACGCGAACAGATCCGGCCGGCCCTGGTGGGCCTCGTCCTGCTGACGCTTCTGACCGGTCTGGTTTACCCGGTGGCGGTCACGGGACTGGCTCAGTTGCTGTTTCCGCGACAGGCGAATGGTTCACTCGTGCCAACAGACGCCAGGCCGGCGGGCTCCGCCCTGGTCGGCCAGCCGTTCGACAACCCGAAGTACTTCTGGGGCCGGCCGTCCGCAACAACGCCATATCCGTACAACGCGACCTCCTCCTCGGGCTCGAACTTGGGCCCAACGAACCCGGCGCTGGTGGATGCGGTGAAGGCAAGGATCAAGGCCTTGCGGGAAGCAGACCCCGACAACCGTACCCCGGTGCCAGTGGACCTGGTGACGGCCTCGGGGAGCGGCCTGGACCCGGACATCAGCCCGGCGGCGGCCCGGTACCAAGTTCAGCGGGTCGCCAGGATTCGCCACCTGGACCCGGACACGGTGCGCCATTCTGGTTGCCAGCCACACCCAGCCGCGAGATCTGGGCATCCTGGGCGAACCGAGAGTGAATGTGCTGGCTCTGAATCTGGCCTTGGATGCCATGTCCCGGTCCAAGTGAGTATACTCTAGGCATGGATGACAACCGGCCCGATCCCGATCAGCTGCTGCAGCAGTTCAAGGCAGAGCAGGCCGCGCAGCAACGCGGCAAGCTGAAGATCTTCTTCGGTGGGTACCCCGGCGTGGGCAAGACGTACACGATGCTGGAGGCGGCCCAAGCCCGGCGCCGCGAGGGCGTGGACGTCGCTATCGGGGTCGTCGAGACGCATGGCAGGAAGGAACTCGGTGCCCTGATCCGCGGCCTGGAGATATTGCCTCGCAAGATCGTGCAATATCATGGCGTAACGCTGCAGGAGTTCGACCTGGATGCCGCGCTGGCCCGTCGTCCGGCGGTGATCCTGGTGGACGAATTCGCTCACACGAATGCCCCCGGCTCCCGGCACGACAAGCGCTGGCAGGACGTGCAGGAACTGCTTGACCGTGGCATCCACGTCTACACCACGCTGAACGTCCAGCACGTGGACAGTCTCAACGACGTTGTCGCACAGATCACCGGGATCACGGTTCGCGAGACCGTGCCGGATTCCAGCTTCGAGCAGGCTGATGAAGTCGAACTGGTGGACCTGCCGCCGGAGGACCTGCTCCAGCGGCTGCGAGAAGGCAGGGTGTACATGCCGCAGCAGGCGGGCCTGGCGGCAGAGAACTTCTTCCGCATCCCGAACCTGACAGCCCTTCGCGAACTGGCACTACGCGCCACAGCCGACCGCGTCAACGCCCAGGTGCAGTCCATTCGCCAGGAAGAGGCGGCCAAAGCGACATGGCCAACCGCGGAGCGGCTGCTGGTCTGCGTAGGGCCCAGCCCGACATCAGCCAAGCTCATCCGCGCAACGCGGCGAATGGCCACAAGCCTCAAGGCGGAATGGATCGCCGCCTATGTCGAGACGCCGGCGCAGTTACGACTACCGGAAAAGGAACGGGCACGAGCCGTCCAGAATCTGCGCCTGGCGGAGCAATTAGGCGGCGAGTCAACGACCTTGAGCGGTACGAACTTCGCCGAGGAGGTGATCAACTACGCCCGGGCCCGGAACATTACCAAGATCGTGATCGGCAAACCGCTGAGGCCGCGATGGCGAGACCTGCTGCTGGGCAGCCCTGTGGATGATCTGGTCCGGCGCAGCGGCGATATCGACATCTACGTCATCCAAGGCGGTCTTGAAGAGCGGATGGCGGGCGCGACGGGCCAGGCCGCTGCGGCCCGCCCGGCGGGCGGGGGTGACGCCGGCGGGTACTTCGCGGCTGTCGCAATCGTCGCCTTGTGCACGGGGATCTGCTGGCTGGTGTCCCTGGCACACCTCAACCCGATCAACCTGGTGATGATCTACCTGCTGGGGGTGGTGGCGGTAGCTGCTCGCTATCGTCGTGGAGCGGGCATCCTGGTTTCGGTGCTGAGCGTCTTGGCGTTTGACTTCTTCTTCATACCGCCTACGTTCACCTTCGTAGTCAATGACACCCAGTACATCATCACGTTCGCAGCCATGCTTGTCGTCGCGCTGGTGATCAGCACGCTCACCGTACGCATCCGGCAACAGGCGGAGATGGCCCGGCTGCACGAGCGTCGCACGGCGGCGCTGCATTCCCTCAGCCAGCATCTCGCCCGCACGCGGGGGACTGACGCGCTGCTAGGGGTGGCCGTCCAGCACATCGCCGAGATCTTCGAAAGCCAGGTGGTGGCCCTGCTGCCAGATGAGTCCGGGGCCCTGCAGATCCGCGCCGGGTACAAGGCCGATTTCGCGATGAACGACAAGGAGCGCAGCGTCGCCCACTGGGTCTACGATCTGGGACAGATGGCGGGTCGAGGGACCCAGACCCTGTCTCTGGCGGAGGCGCTGTATGTGTCCGCTGCGGGCATCGGGCATTCCCCTGGCGGTGCTGGGGGTCAGGCCGGCGGATCCGAATCGTCTGCTCGTCCCCGAGCAGCTGCATTTGCTGGAGGCGTTCGCCAATCAGGCGGCACTGGCCCTGGAGCGAGACCGCCTGGAGCAGCAAACTCGCGCAGCCCAGGTGGAGATCGAGGCCGAGCGTCTTCGCATCTCCCTGCTCGAGCTCCGTCTCGCACGATCTGCGGACGCCGCTGGCGGCGATCACCGGATCGGCCAGCACCCTGCTCGTGCTGATCTCCGCGGGAAAGCTGCCCGAAGCGGCCAAGGACCTGACACAGAACATCTATGAGGAATCGGAGCGCCTCAGCCGGCTGATCGGCAACCTGCTCCAGATGACCCGGCTGCAATCGGGCGTGGCGGCCGTACACAAGCAGATGCAGCCGCTGGAGGAAGTCGTTGGCGCGGCCCTGACCCGCCTGGGCAAGTCGCTCTGCAAGAGGACCGTTCACACGGACTTTCCGGCGGATCTGCCCATGGTGCCGCTGGACAACGTCCTGATCGAGCAGGTGCTCATCAACCTGCTGGAGAACGCGGCCAAATACACGCCCGGAAATACACCCATTGAGCTGTCCGCGATTCGAGAGGATGATAGCATCGTGGTGGAAGTGGCTGACCACGGCCCGGGCCTGGACCCGGGTGAGACGGAGAAGGTCTTCGAGATGTTCTACCGCGGACAGCAAAAGGGCCGCGAAGGCGGGGCCGGGCTGGGCCTGCCGATCTGTCGGGGCATTGTCCGAGCGCACGGCGGGCGCATCTGGGCCCAGAACCGTCCGGGGGGTGGCGTGGCGTTCCGGTTCACGCTGCCCCTGCAGGATGAGCGGGCGGATGCCGGTGCCGCGCAGCCCTGACGGATGGCGTGTGCGGACTGCACTTGTGAGAAGGGACGTTCAAACGTACATGGGCGCGGACACCACCATTCTGGTCATCGAGGACGAGGTCCCGATCCGTCGCTTTCTGCGCTCTCCCTGGAAAGCCAGGATCTCAAGATGCTGGAAGCAGGTACGGGGCAGGAGGGCCTCCTGATGGCCACGTCGTACAAGCCCGACGTTCTGCTACTGGATCTGGGATTGCCGGACATTGACGGCCTGGAGATCATCCGCCGTATCCGCGATTGGAGTGCCATGCCCATCATTATCCTGTCAGCCAGGGGAAAGGACGCTGACAAGATTGCGGGCCTGGACGCGGGGGCCGACGATTACCTGACCAAACCGTTCAGCGCGGGAGAGTTGCTGGCCCGTATTCGCGTGGCCCTGCGCCATGCGATACGGACGGGCTCGACACCGGAAGAACCCGTCTTCCAGACCGGCGACCTGCGAATGGATTTCACAAAGCGCCAGGTGTGGGTGCGGGGCGAAGAAGTCCACCTGACACCCATTGAGTACAACCTGTTGAGCGTACTGGTCCGCTACGCCGGCCGGGTACTTACCCATCAGCAGCTGCTCAAGGAAGTCTGGGGCGCTCGCTCGACCGAGCAGTCGCACTACCTGCGGATCTATATGCATCAGCTGCGCCGCAAACTGGAGAAGGACCCGGCCCAGCCGGAGTACCTGATGACAGAGCCGGGCGTCGGTTACCGCCTTCGATACGAAGGCTAAGATCGGCAAGTGTCTGTTTGGCGCCGTTCCTACCATGCACTCTCGCGACCGTCCCGCCTGTCCGGCAATCCTCGCGATGCGTGCAAGCGTAGCGCGATGTCGACCAGGAAGCAAGTGCCTCTGAGCTCGATGCCCAGCCCCATCACGGAGTTGCACAGGGAAAGCTTCCCGTTGACCTCGGCCGTGTCCACCTGCTGCATGTGGCCGCTGGCCAGCGCGGGCGCCGCTTTCTCCAGTTCCAGCGGAACCTGCAGGTCTCGGGCGAACAGGTTGAACGTCCCCATCGGCAGCACGCCCAGTGGTTTGCCGGAACCGACCCAAGCGTCGCCTTCGCAGCGAACGCTGCGCGGTCTGGCCTGGTTGAATTTCCTTCTCGCCGATGTCCAGACGGGAGTCGGACCATTCCTCGCGATCTACCTCGCTGGCTACAAGTGGAACGAGCAGAGCGTCGGGCTCGCGCTCACGGTCGGCGGGATCGCAGGAATTCTCGCGCAGACGCCGGCAGGTGCGCTGGTCGACCGCCTGCGATCCAAACGCGCGTTGATTGCCGCGGGGATCGTCGCGCTGGCGGTGGGGGCGTTGCTGATTGCCCTCGTGCCGACCTTTTTGGTCCGTGATGTCGGCTCAGATCTTGATTGGCGGCACATCGAGCATTTTCGGTCCGGCCATCTGTGCCGTTTCTCTCGGGATCGTGGGGCGCAAGTTGTTTGACCAGCGTCGGTGACGTAACCAGGCTTTCAGACTCGGCTGGAAACGTCGTTGCCGCCGTGTCGATGGGCCTGCTTGGTTACTTGATTTCCGATCGGAGCATCTTCTTTTTCGTGTCGATCTGCGCGCTCCCGACGATCCTCACACTACTCCTCATCCGCCCTGACGACTACAGGTGGGCATCAAGTCGTCGGTGCAGGTTGAGTGGCTGGCGGTTCGGACGGACTCGTTAACGGATGTGGCTGGGTCGCTGCAGGCTGCGTCGGTAGCGGCGCCGCCGGTAAATCGCTGGAGTTCATAAACATAACGGTTCTGCGAATCCACGTACCATTTTGAACCGCGGCGGCAGTGGCCGCTTGTTCGTAGGCTCACGTATAGGATTGAACTCGCTGGAAGTCGATGAACCCTTTCTCGACATCCGCATGGATCAGCCGGACGTGAAGGCGGTTGCCGACATCGACGCGTTCGAAGCCTTGGACAAGTCTGCCTTCCACCGGCGGATGAAGGACACGGACCCAAGTTCCTTTCTCGGATGCCCCAGTACAGATCGCGTCGAACTCCGCTCCGATCTTCGAGACCAGCAGCATGGCGGCGGCGGACTTGCCAACCTGACGCTCGACCTTGTTGGCATCATCCTCTTTCTGGGTGCAGTGGCAGGCCATCGCGGCCAGCTCGCCCCGGCTGTACGGGGTCGGCGAGCCCGCCATGACGGCTTTGAGCAGGCGATGCGTGATCAGGTCGGCATAGCGACGGTTCGGCGCGGTGGAGTGTGTATAGTCCTGCACGGCCAGTCCGAAGTGGCCCATCGGTGCCTCGCCAGGTACTTCGACGACATATTCGCCCGGACCCATGAGTTTCACGATCGTCAGCGACAGGTCGGGGAACCGGAGCGGATCCGCCGCTCTGCGTGCAGCCAGGAACGCCGACAGTGCCTTGGAGTCTGGTTCGGCCGGCAGTTGCACCTTGTACTGCGCAGCCACCGCCACGATCCGGTCCCACCGCTTCGGCGAGCGGACCACCCGCCGCAGAGAGGCAACCCCCTTGGCCTCCAGGTATCGTGCGGTGGCTCCGTTGGCGGCGATCATCAAGTCCTCGATCAGCTCCTTGGCCCGGTTCCTGCGTTCGACCGTCAGATCCTGCACTTGACCATCACCGAAGACCGGTCGGGCCTGGATGGTCTCCAGGTCCAGCGCGCCATGCTCGTGCCGATAGGCCTTGATCTTCTGGGCCACCTGGTCCTGGACGCGGAGGTTCTCCGCCAGGCCATTCACCGCTGTAATGGGAGCAGGCTGCGGACCTTGGCCTTCCAGCCATGCCGCCACGCTGTCATAGGCCAGCTTGGCGTGATTGTAGACCCTGGCCAGGTAGATGTCCGAGGCCTGCAGCGTCCCATCTGACTCAAACTGCATATCGATCACGATGGCCCGGCGCTCCTGGTGGTCGCTCAGGGATGTCAGGTTCGTGGAAAGCTGCTCCGGAAGCATCGGAAAGATCTGGGCGGCTGTGTAGACCGCTGTGGTGTTGTTGCCTGCATGACCGTCGATTGCCGAACCCTTGGTCACCAGCCCATCCACATCCGCGACGGCCACCAGGATCTTGACCTGACCCTTGTCCAGAGTCTGGGCCACGGTCAGCTGATCCAGGTCCAGAGAATCGTCGTTGTCGATCGAGCACCAGGGCAGGTCCCGCAGATCCTTTGCCGCTGCGTCTATCTTCACAGGTTGTGCCTGAATCCCGGCGAGTTCGGCCAGGGCGTCCGGCGAGAAGTCCGGCAGCAGCCCGCGCCGGATCATCGCTTGCCGCGCGATCCGCTGCAGTGTGGCGCGTTGTCCATTAGTGTTCATGTTCCGCTCGCCTTCAAAGAGAGATGTTCTGTCACACTTGACGTGGACATTCTACTGCGGGTCGCTGTGGGATTCGAGCAGTAGCACGAACTCAAGTTATGATTTGGACCTGCAGTGCGATGAGCCTGTATACTATTGGCGTTACCGTTGGCAGTTATGTCGAGGCGGTTGGGAGGTCAAAAACCATGGCCCCGGTCGAACTAACTGACGCCCCTGCAAGGCAATCGCCTGCCTCTGACGCGGCTGCAGCCTTCTGGAGCAAGTCCGAGCAAGCCACTCTGAGCGATCTTGGAACCGGTCAGCAAGGCTTAAGCCCGGAAGAAGCACAACGCCGGCTGCAAGCGAACGGGAGCAATCGTCTCAAGCCGCAAGGTCGCTCCGGCCCCTGGCGGATGCTGCTGTCCCAGTTCACGAGCCCGATCGTCCTGATGCTTCTTGCCGCAGCCGGCTTGTCTCTCTTTCTGAACGATACGGCCGATGCCGTCATCATCCTGTTCATCGTCCTGATTAGTGCCGTCCTGGGCTTCTGGCAAGAGCATGGTGCCGCCCGTGCGGTGGAACAACTGCTGGCGGTCGTCGAGGTCAAATCCCGAGTCCTGCGCGGCGGCCAGCCGGTGGATGTCCCCGTCAACCAGGTGGTACCCGGGGATGTGATTTGCCTCAAGGCTGGCGCGGTGATCCCCGCTGATTGCTACCTGCTGGAGAGCAAAGACCTGTTCGCCGATGAAGCAACCCTGACCGGCGAGACCTACCCGCAGGAGAAGGTCCCGGGGGCGCTTCCGGCGGAGACGCCACTGGCCCAGCGCCATAATACGCTGTTCATGGGCACCCACGCCATCAGTGGCACGGGGACAGCTGTCGCCGTGCATACCGGCAAGGTCACGGAGTTCGGTAAAGTCTCTGACCGGCTGCGGATTCGTCCGCCCGCGACCCACTTCGAAACAGGAATCCGCCAGTTCGGCTATCTCCTGGCGGAAGTCACCGGGGTCATGCTGATCCTGATCTTCGCGTTCAACGTGTACTTCCACAGGCCGGTGCTCGAGTCGCTGCTGTTTGCCCTGGCGCTGGCCGTGGGGGTGACGCCCCAGCTGCTGCCGGTGATCATCACGATCAACCTGGCCCACGGGGCCCGTCGGATGGCCGAGAAACGCGTCATCACCCGGCGGCTGGCCTCCATCGAGAACTTCGGCAGCATGAACGTTCTCTGCTCGGACAAGACCGGTACGCTGACCGAAGGGATAGTCCACGTGGATAGCGCCCTGGACCCGCAAGGGCAAAAGAGCGATAAAGTCCTGCTGTATGCCTACATGAATGCCTCGTACGAAACGGGTTTCGACAATCCTATCGACCAGGCGATTCGCCAGCACCAGGCCTTCGACCTGGCAGGCTGGCAGAAGCTCGATGAAATCCCCTACGACTTCCTGCGCAAACGGCTGAGCATCCTGGCCGCAAAGGACGGCCACAGCACGCTGGTCACCAAAGGGGCCTTGCAGCAGGTGCTCCAGGTATGCAGCCGAGCGGAGCAGGCGGATGGGACGGTTGTGCCGCTGGAAAGCATCCGAGACCAGCTGGACAGACAGTACGCCGACTTGAGCGACCGTGGCCTGCGCACCCTCGGCGTGGCCTGCAAGGATCTTGGAAATGAAACTCATCTTCGCCACGAAGAGGAAGCCGACATGACCTTCCTGGGGATCGTGGCACTGGCCGACCCCCCGAAGGCGGATGTGGTCCAGACGATCCAGCAGCTGCGGCAACTGGGAGTGCGTCTGCGGATCATCACGGGTGACAACGCACCTGTTGCCCGGCGGATCAGCCAGGAGGTCGGCCTGAACGATGCCACGGTTCTAACGGGGCCGCAGATGCGGCAGTTGAGCGACGAAGCCCTCATGCGGCGGGCTGGCGATGTGGATGTCTTCGCCGAGGTCGAACCGAACCAGAAAGAGCGGATCATCCTGGCCTTGAAAAAAGCCGGGAACGTCGTCGGCTACATGGGGGACGGGATCAACGATGCCTCGGCCCTGCATGCGGCCGATGTGGGCATATCGGTGGATAGTGCGGCGGACGTGGCCAAGGAGGCGGCGGACTTCGTCCTGCTGGATAAGGATCTGGGGGTCCTGGTCGAAGGCATCCGGGAAGGTCGGCGGACGTTCGCCAACACGCTCAAGTACATCCTCATGGCCACCAGCGCCAACTTCGGCAATATGTTCAGCATGGCCGGAGCGTCGCTGCTGCTGCCGTTCTTGCCGCTTTTGCCCAAGCAGATCCTGCTGACCAACGTGCTGACGGACCTGCCGGAGATGACGATCGCCAGTGACAACGTAGATCCGGAGATGGTAGATACACCCCGGCGCTGGGACATGCAATTCATTCGCCGGTTCATGCTCACCTTTGGCATTCTCAGACTCGGTCTTCGATTACCTGACCTTTGGCGTGCTTCTTCTGGCGCTGCATGCCAAACCGGCTCAATTCCGGACCGGCTGGTTCGTGGAGTCGGTGGTCTCAGCGGCGCTGATCGTACTGGTGGTCCGCAGCCGGCGGCCGTTCCTCAAGAGCCGGCCGAGCAAGAGGTTGCTGCTGGCGACCCTGTTGGTCGTGGCTGGCACGGTACTGTTGCCGTACATACCACTGGCCGGCTTGTTGGGCTTTACGCCTCTTCCTGGCCTGTTCCTGATCGCCATGTTCGTGATCGTGGCCTTGTACATCCTGGCGGCGGAGATGGTCAAGGCGGCCTTCTATCGCCGGGCGTGACGGAGCCTTGCACGACGGGAAGTGTCGAGGATAATCAGCCCAGAAGGCGGCGGTGTGCGTCCGCGGACTGCGAGGATAGCGTGTCATCGAGCATTGAAGGCTTGGGTCTGTCTCGCCTGAGCTGTCGGCGTCCCCTGACCAGGAGCCTGGCGGAGCTTGGCAGTCTTGCGCTCCGCCGGTTCTCTCGCATGCTGCTCCGCGCCGGCGCGACGGGATTCGACATCACTTCGTCCTGCGACGGCAGATCCGCCGCCGCAGAACTGCTGGATCGGTTCTCAACGCTCTCCGGCCAGGTACACGCCCTTTCAGACGATCCCTGGCGGCTCATGTGGGGGCCCGATCGACGAGCCTTCCTGCCCTTCCAGGAGCGGTCGTCAACGCTGATCGCCTGGCGCGACCCGGTCGGGCCGCCGGAACATGCGATAGAAGTCATCCGTTGCTTTCAAGCCTACGCGGCCGCACGCGGCAAACACTCGGTGCTGCTGGGCATGGGCCGCGAGATCGTTGAGATGCTGCCTAAGGACAGGTTCCACTCAGTCTGGCTGGGCACCGAGCCGTTCTATGATCTGAGGACGTGGCACACCCGCGGAAAGGCCGGCATGGAGATCCGGCAGGCCTGCAATCATGCTCGCAGACACGGCGGGATCGCCAGGGAAGTCCATCCGCTCCGGGATGCCGACATCCGAAACAGCATCGAAGACATAACGGAAGCATGGATGAGAGCACGTCCCGAGCGTCGGAGCCGATCCTTCCTGCGGACGGCGCCACTGGAGAATGCGCAAGATCGACGATACTTCGTCGTCGAGGGCGATGAACGCATCGAGAGCCTGCTGGTCTGCTCTCCCGTCAGCCTTCGCGGGCAGTACATGCAGGATCTTGTCCGCCGGCCTGACGCTCTGCGGGGCAGCAATGAACTGAACATGGTGACTGCCATGGCCGTCTTTCAGAGAGAGGGACGGGAGTTCGTCACGGGTGGAATCATCCCGTTCTACGATCCCAACAGGCCCCGATGCGCCCAACGACCGCAGGATGGAGGCATTCTAGGGCATGTGATTGGGCATTTTGATCACCTTTTCCGCTTCTCCGGGTTGCAGCAGTTTCGCGCCAAGTTCGTTCCAAATCGCGTGCTCGACGTTTATGCCCTGCTTTGGCCGGGCGTCTTGACGCTCGGCCTCGTGCGAGACCTTTGTGCGGTTCTTTGGCGGCCATAGAATCGTTGTCTTAGCCAGCCACCTCGCAGCCAGGGCACGCTGGGCCGCCTCCCTGCAGTTCAGAACCGAAACGTCGCTGACAACATCAGAGACTTGCGTTCGCCGAAGCCAACGTCGACCATCACGTCTATATGTTTGCCGATCTCCAGGCGGCTGCCAACGATGGTGTTCCACGGGTTGACCGCTTTGATCTTGCCCTGGAAATCCAGATCGAGGATCGACAGGTTGCCTGACATGACCTCCTGGACGCTCTCCCACATGAGGCCGCCCCACAGCGACATATAGACGTCACCCAGTGAGGACGAATGCAGGATGCGGTCCCTCACGCCACCGCGTACGTTCAGCACGGCCACCGTTACCGGCTCCAACGACGTCACCACCTGCCGGAAGTCGAGGAACGTTTCGGTGACATTCAGGTCCGCCAGGCCGAAAATGATCGTCGGGCGAGCCTTGAACGGCTTGAACCCGGTGGCCAGCGTGCCGCCGAGGCCCACCGTAGGCCCTTCGTAGTCCAGGCGGAGGTCGAACTTCGGGCTGCACTTGGGTGGGAACACGGCCGGCTGGATGGCGATGTCGGCATGGCCATCCACGTCTCCGACAAGCGCATACAGGTTCAGGAACGGAAGCACCCAGGCGTCGAGGCGAACCGTCTCGGCGTTCTGGGCGGTCTTGATGTCCGGCACGCGGACCAGGCCGCCGGCGTCGAACAGTCTGCCGCCAGGTCCGCCCAGTTTCAGCTCGGGCATGCGGAAATCCTGCTTTTCGGTGTAATATGTGCCGGACAGGCCGATCGGCTGCGGCAGTTCGAAGCCGTGCTTCTCGGCCTCGGCCTTACCCCAGATCGGCAAACCGGACCAGTGTGGCACGTCTTTGCCGGGAACGATCTCTGGACCGGGCGATGGCTGGCTGCTTGGTAATGGTGGCCCGGCCTGGGCTGGCACGAGCCCGGCCAGAGTCAGAACAGAACACACGAGAACAGATGTAGACCGGATGTGGTGTCCCCAATTATGGTTGCGTGGCGGCTCCCGACCACTCACGATGAGCCCGCGGCAGCATAACTGCGGGGCCGGACGGGCGGCAAACGTGTGGCTCGAGCCGTCGATATCCATCAGATAAGGGTCGGCCTTGCCCTAAGGGCAGGCCCGAAACAGGATCTTCTGGTGCCGGGCGGTCTTTGGACAACCTACGCCAATCACCGCGCACAGACACACGCATGCCAGCATCCTCACGCAAGTCTTCATAACCTGCTCCTTGTGCCGTGCTCGCCGCCGATGTTGAGGTAACGGCGTCGGCAGACAAAGGATTGCTACATCAGGATAGCGACAAGCAGGAACTCTGGCCAGCGGGAATTGGCCGGGAATTGGCCAGATTCTCTCCTTCCCCAGCTAAGGACCCCAGCGATCTCCTCGTTCATTCCGCTTAGCCCTCTGATCAGCAGTATGCGACCCAGCCGCTCGTCGCCGCGCTTCTGCGAACCCCAGAAGTATCGCATCCTTGTCGCGGACACCTGCTGTATCCTTGCTGATCCGGATCGCATACCCCCGCACTCGGTGCCGAAGGCCTTCTCTGTGAATAGGATTGCCCCTGAGAACCTGCTGCAGGTGGAGTCGGTGATGATCCAGCCGGGGCCGTTTTCGGCAATCAGCCAGACACAGCCAACCCCGCAACCGTGAGAAACACCGCAATGCTGAGGAATTGCATTCGACGACCCGCAGATCCGGAGGACCGCCGGCCACTTGGGTGCAGGGAACCGGGTACCACAGGGAGTCACCAGCGGCAAAAGAGCAGAAGGAGACTGGGGGTTTCCCTTGACATCGGGCGCGGTCCGGTTACAATTGTAATCATACAGCGACGTCTGTCGCCCGTTTAGGAGGTGGTATATGCCCGCGGACAACCGCGATTCGCTCCCCCCGGCTGAATGGAAGATCATGATGATCGTCTGGAAGCGCGGGGCCTGCGACGCCCGTGATGTCTACGAAGAGGCCGGCAGGGAGTACGGATGGGCGATGAGCACGTCCAAGACGCTGCTTCGACGGCTGATGGAAAAGGGCTACGTCAAGGTCACGCGTGTCGGGAGCAGTTTCCTGTACGAGCCCGCCCGACCCGCCCTGGAGTCCCTGCTGAATGCGGCAGATGCGCTGCTGGCAAACACGCTGGACGGCATGGCAGGTGCCTTGCTGGTACACCTGGTGCGAAAGAGCGCATTGTCGCCAAAGGACGTCAAGAAGTTGCGGTCATTGCTGAAAGACCATGACTCCCCGAGGCGCGCCAGCGATGATGACGAGTGACTGGATCAACACTCTGGCCGCCGATTGGGGCCGCTTCATGCTCGCCGGACTGGCGGACTCCGCGCTGGTCCTGGCCGTGGCTGGCCTGGTATGGTGGGTGGTCCGTCGCCGGGCCTCCGCCCAGTTGGGCTACTGGCTCTTCCTTCTCGTGCTGCTTCGCCTGGTGGTACCCATCCAATTGCCGGTTCCGGCGTGGCTGGCGGCCTGGACGCCCAGGCACGTGATCAGCCGCACGGCCAACCGAGTCCTGCCGTCGGTGCAACCGGTCGTGCCGCAGGGCATTCCAGCCCTGACACCGTCGGATGTTTGGCCACACACGCCGCCGCAGCGGACCGTTCGCCCTGCTGCGCCAGGGGCGGCTGGCCCCGACCAGATGCCCGAGGCAGCCACGCGTGACTCGCTGGACAGTCTGTGGACTGGTCCGGCGGCTGTCGGCTCCACCGAGGCAAGGTTTGGGCCCCTGACTCCGCTGTCGATCCTCATGATCGGCTGGACGCTGGTCGTGGGGCTTCTGCTGTTGTACTTCGGGCGGGCACAGTGGCGCGTGAGCCGCATGATCCGCGACGCCGTACCGGTCGACCCGGACATCCTGGAAGTCGACCTGCCGCAATTGTGCAAGTTGGCGGACCTGCACCGGCCCGTTGACGTACTGGCGAGCCGCGCCGTGGCCTCCCCGGTGGTCTGCGGGATCCTGCGGCCGCGCCTGATCGTGCCGCCGGACATGCTGGACCTGGCTCCCAGCCAGATGACCTGGGTCCTGCTGCATGAGTTGGCACACGTCCGGCGGGGTGACATCCGGGTTGTAGCGTTCCAGAGGTTCCTTCAGATCGTCTACTTCTTCAGTCCGCCCCTCTGGCTGGCCAACTGGGCCATCGACCGATTTCGCGAGTATGCCTGCGATGATGCGGCGTTGGTGGCCTGCGGGACGTCGCGCCGGGACTGTGGCGAAGGGTTCCTGACGGTCGTCCTGCAAGCCAGCCGCGATCCGACGCTGGCAGCTACGCCACTGGGCCTGCTCAGCCGTAGCGGCTTCATCCGCAGACGCCTGGTCCGGATCCTGGACAGCAAGCGCACCCTTCAGGTGAGACTGTCGGCCGGTGCGTTCGCCCTGCTGCTGGTCGTCGGGATCCTGACGATCCCTTCGGTTCGGGCCTCCAATACAACCAACGGTACACGCATTGAAGACACCACGACCAGCGAACTGGGGACGAGTTTGCCGCGACTGGGCAGTGGCCAGGCAGCCGGCGCGGCGGGACTGGCAGGGGCGCGAATGCGGCGGCGGTGCCGCAGATTGCCCCCGCTGCGACGAACCTCGTCTTCCGGAAGTTTCCGCCCGAGTTCACGAACTACTACACGACGCAACGTCTGCCGGTCGTACCGTCCGAACCCCTGCCGTTTTGCAGTTCGCAGAAGCCCCTGCGGTGCAGCGGCAATGCCACGTCCTTCCACTTCGAAGCTGTGTTAGACGAGTCGAATGGCACTGGCAGCGGATACGACACGCTCTACATCGACCTGAATAATGACGGCGATTTCACCAACGATCCGGTCTACAAGGCTTCCGCCACGTCGCGAAGGGCGGGCCTGGAGGGCTACCCGCTGGTCAGCTACTTCGAGAACGTGTACATACAGAGGGATCCCGCACAGGCCCAGGGCGCCCACGTACAGGTATTCGTGGAACGGGATGCCTCGATCGGCCAAGACACCCCGTTCGTACTGAACTTGATTCCGGCACGCTGGGCCGTGGGCAGCGTTCAGGTGAGCGGCCGGACGATCCCGGCCGCCATGATCGACGGCACCTGGAACGACCGGGTGGCCAACCGCCGTGGCGTCACCATGCAGAATGTCAACCGGATGGCTCCCGGGGATGACGCCGGCGCGATGAAAGGCGACTATATCGTACTCGGCATTGACGGCGAGAAGCAGTCTGATACCCGGCGACCCGAACGGCTGGCTCGGCCAGAGCGGCTCGGCCCGGATGCTGTGCACGCAGTACGTAGTGCTGGACAGCGGCATTTACGAGGTTCAGGCCGAGCAGAACGAGCAGGGAGTACGCCTGGAACTGGTGCCTGCGGACGTGCCGACGGGAACGATCGACCTGGGCCAGGTCCAGCCGGCGGGGCGACTGGCGATGTTCGGCAGGCAGGCCTGCGTCCTGCTGAGTAGTACCCCGCGGCAGATCCGGGCTCCGGCAGATATGTACTACATTCCTTGCATGGGGGCCTTCGTCCTGCCGGTGCCAACTGGGGGTACGGCTGCGCTGGTGCCGCCGGCCAAACGGGACGCATCGGCAGCAGCGGCATTCGATCCATCGGCCGATCGGGATCATCGCCTTCGCAACCAGGAGACGCCCGACGATCTCTCGGCCTGGCGTCGGCCGACCGAGGCGGCACAGAGGACGCCAACCGGGGCCGGCGTGATCGCGTCGCGTACGGTGGACTTGCAGGTCATCGCGGCAACCACCCGTCAACCGGTGGCCGGGGCAGCCATCGAGGTAAGGACATGCACCGCCGCCGGTTGCCTGGAAGCCGGCCTGGGCAACCGCACGTTCAAGACGGATGCTTCCGGCCGGTGCACGATCCCGCTGCCGGCCGGCAACCTGGTATATGTGGGCTTGCTAGCACGAGTCGATGGCTGTGTCCCCTCCCGCATCGCTTGGCGATACGACAGGATGCCCAGGCAGTACAGCTGGGTTGTCGAGCCGGGCACCCCCGTCGGCGGGATCGTTCAGAACGCCAAGGGGCAGCCGATCGTTGACGCCAAAGTCACGCTCTCCGTTGCTGACACGGGCGTATCGCCCGGCGCGCGACCCGCCCTGGAAGATGTCCCGGTCCGCACTGACAGGCAAGGCAAGTGGCGCTGCGACCTGATGCCGGCCGGTACCCCCCAAGTTGTAGCCCGCGTGGCGCACCCGGACTACGTCACCGATAGTGAGACCGTCGAGCTTGCGATCGAGCCGCTTCGCCGGATGACGGCCACGGTGATCATGCAGCCGGGCATCAGCCTGGCCGGCCAGGTCGTGGATTACCGGGGCAATCCCGTCGAGGATGCCCTCGTTCGGTACGGCAGGGACTGGAGCCCGGCCAACAGCGTAAGGACCGATGCGCAGGGCCGTTTCCGCATCAATAGCATCAAGGCCGGGCAACTGCCCGTTATCGTGCAGGCGACCGGCCACGCCCTGTGTTTTGAGCGCATTACGGTTGGACCGGACCCGGCCCCGGTCGTCCTCCATCTGGAGAGGGGTCACACGATTCGAGGACGCGCGGTTGACACGGATGGGAACCCGGTGGTGCTGGCGGATGTCGTGCTGAACTCCTGGCGTGGCAACAACACCATCTGGTGGACGACGAAGACGGATGCCCAGGGTCACTTTGCCTGGAACGATGCCCCGGGAGATGGCGCGAGCTTCGATATCGCCCGCGAGGGGTTCAGTCCCGTTACGGACTGTTGGTTAGCTGCTGATCGGGAGGAGCAAGTTATCACGATGCTGACTCCCTTGCAGTCCGCAGGCCGGGCGATCGGGTCATTGCTCGGGGCGGACGGCGCATCCTCGGGCCAGTAACGCATCGACACAGGTGGTAGAGGATGTCAGGCCATCCGGTCCGCTGAGGATGGGCCATACAGCAACAAGGCAATCTTGGCCTTACTGAAGACAGTCGCCATGGCGAGGCACACCCGCAGGCAGGGCGTGGCTGGCAGATCGCAGGATGTTGTCTGACAGGGCGGTTCCTAACCGGCAGGGGTGGGGCTACTCCATTGCTCCTTCTGTCGCAGTGAGTCCTGTACAAGCCTCATACCGGATAATGACCGCATGATCGACTTTCCGTAAGTCTCTTGTTGACAGTGCCTGCACATCCGTCTACAATTGTAACTGAATGGTTACTTATGTACTCCTCACGGAGGTCACAGATGGCCCCAAACAGCGGTCAGTCAATTGTTCCGGCCGAATGGGAGGCCATGAACAGAGCGGTGCCCCCCTGTGCCCATTCCACAGAACAGTCACAAGAAAGGAGGATGGCGATGGCGCCCTCGATAACGTTGGGTGTGCCGGCGGTCCGTTGCACCCGCCCTGCGGGGTATCTTCTGACTATCGCAGTCTTGCTGGTGGCATTCACTGTCCCGGCCAGTGCATCGGCCCGGGCCATCGAACCCACACGTGTGCCTGCCGCCGATTCCAACACTCCTGCCCCAATGGAAGCCCCCACCCAGGATGCTGGATCTGCGCCCAACCTTACGTGGCAGAGATTCCCGTCCGAGTTCGCCGACTATTACACGACGCAGCGGATGCTGACCAAGCCGGCCGAGCCCCAGCCGTTCTGCAAGTCCGCCAACCCGCTGCTCCTGGACGCCGAGAAGAGTTCCTTCCACGGCCTGCAGGCCATACTGGACGAATCCGGCGGCACCGGCACCGGCTACGATACCCTCTACGTCGACATGAACGGCACGGGCGATTTCACCAGCACCCCAGCCTACAAGGTCAGCCCTCAGGACCGCAAGACGGGACTGGAGGGCCATCCCCTGGTCGGCTACTTCGACAACGTCAACCTGACCAAGGACCTGTCGCAGGGCCAGACCACCCATGTGCAGATGTTCGTGGAGCACGACCCAACTTCCAGCTTGGGCTCCGAGTACGTGCTGAAGTTAATCCCCGCCCAGTGGGCCGTCGGAACGGTCGAGGTCAACGGCCAGCTCACCCCCGTGGCCATAGTCGACGGTACCTGGAACGACAGCGTCGTCAACCGCCGCGGGATAACCCGGTGGAACGTAAACCAGATGACCCCCGGCGACGATGCCGGCGTAGTCAAGAGCGATTACATCATCATCGGCAAGCCCGGCGAGACGGCCCTGCGGCCCGGCGATCCCAACGGCTGGCTCGGCAAGAGCGGCTCGGCCCGCTCGTTGAACACCCAGTATCTGGTCACCGATTCCGGCCTGTTCGAGATCCAGGCCGATCAGGGGGACAGTGGCGTGAACCTCCAGCTGGTCCCGGCCAGCGTCCCGACCTCCACGGTCGATCTGAGCCAGGTCGCGCACAACGGCCGGCTTTCCATGTTCGGCACCAACGCCTGCGTCCTGCTCGAAAACCCCGGCAGCAGCGTCCAGGTGCCCGGCGACACGTACTACGTCCCCGCCTTCGGGGCGCACGTTTTCGACGCCCCGGCTGGCGGCAACGTGACGCTCACCCCGCCTGAGGGCTTCAGCGCATCCAACCCTCAGGGCTTCGACTCGTCGATCGACCGTGATCAGACGCTCTTTACGGCCATGGAACCCCCCGGTGGCAACACCGACGCCGCCCGCTGGTCCCAGCCGAGCAGTAACCCGTTCGCCTTCACGACACCCAGGCCCGGCTGGCGAAAGATGGAACTGCTGATCGTCGCGACCGATACAAAGCAACCCGTCGCCAGGGCCAACGTCACCGTGGATTGCTCCGGGGGCGGGGGCTTTAGCGGCAGCGGCTCGCGTAAGCTCTCCGCCGATGACAGCGGCAAGTGCATCATCCCGCTTCCGGCCGGCGACCTGCAGTACCTGATGGCCGTAGTCGATGCCGTCGGCTACGTACCTACGCGGATGTACTGGAGCCCACGCGGTGGCGGGGCGGCCGTGCCGGAGCAGTACACCTGGCCCCTCGATCGCGGCACGACCATCGGCGGCGTCGTCCGAGACGAGCGGGGCCGGCCGATCTCCGGCGTGCAGGTCGCCATCGAAATCCAGCAGTTGAACTTCTTCGGCGACAAGCCTCAGGCGACCCTTTCCGGGTTGAAGATCATTACCGACAGCCGCGGCAGGTGGCAGTGCAAGTCCGCCCCCGCGAAGTTCAGCCAGGCGGCACGTTGGCCTGAGCCACCCGGACTACATCAGCGACCAGAACCCGACCCGCCCGGTCAAGGCCGAAGATCTGCGCAGCGAAACCTGCGAACTGGTCATGAGATCTGGCATTACCCTCACCGGCAGGGTCATCGGTCCGAAGGGCAAGCCTGTCGAAGATGCCACCATCAACTGGAGTGCCGGCACACCTGCAAACAGCTCTCGCGTGGCAGCTGGCACGTCTGTAAACGGCGCAGGCCTGGCATCCGGGGGTACCAAGACCGATCGCCAGGGCCGCTACCGGATTCCCGGGCTCACACTCGACGAGGTCAGCCTGATCGTCCGCGCAACAGGCTGCGCCCCCGAGATCAAGAAGATCACGGTCGAGGAGAACATGCGGCCCGTCGACATCAGGCTCAAGGCCGGCAAGACTCTCAGGGGTCGAGTGGTCGATGCAGCAGGCAACGGCGTCCCCCTGGCCGAGATCTTCCTGCAGTCCTGGCAGGGCGCCACGTACTGGTGGGACGCCAAGACCGACGCCCAGGGACGATTCACCTGGACCGATGCCCCCGAAGACGAGGTAGTCCTGAGCGTCTCCGCCGAAGGGTACGCCTACCAGAGGGACTGGCACGTGATGGCTGGCCCCGAGGAACAGGTCCTGACTCTCAAGGGCCAGATGCAGGTGACGGGCCGGGTCATCGACGCTAACACGGGTGCACCGATCCCTTCCTTTACGGTTACGCCCGGCATCATCCCCGGTCAGGGTACATCCATCTACTGGATGCGGTACGCCAGCACTGCTGGCAAAGATGGGACTTTCCGCCTCAGGGTCGAGCAGCCCGGCTCGCGATTCCAAGTCCGCGTCGAGGCGGCCGGCTACAAGCCCGCCGTCTCCATGGCCTTCACGGAGGAGCAGTCCGGTCAGGCCCTCGAGTTTGCCCTGGAAGCCGGCCAAGGCCCGGGCGGCATCGTGCTCGGCATCGATGGCCAGCCTGTCTCCGATGCACAGGTAATGCTCGGCACACCATCCCAGCCCGCCATGGTCGTCGATGGACACGCACAGCCCCAGTCGGGCAGCGTGACGAACACGGGGCCCGATGGGCGTTTCCGTCTCTCGCCGCAGACGGACCCGTTCCTCCTGGTGGTGCTGCATGACACGGGTTTTGCCAAGGTAGCCGAGCAGCAGCTCAAGGATGACAAGCCCATTCGCCTGCAGCCCTGGGGCCGGGTGGAAGGCGACCTGCGGACCGGCACCAAGTCGGGCGCCAACGAGATGATCCAGCTCAGCTACGCCATGGATGCTCGTCCGGATAGCCCGCAGCTCTACTTCCAGTACCAGAGCACCACCGATGAGCAGGGGTACTTTACCTTCGAGCGCGTAGCCCCCGGCGATGCCTGCGTCATGCGGACGGTGCCCATGGGCGGCGGCATGACGGGCAGCTCAGGCACTACGCCGGTGGAAGTCAAGGCCGGCCAGACCGCGTGCGTGACCATCGGCGGGACCGGCCGGCCGGTGATCGGCAAGCCTACAACCCCGTCGGATCTTGCGCAAGAGCCGGATTGGTCGAACAGTTCCTGCCACATCCTGCTTCAGAGGCAGGGGCCGCCGATCCCGTTTGACGTCAAGCTCAGGGGCGGCCAGGCGGTGCAGGCGTGGTATCGCGACTGGACCTCCAGCGATGCCGGCAGGGCGTGGCAGCGCGAGAACAGGCAGTTCATGTTCCGCCCGGAGCAAGACGGTTCGTTTCGGGTCGAGGATGTGCCGGCCGGCAAGTACATGCTTTCCGTGCAGTTGTTCAAGCCGGCCGATGATGGACAGCGGCGGAGTGTCGGCCAGCCGTTGGCCAATCTCAGCGTACGCGTTCTCGGTCCCGGATATTTCCGGCGGGCGGAGCGATGAGGCGTTGGACCTTGGGGCTGTCGCGCTGAACCAAGGCTTTGGCCGAGTCGCTGCCCGCGCAGCGGGTTCGCAACCGGCCGGAGGCATCATGGACTCGCTGGCGAAGTTCTTCGGCGGGTCAGCCAGTTCGCAGCCAGCAGCGAGTCAGGCTGCCGCTCCGTAGGCTGGAAACAGAAGAGGTGGTGATGGTTTTGATTGGTCCCTCGTTTCAGTGCAGCAGGAAGGACCACGTAGTGCCGGGAGTCACCCAAATACTGGATCGGGGAAATGACATTAGAGAGTGGCGAACCAGGAAGGAAGGACACATGAACGCTCATGCGACATCGGCTACTTACAAAGCCGAGCGGCTTCAAGCAACTGATTCTGACGATTCCGAATTCACCTATTCACTTCGAGGAGCCGTCCTGCGCGTTTCGCTTCGCAATCGAGCTCTGCACGACAAGATGTTGGCCAAGATCATCCAAGAGATCGAACGGCTCTTACCTGTTCGAGCCGACGGCGTGGAGCTTGATTGCTCGCAGATCACGGAACTGTGCGGTCCTTACGGCATGCTGTTTGCCATGCTACTGAAGCTATCGCGCGATCACGGACTGTCAGTCAGGATGATCGGACTGAGAGGTCAGCCCCAAACGCAGGCCGAGCTCTTCTCACAGAATCGGCCGGTTGCCGGTATCACGAATCAGGCCAGAGTTGCAACCGAATACCATAGCGTGCTCGACCTGATCATGGTCGGAGGAAGAGGTGTTGGCGCCGGCACAACAAAGGCAGTGAATCGGCCGGCGTTGTAATACGGCAGACCGGCCAGTGTGTGTATGCTGTAGCATCGGCTCGAGCAGCCAATCGGTGTGCCTGCGAGAGATTCGTCCGATCCCGGCAATCTGACGCCCGCTGTTCTCAAGGATCTGCTGGCGGGCAAGACGCTCTCCCTGCCTCAGGATCTCGTAAGAACCATCGAAGGCGGCAAACTGCCTGACGACAAGACCGGCGCCAAGGACGACGATGCCCTGGTCCGGGTCGTCATCCGGCGATCGACGGATGGCCGTAGCGGGATGTACAGCTCCCGCCATCCAGGCAGGGTTACGTATATGAGTTTTCCACTTCAGACCCTGGTCCACTATGCCTACGGCGGCAGCCCCTACGCCACCGAGTGGCGGATCGACCTGCCGAAGGACCGGTACGACATAAGTATCATCGTACCGACGGATCGCGCAGGCCGTGTCCGCTCCGTCCTGCAGGCCATGCTCCGCGAGACGTTCGGCATCTCGGCCCTGCGGGAACGCCAGTCTCGCAACGTACTCCTGCTGAAAGTTCCGGCCGATACCAAGCCTGCACTCTCACGGGCGGCCTCGGATGCCATGGGCAGCTCGAGCGAAGACGGTGCGATGTCGGCGGTCGGAATCACGGTAACCGACTTCGCTGAGATGCTCAGCAGTGAGGTCCAATGTCCGGTCATTGACGAGACCGGCATCCAGGGGCAGTACGATTTCGATCTGAAGTGGAACCCCAGTGACCTCAAGTCTCTCAGAACCTGTATGAAAACCGTTTATCTTGCCGATAACGGGCAGTATGGACGGAACCGATTACCCGACGGACCTCACGGATGAGCAATGGGACCTGATTCGGCCGCACATCCCGCCAAGCAAGTCCGGAACCCGCAAAGGCGGCCGGCCGCCGACCGACGTGCGGAGGGTCGTCAACGGGCTGATGTACTTGGCCCGGACAGGCTGCCAGTGGCGGATGCTGCCCCGCGACTTCGGCCCTTGGCCCACGGTCCAGCACTACTATCGCACCTGGCGACGGGATGGAACGTTGCAGACGATTCACGATGCCCTCCGCCGGCAGGTGCGAGTCCAGGATGGCCGAAAGCCCAACCCGTCCGCGGCGATTATCGACAGCCAGTCGGTCAAAACCGTGGAAAAAGGGGGCGCGGGGCTACGACGCCGGCAAGAAGATCAAGGGGCGCAAGCGGCATATCGTCGTAGACACCTTGGGCATGCTGCTGGCGGTGGTGGTGCATGCGGCCGACATCCAGGACCGCGACGGTGCCCGACTCGTGCTGGCCAAACGGGTCGGCCAGTTCTGGCGGCTGAAGTGGATCTGGGCCGATGGCGGGTACGCCGGCAAACGGATCGAGTGGACGTGGGAGTTGGGCCGCTGGGTGTTGGAGATCGTCAAACGCAGCGACGATGTCCGCGGCTTCCAGGTCCTGCCCAAACGCTGGATCGTCGAGAGAACCTTCTCGTGGTTCGGCCACTACCGCCGCCTGAGCAAGGATTACGAAACCCTCACGGAAAGCAGCGAATCCATGATCTACTTGGCAATGATCCATTTGATGGTCCGTAGGCTCAAACCGTGCGTTGCGTAGATGTTTTCATACGCGTTCTGAAAGGTTCTGAAGCGGCTTCTACTTGCTGACGACCACCGCCAGCGATGTTGCCGATTCTACCAGGCCCTGACATTTCGACAACCGGATTCCCAACGGCCCAGACGGTTGCTGAGCCGTCTGACACTCACCGGTCTGTGTCCGCAGGGTCGAGCAGTTGCGTCTTCCGGCCTGGGACAGACCGCCTCCGCCGTCGCCATGCGTTTCCGATCATTTCGGCGCCGGTCCTGCGGGCCTGACCGACCCGCGGGTGGTCACTCAACCCCGTCCTTCCGCTGCTCGCAGGATTGCACGGTCTGGCATGCTGGATATGATCCTCGGGAGATAGAGCGCCACCATGATTGGTGTTGCCCGCCGCAATTCCGAGTACAGAGAGCAGATGCTGAAGCTGGCGGGCAGGGGCCTGGCCGGTGCGGCGCACAGCAGCTGGCCGGCACGGGACACCCAGGCCCTTTGAGATGGGGCGCTGCGATTGCCTGCGAAGAGTACCGACCGGTCCGGAGCGATTTCACAGGACACTGGCTTCATGAACACACAGTACGACGTAATCGTTATTGGGGGCGGCACGGCTGGCACGGTGGCGGCCATCCAAGCCGGTGGCGCCGGGGCACGAACGCTGCTGATCGAGAAGAACGGAATGCTCGGGGGGACGATGACCGTTGCGGGCGTGAACTTCCCGGGGTTGTTCTTCGCCCGGGGCAAACAGGTCCTTGCGGGTATCGGATGGGAACTGATATGCAAGACCCTCAATGAAACAGGCGATTGCCTACCGGACATGACCGACCCGACGAGTCCGCATTGGCGACAGCAGATCCCCATCAACATCGCGATCTTCGCCGCGCTTGCCGACCATGAGATCATCGATGCGGGCGTGGACCTGCTGTTTCACGCCATGCCGGCCCGCATCCATCGGCAAAGCGACACATGGCATGTGGACGCGTGCACCAAGTCCGGCCTCCAGCCGGTGACGGGAAAGGTTCTTGTTGACTGCAGCGGCGATGCGAACGCCGTCAGCCTGGCGGGCTTTCGGGTGGAGCGAGCAGAGCCCACGCAGCCCGGCACGCTAGCCTTGTGCTGCAGCGGCTACGATCCGGACACCCTGGATATTGCGGCCATTGATGCCGCCCTGGAACAGGCGCTCAAGGCCGGCCGCATCCGGCACACGGACATCGGCTGGCAGAGGACGGGGACCCGACGCTTCCTGGAACGCCGGGGGCGCCAGGCCAACCACATCAGCACAGGTCCGGCCGACCTGGCCGAAGGCAAGACGCGAGCAGAGATCGCCGCGCGTCAATCCATGTTGCGGATGTTCCGCTTCTTCCGGTCACAGCTTGGTTTGGAACGGTTCCGCATCGAGCAGGTTGCATCCGAGTGCGGCATACGCGAAAGCGTCGTCATCCGCGGCAAGGGACGGATTACCGGGCAGGATTACATGTCCGGACGCCTTTATGACGACGCGGTGTGTTACTGCTACTACCCGATCGATATCCACCTGGACGATGGCGAGGGGATTGATCTCCGTCCCTTGCCGGATGGCGCTGTGCCCACGATCCCGCGGTCGGCCATGCTGCCAGCGGACAGCGAGTTCCTGCTCGTGGCCGGGCGGTGCATCAGCGGCGATCGGGAGGCGCAGTCGGCGTTTCGGGTGCAGGCGGCGTGCATGGCCATGGGGCAGGCGGCGGGTGTGATGGCGGCGCTGTCCGCCAGAAGCGGTGTCGATCCCGAGCAACTTGCGATGGATGAGATCCGCTCGCTTCTGCGCGAGCATGGGGCGATCGTCCCCGGGCCGTAGATGTTGTCGCTGGTCGACGCACCTGCCGGGGAGGCTCCGTGTCCCGCTCACGGCTTCCGGCGGCCCGACCGGCTTCATCCTCCGCGTCTCAGGGCGCGGCCGGGCGGGACAGCAGCATCCATCGCCTTGCCCGCCTGGACAACGAGGCAGCCGTTGACCCAGACATGCTCGAATCCGTCCGAGGGTTGATGGGGCGACGAATATGTGGCCCGATCGCGGACCCCGGCCGGATCGAAGACGACCACGTCGGCAAAGCATCCCTCGGCGAGCACACCGCGCTGTCGCAGGCCGAAGCGTTTCGCCGGCTGGCCGGTCATCTTGTGTACGGCCTCTTCCAACGGAAAGAGCCTCTGCTCACGAACGAGGGACCCGAGCATCCGGGCGGACGACCCGTACATCCTCGGGTGGATGCAGCCGTCCGGAAAGTAGATGCCATCGGTCCCCAGCATGCCGCAGGGGTGAGCCAGGAATGGCCAGGCCGGGGCGTCGCCGGCACCATACTGGTAGACCATCAGGACGGCCATGTCCGTCTCCGCCAGGAGGTCGAGCACGGACTGAACGGGCGGCTTGTTGCGTTCGGCGATGTACTGGGCCAGCGTTGTTCCCTGAAGGTGAGCGTACTTCGGGTCGGGGATGTAGGCGATGTAGTACTGATCGAGCCGCAGGTCGGCGAGTTTGGCCGCGAACGCCTCCTGGCGCCTGGCATCCTGCATGCGGCGCAGGGCCGCTGACGGGCCTTCCTCCCAAGCCCCAAGGGGCAGTTGACTCAGCAGGAGGGTGCTCGCAGAACAGTACGGAATGGAGTCGAAAGAGAAGTCTACCTCGTGGACAGCCACGCGGTCAATGTAGTCCAGAAGGGATTCGGACTCCTGGATGCTCCGGCCCATCAGGTGCGAGATGTGAACGGGGACGCCTGCCCTGCGACCGATCTCGACCGCCTCCTTCAGTCCCTCCAGCCTGCCCAGGGCATAGCGAATATGCGTAACGTAGAGCCCATGACCGGGCCTCAGGGCTGTACACGCCTGGACCAGCTCGTCCGTGGAGGCGAAGCACTGGGCAAGATAGTCCAGTCCCGTGGACAGGCCCGCGGCGCCCTGCTCCATCCCCTCGCCAATCATTCGGCAGATCATCGCCATCTGGTCCGGAAGGGGCGTTGTCGCGCCCCAGCCCGCGGCCATGGCCCGGAGATTGGCGTAGGGAATCAGGGGCAGCGTGTTGGCTGACGTTCTGCCATCAAGCAGGCGCATGAACTCTTCGATGCTGCGCCAGCCGGTGTACTCCGGTTCGTCCAAGCCATTCAGCGCCCTGAGGTAGAGAAGGATCTCGGGGGCCGTTTGCGGCGTGAGTGGGGCATAGGAGATTCCGTCGGACATCAGGATTTCGCTGGTAAACCCCTGGAGTGTCTTTGCGGAAAAATGGCGGTTCTTCAGGAGCCATCCTTCCGAATGGTTGTGTACATCCATGAACCCAGGGACCACGACGCTGCCAGTGACGTCGATCGTTGTCCGCGCTTCCGCGCCCTGTAGCCGGCCAATGCGGACAACGCGATCCCCGAGGAGGGCTACGTCGGCCAAACAGCCCGGCCGACCGGTGCCGTCCACAACCGTGCCGTTTACGATCAGATGGTCAAACATCGATCACTTCGGTAAGGCGCTGCGCCAGCCCTGCAAGGGACGGTCAAGGCCTGGATAGCGACCCTGACAGCCGCGGCAGCTCATGGCGAACGATCAACTCGGGGCCTGGCCCGGCGGAGCCCGCTCCTCTCGCGCGACGGTCCCCGTGCGAACTCACGCAATTGCCCCTTGGGGCCTCGCATCGGCTATTCTACAGTAATCCTCCACCATCTCCATCGGCAATGGTGCTTCATTGAGTCCTCAACGAGAATCAGCACAGATGCGTGCTCTGAAAAGGGGCAGTACAATGGCTGTGAAATGTGCCTGCAGCGGCGCCGGTCGGACAGCCATTGAAGGAACACCGGCTTGGAGCCCCCGAGGGGCCTTTCCACGGAGATCGCAAATGCGCAAGCCCGAGAAGTCCGCGAAGTGGCTGTTCCAGGAGGGAATTCGGGTACACAGCATGTTCGAGCCGCTGTACTTCGATCGTATGCGCGGCCTTTGCCCGGACAACCAGAAACAGGTCTACGACTTCCGGCGCACCCGCACGTTCCTGGAGTACCTGGCCAAACGAGGGGTCAACCAGGTCTGGCTCAACTGGTGGAAGGGCTTCGGGCTCAAGCACGAGCAGGACTGCCAGGACCAAGCCGCCCGGCTGTTCCCGATCTGCCGAGAGCTGGGGCTGCGGGCGGTGTGCTACGTCTCGTTCGGATCGCTCACGCTCGATACGTTGCTCCAGGAAGAGGCAGACGCCGAAACCTGGATTGCCCGCACCCAGACCGGACAGCCAACGAGCTGCCAGGTAACCTTCCAGTGCTTCCGGAACCGGCCTTGCTTTTCGTCGGAAGGCTATATGGGCTACATGGAGAAGGTGCTTGCCCGGGCGATCGACGCCGGTGCCGACGGAATCCACTTCGACAACATCGGGATGCAGGCGGAACCGGAGGCTTGCCACTGCGAGCGATGCACGCGGCTGTTCCGGGAGTACCTGCAGGAACACTACGCCGGGGACCTGGGCGAGAAGATCTTCGGCATGCGCGACTTCACCCACGCCACCGTCCCTTGGTTTAACCAGCACAACCAGGCCGGCAAGTTTTGGCGGGCTGCGGCGCCACATCACTGGGCCTGGATCGACTTCAAGTGCCACATCCTTGGAGGTGCTGCTCAGCGGCTGGCGGAGTTCGTGCATAACCGTAACCCGGACGTATTCGTCGAGATGAACGCAGTCGAGGGGGACGGGTTCGCGTCGGCGTTCTGGCGCGCCAACGAGCCGGGTCTGATGTATCCGAAGATCGAACTCGTCTGCGACGAGCAGACTCCCGCGCCGCGTCTGAACGCCAAGGGCGCAATGCGCGGACCATACCGCGCGAAGAAATTGTGCCGCGCGTTCGGCTGCGCCCACTGGGGTGTTGGATCCGCGGTCGACTTCTGTGAAGACTTGGCCATGTCTACGGCACCCTATGGGTTCTGGAAGAAATACAAGGAGTACCAGCTGCGTGCCCGTTCCCTGGCGCGGGTGGCCGTCCTGCGCGAACGGTACAGCCTGGCGTACAACCGCTGGGACCCGTGGGAGGAAACCCTCGCGGCCGAACAGTACCTGTTGGAGCGGCGCATTCCGTTCGATCTCGTCCATGACGGCCAGCTCGACGACGTGGGGGGTGCTTACGACCTCCTGGTTGTCGCCGGAGCCGAGGTTATGGCCGACGAGGTCCGCCGCGCGATCGTGCGCTACGTCCAGGGCGGCGGTCGCCTGGTCCTGACCGGCGCAAGCGGTGTGTACGACCGGTACTACCGTACCCGCCGGCAACCCGTCGCCCGCATCCGGAACATGAAGGACTACGCCAAGGCCGCCAAGCCGCTTAACGCGTTCCACGAACTGGTGGGTCCTGATCCGCTCGGCTCGGGCAAGGCTGTCATTCAGCGCAAGGTCGCCAAAGGCCGCGTCGCCTGGATACGTGCGATGGATGTGGACCGCCTGCCGCGCACCCCGGAGCATTGGACGATCGGCGAGGACTGGTTCATGCTTCCGCGCAACGCCGACCAGATCGATGCCGTGCTCGCCTGGCTTGTCCCCGAGGGCCTTGGCCTCCAGGTGCAGACACACGGGAAGCTCTACGTCCACTCTGCCGTGCGAGAAGATACGGGCGAGTGGCTCGTGCACCTGGTTCACCACGAGGCGGCGTCCAAGACGGCTCGGGCGGACCTGCGGCTTGACGTTCCCGCGAAGCCATCCGCCGTCGTGTCTGTCTCGATCGATGACGAGGAGGAAGGCTACCCCGAGCGGAAGGAGAGATTCCGCTTGGACGGAACGCAGCTCGTGGTGCCGGTCGAGAACATCCGCAGCCATCGCACTGTCATCGTGCGGTTCTGATAGCCGGGGTACTTGCGCGACGCCGCACGGGAAAGGTGTTATGCCTGCGCTTGCTTACGCAGGAGGCGCTGATGGAGACACGCATGATCGGATCCCTGGAAGTCACGGTGGTCGGTCTCGGCTGCAACAACTTCGGTTCGCGCATCGATGCCGACGCAACCAGCCAGGTTGTCCACGCCGCCATCGACGCCGGCATCAACTTCTTCGACACGGCTGACGTCTACGGCCAGACGAAGAACGAAGAGTTTCTCGGCCGGGCCCTTGGGTCCCGCCGCGACCAGGTCATCATTGCCACCAAGTTCGGCAACCCGGTCGACGACCAGCGCCGCGGCGCCAGGCCGGAATACGTCAAGCAGGCCGTTCGCGATAGCCTGCGGCGCCTCGGGACCAGCTACATCGACCTCTACCAGCAGCACCTGCCGGACCCCGATGTCCCCATTGCCGAGACTCTCGGCGCCCTCGACGAACTCGTCCGGGCGGGCCTGGTCCGCGAGATCGGCTGCTCGAACGTTTCGGTCGAGCAGCTCCGCGAGGCTGCCGCCGCCCGCCCCGGCGCCGCCCGTTTCGTGAGCGTCCAGAACAAGCACAGCCTGCTCCATCGCCAGCCCGAGCGCGACGCCCTGCCCGAGTGCCTCCGCCTCGGCCTGGCGTTCGTCCCCTACTTCCCCCTGGCCAGCGGCCTGCTGACCGGCAAGTACCGCCGCGGCCAGCCCGCTCCGGACGGGACCCGCCTTGCCTCCGGCCGGCACGCCAGCCTGATGACCGACGACAACCTTGCCATCGTGGAAGCCCTCGCAGCGTTCGCTTGCTCGCGGGGACGAACCATCTTGGAACTCGCGGTGTCCTGGCTCGCGGCCAGTCCCGTCGTGAGCTTGCCTCATTGCGGGAGCGACCAGACCGTCACAGGTACTGGCCAACGCCTCCGCCGCTCATTGGCGCCTCACGTCCCAGGACCATGGGCAATGGCGATGGCGTGTCTGGTTGCATGGGGCGGCATTGCCGCTGCGGAGCCGACGGTGGAATTGTCGCTCTGGTCGCATCCCTATCTTCAGCCGATGGCCCGCGATCTGACGCCGCCCAAGTCGGCCGGGACCACGCTGCGCTTCCGGACGACGCCCGGGGAGTACGAGCCGGCTGTTCTGGCCGTCCGGGCCAGCGCCGAAACGATGGCCGAGATGACCGTCCAGGCCGAACCGGCGGCCAACGCCATGCCTCGCTTGTGGATCACGATCAATCGCGTCGAGAGCCTCAACGCCAAGACCTCTCCGAAGCGGCTGATGGGAGGCGGGCGGACGCAGCCGCTTCCCGCGAACCAGACAGTCTTCTTCTGGCTAACGGTCCGGCCGCCTGTGACAGCGGCCCCGGGTATCTATCGAGCGACCATCGCCCTGGACGCCGCAGGCAAGCGATATACGGCTGAACTGGTCTGCGAGGTCCTGCCGTTCATCCTGGTCGATAGCCCGATCGTCGGTGGCGCGTTCATGGGCAGCAGCGATCTGCCCCGTCGCTGGTACCAGGACATGAAGGCCCACGGCATCAACGCGATCCAGATGTTCTGGGGCTCGACCGGGATGGGCGTTCGCAATAACCCCACCGAACCGATCCGCTCGGTGGCCTGGGAAGCCATCCGCGAGGGTCAGGACGACCTGCGGTACGTGGCGACAGCCGAAAGGCTGATCTCGCTAGCGACGCCCGAGGTGCGCAAGAAGGCGTCCGAGAAGCTCCAGGCCATCCGGTTGTCACTGGATCCATCCCGCCGCCAGCGGGCGCCGCGAGCCGAGGAGCATGACGAAGTCAGCCTGGTGACCCATGTGAACGAGCCGCAGCGGGTCCGCGACGCGATTATCGATCTGATTCTGGAATTGAGTCACCGTCCCGGCCAGTGACTGGCGTCTCTCGAAGCAGCCAGTCATCGCCCATGGTGTGTCCGGGGGACAGGCGGGTACTACCTCGAGGGGCGACGATTGAAGCCCGGTCGTGGGAAAGCCGCGCCTGGAAAGTTTTGGGAATCTACTTATTTCCCACATTGGCTTGAAGCAGGGCCTTGAGTCTGTCGCTGCGCTTTTCCGCTTCGGCAATCTGTTCAGCAGACATCTTGTCGCGAAGTTCATTGCGATTGTTCGCAGCCATCGCGCTGGCCCTGGCAGCAGCCGCGCCCCACCAAGCTGATGCTTCGACGCAATCGCTCTGGACCCCCTCGCCGTTGTAATACATCGCCCCGAGATAAAGCTGCGCATTGGCAACAGGGGATGTGTGCAAGACCAGTACTCAGCCCTGACAGATTCCTTGGTAGGTTGCTCGTTTCCGCATTGCCGGAAAGGAACGCGCCTGCGGTCCTGCAAACCGCTGCTTGCCCCACGCTTTTTGAGACAGTCGCCTTTCCTTCTGGGAGTATTGGTAGCATTCGTCGTTTCATCTGGCTGCAGAGAAACTTGCGTATGATCTGCGTACGGGCTGGCAGTTGCTGCGGGTTCCGAAAATTCTGACCACCTCTTTTCCGGAAATTCTGGCCACTTTTGAGGCCTGGATTTCCGGTAATGTTTTCTCGCGATGGCCGGGGGCAATGGTGCCGCCGGGCGCGAGGAACAAGGAGGATGATCAGCATGTTGGATCGGGTACGCATTTGGACGCTGCGGCAGGCTGGACACACCTTGGAGGAGATCGCCGAGACCGTCGGCGTGGGCAAACGCTCCGTACAACGCATTCTGCGGGAGCCGCCCATCACCAGTCCGGAGGCCGCCGCCACACCCCAGTCACGACGCATCGGCCGGCCCAGCCAGGTCGATGCATTACGATCGCAGGTGGAGCAGATCTTGCAGGCAGAGCCGCTGCTGCCAACCGTGGAGGTTCTCCGTCGCGTGCGGGGTCTGGGCTACACGGGCGGCAAGTCGGCCGTCTACGAACTAGTCCGGTCTGTGCGTCCCAAGGCGCAGCGCGGGCCGGAGGTGCGGTTCGAGGGGGTGCCGGGCGAGTTCAGCCAGCACGACTTCGGCAGCGTGGCGGTCACCTACGCCGACGGTTCCGACGAGAAGGTTCACTTCTTCGCCTCGCGGCTGAAGTACTCGCGATGGACGCACGTGGTCACGGTGCCGGATGAGAAGGTCGAGCCTCTGATCCGGGCCTTGCTGAAGGCCTTCGAGTCGTTTGAGGGGGTTCCGTTGCGGGCGGTCTTCGACAATCCAAAGACGATCGTGACCGGGCGAAGCGAAGGGTTCATCGACTGGAACCAGACCTTCGCCCACGTGCCGGTGGATTACGGCTTCGGGGTGGAGTTGTGCTGGCCGCGGCGGGCCAACCAGAAGGGGTCCGTGGAGAACCTGTCGGCTGGGTCAAGGGCAGCTTCTTCAAGGTTCGGCGGTTCCATGACCGGGCAGACCTGGAACAGCAACTGCTCGCCTGGCTGGAAGAGGTGAACCTGCGGCGGCCCAGCCGGGCAACCAACCAGATCCCGGCCGAACGAATGAAGGCCGAGCGGGAACGCCTGTCCCGCCTGCCGATCCGGCCGACGGAGTATCCGCTACGGGTGCCGGTGACGGTGCGGACCACCGGGTTCGTCGAGCACGAGGGCATTCGCTATTCGATGCCGCCGGGCACCATCGGCATCCCCGGCACGTTGTTCCTGTATCCCGAACGGGTGCGGATCGTCACGCGTGACGGAACCCAGGTGGAACATCCCCGTTACCCGGAGGTCGGACAGACGTTGTATCGTAGCGAGGACCGCGTGGCCAAGCTGGCGGCGGTCCACGGCCAGCGGGCCCAACTCTATCAGAAACGCCAGGAGATCCTGGAATTGGGGCCATCGGCGGAATCTCTGCTGACCGAGTGGGTGCACCAGCCGCGGATGAACTGGAAGGTCCAGGTAGAGCAGCTGCATAACCTGCTGCTGGAGTATGGCCCCCGGCGAACGCTGGGAGCGATTGAGCATGCCCTGTCCAACGGCCGGCATCACGTCAAGGCGATCACCTGGGTCCTGGAGCGGGAGGGCGTGCGATGAAACCGACACCCCCATCGACTCCTGCCAATCCCTCGGCTCCGGGCCCTGCTGCGGTGGACCTGGAGGGCCTGCTGCGGCGCCTGCACCTGCCGACGATCCGCCGGCTGTACGCCGAGTTGGAGGCACGCGCCGAGACCGAGCAGATGAGTTACCGCGACTACCTGGCGCTCCTGGTGGCCGAGGAGGTGGCCCATCGCAGTGAAACGCGCATCCAGCGGGCGGTCCGCAAGGCCGGCTTCCCGTTCCTGCGGACGATCGAGGAGTTCAACTTCCAACTCCAGACGGCTGTCCGGCTGTCCCTGCTGGGCAGTTACCTCGGTCCGGAACTGGTCAGCGAGGGGCGCTGCCTGATCCTGGGTGGAACTTCCGGAACGGGAAAAACCCATTTATCGATCGGGGTCGCCTATCGCGCCATCCAGAACGGTTACGACGCCTACTTCACCACCGCGGCCGAACTGATCGACGAGCTGTCCGCGGCCGCCGGGGCGGCCCAACTGCGCAAGGCGCTGGTGCCGTACGTGCAGCCGCACGTACTGGTCATCGACGAGGTGGGCTACCTGACCACGGGCACCGACGCGGCCAACGTGCTGTTCCAGGTGGTCAATCACCGCTACCTGCACAAAAAGCCGATGCTGCTGACCACGAACAAGGCGCTGAGCCACTGGGGCCAGGTGCTGCACGATGCGGACCTGGCCGAGGCGATTACAGATCGGATCCTGGAACGTGGGCGATTCATCCAACTGCGTGGGCCGTCCTATCGGACGCGGCATCTGAAGGCGGCCGAGAAGGATGCCGAGCCGGCAGGCCTTTGAGGGTGGACCTTGCGGGACCACGGCTGATCGATAGGATCGAAGATGACCTGGGCGGAGGATAGGGCGCCGGTGGGAACCGACCCGAGCGCCGACCCAGGGGCTAAGACCGAAGGGCGGGCGGCGACGACGTCATGCCGCCCGTCTTTCCTCACCCTTCGGGATTAGCATCAAAGCGATAAATCCCTCGCGGCAACAGCCGCGAGCCGTCAGTGGCCATCGTCGGCAAAGGTGGCCAGAATATCCGGAAAAATGTGGCCATATTTTCCGGAACGCGCAGTTGCCGCCTCGACGGCTTCGGTTCTTGTTTCGTAAGTGACTGTATCGATGAGGCTTATGGTATCGAATGGCAAGGGAGCTGATGACTCCACGGAAATCAAGAGCTCATCGGCGAACAACCGAACATGTAACTTACTACTACGCAAGCATTTACACTCGGGGCGACAGGATTCGAACCTGCGACCTCTTGACCCCCAGACTGCTTGACGGCTCCAAAGCCCCCTCTGGAATGGCCTCCAGAGGGGGTTTTCTTGCATTCTGGAGGCCCCAACAGGGCCTGCCTACGCATTGCCTACTGGCTGCCAGCTGCCTGCCAGCTTGCAGCCGGGTGAAGAATTGCGTTCGGCTTGCGTATGGTAGCGGGTGGTCTGTATTGCGTCGATGCGCACACGGGCCTGCCGGCGGCTCGGAAGAGGACATCCGCCAGGAAACTGTGAATGAGGTGGACATGCAAAGAAGCCCGCAAGCCATCCCTCTGCGGTCAGTACAGTGGAATAGCTTGCGAGCTGGTCGCGACAATGGAGAAGACGAACTCCTACGCCGGGCGACGGCGGAGCCACGCTGCTGCACCAACGGCAAGCAGGCCTATCGTCATTGGCTCGGGAACCACCGTGAGGCTCACATCGTCGAAATTGGCCTGGCCCGTACCGCCGCCAGCACCGACCACCACGTACATCTGGCCCGAAGGTGCGCTGTCTCCCGTCATGTAGGTCCATGTGTACAAGGCCTTGCCACCATTGGCGGGGGGTGTGAAATCGACGGTCGCACCGGACAGTACCGTGCTGCCCGCATCCACCCGGGCAAACACATTGGAGGGCAAGTCCGTGTCGAGTCTATCGTACACCCAGACGGAAAGTGTATAGGTCTTGTTCGGCTCGAAGCTCACCGGGAGTCCCTGCCACAGGTAGCTGTCGGCATAGGTCGGGCTCACCCAACCTGTGCTGCCATTGGGCATGGCCGCGTAATAGGCCGAACCGAGATTCTGCGCCATACGTGGTCTGGCCGTTCCAGTCCGGGAAGTCGGCCTTGCCGCTGGGGAACAAGTCGAGGTTGTAACCTGTCCCATACAGATAGGCGTACCCGGCGCCGTCTGGCTGAATGACGTTTGTCGTGCCCGCGTAGTAAGCGTCAAAGCCGTCGTTGGCAATCGGAATCACGGCAGCCGGGGCTGAAGAGGCTGTCAACGCCAGAGCAATCGTGACAAGAGCGTGTTTCATTTCACAATATCCTTTCTGGTTCAACCAGAGCAAATCCGGTTCGGCAAGGGATCAAGCCACGCCAACAGCTGGCAACAGGGACCCAGGCGTCCCTTGTGTTGCAAGTGTTGCAAGTGCCATGCCAGTCGTCGATTCGCGGGCGCCCCTGACGGACGAATACGCGCGTATGTACTGCAGTCGTCAGTCGTTACGGAATGTAGCGGAGGCGGCGTTCACGTAATCGTGAGGCAGGAATTCCGTTGCACTTTGACAACATGCGTTGCTTTCGGCCAACATGATCCCCTTGCAGTCTTCGACTGAAACAAGGACCGGCGGGCACTGCGGCCTGCGCCGAAAACTCTGCTGCGCGCGGGCGATCGCCTCCATCATCTCGCTTTGCAGGGTAAGTACTCTTGACTAACATGCATGGAGATGAGGTTCTGTCAGGAAGGAGCATCTGTTGCGTTTCATCCGGCATCCCAGCGAAGACACTCCGTGTGGCCACACGCGCGACTCGATCGTGAGGATGATCCTGGCCCGGAACCAGCGGGTTGGCGACAAGCTGCCGACGTATCGGGATCTGGCCCATCATCTTGGGGTGGCCGTGCGGACGGTAGTGCGCGCCATGCACCAACTATCCGACGAGGGGATCGTGCAACTGCTGCACGGCAAGGGGGCATTCGTGCGGAAGCTGCCCGCCGGGGGCGGCAAGCTGACGACGGTTGGTCTGGTCTATCCAGCCAGCAGGCTGCACCTGATACGGACTGCGTACCTGAACCAGATTCTGGCCGGGATCGTCGTGCAGTGCGACCTGAACCACATCGATCTGCAGATCGTTGCCTTTCGCGAAACCGGGCGGGCTACCTACGTCCCGGACCGCCCGAGGGACGTGGCGCTGCGAGTAGATGGGGTACTGCTGCTGGAGATGGTCAACGAGCCATATGTGGCTGAATTCGCGAAGGAATCCATACCATTGGTCCTGGTGGACACACAGTGCGGCAGTGTGCCAGTGCCATCGGTGTGCGTGGACAATGCCGCCGCTGTGCGACAGGTCATGGAGCACCTCTACAGCCTGGGCCATCGGCGGATCGCCTATGTGGATGGCTCGTCGGAGGACCCGATGGCGCGACCGGGCCAGCCCCGATGGGTGGATTCGCCAGACGGCCGCGAGCGGCGGACGGCATACGTGGTGGAATTGGCTCGCCTCGGCCTGGAATACCAGCGGGTCTATCAGACAGGCAATACCGAGCAACCGGGTATTGCCGAGGCCGCCGCCAAGCAAATCAAGCAGGATCGGCAGCGACCCACAGCCGTCTTAACCTACGATGAGCCACTGGCGGGCCTGCTGTGCGAATCGCTGGAACGGTTGGGCCTGCATGTTCCGCAGTCCGTATCGGTGGCAGGAGCGGTCGGGGTGACCGGCACAAACGTGGCGGGCCAGCTGACGGTCACCTGCTCGATTGCCAAATTCGAGGAGATGGGACACCTGGCCATGCTGGCTTTGATGGCCCAGAACGTCCAGCAAGGCACCCCCAACGTCCGCGGTGCAGCGGATAGGCAATGTCCTGCAGGTTGGTACCAGCACGGCTCCGCCATGCAAGCGGTGAATTCGAGGAAGGATACCGGTTTCGCCCGAACGTCTGTCGTCGTACGATCCCCTGTCAGAAGCCAGGTTTTTCGCTTGACCCCCCCGACCCGAGAAATGTATACTAACCAATGATGTGTTGCAAGTGTTGACATTTGCCGTAGAGTTGTGCGCCGGGTAACGGCGCAGGCTGTTTATGCGTGTAATACGTCGGCAGGAGGAGAAGGGGCCATTATGCGGATGAGCTATCGCGCCTTCGGGCTGTGGCTGGTTATCGTTGTCCTATCTTTGGCAGGCGCAACCGCCAGGGCGGATGTGGTCGCCCTGAAGCGTGACCCCGGGCTTCTCAGCGGCGGGGCTATCGACGCTCGATTCGTGGGGGCAACCGTGGTGACCACAACGGTCGCCGATTCGCCGTTGTACTCCGTCCAGGATTCCTGTTGGTTTAGCGGCGGTGCGAGCCTCATCTCCGACAGCACCGCATACACGCTCTATCGATTTGAGCTGAGCACTGTGCCGGGCCTGGCTTACGCTACCATCAACAAGGCGCAGCTGCGGATCTACCACACCATGGGGAACTCTGGCGGAGGTGGCGTCGGCATCATCCTTACCCACAGCTGGACGGAGGGAACAGCCGATTACTCCTGCCCTGGAACAGCCGGCGGCGTCAGACTACGCTCATCCGAACGGCCACAACACAGGCGCCCATCAGAACTCATCCGGCGGCACGACCGCGCCGCTTCAGTCATGGGGCGTGAACAGCGATAGTTTCTTCAGCCCGACGGTCGATATGGGGCCCGTGACCGCACCCTCTTCATCGCCGGTCGGCGTCGGCTTTCATGTGATTGACGTGACGGCCCATGTGCAGGCCTGGGTCCGAGGCACCAGCCCGAACTTCGGTTGGGCGCAACCGGGCGGCAACTGGAGTTTCTACTTGAGTGAGTCGGGCTCAAACTACCAGCCCGTCCTATTCATTGACTACACACAGGCGGGCGATACCACCGCGCCAGCCGCAGTGACGGACCTGGCAGCCAGCAACGTCACGACCGGTTCGCTTACACTGACATGGACCGCGCCAGGCGATGACGGCTCTGTCGGTACGGCCAGTTCCTACGACATCCGCTACTCCACCAACGCGATTAGCGACGCTACCTGGAGTTCCGCCCAGCCGCTGGGGTCCGTCCCGTCGCCGCGGCCGGCCGGCACCGTTCAGAGCATAGCGGTCTCGGGCCTGGCGTCGAATACGACGTACTACTTTGCAATGAAGGCGTCCGACGAAGTGCCCAATGTGTCGGGTATCTCCAACGTTGTCTGCGTTAAGACGCTGGTGGATGTAGTGGCACCCGCGGCTGTGACCGATTTGGCCGCGACCCACCCCGGCAACAATAACGTCACTCTGACCTGGACGGCCCCTGGGGACGACGGCAATGTCGGCACGGCGACTTCCTACGATATCCGTTACAGCACCAGCACCATTACCGACGCCATCTGGGCCGCTGCGGTACAGATTGGGAGCGCCCCGGCGCCGGCCGTAGCTGGCACCTGCCAGAGCGTCGTCGTTTCGGGCTTGGCGGCCAGCACGATGTACTACTTCGCGATGAAGACCTCGGACGAGACGCCCAACGTCTCGGCCGTTTCGAACATAGCGTCAGCCCAGACGATCGCCGATGTGATCCCCCCGGCAGCTGTGATCGATCTGACCGTCGTCAAGGCCAAGTCCCGGACCCTGACCCTGACCTGGACGGCACCGGGCGATGACGGCTGGGTCGGCACCGCGACCGGCTACGACATGCGATACAGCATGACTCCGATCGATATGAGCAACTGGGCGTCGGCTACCTCCGTCAGCAACATGCCTGCGCCGGCGCCGGCCGGCTCCAGCCAGAGCGTCGTGATCGCGGACCTTCGTCCCGCCACGACGTACTACGTGGCAATCCGCGCGTTCGACGAGGCGTCGAACCTGTCGGCCCTGTCGAATGTCGCCACGTGGCAAACCTTGCCGACATCCCTCCTGAATCGTCCGGTGATCCGGCAGGAGGACTTCGAGTACCTCGGGGCCTTCCGCCTGCCGACGTTCGCGTGCGGCTATTCCACGGCGTTCGCGGAATCCGGCATCACGCTGCGCTACGTCAACGGCAACCTGCAGCTGCTGACCGGTTCGCACCGTTACAGCGGCGACGCCATCTACGAGTGTACTTTTCCTGGCTGGGGCACGGTCCAGGGTGCGTGGCCGCAGTCGGCGATCGTTCGCGAGTGGGGCACCGCCGTCTATGGCAGTCCCTGCATGAAGCCCAGCGGCGACTGGACCTACGGAGTGAACTACGACCAGGAAACCGGCCGGCTCTATTTCTCCTTTGCCAACAGTTACAACGTCGCCCAAGGAAACGATCCGTCGCTGGGCTATGCGGTGCTCAATGACTCCGGGCCAGTGGCCTCGGGTCCCTGGGCCGCTCCGTCGTCCGTCGCCCACTGCCAGAAGATCCGCGGCGGGAGTCTGATGATTCCGGACTGGTTCGCCGATGGCTATCTCGCCGGACGCAACCTGGGGCTCGGCTTCGGCGGGTACTACTCGGGGTTTGCCGCCTGTTCGAAGGGGCCGTTTCTGGCAGCCGCGCATCACCCGGACACCTCGACAACCCAACTCGATACGATTGCCCTGATCGATCATCCTGACACTCACTGGGGCACGCGAGACGCCGACTATTCAACCACCATCACCTGGTGCCGCAATCCGGTCGGCGGCGTGGGTTACTGGGGCGCCAAGGATGAGATCTACGGCGCTGCTGCCTGGATCGATCTGCCGGACAAGCAGGGAGTGCTCTTCCTGTCGCGCATGGGCCAAGGGCTCGTGTGGTACGACCAGGGCCTGATTTGGGCCGACCGGACCGATGCATGGTGGTGGGCGTACGATCCGGCCGACCTGGCGAGTGTGGCCCAGGGTCAGAAGCAGCCCTGGGAATCCCAGCATGACTTCTGGAAGATGGACTATACGCCCCGCCAGAGCAGCGAAGTTGAGACGCCGGGATGTGCCTTCGACCCGCAGACTCGCACACTCTTCGTGCTCGTCCCGTACAGCTACAAGCAATCCCCCGGGGACCAGGAATCGTACCCACTGGTCCACGGATACCACATCAAGGAGAGCTTCCTGGCGGGTGACGTCAACAAGGATGGCGGGGTCGATGTGATCGATCTGCTGTGTTTTGTGGATGCGTTTGGCAGCGCCGCAGGCGATGCCAATTACAGTGCCGATTGCGACTTTAACGGCGATGCGTTCGTCGATGTGATCGACCTGCTGATGATGGTGGATAACTGGGGTCTGTAGAGCAACCGCACGGGCAAGATACGCCCGATGATTGTTCCCTGGAGGAGTGGAATGAAGTCCGCATCTGTGTTGATTCTGGCGTTGATGGTGACCTCAACCTGCCTGGCATCGTCAATTACACTGAAGGAGTACAGTGCTGCTGGCTACACCTTCTCCGCCACGTCCGACACCATGCTCAACAGCTACGCCACAGACGTTAAGCAGTACAACAGCGGCGGCATAGCGACATACAACGGCGACTGGTCGCTTTACACGAACTGGCGCCCGGTGGTCGTGAAGTTCGACCTGAACGCCATCCCCAACAAGAACCTCGTGGTCGGCGTGAACTCGGCCAAACTCCGCCTGTACCGCACGGGCTACCAGTTCGGCAACGTGAACCTCCAGGCTGCCCAGTTGACCCAGGACTGGGTCCAGGGCACGGGCGACGGCAGCTGGACGGGCGTCTGCGACGGGGCCATGTGGTTCACTCGCAACGCCGGCACCGTCGTCTCCAAGAGTACCTTCGTCAGCTATGGCGGCGGCATCTACTACATCGCCGGCGTGACGAACCTGGCCAGCGATCCTGTCAACAGCGGCAAGATGCATGTCCGCCTGGGCGGGTTTCCCGGCAACTACAACAATGCGCAGGACAGCTTCACCGTCGTCGCCTCCCTTTCCGCGCTGCAGGCGCTGGGCGGGACCCGGGGCTACTATTGGGATTCGGCGGCCGGCCGGCTCTACCTGAACAAGAATGATCAGGACATCCGCTGGTACGCCGTCAGCGACGAATGGACGACGCCTGGTGGAACCATCACCGGGTCCGCAGTGACCTCCAGCCCGGTCGGAACCGCGGCGGGCTGGCTCGAGTTCGACGTCAAAGCAATCGCGACCAACTGGCTGGTCACCGGCCAGGGCGCCTATGGCTTCCGCGTGATCGAAGTCAGCGGCGGTGGATCCTCCGTCGCCACCAGCGAATCGTCCGATCCGACCCTGCGGCCGGAACTGGTCCTGGACTTGGTCTACGGTCAGCCCAAGCCGCAGATCCAACTAACGGCGTCCTCGCTGACCTATACCGGCCACGCCGCCGATCCGGCGCCGGCCGCTCAGAGCGTAACCGTTCAGAATGGCAACGGGGTCGGTTCGCTGGCGTGGACCGCCGCGGTACGCACCCCCGCTCCAGCATGGATCTCGCTGGCAAGTGCCTCGGGCACGGATAATGGGACCTTCAACGTCAGCGTCAATTGGCAGGGCATGTCCGCCGGAACGTATACCGCGTACGTGGATGTAGCCGATCCAAACGCGGGCAACTCACCCCAGACGGTGACGGTAACGATGCAGGTGCTCGCGCCGCCCCAGCCTGCCCTGCAGGTAGTGCCAGCGACCTTGACCTTCACCGGCCATGCCGCCGACCCGGCGCCGGCTGCCCAAGGCGTGACGGTTCAGAACAGTAGCGGCGTCGGTTCACTGGCGTGGACTGCCGCCGTGCGCGCCGCGGCCCCGGCATGGATCTCACTGGTCAGTACTTCCGGCACAGACAATGGCGCCTTCAGCGTCAGCGTCAACTGGCAAGGCATGGCCGCTGGCACGTACAGCGCGAACGTGGATGTTGCCGATGCAAACGCCTCGAACTCTCCCCAGACGGTGGCGGTGACGATGCAGGTGCTGCCGCCGCCGCGTCCGACCATCCAGTTGGCTCCGGGCTCCCTGACCTTTGCGGCCAAAGCGTCCGATCCGGCCCCGACACCGCAGTCCGTGACGGTCCAGAACATCGGCAATGCTCCGCTGGCCTGGAGCGCGGTGGTTCGCGCTCCGGCGCCGACGTGGCTGTCGCTGACCAGCACCAGCGGCACGGACAACGGGTCATTCTCCGTCAGTGTGGACCGCAGCGGCCTGGCGATCGGTACCTATACAGCGTATGTGGACGTGACCGACTCCAACGCCACCAACAGCCCGCAAGCGCTTACGGTTACATTGCAGGTGCGGCCGGACGCCGATACCTCGACGCACTCCTTCACCAACAGCAGTCGCGGCAGCCATCCCGGCACACTGACCGTTTCGGGTGGCAATGTAAACGTGAACCTGTCGTCCTTGCCAGCCGGGACAACGATCTTCCGCGCGATTCTGGTGCCGCATTCGGGCGGCTTCCAGGGAGACAGCAGCGGCGCCACCTCGCCCCTGAAGGTGCAGGCCGCGGACGCGCCCGGCGTGTGGCTGCAGACCGTCGCGCCGCGCTACAAGACCCTCGATTGCACCGCCGCCGCCCAGCGGGCCCTGCTTGCTGGCGACAAGACGCTTCGGCTAAACCTGGTGTCCTACCCGGCCGGCCTCGGCTCGGAGGTTCGTCTCGATGTCTGGTGCGATGCTCCCGCCGGCAGTGCGATCCAACAGGTGACCAACCTGCAGGCTGTCCATCGCAACGGCGATACCATGCTGACCTTTGCGGAAGTCAGTCCGCCGGTAACCGCACCGTCGCCGACCCTGGCCACGCTCAACGCCGCTAAAACGAGCTATGGACAGCCCTGACGAGATCCGCTACCGCGTCTACCGGTCCAGCCAGCCCATTGACGCGGTAACCATCCGCAGTGCCGAACTGGTCGATGAAATCAGCCCCATGAGCGGCTGGAACTGGACGTACCAGACTCAGGGCGACATGACCGACGTGGTCATCCCCACGCTCCCCGTCGATGATGCGACCCTTTCCACCGTAGGCGCCGGTGTTTACGTCCGCCGTGCGTCGGCTGCCGGCTCCGCCTACTACGCCGTCAGTCGGGCGGTCAACGGCCAGGAGGATCTGTCTGTCTGGTCCAGCGGCAGCAGCCTTGCCTCCGCTGTCACGGAGGCCGCGGGCACCGGCATGGTTCTCCTGTACCGCTGGAGCGGCCCCGAAACATACGATTTTGAGAACAACACGTACCGCAACTACTACGTCAAGTGGGAATGCCCGCCGAATTGGAACACGCCGAGTGACGCGCACAACTACATGGTCGGCGTGTCCGGTGTGACGGTCAGCCCCTGTCCCGTCGATATTGCACTGCACTGTTGGGGCGGCAGCGTCCACGGTGACTACGGCTGGTGGTACGAAGCCAACCACGGTGCCCTGCTAGTTGCCACGAACGAAAACCCCTATGACTGGTGGACCGCCTTCCACGACAACGAAGGCACCATCCGCCCCTGGACCAATGTCGAAGGAAACGGCGGCGGAGTATGCCGCAGTTACACCCAGAACCGCATCTGGTCGTTCGTCAATGACTTCGTTGCCAATCATTGGAACATCGACCGCAACCATATCCTGCTGTCGGGGGTTTCCATGGGTGGCAGCGGCGCCTCCATGTGGGGCGTGCGGGCCGGCGACAAGTTCGCTTACATCGACAGCTGGGTCGGTGTGCATATCCCCCGCGAGACGCCTACCTTTGCAAGCAACTTTGCCCTCCAGTACGGCCAGGACTCCTGGAATTGCGTGTACCTGGACACCGGCCCGTCGGTCTGGGATTACTGGGACAACAACCAGTGGCTCCGCAGCCATGTCGCCACCGAGACCCCGTTCATCGCTTTCTCCAACGGCAAGAACGACGGGGCCATCGGCTGGACCCAGGCCTGGAAAATGGCCAAGGCGCTGCAGGAGACCCGCCGGCCGCATTTGTTCGCCTGGGGCCAGAATGGGCACGGTCAGCGGGCCGCCTTGCCGGGGACTCTCTCCGATCGCTACATCGACATCGACATCGACTTGAACAAGACGCTGCCGGCGTTTACCTATTGCTCGATCGATAACAATCCGGGCGATGGCACGGACAGTGTCGGTGACGCCTCCGGCATGCTGAACGGCTACCTTCTGTGGCAGCCGCAGGACTCAACCGATACTGCGTCTAGCTGGGAGATGACCTGCCTGCTGATCAGCGCCTCGCCGGCTTCCACGTGCACCGTCGATGTTACCCCGCGTCGCTGCCAAGCCTTTAAACCCGCACCTGGCACCGTCTGCACCTGGACTAACACCGATGTGGCTTCAGGCACGGTCGTTGCCAGCGGTTCGGCTGCCGTCGACGCCGACGGCTTGATCACGATTCCGCAGGGGACGGTTGGCAAGGGGAAGAACCGCATCAGCATTACGGCACCGGCAGGTCTGGTTGGTGATGTCAACGGAGACGGCAGCGTAGACGTGGTCGATCTGTTGTACTTCGTTGATGCCTTCGGGAGCGTCGCCGGCGATGCCACCTACGATCCGCGTTGCGACTTCAATAACGACGGCGGGGTCGATGTGGTCGACCTGCTGATGCTGGTGGAGAACTTCGGACGCTCCATGTAATCCGGCAGGCAGGAGACGGCTCCGTTGGCTCTGCAGGCAACGTCTGTTGCTGATGCCAGCGCACCGCGGGCTCATCAGCCCTGCCACGTGCTGGCACTCCAGGCGTATCGCTCGTCTCCGAGCGCCTCACTGGTCTGTCTGTGTTGCTCATTCATATAGCGGTACTGCAAGCCGCTGCTTGCCCCACGCTTTTTGAGACAGTCGCCTTTCCTTCTGGGAGCACTGGTAACATTCGTCGTTTCGTGGCTTTCTGGATGGACTTGCCTTTCTTCTTGCCCATGAACTGCATCACTACCGGCGGCATCATCTCGGGCTGCACCCCGGCGAAGGGGAGGTGTCCGCGGACCGATGGGCACTGGTCCGTGTCCAGCAGGCTGGCTTCGCTGTTGAGGGCCAGCGGGTGGCAGCGGCACGCCGGAAGGGGCCGCAACGGGTAGATGCCAAGGCCACTGAAGCAGCACAGCTGCTCAATCTGCTTGGGCAGTATGTAGGGCTGAGTCCCCGGGAGATATGCGACCACGCCAAACAGATGGACCAGAAGACTCCCGGAGGCAATGTGGCCCGGGCGCTGCATTACGAACAGCTGCGCCAGTTGCCCGACAACGCTCTCGTGCGGGTCCGTCACACAGGTCCCAGGCTGGCCGACGCGATGTACAAGGGGCAGACCGCCCACAAGGTCCGTACGCCCAGGAGTGGCTCCTATCGCATGCCGATCCGGTTTCCCGATGGGCGGGAGTTCTATTGGCCGATGGACTGGCTCGAAATCGTCCCGCAGCAGGAACGCGTCTGGCAGTGCAGCTGCCAGCCACAGTCGCTACTGGCGTAGACTTCAGTGGACGCCGGTGGACACGCCGTTGAATTCGACGAATAACCGCCATAGTGCTGTCTCTCCGAGCAGGAGGCGCAACCTTCGGTAAATGCTGGGGTTGAGGGACAGTCACCCGCGGGACTCGGACCCGCGACCTGCGGTTTACAGAGGCACGGGCACACCGATGGTGATGATACACAAGCAGCTGAAATATCAAGCACTTCCAAACGCGACTCCGAGGAGCAGCAACCTGTCTGGCAGTCCAGTTGGCAGTTGCAGCGAGATGATCCCGAGTTCACCGTCCTTGCCCGTGTCTGGCCTTCTATGAAACCGGAGATTCGTGCTGCAATCATTCAGATTTCACGTGCTGCCTCTCGGACTTGATATGGGCCCCAAGGTCATTCGCCTATTGCACGCCGTCCTGCCCAAGTGCCGCTTCGATCGCCTCGGTCAGGGTTGCATCGTCCGGCTTGACCTTCGACGCAAAGTGGTAGATCGGCTTGCCGTCCCTGCCGATCAGAAACTTGTTGAAGTTCCAGGCGATCTGGGCATCCAGCACGCCGTTGCGCGACTTGTGGGTCAGGTAGTTGTACAGGTCACACTGGTCGGGTCCGTTCTTGACCGGGACCTTGGCCAGCATGGGGAAGGTTACGCCGTACTTGGTCGAGCAGAAAGTCTTGATCTGAGACTTCCGTCCCTGGCTCCTGACCACCGAAATCGTTCGAAGGGACCCCCAGGACAATCAACCCTCTGTCCTTGTACTTCTCGTAGAGCTTCTGCAGGCCCTCGTACTGTGGTGTGAAGCCGCACTTGGAGGCTACATTGACTACTAGCAGAAGCTTGCCCTTGTAGTCCGACAGAGAACGGTCATGGCCGTCGATGTCCTTTACCCTGAACTGGTAGATGGTCACAGGCTGCGTGGCGACCGCGCCGTGAGCTGCCTCTATGTCCCCGGCAGTACCGCCCGCCTGTTTGGTGGGTTGCGTCGCGGGGTTCTTGTCAGACGCCGTTTGACTTGCCTCACTGGCAACCCCGACCAATCCGAACAGCAGGTAAACCAGAATCGCTCGTGCCATGAATCCCTCCTCAATCGTACCTGCACTGAAACGCCAGCTATGGACAGAACTTCCCGTCAGCCTCCTTCACCGGCCAAGTAACAAGGACGTCCCCTGGTACAATACCAGGCACGCCACGTATGCCAACACATTCATAGCCCCCAACTCGAAGGAGTGCCATGGCGAAACTCATCGCTTGCGTGGTCAGACTAACGTGCGTGCTCGGGGGCGGCGATACGCCGTCCCCTGAACCGGTTGTTAGCTGACCATGTTTTCGCCGCCCCGTCAGAAGCCCTCGAAGACATTACTGTCTTGATCGAGAGAGGTCGAACCGGTCAAAGTTCATGACTTTGTTCCAGGCCGCCACAAAGTCATGCAGGAACTTCTCCTGGGAGTCGTTGCATCCGTAGACTTCCGCCAAGGCCCGGAGTTGGGCATTCGAACCGAAGATCAGGTCGACACGGGTAGCACTCCACTTGCGTTCGCCCGTTGCGCGATCACAACCCTCAAATACTTCATTGTCTTTCGAGGTTGGTTTCCACATCGTGCTCATATCGAGCAGGTTTACGAAGAAGTCATTGGTGAGCGCCTCTGGCCGCTTGGTAAAGACGCCGTGCTTCGACCCTTTGAAGTTGGTATTCAGGACACGCATGCCGCCAATGAGAACCGTCATCTCCGGCGCGGTGAGCATCAGCAACTGCGCCCGATCAATCAGCAACTCCTCCGCCGATACGGCGTAGCGGGTCTTTTGGTAGTTGCGGAACCCATCCGCGATCGGTTCCAGCACGGCGAAGGAGGCCGCATCGGTTTGTTCCTGCGAGGCGTCCATGCGTCCCGGCGTGAAGGGAACCGTCACATTGTGGCCAGCATTCTTCGCAGCCTGCTCGACGCCCGCGCAGCCGGCCAGAACGATCAGGTCAGCCAGTGATACCTTCTTGCCGCCGGACTGCGCGCTGTTGAACGCCTCCTGCATGCCCTCCAGGGTCTTGAGCACCTTCGCCAGCTGGGCAGGCTGGTTGACTTCCCAATCTTTCTGCGGGGCCAGACGAATGCGGGCACCGTTGGCACCGCCGCGCCTGTCGGAGCCACGGAAGGTGGACGCCGACGCCCAGGCGGTCGAGACCAATTCTGATACAGACAGGCCGGAAACCAGGATCTTGCCCTTGAGGGAGGCAATGTCCTGTGCGTCAACCAGCCTGTGATTGACGGCAGGGATGGGGTCTTGCCAGATGAGCTCTTCCGTGGGGACCTCCGGGCCGAGATAGCGTGCGCGCGGGCCCATGTCGCGGTGCGTCAGCTTGAACCACGCCCGGGCGAATGCGTCTGCGAACTGATCCGGATTCTCCATGAAGCGCCGTGAGATCTTTTCGTAGGCAGGGTCGAACCGCAGGGCGAGGTCCGTGGTCAGCATGGTCGGCGCGTGACGCTTGGATGGGTCGTGGGCATCCGGTATGGTACCGGCGCCTGCACCACCCTTCGGCTTCCACTGATGCGCACCGGCCGGGCTCTTCGTCAGTTCCCATTCGTAGCCGAACAGGTTCCAGAAGAAGTTGCTGCTCCACTTCGTGGGCGTGGTAGTCCAGGTGACTTCCAGGCCGCTGGTAATCGTGTCGCCGCCTTTGCCGGTGCCGAAGCTGCTCTTCCAGCCCAGGCCCTGCTCCTCGATGCCGGCCGCTTCGGGCTCAGGCCCCACGTGATTCGCATCGCCGGCGCCGTGGGTCTTTCCGAAGGTGTGGCCCCCCGCGATGAGCGCAACCGTCTCCTCGTCGTTCATCGCCATGCGAGCGAAGGTCTCGCGGATATCCCTGGCCGCAGCGATCGGGTCCGGGTTGCCGTTCGGGCCTTCCGGGTTGACGTATATCAGCCCCATCTGCACCGCGGCGAGAGGATTCTCGAGGTCCCGGTCGCCGGAGTAGCGCTTGTCTTCCAGCCACTTGCCCTCGGAGCCCCAGTAGATGTCCTTTTCCGGTTCCCAGGTGTCCTCACGCCCTCCGCCGAAACCGAAGGTCTTGAATCCCATCGATTCCAAGGCGACGTTGCCGGCGAGGATCATCAGGTCGGCCCAGGAGATCTTCCGGCCGTACTTCTGCTTGATCGGCCAGAGCAGTCGACGAGCCTTGTCGAGGTTGGCGTTGTCGGGCCAGCTGTTGAGGGGAGCAAAGCGCTGGCTGCCGTTGCCTGCGCCGCCGCGGCCGTCGCCGGTGCGGTAGGTGCCGGCGCTGTGCCATGCCATGCGGATGAACAATGGTCCATAGTGACCGAAGTCCGCCGGCCACCAGTCCTGTGACCTGGTCATCAGTTCACGGAGGTCCTTCTTCACGGCTGCCAGGTCGAGACTCTTGAACTCTTCAGCATAGTCGAAATCCCCGCCCATCGGATTGGACTTGGAGCAATGCTGGTGCAGGATATCGAGCTTCAACTGGTTCGGCCACCAATCTCGGTTCGTCGTGCCGCCCCCGGCAACAGTGGTCAGTCCCGGTTTCTCAGTTCTCTTCTTGTCAGCCATGGCCTTGTCCTTTCCGGCTTTTCGACCTAAGACTGGATGTGGAATCCTTCTTATCCTTCCTCTTGGAACAGATCTCGCAGACGCCCCGCACCTCGATATGCGTCGAAAGCACGCTGCCAAGCACCTTGACAGTGTCAGGCAAGCGCAGCGCATGAAGCGCGGCGCTTTCGAAGTCCCGTGTCAAGCCGCAGCGGACACAGACATAGTGGTGGTGCTTCTTGGGATTGGCATCGAATCGAACGCTCTCCCGGCGGACCCCAAGCGTTGAAACCAGGCCCATGTCGCTGAGCATCCAGAGTGTTCGGTAAACGGTATCGAGCGAGACCGTCGGCATGCGTGCGTGTACGGCGCGGTAGACGGTTTCGGCGTCTGGGTGTTCCAGACTGGAAGCAACCTCACGAAATATCTCAAGGCGCTGGGGCGTCGAGCTTGATGCCCCCGTCTTTGGCGGTTGCCTTGAACTGCGCGACCCGTCGCGTGGTCTCGTCCGTGTTGACTCTGCCGTGCGTGGTCATATATCAATACCATATGCAGATAGGAGCCGATGTCAACTAAGAATGAATTCCTGATCACGAGGTCGCCCTGCGCGGTTCGGGACGGGGTTTGGGAGTACGGAGACGATGGGGTTGTTAGCCGGGATTGCGACCGGTTGCCGCCGCGTGATCTGCGGGTACGATTGTTGCTGACGCTCTGCCATGGCATCGAATTGATGCGGGCGTCCAGAGGTCCGGCAACGGGGTCCGGCGGCCAGCAGGAAGACCTGGAGGTGGCCCCCGGAGGACTCTGCCATCAGCGCCGATCTAGAACAGTGAAAGGTGGCCTGTATGCGACACATGATAACGGTACTCGGTCTTGCCCTGTGGAGTGGATGGACAGGGGCCTTTGCCCAGACCGCATCGGCGCCTGCGTCCAGCTCCGCGGTTGCGGCCGCATCGCAACCCGCAGGCTTGTCCCGCAGCCGGGGACTTTGTCATGTTCTGCAGACAGACGGGTCGCCCGATCTCCAGCGGCCGGATCCACTTGCCGATCCCGCCTGGGGCCGGGCTGAAACACTCGGCCGCTTCTTTGCCAACGACCTGCCTGAGCCGACGGAGCGGGCCACCCAGGTCCGCATGCTCTATGCCAAGGATCGGCTCTTCGTCGCTGCGCGGTGTCTGGACCCGAAGCCCGACAAGATCAAGGCCGGCAAGGATCCTGCCTCGATCTGGACCGACGACTCCATCGAAATGGTCCTCACGCAGCAGCCGGACCGGAGCTTTCCCTTTATCCACATACAAGTCAACGCCGCCGGCATCTGTTCAGCCGTTCGTCTGCTTCACCCGTTCATCAAGTACGATGTGGGGACCAAGCCTGATACCCGACCGATGCAGGTCATCGACACCGCCATGCTCCAGGTTCGCGCGGAGCGGACGAACCAGGGTTGGTGGGCCGTCATCGAAGTGCCGATGAAGGACCTGCATCTTTCTCCGTCCGGGTTCCGCGGCAACATCGTCCGCAACCGGCCGGCTGACGGGTCTGACTTCGCCTGGATCGACCTGTGGTCCAGCTGGTTCCAGTATGACAGGTGCTGGGCGGACTTCGTCGTCGTGGATCGACTACCGCCAGGGCCGCGGCCCGAGTTGGCCGTCCCGGCCGCTTTGGCTGTTGGCACGAACAGCCTGCGCCTGGACAACTGGCACGCAGGCTGGCAGCTGCGGTGCAACGACAGGCCGGTGCAGGTCGGTGCCGACGGCGCCGCGACCCTGCGACTGGAGAGGCGCGGGCCGGTCGACCTTCAGATCGTCGATCCGGAAGGCAAGGCCGCGGCGACGTACTCCGCCGACGTGCCGCGTCCCCTGCTGATCGAGGCGGCGGCACCGTTCCAGGCGGAACTCAACAAGCTGATTGGCGTGAACGTGTCTTTGAACACGGCTCAACGGTCGCCGTTGAAGGTCAGGCTCGCGGCGATACAAGATGGCCGGACCATCGCTTCCCAGGACTTTGAGCTGACCACGGGCACGCACACGGTGTCCCTGCCATGTCGGACCGACAGGCGGGGAGAGGTCGAGATTCGTGCATCTGCAACGTTGTCAGATGATTCCGGCCAAGTCATCCCCATTGCCGCCAGCCATCGTTGCGTGCTGGGCATGCCGCGCGAGGACTTCGACAGGTTCCGCCCGCACATCGAGTCGCTCGACACTCGTTCCCGCTACCGTGCGGCCGTGGCCGACGCGTGCAACTACTATCGCCTCGTTCAGGCCGGCGACGGACAGTTCCGCTCCTTCCGCCGGGACGGCAGCAGCCTGCAGGTGGAACAGGAAAACGGCCAGATGACCTATTGCTTCGCGCTGGTCTATACAGCGGACTGGCCGGAGAATCCCTATCGCGGCGACAAGCGCTTTCTGGAGGCGGCAGCCGCGGGACTGGAGGCGGGCCTCTCGGCGGAAACCTGGCACGCCTCGTTGAACCTTCCGCCGAACTGGCGGATTCAGTCGTATCTGCTGACGTACGAGCTGCTCAAGGACAAGGTCCCCCCCGAGCAGGCCGAGTTCTGGCGTGACCGGCTTACGGTCCTGATGGACGCGACGGTCATGAAGTGGCTGCGCCCGGCCACCTACAAGCTGAGCCTATACAGCCTGGATGTCGGCACCGGCTCCAACCACTTCGCCTATCACACGGCCAATCTGTACACCGCCGGGCGCGTATTCAACCGTCCGGACTGGACCGAACTGGCCCGAACGCTGATGCGCCGGTATGCCTTCCACGGGCGTGAGGGCTTCTTCCCCGAGCGCCGCGACATCCCCGCGACGCACTACAACTGGCTCTCGGCCAACGCCTTGGCCGAGTACTACTGGCAAAGCGGAGACCAGCAGGTGCTTCCGACCCTCTTGCGCGTCGCGGACTTCTTCTGTCACACGCTCCTGCCGCCGGGCAACATGATGCTGATCCTGCACGACAGTCGCAACAACGACGCCGGCGCCGGCGGACAGGGGGACTCGGTGCTCTCGCTGACGCCGCAGGGGCGCTGGTTCGCCGAGGCCCGCGCCGGCCGAACGATCAACAGCCAGCGGCGCCCCAGCCAGGCGTCTCCAGCCGGTTGGTTCCGCGCCGCCGAGGCAGCCGTGTACTTCCAGCCGGGCGATACGCAGGAGCTTCCAGATGAGTTCGAGTACCCATTCCTCGAAGGCCGCGCGTTGATCGTCCGGCACCAGGGATTCATCTACGGCCTGTCCGCCATCTGTATTCCGCCCACGATCATGATGTACCAGGTCGATCCGCAGAATGCCGTCGAGCTGAACCACGTTACGATCGGCCGGATCCTGTCGGGCGCCAACTCGCAGCAGCAGCCCGAGGCAGGTTCCTTCTGCCACAAGTTCAAGGACCGAACCGACTTTCTGTCCCTTACCGGCAACGTGGAACGCACCGATGCGGGCCATGCCGCCGTCCTGGACTACGGCTCGTTCCAGGTCCGGCTGTCCTGCGAAGTATTGTCCCGCCAAGCTGTTCGTATCACGGTGGACTTGCTGAAGGTCGAAGGCGATGAACCCGTCTTCTACAACTTCTTCCCGGTTGTCCGCGACTCCGCCGAACTCAAGGCCGATAGCGGCATGACCGTCCTTGAGCTGCCGGACGTGGTGCTGCGGTGCAGCCAGCCCGTGCAATTGCAGAGGGACTTGCGAATCGTCGATCCGTATTCGCAGAACTACCGGATCACCAGCAAGCCCCTGCGTGCATACACGCCGCTGCGGGTCGGTACCCCCTTCACGCTGGATGTGAACATTCGCGAGCCGGTGTCCTCCAGCCAGCCGGCCAAGGAACGTCGCGTGCGGTAGGTTGGCTGGTGTCGCGGAAGCAGGTACGATCGTCCGTACTGAAATGCGTCGGCCGCCTTTCGGCGGTCTTGCAGACCGCTGGGCTCCGCCCATAACGTGTGAATGCTACATGCGTTAGAAAGGCCGGGGCCGAAACCTTGCCAGCCAGTTTGCTGCCTGATCCACACAGGTTGAGCAAGTCGGGCGGCATGCGACGTAACAGCTTGCAGGCAAAGGAGTAACGTCTCCATCGATCTCTGCAAGGCGCAATGCAAGGTGTTCAATCGTGCAGCTGACCCCGAACTGGACAATCTGATAGCGGCGTGGCGTTCCTTGCCCAAGGGTGTTCGATCTGGCATCCTGCAGATCGTAGCGGCGAACGTATCGAAGCAGGGCAAGCAACCGCCACGCAAGCACAACGCGCCATGATCTGAGGAGGAACACGTGGTTGCCCGTCCCCCGGAACATGAACGCTGACACGGCGACAGCTCCTGCAACATCTATGCCGCTACCCGATCCTCCGTACAATGTGAGCCCGGCTGCTGTTTTGTGACAGCATGTTGGCGTTGGCTGACGCTTCTTCCTTCAGAAGCGGTGGCCGGAAACTGGAGAAGAGGCATGAACTACTCCGCTTTGCTTGGCTGCCCGCTGGCTTATCTGTTGCTGATATCGCTGCACCCGGTTCAGCTCGCCACTGCGGCTGGTGGCGCGGCGACTTCAAGGGCAGTGGGACAGGTTGTCGTGCTTACCACGTTTCCGGGCGATGTCGGGCCGGGGCCGAAGGACAACCCCGACAATACCGGCGGCGTCGGGCCTGACCACGTTGTGGACTTTACCGACGCCAACGTGGTGATTCACGACAAGAAGAGCGGCAAGGTCGTCGAGCAGATGACCCAGGCCGCGTTCTGGAAGAAGGTCAAGCCTGGCTTCACGCTGCCCAAGCTAAACGATCCCCGCATGTTGTACGACCCGCTTTCCGAGCGGTGGTTTGGCGTCATAGCCGAGGCGAGCTCGTCTCTCCGGGATATCTGGCCGTTTCAGAGACGTCCGACCCGACCAGGGCTGGCGCGGGGTGAAGCTCCCCATGACACCGGCCGACGTGGGCATGAAACTGGGCGTGGACAAGAACGGCCTGTACATCAGCTACATCGTCATGACCGGCAGCACCCACACCATGCATTCCTGCTATGCGATCCCCAAGGCCGACGTGATCGCCGCCGACGGCCCGAGTCTGGCCAACCGGCAGGTGTTTCCAGATCTGGAGATCGAGTGCTTTCCCGCCACCGATCTGGATCCCGACAAGGCTCCCGACGCACCGGAAATACTCCTGAGCCGCGAGTTCGGCAACAGATTCGCCAAGATGTACCTGTACAAGATCACCTGGTCGGGCAAGACGGCCAGCATCTCCAAGGCGCAGACAATCGCCCTGAGCAAAACATACGTCGCCCCCAACGGCTCCTCGCTGCAGAACCAGGCAATCCAGCCGGCACCCGGTGGAAGGCTGCGGGCCGATGAGGGCCGGCGCACGATCTGCGTGTACGCCCACGGCGGCAGCGTTCTCACTTGCAACGAGGCCAAGCGCAACACCAATTCGCGTTGCGGGATCTTCTGGTGCGAAGTCCGCGTCAGCGACGGCGCGCTGCTGCAGGAGGGCTTCGTCGACGGCGCCGACTGCGACTATCTCGTGCCCTCGCTGGCGGTGGATGCCAAGGGCAACGTCGGCCTGGGCTGCTCGCGGACCTCGGCCACGGAATACCCGTCTGCCTGCGTGATGATGCACGCTGCCGGCGACCCGAAGAACAGCATGCGGCCGGCGGTTCTGGCGGCCAAGGGCACGACGGTGTTTTCGGGCAGCCTTCCCGGCAAGTTTGGCATTCCCTGGGGAAACTACACCGCCACCTGCGTGGATCCATCCGACCCGACGATCCTCTGGACAACCCAGCAATATGCCGCCAGTTCGGTCCCCGGCCAGTACACTACTTGCTGGGTCGCGTTCAAATTGAGATAACAGCCGCGTTGCTAGGCCGGCGGCGCCATGTGACCTCGTTCATGTCTGGGCAATTGCTTCGCAATCCACGACGGTTCCTGCCATTCTTGACGTCGCCGTTGTGGCTGGATAGGTACCTGCCGTAGCGGCAGCAAGACCAGCGAAGACCTCATGTGTGATCGGAAACCGGCTAGGCTGAAGACCTGATGATGGTTATCAAGCAATCCGAAGAGGGCCTGATGGTGCAAGGGACCGGCCACCACAGCTACGCGGATGCTGCGGCGGCGCGTTTCGTGAAGGAGAAGGCGACGATCTGCGCCGATTCGACGCCCTCGTCCCCTAGCGATGTCACCCGGCGCGAGATGGCTTCGGTCTTTCCTACGCCTGCACAGGCGATGAATTGCAGATGGCCGCCGCGATGATGGATGACCCGCTGCTATTCAGCCGATGGCGTGAATGTCGCCGGCTTCTTGCTCATCGCCTGGGACTCCTGGAAGTGCAAGCGATCTTATTGCAAAGACTTACGGTTTACGCAGAAGGCCTTTCCACGCGACAGAAAAGATCTGACCGCTCAGTCCACCATCAACAGCCGGCACGGGGTCGGGTCGATGGCGGTCTGGACCGGTCGCGCCAGACTCGTGAAGGAAACCACCGCCTGGCCGGGCGCCAGCGACGACAGCCGCTGCCAGAGCGACTCATCGATGCCTCCGATGGACTTGCGAAGGCGGTTAATCACGTTGGCATCGCCGATTTTGTGCAGGACCCAGTTGTTGATAAGGCCAAGTACCTGGTCGGGCAGGTGCTGGGGCAACTGCGTAATGAAGACGAGGCCCAGCCAGCGCTTCCGGCCGCGCCTGGCGATCCGAGCAACCTGCTGGAACAGCACGGGCATCTGCCGAATGCGGTGCTCGGACAGGAACTCGTGCGCCTCCTCGATGAACACCAGCGTCGGTGTCGGCTGCGCCTTCTTCTTCAGCGCCGCCTGATAGTTCTCCTCCTGCTGGAGACGCACACCGCGCAGCAGCTCCGCGATTACCAGGTTGTTGATCTGCGGCGAGTCGGTGTCGCTGAGGTCGAGGATCGACACGCGCCCCGGCTGCAACATCGCGGCGTAGTCCAGCGGGCCGGCCTGCTTCGAGTCGAAAATCCCCAGCCGGTGAATCTTGCCCAGCTTGCCCTGAAGCGCCCACCAACTGAACTTGTTGGGTGGCACGCTCGTTGCCCCGATCGCTGCCTTCAGCTTGTCTCGGTTCTTCACGAACAAGTCCGTCTCAAGATAGGGGTCCGCATCCTTACCGACGTGCGCTGCAATCTGCTAATCACGTCAAGCAGGTGGGCGAGTCTCATCTCTGGGTAGCCCGTCTCCATCTCATCCAGTTCCAGCAAGGCCTTTCTGTCCGCGTCCGTCTTGGGCCACACCTTCAACTCCTCAAGCAGGCCCTTTGTAATGTCGTAGGCTTTTTGAAATCGCTCTTCCTGCGCAGTGGTAAGCTCAAAAATCTCCTGCACGGCGAACGGCGACATCTCGCTGAACCGCAAAGAAAACGTCTTGCGATCAGGGTGAACTGGGTTCGCGGTCTCCCGCCCAACTAGGTGGTAGATGCGGGTGTTCTTGACCCCGGCGGGGCTCAGCTGCGCCGCGCCAACTCTTCCTTCATTCGCGCGTCCTGCGTCGGCTCGTTGATCGCGCAGTATTCGCCCTCAGTGTCGACCAACACCACCGCAATGTTCTCCTGCTGCGCCTTGCCCACCATGCCCGACACCGTGGTGGACTTGCCACCCCCGGTTGTGCCGAGCACGCCCGTGTGGCGCGGCAGCACGCTCTTGGAGTCCGCCGGGATCGTGACCGCCAGATCTTCGAAGCCTTCGGCCAAACCCACGCGGAACTTCCCGCTGAAACGCAGCACGTTTGCCGTCTCCTCGGCGTTGAGTGCGAATACGGGGCTGTTGGGTTTGGGACGGAAGCGCGGCGGAACAACAGCACCGCCGGGGAGTCGCTCGCCGAGCAGCGCGACCTGCGCTCGGCCGTGATACTTGGGCATCAGCAACCCGCCCTGCACCGTGGTCACCACCATCGGCGTGGCATCGGCTCGCAAGCCATCGGGCTCGGCGAACGGCCCCTTGACGATCGCGCCCAGGTAGACGCGATTGTCCTTGCTCTGGATGCGCACCAGCGACTGCGCGGGCAGGCTGTCGATGTTGACACCAGGCAACAGGAGCGTGACCGTGCCGTCCTCACTCGTGGGCGCGTCGAACATGGTCCTGGCAATGCACCCTGCGTCTTCCCGTGGCATCTGCCACGCGCCGCCGGCGGTCTTGCTGTCAGCATCCACCTGCGTGAACGCCTCCTCCGGCGTCGCCAGTACGCCCGGCCCTTGGCCGGCATCCGACCTGGCGATCAGGGTTCTATCACTCTGTTGCTGCTTAGAACGCGTATAAAAACATCTACGCAACGCACGGTTTGAGCCTACGGACCATCAAATGGATCATTGCCAAGTAGATCATGGATTCGCTGCTTTCCGTGAGGGTTTCGTAATCCTTGCTCAGACGGCGGTAGCGGCCGAACCACGAGAAGGTTCTCTCGACGATCCAGCGTTTGGGCAGGACCTGGAAGCCGCGGACATCGTCGCTGCGTTTGACGATCTCCAACACCCAGCGGCCCAACTCCCACGTCCACTCGATCCGTTTGCCGGCGTACCCGCCATCGGCCCAGATCCACTTCAGCCGCCAGAACTGGCCGACCCGTTTGGCCAGCACGAGTCGGGCACCGTCGCGGTCCTGGATGTCGGCCGCATGCACCACCACCGCCAGCAGCATGCCCAAGGTGTCTACGACGATATGCCGCTTGCGCCCCTTGATCTTCTTGCCGGCGTCGTAGCCCCGCGCCCCCCTTTTTCCACGGTTTTGACCGACTGGCTGTCGATAATCGCCGCGGACGGGTTGGGCTTTCGGCCATCCTGGACTCGCACCTGCCGGCGGAGGGCATCGTGAATCGTCTGCAACGTTCCATCCCGTCGCCAGGTGCGATAGTAGTGCTGGACCGTGGGCCAAGGGCCGAAGTCGCGGGGCAGCATCCGCCACTGGCAGCCTGTCCGGGCCAAGTACATCAGCCCGTTGACGACCCTCCGCACGTCGGTCGGCGGCCGGCCGCCTTTGCGGGTTCCGGACTTGCTTGGCGGGATGTGCGGCCGAATCAGGTCCCATTGCTCATCCGTGAGGTCCGTCGGGTAATCGGTTCCGTCCATACTGCCCGTTATCGGCAAGATAAACGGTTTTCATACAGGTTCTAAGTGGCGCGCGACTCAGTACTTGCAGAACCGAGTTCAGTACTCAAGGACGATGTTCGGGCAGGAACAGACCAGGTTGATTACGGCAGATTGAATCTGGCTGTCGGTCCGGATCAACTCAAGGACTGCCTTCGGGAGTTCTTGTCTCTCTTGTCCGCTCATGTGTTGTTTCACCCCTGGTGCGACGAGGCACCGCTCGCGAGGCGGCGGTGCCTCAAGCATTCCTGGTATAATCACCGGCAACAGACGGGCGAGGTGAGACCATGGTTGAGATCAACAAGTAGGAGTTCATCGTGCATCATTACAGTCGAGGAGCGTCCCGCGGCAATCAGTTCCCGCGTGTCTCTGGCGGGGGGTCCCGCCGGTTCAGACTTGCCGCGCGAGTCCTGCTCGCAGGCATGGCTGCCCTAGTAACCATGCTTGCCGGCTGCGTCGCCACAGCACCCCGCCCATCGCCCGAGCGCCAAGCCCGCATGGCACGCGGCTACATCTTCTACTGCGACGGAGCCGGCGGCGGCAGCCTGATCACCAACAGGGGCACGGGCGTCCGCGAAGGCATGCGCAAGGCCGGCTACCAGGGCTCGGGCGAAAACTTCCCCTGGCAGACGCGGTGGGGCATCGTGGCCGATCAAAAGTCGAGCGTGGAATACAAACGCCGCAAGGCAGCTCGAGCTGGCCACCCGCATCGTGGAATTCCGCAAACGGTATCCCGACGCCCCCATCACCTTGATGGGCCTAACAGACACGCGAGGTGAGAGCATGGTCGAGATCATCGGCATCGGCTACCAGGGCAAGAGCGATCCGGAGGTTATGGCCGAGCTCCGGCAGGCGGGCGTACGACTCGTCGTTGACGTGCGAGCCAACCCCTACTCTCGGGGCAATAAGTCCCTCTTGAACCGCAACAGGGCCGAGCAAGCGTTGGCAGAACACGGCATTCGGTACATTTGGCAAGGCGACCTTCTCGGCAACCCCCGCGACGCGAGCGGTCATCGGACCATGGAGGGCTTCCTGGAGTACATGAAGACTCCGCCCTATGAACAGGGCCTTCAGCGGCTGCGCGAGATCCTCGAACAGGCCAAAGGGACAGTAGGGCTGCTGTGCTTTGAGCGAGAGGACAACGACTGCCACCGTCACCTGATCATGGAGGACATAAGACGGCAGAACGAGAAATGCCTGTGAAGTACTGCAAGAGGAGATCGCGATTGAGCCAATTGCGCTACAAGGAGAACTGGGAGGAAGCCAAACAGCGTTACCTGGCCTGGTGGCGAGGCGAGAAGATGGATCGATGTCTGCTCTGGATTACCGCGCCCAAGGATGATCTGCCCCCGGAGGATGCTCCCCCAGTGCCAGCGGACCTGCAGCAACGGTGGACGGATCTGGATTACCTGGCGGCGAGCAACGATTACCGGCTCCGCCGTACGTTCTACGGGGCAGAGGCCTTTCCCATCTGGCACACAGGGTACCCCGGACACGCTGGGTTGCCGACGTTCTACGGCTGTCCATTCACACTGGCCGAGACCACGGGCTGGCACGAGCCGATTCTCAAGGACCGTCTGGATGTCACGCGTGTGCGGGTCGACCGGTCATCCTGGTGGTGGGACTGGGGTGATCAGTCACTACGTCGTGCGCGGCTGGAATCGTCCGGCAAGAGCATGCCTTCCATCCACGCCATCTTTGGCGTAGGCGATACACTGGCAGCCCTGCGGGGCACGCAGCCGCTGCTGTACGACATGATGGATGACCCAGCCGGCGTCCGGGCCGCCGAGGAGCGGCTACTGGACGACTGGTTCGATGTCTTCGAACACCAGGTCTCCCTTGCACGTGACCCGGTCGAGAACTACGCCACGTGGTTCGCCCTGTGGGCACCGGGGCGGTTCTACCCCATGCACTGCGATGTGTCCTACGGGATCTCACCGGCATTGTTCAAGGAGATCTACATCCCGCAGCTGCGGCGACAGGCGGACTACCTGGAGCAGTCGATCTATCACCTCGATGGCCAAGGCGCCTTCCACCTTGTCGAGGAGGTGTGCCGGATCGAGTCGCTAGGCGGTGTCCAAGTGCTGCCCGGTGAGGGTACGCCCAGCCCGTTGCACTACCTGGAGACACTGCGAACGGTGCAGCGGATGAACAAGCGCCTGCACATCTCTTTGCCGTCGGAGCAAGTTCCCGAAGCGCTCGGATTGCTCAGCAGCAAGGGCCTGTGCATCACCACCTCGACATCCAGCGAATCGCAGGCCCGTCAGTTGATCGATCTGGCCGCGAGGTTGTCATCCGAACGATGATGAAGGCATGAATGTACCAGGCGAGGCCCCTGGTGAACGCGTACTTGCCACGGCTTCTGCCGGGCGCCACCATCCGACCGATCGGGCTGCCGGACCCTCCGAAAAGGCGCCATCCAAGCCGGATTGTGGACCCGGCCTGCCTGGGTCAGGTCCGATCCTGGCCGACTTGACTGCAGCCACTCGGTCTGGACTTCAGAAAGTCCGTCACTGTAAGATCGCGTGCGGTTCACCCTGGCATGTGTGCCGTTTGGCACGTCAGCCGGCGTTTCAGTGGCGCAAACATGACGAGGTCGCAGTCCGGAACCAGTCCGAGTTGGCAGGAAGCGCGGAAGCGAACCGCGAAAGGGTCGGCGAAGCCTGTGTTCTGGTGCTTCCTGGTCTCCGGCGCTACCAGCCTGATCCTGGAAGGCACGCTGATGCGCGAGCTGCGATTCGTCCTGGGCAATACGACCCTGGCGATTACGACCGTCCTGTGCGCATTTATGGCGGGGCTGTCCCTGGGCAGTTACATCAGCGGTGCTTGTGCGATCAGACCCGCCGCCTGCTACGGTGGTATGGCCTCTTGGAGGGGGCGGTGGGCGTGTGCTGTCTGCTGCTGCCAGCATGTATCCAGGCGCTCGAGCCTGCGTACCGGTGGATGTACCTGCACCTGCAGGACACGCCGCTGGCGCTGAGCATGGCGCGATTCCTCTTGTGCAGCGTGCTGCTGCTGATCCCCTCGACGTTCATGGGCGCAACGCTGCCGATTTTAACCCGGTGGGCATCGCTACGACAGGGGCAGGTCGGGCGGTCCATCGCGAGTCTGTACGCGATCAACAGTGCGGGGGCCGCGGCTGGCGCACTGGTGTGCGGGTTCGTGCTGCTGCCGGAGTTGGGGGTGACGTGGACGTTGCGGCTGGCGTGCGGCATGGACATTGCGATCTGCGTGCTGATGCAGGTACTTGACCGGAGGGACCACGCCCCGATCGTCGAAGCCGTTCCGGAACGGCAGCCGCTGTCGGAGGCGGGGCGGACGGATGCGGCCGCTGCACTCTGGCGGAGCGGCCTGCTGGTGTCGTACGGCCTGAGCGGCGCCGCGGCGCTGGTGTATGAAGTTGCATGGACGCGGGGGCTTGCACTGGTGGTCGGTTCATCGACGTATGCGTTCAGTTTGATGCTGGCGGCGTTCATCCTGGGTCTGGCCATCGGCAGTGCGATCATGGTGCGGCTGATCGACCGGGTGCGAGACCGGGTGTACTGGTTCGCGATGGTGGAGATCGGGATCGGCTTGTCGGCGATGGTAGCGTTGCCGGTGATCGGTCAGCTGCCTGTGCTGATCGTCAGGATCGTGCGGGACCTGGCGGGGTCGTTCGTTATTCTGCAGAGCGTGGAATTCCTGCTGATGCTGCTGGTGATGATGATCCCGACGACGCTGATGGGGGCGGCGTTTCCACTGGTCTGCCGGGCGTGGCGGCGGGGGGCCAGCGGCGTGGGGCACTCGGTCGGCAGCGTGTATGCCGTCAACACCGTGGGCGGGATCGTGGGGACGTTCGTCGGCAGCTTCATCCTGATCCCGAGGATCGGCACGCAGAACGCGATCCTGGTCGCCACGGCGGCCAACATGTTGATCGGCGTGGTGCTGGCATTGCTGACGCCGGGAGCAGGCTGGATCCGCCGAGCGGCGCCGGCCCTGGTGGTCCTGCCGTTCGGGCTGTGGGCCGGCCTATGGATCCAGCCGTGGGACCCGTCGATCATCGCGTCGGGGGCCTACATCTACGCGAGCAGGCTTGCACCGGTCCACACGGACGCCGCCTCCATCCGCGAGCAGATGCGGCGGATCTCGGTGATCTACCATAAGGAAGACGTTTGCACAGCCGTGACAGTGCGAGAGTATCCCAACGGTGCGCGGACGCTGGCGGTTGACGGAAAGGTGGATGCGTCGAGCCGGGGGGACCTGTCGACCCAACTGTTGTTGGCCCACGCGCCGCTGCTGCTGCACCCCAAGCCGCGGAGTGCGTTGGTGATCGGGCTGGCCAGCGGCATTACGCTCGGCTCTGCTGCGTGCTATGACCTGGAGCGGATTGACTGTGCCGAGATCTCGCCAGCCGTGGTGGAAGCCTCGCACTTTTTCGATCCCGAGAACCGCAACGTGCTGTCGGACCCGCGGGTGCACCTGATCGTCGGTGACGGGCGGAACCATTTGTCGCTGACCTCGACGAAGTACGACGTGATCATCTCCGAACCCTCGAACCCGTGGATTGCTGGCGTGGGCGACCTGTTTACAAAGGAGTTCTTCGAGATCTGCCGGCAACGCCTGGCCCCCGGCGGGCTGACCTGCGTGTGGATGCATGCCTACCAGATGGAAGAGCCGCTGTTTCGCAGCGTCGTCCGTACGTTCCACGAGACGTTCCCGCACATGCTGATCATCGAGGCGCTGCCCATGGCGGATTACCTCCTGATCGGCGGGTGCGAGCCCATTCACGTCCCCTATTCCCAGCTGACCGATCGATTCTCCCGGCCGAAGGTCGCCGCTGACCTGCTGCGGGCGAACATCCGCCAGCCGCTGGATCTGCTACGGCTGGCCGTCATGAGCGCGAATATCCAGAAGTATGCCTGCGGAGCTGAACCTGCATACGGACGACAACGCCTTACTGGAATTCGCCGCTCCGCGAGGGCTCTACCTCACAAATACAGAGTCTTCTGGTCGAGCAGGGGTTCAGCGCGTACCGGGACGTTGATCTGTCGTTCCTCGCCCGTGACGCGGCACAACAGGACTTGCGTTCTCGGCTGGAGAAAGACCTCGAGCCGCTGGTCCGATCGCGGGTGCTGGGCGGCCAGGCGATTGCGCAATATGCTGCGGGACGCCAAGACGCGGCCTTTGCCCTCGCCGCTGAGGCGGCCCGACTCGACCCATCCGGGCCGGATGTCCTGAACCGGCGGGCCGAGGACATCATCCGCTGGAGTGCAGTTTCGCCGCAGTCGCCCGATGCAGAAAAGGCAAAGGCGAGGAGTACGGCCCTTGCCCTCTCCCCCAACCTCCTAGCCGCCCTCGAGAAGCAGACGGCAACCTGCCTGGAGGCCCAGCGATGGTCTGAGGCGCTGGATCTGCTGACGGAGGCCCTCTTCCTCAAGCCGGACGACCTCGCCCTTACCGACAAGGTCGCCTGGCTGCTGGCCACCTGCCCGGACCCGCGCGTCCGCAACGGTCGCGGGGCCCTTGAAAGGATCGCTCGGTATTGCCAGGCGACTGGTGGCCGGGTGTCCGTCTCGATGATGAAGAGTCTGGCCGCGGCGTACGCGGAGACCGGCCACTTCGAGGAGGCCTCCCGAACGGCCCAGAAAGCCCTGGACCTTGGCGCGAGTCCGGCCAGACCGTCCTGGCTGCCGACATCGAGGCGCAACTACTCTTTCTACCGCAAGGGTATGGCTTACCATCTGCCGGCTAGATAGGGATTGGGGCTAAGAGACTGTCCGGGGGTGAATCTGCGTACTGATCTGGCTCAGTTGAATGAGATCCCAAGAACGTCCGTTTCATCCCTTTCTCAGCAGGCACCTGCCAGACAACCTTCAGAGAACGTTCGTCCCCGCCGCATGATTATCTCAGAACCACAGGACAGCATGCAAGCAGTAGGAGGCTAGAGCTCTCGCTGGCTCGTGGGAGAAAACCGCGGCCAGAAGGTCGGCCGCGATTGGAAAAGGGAACGAACGACATCAAGCAACGGCACCGACAGACATTTCAAGTGTCAGTAGGTTCAGTTGGATGTCGTAATCGATCGGAAAGTGTCGAAGGTATTTGGTGAACTGGGCCAGCATCAGGCCGGCAGCGATGTTCGCGCAGTAGATGGTGCTCTTGGCTGTGCATGAGCCGGCATATGCCTGCTCAGCAACAAAGAGCGTCGACGGGTAGTGGTGCGTGGACATGGCATCCGAGGCAGTCAGGACGCGGAGGGTCACTTGTCGGTCCGAATACTCTGCCGCTGGCCCTCCATTTCGGCTCTTGTCGACGAGACAGCAGCGAATCGGCACTTTTGAAGTCATTTTGCTGTGCTTCCTGCCTTGAGGCATATCGTTCCTTGCTGATCCGGATCGCGTGCTCGCGCAACTCGGGGCCGAATGCCTTCTCTATGAACAGGATCGTCTCGAATGCCGAGACGTACATCTCATTGAACAGGTGCCGGAACCGCCACCGCACAGCATCTGCCTGCTCATGCGGAACGCTTGATGGACCTTCTGGCCATACGTGCCGCGGAGCACCATGTAGCTTGGCTTACCCGGTTGCAGCTCCACCCAGAGGTCCTTCGACTCCATCAACGTCTCCAGTTCCTCCAGGAATGTCTTGTCCTTCTCGGTCAGTTTCATGTTGTTTCACGCAGATGATTGAGTCTTCTTGCCAGATGTGTATCAGCCCCGATTGGGCCAGGAACAGGATCGCAATGAACCGCCGTACGAGGTCAAGGCGGCGGTCTTCACTGAGGGGTGGTACCAGTCTGTCGCCGGGCGGGTGAACTTCAGCGCCCGCTGACATCCGACAGCCTTCAGCTTCATCACCGGTAGCCCAGCCCGATCAGAAGAGGCGTCAAGGTCATGCGCGTACGTACCACGTGCGAAATGACGGACACGGTGGCATCAGGTGCCGCACCTATGGAGACTCATCCGCCAGAGAACCAGACAAGCGTGGTCCAGTATGCCACAAGGAAGGCGAAGCCAAGCATCGCGGCACGCTGGGCAATTCCTGGGAACAAGTGAGCCTGACAATCCGCCTCGCCCACATAAGACTATTAGTAGATACTAAAACACTAAGGGTGGGTGATCCATGGTTGAGAATCCTGAAGTCATGGCTCGCATCTTCCAGGCGCTGTCGGCCGCGACGCGGGTCCGGCTGCTCTGTCTGCTCAAGGATCAGCCGCTCAGCGTCGGCGAAATCGCCAAGCGGCTGGATGTCACGCAGGGAGCGGTGTCGCAGCATCTGCGCATCCTGCGAGACACAGGCCTCGTGCGGGCCCAGCGGCACGGCTACCACGTCCACTACCAGGTCCTGGCCAGTGCCTTGGATCAATGCAGGCAGGCACTCGAATGCATTCTCCAGTGCCCGGTGATTCGATCATCCGGTGACGAAAGTGCTGCCCCACGCGCCAAGGTCAAGGCGACAAGGAAGAGGTAGGCCCGCTGTCCGGAAAGTCATCCAAAACCTGCTACTGAGGGTCTCGAAAATGAATGCTCGTTTGTGGAACGCTGCAAAACAGTCGGTCACGTTCCTGGTCACGCTGGTAATCGTCGTCGCCAGCATTCTGTGGCTGAGCAACTTCTTCAACCAGAAGATCCCAGCCAGTGCCAAGGCAGCTGAGCCGTCGACCTTGCCAGGGGCGACCCCACTGCCGGCAGGCGCCTCGCTCTACTCGGTGGCTCTGGAAGACGTGCCACAGTATCGCGCCGCCGTAGGCACCGTGCAGGCGGTGCATACCGCCGATATCGGCAGCAAGCTGATGGCCCAAGTCAAGGTGGTGACTGTCACGGCCGGCAAAGAAGTCGCCGAGGGGGACGTGCTGGTCCAGCTGGACGACACGGACCTGGAGGCCCAGGTAAAGCAGGCCCAGGCCCAGCTCGACCAAGCCAAGGCTGCAGCTGAGCAGGCACAGTGGGACTACGATCGTCAGGTCAGTCTCGTAAAGAGCGGTGTAGTTACTGAGCAGGAGTTCCTGCACACCCGAACCAATGCCGACAAGGCCAAGGGAGCCGTAGCCCAGTCGGAGCAAGCCCTCAAGTACGCCCAGGCCACGTTGGCCTGGACGGTTGTGAAGTCGCCGATCAACGGCGTGGTCGTTGACAAGCTTGTGGAGCCTGGCGACCTGGTCAAACCCGGCCAGACTCTCGTCCGCGTCTACAATCGCGACAAGATGCAACTGGTCGCCAGCGTGCCGGAAATGCTCGCCAGCTCGCTGACGGTCGGCCAGGGAGTGCAGGTCAAACTCGACGTCCTGCCCAAGGCCTGCGTCGGCACGGTGAGTGAGATTGTCCCCGAGGCCGCCAGCCAGAGTCGCACCTTCCAGGTGAAGGTCACCGGCCCCTGCCCGCCGGGGGTCTACAGCGGCATGTTCGGCCGGCTCTTCATCCCAACCGGCAGCGAAAAGCAGATCCGCATCCCGGTTTCGGCGGTCCGCACATATGGCCAGCTGCAGCAGGTGATGGTCAGCGACGGCAAGGTTCAGAAGCGACGGTTCGTTTCCCTGGGCGACCAGGCAGGCGACCATGTCGTCGTGCTCACAGGGCTTGAGCCAGGCGAGAAGATCGTGGCGGATTACGGCGTTTCGTCGATGACCCCAGCCAGCCAGCCGGCAGCATTGGTGAACGGGTAGGTCTTAGGCGAGGGGCAGAACGGGCTTAGGACAATCGAGTTAGTTCTGAGGATTGCTCAGCTATGTCGGATACACAGGATCATCGCGGCGGGATCACGGGCAAGATCGTGGAAGCATTCCTGCGAGGGAACCTCTCAGGGATGCTGATCGTCATCGCCGTGATCTGCGGCCTGGCGGCGGTGCTGCTGACGCCCCGCGAGGAAGAACCGCAGATCGTCGTGCCGATGGCGGACATCATGGTGCAGGTACCCGGGGCCTCCGCCCAGGAGGTCGAACGGCAGGTCTCGACCCGCCTGGAAAAGATCATGTACCAGATCGACGGCGTCGAATACGTCTATTCCATGAGCAAGCCTGGCCTGTCGATCGTGACCGTGCGGTTCTACGTCGGCGAGGACCGCATCGGCTCGCTGGTCAAGCTCTACAACAAGATGTCCATGAACATGGATCTGGTGCCTTCCACTGTGGCAGGCTGGGTCGTCAAGCCGGTCGAGATCGACGATGTGCCGATCACAAACATCACGTTCTACAGCGACAAGTATGATGCAGACTCCCTGCGGCGCGTGGCGGAGGAGGTCGAGAATCGGCTGCAGGCTGTAAAGAATACCGGACGGACGTACATCGTCGGCGGAGCGCCGCTGCAGGTGCGAATCACGCCGGACCCGGAGCTGATGGCCTCGCGAAACGTGTCGATCCTGCAGATCGCGATGGCCCTGAAAGGGGCCAACGTGACTGTGCCGGCGAACTTCATGAAGGGGCAGGACACCGTCCAGACCGCTGAGGCGGGTACGGTGTTTCACAGCGTCGAGGACGTGCGGCACCTAGTCGTGGGCATTTCCCTCGGCCAGCCGGTCTACCTGCAGGATATCGCGAAGATCGAACAGGCTCCCGCTGAGCAGAGCAGCTACACACGGTTGATGTTCGGTCCTGCGGCTGAAGAGAAGGACGTGCCGCCTGAGCTCGCCGATGCCAAGACCGGCGATTGGCCGGCGGTAACCCTGGCCGTCGCCAAGAAGAGGGGCGCCAACGCTGTCTGGGTCAGCGAAAACGTGCAAGCGGAACTGAACCAGCTCAAGGGTAGCATCATCCCGGACGACATCCACACGCTGGTCACCCGCGACTATGGTGAAACCGCCAACGACAAGGTTAACGAACTCCTTGAAGGGTTGCTGGTGGCGATTGTCATCGTCATCGGACTCATCCTGGTGACATTGGGCGGCCGAGAGGCCTTCATCATTGCCACCGCTGTGCCGATTACCTTCGCCCTGACGTTGCTGGTCAATTACCTGGCAGGCTACACGATCAACCGCGTGACGCTGTTTGCGCTGACCTTGGCGCTGGGACTTGTCGTGGATGATCCCGTGGTCGATGTGGAGAACATCTATCGTCACCTGCGGATGCGTAAGGAAAAACCTCTCCAGGCAGTGCTTTCGGCCGTGAACGAGGTCCGGCCCCCGATTATCCTGGCGACACTGGCGGTGATCGTCAGTTTCATCCCCATGTTCTTCATCACCGGCATGATGGGGCCGTACATGCGGCCGATGGCCCTGAACGTACCGCTGGCGATGCTGATGTCGCTGGTGGTGGCGTTCACCATCACGCCGTGGATGAGCTACCACCTGCTCAAGGGGCACTATGAGCATCCGGCGGCGAAAGAGGAACAGCCAATAGACCTGCACAAGACGTTGATCTACCGCATCTACAACGGCACGCTCCGGCCGCTGCTGGGCAGCCGGCTGCTGGCGGGCCTGCTGCTGGGAGGCACCGGCCTTCTATTTGTCGGGGCGATCGGCCTGGTAATGGCCCGCAAGGTGCCTCTCAAGATGCTGCCCTTCGACAATAAGAACGAGTTCCAGGTGGTCGTCGATATGCCTGAAGGGACAAGCCTGGAGCGGACCGAGGTCGCAACTGCCGCGCTGGCGGACTATCTCAAGACCGTTCCGGAAGTCCGGAACATCACCACCTACGTGGGCACCGCCAGTACGATGGACTTCAACAGCATGGTCCGCCACTACTACCTCCGGCAGGCCCCGCACATGGCTGATATTCGCGTCAACCTCATCCACAAGAACCTGCGCCAGGCGCAGTCGCACGACCTGGTCCTGCGGCTCCGCAAGGCCATCGCCGAGATCGGCCAGGCCAATGGCGCCAATGTCAAGATCGTCGAGGCCCCCCCAGGACCGCCGGTGATCAGCACAGTGACCGTGGAGGTCTATGGCCAGGACTACAACGCATATAACCAGGTCCAGCAGGCCGCGACGATCGTGGCCGAACGCCTGGGCATGCAGTATGGCGTCGTTGATCTGGACACCAGCCTGGAGGCTGACCAAGGCAAATGGACGTTCGTCGCCGACAAAGAAAAGGCAGCCCTTGCAGGAATCAGCACTGAGCAAATAGCACAATCCCTGGCGACAGCTATTAGTGGTCAGTCGGTCTCCGTCATGCACAAGACGGGCGAGGTCAACCCGATGCCGATCTGGGTGCAACTGCCGCTGGCGATGCGCGATGACCCGCGCTCGCTCAACCGCCTGTACATCACGGGTAGCCAGGGACAGAGCATCCCGCTGAATGAGATCGGCAGTTGGGAACATCACACCGAGGACCAGACCATCTACCGGAAGAACCTCAAGCCCGTGGTCTACGTCTTTGCCGAGATGGCCGGCCGGGCTCCTGGAGAGGCGATCTTTGAGACCTGGAAAGATCTCAAGGCGTACCCGCTGCCAGCAGGCTTCGAGGCCGTCTGGACGGGCGAAGGGGAGTGGAACATCACGGTGGACGTCTTCCGTGATCTGGGCATCGCCTTTGGCGCGGCGTGCATCGGCATCTACATCCTCCTGGTGTATGAGACAGGCAGCTACCTGATGCCCTTGATCCTGATGCTGAGCATTCCGCTGACGATCATCGGCATCATGCCGGGCTTTGCCCTGCTGAACGTCCTTTGGGATAAGCCTGTCGGCGGCTTCCACAACCCCGTCTTCTTTACTGCTACCGCGATGATCGGCATGATCGCCCTGGCCGGTATCGCTGTGCGCAACGCGATCCTGCTGATTGACTTCATTCACAAGAACGTCGAGCGCGGGCTGACGCTGCGCGAGTCCCTGATCGAAAGCGGCGCGGTCCGTTTCCGTGCAATCTTTCTGACCGCAGGCACCGCCATCCTGGCCGCGATCCCGATCACGCTGGACCCGATCTTCTCCGGACTGGCCTGGTCATTCATCTTCGGGCTGTTTGTCTCGACCGCCTTCACCCTATTGATCGTGCCGCTAGTCTACTGGATCGTCTACGGCAGGAAGGAACGTAAGGCCGCAAGACAGCCAGTGCTTGCCGGCACTAGCGGACACGCGAATGGGCACACAAAGCATTAGCAGCCGGCTCGCCGAGCGCGGGGCAAACCCATGGGAGAAGCAGATATGCCAGAAACAGGGCAGAGTGGCAGCGGCCAGGCACTGGAGTTCCTGAATCGACACCGATCGGCGCTCATTTGGATTGCCGTGCTGGTGCTGATTGTCTGGTTACAGTGGCCCATGGTCAAAGGCACGTTCTACCGGCTCGCGAAGATCCCAGCCCCAGCCGATGGCATCGCCTGGCAGGCTGACTTCCAGGCTGCCTTGGCCGCGTCGAAGCAGACGGGCAAACCGGTGCTGCTGGATTTCAGCGCCTCGTGGTGCCCGCCCTGCCAGGTGATGAAGCACGAGGTCTGGCCGAATGAGCAGGTCCGGCAAGCAGTCATGGCAGGGTATATTCCGGTTCTGCTGGATGTCGACGCCCCGGCGAGCCAGGAGATCGCGCAGCGCTACAACGTAAGCTCGGTTCCCACGATCCTGGTTGTGGATGCCGATGGCCGGGTCATTCGGCAACAAGGATTTATGTCGAAAAGCAAGACGCTGACGTTCCTGAAGCCGCCGGCTTGATGAAAGACGAGATCGAGCGTGACGGCACAGGCCCGAACTGCGAAGGACAGGTGCGCTGCCGCAGTGGACATTGCGGAATATGGACCGGTGCATCGGATGCGCTGCTGACATCTGGTACCATGTGGAGGCAAATACTATGACCGTGGAACGAGCCCTTCGACTGATCGCGGGCTTCTTCGTGATGGCCAGTGCCATGCTGGCGTATGTGCACAGCCCGTACTGGCTGCTCTTCGCCGGTTTTGTCGGGCTGAACCTGTTCCAGTCCGGTTTCACCGACTGGTGCCCGATGGTGTGGATCTTAGGCAAGGCGGGATTGCAGCGTTGCGACGCCGTTGTTGGCCGGGAACGCATCGGTGCCTGACCGTCAGAAGATGTGCCGCTCGCTGCCTGGTGGTCCTCGGCATCAGCCGGTGACTCCCTGGATGCGCGTTCCGGAAAATATGGCCACATTTTTCCGGATATTCTGGCCACCTTTGCCGACGATGGCCACTGACGGCTCGCGGCTGTTGCCGCGAGGGATTTATCGCTTTGATGCTAATCCCGAAGGGTGAGGAAAGACGGGCGGCATGACGTCGTCGCCGCCCGCCCTTCGGTCTTAGCCCCTGGGTCTGCGCTCGGGTCGGTTCCCACCGGCGCCCTATCCTCCGCCCAGGTCATCTTCGATCCTATCGATCAGCCGTGGTCCCGCAAGGTCCACCCTCAAAGGCCTGCCGGCTCGGCATCCTTCTCGGCCGCCTTCAGATGCCGCGTCCGATAGGACGGCCCACGCAGTTGGATGAATCGCCCACGTTCCAGGATCCGATCTGTAATCGCCTCGGCCAGGTCCGCATCGTGCAGCACCTGGCCCCAGTGGCTCAGCGCCTTGTTCGTGGTCAGCAGCATCGGCTTTTTGTGCAGGTAGCGGTGATTGACCACCTGGAACAGCACGTTGGCCGCGTCGGTGCCCGTGGTCAGGTAGCCCACCTCGTCGATGACCAGTACGTGCGGCTGCACGTACGGCACCAGCGCCTTGCGCAGTTGGGCCGCCCCGGCGGCCGCGGACAGCTCGTCGATCAGTTCGGCCGCGGTGGTGAAGTAGGCGTCGTAACCGTTCTGGATGGCGCGATAGGCGACCCCGATCGATAAATGGGTTTTTCCCGTTCCGGAAGTTCCACCCAGGATCAGGCAGCGCCCCTCGCTGACCAGTTCCGGACCGAGGTAACTGCCCAGCAGGGACAGCCGGACAGCCGTCTGGAGTTGGAAGTTGAACTCCTCGATCGTCCGCAGGAACGGGAAGCCGGCCTTGCGGACCGCCCGCTGGATGCGCGTTTCACTGCGATGGGCCACCTCCTCGGCCACCAGGAGCGCCAGGTAGTCGCGGTAACTCATCTGCTCGGTCTCGGCGCGTGCCTCCAACTCGGCGTACAGCCGGCGGATCGTCGGCAGGTGCAGGCGCCGCAGCAGGCCCTCCAGGTCCACCGCAGCAGGGCCCGGAGCCGAGGGATTGGCAGGAGTCGATGGGGGTGTCGGTTTCATCGCACGCCCTCCCGCTCCAGGACCCAGGTGATCGCCTTGACGTGATGCCGGCCGTTGGACAGGGCATGCTCAATCGCTCCCAGCGTTCGCCGGGGGCCATACTCCAGCAGCAGGTTATGCAGTCTGCTCTACCTGGACCTTCCAGTTCATCCGCGGCTGGTGCACCCACTCGGTCAGCAGAGATTCCGCCGATGGCCCCAATTCCAGGATCTCCTGGCGTTTCTGATAGAGTTGGGCCCGCTGGCCGTGGACCGCCGCCAGCTTGGCCACGCGGTCCTCGCTACGATACGACGTTTGTCCGACCTCCGGGTAACGGGGATGTTCCACCTGGGTTCCGTCACGCGTGACGATCCGCACCCGTTCGGGATACAGGAACAACGTGCCGGGGATGCCGATGGTGCCCGGCGGCATCGAATAGCGAATGCCCTCGTGCTCGACGAACCCGGTGGTCCGCACCGTCACCGGCACCCGTAGCGGATACTCCGTCGGCCGGATCGGCAGGCGGGACAGGCGTTCCCGCTCGGCCTTCATTCGTTCGGCCGGGATCTGGTTGGTTGCCCGGCTGGGCCGCCGCAGGTTCACCTCTTCCAGCCAGGCGAGCAGTTGCTGTTCCAGGTCTGCCCGGTCATGGAACCGCCGAACCTTGAAGAAGCTTGCCCTTGACCCAGCCGACCAGGTTCTCCACGGACCCCTTCTGGTTGGCCCGCCGCGGCCAGCACAACTCCACCCCGAAGCCGTAATCCACCGGCACGTGGGCGAAGGTCTGGTTCCAGTCGATGAACCCTTCGCTTCGCCCGGTCACGATCGTCTTTGGATTGTCGAAGACCGCCCGCAACGGAACCCCCTCAAACGACTCGAAGGCCTTCAGCAAGGCCCGGATGAGAGGCTCGACCTTCTCATCCGGCACCGTGACCACGTGCGTCCATCGCGAGTACTTCAGCCGCGAGGCGAAGAAGTGAACCTTCTCGTCGGAACCGTCGGCGTAGGTGACCGCCACGCTGCCGAAGTCGTGCTGGCTGAACTCGCCCGGCACCCCCTCGAACCGCACCTCCGGCCCGCGCTGCGCCTTGGGACGCACAGACCGGACTAGTTCGTAGACGGCCGACTTGCCGCCCGTGTAGCCCAGACCCCGCACGCGACGGAGAACCTCCACGGTTGGCAGCAGCGGCTCTGCCTGCAAGATCTGCTCCACCTGCGATCGTAATGCATCGACCTGGCTGGGCCGGCCGATGCGTCGTGACTGGGGTGTGGCGGCGGCCTCCGGACTGGTGATGGGCGGCTCCCGCAGAATGCGTTGTACGGAGCGTTTGCCCACGCCGACGGTCTCGGCGATCTCCTCCAAGGTGTGTCCAGCCTGCCGCAGCGTCCAAATGCGTACCCGATCCAACATGCTGATCATCCTCCTTGTTCCTCGCGCCCGGCGGCACCATTGCCCCCGGCCATCGCGAGAAAACATTACCGGAAATCCAGGCCTCAAAAGTGGCCAGAATTTCCGGAAAAGAGGTGGTCAGAATTTTCGGAACCCGCACTGGATGAGCGACAGGATTCCGGCCCGGACATGTTCAGACAGACGCGGCCAAGCCACAACCAGCGTTCTCAGATCTGGCGACCTCGCCAATCTTAGTAGCAAGTCAGGTGACAAGTTTTCTGCGGCCGTACTGCAAGACATTGGCAACTCAATACTGATGACAGACGACAGCGGTTCTGTAAACCGCTCTGATGCTGCGGTCTACAGAACAGCGGTCTGCTGCGGCAAGCGCCGATGGTCCTGAGGGTTACAGGTGCTTGCGGAGGGGTCCCAGCAGTTCTTCCCGGCGGTCACAGTGCGAGTCTGTGCGGACTGATGCCTCATATGGCGACATCAGCCGCACGAGTCTTGCAGGCACCTGCCGCATCAGGTGTTGGCATCGCAGCCTCACTCGGTTGCCTCTCTTGCTGCTCCTGTCAGCACGGCGGCGAGAGTCATCCGGCCGGCAGGCGCTGTATGATGATGACGCAACATCCGCGGGAGTAGCCAGGAAAGGTGATTTCAGAATCTCGGATCATCCGGCAGAGACTACGTTTCACGCCGCCTACAGGAGAACCCCCGATGGCTATTCGTCGATTGGATGTCAACGAAGCGATCGTCTGGGGGATCGAGAGAACCTTCCTCCTGCTGCGCCAGACAATCGAGGTAATCCCGCAGGTCGAAAGGCCAACACCCAGTAGAATCGTGAACGCTGCTAACAGTGATCGTCGGCAAGAAGTTGTCTGGAGACTATCGGCTTACAGGAGATTCGCAATGCGCAAGCTTTGGCAGGAGTTCAAGGGATTCGCGTTCAAGGGCAACATGATCGATCTAGCCATCGCGGTGGTGATCGGTGCAGCCTTCGGCGATGTGATCAAGTCCTTGGTATCGAATGTCATCATGCCGTTGGTCAACCACGTCAAGACGGCGGTCAGTTCAGCCACGGCCGTGGCCTCTCAGCCCGCGATGGACTATACGACCTGACACGTCGGCCAGATCAAGATCGGGAGTTTCCTCGGAGACCTTCTGAATTTCCTGATCATTGCGGCGGCCGTGTTCTTCGTGATCGTCAAGTTGCTCGGGGTCCTGATGAAGGCTGCCAAGACCCCGACCCCCACTGAACCGACCACCAAAGAATGCCCGTTCTGCCTGTCAGCGATCCCGATCAAGGCCAGAAAGTGTGCTCATTGCACGGCCGATCTTGTGCCGGACCAGGGGGTAGCGAGGGCATAGACGCTACGTGGCGTCAGCTGCTCAGGTAGCCCAAGAGGCACGGCACATGGACATGCGTTTACCCCCAGCATCCGGGCTGTGGCGCCCCACTGCGACAGGTGTGAACCGCCGGTGGGCATGAGCCCACGGAGGGTGGCCGAAGATAGGGCGCTATCTCACCAACATGCGACGCTTTGTCAACAACCCAAGTGGCCAGCTGCTCCGTGAACGGTCGGCTCAATCTTCCCCTTATATGAATAGATAGACGTAGCCGGCAAACGTGATCGCTACCAATCCTGCTGCTGCCGCCAGCGACCAGAGCAAGCTGCGTCGCCTCGCCGCCACTGCAAAGGTGGAGACGATCACTCCCAACTGGGCTCCCAACATCCCGTAGAAGAACTTTTCGCTGCGCGCGTGGTGGCGTTCTGCTGTGAGGTTGCTCTTGCGAACCTGCAACTCATACGTATTTGCGATGGACTGATTGAGCCTTGCCTCGACCTCGTAACGCGCGGCGGTGTAGCGCAAGCGCGCTGCGATGAAATCGCGAATCACCGGCCGATCTGTCATCCCGCCGCTGCCTGCCACGTCCGCCGTCAATCCGGGTAGCAGAGCGCCGAGTTGGTCTATGACCGTGTTTATCGGTTTCGTGGCGCTATCGAAGGCATCGGCCTGGTCCTGGGCGGCGCGCAATGCTGCGTTGAGGGTGTCAGGAGTGATGGGCGCCAGCAGAGCCGCCATTGCCGAGTCGGGCTTGAGCCTTTCCTTTGCGTCGAGCGCGGCCTTTACTCTTGGATCTGTCGCCGGTGCGGCAGGAGCGGGAGGCACAGCGCCGCGCTGCAGACACCCCAGGGCCTCCGCGGCGGCCGGAGAATCGAGCAGCTTAACCAGGTCATCGTGCCCTTCTGTCGCGCGGCGGAGGGCAGCCGGGTCGAACGGATGGACCTCGGAAAGGCTCTGAAGCAACTCGGCCGTGTTGGACTGGAAGGCCCCGCGCAGCCGTTTGGCCTGGAAGAAACTCCACTGGTCGCCCGCCTTGGACTGCTGTTGCGCCGCCAGTGAGCGATCGTATTGGGCGCGGGTCATCTCGCTGGAGGACAGTCCCGCTAGCATCGTCGCCACCACCGCCATGACCACGGGCGTGGCCGCGAGCACTCTCCCGAACCAAGTGAGCGGGATGGTTGATTTGAGTTCGGCCGGCACTTCGATCGCCATGGGGCTTGTCCTCCGCCTGAACCGCGGTTCGACCGGAGATGAATGTAACCAGGATGTCCCAGATGACTCTTCGCTGTGGACCGCCCTCAGCGATGTTGATAACTCTACCCATCTTCGGCGTTTCGACAAGCGCGTTTCCGGCCGTCACAAGCGCCTTCCCGGCGCCGCTTGGATGGCTGGCAGGCCCTCGCTGCTCCTGCCCGCGGGGGGCGGGCAAGCCAAGAGCTCGTCACGAGGCTGCAGCTGTTGTCGCCGAGGACAGCTGCATGATCGCCGCGTTGCGTGCAGAACCGGTCAAGTCCAGTGGAACCATGTGCACCGCGGGTGACGGTCGTCGGGAAGTATTCGACAGACGATATGTCAGGTTGAATGCCCTGTGCTGGATGCTGTACAATCGACGTGGCCGGATGTGGCGATCTTCTCTTGTCGCACATCTTTGGGACGGCGTCGGCGGTATGCAGTTCTGGTCAATCTGGCGGGGGCAGACAGGAGGCAGGACCATGCATCGTTCCTACATGCGGAGCCTTGTCCGCCCAGCGTGGCGATGGCTGTTTGCCTGTGCGGCGGTAGCGGCCGTGGGGATGGGCGGCCCGTGCTCGTATCGGCACGATCTGCTGACCTACGAAACGACAAGCGACAAGACGTTCGTGTACAACAATGGGCAACTGTTGGCGGTGTACAACCACGCAGGCAACACCTTCACCGACTTCTGGGTGAATGGTGTAAACCTGATCGGCGGTTTTGACGGCGGAGCGCCCGGCACGACGACCAATAGCGGTTCACCTATCAAGGGACACAGCCCGGAATACCCATTCGGGCATCGTGACGCGAATGGGAACATGCTGCCGTGGGAAGGGTTCTGGTCCGGCTTCAATTACATGGACAAGAGATGGATGGTCTGGACGGGCGTACCGGGCAACGGCTTCGCCCAGGCGTCGTTCTCGGTCGATCAGTCCAGGGACGATCTCGTCACGATCCACGTTGTCACCGTGGTTCCGGCCGCGGGTTGGCCCGACCCGCTTTTTCAATGCCAGGTCGATTACTTCGTCAGTCCACGTGGAATCGGGGTCAAGAACGTGGTGACGATCTTCAAGGATCTCCAGCCTCTGGGCCCGGACGATACGGGCGGCCAGCTGATTATGACCCAGGTGGAGTGTGACCTGGATCCGGCGCAACCGTATGCCCAGGGCAATCAGCCTGATCTTTACTACCAGTTGGCGTGCAACAACAGCACGGTTCCACTCAACCCGTTCCCGCCGTACAACGCGATCACGCCGTCGAACATCTACTCCGACCAGAACGTGCCGTCGCCGCCGGCCGATCCGAGCCAGGCCGTGCACCCCATTCCTAACACATCCCTGGTGCCTGCGGGCGATTCGCTGGCTTATATCTCGCCCATCGGCCGGCCCAGTCGTGACCTGAACCTTGCGCCGCGGGTCGACCTGGTGCGCTCCAGCCTGCCGCCGCTGGAGTATTACTGCGAGTACAACGGCGAGCGGGACTACCTGAATCTCCTGCTGTCGCCCGCGATTGGAGGCAACCGTGCTGCCCAGTACCAGACTGTCCTGGCCGGAACACAATGGATCCTGTACGGCGACCTGATGCCGTGGTGGGGCACAGACCCGTCCATACTGCGGGACATAGCGTGGTTGTATGAGTAGTGGAATACGCCGCGGAGGTCCTCTTGCGCGACGGTTCTTGGTTCGTTGACCAGACGATCTGGAGCGTGTCCGCCAAGAATGTTCTCTGACGATTGTCGTCGGTAGAGCGTGGGACCGAAGTGGCCTAACGCGGCTGGGGAAACAACGATACAGAACGCGATTATTGCCATATCTCGCAGGACGTAACTGCGGCAACATCCGTGTGCTGCCGCAGGTGCGGCTACGCTCCCGCTGGCTTGGCAGAGAATCCCCCGCTCCGCCGCTGCCCCCGCCAGCACAGCGGCACCCCGTCATGCAGCTGCCTCAAGATGATCCCCTCCGGCTCCTTGCCATAAACGATGGCCTCCACGATATCCGGCGCCAGCGATGTCACCCTCAGCATCCGGCCGGCGTAGATAAGTCGGTGCGGCAAACGACGCAAGGCCTACAGCGGGTATACGTTCGCCACTTCAAGGATCCGCCACTTGCCGCGGATGCGCCCCAGGGCGCAACTGATGCTCCATCCGACCGCCAGCAGCTCAGTGACTTCCCTCGGAACGGGCACGGGACCCACCTGCTTTTTGTCGCCAGTACCGTAGGTAATCATCGACCACCTGCAGAGCAGGTGGTTTGAAGAAGGCCCCATTGGGCCCGCTACCGGCCTCTACTCCAGACCGAGTTCCGTCTGCCAAGACTCCAGTTTGTCCTGTTCCTGAATGTACTGCCGGATCTGCTTTTCCTCCAGGCCCACGGTACTGACGCAGTACCCGCGAGCCCAGAAGGGCAGCCCGGTCATCCGACGCTCATGCAGCAACTGCCGGTGAATCCGGACCGCGCTCTTGCCCTTCAGGAACCCGATCAAGAACGCCACGCTGTACTTCGCCGGGATGCTCAGGCACATGTGCACGTGGTCCGGCCGGGCCTTCCCTTCCACCAACTCCACGCCACGTTGCCGGCACAATTCCCGAAGAATCTCGCCTACCTTTGCTCGCAGCTTCCCGTATAATGCCTTTCGACGATACTTTGGGGCGATCTGTCCCCAGTTCAGCACACTGATCGTATTCGGCCTTTGGACGGCCTGTGACATGTACGCCCCCGGCAATATGGCCGAACACAGTCGGCCAGTCAGACGACCCCATCGGTCCTTCTTCGCTGTAACGTCCGTCGCTGAGACAACTTCTGGTTCATCTCCGAGGCGATCGAAGGACAGCGCCACGCATCAGGAACTCGAATCTTCGCTGTTCGAATGTCACGGCAATGCTGCGTCGGCACGCAGCCTGACCAGTGCACTTCGCGGGTTTGGCCCCGCTCGCGCTAGAATACTGGCGTGTAGCCCGACTTCCGTTGAAGTCGGACGCATGTTATTGACCGATGGGGTATTGTGGAGGTGGGGCATGGCGCGTACGCATCCGTTTGCACTTGCACTCCTGGTCAGTGTTGTTATGAGTTCCTCGTCCTTCGCCGCAGTGACGGATGTCCGGCTCTACCATCTGGGAGAGTCAGATCCCGGGGCTCTGCCACTGAATCCCGGGAACCCGGTGACCGTAGATAGCGCGGCCGGGGTGAACGCCAGCAAGGTTGGCCTCACCTTCTACAACGGGACGAGCTCAGTTGGACCGCCCGTGGGCGTCGGCTTGGCCCCTGGCAGCTCCATGTCCATGCGTTTCACAAACGTTGATTCGCGCTACCAGGCCTCTGCGGTGACCGGGTTGACCGACAACTTCGGCTTGGAGGCCTACATCCTGGCAACGACGCCGGCCTATGCCCGGCCGTTCTACAATGGCGGCGATGGCACCCCGCTCGACACCCTTGGCAATGGTGCGGGTCTGGGTATTGTTGCCGGACAGTACCAGGCGCTGGTGGGAAGCACGACGATTCCCACAGGAGTGCCGGTGGTCCCGGGTACCCCAGTAGAGATGGCCTTGGTAGTGCACGGGGGCACATTTGACGTCTACGTCAACGATGTCCTCAAGAACTCCATCGCCTTTGCCTCCTACGTACCCGCCACCGCCACGGACATGCTCTCGATCGGCAATTTTGATGCGACGCCGTCGACGTATGCGGGTGTTGTCGACGAGGCAAGAGTCTTCACATTTGCCCCGGGCGGCTTCAACGCTTCGACCGACCTGGGCGGAGCAGCTGTGCCAGAGCCGGCGTCGATCGCGCTGGCATTGCTGGCATTGGTACCTGCACGGAAGCAGAGGCGGTCAGCATAGCAGAACGGTGAATCCGGCGGCATGCAATCGATCTGGTGGCATCAGCTTTAACTGACAGGACACCTCTATCGGCAAGTGAACGCGAAGATCCGGGTACGGAACGCGCGGGGCATCTGATCCGGGCCATTCCGTGCCGAGGCTTGCATCCACATTCCCCCCGAGGCATGTCCGCGATGAAGAAGCCGGAATCGTGTTGCTTGGCAGTTTGCCAGGAGCGAGTGTCTTGCCCTGGATACAATTGCTTGTCATGTCGATCAAATGGCTGCAATCAACCGCCCCCGTGAGTATTCAGCTTGGTGTCGGGGGAAGGTTGCCCCGGTCGTGCGAATGCAGGATACCCATGAAGGAGATCCGCGTGCTCTTTCCAAGACACCTGATCCTTGGCGTCGCTTGTACAGCGCTCGTCGTCCTCGCCGGCCCGGCTTGCTCGCAGGCGAAGGAAGAGCCATTGCGAACGGCGCCACGCATCGAGATTCCCTTCCAGCCAAGCGCCCGCATCGCACCCATGGTGGACCTTCGACCCGAGATCGAGAAGCTCGGGCTGGCCGTCCGCGACCAGGGCAACCGCGGGACATGCTCGGTCTTCGCCACGACCTTCCTGATCGAGTATCACACCGCCCGTACGAAAGGGGTGAAGAACCTCGAACTCTCGGAAGAGTACCTGAACTGGGCGAAGAACCGTGTCAACAAGACCGACTCCGACGGCGGGAAGTTTTCCGACATCATCCGCGGCTACCAGAAGTTTGGCATGGTTCCCATCAGGGACATGCCCAATCAGGCGACATTCCATCCGAAGCACCACGATAGGCCCAAGAGGTCGGTGATCGCGTCGGGCAAGAACTTCGAGCGGTTCCCCCTCACCTTCATCAAAGAGTGGGACAATCAGAGGGGCATGTCGGAGAAAGATCTAGAGGCCACCAAGGCCGCACTCAGGGCCGCTCACCCGGTGGCAACGGGCATCTGGTGGCCTGAGAAGTTCGAGACTGTGACTATCGACCACGTACCCCTCCTGAGGGAATATCCGCGGAATGACAGCCACCACAGCGACCCGTCGAAGAACCCGATGTTCGACGGTCACTCGATCGACCTCGTCGGGTTCCACGAGGGCACGGAGTTTCCGGGTGGCGGGTACTTCATCTTCCGCAACAGCTTCGGTCCTCGCTTCGGCCACGACGGCTACGGTTTCGTCTCTTTCAAGTACATCCGCGACTACTCGAACGACGCCATCTGCATCGAGCGGAAGGAATCGAAGAAGTGACCGCGGGGCGCCACCGCTGCGTATTTCCCGGACACCTTCTTCGGTCATGCTCCCACCGCCAATCACTCCTGCGTCAGGACTTCATCCGCCTCGTGGCCTTCCGGTATCGCGGAATACGCCCTGATCAGGCAGTAGACAACCAGCGGGATCTCGTTCCTGCCGAAACTGCCCGACGACTTCCAGGTTCCATCCTTGTCCTTATACCGTCTCTCGACTGTGGCCTTCAGGACGCTGACGGTTCTTCCGTCTATGGTCGTGTCGTTCTCCCACAACGCACAGGAGATCGTTCCTGCACTGAACTTCTGTTTGGGTTTCATGTCTTCATCTCCGAGGCATGTCATCTTTGTGACCAGCCTCTTCTCGGGAATCGGAAGAGGCTGGCAGTAAGGCCGTCCGTTGCTCGTCGCCCCCTTGTCGTCGGTCGATGTCGTCGGCTGTTTTCTTGGACACGACGCGGCAGTCATGTCTGAGGGGCATGCGTACTGGCACCCAAGGCCCTCGTAGCCAACAATGCCTGTTGGGCCGCCCCCTGGTACAATCACTGCCATTCACGGCCCCGGGAGTGTCCGGGAAGCATGAGGAAACGACGCAGTGACCGGTAAGCCTGACGACACTTCAGTTCCCGCAGCAGTCCCCGATGCCCAGTCGACGAGCCAGGGCAACCATGACGCCTCGGCCGTCGCCGAACCTCGACGCGCGAGGCATCATCGCCTCCCGCTTGTACGGCGCATCATCCTTGGCGCCCTCGCTGCTTGGCTGTTGATCGCCTACATCTTCCTGCCGGCGTACTGGAAGATCCACCTGCGATCGCTGCACCCCGGTCTGCGGCAGGCGCCATGTTGCGCAACCGCCACTGGCGGTCTCCCCGGTGATGCGTTGAACATCTCGATCGTGGGGAGCGAAGAAGGACTTGCCAGGATCATGATTGAAGCCGGCTGGTTCCCGGCAGACCCGACTACCCTGAGAACCGCGATCCGTATCGCAGCAGATGTCGTGCTCAAGCGTCCCTATCCAGATGCGCCGGTCAGCCACCTCTATGTCTGGGGCCGCAAGGAGGATCTGGCCTTCGAGCAGCCGGCAGGCCATGATCCCAGACACCGCCACCATGTACGTTTCTGGCGGTCCGAGCAGTTAGACGGATCAGGGCAGCCGGTCTGGATCGGCGCAGCCACCTACGATGTCGGTGTGGGCGTGAGCCACACTACCGGCCAGATCACGCATCACATCGCGGCGGACATCGATGCCGAGAGGGACAAACTCATTCAAGACCTGCAAGCAACCAAGTCGTTCCAATCGCTTCAATGGATCGACAACTTCCAGCCGAAGCCGGACGGCCGCAACGGCGGCGGAGATCCCTGGCATACCGACCGCAGGATGGCAGTGGTTACTCTTCAGACATGGCCCTGAGCGGACGCGGGCCCTTACAGGGGAACACATTCGTGCATAGGACATTGCTCGGGATGGCACTGGTGGCGGCAGCGCTGGGGGCCCAACCCGGGCCCGGGTCGACGACCAGCACCGCTCCGGCCGTGCCCCAGCGCAACAGCGATCTCGTCGAACCCGGCTGGCAGCGTTCCTACCAGGCCGGCCAGACCGATCCCGCCGGCCATTACCTCGGCGGCGCCAACATCATTCACCTCGTCTCCCACGAGGGCCGCCTTTTCGCCGGCAACGAGCTACTGGTGCGATTCCCGGAACATCTGGTACGGCGGGAACGATCGCACGACCGGCTGGGCACAGGTCCTTCGCCTCGACCAGCCCGGCGGCAAATGGGTCGTTGACCTGGAACTGGGGCCGCAACACCTGCGCACGGAAGTGCTTAAGTCCGTCACCTTCCGCACCGACTCTGCAGGCAAGCCTCTGCCCAAGCCGGTCAACCTGCTCTTGGCCAGCACTCACACCCCGTTTCCGGACCACGTCGAAGTCTCCCTCTTCTCCCGCGACGATGCCACCGGCCACTGGACCCGCAGCGCCGTCTACTCCGGCCCCAAGGCCGAGACCCGGGGCGAGATGTCTGTCCGGGCCATGGCGGTCCATCGCGACAAGGTCACCGGTGTCGATCGCCTCTTCCTGACGATCGGGACGCTCGGAATCTTCTCGGGCGTCTATGACCAGACCGCGCCGGGCAAGGTGAAATGGGCCGCCAAGCCGGAATTCGGCCCCGTGGAGATGCGGCCGCTGGCCATCATCGAGGCCAACGGCGACCTGTTCTTCTCAGCCGGGAGGCAGATCTACCGGCGCAGCGACGGGGAGGTACCGACCTACAAGGTAATCCACGACCTGAGCGATATCTTCCCGAAGCCCGTGACAGCCGGTTGCGGCGGCATCCGGGGACTTACCGCGATTCCCAACCCGAAAGGCAAAGGCGAGTCGTTGATCTTCGCCATGTCGGAGGGCCCGGGGAGTCGCGGCAACATTTACCGCCTCGATCCAGCTGCCGACGGCACCTTCACACGCACCAGGGAAGTCATCTTGGCCGACCTGGTGAGCCAGTATCTCGGCGGAAACCCGGTTAGTTTCATTCTCGCCGCCTACAATGACTTCCACGCCGTCACCGACCCCGCCACCGGCGAAACGGTCCATCTCGTCGGTTTCGAGTCCACGATCACCGGCCACAAGTTTCCGACTTGGGGCGGCGGGCCTCGGGGAGGCTTCTACGCCGGCAGCGTGATTGCGATCCGCAACGCCAATGGCCACTATCGCCTCAAGGAGGTCAACGGCCGCAGCACGCCGGAAAAGCCGATTCTGGTGAACACCTATTCCTTTGCCGTCTCGCCTTTCGAGGCCGATCATGGCCAAGTCCTTTATTTTGCCGGTCATGACCAGAACAACCGCGCCTCGCACGACATGGCCTGGATCTTCAGCACCCGCCTGGCCGACTTCCTGCGGGTCGAGCCCGAGAAGAAACGGGAGCATTGAGTGGCGCGCATGAACGTGGTGGCATCCCGAAGTCTTCTTTTCCTAACCGGTCGGGTTCACAACCCTGCCAATGAACAGGATGGTCCCGGTGCGGCTGTCCCGGAGCAGGAACAGGAACGGATGATCCGCACGGAAGATGGACATGTGGCGGATCGCCATCGCGCGCCCGATCACCGCGGTAGCCGCAGCGGCCTCGGTGCCTTCTTCGTTCACATCCACAAACGCCTTGTGGACCACCTTGGAGATGTAGATGTCCTTCTTGCCATCCATTCCACTGAAATCGGCGTTCCGAGAGAAGGCGTCTTTCATGCCCATGTCCGTCAGCGTCCGTGACAGTTCGCCTTGCCAGGTGATCTTGAAACGCGGTAGATACACGGGCAGTTCCCGAGGAGGCTGCGCGTCCAGATCCCGGAGCCAGCCCTGCAGCCTGTCGGATGTAACCGAAGGCTCCAAGGTGGCCAGATCGGGATACGTCGCTGACAGACTGGCTGGAATCGGCAGGCTGGCTTTGCGGTGCTTCTTCCTCGTACGGCAACAGGATGACCATGGAGAGGGTATCGCCTTTGTAGGGCAGGTCCAGGAGCCAGAAGCGGTCCTTCTGAATGTGCCGGAAAGACCCCTTGTGTGAGTTCATCATCTGCACAGACACCGTTTTGTCTGTACTGACGTGAAACGACTCGAGCCTGGTGTTCTTCCGGTCGAAGGCCTGGGCCCAGAACCCCTTGAAGTAGATCGCATTGGTCAGGACCAGAAGCGTCTGCGCGTCGAGCACACCGGGCTGGATCAGATCCCGGATCTTATCATGGGTCTGCTTTTCGACCCAGGAGTTGATCTTCACTCTGGCTGCTTCGGTCGCGGCAAAATCAACGTTGAATAGCCCCGCACCATAGTTGCGCTGGACGAGGTCGAGGAACGCCGGCAAGAAGACATGGCCCTCCTGGCCCCACAAAGCATTGGCTACGCTCAGCGTGTAGTTGCCGCCCTGACCACCGGCGTTCAGGGCTTGGATCGTGCCGGCCAAGGCCCGATGCAACTGGTCCTGGTCCTTCGGGAAGTGCAGGACCTTCGCCATCTGTGATTCGGTCTGCCCGCGCACCCCGGCATAGGTCATTGCCAGCGCGGTCGACAGGCTGAACGGAGAGAAGAACAGGTTCGCCTGCCCGTGGCGGACCTGCGTATATAGATCTAAGGCAAAGGCATTCGAGGCCTCCGCGACTTGCCGTTGATCGGATGTAACAGGCTGTGAGGTCGTTTGATCCGCTCCAAGTCTGGCGACGATCGCCAGGCACGTGATGATTGCTCCTACGGCAATTGACAGGTTCACAGGTCGCATGACTTCCTCCCTTGCGAGGCAATTGCACCCCGATTCGACGACCGGGTCGTAAAGTCGGTCTTCGCGGAGGCAACAACGGATTCTATCCCTTCAGCGCAAACTCGCCCCGGCCGACGTTCTTGAACCGCTTGTCCTCGAGCAGCGTCTTGTTGACGATCTTGCGGAACTCCTTTGACTTGCTCTTGTAGCCGGCGGCAAGAACACCCTCCATCGCCTGCCCGACACTCACCTTCGCCTTGCCCTTGGCGAACTGTGCCAGCGCATCGGCCAGGCTGATCTTGTTCTTGGCCCGGCGCCTGCGGGCCTTCTTCGGGGCTGATGCTTGCGAAGCCTTGCCCGGAGCTGCGAGCGTAGCCATCCCCTGGAGTTCGGCAATCTCCCGGTTCAGGGCATCGCGCTGGGCGATCAGTTTGGGCAACATCCTCTGGCGGCGCTGGATCTCCTGCTGCAGCGCGGCAACAGTCACGGTGGACAGTTTCGACCTTCGCATGTGAGTCTCCTCTATTTCACCCTGAGCATTCCTGAATGTGGGCCTCTATTTGGCCATGTCTTTGAGAGCCTTGAGCGGCCGCACCTTGATGACCTTGCGGGACGGCCTGGCAGCGAACATCTGCTCCTGCTTGGTGAACGGGTTGATGCCCTTGTGCGCCGGCACGGCGGGCTTGCGGACGACCACGATCTTGGCCAGTCCCGGCAAGGTGAAGATGCCTGGGCCTTTCTTGCCAACTGCAGCCTTGATCTGGGCAGCAAGGGCATCAAACACGGCTGCCACCTGCTTTCGGGACAGATCTGTGGCCACTGCAATCTTCGACAGAATCTCACTCTTCGTCGCGACCTTGGCACTCTTTGCCATGTTTCTGCTCCTGTAAGAAGGGTTAGAAGATAAGGGAACGACCGTCCATGAAATGGCATTCTAGAGCAACGGGATTACAGGGGCAAGAAGGCTCTGTGCCTACTGAAAGCCCTGCCTGTCCAGCAGCGCGATCGCCCGCTTCAAATGTGCAGCCGCCCACTTGCGTTCCGGCCGGGTCAGCTGCCTGCTGCCGGCCATGGCTCGGATCAGCAGGTTCCTGGCCTTCGCCAGCACCGCGAACGTTTCTATGACAACATCTGGCCCCTGTCGGCTGGATCTGGCCTTGACCCTCGGCCTGGCCGAAGCCTTCGCCTGGCCTGGCCCAAGTCCCGCCTCGACGAACTGCGGCAGCCGATCAATCTCCGCGCCCTGGCCGGCCAGCCACCGCAAGTGTTTTCGCTCCCAAGCCACCAGTCGTGCCTCTGACCAGCGGCTCTGGTTGCCGTACCGAACGTCGGCATCCGGAAGCACGCCCTACTGCACTCAGAAGCAAATTGTATTCCGTGCCACGCCATGGAGTCTGCGCTCCGGGTAGTCAGGACCACACACCGGCAATGGGAGTTTGACAGAACTGGCACAGGCCGGCTTGCACGTTCATCGCGGTCACGGAGAACGTCTGACGCTTGACGACGGTCTTCTTGCAGTTCGGGCAGAATGTGTCCTCGACTTGCGGCTGGCCGGGCACGTTGCCCACGTACACGTATCGCAGTCCCAACGCCATTGCCGTGTTCCGGGCCTCCAGCAGAATGCCCACTGGCGTGGGCACCAGGTGCGTCAGCTTGTGCAAAGGCGAGAACCGCGAGAAGTGCACCGGACAGTCGGGGCCGGCGTTCGCCACCAGCCAGGCGCACATCCTCTTGATTGTGTCGATGCTGTCGGTGTAAGTGGGCACAACCAGGTTGATCACCTCGAACCAGATGCCCATGTCCTTGAACGTCTTGATCGTATTGAGGACCGGCTGGAGGCTGCCCGTGTTGAGCTTGCGGTAGGTCACCTCGTCGAATCCCTTGAGATCGACGTGAGCGGCGTCTAGGTACTGGCCGAGGTCGCGCAGCGATTCCTCCTCAATCGATCCGCACGTGACCATCACATTCCGGACCTGTCGGACCCGGGCGGCCTTGCAGTCTGTCATAGGTGTATTCGTAGTAGGCGATCGGCTCGGAGTAGGTGTACGAGATGGTCGGGCATCCGGCAGCCTGGGCCATCGCGGCCAAGTCCTCGGGAAACAAACTCAGGCGGCGCATCTGATCAGCGGTGATCGAAGCAACGCCCGGGGTGAGGCGAAACTCTTCGCCGCGGGGATCCTTGGTCTCTTCGGGCTTGCTCTGAGAGATCTCCCAGTTCTGGCAATTGAGGCACCGGAAGACGCACCCGGACGTGGCCAACGAAAGAGACCAGGTGCCCGGCAGGAAGTGGAACAAGGGCTTCTTCTCGACGGGGTCGATATGCAGGGCGCAAGGGTTGCCGTAGGCCAGGGTGTACAACGTGCCGTCGCGGTTAACCTTGTTGCGGCAGTGGCTTCGGTCGCCATTCTGACAGGATGCAGTGGTTCGGGCAAACGCGGCATTGAACATTGCGGCCTAGCCTGAGATAGTGATAGGCCTCCTTGATCCAGCCGCGTTTCCGCCAGAGCTGCCAGAGCTCCTCTGGCGGGGCATCGTTCCGGAAGACCTCAGTCGTGATCCCCGCGGCGGCAGCCGGGCGGGTCAGGTATCGGAAAAAGGCCCCCGCTGCGCCCAGCGCGGCGGCGCCGGCCAGCCCCTGTTTCAGTGCTTGGCGGCGAGTGACGCCGCGGCGGGTCTCTGGCCGCCCAGGTACCTCGGGCTCGCCCTTGCTCAGGCTTTGCTTCTTTTCCTGATCCATCCCCACCTCACAATAGCAAGGTAAACAGCCGGCAACGAATGCCCCACGAACAGCGCGACCAGCGGCCAATCGAAGAACCGGTGGATCATCAAGGCCGTATCCACGCTCATCCAACGGCCTATGGCTGTCTGCCCGCAGAGCGCGTAACCCGTCAGCAGATATACTACCATGAGCCCCAGCAGCGGCCAGGAGGTAATCCGGACCGTCTTGATAAGCACATAATTCAGCTGGGCCACAAGCACGACCTCCTAAGGCTTTCGCAGCAGCAGGACGGTGGCGGCCACGATGTTCGAGCTCGCGGCCAGGAGACAAACCGCAACCACGCCCAGCAGCGGAATCAGCAACGTGCTGGCCAGCATGGCGCCGCGCATGCCCCAGCCAGATCAGCAGTATACAGACGCGAAGCCGTCAAGGCAGTCTCGGCCGACTCAGCTTGGCCAGCCAACGGAAACTGCATGCCGACGAGACAGGCTAGGGCGAAAGTCAGCAGGCCGATCACAGCTTGCACACCCGTCGTGGAGGCCCACCAGCCACCTGCCCCGGCCAGCGCCAGCAGGATCAGGGGAATCAGTCCGCCCAGTGCTGCCAAGGCAAATCCCAGCTTTGCGAGGGCTGTCCTCGGCGCGGTCGAGCAGCGACGATTGGCCAGGAACGCCCCCGCTGCCAGCCCGGCCATAAAGAGCGTCACAATCACGCCTATCTGGTAATAGACTGACCCGCTCAGCACCTGGAACGCCAGCAGCAGCACCACCTCGAGCACCGAGGCGGCAAAACCTGAGGCGAAGATCGCAAGGGGCACCGCGCGGATGCGAACCAGGTAGATCACCGGCAGTATCAACAGCACAGCCTCCATCAGTCCAAGGCTCACTTTGAACTGGCTCATCCAGTAAAGTAGATGGTAGTAGTAAAGCACTGGATTGAAGTCCTCGTTGAGCGACGCCGATCGCCCGCCCGCTTCCGCCAGGTCGGTCATTCGGTCCTGCGTGAGCATGGCGTCGAGGTAGTTGCGATTCATTAGCATGGTCGCAACGCCCGCCTGCTCGATCCGCGTGGCGATGTCCCGGTGCAACTGACCATCCGAAGCCAGGATGAACACCCGCCCTCCGGGAATCAGTAGCACATTCCTAAAGGATGGCTCCAGTGTTCTGGTCGCAGAGGCCAGCATCTGTGCCAGTTCCGGGCTGACGTAGTTCTCATATCGCCCCAGCGCCAGCGACAGTACGCCCCCGGTGGATAGATGGTGCCTGGCCTCTCGGAAAAACTCGGAGGTAAAAAAACGGTTGATCTGAAAGGTGGACGGGTCCGGCACGTCCACGATGATCACATCGAATGCCCGATCCGTTTGCCGCAGAAACTGCCGACCATCGGTGTTGATGATCTGGATTCGTGGGTCGCTAAGGCTGGCCGGCATGAAGCGCCGGCCGACGTCGATGATCAACGGATCCAGTTCGACATACGTGACCTGCCCCACCCCGTACTTGAGGATTTCCGTGGCTGTGCCGGAAACGCCGCCAGCCACCAGCAGGACGCGCCTCGCGTCCGGTCGCTGGGCCATCGCATAGTGGACGGTTTCCTCCACCTGCTGAACGTTGTTGGTAGAGATGACCGGCAAACCGTTTTCGATGAAGTTGATTTGCCCCGCCGACTCGGTCACCACGAGCCTGCCATAGGGGGAGTTCCCCCGGAAGAGGATCTTCTGCGAGGGGTACTGCAACGCTGTCGAGAGGGAATCCAGGTTTGTCGCCGCAGCCAGCACGATCAGGCCAGTCCGCCACCGCCCCGGCAACGCTCGCTGTCACCTTCTTCGCCAGGCACAAGGCAGACCCCCCGGCCAGCAGCAGGTTTACCGCCGCCGGAACGTAGAGGATCCCCATGTGGTCCAGCAATCGAATGAGGATGAAGCTGAATATCGCCCCCCCTGCGATGCTGCCGAGACTGTCGGCCAGGTACACCCGTCCGATGCTCTGCGAGTCCCCCGGCTGGCCAGCGCCTGGCAGGCCAACGTCAGGAAACAGCCGGCGACCAGGCAGTATGGCAGCAGGAACACCAAACTGCCCATAACCGTCCCGGTCGGCCCGATCACTTGCCCACGGGTAAAGACCGCATCGCGAAGCGTCCGTAGCAGGAAGACCTGGACCAGCGGCAGGATCGCCAGGAGCATCTGTGCCCAAACCAGCAGCGACGCAGGGCTTCGCAGCCGCCGGGCGGCACGGCCCAGAAACGCCCCCAGGCCGGTCAACAGGAGCCAGTTGCCCAGGATCACGCCCAAGACCATCTCGTTACCGGCGAAGGTCCCAAGCATCTCGCGCATGAGCGACAGCTGGCTGACGACGGACGAGAAACCTACGGCGGCGACGGCCCAGACGATCATAGCACGGCTGGCTCGGCTGCGGGCAGTGAACGCATCCGCGTCGGCCGTCATGCTACTTCTCCGATTCCTTGAACGCCTCGACATGGTAGATCAGGACGGTGGTCGGCTGGGTCTTCCAGTCGGTTGCCTGACAGCCCGCCTTAACCGCCAGGGACCCCAGGAATTCTTGCTTGTCGGGGATCTGCTCCCATACCTGCGGCAGATACGTAGCCATATTCTCCCCGATCTTCAGGATCACTCCGTCTTTGCCGGGCTGCAAACGGTCCAGCAGGTCCTGCGAGTCCTTGAAGTGCAGGGGCTGGGGCTCTGTCAACACGCTGATCTCGATCTCGATTGCGTCCAGCTCGCCGGCCTGCACGGGCCGAAATCGCGGGTCGCGGAGGGCTGCACTCTGCGCGTTGCTCATGATCGCCCTGAACAGCGGACCCTGCGGCATGATGTTACCGATACAGCCACGGAGCGAACCGTTCCGGGTCAGCGTGACAAAGCATCCCTTGGCCTCGGTGAGTTGCGTGGCCAGACCGGCTGTATCCACCTGCGGAAGCTTGCCAGTGGTAACGGACTCCTTGAGGGCCCGGCGGGCAACTCCCAGCATCCACTTACGTTCTTCAGGACCGAAGGTCTGCGCCGCCTTGCCTGGTGCGTAGAAGGCGATGGCCCCATAGCCGACGACGCGGCTCTTCTCGCCGCTGGTGTCGCCGCTGTTGCGGTAGTCCAGGAGTCGCACGTACCAGCCCTTGCTCTTGGCCAGATACATCAGCGTCAGGATCGGCCCCTTGCCGCAAGCCTCCTGGTCCTTCATCTTGTCGATGTCCATCGCGCAGATCGCAGCCAGGCATCGGTTGTCCAACTGGCGGGCCTGATCGTACGGGTAGTAGTGGCTCAGGTCGGAACTAGCTACGATAATCGTCTTGTCATCCAGGACCGGTTCGAGGGCCTTGGCCACCTCGGCTGGGTCCACGTTTCCGTAGACGACTGGCAACAAAGCAAAGTCCTTCAGGACCCGCTGGAGGAAGGGAATCTGGACCTCGGCGGCGTGTTCCCAGGTGTCGGGCAGATCCTCGCCATTGGCTGGTGCGGCCTTGGGCGATTGCCGCCACCAGGCGGGGCGATCGACCTGGCATTTTGGAGCTGTGGTAAAGGGTTTGACCTTGGCCAGCTCGTCGGCTTTTGGCGATATTCGTACCAGCCCCAATGGCGTACGATAGGCGTCCACGCGGGGCAGGAACGCGCCCTCGAAAAGGGTGTAATGACTGGGTGCCAGGACAATCACGGTCTTGACGTCCCGTCCAGCCAGCGTCTTGTAGGAGAACGCCGCCGTTGGGCCCGAGAACTCGTACCCGGCGTGCGGGCATATCAGCCCACGGAGGTCCTCGACGGTACTCTCGTTCACCTTGGTCAGGAACCCGTCGATCATCCCACCCAGGGCGCTGGCATCGCTGGGGTAGAACAGGCCCGCTACGGCGGCCTCCCGCACGGTGTTGATCGGGCGTCCTTGCTGGGCTTGGGGTTGGGCCTGGCCGGCGTTTTGCGTCTGTGGCGAGCCCTGCGGTTGGGCACGCCGGCAGGATTCGGAAGTGACTACCATGCATACCGTGAGGAGCAGGACCAACCATCTTCTTCGGTTCATCGTAAGACCTCCCGTATTACTGGCCACACCGTACCGGAAGCCCAATTCTCGCTCGGTCAAGTGCCGTTCGGCCATGATCCCCTCACTGGCGATACCGGCAGTTTACACGAGGCCGGTCACTCGCCACAATCTCCTCGAAGGCGCTCCGTGCGGCCGGTCGCCCACGGTCCTGGGCTTCAGGTCGTAGGGAACTGATGACTGAGGGTCACAGACAGCACATGGCCGCAGCATCGCTTACCGGAAGGGACGCCCCATGCAGCATGCAGTCATCTACGCGGAAGCCATCGTCACGAAGTATCCGGAACAGATCGTCGTGGCGATCGCCAAGGACCCGAAAGGGAAGTACAACCCGATCACCCTCGGCTGAACCATGCTTGCCTCGGGCACGCCGCCCATAATGCCTTCGCCAAGCAGTTCCTTGAATCGAAGGTCCAGAATCGGCGGGCTTCCACGAAGTACAACTACAAGTTTACGCTCGACCAGATGGCGTGCTTTCTACCTGCTGGCATACGCGATCGGAGCACGTTTCGGCGAGCTCTTCAACCTCACTTGGACAGACGTGGACTTTGAGAAAGGCGTCGTGACAATCCGGGACCGTTCGACCACAGCGGAGATGCCGCCGTTCCGCATCACGGACTACGAGGCGAGGGTTCTCATGCTACCGAAGCGTACATTGCAGACTCTCGCGGCGTGGCAGGCGGTAGCGCCCGAAGGCGTACCTCACATCCTCCTGCCCGCAGAAAGATGGGCCAAAGTGTCCGAAATGTGGCGTCTCTGCCGGGCCAGTAAGCCATGGAAGCGGAACCCCAAGACAGGCCAGATGGAGTCGGGGGAGTGGGAGAACCGCTACATGATCAACAACGTTCGGCGGACCATGCGCATTCACATCCGCAAGGCTGGTTTGCAGCTCAGCGGCTGCATGACCATACACACGCTTCGCAAGTCCTTTGGGCAGAACCATGCGGACGCTGGCACGCCTATCCATGTACTCCAGCATCTGATGGGCCACGCGGACATTACAACTACCCGCGAATTTTACCTTACCACAGCCGATGCCAACGATCGGGATGCTCTGGCCCGGTACGAGGCTCTCCTCGATGCTCAGGGCAGAAAAACTTGCGTAAGAATTGCGTATGGACCCACCTCCGGCAGCACGTCTGAAGAAGTGACGTCCAAAACTCCTTGCAAAACAAGGAGTTAGGAACTCGGGGCGACAGGATTCGAACCTGCGACCTCTTGACCCCCAGTCAAGCGCGCTAACCAGGCTGCGCCACGCCCCGGAACAACTGTCAGTCTACGGGTTGCCACAGGCATGTGTCAACTGCGGGAACCGCTGGCTGCCACGGGCCAACCCACGCATCGCCAACCACCGCCGCAAGCGAATTCTCTATCCGGCAGATCCGAAGACGGATTTCAGGTGCCGGCCGAGCCCCGGCCGGACTGGAACTGCCGCCCCGCTTGCCGTGGGCCAATCGGCCACTCCCAACACGGAGGGACTCGGATATGGCCCGGCGCATCCGAACAGGCCGGCTCCGACTCGGCCTGACGACGATCCTTGCCCCATCACGTGTTGCCGAAGTTCTCGATCATGTAGAGCAGGTCGATCACGTCCACGGACCCGTCGCCGTTGAAGTCGCTCCGCGGATTGTACGCGGCGTCCCCCCGATTGCCGCCGAACGCGGCAATCAGGTACAGCAGGTCGATCACGTCGACGCTCCCGTCGCCATCGATGTCCCCCACCCATGTCCACTCGTCGGCGCCGACGTCCACCCGACCCTTGATCACCCGCGGCTGCCAGTCGATGTCCTGCGCCGGCCGCCGCGTAGGCTGGGTCGCCCGCATTGACGCAAGGCGACGTTTGCACCAGGTGATAGTCGGCTGTCAGCATCGGGGCAAGGTCGAAATTCCCCGTGCCCGTATAGCCGCCCTGCACGTCGCTGTACACGACAGTCAGGCCCGTACCGTCGATCTGCGGGCCGGCGTTCCCCCAGAGGATGCAGTCCTCAACCATCACGGGAGCACCGACCATCAGGATGAACAGCCCACCGCGGTTGTGCGGGCTCGTATTGGACACGATCGTGCAGCTCGGTCAGCCTCACGGCGCTGGCGACAAAGGCGACGCCCGCCCCACCGCCAAAGCCGTTGCCCGAGCCGCTGATCGTCGTCGTGCTGTTGCCAGCCATGATGCAGCTGGCCAGTGTGGCCGTCGAACCCCCGCAGTAGACCGCCCCGCCCAGGCACGCCGCGTTGCCCGTGAAGATGCACTGGCTCACCGCGGCCGCGGAGTTGTCCAGGCACAACCCCCCGCCGGCCCCAGCCATCGTCGCATTGCCGGCACTGCAGTTGCGGATGCGGCACTTGCGAATGGTGGGGCTGGTCGCGCGGCACGTGATCCCGCCGCCGTCGGCGTCGGCGTAGCCGTTGACCACGGTCAGGCCCTGCAGGACCGATGCACCGGTTTCACCGGTGACCAGGAGGAACCCTCGGCCGGCGTTCTGGCAATCGATAACGGTGGCGTCAATGACTCCCGGATCGTCCGGATCCATGCCCTGGATGGTGATGGCCTTGCCCGCAAAGTCGACATCGCGGTTGCCGACGCCGGTGTACGTGCCCGGCTGGAGGAGGACCACGTCGCCGGCGGCGGCGGCGTTGACCGCCGCCTGGATCGTGGCATAGTCCCCCGTGCCATCCGCCTTGACGTTCAGGACGGCGGCCCCCGCGGTGCCAGCCAGGCAGCAGACCAGCAGGCACATCACCACTGCGCGCATAAACATGGTCTTCGTTCCCCTTCCTGAGTCGGCGCCATCAGGCAACGCAAGACGCACCGGCACAGCGGCCGAAGGGCCGCCCGGGACAACGGTCACAGGCCGCCAGAGCCCCTGCCCCATCGTTGCTATCTGACCATCCATTATGCTGTTTCCGCGGGGGCCCTTCAAGAAAGAAATGCCGGCCGGGACCGGGTTTTGACCGCCCAGGTCCGGCCCAGCCAAGGGCAGAGGCGGCAATCCGCCCCTGCTATCGCTCCGATTTGCGAGCCTGCCGGGCCTCGGCCGCCCGCAGGTACGCAAACTGCATGCTGAGGGTATCATTATGGGTCTCAGCCAGGGTCAGGGACTGCCCCGGCTCGATCATCACGCAGGGCCGCCCCTTGGCCCGGGCCCGAGATCGCTGGTCGCGGTGCCGGCCTTGCCCTTCTCGCCCTTGACGTTCTCCGGGCTGAACTGGGAATTCTCGCCGTCGTTCAAACGGTATACGGTATTGAGCATGATTCGCCTCGTGTTATCGATCTGCCAGCCGGTACGGCTTGCCCTGGCGGTAGCAGGCCAGCTGGGCATCGATCTCGACGGCTAGCGCGGTCTGCCCCGACTTGTGGGCCAGGCCGGCGGCAGTACCGGCCACGCGGACGGCCTCCTCGAAGGCCCCGGTCTCCGCGTACGCGGCTGCGAGTGTCTTCAGGTACGCAGGCTCGCGGTCGGAAGTGGCCTGGCAGCAGTAGGCCGCGTTCGTAACGGCCTGGGCCCCGTTGCGGACACCCTCCAGCGGACAGGTCGCCTGCAGCCACGCCAGCTGATCGATCACCGCAAGGTTGGTCGGCTGGAAGAACGCGGCATCCTCGAGGACATCGGCCGCCTCCGCCCATCGCTGCGAATCCAGGAACGTCTCGATCTGCCGTTGAAACGTGGCCGCCAGATTGGGCGCCATGGCGGCCGCCCGCTGCCGCGCCTGGTCGGAATCACTGGCCCGCGGACCCAGGTCCATCGCCCAGGCCAGGATGTTCCGGCCCTGGCCGTTGAGCACCTCCGGACCGGACGGATCGAGCCGGCCCGCCTCCGCGGCGGCGGCATAGGCCTCCTCGAAGCGCTCGCGGTTGTACAGGTCGACGGCCTGGTTGCCGAGGACCTGCGCCCGCACCAGCGGTTCCAACTCGGACCGCAGCGACCCCAGGCGGTCCTGCTGTAGCGGATCCGCCGCCAGGAAGGACACGTCACCCGTCCTGAATGCATTCAGGCCCAGGGCGATGGGCACCTCCAACCGGCGGCGATAGAGCCCCCGCGGGGCCGCATACTCCAGCAGCGCATTGTCATCCGTATGCAGCATCGCCCCGGCGGCATACTTGTCCACGTCCGCGCCCATCACCACCCGCTTCAGGAAGTCCACCGGCTGGCGGATGCTGATCCGCCGCAGCTCCGCGGCCACCTTCGGCAGAAAGAACCGGCTGGTCAGCGAGGAGTATGGCGTGCGCAGCGGCTGCGCGCTGCCGATCAGCAGGTAGTCGCTCATCGGCAGCGATTCCACGATCACCATGTGCGGGAACGTCTCGTGGAACGTGCGGACCACGCTGCGAAACAGCGGCTCTTCCATTTGGTAGGCATGCAGCCACACGCACGCCAGCCCGCCCGGGTTCAGCCGCTTCTTGCACAGATCGAAGAACTCCTTGGTGAACAGGTCCGCCACCCCCGCGATCCACGGGTTCGACGGCTCGGAGATGATCACGTCGTACTGCGTCGTCGTCAGTGCCAGGTGGTTCCGGCCGTCGCCGATGATCAGGTGCACCCGCGGGTCCGACAGCACGTTGCGATTCTCGGGATCGAAGAAGTGCGAGGCCTCCACCACCGCCGGCGAGATCTCCGCGCAGTCCAGCCGCTCCAGGTCGTAGCAGGCGGCCGAACTGAGAGTCATGCCGCTGGCCAGGCCGATCACCAGGGCATTGTGCGGGTCCGGGTGCAACAGCAACGGCGCGATGCGCCAGCAGCAGGCTGCGTCGACAGATCGCCGCGGCTGGAGGCGTCCACCTTGCCCCCGACGGCCAGCGTCCGCACGCCGTTGGCGTACTTGCGGACCGTCACGGCCGTACACATGTCTTCCTTGTGGAAGACGACGGGCACTCGATGCATGCGGTCACGGATCGAGCCGGCGTCGGCCTCGACCGGAGCAAGCCGTTCGGCATAGATGTAGGCCCCTGACGCGATGATCGACGGGTCCCACCGCTGGATCCCATGGAAGGCCCACGCGGCGAACGGAACGACCGCCAGCACGGCTACCGCCCGGCGGACCCACGCGGTCCCGGGCGCCGTCAGCACCAGGGCCACGCCGATCAGGATGTTCGACGCCACAGCCACCAGGACGGCGTTCTGCGTGCCCAGCCGCGGGATCAAAATGAAGCTGCATACAAACGTCCCGACGATCGCGCCCACCGTGTTAGCGGCATAGACGCTGCCGACGGACCGGCCCAGCCGCCCCGACCGCGACACACAGAGCCGGCACACCAACGGGAAGGCCGCGCCCATCAGGGTGGTCGGCACCATCATGATCAGCAGGATCAGCACGAACTCGGCCATCTGCAATGTCATGAACGAACCGGCCAACCACAGCACCACCGGGACCATCAGGATCGGCAGCAGGCCGATCAGCGGCAGGGCCACCATCGCCGACAACCCGATGCCCAACTCCATCACCGCGAACCAATACACCTGGTTCCGCAGGCGGTCGATGTACCGCGCGATGATCGCGCTGCCGACGGCCAGGCCGAGGATGAACGCTGCCAGCATCAGGCTGAAGGCGTACACGCTCGATCCGATCACCAGCGCCAACCCCCGCGTCCAGGCCACCTCGTAGACCATCGCGGCGGCGCCCGACAGGCCGTACGCCACCAGCAGGCCGAAACGCAGCGTCTCGCTAATGACCTCCGGTGGAGTCGCCTGCTCGACCGGCTGAGCGTCCTGCGGCGCCTGGCCGGCAGCGACATCCCACTTGCGATCGAGCACGAGCATCAGGATGCAGATCGCGATATCCACCCCGCAGGCCAGCCGCAGCGTCCAGGTCAGCCCGATCCCCGGCAGCAGCAGAAAACCGCACACCAGCGCCCCAGCCGCCGCCCCCGCGCTGTTGATCGCGTACATCCGCGCCACCGACCGCCCCAACTGCCCCTGCCGCAGCGACGCCCACCGCGTCAGCACCGGTAGCGTCGCCCCCATGAACGTCGAGGGCACCAGCAGCAAGAGTCCGCACAGCAGGAACCTCGCCAGGCTCAACGTCAGCGGCGTGTCCTGCAGGTGCAGGTACATCCAGCGGTAGGCCGGCTCCAGGGCCTGGATGGCAAACGGCAGCAGCAGGCACGAGACCCCCACCGCCCCTTCCATCAAGCCATACATGCGGAGCAGCCTGCTTGTACGGTCGCTGAGGCGGCCGGCGACGTAGCTGCCCAGGGCCAGCCCGGCCATGAAGGCGCACAGGACGGTGGTGATGGCCAGGGTGGTATTGCCCAGGACGAACCGTAGCAGGCGGGTCAGCGTGCCTTCCAGGATCAGGCTCATGCCGCCCGAGGCCAGGAAACACCAGAAGACGATCTCCGCCAACCGTTCGATGGAAGACCTTTGGCCATCTTGGGTTACCGGGGCGGTCGCGACCTGCGGTTCAGTCATGTCTCTCACCCAATGAAGCGCCGGCTGGCGGCCTCGGCAGCACGAGCGCCGTGGCGCCAGCGGAGAAATGCGATCTTACAATATGCGACGCTTCGACTCCAGCCCCAATGCCTGTAACCCCCAGGCTGCGGGCCGCGACAACCACGGCGGCGTGTTGTACACTGCTGGCAGGCATGGGCATGCCAAGACAAATGCGAGGCCTAACCCCTTCCAGCCTAAGGAGAAGGCTTGCCATGAGAATCTCGCTGATTACCGATGAATGCACGCACGATCCGTTCACGGCCTTCGAGCTGGGCCGCGGCTGGGGCATCGAGTGTTTTGAGATCCGCTACGCGTATCGCTGGCGGGTGCCGGAGGGGCCGGCCTGGGCGGGCGACCTGGTTGCGGCTGCAGCAAAGGCTTACGGGGTAACGATCTCGGCCATCTCGCCGGGGTTGTTCAAGCCGGTCATGCGGACGGACGGATCGAAGATTCCACTGTCGCTCGACACACCGACGGAGATCCGGCGGCACCTGGACGAGCTGCTGCCGAGGTTCATGGAGTTTGCCGGTCGGCTGAACACGCGGCGGATCGTGGTTTTTGCGCTGCCGAAGCAGGCCGGGGCGACGGGAGCGGCGCCTGCCGTGGTGATCGAGTCGCTGGCGGAGGCGGCCGAAAAGGCGGCCCGCGCGGGATTTACATTGCTGATGGAGAACGGGGCGGGGTCGTGGGCGGACACCGGGGCTGCCAGCCGGGCGATCGTGGAGGCGGTCGGGTCGGAGGCGTTGCGGCTGACATGGGACCCGGCCAACGTGGTGCACGGGGGCTTCGCCGAGGACCCGGTGAGAGAGGGGTATCCCCTGGTGGGGCCGTATGTTGGCAACGTGCACGTCAAGGACGCCATCTGCCAGGGGGGCAAGGGGCAGTGGGTGATGCTGGGGGACGGCAGGCTCGACTGGGCGGGGCAGATCGCGGCCCTGCGGGCGGACGGGTACGAGGGCTTCCTGACGGTGGAGCCGCACCTGCAATATGAGTCGCCGGCAGGACTTGTGGCCAAGACGGAGACGTTCCTAGGAAAGCTGCGCAGGCTAACCGGGGACATCGGCTGACACATCATCTGCCCTTCGTGGGCATTGCCTCTCAAATAAAAAGACTGTCCGTGGACAGTTGGGGACTCGTATACTACGGGTGCCAAACTGTAGCGCCGGCGCTGCTGCCGGCCACGCACTGGGCGCGTACTGGCAGCGCCGTGCAGGCCATTTGCCATACTGTGGCCGACCTAGTATGGCTGACGGAGGGCGACGGCGGGGAACGGATGACAATGTGACAATCTGACAATCTGACAATTTGAAACGGCAGTGACAACGACAACGGCAGAAGAGACGGGAGGAGCAACCATGGGAGTGCGTCGACGCGGGTTTATGGGCCGGGACGTGGCGGTGACGGTGGGGTGCCTGGTGGTGGCGGCGGGGATGGTGGGGTCGCTCACGGGGGCGACGCGGGACTTGAGTGCGGCGCAGGTGTGCGCGAACAATCTGCGGCAGCTGTTCGTGGGGATGACGGCGTACGTCAACCAGTACAACTGCTATCCGCCGCATGCGCCGTGGCCGACGTGCATGGCGCCCGAGACGATCAACGGGGTCAACACGCTGGGCTGGGACCCGAACATCGGGTTCATCCTGACGCATGGGTTGGGACTGGTGCCGCCGGCTACGGATTCGGCGACGGGGCACTTCAAGTGGTATGGGACGACGTATGCGGATCTGCCGGACGTGTGCAAGTGTCCGGCGATGCGGCCGGGGCTGCTGGACCCGACGGACCCGGAGGTGGCGGACCCGGCAACGGGAGAAGGTGCTCCGTTGGAGACGCTGCTGTACCAGTACGCGCTGTCGTACCAGACGAGCGGGACGTGCCGCTCGGCGTGTCCTGTGATTCGGGAAAGGACGGCGTCCGCGTCCGGCTGGGGCGGGCGCAACCCGCCGATTCCGGACCCGACATACGGGTTCAATTCTTCGGCGGGTCAACCGTACGACAACATGGAACGCGGGGTGTGCGGGGTGTACTGCTTCAGCGACCCCGAAGGCGACGGCGAGCCTTACTGCTGGATTCAGGCGGTCAGTCCGAGCGAGGTCCAGTCGCCTGGACGTACATACTACCTGGCCGACAACTGCGACTATCGGCCGCAGCCGAAGGGAACAGTCTATGACCGGCCGCCTGCCGGGAACTACAACGGCTGGCATACTGGGTGGGGCAACAAGGTCTTCACAGGGACGCGGCACTACGGCTATGGGAATGTGCTGTACCTGGACGGGCGGGTCACGCGCGACGGGCAAATGCACATTCCGAACTGGAACCTGCAGTTCGACCCGGGGACCAACCAGTACCACGGCAACCAGTGGCGCGTCGGGACGTTCTCCACGACCATGTCTTTGGCGAACCTCCAGACGCAGTGGGCCATCATGCCGGTGCTCAATGTGAAGGGCTGGGAGTCTTCCTTCGATGCCAACGGGGTCAAGGCTGAGTAGGGCAAGGCGAGGAATCCCGGGAAGGCGCTCCTGAAGGCGGCTATTCAGAGGAGATACAACCATGACAACAACACGTCGATATGCGGCGGTCTTGACGGTGATGATGGCAGCGGGGTTCGCTTTGCCGGCGGGGCAGGCCCGGGGCGAGCCGATGGGGTTCAGCGCACGGGTCCAGTGCCCGGTCCTTGGCAGCGATGGGCAGAAGCTCGACCTTCGGGCCGGGAGCATCGCAGTCGCCGATTTCAACGGAGACGGGCAGATCGATGTCGCGCTGCCAGGCATCTTCATAGCCGGGGTCGGGGTCATCCTTAACGGGGGCTATCAGGGACCTTGGTTCAGCACCGGCTCGTGGCCTGTTGCGGTGGTCGCCGCTGACTTCAACGCCGACGGCCACGTGGACCTGGCGGTGGCGGAGCGGGATGGCGGGGGCGTGTCGATCTACACGAACGACGGGAGCGGGGTGTTTAGCCGGGCGGGGTTCTACGCGACGGGGGCGGGACCTTCGGCGGTGGTAGCGGCGGACATGGACAAGGACGGGCGGCCGGACCTGGTGGTGGTCAATCGCTTCAGCGAGACCGTGAGCGTGCTGCACAACACGGGCGGGGGGTTCGTGACGTGGCAGACGGTGCCGGTGAGCGGCGAGCCCAATGCGCTGGCGGTCGCGGACCTGGACAACAACGGGTGGCCTGACGTGGCGGTGGCTTGCGCGTCGGACGACACGGTGAAGGTGCTGCGGAACACGGGCGGGGTGCTGTTGTCGCCGGTGGCGTTTGATGCGGGGCCGTACCCGGTGGCCGTGGCGGCGGCGGACCTGAACAACGACGGGTTTATGGACCTGGCGGTAGCGGATCGGGAGGCGCCGCAGGTGACGGTGCTGATGAACGACGGGGCGGGGCACTTTGCCGCGCACGAAGTAGCGTGGGGGACTGATCAGGACGCGTTCGACCCGCCGCTCGACGTGCAGCTGATCGATGACAATGCCGACGGGGCGATCGACATCTATTCAGCGGGCAAGGTGTTCCTGAACGATGGGGCGGGGAACTTCCGGCTCGTCTACTCGGCGACGTCCACCGGCGCGGTCTATGCCAAGGGGTTTGTGCCGGGGAATCCCAACGCGCTACTGTGCACGGCCACTCGGGACACGAGCTGGTACAACTGGGTCACAGTGACGTACCAGGCCCCGCCTGCGCCGCTGGGGACGGTGGCTGGGGACATCGACGGGGACGGGCACGTGGATGTGATCGACCTGTTGACGTTCGTGTCGAGTTGGGGGCGGAGCAACGGGCAGGCGGGGTACCTGCCGCGGTGCGACCTGGACGGGAACGGGAGCGTGGATGTGCTGGACTTGCTGTACCTGATCGCGACGTTCGGGGCGTGAGGCGGCGCTGCGGCAGGCCGGCGGGCGGTGACAGCGGCAACAGCAACGACAATCCAAGCCGCGAAGAGGCACAAGAAGCACAAGAACAGCAAGACGCACAGGAACAGAAACGACAACGGCAACGGCGGATGGCCGCAAAGAGGCACAAGGGGCACAAGAACTGGAACGACAACGGCAACAACGGCGGGCTGACGCCGATCGAAGGTGGCGGAGACGTCAAAGATTCCTCGGGCCTGGAAAGGGTGGTCTACGCACTTGCTCGGCCATGGCCCTCGGAATGAACGAACGGCAATCGCATCGGCAGATCGCACAGATAGGCGGGGACAAAGACAAGCACTGGCAGACAATCCCTCGGCTTCGCTCGGGACAAGGTTGCCAGTGGCACCCGGCGCCGCTTCGCGGCGAGAGAGTAGAGCAGGAGAGAGTTGAGCGGGGGAGAACGGTTTTCCTGGCATCCAAAGCGGCGTCACAGCCGCCGCACTCCATGGGGGCCGCTGAGGAGGGCGGGCGAGGCTGGGAGCGGGCTGTGACGCGGGGTCCCCAAGTGTCCAGCCGATCGCATCGTTTGTCTCGAAAAAAGTTGTAACGGCGTCGCCGGGGGGCCGGTTGGCGGGCGGGTACAATGAGTACACTTGCAAGTGACTGTTAATTCGCCAGTTATAGGTTGCCGCCGACACACGTCCTGAATGGAGCCGGGGGTTCTTGGCTTGTGGGGATTGCCGGGTGCGGCCACGGGGGATGAACAAAGTATCAGCGGCCGCGCGTCAACTCGTATACTGAAGGCAGGAGAGTGACGGCGGATCTTTCGCCGTCGCCACCCCCCGATGGATGGCAGTTTGGGCACGTGACGGCCAGTTGGGAGGCGGTCCGCATGCGAGACTCGGCATCGAACCTGCACGGGAATACATCGGCGGCTTGCCGCATGGGGCGGGCCACCATCCACACACCAAACCTGGCAAAGATCCTGCCGGTACCCCCAGCCGAAGGCGCTGCGGGCGAGGGGTACGGGCAGGCTGTTCGGGCACGAGGCACAACCCACTACAACCTGAGGAGGAACGTCATGGGATGCAGATGGAAGGCGGGCCGGGCGGTGTTGCCGGCGGCGATGGCGGTTGTCGCGGTGCTGGCTACGTGGTCGCCGGCGGCAACAACGGGCTGGCAGATCGAGCCGATCGGGCCGGCGGCGGCGATGCCGGTCGCCCCGGCGATGGTGTTCGACGGGCAGGACCGGGCGAACGTGGTGTACAGCACGGATGCGGTCAACCTGCAGTACAGTTACGCCAGCGGGGCGGGGGCGACGCCGACGTGGACGGCGTCGGCGGGACAGAGCGCCTTCGGGTCGGGGCCATGGGGCCAGCAGGCGTTCCTGGCGGCGGCGGGCAACACGGTGTACGTGGGTTGCAGCCGGGTGAACACGTACGGGGTCGGCAGCTTCACGAACTATGCGGCGGCATTCAATGGGACGGGCTGGACGCCGCTGGCGACGTTCCTGCCCAATAACGCGGGGATCTTCGGGGTCGCGGCGGACGCGGGCGGACAGGTGCACTGGCTGTTGAACGCGGCCATGACCAACGCCGACACGGCGCGGGGCCTGGATACGCCGGGGTACTACCTGCTGGACGGCACGAGCGCGACGACGATGGCGGTCAAGGTGGCCCCGGGGATCAACGCCTTCCCTAACAGGTATAGCCTGCCGGAGGCCAGTCCTCTGCACCTGGGCGGACAGATGCTGTTCGACGCGAGCGGGAACCTGCGGACGATCCAGTACTACGAGAACGGCAGCGACGGGGTGCTGCTCTACGCGACCGGTCCGGCAGGCGGGCCGTTCGCCTTCATGGATATGTTCGACGACGGGTGGGAGGTGAAGATGGGCCCGGCGTCGATCGCGGCGGACCCCAGCGGCGGGGTACACGTGGTGTACGCGCAGCAGTGGCCGTACTACGGGGTGAAGTACCTGCACTGGGACGGCAGCTCGTGGTCGAGCGAGTGGGTGGAGAAGGGCGGCAACATCCTGGGGTACATCGGCACGTTCCCGAAGGTGGTGGTGGACAAGGCGGGGCTGGCGCACGTGGTCTACGCGGACCTGGCGGGCGGGCTGCTCAAGCACGCGGTCCGGGGCAACGCCGGCTGGCAGATCGAGACGATCGACACGATCGGGACGCAAGTGGTGTCGGGGCAGATGAGCGGGTCGCTGGCGGCGGCGATGGACAGTGTGGGCGGGATCGGGGTGGCGTACTGGTCGGGCTGGGACTTCCAGCTCAAGTACGCGTACCTGACGACGAAGGTGCCCGCGGACATCAACGGCGACGGGCAGACGGACGTGATCGACCTGTTGTACCTGATCGACAGTTTCGGCAAGTGCAACGGTGAGCCAGGGTACGACGCGCGGTGCGACCTGGACGGGAGCGGCTGTGTGGATGTGCTGGACCTGCTGATTCTGATCGAGTACTTCGGGCTGTAGAGCGGGCACCTTGGGACATGCAATGGACATACAAGGAGAATAAGCCATGACAAGCTATAGACGTGCCTTCACGATCAAGGACCTGGCGATGACGCTGACGTGCGTGGCCGTGGCGGGCGTGCTGCTGATGTCGCAGTTCGGGGCGGTGCGGACGCTGAGTGAGCAAGAAACGTGCGCCAACAATCTTCGGCAAATGTTCACGGGGCTGACGGCGTATGTGAACCAGTACAACAGCTATCCGCCGAACGCGCCGTATCCAACGTACATGGCGCCCGAGACGATCAATGGGGTCAGCACGATGGGCTGGGACCCGAGCATCGGGTGGATCCTGACGTACGGGCTGGGGATTCAGCCACCGGCGACGGATACGGCGACGGGGCATTTCAAGTGGTATGGGACAGCGTTTGCGGACCTGCCGGACGTGTGCAAGTGTCCGGCGATGCCGGCGGCGATGCTGGATCCGAGCAATCCTGAGCTCAGCGACCCGACGTATGAAGGCGCTCCGCTGGAGACGCTGCTGTATCAGTATGCCTTGTCGTACCAGACGTCAGGCACGTGCCGGGCGGCGTGCCCGATCAAGGTATTAAGGAACGGGACCAGCCCCGGCCAGGGCGGTCGCAACCCGGCGATCCCGGACCCGAGGGCGGGATCGACCTCCGGGCAAATGTGGGACAACTGCGCAGCGCGGGGTTCCCGGGGTGTGGGTCTACCAGCGGAATGAGGGCAAGCCCATCAACGATCCTACCCCCTCTATAGAGTATCTCTGCTGGGTCCAGGCGACAGGACCAGCCCAGGTGCAGGACCCGGGACGCGTCTACTACCTGGCGGACAGCCGGGACTATCGCCCGCAGCCGAAAGGCACGATGTTTGACGGGCCGCCGGCGGGGGATTACGACGGGTGGCACGTCGGCTGGGGCAAGAAAGTCTTCCTGGGGACGCGGCACGGCGGGTTTGCCAACGCGATGTACCTGGACGGGCGGGTGTCCAGCGACGGGCAGACGCACATCCCGCAGTGGAACCTTGGATACGATCCCAACGGCGGCGGGACGGTGAGCGATCAGTGGCGCCGGGACGTTCAGCACGAGCATCAGCACTGCGAATATCGACACGCAGTGGTCGATCATGCCGGTGCTGATGGTGAAGGGCTGGGAGTACTTCTTCGACGCCAGCGGCGTGAAGCCGTAGGGCGGGAGGCGCCGTTACAGAACCCTGTAACGCGTAGCGCGCGAGGGGAAACAGCGGTGCAGACATCAACGGTTGAGCACCTGGACCGGGGCCGGGCCTTTGACGAGGTCCGGCCCCCGCTGTCTGGCGGCAGCCGACGGGCAGGTTGCAGGGCGTGTTTGCGGATCGCAAGACCTTGCGGGTGAGGGGATTTCGTTGACAGAGCCGGCTTAAGACGATAAAATGACGCGGCCTATAGGATTGCAGGTCTTACGGTCGTGCATGTCAGAGAATGGGAGGCGACTCATGCGGGCGACATCGAGGGCGCATCGGGTGGGACTGTGGAGCGTGCTGGCAACGGGGGTGCTGACGGCGGTTGCGGGGGGACAGTCGGCATGGCAGGTGCGGACGATCGCTGCGAGCACGGGGTTGAATATCCCGCCGGCGATGATCTTTGACGGGCAGGACCGGGCGCAGATTCTCTACGACGGGGGCGGGGCGAACCTATGGTACGTGGGGGCGTCGGGCAGCGGAGCGGGGCCGACGTGGAGCGGTCCGATGGACACGGGGTTGGCGACCGGCGACCCGACATGGGGAGGCATTTATGGCCAGACATACCTGGCGATGACGGGCGGGGTGCTATACGCGGTGTGCAGGCCGTATGCAACGAGCTCGGGGGGGCCGCGGATTCGGGCACGGGTATTCAACGGCACAGCGTGGGCGACGTATGTCCCCTCGTTCAACTATGTCAATGTGTACGGGCTGATCGTCGACAAGACGGGCACGCTGCAATGGGTGGTCAACACCGAGCCCACAGCCCAGCCGCCGGCGTTTGCCAAGACCGGTTACTACCTTGCCAGCCAGGATAGCATGGGGGTGGTTACGGCTGTGCCGCTGGCGCTGGGCGTAAGCGGCGCCCTGTATGTGAGCAGTTCGGAGCCGGTTTTGTCTGTTGGCGGGCAGGTGGTCCTGGACAAGTCCGACAACCTGCACATGGTGCAGTTCTACGGTGACACCAGGGCGCTGCAGTACGCCAAGGGGCCGATGGCTGGACCGCTGTCGGTGACGGACAACATCGACATGACGTGGCGGGTGAAGCTGGGCCAGCCATCGATCGCGGTGGACGCGGCTGGCACGGCGCACATCGTGTACACGCAGGACTGGCCGGGCTATGGGGTCAAGCATTTGTGGTGGACGGGCAGCAGTTGGGCGGGGGAGTGGGTGGAGACGGGGGGGAGCGCTTTCGGGCTGCTGGGAACGTTCCCGCAGGTGCTGGTGGGCAAGACGGGGGTGCTGCACGTGGTGTACAGCGACCTGCTGAACAACGTGATCAAGCACGCGGTCAAGACGCAGGGGAGTTGGCAGGTGGAGACGATCGGCACGATCTCGGCGAAGGCGAGTTCGGGGGCGATGCGGGGTGCGCTGGCTGCGGGGATGGACAGTTTGGGCGGGATCGGGGTGGTGTACCGGGACTCGGTTGGGACGTTGACGTATGCGTACGAGGCGACGCCGGTGAGCGCGGCGACTGGGGCGGTGAGGCGGTGAGAGGGAGGCACAGGTCATCCGGTCGCGGCGGATTCGGGCAGGCACGGTTGTATGAGGAAGAATGCGATGGGCAGATCAGCGAATGGATCGTTTCGGAAGGGTTTTGCGGTGCAGGACCTGGCGGTCCTCCTGTGCTGCCTGGTAGTGGCTGGGGCGGCGATGGTCTGCATCAGCGGGGCGAACCGGGACCTGAGCAAGGCTCAGGTGTGCTCAAACAACCTGCGGATGCTGTTTACGGGACTGACGGCGTATGTGAACCAGTACAACAGCTATCCGCCGCATGCGCCGTATCCGGTATACGCATATCCAGGAACAATGATAAAGGATGGCTGGGCGTTCAATACCGCCGGCTGGGACCCCAACATCGGGTGGATCCTGACGCACGGCCTGGGGATTGAACCGCCGGCCAAGGTAACGATGGGCGGGGGCATCGGACACTTCATATGGTACCTGGCGAACTTCGATGACCTGCCGGACATGTGCAAGTGCCCATCGCTCCCGGCGTGGACGATGGAATGGGGGCCGGAGATCGCGGACTCCGCCCACGACAGCGGATTGGGCCCGCTGGAGAACTTCCTGTTCCAGTATGCCCTTTCGTACCAGAACGTCGGGGACGTGCCGGGCGGCGACGCCGCCAGTGGCGGGGCACCCACTGACGCCGAGCCAGTCCGCGTGGGGCGGGCGGAACCCGCCGATCCCGGACCCGACGGGCGGTTCCAGTCCGACGACGGCCCAGCCGCATGACAACATGCAGCGGGGGGTCTGTGGCGTCTGGTGCCAGCAGCACGATCCGGGCAAGGCCCCGAACGATCCTGGTAACGTCGGGGCGGAGTACAACTGCTGGATCCAGGCGGTAAGCCCGGCGGAGGTGCAGAGCCCGGGGCGGGTCTACTACCTGGCTGACAGTCACGACTACCGGCCGGCGCCGAAGGGGCAGCTCAACGACTCGCCACCGGGAGGGTACAACAGCGGCTGGGAGGTCCGGTTCGGGAACAAGGTGATGCTGGGCACGCGGCACGGCGGGTATGCCAACGCGATGTACCTGGACGGGCGGGTGACGCGGAGCGGGCAGACGCACCAGCCGCAGTGGAACCTGAACTGGGACTCGAGCACGGGGACGCTCACCAACGCCAGTGACATCTGGCGGGTGGGGACGTTTGCGACGACGATTCCCTTGGCCGATCTGCAGACGGAGTGGTCGGTCATGCCGGTGCTGTGCGTGCGGGGGTGGGAGTACTTTTTCGAGGTGAACGGGATGTTGGCGAAGTAGGCGGCGGGAGGGAGAACGACGATGACTGCAAGTGGTTTGAGAAGGCATGCACGGGCAGGCGAGCTGCCCGTGGCACCCGGCGAGCGCAAAGGGCATGGTCCTGCAACAGCGCAGGACCATGGCACCCGGCAACGACTGCGGGGGGGCTTTGCGGTACAAGATCTGGCGGTGGTGCTGGCGTGCGCGGTGGTGGCGGGGGCGCTGCTGGTGCCGATGCTGGGGGCCAGCCGGGACCTGAGCAAGGCGCAGGTGTGTTCGAACAACCTGCGGATGCTGTTTACGGGGATGACGCTGTACGTGAACCAGTACAACAGTTATCCGCCGCATGCGCCGTATCCGACTTACATGGCGCCCGAAATCGTCAACGGGGTCAGTACGATGGGCTGGGACCCGAACATCGGGTTTATCCTGACGCATGGGCTGGCATTGCAGCCGCCGGCTACGGACAGCGCCACCGGGCACTTCCAGTGGTACGGAACGGCGTTTGCGGACCTGCCGGACGTATGCAAGTGTCCGGCGATGCCGGCGGCGCTGCTGGACCCGGCGAATCCGGAGGTAGCGGACCCACTGGCGGCGGAACCCTCCCCGTTGGAGACAGTGTTGTACCAGTACGCCCTCTCGTATCAGACATCGGCGACGTGCCGGGCGGCGTGCCCGCTCGTGTACCTCGACAAGGGGGTCGATAGCGCTCATTGGGCGGGTGGGCGCAACCCGCCGATCCCGGATCCTACCCTCGGGCTGGACTCGGGGCAGCAGGCTGACAACATGCAGCGGGGCATCAGCGGGGTCTGGTGCCTGCAGCATGATTGGCGCAAGCCGCCGGGCGATCCCACGGATAGCGGCGAGGAGTACAACTGCTGGATCCAGGCGGTGCATCCGGCGGAGGTGCAGTCGCCGGGGCGGGTCTACTACCTGGCGGACAGCCGGGACTACCGCCCGCAGCCAAAGGGAACGGCTTATGACGAGCCGCCCGCGGGGTACAACAACGGGTGGTATAGCGGGTGGGGCGAGAAGGTCTTCCTGGGGACAAGGCACTTCGAATATGCGAACGTGCTGTACCTGGATGGGCGGGTGAGCCGGGGCAACGAGACGCACTCGCCTTATTGGAACATGGTCTACAACCCCGCCGGCGGGCCGGGGCAGAGCAACCAGTGGCGGATGTCAACGTTTGCGACGTGTGTTCCCACGGCGAACGTTCAGACACAGGTCCACATCATGCCGGTGTTGTGCGTGAGGGGCTGGGAGTACTTCTTCGACGTGAACGGGATGCTGGCGAAGTGAGGACGCAGCGGCTGGACGGACACGGAGTCTGACAAAGACGCTTGTTGCGGAGGAATCGATATGGCGGTCAAGGCGAACTTCGGATGGGCGACGGTCCTGCCGGCAGTCGTGGCGGCGGCTGCGGTGCTCGGGGGGGCGATCGGGCCAGCGCGGGCGGACATCTACACCAAGATACAGACGGCTGCGACGGGCACGACCGGGCTGATCACGTTCCCGTGGCGGGCCGGGAGCCTGGCGGTGGCGGACTTCAACGGCGACGGGGAGATCGACGCGGCGGCGGCGGGGACGTATATCGCGGGGGTGGTGATCGTCTTCGGCGGCGGGGGCCAGACGTGGATCAGCACGGATTCCTGGCCTATCGCGCTGGCGGCGGGGGACTTCAACGGGGACGGGGCGGTGGACCTGGCGGTGGCGGAGCAGGACGCCGGGGGGATCGCGATCCTGACGAACGACGGGACGGGGACGTTCACGCGGGCGGGCTTTGTAGCCACGGGGGACGGGGAGAGCTCGCCGGCGCCGTCGGCGGTGGTAGCGGTCGATCTCAACAAGGACGGTAAGACGGACCTGGTGGTGGCCAATCGGGCATGCGACACGGTGACGGTCCTGCGGAACACGGGCAGCGGGTTCGTGGTGCAGCAGACGCTGATGGTGACGGGCGAGCCGAATGCGCTGGCGGTGGCGGACCTGGACGGGGACGGGTGGCCTGACGTGGCGGTGGCCTGCGCAACGGAGGACGCGGTAAAGGTGCTCAAGAACAGCCACGGGATTCTGAGCGTGGCGGGGTCGTTCGAGGCGGGACCGTATCCGGAGGCGGTGGCGGCGGCGGACCTGGACGGCGACGGGCGGATCGACCTGGCGGCGGCGGACCACGAGGGGCCGCAGGTGACGCTGCTGGTGAACGACGGGGACTTCCAGTTCACGAGCCAGGCGGTGCAGCTGTCGGACCCGGGCAAGGCGTTCGATCCGCCGGTGGACGTGCAGCTGGTGGACATGAACCTGGACGGCCGAGTGGACATCCGCTGCAGCGGGCTGGTGCTGCTGAACAAGGGCGGGCTGAGCTACGCGGTGTGCAGCACGGATGCGTGGTACGGGGCGGTTTACAGCCAGGGGTTCGCGCGATCGGACCCGGTAGCATTCGTGGGGGCGGCGTATAACGCCACGAGGGGCTTGGACGACATGATGGCTGTCTCCCACCCGCACCCGGTGCCGATCGTGGGGGACATCAACCACGACATGCACGTGGATGTGATCGACCTGCTGCTGCTGATCGATGCCTTCGACACGGCCACGGGGGACGCGGCGTTCGACCCGGGGTGCGACTTCAACGGCGATGGGACGGTCGACGTGGTGGATTTGCTGTATGTGATCGAGGCGTTCGGGGTGTAGACCCTACGGATAGACCTTCCCGAAGTTGTTGAGGACCTCGAGCACGTCGGAGGCGTCGACGCGGCCGTTGCAGTTCAGGTCGGCCTTGGGATCGAAGCCGGGCTGGTCCCAGGATTCGCCGTAGGCGTTGATGACGGCTGTCAGGTCGAGGGCGTTGACGGTCTTGTCGCGGTTGGCGTCGCCGGGATCGCCCAGGTCGAACCAGCGGAGTTCGATGCCGGCACCAGTGGGACTGAGGTTGCGGGAGTACTGGCGGGCGGTGTTGTTGTTCCAGTGCTCGTGCGTGCCGAGGCTGGAGCGGCGCAGGCCGGAGTGGTCCGAGTCATAGAAGATGCCCGACGGGGGGCTGTCGATCGTGGCGGCCTCGTGCAGGTAGTCGTCGGCGGCGGCGACGTACTTGGGGTTGGTGGGGTTGACGTAGGGCTCGCCCTCGGCCGTAACGGCGTCCAGGCCCACCGAGTCGATGGCCACCTGGTCCATGGAGACGACGAGGCTGGACGGCCAGGTGCCGTTGAAGGGGGCCATGTTCCATTTGGTCGGCCGGGTGCCGGCGTCGGTGCCGCCCCAGAGGGCGTCCAGCATCCAGAGCATGCCCTTGCCGCCGAAATCCCCGTGGGCCATGAAGTCGGTGAGCGTGCGATAGTGTCCCCAGCCGGGCGTGCCGGAGCTCCACGGCAGGTCGCCGTGCAGTTCGTAGTAGCCGGCCGTGCTGGGCGTGCGGAACAGAGCGCCATAGTAGCATTTTCCGCACATGGAGATGCCACCGCCCTCGTGGCTCTTGCAGTTGGCGATGTTGATGAAGTAGGTAGCCTCGGCGTTGGGCACGGGGACGTAGTCCTGGTTGGTCGGGTTGACGCCGGGCTTACTCCACCAGAACTTGTGCGTGGACATGGTGACCAGGGTCCGGCCGCACAGACCGCGGTGGTCGAGGTACACCACGTTGGGGAACTCGGTGTGGCAGGGGTCCCAGTACTGCGCGGGAAGAAGCACATCGCGTCGCCGACGGAGATGTTCTCCTGGGGCACGTGGGCCTTGTAGACCAGCTGCCGCAGCAGGGAGAGGATCAGGTAGGGCGAGACACTCACGTTCTCGACGTACGCCGTCTGCACGTACGTGGTCAGGTTCACGCGGCCGTCGTTCTGGTCGGCCTGGGCCACCAGGTTCGGCTTGATGTTGATCTTCTCGCCGGCGGTGTAGCCGACGTTGCCGCGGCCGTGGGTGCTGTTGTAGTAATGGAACATCGCGTCCCAGGCGGCTTCCTCGGTGCTCTTGGCGGCCACCGTGCGGATGGCCAGGGACATCGCCCTGTCGAGTTCGGTCTGGTTGTTGCGGCGGGACTCCCACCAGTGCCCATCGTTCTGGTATTCACCCTTGAAGGCCTGATCGACGGCCTTGGGGTTGTGGACCCAGACCACCCGCCCCGGACAGATGCCCTTGGCTGTGCCGACGGGGGTGTTCGGCGTCTGCTGGACGGTGGTGGCATTGACCGGATTCGCGGGCACGTTGAAGAGGGTGTGCAGGCCGGCGGCGGCGGTGACGAGGGCGCAAAGGGTCGCCAACGCCGCGCGGTGGCGGCGGGCGAGGTCCTTCATCTTGCCGAAGGCGATGACGGTGGTAACCAGGCCGACGAGCCAGGCGACGAAGCCGGAAGCGATGGGGAAGGCCATCCGCTGGCAGGGGTACATCGCGCGGCTGGGCTTGGGGATCACGCGGACGAGGAACCAGGCCAGGGAGGCGAGGCCGGCAGCGGGCAAGAGCCAGAGGGCGAGGCGTCTCCCTGTCCGGCTGCGATGGAACACCTTGCCGGTCTTGGGGCAAACGAACGCATCATCGGGGTGCATCGGATCCGTCTCCATCTTTTTGACGCCTGTTGCGGGGCAGTCGTGCCGGTCATCCGTATCCTCAGGCTCGCACGCCTGCAAACACCGCAGGCGCAGCACCGGGAGATCAGGCCGCCACATCCGCAAGGAAACCGCTCTAGTAGGTCTTGCCGAAGTTGTCGACCAGGATCAGCAGGTCGATGACATCGACGGAGCCGTCGAAATTCAGGTCAGGCCCCTGGGCGAAGTTAGGATCGCCGCGGACAGAGCCGAAGGCATCGACCATGATCAGCAGGTCGATGACATCGACGCTCTTGTCGCTGTTGATGTCGCCGGGGTCGATCACGTCGAACCAGAGCAGTTCGATGCCGGTGCCGGCGGGGCTGAGGTTGCGCGAGTACTGGCGGGCGGTGTTGTTGTTCCAGTGCTCGTGGACGCCGAGGCTGGCGCGATGGACCCCGCTATGGTCCGGGTTATAGAACGTTCCCGAGGGCGGGCTGTTGATCAGGGCGGCTTCGTGCAGGTAGTCGTCGGCGGCGGTAACCGTGCCGGGGTACCAGGTAGGCATGGCGGCCTTGAGGGCATCCAGGCCGACGGAGTCGATGGCGACGGGGTCCTGGGAGACCAGGAGGCTCTTGGGGTAATCGTTGTTGAACGGGGCGATGGGCCACTTCTCGGGCCAGGTATTGGCGTCGGTGGCGCTCCAGAGGCCGTCCAGCAGCCAGAGGAGGCCCTTGCCGCCGAAGTCGCCGTGGGCCATGAAGTCGGTGAGGGTGCGGTACTGACCCATGTTCGGGTTGCCGGAGGAGAAGGCGAGGTCCCCGTGCAATTCGTAGTAGCCGGTGTCGCTGGGTTTGCGGCCCAGAGTCCCGTAGTAATTCTTGCCGCACAGGGAACCGCCGCCGCCCTCGTGGGCCTTGAGGTTGGCGAAGTTGATGAAGTAGGTGGCCTGGGCGAACATCTGAGGGACGTAGTCCTGGTTGGCTGTGACCGCGCCGTTGCTCCAGTAGAAGGGGTGGCTCGAGGGGAGGGTCTTGGTCCGGCCGCACAGGCCGCGCGGGTCGATGTAGTTGACGCTGGGGAACTCGGTATGGCAGGCGTCCCAGTGCTGGCTGACGAAGAAGGAGACGGTATCGCCGATGGTGATGTTCTGCTGGGGCACGTGGGCCTTGTAGACGAGTTGGCGGAGGAGGGTGAGCATCATGTAGGGCGAGACGCTCACGCAGTCCACGAAGGCCGACTGCACATAGGTGGTCAGGTTGACCCGGCCGTCGTCCCAGTCCTCGGAGGGCACGAGGTTGCACTTGATGGCGATCTTCTCGCCGGCGGCGTAGCCGACGTTGCCTCGGCCGTGGGTGTTATTGTAATAGTGGAAGATGCCATCCCAGGCGGCCTCGTCGGTATCGGTGCCGGCGATCGTGCGGACGGCGAGGGACATCATGTTGTCGACGGCGGGCTGGTTGTTGTTGGCGGGCAGCCAGTAGTAGCCGGAACCGTTCCACTGGCAGGCCTTGGGATCGTGGACCCAGACGACGCGGCCGGGGTTGATGCCCTTGGCGACGCCGACGGGGGTATTGGGGGTCTGGGCGACGGTGTAAGCGGCCGCGGGGTGGACCGGGGCATTGAAGAGGGTGTGGAGGCCCGCGGCGGCGGCGACGAGGGCGCAGACGGTCGCCAGGACGGCGCGGTGCCGGCGGGCGAAGTCCTTCATCTTGCCGTAGGCGACCACGGTGGCGACCAGACCGACGAGCCAGGCGATGAAGCCGGAGGCGATGGGGAAGGCCATTCGCTGGCAGGGGTAGGCGGCGCGGCTGGGCTTGGGGATTACACGGACGAGGAACCAGGCGAGGGAGACGAGGCCCGCGGCTGGCAGGAGCCAGACGGCGAGCCGCGGCCGCGGCCGGCTGCGATGGATGACCTTGCCCGTTGTGGGACATACGAAAACTGTGGGTTGCCGCGATGGGTCCGTTGTGTTCATCTTCCTTCGCCCTTCCCTTCCCTTTGCTTACCGGCGGGGTATGCCCGGCCAGCAACCGGGCCCGCTCCCTCGACCGACTGTCGCTTGCATGTCCGATGCAAGCGGAGGTGTGCCGGCCATTGTACCTGGAAGGCCCTTGCGATGCCTACAGAAAAGTACCCGGGGCCGGTCGTGTTGGGGGGTAAAGGGTCCGTAGGTACGGACACGCCGGGGTACGGTAAGGGCGATTGGGTCCAGGGATGCGGCCTGGGAGCAGGCTGGGCGGCCGGGACCCGGGGCGGTGCCGGGGCGGGCCGGCGACTGGCCAGGCGTTCCAGCGGCCTGTACGATCTTGGGGCGGGCGAATCCCCGGAGGCGAACATGCGATCGATCGTAGCGGGCTGCGTCTTTGGATTGTGGATATGGGCTGTGGCGGGCGGGCAGGTTGCGCCGCGGGGCGGGTCGGACAAGGCGGCTGAGGCCGTCGCGGCGGAGACGACGCCGGCAGCGACGGGGGAGGAGACCGCGGCCAGCCAGCCGGGCGAGGCGACACCGGCGGGGACGACAACGGCCGGGGCAGCGCAATCGGAGCTGGCAGGGACGGAGGCCGGGCAATCGGGGCTGGCGACGATGGCGGCTGGGCCGGTGAGTCAGCCGGCCACGCAGCCTGCGGCATTGCGGATCGGGGGTTTGCCGGCGCGGCAGTGGCTGAACGCGGCTGCGCCGGTGCAGTCGCACAACCTGGAAGGCCGGCTCTGGGCGGTGGGCGTACTGGAACCCTGGTCGGAGCGGTCGCGGAGGGCGGCGGGCGAGCTGGCCACGGTCGCGCGGGCATGGTCTGCACGCGGGATGGATATCCTGCTGGTGACCGTAGCGCCGGCGGAGGAGGTCAGCAAGTACCCGGGGCTGGCGTCGCTGGCGCTGCCGATCGGGGCGGGGAGCCAGCTGCCGCTGCTGGTGCCGCTGGAGGCGCTGCCGACGGTGTACGTGGTCGGGCCGGACTACACGGTGGCGTGGACGGGACCGGCAGCGGGGCTGGCCAGCGCGTTGCCGCGTTTGTACGAGCGGGTCGCGCCGGCGGGGCTGGCGCAGGCGCGAGAGAACGAGTTGACCAACCGTTTGAACCGGGCGGAGGCGGCGTTCAGCCCGGGTGAGCCGTTCACGGTGCCGGCGTCGGCGGAGAAGTACTTTATTGCGACGGGGCTGGCGTCGGCCGTGGCGGACGCCACTCCGGCGTCGCATCCGCTGCACGGCAAGGCTGCTGAGCTGCTGGCGAAGGTGGACCAGCAGGGGCAGAGGCTTCTGGACAACGTCCGGGAGTTACTGACGCAGGGAAGGTTCGCCGATGCCCACGTCCTGCTGGAGGGCGTCGCGGAAGGCTTCTACGGCCGAGCCGTGGGGCGCAGGCCCTGGCGATGCTGCAGGACATGGCGAAGGACCCGCGTCAGCAGGCGGCGGTGCAGGCGGCGCGGGACGAGTCGTCGGCGCTGCAGGCACTGCGGATGGGAAAGACGGAGATGAACCGGAAGCGCTACGCCGATGCGCAGCGATACTGGCAGATGGCCGCGGACGTGTACCCGCGGACGAAGGCGGCGGAAGAGGCGCGGCAGGAGCTGGTCCGCCTTCGCAAGGACAAGGCGGCTGCCAGCCAGCTGAGCGAGCAGAAGGCCGAGCCGGAGGCGCCGGTGCTATTGAGCCTGGCGGCGCGGTATGCGGCGATGGGGCGAGCGGAGCAGGCGCGGCGATACTACCAGCAGGTGCTGCACATGGCGGCGGGGACGACGTACGCGAAACAGGCGCAAGAGGGGATGGCGCTGCTGCCGGCGGAGGCAGCGTCGCAGCCGGCGACGACGGGGACGAGGTGAAACGGCAGCGGCGAGTTCACCGCAGAGGCGCGAAGGGCGCGGAGAACAACAACGGCAATACATGCCGCGAAGTGGCACAAGAGGCGCAAGAACAACAAGACGCAAAAGAACGGCAACGGCATCCTGGGGCAAGGTCGTTACGACAGCAACGGCAAGAGCAGAGCTTGGGCCATGGACCTCGGAGTGACAAGCTGGGTTACGCTGCCGAGGCCCGATGCCCCTCGGGAGGACGGCAGCGGCAGATGGTTGGCTGCCATGGGGCTGGGATTTTGTGCTTGGGTCGGGTGGCCAGGGTGGGGTAGAATGTAGCAATCATCTTGCGGTACTTGTTGGAGGCGCCTGTCGCCCTGGAGGTCGAGCCATGTCCCAAGCCGCACCGGTCGCCGAGACGGCTGAGGCCGCACCGCCGGCAGTCAAACCGTCGGCCCCGCAGGTCCGCCCGGACAAGCGGGACAAGCCGCAGATCGCACCGCCATGGCGGGTCCTGCTGCACAACGACGAGGTGAACGTGTTCGAGAAGGTGATCCTGATCCTGCACCGGCTGACGCCCCTGAGCCTGGAGGAGGCGTTCCAGCGGACGCACCAGGCGCACACGAGCGGCCGGGCCGTACTGCTCAGCACGCACAAGGAACGGGCGGAGTTGTACGTGGAGCAGCTGAGCAGCGCGGGGCTGACGGTGACGATGGAGGAAGAGAGCTGAAGCGACGGCCGTGGTCGGTAGCGAGAGGTCCGTTGCGAAGCGGCCCTGACGTCGTCGTGGCAGCCAGGCCGGATGGTTTCGCCGGGTGACGGATCGCAGAAGGTCCACGACTTGCCCACTCTCCGAGCATATCTTAGGTTTCCCGTGCCAGGACGGAGCGACGAAGACCGACGACCGGTAAGCCCCCGGCGACCCGGAGATGCCGACGATCAGTTTGAGTCAGGCGTCGACGATCAAGACGGGGCTCAACAGGCTTGACGTGGGTGCTGGGCACCCCAAAGGCATCGGGTTGTACGTCGCCGGATGGCTAACGCGGTCGGGGCGGTAGCACAAGGGCCTCTTCTGCGTAACGAAAGGAGGGGAACACGGGCAGGCTGTACCTGCTCTGTTGCCTGGCGAAGCACCAGTACCCCGCGGCGATGTGGAATCGCCGCGGGGTACTGCGTTTCTGGCGAGGTCCCGTATTATCCAAGACTGAGGCACTGCCAGGGGCGATTCGCGGCGCAACTAGAGCGTGCACGAGGCGGGTTTTGGAGAGGCGTTTGACAGCCCTGGGGGCGTATCTTAGGGTTCATGGGCCAGGATAAGGGGCTGATGACCGACGACCGATCGAGCCCCCCGGCGAGATGGAGTTGCCGACGAAAGCGCGAGTCGGGCGTTCCTGTCGTGGACGGGACTCGAGGGGCTTTTCGGGGGTACTGGGTACCCGCAAGGCATCGGGCCGAAGTCGCCGGAAGGCTGATACGGTCGGGGCGGTGTCCAGCGTCTTGCCTGCGTGCGCTTCAGGAGGGGAGCACTCGGGTGAGCGCCGTGAAGGTCCGCTCCTGGATGGTACGGGACCTCGCTGCGACGGTTTGGTGCGGCGGGGTCCCTTCTTTTGTTTATAATGGGTCCGCATGGGATACCTGCGGAGGTAGCGGGACTATGCGTGGCGGAGGGTGATCACGGAGACATCGTCGTCGCAGCCACCGTCCTTGCGGGCCTGCCACCAGCGGTAGCGGAGGCGGTCGAGCACCTCGGGGACGCGGCCATCGCGGACGGCCTCGAAGTCGAAGGCGGACGCGGCGGCCGCCGACTGCCGGGCCTGCTCGCAATCGACGAGGCGTTCCAGGCCGTCGCTCCAGAAGACGAGCGATTCACCGGGCCGGAGGTCCAGGTTCACGACTTCAAAGTTTGACGTCGACTCGATGCCGACCAGGCGGCCAGCGCTCATGACGGGCTCGACGGCGGCGTCGCGGCGGACGAGCATGGGGACCGGCGAGCCGCCGCGGGCGAGCGTCACCCGGCCGGAGAGCAGGTCCACCAGGCAGTAGACGGCGGCCACGAACATCGGCTCGCTGGGCTGGCGGGCCAGGAGAAGTTTGTTGAGCAGGGCCATTGCGCGGTCGGGGCGGCGAGGGCGGTGGCGGCGGCCGTCCCAGGCGACGCGTCGCAGCCTGGGGCTGGAGGTGGGCGGCGAGCATGGCGGCGGCCACGCCGTGGCCGGTGGCATCGACCAGCCAGAAGGATAGGTACTGCCGGCCGAAGCTAGTGATGTCGATGATATCGCCACAGACGCTGCTGCAGGGAAGGACGGCGGAGCCGATCTCGAAGGAGCCGAATCGCTGGAAGGAGCGGGGCTGGAACTGGCGCTGGATCTGGCCGGCCAGGTCGAGGTCCTCGGCCCCGTCAGTATCATCATGGCGAACGGAGAGCAGACCGGTGGTGCTGGTCAGTTCGTGGCGGCGACGGAGGAGTTCCTGGCGGCGCTTGCCGGACCGAACCAGTGTGATCTTGGCTGAAATACTCACGGGATCTCCCGAATGGGGCCTCGACGGCCACAACGTCGGCGCCTCCCAACGCGCAATCCTTACCTCCAACATCGGTGCCGCGACGGTCGGCCTTTAGGTACTTATCGGAAACAACCGGCCCGGCGGGCGCGACAGATCGGGACGGGTCGGGGCCGATGAATATAAGATACTCACAGGCCGCCACTTGTGCGACCGGGGGAACCGCCAGCCGCAAAGCGAATCTAAACTGTTGTAGGCGGGTGGGTGCGGGTTTAGAATCGAGGTGTTGTCGGGTACCTGACAGCAGGCGGCGGCTGGCAGCCAGCAGATAGCAGTCAGCAGTCAGCAGTTAGCAGTCAGCGGCCAGAAACAACGAACCACGGACAACAGACAGCGGACTACCGGGTAGTGCTTCCGGCAATTGACAACGAGCAACTACAAGGCGGGCACAACCATGTCCTTGATCGATCAGCGCGTCGCAGCGGCTCGCCGGCGGTTGTGGATCAATCGGTACCTGCAGTACCTGGGCACGTGCCTGCTGTGGGCGGGGCTGGGGTGGCTGGCGGCGGTGCTGGTCAAGAAGGTATTCGTCCCCGATGTGCGGATGGACTACCTGGCGCTGGGGGCGGCAGGGGTCGCGACGCTGGCTGCGCTGATCTGGCTGATCCTGACGGCGGAAGATCAGATCACGGCGGCGGTGGCGCTGGACCAGGCGGGGGCGATCAAGGAGCGTCTGTCGACGGCGCTGTATCTGCGGAAGTCCGCGGACGCGTTTGCGCAGGCAGCGATCGCGGATGCGGAGCGGACGGCTGCGACGCTGCAGGTCCGCAGCGTGTTGCCGGTGAGGTATCCGCGGCGGGTGAGTCATGCGGCGGGGGGCTGGGTAGCGGCGCTGGTGCTGCTGTGGCTGGTGCCGGCGTACTACTCGCCGGCCAAGCTGCAAGCGACGCAGAAGAAGCAGGAGGAGATGCGCAAGCAGCAGGAGATCGTCAGCAAGAAGGTCGAGCAGATCGAGAAGGCCCGCGAGCAGATGCAGAAGACGGGCAAGGGGGATGTCGAGCTGACCAAGAAGCTGGATGAACTCCAGCAGAAGCTGACCGACCTGACCAAGCAGCCGGACAACACGAAGATGGGGGTGGAGGCGGTCAAGCAGGTCAGCAACCTGAAGGACGAGGTGCTCAAGCAGCAGCAGGCGCTTCAGAAAGAGACGGACGCGATGCAGGGGGCGCTGGCGAAGCTGGCGCTGGCGAAGATGGACAGCCAGACGCAGGTGAGCGAGTTCAGCAAGGCGCTGGCCAGCGGGGACTTCAAGCAGTCGAAGGCGGCGCTGGAGCAGCTGCAGAAGGAGATCCAGGCGGCGTCGAAGGACCCGGCGAAGGCGGCGGAACTGGCCAAGCAGACTGGATACGCTGGCGAAGGCGCTCAAGGACCAGTCGATGTCGGCGGAGCTGATCGAAGGAGCTCAAGGCGGCGGGGCTGTCCAAGGAGCAGATGGACAAGCTGGCGCAGGCGCTCCAGGAGGGCAAGTCGCTGAGCGAGGCGCAGAAGCAGGACCTGCAAAAGGCGATGAAGGACCAGGGGCTGTCGGACCAGCAGGTCGGCGAGATGATGAAGAAGCTCAACAACGCGATGAAGGCGAGCCAGATGGCCAGCAAGATGGGGCAGTCCATGGCGGACGCCTCGGCGAATCTCAAGCAGAAGGGCCAAGGCGACAAGAACAGCGGCCAGAGCGGCCAGCAAGGCAGCCGCGACAAGGAATCGCAATCGACGGAGAGTTCGCCAGGCGGGGGCAAGGGGCAGCCGGGCAAGAGCGAGATGGCGGACGCGAGCGATCAGCTCGGGGAGATGGAGGCGATGCAGACGGAGCTGCAGAGCATGCAGGCGATGCTGGCGGATCTGCAGGGGCAGCCCGGCCAGGCGGGGGGAGAGGCGGGGCAGGGACAGCAGGGAAAGGGCCAGGGCCAAGGGAACAAGCGGGGCAACGGGATGGGCGAGGGCGGCGTGGGGGGCTTGCGGCCGACCACGTACACGCCAACGGCGCTGACGAAGTCCAAGGCGGACACGAAGTGGCGGAACGGGCGGATCGTGGGCGAGTATTTTGAGGAAGGCCAGCAGGTCAAGGGAGAGAGCAGACAGGAGCTCGTGAATGTCATTGCCAGCGCGGAGCGGGATGCAGCCAAGACGATCGACGAACACAAGTTGCCCCCGCAGTACGACGGGCCGGTGGGGGAGTACTTCCGGCAGCTGCGGCAGGCTCGGACAGGCGGGGGGGCAGTCGGGAGGCGCCGCCGGGGCAGGGAATGCACCGGCGGGGAAGTGAGGAGCTCGCGAGGGTGACCGGGCGGCCGGCGCGATCGCAAGGAACAGCGGAACGGATACCGCGACCGTACGGTCGCGGCTCTCTTGCATCCACGGTTGGCTTTGCCACATGCTCCTGCAACGGCGCGGGAGCATGGCACCCGGCACTCTCAAAGAGCACAGGCGGGGGCGACTGTGCCACATGTCGGTGATCCCGGGCATCCTGTGTTCATTCCTGGTACTTGCGCCGGGGTGTTCGAAGGAGCCGGACCGGGCGGGCAAGCAGCCGGGGGCGGCGCAGTCGCGGCCGGCTGCGGCGGTCGAGTCCCGCGGCGAGGTGGTGCTGTACACGTCGGCGGATGAGCCGCTGGCGCGGCAGATCATCGAGGCGTTCAGCCAGAGCAGCCACATCCGCGTGCAGCCGCTGTTTGATGCCGAGGCGAACAAGACGACGGGACTGGCGCGGCGGATCCGCAGCGAGGCGGTGAGTCCGCGGGCGGATGTCTTCTGGGCCAACGAGCCATTCCAGGCGATTCAGCTGGCGGAGGAGGGCCTGAGCGAGACCTACCTGCCGGAGACGGCCCGGGACATTCCGATCGCGTACCGGGACGCGAAGGACCGGTGGATCGGGTTTGGTCTGCGGGGGCGGGTGCTGGCGTACGATCCAAGGCAGGTGCCAGCGGGGCAGGTGCCCAGGACGTGGGCGGACCTGGCGCAGCCGGCCTATGCACAGAAGGTCGTGTTCGCCAACCCGCTGTTCGGCACGACACGGGGGCACATGGCGGCAATGCTGGCGCTGTGGGGGGAGCCGGCGTTTACCAGCTGGGCAGAGCGTCTGGCGGCTGGGGGGGTCGCGAACCGGCTGGCGGCTGGCAACGCGAACGTCGCCAAGGAGGTGGCGCTGGGGCAGGCGGCGCTGGGCGCGGCGGACTCGGACGACGTGATCGCCCAGCAGCAGGAGGGGCTGAAGATCGAGATGGCGTACCTGGACATGGGGGGCGGCGGGACGGTGCTGCTGCCCAACACGGTGACGATCATCAAGGGGGGTCCGCACCCGGAGTTCGCGCGGCGACTGGCGGCGTTCCTGTGCAGCGAGCAGGTGGAGGAGATGCTGGCTAGGAGCGAGGGGCACAACGTGCCGGTGCGGCCGGGGCTGCGGGTGAAGTTGAACATTGCCTTGCCGGCGAACACGCCGGTGGATTATGTGAAGATCGCGGCGGCGATGCCGAAGGCGGTGGAGATTGTGCAGGAGAGGTGGAAGTAGGGGCGGGCGAGGTCCGGAGTCCGTGGCCAGTGGTCGGTCGTCCGTTGTCGGCGGCGTTGACAAAGGAGCAGGCTCCAAATGCTTCCCGGCTATGCGAGAAAGAGCAACATCGGCATAAGCCTTGGGCTGGCCATGCACGTCCTGGGGCTGGTGGCCGGGGTTGCGGGCGTTCCAAGACCCGATCTGACGATTGCCATCCTTGCAGTGGTCGGTGTCGTGTTCTTCATCTACGGGTGCATAGCGTACATGGAAGGCAAGGGGTACTCCTGGAGCTATGGACTCCTGGGGCTGCTGGGCCTGATCGGCCTGGTGATCCTTGTATGCAAGCGCGATCGGCATCCGCAGGCGGACCAGCCCGGCATCACGCGACGAGAGCGGAAACGGGCGTTCCTGTGGGGTGGTTTGGCTGGTGCGTGCATCCCTGTGATTCCTACGCTAGCGATTGTCGTGCTTACAGCCATATTCGGGCAGGGGAGTCCGGCTACGGAGAAGACCGACTATGCTGGAGCTGCCGTCGGGTTGGGACTGGCAGCGCTGATCTGCTTCGTGTTGGGCGGCCTGGTGGGCCTGGTCGTCCAGATAGTCGTGCGAGCGTTCCGACGTGGCCCAGCTGCCGCGCAGTCCAAGGGTCAAGAAGTTCTCGACCCAGGCACGACTAGCCAGCAAGGAGACTGATGCGCATTCTGATTGACCGGTGCGCGGGAGGCGAGCGTGGTCGCTGCGCTTCGGGGCAGGCTCTGCGGCCGGCCTGCCATGTACCCCTGCAGGAACGCCATTGCCCCGGCCGCAGGGCCATGGCACGCGGTACAAGTGGCACCATCTGTCGCACCAGCAAGATCGGGAAGTACTGGAGATAGGCCATGAAAGTCACATATGACCCGGAAACCGACACGTTGCGGGTGCTGTTTCGAGACGCTCCCATCGAGGAGAGCGACGAAGACAAGCCGGGTGTGATCCTCGACTACGACAAGGACGGGAACGTTGTCGGGCTGGAGGTGCTTGACGCCTCCAAGCGGATCGACAATCCACGGAGCGTGGAATACGCAGTGGCAAAGTAGTCCTTCTAGCCCAAGTTACGCAGTTGCAGACGTAAAACGGCCCTGGCGCTCTCGCCAGGGCCGTTTTTGTGGCCCCGTTTCCACTACAAGGCGCCTCGGACCAGACGTCGGCGGGCCTCCTGGCGGAACCGTTTGAGGTGGTTCGGCAGGACCAGTCCCAGCCGATGTAACAGCACCGCCAAGTGCGGCTCCGGTTGGGTCACGCACCGCACCACCAGGGTCGGGCCGGCCGTGCCATCGTTGTTCCGTGTCGCCAGCACCACGTCTTGGCTCTGGACCCGTGACAGTTCCTCCACCAGCGGCCGGGGCGCCTCGCCCAGGCCGGATGCCTGCATCCAGCCCGACAGCGTCTTCCACATCGCATAGGCGATGAAGCAGACCAGGATGTGCCCCTTGACCCGGTCCTGCTTTTGATGCCAGATCGGTCGCAGTTCCAACTCGTCCTTGCTAATCCGGAAGGCCCACTCCGCGTCCACCAGTCTGAATGTACTGCTTCCATAATGCCACCGGATCGACCTGCGGCAGGTTCGTCCGCAGCAGGTAGCAACCACACAGGTCCTTCTTGGCCTGCTCATCCATCTGCCAGTTCACCCGCAGTTTCGCCTTGCCGGTTGGCTTGTCGATCGGGGTGATCTCGACGGTGAAGCATTCCGCCGCTCGCCAGTTCTGCTCGGTCAGCCGGCCCAGACGCAAATGCGCCTGGCCCGAGTCCGTCAGCCGGCCGCTCTCGGCGGCCTTCTGCATCGCCTCCAGGCCCTTCTTCATCCGCTGGCAGAACCGCTCCAACATCGCGGCTTCCTTGTCGATGCGATCCTGGCTGCGGCACAGGATCAGCGTCTCATCGGCGGCCTCCGGGACAGGCACCCTCTTGACCTCAATGCCTTCGCGGACCTGTTGCCAGCCTTCCTTAGTCAACTCCCCTCGCACCTGCCGCAGCAGGGCCTTGGGAGTGCCCACGATGTAGTGGCTGCCACTGTTACGCAGGACCTGCAGGTTGGCCGCCGAGACGTTCCCGCGGTCCATGATCCAGATCCGCTGACTCTTGCCATGCTCGGCCTCGACCTTCTTGACGATCTTTTCGACGGTCGTGGCATCATTGGTGTTGCCGTCAAAGACCTCGTACCCCAAGGGGTAGCCATCCGTCGTGACGATCAGGGCGATGACCACTTGCAGGCAGTCTGGGCGGCTGTCCCGCGAGTAGCCCCGCTGGGCCATCGGATTGGCCGCACAAGCCCCCTCGAAGTAGGTGCTGGTCAGGTCGTACAGCAGCACGTCGTAGGACAACTGGAACAACTGGCCCAGTCGCTGCCGCAGATGCTGCTCGATGGCCTTCTTCTGGGCCAGCAGTTGATCCAGGCCCGCGTACAACCGATCCGTGTGCACCTGATCCGGATCCACCCCCAGAATGTCCTCCAGAGCCGAGCCCGGGTAAAAGTGCTTCTCGATGTGCAGTTCGCTGCTGGGCCGGCAGAACCGGGCGATCGCCAGGATCGCCGCCACCGCGGCCCAAGGCACTCCCTCGCGTCCGATCGGCATCTTGCTGCCCAGCAGCGTATCCAACCCCAGCAATTGCCAGAGCGTCCAGGCCAGATAGACATCCCCGAATCGACGCATCCGCCTCACCCGCAACTTGCGGGTCTCTACCCACTGCAGGTCCGGTTCGTCCGAAAGCTCCAGCGGATCGAACAACGTAGGCATCGGCGGAGCCTGGCCGTTCAATCGCCGCGAGAGTGTCTGCCAGCCGCTCAGTTCCCGCCGGGACAGTTTGCCCAGGTAGGCCACTGTCCGCTGGCGGGAGCCCTTGGCGGTACGATAACTCTCGACCAGTTCCCAGTAGATCTGTCGCTGCCCCTTGCCGCGGGGCCTGATCTTGCGTAGGTACATGATGCATCCCTGCCTGTTCATTCCACAGGTATAGGAATGCGCCGCCGGCCCTGCCCGTCAAACGGCCATTTTTCCACCCCACGGCCTTTTCGCCGGCTCCGACCCTCGCCACAATAGCGCCAAGGCGGTTCCGCCCCTCAAGATTCTTTTTTTAGGTGCTCAACTGCGTAACTTGGGCTAGCCGGGGCCATCGTCGCCTACGGCAAGCCCCTGCCCGCCGAGCGGCCGGCGATCATTCCTGTCGACCAGGCCCACTGGAGGTTGAAGCCGCCGACGCGGCCGTCGCAGTCGAGCATCTCGCCGGCCAGGTACAGCCCGGAGCACTTGCGGGAGGCCATCGTGCGGTAGTCGATTTCCTGTAACGGCACGCCGCCGGCAGTGATCTCGGCGAGGTCCCAGCCGCGGTTGCCGGTCACGGGGAGCGGCAGACTGCGTGAGGGCGTGGACCAGGCAGCGGCGGTCCTCCTTGCGGAGGCGGCCTGCGCGGACGTCGTCGGTGATGTGGCAGTAGCGGGCGAGCCGTTCGGCGAGGCGCCGGGGCAGTCGCGAGGCCAGGACGCTGTCGACGAGCCGGTGCGGCGAGGCTCCTTGCTCGGTCAGCCACTGCTCGACCTGATCGAAGGACTCGCCGGGAAAGAAGCTGCAGCGGACCTCCGCCTGCCGGCCGGCCACGTGCGCGACGGTCCAGTGCCGGCTGGCATCGAGCACGACGGGACCGCTGACGCCGAAGTGGGTCCAGAGCAGGCTGCCGGTCCGCTGGTCCAAGCGCTTGCCGTCGACGAAGGTGGAAAGTTCAGCCTCGTGGGATACGCCGGTGACGTCGGCCTGGAAGAAGGCTTCGTCGAGCACGAGGGGGACCAGGGCGGGATAGGCCTCTGTGACGGTGTGGCCCAGCTGGCGGGCGAGGTCCCAACCCTGGCCGGTCGAGCCGGTCGAGGGCATGGACTTGCCGCCGGTGGAGAGGATGACGTTGCGGGCGTGAACGGCGCCCTGCTCGTGCCGCAGGGTGAACAGCGGCACGGAGGCGGTCGCGGGGTCGGCTGGCTGGGCGGCAATCTCCAGGACGCGGCACTGCGAGAGGATCGTGCCGCCCAGCCCCGTGCAGCGGCTGACGAGGGCATCGAGCACGGTTCGGGCCCTGTCGGTGACGGGGAAGAGTTTGCCGGTTTCCTCGCGTTTGAGCGGCACGCCGAGGGACTCGAACCAGGCCACGGTGGCGGCGACGTCGAAGCCGGCCAGGACGTTGCGGATGATGTGTCGCGGGCCGTTGTAGTCGTCGGGCAGGACGGGGTCGTGCGTGACATTGCAGCGTCCCCCGCCGGCTGCCAGGATCTTGGTGCCGACGAACCGGCTGGCGTCGAGCAGGACGATCCGCGGGGAGCGGCCCGCGAGCTTCACCCGCTCGGCGGCGCCGATGGCGGCGGTCAGGCCGGCTGCCCCGGCGCCCACGATGGCGATGTCGTACAGGTCATCCATTTGTCCAAGCATAGCATGGCGGGGGTCGATGACAACGGCAGGTCGGTTGTGGTACGATGGCTCGCGTGGAACTTGCAGGAGGAGCCATCGGCATGAGAGGCATGATGCGGCTTTGCGGGCGGGCAGCGGTGGTGGTGCTGGCATTGGCGGGTGCGGCGCGCGGCTGGGACGGACCGGGGCATTACCTGGCGGCACGGTCGGCGGCCGCGGCGATGCCGGGCGAGTTGCCGGCGTTCTTTGCGCGGGCGGGGCGACGATTGCGGCTGGCGCTGGACCCTGACTCCTTCAAGCTCGAGCAGCTGCCGCAGCTCAAGAGCAGCGAGGCGCCCGAGCACTACTTCGACCTGGAGCTCCTGAAGGGAGAGGCGCCGCCGGCGACCCGGTACCAGGTCCTGGACCTGTGCGTGAAAGAGAAGATCCAGCCCACGAAGCTGGGCATGCTGCCGTACGCTTTGGTTGAATGGACGCAGCGGCTGACGCTGGCGATGGCGGAGGTCCGCCGCTGGCCGGACAACCCGCACCTGCAGGCCAAGTGCCTGGCGTATGCGGGGATCCTGGCGGCACTATGCAGCGGATGCCGCCATGCCGCTGCACACGACGGTGCACTACGACGGCCGGGTTGCCCCCGGCGGCAGGAGTCCGCGGAGCGGCATCCACGACAAGGTGGACGCATTGATCCAGAAGCTGCCGGTCACGCCGGACGAGGTGGCTGCGCGGGTCAAGCCGCAGGCGTTTGAGGCGCTCTGGCCGGCGATTCTCGCGGAGCTGGACCGCAGCCATGCCCTGGTGGACAAGACGTACGACCTCGAGCCGGTCCTGCCCGGTCGGTACGAGCCGCTGCCGGAGAATCCGCGGCTGAGGGAGTTCGCCCGGGATCGGCTGGAGGCGGCGGTGGGGTTCATCGCGAGTTTGTACCTGACAGCGTGGCGGGACTCGGCGAGGCTGCCGCTGCCGGAGTGGCACCTCCGCGAGCGCGAGGCGACGGAGGCGGGGCGGTACACGATCGCGGCGCCGGCGAGCCGGCCGAGCAGCCAGCCAGTCGCGGGGGGCGCCCGGTAAAGAAGGTATCAGTCGTAGACTACACGTGAGGGATCTATGGGCGCCGCGAGAGACCTGATTATCCTGGGGACGGGGGTACACGGCCTGGAGATGGGTGCGATCGTGCAGCGGATCAATCGCGATCGGCCCACATGGAACCTGCTGGGATTTGTCGCGCCGGAGAGCCAGGCCCAGCGGGTCGGCGAGGTCCGTTGCGGGCTGCCGGTGCTCGGGACACTACCGATCATCGACGAGCATCCTGATGCCCTGCTCGTGCCCGACAACGAGTTTCCGCACAGTGCCCCCCTGCCCTGCCACCGGCTGACCTCGGTGGTCGACCCGTCCACGTTCGTGTCGCCAGCTGCGCGGATCGGCCCGGGCTGCGTGATCTACCCGAACGGCTTCGTCGGCCACAACGCCAGCCTCGGCGAGCGGGTCTTCTGCCTGGCGGGCAGCGAGATCAACCACGATGACGTGCTGGAGGATCGGGTGGTGCTGTGCAGCCACGTGAGCCTGGCCGGCCACGTGCACGTCGAGGCGGACTGCTACCTGGGGCAGGCGTGCACGGTGCGGCAGTTTGTGCGGATCGGGCGGGACAGTTTGATCGGCATGGGCAGCGTGGTGCTGCGGAACGTGGAGGCGGGAAGCGTGATGGTGGGGAACCCGGCGCGGCGGCTGCGGGGGAGGAGGAGTGAGTAAGCTACGCCTGTTCGTCCCGCAGCAGGAACTTCGCCGGGGAGGTTGGCAGGCCGCGCTGGCGGGCCTGGTCCATCAGCAGCGACGCGTAGGAGTCCGTGATGCTCCGGCCGAGGTCCAGGTGCAACTGCCCGGCCACCTGACCGACCGTCTCGGCGTCGGACCCCTCCACTTCCACGAACTTCCCGAGGAGCGGCAGGCTGTCGAGCTCGACCCAGCAGTCGCCTAGGCGGTAGCGTCTGCGGCGCTTCTGCAGGTGCAGGATCAGGACGAAGCCTAGCCGATCGAGGATCTCGACCATCGCATCGGGGTCTGACACGGCCAGCTCGATCTCCTCGCGCTGCTTGATCTGGCCCTTTCGGCGAGCGCCCTTGTACGTGAGGATGTGTTCGACCTTGTCGCTCGCGTCCATCGGGCGGACGCTTCGCAGCCTCAGTCCCTGGTCGGCTTGCAGCAGGCGATGCTCGGGTGAGTCGAAGAACCGGTCGTCCTGGAAGACCTCGCCGCCCGGCTGGGCCGAGAGGTCGCGCAGCCGCGTCTCCAGGTCCTCGAAGCCCTCCACCGGAATCTTGCATTCGGTTTCAGTGGGCACGGTCCACCTCCGTGGCCTGCGCTTCCGCCTGCCGGGCCCGCTGAAGATAGGCCTTGAGCCGCCAGCGGTTGACGTAGAACCACACTTTCAAGATCCTTCTGAACATCCCGGCCGGCAGCAGCGCCTTGCCCCGCAGAATCCATCCCGCACCCGGGCCCACGGGGTGCCGGAGGCCCGGCCGCCGGCTTTCGATGATCCGCAGGAGGTGCCGGGCGAACACCTCCGGGGCAGCCGCGGTTCGCATGGCGATCAGCAGCGAAGTATGCGCTGCCCGGCGTATCGGATCATATTCGGCGAGCTGCCGCCCGGCCTCGACCGAGTGCGGCACGATCTCGGTCCGGAAGGCGCCCGGCTCCACCACGCAGACCCGGATGCCGAATCGTTCCACCTCGAAGGCGAGGCTCTCCGTGAAGCCCTCCAGCGCGAACTTCGATGCGCAGTAGAACGCTTCGCCCGGCAGGCCCATCCGCCCGGCCACCGAACTGACGTTGATGATCCGCCCCTGCCGCTGGCCCCGCATGATCGGCAGCACCGCCTGCACCATCCGCACCGCACCCATGAAGTTCGTTTCGAACTGGTCCCTGACCTGGTCGCCGGACGCCTCTTCGATCATGCCCTTCAAGCCGTAGCCGGCATTGTTGACCAGCACGTCGATCCGTCCGGCCCGGCGCACGACGTCCTGGACGCAGGCAGCGACCGACTCATCGCGCCGCACATCCAGGCGGAGCATCTCGTACGGCCTCGGATCATCGGAGGGCCTGCGGCTCGTGCCAAAGACGCGGTAGCCGCGGCGGGCCAGCGCCTCGGCCGCGGCCCGTCCCAGCCCGCTCGACGCCCCGGTGATCAGCACGACTTTCGCTGGCGGCATGGCCGCATCCTCCAGAGGCACTCACTTGTCCAGGCCGAACCACTTTCGGGTGCCCCAGGCCATCATCCGTTCGGGGAGGACGTTTCGTAGTGGGGCGATCAGGCGCGCATCGCGGCCTACGCGGTATCGCAGGCGCGGCCGAGGGCATTCGACGATCCTGGCGATCCGGTCGGCGACGAGTTGCGGGTCGTCGCCGCGGCGGGCGCCGTCGTCGAAGACGGCTGCGATGCGGTCGCGCAGGCCGTGGTAGTCTTCGATCCGGTCGCTGCCGTGGACCTTGGCGTCGGCGATGCCGGTACGAAAGTAGCTCGGCTCGACGATGCAGACGCGGATGCCGAAGCGCTCCACCTCGTAGCGGAGGGACTCGCTGTAGCCCTCGATCGCGAACTTCGTGGCGCTGTAGAAGCCCTCGCCCGGAACGCCCACGAGCCCGGCCAGCGAGCCGACGTTGATGATCGTGCCGTCGCGCTGGCGGCGCATGGCGGGCAGGACCGCCTTGGTCATCCGCACGATCCCGAAGAAGTTGGTGTCGAACTGGGCTTGGGCCTCCTGCGTGGTGGCCTCCTCGATCAGGCTGGACAGGACGTAGCCGGCGTTGTTGACCAGGACATCGATCCGGCCAGCGTCGGCGAGGACCTCCGCCACTCCCGCGCGAACGGCCTGGTCGTCCCGCACGTCCAGTTGCAGCATTTGTACGCCGGCCTGGTCGGGCAGCTGCCGGCGGCTGGTGCCGAAGACCCGGTGGCCGCGCCGCACCAACAGCGCAGCCGCCTGCTGTCCGAAGCCCGACGAGGCCCCCGTGACCAGGACCACTTTCGATTGTGCCATGTGCATCTCTCCGGACGGCCGTATGCGACGGAGACTGCGTCCAGGAAATCCTACGACCATCCGCGGCCTCTTGCAAAGGCCGGCCCGCGATTGACAATACGGGATGTGCCCGCGGCTGCGTGGACCGCACTGGTGATCTCGTAAGGACGACCCGCGTTATGGCCGGCAGACTCGATGCGTACCTGGATCGGCAAGGCCCCGCCGTGACCCGCTTGCTGCAGGAGTTCATCCGCATCCCGACGCTCAACCCGCCGGGGCAGGACTACCTGCGGTTCGTAGCGGCTGCGCAGCGGCACTTTGGCTCGCTGGGCATGAGCACGCGGGTGGTCCGGGTGCCGACGGCGTATGCGGCGCGGTTCATCGACAACGCCGCCGACTATCCCCGGGCGAGCCTGATCGCGCGGCTGGATGTGGGCGCGGCCCGGACGGTGCACTTCAACTGCCACTACGACGTGGTGCCGGCGGCCGGGACGTGGCGCTACGGGCCGTTCGAGCCGAAGGTCAAAGGCGGCTGGGTCTACGGCCGGGGCAGCAGCGACATGAAGGGGGCGATCGCGGCGATCCACCTGGCGCTGCGGGGGCTGCGGGACTTGAAGGTCCAGTTGCGGATGAACGTGGAGGTGTCGCTGACGCCGGACGAGGAGACGGGCGGGGACCCGGGGGCGGGGTACCTCGCGCGGCATGGCCAGGTCCGCGCGGACTACGCGGTGGTCTGCGAGGGCGGCAGCGGGCGGGGGATCGGTTGCGGGCACAACGGGGTGCTGTGGCTGGAGACGACGATCCACGGCAAGGCGGCCCACGCGGCGCACCCGGAGGCGGGGGTCAATGCGTTCGAAAAGATGGCGGCCCTGGTCATGCAGCCTGCAGCCGCTCAAGGGCAAGCTGGATCGCCGGCTGTTCTGCGCCCCCAACGGCAAGAAGATGCACCCGACGCTGAGCATCGGTGGGGTGTTCGGCGTGGGACCCGGCGCGAAGACCAACACAGTGCCGGCGCTGGCGACGTTCACGATGGACCGGCGGGTGACGCCGGGCGAGCGGTTCGCCGATGCGGAGCGGGAGCTTCGCAGCACCCTGCGCGAGGCGGGCCGGCGGGTGCCGAGACTCAAGATGACCCTGTCGCGGCTGCTGGCGATCGAGCCGTGCTACGTCGATCCGGCGGGTGCCCTGCCCCAGGCGTTCGCCGGCGCGGTTCGCGGCGTCTGGCCCGGCAAGTGCGGCTTTTCGGTGACGAGCGGGTTTACGGACATGCACTTTTTCGCGAAGGAGGCCGGCATTCCGACGATCGGGTACGGGCCGGGGGGGCGCAACTATCATGCGATCGACGAGGCGGCGCGGGTCAAGGACCTGCTGGGCTGCGCGAAGGTTTATGCGCGGTTTCTGGCGGAATGGGCGGGGGAGTGATCCGCGTCCTGCTTTCCTCAGCGGCTGCCTGAGCGGGACCGTCGCAAGGCTGCCAGTGCACCCAGGACCAGGAGCATCGCCGTCGCCGGTTCGGGAACGTCGCAAATGAACTCGTACGTGATGGCATGCGGCAAATGGTACTGAAGGTTTCCCGGCTGGCCCGGTTCGGGCGTGTAGAGCACCCCGAAATGGCCGTCCGGAAGCCAATCCATCTGTAGCGTTACGGTGGCGAGCCACGGGGGTGGCAGGCCGGCGCCATCTTTGGAGTACAGCCAGAAAAACCCGACCTCATACTGCAGGTCGTTGTCAAATCGCATGACGTCGCTGAGCGTGCCGCCAGGATCGAGGATCTGCACGTCCCCAATGCCAACGATCCCGTCGAAACCGCCGAATTGGGTGGTATCGGGGGCGTCCGGCGTACTCCAGGGATGGGAGTCCCACGTGTCGGGGCCCTGCCTCGTGAACGTGAAGACGTACGCGGGGGCACTGGCGGTGACCAAGGCGATCACCGCGACGAAGAGCGCGAGGAATCTTGATATCGGTCGCATGGTAGATCCTCCTTCCCGTCGAAGGCGAATGGCTCCAAACGGGTGATTGCGCACTCGTGAGGGTGCCACGCACACCCTGTCACGGGCGGCGCGTCGCAGATCACTGCCGGCGGGGTGGATGAAGTCGTCGCGAGCCTCGCCTGATCTGCCCACCCAAATACCCGGCATGCCAGAATGATGATCTGTGGTGATTTTGGTTGTAGCACGTTGCATGCCAGAGCCCGTTCATTTTCGCAAAATAAGCGTCCCATAATCCTATCTGTCGGCAATCCCTCATGTTCCGAGGCCGCGGACAGACGCATCAAGCGGCCGAGGTCGCCGTGAGATGTTGTGGTTTCGCATCATGGAGGGTTGCCACGTTTGCTTTTCGCAACAGACGGGTGCCGATGCACAAGCGAGGGCGGTGAGTATGGTCCTCCAACTGCGGAGGATCATGGCGGGCGGCACAGCGGTCGCTCAGGAGGCTTCCTTGAACTGCGTGATGCGGATGTCCCCCCGCGGCAGATGGGCGATAATCTCCAGCTGCCCGCCGAGGGCCTCGATCAGCCGGCGCAGGGTGCTGATCTGCATGTCGTCCTGACCCTCCAGCTTCGACAGGCTTGGCTGGGTAATACCCAGCGCCGCCGCCAGGTCCTCCTGGGTCAGGCCGACGGACTTGCGGATCTGGGCCAGGAGCATCTCGGCGATGATCTCCCTGGTGCGGACGTCCGGCCGCGCCCGCGATTCGGGGGACATTTTGGCTTCGAGTTCCTTGAAGTTGCGTGCCATCAGATCAGGCCCTCCTTTTGACGGCGACCACCAGCGATTCCTGCTCGTCCTCGCTGAGGGTCTCCCACCAACGCCCGAACTCGTCGGTGAATTCCACGTCCCACATAGGATCATTATAGCTAGTCGGGAATATGCGTCAAGAGCTATATGCCCTTGCAAACAGGCTTCGGATCGTGACGCGGATGTCCCCGCGCGGAAGATGGGCGATGATCTCCCGCCGGCCCTCAGATCCCCAGACGGTTACCAGATGGAGGCAGCGACTATGCAACGGGTGTTGCCAATGGAGCGGGTTCGCCTTTGCGGCGCAAGTATCGGCCGAGGGAAAAGCAGAACGGTACCCAAAACACAGCGAAGACGAGATCGGCCACAAAATAGGCAACTCTCTCCGGGGACATGGGAGTTGAAGAACCGGCCTCCTGGGCAAACGACCCGATCATTCCCGGAATCGTCAGATACGCCAAGGCGATGAACACGACTCCCAAGGCCCGCATGGTACGACGCATCCTGCGCCGGACGGCGAATATGACGATCATCGCGACAAAACCGATCAGTGCCCATCCAACCAATGCAGCGCTAGCCGACTTGAGGCGAGCTTGTCCCACGGGACATGGTCTGTAGCGAACAGACTCGGCGATGGCAACAGACCTGAGAATACTTTCATATAGAGGCACACATTGCGGGGCATCAGCCTGGGAGCAGCAGCCAATGACGCAGACGATCCCTGTCTGCGTGAGCATCGCGGCCTGGATCTCAATTCCCGTCTTGAACTGCCACCGGATCCATGCCGCCGTACCCGGCGGAGTGGAGGGGGCATCCTCGAACTGCGGGTCCGGCAAATGCGACCCGCCTTGCACTTCCTTTGACCGGTTGAGGATGCTTTCCCGAAGGTACCTGCGAAGACTGCCCGGGTCGCTGATACGACCTGAACGGATCTGCACCATGATGACGGGGGGCTTGAGCCCCCCGCCTGCAGGCCACCTCTGGAAGACATAGTCGAACTTCTGGCTGCTTGCGTCGGGCACGCCTTTCGTTCGGTCGTTGAACGCGTCTACCACGTCCTTGGGTACCCGCCGCCACCCATTTGGCAGGAAGATCGTGATCCCATCGGCTATGGAGAACGCCTGGGATAGTGGCAACGGTTGCGTTGCAGGCCCAACACCGAGCATGACCCCAAGGACAGCCACCCAGATGCCCATTTGACCCCCTGCGAGAAGGTATCCGTAGTCAGCACAGACTCGTGCTGACCGCAGTATCTCCCAGTCATGTCCAGTATATCGGCAAATGGCGTCAAGAGGTTCCCTTCCCAGCCAGTCCGAGAGTCCTTGGGGCTTCCCCTACCCCTTCTTCGCCTGCTTCTGCAGGGCCTTGAGCATCTCCAGGGCCTGCTCGGGGGTGAGGCTGGCGGGGTTCAGTTTGCGGAGGTGCTCGACGACCGGGTGCGGGGCGTCGGCGAACATGAGGAGTTGGGCGTTCTGGAGGTTGCGCTCGGCGGCGAGGCTGCTGGCTTGGGACTCGCGGGCGAAGTTCTGCTCCAGTTCGACCAGCACCTCGCCGGCACGGGTGATGACTTCCTTGGGGATGCCGGCCAGGCGGGCGACCTGGACGCCGTAGCTCTTGTCGGCCCCGCCGGGGACGATGCGGTGCAGGAAGATCACCTCATCGTGGTACTCGCGGACAACGACGTTGAAGTTGCGGACGCCCTCGAGCAGTTCGGCCAGTTCGGTCAGTTCGTGGTAGTGCGTGGCGAAGAGCGTGCGGCAGCCGACGCGCTTGGCCAGGTACTCGGTGATCGCCCAGGCAAGCGAGAGACCATCGAAGGTGCTGGTGCCGCGGCCGATCTCGTCGAGGATGACGAGGCTGCGGCGGCTGGCGTTGTGCAGGATGTTGGCGGTCTCGACCATCTCGACCATGAAGGTGGACTGGCCGCGGGAGATCTCGTCGGAGGCGCCGACGCGGGCGAAGATGCGGTCGACCAGGCCGAGGCGCATGGAGCGGGCGGGGACGAAGGAGCCCACCTGGGCCATCAACACCAGCAGGGCCACCTGGCGGATGTAGGTGCTCTTGCCGGCCATGTTGGGGCCGGTGATGATCATCAGCCGCTGGGCCTTCTCGTCGAAGGTGGCGTCGTTGGGGACGAACTGCTCGGCGAGGGTCTGGTCGAGGACGGGGTGGCGGCCCTCGCGGATGTCCAGGGCGGTGCCGTCGACGATTTCCGGGCGGCAGTAGCGGCGCTCGGCGGCCAGGTGCGCGAGGGCGGCCAGGACGTCCAGGATCGCCAGGGCCCCAGCGGCGGTCTGGAGCCGGGGGACGAACTGGCGGGCCTGCTGGCGGACCTTGGCGAAGAGTTCCATCTCCAGGTCCTTGGCGCGTTCCTGGGCAGTGAGGACCTCGTTCTCATACTCCTTCAACTGTTCTGTAATGTAGCGCTCGGCGTTCTTGACGGTTTGCTTGCGGATGTAGTCGGGCGGGACCTTGTCGCGGTGGGTGTGGGTGATCTCGATGTAGTATCCGAAGACCTTGTTGTAGCCGACCCGCAGCGAGGGGATGCCGGTCCGCTGGACCTCCTTGGCCTGGTACTCGGTGAGCCAGGTGGTGGCGTCTTGCGACATCCGCCGGAGGCGGTCGAGTTCGGGGTCGAAGCCGTCGGCGATGATCGTGCCCTCGCGGGCGATGGTAGAGGCATCGGGGCGGATGGCCTTGGAGAGAGTCTCGGCGAGGGGCTCGAGGCCCTGGAGCATGCCGGCCTGGTGGATTACAAGCGGGGCATCGATCTGGCGCAGGTGGTCGCAGAGGGCGGGCAGCTGCGAGAGGGCGGCGGCGAGGTTGGCCAGGTCCCGGGGCGTGGCGCGCTCGACGCCGAGGCGGGCGGCGATGCGCTCGACATCGCCGACGTTGCCGAGGATCGGCCGGAGGTACTTCGCGGCGGTCGTATGCTCGAGGAACTGCTGGACGGCGTGCTGGCGGGCGAGGATCTCGTCATCGGCCTGGAGGGGGTAGCAGAGCCACATCCGCAGCAATCGCGCGCCCATGGGGTTGACGGTGCGGTCCATGGCATCGAGCAGCGTGCCGGAGCGGGTTTCGGTCCGCAGGGTCCGCTCGATCTCGAGGCTGCGGAGGGTCGCGCGGTCGATCTGGACGTACTTGCCGGCGGCGCGGCGGTGGATGGCGGTAATGTGGGCGAGCTGCGTCCGCTGGGTCTGCTGGAGGTAGTCGAGGATCGCGCCGGCGGCCTGGAGCGAGGGGTCCATCGCCTCGTAGCCGAAGCCGGCCAGGGTGGTGACGCGGAACTGCTCGTGGAGGCGGCGTTCGGCCTGGAAGGTGTCGAACTGCCAGTCGGCCAGGCGGGTGATTGCGCAGCCGGTCAGGTCCTTGACCTGCTTGAGAAAGGCCTTGAGCCGGCCGTTGAGCTGCTCCTCGCCGACGAGGAGTTCGGCTGGGCGGAGGCGGACGAGTTCATCGATGGCGGCCTGCTCGTCGAGCATCTGGGTGAGGAAGCGACCGCTGGCCAGTTCGACCCAGGCCAGGCCGAGCTTGTCGGGGCCGGCGGGGGCGACGGCGGCGAGCCAGTTGTCCTCGCGGCCCTTGAGGAGGGCATCATCGGTGAGGGTGCCGGGGGTGAGGATGCGGACGATCTGGCGGCGGACGAGGCCCTTGGCCTGGCGGGGGTCTTCGACCTGCTCGCTGATGGCGACCTTGAGGCCGGCCTGGACGAGGCGGGCCAGGTAGGTATCGACGGCGTGGTGGGGCACGCCGGCCATGGGGACGGGGTTCTCGCCCTTGCTGCGGGCGGTGAGGGTCAGGCCGAGGACCTTGGCGATGGTCTTGGCGTCGTCGTAGAAGGTTTCGTAGAAGTCACCGATGCGGAACAGGAGGATGGCATCGGGGTTCTGGGCCTTCTGCTGGGCGTACTGGCGCATGGCGGGGGTCAGGCCGTTGATCTCCTCCTGGCCGGGGATGCCGGGTTGTCGACTGTGCTGGTCAGCCATAGGCCACTTATCATAGCCGCCGGAGGCGGCCAGGAAAACGTGTTCAGCGCGATCGTCCACCGGACAAGGGGCCCGGAGGTTTGGGAGCGTGAGGGAGACCACGGAGGCACGCCAGACACGGAGAACACCAGTATGTGCGTAGTGCTTTGACCTCGGCGAGACCTTCCTGGCGTCTGAAGTATCTTGTGTACGGGTGGCCCGCATGGTAGCCTTCCGGCTACAATCGTTGCAGCACTGTCGTATGCAGGGCGCGGTACTGCCGTTCACACGATAGAGGGAGCGATACCATGGCCAAGTCCAAGGGTCTTACGCTGGTCAGCACGCTGAAGGGGTCGCTGCTGGAGGACTTCTACCCGGCTGGGTGGGACCTGGCGAAGATCGACCGGCTGATGGACGGGCCGCCGGAGACGCTGCAGAAGCGGCGGCGGTGGTGGCACAAGGACTTTCGGCCGGTGGCCTGCGAGAACCCGGCGGACTTCGAGGTGATGATGGGGCACGAGATCGCGGCAGCGATCCGGCGGGCGCGGGAGGCGGGCAAGCCGCTGGCGGTGATCTTCCCGGTCGGGCCGATGGGCATGTACCGCTGGACGGTGTACTTCCTGAAGCACTGGGGGGTGTCCTGCTCGCACGTGCACGGGTTCAACATGGACGAGTGGTCCGACGCCGAGGGCAACACGATGCCCCCGACGAGCAAGGCCGCGTTCCAGAACGCGATGCGGGAGGCGTTCTACGGTCCGCTGGACAAGTTGACCGTCCCGCCGGGGCAGCGGCATTTCGCGACGAAGGACGCCTTGCCGAAGTATTCCAGGCAAATAGAACATCTCAAGAACCGGGGGGCGGACCTGGTGGTGATCTACGGAGCGGGCCGGGCCTGCCACATCGCCTTCTGGGAGCCGCACTTCGCCGGGGAGTTCGACAGTCTGGAGGAGTGGATGGTCCAGCCGTACCGGCTGGGCGCCAAGTTGCACCCGCTGACGATCGAGCAGAACGCCTTCCACAGTTTCAAGAGCCGCTGCACGCTGGTGCCGGCGTTTGCCAACACGATCGGGCCGGGGCTGTTCCTGCAGGCCGATTGGGCGATCGGGGGTTGCGACGGCGCGCACGACCGCGGCGCCCAGTGGCAGGGGCAACCGCTGTGGATGACGCTGCTACACGAGCCGACGGCGTGGATCCCGAGCAGCCATATGACGACGCTGGCGGGGCGGTTGTTCTACGTGAAGGACCTGGCGGGGCCGCTGGTGCCGGAGGCGCATTGAACGACTGACAATGTGACGATCTGACAATGTGGCCATGTGACGAGGAGCAACGGCAGGGACGAGGGGCGAGGGACGAGGGGCGAGTAACGGCAACAACAACGGCAATGGCTCTGAAGAATGGACGTGCGTCGGCGGCCCTGTCACCTTGTTATCTTGTCACCTTGTCATCTTGTCATCGTGTCACCTTGTCAGTTGTTCCGTCTGCGCTATGCCCTGGACCTTGTCAAGTCAAAAGTCGAGAACGTACATAATTCTAACGGGAATTGCCTTTTTGCCGGCAAGCGGCCCTTTCGAAAAATCGTTGGATTTTCCTTGTCTCGCGAGCCGAGAGTTGCTATAGATATGCGTAGATAGCAGGGCTTCTGACTCTGACGTTCCTGCAGGTCGGATACACATTGATGAACCGCTAAATCTCGACCCGCGGGAGGCCCTACCTAGAAGACTGTGGGCGTAGCGCCGCACCTGGCTTTGATGCCAGCTCTGACGGCAGCCGGTCCGCACCTTCGAGGGCCACCCACTTAGAGCATGCGGGTTACATCAATGACCGTGCTTGCAGTGCAGCGCAGGTCAGGGGCCCTGCTTTTTTTGTTTCTTTTGCTTACCGCAGGTCCTATCATTCTGCCGGCGCCTGCGGCGTCGTTGGCCCCCGCGGCCGAGTCGAAAGAGGCGTCCTTTTTCGGCCGATAGAAGGTGGAACGCCGCACAAGGGGACGCTATGTCTACGATTGTCGTTTACGAGGACGGCGGCCATGTGAACCTGCTGCCGCTGACGTACTGGCGGGCGGTCTTCGATCTGCGCCTGGGCTTCGACACGCTTCTGGACAAGGTCCGCCGCGCCTGGCACCACGCGTCCATCCAGCTGTTCGTGCGGGACTACCTGGCTGACGTGGTCGCCGAGATCCACGGGCCCGTCGTCAACCGCCCCATCGAGCAGGAGACGCTCTTTCTCAACGGCCGACTTTTGATCGGTCAGCCCCTGGACGTGCCGGTCAACACGGTCGTGCAGGTGGGCGCGCAGGTGGCAGCCGTCCGCCTCGACGCCCAGCTGGCCAGCCGGATGAGCCCCGAGGTCTTCCTCGACGCCAAGCGGCTCGCGGCGGCGCTGGCGTCGCTGCCGCGCCAGCCGCTCGAGGCCGCCGACTTGAAACTGATGGACTGGCCGTGGGACCTGGTCCACGCCAATGGGGGCGAGCTGCTCCGGCAGTTCCGAACGCAGTTCGGCAAGGGGGGCATCGAGGGTCAGATCTACCAGGGCGCGTACCTGCTCAACCGCGAAGCGATCCACATCGGCCCGGGCTCGAAGGTATTGCCGTGCGTCGTGCTCGACGCCGAGCAGGGACCGATCTACATCGGCGCCAACGTCAAGATCAGCCCGCACGTAAGCGTGCAGGGGCCGTGCTACATCGGCGACGGGACGGTCATCCAGGCCGGCGCGTCGATCCGCGAGGCCACCGCGATCGGGCCGGTCTGCAAGGTCGGCGGGGAGGTCGAAGCCTCCATCATCCACTCTTATTCCAACAAGCAGCACGACGGCTTTCTAGGTCACTCGTACCTGGGCCAGTGGATCAACATCGCGGCGGACTCGATCAACAGCGATCTGAAGAACACGTATGGCAAGGTCCGGGTGCCGATCAACGGGCTGGAGGTCGACAGCGGCCAGATGTTCATGGGGCTGACCGTCGGGGACCACAGCAAGTGCGGCATCAACTCGTCGTTTGCCACGGGGTCGGTGGTGGGGTTTTCGGCGAACCTGTTCATGTCGGCCCACATCCCGAAGTTCGTGCCGTCGTTCGCGTGGTACACCGACAGCTGCCGGGAGTACTACGATGCGCAGCGCGGCCTGGAGGTCGCGAGGAAGGTCATGGCCCGGCGGAGCATCGAGATGACGCCGGCCCAGCAGGCGCTGTACTCGCGACTGCGGGACGAGGCCCGGCGGTACGAACGGGTGGACCTGGCGGTAAAGACGATCCGGGAGTAAGAACTTCCACCAAGGTGAGCGTGCTCGCGAACCACGGAGGCACGGAGACACGGAGAAAAGCCGGATTCGAGGAAGGCCCGCTCCGATCTCGGTGCCGCATACCACCCCGTTCGGCACTCGAAGCAAACTCACCACGGCCGCGCAACCTGCGCCGCCACCCGCGTCTCCAGCCAGATCGGCTCGGTGCCTTGCTCGCTGAGGACCTCGGCTGTGCGGTCGGTGAAGCGGACGTCGACCTGGCCGGCATCCATGCCGAACTGCTCGGCCCGGCGGGTCAAGAGGCCGCGCAGGTGCCCTTCGACGAACGCCTTCGCCTCTTCCAGTGAGTCGAACTCGTAGCGCCCGTCCTCGCTGTGCACGCTGAACCGCTGAGCCACCGTCGGGCAGATCGTCACCGTGCTCCGCACCGACAACCCCGCCAGGGCGGCGCCCACCGCAGCTGCCACGCCGGCCGCTCGCGGCACGATCGTCCGCGTGCCCAGGCGCCTGCCGGCCGAGGGGATGTAGGCGCCAGCGGGGGCGCCGATGGCGGCGATGGGCTCCTTGAGCCGCAGCGTCATGTGGACGGGCATGTGGTTGGTGCCGGCCAGGGCGCTTCGCACCAGGCCGCTGGTTTCAGGATCCTGGAACAGGCGGTCGTGCCGGGCGCCGCCGGCGATCAGCCGGGCCCGGAGGATCGCCAGGCTCAGGGCCCGGGTGAAGGCCTCCAGGACCGCGTCGATGAAGGCCTCGGGGGTCTTGCCGGCCCGGCGGGCGTATAGTCGGACGGCCAGGTCGGCGGCGGCCTTGTCGCCCAGGCCGGTACGGCCCAGCGCCACGAGGCAGTCGGTCGGGGTCAGGGCGGAGAGCACGACGCGGTCCGGCTGGAACGTCCTGCATCGGGACCAGCGACGGGTGGACCAGGTTCATCGCGCGGGCGAGGCGCTGGCGGGTGAGTGGGCCGGCGGCCAGGGCGCGAACCATAGCGCTATCGGCCTGGCCCTGTGCACTCGGTCCAGCCAAGGCGAAGACATCGGCCGGCTGGCATAGGAGGGTCTCGTCGCAGGCGGCGAGCAGGTACTCCAGCTTCGCGACCACGCCGGGGTCGCGGCGGGCGAGCACGCTGAGGGGGACGACGCGGCGTGGACCGATCTGGATCCCTTCGCCGGTGATCTGGACGTAGCTGTCGCCGCCGAGGGCCACGGTGTATTCCTGGACCGCCCGCACGGCCAGGGTGCAGCCGCCGACGATGGCGACCTCGTCGCGGATGGCTGGGGCGGCGCCGACCGCCAGGCCGATGTCGGTGGTCGTGCCGCCAACGTCGACGACGATGGCCTCCCTGGCACCAGCCAGGGCGACGCCGCCCTCGATCGAGGCGGCTGGGCCGGAGAGGATCGTCTCGACCGGGCGGAGCCTGGCGGCGGCGGCTGGCATGGCGGTGCCATCGGCGCGGATCACGACGACGGGGCAATTCAGGCCCATCCGCTCGCACGTCCGCTCGACGGCTGACAGCAGCCGGGAGATGTCTGCCAGCAGGCGGGCGTTCCAGCCGGCGGTCACGGCGCGCTCGGCGGCCCCCAGTCGCATGGACAGGTGGTGCGCCTGCACGATGGGCAAGCCGGTGGCCTCGTGGAGGACCTGGCCGGCCCGCTGCTCGTGGGCGGGGTTCATGATAGAGGCGTAGCCGCTGACGGCCAGGGCGGTCACGGCGTGTTGCTCGATCATCCGTCGGGCGGCGGCCAGCAGGGCCGGCTCGTCGAGGGGCTCGAGGGGTTCGCCGGCGATGCTCATCGCGCCGGGGACGGTGGCGCGGGGCTCGAAGGGGACCTGCTGTTCGGTCATGGCGGGGTAGCCCAGGAGGATCAGGCCGGCCGGCTCGCCGTGGCCGGTGGAGATCGCGTTGGTAGCCAGCGTGGTGCTCACGCCGACGCGAATGGCCCGGCGCAGGAGGCGTGGGGGGAGCGCGGCTAGGGCCTGCTCGATGCCGATCGCGTAGTCACAGTAGGTGGTGGGGGCCTTGGCGTGCGAGAGGACGCGGCGGTTGATGATGTCGACGACGGCGGCATCGGTGTTGGTCCCGCCCGTGTCGATGCCGATGGCCACGGGGTGGGTCTTGTGCGTCATGGGTTCAGCTCTTTCCTGCTCCGGAACAAACTCAGCCCATCCAGAACGAAGTGCGGTAGTATAGCATTACGAGGGGGGACGGGAAAAACGTCAGCGGCTACGGCTCTTGCGGAGATTCAGGATCAATTCGATCTCGCCAGTGGTCTGGCCGGTCTGGCGGGCGATCTCCACCAGCGGCAATCCCTGGTCGGCTAACTGGTAGACGCGGGTGTAGCGAACGTCGCCGCCGTCGGCGGAGGCCTGTCCCTTGGCGCCGGTGGCTGGCTTGGCAGGGGCTGGTTCGTTCGCCTTGGAGGCTGGCGCGTCGGGGTTGCCAGCCTTGTCCGTCCGGGCGGGCTTCTTGCCCTGCTTGCGGCCCTTGCCGCCGTTGGCGGAGGGGGACTCGGGCAATCTGGCCGGCTGCGGCTGGGGGGCTTTGGCGGACTGGGGGTCGGGAGTTCCGGCTGCGGGTTCCTCCGCCGGCTCATCGCCGATGGTCACGTCAATGCCCTTGACGCCGGCTGCCCTGCGGAGCAGACCTTCGAGCGTGGCGATCTTGCGGTCGGCGTCGGCCATGGCCTGTTCGAGCTTGGCGAAGCGGGTGTCCATCTGGGCGTTGAGCTGGCGGGCCAGGTCGCTGATCTGGACGAAGATCTGCTCGAGGTCGTCGCGGACGCCCTGGCCTTGGCGGACTTTGGCGGCCTGCTCGCGGGCGTAGTCGCGGATGTCCGGCTCACGGGTCCTGCGACGGCGGCCCATCATGATCATGCCCAGCACGACGGCGACCATGACCAGCAGCAGTCCGCCTTTGACCATGGGGTCTTGCGTGACGCCTTCGTCGGTGGCCAGGATGGCCGGAATTGTCGTCACGAAGCTAAGCATCTTGTTCCTTCATGACTGCTGCCTGCGTTCCTGCCAGGCGGCGATGGCGGCGGCGATCACCTCGCGGACCGGCACGCCCGCGATGTGCGCGGCGTGTCGGCAGTCCTCGTACTCGGGAGCCGCCGAGATGATCTTGTCGCCGAGCCGCCCGGCCTTGATCCGGACCTGGCCGAAGGGCGTCTCGACCGGCTGCCACTCGCGGCGGAGTTTGCGGCGCCGGGCCGTGTAGCGCCGCACGCCAAAGGTCGGCGTCTCCTCGAACAGCACCTTCTCCAATCTATCCGCACCGGCCGGGTCCGCCAAGACCGTGACCATCACAGCCGGGCGGCCTTTCTTCATGGTGATCGGGGTGCAGAAGGCGTCCAGCGCGCCGGCCTCAAAGAGCCGCTCGACGGCCTGGCCGACCACCTGGCCGGTGGCATCATCCAGGTTGGCTTCCAGCACGACCACCTCGTCGGTCTCGCCGACGGCATCGGCCTCGCCCAGGAACACCCGCAGCAGGTTCGGCCGCGTCTTGCCGTCGCGGGTACCCGCCCCGCAGCCGCCGGCCTGTATCGTCATGGCTGGCAAGGGCCCGAACTGCCGGACCAGGCTGGTCAGGATGGCGGCACCGGTGGGGGTGAGGAGTTCGCCGGTCTCCTCGGTGGGGCTGATGGGCACCCTTCGATCAGCGCGGCTGTCCCGGGGGCCGGGACGGGCATCAGGCCGTGTTCGCAGCGGACCGTGCCGGAGCCCACCACCAGCGGGCTGCAGCGGACCTCGTCCACACCCAGGAGATCGAGGCAGACGACGGACGCGACAACGTCCACGATCGCGTCGATCGCGCCGACCTCGTGGAAGTGGACCTTCTCGATAGTCGTGCCGTGGGCCTTGGCCTCGGCCTCGGCCAAGCGGCGGAAGATCGCGACGGCGCGGTCCTTGACCGGCTCGGGCAGATCGGACTCGGTGATGATCTTCTCGACGTGGTGCAGGTGGCGATGCGGCTTGGGGGCATCGGGATCGATGAGGACGTCGAACTTGGTGGCTGCGAAGCCTTGCTTGCGGATCTTCTCGGCCTTGAGGGTGTAGCCGGGGACCTGGAGGCCGGCGAGGCGCTTCTGGAGCTGCTCGAAGGAGGCCCCGGCGTCGAGCAGGGCCCCGACGATCATGTCGCCGGCGGCGCCGCTGAAGCAATCGAAGTACGCGATCTTCATCCGCATTTTTCCCTGTCAGGTGTTGGGAGTTCCCGCTTGGAGGGGAACGCTTCAGTCGTCCCTAACGGGACTCGACAACAAAAGAAAGAACCTATGGTGTTGGGCCGCCGGGGTCCCAGGCTTGAAAGTCTGGGCTAAAATCATTCAGTCCCTCCGGGACGAACATCTGTGGAGCAAAGCACGCCTGCAAACACCGCAGGCGTGGCACCCAGCGGAGGACCAAGGCACCCGTGCCACTGACCACCAACCACTAACCACTCGCCGCTGCCGCCAGCACCTGCCGCAGTCGCACGGTCGCCGAATGCTCCGCCACGACGCGCTGCCGGGCCTGCCGCGCGATCTGCAACCGGGACGATTCGTTCTTCAGCAGGCTGCGCAGCCGCTCGGTCGAGCTCCTGCCGCGCCCGCCAGGCGATCATCTGCCGGCCCGTCTCGAACAGGTGCGCCACGTTGTCCTCGGGCCAGAGTCCGCGGGACATTATAACCGCCCCGCAGGCGGCTGCCTCCAGGGCCAGCCAGTTCTGTCCGGGGCGGCAGTGCCCCAGCACCGCCACCTTCGCGCCGCCCAGCAGTTTCAATCGCCACTGCGGGTCGTCGGCCAACCCGTCCCAGACGCCTTTGGCCCAATCGAGGGCGTCCCAGCCACGGCCGGCGATCCGCAGCGGCAGGTCGCGCCTCCAGGATGGCCCGTGCGGTCCTTCGCAGGATCACAGCCGGGGCCAGGACCGCGGAAAGGCCTTTTGCGAACTCCTCCTGGACGGTCGGGTCCGCGAGGTCGATCCCCGTCTCGGCCTGGGCCGCAAGGACCCAGCGCTGTGCCTGTTCGGGGGACCAGGTGTCGCCCTGGCTGCTCCAGCCGGTCGCGGATCGCCTCCCAGAGCGTCTTCTGCGAATAGAGCGTGATGCCGGCCTTGTCCGGGTCGTCCGGCGGCAGGTCGGAGACGAGCAGGATCCCCTCGCGCGGCCCGTCCAGGGGCACCGCCAGGGCCTTGGGCGTCACGAAGGCCGGCACGTGCACGATCCTCCGGGCGGGCCAGGCCTTCTCCAGCAGCTGCTCGCGCTGGCGATCCGTCGTGACCGCCGCCAGATCGTCCCGGCCCACCGGGAACTGCCAGCCCTCGCCGGTCGGCTCGACGTTGATCAGCCAGGAGATCAGCGGCAGGTCCGCCCGGGCCAGCGGCCAGTGGTTGCGGCACTGCTCCATCAAGATGATCCGCGTGCCCTTGCCGTGGCAGGCCAAGTCCGCGGCCTTCGAGAGGCCCGCCAGTGGCCCGGCTGTCAGGGGGGTTTCCGGACAGCACGCCACCGCGTCCATGCCAGCCGCCCGGGCACCATCGGCCAGCCAGCCCGCCAGCCGCCCGGTCACGATCGCGGGGACGCCGGTCAGCACGGCGACCGCCTCGGGGGTCGCCCCGGCCTTGGGCCGCAGGTGCTCCAGGTACTCTACGAGGACCTGGCCCTGGGAAGACTGCAACTGGGCGGCTGCCTGCTCGACCAGGCCCTGGTAGGCCTGGTTCTCTTCCTGGCTCCGCCACGGCCAGGCGATCATCCGCATCGGCAGCTCGAAACCGGGGTGCTCGCGGCAGAACCGCACGAGGGCCTCGCGGAGGGCGTCCAGGTCGGCCGCCAGCAGGAGCACGACCTGCCGGCTGCGCAGGGCGGCTGAGATATCCCAGAGCCGCAGGGCGAGGGCCAGGTTGAGCGGATCGGTCTCCAGCACGACGACGCTGCGGTGGCGGCCCAATCGCTCGGACAGCAGACCTGACCTCCCGTCCGCTGGCGATACCCGGCAGGGCCGCGTTGCCCTGCCCAGTCTGGAACCCGGCCAGCAGTCCTTCCGCGCTGACCGTGGGCATGCTGGTCCGACCGAACCACTCGACGCGGTCGGCGTCCCGCCGGATCCGCCAAGTAGACTGAACCGTCGCGGCCGGTCGCGGGCTGGACGGAGTCGGGGATGGCAAGGTTCGCCAGGCACTCCGCGCAGGGCGGATCGACCAGCCGCAAGGCCTCGAGGTTGTGCAGCCAGCAGTCCGGGGCGGGATCGGGGGTCACGTTACGTGGGATACCACGGCCACTCGATGTGGCGGATGTACGCCATGGCCACCAGGAAGCCCACCCAGACCGCCCAGGCAGCGGCAGCCGCGACGATGTACTTGATGGGCATGGGCGTTTCGGGGTAGCCGATGACTTCGGTGATTTGTTTGGGCTTGTGGGCCGGCTCTTTCCTGGCCATGTGTATGGGTGCCTTATTCCTTCGCGGGTTGCGCATCTTCCATCGGCGTTATGAACTCGTGCTCCGGGTGCCGCACCGTCAGCACCGGGCAGGGGGCCTTGCGGACCACCTTCTCTGTTACGCTGCCCAGCAGCATATGGGTCAGCGCCTCGCCCGTGCGTGGCGATCACGATCATATCGATCCGCTGCTGGCTGGCATAGTCCAGGATCGTCGGGTACGGCCGACCCAGGAGTACCTTCCAGACCACCGGCACCTTGGCCTCGTGCAGGTTCTCGGCCACGAAGGTCGACATCTGCTCGCGGGCGAGGTCGACCATCTCCTGGGAGGTGGGGCCCACCGGGATGGTGTTGGGCCCCATGGTGACCCAGTTCTGGTAGGCCTCGTCGACCACGTGCAGGACGTGCAGCTCGGCGGAGAAGGCCTCCGCGAAGTTGCGGGCGTACCGCAGAGCATACACACTGAGTTCGGAGAAATCCGTCGGATACAAGATCTTCTGCAGCTGGATCATGGCATTGGCTCCTGACTGCTACAACGCCTGACGCTGCCGGCCGAACGAGCTTCACCGCGTACGTAACAGCTAGTATACGACCGGGCTTGCGCCGCCGTCAACGAAAATCGGCGGCTTTTCGGGGCCAGTGACTCGACTTTGACAAGCCGTTGCCGCTGAGTGGTTTGTAGTGGCGACCTCGGGTCCGTATGCTGGACTCGGGGTGTGATTCAGGATAGGCCGTGGCTGTAGCCTTTTGTCTGGCCGTGCGCATGGATTCGGGCAGGTCGGGCGTACCGAGGAGGACGGACCATGGGTGAATCACTGGTTCGCAATTCGAGGCGCCGGGTTGTCGCAATTGCAGGCTTGACCGGCATGCTCTGTTTGGGCTTACTGCCTGGCGAGCCGCGTCCGGCTCATCCCCTGCCGGGCGACACCCTCGGGGCCCAGATCGAGGAGATCCGCGCGAAGTGGCGATCCCAGCCCGCGTCAGGTGAGTCCGAGATGCTTGCGTTGGCGGACAAGTGCACGTCGCCCGAGGAGAAGGGCCAGGCGTTCCTTGCCATGGCGCACATGTTCGCCGGGGGCGGACGGCAGGACGTGCCCAAGATGGGCCAGTACGCCGAGCGCGGACTGCAGTACCCGCAAGCGCCAAGAGGGACCTCGGAGCTGCATGGCATGTGCGCGTATGCGATAGAACTGGCCATCGCCGATGGGAAGGCTGGCGCCGCCGATCAGGCCAGGCGCCTGGCAGGCCGGCACTATCTCCAGGATTACGCGGCGCTAATGCATGGACTGGGCGATCCGGTGCCTGATGATGTCAGGCGAGACCTTCGCGTGGTGAAGCAGCAGCCGCTGAATCCAACGCCACAGGAGCAGGCCGAGTTCGACAGGCAATCCAATGAGCGGTTCGCCCTGATGCGGAAGGCTCAGGAGGAGGACGTCCTCCGTTTGTGGTGTCCAGACAGAGTTCGGAATATCGTCACGTGCTTCTGCAAGTTCCCCGACGGTGCTGCGGAACTGCGAGAGGCGGCCAAAGGGGTGATCGAAGACCAAGCTTATGGTCGATGAACTGGTCAGTGCGACTGAAGGGAGCCAGTACGCAGCCGACTGCCGCCACTAGGCCGACTGCCCCCCATAAGCGAACCGCACAGGAGCAACCTGCAACGTCGGGGCCGTACGATCGGGCGCCTGGTGTCTACCGCACACCCGCCCTCGGCGGGACGGGTGCCTCGGGGCCGCCACCGCTTGATCCGCTGGGGGGTCAGATCCAGCGGGTGCGCGACGCTTGGCAAGCCGATCCCGCCTCGGGTGAGGCCCGGATGCTGTCCCTGGCCGAGGGCTGCACGTCGTCCCAGGACAAGGGGCGGGTCTTGTTCGCCCTGGCCAGCATGTACAGCCAGCAGAGGGCGCGGGATCCTGCCAAGCTGCGGGGGTACGCCGAGCGGGCACTGGAGCCGCCCGCAAGGGGCCAGTGAGTCGATGCAGCTGCACCGCATGTGCGCCACTGCTATCGACATAACTACAGGCGATGCGAAATCCGAAGCGGGCGACCAGGCCCGGCACTGGCGGGCCGGCACCGGTTGCAGGCCTACGCCGCCCTACTGGACGGCCTGGCCAACCCCGTGCCTGACGATGTAAAGCGCGAATTCCACGTCATCAGGCGCCGGCCGAGAAACCCGACGACACAGGAGCAGGCCGAGTTCGAGAGGGGGTTCAAGGAGCGCCTGGCCCTGATCGAAAAGGTCCGGCAGGAGGACAAGCTCCGCATGTTCCGGCCGTACATGGTACAGGAGGTCGTCGCATACTTCGGCAGGTTTCCTGATGGTGCCGCGGAACTGCGGCAGGCGGCCAGGGGGGTGATCGAGGACCAGCCTGCAGTCGATGAGCTGGTGAGTCAGACTGGGGGTAGCCGGCACGCAGCCGGCCGCCGGTACAAGGCCGGCTTCCCCTCAACACTAAGTCGACAGCCGGAAGCCTTTTCGAGGAGCAAGAACCATGGCCAAGCCATCCGTCCATATCCGGTCGCACGGGCCTACGGCCACTGCGGTCCTCTCGTGCCTGTTGTGCTTAGGCCTCGGTCCCGGGGTGCGCCCGGCTCACGCTGCGCCGGGAGACGCCCTCGAAGTCCAGATCAAGGAGATCCGTGAGAGATGCGACTCCCACCCCGCATCGGGCGAGTCCGAGATGCTCGCCTTGGCGGACAGGTGTACGTCGCCGGAGGAGAAGGCCCGGGTGTTCCTCGCCACGGCACACATGTTTGGAGTCGGCAGAAGGCAGGACGCGCCCAAGATGATCCAGTACGCCGAACGCGCCCTGCGGTACCCGCAGACGCCGAGAGAAACCTCGGCGCTACATGGGATATGGGGATATGCAATCGAACTGACCATCACCGATGACAAGCCGGGATCTGCCGATCAGGCCTGGCGTCAGGCAGGCCGGCACTATCTCCAGGCATACGCAGCCGTACTGGGCGGGCTGGCCGACCCCGTGCCCGACGACGTGAGGCGGCGTTTTCGCATGGTGAGGCCGCGGCCCCAGAACCTGACGCCGCAGGAGCAGGCCGAGTTCGACAGGGAATACAGGGAGTGGCTAGCCCTGTGGGAGAAGGCCCAGGAGCAAAACGCCCTCCGCTTGGTGCGCCCATACACAGTCCGGTCAGTGGTCAAGTGCTTCGGCAAGCTTCCCGACGGGGCAGCGGAACTCCGAGAGGCGGCCAAGGGGGTGATCGAGGATCAGGCTACGGTCGATGAACTGGTCAGCGCACTGAAGGCAGCCAGCACACAGGCGGCTGCCGCCACAAGGCCAACTGGCTCTAACCACTAGCCTACAGACAGCCGGGGCGTGAAGTGCGGGCCTTCCATCCCGGCTGGCCATCCTCCGGCGCGAGTCGTATACTGCCAGGATGTCTCAGGAACAACCTACCAGGCCCCGTCGCCCCCGCCTGCCGGAGTGGTTTCGACAGAAGCTCCCGGCTGGCAATGGGCTCTCTGACACCAGCAGGGCCGTGGCGGCCAGCGGGGTGGCGACGGTCTGCCAGTCGGCCCAGTGTCCGAACCGCTGGCAGTGCTGGGAGTGCGGTCACGCGACCTTCATGGTCCTGGGCGACACGTGCACCCGGGCCTGCGGGTTCTGCGCGGTTCGCCATGGCAGGCCCTCGCCGCCGGATGAGACCGAACCGCAGCGGCTGGCGGCCGCCGTCGCCGACCTCGGCGTCCGCTACGCGGTGATTACGTCCGTGACCCGCGATGACCTGCCGGACGAGGGGGCGGACCACTTCGTCCGCTGCGTGGAGGCCGTCCGCTCGCGCGTGCCGGCGATCCAGGTAGAGGTCCTGCCGGCCGACCTGCACGCCCGGGTGGATCTGATCGAGCCGCTCTGCCGGTCGGGCATCGTGGTCTACAACCACAACGTCGAGACGGTCCGCCGGCTGACGCCGCTGGTGCGCAGCGCGGCCGATTATGACCGCTCGTTGTGGGTCTTTCGGGTGTGCCGCGAGGTCGCGCCGCGGGTCCTGCGAAAGAGCGGGCTGATTATCGGCCTGGGCGAGACCCGCGAGGAGATCACGGAGACGATGCGGGACCTGCTCGAGGCCGGCTGTCAGATCCTGACAGTGGGTCAGTATCTCCAGCCAGGTCCGGACAACCTACCGGTTGCGAGGTACTGGACGCCGGAGGAGTTCGACCAGATCGGGCGCGAGGCGCTGGAGATGGGCTTTCTGGCGGCGGCGTCGGGGCCTCTGGTCCGCAGCAGTTACCGGGCGTCACTGCTGTACAGCCAGGCCAGCGGGACCGCACTGGAGGAGCGTTAACCGTCAGCGGTCAACCGTCAGCAGGCAGCAGGTAGCGGTCAGCAGGCAGGGTTCGAAGTTCAGGGGTCGGCGGACAACGGACAACCCACGACTGACGATTGACAATTGACAAAGGAACTTCCATGCACTGGCTCGATGTCAAAGGACAACTCCGCGCGATGCGGATGCTGCAAATGGCCTATGCGGGCGGCCGGATGCCGCACGCGTGGCTGTTCCACGGACCGGCTGGGGCGGGCAAACAGATGCTGGCGATCCGCTTCGCGCGGCTGGTGCTCTGCGAGAAGCCCGTGGCGATCGACCCGCCGGCCGGCATCGAGGGTCGCTGGCACGACGGGTGCGGCCAGTGCCGGTCGTGTCACCTGGTGGAATCGGACACGCACCCCGACTTGCACGTGATCCACCGCCAGCTCAACAAGCACCACCCCGATTCGACGGTCCGGGATCGCAAGGCGCTGGACATCAGCGTCGAGGTGATCCGGCATTTCCTGCTGGACCCGGTCCGCGGCCGGTCGGCCATGGGGCGGGCCAAGATCTACCTCGTCCAGGAGGCGGAGCTGCTCAGCACGGCTGCGCAGAACGCGCTACTCAAGACGCTGGAGGAGCCGCCGGAGGACACGTACATCATCCTGGAGTCGACGGCCCGGGACCGGCTGCTGCCGACGACGATTTCGCGGTGCCAGTCGGTCGGCCTGGCTGCGCTGGACCTGCCCACGACCGAGAAGATCGTCGTGGCCTGCGGGACGGCCCCGGCTGATGCGCCTTTCTATGCGGCCCTGTCGGAAGGTCGCCCGGGGTGGGCCCTGCGACTTGCGCGGATGGACCTGCGGCAGGACTATGCGGCGATCGCCGAGGGTCTGGCCGGCATCGGCGCCGCTGAACCGATGCAGGCAGCGGCCGGCTGGCAGGAGGTCGCGCAGCGCTGGGCCAAGGCCATCCAGGAGGAGGAAACGGAGGCCGATCCCACGACCGACCAGAACCGCCAGGCGCTGCAGGTGCTGTTCGTCGTGGTGGGCACTATCCTGCGGGACGCCTTGCGGTTGGGCAGCGGCGCGGCGGCGCAGCCGGTCCTGCCGGAGACCGCAAAATCGCTGCAGAAGATCGCCGCCTGGGCCCCCCAGACGCTGGCCGCGGGGATCCGCCAGGTGGCCCGGGCGGAATCGGCCATCGCCCGCAACGCCAACACCGTATTGACCCTGGAGGCACTTGCGGTCAAACTGGCGCAGTGTTCGCGAGGCGTAATGACGGGATTGCAGGATATGAGTTATGACCCAGCAGGCTGAGCCTGTTCAGGATGAAGCCCCTCCGCCCAAGCCGTTGATGGCTGTCCGCTACGGCTTCCTCGGCTGGATCGGGGAGTTCCGCCACGACCCGAGCCTGAAGGTGAAGTGGACGGACTACGTGGTCGTCAAGACCGAGCGCGGGCAGGAGATCGGCATGCCGGTCGCGGCCGCCTGCGAGCAGGTCTGCCCCAAGTGCGTCCGCCCGGAGCAGCAGTACGCCTACGTCAAGGTCAGCGGGGAGGACCACCTGCAGCGGGGGGCGGGCGAGGTCGTCCGCGTGGCCACGCCGGAGGACCTAGCCGAGCAGCGCCGCATCGACGCGCAGTCCAAGGAGAAGCTCGACTTCTGCGAGCGGGCAGCCGGCAAGGTCGGCCTGGAGATGCGGATGATCGCCTGCGAACACCTGCTGGGCGGAGAGCGGATCATCTTCTACTTCACGGCCGAGGGGCGCATCGATTTTCGCCAGCTGGTCCGCGACCTGGCCCGCGAGTACCACACGCGCATCGAGATGCGCCAGATCGGCGCTCGCGACGAGGCCCGCATCGTGGCCGACTACGAGATCTGTGGCCGCCAGTGCTGCTGCAAGAACTTTCTGAAGGTCCTGCGCCCGGTCAACATGAAGATGGCCAAGCTCCAGAAGGCCACGCTCGACCCGACGAAGGTGTCGGGCCGCTGCGGGCGCTGCGCTGCTGCCTGCGTTACGAGCAGCTGACCTACGAGGATCTCGACGCGAAGCTGCCGGACATCGGCCTGCGGGTCCGGGTGGACCAGGGAATCGGCTTCATCCGCGACCGCCAGGTCATCACGCAGCTGCTCGTGCTGGACATGGGCGAAGGGCGCCGCCTGGCTGTCCCCCTCGAGGAGATCCGCGAGATCCTCGGCGACGAGGAGACCCGCACCGCCCCGCAGTGCGTCGCCGTCCCGCCGCCGCCCGGCCCCGACCGAGGCCGAGGAAAACGGCGACGCCCCGCCGCCCCAACCCGAAGGTTCCGAGGACGACGAGGCGACGGTCATCGGCCAGCAGCCGCAGGCGCCGTCCCGCGGCCGCGAACCGCGCAGACCCCGGCCGGATGATCGCCAGGGCGAGCGTCCGGCAGGCCGCGACGGCGGGGATGGCCGCCCGCCTCAACGACAGAGTCGCCCCGGCCCGACGGGTCCGTCCCGGGGCGGGCACGAAGGTCGGGGTGAAGGTCGCGATCCGGCGCGAAGCGAAGATCGTCCCGGCGACCGGGAGGAGAGTCGTCCCGACCGTCGCGATCAGGCGCCAGGACCACAGCGTCCCGATGGGCCCGGCAACGTGGAGCCTTCCGAGACTGCGCCGCAGTCGCCCGCGGGTCCGACTGAGCCACCCCGGCCCGGTGACGGCCAGGGCTCGGGCGAGCAGCAGTCGCGGCAGGGCCGGCGCCGGCGACGGCGGCGCGGGCGAGGCCGGCGTCCGGACGGACAGTCACCGCGTCCGGATAATCCTGCACCCCCACAATAGCCGTGCTGGTGCGCAAAAAGATTGCTTTTGCCGGGGAAGTGAGTACTCTATTAAGTTTGTGTGGGCTGGGTGTGGCGAGGTTCGGACCAGTCCTGCAAGTGGAGGCCCCAGGTAGTGCGGGGCTTTATGTATTGGCAGGAAACCCATGGCGGCAAGCAAGCAGGTCAAATCAATTGATCAGGTCGTGACGGACCTGGGGCGCTACCCATTGGAGGCCTTCGACTTTCTGCGCGAGGGGTTGGCACACGCGGTGCAGAAGGTCCACGGACAGCCCAGCCGCATCGAGCAGGTCGTCCAGCAGTGGATGGCCCGCAACGACGTTGACCTCGATCACCTCGAACGCATGTACGAATCCGGCGAGCTGCCCAGCCACATCCAGAACCTCGTCGACAAATTGGGCGGCCCGGCGTCGCTGAACCGCCACGTCACGGGCCAGCAGCTGTGCAGCGGCATCCGTGACATGGCCCTGGAGCGCTGGGGCCTGATGGCCTCGATCGTCCTGCGCCACTGGTGCATCAACAGCACCGAGGACTTCGGCCGGATGGTCTTCGCCCTGGTCGAGAGCGGCCACTTCCAGAAGCGTTCCGAGGACACGCTGGACGACTTCCGGAAGGTCTTCGATTTCCGGGCGGCCTTCGATCTGGGTTACGAGATCCGCCTTCGCAAGGACCTCGACCAGAAGGGCGCCGCCCAGGAAGGCCGGGCGTCCTCGTCGTAGCGATACGTCGTAGCAATACGCCGGGCAGGCGAGAGGGTCTTCGTCTGGCAACCAAGGATCTCCCTCTCGCAACTATCGCGATGACCTGAGGTTATATTCTCCACCGTCCCTATGAGACGTAATCCGCGTTTTCGCCGCCGATGTGTGCCCCCGCCCTTGCTCCGGCCGACACAACATGCCCTCGAACACGACTTTGCAGTCCGAGGCGTGCTACCATATAAGGCAGCGACCAGGCGGGCCCGGCGGCGCAAGAGCATGCCCCGCACGGTGGAAGGCATGCATATGTCCCGGCTGTCAGGGGTGCGCGTCCGGCCCGCAGGGAGCAGGTGCGGTGGTGCGGCCGCGGTAGTTACGGCTGCATTGGCAACCGTCGCCGGCAAACCGTCCGCCCGGCTGCAGGACATGGTAGTTATATGCAAGAGATCGAGCGCTGGCCCAACGACCTGAGTCTGTCCTTTGTCGAGGACCTGTACGCCGACTACCTTCGCGACCCCGGGGCGGTCCCGCCCGACTGGCGGCGCTACTTCGAGAGCCTCCCTAGCGACGGCGCGAGCGCCCGGATCGGCCCGCGCTTTGCCCCGGCCGGTCTCTTCAGCCCGGCTGGCAAGGGCTGCCCACACTGCCCCAACCTCCGCAGCGACGCGGAGCTGGCCTCGATCCAGCACCGCGTCGACCAGATGATCCGCAACTATCGCGTCCGCGGCCACATCATCGCCCGCGTCGATCCGCTGGGCATGCCTCGCCCGGAGCCCGCCGAACTCAAGGGCGAGTTCTACGGCTTCGGGGAGGACGATCGTCGACCGGCCCTTCGCCGGCAAGCGTTTCAACGGCCAGGCCCTGGTCACCGTCCGCCAGATCATTCAGCGTATGCGCAACACCTACTGCCGCTCGATCGGCGTGCAGTTCATGCACATCGACGACCTGGCGGTGCGCAGCTGGCTGCAGGAGCGCATGGAGAGCACGCGAGAACCGCGTCGAGCTGTCGCCGCGACGAGCAGCTCCGCATCCTGACGCGGCTGACCGACGCCGTCATCTTCGAGGAGTTCATCCAGAGGAAGTACGTCGGCGCCAAGAGCTTCTCCCTGGAAGGCGCCGAGAGCCTGATCCCGCTGCTGGACCTGGCGATCGAGAAGGCCGGCGAGCAGGGCATCGAGGAGATCGTCCTCGGCATGGCCCACCGCGGCCGGCTCAACGTCCTGGCCAACATCATGCGGCAAGAGCCCGCGCAGATCTTCCGCGAGTTCGAGGACATCGACGCCGAGCATCAACTGGGGCCGCGGCGACGTGAAGTACCACCTGGGCTACAGCGGCGACTGGATCACGGCCGACGGGCCGCAAGATCCACCTGTCGCTGTGCTTCAACCCCAGCCACCTGGAGTTCGTCAACCCGGTGGCCATGGGGCGGATCCGCGCCAAGCAGGACCGCACCGGCGACACCGACCGCAGCCGCGGCGATGGCGCTGCTGATCCACGGCGACGCGGCCTTTGCCGGCGAGGGCATCGTGCAGGAGACGCTCAACCTCAGCGAACTGGCCGGCTACACGGTCGGCGGCACGCTGCACGTCATCGTCAACAACCAGATCGGCTTCACCACCCCGCCGCACCAAGGCCGCTCGAGCGTCTACGCCACCGACGTGGCCAAGATGCTCCAGAGCCCGATCTTCCACGTCAACGGCGAGGACCCCGAGGCCGTGGCGCAGGTGGTCCGTCTGGCGATGGACTTCCGCCCACGTTCCAGCGCGACGTGGTCATCGACATGTACTGCTACCGCCGGCGCGGCCACAACGAGGGCGACGAGCCGGCCTTCACGCAGCCGCTGCTGTACCAGGCCGATCGAGGAGCGCAAGAGCGTCCGCGAGGGCTACCTCGAGCACCTGCTGGAGCTGGCGAGGTCACGCGCGAGGAGGCCGATCGCGATCGCGCGCGAGCGGACCGAGCGACTCGAGAAGGAACTCTCCGAGGCCCGCCTCAGCCACCAGGCCCTGCACGCCCAGACCCTCGGCGGCGTCTGGCAGGGCTACATCGGCGGCCCGGCGACCGACGCCGAGGACGTCGCCGACCGGCGTGGCGCAAGGACCGGCTGGCAGGGCTGCTGGAGGCGCAGACCCGCCTGCCGGCTGACTTCCACCCGCACCCCAAGATCGAGAAGCTCCTCGGAGACGCCGCCGCGAGATGGCGCAGGGCAAGCGGCCGCTCGACTGGGCGACCGCCGAGGCGCTGGCCCTCGCCAGCCTGGCTGCCGAGGGCGTCCGCGTGCGCCTGACCGGCCAGGACACCGAGCGCGGCACGTTCAGCCAGCGGCACGCGGTGCTGCACGACGTGCAGGACGGCCACACGTACATCGCCGCTGCAGCACCTGGCCGATACCCAGGCGCCCGTCGAGATCTACAACAGCCCGCTGTCGGAGGCCGGCGTGCTGGGCTTCGAGTACGGCTACAGCCTGGAATAGCCCGGGCTGGCTGGTCGCTCTGGGAGGCGCAGTTCGGCGACTTCTTCAACGCGGCGCAGGTGATCATCGACCAGTTCATCGCCAGCGCCGAGGACAAGTGGAGGCGGCTCTCGGGCCTGGTGCTGCTCCTGCCGCACGGCTTCGAGGGGCAGGGCCCGGAGCACTCCAGCGCCCGGCTGGAGCGGTTCCTGGCGCTGGCCGCCGAGGACAACATCCAGGTGGTCTATCCGACCACGCCGGCGCAGTACTTCCACTTGCTGCGCCGCCAGGTGCTGCGGCGGTGGCGCAAGCCGCTGGTGGTCATGACGCCCAAGAGCCTGCTGCGCCACCCGCAAGCCGTCAGCAGCCTGGATGACCTGGCGGCCGGGGGCTTCGCCGAGGTCCTGCCCGACGAGTACCCGCGCCGGCCGGAGCAGATCGACCGGGTGCTGCTGTGCAGCGGCAAGATCTACTACGAGCTCGCCCGGCGGCGGCGCGACCTGAACCGCACGGACGTCGCCATCCTCCGTCTGGAGCAGCTCTACCCGCTGCCGGCGGCGGCCCTGCAGGCGGCGCTGGCCGGCTTCCGCGACGGCACGCCGGTTTTCTGGGTCCAGGAAGAACCGGAGAACATGGGCGCCTGGCGCTGCCTGCGGGTACGGTTCGGGCAGCGACTGTTCGGGCGGCTGCCCCTGGCGGGGATCTGCGGCCGGCTGCGGCCAGCCCGGCCACCGGCTCAGCCAAACGGCCACAGGCTGGAGCAGGAGTCGCTGTTGACCGAGGCATTCGGCGGGGGGAACATAGCGGGGTAGCCGGACGGCGCTGTCGCAGGGATTCAAGAGGGAGTCGTACCCCTATGCCCATGGAACTGAAAGTACCCACGGTCGGCGAGTCGATCACCGAGGTCCTCCTCGTCCGCTGGCTCAAGAACGAGGGCGAGCACGCCGAAAAGGACGAGCCCCTGGTCGAGATCGAGACCGACAAGGCCACCTTCGAGCTGCCGGCCCCCGCAGCCGGCACGCTTTCGCGGATCGTCAAGAAGGCCGGCGAGCCCGCCGTGGTCGGCGAGGTGGTCGCCTACTTCGAAACGGGCGAGGCGGCCCCCGCCGCACCGCCAGCGGCTTCGTCGCAGCCGGCGGAGGCACCGCGGCCCAAGGCCGCCGAACCACCGCGGGTCATGCCGGCCGCACGGCGAGAACCACAGGAGCGGGGCATCAAGCCGGAAGAGGTCGTGCCGACCGGTCCCGGGGGGCGCATCACCAAGGCCGACATCGTTCGACAGACGCCCGCCGCTCCGCCGCAGAGGCAACCCCAGGATCGGCCGCCACTCGAGCGCCGCCCGGACGTCGCCCAGCCGGCTGAGGAGGCCGCCGCCCAACCTGAGCCTCGAGGCCCAGACCGCCCCCGGCACGCCCCGGCCGCGGGCAGCCGCGAGGAAGACGTCGTTCCGATGAGCCCGATGCGCAAGCGGATCGCCGAGCGGCTGGTGGCAGGCGCGGCAGAACGCCGCCCTGCTGACGACCTTCAACGAGGTCGACATGTCAGCCGTCGTCGCCCTCCGGCAGAAGCACCGCGAAACGTTCGAGAAGAAGTACAACGTCAAACTCGGTTTCATGTCCTTCTTCGTGAAGGCCGCGGTCGAGGCCCTCAAGCAGTTCCCCCAGATCAACGCCGAGATCCGCGGCACGGACATCGTCTACCACAACTACTACGACATCGGCATCGCGGTCTCCGGAGGCAAGGGCCTGGTCGTGCCGATCCTGCGCAATGCCGAGCGGATGAGCTTCGCCGAGGTCGAGGCCGCGATCGGCGACTTCGCGGCCCGCGCCCGCGACAACAAGATCACCCTGGAGGAACTCAAGGGCGGCACGTTCACGATCACCAACGGCGGGGTCTTCGGCTCGCTGCTGTCCACCCCGATCGTCAACCCCCCGCAAAGCGGCATCCTGGGCCTGCACGCCATCCAGGACCGCCCCGTCGCTCGCGAGGGACAGGTGGTCATCCGGCCGATGATGTACGTCGCCCTGACGTACGACCACCGCCTGGTCGACGGCCGGGAGGCGGTGATGTTCCTGCGGCGGATCAAGGACATCGTGGAAGAGCCCAGCCGGATGCTGATTGAGATTTGACGCCCTCAGCGAGTTCAGCCACGCTGGGTGGTGACGCGTATCCGTCGACTAGGTACAATGTCAATATGATCAGGAAATACACAGTCAGTGATGGGAAGATCGTACTCGTGCTTCAGGAGGCGGCCGAAGGTGGTTACATCGTCACCTCGCCCCTGGACCCGGAGTTGATCACGGAGGCAGAGACGGTTTCCGAGGCCTTTGAGAACGCCCGAGACGCCTTGAAGGCCCTGCGAGCGTCGCGTGCCAAGCTCCTGCGCCGCACAGCGCCGGCAGCCAGATGAGGGCCCACCCCCTTGAACCGCCGCGACCTTGAACGACACCTGCGAGATCACGGCTGCACCCTCCACCACCATGGTGCCAGGCACGATGTCTGGCTGAACATGCGAACGCTCGCCCAATCGCCCGTTCCTCGACACCGAGAGCTCAAACGTGGCACGGCCCTTGGGATCCGCCGGATCCTGGGAATTCCCACGCCACCCGGTCTCTAGCTGGACGGAGCGACGCCGCCACTGGCCGAAAGATCCGCGAACACATGGTGCCTCCCGCGCATTGATAGGGTAGATTTGAGGCGCTCCGCCCGGTAGCCAGGCGAAGCGGAAAGGTACTGTGGACGCCGAATCCGACATGCACCATGACGAGACTGCACTGCGTGCGGGCCAGGCCATCCCCGCAGCGGCTGGGTTCCTCGAATCCTTCGAGACGCTCAAGAGGGTCGTCGCCGGGCTCGGCTTCGGCGCCAACGATGTGCAGGACATCCTGCAAGACGTGTTCGTCCAGGCGGCACAGCGGAGCGGGACTCTGCCGGCGAAAGAGGCAATGGCGTGGCTCGTGCGAGTAACGGTGAACCGGCGCTGCTGGAATATCGCCGGCGGAAACGGTTCCGTAAGGCAGCTGGGCAGATGGCGCAGCGGCGCCCGGATCGTCAAGTCCCCTCGCCCGATGCCCTGGCTGAGCAAGCCGAGAGTCTGACAGCCGTCCGCGGGGCCATGCAGGATCTGGACGAATCCCTGCTGGTGGTCCTGTCCCTGCGGTACTTCAACGGCATGGACTCGACCGAGATTGGCGAGACCCTCGGTTTCGCGCCGGCCACGGTGCGAAGGCGGCTGCACGACGCCAGGCTGATTTTGGCCAAACGGCTGATCGCGAAAGGGTTCGGCCCATGACGGACAGAATATGCGAACAGATGGAAGACCTCCTGGTCGACTATGCGGACAACGACCTACCCGCTGATCGTCGCGGCCAAGTCGAAGCACACCTAGCGAGTTGTCCGCGCTGCCGGACGTTGCTACAGGCCCTGCGGCAGAGCGCGGTGCTGACCAGGACCATCTGGGAAGAAGCATACGGCGACGTGGCGGACCTGCAGCCCAGAGACGTTGTCTCGCAGCGCCAACCCAGGCGGTTCATCGGGTTCACCGGGGCGGTAGCAGCCGCGATCGTCCTGGCAATGGTTGGCTCCCTGACGTGGCGCGTTCTGGTCGTCCCGGCGCGGCAGAGCGCGCCTGCCCCGAACGTCCGTCAAGGACCCCTGATTGTCGCCGGTCCGCAGTTGACCCCCGAGCAGGTGAGGCGATCCGTGGACGCCACTGGCGCCTCGACCGCCCTGCTTGCGTCGGTGGATTGGTTGGCGGAGCAACCCGCCAACCGCGAGATCGCCCGCCAGCAGTATGAGTTCATCTTACACACGTACGCAGGCACCGAGGCGGCAGCGCAGGCGAAATCGCGCCTGTCCGCCCTTGAACAAAGGAGGCTCTTAGCATGACATCGCACCTGTGTATCCTGACACTGGCGCTCGCGCCTGTCGTATGGGCGCAGACGCAACCCACTACGGCACCGGCATCACAAGCCGCTCAAGCCTTGAAGTTCCAGGTGGCATCGGCTGCCGACGGGGGCCATTGGAAGGGCGAGCGATCTCCGCAGGAGATCATCCGTCCGACCTGGGCCGCGGAGGTAACATTCCGGGGGAGAAGGGACTCTTTATATGACAGTAGCTCTGCAGAGAGAGCCGGGTTCTGAAGTTCGGGAGTCAAATCGAAGGCCTCTCCGACAAACAGAGGGCCTTTCTGCAACAGCACGTGTACACTACCTTCCATGCTGCGAGCGGCGAAATGGTATTCTATGCTCTCTTTGCCGTCAGCGAGGAGGACGCTCGGCAGATGGGTCGGCAGTTTGTCAACTATATCAACCAGAAGGCTCAGAGCAATCTGGACGATATCCGCCGCAGACTTGAGGAATCCGTCGAGATGCTCAAGGAGGCCCCTCCGCACATCGAGGCGTACAACGCCCTGGAAAAGCAGGCCATGGAGCGAATCACTGCGCTGACAGGCGAGCCGGTCATTTACACCGAGGCCTGGCCGAGGGCTGTTGACGAAGGCAAGACCATCTTAAAGGGCCTCAAGATCGAGCGAGCGGGGCAACTTGCCCGTTTGCGGAAGATCCAAGAGTACCTGGGCGAGCGGGCAACGCCTCGCCAGCCCGACCGGTCGCCGACCACCCAGCCGAACCCCGCCGTCCTTACGGCCTTGGAGACGTTGCTCGTCGAGCTGAACGTGGAAATGGCCGGCACCCAGGCCAAGATCGACGCCGTTGAGAAGGACATCGCACCGTTTCGCGAAGCTGCTCCAGCTCGCCGCCCAGAAGCACGACGCATACCAGAACGGTATTGACTGGCAGCGTAAGCTGGATGAGGCACGGCAGAACGTACAGAACCTGCCCCAGACGCTGGCGGACCCGCCGGTCTATATGCAGCCGGTTCAAGTCAAGGACAACACGGTGCGGATCGTACCGGTGGTGGCAACGCCAGCCACGCAACCAGCCGAATGAGCAGGCCATCTTGGCCGCCCTGCCCTCCGGCGGTAAGATATCCCGTCTTCGGACGACCGGTAACGCACGAGTGCTAACGGGCAGGCTGCCACAGGAAACGACCATGAGCCAGCGATTCTCCTACAAGAAGGCCGGCGTGGATATCTCCACAGCCGATGCCGCCAAGCGGGAAATGGCCAAGAGCCTGGAGGGCGGCAGCCCACGGGTACTCAACCGCCTCGGGGCCTTCGCTTCGCTCTACGACGGCAAGTTCGACGGCTATGAGCACCCGGTCCTCGTGCTGAAGATGGAGGAGCCCGGCAGCAAGCAGAAGCTGGCCGTCCAGCACAAGCGGGTCGGGTCCGTCTGCTTCGACCTGGTCAACCATCTCATCGACGACGTCATCGTCATGGGCGCCAGGCCCCTGGCTGTCCAGGACGTCATCATTTGCGGCAAACTCGAAAAGCCAGTGGTGACCGAAATGGTGGATGCCATGGCGCGGGCCTGCCGCGAGCAGGACTGCGACCTGGTCGGCGGGGAGACCTCCGAGCAGCCCGGCGTGCTGGAGAGCGGCCTCTACGTCCTGGCCGCCGCCATGGTCGGCGTGGTGGACAAGCCGAAGATCATCGATGGTTCCAAGATCCGCAAGGGGGATGTCGTACTAGCCGTCGCGTCCAACGGCCTGCACACCAACGGATACTCGCTGGTCCGCGCCCTGCTGGCGAGCGACCCGAAGCTGGCCGATACGCCGGTGGAGGGCGAGCGGTTTCTGGACGCGATCCTCCGCCCGCACACGTGCTACTACAAGGCCTTCCGGGGGCTGTTCGACAGCCCCGCGCTGCACGGCATGGCGCACATCACCGGCGGGGGCATTGAGGGCAACCTCAACCGCATCCTGCCAGCCGGCACGGACGCCCTGATCGACGCCGCGAAGATCCAGGTGCTGCGGGTTTTCGAGGTCATCCGCCAGGCCGGGAAGGTCGACGATGCCGACATGCTCCGCACGTTCAACCTCGGCGTGGGCATGACCCTGGTCGTCGCGGCTGAGGCAGTCGATGCCGTGACGAGCCATCTGGCCAGCCAGGGTCACCGGAGCTACCCGATCGGCCGGATTACCGACGGCAACCGCGCGGTCAACTTTGAGAGTCGGCTCGGCTGGTAAGCCCCTATACTCTACCTATGGAAACTCGTTGCATCGTCATCCGCCAGGATGTAAGTATCTGGAACATAGGGCCTTGCGGGGTGACGCTCAGCGAGGTCCCACAATCCGGGTTATAAACTAGCGCCTCGCGCGTCCTTATCACATCCGGCCTGGCGGAGGTCCCGGGACCATCGGTGGTCGAGGCGAGATGAGGCGACTTCTCATGGATACGACGGCAATGGGTCATGACGGAGACCTGTCGGCGGAAGCAGGCGTGCTCTCGCGGGACGGTGCGCTCGATTTGCTGGCGTCGCATTTCGAGCCTTTCTACAAGCGGGTGTATGCGTACCTGGTGCACCGACTGTTCGACCGGGAGCTGGCCGAGGAACTGACGGCTGAGGCCTTCTATCGGGCGGCCGCCCACCACCGCCGGCTCTACGGCAACGAACGGCAGATCGAAGCATGGCTCCTGCGGACGGCCTCGCGGCTGGCTGATAGCCACTACCGCAGGAGGCGACTTCACCGCCTGCTGCTGGGTCGGTTCGTTCACACTCGACCGGCCGCCGTCATGGAGGACCTGCCGGCCGGCGGCGACGCTGACGCCTCACGCATGCCGGTCCAGGAGGTCCTCCGGGAGCTCCCGCCAGGCCAGCAGTCCGTGATCGTACTGCGGTACTACATGCAGATGTCCGTGGATGAGATGGCAGTCGTGCTCAACTGCCGGCCCGAAACGGCCCGCATGCGACTCAGTCGGGCCATCCAGGAGATGCGCCGGCGGCTGTGCATTCAGACTCGAAACAACACCTGAGGCACCCATTCGGGAGACATACCCATGTGCGAACATGATGCTGAAATGAAGGACCTACTCGGATCGCCGGCGATGAACGTGGAGCCGGATCCACTGCGGATGCAGGCGGCTCGCGAGCGGATGATGCACATCGCCTGCTCGCCGCACCGCGGGTACTCCGCCGGCCGGACGGCGCTGACCATCGGGCTGCTGGTGATCGGGGTCTCGGCCGTCGGCGTGACGGCCACGCAAGCCGGCCGCGACCTCGTCCGTTGGGTATTCACGTCGGTCAAGCCGGACTACACGTTCACCCACGCGAAGACGACTGACACGCCTGGGAGCACCGGCGCCTGGAGCGTCAGCAGCAATCGCCCTTTGACCGCCAAGGCTATCGAGGACATCAAGGCCCAGCACGCGGAGATCGACCGTATGCAGCAGGATGGCGAAGGCCACCTGGCCGGCATCTTCGAGGGGCCGATATGCACCACCTTCATGGTTGAATACACGCTTTCTGACGGGAGCACGCAGTCCGTGGGTCAGGAAGTCTTCACGCCGAAGCAGAAGGTAAACATGCGGGCGGACGAGATCCTGGCCCTCCGCGACGCCGGGGCGGGAGTGACCGTCTCCGAACGGCCGGGGATCCTGGGCCTGGGCTCCTATACGATCCGGTTCACCTTGTCCGACGGGAAGACGGTCGATCTGGAAACGAACTACCCGCCGGGGATCCGGCAGGACCGCGAGAAGATCTTCGCCGAGACCCGCGAACTGAAGAAGCAGCTGCACTTTGCGGTCGAGGACCCCCGCGGGACGAATGGGAACGTCTGGGGCATCCTGCATTACGCCCTGGCGGACGGGCGAACCGTGGGAATCACGGATCAGGTCCCCAGGGAGGCCCTCACCGCCGACGGCAAGCAGGTCGCTCTTCCAGCCAGCGAGGCGACGACGAACGGCTGGCGCCACCTCTCGCCGGAGCAGGAGGAGGCCGAGTCGCTCATGGAGGCCGGCGGCGGCCGATTGGTCGGCCTGTACGAGAAGCCGAACCCGAACGGCTCGCCGAGCCAGTGGACGGTCTGCCAGGTGGAGTTCACGCTGGCCAGCGGCCAGACACTCCTGATGAACGAGCAGCTGAGCGAGAAGCAGAAGGCCAGCATGCGGTGGGACGAGATCTCGGCGCTGCGCGACGCCGGGGCAGGCCAGGTCCTCTCGCAGGAGCCGTACCACAAGGGGCTCGGTAAGTACACGGTCCGCTTCACCCTGTCCGACGGGCAGACGGTCGATCTGACAACCACCTACCCGCCGGGGACCCGCCAGGACCGCGAGAAGATCTTCGCCGAGACCCGCGCGCTCAAGAAGCAGCTCCGCTTCACGGTCGAAGACCCTCAAGAGCTGCAAGGCGAAACCTGGGGCCTGTTGCGATACACCCTGGCAGACGGCCGCACGGTAGGCATCATGGAACAAGTCCCCAAGGAAGCCCTCACCCCTGACGGCAAGCACGTCGCGGTTCCGGCGATCGAAGGACCGTGACGCGGTGCGCGGGCAGCTGTGCCACAAGGTCCCCCGGTGCGGACACCGGGGGCACCGACGGGGGCGACTCACTTGCCCATAGTTCCTTCGCCGCTACTGCCCCCTGCTCCCTGTCCCCTGCTGCCGGCCGTTTTCCGCCTCGTACACGCGCACCTGGGCAGGCTGCTGCTCGCGCTGCGGCACGGCCAGATACAGCCGCCGGGTCTGCGGCACGAACAGGCAGGTCCTCGCCCCCGGCGCCGTCGGCACCCGCTCGAAGAGCCTGTAGTGGTTCGCGTCCTTCTGCTGCACGACGTCCAGCGAGCCCGACCCGCACGAGATGTACAGCCGCCCGGCGGCTGCATCGAGGAAGATGTCATCCGCATCGCCGCCGATCGGCGTGTAATCCACCACCTTGCCCGACTCCGTGTCGAGCGCCTGCAGCACCGCCGGCTCGCGGCAGCCGACCAGCAGCCTGTGGTTCTCCTCGTCCAGGGCCATCGGGTGGTTGCCCTTCCCGTATGCCAGGGGCCACGCGTCCAGCAGGGCCCAAGGCTTGCCGTCGCGGCGCAGCAGCACCTTCACCTGCGGTCCGTCCGAGTTATCGGGCACGTTGATGAACACCCGCTTGCCCTTGCTCTCGACCTGGAACGACTCGGGATGGGCCCCCAGGGCAAAGTCCATCAGCAGTTCCCGCCGGCCGGCATCCAGGCAGGCAATCCCCCCGTCGCCGTAGCCCACGTACAGCCTGTCAGCGGTCGGGTCGTACCGAAGGTTGTCAGCGTCGTCATCGAACTTGACCCTCTTGACCTCTTTGAGCGACTCGCGCTGCAGGAACTGCATCAGCCCGCTTCGGCCATTGGTCACCACCACCAGGTCCTGCGCCGGCAGATAGGCCACGGCCTGGGGCTCGGCAAGACCCGGCTGGCTCCGGCTCCGCTTACCAGCGGCGAGGTCCAGCACCTCCAGCGTGTTGTTGCCCAGGGCCGCCAGGAACAGCTGCTGGTGCTTGAGGTCGATCGCCATGTGGTCCAGCCGCCCCTTCACCTCCGGCAGCAGGATCGTCTGCACCAGGCGCAGGCACGAAGGGACCGGGTGGCTCTGCGCGGACCGCGACGCAGCCGCCGTGGTCGTCTGCGCCCCTGCCGCACTGCCCGCCAGGATGACCAGCGCCGCTGCGATTGCCCTCATGCCGTGTCCTCCATGCCGCCCGTCGGTGCCTCAGACACTATCACATGCCAGGCCTTTCTGCCATTGCCTGCGCGAAGGATCCGGTCGCCGGCTGCAGCCACCTCGACTGCAACGTGCCTCGGTCGTCACAGCCGCGCCACCAGCTGCGCACAACAGCTGAACGCTGACCGGAGGCTGCTGACTGCTGACCGGTGGCCGCCTACAATCTCGTGTCGCACAAGCGGCTTCGTGCGCGAAGGAGTTGGGCATGGGCTTGAACGTCGCTCAGAAGTTGATCCAGTCCCACCTGGTCGAAGGCGAAATGCAGATCGGCCGGGAAATCGGCATCCGCATCGACCAGACCCTCACCCAGGACGCCACCGGCACTCTGGTCATGCTCGAACTCGAGGCCATGGGCCTCGATCGCGTCAAGACCGAACTGTCCGCCCAGTACGTCGACCACAACCTCGTCCAGGAGGACCACAAGAACGCCGACGACCACCTCTTCCTCCGCAGCGCCTGCGGGCGCTTCGGCGTGTGGTACAGCAGACCCGGCAACGGCGTGTCGCACCCCGTCCACCAGGAACGCTTCGGCAAGCCCGGAAAGACCCTCCTGGGCTCCGACAGCCACACGCCCAGCGCCGGCGCCATCGGGATGCTCGCCATCGGGGCCGGCGGCCTGGAGGTCGCCATGGCAATGGCGGGCCAGCCGTTCTACTTCAAAATGCCCAAGATCTGGGGCGTGAAACTCACCGGCCGACCGAGCGACTGGGTCAGCGCCAAGGACGTCATCCTGGAGATGCTTCGCAGGCATGGCGTCAAGGGCGGGATCGGCCGGATCATCGAATACCACGGACCGGGGCTGGAAGGCCTCTCGGCGATGGATCGCCACGTGATCGCGAACATGGGCGCCGAACTCGGCGCCACGACCAGCGTCTTTCCGTCCGACCAGGAGGTGCGCCACTTCCTCAAGACCCAGGGCCGCGAGCAGGACTGGGTCGAACTCCTCGCCGATCCCGGCGCCCAGTACGATCTCCACGAGGAGATCGACCTGTCCACGCTCGAACCGCTGATCGCGATGCCCTCCAGCCCCGGCAACGTCCGCCCCGTCCGCGAGGTCGCGGGGACGGAGATCTACCAGTCCTACGTCGGCTCCAGCGCCAACCCCGGCTACCGCGACTTCGCGGTGGCTGCCCAGATCGTCAAAGGCAAGATGGTCCACGACCGCGTCTCGTTCGATGTCAACCCGACCAGCCGGCAGATCCTGGAGAACCTCATCCGCGACGGCCATATGGCGGCCCTGGTGCACGCCGGCGCGCGGACGCACCAGGCAGGCTGCAACGGCTGTATCGGCATGGGCCAGGCCCCAGCCACCGGCAAGATCAGCCTGCGGACCGTGCCGCGGAACTTCCCCGGCCGCAGCGGCACGCGCGAGGACAAGGTCTGCCTGGTCAGCCCGGAGACCGCAGCCGCCAGTGCGCTGACAGGCGTGATCACCGACCCGCGGACGCTCGACATGCCATACCCGCGGATCCAGGACCCCGAGAACCCCGCGATCAACACGAAGATGCTCGTACCGCCGATCCCGCTGGAGGAGGCCCTGAAGGTCAAGTTGGAGAAGGGGCCGAACATCGAGACTTTGCCGCACTTCGACCCGCTGCCCGACGCCTTCGAACTGCCGGTACTCCTGAAGGTGGGGGACGATGTTTCCACGGATGAGATCATGCCGGCGGGGGCGCGGGTATTGCCGTACCGCAGCAACATCCCCAAGATCGCCGAGTTCTCCTTCGACATGATCGACCTGACCTACCCCAAGCGGGCGGCCGAGCAGCGCGGCAGGGGCGGCCACTTCGTCGTCGGCGGCCGCAACTACGGCCAGGGCTCCAGCCGCGAACACGCCGCCATCGCCCCGCGCTACCTGGGGTTGCGGGCGGTGATCACGATCGGCTTTGCCCGCATCCACTGGCAGAACCTGGTGAATTTCGGCATCGTGCCGCTTACCTTCGTTGATCCTGAGGAGTACGGCCGGATCGAGCAAGGCGACGTCCTTCGCATCGCCGACCTCCGCCGCCAGATCCAGGCCGGCAACGAGGTCCAGGTCACCAACGTCACCAAGAACCGCCCCTTCGCGACGCGCCACGATATGTCACCTCGGCAGATTGAGATGCTGCTGGCGGGGGGGTTGATCAATCTGATGCGGGAGAGGTTGGGCAGGGAGGGGGCGGGGAAGGCCGGCCGACCAGCGCGTTAGGGCGGATTCGGTTCATCTGTGGCGGTTACAATCATGGCCCTGCAATGGTGCTGGGCCATGCCAGCCTGCTGTAAGGTCTACCCTCTGGTCAGGCCTTTTTCCTCCCCTTTTTCCTCTGCCTCTCGTAGAAAACGGTATTGGGCTCGTAATCTCGAATATTGCCCGTTTCGACTGTCTTGCGTTTCTTTCGGTCGTTGAACTCAAGGAGGGGAGATGCGGCGCGAATCACAAGGGTTTCGACTTCCCTTTCGTGTTTCTTGTTGGCAATCACGTAGAAAGAGAAATAATGGAGTTCCTTGGGGTGGGCCTTCCGGTGATCTGTGAGCCGTTTGAATATCTGGCCGCGCCGAACGTATCGAGCATGGCCCATTGAATCGTGCGCGAGGTAGATTCCTTCTTTCGGGAGTTCCTCGGCCTTCGCGTCCTCTTGGACGGCGTCAAGACATTCGAACGGAATCTTCTCCGCCACAACGCAGAACAAGCCTTCGACCTTGGGGGGGCGGCCCCTGCTGGGGACAAGCCTCCCTCGCTTTACGGTCCATGGCCCGAATTCGCCGATCTTCTTCTCGGCATCTTTGCGAGATGGGCGCTTCGTCTTCTTCTTTTTCGTCTTGGCCATGTGATATTCCTAGACCCAACGATGATTCGACCTATCCGCATAAGATGCAGAGTGCTGGTTTCCTGTCAGCGTAACACGCCGTGGAGGTTGTTACCGAAGGCACGCCCATCTCTTTGTACCTAATCGCTTTCTGTCTGTCCACCGGCCTGTCGCAACATCCTTCTACCGGACTCCCAACACAGCCGATAGAGGGTTTCACCCCAGCCTCACACTCAACTGCTGCAGTGTCCGCTTACCAAGTGTGAACTTGCCTATTGCCACCGCCCCGGACTGCGTCTTTCCCTCGACTTCATACTCCCCGTAGAAGCACCTGACCTCCACTTGCCCCGCCGCATCCGCCTCAACCTTCGCATCCGTCGTCCAGCGCGTGTGAAACGCCTCCATCAGCCACTCATACAGCGGCTTGGGTGACATGTCCCGCCGCACCAGCCCCGACGGCGCCCCTTGCCATGCTTGCAGGTCGGCGAAGTCCCACCACGTGATCGCCTCCACCGCTGGGTGGCTGAAGAGCACCGTGTAGAAGTCCCGGCCGTACTCCAGCTGCGCCTGCTCCCCCTCCGGCGTGCTTAGCCAGTCCGTGTACACCTTGTGCCAGTCGTTGTCCTCCGCCGCCTTGAGCCGCCCCGACAGGATCGTCGCCTCCGTCCAGTGCAGCGGCAGACCGAACCGCGCGTACGTCTCGCACGCCTCCCACACCTTTTCCAGCGGCCAGGTCTGCTTGTGCATGTGGCTCTGGATGCCGATGGCGTCCATCGGGGCGTTGGTCTGCTGCAGGCGGTTGACCAGGGCCAGGCAGTCCTCGCCCGGCGCGAAGTCCTTGCCCCAGATGTTGAAGTCGTTGTACAGCAGTCTCGCCGCCGGGTTCGCCTCGTGCGCCCACCGCAGCGCTGCCCCCACGCACTCAGCCGCCCCCTCGCGCTTCATCCACCGGCCGACCGCGTTGTCGTGGATATGGCTGGTCGTGGCCTCGTTGACCACGTCCCAGGTGTCGATCCGGCCGGCAAAGTGCGACACGATCCGCCGCACCCGCTCCTGGAGGCGCCGCAGCACGTCCTCGTCCGGCAGGGACTTCGCCCACTCCGGAAACACCTCGTGCCAGGCGAGCGGATGCCCCTTGGTCGTGATGCGGTGCCGCCGGCACCAGTCCGCCATCCGCTCCAGGCGCTCCCGCTGGTCCTCCTGCCCCGGCTGCGGCTCGTAGCCGCCCCAGTAGAACGGCAACGTCGCGTAGTTCAGCAGGGCGGCGTAGCGATCGGCGTAGTCCCGCTGCAGCGACCCGTCCTCGATGCCCTCGATGCCGAACGCATTGCTGCCCAATAGGAACTCGTGCCGCACCAGACGGACCCGCCCGCGAAAGCCCCTAGCCGGCTGACCGGCCGCCGTCACCAGCCGCAGGCTGCGCCTGGCCAGTCCGATGCTCGCAAATCCGCCCTTCGGCTGCCTCCAGAACCTCTTTGCCTGTCATGATGTACTCCCGACCCCCGTTGCCCTTGTCGCCGTTGCCGCTGCTGGTCCCTCCGCCCTGAACCCTGAACCCCGAACCCTGTCGTTGCCGCCCGCTATTCTACCACCTTCCGCCTCCACATTGACAGATCACCCCGCAGCCGTCATCCTCATCCGGATAGCTCGCCGCCGCCGGGGCTTGTGCGGCGGCACCAAGAGGACTTTCGCCTTGACCGACAAAGAGATTCTCAAACCCCTGGTCGACCGCGTGCTGGACCTGGCCAGCCGCCAGCGGGAGCAATACAAAAAGGACCTCTGGGCCCGGTTCAACGCCCTCCAGCCGGTTGCAAAGATCCCGGTCTGCGTGACCTTCGAGGGCATCCCCGCCCCCCAGTGGGACCTGATGTTCGGGCCCAACTTCCTGCGCTGCCGGAACTCCCTGGCCCGCCAGATCGAGTTCGACCTCCGCAAGCGCGCCTGGGCCGCGCAGAACGTCCCCGACGACCACGTCCTCTGGCCCGCTGTCTCCGTGACCGCCGCCGCCGCCCCGTACGACTGGGGCGTACCCATCACCTGGCACAGCCCCAGCGAACCCCTGGGCGCCAAGCAGATCGTCCCGCCATTCGCAGACGGGATCGACCTGGCGAAGCTCCGCCAGCCCGCTACGCAGGTGGACGAGGCGGCCACGAAGTTCCGGCTGGACGAGATCTCGGAGCTGGTTGGCGGGAAGCTGCCCGTCCACGTGCGCTACCCGCGCCTGACCAATGCGCCCTTCGACATCGCCGTCGAGATGCGCGGACTGCAGAACATCCTCCTGGACGCCTACGACGCCCCGGACCTGCTGCACGGCCTGATGGACTTCATCACCAGCGCCATCATCGCCGACCACAAGCGCCGCGAGGCGTGCGGCTGGATCAACGCCCCGGTCGACCCCTCCGGCAAGTACCGGATGGTCCCGATCTGGCGGCACATCTCGGCATACCTGCCCGAAGGCTTCGCCAGCCGCAAACCCCAGCTCGCCGACGAGTGGGCCTACGTCTCGGCCCAGACCTCCTCGGGCCTGGGGCCCGAGATGTACGAGCAATTCGTCAACGTCTACGACTGCCGCATCGCCGAACTCTACACCGACAAGACCGTCTACTATCACGGCTGCGAGTGCCTGGACCGGAAACTCGACTCGATCGCCGGGATGCCCAACCTCCGCCGGCACCACGTCTCCCCGTGGAGCTCGGTCAAACTCGCCGCCGACAAGTACAAGGGCAGCGCCGTCCTGGAGGTGCACGTCCATCCCACCGAGGTGATATTCAACGCCTCGCGCGAGGAGATGACCGCCGAGGTCGACCGGCTCGTCAAGCAGGCCGGCGGCCACCCCATGTGCCTCAACCTCAGCGACGTCCACTCGCTGGCCGGCAACCCCGCGACCCTCAAGTACTGGGCCCAGGCGGCCCAGGAGGTCGTGGAGGGCCCGGCGAGCTGAGCCCGGTTGCCATGGAGACCACCTCGACCCAGCCGCGCGAGTCCTTGCCGATCGAGCAGCAGCACGAGCGGCTCGTCCAGCGCCTACCTGGTCCGCAACTACACCGCCCACAGCATCGAGGGCGGGCTGTACATGGGGGGGTTTCGCTTCATCGCCGCCGAGACGATCGGCCCGGCGATGGTCGCCTCCCTGGCCGGTCCCGACTGGCTTGTCGCCCTCATGCCGATGCTCTCGATGCTCGGGTACGTCCTGCCCCAGATCCTGATAGCCCACCATGTCCAGGGCATGGTACGTCACATGCCGCTGGTCGCGATCATCGGCGTGTTCCAGCGCCTGCCCCTGCTGATCGCGGGCCTGGTGCTCCTGCTGGCCGACGGACATCGCCTTTCCGCACTGGCCGCCGTCGCCCTGGCACCCCTGGGGTGCGGGCTGATCGCCGGCTTCAGCGTCAACGCCTGGCAGGAACTCGTTGCCAAAACCGTGCCGGCCTCTCGCCGCTCCTCGCTCTTTGCCGTCCGCAACGTCCTGGCTTCCGCAATCGGCCTGGTCGCCGGCGGCGCGGTTGCCGCGGTCCTGCGCCGCTACCCCGGCCCCGTCGGCTTCGGCCTGCTGCACCTGGTCACGTTCGCCCTGCTGGCCGTCTCGCTAGCCGTCTTCCTGCTGGTCCGCGAGGTGCCCTACCCGCGCCCGCCCGTCCGCCACGCCGACACCCTCGCGGGCAACCTCCGCACCATGCCGGGCCTGCTGGCGGGGAACCGCCGCTTCCTGACCTACCTGTTGGCCGACGCCTGCATGGCCGGCATCTACATCATGATGCCCTTCCTGGGCATCCACGCCCTGGAGGTCCTGCACAAACCGAACGAGTACCTGGGGTTCCTGCTGATGGTCCACACAGCCGGCAGCATCGCGGGCAACCTGGTGGGTGGGGCCGTCGGCGACCGTTGCGGCAGCAAACGGGTGATCGTTCTGAGCCAGGCGGCTTTCCTGGTCATCGCCGCGTGGGGCGCCGTCGCCGGCAGATCGGTCGAGTTCCTGGCCCTGTTCTTCCTGCTGGGGACCGCGCAGACCTGGCTGAGCATCGGCAAGCAGACGTTCTGCCTGGAGATCTCCCCCCTCGAACACCGCGCGACCTACCTGGCCATCCTCGGCACGACCAACGTGCCCGCGACACTGGCCGCGTGGCTGCTCAGCTGGTTGACCTGGCAGGCTACGCACAGCTTCGCCTGGGTCGCCGGCCTGACCGCCGCCTGCGTCCTGTCGGCGGCGATACTCCTGTCACGCGTGCGCGACCCCCGAGCCGAACAGCACTCGGATCAAGTCTCGTGAGCCACCCGCCAAGCCGCCTGACGCCTACGTCCCGCCCGAATCCCGAATGGCCTTGAACATCGCCAGCAGGTTCTCCGTCGGCGTGTCGGCCTGGACGTTGTGAATGGCGTTGAAGACGAAGCCCCCGCCCTCGCCGAAGACGTCGATCCGCTCGCGGACCTGGCGGTACACCTCGCTCGGTGCGGCCTTGGCCAGCGTGTGCTGCGTGTCCACCCCGCCGCCCCAGAATACGATCAGTCGGCCGAACTCCTTCTTCAGCCATTTCGGGTCCATCCCCGCCGCCGATGTCTGCACCGGGTTGAGGATATCAAACCCGGCGTCGATGAACTCCGGAATCAGGTCGGTCACGCAGCCGCAGCTGTGCACGAAGGTCTTCCAGCCCGTCTTCGCGTGGATGAGCCGGTTCAGCCGCACGTGATATGGCTTGAACAGGTCGCGATAGGCCGCGACCGAGATGAACAGGCTCCGCTGCGTGCCGAAGTCCGTCCCACTGACGACCGCAGCGTCCGCGCAGTCGCCGATCGCCCCAGCCAGCAGCTCGATGTTCCGCTCGGCGATCGCGCATTGGCCCTCGAAAACCGCCCGCACGTAGTCGCGACGCAGCACCGTCGAGACGTACCATTCCTCCACGTCGCGAATCCCCTTCGGCGCCTTCAGCCACGGCCCCGGCACCTGCGCGATGTCGCCGACCCCCGCCCCGGGAATCCAGAAGATCGTGCCGGCCCCGCCGACCGCCGCGCGGCGGGCCTGCTCGCGGTAGTGCTGCAGGTCCTTCTCGCCCAGCAGCGCGAAGTCCGAGATGTTGTCCGCCGGGTCGAGCCGGCCCTCGTCGATCGGCTCCTGGATCACGATCGCGTCGAAGAAGTGACCGCCCCGCGGCATGCGGCCGCGCGGCGGAGCGCTAGTGTCGCCCTGCGGGTAGAGCAGCAGGTCGCCGCTCGGGTCGATGGTCGTTCGGAAGTCCTCCGGCACGAGGACCCCGGTCCCGTCGAACATTTCGAACGGTTTCCAGCCGGTGTTCTCGAAACCGAACATCGTCGTCCGGCCGGGAATGCCCCACACGTCGATGCCGAGGGCCTCTCGCAGCGGCTCGTCGATCTCGCCGAGCATCTGGTAGGGTTCGACCACCTTGACCCGGTGGTCCTTCTCGCCCAGCACGGCCTGTCGCAGCCGGGTGACCGCGGAGACATGGATGCCCGTGACCGCCGTCCCGCCGAAATCGACGCAGACGCGGTCGGGCGCCCGGTGGTTGAGAGTAGCCTGCAGCCGCTGCCGATGGGTCATGCTCCGGGCCTCCTGCTGTCTTGGGCGGCATGCTACCGGGTCCGCCCGGCGCCGGCAAGGCAGGCTGGATCACCGGCTACACACCGACCCTGTCGCTGGTCAGCCCGAAGGAGTTTATGAAGATCAGCAGGTCGATCATGTCCACGCTGGAGTCGCCGTTGAAGTCGCAGGCGGCGCTGTAGTTGGCGTCGCCGCTGACCGTGCCGAACGCCGGGATGAACGTCAGCAGGTCGATCACGTCGACGGACCCATCGGCGTTGATGTCCCCCGTCAGCGCCAACCGCTTGAACGCATCCGCCAGCTGCCAGCCCGGGTTGTCCGCGTTGTAGCGCTCGTAGGCCCCAACGTCCACAGCGCTCCCTTGCGGCCGGGGGATGCCGTTGAAGTCGTCCACCGGGGCGTAGGTGTTGCTGCCGGAGTCGATCAGGGGCGAGCCAGCCACCGGGTAGAAGTTCGCCGTGCCCGGCACGTCCGTTGTACCCACGAAGATCTGGCTGATCGGCGTGGTGATCGTCGTCATGCCGCCAATCGCATCTGTGCCGCGAACGATGTTGTTGGTGACGATCGCCGAACCGGGGAGGGTCCCGTTGCTGAAGGCGATGGCGGACGTATCGCCGCGGATCAGGGCGTTGTTGGCGATGATCTGCGAGTAGGCGTTCTGGCCCGAGTTCGTGGCCTGCAGGTCATACAGGGTCATGCACGGCGTGGTCGAACTGCCGTCGATGAAGACCGTGTTGTTGAAGATCGCCAGCGCCCGCGGATAGATCCCCTGGTGCTGGCCGACCTTGATGCCGGCGTAGCCGCTGCCGGCCTTGATGTTCATGATGACGTTGTTGGTCACCCGCAGGTTGCCCGACAGCTGCATGCCGCTCTCGCCGGTGACTGCGTCCGACGTATTGCCCAGGACCACGTTGCCGTCGATCGTCGCCAGGTCGTTCACGCCCGGACCGCTCTGCGGGGCCGAGTCCACCAGCAGATTCGGGCGTGCCGCCTGCGCCGTCGACGGGTCCCGCAGGAAGACGTTGTCTTTGACCAGCCAGCCCCAGCTGGTGAACGTCAGGCCGGGCGTGGCGCCCAGAGCCACGCCGACCCGCGGCAGCTGGGCCTTGATCTGCATGTTGTAGTTCTGGCACCGCTCGATCCAGCAGTGTTGCAGGGTAAAGTTGATGATCGGGGCGTAACCGTCGGAGTTGCCCATGTACAGGCCCACGATCGTGTCATGAATGTAGCAGTTCCGGACCGTCATGTTCCACGTCGTGACCTTGGTGCTGATGCACACGTCGTTGAAATGGTGCACCTCGATACCGTCCATGATCAGGTCGTGGGTGTAGTCGTTGTTGTAGTCGCTGTTCAGGGAGACGTGGATGCCGTCGCTGCCGAGGTAGTTGCTGCCGTCCATCTCGAAGTTCTCGAGGCGCCAGAAACTCGAGTTCCGCGTCTCGATCATGTTGTTGTTACCCGTGGCCAGGACCTTCACGTGGCCGGCATCCGATCCGTGGATCGTGAACCAATGGTCGGCGTCGCCGTTCTTGTTGGTCATTCGGATGGTGCTGGAATAAGTCCCCGGGTTGAGGATCAGCGTATCGCCGGGATTCATGGTGTTGATGTTCGTGGTGATGTTGTCCCCGGGATTGGCGTAGATCGTGGTCGCTATCGCCTGCGTCGCCCCGGCCAGCCCGATCAGGATCGCCATCGCCGCCACCAGGCGCAGCCCATCCACATATCGATTGCAGCGCCGGCTCGAATCCATCGCCATCTCCTTCTCCTTCCCCACCGATACCATACCGCCCGAATGCGACTGATGCCCTTGTCGTTGCGGCCGGCTATACGCCGACCCTGTCGCTGGTCAGCCCGAACGAATTCACGAAGATCAGCAGGTCGATCACGTCCACGCTGGAGTCGCCGTTGAAGTCGCAGGCGGCGCTGTAGTTGGCGTCGCCGCTGACCGTGCCGAACGCCGGGACGAACGTCAGCAGGTCGATCACGTCGACCGATCCATCGGCGTTGATGTCCCCCGTCAGTGTCAGCCGCTTGAACGTGTCCGCCAGCTGCCAACCCGGGTTGTCCGCGTTGTAGCGCTCATAGGCCCCGACATCCACTGTCGCGCCTTGCGGCCGGGGGATGCCGTTGAAGTCGTCCACCGGGGCGTAGGTGTTGCTGCCGGAGTCGATCAAGGGCGAGCCGGCCACCGGGTAGAAGTTCGCCGTGCCCGGCACGTCCGTTGTACCCACGAAGATCTGGCTGATCGGCGTGGTGATCGTCGTCATGCCGCCAATCGCGCCGCTGCCGCGGACGATGTTGTTGGTCACGACCGCGCCGGAAGTGGCATAGCTGCCGTCACTGCTGACAGCTGCCGCGCCGGTGTCGCCGCGGATGAAGGCGTTGTTGGCGATGACCTGGGTATAGCCCGTCTGCAGGCTGTACAAGCTCAGGCATGGCCCGCCGGCGCTGCCGTCGATGAACACTGTGTTGTTCAGGAGCGCCAGGTTCCGTGGATTCGAACTATCGTGAGAGCCGATGCGAATGGCAGGCGCGCCCTTGGTGTTCATGAGAATGTTGTTGGTCACCCGCAGATTGCCGGACAGGCTGAAACGCGTTGTCCGATGTGGCGTCGGCCGTCTGGGCCAGGACCACGTTGCCGTCGATCGTCGCCAGGTCGGTGCTGCCGCTGCCGCTGGCGGGACCGGCGTCGACCAGCAGGTTCGGCCGGCCGGTCTGAGCCGGCGGGTTGGTCCGCATCCAGACATTGTCTTTGATCAGCCAGCCCCAGCTGGTAAAGGTCAGCCCCGCCGTGGTCCCCAGGGTCAGCCCGCTACGGGTATTCTGCGCCTTGACCTGTATCCCATACCCGCCGGTCCGTTCGATGACGTTGTGCTGGAACGTCAGGTTGATAATCTGCTGGACGTGATCGGGGTTGCCGAGGTAGGCGCCCAGGCCAGGCGAGTCGGGGCTGCCGACCGCATCGTGCAACCAGCAATTCTGAACCGTAAGGTTCCAGACCGTTACCTGCACGTTGATGCACGCGTTGCCAACGTCGTGAATGTTCAGGTTGTCAATCAGGATGTCATGGTTCCAGTCGGTGTTGGGATTGCCCGTGTTGATCGTGGCCTTGATGCCGTCGCCGGCGAGGCCCTGGCCGTCGAGTTCCAGGTTCTGGAACACCCAGTAGGCGCTGTTGCGCATCTCGCAGACGTTCCTGCCGGAGTTGCCCTTGATAACGACCGTGTTGGGCTGCAGGGCCTTGATTGTGAACCAGTGGCTGGCGTCGCCGACCTTGTTGGTCATGAGCATCATGGTCGCGCCGGCATACGTGTACGTGCCCGGATTGAGGATCAGCGTGTCGCCCGCGTACATGCCGCTGATCTTGGACCGCAGGTCGTCGCCGGGGTTGGCGTAGATCGTCGTCGCCGCCGCGGGCATCGCCGCCAAGACCACAGCCATCACCGCAACGCCTAGGACCACGTACGGCGCACCGCCGCTAAGATACCGACTCATCTTCTCTCTCCTCCTGGATATGAGACCGCATTCCTCTCCAATTCCCCTCCATGTTACTTCTTCCGCCGGGCGATTACTAGGTTATTCCGGTGGCTGTCCCCGCGGGTGCGTGACCAGTTTTTCTGGCACCGCGGCATTTGAGCATGCGGCACCCTGCTTGGCGCTATCATAAACGCGGGTCCGGTGCGTATGCGCTACCCGTTGCCAGAATGTTTAGTCACACACTCCCCGCGGCATCCCCGGAAATACCCGCTGTTTGCGCCAGGTACACTCCTGCGTCTCTGGTGTTGAAGCCCCGGTCCGCACAGAATGCGCCCTCTGGAACAGAACGCCGCTGCGGCAGGCCCCGTGGTCCCGGATGCAGGCAGGAGGAAACCGTATCATGGCAGTTAATCCCAATATGCTGAAAACACGGTTTGGCGAGGCGGCCCACGGCGTACAATGGGCCATCGGGCAGATCCCCGGCGCACGGCTGGCAGGCGACGACCTGCATGTGGGCCAGCGACGGCTGGTCCTTGCGGCGTCCGAAGTTGCGGAGGGCGATTCGTACGAGGTGGCTTGGTCCAGCGAGGCCGTCACCGTCACCGCAGCCCCCGCCGTCGGCACGATCGGCGGCCTGCTGGAAGTCGCCCGCCAGGTCCGCGCTGGCAACCCGCGCAACCTCTTGCAGCCCATCCGCTTCAAGACCCGCGTCTACAAGCACGAGGCCCAGTTCGAGGCCCCGCCCAGCGACGTCCACGGCGCCCACGTCGGCACCGACCGGCCGATCACCCGCTACAGCGACGCCTTCCTGGAGGCCTTCTTCCAGCAGGTCGTCTCGCGGCACTTCAACGCGGTGGTCGTGTACTCGGGCTATCACCCCTTCGAGTGGTTCCTCGACTACCAGGGCCTCGAACACGCCACCGACAAACCCGCGGACCTGCGCCGCCGCAACTTCGAGGCCCTCTCGCGCTTCTACCAAGCCGCGAAGAAGTACGGCCTGCGAACCTTCCTGCACCACTACGTCTCGCACTTCACGCAGGCCCTGGCTGACCACCTGCAGCTGGGCCTCTCTGAGAAAGGCACGCGCCTGGCGGCCTTCGACCACCCCGCGATCGACGACTACAACCGGTACATCTACCGGCGGACCTTCGAGACGATCCCGGCCCTGGACGGCCTGTACATGAACTTCGAGTCCGGCGGCGACGCGGTGCCCTTCATGCGCCGCACGCTCCTGCAGGTGGCTAACGCCCTGCCGAAAAAGCCCGTCCTGTTCTTCCGCCTCTGGGGCGTGACCAACGTCGAGGGCATGAAGGGCCTGCTGGCTGACTACACCGGCCCCAAGGGCCTGATCCACAAATCGCACGACACCAACGACGTGTACTACTATCCTGTAGCGGACGATCGGGTGAAGGTCTGGAAGAAGGCCATCCCCGGCATCGAGTTCACCTTCAGCGTCGGCCCCTGCCACAACTGCGGCACCAACATCAGCCAGAAGCTCTGGACCGATCCCGACTACGTCCACGCCCTGCTGGCCAGCATCCAGGACAAGGGCGCCGACTCCATCTCCTGCCAGTCCAGCCGCGAACTGCTCCTGCCCCTGCTGCCCGACGCGGAGATCTTCCCGGCAGCCGAACACGACCACGCCCGCATGAACATCGGCCACAACCAGGCGATCGTCGATTACGTCCGCGGCGAGACGCCCTCCAAGAAGGACTGGGCCGCCCGCTATGCGACCTGGTACAACGTGAGCGACAAGGCCGGCGAGGCGATCCGCGCCGCCATCGTCGACTCCAGCCAGATCATCCTCAAGCAATACCGCCAGTTCTGCTACGGCTCGCCGCAGGAAGGCTACCTCTATCCCGGCCGCCACAGTCACTACCAGGAACCGTTCTTCTACTACCCGATGTCGTTCCTCAACCGCATCGGCGAGATCCCGCACAACGTCGGCTGGCGCTCCTGGGCGATCCGCAACAAGCCCATTAAGGTCGTGCCGGATGACACGCAGGCCCCCATCGACTACGTCAACCCCGCGGTGCGGAAGAAGCCCGTCAACCACCCCCTGGCGATGGCCAGACAGATTCAGGGCCATATCGCCCGGTCGCTCAAGGCCATCGAGCAGTACCGCGGCTCGCCGCTGACAAGGCCGATCCCGCCCTCATTGCCGCCGTCGAGCGCAACGCTAACAACGGCCAGCGCGTCTGGCGGGAGATCCTCATCGCCATCGAGCTGTGCTCGTGCTACTTCGCCAAAACGAAGGCGGCCTTCTTCAAGCACCTGGCCAAGGCGCGGCAGACTGATGCTTGACACCATCGAGGTCCTCGGCCCGAACCTCAAGGACACCGACCGCTACGGCTCGACGACCGCCAGCGGGCCGTTCATCCCGGACAAGGACGCCGAGCAGATCGCCGCCATCCTCGCCCACGCCAAGGACGACTTCCCCTTCGCCGCCCTGCAGGCCTACGCGAGATCGCACGAGCGCTACAACGAGATCCGCCGCCTCTGCCGCCCCTACGTCTCCATCCGCGAGCAGATGACCAGGCGCAACCTCGCCTTGCTGAAGGAATCCCTCAAGGCCGCCGAAAAGGCCGTCTCGCTGCTCTCTGCCCCACTGGGTGCCACGCCCGCACTGTCTGCGGGCGTGCTGTCCCGAACCAGGAGATCTTCGGGTGCCACTGGCAGCTTGTCTGCCAGTGCCTCTCCCGCCGGCTACCCCCTCCTCCGCGACAACGTCATGGCCTGGGTCGAGTACCTTCGGGCCGAGATCGACTGGCTCACCCCGCCCGCGATGGCCTGCCCGCCCGACGAGGTGATCGGCCCCAACGAGGCCTGGCGCCGCATGGTCCACGACCAGTGCTTCCGCTGGGGCGAGCGCTGCTGGGAAGACTTCTCCTCCTTCTTCGTAAGACAGAACTTCTTCCGCGAGGACACCTGCGATTGCCGCGCGACTCACACCGAGGGCGGTCTGAAACTCTCCCTCCGCGAGCACGACATCGACTGGCCCGAGCGCAAGGCCGCCTGGGACGCCAACCGCGGCACCGTCAACCAGAACGGTTTCATGCGGATCTACCTCGACCCGGGCAACACCGGTAACCGCATCCGATCCTACATCGTATGGTTCGAAGGGTACGGCGGCATGAAGAGCGAGTTCATCGAATACCCCAATGGCCACATCTACAGCGGCAAACCCAGCCGGCTCGAAGGTTGCCGGATGCAGTTTGCCCACACCGACTCCAACTGGCGCTTCGATATTACAATCCCCTGGGACCAGCTCGGCGGCCGACCGAAGAAGGGCGACACCTGGCGGCTCAACATCATCAGCAACCCGGCTGTCAAGCGCAACCGCCAGGTCGCCTCGTGCCAGGGGTACGAGTACGTCCTGGATGTGGCCCGGCTCGGCACTATTGTCTTCGAGTGAAGCGTTTCTATGGAGTGCGGCGGCTGTGACGCCGCTTTCTATGGACTGCGGTGGCTGTGACACCGCTTTGGGCAGGCACCGGATGGCGTTTCTTCCCGGCGGGCCGGGCACAGTCCCTCAATACTCGTTGACGACCGTGAAGTCGTCAAGAACGTTCAGACGATTCGTCGGCAACGCATAGATGGTCTTCACCTGAGCGGGAGTCGCTGTCCGTTCGAACCACGCTGCGGAGCACCAAGGGTATTGATTGGCTTCGCCCACCAACCCGTGCTTGACCGGGTTCTGGTGCACGTAGTTCAGACGAGCGAAATACGACTTCTGGTAAGTCAATCGCGTGTCCCAGTAGTTATGCCAAACCTTACGACCAGGCGCCGCGTCGAGCCGGTCCACCCACTTGGCGGTCTTCTCGTGGAGTAGACCAAGCATCCGAGGCAGGTTCGTGGCATCTCCCTGGTCCGCCGGCGAATGACCGACAAAATGGTAGTGATGTGAGAATACTGACCAGGCCTCCAGTTCCCAGCCGAAATCCCGTGCGACCGTCAACAGGCCACGATGCAGGACAGCCAGACGGTTTGCCCCGCGGAAATGATGCTGTTTCAGGTATGTACCCACGGTCACGAAGAAAGTCCCGCCTTCCGAGGAGCTGGTGGGTGGGAGCGTGGGGCCAGGGGGTCTCTCGCCGCGCCCCGGCAGCGGGCGGATCGGGAAGAGGAAGAGGGTCAGTGACGCCACTCATGATGTTCCTACCTCCGGGATGAGCCAAAGCGGTGTCAAGGCCACCGCACTCCATACTGGGCTTCCCCACTCCATGGCGTGCGGCGACTGTGACGCCGCTTTCGACCCTACTTCACCTCGCTCACCTCCCGCTGCGCCGCCTCCAGCCACTCCTTCTTGATCGTCACCCCCCACCCCGGCCCCTCGGGGATCATCACGCACCCGTTCTCGACCTTCAGCGCCGGCTCGTAGATCTCCCGCACCCACTCGTTCGGCTCGATCGAGAACTCGAAGAACCGCCCCCCGTTCGGGATCGCCCCCAGCATGTGCAGCGTGAAGACCGTCACCAGCGTGTGGTTCGCCGAGTGCGGCACGCACTTCTTGCCCGCGCGGTCCGCCATCCCCGCTACCCGCATCGCCCGCGTCAGACCGCCGATGTAGCACACGTCCGGCTGCGCGATGTCCACCGCGTTCATCTCGATCATCCGCCGCCACTGCGCCAGGTCGCAGTCCTGCTCGCCCCCGGCCACCGCCACCTCCAGCGCCGCCGCCACCTGCGCCGTCCACTCGATCTCCCAGTACGGGCACGGCTCCTCGAAGTGGCACACGTCGTAGTCCTCGAGCATCTTGCCGACCACGATGGCCGTCTTCGGCGTGTAGCAGCTGTTGGCGTCCACGTGCAGCGCGATGTCCGGCCCCAGCGCCTTGCGGACCATCGGCACCAGCTGCTGCGTCCGGCCGGGCCACTGGTCCTCGTCGTGCCCGCACTTCTTGCCGATGCGGACCTTGAACCCGCGGAAGCCCTTCTCATCCCGAAGCCGGCAGAGCCGCTCGGCCTCCTCCTGCGGCTGGATGTCCCGACGCATGCTCGACCCGTACGCCGGCAGCGGCCGGCACTTGCCGCCGAAGAGTTCGCAGACGCTCATGCCCTCCAGCCGCCCGTGCAGGTCCCACAGCGCGGTGTCCAGCCCCGCCAGCGCCCGGCAGACGTACGAGCCCGGAAACTTGTACTCCGCCTCGATGACCCGATCGCTCAGCCGCTCGGTGTCGAAGGCATCCGCCCCGAGCGCATGAGGGGCCACCTGCCGGTGCAGCACCAGGGCCGAAATGTCCGCGTGGAACGGCGCGATCTGCCCGTACCCCTCCGCCCCGTCGTCCGTCCGCACCCGCACGATGCTGACCGACCCCTTCGTGAACGTCTCGATGCCCTGGATCTTCATGTCCGCCTCCGTGTCTCCGTGCTTAACCCCATGCCAGAACCCCAGGCCGCCCTCACCGCCCCGCCTGCCCCGCCGCCTGTGTCTGCGCAGCCGCGATCTTCTGACGAAGCGCCTGCAGCCCCCGGTTCCACACGGGGTCCCCCGTCGCAAACGCCTGCTGCGGCAGCGCCATCCGGACCTTCGGCGTGATGCCCACGCCCTCGATCGGCTCGCCGTCCGGCATCATGTCCACCCACCGGCTGTACCATACCTTGATCGGCAGGCCCGGCAGCTCGAACGGCTTGGGATTGCCGCTGGCTCCCCGCGTACGGTCGCCGATCGTCGTCACCTGCGGCAGGCACTGCATCATCTGCACGAACGCCTCCCCACTGCTCATGCACACCGAACCCACCAGGCACACCACCGGCCGCGTGTACGGTTCCTGCGACGCCTTCAGCACCCGCCGGTGCTCCTTGCCGAAATCCTCGTGGCTCGGGCCGCTGCGAACCTTGCTCCTGGCATAGACCGTGTCCTGGTCGCAGAAGACCTCGGCGATCCGGCCGGCCAGCGGTTCGCTCCCGCCGCTCGAGCCCGGCCGCAGATCCACGACAAACCCGGGCGCGTCCTTGAGCTGCCGGATGGCCTTCACGGCCTCGCCGACGGTCTGCTCGCTCGCCTTGGACTGGTCCATCAGGATGAACGCCCCGAAGCCATCGGGCTTGGTCTTGCCAACGATCGCAAACTCGCCGATATGGGTTTGGCTGGCCAGGCTCGCGGTCACGGCCTGGAGGTTCCAGTTCCGCCGCCACGGCGTCCCGAACGTGCCGACCGTCCCCTCCGGCGTGTCGATCCGAATGTGCATGTCCTTGAGCCTGCGTGAGCATCTGCTTGAGGACCTCGACGAACTCTTTCTGCGATTTCGCCGCCGCCGCCCGCGGCCGGTACTGCTCGCACAGGGCCTTCCAGTCGATCTTCTTGAGCGCGAAGTAGCTGTAGTGCAGGTCCATGTCCTCGCACAGCGCCTTGAACGCCCGCGCATGGACAAGGCCCGCGCTCCCACCCGCCCCATCCGCCGGCTGCGCCCAGCCCGACCCGGCCATCCCCGCGACCAGGATGACCGTCACAACGATTGCCACCGCCCTGCCCTGCAGCGCCATGATGTCTCCCTTTCGGGGTTTCCCCTATTCGATGAGCACCATCCCGAAGTAGTGCTTCGGATCGCTGTGCGTGCGGACCACCTCGATCGTAAAACCTTGCTTCCGGGCCGTCGCGAATACGTCGATCCCGCAGGCCTCCAGGCTCGGCCGCGCCTCCTCCGGATGCCGGCACCCTTCGCCAAGCGCGCACGTCGGGCACAGCTGACACGGCCCCTCCCCCAGCCCCAGCGCCTTGTAATGCCCCGCCAAAAAGATCTCCCGCTCCAGCGCAACGGCGATCTGCTTCGCCTTCCCGCCCGGGGCCTCAAAAAAAACCGCCCGGCGGTACTCATCCAGCATCGCGCGGGTCTGCTCCGGCGTCGGACTGTGCGGCGGGCACATCAAACTCGAATTGAACCCCCCGCAGCCGAACTGGCACTTCCACCGCACCCAGTCTGCCCGTGACCACCTCGCCGGCCGGGATCACCTTCGCCGAGACCGCCCCCAGTCGCTCGGCCGCCTCGACAAACCGCCGCGAATCCCGCCGACCCGCCGACCCGCACCTCGCCGGTTTCCTGGTTGTTCTTTGCTTGCTCATGCCTTCTCCCACTGCGTCCTTTCCCCATCAACTGCAAGATTCCTCAGGTCTGACAGCGCGTCGCCCCATGGAACGTCTGCCATGCCCCTCGGAATGACACGATGATCCCCTGCCGTTGCTCCTTGTCTCGTCTTCTCCTTGTCTCCGTGTCTCTCCCAGTCTCCCCCTCTCCTTGTCTGCCGTTTCACATTGTCACTCCCTCACATTGTCACATTGCCATCCGCTCCCCTACCGCTGCGTCCTCACCTTCATCCCCGGCTCGATCTCCCGGCTGGGCCGCGCCACCACGTCGTCCTGCGCGGTCACCCCCTCCAGGATCTGCGCCTCGTCGTCGTTCATCAGGCCTACCTTGACCGGCTGCAGCCGCGTGTAGCCGCCCCGGACCGTCATGACCATCCAGTCCCCCTCCGGCCCGCGAAACAGCAACGTCCGCGGCAGGATCACCGCGTTCTCCGCGTTGCCGTAGAAGATCCGCACCTCCGCCCGGTAATCGACGCCCAACTGCGGCGGACGCTTGGCAGGCGCGATCGTCACGTTCACCCGCTGCTGCTCCACGCCCAGCGAGGAGATCTTCTTGAACCCCGCCGGCCAGACCCGCAGCACCTTCCCGGCGATCGGCCCCTCGGTCAGCCCCTCGCCCGTGATCTCCACCGCGTCGCCCGGCGAGATCCGCATCGCCCGCTCGGTCAGCACCTCCGCCACCACCTCCAGGCTGTCCAGGTCCCCGATGGTCAGCAGGGGCGTCCCCGGCCCCAGGTACTGAAGGTGCGTCTCGAACAGGTGCAGGACGACCCCGTCGATCGGGCTGGCTACCGTCGCCCGCTCGAGGTTCCGCTTCTCGATCTGCAGGGCCGCCGTCGCCTCCGCCAGCTGCCGCTCGTACGACAGCTTGTCGTACGCCTTCTTGCCCTTGTAGTCGTCGATCATCTTGGGCGTCAGGTAGGCCACCGCGTTGAGCGTCTTCATCGCCGCCAGGTTCAATAGGTCGCTCTGGTACTCCGCCTCCGCCCGGTGCCAGTTCGTCTCCGCCTGGTGCAGATCGCGCTCGCTGACGCTCGTGCCGGGCGTCGAGCTTCCGGAGCCGCTCGACGTCCTCCCGCGCGAAGCTCGCCACCACCTTCGACGCCGCCAGCTTCGCCTCCCCCGCCCTCACCGTCTCGTCCATCGCCTTGACGATCGCGTTCGCCTGGATCAGCGCGTCGTCCTCCATCACGTTGTCCGCCGCCTTGGCGATGTTGGCCTCCAGGGAGGCGATCCGCTCCTGCCCCTGCCGCACGCGGTCCCGCAGGTCGGCTGTGTCCAGCGTGGCGATCACCTGCCCCGCCTTCACCGCGTCCCCTTCGCGCAGGTCGATCGGATTGAGCCACCCCGGGATCGGCATCGAGATCAGGTAGTCCCGCGGCAGCCGCGTCGTCGCCAGCTCCTGCACGTACGACCGGATCGTCCCGACCCGCGGCCGCAGCACCGCCAGCGTAGCCGCCGGCATCGTGTACCGGTACGCCAGCAAGCCGGCCATCAGGACAACCACCAATAGCATGAGAACCCAGCGTCGTCTCACTCTTTCACCTTGATCCCTTCCAACCAGTCCAGTCTGCGGATCTGCCGGTACACGAACCACTGCGCAATCAGCACGAACAGCGACGCAAAGCCCGCCGCCAGCAGCGTGATGTCCCGGTCCACGATCACCGGCATGCGGAACAACTCCGTATTGTAAATCCGCGCGATCACCCGCACCATCAGGTGCCCGAACGGAATCCCCAGCGCCAGCCCTACCCCGAAGATCACCGCGTTCTCGCGAAAGAAGATCCCCGCCACCTGCACCGGCCGGTAGCCCAGTACCCGGAACGTCGAGATGTCCCGCGTCCGGTCGGAGATCTCGATCAACGAGCTGTTCAGGATGCTCCCGAAGGCGATCACCCCCGCGAACAGGATGATCAGCGACAGCGAGAACACCATCGTCCGCAGCACCGTGTGCACGATGTTCATCTTCGTCTGGGTGCGGACGCTCACCCCCGACACCTCGGGCAGCTGCCGCACCGCCCGGTACAGGTCGTTCACCCGCGTCGGCTCGACCGCCAGCTGCACGGTGTTCAGCACCGGCGGCTCGCCCACCAGCCGCGCCAGGTACCCCGCGTCCGCGTACGCCCCCAGCCCCATGAACTCGTGCGCGATCGACACCACGGCTGCCTCGCGGGGCAAGCGGTTCCCCAGCACCGGCACCACCTCGAGGCAATCCCCCACGCCCGCGCCCAGCAGCTCCGCCAGCTTCTCCGACAGGACCACCCCCCAGGCCGGCACCTCCACCGCCCGACCGTGCTCATCCAGCGGCGTGGTCAGCCGGTGCTGCGGCACCAGGCCCGTAATCGAGATCCGCCGGCTGGCCCGCCCCAGCCGCAGGTCCGCCGCCAGCGCAAAGACCGGCTCGGCGTACTGCACCCCCGGCAGCCGGCGCGCCTCGTACAGCGCCTCGTAGTTCCGCGCGTCGCGGAAGGTCAGGTCCACGTCGCTGTGCCCGATCCGCTCGAACTGGTACTCCACCAGGTACCGCATCGCGTGCCGCATCGACAGCGCCGCGTAGATGATCCCCACCGCCAGCATCGCCGAGATGATCGCCGTCAGCGTCCGCGCGTAGTTGCGAAACAAACTCCGCAGCGCGATGTGCGTGCGAAAACTCAGGCGCCGCCACAACAGCCCCGCCCGCTCCAGCACCACCGCCCCGCCCCGCTCCGGCGGGCTCGGGCGCATCGCCTCCGCCGGGTGCAGCTGCAGGATCCGCCAGACCCCCTTGGCTGTCCCCGCCACCGCGAACACGACGCTCAGCACCACCCCAGCCGTCAGCAGGTCCGAATACACCTGGTACGTGAACGTCGGGAACTGGAAGAACCCCTTGTAGATCTGCATCAGCCCCCGCGCGATCAGCAGCCCCAGCACGATGCCGAAGGTCCCGCCGGCCAGGCCGATGATCAGCCCGAACGACAGGTAGTGCTCGATGATCCCCCAGTTCGAGTAGCCGATCGCCTTGAGCGTGCCGATGATCGTCCGCTGGCTCACCGCGAACCGGCTCATCAGCACGTTGAGCACCAGCACCGCCACGAACAGAAAGATGCTCGGCATGATCAGCGCCGTAATGCCCAAACTGCGGATCTCGTCCGACAGGAACCGGTTCGACGCCTGCAGCCGCCGCGAGATCGCCGACAACACCCCGTACGGCGCCAGCTGCCGCTCCAGGCCCTTCAGCAGGACATCCACGTCCTGCTCGTAGCCGGTCGCCAGCTGCCCGACCACTTGGTTGGCCGCGTCCTTGAACCCCAGGATCTCCCGCGCGTAGCCCTCCTCGACGTACAGGATCCCGAAGTGCTCCGGGTCCGGGGCGAAACTGCTGAACCCCCGGATCGCGTAGATGTACTCCGGGCTGATCGCCGTCCCGACGATCACGAACGACTCCGTCCGCCGGTTCAGGATCATCTCGATGCGATCGCCCGGCTGCAGATGGTGCGCCGCGCGAACGGCTCGCCGACGATCACCTCCTCGCTGCGGTTCCCGGAAAACCCCGAACCCCGCACCAGGTGTACCCCGTTGATCACCCGGTCGAACCCCCGCCCCGGCACGCTGATCAGCCGCCCCGTCACCGGCTCGGGCGTGTCCGTCATGTCCAGCATGACGTCGAAGACCACCCGCGCCTCCGCCGCCGCAATCCCCGGCGTCGCCTCGATCCGCGGCATCTCCGTCAGCGGCATCTTCGTCAGGTCGATCCAGAAGTCCGCGAAGCGGTACTGGCGGTAGTAGTCGGCCTGGCTGTTGTGCAGGATCCGCTGGATCGACAGCAACCCCACGAACGACCCCGTGCCGACCGCGATGATCGCCACCACCGTCAGCAGGATCCCCGTGTTGCCCCGCACGTCTCGCCAAAGTTTGTGATCCAGTACGCTCATGCGCCAGGAGACCCGTTCGTAGTACCGGCTGCAGCCGGGCCTTTGTTTCTGTTGTCGTCGTAATGTCCCAGTCTTGTTGCGGTCGATCCCATTGTTGTCTTTCCCTCGCCCCCCGCCCCTACCATGTCACCTCGTCGGCCGCGATCGGCTGGCGGTTCACCCGCACCTCCGTGATCCGCCCGCTCGCCAGCCGCACGTCGCGTCCCGCGATCCCCGCGATCCCCGCGTTGTGCGTGATCAGGATCACCGTCAGTCCCTGGCTCCGGTGCAGGTCCTGCAGGATCGACAGCACGTGCCGCGCCATCTGCAGGTCCAGCGCCCCGTCGGCTCGTCCGCCAGCAGGATCTCCGGCCGCTTCGCCAGCGCCCGCGCGATCGCCACCCGCTGCTGCTCCCCGCCCGACAACTGCGCCGGGAAATGTCCCGCCCGCTCCGCCAGCCCCACCAGCCGCAGCGCCTCGGCCGGCGGCAACGGATCGTCCACCAGCTCCGTCGCCACCTGCACGTTCTCGTACGCCGTCAGCGTCGGCACCAGATTGTAGAACTGGAAGATGAACCCCACCTTCTGCCGCCGATAGTCCGTCAACTGCTCGTCGCTCCAGCCCGCCAGGTCATCCGCGTAGTGCCACACGTGCCCGCGGCTCGGCCGGTCCATCCCCCCGATCAGGTTCAACAACGTGCTCTTGCCAGAGCCCGACGGGCCCAGGATCACCACGAACTCCCCGCCCTCGACAGCCATGTCCACGTCGCGAAGCGCATGGACCTCGACCTCCCCCATGCGAAAGATGCGGCTGACATTCTCGATTCGCAGCAGGGTCGTCCTGGGTTGGACCGCCGGTACACTCATGGTCGCTTTCCGGAAAACGTCTGGTTTCGCTGCAATGCCGTCACGATCTCACTGGCGATGGCCGTTCTTCTCTCGCTATGCGTTTCACGAGATCCTATATCATAGGGTCACTGGCGCAATATGGAAGACGCCCGGCCGTGTAACACTACCGCCCCTTCATGGCCCGCCGCCCTCTGTTGTTGCCGCCGTCGGCCCACGGTATCCTGGCGCCCGTCCCGAGCCAGATCCAGACCGGATCAGGAGCGACCATTATGTCCAAGAACGGCCCGGCATCCCCACTCTTTGCCCCCCTGCCCTTGCGGGGCAATCTCGATCTCGCCAAACTCGCCAAGGCGCCCCTGTCGAAGGAGATGATCGCCCGCGCCCCGCACGCCCCGACCGGCGCGCTCTCTGCCTGGGGCATCCCCTTCCGCATCGGCAAGGCCGTCCTCGTCCACGCCAGGCCGCAGACCGTCAAGGTGGACCGCCTCAAGGCCCGCTGGCTTGTCTTCATGCACACCTGCGACCGCAGGCCCTACGAGCCGGCCGAAAGCGGCCTCGTCTCCCCCTACCGCGGCTACGCCCGCCTCGGCGAGCATGCGGCTGACTACGTGATCGTCTACGCGGATGGGTCCGAACTTCGCCTCCCCATCCTCTCCCGCCGCCAGATCGGCCCGTTCACTCGCCCCTGGGGCGAAAACTGCTTCGACGCCGTCGGCTACAGGGAACCCTACCCCCTGTGCGATGATGCCCGCGACAAGCACGAGCACAGAGCGTGGGGCTATGTCCAGTTCCGCGCCCTGACTGCCGACCTCGATCCCTGGATGAACTGGCTCTGGGCCTGGGAAAACCCCAGCCCCGCCAAGCCCGTCGTCGCCCTCCGCTTCGAGCCCGGCCAGACCCCCGTGATCGTCTCCGCGATCTCCGCGGGCAACGTCGCCGAAACGCCGATCCGCTGGTCCACTCGCCGCAAGGGGATCCTCACGCTGCCCCGGGGCCAGAAACTCAACCCCGCCCGCGATGACTTCGGCCGCCTCAAGCAGATCCAGCTCGACATGGGCCAGGTCATTTCCGCCGCACCGCGACCGCTCTACCCGGACCGCGAATGGCCCACCGGCTACAACAGCCAGCTGCCCCGGGTCTCCGACCGCGAGGTCCTCGTCGAATACACCGCCCACCCCCAGGCCCGCTTCCACCTGCCAGGCGGCAAGACCATCCCCGTCGCCCGGCTAGAAGCTGCCGACAAGGTCGGACCGCTCCGGGTCGTTCCGCCGGCCAGCGAGCGCGTCACCATCCGCGTGGTCGAGAAAGTCAGCGGCAAGCCCGTGCCCGTGAAGCTCCACATTCACGGCCAGGCCGGCGAGTACCTGCCGCCCGTCGACCGCCACCGCATCCCCAATCCATTCTGGTTCCAGGACTACAGCGTCGACTTCAGCCACCAGTCCGTCCACCACTGCTGCTATATCCCCGGTGAAACCACCGTCAACCTGCCAGCCGGCAAGGTCTACGTCGAGATCTCCAAGGGCTTCGAAATCCGCCCCATCCGCCGGGTCGTCCGCGTCAGCCGAGCAACTCGCGAACTCGTCTTCGAGATCGAGAAGGTCCTGCCCTGGCGCGAACATGGCTGGGTCACCGCCGACACCCACGTCCACTTCCTCTCGCCGCACTCCGCCCTGCTCGAAGGCGCCGGCGAGGGCGTCAACGTCGTCAACCTCCTGGCCAGCCAGTGGGGCGAACTGATGACCAACGTCGGCGACTTCGACGGCCGGACCACCCTCGGCTCGAAAGATTCCGGCGGCGACGGCGAGCACCTCGTCCGCGTCGGCACCGAGAACCGCCAGCACGTGATGGGCCACATCTCGCTGCTGGGCTACAACGGCAATATCATCGCCCCGATGACCACCGGCGGCCCCGACGAATCCGCCCTCGGCGACCCCGTCCAGTGCCTGCTGACCGACTGGGCCCGCCAGTGCCGCAAGCAGGGCGGCGTGGTCATCCTGCCCCACTTCCCCAACCCCCGCGCCGAGCATGCCGCTGCTGTCGTCTCCGGCAATGTCGACGGCGTCGAAATGACCTCCTGGAGCGACCTGTATCACGGCATCGACCCCTACTCCCTCAGCGACTGGTACCGCTACCTCAACTGTGGCTATCTCACCGCCGCGGTCGGCGGCACGGACAAGATGGCTTCGACCACCGCCGTCGGCACCGTCCGCACCTACGCCCGCCTGCGTCCGGGCCAGGAGTTCACCTACGACGCCTGGAAGGACGCCGTCCGCCGCGCCGACACGTTCGTGACCTACGGCCCCCTGCTGGACTTCGCCGTCGAAGGCAAGCCCGCCGGCTCCCGCATCAAGATGACCGCCACCGGCGGCCACGTCGAACGTCTCCTGGAAACTCGCCAGCGTCACCGTCCCCATGTCCCGCGTCGAACTCGTCGTCAATGGTGTGATCCGCCACAGCCAGGCGGTCCATCCCGAGGCCGATTCGGGGTGCTGGTCCGTCAAACTCGACCGCTCCTCCTGGCTGGCCGTGCTCGTCCGCGGCCGCTACGACGACAGGCCTGAAATGATCGCCGCCCACTCCTCGCCCGTCATGGTGGAAGTGGCCGGCACGCCGTTCATGGCCGCTGGAGACGCCGTGACGATCCTCGAGCAGATCGAAGGCGCCCTGGCCTATCTCGACACCGTCGGCACCCGCGCCGAGACCGCCGCCTACAAGCGGATGCGCCTGACCCTGACCGCCGCCCACCGCGACCTGCACAACCGCATGCACGCAACCGGCCGGTACCACGGGCACACCCCGCTCGACGATCACGCGGAACATCACAAGTAGCGCGCCTATCATACTACGTGCCCGAAGACCTAGAGCGCCTTGAGGCAGCGGCCTTGCATCCAGCTAGGGCCGCCCGGATAATCGTTCGCAGTCGCCGTTCGCGATGTCATTAGAGCGGATCATATACCCCTGACAACGGACCACTGACAACGGACATCTGTTGCCGTTCCCGGAGGCCCCTGTATGTTCAAAGGTCGCATCTGGCCGATCGCAATCGTCCTGACGATCCTCGTGGTCATCCTCCTGCATGCCCTGGTACGCCGGCGCCCCGTCGCATCGGTGTCCGCCCCGCCAGCGCCCGGCGAGGAAGCCGTTGTCGTCTTGCCGGCGGACAAGTGCGTCACCTGCCACCATCGCCAGACGCCGACCATCGTCGAGCAGTGGGCCCGGTCCCGCCACGCCCTCGAAAACGTCCTCTGCGGCAACTGCCACGAGGTCGCCCGGACGTACCCAACGGCCCTGGAACACTACGGCACCTACATCACCCGCGTCATCACCCCCGGCAAGTGCGGCGAATGCCACCCCAACGAGGTCCGACAGTTCGCCGCCAGCCGACACAGCATCCCCGCCTGGGCCGCCATGGTCGGCTACAAGGCCCTCACCCCCCACTTCCAGGAATTGCTCGACCGCATCCCCGAGATCCGCCACGCCCCCGGCGGCGGGGAACTGCCCGTCGGCTTCGTCGGCGCCACCCGCAACGCCCTCTACGACCTCGAGCAGAACGTCGTCACCGACGAACCCATCACCCCCGGCGCCGAGCCCCACGACGGCCGCATGCTCATGTCCCTGGCCTGCGAGGCCTGCCACCAGGTGGGCCGACCCAACGCCGATGGCACAGCCGGCAACTGCAACACCTGCCACCTCCGCCACCGCTTCTCGCTGGTGCAGGTCCGCAAGCCCGAGAACCTGCAACCGCTGCCACATCGGGCCCGACCACCCGCAGTGGGAGATCTACCAGGAATCCCCCCACGGCATCCTCTACGCCACCCAGGGCGAGCACTGGAACTGGAACCAGGTCCCGGGCGCCTCACCGTCGCGGACTTCCCCGCCCCGACCTGCCAGATCTGCCACATGAGCGGCTTCGGGCCCCAGCCCACCACCCACAACGTCGGCGACCGCCTCTCCTGGTTCCTCTTCCCCGGAACCAGCAGCCCCCGCCCCTCTGCCGCCGAGAACCGCGCCCGCATGCAGTCGATCTGCGCCGAGTGTCACGGCCAGCCCTTCATCGACGACCTCTACATGCGCACCGACATCGCCACCAGCGGCGTCAACCGCGAAACGACCAAGGCGGGCAAGATTCTCGCCGCCCTGGTCAACGAAGGCGTGCTTACCACCCAGCCCTTCGACCATCCGATCAAGTTTACGGCCTTCGACCTCTGGCACTACTACGGCCGGACCGCCAAGTTCGGCGCCTGGATGCAGGGCCCTGACTACACCCAGTGGCACGGCCTCTACCCCTTGCTGAACGAAATGTCGCGTATGCGAGCCGAAGAGGCGGCGCTGCGAAGCGGCGGACCCCGCGTCCTGCCGGGCACCCCGGCCTCGCAGCCGCCCGCGACGCAGCCTGCGGGCCTCAGCGATGCGTCGGCAGGCGCGCGTCATCAAATGTCTCAACGGACAACGGACCCCTGAGAAAGGACCGAAGCCCGCTGACCGCTGACCGCTGACCGTTGACTGTTGACCGCCGACCGTTGACTGTTGCCTGCTGACTGTTGACGACTGACCGCTGACGGCTGACCATTGACCGCTGTCACCAGGAATGAGTGCAACGCACATGAGCAACGCGAACCAGACGACCCTCTTCGACTCCGTCCAACTCCGCTGGCGGCTCAACCGCGACCAACTGCTCCACCTGTTCGTCTCGGCCAACCTCGCCTTCCTCATTTTCAACGTCTCGGATCTCCCACTCCATCAACGCCTTCCGGCCCGTCTACGAGTGGATCCCCATCCTGGCTACCCCGCCTGGTATCGTCACCTCGTTCTGGCTGGCCGTCGCTCGGCCCACCCGCATCGCCCTCTGGGTTCACGCCGGCGCCATGTTCGTCGGCATCGGCGTCGGCGTGCTCGGCATGGCCTTCCACCTGTCCGCGGCCATCGCCCCCGCCGGCGCGGCCTCCTGGGCCTGGATCGTCTTCAGCGCCCCCGTACTCGCGCCGCTCTCCTTCGCCGGCGTCAGCCTGGTCGGCCTGGTGACTGCCGCCCGCGAGGATCCGCCCGGCTCGGGCCTGCTCTGGTTCACCGACCAGATCCGCCTCCGGGCCCCCATCAACAAGACCCGGCACCTCCTCTGGCTACTCGGCCTGGGCCTGCTCGGCGCCGCCGGTGCCAGCTTCATCGACCACGCCCAGTACGGCTACACCCTCTACAAGTGGATCCCCGTCGTCTTCGGCCTCTTCGCCACCTTCGTGACCCTGGGCTTCGCCCTCGCCAGCCGCACCGGACCGGCCGACCAGGTCATCTACCTCTGGACCATGCTCGCCAGCATGCTCGTCGGTGTCCTCGGCTTCGGCTTCCACCTCAGCCGCGACATGGCCGACACCGGTGCCATCACCTTCCAGCGAATGCAGACCTTCGCCCCCATCGCCGCCCCCATGCTCTTTGCCGACCTCGGCCTCTTGGGCCTGCTGATCGCCCTCCTCCCGACTAGTGACAACGCCGGCGCAGCCGACCCCCCAGTGGTCATACGTGGGTAGATCAACGCGGCCCGAAAGCCGCGCGGGTTGGCCCCGACTGCACACACAGCGTGGACTACACCATCACACGAACGACCGATCCATGCCATCCGTCGAGGCAGTTCACTACTCCCGTTCTGTACAGCTCTTACATTCGTCATCCTCCAGCCGCCTCGACCAGTGATCTCAGGTTGTCTTCTTGGATCCCGCAAGCAGCCGAGGGTCAGAACCTGACACTCAGATTGACGGGCGGTAGGGATCTCGTGTAAAGGAGACGAGAGATCAGTCATGTCCGGACACGTCGCGATCTGCGCCGCGTACCGCGGGCCTTGTGCGCAGCGTCCGGGGCAAGGCCCGACGAAGTGGCGACCCGGGAGCAAGGTCTGGCCCATCCATGCCATAGCGAAAGGAGCGACTGAAAATGGGACCGTATCGATTCGGCAAGCACCCACCGAAGGCTGACTATCGTACGTTGCGCCTGGGAAAATACCTGACTCCCAAGCCTCCTCAGCCGCCTGCCGCCTTCAACGTCCTGACCAACATCTGCGCAAAGCTGAAAGCAAAGGATCCAACCCTGCTGTTTCCCATGGATGGGAATGACAAGTACGGAGACTGCACCATCGCCGCCCTGGCACATGCCATCACCGTATATCGGGGGCTTGTCGGCAAACGGTCGATCATGTCCACGCCCGCCGTCGTCAAACTGTACATGCACCTGACGGATGGCGTGGACTGCGGATTGAACGAACTTGACGTCCTGAACTACTGGCGCAAGCATCCTGTCTCTGGCGACGAAATCCTGGCCTTCGTCAGCATCAACCCGAGAGAACTCACGCACATCCAGCAGGCCATCACTCTCTTTGGCGGCGTCTACCTGGGCTTCCAGGTCCAGCAGAACTGCATCCAGGAATTTGACGCCCACCAGCCCTGGACGCCGGGCCCGCTGACCAACGACGGCCATGCGGTCTACGCCGTTGGATACGACCAGGACTTCGTGACGGTGCTGACCTGGGGCAATGTGCAGCAGGCGACCTGGGCCTGGTGGAATGAGTGTGTCGACGAGGCGTACGCCATACTCCCCCCGCAAGCAAAAGATCCCCGTTTTGCACCCGGCTTCAACGTGGAAGAGCTGCTGGCCGACCTGGACGCTGTCGCGAACTAGGTCCCGGGTTGCCTGGCTTCGTTGCCGATACAGCCTGCAAGGCCCGGCAGGCGGACGCAGGCGGACGCAGGCGGCCATGCTTCGCGCGAACGCGCGGGAGTCCCCCGGCTGGCACAAAACTGCCGGCAGTAGGGGGGTGACTCGGCCTGTGCGCTCCAGCGAACGCCTTTGGCATTGCGCCACAACCACCTCGGCAGTGGCCTCTGTCGTATGGCCATCCTTCGCGGCCCATTTAGACGATGCGCCCTGTTCCCGCCGCGCCGTCTCGACCGACCCCCGATATGCGCCCCCTCCCGCCAATTCCTCTCATACAATGTTCATGCACAGACGTTGGCATCGGGGGTCCTGCGGGGGTCGCGGTTGCAAGGAGTGCCCGCACATGCTCAGGCGTTTTCGCGATCGGGCCGAGGCTGGCCGCATGCTCGCCAGCCGCCTTCAGCAGTACGCCGGCCGCAACGACGTGGTGGTCCTGGCCTTGCCGCGCGGCGGCCTCCCCGTCGCCGCCGAGACCGCCCGCGCCCTGGACGCCCCCCTCGATGTCTTCGTCGTCCGCAAACTCGGCGTGCCGGGGCAGGAGGAACTCGCCATGGGGGCCATCGCCTCCGGCGGCGCCCGCGTCCTCGACCAGGAGGTCGTCCAGGACCTTGGCATCCCGCAATCCGTGATCGAACAGGCCTCGCAGGTCCAGCAGGAGGAACTCCGCCGCCGCGAGCGGCTCTACCGCGGCAGCCGCCCGCTCATCGCCGTCGAGAACCACACGGTCATCCTCGTCGATGACGGCCTGGCCACCGGCTCGACCATGCGGGCCGCCGTTGGCGCCCTCCGCGCACAGCACCCCGCGCGGATCGTCGTGGCCGTGCCCACGGCAGCCGTCTCCACCTCCCGCGATCTCTGCCGCGAAGTCGACGAGGTCGTCTGCCTCATGACCCCCGAACCGTTCTACGCCGTCGGACTCTGGTACGAAGACTTCACCCAGGTCACCGACCAGCAGGTCAAGGAATACCTGCAGCGGTCGCCCCACGTCGAGCACCCGCTGCCTCGAGGGACATAGATCCGCCGAAAAGGAGTACACAATGCCGGACCGATTCATACAGACCTACGGAGAACTTCCGCCCGACTACTGGCCCGATGCCCCAGAGGCGCCCGAGCCCGCACGGCTCTGCGACCCCCGGCGACTCCCCGGCATCGACCAGGACCTGGCCAGCCTCCACGCCGCCGACCGTGCTGACGAGCCGGTCGACGTCGATATGACCGTCGGCGTGGGCGAGGACCCGGGCTGGCATCGCACCAGGCCCGCGCCGCGTTGGAAGGCCCCCGGCCGGCCGGACGTCAGCCGGCAGACCTGAACCACGCAAGGCGCAGGACACGCTATGCAGGAGCATCCGCCATGAGCGAAGTGACCCAATATCAGCACGAGGAGCAGCGCGTCCAGGTCGCCGCCGGCGGCGTGACCCTCGAAGCCAACATCGGCATCCCCGCCGGGCGCGGGGACTCGTCCTCTTCGCCCACGGCAGCGGCAGCAGCCGCCTGAGCCCGCGCAACCGCTACGTCGCCCACGTCCTTCACGAGGCCCGCCTCGCGACCCTCCTGATCGATCTGCTCACGCCCCGGGAGGAGGCCGTCGACCTCGAAACCGCGCACCTCCGCTTCGATGTCGGCATGCTCGCGGAACGCATCCTCGCCGCCAGCCGCTGGCTCGCCGCCCAGGACGCCACCCGCCACCTCCGCATCGGCTACTTCGGCGCCAGCACCGGCGCCGGCGCGGCCCTGATCGCCGCCGGCGACCGCCCCGACGCGGTGGGCGCGGTCGTCTCTCGCGGCGGACGACCCGACCTGGCCAAGCTCGCCCTGACCCGCGTCCGCGCGCCCACGCTGTTCATCGTTGGCGGCAGCGACACCCTCGTGATCCAGCTCAACCGCACGGCCCAGGCCCAGATCCCCGCCGAAACCGCCCTGGAGATCATCCCCGATGCCACCCACCTGTTCGAGGAGCCCGGGGCCCTCGAGGAGGTCGCCCGCCTGGCCCGCCAGTGGTTCCTCAAGCACCTGCCGCGCTGAAGCTCACCGAGGTCGACGAGGGCCCAATCCTGCCTGATGCAGAAATACGCCGTGCCGGAACCCGCCCCCTGCTCCTGGCCGTCCCTGGGGCTTCTGGGCCTCCGCCGGCGCCGGACGTGCTAGTCCATACGGCCTATACTGGAGACCCGTGCGTCGGCTCTGGGTGCCACCTCCAAGCGTTGTGTGCTTGGGGGTGCGTTGTAACTGCAGGGGCCATGCTTGCCCATACCCTCCTCGCCCCCCCCCGCCCCTGTTGTCTGCCCCGCCCCCACGCTGTACGATTATCCCCATGGCCGACAACACCCTCTACTACGGCGACAACCTCGACATCCTCCGCCGCTACATCGAGGATGAGTCGGTCGACCTGATCTACCTCGACCCGCCCTTCAACTCCAACGCCGACTACAACGTCCTCTTCGCCGAAAAGGACGGCACCCAGGCCCACGCCCAGATCAAGGCCTTCGAGGACACCTGGACCTGGGACCTCGAAGCCGCCCAGGAATACGCCGAAGTCCTCCGCTCCGGCCACGACCGCGTCGCCCAGTGCCCTCAAGGGCATGCACGGCGTTCCTCGGCGGCTCGGACATGCTCGCCTACCTCTCGATGATGGCCCTGCGCCTCATCGAACTCCGCCGCGTCCTCAAGCCCACCGGCTCCATCTACCTCCACTGCGATCCCACGGCCAGCCATTACCTCAAGATCATCATGGACGCCGTCTTCGGGCCGGAGAGTTTCCGCAACGAGATCATCTGGAAACGCACGAGTTCCCACGGTAACGTCAGCAACGCATATGGCGATGTGACCGACACTATTCTGTACTACAGCAAAGGTGATCGACCGACGTGGAACCAATTGTACCTGCCCTATTCCGACAAGCATATCCAGACGAAATTCACAGGCGTTGATGCCGATGGCCGCCGGTTTACCACCAGCGACCTGCGCAATCCGGGCGTCCGCCCCAACCTCCGCTATCCCTACACGGCCAGCAACGGCGTCACATACGAGCCCCACCCCAATGGCTGGGCCGTCAGTCGCAAAGTCATGAAGGAGTACGACCGTCAAGGACGACTATACTTCCCGCACAAGCCCAATGGCCGCCTCCGCCTGAAGCGGTACCTCGATGACCAGCCCGGCAAGCACTTGCAGAACCTGTGGGAGGACATCTCGCCGATCAACTCGCGCCTCAGGAGCGCTTGGGTATCCAACCCAGAAGCCCGAAGCCTTGTTGGACAGAATCCTGTCAGCCTCCAGCAATCAAGGTGACACCGTCCTCGACCCCTTCTGCGGCTGCGGTACCACCATCGCCGCCGCCCAGAAACTCAGCCGCCGCTGGATCGGCATCGACATCACCCACCTGGCCATCAACCTCATCAAGGTCCGCCTCGCCGACACCTTCGGCCCCGAAGATCGCCGAAACCTACAACGTCATCGGCGAACCGAAGCGACCTCGAAAGCGCCCGCGACCTCGCCGCCGCCGACAAGTACCAGTTCCAGTATTGGGCCCTCGGCCTCGTCGGCGCCCGCCCCATGGAAGAAAAGAAGGGCGCCGACAAAGGCATCGACGGCCGCCTCTATATGACCGACGCCGCCGGCGAAACCAAGTCAGTCATCGTCCAGGTGAAGGCCGGCCACGTCACCGCCTCCCAGATCCGCGACCTCCGCGGCACCCTCGAACGCGAGGAAGCCGCCATTGGCGTCTTCATCACGCCTGGAGAACCCCACCGCCCCCATGCGCAAGGAAGCCGCCGAAGCCGGCTTCTTCCAGACCCGAAGCCGTCTCCGGCACCACCCACCCGCGCCTGCAAATCCTCACCATCGACGAACTCCTGGCCGGCAAAAAGATCGACATGCCCGCCGCCCAGGAAATCCGCTCCTTCAAACAGGCTCCGAAGGCCAAGACTAAGAAGCGCGAGGACGCGAAACTGTTCGACGCACCCGCGGAATGACTCTGGCCACCCCCAGGCCGTAAACGGGTACAAGCAACCGGACCCCTTTGTTCGGGGAAAAACACGAGGACCGATCCAACAGCACAGCTGAGAGGCACTGGTATGGAGTGGCTGGGCAGAGTATTCGAGCGATCACGTTACCCAAGGGTTGTGCTGTTTCTGGTCTTGGCGACCTTCCTGTTTGTTCCCGCTGATTGGATGCCCGGGATCGGTTTGACAGATGCCCGACAGAAATGCGGAGTGATTGCGGGGTCGTTATTGCTTGCCTTAGAGCCTATCCGGATAACCCTGGATTTGCCGATAAACCTTCGCGGGACATGGAGGTCCCGGAAGGAGATCAGGGATGAATCCGAAGGAATCGTACCAGGTGTCGGACGAACTGTGGACCAAAATCCAACCGTTGCTGCCCCGGCATGTGAACACGCACCGGTTCGGCGGCGGTCGCCCCCGGGCGGATGACCGCAAGTGTCTGAACGGAATCCTGTTCGTGCTGCGAACGGGGTGTCAGTGGAACGCACTGAATGCCACCGGCATTTGCCCCAGCAGCACCGCCCACGACCGACTCCAGGAATGGGTGAAGGCTGGCGTCTTTCAACGGTTGTGGGAGGCCGGTCTGGTGGAATATGACAAGACCAAAGGCATCGACTGGGCGTGGCAGTCGATGGATGGCGCGATGACCAAGGCTCCCCTTGGCGGGGAAAAAATGCGGGCCGAATCCCACGGATCGGGCCAAAGGCGGCGTCAAACGAAGCCTGCTGACCGAAGGCAAGGGGGTGCCCATCGGCCTGGCGATTGATGGGGCCAACCGCAACGACTTCAAGATGATGGAGGCCACGCTGGAAAGCATTCCGGTCAGACGCCCCAGGCCCACGCGAAACAAGCCGCAGGGTCTGTGCCTGGACAAGGGGTACGATTACGACGAGGTTCGTGCATTGGCCAAGGAGTTCTGGTACACGGCGCACATCCGTACCCGCGGCGAGGAGGCCCAGGCGATCAAGCACGAGGCGGGCTTCAAGGCACGACGATGGGTGGTGGAACGAACGCACAGTTGGATGAACCGGTTCCGCCGCATCCTGACGCGGTGGGAGAAGACGGCCGAGAACTATCTGGGGTTGCTTCATCTTGCTTGTGCGATCATCGCGTACCGTTGTACTGGGTTATTCGGATAGGCTCTTAGTGCTGTCGCTCCTGTTGGAAGCTTCCACCTCGGTGGCGCACCGATGGGGTGCCCACCGCGCGAACGCCAAAAGTACAAGGGCTTTTGTCCAACGCATTCGTCACCTCGATCCGAAGGAAAAGACCATCTTGCGGGAATTCATCCTGCGAGAGTCCAACACCATGACACTTGTGATTAACCACCCCGTCGTGGCCGGCCTAGTCGAAGCCGGAATCCTTCAGCAGATTGGGACGAACTGGCTGAATTCGGCAGGAATCGCGGTGAGCGCCTTCCGCCGGTCTGACCGAGCACGGGCGCTCCTCACGAGGGAAATGGTGGGTCTGCCCCCCGGCATACTGACCGCAGAAGACAAACAACGCTTCGCGGCCGAGAGCGAGGAGTTCATTCGCCTGGTAACCGGACACGCACCCCGGCCACGGGCAACACGAAGCCTCAGCGACCTCGCCGCCGATCGCCCGCATGATCCAAGCATGGGATAGGTAGCCGCATCTCGGGGCCTCGGTGAAGTCGCCCCTTTCGACGACCCCCAGTCATGGTCACCGCCACTCCGTGTGCCATTGGCCTGCCTCGCGACCGGTATGTCTTGGCTGTCCGGTCGCCGGCGGCCATGCCGCCGAAGTTGTTGCCTCCTATCCGTGTCCATCCGCGTTCATCCGTGGCTGCCGTCGCCATTGTTGCTGTTGTTGTTTCTCCCCGCGATCTCACCCCTGCCGCGGCGGCTCCTCCGCCCCCTCCGCAGGCTCCCCCGCCGTTGCTCCTTGTCTCCTTGTCTCCGTGTCTCCTTGTCTCCCGCCTTCCTCCGTCGGCCGCAACTCCTCCACCCTCGGCAGATCGTCCAGACTCCCCAGCCCGAACACCCGCAGAAACTTTTTTGTAGTCCCGTACAGCAGCGGCCGCCCCACGTCCTCCGCGCGCCCAACGATCTTCACCAGCCCCATCTCCCGCAGCCGGTTGATCACGTCCCCGCACGCCACCCCCCGAACCACCTCCACGTCCGCCCGCAGTACCGGCTGCTTGTACGCCACCACCGCCAGCGTCTCCATCTGCGTCGGCGAGAGCCTCCCCTCCTGGCGCGCCCGCAGCAACTTCACCAGCCACGGCTGCAGCGCCGCTGTCGTCAGCATCTGGTACCCGCCCGCCACCTCCTCGATCCGGAACGCCCGCCCCTCCCGTTCGTACACCTCGTTGAGCTCCCCGATCAGCCGCCGCACCTGGCGGCTCGTCCCCCGTTCCAGGATCTGTGCGATCTTGCCGGCTGGCAGCGGACTGTCCGTCGCGAACAGCAGCGCCTCGACCACCTGCCGCACGGGCAACCCGTCCGGCATCACCTCCGCCGCTACCTCGTCCTCTTCCGCGCCCTCAGGCCCCTCCTCACCCTCGACCTGCCCACCTTCTACCGGCTCGACCTCCGCCGCCTGGATCCCCTCGTCTTGGGCCGTCTCCTGCCGAGCCTCTACCGTATCCGCCGCCCCCGGCACCGCCTCTCCGGCCGTTGTCGCCCCGCCGCCCGCCGCCCCACCTTCACCGCCCACCGGTGCACCTTCCGCCTCCGCACCCTCCGCGTCGCCCCCCGCCGGCTCACCAGCCGCCTCCGCGCGCACGGAGCGGCCGCGTGGCGCGCTTTGCGCGATTTTGGTCGGCCCGGAGCTTACCGCCGGCACACTCGGCGCACCTTCCGGCGCCGTCGCCGGCGCACCCTCCGCCGCCTCGCCGGCCTGGCCAGCCTGCTCAGCAGCCCCCTTGCGACCCTTCTTTCGCTGCGACGACGATTCCTTTTGTCCGATATTCTGGTCTTCCATGGGAAGTAGTTTACCTGCCCCGAAGAATGCGCCAACGCCGGTCGAGCCAATCAATTACGGGCACCAGCGTATTCATGGCCAGCACCGCCCAGCAGCCCGACAACATCACCATCGGCCACCACCGCAAACCCACCGTCAGCACGCCCACCCCAAAACCGTACACCACCTGTCCACTATTGGTCATCGGGCTCGTAACCGTCTCGCCAGCCAGCACTACCGCCGCAAACAGCGTCGACCCGATCATCACCTGGTACATCATCCAGATCGCCCCGACCGGCTCGCCTCCCGCGCGGTACAGGATCGGCAGCCATCCCGCCTCCCCAGCTGGCAGGATCGCCGCCGCTGCTGCCGCCCCCGCGATCGCCCCCAGCGGTACCGCCCATCGCAAGTACCCCCGCCAGATCAGCACCAGCCCCGCCGCAACCAGCGCCAGCGTCGAGCCTTGCCCGATCGGCGCCGGTATCGCCCCCATCAGCATGTCCCAGGTGCCCGGCAGCAGGTCCCGCACAGCTGTCGCCATGGGCTGTGCGTCTGAAGTCCCGTTTTTGCCGGTAGTTGCGGCGCCACCCATGTCGCCGCTGACTGACTCAGCCGAGTGCGCCGCCACCTGGTGCAGCGTCATCTCCGCCCGGGGCGAGGCAAAACCAACCCTCTCGTTGGCCGGCACCGCCCGCGACCAGTCCAGCACCGCCGGCACCTCCCACAGCGGCCCCAATTCCAGCCCATTTCCGCCCAGCACATGCTCGCTCGCCAGCAGCGGCCAGCGCCGCGGCGTAACTGCCCCCGGCCAGAACATATACAGCACGACGATCCCCACCGCCGCCGGGTGCCATGGGTAGTGCCCGAGTCCCCCCATCAACCACTTGCCGACCCCGACAGCGGCCGCCGCCCCGATCGCCGTAGCCGTCGCCGCGGCCAACCATGTCGGCCCAGCCGGCATCATCAGCACGACGATCATCCCCATCGCCAGGCTGTGCGCCAGACTTGCCAGCGACCACCGGTCGGTCACCCAGCTGCAGAGCCATTCGGCCAGTGCTGCCGCCCCAAGTCCCGCCGCCGCCTGCAGCAAGACCATCGGTCCGTATAACGTCCAGCCGACCAACGCCAAGCCGGCTGCCACGACCCCCAGCGTCCACATCAAGCCGGTCGTCTGAAGCACGGCCCGCAGGTGCGGAGCCGCTTGTGGCGAAAGGACTAACGGTTCGCTGGCACGGACCGGATCTGTCACAGGCACACTCATAGACGATATCCCATGTCAATCACAGCGCCTTGGTACCGGCCGGCTGGCATCGTGTCAACCATCCATGCCTGGCAATAGGGGCCCTCGAAACCTCCATCCCGGTATCCGGCGTCAAACGCCGGTTGCAGCCGGCTTCTGCAGAAGGACCGAACGACTCATGCGAATGGACGGCTGGGCAGCGACCTTCAGACCGGCTGCCTCCGCCAGACGGACCGTCTTGTCAAAATCCCCCGCGGCAACGTGCATCCGCGGCTCCGCCAGCAGGAACCGGCCTCCGCTTCTCAGTAAGCCCGCGATCTCGGCCATGAGCCGCCTCTGATCCGGGACCTCGTGAACGACGGCAAAGGCCAGGACGAAATCCGCCGCCTGCAACCAGCCCAGACCGTCCGGTCCGGACTGGTGCAGGACTACCCGGTCCTGGACCGCGTGCTTGCGAGCCTTGCGGGCAACCATCTCCAGCATCTGTCGTTGCACGTCGATGCAGACCACCCGGCCGGAAGGCCCGACCATCCTGGCCATCGGGATCGAGAAGTACCCGGGACCGCAGCCGACATCGACGACCGTCTGCCCTGCGCGAATGTAATCGCGTACGATCCTGCCCGGATCCTGCCAAAGGCGGCGCAGGGGGTTATTCAGCATGAATGCCAGCCACCAGGGACAGACTCTATGCGCCATGGTACGATCCTCACTCTCAACCGTATGGTTCCTATGTGTATTACAGACAGCGGTTCCTGTCACGCGCGCCAGCCGCCAGAACTCACTGCGAACGATCTTCTCCTCTGAATCTCGGGCGGTGGGCAGCAACAGGCGTGTTCCTGTTTGGCCATCTCCGAAACAGGCCTCTGCTGCACTGAGTATCGGCTGCGACCCGATGCGGGATGTTGCCGGAGGCACAAGTCCTCTACAATGGCGGCACGACAATGTCTGGAGAAGCGCCGAACATGACCGAAGCCGCAGCAACCGCCCCCACGCCGGCGTCTGCCATCGCCCCGCATCCGTACGCCCTCACCCGCGACCTGCGGCGCGTCCTGTGGATAGTCGCGCTGTACGCAGTAGCGGTGTACCTGCCGTTCCTGGGCTCGTCACGGACCCTGACGCGCCACGAGGTCTTCGTCACCCAGCCGGCCCGGCAGATGCTGGCCGACGGCGACTGGCTCGTGCCGCACTACACCGACCGCGTCTGGATCCAGAAGCCGCCCCTGGTGCATTGGATGACAGCCGGGTTGTTCCGATTGGCCGGCGGCTTTGGAGAATGGACGGCCAGGTTGCCTGCGGCCCTGAGCGCGATCGGTCTGTGCGTCCTCGTGGCGGCCCTGGCAGGACGGTTCCATGGCCCTAGCGCCGGCATGCTGGCTGGGCTGGTCCAGGCGACGTGCGTCTACGGGTACATGCAGGGCCGCCTGGGCGAAGTGGACATGACCTTCGTGCTATTCCTGGCGGCGGCGCAAGCCGTCCTCGCATGGCACTGGGGCACGGGGTCATACCGTCTTTCCTTGCGGGCAGCCGCACTGTTTCACGTCCTGGCGGGACTGGCCGTAATGACCAAGGGGCCGCTGGCGGTCGTGCTGCTGGGGGCGACGGTCCTGTCGTTCTGCGCGGTCCGGCGCACGATCGCGCCGCTGCGGGCGGTGCTCTGGACGCCGGGCACCCTGGCGTTCCTGGCGATCGCCCTTCCGTGGTATGTCGCCGTCTACCTGCGGCTGGATAGACAGGACCTGTGGACCTGGTACTACGACAGTATCGGCCGGGCCGAGGGCGACCACCACCTGGGAAGCCAGTCACCGCTGCTCTACCTGTACAGCGTTCCGTGGCTCATGCTGCCGTGGACGATTGCGCTGCTGCTGGGCGCCCGTCAGCTGTACCAGGGCGTGGTTCGCCAGCCCCAGGCAATCCTGGAGCGATTCCTGTGGTGCTGGTTCGCGGCCGGGATGGTGCTGCTCTCGGCGATCGCCTTCAAGCATCAGCACTACTGCATGCCGTTGCTGCCGCCGCTGTCAATCCTGGCCGGGACGCTGCTGGCCGATCACGCGGCGCGGCTCGGTCTGCGAGTGACCGGGATCTACCGCACGGGGTTCGCCGTAGCCCTGGTCCTCTTCGGAATTGTCGGCGGGATCATCATGCCGTGGCAGGACGGGCGCCGGCTGACGGTAGCCTTCCTGCGCGAGGCGGTCCCGCAGGTGCCGGCTGAGGCGCCGCTGTACGTGGTGGGGTTGGGCCAGTCGGCGGCGTACCCGTACATCGAACACAAGTGCGTCTACCTGAGCCGCCTGGACGACATCCGCCAGGCGATCCGGGGGAGCAGCGGCCGGTCGATCTGGCTGCTGACCACGCGAGAGATGATACCGACCGCCGAGCACAACGGCCTGCACTTCCAGGAGGCAGCCGCCGAGGCACCGCGAAGAAGCTCCCGACCGAGGAAGCCCTGGTGCTGGGGCATCTATTCCTGCAGGGGCCGGGGCAGCAGTAGCAGGTCCGTGTTGCCGGCGATTCGCTCGAAGTCCCGATCCGCGGCCAGAAGGGGATAGCCCGACTCAACGCAGGCAGCCGCGATGAGGAAATCCGTCGGCCCGGCCTGAATCCCTTTCTTGCCGCAGTCATTGCGCATCTGGGCCGCCAGGATATACGTGCTTCTGTGCAGGGGCGCCAGGGGGACCGGCTCCAACACCGCCAGCAGGCGAGAGAACTGCCGCTGCGAGCGAAGACCGTCGAGCAGTTCCTGAAGGATGGGCCCCAACAGGAACAGCCAGTGTCCTGCGCCAACGCATTCCCGGAACGCTCGAACATGCGCGTTACGCTCATCCACGGCGTCTCGTCGCAGGACAAGCGACCAGACCGAGGTATCAACGACGATGTTCACGCCGATCCTTCTTGTAGTCCCATCCCTGGCGGAAATCGAACGTCCCCATGGCCGCAAGGACCTTCCGCTGCTCGTGACGGGCGATCAGCTCCTGGAGTGCCACGGTCACGGTCTCCTTCTTGGTGCGGAACCCGCCCACCCGCCTGGCTTTGTCGAGCAGTTGGTCATCAATCGCAAGATTCGTCGGCACCGCCAGCTCCTTTGTGTAGCCTTCACACATTGTACGCGAACCGTGGGCGGACATCAATGTGGAGACTGGCCTGCGGACCCGCCGAGCGCTCCGAGCGGCTCTACGCCACCTGCAGCTGCGCCTCACAGAAGGTCCGGTACTGCGGGCAGGCGTCGAGCAGCTCCTGGTGCGTACCGGCCCCAACGATCCGCCCCTTGTCCATCACGACGATCCGGTCCGCGTCGATGACCGTGCTGAGCCGGTGGGCGATGATGAGCGTCGTCCGCCCGCGCGTGACCTCGGCCAGGGCCTCCTGGATCTTCTTCTCGCTGTCGGCATCCACCTGGCTGGTGGCCTCGTCGAAGATCAGGATGGCCGGATCGTTCAGGATCGCCCGGGCGATGGCGATCCGCTGCTTCTGCCCGCCCGAGAGCGTGCGGCTGGTGACGATCGCCTCGTAGCCGGTCTGCTCCTGCCCCTTGCGTTCGCTTCGCACGAGCCGGATGAATTCGTCCGCGTGCGCGGCCCGGGATGCCGCCTGCACCCGCTCGGGAGAGGCCTTGGGGTCGGCGTAGGCGATGTTGTTGAAGATCGTGTCGGTGAAGATCACGGTATCCTGGGTCACCAGGCCGATCTGCTTGCGGACACTCGCCAGCGTCGCCTGCCGAATGTCCCGGCCGTCGAAGCGGACCTGCCCACCGCTGGGCTCGAAGAACCGCAGGAGCAGGTTGGAAAGTGTGGTCTTGCCGGAGCCGTTGGGCCCGACGAGGGCGACCGTTTCGCCGGCCCGGATCGTCAGGTCCACGTCCTGGATCGCGGGACGGTCCGCCCCGGCGTAGGCAAACGTCACGTTGCACAGCTCGATCGATTCGCGGAGACGCGGAAGGTCCTGGGCACCCGGCACGTCCTGCTCGGCCGGCAGGTTCATGACCTCAAAGAACCGCGCGGCGGCGGATTCGGCCGCCTGGATGCGATTGTTCCCGCTGGCCACCCGGCGGATGGGCGCAGCATCGCGCCCAGGCAGGCGGCCTCCGTCAGAAACGCCGGCGCGCTGAGCCGGCCGTCGAACACCCGCCAGCCTCCGTACAGCACGAAAACGCCGATGGCCACCGCCCCGAGGATCTCCAGCAGCGGCCCGGTGGCCGCGTCGGCCCGGGCGATCCGGATCTGCTGGCCTAAGAGCTCTCGGGCGCGGCCAAAGAAGGCGATCGCCTCGCGCCGCTCGGCATGCACGGCCTTGAGGATCTTGATCCCGGCGATCCGCTCCTCGAGCAGTTCCAGGAGGTGGCCCCACGCCTGGAGGGCCTGCTTCTGGGCCCGCTTGACCTTGTTGCCCAGGACGGCGATGCCCGCCCCCGATATGGGCAGCACGATCAGCACCACGACCATCAGCTTCCAGTCGATCACGAGGCTGAAGATGAACACGCCGAATGCCTTGAGCGGGTCGGTCAGCATCTTCTCGAACAGGACCTTGAAGCCGAACTCGATGACAGACTGTGTCGCGGGCGAACCGGCTGATCGTGTCGCCGGCCTGCTGCTGCGCGAACCACCCCATCGGCAACCGGACGACCTGTGCATACGCCTGCCCGCGGAGCCGGAGCATTGCCTTCTCGATGATGATCCCGACGATGTACTCGTGGCAGAACTTGCACGCCCCGCCCAGCGCCACGATGACGATCAGCCCGATGATCACCCACTTGAGCGTGCTGTATCGCGACAGCGTGTCGGTCCCCTGGGGCAGGTACTCCGCCACGCGCAGCAGTATCGGCGTGTACCAGCGCCCAGGCACCGGCCTGAGCGTCACCTGCTCCTCCGCGCCGTTCTCCCGGAGGATGCTTGCCTGCACGGGCTTATCGTCCGGCAGCTCCAGCACGTGACGCATCATCTGCGTGACCGTGCCCGTCCGGCCGTCGAGCGCCTGGATCGTGTCCCCCGCGTTCAAGCCCGCCTCCGCCAGCGGCCCGACGCGGATCTCCGTCAGGTACAGGCCCAGGCCGTGCGAGGCCACCTGGCTGACGACGCTCTTCTTGACGACGGGGTTTTCCGCCCGGATCCGCGCCCCCAGACGGTGGTCAGCCCCCATCTTGTAAATCCAGCCAGGCAGGGTCTGATTGTCATAGAACATGACCTGCAGGAGCGGGAGCATGGAGGAGATGCTGATCGTGTAGAACACGCTCACGCCCAGGACAGCCGCGCCCATCAGCACCAGCAGACGTTTCTGAGGCCAGACGAAGCCCAACGCCCTGCGGAAGTTCGGTAATGCCTTCATCTTCACCCGCCGTTGACTGCCGGTGCCCTGCGGTTTCCGGCTCCGCGCCCCGCCCGAGCGGCACCATTATGGCACACGGCTGTACGGCACACAACGATTAGGATGATGTTAGGCTCGGGGCCACGCGGTGAATTGCGGCACAGGACAGCCCCGCACAACGGGCGCGGCTTGCCAGTTCCGCGGCAGTTGCTAATATATCCCATGGTTTGGGCGCCTGGGCGGGCGCCAGTCGGTCGTTCGGATGCCGAGAGGTATCTGCAAACGCCGATATGTAAAGTCTTTGCGTCGCTAGACTCAGTTGGTAGAGCAGCGGATTCTTAATCCGCGGGTCGTAGGTTCGAGCCCTACGCGACGCAGTTCTCGAAAGACCTTAAGGGCTAAGCACTTACGTGCTGAGCCCTTTTTCGTTAGATGCCGAAATCGTGCCATTTTCCGCCGAGTTGGTCATTTCTTGGTCAGTCGGTCCGGCTGCGAGGATTTCTGACTGAACCCGACGTGATCGATAAACAGATCCAGGGCTCTGATCTGATCTGCCAGGCTCGCACGTACTATCTGCCCTTGTCGCCCGGAGCGGTCCAGGTGATGTTGATCGTGCCGGTGCCGGCCACGGCAGGGGCAGGCTCACGGGAGACTTGCATGGCGGACGCCCAGTTGCCCTCGCCGATCGAACTGGTCGAGTAGCGGATGTCGTCGCTCGTGGCCGTGCCGCCGTTCCCGTCATCGCCTGGCGCCGTCCAGCTCAACGTAAGACTGCTGCCCGTGGGGCTGCCCGCGGCCAGGTTTGTTACCGCCGATGGCGCTGTGACGTCGAGCAAGTACTGGATGACGAGCTGTGGACGTTGGGTGGCAGTGGTGTAGTTCTCCGCCAGGAAACGCATTTCGTAGGTAGTCTCAACCTTACCAGATCTGTTGGCCTCACACTCAACTTGCGTTGTGGCCAAGGTTTAAGCGACAATCTGACGTGCAGCAAGCGTGCCACAGGAGATCATTGTCAGTCGGTGGTTGATAACGGTTCTTCCACAATCTTGGCGAAGGGGATGAGGTGTCACATTCCCGACACTTGCACGCGAGCGAGTGACAGATCCTGTCACCCGCTCGCGTTTCTTCGCGCGGTCCCTTGACGCGAACGTCGCGCGCAGGTATGAATCCCGCACAGCGTAGCAAGTGTAGACGTGGGTCTGCACCTGCCTGCGTGGCATTTCGCGGCTCCGGTTCGCTGATTTTTCATTCGATTCTCATCCGGCCCCGGCCGCCATACTCCCTCCGGGAGAAAGGGAATCCCCCGTCATGAATGCCAGTCGCCTTTTGATGGCCAGCCTGTGCGTGGTGGGCCTTGCCTTTGTCATCGCTCCCCTGGCGCAAGCGGACACGCAGGACCAGTACGCCATCAGCGAGACCCCTGTCTACGGCACGCTTGTGTCCGGCAACTACCAGAGCACCTTCGCCAGCGACAACGTCTACGAGGTGCTCAAGGAGGTCATGAACGGGACCAGCTACAGCTGGATGGAGTGGAAGTGGACCTTCAACGTCCGGTCCGGCACGGCCCAGCAGTTCCGCATCGAGGCGTACCACCCGAGCAACTCCGACAACGACAACTTCCAGTTCGCGTACTCCACCGACGGCACGAACTACACCAATACGGTCTCGATCACCAAGACCAGCGACAACAACACGGACCAGACCTACAGCCTGCCGGCTGGCACGAGCGGCACGGTCTACGTGCGGGTCCGGGACACCAATCGCAGCAACGGCAAGAACAGCCTGGACAGCCTTTACATCGACACGATGCGGATTCGCCGGACGTACACGGATTCGGCGCCGCCGACGACGGTGACGAATCTGTCGTGCAGCAACATCACCGCCAATAGCATCCAGCCTGAATTGGCAGGCCCCCAGCGACGCCGACTCGTGGTGTACAGCGTATGACATTCGGTACTCGACGAGTGCGATCACCGCTGGCAACTTCTCGAGCGCCACGCAGGTGACCGGCGCCCCGACGCCGGCCTCGCCGGGCACGAACCAGAACGTGACGGTCTCGGGCCTGTCGGGGAACACCACGTACTACTTCGCCCTGAAGACCTCCAATGCGCACCCCAACTGGTCGGCGATCTCCAACGTTCCCAGCGCCACGACACTGTCCCAGACATGCACGTGGACCGGCAGCGTCTCCCAGCTGTGGAGCGTGGCGGGCAACTGGAACCCGGCGGTTGTGCCAGGAGCGGGCATGATCGGCCTGATCAACGTCTCCAGCCCGTATCCGATCACCGATGCCGACCTGGCTGGTGCGCCGTCGATCCAGGTGGCCACCGGCGGCCTGGTCTCGCACAAGGGCGGCATCACGCTGACCACGCCGGTCACCCTGTCCGGCGGCACGTGGCGACTGACGGACAGCTGGACCGGCAGCACGCTCAACGCGAGCCTGACGGTGACGACCCCTTCGACCATGGACGGGGTTCGCGGCACCAGCCTGGGCATCAGCGGCGCCTTGGCGGGGACCGCCTTGCTCACCTTCCGGGGCACGGACAATTACCTGGGAGACGGCCCGGACTGGACGATCAGCTCCAGCAACAACACCTTCTCCGGCGGCATCCTGATCGACTCCGGCAACAACCCCAACCTGTGGGCCAATGCCAGCAGGGCCCTGGGCACGGGCGACATCACCGTTCGTTCCACCGGCACGCTGATCTTCGGGGCCAACCAGGACTACAGCGGGGCCTCGCGCACACCGGTGCTGTATCTTGAAAGCGGTGCGACCAGCATGAGCGATCACCTCAACGGAGTTGCCATCCCCTTCAACGTGGTCGTCCAGAGCCAAGGCGGTACGCTGGGGGCGGGCACCTGGGCCACCAACAACACCTACAGCGGGTCGATCACCTTGAACGGGCCGCTGACGCTGGCTGGCTCTCGTGGCAACACCGGCAGCATCGGCTACACGATCACCGGCCAGATCTCCGGCGGCAGTACGGTCACGGTCAATACCACGGACCAGTACCAGGGCGACTCGCAACATCGTTGTTCTGGCCAATGCCGCCAACAACTACAGCGGCGGCACGATTCTACAGATGGGCTATCTCACGGTCACCAACGAAGGCGCCTCTCGACGGGCCCGCTCACTCTGTACAACCCCGACAGCATGACGAATCTCTGCCTGGACAAGCCCACCGATGCCAACTGGACGATCGCCAATACCCTGTATGGCGCCGGCACGATCCAGGTCGAAGGCGGCACGGGCTACGCCCTCACTACCTCCGGCTCGATCAGCCCCGGCGTCGGCGCGGGTAACGTCGGAACCCTCACGATCCAGGGCAACCTGGGCCTTGCGGCCGGGGCGACCCTAGCCGTCGATCTGAACGCCGTCGACATCCAGAACCCCGCGGCGGACCTTCTCGCCGTGACCGGCAGCGTAAGCAACCTGTCCAATGCAACGCTCAACATGTCGGTCACCGGCGACGCCAACACCATTTCCGGCCGGCAGTTCACGATCCTGACCTGCGCCAACGATCTGACCGGTCAGACCTTCGGCAGCGTGACGGTGCCGACGGGCTGGAACAAGACGATGGTCTACGGCAACGGCTCGATCAAGGTGACGCTCAACCAGAGCACGATTACCTTCGCCAACAACACGCTGACCTACGGCAGCCCCAGTGACTTGGGCACAACCATCGATCCGGCCGGGCTCAATGACGTGGCCACCAGCTACGGCATCACCAAGGCCGCCTTCCAGGCCCTCAACCCGCAGGTGGTGGCCTTTAATGGTGCTCCGGCCCCAACCCAGGCCCTGCGGACCCTGGTCGCCTACTACACGACGGGCAACACGGTAACCTTCACCTTCCCCGCCGCAATGTACAACTACGGCTCCTATGGCTCTCTGGGCCGCGGGGCGTTCTCGGGCACTTCGTTGCAGGACGCCATCTCCACCGTGCCCACCCAGCCCGACAGCCTCTACGACTGGTTCGATGCCACGATCACCAGCACCGGCCAGGGCGTGACAGCCATAGGCTTCTGCGCCGCCTTCCGCAACGACCAGTCGGTTGCCGCGGGTCAGGTTCTTTACACCTTGTCCGACAGCACAACCGGCAGCGTGAGCCTGCCGGCCCTGGGCGGGGCAGGCAACCCGGAGTACGTCTTCATCGGCTACCAGGCCCCGACCGGCAAGACCATCACCCGCGTCCAGGCCTCGCGGACCAGCGCCGCAGGTGGCGGCTACGTCTCCGTCGACGACCTCTCCTTCGTGATCGGTGGCACCGACACCACGCCTCCGGCGGCCGTGACGAACCTGTCCTGCAACAACCTGACGACCACCAGCATCCAGCTCAACTGGACCGCGCCCGGTGACGACGGCAACACCGGCACCGCCACTACGTACAACATCCGCTATTCCACCAGCGCCATCAACGATGCCAACTTCGCCAGTGCCACGCAGGTCACCGGCGTGCCGGCCCCGGCGGCGGCGGGCACCAACCAGAACGTCACCGTCTCAGGCCTGACGGCGGACACGACATACTACTTCGCCATGAAGACGGCGGATGAGGTGCCGAACTGGTCCGCGATCTCCAACGTACCCAGCGCCCACACCGTAGACTCGGTCGCACCGGCCGCGGTATCGAACCTGGCCACCAGCAGCCCCACCAATGCCAGCATCACGCTGAGTTGGACGGCCCCGGGGGACAACGGCAGCACCGGAACGGCGACCACGTACGACATCCGGTACAGCACCAGCACGATCAACGATGCCAACTTCTCCAGCGCCACGCAGGTCAGCGGGGTGCCGGCGCCGGCCGCGGCGGGCACCAACCAGAACATGACCGTCTCGGGCCTGAACTCCGGCACAACCTACTACTTCGCCATGAAGACGGCTGACGAAGTACCGAACTGGTCGGCGATCTCAAACGTGGCCAGCGGGACCACAACGTCTCCGGCTGACACCACCCCTCCGGCGGCGGTGACCAACCTGGCCACCAGCAGTCCGACCAATACCACCATCACCCTGACCTGGACAGCCCCGGGTGACGATGGCAATACCGGCACGGCCACCAGCTACGACATCCGCTACTCCACCAGCACGATTACGGCTGGCAACTTTTCGAGTGCGACGCAGGTCTCGGGCGTGCCGGCTCCTCTGGTCGCGGGCACCAACCAGAGCGTAACCGTCAGCGGCCTGACGGCCAATACCACCTACTACTTCGCCATGAAGACCGCGGACGAGGTGCCCAACTGGTCGACGATCTCCAACGTGCCCAGCGGCACGACGACGAACACCTCGGGGAACAACAACCCGGTCCTTACGCCGAAGGACTTCAAGTACCTGGGCTACTATGAACTGCCCACGGGCGTTGGCGGCGGTGAGCTCAACTACGGCCAGGGCTTCACGGTCCGGTACGTCGGCGGGCAGCTGCGGTTCCTGACGCTGACCTACGATCACACATTTGGTCATCGACTGATTGAGTTCGCCCCGCCTAGTTCGTTCGGCGGAGCCGTATCCGGTACGACCAACGTGTGGCCCGATATCTGGACGGGAACCGGGCTGACCGACGGCGGCGTCTGGCTCGGCCTGTGGTATGAAGCCGCCAACAGCCGGCTCTGGACGACCTGGGCGATCGACTATCCCAACGATCAGCAGTGTCCGTATACCGTGTCCCTGGCGGTCCGCACCCTCAACGCCGACGGCACGATCTCCAACGCGGCCGGGCCGTGGGGTCTCCAGGGCATCGGCGACCGCATGATCTACGGCGGCATGCAGGCGGTGCCCTCCTGGTTCCAGAGCACCTACGGCACGGGCGCACTGCGCCGGCTGGGGCGGGTATGCCAGCCGCATGACTTCGGCCCAGTGCTCCCTCGGGCCCACGATGTTTGCGTTCCCCGCCCCGACGGGCTTCACTCCGGGCGAGAACAGCATCCCGACTTCGTCCTACAAGACCATCATGGATCACAGCGGCGGGACCGGCAACCCCGACTGGTACGCCAACGGGGTTCCGACATCGTATGATCGCGGCGTCCGCAACTGTGATCTCAAGAATGACTACGACAGCGGGTGGCAGTCACCCGCCCCCGATGGCCTGGGCCGCTGGACCTGGGGCGACAGCAACTACAACACGGGTTGCTGGATTGAGACCGCGAACAAGCAGGGGTTCATCCTGATCCCCTACCTCTGCAGCGGCCGGACCTGGTACGAGACATCCACGCTGCATCACGAGCGCACGACCGCCGAGATCCAGGTGTTCGATCCCAACATGCTGGGCCAGGTCGCCCAGGGCGGTCGCGCCGCGTGGAACACCTACCCAATGTACCGACGGTCGATCACTGACGACATGATCCCACGCGGCCTTGGCGGCGGCGCAGGCGGCAACAACCAGTACGGCGGGCCGGCGGGAGCGTCCTATGACGCGACTACCCAGAGGCTCTACGTGTACTGCCTCTGGGGCACAAATCTCAGCTCCTACATCCTGGTGTACGAGGTCGGCAACGGCAATGCCCCGGCCGAGGACGTGGCCACTGCTGAGACGAACGTCACGGGCACCGTCGGCGGCTATGGCAGCGGCGTCACCGGCCTGCCGGCCAACCGCGCCTGCACCGAGACCAATGACGGCGTGTACGAGACGATCACCGAGGTGCTCACTGGCGGCACCAGCCAGCTGGAACAGCACTGGACCTTCAATGTCACCGGCGGCTCCAGCGTGGTGTTCAACCTTAAGGGATACCACAACAGCAACAGCGACGGCGACGACTTCGTGTTCGCCTACTCCCTCAACGGAACCACCTGGACCAATATGCTGACCGTCGCAAAGACCGCCGATGACGGCAACTTCCAGACCTACACCATGCCCGGCGGCACCAGCGGCACGGTTTACGTCCGCGTGCAGGATACCGACCGCACGGCCGGCCACAACAACCTCGATACGATCTACATTGACGAGATGAACTTCACCAGCAATCCCTGATGCGTAGCGTCGGGAGACCGGACGGTTCTGGGTCAGGTTGTGACTGTGGCAGCGTGACCCCCGTCCGGATGTCCTCGCGAGACTACGAACGCCGCGGGTCGAGCGTATGCAAGACCCGCGGCGTGTCCCTTGGTTGCGGTCGGAACCACCTGTGCGGGCAAAGGACTATCGCCACAAAGTCCATCTCCGAACATCCCCAGCGGGCATCGATGGGCAAAGGAGATGGTCGGTCAATAATGGGGCGTTCTGAATAGGGCGTCTCGCTATGTACGCTAGCCGCCTCGCGATTCCAAATGACGCTCTGGAGTATTGCTGTTTCCAAAGCGGCGTGACGGTCGATTGCGGAGAGCCGGCGCAGGTCACACGCCCACGCTCGCAGACCCGGGTGGCAGCACCGAACGCTCGCATGTAACCTGCCCTGAGGATGCTGAACCACTATCTTCTGACGGGAACGATGCTCCTGCTGAAACCATGACCGCCCGCGCCGCTGCACCGGCTTCGTGCCGTCTGTCAGGATCCCGCGACCGGTGGCAAGCTCCCGCAATCGATCTGCACGCCGTTTCGGAAGCATTGGTACTCGGTCGTGACCGACGTGAAGTGCGATGCGGCGTCTGCCCCGAACGCAAAGGAAGCCACGTTGGTCGCCAGCAGAGTCCAGTTGCACCCGGCGCTCATGCTGAGCAGTGCGATCAGGGCCAGTGCCAGGCAATGACGGGCAAGCCGCCTCTCAGACATGTTCCTGCCTCCTGCGGAGTGCTCGACGCCTCCGCGGATCCCCGCGCGCCGAGGCATCGGCCTTGGTTCGGACGCGCCTGTATACCTTCATTCCCAGCAGGCCGGGGATCCCCACCAGGAACGGAGCAATCCCCGCCGGTCCGCAGACGCCGTACTGCGTGATCCGGCGGATCTCGACCTGGATGGTATCCGTCGACCGATCATTGGTGATGGGCAGCTCCGCCGAGGCAGCGCCGCTGTATTTCCGGTCGGCGCTCACGGCGGGCTCCATGACGATCGCGAACGATGCGCTGCCTTCGGTCACACGCTGGTCCAATCGAGTAATCGTTACCGTCTGAGGCAGGTTCCAGTCCGCGGATGTGAACGTGACGCTCGATGGCAGCACCGTTGCTTCCGTCGGATCGCTGCAGCGCAAGCCGACCGTCACATCCGCCGTCGGCTGCGTATTCAATACGACCGTGAACCTGGCCGTTCCGCCGGCTTCGTCGATGACCATGCCGCTCGACGGCCAGATCGTGATGCCCGCCGGGCTGCGGCCACGATTGGTAACGGATACGTCGGGAACGTCCAGGCCGCCGTAGACTGGATCGGCACTGCTGGCGGCCGTCACGATGGTATAGGCAACGTCGTCAACGCGCAAGGAGTCGTCGGTGCCGCGAACCGTGACGGACTGCGACGCGTTCCAGTTCATGGGAGTGAACGTCAGGATTCCTGGCGCCACGTCTCCTTCGGCCGGGTTCGAACTGGTCAGGCCGATAGTCACGTCGGCGACGGGCCGGCTCCGCAGGACGACGGTGAACGTGGCCGCACCGCCCGAGCGAGTGGTCACCAGGCCCGAAGTGGGCGTAACCAGGACACCCGCCGTATCGTCGTCCGTGTTGGAGACCGAGACATCCGCCGCGTCCAGGCCGCTATAGTTCGGGTCCTCGCTGATGGCTGGGGCCGTCACGATCGTATAGACGACAGTCCCGTCGGCCACAAAGTCGTCGACCCCGGTAACCGTAACCGTCTGGGGCCTGCTCCAATTCCCCGGGGTGAAGGTGACATGGGTCGGCTGGACCGTACCCTCCGAAGGGGCGCTCGAACTCAGGCCGATCATAACATCGGCGGTCGGCTGGGAATCGAGCACGATCGTGAAGGTCGCTGTGCCGCCGGCCTCGGTCGTCACCAGCCCTGAGGTAGGATTGACTGTAATCCCTGCTTCGTCGTTGTCGGTTATGGTGGCTGTAATGCTCGCAATCGCGATGCCGTCGTAGTTGATGTCCCCGCTTGTGGCGGTGTGCGTGATCGTCGAGGTGTGCAGGCCTTCGGCCACGGCGTCATCCACCACTGTCACGGTCACCGTCTGCGGAGAGGCCCAGTCAGCCGCCGTAAAGGTCAATGAGACTGGATTGACCGTGGTCTTGCCGTCAGTTGCGACCGTAATCGTCACATTGGCCGTGGGCTGAGAGCTCAAGACCACGGTGTATGTGTCGGTTGCCCCGCCCTCGGTAACGTGCGTGGACCCGCCGGACTCAGCGATGGTCACGCCCGCCGAATCATTGTCTGTAATACTTGCCGTAACGTCGGCGATGACGATGCCGTCGTAGTTGACGTCCCCACTTGTGGCGGTGTGCGTGATCGTCGAGGTGCGCGGGCCTTCCGCCACGGCGTCATCCACAGCCGTAACGGTCACGGTCTGCGGAATGGCCCAGTCAGCCGCCGTAAAGGTCAACGAGGCTGGATTGACTGAGGTCTTGCCGTCCGTCGAGATGGCTACGGTCACACTGGCTGTCGGCTGGGAATTCAGCACGACGGTGTATGTGTCCGTCGCCCCGCCTTCGGTGACGTGCGTGGAACCGCCAGACTCAGTGATAGTCACACCCGCCGAATCGTTGTCCGTAATCGCCACGGTAACACTACTGACGGTAAGGCCGTTGTACATGGCATCAGCGCTGGTCACGGTGTGCCTTATGATGGAGGAGTGCGGCCCTTCCGCGATGAGATCATCCACCGCCGCAACCATGACCGTCTGTGGAACGTTCCAGTTCGCCGCCGTAAAGGTCAGCGAGACCGGGTTGACCGTAGTCTTGCCATCGGTGCTGACCGCAACGGTCACGTCCGCCAGGGGTTGCGACTGCAGCGCCAAAGTGTACGTATCGGTTGCCCCGCCTTCGACGACGTGAGTGGAGCCGCCGGGCTCAGTGACGGTCACGCCCGCCGAATCATTGTCTGTGATCGTCACGGTAACGTTGTTGACGCTAAGGCCGTTGTACACGGCGTCAGCGCTGGTCACGGTGTGACTGATGACCGAGGAGTGCGGCCCTTCCGCGATCAGATCATCCACCGCCGTCACGGTGACCGTCTGCGGCATGTTCCAGTCGGCTGCGGTGAAGGTCAGCGATGCCGGATTGACCGTGGTCTTGCCGTCCGTACCGATCGCGATGGTCACATTGGCCGTCGGCTGGGAGTTCAGGACCACGGTGTATGTGTCGGTTGCCCCGCCCTCGGTGACACGAGTGGAACCACTTGACTCCGTGACGGTCACACCGGCCGAGTCGTTGTCTGTAATGCTGACTGTCACACCGGCAATCACGATGCCGCTATAGTTGATATCCCCGCTCGTGGCGGCGTGCGTGATCGTCGAGGCGTGCAGGCCCTCCGCCACAGCGTCATCCACCGCCGTCACAGTCACCATCTGCGGAACGTTCCAGTCAGCCGCCGTAAATGTCAACGAGATCGGACTGACCGTGGTCTTGCCGTCTGTGCTGATCGCGATGGTCACATTGGCCGTCGGCTGAGAGTTCAAGACCACGGTGTATGTGTCGGTTGCCCCACCCTCGGTTACGGCCGTCGAACCGCCGGATTGGGCGATAGTCACACCGGCCACGTCATCATCCATGATCGTCGCGGTGTGAATGGTCGTCGTCCCGGCCACCGCGCCGGTTGGCGTACCCATCGTGAGGATCACGGTCTCGTTCGGTTCGTCGATTTTGTCGTCGACGATGTTGATCGTCGCACTAGCTGTCGTAGTGCCGGCTGCAATCGTCAACGGGCTGGCTGTGATCGTGTAGTCAGACGGGTTGCCGGCTGTTCCACCGACCGTGAAGGGCACCGATACGTCGTACGGCATCGCCGCCGACAGCTGCGCGGTGACGGTCATGGTCCCCGCACTCTCCAAGGCGCTCTGGGACGCCGCGGTGAATGTCACCGAGGGGACCTGCACCTGCGCTGCCACCGCATAGAACGTATCGGGCGAGTTCTGATTGTTGAACTCCGTTTGCAGCCACTGGGCGGTCCGAAGCACATTCGTGATTCGAACCTCATCGAGGATGCCGCCGTACCACCCGTCGACGCCGTTGCCGAACTGCAGTGCGCCAGTGTTGGCAAAGGCGGTCGCGGAACCGCCCGAGACATCCAGTGCGCCGTTGACGTACAGCGACAGGATCCCGTTGTTGATGACGCCGTCGATCTTGTACCATTGACCGACACTGAACGTGGCGATGCTGGTGACCCAGTTGCCGCTGTTCTGCAGGCCCCACCAGATCACGCCGGAGTCCTGCCACAGCGTGTAGCCGTTCGCGCCGCCCTTCTCCAGCAGGTCCGACTGCTTGAGCTGGTTGAACTGGAACCATGCGGAGACCGTCCCGTTGTTGGTCAGTTCGATGGAAGGGCTAGCCGGCACCAGGAAGCGCTGGCTGGTGCCGTTGAAGCGCTGCGCATTGTTGACCACGCCGGATTCCTGCACCGGGTAGGTACCGCTCGTACTGTTGTTGGCGTGGCCGCTGACATCCGTGTACGGCGCCCCCGCCTCATCCAGGTGCCATACGCCCCCGAAGCCCGAATTCCAGACGCCGCTGACGTTCTGCTGATCCGCCGCTGATGCGTTCCCGTAGTAGATGTACAAGACTGTATCGGTTGTGGAAGAGAGGTTCGGCACTTTGACCCAGGCTGTCAGCGTGTCGGCGCCGTGAGTGAATTGCTCGATCTCATGGTCGAGCTTGGTCGTGCCGTCCGCTGCCGTAAAGAGGATGTCGAGCCCGTTGGCCTGGGCGTTGCTAATCAGGTCAATATCGTTCTCGAGCTCGATCAGCACGGGAAAGCCAGCCAGGTTGCCGGCCACCTGGGCGGCATGGATTGTGATCGACTTGCGGTAGGGCCAGGTGACGTCGTACCAGCCGGCCCCGAGGATCGGCTGTACTCCAAACACTCCAGCGGAGATGACCACTGCCAACGGCAGTATCCGTGCACGCACGGCTGCTCACTCCATCATCCGTCGCAAACCCAAGCAGTCGGTCGCGTTGCGCACTGCCTCCCCCACCCGAGGAATATCGGACGATTGACTGTCTGGGGTTTAGACTGAACCCGGGATGTGGACGCCGGGCGCCGCCAAGCGGCGAGTCGTCGCCGCCGCTTGTCGTCTTTCGAGGTCCTGGACGGGTCTTTCGAGTCCCGATCAGGTCAGGGCGAACGCATCCGGGAACGAGATCCGGGACATTACCCTCTTGCCCGCGGGCCGGTCCTTCAGCCGCACCAGGTTCCGGATGAACGTCTCTACGTAGCGGGACATCCGGCCCAGCGACAGGCGGTCGGCTGGGAAGACGCCGCGCTCGATGCCGTACTGCACCAGTAGGTACGAGCTCCAGTCGCGGACGAGCAGGATGAACTCCGCGAAGTTGGTGTAGCCGGTCACGATCTCCTCGTAGAGCCCCGGGTGCATGGCGGCCCGCGCCGCCGCCAGCTTCGCCAGGTGCGCATCGGCGCCGGCATAGGCGTCATGCTTCATCTGGATCAGGCCTTCCAGCAGCTCGCGCGTGGGGTTGGCGATTTTGTACGGGAAGTCCGGCTGGATGAACCCGTCGAACATCCAGTACAGCTTGGTCGTGTGCAGCGAGGCGAAGACCTCGCGGTTGTTGATCCCGCGACCCCACTGGATGCCTTCGCTGGCCAGCCGATCCGCGTCCAGCAGCGCATCGACCACCACGTGCGGCTGCGGGGAGCCGAATTCCTTTTCCAGCCACGCCGCCACCAGGTCCGCGTCCGACCGCTTATCGCCCTTGGCGAGCTGCTCGAACAGCCACGTATTCATCCGCCCGAGGTTGCCGGACTCGGGGTTCGTCTCGCGGCGGTTGTTCTCGACGTTGATCGGCAGCGACACGTAGCCAGCCAGGTTGTAGTCGCGGGCCGCCTCGTAGCCCTGGCGGATGTGCTTGATTTTGCACCAGGGCCAGTCCTTCTGGTGGTACAGCTCGAACGACACCTCGATGATCTGCTCGCGGTCCTTGGGATACTTGCCCAGCACGTGCGTCAGCGGGCTGGCGTCGTGGATGTCCATCCGCGTGGACTTGTACATGACCGGCACGTCAGCCGGGCAGTTCCTTGAACAGGGCCGGCAGGACGACCGATGGATCGTTGTGCGGCTTGCCGATGCGGCAGAGGTAGTCGGTCGCGTTCTTGAGGCCCGTGATCTCCTCGGTCATGCGGTGGCCGTCGCGGTAGTACTCCTCCGGGAAGTTCCGCCACCATAGCCGGAAGCAGACCTGCGCGCTTGCACCGGCCTGGCGGATGCCGTCCCTGGCGGCCTGGACGTTTTTCGCCAGGCGCTGGTCGATGGGCATCTTCGCCTGCGGCACGCACCAGTAGGCGCTGGCCGTGTCGCCGGTGGTGATGATGTACATCGCCACCTTGGGGAAGGTCGCCGCCATCTCGCGGTACTTCGAGGTCATCAGGTCCCAGGTGGCCGGATTGTCGGGGTCCAGGTGCGTGTGGACGTCGATCGTGCCCTCCTGGGTGGGCCGCTTGAAGGCGCCGACCAGGTCCGGGTACTCCCGCTCGAAGGCCAGTGGCAGCATCGGCTCGTACAGGTGGATCACGGGCTTCATGCCCAGTTCGACCGAGCGATCGCACATGGCGTGGATGTGGCGGCGGAGCGCCTCGATCCAGCCGGCGTCGGCGCTGCGGCGGGTGCCGGAGATCTTCGGATAGTCATCGAAGTAGATCGGGAACTCATCCATGTCGCGGCCGGTCTCAGGGTCCTTGGCGAACCACAGGTGCGAGCACGGCCCGACGGAGTAGATGACCGCCATGTTCGAGCCCACGCGGGCGGCCTGTTCGAGCGAATACGTCGACGGTGCGTAGTGAATACGGTACTTGAACGCCATGGATTGCTCCTGACTGCTCCTCACACGAGTCTTCTTGTCTTCGGGGAGTTTGCCAGGGAGTGGCGGCGCCGTCAACCCGCCTCGCCTGACCGATGCAACAGAAAGGGCTCCGACGATGATCGTCGGAGCTCTTATCTGTGCCTGCATGCCGGGGACACGGCATGCAGGCGACTTGTGCAACATCGGTCGGGGATGTTGGGGACTGTTGCACGTACGTTAAATCGGAATCGGGACAAGTTTTCGCCAATTCCATACCGGTAAAATAGTCGGGTATGAGTGGGTAGCTGTAGTCTGCCGGGAACGGCGCCGCGAGCAAGAGACGCTCAACCTGAAAACCCCGGAAGCGATTGCAGATACGTGGCAAGGTTTACGTGTTCGTTGGAAATCTTCAGCTTGCGACGGATGTTCTTGCGGTGCGTCTCGACGGTCTCGACCGACACGTCTTCCATCCGGGCCATTTCCTTGGAGCTCAATCCCTGCCGGATCAGGCGGCAGATCCGCAGTTCGGTGGGCGTCAGGGCGACCGCCACCTGCCCCAGCGGGTCCTTCTGTTGCGCGGTCACCTGGCGCAACCGCTCGCATGCCAGGTCCAGGACCTCCGCGGAGCCCGCCCTGCACGGATCGCGAAGCTGCCGCAGCAGCGGCAGCACGGTCTGCTCGATCTGGGATGCAATGGCCTGGATGGCGTTCATCTTGTCGGCGTGTATGGTCTGCAGGACTTCCCGCAGAGCGATGCTCTTCTGCTCCAGGGCTTGATTGGCGGCCTCCAGCTCGGCCGTCCGCTCGCGAACCTGCGCTTCGAGGTTCTCCTGGTACTGCTTCACCTGCAGAAGCAGCCCCTTGCGCTCCAACGCATTGTCTATGGCGCGCGAAAGAGTGTCCCAGTTCTCGATGGGTTTGACCAGGTAGTCCCACGCGCCATCCTTCAAGGCTGCGACCGCGTCGGCGATCTGCCCCATCCCGGAGATCATGATAACGGGCGTCCCCGAATCCTCTGCCACTAGCTGCCTGAGCACGGCCAGGCCGTCCATGCCGGGCATGCATAGGTCCAGCAGGACCAGCTCAGGTCTGCGCTCGCGGCACTGCGCGAGGCATTCCGGACCGCTGCAGGAGTGCAGAACGGTGTGGCCGGAGTCCGTAAGCCAATTGCTGATGGTACTCAGGACGGCAGGATCGTCGTCCACCACGAGGAGTTGCGCCATAGTTGCACCTATTTCTTGGAGTAGAAGTGAACTCGTGTACCCACATCATATCGGAAACCCCTATTCGGACAACAAGGAAGACCCTAGTGATCAACAAGTAGTTACTGAAAGTAGTTACTGATTTCGTCCTACGCGCAATGTTTGCCCCCAGTGACTTGTCGCCACGTTATTCCGATAGGTACTGGCGATCATCTTGGGCTGTCGGATGTGAGCATCAGGCCCGCGAGGTGCTGACAGACTGCCATCCGCTGGTGCGGGTCTTGATGGCGGCTGCCCTGCGAAGGGCGATTGCCGGGGCGAAATGAGCCGGCTGCCGAAGGCGGCGTCTGGCCCGGAGCCGGCCGTCGAGGCACGTAGCATCCTGGATACAGAAACGGAACGTAGCACGCTCAGTAGCCAGCCGCAGTGTCACTGGCAACACTGACCGCCTCGCAGACATCCGCCGACACCCAGCACCGCGGACCCGACGGCAGTTCGACCTGCAGCCAGTCTCGCCGCGCCTCCACGACCCGGACCTCCTGCCCGGCGGCAATCGCGTCCACGACAACTGAGTACATCCGGCCGTCGCCCGCATGCCCCATGGTTTGCGAGAGCATCACGGCCCACTCCTCGCCGCCTGCCGCTGCACCCACTACATCCGATACGCCCATCACGGCGCCTATCGTCACGAGGACCAGTCCGGCCCGTAGCCAGCGTTTGCGCCGTCGCAGGAACATGCCGGCGATCAGCAGCGCGCACCCAGCGGGGTAGAGCGCCAGCATCACGATCTGCTTGGTACGGCGAGCCAGGTCGTAGTGCCAGAACATCAGGACCCGCGCGATCGACGGCCTCGCCGGCGGCCACAGATCCGCCTTGCAGACCCGCCGCAAGGTCGCCAGGGACGCGCGGACCTCCTGCGTATTGGCCAGCCGCGAGGCCCGCAGGTACCACAGCAGCGCCCGCGGCTCATCCCCGGCGAAGTGGTACGCATTGCCCGCGTTGACGCACAGGTTGGCGCTGGCGACACCCTCTCGGCCGATGGCGGCGAAGCCTTCCGCGGCCTCGCGGAACATCCGCCTGGCCTCCAGAGCTTGGGCAGGACCCGCCGCCATCTTCGTCTGCGCGGCCGCGAAGCGCGCCTGGGCCTGGTTGAACTGCTGCTCGAGCGCAGGCGTCCCGCCCACCGGCAGGGCCGCCGGCACAGTCGCCAGGACAAGCATATACGCGAACACCAGGCTCATCTCACACCCAATCCAGTTCCGTGAAGAGGCTACGTGCCTGCTCGATCAAACGAGTTCGCGGTAACTCGGTGGACTGCCCCGAGGCGAACCTGCCGATGTCGCAGGCCGCCAGCAACTGCTCGACACGGCATCGCAGGGACTTGTCGACCCCCTGGCGATCCATCGCGCGGACCAGCGCATCCGCGGACAGTTCGCCAGCCGGCAGGTCGAACGTCAGACGCAGGTACGCCTGGACCCGCTCGGCCAGGTAGACGTAGAAGTCGCCTCGCGCAGCCGCATGGTCCAGCGAGTCGACGAGTTCCCGACGCCGGCGGCGGAGCGACGCCATCGGGCGCCGCCGGTCCCGCCAGCGCCGTCCCGCCCATACGCCGACAACGGCGACCGGGCCGCCCAGCAACACGGCTGCCACTCCGGCCGACCCCAGCGGTGCGCCGCTCTCCAGCCGGCCCAGCGTCGCGTGGTTGGCCCCCAGGGCGACAGTGTCCGCCCCCGACGAGGACGGGCTGTCTTGCCCGGAGGCCGCCTGCCCCTGCGCCGCGGCCGTCTGCATAGCCGCCGCCCCGACGACACTGCCGGCCGTAACGGTAATGGGGATCGGCAGGCTGTAGACGGTCTGATAGTCCTTCTTCGCGTAGTCGTAGTACACCAGCGGCAGGGCCGGAAGTTCCTTGACTGACTCGCTTCGCGGCCGGACGACCTGTGTGAACATGATGGTCTGGCCTTGGACGTCGCCGCCGCTGGCGGTGGGCGAGACGTCGAAATCTCGGGTGAGTTCCGGGATCTCCGCCAGGGGCGCCGGCTTCATCTGGCTGCCCACCCCGTCGCCGCTGATCTTCATCGTCAGAGTCAGCGGGGACATGGCTGTCGCGGTCGTGCGATCCAGCGAGGTCGCGCAGGTCAGACCGGTCCCCACCGCGCCGCGATAGCCGGCTGGCGCGGTCCTGCCCGGCGGATCGATCACCCGGTGAACGGGCACGTCGATCGTCCGCGAGTAGTCCTGCATCCGAGTGCTGGAGAAGAACGCCCCGCCCGAACGCTGTTCCTCCTTGACCAACAGCCTCAGGACGATCCGCACGCCCTTAAGGTCCACCTCGCCAACGGCCAACGGTGTAACCTTCAAGGCGAAACGCAGTCTGCTGCTCCTTGAAACCGTCCAGGTCCCCGCTGCCCGACAGCACCGTCGCTTCGCCCGTCTGGCCGAATCGGACGCGGATCGCCTGGCCCGACCATCCCTCGTAGGACGGGTCGCTCACCGGCTCGACCTTGATATAGGGACGGCTGGCAAACTCCGCCTGGCTGATGTCGATGCCGGCCCCCTGCAGGTCGCCCCGGAAGAACACCTCGTAGTCGACGAGGAAGGGCTCGCCGACGACGGTCTCGGCGCTGCGGGCGGTCCCGCGGCAAGCCAGGATGTCCCCCTGGCCATTCTGGCGGACCGACAGCACGAGCGGCTTGGCCAGCGGCGCCTTTCGGCCGTCACCCAGCTGGATCTCCGTGATGGACGGTGAACCAGGCTGCGTGGCGGTCACGTCAAATGAGAATACGATCGTGCCGGGCGGGCCCTGGTACTGCTGGCGGGACCGCTCGGCCTTGAGCCCGGGCGGGACGACCAGGCTCAGGTCCTGGTCCTGCGAGAGACCGCGCGTCAGGACGTGTACGAGCGTCCGACCGCCCACGATCAGCGAGGCATCCGCGGCCTGCGAGTCGACGATGACGAAGGGCGCGACCTGCAGCGTCACCGGGTCGGCCTTCACGCCAGCCAGGGAGATACCATCGATCGTGTAGGTGCCGTTCTCATCGCCCCCGGCCTCCACCTGGTAAACGGAGACCGGCATCCCCTGCCCTCGCATGATCTCGATCCGCGGCGGGCCCGCGCTTCGCAGCGTGAGTCCCTTGATCGCCGGCAGGACCAGGTCCTTGCCGGAGACGAACCCCTGGTACATCGCACTTACTGTCGCCGTCTCTCCGGGGCAGATCTGCGGGGGCTCGACCCGCACCGAGAGGAACTTGAATTCCGCCTCCTGCACGCGCAGCGTGAAAGGCCCCTGCTTCAGCGCGTCATCGCCCGCGCCGAGTGTCACCGAGGGAATCGTGAATTCGCCGGCCCGCGTCGGCGCCACGCGGAAGCGGTAGTCTGCGGTGGACGGATCCGCTGAACAGGTCCCTCATGACACTCACGCCGCCGTACTGCGTGATCTGCAGGCCGTCCACCGGCGCCACCACCGGCCAGTCGTTGCTCGACATGTTGGCCACTTCGACCACCAGCAATGTCTGCGTGCCCAGGTAGATCGTGTCCTGCTCGAAGCTCGACCGTCATGTCGGCGGCAACGCCCGCCGCCGGCGCCGCGCAGCATCCACGTAGCCATCAGCATCACCAGGACAATCCATTCGCGATTACTCGGCATGATTCTCTCAGTCGGGTGCCACTGGCAGCTTGCCTGCCAGTGCCGCCGGTGCCCCCACCGGCGGACAGTCGTTCCGGGCGGTGCTGACCGCCACTTAGGACACGGGCAACACTGTCTGTGACCCGCTGCCATATGTCCGCTTTCGCGTTCGGTCACCAGTCCTTGATGACCGTCCGTGGCCGCCGCTGGTAGAGTTCCCGTTCGGCCCGCTCGCGTTCCTTCTCCATCCGGTCCACTTCCCGGTGCCGATCCTGCTGGTTGTCCTGGGCCTGTTCCTGGTCCTGCTTCTGCTGCTTCTGGTCCTGGTCCTGGCTGGGCTGGCTGGCCGGCGGCTTCAGGGCCGCCAGGGCCTTGACCAGTTCCTCCAGCGCCTTGCCCTGCGAGAACCTGCACCGGGCCGCCGGGCTGCATCGACCGCAGTGAATCCTCCACGACGGCCTGGTCGAACCCGGCCCGGGCCGCATCCATGTGGGTGCCCGCCTCGACCAGGTGCTTCGACGCCTCGATGTACGTCTTGAGTTCGGCGGGTTGCGACGCGGCCGGCGCCGGGCTCGGCTGCGAAGCGGCGCCGGCGGGGATCTTCTGCTTGACCTCATCGTTGACCTCGGTCGTGTCGGTCCGGATCGTCTTCTGCGTCGCGCTCATCGTCTCGGCCAGTTTGGCGGGCTTGTTGCCCAGCAGACGCGACTTCAGCCGCGTCGCCCACTTGCGAATATCCTCCAGGGCGGTAGTTGCCGCGTTCGTGGCCGCTGTACCCGGTTCGCCGGCCTCGGCCCGGACTTCCCCGTTCAGGCGCCCCTGGCGAAGGATCAGTTCGGTGATCCGCTGCTCGATAGTTTTGGGCAGCAGGTCCAGGGCCGAGTCGATCAATTTGAGCAGATCATCCTGCACGGGCAGAGTCGCCGTGCCGTCCCGGGCGGCGATGCCAGCCAGCGCCTTCTCCGATAGCGGCGGCGCACCCGCCAGGACATCCGCGAGCTTGCGGTTGAGCTCCGGATCGAGCATCGGCTCGGGCGGCTGCGGCGGCCCCTTCGCCTGTTCGACCGGTTGCGAAGTCGCCGCCACGTGCTGGCACTGCCGGTGCAGCAGTGCCAAGACCGTCCCGACCCGCGACTGGCGCACGTGGACCGGCGCGGTCTTGGCGTCCCAAGGCGTATCCTTCGGGACCGTCGCATTCGCCATGAGCGGATCCCGCAACCAGTCCTCGTCCGCCTTGATCGCGTTGACCAATTCCCGCAGGGCCGCCTGCTCCTGCCTCGCCTTCACCAGCACCTGTCCCGGTTCGAGCGGGAACAGGTAGAGCGCCGCGTACATCTGTTCGCTCGCCGCCGACTGCTTTTCATGCGCGGGCTTGATCTCTCCATCCAGCAGGTACGCGCAGGCCTCCCGCTGCGACTCGATGGCCGCGCCGATTTGCTTGGCCGCCGCCTTGTAGACCTTCTCCCGCGGCGTCGGCTCGGCCGGCTGACTGGCCGGCGCCGAGGCCGCGCCGCCCCGCCCGCCGCCGCCCTGTTCGCGGAACTGCGAAAGCTCGTCGGCGAAGGTGCCCGTGTTTTCCATGGTCTTCCGCTGCGCGCGGAGGGCGGCCCGGCGGGCCTGGCGAGCCTGTTGGGCTTCCTGCGGCGAATCGAGGACCAGCAGGCGCGACAGACTGCCCTGCTGCTCCTGCTCGAGGATCAAGGCCTCCAGGTACGCCCGCGGGTCCTTGAGGATGTCGTCCTTCTGCCGGGCCTGCGCCGCCTTTCGCAGCAGGCCGAGGACATCCCGCCGCAGGGTCCGGACGGCCCGGATGTTGTGCTGCGCGTCGGCGCTGTCCTCGACCTCGGCGGACTTGCGGAAGGCCGCGATCGCGCGGAGGAGTTCCTCGGCGATCGCCTGCAGCTTCGAGATGTTGGCCGGGTCATCCGGCGCCGGTTTACGGTCGCTCGGCTGCGTGGCTGGCGCGAACAGCTGCTTGAGCTGCCCCGTCGCGCCCGCGCCCGGACCAGGCCGATGTTGTAGAACGCGTCGCGCCGCAGCGGCCGGCTGGCGTCATTGCGGCTGGCCAGGCCCTCGAAACGCTGGATCGCCTTCTCGCCGTCGCTCAGGTACAGGTGGCACAGCCCGATGTTGTACTCGACCGCCGCGTGGCCGGGCTCCGCCTCGTCCGCCCGCTGGTAGAGCTTCAGCGCCTGCTCGTAGTGCGCCTGCTGGAACTGGCCCTGCGCATCCATGAGGGTCGGTCGGATGTCGGCCGCGAGGGCAACCCCGCCGCCCGGCCCCGGGACCGCCCACAAGCAGCACCCCAGCAGAATCGAGAGGATCGCCTCGCGGCTCACGCCAGACCCTCCCGCTTCCCCGCCGGCCGCTGGTCGCTCACCAAGCTCGCCAGCACGATCATCGCCAGGCCGATCCCCACGAACAGCTGGAACTTCTCGTCCCACACCGTGTACGACAGTTTCTTCTTGGCCGCCGCCTGCTGCGAGATCACCCGCTTGTACACGTCCGTCAGATCGACATTCGACCGGCCGGCCGGCAGATAGCCGCACCGATCGGACAGCCCCTCGACCACGGCCCGCAGCGACGCGTCATCGAACTTCGTGATGACCTCCTGCCCCTTGTACCTGAGCGTGGTCACCTGCCCGTCCACCTCGATCGGAATCGGTGCGCCCGCCGGCGTCCCCAGCCCGATGATATAGATCCCCACGCCCAGGCCGTGCGCCTCCTGGGCCATTTCCCGGGCGTGGCCTTCGTGGCTCTCGCCGTCGGTCAGAACCACCAGGACGTTGGCGTTGCGATCCTCCTCCGGCTGTTCCGCGCGGATCACGGTCGCACCGCCCGCCTGGCTCGCGGGGGTGGATGCCGTCTGCTTCTTGTCATCGGGCTTGCCAGCCGCCTTCTGGCTGGGAGCGCTCAGGCCAAAGACCTCGTGCGTGGCCTTATAGATCGCGTCTCCCAGGTTCGACCCGCCCACGTCCACACTGTTGTACGTCAGACGGTCCAGCACCATCAGCATGTGCCGGTAGTTCGGCGTCAACGGGCACTTGAGTTCCGCGTCGCCGGCGTACGCCATCAGGCCCACCTGGTGCCCGGCCGGAAGGTTCTCCACCAAGCTGCGAATCGCCGCCTTGGCCGCCTCCAGCCGCGACGGATCGACATCCCGCGCCCGCATACTGTTGGACACGTCCACGCAGAACAGCAGGTTCTGCCCCGCCTGCTCCAGTTCGACCTGGCGGGGGTCCCACCGCGGCCGCGCCAGCCCCACGATCAGCACCGCGATCCCCACCGACCACAGGGCGAACTTCACGATCGGCCGCATCGCCGAGCGCCGCGGCGCCACGTCGTCCAGCAGCGAGCGCTCCACGAACAGCTGCAGTACCCGGGTGCGCCGCCGCACGTCCAGCGCGAACAGCCCCGCCAGCACCAGCAGCAGCCACAACCCCTGCAGCGCCTCCGGACGGCCCAGGTTGAAGAAGTTCGTCGTCACGGCTACGGCGACCTCCTCAGGTATGTCATCGCCAGTACCGACTCGCCCACCAGCAGCACGATCGCCGCCAGCAGCCATCGGCCGTAGCTCTCCTCCCGCGAAAAGACCGTCCGCCCGCCGACGTCGGACTGCTCCAGGCGGTTGATCTGCTCGTACACCTCCTTGAGCCGATCGCCGCTGGTGGCCAGGAAGTGCTGCCCGCCCGTCCGCCGCGCCAAGGCCCGGGCCTGGTCGATCGCCTGGTTGATCGCGGCCGCCTCCTGGTCCGCCTGCATCTGGCCAAAGAACCCGCCCTGCCGGGGCACGATGACCTCCACCGTTCCGTCCGGCCGCTCGCGGTACCGCTGCTGCGCCAGGATCTGCACGAAGTAGATCTTGATCCCCGAGTCGATGAGCTTCTGGATCGTCTGGTCGTCGGGGTAGCCGTCCCCGCGGCCCGTCTCGCCGACCGTCGGCTCGCCGTCGGTCAGCAGCACCATCACCTTGCTCTTGAGATCGTACTTACGCAGACCCGGCGTGCTGTTGGCCAGGTCCTCCGCCAGCAGGATCAGCTTGTCAGCCGTGTACTCGATCCCCTTCTTGATGTCCGTGAACTGCAGCGGGTTGGTCCGCGGGGCCGACCGACCGAACGGATCGTGCAGCACCCGGCCGGCGGCATCGGTCTGCTGCGCTGCCTCCTGGATGTTGTCCGTCTGGCGCCCGAACTTGTCCAGGAAGGGCTTCTCGACCGGCACCTTCTCCACCACGTTGGTCAGCGACATGTGATCGAGGCTGAACGGATGGTCCGTCCGCGGGTACGTCGCGAAGGTGAACAGGCCCGACCAGGTCGTTGGGCCGGCCGGCCAGGTCCTTGCCGTCGCCCTTGACGAACCTCTCGAACACGTCCTTGGCGATGTCGAACCGCAGGGACAGCTTGCCGTCGTACATCAGCCGGCCGTTCGGGTCGCCCATGCTGCCGGAGCGGTCCAGCAGCATCGCGATGGCGATGCCCCGGCTCGGCAGCTCCTGCGTCTCCAGTTGCCGGGTGGGCCGGGCGAGAACAACGATCAGCAACAGAATCGCCGCCGACCGCAGCCACGGCAGCACGACCGAAGCCTCTGCCGCAGGCTCCTGGGCAGCCGCTTGAGATGCCGCACGCTCGGATATCGCACGGCGGCCGTCGTCACCCGGCGCCTCGCAATCCACGCGTACAGCGGCACCAGCACCATCAGCCACAGCACGTGCGGGTTGTGAAAGTGGAGGCCCAGGTTCATGCGCCACCCCCGGTCGCAGTAGGTACTGGCCCGACAGGCAAGCCGTCCTGCTGACGCGAGGACTCGACCACGAAGCTCTCGGCCGTGGCAAACGCCCTCCGCATCGCGCCGGCGTCCGGCCGCATGCACGCGAACTTCACCTCGTCCGCCGCCACCAGGAACGGTTCGAGGACGTGGCGATGCCGGGCCACGGCGTCGATTCGACATCATCTGCGCGAGGAACTCCTCGGTCGTCTGCTCGGGGGCCCGCACGCCGAACGCCTGTTCGATGTAGTCGCGGACGATGCCGGTGACCTCGATGAAGAACGGCTCGATGACCTCGGGCGAGAACCCGCGGCCGGCCAGGTCCCGTAGCAGACCGCAAGGCGACCTCGTGCGCCGGCGGGGGCGGAGGCAGCCGCCGCGGCCGCCGCGCCCAGGTAGACGATGCCCGCAACCGCCGCCACAAGCACGCACAGGCCCACTACGATCCGCGGCCAGGCCCGCCGCTCCTGGGCGATCATCTGCTCGACCGTCACCAGTCCCCGGACGGGTCGCAGCTCCAGGTCCTGCGGCGCCTCCTGCATCGCCTTGACCGTCACCTCGATCGGCTCGGTCTCCAGGATCTCCTCCTTGACCTCGCCGCTGCGGTGGCTGTAGATCTCCATCTTCGGCAGGACCAGCTTGCCCTCGTACTCCGGCTCGAACTCGTAGTCACGCCGTACGACCTGCCGGTCGCCTTCGCTGGCTGTGTGCTCCTCGTAGTCCGTCACGATTGAACCCGGCACGTCCTCCGGCAAGGCGATGTCGGGAAACTCCGCCTCGTACCCTTGGGCGGCGCTCAAGGTCAATCGGCACTTGACCGACTCCGCCGTCGTAATCGCCGCCGAGGACAACTCCACCGTGAACGTGACCGGCCCGGCCCCGAAGGTCCTGCTGACCTCGTAGGCAGGCTGCGTCGCCGCCGCCGCGCGCGGCGTCTCCGCCTTGCGGCAGGAGACCACCGCAAAACAGGCGACCGTCAGAATAATCGCAAACCGCCGCATCAGTTTCCGTTGCTGTTACAATTAACCATTAGCAATTAACGATTGACCAGATCAATGCCTCGTCCGCCGCTCCCTCCGCCGGAAGAACCCCAGCAGCTCCTTCATGTATGGCCGATCGGTGGAGACATCGAGCGATTCCACCCCCATCGACCGCAGCAGCCCCGAAAGCGACTCCTGCTCGCCGCGTCTCGTCGCCGCGAAGGCGTCGCGGATCTTGCGACGCCGCGTGTCCACCAGCACCCGCTCGCCCGTCTCGGCGTCCTCCAGCTCGATCAGCCCCACGTCCGGCAGCGAACTCTCCCGCGGGTCGGAGATCCGCACGGGGATCAGGTCGTGCCGGCTGCGCGTCAGCGCCAGGTCGCGCTCGAAGTCCCGGTCGATGAAGTCCGACACCAGGAAGATCACCGCCTTGCGCTTGAGCACCTTGTTGAGGAACTCCAGCGCCCCAGCCAGGTCCGTTCCGCCCGCCACCGGCTGGAAGCTCAGCAGCTCGCGGATCACCCGCAACACGTGCGGCTTGCCCTTCTTGGCTGGGATGTACTTCTCGACGTGGTCGGTAAAGACCAGCAGGCCGATCTTGTCGTTGTTCTTGATGGCGGAAAAGGCCAGCACCGCGCTGATCTCGGTCGCCAGGTCCACCTTGAGCTGGTGCGTGCTGCCGAACCGCCCCGAAAGGCTCAGGTCCACCAGCAGCACCGCGGTCATCTCCCGCTCCTCGACGTAGCGCTTGACGTGCGCGCTGCCGGTGCGGGCCGTGACGTTCCAGTCGATGGTGCGGATGTCGTCGCCCGGCTGGTACTCGCGGACCTCGTCGAACTCCATCCCGCGGCCCTTGAAGACGGACCGGTACTCGCCGACGACCACGTCGTTGACCAGCCGATCGGCGCGGACCTGAATCCGCCGCACCTTGCGGAGCAGCTCGCGGGTCTTGGCGGCGGTATCCTGTTGAACTGGCATAGCTCAGGCCTGTACTCAGAGCGTCCTGTTAACCAAGTGCACAGATGGAGGTCACGCCATCTACCCAGGTCGTTCTCCGTGTCTCCGTGCCTCCGTGGGTGCCTGCACGGCCGCTTTGCCGGGGCGCTCACGGAACCCGGATCGAATCGAACACCTGCTGCAGCACGTCCTCGGGCCCCTTCTCCTCGGCCTCGGCCTCGTACGTCAGGATCACCCGGTGGCGCAGCACGTCCATCCCGATGCACTTGACGTCCTGCGGGGTCACGTAGCCCCGCCCCTGCAGAAAGGCGTGCGCCTTGGCCGCCAGCGTCAACGCAATCGACGCCCGTGGGCTCGCCCCGTACTCGATCAGGTTCGCCAGGTCCTTCAACCCGTGGCCAGCCGGGTCCCGCGTGGCAAAGACGATCTCAATGATGTAGTCGCGGATCTTGTCATCCACGTAGATCTCGTCGACCGTCTGGCGGACCCGCACGATGTCCGCCGGGCTGAGCACCGGCTGGATGGCCTGCCCATCCGGCCGCGTGACCGACATGCGGTCCACGATCCGCCGCTCCTCGTCCTTGCTGGGGTAGTCGATCCGCAGCTTCAAGCAGGAACCGGTCCACCTGCGCTTCCGGCAGCGGGTAGGTCCCTTCCTGCTCCAGCGGATTCTGCGTGGCCAGCACCAGGAACGGCTCCTCCAACCGGAACGTCTCCTCGCCGATCGACACCTGCCGCTCCTGCATCGCCTCCAGCAGGGCCGACTGCACCTTGGCCGGCGCGCGGTTGATCTCGTCGGCCAGGATGATGTTGGCGAAGATCGGCCCCTTGCGGACGGTGAACTCCCCGGTCCGCTGGTTGTAGATCTGCGTGCCGATCAGGTCGGCTGGCAGCAGGTCCGGCGTGAACTGCACCCGGCGGCTCTTCGCCTGGATCGCCCGGGACAGCGTCGTGACCGTCAGGCTCTTGGCCAGCCCAGGCACGCCCTCCAACAGCACGTGCCCGTTGGCCAGCAGGCCGATCAGCAGCCGCTCGACCATGTACTTCTGGCCGACGATGACTTTGCCGACCTCGTCGATCAGGGATCTGATCGGTGCACTCTGGGACGCCACCAGGTCGCCAATTCGTTTGAACGTCAGTCGCCATAGCCCTAACCTCTTGTCAATATTGATATTAGACGACACCCTCACCTTGTCGCCACTTGCGGCCCATAGTCTACCCGTGTCGTGGGGGTCCTATCAATACGTCTACGGTTCCGTCTCGGACGCGGTTCGAGACGCCGCCCCGCTTGACGGGCAGTCACTACTTGGCTAAACTGCCAAATAGTTGGAGGCAGACGGATGAAGACGCACGACAAGCGAATAAAGGTGCTCAAGGCGATGGCCCACCCCAGTCGGCTGGCAATGCTGGAGGCGCTTGCCGGCGGCGAGCGGTGCGTCTGCGAGCTGCAGAAGCTCGTTGGCTCGGACATCTCCACGGTCTCCAAGCACCTGTCTGTGATGAAGGCAGCCGGCCTGGTCGAGGACCGCAAGGAAGGCCTGTGGGTGCACTACCGCCTGCGCTGTCCCTGCGTGCTCGAGTTCATGCGCTGCATCGAGGCGGTCCTGGAAGGCGAGACGGTGAAGGACGACAAGGCCAGCTGCTCGCGAAGCTGAGCCTCTTTTTTTGTCAAGTAGTTGGCAAGGTCGCCAAATAGGAGATCGGCATGAAGACGCTGCAGATCCTGGGGCCCGGTTGCCCCAAGTGCAAGAAACTGGCGGAGCAGACCGAGGCCGCAGCCAAGGCAGCTGGCATTCAATACCAGCTAGAGAAGGTTACCGACCTGCAGGACATCATGAAGTTCGGCGTGATGATGACGCCGGCCCTGGTGGTCGATGGCAACGTCAAGGTCGTCGGCAAAGTACCGTCGGTGGACGAGATCCGGAAGATGCTGGTCTAGGAGCCTGCCGTGGGCGAGCTGGTCGGGACATTCCCACGACTGACCGAGTTTGAGAAGGCCAAGGCCATCGCGGACTCCTTGGGGATCGCCTGCCGGATCGTGTCTGCGGAGCCGGGATACCGGCATGTCGGCGTGCCGGCCCTGGTGCTGAACGCGCAGGTACGGGCGGACCTGCTGGAGCACGGCGACAACGCATTCACCTGCTCCGGCTGGGTGGACTATCGCCCTGCCTCCTGCACCGTGCCTACGCATGAACCGGCCGCGTTTGTCGAGGATGTATTCGGCCAAGCCGGGATCATGGTGCTAGCTCCTTGCATCGCCGATGCCAGCAAGATTCGGCTGATCGCCCACATCAGCGGCGATTTGACGGAGGTGTTACCTTACTTGAATACGGAGATGCGGCAGGCGTCGTACAACAAGGACGGCCCGAACCTGACGTTCATGGATGGCTACCGGATGGTCTCGGTGTACCCCAACCGGATCGCCATTGCCAAGGCGGACGAGATCGTGGACGGCTGGCGGGTGCTGGAGATGATCCGCTGCCGGGTCAACGAGAACCTGGTCCCGCCGCAGCTGGGTCGAGCCGTCGTACGAGAGAAGGGCCAAGCCGCCGGCCCTGGAGATCTACTACCGGCTGCCCAAGACCAACTGCCAGGCCTGCGGGGAGAAGACGTGCATGGCGTTCGCCCTGACCCTCTGGAGCGGCAACGCGGTCCCCTCGCAGTGCAAGCCGGTCTTCGCCGGTGAATCGGCCCATCTGAAGCCAGCGTTGGTGGAGATCTGCGCGGGGCTGGGGATCTCGCAGGACGAACTGTCTGGATGACAGGCGGCAAGGACACGAAGAGAGGAAATGTTGAGATGAGCGATGCAACCAATTGTGCGTGTAGTGCTGCCCCGACGCTGATCTTCGCCTGCTCGGGAGCCTCGGACGTCGGCGAGATTGCCGATCACGCCGCACGCCGGCTCCGCGACCAGGGGCTGGCAAGATGTACTGCCTGGCCGGTCTGGGCGGCAAGGTCGGCGGCATCGTCAAGACCACCGAGGCGGCCGGCAAGATCCTGGCGATCGACGGCTGCCCCCTGGACTGTGCGAAGAACACCCTGGAGCAGGCCGGTATCCAGCGGTTCGAGCACGTACGTTTGGCGGACCTGGGACTGCCCAAGGGCAACTCGCCCGTCACCGAGGATCGCGTGGCCAAGGTCGCGGCGGCGGGGATGACTGTCCTGTCCGATGCCGGCGGCCAGCCCAAATCCGGCTGCTGTAGCGGCTGAGGGTTTCGGTATCAACGAGGAGTGACCAATGGATCTGTGGACGACGGTCTTGGCGCAGTGTCCCTGCAGTGGAGGCAGCCGGTTCCCCCTGGCGACCTTCCTCGGGGTGGTGGCTGCCCTGTGGGTGACAACCTGCTGGGCCGAATCGATCAAGAAGAAGGAAGGTACCTTCCGCATGGTGAGCAAACTGGCGAAGCTGGCCGTGGTTGTGGCACTGGTCGCCGCCGTGGGCACGGTGCTGGCGATGAAGAAGGCTCGCACCGCAGCCCCTGCGGCAACCCCGACGGACCCGGTGGTGCAAGCGAGCGTGGTGCAGGCACCCAACGCACTGCCCCGCCTGCTGGACCTAGGCTCCACGTCCTGCATCCCGTGCAAGATGATGGCCCCGATCCTGGAACAGCTCAAGGCCGAACAGGCCGGCAAGCTGCAGGTGGACTTCATCGACGTTTGGAAGGACAAGCCCGCCGGCGAGAGGTACGGCGTACACGTCATCCCCTGCCAGATCTTCTTTGATGCATCCGGCAAGGAGCTCTGGCGGCACGAGGGCTTTCTGGCCAAAGACGATATCCTGGCCAAGTGGAAGCAGCTGAGGGTCGAACTGGCAGGGGCCGCCTCGTCGCAGCCCGTGGCCGAACTGGAAGGAGCAAGCCGTGAGTAATCGCCATCACACGTTCAGCCTGTTAATCATCTCGTCGCTGATCCTGCAGTCGGCTGGACTGCTGGCGGCGCCGGCCTCGCAGCCCGCATCGCGTCCGGCGGCCGGCACAGTCGAGGCAACGCATCCGGGCCTGGCCAGCGGGGCCCTCACCTTTGCTGCCCTGGCTAATCTGCCGGAAGGCACGCTCCTGGAAAGCGGGACGGTCCGCATCACGCAGCAGGACCTGGATGCCGAGCTGGCAAAGGCTCCGGCAGAGGTGCGGCCCCAACTGGCCCAGAATGCCTTCTTCTTCCTCGAGCAGGTTGGCCCCCAGAAGATCATCCTCGATCTGGCCCGGCGGGAGGCCGCTGCCAGCCAACCGGACCGCGAGCTGATGCGCGCTCATTTCGAGAAGATCACCCGCACCGTCACGGTGACCGACGCGGAGGTCAAGGACTTCTACGAGGCCAACAGGGACCTGTGCGGCGGGGCGACCCTGGCGCAGATGAAGGACCAGCTCCGCCAGTACGTGCAGCAGCAGAAGGAGAAGGCTGCCAGCGACGAGTACATCCGCACACTGGGCCAGCGGGTCCCGATCCGGGTGTCGGCCGCCTGGACAGCCAAACAGGTCGTCCCGGCTCACGATAACCCCGTAGACAAGGCCCGCCTCAGCGGAAAGCCCTCGCTGGTGGACTTCGGAGCCTCGGGCTGCCGGCCGTGCGATATGTTGGCCCCGATTCTCAAGGCCCTGGAGAAGAAGTACGAGGGCAAGGCCAACGTCCTGTTCGTGCACGTCCGCGAGCAGCAGGTGCTGGCCGCCCGGTACGGGATCGAGAGCATCCCGGTGCAGGTCTTCTTCGACAAGGATGGGCGGGAGGTCTTCCGGCACGTCGGCTTCTACCCGCAGGACCGAGATCGAAAAGCAGCTGGCCGAGATGGGAGTGAGGTAGTCCATGCAGGAACTATTCAGCACCCTGACCCACGCCGTCGAAGGCACGCCGCACCTGGCGATCGCCGCCGCGTTCGTCTGGGGCATCCTCAGTATCGTACTGAGCCCGTGCCATCTGGCGAGCATCCCGCTGATCGTCGGCTTCATCGACAACCAGGGGAGCATCTCGACCCGGCGGGCCTTCGCCATCTCCTCGCTGTTCGCCATCGGCATCCTGGTAACGATCGGGATCATCGGGGCGGTCACGGCGGCGGCCGGACGGATGCTGGGCGGCGTCGGGGCGTGGGCCAACTACCTGGTGGCGGTCGTGTTCTTCGTGGTGGGGCTGCACCTGCTGGGCGTGATTCCGATGCCCTTCGGCGGCCCGGGCAGCGTCGGCATGAAGCGCAAGGGGATGCTGGCGGCGTTGATCCTGGGGCTGGTCTTCGGAGTTGCCTTGGGGCCGTGCACCTTTGCCTACATGGCCCCGATGCTGGGAGTGACGTTCAAACTGGCGGCCACGAGCATGGTCTACGGGATCGTGCTGCTGGTGGCCTACGGCCTGGGGCACTGCTCGGTGATCGTGGCGGCCGGGACCTCGACGCGGCTGGTGCAGAAGTTCCTGAACTGGAACGAGCAGTCGCGGGGAACAGCCGTGCTGCGAGGCCTGTGCGGCATCCTGGTGCTGGTGGGTGGGCTATACCTGATCTACGTGGCCCCGTAACGGCCGCAGGAATCTATTGATGGAATCGGTGACCGAGAGCAATCCAGATCCCCCCGCCGTGGCGGAGCCCGCGACCGGGATAGCCCCGTCGGGCCAGCGAAGCCTTCGCCGCTACATCCTGCCCGGCCTGGTCCTGCTGGCCACCTGGTACGGCGTCTACCGCAGCCTGCAGGCGGTGTCGGCCTGGCTGACGTATCGGCTGCTGCGACTGCCGGAGGGGCGGCACTTCAGCTCCGCTGTGGAGTTCTTCCTCTTCGAGATGCCCAAGGTGCTGCTGCTGCTGACGCTGGTGGTCTTCGGCGTCGGCATCGTCCGGTCCTTCTTTACGCCCGAGCGGACCCGCAAGATTCTGGCCGGCCGACGGGAATCGGTCGGCAACGTCCTGGCGGCCCTGCTGGGCGTGGTCACGCCATTCTGCTCCTGCTCGGCCGTGCCGCTGTTCATCGGCTTCGTGACAGCCGGCGTGCCGCTGGGGGTGACATTCTCGTTCCTGATCTCCGCCCCGATGGTCAACGAGATCGCCCTGGTGCTGCTGCTGGGCATGTTCGGCTGGAAGGTGGCCGGACTCTATATGGGCACAGGCCTGCTGATCGCGATCATCGCCGGCTGGGTCATCGGCCGGCTGCACCTGGAAAAGCACGTAGAGGGCTGGGTCTACCAGATGCAGGTAGGCGAGGCCAGCGACGAGGAGTCCCCCGACTGGCCCAACCGGATCGAGTACGGCAAGAACGCCGTCCGCGACATCGTCGGCAAGGTGTGGCTGTACGTCGTGCTGGGCATCGCAGTGGGGGCAGGCATCCACGGGTACGTCCCAACCAACGCTCTGGCCAGCCTGATGGGCAAGAGTGCCTGGTGGTCGGTGCCCCTGTCGGTGCTGATCGGCGTGCCTATGTATTCCAATGCGGCTGGGATCATCCCGATCGTCAAGGCCCTGCTGGAGAAGGGGGCGGCCCTGGGGACGGTGCTGGCGTTCATGATGGCGGTGATCGGCCTGTCGCTGCCGGAGACGATTATCCTTCGCAAGGTGCTCAAGCCGAAGTTGATCGCCGCCTTCATCGGCGTGGTGGCCCTGGGCATCCTGCTGGTGGGGTACCTGTTCAACCTGTTGTTGTAGATCGTCTTGACGAAGGAGTAGCCTATCCATGGCCGACAAGATCAAGGTGCTGTTCCTGTGCACGGGCAACTCCTGCCGCAGCCAGATGGCCGAAGGCTGGGCCAGACACCTCAAGGGCGACCTCATCGAGCCGTACTCAGCTGGCATCGAGACCCACGGGCTGAACCCGCTGGCGGTGAAAGTCATGACCGAGGCCGGCGTCGACATCTCGGGGCACCGATCCAAGCAATTGGACGAGGTCAGGAACGTGCCGTTCGACTACGTCGTCACCGTGTGCGACCACGCCAACGAGACCTGCCCCTTCTGCCCGGGCAAGGCCAGGCGGATGCATGTGAGTTTCGACGATCCGCCCCGGCTGGCCAAGACCGCCAAGACCGAGGAAGAGACTCTGGGGCACTATCGTCGCGTACGCGACCAGATTCGGCGATTCATCGAGTCGTTGCCCGAGGCATTGCAGTAGGACAGCAGGTAGGTGGATAGCAGGAGAACTGCCGTACCATGCAGTCGAGCATCAGCAGACAGTCTGTCGTTCCTGGACCGCTACCTGACGCTGTGGATCTTCCTGGCCATGGCAGTCGGCGTGGGCCTGGGCTACGCCCTGCCGTCGGTGGAGGGCGTCATCAACTACTTCAGCGTCGGCACCACGAGCATCCCGATCGCCATCGGCCTGATCCTGATGATGTACCCGCCGCTGGCCAAGGTGAAGTACGAGGAGCTCGGCGACGTCTTCCGCAACTGGCGGGTGCTGGGCCTGTCCCTGGTGCAGAACTGGATCGTCGGCCCCATCCTGATGTTCGCGCTGGCGATCCTCTTTCTGCGAGGTTACCCCGAGTACATGGTCGGTCTGATCATGATCGGTCTGGCCCGCTGCATCGCCATGGTGATCGTCTGGAACGAACTGGCCAAGGGTGACACCGAGTACGCCGCCGGGCTGGTGGCCTTCAACAGCGTCTTCCAGGTCCTGTTCTACAGCGTCTACGCGTGGTTGTTCATCAAGGTCCTGCCGCCGCTGATGGGCGTGAGCCTGGGGGACGTTGATCTGTCGAAGATCACGATGCGCAGCATCGCGCAAAGCGTGTTCATCTACCTCGGCATCCCCTTCATCGCGGGCATGGCGACGCGGTTCGTGCTGATCCGGCGCGCAGCCGGCAGTGGTATGAGCAGGCATTCATCCCGCGGATCAGCCCGATGACACTGGTGGCGCTGCTGTTTACGATCGTGGTGATGTTCAGCATCCAGGGCCGCAAGATCGTCAGTCAGCCGTGGAACGTCGCCCTGATCGCCATCCCGCTGCTGGTCTACTTCGTGGTGATGTTCCTGGTCAGCTTCTGGATGGGCCGCAAGGTCGGGGCGGATTACTCTAAGACGGCGACACTGTCATTCACGGCCGCCAGCAACAACTTCGAACTGGCCATCGCCGTGGCGGTGGCGGTCTTCGGCATCAACCACGGCGCGGCCTTCGCGGCGGTGATCGGACCGCTGGTGGAGGTGCCGGCCCTGATTGGCCTGGTGAACGTAGCCCTGTACTTCCAGCGGCGGTACTTCGGCGGGGCCCTAACCAGCGGCGAGGAGATCCGGCAGGGCTCGCCCGGTTGCCCCAGGACGACTCCTATTGATAGGTGATACTCAGGAGCCTTTGCATGCCTGATGTCGCTGTCCAGGACACGATGACGCCTCCGAAGCAGACCCCTTCTGCCACCCGGCTGTTCCTCGCGTTCCTGCGGCTGGGCATGACGGCCTTTGGCGGCCCGGCGATGGTGGCGTACATCGGCAACCTGGCCGTCAAGAAGCACCGGTGGCTCTCACAAGAATCGTTCCAGGATGGCGTGGCATTATGTCAGTCGGTGCCCGGAGCGACAGCCATGCAGACGGCCGCGTACGTCGGCCTGCGGGCGGGTGGGCCACGCGGAGCCTTGGCCGCGTTCGCCGGCTTCGGGCTGCCGGCCTTCGTATTGATGGTCATCCTGTCGGCCCTGTACCAGAAGACACAGGACCTTCAGCCCGTCATCGCGGTCTTTCGTGGCCTGCACCTGATCGTAATCGCTCTCATCGCCAACGCCGTGGTCAATTTCGGCCGCACCTCGATCAAGAACGTGCGGGATCTGCTACTGGGCGTAGGCGCTGGCGTGTTCCTGGCCTGCCACGGCAACCCGATGCTGGCGATCGCCGGTTCGGCGGTGCTGGGGCTGCTGATCTATCGGCCCACCGATATGCCCACCGTCAAGGAGCCGGCCTCGCCGCAGGATACCCAGCGTGCCTCGTGGGTACCGTGGGCGATCGTCCCGCTTGCAGCAATCGGGCTGGCGGTCCTGTTTCTGCTGGACCGGCAGCTCTACAGCCTGGCGGCCCTTATGCTCCGGATCGATCTCTTTGCCTTCGGCGGCGGGTTTGCCTCCCTCCCGCTCATGCTGCACGAGGTGGTGGATTCCAGGCACTGGCTGACCCACAAGACATTCATGGACGGCATCGCCCTGGGCCAGGTCACGCCCGGGCCGATCGTGATCACCGCCACCTTCGTCGGTTACCAGGTGGCCGGCCTGGCGGGGGCGATCGTTGGAACCATCAGCATCTTCACGCCGTCGTTCTTCATGGTGCTGGCGACCGTACCATACCTGGACCGCATGCAGCACAGCCTGCTCTTCCGGCAAGCGATCCGTGGCGTGCTTGTGTCGTTCGTGGGCCTTCTGGCGGCAGTTGCCCTGAACTTCACCATGGCGGTGTCCTGGACGGTGCTGTCAGTGATCGTGGCGGTGGCCGCGTCTGCGGCACTGCGCCTGAAGATCGACATCCTGTGGGTCGTACTGGCGGGAGTCATTGTCTCGGTGGCGTTCTTCTGAACTGACGCGGGACCCGAGGGACGAATGGCAAGACAATACGGTTAGGAGATGACCATGTCCGACAAGATCGAAGAAGTGGTGCAGTCCAAGTATGGCCAGGTCGCCCGCAGCGGCCTCTCCAGCGACCAGGCCGGGGTCCGCGCCGTCAGCTGAGGCCTTCGGCTACACGCCCGACGAGCTGGCCAGCATCCCAGCCGAGGCCAACATGGGCCTGTCCTGCGGCAACCCGACGGCCTTTGCCAGCCTGCGGCCCGGCGAGGTCGTCGTGGACCTGGGCAGCGGCGGCGGGCTGGATGTCTTCCTGGCTGCCAGGAAGGTCGGCGCGGCCGGCAAGGCGATCGGTATCGACATGACAGCGGACATGATCGACCTGGCCCGGCGCAACGCCGCCCGCGCCGACGGCGGCAAGGGCCTGCCCAATGTCGAATTCCACCTGGCCACGATCGACCGCCTGCCCCTGCCGGACGCCTCCGTGGACGTGATCATCAGCAACTGCGTGATCAACCTGGCCCCCGACAAGAATGCCGTCTTCCGCGAGATCGCCCGGGTGCTCAAGCCCGGCGGCCGCCTGGCTGCCAGCGACATCGCCCTCAAGCAGCCCCTGCCGCCCGAACTGGCCGCCAGCGTCGCAGCCTATACCGGCTGCATCGCCGGGGCAATCCCGCTCGAGCAATACCGCCAGGGCCTGATCGACGCGGGGCTCACCCACGTCCAGGTGGTCGACAGCGGCCGGGACCTCAACGCCTACTCCAAGGCCGCCAACGCCTGCTGCTCGACCGGCCGCTCACAGGAACAGACATCCGCCGCGCCATGCTGCTCAATCCCAGCGGCATCCGACGAACCATCCTGTTGCGGAGACGAACCGGCCGAAACCCCGCCGGCCGAGGATGCACCCAGCTGCGGCTGCAGCCTGCACCGGTGCGGCTGGCGAGCCCGATAACCGGGCCGACCTGCACGAGCAGCTGCTGGACCTGCTGCAGCGTTTCGACGTCAACGACTACGCCGCCAGCGTGAAGGTATACGCCGTCAAGCCAAAGGCATAGCGTCCGGCCCATACCTTTACGCCTCCGGACCCCCGCTATACACTGCTGTCCTGGCAGCTGCCCGGCACGTCGCGGATGGCCGGCATCAGCTGCGGTCGACGGGTCATCGTCACTCTCTTTCAAGGAGGTGCGCGCTATGCGAAGAGCCCTACCGGCACTCCTGCTGTTGCTGGCACTGGCCCCGACGGCCTTTGCCTGGGAACTCCAGGTCTGGAACGAGTTCGCCCGCTTCACCCCCGACGGCCAGATCCTCACGCAGGACTGGGGCGACCAGAAGCCCGAGCCGCTCAACACCGTAACCCGGCCGAACCGCCTCCCGGCCGTCCGCAACGGCTACCTCTCGCTGGTCGTCCTCGTCAAGGACGCCAAGGGAGGCCCCTTCCGCCTCTCGGCCACCCAGCAGGACGGCCCGCCCGTCCAGCTCGAACTCTTCCGCGCGTGGTACCACGCCTCGACCAAGGCGCCGGCCACCCAACCCGGCGAAAAGCCCAGGGCCTGGATGCCCTACGTCCCCGACGCCCTGGTCCCCATCGCCAGCGGGGCCGAGATGAACCTGCCGGCCGCCGACAACCGCATCCCCGACCAGAAGGCGCAGATGTTCTGGCTGGACGTCTGGGTGCCCAAGGATGCCAAGCCCGGCCAGCAGGTGACCATCAAGTTCACACTCAATACGACCGGCTTCAACAGCGAGGCCTATGCGATCCTCGACACGCCAGTGGATCCAGTGCCCCGATAACGACTCCATCGTCGCCGACCACAACAGCTACGGCATGGGCTTCCTGGCCAGCCAATACCCGCAGCTGCGGGCCAAGGTCGACGGGAACTTCAACACCAGCGATGAGGCCTTCCGGCTGATGCAGGAATACTACAAGCTCCACTACGAGCACCGCGGGACGTTCCACAATCTTGGATACGGCCACAACGGCTCGGTCACCGAGCAGTACGCCCCGGTCCTGGGTGGCTACGGCGAGGACCGCCGCCCGGTCGACTGGACCCTTTTCGACAAGCACTTCGGGCCGCTGCTGGACGGCTCGGCCTTCAAGGACACGCATCGCGGGCCCAAGCCGATCCCCTACATGTACCTGACGATCAATCCGGAGTGGCCCGCCCGCTACGTGCTGCTGGGCACGCAAGGCTACGAGACCGAATTCGTCAATGCCGTCCGCGAGATGGTCCGGCACTTCGAGAAGAACGGCTGGACCGGCACGAAGTTCGAGATGTTCTTCAACCACAAGAAGCGCTACAAGGGCTTCGACTGGGACGGCGACGAAACCCGCTGGCCCAAGGACGACGTCTACTTCAAGCTCTTCAAGCGGCTGCTGGCCCAGGCCACGCCGCGCGGCACGCCCGTGCAGATGATCATCCGCCACGACGCCTCCTGGCGGATGCACGAGCAGTGGCAGAGCCTCAACGGCATCGTCGACCTGTGGGTCTGCGGCGGCGGAATCCTCTCCTGGTTCCCCTGGGCACCCAAGATGCTCCACGAACGCGGCAACCAGGTGTGGTTCTACGGCGGCACGCCGACGGCGTGGGATCCGGTCATTCGGATCGCCGACTACCCGGTCCAGGCCTGGAAGTGGGACGTCGACGGCTACTGCCGCTGGCTGACCACCAATCCCGGCGACGACCCCTGGTTCCACTTCGACGGCGGCGGCGAGGGGATGGTCTACTCCGGTGAGCGGTTCGGGATCGAGAAGCCCATCCCGTCCATCCGTCTGAAACTCGAACGCGACATCGTCCAGGACGTCGCCTTGTTGAAGATCGCCGACGCCAGGGCCAAGGCAGCAATCGCCAAGGGCGACCTGAACCCGCCGGATAAGCCCGAAGAGGACTGGTGGAACCCGGCCCCCGCCCGGATCCACACACCGGCTGAGTACTGGGACGGCGCGTTCTGGGAGGGCACGACCCGGCCCAACCCGCTCGAGCGGCTGAACCTCGACGCCAGCTGGTGGCTGGGCGTCCGCAGCGCCGCCATCGAGGGTGCCCAGCGAACGTATATCTCGGATGAAGAACTGGAACGCCGCGCCCACGCCCCGGGCGGCGCGGAGGCCCCGGCAACGCAGCCGAAGGAGGGTTCCCATGCACACTAAGCGAAGTGGAATGCTGCTGGCCCTGTTTGCCGCTCTGCTGCTCGGCTCGATCGGCGTGGGCCTGTTGTCAGCCGGTCATATGGTCGCCGGCCAGGTCAACGCCCCGTCCAGCGCACCGGTACCTTGCCGGCTGCCAACCACGTGCCCCCGCCGTGGCAGGTCGCCCCGGCCCCGGTGCCCGAGAATGCCACGCCCATCTACCGCAGCCTGCACGAGATCGCCCGCGCGGTCACCTGCATGGTCGACGGCGAGGTCGTCAAGACCGTCGTCACTGAGCGGGCCCAGGAAAAGGTCTTCATGACCGACCCCAAGGACAGGTGGGCGGCTGGCGACAACTGGGACTACAACCAGGAGCCGTTCATCCAGACCAAGCAGACCCTCGAACGGGCCTGCTGCCTGGCCGCGGGCCAGGTTGGCTGCAACCTGTACATGCCGGCTGCCTACAAGCCCGCGAAGTGGCTGCACCTGATGAACACGCTCTACGGCGCCAAGCAGATGCTGGCCAAGCCCGGCGACATGGTCTACGACCCCGAACCCGAACTGCTCCAGGTCTTCACGACCGGCCAGCGCCTCGAGGTCAGCAGGAGCGAAGGCGCGTACTCGGTGCTGACGCCCATATACGACAGCCTCGGCCAGATCACGGCGGTGGTGGAGGTCTGCACGCGGGAGGCGGGGTTCAAGCAGGTGCGCAAGTAGCAGAACGCAACGCCGCAGGTACCGCAGGAGCAGTGAACACGACAAGGGCCGCGACCGAAAGGTTGCGGCCCTCCTGTCTCGACCCCTGCCGTTCCGCAGAAACGCCGCTTGCAGCGAGTTCCTTCGCCCGCCAGCCAGGTCTACCGGCCTCCACTGTCCCGTAGGGACAACTGATCGTAGCCCAGCACTTTAGTGCTGGGTAGGATGGTCACCAATAGCTCCGGTTCTTGTCTTTGTTCTTCGAGTCCCGTAGGGACGACTGAACCTATCCGAACACGTATCGTCTGTCATATGCGACGCCGTGCTTTTCCAGGAGGGCGATGAACTCCTCCTCGAACGTACGCACTCGGTGATGCTCCTGCTGGCTCTGGATGTACCTGATAACCTCCGGCAGCACGGACGCACTGACGCTGAATGCAGCGTGTCCTTCCGGCAAGCCTGAATGAATCCGCCTGAGGCATCGGCTATCGTCCGCTGCGGGGGTGACCCTGCGTGGAGGATAGCTGATGAAGACCGCAATAGGGCAGGACCTGCCTGCTCGACTGGAAGCGATTCGCCGGCGTTTGGAGCGTTGGCGCCAGACGCGCCACGGGCGTTCGCGGATCCCCGCCAGCCTGTGGACATCGGCTGTGAAGGCGGCGGGCCGGTACGGGCTGAACCCGACCGCGCGGGCGCTGGGACTGGACTATAAATCGGTCCAGCGGCACGTGGCGGCAGTCTGACTACCGGTCGGACGGACCGATCGGGAATGCCAGGCTTGGCCGAGAGGCTCCAGCCGCGTTCGTGGAGTTGGCCTCGCCCGTCGTACCCGGCGGCCTGGCCGAATGTATCCTGGAGTTGGAGAACACCGGCGGGGCGAAGATGCGGATGCACCTCAAGGGCGTTCCCGTCCCGGATCTGGCGGCCCTGAGCCGAAGCCTCTGGGGCGGCCAGGCATGATTCAGATCACACCCCAGATGCGCATCCTGGTCGCCTTGGAGCCTGTGGACTTCCGCCAGGGGATCGATGGCCTGGCGGCCGTCTGCAAGCAGGCGCTCCAGCAGGACCCGTTCAAAGGCACCCTGTTCGCCTTTCGGAACCGCCGGGCCACGGCCGTGAAGATATTGGTCTATGACGGCCAGGGGTTTTGGCTTTGCCACAAGCGTCTTTCAAGCGGACGGTTCGGCTGGTGGCCCGCCGGTCGAACCGGGGCCGCCCGGCCGCTGGAGGCCCACCAGTTGCAGGTCCTGCTATCGGCCGGCAATCCTGATAGTGTTCAGGCGGCACCGGCATGGCGGCGGGTGGGGCCCGGTGACTGAAAGGGCGGCGTCTGGAGGCTGGGTTGATAAATTCGTGCACTCTCGTCCGATAAAGACAATCGGAGCCGCCAGCCATGAGCCGTGGGGGCTTGCCGGCGGAGTGGACGATGAACGACCCGCCAACCAAAGCACAGGCCGGACCGAGTGAGGGAAAGGGCCAGCCCCCACCGCGGGTCGATCTGTCGATGGCCGACCTGGCCGTGATCCTGGAGCATGCCAAGACGGCCTTGAGCGACACGGAGTTTGCCACGCTCCAGGAGGCGATGCAGACGCTGGCCTTTTTGACGCGGGAGCTGGAGAAGAAGAGCGTCTCGATCCAGCGGCTCAAGCAACTGCTGTTCGGGGCCAGCACGGAGACGACGGCGAAGGTGATTCAGGCCGTTCGCCAGGCCGTCGGGACGGGTTCGGCGTCGGCGGGGCCCGCGGGCGCCAAGCCCAAGGGGCACGGCCGCAACGGCGCGGAGGCCTACGTAGGCGCCCAGCTTGTGCAGGTGGCACTGGAGCAGCTGCACGCCGGCGACGCCTGCCCGACCTGCAGGAAGGGCACCGTCTACACCAGCGGCGAGCCGGGGCGGATCGTGCGGCTGACGGGGCAGGCCCCGATCGGCGGGACGGTGTACGAACTGGAGAAGTTGCGCTGCAACCTGTGCGGGCAGGTGTTCACCGCCGAGGCCCCGGCGGGCGTGGGGTCTGGCAAGTATGATGCCGAATCGGCGGCGATGATCGGGCGGCTGAAGTACGGCACGGGTCTTCCGTTCCATCGCCTGGAGAAGTTGCAGGAGGGGCTGGGCCTTCCGCTGCCGGCCAGCACGCAATGGGAGATCGTGGCCGAGGCGGCGGGCGTGCTCAAGCCGGCGTGCCGGGAGTTGATCCGGCAGGCGGCGCAGGGGCAGATCCTGCACAATGATGATACGACGATGAAGGTGCTGGGCTTGGGCAGCGCGGGGCAAGGGCCGGGCGCTTCGGCGGCGGACGGCGCAGAGGAGACTGCGGTGTCGGCGGACCCGGCGGCCGGCCGCAAGGGCGTGTTCACGTCGGGGATCATCTCGAAGGTCGGCGAACGGACGATCGCGTTGTTCTTCACCGGGCACAAGCACGCGGGGGAGAACCTGTTCGATCTGCTGCAACGGCGTTCGTCGGATCTGGCTCCGCCGATCCAGATGTGCGATGCCTTGTCGCGCAACCTGCCGGCGGAGCTGAAGACCCTTCTGGCCCATTGCCTGGCCCACGGCCGTCGTAAATTCGTGGACGTGGCCGGCAACTTCCCCGAGGAGTGCCTGCATGTGCTGGAGATCCTGAAGGTCGTGTACGCCAACGACGCGATCGCCCGGCAGCGGCAGATGTCGCCGCAGGAGCGGCTGGGGTTCCATCAGGTCGAAAGCGGCCCGGCGATGGCCGAGTTGAAGGCGTGGCTGGACGCCCAGATCGAGCAGAGGCAGGTGGAGCCCAACAGCGGCCTGGGCGAGGCGATCACCTACCTGCGCAAGCATTGGCTGGAGCTGACCCTGTTCCTGCGGGTGGCCGGGGCCCCGCTGGACAATAACATCTGTGAACGGGCCCTGAAGTCGGCGATCCTTCACCGAAAGAACGCCTACTTCTACAAGACCGAGAACGGGGCCCACGTCGGCGACCTGTTCATGAGCCTGATCCACACCTGCCGGCTCAACGGCGTCAATCCGTTCCACTACCTGACCGAACTGCAGAAGCACAGCCGCGAGCTGGCCGCTGCCCCCGCCGACTGGATGCCCTGGAACTACCAGGCCACGCTCGAAGCCGGACAAGGCCGCCCCTCGGGATGAACCGGGCGTCCCCGGCCTGCCGGCGGTCCCTTTGCCCTCGCCATCTCAACCCGCGGCGTCCCCTTTGCGGCTTGATTGAACGGCCCCGCCAGGCCGCCGCCCGAGCCTTTTGCCTTTTTCAGGTTTGCCGAAAGGACACAATGCAGCGTACCCTTCCTGCCATTCGAACCCTTTGCCGTTCGGCATCTCGTCCCGGACCCACTTCGATGACCCGCCTTTGATCAGTTGAATGGCTTTCGCTATCGCCAGGGTCGAAGGCAACGACAATAGCGTGTGCACGTGATTGTCAGTCCCGCCGACGCATCTGGCCGTCACACCGTTGGCCCGGGCGATTCCACCCATATAGGACCAAAGCCTGTCTTTCAAGTCCGGCGTGATGAGGCGGCAACGGTTGGCCGTGCTGAACACGCAATGGTAGTAGTTGCACACGTAGGAATGCGCCATGGGATTGCCTCCTGGTTCAGCCGTCCCTACGGGACGCGAACAACAAAGAAGAAACACCAAACGGTTGAGGGCCAGGGTACCCAGCACTGAAGTGCTGGGCTACGATCACAGCGTCCCTGCGGGACGCCCGGAGGGGCAGCAACTCTCTAAGTACGTCATGGAAGCTGCGTCTGAGTTACCTCTCCGCTTCGGGCCACCTCCCAGAGGGTCTTGCCATCCGTCATATAGAAGATGCCGCCCAGCCAGTCCACCATCACCTTCTGATCGGCGTAGGTCTTCAACACCTCCCGAGGCTCCCGTTTGGCCCGAAGAAGGTAAATGCGCGTTTCCTGTTGCATTACAGCTTGCTGCAGATCGCCGCTGGCAGCCAGGATCTCGCCAGAACCGTGAATGTACTCGCAGGCGGTGATCTTGCCGGAACTCACATCGATGATCACATAGTCGGATCCCTTGACGACCCGTGGGGCGCGTGCCATGGCGCGCTTGCCGTCCCCCGAGAATGCGATCGGACAGGCACTCGTGGGCCCCAGCCTGGGAACGGCGGCGACAACCCTGGACCCTTTGACAAGAAGCAAGGCGGCGCCAGCCATCGCACCGTCTGACTTGAACATCTCCCCATATACGCCCGAAAGCAGTGGCTTTAGTGTGCTGGCAATGAACGTCGCAGAACAGGCTTCGGCAAAGATCAACCCTCGGTGGCGCAGGGGACCAGCGCAGGTCTGACAGAAGCGGCACCGCGCCCAAAACAACAACCTTCGCTTGTGGATCGTACAGCAGAACGTATGTTCCCCAGATCGGCTGGCCAGCCTCCGTAGAGGGCCCCGGAGCAGTCCAGGCTACAAAGAATGTGTCGAAGCCCGGATAGTTGGCGTAGCCAATATCAGCGACAAGCACGTGGATCTCGGCAGAGGCAAGTGCCTGCGGATGGCCTTTCACGTCCAGAACGGTCAGCGTCTCCCCTTCCTCTCCTCGCTGCTCCAACAACACCAGCTGTTTCTTACGATTCACGGCCATGCGCCGTGCCGCACCCGCAACCTCACGCGTTCCCTTCTCGATATCGAAGACAGAGGCGCTACCGCCGACCAGCACAACGCCTCGCCCGGCGGAAAGCATCTTGAAGTCCACCGGCCAATCCCCAGGCGCCGGCTGTGTCGCGACACCAGCATGTGTCACACCGGTCAGCATGAGCGATACCCCAAGGATCGACCATGCGGTCATTGGCAGGCCTCCAATGCGACGACATGAACAATGCGTCCGACTCGGACGCAGACCGGGCTGCCGCGCACCGGTGCTACCCCTTCATCCTCGCCCACGCCTTCAACTCATCCCATCCAAACGCCGAATACCCCGGGCACCAGTTCCTCGGGTCGGCCAGTTTGAACAACAGCATCGCGCCGTAGGCGTTGGTCCGCATGTTGGTGTACTCATCCTGCTCGCCGCCCCAGTACCACTTGCTCGGCTCGTCCTCGCCCTTCAGCGCGCCGTAGTCCTCGCTCTTGCGGTCGGTCACCCGCAGCCTCAGCAGGCCGGCCTCGATGTTGTCGAGCACCCACTGCAGGTGCTCCTTGCGCCCCGTCTGGCGGTACATGTCCAGCATGAAGTTGCCCATGCTGACAAAGCCCGAGAACGTCGGCAGCGGGGTCTTCTTCGTCATCGTCCAGGCCGCATACTTCTCCAGCTGCGCGAGGATCGCCTTCTGGCCCGTCGCCCGGTACGCCGAGAGCAGCGTCACGCCCGCCCCGTCGTCGTTGAGCGTCAGGTGGGCCTCGCTGCCCCGGCCGCCGTGGTGGGCCATCTCGGCCCCGCTCGCCTCGGACGAGCGGACCGCCGGGTTGCCGTACATCCCGCCCTCCGGGCTGAAGAACTCCGCCATCGCCCGCGTGACGATCGGCCTCAAGCCCTTGTTCAGGACCCGCGAACCGCGCATCGCCTGGTGCAGCCGGTACAGGAACTTCCCGTTGCCGATCTGGTACGAGCCGACCATGTCCTTCTGCTGACCACTGGGCATGAGTACGTCGCCGACCGGCCAGCCCCGCTTGTTGACCCCGCACCGCAGGTACCAGTCAAAGTATACATCCGCCCGCCAGAGCCACTCGTCGTCGCCGGTGACTTTGTAGAGGTAGCAGAACGCCTCCGCCACCTCGGACGTGTCGCGCACGTATGCATGCGCCGAAAACGGGATCTCCTCCCAGATGATGCCGTCATATAGCGGCACGTTGGACGCCGTCTGCTGCATGCCCCGCAGGTAGTCCGCAGCCAGCTGCGCCGCGTCGCGGTACTCCTGCCTCTTCGTCGACTGGTAGGCCGTCAGCAGCACCATGATGCCGCGGGCCTGCGTCCAGCCGATGCCGCGGACGAGTTGCCCCGTCGTCCGCCGTCGAGTGTAGATAAACCGCCCGCGGTTGGCGTCCCAGGTGGCCTTGTCCAGTTTGACCTGCGTGCGAACCATCCAGTCGGCAATGCCCAGGGCCGCCTTGTGCAACTGACCCTTCAGGCCCGTCGGCAACTTCGGCAACGTGTTCATCCGTATCGTCTCCGCAAAGGTTGGCTATATCCAATCCCGGTCCCGCAGCGCGATCAGCACCTCCTCGCAGGCCGCCACCTGGGCCGCCAGCCGCAGGTCGCCATGGGTCTCCGTGTGTACACCCAGCACGCGGTCGAACGCATTGGTCATCCGCTGCTCGATCGTGTCGTACGTCTCGGTGATCGGCGTGATCACCCCGCTCTTGCCCTGCTGCCACTCGACGTAAGAAGCGATCACCCCGCCCGCGTTGGCCAGGATGTCCGGCACCACCCGCACGTGCCTGTCCCGCAGGATGCAGTCGGCCTCCCGGCTGGTCGGGGCATTCGCCCCCTCGATCACCAGCTTCGCCTGGACGGATGTCGCGTTCTCTCGCGTGATTGCGTCGCCAGCCGCCGCGGGGATCAGCACGTCCACCGGCATGGCCAGCAGGTCGGCATTGGTGATCGCCTGCGCGCCGAAGCCAGCCACGCCGCCGCCGTTGCGGTTCGAGTATTCGCGGAGCTTCTCGATGTCCAGGCCCTTGGGGTCATACACCCCGCCGGTCAGGTCGCAGACCGCCACCACCTTCGCCCCCATCTGCGCCAGGAACGAGGCGGTGTGGCTGCCGACGTTGCCGAAGCCCTGCACCGCGCACGTCATCTTGTTGATATGCTTCTGTAGCAGGCGCTCCACCGCCAGCCGCGTCACGTGCGCCACGCCCCGGCCGGTCGCCTCCTTCCGCCCGGGCAGGCCGCCCACGCCCACCGGCTTGCCGGTGACCGTCTCGGGACGGTGCGTCTCGCCAAAGATAACAGCCATCTCCACCGGACCCGTGCCCATATCCGGGGCCGGCACGTACGCCCCCGAGTCCAACTCCTCCCGGATGATGTGCACGTACTCCTTGACGATGGCTGTCTTGATGAACCGGCTGAGCTTGTGCGGGTCCAGCCGGATGCCGCTCTTGCCGCCGCCGAAGGGAATCCCAGCCAGCGCGCACTTGTAGGTCATCAGCTCCGACAGCACGCCGGTCTCTTCGAGGGTCACGTCCGGCCACATGCGGATGCCCCCCTTGGCTGGCCCTCGCACCGTGCAGTGATAGACCACGAAGGTGTCCGCGGTGATGACCTCGTCAGCCGAGATCTTCAGCCGCAGGTTCATGATGATCTGCTTTTCCTTGCTGTCCAGGATCGCCCGTGCCTGCGGCGGCATGGCGAGGATAGCTGACGTACGATCCAGATCCACGACTGGCATTGGCTGCTGCCTCCTTGCTCTGCGACGTTCAAACAGTCCGGCGGGCGCCACGTTGGCCCGCAAAGGAGTCAGATTATGCAGACAGACCACACTATTAGCAATACCACCAACAAGCCATTAGTGGTCGCTTATTATGCCGCAGCCTTTACCTCCGATGGACTTAAGTTCGTCCGATCTGCCTGATTGTACGCAAGTGGGGGCGGCGCATCCCAAAAGGAAAGGACCCGCGTCGTCCCGCGGGGCCTTTTCGCCTTCGTATTGATCCCGTGCAGCCGCCCTACGAGAACATCACCTTGTCCACCTGCTTCGACAGCTGCTCGACCACGCCAGCCGCATTGTTGAAGTTCAGCACCTCCACCGTCGCCGGGCCCTTGTAGCCGACCTTCGTCAGCGCCGCCTTTACCTTCGGCCAGTTCACGTCCCCCTCGCCCAGCGGCACGTCGAAGCCGTCCGGGAACTTCGTCCAGTAGACGGTACCGTCGGCGTTGCGGCCGCGCTTGTACTCCTTCAGGTGGATCCGCTTGATCCGCTTGCCCAGGATGCGGATCCAGTCGTAGCTGTTGCCGAAGGCCACCGGGTTGCCGACGTTGAAATACGCCCCCACCCAGCGGCTCTTGATCTCGTCGATGAACCGGGCCATCTCCATCGGCGAGTACAGGAAGTTGTTCCAGACGTTCTCGACGCCAATGAACACCTTGTTCTTTTCCGCGACCTTGGCCAGCTTCTTGAGCTGCTGCTGGCTGGTCTTGTACACGAAGTCGTACGGCACCTCGGGACTGTTGGGGATGAAGTCCGCCCGCACCAGGCCCGGCACCACCAGCACCGCGCCGGCCTTGAGCCAGCCCGCCCGCTCGATCATGGCTGCGGTGAAGTCGTACGCCTTCTTGCGGGCCTCGGCGTCCTCGCTGGTCAGCGGCGTGCCCCAGTAGAAGCCGGTGGCCACGCTGGCGATCTGGATGCCGATCTCCTTGGCGGCTTTGCGCCACTGCTCGCACATCGCCTGGTCGGTCAGGTGCGTGAACGCCCCCTGGTCCCCGATGCCCAGCTCGATGGCCTCGAACCCGGCCCGCTTGGCCTGCCGCATCCCTTCGACCGGGTCGATCTGGTTGGCCAGCCCGCCCGGCATCGCCCAAATGTTGATGGATTTGATCATCGCCTGCCTCCTGCCATGTCCTGCGTATCCGAAGGTCCTGGTCCGGCCCGCTCGACTGGCGAATGCCCCTGCGCGGCGATCCGCCCGGGCCGGTTTCACGTTCCGGGAATGACGGGAAGTCAGTCTAGCCGGACTGGCCATCTGCCGCAATACAGGCGACGACAGGGCCGGAAGCAACAGGGATGGACAGGACGATGCTCGGGTGTCGGGTTCCGGGTTTCGGAAGAGGATCACGCGCCCACGGGACCGGGTGTCTCCCACTTCCGACACCCGATACCCGACCCGCGACACCCGTCCTGTCCATCCTGTCCATCCCTGTGAATCACAGGCCATCCGCCAGCCTGTTCGCCGCCTCCCCCATCCTGACCGCCTCCACCGTATCCTCCAGCGTCACCAGCGTCCCCTTGCCGGTGCGAATGGACTCCGCGAAGTCCTGCATCACCCCACGGATCAGCTGGCCATAGACGTCCATCTTCGGCGTGCGGATCGCGTAATCCAGCCGCACCTCAGCCGCAGCGCGGTGATCCTTGCCGTGCGACCGGAACCGCTGCTCCGCCTCCGGGTACTGACGAACAGTCGTCAGCGTCCCCTCGGGCACCGCCGCCGCCAGTATATCCCGCTGCCGCTCATCAACCGCCCCGTGGACCTGCAGCTCCAGCGGAATCCAGCCGCCCACCACGATATCGCCCCGCTCGCACAGGATCAGGTGACGTTGCCGGTCCAGGCGGATCGGCTGGTCGAACCCATGGTAGTGCGTGACCAGCCTGTCGCCGAAGTCCATCACGCAGAACGCGCGGTCCTGCTGACGCGTCCCGGAGCGCGTCAGGTACTCCGCCCAGCGGACCCGCCCGCTGCCCAGCCACTGCCGGTACAGGTCGAAGAAATGCACGCCGTGCTCGACGAAGATGCCGGCGCTCAGCGACCGGTCCCAGAACCAGTGCCCCGGCGGCAGCACCTCGTCCTGGGCGTAGTTCTCGAAGCAGGCCCGCAGCGGTACCCCGATCGCCCCCTCGCGCAGGATCCGCTGCACCATCGCCACAATCGGGCTGTAGCGCAGGATGAAATCGACCGTAACCTTCCGGCCAGTCCGACGGCTGACCTGGGCCACCTGCTCCGCCTCCTTGCCGGTCACCGCCAGGGGCTTCTCCGCCAGCACGTGCTTGCCCGCCTCCAGGGCCTGGATGGCGAACGGTCCATGCGTCGACGGCGGCGTGGCGATGTGGACGACGTCCACGTCCTTGCGGTCCAGGACCTGCCGCAGGTCCGTCATCGGCTCGACGCGGAACTCCTCCGCCGTGGTCCTGGCCAGGTTCGAGTCCGTGTCAGCCACGGCCACCAGGCGGATGTCCTTCATCGCCTTGTACTGCGACATGCAGAACCGCCCGAACTTCCCGCAACCGACCAGCGCGTAGCCGAGTGCCTGATCCGCCATGGCGCATGCTCCGTGCCAGACAGCCGTGATGAGTCCTGGCGTTGATTATAGTGGCATGGGAATGGCAAAGGTCAATCAGGCGGCGGCCCTCACGCACGCGGAGACGTGCCCGCGCCGCGGACCACGGACCCGGCGTAAACCCTCCGCCCGTACGTCGCGATCTCGTCCTGCATCGCCTCGACGATCGCCGGGTCGTACGGAACCCCGTGGCTCGGGCCGGCGATGTACCCGCCCCCCTGCCCCATCTCGTCGATCCGGCGGCGGACCTCGCTACGGACCTCCTGGACCGTCACGCCCGGCCGGGCCAGCACGAACTGGCTGTCGATCCCACCGCAGAACGTGATCCGCCCGCCGTAGCGGCGTTTCAGCCCCGCCAGGTCGTTGCACGGCTGGCAATGCCCATCAGCAGGTACGTCCTCTCGAACAGCCCCATCTCCACGAAGCCCTGCACGAGGAACTGCTCGCGATCGACCTGCCCCGCACGGCTGCGCACGCCCGACCAGTCGCAGGCGGCCACGTCCGGGATATGCACCTGTTCCCGCCAGGCCGACAGGTCGCTCAACGGTTCCCGGCCGTGCGTCGGGAATGTCCCGCCCTCGGCGTCGCCGAGGAACGACCAGTGCACACCGAAGTCGTCGAAGTCCTCGGCAGCCGGCCGCTCGACGATGGGCGGCGCCAGCCACACGGTCGCCTCGTCCGCCCGCGGCACCCAGGCCGGGCCATCGTGCCGGATCGCCCGCAGCAGGTTCTCCTTGGCGGTCATCGTCGGCTCCGACCTCGCCCCTCATCCTAACCCGCGGGCCCCACCCGGCCGCACCCGGGGAACGCACCCGTCCCGCTCGAGCCTAGCGAGCGCGTTGATCAGGGAGAAGCGCCCGCGCCCGAGCTCTTCAGAAAGGATCTCTATCGCCCTGCTCTTCATACCATGAGCCCGAAGTAGTTGGCAGTACCGGTCGCGTAGTGCCTTCCGTTCGGCCTCGGTCCATGGCTTGCGCCCGTTTGCCAAGGGCGAATGCACCGGTCGTCGCAGGGCCGGCAGGAGCGAGCCAGGCCGGACCTTCGCGAGCTCCTTCATCTGGTGCTCGAAGGCTGTCGGGCTGATCTCGAACCCGCAGGCGCGGCGGTTCAGCCCGATAGCAACCTTCGCGGTTGAGAAGCTCCCCAGAAACAGGTCGCACACCAAGTCGCTCTCGCTGCTGCTGTACTGGATCAACTTGGTAAGAAGTTTAGACGGCAGCTCGATTCTTGTTCTTGGCCTTACCGGGCTTATACTCGCGAGGAATGATCCAGAACGTCCTCACGGTCTCCGTAATTGGCTGCTCCGTCATTCCCGTTCCGCTCCCCCGCCCCATACCGACAGAACGTGTTAAATGTGACCGGCCCACCAGGCTTTACCCAATATAGTATATGATAATGCGAGGAGATGTACTTATTGGTAGTGTACACCCCGAAGTTGTACTTCCAAATGATGTGATTGATTTGGACAAGACTCGTTTCGCGAAGTGCGTTCAAGATGTGGATCAGGTTTGTGTAGCCGGACACGACGTAGATCGATCCCCCTGGGCGCAGAATTCGTTCAGCTTGGGCAATCCACCGGCGGCTGAAGTCGGCGTACTGGTTGGCGGGCACCTCGCAGTACCCGTCAAGGACGTATTCTTCCTTGCGGTGGTAGTGTCTGTGCAGCTGGTCACCGTTAATGCCATATGGCGGGTCCGTAACGATAAGATCGACGCTGCTGTCGGAGATGCGTTTCCGGCACCCCTCGACGCAGTCTTCCCTGAAAAACATCGGCCCTGATTCCATCGTCCGCATTCCGCTACACTTATCGACCTTAAGCCTGACATATTCACAGGACAGCCACGCATCACCGATGGACAGCATCAGGCATCATATCGCGCACACCCAGCGTCGGCTAATCTCTGTTCGCCTTTCTTCTGGTCGTGGCGAGACTAACTGTCGGCGGGCAAGGCGATGCTGTCACTTCACCCGGATGACATTCGGGGTGAACTGTGGTATATTCCGACCAATGCTGCGCGAATGCGCATCAGCTCGTCTGCCAGCGATGTGGAGGTTCGCCCGATGCCTCGCGGAACTCGCGCCGTGGCCCCAAAGCAGTCGCTCTTCTCCGAGATCTGTACCCAGCTCAACATTCAGGCGCAGGGTTCCTGGATGTCTAGCGGGAGCACAGTAACGGCACCGGGTTTTCAGGCCGTCCTGGAGCAGGTCGCCAAGAACTCGGGAGTACCCCCGACTTACCTCCGAGACTATGAGGTCCTGGTCTGGCGACTTATCCATAAGAGCGTAGAAGCTATGGTGCTCGCGCTTGAGATCGTAAACAAGCCGTCCATAGGCTACCGGCTTGAGTCGTTCCTGTTTCTGTTCATCAACGCATGGGAGCTTTCTTCTGAAAGCAGAGATCGTCCACACCAGGAAAGATGTTTCTTCCATATCGCAGTCTTCTGATCCAGATAGAACTGTTACATTTGGGCGAGCGATCAGAGAAGTCATGCCGTCAGACGCCGATCCCATTCGGAAGAACCTGCTTCGCATAGAAGATTTGCGAAACAACGCAGCACACTTGTTTATCGATGTTGTCCCCCCCAACGTTTTGCTGGTATGCCAAGCTGGTATATTGAATTATGAAAGAAGCCTCAATTCTTGGTTTGCCAGGTCCCTATGTGACCGGATTCCATGCGGTATGATCTTCCTCGTCTCAGAGTTCGATCCAAAGGCTTTTTCGTTGGAGTCCCCGGCCCTGACCAAGCGGCTTTCCGCCGATAGCATAAGATACCTGCGCCAGTGGCAGGAAGGGGTAAGAGCTGATGTGGATTCCCTTCCCGACGACCAGATCACCCAATACGCGGTCCCGATCGACCTCAGCCTGTCCGTCGTGAACAAACAGTCAAAGGCCGACGTTACCGCAGCACTATTCCCCCAGGCAGGCGACTCAGCAGCTGTTTCGATAAAAGTCCAGCGCCTAATCGACCAGTACCAGCACTCTCACAAGAGCATCGTCCGGCAAGTGAAGGCCAAACGGCCCGGGACTAAGGTCAGTGAAATAATCGACGTCATCAGACGGTGCGGGATCAAGGGCAACCCGGAATTCTCTGCCTATAACTTCCGCACCAAGGAGCAGGAACAGGAGTACCTCCGGACACAAGTACTGCCACAGGCGATCCCTGTCCTATATAGTATTAAGGTGATTAACTACATTCTCCAGCAGCTGGGGCCCTCCCCAGCTGCACAGGCAAATCCCGAGCAAGCGCCAGGCCCCCCACTGCAGCCAGACAGTCAGACGCATAAGGCCTAGCATTATTGGTCCGTCGAGGAACGACCGGAAGCAGTGGCACGGACGCCACGCCCACTCGCCGCTGCCGCCACACCCTCCTGCCGCAGGACCTCCGCAGCCAGCGACGACAATCGCGGCCACTGCCCCGGCAGGTGTGTGTCCTGGCTCGCGCGGTGAACGCGGCCGGATCAATGGCCCCATCCGCCCGAAGCCCCTGCACCCACACCGCCCGCAGCGCCAGCCCGGCGCGATAGAAGTCGTCCTGCTGGACCCACCGACTCGTCGCCGGGGCCCGCGTCAGCCGCTCGACCCGATCGGCCGCCTCCTGCGACCGGCCCAGTACTCGCAGCGCCAGGATCCCGTGCGCCGTGGTCAGCGTGCGGTAGAAGCCCCGCCGCCGGCCGCGCTCGCTGACCGATTGGCCCGCCGACGCCTCGAACGCCTTCGTCGCCTCCGAGTTCCTGCCGAGCCGCCGCAGCGCCACGCCCCGCCAGAAGTGGACCATCGACTCGTCCTGCGCCCCGGCCGGCCGCCCGATCGCCAGGTTGTCCGGGTACTCCAGCGCCTTCTCCAGCGCCGCCAGCGCCTCCTGCGGCTGGCCGTCCCGCAGGGCCGTCAGGCCCACACCGATCCACGCAACCGCGTAGTCGTCGTGCACCCCGTAGCGGCCCTCGGTCACGTTGAACCGATGACCGGCCAGGGCCTGCGTCGCTTCACGATAGTCGCCCGTGGCCAGGCACGCCGCCGCCAGGTAGCCGACCAGCGCGTCCGTCGCCGTCGTGTTCCGGACCGCCCGCGCCAAAACGTCCTTGGCATCGGCCGATCTGCCCAGCGCGACGTACAGCCCCGCCAGGTCCTGGTAGTACACCGGCTGGCGCGGATCGATCGCGGTCGCCCGCTCCAGGTGCGCGACCGCCCCCTGCCGGTCTTGCTTGACCGCCGACAGCGTCAGCGCCAGGCACCGCCGCGCCAAGGCATTGTCGTCCTTGGCGTCGATGGCCTTGCCCCACGCCGCGATCGCCTCGTCGTACCGCATCAGCCGCATGAGCACCAGCCCCGCGTAGTACGCCACTCGCGGCGTGACCGCGCCGGACCGCATCGCCTGCTCGGCCGCCATCAGTTCCGCCACGCGCGACGGAAAGACCATGTCCACGGGCGCGGCGTCGGCTCGCGCACGGTATTCAGCCGTCTTATCCGCCTGACCGAGGGCGAACGCGCACCAGCCGGCCATCAGCCAAGTCATGCCGCTGCGGGCATTCTCGCCGGCCCCGCCGGTCAGGACCGCCTCCGCCGTGGCCCAATCCCCTACGGATATGTAATCGCACGCCAGCTCGATCGCTACCTCCGGGTCACGCTGGAGCATCCGTGCCAACGTCGGATCGGTCCGGCCGGTCAGCAGCTGCACCTCCAGCCGCGCCATCGGCTCCAGGTCCGGCTGCGACAGGTGCCGCTTCAGAACACCAAGTGCCGCGTCCTGTCGGCCCTCCCGGCGTGCCGCGCAGATGTCACAGCGCCGCCGCATAGGGGTAATCGCCATCCGCCTGCAGGACGGGTTCCAGCAGGGCCGAGGCCTCGCCGAACCGCCCGCGCAGCATCATCGCCTTGGCCCCGAGCACCCGGCCGGCTCGTATCCACGTGCCCGCGCCAGCCGACTTGGGATCGGTCCTGCGGACCTCCTCCAGCAACCGCGATGCCGCCTCCAGATCCCCCGTCTGCATCTTCGCCAGCGCCAGGTAGTACTTCGCCTGCGGCGCGAAGTCCGACCGCTCCGCCAGCGGCTGCAGCAGCGCAGCCGCCTCCGCCGGCCGGCCCTGGAACAACCGGAACAAGGCGCCGTCAAACCGAACCTCCGAGTCCTCCGGCCACTTCGCCAGCGCCTCCTCGATCGTGCGGCCCGCGTCGGAATAATCGCAGTGCAGCCACTGCAGCTCGTAGCGCTTGACCGCCGTCGCCGCGCTGGCCGACGTCGGCAGGCTCATCCCCTGCGGGTCCATCGTCGGCAGCGTCGCCGGCACGTTGCCCTCCAGGGCGTACTTGCCGAGGGCGTGCTCGATGAGGGTCTTGCCGTTGGCGTCGAGAACCACCAGTCGCAAAGCGATCGCATCCGCCGCGTCGACCTTCGCCGTCCGCAGCAGCGGCACTTCGGGCGAAAGGTCCGCCTTCCAGGTGGCCACGGCTCCGCCGCGCGCCCGCAGTTCGACCTGCGCCCCGCAAACGCCCGCATGGGCAGCACGCCCACCGTCGCCTTGCCCTCCTCCACCGTCAGCCGCACCGCCGCCTCGGGGTTCACCCGCGCGAACGGCCCGATCCGGCTGATCGGGATCCAGTACTCCTCGAATCGCTCCGACTCGTACGGCTGCATCCACGCATAGAGGCTCTGGGTCAGCATCGGCCCGGCCTGCAGCTCCGCGTAGGGCCGCTTGTCGTCCGACAGCACGTCGTACCACCGCATCCCCGCCGGACTGACGCCCCAGGTCCAGAACTTCCGCCCCGGCAGCTGTCCCCGATCCGCGTAGTGCGCCACGCCCACGCCGCTGGCGTGGTCATACGCGCCGATGAACGACTCCTGCCCGCCGATGCCGAACGTGCTGGTCGCGTCCGGATATTTCCAGTACCAGCTCCAGTCCACCCCGTCGCGGATGGGCCAGTCCTGGAAGCCCCCGCCGAAGTGCCCCGTTACCTTGGGAAACGGCAACATCATCTGCGTCTTCTCGCCCGCCTCGACGCCGGCGTTGGTCCAGTAGTAGTACCGCTGCCGCATCGGCGTGCGGTTGTGCAGGTAGATGCGGTCCTGCATGCATGCGGTATCCGGCGTAAGCCGGACCTCCACCGTCCAGCCCATTCGGCTGATCCGTTCGAACGTCCCCGACCAGGATCGAGGCGCTGCCGTCCGGATACTCCCGCGTCGTCCAGTGCACCTTGTCGTGCGTGGTCACCGAGTGGCTGTCCGGGAAGTCGTACTCGATCCCCCCGCAGATCCACGCCCCGCGAATGCCCACGCGCCCCGGCTTGATCGATCTCTGCCGGTAGATCACGTCCCGGCCGGCGATCTTGTCGTAGATCGCGAACACCCGCCCGCCCAGCTCGGGCATGACGGTCACCTTCAGGTAGCGGTTTTCCAGGCAGACAGCCGTCCACGTCCGCGGCGCCGCCTGCGGGGCAATGTTCTCCTGGCTGGTGTAGGGATAGTACTTCTTGTCGTCGGTAACCTGGAACCGCGGCACCGGGTCCGGCTGCACGGCGTACGTCGGCAGCGTGAGCGGCTCGCTCCAGACGCGGACGGCATCCCCCGCCGTCGGCACCACCACCTTACGTGGCCCCGCCGCCGGCGCCATGCACCCGATTGGCCCGAGCGCGGCCGGCACGAGCATCGCCAGCAGGGCCCACAGGCCGAAACGGTACGATCCGAAACCGCCGACGACACGCTTCTGGTTCGCGTTCAAGGCAATACTCCTGGCTGCCGGGCCAACCCGGGACGCCCTACTGTATTGGCCGCAAGCAACCGGAACAAGCACACCCCCACGCCGCCGGCCCCGTTTGACGATTGTCCGTGCCGGATTGCCATACCCCGAGCCGCGCAGACCAACGGAGGTCCGTTCCTGCGGCGGCTGACGTGTGCCACACCCAAGTCCGGCGGCAACCGCCTGCAGCACCGTCAAGGATCGCTCTCGCCGGACTTGAGGGTGCTTCCCCCCCGCCCGAACCCCTTTACTGATCGTTGCGCAAATAAGTAAACTTTGCTAGATGGCCAGTCCTGCACCCTGGAAGAATGAGCGAGCCAGGTGTGGTTTCTGCCGGAGACGGGCTATAGCCCAATGCAACTGCAAGTGCAATTCCTCCAGATCCAGGCAGACGACGTTGCGCACCTCCACATGCTTGAGATGCTGCCAGGCCCCCTCGACCGGATTCAGATCCGGGGCATAGGCCGGTAGCGGCTCGACGTGGATCCCTCGCCCATCCCGGCTGCTCAGGAATTCGCCGACCTCGGTCCGGCGATGGATGGGCGAGCCGTCCCAGATCACCAGCAGGCGAGCACCCAGATGCCGAATCAGGTGCCGCAGAAACTCCACCGTATGCAGGCCGTTGAGCGACTCCTGGCGGACCAGCGTGTAGACTTTGGCCTGGCGGGTAATCCCGCCCATCACCGACAGATGGTCGCGTGTTTGCCACTCCCGAAGGATGGGCGAGACGCCCTGCGGAGCATACGTCCTGACCACGCCCGGCAGCAGGTAGAAGCCTGATTCGTCCGTAAACACCAGTGTCCGATGCTCTTGTGATGCCTGCTGTCTCAGGCGTGGCCAGACTTCCAGACGCCACCGCTGGATCTGGTCCTCGTCGCGCTGCAGGGCCCGAAGGACCGGGACCTGCGGCGTCCAATGCAGTTGCTTGAGCAACCGCGATACATGGCCCTTGTGGTAGCTGACCTGGAACTCCTGCTGAATGACCTGGGCCACCCGGGCCGTCGTCCAGACCTTGCCCCGGAACCCGTAGGCCTCCGGGCCGTGTCCCAGGAAGTCCGGGATCAGCCGCACCTGCTCGGCCGTCAGTTTGGGGAACCGGCCTTGGCCGGATCGCGTCATCAACGCTGCCTCGCCCGCCCCTGCCGCCCCCAGCCATCGGCTGACGGCCCCCTTGGAAACGTCCAGGGCTACGGCTATATCCTGCTGCGTCCAGCCCTGTTGGCTCAGTCGCCACGCCCGCATGCGTCGCCATTGCTTCCAGTCCGATCCGCTGAGGACTCCATTCCCCATGCCCTATTCTATAGGCCTAGGAAAGTTTACTTCTTTGCGCAACGCGGTGTAGAATGCCCACCCGTCTGGACTCCCTTGGGCAAAGAGGGCAATCATGGGTCACTTCAGTATCCTCGACGGCAGCATCGTCGGCGTGTACCTGCTGGCCACGATGGTCGCCGGCATCATGGTCCGCAAGTACGTCGGCAAGGTGGAGCACTTCCTGGTCGCCGGCCGGGAGATGAACCTCTACCTAGGCATCGCCTCGCTGGCCGCCACCGAGTTCGGCATCGTCACAGCGATGTACACCGCCCAGGCCGGCTACACGCGGGGCTTTGCCGGGGCGATTCCCGGCATCTGCAACGCGATCGCCATGTGGGTGGTCGGGTACACGGGCTTTTGCGTCAAGCCGCTTCGCGATTCCGGGGTGATGACCATCCCCGAGCTCTTCCAAAACCGCTTCGGCTCGCGCGTCCGCTGGGCCGCCGGCGTGGTGATCGTCCTGGGCGGCCTGCTTAACATGGGCGTGTTCCTCCGCGTCGGCGGGCAGTTCCTCGTCGTCTGCTGTGGAATGAACGCCGCCCACCTGGAGATGGCCATGACCGTCCTGCTGGTCGCCGTCGCGGTCTACACCATCCTGGGCGGCATGCTCTCGGTCCTGGTAACCGACTTCCTGCAGTTCGTGGTCATGAGCGTCGGCCTGCTGGTGGTGACTATCCTGATCCTCCGGGAAGTCCCCTGGACGACGATGGTCAACGTGGTGAACGCGAAGTTCGGCGTCGGCGGGTTCAACCCCTTTAGGGCAGAAGGTCTCGGCTGGCAGTTCGTCCTGTCCAACCTGATCACCAACACCGCGGTCGTGCTCACCTGGCAGACCTGCATCGCCCGGCTCCTGGCGGCCAAGGACACCAAGACGGGCCGCAAGGTCTACACCGGCACGGCGTTCTTCTTCATCTGCCGCTGGCTGATCCCCGGGCTCTGGGGCATCGCGGCCCTGGCATCGCTCGGCGCCCCGCACCTGCTGGAGCTCGGCCGCATCGCCGGCACGATGGGTGAGAAGGACAGTTCGCTGTTCGCGATGCCGTTCTACCTGAGCATGATCGTGCCCAGCGGACTGATGGGCCTGCTGGTGGCCGCCATGCTCGCCGCCGATATGTCCACCGACTCCTCGTACATGCTGACCTGGGGCAGCGTGATCTACAATGACATCCTGGCCCCGTTCCACAGGAACCGCTGGTCGGACAAGAAGGGTATCCTGGTCAACCGCTTCATCGTGGCCCTGATCGGCCTGTTCCTGCTGTTCTGGGGCCTGTGGTACAAGCTCGAGGGCAACCTCTGGGAGTATCTCCAGACCACCGGGACGATCTACCTTTCGAGCATGTCGATCATGCTGATCGGCTGCTGCTACTGGAAACGCGCCAACAGCTGGGGCGCCTACGCCGCGATCATCCTCGGCGCGGGTTGCCCCGTGACCGCCCTGACGCTGAACATGTTCAAGGGCGGATGGGCGTCGCGCACGATCGGCGATGCGTGGATCAACATCGGCACCTTCGCGATTGTCGCCGTCGCCATGGTCATCGGTTCGCTCCTGAAGCCTCGGAAGGACGGTGAAGTATGGCTGGGCACTGGTTCTGGTGGCTCCTTACAGCAGCCTGTGTCGTCTGGTACTCCACGATAACCGTCTACGTCTCGATCAAGGGCGTGGCCGACATCCGCGGCATGCTCCGCCGCCTGGGCGACTTGAACGAGCAGGCCTAGATCGGCCGCACTGCCAGTTCTCGGGTGTCATGGTCCTGCGCCGTTGCAGGACCATGTGTCGCCGCACGAGTTTCGACTGAAGAGCGTGTAGGCTGTTCCGCCGGACCTGCCCCCACGTCAGAACGCCGAACTCCCCCCCGGATCTCCCGCCGGCTCGCCACGCCCACCGGCAAACGCCGCCACGCCCAGCCAGAACATCGCCCGCGGATAGAACGGCCGGTACCGCAACGACTGCCGCAAATATCGCCGCGCAGACCTCGCCCATCCCCCCCTCCACAGCAGCCTCCCCGCCCGGTAGAACGCCTTGGCCAACACCCGCCGCCCCCCCCGACCCCACGCATCCCGCAGGTCCGGGTTCCGCTGCCAGAATCGCTGCCGCAGCTCCGCGTGCCTCACCGCCGTCGCCACCCGCTGCTGCTTGCTGGTGTTGCCCGCGTGCCGCCGGCGCTTGCCCAGCGGCTCGGCCAGCCCGACAAAATCGCACGTCCGCGACAGCCGCAGAAACAGGTCATAGTCCTCGCCCGTCTGCAGGCCCGCGTCAAAGCCGCCGATCGCACGCACCAGCTCCCGCCGGCACACCACCGACGGTGTGATCACGAAGTCGTGCGCGAACAGCTCTCGCGTCACCCGGCCGCTGGGGACCCGCACCGCAGCCCGATCCGGCAGCGGCCGCCCGTCCCCGTCGATCTCCTGGAACGGGTGGTGGACCAGCCCGACCTCCGGACGATCCCGCAGGATCGGCACGCACCGCGCCAGGTGCTCCGGCTCCCACTCGTCGTCGCTGTCCAGGAAGGCCAGCAGCTCCCCCGCCGCCGCCGCGATGCCGGCATTGCGGGCACCGGCTGCCCCCGTGTGCCGCATGCGGATGCAGCGGACCGGGATGCCAGCCGCCGCGCACACCCCGGCAATGTCCTCCTCGCTGCCGTCGTCGATCACGAGGGTTTCGAAATCGTGGAACGTCTGCCGCGCCGCGCTGGCCAGGGCGATCCCCAGCAACCGGCTGCGGTTGTAGGTCGGAATGATGATGGAGACGCAAACCGCCATCCGGGCATTATAACGTCCAGGTCAGACGTTCCAGGGAGCTGCCGCACGTGACAGGGCGAGTCCGCCTGGTCCGGCCGCAGCCGGCAGCCGGCATATCCTGCCCAGCCGCGCACCTGCAGCGGCCGGTAGCGGACCGATCGGCCGAAGAAACGCAGGGCATCGGCCCGCTGCGCGGAGCGGGCCAAGGCACGCCCCGCCTGAAAGAAGACCTTGCCGAGACGGCGATAGGCGGCCCAGCGGGCAATGGCGTCGCGCCCCCCTTCCGTCAGGTAGAACCGCTCGAGCATCGCCGCCCGCACGACCGCGTTGCGGACACGATCCTGCCGGCTGAGAGCCTGGCCATGCCAGCAGCGGAAGGCACTGAGCTGCTCGACGGCCGCAACCTGACAACGCAAGGACAGCCGCAGCCACAGGTGGTAGTCTTCGCAGACCGGCATCGACTCGTCAAAACCCTCCACCTGACGCACCAGTTCCGTCCGGCACAGCACATTCGACGTGTGGATGAAGATGTGGCAGAAGAGCGCCTCGACGATCCGCCCGCTGTGGCACTTGCGGCGGTCGCGGCGGCCCCCTAGCGGCTCCCCCTCGAGCGTCACCGTCCGGGTGGGAGTGTACGCCAGCCCCACGCCCGGCTGTTCCATCGCCTTCAGCAGTGCTGACAGATGATGGCGTTCCCAGTAATCGTCGCTATCCAGGAAGGCCAGGTACTGGCCCGTCGCGGCTGCGATGCCGGCATTGCGGGCGGCGGCCGGTCCGGATTGACTCCTGCGGATCACCTGGCAGGACGAAATCCCCCGCAACGCCTCAGCCGTCCCATCGGTGCTGCCATCGTCGATAACGAGGATTTGCAGATCGCCACAATCCTGGCGCATCACCGAATCGACCGCCCGAAGCACCAGGCTTCTACGGTTGCGAGTCGGAATAATGACGCTGACCAGCGGGTTTGGCATGCCGCTACCCGATTTAGGATCCCAAGCCCATGAGAATCCTATCGGCATGCGGCCCATTTTGCAACGTCAGACAGGCGGCCGATAATACCGATCGCCAATGCCCGTTACTCGGCGGGACGGCTGGCGGCGCCCTGGATCTTCTCCAGCAGCGCCTTTCCCCGTGTGTCGCCCGGAGCAACCTTCAGCAAGACCTGCAGATCCTCGATCGCCTTGGCGGGGCTGCCGACCAGGTTCTCCAGGCGTGCGTGAGCGTATAGCACGTCGGGGTTCTCCGGAGCCGCCTTCAGGGCGGCGTCGACCTGGGCGAGTGCATTGTGATAGATCACCAGCACATTGACCTGGGCCACCTGTTCGATGACGTCGGCCAGCTGCAGCCTCACCGACGGGTCGGATGGCCGGGCGCTCGTCTGCTGCTGCAGAATGTCCGCCGACATGCTCAGCACGGTACCCAGGTTCTCTACGGCCTGGCGATCATCCGGCGTCTTGACCAGACTGGCGCGAATGGCATCGGCCATCGCGCGGGCCTCGGCGAGGGCGTCCTCGGAACGGTTGTCCTCGGCGTATAGGTTGATCAGGAGCCTGTGGGCGTCGATGTTGGTCGGGTCGAGCGCCAGCGTCTGGCGGGCCTGGTCGATCGCCTCCTTCATCTGGTGCAGGCCGCGGTAGCACAGGGACAGGTTGTAGGCGACCCGGCCTCGCGCCTGCGGCTGACTCGGCGACAGCGCCAGGGCTCGCTCCAGAAACGGCCGCGCCAGACGGTAATACGTCTGCTGCAGGTAAATGGTGCCGAGGCCATACTCCGCCCGCCACTCGTTCGGGCTGATTCGCCGGCAACGGTTGTAAATCTCCACCGCCTGCAGAGGGTTCTTGTCTCGCAGGTACGCCTCCGCCAGACCCAGCATCGCCGATGTATTGTTGGGCTGCGCCTGGATCAGGGCGTTCAGGGTCTTGATGGCGGTCGCGGCGTCCCCGGAGGCCAGGGCCGCCTGCCCCTGCTGTGCCAGCTGGTCCAGGAAGATCGATTGCGTGGCCGGGGCCGGCTGGCTGGTCTGCGCCACCGCCACTGACGCGCAGGCCAGCAGGATGAGCACCGTCCGAGCAACGCTCTTGGTTGTGCAGATCATGGGCAGTTTCCGACGAAGGACTTCGCGGCACCAATTCCGTCCGCACACTATACGGAATCCCCGGCGGCAGGACAACCACTGGCTGCCGCGGGATTAGCCTTCGGCGCTGAAACCGCCGGCACCGACCGGGGCGGGCTCGGGTACGGAGGCGCGAGTCGCAGACGCGCTCGATGACGCCGTCCCCGAGCGCTCCTGGCGGAGCTTCTCCATCAGAAGTATCCACGTCTCGCGCATGTGGTTGAGGATCTGCAGGGCCTCGTCCAGCGCAGCTACGTCCTTGTTGACGTTGGCATCGATCAGCCGGCGATAGACGAAACTGTAGAGGCCGGCCATTTGGCGGCAGATCTCCGGCGCCATCTCCGGCCGCAGGCCGTTCTGCAGCTCCACGAGGATCCGCTGGGCGCGGGTCAGCAGGTTGTGGGTCTGTTCGATATCGCGGGACTGTATCGTCTCGCGGGCCTGGGTCGCAAAGCGAATCGCCCCATCGTACAGCATCATCTGCAACTGCTCGGGCGTGGCCGTCAGGACCGAGTTCCGCAGGTACTGCTCACCGGCTCTTGCATTCATGTCTCACCATGGAAACCGCGATGTCGGCGCCGCCGGTCGGTAAACGTCCTGCCGCGACCGCTTTGCCGAGTCCTTGGCTGCCTCACCGGCCCATCCCTGCGCCGGTGGCGGCCTGACCTTTAGGCTACTGTGCTGCTGCTGGTGCTCTTGGTGCTCGACGTTGTCGTCGTCAGCGAGGTCAGGCTCGCCAGAGCCGCCTGCTGACCCTGCAGCTGCGCCAAGGCCGACTCCATGGCCTGGAACTGTGCGTACAATAGGTTCTGCTTGTTGGTTAACAGTACGTTCAGGTCGGTGATCCGCTGGTTCCACAGGTCTTCCTGCGTCTGCAGCGACTGATCCTCGCTTGGCAGCAGGCCGTAGGTCGGATCGGTCAGGTTCGACATGACCTTGTCCAGACCCGCCCACAGGCCGTTCTTGCTGTCGGTGAAGGCCTTCGTGATCCCATCCGGATTCGCATTGAACGCCGCTTCGAACTTGTCCTGGTCGAACGATACTCCCGTGGAACTCAACGAGAAACCCAGATCCGACAGGCTCAGCCGCTGCCCGTCGACATTGACCTGCTGGTCGATCATGCTGTACAAGTCGCTGCGTGTCTGGTCAGCGGTGAGATCTCCGAACAGTACGCCGCGCTGCGTCGCGTCGTCGCTGTACTGCGTCGAACTATCCAACTGCGTAAGCGCGGCGTTGATCTTGTCAGCCACCGTGGACATCTGCTTGGCCAGGGAGTCGACGTTCCGGCTTACCGTCACATCCGCATAGCCGCTGCCCTGCCCTGCCAGCGTGAGCGTCACCCCGGGCATCACGTTGCGCAGCTGGTTGTCCGACGACATGACCCGCACGCCCCCGGTTACCCCGTTGCCGCCCAGGTACGCAATCGCATCCTGCGCCTGCACCAGGGTGTCCAGCCCCAGGTCAGTACCGCCCGTATCGATCGTCAGGGCCCCTTGACTCCCGGAGTTCTTGGCCGCGATCATCAGCCGATACGGCGAGACGTTCGTGCCGTCGTTGACGATGCTTGTGGTAACCAGGCGGTTGGACGTGCCCAACTGGCTCACCAGGTCGTTCAGCGTGCTGTTGCTGTCCAACGTGATCTCGCTGCTGGCACGCCCGTCGATCCGGTTCTGCCCGACCTGAGCGGTTCCCGCGAGCCCCAGGTCACTGGCCGTGGTCGAGCCGATGTCCTCGATCTTCATCTGGCTGGTCCCGCCCGCCTGGTCGATCACGACGATCCCGTCCCCGCTATCGCTGATGCGGGCCTGCACCTTGGTCGAGTTGCCCGTCGCGTTGATCTGGTCGATCACGTCCTGCAGCCGAGTCGTGGATTTCCCCACGCTGACCGTCGTCACGTTGCCCGCGCTGTCAGTGATCCGGAAACTGCCCGAAGCGACCCCCTTGCCGAACTTCATGTCGGCCAGGTGGGTGCTGCTGCTGACGTATTGCCGATAGAGCGCGCCTCCGCGAAGCGTATCGCTGGTCGTCTGCCCCGCGATCTTCAGGTCCTGCGCCGCCGTCCCGCTTGCATCCTCGACGCTCAGCGTCCCCGTCGTCGCGCCGCTTGCGTCCTCCAGGACGATGCCCAGGCCCGAATCCGCCACCCGCGCGTGGATCTGCGCCCCGCCCGACGGCTGCGTTTCGTTCAGTTTCGAGATCACGTCATCCAGCGTCTGTGCCCCGGACAGGTCAAAGGTCGACACGCCGCCCGCCCGATCCGTGATCTTCACCTCCCCAGCCTGCCGGATCCCCTGCCCCCCGTTCAGCGACCGCAACAGCGTGGAGTCCAGCGTCGAGATCAGCCGCCGGCCACTGAGCGTCCCGTTCGCCGACGTCCCCGTCAGCCCCAGGTCCGCCGCCGCCGTCGACGTGCCCAGCCCCTGCACCGTCAACTGCTCCGTCGTGCCGTTCGTGTTGTACGTGTTGTACGTCAGATTGATCCCCTTGCCCGTCGCATCGACCGACGCGGTGACCGAGCCGTTGTTGCCCGTCGCGTTGTTGATCGCGCGGAGCACGTCGCCGACCGTCCGGACCTGGTAGACTGCCTGCCCCAGGATCGACTGCGTCACCGTCGCGCCCGTGGCGGTGGCCGTTCCCTTGATGCCCAGGTCCGCCGCGGCGTTCCCACTCACGTCCGCAATGGTCAGCGTGCCCGTGCCCTTGGTCTTGTCGACGATCTGGAACTGATTGTTCGCCACCGATACCTGGACGTTGCCGCTGCTGCCCAGCGTATTCATGACGTCCGCGACCGTCTTGGCGCCGCTCAGGTCCACCTGGCTGATCGTGCCGTCGGCGTGCGTGATCTGCACCGTCCCCAATCGCACGCCCAGCCCGCCGTTCAACATCGTCAGGTTCGCCGTGCCCGTGAAACGATCCGACAGGTTGACGTTGAAGCTCTTCTTGTCACCGGTCGTGTTGTCAGTCGTCGTGATCTGCATGTCGTCGGCCAGGCCGTCGATCCCGATCCCGTTGCCGTCGTTCAGCAGCGACAGCGCCGTCGACTCGCTGATCTTGTTGACGTCGGCGCCGGTGATCGTGCCGCCCGCGTTCGTCCCGGCGATGCCCAGGTCCCGCGCCGTTCGGCCCCCGTTCACGTCGGCGATCGTCAGGGCCGAAGTCTGCTGGCCCGACGTATCCTGGATGACCAGCCCGTCCCCCTGGACGCTCGCCTGGACGTGGATGCCGGTCGCGGAGTTGATCGCGTCCAGAACATCCTGCACCGTCTGGGCCCCGGACAGGTCGACCTGGGCGCTGGCGCCCGACCGATCCGTGATCTGGATCGTCCCGGCATTGACGCCCTGCTGGTTGTTGAGAAACGCCAGCGACGTGCCTTGCGAAAGCCTCGACAGCATCGAGGCCAGGACCACCGTACCGGCCCCCAGGGGAGTATGGGCCGGATCGCTCACGCCCCCGGTCACCAGTTCCTGCGTCGTCGCCATCTGCTGAACCCGGATCCGCTGCGTGCCGGGGGTGGCGCTGCTGGTGGCCGTGGCCGTTACCAAACTCGTATTGCTGCTGTCCGCCTGCAAGGATGAGAACAGGAGGTTCGACTGCAACGGCGCCAGCGAGGCCTTGATGGCCAGCACGTCCGCCGAGAGAGTCTGCAGAGCTGTCCGCTGCGCGTCAGCCGCCGTGATGCGAGTCTGCAGGTCGGTGACCGGCTGCTTCTCGATCGCCATCAGCTTGGTCACGATGTCGTCGATATTCAGCCCGGAGATCAACCCCACGCCCGATGTTATCGTACCCATGGCCGCTCCTTAGCAGCTTCGGGACCGTCCCCGCGCGTACAACGGCGCGCACGGACTCCGCTATCCTCTTTATCGGCAAGGGCTACAGGCAGCTTGATCCAATGGCGGAAGGTGACGGTCCGGGCGGAGTTACAGGACCTGAAGCGCCACCGCCGCAAGACGCTACCAACGTCGTCGTCTCATCTTATCACCAGATCACCGTGCCACGCCGGGTGCCACGCCTGCGCTGTTTGCAGGCGTGTTCCTCCCCGTGCACATATTTCTAGAATCGCTCCTGTCCACCTATGCGACAAACCCGACCCGCGTGGGTCGCGCGGATCGGGTCGTCAGGTTTCAGGTTCGTAGGATGTCCCCGCCGGGGCCGTTATCAGCCGCCCTTCAGCAGGGTCAACACGTTCTGCGGTTGCTGGTTGGCGATCGCCAGGATCTGCGTCGTGCTCTGCACCAGGATCTGGGCCCGCGTCATGTTGCTCGTCTCGGTCGCGTAGTCCGCGTCGCGGATCGCCGACTCGCTCGCCTGGGCGTTCTCCAGCGCCACCTGCTGGCTGTTGATGTTCGTCTGCAACTGGTTCTTCTGGAACCCGCCCAGCCGCCCGCGAAGCGTAGACACCTGCTGGATGGCCACGTCCACGATCGCCTGGGCCTCCTGGGACTTGCCTCCCGTCAGGGAGTACGCGCCGTCGCGTCCAATCTGGCTGAGCCGCCCGTTGGTGGTATCGCCCAGCGACGTGGTCGCTACCGACTGTATCCCCATGCGGTATTGGCCCATCGGCGTAACGTCTGAGCCGATCTGGAACAACGCGCCCCCGCCCGTGATGTCGAAGAGCGCCGTCTTGCTGGCAACCTTGCCCGTGCCGAAGTCGGTCGTGACCGTCAACCCCAGGTCCAGGCCGCCCGCCCGCACCGAGGCATTTAGCCCGTCGGTCGTCGCCTTGACGCCGTTGATCCGGATATCCGCGTCCTTGCCAAGGTGCGTGGCTACGATGAAGGTATGCGAAGGATCGGCCACGGTCTTCACCGACACGTACTGGCTCGACCCGTACCCCACGCTCCGCAGAACCAGCGTATGGTCGGTGCTCAGGGTGGCCGATACCCCTGTCATATCCGTCGAAGCGTTGATCATGTCCCTCATCGCGCTGGACTTGGCGCCGTTGGCGAAGTTGAAAACCTGGGCACCCTTGTTGCCTTCTACCTGGATCGTCGTGTCGCCGGTCACCACTGACTGGTTCCACTGGTACTTGGCCACGTCGGCGGATGCCGCCAGCTGAACCATAACGTTCTGCGCCGCCCTCGGGGATATTGGCGGCGTAGACGTGCATGTCCGCGATGCTGCTGTTGTAGGCGGAGCTGGGGGCGAGGATGTAGTCCAGGCCGCCGTTGAGCAGCTTCACGCCGTTGAACTGCGTGGTGTTGGCCACGCGGTCGATGCTCGACAGGATCGAGTCGATCTGCAACTGGTTGGCATCGATCTCGGCGGGAGACAGGCCGCCTGTGTTGCGCTCTGGGTGATCAGGCCGCGCATCTGCACCAGCAGCGAGGATACCTCGTTCAGCGAGCCCTCGGCCGTGGCGATCACGTTGTTGGCGCGGGTGGAATTGTCGATGGCCTGGCCGATGCCGGCGATCTCGCTGCGCAGGGATTCGGACGCGATCAGGCCGGCCGGATCATCCGCCCCGCTGTTGATCCGCAGGCCCGTGCTGAGCCGCTGCAGACGCAAGGACAGGTCCGACTGGTTCGCGGTCAGCTGGTGCATCGCCTGGATGGAGCTGATGTTCGTGTTAATGCGACTCATGGCATCCTCCGTGACATCCCGTCCGACCGCCTTGTCGAACGGGCCGGCACGCAGCCTTGCGTACCGGTGGCTCCGGACACGTAAGTCCGGGCCGATCCGGCGTGTTACATGCCTTGCCGGGGCTGCTCCAACGCCCGCGGCGAGCCACACGCCGGGTGCCAGGGTCCGGCCGAAAATCAGTCCGTTGCGGCCAGGCCACCAGCGGTACTTCTCTGGCTTGAGCGAGGAACTCCGTTCCGTCGCTCCCGGGGGATTCGGGAGCCGCCCTAAGGCGTCTTCCCGACTGTGCCACGGTCCCTACTGCAATCCGTCCTAGGCATCATCGTTCATGGTCGGCAGGTGCCCGAACTTTTCTTTAATGTTCCTGGCGGATCGACCCGTGACTGTCACTCCGCCAGCGAACCTCCGTGCGGACAGGACGGGCCGGATCATCCGCCCAGCGGACACCAGCCCGCCCCGTCCCACGGGTAGTTAGGCAATACTAGCCCTTCAGCAGAGCCAGAACGTTCTGCGGGACCATGTTGGCCTGCTGCAGCACCGTCGTCGAACTCTGCACCAGGATCTGGGCGCGAGTCATGTTGCTCGTCTCGGCCGCGAAGTCCGCGTCGCTGATCGCGCTCTGGGCGGCCTGCGTGTTCTCGTAGGCCACCTTCAGGGAGTTGATCGTGCTCTGCAGGGTTTCCTTCTGGAACGCACCCAGTCGGCCGCGGAGGCTCGAGACTTCCGCCACGGCACCGCGGATGATCCGCTGCGCGGTAGCGAAGTTCTTGGAGCTCGAGCTCGTTCGCCTGGCCGCTGCCCAGCGTCTGCAGCTTGCTGGCGCCGTCGCCCAGGTCTGCCGTCGTCACCGACGCCAGGCCGAGAGACTCCTGGCCGGCCAGGGAGACCTCCGGGGCCAGCGAGAACGTCGCCCCGCCGCCCGTGATCGAGAAGGACTTGGCGACCTTGCCGCCCGTGCCGCCGCCGAACGCCGCCGCTCATCGTCAGGTCGACGCTCAAACTGCTCGTGCGGACCGAGGCCTGCAGGCCGTCCGTGATCGCCGTCGTACCGTTGATGGTCACCGAGGCATCCACGCCGTAGTTCGACGAGGCCACCGCGCCGGTCGAATCCTTCGTCGTAAACGCGCCGCCGGCGACCTGGTTGACGCTGACGTAGGCCTTGCTGCCGTAGTCGATGCTGTTGAAGTACATGGCGCCCGTGCCGCTCACGGTCGCGGACACGCCCGTCATCTCCTTGACCTGGTTGACAGCGTACGCCATCGCGCTGACCGTGGCGCTGTTCTGGAAACTGAACATTTCGCTGCCGTAGTTGCCGGCCACCTTGATCGTCGTGGCGCTGGCGCCCACCTGCGAGGTGCCGAACTTGAGCTGGCCGAACTTCGCGCTGGCGGTCAGCTGGACGACGACGTTGCGGCTGCCGCTCTCGGGCAGCTTGGCGCTGTTGACGTTGACCGTGGCCAGGGCGCTGGCCGGGATACCGGTCGTGGTGTAGTCGAAACTGCCGTTGAGCAGCTTCTTGCCCTGGAAGCTCGTCGTGTTGGCGACTCGGTTGATGGAGTCCAGGATCGAGTCGATCTGCAGCTGGTTGGCCTTGACCTCGTCGGGCGACAGGCCCGCCTGGTTGGCCGAGCGGTCGGTCAGGTCCTCAACCTGCGTGAGCAGGTTGTTGACCTCGCCGAGGGCGCCTTCCGCGACCGACACCATGTTGTCGGCGCGGCTGGCGTTGTCGATGGCGGCGTTGATCGCCGTGCCCTCGGTCTTGAGGTTCTCCGAGGCGATCAGGCCGGCAGGGTCATCCTTGCCGCTGTTGATCCGCAGGCCCGTCGAGAGCCTCTGCAACGCCGTGTTCAAGGACGCCTGGTTGTTCGCCAGGTTCCGGGCTGCAATCAGCGCCGGCACGTTCGTGTTAATGCGACTCATACTCTTGCGCCTCCTCACTCTGAATCGGGCACTGTTTCGTCCGGACCGAGTGGCCTCGGCCTCGGCTCGTGCCCGCCAGGCGGCTGGTCTTTCCAGCCGCGGGCGACCTATACAACGATGTTCCTTGCCACGCCTACCCGCAAACCAACCGCCCGGCCGTTAGGCACATTCCGACCGGCGGGTTCGCTGCGCTCCGGCAGCTGCTCCACACGCGATCCACGCATCCGTGCGGTCCAGCCGAGACTCCGTGTCTCTTCGCGTCGCATTGCCTGAATCGACACAGGATAGGCCTCGCTTTAGGAATTCCGCGAAATGCAGCGCCGCCCTGACACCCGCCCCCGTTGTTCATTACAATAAAAAATAGCAACGCCCCATAAACGCCCGCAGAACCTGCGCAACCGCCGTTATCGGCCTCCTGGAACCGCCCGAATGCACGCGGTACGCCGCCGATGACACCCGATACCGGGCCGCAAGCGCATTCTGCGACGGCCGGAAATGTGCCAAGGGGAGGAAATGGACCGATAACGGCAAAGAGTTGGCCGCGCTGGCGGCGATCACCATCCCGCAAACCCGCGGCCAGGTCCTGCGACATCCGTGAGTACGATGGCTCCTGCCGTCGCCGTTGTGCCAAGGCTTTCTCTGCTTCCTGGCGAGCCCCCGAGACAAAATCGCCGTAGTCGTTGCTCAGCACTCAGGACTCAAGATTCAGCACTCAGCACTCAGCACTCAGCACTCAGCACTCGAGACTCAGGACTGCCGTTGCTCCTCTTTGGCCGCTGCCGCATCGCGGCCGCCGTCCTCCGCCACCCGCTCGCTACGCCCAGCATCACGCACAAGAGCAGCACGATCACCGGACCGCTGCTGAAACGCCGCAGCTGCAGCACCAGGAGCAATCCCCCGATCATCCCGACAAGCCCGCTGCCCAGGGACCAGGCCAGCACCTTCCGGAACGTCCCGCCCATCGCCCGCCCGATCAGGCCCGGCATCACCAGCAGCGCCGTCACCAGCACCACCCCCACCAGCCGCATCGCCGCCACGATCGTCAGGGCCATCACCGCCAGCAGGACGTACCGCAGGGCTGATACCGGGATCCCGAAAATCACCGCCCCCTCTTCATCGAGCGTGTAGAAAAGCAGTTCCTTATAGGCTGTTCCGATAAGCGCCACAGTTAACAATGCGACCACGCACGCCCACGCCCCCGCCGCCGCATCCGCGCTGAAGATGTCCCCGAACAGCAGACTATGGACGTCCGGCTGCCAGGCGTCGGGACGTAAATAGGAATACAGATCGATCCCGATGATGCCGATCGCCATCGCCACCACCAGCCCCACCCCGATCGCCGAATCCGATTCGATCCCCGCAGCCGCCGACAATCGCCCGATGGCAAGGGCCGTAGCCACGCAACTGACCGCCAGCACCAGGTCCATCCAGCCCGGCTCCGTCACGCGCGGCACCCACACGCTCACCAGCAGCGCCAGACCGATCCCGCCGAATCCCGCATGGCTGACCCCCTCCCCGATGAACGCCATCCGCTTGTAAACCACGAACGGGCTCAGCAGCGAACAGGCCACCGCCACGGCCGCCCCGGCCAGGAACGCATACCGAAAGGTGTGCAGCATCTCGAAACTCATACCGTGTGTTCCATTCGACTCATTTCGGCCGCGGCCACTCGTGCAACTCGCACCGGAAGACCCTCGAGAGGACATCCTGCCCCAGGTGCTCCGGTACGTCGTGAAAGTGCAACATCTGGTTCAGGCACGCCACCCGCTGGCAGCTCGATAGCACCGCCCGCAGGTCGTGGGAAACGATCACTAGCGTCAGGTCGAACTCCCGCTGGAGCCGCCCCATCAGGTCATGGAATATCTGCTGCGTCGGCTCATCCACGCCCACCGTCGGCTCATCCAGCAACAACACCTTTGGCTGTGGGGCCAGCGCCCGCCCGATCAGCACCCGCTGCTGCTGCCCGCCGGACAACGCCCCCACCGGCCTGTTCGCCAGGCTCGCGATGTCCAGGACCTCCAGGATTCGCTCGACGTACCGCAGGTCGTTCTTGTTGTACCACCGCAGAAACCCCGTCCGGCCGACCAGCCCCAGCTGCACCGCCTCCCGCACGCAGACGGGAAACCGCCAGTTCACAGCCGCTCGCTGAGGCACGCACGTGAGCCAGCCGCCCAGCCGGCGGACCGCCAGCGGCGACTCGCCCAGCACCGTCACCGTCCCCTGATAGTCCGTCAGCAGCCCCAGCAGGATCTTCAGGAGGGTGGTCTTGCCGGCCCCATTAGGACCGATAATCGCCAGGCTGCTACCCGCCTGGACGTGGAGATTGATATCCTTGAGGGCGATCGAGCCATCAGGGTAGGTGTACGTCAGACGTTCGACGCAGATGGCCTCGTCACCGATGTGCGTGCCGCCGATGTACGGCGGCCTGGCATGTTCGGCATGGTCGGGACGGATCTCACGAGCCACAGGCCAGGCCCTCCTTCAAGGCAGCCAGGTTGCTCCGCATCATCGCAAAGTACGAATCATAGCCGGCCTTGCCGGCGTGCCCCTGCGGGTCGAGCACCAGTACCTTTGCCCCGGTCGCCCGGCTGATGAAGTCCACCCACCGGGACTCAAACTGCGGCTCGCGGTAAATGGCCCGGATGTGATCGCGTTTGACCAGATCGATGACCTCCTGGACCTGTGCCGCCTTGGCCTCCATACCTGCCACGATCGGCACCTGGTGCAGCCCGTAGCGCCCCGCCAGGAAACCGTAGCCCGGGTGAAACACCACCAGTTCTCGCGTGTGGCAAGATGCCAGCCCGGTCCGATAATCGGCATCCAGGGCATTCAACTCCGTCCTTAGTCTCTCCAGGTTCACCTGGTAGACCTCCCGCCCAGCCGGGTCCAGCCGCGTCAACTCCGCCGCGGCGATGCCGGCAATCCCCGTCGCCAGCTGCGGATCCAGCCATATGTGCGGGTCCATCCCCCCGGCATGCTCGTGCTCATCGTGGTCCTCGTCCTCAGCCACCCCCGTCGCCGGCGCCTTCACCCCCTCGTGCTCCGCCGCGCGTCCTTCCCCGCGGGTTCCGCCGTCCGACCCGCGTCCCCCGTCCCGCGTCCCGATTCCCTCGTCCCCCGTCCCTGTTGCTACCCCGCTTCTCCTCTTCTCCTCTTCTCCTGTCCTGCCGGCCCCCGCCACGCCGAGCGCCTCGGTCAACACGATCACCTTGCAATGGCTATTGATCCCGCCCGCTGCGCGGATGGCCCAACCGTCCAAACCTACCCCGGCGGCAAACAGCACCCTCGCCCGGACCAGCGATTCGGCCTCAACCGGACGAAGGGCATACCCGTGCGGGTTTCGCCCCGGCGGAAGCAGGCAAACGACCTCCCAGCGATCGCCAGCCACCCGCCCGACCAGGTCGGCCAGCGGAAAGACGCTCGCAGCCAGCACCGGCTTGCCGCCTGACGGGGCTGGACCAGCTGCCTGGCTCGTAGCGGGCTGCTGGCTTCGATCGCACGAAGCCACCCCGGCCAGCAACCCAGCCACCAGCAGTTTGCAGGTCCATGTGCCGCACAGCCGTCTTTGCACCTAAGCAGTCCTCCAGGGCGGGCCTTCGCTGGCCCGTGCCGCAACCTCATCTTATACGGCCCCGGGGGGTTAGGCGACTGGCCGGGAAAGACAGACAAGCAGACCCGGAGACAAGGAGACACGGAGCAACGGCAGGAAACAACGGGGTGACGGATAAGGGGCGCTGAATGGACGGTCCGCCCGTTACGCAAAACGCGTCATCCCCAATCCCGTTCGGCACGTCAATTGCCAGAGACGGTCTGAAGGAAAAGCGGAAAGCTGGCAAGGATCGCAGCGGGCAGGGGGGACCAAGCAGCGGAGGAGTCCGGTCGATTCGGCGCAACATCCAGGGCCACGACCGCGAGCGTCGATTGCGCCCGGCGTGGGTCAGATGGGGATGGCCGGCAGTTTGGCCAGGTGGGCCTCCAACTCGTCTAGTTCCGCCCAGCCGATGAAGTAGAACCGGATCATCTCGATCGTCCGGAGGGTCGGTTTCTTGCCCGTCCACAGCGCAATCAGCAGGCAGACGATGATCGCCAGGTACACCTGGATCTCGATGCCGTTGGCCCCGTGGCTGAGCAGGTGCCGGCAGCCCAACGCGTACTTAAAGAATCGAAAGAACAGTTCTACGGTCCACCTTTTTCGGTAGATCAAGGCAATCACTTCGGCCGGCACGTCCAACAGGTTCGTGGCCATCAGCAGGACCTCGCCCTGTTCGGGCCCGCCGCGGCCGGCGTGCCGTTTGCGGTGCGGCTTGCAGGCGATCTGGATCAATCGCAGCGGCTGGCGGAGTTCGTCCCGCTTGCCCTCGCTGCCCAGCCAGACGATCTGGTCGCTGACGATGCCGGCCGCCTTCGCCGCGGCCCAGAGGGAGCGGTTCTCGATGACCTGATAGACGCTGTTGTCCCGCGCCCGGCAGACGAAGTGCGAGCCGATATCCACAATGGCCTGAAACAGCCGAAAACAGCAGTAGCCACGGTCTTTGACGTAGACCCGCTCTGGCTGCAGATGGGCCAGCAGGTGGTCCACCTCCGAGGCGTCCGCCACGGTTAGGTCCATGTCCGCCGGCACGCCCTTGAGCGGCTCGAAGTGGGTGTGCAGTTTGACCCCGCGTCCCTCCCAGCCCACCTCGACCAACGCGGCCAGGGCCGTCAGTTCCGTGCCATCGACCGCCGTGAGCACCCCCGGCAGGTCGTCCAGGCGAGCGTCATGTGTCAGCGGCCGCAGTTGCACGCCCAGTTCGGCAATGATCGGCTTGAGCAACTCGGCGTCAAAGACGCTGGCGGCCTCGCTGAGACTGCCCAGACTGGTCGCCGAAACGCCGAGTTCCTGCTGGACCTTGCGCAGGTGAGAAGCCTGGACCAGGCCTCGCAGACTGCTGATAACGGGATTGAAGAAGAACAGCCGTTGCAGGGCGATGTACTGATCGAAGTGCAGGATGCGGTTGCCCGCCTTGTCCCGCCCGGTGCCGGCGTCGTGCAGCCGATCCAGCAAGGGCAGGATCTTGCCGAAGTATTTGAAGTTCCGGAGCCGATCTTCCGTGACCGGTTCTCGTTTGGCGCTCATGCAGAAGATCATGCACGCGCTTTCGCCCGGGCGCCAATAAGGTGGCGCTTATACACGGACTGCACTTTCTGAAGAGTGGCCACGTTTGGTGCGTGCCGGCGGAGCTGCAATCCCTGAGGTATCTGTTTAGCGGCCTGAAAGACACTGATTGGTGAGCGGAGTGGTTGGCATATAATAGTGTTGCCGCCGGCGCGGTGGAACTTGGGTTGCGACGCGGTTGGAACCGGCGAGCAAGCGGGGTCAAGGATGGCCCGAGCGAGTTACGAAGAACTTCTGGCCGAGAATCAGCAACTCCGGCAGCGAGTAACGGAACTGGAAGGGCAGGTTCGGCAGTTGACCGCTCAAGTTCGCGAACTGACCGCCCAATTCCAGGAAGCCCTGCGAGCCACCAAACGGCAAGCCGCGCCGTTTTCCAAGGGACCGCCCAAAGCAAACCCTAAGCTTCCCGGTCGCAAGGCCGGGGCAGATTATGGTCCCAAGGCGCATCGCCCTCTGCCGGAGCAGATGCCTGACGAGATCCACGACGTGCCTCTGCCCGAGCGGTGCCCCGACTGCGGCGGGCCTGTGCGGGAAGATCACATCGATCGGCAATTCCAGGTCGAAATCCCGCGCAAGCCCCTCGTACGGCGGTTCGATGTCCACGTCGGAGGGTGCCGCGCGTGCGGCCGACGCATTCGTCCGCGGCATCGCTTGCAGACCTCGCAGGCGAGCGGGGCGGCGGCCTCACAGACCGGACCGGACCTGCAAGCCCTGATCGCGATGATGAAGGACAAGTACGGACTGAGTTACGGGGACATCCAGGGACTGTTAAATGACGGCTTCGGCATCTCGATCAGCCGAGGCGGGGCCGCCCAGGTCGTGCAGCGGGCAGCGCAGCGAGCCGAAGCGTTCTACGACCGCATCGGCCAGATCGTGCGGGCCAGCGATACGGTCTATCCCGACGAGACGGGCTGGAAGGTCGGCGGGCTGCTGAAGTGGCTATGGGTCTTCGCGGGCGAGCAGGTCAGATACTACGTGATTCGTCCCAGCCGCGGCCGCGATGTGCTGGAAGAGGTGCTGGGCAGAGACTATAGCGGGTGGATGACGCATGACGGGTGGGCTCCGTATGACGGCCTGGAGCAGGCGGAGCATCAGCAGTGTGTCACCCACCTGCTGCGCCGGGCCCAGGACCTGTTGGAACGGGCCCGCCGCGGGGCGGTCCGCTTCCCGCGGCAGGTTCACCAATTGTTGCTGGACGCCCTGGACCTGCGGGACCGACGGGATGTCTTTTCGATCAGCTCTTACGGCTTGGCTGTAGCGCAGGGGCGATTGGAATCGCGACTGAAGGGATTGCTGGGCTGGAGGCTCTCGCACGAAGGTAACCGGAAGTTCCGGGACCATTTGGCCCGGCACGCCGAACAGATCCTCACGTTCCTGTACGTATGGGGGCTGGAGGCGAGCAACTGGCCAGCCGAGCAGGCGATCCGTCCGATGGTGGCCAATCGCAAGGTCTTCGGGGGAAATCGCACGTGGGCCGGGGCCCATGCCCAGGAGGTGCTGGGTAGTCTGTTTGCCACCTGCGCTCAGCAGACCCGCGACAGCCTGAGGTTGCTGTCAAACCTGATTCGCGCCACACCCCGTCAGCGAGCCGCCTACCTTGGGCACTTCCTCCCCGCCCCGGCGGGCTAACACCTCAGACCGCTAAACAGATACTCCCTGAGAATGTGGCCGGATTACGCGGCCAAACCCAGCAGGCCGTGTACGAGCCGGCGGATTTTTGCCGGAAGCGGCTGGTCGCGGCTGATTGCCGATAATTCGCTCTGGAGGACCAACCGACGCAACGCCTTGCGACGATCCGCGTGCGAAGGCCGTCGCTGGGCGTCGTCCCAGGGCGAGTCCCGCCGGTCGCACAGGTCGCGGCGCGAGCGGCTCCAGGCCCACAGTTCCACCAGCGTATGCATCCACAGATTCAGATGATAGACCGCCACGTTCGTCCAGATGTTGCGCACCTGCTGCTGGCCGGCGCCCCAGACCTCCTTGATGTCGTGAAAGTCCTGCTCGATCGTAGCGCGGTCGGCAAACGTCTCGAGGATCTGGCGAGCTGTCGCCTGCGTATCGGTCGCGAAGAAGGCCAGCCAGCCATGAGATTCCTTGACCAACACCACCCGGATCCGGCCGCCGGCCGGCGCGTACGTCGCCAGGAACGTCTTGCAGGTCTTGGTCGTTTGCTTGTTGTACAGCACGCACTCGACCGTCTGCCAGCCCCGCCTCTGCCCGGCCCGCTTGGCCAGGCTGATGCGGTTCTTGCCGTACCGCCGCGGCCGACCGCGACGCCGCCTTTGGCCTTTCTTGACTGGCGGCGGCAGATCGCGCAGGGCCGCGTCCTTGCGCAGGCGGCCCACCACGACCACCCCGGCCCGCAGGACCGGCCGCAAGAACGGCCGCTTGGTGTACCCGCCATCGACCACGACCTGCAAGGTCTTTCCCGCCCGCTTCAGCAGCCCGGCCGCCCACACGACCAGTTCGGCTGCCAGCACCAACTTCGTGCGGAATCGCCAGCGGCGACAGGCCGGCAGCGCCGCGACCGTCTGGGCCCGCACGTACAGCATCGCCCGCAACGGCAGGGCCAACGGCCCCCAGCGGGGATGCCGCAAGGCCAGCGACAGCGTGACCCAGATATGGCCGTACAGATACTTTTGATCGGCCGGTCCGGGCGTGGGATTGCGATGGATGGCGGCCCCCTCGACCTTCGGCCCGTAGCGCTTCGTGGGCGAATCGTCGATCACCACCAGTGCCCGATCCGGCAGCGGCACAGACCGCAGCAGCAGGCCCAGCAGTTGGGCCGCGACCGATTGGCTCTTGCGTCCCAGGGCCGCCAGGCTGTAATAATAGTCCTGGAAGTCGTCGCGGACCCCGGCGGCGCGGAGCCAGCTGGTGACGGTCCGGCGTCCGTGGGCAAACAGAATGCCCATCAGCAGCACGCCCAGCCGCCAGCGGTTGCGGGCATGCAGCCCGGCCGACAGCCAGTCGCTCCACTCGGCCCATTCCTCTGGAGACGGCCAACGACATTGTGCGGTTGCCATCCTTGGCTCTCCCGTTCATCATGGCGTCCATGCAACCGCTATGGTGACGGGAGAGCCTGCTTTCGTAAACCTCTCGCTACCGTCGTGTTTTCAGAAAGTGCAGACACGGACATGGCCGGCGCTTATGCTAAGCAATTCCTGTGCCGAACAGGATTGCGTCATCCCCTGTTTCCTGACCCCTGACCCCTGACCCCTGAAACCTGACCCCTGAAACCTGAACCCTGAACCCTGAAACCTGAAACCTCTCCCCCAATTGCCAGCCCGGATCGCCACCGATAGGATATACCGCTTCGTTGCGGGGCCGATTCGAGCGAATCGCGTAGTGACCCCGCGGGCCGGCCCGAGGGCACCTGTAGTCCAGGCGCCCGGCACCAGTTGAAGGCGGCATGAACGGATCGCACACAGCGTATATTGCCTTGGGCAGCAACCTCGCCGATCGGCCGGCAAACCTCTCCCGTGCCATCGAGCAGGTGGCCGCCATCGACGGCTGCCGCGTAGTAGCCCGGAGTGAATTCGCCCCGTACCCCGCCGAAGGCGGTCCGCCCGGGGCCGGCGAGTACCTGAACGCCGCCATCGCCGTCGAAACCGACCTGGGCCCGCTGCCGCTGCTTGCGCGCCTGCGGCAGGTGGAGACGGCCCTGGGCCGGCCGGCCCCCCGGGACCGCCTGCCCAACGCCGACCGCGTGATCGATCTGGACCTGCTGCTGTACGACCGGTCCCTGATCGTCACGCCCGACCTGGTCGTCCCGCACCCGAGGATGCACAGGCGCCGCTTTGTCCTGGAGCCCCTGGCAGCCATCGCCGCCGACGTGCTCCACCCGGCGCTGGGCCTGACGGTCGCGGAGATGCTGAGGAGAGTCCTGCAATGCCAGCCAGGCAAGTCACCCTGATTCGCACGATCGCCGAGATGCGCCAGGCCTTGCGACCGCACCGCGGCAGCGCAGCCCGGGTCGGGCTGGTCCCGACGATGGGCGCCCTGCACGCCGGGCACGCCAGCCTGTTGCAGCGGGCCCGCCGCGAGTGCAGTACCGTCGTGGCCAGCATTTACGTCAACCCGACGCAGTTCGGGCCCAATGAAGACTTCCGCAAGTACCCCCGCCGGCTGCAGCAGGACCTGGACGTCTGCAGCCGCGAGGGCGTCGACTTCGTCTTCGCCCCGGATGACACGGAGATGTACGGCGGCGACGCGGTGACGAAGATCCACGTGGCCGGCCTGGGCGAGCGGCTCTGCGGGCGTTTCCGCCCGGGGCATTTCGACGGCGTATGCACCGTCGTCGCCAAACTCTTCCACATCGTCCAGCCCGACCTGGCCTATTTCGGCCAGAAGGACGCCCAGCAGGTGGTGGTCCTGCAGCGGATGGTGGCCGACCTGAACTTCCCCCTTCAGATCGTCGTATGCCCCACCGTCCGCGAACCGGATGGCCTGGCGATGTCCAGCCGCAACGCCTACCTCGACCCGCAGCAGCGCCGCCAGGCCCCCTGCCTCCAGCAGGCCCTGCAGGCCGGCCGCGCCGCCATCGAAAAGGACGCCAGGACTTCCAGCGAGGTCGCGGCTATCATGCACCGTGTAGTGGAGGCAGCCGGCCCGTCGCGGATCGACTATCTCGAGCCGGTCGACGCTCGGACGCTCGAAAGCACGGACCCACTGCACGGGACGGTCCTGCTGGCCGGGGCGATCCGCATCGGGACGATCCGGCTGATCGACAACCTGCTGGTGCAAGTGCCATAGAAGTGATTATCATTGGAGACCAGAATGCATCCAGTCATCTTGAATCTACCGTTCGGGTTCTCCATCAAGGCCTACGGCCTGATGATGATGCTCGGTTTCTTCGCCGCTACCTGGTGGGCGATGTACCGCGCCCAGAAGGTCAAGGGCGACCCCAACGTCATCCTGAACTTGGGTTTTGTCTCGCTGATCTCGGGCATCGTGGGTGCCCGCCTGTTCTACGTCTGGCAGTTCTGGGACCGGGACTTCGCCCACACCCCAAGCCCCCTGATGGCGGCGATCAACGTGACGGCCGGCGGCCTGGTCTTCTACGGCGGCTTCCTGCTGGCCGTGCTGTGCGCCCTGGTCTACCTGGTATGGGCGAAGCACTCGATCCGGCTGTACCTGGACATCCTGGCCCCGTCATTGATGGTGGGGCTGGCCTTCGGGCGGATGGGCTGCTTCCTGAACGGCTGCTGCTGGGCGCCCCACCCAGAAGGTACCATGGGCCGTTACGTTCCCGTACGGCTGGGAGAGCACGCCGTTCATGGAGCACTGGCGGATTGGGATGCTCAACGTGCCGGAGCAGCTGCTCTACCACCCCAGCAACTACAACCTGCCCGTTCCGATCCATCGCGAGCACATCGGCATGAGTGCCGAGACCCTCTGGGCCCCGCAGCAGAAACTCGAGCAGGCCCAGGAGGCCCTCGACCAGGCCCGCAAGGACAAGGAAGGCGCGGAGACGATCGCCTCCGTGCAGGAAGACCTGGCCCGCGCCAAAAAACTCGCCGACCAGCAGCGCAAGGAATACGCCGACCTGATCTACGCCCACGACCAATACGGCCTGACCCCCAGCGACGTAACGGCGCTGGCGGCCCACTATCGCTCGCTCCCGGTGCATCCGACGCAGCTATACGCGATCGTCGACGCCCTGCTGATCGCCCTGCTGCTGCACCTGGTCTTCATGCGGCGACGCCAGCAGGGAATGGTCTTCGGGCTGGTGTTCATCTTCTACGGCATCGGCCGCTTTCTGGAGGAGCTCATCCGCGGGGACAACCCGGCTGACTGGCGCCTGCTGGGCATGAACCTCACGATGTCGCAGGTGATCAGCATCGTCACCTTCGCCCTGGCGCTGGTGTACCTGGCCATCCTGTACCGCCTGCCGGCGACGCCGCCCACCGCGGTCCGGGTGGTGCCGGCGGAACCGCAGGAGGCACCGGCCGGCAAGGCGGCGACGGGCTGATTCACTACCGCCCCGCCGCCATCACCGCCCGGTACATCGCCACCAGGTTCTCCCCGCTGCAGTCCTTCTGGATGTTGTGAACCGGGTTGAACACGAAGCCCCCGCCGGCCCCGAAGATCCGTACCCGCTCAGCCGCCTCGCGCTGGACGGCTTCTACCGTCCCGAACGGCAGCGTCTGCTGCGTGTTGATCCCGCCGCCCCAGAAGACAAAGTCCTTGCCGAACTCGCGTTTGAGCTGCCGCGGGTCCATGTTGGCCGCCGTAGTCTGCACGGGGTTGAGGCAGTCCACGCCCATCCTCACGAACTCCGGCAGGAAGCGCCGGATCGACCCGCAGCAATGGAACCACGTCGGCTTGCCGTACTCGTGCGCCACGCCGTTGACCTTCGCGATGTACGGGGCGAAGAGCTCCGCAAACACCGCCGGCGAGAACATCTCCCCCTTCTGCGTCCCCCAGTCCGTCCCGCTGATGCCCACCACCTCCACGTACGGCGCCACCCGGTCCAGCAGCCTCGCCAGGTTCCGGCAGTGCCACTCCGCCTGCCGCCGGTGGTACTCCTTCACCCACGCCGGGTTGTCCACCAGCGAGACCAGCCACGTCGGCACGTTGAACGCCAGGACCATCCCGCCACGAAAGTAGTTCAGGAACAGCGCCTTGTCCGTCGTCTCGTAGAGATGCCTGGCCCGGCGCTCGACACTATCCAGCACCGCGTCGCTGAGCGCCGGAATCTGCCAGGCAGCCGTCCACGTGTCCAGGTCCGGATAGACGATCTCGTCCGGGATGTTGTTGTCGCCCTCGTAGTCGAAGTACGACCCGCCCTTCGGCATCCGCCCCAGGATCTTCCCGTCCGGCCTTTGCCCCTCCCGGATCAGCCAATCTCCGCAGCCGTCCTCGTGGATGCGCAGGTCCCCCGGCACGAGGACCTCCGTCCCGTCAAACAGCGTCAGCGGCCGCCAGTTCTCCGGCTGCAGCCCGAACGGCATCATGCCGTCGATGTACACCGGCAGCACGTCCGCCCCGATCGCCTCGATCACGTCCATGTCGACCTCAGCCAGCATCTGCATGAGATCGAACACCCGCGGCTTGCACTCCGGCAGCCCCAGCACCTTGCGCAGACTCTTGTACGCCCAGCACTGAATGCCGGTCATCCGGTTGGAGCCCAGGTCGATCGGCACCCGGTCGGGGATCCGCCGCCGCAAGACCGCTTGCACTCGTCCACGCGAGGTCATCACAGGCGGAAGTCCTTCAGCGGCCACGTCCCGCCCGCCTTCGCCTTGCCGTAGATCACGCTGGCCGCCGCCTCGTGCGACCGCGGCATCGCGGAGAACGTCACCATCAGCGTCGGCGCTTCGGCCACGCACACATTGTCGTACGGGCACGCCGACACCTGGATCACCTTCTTGCCGCGTTTCAGCAACTCGCGGATCAGGTCCCCGTTGGTCGGGTTGCCGCGGAAGAAGAAGCTCACCGCGATGACCACGTCCACCTTCTGGGCCATCTCCAGGACCGCCTTGGCCTGCTCGGGCGTGGTCTCCAGGTCGGTCTCGCGGTCGTAGACAGTCCTAGCGTGCTGGCGGACGAACTCCTGCAGCATGTTCGAGTGATACCACACGTCGTCGGCCTTGTTCTGGTAGATCGGATAGCGCGGCTCCGTCACCAGCACCGGCGTGTCGGGACTCAACGGCAGCAGGCTTCGCCCGGTCGCGAACCACCACCGTCGCCTTCAGTGCCGTCTCCCGACAGGTCGCCAGCGACACCGGATCGTCGATCGGCACGGTGGCCTTGTCCGGATCGACAAACGGATTCGCGAACAGGCCGTAATCCCACTTCATGCCCAGCACCCGCCGCACGTGCGCATCCAGCTCCGCCTCGCTGATCTTGCCTTCCTTTACGTACGCCAGGCAGCTGTCGATCACCTCGTTCCGCTTGCTGGCGTCGCACTTGCTGAGGATCAGGTCGCTGCCGGCCAGCAGCGCCTCCGCGCACGCCTGGCCGTAGCTCTTGAACAGGTCCATCACCCCCTTCATGCCCATCGCATCGGTCGTAATGACGCCCTTGAACTCCATCTCGTTGCGCAGCAGGTCCGTCACGATCTTCCGCGATACCGAGGCCGGCCGCTCCGACGGGTCCAACGCCGGGTAGATGCTGTGCCCGATCATCACGCACGGCAGCCCCGCGTCGATCAACGCCCGGTACGGCGCCAGTTCCAGGTCCCACAGCCTCTGACGGCTGGCACGGTTGATGTCGGTGGTGTGGTGGACGTCGACCGCCGAATCGCCCCGACCCGGGAAGTGCTTGCCCGTGCCGACGAGCCCCTCATCCTGGAACGCCCGCAGCTGCGCCAGACCGAACTTGATGCAGCGGTCCAGATCGTCGCTGAAGCTCCGCGTGCAGATCTCCGGGTTCCGCGGGTCGATGTTCACGTCCAGGCACGGCGTGTGCATCTGCCGGACGCCCACTGCCCGCTGCTGCCGCGCAACCACCCGGTACGCCCGGTACACCAGTTCCGGGTCGTCCGTCGCCGCCATGCCCATGGGGCTGGGAAACAGATGCACGCCGCCCCGCGCGTAATCCTGGCTGAAGTCGCCCTCCTGGTCCGAACTGATGTGCAGCGGGATGCCCGGACTCCGCGACAGGGCGATCTCCTGCAACCGGTTGATGATCTTCGCGTACTCCTTCGGCGGCGCGTACGGCGAGAGGCGCTGCATCTCCGCGCCTGCCACCAGCCGGCTGCCATAGGCCTCCTCGGTGTAGATGTGCGGCGTGATCCGCAGCCCGCCCACCTGATGCCGCAGGATCTTGTCATACGCGTGCGAGTCGACCCGCGTGCCGCAGAACTCGAACGTCACGCACTGGCCGACCTTCTGCTCCGGCGACATCTTGCCGAGAATCCCGTCAATGTACGACTCTTTGTTCGAAGCCATGCCGCGCCTCCAGGTACGCTCCACCACGTTCTCGTTTGCCATGTCGGCAGGGTGGATGTGTCAGCCAACTCAGGCCGTTCTCCGTCTCTCCGTGCCTCCGTGGTTCATCAAGTCGGGCATTCTAGCAGTCCCGCCCCCAAATAGGTATACTCCCCCCTCGCGAGCCATCCCGAGGCAGCAGCCCCCTGTTTCGCGGCCGCCCCGGGGCATTGGCCAGGAGAGACAATCCGATGTCCACTACCGTCCCGACCTCCGCCGCCGCATTCGACAAACGGCATGACTTCCTCGTCGCGGTCGACTCCGATGGATGCGCAATGGATGCGATGACCTTCAAGCACATCCGCTGTTTTACGCCCGAAATCATCCGTTTCTGGCGCCTCGAGAAGATCACTCCGCTGGTGGAGCAGACCGAGCAGTTCGTCAACCTCTACTCCACCTGGCGAGGCCTGAACCGCTTCCCCGCCCTGCTGATGGTCCTGGACCTCCTCCGCGACCGCCCCGAGGTCGGCGCCGCCGGCGTGACCATCCCACCCATGACCGACCTGCGGGCCTTCTGCCAGTCCAAGCACCCCAAGAGCAACTCCGGCCTCAAGGCTGCCATCGCCGAGACCAGCAGCCCCGAACTCCGGCAAGTCATGGACTGGAGCAACGGCGTGAACGCCTCCGTCGACAAGCACGCCCACGGCGTCAAACCGTTCCCCGCCGTCAAGGCCGCCCTGACCATGATGGCCAACAAGGCCGACGTGATCGTCGTCTCCCAGATGCCCCACGTCTCCTGCTACAAGGAGTGGAACGAGCACGGTCTCGCGAGTTGCGTCTCCCTGCTCGGCGGCCAGGAACTCGGCACCAAGGCCGAGCAGCTCAAGGTCGCCATGGCCGGCCGGTACGAGACGCCCAAGGTGCTGATGATCGGCGACGCCCCGGGCGATCTCGACGCCGCCCGCGCCAACAACGTCCTCTTCTTCCCCACCATCCCCGGCCACGAAGACGCCTCCTGGCAGGAGCTGATCGCCGACGCCTTCAACCGCTTCGTCCGCGGCAGCTACGCCGGCCCCTGCCAGGACGCCAAAATCGCCGCCTTCCAGCAACGCCTGCCGGACCGGCCGCCGTGGGTGAAATAGCCCCCTACTTCTCCCTCCGCACCATATACCCCGCCTGCACCACCACCCCGTTCTCGATCAGGAAATAGCTCGACAACCCCAACCCCTCCTCGTGCGACAAGAGCAGCCCCTTCGGCATCATCTTGCTCGGCGCCTGCCACCGGTACAGCCAGATCGTGCAATCCAGAAATGCGGCATCCGACCGCCATCTCTCCCCCGTCGGCCGGGTCTCCACCGCCGCCTGACGACCTTGCTTGGCCTCCACGAAGTCCTCGTACAGCTGGGCCATCGCCCCGGCTGCCGCCTTTTCATCGAAGCCCCGTTCCCCCGCCAGAAACTTCGGTAGCTCTGCCACCTTCATCGTGTGCTCGGACGGCGGTAGCAGGCCTTGCGCCTGCGCGGCGCTCAGAGGCGCCCCCGCCTCGATCAGTTTCCGGCTGACCGCCGCCGCCTGCTCGACCGCGTCCGGCTCGCGCGGTTCAGTGGACTCCATCCGCGCGACCGGCACGGTCTTGCACCCGGCGACCATCGCGCCGACGCAAACCGCCACCATCACGACGATCTTTCTGACGTGGTCCATGCGCACCGTCCTGCCCCTCGCGGCTCGCCCCGGCAACGATACATCAATCTTCCCCGTCGCTCTCCATCACCGCCGCACCGGCTGCCCGGCCGTTGTATGCCGCCCTCGCCCCGCCGTTGCCGTACGCGTTGCCGTTGGGCCCGTTTCCGTTGGCCTGCCCGCTGGCCGCCCGCCGCCGGCGCAGACTCGAACGTCCGCACCGCGTCCGGCCCCACCAGGCACTTCAGTTTCTCGATCAGCGGCTCCGTCGGGGCGATGCAGCACCGCTGGCCGCTCCGCACCGTCGCAACCAGTCCGTCCGCCGTAACGACCTCCATGAACAGCGGCCGGTCCCCCGGGCACGCCAGCAGCGTCTTCTGCAGTTCGTCCAGCACCTCTTCCGCTAGCGCCACGCAGTTGATGCGGACCCACAAATCCGGCGCGAGCTTGGCGAATCGATCCTTGAACGGGATCACCTCAAACACCCGCAAACTCGGCTCCTCTCGCTTCCGGTCCACCTTGCCCTTCAGGAAGATGATGCTGTCCTGCGCCAGGTCGTCCTTGTGAGCTCGACAACTGGTCGGGAAAGACGATCGCCTCGATCTGCCCCTGCAAATCCTCAATCCGCAGGATCCCCATCTTGCTGCCGGCGTTCTTGCCCTGCTTGGTGATCACCGTCCGCATGCCCGTGATGATCCCGCCGAGAATCACCTCCGCCCCGTCCTGGTACTCGCACCAGACTCGTTCGTGAACACCGTGCTGTAACGCTCCATCTCCTCGCTGCACTGCGTCAGCGGGTGCTTCGTGACGTAGATCCCCAGCACCTCCTTCTCGTGCTTGAGCATCTCGCTTTCCGACCACTCGCTGGCCGGGATCGCCGGCTCGACCCGCCTCGTCGGCTCGCCCGAATCGAACCCATCCAGCAGCGAGAGCTGCCCGTTGCGCTTGTCCGCCTGGGAGGCCTGGCCGATCTCGATGGCCTTGTCGAGCACCTCGCACAGGGCGCGGCGCATCGCGCCGGTAAAGTCGAACGCCCCCGCCTTGATCAGCGCCTCGACCACCGCGCGGTTCACGTGCGACAGGTCCACCCGCTCGCAGAAATCGAAGATGCTCTTGAACGCCCCGCCCTCCTGGCGGGCCTTGATGATCTCCGCCACCGCCTTCTCGCCGACTCCCTTGATCGCCGAGAGCCCGAACAGGATCGACCCCTTGCCCGTCTTCTCCGGCACCGGCGTGAAGTCCGTCTCGGACACGTTAATGTCCGGCGGGTTGACCGTGATGCCCATCCGCCGGCATTCCTCGACGTACTCGCCGATCTTGGCGATCTGCCCGCTCTCGAAGGTCAGCAGCGCCGCCATGAACTCGGTCGCGTGGTACGTCTTCATGTACGCGGTCTGGAAGGCGACGACCGCGTACCGGGCGGAGTGGCTCTTGTTGAATGCGTACCCGCCGAAACGCAGGATTTCGTCGAAGATCCCCTCGACCGTCTTGCGGTCCAGGCCGTTCTTCATCGCCCCGGCGATAAACGGCTCCTTCTCGGCCTCGATCATCGAGGTCTTCTTCTTGCTGATCGCCTTGGCCAGCCGGAACGCGCGCTTCAGCTCGATCGCCCCCCAGCAGGTTCACCAGCTGCGACACCTGCTCCTGGTAGACCATGATGCCGTAGGTCTCTTCCAGCACCTGCGTCATGATCGGGTGCGGCGTGGTCCACCGCTCGCCGTGCTTGCGGGCGCAGTACGCGTCGATGTTGACCATCGGGCCGGGCCGGTACAGCGCGTTGGCGGCGATCAGGTCCTCGATCCGGCTGGGCTTCATCTTGGCCAGCACGTCCTTCATCCCGCCGGACTCGAACTGGAACACCCCCTTGGTCAGCCCGTGCGAGAAGATCTGGTAGACCTTCTGGTCGTTCAGGTCCAGCGCCTCCAGGTCGATGTCGCCCCCGTGCAGCTGCCGGACCCACTGCCGCGCCCGCTCCAGCACCGTCAGCGTCCGCAGGCCCAGGAAGTCCATCTTCAGCAGGCCCACCTTCTCCACGTCCGGCCCCTGCAGACTGCGTGATCACGTGCTCGCTGTCGGCCTGCTTGTACAGCGGCAGGAAGTCGTCCAGCGGCCGGTCCGCGATCACCACTCCCGCCGCGTGCACCGATGCGTGCCGGCTGAGCCCCTCCAGCTTCCTGCGCGATGTCGAGCACCTTGCGGACCTGCGGGTTGTTGGTGTACTCAGCCTTGAGGTCCGGCTCCTGCTCCAGCGCCAGGTCGACCGTCATGTGCAGCACTTCCGGCACGAGCTTGGCGATGCGGTCGGCGTCCATCAGCGACACGCCCAGCACGCGGCAGATGTCCCGGATCGCCGCCCGCGCCTTGAGCGTCCCGAAGGTGATGATCTGCGCGACGTGCCCGTACTTGCGGCGGACGTAGTCGATGACCGCCTGCCGCCCCTCCTGGCAGATGTCCACGTCGATGTCGGGCATCTCGTCGCGGTCCGGGTCCATGAACCGCTCGAAGTACAGGCCGTACCGCAGCGGGTCCGCCTCGCTGATCCGCAGGCAGTAGCCGACCACCGATGAGCACCCCGACCCCCTCGCCCCGCACGGAATGTCGTGCTGCCGCGCCCAGCTCATGAAGTCGTGCACGATCAGGAAGTAGCTGCGAGAACCCCTTGCTCTGGATCACCTGCAGCTCGTAGTCGATCCGCTCCCGGATCTCCTCGCTCACCTCTCTATAGCGGACCTTCGCCCCCTCGTACACCAGCGCGCGGAGATAGTCCTTGTCCACCTGGCCGCCCGGACACGCGAACACCGGCGTCTGCCGCTTGAACTTCAGCTCGCAGTTGCACATCTCGGCTACGCGGCGGGCGTTGTCGATCGCCTCGGGGTAGTCCGCGAACAGGTCCCGCATCTCCTGCGGGCTCTTCAGGTAGAACTGGTCCGAACCGAATTTCATCCGTTGCGGATCGTCGAACTGCTTGCCCGTCGAGATGCACAGCAGGATGTCCTGGGCCTCCGCGTCCTCGTGCCGCAGGTAATGAATGTCATTCGTCGCGATCAACCCCAGCCCCTTGCGCCGGGCGATGTCCGCCAGCACCGGGTTTGTCTGCTTCTGCTCGGCGAGGCCATGGTCCTGCAGCTCGATGAACAGCCGCTCGGGGCCGAAGATCGTCGCCAGCTCATCCACCGCCTTGAGCGCCCCGGCCTCGTCTCCCTGCAGCAGCATCTGGGGCACCTCGCCCGCCAAGCACGCCGTTGCGCAGATGATCCCCTGGTTGAACCGGGCGAGCACCTCCTTATCGATCCGCGGCTTGTAGTAGAACCCCTCCAGGTACGCGATGCTCGAAAGCTTCAGCAGGTTCCGATAGCCTTCCAAGTCCTTTGCCAGCAGCAGGATGTGGTAGGCAGCCTCCCCGGCGCCCGGTTGGTCCGGTCCTTGCGGCTGCCCGGGGCGATGTACGCCTCCAGCCCCACGATCGGCTTGATTCCGACCTTGGTGGCCGCCTGGTAAAACTCGATGACGCCGAACATGTTTCCGTGGTCGGTCAGCGCCACAGCGGGCATGCCCATGTCCTTGCACGTCTGGACCAGGTCTTCGATCCGCGTCGCACCATCCAGCAGGCTGTAGTGGCTGTGGTTATGAAGATGAACGAAAGTGTCCGACATGGTTCTACCGTCCCTCTGGCACGTATGGGCATGATCTTACCGGCGCCCTGCGCCACGGTCGAGACCCGCCAGCCGCCTCGGCGCCATCGCCCGGACCCCGTCGCAGGACTTATAATCCCGCGCCCTGAAGAATCTGGCAGCCAAATGCTGATATACAAATGGTCCCCCCGATGGCTGTGAATTTATCGGAATCTGCGTATAATGGCCGGGCTTGAAACGTAACCGGCGTGATGGAAGTGACATGGACGTGACAAACAGTATCGCATACCGGATGCACCTTCGGATTCCAGCTTGGCCGGCCAGGTTGGTGATTGCTGCCCTGGCCACTCTCCTGGCCGGCTGCGTCGTGCCCCAGCCACACGGCACGGGCCAGCAATTCTACAACACGGAACGCCAGACCAACCGCGGCTACTGGCTCTACCTGCCCGAGGACTACGCCCAGGGCGTCCGCGCCAACCCCAACCGCCGCTGGCCGGTGGTCGTGACCTTCCACGGCATGAAACCGTTCGACCACGCCGCCTCCCAGGCCAAAGAGTGGCAGTACGAGGCCGACAACTACGGCCTGATCGTGATCGCCCCCGAACTCAAGACCTCCGACCTGATGATGGAATTTCCGCTGAAAAAGATGCACAACTATGTCCACGAGGACGAACAGGCCGTCCTCAACATCATGGAGATCGTCTTCCGCACCACCCAGGCCGACAGCACCCGCGTCCTGGCCTCCAGCTGGAGCAGCGGCGGCTACATGGCCCACTACATGGTCAACCGCCACCCGAACCTCTTCACCTGCCTGGCACCCCGGCAGTCCAACTTCTCATCGAGCATCCTGGACGCCGCCAACGTCTCCTACTACCAGGACATGCCCATCGGCGTGTTCTTCGGCGAGAACGACTTCGCCGTCTGCCGCGCCGAGTCCACTGAGGCCATCATGTGGTACAAGGAGCACAACTTCCGCTTCGTGGACGGCCGGGTGGTCATCGGCCTGGGCCATGAACGCACCCCGCAGACAGCCGCCGCGTTCTTTGCCCGTGTCAGCAAACCCCCGATCCAACCGGTCCGGCCCGCCATGGCCCAGGAGACCCTCGCCAAGCTCCGCCTGATCCCCGCCGAGTTTGCGGGCATCGCCGAGCTGCCCGCTGCCGGGCCGGTCCTGTCGCAGCGCAGTCCCGCCGACGAGCTGACCAGGCCGCTGCCGCTGTCGAACCGCACGCCAGCCGACGAACTCATCAAGCCCGCACCGACCCCGGCCCAGGCGTCCGCCGCACCGGCGCCCAAGCCGCGCCTCCTGGCGGTAAACAGCCCGCATCCAGGTAATGGCACCCCTGCCGCAGCGCCCGGCAAGACCGCCGGCAAGCCGTTGCAGCCGGCCGCTGCCCCCGCATCCCCCGCGCAGCCAGCCGTCCTGCCCGGCGTTCGCGCGATCGCCAACCCGAAGATCGGGCTGGCCCCCCTGTATATTTCGTTCGACGTGCAGGCCCCCACCGAAGTCCTCCAGGGCGGCAGCTGCCTGTGGACGGACAACGACGAGCCCGTCTGCAACAGCCCGACCGGCCAGCGGATCCTCACCGCCCCAGGCGACCACGTGATCAGCGTCGTCATTCAAACCAAGGACCGCCGCGAGTACCGCGCCTGGACGACCGTCAAGGTCCTCTCCCCGCAGCCCAGCCGTTAAGGAGGCATTACCTCATGGCCAATTACGCGTTGCTCTCCGCGGTCGGCAAAGACAAGCCGGGGATCGTCGCCGCCGTCTCCGCGGTGCTCTTCCAGGCCGGTTGCAACATCGAGGACTCGACGATGGCGCGGCTGGGGGGCGACTTCGCGATCATGCTGATGCTGCGCCTGCCGGAGGGCTTCACCAGCCAGCAGACTCGCCGAACGGCTCAGTGCCGCCCAGCGCCCACTGCAGCTGACGATCCACGTGGCTGACATCCCGCCCGAGGAGGTCGAGCCGCAGACGGAGTCGGCCCGGCACCTGATCCTCGTCTATGGCTCGGACAAGCCCGGCATCGTAGCCCGGCTGACCGCCCTGCTGGCGGAGCGCAACGTCAACATCACCAACCTGCGGACCAGCGTCATCCAGCGGGCCCAGCCGCTGTACGTCATGACGATCGAGGTGGAGTTGCCCAGCTTCATCGACCAGGGCGAACTGTCCAAACCCCTGCAGGCCGTGTCCAAGGAACTCGGCGTCCAGGTCGAGATGAAGCCCAAGCCGGACGCGCGATTCTAGGTTACGCGCTCTCCCACGCCCGCGGCGGCATCTGGCTGATCAGGTCCTCGATCGCCCGGCCCAGCCACGGCAGGTTCTCGTCGTAGAACAGCCGCTGCATGAACTCGCTCGAGGCGTAGTCCATCCCCTTGTCCCGCAGGGCCTCCGTCAGCCACTCGACGTTGATCCGCACGTACCGCCGGGCCGTCTCCAGCCACGCGCGGTCCAGCGCCTGCGGGTCGGCCAGGTCGTCGCTGATCCGCCCGTGCCGCTCCAGCAGGGCCGCTGCCGCGTCGGGGGCCATGGGAGCAGGCCGGCCCGACTCCTCGATCTTCACCGGTACAATTTCGTGGGATATGTAGCCGTCCTTACCCAGCGCCACCCGCAACACGAACGACTTGTCCGTCCAGGGGCTGCCCGTCCGCATGTAGCTGCTGCCGTGGACCGGGAAGACGAAGTTGCCCAGACTGTACGCGATCAGCCCGTCGCCGTATTCCTCCACCCCCTGCGTCACATGCGGATGATGCTCCAGCACGACGTCGGCCCCCGCGTCGACCAGGCGCCGGCTCATCGCCACGCGGTGCGGGGCCGGCCAGTCCACGAACTCCACGTCGGCGTGCAGGCTGACGACCACCACGTCCGCCCCGGAGTCCTTCAGCTCGTCGATGTCCTCGAGGATGTTCGGCTCGCTGATATAGGCCGGACCCGGCGCAACCTGGCGCTTCAGGCCGGGCACGTCCTCGGCATAGCCCAGAAAGCCCACCTTCACCCCGCCCCGCTCGAGGATGACCGGCTGGCGGGCCTGCGCCTGGTCCTGTCCGAAGCCCACGTGGGCGATGCCCAGGCCCCGGCAGAAGTCGATCGTCTGCAGGCCGGGACCGCCGCCGAAATCCAGGATGTGGTTGTTCGCCAGGTTCAGCGCGGCAAACCCGGCCTCCTTGAGGCCCGCGCCATCGTTCCAGTCCATGATCATCCGCAGGCGGCTCTGCGGCTCCGGCTCGCCCGGCTTGTACGCCACGCACTCGAGGTTGCCGAACGCGATATCCGCCCGCAGCGCCTCGCGAACCAGCTCGAACGGCCAGGCCGCCCCGTGCTTGCGGACGTTCTCGCGGATATAGCCGCTGATGCAGATGTCACCCACCGCAGCCAGGCTGATCGTGTTGTCCATCGTGCGCCTCGCTCAAGGAAACATCACTCGCCCGCGGCCTGCACGCTCTCGTCCCCGGAAACCGGTCGGGCAATCGGCAGGTGCCGGTTGAGCCCGCCTGCCTTGCCGCCTCTGGCGTCGGGGCCGGCTGCCTTGCCATTTCCGTTCGCGCGGACCGCCCGACCATCTCCGTTCCTGCGACCGACGGCCTGGCCGTTGCGCCCGGCCGTCCGCTTGAGCGGCACCGGCTGCTCCCACGTCCTGGCGGGCATCTCCCGCAAGACCTCGCCGACCATGCGGCGGACCCACGGGCCGTTCTCCTCGTAGAAGAACTCCCGCAGAAAATGCCTCGCCGCGTACTCGGGCCCCTTCTCGCGAACGGCATTGGCCAGCCACTCAATGTTGATCCGCCACCAGCGCCGGGCCGTCTCGACCCAGGCCCGTTCCATCGCGGCGGGATCGGCCAGGTCCCGGCTGATCCGCTCCTGGCGCGCCAGCAGCGGCGCGGCCTGCGCAGCCGTCATCGGCACGGGCCGGCCAGACTCCTCGATCCGCACCGGCACGATCTCGTGCGACAGGTAACCGCGCTTGCCCGCGCGGACCCGCAGGATAAACGACTGGTCGGTCCAGCGGCTGTTGCCCTCCAGGTACGGGTCGCCCGCCACCGGAAAGATGAAATCGCCCAGACTGTAGACGATCAGCCCCCGCCCGCAGCGCTCGATCCCCTGCGGCACGTGCGGGTGATGCCCCAGCAGGATGTCCGCCCCCGCGTGGATCAGACGCCGCGAGAGGGCCACGCGGTGCGGCGCCGGGTGGTCGGCGAACTCCATATCCGCGTGCAGGCTGACCACCACCAGGTCGACCCCGCGGTCGCGCAGCTGAACAATATCCTCGCGGATCTGCCGCTCGCAGATGTAGGCCGGCCCCGGATCGGTCTGACGCTTCAGGCCCGGCACGTCCTCGACGTACGCCAGAAAGCCCACCTTCACCCCCCGCCGCTCGATCACCGCGGGTCGCCTGGCCCCTGCCGGATCGGCCCCGAGCCCCACGTGCGCGATGCCGTTGGACCGGCAGAACTCGATCGTCTCCATCGCCCGATCCGCGCCGTAGTCCAGGATGTGGTTGTTGGCTAACCCCAGCACGTCGAAGCCGGCCTGGACCAAACCCATCGCCTCCGGCCAGGACAGGTGAAAACTCTCCCGCTCGTTGGGCGGCTCTTCCGGCCACGGCGGGCGAAAGGCCACGCACTCCAGGTTGCCGAACAGGATGTCCGCCCGCAGCAGGTCCCGGCACGGCTCGAAGGCCCACATCGGACCGGAGGCGGCCGTCCGCGGTCGCAGGTAGTCCGCGATGTCGATGTCCCCAACGGCGGCGATCGTGATTGTCGGATCCATCAGGTGATTCCGCGTGCCCATCATCGTCGGCACGGACGGTCAATGCCGCCCTTGCCACGCCAAACCCCTCCCCGCAGGCAGGGAGGCGACCCGCCAATCTGCCGTTGGTCCGGCCGACTGTCAAACCCCGTGACCGACAACAACAGCGCGCGATTCCGACACATAGTAGCCGGTTCCCGGCCCGTCTTCCTGTCCCGGTTCGGATAATCACGCTTGAAAAAGGCCCCTCGGCCCGCCATGATACCCCCCGGACGGCAACTCCTGGCGCAACTATAAGGGTCGCACTGTGAACAGAACCGTTTCTTCCCGCAGGGACTCCCGTACCGGCCGCAACCGGCCTGCCGGCGCAGTCCTGTTACTGGCGGCGGCGTGGATCCTTGCGAGCGTCCCGGCCTTTGGCCAGGCCGGTCTGCCGTTCGCCCAGACCCAGATCCAGCAGGAGCGACAGGTCGAGGAGCAGATCCGCACGCAGTTCGCCGAAAACCTGCCGCCCTCGCAGACCTGGCAGATCGACGCCGGCGACTGGCAGAGCTTCTACCTCTTCGAGATCAACGACGGCCTCAAGCACCGCACCGAGCGGTCCTGGGACAACCGCCCCTGGATCGCCGGCACGGGCGATTACGGCACCCACCAGTTCTATGCCCGCCTGAAGATGACCTACACCGATTTCAACGCCGGGGACAGCGATAACGGCGTGGAAAACGACTTCGACGGCCCCGACGCCGACCGCCTCTGGTACCAGTTCGACCTCGGCCAGGCCCTCAAGACCTACGCCAAGACCGACCTGCCCTTCGGGCTCCAGACCAAGGTCGGACGCCAATATGTCACCTTCGGTTCCGGCTACGCCCTGGCGATGCCGCTCGACGCGGTCCTCCTGAAGACCCAGTTCAACAACGTCGAGGTCACGGGCCTGCTGGGCCAGACCGTCCACGGCATGGACGACATCTTCGAGCCGAGCCGCCCGCGGAGCGGCCAGACGGACCGCGATATCTCGGGAATCGAGGTCCGCTACCGCGGCCCACAGCACACGCCTTTCGCGTACGTCTTCTGGAATGACGATGACAACCGGCACTCCTTCTGGGATGGTCGCCAAGCGTACGGCTACGACTCGTTCTATTCGGGGTTCGGCTCGATGGGGCAACTGGCCAGGTATCTTCGCTATTCGACCGAGATCGTCTACGAGGGCGGTCACAGCGCCGGCGACAACGCGACGTCCAGCAGCGACCCCATTAACGCCTTGGGCTTCGACGCCCTGCTGAGCTACGTCCTGCCAAACAAATACCAGCCCAACTTCGACCTGGAATACATGTTCGCCAGCGGGGACGGCGACCGCCGCAACAGCCCGATCGATCCCATCGGCGGCAACACCAGCGGCGTCGACTCCTCGTTCATCGGCATGGGCTATCGCGACACGGGCCTGTCGTTCGCGCCGCGGCTGACCAACATCCACATCTGGCGGATCGGCGCATCGGCCCTGCCCTTCACCAACACCGGGACCCTGCGCCGCCTGCGGGTCGGCACCGACTGGTTCCTCTACGCCAAGAACAAGGAAACCGGCGCGGTCAGCGACTTCACCGCCGACCAGCAGGCCGGCTACCTCGGCTGGGAGATGGACTACTACGTGAACTACCAGATCACGCAGGAGCTGGCCACAACCGCCCGCTACGGCGTGTTCTTCCCGGGTGACGCCTTCAGCGACACCGGCGCGGACGTTCTTCCTGTTCGGCGTGACCTATAGTTTCTAAGAGGGGACGACTGATTCGCCGGCCCTGAAACCCGGCGCGAGGCGCGAGATGAACCGACTGATACCCGCAATCCTGATCCTCCTGCTGGCTGGCTGCGCGGTCACCCGTCCCCAGCCGAAGATCGACCCGACCACCCTCGACCGCGACAGCTTCCTGTCGTGGCTCGCCGATCAGCCCATGGTCAGCGCCGCCGAGGCCTACCGCGCAATGCTCATCGCCGCCACCGACCAGGACCCCGGCGCCGACTTCGCCAGCAACCAGCGGGAGGTCTTCCGTCGCGATATCGCTCGGTCCGAATGGAAACTCGCCCCCGACCAGGCTATCGACAAGAGCACGGCTGCCTTCATGGCCGTCCAGGTGGCACGGGTCCGCGGCGGGATCAACCTGAACCTGCTGGGCCGCGGGCTCCACGTCGGCGACCGGCGGTACGCGTTCCGCGAGGCCGTCTTCCAGGGCGCCCCTGGGATGCCAGCACGCCGTACATGGTGCTGACCGGCGGCGAGTTCGTCTCGCTGCTGACCTGGACCGACGAGATGCGGGACAAGTCCGGCCAGCCCGAATTGCCGCGGCCGCCGGCGACAACCCAGCCGGCCGCGCAGCGGGTGCGCTGACGGATTGTTCCGGGGTGCCATGCCAGGAGCCCGGGGCACACAGCGGAGCACGCTGATAGCGCTTGTCTGGGCGACGGGCATGCTGGGCGCGACGGGTGAATGATCCGGCGCCGTGTCAAAACTAACGAGGTCCGACTCATGACTACATCCGCGATTGCACGATATGCGTTCTTGACCGGCCTCCTGCTGCTCGCCGGCCCGCTCTACGCGCAGGACCCGCCGGTCCAGACGCCCACAATCCCCGCGGCCCAACCGGCCGCCACCGAGGCCGCCCCGGCTACCCAGCCGCCCGAAGGCATCGCCATCGAGGCCGAGGTCATCGAGGTCAAGGGCCACGCCCAGCACGCCCCGGTCGGAACAGCCGTCACCGACGCCGCCGCCTGGCAACCGGTCCAGCTCAACGACCGCTACCCCGCCGGCACGCTCGTCCGCACCGGCCTGGGCAGCTGCGTGATCCTCCGCTTCGGGCAGGAGGAGCCCTACACGGTCGTGATGGTCGAGCGGATGACCCTGGCCAGCCTCGCGGCCCTCTACCGCACCGCCACCGACAAGGTCGCCCGCGTCAACGTCAACTACGGCGCGGTCCGCGGCGGCGTCAGCGAGGGCGGCCTGCGCCTCGAGCTTCGTCGTCGACAGCACCGTAGCCACCCTAACGAAGCGCGGGACCTGGGGCTTCCGCATGTTCATCGAGCGCGGCACGGGGCGCTACGCGATCTCCCTGGCCGACGCCGGCATGATCCGGGCCCTCAATCGTCTCACCCGACAGCGGCAGGACCTCTACAGCGGCCAGTACGTCAACCAGGCCATGATCCGCTGGGTCGAACAGACGATGTTCGACCGGCTGCTGACCATGCAGGACCGCTTCGGCCTGACGGCTGACGAACTCTACTTCCAATCCTTCAACAACACCGGCCTGGCCGTGCTCTCGCCAGGCCCCAATCCCACCACCAACGACGTCCCCTCGGCCCGGCTACCAGCAATTCGTTGCCCGGCAGATCGCGCAGGAGGCTGCAGGCCCGGAACCTGCAGCCCCCCATCAACCAGATCATCACTCCCCCGCCCCTCGGCACGATCACCCGCCCCGAAGGCAACTTCAACGGACCATTCCGTTGAGGCCCTTGCCAACCGCCTCGGACCGCCGTACCCTTGCTCGCCGACCTTGGCGGCAGACCAGCGGCAAACACGGATGTGTAGGGCGGGCAACATAGACAATGGCAGTCCTCTGCAAACTCAGGTATCCGGCCAAATACAGGCCGTGCACGTGGGAGCTCACCGACGACCCGGAGGTTCGCGAGCACTGGGTCGACCACTTCATGCGCCACATCGACACCACGCTCCAGCACGTCACCGAGCAGTACGGCCCGCAGCCAGCCGACGTCGTCGAGTGCTTCCGCAAGGAGTACCTCGCCGGCCTGAAGGACCGCCGCAATAACCCCGACAAGTACAGACCGCTGACGATCCTGCGCCTGGACGCCTTTCGCGACGGTGCGCTCCGCAGGTTCAACTGGCCCGACGCCTACGAGAAGGTCAAACGCACCGAGGACAACGCCGCGGTCCGGCTGTTCCCCCAGGTGGTCGCCGAACTCGACGCCCACGCCATGCCCGAACGCATCGAGGCCCTCGTCCGCGGCGTCTTCGCCGGCAACATCTTCGACATGGGCTGCGCCGCCACCGTCCAGCACTACCAGAAGCACGGCCTGGACTTCTTCGGCACCCGCTGCACCCTGCCGCGAAGACCCTGGCTCAGCGACACCTTCGATCTGCTGGCATCCCGCTTTGCCGACGGTGTCTCGCCGTACAGGCAGGTCCTCTTCCTCGTCGACAACGCCGGGGCCGACCTGGTGCTCGGCTGCGTCCCCCTGGCTCGCCAGCTGGCCCTCTGGGGCAGCCGCGTCGTCCTCGCAGCCAACGACCTGCCCAGCCTCAACGACGTGACCGTGCCCGAACTCAGCCGCGTCCTGCGGGAGCTCTCCGAGCGCGACAGCACCTTGCGCCGCCTGCTCAAGACCGACCGCATCGCCGCCGTCGGCACGGGCAACGACGCCCCGCTGATCGACCTCTCCCGCATCAGCGACGAGTGCAACCGCGCCGCCGCCGGCAGCGATTTCGTCATCCTGCACGGCATGGGCCGCGCCATCGAAACCAACTACGAGGCCCAGTTCTCCTGCGACGTGCTCAAGATCGCCATGATCAAGGACGAGATGGTCGCCCGGCGCCTCGGCGGCAAGAACTTCGACGTGGTCTGCCGCTTCGAGCCAGCCGACTGAAACGGCTGACCCTGTGACAACATGGCAACTCGCCCCTCGCCCCTCGTCCCTCGCCCCTGTTGTTCCCCCCTGGCACGCCTGCCGCCCTCCCCGTTACAATGCCGCCCGCGTCCCGGAGGTATTGCCTATGGACATCCAATCCATCCAGCGGAAGCTCCGCCCCTGTAACCTGGCGGTCACCCGCCTCGATGAGTCCGCCAACCCGCCGATCGAACCCAACGAGTTCCCTCTCACCTGGCAAGACCTCGACCACCCGCAGGCTGGCCCGCATGGTCGAGGCTTGTCGCCTCGACGAGGTCGTCGCCGGCACCCACGACGAGATCGAGCAGCTCCTGCTCCTGCGCAACTGGGTCTTCGTCAACGTCCCCCGCGGTCTGCCCGAGAGGAACCCGGATCAGCCGTGGCTGCTGGTCGACCTGGCTCGCAATGGCCGCGGCTTCTACTGCTCCCACTACGCAGACGTGCTGATGTATGCAGCCACCGCCCTGGGCTGGCCCGCCCGGCACCTCGGCATCGACTGCGACCACGCCGAGGGCGAGCGGTCCACGCACCACGGTATCTCCGAGGTCTTCAGCTACCAGGCTCGACAAGTGGATCGCCCTGGACGCGATGTTCGACGTGCACTTCGAGCATGCCGGCCAGCCGCTCAGCGTCTACGGTATCCGCCAGGTCATGCGGACCCGCGGCGCCAAGGCCATCCACCGCATGGTCGGCCCCCGTCGCAAGAGGACCCGCACCCGCCGCGACGTCGCCCCCGACGGCTTCGACCATGCCGGCTGCTACTTCTGGTTCCGCGTGCCCACCCGCAACAACTACTTCTCCCAGGCGCCGTGGCAGGGAAACGAACGCCACCTGCTCCTCATCGACGACGCCAACCGCGGCAAAACCTGGTACCAGAACCGCTACGACAAGGACAGCCGGTTCCTCGGCTCCCGACTGCACAGCGGCTACCGGAGCAGCCTGTTCCTCAAGACCGAGCGCCTGGCGGATGTCTACCCGCCGCTGGGCCGCACCCACATCGACGTGGACCTCGCCCTGCCGCGCTCCAAGGACTCGCCCGTCCTGCCCGTGGTCCTGCACACGATCAACCCCTACTGGCAAGGCTTCGAGGTGCGGTTCGACGCCGCGGGTCCCTGGGTGCCCGTCAGCCGGCACGTGGACTGGCGGCTCCACCCCGGCCGCAATGTCCTGGACGCCCGCCTGGTGACCCAGCCCGGCCGGACGGGATCGCCGGCCCGGGTAGCATTGACCTTGAAACCCCTCGCGCCAGGTAAGGCCAAGCGCCGCCAGCCGGATGCACGGTAGCACCCCGGTCACCCCCTTGAACCTCGCCGTCGTGTCGGAACCCGCCCCTCCCAGGCAGCTACCCCCATCGAAACACATTATTAACAAACTCCTAGCATAAGCGACACATCCTGGGCGGTATTATACATAAAGCCAAAAAGGACAATGACATGAGCGGAAGGGTCAAGGACATTCATACAAGTTGCCACCAGCGACACGCCCAGACTCGCCATCTCGTCCGGCGGATCGAGGGCCTCGGCTACACCGTTCGTACCGATGACTATCGCAAGGAAGTCACCTTCGTGGCCAGCAACCCCGAGGCCGGCCGGACCCTCATCTCCGCCGGCGACGACGCCTACGCCGCCGTCCACAACCTGGCCGTCGTGCTGGGGTTAGTGGATGAGGTCGATCAGGAACACGACCAGTACGTGCTCCGCAGCTCCAGTCGGTAAGGCCCCGCCCGCACCGATCCCCCGCAAGTCCCTCCGCCGGCCGAACCCTTGGCCGACCGATATGGCCATTCCCCCGGATCCGGCTCCTCGCTCCCGATCGAGTCCCCCACTGTGCAAAGCCGTCGACTCAGCCAATAATACTGAGGTGCACTTCGCGCGGTCCCTCGGGTCTTCAGGAGGCTGGACATGGCCGACAGGAAGCAGAAGCATTCGGCAGGCGACACATCCGCGGGCGCAGGCAGCAAGCTGGCGGAAAGGCCGGAGCCCGTACCCGCCCCGGCTGCCCCGGCCAAGACCGTTCACATTGACAGAAAATTGTACGAGAAGGAGCTGGCGGACCTGCAGGTCGAACTCGTCCAACTCCAGGAGTGGGTCAAGTACAAGGGCCTGCGCGTGGTCGTGCTCTTCGAGGGCCGCGACGCCGCTGGCAAGGGCGGCACGATCAAACGCATCACCGAGTGCCTCAATCCCCGCATTTGCCGCGTGGCTGCCCTGCCCGCCCCGACTGATCGCGAGAAGACCCAGTGGTACTACCAGCGGTACGTGGCGCACCTGCCGGCCGCCAAGGAGATCGTCCTGTTCGACCGTTCCTGGCACAACCGCGCCGGCGTCGAGCGCGTGATGGGTTTCTGTACGGAGGAGCAGTACCAGGAGTTCCTGCGGACCTGCCCGCTGTTCGAGGACATGCTGATCCAGGCCGGGATCACCTTGATCAAGTACTGGTTCAGCGTCAGCGACGAGGAGCAGGAGCGCCGCTTCCGCCAGCGGCTCGAGGATCCGACACGCCGCTGGAAGATCAGCCCCATGGACCTGGAGTCGCGGGCCCGATGGGTGGAGTACTCGATGGCCAAGGACGCGATGTTCGCCTATACCGACACGAAGCGCTCGCCTTGGTACGTCGTCGAGGCCGACAACAAGCGCTGCGCCCGGCTCAACTGCATCCGCCACCTGTTGGGCCTGATCCCCCGCGGCAAGGTCCCGCGCGAGAAGATCGAACTGCCCCCTCGCCCGCGCGAGAAAGGCTACGTCCGCCCGCCAAAATCCGAGTACACCTACGTGCCGGAAGTCTACGTGCCGCAGTAGCCAGGCCCTCGTCCCGCAGGCGTACGGAATGGAATACTCGTGATCCCACGATGCCGGAGGCCGCGCCGTCTTCCCGCGCGAAAGGCCGTTCCAGGACGGGTCGCGTGTCAGCGCAGCGTTGACGGGTCCGGCCCGGCCCGTATACTCGCCAGGCATCCACACGTGCAGGAGTGCTTGGCATGAATCAGGCTCTCGCCATCCACGGCGGCCCCCGGGCGGTGCCCGAGGGCCTCCAGAAGCCCTGGCCCCCCATCACCGACCAGGACCGCCAGCTCGTCATGCAGGCCCTGGAAGGCGGCCGGCATACTGTCGGTCCGCAGTACACGCTGCTGGAGGAAGAGTTCGCCGCCTGGGTGGGTGTACCGCACGCGCTGTTCTGCAACAGCGGCACAGCCGCCCTGCACATGGCCCTGGTCGCCTGCGGCGTGGGCTGCGGGGACGAGGTGATCGTACCGGCCTACACGTGGCCCTCCTCGGCCACCTGCTGCCTGCACCACAACGCCATCCCCGTCTTCGTCGACATCGACTGGGCCACGATGAACATCGACGTCGGCCTGATCGAGCAAGCCATCACGCCGCGGACCAAGGCGATCATCGCCGTGCACCTGCACGGCCTGTCGGTGGACATGGATCCGCTGCTGGCCGTGGCCCGGCGGCACGATCTGCGGGTGATCGAGGACTGCTGCCAGGCCCACGGCGTGAAGTACCGCGGACGAACCGTCGGCACGATCGGCGACGTGGCCGCCTTCAGCTGCAACCAGAACAAGATCATGTGCAGCGGCGAGGGCGGCTTCTTCGTCGCCCGCGACCAGGCCCTCTTCGAGCGCGGCAAGACGCTTGTGGTACTTCGGCGAGCATCGCCGGCCCGAGCACGGCGCCCAGAGCCCCGCGTACGGCATGGGCTGGATGTACCGCAGCAGCGAACTGGTGGCCGCCTTCGCCCGGGCACAGCTCGCCCGGCTGGACGAATACCTGGTCCGGATCGCCGCAAACGCCAGAGTCCTCCATGAAGCCTTGGCAGACACGCCGCACCTGATCCGCCCCGTCGTTCCCGAAGGACACGGCCACAACTATTACAACTACACCGTCCGCTTCGACATGGAGGCATTGGGCCACGCCCGCGATGCGGCCGCCTTCCGCAACAGCCTGGTCAAGGCCCTCGTAGCCGAGGGCGTCGAGACAGGTGTCTGGCAGGGCTGGCCCGTTCCCGAGATGACCGCCATCGCCGCCAGGGACGCCTATGGCCGGGGCTGTCCGTGGAAATGCGGCGGCAGCAGCGTGAGCTACGACCTGGCGCGGTTCCCGGTGGCGGTCAAGCACTGCGACTGGCACACGGGCATGACCATGCCGCTCCGCCCGCCCAACGGCGCGGAGCTGGCCTGCCGCGTGGCGCAGGCCTTCCGCAAGGTGCTGGCAAACGTCGAGCAGGTCGAGAAGGTGGACCTGGCATGACTCGCTTCGGATGGGCGTCGCGCGAGTTCACCCCCGAGCGGCCGGGCCAGGTCTTTGGGCAGATGCATGTCCGCATCGCCAGGGAAGCGAAGGATCCGCTGACCCTCACGGCCCTGGCCATCGACGCCGACTCGCCGACTTCTCGCGCGGTCTGGATCGCCTGCGACCTGTGCCTGATTCCGGAATCGCTCCAGCAGGGCGTGCGCCAGCGCCTGGCCCATCGGCTGCCGGAGGTGCCGGCCGACGGGATCATCCTCAGCGCCACCCACACGCACGACGGGCCTGTCCTGGAGGACGGACCCTATCCGCACCCCGGCGCAGACGTGATGACCCCCAAGGAGTGCTGTGATCGGGTCGCCGACCGTGCCGCCGAGGCCGCGGTGGCCGCCTGGGAATCTCGCGCCCCCGGCCGGGTCGGGCACGTCTTCGCCCATGCGGTCGTCGGCCACAACCGTCGGGCCGTCTACGCCGACGGCACCGCTGTCATGTACGGCAAGACGGATCGACCGGATTTCCAGTGCATCGAAGGCTATGAGGACCACAGCCTCGACATCCTGCCCATCTGGGACGACGGGGCCCGGCTGACCGGACTGGTCCTGGATATCCCCTGCCCGTCGCAGGTGGAGGAGAACCTGTCGCAGTGGTCGGCTGACTACTGGCACGACGTCCGCCTGGACCTGCGGAGCCGCTTCGGCGAGCACCTGCACATTCTGCCCCTGTGCGGCGCAGCCGGCGACCAGTCGCCGCACTTCCTGTTGTATGGCCCCCAGGAGCAGGAGATGCGCGACCGCCGCGGGCTCAGCGAACGCCAGGAGATTGCCCGTCGTGTGGGCCAGGCCGTCGCCGATGCCCTGGCCTGCACGTCGCCCCATCCCGGACAGATCGCCGCAGGGCACGTTGTGCGGCGCCTGGTACTGCCTGGTCGATCCATCACACTCCGGGAACGAGACTGGGCCCGGGACCGGCTCGATCAGGCCACAGCCAGCCGGATGGACCTAGACCTGTGGTGGCCCCAGCGGCTGCGCCAGGTGCTGGAGTGTTTCGAGAAGGACCGTTCCCTGCCTCCGGTGCCCATCGAGGTGCACGCACTGCGGATCGGCCAGGCCGTGCTGGCCACCAACCCCTTCGAGTTGTACCTGGACTATGGCCTGCGGATCAAAGCTCAGAGCCCCGCTGCCCAAACCCTCGTCGTGCAACTGGCGGCCGGGTCCGGCTGGTACCTCCCCACCGAGCGGGCCGTCAACGGCGGCCACTACGGTGCCCATCCGGCGGTGGCTCCCGTCGGCCCCGAAGGCGGGCGGATGCTGGTAAACGAGACCCTCCAGGCAATCCGGGAGATCTGCGCGGCCGCCAGTAGCATTCACCGAATCCACCAGCACGAGGCATCTACCCTTGGGATGGCGCGGCCAAACACAGGGAGGTCGCGCCGCTGGTGCAAGGGCTCGCACCCGGGCCGCTGTCCCTGGCCGCTTCAGCGGCCATCCCGCCGCAGGCGGGCAGATAGGCCAGCCCTTCCAGGGCTGGTAGGCGGGGCTCGCCACCCCCTGTCTTTTCTTCCTTTGAAGCGGCCACATACCCGGAGCACCATGCACCTCGCCTGCCACAGGAAAACACCAGGGCCGGCCAGGTCTTCGACCCGCCGGCCCTGTATATTCATGCGTGAGGTCCAGGCTGGCAGCGCGCCCCTCTCCACTGCTCACCTGTTCTCTTGTTCTCCTGCTCCGATCACCCCCACCGTATCAGCCCGCTCGCATACGGGTGACACAGGTGCGGATGGCACGGCACCACCCTCACCGCGTACCCGTGCGGCCCGGCCTGCTGGCAGGGAATCTTGCCGATGAACGTGTACGCGCTGTCGCCGTCAACCTGGCTGTGGCACTGCATCGGCACCGCGCAGCCGTCGCTGATCTCGCCGTCCAGGTCCAGCCGGCCCGTGTAGATCTCCACACGGACCTCCTGCGGCTTGATCGCGCCCAGTCGCACGTTCGCCCGCACCGTCAGCTCGTCGCCGACCGACAGCTCCTTGGCGCTGTAGTCCTCTTCCGCCTGGATCGACAGCACCTGCACCTGTCCCCAATCCTGGCAGACGTGCTTGTTCCAGGAGGTGAACTCCTTGCCCCGCTGGTACCCTTCCGTCGTCAGCAGCAGCCAGCGACGCACCGCCGGAGCATAGAGCTGCTCGGTGTACTCAGCCACCATGCGGTTGGTGTTGAACACCGGCGTGATCGTGCTCATCGATCCCTTCATCAGCTGGATCCATCGCCGCGGCATGCTGTCCACCCCGCGGTCGTAGTACAGCGGCACCACTTCCTTCTCCAAGAGGTCGTAGATGCTCTCCGAGTCCACGTGGTCCTGGTACTCGATGTCGCTGTAGATCCGCCCGTCGCCCACCGACCAGCCGTTCTCGCCGTCGAACGCCTCCGGCCACCAGCCGTCCAGCACCGACAGGTTGATGCCGCCGTTGGGCGGGCACTTCATGCCGCTGGTCCCCGAGGCCTCGTGCGGCGGCAGCGGGTTGTTCAGCCACACGTCCACGCCCTGCACCAGGTACCGGGCGACGTTGATGTCATAGTCCTCCAGGAACACGATCCGCCGGCGGAACTCCGGCCGGTTCGCCCACTGGATCAGCTGCTTGATGATCTCCTTGCCCAGCGAGTCGTTCGGGTGCGGCCTTGCCCGCGTAGATCACCTGCACCGCTCGGTGCGGATTGGTCAGCAGCTTCCCCAGCCGCTCCAGGTTCCGGAACATCAGCGTGCCGCGCTTGTACGGCGCGAACCGCCGGCTGAAACCGATCGTCAGGGCCTCCGGGTCCAGGACCTCATCTGCCGCCTTGATCTCCGCCGGCGGCGCGCCGCGGCGCCGCAGCTGCTCCCGCAGCCGCCGCCGCACGAACGCCACCAGCCGCTCCTTGCGCCGCTCGTGCGTCCGCCAGAACTCGCCGTCCGGGATATCCCACACCCGGCTCCAGATGTCCCGGTCCACCGGGTTGTCCGCCCACTGCGGACCCATGTACCGGTCGAACAGCTCCGCCATGTCCTGGCTCAGCCACGTCCGCGTGTGCACGCCGTTCGTGATCGAGATGATCGGCACCTCGTTGACCGGCACTCCGGGCCAGACCTTGTGGAACATCTCCCGGCTGACCCGCCCGTGACGCTTCGACACGCCGTTGCTGCAGCCGGCCACCTTCAACGCCAGCACCGCCATGCAGAACGGCTCCTGCTGGTCCTTGGGGTTCTGGCTCTGACGTCCCAGGTTCAGGAACCGGTCCCACCCGCAGCCCATCTGGTTGACGTACTTCTCCAGGTACTTGCGGACCAGGTCCAGCGAGAAGGTATCGATGCCAGCCGGCACGGGCGTGTGCGTCGTGAAGACGTTGCTGGCGCGGATGATCTCCATCGCCTCGTCGAAGCTGAGCCGGTCGCGTTCCATCACCAACCGGATCCGCTCCATGCTCAGAAACGCCGAGTGCCCCTCGTTCATATGGCAGACCGCCGGCTTGATCCCCATGGCATCCAGCGCCCGCACCCCACCGATGCCCAGCAGGATCTCCTGGCGGATCCGCATGTCCTGGTCGCCGCCGTACAGCCGGTAGGTGATCTGCCGGTCCTCGTTGCGGTTGCCCGGGACATCCGTGTCCAGCAGGTGGAGGTTCACGCGACCGACCTGGACCTTCCAGACCTGGGCAGCCACGCTGTTGCCACTGATGTCGACGGTGATCCGCAGCGGATGGCCTTGCCCGTCCTTGACCACGCTGACCGGCATCTGGTGGAAGTCGTTGTACGGGTACTCCTCGATCTGCCAGCCGTCGCTGCTGAGCCGCTGCGTGAAGTACCCCTGCCGGTAGAACAGCCCCACCGCGTTCAGCGGCAGGCCCAGATCGCTTGCGCTCTTGAGATGGTCGCCAGCCAGGATGCCCAGGCCTCCGGAGTAGATCGGAAGGCACTCGTGCAGGCCGAACTCCGCGCTGAAGTAGGCGATGGATTGACCCTTAAGATCGCCGTAGTGCTCGCCGAACCACGTGTGGCCCGTCATGTAGTCGTGCAGGCCCATCAGGACGCTGTTGAGGTGGGCCATGTAGCCGGCGTCCGCAGCCGCCTGCTCCAGGCGCCGCTGGTCAACCCGTCCCATCAGCCGCACCGGGTTGTGATAGACTTCCTCCCACAGATCAATATCCAGCCGGCGGAAAAGCTGGAACGCGTCCGGGTTCCAGGTCCACCAGAGGTTATAGGCCAGCTCCCGCAATGGCTTGAGCGCGTCGGGCAGGGCGGGAACCACCGTAAAACCACGCACGTTCTTCATGGCGCCTCTCCAAAACCGTCCGATAATTCTCGCAGCAGCTTCCGCGGATGTACCACACGGAGTATTTATCGACCGCCCCTACTACCGGGTAATGCTAATAATCCGCTGATGCTGCCACCTCGGACAACAACCTTACTGCAGTCGGAGAATTCTAGCCGGCCTCCCGTGGCCCCCTCCGGCCGCCGTCAGGTGCGCCCCTCGCGACCCCCGGCATGGGCACCAGGCCCAGCGCCACCGCGATGATCTTCTCAGCCAGGGCGACGGTCGAATCGATCACCGGCACGGGCAGATCACCATCCCGAAGGATCACGGACAAGTCCGTGCAGCCCAGGAGGATGCCTCCCGCCCCCTTCGAAATCAGCCGCTCCGCCTGCGGATACGCGGCTTGCCTCGCCTCCTCGAGGTTCCCCGCCCCGCCCGCCTTGACCAGCCGGATCGCCCGCATCACCTGCACCTGCTCGCCCTCGCCCGGCACGACCGGTTCCAGCCCGCTCTCCCTCAGCGCCACCTGATATAGACCGGCCGCCAGAGTCCCCGTTGTGCCCATCACCCCCACCGCGCCGCCCCGCCCCAGACGCTCACGACACACCTCCGCCGCGATGCGGATCAGGTGCAGGACCGGCACGCCGGCCGCCCGGGCGATGGCCGGGTACCAGGCATGCGCGGTGTTGCAGGCGATCGCGACGAACTCGGCGCCTGCCGCCCTCAGACGCCGGAGCGAATCCAGCATGAGCGGCAACGGGTCCGGTCCGCCGGCCAGCAGGGCCTCGGTTCGGTCGGGGATCGCCGGGTGGCTGTCGATGACCAGTGGTATGTGGTCCTGATCGACCTGGACGCTCGTGCGGGCGGTGATCTCCTCGTACAGCCGGATCGTCGCGGCCGGCCCCATCCCCCCGAGGATCCCTGCGCGTCGGTACTGCCTGCGGCTGTCCATAGTGGTCCGGATTCTATGGGAATGGCTCGACGAGGGCAAATCCGCCGGGCCTGCACACCGCGGTCTGGCCCCGCCGAATGGGCGGCAATGCTTTGCCTGGGACGGTCGGAATGCGTAATGTATGCGCAAGTCCGTCGCCTGTGCCTTGATAGGCCTGACAGGAGTCCACCGTATGCAGCGACCACGCATAGGGCATCTCGTTTGCATCGGCCTGGTCCTGGGTGCTGCGTGCCCGGGATCCCTCGCCCAGCAGCCGCCCGATCCGCCCCCGAGCCAGGCCCAGCAGGTCCTGGAGACCATCGAGGCCCTCAAGGCCCGCCTCCTGAAAGAGCAGAAGCCCGACGGCTCCTGGTCTGAATTCGGTTGGCCGTGGTCTTCCAGCATCGTGGCCGGAGGCCATACCGCCCTGGCCGCCTGGGCCTTGCTGCAGGCGGGACAGGACCCCTTCAGCGAGCCGATCCACAAGGCAGTCGCCAGCCTCCTGACCACCAGCATGATCGGCACGTACAACCGCTCCCTGCGGTGCATGCTGCTGGCGTCGCTGGCGCGGATCGATCCGGTCGGCAAGTATGCCAGGGCCATGCAGTCGGACGCCGAGTACCTATTGCAGAGCAGGCTCGGCAACGGGCGGTGGAGCTATGCCAACCCGGGCGGCAGCGCCAAGGGCCGCAGTTACACGACCCCGGACAGTTCCCTGAACGGCGACAACTCCAATACGCAGTTCGCGGTCCTGGCCCTCCGCGAGGCGGCAATGGCCGGGGCCGCCGTCCCCCAGAACGTCTGGCGCGAGATCCGCGACTACTGGGTGACCGACCAGAACGATGACGGTGGGTTCGGCTACAACCTTTCGGACAAAACCTCCTACGGTTCGATGACCGCGGCCGGAACCGCCAGCCTGTTCATCACCGAGGACATGGTCCGCGGCGGGCGATGCTGCGCCGGCGAACAGCCCGAGTCGATCGTCAAGGCCCTGGGGTGGCTCAGCGCCAACTTCAGCTCGACTCAGAACCCCAGGCACGAGGCCTACTACATGTACTGGATGTACAGCATCGAGCGGGTCGCCGAGACCAGCGGCTACCGGTCCTTCGGCGACCACGACTGGTTCCGCGAGGGCGCAGCCGCCATCGTCCAGAACTTCCGGCGACGGCCCGGCCGGCGTGTCGGACACGGCCTTCGCGCTGATCTTTCTGGCCAAGAGCGTCGCCCCCATGGTCTGTAACAAGCTGGAGTTCGGCGACGCGTGGAACCCCAACCCGCTCGACGCCACCCACATGACGCGCTACCTCGGCAGCGAGGTCTTCGAGCGCCACCTGAACTGGCAGATCATCAAGCTCGACGCCCCGCTGGATGCGTACCAGGAAGCCCCTGTCCTGCTGGTCACCACAAAGAAGTGGCCCAACGACGACGACCCGCTCGCCCAGCCGCTCCGCGAAAAGATCCGCGAGTTCTGCGAGACCGGCGGGACGCTCCTGGTCGACCACACCTGTAGCCCCGACCCCGACTTCCACGCCAACCTCGCGGCCTTCCTCGAAAAGACCTGGCCCGGGCGTCGATTCCGCTCCGTGCCGGCCGGCCACCCGATCTACTCGGCCCACTTCCCCCTGCAACCGAAGATCGCCCTGCAGGCCCTGGGCAACGGCTGCCGCGAGTACGTCCTGGTCTGCGACAGCGCCCCGGCCCCGGCGACCCAGCCCGCGCCAGCCGCCGCGTCGGCCCCGGCCACCGCGCCCGCCGAGCGCCTGGACCTCTCGTGCACCTGGCAGAAGTCCCTGGTCCGCGAACAGCTACCGGCCTTCCAGATCGCCGCCAATATCCTCATGTACGCCACCGACAAGTCCTTCCGCAACAAGATCCAGCCGCGGAGTGACCTGCCTCGTGCAACCGCCCAGGCCCCCGCCAGCCTGCCGGTCGGACGACTGCAGCATCCCAACAACTGGAACCCCTGCCCGCTGGCCACCCCCATGCTCGGCCAGGCCCTCGGCGCACAGGCCGACCTCGGCCTCTCCGAGCAGCCCGTCACGCTCGATGCCGCGCAGACTCACCGGCCGCAAAGTGCTGCTCATCTGCGGCCAGGGCAAGATGGACTGGACCCCCGAGCAGATCGCCGCCGTTCGCGACTACGTCAAGGGCGGCGGCAGCGTGCTGGCCGACTCCCTCATGGGCGACCGCGACTTCGCCGACTCCCTGCGGCGCCTCGCAGCCGCGGCCCTGGGCGCACCGGCCCGCCCGATCCCCGACAATGACCCGCTGATCACTGGCAAGTTCGCCCAGAAGGCGTTCAACCTCGGCAAGGTGCAGTACAGCCGAACGCTGCGATGGCGCAAAGGGATGATCGGTCCGGCGACCCTGGAGGGCGTGCCGCGGAGCGGCCGCTGGGCCTTCGTCATCAGCCCCTACGACCTGACCAACGGCCTGACCACAGCCAAGCCCTACGGGGTCCTGGGCTACGAGCCGGATGACGCCACCCGGATCGCCGCCAACTGCATGCTGTACTTCGCATCCAAGGCAGGCATCGTTCCAGCAGCGCCGCCCCCGACCGCGCAGGCCGGGGAGTGAACGCATTACCGGGTATTCGCTCAGAGATCTGGGACCCACCCCGCATGTGCAACAAGGTCACAACAGACGGCCTCTCCTGGTTCATCGCCCCGCCCGACTGGGACCCAACTCAGCCCAACCCCTTCACCCCCGACGGCGCCTACGGCCCCGCCTGGAGCGGCTACATCATCCATCCCGACGACGCTCGCGGCCTCTACGGCCGCAGCACGGCCGGCCTCTTCTGCCAGGGCATGAACCTGTCCGACAAGTGGCTGGCCGCCAATGTCGCTGACTTCCTCCGCTACGAGACCGCCCACGGCCGCCACGTCATCCTGTCCGCCCCGCCGACCCTCGACCTGCCGACCTTCGTCGCCGACGGATTGGCCTGCACGCCCACCGGCCCCGTCGTCCGACCGAAGGACGAACCCGTGGTCGTGCATTCGACCTCGCCGGCCGCGTGGAAGCTGATCCAGAAATCCGGCTGCATGAAGTCCCTGGCGAGACTGCGGCGAGAGGACCTGCCCGGCTCGGGAATGGGTTTTGCCGAGTTCGGTGAGCCGGCCGACTACGCCGAACACGTCATGTTCACGCCCCGGGAATCGATCTCCGCCGAGATGGTGGTCAACAGCCTCCTGCAGCGCAAGTTCATCTACGACGACAACGCCCCCTACACCCCCGGTGTCCGCCTGTACTTCGACGCCTTCGCAATCATCCGGGACGGCCGAGCCGTCCACGACGGCGTCCACCACCTGAAGGTCCACGACCACCTGCCGCTGACGCCCTACCTCCTGGCCGCGGTCACCGCCGATACGCTCGGCCCGCGCGATCCGGCCCAACCGTGGACCCCAAGAACCTTCCTGGCCGCCGCGAACGCCTGGTTCGACAGCCGACACCAGGGACGATAGTCCACGCAAACATAGATTGCCTTCACAACGGATCACGGGCGACGAACCGGGACCACGGACCACGGACAGCCGTCAAACCTCGCACGCCCACAGATACCCAGAGCGCGTCGGGTTGTCCGTCTCGCCGATGTACGCCGTGCGACCGATCACCACCATCTCGTGGCACCGGAAGCAACTCCGGCCGTCCCGGGCCGCCACCGGCCCGAGAGTCTCGAATGCCCCGGTCCTCACGTCATAGCGGGTCAGCGTCGCCTGCTTGTCGGTCCCGCCGCACATGTACAGCAGTCCGTCCGGCCCGAAGGTCAACCCGGGAAGGCGCTTGCCGGTGAATGGCTTGCCCAGGAACTCGATCGTCCCGGCGGCCGGATCGATCCGATACAGTTCCGCCAGGGCGATGCCCGCGTAGAGCATGCCGTCCGGTCCCTGAACGATGGCGTCGACCGGCCCGGCCCCGCGGTACATGATGTCCGACGCGTCGACCGCGTTCGGAAAGGCCAGCCCCTGCGGGAACTCGAAGCGGTCCTTCTCGGGCTTGTAGCGGAAGAACCCTTGCGTCCAGGAACTGTACGTCCCCCACGCGCAGCCGTTGCTGTCGATCAGCCCGCAGTGCGGCGTGGACTCCACCGCCTCGTAGCGCACCAGCCTGCGACCCCGCAGGTCATACGCGCCGAAACAGTTGCGGATCGTATAGAAATACATCATCTTCCGCTTCGGGTCGTACGCCGTCGCCTGGTAGTAGTCCCCGCGCGTCGGCCGCGCCAGGCGATCAAACTTCCGTTTGGCGATCCGGTACCGCAGCAGCGACCCGCCCGGCGAGTCGAACATCGCGCTGTAGGGGCTCAGGGTGGCCGTGCCGAAGTACAGCGCGTCCTCCTTCTCGTCCAGCCACAGACCCTTGTGGATCTTCACGTCGTGCTCGTTCCGCAGGCCGCTCTTGCCGAACCCGCACGAGCGGAACGTCCCGCTGGCCGGATTGAACTCCACCAGGATGTCCCCGTCGCCGTTGGTCGTGCCCAGGAACAGCCTCTTGCGCTGCCGGTGCCAGCACATCGACACGAACGAGTAGCGCATCTTGTTGATCGTGCGGGTGAGCCTCGTGCTCCGCTGGAACACCTCTTCGTCCGAGGCCGCCGCGGCATCCAAGTGAATATCCCGGTAAACGTGATAACGAACCTTCATCAGAACGACCTCCCAGTGTCTGTGCACCCGACATCGCGCAATCCATTGGAACTCAATGGGACATAGATAGACGCTGCAAGCGCAGCCCGTCAACTTGCCGACGGGCCCATCGATGAATACCGTGTTGCATACGGCGAGCGGTCAGAGTGTCCAGGTGATAACCGCCCAACCTGTGGGTGCCACGGCCCTGTGGACACACCGCTGTTTGCCGGGTGCCACGCCTGCGGTGTTTGCGGGCGTGCTCCTGGTCTGGGTGCCACTGGCAGCTTGTCTGCCAGTGCCGCCGGTGCCCTCACCGGCGGTTGTCGGGTGCCACGCTCCTGTCGGCCCTGAGCTTGCGAGTGCCACGGTCCTCCTCGGCCAGGAACCGAGCTTGCTGTGGCTGACAACGCTGCTCTGGCCGCGGGGCCGTGCTCGACTCGCCGGCGAGTCTGAACGGGAAGAAGTCTGACATGAAAGGAACATCCGATGCCTAGGCAGTGGACCCCCGATGACGTCCTGAAATTGGCAAGTTCGTACCAACAGGCCTGCGTCCTGGTCGCAGCCGCCGACCTGGACCTCTTTTCCGTCCTGGCGGGTCGGTCGCTCAAGGCCAATGCCATCGCCAAAGAGTTAGCCGCCGACCCGCGGGCCGCCGCCATCCTCCTCGACGCCCTGGCAGCCATGGACCTGCTCGACAAGCAGGGCGACGCCTACAGTGTTCCACCCGGCGTGGCTGACGTCCTGACGACCGGCGGCATGACCTCCAAACTGGCCATGGCGCAGCACCAGGGCAACTGCCTCCGCCGCTGGGCGCAGCTGGCCCGCGCGGTCAAACAGGGCGCCCCCGCTGAGCGCGGCACCAGCATCCGCGGCGAGCAGGCCGACCAGGCCGCCTTCATCGAGGCCATGGACAACATCTCCGGTCCCGCCGCCGCCCCGCTGGTCGCCAGCCTCCAGGGCCTGACCTTCACCCACCTGCTCGACATCGGCGGGGCCAGCGGCACCTATACGATCGCCATGCTCCGCGCCGTCCCCCGCGCGAAGGCGACCCTCTTCGACCTGCCTGCCGTCATCCCCTTCGCCCGTTCACGCATCGACATGGCCGGCCTTGCGGACCGCGTCTCCTTCGCGCCGGGCGACTTCTACAATGACCCGCTGCCGGCTGGCGCCGACTTCGCCTGGGTCAGCGCGATCATCCACCAGAACTCCCCCGCCCAGAACCGCGACCTCTACGCCAAGGTCCACCAGGCCCTCGCCCCCGGCGGAACGATCGCCATCCGCGATATCGTGATGGACGCAACCCGCACCCGCCCAGCCATGGGCGCGCTCTTCGCGATCAATATGCTGACCGCCACCCCAGCCGGCGGCACCTACACCTTCGACGAGATCCGCGGCGATCTCGAGGCCACCGGCTTCACCGACGTGACCTTCTGGCGCCAGGGCGATGGCATGGACTCGGTCGTCCGTGCGACGAAGCGGATCACACCATGACCTTCTGCCACCCCTTGCGTCGGGTGCCACTGGCAGCTCGTCTGCCAGTGCTGCCGTTCTCTCCTGCTCTACTTTCTCCTGTTCTACCCTCTCGCCGCGCAGCGGCGCCGGGTGCCATGCTCCTGCGCTGTTGCAGGAGCATGTCTCACTTACACTCTGACCTTCTGCCACCCCCCGCGCACAAACCGCAAACTGTACAGACAGCACCGCGCCACCACGTCCGCGCACATCCCCGTCCACGCCCCCACCAGCCCGCCGTTGAAGTGAATCCCGCCCAGGTACCCCAGCGGCAGCCGGATGAACAGCCCGCATAGCAGCGTCACCACGAACGGCACCCGCGTGTCCCCGCTGCCCCGCAGGCACCCGCCCATGATGATCCACACCGCCAGGAACGGCTGGATGAACGCCAGCAGCTTCATCGCCGGGATGCCAGCCGCGACAACCTGCATGTCCCCGGTAAACTGCCGCAAAATGACGCCCGGGCCAAAGAAGTAGACGAACCCCATCAGCGTGATCAGCACCCCGCCCTGCAGGCATGCCTCCAGCCCCACCCGCCGCGCCCGCTCCGGCAGCCCCGCCCCCAGGCATTGCCCCATCAGCGCCCCGCCCGCAAAGGCCCACGCGTTGGCCGGCATGTACGACAGCGACTCCACCCGCAGCCCGATCACGTGCGCCGCGAAGTTCACCTCCCCGTTGAACAGCCCCGTCGTGTGCTGGATGATCCTCACGAACACCAGCTGGATGAACCAGAACGACCCGCTCTCCGCCGCCGCCGGCAAGCCGATCCGCACCAGCCGCCAGATCCACTGCGCCTGCGGCCACATCCGCGCGAAGCTCAGCCGCACCTGCGTCCGCTTGCTCAGCAGGATCGCCAGCGTGATCAGCCCGCCCACCGCCCGGGCGCTGGCCGTGCCCGACGCGATGCCCCGGATCCCCAGCCCCATCCCGTACACCAGCGTACTGGAGGCCGCCACGTTCCAGATGTTCACCACCGTCATGATCGCCAGCGGCGTGCGCGTATCGCCCGACGCCCGCATGCAGCCGATCCCGATCGCCGTGATGCTCACGAAGACGTGCCCCAGCGCCTCGATCTGCAGGAACTGCCGCATCGGCGTCGCTGGCCCTGCCGTACCCCACACCAGCTGCGCAATCAGCGGCGCCGTGCCGACGATGATGACGGTCGCTATAGCCCCAGCCATCAGCGCCACGCCGATCGCCTGGCTGACCGCCGTCCGCGCCTCGCCCCTGCGACCCGCCCCGATCGCCCGGGCCACCACCGCCGTCGCCCCCGCCCCCACAGCCGTAAAGACCATCCACACCAGCCACGAGACGTAGACCGAAAAGCCGACCGCGTTGACCGCGTCCCGATTCAGGTGCCCCGCCAGCCACGCGTCCACGATCGTGACCATGCTGCCCAGCAGCTGCTCCCCCAGCGCCGGCAGCGCCAGCCAGAACAGCTGCCGCCGGATGTCCCCCGTAACCAGCGGCGAAGGCGCCGCAACCGCCGCCTGCCGGACCGCAACACCCCCACCGCCCGGCGCCGCCACCGCGGCCCCCCCGACATCCCGGCTGTCAGACGCCGCCCCGTCCCGTTGGCCATCATTGTCCTGCATAGGCAAAGGATCCCTGCGAAAAGGGGCACTCTACCAGGAGGTAGAGGAAAACGATAGGAGTCGCCCGCTTGAGGCCGCCCGCGTCGTTGGCTACTTCGGAAAAAGGCTGGAGGGCATTTCTGGAAGGTCTCTCGCCTCGACACCAAACACTTTGGCGAGCTTCCTCATACCGGCATCGTGAGAGTAAAGAACGTTGGCCCTGTTGGCGGCCGCCGATGCGACAATCATCTGATCGGCCTTGAAGGCGACTGTTCGGTCAGCGTATTCTCTAATGCTCTTGGCTGCAGGAGATTTGGCCGCAAGGGTCAGCGCAGGCGCTGATCGAATGGCACCGATAGGAACACTTCCTCGATAATCGCCATCTGCTCGGCTTGCTGAGCCGACGATGAACCCTTCAGAAACTCTGCAACGGAGATGGAGGATATCATTACATGAGCGCACTGCTGTTCGAGGTCCTCCATCAGCCAGTGAGCCCGTTCTATCATACCTTCCTGGCCTTGGGTGGACTGACGACGAACCCACCAGATCAAGACCATGGTGTCGATGAATGCAATCATTCGGAGTCTCGGTCATTCCCCCACTGACAGTTCTTCGATTGCCGAGGCATTATCCCATCGGGAAGCCCCGGCCTCCCGGAGCCGTTTCCTGGCCTCAGCAAATCCGGGGCCACGATATGGCAACACGCGGTTAATACGGAACTCTATTATGTCCCACGTGGCACGAAGCCACGTTGCCTGCCCCTCAACGGCCACATCGCCGTACAGCCTAGGAGCCAGCTCTCGTGCTTGATCACGCGTAACATCGCAATAGGTCGTCCGTCGCTGATTCTGCGCACGGATCATGCACCGCGGAGTTGTGATGCCCCCTACTCGCTTCAGCTCGCCAAAAAGCACGGCAGAACCACAAACAGTATGAGCTGATTTCAGCGCAGCGTATGTGTCCGGCTGGATAACGGCCAGCACTTCTTTTCGATCCTCGACCGATCGACGCACTATGATAGTTGATCTCGTCTGCTGCGCAACCTCGCTCAGTTTGTGTATCGAGGGGAATACCTCACCCAACAGATCGTCAACGGTCTGGCAGGACAAGCGCTCACCCACGAGCCTAAGCCGTTGAATCGCCGCTTCGGTATCCGAGGCGACACACCGATATACGGCAGAGCCTCGAAGGATGTCAAAAACACGAACAGAGGATTCTGCCTCCTCCTGCTCCGGACGGATCATCCGCTGGATGGATGAGACTGCATCGGCTACAGCACGAAAAGGCACCTCTTCGGGATATACCCCTTGCAGGTAGATCTCGAAATCCGCATTGGGCTTCTTACGCTTCACTGACATCGCCAGAGCCCATCCTCCTGGGTACCAACCTGCGCCGTCCAGGACCCGCAAGGGCCGGATGGCGTCAAACCCGAATGTATTGTACAATGGCAATCTGAAAATAGCCAGTGCACGTACCTGGTCGAGATCTTCCGAAGCACTGCATATGTATCATCGGAATTGCATGCCAAGCAGGTTCACAGCATCCCAAACTTCTCCATCCGATACCGCAGCTGATCGCGCGACAGATTCAGCAGCTTCGCTGCCTTCGTCTGATTGTTCCGCGCCAGCTCCAACGCCTGGATCACCAGCGCCCGCTCGACCTCCTCCATGTCCACACCCGTGGCCGGCAGCCGAACCTCGAACCCCCCGCCCCCCGCACTGCCCCGCGGCCCCTGCAGCAGCGGGAAATCCTCCGCCGTCAACTGCTCCCCCCGCGCCAGCAGCACCGCCCGCTCGATCGCGTTGCGCAGCTCCCGGACGTTGCCCGGCCACGGATGCGATTCCAGCAGGTGCTCGGCGTCCTCGTCCAGGCCGCGGATGTTCTTCTTGAACTCCCGGTTGAACGACGCGATGAAGTAACTCGTCAGCAGCGCGATATCCCCCGCCCGCTGCCGCAGCGCCGGCAGGTAGATCGGGATGATGTTCAGCCGGTAGAACAGGTCCTCGCGGAACTGCTTGTCCCGGATCGCCTGCTCGATGTCCCGATTCGTCGCCGCGATCACCCGCACGTCCACGTGGATGTCCGTCGTGCCGCCCACCCGCCGGAACGTCTTCTCCTCCAGGAACCGCAGCAACTTCGCCTGCAGCGCCCCCGGCATGTCCCCCACCTCATCCAGAAACGCCGTCCCCCCGTCCGCCAGTTCCAACAGGCCCTTCTTCGTCATCTTCGCGTCGGTAAATGCCCCCTTCTCGTGGCCGAACAGCTCGCTCTCCAGCAGCGTCTCGGCCAGCGCCGTGCACGTGATGTTCACGAACGGCCGCCCGGCCCGCGCGCTGTTGTAGTGGATCGTCCGCGCCACCAGGTCCTTGCCCGTGCCCGACTCGCCCCGCAGAAACACCGTGCTCGACGGGCTGCTCGCCACGTCCTTCATCACCGCAAACAGGTCCTGCATGGCCGGCGACTGCCCGATGATCTTGTCGAACCCGTACTGCTCCGCCAGCGCCGCCCGCAGCCGCGCCACCTGCCGCTTCAGCGCGGTCTGCTCCAGCCCCTTGGCCACCAGCATCGCCAGCTCATCCATGTTGCACGGCTTGGAGATGTAGTCGAACGCCCCCTGCTTCATCGCGTCGACCGCCGTCTCGACCGTGCCGTACGCGGTCACCATGATGACCACGGTGTCCGGGTCCCCCTGGCGCAGCTGCCGCAACACGTCCAGCCCCGTCAGGTCCGGCAGCCTGTAGTCCAGCAGGACCAGGTCCGCCCCCGTCTCCTGCAGGTGCTTCAGCCCCGCCTTACCGGTCTCCGCCTCAGCCACCTGGTAGCCCTCACGCTCCAGGCGCTGCCGGAGCGACCACCGGATCAGCCGCTCATCTTCCACGATCAGGATTCGTTCGTCTGCCATCCGTCGACCACACGTCCTATTTGCCTATACAGAATCTTGAGAACACCCGCTCGAGCAGGTCCTCGGTCGTGACCTGGCCCGTGATCTGCCCCAGCTCCCCTGATGCCTCGCGCAGGTGCAGGGCTACCAGTTCGGTCGGGGCAGGGCCTTTCTCAGCCGCGCCCCAGGGTCCCGCTTGCCTGCCCTGCGCAGGGCCATGCCAGCCGACAAGATCGCCGGCCGCGCGGATCGCCTCCAGTCCCGCCCACAGCGCCTCGCTATGCCGTGCCGTCAGCACGATCCGCCCCTGGCCCGACGTCTCCGTAGCGGCGACCATCGCCCCGATCGCCTCGCGCACTCCTCGCAACCCGCCCCCGTGGCCGCGCTGACCATCCACACCGGCCCGCCGAACCGCGCCCCAACCCGCCCCCTCACGACCTCCTGCCCGGCTGCATCCAGCAGGTCCTGCTTGTTGACCACCCGCAGATACCGCCGGCCCGCCACCGCCTCAGCCGCTGCCGGATCATCATACTCCCCGTCGGCCGTCAGCACGAGCAGCACCAGGTCCACCCGCGCCAGCAGGTCGCGCCACGCGTCCTGCGCCAGCCGGTCGATCTCGCCCCGCGCCTGGCCCAGCCCCGGCCCGTCCAGCAGCAGCACCTGCCCCGCCGGCGTGTCCATCACCGCTGACAGCACGTCGCGCGTCGTGCCCGGAATCGGCGAGCAGATCGATCGATCCAGCCCGCTCAACCGGTTCATCAGCCGGCTCTTGCCCGCGTTTGGCGGACCGACCAGCGCCACTCGCGGCAGCACCTCCAGCCGCTGCATATCCAGCGACCGCGCCAGCAGGTCCTGCAACCCCTCCGCCAGCCCCGCAAGCCTCACCCGCAGCGCACTCGGGTCGATGAACTCGATCGGCTCATCCGCAAAGTCGATCCCCGCCTCCACCGCACTGAGCAGGTCAGCCAGCTCGTTCGTCGCCGCGCGCACCCGCGCAGCCAACGTCCCCGCCCCCATCTGCTGCGCCGCCGCCAGCGCCGCGTCCGACTGCGCCGCGATCCGCTCCGCCACCGCCTCCGCCGATACCAAGTCCATCCGCCCGGTCAGGAACGCCCGCGCGGTAAACTCCCCCGGCTCCGCCAGCCGCGCCCCAGCCGCCGTGCATGCCCGCAGCGCCATCTCCAAGAGCGCCGGCGATCCCGCCAGGTGCAGTTCGACGAGGTCCTGCCCGGTGTAGCTGTGCGGCGGCCGGAACACAACCGCATTGCACGGCAGCCGCACGTCTCCGCCCAGCCGCAGCCACCCCGGCACCATCCGCCAAACCGCTTGCGCCCCAAGGTCCTGCCCATCCCGCGCCGCAAACAACGTCCCGCATCGCTCCGCGGCCCCCGGCCCCGTGATGCGCACGATCCCCCGCTCCGCCCGACCCGCCGGCGAGGACACCGCCGCGATCACATCATCGGTCCGCAGTGCGTGCATCGGAATAATCGTAGCATCGGACGAGAGAGGCCGCAAAGAAGGATCCGCCGGTGCCGCGTCCGAGGGGGGTGCCACGTGTCATCCCGGCCCCCCCACGATACCGGAAGTCGGCCCCACCCACGCAAGCGGCACCACGTGTCATCCCGAACCCCCTCCGCGATGCCGGAAGTCGGTCCCACGCGCGCAGGGGTGAGGGATCTTGTCTTTGACGTGAAAGGCACGTTGCCGAAGCGCCAGCATCCCTCCGAGGACGGGCCGCGTAGCGTGGCCACTGCTCGCCACTGCTGTTTGCTTCAGCCCCGCCAGGGGCGACAGGAAATAGCCCGGGACGCCAGTCCTGGGTACCCGAGGCCAAACAACCCGGTTTGTTGTTTCTTCTTTCGCTTCAGCCCCGCCAGGGACGGCAGAACGCCCAACGGACCTGCAGTCACCGACTTCTGTGACTGGTGGTCAGCAACGCCAGCAACCGCACCTGAGGCGCCCATGCATCTGCCACAACACGAATGGCCTTCCTCCGTGCCTCCGTGCCTCCGTGTCTGTGGTTCAATACTCGCGCCCGCCTCGCCGGACCGCCCCTTACCGCCTCGCCCCCACCGCCTGGTTGATCAGCCGCAGCGTGTCCCGCGAGATCATCAACTCCTCGTTCGTCGGCACCACCAGCACCGCCACCCGGCTGTCCCCGCTGGAGATCCGCGTCTCGCCCTTGGCGGTCCGGTTGGCAGCCAGGTCCAGCGACACGCCCAGGGGCTCCAGCCCCTCCAGGATCATCTGCCGCATCGCCATGTCGTTCTCGCCGATCCCCCCGGTAAAGACGATCCCGTCGCAGCGCCCCAGCTCCGCCAGAAACGCCCCCACGTACTTGCGCGCCCGGTGCGCGAATACCTTGATCGCCAGCGCCGCCCGCTCGTTGCCCGCTGCCGCCGCCGAGCCCACGTCCCGCATGTCCCGCGACACCCCGCTGATGCCGATCAGGCCGCTCTTTTTCTCCAGCGCGTCCCGAATCTGCTGGTAGTTCAGCAAGCCGCGCTCCGCCAGGTGGAACACGATCGCCGGGTCGATGTCTCCGCTCCGCGAACCCATGACCAGGCCTTCCAGCGGCGTCAGGCCCATCGTCGTGTCGATCGCCTTGCCCGCCCGGATGCACGCCATGCTGCAGCCGTTGCCCAGGTGCAGGGTAATCAGGTTCGCCTGCGGCTTGACCAGGATCTGCGCGGCCCGGCCCGACACGTACCGGTGGCTCGTGCCGTGGAACCCGTACCGCCGGATCCGCCACTTGTCGTACCACTCGTACGGCACGGCGTACAGGTACGCCTGCGGCGGGAGCGTCTGGAAGAACGCCGTGTCGAACACCGCCACCTGCGGCGTGCTCGGGAACGCCCGCTGCGCCGCCTTGATCCCCGCCAGGTTCGCCGGGTTGTGCAGCGGCGCCAGCGGTACCGTCTGCTCGATCGCCTTGAGCACGTCGTCGTCGACCAGCGTCGAGTCCTGGAAAGCCTCGCCGCCGTGTACCACCCGGTGCCCCACCCCCAGCAGCTCCCGACGGCCCCTTCAGCACCGGCGCGTGCGCGTCGCCCAGCAGACTGCACGATCCGCCCGATCCCCGTGTCGTAGTCGTGGATGTCCTCGTTGCCCTCGTGCCTCCAGCTGGCCGTCTTGTGCTTGACGACCGCCGGCGGCTGCCCGATCCGCTCGATCAACCCGCTGGCCAGCTCCTGTTCGTCCGACATGTCGATCAGGCGGTACTTGATCGACGAACTTCCGCAGTTGATCACCAGGATCTTCGCAGCCATTGCGGCACTCACCTCTCGCGTGCGGTTTCGGTTGTCTCGGATCGTTCCGGCCAGTCGGGCCGTCAACCCCCTACTGCTTCTTGGCCCCGCTCAGCGTCGCCTGGATCGCCGTGATCGCGATCGCGTCGAAGATCTCTTCCCACTTGCACCCGCGGGACAGATCGTTGATCGGACTGGCCAGCCCCTGCAACACCGGCCCGACCGCCTTCGCCCGCGCCAGCCGCTCCGTCAACTTGTAGCCGATGTTCCCCGCGTTCAGGTCCGGGAAGATCAGCGTGTTGGCGTGGCCGGCCACCGGACTCTTGGGCGCCTTCATCCCCGCCACCTCCGGCACGATCGCCGCGTCCAGCTGCATCTCGCCGTCGACTTTCATCTCCGGATACTTGCCGCGGATGATCTCCAGCGCCTGGCGGACCTTCGTCACCAGCGGATGCTCCGCCGAACCCATCGTGCTGAACGACAATAGCGCCACCAGCGGCTCGGCCTCCAGCAGCAGCCGGCAGTGGTCCGCCGCCGCCGCCGTGATATCCGCCATCTGCTCCGGCGTCGGGTCCGGCACCACGCCCGCGTCGGCGTAGATCAGCGCCCCGTTGACCCCGAACTCCTTGAGCGGCGTGGCCATCAGAAAGAAACTGCTCACCGTCTTCAGGCCCGGCCGCGGACCCACGCAGTGCAACGCCGCCTGGATCAGCTTCGCCGTCGGCGACATGCTGCCGGCTACCATGCCGTCGCACATCCCCGTGCCGACCATCATCGCCCCGAAAAACAGCGGCTCGCGGACCGCCATCTGCGCCTGCGCCTCGGTCGTACCCTTGTGCTTGCGCTTCTCGTAGTACTGCCCCGCGAACCAGTCCAACAGCCCGCTCTTTTCCGGGTCGACGATCAGCGCGCCTCGATGTCCGTCTCCAGCTCCGCCGCCTTGCGATGCAGCGCCTCCGGGTCGCCGACCAGGATGATCTTGGCCAGCCCCTCCGCCACCGCCGCCCCAGCCGCCTGCACGACCCGCGGGTCAAAGGCCTCCGGCAGCACGATCGTCTTGGCCGCTGTCCGGGCCCGCTCGCGGATGCGATTGACCAGCTCAAAGGGCGAGGGCGCCAGACGCGTCTGCGTTCCTGTACCGTTCTTTGCAAGTTCGACTGCCACGGTTACCTCCACGGTCTACAAGAGGGTCCGACACCTGTCGCAGTTGTCTAGCAAGTCTCATGCCACAGCCAGTCGACAACGCCAGCCAAAGACTCTCATTCTGGACGAGAAATCCTAACACATTTTCCATTAAGACGTTATAGGCGACCCGTCGCCGCCGACAAACGCCGCCTCCCACCCCCGATCCCGCATACTTCCACCTCGGACACTCAGCCATGCCGCCTGATCCGTCCGCAGAATGGCACCATCTCGCGCAAAATCCCGCAGCCCGAAACTGGCAAACCGGTAGCCGAACAGAGACCCACCCACAAGTCAAGGCGTTCCCGGCTGGCAAACCCCTCCTCACGTCCGCTGACTCCCTTGCCGGACACGATGTTTGGCCCCGCCTGGCCTGCCGCGGTACAATCTGGTGTTTCTACCCTGGCCGAGTTGCGCAGGTCTCTACAAAGAAACAACTTGCGACCTGGGTCCCGGAGGCGAACCGTGAGTGACCGGCATAAAACGATATTCGTTGACATAGATACACAGCACGACTTCATGGACCCCAAAGGCGCCCTCTACGTCCCTGGCGCCGAGCAAATCCTGCCCAACCTTAGGCGGCTCTTCGCAGCTCGCCATCTACCACGGCATCCCGGTCGTCAGCACCGCTGACTACCACGCCCCCGACGACCCGGAGTTCACCACCTGCGGCTTCCCTGCCCACTGCGTCGTCGGCACTCCGGGCCAGCACCGCCTCCCCGATACCCTCCTGCCGAACCGGGCGACTCTCGACCCCGAGGAACCCGCCGGCGACATCCACGCCCTGCTTGCCCGCCACGCCCAGGTCATCTTCCGCAAGCGGATGCTGGACGTTCTGGACCAGCGCCTCCGCGCGGCACCTCCTCCGCACCGTCCTCGCCGACGCCTGGTACGTCTTCGGCGTAGCCACCGACTACTGTGTCCTCTCCGCCGCCCTGGGGCTGGCCAAGGCCGCTCAGCCGACGTATGTTGTGACCGACGCCGTCAAGGCCATCACGCCCGAAGGCGAAAGGGCAGCCATCCAGGAGATGAAGGCGGCGGGCGTGAAGTTCGTCACGACGGACGAGGTGCTCGAACGACTGAAGAGAAGCAGATGAAGATCGCACTAGCGCAACGTAACTACATCGTCGGCGACATCCCCGGTAACACCGAAATGATCATCGCCGCCATGGACCGCGCCCGCCAGGCCGGGGCCGCGCTGGCCATCTTTTCCGAATTGGCCGTCGTCGGCTACCCGCCCAAGGACCTGCTCGCCAAGCCCGGGTTCGTCCAGGACAACGAGCAGGCCCTCGAAGCCATCGCCGCCAAGGCCCGCGGCATCACCGCCCTCGTCGGATTCGTCCGGCACAACCCCCACCCCGACGGCCGGGGCCTCTTCAATGCCGCCGCCCTGCTCCAGGACGGCCGCATCGTGGACGAACACTACAAGACGCTCCTGCCGACCTACGATGTCTTCGACGAACTCCGCTACTTCGAACCGGCCCCCGACGTCCGGCCCATGCAGGTGACGGTGGACGGCCAGACCCTGCGGATCGGCGTGACCATTTGCGAGGATCTCTGGAACGACCCGCGCTTCCTCCAGCGCCGGCTCTACCACCGCAACCCGCTCAGCGAGGTCATCGAGGCCGGGCGCAGCTCCTGGTGAACGTCTCCGCCTCGCCCTTCGAGCGCGCAAGCACACCTTCCGCCAGCGCCTCTTCGGGACCCAGATCTCCGACTTCGGCGTGCCCCTGGCCTTCGTCAACCAGGTCGGCGGCAACGATGAATTGATCTTCGACGGCGCCAGCACCTTCTTCGCCGCCGATGGTCGCGTCATCGCCCGCGCCAAGGCCTTTGCCGAGGACCTCCTGATCGTCGATACCCAGGCCCTCAACGGCAACGCCCGGTGCGAGCCCTACCCCGACGAAGCCGCCAGCGTCTTCGACGCCCTCTCCCTCGGCCTGCGCGATTACGTCCGCAAATGCGGCTTCCGGCAGGTGGTTCTGGGCCTCTCCGGCGGGATCGATTCCTCACTCGTGGCCTGCGTCGCGGTCGAAGCCCTCGGACCGGACGCGGTCCACGGCGTGGCCATGCCCTCCCAGTTCAACGCCGAGGCCTCCCTGACCGATGCCCGCGACCTCGCCGCCAACCTCGGCATCGACTTCCGCGTCATCCCCATCGAGGCCATCCGCAACGTCTTCGACGCGCAGCTGGCCGACATCTTCGACAACCTGCCCCGCGACGTCACCGAGGAGAATATCCAGGCCCGTATCCGCGGCAACCTGCTGATGGCCCTGTCCAACAAGTACGGCTGGGTCCTGCTCACCACCGGCAACAAGAGCGAGATGGCCGTCGGATACTGCACGCTCTACGGCGACATGTGCGGCGGCCTGGCCGTCATCAGCGACGTCCCCAAGAACATGGTCTATCGCCTCTGCCGGTATTACAATGAATGGAAACGCCGCCCGATCGTCCCCGAGAGCGTCTTCACCAAGGCCCCCTCCGCCGAGCTCCGCCCCAACCAGACCGACCAGGACTCCCTCCCGCCCTATGACCTGCTCGACCGGATCATCGAGCTCTACGTCGAACGGAACCGCAGCGCCGACCAGATCGCCGCCGCCGGCCTGGACCCCGTCCTCGTCCGCCAGGTCATCGGCATGATCGACCGCAACGAGTACAAACGCAAACAGGCCCCCCCGGGCCTGAAGGTCACCAGCAAAGCCTTCGGCTACGGCCGCCGAATGCCCATCGCCCAGCGCTACCGGCCGTAGGGCTCGTCGTTCTCACCTGCTCTACTCTCTACTGCTCTACTCTCTCGCCGCGCAGCGGCGCAACCCCCAGCCCCGCCCCCTCCGACAGGATCAGCCGCCCCGCCTGATACCCCAGCCCCTCAAACGGGTCCTCCCCTAGCAGCAGATGCCCGTCCAGGTCCAACCAGTCCGCCAGCGGCGACAGACTCGCCAGCGCCGCGATGTACAGCGAACTGCCGATCATGCAGCCCAGCATCACCTTCATCCCCAGGATCTTCGCCGCGTGGATCATCCGCAGCCCCGCCCGGATGCCGCCGCACTTGTCGAGCTTGATGTTGACCCCGTCCACGCAGCCGATCAGCCCCGGAATGTCCCCCTCGCGGACCGCGCTCTCATCCGCCACGATCGGCAGAATTCTCGCCTCGTGCAGCCGCCGCAGCGTCTCCCGGTCGCCCCGATCAGCCGGCTGCTCGACGTACTCCACCCCGTAGCTGGCGCACATCCGCACCCGCTCCAACGCCTCGTCCGGCCTCCACGCCGCATTGGCATCCACGCGAATTCGCTTGTCCGGCGCAACCCGCCGCACCGCCGCCAGGATCTGCTCGTCAAAGCCGCTGCCCAGCTTCACCTTCAGGATCGGATGCTCCGCCGCCTCCGCCACCTTCTGGGCCACCACGTCCGGCTTGTCGATGCCGATCGTGAAGCTCGTCGGCGGGGCCTTGGCCGGGTCCAGCCCCAGCACCTTCCACGTCGGCACCCCAAGCCTCTTGCCCACCCAGTCGTGCAGCGCGAAATCCACCGCCGCCACCGTCGCCAACTGGTCCCCGAACCGCTCGCACAGCCGCTCGAGGATCGACTGCAGGTTGAATGGATCGTCGCACAGCAGCGGCCCCATCGCCGCCAGCGTCCGCTCCGCCGAATCCAGCGTCTGCCCGTAGTAGTCGGTGGGAACGGCCTCGCCCAGGCCGCTGACACCCTCGTGCGCCAGCCGGACCACGAGGGTCTGCTTGGCGACCTCCGTGCCGCGAGCAATGGTGAATGGCACGTGCAGCCGAAGGTCCTGACGATACCAGTCTGAGTTCCATGGGCGACCCTAGTGCAGATTCACCGCCCCGATCGCCGGCGCCTTGCCTTCGCTCGGCGCCGCTGCACTGGCCATCCGCAGCGACCACGGCTCCTTGCTCATCAGCCGCACCCGCATCAGCAGCATCGCCGTCTCGACCTGCGGATCGACCTTGAGCTTCTGCGCCAGGGCGTCGCCCTCGTCCGGCTCGTCGTCGCCCGGCTGCGTCGCCGGCGCCGTCGCCGCCGCCGGCACCACCCCGGACTTGCCCGGCAGCACGTCGCTGTTGCGCCGCAGCTCCAGCACCCGCCGCGCCTCCTTGGGGGTCAGCTTGACCTGCACGTCCGGGGCCACGCCCCACTCCTTCGAGTCGTCATCCCGGTGGATCGACCGCTCCATGAACGGCAGGTAGTACAACGCCGTCGTCAGCTTCAGCATCGCGTCCGTGCTCCCCAGCGGCCAGGGGTTCTGCACGCTGCCCTTGCCCCAGGTCCGCTCGCCCACCAGCAGGGCCGCCCCCTGGGCGTGCAGCGCGCAGCCATGATCTCCGAGGCGCTGGCGCTGTAGTCGTTGATCAGGATGATCAGCGGCAGCCCCGTGAACTCCCCGGGGTTGCGGCTCTCGATCTTCCACTCCTCGCTGGCCCGCCCCTTGGTCTTGACGATCATCCGGTTGGGCGGCAGGAACAACTCGCACATTTCCACCGCCGTCTTCAAGAGGCCTCCCGGGTTCACCCGCAGGTCCACGATCAGGCCCTTCATCCCCTCCTTGCGCAGCTGCTCCAGCGCGCCCCGGAACGCCTCCGTCGTCGTCTCCGTGAAACTCACCACCCGCACGTACGCGATCTTGCTCTGCTTGTCGATGAAGTAGCACTCCAGCCCGTGCCTTCCCGCTCCCACCCCTTCACCGTCGGCACCGTGATCTTCGTCCGCTTCATCGTCACATCGAACGGATCGGCCACCCCCGCCCGATCGATCTTCAGCGTCACCGGCGAGCCCGACGGGCCCGTGATCCGCCGCACCGCCTGCTCCAGCGTGATCCCCTTGACCGGCTTCTCGTCGATCCGCAGGATCGTGTCCCCCGGCTCGATCCCCGCCCGGTACGCCGGCGTATCCTCCAGCGGACTGAATACCTTGATCCGATCGTTCTCCATCGAGATCTGGATGCCCACCCCGAAGAACTCCCCCGTCGTGTGCTTGCGGAACTCCGCCTGCTCCGCCGGCCAGATCATCGAACTGTACCGGTCCAGCGCGTCGAACGCCCCGTTGACGTACTCGCTGATGACCACCTCGCTGGGCAGCGCCACCGTCTCCCGGTTGGCCTTGAGGACCTCGTTGAGCGTCGTCGTCAGCTCGGCGGCGCTGACCGTATCCTGCCTGTCCAGCACACTCGACAAGCCGTTTAGCCGGGCGATGAACCGCTGCCGCGACTCCGGACTGTTCAGGCCGCTGAACGTCTTGAACAGGGCGCTGGTCTCCGCCAGCACCGTCAGCCGCTCGATCGCGTCACCGCCCATCTTCTTCAAATCGGGTATGCTGTAGTAGTACTTGTCGATCCGCCCGAAGGCGTCCTGCGCCATCGCCAGAGTCACCCCCGCCAGGCGGTCCTTCCAGTCTGCGTCGTTGTACGTCGCCTCCAGGTTGGCATGCGCCGCGCAGCGGGTCCGCAGGTCCTTGTAGGTCTGGTTGTCCTGCCAGATCAGCGCCAGCTCCGCGTAGATCCGCGTGGCGTCGGTCCACTCCCCGCGCTTCCGCAGGTCCTCCGCGTGCGTGGAGGCCTTCTCGACGAAGTCCTTCAGCCACGCCTCCTTGCGGAACTCGTCCTCGCTGGCCGTCGTCCAGAAGGCCGAGGCCAGGCTGTCCATCGCCTTGGACCACTCGCCCTTGGCCGCGTGGTCCTGCGCCCGCTTGACGTAAACCTGGTACTCCTTGTCGTGCAGGCGGGTCCGCAGGTCGGACAGGTCCTGGTACTGGTCCATCCACCCCTTGAGCTGCGCAATGTTGGGCGTATCACCCTGCTCGTCCAGGACTTGCTGCAGCGTCTCATACCCCTCGCTGAAATCCCCGTTCAGGATCTGACGGCACGATTCCCGGTAGGTCTGCCAGCTGTCCTGGCCCGTCGAGGCTACCGGCTGCGTCTGTGGGGCGGCACCGGTGGCCGGCGAACTGGCCGCGACGGCCAGCGGAACGCTCGTAAGCACCACCACGCCAACATGGATCAGGCGACTCAAGCTCATGCGAATCCTCATCCTCTATGGAGGTACCTGCACAGGAGATATCTACACTCGGGCTCACCGACTGTCGCGGCCTGGCGGTGGCCCCGGTCCGGCAAGGCCCATATTCGTAATTCGGCCAAACCGCATGAAGAGCGGAATTATAGATCTACGGGCGCCGGCGGTCCAAGCGCACCCGCCAACCCCCGCCGCATAAACAGACTGGCCCGATCCGGTTATCCGGATCGGGCCGGCGTCCTGTAATCGGTTGTACGGTCCCCTACTGGAACGTGTACACGTTCGCCTCGCAGGTGACCCAGGTATCCTCAAACTCCTTGCCATCCCCCAATACCTTGCCCGTCCGCTCGTTCTTCAGCCCCTTGACCGCCTTGGCGAAGACCAGCCGGATCTTCGTCGTTTCACTAGAGATATTACCCTGCGTCTGACCCGCCGCGTCGATCTGCGCACTGCGGAACAGGTTCTTGACCAGGCATAATGCCGTCCTGTTTCCGCCCACCTTCCAGTACAAGCACTGCGTAATCATCTCCGGCTCATTGCTTTGGGCATGGATGACCTTCGCCCGCGGCTTGACCCCAGCCTCCGCCAGCAGGCCCCGCACCAGCTCCGGCCAGGATGTCTGCTTCGGATGGTACCTCTCATACGTGTACGCCACCGGCGAGAGGTTCAGGTACACCGCCTTGCCTTTCTTCACCGCCGCCGGGATCGTACGCTCGGTTGCCGTCGCCTTGCCGCCCTCGGCTACCGCCAGCCCCCGCTCGCAGACGACCATGCCCCGCCACGTCGCCGCCCCGTTGTACGCCGTGCTGACCTTCTTCTCGATCGGATCGGTGCCGTACAGCTCGGCGTCGACCTCGTAGAGCACCTTGCCGTTGAACAGCCCGGCCGGCAGCGCATGCCGGACCCCGAACAGGTCGTCCAGCGCCCCTGCCCGTTGCGGTTCCTGCCGTGCTCGTCGAACACCCCGCACAGGAAGTCCGCGATCACCGTCCCGCCGCCCGCCGCAAACTGCCGGATCGCCTTGGCCTCGGCCTCCGACATCGCCAGCGCGTGGTCCAGGATCAGCACCTTGTACTTCTTCAGCTCGCCCGCCGTCACCTGGCTGGGCGTCACAAAGTTGTACGTGAACCCGCAGTCATCCAGCAGCTTCATCCACCCGTACCGGTTCCAGTGCGCCGTGTCGTTGGCATTGTTGTAACTGCTCGCCCGGTTGATCCATGTCTCCCCGTGCGGAATGATGTCGATGAACCAGCTCGCCCGGATGCTCGGCTGGCTCAGGTACACCGCGATCCCGTCCGTCGCGTACTCCGCCCCCACCAGCAGCTTGCCCAGGTGGTCCCCCTGCGTCTCCACCAGCATCGGCTTGAGCGCCTGGATGTCCGGCCGTGCCTCACCTGGCCGGAACCACGGGTCCACTTCGTTCGTGGCTGGCCAGATGATCTGCCCGCGGTCCCCCTGCGCCGAGTAGTACCAGTTGAACCACTTGTTCTTCTCGATCGACCCGTTGTCGAACCACGTCTGCACCCGCGGATTCTTCGGCATCAGCGACCGGATGATCGCGTCCGACCCCCCGATGTCGTACGCCTCGATCCACTGGATCGACTTGCACACCTTCTCGTAGTCGTACCCGCCGTACGCCGTCGTCCCGCCGCTGCCGACGTACCCCGCCGGCCGGGTCGGATCCAGATTGTTCGTGAATTGCACCAGCTCCTTCAGACAATCCGCGAACACCCCGTCCATGAACTCCCGGCTGTCGACCCACCCCGAGAGGTTCCACTCGTTCAGCAACTTGGGATGATTGGCCAGCCGCGTCTTCTCCGCCCCTACGATGCTGACCTCGTCAAAGGACTTGTAGCTGCTCCCCCACTGGCGGTTCAGCCCGTCCACCGTCTTGTACGTCGTCTCCAGGAACTTGCGGAACTTCGGCAGGCAGTACGGGCTCGTGCACGTGTCGCACGGCGACGTGAACGACACCAGCGAGATCTCGTCATCGAACGCATACCCCACCACCTTCGTCGTCTTGGCTGCGTCCACGTTCTTCTTGATAATGGCTTCCATCTCCTGGATCGTCGCCGGGTCCGACAGGCAGTGCGGCCGCGCTACCGGCTCCCGCTGGTGCTGCACCTTCTCCACGTCCGGCGAAACCAGGTGCAGGTACCCCTTGGCCGCGCCATGATCGAGATACCCCGTAAAGCCCGTCTCCTGCAGGAACTTCACCGTCTCCGGGCTCACCCCACCCTTGCCGCCGTCCAGGTGCACCGCATGGAGGCCAGCGGACTCCAGCGACGCCTTCAGCTCCGGCCCGACCTTCGGCGTCTTGAACCGCCAAACGATCACAGTGTAACGGTCCCAGGCCTTCTCGAACGCCGCGTGCTTGCCGCCCAACCCCAGCGTCTCGCCGAGGCCCTGTCCCAGCACCTCCGTGGGTCTTGGCGCTGCCGCCTCCTTCTGCGGCGCCGCCTGGGGCGCTGCGGCCTCCTTGCTCGCCCCGCCTTTCTTGGACGCACAACCCGCCCCGACTACCAACAGCGCAGCAGACAACGCAGCCAGCATGACCTTCCGCGACATGTACCGTCCTCCAAATGGATCCGCGCCAGTTCCAGGAACGACCGGGTTTGCCTGCAGTTAGTTTAGCCGTGCGCCATGTGAACTCAACCACCCAATCTCCTGGACCCCAATGAATTATGGTAGTACAACGCCGGCCGGACGCCGGGTGCCCCCAGGCGCCCTATCCTTGGGCGTGCGCAGTGACGCCCCTTACCGACTCAACCGCAAGATCCCCGCCGCCCCCATGGCCGGCAACTTCACCACGATCGTGTTGCCGTCCCGCGCCACCTCGACAGCCTTCGGACCCTCCGCCGACTTCTCCGCCGCCAGCCACGTCACCGTCCGAAGAGCCTCCGCCTCCGGCAGCCGAACCGTCACACTCAGCCCGTCCGTGAACCTCTCGTCCTTCCACGACCGCCGCACGTCCACCACCGAGACGACCACGTCCCCCGCCCGAGGCGCATGGGCGTCGATCCGAAAGACCTGCCCGTCGTAGCCAGCCGGCAGCGTCAGCGGGTTCTCTTCAAAGACCCACCGCTTGCCGATCATCGCATCCGTCAGCGGCCGGTACGCCTTCAGCAGCGCCGCATCCCGCGCGACGATCGTCGACGGCGTCCCGCCCCAGATCAGCATGCACTGCAGGCACCGCTCGTAAGCCAGCGCCCGGTCCGGATACTCCCAGTTCAGCGGGAACAAGGAGCGATTGCAGCAGGCCATCGCGGTGGCCGGGAACGTCTCAAAGTCGCAGCCCTCCACCAGCACCATGTCAGCCCCCTTGGCGCTCTCGATGGTGGACAGCTTGTTGACCATCATCAGCTTGCCAGCCTGGTGCGCAATCTGGTGGCACAGCGTCCCCACGTCCTGGTGGTTCCGGTTCAGGTCGTAGCCGCACCGGTCGTGTACCATCGTCACCCCGTCGTCGTGGGCAAAATCGATCTTCTGGATCGCGTAGTTGTCCACGAAAAAGCCCGGCACCTGCGGGTACGCCCGGATCAGCCGCCGTAACTGATCGACCAGGTTCTTGCCGAACAGGCTGTCCGGCTGGCCGTATACCGCCGGCTCGCCGTTGAACTGGATCTCCGGCTCGCCCTCCTCGTCAAGCATCAAATCGCCGGGATACCGCTTCTCGATCGTGTCCGTCTGGCTGTGCACGTTATAGAAATACAGGAACGGGGCGATCCCGTTGGCCAGCATGTCGTCCACGACCTTGCGGTTGCCCGCGTAGGTCATCGGGCCGTCCGGGTGCGGCCGGCACTGGAACACCAGGTCCGGGTCCGCCACCACCTCATCGTTGATGTAGTAGCCGTACTCCAGGAAGTGGCCGTGTACCTCGGCGAACGTGGTCCCCGCCGCCACCAGGTCCTCGCGGCGGCGCTGTGGACGAGGCCGCGTCTGCACCGCGCCGCGACGTGGCCCCCGCCTGCGTCTGCGCAGCAGGCTGGCTTTGCGTGTCCGGCCCGCCTCGCCGATCCGCTGACGGCTGCGAACCGGGCCCGCCGGGCCGAGGACGCCGGACGTCCTTGCCCAGCCATGCATTCGGCGTCGTGATCGCGTACAGGCCCTCATACTTGCGAACCTCCGGCATCGGCTCGAAGTACTCCGCGTAGTTCGTCACGTAGTGCCCCAGCACGCCTCGCCAGTCCCCCCGCGTCCCCGCAAGGCACACCGCCAGCCTCAGCTCCTTGCCCGGCCGCAGACCCACCATGTAGTGCGCAACGCGCAGACACTGCAAGTCCTCGACGCGCCGAGACACCCCAGCCGCCGCATCGATGCAGTTCTGCGTGTATACGTCGAAGCTGATCTGGCACTTGCGAACGTCCGGCGGCGAGAACACCGCCGCCCCGGCCCGCCGGCCCCACACGCCCACCAGCGGAATCACGATCTCCGTCGGGCCCGGATCGCTGTGCCCGTACACGAACCGGTACGGCATCACGCCATTCGTGCGGCTCGCCTCCGTGCGGTTCGGACCCCAGAATTGCCAGGTCGTCGGCAACGGCAGCACCCAGTTCACCTGCACCGACCGATTCGCCTTCTCTCCGTCCAGCAGGGCTAGCGCCGCCTCCCACCGCACCCCGACCGGTGTAGCCCTGAAGGTCTGAACGACGCGGAACGGCGCCCCGTCATACTGCTGCGTAAACGTGAGTTTGGTCGCGTCGCCCGCACCCGTAACCGCCCACCCCGACTGCACGCCCCGCGCCACCAGCGGGTTGTACGTCCGGTGATCGTGCAGATCGACCACCTCCACGTACCCGAACGGCGTCTCGCCCCCCACCGGATGCGGCCGGGCCATCTCCTCCACGTCGCGCAGGCGAATCGACACGACGTTGCCCGTCTTCTCATCGATCGTCACGGCCGCCCCCGCAGCCGCCACCACCGTGCCAGCTGGCGCCACCGGCAGGCCCTCTTGCCCTGCGGCGGGCCGGCTCTCTTGAGCCGCAGCCACGCGGCAAGCCCCAGCCACAAACAACACGATGAACAGGGAACGCATGATCCGGACGTGTTTCATGGCAATTCTCACCTCAAGCCCGCCTTCACGTATGACTTTGCACCGGGCAACTATACCCAGACACAGGCTTCGCTGCTATCATGTATGGAAAGACAGTCATCTCTTCTCTTTTGGGCGCGGTAATAGAGAAAACCTGGAGGATCTCATGCAACGCGTACACGTTTCGCTGATCGTCGCAATCGCCGGCCTGCTGGCTGCAAACGCTCTCGCCGCCCAGGCCCCGGCCAAGTCCGCCACGTCCAAACCCGCCAACCAGGCCTGGCAGGTCAAGACCGTCTGGCACGTCGGCGGCGAGGGCCGCTGGGACCTGCTCGCTGTCGACCCCGCCGCCAAACGCCTCTACGTCCCCCGGGCATCCCACATGCAGGTCATCAGCACCGAGACCGGCCAGGTCGTCGGCGACCTCAAGGATACCCCCGGCATCCACGGAGTCGCCGTCGTCCCCGACGCAAAACGCGGCTTCACCTCCAACGGCCGCGACGGCACCGTCACCGTCTTCGAACTAACCTCCCTGAAGGTCGTCGGCACGGTCAAGGCCGGCCAGAACCCCGACGTGATCATGTACGACCCCGGCAGCAAGAAGGTCCTCTGCTTCAACGGCCGCAGCAACAACGTCACCGTCATCGACCCCAAGGCCGATCCCGCCACGGCCGCCGTCGCCACCATCGCCCTCGGCGGCAAGCCGGAACTGGCCGTCTCCGATGACAAGGGCCGCGTCTACGTCAACCTCGAGGACAAGAGTTCCGTCGTCGCAATCGACATGAAGGCCCTGAAGGTCGCCGAGACGTGGAAGATCGCCGGCGGCGACGAACCCACCGGCCTGGCCATCGACACCAAGCATCACCGCCTCTTCGCCGCCTGCGCCAACCATGTCCTGGCCGTGCTCGACGCCAAGACCGGCAAGACCATCGCCACGGTGCCGATCGGCAAGGGTCCCGACGGCTGCGAGTTCGACCCCGCTACCGGCGAGGTCCTCGTCCCCTGCGGCGGCGATGGCACCCTCGTGGTCATCAAGGAAGCCTCCCCGGAGAAGTTCGAGGTCGCCGAGACGCTCCCGACCCGCCCCGGCGCCCGCACCCTGACGCTCGACCCGACCAGCCACGTCGCCTACCTGCCCGCAGCCGAGCTCCAGACAGCCGCCCCCGGCTCCCGCCCAGCCATGAAGCCCGACACCTTCATGATCGTGGTGGCCGCCCGCAAAACAAAGTAAGGGTCTGTACAGGAATAAGTCCCGAGTGCGGGTGCACGGTCCTGTGGACGCGGCCCTGTGGCCGCGGACCAGGGCCGTGCCAGCTGCGGAGTTGTTGATGCACAGACCCTAACGCATGACTACCCAACCACACACGAATCCGACATCCGCGTTCCAGGACATCGCCGGCGTCATCTTCGACCTCGACGGCACCCTCGCCGACACCCTCGATGACATCGCCGCCGGCGTCAACCACGCCCTCGCCGCCGAAGGCCTTCCCCTCGCCCGTAGCGAACAGATCATGGCCTGGGTCGGCGAGGGCTACCTTGTCCTGATGAAACGCGCCGCCCCCAGCGCAGGCGACGCCCGGCTCAAACGCCTCATCCGCACCGGCACCGCCTACTACACCGAGCACTCCCTCGACCGCACCCACCTCTATGCCGGCGTCGGTGAAGTCCTTAAGTCTTTGCACGACAAAGGCCTCCACATGGCCGTGCTCTCCAACAAACCCGAACCGATCGCCATCGACATGGTCCACCGCCTCTGCCCGGCCATCCCCTTCGACGCCGTCGTCGGCTACCGCGACGAAGCCGCCAGAAAGCCTAACCCGTTCTTAGCTTTGGAGATCGCCGCCCGCATGGGCCTGCCCCCCCGCCGGATCGCCTTCGTCGGCGATTCCGCCACCGACATCGCCACCGCCCGCAACGCCGGCATGCCCGCCGTCAGCGTCACCTGGGGCTTCCGCTCCCGCGAACTCCTCCAGACCGCCGGCCCCGACGCCCTCATCGACCGCCCCGCCGATCTCCTGGATCTCCTGGGCCTCAAGCGCTAGTGGTCCGTTACACGTGTATTGATGGGTGCACGTCCGCGCTGTTTGCGGGCATGCTGCCAGCAGGGCGGGCTTCGTGTCCCCGGAACCCATCAAATCATCCGTCTCGGACCCCTAACCGGATCTGAACCACCCGCCCCCCGTTCCGTCCCGCCGCCCAATACGTATAATCAGCGTGCGGACCCGTGCCGCCGGCACAGCCGATCGCGCCCTCGAAACCAATGCTGCACAAGCGGAAGAGTCGAGCATGACAACCGAGCCCCTCGAAGCCCTTCAGGACCAGCTGGGCTGGCAGCGTCTGCAGCAACTGCGCAGCAACATCGAGCAGGTCTTCTACGGCAAACGCGACGCCGTCGACCAGATGATCGTCACCCTCCTGGCCCGCGGCCACGTCCTCATCGAGGACGTCCCCGGCGTCGGCAAGACCGTCCTGGCCCGTGCCATGGCCCGCAGCCTCGACTGCTCCTTCAATCGCATCCAGATGACCCCTGACCTCCTGCCAGCCGACATCCTCGGCGTGAGTATCTACAACAAGACCACCGGCCAGTTCGACTTCAAGAGCGGCCCCATCTTCGCCAACATCGTCCTGGCTGACGAGATCAACCGCACCACGCCCCGCACCCAGTCCGCCCTGCTGGAGGCCATGAACGAGTCCCAGGTCAGCGTCGAGGGCAAGCCCATCCCCCTCCGCCAGCCCTTCATGGTCATCGCCACCCAGAACCCCTTCGAGTTCGAGGGCACCTACTTCCTGCCCGAGAACCAGCTCGACCGCTTCCTGATGCGCATCCGCATCGGCTACCCCGCCCGCGAGTTCGAACGCCAGATCGCTTGCAAGCAGCCCGACCGCGGGCCCCTGGCCAACCTCGCCCCCGTCATGGACGCCGAGCAGGTCTGCCAGATGCAGCAGCAGGCCCAGCAGGTCCAACTGCCCGACGTCCTGCTCAGCTACATCCTCGATATCGTCGAGGCGACTCTGCGCACCCCCAACTGGCCGTCGGCGTCTCCCCCCGCGGCATGCTCGCCCTGGTCCACGCCGTGCAGGCCGCCGCCCTGCTGGCCGGCCGCGACTATGTCGTGCCCGATGACATCAAGGCCCTCGCCCTGCCCGTCTTCGCCCACCGCGTGGTGACCAAGTCCTACCTGCGCGAGGGCCAGGTCAGCAGCGGCGAGCAGATCGTCAAGGAGATCCTCAGCGGCATCCCGGTGCCGGAATGAGTACCTACCCCTCCCCCCGCCGCATCGCCTACCTCACCGAGGTCCCCCTCCGCGGTCGCCTCTGGCTCCGCGGCCTGCCCACCCGCAGCGGCATGGGACTGCTGGCCATGCTCCTGGTCCTCGGCGTCGTCGCCGCCAACCCCGGCCTCAACCTCCTGCTCCTCCTGTTCGGCCTCGGAGTCGGCGCAATGATCTTTAATGCCCTCCTCGCCCGCTGGCAGGTCAATCTCGCCCGGGTCCGACGCATCCTGCCCGACGTCGCCGCCGTTGGCCGCCCCACCACCATCCGCTACCAGGTCCACAATCGTTCCCGCTGGATGAATCTCCGCGGCCTTTGGCTCATCGACAGCTACACCAACTGCCCGACCTGCCTGCCCCTCCTGGTCGCCTGGGTCCCGCATGTGCCCCCGGGCGCCTCCGCCGGCGCCGAAGTCACCGTCGTCCCGACCCGCCGCGGCCTCTGCCGCATCGACTCGCTCCGCCTGGCCAGCAAGTTCCCCTTCGGCCTCGTCAAACGCCTCCGCAGCGTCCCGATGTCCGACCAGATCCTCGTCTGGCCCGCCCTCTGGCAGCCCCGCATCCAATGGCTCACACGCACCGCCCGCTCCGCCCAGCCGCGCAACATCCGCCTCGGCCACACCCAGCGCGGCAGCGAGGAGTTCTTCGGCATCCACGAATATCGCCCCGGCGACAACGTCCGCTGGATCCACTGGCGCCGCTCCGCCTCCCTCGACCGCGTCCTCGTCCGCGAGATGGTCGACTCCGACCCCGGCCGCATCACCCTGGCCCTGGAGACAGCTGGCCCCGCTGGCCCCGCCGACCCCCAGACCCTCGACGACCTCGTCAGTGCCACGGCCAGCCTCGCCTGCGACGCCCTCGAACGCGGCTGGCACGTCGGCGTCGTCCTCAATGGCCAGACGACCGTCGTGCTGCCCCCCGCAGGCGGCTACGCCACCCGCTCGCGCCTCCTCTACGAACTCGCCGTCCTCGCGCCCTCCCCTAACCGCCGCCTCCTGGACGTTCCTGCGAGAGTGGCCCGCCGGCGCCGCCTGGACCGGCCGCGCAATCCTGATCCATCCGGCCGGCCCGCGAACCAATCTCTCCGACACCCAACACCTGCCTCTTGCCGTTCGACCCGCGACCCGCGACCCGCGACCCGATCCCTCTGTCCAGGCCGCCGCCGCCCAGCTCGACCGCGGCCATCGGACCCGCCCTCCCCCTCCCGAGTGACCGCCTCGCCGATTGGTTCGACCTGCCCGCTGCCCACCCGGCCCGCTCGACGGATGACTCGCCGCGGGACCGCCCGACCGTCACCGCACCGGCGGTCTCGGCACCTGTCGCCGGCGCGACGGAGGCCCAGCCATGACCTCCACCTCTCCATCCCTGCCTCGACCCGCCGCGCCGTCGCCTCGGCGGACCTCCACGGTCCCGGCCCGCCTGGCCTGGGGCCTCTGGATCCTCATGGTGGCAACCGTCGTGCCCGTCTGCGAGGTCCAGGAACTCCACCTGCTCTCCCTGGGTGTCCCCACGCTGGCCGCCCTCGGCATTCTGGACCACCCGCCGCAGGGGCCGGGGCTTGCTCGGCCAGGGCGCCGCCGCCGCCATCGCCATCGTCCTGGGCGTGCTGGCTGTCCTGGTTTCCGTCGACATCGGCCTCATCGGCGTCTACGCCGTGGCCGATTGGCTCATCGCCGTCGCCCTCCTCAAGTGCTGGCAGCTCAACACCAGCCGCGACTGCGCGCACGTCCTCATTATCGCCGCCCTGCTCCTGCTGGTCGGTGCCCTCGTCAGCGGCCACCTCAACTACGCCATCAGCCTGGTCGTAATGCTCCTGGCCGGACCCGGCGCGTTCGCCGGCTGGCACCTGCTCGCCGAAAGCGAACGCTACGCTGCCCTTCGCGGCACCAGCCCGACCGCTGTCGCCGACTCCCCCCCCCCCGGTGGCGGGGCCTCACCCTGGCAGCCACCCTCTTCTGCGCAGCCGTCGCCTTCGTAATCTTCGCCTCCTTCCCGCGATTCCGCACCCCGCTGCAGCCGCGCCTTCAGACCTCCGCGCAGGCCGTCACCGGCTTTTCCACCGAGTCCCGTCTCAACGATATCGAACGCCTCCACCAGTCCGACCGCGTCTATATGCACGTCAGCCTGGAGATGGGTGGCCAGCGCATCGGCAGCGAGGGCTATCTGCCCTACTTCCGCGGCAAGACCTACAACTATTACACCGGCAACGGCTGGCGCGACCGCGGCGGCCCGGCGGTTTCCACCCGACCCGCCGACCCCGGTGCTACCCTCGCCTCCTTCCTCCCCATCGCCGTCGAGCAGGACTACTTGATCCAGGACGGCCCGCCCAGGATCCTCTTCAGCCTCGCCCAGTCCGTCCCCATAACCATCAGCTCCGACAAAATCCCCCAGGTCCTCTGGGACCCCGCCGATGCCACCCTCGTCCCCGCCGACCCCGATCGCCTCCCAGCCACCGTCCGCTACAGACTCCAGAGCGTCCCGCCCCACATCCTCGCGCAGGCCCCCATCGACCCCGCCCGGCCCGGCGCACTGCCCGCCCAGTCCGCCGCCCGGCGCCACCCGTACCCCACCCCTGCCGTCCAGCGCGAGGTCTTCGCCCTCGCTCGCTCCCTCGCAGCCGAGATCACCGGCAATCCCGATGACCCCGCCGCCGATCCCGCTGCCCACGAGCAGATCGTCAACCGCTTCATGCAGCACCTGGCCGGCCCAGACTTCACCTACTCCCTCCAGGGACAGCCTCGCGGCGGCCGCAACAACCTCGAAAAGTTCCTCTTCCAGACCAAGCGAGGCTACTGCGAGTACTATGCCACCGCCCTGGCCGTCCTCTGCCAGTGCGTCGGCATCCCCGCCCGTTACGTCACGGGCTTCCACGGCGGCCGCTACAACCAGGTCGACAATTTCTACTCCGTCCGCGACAGCGACGCCCACAGCTGGGTCGAGGTCTACCTGCCCGACTCCGGCTGGCGACTCTTCGACCCGACCCCCGCCGCCGAGACCCCGACCCGCCAGTCCGGCCTGCGGACCCAACTGGCCGACATCCTCGACTACCTCCAGTTCCAGTGGTCCAGCTGGGTCGTCGCCTATGACATCCTCCATCGCCAGGCCCTCCTCGGCACCCTCGGCAGCTGGATGCAGGAGCCCGCCTACCGCCAGGACCAGCACACCTGGAGCTGGCTGCTCTCGATCGGCCGCGAACTCCTCGTCGGCCCCGAGACCCTCAGCCTCCTCGGCAAGATCCTCTACTGGCTCGGCCTGCTCGGCCTCCTGGCCCTCTCCGGCTACCTCCTGTTCCAGGTCTCCAGCCAACTCCTCCGCTGGTCCCGCTCCCGCCGCCATAGCCGCGCCGCTCGCCACGTCGGCGTCCGCTTCTACCAGCAGGTCGTCGCCGCCCTCGCCCTGCGCGGCTATGTCCGCCGGCCCGCCGAAACCCCGCGCGAGTTCGCCCGCCGCGTCGAACACGACGCCCCCACCCTCCGCGGCCTGCTCGTCCCCCTGGTCGATCTCTACTACGCCGCCCGATTCGGCCGCACGACCCCCGCCGACGAAGGCACCCGCCTGGGCCGCCGCATCCTGCTCAACCTGACCACCGCCCGCTATCGTTCCACAAAATAGGAAACACGCCATGCCCCTCGCCCCGCCCACGTCGCCCGATGTCCGATGCCCGATCCCCGCCCCGCAGGTCCCCACCCATGCTGCGTCCCATACCCACTCCGCGTCCCGTGTTCTCCGTCCCGCGACCCGCGACCCGCGACCCGCGAGCCGATCGCCAGCCCTCGTCCCTCGCCCCTCAAGGCCTCCTCCTGATCGACAACCTCTGCCGCACCATCTGGAGCGAGATCGCAGCCGGCCGCTACGCCGATGGGCTCAGCGACGACGGCCTCTGGCAGATGGCCTGGCTCCCGGCCCGCAACGTCTTCGCCCTCCGCTACGGCCACCAGGTCACCCCCAGCCGCCCCCGACCCCGCCCCGGCGAAACCCTCTACCGCGCCTGGAGCCTCGACGAACTCGACCTCCTCTGCCGCCTCTCCGGCCTTAGCTTCCAACCCCCCGCCCCCACCGCGACCTTACTGATCGCGCGCCCCGAATAACCCGCCCCAGGCATCCCCTCGCCCCCCGCCGTTGCTCCATGTCCCCGCGCCTCCGTGTCCCCGTGTCTCCGCGTCTGCTTGTCTGCTGTCCCCCGCCGTTGCTCCTTGTCTCCTCCTCTCCGTGTCTCCGTGTCTGCCGTACCCCCCTGCCCCCCAACCCCATACGCCCCGCGCCACCCTCCATGGCCCTGATATTCTCGGACATGCGACACTTTCCTTTGACCTTCCCCTCCGAATTCTGTACACTGATTGCAGTGGATCCGGGCATGACCTTCCTGGGTAGTGTGTCCAGGCGTCCCGAAGTCCGAAAGACCGGTTGCAGGTCGTTGGCCGCGCCCTTGCTGGTCTCGCGACCGTCATAGGCGCCGCCATCTGCCTCACTACGAACAGGTAGATATTGTGCAAAAGGAAAACCTCGTTCGGCGGATCGCGGACATTACCGGCTACGAATTCAAGGATGCGGACCTGCTCTGGTCGGCCTTCACCCACGCCTCCTGCGTCGACCACCGCCTCAACAGCAACGAACGCCTCGAATTCCTCGGCGATGCTGTCCTGGCCATGGTCGTCTGCGATGACATCTTCCAGCGCTACCCCCACTACCTCGAAGGCCAGCTGACCAAGATCAAGTCCGCCGTCGTCAGCCGCCGCACCTGCGCCCAGATCGCCCGGCACATGGGCCTGATCGACCTCCTCCAGGTCGGCAAGGGCATGTGCGGGCTGGAAGCCCTCCCCTCCAGCCTCGCCGCCGCCGTCCTCGAAGCCATCATCGCCGCCATCTACAAGGACTCCGGCCGCTTCGAGACCGTCCGCGACTTCATCCTCCAGCAGTTCGGCCCCCACGTCGAGCGCGCCGCGGCCAGCGAGCACCAGCGCAACTACAAGAGCCAGCTCCAGCAGCACGCCCAGCAGTCCATGGTCGCCACCCCCTTCTACGAAGTCCTCGATGAGAAGGGCCCCGACCACAGCAAGTGCTTCGAGGTCTGCGTGGTGATCAATGGCCGCCGCTTCGCCGGCGCCTGGGGCCCCAGCAAGAAAGACGCCGAGCAGAAAGCCGCCAAACTCGCCCTAGAGGAACTCGGCGCCTGCGAGGCCGAACCCGAAGAAGTCACCTCCGACGCCGACGCCCAGACGACGGTATAGCCGATCGATGCCGCCACCGGCCCCCCGCAGAGCTGTACACCGGCCACCTTGCCTCACCATAACGCTGTATTAGTTAGTTCCCTATTTCCCCCCTGGACGGTTACTCAGCTAGCGATTCCAGAACCATTCTCCTTCTATCAGATGTGGCCCCGGTAGAGCAACTTCCAGGCCCACGAAGTTCAACCGGGATGACGCGTAGAACATGCTGATTGGACAAGGACTTAACCAAGACGCCCAGGCCGTCATGTAGCAATCCGCCCCATGGGCCGCTGAAGACGACGAACCTCCCGTCAGGCGACAACAGACGCCATCCCATCGCTTCAAGCAATGAAGCGAGTTGGCGTCTGCGTCCAGAGCCCAACTCCTGCGCGTAGAGGTCACCCCCGTCTGACAAGGCCAGCTTGCCCGCGGACATTTGCGGGCTGAATCCATCGCCCAAAAGCATAGAATGCCCAGAGGTGAGATCTGTCCGCCACAACTTCAGACCTCGCTCGTATACAACCAAGTCCGGCCCAAGTACTGCCAGACGATCGTCACCAGGGCCGTCGCCCTCAAAGCTAGCTTGCCTCAATAAGATCAGCCCTTTGCTGGACAACGAGAACAGCAGTATACCGGTCCTGGAAAGATCGGGCCGGCCTCCGCCTGTGGTTGCCGCGATGAAGCGCTCGTCAGCAGACCAACAAGGCAGATTTATCTGGCCCGCGTGTTTATGTTCACCGACGATGGCGCCTGTAGTTGTATCAATAATCGATAGAGTGGACCCAGCAACGCCATTGCTCGTGTCGAGACTCCTCGTCACAGCGGCAAAGCGAAACGTAGGACTCGCAGACAGATTGAGAATGCCCCGGCATGGCGATCTAGGGCGCTCAATCTTCGCGCTGGCGAGGTCGACGATGTACGGACTAACATTGTCCACGCCGACAATCGCAGTGCGACTTTCCTGCAGCGCTGCCATGAGTACGGCCGCTTCTCGCCTGGAGACAGAGACATTCCGGAGAATGAGCATGCACGCACGCCTGCGCACAGAACGACCACGACGATAACCAAGGTTACCCAACGTGCCGGCAAGGCGCAGGTCCTCTTCATATCAGTGCTCATCAGCGGACACACTGCTTCTCTCGCTGCTGCCACGACGGCAGCGAAGATCGATCCTATGACTAGCCGCTGTCGCCATCGTAAGACTAGCGAAGACTAACTGAGTTCGGCCAGACGATGTAGCGCTGTCCTACCGCGTCCCCGCCGGCTGCTTGCTGCTCGGCCGGCTCGGATGCTGCGACTTGGCCGGTGGCGACTCGGCCGGCCGCGACGGATAGCCCTCGTACTTGTCCGCGTGCCGCAGGTGCAACTGGAAATTCTTCTCGTACGCGGCATACAGATCCGGCTTGCCCACCAGGATCAGCAGGTTCTCGGCGTTCGACTGCTCAGCCGCCTTCGTGAAGTTGAAACTCCCCGTGATAATCGTCTGCCCGTCGATCAGCATGATCTTGTTGTGCGCGATGGCGTGCTTGTGGTCCACGTAGACCGGGATGCCCGCGTTGTACAGGAACTGCGCCACGTGGTAATGCTCCCCCTCCTGACTGGGATCCAGCACCACCTCGATCTTCACCCCGCGCTTCTGCGCGTTGACCACCGCCTCCGCGATCGGAGCCGAGGTGAACTGGTACGCCTGGATGTGCAGCGTCGCCTTCGCCTGGTTGATCTGGTCCACGATCGCGTCCGTGCCATTTCCCTTCGGCGAGAAGTACACGTACACGTTGTCCTGGCTGGCCGCCGGACGGACGTGCACCACCGGCTGGCTGCCGGAGGCGCGCACGCCCCCCTGCCGCAGATCGGTCCACTTCCAGCCCAGCCAGACCAGCGCAACCAGCACGACCAGGACCACCGTCGGGACCACCCATTTCCGATTGTCCGCCATCCGAGTGCTCCTGCGCACGATCACCCGCCGCGGCGCAACCGCCGCGTGCACCCTTACCTATCGTCATTCTACAGGTGCCGGGTACCTGAGGCGATGGCCCGACCGCACCGCCATCGGCGTGCCCGTGTGTGGCCGCAAGACCGAAGGGCTGATAATGTGCCCCCTGCCAGCCTCCCCTTGTCCGGCGCGTCCCGTTGTTCTACAGTACCTCCCATGACCGTGAACTCCATAGACCACGGCAGCACCTTTTGGCGCCACTTTGACGGTCTGCTGGCTGCGCACCGCCTGGTGATCGACCGACCCGCCGGCACCGTGCATCCTCGCTACCCGGACTTCGTCTACCCGCACGACTACGGCTACCTGGAGGAGACCAGCGCCGCCGACGGCAACGGCATCAACGTCTGGGTCGGCAGCCTGCCGGACCGCCGGCTCGTCGCGGTCATCTGCACGGTCGACGTGGTCAAACGCGATACCGAAGTCAAACTGCTGCTGGGCTGCACCGGGCCGGAGATGCGTCGGATCTTCGCGGTGCACAACACCACGCTGCAGGGCGGCATCCTGATCGAGCGGCCGGGCTGACCGGACGGCAGCTGTCAGCGCGCTGCAGCGTCCGCTCGAACTCTTCTATGGTCTCGAACTCATTCAGGCTCACCCCCTGCTGCCCAAGCCAGCGACGTATCGTGCCCTCGAACCGCCCGGCCTGTTCCGCCAGTCCCGCCAGGTCGTTGCCAGCAGGCCGCATCAATTCCGGCAGGCCGATCTGCCGGTACAGCCCCGCGAACTCGCTGTACAGGTTGCAGTCGAAGGTCCCGACGCCGCTTCGCAGGCTGGCCAGCATCTGGCTGACGTCGTACTGCGCGGACCACGCCGCGGCGCTGGCGGCCACCGGCTGCCGCCGCTGGCACGCCGAGCGCACCTTGCCGATCATGTCGCGGATCTCCGGGTAGGCCTGATGGAACCGCTCTTGTGCGGTCTGCTGCGAGGCAATCGAATCCTGGAACTCCCGCAGGACCTGTCGCGTGCCCAGCGCAAGCCGCTCCGCCGCGGCCGCAATCTGGCCCGGATCGCCCGCCGTCGCGATAGTCGTAACCAGCGACCCGAGGTCGCCGGGCCTGGACTTCAGCCTGCGGGATCTGCTCGAGGATGTTGCCCCAGCCGCGGTCGAAGAACGTCTGGTTCGCCAGTGCCAGGCACTCCCATGCGCCCAGGATCACCTTCCAGCCCGCATGTCGCACGTCGGCGAAATCGCCGCCTGCAGCTGCCAGGCGCACGTTGCCCAGGTGCGCCGTCACGCCGTGGAACGCCTCCAGAGCGCGCCTGACCATCGCCGGCCGGGCCTCGGGCTTCTGCAGGTCCAGGACCTTCCGCTTGAGCCTATCCAGGCGCACGGCCTGTTCGCCCGAGCGAGCGTGGAGGACCTTCGCATGATGAACGATCGCCGGGGCTAGCGACCAGCCGCGGATCCGCCCGGTGGCAAAGCCCTCCAGCGTGTCCCAGCGGATCGGCCAGAAGTCGAAGAGCCGGCCGTCGATCAGGAACGTCCGGGCGATCGGCGGGTCCTGACCTTCCGCCGGCGTGTAGAAGATGTCCAGGTCCGAGCGGTCCGTCGCGGCGCCCTGGGCGTGACTGCCATAGTACGCGATGATATCGACCTGCTCGCGACACGTCCGCAGTGCGTACGCCACGAGCAGATCGGCGACCTTGAACACATCAAGCATGATCAGTCACTCCATAGCAACATAGCCACGCGGATCCGATCCGACCACAGCAACCCCAAGAGGCTTGTCGGCCCGTTCCGGGTGTCCATCAAAGACCCATTGTACCCTTCGCGCCCTCGTAGAGGGCGATGGCCGCCGCAACCGACACATTCAGCGAGTCCACTCGACCGCAACACGGAATGGCAACGCTCGTGCCGGCATCCAGGAACGCCTCCGGCAGGCCTCGAGCCTCGTTGCCGAAGACCAGGGCGAATGGCGGCCGGAAGCAGACCCGGTCGACAGCCGTGCGTCCATTGGTCATGAAGGAATACAGGTTGTGCGTGTGGGCGGACCTGCAATCGCGGAAGGTATCGAAGTACTCGAACGACAGCCGGAAGACAGCCCCCATGGACGCGCGAATCGTCCTGGGATCAAAGATATCGGCCGCGGGCCGAATGATCGCCAGATCGGCAAACCCGAAGCCGACCATCGTCCGAATGATCGTGCCGAGGTTGCCCATGTCAGCCGGATTCACCAGGATGACGTGATTGCCGCCCGGGTCGAGCCGGGTTTCATACTTTCGAAATACCCCGATCGCCAGATGGTCGTCCCTGGGTGACAGACGCCGTATGCCCCTGTCATCGATCCGCACAGGGACACCATGCCGGCCGCACAGGTCCCTCAGCCTCGCGATGCCGGCATTTCGATCCCCTTTTGCGGACAAGATGATGGCTTCGGCACGCTCGGGCCGGACAGCCAGCAGTTCAAGTGTGGCGAAGACGCCGTAAGCATAGGAGTAGATTGACTCCTGGCGATAGGCCTTCAGACGGAGATTCACCGGGCACCTCACGGGCATCACGATGGAACCACGCATGCAGTGATTGCAGCGCCCGCACTCCCGGCGCGCTAACCAGGGAAGGACCGAGCGCGCGTGAGGCCGCAATGCGGCCACGGGCATGCCTGCCTGCGTAGGGGGAGTCCTGCGACTCGGACAGGTAAGTTAGTTGTGCAGGTCCATCGTGATCGATCTCCGATTCGTTGCCATGCATACTAATCTGGAAGACCGGCGTTGTCAATGCCGCCCGGTGGAGACTGTATCGCTCGCATCCAGCGATCCGGCGTCCATGGCCCGCTCGTAGAATTCCGCCGCGTTGCGGGTCAGCTCCTTCAGAGCCGGCAGGTACGTGTAGACCTGATGGCCGGCCTCATAACACGTGACCCGCACGTTCCCGCGGATGGCCGGGTCCAGCAACAGGTGGTCGACCGAGTACTTCTGCGAGGCGTAGGACGTATCCAGGTCGTAGTACCCAGCCGCCACCAGCACCTTCATCCGTGGGTTGGCACTCAAGGCCTGGCGAAGCGTCCCCAGCACACTGGGGAAGCCCGCCGCCGCCGAGCCCCAGTTCCACTGGTTGCCCACCTCCGCGTTCAGGAACTCGTACGCCCGGTCCGTGCGGAAGTCGAGCTGCGTCCGCGTGTAATCGTACAGCGTCGAGATCAGCGGCCCCAGCGTCAGAAACAGCGATGGGTCGGTCACGAAATCCTCCCGGCCGGCTGGCAGTCCCGTCACCCGGCCGTCCAGGATGCCCACGATCCGTCCGCGGTCGCGAAGGATCTCGCGCAGGAACAGGGAGTTGCTGATCCGCAGGTTGTTGCGGTCAATGAGACCCCGCGACAGGCCTGTGTAACGGGCGCATGCCGCCACGATCGCCTTGCGCTCCCCGACCTCCAGCGCATCCCCTCGGCCCAGCGCCAGCCGGTACTCCGTCTCCGCCCAGTGCTCCGCCTCGGCCAGCACCTCCCGCAGCGGCGCCTCCTGCAGATCAGCCGGCAACTTCCGATGATACCACGCCGTCGCTGTGTAGGCCGGCAGGAACAGGACGTACGGCAGGTCGTTGCCCTCGTCGAACATGATCGCCTGGAAGTCCAGTGCCGCCGAGATCAGCACCAGCCCGCTGAGCGTCATACCCACCACCCGCGGCAGGTTCCCCGCCAGCGCCGCCGCCCGCGTGGTCCCATAGCTCTCCCCGACCAGGTACTTCGGCGAGAGCCACCGGTCGTGCTGCGTCACGTACAGCCGGATGAACTCGCCGATGACCTGGACGTTCCGATTTGAGGCTGAAGAATTGTTTGGCCTCCACGCCCGGCGCCACTCGGCTGAAGCCCGTGCCCGGCGGATCGATAAACACCAGGTCCGTAAACCCCAGCCACGTGTATTCGTTGTCCACGAGGCGGTACCGCGCCGGCAGGGCCGTCCCCCCCTCGCCGACGACCGCCCGTTTCGGCCCCAGCGCCGCCAGGTGCAGCCAGACCGACGACGCCCCGGGACCGCCGTTGAAGGCGAACGTGACGGGACGGTCCTGGCCCCCGTCGTCCCGCGTGTACGCCACGTAGAACATCTCCGCCTGCAAATGCCCCTGCTCGTCCCGGATCGGCATCAGACCCGCCGTGGCTGTGTAGTGCAGGCTTCCGCCGGCCACCTGCATCGTGTGCCGCGTGACGCTCGGCTGCTCCCGGTCGCTCGACTGATCATCCGGGCGCAGCGGCATCCCCGCCGCGGGTTGCGACTGGGGCGGCCGCGCCCGCCGCCCGGCCCCGCTCTCCTCCCGGCCGGTATCCATCAAGGGACGGCCGTCAGGCCCGAGGGAGTGTTCGGCGAGAGGATGGCTCGGACCGGTCTGGGCGGCAGCGCTAACGGCAAGCAGACACAGCAGAAACGGACAACCGGCCCATCGTACGAGGTTCATGTCGTCTCCTCCGGCATCCCGCTGGTTGCGGCGCCCCCCGGCAGGATTCCCCGGTCGGTTCCGGCCTGGAACGCCAGCCGCGCACGCATACACAAGTATATGATGCCTCGGGCCGCCAGAACGTCCAGGCCAATGCCCCACCTTGATGGCCTGCCGGTTCTTGTGTGCCTATGATCTGTACGCGGCGGTTATGCAGGACAACAAGTCATCAACAAGGCATGGCCTGGCGCGTGGACAATCCTGCTGATCGCGGTGATCTCATGGGCGATCCGCAGGAAACGCAAGAGCAGCCGGCATCCAGGGGCACTCTCATGACCTCGCACAAACGGGCGTACGCAACGGCCGTCGCATGCGTACTGATCGCCGCCGCCGGGGCGGCCTCACCCGCCCTGGCCACCACGCTGGACGTCAAGGCCCACGGCCTCAAGACCTTCTACCTCGACGAGTCGCCCATCACCAGGCAGCGGGCCGGAGGCAACCTGATCGCCGTTCGTGCCAACCTCAGCTTCAACCTGTCGGACTTCAAGATCACGGGCCCGACAAGTTCCGAAAAGGCGATCGGCCTGAAGGTGGCGCACGTCCAGCCGGTCCACGTGTCGATCTTCGCCTCGTCCGAGCCGCCGCCCTTGCCGCCGGCCGGCGAGCGTCTGCAGTTATTTCCCGAAGTCCTGGGCAAAGTACAGCAGGTCGATCACGTCGACCGAGCGATCGTTGTTCTTATCGCAGGCCGCGTTGAAGCCCAACTCCCCGCTGCTGCAGCCGAAACTGCTGGCCAGCACCAGCAGATCGGTCACGTCGACCTCGCCATCGCGGTCGATGTCCCCGAGCCACCGGCCGGGATAGTGCAGGACAGACCCGCCGTCATCCACGCAGTAGAGGTCATTAGGCCCGCTGGCCCAGCCGCCCCATATGGCGAAGGTCTTCCCGCTGGTCATGCTCGACCAGTTCGTGCCGTTGTAGTGCGCCATCGTACCCCCGGCGCCACCGACATAGACATCATTGGCCCCGGAACCTCGGACGGTATGCACCGGTGTCAGCACCGGTGTCAGGATGAATCTCCCGCCCTCTTGCCGCTGTCCGCCGCGGACATTCCACCCCCCGCCAGCCTTCTTTATCACCCCTGCCCAGAAAGATTTTGCCAACTTTTTTTCCGGCCCGCCAACCCCCGGCCCAGCCGCCCCTTGCCGGCCACCCCCGCGCCACCCTGCGTTCGTAACCCCCGATTTTACCCCCCAAGGGTGTAACCACCCATGTCCTTATCCCTATGTAGGGGGGTAGCGCGAAGGATCGGCACCTCCCAAGGGGCAGGGGCGATGGGCGAGAGAACGAGCGAGGCAAAAAGAGTCCTGGGTGATGTGACCGTTGCTGTCGTAGGGTGGGCACCGCCCACCAACGCCCATGCAGCTTGTCTGCATGGGTATGCCGTTGCCGTAGCTGTGAACGAGCCCGAAGCGTCAGCGAGGGTATCCGTTGTTGTTGTTGTCGTCGTTGTTGTCGTTGTTGCAGTTGCTGTTGACTGTTGACTGTTGACCGTTGACTGCTGACTGTTGTTAAAGGAGTGTTCGGTGTCCAAGAGGAAGCAGTCCAAAGGCGAACTGGACCGTTCTCCACGAGCCGTTGCGTCGCCAAATCAGAACGTCTGTATCGTTCGCTTCTTTCCCTGCAGGGGAGCATACCCGCGGCAGGAGCAGTGCCGGTGGTGGGGGTCGTGGTTGTTCACTCGCCCCTCGCCCCTCGTCCCTCGCCCCTGCCGTCCCGCAGGAGTGGGATCGGCGCACTCGATCCCTGTTGGCCCGGGCCATCCAGCCGGCGTGCACGCACCGGCCGACGGGGCTCAGCCAACGCCCGGGCACCAGCGTCCGTACCATCAGCTGCCACGCCGGCAGGCTCTCTCCTGCCGGCACACTCCCGGCTGATGGCTCTGTGCACCGGACCAGCAGGTCTGACGCCGCAGGTGCCGGCCAGACGCAACGGCTCATGGACACCCTTTCTGCGGTTGTTCCCGTATCTGTTTCTGTTGTTGCTGTTGCAAACGCTCAGGACTCAGCACTCAGGACTCAGGACTGTCGTTGCCGTTGCTCCCTGTCTCCTTGTCTCCGTGTCTCCCTGTCTGTCGTCGCTCAAAACTCAGGACTCAGCACGCAGGACTGCCGTCCCCCGCCGTGCCGGCCGGGGCAAGGGACCGCCGCCCCCCCGAAATGCCCCCTTGAGGCTCGACAAGTCCGTCGCGGCGGGTACCATTTGCCATATTCTCGACCGACGGGGTCGACCTGCACAGCCAGGCGCGTGGCAGCCGTATTCGCACCGCGGCCTTAGTGGAGAACCGTATGTCAGAGCAGACGCCGCCGATGATGCAGCCCACCGCGCCGGAGTGGGACCTGTCGGACCTCTACAAGGGGCACGACGACCCGGCCATCAAGCAGGACCTCGCAGCCGCACAGCAGCGGGCCCGGGACTTCGCCGGCAGGTACCGCGGGCAGATCAACAAGCCCGACGGACCCGTGCCGGCTGAGTTCGCCGCCGCCATCGATGAGTTCGCCTCCGTCGCCGAGGCCCTGGGCAAGGCCGGCGCGTACGCGGGTCTCCTGCACGCCGCCGACTCCGCCAAGCACGAACACGGCGCCCTGCTGCAGTACGTCCAGGACCAGGCCGTCCAGGCCCGCCAGCACCTCATGTTCTTCGAACTCGACTGGATGGACCTGCCGGATGACGTGGCCGAGCGCCTGGCAAACGCCCCGGAGCTGGCAAAGTACCGTCACTGGCTCAAGCAGCAGCGGAAGTTCCGCAGCCACAAACTCAGCGAGCCCGAGGAGCGGCTGATCGACATGCTCGCCAACACCGGCTCGCGCGCCTGGCAGCGCCTCTTCGATGACACGACCGCCGCCATGGAGTTCAAGGTCCGCTCCGGCAACAAGACCGAGACGATGAACGAGAGCCAGGCCCTCAGTCTGCTCTACGAGCCGGACCGGACGGTCCGTAAGAACGCCGCCGCCGCGATCACCAAGACCCTCCAGGCCCACGGCAAGCAGATGACGTTCGTGGCCAACACTCTCGTGTACGATCACGAGATCGAGGATCGGCTGCGAAAGTTCGACGACCCGATGGCGCACCGCAACCTCGACAACGAGATCGACAAGGCCACGGTCGACGCCCTGCTCACCGCGTGCGAACGGAACTTCGGCATCGTCCAGCGGTACTACAAGCTCAAGGGCAAACTGCTCGGGATCGGCCGCCTGAAGGACTACGACCGCTACGCCCCGGTCATCGGCGACATGCCAGCCGTCGACTGGGACCGCTGCCGGCGATCCGTACTGGAATCCTTCGCGGGCTTCTCGCCGCGGCTGGCCGACATCGCCCGGGAGTTCTTTGAGAAGAACTGGATCGACGCCCTGGTCCGCCCCGGCAAGACGGGCGGGGCGTTCTCAGCCGGTACGGTGCCCGGCGTACACCCGTACATCCTGCTGAACTTCACCGGCAAGCTGCGGGACGTGCTGACGATGGCCCACGAGATGGGACACGGGGTCCACCAGTACCTGTCGCGTCAGGTCGGCTACCTGGAAATGCACACGCCGCTGACGGTGGCCGAGACGGCCAGCGTCTTCGCCGAGATGGTGACCTTCGAGCGGCTGCTGGCCGAGCAGTCGGACGACCGGGTAAAGCTGGCGCTGCTGTGCAGCAAGATCGAGGATATCTTCGCGACGATCTTCCGGCAGGCCGTGCTGACGCGGTTCGAGGAAAAGCTCCACGCCGCCCGGCGGAGCGAGGGGGAACTGGCCCCCGAGCGGATCTGCGACCTGTGGATCGAGGCGAACCAGCCGATGCACGGCAAGGCGGTGGACCTGACGGATGGCTACCGCTGGTGGTGGAGCTGACATCGGGCATTTCATCCACGTGCCGTTCTACTGCTATGCCTATGCCTTCGGCGAACTGCTTGTCCTCGCCCTGTACAAGCTCTATCGGGAAAGAGGGCAGGCCTTCGTGCCCGGCTACGTCGAATTGCTCAGCAGGGGCGGGTCGGTCTCGCCCGCCGAACTGCTGGCGCCGCTGGGTGTCGACATCAACCAGCCGGACTTCTGGCAGAACGGTCTGGACCAGGTGGGTGAGTACGTCGCCCAGGCGGAACACCTGGCCAAGGCCGGCGGCCACTAGGGGAACAGCGCCGTCCCGGGACGGATGCGCCGCGGCGTAACTGCGCATGCGGCTCGGCGACACACGCTGGCGCTCGCCGCGCCGCCTGAATCCGGTGAAACCCTTGCGGTTGTGCTGCAAATGGGGCGGAACGTGTCAGGGCCGGGCTTCCCGCTTGACCTTGGCGAACCGGGGGCGCTATCATCGCACGGTGGTGGTACCCGGTGTTTCCCCTGAGTCTGACGCGATGTGTGCATTAGTCATTCCATGCGAGGTACTCAGTCCCGGTATAGCCGAGGGGCAGCTGAGCGTCCTGCAACATCTGGCTGAGTCCTCACACACGGAGTCTGCATACCATCTGTCCGATCCCGAGACAGAGATCCAGCGCTTCCACCAGCAGGTTGCCTCGCTGGCCGAGCATCTCCGCGCAATCGTGTCGCGGCTGGAGAGCGAAAGTCTCTCCACTGAGGCAGATATCGTGCGGGCGCACCTGATGATGCTGGGGGACCGGAAATTCCACGGGAGGATCGAGGATCTGGTGCGACGGACGGGGCTAGCGGCCCACGCGGCGGTGGCCAACGTGGTCGAGGAGATGCTGGCGATCTTTGGGGCGATGAAGGATCCCATTCTGTCCGAACGGGCTGGAGACTTGAAGGATCTGGCGATGCAGCTGGGAGAGCGGCTCCGGCAGGAGCAGGAACCGCTGGATCTGGGGCAGCGGCTGGCGCATGTGCCGCAGCCGGTGCTGGCGATCCGGGAGTTGCTACCGTCGATTGTGCTGCAAAGCCGCGCCTTGGGCGTGCGGGCCCTGGTGGTCGAAAGGGGGACGGGATTCTCCCACGGGGCGATCCTGGCGCGGGCGTTCGGCATGCCGGCTGTGCGGGTGGCCGGACTGGAGGCCTTGGCCGACAACGAGGGCACCCGAGTCCTGGTAGATGGCCAGCGGGGCGAATTGCTGGTTGATCCGGACAGCCGGGACAAGCAGGACCGGCTACGGGCGATGGTGCTGCCGGCTGAGGCGAGCCGATGTCACAATCCGTCCGTGCGGCTGTGGGTGAGCATCGTGGACCCCCTGCAGCCTGGAGGCGTTCGATTGGCGCGAGATCGCCGGTGTTGGGCTGTACCGCACCGAGACGATCTTCATGGAGCACCAGGACGACTTTCCCGGCGAGGAGGAACAGGTTCGCGTCTACCGGCGACTGTTCGAGATCTGCGGGCAGCGGCCGGTGACGGTCCGGACGGCGGACCTGGGCGGGGACAAGCCCGTCTCGTACCTGTCGGCCAGCCACGAGGATAATCCATACCTGGGGCTGCGGGCGCACCGCGTGTGCCGGTTCCTGCCGGAGCTGCTGATCACGCAGGTGCGGGCGATCCTGCGGGCGGCGCACGGCGACCACAACCTGCGGATCCTCTACCCGATGGTCGAGAGCCTGGACCAGTGGCGATTCATCCAGACGCTGGTGGCGGAGGCGGTGGACTCGCTGCGGGCGGAACGACTCCCCCTGCAGGAGCGCTTCAAGCAGGGGGTACTGGTGGAGACCCCGTCGGCGGTGTGGGACTTCGGGCGATTGCTGGCAGAGGTGGATTTCGCGGCGATCGGCACGAACGACCTGGTGCAGTACGTGTTCGCGGTGGAGCGCAACAACGTGAACGTGGCGGACATGTACCAGCCGGAGCACCCGATCATGCTGCGCGTGCTGCGGAAACTCATCGTCCAGGCCCGCACAGCCGGCAAGGACCTGTCGCTCTGCGGCGAAGTGGCGGGAAACACGGCACTGTTGCCGCTGCTGGTGGGGCTGGGGCTGCGTGACCTGACGGTGGGAACGCGGTCGATACCAACGGTGGCGGAGCGCCTGTGCACACTGCAGATGGCGGATTGCCGGCGAATCGCCCGGCTATGCCTGGCGTCCGATACGGTGGCGCAGGTGCGGTCGCACTTGGGCAGCGTGCCACAGCGCGACAGCCAGAAGATCCCAGCCGGGCAGGCGGTCGACCCGGTCTGCAGCATGGCCGTGCGGAAGGTGGGCAATCCGTACTCGGTCACCCGGGAGGGCATGACATACCACTTCTGTTCGGCGCGGTGCATGACGCGGTTCACGGAAAGGCATGGGCTCAAGAAGAGCGAGCGACGCCCCAATGATGCTCACCGGTCGGCGCTCGGTTGATGTCAACACGTGCGCTGCGCGTTCCGCGGGTTTGTCGCTCTCCTACCGCTGGAACTCCGCCCCGGCCTGGGGATTCAGGTACTGCTTGACGTGCAGGGCATTCTCGATTGTCTGGCCGGGGTTGCGCCCGGCCGTGAACGTCCCGGTGATCGCGATCGTCCGCATGCTGGGCTCAGCCACGCCCGGGTGGCCCCGCAGGTGCAGCTCGCTGCTCTCGATGCGGCCGGTCAGGGACGAGCCGTCCCCGTTCTCCCAGACGCGGAGGTAGCCGGCACCGTCGAAGACCAAGCTGCTGCCGGCCAGGTCCACCACGTAGGTGATCTTCACATTCGTGCCGGTGGGATCGGCAAAGGTCTTGCCCGGCTGGCTCAGCCACACCATCTCCAGGATCATCGTCTCGCGGGTCGGCGCGCCGTCCTTCTGGCCCAGGCCCACCAGTGCCGCCGTCAGCGCTCCGCGCTGCCCCGGCTGGTAGTACGCCCGGGTGAACTGGCACCGCAGGCGCCTGGCCGGCGGCGGGTCCGTCACCGTCACCGACAGCGGCAAGGGCTTGGCGCAGCCGGCCAGCAGGCCCAACGCCGAGGCGACCAGGCACACGAAGATTCTGGAATATCCAGGCATCAGACGGACTGCTCCTATTCGCTGGGGTGCGTCGCGTGGGGGGCGGCTGCGGCAGGCAACTCGGCCGCCGGTTCGGCGTCCGCAAGGTCGGCGGCCTTGATCGCCATGTCGATGCCCAGCAGGGCCGCACTATTTCGTTCGACGACGCCGCGGAGCTGTTCGCGAGGCACGCTCGGCAGGTTCGTCCCGTGCACGATCTGGTTGAGGCTGTAGAGCGACTCAATCGTTCCCTTGGGGTCGCTGGCCGGGAAATCGCTGCCGAAGAACAGCTTCTCCATCACGCCGCGCTCGTAAGCCGTCTGCATGTGCTGGATGGCCAACCAGGGCATCTGCGCGATCCCGCTGATCTCGGCGTAAACATTCTCGTGCCGCCCGAGCAGCACGAGCGTCTCATCCACCCAGGGGTAGCCCATCTGCGTGATCAGGATCCGCAAGGCCGGGAAGCACCGCGCCACCTCGTCCAGCAGGTGTGGCCGGGCCAATTCGAGGTGTGCCGCAGCTGGCATGGGCGGGCTGTTGTGGATGACCACCGGCATGCCCAGGCGCTCTGCCTGCTCGTAGACGGCCATCGCCCGTGTATGCGCCGGGTGCATCGCCTGACAGGCAGGGGCGATCACCAACCCCCGAAGGCCCAGTTGTTCGCGGGCCCGAAGGACATCGTCGAGGGCCCGGGTCCCGTCCAGCGGGTCGATGCCGGCAAAACCGATCATCCGTTCGGGGTTTCGCTGGATGTAGCTGGCCAGAAAATCGTTGCTGATCGTCAGGTCCAGATGCCGGCTACGAAGCCCCAGCACGAACGCCGCGTCCACAGGCTTGCAGGCCGCCATGTGCTGCTCGACGCTGCCCTGCGGCCGGACTCCCGCCACCTCCGACGAACGGCCCGGACGACCCGGTCGCGACGGACGCACGCCCCCCCGCAAGGCGACCTGCTGGGTCGACTGCCAAATGTGCGTGTGACAGTCTACGATCATAAGAGAAGCACTTCTTACGGTTTGGCCGGGTCGCGCAGCCATCTGGCCGCCGCGGCCCGACCTGCGGATATCAATGTACCAACCCCGCAGGCGAGGGTCAAGCAAACGTCCGAAGCGGTTTCGGCTGACACGACGCCAACTATCGCGTAGAATTAGACCTATGTCGCAAGAGAAACCGGATGATCGCAAGCGGCTTCAGCGCAAGCGGATCGATCTGCGCAAGAACCGCACCCCGTCCGCCCGCCGCAAGGGATGGACCGACCTGTATCGCCAGGGCAAGGAGTACAAGCTCGACGACCTGAGCAAAACGTCCGAGCGGGTCGGCAAGTCCGACGTCACCCGCCGCCGCACCGTCTTCGAGGCGGAGCCCGGGCTGCCCGCCCCGGCGGAGCAGATCAGGACCGGCCGGGTCCTGCTCATGCGGGGACACTTCGTGGACGTAGACATCGAGGGCCAGTCGCGCCGCTGCGTGATGCGCGGCATGCTCCGCAAGCGTCTCCGTGACGAGCACAACGCCGTAACCGTCGGCGACATCGTCGAGGTCACGCCGGTGGATAGCACCGGCGGCGGCGAAGACCGGCCCGAAGGCATCATCGAGTCCGTCCAGCCGCGCCGCGGCGTGCTAATCCGCCAGCACGAGCGGCGGCTGCAGGCCATCGCCGCCAACGTCGACCAGGCCGTCATCGTCTCGGCCATCCAGATGCCCGAGATCCGGCCTCACCTGATCGATCGGTACATCGTGGCGGCCGAGGCCGGTGAATTACGCCCGGTCATCTGCATCAACAAGGCCGACCTCGACCCCGAGGACTTCTGCAACGAGTTCCTCAACGTCTACCGCAAGATCGGCTACACCGGCGTGCGGACGAGCGTGACTCGCAACGAGGGCGTCGAGGACCTGCGCAGCATCCTGAAAGACAAGGCCAGCGTCCTGGTCGGCATGAGCGGGGTCGGCAAGAGCAGCCTGCTGAACGCCGTGCAGCCGGGCCTGGGCCTGAAGATCGGAGACATCAACGTCGTGCTCAAGCGCGGCCGGCACACGACGACCTCGGCACAGCTGCTCGAGCTGGACTTCGGCGGGTACGTCGTGGACACCCCGGGTGTGCGGCAGCTGGAGCTGCCGGACATCGCGCCGGGCGACCTGGAGATGTACTTCGTGGAGTTCGTCCCCCTGGTGGCCGGGTGCAAGTTCGCCAACTGCACGCACATCCCCGAGACCGGCTGCGCGATCAAGCAGGCGGTCGAGCAGGGGCAGATCGACATCGAGCGTTATGAATCGTACGTGCGCATGTTCACCGGGGAGGCGGGCGACAGGGGCGAGGGCCGGGGAACCTGGGCCAATGAAAGCACGGAATGAGCGACTGGAAGCCTGACAGGAGCCTGATAGATGGACCCCCAGGAACAGCCTCCTCGCGTATGGATTGTGAAGCCGGGCGTGACTCGCCCCCGCCGCAGCCTCGGCGAGTGGATCCACGCCTGGAAGACCGTCATGCGCGACCCGGACAAGGTCATCCCTGACGCGGGCATCGGCCCGGAGGGTCAGCCCATCCCCGAGGAGCTGGACATCCGCTGCCAGTCCTGCGGCTGCAGACTCGCCGGCGCCACCGAGTGGGCCTGCCCCGATTGCGGCGAACCGTTCAACCCATTGCGGCTGTACACGCTCCGCATGATGCAGGAGCCCGAATACTTCCTGCGCTACCGGATGGACCCCGATGATATCCGCAAGGCCTTCTATGCCCTGGTCATGGTCGTGCTGGGCCTGCTGCTGGCCCTGGTCGCGACGGTGGTCGCCCTGAAGCGGGGCAGTACCGGTCGGCTGCCCATCGCGACGGCCTGGTCCGGCATGTCGATCATCATCGGGCTGACGGTTCCCGTGACGGCGGCTGTCCACTATGTCATGGACATCCCCATCGCGCGGATCCTGTTCTTCTTCTCGATGCCGTGGTTCCTGCTGTGCGCGGCGCTGCTGGTGATCGCGTTCCTCTGAGGTCGGGTATAATGCACGGTGCCGGGCGCGGGGCGGCCTGCGCACGCGTTTGGCGGATCCAGGGAAGCGGCCACATGGCACCCGAAGAATCACATCCTGGTCGGCGACGGAGCGATCCGCTGCTGTCCTTCCCGTCGGAGCAGCGGCGGCCTACGCTCATGGACTGGCTGCGGGCCTGGCGTGAGGTAGTGCGCGATCCCGACAAGCAGATCCCCAGCCTGCCGATGCCCGCAGAGGGCGTGCCCATCCCGGAGTCTTTCGACCTGCACTGCCCGGAGTGCGGGTACAACCTGACGGGCCTGCGCGAGTGGCGCTGCCCCGAGTGCGGCGAGCGATTCAGCCCCCGACGCGCCTACACGCTCCGCCTGCTGCGCACGCCGGAGTTTGTCCTCCGCTACCGGTATGGCCCGGACGAGATCCGGTCCATCCTGTACTCGGTGATCCTGTCCGTGGGCAGCCTGGTCCTGCTGCTGATGGCCGGGCTGAGGATGATCGCCCTGACGGGCATGACCCTGATCGCCTTCTTCGGCGTGATCGTCCTGCCGAACATGGTCCTGCTCCGCTGGCAGGCGGGGCTCTCGTGGCCGCGTCTGTTCTTCTGGATGAGCCTGCTGTTCTTCCTGGTTGTGGCGGGGATCACGCTGGCGGCCTGGCTCTGACATTCCGGGTCCAATCCTGGTACAATGCGGTTCGCGGATGATGGAGTGCGGTCCCCGGCCTGCACCCGGGGCATGAGTCGCGGCGATGAAGCAGGACAATACACGTGACGGCGCCGAGCCGGAGCTGCGCGGTATCGGTCTGTTTGGATGGCTACGCGCCTGGCGAGATGCGATCCGCGATCCGCACAAGCCGATCCCCGACCTGTCGCTACCACCGGAGGGCGAACCCCTCCCGGAGGACCTGAACCTCCGCTGCCCGGAGTGCAATTACAACCTGACCGGCCTGCGCGAGTGGCGCTGCCCCGAGTGCGGCGAGCGATTCAGCCCCCGACGCGCCCATACGCTCGGAATGCTCCGCCAGCCGGAGTACCTGCTCCGCTATCGCTTCGACCCCGGGACGATCCGCTCGATTTTCTGGTCCGTCCTGCTCTTTCTGGCCGGCGTCGTCCTGGTTCTGGCCGGCGGGCCCGTAGCCATCCAGCACGGCACGGTGATGCTGGCGAGCTTCCTGGCGGTCTGGATCCTGCCCAACATCGTGATGGCGTTGACGCAGAGCGGATGGCCCTGGGCGCACTTCCTGCTGTTCCTGTCGGTGCTGTGGCTGATCGCCGCAGCGGTGCTGCTGGCGGCAGTCAGCTGGATGTAGTCTACTTCTTCTCTTCGAACTCGGCGTCGATCACGTCATCGCCGCCGGGCTTGGGCCCGGTTTGCGGACCTTCGGGGCCCGCCTGGGGACCAGCCGCGCCCGCGGCTGCCCCGGCGCCAGCCGTCGCGCCGGACTGCTTGTACAGGGTCTCGCCCAGCTTCTGGGCCGTCCGCTGCACATCGTCGATGCTCCGCCGGATGGCCGTCACATCGTCACCCTTGGCGGCCTCGCGGAGCCGGCTGACCGCGCCCTCGACCTCGCCGCGGACCTCGGCGGGCACCTTCTCGCCGTAGTCGCGTAGCTGCTTGTCGAGCTCGTGCGCCAGGTGCTCGGCCTGGTTGCGGGCCTCGACCATCTCGCGCCGCTTCTTGTCCTCCTCGGCGTGGGCCTCGGCCTCGTGCACCATCCGCTCGATCTCGGTCTTCTCAAGGCCCGACGAGCCCTTGATCTGAATCTTCTGCTCCTTACCGGTGGCCTTGTCCCGCGCCTGCACGTTCAGGATGCCGTTGGCGTCGATGTCGAAGGTCACCTCGATCTGCGGCATGCCGCGCGGGGCCGTGGCGATGCCATCCAGTCGGAACTCGCCCAAGAGGCGGTTGTCCCGCGCCATGGGCCGCTCGCCCTGGAAGACGCGGATGTCGACCGCGGTCTGGCCGTCGGCAGCGGTGCTGAACGTCTCGGTCTTGCTCGTGGGGATCGTGCTGTTGCGGTTGATCAGCGGCGTCATCACGCCGCCCTCGGTCTCCACGCCCAGGCTCAGCGGCGTGACGTCGAGCAGGACCATCTCATGGCCCATCTCGCCTTCGAGCACGGCTGCCTGGATGGAGGCGCCAACCGCGACGACCTCGTCCGGGTTGACGCTCTTGTTGGGCTCCTTGCCCTGGAAGAGTTCCTTGACCAGGGCCTGCACAGCCGGCGTCCGCGTCGAGCCGCCGACCAACACGACCTCGTCAACGTCCTTGGGCGAGAGCTTGGCATCCTTCATCGCCTGCAGCACCGGGCCGCGGCACCGCTCGGTGAGGTCGCGCGTCAGGTCCTCGAACTTCGCCCGGGTGATGTTCATTTGGAGATGCTTGGGGCCGCTGGCATCGGCTGTGATGAACGGCAGGTTGACCGTGGTCTCCAGCATCGTAGACAGTTCGATCTTGGCCTTTTCGGCCGCCTCCTTGAGCCGCTGCAGGGCCATGGGGTCCTTGCGCAGGTCGATGCCCTGCTCGCGGCGGAACTGGTCGGCGATGTAGTCGATGAGCTTCTGGTCGTAGTTGTCGCCGCCCAGGTGGGTGTCGCCGTTGGTGCTGAGGACCTCGTAGACGTTGTCGCCGACGTCCAGGATGCTGATGTCGAACGTCCCGCCGCCCAGGTCGAAGACCGCCACCTTCTGGGCCTTCTGCTTTTCCAGGCCGTAGGCCAGCGCAGCTGCCGTCGGCTCGTTGATGATCCGCATCACCTCAAGGCCGGCGATCTGGCCAGCCTCCTTGGTGGCCGTCCGCTGCGCATCGTTGAAGTAGGCCGGGACGGTGATGACGGCCTTCTTGATCTCCTGGCCAAGATAGTCCTCGGCGACCTGCTTGAGTTCGCGCAGGATCATGGCCGAGATCTCCTGCGGCGTGTAGGTCTTGCCGCGGATCTCCACGCGGACCGGCTCGCTGGCGCTGGGAGCCGTGACCTTGTACGGCACCATCTTCATCTCTTCGCTGACCTCGCTGAGCCGCCGCCCCATGAACCGCTTGATCGAGAAGACCGTGTTGGTCGGGTTGGTGATCTGCTGGTGCTTAGCCGGTTGGCCCACCAGGATCTCGCCCTTGTCGGTGAAGCCCACGACCGAGGCCGTGAGCCGACTGCCCTGACGGTTGATCAGGACCTTGGGCTGCCCGCCCTCGACAATGGCTACCACGGAGTTGGTCGTGCCCAGGTCAATTCCGATAGCCTTAGCCACAATAACCTCCTTGCGTTCGTATCCGCACGCTGCTGGCTTGCTGTCTCTACAACTTCCGACTCGCCCCTGGACTGGCCCGCCATACTCGCGGCGCAGGGCGCGAATCTGGCATGAAGGCTATACAAGTGGCGTGCCAATGGGGAACCTAAATCCTAGTGGATATCTCAAGGTTTTGCTAATAAAGAGTTTACGTCCTTGGCGTCCACTTCGCCCGAACCATCTCCTGCCAATATGGCAGCAGCATCGCCCGCCAAGGCGACAGTCGACGGCAATGCCGGTTGGTAGCGAGAGCGAACGGTCGTCCATGCAGCGGCATGTAGCCATTAGCCCGCTGGGGTATTGACCGCCCTGGCCAAACAATCGGCGGCGTTGCTGCCGGTGGTGTGTCGAAGGTTGCAGAAGGCGGTGTATCTGCTGACCAACGTGCTGGATCCGCAGCGGCTGAGCGACGCGCAGGCCGGTCGATTCTACCGTTTGAGATGGGGTGTGGAGTGCTGTACCGGGCGCTCAAGCAGACGTTGGAGCATCGCAAGTTGCTGAGCGATAGCCCCGCGTATGCGGAAGTGGAGGTGGACTGGGCGATCTTCACACCTGCGGTGTTTGCGGGCGTGCTTCGGTTCCGGGCTACGCCCGCGCTACGCCTCTTCGCGGCATCCCTCTGTCGTTGTCGTCGTTGCCGCTGTTGTTGTCGTTGCCGTTACTCCACCACCGCCACCGTATACACCCCCACCCACGGCACCACGAACCGCACGCCCTCCGCCACCTTCTCCACCCCTGTGGCTGCCTCCTTCCCACCCTCCGGACTCAGAGCCTGGTTCTTGCTCCTGTCCTTGCTCATCCATGAACCTCCTGCGGCACGTTCCTTGTGCCACAGGCCAGTATCGGCGAATCAGGGCCTACCGGGATAGGCTCTAAGTGCCGGCCTATCGCTCGCAAATGGTGCTATCGACCACCGTCCACTTACCAGCTGTAGAGAACCTCCGAAGCCGGCGGCGCTTAGTGAAACCGGAGAGCTTCTCCTGTATTTCCGCTAATCGCTTGCTCGCCCCATCAAGTCGGCGCTTCCTGGCCTTACTCTTTTGTCTCTTACTTGTCTTCATGTCGCCTCCATCTTGCGCGTAAAGGCGTGTTCCTTGGTCTCAATGCATTTTGCCAAGCTGGTTGAACACACTTGATCTGTGCGAATGTAGAGCTCATAACACGTTGCCCATAGGTCACTCGTCACATCCTGTATTTCGACATTCAGTCCGCACTGCTTCGTTTCTTCTGCAAAGATCGCGCGGCCATGCGACTTTGTCATCTCTGGGCTCAGAAAGACAGATATTCGCCTGCCTATTTCCCTCTTGTTCAGCTTCTTCATCATGCCAGTATGCAGGGCCCGCACTGATATATCCTTGGACAGATCCATGCTGGCCTGATGTTCTGCGATGTCGCGGGCGTCATATCGCTGAAGCTGCTGGAGGTACGGCTCTAGGTTTCCCTTCTCTTTAACTGCCTTGGCAAACAGTTCGCCATAGCTCTTCAAGATGTTGTGCACTGAATACCGGACCGTCATCCCCTCTTCGCTCCAATACGCGATTTGCGGGTCTACGGGTCCAAGTTCAGATGTCGAAGACATAAGAATCTTGCTGGCACCAAAGCAGGCCAGCGTTGCCGCAGACTTGGCCTTACTAGGCACAAGAGCCCAATACTCACCGGTCTTGCTATAACTGCGGCATATTCTTATCAACCGTTCCGCGGCAGGTCCGTCCCCACCTGGCGAACTTATGACCAGCGCGAGCCCTCGCGAAAGATCCATCTTCTGCAGGACGCCCTCAATAATGTCAACGTCTTCGGGCTCAATCATTACCGGGTAGAAGAAGCTCGTGAAGAACGCCAGAACTGGTCGGCCAACGATTTCCTCAAGCCTAACAAAAAGCTGGCTTCGCGTCTCCGCAGTCTGGAGTCGCTCACGCATCACCTGCTGTATTACTGGATGTTTAGCTTGCTTTGCCATCGCTTATTCCTGTGGACCCCACCGAACCCTTGCTGCTTTCTTGGCAATCTCCGAACGCTGTTGAGCTGAGAGTTTCTCGGCCCGAGCCCTTCCACCCTTCAGGCCACCCATCCTCCCAAGCGCCACCGCAGCCGGATTCTTGCCCTCATTTTCCGGTTTGGCCGCCGCTTCCGTAACTTTCTGTACGACAAGGAATGCCGCAGTGTTTATGTCGGCTTTCTTGCTTGACTTCTTTCCCATACGAGACCTTTCACGTCTGATTGGTATGCCCTAGTGCTCTGTCGCTACTCAAGTGATGGATAAAGCCTCCGCAGCTTGATCCGTGCGTCCGATGTTGTGAACTGCCAGTTCACTTTCGCTTCGGCCGAGTTCCTGGCTGTTTGCCAAGCCTTCATTTCGCGCCGCAGGTGGTCAACATTATCGATGCGGCGCCGAGGCACTGTCTGCCCAGGACGCCCAGTTCGATCTCGGCCATGTCCAGCCAACGGCCGTGCTTGGGCGTGTAGTGGAACTCGAACCGGTCCCCCAGGCGCTTGGCCTCTGCCGGCTGGAACGCCTCATACAGGCTGGCTGGCGAGTGCGTGTTCAGGTTGTCCTGCACCAGCACGACCACTTCGGCGTTCGGGTACAACTCGTCGGCGATCCGCCGTAGGCATTCGGCATAATCCTTCGTATCTGTTTAGCGGTCTGAGGTGTTAGCCCGCCGGGGCGGGGAGGAAGTGCCCAAGGTAGGCGGCTCGCTGACGGGGTGTGGCGCGAATCAGGTTTGACAGCAACCTCAGGCTGTCGCGGGTCTGCTCGAGCGCAGGTGGCAAACAGACTACCCAGCACCTCCTGGGCATGGGCCCCGGCCCACGTGCGATTTCCCCCGAAGACCTTGCGATTGGCCACCATCGGACGGATCGCCTGCTCGGCTGGCCAGTTGCTCGCCTCCAGCCCCCATACGTACAGGAACGTGAGGATCTGTTCGGCGTGCCGGGCCAAATGGTCCCGGAACTTCCGGTTACCTTCGTGCGAGAGCCTCCAGCCCAGCAATCCCTTCAGTCGCGATTCCAATCGCCCCTGCGCTACAGCCAAGCCGTAAGAGCTGATCGAAAAGACATCCCGTCGGTCCCGCAGGTCCAGGGCGTCCAGCAACAATTGGTGAACCTGCCGCGGGAAGCGGACCGCCCCGCGGCGGGCCCGTTCCAACAGGTCCTGGGCCCGGCGCAGCAGGTGGGTGACACACTGCTGATGCTCCGCCTGCTCCAGGCCGTCATACGGAGCCCACCCGTCATGCGTCATCCACCCGCTATAGTCTCTGCCCAGCACCTCTTCCAGCACATCGCGGCCGCGGCTGGGACGAATCACGTAGTATCTGACCTGCTCGCCCGCGAAGACCCATAGCCACTTCAGCAGCCCGCCGACCTTCCAGCCCGTCTCGTCGGGATAGACCGTATCGCTGGCCCGCACGATCTGGCCGATGCGGTCGTAGAACGCTTCGGCTCGCTGCGCTGCCCGCTGCACGACCTGGGCGGCCCCGCCTCGGCTGATCGAGATGCCGAAGCCGTCATTTAACAGTCCCTGGATGTCCCCGTAACTCAGTCCGTACTTGTCCTTCATCATCGCGATCAGGGCTTGCAGGTCCGGTCCGGTCTGTGAGGCCGCCGCCCCGCTCGCCTGCGAGGTCTGCAAGCGATGCCGCGGACGAATGCGTCGGCCGCACGCGCGGCACCCTCCGACGTGGACATCGAACCGCCGTACGAGGGGCTTGCGCGGGATTTCGACCTGGAATTGCCGATCGATGTGATCTTCCCGCACAGGCCCGCCGCAGTCGGGGCACCGCTCGGGCAGAGGCACGTCGTGGATCTCGTCAGGCATCTGCTCCGGCAGAGGGCGATGCGCCTTGGGACCATAATCTGCCCCGGCCTTGCGACCGGGAAGCTTAGGGTTTGCTTTGGGCGGTCCCTTGGAAAACGGCGCGGCTTGCCGTTTGGTGGCTCGCAGGGCTTCCTGGAATTGGGCGGTCAGTTCGCGAACTTGAGCGGTCAACTGCCGAACCTGCCCTTCCAGTTCCGTTACTCGCTGCCGGAGTTGCTGATTCTCGGCCAGAAGTTCTTCGTAACTCGCTCGGGCCATCCTTGACCCCGCTTGCTCGCCGGTTCCAACCGCGTCGCAACCCAAGTTCCACCGCGCCGGCGGCAACACTATTATATGCCAACCACTCCGCTCACCAATCAGTGTCTTTCAGGCCGCTAAACAGATACAATCCTTCTTGGTCCGCCGATCCGTCACTTCCACGTCACGCTTGCCGGCCAAGGGTTCCGAGATCATGAAAATGTTGGCCACTCCATGGCGGACATACTCATAGTCGTACTGAGCCACCTGCCCCGGCCCAGCCCGAACCGGTGTCTGCACTTCGCCGATCAATTGCTTGCTGGTCTCGTCCAGGCACACGACCGGACGCCTGGGGTCGTACGGCCGCTTGTAGACTTCCAGCACGTCTTCCATCTTCCAGACGAACTCGGCATTGGCCTTCGGCGGAATGCACCACTGCTTGCTCAACCAAGGCTTAAGGTCCGTTTTTTTAGCACGCGGGAAACCGTGTCTTTCGACACCTTGTCCACGTACGCCAACTCCACCATCCGGTCCGCCAGCAGCCGCAAGGTCCATCGGCTGCGTCCTTGCGGTGCTTGGCTGCAGGCCAAGGCCACCAGGTGCGCTTCGCCGTCTCCATCTAACGCCCGCTCGTATTGTCGGCGGGGCTTGCGACGCTCCAATGCGGCTTGCAGTCCTTCTTCCACGAATTCTCTGCGTACCCGCTCGACCGTGGCCCGTCCGACCTCCAGCCCTTCCGCGATCGCATCATCGCTCCAGCCTGGACCGCCCGGGCTGGCGTCCGCCTTCAAGAGAATCCTCGCGTGCATCGAGCTTCCGAGCAGCCGCTTTGCCTCGCGACAGCATCGCCTGCAACGTCTCCCGTTCCACTTCCCTCAGCGTCACGATATACTTCTTCTTCATGGCAGGCCTCCTTGCCTGGGTTCATACTTACCCCTTCGGCAAAGGGCCTCGGTCTACTCCATCAAATCATCAGCGACAGGGCACTAGTACTAGAGCATACCAACCCATACGTGATCGGTCAAGCATAGTTGTCCGCATGAGTCGCAAACTGTCGCAATAGCGATGCTTGAGGGCCTAGGCATGGGCCCAAGTATGGCTCTCAGTATTGGTAATGTCAAAGAACGGTGCCGCTATATAGGTAATGGCCTCTGGTGATTCCAAACTGACCCACTACCGTCCGGTTCCACGCCGGCCACCGCGGTTGCCTCGGCTTGTGCCCGCTGTCACAATGCACTTTCCGGTCTACGATTCATTGCCGATCGGCGCGGATGAGACTTGCCCGGACCCAGCCGTCACGATGAAAGGACTCTCTATGCGGAACGCCTTCAATACCCTGGCTGACACCACCTGGTCCCTGCAGCAGTTCCTGGACGCCGCCGTCAAGTACGGCTACGACGGCATCGATCTTCGCGGCATCCGGGACCAGCTGGAACGTTACCCGCAGCGACGAATTCCACGGCCCGCGACTCGATGCCACCCTCGGCGAGTTCAGCCGGCGCAACCTCCAGCTGGCCGGCCTGTCGACCTCGGCCCGCTGCTCCCTTGAACCCGCCCAAAGGCAAGAACACCTCGACGAGATCACCCGCTACTGCATCCTGGCGGCTGAGATCGTCCTGTCAGCCAACGTGGGCCGCCCCTGGATCCGCGTCTTCGGCGGCCAAATCCCCGACGGGCTGGACTTCGACGCAGCGGTCACTCAGGCAGCCGAGCAGCTCCGCCGCTACGGCGACATCGCCCTCAAACACGGGGTGGTGGTCGTGGTCGAGACCCACGACGACTGGTGCGACAGCAATCGCGTCGCCGCCCTGATGGACAAGGCCGGGCATCCGGCCACGGCCGTCGTCTGGGACGTCCATCACCCGTGGCGGACCACCGGCGAATCACCGGCCCAGACGTGGAGGACGATCGGCCACTACGTCCAATATGTACACCTCAAGGACGCCAAGGGCGCCCCAGGCGGGCGCAGCAGCTCTCGTCTGACCGGCCAGGGCAACGTCCCGGTCAAGGAGGCCCTGGAGGTGCTCCAAGCCAACAACTATGACGGTTGGCTGACGCTGGAATGGGAGAAGCGCTGGCATCCGAACCTGGCCGCCGCGGACGAAGCTCTGCCGGCGGCACATCGAGTACGTCCGGAGATTCATCAGGGAATGACAGGCCCCAAATGGAGAGGGTCCGCCCGGAATCGGACTTCGATCGCGGGCGGACCGGGCGCGGGTCGGGTGCTTCTTTCCCTGCTTCGGAAAGCACAGGGCGCTTCCCCTCCGGAAACGCCACCGGCACATCCACCGCATGGGGTATCGTGCGGCACAACCCTGGCAAGTGCGTCCCTCAATCCCCGATAACCGCGTAACGTCCTTGAATCTTCTGTTTCCTGCTCGGCAATCCCTTGTCTCTCACACCGGAAACCTAAGATACATCCGACCACCGGGCAAATCGGTCGCGGGGTAAAAACAGAAACGAACGGTGCGCACATGCCGCCGCCCAGCCAAGGGCCGCCCCGTGCGCCTACCGCATGGCCTGCCTGACGCCGTCCCGAGCCCGGGCGGCCTTTTCCCTGGCGGTGACGCGGCTGTCCCCTGTAACCTGTCCTCTGTCCCCCACCGTTGTTCCTCTTCTCGTCTTGCGCCTTACCCCGCCTGCACCAGGCGCAGGAGCCGGCTCAAGGCCGCATCATCCGGCCAGGTCTTCTGCGCCTCGACCAGGAGCGACTGTGCCTGCTCGGACTGCCCGCTGAACGCGTACGCGAAGCTCACCAGCAGCCAGGCGTCCACCCGCTCGGGGTGGTCCGAGAGGAACTCCCCGGCATCGCGCATCGTCTGCGTGAAGCGGCGCGTGTCCTCGTACACGCTCGGCAGGTAGAAGTCCTTGAGCTGCAGGTCCTGCCAGGCCTCCAGCCCCAGGCGCAGGGCCTCGGCGGCATCCTTGTACTGCCCGTCCGACAGCAGCGCCGAGGTGTACAGCATCCGCGAGACGCCGTCGCCCGGATCGTTGACGATCACCTGCGACAGGATCCTGCGGGCCTGCTCCATGTCTCCCCCGCGGATCGCAGCCAGACCCGCCTCCAGCGAGACCCCCTCGGCCTGGGCGGCAGGCGCCCCTGGACAGTCGTGCTCCCGGAGGCCTCCACACCGCCCGACGAGGCGTCCGCGCCGGCCCCGGTCGCCGAACCGGCCGGACCGATCGGCGCGCCGGAATGGCCCGCGGCGTCCACCGCCGGGTCCAGCACCGCGGCTGGTACCTCCACGCCCGTGACCCCCGGGACGGGGGCGACCACGGCCGGGGCCGCCACGACAGCCGGCTCGGACTTCACTTTCGTGAAGCTGCCGCCAAAGGAGAAGCTCTTGCCATGATGATCGAAGCCGAAGGCCGTGCTGATCGACCAACCGCTGCCGGGCGCCTCGACGACCGCCGGGGCCGCCACGACCGGCGCGGGTTCCACGTAATACGTCGGGTAGCTCAGCACCGCGTAGGACGGATAGTAGTAGTACACCGGCGCATAGACCGGGGCGTACATCGGCATCACCACCGGCGCCGCGTACACCGGCGTGGTCACCACCGGCGTAAAGACGATGGGCGTGATGATCGGCGGGGCGAAGTACTCGTGGTAAACCACCACCGCCGGGGCCACCGCCGCTACCGGGTAGACGTACCGCACGCTGCTGACGCTGACCACCGCCGGAGCTGAATAGTACGCGAAACTCGCGCTGAACACCGGGGCCGGCGCCACAACCACCGGGTACGCGGGGACGACATCGTAGACCACGGCGCCAGCCGGGGCGAAGTAGGAGCTCACGAAGGTGAAGCTGAAGTCGAAGTCCACATGGTGATGGTCGTGGTCGTGATGGTGCCACCACTCGTCGTGGTGCTCGTGCCACTCGCTGTGGGCGGGGTCCCATCCGCCGTGGTGCGGGACGAAGTCCGCCACGTGCTCACCGTGCGACTCGTGGTGGCCGACCTCCAGCACGCGAACGTCCCGCCGCGAGACTGTGTCGTTGGAGCGGACGAAAACCTCCCGCCCTGCCACCGACCCATGGGCAAGCGTCCGCGTCTTCAAGGATTCGCTGGCCGCCGTCCGCGCCACCTGCATGCGGTCGCCGCCCGCACGGCCCACGTCCAGGCCGCTACGGTCGATCGAACGAACACGGTCCGTGCCGCCGGACCGGATGCCCACATCCGCCGGGCCACGCGTCAGCGGCGCCCGCGTTGTGCGGGACAGGTCGTCGCTCCGCGTCTTGCGGGTCTCGCCCAGCGGCGCGCGGACGCCCTCCCCTGACGTGCCGGGCCGAACCAGCGACCGGGTCACCTCGCTGCGGGGCCGTGAAACCGGCAGGGAACCGTCGGCTGCGGTCACCCCGGCCGTCGAATCGCCTGATGAAGACATCGAACGCCTGCTCAGCGACCGCGCGTCCAGCCTCGTGGCCCCATCCGTGCCGATCCGCGTACGATCCTCGCTGTCGCCGGGCCGGCTGAGGCTGCGGGTGATCTCATCGCGAGAGTGGAGCACCGGCCCCTCGCTGTTTGTGGACTGACGGGTCACGCCCGTTGCCGAACGCGAAAAGGACGGAGTCTGCGCCGAGTTGGGCACGTTGATGTCAGACCTGCGGACGCTCTCGGATGGAAGGGACCGAGACGTGCCCCGACTGGTATCCTCGCCGGACCGCAGCGTCGGCGAGCCGGGAGCCAGGATCGGCTTATCCGATGTCCGCGGCATGCGGGTCGGTCGGTCGGTCACGCCGGGCGCCACGTTCGGATGCTCCGACGCCGGAGGAGGCGGCGGACGATCGACCACCCGCGGCGTGTCATCGGCGTTTCGCGTCACCGTCCGGCCGTGGTCGACTGCCGGCGGGGCACTGTCGCTGCGGTTCGATCGCCCGGTGCGGGTCTGCTTGTCGCGGTCGTGGTCATGGTCGGAGTCGGCGTCAGCCAGGAACGGACTCGACCGCGACGACTGACCACGCGACGGAGAACCGAATATCGACGCGGATGGATCGCGCGGCGTCGAGGCCTGCGGGGAAGACTCCGGCCGCATCCGCGGCACGCCCGCCTGTGTCCGGTCCCGGGATTCATTCAGGCGGCCGAACAACCCGCCTAGCAAACCCTTGCCGGGGCTCGAGCGCGCCGGGGCATCCGCAGCGCTGTCACCTGTCCGCAAGACCCGTGAGAGCAAGCCGCCGTGCTGGCCCCCTCGCGAATCGCGCAGGCGTGCGGCCGTCGGTGGCCTGCACGTCGCGGTCCGAACGATCTTCGCTACGATCCCAACCGCTGGCCGGGGCCGCGAACACACCGGCAAACACAACGCAGCCGCCGATCACCAGCCCGCGAACCAACCTGTTGGCATGTACTCCCGTGACCATGGTCCCATCCTTTTGCGGCTTGCACTGCCTGGCGCCCTCAAGGCGCCATCGACAAGCAGGATACCCTGCATTCGGTTCGTTAACAAGTGTAAATTGTTACAATTGGTAAACATCCGGTCCGCATCCGTAACAATCTGCGGACATGAGGCTTACGCGGCAACTACCCGTTCCCGCCGATCACGTAAGCCAGTTGGTGAAGGACTTGAATGCGGTAATGTGACTCGCTGGTAACCACGTTATCGAACTCCAGGCCCAGCCTGTCCATGGCCGCCAGCAGGTCCTCGCGGTCCACGTTACTGACCAGGCAAACTCGCGGTCGCCGCCAACCAGGGTACCGTAGAAATCGAGGGAAATGCCCGCGAAACAACTACTTATGGCATCCGCCGCGTCGCCGGTCTCTCGTGCGGTCACACCCATACCCGATCCCATTGCTTATACCCATGGCCCGACTCTCTGTACAGGATAGGACGGGATGACCACTCGTGTTATTCAAGGGATATGGCAGAGCCTGGGCCTCATGATTCGGGGCGACCCGATTTGTCAACTGCGACTCTCGACAACGCCACCCATGGCGGACCACCCTGGCAACACGATGGCGCACCAAAAGGAAAGGGCCGCGACCCCTGATGGATCACGACCCTTTGCCGAAGTTCAGGTCCGGCGCCGTGTCCCGAGGCTCATCGCCGCCGGCGAGGCCCGAGCAGTCCGCTTCGGTGAGCGTGGTGCTGTTGACCAGCATCGCATCGCTCTTCTGGACCAGCCAGGTAAATGCGTACCAACCGGAGCCCGGCAGACCCGCCGCGTTCGTGCTGCGGCCCTGGAAGCCCGTCGTGCCGAAGGCCGGCAACGTGCCGATCGAGGCTATAAGTTCATACATATTAGATATTTACATCTGCATGCCCACACTGAATGGCATGGGCAGCTGCGTGGGCCAGCTGGCGGCGCGATGGCCTGCCCCCTGAAAAAGAAGGCCAGGGCGTATCCCGGTGCTTGCCATTGTTGTATCTGGCAAGCCCGCGGACACGCCCTGGCCGCTTCAGATCAGCACACCACTACCACACTACAAGCGCTACGAGAGGGCCTGACCGAACGTGGAGATCAGGTTCAGCAGGTCGATCACGTCGATCGAGCCGTCGCAGTTGCTGTCGGACTCCGGATCGAAGCCCGGATCGCCCTTCATCGTGCCGAACGACGGGATCATCGTCAGCAGGTCGATCACGTCCACGGAGCCGTCATTGTTGAAATCGCCCATGATGGTCGCGTACACCCAGATGTACGGGCTGTAGATGCCACCGCTCTGGTCACGACCGCCCACCGAGGGGTTCCCAAACAGAGGGACGCCCGCGGCGCTGAACACCAGACCCTTGCACTCCGGATCGCCGCCGCCCAGGGCCGAGATGATGCAGGCGTCGATCTGCTTGGCATACCAGCCATAGCCGAAGGTCAGGTCCCCAGCCGTGTCCCGAGGCTCATCGGCGCCGCTGAGACCCGAGCAGTCCGCTTCGGTGAGCGTGGTGCTGTTGACCAGCATCGCATCGCTCTTCTGGACCAGCCAGGTAAATGCGTACCAGGCGGAGCCCGCCAGACCCGCCGCGTTCGTGCTGCGGCCCTGGAAGCCCGTCGTGCCGAAGGCCGGCAACGTGCCGATCGAGACCGTCGCGCCGGGGTTCACACTGTCGACCGAGGAGACCACGTAGTACTCAGGGGTGCAGCCGGGACCAGCCACACCGATGTCACCGGGCTGCGAGTAACCCATCACCGTCCATTGCGTGTCCGGACGACCCATCCGCCAGGCCGCCGGGGCATTCTCGCCACCGTCCAGCAAGGGGGAGCTGTAGCCGGCACAGCAGCCGCCGTGGCCGCCGGCCAGCAGGGCGCCGTTGGCATCGGTGCCGCGGTCGACGAACGGACCACTGTTGGAAACTTTGAAGCCCAGGATGGTCACCGGGCTGTTGAGGTAGGTGCCCAAAGGCTTGGTGCCATCGCAGGTTTGGGCGGCGACATCGCGCCAGTACACGACGGCATCGAAGGCCTTCTTGTTGAGCAGCCAGTCGGCCCAGGTCATGCCGTCATCGGCATGGCCCTGCCACTTGCCCGGAGGGGTGTGGTTCGAGTTGTCGCTCTGCCCGTCGAACCCCATGAACGCAAACTGCTGGTCAAACTTGGCGAAGCGAAAGTTGCCTTCACCGCCAATCGCATAGCCTTCGTCGCGTTGGGTGTCCATCGAGCCGTCGGCATAGGCTCCCCAACAGTTCTGATAGTACGTCTGGGCGCTGGCCAGCCCAGTCCACGCCACCGTCGCCAGCAGTGCCACTACCAAGAAACGCCTCTGACTCATTAGACGCCTCCTTCAAATTGGGGGCCCGGCCGGGGGAACTGCAACAAAGCCGGTCGAAGCCCATCCGCCCACGTATAACAACCCCACCGCCCTCCAGAGCGGTCGGAGACGCGCATGACCAGGGTCGTTCCGGGAATCCATGCGCGTTAGATCTGCCTGGCCTGGTGAACTCCTCTTCCATGCGGAGGCCCGATGGTCAATCCGACCCCGCGTGAATCCGGTTAGACGTGACAATAGTCAGGCCTGTCATCGCCATGCATTACGATGCGTGCGAAGATGGCGCACTATGCCACCGCGACAGAGAAATCTCCCTACTGCGATTAGTCTACTACACTTGCTACGCCTTGCCAAGGGAAAAAAACACTAATGTGCGCAGATCCTTACGAGATACTGCCAAGGAACCATTGGCGACTTGTTCCCTCGGACGCCGCATGCCCTCCCCCGGACACCAAGTTCGAGGTCGTGCCGCGTGATATGCGTGCCTACATGGATCGTGTCAGACATCTCAGGCGAGTGATCGGCGGGAGCGTCCAACGAGCCGGAATCCACGGCCGGACCGAGCCACAGTTGCAGTTCGCGAGGCGAGACATACGCGACACGCAATGACGGAAAGGCTGGCATTGCGGCAACGTCAGCCGTCGCAAAAAGAAGGCCAGGGAGTGTCCCGGTGCTTGCCATTGTTGTATCTGGCAAGCCCGCGGACACGCCCTGGCCGCTTCAGATCAGCACACCACTACTGTACTACAAGCGCGACTAGAGGGCCTGACCGAACGTGGAGATCAGGTTCAGCAGGTCGATCACGTCGATCGAGCCGTCGCAGTTGCTGTCGGACTCCGGATCGAAGCCCGGATCGCCCTTCATCGTGCCGAACGACGGGATCATCGTCAGCAGGTCGATCACGTCCACGGAGCCGTCATTGTTGAAATCGCCCATGATGGTCGCGTACACCCAGATGTACGGGCTGTAGATGCCACCGCTCTGGTCACGACCGAACACACCCGTGTTCAGGCCGGTGCTGACCGCCGCACTGCTGAACACCAGACCCTTGCACTCCGGATCGCCGCCGCCCAGGGCCGAGATGATGCAGGCGTCGATCTGCTTGGCATACCAGCCATGGCCGAAGGTCAGGTCCGCCGCCACGTCCCGAGGCTCATCGCCGCCGGCGAGGCCCGAGCAGTCCGCTTCGGTGAGCGTGGTGCTGTTGACCAGCATCGCATCGCTCTTCTGGACCAGGAAGTCGAACGCGAAGTGGCCCGAACCCGAGATCGACGAATTCGTGCTGAACCCGCCGAAGCCGAGGGTGCCGAAGCCCGTCACGCCGTTACCCAGCTTGATCTCCAGGTTGGCGTTCACGCTGTCGACAGAGGACGCCATGTAGTACTCGGGGGTGCAGCCGGGGCCGGCCACGCCGATGTCACCGGTCTGCGAGTAACCCATCACCGTCCATTGCGTGTCCGGACGGCCCATCCGCCAGGCCGGCGGGGCATTCTCGCCACCGTCCAGCAAGGGGGAGTTGTAGCCGGCGCAGCAGCCGGAGTGGCCACCGGCCAGCCACGCGCCATTGGCATCGGTGCCGCGGTCGGTAAACGGACCGCTGTTGGCAATTTTGAAGCCCAGGACGGTCACCGGACTGTTGAGGTAGGTGCCCAAAGGCTTGGTGCCATCGCAGGTCTGGTTGTCGGAATCGCGGAAGTACAAGACGGCATCAAAGGCCTTCTTGTTGAGCAGCCAGTCGGCCCAGACCACGCCGTCATCGGCGTGGCCCTGCCAGTGGCCCGGCCGAGTGTGGTTGGAGTTGTCGCTCACGCCGTCGAAGCCCATGAACGCCATGTGGTGGTACAGCTTGCTGAAGCGGTAGTTGCCTTCACCGGTAATCGCGTAGCCTTCCTGATAATGCCCGTCCATGCTGCCGTCGGCGTACGCTCCCCAACAGTTCTGATAGTACGTCTGGGCGCTGGCCAGCCCAGTCCACGCCACCGTTGCCAGCAGCGCTAACACAACAAAACGACTCCTGCTCATACTAATGCCTCCTTCTGGTTGTGGGCATTGCCGGGGTTGTGCCCGGGGGCGCCCATCCTCCCACTGGTTAACATCCTACTGCCCTTCAGAGCAGTCGGAGACGCGCGCAACGAGGCAGTCTGTCCTCGAGGGACGCGCGCTGGATCTGCAGTGTCCTTGTATCTTCTTTCCCGTGCGACCTCCCGGTACATCGACCGGACTCTTACTAAAGACCGCCGTAACGCAGCGCCTAAAGACAAGGCAGAATCACCGTCACCCCAGATCAGGCACGAAGTTGGAAACTCAACGGCGCCGCGAAAGGCGGACCATGCCTCTCAACAGCTAGTTTACTCGAACGGCGACGGCTTGCCAATAGAAGTTTCGGCCGACATACACGTTATTCTATAACTGTCTACAACCACATCACTTATAATCTGTCGTCCGGAGAGCCAGTCCAGCGCGTCGTCGGGCTGTCTCCCTGACCAAACCGTGTCCCCCCGCCGAGCGAAGATCCAGAGGAATTGCCCTTGGCGAGGATGCACGGCCAGGCGGACCTCGTAACGGCGATTCAGCCAGCCGGCGCGCCAGGCGGGACCGGCGATCGGGATCTGCGGCTGTAAATCAAGCCACTGAAGCAAGATAGGAATGAGTTGTTCCGCGGCAGCCGTGGTTGCGGCATCATCAACGTCCAGGGCAGCGCCGAGCCAGGCAGCCTTGCCAGACCCAGTCCGACGACCCAGCAGGGCCGGGGCGTCGTCGGGCCAGCGGGCCAGAATATCGGGTGGATCACCGGGCAGGACTCGTGCGACGGCCAGCGGCCAGACGGGATCGGTCAGTGTGTCGCTCACGATACGAAGGCCCAGGCGGGCCCGGGCCGGGTCCCACCAACGGTAGGGCAACTCGACCAAACCCAGCAGATCCGCCAGCGCCTGTCCCGGCGGCTGCTCGTTGACGAAAGTACTGGGGCAGCGGCTGGCGGCGCCAGCCACCACCAGCAGCCGGCCGCCCGCACGGGTCCAATCGGCCAGGCGAGCGGCATTTTCTTGCGAGAGCATGTACAGGCTGGGAAGGACGACAAGAGAATCTGTCGGGGGCAGGTGTGCCTGGCCAGTGGCGAGGGTGTCACAGGAAAGCCAGCCGACCTCAAAGCCGGCCTGACGAAAGACGTGGTACCAACGGTAGAGGGTCATGCGGGTCGGGCTTTGCGGGCGGGGAGTGTGCTCGGGGCCGGGGCCAAAGAGATACTGGGCATCGCCGGCCTGCTCGATGTGCCAGAGCAGGTGGCTGGCGAAGTCGTAAGCGATCCAGACTTTCGGCGGGGCGGGCTGGAGGGCATCGAGGATCTCGCGATGCTCGTTCCACGTCTCAGTAAAATGTGTTGCTTGGAGGCGGTGGGGCTTGTCGATCCCGTCGATCTCGACCAGACCAGCGTCACCGGACTCGGTGCCGATCCGTTCGCTGCGGTATTGCCAGAATGCAGATCCGCTCGGCGCCGGCGGCAGCTGCCTGCCACAGCCAGGTGCCGAACTGTCCGGGAGGCACGCCCTGAATTCCCAGGCCCAGGTCGGGGTAGATCTCCCAGGCGTGGTATTTGCCCTCAGGGCTGACGCAGCGGAGCCAGTCGTTGAGCATGGAAGCGGCGAAGGGCCAGCGGTCCGTGTTGACCTCACCGATCTGGTCGCCGCGGATCGGCATGGACAGGCCGTAGCGGTCGACCTGCCGGGCGACGAGCCAGTCGGGGGAGCCATCGTTCAGGGGGTTCTGGCCCGGGACCGCGAAGCCCACGTGGCTCCAGACGGGTCGGGAGGGGTCGGCGTCGCGGGCGGCCTTGGCGGCCCAGGCCACGCGGGGGGCGACGCGTTGGACCGCCCAGGTCCGCCAGAGGAAGATCTCGGTGTAGTCGCTGGTCAGCATGGGCGGGATGACGGCGTCGAAGTCGCCCCAGGCCTTGCCGGCGACCTCGTTGAGCCGCTCGACCGTGCCGTAGCGCCGCCGCAACCAGTCCCGGTAGGCGCGGACGGAGTGCTCGCAGCCGCAGTCCCAGTTGGGCCGGCTGCGGGGCTCGTTCCAGACGTGCCAGGCCTCTATGCACGCGTGGTGCTTGAGGGCGCGGACACCCTCGGCGATGAAGCGGCCGGCATGCTCTGGCGTAGCCGGGTGGTCGTAGCAGGGCTCCCAGCCGCCGACGTACATGGCGGAGATGGCCCCAGGCGGCCGGACGGCACCGGACAGATCGCAGCGGTAGGGGCGGTACTTCCGGAGGAACCAGTCGGGGGCCATTTCGGCGATGAACTGGACGACGACGCGGAGGCGGTTCTGCGCGGCCAGGTCGCACAGCTCGTGCAGATCGTCCCAGGTGAACCGGCCGTCGGACCGTTCGTGCCAGCGCCACTGGGGGCGGAGCTGGATTCCGGAAAAGCCCGCGGCGGCGATGCGCTGCAGGTCGGTCTTCCAGGCAGGCCGGGGCGGGCTGGGTTGGCGGAAGTACTGGACGTAGAGGCCGTGGAAGGGCATGGGGGCTCCTATCAGCTATCAATCGTCAATGGTCAATGGTCAATTGTCGATCGTTGGTTGTCAGCAGAGCGCGACCGGTCAGGACCGGTCATATCCTTGCACTGGTCGACATGATGGCGGGGGGATGGCATCTGGCAAGCTGCAGAGCCGGATTCCAGCCGACAGACGGGCGGCAAGAATCCGGCATTTGCACGTGAATACTCGCAAATACATTTGCCCAGGCGGGCCACCCGGGCCGGTTGCGTGCGACACATGGCACACCTAAAGTGGTATGCATTGTCGGCACTTACAGAGAAAGGCAGGGACAGTCATGCGGATGCACAGGTGCGTACTGACCGTTTGCGGCGTTCTGGTTGCAGCAGTCTCAGGTCCCCTTCGGGCAGCCGATCAGACGCTGCCGGTCAAGTCGGTCTCAACGGCGGCCGGGCTGGTCCACCAGATCAAGGTGACCAACGACCAGGCCCCGGACACCTCGAGTTTGAAGTCGATCATCGAGTCGGTCACCCGGGACTGCAAGACCAACGACGAGAAGGCGGTGGCCATCTACAACGTCAACCAGCTGTTCAACTACCACCGGGCCTATCCGGAGGAGCCCGGGCGGGTCAGCGCGCTGAAGGACTTCAACGTGTACGGATGGAGTTTGTGCGGCGGGCTGCACACGGAGGAGTCGGCCCTGTGGCGGGAGATGGGCTGGAAGTGGCGGTACCTGGGCTGGCCGGGCCATACCACGGTGGAGGCGTTCTACGACGGGCAGTGGCACTACCTGGACATCTTCCTGAAGGTCTATGCCTGGAAGCCCGACCCGAAGGCGCCGAATGGCATAACGATCGCCAGCCAGGAGGACATCGCCAAGGACCCGGGCCTGATCACGGCCAATCTGGTCGAAGACAAGAATCGCAGCGTGATGTTCTCGAAGTTCGACCAGCCGGGCAAGGGTAACGACGGGAGCTACTATTGGCAGGCCCAGCCGCTGCTGGTGTGCGGCGATGACGCCGCGGGCGTGGTAGCCGGCTGCAAGGCCCGCAAGGATGCCGGCAGTCCGACGGAGTGGGCGAGCATCCGCTTCGACGACCCGAACTACACGACCGACGTGGACCTCGCGCCGGGGTACTCGCTGACGTTGACCTGGGACGCCGTCCCGGGGGCGTTCTTCTGGCGGACCGAGGGCAAGGTCAGCGAGGTGGCGCCGGTGCACGGCTGCCCGCCAAGCCCTGACAGCATCGATAAGGACTATCGTGTCATGCCGTCGATCGGCCCGATCCTCGAACCCTACGTCAAGAGCGGCGGCAACAAGCGCAGCTACGCCAACGGCACGCTTGTGTTCGCCCCGAACCCGGGCAGCGATGCGTTCCTGACGGGACTGGCGGGCAAGGAGAACGTGAAGGTCGCGGATGGGCGGATCGTCCCTGCGGCAGCCGGCAAGCCGGCTTCGATCACGGTGGAACTGCAGTCGCCGTACATCATGACCAAGGCCTCGGGCAAGGCGGAGGGCGCCAAGGCCGCGCTCAGCCTCGACGCGGGCCAGACCTGGAAGGATATCGACCTGGCGGACTTCACGGCCGCGGTCAAGGGCAACTACCGGGCCCTGGTAAAGTTGACGTTCGACAAGCCGCTCAAGGACGTGAGGCTCGAGGCGATCGTTCAGTGCAACCGCTGCGGCCTGCCGTACCTGGCGCCGGGCAAGAACAAGGTCACGGTGGCGCTGGCGGATCCCAAGCAGCTCGGCCAGAACAAACTGGTCGTAACGTACGTCTACCGCACGGGCTTCCACGACAAGGGCTGGGAGGAGATCGTCGCCAAGGGCGGCCGCGTCGGGTCGGCGGCCAATGCCACCTGGTCCGAGGTGCCCACCGTCCTGCAGAAGACTTTCACGGCGAAGGACCTGCCAGCCACGTTCGAGATCGACGTGCCGACGCCCAAGGGCAAGTTCCCGGCCTACCCGCGGATGATGGAGCTGCGGCGGGAGGTGCTCGCCCCCGGCGCCAAGCCGATGCCGCTGCCGGCCAATGCAACTGAGCCAAAGATGGGGCCGAATGACACGCTGGTGGGGGTACCGAGCCCGTGGCTGATGGGCTCGCGTCCGCCCGTACAGACGGCAGAGAAGACGCAGGCAGCGAAATAATCCCATGTTTATCGACATCCACATGCACGCGATGCGGCACCCGATGACCTCCCGCTGGGGGAGCCCGGAGTTCACCCTGCCCGAGCAGCTGATCGAGCGGTTCGACCGCACGGCGGTCGAAAAGGCCATCCTGCTGCCGCTGGTCAGTCCGGAGGCCCGGCTGGGCATGCAGACCACCGAGGAGATCCTGGACATCTGCCGCCAGCACCCGGACCGGTTCGTCCCGTTCTGCAACGTCGACCCGCGGATGGGGACCAATGCGCCCGACTCCCCGCTCAACGAGCTGCTCGAGCTGTACAAGTTGGCCGGCTGCAAGGGCATCGGCGAGGTCACCTGCAATCTGCGGTTTGACGACCCGCTGGTGGAGAACCTGTTCGGGCACGTGGAGGCGGCGGGGCTGCCGCTGACGTTCCACATCTCGCCGGAGATCGGACGCAACTATGGCCTGTACGACGAGCCGGGCCTGCCCCTGCTGGAAGGGGCGCTTCGCAGATTCCCCGCGTTGACCTTCCTGGGCCACTCGCAGGCGTTCTGGTGCGAGATCGGGCCGCTGGCGGACGTGAAGGACCGCTGGGGCTATCCCAAGGGCCCGGTACGCAAGTCCGGCCGGGTGGTCGAGCTGATGCGCAAGTATCCGAACCTGATGGGCGACCTGTCGGCCAACAGCGGGTTCAACGCCGTCAGTCGCGATGAGACGTTCGGCCTGGAGTTCTTCGAGGAGTTCCAGGACCGGCTCTTCTTCGGCACGGACATCACGAACCCGGACACCCCGGGCCCGCTGCGCGACTACCTGTTGAAGATCCGGCAGGGAGGCAAGCTGGCCGAGCCGGTTTTCCGCAAGGTTGCGAGGGAGAATGCGGTACGGCTGCTCCAGTTGGGCGCGTGATTGAACCACGGCGGCACGGAGAAAGACTGAGAAGTGGACCACGTGGCGACCGGACAGCGTGGCTGGTGCCATGGCTGCAGCGTTCGTTCACAAATCATGAGGGGTATGGACATGGACCTACGGATGTCATCCGCAAAGGCTGTTTCCGTCGCCGCATTTGTCGCCGCTCTGCTGGCTGGCGCCGGGACAGCGCCGGCCGCCCCGGCTGCAGTGCTGACCATTGACCTGGCGAAGCTGGGCGCCGAACAGCTCGCTGCCGGTGCCTGGGCCGAGCCAGCGAAGGTCGACGACCATGCCTGCCGGGTGGCTGCCGGCGGCAAGACCGCGTGGCTGCAGGCGCCGGCCTGGTGGAAGGACGGCCTTCGACCCGCCGAGGGGCAGTACTTCCTGGTGGAGGTCAATTACAAGGACACCGCAAGCCACCCGATCGTCCTGAGTGTCTGGGGCGGTCTGGGCTTCTGGGGCGAGGCTGGCAGCGGCCACACCGAACTGCACCGCTTCGGTGGATTGAACGACGGCAAGTGGAAGACGGTACAGGTCCCGCTGGGCTGGGACCTGGTGATGGTCCGGCCGGGCACACGGTCGGTCGAGTTCTCGATCGAGTCGAAGGAGGGCGAGGTACCGGTGGCGTCGATCCGCGTGCTGCCACTGGCCGGCAAGGACGTTGCCGGGGCCGCCGAGCGCTGGAACGCCGAGACGCGGGCGACGGTCCGCCAGGTCCAGAAGCAGTACGAAGGCAAGGAGCGGAAGGAGTTTGACAAGGCGCAGAAGCCCGCTGAGCAGGCCGCCAAGGCCGGCCCGGTGGTGCCCTACGCGCGGACCTACCTGAGCACGATCTACCCGTACAGCGCGCCGCAGGCGGCGGAGCTGGGCGTGCCGCTGAAGGCCCGGATGGCGCGAAACGAGTACGAGCCGGCTGCCTTCGGCGTCTATGCCAACGGCAAGGACCTGACCAACGTGACGGTCAAGGTTGAGCCCTTGCGGCATGCCTCTGATGCCAAGGCTGTTCTGCCCGCGGAGGTCCGCACGGCGGAGTACGCCCTGGCCCGTAACGGCTCGGGCATAGGCATCAGCCCGATGCGGCTGTGGCCGATGTACGCCACGCAGATCGCCAAAGGCCAGAGCGGCTGGTTCTGGGTGACGTTCCACAGCGACCCGAAGACCACGCCAGCCGGGCTGTATCGGAGCAAGGTCACAATCTCGTCGGACCAGGGACAGGCATCGCTGGAGGTCCAGGTGCAGGTGGTGCCGATCACGCTGGCGGAGATGAACGAGACGGACCTGCGGATGGGCGGGTGCATCACGGGGATGGTCAGCCGCCACGACATGGAGGAGATGCTCCGCCACAACCACAACCAGCTGCAGTACTGGTTCAGCGGCGTGCGGCCGAAGTTTGTCGTCAAGCCGGACGGCGACTTCGACTTGGACTTTGCGGTGCTGGACGACCAGTTCGAGCAGGCCCGCAAGGCGGGCATCCAGTCCAACGTGTACTTCCTGGGGGGAAACCCATACGGGTTCCCGAGCACGCAGACGCTGCCGCGGGAGCTGGCCCGGCAGGTGCTGGGCATGACGATGGACCAGTACAAAGAGTCTGATGCTGAAGGACCCGTACAACGTCCCGGAGCAACTGGTGCCGCTGTACAAGAAGTGGGTCGCCAAGGTGCAGCAGCACGCGAAGGAGAAGAAGTGGCCCGAGCAGATCATGACGCCCTTCGACGAGCCGGCCAAGTGGGTCCAGAAGCGTGAAGGCACGGGCGCGTGGATCAAACCGCAGTTCGAGCAGTGCTGCGGGTTCATCCACGAGGCGGCCCCGGGCACGCGGATCTACGGCTCGATCCACCACGCCAAGAGCGGCATCGTCTTTCTCAAGGACATCGACGTGTTCTGCACCAACGCCGTCGGCGAGGACGCGACCCTGGGCGACCAGGTCCGCGAGGCGCACAAGGTCTTCTGGCAGTACAGCGGCGCGGATGCGACGCACCCGGCCGACCGGGCACGCTACACCTTCGGCTTCTACTTCCACTCGTTCAACAGCCGGGGCTCGCTGTGCTGGGCGTACAACTGGTACACCGACCGCTTTGACAACACCAAAGGCGACAACTGGGGCTACGCCTGGTACACGCCGACCGACGTGGTGCCGGCCCCGTACTACGAAGGCATGCGCGAGGCATGGGACGATCGCCGGTACATCGAGACGCTCCGCAAGGTCGGCAAGGAGAAGGGCGTCGAGGTCGAGGCGTTTCTGGACGAGATCGGCCGGGTCGCCCGCGCCAGCCGGGGCAAGGGCGGCGAGGACACGGTGAACGACTTCTGGGAGCAGACCAAGCAGGTGGGCGTGATGGACGAGCTGCGAGGCCGGGTGATTGAGAAGATCCTGGAGATCTCGAGCGGCAAGGCGCCGGCCAGCCAGAGTCAGCCGGCTGAGGCGAGCCCGTAAGAGTCGGCGAAGGAGTGACCCATGGCGGACCTGAAGGCATCGGCCCGGCGACTGCGTGCATGCTACCGCGGCGAGAAGGCGGACCGGGTTCCCATTTGCAGCCCGATCTCCTGGCACCCCATGCGCGACATCGACGCGGAGAAGCCCGGAGGTTGGCGGGCCGACCCGGGCTTTGTCGAGATCGCCCGGCTGGTGCAGCAGTACTGCGACCCGCATGCACTGTGGAGCCCGGTGCCCCCGCCGCGGGTCTTCTCGAAGTACGGCTACCAGCGTTTCCTGGAGGCGCCGGAGGAGTACGTCGAGCAGCTCTCGCCACAGCGGCTCAGCAGCATTCGCACGCGGCACACGCACGTCCTGCACACGCCCAAGGGAGACCTGACGTGGTCCTATGACGAAGACGACGGCATCGAGACCCACTGGGACATAGTCAAGCCCATTCAGACGCTCGTGGATGTCGACCGGATGCTCAGCGTACCGTACAAGTTCGATCCCCCTGGCCCCGAGAAGTTCGACGCCCATCGCAAGTACCGGGCCGAGATGGGGGACTGCGCCCTCGGCGGCGGCAACGTCAACTCCATGGTCGCGATGCTGTGCGGCGTGATGGACTACGAGCTGATGTTGGAGTGGCTGCTGACGGAGCCGGCGGCGATCAAGGCCCTGGCCGACGCGTGGCTGGAGCGGACGCTGCGAGGCGTCAACTACCTGCTGGACCAGGGGGCGGGCCCGATGTGGCACTTCAACGGCGTGGAGCGGGCCTGTCCGCCGATGATGAGCCCGAGGCAGTGGGACCAGTGGGTGGTGCCGTACGACGGGGCGGTCATGAAGGTCATCAAGAGCCGCGACCCGCGGCGCTGATCCACGTGCACTGCCACGGCAAGGTCGGCACGCTGCTGAAGTCGTTCCTGGAGATGGGGGTCGACTCCACCGACCCGGTCGAGCCGCCGCCGCAGGGCGATGTCGAGTTCCGGGACGCCCGCAAGATCGTCAGCGACCGCATGGTGCTGTTCGGGAACATGGAGTTCCTGGACATGGAGACGCGGACGCCGGACCAGATCGAGGGACTCATCCGCTCTGCCATCGAGGCAGCCGGCAAGAAGCGCCTCGTGCTCTATCCCAGCGCGACTCCGCACGAACGTCACACACCGAAGCTGCTGGCCAACGCCCGGCGGTACATCGAGGCGGGGCTGAGGTACGGGGCGATGTGATACGGGAAATCCAGCCAGCACGGATTGACATCCTGCCGCGGCCACGAAGAATGTAACATGATGCGTTCGATGGGATTCCGGCGACGAGTTCTCATGTCCGTCGCTGGACTCGCGTGTGGCTCGTGTCCATTCTGGTAGAAGGAGTCGTGGCATGTCCCTGGCAAAGCGCATGGCTGCGGAGTTCGTCGGCACGTTCTGGCTGGTATTCGGCGGGTGCGGCAGCGCGGTCCTGGCCGCCAAGTTTCTGGACCCGCACGGTGTCCAGCTGGGCATCGGGTTCGTGGGGGTTGCCCTGGCCTTCGGCCTGACGGTCCTGACCATGGCCTACGCCATCGGCCACATCTCCGGCTGCCACCTGAACCCGGCTGTATCGGTGGGCCTGTGGACCGGCAAGCGCTTTCCCGCCTCGGACCTGGGGCCCTACATCCTCGCCCAAGTGCTCGGCGCCATCGCCGGCGCCGCCGTCCTCTATGCGATCGCCAGCGGCAAGGCAGGCTTCAGCCTGGCCGGCGGATTCGCCTCCAACGGTTTCGCCGAGCACTCGCCGGGCGGGTATTCCCTCCAGGCCGCCCTCGTGGCGGAGGTCGTCCTGACGTTCATGTTCCTGATGATCATCCTGGGATCCACGGACGGCCGCGCGCCGGTCGGTTTTGCCCCGATCGCCATCGGCCTGGGGCTGACGCTGATTCACCTGATCGGGATCCCGGTCACCAACACGTCGGTGAACCCCGCCCGCAGTACCGGACCGGCCCTCTTCGTGCAGGGTTGGGCCCTGGAGCAGCTGTGGGCCTTCTGGGTCGCGCCCATCGTGGGGGCCGCCCTGGCCGGATTCGTGTACCGGTGGATTGCCGGGGAAGGCAAGCCTCCGATCAAGGGTGATCGATAGTCAATTGACGGCTATCCGGCGACCTCAAACGCCGTCCCGATCCGCTCCCACTGGTAGCCGAGGCCGACGCCGCCGAGCGTGGTGGTGTCGAGCTGGCCGTCACGGAGTTTGGTCAGGCCCGGGTGGACCCGGCCCAGGGCCTCATTGGCAGCCGGGAAGAACTGCCGGCTGTTGGTCTCCACGCCCCGCAGGGGGCGGAGGTGCCCCGCAAGGCCCACGGAGTGCGCCAGCGCGATAGCTGGGTTGGTCAGGTCCTGCACCGTGTAGACGATGCCGCGGTAGGTACACTCGGCGGCTGTCAGCAGGGCCGAGGACTGGCCCTTGCACGTCTTGAGGGCGGCCCCGCTGTAGCCAAGGTCCAGGGCCAGTTCCAGGTCGCGCAGGCCCATCAGCGACTCGTCGATGATCACGGGCTTGAAGGCCGCGATTTCTGAGACGTTCAGCGGATATGCGGTCAGGTCCCGGTGGCAGGGCTGCTCGATGTAGAGGATCTGCTCGTACAGACGCCCATCCTGTTCGCGGACTTTCTGAAGCATTTCGACGATGTAGTCAGGCGAGTACACTGCTCGTTGGTGTCGGCTGAAAACCAGAGCCCCTCCAGGCCGAGCTTCTCGTGCTCCTGCCGCGCGACGGCGGCGACGTCCAGCAGGCGGGCGATGTCCCAATCCAGGTCGGTCCCGCGGAGTTTGACCTTCAGGCAGTGCAGGTGCTCGTAGCGGATCCACTGGTCCAGCGAGACCGGCAGGCCGTCTTTCGGGTCTTCGGCGGCGATCTCCGTCTTGCGGAGTTTGTCGAGCCCGCCGACGAGGTGGAAGGCGTCGATCGAGGCCGGCATCGGGTGTATGAAGTCGCTCAGGTACGACCCCTTGAATCGCTTGCCCAGGTACCGCGACAGATCGTGCCGCATGTAGCCGCGGCCATACCCGTTGTAAGAATTGATCCCGTTGACCTTGCCGAAGCCGTCGTGCAGAGCGGCGTCGACCGGGCTGGCGCAGACCAGGCTGGCCAGGTGCGGCATCGTGGCGGGCAGGCTGCAGGTTGGTGGACAGTTGCTCCGCGACCGGCTGGAGCTCGTCGTGCATGTCCCGCCAGATGTCGATGGGATGGGCATAGGCGTTGTAGCCGGCTGCGTGCCGCGCCCACTCGTCGACCAAGCGCATCATGGCGTGGTGCCGGGTGGCGGGCGTGACGGCTGGGTCAGGCCAGGCCCAGACGTTGCTCAGGAAGATGCCGCCCCAGCCCTCAGTCTGTGTTGCCGTCGAGATTCTCGATGGTGGCCCGCACGTGGACGAAGGGGGTTTCGTTCATCACAACGGCCCCGAACTTCAGGGGCGTGCGGGGCTTTTCCATCGTGACGAAGACATCGAGGCTGACCGGGCGAATGTCGGTTTGCATGTGAGCATGTCCGTTCTCGGTTGTCGGTGGTCCCTTGTAAGCGAGTCTATGCCGTGGCCATCGATTTGCAACAGTCGGATCTGGGCACCTATAATCCGACGGTGAATGACCTAAGGTCTTGAGTCGCAAGCATGAGTGGTGCTCGCAAGCCATCCGATTCCGCGCCAGCAGGCCCGCCTGAGGGGTTGCCGTACATTATCTGCGTGAACCTCCGGGGCGAGCCGGCCTGCGTGGTCGGCGGGGGGAAGGTAGCCGCCCGGAAGGTCGAATCGCTGCTGGAGGCGGGGGCGGTGGTCCACGTGATCTGCGAGCGGGTCTGCGAGGACATCCGGTCGATGCTGGGCGATCCGGCCCTGGCCGGACGGGTGTTCTGGCGGGAGGGGCCTTACCTGGGGGATTTGCCCGCGGGCTGCCGGATCGTCATCGCCTGCACGGACAACCGACAGGTCAACCGCCAGGTCCGCAACGACTGCCGTAGCCGCGGGGGGCTGTGCAACGTTGTCGACGACCCGGAGTTGTGCGATTTCATCGTCCCGGCTGTCCGGAGGGTCGGCAACGTCCAGATCGCCGTAAGCACGGGCGGGGCGTCGCCCACGCTGGCGAGGGACCTGGTGGAGGGGCTTGTCGCGCAGACGGATCCGGCTGTCGCAGACCTGGCGCAGCCTGCTTGCTGACATTCGGCTGGAAGTCCAGGCCGAAATACCGGATACTGGGCGACGCAAAGCACTGTTCGCTGACCTCAGTGGCGGCGAAGCGTTGCGGGTGTACAAGGAAGCAGGCAAGGACGGATGGCGGCAATGGTTCCAGCAGCGGCTGGCACACTACAAGCAATGATACTGGCACAGGCCTCCGCCCCGGCAGGCAGCGTCATCCCGGGCCCGACCCTGGGGCAGATGCTGGCTGTGGGCGTTGTGGTAGCATGCCTGGCAACCGCGGGGGCCGGCTCGGCGTGGGGGGCGCGGGGCAATCGTTGGGAGGCCTCTCGGCCGTGGGTGTGGACGTGGGCGGCCGCGGCCCTGGCGTGCAACGTAGTGCTGCTCTTGTGGCGTGGCGAGCAATTAGGGTGGGACTGGCCACTCAAGCACCGCTTTGACACGTTCATCGTGCTTTCGGGGATGGTGGGGCTGGTGGGCCTGTGGGCGGACCTGTGGTGGCGATGGGAGGTGACGGGGGCAGCGTTCGCGCCGCTGGCGATGATCCTGGAGATCTGCGCGTTCACCGGCCTGTCGGATTACCGGGTAGTGCCGGGGCCGCAGCCGGTCGGCCTGATCTTCCTGGTCCACGTGGTGGCGTTCGTGCTGGCGGGGGTCTGCCTGGTCGTCGCGGGCGTGGCGGGCGGGTCGTACCTGGCCCTGCACCGGCGGCTCAAGCATCCGGGGGCGATGCTGGCAGTCGGCCGGTATCCGAGCCTGGAGACCCTGGAGCGGCTGAACATCCGGGCGGCGACCGTGGGCTTTCCGCTGCTGACGATCGGGCTGTGGCTGGGGATGTTGCAGATCTGGAACCAGCCGGACCGAGCGGCCTGGCTGATGGACGCCAAGGTGGTGTGCGCGGTAATCGTCTGGCTGATCTACGCGCTGCTGCTGCACCTGCAGCATCTGCCGACGTTCCGCGGCACACGAGTGGCGTGGCTGAGCATGCTGAGCACGCTCGGCCTGTTGGTGACGTTCGTGATCTCGGACTTCGTGGGGACGAAGCATCCATGAGAGTCCTCCTGCTAGGCTGCAACCATCGCACGGCCAGCGTGTCGGTGCGCGAGCGGCTGGCCTTCGGGCCGCAGGAGCGATCGTCCGCCCTGCAGGCCTTCAAGCAGTCCTGGCCCGGCGCCGAGGCGGTCCTGCTGTCCACCTGTAACCGCAGCGAGCTGTACGTGGCCCGCCCGCTGCACAAGCACCCGCGGGTAGGCGACCTGATCGAGTTTCTCGGCACGTTCAGCCAGACGCCGGCCCACGAGTTCGTCTCCTCGCTCTACCACTACGAGGACTCCGACGCCCTGCGCCACCTGTTCCGCGTGGTCAGCTCCCTGGACAGCCTGGTCGTCGGCGAGTCCCAGATCATCGGGCAGGCCAAGGACGCCCTCGACGCGGCTGTGCAGGTGGGCGCGGCTGGCAAGACCTTCCAGTCGATCTTCCAGATGGCGCTGAACTGCGCCAAGCAGGTCCATTCGCAGACGGGGATCGGCGCGGGCAAGGTCAGCGTCGGCAGCGTGGCGGTCGACTATGCCCAGAGGATCTTTTCGCGGCTGGATGACAAGAGCGTCCTGATGATCGGAGCCGGCGAGATGGGCCAGCTGACCCTGCAGTACCTGCTGCAGTTCAAGCCGGCCCGCACCGTCGTCGTCAACCGGACCCGCAGCCGGGCCGAGGAGGTCGCCGAGCCGATCGGCGCCCAGGTCGGGGAGTTCGAGCGCCTGGCCGAGTACATCGCCGCCGCCGACGTGGTCATCAGCTGCACGGGGGCGGCCGAGCCGCTGGTCTCAGCCCGGGACTTCGAACCGATCCCGGCGAAGCGCCGCTACAAGCCGCTGCTGATCATCGACATCGCGGTGCCGCGGGACTTCGACCCGGCCATCGCGCAGGCCCGCAACGTCTACCTGTGCAATGTGGACGACCTGCACGAAGCCGTCGAGCAGACGCTGGAAGGCCGCCGCCAGCAGATCCGCACGAGCGAGGCGATGATCGACCAAGCGGTCAACCAGCTGCTCGACCGCCAGGGGCAGCAGCGCGACCTGGGCCCGACGATCCACGCCCTGGAGCAGAAGTTCCGCGACCTGGGTCACCAGGAGCTGGCGTGGCTGCTGCCGAAGCTGACCGGCGACAAGACCCGCGACGCCGAGCTGATCAAGCAGTTCCACCACCGCCTGCTGTCCAAGTCGATGCACCACCCGTCGCGGAGCCTGACGCAGCAGGCCAGCAACGGCCAGCTCGGGTCTCTATGCCCAGGTTCTCCGCGAGATCTTCGACCTGCACGACGAGGCGCCGTAAGCCGCAATGCGCCAGTCTCGGATCGAGCATATTATCGAACCACGGAGGCACGGAGACACGGAGAAAGACTTGATAGGATGAGACTATTCTGCCTCGCTCTCCATCCTCCGTGCGTCCGTGGCTTCCTTCACACCTTGGACCTTCGGGCAGACGGGCAGACCGCTCCCCCCACCGGATGTCGACTTGCCGCCGCGATTTTTGTACCATCCACGTCTGGCCCGCAGACAACCGGCGCCGGCCGGAGCGGCTGACTTGATTGTGGAGTTTCATGGACCCGCAGACCCTCATGACCAAACAGCCTGGACGCCTGGCACTAGAGGACACCGCAGGCGGGTCGGCCGTTGCCCGGCTCGCCCGCTATAGCCCCCTGTGCATCGCCATCCTGATCGCCACGGCCGTGGGCGTCCTGGTCTTCCGCGAGTCGGCGATGGCATTCCTGGCCGCGGCCACCGACGGCGTGGTCGCCTTTGGCATCGTGGCCGCCGCGTCGCTGGCCGGTCTGTGGATCGTCTGGGCCACCGGCAACGGCGATCTGCCGGTCCGCTGGCAGATCGGCCTGGGAGCCGGCTACGGCCTGGGCGCCTTGAGCCTGGGCATGCTCTGGGCCGGGATGCGCGGCTACATGGGCCAGACCACGTGGTGGGTGGTCATGGCCGTCGTGGCGGCCGCGGGTCTGTTGGCCCTGCAGCGGCTGAGCGAGCGAAGACAGGCCCCTGCCCTGATCGCCCCGGGCGCCGACGACGACGAGGGCGCGGCCACGAAGGGCTGGCGCTGGCTGTGGCTGCTGGTCATCCCGGTGGTCACGCTGGCCATCCTTGCGGCCACGGTGCCCCCGGGCATCCTCTGGGAGGAAGAGGCCAACGGCTACGACGTGCTCGAGTACCACCTGGGCGTGCCGCGCGACTGGTTCTTCGCCGGCCGGATCGTCTACCTCGACCACAACATGTACAGCAACTTTCCCATGAACGCGGAGATGCTGTACCTGCTGTCGATGGTCCTGCTGGGCAGCCCGTGGAAGGCCGCCATCGTCGCGCAGTTTCTCAGCCTCGCGCAGGGCGCGCTGGCCGGGTACGTCGCGTGGCTGATCGGCCGCGACTACTCCCGCCGCAGCGGGATGATCACGGGCATGGCGGGGCTGGCGATGCCGTGGGTCACCTACTTCGGCGCCTTGGCGTACGTCGAGAACGGCATGCTGTTCTACGGCCTGCTGGGAGCCGGCCTGTGCAGCCGCGCGATCCGCGATACGGCCGAACGAACGTGCTGGCGAGGCCTTGCGCTGGGGACGATGGCGGGCCTGGCTTGCGGGTACAAGTACACCGCCATTCCGATGGTGGCTGCGCCGCTGCTGGGTATCTGGGTGGCGCTGACCCTCTTGGGTCCACGCCGCAGCGTCTCCAATGCCGCGATCGCCCTGATCCTGGCCGCGACCATGTTCGCCCCATGGGCCGTCAAGAACCAGCGGATGACCGGCAACGCGGTCTTTCCGCTCGGTTACAGCGTCTTGGGGTCGCGGGTCTGGAGTCCCGCCCAGAACGCCAAGTTCGTCGAGGCCCACAGGCCCCTGCCCGCCGAGCGGCCGATCCCGCAGCGGTTCGCCAAGCTCTGGCAGCGCGCGATCGCCGAGCCTCGCTTCGGCTACGTCCCCTGGATCGCGGCGGCCGTTGCAGCCGCCCTGCTCCTGTGGCACCGCATGCCGCACCGGCTGTCGATCGCGGCCGGGCTGGGCGTCCTGCTCGTGCAGGTCCTGCTCTGGATGTTCACCACGCACCTGTATGCGCGCTTTGCCGGCGTCTTCTGGATCCCGCTGGTCCTGCTGATCGCGCCGCTGGCGGCGTGGTTGAGCGGAGCGGGACTCGGCACGCGCGACTCGACGCTCAGCACTCGGCACTTACGTCTCAGGACCTCCTTCGGCATGGCCGTCTGTGTCCTGGGGCTGGCTGTCTACGGACTTGTCGGCCAGGCCTGGCTCTGGGGAGAGTACAATCGCCACTTGCGGCCGCGAGGCGCCCTCATCCCCGTCCAGGGCGCGCCCGATCTGTTCTTCCATGGTCGCATGTCCGGCTTCGACCACCTCCAATACATCAACGGGAACGACAAGGGCCAGCAGGGGCTGCCTTACAACGCCAGGCTCCTGATGGTCGGCGACGCACGGATCTACTATGTAGGCCGGCCGTGCGATTACTGGGTCACCTTCAGCAGCAGCCCCTTCGCCGAGACCGTACAGCGGGCGGCCGGTGATTCGGTCGCCGTGCTTGAGTGGCTGCGGCGGCGGGGCTACACTCACGTCTACGCCGACTTCGGCGAGATGCAGCGGCTGAGCCAAACCTACGGGTTCGCCCTCTCGGTCAATCGAGAGCTGTTCAAGGGGCTGGAGGCGGCAGGCCTGCGCCCGCTGCACGAGGTCCGCTTCCACGCGGATGAACCGCCATACGGGATTCTCTACGAGGTACCCGGATCATGAACGACATCGTCTGCGTCGGCATCTGCACGGTCGATGCCATCGGGCGGACGCTCAACGAATACCCTCCGCCCGGCGGCTTGCGTCTGTTCGACGACCTGACCATCACCACCGGTGGCAACGCGGTCAACTGCTCGATCGCCCTGGCGAAGATGGGGATCCCCTGCTCGCTGGTCATCAAGGTCGGCGATGACATGCTGGGCCGATTCGTGCTCACCGAGGCTCAGCGTCATAGGATCGACGTCTCCGGTGTGATCTGCGACAAGAGCGGCACGACCACGCCGTTCACGTTCGTCTGCGTCCACGACGGCGGCCAACGGTCATTCCTGCACACGATGGGCACCAACGCGACCCTGCGACTCGACGAGATCGACATGGGGCTGGTCCGCCGGGCGAAGTTCTGCTTCGTTACGGGCACGATGGTGATGAAGACCTTCGACGGCCCGCAGACCGCCGAATTGCTCGGCCAGGCCCAAGCGGCAGGCGCGGCCACGCTGCTGGACACGGTGTACGTCGATTCCGCCGGCACGTGGCGCGAGATGATCGAGCCGTGTCTGCCGCACCTGGACTACTTCATCCCCTCCGAGCCCGAGGCCGCCGCCATCACGGGCACGACCGACCCGGCCCGCATGGCCGCATCCCTCCAGGCCGGCGGCTGCCGCAACGTGGTGATCAAGTGCGGCGCAGCCGGGGCGTACTGGCGGGACGCCGGGGGGCGGTGCGGTCGCTGCCCGGCGTTTGCCGTACCGCGGGTCGTCGACACGACGGGCGCGGGCGACTGCTGGTCGGCGGGATTCCTGGCCGGCCTGTCGCGCGGAGAGTCCCTGGCCCAGGCAGCGGACCTGGGTAACGCGGCCGCGGCCTTCAGCATCCAGGCCGTCGGCGCATCGGCCGGGGTCCGCCCGCTGCCGGAGATACTGCAGTTCCGTAATACTGCTCCGCGCCGGTGCATGACGACTGTCAACTGATGCCTGGCAGCCGTCAACTGACGGCTGCCATGGCCGAGTGCCATGCATGCGGTGTCAGAGGCATGCTTCTGTCGTAGCCCTTATTGTTGTTGCTCCTGGTTTGCGCGTTTCCTTGTCTGCTGTTGCCGCCCCTCCTCCTTCCCCCACATCTCCTGAGCCTATCCGAGAGTTGTCGCCCATGCGCCTCGTATCGACGCCGGTTTTTTGGGGGCCCGTTGCCTCCGGGTGGTAGCAGGGCACTATAATCGAACACGAAGGCACGATCTGGGGACGTGCCAGGCGGCGCCCCGTTTGATCTGGAAAGCAGTAGCGCGCCGCAGGCGCGGTGCAGACACAAACGAGGGGGCCATGATTTCAAGGGGAGTTCCGGCAGACAGCAGTCGCCCGCTGGACTACATGCCGCAGCTGGACAGCCTGCGGACGGTAGCGGTGCTCGGGGTGTTCATCTTCCACTTCCTGCCGCCCGGGAACACGGTGCGGGACTTCATCCCGTGGGGGGACCTTGGCGTCAGGCTCTTCTTCGTCCTGAGCGGCTTCCTGATCACCGGGATCCTGCTATCCTGCCGCAACAAAGTCGAGGCAGCCGGGCTGTCGCCATGGCGGGGCCTTCGCAATTTCTACATCCGGCGTTTCATGCGGCTGTTCCCGCTGTATTACCTCTACCTGGCGGCGGGCCTGGCGATGCTGCCGGTCGCCCGCCACTACGCCCCGTACTTCCTGTTCTATTCGCAGAACTTCCTGTTCGCGATCCACCGCGACGCCATGGGCACGATGACGCACTTCTGGTCCCTGGCCATCGAGGAACAGTTCTACATCACTTGGCCGTGGCTGGTGATCTTCCTGCCGCGCCGCTGGCTGGTCCCCGTGCTCACGGGCATCGTACTGCTGGGGCCGACCTGGCGGGCCGTCGGCCTGGCAGCCGGCCTGGGCGACCGCTTCGTGACGATGATGATGCCGGCCCACTTCGACACACTGGGCATGGGGGGATTGCTGGCTGTGTTGGCCGCATCGAGCGAACAGCGCCGCTGGGCCGGGCGGCTCATGCGGACAGGGCTGTGGCTGGGCAGCGCGCTCATGATCGTCCACATAGCGTGCTGGCACCTGCAGATTGTCCCGCGGATAACGATCGTGCTGGGGGAAGCGGCCTCGGGGCTGTTCTTCACGTGGGTGATCGGCCGGGCCGCGACCGGCATCAAGGGACCGGTCGGGACGTTCCTCAACTGGCGGGTACCGATCTATTTGGGCGGCATCGAGCTACGGCATGTATGTGATCCACTACCATGTGCCGGGGGTCCTCCGCGACAAGATCCTGCCGCGACTGGGCCTGTCGCTGACCGGCTACGAGTGGGTGGACTTCGGCATCTTCGCAGCCATTTCGGTGGGTCTAGCTGCCCTGTCGTGGCACTTCTTCGAGGGGCCGATCAACGGGCTGAAGCGGTATTTCCCGTATGCGGCGGCCAGGCACGCGGCTGGTTCAGCCTCGCGGAAGGCCCGGGTCGAGCCAGAGCCTGCGGCGCCGCCCGCGGCAGCGCATCAGGCGCAGGGGTCGCCTGCCACGAACGGCGGGGTAATGCAGATCATAGGCCAGCCCCTCGCAGGCCGCATGGCAGGGCACGCCGTTGCAGGGAAGCAGCCGGAGAAGGCGGGGGAAACGACAAGGTAGAGGATGGGTCTTGTGTACCCGGGGCGGCGCTGCGAGGCGAGACTTCACCATCACCTCTTCGCTCTGCCCCGAGCTGGATAGGATCCCGGCCCTTCGGGCCTGAAGGACCCCGGCAGGCTGCCTTCCGGTGGCACCTTGGAAGCACACAACCGAGGGCGGCTGTGTCGCAGACTCCTGCCAGAGGCCTTTTTTCTTCGTGCCCGCCGATGGGCCTCCGACTATCGACCGCCCGCCGCGGCCGGCTGCGTCGCCGCCAACGGTGTACCAGCCGGCCGGGTGCTTGCCGGGGCCGCCCCATCCGGCGGACCCAGCAACTGCGTCAGGTGCTTTTCCAGCTGCTCGAGCGATGGCGCCACGCCGACGATCATCTTGCCGTTGGCGAAGAGCCCGGGCAGGCCCACCGTCCCCTTGACCTTCTGGCTGATCAGGATCGCATAGGAGATCTCGCAGTGCCGCGTGATCGTCTCGGCCAGAGACGGGTCGTCCCGCCAGGCCTGCAGCGCCGCCTCGTCGATCTGGCAGATCTCCCGCACCAGGTTCCAGGCCATGTCGCCGGTCAGCGGAGCGCCCTGTAGTTTGAAGAACATCGTATGCACGTCCTTGTAGTGCTCGGGGCTGTGCCTGTGGACCGCCAGGCCCGCCTTGGCGATCTCGCAGACGTACTGCCGCTCGCGCGTGCTGTGCGGGTTGCACTCCTTGTTGCCCGGGTACAGCAGCACCACCATCCGGAACCAGTGCGGGTACTTCTGCCAGACCTCCTGCAGGAGACTGTACTCGTCCCGGCACTCGTGGCAGCCGAAGTCCATAAACTCCACCAGCGTTCGGTCCGCCGTGGGATCGCCCAGGATGATCTCCTTGTCCAGGTCCAGCGTGGCGAACACTGTGCCGGCCGCGTCGGCGAGGTCGAAAGCGTTCGTCGGGCGCGAAGCGGGGATCAGCTGGGTGCTCGGGGCCGGTTGCGTCCCGGCTGCCGGCTGGGAAGCGGCCGACGGCCCGGTCGTCGTCGCAATGGCTGCGGCGGACCGGGTAGCGGGCCCGGTCGTTACCGCCTGCGTGGTCGGTCGCTGGATGATCACCGGCACAGCGATCACCTCGGGGGGTTTGACAAGCACCTGTCCCAGGACCAACACCATCGTACCGACCAGCGCCGCGGCGCCGCGCCGGCCAGCCAACCGGGCGATACCTCCGCCGGCCGCCTGGCCAGCAGCACGATCAGCCAAACGAATCCGCAGGCATGCACGATGTCGCACAGCAGACAATAGCGGTGCAGCATGAACGCCTGCACGATCAGCAGCCACAGCCCGCAGAGCGTCCCCAGACTCGCCAGGGTCAGCGCAGCCGTCCAGAGACGCGGCTGCGCCCGACCGCCCCCCGCCAGCAGGCCCATGCCCAGTGCAAGCAGTAGTACGTAGTTGATCGTCCCAGCCGCCGCCAGCGGCAGGCCCAGCCACTGCGACCAAGGACTGGCCAGCACCTCACCGCAGGAGATCAGGTCTGTCTCCGGGCAGATGGGCAGCGGCCCGATCACTCCCGACGCGTGCAGCCGCACGCTGAAGACCCACAGGTAGCCCGACAGCCCCACCGCCACCAGCGACAGGACTATCGCAACACCAAGCGCAGGCCGGAATGCCGTCTTCGGCCGGCTCGTGCGAACCTCAGTCATGGATGGACTCCCGGAACTGTCACAATATGCGGCTTGGGCTTCCCAGCCGCCGGTTGCATCTTACCCGATCCGGGCTCTCATGAAAGAGGGACCCTCGCCAGCCAGAAGGCTCGCAAGGGTCCGATATTCAGCACGCGGACCAGCCGACGGGGTCGAGCTGGCTATCTTTCTCGATCGTCACATGTCGTCCGCGTACGCCGTAGCGCCGTACACCGTGGGCATCAACGACTCCAACTCATTCAGCGCACTGAGCCACTTGGACAGCACGACGTGCAGGTCCTCACCACCCAGCCGCGTCACATCCACCTTGAGGTAGGAGACCGCGTCCGTCCAGGCCGCCCAGCGAAGCGACGCCAAGTCCAGGTCGGCCACGCTGTCCGCGACATCCGCACCCCGCGACGTCGCGTAGCAGACGATGGCCTGCATCAGCGCGGCGTCCGACGGCCCGGACGCGACATCAACCGTTGGCAGGCCCTGCGTCCGGTTCACGGCGTTCATCGGCCACTGCAACGCCAATCCGGCATCGTCCACGAACGAGACCGGCCGCACGGACGTGAAGGAAGACGCCTTCGGCAGGTCGGCCGGGATGACCGGCACGACTTCCAGGCAATCGCTGGAGGCAATGGTGGTGGAATTGGCGGGCGCGTTCGCCAAGGCCGGTTCGTCATCGACGCCGACGATCGGCCGAGTCGTCGGGCCGGCCTTGGCATGCGGCTGCTCGGGTTCGAGCGGCTCGGCTGCACCCTGCGGCGCCGCCTCGACCGTCGCCTGTGCGGGCCGCTCGGCCGGTTCCTCCGTAACGTCCGAGGCCGCCTCGATTGTCGCTTGCGACGGGACGGGTTTGGCAGGCTCGGCCGCGGCTTTGGGTGCTGCCGCGGCTGTCGCCTGGGGCACGATCGTCTGGGCCGTCAGCCGCGCCTGCGATTCGTCCAAGCCCTTTCTGGCCGCGGTAAAGTCGGCCTGCAGCCTGCAGGGCCCGCTCGAAAGACGCCCGGGCCTGGGCCGGTCGAGCGGCAGCCAGCTGCATCGTGCCCAGGTTGTACTGGGCGATCGGCTCGGGGGCCACCGCCAGCAGGTGCCCGAGGGCCTCGGTATCGCGGTTCTGCTGGACCAGGGCGATTGCCAGGTTCAGCCGGGCCCGCGCAAATCGCGAGTTGACCTGCAGCGCCTTACCCAGGCACTCCTCGGCCTTGCGGTAGTCCCGCTGCGCCAGGTAGGCAAAGCCCAGGTTGTTCCAAACCTGCGCCGACTGCGGCTGCAGCTTCGTCGCGTGCTGCAGGGCCTTCACGGCCAGGTCGTATTGTCCTGTTTTCGTGTAACACAGCCCCAGCCGGCTATAGGCCTCCCCGAAGCTCGTATTCAGACTCGATCGCCTTCGTATACTGCTCGATGGCCTGGGGGTAGTTGCGCTGCTTTTCCAGCAGGTTGCCGGCGGTGAAGTGCGTCAGGGGCAGCAGCTTCGGCTCGGGGGCCGGCTTGGCGTCCTCGTCCGGCGCCCGCGCCGCCTCGGCCCACTGCCGGGCCAGTTCCTTGCCCGGACCGCGTACGGCCGGCTGACGGTCGTTGGCGGCGCAGCCCGATGCCGACACCGCGGCCGCGATCAGCAACAGACAGCAGACGATGCGAATGGCATTCATAGTCTGTCTCACTTGGTAGCCCCCGGGAGCTTCGGCACCAGGCTCGACCCGCCGGATTTGCCGTTGGGATCTTCCAGCCCCGCCTGCTGTGCCTTCACCGCCTGCGCAGCCGGCATGCCGCCGCTGGCCGCCATGCCCACCTTCACCGAGCACTTCTGCATGTCGCAGCCAGCCGCCGCCAGGTACTCCTCGACCCTCTTGAGCCGCGACTGGATCAGCTGGTCGTTGTGCAGCTGGGTGTCGTAGCGGACCTCGCCGCCGTAGACCTTGCAGGCCTGGGCCAGTTTCTCCAGGCGGTATTCGCCGGTGCCGCTGAGTTGAGCGGACGTGCCGGCGAAGTGAATGTCGGCGACGGTCATGTCCGCCAGCACCGAGTTGTCGACCATGCCCTGGAACGGCTCCTGCATCGGGCTGCGGTGGACGGTGTCGCCCTGCGGCGGGGAGTTCAGCCGCTGAGGCGGCTGCGAACATCCGGCTGCCACGACCACGCAAACCAAGGCCAGGACGGATACCCACTTCATACGAACGCCTCCTTATGCGCTTCGGGCGCAAATCGGTTCTTCAGGCCCGCGGAACAGACCGAGGCGAAGCCGCCAATCGCGCCTGAAGGTTTATTCGGTCCGCCGAAATGACCGCTTTAGCGCGGATTGGCCAGTTTTGCGGGGTATGTACGTCACCCGGCTGCGGTTGTGCGCCGCGGCCGGCGCCGGCTCGCTGCCGATGCCAGTATGACCAGCGGCTAACCCCTGCGCAGCCCCGTTGCCAGCACTGGAGGAGCCACATTTCGCGGGCGTGCCGCGAGGCTCGAAGTGCTTGCCGACAAGGGCCCATCGCCGCCAGAAAGTGCGCGGAGCCGCTAGCCGATTCCGACCTCGGACTGCAACGCGGCCTGCGTCCATCGTCGGTGACAATCTGTACGCGGGAAGTCGGACATGGCGGCAGTACGGGATCGGTGTGATCTCCTGACCGCGCGCGGCCCGCAGCGCCCCTGCAACTGCGTCTGGGCCGCGCGTTGGCAGAATGCGTCACCCGGCGGTACCATGATATGGGCTGGATCGGCGTCGACAGCCCGGACAGAGGCAATTGCATCCAAGTCATTGTGCTGAAACAGGTTGCGCCGTTAGCTCAGTCGGATAGAGCGGCGGTTTCCTAAACCGCAGGTCACAGGTTCGAGTCCTGTCGGGCGCGTTTTCTCCCCCTGATGCACCGGCTCGCATCCCGTCGCGCAAACCCGCCGATGGCAATAGGTTAGCGGCAGGGGCTGGCCTTGCCGCCGTGTCTGTCTTGTCGCCTGATCTCGCACCGGATTATGCCACGGCACGCCCTGACTGCTGGGGAAACTGCTGGGGATCCTCGAAAGACCGGCAACGTTGTCGAGCAGTGCGGGATCGCCAGGATCTTGCGGATTCGCCAAAGACAGTTGCGCAGCGAGCGGCGGGCCCTGGCCCCATCAGCTCGGCACACCATGGCCGGGAAGAATCAGCTGTGGCGGATTCTGCAGCAGGGCCTGGATCGTCCTCTCGTAGGTCGGGACATCCGACTGCCACAAGCCATCCAGCCAGCCGATCACTCCGCGCACCGGTCCCTGGTCACCGATGATCGCATCGCCGGTGAACATCGCATCGAGCCCGTCTACGTTGCCTCGGAAGCCGACGCAATCTGGTGTATGGCCGGGCAGGCGGGTTGCGCGAAACTCAAACGGCGGACAGGTCACCACGTGTCCATCATGTAGCGGCCGCATTCTCAAAGGCGGCTCGAATGCTATTGAAGGATCGAAAGGTGTCCCGACCAGCCGGAAGTCCCTTTTCTTCAGGTAGCGAACGCCCTGCACGGACAAGCGGACCACCACGTGAGGGTGTTTTCTCTGCCACGCCGCCGCGTTGCCCAGGTGGTCCCAGTGGGAGTGTGTCATCCATATCTCCCGCACCCGCGATGGCTGGCTGCCGGCTCGCCGGATGTTCTCGGCCAGTTGTCGAATCGGACAGCCGTCCCCGGCGTCGATCAGCACGTCGAACCGATCGCCCTTGATTAGGAAGACATTGCAGCCGCCGGCTGTCAGGGCGGGCAAGCCTCCCCAGGCGTCCCGGCCCACCCACCAGATCGAGTCAGTGATGGCAGAGACCGATCTTTCCGCCTTGACGTTCGGTTTCGTCCAGTTCATAGGGTCCCCTGCCTTTGATTCGCGGCCTTGCGGCAAAGCCGCTACCCTGGTCGCCATTGGCAAATGGATCATGGCCTTCTACTTCCAGGAAGTCCGGCGATTGGGCGAGTACTGCTGATTGCGTGCAGGACGGTTACTGTATTCCATCTTCCACTGCAATCGGGATCTCATCTTACAGCCCTCCCAGGTTGCGTCGAGCCGTCGCCCCGAGCGACAACGGCACCCGTCGGGGCGATGGTCTTGTAACGCGCACCTGGCGGCGGATAATGCTGCTGTACCGTGTAGATCAAATGGCTTGCGGACCCCTCGCAGGTCCGAACGCGCGCAGATGGGAGGTACCTGTTCATGAGGAAGCAGATTGTCCTGTCGATCCTGGTCTTGCTTTGGACGACACACGTCGGTCACGCGGAACAGGAACCTGCCGATACTCCCAAGCCCCCGGTGGTCTGGGCCGCCAGCGATGCCAACAAGGTCAACCCGATCTGCGGCAACGTCCTGGAGGAGCACTACTGGCACAGGACGGGCAGAGAAGGGTTCGGCTACGACGCCGCGCCCAGCTATCAGAATGGCCCGCGGTCCGGCACGTTCCGTGAGAGGTCGACTGTCTGGGATGCTGGTGCCAGGCGCATTGCGCCGTGCGCGGCGGGCAATGAGTTCGTCTCTTTCCAGGTCATCGTGGAAAAAGGCGACCACCCTCTCAAGGGCCTCCGAGTGGAGGTCGGTGACCTGGCCGGCCCTGGGGGTGCGACGATCCGCTCCGGTCGCGATATCGAGGTCTTCGTCGAGCATTACATGGATCTGTTCACCAACGCCAAGGATGCGTGGGACCTGGCGACCTACTACGGTGACAAGCGGTGGTTTCCGGACGGCCTGATCCCCGCGACCGCCAAGGGCTGGGACAGGGTGGATCTGCCCGAGCCCCGCCTCAACGTCGACGGCCAGACGGTGCAGGGCTTCTGGATCGACGTATACGTGCCGCACAAGACCAAGGCCGGCCGCTACAAAGGCAAGGTCACGGTAACCGCTGAAGGCGTGTCCGCACAGGATCTGAGCCTGGAACTGGAGGTGCTGCCGTGGGAAGTGCCGGATGAAGTCAGTTTCATCTTCGAGCTGAACACGTACGGCACCGGCTTCGCGAAGTCCTTCCATGCCAGAAGCGAGGCCGAGGTGGCCCGCATTGAAGAGGCCTTCCACAAGATGGCCCACGCCCACCGCTGCACGCTCAACATCTTCCCGGGACACCCGAGTACTCGCGATCGCCCGGCCGCCAAGGTGGTGGACCCGGCCTATGTGCCGAAAATCGCCGGCGAGGGAAAGGATATGCATGTTGTCGACTGGTCCGCCTTCGACAAGCGGTTCGAAAAGTACTTCACCGGCGAGGTCTTCAACGACTGTCCGCGCAAGGGCGTCCCGTTGACCCACTTCTACCTGCCGTTCAGCCTCGGCTGGCCCAGCGATTTCGGCAACTACTACGACAACCGGGAGAAGTATGAGGCCGAGTACACGGCCATCCTCAAGGCCTTCGACAAGCACATCGCCGAAAAGGGGTGGAAGCGGACGCAGTTCCAGCTCTTCTATAACGGCAAAAAGAAGTTCGGCGAACCATGGAATACGGATGAGCCGAAGGACAAGGACGAATATGACGCCCTGCGCTACTATGGGCAGTTGCTGATCAAGGCGATTGGCCAGCGCCAGGATCGGGCCAGCAACATCCGGTACCGCATCGACATCGGCACCTACAGGACCACCAAGGACCAGCTCGACGGAATCATCGATCTTCGCAATGTGAACTACGAGGTCACCCCGGAGGCCTTCTGGGGCGACTGGCCGAGTGGGATGAAGGCTACCCGTGCCAAGCTGGGCGATGAGTGGTGGCACTACGCCAAGGACGACGTCCGCCAGCGCCACACCCGCCTGGACTGGGCCATGATGAGCCCGATTATCTACGGCTGGAGCGGCTGGGACCTGAAGACCCAAGGCTTCTGCCTGTGGGAGTGCATGGGATGGAACGCGGAGGACCCCTTCAACAAGCCCGGGGCGATCTGGAGCTACGTGGCGATGTGGTACCCCGGCAGCAAGTTCGGCATCGAGGGGCCGATCCCTACGATGCGACTGAAGGGCTTCCGGCGCGGCCTGCAGGACTATGAGCACCTCGCATATCTGACGAAGCTCAACAAGGGCGACTCGACGCAAGCCGACGCCATTCTTCACAAGTACTACAAGCTCGCCAACGCGGCCCCGTACTCGATCAAGGTCGAGGCGGAGGACACATACAGGATGCGCTACGAGGTGCTCTCGGCGATCCAGGCCGTCAACGAGAAACACTGAAGGTCGGCTCGTCCCGCCCGAAGGTTGTCCCTGTGGTCGCTGTAGCGGTCCTCGGAGGAGAGCATAGGCATGCGGATTCCGTTGGCGGTTCGTTACATACCGGACGATACCAAGCCCGATGGCCCATGGCGCGGGGATCCGTTCCCGAAACGGCAGGCATCAGGCGACCGACCCGAGGTCCCCGTCTGGGTGGGTGTCCCGCTGCCGAAGTCGGCGGTGATGGACATCGCCAGCGTGCGACTCCTCGATGCGCAGGGCACGCCGGTGCCGGCGCAGTTCGATGTGGAGGCGACCTGGTCGGACGACAGCCTCCGATGGGTACTGGTCTCGTTCCTGGCGAATGGCCGCGGTGAAAACGGACAAGGCTTCAGCCTCAGTGACGATGCGTCTCTGCCGGCCGCTACGGTAGTTTCGCCTGTGACGGCGCTGGATGACACCCATGCATGCAGGCTGGACACCGGCCCGATGCGGATTCGCATGAACAAGCACTCGATGCGCGGATTGTCGCAGGTCTGGTTGGATATTGACGGCAGCGGCCAGTTCACTACCGAGGACCTGGTCTCGAACGAGAGCCCGCTAGGTGGGATCATCGCCCTCGACGACCAGGGTCGCGCTTGCACCAGTGGGACAGGCCGCGTCCCCAGCTTCGCAGTCGAGCGGTCCGGACCGATTCACGCGGTGCTTTGCATCAAGGGCGATTTGCGCGGCCAGGACGGAAACGAGCCACTGCTGGAATATGCGATGCGGCTGCATGCCTTTGCGGGATCCTCACTGGTGCGGGTGGTACTGACGGTGCGCAACCCGCGAGCGGCGGGCCGGGCGGAGGATGGCGCCAGGTTCGTCCTGGGTCAGCCGGGCAGCGTGCTATTCAAGGGCTTGGAATTCGTCGTGCCGGTCCGGCTTACGGAGGGGCTCAAGCAGGTGACCCTTTCGCCGGAACCGGGCCGGATGCTCGACCGCATCCCGCTGACAGGCCCCATGAGCGTCTACCAGGATTCCAGCGGGGGTCCGAACTGGTTCCACCGCTGCCACGTCAACCGCGACAACGTGATCCCGCAGCGCTTCCGCGGCTATCAGGTATGCTACCACGGCCGCCCCGTGGACGGGGGCCTGCGGGCCAGTCCGTGGGTTGACGTGGCGGACATGCGCTGGGCCGTCTCGGCGGCGATGCCGCTGTTCTGGCAGAACTTCCCCAAGGCGCTGAGCGTGGTTGAAGATGGCTCCATCCGCTTGGGCCTCTGGCCGCAGGAGGCCGGCGACCTGCACGAGATCCAGGGCGGCGAGCAGAAGACGCACGAGTTCTGGCTGTACTTCCGGCACCGGCGCACCCGCCAGGGCGCGAAGCCTATGCCGCTTGAACGTCAGCTGATGCCGACGTGCCTGGAGCGGCCTGTCGTCTGGGCCTCCGCGGAGACGTATGCAAACGGCGCCGGCGGCCTGGAACCCATGCGGCCAGTACAGCCCGGGCGATTCGCGAAGTACGAGGCGATTCTCGCCTCGGCCGTGCGCGACCAGGAGAACCTGTTCACGCATCGCCAGGAGGCTGACGAGTACGGCTGGCGGCACTTCGGCGACACGTGGGCAGCCAACGAGTTCAACCAGACGAAGGGACCGCACAACGGCCTGCGCGTCGTCAGCCACTTCAACAACGAGTACGACCTGGGCCTGGGCATGCTGATGCAGGCCATACGGAATGCCGATGTGGATCCGCCGCTGGCCAAATGCTGGTGGGACCTGGGCCTGCAGGCCCTGTGGCACGAGGCAGACATCGACATCTACCACGCGCGGATCGACCCGTCGCTGATCTACAACGGCGGCACGTTCACGCACACGGCCCATGGCGTGGAGGCCGGACGCAGCACCCACCGCGGTTCGCCCTGTGATGAGCTATGGGGGCTGCTCGTGTGGCCATGGCCGCGAGGCAGTTCGCCGGAAGCAGGGCACCTCCGCACTCGCGGCATCCTGACAGCCTGGCTGCTCAGCGGGGACTATCACCTGCGGGAGGCTGCACAGGATGTGACTGACCTGGTGGAGTGGAAAATCCGCAACGACCGGTTCGCCCAGATCGATGTACCCGACCGCACCAACGGCAACAACCTCCAGATTCTGCTGGATGCCTGGCTGTTGACGTGGGATTCCCAGTACCTAGAGCCGATCCGGACGCTGACCGAGAACCTGGACTTCGACGTCGTGACCAGCCGGTCGGGCGAGCCCAAGCCGTCCTCGGCCTGGCAACTGGCCCTCTATGTCCGGAGCCTGGCCCGATTGATCGAGGCCATGGATGACAAGGGATTTCCGACGGACAATCTGGTCGACTCCTATCTCAAGTACATCCGCGCGATCTACCGGTATTACACCGACCAGGGCGGTTGGGACGAAGGGTCCGCCTCTTACCTGGCGTCGGAGGTGATGATGAAGGCAGCAGGCATCACGCAGGATCCGGCGGAGCGGGCGAAGCTCATTGAGGCTGGAAGAGCTGCCTTCCACGCGCTCGATGACACAGTCAGGGAGGATGGCTCCGGCCAGTTCTGGACGAGCAAGAACACGACGTTCCTGCTGCTGGGTGGCGGCCGCTACGAGATCCACGCAGCGCAGCAAGGGGTGGAGCCGACGCCATAACGCCTGCTGTTCGTGGATCTCGGGCTCCCGGGCCGAGCATTTGGTTGCAACGATGAAGTTAACTGTGCGTCTCGTGCTCGCGCCTGCTGGTGCGGCAGGAGATCGCTGCGGAGTTCCTGGCCATTCTCAAGAACAAGATCGGAAAGATCACCGTCTGAGAACCCTCGCGACGAAAAGACGCTCGTCGGACCGATGATTACCCGCAGCCAGTACGAAACGGTGCTGAAGTACCTGGCAGCCGCGCCTACCGAGGGATGCGCCGTCGTCGCCGGCGGCGGCCGGATGCGGATGCCCCCGCCGCTGGAGAAGGGCTTCTGGATCCAGCCTATGATCCTGGATGGCGCCAGACCGGGCATGAAGGTGCACGACGAGGAGATCTTCGGCCCGGTGCTCAGCGTGGTCCACTTTGCGGATGAGGACGAGGCGATCCGCATCGCCAACAGCGTTGAATACGGCCTGTCGGGCTCGGTCTGGACCACTGATGGCGAGCGGGCCCTGCGGATGGTGCGGGCCCTGGATACCGGCATCATCTGGGTCAACACGATGCTGACGGGCTGTCCGCAGATCCCTGTCCCGCCCACAAGATGAGCGGCACCGGCGTGGAACTGAGCACGGAAGGCCTGCCGGCCTACTGCAAACGCAAGGATGAGATCGTCAACCGGCTCTCTGGACATACGCACTATCTCGCCGCCGGGTCACTCAAAGGTCACGACGAACCGCAGCGTCATCTCCGGTTTGAGCTGTGCCGGGCGGAAGCTGATCCGCCGCAGGAGATCACCTACAGGGGACTCCTTGCTTTCTTCCTTCAACTCCGCGACGCGGAACGTGCCCGTCGTTCCGTCGACCCGCAGCCGCAGGGCGCCGTCGGCCTCGGATTGCACGATCACCGACTTGCCGTCCTCGGCAACCTTGGCGGGCAGTATCGCGATGAACGCCTCTTCCAGCGATTCGGGCTGACTGCTGAACCAGAACCGGTCCGACAAGGTCACCTGCCGCCCATCCGGGGCCAGTTCGATCGTCCGGCTCAAGCCTTTCAAGGACGGGACGTCGTAGGCTCTGGCCATCTCGATGCGGATGGTCTTGGCGCCGGACGTGTTCAGCCCGTCGGCCTGGATCGTGCCGGCGAACTGCCGGCCTTCCGGCTGTAACTGGCCATTGATGACGGGCACGCCATGGCCGAAGGAGTTGCAGAAGATGCTGTCGTATCGCTGGGGGCTGAAGGTGCGGGCCGAGTAGATCGGGGCGCCGGGGTCGGTCAGGAAGAACGTCTTGCCCTTGTGAATGACGAAACTGCCCACGTCGTTGTGGTTGTGGCTCTCGGCGTTGTGGCCGGCCTTGGCGCCCACCGTGACCCTGCCCGACCGGATCCTCGCAACTCCCAGGTCGGGCAGGAACGCATCGGCACGCTCATTGAGGGGCCTGTACTTCGTGCCGTCGTAGAGCATCAGATCGGCCAGCGACTCCATGGCCAGCGAACCGTCGTCGGTCAGCTTGCACAGGCCATACAGCTCCGGCACCTTGTAGAATCGGTTGATCCGGATCGCCAGGTTGGCCGGGACAAAACCCTGTTCCGTGTCCGAGAAGGGCAGGTTCTGGCCCGGACGGATGCTCACTGCCAGCGGGTAGCGGCAGATCCGTTCGACCTTCGGATCGGCCATGATATTGATCTTGCCCCCAGTGAAATCATACAGGGCGCAGGCCAGATCGACGTACCAGCCGAAGCCGAACGTCCAATACCCGGGCCCCTCGTTGCAGCCGCCATCGTCGGTAAAGCCGCTCAGGAAGGCCGGCAGCTCCTCGAGCGTCTGCGTGATGAGCCTGGCCAGGCGCTGCGGGTCCTTCTCGACCAGCAGGGCCGCGATGCCGACGCCTCCGTGGCAGACGGCGTTCCAGTTGTTGGTGCCGGTCTTCCACCAGAACTCGGCGTCGGGGTTGAAGAACTCGTCGATGGCCCGCCGGCGGATCTCGCGCAGGACCCGGTCACGGACCTCCGGCTCGATGCGATCCTGCAGCAGATCCAGGGTGATGGCCAGCTGGGCTGCCTTCATCGCCACCCACAAGTCGATCGGCCTGTCCTTGCCCTTGGCCGGTCCCTCATGCGCCGGCAGCTGCCACCAGCTGGCCTCGCAGTCGGCCCACATCAGGTCCTGAAGATACCGCAGGCGATCCATGCCGAGGTAGCAGGCCATGACCGCCGCACTCTGCCGCCCGTCGCGATCCTCAAGCAGCTTCTCATAGTTGGTCCGGTTGCCATTGCGGCGAAACTCGCGGAAAGCACTGTAGGACAAGACCGGGATCGGCTTGTCAGTCGCCAACCCCTTCTCGATCCGCTGGAGCAACGCCTGCTTGCCGGCGATCTCGATGGCCCGGTCGCGGACCTTCGGATCGCGCAGGTACGGCATGGCCGGCCTGCCCATGCTGTCGTTGATAATCCTGGTCACTTCCTCCACCGACAATCCGCCGAGCAGTCGCTGCGCATTCATGTCCGTACTGGCCTCCCTTAATGCAGGGGACTGGCCCCCTGTCTGACTCGCCACGCGGCTGGCGGGTGCCTTCCTTTCCGGAAGATCCCGGCTGGCGAGCGTGACGTCCTGTATGTCCCCGGAGCTGCCCGTGACGACACAGGCTGTCCCTACGACGAGTTTGATCAGTGTTGCCGGATAGAACATGTCTGCCTCCGTGTTTGCCGAGGAAACAGCCCGGTGCAAGGGTCAACAGAACCAGCCTGAACGGCGGCCTCGACATCGCAGATTCGCCCTTTCCATGGTACGGCAATGCAGCCGCTATCCTACACCATACGAGACTCGTGTCACTTCTCCTGAACCAGGATACAGCCGAATCTCCTCGCAGGAGTCGAAGTGATCAACAGGCATGGGAGCGGTGGAATGGCAAGTGTTGGATTCGTGGGCCTGGGGCACAACGGCCTGGTGACATGTCGAAGCTCACCTGCGCCTCGGCCAGTCTCACATCGTGGCCCTGTGCGATCGTAGCCCCGAGCGGCTCCGCGAGGCCGGCCAGCGTTTCGGCGTCCAACGGCTGTACATGGACGAGTGATTCTTCGACGACCCGGAGATCGAGGCCGTCGGCATTCACACCGGCAACAATGACCACTGCGACCCGTTTGTCCGAGCCATGCGGCGGGGCCTGCACGTGCTCGTGGAAAAGCCGCTGGCCAATACAGAGCAGGATGTGCTGGCCATCGCCGAAGCGTACCGCCACGCCCGCCAGGGGCTCAAGGTGCAGGTCGGCTACATCCTGCGGTTCAACCCCGTGTTCGAAGTCGTCCACAGCCTGGCGCGGGCCGGACAGTTGGGCGACATCTTCTACCTCGAAGGCGACTACGTGCACAACCTGCTCTACCAGCGAGAAAAGACCGACCCGGGAACGGGCCGCAACTGGTATCTCGAGCAGGAGCGGCCGATGGTCGGAGGTGGCAGCCACCCGCTTGACCCGCTCCGCTGGATCAGCGGCCAGGAGGTGACACGAGTCACTGGCTTTTCCAACCATATCGGTTTTCCCGAGATGCGTAACGACGACTGCCAGGTAGCCCTGTTTCAGTTCAGCGGCGGGACTGTCGCCAACGTTGCCGCCCTGTATACCCCGCGGCTGGCGATGCCGCCAACTCCACCTTGGCAACATTGCGGGCCTGCATGGCAATCGAGCAGGCGCAGTCCGTGGACGTACCGGTCCTGCGGCCGTGATGGCGGGAAACGAAAAGAGCATGGCGCGTGGAGGAACGAGATGTCTCACCGGGAAAGAGTGAGCCTGACCCTTGCTCACAAGCAGATCGATCAGGTACCGATCGCCATGGTATGTGTTGGGATAAGCCCTGCAGCGAGGGAAACGCTAACCCAATGCTTGAGCACAGACGCGGCATCGCGCTCGAGAACTACCTCGCACCGCTCATCGATATCAGGGAATCGGCGCGGACTACATCGATCCTGGGGGTCAAGAGATCGCCTGTTCGAATCCCGAGGTCATCTATCCTCCGCTATCGGTTCCGCTTCCGCTTAGGTTGAGGCACGTTGATGAGCGATAGGACCGCAGTACGGACATGCTCCGGCAGGTGTCGCCAAGCCCGAACGATCTCGACTAGTTCGGCGGCTTTCGATCACTTGTACTCCACTGACGAGTCCTGGTCCGCAAACCACGCCGAGCCCCGTATTCCATCCGTTTCCTCTGCATTGCGTTGCTCCCTTCACGTCCGGCGTATCAGAACTCAATCTTGTACTTTTCGGTCATCTGGGCCCGGATTGCGTTACGGTTGCTGGTCAGGTCACCCATGATCTTGGCGACCGTCCGGAGCGACTGCGCCTGCTGCTGCTTGATGATCTGCATCCGCTGCCGGGCCTGGTTCTCCTGGTCGATCGCGTTCTGCGCCCCTGGTTCTGGTAGGTACCGTCGTAGTTGTAGTAATAGCCCGCACCACCGTAGGCGCCCCGGCCGGCGACCACCGTGGTATTGCCGCCATAGGTAGGCGCATCGGGTTTCTGCACCCCCGCCAGCGCGGCTCCGGCCGTCAGCCGGTCCGTCGCCAGGGCCATCATCACCTCGCGCATCCGCTTGGTGACCTCGGCCGACCAGCCGACCAGTTCGGGATCGACGTTCACCAGCGGCAGCCGCTCGATCTTGGCGCTCTCCCGCTTGACCCACGTGTTGATCCGGTCATACGAGCCGGTCTTGGGGTAGGAGTCCAGGGCCGCGCAGATCGTCCGGTAGAACGTCCGGCTGGTCTTGGCAATGACAGCCGGGTCGTCCGACACCTTCACCGGCTTGGTGGCCGTCAATATACCCATGATGCTCAGCAGGTCGCGCATGCTGTCCACGGACATTTCCCCGCTCAGCGTCAGCCGCTTGGGCTCGGCTGTTACCGTCCAGTTGTCGATCTCCGGCAGGCTGACGCCGGCCCGGTCCAGGATCTCGGGAATGACTGCCTTGGCGATCTTGCCGAGCCACTCGCCGTCGGAGGCCACCTGGACGATCGTTGTCGCCTGCAGCTTGTCGGTGACCTTCACGCTCAGAACGACGTACTGGATGCCGGCCAGCGTGCGCAGCCAGCTTGTCCAGGTCCGTCTTCTCCGGGTCGATGCGCGACAGCGGGTTGGCACCGATGGCGCCGCGGATGCCGCTGGCGCTGTACTGTTCCGTCACGTCGATGGCCATCACGATGTGGGTAGCCCCGCCCAGCCCCCCGACGATCCCGCGCAGGTTGGCCGAGGACACGCCCACCGGTTTGTCACAGATCCAGTTGAACACGCTCTGGCGATTGGCAGGGGCGTAACTGGCCAGGGTCCTGGGATCCAGGCTGACAAAGTAGGCCGTCGGGGCGCAGACGCACATCTTGTCGTAGACCTTCTCGGGGTAGCCGCCCTGGCTGCGGCCAACGTCCTCCAGCAGCAGCGGCTCGGCCAGCTCCATCATCGTGATCCGCCAGTCGGCCTCCTGCAGGCCCTGCTTGACGAAAGCCCCGGCCAGCACACGCTGGGTGCCGGGGATGATCGCCACGGGACCCGCCTCATAGGCATTCGCCCAGTGATCGGCCCAGCCTTCCTTGACACCCAACGGCGATCGCAGGAGGGCGTCCACGTTGACGGCCACGATGGCATTTGTCCCGGCTGGCAGGCGGGCTCCCATCTCCTTCCAGCCGGCCAGGGACGGGGACGGCAGCAGTCCGCCGATCACGACCGACGCCGCGATCACCAGTGAAGGCCCACGAGGGAGCCCTGTTTGCGTATCCATGCCCTGTCTCCTGTGCTAGGACCGTTTTTCAGGAACGTTCGCGCCGACATCGGCCGGCTGCGTTTGCGGGATACGGCGATCGCTGTCGATCATGCGGCCCCAGTACGTTCGCTTCCGCATCTGCTCCTTGATGTCCGTCGGTACCAGATCGTTGGCATCGCGCAGTTCCCATCCGCCCCCGAGCGCCCGGTACAGGGTGATGAGGTTCTGCGCCGCGGACCCCTGCGTGAGGACCAGGCGAGACTGTTCCTGGATCAGGAACTGCTCGGCCACCAGGACGCGGATGTAGTCGGCGATGCCTCCCTTGTACTGCTGCTGGGCCACGTTGACCGCCCGCAGGGCCGCGTTCACGCTGCCTTGTTGCAGGGGAATCTGGCGCTCGGCGCCGACAAGGGCGGCCATGGCCCTTTCGACCTCCCCTTGGGCCTGAAGGACGAGGTTCTCATAGTCGCTGATCGACGCCTGGAAAGTAGCATCCTGCACGCGAACGTTGTTGATGAGCCGGCCGTAGTTCAGGACCGCCCAGCGGAACGACGGGCCGGCGAAGGCCTGAAAGCTGCTACCCCGGAACAGATCGGAGAACTGCTCGGCCGACCAGGAGATGTCCCCTACCAGTGAAAAGTGGGGCAGTAGATCGGACACCGCGATTCCGATCTGGGCAGACTGCGTTGCCAGCAGGTGTTCGGCCCGGCGGATATCGGGACGGCGTCGCAGGAGTTCCGCCGGCACGCCGAGCGACACGGTTTCGGGGGGAGAGGGAATCGGCCGCCCCGGACCCAGCAGTTCCGCGATGTCCCGCGGCGGCATTCCCAGTAGCACGCAGATGGCGATCTGTGTCTGGCGTATGCTCGCTTCCGTAGAGGGAATCAGCCCCTCCGTCTCTAGTTCAAGCGCTTCGGCCTGGGCCACATCCAGTTCGGTGGCGGTCCCGGCCTGGCGCCGCAGTTTCACGATCGCGCTGCCTTCCTGCTGGATCTTGAGGTTCTCGCGAACGATATCCAGCTGTTGCTCCAGCGTGCGCAGCAGAACGTAGTCGGTGCTCACCTCGGCGATCAGGCTGACCATGACGTCATCGTAGTTGGCGACGGTGGCCAGGACCGTGGCGTCGGCGGCCTCGATCCCCCGCCGGAAGCGGCCCCAGACATCCAATTCCCATGCGACGGACAGCCCGGGCAGCGTCCAGTTGTTGAACACGTTGTCCGGGATGCGCCCGGTGTTATTATTCTGGCTCACCTGGTTCCAGGTGAAGCTCCCCGTTGCCTCCTGCTGCTGCGGAAACAATAGCCCCATGGCGATGCCGCGCGCCGCCTGCGCCTGCAGGACCCGGACCCCGGCCCCCTGCAGGGACGGGTTGTTGTGGTACGCCCGTTCCACCAGGTCGTTGAGCACCGGATCGTTTAACACCCGCCACCACTGCGTCAGTTCAGCAGTCCCTCGCTGCACGCCTGGATGGCCGGCGTCCATCCATTCGCGCTCGACGGGCACGGCCGGTCTCTTGTAGTTCGGGCCAACCTTGCAGCCGCTCGTCCCCGACACCAGCAGGACGTGCGCAGTCAGAATGACTGCCAATCGGGCAACTGGAAATCGCGACGCCATCGGCGGCCTCCTCCCAGACCTATGCGGAAGACAACCCAGACGAGCCCACCTCGGAGACTGCACCCGAGGCGGCAGGAGCCTTGCGCTCGGTCAACCATCGGACGACGGAATAGAAGACGGGCGTAAAGAAAATCCCGAATGCGGTCACACCAACCATGCCGCTGAAGACGGCCACGCCCAGTGCCACGCGCATCTCGGCCCCGGCACCCGCCGCCAGCACGAGTGGCACCACGCCCAACGTGAACGCCAGGGACGTCATGAGGATGGGTCGCAATCGCAGCTTGGACGCCTCGATGGTCGCATCCCGCCGGGGCTTGCCCTGGTCCTGCAACTGCTTGGCGAATTCGACGATCAGAATGGCGTTCTTGGCCGCCAGCCCGATCAGCACCAACAGGCCGATCTGCGTGAAGATGTTGTTGTCCATCTCCATGAGCCAGACGCCGCTGATCGCGGCCAGCAGGCACATCGGCACGATCAAAATGATCGACAGAGGCAGCGACCAACTCTCGTACTGCGCCGACAGCACCAGGAACACGAATATCGAACCGAGGACGAACACAAGGATGGCCGTGTGGCCGGTCATCTTCTGCTGCAGGGCCAGTTCGGTCCACTCGAAGCCCATGCTGGCCGGCAGGCTGCGCCTCGGCGATCCCCTCCATCATCGAGATGCCCTGGCCGGAGCTGACGCCCGGCGCCGTGCCGCCGTTGACTTCGGCAGACGGGTACATGTTGTAGTGGTTGACGATAGCCGGGCCGCTGACATCGCGGACGGACAACAGGGAGCCCAGGGGCACCATCTGGCCCGACGCGTTGCGCACCTTGAGCCGCCCGACGTCTTCCGGCTCCAGGCGGAACCTGGAATCGGCCTGGACATTTACCTGCCAGTTGCGGCCAAAGCGGGTGAAGTCATTGACGTAGGCCGATCCCAGGTACGTTTGCAAGGTCTCAAAGGCATCGTTCAGGGATACCCCGAGAGACTTGGCCTGCGTCCGATCGAGATCGACGTAGAGCTGGGGCTGGTTCGCCCGGAAACTGGTGAACAGGCCCACCAGACCGGGCCGGCCGTTTCCGGCTGTCACGACGCTGTCCACGCTCTCCTGCAGCGCCACCAGGCCCAGGTCTGCCCGGTCCTGCACCTGCATCTTGAAGCCGCCCGTGTTGCCCAGGCCGTCGACGGGTGGCGCGCCGAAGACGCTGACTACGGCCTCCTGGATGCGCTGGAACTCGCTACGCAATCGCCGCGCGATGGCAAAACTGGACAGGTTCGGATCACCCTTGCGCTTCTCGAACGGTTCCAGGATGACGAACATGCCGCCGACGTTGGAGATGTTCGTACTCATTAGCACCGAATAACCGGGCAGCGAGATCGTGTGAGACACGCCGGGCGTTTCGGAGACGATCTCGACCAGCTTCGACGAGACCTGCTGGGATCGTTCCAGGCTGGCCCCGTCGGGCAACTGGGCGTTGACAACCAGGTAGCCCTTGTCCTGTTCGGGGATGAAGCCAATCGGCACCGTCGCAAAGCCCCGGCTGGTCAGATACATCAGCCCGCCATACCCGATCAGCACGATGACGCTCACACGCAAGAGCATGCCGATGGCCGCGCCATAGCCGTTGGTTACTCGATCGAAGACCCAGTTAAAGCCCTTGAAGAACGTCCCCAGAATCCGGTTCACGATGCCGCTGAGCAGCCAGCCGGCGACGCACCCGATGGCAAAGGCCACGGCTCTGGCGACCCACAGCATCGCCGGGGCCCCATGCGACGCCGCGGCCGCCTCCTCGCCGTGGGCGACGACCCCTATCCCGAAGAGGCCCGCCACAAGCGGAGTCAGCTTCGCAAACGCCGCCAGGCCGAAGAGGATCACAATCCCCAGCTTCGGCAGGGCCTCTGCGTGGGCGTGCCCGTGCTCGCCCTGGGCAGGCGGCTTGAGGATCAGCGGCACAAGGCCGGACTCAGCGTCAGCGAGTTGAACGCCGAGATGATCGTGGACGTGGCAATCGTCAGGGCGAACTGGCGGTAGAACTGGCCGCTGATCCCGGGTATGAACGCCGTCGGGATGAACACGGCGCCGAGCACCAGGGCAACCGCAATCAGCGCCCCGGAGACCTCCGTCATCGCCTTGCGCACCGCGTCGCGCGGCGACATGCCCATACCCATATTGCGTTCGACGTTCTCGACGACGACAATGGCGTCATCCACCACGATGCCGATCGCCAACACCAGGCCGAAGAGCGACAGGTTGTTGAGCGAGAAGCCCAGGCCGGCCATCGCGGCGAACGTGCCGATGAGGGAAACCGGCACCGCCACCATCGGGATGATCGTCGCCCGCCAGCTCTGAAGAAAGACCAGCACCACGATGAAGACGAGAACGAAGGCCTCGATCAGCGTCTTGTACACTTCATGGATGGACTCGGCCACGAACACGGTCGTATCGTACACGATGCGGTAGTCCAGCCCCGCGGGGAATCGGGCCTTCAGCTCTTCCATGCGGGCCTTCACACCCTGAGCAGTGGCCAATGCATTGGAGCCGGGCAACTGGAACACCGCCAGCGTGATACAGGGCTCGCCATCCAGGTACGCATCGACGTCGTAGTTCTTCGCGCCGAGTTCGGTCCGACCGACATCACGGACGCGTGTGATCTGCCCGTCCGTCCCTGCCTTGACGATCACATCCGCGAACTGCTCCGGTTCGAGCAACCGTCCCAGCGTATTAATAGTCAGCTGGAACTCCTGCCCCGGGGGTGCGGGGGCCTGCCCGAGCCGTCCGGCCGCCACCTGCACGTTTTGCTCCTTGAGCGCGCGGGTCACGTCGCCGGCGGTCATGTTCCGGGACGCCGAGCTTCTCGGGGTCCAGCCAGATGCGCATGCTATAGTCGCGTGCCCCCAGGAAGCTCACATCCCCCACGCCCTGCAGGCGGGCGAGGGCATCCTTCACCTGGATGGTCGCATAGTTGCTCAGGTAGAGCTGGTCGTAACGCTTGTCGGGGGAAATCAGGTTGACGCACAGGAGAATGGCCGGCGACTTCTTCTTGGTCGTCACGCCCTGGCGTTTGACTTCATCCGGCAGTTTGGCTTGGGCGATCGACACGCGGTTCTGAGTCAGCACCTGCGCCATGTTCAGGTCCGTACCGACGTTGAACGTCACGTCCAGATACATCTGGCCGTCATTCGTGGACTTGGAGAACATGTACAGCATGTTCTCCACGCCGTTGACCTCCTGCTCGATCGGGGTGGCCACGGTGTCGGCGACCACCTTGGCGCTGGCCCCCGGATACATCGCCGAGATCTGGATCACCGGCGGGACAACCTCCGGGTATTGAGCGATGGGAAGAGAGCGTAGCGCCACCCCGCCGACGATCAGTATGACGATCGAGAGCACCGTGGCGAAGATCGGCCGGTCGATGAAGAAGTGCGAGAACATGGTTCGATCTCCGTCAGTGGCCCGCCGGCGCCGCACCAGCCGCGTCACTTGGGACTGCGACCGCAGCGGCAGCCTTGGCCTCGCTTGCCCGCATGGGCATTTCCGCCTTCTGCGGCGTAACCGGCTTACCCGGTCGGGCCCTCTGCAGACCGTTGACCACGACCCATTCGCCGGCCTGCAGCCCCGATTTGATCACCCGGAGCCCGTCAGCCTGAAGCGAGCCAGGTTCGACGAACTGCTGCTTGACGATGTTCTTGTCATCCACCGTGAGCACGTACCTCATGCCCTGGTCGATCCCGATGGCCCGGTCGGACACCAGCAAGGCGTCATACGGGCGGCTGGCGGGAACTCGTACGCGGGCAAACAGGCCTGGCTTGAACAGTTGATTGGAATTGTCGAAGGCGCCCCTCATACGGATCGTCCCTGTGTCGGGATTCACCCGGTTGTCGGCGAAATCTATGACGCCTTCATGCGGGTAGCCCTGTTCGTTGGCCAGGCCCAGGTAGACGGGCATTTTCAACGACTTCAAGTCCGGCTGCGACGCGGCAGCCGGCCGGGACGACCGCGCCTGCGCCAGGAACTCGAGAAGGTCGCGCTCGCTGACATCGAAGTAGACGTAGATCGGGTTGAGCGAGACGATTGTGGTCAGCGACTCGTTGTCCCCGCGGACCAGGTTTCCCTTGGTGATCTGCGCCCGCGAGATCTGCCCGCTGATCGGAGCCGTGATCCTCGCGAACTCCAGGTCCAGCTTGGCCCGGTCGATAGCTGCGTCTGCTGATTGGATCGCGGCGGTCGCTTCGCCCATGTCGGCCGTCGCCTTGTCCAGGTCCTGCGGGGTGGCGGCCCCGGTGGGCACGAGTTTCTCATATCGCTGAACATCCGCCTTGGCCCGGGCCTGCTTGGCCTGCCACTGCGCCTTCTGACCCTCCGCACCCTCCAGCGATGCCTGGAAGGGACGCGGATCGATTTGGAAGAGCAGGTCCCCCTGTTCGACCTCCTGGCCGTCCGTGAAACTCACTTCGGTAATGTAGCCGCTGACCCGGGCCTGGACATTGACCGTCTCGACCGCATCCGTCCGGCCGGTGAACTCGGCGAAGTCCGTGACGCTGCGACTGACGACCTGGCTAACGGTCGCTTCCGGAGGCGGCGCGGCCGCTTGCGGGGCCTTCTTCTGCGTCCCGCAGCCGCTCATCACTGCAATGATGACCAGAACGGATCCGCTGCTGATTCGCCGGCCCATATCCGACCTCCGTGCGCAACCCGCTTGGAGAGCGGGATGCCAATGGTCAGGAATTTCGGATTGTCTTACACGCAAATTAGGTGCTGCGGAAATGCCTCTACCACCCCATGCACCGAGGGATAATAGGTCAGCCCGAGTCGTCGGACAACCCAACCCGTTCGGGGCTCCCGCGAAGCGGACGGTTTATTCCGGCGATCCGCAGGGCGGCTCCCTGGCCGCCGAATTGGGCCGCCAAGCGAGACGAGGCATCGGTTCCCATGGCGTCGATGTCCCGTACTGCCGCCATGTCCGCCGCCAGCAAGCGGCCGGTCCGGGCCGGACGAGATCCACCGCCGGGCCGCTGGCCGAAATGCTCGGCTTTGACAAATAACGGCGGCGCAGGGAAGCGGCAGACGATCGGCCAGGAAAGGCGCGTAGGATTCTCCGAGGGGTAGCCGCCCGGACTGACGCCCGGTGAGATCCGGCCGCCAAATGGCGATACGACCCGGGCCGATCATGGTAGCGGCAACAAGGAGGCGACAATGATCGCGAATGTGGGGACGGCTGCAGGGGCGGCCAACGAGCGGGACAGTCTGACCGGGCTCCTTCGGCAATACGGCTGTGGCCCCGTCCAGTTTTCCGGGACGGACGAGGCCCTCTACGAGCGGCATCTCATCTTCGACAGCGTCCTCGACCTGGCGGCAACGGGGCCGCGCGAGCGGTTCGAGGCCGTCGCTCACTCCGTACGGGACATCCTCTCGCAACGCTGGGTCCGCACCGAAGACACCTATGCGGACGCAATCCCAAACGAGTCTACTATCTGTCCATGGAGTTTCTCATCGGGCGTTCACTGGCCAACAATGTTACGAACCTCCTGCTCGATCCCGTCGCTGGGCAAGTCATCCGGCACAAGAACATCGACTGGCTCGAACTGCTCGAGCAGGAACCCGACGCCGGCTTGGGCAACGGCGGCCTGGGACGCCTGGCGGCCTGCTTCCTGGACTCGATGGCAACCCTGCAGCTGCCGGCGATGGGCTACGGTCTTCGCTACGAGTACGGCATCTTCCGGCAGGCCATCCGGGACGGCTGGCAATCCGAACAGCCGGACAACTGGCTGCGTCGACCGGATCCCTGGGAAGTGGCGCGTCCGAACGAGGCCGTGGAGGTCAAGCTGAACTGCTCCTTTGAGATGCGAAACGGCGAGCTTCGGGCGGTGCCCGGTCGGACATCGGCCCTGCTGGGCATGCCCTACGATCGTCCCGTCGTCGGCTACGGCGGCAAGACCGTCAACACGCTTCGCCTGTGGGCCGCGGCCGTGCCCAACTACTTCAACTTCCAGGCCTTCAGCAGCGGCGACTTCGTCGGCGCCCTGGCCGAAACGCTCGCGGCCGAATCGCTCACACGGGTGCTCTACCCGGACGATTCCACAAGCATGGGCCGGGGGCTTCGTTTCGTGCAGGAGTACTTTCTGGTCGCCTGCTCGCTGGCCGACATCATCCGGCGGTTCCGCCGCGGCAATGCGGACTGGAACGCCCTGCCGGAGAAGGTCGCCATGCAGCTCAATGACACCCACCCGACCCTGGCCGTGCCGGAACTGATGCGAATCCTGCTGGACGAGGCGAACCTCGGCTGGGATCAGGCATGGGACCTGACCCAGCGTACGCTGGCGTACACAAACCACACCCTCCTGCCCGAGGCCCTGGAGAAGTGGCCGGTGCGCTGGTTCGAGCTGATGCTACCCCGACAGTTGGAGATCATCTACGAGATCAACCGCCGCCTTCTGGAAGACGTGCGCGCCCGCTTCCCCGGCGAGGGTAGCCGAGTCTCCCGCGTGAGCCTCATCGAGGAGGGAGGCGCACAGCAGGTCCGCATGGCGAACCTGGCCATCGTCGGCTCACACAGCACCAACGGCGTAGCCGCGATCCATACCCAACTGCTGCGGGCGCACACGGTCAAGGACTTCGCCGAGATGTACCCCGAGCGGTTCAGCAACAAGACCAACGGCGTGACCCCGCGGCGTTGGCTCCTGCTGGCCAATCCCACGCTGGCCCACACGATCACCGAGGTCATTGGCGATGGATGGATCACGGACCTGTCGGAGCTGCGCAAGCTCGCCCCGATGGCTGAAGACAAAGGCTTGCGTACCGCCTTCGGCGAGTCCAAGCGGCAGGCCAAGGTACGGTTCGCCGACTGGTGGAGAGCGACCACGGGCCAGATCGTGGATCCCGACACCATCTTCGACTGCCAGGTCAAGCGGATCCACGAGTACAAGCGGCAGTTGCTCAACGCCCTGCGGATCGTCGTGGTGTACAACCGGCTCCGGCAGAACCCGGGCCTGGACATCCAGCCGCGGACCTTCTTCTTCGCCGGCAAGGCGGCCCCGGCTTACCACCTGGCCAAGGTCATCATCAAGTTCATCAACAACCTGGCCGGCACCATCGGCGGCGACCCTGCCGTCCGCAGCCGGATGAAGGTCGTGTTCCTGCCGGACTACTGCGTGTCCCTGGCGGAGCGCCTCATCCCCGCGGCCGACGTCTCCAACCAGATCTCGACGGCCGGTTACGAGGCCAGCGGAACCAGCAACATGAAATTCATGATGAACGGGGCCTTGACGGTCGGCACGCACGACGGCGCGAACATCGAGATGGCCGAGGAAGCGGGCACCGAGAACCTGTTCCTGTTCGGCCTGACCGCGCAACAGGTCGCCGACGGTCGCGGCTGGTACAGTCCCTATTGGCATTACGACAACGAGCCGGAGACCCGCGCGGCGCTGGACCTGATCTTCTCCGACCACTTCAGCCGCTATGAACCGGGCCTCTTCGAGCCGCTGCGCGAGACGCTCCTGACACGGAACGACCATTACATGCACCTGGCGGACCTGAGAGCCTACATCGAGACGCAGGAAGAGGTGGACCGGCTCTACCGTAACCCACAGGCCTGGTCGCACAAGGCAATCCTGAACGTGGCCGCCTCGGGCAAGTTCTCCAGCGACCGCACGATCGGCGAGTACGCAGCCGACATCTGGAACGCAAAGGCATGCCCCGTGTCATAGGATCGGAGTCAGTATCCGGCTGACAAGGCCGGCTGGTGGCTGCTGTTGTGTTTTGTGGCCGAGCAAGGCATCGTCAACAGCAGCATCCTCACTGATCTAACGTCGGCTCTGAGGTCACCGACTCGCTGCCGCTTACGGCGAGCACTGGCCCTGAACCATCGGCAGCGTGCCTTGATCAGCCATGCATTGCGGCACTCGGACAACCGATACACGATCAAATCGCATCAGACGAGCCACAACGTTGTTTACGAGACGGCGAGAACAGACCTGCTGGATCTGACGAAACGGAATCTGCTCATCCAGGAACAGCTCGGCAGGAAGAGGCTTTACTTCGCGCCCGCACCAGATCTGGAAGAGCGACTGGCTGGCCTGTCGTAAGACTTGGGGTTCACACCACGCCCACCCACACCCCACACGTGAACCACCACGGCCGGACGTGCCCGCCGAAGCAGCCCTCCACCACCTGCCGGAACCGCGCCAGCCCCATCTGCTGCTCGGCCACCCCTCGCTTCAGAGGCGCCATTACCGCTCCCAGCGTTCGCACCATCCTGACGAACCGGCCGGCATCGCCTTGCATCTCCAGATGCACGAAGATCTCCTTTGTGAATCGGAAGGCCCCGCACGCCGCCAGCGCGGTTCTCCTGCGCTCGGGCCGGCCAGAGCGGAACGGCCTGCTCCGCCTTGTCCAGGTCCGCGATCCTGGCCATCAACTCCTTGTAGGCAACATCGATCTCGCAGAATCCTGTTGTCGGCGGCCATCGGTACCAGTACGAGCCGAAGACCCCGCCGGGTCGCAGGATCCTGCCCACCTCGGCGCGGTCGATTCCGGCTCCATCCAGTGCAGGGAGTCGCCACATGTGACGATATCGGCGCAGCGGTCCTGCAGCCCGGTCTGATGGGAGGGTGTCTGCCGGTACGTGATGTTCGGCTGCGGCGTGGACCGAACGGCCTGGGCGAGCATCTCCGCGTTCGGGTCGACCCCGATCACCTGCCGGGCCCGGTCCGCCCACAGCCGCGTCGACAACCCCGTCCCGCAGCCGAGATCCACCACCAGATCCGGTTGTTTCTGCCGCGCATATGCCGCCAGGATCCGGGCTACCACCTCCGGCGGCGCGGGAAAACCGGCATCGTAGTCAGCCGCAAAGCCGCTGAAGCGTTCCACGCTGGCCGTCAGGTCGCCTGGTCTGGTTGTATCGCCTCGTACATCCTCGCCAGCTGTCATATTGCAGGCCCTGTCTGAAGGAGGCCGGGGCAGATCACGGATGCGCAGGCTGAGTGGTCGGGGTCCCGGTCGCTGGCGCCGCGGCCGGTACCTTCCCCTCAACGAGGAACGCCAGCAGTCGCTCGGCCATCGGGTCAAAGGCTGTCGGGTCCGCGGGCGTCGAAGAGGACGCATTGGCGGCCTCGACGCGGCCCAGCAGCGGGACCTGGCAGGCCAGGACCCGGCCCCGGCCGAACGTGCGGGTCGCCAGGGCCCAGCCGGGCTTGTCACCGCGCAGACCATAGCCGTCCATCAGCGAGGTCCAGTCACTCGGCTGGCTTGCCGCGGCCTGCGGCTGGCTTGCCGCGGCCTCGGGCGTCAGCCGGGCCGGGGCCGCCTCCGCGGATGTCTGGGTCTGGCCCGTGGCCACCAGCGCGACCCGCATGGCGACGTTGTCCAGACCGTTGAGCCGCTGGAAGTCCGCAGCCGTGCCGACCGCCTCGGACAGCGCTTCGACCGGGAAGAGGTTCTCCAGGCTGGTCTGCTGCGGCACGGCGGTCACTCCGGCCAGCACCTTGCTGATATCCGGCTGCATGACCTTGGTGTCCCAGTTGCCCTGCTCGAGGCTCACCAGGCGGGTACCGGCCTCGATCCGCCCGGTCATGGAGGCCCCCCACGTGCGGATGCGTTCGTCGTAGAGGCAGCCCTCGGAGAAGACGATCACGTCGGGCTTGATGTCGCCGTACGCCAGCACGACCCGGTGGCCGCGACTGCGAAGCCAGCGAGTCATCCGCCCGTCCCGCTCGATGACCCCGACAGTGAGGCGCTTGGCCGGCTTGGCAAGCGGTTCATAGAGCCGCAGGGCCTTGAGGCTGATCGCATGACACGAGCCGCTCTTGGGGTCCCTGGCGAGGGCAGCCAGCCAGTACGCGCCCGACTCAGCCGGCAGGTAGAGCGAGACGTTCTGATGCAGCAACTGCCACGGAGGCAGCTCGGCCGAAAAACTGCCGCTGGCCAGGACCTTCAGGCCTTCCAGGTTGCCGGTCCAGTCATAGCCGGGGTTCCTGTCGAGCAGGTAGAGCGTGACCTCGACTTCGCCCGCGGCGGCATTCGTATCGCTGTACAACCAGACCGGGATCTCGACCGTCGTGCCGGCGCGGGCATGGCGGCCGAACTCGAAGGACAGACCGATCGGTGCCAGGGCGTTGCGTAGCGCCTGGTAAGGCGGAGCTGCATCGGCCGGGCGACCCGTCTGATCGGCTGTCTTGCCGAACCAATTGCCGCCATAAGCGAATGGCATGATCAGTCCGTAGCGAGCGCGGCGGAGGACCTCTGTCTGCTCCATGAGGATCCGGGCGAGGTCCTGCTCGACCTCGGGGGATTGTCCGGTCACCTCGCGCGGGCCGTACCATCGCTTGGACGGACCGTACTGACCGTACTCGCTGCAACCCAGCAGGCGTTCGGGGTAGAATCGGGCCAGATCCAGGACGACCCGCTGGAACTCCGCGTACGTGCCCCACCACATGCCGGCGAAGGCGTGCTGATCGGCGATGTCGGACGTGATATCGCCGGAGAGCATCACGGGCCGCCCCGGATCGAGCGACTTGACGTACGGCACGAGGTTGTTGCGCTCCCAGTCGCCGAAGCCGCTGCCCTCGTTGGAGACCACCCAGCCGACGATGGATGGATGATGGTTCCTCGCTGCGATGATGCCGCGGGCCTCGCGCTGCAGGTTCTTGACGTAGTCGGGTATCTCGTACGGGCTGGCGCCGCTGGGCCGCTGGACGTCGGGGAAGTTCGGGAACTCCGGCAGCACCAGGATGCCGTAACGATCGCACAGGTCGAGCCAGCGTCGCGGCAGCGGGTTCTGGTGGCTGCGGAACGCGATCCCATTCATTCCCTTGAACAGGTCCACCTGCACCTTCTTGAGCTGCGCCTCGTCGTCCAGCAGCTCCAGCATCCGGTACATGACCAGCTCCGTCGCCCCAAACAACGGGACCGGTCGGCCATTGATCAGCAGACGCCCCCGATCCCAGGTCAGCTTTCGAAACCCGAAGGTCTCATCGCGGACCGCGGCGACGGACCGGCCGTCTTCGCCGATCAGCCACACCACCGCATGGTGGAGCGTCGGCGCAGTGGGATTCCACGGTTGCGCGCCGGAGGCGTGCATACTCTTCAGGTCCACCTCCAGCACCTGGTGCGGCTTGATCTCGATCGCCTTCCAGGCAATGGACGATACCGGCCTGTGGTCCCCGTCGGTCAGCACCTGGGCCGCGACCTGCCCCTTGAAGCCGCCGTCCCCCGCGACCAGGCGGGCGGTGACGGCGCAGGAGGGGCCGGCCAGGTTCGGCTGGACAACCACGCTCTCCAGGCCGGCGCCCTTGTAGAGCCGGAGGGTCACGTCGTCGGGGATGCCTCCGTCCTTAATGCCGAACCAATTGCCCGCCCCGATAGGGATCTGGATGTCCTTGCCCTCGCGGCGGGGCAGCGCGGCCCAGCCGCGGCAGATGACCTGCAGTCGGTCTGCGCCCCGGATGGATCAGGCCGCTGATATTGAAGCTGACCGGCGAGTGGCCAAGGTCGTAGCTGCCGGCGGATTTGCCGTTGATGAGGACCTCGCCTCCCCAACGAATCATATCGAAATCGAGGATCGCGCCGGTCATGCCTTCCGGCACGTCGAAGTCCCGCCGGTAGGTACCGCTCTTCCACTGGGAGTAGACCTCGAAGCCTGCCGCTTTGGCCTGCGGCGTAGCGTCCCAGAAGCCGGGGACCTTCGCCGGGGCAAAGTCGGCGGACCCTTCGGGAGCGAACTCCCACGTACCGTTCAGCGAGACGTTCCATGCGGCCGCGTCCGGAGCGGGTCCGGCTGGCGGTGTGGCCGTCGCAGTGGCCGGGTCCGGAGCGGCCCACAGGCTGCCGGCGATCAGAACGATACCCACCCACACGGTGCAGACACGCGTAATACGCATATCGAGAAGCTCCTTCTACCTGGAACTGAGGCGGTATTCTCGTCGAGGAGTCAGTGAAATCAAGGATCGGCCGGAGTGCCAGGGATGATGCCGGACATCGCATATCTGGATTCGTGGCATCGTGAAGAGGGGCCCGAGCGTGGACATGAAGATTCCGCCCGACCGCTGGCGCCTGGGGAACGGCCTCTTTGCAGCCTGGCCTACAGGCCGAAGTAGTCCACAAAGGTGAGCAGGTCGATCACGTCGACGGAGTTGTCGCCGTTGAGATCACATGCGGCGCTGTAGCCGGGATCGCTCGAGGTCAGCCCGAAGCTGGCAACGAAGATCAGCAGGTCGACCACGTCGCAGTGGCCGTCGCCGTTGAGGTCGGCCGGCACGAACTCGTCCGCGCCGACGTCGCAGGCACCGTCGATCGGGCGGGTCTGGCCGTCGAAGTCCGTGGGAACGTCGCTCGGCAACAGGACCGCTTGGCCGATCGCAGCCGTAGCCAGCTTCGTCAGGTGCAGGTTGGCTGTGGAGGCGTCGACGAACCAGTTGGCCTGGGGGGTATCGCCGGTGATGTCGCCGGTCTCGGTGTAACCGCCGGCCGTCAGGACCTGGAAGTTACCGCGGACGATATTGTACATGAACTGCACGCCGGTGTTGGCATAGGTCGAGCCCTTACCGACCCGGACGGTGCGGCCGTAGCTGCCGCTGTCGCTCCAGATCGTGTTGTTGTAGATCTTTCCGTTCCGGCAGGCGAAAACGTCGACGGCGGAGTCGGCGTCGTAGAGCCACGGGGTAGTGGTCGACCCCGGCCGGGGCGTGGTCCGCGCCCAGACGAAGTTGTTGCGGGCGATGCCCCCATCGACATCGTAGGCCGTGGAGCCGCCGGAGTTGTTGCCGAAACAGATGCCGCGGTTGCAACCGAAGACGACGTTACGTTCGAACGTGATGTTGGAGCAGTGGTCCCATGCGAAGAGGGCGCCGTCGGAATCGCCGCCGGCACCCTGGATGTTGCGGATGATGGTGTCCTGGACAACGAAATTGACTCCGCCGTGCAGGTCGATGCCGCCGACATAGTCGGTGCCACGAGGATCGTTAGTCAGATTGGTCCGCATGTAGGTCAGTTCGCACAGACAGTTCTGGATGAGACCGTTGGTATTGGAGACGGCGCCCTTGATCTGTTGCTGGCCATTATTGTGCGCAATCACGTTGATGATCTGCATGCCGGAGACGTTCGACTGCATGTGAATCCCATGGTACCAGAACTCCTGTACCGTCAGGTCCCTGATGGTGACGTTGTTGCCGTAGATGTTGAAGCCCTCGGCGGTATTGCTCCCGGGGTTCACGTTCATGCCGCTGCCCTGGACAAGGACGTCGGCGGCGTTGCCCGTCGAGCCGCGGACAATCACCCCGGCGGCGCGGATCGCCGGAACAACCGTGACCGTGTACGTGCCGGGGGAAATAACGATCTCGTCGTTGGCCAGCGCGCCGGATATGGCGCTTGTCAATGATGCGTCAGCAGGCACGTGCACCGTCCGGCCAGCCTGGACCGGCCCGGCCAGGCCGATCACGCACGCCAGGGACAACTGCCCGATCCACGGACGGTAAGAACGCAGCAAGAGGTTCATGGCTTCTTCTCCCTTCCAAGGACAGTGCCCACCGGCGTGCAGTGCGCACGGTCTAAGAGTGGTTGCTGCCGGAGCGGCACCGACCACTTTCAGCATAGCGTTTGCCCGGGCCGGTCTCAACCCTTTCCTCTTCTTATCGCATGGCAGGTACGAACCAGGTTGCGACTGGGGGTCGGGCAGGGGCCTGTGGATCCCCCTTCTCCGCCGACAGTCGCCCCGTACCGATGGACCGGAGCCCTGCCCCGCCAGACCCGCCTGCCAGGTTGATCGTTGCCGCCCGGCGGGTTAGAAAGGTCGCCATGGAGGCAACGCACATGAGCACGGTGGCAAAACGGTTGGGAATGGGATTGATCGGCTACGGCCCGTACGGCCAGCACCTTGCGAGGCTGGTGACCAACACGACGCGGGCCTACGTGCCGTTGATATGGACGCGGGGCGAGGAGACAGCCGCCAAGATCCGCGCCAACGGCTTCGACGCCACCAACGACGTTGACGAACTGATCAATCACCCGGCTGTCGAGGCCGTGATCGTGGCCTCCCCCAATGCTCTCCACAAGCAGCACATCCTCAAGGTGTGCAAGGCGAGGAAGGCCCTCTGGGCCGAAAAGCCCCTCGTGCTGAACCTGCCCGACTATGATGAGATCCTGGCCGCCGTCGAGAAGGCCGGCATCCTCAACCACAGCAATTTCGGCATGCGTTACAGCGGCACGGGCCGCAAGATGATCGAGCTGGCCGACGCTGGCGAGTTCGGCGAGCCGATGCACCTGGTCAGTCGGATCTGCCGGGGCACGGGATTGTTCGCCCTGGGTAGCCCGCACAAGTGCGTGCTGAATCCCGAACTGTCGGGCGGCTGGATCATGCACCACATGTGCCACCAGGTCGACTTCGCCCTGCGGCTCGTTCGCCAGCGGGTCAAGAAGGTCTATTGCCAGACCGTCAAGAGCGCGCCAGCCTGCCCCTCGGAGGAATCGATCTCGACCATTCTAACCGCCGAGAGCGGCGCGATCCTCGAACTGGCCGATGGCGTCGCCCCGCAGGAAGCGCACCACCTGTCCTACCTGGGTACCAAGGCCCTGGCCTACGAGGACGGCGCTGGCCACTTGAACTTCCGCGGGACGTGCAAGGAGAACAACTACGGCCACGGCGGCTGGAGCACGGTCTTTACGCCCGAGGCCTATGGCGACGACTCGATGGCGGCCTTCATCGCAGGCGCGACCGGCGTGCCGCACAACCGGGCCTACCCGCTGTCGCTGGTGCCGATCCGCGAGGGCCGGCACGTCCTGGAGGTCCTTCTGGCGATGCAGGTCTCCGCCCGCCGTTGCGAGCCCGTGTGCCTGTGACACCTGGTGTCCCCGCGCCACAGGAGTCGCCGGGCGTTGTCGCCCAAGCGTCGTTTGCTCAGGAGCGCGTCGCGATGGGTAAAAAATGGGTAGTAGGCCGCACGCGTTTTGGGGGAAATCCGCTGACATGGGGGGGAAGCGCCACAGGATCGTGCGCCGTAACTGTCAACAGCGTTCGCGACCCGTTGATCGAGATTGATCCGGTCTATAGAATTCGCGAATGTCGGTCTGGTCGATCTGTCGGACCGCGGATCCATTCGCATGGCCTTTCAGGCCGGATCTTGCTCAAGTCTTGCCTGGTGAAAGACGAAAGCCTCAGTGGCGGAATCTACGCATCGTGTCCTGTCCGATAGGTTTCGTGAATGGCGCAGGCTGGGCGGAAGAGATCGGCCACTTCCAGGAGGTTTCATGGAACGGTTGCGGGAATTGCTGCTGGCTCGCGGTGCAGCCCTGGTAGGATTTGCCGACCTCGCGGAGCTATACCCCGAGGTCCGCTACTACCTGCCTCGCGGCATCAGCATCGCCATGGCCATCGACCCGCATGTCGTGGCTGACATGACAGACGGCCCGACCCTGGCGTATTACGCTGAGTACACCCGCCTCAATCAGCAGACTCAACGATCTGGCGAATCTGGCCGTCGAATTCCTGGTCGGTCACCGCTACCGCGCCAAGGCCATCGAGTCCACCGTGGCCTATATCGACCCCCACACCTGCTCGGCCCCCTTCCAGCACAAGACCGTGGCCACGCGGGCCGGGCTCGGCTGGATCGGAAAGAGCGCCCTGCTGGTCACCTGCGAATATGGTTCGGCCATCCGCCTGGCCAGCGTCCTGACCGATGCCCCTCTGCCGGTCGGCACGCCGACAAACCACTCGCTGTGCGGCGACTGCCATGCGTGCGTGGACGCCTGTCCCGGCCGGGCAATCAAGGGGGTCAGCTGGCAGGTTGGAATGTTCCGCGACGAGCTGTATGACGCGCTCGCCTGCCGCGAGACGTGCCTGAAGCAGTCGGCCAAGCTGGGGATCCAGCGGACGATCTGCGGTGTCTGCATCAACGCCTGCCCCTGGACCCGCCAGCATCTGGCCCGCACGGTGGCGCGGGCGGAGACGGCGGAGTAGAAGGCACCCGCATCCGGCGCTCGTGTCGCATCATGCGACTACCGTTGTCTCATACCACGATGGGGGGCGCCCGCGTCCCTCGCCACTCGTCTCACGCCCCTCGTCCCTCGCCCCTCGCCCCTCGCAGTTGCACCCCTCCTGCCCCGGCGGTACCGTAACGTCCTGCAAATCCGCCCGGGCGGCCAGCCATATTGCGACTGCCGCAGCGGAACGAAGGACATTTGTGCGGATGGTCCGGCTGGCGGACATGCCAGCCGCTCGAACAACGAAGGAGTTGAGGCATGGCAGGCAAGATTCGGTTCGGGGTGATCGGGGCATGCGGGCAGATCGGCGGCACACACATCAAGGCGATCAGGGATAACCCCGATCTGGCGGAGCTGGTGGCGATCTCGGACGTCAACGAGGCGAAGCTCGAGCAGCTGGCCAAGGACCTGGGCGTCAAGGCCTGCAAGAACTACAAGGACATCATCAAGGACAAGTCCATCGACGCAGTCACCCTGGGTACGCCCCACCCGCTGCACCCGGAGCAGGCCCTGGCGGCCTTCGCAGCCGGCAAGCATGTCCTGACAGAGAAGGCCATGGCCGGCCGCCTCAGCCAGGCCCAGAAAATGGTCGAGGCCGCCAAGAAGAAGGGCCTGAAGCTGGCGGTGTGCTTCCAGCACCGCTTGAATCCGAAGACCCTCAAGGCCATTGAACTGATGAAGTCCGGCAAGGTCGGCCAGGTGCTGCGGGTCGTCTGCGAGGACACGGCCTACAAGGCCGAGTTCTACTACGACAGCGGGGCGTGGCGCGGCACGTGGCTGGGCGAGGAGGGCGGGGTACTGCTCAACCAGGCCCCGCACCCCATCGACATCCTGATGAAGCTGGCCGGCCTGCCGAAGAAGATCACGGCGGTCTGCCGGGCGCAGATCCACGACAACATCGAGGTCGAGGACGTAGCCACCGCCATCCTGGAATATGCGAACGGTGCGCAGGGCGTGGTGCACTTCAACACGACGACCGTCCCACGGGTCAACCGCACGGAGATCTACGGCACGCACGGCTCGCTGAGCATCACGCCGGAGGCCATCAAGTACTGGAAGATCGAACCCTCGATTGACCGGCAGGTCAAGGAGTACAAAGGCCCGAACATCTACGAGGCGCCCAAGGCCGTGGAAGAGGCGCTGGCGCTACCGGAGCACCGCCAGGGCCATGCTGCGCTGGTCGAGAACTTCTGCAAGGCCATCCAGTGCAACGAGCCGTTGGTCTGCTCGGGCGAGGAAGGCCTCTGGAGCCTGGAGTTCGCCAACGCCCTGCTGATGAGCAGCTACACCGGCAAGACGGTCGATCTGCCGCTGGATGCCGCGGCCTACGACCGGCTGATGAAGAAGCTCCAGGCAGCCGGCAAGGCGGCGGCGCACCGCCCGCTGCAGGCGTCGCCGACGGCGACGAAGAAGGCGGCAAAGTAGGAGATGCGGGTTCGATAGGGGCGGCGCGCGGCCGCCTTGAACGGACCGGGCGCAGCGCATGCGTGGCCGGGCGTCTTGGGGCATGGGTGTCCGGATAAATGCGACTGTCCCTAGTTAGCCCAAGTTACGCAGTTGAGCACCTAAAGAAAGAATCTTGAGGGGCGGAACCGCCTTGGCGCTATTGTGGAGAGGGTCGGAGCCGGCGAAAAGGCCGTGGGGTGGAAAAATGGCCGTTTGACGGGCAGGGCCGGCGGCGCATTCCTATACCTGTGGAATGAACAGGCAGGGATGCATCATGTACCTACGCAAGATCAGGCCCCGCGGCAAGGGGCAGCGACAGATCTACTGGGAACTGGTCGAGAGTTATCGTACCGCCAAGGGCTCCCGCCAGCGGACAGTGGCCTACCTGGGCAAACTGTCCCGGCGGGAACTGAGCGGCTGGCAGACACTCTCGCGGCGATTGAACGGCCAGGCTCCGCCGATGCCTACGTTGTTCGATCCGCTGGAGACTTTCGGACGAACCGGACCTGCAGTGGGTAGAGACCCGCAAGTTGCGGGTGAGGCGGATGCGTCGATTCGGGGATGTCTATCTGGCCTGGACGCTCTGGCAATTGCTGGGGTTGGATACGCTGCTGGGCAGCAAGATGCCGATCGGACGCGAGGGAGTGCCTTGGGCCGCGGTGGCGGCGATCCTGGCGATCGCCCGGTTCTGCCGGCCCAGCAGCGAACTGCACATCGAGAAGCACTTTTACCCGGGCTCGGCTCTGGAGGACATTCTGGGGGTGGATCCGGATCAGGTGCACACGGATCGGTTGTACGCGGGCCTGGATCAACTGCTGGCCCAGAAGAAGGCCATCGAGCAGCATCTGCGGCAGCGACTGGGCCAGTTGTTCCAGTTGTCCTACGACGTGCTGCTGTACGACCTGACCAGCACCTACTTCGAGGGGGCTTGTGCGGCCAATCCGATGGCCCAGCGGGGCTACTCGCGGGACAGCCGCCCAGACTGCCTGCAAGTGGTCATCGCCCTGATCGTCACGACGGATGGCTACCCCTTGGGGTACGAGGTCTTTGACGGCAACACCAATGATGCCACGACCGTCGAAAAGATCGTCAAGAAGGTCGAGGCCGAGCATGGCAAGAGTCAGCGGATCTGGATCATGGACCGCGGGAACGTCTCGGCGGCCAACCTGCAGGTCCTGCGTAACAGTGGCAGCCACTACATCGTGGGCACTCCCAAGGCCCTGCTGCGGCAGGTGCGAGGGGAGTTGACTAAGGAAGGCTGGCAACAGGTCCGCGAAGGCATTGAGGTCAAGAGGGTGCCTGTCCCGGAGGCCGCCGATGAGACGCTGATCCTGTGCCGCAGCCAGGATCGCATCGACAAGGAAGCCGCGATGTTGGAGCGGTTCTGCCAGCGGATGAAGAAGGGCCTGGAGGCGATGCAGAAGGCCGCCGAGAGCGGCCGGCTGACGGACTCGGGCCAGGCGCATTTGCGTCTGGGCCGGCTGACCGAGCAGAACTGGCGAGCGGCGGAATGCTTCACCGTCGAGATCACCCCGATCGACAAGCCAACCGGCAAGGCGAAACTGCGGGTGAACTGGCAGATGGATGAGCAGGCCAAGAAGGACCTGTGTGGTTGCTACCTGCTGCGGACGAACCTGCCGCAGGTCGATCCGGTGGCATTATGGAAGCAGTACATTCAGCTGGTGGACGCGGAGTGGGCCTTCCGGATTAGCAAGGACGAGTTGGAACTGCGACCGATCTGGCATCAAAAGCAGGACCGGGTCAAGGGGCACATCCTGGTCTGCTTCATCGCCTATGCGATGTGGAAGACGCTGTCGGGCTGGATGCAGGCATCCGGCCTGGGCGAGGCGCCCCGGCCGCTGGTGGAGGAACTGTCACGGGTCCAGAGCCAAGACGTGGTGCTGGCGACACGGAACAACGATGGCACGGCCGGCCCGACCCTGGTGGTGCGGTGCGTGACCCAACCGGAGCCGCACTTGGCGGTGCTGTTACATCGGCTGGGACTGGTCCTGCCGAACCACCTCAAACGGTTCCGCCAGGAGGCCCGCCGACGTCTGGTCCGAGGCGCCTTGTAGTGGAAACGGGGCCACAAAAACGGCCCTGGCGAGATGCCAGGGCCGTTTTACGTCTGCAACTGCGTAACTTGGGTTAGTCGTACCTCCACCGGGATATGACAATGCTTCCCTACGAGAGACGCGAGTTCTGTTCGGCCCGCACTTCGCCAAGGACCACCTGGCTGCACCGCATGCGTGCCGCTTGACTCGCGTCCGTCGGCATTCAACCAGTAAGGCAGGCTCGGGCACGTTCGTCATTGCGAGCGTGCCCAGCCCTTTACTTCAGGTGTTGCTCGCGTGCCCGGCCCTACGCTACTCCCGGAGGAACAGACGCACGGGTCCGTTGAACTGAGTGTTGGAGCCGGCGATCGTCCTGTCGGGCGAGAGCGTTCCGTTCCTGGAGGCGATGTTGTCGTAGGAGTAAACCTTGTTGGCAAACCAGTCGATGATATAGCCTCGCCCCCCACTGTCTGTGGTAATCCCAGAAAGCGCGAGTGCCCCTGAGATCGTCAAGGTGAAGTTCGGCGACACAATCCCGTTGAGGGTGGAGGCGTTGTTGAAGATGTCGACGGCTTTGGCTGCGCCGTTGCTCAGCACATAGAGGTTGTCATTGCCGTCGACGAAAATGTCGAGCGGGTTGACGAACGCTGGGTTGCCTCTGATGGTGCGGGTGGGGGCGACATTGCCGTTGAGGTTGGCGGCGTTGGCATAGACAAGAACCGTGTCGGTCACGTTGTTGACCACGTACAGATTGCCGTGGCTGTCCAACTTGATTCCCGCAGGGCGGGTCATCACGCCCGCTGTCGTGATCGTGCGAGTGGGAGCGGCGTTGCCCGTAACGGTTGATGCGTTTGCATACACGAGAATGGCCGGACTGGCGCCATCCACCCTGCCTACAAAGAGCAGGTCATCGGCCTCATCGAGGGCCAGTGTGGCCGGGTGTCCCGAGGCCCCAGTTAGGCCAGTAGCCGGGCCTTGCACGTTGCGGGCAGGGGCGAAGTTGCCGTTAGCAGTCGCCGCGCTGGCGTACGCTGTGATCGAGAAGCCGCCGTAATTGGCCACGATCAGCGAGCCCGCCGAGTTCACAACCACGTCCACGGGCATGACCAAGCCGGTCTGCGCCGGACAGGTTTGTCGTGGGCACGATGTTCCCGTTGACCGTCGCTGGATTGGCATAGCTGACCACGCTATTGGCACCGGCAGTGAAATTGGCGATGAAGAGCTGGGGCGTGACAGCGGCCGCGGTAACGGTGACGCTGACGCTAGCGCTGTCGGTGCCCCCATGACCGTCATTGACGGTCAACTGGAAGGTCAGGGTCGTAGCGGCGCTGGGGGCCGTGAAGGTGGGTTGGGCGGTGTCGGGGTTAGTCAGAGTTACCGCCGTGCCTCCGGTCTGCGTCCAGGCGTACGTGAGGGTCTCACCGGTAGGAGCTGTGCTGGCCGACCCGTCCAAGGTGACTGAAGCACCGGCCGAGACGGTCTGGTTCGAACCAGCGTTGGCCACGGGTGACTGATTGCTGGGGCTGGGACATCCGCCAATCAACAGGAGCAGGCTGGTAGCGGCGACCAAGCCTTTCATTACCGATCGGCACATCAGATTACCGAGCATGATCCGGTACCTCCTCACGTCAGACTTGAGATTCGACAGAATGAGGCTGCCGCACACGAACGGAGCGGCTCATGAGTGGCAGTCATCCTAAATGAAAGATACTCCTTGTCAAGACACTTCCCCCTGGGCCTCCTCCGCTGCCACGGGTGCGTGACAGATTCTGCGGGGCCGTTCTGGTAAGATAGGGAAAGGCTGGCAGGGTGGCCAGCGGGCAGGGGAGTTCAATCAAGGAGGAAGGGAACCATGCCGGCACGGAGCACACGGCAAGAGTCGCGGGATCGGATTTTCAAGGCATTCCAGGCGCAGTTGGACCGGGTGATCCCGGCCGATGAGCAAGTGCCGCTGAAGGGGTCTGTCTTTGTGGACTTCGAGGAGCAGGCCGAGGCGTTGATCCGGGCGGCCTGGCCGGTATTCCTGGAAGAGCGGGCGGCGTTGGAGCCCAATGCCCGGGTCGAGGTGGGCGGACGGTGTCCGCACTGCGGGTCGGACCGGGTGTACCTGGAGAAGCGGACCACGCAAGCGGAGGCGCTGTCGGCTCATGGGCCGGTGGTGCTGCCCAAGCAGCATGCCAGGTGCCGGTCTTGCGACCGGTCTTTTTCCCCCTCAGGTACGTGACTGGGGTCTGCCGGGGGAGTTGCCCCTGACGCCTCGGGAACTAACTAGGGACAAACTAACTAGGGACAGTCACCCTTTATATTGACAGCGGCGCGTAACTGTTTACCGTCCCGCAGGGCGTTTGTCATGACGTGTCGGTCAGCAAGGTTACCGGCTGGCCAGCCCAAGCGGCTCGCAGCAGCGTTTCAATCGTCTCGACCAGAGGCCGGCCCTGCTGCTGGGTCGTCCGCATCACGCTGGCCAGGATCGCCCAGGCCGCAGCGCCTTCTCGCTGCGACTGCCGCCGGTGATCTTGCGCATCACCACCGGCGGTCGCAAGGCCCGCTCGGCCGCATTGTTCGTCCCGTCCACCCGCGGATCGTGCAGGAACGTCGTGAGCCGATACCGGTACTTGCCCAGCCTGGCCGCCAATCGCCGCGCCTCCGGGTGATCCCAGGACGCATCCGCCAGGTTTCCCAGCCGCGTCTCGATCCCCTTGACCTGTCGGGCGTACGCCGCCGGTTCCATCGCCTCGCGACGCCGGGCCAGCCGCAGCATTTCCTGCACCAGACTCTTGCATTGGCGGAAGAACGCGTGCTTTACCAGCGCCGGGTGTTTCTGCGTCGTGTCGCGCAACTCCCGCAGCAGGTGCGTCAGACACTTCTGCTGCGGGCAGTCAAACGGGTCGTAGGCGGCGTAGAAGTCGCTGACCAGCGTACCGCCGAAGGCCTCACCCAGCAGCCCCGCAATCACCTGGCCGCCACGGGAGCGGTCCACGTGATACACGGTGTGCTGGGGATTCGTCAGTGTCCAGAGGTATCCATTCTTCCCGTGGGTCCGCCATCCGGTCTCATCCGCATGCACCACCCCCGCGGCCCGCAGCACCCACTTCAGCCGGTCGTACTGCCCTTGCAGCCAGCGGCCCAGTCGCTGGATCTGCTTGGCGATGGCAGCCGGACTGATCCGCAACCCCGGCAAATCCGCGAAGAGCTGGCTGATCTGTCGTAAGGGCAGGCGGTAGCACACCCGCAGCACCGCGGCGGTCGCCAGGGCGTGGAGCCCCAACTGGGCGTGCGGCAGGTCCGCGGCCGGCGGCTGATCTTCGCCTCGCGACTCGACCCGCTTACGGCAATGCGGGCAATAGCCGCTGTGGGTCGTATAGCAGGTAGTGATGATCTCGACGGGAACCATGTCCTCGACCAGACGCCGGTGATGCCTTACCTGGCTCAGTTGCGTTCGGCAGTCCGGACAGCAGAGCCTGCCCCGCCTGTCTACCGGCAGAGAGATCTCCTGCCGTACATCGATCTTGCCCGGTCGGGGCCGTAACGCCGCCTCATGCCCGGCCGGTCGCCCTGGCTTGCGGCCAGGTCGCTCGGGTACGTTGGGTTTGACGAAGGCCGGCGGCGGCACGCGTCCGGCGGGCGAGGAGTGCGTCAGGTCGGCCAGACGCCGCTTGAGTCGGGTGTTTTCCGCCAGAAGTCGCTCGTTGGCTTTGCGCAGCGCCAGGGCCTTGCCCGCGAATTCGGCAACCTGCCGGTGCAGAGCGTTGTTCTCGATCTGCAGGACATGAGCCCGGCGTTCGTGCATCCGTGCCATCGCCTTGCCGTCATCCATGACGCCAAAAGCGTAGCGCCAACTCCCCCCAAAGGCAAAGCCCCTCCACCCCCACGCCGAAACAGCCGCCTCATCGACGGTAAACAGTTACAGCGGCGCCTTGCAGCAGTATACTCGCATCATGCCACGAGTCGCCAGGACCATTATCCCGAACTGCCCGCACCATGTTACCCAGCGCGGCAACAACCGCCAGGACGTCTTCTTTGCCGCCGAAGACTATGACCTCTACCTGCAGATCCTTCGCCAGAAGGCGGCTGAGTTCGGCCTGGCCCTCGACGGCTACTGCCTGATGACCAACCACGTCCACCTGATCGTCACGCCCGCCAGCGAGCAGGCCCTGGCCCAGGCGATCGGCCGGACGCACTTCCTCTACAGCCAGACCATCAACCGCCTGCACGGCCGCAGCGGGCACCTGTGGCAGAACCGGTTCTACTCGTGTGCCCTGGACGGCGAGCACTTCTGGACGGCCATGGCGTACGTCGAGCAGAACCCGGTGCGGGCGCGGCTGGTGCGGAAGGCGTGGCGGTACGGGCATTCCAGCGCGGCGGCCCACGTGACGGGGGAGGACGCGGCCGGACTGCTGGACCTGCGGGGCTGGCGGGCGCGCAAGCCGCCGGCCTGGCAGGCGGCGCTGGACGACCGGCAGGAAGGGCCGACGGTCGAGCGGATGCGGCGGCACACGTCGCGGGGCCGGCCGCTGGGCAGTGACCGTTGGCTGGCGAAGCTGGAGGCGCGGCTGGGGCGGCGGTTGCGGCCGCTGCCGGTGGGTCGGCCGAAGGGGTGGCGGAAGAAATAAGCGGGGACTGCCCCCTGGGTAGACCTGGCTAGATGGGGCGCCGGTGGGTATCAGGGACAAGAATCTCTTCCTGACGCCTTCATCTCTCTCCTCATATGACATTACGGCATAACGGGTTACGGATTGCGGAGCATCCCGAGTTCTTGGCACCGGATGCCACTGGCTGCGGTGGCCAGGCGGGCTCGGCACAGACGCGGGCCTTGATCTTTTGCAAAAACGCCACCGATCAGTATGATTGGACAGGCGCATTTCGTGGCGTGGTTGTTTACCTCATCAGGAGGTAGCAGAGAGGTTGTATGGTCCGCTGCGGAGGTTCGGCGGATCCGTCGTCGTTTGGTTGGAATCAGGAGGATTTGACATGGTGATTCGCAAAAACAAGTCTGAAGTTACCTTCGTGCTGCGGCTGGCGCAACCGGCCAAGGCCGTCCGCGTCGTCGGCTCCTTCAACGAGTGGGACCAGGAGCAGGGGCGGATGCAGAAGGGCAAGAACAATGAGTGGCGAAAGCGCATGAACCTGCAGCCGGGGCGATACGAGTACAAGTTCATCGTCGACGGTGATTGGCAGGTCGACCCGGATGCGGCCGAGTGCGTGACCAACTCGTTCGGCACGATCAACTCGGTGTTGCAGTTCGCCTGATACCGGGGGCGAGCCTACGAGCCGATCGCCGCCAGCAGCTCGGCGTGCAGACGCGGGCCGGCTGCCAGGACGGCCAGGACCTCCGGCGCTTCGGACTGCGCCGGGATATCCATCGGAAACACGGGACGACCCCGTAGGTCGGTCACAACGCCGCCCGCCTCGGTAACCGCCAGGCTGGCGGCGGCGATGTCCCACACGCGCACCTCGGTCACGATAGCGGCATCGAGCAGGCCGGCTGCCACCATCGCCAGGTGCAGCGCGGATAAGCCGTAGTTGCGAACGACGCACCGGCTGCACCAGCGGGCCAGGCCTTCCGGCAAGACCGCCAGGTTCCTGCTGGGCACGCCGACCAGGACGTCCTGGTCGGAGGCCCTGTCGAGCTGTCCCCACCTGCGCGGTATCTCGGTATGCACCTCGACCAGTTGCCGCGGAGAAGACCATCCCCGTACCAGCCTCGACCAGCGCCACGGCCATCGGCATGCGGCGATCGGCCACCGCCACCGAGCAGCAGTACCACGGCAGGCCCCGGGCGTAACTGCGGGTGCCGTCGATCGGATCGATGATCCAGAACCTCGCCGCGCCAGCCGGGTCGGCGCCGCCCGCCGTACCGGCGGATTCCTCGCCGATGATGGCATCGGATGGGAAGTCGCGATGGATGATCTCGATCAGCTCCCGTTCCACGGCCGTATCGGCCTCGGTAACGAGGCTGGCATCGGCCTTTCGCTGGCGGGGGATGTCCGCCCGCTGCATTCGACGGGCGATCTGGGCGCCCTGATTGGCCAGGCGAATGCATATTCTACGGAGATCATCCAGTTCATCGCGGTGTTGCACGGTTGCCTCCCGAGGACGGCAAAGGTTGTCGCAGCCGTATGATAGTGCCGCATGCGGAAAGTGCCATCAAGCGGGCAAGACCCCCCTGCCGATAATTGCAGACGAGCTGACGCTGCGCTCGCGAGGTGCGCCCCTCTGGCGACCATCATGTTCGTGGATGCCGCGGGTTGGGCCGCGCGGCTGGCGCGGCGTTGCAGCAGACCTCAGGACGGAGTCGACCGGATGAGCCATCGGAAGATCACATTCGTCGTGCAGACCGATAATCACAGTTCTCGTGTACTCAGGACCCTGCCTTTGCTGCGGGCCAGCACCGGAAGGCTCGCGCACGAGATCGTCGTGATCGATAGCGGCGGTCCCGACGGCACGGCTGAGGTCATTGCCGAGAGGTTTCCACAGGTTCGCCTGATCGAACTGGATGCCGGTCCAGCTGCCGCGGCCCGCAACGTCGCCATCGCGGCGGCGGGGGCCGAGTTCGTCTTCCTGCTCGACGACGCCACCTGGCCGGACAAGGGCACGACCGAATTCGCGCTGCGCACGATGGCTGAGCAGCCGCGACTGGCTGCGGCCGATTGCAGGATCCGCACGCTGGGCGAGCCGCCCAGACCCGAAACCGGTGGTCCAAGCGGCCTGCTTTCCGGTACGGCTGTGGTGCTGCGGCGGCAGGCGATCCTGGCAGTCGGCGGCTATCCCCTCGATTGCGGCGATCTGGCCGACTGCGATCTGTCCGCCAGGCTCTGGCGCGGCGGCTGGCAGGTCAAGCACTTCGAGGCGATGACGGTCTGCCGCGAGGCGGATGCCGCCCCGCTGGAGCCGATCAGCCTGCCCAATGCCTTCGGCGCCAATAGCCTGCGATTCTGGTCGCGGTATTCCCCGGCGGAGCGCTACGAGGATTTTGTGGGCGAGTCGGTCACGCACTGTCGCACCCACAGACGCCCGCTGACATTGGCGCAGTTCGACTGCCTGGTCGGCGTGCAAGAGACGCCGGTCCGGCCGCAGCAGGTGGCGATGGGGGTACCGACGGCAGCATAGGGGGCCTTTCCGCCGCTTGGATAACGCGCATATCCGACGTACACTGGCAGCCGGTCAGAGTCCGTTTTTTGCGCAAGGATCGGCATGCGGTTTTTCCACCAATTGCTGGCGACCGTACTGGTCACCCTCCTGGCGGTGCTGGGCTGGGACCTGAGCCAGCGCCGCGTCAGCTGACGATGGCAAGCAAGTGATCATCTACGCGGGCATGTTCGGCCCCGGCGAGCCGATGCAGCTGCTCTACTCCGGGCCGCCGCCGCAACTGGCCTCTGACCACCCGTTCGGCGCGGACGCGCCCGCCCACTACGCCGCGCTCTTGCAGGCGTGGCCGGACATGGCGGCGAAGGTGCGGGCGAATTACCAGCGGGCGTTCCGGCGGCGACTGGAGGTTCCTGGGGACGCATCGGGCAAGATCGCCGGTGATCTTCCGCCTGCCAGCCGACCCCCTGCTGCGCAGGGGGCTTATTCGGCGGCCTCTTTCGACGCGATTCCGCTCGTCGAGCGGTACCGGCAAGCTCGATCGCGAGTACGTTGAGCAGCTTGTCGAGTCGATTGGACAACGGGACCAGGCCAATCGTCTGAAGCTCTTCCACGCGTTCGCACAGCGCCATCCGCAGCATGATGCGCGGATGATCCAGGTGTTCCAGTCTCTGCACCCGGCCCTGCGGATCGGGCTGTTCGAGGACTTCAGGCGCCGCTGGCCGCAATACGAGATCGAGGAGCGCTGGGACGGCCGGTACGTCCTGTCGAACAACCGCCCGCGTTTCCTGACCGGCACGGACGTACCGGACATCGTGGCCGGGGACCTGGCGGAGCTGCGTATCCTCTACCGCGAGGACCTGGCCCTGCCGCTGGACCAGCCGATTGCGGACGCGGACGACCCCGTCTGGCGGGAGAAGGGCATCCTGTACGGCCCGACCTGTAACGACCCGAACGTCGCGATCCGCGACACCTTCAACGCCGTCGCCGCCGAGGCCAGCCGGTACACGATCCGCGACGAGGATGTCCGGGAAAACCACCATCCCTATCCAGCCGGCACGCGGATCACCTACCTCTGGCCCATTCTCGTGCACACGCAGGCGGTCTTCTACAACAAGGCGCACTTCGCGAGGATCGGCCGCGCCCCGAATCCGCGCCCCAAACGGTCGACGAGTTCGAGCACATCTGCCGGCAGCTGCTGGCGGCGGGCATCGAGCCGATCGCCCAGGATGGGATGGTCTACATCGAGGGGTGGTGGTTCGGCCTGGCCGACCGCCTGATGGGCTACGGTCCGCAGCTGGCGACGTGCCGGGGCGACCTGCCGCGGTTCGCCGGGCCGCAGGGCGACCCGCGGTACCTGCAGATCGCGCAGAGGCTGCGACGGTGGCGCGAAGAGGGCTTCTGGATGAGGCAGTTCTCCGCCAGCAAGTGGCCCGGCGCACAGCGAGACTTCGGGGCCGGCAAGTGTACGTTCCTGTTGACCGGGACCTGGCTGCCGGCCGAGATCGCCCGGACGCGAAGCGACGACCCGGCTGTGTTCGACCTGTCGTGTTTCATCTTCCCGGCATGGCCCGGTGGCGCCGGCAACCCGCGGAGCCTCTCGGCGGTCGGGCAGGGACACGCGATCACGCGGCAGGGCCAAAACCACAGGGGCGCCGCAGCCCTGCTGAACTACCTGTCGGCCTATGGGTCGGAATTGGCCTCGCAGGAGCTGCACTACATCTCGGCCCGCAGGGGCATCCCGTTCCCGGCGGAGATGAAGGCGCTCGAGCCGATCTTCGAGCGGGCCGCCCCCGGCGACATCATCACCAACGGCCTGGCCAGTGACGTGCCCCTATGTTACAAGTTCGTGCTCATGGAGACGTTCAGCAAGTTTTTCCCGATCCGCAGCGACAACCTCAGCCCGCGGGAATGCGTCGAGGACCTGGAGCGCAAGGCACAAGGGCTGTATGAACGCTACGGCAAGGGAGGGTAGGTTTCGGCGATGATCGTTCGCGGCAGACACGCAAGAGCCCGGCAGGCAGCGATCGCCCTGGGGATGCTGGCCCCGTCGCTCGTCCTGTTCGGCGTGTTCATGGGCTGGCCGGCCATCGAGGCGTTCCGCATCAGCCTGTACGACTGGACGGGCTTTTCGCCGCAGGCCCGGTGGGTGGGGCTGAAGCACTTCCGCGAGATGTTCGGCCCGACCGTGTGGGGGTGCGGGCTGCCCTTTGCGGCGGCGCTGACTTGCGGCGCTGGGGATCGGGCTGTGGCTTGGCCGGGGCCAGACGGGGCCGCTTGAACCGCAACTGCGCCGGCGGCCAAACCCAAAGTGGGCATGGGCGCCGACGTTGGCGGTGCTGTCCGCGTGGCTGGCCTGGTGGCTCTACGGGACCAGCGACGGCGACGACTTCTTCCGCTGGTGCGTGCGGAACAACTTCCGGCTGATGTTCGTCGGCGGGATCTTCCAGTTCGTCTTCGCGTTCCTGTTCGCGGCCGGCCTGTCCATGCCGAAGTTCCGCGCCGCGAAGTTCTACCGGACGATGATCTTCTTTCCGTCGTTCGTCAGCGCCGTCGGCGTGGCGATCCTCTGGCAGCGGGTCTACGACGCCCGCTACGGCCTGTGCAACAGCGCGATCCAGGGCGTCGCCGATTGGGCCTCCCGGGCAATCAGCTGGGTCCATCCCATGCACCTGGCGGTCGAGCCGATCGAGTGGCTCGGCAGCGACAGCATGTTCAACTCGATCATCGCGGCTGGCATCTGGTCGGGCGTGGGGAGCCAGATGATCCTGCTGATTGCCGCCATCCAGCGGATCCCGCCGACGTACTACGAGGCTGCCCGGGTGGACGGGGCCAACGAGCGACACGTGTTCAGCCACATCACGCTGCCGATGATCCGCGAGGTCATCTTGATCACGCTGACGCTGTGGGTGATCGGGGCGCTGAAGGTCTTCGGGCTCGTGCAGGCCATGGGGCTCAACCAGGACGAGAAGAGCAGCGTGGTCAGCACGCGGCAGTACGAACTGGCCTTCTCCAATCGCGACAATATCTACCAGATGGGCTACGCGACGGCCATGGCCGTGGTGCTGCTCGTGCTGATTGTCGTCTTCGCCGTGGCGCTGCGGCTGTTGCGGAGTGAGGATGAACTGGAGTTCTGAGTGAAGTGATGCTGCACCACCTGAACATCCTGGCAGCCGTACCCGAGCGAGTCATCCAGATCGCCAACCCCTTCTGGTACGTCACGTGGTTTACCGTTGGCGTGGTATTGCTGGCGGCATGGGACCGCACGCGTCTTAAGGCGCTGTACGGCCTGAAGACTCTCTGGGTGGCCTTCTCGATCTTCGCGTTCCTGTGGGTCGTCATCAGCAGCATGGGCACCAGCAGGGACTTCGTGCAGCAGCCGCAAAGGGCCCTTACGCAGTTCTTCGACTGCCGGAACCCCGTTACCTTCACCGCTCTGCTGAGCTGCCTGGCCTGCCTGGCGGGCATCCTCGTGCTGGTCGTCGTGCTTGGCAGGCATCCGCAATTCAGCCGGAGGCGAAAGCATCTCCTCTATGCCGCACAGACAGTCCTCGGCGCGGGTGGCCTGTTCTGCCTGCTGGCCGGGGCGCACCTCAACGGCTTCGACCAGTGGTACGCCAATTACGTGCGGGCCTGGACGGTCGCCCGCATGGGCGAGTACATGCTCAACAGCGTGATGATCAGCATCGGCAGCGTCGGGCTGATCATCCTGTGCTCGGCCATGGCGACCTACGCCCTGACGAAGCTGGAGTTCCCGGGGCGCGACGCGATCCTGTACATGTTCGTAGCCGCCCTGGCGATCCCGGCGCAGCTGATCCTCGTGCCTCTGTTCCTGATGATGCGCGGCTGGCACATCCAGTCACTGGACTTCTCGTTCATGGACAGCCGGTTCGGCCTGATCGTCATCTACACCGCCCTGAGCCTGCCGTTCACGATCTTCCTGCTGACCGGATTCTTCCGCTCGCTGCCGACGGAACTGGGCGAGGCGGCGGCCATCGACGGATGCGGCGAGTTCACGACCTTCAGCCGGGTCTACTTCCCGCTGGCCGCGCCGGGTCTGACCACCGCGGCGATCTTCAACTTCATCGGCATCTGGAACGAGTACAACTTCGCCCTGGTCTTCATCACCAACCCGCAGCTCAAGACGCTCCCGGTAGGCCTCTACTACCTCGTGGTGACGCAGCAGTACGCAGCCGAGTGGCCCGCCCTGTTCGCCGGGATCGTGATCCTGTTCGTGCCGACGTTCCTGATCTTCCTGGTCCTGCAGAAGCAGATCATCGCCGGCCTGACCCTCGGCAGCGTCAAGGGATGACGCCTTCTTGTTGTCCCACGCCAGGCCGGATATAGTCCGAGTCATGAAAGCCCTCCTGGCTGACAGACCCGGCAGACTGGCGGCGGTCGAGATCCCCGAACCTCTACCCGGACCCAACGAGGCCCTCGTCGAGGTCCGCTACGTCGGCGTGTGCGGCAGCGACATGCACGCCTACAGGGGGTCGCACCCCTTTGTGACCTACCCGCGAGTGCTCGGGCATGAGATCAGCGGGGTGCTGGCTGCGCTACCGAACGATCGAACTATGGTTCCCGCGGGCATTGCAGTTGGCGACCCGGTCGTCGTCGAGCCCTATATCAATTGCGGCGCATGCCACATGTGTCGCGCGGGCCGTCCCAACGCCTGCCTGGAACTGAAGGTGCTGGGCGTACACATCGACGGGGCCATGACGCAGCGGATCGCCGTGCGGGCTGACAAGCTCTACCGCGTGCCGGCCGGGCTGTCGCTGCGGGACGCCGCGCTGGGCGAGCCGCTGGGCATCGGCTTTCACGCGGTCCGCCGCGGGCGCATCCAGGAAGGCCAGACGGTGTTTGTCATCGGCAGCGGCACGATCGGGCGGTCGGTACTGGCCGGGGCGAGACATGCCGGCGCCCGCGTGGCCATCAGCGAGTCGATCGAGGCGCGGATCGAGGCGGCCCGGCGCCTCGGCGCGGACCTGGCCCTGGATGCCGCCGATCCTGCCCGGATGTGCCGGGCCCTGCTGGACTGGACAGCCGGCAAGGGACCCGACGTCGTGGTCGAGGCAGTCGGCATTCCCGAGACGATCCAACAGGCCTTCGACGTGGCCGCGCCCGGCGGGGCCGTGGTGCTGGTGGGCATGAGCAACCTGCCCGTGCCGCTGGTGACCAAGCCGATCATGGCCAAGGAACTGAACGTCTACGCGTCGCGCAACAGCACCACCGTGCTGGGTCCCCTGCTGACTGCCCTGGCGGATCGGCGCATCGACGCCGGTGCGTTCATCAGCCACGAGATCGATCTGGCGGACGCGGCGACGATCATCCCCGACATGTGCGAGAAGCCCGAGCGGTACCTGAAGGTGCTCGTGCGATTGTGACGGGGGTTCCAGTCGGACCTCGCGGGAAGACACATGGCCTTCCGCCAGGCCGCTGGCGGCAGGACCATGCTGCCCGGCCCTGCCGCACGAGATTCAGTGACAGCACGTAAGGACCTCAGTTGCGCAGCGGCTGGACGACTCGCGCGGGCGCACCGCCGGCTGCGCTCGGCGCCATCTTCGCTTCCTGCCGGATGAGCTTGCGATCCTGGCGCCACCAGTGCTGGAGGATCTCGTCGAACGCCGGCGGCTGGCTGGCGCTGGACCACTCCTTGAAGACGTCGGCGTCGCTGCTGCGAGGGGTGCGCGGCGGCAGGTCGATCAGGGTCCGCAGCGGCATCAGCACCGAATCGCCGATGACGAAGCCCTCGCCGCAGGCCAGGATCGGAAGCATGTTGACCATCGCCGCGAACTGGTCGGATACCACTTTGGTCACGTAGTGCTGGTCGTCCGGGTTGTTCAGGCGCATCACGATCATGTTGTTGCACTGGCTCAGAACTGTCTCGGACAGCTCGCTCGGACGCTGTGAGACGATCACGGCCGAGACGCCGTACTTGCGGCCTTCCTTGGCCACGCGCTCGACCGCGGTACGGGCGAAGGAGAAACCGGTGCTGGCCCGCGGAATGTAGTTATGCGCCTCCTCGTACACCAGGACGATCGGCTTGCGCTGGGCGGTCGGGGTCCAGAAGTTGAAGTCGAACAGCAACCGCGTCAGCACGGCCACCGTCACGTCGATCATGTCGAACGGCACGCCCGAGAGGTCCACGATCGTCAGGTTCGTCCGTCGCTTCAGCCTCCCCGTCAGCAGTCGCAGCATGTACCCCAGAACCTTCGAGGCGTCCGCGCCGTCCTGGCCCTCCTCCAGAACGTCGCCAAAGTGCCGGCTGCGCTGGGCCTGCTTGACCGGCCGCAGCAGGAAGTCGTACCGGTGGTCGTTGAGCCGCGTTTCGATCGCGTTGACCAGGCCCAGCAGCTTCCCGAAGTACAGCGGGTGCGGCATCTCGCCTTCGGCCTGGCCCCGGTTGAAGTCGCACCGTTGCTCCCAGAGCAGCTCGTGTTGCTCCCGGGGATTGCGGGATCGAAGGGCCAGCTTCGCCAGTGCCAGTTGGTCGCTGTTGACGATGTAGCGGGCCTCGTTGAAGTTCTGGGCCGCCGCCAGCAGCCTCTGCAGGTCGAAGTAGATCGGCGAATCGACCGAGAATACGCTGGACAGCCCCAGCTGCTCGGCTGTGGGGGCCTTGAGTTTCTGCAGGCCCGTCTTGAGGAACGAGATCTGGCTGGAGATGTTCAGCGGGTTGTTCTTGTCGACCAGCAGCGTCTCCAGCTCGTCGTATTTGAGCAGCCAGTACGGCAGGATCATGTCCTGCTCACCGAGATAGGTGACGTTTGGGTCCAGGTGCCCCTGGTCGTCGCTGAAGGCCGTCGTGTACTCCCCGTGCAGGTCGAAGAGCACGATCTGCGACTCCGGCAGCTTCAGCGATTCGTAGATCACCTTGGCTGTCGTGCAGCTCTTGCCCGAGCCGCTGTTGCCCAGGATCGCCGCGTGCTTGCTGAAGAACTCCTTGCCCAGGACGTGGACTTGGAAGTCCGGATTCATCGCGAAGCTGCCCAGGTGGAATGAGCGCCGCGCCCGGCCCGGCTCGGTGCTGCCCTCGGCCATCGTATCGAAGATGGCGGCGAAATCGTCCTGGACCGCCACATGGACCTCGTCGCCGATGGTCGGGTACCGGCGGACGCCGCGCGTGAAACGGCCCTTCCAGATCGCCCCGAGCAGCTGCACGTCCAGCATGTTCTGCGGCTTGATGTCGGTGACGACAACGTCCTCGCGGCCGACCCCGGTGATGAAGCCCACCAGCCGCTCGCCCTTGTCCATCGGGATGATGACGTAGCCGCCGAGCTGGCCGATGCGGTACTTGACGCCCTTATACTCGAGCGTTCCGTGGCGGGTGGAAAGCAGGGCGGTCAGTGCCCCGCCGTTGACCTTGCAGACGTAGCCGATCTTCAGGGACAGTTCTTCCGGCATCGTGCAACTCCGCTTGGGCGGCCCCCGCGCACCGGCACCGGATCACAGCCGGGACCGATAACCATGGCAGGCATGCGCGCGAGCCGTCTGCATTGTTCATCGATAACAATGGCGGCGGGGTCAAGCTTAGCGTGTACAGCGGCTAATAATACGCTTCCTGCTTGACTGCTGTATCCCCGGTGTGACCCGTTACAGGCTCTACACCATGGTAGCAAAAAGCGGTGCCTCCCGACATGGGAGGCAGCGCTCTGGAATTCCTGGCATATCGTTATGGGTGTCAGTATCTGGCCGGTCGCCGGTCTTGGAGCGGCGAAGTTCTACACCGCGACGGCGACCTTGACGTGCTGCCTGGCCATCTCGACGAGCTTGTCGAATGCGGTCGGCTCGTGGATCGCCAGCTCGCTGAGCATCTTGCGGTTGATCAGGACCTGCGCCTTCTTCAGCCCGCCCATGAACTGGCTGTAGGTCAGGCCGCGGGCGTGGCAGGCCGCCGACACCCGCGCAATCCACAAGTACCGGAACTCGCGCTTGCGGAGGCGCCGATGCCGGTAGGCGTACACTCCCGCCCGGCGGACCGCTTCCTTGGCGACGCGGAACTGGATCGACCGCTGACCGTAGTACCCGCTGGCGGCCTTCAGGGTCCTTTTGTGACGCTGACGTCTGGCTGCACCGACTCTTGCACGTGGCATGACTCAAACCTCTTGGGCGGCGTGTCCCGGCCCCGCTATCATCTTTCCCGGCCGATTACAGTTCCACGAGTTTCCGCTTGAACGTGTAGGCATAGCGGCCCTTGACGATCAGCGAGCCGCGGAGACGCCGGCAATGCTCGCCGGTCTTACTGCTGAGCAGGTGGCCGTGGCCGGCCTTGCGGGCCTTGACCTTGCCGGTGGCGGTCACCTTCACCCGCTTCTGCAACGCTTTGGACCGTTTCATCTTGGGCATCGTACACTACCTCGCGGTAATCGGGTCTAAACGAAACGAAGACCCGTATGATAGCCAAGCCCGGACCTGTTAGCAAGTGCCGCCAGGCGCCTTGGCATGACAATCGACCGGACCGGCCGAATCGGCCGGCGATACATCCCCGACAGGAGGGGTCGTCCTGAAGCTGGTGCCGCCTCAGCCGGGCTGGCTGGCCGGGGCCGCACTCGGCGCCGGGACTGGCGAAGGGGTCGCAGGTACTGCCGCCATCGGAACCTGGTCCGGCGCCGGCGTCGCGGCCTGGGTGGCCCCGTTGGCCTGCACCGGAGCAGCCGCCGTCGCGGGTCGAGGCTGGGCCGGGGCAACTGCCGGCTTATTGGCGCCGGGGGCCTTGCCCGGGACGATCACCATCGTGATCCGCCGGCCTTCGGCACGGGCCGGACGCTCGATGTGGCTGCAGTCAGCCAGCCCATCGGCGATCTGCCGCATGCTCGCCAGGGCCATGTCGGTATGGAACCGTTCGCGGCCGCGCATCATCATCGTGAACTGGACGCGGTCTCCGCGTTTGAGGAACTCCTTGGCCTTCTTGACCTTGACCTGCAGGTCGTGATCGTCCGTGTTGGGCCGCAGGCGGAGTTCCTTGAGCTGCTGCTCGTGCACGTGCTTCTTCTGCTTCTTGTTCTGGCGATACTTCTGCTTGCCGAAGTCCATGATCTTGCAGACCGGTGGACGTTCGGTCGGGGCGACCTCGACCAGGTCCATCTCCACCTCGCGGGCCATCCGCAGGGCCTCGAGGGTGGCTACCACCCCCACCTGGTTGTTCTCATGGTCGATCAGGCGGACTTGCGGCACTCGGATCCGTTCGTTGATCCTGACTTGCTGTTCGATAGCGATGTTTGCACTCTCCTTCTTTATGGCCAGACCGGCCCGGACGCTGCCCGCGCCACGTGCACACGCACGTCTATTCTCCCTGCACGGGTTCGGCCCGGCTGTCTGATAATACCAGGGAATCGCAACTTGCGAATGGTAATCTCGCCGAAATCAGGCGACACCTCGCTGACGAGTCTCCGATAGGCACTGTTCGACGAACTGTTCGAGGCCCACCGGGCCCTTCTGGCCCTGGGTGCGGTGGCGGACGTTCACTGAGCCGGCCGCCGCCTCCTGTTCGCCGATTATCAGTATATACGGCACCTTTTCGAGTGTGACTGACCGGATTTTCGCACCGATCTTCTCGGCGCCGCTGTCCAGGCTCACCCGAATACCGACATCGCGCAGGCGATTATATACCCGCAAGGCGAATTCGTTCGATTTCTCGCTGATCGTCGCCACACGCACCTGTTCGGGCGCAAGCCACAGCGGAAACGCCCCCGCAAAATGCTCGATCAGCAGTCCCACGAACCGCTCCATCGAGCCGAATGGGGCCCGGTGTATCATCACCGGCCGATGCGGCGGCATTGTCGGCCCCGATATACTCTAGACCAAACCGCTCGGGGAGGTTGTAGTCCACCTGGACGGTGCCGAGCTGCCACTCCCGGCCGATGCAGTCCCTGACCACGAAGTCGATCTTGGGACCGTAGAAGGCGGCCTCGCCCTTCTCCATGGTAAAGGGCACGCCGAGGGTCTCGGCGGCCTGGCGGCAGGCGGCCTCGGCTTTCTCCCAGCGGTCGGGCGAGCCGACGTACTTGTCACTGTCCGGGTCGCGCAGCCCCACCCGGACGCGATACTGGTCCATGCCCAGCGTGCCCAGCACGATCTTGACCAACTCCAGGCATCCCTGGACCTCCCGCGGCAACTGCTCCTCAGTGCAGAACAGGTGCGCATCGTCCTGGGTGAAGCCGCGAACCCGGGTCATCCCGCCCAGTTCGCCGGACTTCTCCCAGCGGTAGACCGTCCCGAACTCCGCCAGCCGCATCGGCAGGTCGCGGTAGCTGTGCCGGTCCGACGCGTAGATCTTGATGTGGTGCGGGCAGTTCATCGGCTTCAACAGATAGCCGTCGATTTCGCCCGACTGCATCCTGTTGGCCAGCTCGGCGCAGCCACAACCTTCCTTGGCCAGTTCCTCGATGTACTCCTGGTCGATCAGCGGGGGGAACTGGCTCTCGCGGTAATACGGATAGTGGCCGCTGGTCTTGTAGAGCACCAGCCGGCCGATGTGCGGCGTGAAGACTTGGCTGTAGCCCTGGCGACGAAGGTGCTCGCTGATGAAGTTCTGCAGCTCCTGCCGGACGATCGAGCCCTTGGGCTTCCACAGGACCAGGCCCTGGCCGACGCTTTCGTCGATGGTGAACAGCCCGAGCTGCGGGCCGAGCACGCGGTGGTCGCGCTTCTTGGCCTCATCGAGCTGATGGAGGTAGGCCTTCAGGTCGTCGCGGCTGGGCCAGGCGGTGCCGTAGACCCGCTGGAGCATCTTGTTAGACGCGTCGCCGCGGTAGTAGGCGCCGCTGACCTGCAGGACCTTGAATGCCTGAATGTAGCCGGTGCTGGGCACGTGCGGCCCGCGGCAGAGGTCCTCGAAGTCCTTGCCGGGCTCGCCCGTGGCGTAGAAGCTCAGGACCTCGCCCTCGGCCCGCCGGGCGTTGTCGACCTTGTAGGGATTGCCCTCGGCCTGCAGCCTGGCCATCGCCTGGTCCGCGCGATACCTCGTGCCGCCGGAACGGCTTGTTGGCCTTAACGATCTCCGCCATCTTCTCCTCGATGGCCTTGAAGTCCTCCGTGGAAAGCGGCTTGTCCAGATCGATGTCGTAGTAGAACCCGTTGTCCACCGGCGGGCCATAGACCAGCTTGGTCTGCGGCCAGAGGGCGCAGATCGCCTCAGCCATGACGTGGGCCGCGCTGTGCCGGATCACGTGCAGGGCGTCGGCATTGTCGGCCTTGGGCAGGAGGAAATCAGTCGTGCCGCCAGTGGGCTGGACCGGCCGATCCAGATCGACGACCTGATCGCCAACCTTCACGGCGATCGCCTTGCGCGCAAGCTTGGGGTCGACCTTCTCAGCCAGCTGGCGATAGGTGGTTCCGGCGGGCACCTCGAGACTGCGGCCATCGATCAGGGTCACGCTCAATTGCTGATTCAAAGGTTCACTCACCAAAAGGGGTTTCCACCAATGATTATCACTCATCCTAAGACATTGCCAAACACATATCAAACCAGAGAAGGCGCTTTGGAGCAAGCATCTTTTCCGGGACGCTGCGGCCCGGGGGTCGGGCCCGGCAGACTTCGCCGGTCCCGAATCGAGCGAAGGCCCTGCGGCACAACGGCCTATCGACCCGGACCCGGACTGCCTTGGCGCGGCTGCGTACACCTTCCGGCACAGCCCGGCTTACGGGGTCACCGGGATGTGAAAAGCCCACGCTAACCCTGCCTGGCCGATTGACCTGGATTCGCGCAACTTTATAATGCCGACCAGAGTTATGAGTTTTCAGCGGCCGGGGCACCCGCGCCGGATGCCGCTGCTGCAACAGGACACTGGCCAGGGCACCCCCCGTGCCGTGGCTGCGGCTGGCAGGAGGTCTGCTTGTATGAGCGCATTGGCGAGGGTTTCCCGTCTGGCGGTGGTGGCGGCGGCCGCAACGATGCTCACCCAGGTTTGCATGGCCCAGACCCCCATGGTTGGCCAGAACGACCAGGCCTGGTCGGCCTGGACCAAGGCGATGGAGGCCATCAACAAGGATGACTACAAGCAGGCCGACGAAGTGCTCGCCCAAGTGGCCCAGAAGAACCTCTCGCCCCTGCGGCTGGCCCTGATGGCCGATCGGACCGGCACCTTCCAGATGGCCCAGGCCCTGGCTGACAACAAACTCGGCGACAATGCCAAGGCCGTGATGACCCAGATCGAGCAGGGCCGCACCCAGCGGGCCCGGGCCGAGGACGGCTGGCACTACGCCGCCATCGGCCAGTTCGGCTTCGCCAAGAGCAACTTCGTGTCGCTCATCAAGTCCGACCCCGACCCGGTCGCCGTCCTGGAACTGGCCGGGTATAACCCCCACCGCGAGACGATCCTGCTGCAGCTGATGGACCGCGAGGACATCGGACCGGCTGTCGCCGACATGCTGAAACTGCTCAAAGAGGGCCGCTTCCGCCTGCGGACAGACCCCCAGCAGATCGTCGCCAACATCAAGAAGCTCGGCGGCAACGCCCGCGAACGCGTGACGGCCATTACACAACTCAAGCAGTCCGGCGAGTGGGCGGCTCCTTTCATGATCGACGTGCTGCTGGATCCCGCGCAGCAGAACCTCCATATCCATGTGCTCAACGCCCTGGCCGAGATCGGCAAGCCGGCCGTCACGCCCTTGGCGGTCTCGCTGGCCATGGACAACAACGCGGTCAAGGTCTTCGTGGTCCGGGCCCTGGGCAAGATCGGCTACCCGCACGCCGTGCCCTACCTCAAGCAGCTCATCGAGAACAAGGACACGCCTGAGCAGGTCCGCACCGAGGCCGTCTCCGCCATCGCCCAGATCGAGCAGACCAGCGGGAAGAAGTCGGCGGCCTCGGCGGCCGAGGGCTTCCTGGCCCTGGGCGACGCCTACTACTACGACCACGGATCGCTGATGAATGAGCCGGACGCGCCGGTCGTCAACATCTCGGTTCTGGCGCGAGGGCAAGCTCTCCAGCACGCAAGTCCCGCCAAAGATCTTCAACGAGCTGATGGCCATGCGCAGCAGCGAGTCGGCCCTGCACCTTAACAGCGACCTGGTCGAGGCCGTGGCCCTGTGGCTGGCCGCCAACTTCCGCCGCGAGGCACACCTGGGTGTGGCCGACGTGGCCAGCGAGGCGGTCGATCCGGCTACCGCGCAGGACCCCACACGGCCCAACGGCTACCCGCGGGCGATCTACTTCGCCCGTGCGGCCGGGGCGCGCTACAACCACCTGGTGCTGGCCCGCGGCCTCAGGGACGCCGATCCGGCTGTGATCCTGGGCGGACTGGCGGCGCTGCGTGACACGGCTGGGGCCGCCAACCTCATCGGCACCGAGGACTACAAGCAGCCGCTGGTGCAGGCACTGACCTTCCCGAACCTCATCGTGCGGATCAAGGCGGCTCTCGTGCTGGGCAATGCCCTGCCGACCAAGGAGTTCGCCGGGGCGGGCAACGTCGTGCCGGCCCTGTCGGAGGCCCTGGCCCAGACGGGCGAGAAGCACGCCGTGGTCGTCGAGCCGGATGAGGCCAACCGCAGCCGCGTCGTCGGCATCCTCCGCCAGGCCGGTTTCGCGGTGGTCACCGGCGGCGAGTTCTACGCCACCCTGGACGATGCCCGCAAGAACACGCCCAGCCTGGACCTCGTGGTCATCGCCAGCAGTATGAAGGAGCCCGCCTTCAACATCGCCCTCAACGATCTCCGCAAGGACTACCTGTTCGCTTCGGCCACCACCGTGCTGCTGGTCAGCCCGGCTGACGAGGATGTCGTCCGCCCGCTGCTGCACCTGGATTCGCGGATCGGCGGCGTTCCGGCCAATGCGACCGCCGAGCAACTGCTGGCTGAGTACGACCGCGTGCGGCGGCAGGTCGGCGCGCTCCCGCTGGACAAGGCGACGGCGCTGGACCTGGCCAAACAGGCGGCTGAATCCCTCCGCATGGTCGCCCTGACCAACAACAAGGTCTACAACTTCCGCCAGGCGCAGGTGGCGCTGATCAAGGCCCTCAAGCACCCCGAGGAGGCCCTGCGGGTGACCGCAGCCGACGTGCTCGCGGCCTCCGAGGCGCCAGAGGCCCAGATGGCGGTAGCCGAGCTGGCGCTCGATGAGAGTCAGGCCAAGCCCGTGCGGCTGCGGGTGTTCGCCGCCCTGGCCACCAGCGCCAAGGCCCACGGTAATCTGCTGAAGGACGATGTGCGGGACCAGGTGGCCGCGGCTGCTACGCAGGACAAGGACCTGGAGATCCGCACGGCCGCCAGCCAGGCGCTGGGCGCGTTGAACCTGCCTAGCAACCAGGCGAGCAAGATCATCCAGGCGCAGGCGATGAAGTAGGCGGTATCCGGACGGGCGCAACGTCCGAAGACCACACACTCCACAGGGCGGCACGGGTGATCCGTGCCGCCCTTTCCTCTTGGGCGACCTGCGGGGAAGGGCGTCTGCAAAACGTCGGCAAGAGAACCCAATCACACCGTAAAGTGTCAACGTTACCAAGCCGATGACCCCATCATGTTTGCCCTGACAAGGGGCCTTCCTAGGAATGCTTTGTATTGCGGGCAACGCCAGGAAGGGAACTCGTGGTTGGGGTATGTATCAAGGGTTCATTGGTTCTGGAAAGGGGTAACCCATGAGATTGCTGACAGTGACAGCCATTGCATTGATCGGGATCGCGTGCGGGATCGTGAGCGCCGAAGACAAGTCAAGTCCTGGGAACCTCAAAGATGCGATGACGATGATGAAAGAGAAGGCGACCGCACTTGGAGCACCCAAGGCAGAAGGCGTCTCCTTGTTCTTCGGCACCACCAAGCTCAACGGGAACTATGAGATTGTCGACGCAGTCAAAGAGAAGCACAAGGCCGTGGCGACCTTCTTTGTAAAGAAGGACGACAGTTTCATACGCGTGAGTACCAACGTGCAAAAAGAGGGGAACCGGGCTGTCGGCACGAAACTGGACCCGGCGGGCAAGCCCTACGCCGCAGTGCTCAAGGGGGAGAGCTATGAAGGCGAAGCGGAGATCCTCGGCGGCAAGTATGACACGGTTTACACCCCCATCAAGAATGATAAGAACGAGGTCGTAGGCGTGTATTTCGTGGGGATTGCGAAATAGCGTCACGGAACGGTTTCTCACGGTCTTGGTAGGGAACACGCTATGTCCATCAGGTTTAGGGAGCTTCGCGTCAGTTACAAGCTGGCGATCGGGTTCGGGCTGGTGGTGTTGATTGCTTGCGGTCCGGGCCTGTTGTCAGTTGTCAATTCCTATTACTTCGGCAAGGAAGTCCATGCCTTGTCGGATGAGAACATCCCGGAGATAAGAACCGCCAACAATCTTGAGCGCAACGTACTGCCAGCCTTGCTCCAAGTGAACAATTACGGCCTTACGGAGAATGGTCAGTACCTACAGGGAGCTCGGCAGCAGTTGGACGAGTTGCGAAAGAGCCTCCAGGAGGCACGCGCGCACAGCCAGCGATTTGCACGTCTGGCCGACATGAGGGCGGCCATCGAGAGCGTTGACCGCGTAGTCGCAGATACTGGAACACGCATGCAGGAAGTCGAGCGGATGACCCGGGACCTGGAGGCCGCCCGATTGACCGCGGAAGCGTCGATGCGGGAATTCGCAGACACGTGCGCTGCCCTGCTCAAAGCCCAAGAGGAAGGACTGCTCGGAGAACTGTACGCCGGCCTGGATCCGGACAAACTGGAACCACGAATCAAGAAGATCGGACTGTGTGCGGAAGTCCAGAGCCTGGGGAACGGGATTGTCAGCGAGGGGTGGAAATCGCAGTTTCGACGTGATCCGCAATTGCTCGTGAAAGCCAACGCCGTATTTGATCAGGTTGGCCAGAAGCTGGATGAACTTCAGCGATTGTCGTCTTTTGAGGGCGATCTGAAACGCATTGAAAAATGCCGTGCCAATGCACTGGGCTATCACAATAGCATGGACCTGCTCGCGAAGTACTTGAAAGAGCGTGAGCAGACCGGCAAGAACTGCATCGCCGCACTGAATAGCATCATGGACCTGGCCAAGCAAGTCGCCAATGTCGGCATGGACGACACCAATCACAGTGCCACGAGAATGGTCTCCGCGTTGACCCGGGAGATGGTTGTGCTGGTCTGCGCCCTTGGTGCTGGGCTCTTGGCAGCCACCGTAGTTGCCTGGGTCGTCACGCGTTCGATCACCAAGCCGATGACGCGGATCTCCCGCATCCTCAGGGGAAGTGCACAGCGGACCTCCGCCGCATCCGGCCAGGTGGCCCAGGCCAGCCAGCAGATGGCGGAAGGCGCCAGCGAGTCGGCGAGCAGCCTCGAAGAGGTGTCTTCCAGCCTGGAAGAGATGGCCAGCATGACCAAGCAGAACGCGGACAACGCTCACCAGGCCAACACCATGGCCAGCGAGGCGCAGAAGGCCGCCGAGCAGGGCAGCAGCGCGATGACGCGGATGAATACTGCGATCGGCCAGATCAAGACCAGCAGCGACCAGACCGCCAAGATCCTCAAGACCATCGATGAGATCGCCTTTCAGACCAACCTGCTAGCCCTCAATGCCGCAGTGGAAGCCGCCCGGGCCGGCGAGGCGGGCAAAGGCTTTGCGGTGGTGGCTGAAGAGGTGCGGAACCTGGCCCAGCGCAGCGCCGAGGCAGCCAAGAACACGGCCAGCCTGATCGAGGAGAGCCAGAAGAACGCCGACAACGGCGTGGCGGTTTCCAGCGAGGTCGGCAAGATTCTCGGCCAGATCGTCGAGGGCGTCCAGAAGGTCAACCAGCTCGTCGGCGAGGTCTCCTCGGCCAGCCAGGAGCAGGCCCAGGGCATCGAGCAGATCAACACCGCCATCGCCCAGATGGACAAGGTCACCCAGAGCAATGCCGCCAACGCCGAAGAGAGTGCCTCGGCCAGCGAGGAACTCTCGGCCCAGGCGAAGGAACTCAACGTGATGGTCGACAGCTTGGTCGCCATCGTCGGCGGGGCCAAGGCTCGTGCATCGGCATCGGCCGCAGATGCCCTGCCTGTCACGCAGCGGATCGCCGCCAGCGAGGTGCAAGCAAAGGGCCTGAGCCTGTCGGACAAGGCCCTCCACCAGACATGGAGCCCCCACAAGACGGCCACCGGATCGGATGCCGCCGACAAGACCAGGCCTGTCAGAAAGCAGGCGGTCATCCCGCTGGGTGAAAAAGATCTCCAGCCGTTCTAGTCTTGTTGCCGCAAGTAACAGCCGGGGCGAGGGCATCGCACCTTCGCCCCGGTTCTTTTGTTCCTGGACGTGTACGAGGATGAGCCGCACCCTGCGCCCGGCCTGGTCGACCTGCCGAACACGGTGCTCCTGCCGCACATCGGTTCGGCGACGCACCAGGCACGGACGAAGATGGCAATCCTGGCAGCCGAGTCGATCCTGGCCGCCCTGGCCGGACAGAGCCCCACCCACCTGGTCAACCCGTCTGCCTGGCCCGGCCGATGCGCCAGCCCGGCCTAGGTCGCCCCCACCGTCCTATGACCAAGGCCTCCTTGAGGCAACGAGCATCCGGCACTAAGCCGAAGCCTGCAGGCAGTCAGACGCACCGGTCGACGGTCCTCAGGCAAGCAGACACTGCCGATCCACTCGATCAACATTCGGATTCACTGTCGCTTCGGGGTAGGTAGTGCCGGTCCTGACTCACATGTCCTGTGTCTGTATCGATATGCCTCGTCGCCTCGCGTGCAAACCATGCACCCCGTCCGTATAATGATTGCCTTGGTAAATGTTAACGAGTGTATACTAATTGACGCGGGGCCATCCAGGGGTTCGAACAGCCGTGCAACACACCGAATCCCGTACCTGGCCTGCCACAAGGTAAAGGCAATGATATCCAATCCGACAGGACGTGTGACACTCCGACTGCTGGCCGCCGCGGCGGCCGTGACACTGGCCGGTGGACTCATCGTCGGCTGCGCCAAGGATGGCAATGCCGCGGCGGCAGGCAAGTCCGCGGGGGCCCCGCCGGCCCCCGTCAGCGTGGCGGCCGTTGTGGCCCGGGAGATGCCGGTCCAGGTGCCGGCCCTCCTCGGCACGGTCGAGGCCTACTCCAGCGTCACCATCAAGAGCCGCGTGGCCGGCCAGCTCGACCAAGGTCGCCTTTCAACAGGGCCAGGACGTCAAGAAGGATGCCTTGCTGTTCGAGGTGGACCGCCGGCCCTTCGAGGCGAGCCTGGCGGTAGCCAAGGCCCAGGTCCTGGTCGCCCAGGCCAATCTCGGGCAGGCCCAGGCCAAACTGCAGCAGGCCCGGCGGGATTGGGACCGCGCTCGCCAGCTGGGCCCGTCCGACGCCCTCTCCCAGGCGCAGTACGACTCCTACCAGTCCGCCTTCGAAGTCGGCCAGGCCAGCGTCAGCGCAGCCGACGCCCAGGTCGTGGCCGCCCGGGCCGCCGTGGACAATACCCAGATCCAGCTCGACTACTGCACCATCGCGGCGCCCCTGGACGGTCGGACCGGCGACCTGATGGTCCACGAGGGCAGCATCGTCAAGAACGACGACACGGCGCTGGTGCTGGTCAACCAGGTCCAGCCGATCTACGTCACCTTCTCGGTCGCCGAGAAGTTCCTGCCGCAGATCCGCCTGCACATGGCCACCAGCACGACGCCGCTGGCCGTGGAGGCGACGATCCCCCAGACGAATGAGCCGGCCGAGACGGGGCAGGCTGAGTTTCGTGGACAACCTGGTCGACCGCACGACGGGCATGATCCAGCTCAAGGGGACCTTCGCCAACCAGAGCCGGCGGCTCTGGCCGGGGCAGTTCGTCAACGTCACGCTGACGCTGACGACCCGCCCGGGGGCGATTCTCGTGCCGTCGCAGGCCGTCCAGACCAGCCAGACCGGGCAGTTCGTCTTCGCGGTCAAGCCGGACAACACAGTTGAATCCCGCACCGTAACGGCTGGCGACACCTGGAAGGGCCTGGTCGTCATCGAAAAGGGCGACCTCAAGGCAGGTGAAACAGTCGTCACGGACGGCCAGCTGCGGCTGATCCCCGGCTCGAAGGTCAGTATCAAGAATGCCGCGGCAACGCAGACCGCGGGCCTGGCAGAGGCAAATGCCGGCTAGGGTCGGCGGCGCAAGCGAGAGCTCCAATCCATGAATCTTTCGGACATGTTCATTCGTCGCCCGGTCATGACCACCCTGCTCATGCTCGGCATCCTTCTGTTCGGCTTCGCGGCCTACCGCGGCCTGCCGGTCAGCGACCTGCCGAACGTGGATTTCCCATTCATCTCGGTCGGGGCCGGCCTGCCTGGCGCAAGCCCCGAGACGATGGCCTCCTCCGTAGCCACGCCGCTGGAGCGTGAGTTCAGCACCATCGCGGGACTGGACTCGATGAGTTCGACCAGCCAGCTCGGCTCGACCCAGATCACGCTGATGTTCGACCTGAGCCGCAGCATCGACGCGGCGGCCCAGGACGTCCAGGCCGCCATCTCCCGCGCCAGCCGGAACCTGCCGCTGAACATGCCCGCCCCACCCAGCTACCGGAAGGTCAACCCCGCGGACCAGCCGATCCTGTTCCTGGCCCTGACCAGCCCGTCGCTGCCGCTGTACACACTCAACGAATACGCCGACACAATGATGGCCCAGCGGATCAGTATGATCAACGGCGTGGCCCAGGTGCTGGTCTACGGTACCCAGAAGTACGCGGTCCGCGTCCAGATCGACCCCCAGCAGCTCGGCCAGCCGCGGCATCGGCATCGACGAGGTCATCGACAAGGTCGAGAACTCCAACGTCAACCTGCCGGTCGGCACGTTCTGGGGGACTCACCAGGCCTACAACGTCCAGGCCAGCGGCCAGCTCTATGAACGCCGACTCCTACAAGCCGATGATCGTCGCCTATCGCAACGGCCGCCCGGTCCGGCTGTCAGACGTCGGGACCGTCATCGACAGCGTGGAAAACGACAAGATCGCCGCCTACTACATCAACGCGGAGAAGTTCGAGCGCTCCGTGATTCTGGCCATCCAGCGCCAACCCGGCACCAACACGGTCGCGGTCGTGGACGCAGTCAAGGCGCTTCTGCCGTCTTTCCGCGCGCAGCTGCCGGCCTCGGTCTCGATCAACGACCTCTACGACCGCAGCATCTCCATCCGCGACTCGGTCAACGACGTCAAGTTCACCCTGGTGTTGACGCTGTGCCTGGTCATCCTGGTGATCTTCCTGTTCCTGCGGTCCTTCTGGGCCACGACCATCCCCTCCATCGCCATGCCGATGTCCGTGGTCGGCACCTTCATCGTCATGAGCCTGATGGGCTACAGCCTGGACAACCTGTCGCTCATGGCCTTGACGCTGTCGGTCGGGTTCGTCGTCGACGATGCCATCGTCATGCTCGAGAACATCGTCCGCCACATGGAAATGGGCGAACCGCGCCTGCAGGCCGCCTTCAGCGGCTCCCAGGAGGTCAGCTTCACAATCCTGTCCATGACGCTCTCGCTGGCCGCTGTGTTCATCCCCATCCTCTTCATGGGCGGCCTCGTGGGGCGGCTCTTCCACGAGTTCGCCGTCACCATCGGCGCGGCCATCCTCGTATCGGGCGTGGTCTCGCTGACCCTTACGCCGATGCTGTGCAGCCGGTTCCTCAAGGCCGGGGGGGAGGCCCATCACGGGCGGATCTACGCCGCCAGCGAGAAGGTCTTCGACGGCATGCTCTGGCTCTACGAGACCGGCCTGCGCTGGGCGCTACGGCACCGGCTGACGACCATGTTCTTCTCGCTGCTGGTCCTGGCGGGGACTGTGTTGCTGTTCATGGTCGTGCCCAAGGGCTTCCTTCCCAGCGAGGATACCGCCCGGTTCATAGGCTACACGGAAGGGGCTCAGGGCATTTCCTTTGAAGCCATGACGCGGGCGCAGAACGAGATCGCCCGCATCGTGCGAGAAGACCCGAACGTCGATTCGTTCATGTCCTTCATTGGCCGCACGCCCAACGGCGGCATCATCTTCGTGCGCCTCAAGCCCCGCAAGCAACGCCCGCTCGGCGTCGAGGACGTCATCAACGAGTTGCGTCCCAAGGTCAACCAGGTCACCGGCATGACCACCTTCATGTTCAACCCGCCGGCCATCCAAACCAGCGGCCGCATGACCAAGAGCCAGTACCAGTACACGATCCAGGGCCCCGACACCGAGCAGATGTTCAAGGTGGCCCCGGCCATGGCCGAGAAGATGAAACAGATTCCCGGGCTGGTCGACGTGACCACCGACCTGCAGTTGGCCAATCCCCAGGTCAACGTCACCATCGATCGTGACAAGGCCTCGGCGCTGGGCATCACCGCCGGGCAGATCGAGAACGCCCTGGGGGCCGCCTACGGCTCGCAACAGTATTCGACGATCTACGCCTCCACCAACCAGTACCAGGTCATCGTGGAACTGCAGCCGCAGTTCCGCAGCGACCCCGACGAACTGGCCATGATCTACGTCCGCTCCAGCGTCAACGGGCAGCTCGTTCCGCTCAACACCCTGGCCAGTATCACCAAGACCCTCGGGCCTCTGACCGTCAACCACACCGGCCAGCTGCCCTCGGTCACCGTCTCGTTCAACCTCAAGCCCGGCGTGCCGCTGGGACCGGCCGTCGACGCCGTCAACAAGCTCGGCCACCGAGACCCTGCCCGGCAACTTCACCACGGGCTTTCAGGGAACCGCCCAGGCGTTCCAATCGGCGACGGTAGGCCTGGGGCTGCTCCTGGTCCTGGCGATCGCGGTGATCTACATGGTCCTGGGCATCCTCTACGAGTCCTTCATCCACCCGCTGACGATCCTGTCGGCGCTGCCGTTCGCCGGCTTCGGCGCCCTGGCCACCCTGTGGTTGTTCCACGTCGAGCTCAGCATTTACGCGTACGTCGGCATCATCATGCTGGTGGGCCTGGTGAAAAAGAACGGCATCATGATGATCGACTTCGCCATCGACGCCCAACGGACCGAGGGCAAGAGCCCCCGGGACGCCATCTACGAGGCGTGCGTCATCCGGTTCCGGCCGATCATGATGACCACGATGGCCGCCCTGATGGGCACCCTGCCGATCGCCATCGGCTACGGCGCCGGGGCCGAGTCGCGCCAGCCCCTGGGCCTGGCGGTCGTCGGCGGCCTGCTGTTCAGCCAGGCCCTGACGCTCTTCGTCACGCCGGTGTTCTTCCTCTACATGGAGTCGCTGCGCCGCTGGCTGGGCGGGGCGAAGCACGAGCCGTTCGAGCCGACAGCGGTCAAGGAGCCAGTACCGGCTATCGAAGGAAAGGCATAGGGCCTGGACCGGAGACGGCAGCCGTCCCCCAACATGCAAGTTCGTGCAGGACGTGGCGGTCGTTGCCTACCGCCACTGGCGAGACTGACCACCTACTGCACGTCTACCGCCGCGCGATCCACACGGTCATCGCCCCCGGCTTGCGGTTGTCCCACAGGCAATAGGGAATCGCTCGGATCTTCGCCGACCGCAGCCTCCACCCGTCCGACAGGCTGGTACAGATCCCCATCCCATTCGCCCGCCACATCGGCCAGCGCCTCCCCCTCGATCACCACCGCCTCGCCGGGCAGGCCCTTTTCGCGCCGCGCTTTCAGATCCGCCCCGTCGCGCAACCGGATCGACAGAACGTCCGCCTTGTGGTCGCACTGCTCCAGGCAATACACCACCGGCCCGCGCTGCAGGACCACCTTGCCGACGTCCTGCTCCACGTGCGGGTGGGCCACGATCCGCTCGATCGGCATCTGCAGCGACAGCTCCACCACGTCCCCGCCCTGCCAGCGGCGTTGCAGCCGAACGTACCCCTTCGACATCCGCCGCACCGCCGGCTTGCCGTTGATCTTGACCGTGTGCCGCCGGCACCAGCCCGGAACCCGCAGCAGCAAATCGAACTTCGCCGGCGCAGCCGCCTCCACCACAAACCGCATCCGCCCGTGCCAGGGATACTCCCCTTCCTGTCGCAGCGTCACCTCCTGGCCCGCCACCTTCAGCGTCCCCCGCCCCGCCACGTATAGGTGCACGTACAGCCCGTCGCCGCCGGTGGAGTACACGTACTGTCCCAGCGAGGCCAGCAGCCGCGCAACGTTCGGCGGGCAGCACGCGCAGCCGAACCACTCCTGCCTGTGGTGTCCGCCGCGCGACATCAGCGGATTGACATAGAAGAACTTCTTGCCGTCCAGCCCGATCCCCGACAGCACTCCGTTGTACAGCGCCCGCTCCATCACGTCCGCGTACTGCGCGTCCCGCTCGACCTGCAGCATCCGATGCGCGAAGAAGACCAGCCCGATAGCTGCACAGGTCTCCGCGTACGCCGACTCGTTCGGCAGGTCGTACGCCTGGGTGAACGCCTCGCCCCGGTGCTCCGAACCCACCCCGCCGGTCACGTACATCTTCCGGCTGACCACGTCCTGCCACAGCGTCCGGCAGGTCGTCAGCAGCGACTCGTCCTTGCGCTCCCGCGCGATGTCCGCCATCCCGCTGTACAGGTACATCGCCCGCACCGCGTGGCCGGCCGCCTCCGTCTGCTGCCGCGCCGGCACGTGCGCCTGGTAATACTTGTGGTCCCCCCCGGCCCAGTGCTTCTTCGGGTCCTCTCCGCGGGCGCGGGCCTCTTCGTCGAACACGTGCGGCTGCCTGCCGCGTTCGTTGATAAAGTACTCGGCCAGCTTCAGGTATCGCTCCTGCCCCGTCACCCGGTGGAGCTTCACCAGGGCCAGTTCGATCTCCTCGTGCCCGCAGTAGCCGGCCCGCTTGCCCGGGCCGAAGGTCGCGTCAATGCAATCGGCCAATCTGCAGACCACCTCCAGCAGCGTCCGCTTGCCGGTACCCTCGAAGTGCGCCACGCCCGCCTCGATCATGTGCCCGGCGCAATACATCTCGTGGCAATCGCGGAGGTTCGTCCACCGCTTGCCCGGCTCGACCACCGTGTAGTGCGGGTTCAGGTAGCCGTCCGACTGCTGCGCCGAGGCGATCAGGGCAATCACCCCATCCACCAGGTGGTCCAGCTCCGCGTCCGGATGGGTAGCCAGGCTGTAGCTGGCCGCCTCAATCCACTTGGCCACGTCGCTATCCCAGAAGATGTGCGGCGGATTTGGACCGCCGGGTTTCCAGTCCAGTTTGTACTGGTCGATCCGGCCGGTCTCCTTCAACATCCGGTACTCGTGCAGCAGAACCGTTCGCCGGTTGACCGCCAGCCACGGACCCCAGAAGGCGTCCTCAATCCTCACATTCGCCAGCCCAGCCGGCTGCAGCGCCTCTTGTGCGATCATCGTGAGAAACTCCTGGACTCGAAACCCGGATCGTGCCGGTCTCATCTTACGCAGGACCCGCCTGCCGGAGAAGCGGACGCCGCCCCGCTTCGACGCGTATGAGGGTAGGCAGAGATCGCGGGACGCTCTTAGCTGGCTTGGGGGGGGTAAGACGAAGGGACTCAAGGCGAAGGAATCTCCAGGTTCCGAGCAATCTGCGGAAAACCTCTCCATGTATCCGGCGAGCCAACGACTCACCACGCGAGATCATCGGCACTCGCCCGGAACCCTTGCTTATTCCACCAAAGCTGCTACGCTGTCTCCTGAACTGCATGGTAGCGCCGCAGCGATAGACGTTGTGCCTCGCGGCGAGAGGCGCCTTGCGTGTGTCTGCCGATGGTGCTCAGAATATGTGTCCGGGCCTGCGATGTACCTGCGGGCTCACAGGAACGTCCTCGCGGAATCCGGACCGGAGTGATTCGTGGTTAGATGGTTAGCTCGAGTTGCGGCCCTGCTGTTGGTGGCCGCTGCCGTTTGGGGCGGCCGGCACATCCTGGCGGACAAGGATGGGCTCGAAGTGCATACGGTGGGTCTGTCCCGCGGCCCGCTTCAGCTAGCCGTCAGCACCACGGGAAAGCTCGCCCCGACCACCCAGGTGACCGTCGGCTCCGAGGTCTCCGGCACCGTCGAGCAGATCCTGGTCAACTACAACGACCGCGTCACCAGCGGCCAGATCATCGCCACGATCAAGCCCGAGTACTACCGCGCCCAGAACGAGCAGGCCCAGGCCGAACGCGCCAAGGCCCTCGCCCAAGTCCACCAGATGGAAGTCAATGAGCGCGAGGCCAACCGGGAGTTCGACCGCGTCGAAACGCTCCGCAAGAACGGCGCCGCCAGCGATGAGGAATACAACACCCGCAAGGCCGCCCGCGACGCCGCCCGCGCCACCACCGAGGTCGCCCGGGCCGCTGTCCTGGCCGCCGAGAGCCAGGTAAGCCTGACCGCTTACACCCTCAAGCGGGCCGTCATCACCAGCCCCATCGACGGGACGGTCCTGGACCGCCGCGTCGATGTCGGCCAGACCGTCGCCGCCACCTTGCAGACGCCCGTAATGTTCGTGCTGGCCGAGGACCTGGCCCAGATGGACCTGCTGGCCGACGTCAGCGAGGCCGACATCGGCTACGTCTCGCCGGGGCAGCCCGTGACGTTCACCGTCAACACCTTCCGCGGGCGGACGTTCCGCGGTGAGGTCGGCCAGATCCGCAACGAACCGCACACTGTCGGCGACGTTGTCAACTACACCGTCGTGATCAGTGTCCGCAACGACCACTACCTGTTCCGCCCCGGCATGCCCGCTGACGTGACGATCCAGATCGTCCAGCAGGACGACACGGTCAAGATCGCCAATGGGGCCCTTCGCTTCCGGCCGCCCCTGACCCCCGACGAGGTCCGTCGGCAGATCGCGGAGCTGACCTGGCCGGCGGCGCCGGCGCCCTGCGGGTCCTGGGCACCCAGCCGGTAGCGACGCGGCCCGGCGTCATCACTGCCCTGCCCCCTCCGATCGAGCCGTCCAAGGGCACGCTCTGGCAATACGAAAACGGCCGCTGGAAGGCCGTACCGGTCTGGACGCTCTACACCGACAACCGTGAGACGGCCGTCGTCGCCCCCGGCATCGACGAGTCCTCCGCTTTCGCCGTGGAGATCGGCAAGGCCGAGGCCGGCAAGAACATGTTCAAGCAGGCGATCATGCTGGCCGACCCCCAGAACCGCAAGCTTTAGCCCATGGCAAACGTCGTCGAATTGCAGGATATCCGCAAAGTCTACCGGATGGGCGCCAACGAGGTCCACGCCCTGCGGGGCATCGATCTGGCCGTCGCGGATGGCGAGTTCGTTGCCGTCATGGGTGCCTCCGGCTCCGGCAAGAGCACGCTGCTGAACATCCTGGGGTGCCTGGACAAACCGACCGGCGGCCTGTACCTGCTGAACGGCCAGCGGGTCGACCGCATGGATGACGAGCAGCTGGCCACTGTCCGCCGCACGCGTCTGGGCTTTGTCTTCCAGTCCTTCAACCTCCTGTACCGCAGCACCTCGCTGGAGAACGTCGAACTGCCCATGGTCTACATGGGCATCCCTCGGCGCCAGCGCGTCCGCCGGGCGGCCGCGGCGCTGGAGACCGTCGGCCTCACCGAGCGCATGGACCACATGCCCACCCAGCTGTCGGGCGGCCAGCAGCAGCGGGTCGCCCTGGCCCGCGCCCTGGTGACCCAACCCAAGCCTGCTCCTGGCCGACGAGCCGACCGGCAACCTCGACTCCAGCACCAGTGAAGAAGTGCTCGAACTGCTCACCCGTCTGCAGCAGGACGGGAGTCTGACCATGGTGCTGGTCACGCACGACCCGGACATCGCCGCCTACGCACATCGCATCGTGATCCTCCACGACGGGCGAGTCGTCTACGACCGCCCCTCGCCCAGCCGCGGCGGGCCCGAGATCCCCCACATCAAGACGGTCGGCCTGGGCGCCAAGAGCGGCCAGTGGGTCCAACCGCGGGAGGGTGCCTGATGGAATGGGCGATCTGGCTGGAGTGCATCCGCATCGCCATGCGCGAGATGCGCCGCCACCCGACCCGTAGCAGCCTGACCATGCTCGGCATCATCTTCGGCGTGGCCGCCCTGATCGCCGTCGTCTCCATCAGCCAGGGAGCCAACCAGCAGATCCAGGGCCAGATCGCCAACCTCGGCAGCAACATGATCCTGGTCCTGCCGGAGTCCAGCAGCCAGGGCGGACTGCGCAGCGGCGCCGGCACCAGCAACACCCTCACGGTCGCCGATGGTGAGGCCATCGAACGCGAGTGCGCCGCCGTCTCCCAGACCGCCACCGCCACCCGCATTATCACCCAGATCGTCAGCGAACTGGCCAACTGGTCCACCGAGGTCGTCGGCGTTACCCACGAGTACCTGGAGGTACGCGCCTGGCAGATCCAGAACGGCCGAGGCATCGAGCACAAGGACGTCGATACCGGTGCCAAGGTCTGCGTCCTGGGCCAGGTCTCCGCCGAGAAGCTCTTCGGGCGGCTGGACCCCATGGGCGAGCAGATCCGCATCAAGGGAACGCCGTTTACCGTGATCGGTCTGCTGACGACCAAAGGCCAGAGCCCCACTGGCGTTGACCTGGATGACACGGTCCTCGTTCCGCTGAGTACCAGCGTTCGCTACCTGTGCGGTCCCGACCGGCCCAAGGCCATCGTCGTGGCCGCGGCCGGCGAGAAGATGATCGACCTGGCCATGGAGCAGATCCGAGTCCTGCTTCGCCAGCGCCACCAGATCCGCGAGGGCGACATCGACGACTTCACCGTGAAAAGCCTCGAGGAGGCCTCCCGCACGGCCGAAGACACCTCCAAGGTCATGACCACCCTGCTGGTCAGCGTCGCGGCCATCAGCCTGCTGGTCGGCGGCATCGGCATCATGAACATCATGCTGGTGACAGTAATGGAGCGCACCCGCGAGATCGGCATCCGCATGGCCCTGGGCGCCAGCCGCCAGATGATCCTCAGCCAGTTCATGATCGAGGCGGTGACCCTGGCTGGCGTCGGCGGGCTGCTGGGCATCCTCGTCGGCATCGCCGGCAGCCAGGTCCTCGGCTACGCGACGGGCTGGCCCGCCCTCTTTTCGCCAGCCCTGCTGATTACGCCCCTGGTCTTCGCGATGGGTGTGGGCGTACTCTTCGGCCTCTTGCCCGCGCCTGCGCCAGCCGCCTCAGCCCCGTCGAGTCCCTTCGGCACGAGTGACGGATGCGCCTATCGCCCCGCCGGCAGCGCATCGGCCGCCTCGTCGTCGAAGATCTCCGTACCCCTTGGCGCCGGCGGCGCCCATGCGGTCCCGCAATGCCCGCACCGCGGCCGATCCACGATCCGCTTGGAACCGCACGAACCGCACGCTACCCGCGCAGGCCACTCCCGCAAGGCCAGCATCGTCAGCACGCCGGCCGGTCCGAAGAAGAACCCCATCGCCGCCCACCACCGCACCTGGCGAGGCGAGAACTCGTACCGCCGCGCGATCGCCAGGATCAGCGCGGCCCAGAAGACCGCGCCAACCAGCAGCACCGCACCCGCCAGCATCCAGAACCCGATGTGCGGGCCGAACAGTTCCAGCCGGATATCCTGCAGCCGCATCGCCGCCACCGGCCAGCCGTACCACGCCCATGTAGAGACAATGACCCCGGCGAACATCCCGATCAGCCCCGCGATCGGCGTGACCAGGGCCCACATGGCGTACGGCCGCGCCGGCGCCGGGTCCGGCCGGACGATCGGCGGAAGGTCGTAGCGCTGCACCTGCGTGCCGTCGGCCGACACCTCGACCAGGTGCTTTAGCCCGAGCGGTGTGAGCGGGTTGCTGTCCGGGTCGGTGACGTCCATGTCGGAGCGTTCGTACCAGATCGCATACCCGCCGGCCGGCAGGGCGGCCATTTCGATCTCCGGGTACTCCCTGAGGCTGTACTGCGGCGGGAAGGAAAGAACGGGCTCTCCGCCAGATCTCTTCAGCTCGATGCGGTTGGGCGTGACGATCGCGATCGGTCCGCTCGGTCGCCTCTCGTCCTTGATGTATATCTGCTCGGCACCCAGGATGGGCTCGGCCGGCGTGCCCGTCGCCAGCAGCTGCGCCTCGCCGTTTTTCAGCCAGATGTAATACACCGCGGACCGGAGCGTCAGCAGCGGCGTCTGCGACCACAGGTCGTTGACCAGCCGCTCGTCCGGGAACAGCCGGCCCGGGTCGCTGCCGGCGGGCCGGAAGCCATCCGGCCCGATCGTCCCGATGGGCTTGTACGTCTGGCGATCGTACCCGACGACCAACCGGCTGGACGGCACGTAGAACCAGTTGGTCGCGCCGGATACCTGGTACTCCATCGGTCGGGAAAACCGCTGGCCGTGCCGGTAGTTGGGGCGCCATGCGCCCCACGGGCCCGCGGCGATCTGGGAGAACCCCAGCATGTCCTTGCGAACCATCTCGTACACCAGCGACCCCGTGTACCCCTCGACGGGATGGCCCGCCAGGTCGGTCACCTCCCCAACCACGCTGTTGTACCCCGTGGTCACCCGCAGCACGCGGCCCTGCTTGTCGACGTAGTACCGGGTCCAGGGCTGTTCCGACGACCCTTCCAGCAGCGTGCCGACCATGACCGCCCCGACGAGGCCCACGCCCAGCACCCCGGCCAGCAATACCACTCCCAGTCCCGCCTTGGCGACCGTCGGCTGCGAACGATACTGCCCCGACGCCACGAAGCTGCCCCACGCCGCCGTCAGCAGCACCGCCGCGCACAGCACCGCCGCCAGCGCCGCCTGCCAGAACTCCCACAGCCCCACCACCAGCATCGCGCAGATCACCGCCAGGACGAATGGCAGCGCCCGGCTGCCGTACCAGCGGACCGGGCGAAGCCCCGTCAGCATCGCGGCAAAGTAGAACGCTGCCCCCGCCAGCGCGTCGGCAATCCCCGGCAGGACCATCCGCCAGTGGAACGGTTCCGCCAGGTGGCCCGGCCACGCCGCCCACGCCGCCGCTCCGGCACGGTCTGGACCAGCCCCAACAGGCTGGCGCCCAAAGCCGAGCCGATGATCGTGATCATCATGAAGCCGCCCGACAGCAGCGACCCGCCCTCGCTCCACATGTAAGGTCTGCTTGACTGGTACAGCACGAAGGCCATCGCCGCCCCGATCGCCAGCATCCACAGGACGGCCCATCTCAGGTTCTCGCGGAACTCCTTCCAGATGATCGCACTCATGACGCGGCTCCCGCATGCGGCAGACCGAAACTCCGGCTGCCCCTCTTGCCCACGTAGCTGATGAACGCCTCCTCCAGGTCGATCGGCACCGGCTCGATCCGCTGCGCCCCCAGGCGATGCAGGGCCTCCTCAGCCGTGCCCTCTGCGCCGGCCACGGTCACGGCCACCTCGTCCTCGCCGCGAACGCTGTCCAGCAGCCCCGGCACGGCCGCCAGGTCCGGCACCGACCCGGTGAAACGCACCACCAGGCGCCGCACCCGCTGCCGGAAGGTCTCCGCGCGCAGCCCGCCGTCAGACGGCCGTGGTCGAGCACCGCAATCCGGTCGGCCACGCGTTCGACGTCCCCCAGCAGGTGCGAGGAGAAGAAGATCGTGCGATCGGAGCGCCGCGTCACCCAGACCATCGCCTCCAGCAGGGCCCGCCGCGCCACCGGGTCCAGCCCCAGCGCCGGGTCGTCCAGCACCAGCAGCTCCGGCTCCGGCGCCAGCGTCAGCGCCAGGCAGAGCCCGGCGCGCTCCCCGCGCGAGAGGCTCCCGGCCCGCGCCCCCGGGTCCAGGCTGGAAGTACTCCAGGATCGACGCGAACAATCTGTCATTCCAATGTCGGTAGAACCGCGACTGGAACCGCCCGCATTCGCGGACCCGCATCCAGCCGTACACGTGGTGCCCCTCGGCCAGGTAGCCCACCCTCTCCCGTACGGCCGGCGTGAGCGCCATGCTGTCCCGGCCCAGGATGCTGCACGAACCGCGGGTCGGCTCCAGCAGCCCCAGCAGCATCCGCACGGCCGTGGTCTTGCCCGAACCGTTGCGGCCGAGAAACCCGAAGATGCAGCCCCGCGGCACGTCGATATCCAGGCTGTCCACCGCGCACTTGCCACCGAAGTACCGCGTCAGGCCTCGCACTTGGATCACCGGATCACTCATCGCCCTTCCCTCGCCTGGCGGCCTTCGGCTGGATGCGGCACAGTTCACGATCGACGATCATGCGGATCTCATCCGGCGTGTAGTTGAGCACGAGTACCTCGCCCAGGAACGACTGAAGGGCCTCCCGCAGCCGGCGGTCCCGCTCCTCATCCGAGTAGACCTGCCGCCGGTCGGCGATGAAGTACCCCCGGCCCTGGCGCGACTCGATCACCCCGTCGCGCACCAGCTCGCCGTAGGCCTTGGCGACCGTGTTGGGGTTGATGACCAGCTGTTCAGCCAGGGCACGGATGCTGGGCAGCGCATCGCCCGGCTGGCGGGTCCGCGCAACGACGCCGTGGCGGATCTGGTCAACGATCTGGCGATAGATCGGCGTCGGGCTGCCCGGTGCGACTCGGACTTCCAGGGCCACTAGGATTGCTCCTGCTATACTGTACTAGTCAACATAGTACAGTATAGCAGGACTGCAAGGGCCGTCAAGCCCGCGAGCGCTTGTCTTGTGCCGGGTGCCAAGCCCGCGCATCTTGCAGACGTGCCTCCCGGAGTGCCGCCTGCCCGGGGTCGTTACGAGCCCGAAGTGTCAGCGAGGGTGCCTGTTGCCGTTGTCTGGCCCAATGCATCCAACCCGGTTACAATCCCCCTATTCCGTTCACCGTACCACCCACAAGAGGGAACCTCATTGTGGACCGCGGCATTCGTTGTTTTCTATCACACCCGTCATCGCGGCTGCGAATACTCGGCAACCATCCGGTACCGGCTAGTAGACCTTGCCGAACCGGCTAGGCTCGACCTCGAAGATGCTCTGGGTCCGCAGGATCGTGTTCTCCTCCGGAAACAGGTGGAACGCATGGACGTGAAACTCGTTGTCCCGCGCCTCGGTGCTCAGGTAACTGAACGGCACCACGCCGTTGGTCGCCCGGTCCGGGTACGCCATGTGCATCCCGCGATGCTTGGCGTCGTTCAGCAGGTCGTCGTGACACGCCTTAAAGACATTCTCTGTCATCTGTTCGACCTGGCTGCTGAAGATGTACTGCAGCCCTTCGTCGAACTCCCGCGTCTCGTCCCGCTCGCCCCGGAACTTGAAACTGGTCACCAGGCCACGCTGCGGAAGCGAATCGCCAGGGGCCGCAGCCACTTCCGTGATCACGGTGTTCTTGAATCGCATCGTTACGACGTGGGCCAGCCCGACGATCCACACGTCCGCCTGATACCGGCGCTGCCGCGTCGTCTGCGCCTGGTCAATATGGAACAATTCCGGGTGCAAAACCCGGCCGTATAGGTAGTAACGTAGCTGACCTACACTTTGCCTTGCATGTTCAAGATCCACGCCCAGCTCCCTTTAGTGCACTCAAGTACCTGCCCGCAAGGGCGATGAAGTTACAGATCGGCAATTATACTGACGCCCCCATCCCCCTTCAACGAAAAACGTCTTCGTTGCAGGTAGTCATTGTACATGCTAAACGTCCGATGGGAAGACTTTTTTTCCGCACAATCACGCTTACGTCGCTTGCCGCCCACAGTGCTTGTACCTATCGGCAGGCTGCCCGATGCCTCTTTGGGGTGTGTGCGGTCGGTTACTTACCTGCTAGCGCTACCCATTGCTGTTCCGGCTCTGACAGCTGGCGTGGCTTGCGACCCGCCCATGACGATGCGGACCATTGCGGTTGAATGGCTCGTGCGCGTGGCCTGTGACGTGACGCGATATCAAGGCTATAAGTAATTCGCCGGTAATGCCTTGCGCATGTTTCGTGTCAGGCGTCAACCAGGGCGATCAGGGGCAATTTCCAGCAGATCGATTCGATGCGGGTCAGCCGCTTGAGGTGCCTGGGTGGCAGGACTTCCGCGTCCCGCAGCACCTCGCACAGCCATGCAAAGCTGACCACCTGCCCTCGCCAGCCCACCCGGTATCGCACGACAGGTGCGGCGCCCCAACTTGAGACAAGCAACTGCCCCGCCTCCTGTTGGATCCACGGTCCGCGCGGTAGCGGCTGGTAGATGGCGGTAGGTACAAAACCGTCCGGCAGCAGCTCGTTTCGCGCTGTTGCAGACCTCCGGCAGGCATCCAGCACCATCCGCGAAAGAGGGGTCTCCGCCGCGATCAACGGCCCGACCTCATCCGCCCCTCGCACCGAGCAGACCCGGATCTGTTGGCTGAATCCCGCCGTGGCCCCGGCTGCAAGCGGCCCGAACACCACGATGCCGGCGCGACCCTTCCACTGTCCCAGCCAGGCTGCCTGCTCAACTGCCCTGGCCGGGTCCGCCAGCACGACGCATTGGTCGAACCCGTTGGCCGCTCGCAAGGCTGATTCCGGGCTTCTGCCATCAGGAATGTCCCGCACGCACCCCCGCAGGTAACCCGCGGCGATGGCCGACTGGAGGGCCTGCTCGATCCGCCGCCGACTGGACCAGCCCGTCTCCGGCAGGGCCGGGACCAGCAGCGTCCGCCGGGCCCCGGCGTCGAACCAGCCGGTCAGCACGTCCACCAGCTGCTCGCGAAGGACCTGGAGTTCATCCCGCCCGCGGGGCCAGCCCTCATCGGGCGCTCCCGTTGCCTCCACGGCCACGGCCTGCCCCTGCCTTCCGGAACGGCATCGCTGTTGGAGTGGGAAGACCTGGACATAGCTTCGGCGGCAGGTCTGCAGATGGGGGTTCGCCGCAAGGGGTCGGGCGGGGTCGGTGGCATTGCCGAAGATCCGCAGGAGCGTGTTGTAAGCCGGCACGGACCGCGTCGCGCGTGCAAGGAGCGACCGGCCTCGCCGCTGCCACGCCCAGTCGGCCAGCGAGAGCGGCATGACTCGCCAGCCGTGACTTGCCGCCGCGTAGGCGAGCACGAGTTGTCCTCCCAGATCGGCCGCGGACTCCCATGCGCGGCCTGCATGGGGGCATTGTACCACGGGCGAGGGGTGGGTGTCATACGTTTTCCGCGATGGGGGTGCGTGGAGCGAGCGTGGAAGAAGGAGCACTGGCAGGCAAGCTGCCAGTGGCACCCGGCGAGGGGGGGCAGAGCGCGAGCGAGGGATGGCAGGCATGGGGCGTGATATGCGGGGCGGGGCGGTTGTCTCGCCCTTGCAGGGCTCAAGACACAAAGGCAACAATCCAATGAATGGGGCCTTTCGAGCCCAGGGCCGCGGCGGCTGCGCCGCCTTGCCCCCGGGCTGACTTGCCGCGGCCTTTCAGGCCGCAACGACAGGACAGACGATCGACGCTTGGGGTCGCAACGATGGGAGCACGGTTGCAGACGGCGCGGGTGTGGGACCTGCCCAAAGCGGCGTCCCAGCCGGCGCACTCCATCACACACGGCTACAGACGGCGCAGGTGTGGCAGGCGACTGGAACAGCGGCAAGTGGGAGGGGGCCTAATGGAGGCCGCCCGGCCAGTTCGCGCGACGGGGGCGGTAGCGTCGATCTGGTGACAGCCGCTGTCACTTCCGGAGGTGGCTGGGCTTTCCTCTTTCTATTTGTGCGCCCTCGAGTTATGCTGTACGTACAGATCCGGAGGAGGCTCGATGGCGGAGACGAGGCAGTTCGATTCTGTCACGCTGGACAAGATGGTCGAGAACGTCGCTTGCTGGACCCAAGCAGGCGGTAACAAGCCAGCGTTTACCATGCTGTTGGGCTCCGGATTCAGTTTTCCCATCATCCCGACGCCCAGCCAGATGCTTGCCAAGGACATTGCCTGGTGGCTCTATTGGCAGAAGCAGAAGAAGGGGCAGGGCAAGTTCACGGACAGGCCTGCTATCCACAAGAACCTCCCGAAATTCGAGAAGGACCTCTGGAAGCAGGTCCAGAAGGATGCGAATTCCTCTTTCGATCTAGACTCATCCGGGCTGCCGGACGGGACTCGTCCTGAAAACGCCGCCGCTGCTTACAAGGCGATGATGAGTGGGCAAGCGACAGGCGGGCTTGCCACGCCGGACCACAGGCGCCGCTACCTCCGCGACGTGATCGCTCGCGCCAGGGGTAAGGTGAATGGGGCGCACCTGTATCTGGCGGATATCCTGAGCGCTCAGGATGGGGGTGCCATTGGCGGTACCTTCTGCAGGACCATCTTCACGACCAACTTCGATCCACTTCTGCAGATAAGCCTGCAGTTGGTCCGGAAGCTCTACTATATGACCGACCGACCACACACGCTCGAGCCGCCGGATGACGAGGAAAGCGAGGCCATCCACCTCATCTATTCGCACGGGAGCATTCATCGGTACGTCCTTCTGAACACGGAGTCGGAGATTGAAGCCGCTCGGAGGCGCAACGCCCCCAGTCTTGTTCCCTATTTCGAGAAGCACGGTGTGATCGTGATGGGTTACAGCGGGTGGAACGACGCGACGATGGCTGCCCTACGCAACTGCAGCCGATTTGCATGGAACCTGTACTGGTGTGATCGGTGGCCGGCGGACCAGGCGCCCGCGCGCTCAGGCAAGACGTAGTGGACTTTCTCTCCGAGAAGCGCGGGAATGCCTTCTACGTTCATATCAGCGGGGCGGATGAGGCCATGCTGAGGATTCACGAACGCCTGGGGCTGGGAAGATGGCCGCGGTTCATACTTTCCCCGTTGGACCACGTCATTGACCAGATCAACAGCGTGGACGTTCTCGGGCGTAGGGCTGCCAGGTCAGGGCGGGGGTGGTGAGGGGGGTAACGCCGGAAGGTCCGGGGGTCCTGAAGGCCTGTCGGACACCCTCAAGGACGTGCGGGACAGGACGCTCAAGCTTCTGGAGGCGGCCCGGCAGGCTTTTGAGACGGGCGGAGTCGGGCCGGCGGTCGGCGAAGAGGGGAAGGCTGCCGCGGCCGTGACAGGCGCCGCGACGGTGGCCAGGATCATGAACGATGCCCTGGCGGCCGCATATGCCGGGAGGTATGGCGATGCGGCGAACCTCTGGGGCACGGTGATCGATGATCCTCTGGCACCTGTGGGCGAGAGGGCCATGGCCCTGTTCAATCGCGGGTTTGTGTACGGGGAGATGAAGGAGCCTGAGAAGGAAGTGGCGGACTACACGACGGTGCTCGGGATGGCGGATGCTCCGGCGGAGCAGCGGGCCATGGCCCTGTTCAACCGCGGGGTTGCCCATCGGAGGATGAACGAGCTCGAGAAGGCAGTGGCGGACTACACGACGCTGCTCGGGATGGCGGATGCTCCGGCGGAGCAGCGGGCCATGGCCCTGTTCAACCGCGGGGTTGCCCATCGGAGGATGAACGAGCTCGAGAAGGCAGTGGCGGACTACACGACGGTGCTCGGGATGGCGGATGCTCCGGCGGAGCAGCGGGCCAAGGCCCTGTTCAATCGCGGGGTCGTGTACGGGGAGATGAAGCAGCCTGAGAAGGCAGTGGCGGACTACACGACGGTGCTCGGGATGGCGGATGCTCCGGCGGAGCAGCGGGCCAAGGCCCTGGTCAATCGCGGGGTCGTGTACGGGGAGATGAAGCAGCCTGAGAAGGCAGTGGCGGACTACACGACGCTCCTCGGGATGGCGGATGCCCCGGCGGAGCAGCGGGCCATGGCCCTGGTCAACCGCGGGGTTGCGTACGGGGAGATGAAGGAGCCTGAGAAGGCAGTGGCGGACTACACGACGGTGCTCGGGATGGCGGATGCTCCGGCGGAGCAGCGGGCCATGGCCCTGGTCAATCGCGGGGTCGTGTACGGGGAGATGAAGCAGCCTGAGAAGGCAGTGGCGGACTACACGACGGTGCTCGGGATGGCGGATGCTCCGGCGGAGCAGCGGGCCATGGCCCTGTTCAACCGCGGGGTTGCCCATCGGAGGATGAACGAGCTCGAGAAGGCAGTGGCTTACTACACGACGGTGCTCGGGATGGCGGATGCTCCGGCGGAGCAGCGGGCCAAGGCCCTGGTCAATCGCGGGGTCGTGTACGGGGAGATGAAGCAGCCTGAGAAGGCAGTGGCGGACTACACGACGGTGCTCGGGATGGCGGATGCTCCGGCGGAGCAGCGGGCCATGGCCCTGTTCAACCGCGGGGTTGCCCATCGGAGGATGAACGAGCTCGAGAAGGCAGTGGCGGACTACACGACGGTGCTCGGGATGGCGGATGCTCCGGCGGAGCAGCGGGCCATGGCCCTGTTCAACCGCGGGGTTGCCCATCGGAGGATGAACGAGCTCGAGAAGGCAGTGGCGGACTACACGACGGTGCTCGGGATGGCGGATGCTCCGGCGGAGCAGAGGGCCATGGCCCTGGCCAATCGCGGGGTCGTGTACGGGGAGATGAAGCAGCCCGAGAAGGAAGTGGCGGACTACACGACGGTGATCGGGATGGCGGATGCTCCGGCGGAGCAGCGGGCCATGGCCCTGTTCAATCGCGGGGTCGTGTACGGGCAGATGAAGCAGCCCGAGAAGGAAGTGGCGGACTACACGACGCTGCTCGGGATGGCGGATGCCCCGGCGGAGCAGCGGGCCCAGGCCCTGGTCAACCGCGGGGTTGCGTACGGGGAGATGAAGGAGCCTGAGAAGGCGGTGGCGGACTACACGACGCTAATCGGAATGGCGGATGCCCCGGTCGATCAGAGGGCCAAGGCCCTGTTCAATCGCGGGGTCGTCTACGGGGAGATGAAGCAGCCCGAGAAGGAAGTGGCGGACTACACGACGGTGATCGGGATGGCGGATGCTCCGGCGGAGCAGCGGGCCATGGCCCTGTTCAATCGCGGGGTTGCCCATCGGAGGATGAACGAGCTCGAGAAGGCAGTGGCGGACTACACGACGGTGCTCGGGATGGCGGATGCTCCGGCGGAGCAGCGGGTGAGAGCGCTTGTTGGCAGAGGGTGGGCTGCTTACGGTCGGGGGGACGTCGGGTCGCTGATTGCGGACTCTGAGGCGGCCTTGAAGATAGATCCGTGCGAGTGGCGTGCCCGAGTGAACATGGCGCTTGGGCTGCTGCTGACGGGTGAGGTGGACCGGGCGCGGGCGGAGTACGGCCGCGCGGTGACGGAGTCGAAGTCTCCGGCGGAGCCGGCGAAAGAAGCCATAGACGATCTGACCGACGCCGTCGCAGCGCGGGGGTCGGTTGATGGGGCGGACGACATCCTGGCAATGCTCAGGTCGTACCTGCCAGGGGAGTCTGGGCAAGGCGGGGCGGGTGGGGCGGTGAGTAAGTGAACGGGGACGGGGACGCACTGGACCGTGAGATAAGCGGTTCCTGTTGCTTGGTGTGCGGCGCTCTTTCTGTGAGCGGGTCGGCATGGCCGCAGACAGCGCGGCCATGGCACCCGGTGGATTCCGCTGGCACCGACGTCGGTACTCTTCGGTGGTGTCAAAGGCGCGGAATCATGCATCGTCCATGACGGACGGCAGTCGGGAGAAAACCGAGAGCCGGATCCCCCCCGGGATCCGGCTCTCTTTATGGAGGCATATCCAACCTGTACTTCGCCGGCTGCGCTCGCTACCTTTCGGCGGCTATGCGGTCAGTCCGATCGGAGGCCCGGCGGGTGCGCGACCTGCACGGGCTGAAGCGCAAGGGGCGGTTGTTGTTCCGCGCCGATTTGCGGCAGGGGAGGGCCCGGCGCGGTTTTGTGTCGGTCCTTCCCATTCTTGACCGGGTTTCCCCGTCAACCTAACGTCGTGTAGACGAACCTGGTTCCCGGGCAGGCTGCAACGGGGGATCGGCGGGCCGGCGCCCGTCGTCCGGCAGCCGCCACAGGCACGTCTGCTTCCACAAGGGGCGAATCATGAAGGTCAAAGGCAAGGAAGTCGTCCGGATCACCGAGGCGCTGGCCGTCGGGCCGCAGCCCAGCCAGGAGGACATCCAGCATCTGGCCGAAGAGGGCTACCTGACGGTGATCAACCTGCGGATTCCGGGGGAGAAGGACATGGAGATCAGTCCCGAAGATGAAGGGGAGATCGTCCGCGCCAACGGCCTGCGGTATTCGCACATTCCGGTCTTCATGGATGACATCCACGACGAAGAGGTCGACATGTTCCGCCACGACCTCAAGCAGCTGATGGGCCCCGTCTACGTGCACTGCGGCACGGAGCCCCGGGCCGCGGCCTTTGCCATGATGCACTACGGTGTGGAACTGGGCCTGTCGCCCGAGGCGGTCTTCCAGAAGGCCGGCCAGCTGGGGCTGGACCTCGGCGGCGAGAAGATGCGCGACTTCATGCGGCGCTACCTCACCAGCCGCCAGGAGAGCCAGCGCGACCGCCAGGACGAGTTCGACGTCGAGCAGGGGCCGGACTTCCTGGAATAGCGGGAATCGCGGCGGGTCCAACGGGGCTTGCCTCCGACACCCGGGCGGCTGCCGCGGTCGTGCCCGACCGACCGAGTTGGAGGGCGTGTGACGGATTTCGGCGGGACGCCCTCCGTTGACGCCCTCTTTTACCAAACATATCATGGCCCATCTGGCTGGCGACGCGGGAGTCTGTACGTGTATCGGTCCCTGCGCCGCACCGTCTTGCGCCAGTTGAGGATTCCGAAGATGAGTACCACCACGCAGGCCGCGACGTACGACTTCCTGGCCATCGAGAAGAAGTGGCAGGAATACTGGGCGAAGCACGAAACGTTCCGCCTGCCCAACCCCGGCGAGCCGGGCTTCGATCCGGCAAGCCCAAGCTCTACGTCCTGGACATGTTCCCCTACCCCAGCGGCGCGGGCCTGCACGTCGGCCACCCGGAGGGCTACACCGCCACCGACATCGTCAGCCGCTACGGTCGCATGCAGGGCTACAACGTCCTGCACCCGATGGGCTACGACTCCTTCGGCCTGCCGGCCCAGCAGTACGCCGTCGAGCACGGCATCCATCCCGCGCATCACCACCGAGCGGAACATCGCCAACATCGAGCGGCAGATCAAGATGTTCGGCTTCTCCTACGACTGGTCGCGGCGGCTGGCCACGACCGACCCGGACTACTACCGCTGGACGCAGTGGATCTTCCTGCGGATGTTCAACGCCTGGTACGACGCCGAAATGGTCTGGACCGACGCTGGCGGTCGCACGATCAAGGGCCGGGCGCGACGGATCAAGGAACTCGTCCAGGAACTGGAGGCCGGCGTACGCGCGGTCGATGCAGCCGGCAACGCGGTGGCGGCGCCGAAGGCTCGCGCCGCAGCACACCTGCCGGCGGGCAGCACGCCTGCAAACAACGCAGGCGTGGCACCCGGCCTGCGGCAGTGGTCGGCACTGTCCGAGGCCCAGCGGCGGCAGGTCCTCGACAATCACCGCCTGGCGGACATGGCCGAGGTGCCCGTCAACTGGTGCCCCGCGCTGGGCACCGTGCTGGCCAACGAGGAGGTCACCAACGAGGGCCGCAGCGAACGCGGCAACCATCCCGTCTACCGCCGGCCGATGCGCCAGTGGATGCTGCGGATCACCGCCTACGCCGACCGGCTGGTGAACGACCTGGCGATGTGCGACTGGCCCGAGCCGATCAAGATCATGCAGCGCAACTGGATCGGCAAGAGCGAAGGCGCGGAGGTGGACTTCCTGCTGGCCGGCGAGGCCGCCGCGGCCGTCACGAAGGACTGCGAGACCTTCGCGGCCTTCCAGGCCGGCCGGGTCCGGCACGGCTACCCAGCCACGCCGGCTCGGTATGTCCTACGGATCTACACCACGCGGCCCGACACGCTCTTCGGCGCGACCTACATGGTGCTGGCTCCCGAGCATCCGCTGGTCGAGAAGATCACGACCGCCGACCGCCGCAAGGACGTCCTGGCCTACGTGCAGCAGGCGAAGAACCGCAGCGAGCTGGAGCGCATCGCCGAGACCAAGGACAAGACCGGCGTCTTCACCGGGGCCTTCGCAATCAATCCCGTGACCGGCCAGGAGATCCCCATCTGGGTGGCCGACTACGTCCTGATGGGCTACGGCACCGGGGCGATCATGGCCGTGCCCGCCCACGACGATCGCGACTTCGACTTCGCCCGGGCGTTCGGCCTGCCGATCGTGGCCGTGGTGAGGCCCACGCCCGCTGCGGTCAAGGAGGAGTACCCCGACGATGCTACCCGCCCGGAGCAGATGGTCGAGCAGGTCCTGGCCGGCAAACGGTGCTTCGTCGGCACCGGCTCGGCGATCAACAGCGATGGGTACGACGGCTTGCCGACGGCGGAGTTCAAGAAGAATGTCACGATCGCCCTGGCGTCAGCCGGCCTGGGCCGGTTCGCGGTGAACTACAAGCTGCGCGACTGGCTGTTCAGCCGGCAGTGGTACTGGGGCGAGCCGTTCCCGATCGTCCACTGCCCCACGTACGGCGCGGTGGCGTTGCCGGAGGACCGGTTGCCGCTGCTGCTGCCGCACATGGAGGACTTCCAGCCGAAGGCGTCAGACGATCCCGATGCCCCGCCGCAGCCGCCGCTTGCGCGGATCACCGAGTGGGTCAACACGACCTGCCCGATCTGCGGCGCAGCCGCGCAGCGCGAGGTCAACACCATGCCGCAGTGGGCAGGCTCGTGCTGGTACTACCTGCGCTACCTGGACCCGAAGAACGACAAGGCGTTCGTCGATCCAACGGTCGAGAAGTACTGGATGGGCTGCGGCGGCGTGGCGGGCTGGTCCAAGACCGACGCGCAGAAGGCCGGCGGTATCGACCTGTACGTCGGCGGCGCCGAGCACGCCGTGCTGCACCTGCTGTACGCCCGCTTCTGGCACAAGGTGCTCTTCGACCTGGGCTACGTCTCGACGCCCGAGCCGTTCGCCAAGCTCTTCAACCAGGGCATGATCCGCGGCTTCGCCTACCGCGACAGCCGCGGCATGTACGTCGGCTACGACAAGATCGACTTCCGCGAGGACGGCGCGTACCACAAGGACACCGGCGAGAAGCTCGCCGAGTCGATCGAGAAGATGTCCAAGAGCCTCAAGAACGTCGTCAACCCCGACGACGTGGTCAGCCAGTACGGGGCCGACACGCTCCGCCTCTACGAGATGTACATGGGCCCGCTGGAGGCCAGCAAGCCGTGGAACACCCGCGACGTGCTGGGCGTGCACCGCTTCCTGCACCGTGCGTGGCGGCTGATCGTCGATTCCGAGACGGGTGCCCGGGCGACGGCTGTGCAGGACGTCCAGCCCGATGCCGACTCCCTGCGGGCCCTTCACCAGGCCATCCAGGGCGTAACGGCTGACATCGAAGGATTCGGCTTCAACACGGCCATCGCCGAGATGATCGTCTTCGTCAACGAGATGACCCCGCGCGAGGTCCGGCCGGCGGGTGTCCTCGCCCAGTTCCTGCTGCTGCTGGCGCCCTTCGCCCCGCACGTGGCCGAGGAACTCTGGCAGCGCCTGCACGGGGGCGACTGGAAGGGCTCGATCGCCTATGAGCCGTGGCCGGTTTTCGATCCGGCCCTGGCGCGGCAGGACCAGGTCGAGGTCGCTGTCCAGATCAACGGCAAGGTCCGCGCGAAGTTGACCGTGTCAGCCGATGTGGATGCCAAGGGCCTGGAGGCTGCCGCCCTGGCCGACGCCAAGGTCCAGGAGCTCATCGGCGACAAGAAGGTCCGCAAGGTGATCGCGGTTCCGGGCCGGCTGGTCAACATCGTGATCGGTTGATGGCCCTTGCCATGGAGCGTCAGCGGGTCTATTCTCAAGGGCTACGGGACCCGGCGCGTATGGTTGGTCTGACCCGAGCGCTGTCGAGAAGACTCGTGGAGAGGTGGCTGAGCGGCTGAAAGCGGCGGATTTGAAATCCGCTGAGCCCTTCGGGGCTCCGGGGGTTCGAATCCCTCCCTCTCCGTTCTTCTCTGCTCGGATCATAACCAGCGTCACATGCTGAAGTTACGAATTCCGACATGTCCACTACATGTGCACAAAATCGCACAAAGTGGCTTTGCCACAATCACGAACGAGTCTTTCTTGCCTTTGCAATGGCGTTCTTTCGACAGCAAGGAGCGTCTGTGTCTTTAGCAGATCCAGACAGATGCTTCAGGTGGAGTCCCATCAATGGGCGGCGACTATGAGGCCAAGCAGCTGGCCGTGACATCGCAGTGCGCAGAAGCGTCGGCTCTTCGGCTCCCCTTCTTGCCGCTTTCTAGGACAGTCCGCGAAGCCAGGATGTTCGAGCCGTCCACGCACCAGAGGTCCCAGCCGATCTGACCGTCCTGATCCAGTCGGACCTACAACCACTGCAGGATTTGGTCGAACAGACCTTGCGCCGGCGGCTGAAGCGGTCGTAGACGGTCTTCCAGGGGCCACAGCGCCTCCGGCAGTTCTCGCCGCTGGGCTCCGCTGTGCAGAAGCCAGAACACGTCATTGAGCACCAGGCGGTGTTCCCGCCACTGTCCGCCGCTCTGACCATTGGGCGGCATCACGCCCTGAATCTGTTCGCATTGTTCGTCCGTCAATTCGTACCGTCGCATCGTCAGACTCCGTACGTTCTGACAATTCTAGCCAGCTTCTGGGGGCATTGCTCATTTCATGGTAGTACGACGCGGCTGTCAGCGGGTGCTTCTCCCGCATGTCCGCCAACACGGCGCTCCTGGTATACGCAAGCGCTCGGCCTCCCGATATCCACAAGGCTCAACCGGCTGCGCCGCTTACCTAGCACGCGACAGAGTCTGACAGTCTTCGGGAGTGCTTCGCAGCCCCCCGCTGGCATGGGTGGGCCTGCAATGTCCGGCGCTGTCAGCGATTGTCTTGCAGCGCTGGTATCTGTCGTGGCGTTACTAATAAGTGTATTGACATCGGTGGGCTGCGTACCTATAGTGCCAGCCGGCATGTGCTTTCTGTTGTGGATGCAGTGAATGAGGTCGCAGCGCGGGCCATGCTGTTGCGACGTGCTCAGTGCATTTGTAGTTAAGCAGACTTGGACGGAAGGGTCGTGGTCGTACAGCAGCGGAGCGATTCGATTGCTCTGTATACTTGTACTACCTGTCTGATGCCGATTTCTTGTTTCATGGCATATTTGCTTGAGGGATGCCGTTGAGAACCCGTCGCGTTGGTGCGCCAAGAGGTCAAATGCCGGGCCGTGGGTGAGATCGCAGCCATGTGTGGGCCTCGGGATCGTCCTGTACTCATTCAAAGGATGATCGGCTGCAAGGGATGCGGTATTTGTTGATTGAAATGACAGGGAGGATCAGCGCATGTCGCTGGGACTGAATCGAGGCTATTTGCGAGTTGTGGCTGCATCTTGCTTGCTCCTCGCATGCGCCTATCCGGCGATGGCCCAAGCGGTAGTGATCGAGAGGGTTACGATTACAGTTACGCCTCCCACGGTTTATCCGCTTCCTCCGGACGGGAAATCCTCCGCCCAGCTCACGGCGTACGACGCTGATGGGCCCGTCCCGGAGATCATCTGGAAGTTCAACGACAGCGACACCTTCGGCTGCCAGCTTACGGAGGATGGCCTATTCACTGCCGGAAAAGAAGTTGGGCAAGTGGTAGTAGTCGGATGGTACGGGGGTGACACGCCGGGTTGGCTTGAACGAGTGGCCAATAAGATCGTCGAAGTCTCCTGCGACGGCATCTGCGAGAACCTGCGATCAGCCCGGCAGCGGGTCGTTTGGACTGGGACAGGACGGCATGACGTTTGACTTGGGCAGGGCCGGCCCGTCGGGATCAGCCGGAACGCTCGTTGTCCAGCCCGATGAATGGTTCGGCTTGCCAGGTGACGCGGCAAATGTTCGAGCTTGGCGTGCTCAATGCAAGCACCGACGTTGACGTGGTACGAGATATGGGGACCGACTGGCTGCGGCAGGTATACAACCCAGCGCAGGGATTGGTCGACATTGTTCCAACCGGTGAGGAGGGATATACCCTCAGCTGGTATCGTCCGAACCAGGTGGGTGCCAAGCTTCCGCCGGTATGGTCGGCCATGGGCGCGGAAGCCAAGGGTGCCGTGTGCGCCCTGACGACGTACGATGGCGGCTGGATCGCTGCGGGCCCCTTCCGGTTGGGAAGTTCTCCCTCGACCACGTACACCGGCATCGCACGCTGGAACGACGCTGCCGGCTGGCAGACGGTGGACGGTAGCGTGGGTGGTGAGGTGGATACCTGGGCGGACGTAAACGCCCTTGCTGCTTAGTATCTGTTTAGCGGCCTGAAAGACACTGATTGGTGAGCGGAGTGGTTGGCATATAATAGTGTTGCCGCCGGCGCGGTGGAACTTGGGTTGCGACGCGGTTGGAACCGGCGAGCAAGCGGGGTCAAGGATGGCCCGAGCGAGTTACGAAGAACTTCTGGCCGAGAATCAGCAACTCCGGCAGCGAGTAACGGAACTGGAAGGGCAGGTTCGGCAGTTGACCGCTCAAGTTCGCGAACTGACCGCCCAATTCCAGGAAGCCCTGCGAGCCACCAAACGGCAAGCCGCGCCGTTTTCCAAGGGACCGCCCAAAGCAAACCCTAAGCTTCCCGGTCGCAAGGCCGGGGCAGATTATGGTCCCAAGGCGCATCGCCCTCTGCCGGAGCAGATGCCTGACGAGATCCACGACGTGCCTCTGCCCGAGCGGTGCCCCGACTGCGGCGGGCCTGTGCGGGAAGATCACATCGATCGGCAATTCCAGGTCGAAATCCCGCGCAAGCCCCTCGTACGGCGGTTCGATGTCCACGTCGGAGGGTGCCGCGCGTGCGGCCGACGCATTCGTCCGCGGCATCGCTTGCAGACCTCGCAGGCGAGCGGGGCGGCGGCCTCACAGACCGGACCGGACCTGCAAGCCCTGATCGCGATGATGAAGGACAAGTACGGACTGAGTTACGGGGACATCCAGGGACTGTTAAATGACGGCTTCGGCATCTCGATCAGCCGAGGCGGGGCCGCCCAGGTCGTGCAGCGGGCAGCGCAGCGAGCCGAAGCGTTCTACGACCGCATCGGCCAGATCGTGCGGGCCAGCGATACGGTCTATCCCGACGAGACGGGCTGGAAGGTCGGCGGGCTGCTGAAGTGGCTATGGGTCTTCGCGGGCGAGCAGGTCAGATACTACGTGATTCGTCCCAGCCGCGGCCGCGATGTGCTGGAAGAGGTGCTGGGCAGAGACTATAGCGGGTGGATGACGCATGACGGGTGGGCTCCGTATGACGGCCTGGAGCAGGCGGAGCATCAGCAGTGTGTCACCCACCTGCTGCGCCGGGCCCAGGACCTGTTGGAACGGGCCCGCCGCGGGGCGGTCCGCTTCCCGCGGCAGGTTCACCAATTGTTGCTGGACGCCCTGGACCTGCGGGACCGACGGGATGTCTTTTCGATCAGCTCTTACGGCTTGGCTGTAGCGCAGGGGCGATTGGAATCGCGACTGAAGGGATTGCTGGGCTGGAGGCTCTCGCACGAAGGTAACCGGAAGTTCCGGGACCATTTGGCCCGGCACGCCGAACAGATCCTCACGTTCCTGTACGTATGGGGGCTGGAGGCGAGCAACTGGCCAGCCGAGCAGGCGATCCGTCCGATGGTGGCCAATCGCAAGGTCTTCGGGGGAAATCGCACGTGGGCCGGGGCCCATGCCCAGGAGGTGCTGGGTAGTCTGTTTGCCACCTGCGCTCAGCAGACCCGCGACAGCCTGAGGTTGCTGTCAAACCTGATTCGCGCCACACCCCGTCAGCGAGCCGCCTACCTTGGGCACTTCCTCCCCGCCCCGGCGGGCTAACACCTCAGACCGCTAAACAGATACGCTGCTTATAACGGAGATCTGGTCGTAGGGGGTTCCTTCCTGCAAGTGGGAGGGATCAGCTGCAACGGCATCGCCCGCTGGAACCAGACGGACGGATGGCGAGCCCTTGGCACAGGCGTGCAACCTCTGTCGATCTCTGGCGTGCAGGCTCTGACCGTTTACCACAGTGACCTGATTGTAGGCGGCAAATTCAGTACGGCCAGCGGCTTGACGGTCCACGGGATTGCCCGCTGGAACGAGACGAATGGCTGGAGGGCGTTGGGTGCCGGCATAGCGGATTCGTGGGACGGTGTGAACGCCTTGACCGTCTATGGTGACGATCTGTTCGTGGCGGGCGGCTTCAACACGGCCGGCGGCCTGACAGTCCACGGGATCGCCCGCTGGAACGAGACGGATGGCTGGAGAACGTTGGGCAGCGGCATAGAGGATTCATCATTTTGCGTATATGCCTTGGCGGTCTATGGTGACGAGCTGATCGTGGGCGGTGCTTTTACCATGGCAGGGAGCGTGACCGCCAACGGCATCGCCCGCTGGAGCGGGGCGAACGGCTGGCGGACACTGGGAACAGGGATGGGAGACAACACTGTGTACGGGTACGGGCTGGCGGTGCGGGCCCTTGCCTTATATGGCACCGACCTGGTCGCAGGGGGCGATTTCACGACGGCCGGAGGCATCACGTGCAACCGAATTGCCAGGTGGGATGGCACGTCGTGGCTGTCGACTGGCGGTGGGATGAATGGTTCCGTATACTCCTTGGCCGTCAACGGCACCCAGTTGGTTGCCGGCGGCGAGTTCCGTGCCGCCGGCGGCGTACCCGTGAGCTTCATTGCCCGAGGGGTTCCTGGGGAGGACGGCGGGGGACTCTACCCAGTATCTGGTGTTCCGTTCGCCAGGTATGTCGTATCTGTCCCGGATACCGAAGACGACAGCCGGCGGCTCCACGTGGCCAAGGAGCTCGCCGGCTCGCCGACAGCACAGTACGATTACACCTATACGTATGCGTACGCGTCGGCCCAATCGGAGATGCAGTCGCAGGGCGAATCGGAGCCAACGCAGACGGCGACTTGGCAACTGACGACAAGCGACAAGGACGGTAATCCCGCGCGGATCGAGGTGCTGGAGAAATCGGAGTACTCGTCTGGCATTCGTACCGAGACGACCACCGTCTTGGCCGTCGACGGCGGACAACAGACCGCGGCCCACAAAGAACTCCGGACCTACGTCAACATCGCCCCCGATGCCGATCGGTTCGAACGTCATGACGGCAAAGGAGGTCGATCCCGAAGGGTCCGATCTAACTACAACGTGGGACTACTACACCACCACCGACGATCAAGGCAAGAAGTTCGGTCTCCCTAAGAGCGTACTGTATCCCGACGGATCGTGGGTGTGCTATGGGTACTACCCGGATGGCAGGCCCAAAGCGCAGTACAGGTCATGGCATGATGTGGCCATGACCGACCCCCCACCTGCGGATTCTGTCAATGCTCTCGAGTACAACTACGCGCCCGTGGACGCCAGCGATACGGGCGACGTGGAACGCAGCCGTCCGCGAACGGTGACCGAGAAGATCGAGGGGCACGTTGTTGCCCGAACGTACCATGCCCACTACATCGACTCTGCGACTGGCGAGAGGGTCGAGATTGAGGAGCTGGATGCGGCACCAAGTGCCTCGAATCGGTATGGACAGCCGGACAACCTCCGAACGAGGACGACTTACCTGCCGGTAGACCCGATGAGCCAGGAGATCAGCGGCCGGGTTCACACGATCGAGTACCCTGACGGCCGCCTGGATACCTACGACTATGTGGCCGGCGGTTACGATCAGGGCACTCATGTCTTCAACGCGAGCGGTACGGGGGCTGTACAGATCACCGTCACACACGGGACGACATCGTTCCCAGGTGGCATCGCCCTGAAGACCACGCAAGACGTTTCCGTCGTCGACGATCTGGGCCCTGTATGGCTCGAGGAAGCGCGTGTTTGCACCGGTTCGGGAACGTTCGCTTCGCTCGGCGTGACCCGGCATGAGTATGATGACAAGGGCCACCAGACAGCCTCATACTATCCGAACGCGACACACGCGACCTCGGCCTGGGACTGCTGCTATCGCGAGTCGGCAACGGCCACCGATGGCACGCGAACCGATTATGAGCGTTACGATGTCCTCGGCCATCTCCTCCAGAAGACGGTGGAAGGCATCGACAGCAGCGGCAGTCCGGGAGACATTGGCTACCGCCCATCGATCACGACAACCTACACGTACGACGGCAAGGGGCGTCAACTTAGCAGGACCGTAGGCGGAACGCCCACAACTGAAACGGCCTATCGCCTTGATGGCCGCGTCGACCACACGACCGATGCTTCCGGCCTCCGGACGCAGTACGGCTACCCGTCGGTTGCTCCTCGCATCGAGACAACGATTCGTCCGGGCGAGGCCATGGAAACGAGGCAGTACTATCCCGATGGCCGGCTCAAGACGGTGACCCGCGGCAACGTCGTGATGCAGTACTATGTGTACGACCTTGAGGGCGACAATCTGCGCACGAAGGTCTACAGCGGCGATTACGGATCGGCGATGTGGGTCGAGACCGTCGTCGATGCGCTCGGGCGTACGAAGGTCCAGCGAAGGTCCGGATGTCCGGCCAGCGGCGCACCCACCACCATCGCTACAACGTATGATTACTACACGACCGATGGCCCCGCCAAGGGCAAGCTTTGGAAGGTCACTCCTGACGGCAGGGCCGCGACGATCCATGAGTACGATTCGTTCGGGCAGGCTTTGTCGGATGGGCTTGGACGCCGACGGCGACGGGCAGCTGACGAACGGCTCCGTCGACCGTATCACCGAGACGCAAGCTGCCTACGCGCAGGAGGATAACGCCTGGTGGTGGGTCACGGAGAACAGTGTCTACAACCAGGACAACGTCGATACGCCCGTCACGGCGGGCACCCGGAAAGTGTGGCTCAGCGGCGACACCGGTGTAACCGGTGTCGTAACAGCTCTGACCAAGTGGATCGACTCAAATCAGAATCAGACGAAGACAGTCGTCACCGTCGACTCCGCTAACAAGACAGACACTCGGCTCGTACATTATCCTGATAGTACCGACGACGAAGTCACGGTCACGGTCAACCGGCTGGTTCAGTCCGTTACGTCCAAGACCGGCCTCCTCACGCAATATGGCTATGACGCGCTCGCCCGTCCGACGAAGTTCGTCGATGCGCGGAAGGGCACGGCCGAAACGGTCTACTATGCCTCGGGCGTTGCCGCCAAAGGCAAGGTGTATTACGTCAAAGACGCCGACGGGCGGCAGACCACGTACACGTACGATGCCAACGGGCGACTGTCCTCTGTGGAGGACCCCGCCGGCAAGAAGCAGTACTTCGACTACAACGACCGTGGGCAGCAGATCCGTACCTGGGGCGAGGCCACCTACCCGGCAGCCCGCGAGTACGATGATCTCGGTCAGTTGAAGACGCTGAAGACATACCGCGACCCGGGCGGTGTCTACACCTGGACAGGCTCTGCCTGGCCAAGCCCGTCGGACACCGATGCTGAGGTCACGCAGTGGGCGTACGACCCCGCCAGTGGGCTGCTTACCTCCAAAACGTACGCCGATGGGACCCACGTGGACTATGCATACTCGGCCCAGGGCCGGCTTGCGACGAGGACGTGGGCGAGGGGTGTAACTACCACGTACGCGTACTACGGCCCGACGGACAGCCTCAAGACGGGCGAACTCAAGGGAGTTACATACTCCGACGGTACACCCGAACTGACGTATTCGTACAACCGGCTGGGCCAACCGGCAACGGTTACGGACGCTGTGGGCACGCGAACGTTCACATACAATGATGCCATGCAGCCGCTGAGCGAGAGCATCAACGGCTCGGGCGGTGGGCTCTTTAGCAAGACGATTACCCGCAGCTATCAGGGGTCCGGTGCAGGCGAAGTCCCCGGCCGGTACGCGGGCCTGTCGATTGGCAACGACTATGCCGTTGCATACGGCTATGACACCGTCGGTCGACTGAACAACGTTTCAGGGCCGGGTCTGCCGAGCGGCGGTGTCGTGTACGGCTACGTCACCAATGCTGACCTCGTGAACTCGTTGTCGTACAGCGATGGTGCCAGCACGCTGGCATCGGCCACATGGCTATACGGCCCGGAGGCCACGCCGGTCGATCACCGCGACGTTCTATCGAGCATCGAGAACAAGACCGGCGCCACAACCGTCTCCAACTACGGCTACACGTACGATCCGCTGGGGCGGCGGGCATCGGTGGTCAACCAGGGCACAGCCTTCGCGGCCTCCCGATTGAACAAATGGGGCTACAATGACCGCAGTGAACTGACCAGTTCGTACCGCCACGAAGGCATCGACCCGGACAATGCCGGGACAGAAGTGACCGCGGAGCGCCGGGGCTACGCATACGACAACATCGGGAACCGGCAGAGCCACACGGACGGCCCCGTCACGCCGCCCGGCGCCACCTACACGGCCAGCAACCTGAACCAGTACGAGAAGATCACGCCGCCCAACGAGGTCCTGTCCTACGATCCCGACGGGAATCTCATACGGACGGCCTCGGCGGCCGACTTCAACGCGGACGGGGCCGTTAATCTGCTGGACTTCAACGTCTTCGACGGCTGCTTCACTGGGCCTATTGGCACAGTGGCCGCCGGCTGCGAAAAGCCCGATCTCAACGGCGATGGGCACGTGGACCTGAAGGACTTCCTGCTACTGCAAACGTCCTTCGGCGGTCCGGGGGCTCCGTCGGGCAACGTGCCAGCGACACTGTACACCTGGGACGGCGAGAACCGCCTGATCGCGGTCGAGCCGCAGACTCCCACCACCGGTGCCAAGAAGGTGACCTGCCAGTATGACTACCTGGGCCGTCGGGTGCGGAAAGAGGTGCGGCACTGGGATGGCGGCAACTGGACGATCGATAGCGACCAACGGTTCGTCTACGACGGGTGGAACGTGGTGATGGTCCTCAACAGCGCCGGGGTCGCGCAGCAGAAGTTCACCTGGGGCCTCGATCTCTCGGGAACTATTCGGGGCGCCGGCGGGATCGGCGGGCTATTGGCCGTCGAAGAGACAAGCGGCTCGAGCGCTGGGTCATATTGGTTCTTCTACGACGGGAACGGCAACGTCGGGCAAGTCATCCGTGCGAGCGATCGGTCTGTGGTCGCCAGATACGAGTACGACCCATATGGGAACACTCTGACGGCCGAGGGAACGTACGCCAGCGCAAACGTGTTCCGCTTCAGCACGAAGTGGAACGATACCGAAACCGGGCTGTACTACTATGGCTACCGCTACTACAGCCCACGGCTCGGGAGATGGGTGAATCGAGATCCACTGGGGGAAACGGGCGGGAAGAACCTGTACGGGTTTGCGGGCTCCAGGCCGACGTACGCGATCGATCCGAACGGGCAGTTCGCCGAGGAGTTGATGAATCTTGCACTGCAGGGCCGATTCCTGTCAAATCAGGAGATCCAACGTGCACAATTCGCCGGCGATTATGGTCTGACGAATGCTACGAGCAGCCTGCTATACACTATACAGGAGGCAGGTGCTGCTTTGATTGATCCAGGCGCTGGGCACAGATACCACAAGGATTTGAGCAAGGATACCTGCAACAAGCTATCGCAGCGACGTCCGCCCGATTTGAGTCCTTCATCGCATCACAGGTGGCGGCTGGTGCAAGCTTCGAGCAAACGTCGTCCAATGTGTTGCTCACTGATCTGTACTTCAGCGACTTGACGGGTGTTACCCAGATAGGCGAAGGGCTATCCGGTGTTGATCTGGCAACAAACGAACCCCTCGACACATTTGAGTCCTTTCGCCGAGGCGTTCAAGGCGGCAGCCTGATCATCCTGAATATCGCTGCGGCTGCCGGAGGAGATGACCCCGCGATGGCTGGGGACTCGGGGCGCAAGCTGCCGCCGCCCGAGCCGCCGCGCAAGCCGAAACTGGTGCCCTTGAGAACACCGTCTGCAAGGTCGCAAGTACCGCGGAAGACGCAGCGACGCTGGAATCGCGACTCAAAGCACATCTGGATGACGCTCTCGAGCGTCTACTTCGGGACGGGTTCACCGAAGCACAGGCCAGACGTTTGCTTACAGATCCAGACATGGAAGGCCTTTTCACCGGCGAACGCATTGACACGTTCTTCAAAGAGTCTGTGGCCGCTGATCCCCTCCTGGGGAACCTGCAGACCACCCCCCGGTTTCAGTTTGGTCCCGATGTGTACGATCCCGCGGCTGGCACGTGGTGGGACGTCACGACCCCTGGCCAATGGGGCATGCATGTGAGAAAATACACACCAATGTTTGGACAAGGCAGTCCGCTCTTTTATTCAGACTGAGGGTCGTGATGGACACTGAGGTACTGAAGAGATTGATCCGCGGCGAGCCTCTGGATGGCTTGGGCCTGCACCTGAAGGATGGACGAATCGACCTGAGTGGGTTGGTTGTTCCCGAACCGGTTGCGCGAAGGACGATTCGCACGGCCATAGCCGATGTTGTCCAATTGAATGTCATCACTGTCAGGGGAGCGGCTTGGAGGAGGTTGGACTTCACCGGGTCGCGACTGAACGGACTTCGGTTGTTCGATTGCGGACTCAGTGACTGTGTATTTGACAAAAGCAGTTGCCAGGGTTGGCGGATCTGGTCAACGACGATTACCGACACGAGCTTTCGCTCGACCGACCTCCGCGGGTCCGCGCTAGGTGCCGTGCAAGAGGGAAAGAGGAACGTCTTCCGGAATGTGGACTTTGCGGGGGCCGATCTCCGGCAGAGTTCATATGTCGCCACTGAGTTTACCGGCTGTACGTTCAAACACACACGCCTCAATAAGGTGGACTTTCAGACAAGCGCATTTACCAATTGCGAGTTTACCGGCGAGTTACAGGAGGTGCTGTTTTACCGACGAGGCTTCAAGGGAGAGGCATTCCCCCCGAACGAAATGGATAATGTCAGTTTTGCAGGAGCCAAGTTGCGCTGGGTAGAGTTTCGTGGGTTGGATATGACGAACGTGCTCTTCCCGCAGGATGATGACCATATCATTGTGGATGATTATCCGAGCACGGTCGAACGATTGGTGGGGACGTTTGAGGGGAAGGATGATCTTGCTTCCAGGAGACTGGCAGTCATCTTCAGAATGAAGCGGAAGTGGGCCGGCGCAGGGCAGCGCCGCGGTGTCCTTAACAAGAATGACCTCCTGGAACTCGGAGGCGAAGAGGGGCTGCGTCGCGTTCTCGATGCACTTGCCTCGCGAGATTCGGGATGTGAGAGGATGGCTGACGATGGGTAGGAGAACCGATGACTCTTCCCTATTCAGAAGGCACTGCTTTCCTGGTTCCACTTAGACGCGGCGCATATGCTCGCGGGGTGGTCGCTCGCGCCAGTCCTAAAGGAAAGGTGTTGCTTGGGTATTTCTTTGGGCCGCGCCTAGCAGCGCCTGGCAATGTCATGCTAGGCGACCTGGATGCCAGCAACGCAGTCCTCAGGGTCATCTTCGGCGATCTTGGGCTGATCAAGGGAGAGTGGCGAATTCGCGGGCGCATCCCCCATTGGGATCGGTCCAAGTGGCCTATGCCAGACTTCGTCAGGAGGGACCCGCTTGGAAAAAGAGGACCGCGGCTAGTAAGACATTCGGATGCCGACCCTCTACTAATAGAGACAGAATACCCGATCGACGACGACTCTGGGATCGCGACCGAATCGCTTTATGGATACGGCGCTGTTGAGATTGAGACTCGGTAAGATTCTCGGTTAGGGGACACGTTGGATCATGGTAATCGGTGACACCATGGCAATTGCTCAAGGGAGCGGGTGGATTCGGGGACGTTGCTGATTATGGAGATGCAGAACAACGACAGATGTCCGCGAATCCCAGATACGGTTAATATTCCATACGAGAGACCATGACCAAAGCATTCAGAAGCCAAACATTCATGGATGTTGATGACAGAGAATCCGGCACCATCTTCAGCGATCTGGCGTTCTACCGGTGTCGCTTCGAAAGGTGCGCGGTTTCCATAACCCTGGATCCGGGCAAGCGCTCCACGTTCTGCAGAATGAAGATTGTCCAGTGTGAGGAGGTAAACTGTGGCATCTGGCCGGCCATCATCGAGGATGTCATGATCGACGGCCTGGAAACGGGACAACTGCTCATTGCCAACGCCTGTGCCTACCGGCATGTTGTGCTGCGTGGAAAGGTTGGCAGCATCAAACTCCGTCGAGCAGTACCATACACCTCTTCCGTCCCCGCGTGGGGTGTCCCCCGTGTCCAAGAACGTATGGATCGGGCCAACGCGGAGTATTATGCCAAGGTCGATTGGGCGTTGGACATCTCCGAAGCAGAGTTCACTTCCGGGGAGGTCGAGGGAATACCGCTCGACTTGGTGCGCCGCGATCCAGAGACTCAAGTAATTGTCCGATCCAAAGCCATCCAAGAGGGCCTTTGGCGACAGGTCGACCTGTCCGGAACCTACCGGTCCGTGCTCCTGGACGCTTACGCCAGGAGGAATGTGAGCGACGGAATACTGGTTGCGCCCAAGGCCGCGCGGAACTTCAAGGATTTGCAGCGAGGCCTGATGGCGTTGCGTAGGGCGGGCATTGCAGAGCCAGACTGAAAGACGTGGAGACACCGCTGATCACGAAAAGGCGAAGAGTCAGTGATGTCCCGAATGGCGGCGTTAGGGTCCGGTATGGTACCCCGGGTAGCGTTCGGCCTGATGTCTTCGACACCAACACCGGGGCTGTATGGGACTATAAGTTTGGGACGGCCGGGTTGACCCAGCAGCGAGAGCAACAGTTCATGGAGAACGTGCCTGGTGCGACATCGGTTACAGAGGTGCGCCCTTGACCTCCTCCGCATTCTTAACTGGGCCTCGTGAGAGAAAGATCACCGAGGACTGGCAAAGGGAGATTCCCAGTCTCGGGGTCTATCGGCCTAGGTGGCTGCTGAGGCGTGTGGGCCCATTACTGGTAGGCATCTGCCTGGACCGTGATTCCAGCGGTGACATATACAAGCCCATATTCCATGTACACTGTCTGGGGCATCCGTTCCCCGTCGTGTCCCTGACTCTTGCGACGCAACTTCGTTCCAAGCGCTCGGGCGGCCCTTCGTATGTTGAGGTGAAGTGGCACGAAGAGAAGTACCTGGACGCGGCTGCAAGGATGGTACAGCAGTCCCTTTTGCCGCTGGAGGGCGATCTGCGGCTCGACAGCGTCATAGACGCTTACCGTCGCCACATGGCCACCCCCATTGGCCGGCGGCAGCTGCCGATGCTTTATCGCGACACGGTCTTTCTGGCCGTGTGGCGCAAGAGCGGGACCGCGCGTTAAAGCTGTCTGACGGAGTGCATGCGGACGGTCGTGGACGAGGCGGCATTTCGTCACGTTGGTGGCCGGGCGGCACTTGACGCCGCATGCAAAAGGGCAATTGAGGACACTGAATCAGTGCGGCAGACTGTCGAGTCGCAGATTCTCGCACTGGACGTAGGACGTCTGCCCCTGTCGGATCTGAATCGCTGAAGATCCGGAGTCGCAGGCTGGACGCCGGAGAACTGGCGCCACTCGGCAGACGTGATCCGTCAGTCCGCGATAGCGCGAGTTCGACTTGACGATCGACCAGCGGCGCCAGTGACTTAACTGGAGATAGAACTCTGGAATGGCGGACCGAGTGTCTCTCGGTCCGGTGCGACTACAGGAGATGATCACGATGGGAACCGTCAGATTGCACGTGGCAAGCCTCGCGGGTATCCTCTGCCTGGCTTCCTACCTGCCGGCGGCGACGCTCAGCCTCAAGATCGAGCCGACCACCTGTACCACCGTTTGGCCCGGCGGGACTGTCAACTATCGCATTACAGGCACCCTTTCCGCTGAGGATGGCAATCTTGGCCTGGCCACCTTCGGGGTCGACGTGCACACCAACACCGGCATTTCCCAGCGCCCGGCCAACAGTGTCGACGCCACCATGCCCTTCGCTCCACCTCTCGGATACAACCCCGCCGGCTTCGGGGGCACGCCGGACACCGCCGGGAACCTGGTGCAGGTGGGCGGTGCAGAACACCATCGCCAACACCGGCAACTCAGGCAGCCCACGCACCCCTCGCGGCTCAGTCGCTACTGGAGTGGGACTGGCCGCGGATACGCCTCTAGTAGCTGGGCAGGTGACACTGCCCAGCCCGGCAGGCACCTACACTGTCAGCCTGGCCAACGGCTTTGCCGGGGTGTTGCGGGCGGGCGGCCCCCGTCCAGGGACCTCCATACACCCTGTGGACACTGCCGATGTGACCTTTACCACATCCATCTTCACGGTGACGGTCAGCACGGATCCAGCCAGCCCGCTGAGCGTGGATGCCGGCACTGGGGGCTGGACCTACGAGACCATGCAGATCAACCTGCAGGCCAGCGTAGCCAATCCCAATAACTATCCGCTGATCTACTCCTGGGCTCAGACTGCCGGGGCACCCGGCACGCTGGGAGACTTCCAGTCGCTGGGTCTGGCCTTTACCGCTCCGGAGGTCCAGACCCTCCAGGACGCTGCTTTGAGCCTGGCCATAACTGCCTCGTCTGACTGCAACGCGCAGGGGACTGGCAGCGTGGACGTGCAGGTGCGACTAATGGGCGACTGCTATCCAGATGAAGGCGACAACAGTGTGGACGTAGAAGACCTGTTGACCTTGGCAGACGCTTTCGGCAGTGTTGAGGGTGATGCCGACTACAATGCGCTATGCGATTTTAACAGCGACGGTAGTATCGACGTGCTAGATCTGTTGTACATTGCTGACAACTTCGGCCGGTCGCTCGCCTCACAGCAGGGTCAGTCGCGCATGATGTTCAGCGCCATAGGCGGGGCCTTAGTCGCCGAGGGCCAGCGCAGCTTGCGGTCTGCGACCTCGGACGACGCATCTAGCCTGCGCGACATGAACGTCTACGAGGCCCTGGAGTACACCGGCCTGATGGATGTCTACCTGGAGTATCTAGTCTACGCATCCGGAAGCCGGACGGTAGTGTCCCCCGTCCATGTGGCACTGGCGGGATCGTCGGCATGATACAGTTAAGGGTGAACCGTGCGCTGGCAAGGACCCCTCCGTGTGGGGGGTAGAAAGGTTGCCGCAGCCACTCTTGCGTGCGGCGCGGATGCATCCAGTGATGCTGAGCAGTTTCCTGGTGAACAGCCAAGACTCCAATCTGTTTTGTGCACATTTTGTGCACATCGAGAACGCGGTTTGCGCGATTCAGCCATGTGTGGTATAATTCAAAACGTGAAATCGGCAGGCGTGTAACCTGCTGTATCCGCAGTGGTTGTGTGCGAGCGACGAGGTTGCCCGAGATCGCATACGGAGACGGGACCACAGAATCCCTCCCTCTCCGTTATCCTCTTGTGCAATGAAGGCCTTTCACCTTAACTCCTTTCAAGGCAACGTCTTAGAAATGCCACAGTAGGACTCCGCAGTACGAGAGGCTCACACTCTCCGCCTTGGGCTCGCAGTGTTTCGCAATCCCTTCTGCCGCCGGGAGTTGCGAGATATTCCTGATTGCTGACTAGCTCGCTGCCCTCAAAGTGCCCTCAGCCGTTCGCATTTGAGCAGACCATAATGTCAAGTTTTACAGCAGAAATACTTGACGTGTTCCGCGGGATGCCCGACTGTCAAGCGACAATTATCCTTCCTCTTCAACGACAATTAGATCTCCCGATTCCGCCGCCGTGGTCGTGGTTGTTGGTTTCTTTCTTTTTGCTCCTTTTTCTTTCTTTGTAACTGCCTGTGAGTTCCTGTGAATTGCTGTGAGATTGTCAGAGTGCCCGGCCGGTCGTCACTCGGGGGAGGGGTCGGTGGCGTCGGGCCGGTTCTTTTTGGCCTGCTCGATCCGATAACTTGGGACGTTCAGTTCCAGGATCACGCAATGGTGCACCAGCCGGTCGATTGCCGCGGCCGTGGTCATCGGGTCCTTGAAGATCGCCTCCCACTTCGAGAACGGCAGGTTGCTGGTGATCATCACGCTGCCCCGCTCGTACCGCTCGGCTAGCAGGGTGAATAGCACCTCCATCTCTTCCCGGCTCTGCTGGACGTATCCCAGGTCGTCGATCAGCACCGCTTCGTAGCGGCCCAGCTTCTGGATCAACCGACTGAGTTTCAGATCCCGCTTGGCCGCCAGCAGGTCCTGCACCAGCCGACTGCACGTGCTGAAGTACACCTTGCGGCCCTGGCGAATCAACTCCTGCGCCAACGCGCACAAAAGGTGCGTCTTGCCACCGCCGACGCTGCCGAAGACCAATACGTTCTCCCGGCGATCCACGAAGCTCGCCTTCCAGCAGCGTCCGCACCTGCCGGGTGACCTTGGCCGGCAGCCGCTTCAGGTCGAAGCCGGCCAGATTCTTCTCCGCCGGCAATCGCGACTCCCGCAGGCATCGCTCAAGCCGGTGTTGCCGGCGAACCTGGCACTCGCGTTGGACCAGCGTCAGCAGGAACTGCTCGTAGCTGAGGGTCTCCTGTTCCGCCTGCCGGGCCAGTTCCTCAAAGCACTCCCGGATCGTCGGCAGGTGCAGTTCCCGCAGGCAGGCTTCCAGAGTGGCCTTCTCTTGCTCGGGAGGTTTCATACGGTCACCTCCTGGCCGATCATCAAGGCGTCATACGCAGCCAGGTCCACCGGCTCGATTCGGACCTGCGTGACCGGCGGGATCGCCTCCCGGCGGTCCACCAAGGCTTCCACCGCCTCCAGACAGATCGGCTGACCTTCCTGCAACAGGTGCCGCAACGCCTCATCCACCCCGTCCTGTGTCTGGCGAGCCGCCAGGTACAGGATCCGCAGGTACGTCTTGACCCCACGCTCGGCCTGCGTGTCTTTCAGGTGGTCGTATGCCATCCGGAACCGGCTCGTGGGGAACAGGTCCTCCCGATAGCGGTACTGTTCGAAGGCCCCGGGCTTGCGGACCAGCCAGTCGATGATGTGCCGGTACGAGACCTGGTGCCGCTGCCGGCCGCGAAGCCGCCCCAACCGCTCGATGAGCCGCTGGGCGTACCAGATCTCCAGGTGCTCCGCATAGAGCCGGACTTCCACCTTCTCCCCGATCAGCCGGCTGTCCACCGAGTAGATGTTGCGATCCACATGGATCAGGCTGCCGGTATCGACCTTCACATCCAGCCGCTGGGCGCTTTCCAGCCGCCGATCCGGCAGGTCGCGCAGGAGGGCCTGTTCCTCCGCCAACCGCGACCGCCGCCCGGCGTTGAGCTGCTCAAACAACTCGCCCAGGAAGGCCTCATAGAGTTCCCGGCTGGCAAAGTCCCGGCCGTCGCGCAGCAGCAGGGCCTGCTCCAGAGCTTGCTTGAAGCGGTGATGACGCTGCTCCACATCGCCGTTCTCGTTGGCCTTGCCGGCCTGAATCCGCTGCCCCAGCAGCCCGTAATGATCCAGCAACCCCTGGTAGCGCCGCGTGAACTCCGGCTCGCTACGCGATCCCGCCTCCAGGAACCGGGACAGGTTATGCACCGCCGCCGACAACCGATCCGTTCGATGCTCGGCCGGGACTCCGCCCAAGGCCCACAGGGCGTCCTGCAGGCCTTGCGAGAGGCTCTCATAGCTCTCCGAGAAGCAGACCGTGCCGTGCTCCCAGTTCGAGTACGTCAACACGAAGTGGTAAATCATGTGGTCGAACGGCTGGCCGGCGATCGTAATGCCCAGCTCCGACAGGTGGGTGAAGTCCGACTGGCAGAGTCGGCCCGGCTCGTGCACCTGGGCGAAGAACACCTCCCGCGGCGGTCCTTCCAGCGCCCGCCAGGTCTTGATCCCGCGCTGAAACGACCGCAACTGCCCATCCTGGAACCTACCTGGATGCCTCCGCTGCAACGCCTGGAACAGCACCTTGGCCTGCAGCCCCGGATTGACCGCCAGTTCCTGGCGGAACCTCGTCCCAAACCTCCGCGAAGGGGTCGCCCCGCGTCCGCCACGTGTGAGCAGCTGCGATCTCGCCGGGCAACCGCATCAGCCGCCGATACTTCCGTGCGGTCGTCACGTCCATCCCCGCCTTCGCCGCTGCCACCACCTGTGAGTCCTCTGTCTGTAACAACCTATGTAACCTCCTGACTTGCTGGTCTGTGACCATCCAGGCTCCTTTTCGAAGGAACCCTGAATAGCCGACCACCTCTCAAAAGCCAGGGAGTTTTAATTGTCGCTGACAGGGAATTCTAATTGTCGCCCAACACGGCCCCAGGAGCTCGATGTCCATCGTCGCACGGGTCAAGTCCCAGTGCATCGACGGCCCCCCGTTGAACGTCACCTGGACGCTGTTGACCAGGTCAATGGTGTGTCCCTGGTGCACTGGGCTGACATTCGCGTGACCAGAATCAGCCAGGATAACCCCCGTCCACTGCGTCTCGCCCCAGACGAAGGTCCGCTGCGGCTCCTGGCCCGGGATGGCACGATCTGGCCTATGTTTACCTCCGGGAGTTCGAGCTCCGCGTTCGCGTGGGCGAACCACCCGTTGCCAGTCTCCCCATACCCGCGAGCCCTGGGGCGCCGGCCACCGGGGGCACCGCGAACGGAGGGACATTGTCGATGTTGTTGCGGACCACTGCGAAGCCTGAGAGGTCGAGCGTGCGGCGGGTTCCACTCTCCCCGACAGCCACCACCCGGCCGTTCATGGTCAATGTTGGACCCGAACCCGTCGTCCCTATCGTCCTACAACACCATACCCTTCCAACGCCCCGTTCGCACAGAGGTTAGACCTGATCGTCATCCGGCGGACGCCCGTGATCGTCCCGCCCTGTAGGCGGAGGACGCCGTTCCCTTCGGTCCCCAGGGATACGTACGGCGAGGTCAGTGTTCCACCCTGCAGAGTGTACGTTCCTGTGCTCCCTGGATACAGGCCCAATTGCATGGCGCCGTTTACCACGCAGGAAGACCCACCGCCGGCTTGGGTAACAGTCCCATCCCCGTTCTCTCCGATCAGAGCGTCTCCACGGACGATGAGGGTTCCCCCGTCCTGCACGGTCACGGCCCCATTGGCACGGCCATCCACTGCTCCCAGACGCAGGCTGTCAGCATAAAGGTTGGTGTTATTGCTTATCGTGAGGCTCGAAGCAGTGCTTGGCGTGCAGCCCACCACCAGCATTGATGCGCCCTGGATACCGGTCGCGACCGTAACCGCTCCTCCGTTGTCTATGTAAACAGGGTACTGATATCCATAGGACCACTCATTTGGCCAGGAATTGAGATTCAGTCGTCCCCGGCGGCCGCCGTCCAGGTGCTCCCAGCGCACCAGTCCCCAGTTGTATGTCCGTACCACCCCGGCGAGGCCACTGCGGACAGACCGTCACCAACCGTGAAATACTGCAATGTGGAGGCGACTTTGACCACCTTCGATC
>CAVYDW010000004.1:0-133956 GCA_963767465.1 uncultured Phycisphaerae bacterium
CCCGAAATCGGGAGGCGGTTGCAGGGCAATCGCATGTTCAGTAGGACTGGAAATTGGTTTGGGTATTGTTAGGGTTGCGCATTGCAGGGGAGCGCCGTAAGACATCTCCATGCAATCCTGCAATCCGCGGACACCCTACTCATTTCGCGGCCTCGCCGGTTCCGCCTGGCCCGGCCAGTGTGTCCTCATCTGCGATGATCTGCTGAATCCGCGGATGCCGCAGTCGTTGTCGTCACTTGTGCCCCCTTGTGCCCCTTTACGGCCCCCCGTCATCGTCGTTTCCGTTGCTTGTCCCACCTTGTGCCTCTTCGCGGTTCCCTGCCGTTGTCGTTGTATCGGGTCTTTCTCCGCGTCCTCGGCGCCTTGTCGTTGCTCCGTGTCTCCTTGTCTCCGTGTCTGCCGTGCCCGCCTGTCCCCTGCTGTTGCTCCTTGTCTCCCCCTCTCCTTGTCTCCGTGTCTCCCTGTCTGTCGTTCCCGCCCCCGGCATTCACCCCTCCCTACTGCCGCTGCTGTTGCTCCTTGTCTCCCCCTCTCCTTGTCTCCTTGTCTGCTGTCCCCGGCTCGCTCGCCGCCCCCCGGTTCGTCTGCTCGATCGCCGACACAATCCCGTTCAGGATCTGCGCCTCCAGCGACAAGTCCCGCCCCTCCGGCGTCCAGTACTCCTGCTGCTGCGGCGTTAGCGCCCCCTCCCCCTGGATCGGCGTCCGGCCCGGCTCGTCCGCATACCCGAAGTTCGGCTGGATCGCCCGGATGCTCGGCGTCGCGTACCGCTCGATCGACACCCGCACCCCAGCCAGGATGAAACTCCCCGTGTTGCGGATGACCACCGTCCCCGTCCGCCGGATCCGCGCCCCCCCCAGCCGCGCGTGCTCCGACGGCACCAGCTGGATCACCCCCGTCAGCGCGTCCGCCGACGCGATCTGGAAGTGGTCCATCACCGCCCCCTGCGCCGCGGCGAAAGCCGCATTGTAGTCCTGCGTGTTGAGCTGCTGCGTCCGGTACCCGCCGGCGTCGATCCGCGGCGGCTTGGCCGGCGTCGTCTGCGGCTCCATGCACCCCGACATCGCGGACAGCACGCAGAAACAGGCAACCAGGGCAGGCTGACAGGCGCAGTACATGTCGCATCTCAGGACTCCGTGTGAAAAGCCGGGTTATCAGTGTCGGACCTCGTACATCGGACATCGAACATCGGGCATCCTGCGTCACCTGTCCGATCGCGCGCGAGCGCCTCACAACCTGGCCGGTACCGGCCGGCCCCAGCCAGAAGCTGCCACAATGCATGCACGGCGCGCACTTCGCCGACACCATGGCAGTCGCTCAGCGGCACCGCGGCAGCGCTTCAGCTACAACGATACGAACGGAAGTATCTGATTATCGAGCGTCGACCCCGAGAGTCAACCGCCCCCCGCCCCCAACCCACTTCTCCTCAACGCCGGCCTAGCCCCTTGCTCAGCAAGAAGTAGCAGCCGCAACCACAAACCGCCGACCGCCACAAGGACCGTGCGCCGGCAACCGGCAACGTCCTCCCCCGTCACTTGCAATCCCCCCCCGCATCGAGCAGCACCCCCCGCCATCGGGAAAAACTTCCCGAACTAGCTTGACAGCGCCCCTTAAACAGGTATACTTGTACCGAATTACCTAATTGGAGCCGGCCATGGCCAACATGCTCAAAGTTTCCGAGGCGGCGTCTCTGGGACTCCACATCATGGCCGTCCTGGCAACCGACCCCGACCGCCTCCTCTCCGTCCGCGAGGCCGCCCGCGACCTCGAGGTCTCCGAGGCCCACCTGGCCAAGGTAATGCAGCGCCTCTCCAAGGCCGGCCTCGTCGAAAGCATCCGCGGCCCGCGCGGCGGCTTCCTGCTGGCCCGCTCCCCTGACCAGATCGCCCTGCTGGAGGTCTACGAGGCCCTCGAAGGGCCGATCCAGATCCGTAACTGCCTGTTCAGTACAAAGCTCTGTAGCGGCGATCACTGCATCTTCGGCGGCCTGCTCACCTCGGTGGACACGCAGGTCAAGGATCACCTGGCCAATACCCGGCTGAGCGAGATTACCGAGGTCGTCCGCGGGATCCGCGGGGAGGACGTCCATGCATAGAAACATCGTCAAGATCGACCAGGCCAAGTGCAACGGCTGCGGGCTCTGCGTAACGGCCTGCGCAGAAGGCGCCATCCAACTCATCGACGGCAAGGCCCGGCTCGTAAAGGACCAGTATTGCGACGGCCTGGGGGCGTGCCTGGGTGAATGCCCGCAAGGTGCGATCACCATCGAACAGCGCGAGGCCGAGGCCTTCGACGAGGTAGCCGTGCAGAGGCATTTGGCCGGCAACAACAGACAAGGAGACAGGGAGACAGGGAGACACGGAGCAACGGCAAGTTACAGGGAACACAAGGCTCCGGATGGCTGCCCCGGCGCAGCGGCGATGTCGTTGGGCGGGGCCTGCCCGGGCTCGGCGGCACGGTCGCTGGGTGGTGCGGCAGCCGGAGCGGCGGATCGTTCGGCGGATCGTTCGGCGACGCCTTCGGCGCTGGGCAACTGGCCGGTGCAGCTCGAAGCTGGTCTCGCCGATGGCGCCATACCTGAACGGCGCGAGGCTCTGCATTGCCGCGGACTGCACGGCCTTTGCCTACGGCGGCTTCCACAAGGATATGCTGGCGGGCAAGGTACTGCTGATCGGCTGCCCGAAACTCGACGATGTGGTGGGGTACGTCGAGAAGCTGGGGGCGATCTTCAGCCACAACGACATCCAGTCGGTCGAGGTCGTCCACATGGAGGTACCGTGTTGCTTCGGGCTGGTACACCTGGTTCGCCAGGCGATCGCCGGCAGCGGCAAGGCCATCCCGCTGACCTTGACGAAGGTCGGCATCGAAGGGGGCGTGATCGAGCGGACCGAGACCTGAGCCGCTCGGTCGGCGAACGACCAACCACGAGCCATATGATGAATGTGGCCTTTCGGGAGAAACCTGAACCACTTGCCATGGGCATAGACGAAGGAGGCATTCATGAAACCGGTAGTCGACGAGGAGAAGTGCACCACCTGCGGGCTGTGCAAGGAAGTCTGCCCCGCGGACCCGAATTGTTTCGAGATTGCGGACAAGGCCAAGGTCCCGCACCCGGAGTCGTGCATCCAGTGCAGCGCCTGCGTGGACCAGTGTCCAACCCAGGCGATCACATTGCAGGATTAACCCCTTTTTCCCAGGAGAGGCTCATTATGTCCATGTTCTGCTACCAGTGTGAACAGACCGCACAGGGCGTCGGCTGCACCGTCAAGGGCGTCTGCGGCAAGGACCCGCAGACGGCTGCGCTACAGGACCTGCTTCTGCACGCCGCCAAGGGCATCTCGCAGTATGCCCGCCGCGCACGGCTGCTGAGTGCGAAGGATCGCGAGATCGATGTGTTCGTGGTGGAGGCCCTGTTCACCACCGTGACCAACGTCAACTTCGACCCGCTGCGTCTGCAGGGAATCCTCCGCAAGGCGGCCCAGATGCGTGACAAGGCCAAGCGGATGTATGAGGCCGCGGCTGGCAAGGCGGGCAGGAAGGCCGAGACGCTGAGCGGGCCGGCTGCGTGGAGCCCGGCGGACGGCCTGGACGGCCTGGTCGCCCAGGGCGTGGAAGTGACGATCGAGAAGCGCAAGGCGGCGCTGGGCGAGGATGTGACCGGTTTGCAGGAGCTGCTGACGTACGGCCTGAAGGGGACAGCGGCCTACGCCGATCATGCGCAGATCCTCGGCCAGGAAGACGACGCGGTCTACGCATTCTTCCACGAGCAGCTCGATGCCCTGGCCAGCGGGGCGACGGAGGTGGGCGACCTGGTCGCCCGCAACATGAAGTGCGGCGAGGTCAACCTGCGGGTGATGGAGCTGCTCGATGCGGCCAACACGGGGGCCTACGGACATCCGGTGCCGACGCCGGTGCGGATCCATCCGCTCAAGGGCAAGGCGATCCTGGTATCCGGCCACGATCTGAAGGACCTGGAGGAATTGCTCAAGCAGACCGAGGGCAAGGGCATCAACATCTACACGCACGGCGAGATGCTGCCGGCACACGGGTATCCGGCGCTGAAGAAGTATAAGCACCTGGCGGGCAATTACGGCGGGGCGTGGCAGGACCAGCGGAAGGAGTTCGAGGCGTTTCCGGGCGCGATCCTGATGACGACGAACTGCATCCAGCAGCCTAAGGACGCCTACAAGGCCCGGATCTTCACGAGCGGGCTGGTGGCTTGGCCGGGCGTGACGCACATCACCGACCGCAACTTCCAGCCGGTGATCGAGGCGGCCCTGGCGGCGCCGGGCTTCGCCGCAGACGGTCCGGCATCCACGATCACGGTGGGCTTCGCCCGCAACACGGTGCTGGGGGTGGCTGGCGCAGTGATCGATGCGGTGAAGGCAGGCAAGATCCGGCACTTCTTCCTGGTCGGCGGCTGCGATGGCGCGAAGTCCGGGCGGAACTACTACACGGAGTTCGTGGAGAAGGCCCCGGCGGACACGGTAGTGCTGACGCTGGCGTGCGGCAAGTACCGGTTCAACAAGATGCAGCTGGGCGACATCCGCGGGATCCCGCGGCTGCTGGACGTCGGCCAGTGCAACGACGCGTACTCGGCGGTGCAGATCGCGGTGGCCCTGGCGAAGGCGTTCAACACGGACGTCAACAGCCTGCCGCTGTCGCTGGTGCTGAGCTGGTACGAACAGAAGGCGGTGGCGATCCTGCTGACGCTGCTGTTCCTGGGCATCCGGAACATCCGCCTGGGGCCGACCCTGCCGGCGTTCGTAACACCCGCGGTGCTGAAGGTCCTGGTGGAAAAGTTCAACATTATGCCGATCAAGACGGCAGAGGAGGACCTGGCGGACATCCTGGTGCGCAAGGCGTAAGGATTCCGCCGCGGCCGCAGGGGCAAGAAATCGTCTCGGGCAGCGTTTGCCAAGGCACGGGTAGGTCCCTAGAGTGGCCGCCTCGCAGCGAAGATGACTCGGTCCGCAAGGGCCGATGACGATGCATAGTCCCCGCCGGAAGGGCCATGATTACGCTAACCCTTCGGGCGGGTACTGTCCTTTTAGCGGCAACAGCGGTTGTCAGTTGCCGGTAACAGCAATGACAGTTTCACCGCGGAGGCGCAGAGGACCGGAGAGCAACACTGGCAAGGGGGAGCCATTCCCGTTTGACACGCCGTCCTCCCGTTATACGATGAAGCAAACCGAACGCGTTTGCCCCGTGTGGAGCGATACACTGGAGAGCCCATGAGCGACCCGAATAAGCCGCAGGACAAGCCCAAGATCATCATCGACAGCGACTGGAAGGCCGAGGCCCAGCGAGAGAAGGACCGCCTGGCCAAGGAGGCCGCCGAAGCGGGCGGTGAGGCGAGCCGAGCGGGCGGCCTGCCCCAGGCCGACTTCGCGGGACTGGTCAACGTCCTGGCCATGCAGGCCCTGGTGGGCCTCGGCGGGATGCGCGGTCCCGGCGGCCAGCCGTATCCGCCCAATCCCGAGATCGCCAAGTATCACATCGACCTGCTGGAGGTCCTGGCGGAAAAGACCAAGGGCAGCGTCACCCCCGAGGAAAAGCGGATGATCGACCTGACCCTGTACGAGCTGCGGATGCGCTACGTGCAGGTGGTCGGGGCGGCAACCGGGATGGCGGGCGGGCTGGGCGCCGAGGAAACGTAGATCAGCGCTGCGCCCACCGCCGCACGCAGCGGACCATCTCGTCGGCCTCGGCTGGCGTGTCGAGCCCGCGCGGTTCGATGAGCAGCCCGGCAGGATCGAGCGTTTCGACCACCTGCTGCACATCCGCCTTTTCCATCCCCTGCAGGACCAGCCGCTTGCCGCGGGCCTGGATCCGTCTGTAGAGATCGAACCACTTGGGTGAGCCGGTGCCCGGGTTGCCGGCCCCGGGGACCCACTGGATGCCGGTGAGATCGGGGATGTCCAGCAACAGGTCCAGGTGCGGAATCTGCCCCGGGCCGTCCCAGTGGTAGATGGACCAGTCCAGGCAGCGGCACTCCTCGACCAGGTGCGGGATAGCGAAGTCCTCGAACATGGCTGGCGAGATCATGGCGGAGAAATCGCACTGGATGTCGCAGAAGCGGCCCGGGCCCCAGATGTTCATCCAGTTGCTGAAGCCTTGCTCGAATCGCTGGGCCAGCGCGTAGGTGGTATCGTAGCACTGGCGCCAGATCCCCTGGAGGTGCTCGTCGGCCCGCTTGACCTGCTCGGGCTGCTCGGCCACGTCCACCAGCAGGCTTCATCGTGCCGCGTAGCGAGCCGAGGATGTTCATCACGGCGTTGATGTCCGTGCCGCCGACAAAGTACTTGCCCCGGGCGAACTGGCCAGCCATCCGGTAGATGTCCAGCGTGTACTTCCACCACTTCTCGTTCTCGTCGAGGCGGGTAGCCAGGATCTGGTTCCAGGACATTTCGGCGTCGTGGAACCAGACCGTATCGGGCATGACCCTGACGGAACAGCCCAGGCAGGCAGCCGGACTGCCCGGCCCGAGGTTGACGAAGAGGTTGGGGATGGAATCGCCGGCAAAGTGCGTCTGCTGGCAGTAGCGTTCGAAGGCCTCGAAGGCGCGCTCGGGGTGCTGCGTGTCCTGGACGAAGTTCCAGCCCAGGTGGCCGTGGGTCTGCGGCCCCTTGGGGGCCTTGGCCTGCAGGAGCGGGCTGTCGTTCTGGCCCGCGAGCCACGCCGTGTACCGCTGCTGCACCTTGTCCCAGTCCGGCCTGTAGAGCATTCTCGGGCACTCCGCTGACTCGTGGATTCCAGCGTCAGCATGCCCGCTGCGCAGCCGCCCGTCAACACCCGCTCACAAGACGACCCGCCCCCGGCCGATCGCGCCTAGACCTCTTCGAGCAGGGTCGTGAAGGTATCGTGGTGCTCCTCTTCGTCCTCGAGGATGTCGCGGAAGATCTCGGCGGTGGTGACGTCGCCCTCGCTCTCGGCGAGTTTGATAATCTCCTTATACATCGTGATGGCGACTTCCTCGTCCTTGGCGTCCTGCTGGAGCATTTCCTTGAGATTGGCGCCAACGACGATGGGGTCGGGCTTGGTGGTGGGCACCTCGTCGGTCAGGTAGAACAGTCGCTCGGCGATCTTCTCAGCGTGCTTCATCTCCTCGATGGCGATCTCCTCGAAGGCGTCCTTGACCGCGTAGCCCTTGACGCCCCGCCAGATCACGTGCTGCCACATGTACTGGATGGACACCTGCAGTTCCCGCGCAATTGCCTGCTGCAAGAGCTTCTTGAGCTTCGCTGAGATCTTCGTGACAGCCATGTTTCCGTGCCTCCTGATTGGTTGATTGACGAACCGCTGTCGAAATTGTAGGCGGGATTCCTCAAACTTCTAGTCCTTGGCTGCGAAACCGTTATGGTTTGCGAGTCGGCCTGGCCAGTTTTGCCGATATAGGACCCTGCGGCGCCGGGTCGGCCGCGATCGGTCCGCGTTGGAGTTTAGCCCCTGGTGTATTAGAGTGCGAGGCAGCAAGGAGAGATCAACGGATGTCGAGGGATGAGGCCACAGGGGTCCGCGACTCACGGATCATCGCCCTGCTGTGCACAGCCAGCGAGGATGGCGCCCGGCTGCTGCTGGCTGTCCATGGGCCCAGGATCAAGTGGCTGCTGAAGGACCGTTTCGGGGACGTCCTGGCGGAGCCGGACCTGGCCGCTGCCCTGAACGAGGCGGCCTTCAAGGTCTTTCGGACGATCGAGCTGTTCGACGCCTCGAAAGGGACGCTGGGGGCGTGGTTCTGGCAGATCGCGGCCAATACGGCGCGGAACGTGCTTCGCGGGCAGATCCGACACGCGCATGGCGACTTGAGGTTTGACCCGTGCGAGCAGGCCAGGGCGGCGGGGCCGGCGGATGACGAGGATGACCCGGCTACGGAGCAGATGGCCAAGGACCTGCAAACGGCCATCGAGGCCCTGCCGGACCTGCAGCGCAAGATCATTCAAGCCGACCTGGCCAGCGGAGATGCGGCAGACGCCTCGCGGCTTGCGGAGCGATACGGCACGAGCCAGGCGAGCATCTACGTTTCGCGGGCGAAGGCACATGAGAACCTGCGGAGGGCCCTGGTGCAGCGGGGCTATTCGCGGGATGGGAAGGTGATGCCATGACAAAGGAACCCGATCCGCTGAAGGCGGGCCTGGAAAGGCTCGGGCAACAGGACGGCCGGGTGCCGGCAACGCCCAGCGACGCCCAGGCCGACTACGAGACGGCCGGCGAGCTGCCTCTGTCGCGGGAGGAAGTGACTGCCGTCGTCCGGCACATGGTGCAGCGCAGTCGCGAAGAAGAAGCAACACAGGCCGGCAACGGGATCGACCAGGACGTCGCGGCACAGCTGGCGGCGGCCCGGCGGCGTGGCCGCCTGTGGCGGGGCGTTGCGCTGGCGCAGGCAGCGGGGATCGTCCTGATGGTCGGCCTGTGGATCGCCGGGAATGGTCAGGGGCCGGAGACACACGCAGCGAGAGACGCGCCGGGAGCTGCTATTCTCGCGGACGGCACTGAGAGCGCGTCACCCGATCCGGTGGCGCTACACGATACGACGCGACTGCACGTGCTGACGAGCTACCTTACGCTTCGCCGGCAGGTGCTTCAGTGCGGCGCGGATGCCCTGCCCGCCCCGGATGTGCGAGCGGAACCGGTGCCGCCCGTCACGATGAAGGAGTTGTTGCGGGCATCATCCTGAAGCCTTCTGTGGCAGTACGTTCGACCTGGGAACCTACCACTACGTACCAAACGTCAGGAGATCCGTCATGCGCAGAATCATCGTATCCGTCTGTATGACCTGCATGTGGAGCGGCGTGGCCCTATGCCAGCAGAGCCAGCCGGCTGCGAGTGCACCCGGACCGAAGGTGGTCCATCTGAACATCCACGCGGCGCCGCTTCCCGTGCCGTCGCTCAAGTACGACCTGTTACCACCAGCATATGAGGTCCGGCCCGGCAACGCCGCGCTGCTGTACTACCAGTTGACCTCCCGGCCATTGCCCAAGCCTGGCGAGGACGCTGACGCGTACGTCGAGAAGGTCAACAAGCTGCTGGAAGGGCCGATCGACCCGCAGAAGACGCAGCAGATGAAACAGAATGATCCCGGAGGGGTACGCGGTGACCCTCCTGGAGACGGCGTCCCGGCGGGAGTCGTGCGACTGGGGCATACTCCTGGAGCAGGGATTGGCCGTGGAGTTGCCGCCGCTCTCGCAGCCTGCGCCTGCGGGCCAAGCTGCTGGCGCTGAAGATCCGCACGGAGATCGCCGAGGGCAAACCGGCTGAGGCCTTGCGGGACATCCAGACGGGCATGGCCATGTCCAGGCACATCGGGTCCCAGGGCACGCTGATCCAGACGCTGGTCGGGGCGGCCACGATGGACCTCATGCTGGAGCAGGCGGAGCAGCTCGTGCAGTCCTCGGACGCCCCCGACCTGTACTGGGCGACGGCGTCGGTTCCGCGGCCGGCCTTTGACATCCGCTGGTCCCTGGCTGGGGAACGGACCTTCATGGAGTGGACCTGGCCCGTCCTCAACGAGATGGGGACGGTGCCCCTGCCGGCGGCGCAGATGGCGGCCCTGCAGAAGGCGTACACGGAACTGGCCAAGCAGACTGATCGAACTGATCGATCCCGTGCGCACCCCGCTGGACACCTGGACGAAGGATATCCAGCCGGAGGCCAGGCGCTACCTGCTGTCCAAGGGGTACGATGCGGAGGCGGTCAGGGCCATGCCAGCGATCCAGGTGGCGATGATCTTCGGCTGGGACTCTTATGTGCGGGACCGGGACGACGTGTACCAGTGGCTGCTGCTGCCGTACTGGCAAGGGTGGCGCGGCATGCAGCAGGCGCAGGAGAAGATCGCCAGGGCGAGAGCGAGACGGGCGCGTCCCCGTTCCTGGGGCTGACGGCGGAGATGAGCCGCTACTACTTCAAGCTGCACGTGGTCGACCGGCGGCTGGCGATCCTCCAGTGCATCGAGGCCATCCGCATGTACGCCGCGTTGCACGAGGGGCGGCTGCCGGTGAGCCTGGCGGACATGGCGCAGTCGCCGGCCCCGATGGACCCGATCACGGGCAAGGAGTTCGTCTACACGACCACCGGCAACCAGGCGACTTTGGAAGGGCCCGCTCCGTCGGGCGATGATCCGTCTCACGTAGTGCGGTATGAACTGACCCTGACGAAGTGACTTCACTGCAACGGCCCCGGACAGTTGCCCCGGCGCCAACACCAAAGGACCCGCGCTGGCCACATCAGGCCAGGCGGGTCCCTGTACGTTGAGGGGAACCTGCTGGAGAACTGACGATGATTTCGGACCGTATGGATAGATGGATTCGCTGAAGGGAGGCCTGACATGGTCCGGGCATGGCACATCCTTGGCATGGTCGCGATCGGGCTTGCCGTCTGCCTGGTCCTTTACGGTCATTGGCAAACGCAGCGGAAACGAGAGCAATCGGCCAACAACATCGCCGTGTTCGGTCGCGCCATGCACCTGTACGCGGCCCAGAACGACGGACAGTGGCCAAACAACCTGGAGCAGATGCTCAGCCAGGCCCTGAAACTGCCCAAGGACCAGTGGACGGACCTGCTAACAAATCCATCCCGGCCAGACATGAAGCCGGCGTATGTCTATCTCAAGCCCGGCCTGGCGGTCAAACTCATCGACAACCCGGGCAGGCTGATCTTCCTGTACGAGGCCTACAGCCACTGGGGCCCCGGCATCCACGTGGGCTTTCTCGATGGCCACACGACGTTCATCACCAGCGAGACGGAGTTCAAGGCGCTGCTGGCGCAATCCACGGTGCCGCGGACCCCGCCGGGGTGGGGCTGGTCCTACAGGGCGACAACCACGCAGGCCCGCGGCGCCACCCAGGTAGCCCGACCGGCCGGGCGATAGCGGTGTCCCGCCCTCGCCTCTCGTCCCGCGTCCCTCGCCCCTGCCGTCAGTACACCCGTTCGGCGTCCCTGGCGAAGTAGCGCTGGATGTCGAGCTTTCGCCGGGGCCTTCCACGCCAGGGCCGACCAGTACGGCAGCGGCTCCTTGGCGACCAGCCGGCTGTAAAGCGTCGAGCCGTAGCCGGTGCTCCGCTGGTGGATCCGGTCGCGGGCCACGCCGTACCAGTTCTGGCCGTACATGCCACCGTAGACCCGCACGTCGTGGACGGAGAGTTCCTGCTGGGTCAGGCCGAAGTCGGCGGCCTTGAGCAGCGAGGCGCGGAGCTTGTTTTCATCCACCAGGCCCTTGAGTGTCTCGCGGACCTGCCAGGCGTCGAGCATCTCCAGGCCGGTCATGTACTCGCCCGCCATTCCGTGGTAGGAACCGTCCGGGTGCTGGCGCTCGATGAGCATGTTGATGTTCTTGGCGAATCGCACAAGATACTTGCGGTCCTTGAGCTGCTCCCAGGCCGCCAACAGCACCGTGGAACAGAAGTCGTCGTTGCCGCGCATGCCGTGGTGACTGGCGGCGCCGGTACTCTCGGTGTCACCCTTGTCGAGCAAGTCCACCGTGCGGTCGACGATGACCTTCAGCGGCTCGAGCCACTTCTTGTCGCCGGTCAGCTCGTACAGGTAGTGGTAGGTGAGCGCGCCACCGGCCTGCCAGATGCCTTTGGCCGACTCGTCGGCCGTGTGGCCGTCGTCGAAGTAGAAGGTCACGTGCGGCCAGCCGTCGTTGTCGGAGCCGTGGGTGCGGTACCAGTCGGCGAAGAGGACGGCGCGGTCGAGGTATTCCTGCCAGCCGGTCAGGCGGTACATTGCGCAGAGGCCGAAAAGCGCCGGTGGCGGCGTCGCGGGGGTAGGAAAACATCGTGGTGGGGGCGTGCTCGCGGAATCCGCCGAAGGCGAAGGCCTTGCGGCTGTCGAGTACCTGGAGGCTCATCAGGTAATTGGCGGCGCGGACGGCGCTGAGGACGCAGTGGTTGGCAGCGCCCATGGTCTCGATGGAGGGGCCGCTGACGCCAGCGGCGCAAGCCAGGCAGGCCATGATCCCGTTGGCCTGGCCCCAGACGCCCATCGCGCGGGACCACTTGGTGGCCACGTAGTACTCGTAGATATACCGGCCGTTGTCAGCCGAGTCGTGGATGCCGCTCCAGGGCCTGTTCTCGGTGCACTGGTTGTTAATGAACCAGAAGGCGCTCAGGCGCGCGGCGGTCTCGTATCGCATGGCCTGCTTGGGGTCGTCGATCGGGAACATGCAAGGGCTCCAGGGGCCGCCACGGGGGCGGCGGGTCTTCCTGACGGTCAGTCACACGGTCACGGCGGCAACGGGACAATTGAACCGTTTCGGCAAGCGGAACGCAACGGCGAGGAGACTCGATGTACGATGCACGATACCCGGTACCCGATACCCGACACCCGTCTTCCGAAGGGACTGCGCGAGGGGGGACTCGAACCCCCACGGGGGTTGCCCACTGGAACCTAAATCCAGCGCGTCTGCCAATTCCGCCACTCGCGCGAGTGGACCGGCCTTGCCGATCGGGCAGCCTAGTGTAGACGGTAACGGGTCATTTCGTCCAGATGGGGCCGTCCCGTCCGGCTACCGCCCCAGGGCCTCATCGACCATGGCGATGACGTTCTCGTCCGGGCAGTCGGCCTGGATGTTGTGGCTGCCGCCCAGGATGTAGCCCCCCTGGCGGCCGACGATGTCGACCATCCGCCGGGTGTGGTCGCGAACCTCGCGGGGGGAGGCATTCGGCAGCAGCTGCTGGGTGTCGATCCCCCCGTCGAAGGTGATCCGGTCGCCGAATTCGCGCCTTCAGTTCAAACGGGTCCATCCCCTCGGCCAACGGCTGGACGGGGTTGAGGATGTCCACGCCGATCTCGATCAGGTCGTTGATGATCGCCCGGCACGAGCCGCAGCAGTGGTAGCGGAGTTTGGCCCCGTGCGCGTGCGCCAGATCGCAGAATGGCGCGACGCGAGGCTTGACGTACCGCCGCCACATGGCCGGGGAGATGAACAGGCTTAGCTGGCTGGCCACGTCGTCGTTGTACTCGAAGATGGCGAACTCACCGGCACCGGCCTCCAGGATCCGCCGCGACCGCTCCAGCAGGTAGCCGGCGATGCGGTCCATCAGGCCGCAGGCGAGGTCCGGCTGCTGCGCCAGGTCGACCAGGAAGTCCTCCATCCCGCGCATAAAGTGGGCGATCTCGAAGAAGCCGCGCGAATGGCCGCGAACGGCGTATTGCGCCTTGGTCGCCAGGTCGGCCGCGATGTTGGAGTAGTCCCAGTCGTCAGGGCTGGGCCAGGGATGCCGGTCCAGGTCGGCGGCCGATTCGATATGGGCCAGCGGGGGCAGACCAGCCAGCTCCACATAGGTCTGTGTCTCCAGGCGGACCTGGCGGAAGGGCACCCGCCAGATGTCCAGGTACAGGCCGTCGGCCGTGGCCTCGATCGTCGGATCGGCGTAGGCGATATTCGAGACCGCCTTTCGATAGCGGGGGCCGGCATAGAGCATGTCCTGCCCGCACCACCGCCAGAAAGCCTGCCCGTCGAGCCCCAGGCGCTTCTGCAGCCGCACCTGCACCTCCGGTGCAAAATGCAGCATGATCGGCACTCGGTCGGGCTGACGATGAGCGACGGCACAGAGGGTCCTCTCCTTGGAAGTCATGGATCGTGCCTCCAGGGGCCACGCGGCAGGGATGTCTCCGCCGCGCCAGCAGCCGGGAGCAGTGTAGACGGCAAGGGAAGGGCCTGTCCAGGGGGCGTGGCCGGAGACCAGGGTCTGCCCATTCTTTCGGGCAGGCCTTAATTCGATGAGCCTGCCCGGAATCGGTGCCAGGCAGCCCATCCGTCGCTCTGCTCCAGGGCCTCCAGGGCCATGATGGCTTCGGCGTTGTCGCTGTCCCAACGCATCCCCCGCTGCTTGAGCCGACGCGTCAGGGCCTTGCACATCGACTCGGTCGGGCCGCTGCCGATATCCCAGCCATTCCGCTGGCACCGCGGATACGCCAGCAGCCCCCGACGGGCCGCCACGTAGTGCATCAGATCGTCCAACGCCTCACGCTTACCGGGACTCCGCAAACCCGCCCGCTGGCTGACCAACCGCTCCCAGAACGGCTCGTACCCCTCCTGCTTGACCGTATGCAGCAGGTCCTCCGCCCACCCCTGACCCGCCTTCTCGTCCGATCCGAACAACTCCCGCCGGGCCTCATGCACGTGCTGGCTGAGGTGGTAGAAGTCCAGGACCTGCCCATTCAGCCACGGCACATGCCGACGCATTCTGGTTCCAGATCCAGTCGGCTCCATCGGCAATCCCCACGGTCTCTTGCGCTGCTCGCAGGCGTACCTGGGCCGCCGCCTGACCCAGCAGGCGCCCCGCATGCTCATGATCCTTCCGCGTCGCCCGCACGTATCGACGCTCGGCCGACGGATCGTACAGCAGTACGATCTTGAACTCCTTGTACGCCTGATCCGCCCCAGCCTTGACCGCCGGCAACGGGCGGCGACGCACCCCCTTGCGTCGCGGAAGGTTCTTACGCTGCTGCTGGGCCTGTTGGCGACGCTTTTGCTTCTCGGCATCCGTGACCACCGGAACCTTCACCCCATCCATCCCAATGTACATCCGGCTGACGGGTTGCCCATCGGGGCGGGCGGTGGTCTGGCAGTCGCTGGCCGCAAAGTCCAACTCCAACTGCTCCTCCTTCTGGGCTTTGCTCAGCCACCGGCCTTCCTGCTCCACCAACTGACGCAGTTGTTCAGGGCTGATCGACAGACCCGTCGCCCCCTTGAGATTCTCCGCCGCCCGCCGGAAACTGGCCGAATCGATCCCCAGCCGACAGGCCAGTTCCCGCACCCCCAGCGTGATCACCCGGTCTGCCTCATCGATCAGACGGTCCAGGGGGGTATCACTGCCATCGGCGGCATCGAAATAGCGTCTGCGAGACAGGTGGGCCCGGCCCAATCGCGTCAGCCAGCAGGCCTGGCTGCGACCTTTATTGCGCTTGGGCCGACCCCCGGTGTCCTTCGGAGGGGGAAAAAGACGACTCGGTCGAGTCGATCCGCATCTGCAACGCCTTCTCGTACAGGCGTCTCTGGAACTCTTGCATGATCTCCAGAACCGGTCCTTCACTGTCCTCGATCAATCGCCCGTCCCGGGCCGCATTGACCGCATCCATCACGTGCCCAACCACCTGCTCGGCTTCCTGACGCAACGCCTCCACTAACCGAACCCGATCCACCTGAACCAGCCGTTCCATGGCAATATCCTTCTTCGGCAACTCCTTGCCGAAGCCTCATTCTACCCTTGCCCGAAAGTTTGGGCAGACCCCGGAGACCCTGGCCAGCGACCCGGCATGGCCGCAGAGATCGGCTTCGGCTAGGATATGAAGCGTATTGCAGTCGTGTTGGGCACGGAGGTAACGTCCATGGCCTTTCCGATCCATCGCCTGCGTCGGCTCCGCCGCACCCCGCAACTTCGCATGATGGTCCGCCAGACTCATCTGCGACTCGAGGATCTGGTCTGGCCGATGTTCGTCCGGCCCGGCCAAGGCATCCGCAAGCCGATTGTCAGCATGCCGGGGCAGTTCCAGGTCTCGACCGACGTGCTGCTGGAGCAGTGCCAGCAGGCAACGGAGGTGGGCATCCCAGCGGTGCTGCTGTTCGGGATCCCGGAGGAAAAGGACGCGATCGGCAGTGCCAGCTGGGACGACGACGGCATCGTCCAGCAAGCCATCCGCTGCATCAAGGGCCGCTTCGCGGACCTGATCGTCATCACCGACGCGTGCTTCTGTGAGTATACCGACCACGGCCACTGCGGGGTCCTCCGCGAGCGGGCCGGCGGACAGACTGGAGGTCGACAACGACGCGACGGTAGCCAACCTGGTCAAGCAGGCGGTCAGTCACGCGGCGCAGGGGCCGACATCGTCGCACCGTCGGACATGATGGATGGCCGGGTGGGGGCGATCCGCCGCGGCCTGGACCAGTCCGGCTTCGACCTGACCGCGATCATGGCCTACTCCGCCAAGTTCTCCAGCGGCTTCTATGGTCCGTTCCGGGAGGCGGCGGAAAGTCCCCCGAAGTTCGGCGACCGCAAAGGCTACCAGATGGACCCCGCCAACGCCGAGGAGGCGCTCCGCGAGGTAGCCCTGGATGTCGAGGAGGGGGCGGACATCGTCATGGTCAAGCCAGCCGCCAACTATCTCGACATCCTCTGGAGGGTGAAGGAGCGATTTGGTCTGCCGACAGCGGCCTACCACGTCTCGGGCGAGTACGCGATGATCAAAGCCGCCGCTGCCAGCGGCTGGCTTGATGAGAAGACATGCGCCCTGGAGACGACGCTGGCCATCAAGCGCGCAGGGGCCGACCTGGTACTGACCTACTACGCCGCCGACCTGGCCCGCTGGCTCAAAGAAGGGCTGTAGGACTTGCGCATTGGTGGCACAGCCGCAACCGTACGCATCGCCGGTCGTTCATCGCCGAGCGGGGCCATCTTGATCTCGCCACACTTGGGCCTTGTCCAGGCCGTCGGCGAGCCATCCGATCCATGCGCCAGACGGCTGCGTCGACGAAGAACGGAGCGATTTCCCGGAAAGATCGCAGAAAAAGTTGAACAGTCACATCTGCGGGGATTTAATTGTTAGGCGTTTGCGCCGGCCGACGGATACCATGACCTTGGGACGACCAGGCCCCTCAAGAGGAATTGAGCACCGATACAGAGAGGACTGCCTCTGCGGATGGACCAGCCAGTCGCAGTAGATATCCTGACCATTCAAGGCGCGAATTGGCGACCGGACGTTCAACGTGGCAGTCAAGAAGTCAAGAACAGTGGTCTCCCAGCGGGCCTTCTCCGGTCCGCACCGTAGGTGGCGGTGCAGGCCCATACCGTACAGGCGATAAATCGGCCGGCTGGATCTGCTTTGTTGTAACCGCCTAACTGCAGATCCGGCAAGCGCGTATCAGTATTGCCGCGCTTCTGGGTAGCTGCCCACGGCCTCCGCCAATACTGATATGATCGATTGGGGTCGGTGCCATCGTCTGACAATGTTATTGGGCGGGAATGATTTGGGGTGTCGCAGGCTGTGGACCCGGCTGCGGTGTGTTGCCGATAATCCGGTTGCGGCAAGAGGTTACTGCAACGATGCGAGGTGTTTTTGGTTGACAGATATCAGGTGTCGTGGTACCTTTTTGGACGTTACATCGTTCTATATGCGGATTTGCGACAGAGGCTGCGAGAATTGGGGCGCGGAAAACATTAGGGACACCAACTCTCTGCTTGCTGTCGAACTCTTTGTGCCTAGTTTTTGCAGAAAGTTACCGTGCCCGCCCGGCTGAGCCGGGCGCCGCGCACGTTGACATCTCATCGAAAGACTACCGGTTGCGTAGCGGCGTTCAGATGGAGATAGATATCCATGAAGGTGTTGATGCTGGGATGGGAATTCCCACCATTCATTAGTGGAGGTTTGGGCACGGCTTGCTACGGGCTGACCAAGGCGATGAGCCAGCTCGGCAACGTCGATGTGACCTTTGTCCTGCCCAGACCCATCCGTAGCGCCTTCAGCACTCACGTCCGCCTCCTGGCGCCGGATGTGCTTCGTGCCAGCCGGCAGGAAGCCGATGCTGGCGACGAGCCCGAAACAGCATGGACGCTGGAGGGCATCAGCAAGGTTACCTTCCGCTCCGCCGCCGTCGAAGGCTTTTCCGTCTACGCCAAGCCCTCGCGGTCCCGCCGGAAAGACGCCGCCAATCGTCCCCGCATCGCCCGCTTTCGAGTCATCGAGCCCGGTCAGAGCGCCGAACAACCGCGGCAAGAGGCCAGCCAGCCCGCCGGCCCGGGCCGGTCATTCATCGGCTCCGGCGAGACTATACAGCAGCGATATGTACCGCTCCGTCGACAACTACAAGAGCGTTGTCCTGGATGTGGCGATGGAAGAGGACTTCGACGTCATCCATGCCCACGACTGGATGACCTACCCAGCCGGTATGGCGGCCGCCGCTGTCACCGGCAGGCCCCTGGTGGTCCACGTCCACTCCACCGAGTTCGACCGCAGCGGCTTGCACGTCAACCAGTGGATCTACGACATCGAGCGGGCCGGCATGCAGGCCGCGGACCGCATCGTGGCGGTCAGCCACCTGACCAAGAGCACCTGCATCAGCCGCTATGGCGTGCCCGGCGATAAGATCGAGGTCGTCTACAACGCCGTCGAGACCAACGGCACGAACGGCCGCAACGGCAACCGCCTGCCCGCGGCCATCGGCCGCGAAGAGAAGATCGTTCTGTTTCTCGGCCGCGTGACCATGCAGAAGGGGCCGGAGTACTTCCTGTCGGCCGCCCGCAAGGTCCTGGACGTGATGCCCAACGTCCGGTTCATCATGGCCGGCAGCGGGGACATGATCCGCCGGACCGTCGAGATGGCGGTGAACATGGGGATCGGCCATAAGGTGTTGTTCACGGGCTTCCTCCGCGGCGACGACGTGGCCAAGGTCTTCAAGATGGCCGACGTGTACGTCATGCCATCGGTGTCCGAACCGTTTGGGATCGCGCCGCTTGAGGCGCTCAGCCACGACGTTCCCACGATCATCTCCAAGCAGTCGGGCGTTTCGGAGGTGCTGACGCACGTACTGAAGGTCGATTTCTGGGATGTGGACGAGATCGCCAACAAGATCATCGCCGTGCTCCGCCACCCGCCCCTGCGCGAGACCCTCAAGCAGTACAGCAGTCTCGAGTTGCGGAAGTTGAGCTGGCTGGATTCAGCCAGGCAGTGTGTCCGGGTGTACGAAGACGCCAGTTGTGTTCATGCGGTCCACTAGAGACGGCGGCGTCAGCCGGCCTATGATTCTGTCGAACGTCTGACAGGGGCATTGCCGTCTCCAAGCATGTACGGTGTCGATCGACGTAACCGGGTCCCTGGGGCCCTAGGATTCGAGGTCAGCCATGCCTTCAGTCAGTTTTTACTTCGAAGTACACCAACCGTTCCGCGTCCGCCGCTATACCGTCTTCGAGAGAAACCACAGCTACTTCAACGAAGAGGCCAACCGCTCCATCTGCCAGAAGGTGGCCCACAAGTGCTACCTGCCGGCCAACCGGGTCATCCTCGACCTGATCCGCCAGCACCAGGGCCGTTTCCGCGTGGCCTACTCCCTCACCGGCTGCGCGCTGGAGCAGTTCGAACGCTACGCCCCGGAGGTCATGGACAGTTTCCACGCGCTCGCGGAGACCGGTTGCGTCGAGTTCCTCGCCGAGACGTACTACCACTCCCTCTCGTTCCTCTACAGCCGCGAGGAATTCGCCGCCCAGGTCGACCTGCACCGCAATAAGATCCGCAGCCTCTTCGGCCAGAGGCCCCAGACCTTCCGCAACACGGAGCTGATCTACAACAACGACCTGGCCCACTTCGTCAGCCAGATGGGCTTCAAGACGATCCTGGCCGAGGGTGCCGACCACGTCCTGCGGGGCCGCTCGCCGGACTTCGTGTACAGCCCCATCGGCTGCGGCAACCTGAAGCTGCTCCTGAAGAACTACCGTCTCAGCGACGACATCGCCTTCCGGTTCAGCAATCGCAGCTGGCCGGAATGGCCGCTGACGACCGAGAAGTTCGCCGGCTGGGTCAACCAGATCAACGGCAACGGGGTGACCACCAACCTGTTCATGGACTACGAGACCTTCGGCGAGCACCAGTGGGCCGATACGGGGATCTTCGACTTCATGCGGGCCCTGCCCGAGCGGATCCTGCAGCACCCGGACAACAACTTCAAGACGCCGCGGGAGGTCTCGGCGAGTTACCCGGCCAGCGACTGCCTGGACGTGCCGTACATGATCTCCTGGGCCGATACCGAGCGGGACCTGTCGGCCTGGCTGGGCAACGCCATGCAATCCAACGCCCTGCACGAGCTGTACAGCCTGGAGCAGGCGATCAAGGCGACCGGCGACGAGGAGCTGCTCCGCGACTGGCGGAAGCTGCAGACCTCCGACCACTTCTACTACATGTGCACGAAGTGGTTCGCCGACGGGGACGTCCACAAGTACTTCAACCCGTACGAGTCGCCCTACGACGGCTACATCAACTTCATGAACGTGCTGGACAACCTCAAGGGGCGGCTGAAGATGCACACGCCGGTGGCGGCGATAGCGGGGTAGGCCATTCCCTGCTCTTGCCAGGCAGGCCCGCTTGTTCTGCCGTGTCCTTTCGGCAAACCTGAAAAAGGCAAAAGGCCCGCCCGGCCGCGTAGCTGTGCCGTTCGATCAAGCCGCGGAGCGGACGCCGTTGATTTGAGGTGGCGAGGGCAAAGGGACAGCCGACAGGCCGGGGACGCCCGGTTCATCCCGAGGGGCGGCCTTGTCCGGCTTCGAGCGTGGCCTGGTAGTTCCAGGGCATCCAGTCGGCGGGGGCAGCGGCCAGCTCGCGGCTGTGCTTCTGCAGTTCGGTCAGGTAGTGGAACGGATTGACGCCGTTGAGCCGGCAGGTGTGGATCAGGCTCATGAACAGGTCGCCGACGTGGGCCCCGTTCTCGGTCTTGTAGAAGTAGGCGTTCTTTCGGTGAAGGATCGCCGACTTCAGGGCCCGTTCACAGAATGTTATTGTCCAGCGGGGCCCCGGCCACCCGCAGGAACAGGGTCAGCTCCAGCCAATGCTTGCGCAGGTAGGTGATCGCCTCGCCCAGGCCGCTGTTGGGCTCCGCCTGCCTCTGCTCGATCTGGGCGTCCAGCCACGCCTTCAACTCGGCCATCGCCGGGCCGCTTTCGACCTGATGGAACCCCAGCCGCTCCTGCGGCGACATCTGCCGCTGCCGGGCGATCGCGTCGTTGGCGTACACGACCTTCAGGATCTCCAGCACATGCAGGCACTCCTCGGGGAAGTTGCCGGCCACGTCCACGAATTTACGACGGCCGTGGGCCAGGCAATGGGCCAGAAGGGTCTTCAGCTCCGCCGGCAGGTTGCGCGACAAGGCATCGCACATCTGGATCGGCGGAGCCAGATCCGACGAACGCCGTTGCAGCAGATCGAACAGGTTCTCCCCCGCGTGCTTGTGCCCGGTGAAGAACAACGCGATCGTCCGTTCGCCGACCTTCGAGATGATCCCCGACGTGAACACGCCCTTGCGGCCGGCCGCCGGGTCCGCCGACACCGCAGTCTCCTCTGCGCCGTCCGCCGCCGAAGCGCCCGGCCCTTGCCCCGCGCTGCCCAAGCCCAGCACCTTCATCGTCGTATCATCATTGTGCAGGATCTGCCCCTGCGCCGCCTGCCGGATCAACTCCCGGCACGCCGGCTTGAGCACGCCCGCCGCCTCGGCCACGATCTCCCATTGCGTGCTGGCCGGCAGCGGAAGGCCCAGCCCCTCCTGCAACTTCTCCAGGCGATGGAACGGAAGACCCGTGCCGTACTTCAGCCGCCCGATCATCGCCGCCGATTCGGCATCATACTTGCCAGACCCCACGCCCGCCGGGGCCTCGGCGGTGAACACCTGCCCGCACAGGTTGCATCGCAACTTCTCCAGTTCGTACACCGTCCCGCCGATCGGGGCCTGCCCCGTCAACCGCACGATCCGCCCCGGCTCGCCGCTGGTGTAGACGGTGCCCTTCCTGCAGGTCGGGCAGGCGTCGCCGGCGTGCAGCTGCTCCAGTGCCACCTGCACAAGCTGGGCGCCCACGTAGGCCTCCGCGCCGTTGCGGCCGTGCCCCTTGGGCTTGGCGCCCGCGGGCCCCGCCGACGCCGAACCCGTCCCGACGGCCTGGCGAACGGCCTGAATCACCTTCGCCGTCGTCTCCGTGCTGGCCCCGAACAGCAGTTGCTTGAGCCGCTGGATCGAGACGCTCTTCTTCTCCAGCTCCCGCGTCAAAAAGGCCAGCGTCTGCATCGCCTCCTGGAGCGTGGCAAACTCCGTGTCGCTCAAGGCCGTCTTGGCATGCTCCAGGATCACGGCCAGGTCGGCCATCGACAGATCGACCCGCGGTGGGGGCTGGCCCTTTCCCTCACTCGGTCCGGCCTGTGCTTTGGTTGGCGGGTCGTTCATCGTCCACTCCGCCGGCAAGCCCCCACGGCTCATGGCTGGCGGCTCCGATTGTCTTTATCGGACGAGAGTGCACGAATTTATCAACCCAGCCTCCAGACGCCGCCCTTTCAGTCACCGGGCCCCACCCGCCGCCATGCCGGTGCCGCCTGAACACTATCAGGATTGCCGGCCGATAGCAGGACCTGCAACTGGTGGGCCTCCAGCGGCCGGGCGGCCCCGGTTCGACCGGCGGGCCACCAGCCGAACCGTCCGCTTGAAAGACGCTTGTGGCAAAGCCAAAACCCCTGGCCGTCATAGACCAATATCTTCACGGCCGTGGCCCGGCGGTTCCGAAAGGCGAACAGGGTGCCTTTGAACGGGTCCTGCTGGAGCGCCTGCTTGCAGACGGCCGCCAGGCCATCGATCCCCTGGCGGAAGTCCACAGGCTCCAAGGCGACCAGGATGCGCATCTGGGGTGTGATCTGAATCATGCCTGGCCGCCCCAGAGGCTTCGGCTCAGGGCCGCCAGATCCGGGACGGGAACGCCCTTGAGGTGCATCCGCATCTTCGCCCCGCCGGTGTTCTCCAACTCCAGGATACATTCGGCCAGGCCGCCGGGTACGACGGGCGAGGCCAACTCCACGAACGCGGCTGGAGCCTCTCGGCCAAGCCTGGCATTCCCGATCGGTCCGTCCGACCGGTAGTCAGCTGCCGCCACGTGCCGCTGGACCGATTTATAGTCCAGTCCCAGCGCCCGCGCGGTCGGGTTCAGCCCGTACCGGCCCGCCGCCTTCACAGCCGATGTCCACAGGCTGGCGGGGATCCGCGAACGCCCGTGGCGCGTCTGGCGCCAACGCTCCAAACGCCGGCGAATCGCTTCCAGTCGAGCAGGCAGGTCCTGCCCTATTGCGGTCTTCATCAGCTTATCCTCCACGCAGGGTCACCCCCGCAGCGGACGATAGCCGATGCCTCAGGCGGATTCATTCAGGCTTGCCGGAAGGACACGTTCTGCCACAGTCTTCGCTGCACCAAGATACAATGCCACGAGCCCGAAAGAAGGCTCACGGTATTCCAGCCTGTTTTGTATCGGTTCACATCAGGGATTGTAGGCACCAAGCAGACATTCGAGTCGCCGCCCATCTGCTGTAAAACGTTGACAGATCTCACCTTATGCCTTTTATACGACCATGGGCCTGTGCGGTGCATGGATGAACGCCGGGCGTAAGTGGCGTTGCCAAGCATTTCGGGCCAAGACCCACAAAGGGGAATTCCATCATCGCGCAATGGCCGCTACAATTGCATTTGTGGCAATCGACATTGATAAGCAAGTGCATTACTGGCAGAGCGGTGCGGAGGAAGCACTGCGTTCAGCGGAGCTGTTGATCGCCAACGGACGATGGGCCCTCGGGTTGTTTCTTGCTCACCTGGCCCTGGAAAAGATCCTCAAGGCGCTGGTTGTCAGGAAGGTGAGGGAACTGCCGCCGCGCACGCACGATCTGCTGTGGCTGGCTCGACTTGCCGCCGCGGAGCCTCCCGCTCACATTCTGGCAGCGCTCGGCGAATTCCAGGCCTATTGTCTGGCTGGTCGCTATCCCGATTCTGGATCGGCCGATATGGACGAGCCAATGGCAAAGAGCGAGTTGGCGAGAGCCAGGGAGGCATACACGTGGTTGCAGAATCAATTCAGCAGATAGTGCGCCGCTATCTGCGCGAGGCGGCGCGTGCGGGGATTCCCACGCACAAAGCCGTCATTTTTGGATCGCAGGCCAAAGGCCAGGCGCATGGAACAAGCGATATTGACCTAGTAGTGCTTTCCCCTGCCTTGGAGCCACCCCGATCGCATGATCTGATCGCGACGTTGTGGCGCCTACGCATCCAGACCGACTCCCGGATTGAGCCGGTTCCCTGCGGAGTCAAGGAATGGGAATCCGACGACTCGCGCGCCATCCTTGAGATCGCTCGGCGTGAAGGCACCGTGATCGAGCTGTAACCAAGGCAACGCCTCCCGACACGGGCCTTTCACCCAGTCACCCGGTCGCCGCCGTGGTTGGCTGGTCGATGACCTCGATGTACCTGGCCGGAACGCTGTCGGCCAGCCATACCTGCTCGTTGCCCTCGTAGAAGCGCACGCCCTCGCGAAAGGCCTGGCCCGCGTGCACCCGCAGGACCACGGGCTTGGCGGTCTTGCGCCGTCCGACCGCCAGGGCCGTAGCCACGTCCACCGACATGTGTACGAACCGGCGCTTCATGGGCAGAAGTCCGTCGACCAGGATCCGCCGGGCCGCCACCGCCGCCGTGCCGTGATAGAGCACCTCCGGTGGGGCAGCGGGGGTACAGTGGAAGCTGCCCGGCACGGAATGCCCGTAGAGCGCCCGAATCCGCCCGCCGGCCATCTCGAAGCTACGTTTCTGCGATCCGGCGATCATCCGGCGAAGATCGCCCTCGTTCAGCCTTGTCCAGGCACGCCGGCACCTGCGGAGCACGTCCAGCAGCGGCTCCACAGCCGTCCAGCCGTCGTCATCCAGCTCCAGCTCGTACAACCACGGCCGATGACGCAAGGCGTGCGCGACAGTCCTGCTCAGCAGAACGTAGTCCACCGCCATGTGATACCGCCCCCCGGACAGGCCCGATACAGGTAAGACAGGTGACAAAAGCACTCAGCCGGCGCCACCCGCTATGGGGTGGGCCGCCCCCTTATCCACTCTGAAGAGTATAGACTCCCTGACGCGGACAGACCACAATCGGCGGGCGCTACGCCCCGATCTCCTCGTGCGAGGTCTTGCCCCCCTGCCCCGGCTGCGGCGGCGCCGGCATGGTCGGCGGTTCCTGCGCCGGTGGAGACTTCCGCGGACCGGTGTCATCCGGCGGCGGCGCGGTCGGCACGGACCGCGACGGCGCCTGCTCCTGCGGCGCGGCTAGCGCAGCGCTGCCACGCGGCTCGGGGCGGCTCGCCGGTTGCGCAGCGGGCTGTCCCGCGGCGACAAAACCCACCAGGGACCCTTCCGGACCGTCGTAGGTCAGTAATATGCCCAACCAGATCTGCCCGGCCAGCAGGAGCAGAACGAGCGCACCCAGGATTCCCGCCAGGACCCGCCACTGCCGCGCGAACCGCACCAGCCCCGCCAGGATCAGCGACAGCACCACGATCGAGACGCCGAGGATCACGTGCCCCGCCAGCCGGCGATGTTCCGGCGCCTGCAACTCCTCCCAGTTGGCCTGCAGCGCCTCCTGCGTGAAGTAGCCCATCGCCGCCCACGCGCCAGCGGCCGCCGTACCTAGCCCCACCAGGACCGCCGCCACCCACGTCGATCCCGGGTACGCCTTGGGCGGCGCCTGACCCACGGGCGCATCCGACGCGTACGACCATGTCGAACGCAGCTCGGCCCGCTCGGACGGACCGACCACCTCGCCGGCGATCCCCGGCGCAACCGGCCGCCCTTCATCGGTGAGCTGCCGGCGGCCAGCGCATCCAGCTGCCACCGGCGGATCGTCAGTGCAAAGGCTACCACGACCAGCGCCCCCACAAAACCCGCCAGTACCATGTGCAGCTGCAGCGGCGGAATGTAGTAGCGGATACTATGGCGGACCGTCTCGCCGGCCGGCGAAGTCGGCGCCGTTGCCACCCCCGTGCCCAGGCGGTACACGAGTTCCCCGCCGTACCAGGCGCCGGCCCCCATCAGTCCCACGCCCACCAGCATGACCAGCAGCAGCGGCAGCCGCGCCGAGCGCCGCCAGGCGTCCGAACCCGCCAGCCCGAAGACCATCGCCGCCAGGAACAGGACCACGGCGAAGGTGTTCAGCCGAATGTGGTTGGCCATGATCGTCCAGTGCTGCTGGGACCAGGCGCTCTGCTGGACCACCTGGTGCCATTGCTGGTCGATGTCGATGTTGCCCGGAACGACCACGCCCCGAAAGGCGTAGATGCCCGCCGTAATCGTCGGGACCGCCAGCATCGCGCCCAGGAGCATCATCCAGCGTCCGGCCACGCGAAGACCGCTCCTGGTGCAGCCGGACGTGAAGATCTCGATGAGCACCCCGAGGATCAGCAGGGCGATCGGGTAGTGCAGCAGCAGCGGATGCCAGTTGGGCGTAATGAACTGGTTGGACATGGCAGGCTCCTTCACGGCGACAGCGTACGGAAACGGTTCTGGTATTCCCGGTCGTGCACCGATAGCCGGGCCTGAAGTCATTGGACCGCGTCTGGATATGGTAGCCTGAGGGAGCGGCGGTTTCCAGGGCGAGGCGTCCCCTTGTGTTCCAGCCCGCCTTTCGATATCACCTTCCCTATAACCCGTATCGAGTGACCATCCATGTACGAGGATCGCAGGAAGCGTCTGGCTACCTTCACCGCCTGGACCGCCGAAGTCATCCGGGGCGACGAAAAGGGCGAGGCCCAGATCTTCCTGGACCGCATGTTCCAGGCCTTCGGGCAGAAGGGCGTCCTCGACGTGGGCGGCCAGGCCGAGTTCCGGGTCAAGAAGGCAGCCGAGGACGGCGGCGGCACTTCCTTCGCCGACTGCGTCTGGAAGCCCATCGTCCTGGTTGAGATGAAAAAATGCGGCGAGCCGCTCGCCAAGCACTACCGCCAGGCCTTCGACTACTGGACTCGCCTCGTTCCCAACCGCCCGCAGTATGTCGTCCTCTGCAACTTCGATGAGTTCTGGGTCTACGACTTCAACACCCAAATGGACACCCCCAAGGACACCGTCGCTCTGGCCGACCTGCCCGACCGCTGGGGGCCGCTGGCCTTCCTCTTCCCCACCAACGAGAAGCCCACCTTCGACAACGACCGCGAGGCCGTCACGCGCGAGGCCGCCGACCGCCTCGCCCGCGTCTATACGCACATCGTCAACCGCGATGTCGAGCCGGACCTGTGCCGGCGCTTCATCCTCCAGATGCTCGTCGCGCTCTTCGCCGAGGACATCGACCTCCTCCCCCAATACATGGTCCATACCCTCCTCGCTGAGTGCAAAAGCCCAGCTGACTCCTACGACCTCCTCGGCGGACTCTTTGCCGCCATGAATGACCGCAAGGGCGCCGCTGGCGGCCGCTACAAGGGCGTCAAGTATTTCAACGGCGGGCTCTTCGCCGACCTCGCCCGCCTCGAACTCACCCAGGACGAAGTCTGGCTCCTCCAGGACGCCTCCAAGTCCAACTGGTCCAAGGTCTCCCCGGAGATCTTCGGGACCCTCTTCGAGCACTCCCTGGGCAAGGAGGAGCGCCACGCCTACGGCGCCCACTTCACCAGCCCCGTCGACATCATGAAGATCGTCAAACCCACCATCGCCGACCCCTGGCAGGAGCAGATCGACTCGGCCAGGACCCTCACCCGCCTCAACGAACTCCTCAACCGCATGGGCCACTATACCGTCCTCGATCCCGCCTGCGGCTCCGGCAACTTCCTCTACCTCGCCTACCGCGAGACTCAAACGCCTCGAAGCCAGGATCCGCGAACGCATCGACCTCGAATTCCCCAGCCAGCGGACCAACGGCCAGCACCAGATATCCTTCGTCACCGCCAGGCAGTTCTTCGGCATGGACATCAACCCCTTCGCCGTCGAACTCGCCAAGGTCACGATGATGATCGCCCGCAAGCTCGCCATCGACGAACTTCACGTCACCGAGGACGCCCTTCCGCTCGACAACCTCGATGCCAACTTCCTCATCGGCGACGCCCTCCTCGACGACTTGGGCAACCCCCGCACCTGGCCCAAGGTCGATGTCATCATCGGCAACCCGCCGTTCCTCGGCGCCAAACGCCTCAAGCCCGAACGCGGCGCGGACTACGTCAACCGGGTCCGCAAGGCCTACCCCGATGTCCCCGGCATGGCCGATTACTGCGTCTACTGGTTCCGCAAAGCCCACGACCACCCGCCCGCCTGCACGCCCGAAGACCCCGTAGCCGGCCGCGCCGGCCTCGTAGGCACCCAGAACATCCGCAATAACCAGTCCCGCGTGGGCGGACTGGATCATGTCGTGGCCACGGGAACGATCGTCGAGGCGGTGGATAACCAGCCTTGGTCGGGCGAGGCCAATGTGCATGTGTCGATTGTGAACTGGGTCAAGACGAACGAGGGAAGCCTCCTCCCCAAGGCTCGACGCCTCTGGACTCAGGTCACACACAGCCTCGCCGATAAGGACCGGCGTCGGAAGGGGGCCGGTCCCATCTCGAAACAGGTTGAATTAGCATGCAAAGATGTCCCTCAACTGGGCGCAGCGCTTTCGGGAGACGCCGATTTCACCCAGAAGAAAACCATCGAGTGCAATAAGTCACCCAAGCACTGTTTTCAAGGCAAGATCCCCGGGTACGAGGGATTCATGCTCACTGCCGCTGACATGAGACGACTGGGGGGCACTTCTGAGGTCGTAGTGCCCTACCTGACGGGGCGCGAGCTACTCGGGGACTTCAAGATCGATCGGTGGGCCATCGACTTCGGGTCGCGGAACATGATGGAAGCAGCTGCCTTCGGCCCCGCATTTGCCCACTGCCAATCCAATGTCTTGCCATCGGTCGAAGAGTCTTATCAGGACGCCAAGAAGAACAAGAGCGATATGGAGCCCGCAAGGCGCGAGCACCTTGATAGGTGGTGGCAGTTCTGGAATAGGCGGGATCAGGCTATCGTCCGTTCTCAAGAACCTCGAACGCTACATCGGGTGCTCACGGGTAACGCGGCGTCCGATTCTGGTCTTCTTGTCTACCCGCATATGTCCGAGCGATCTCGTGCAGGTATTTGCCTTCGACGATGACTACTCGTTTGGTGTCCTCCAGAGCTCCCTGCACTTTGCGTGGTTCAAGACATCCTCGCGGCTTAAGGTCGAGTCGGATCTCCGGTACTCCGTTCGCGCCGTTTTCGACACTTTCCCCTGGCCGCAGTCACCCACCAAGAAGCAGATCGACGCCGTCGCTGCCGCAGCTGTGCAGGTCCGCCAGATCCGCACCGCCGCCCTCAAGACCCTCAAGGGCGGCCTTCGCGCCCTCTACCGTACGCTGGAGCTGCCCGGCAAGAACCCCCTCAGGGACGCCCACGCTACCCTAGATGCCGCCGTCCTCGACGCCTACGGCTTTTCACCCAAGAAGGACCTCCTGGCCCAGCTCCTCGCCCTCAACCTCGAAGTCCACCGCTGCGAGCAGGCCGGCCACCCCGTCACCGCCCCCGGCGTGCCATCCTCCTATGGCGACCCGACATCCCTCATCACGGATGATTGCATAACGCCATGACCGATCCCACCCCAACACCATCCCTGTGCCATTACTTCGTCGATGAGGCGGGCGATCCGGCCTTGTTCAACAGGCGCAAGCAGGTCATTGTGGGTCGGGACGGCTGCTCGTCCTATTTCATCCTGGGTGTTCTTCAGGCCTTCGACCCCAGGAAACTCAACGCGGATCTGGCAGGCCTGCGCGGCGACATGTTGGCGGACCCGTTCTTCAAGCGTGTTCCGTCTATGCAGCCTGCGGCGGGCAAGACCGCCCTGTTCTTCCATGCCAAGGATGACGTCCCCGAAGTCCGTCGAAAGGTGTTCAAACTGCTCGCCGGGCACTCACTCCGCTTCGTCGTCGTACGGGACAAGGCCTGCCTAGTCAACGAGGTCCGCCAGCGGAACCTCCGCTCGGCGACGTACCGCTACAACCCTAACGAACTCTACGACGCCATGGTCCGCCGACTGTTCAAGGATCGGCTTCACAAGGATGACCAGTACGCGGTCTGCTTCGCCAAGCGTGGCCGATCGGACCGAACTAAGGCCCTCTGCTCGGCCCTGGAATCAGCCCGCAGGAACTTCCGCCGTACCCACAACATCGAGGCCACAGCCCCGGTCGAGGTAACAGCCTGCGCCTCCCACCAGGTGGGCGGTTTGCAGGCCGCTGACTACTTCCTTTGGGCACTGCAGCGACTCTATGAGTCGGCGGAAGAGCGGTATGTCGAGTATCTCTGGCCGCAGTTCGGCCTCGTTCATGATGTGGATGACAGGCGGACAGCCGCCTATGGAGTATACTACTCTCAGTCTAACCCTTTGACGACTAAGGGGATAAAGAAAGAGCCAGGGATATAGGGCCAACCGGCTAGGCCGGTCTGCCACACGGCATGGAGCCGAGTTTCGTCCACTGGCCTACTCAATCATAGCAATACCTTACAACGTTTTGCAACAGCGGGCAAAAACAATCGGCTGGCACGCCGGGGACCACTGGCGACTCGTCCCCAGAACGCCTCTACCCCAGCACCCGGATCGCCTCATCGCACAGAGAACGTCATGTGGTAGTCCAACTTCCACTCGCTGCCCTTGCGGTCGTCCTGCACCTGGCCATCCGCCTGCACCGAGGAGTACCACCCGCCGTACTGGGGGTCGGCGGAGTGCGTCAGCGCGAACCGGCTGGCATCGGCGAACACCTCCCGCAGGGCATCCCTCTTGCGGGCAACCAGCAGGTACAGCAGGGCCCGCAGACCTTCGCTGGTCACCCAATGCGACTTGTTGCGGTCCAGCGGATCGCCCAGCCGGCTGCACGTGTTGAAGAACGCCCCGTGCTGGCGGTCGGTCCCATAGCGAAGGCCCCAGTGCATCAGGCGGTCGCCCGGGTCGCGCCAATGCTCCTGGCCCGTGCGGTCGGCCAGGCGGTTCAGCAGCCAGCACCACTCGAACTGGTGGCCCACGCGAATCGGGTCGGCCTGCTCGTCCGATAACGGCGACCAATCCTCCTCGAAGTACTCCTCCAGACAGCCGTAGCGCGGGTGCACGAAGCGCTCGGCGGCCAAAGTCGCGATCCGCAGGGCTGTGTCGATGGCCGAGGCATCGCCGGTCACGTCGTGCAGGCTCAGGCAGGCCTCCAGCAAGTGCATGTGCGGGTTCTGGTTCCGCCGCCGGTCGGTGGGCTGCCAGGCACGGTCCATCAGTGCCCAGAAGCCGCCGTCAGGACCGGCTGCCTTCTCGTGCAGCGTCGCTAGCGTCCGCAGCGCCAGGGCCGCCGGCTCCTGTCGCCCGGTCGCACGCGCCAGCTCCGATAATCCGAAGATCACGAAGGCGTGGCCATAGAGGTGCTTGATCGGTTCGAGCACCGTGCCATCGCGCCGGGTCCGCCAAAGATAGCCACCGTGCTCGCGGTCGGCCATCCGGTCCTCGAGAAACCGAAAGCCGTGGTCGGCTGCCTCGGCGAACTGGGCGGCCAGTGCGGGCGAGACGTCCCGACTGTGACGGAGGCCAGCGGAAAAGGTATAGATCAGCCTGGCCTGCGAGACCAGCGACTTGTGCCCGGCCCCGGCAAATCGCCACTGACGGTCGAAATCAGCCACGTACCCGCCATGCTCGCGGTCGAAGCAATGCTGGCGCCAGTGCCGCAGGAACGTCTCGAGCAAACACCGTCGCCAGAAGTCCGCCACGAACAGATCTGCTGAAGGGTCCATTCCCGGTCTCCACGCGACCCCGCCGCCTTTTCGATGCCTCTGCCAATATTGACGCTTCCTCACGCATATCATGTAGGTGGGATGGCGGTACTGGCAATACTGGGACCGGCCCATTGCAGCGCTGGCAGTGCCAGGTTGAGCGGTCGAGGGGGACAGCGAATCGGCGGCATACGCACAGTAGATATCGATGTCCGACAGCCGATGTTGGTAGAACGAACGCTGCCTCGGCGCCGGGACATCGCTGGCGACGTCGGGGATTCGACGGTTGGCTGACAGCTACGTGGAGGGCGATGACAGATGGTGCAGTTGAGTTCGGACGCGGACGGTTCGGCCCGGGACTCCAAGCCATCGTGCAGGTACGTGCAAGGCCGGATCGAGGACCTGCTGGAGCGCGAGTGGCTGATTACCAACGGCCTGGGCGGCTATGCCAGCGGCACGGTGGCTGGCTGCCCCACCCGCCGCTACCACGGCACGCTGGTCTGGTCGCGGATGCCGCCGCTGCAACGATTCGTGATGCTCTCGAACACGCTCGAACGTCTGATAACCCCCGGCGGACAGACGGTCGACCTCTCGACCTTCGAGTTCAACGGGGCCATCCACCCGCAGGGGTACCATCTCCTGCAGGACTTCGATTACGAGATCGCGCCGCCCGAGCCCTGGGTCCGCTTCACGTGGGTGGTCGGCGACATCAAGATCATCAAGCGGGTCCGCCTGTTCCACCAGGAACCGCACTGCTCGATCACCTACGAGATCCTGCCGGTGTCCGGCGGGGTCCACCGGTTCACGGCCAAGCCGATGCTGGCCATGCGGGACTTCCACCACCTCCGCCGCAAGCCCTCGGGCAGCCCCTTCGAGCTGCAGACCCTGCCCAATGCGGTACACGTCCGCTGCCTGACGGACCGTTCTGCGACGCTGTGCCTGGCGGCGACCGGGCCGATGGCGCAGCAGACGCAGTTCTCCGAGGCACAGGACTGGTGGTACAATTTCCTGTATCGCAAGGAGGCCGAGCGCCAGATGGACTGCGGCGAGGACCTCTACGCCCCGGGCTGGTTCACGGTCCAGGGCGAGGGACCGCTGGTCCTGCAGATCACAGCCGTACCGGGCAGCGACGAGATCATCGACGGCGTCCGCCGGGCGTGGAAGAGCCCGGAGTCGCGGCCGGCCGCCGATGTCTGGCGGGTCAGCGGACCGCGCCAGGCGAAGGTCCTCGGCCGGGCGGCCCAGCAGTTCCTCGTCGAGCGCAAGACGACGAGCGGCCAGGGCATGCTGACGATCCTGGCGGGCTATCACTGGTTCGGCGACTGGGGCCGCGACACAGCCATCGCAATCCCGGGCATTCTGCTGAGCACGGGGCGGTACGCCGAGGCCCGCGACGTGCTGACGACCTTCGCCGAGCACCAGCAGAACGGGCTGATCCCGAACGTCTTCGACGATCACGGAGCGGGCTGCGCCTACAACAGCGTGGATGCCAGCCTCTGGTTCGTTCGCGCGGTTGAGCAGCTGGCTGAGGCGACGGGCGACCAGGAGATCTGGCAGGGCAAGCTCGGCCGGGGGGTCCGCAATGTGGTCGAGTCATTCCTGGCCGGCACGGAATACAACATCCATGCGCAGCCGGACAGACTGCTGTGGTGCGGCGACCCGCAGACGCAGCTGACGTGGATGGACGCGAAGTTCAACAACCGGGCGATCACGCCGCGGCACGGCCTGCCGGTGGAGATCAACGCCCTGTGGATCCACACGCTGAACGTGGCGGCCCAACATGCGGCGGGCGGGGCGGGGGACCTGGCCAAGCAGTGGGACAAGCTGGCCCGCGCGGCGCGCCAACGGTTCGCGGAGGTCTTTTGGTACGAACAGGGCGGCTACCTGTACGACGTGGTGCGCGATGGCTTCGCCGATGCCAGTCTGCGGCCGAACCAGGCCATCGCCCTGGCCCTGCCGGACTGTCCCTTGCCGCTGGCCAGGCAGAAGCAGGCCCTGCGGGCCGTGCAGGAGAAGCTGCTCACGCCGTACGGCCTGCGGACGCTCTCGCCGGACCACCCGGACTACAAGGGCCGCTACGAGGGCGACTGGGGCACTCGCGACGAGGCATACCACCAGGGCACGGTCTGGCCGTGGCTGATCGGCCCGTTCCTGGAGGCGTACCTGCGACTGAACGGGCACAGCGACCAGGCCCGCCGGCAGGCGCAGCAGTGGCTCGAGCCGCTGCTGCATCACCTGGAGTGCGACGCGTGCCTGGGCAGCATCAGTGAGATCTTCGACGGCGACGCCCCACACAAGCCGCGCGGCTGCGTGGCCCAGGCCTGGAGCGTGTCGGAGGTGCTGCGGGCCCTGTTGCTGGCGATCCCCCAGGACCCTACGCGTAGGGTCGGCAACAGCTACCACACCCGCCGGGTGATCGCGGGGCTGCCGGGGCTGTTTCTGTAAGAGGGCGTCAGGCCGCCTTCTCTTCCACCGGTACCGGGGCGGGCTGGGCGACCGCGTCGGCCTCGGCCGGCTCGGTCGTGGGGGCGTGGGCAGAGGCCCACTGGCCGTAGAGGCTCGTCAGGCCCACGTACCAGTAGCCTACCAGGAAGATGAACAGGAACGGGATGCCAATCGTCACCTTCTCCCGGGCATACATGAAGCACATCACCGCGCAGGTCGTCAGGTAGACCGCCAGGAGGAGTTCGGCCAGGATCTGCAGCCTTCCCTTGTGGCCGAAGAAACCAACCTTGCGATGCCAGGTGGCGTCGGTCGTATGCTGCACGCCGAACTTGGGCGTGCGGACGAACTCCCCGCACTCGCCGAAGAAGCCCTTCACCGCGGCGATCGCGTTGTTCAGCGAGATGCCCACCCCCAAGGCCATCAAAAACGGCAGGTATTTCAGGCTGTCCGCCCACGATCGCGACAGCTCCCGCTCGCAGCAGACATAGAACGAACTGGCCGAGCAGGTGGCGATCACGAACAGGGACACATCAAACAGGATCCGCCCGAACAGGTGCTCCTGGAAGAGGGTGAATTTGAACCACAGGGCCGGGAACAGCAGGACGGTCATGGCCACCATGAACAGGTAGACCACGCAACTGGTCAGGTGGAACCACGCCTCCATCTTGATCCGCCAGGGAAGCTTCGAGCGCAGGATCCTCGGCAGCAGCTTCTTGCAGGTCTGCGCCCCGCCCTTGGCCCAGCGGTGCTGCTGGGCCTTGAAGGCGTTCATTTCCGGCGGCAGTTCGGCCGGGGTCGACAGGTCCGGCAGGAAGATGAACCTCCAGCCCTTGAGCTGCGCCCGGTAGGACAGGTCCAGGTCCTCGGTCAGCGTGTCGTGCTGCCAGCCGCCGGCGTCGGCGATGGTGCTCTTGCGCCACATGCCGGCCGTGCCGTTGAAGGACATGAACCGCCCGGAGCGGTTGCGGGCGCCGTGCTCGATGACGAAGTGGCCGTCCAGCAGGATGGCCTGGGTCTTGGTCAGCAGGCTGTGGTCGCGGTTGATGTGCTCCCAGCGGGCCTGGACCATGCCTACCTGGGGGTCGGTGAAGTAGTGGATCTGCTCCCGCAGAATGTCCGGCGAGGGGATGAAGTCGGCGTCGAAGATGGCGACGAACTCGCCGGTGGCGGTTGCCAGGCCTTCGCACAGGGCGCCGGCCTTGAAGCCCGTCCGGTTGGTCCGGTGGACGTACTCGATGTCGAAGCCGCAGGCCTTCATTTCAGCCACGGCAGCCCGGGCGATCTGGACGGTGTGGTCGGTGGAATCGTCCAGGACCTGGATCTGCAGGCGGTCTTTGGGGTAATCGATCCGGCACGTGTTCTCGATAATGCGGCGGGCAACGAACTGCTCGTTGTACATCGGCAGCTGGATGGTCACCCGCGGCAGCTCGGCGAAGCACGCCTGGAGTGCGGCAAGTTCCGCCGGTGCTTGTAGTATAGGTACACCAGGCTCCAGCGGTGTACCCCGTATACGCAGACGACCAGCAGGATGAACACCCAGGCAACCAGGAAGGTGGTGACGGGCCAGGTAAATAGGTCGCCCGACGGGTCCGGCTGCGTCCCCAGCAACAGCGATCCGCCCATCGCAAGGATGTCCATGTGTTAACCGTTGCTTTCCGTGCGTTCCATGTACGAAGCCGCGCTCGCCCAGCCATCACGCAAGGCACTGTCCGGCATTGGGGATCGACCACACCGGCTGGAACACGGATTCTACCGCGGGTTTTGCAAGGATGTCAATTCAGCGCACATGCCGCCCGTGCCAGTGCGGACAACCTGGGGATTATCGGAAAGACTTACCGCATCCGCACTTGCCGCAAAGCGAGCACTCAATGCTAGAGGGATCGGCCACGAGGGGCAAAGAACGTTGACAAGCCCTGTCAGCATAAGGAGTAAGCGAAGACCGACCCCGCCTCTACTGCTGCGGCGCACGGCCTGGGCCTTGAGGACCTCGACCATGGCCGGGTGCCACGCCCGCGCTGTTTGCGGGCGGGCTCACACCACCCAGGGAACTGCCCATATTCCCGCTTGTGTGCCGGGTGCGCCGCTACAGGCCCAAGTTCTCCGCCAGGTCAGCGCGGGGACGGTATCTGCGTGGCGAGCGCAATAGTCCCGGGCGCCAGGCGTTTTCTGACTCAGGGACGGACACGCCCGCACCCGTCTTCGCTGCGCTACTCCGTGGCAAGAACCGGGCGGGCGTAGGACCCGCTCTAATACACGCCGAAGTTGGCCACTAGGACCAGCAAGTCGACAACGTCCACCTCCCCGTCCACGGGGCATGGGTACAAGTCCGCAGCTGGGGAGTAGTTCTCGTCGCCCATCCGGCTGCCAAAGGCATAGACGAGCCACAAGAGGTCTATGACATCGACGTGGCCGTCGCGATCGATGTCGCCCGCCGGAATGGCCGCGACGGCGAACGAGGCGGAGTCGGCGTAGCCGGAGTTAAGTCGGCGAAGGTCAAGGACGAAGGTTGCACTGTCCGACGAGGAATAGGGGTTGCCGAGATTCGTCGGTCGCAGGTCAACCGAGAAGGCTCCGCTGTCCGACATGGAGTAAGCGTTGCCCGTAGCCGGCGACAGGTCTACTGCAAAGCCCGGGGAGTCCGAGTAGGCGAGGCCGGCTAGCGCAGGGGAGCAGTAGAGGGCAATCGCCAGAATACTTAGCGATGCCGCGATCCATATGTCCCTTGTCATGTCTCATGTCCTCCAACTGATCGAGAATTGTCCGCTGCTACTCATAGGGCCAACAAGGAAATCGATGACTAGTTGGACGCGACGATTAGGCGGAAGCCCGTGACGGCCGCGTACGTACTGAAATAATTCCAGCCGGTGCACAGGCACATGGGGAGGCTTCCGAAGTAATACCCACCACGCACCTGCAGGTCACCCCCCATCACGTCACTGGTAAGCTGATACACGTTTCCGGACATGTCGTAGCACCCGTAGAAGCTCTTGGCATCGTTGCGGCCGCCGGTGCCGTCAAAGTATCCGACAGGCGTAGGGCCGTCGTAAGAGCCACCAAAATTGCACCAACTTGGGTCGATATTGGCGTCCCGATGGCACCCGTACAGGTAATAGTGCTTCTGAATGGCGTCCCAAGCCGCTGCCTTTTCCCATTCCACCCCGGATGGCAACCGGTACGTCACACCTTCTAACTGGCTGCGCCACTGGGCAAATGCATCGGCGTCCGTCTTCTGAACGGCGCGGATCGGGTAGTTCTCCCGTCCGGATGTTACAATGTAATAGTAGCTGCCTGGGTTGCCAGTCCGGGAGATCTCCATGCCCGTACGGTAGTGGGCTCCCGTTGGGTCAGCATTGTTCAGGAACTGGCAGTAGAAAGCGTTGGTTACGTCATACTTATCAATGAGGAAGGTCTTCACGTACACCCATGCGCTGGGGCTGGCCGTGTTCTGGTACGGGAACCACCCGGCTGGCACCACTACCTTGGCCGGCGTGCCGGTGCCATCGTCGGCGTAGACACGGACGCGGAAGTTGCTTCCGACGCGGCCGGGCATATCGGAGCCGGCGTCCCAGACGGCCACTTTGCCGGTGCCGGGGAGCACACCCGCGCCCGAGTCGCCGCTAAAGTTCTGCACCGGCACGTTCCACGTCGTCCCGCCATCGTCCGAGACGGCGATCCAGACTGTGCACAGGTCGCCATCTGCGTCGGCTAGGTCGTAGGTGATGTCCACCAGTTGCGACGTGTCCGGCCGCTGGCTGGCGGAGACGTTGCTTACGACCGGGGGCGAGTTGCCCCAGGCGGCGGATATCCCGGACGCAGCTACCACGAGGCATACGAACAGCGCAATCGTCGTACTTCGTACCATGGTAAGGCTCCTCCTCCGAAATGGGTATCGCCAGGGGTATCGAACGGCCCGGCGACCCCGCGCCCACAGCATCCAAGTAAAGCCCAAGGGATTGCCAGACAGGGCATTCTGACAAATGGGAGGGGCAATGTCAAGAAGAAAACTGTCGAATCCGCCGGAATCCGGCTACATGCACCTGCCCTGGTTTCGGCCAGTTGGGGTAGACTTCTTGCTTGTCCCAAAGCTGGCCGCCGGGTATCATCGAACGCGGAGTGAACCATGAGATACAAAGGGCAAGTCAAGAACGGCGTCGTGGTCTTCGATGGCCAACCCCCGCTGGCCGAGGGAGTCCGCGTTACGGTCGAGCCGGCGGAGAACCCGCCGCGGCGTACGCTTGCCGAGCGGCTTAAGCCCGTGATTGGGATTGCCAAGGGGTTACCGGCGGACCTCGCCGAAAACCATGACCATTACCTTCACGGCCGCCCCAAGAGATGAAGACGGTATTCGCCGAGCGCCACATCCGCGCTGTTTGAGGGCCTGCTCACGCGACCCCGGCAACCCTTGACCCGCACCCCGCACCCCGATCCTCACGCCTGCGGCGCACCTGGCTGGGCCTTGAGCACCTCCACCATAGCCACCAGATTCTCGGGCGGCACGTCGTACGGCACCGCGTGGCTGGGGGCGAAGACGTACCCGCCGTCTCGGCCGGCCTCGATCAGCCGGCCCGCCAGGTCGCGAACCTCCTGCACCGTGCCGAACGGCAGCGTCTTCTGGATGCTCATGCCGCCGTGGAAACTGAGTCGGCCGTGATAGCGACGTTTCACCTCGAAGACATCCATGACCTCGGGCTGGAACGGGTTGAACATGTTCAGGCCCATCTCGACCAGGTCGTCGAAGAGTTCCTGGACGCAGCCGCAGGAGTGCTGGCTGACGTACTTGCCGGCGCCCGCCGCGGCCTTGTACATGCGGGCCAGCCGCGGCTTGATAAAGCGCCGCCAGAGGCTCAGGCCCATGATCAGGCCGCGCTGGCTGCCGTAGTCATCGCCGAAGTGGACGCAGTCGACGCCCAATTCGATCGCCTTGCGGACCATCACCAGGTTGTGCTCGCAGATGGCATCGAGCAGTTTGTCGACGAACTCGGGGCGCTCGATCATGTCCATCAGCAGGTCCTCGGTGCAGCGCATGCACCAGGCCCGTTCGTACAGGCTGAAGCCGATGGAGAAGCGGGTGAACCGGCCGTCAGCTTGGGCGAGGCGCTGCCTGGCGGTCGTGTACCATTTCGGGTCGTTGGGGTCGGGGAAGGTGTAGCCCTTGAGGGTGGGCTGTTTGAGCGGCCAATCGACGGGAATGCCTATGTCCTTGTCGACTTCGCGGTTCCAGGTGGTGCCGTAGTGGTCGCGGACGAGGTGCTGGCCGACCTTCACGAAGTCGTGGATCCCCGGCCCGACAGTCAGGAAGTGCGGCACCAGGAACGGCGACAGGTCCTGCACGCCCAGGTGCTTGCGCAGCCGATCGGCGCACTCAATAGTCAGGTCGATGGACCAGGGGACATACGCGGGTCGGCGGAACTTCATGGCATCGATCACGACATCGCGTTTGGTCATTGGCGGTATCCTCGGACAGCACTGTAGCGGTGGCGTTCGTAATGGCAATGTAGCCAAACGCCCGGGGATGGACAAGCAGGCTCAGATCGCCAGTTCCTGGGCCTGCAGGGTTTCGGCGAGCACAGCCAGGTCGAGCTCGTAGCGGATCGTGCCGTATGTATGGTCCGGGCCTTGCGGGAAGCGGGCGACCTCCGCAAAGCCGCATGCCTGGTACATCCGCTGGGCCGGCAGGAAAAAGGGGTCGTCGCCGGTGGTCACGATGGCCCGGGCGAAGTCCCACGACCGGAATCGCCGCAGCACTTCCCGGATCTGCAGCTTGCCGTAGCCCCTGCCCCGCCGTTCGGGCAGCACGCAGTTGTGGCCGATCACCCCGCAGGCCGGCCCGCGGCGCGGGTCCCACGAGGCAAAGCCGACGGGCCGATCATCCACGCAGGTGACAAACACGGACCTGCCCAGCGTTTCGGGCGAGTCGAAGATGTGCGCATCGAAGGCCGGCCACTTGGTGCTGGGGAAGATCTCAGACAGTCGGCCATCCGCGATGAGCGGCTCATAGCTGCGGGCCAGGATCATCCCGATGACGCCCGGCTTGTACGCGGAAATAGGCGTAAACTCGACATTCCCGGCCATTCGGAGGCCTCAGATCTTCGTGCGACAGAACGGACGCTTCTGACAGGCATTGCCTTTGCGGCACTACATATATCGTAACGTGAGAGGGCGGGGATTGGAAGGGGGCAATCCGATCACTCCTCCTCGGACATCGAGTCGTAGAAGGCCACGTAGTCCGTCGGCTTCTCGCCGTCGAGAAAGGCCATGGCTGAACGCGGGTGGAGGTTCATCTGCCCGGTCAGCATGTAGGGGATGTCGTAGCCCCAGACGACCTTCTCGCGCAGCGGGACTACCTGTTCCTGCAGGCACTGCAGCATCGGCCGGAGGCGGAACTTGGGGTTCTTCAGGAAGCCCAGCAGCAGTTCGGTCGGGCAGTTGCCCGCGCCGCGGCCCAGGCCGCCGAGCGTAGCGTCCAGGTAGCTGGCGCCCAGGATCAGCGCCTCGATGGTGTTGGCGTAGGCCAGCTGCTGGTTGTTGTGGGTGTGGATGCCGACCTTCTTGCCGTACTGGTAGGCGAACTTGAGGTACTTGCGGGCCAGGGCCTGAATTTCCTCAGAGTACAGCGAGCCGTAGCTGTCGACGAGGTAGATGACGTCCACGTCGGTCTGGCCCAGAATGTCCAGCGCCTCGTCGAGCTCGTGCTCCTGCACGACGGAGATGGCCATCAGGTTGACCGTGGTCTCGTAGCCCTTGTCGTGGGCGTCCTTGATCATGTCGACCGCGCCGGGGATCTGGTGGATGTAGGTGGCCACGCGGATCATGTCCAGGACGCTCTGCTCCTTGGGCAGGATGTCCTCGTGGTAGTCGGTCCGCTCCACGTCGGCCATGACGGACAGCTTCAGGCCCGGCTTGGCGTCGCCGACGATGCGGCGGATGTCGTCCTCGGTGGAGAACTTCCAGCTGCCGAACTCGGCCGGCGAGTAGATCCGCTTGGAACCCTTGTAGCCCATCTCCATGTAGTCGATGCCGGCGGCCACGCAGGCCTGGTAGACCGCGCGGACGAAGTCGTCCTCAAAGCGGGAGTTATTCATCAGCCCGCCGTCGCGGATGGTGCAGTCCAGGACCTTGATGTCCGGGCGATAGGTCAGCCAGGAACCCTTCTTTTCGAGCGAACGAGACTCTTCCTTTGCCATTTCGATCACTCCCGAATGTTGGTCAACTGCCTGGCCCAACCATGGCGGGCATCTGCAAACGTGTGCCAGGGATTATGCGTATCCGAGGCCTACTGTCAATTTCGGCAAGAACGTGGCGGATATTAAGCTTTGACTTGGCGGCGAAAGTGTCGTGGAGGTGGGGCACTGGCAAGGGAATAGGGCGAATGGCAGGCACTCAGCGCGAGACGACCTTCTTGGAGTCCAGATACAGCGTATCCGGACAGATATCCTGCTCGTGGGGCCAGACGACGGTTCCCCCTTCCACCCGTGCTTGTCTGAAGTACGCGATGTCCCGCAATTCACGAAAGACGCCGAAGTCCAGCAGGTGGGTGCAGTCGAACAGGCCTACTTCGCCGTTCGAGAAGGTGATCTCGAGCTTGTGGTCGTCTCTGGCGGTAACGCTCTTGACCCTGGGGTTCATCGTCTCTACTTTCCCGCCAGTTTGGCCACAATCTCCTTTTTCCCCGCCGCCAGGGCGTCGGCGAGGTTGTCGGGCAGGTTGCCGCCGGCCTGGGCCATGTCGGGCTTGCCGCCGCCGCGGCCGCCGACGATGCCAGCCGCCATCTTGACCAGATTGCCGGCGTGCAGGCCCTTTTTGACCAGGTCAGCGGTCATGGCCGACAGCAGCATCACCTTGCCGTCGTCGCCCCTGACGCCGACGAGGACCGCGGCCGAGCCAGCCGTGGCCCGCATCACGTCGAGCACCTGGCGGAGGCGCGCGGGGTCGGCGTTGGGCAGTTCGCCGACGATCACGGCGACCCCCCCGACCTTCTCGGCGCCGCTGAGCAGTTCCTCGGTCACGCCCTTGAGGTCCTGGCTGGCGCCCTTGGCCAGCTGCTTGCGGAGGGTCTGGATCTGCTCCTGGAGGGCCCTTTTGCGAGCGGGAATCTCCTCCGGGGTGCAGTGCAGGTCGCTTGCCACCTCGTTGACGATGTCGCGGACCTTCTGGATCTGGGTGACAGCCGCCTGGCCCGCTACGGCCGTGACGCGGCGAACGCCCTTGCCGACGGCCTCTTCGGCGACGATGACGAAGGGGCCGGCCTGACCGGTCCGCTCGAGGTGGGTACCGCCGCACAGCTCGCGGCTAAAACCTTCACCGACCTCGACCACGCGGACGGTCTCGCCGTATTTCTCGCCGAACAGGGCCCGCAGGCCGGGGAGGTTCTTCGCTTGGCCGATCGGCATCTCGCACCAGGCCACGGGGAGGTCTTCGTAGATCTTTTCGTTGACCAACCGCTCGACCTGGGCGATCTGGGCAGCCGTCAGGGCCTGCGGGTGGTCGAAGTCGAACCGCAGGCGCTCCGGGTCGACCAGCGACCCCTTCTGCTCGACATGCTCGCCGAGGACCTTCCGCAGCGCCCAGTGCAGCAGGTGCGTGGTGGTATGGTGGCGCACGGTCTGCTGACGGATGCCCTCGACCTGCAGCTGGCAGCGCTGGCCCGGCTCGATATAGCCGTCGGCGACCTTGCCGACGTGTACGACGGCATCGCCGATCCGGATGGTGTCATCGACCTCGAAGGTCCCGGTGGCGCTGGTGATCGCGCCGATGTCGCCGACCTGCCCGCCGGCCTCGGCGTAGAAGCACGTGCGGTCCAGGACCAGGCCGACCTGGCCCTTGGTTTCATCGAGTCGGCTCTGCGTAACGAATTTACCCTCAGAGGTCCAGCCGAGGACGCTGCCTTCGGAGGTGAGCTTGGACCACTTGTCACGATCATCGGTGGCGGGCAGCTGCACGTCGAAGGCCTGCATGCCGGCGGTCTTGCCCTTGGTGGCCGCCCGGTCCTTCTGGCGCTTCTCCTGCATGAGCCGCTCGAACTCAGCCTCGTCGACGCCCAGGCCGTTCTCCTCGGCCATCTGGCGGGTCAGGTCCACGGGGAAGCCGGCCTCGTCGTACAGCCGGAAGGCGACTGACCCGCCGATCAGCCGGCTATTGGCGGTCTTGGCGGCCTCGACGGCGTCGGCGAAGAGCTTCATGCCGCGGTCGAGGGTCCGACCGAAGGAGGCCTCCTCGTCGCGGACGATGTCGGAGACCTGCCGGGCGTTCCTGGCCATCTCGGGAAAGGCCCCGCCAAGCGTATCGACCACCGTCGGCACGAGCTTGTGGATGAACGGCTCGGCCATGTCCAGGTACTGGCGACCGAAGCGGGCGGCCCGCCGCAGCAGGCGGCGCAGGACGTAGCCGCGGCCCTCGTTGCTGGGGCGGACGCCGTCGCTGATCGAGGCGGTCAGCATGCGGACGTGGTCGGCGATGACACGGAAGGCGGTGTCCACTTGGCTCTCGAAGCTGGCGGTGTACTTCCGGCCGGTCAGCTGACCGATGTGCTGCATAATCGGCGTGAAAACGTCGGTGTCGTAGTTGCTGGCCACTCCCTGGAGGACGCGGCAAAGGCGTTCGAAGCCCATGCCGGTGTCGACGTGGCTGGCCGGCAGGGGCGAGAGTTTGCCCTCTGCATCGCGGTTGAACTGGATGAAGACGAGGTTCCAGACCTCCATGACGCGGGCGTCGCCCTTATTGACCAGGGCCGTGCCGGACTTGTCGGGGGTGAAGTCGATGTGGATCTCGCTGTTGGGTCCGCAGGGGCCGGTGGCGCCCATCTCCCAGAAGTTGTCCTTCTTGGAGCCCATGTGGATGTGCGAGGGGTCGATGTCGGTCACGGTCCGCCAGAGCTGGGCGGCCTCGGTGTCGGGCTGGAGCTGCTCGGTCTCGTCGCCGCCGAAGACGGTCGCGTGCAGGCGGGTCTTGTCGATCTTGAGGACCTCGGTCAGCAGCTGCCAAGCCCACTGGATCGCTTCCTTCTTGTAGTAGTCGCCGAAGGACCAGTTGCCAAGCATCTCGAAGAAGGTGTGGTGATAGCCGTCCCGGCCGACCTCCTCGAGGTCATTGTGCTTACCGGAAACGCGGATGCACTTCTGGGTGTCGACGGCCCGCTTGTAGGCCCGGCTGCCGGCGCCGAGGAAGACGTCCTTGAACTGGTTCATGCCGGCGTTGGCGAACAACAGGGTGGGATCCTCGGCCAGCACGACGGGGCTGCTGGGCACGTACGTGTGGCCGCGCCGGACGAAGAAGTCGAAGAACGCCTGACGGATTTCCTTGCTGGTCATCATGTTTACACCACTGAACCTCGGTTACATGTTTGCCGGCCGCACTTGCCGGCGCGGCTCAAACATTACGGCAGATTATTACGAGACTCCGCATCCATTTCCAAGGCTACAGACGGTTCAGTATACCCGAAAAACGGGGTTGCCAGTATTGCCGCGAGCCCTGCGTGCTGGATGGCTGGATGGCTTGAAACGGAAACGCCGCGGGCGCCCTCCGGCATCCACGGCGTTGGAGTCGGCACTATGACGGTTGGTTGTCGCCATCAACGGACAACGAACAGCAAGTCGTCGTCTCCTACACTCCCCAGTTCTCCACCATCGTCAGCAGGTCAATCACGTCGACCGAGCCGTCGTGATTGAGGTCGCACTTGGGGTCGTACCCGCGGTCGCCGAGGACCAGGCCGAAACTGTCCACGAAGAACAACAGGTCCACCACATCCACGTGGCCGTCGCCGTCGATGTCCCCGGTCACCGCCACCGGCAGATCGCTGACGACCAGCGTCGGCCGCTGCGCGGCGTTCGGCGTATCGAGCTGGTAGAAGCAGTCCTGGTTGTGGTTGTCCTCATCCAGGCAACGGACGCACCAGCCGTAGTTGGTCGATCCGCCGTTGATCCAGGCCTGGACGCGGGCCGTCACGCTGAACGGATACCAGACGTTGATGACGGCCTGCTTGGGGCTGGTGCCGTCCGGCGTGGAGAGGAAGTCCCCGCCGGGGGTCGTCCAGTTCGTACCCGTCTGAGCCAGGTTCCAGCAGCTGGTCATCTCGTCCCAGGTGCGCGTCAGCGGGTAGACGGCATAGAAGCCGGTGCTGCCCCGCAGGTACGTCTGGTCGTAGGCGTACAGGTAGAGCTTGGCGCTGGTGATCGTCGTGCCAGCCGGAATGGAACTGACGTCGAAGCGGATGAACCCGCGCTGGACATTGGTGATGCCGCCGTCCGCATATCCGCAGATTCGCATCCGCGAGTTGCTGCCGTAGTTGGTGGTGGCGGAGGAGGCCTCCGTGTAGTTGTCCTTGGTGCCAGTATAGCCGCTGAGGCCGTACTGCAGCGTCTTCTCGCCCAGCACACTGGCAAAGGCATACGTGGAGTTGGAGACCTCGCTGACGTTGCCGGACTCATCGCTGACCTTGAGGGCGAAGTAGTGGAACGACCCGCCGATCAGGCCCGTGACGGTGAAGGACTCGGCCGAGCCCGTGGCCTTGGGTGCCGGCAGTCCGGTCACGTGCGTGGCCGCGGCGAAGGACGCGTCGTCCGTGATCGGGCTGGTGCTGTAGCGCAAGTCGTAGCCAGCCGCGGTGCCGACGTTGCCGTCGTCGCCGGCGGCCGTCCAGGTCAGGTCGACGGCCCCGGTGGTCTTGCTGCTGGCGGCCACGAGGTCCTCCACCCAGGCCGGCGGCGTAATATCCGGCGCGAGTGTGGTGGCCGGCACGATGTTGGACATGTCGCTGATGTTGCCGCCAACGGCATGGACCTTCATGGCGAAGTAGTAGGCCGTGCTGGGGGAAAGCCCCGTAACGGTGAAGTTCTCAGCCAGTCCGGGGGCCTGCGGGACCGGGGAGTTGGCCACCGCTGGAGCCGCGTCGAAGCTGCCCGCGTCGATCGGCGAGGTGCTGTAGCGGATGTCATACGAGGCACACGCCTGGCCGCTATGGCACGGATCGGCGCTGGCGGTCCAGGACAAACTGACCGCGGTGCTGTCGGTGCCGGTTACCGCGAGGTCCGTAACCGGGCTCGGCGGGTTGTCGCATGGCATGGGCGGCGGGGTGACCTCCAGCTGGATGTACTCGGTCCGCGGCACCTTCGTCCCGCCAGTGGTGACGGTGAACGTAGCCGGACTGCTGTTGACGTAGGCGTCGTAGCTGCGGTCGATCGTCCAGTTGGCGCCGTCGTATTCCTTCCACTTATAGGTCACGTGCAGGGCGGCGCCGCTGGCCAGATCCTGCGGGTTGTCGCAAGTCACCGTGATGTGATTCACACCCTTGTCCAGGTAGGCCATGCCGCCCTTGTTGTGCTCGAACGTGGGCGTGATGACCAGGTTCGACACGCCGGCGTCGGTCTTGGCGGTCGTCGCCTGCAGCTCCACCTTGATCCAGATCGCGTAGGTGTTGTAAACCTGTGTCCGCAGGTCGAGATTGGTCAGCTGCGTGGTGCCGACGGCGGCGTTGTCCCAGACCTTCGTAAACGTCGTGCCGTCCGTGGAGACGTAGACGCGGTTGATGTCGCTGGCGGCGTTCTTGAAGAAGGTCCCCGAAACCGTCGCGTCCGTGATGTAGAACGGCGTGGCGATCTTGAAGACGGCGTTGGCCAGGGACCCGGCCACGGCCGCGTGCAGGTCCGGCGTCAGGCCGTCGTCATTGAACGTGGCGATATTGGTACTGGACAGAAGGCTGGCCTGGTAGCCGGCGCTGCGGAAGTCCGGCGCCAGGCTGATCGTGCCGTTGGCCCAGCGGCGGTAGGTCATGGAGTACGTGATGCCGATCGTCGCGTTCTGAGCCGTGTTCATCGCGTACGGCTCCCAGTACGGCAGGTTCACGGTATCCTTCCAATCATTGGCCGCCTCGTGGTGATAGGGCGGGGTCGTGCTGGTCGAGGGCCACTGGTTGAGCCAGGATTCGCACGTCCGCTTGAGGGCCTCGCCCATGCGGATGTCCATGTTGGTCGAGAAGATCGTAGGCGTGTCCCCGGGGGTCGCCTTGACCTGCCAGGTATCCGCCCCAGTGGCGAAGTAGTCCGGTGTGTCACCGCACAGCAGGAACCCCGGGCAGGCGCGGCCTTCGGCCACGGCGTTCATCACGAGGGTATGATCGGCCTTAACATCGGCCTCGCACGCCAGGCTCCGCGGGTTGCCGCGGTCGTAGACGTAGTAGGTGCACATGGTGTCGATGGCGTGCCACTTTCCGTTGTAGTTGACCTCCATGTACGTGTGGCCGCCGCTGGCGATCGAGATCGTCCGAGGCGACAGGCCCATCGTCTTGATGATCGCGGCGTTCATGCTCGCCTGGCTCCCGCACAGGGCCCAGCCGAACACGTTCAACTGATAACCAACGTCCGCGTTGTTCGGCGGCATCTCCCCCCAGTGGTAGAGGCGCCGCTTAAAATTGTTGTAGTTGTTGATGACGATCGTCTCGGTATCTGCCGCGGCCGGGGCGACCACGCCGTCCGGTGTGTAGGCGTTGCAGAATGTATTGGCCATGGTGGTCAGGCTGTGGCAGTCGGCCACGCGGTCGTTGCTGATCCAGGGGTTGTGGATCGTGACGGCGGCCACCGGTGGCAGGGTGTGCCCGGTGACGACGTTGGAGATGGCCGACGTATTCGGCGGCTCGGCCTGATCGAGGGTCTTGACGGAGAAGAAGTAGGTGGTGCTCGGCTGCAGGCCGTTCACCGTGACGTGCTCGACCGTGCCCGGCGCCGATGGCGCGGCAATGCCGGTCGCCTGGGTCGCGCTAGCCCAGTTGGCTTCCGTGATGGGACTGGTGCTGTAGCGGACGTCATAGGCGCCGGTCCCGGTGTTGCCGACGTCAGCAGGGGCGGTCCACATCAGGAACGCCGAATGGATGTACGTGCCTGTCAGCCGCAGGTCGCCAATCGCCAGCGGCGGATAGGGGTCGGGCTCGAGTGTCGCAAAGGTCACGACGTTGCTGATGGCCGACCAGTTCGGCACCTCGTCAGCCACCTTGATCGCGACGTAGTACGTGGTCAGCGGCGTCAAACCATGAAGGATGAAGGTCTCAGCCGAACCCGGGGCCTTCGGGACCGGCATGCCGGTGGCCTGGCTGGCAGCGGCCCAGTTGGCTTCCGTCAGCGGAACGGTCGCATAGCGGATGTCGTATTGGCTGGCCAGACCCGTCGTACCGTCGTCGCCGGTGGCCGTCCAGGTCAGCGTTGCGCGGCTGGCGCGGACGGTATTGGAGCCCAGGTCCGTCACGGCCGCCGGGGCAACGACATCCAGCGGGTTGGTCGTGCCGAAGGGACAGTTGGAGATCCCACTGATCTTGCCGCCGGCGTCCGTGGACTTGAGGGCGAAGTAGTAGGTGGTGCTCGCCTGCAGGCCCGAGATCGTCATCGTCTGGTGCTGCCCGGGCTGGGCGGGGGTGGGCTCGCCAACCACCTGCGTGGCTGCTGCCCAGTTGGCCTCCGTGATCGTGCCGGTCGAATAGCGGATGTCGTAGCTGGCGGCCGGGCCAATCGGGAAGTCCGTCGGCGCGGTCCAGGACAGATCCAGTTTGAACCAGTCCGGGTTGCTCGTGGCCAGGTCCGTCACGGCCGCCGGCGGATCGTCCCCCGAAACCTGGATGTTGTCCACCTGCCCGGTATAGCCCAGGCCCATGTACGTATTGTCAGCCCCGACATAGTTCGCGCCGCTGTCGTCGACGATCAGGCAGGGCGTGTTCATGTCATCGAAGTACAGACGCATGTGTCCCACGCCGTCATCGATCATCCGCACATGGTGCGGGTTCAAGTCGAGCGTGATCTTGGCGACGCCGATCCTGGTCTCGGTGCCGTAGTCGGCGGCCTTGCGGGTCAGCGTCAGGCCATCACCGTCGGTGTTGTAGTCGTCCAGGTACGAGATCCAGTACCCTTTGGCCGCACTTGCGCCGCTGGAGGTTCGGGTGTGGAAATAGATCCGCGGCCCGGAACCGACGCTGGCCGTAGTCCGCTGCACGTCAAAATCGAGTTGCATGGCCGCCGGCAGACTTGGTGGGGTTGCCCATCATGCCGCTGGTGCCTCCGAACCAGTACTGGCCCCCGCCGACATCGACCCGTGCCCAACCCGTGCCGGTCCAGGCGCCCTGGCCGGTCTGGAAGTCGTCGTTGATCAGGAATCCCGCCCGGGCCATCGAGGCCATCGCCAGCAGACACGCCACCGTCAGACAGGAACAGCGCTTCATGTTCTCTCCTTCACCGAGATACCGGATCACCCGCCGTTGCCACCGCCGAAAAGACCACAGCAGCGTGGTGCCACATGGCAGGCGCAACGATTCCTACCCCCCGATTAAGCAAGTTTCGTGCCGGTCACGACCACTTCGTTGGTGACGAAGGCCGAAGCAGGAGCTAAGAGTCTACCATAAAACAGGTTATGATTGTTCGTCACGCAACGCATTGATATGGCGACATCGCTGACACAGCGTTGCTGCAGGTAGCCTTTGTCCAACGTTTGGTCTAGACCACGACGCGTCCGGGAATCATGCCCAATGGACCTACGATGTCGCAATCTGCCGCACGGTCGGCCCGCGGACTACCTTCGAGCGAAGCGCAACGCACTCGGGCTGCTGCCGCTTGCCGGAGACTCGCTCCAGGAGCACATCCACCGCCCGCCGTCCCATCAGGCCGGCATCGCCGCACAGCATCGCCGCCTCGATCTCTTCGCCGGCGAAGCTTTTGCACAGCAGGGAAATGTCCTGGGGGCAGGCGAGCCCACACTCGGGCAGCGCCGCCAGAAAGGCCTGCAGCGTCTGGGAGCTGAAGATCACCCCAGCCGTCGGCCGCGGGCACATCTTCGCGACCCGGCGAGCCATCTCGCTGGCGTCGCCGGAGCCCAGGCGACAGAACAGCGCTTGCTCCCTGGAGAAGGGCACGCCGTGGCGCCGTAGCGCTCGTTCGAACCCAGCCAGCAGCAGGTCGGCATCGGCCTCGTGCTCGAGAGCCGCCTTCGGCCCGTGCATGTTGCCCAGGTAGAACATGTCCCGGTGCCCCTGCTCCAGCAGGAACTCCGCCGCCCTCTCGCCCTCGCCGAAGCAGTCGATGACGAGGCAGTCGACCTGCGGGTTGTGCGACCAGTAATCCACGACCACCACCGGATAGCCCGCCTGGGCGTGCATGGCGATCAGCCGCTCATCCTGCACGCCGGAGATGATTACCCCCAACACCCGAGTCGGGTCCTCCGGCGCAGTCCGCTCGCCTACGCCCGGGAACTGAGCCCCGGTGGACCGCGTCGAAATGCTGTAGCCGGCCTGGTCGCCAGCCGCAAAGATCCCCTGGTTGATCCGGCCGTAGAAGCTCGTCGGTACGTCATGCTCCTCGACCGCGCCGGTGATCAGGGCGATCACCCGGCTGCGGCGCAGCCGCCGCCAGGCCCGCACGCCAGCCGGGACGGTCAGCGTCCCGCGGCTGCGCGACCGTTCGATCAGTCCGTCCTGTTCGAGGACTTCCAGGGCCTGCCGGACGGTCTCGCGACTGACCCGGTGCGCGGCACAGCTCACGCTCAGGCGGCAGCTGGACCGGCGTGTCGCTGTCGATGCTCATGAGCCGGGCCCGCAGGATGTTGGCCACCTGCTGGTAGTACGGCACCGGCGTTTGACGTTGGCGAGCCATGACTTCACTGCCCTGTCACAGACGAAGGCCGCGGCACTGCCCGCGGACAGAGACAGTATACCACGGCGCGGTGGCGGGATACGTATCACGGCAATATCAAGGCATCTGTTCGGCAGACGATGTCGAAGCGGTAGTTGGCAGGCGGGTCGCCAGCGGCGCCTGGTACGACTGTCGGGGCCTCTCCGGGCATATCTGGCAACCCGTCCTGGCCTGGCCTGCTGTACCCTGCGGTATAGATGTTGTCCCCACCTATGCCAACGGTCGGCCTGTCGCAGAACGACGCGTGCATATCGGCGAAGAGAACGTTCTGACCTTCGCCGAGGTGGCTGTAGCTGTTGCCTTTGTTCGATGCCCTGGGTGTTTTGGACATTGGGCCACCCGACAGCACGAACCGCGCGTAGGGATTCGAATCCGCCATGACGGGATACTGCGGGTCAATCGTCTGACTGGCTTGCTCGCCGTTGGCATCATGCGTGAACATGTAGCCGTAATCCAGCGTGTTAGGCTGGAGGAAATCCCACAGGACGGCGGGCGGCACCACCTCGGTAGCCTCAAGCACGCTCAGGACGCTTGTCACATTTGTCACATGTTGCGCCGACGCCGGGCGATCCGCCCAGAGCTGGTCTGGTTCATCCCCCACACTCGGGCAGACGAACTGGAAAGTCAGCGCGTAGTTCCCCTTGACCAGCAAGAACATCTCGCGGCTGGGAAATGCGTAGCACTGCTGTCCTTGTTGGCGAGACGAACGTGCGGATGGCTCGGCTGAACGGGACAGGCCTGATCGACCACGCCTTGCCAGCGATGCAGGCCTCCGGGCGTTTCCGGCGTGATGTCTTGACCGCGGTCAAACATCAGGATTGTCCCCTCGTCCGAACGAGAATGAAGACCGTTCTGGGGCGAGCCCGAATCCCGGAACCGCGCGGATGTGACCAACGGAAAGCTGCCATGGTACGAATTGGCGTACATCGCCAGGGCCTTCCCGATGCCGACCAGGTTGGCGGCGCAGACGGATCGGTACGCCAGTGGACTGGCCTTGGGACTGGGAAGAAGACCATCGACTGTTGACAAGACGACCACTGCGATCAGAACAATGACGACGACCTCAATCAGTGATATCTTTCTGGTCTGTCCCACGGGCGTCTCTCCGAGTGCATGATACAGCGCCACCACTCGTACAGCGATGGCCGCTTGGCGATCAGGCATTCCCGCTTGGTCGACCATGCAGGGTGCCGTCCCTCCACCCTCAGCGGCTATGCTTGCGGCGCAGGATACAGACTGAGGCGCTCGTCGAGCAACTCGGGCGATATCCAAAAGTCTGTCTCCTTCACCCGCGCGAAGGCATCCTTGAGATCGAGCAGCCCACGGTCTGCGGCCAATTCAAGCACGCCAATCGTTCCGGTGAAGCGAATATGTCGCTCGGCTGCAGCCCTGCGGCCGCAGACTTCATCAATCAAGAGCAAGTCGGCCTCCAGTTCCAGTGCCAGACTGATCGCGGCAAGCTCGCCCGCGTGGAGAGCCGGAATCGGCTCGATGGCGGCAGGCGATCGTACGAGAAGCCAAGGAGGCCGGGAACCGATGAACTCGCGGACGGCCCGTGGTCGGCTTGCGCGTCCCACTCTTCAGCCACCTCCGGCGGGATGATCACCTGCCCAAAGAGATCTGGCAGAATGCCAATATGCCCTGCATTCACCAGGAAAATCAGAGGGGAGCAATCGGCGACGATCAGCATCACCGCCCCTTGTTCATCACACGGCTTAGGGTCCGTCGATCGTCTTCGAGGTCCGCCATCGTCAGCGAGCCCTCGAAAACATTGTGCCGCTTGAGATAGGCGTCGGTCTCCAGGCGATCAAGGCCAAGAACGTGCGAGAGCTCGCAGTGACTGAGCCTACCTCGGCGGAAGAGCTCCAACACATACGCCTCCTTGACGTCGGCATCGAGGTCGGTGGTCTGTCGACGAAGCTTCTCCTCCACGTCGGGCGGCAATTCGAGTCTTACGTTCAGCGCCATGAAGCACCCCATCGCATAAGCCTGCGCTATTATAACCGGCGCCGGCCGCGCTGTCAGCCGGGAAGTCACCACGAACGGGTGCAGAGTCAGACGAATTCCGCCGCCCGAGATGCCTGCTGCCAACGCATCGTGGTGACTCGTTAGAAATGGTCGATCGCACTGAAACCGTTCTGCCGGGCCGGAAACACCACCCGTACCACCGGCAGCACTGCCTCCTTCGCCCGCACACCGTAGTTCCGCAGGATCTCCTCCGGCTCACCGTACCCCATGACCAGCCGCGCCAGGGCGTCGTTCAGACTCGATGTCCAGCGGGCGTGGCATGCGGGCCAGTCGCTCGGTCCGGCCGTCCTTTCGGTCGGGCCACCAGCGGTAGTACTCGTCGCGGAAGCGCACGCCCAGGCCCTGCCCCGGCACGGTCAGGCGGGCCTCGCGGATCCGCCGGCACCACTCCGGCGCCATTGCCCGCGCCAGGCCGGCAAAGTCCAGCACCGCGCCCATGGCTGCCCCGTTGCGGACGTAGTTGACCTTGCCGACCGCGCTACGGAAGGTCAGCCGGCGACAGACGGGGTGGAAGGCCGGCAAGGCGACCACCACCTGGTCGTGGTCGGCGGTTGCGGCGTACCGCGAGGTTTCGTGCAGGACGGCGTTGGGCCAGTCGGCGCCGGCGCCGGCTGCCTCCAGCAGGTGCGGCCGAGGGTCGCCCTCCGACTTGCCCATCCAGAAGATCGCATAGGCCCAGTCGCCCCTGCCCGGGCCGCGCAGGATCATCGTGGCGGCCTTCTTGCGCCGCTGGAAGACCCGCGGGTGGCGAACGCACGAGCCGTCGATCGGACCATACAGGCGGTTGTACTGCTCGAGCATCCGCGGCAGATCGGCCTTGGCGGCCTTGCGGACCCGCCAATGAGGCATGCCGGAGAGTTCCTCAGCCTTGACGGTGATGGAATGCTCCGCCCAGGCCGGCACGAACCCGAAGCGGTGATAGAAATCGTCGATGCCGAACAGCAGCGAGAAGCACAGGCCGGCGTCCTTCGAGGCCGCCAGGGAGTCGCGCATCAGCGCCGAGGCGATGCCGCGCTTCCGGGCACGGGGATCGGCGCAGACGCCGGCGATGCCGGCGGTTTCCAGCACTGCGGCCCCCAGCCGTACCGGCACGCGGAGCACCGTGACGTTGCCGACGACCTGGTCGCCCCACCAGCCCAGGCGGCTGACCGCGCCGTCGCGGAGCGGATGCTGGTTCTTGAGGCGGACTTTTTTCATGTCCAGTTTGTCGGCGTCGGCGATGCCGCCCCAGGTGGCGGTGCAAACGTAGGCCGACGCCCGGAACTCATCGAGCGATTCCGTTGACGTGATCCGCAGGGGCTTGGGTTTCCACTGGCGAATGGCGGCCATGATGACTCCTTGTCCGTTGGAGAACCCAGAGGATATCCGGATGCCCGCGGGCCGTCCATGAGCGTCGGCAGCAGGAGGTGCTCAGGGCGGTAGGGAGCGTGTAGAGACGTCGTGTCCGCGCGGCGGGCTTTCCTGTTGCGCCCTTATCCAGCGGCGGCGCACAAGAGCCTGTAATCAGGGGCCCTTGCTGGAAACGGGTTAGCAATGGCAAATCTTGTTGACTCTTGTTCTCTGTTTTGGTAGGTTGAGGTGATACCAACTGGTGGACTCACGTTTGAAACGGCGCGACGCCTGCGCCGCGACTCGCGAAGTGCAATGTCAATGTCTCACCCGTCTCCGAAGGTGCATGACCCCGCGGCCATGCCTGCCTGTTGAGCCACGAGGGACGCGGGTATCGGACGGGTACACAGGGTCCGGGTCGGGTCTTCTGGAAACATGGCCGCGGATGTGGATTGCCTCGGGTGCGGTCCCCGCAACATCTGAAGTGCATTCTGGAACGGGAAAGGGAAGTTTCACCATGGTCAGGACACTGCTGTGCACGCTGGGGGTTCTCTGCGCGTTGCTGGTTCCAACGGTGTGGGTGTGCACGTGTCCGGCAGACACAGTTTACAGCTGGACGAACTTCGTGGGGCAGCCGGGGGGATTTGGCAACGCGGACGGCACGGGCAGAGACGCCAGGTTCAACTACCCATATGGCGTCGCCGTGGACGCCGGCGGCAACGTCTACGTGGCGGATGCGTCCAACCACACCATCCGCAAGGTAACGCCGGGCGGGGTGGTCACGACGCTGGCCGGCCTGGCCGGGAGCCCCGGCAGCAGCGACGGCACGGGCAGCGCCGCCAGGTTCAACAACCCATCTGGCGTGGCCGTGGACGCCGGCGGCAATGTCTACGTGGCGGACGAGAATAACCGCGCCATCCGCAAGGTGACGCCGGGCGGGGTGGTCACGACGCTGGCCAGCGGGTTTGGCTACTTAAGTGGCGTGGCCGTGGACGCTGGTGGCAACGTCTATATGGCGAACATGTGGACCATCGACAAGGTGACGCTGGCTGGGGTGGTCACGACGCTGGCCGGACAGGTCGGCAGCTACGGCAGCAGCGACGGCACGGGCAGCGCAGCCAGGTTCGACAACGCACGTGGCGTGGCCGTGGACGCTGGCGGCAACGTCTACGTGGCGGAGTACGGCAGCCACACCATCCGCAAGGTAACGCCGGGCGGGGTGGTCACGACCGTGGCCGGCTTGGCCGGCAGCGACGGCAGCAGCGACGGCACGGGCAGCGCAGCCAGGTTTCACTACCCAGAGGGCGTAGCCGTGGACGCTGGCGGCAACGTCTACGTGGCGGACACGGGCAACTACACGATCCGCAAGGTGACGCCGGGCGGGGTGGTCAGCACCCTGGCCGGCCTGGCCGGCAACTCCGGTAGCAGCGACGGCACGGGCAGCGCAGCCAGATTCGACCAGCCACGTAGCGTGGCCGTGGACGCTGGCGGCAACGTCTACGTGGCGGACTCCGCCAACCAAACCATCCGCAAGGTGACACCGGGCGGGGTGGTCACGACGCTGGCCGGGGGGGCCTACAGCTCCGGCAGCAACGACGGCACGGGCAGCGCAGCCAGGTTCGATTACTCACAAGGCGTAGCCGTGGACGCTGGCGGCAACCTCTACGTGGCGGACACGTCCAACCACACCATCAGGAAGGTGACGCCGGGCGGGGTAGTCACGACCCTGGCCGGCCGGGTCGGCTACTCCGGCAGCAGTAACGGCACGGGCAGCGCCGCCAGGTTCTACCGACCATATGGCGTGGCCGTGGACGCGGGTGGGAGCATCTACGTGGGGGACACATGGAACGACACCATCCGAAAGGTGACGCCGGGCGGGGTAGTCACGACCCTGGCCGGGGCCGGCCATGCCGGCAGCAGCGACGGGACGGGCAGCGCCGCCGGGTTCCGCTGGCCATATGGCATAACCGTGGACGCCGGCGGCAACGTCTACGTGGCGGACAACCAGAACTACACGATCCGCAAGGTAACACCGGCCGGGGTGGTGACGACTCTGGCCGGCCTAGCCGGCACCTCTGGCAGCAACGACGGCACGGGCAGCGCCGCCAGGTTCTACAACCCAACTGGCGTGGCCGTGAACAGCGGCGGCAACGTCTACGTGGCGGACAACCAGAACCACACGATCCGCAAGGTGACGCCGGGCGGGGTGGTCAGCACCCTGGCCGGCCTGGCCGGCAACTCCGGTAGCAGCGACGGCACGGGCAGCGCCGCCAGGTTCTACAACCCAACTGGCGTGGCCGTGAACAGCGGCGGCAACGTCTACGTGGCGGACTCGGGCAACAACACGATCCGCAAGGTGACACCCGCGGGGGTCGTCACGACGATCGGCGGCATCGCCGGAGTCATCGGCGGGGCGGATGGATTGGGCGCCGCGGCAAACTTCTCGTCGCCGGCCGGTGTCGCGATCGACCCTTCCGGCCAGATCTACGTGGCGGATGCGGGCAACAACCGCATCAGCAAGGGAACGCCCTCGCTGGCGCCGGGCAGCCCCGGTCCGGCCGATGGCCAGGTCGACGTGGCCCTCGATGCCAGCCTGTCCTGGAGCGGGGCGGCGGACGGCATGACCTTCGACGTCTACCTCGACACCGTCAACCCGCCGGTGGCGAAGGTGGCCAGCGGCCAGAGCGGCGCTGCGCTGGCCGCGACGCTGGACCCGGCGACAACGTACTACTGGCAGGTGGTGGTTATCAGCGCGGCCGGGCAGACCCCCGGGCCGGTCTGGTCATTCCTGACGCACATCCCGGGCGACACCAACGGTGACGCCAGCGTGGATGTGCTCGACCTGCTGACCCTGGCGGCGGCCTACGGCAGTGTAGCCGGCGATCCGAACTACGATCCCGCGGCGGACTTCAACAGCGACGGCAGCGTGGACGTGAATGACCTGCTGATCCTGGTGAAGTACTTCGGCAAGCAATGAGGCCGCGACCGGCCCCAACGGGGCGGCGGTGCATAGCCGGAGGTGTATAGCCCCCGGAAGACAGGTCCCGAGAGATTGGCAGCCACGTCAGGGGCGACACAGACCGTTACGGGTGTGGCTTGCGCCCCTCCGGGGCTGGCCGGTTCTGCGGAGCCCGCTTCCGGGGGCTGGCGCCCCCGGGTATGCACTCGCGGCCCTTCGAGCCGGCTGGAGGCCGGAGCCTGCGGACCTTCGGGCCGGCCGCCGCGGACACTCTGTCGCCGGGGGCCCGCGGAAGGCCTCACGCACCCGCGACGCGGGTTCCGCGATCCTTGGTATTGACACGGGTCAACTACATCTGTAGACTCCCCGCCTCACGCATGCGGTCTGTGCGGGTATTGGCGCTATGGAACCCCGCACGGGCATATGCCTCGAATTCTCATACTGGCTCGTCGTTTGGAGGATACCACACTATGAACCGCGGCACCGTCGTCGAATCGTCCGCCAGTCGTCCGATTCATCCGGCTCGCCTGGCCCTGCCGGCCCTGATGCTGGCCGGGTTACTGCTCGGCAGCCTGGGTTGTCAGTCACCCACACACGGCACCTGCCCGCTGCGGGCGCTCGCGCCCTCGCGGGACCTGCACGGCAGCGTGACCGACGCGGACGGCCGAGCCCTGCAGGGGGCGCTCGTCGCGGCCTTTACGGCCAGACCCCAGTACATGTTCGGGGAGGACATGCTTCACCAGGTCAGCCGGCAGACTACCGGGGTTGACGGCACGTTCCGCTTCCGCGTGCCTCGCGACGCGGAGAAGGTCTACTTCGTAGCCACGCGCCCGGGCTGCGGCTTCGGCTTGTCGTGCTGGCGCAACTTCCAGGCCGGCGCGCCCATCGTCGTGCCGATGGCCCCGCCGGGGGAGGTGTCCGGCCGCGTCGTCGACGACCAACGCAAGCCGGTCGCCGGTGCGAGCGTCTCCATCTGCGTGGGCGAGACCCATGACGAGAGCCTGAACCTCGGCGCCGTGGTCGCCTCTCTGGCCACGCGGACCGATGCGCAGGGGACCTTCCGCTTCCGGGATATCCCCATGGGTGAATCGGTCCACTTCCAGGTGACCGCGCCCGGGCACGGCGAACTCGACACCGTCCGCTCGCAGGAGGACGGTTACCCAGCCGGGCAGGCTGATATCGAGCTTCAGATGCCGCAAGCCGCCGCCCTCGAGGTAACCGTGGTCGCCAAGGCCACCGGCAAGCCCGTCCCCGGCGTCGTGCTGATGGGCTACTCGCGGTCCATGGCCCACGAGGTCGTCGGAACACCCTTGCCCGGCAAGCCGGGACACGTCCGCTGGACCGACCTTCCCGCGGGAAGCGTCTCCGTCTTCCTGGCCACCCCGCTGGACCGGGCACCGGCCTGGTCGGCTACGTCGACCCGCGCGGACGCTACGGCTGGCAAGACAGCCGAGGCCAAGATGGAGCTCTCCCCCGGCCAGATCGTCGAGGTTCGCGCCCGCGATGCCAAGACCGGCCAGCCCATCAAGGGCTTCCGCACGGGCATGTACAGCCCCCAGACCAAGAGCGGCAGCGTGGGCACCGGCGACCGCAACGGCGTCGCCCGTCTGCGCCTGGTCGCCGGTGAATACCAGTACATGTGGGCCGAAGTGACAAACCTCTACCGCGAGTACCGCCGGTCTGAGCCCGAGCCCCTCAAGGTCGTTGCCGGCAAGCCGCTGGCCATCGACGTAAAGCTGGAAAGGTGCCCTTGCTACCACGGCACGGTCGTCGATTCGGGCGGCAAACCCGTCGCCGGCGCATCGGTCGCCATCGTCGGCGAGTTCGGCCGCACGATCACCGACGCAGCCGGGCGGTTTGAGCTCGTCCCGGGTCTCTATGACACCGACCGGACCCCCACGGTGACTCTCGTCGCCCGCCGCGAACAGGGCAGCCTCGCCGCCGTCGTGGAGGCCCCCACGCCCGACAAGCCGGTCGAGATTCGCCTGCAGCCAGCCGGTGCCCGGGAGGTCCTCGTATCCGACCTCGCTGGCAAGCCCGTCGCCGGGGCGGCGGTGACCATCACCGTCAATTCGTACGACGCAAAGCCGGCCAGCGGCCGCTTCCATGCCTACACCGACCGTACGGGCCGTTGCACGGTCCGCACGCTGCCGACCGGCCGCGACATGGCCATGTACGTGCAGGCTACGGGCTACGTAGCCGTCGCGCAGATGCTGCCCGCGGGTACAGCCGGCGCGGATGCATCCGCCGCGACGTCAACTCCCATCCGGGTACAGGTGCAGCCCATCCAGCGACTGGCCAAGAGCCCGGCTGTCAAGGAGATCCCGATTCCGACCACCCCGGACGAGGACTCCATCTGGGGCGCCACGGGGCGGGACTCCCGCGGCCACATTCTGGTTCGTGGTCAGCAAGCACAATCGGCCGAACTGCTCGGCGGACCTCTTCGAGTTCGATCCGGCCGCCAACAAGGTCATCGGCCGCGGCAACGTCGTCGAGCAGCTCAAGCGCCTCGACCTGGCCAAGCCCGATCAGCAGCAGATGAAGATCCACAGCAAGATCTACGAGGTCGACGGCTGCCTCTACTTCGTGAGCATGGACGAGAAGGGCGAGGACGAGAAGAAGCTCATCCAGCCCGTCTTCGGCAGCCACTTGTGGCGCTACAAGCTCGCGGACAACACGTGGGAGCACCTCCTGAGCATCCCGGAGGCCATGGTCAGCATCGCGGTCGGCGGCGGCAAGGTCTACACCTTCGGTTACTGGGACCACATCCTCTACCAGTATGACATCGCCACCGGCGCCTCGAAGTCCGTCAAGGTCGGCACGTGCTTCGGGCACGTCAGTCGCAACGTCATCGCCGACGCCCGTGGGCACGTCTACGCGCCGCGCTGCCAGCTGGCGGGCGGCCTGCCGCAGGCCTGCCTCGTCGAGTTCGACGACCAACTCAAGGAGGTCGGGGCCTCGCCGTTGCCGCTGTACTACAAGATGTCCGCCAACGACTCCTACGGGATCACCGCCCTGCAGCCGCTGGCCGATGGTGCCATCGCCCTGCTGACGCACAACGGCTATCTGTCGATCATCCGGCCCAGCCTGGACGGCCCGGCCAAACTCGACAACGTCGGCTGGTTCCACCCGGATGGCCCGGAGATGGCCGACTCGTTGTTCCTGGACAAGACCGGCCGATACCTGATGGGCGCCGTGATGAAGCGGGCCGGCACCACCGACTGGGTGACCTACGACCTGCAGACCGGGAAGCGGACCGTCGCGCCGTTGACCGACAGCGATTCCTCCCTGCCCTCCTGGGGCCGTGCGGGCCTGTACGGCTGCCAGACCCAGGACAACCAGGGCAACTGCTACATCGTTGGCTTGTCCATGCAGAAGCCGGACACTCGGCCGCTGGTGCTGCAGGTCAGCCCGACACTGCCGCCGCCCGGCGAGTCCGACGCGGCCAAGTAGGCCCAGCAGCGAAACGAGCCCATAGGGATCGATAAGCAACCCGGACCATAGCTGAATACTATCCGGGTTGCAGGGTGCCACGCCTGCGGTACTTGCAGAAGTACAGGGCGACAGGGCCGGGTAGCATGATCCTGCAACCGTCGTCTGGTCGCGGGGCCATGGTTCCTTCGTCGAACGGACCACCAGAACAGGAGCGCAATCCAATGACCATCTTCGACGCCGCAGGTGATCGTGTCGGCATCCGCCGCCCGACCGCGCAGGACTGCGATGAGTTCATCCAACTCATGCAGGTCAGCCGGCAGTTCCATCTTCCATGGCTCGACCCGCCCAAGGCCGCGGAAGCATTTGACGGCTACCTCCGCAGCCGGCAGGAACCGTGGGATGCCGGGTTCCTCGTCTGCTGCCGGCAGTCAGGCCGCATCATGGGTGTGATCAACATCAACTGCATCGTTGGCGGCTTTTTCCAAAGCGGCTACCTTGGTTACTACGTCGGAGCGCCGTATGCCGGGCAGGGGTACATGACTGAGGGGATGCGGCTGGTGACCCGCTACGCCTTCGCCGAGATGAAACTGCATCGGCTGGAGGCGAACATCCAGCCGGGGAACTGCGCCATCCATCGCCCTGGTCCGCAAGTGCGGCTTCCGCAAGGAAGGGTTCTCGCCGCGCTACCTGCAGGTCCTCGGCCAGTGGCGCGACCACGAGCGGTGGGCGCTGCTGGCGGATGACCCGTGCTGTTGATGGACGGAAGTCTGATTGGCCGGATGGCTACGACAGCGGCCTGGCCAGGCGCCGGCGGGCCCAGAGGTGATTGGGGTTCAGGTGCACGGCCTGCTCGAACTCGCCGCGGGCGGTGCCGGGATCGCCCTGGCCGGCTGCGCCGCAGCCGAGCAGGTAGTGGGCTTGCGCCTGGCGGACGGCTTCGCTGCGCCGGATACCGAACTTCTCGAAGAAGTCGACAGCTGTACCGGCGAGCATGTCCCGGCCGAGACGAATGAGCTCCTCGAAACAGGCAGTCGCCTCGGCTTCCCGGCCGAGCCGGCGGTGGGCAAGCCCCTGGTAGTACGGCAGGTCGGTGCCCTTTCGGGCCTTGAGGGCCGCGCGTTCGAAGGCAGCGCGGGCCTGTGCCGCCTGGCCGAGCGCTTCATGCGCGGTGCCGATGTGATACCACACCTCGGCGGCCCGGCCGCCGTCGTTCGGCTCGCCGACCTCGAAGCGGTCCGGGTACTGGGCAGCCAGCAGGTACTCCGCCAGTGCCTCCTCGTGCCGGCCGACGGCAGCCAGGTCCTCGCCCTTGAGCAGGTGCGCATCGACGTGAATATCGTGGACGGAGTGCTCGCCGCCCTCCCAGATGTGGAAATGGCGGCTGTCCAGCAGGGCGATCGCCTGATCGCAGCGCCCCGCGAGCAGGTACAGCCCCGCCTGGCGGGCGACGAGGTAGTCCCGCTGCGCGACGACCGGCTGGTTGGCCTCCAGCAACGATAGGCGCTCATCGGCGGAGGCCGCGTCGGCCTCGAGAAGATGGTCGAGTTCGAGGAACAGCCGCGGTTGGCGACGGTTGCATTCGATCGCCTTCCTGTAGGCTAGCGATGGCGCGGCGGCGATCGGGATCCAGCCGGGCATAGGCGAATCCCAGGTTGCGGTGCGCCAGCCAGAACGTGTCATCCAGTTCCCGCGACCGCTCCCACACACGGACCGCCTCGGTTGGCTGCAGGTCGTACAGCAGGTCGCCGAGGTAGTAGTGCGCCCGGCTGTCGGCGGGGTTGCGGGCGATGGCGGCGCGGAGCCAGGCGGCGGACTCGATGCGGAAAAGGAAGCAACGGTCGGCGGGCACTTCCGCCGCCAGGCGATACTGCTCCCGGGCCAGCTGCGCCTGGCCAGCGCGCTCGTGGCAATAGCCGAGGGCGTAATGGACGACCGGGTCCTTCGAATCGGCGCCGTGCGAATCGGCCAGCCGCCTCAATACTGCGATCGCCTCGTCCCACAGGCCGCACGCCTCGTAATCACAGGCCAGCTCCAGCCATGTTTCGGCGTCGTGCATCGGGCTTGCGGGTTCGTGACGTTGCTGCCGCGACGCGCCATACTGCTCGGGGTGAACCAGCGAGAGGCGACGTTCGTTTAACGCCCACCGGTCCAGCGGATCGATCTGGAGCGTGGCGGCCGTCAGCGCCAGGGCCTGATCGAGCCTGCCGCTCTTCCTCAGGACCACCGTCTTGACATTCAGGGCCCGGGTGTTCAGCGCGTTGCACGCCAGCGACTGGTCGATCAACTCCAGCGCCCCGGGCCAATCCCCTTCGCGGCACGCCATCTCCGCCAGGACCTGAAGACTCGCCGCCCGCCACGCCACGCTCCAGGCCGCCCGTTGCAGCCAGTCGCGGGCCTCGGCCGTCTTGCCCTGTGCCTTGAGCGCCACGCCGAGGTAGTACAGCGCCTCGCCGTCGCGGGGCCGGGTGTAGTTGCGCGTCAGCCGGTCGACCACCGCGCGGAGTCGCTCCTGGGCCTGCTCGAACATCCCCCGCGTGCAGTAGAGGACGCCCAGGGCCGTGTTGGCGCGGACGTCGCCCGCGTCGCGGCGCAGGGCCTCCTGGTAATAAGGCTCCGGCTCAGCTGCGGGACTGTGGAACTGCTCCAGCCGCAAACCGGCCAGGTACAGATCCTCATTGCTCGCGAGATCCTTGGGAGGCGGCGGGGGCTCGACGGGCCGGGGCATCGGTTCGCACCGCGCGAGCGGTGGGCTGATAGGCGATCATCTCCTGGCCCGAGGGCAGCAGCAGCGACATCCGCAGGTCCTCGACCGCGACCCCCGGCGCAAGAGACAACTCCCTGGCAAACGGCCTGGCTGGCCCGATCCCCACCTGCTCCTGCAGGAGGACCTTCTGGCCCGCCCGCAGCAGCACCGTCGCTACGTCAATGTCGCGAGTGGCATTAACGGCCAGGCGACAGGTGCCACGCCTATCGACCTCCAGGTTGACAGCCGCGTCGCGGTTGGCGTTCTTGACCCCGCTAAGGTCGCGGACCGGGTACCAGTATTCTGTAATCACTTTGGTCTCGTACGGCTGGATCCAGGAGTAGTCCGGCTGGTTGTCGGAGTACGCCCCGGCCATCAGTTCCAGGTACGGCCCGTCCGTGTCGGTCAGGATCTTGTCCCACATCCGCCCGGCGGCGCCCGTTGCCGAAGGTGAAGAACTTCTTGCCAGGCACGGCGTGGTGGTCGGCGAAGTGGACGATGCCCGCCCGCCGGCCGTGGTCGTAGCCGCCGAAGAAGTCCTCCCGGCTGTCCAGGCGAAGATCGACAGCGGGTCCGGGTGGTTCTTCCACCACGACACGTCCACGCCCGCGTAGTCCACGCCCGCGTAGACGCCGTCGGCGATGGGCCAGCGGACGAACTCGCACTTGGCGTGCTGCGTGCCGAACTCGCGTCGCGGGCGGGAAGATCACCTGGTAGTCGTCGTTCACGTGCACGGCCAGGTTGGTAAAGCACAGGAAGGAGTGGGCGTACGGCGTGCGGTTGAACAGCTTGATCGTGACCTCCAGGTACGACCGGTCCGGCTGCAGCGTCAGGCCCACGATCCACTTCATCCGGTGCCGCCGCTCGATCTCGCCCATCCAGAGCGTCTTGCTGCCGTCGGCGTTTTCGACCACCTGCCAGTCGATCGGCATGAACGTGCTCGGTCGGTGATGGTGCGGGATGTCCCACTCCACGCCGCCGGAGATCCACGCCCCCAGCATGCCGATCAGGGCGGGCTTGACCACGTGCTGGCGGTAGATGAAGTCATAGCCGTTCGTCTTGTCCAGGCCCGAGAAGATCCGCCCGCCCATTTCCGGCAGCACGCACAACTGGATGTACGAGTTCTCCAGCCAGATCGCCCGGTAGGTGCGGTCCTCTCGCCGCTCGCTGAGCCGATCCTGCAGCGGGTACGGGTAGACCGGCCCCTTCGCCCCCTGGTAGCCCCGGCCGGCGTAGAACATGGGACAAGGTTCGGACTCGCCTACGGGATAGGTGGGGATGGTCAACGGTTCCTGGCGGATAGTCACCTCGGCGGCCATGGCGGTCCTCCATCGTGCCGCCCGATTATCGCACGATCAGGCGGGCTGACAACCCTTCGACATGCAGGTGTTGGCTGCTGACGGCTGACCGCTGACCGTTGACCGCCGTCACACGTTCGGCACGCCGCGCCGAATCGCCGGCCGCTTCGCCGTCGGCAGGAACTCCAGCGAACCGTTGAACAGGTAGTGGCAGAAGTACCAGTCGGGCCAGCCCAGGGCCTTGCGGTTCAGGTACTCCTCCCGCCGGGCCTGCTCGAGGCCCTCCGGATCGGCCGGATCGTTGATCCACGGGTAGGTGTACACGTGGTGCTCCCACACGTAGTAATTGCCGATCGCGTTGGCTTCCTTCTCAAAAAAGTAGCAGTGCTTGCACTTGGCCTGGCTAGGGCAATCCGGAAGGCACAGGGATGTTCCGCGTGCTGGGCGGCACGGGTTTGCCGCCCACTTCGTTCCACTGCCGCAGCGGAAAGGCAAAACCGACCTGCTTGCCGCCCCGGGTGCCCACAACCGAGAACGGCGGCGATGGCGGCTTGGCCACCGCCCAGGTCAGATCGCGCACCTCGACCGGCGTCACCTGCCCACCCTTGTGGATCTGGACCACCGTGTCTGGCGTCGCCTCGCCCCGCAGGGAAGGCTGCTGCCCGCCGGCGAAGGCAGCGGCGTTGTCCACTACGACGAACGGCTCGCCATCGCGAACAACCAGAATGTACGCCGTCATCGCGTTGATATCCCCCAACGACGGGCGCAGCTGGGCCGGACCCGTCATCATCCCAACCACAGCCCGGCGCATCCCGTGCAGGTCCATCTGCGTCAGGCCTTCGTCGAACAACGACCCCCGCACTCCGTGGCAGCGGGCGCAACTCCGCTCGAACTGCACGACCGGCCCGGGTCTCAGATCGACCAGCCCCGTTGCCGCCTGCCACATACCCGGCGGACCCGCCGGGGCGACCGGCCTGACCTCCACCGGCGCCGGCAACGGAGCCGCCTGCCGCGTGCCGCACCCGGCCGTCCCCAGCGCCAATACCGCGCCCGCGCCGACGGCCCAACATAGGAGTGTGTGGTGTTTCATGGTTCTCCCCACTCACTGTACTTATAGGTACCCGAAATGCCCCGGACAAACGGACCGCCCGCGGCGCTTCACAGCCCTAGCAGATCCGCATATGCCCCTTCGACAAGGTCATCCGGCTGTATACCCAGCGCAGTCATCAGGTCCTCCGCAATCCGCCGGCCGTCCTCGGGGGCCTGATCCTCCCGCAGCACGACCTCCAGTTCGATGAACCGGCCCAGCTCCTCAACCTCGTCGAAGTGAATCCGTGTCTGGCCAAGCAGGTACAAGTCCCGCTGCTTGCGGACGACGCCGCGGACGCCCAGGCTCGCCGCCAAGGCCGCCCGCAGGCCCGCCGGGTCGGTCGTGCGACTGATGCTGTAGCGAGATTGTTTCGGACCCGGAGAGTCCGGTCGATCGTAGGCAATCAGCTCGCCTGCCGTCGGGGAGAAGACTCTGAGCTTGAGCCGGCCGGTTCGGGCGTGGAAGAACACGTCCTCCTGGGCGATCCGTTGAGCACTCCTGGCGCTGAGGGTCTCGGCCAGATGCCGCTGGCGGTCCCAGTCACCGGCACGGGCCTTGATCTCGATGTTGGCAGGCATGGTTGTCTGAACCCCTTGGGCCCCAATCCGAATGGCAACAATATCAAATTCGAACTCGGTTGCGCTATGACGGTAAAGTCTTATCGGCAATCGTCTTACGCGCAGCTATGGAGACAGAATGATCGACTCGGCACCGGCCCTGCTGAAAGATACCCGGTGTCGAGAGTTATAGGCCTTTGAGGTCGCAAAGCGCCACGAAGTGCGCGCCGTGCTCGCCACAAATCATTAATGTGGCCGCGCATTTCGAGTATACTGTGGCGCATGTCGATGTTGTAGTCTGCGGAAACCTGACGGGCAACGACGGGGACGCCGGTGACTCGGTGATGCGGTTCGGCCCTGACAGGACGGTTGTGGAGGACTCGCTGTGAGAAAGATTTGTTTCGGATTGTTCCTGGTTATTTGTGTGTCATTTGCGGCCGGCACCGGCTGCCCAGGTAGCGGCGATCCAACGGTCTCCTTGAGCGTCGACAACAGCACGATCAACATGAAAGGCGGCGTGGCTACCGTGACGGCCACCCTCGATTCGGTCACGATGCAGCCGGTGACGGTCCACCTGGCCTACAGCGGCACGGCCGTATCGGGCCATGACTACACCCGTTCTTCAATGACGATCACGATCCCCGCCTTGAAGACCTCCGGCACCGTGCGGATCTCCGGCATCGCCGACACCAGCAACGAAGGCGACTGCACCGTCATCGCCCAGATCGTCTCGGTCACCAACGCCACGGCCGGCGACCCCTCTAACGTCACCGTTACGCTGACGGCTGACCCGTCGGCCAGTCCGCTCACCGTGGCCCTGTCCCTGGCCGATGCCAGTGGCACCGCCTTCACGGGAACGGAGGCCTCGCTTGCCGAGAACGCCGGGCAGGTCGAGGTGGTGGCCCAGCTCTCGGCCGCGGCGCACCACGACGTCACGCTGGACCTGGCTCTGGCGGGCACGGCGGTCCAAGACACGAACTACACCGTCAGCGGGACGCAGATCAGCATCCCGGCCGGCAAAACGCAGGGCTCGGTCACCTTCACGGGAAAGGTTGTGGCCGGTTACAACAACGGCCTGACGATCGTGGTGACGATCGCCTCGCTGACCGGCGCGGCGGAGGAGCAGACCAACGGCGCGGGCCAGCAGTTGACGATCGACCTGGCGGATTCGGAGACGCCCCCCACGATGACCCTGGCCGTGTCGCCCGCGACCATCGCCGAAAACGGCGGCGTCGCCACCGTCACCGCCACGCTCACCCAGGCGATCCTGGTGGACGCAACGGTGACGTTCAGTTTCAGCGGCGCAGCCGTACAGGGCACTAACTACACGGCCAGCAGCTCCAATCTCGTCATCCCGGCGGGACAGACAACCGGGACCCTGACGCTGACCGGCATAGACGACGGGGTCTACACGGGCGACCAGGCGATCCAGATGCAGGCGGGAGCAGTGAAGAACGCCAACCCGTCCGGGAACGGGCAGTTGAGCGTGACGATCAAGGAGAGCCTGCCGCCGCCGTCGGTGACCTTCACCCCGAACACCTTCGTACTGGCCGAGAATGGCGGCGAAGTCACGCTGAGCGCGACGCTGTCGGCCGCGATCGGCGTGGACACAGCCATGTCGGTGACTACCTCCGGCACGGCGGTGCAGGACACTGACTATACCCTGTCGGCGGCCGGCATCACAATCCCGGCCGGGCAGCTGGTCGGCACGGTCACGCTGACGGGCATAAACGACAACGTCTACGAAGGCTCGAAGACGATCATCGCCGCCCTGGGGACGCCGTCCAATGGGGTGACGCTCCCCGGCGGCGCCAGGAGGCCGTCGGCAGCATCCAGGACTCGCTGCCGCAGCCGACAGTGACGCTGTCCCTGAGCGGGTCCCCCTTCGCCGAGGCCGGCGGAACGGCGCAAGTAACCGCCACGCTTTCGAACCTCACCTACCAGGATGTCACGGTCAACCTGGGCTTCAACCCGGCCTCGACCGACACAGCCGTCAAAGGCACGGACTATCTTGTTTCGGCGGAGACGATCACGATCCCCACGGGCAGCCTGTCCCGGGCCATCACGCTGACGGGCGTCAGCATCGCCGGAGACCAGGGGAGTCGGACGATCACCGTAAACATCACGACTGTGGTCAACGCTACAGCGAACGGTACCCAGCAGGTGACCGCCGTGGTGAGCGACATCCTGCCGTCGGTGACCTTCACGCAGTCCGGCTCGCCGATGGCCGATCAGGCCGGCGCGACGGCCACCGTTTCGGCGACGTTGTCCAAGACGAGCGCGACCGACGTGACGCTCGGCTTCACCTTCGGCGGCAGCAGCACGAAGGACACGGACTACACGGCCACCGCTACGCAGATCCTGATCCCGGCGGGGCAGACCACCGGCAACTCAATCACCCTGACGCTCCAGGGCAACAACAAGTACAACCCCCCCAGGACGATCGCACTGACCGCTCAGCAGCCGTCCACCGTCACCTTTGCCGCGTCCAACCAGGCGACGATCGATCTGAGCGCGACCACAGACCTGCAGTACAAGGCCAAGGGCGAGGCGTGGCTGGCCCAGAACGCCACGCAGCCCGGGGTCGTGGTCCTGGCGGACGGCCTGCAGTACAAGGTCATCAATGCCGGCGACGGGAGCCCCGCCCAAGACGACCGACCTGGTCTACGTCAAGTACACCGGCACGCTGATCGACGGCACCGTCTTCGACAAATCCGACGGCGTCGCATTCCCTATGACCGGCGTGATCTCTGGCTGGACGGAGGCCTTGCAGGCTGATGTCGCTGAATGCCAAGTGGACGCTCTACATCCCGTACGACCTGGGCTACGGGCTCAGCGGAAAGTCTCCGAGCATCCCACCGTATGCCGCCCTGATCTTCGAGGTCGAACTGCTCGGAATCCAGTCCTAGCAGCGGCGGAATCCGGTGGGGAGGCTTCTTCACGGCTTCGCGCAAGGCGCGGGATTGTCTTGTTTGAGAGTTGGCAGGTGGAGGATGCAACGTGAAACGTAGTGCACTGGCCGTGTTGTCGGCATTGACGATGGTGCTGGTTGGTGGCGGCTGCCCCTTGTCGCTCCTGGACAACAACACCGTAGTCAACGTGGTCGAGAATACCTTGACGCCGTTCGTCGTCTTGAGCGTGTCCGCCGCGGCGGGTCATACACCCGCATCCACGGCCGCCATTTCCGAGAACAATGGCCAGGCCACGGTAACGGCATCCCTGTCCGGGGCAGCCGCCGCGGATGTCACCATCGACCTGGAGTTCTCGGGTACGACAGGCACGGCCGATTACACCCCAAGTGCGAACCAGATTGTGATCCCGGCGGGCCAGACCAGCGGATCGATCACCCTGACGGCCGTTCAGGACACCGTGTATGAGGGCAGCGAAACCATCACCGTGGGCATCGCTTCGGTGACCGGCGCCGTCGAGGCCAGTACCGGCCAGCAAGTCACCATCACGATCACCGATGACGAGCAGGCCCCCACCGTGGATCTCTCGCTGACCGGGTCCCCTCTGGCCGAGAACGGCGGCGTGGCCACCGTCACCGCGACCCTCTCGAACGCGTCCACTCAGCCCGTGACGGCCAGCCTCGACTTCGGCGGCACGGCCGCCACGAGCGACTATGTCGCCTCGGCCACCCAGGTAACGATCCCCGCGGGGCAGACGAGCGGCAGCATCACGCTGACCGGCATCGCTGACAACGTCTACGAAGGCGATAAGACAGTGATCGTCATCCTGGGCGGTGTGACCAACGGCACGAGGGGCACCACGACCCAGGTGACAGCCACGATCAATGATAGCGCTGCCCAGCCGACCGTTTCGCTGAGCCCGGCTGCTGCGACGATACCCGAGAATGGCGGCCAGGCGACCGTGACAGCGACCCTCTCGGAGGCCTCGTCCAAGCCAACGACAGTGAGTCTCGCCTTCACCGGGACGGCTACGGCCAGCGACTACACCCACTCGGGCAGCCAAATCGTGATCCCGGCCGGCCAGACCACCGGGACCCTTACTATCACCAGTCTCGATGACACGATTTACGAGCCCGACGAGACGATCATCATCGACATCACGGGCGTGACCAACGCCGCGGTGGGCGCGACCGGGCGGACGACCATCACCATCCTGGATGACGACCCCCCGCCGACCGTCTCGCTGAGCCTGAGCGGTTCCCCGCTGGCTGAAAACGGAGGCATCGCCACGGTCACAGCAACGCTGTCGGCGATCTCAGGATTTGCGACCACCGTGGACCTGGGCTTTGCCGGCACGGCCGGTAGCGGCGACTACAACTCTTCGGCCAACCAGATCGTGATCCCGGCCGGGCAGATCTCCGGCAGCATCACCTTGACTGGCATTAGCGACACCCTGGACGAAGGCGACGAGACGATCATCGTGTCCATCACGGGCGCAACGAACGCGACGGTCGGCGCCACGTCGCAGGTCACCGCCACGATCCACGACAGTGCCCCCTCGCCGACACTCACGCTGGCCGTGGACAACACCACGATCGCCGAAAGCGGCGGCGTGGCCACCATCACCGCGACCCTCAGCAAAGCCGCCTTCGCGCAGGCGGAGATCCCGTTCACGTTCTCCGGCACGGCCGTGAAGGACACCAACTACACCGCCAGCGACACGAAGATCGTGATCCCGGTGGGGCAGACGACGGGCACACTCACGCTGACGGCCGTGAACGACGGGATCTACCGCGGCGACCTGTCCATCACGGCCAGTGCCGGCACGCCCCAGAACGCGCAGCCGGCCTCCGGCCAGACCGGGCAATTGACCGTCACGATCCACGAAGCCCAGGCTGTCCCGTCGATCACGCTAAGCCCGGCGACATTCGTGCTGCCCGAGAACGCCGGCACGGCCTCGCTGACGGCGACGCTTTCGGGGCCGGTCGGCCAGGATACGAACGTCTCGTTCGGCCTCGCCGGCACGGCCACTAACGGCACGGACTACACGGTCTCGGCGACCTCGATCACAATCCCTTCGGGTCAGTTGAGTGGCTCGATCACGCTGACAGGCGTGAACGACACCACGTACGAAGGGTCCAAGACAATCATCGTGAGCATCACCGGCGTCAGCGGCGGCGTGACCGTCGCCGGCGGGGTCCAGGAGGCGGACGGAACCCTCATCGACTCGCTGTCGGTACCGAAGGTGACGCTGTCGCTGAGCGGGTCGCCCTTCGCCGAGGCCGGCGGCGCGGCCCAAGTCATCGCCACGCTGTCCAACCGTACCTACGTGGATGTGACCGTCGCCCTGGGGCTCGGCGGTACAGCCGTGCAGGATGCCGATTACACCGCCTCGGCTGCACAGGTCGTGATCCCCAAGGGCAGCCTGTCCAGGGCCATCACCCTCGTCGGCGCCAGCAACCCCGTGCCCGTGGGCGACAAGACCATCGTGGTGGACATCACCGCCGTAACCAACGGCGTGGAAGACGGCGTACAGCAAGTCACCGCGACGGTCACCGACAACCTGCCCATGGTAACGCTCTCGAAAACCGGCTCGCCGATGGCCGATCAGGCCGGCACGACAGCCACCGTTTCAGCCACGATGTCCAAGGCATCTGCGACCGACGTGACGATCGGCTTTGCCTTCGGCGGCAGTGCCACCAAGGACACGGATTACACGGCCAGCGACACGCAGATCGTCATCCCGGCCGGCCAGACCACCGGAAACTCGATCACCCTGACGCTCATCGGCAACAACAAGTACAACGCCCCCGGAACGATCGTCCTGACCGGTCAGCAGCCCCCCAATGCCACCTATGCAGGATCCAACCAGGTGACGATCGACCTGAGCGCGACCACAGACCTGCAATACAAGGCCAAGTGTGAGGCGTGGCTGACCCAGAACGCTACGCAGGCGGGCGTGGTCGTCCTCCCGGACGGCCTGCAGTACAAGGTCATCAATGCCGGCAGCGGGGACCCGCCTAAGCTAACGGATCAGGTCTACGTCAAGTATACCGGCACACTGATCGACGGCACCGTCTTCGACCAGTCCAGCGGCGCCACCTTCAACGTGACCGGCGTGATCGCGGGCTGGACAGAGGCCCTGCAATTGATGCCGCTGAGCGCCAAGTGGATGCTCTACATCCCGTACGACCTGGCCTACGGGCAAAATGGGAGCTCTCCGACCATCCCGCCGTATGCCGCCCTCGTCTTCGAGGTCGAACTGCTCGGGATCCACTCTCCGTGATGCGCGGCGTCGGCCCTGTCAGGCAGTGCCGCCGGTACCCTCATCGGCGCCTCCTGGTGCCATCGGCTGAACCCCGCCAGGGAGGGCACTGGCGGAACGTGGGGGCCAGGCCGTTGCCCTCCCTGCCCCGGCGACGTTATGATCTTGCCCTGATCGTTTGACCCCTGGCGATGCCTGGAGGAACTGCGGTGGAAAAGGTAGGCATATTGAGACATGATGGGCTGCCGTTTCCGGCCATGTCGGACCTGGCCCGGCTGATCAAGAATGTCCCCGACTGGCCCAAGCCCGGGGTCGTCTTCAAGGACATCACGCCGCTGCTGCGCGACCCGGCCGGCCTGAGCCTCGCGGTCGAGTACATGGCCCAACCCTACCGCGGCAAGCATATCGATGCGGTGGCCAGCGCCGAAAGCCGCGGCTTCATCTTCGGCGTGGCCGTCGCGCAGAATATCTCGGCCGGCTTCGTGCCCATCCGCAAGCCCGGCAAGCTGCCGCGCGAGGTTCGTACGGCTGAGTACGTCCTGGAGTACGGCGTGGACAAACTGCAGATCCACGCCGACGCCCTCAAGCCCAGCGACCGGGTGCTGCTGATCGACGACGTGCTGGCCACCGGCGGCACGATGACAGCCTGCTGCAAGCTGGTCGAAGAACTGGGCGCCGAGGTGGCCGGCATCGCCGTCCTCATCGAACTCGGCTTCCTGCACGGCCGCGAGACGCTGGACAGGTACGACATCCACTCGGTCATCTACGTGGAATAGTCGGTGCAATTCACAGGGATGGACAGGATTGAAAGGATGCGGCCCGAAGGGCGGCGTCTGTTCCCATTCTGTGTATCCTGTGCATCCCTGTGAGTTCCCCTCCTCCGGGTGCCACTGGCAGCTTGCCTGCCAGTGCTCCTTCTCGGGCGCACGGCGGCACTCACCCCGGGGGAGCCGGGAGGGCCCTGGCCAGGTCGACCCACTCCCCTACCGTCAACTCCTCCGGCCGGCGGCGCCAATCCATCGCCGTAGCATCCTTGAGGGTATCGGCCCGGTCCCCATAGGCCAGCCTGAGATTCTGCCAGAGGGTCTTGCGGCGATGGAGGAACAGTCGGTGGGTCACCGCGGCCATATGGTGGACATCGCCCACGGCGGCCCTGCGCCGTTCGTCGGGCTCGATCCTCACAATAGCGGATTCCACGTCGGGGGCGGGCCAGAAGGCCTGGCGAGGAACCCTGGCCACCCGCTTGACCGCCGACAGCGCCTGCAGCACGACCGACAGCGGGCCGTAGTCGCTGCTTCGGGGAACGGCTGCCATGCGGTCGGCTACCTCCTTCTGCACCGTAAAGCACAGCGTCCGCACCTGCGGCACGTCCAGCAACAGGTCGGCCACGATGGGCGATGCTGCGTTGTACGGCAGGTTGGCCACCAGCAGGCAGCGGCCGGCCAGGTGCCGGTGCCGCTCCAACAGGGCCTCGATCACCTGCAGGTTCAAGTGGTTCTTGCTGGCCAGGGCGTCAGCCACCAGCAGCGTCACGTTGTCGTGGCCGGCCAGGTGCGCCGCGCAACTTCGGCGATACCGGCGTCGATCTCGACAGCCAGGACGTGGGCGGCCACCTCGGCCAGCATGCTCGTCAGGCTACCCGTGCCCGGGCCGACCTCCAGCACGAGGTCGTCGGGGGAGATGCCGGCGGCATCGACGAGTTTGTGCATCAGGTTCCGGTCAACAAGAAAGTGCTGGCCATGCCGGTGCTGCGGCTGCATTCCCGCCTGTCGCAGGAGGTCGCGAATCTCGCTTTGGGTCTGGAACACCATGGGCCTCTTATACTACGGCGGCAACGGCCATGCCAGCCGGACGACAGACACCGTCCGGTACAAGGCCGCCAGGTCGCGATGGGCATGGCGGCCCGCTCGTCCCGGGAGGTATTGTTGGTGCAGATCCGCGTAGGCAGTTGCGGTGCCGGGACGCTGCGCTGCGTTCCCGGCCACGAGTCGTACCGGCTAACAGAGAACTGGAATCACGCGTGGCGGAAAGGATTGGTTCAGGCCCCGCCTTGCCACGGCTGCAACGCAACGCCCAGGGGCCCAACGAGGTTCGGCTGGTATAGGGGGAACCCCTGTTGTACGATCCGGAAATTGCCGATATTTCAGTTGACACCCTTGGCGAATGTTTCTATCTTCCTGGAACGATATGTCGCCGGCGGTGTACGTTGTAGCCGGCCGCGCGATACCTTGGGGGCGTCCGACAGGATGCTCCCGAACCTGCCGGGGGGCAGTTGCGGAGGTAGATGTGAGAGAGCCCCGTTCCCCCCGGATCGTTGCAGTTTGGACCATCCCTGCCCTCCTGTTCGCGGTCGCCGTCTTTCCCGCCCATGCCCTGGCTGGGGCCACCTACTACGTCAGCCCCGCGGGCAACGACGCCAACAACGGAAGCAGCACCACCCCCTGGAAGACCCTCGCCAAGGCCGCCGGCACCGTCACCGCCGGCAGCACCGTCATCGTCAAGGCCGGCACCTACTACGAAAGCCTCATCCCCGCCCACAGCGGCACCGCCGGCAACATGATCGTCTTCCAGAGCGAGACCGCGCGCGGGGCCGTCCTCGACGGCCAGAACAGCAAGTCCGACGGCGTGAACTTCTACAACACCCCGGCCAACTACGTCCGCGTCGACGGCTTCGAGATCCGCAACTTCACCGACTCCGCCGTGACCGCCAACGACTGGTACCACGCCGTCACCACCAATGTCGAGGCCGTCAACTGCTACGTCCACGACAACGCCGGCGACGCCATGAACTTCCGCAACTCCAAGAACAGCCTGATCGAGAACTGCGAGATCACCAACACGGGCCTGTCGGGCATCGCCATGGGCGGCCAGTACGACTCGATCAACCTGGTCATCCGCGGCAACACGATCCACCACATCTACCAGGACGGCATCCGCGGCGGCTCGCAGAACCTGCTGGTCGAGTACAACAACATGTACGACTCCTACTGGAGCGACGCCCACCAGGACGCCTTGCAGCTGGACCACTACGTCAACTGCACGGTCCGCTACAACACGATCGGGGACTTCACGCAGTTGGTCTACGGCGGCCCGGAGTCCGGCACGCAGGGCACCTGCGACGGGCTGTACGTCTACGGCAACGTGCTGTACGACTCGCAGTACTGGGCCAAGCAGGGCGGCACGTGCCCGGGCGTGTTCATCGGCACGATCGGGGTGCTCTCCGGCAGCGTCTTCAAGCACACGCAGATCTTCAACAACACGTTCCTGTACCTGGGGGATGGCCAGAAGGCGATCATGCTGACGGGCGATTCGGGCGTGGCGATGGATGACGTGCGGGTCTACAACAACATCTTCTACCAGTGCCGCGGCACGGGCGGGGGCAACAGTTGCGACATCGACTCGCGGTTTACCAACATCAAGGCAGACTACAACTGCTACTACAACATCAACCCGATCGCCGGCCAGGACGCTCACAGCCTCAAGGTGAACCCGCAGTTCGTCAACTACACGCCGGGGGCCTTCACCTTCGACGCGCACCTCAAGGCCGGCAGCCCGTGCATCGGCGCGGGGGTGCCGGGCCTGGGGAGCCTGGTGGCCTTGCCAAGCCCCTACCTCGATATCGACGGCTGCGTCCTGCCGGTCAGCGGCAAGAATGACCTCGGCGCAGTACGCGGCCTCGTCCGGGGCTGGGACGCTCGTAGGCGACCTGAACGGCGACGGCCACGTGGACGTGCTGGACGTGCTGATCTTCGCAAACTGCTATGGGAAGATCAGCGGCGACAGCGGGTTCAACGCCGCCTGCGACTTCGATCACGACGGGGCCGTGGGCGTGTCCGACCTGCTGATGCTGGTAGCCAACTTCGGCAAGTAGCGGGACGGGTTACGGGGATCGGGTGTCGGGTGTCGGGTGTCGTACACCGGGCATCGGGTCTCGAGTATCGGCTTACGAATGCCATGGTCCTGCGCCTTGCAGGACCATGTGCATTCACTGCTCTCGGCGGTGCTGCTTTCGGGCGCAGGGGTCGTGTGGACACGTCATTTGCCGTCCCACCAGGCCGGGCCCGCCGGCCGGGGAGCCGGGGCGGCCCGATATGGCCAGAAGACGTGGTCGCCTCCCGTGTCCCTGCCGCCCGGTTCCCAGCCGTCGTTGGGGATCGCGATGCCGCCGTCGTCGGTGAAGTTTCCGGCCACGCTGTAGAGCGTAAAGCCGTTGTCGGTCGTGCGGTAGACCAGCGGGCCGGAGCCGTAAGGGTCGGCCGGTACCTGCTGAAGGTAGCCAGCCGACACAGTCTCTTCGAGACTGGCGGGGTACCGGCCTTTGTCGATTCTGTAGCGCTGCACGGCCAGGATGGTCAGGGTCGCCTCGTGCAGGGCGCGGCCCTGGTAGCTGAGGGTGGACACCTCCTCCATCGATGGGATGAACAGGCGCAGCAGCGCGTATCGCCAGCCGGGCAGGTCCATGACCATCCTGTCCGGCACGTGCTTGCGGTCCCGCAGCTGGTAGGGGGTCAACTTCGATGCCGCAATCATCACGTCGTAGATGGCGTCACCCTTTTCGAGGGTGTCGGTGCGGCCGGCCTGGGTGGTGTAGAAAAGGACACCCAGCAAGTCCGCCGCCGGAGCCATTTGCTGTGGTCGGCCCCCGTAACTGAACTCCACGCAGGCCCGCAGGTTGCGCGGGATGATGTGCCCGCCGCCGGGGCCGCCGTCGGTGAAGGTCCACTGCACGATGTCCTGGAAAGCGATCTTGTCGCACGACGGGTCAAACAACGGGTACTGGCTGCCGTAGAGGCGGTCCAGCTGCTCCTGGATGTTCTCGAGTTGCTCGGCAGGCAGGGGCTGGGCCGCCAGGATGCGGAGGACCTCGCCCTCGGCGAGGGTAGCGGTAGTCAGACCGTCCCAGAAGAACGGTTCAGTCGGCCTCTGCCGGTGCCGGCCGCACCGGGCGATGGCCAGGCAATCTTCGAGGGCCTCGTTGACGCGGCCGGCCTTGAGGGCAAAGCGGGCACGCCAGATGCCGGACTTGGAGACATCGCGGAGGCTGCCGAGGTCCGGCGGCAGGATGGCCATCAGCCGCGGCCCGTCGTGCCAGTCCTTGGGCGGCTCATAGGCGACCCAGCAGTACGGCTTGCGACTGGCGACGAGGTAGTCAGCTCCACGAGGGGTCGTTGGCATCGAGCCAGGCGCGGAGGGCGTCGCTTTCATAGGCCTCCATGTCCTCCAGCGAACGGTTCGGGTCAATGATTCGGTCCCAGGATTGTGTCTCTATGCCTGGCAGGTCGTCCGGCTTGCGAGGTTTGTCGATGTAGTTGGGCGGCTTCTTGAGGGCCTGGATGGCCCTTTCGTAGTCAGGCCAGGCGTTCTCGCTCTCGTTGGGGGTGGGCTGGGTCTGGCGGTTGAACTCGGCCAGGTAATCGACGCTGGGGTTGGGCGAACCCATGGCGAACCAGGCGACATACAGGCAAAACAGGACCAAGAGACCCAGGAAACCCCGCCCCGTGCGGATCAGCATCTTCTGCCACGCCGGCCGACAACGTTTCTTGCCGCGCCGGATCAGGGCAGCCAGCGTGCGCGGGTCGCCGAACCCGGCGACCAACTCTCGGGCGCACTTTTCGCGGTCCTCCGGCGGGCATTCCGCAAGGGAGTCGCTGAAGTGGTCGATCAGTTCCTGGCGGACCTCGCGGCGAGCCGATCGGCTATAGCGCATCCGCCGGATGACCATCTCGATGTACTCGACGACGCAACGGGGGACGTCGTGCGGGTAGATGTCCTTGCCAGCCATGATGCGATGCCCTCCAGGTCAATCTCTGCTGCTTCGGGCCGGGTACCCGGTGCCGCCGCCTGCGGTGTTTGCAGGCGTACTCTGCCACTGCCATGCCCTGGTCCAGGCCCGATACGGGTGGGCGATAGCCCACCCTACGCCGGGCGCAGCCCCAGCACCATGTTCGCCCCGATCTGCAGCTGCTCCCACTCCTGCTTGCGGCGGGCGAGCAGCTCCTTGCCGGCCCCGGTGATCGCGTAGTAGCGGCGCTTGCGGCCGGTGTCGGACTCGTGCCACTTGCCCTTGATCAGGCCCTTGGCCTCGAGGTTGTACAGCAGGGGATAGAGCGTGCCGCGGCCGAGGGTCAGGATGTTGCTGCTGCGCTTGGCGATGGCGTCGGAAAGTTCGTAGCCGTACATCGCCCCGCGCGACAGGACCTCCAGGACGACGACGGGCGCGACGCCCTTGAGCAGTTCGCGTTCGAATTTCATGGCGCTTCGAGCCTCCGAGTCGTACCGACTCCCATGGCGTTTCGGACCTTCGCGTGCCACAGTTGGCTGCACATAGTATGCATCACATACTATGTGATGTCAAGCTGATGTTGCACGAAATCAAGATGATCTGGTGCAGAAAACTGCCTGTAGGAGACCGTCACCCCTGCCCGGCTGGCAAAGTCATGTAGAAGTCGATCCTTGCCGGCGGCCGATCACCTGGCTCCCCGCTGTAGTGGGCGAAGCGGCACTCCTGCGGGTTCCGGCCCTTCCGGGCGGACACAGCCGACCTCAAAGGGCGATTTCAAATCCTGGCAGTGTCGCCTACCCTCGGAAGGTCCGCGCCGCGTCGACGATGAACTTCCCGCCCATGGCTACCAGGAACACACCGCACACGGCGAAAACCCCCTTCTGAAACCGATGCCCGAAGAACTGCCCGCCCTTGTAGCCAGCGGCCGACAGGAACCACAGCCACGCCACGTCGCACAGCCAGTGAGCGATCGCGAAGACCGCGAAACCGATCAGTCCGAACGCGACCGACTGGCCGATCAGCGTCGCCCCGACCGTGCCCCACCACAGCAGGAAGTAGGGATTGCCAGCCGTCAGCAGGACCCCGGCTGTAACAGACTGACATCGTCACCTGCCGGGAGACGGCCTGCGTGGCGCCGGCGCCGCGGAGCATGCCCAGCCCCATCCACAGCAGGAACGCGCCACCCACCAGGCCGATCGCCGCCTTGACCAGCGGGTTGTTCTGCAGGAAGAAGATCCCGAACCAGATCGCCAGCATCAACGGCAGTTCGACCAGCACGTGGCCGACGGCGATCGCCCCGCCGACGTGCGGGCTGCGGGCGGCCTTACCGAGCGTGACAGCCGTGATCGGCCCGGGGGCGATCGTCCCCGAGAGGGAGATGCCGACGGCACTCAAGAGAAACGCCACAAAAGGCACACCTATCTCCTTGATCAACCCGCAGAGGGTAGCTTGCTGGCCGCCGCGGCGGCCGTCAAGGCCGGCGACCGTGACGGGCCAGACATGGCGGCACGACAATGCTCGCCGCAGACAGTAGAATGCCCCGGTCGAAGGCCAGCAAAGGATCATGCGGATGGACTGCGGACAGCAGGGCCAGACTCCCCCGGACTGGTTCGCCGGGTTTAAGGCGGCTGCCCACCGGTCGCTACGTGGAATCCTGAACGGTTTCCGGAGGTCGGCGTGAACTACCCTCTCCTCGACATCCAGCACGTGGACCAGCCCCCGGCGGATTACCTTGCCGCCGCCGGCCGGATCCTGTCCGTCTTCGATGAGCGGACCCAGGACTCCGGAAACGTCTCCTATGGCGTACAGGTCGCTGGCCGGCGATTTTTCGTCAAGACCGCCGGGCGGAGTGACGATCCCCGCCCGTTCCTGTCGCACCCACAGCGGGTGGCCCTGCTGCGCAATGGCGTGCGGGTCTGGCAGTCCTGCAGGCACCCGGCGCTGCCGCGCGTGCACAACCTGGTCGAGACTCCGGCTGGGCCGATGGTCGTCTACGAGTGGGTCGAAGGTGAACTGCTTCACTGCCCCGGCAATCGCCGCAAGGACCCCGCCTCCGCCTTCCAGCGGTTCATCCACCTGCCGGTGAGTGGGTCCTGTGCGTCCTCGATGTCATCTACGACCTGCACGACGCCCTGGCCAGCCAGGGCTGGATCGCCGTCGACTTCTACGATGGCTGCATCCTCTACGACTTCGCCCGGCACGCCGTCCGCGTCATGGACCTGGACCACTACCACACGGGGCCGCTGGTCAACGAAATGGGGCGGATGTTCGGCTCGGGCCGGTTCATGGCCCCGGAGGAATTCGAGCGGGGTTCACGCATCGACCAGCGGACGACGGTCTTCACCCTGGGCCGCACGGCGGTCGTCCTCCTGGCCGACGGCAGCCTCGACCGCAAGCCGTTCCGCGGAGGCGACGCCCTATACGAGGTGATCCGGCAGGCATGCGAGCCGCAGCCGGAAGACCGCTTCCCTTCCCTGGCCGCCTTCCAGCAGGCCTGGTGCGCCGCGCGGGTGGTTTGAGGACAAGCCAGGCTGGAAGGCGCAGAACCTGCCGAGAACGCTGGCTGTCTCGGCTGTTCTCCGTGCCTCCGTGGTCGAGCTCCACGCTCGCATGGGCAGAGGGCTCTCAGAACCTGTATCCCGCCGCCACCTCCGCCGACGCCGCCACACGCACCAGATCCCCGTCCGGCGGCAACTGGTCCCCCACGTTCAGCACCACCTTCGGGCCGAACGTATCCAGGATCCGCTTGCTGAAATCGCGGACCTGCGGCACCGTCGTGCCGTCGCAGAACAGCGTGGCTGGCACACCGCACCACAGCCGCTGCTTCGGCCCCAGCGCCCGGGCCATCTCCTCCAGCGTCCAGTCATTCATCGGCTCGGGCGTCGCCCCATCGAAGATATCCAGCCCCGTGTCCTTCATCATCGGCAGCAGGCCCCGCAGGCGGCCGTCCATGTGGGCCGAGCAGAGCTTGCCGCCCTTGTGCAGCCGCTCGCACCGCCGCTGGTAGTACGGCAGGCTGTACTGCTTGAACATCGGCGGCGAGACCATCACCTCGTCGATGTTATCGCCGAAGATGCACACCGTGCCGTGCGGACACGCCGCCGTCAGGTCGAAGGCCATGTCGATCGCCTCGCCGAGGACCTGGAAGAAACGGTCGCACTCCGCGGGGTGGTCTGCCATCAGGTACAAGCCGTTCTCCAGGTTCGCCAGTTCGATGATCAGGTACGGCATGGGACTTCGCGGCAGGACCAGGTCGACGAACCCGAAGCCGCCCATCTCGTCCAGGGCCTTCTTGACCAGGTCATAGGTCGGGATGAGCTTGCGGTGCGTGAACACGTACTCGATGACCTTCAGGTCGTCGACCGTCTTGACCGGATACTCCACCCGCGACGCACTCTCGCCGGGCATCACGCTCCGCCGCCGCTCGCGGACCGACCCGACCGGCGTGTGGGTGATCTTGTCGTAGCCGTCCGGATGCTGGACCGTCTCGATGCGGACCGACTCGTCGTAGACGATCTTGTAGACCTCGCCGTACAGGTGCACCGGCAGGCCGACGTTCATCCGGTGGTGCAGGTCCAGCAGCGTCCTGCAGTCCGCGTACTCCGCGGGCATCTGGCCCTGCTTGCAGCGGACCTCGTAGTAATACGACAGGTCGGGAAAGTATGGCGGCCGGTCGTTGCTGCCGCCGTGTCCTGTGAGCGTGTTCAAGATCCGTTGGCGATGCGTCAACGCCATGAGCTCCTCTTGCCTCCGAAATCGATCACCTGCCCGGGCCGGCCCGCCGGACTGCCCGCCAGTCAAGACCGTGAATATCGCAGGAACCCGGCCCGAAGGCAACGGGATGAGGGCCAGCCGTCAGCAGTGGGTCTGCCCAAACTTTCGGGCAAGGGTAGAATGAGGCTTCGGCAAGGAGCTGCCGAAGAAGGATATTGCCATGGAACGGCTGGTTCAGGTGGATCGGGTTCGGTTAGTGGAGGCGTTGCGTCAGGAAGCCGAGCAGGTGGTTGGGCACGTGATGGATGCGGTCAATGCGGCCCGGGACGGGCGATTGATCGAGGACAGTGAAGGACCGGTTCTGGAGATCATGCAAGAGTTCCAGAGACGCCTGTACGAGAAGGCGTTGCAGATGCGGATCGACTCGACCGAGTCGTCTTTTTCCCCCTCCGAAGGACACCGGGGGTCGGCCCAAGCGCAATAAAGGTCGCAGCCAGGCCTGCTGGCTGACGCGATTGGGCCGGGCCCACCTGTCTCGCAGACGCTATTTCGATGCCGCCGATGGCAGTGATACCCCCCTGGACCGTCTGATCGATGAGGCAGACCGGGTGATCACGCTGGGGGTGCGGGAACTGGCCTGTCGGCTGGGGATCGATTCGGCCAGTTTCCGGCGGGCGGCGGAGAATCTCAAGGGGGCGACGGGTCTGTCGATCAGCCCTGAACAACTGCGTCAGTTGGTGGAGCAGGAAGGCCGGTGGCTGAGCAAAGCCCAGAAGGAGGAGCAGTTGGAGTTGGACTTTGCGGCCAGCGACTGCCAGACCACCGCCCGCCCCGATGGGCAACCCGTCAGCCGGATGTACATTGGGATGGATGGGGTGAAGGTTCCGGTGGTCACGGATGCCGAGAAGCAAAAGCGTCGCCAACAGGCCCAGCAGCAGCGTAAGAACCTTCCGCGACGCAAGGGGGTGCGTCGCCGCCCGTTGCCGGCGGTCAAGGCTGGGGCGGATCAGGCGTACAAGGAGTTCAAGATCGTACTGCTGTACGATCCGTCGGCCGAGCGTCGATACGTGCGGGCGACGCGGAAGGATCATGAGCATGCGGGGCGCCTGCTGGGTCAGGCGGCGGCCCAGGTACGCCTGCGAGCAGCGCAAGAGACCGTGGGGATTGCCGATGGAGCCGACTGGATCTGGAACCAGATGCGTCGGCATGTGCCGTGGCTGAATGGGCAGGTCCTGGACTTCTACCACCTCAGCCAGCACGTGCATGAGGCCCGGCGGGAGTTGTTCGGATCGGACGAGAAGGCGGGTCAGGGGTGGGCGGAGGACCTGCTGCATACGGTCAAGCAGGAGGGGTACGAGCCGTTCTGGGAGCGGTTGGTCAGCCAGCGGGCGGGTTTGCGGAGTCCCGGTAAGCGTGAGGCGTTGGACGATCTGATGCACTACGTGGCGGCCCGTCGGGGGCTGCTGGCGTATCCGCGGTGCCAGCGGAATGGCTGGGATATCGGCAGCGGCCCGACCGAGTCGATGTGCAAGGCCCTGACGCGTCGGCTCAAGCAGCGGGGGATGCGTTGGGACAGCGACAACGCCGAAGCCATCATGGCCCTGGAGGCCCTGGAGCAGAGCGACGGATGGGCTGCCTGGCACCGATTCCGGGCAGGCTCATCGAATTAAGGCCTGCCCGAAAGAATGGGCAGACCCTCAGCAGTTGGCAGTCAGCAGTTGTTGCCAGTTGCCGGTTCTCCGTGGTCCGTGGACCGTGGTCCGCAGAGTGTTGTCTGCCGCCCGTTGGCCGTTGCCGCTGACTGCTGACTGCTGACCATCGATGCCTGAACCCTGAACCCCGAACCCTGGACCCTCCCCGTTGACAGTTCCCCTTCCCCCGCCCACCATTCCCCCAATGCCCAAACGCAAGACCAACGTGTGCGACGAACTGGTCCTCAACAAGGTCGTGCTTCGACCGGACAGGACTCACAGTCGCCCGCCGCAGTCCATCGGCCGGACCTTCGAGCCCTTCACGACCCCCAGCCGCGACAACAGCCGCGCAATCGCCGGCTGGTACTTCCCCACTGGCCAGTCCCGCGCCCTGGCCCTGGTCAACTCCTCCAATCGCGGCACCTGCAGCGACGCCCTCGACCACGCAGCCATGCTGCTGGAGATCGGGTGCAGCGTCCTGCTCTATGACTACCAGGGCTTTGGCGACAGCGAGGGCCTGGCTGACGTCCGGACGCTGGTCGGCGACGCCCACGGCGTGCTGGCCTGGGCGCAGAACCGGGGCCTGCTGCCCAGCCATGAGGACATGGCTCCTCAACAGCGCGGGACCATGGCACCCGACGGGATTCAGACCGACACAGCCCCCCTGCTGCTCGTCGGCCTGTCCCTGGGCAGCCTGGTGGCCATCCGCCTGGCTGGCCAGCTCGCCCCCTCGGTCCGCGCCCTGGTCCTGGATGGCGCGGTCGAGCCGATGCGGGCCCTCCGCCGCAGGCTCGGCCCCCTCGGCGCAGTGATCGCCGAGGTCGCCTGCTCCCAGGTCCCCGACGACCTCCGCGCCGAGACCCGGATCCAGGCCGTGACCTGCCCCATCCTCATGGTCCACGGCCGGCAGGACACCATCAGCACCGTCGAGGACGCCGAGTACCTAGCCAGCCGCGCCCGCAGCGCAACCCTTTGGGTCCTGGACGATTGCAGCCATCTCGATATCATCACTCGCCATCGCGACGAGTACCGCCGGCGGATCGAGCCGTTGCTGGCAGGACCGATCGTCCGATAAGGTGTACTGGTTCCGCGCGGACGTGCCGAAACCCTGCGGATCGGGTAGACTTGTTGACCTTCGAAGCTGCAGGACCATGTGGCACAGCCGGGTGTTCACGGTCCTGTCGGCCGGGTACATGGCTTCCGGCAGCTGACTGGCCCGATCTGGCCGCAGGGCCCTGCCCTGCCGCCGCGATCGCGGGTGCATTGGGATTCGAATGAGCCACACACTTACGGAACTAGCCGCCTTCCTGGGCCAGAACGGCCTGCCCTGCCACATCGTCGGCGACCCTGGGCACCGCGTCGCCAGCGTCGCCACCCTCGAAGACGCCCGCTGCGATGAGGTCTCCTTCCTCTCCAACCCCAAGTACGAGAAGATGCTGGCCGCCACCCAGGCCGGCGCCGTCGTCGTCAAGACCGGCGTGCAGCCCCCGCGCCCCATGAACCTCCTGGAGGTAGCCGACCCTTACGCCGCCATCATGATCCTCATCATCCGCATCCACGGCTATCGCCGCCATCAGCCCATCGGCCTCAGCGACCGGGCCCACATAGCGGCCACCGCGCGGATCGGCCGCAACGCCAACATCTGGCCCTTCGCGACTATCGGCGAGGAGGTGGTCATCGGCGACGACGCGACGATCTACCCCGGCTGCTTCGTGGCCGACGGCTGCAAGCTCGGCGACGGCGTGGTCCTCATGCCCAACGTCGTGCTCTACGAGAAGGTGGTCCTGGGCAACCGCGTGATCATCCACGCCGGCACGGTCGTCGGCGAGGACGGGCTGGGCTTTGCTCCCGTCGACGGCAAGTGGGAGAAGATCCCCCAGGTCGGCTGGGTGGAGATCGGCGACGACGTCGAGCTCGGCGCCAACTGCAGCATCGACCGCGCCACCCTCGGCAAAACCGTCATCGCAAGCGGCACCAAGTTCAGCAACCTGATCGCCATCGGCCACGGCTGCAAGATCGGCGAGAACTGCATGCTGGTCGCCCAGGTCGGCATCGCCGGCTCCGTCACCGTCGGCAACCACGTGACCCTGGCGGGCCAGGCCGGCGTGGTCGGCCATATCAGCATCGGCGACAACGCCACGATCGGCGCCAAGGCCGGCATCACCAACGACGTGCCGGCCGGCCAGACGTACCTGGGCGCGCCCTCCGCGGAGATCGGCCAGAAGAAACGCGAATATGCCCTGGTGCACAAGCTGCCGGACATGCGGCTGAGGCTCCGCCAGCTCGAGTCCACCGTCCAGCAGCTCCAGCAGGAGATCCATGACCTCAAGGCCCGGCAAAACCAACCTTGAGTCGCCCCTGGGCCTGATCGCCGGGGCCGGGTCCTTCCCGTTCCTGGTCGCCGAAGGGGCCAAACGCGAAGGCCGCCCCGTCGTGATCGTCGGCCTGCGGGGCTTCGCCGAGCCGGGCCTGCGGGACCTGGCTGACGCCTTCTACTGGTCCGGCGTCGCCCGCCTGGGCGGCTGGAAGCGGATCTTCGCCAAAGAAGGCGTCCGCGAGGCGATCATGGCCGGCCGCGTCCGCAAGGCGGACATGTACGGCCGGCTGCGGTTGCTGCGGTACCTGCCCGACTGGACGAGCTTGCGGGTGTGGTACCGCAAGGCCCGCGACAAGCGGAACGACAGTATCCTGCAGGCGGCGGCGGACGAACTGGCCGCCGGAGGAGTGACGCTCATCGACTCGACACGCTACTGCCCCCAGGCGATCGCCCAGGCCGGCGTCCTCACGGCCCACGGACCCACCGAGCCCCAGTGGCGCGACATCCACTTCGGCTGGCGGATCGCCAAGGAGATGGGCCGGCTGGACATCGGCCAGTCCATCGCCGTCAAGGAGCAGGAGGTCATCGCCGTCGAGGCCGTCGAAGGCACCGACGAGATGATCCGCCGAGCCGGCCACCTCTGCCGCCAGGGCGGCTGGACCCTCATCAAGGCCGCCAAGCCGAACCAGGACATGCGCTTCGACGTCCCCTCCATCGGCCCGGCCACCCTGGAAAACATGCACGCCGCCCACGCCGCCGTCCTGGCCATCGAAGCCGGCAAGACGCTCCTCCTGGAACGCGAAAAGACCCTCGACCTGGCCGCGCGGTACGGCATCGTCATCGTCGCCCTGGCTGGGGAGACTGCTGGAAAGACGGACGTTAAGAAATGAGTATGCTGGCTCCTCCGGGCAGTAGGAAAACGTCATTCCCGCTGAAGAGAGTCTGCGGGTTTCCTTCGCTTCCTTGCATGGTTCGCACCCGGTGTTATTCGAACTTGAATATGTCCGCCAACGCGTTCACTATCGCTTCGCCAAAGCGCCCAATCGCATCGCCGACCATGTGGTTCTGCCTGTGTGCCACGTACCAGCCTGACTGCCAGGCTGCCACAAAGAGATAGCCGGTTATCTTGAACATGGCCACGAACAGCCGAACTGTTACTATCACCAGAACCTTAGTGACCTGTCCAGGACTAGGGACTATCATGGACTGACCTATTGTGCTTCGTACTCTACCGGCTGTCAAGCGACAATTATCCTTCCTCTTCAACGACAATTAGATCTCCCGATTCCGCCGCCGTGGTCGTGGTTGTTGGTTTCTTTCTTTTTGCTCCTTTTTCTTTCTTTGTAACTGCCTGTGAGTTCCTGTGAATTGCTGTGAGATTGTCAGAGTGCCCGGCCGGTCGTCACTCGGGGGAGGGGTCGGTGGCGTCGGGCCGGTTCTTTTTGGCCTGCTCGATCCGATAACTTGGGACGTTCAGTTCCAGGATCACGCAATGGTGCACCAGCCGGTCGATTGCCGCGGCCGTGGTCATCGGGTCCTTGAAGATCGCCTCCCACTTCGAGAACGGCAGGTTGCTGGTGATCATCACGCTGCCCCGCTCGTACCGCTCGGCTAGCAGGGTGAATAGCACCTCCATCTCTTCCCGGCTCTGCTGGACGTATCCCAGGTCGTCGATCAGCACCGCTTCGTAGCGGCCCAGCTTCTGGATCAACCGACTGAGTTTCAGATCCCGCTTGGCCGCCAGCAGGTCCTGCACCAGCCGACTGCACGTGCTGAAGTACACCTTGCGGCCCTGGCGAATCAACTCCTGCGCCAACGCGCACAAAAGGTGCGTCTTGCCACCGCCGACGCTGCCGAAGACCAATACGTTCTCCCGGCGATCCACGAAGTCTGCCTTCCAGCAGCGTCCGCACCTGCCGGGTGACCTTGGCCGGCAGCCGCTTCAGGTCGAAGCCGGCCAGATTCTTCTCCGCCGGCAATCGCGACTCCCGCAGGCATCGCTCAAGCCGGTGTTGCCGGCGAACCTGGCACTCGCGTTGGACCAGCGTCAGCAGGAACTGCTCGTAGCTCGAGGGTTTCCTGTTCCGCCTGCCGGGCCAGTTCCTCAAAGCACTCCCGGATCGTCGGCAGGTGCAGTTCCCGCAGGCAGGCTTCCAGAGTGGCCTTCTCTTGCTCGGGAGGTTTCATACGGTCACCTCCTGGCCGATCATCAAGGCGTCATACGCAGCCAGGTCCACCGGCTCGATTCGGACCTGCGTGACCGGCGGGATCGCCTCCCGGCGGTCCACCAAGGCTTCCACCGCCTCCAGACAGATCGGCTGACCTTCCTGCAACAGGTGCCGCAACGCCTCATCCACCCCGTCCTGTGTCTGGCGAGCCGCCAGGTACAGGATCCGCAGGTACGTCTTGACCCCACGCTCGGCCTGCGTGTCTTTCAGGTGGTCGTATGCCATCCGGAACCGGCTCGTGGGGAACAGGTCCTCCCGATAGCGGTACTGTTCGAAGGCCCCGGGCTTGCGGACCAGCCAGTCGATGATGTGCCGGTACGAGACCTGGTGCCGCTGCCGGCCGCGAAGCCGCCCCAACCGCTCGATGAGCCGCTGGGCGTACCAGATCTCCAGGTGCTCCGCATAGAGCCGGACTTCCACCTTCTCCCCGATCAGCCGGCTGTCCACCGAGTAGATGTTGCGATCCACATGGATCAGGCTGCCGGTATCGACCTTCACATCCAGCCGCTGGGCGCTTTCCAGCCGCCGATCCGGCAGGTCGCGCAGGAGGGCCTGTTCCTCCGCCAACCGCGACCGCCGCCCGGCGTTGAGTCTGCTCAAACAACTCGCCCAGGAAGGCCTCATAGAGTTCCCGGCTGGCAAAGTCCCGGCCGTCGCGCAGCAGCAGGGCCTGCTCCAGAGCTTGCTTGAAGCGGTGATGACGCTGCTCCACATCGCCGTTCTCGTTGGCCTTGCCGGCCTGAATCCGCTGCCCCAGCAGCCCGTAATGATCCAGCAACCCCTGGCAGCGCCGCGTGAACTCCGGCTCGCTACGCGATCCCGCCTCCAGGAACCGGGACAGGTTATGCACCGCCGCCGACAACCGATCCGTTCGATGCTCGGCCGGGACTCCGCCCAAGGCCCACAGGGCGTCCTGCAGGCCTTGCGAGAGGCTCTCATAGCTCTCCGAGAAGCAGACCGTGCCGTGCTCCCAGTTCGAGTACGTCAACACGAAGTGGTAAATCATGTGGTCGAACGGCTGGCCGGCGATCGTAATGCCCAGCTCCGACAGGTGGGTGAAGTCCGACTGGCAGAGTCGGCCCGGCTCGTGCACCTGGGCGAAGAACACCTCCCGCGGCGGTCCTTCCAGCGCCCGCCAGGTCTTGATCCGCGCTGAAACGACCGCAACTGCCCATCCTGGAACCTACCTGGATGCCTCCGCTGCAACGCCTGGAACAGCACCTTGGCCTGCAGCCCCGGATTGACCGCCAGTTCCTGGTGAACCTCGTCCCAAACCTCCGCGAAGGGGTCGCCCCGCGTCCGCCACGTGTGAGCAGCTGCGATCTCGCCGGGCAACCGCATCAGCCGCCGATACTTCCGTGCGGTCGTCACGTCCATCCCCGCCTTCGCCGCTGCCACCACCTGTGAGTCCTCTGTCTGTAACAACCTATGTAACCTCCTGACTTGCTGGTCTGTGACCATCCAGGCTCCTTTTCGAAGGAACCCTGAATAGCCGACCACCTCTCAAAAGCCAGGGAGTTTTAATTGTCGCTGACAGGGAATTCTAATTGTCGCCCAACAACCGGCGTACGTGGATCATTCTTGTCTCATGCGAGTGTCGCCGGGCGGGTTGGCCCGCCCGGCGAAATACAGCCAGCGACCTCGCGTCTAGTGGCCGCACTTGGGGCAGAGTTCGCCCTTGCCTTTGCAGTTCGGGCATTGACGCCCGTCCTTCATGCCTTTGCCTTGACAGGTCGGGCACTTCACTCTGGTTACGCTGCAAGTCGTACAATATGACATTGTCCTTCTCCTACTGCGTCAGACATTACGCGTTCGTCACTTCGTCCTGCCTGCCGGAACGCGGTGACAGCAGGCTTGTAGCGAGCCGAGTGTTCATGAAGACTGCTCAACTCTCCAGCACAGTCTAGATTTGACGTATCTGTTTAGCGGCCTGAAAGACACTGATTGGTGAGCGGAGTGGTTGGCATATAATAGTGTTGCCGCCGGCGCGGTGGAACTTGGGTTGCGACGCGGTTGGAACCGGCGAGCAAGCGGGGTCAAGGATGGCCCGAGCGAGTTACGAAGAACTTCTGGCCGAGAATCAGCAACTCCGGCAGCGAGTAACGGAACTGGAAGGGCAGGTTCGGCAGTTGACCGCTCAAGTTCGCGAACTGACCGCCCAATTCCAGGAAGCCCTGCGAGCCACCAAACGGCAAGCCGCGCCGTTTTCCAAGGGACCGCCCAAAGCAAACCCTAAGCTTCCCGGTCGCAAGGCCGGGGCAGATTATGGTCCCAAGGCGCATCGCCCTCTGCCGGAGCAGATGCCTGACGAGATCCACGACGTGCCTCTGCCCGAGCGGTGCCCCGACTGCGGCGGGCCTGTGCGGGAAGATCACATCGATCGGCAATTCCAGGTCGAAATCCCGCGCAAGCCCCTCGTACGGCGGTTCGATGTCCACGTCGGAGGGTGCCGCGCGTGCGGCCGACGCATTCGTCCGCGGCATCGCTTGCAGACCTCGCAGGCGAGCGGGGCGGCGGCCTCACAGACCGGACCGGACCTGCAAGCCCTGATCGCGATGATGAAGGACAAGTACGGACTGAGTTACGGGGACATCCAGGGACTGTTAAATGACGGCTTCGGCATCTCGATCAGCCGAGGCGGGGCCGCCCAGGTCGTGCAGCGGGCAGCGCAGCGAGCCGAAGCGTTCTACGACCGCATCGGCCAGATCGTGCGGGCCAGCGATACGGTCTATCCCGACGAGACGGGCTGGAAGGTCGGCGGGCTGCTGAAGTGGCTATGGGTCTTCGCGGGCGAGCAGGTCAGATACTACGTGATTCGTCCCAGCCGCGGCCGCGATGTGCTGGAAGAGGTGCTGGGCAGAGACTATAGCGGGTGGATGACGCATGACGGGTGGGCTCCGTATGACGGCCTGGAGCAGGCGGAGCATCAGCAGTGTGTCACCCACCTGCTGCGCCGGGCCCAGGACCTGTTGGAACGGGCCCGCCGCGGGGCGGTCCGCTTCCCGCGGCAGGTTCACCAATTGTTGCTGGACGCCCTGGACCTGCGGGACCGACGGGATGTCTTTTCGATCAGCTCTTACGGCTTGGCTGTAGCGCAGGGGCGATTGGAATCGCGACTGAAGGGATTGCTGGGCTGGAGGCTCTCGCACGAAGGTAACCGGAAGTTCCGGGACCATTTGGCCCGGCACGCCGAACAGATCCTCACGTTCCTGTACGTATGGGGGCTGGAGGCGAGCAACTGGCCAGCCGAGCAGGCGATCCGTCCGATGGTGGCCAATCGCAAGGTCTTCGGGGGAAATCGCACGTGGGCCGGGGCCCATGCCCAGGAGGTGCTGGGTAGTCTGTTTGCCACCTGCGCTCAGCAGACCCGCGACAGCCTGAGGTTGCTGTCAAACCTGATTCGCGCCACACCCCGTCAGCGAGCCGCCTACCTTGGGCACTTCCTCCCCGCCCCGGCGGGCTAACACCTCAGACCGCTAAACAGATACGATTTGACCTCGCCTTGGCTCTTACTGCCTCTTGTTCCTTCTCCCAGCCCGGAAGCGGCGACGACGACTCCCATGCCGACAAGACCCGCAATGCTAAAGGCGTCGAACGGCTTTTTTTGCTAGGCGGGTATCTGTCTGCCACGATGTCGCCTCGTGGAAACGACACATTGCCATCTCTCTGTGCTGCTCCCTGTCTTGCACGGTGATCAGGACCGATTCCTGTTGCGGGCCTAGGGGCAACGAGGAGACTCACAAGGATGGATAGAACAACTACGTCAAGTCTCTCCCTCATAAGCGTGTCCCCTGGGTTGTCGATCCGCCCGCGAGACGGCGGCCACGGCTGAACGGGCGACTAATAATGTTGCCGAATCAAAATCTGCCCCCATTCCTTCTTTAGTTCCGCGAGCATTGTTTGCAGATGGGCGTTCCCTGGGTCGAGCGCTACTGCTTTCTTCAACTGACTGATGCCCGCCGGGTAGTTTCCCGCGCGAACCAGTGTGACGGCTTTCTGCATAAGGGCTTGAACGGCGTCGCTGGCACCTGCTCCGGCACCTCCAGGTCGCGTTTCCTGGTGGACGAGCTGACTTGCAAGATCGCGGTCGTAGGGCACACGCCTCTTATCGTCGAGCAAAGTCAATTCGGCTTCCAGGAGGAGCTTCATTCTGCGCTCAGCCGCCTGTCGTCTTTCAAGGTCATGCGCATTGTTCTCACGCTGGCCCCAGACGCGTTGTTCGCGCGTGATCGCCGCCTTAATGCTGTCCGCATCAGCAGAGCGGTCCAATCTCAAGAGAGCGTAGTAGTCTTCCATAAGCCGCACCTCGCAAGGTCATCGTCCAGCGCCGGAGTTGACACTGAAGATCAGAATCAGGAGAACAATCAGTGCGGTGGTGACTAGGCCGAGAACTACACCGAGCTTCCAGGTGAACCCGGTCGGCTGAGCGCCATCCACCCACACCTTCCCGTCATTCCCATAGACGTACAGTGCGTAGTTCCGGCCCTTGTATTCATATTTCACGCCTGTTACAGGAACGCCTGAGACCTCGCACTTCAGCCGAACAGGAAGGCATTCCTCTTTAAGCCGCTTGTTGGCCGTGACGGGATTCGGCAATTCCCGGAAGTACCCATCAATCAACTCGTGAAGGATCTGGGGATTCACCATCTGACCCTGAGCTTTGCGCACACATCCCTCTTAAGCTCGGAGTGAACGTCCCCCATCAGACGCTCGAACTCATCTGTGTCGAAGCCGTCAATTGCTTCCGCGATGACCTGTTGTTTGAACTCGGCGATGTGGGAATAGACGTTCATGCCAGTGGACCCCATTAGCAACGCCTGGGGCAAGCGGCCCGAATACTCCTTGGCTTTCCTCTCCTCAAAGAGGTACTTGGTTGCCACTCGAAGGACCTTCAACAACTGTCCGTACCCTGTGCAAGTACCACAATCCTGATGGCCATCGCCGCAGTTACAAGTATACTCCGTTTTCCCATTCGTCCAGCGCACCTTCCCGCCACAGGTCTGGCATTTGACCCGTCCTTGACCGCGGCAATGTGGGCATTTGTAAACGTGGCCCATTGAAACGACGAACCTCTCGCCCTCGATGGGCTGAAATCCATCGGGGAAATTCGTCTCATAAGCCCAGAGGGTCCCGGCCGACTCGTCGTTTATCGTATGCCCTTCGTAGGTGCTTCCGTCGTAGGGAATCTCCGCAATTTGCGCGGTTCGGTAGGCCATGTAAATGCCCATCGAAAGCACCTTTGCGCCTCATCGGTACATTGCGTGATGCGGGCTTTACTTCCCAGGCCCGAGGGAAGCATTAACTTGGAAAAGGCACCACTCCACCGGTTCATCGCGTTAACGATATATGGACTGACTGTAATAGAGGCCGGAGCGGGGGGTTGAAGCGGTGGAGAAGCCGGCGGAGCGGCTGTTCGAGTCGCTGGCCGGGGCGGAGAACCCGTCGCGGTGGCTGCCGGCCGAGGCGGTCGAGCCGGTGGTGGACTGGTCGCCGGGCTAGCTGTCCTCAGCTGCCACGACCGGCGTAGACTGCCGTAGCAGTTGTTTCGGCAGGGAACAGTTCCTTTACCTGCGAAGCGCGTACCCAATCGAGCAAGCCCTCACGCCAGATCGTATCTGTAGGTTTCAGCTTGCCTGTTCGGGCACGTTCCTTCAGCCCCTCACTATCAACAGGTCCTTGCTTCTGACCGTCCTGCATCCAGTACCACTGCGCCATGATTTAACTCCTAGAGCACGCGTTGTTAGTTGCTGACCGGCTGCATGCTACGTTTCGGGCGGCGCGAGGCACGCTCGACGCAGACCGTCATCCTACTTCGCGATGACGTAGCCTCGAACGTCTTTTCCTGAACAGCCTGTTCGGTAAGGTTAGACTTGCGCGGGATGTGCAGTTCGCCTAGCCATGCGTTGCTAGTGAGGTCGAACAATCGCGCGTGAATGATCCCATCGTGGTCATATTCAAAGTCGACGCGAACAGGAGATCCACGTGGATGTGGAGGAATCTCCATCGTTCCTTGCCCGACAATAACCACTTGAGCGAGGTCCTTGTCTTCGCCTTCAGTTACCTGAAGGAGAATGGCCGTCTGGCCGTCTGCAACGGTCTGAAAGACATCGCTCGCCTTACAGGGAAGCGGCGTGCCAACCTTCAGCACAATCGAGTTCGCGTCCTTTCCGGTGTCGTCAACAGCAACGACTCCCAAGCTGTGTGAATTGATGTCCTGGATTCTGACGATTGGAAACGATTCGTGCTTGCTCTCCTTCGAGGTAGTGCGTCTTGTCTCCTTCAGGTCTAGAAACGTGGCCTGTACTGCTGCCCCAATCGCCACAACTTCATCCGGGTGAAGCTCACAGGATGGACGCTTACCCGTGAGTTTCTCTAGCATCGTCGGGACAGCCTTCATCCTGGTTGAGCCCCCGGTGAGCAGGAGTTTGTCAATCTCTGACCACTGCAATCCCGCATTCTCCAGCACAGACTGGACTTTGTTTGCTGTCCTCCTAAGAAGAGGTGCCGTCATCGCCTCGAAGTCGGCCCGCGTCAGCACGAGCGAGGCAGTCCTCCCCCCAGCCGCCAGAATCACTGTGGCTTTGTCGCTCGTGGAGAGCGTTTTCTTGGCGACCTCGGCCTTGTCCCTTAGCTGCTGCTCGAATTCCGGCGTATCACATAGGTCAATCCCAGTCCGTTTCTTGAACTCCTCGTTCAGGGACTTCATCATCTCGTTGTCCCAGTCGAACCCGCCGAGACATCTGTCACCATCGGTAGCGACCACATGGACTTCATGTCTCTCAAGGCGGATCACAGTCACGTCAAACGTGCCGCCGCCCAAGTCATACACCATGACCGTCTGCTCTCCACGGTCCAGTCGCATCGCTCCGGTCTCTTTGGAGCCACACTTCCGAAAGCTGTTGGTATCTGTTTAGCGGCCTGAAAGACACTGATTGGTGAGCGGAGTGGTTGGCATATAATAGTGTTGCCGCCGGCGCGGTGGAACTTGGGTTGCGACGCGGTTGGAACCGGCGAGCAAGCGGGGTCAAGGATGGCCCGAGCGAGTTACGAAGAACTTCTGGCCGAGAATCAGCAACTCCGGCAGCGAGTAACGGAACTGGAAGGGCAGGTTCGGCAGTTGACCGCTCAAGTTCGCGAACTGACCGCCCAATTCCAGGAAGCCCTGCGAGCCACCAAACGGCAAGCCGCGCCGTTTTCCAAGGGACCGCCCAAAGCAAACCCTAAGCTTCCCGGTCGCAAGGCCGGGGCAGATTATGGTCCCAAGGCGCATCGCCCTCTGCCGGAGCAGATGCCTGACGAGATCCACGACGTGCCTCTGCCCGAGCGGTGCCCCGACTGCGGCGGGCCTGTGCGGGAAGATCACATCGATCGGCAATTCCAGGTCGAAATCCCGCGCAAGCCCCTCGTACGGCGGTTCGATGTCCACGTCGGAGGGTGCCGCGCGTGCGGCCGACGCATTCGTCCGCGGCATCGCTTGCAGACCTCGCAGGCGAGCGGGGCGGCGGCCTCACAGACCGGACCGGACCTGCAAGCCCTGATCGCGATGATGAAGGACAAGTACGGACTGAGTTACGGGGACATCCAGGGACTGTTAAATGACGGCTTCGGCATCTCGATCAGCCGAGGCGGGGCCGCCCAGGTCGTGCAGCGGGCAGCGCAGCGAGCCGAAGCGTTCTACGACCGCATCGGCCAGATCGTGCGGGCCAGCGATACGGTCTATCCCGACGAGACGGGCTGGAAGGTCGGCGGGCTGCTGAAGTGGCTATGGGTCTTCGCGGGCGAGCAGGTCAGATACTACGTGATTCGTCCCAGCCGCGGCCGCGATGTGCTGGAAGAGGTGCTGGGCAGAGACTATAGCGGGTGGATGACGCATGACGGGTGGGCTCCGTATGACGGCCTGGAGCAGGCGGAGCATCAGCAGTGTGTCACCCACCTGCTGCGCCGGGCCCAGGACCTGTTGGAACGGGCCCGCCGCGGGGCGGTCCGCTTCCCGCGGCAGGTTCACCAATTGTTGCTGGACGCCCTGGACCTGCGGGACCGACGGGATGTCTTTTCGATCAGCTCTTACGGCTTGGCTGTAGCGCAGGGGCGATTGGAATCGCGACTGAAGGGATTGCTGGGCTGGAGGCTCTCGCACGAAGGTAACCGGAAGTTCCGGGACCATTTGGCCCGGCACGCCGAACAGATCCTCACGTTCCTGTACGTATGGGGGCTGGAGGCGAGCAACTGGCCAGCCGAGCAGGCGATCCGTCCGATGGTGGCCAATCGCAAGGTCTTCGGGGGAAATCGCACGTGGGCCGGGGCCCATGCCCAGGAGGTGCTGGGTAGTCTGTTTGCCACCTGCTCAGCAGACCCGCGACAGCCTGAGGTTGCTGTCAAACCTGATTCGCGCCACACCCCGTCAGCGAGCCGCCTACCTTGGGCACTTCCTCCCCGCCCCGGCGGGCTAACACCTCAGACCGCTAAACAGATACAGCTGTTGAAGGCGTATGCCAAGGCGGCAGCGGTCGGCTCGTTGATAAGTCTCAGGACATTCAGTCCGGCAATACGCCCGGCGTCCTGTGTTGCCTTGCGCTGGGCGTCCCCGAAGTAGGCAGGGACGGCGATAACAGCATCTTTGATTGGCTCCCCCAGAGCCCTCTCGGCGTCCTCTCTTAGGCGTTTGAGGATGATGGCCGAAATGTCCTCAGATGTGAATGTTTCGCCGCGCTCTGTGCAGAACCGCCAAGAAGGGTCTCCCATGTGGCGCTTTACGAACTGCACGACGTTAAGCGGGCGGGCAACTGCCGACTGTTTGGCAATCGTGCCGACAATTGGACTGTCACCGTCGAACAAGACGACTGAAGGCGTAATCCGTTCCCCTTCGCGATTAGGAATGATCTCCGGGCCACCCTCGGCATTCACCGCCGCAATAGCCGAAAAGGTAGTGCCCAAGTCTATCCCGACTACTCGCCCCACGGTTGAACACTCCTTTCCCGATCTCTATTTGATCAGGCCACTGGCTCACCCTTTGGCATGTATCCCTGCCAGGTGGCCTGCCTTTGGGCCGCGCCCTCTGAATGGCACTGCCGTAGATATCTCCCCATGTTATAGCCCGTTATGGATTGAGCAATGCGCGTTCCGGAAAATATGGCCACATTTTTCCGGATATTCTGGCCACCTTTGCCGACGATGGCCACTGACGGCTCGCGGCTGTTGCCGCGAGGGATTTATCGCTTTGATGCTAATCCCGAAGGGTGAGGAAAGACGGGCGGCATGACGTCGTCGCCGCCCGCCCTTCGGTCTTAGCCCCTGGGTCGGCGCTCGGGTCGGTTCCCACCGGCGCCCTATCCTCCGCCCAGGTCATCTTCGATCCTATCGATCAGCCGTGGTCCCGCAAGGTCCACCCTCAAAGGCCTGCCGGCTCGGCATCCTTCTCGGCCGCCTTCAGATGCCGCGTCCGATAGGACGGCCCACGCAGTTGGATGAATCGCCCACGTTCCAGGATCCGATCTGTAATCGCCTCGGCCAGGTCCGCATCGTGCAGCACCTGGCCCCAGTGGCTCAGCGCCTTGTTCGTGGTCAGCAGCATCGGCTTTTTGTGCAGGTAGCGGTGATTGACCACCTGGAACAGCACGTTGGCCGCGTCGGTGCCCGTGGTCAGGTAGCCCACCTCGTCGATGACCAGTACGTGCGGCTGCACGTACGGCACCAGCGCCTTGCGCAGTTGGGCCGCCCCGGCGGCCGCGGACAGCTCGTCGATCAGTTCGGCCGCGGTGGTGAAGTAGGCGTCGTAACCGTTCTGGATGGCGCGATAGGCGACCCCGATCGATAAATGGGTTTTTCCCGTTCCGGAAGTTCCACCCAGGATCAGGCAGCGCCCCTCGCTGACCAGTTCCGGACCGAGGTAACTGCCCAGCAGGGACAGCCGGACAGCCGTCTGGAGTTGGAAGTTGAACTCCTCGATCGTCCGCAGGAACGGGAAGCCGGCCTTGCGGACCGCCCGCTGGATGCGCAGTTTCACTGCGATGGGCCACCTCCTCGGCCACCAGGAGCGCCAGGTAGTCGCGGTAACTCATCTGCTCGGTCTCGGCGCGTGCCTCCAACTCGGCGTACAGCCGGCGGATCGTCGGCAGGTGCAGGCGCCGCAGCAGGCCCTCCAGGTCCACCGCAGCAGGGCCCGGAGCCGAGGGATTGGCAGGAGTCGATGGGGGTGTCGGTTTCATCGCACGCCCTCCCGCTCCAGGACCCAGGTGATCGCCTTGACGTGATGCCGGCCGTTGGACAGGGCATGCTCAATCGCTCCCAGCGTTCGCCGGGGGCCATACTCCAGCAGCAGGTTATGCAGCTGCTCTACCTGGACCTTCCAGTTCATCCGCGGCTGGTGCACCCACTCGGTCAGCAGAGATTCCGCCGATGGCCCCAATTCCAGGATCTCCTGGCGTTTCTGATAGAGTTGGGCCCGCTGGCCGTGGACCGCCGCCAGCTTGGCCACGCGGTCCTCGCTACGATACGACGTCTGTCCGACCTCCGGGTAACGGGGATGTTCCACCTGGGTTCCGTCACGCGTGACGATCCGCACCCGTTCGGGATACAGGAACAACGTGCCGGGGATGCCGATGGTGCCCGGCGGCATCGAATAGCGAATGCCCTCGTGCTCGACGAACCCGGTGGTCCGCACCGTCACCGGCACCCGTAGCGGATACTCCGTCGGCCGGATCGGCAGGCGGGACAGGCGTTCCCGCTCGGCCTTCATTCGTTCGGCCGGGATCTGGTTGGTTGCCCGGCTGGGCCGCCGCAGGTTCACCTCTTCCAGCCAGGCGAGCAGTTGCTGTTCCAGGTCTGCCCGGTCATGGAACCGCCGAACCTTGAAGAAGCTGCCCTTGACCCAGCCGACCAGGTTCTCCACGGACCCCTTCTGGTTGGCCCGCCGCGGCCAGCACAACTCCACCCCGAAGCCGTAATCCACCGGCACGTGGGCGAAGGTCTGGTTCCAGTCGATGAACCCTTCGCTTCGCCCGGTCACGATCGTCTTTGGATTGTCGAAGACCGCCCGCAACGGAACCCCCTCAAACGACTCGAAGGCCTTCAGCAAGGCCCGGATGAGAGGCTCGACCTTCTCATCCGGCACCGTGACCACGTGCGTCCATCGCGAGTACTTCAGCCGCGAGGCGAAGAAGTGAACCTTCTCGTCGGAACCGTCGGCGTAGGTGACCGCCACGCTGCCGAAGTCGTGCTGGCTGAACTCGCCCGGCACCCCCTCGAACCGCACCTCCGGCCCGCGCTGCGCCTTGGGACGCACAGACCGGACTAGTTCGTAGACGGCCGACTTGCCGCCCGTGTAGCCCAGACCCCGCACGCGACGGAGAACCTCCACGGTTGGCAGCAGCGGCTCTGCCTGCAAGATCTGCTCCACCTGCGATCGTAATGCATCGACCTGGCTGGGCCGGCCGATGCGTCGTGACTGGGGTGTGGCGGCGGCCTCCGGACTGGTGATGGGCGGCTCCCGCAGAATGCGTTGTACGGAGCGTTTGCCCACGCCGACGGTCTCGGCGATCTCCTCCAAGGTGTGTCCAGCCTGCCGCAGCGTCCAAATGCGTACCCGATCCAACATGCTGATCATCCTCCTTGTTCCTCGCGCCCGGCGGCACCATTGCCCCCGGCCATCGCGAGAAAACATTACCGGAAATCCAGGCCTCAAAAGTGGCCAGAATTTCCGGAAAAGAGGTGGTCAGAATTTTCGGAACCCGCAAGCAACGCTTCCCGCAGTTGCCGGCGAGGGTCGTGCATGAGGGGGTAGCGGTCCCGGGATCGTTTGATCACACGCGGTTCGATGCGGCCCGGTCGGTTGGCCACTTCATTGGCAGCGATTCGTTCCCTTGCCAGAGACAACAATTGGCGCGGATCCCGGCAGGCCCCCGTTGCCAACAACATCCAGGACGACAAGACCGTCTGGCAGGCCAGAGTGAAGCCCAACTGACGCGGCTGTTTGGCATGGATGCTCGCCGCCGTGGCAATCAGGCCGCGGACCAGGTTGTAGGCCAGCAGCGTCACGTACAGTTCCCGCCGAACCATGTCCGGCGTCTTGCAGCGGACGTGATCCAGGCCCAGCGTTTGCTTGATGTCTCGAATGTCCAGTTCCGCGTTCCAGCGGTAGCCGTAGAGTTCGGCAATCTCTTGCGGGGGGTAGGCCGACAGGTCCGTCAATGACGTGACCACGGTGATCGATTCGGTTCGTCGGCCCGGAACGGTTACCTGGAACCGCCGTTCCCGAAGCGTCATCGTCTGGGGAATCTGTTCGTATAGTTCCTCGGACATCCAGTCTGGCTTTTTCGGCCGGGTCCAGGTGATCCAGTGATCGTCCGGCCCCAGACGCTGGCCCCGTCGGAAGTCGACGGGGCGACGCTGATGCAGACGCGCACAGAAACGGACCCCGCGCGATCGCAGGATGGCCAGCATCAGAAACGAGCAGAAGCACCGGTCGAAGACGGCCACGTCCCCCGGCTTCAAACACTCCAGGATGCCGCGCAGCAGGGCGGTTTCGCCGGTTTGCTTGCCTTCGTAGGGACCGATGTTCAGGTCGAGGATCGCCGCCGTCGCCAGCGATACCACCGCGCAGGCCCGCGCGATCGGGAAGCCCGCGCCGGGCCGCTGGTTCTTCTGTTGGGGGAACACCTGCTGGTTGGCCGGCGTGTCGGGCATGGTGAAGGTAAAGCCGTCAATGAGTTTGGCGTGCAGCCCATGCCACAGCCACGAAGCCTTGGCGCGATCCTGCAACCGCCGGGCCACGCCGACCACCAGGTTGCGCAGCGCCGTCAGATTCAGCTTGGAGCGGGCCCGGCAATAGTCTCCCGTGTCACCCGAGGGCACCCGACCGGCCGTCTGCTGCATGTAGGTCGCAACATCCGCCACCGCCGCGGCGCAGGCTGCCCCCTTGCCGCCCCGCAAGACCTGGCCCAGAAAGGCCCAAAGCACGATCGACGTGGAGAAGATATCGTCCTGCCCGAACAACGCATCGTTGTCGGCAAAGGCCTGCTCGATGGCATCGCCGGGGAGCACCTCGGCGAACCGCAGGCCCGGCTGTTGCAGGAATGGGGCGACGACGGTGTTAAAGCGATTCCGCCGCGGGCTTGGACGGGGCGCTACGATATACATGAAAAGCCCTCCTTGGCTTCGGTGGGACGCCAAGCCAAGGAGGGCCACCACAATCATAGGCCAAGGAAGGCAAAAACGCGTCCAGCGATGCTGGCCGCACTCAGACTGTATTCATACGCGAGGCGCAAGACAACCACTGGGTCCGCGTAAACGCCAGCCTTGCGCGCCTCTATCCCTCTCCGCCGGACGGCAGTGCCATTCGCCGCGTCCTCTCCATTTCCCTGTATGGATGCTGAACGCGTTTCAGTTAGACGCAATTCAGGCGCCGCGAGCCCGGGCTGTAATGATTCCAGGCGTAAGACGAACACCTCAACAGCTGCGAACAGAACTGCACCTGTAGACTGATGTCTGCAATCTGCGAGCCAACAGGGTTTTCAAGAACCTGAGGCCTAAACTTGCATTATTCTCGGGGATCAGAGGAAGTCAAGATATAAGTGTCTGAGGTGAGGCGGTTGCGATGTGTGGAACTTCATTTGTGTGAGTGCGTTGGACGGAGGGGGCAAAGCGTCTTCCCCGCAGACAAGGTGTCTTGCGACCTGCCAGGGCAATCGGGACGATTCTCTTGTGGATTTTTCGACCACCGGACCCCTGGTGCGGGGATCGGTTGCGGTGTACAATGGAGCCCTGCGAAGCCAAGGAGGGTTGCTCATGCACATCGCGATGACCGAACCGCTGTTTGCCTGGGGATGCCTGGAAGACAGTCCCAGCCTGCAGACGCTCAAGCAACTGCTGGCCGCTATCCCGGATGCGGCTCTCCTGGAGGGGTTGCGTCAGCACCGCGGCCGCGGTCGCAACGACTATCCCGTTCACGTCCTCTGGGGCGTGGTGCTGCTGACGATTGCGTTGCGGCATGCCAGTTATGAGGCCTGCCTGGCAGAGTTGCGACGCAACGAGGGACTGCGACACCTGATCGGCATTACGGAGGAAGCCGGTGTGCCCGAGAAGTGGAATATCTCCCGGTTCCTGGATGTGCTGGGCCAAGAGCCCCACCGGTCGCAGTTGCGTGGTGTCTTTGACCGGATGATCCAGCGACTGGCCTGTGTGGTGGACGACCTGGGCAAACACACCGCCGGCGATGCCACCGCCCTGCACGCTCGCCGCAAGGCGGAGGCGACCGAGGAAGTGGCCGAAGGCTTGCCCCAGCCGACCGGGGGGCGCAAGGAGTATACCGACGAGCAAGGCAAGGTCACCCAGATCGTCGAATGGTTCGGCTACAAGTTGCATCTGCTGGTGGATGCCCGGCACGAGTTGATCCTGGCCTACCGTACGACCAGTGCCCACATCGACGATGGGGGTACGCTGCCGGCGTTGATCGAACAGGCCAAGGCGAATCTGCCGGAAGGTCGCATCCAGACCACGGCCTATGACAAGGCGGCCGACAGTCGGGATGTGCATAAGATGCTGGACAAGGAGGGAATCCGGCCCGTGATCCAGAACCGCAGTCTCTGGAAGGATCACACCGAAGAAATGCTGCCCGGGCACGATGGGACCAGCAACATCACCTACGATGAGGCCGGGACGGTGTACTGCTATGACCGGCACAGCGAGCCGCCGGTGCGGCACAAGATGGCCTACATTGGCCATGAGCCACAGCGCAAGACGATCAAGTACCGCTGTCCGGCCCGGCACGAGGGCTGGCCGTGCCCCAGCGAGGGGCTGTGCAACGCCGGCAAGGACTACGGCAAGACGGTACGAGTGGCTTGCGCGATCGACCTGCGGCGGTTCCCGCCGATTCCCCGGGCAACCAAGAAGTTCGAGCGGCTCTACAAGGGCCGCACCTCCGTGGAGCGGGTCAATGCCCGCGTGAAGCTCTTCTGGGGGCTGGATGATGGGAACGTGACCGGAGCCCGGCGGTTCCATGCCCTGATCGCCACGGTGATGGTGGTGCATGCGGGCTTCGCGACACTCCTGGCGGCCAGCCCGCGTCGGGAAGGAACCCTGGGCAAACTGCGACTGGGCCACGTGCAAAAGGCCCTGGCGGAACGAATGACCGGCTGAGACGCGGTCCAGTGAGCCAGTCATCGGATGCGGCCGCGCTGGCGGTACGCGCAGAACCAGCCATCCGCTGGCCATTCCACAGCCGGCACGCCTTCCGGCCTTGCCGCCGACCCTTTCCGAAGTCTCCAGTCGCTATTGGGCGCGGCCCGGCCGCTTTCGACCGCCCGCAGAGCGGTCACATCGCAACCGGCTCGTCTGAGGCGCGTAGCGAACGGGGACGTAGCGAAGAGGGGACGTTACGAAAGCGCCGGTTAAGGCCGGTAGAGAGTAGCGGATGCAAGAGCCGCACGACAAAGGAGTAGCGAACCATCTCGACCCCGAGTCATACGCCGGTGGTGGCAACATCGCGGGTAAAGCAGAAACGGCAAGAAAAGGTGGGCGAGAAAAGGTGTCAGGAGTGCTCTGTACCCGTTCGGGACGGGCACCGTCTATCTGCTGCCCGCCGATAGCGGCCCTTGCCGGCGGGTCGCCACAAACGTTGGCTGTGGAAATAGGCGGCGACTGACTTCAGCTTATCACCGCCCATTGCCCGTGGTTCTGACCCGCTAGGCAACTACGTTGAGTTTGCCGTTGCCTTGTGAGGTGGCAGTGGTTTCGCTGCTCGGCTCTGGAGTTACCGGACGCGAAGACTCCTGGGCCTTCGCTTGCGCAGCCGCGGCCGCCTGCGCCGCCAGCTTCCTCACGGCCTGCCTGTCCCCGCTGTTCGCTTCCTTGACCGTCTGCGCGTGCGTTTCCATGGCTTCGGCCACGTTTGCAGCCTGCGTCTGGCTGGCCGATTGGGACGCGCTCTGGGCCACCGCCTGGAATATGCCGGCAATCGGTGACACTGACATCGCAATTCTCCCGGTTCCGTCGTTTCGGACACAGGCACGAGAGGCTGACGGGCCAATCGTGCAGTCCAGATCGACCGCACCCGCGGGGATGCAGGGGCCACACCCCACATGCATCACTATCGTCCGGCATGCCAATAACCTTGACCAGAATCGCTTTCCGTCGGCGCATTGAGAGGAAATGGAGAGGAAACGGGAAAGAAGCGGCGAAGAAACAGGGCGCCAACTGATTCTGCAAGAGCTCGCAGCAAGCTCGCGCTCGCCCCCAAACGGCGGCCGTCCCGATCCACCAGCCGCGCCAAGCAGTCTCTCCGCCTTGCCCCCAACCGCTCCGCGCCTACTGCGGAGCGCCGAATTCCTGCACCCAGTAGATGCCCACCGGCCCGCCCCGGTAGACCGCCACGCCGGTGTCGCTGATGCCCGGCAGCAGAATGTTGAAACGGTGTTCCGGCGAGTTCATCCAGCCCGTCACAACCATGTCCACGGTCGGATAGCCAGCCGCGATGTTCTCGGCAATGATCGAAAAACTGTAGCCAGCCGCCAGTGCGCGGTCCCACGGCATCGAACCGGTCTGCGGGTCCTGGTGCGAGAAGAAGCCCAGCTGGGCCATCCGCGTGGCATGCCCGAGGGCGGCGGCGGTCAGCTTGTCGTTCTTGACCAGGGCCGGCAATCCGTTGGCTGCGCTGGGCGTTGATCTGTTCGATGACCTGGTCGGCCAGGGCGGCGTCGCCGGTACCGTTGCTCGTGCCGTCGCTCGTGCCGGTGCTCGCGCCGCCGCTCGCGTCCGTTGCCTGCTCGCCAAGAACGATGGTGGGCCCGCAACCAGCCGCCGGAAGCAGCACCAGAACTCCCGCCAGCAATAGCAGGCACACGACCGCCGCGATCCTGTCCATCGATATCCCTCCCGTCGGCCTTTCGAATCCTGCACCGGTCCTCTCGCCGCAACCGGTCCTAAACAGGAATATACGATAAACTGGAATTGGAGGCGGACTGCCGTCCGGCGCAAGAGCCTCGTGCGAAGCCGCGACGCTTCGCAGTTCGTTGACACTGGGCCGATTATGGGATGTAAGAAGAAACGGCGGCCGACAGGATACACAAAGAGGCGTCGAGCACCAGACGACCGGCCATCTCACCCGGCCGGCACAGGCCGGGGCCGTTCCACTTGACTGAAGCGCCCTGCGGCGTATAGTATTCATCGACACTACTTGTGGGGAATCAGGGACCTGCGACCCGGATAGACAAGAGACCACCACAGACGAGTCGCGTCGTGACGGAGCCGTTCGTGGCTATGCTGTGCGCATGCCGCTGGTGATGTGACCTTTCCTGTCCAGATACGTTTCTGAGCATTATCCATATCCTGAGACTTGCAACGCCCGGGTGCGGGGCGTCCGGGGCCGTGTCTGTGCCTGGCCTGCCTCATACGGCCTTATGCGGCCACGCGCGGCAGGTGCCGGAACAACCGAGTACCCTTGTCAGAGGAGGAATAGCCCATGCAATCGCAAAGAGGTCAGAATCGGCGTAGCCGGACCTCGCGGATCAAACCCGTGCTCGCTGCCCTGGCCATCGTCGTATGCCTGCCGCTTCCGGCAAATGCCATCATTCTGGACAAGGCGATCATCGACAGTGTTGCGACCCAGGAGACTCCCCCGGAAGTCCTGGCTGCGATCCCTCCAGCCAGGCCCGGGGAGATGAGGATCGCGTCGGCCTCCGGACTTAGCCAGTCCCAGTTGATCGCGCTGGGGCGTTTCCTTTTCGAAAAGCAGACCTTTCAGGGCAACGGCCGCACCTGCGCAACCTGCCATCCGGCCACAAACAACTTCACGCTCGACCCTGAATTCATCTCCCGACTTCCCGCCACCAACCCGCTGTTCGTCGCCGAGACCAATCCAGCCCTGAAGGACCTGGAGAACCCGCAATTGACGAGGTCCCTGGCGCTCATATGCGAGAATGTCGACGGGTTCGACAAGCCTTGCGTCTTCCGAGGCGTCCCCCATACGCTGGCCCTGCGAGTGACGACCACCCCTCCGCTGCAGAACCCGCCAGCGCCCGGAAACATCCTGGTGCCGGGGACCAACCCGCCCGTTGCCCTGGCGAACTCCACCGGCTGGTCGGGCGATGGCGCGCCGATCGGCAATGGAGCAAACGGCGAGCTGCGGCTGTTTGCCCTCGGCGCGGTTGTCCAGCATTTCACCAAGACGATGAACCGCGTGCCGGGCGTCGACTTCAGGGTCCCCAGCAACCTGGAACTCGATGCCCGGCTGCAATTCCAGCTCTCGCTCGGCCGCCAACTGGATTTCGACCTGGCCTCGCTGACCTTCAGGAGTCCTGTTGCCGAACACGGCAAGCAGGTCTTCCAGGACCAGGACCCGACCACCGGCGCCAGATGCTCCCTGTGTCACAACAACGCCGGATCCAACAGACCGCCCAACAATGCCAATGCCGGCAGGAATACCCTCGCCAATACCCGGGTGGAACTGATCGACCGGGGAACGACGAACGATACTTCGGCCATCAACTCCGACATGGCCGGCGGAAGCGACTACATATCCATCGGTCTGGCCAACACGCAAGATGCCATCAAGGTCCTGAAGGATGGCGTCTATTTGCTCTATCCGGATCCACAGAACGTACTCTCCTGCACCAGGCCCTCCAGCAACAAGCGCTCGACGCTTGCATCCCGGCCATCAGGAACGCACTGCTCACCAAGGCAAATGCGAAGTTGAAAGCCGCCAGAGATATGATCGTCAACTGACTTTCATCGCTGCCTTGGCACGCATGAGCCGAAGGGCCGCAACCATGCGGCCCTTCGGCGCTTGATCTTCTTGGCTGCGATTCCACGGCGGCGACTTCCGGGGGTAGAGGGGTCAGAGGGTGAAGGTGTCAGAATGCGCTGCCATCCATCCCCGCCACAATCTCCCCGATCGTCATCCCGTCCCGCGGCACGTACCGCCGCCAGTAGGCCACCGATTCCGCGATCTCCTCCAACATTGCCCGCGGATGGTCCGCCGTGCCCAGGAACGGCTCCAGCGTCAGGTAGATCTTCGCAACCGGCGGTGGGAAGCCCTCAGGCCGGGCTCGCAGCGCGCTCGCGTGGATCGCCCGCAGGACCTGGGGGGCAAAGATGATGCCGTCGGCGTTCGCGCGGGCCGTGGAGCTCGCGTGGCCGCTCCGCGTGCCGTCGGTCTGCTGCACGTGGATGATCGGCGAATACGCCGCGTAGTGCTCCAGCCACAGGTAACAGTCGCCGTCGCCCGGCCGCGAGAACAGGTGCGGATTGGCTGCGGCGAAGGCATCCACCTCCTGTTGCATCTGCGCCGCCGTCGCGCCAGCCAGCACGCGCCGCCGCAGTCCTTCGTAGCACTCGCGCGGACCCAGGTAGATGCTGCTGGGCCGCCCCGCGCGGACCGCCTCGACAAAACCCGCCACCTGCTCCGCTGACGGCGCCAGGAACCGGTCCTGCCCCGTCTGGTGGCCCGTGTCCAGCGTGATGTGGACGGGCAGCCCGGCGCTCTTGGCGTTGGTGCGGCGCAGAAAGTCAGCCGTGCCCACGATCGTCCATGGCACCTGGTGCGGCGTGTACATCTGCTCGATGCCGAAGCTAGCGGCCCCGACGCGCTCGGCAACCAGCGAGACCTCCCGAAAGCAGCTGATCAGCGCATCATACGCCTCGTCGTAGAGCCGCCGGTCGCGGAGCATCTTCTCCGAGAACGCGTGCGCGAACATGCCCAGCCCCGCCCGCAGCGCCCCAGCCGTCGCCAGCATCGGCTCGATCCAGTTTCGCTGCAGGTGTCGCCGCACCCGCGGGTCGTGGTGGCCTAGCCCCAGCGTCGAGTACGTCCCGTGGCCGGAGTAGCAGTTGACCACGCGGATGCCCGTAGCCTCCGACTCGCGCCGCACCTGCTGCACCCAGTCCGCCAGGAACTCGCGGCACGAGTAGAGCGGGTCGATCTCGTTGTCGGCGCTGGCCTCGACGCAGCGCAGGCCCAGCTCGCCGATCACCCGCATCCACTCAGCCACCTCGCACCACCGCTTGGACGCAAAGCAGTTGTCGATCGCCAGGAACACGCGGGTCTTCCCGCCATCAGCGGGCGAGCCCGCAACTGCGGCTGAGTCCATATCTTCTCACCTCGGCGAGTACCGCCTTGCAGTTCTTTCTAAACCACGCCAGACACGGAGTCACGGAGAAAGACCTCGATGGCGCAAGCAACACCTCGCTTTCTCTTCCTCCGTGTCTGGCGTGGTTACCTTTACGTTCCCGAATTCGCTGGAACGCCGATCGTCAGTAGCCGGATCATACCGGCGTGCCATCCAGCCGCAAAGCCGCTACAATCCCCGGCGGGCGGCAACGGTGCCGCCCGTGCCCCGGGTCCGGCAACAGCCCCCGGACGGGAAACGCCGGAACAACGGATCGTCGAACCATGCGCAGCCTCCTGCGGATCGCAATCATCCTCCTGGCGGCCGTCGCGGCAGCCGCCGTAGCTGGCGCCGTCCACCCCCGGCGGATCGCCTGGTTCGTCTCGCGCGACGTGATCTACCCCTCGCCGACCCCCGAACAGGCCGCCGCGACGATCGGCCGCGACGAACTCCTGGCCGCCATCCAGCAGGGCACCGTCGCCGCCATCGCCGACGCACGCAAGGCCGAGCACTTTCAGGAAGGGCACATCCCCGGGGCCATCAACATCCCAGCCGACGACAACCCAGCCGCCCACCTGGACGCCCTGACCGCCCGCGCCCTGCCCGAGGACCTGGTGATCGTCTATTGCGGCGGGGACCCCTGCGACGACAGCAAAATCGTCTTCGACCTGCTCAAGGCGAATGGCTTCCAAAACGTCCGCCTGTATTTCGGCGGCTGGCGGGACTGGACCGAGGCGAAACTCGATGTCGAGAAGTGATGCGATAAGCGGCCTGGTGGGTGCAACACGCCCGGCGGACGGCCCGTCCGGCGGGCGGCTCTGGCTCGCGCGCGTCTGCGGTTGGGTCCTTGGCGGGGTGTTCGTCTATGCCGGCATCATCAAGGTGCTGGACCCGGCCCAGCTCGCCCTGCAGATTCGCAACTACCAGCTGGCCCCCTGGTGGGCCATCCACCCAGCGGCAAACGTGCTGCCCTGGGTCGAGATCGTCGCGGGGCTGCTCCTGATCCTGGGGACCTGGGCCGTCGAAGCGACGATCATCCTGACCGGTCTGCTCGGGCTGTTCATGGTCGCCATCGGCTGGGCCATGCACCTGGGCCTGGACATCGAGTGCGGCTGCTTCGCCGGCCACACCAAGGTCGGCCCGATCCGCCTCATGGAGGACCTCGCCCTGCTGGCCGTGGCGGCCCTGGGCCTCTGGGCCAGGTCTCGCCGCCGGAGCGGTCCTGGTCACGATCGGCATGCCCGTCCTGCCGCGCAATCGTAAGTCCAACTGGAACCTATCCTTGAACCGCACCTCGCATTTCTCCGCGACTCCGCGCCTCCGTGGTTCCCCCTGGATTCCTGGCCGGCGTCTGGCGTCTGAGGGTGCGACTAATCGGTCTGGCGCTAGCGTGAATGCTTTGCTATTCTGGAGTTATGATCCAGGAAGAAGGAGCAAAGCATGGATGGCAAGATCACAGGCCAGGACCTGAAGGCGGCGTTGGGAGCGGACTTGGATGCACTGCTGGAGGAAGTGGCCAGGGCGATGAACCAGGCCCGTGCGGGCAAGATCATCGCCGACAGCGAAGAAGGCGTGCGAGACGCCGCGGCTGAGTTTCGCCGACGGCTCTACGAGAAGGCCCTGGAACTCCGTCAGCAGCAAGAGGCGAGTTCTTTTTCCCCCTCGGGACCGTCAGCCTCAGGTCCGCTGGCGTCACAAGGGCCAGCAAGCGACCAGTTACCTGACGATCAACGGCCGGGTGGAGATTCACCGGATCGTCTGGTGGAGCCGCGAGCAAGGAAGCGTCGTGCCCGTTGATGCCTGGCTGGGCATTACGCAGGACCGCTACAGCCCGGGCGTGCGGGAGATGGGCTGCCGGGAGGCCTGTGGCAGTGACTTCCGCCAGGCGGCCGAGGATCTGGAGCGGGTGGGCCAGATCCGCCTGACGCACGAGATGCTGCGACAGGTGGTGGAAGCCGAGGCCCGTCAGGCAGTGGCTTGCCAACAGGCGGGCGGTCTGCGGCCGGGTTGGACGGCTGGGGATTGTCGCAACGGTCCGGCCGAGCCGACCTGTGTGATCAGCGGGGCCGACGGGGTGAAAGTGCCCCTGGTGACCGAAGCAGAGAAGGCCAAGCGTCGGGCCTTGCGTCGGCATCGCGGCCCCAAGGCGCTGCGTCGGCGGGGCCGGATCGGCCGGGGCAGCGATCAGGCGTACAAGGAGTTCAAGATCGTGGCCTTCTACGATCCGTCTAAGGAGCACCAGCACGCGGTAGGCACCAGCGGGGACCACCGGGCGTTGGGTCGGCTGATGCGGCGGGAAGCGGGTCGGTTGAACCTGGAAGAAGCGCAGAAGAAGTACTCGGTCACCGATGGGGCCGAGTGGATTCGTCGGCAGTACCAGCAGCAATTGCCGATGCTGGAGGCCAACGTGCTGGACTACCACCACCTGCGCGAGCACGTGATCCTGGCCAGCCAGCGGGTCTTGGGCGAAGGCACATTGGCCAGCCAGACCTGGCGGGAACAGATGCTGGGTGTGGTCCTGGAGCAGGGGCCGGTGCGGCTGTTGGAGGAGGTGGGCCAGTTACGCCGGCAGATGCGTTCGGCCGGCAAGCGAGCGGCGTTGGAAGGGCTGCAGCACTACGTGGCGGCGCGGGTGGAGATGCTGGACTACCCGGCGTTCCGGGCCAAGGGCTACGACATCGGCTCAGGACCGACCGAGGCGTTCTGCAAGACCCTGACGGCACGGCTCAAAGGACCGGGGATGCGGTGGGACAGGCCCAACGCCGAAGGCATGATGGCCTTGGCGTCGATCCGCTCCAGCGGCTTGTGGGGCCAGTACTGGGCCATGCGGCGGCAGGCCGCCGCATGATTGCCAGAAAGATTGGGCAGACACCGCGTCTGAGGTGTGTGACTAAACATTCTGGCAACGGGTAGCGCATACGCACCGGACCCGCGTTTATGATAGCGCCAAGCAGGGTGCCGCATGCTCAAATGCCGCGGTGCCAGAAAAACTGGTCACGCACGCGTCTGAGCACCCTCAACACGGACCTTGACGCTCGGATAGCCGCCTGCTATGCTATGTGACTCGCCATTCAAGACGGTTCGCAACTGGATTGGCTAGTAGGAGTTGAGGCATGGCGCTGGTATCCGGCACGAGAAGCAACAGGAAGCGGTATCGCACGCACGGCTTTCGGGCTCGCATGAGGACGCGGGGAGGCCGCCAGGTCCTGTCGCGCGCAACGCAAGATCGGCCGCAAGCCCAGCTGCCGCTAGGTACCAGTGGTTGTAGCCGCCCCCGGATCTCCCGTTGTCGGGCCATGGGGCGGCCATGGCTGTCAACTCGCGCCGGCCACCGATCACCGATTTGGAACCTGCTCCAAAACCACGAATGACACGAAGGGCACGAAGTACACAAGGTCACCGCCACGGCTCCCTTCGCGTACTTCATACCCTTCGTGGTTCAATTCACGCCCCGAGATCGCGTCTCAGCGCTTGGCCAGCCGGTAGATCAACCGCGTCGACACAGCCGTTCCGCTCAGGAACAGCGTAAACCCCAGCGCCAATAGACCCACCAGGGTCAGCAGCAATGGCCGCAGTCCCGCCAGGCGCAGATGCCCAGGGCCAGCGCCGCCAGACCCACCATCACGTGCGTGCCGTATACCGGCGAGAGCAGCGTGCCGATGTGCTCCAGCGGCCGCTCCGCCGAGGGAATCACGTCCCCTCGCCCGATCTCGGGCCGGCTGACGTCAACCCGCCCGGTGTCCGAGACCACTTCCCCGGAGCGGTACCCCCCGGGCCGGTAGACCGCGTCCACGTACTCGCCCAGCTTCGCGCGGCTGCTGCCGAACAGCAGCGCGCTGCCGAAGATCGTCACCGCGCACGCCGACAGCAGGACCGGGTATATGCCGAGCAGCCCGATGATGCCCAGCGCCAGCCCGGCACAGCCCGCGAAGAATTCCGCGTTCATCCCGCCGGCCAGCTCCGTCTGTTCGATGGTCCCGCCGGTCCGGCTGAGCAACTGCATGTGCCGCCCCGCGATCGCGATGCCCTCCAGAATGAAGGCGGCGCCCACGCAGATCGTGCCGATCGTCACCATCCACACCGGCAGCACGGCCGACAGGCCGAAGATCGCCAGGACGACCGCACAGCCGCCCCCGATCGCCCATGCCATCGAGCCGCCAGATACGAGGCCCGCCTTTATCTTCTCCTCGCGACTCGGCTCGTTCGCGGCATGTTCACCAAATGTAGCCATGGATTAGCCCCTTTCTATCTACCTGCCTGCGGTACCTATTCACAATTTCCCGACACTTCCTGTGTGCCTGGCCAGGAATGTGCTCGGCGGGGCTGGACGACCGGTGCGACTTGAACATCTGCAACCGCATAGGTACACCGACACGTGCATCTTCCACCGAAACAGACGTGCACACCGAAAACAACCCCGCGATCTCTAGATTACAGGCGCCGCGCCGACCGGGTCAAACTCGTCCACCGGAGCAACCTCCGGCGACCACTGCGCCGCGCAGCGCCCCTCGGCGCCGTTCTCTATTTCTGAGCATAGTGGGCCATCGTGGACCGGGCAAATCGATGTGCAGCACCCCGGCGCCGCCGGATCGCGCGCACCCGTCACCCCTCCGCGCGCGTAGACGCCAGGAGCGACACTGCCGCTTGCCGCCCATCGGCGCTGCACCGCGCCACAGAGGCGATTCAACGGTTGCGGAAATGTGGCTTGCGATGCGACTGCACCTCGGGCGGAACGGCTTGCAGCCGGGCACGCCTCGCCGGGTGCCGCCGCTCGCGGTGTCTGCAGGCGTACGTCCGCTCCCGGGTACCATGCCGCGAAGACAGAACTGGCGCTTCGCCGCCGCGACGAATCGCCTACCGGCTGCCCCCGCCCGCCGGCTGCGTCGCCGGCACGCAGATGGCCGAGACTCGATCGCCATACAGGAAAACCCGCACGCCCAGGTCTCGCCGGGCGTAATATCCAAAGCCCTTCCGGTTCTCGGCGTCCTTGTAGAGTACCCCATCTTCAAAGCCGATCCGCTCCCGCTCCACGACCTTGTTCGGCTGGCCCAGGACCGCCAGGACGTCGTCCAGGCTGGCGCCCACGCGCAGCTTGCCGCGGAAGGCATAGTTCGGCTTGACCGGACCGTTGTTCACGAAGTGCAGCTCCCTTGCGCCGTCCCTGGACATGTACACCTGGAGACCCGCTGGGTACAGCATGATGTAACTGTCGGGCAGTTCGTCTTCCTTGTACGTCTTCGCGCCGCTGGCGTACTGAACCGGCGGACCGAACATCCGTACGATGTCCTCGCGGGTGGGCTGGTTCGGGCCCAGCTGCGCGACTCTGGCCGGCAGGTCGGCGTTGAAGGTCTCCTGGTTCGCCACCGAGACCCGCGGCTCGGGCGGCGGCTGAACTCCTCCGATATACACCGCCACGACCCTGTCTTGCCACAGGAACACCCGCACGCCCAGGCTGCTCCGCCGCTGGTAGTACCCGCGGCCCTTCATCCCGTCGATGTCCTTGTAGAGCACGCCGTCGTCCATGAACTCCAGCGGCTCCCCGGTGATCGTCTTGTCCGGCGCGCCCATCACCCCCAGCATGTCCTCTACGCTCGACCCGAAATGCAGCCCCCGCCAGGCGTAGCTGGACGGTCCCTCAAACCGGAACTCGTACAGACGGCCCTGGGCCATGTAGATCTGGAACCCGTCGGGGTAGACCATGCAGTAGCCATCCGGCATGGGCTCGCCCTTGGTTATGGTCTGGTTGGGACCGGTGATGTAGGACCTCGGCTCGCCAAAGACTCGCAGAACGTCGTCAAGCCCGGCCTTGCCGAACTCGAGCTGGGACATCTTCGCGTCGAACTCGCGCGAAAGGGCTTCGTCCACCGGCGGACTGGGCGGCAACGAGTCCTCCGGCGAGGGCACAGCATCCGCATGCGCGTCGGAGGGCTGTTGGCTATCACGCTTGGCGCCGTCGCCCCTTGTACCGCCGCCCTCGCCCGGCAGGATCTTTGCCAGCACGAGCAGGAACATCGGCCCGGACGGCTCAGCCTTGGGGTCCGGTTCGAGGAACAGGTCGATCTCGGCGTCCTTGCCGGCCTCGGTCTTCCGCTCGCGATACCCACGGACCAGCGAAGAGCCCCTCGGCATCTGCACCAGGAGGGTCGATCCGCTCGCGACCTCCGCCCGGACCTCCGCCACCGCTTCATTCAGTCCGAATCGCCCGGCGTTGCCCGGTCCGTAGGGTTCGTAGACCTCCTCCGATCGGCCGTACACGTGGAGATTGATCCTCTGATCGGCCACGATATCGCCGTGGACGGCCAGCACCGACCCCGGGACGCCCAGGGTGATCTTGCCGGTCCCGTCCTGTCGCGGGACCACCATGGTGATTCTCGGCTGCACCTCGACCCGTGCCGTCTGATGATCGAGCAGCGCAATTTGCGGCGCACCAAGGGTCGTCCCGGTCCGGTCTGTCTCCGCGACCTTCATCACGACCTTGAACAGGCTGTGACGCTGTTCGTCGGACAGGACCATCCGATCCACCTTGTCCACCCGGTTCGTGGCCGCCGGCTGCGAGGCCATCGCTGCCTCATCCCTTCCGAGCAGCTGGGCGATCGAGGCACTCTTCAGCTGGGCCGGTACCTGCACGGACCACGCCTGGATCAGCATCGGCCGGGCGGTCTTGTCCTCCGGCTGGTGGTCGGCATCGAACTCCTTCGGCACCTCCACCGCCAGGCTTCGCACATCCTTGGGCAAGCCCCGGTCCGGCTGGGCCAGCTTGTATGACTCCCAGCGCGGCCGGGCCAACTCGTCCGCACCGGGCGCGTCGCCAGCGTCCCTGGCCCCCGAGACCGACGCCACCAGCCCCAGGATGATCGCGAAGGCTCCCGCCAGCAGCACCGGCCCCGCCGTCCACCGACAGGACGAATCCCCGGCCGGCGCTGGCACCCCCAGCAGCCGCCGCGCCCGCTCCAGCAGCAACGTCCCCTGCCACGCGACCGCCAGGCCTGCTGCCGGCGCGTCTTGCGCCCGCGATTCCTCCAGGCTGACCAAGGCCCGGATATAGGCGAAGCGGTCCCCGCAGACCTCAATCGCGATGTCATCGCAGCAGTTCTCCCGCTCGACGCGGATCCGTCGCGACACCCACCACGCCGCCGGATGGTAGAACAGCAGCGTCTCCATCACCACTTGCGCCAGGTTGACCAGGTAGTCGTACCGCCGTATGTGCGCCAGCTCGTGCGCCACAATCGCCTCGATCTGCTGTGGCGCCAGCCCCGTCAGCGCCGCCACCGGCAACAGGATGACCGGCCGCATGTGCCCGATCACCGTCGGCACCCGCGCCAGACCCGATTCCAGCATCTGCACAGGCCGCGTCACGCCGATCCGCCGCCCCAATTCCGCAAGCCGTCCCTGCCAGGGCTCGCCTACCTCCGAACAACCCCGCCGCCGCAGCCGCTCCGCCGCCGCCCAGCCCGCCGCCATCCGCAGCGACAGCGCCGACACGCCCGCCAGCCAGGCCGCCACGATCCACCGCAGGTGCGACTCCAGCCAGTTGGCCAGCCGCGTATGCCAGGGGATGCCAGTGTCGGCGGCGGAAGGGGCCTCCGAACCGCGGAGCCCGTCGAGGTGCCACTGCCCAGCACGGGCCGGCATCGCCGCGGCAGGCGCCCGCGCCGCTTGCGCAGCCCCGGCTACCCCGCCAGGTACGCCCGGCACCATCAGCACTGTCACCGTCGGCAGCGCCGCCATCAGCACGAGGGCAACACATCCCGCCAGGTAGCGGGCATTTGCCGACCGTCGTCTCAGGGCCACCAGCGTGGCGGCCAGCAGCACCGCCACCAGCACCAGCTGCCACAGCGAGTGCAGCAGCATCCAGCCCAGGCGATGCACGACCGGCGAAGCGAAGAATGTCTCGAGGGATGTCATTTCGCGCCCCTTTCCAGTTGCTCCAGTAGATTGCGGATCTCGACAAGTTCCTCGTGCGATGCCCTCTTGGCCGACAGCGCCTGCATGACCATCTTCCGCGCCGACCCGTCGAACGCCCGGTCCAGGAGGTCCCCCACCAGCTGCCGCTGCGTGTCCGCCTCGCCCAGCCGCGCCTGGTAGACGTGCGTCCGCCGCGACTCGTCCCGCGTGACCAGCCCCTTGTCGATCATGATTTGCAGGAATTTTAGAACAGTGGTATAACCGGTCCGCCGCTCGCGCTGCAGCTGCTCCTGCACCTCCCGCACGGTGCTCGGGCCCCGCTGCCAGAGGACCTTCAGGATCGCCAGCTCCGCGTCCGTCGGCCGCGGCAGGTCGTGTCTGCTCATCGTGCGGTCTCCTCTGATCCGCTCATCGCAAAGCCTCTTGCGCCGGGTGCCACGCCTGCGGTGTTTGCAGGCGTGCAAGACGTTCGAATCCGGATACCCTCGCGCACAAGCCCTGATGCTCCGCCAAGCGTGCATCTGCAGATACCATACACGAAGACTTTCGTACTGTCAACGAACATCTTCGTATTTCGTCGCCGCCCCGTCTCCCCCCTGCTCTCCTGCCCCACGGTCTACCGCTCTGTTCTCTGGCCGCCCGGCGGCGCTCGGAGAATCCCCTAGGTTGCCGTAGGTGCTTGGCCCGCTGGGAAATACAGGCGACCACCCGATTGATACACACCCCGCTCGGCCTTTATAGTTCACTGTATCAATCGGTTGGGTCGCAACGGTTGGAACGCGGCAGAGGCGCGGTACCGTCTCCCAACAGCGGCGAACCCGATCTTTCAGGGAGCAATTCTCCGGACTGCTTGCGATCGGCGCGGAAAGGACTCTGACTATGGCAGTGTCGTACTGGGCAAGATGGGCGTGTAACGGCCAGGTCGCCGACCTGCCTGAACTCCTCCTACTCCACGTGCTGGCCGAAGGCTACGAACTGCTCACCTGCGACGACGGCTGCCAGGCGTTCGACCGCGGCGGTCTCCACAAGGAAGATCGGCTGGTCGCTCAGCGGCGGCCGCTGGGAGCACGCCCCCATCGACCTGACCATCACCTACTCCTACACCGACACCCGCACCGTCGCCAACTTCTACTGGCGGCTGGCGACCCGCCCGCTCCCCGCCAGCCCCAAGGAACAGGCCGGCTTCGCTACATTCCTCCGCCAGCAAGTGGACCGGATCATCACCCGCCTGAGCCTCCAGGTCTCCGCCGTGCCCATCCAACAAGACGCCGAGGCCGCCGAAGAGGGCGCCATCCTGCAGACCTGCTGGGAACTCGGCCAGCGGACGGACACGCCCCCGACGCAGCGGATCGGCCGGGCCTGTGCCGATTGGCACCAGGCCCTCTCCACGATCGACCTGGCCGCCGAGCGGACCGAGACCCGCCAGGGCGTCCGAGCCGAGCCGCACACCTGCAACCGCTGCCGTGGCGCAGCCGTGCCGGTCCCCGGCACCAGTGGCCGTTACTACTGCCTCCCATGCCGCCGTCACTTGCCGTATGTGCCGGCGGTTTAGACGATCTCGCAACTCCCTGATCCCGGGCGCGGCTGGCGAAAGCCAGCCGTGCCTTTTTTCCATGGTACAATCATGCAGCAGGAGCACCGGGTGCGATGCCATTTGTGCGATCTATTGTTGAACCGTGCTCTCTCGAACAGGCAAGGCTCAACCGGAAGTGGTACACGGTACGAGGTGCTCGCTGATGAACCTCAAAACGGAACGGTCGCAGAACCCCTCCCGCCGGCCCCTCCCCCTCACCCTCCTGCTCCCGCTGACCCTCGCGATCGCCGGCTGCGCAGCCGCCCCCGACCCCGCCGTCCGCTACATCGCCTTCGGCGACTCCACCACAGCCGGCCCCGCGGACACCCAGTACTGGCAGTTCCTCCGCGACGACCTGCACCAGCCCGCTGAATCCTTCGCCGGCCAGGGCCGCGGCGGCGAGCAGACCGCTAACGGCCTCGACCGACTGCAGGGCCTCCTGGACGCGGGCCTCTACCCCAACGCCCGGGTCCTGCTCTACTGGCAGGGCGGCAACGACCTGATCGCCTTCGTCCACAGCCACGACCCCCTCCTGGTGCTCTCGCCCAAGGCCGCCGACTACCCCTTCGTCGCCGAACTGGCCGCCGCCTTGGACACCACCCAGGGCAACATCGAGCAGGCGATCCGCCTGGGCCGCCAGGCCGGCCTGACCGTCTACGCAGCCAACTACTTCTACCTGAGCGCCCAGACCGGCCAGTGTAAGCCGGCCCTGCTGGGTGTCCTGCTGCCCACCCAGCAAGACCGCGTGACCGAGTACATCCAGCTTCTCAACGACCGCATCCGCGCCGCCGCCAGTGCCGGCGCCGTCCTGGTGGACGTGGCCCGGCAGGCCGATACCATCGCCGCCGACCCCGCCAACTACGTCAACTGCGACCACCTCGGCGACCAGGGAAACCAGATCGTGGCGGGGATCTTCCAGGTGGTGATCCAGTCCCAGCCGTGAATCGCCTGCCAGCGCCAGGCTGTGCATCCTTGCCGTCAGCCGTCTGCGAGCCCGAAGCGTCAGCGAGGGTATCCGTTGTCGTTGTTGTTGCCGTTGCCGTCTGTCCCCTGTAACCTGTCCCCTGTCCCCCACTTCCTGAACCCCCAAACCCTTCCGTATCACATTGCCACATTGCCACATTTGTCATACTTGTCATATTGTCATATTGTCAGCCGTTACGCCCCCCCTCTTCCTTCCGCCGCTGCGAATCCCGCTTCGGATCGTACGGCTCAATGTGGATCAGCACGTCCGCCCCAGCCAGCTGCTTGCCGATGTCCGCCTTGATCATCCGGGTCAGCTCGTGGCTCGCGTACACCGACATGCCCGGATCCACCCACAAATGAAACTCCACGAACCGCGTCCGACCGCTCTTGCGTGTCCGCAGGCGGTGATACCCGAAGATGCCCGGCCGCTCGCCGTTGGTCTTGAGGCCATGCAGGTACTCGCGAATCCAGGTCTTCTCCTCGGCCGGCAGGTCCGTGTCGATCAGGTCGCGTCCGGCCTGCAGGGTCAGGCCCCACGCCGCCTTGACGATCAGCAGCGCCACCGCGATCGCCGCGATCGGGTCGATCCAGTGGAAGTGCCGCCCCGGAAAGATCCACTCCCCCGACCAGAGCAGCGCCAGCCCCGCCATCACCCCGGCGCTGGTCCACACGTCCGTCCGCAGGTGCCAGGCATCCGCCTCCAGCGCCACCGAGTCCGTCGCACGCGCCACCTTGAACAGCATCCCCGACACAACCGTGTTCACCACCGCCGAGGCCAGCATCACGATCACGCCCCAGCCGACGTCCTCCATCGGCTGCGGCCGCATCAGCTTGTGCACCGCTTCGTAGACGATCCACCCCGCGGCCAGGAAGATCAGCGCCGCCTCGATCACCCCGGAGATGTTCTCGATCTTGCCGTGGCCGAACGAGTGCTCCTCGTCCGCCGGCTTGTCCGACGTGCGCACGGCGATCAGCGCGATGACCGCCGCGATCAGGTCGACCCCCGAATGGATCGCCTCGGACATCACCGACACCGAGCCGATCGTCCAGCCCACGGCCACCTTCGCGACCACGAGCAGGCTGTTGGAAGTTACCGATAATGTTGCGACCGCGCTTTTCTTTCGCTGTAGGTCCACGCGAACTTGTCTATAGCAGAACGAGCCGGAATGCAACCCTTCGCCAGCCGACTCAGGCAGCAGAGACTGGTTCTCAATATCCGTAACTCACCCGGCTGTCACTCTTGCTGTTCCGTCCGGCGCCTCGCCTCCGGGAAACTCAAGTGGAACTTGCCCAACCGGACGTATAACCTTGAGCGAGGCCTATGTGCGGCTGCTCCGCGGCCCGGCTTCATCGGCGCTGTATGCCAAACGGCCGGCATCCGGGCTACGGGCACGTCCGGCCAGTAAGGATGTGCAATGGCCAGAGACGTAGATGATGGGCGTGACCAGGCCCGGGAACTGGCCCAGGCCCGGGAGCAGATCGCCCGCTTGGAGCATGTCCGCGTACGCTGTGAGGTGCTGTCGCGGAACAACGCCCGCCTGCGCGAGCTGGCCGCACAGGCCGAGCACCGCGCTGCGCACCTCCAGAGACTCGCCGCCGACCTCAGCCGCATGGAAGAAAGCGAACGCCGCCGCCTCGCGCGGACGCTCCATGACCATCTGCAGCAGCTGCTGGTCGGTGCCAAACTCAACGTCAGCTCGCTCCGCAGCCAGGTCCAGGGCGACGCCCTCCGCAAGGCCGTGGCCCAGGTCGACGGCCTGCTCAACGACGCGATCACCGCCTCGCGCTCCCTCACCGTCGAACTCAGCCCGCCCATCCTTGCCCAGGGCGACTTCCCCGCCGCCCTGCGCTGGCTGGCCCGCTGGATGGAGGAAAAGCACGGGTTGACCACCGAGGTCCGCGGCGATGACCGCGCCAACCCCCGGGACGATGCCACACGCGGCCTCCTCTTCCAGGCCGTCCGCGAACTGCTCCTCAACGTCGTCAAGCACGCCGGCGTCAAACGCGCCATCGTCGAGATGCATGCCGACGACGATCTGGTCCGCATCGTCGTCGCCGATACCGGCGTGGGCTTCGAACCCTCCCGCGTCGCCCGCGCGTACAACTCCACCGACGGCCTCGGTCTCTTCAACCTCCAGGAGCGTCTCAGCCTCCTGGGTGGCCGCCTCGAGATCGAAAGCGCCCCCGGCGCCGGTACGCGGATCACCGTGCTGGCGCCGATGAGCCCGATCGTCGCACCACCCGAAGAGGCCGTCGCGCCAGCCGCCGAACTGGCCGACGCCGACTCTGGCCGCGCTGATGCCCGCCGCCGTGCCCGCGGCAAGGCCATCCGCGTCCTGCTCGCCGACGACCACGACGTCGTCCGCAACGGCCTGGCCCGCCTGCTCCAGAGCCAGCCCGGCATCCAGGTCGTCGCCCAGGCCTCCGACGGCCAGATGGCGGTCGACTTGGCGATGCGGGCCCACCCGGATGTCATCGTCATGGACGTGAGCATGCCCAGGCTCGACGGCGTCGAGGCCACCCGGCAGATCGCGGCGCAGCTGCCCGCCGTCAAGGTGATCGGCTTGTCCATGCACGGCGAGGGCGAGATCGCCGAACGGATGCGCCAGGCCGGCGCCGTAACCTACCTGGCCAAGTCCGCCGCCCCCGATGACCTCGTCGCCGCCATCCGCGCCTGCAAGCCCGAAACCGCCGCCAAGACGTAGCAACACCTGGGACCTGCCTCAAGATAACGACGCATCGAAACCACGAAGGGCACGAAGTACAGAAGGTAACCGTTCCTGATCGCTTCGTGTGCTTCGTGCCCTTCGTGGTTAACACACGTTCTGAAATCCCCGGGTGCCACCCCCAAGCCTCGTTTGCTTGGGGGTACCATCCCCGCTCTGCGGGCTATCCATCATCGCGGCCCATCCTCTTCAACACCCGCAGCGCCCGCAGCGTGACCCACTTGCTGGGCTTGCCCTCCTTCTCGATCGCAACCAGCATCGGCCCGCCGACGCCCGAGGTAGGGAACGTCCTCTCCAGCGGCCAGCGGCCGGACGCGTCGCGTTTCGACATGACGATGTCCAGCGCATCCGACAACCGCTCGTCATCGGTCACACCCGCCGCGGTGACACCGTCGAGCATGTCCAGCACGTCGGTCTGCCAGCCCAGTGGGAAGCGCAGCCGCAGGTGGCTCGGTTTGGCTACATCGAAGTCGTGGTGGTCCCGCCGGAACAGCCGGTGCTGCAGGAAGAACGCCACGCCCCGCTCGATCGCCCGCTGCACGGGCCTGTTCCGCTCAGCCGGCGGGATGTCGGTCAGCGCCAGCAACGTCTTGATGCCGCCCTGGAAGCAGCCGTGCCGGCACTGCCCCTTGCAGCCCCAGCCGCCGTCCTCGCCCTGCCCGCGGAGGAGCCATTCGACCGCGTGCTGCCACCGCGGGTCCTTCGCGTACCCGAAGTGCCGCATCGCCCGCACCAGGTTGCCCGTCAGGCACGGGATGGTCAGCTGCCCGCCGACGGACTGCCCGCGGTTGGCGGCAATGGCGAACCCGCCGCTCTCGCGGTTCTGCGCCCGCTCGAACAGGAACTCGCACCCGCGATGGATCCGCTCGTCCGCGGGGTCCGCGCCGAGCTGCGCGAAAATGATCACCTGCCAGACCGTCCCGCGGTGCTTGCGGTGATAGAAGCCGGCCGGCTGGTCCCAGCAACCATCCGGATGCTGCCGCGCCAGGATGGTCTTGATCGGGTCCGCCCGCATGGCCGCCGCCCGGGCCTTGCGGACCCCCGGGTCGTCCGCCGCCTTGTCCAGCAACGTCGTCAGGGTCGCATGCCGCACGGCGGGGTCGGCCGGCTCCAGCAGCCAATCGACGACGTCGATTCTCTCCCCTGTGGCGCCATTGCCACCCTTGCCACTCTTGTCGCCCTTCCCGCGCTTGCCCCCGGCCGCCGTAGTCCGTCTTTTCATGGAATCGCCTCCAGCACCCGCTGAAATGTCCTGGCAACAGCATGCACCCGCGACCGGCCCTCCGCAAGCACCGCTGCCGGGCCGCCTTGCCAGTCCGACCGACTGCGCAGGATACTGCCCGCCATGAAGATCATCGACGTCCATACGCACGCGTTCCCCGATGCCCTCGCGCCGCGGGCCATGGCCGCCTTGGAAGACCCCATCGACTGGAAGGCCATCGGCGACGGCACCATCGCCGGCCTGCTCCGGTCGATGGACACCGCCGGCGTCGACGCCTCCGTCATCTGCAGCATCGCCACCAAGCCCTCCCATGTCGAGCCGATCCTCAAGTGGTCCGAGTCCATCGCCTCCGACCGCATCATCCCCTTCCCCTCCCTGCACCCCGAGACTCTGGACGTAGCCGCCTGGGTCCACCGCTTCCGCGACGCCGGCCTGCGCGGCGTGAAGATGCACCCGATGTACCAGGAATTCACCTTCGACGAGCCGCGGATGGACCCGCTCTACGCCGCCATCGCCGAAGCCGGCCTGGTCTACGAACCCCACTGCGGCTACGACATCGCCTTCCCCGGCGACAAGCGCGCTGACGCCGATCGCCTCGCCCGCGTGATCCGGCGCCACCCGACCCTCAAACTCCTCTGCACCCACCTCGGCGGCTGGCAACAGTGGGACGCCGTTGGCAAGCACCTCATCGGCCGCAACGTCTGGATGGAGTCCTCGATGAGCGTCAGCCTGCTGGGCCTGCAGGCGACAGCCGACCTGATCCGTGCCCAGGGCGCCGACAAGGTCATGTTCGGCACGGATTGGCCCTGGACCCACCAGACCGACCAGCTCAACCTGCTGCGCCTGCTCGGCCTGCCCGCCGACCAGGCCGCCGCGATCCTCGGCGGTAACGCCGCCAGGCTGCTCGGCCTGTAGCCTTCAGCCCACATCGCCGCCAGGTTTGTTGCCCATCGTAACCGTCTCCCCCCCAATGATGCTTTTCGGCAACGTCACCACCTGCGCCCCAAAACAGTGGCGCAAGAACCCTCACGCACCGAACTATCAATCTCTCCGGAAGTTGTGACTGACGAATTGGATATATCCCCCAAATCACCTCCAATGGCATGGATATTGCCTGTATCAACTACATTGGGTGGCACTCCACGGTCGGATATGCGCCTGTCAGCGTTGCTGCGCCATCCACGAGCAGCGGGCTCGGCCTTGTTGGCCGGCTCGAACATCTCAATGCGCCCACTCAGGGTAGCGTGCAGTTGGCGCTATCCGAGCGGCGTGTTGTTGTGTGTCCGGCAACGTCTTGTTCGGCATGGAGCCAGGTGTCGTCATTCTCTTTCGCCAAATGGGAGGAAGGACATGAGATCACCGATTACGGCTGTCGCGGTGTCTGCGCTTGTAGCGTTCGTGTTCGCCGGGGCCTCTGCCTACGGCGATGACCTGAATCCGCCGTCGTGGCGCGGCCAGCCGGGGACCACCTGGGGACAGTGGGAGTTCAGCACTTCCAACCCGACCCCGTTGCCGGACTTGGGCCTTAACCCCTACGGCACACCCGCCACGCAGGTCACACCAGGCCTGTTCCAGTCGTGGCTGCCCACCTGGAACGGCCGCAACGGCGTCTGGCCGCTCTCGGGCGAGATCGCGGTCGTCATTCCCAACAACCCCCTGCCCAACCCATACAAGGACATTCGGGTCCAGGCCGACGTGGGCTCAGCAGGCACCGAACGTATGGCCCGCTGTGAGCGAAACGCTGACGAACACGCCGGCCGTGCTGGTGAGCCAGGTTCCGCTGGCCAACGACTGGTTCCAGTCGACGTACAGCATCCATCTGGAGCCCAATCCCGCCCAGGAGCGCGTGCTGATCACCGGCGCCATCAACGTCGACGAGATGGTCATCGACACGATCTGCGCGCCGAGCCGGCGACGCTGGTCCTGCTCCTGCTGGGCGGCCTGGCAATGCTGCGCCGTCGCAGCGCCTGAATCAGGACCGTAAACGCGGCAGGTGTCCCGAATCGCAGCCCGCCGCATGTCGTGCCCCATACCGCCGTGGTATGCGCGCCGCATGCGGGACTCTGGGGCTCTTCGGCCGCAACGCCTGCTTGTCATGAAGATCTGGACCGGCAAGACCGTACAGCCGGACCCGCGGCCCACAGCCTGGACGATGCGCCCTTCGCAGGGCCCACTGGCTGTTGCCCGTGGATCGGCTGGCAAGTGTGAATTGTACATGGTCCGGTGCGGGACTTGTCGTTTCCGGCCGCCCCGACGCATCGTGCGCCCGGGTGCTCTGCCGTAAGCGACCAGGTCCGCCCAATGCGCTTTGCGCAGGGAGGAGGCTGCACATGCGGATGCTTGCAGTGATGCTTACGTTTGTCGTGGTGGCTGTGGGCTCGGCTTGGGCCGATGACCTGTATCCGCCCGCCTGGAGAGGCCAGCCGGGTTCCACGTTCCAGCAATGGGAGTTCTCCACCCCGAACCCCACGCCGCTCCCGGACCTGATGCTCAACCCCTATGGGACGCCGTCCCTGCACGCCTATCCTGGCACCAGCCAGAACTGGGTGGACCAGTGGGGCGGCCGGCAGGGCATGTGGCCGCTCTCGGGGACGATCGAGGTGACGATCCCCAACAGCACAGTGGCCAACCCCTACAAGGACATTCGGGTCCAGGCTGACCTGGGCCAAACAGGTGGAGAGCAGCACGCCGGTGGTCTGGGAGATGGACTCGGGCGTGCATGCCACCGTCGTCCAGGATATCATCCTGGGGCCGACCGGCTACCCGGCCCCGAACGACCTGTGGCACCACACGACGTTCCAGATGCGCATCTATCCCAACCCCAGCTCTGAGATCGTCAAGGTCGACGGGACCCTGATCGTGGACGAACTCGTGATCGATACGATCTGCGCGTGCCGAACCGGCTACAATCGGCCTGGTCGTCCTGGGTGCCATTGCGCCTGCGCCGGCGGCCCGCATAGACCGACGGCGACTGTACGTGCAATCCCCCGCGATTCGCCACCGACGCTTCGGCGCCTCGCGGGGGTTTGTCTGTAAACAAAAGAAGGCCCTGGTGGTCTTGCCACCAGGGCCTCAAGTTAACAGTTTGCCTTGTCGGGTGAACGAATCGCTCCGTTCACACGCCTGCCTGACGGTCCCCAGGACCGCCGGGCCGGCTAAGAATGCGCTGACCTCATCTGGACCTTGTTGCCCCGAAGGGCAGATCCGCCAGACGAATCCGTCGAATCCCAAAAGTCCGGATCTAGGTAATCCCCTAGAAAGGAGGTGATCCAGCCGCACGTTCCCGTACGGCTACCTTGTTACGACTTAGTCCCAGTCACCAGTCTCGCCGTAGGTCGCCGTCTCCTTGCGGTTGACTAAGCGAGCTTCGGGCGCTACCGGCTCCCATGACTTGACGGGCGGTGTGTACAAGGCTCAGGAACACATTCACCGCGTCATGGCTGATACGCGATTACTAGCGATTCCGGCTTCATGTGGTCGGGTTGCAGACCACAATCCGAACTGAGGCTACTTTTCATCGATTTGCTCCGCCTTGCGGCTTGGCATCGCTTTGTAGTAGCCATTGTAGCACGTGTGACGCCCTGGACATAAAGGCCATGATGACTTGACGTTGTCCCCGCCTTCCTCCGGCTTGACGCCGGCAGTCTCGTTAGAGTGCCCGGCTTGACCCGCTGGCAACTAACGACAGGGGTTTCGCTCGTTATAGGACTTAACCCAACACGTCACCGCACGAGCTGACGACAGCCATGCAGCACCTGTGCACGTTTCACTCCGAAGAGCAGCCGGCTCCACTTTCATGGACGGCATCCGTACATGTCAAACCCAGGTAAGGTTCTTCGCGTTGCTTCGAATTAATCCACATGCTCCACCGCTTGTGTGAGCCCCCGTCAATTCCTTTGAGTTTTAACCTTGCGGCCGTACTCCCCAGGCGGCGCACTTAACGTTTTCACATCGACCCGGACTCCGTCAGAGGACCCCGAATCTAGTGCGCATCGTTTAGGGCGTGGATTACCCGGGTATCTAATCCGGTTCACTCCCCACGCTTTCGGGTCTGAGCGTCAGGACAGGTCCAGCAAGCCGTCTTCACCACCGGCGTTCCGTTTGATATCTACGCATTTCACCGCTACACCAAACGTTCCACTTGCCCCTACCTGCCTCAAGTCCTGCAGTATCCAAAGCGATTCCTCGGTTGAGCCGAGGGCTTTCACTCCGGACTTTCAGGACCGCCTGCACCCGCTCTAAGCCCAGTGAATCCGAGTAACGCTCGCCACCTCCGTCTTACCGCGGCTGCTGGCACGGAGTTAGCCGTGGCTTCCTTTGGGATGAGTCAACTGCCGGCATTATTCACGCCGACAGATTCTCTAACCCTGACAGCGGTTTACACCCCGAAGGGCTTCATCCCGCACGCGGCGTCGCTGGGTCAGGCTTTCGCCCATTGCCCAATATTCGTTGCTGCAGCCACCCGTAGGTGTCCGGACAGTGTCTCAGTTCCGATGAGGCGGGTCAACCTCTCAGCCCCGCTACCCGTCGCAGGCTTGGTGAGCCGTTACCTCACCAACTACCTGATAGGACATAAGCCGCTCCAAGGCTGGTAACTTGCGCCACCTTTGGTCGGAAAGCCATGCGACTCTCCGACGTTATTGGGTATTAACGGCACTTTCGCAAAGGGTGTTGCCACCCGCCGTTATCCCCATGCCTAGGGTACGTTACCTATGTATTACGCTCCCGTTCGCCACTAACACAGGATCAGTTACCCTCACCTGTGTCCGTTCGACTTGCATGCCTTAGCCACGCCGCCAGCGTTCACTCTGAGCCAGGATCAAACCCTGCAGTTTAATCCTGTGAAACTCCCCGTCACCGGCTAAGATGACGGTAGAATTTGACTTAGTAAGGCTCATACTTCTTACGCTGCGTCGAAGAATGTATGAGATCCCCCGCCCGTGCCACTTGCGTAGAGCCCGGCGTACAACCCCGGGCCGACTTGCGTCCACAGGAGGGAATGTTGAATTTGGGATCTCCCCCGCCTACCCCTTCGCAGGGGGCAGTCGGAGGCACATTCTCTCGACTTGGCAAACTGTTAACTTGTCAAAGATCGGTTATCACCCCGCACCGACTTGCCTCGCGGAGCATCGGATATCTTAGCACTTGCCTAACATCTGTCAAGGGGTCCGAATGGCTTTTTAAGTCCCATCCTGCCCTAAACTTACATGCCGGAACCTCGCGGGAAAAACCCCTTCCCCATGCGGTCCAGGACCACACGACGACAAAGGCCCGGCCGTGCCGAAGCACGGTCTATCGATATCCGTCAATCTCAAAGATCATTACCCCGGCAGGCTTGTCAATCCCGTTTCAGGGTAGGAAGAACATCTTAACTCCAGGTCGAACCCTGTCAAGTCCGCCCGAAGATATTCTTGACTTCTTTCTCAGTGGGTGCTCGCCTGGCCTTGCTGCTCGAATGAACCGAGTCGCCGGGTTCTCTTGCCGACCCACGCGATCAAAGCCGCATCGCATCGTCTCGCCGCCAGCGCCCCGCCTGGCTCCACGCAGCCAGACCCGGAACCACCGGCAGCCATCCACGAAGAGCGAGCATTTATAGGCACACCCGCCCGCCCTGTCAAGCAAGCTCTAACGAAGACCTCACGTTTTTCGAAAGCCCCCCCATCCTTCCCCTTCCCCTTACCCTTCAAGAACTTACGCATTTCAGCCCACGTCCGGAAAAGTCGGTTGCCGCCCCCGTCCCCGCCACGTATCGCCGCCAGATGTCCCCTGCCGTTGCCTTACTCGCCCTCGTCCCCTGCCCCTCGTCCCTGCCTTTGCAGTCTGTCCCCTGTAACCCGTCCCCCGTCCCCTGCCGTTGCTCCTCCTCTCCTCTTCCCATCTTCTGCCGTCTCCGGCTGTCCCCTGTCCCCCCGCCGTTACCCGATCACCGGCCTACCCGCTGGTAATACGCGAACGGTATCGCCCCCCGCCTCTTGCTGATCCGCCTCCCATCCGCATCCAGGAAGACCTGCCGCACCTGGTAACAGGCCGCAAAACGCGGATCTTCCGATATCTCCAGGTCCGACAGGAACAGGGGCTGCCAGATGGGCGCACCTTCGGCTGGACCCACAATGATGTAATCAGGCTCCCGCGATAGCACGTACACCCCATCGCCCTTCATGTGCCCCGCAAGGCCCTGTCCCGCCAGCCGGATCCGATCCACCTGGCGCCTCGCAATATGCGCGTCGTTGAGGCCCAGCATGTCCAGAAAACGCAATCTCGGGGCGAAATACGGTGTCGAGCCCGCTGTGTTCAAGGCCACCAGCGACCCGGCAGGCCACGCCTCCCCGATGTATTTGCCGACAATCCTCCCGTAGGTGGCGGCCTCGTCTTCCGCCCGTGGATTCAACGCCCCACTCCAGATTTGCAGGGCCGATGCGGCCAGGACCACCGCATACACCGCAAGGACTCCGACTCGGTGGTCAGCCGGGACCATCGCCCGCAGGCCCAGGTATGCCAGGTACCCCAGCGGCACGACGATCGGCAACATCAGCCGGTACGCCGGCATGTGGTCGCCGCCAGCGGCAACCACGTACAAGCAGTACACCAGCACGATCGAGAACAGGTACTTGGCCGGCGGGGTCCAGACTCTCAGGAACAAACCGCCCACCAACAGGATGACCGGCACAAGCAACAGGTACGGCGGCTGCAGGGCAAACGCTCCGACATACGATAGCCCGCTCCATAGCCGCACGCCCCATAGGCCGTTAACCTTGGCGTAGAAAGTGTTGGGAACGATGCTGCCGTAGTAATGCGCCTGCCAGATCATGTACGGGAGGACCACCGTCAACCACGTGACCCCGAACACGATGGCATTTCGCAGTCGCTTCGACCTCCGCGGCATCACCAGCCATCCAGCCGACACGACCGCGAAGACCAGTCCGTCAGGCCGGGCCAGGAACCCCATCCCCAGACACGCCGCGCTCAACGGCAACATCCATCGCGCAGGTCGCTCCAGGGCCAGCAGCAGGCAGCCCACCGCCACCAGGAAGCAGAACAGAACGGTCTCCAAGCCCCCTAACGACCAGACGATCAGGGGACAGCACGTCCCCGCCAGCGCCACCGGCACGGCCCAGAAGGGGTCGGCGGGATCAGACCGCCGGCGCCGCCATTGCAGCCAGAACACCGCGAACACCATGGCGCCCAGAGACACCACGCCGATGGCCCGCGACGCCTGTCGCAGATCGACCCCGGCCCACCCCAGGGCTCCCACCAGTCCCAGCTCCAGCGGGCTGGTAAACCCCTGAACGCGTTCCCCGGGATTCCAGACGGCCCCCTGCCCCGCCAGGAGATTCTGCGCATAGCGGAGCGTGATGTACGCATCGTCATGGTAGAACGCCCGGTTGGCGTGAAACGTCCAGGCCGCGATCATCAACATGCCGGACAGGGCAATCACAGCCGGGGCCGCACGGGCAGGTGCGCGGCCAGCCACTACGTAAGCAGCCGTCTCTGGTGGCGGTCCCATGACCGCAACACCCTAGCAAGGGGGATCGCGCTGTCAACCCGACGGTGCTGAGCGGCCACAGGTAAGTCCGTTTGGGCCGCTTTCAGTTCATGTGCCGCGTATCGCCGGGTGCCATGGTCCTGCGCCGTTGCAGGACCATGCTGCGTGCCACGGCCCCGTGCACGCGGCGCTGTCGCCACCGACCATGGCCGTGCCGGCCCAAAGATGACGTGAACGGTCCGTTCCTCTGGCGTCAGCCCGCCGCTTCCGTTGTTCGCGTGCTGTTCCCTGAACCCTGAACCCCGAACCCTTCTTCTCAGAACTCAGCACTCACACGTACCTCCGCCCCTCATCCAGCATCACCAGGTAGTGATCCAGCGGGATGTAGTTGCACATGCTGTTGCCCGTCCCCAGGCAGTAGCCGCCCCCCGGCATGCACGCATCCAACGTCTGCCGCACCCGCTTGCGGATCGCCTTCTCATCCGACCGGCACAGGAAGTCCACGTCGATCCCGCCCAGCACCGCCACCTTGTGGCCCCACCTCTTTTTGACGCTCTCGGGCCGCTCGATCGTGTCCTCGTACGAGTGCCGCGCGTCGATCCGCACCTCGTCGCACAAGTCCGGCATGATCTGCTCGAGGTTCCCGCACGAGTGCAGCAGGTACAACCGCCCCGCGTCGTGCGCTACCTTCGCGATCCTCTTGTGCCAGGGCAGCACGAGCCTGCGCAGGTGCTCCGGCGAGATCAGCGTGCCGGTCTTGTGCCCCATGTCGTCCCCGCCGAACAGAAACTTCATCCGCTTGAACTGCACGTACACCTTCGCGCACGCCAGGTAGATCTCGCCCACCCGGTCGGCTACCGCCTGGGCCAGCTTGTAGTCGTCGTAGAGCACGAACGACAGGTGCTCCAGCCCGATCAGCCACGACAGCTGCTCGAAGATGCTGTGGCAGCCCGCCGTCATGCACATGTCCTGCGGCAGGTTCTTCTCCAGCCACTCCGCCTTGGACAGGTCCATCTTCGCCGGCTCCGGCCACGGGTACTTCTCAAAGTCCTGCCATGTCGCGATCGGTCCGGCGTGCTCGCTCAGCCAGTTCCGCTGGCCGCGGTTGGTCTCGCCTTCGGTCGTATCCGCCGCCTGCATGTCCGTCGACCGCGGGAACCCCACGCCCGCCACCCCGTATACGTAGTCGTACCCCAGGAACCGCTGCAGGGCGATCTCCTGCTTCAGCCCGTAGTGCGGGTCGTCCTTGCGCAGGCCCGCGTCCAGGCCGAACCGCGTAATCAGCGGCGGCTTCACATCCCCATCCAGAAACAGCTCCATCACGTGCACCCGCTTAGGCGTCCCCTTTCGCCGCAGACACGCTACCAACGCATCACAATCGATCTTCGGTGCCGGCGCCAGATCCGTGAACATGTTCTATTTCCTTATCATCAGCAACACGTCTTCCTTGCAGCCCGCGTCCACCTTCAGTGCCCCCGGCAAACTCCCCGCCGCCGCGAACCCCGCCGCGGTCAGCGCCCGCCTTCTGGCCGACGACGACCCATCCACCACAGCCAGCAGCGGCGCCCCCGCCGGCAGCGCCAGCGCCTCCAATAGCAGCGGCAGCGCCTCCGGCGCCCCGCGATGCGCAAAGATGTCCACCAGCACGTAGTCCGTCACCGACGCCTCCAGCGGACAAGCCGTGCCCAGCCCCACCACCATCCCACCCGCATTGCCAACCACCGCCACCTTTGGCGCCACCCCGCCCTTCCGCATCCGCTCCTGCAGCCCCAGGAACGCCCCCTCCATGTCCGCCACGCCGAACCGCCGCAGGCCGAAATTCCTGACCACCTCCCCCGACGGCTCGACAAACAGGCACTGCACCAGCGGCCAGTCCCCCCACCGCATCAGCCGAGCACACAGCCGCTCCGGCGCGAACAGCCCCGCCAGTCGCTCCGGCTGCCGCACCCATTTCATCAGCCCCAGCGGCGGGGCGATCCCCTCGAACCCATACTTCGCGTACAGCCGCCACGGCATGCTGTCGTAGCCGGTCCCCAGGTACAGCGCGATCCCGTCTCGGCTGGCAAAGTCCTCGCACACCGCCCGCATCAGGATCGACGCCGCCCCCTTCTCCCGCCACTGAGGTTTAGTGAAGACATGCCCGAAGATGCCGGTGCCAGCCGTCTCCGCCGTCATGATGCTGCTGATCGGCTCGCCCCCAATGACCAGCAGGTAGAACCGCGTCTGCAGCTCATCGCACTCGCCCGCAAAGGCCTTCAGCCAGTGCATCTGCCACGGCATCCCCTTGTGCCGGAGGAACCCGTCCATGCGGTCCGCCCACCCCGCCTCCGGTGGCATGACCAGCCGCACCTCGACCTTGGTCCCATCCTTCAGGACAGCCTGCGACAACAACCGATCCATCACCAACTCCCGCGATCGCCCTGGATTTTCCCCCGTCCAGCGTGCATCCTATCGGGATAGGGATAAGGGTCAATGGTGAGTTGTCAGTTGTCAGTTGTCGGTTGTCAGTTGTCAGTTGCCGGGTGTCATGGTCCTGCGGCGTTGCAGGACCATGCGGCCTAGCCGCCCTCGGCTGTGATCTCTGCGCATGCCACTGGCAGCTTGCCTACCAGTGCCGCCGTCGACCGTGAACCGCTGACTGCTGACTGCTGACCGCTGACATTCATTGGAAGCACGATATGTTTTTCATCGGCATAGACGAGGCCGGCTATGGCCCCATCCTCGGCCCCCTTGTGGTCGGCGGGGTCATGCTCCGCTGCGCCTGCGAACCCTCCCTCGACTACCTCTCGCGCAACCTCGCCAACGTCATCACCAGCAAGCCTCGCAAGAAAGACGCCCGCCTCGTCGTGTGCGACTCCAAGATGCTTTCCACCCGACCCGACGGCCTGCCGCTCCTCGAAACCACCGGCCTGGTCGCTGCCCGCCTCTCCGGCACGCCCAACGCCACCTGGCGCGACCTCCTGACCGCCCTCGACCCCCAGGTCCCCGAGCACCTGGCTGGCAGCCCCTGGGACGCCGAGGGCGACACCCCTCTGCCCTGCGCCTGCAAACCCGACGGCCTCGCCATCCAGACCAGCGCGGTGCGGACCGCCGCGCAGCGGGTCGGCTGCACCTTCCAGGCCGTCGCCGCCACCATCCTCCCCCCGATCCGCTACAACGCCCTCCTGGCCCGCACCGACAACAAGGCCACGATCAACTGGATGGCCACCACCTGGCTGCTCAACCGCCTCCTCCAGCAAGCCGCCGCCATCGCACCCGCCGAACCCGTCTTCGCCGTCCTCGACCGCCAGGGCGGCCGCACCGACTACCGCCCCGCCCTGCAGCAATCCTTCGACCCAGCCGAAATGACCGTGCTCGAGCAAACCCCCGAACGAGGCCGGTATCGAATGCGGTTATCCAACCAGTCCGTCGACCTGACCTTCATGATGGACGCCGACCTCCAGTGCTGCGTCACCGCCTGGGGCAGCATCATCGCCAAGTACACCCGCGAGATCTGCATGGCCCGCCTCAACGACTGGTGGCGCGCCCGCGTGGACAATCTCGAACCCACCGCCGGCTACCTCCCCGACGGCCGCCGCTTCGCCGACCAGGTCGTCCCGCACTTCGAGCGGCTGGGGGTCAATGCGGAGACTATGATCCGCTGTCGTTAGGACCGTTCCCACCCTTGCTGCCACTTCCCATGGCACCGACCCAAGCGGTTGCGGGCGGGGGCGATCCCGACGCCGCCTGTGCGCGTAGGCGGCTGCGCATGTTTGCCGCGGACCGTTCGGCCTGCAGGCGCACCTCCGGGTCCTCCTGCAGATCGTCCGCAACAGCCATGAGTACCAGCATCTCGGGTTCGCCTCCCGTGACCTCTATGTACCAAATCGCAGCGATCTTCTCCTGCCTACTCACACTTACGTGGCGTAGACGATCGATGTGACACCGCAGTCGGTACTGCTTCTCGCTCTCCAGGATCTGCTGGGACAGCGCCTTCAGTTTCTCCGGATCTGTCACACCAGAAAGGCCATCAAGGAAGCGATCCGAATAGTTGCTCATCAGCCTGACCACATCATTCATCTCATTCGTACATGCGGTGGAAGCGTCGTGGACTTGCCTGTGCAGTGCGTCCAGGTCCGTACGGAACTGCGCCAAGTTGGCATGGAGTTCTGCCTTATGGTCGTCGAACCGCTTGATCGCATCGCTGGCCACTGATTTGATCTGCTGCAAGTGGAAAGTACATAGAATAGTAACGCACGCCATAAAAACCGCCACAGCGAAGGAACAACCGGCGT